>NZ_BBJT01000001.1 GCF_000739915.1 Paenibacillus chitinolyticus NBRC 15660 | reverse complement strand
CGCAAGCTAAAGATCTATCATTGTTTCGGGAATTATTCAACGATGCGAAAAAAGGGAATGCCAAAAATGCGGAACAGTATTACAAGAACAGCTTGAAGTACAACTGTACATCGCAGCTTCAGGAAATCTATCTTCCCGTCCTGCTCGTTTACGGGGAAAAAGACAAGCACTTTCATCCTTATGCCAAAATATTGCATCAACGATTGCCGAAAAGTGAACTGGTTTTCATTAAAAAAGTCGATCACCGGATTCCTACGAAAGCCTCCGAACCACTGAACGAACTGATCAAGCAGTTCGTTCACCGCTTTGGCCACTCGTAGAGATTTGATGATGATCCAGTTCCGATCTCAAACCTATAACAAGCATAACTACCCGTTATAGATCGGAAAAGGTATCATTCACGCTTCCAGAATTAAGCAGATCGATATCTATGGGAACTCTCATTCTAAGTTAAAGTCCACCCCGATCAAGCCCACTCCGGTCAACTTGACTATAACTGATCCTGTGTGGTATTGTTATTTAATTATTACTAAGGAGAGATGTTGATGTCGGCGGTAGTTCTTAACTAATCAAATTCCATACTTGAGGTTTTCAACAGTCCCAAAGACCAATTGCTGAAAAAGCATGGTTTGTTTCGTTATGGGTATTTTGAAGGCTTCGGAATTAGTTAAGAACAACGGATATTAATCTAGGCCTTAGTGCTGCCTATTTTTATGCACCCACAATCCGTGCTGTTTTCAGCTCGGATTTTTTTGCTTTTCGCGGTGTTTATTTAGGCAGTGTCCAAAAAGGGCAGGGATGACGTATGTTCATTCCTGCCCTTTTTGTATTTTCAAAACGAAAAAATTACATTTTTTAGGAGGGTTTGTGTGAAGACGTATATTGAACAAGCAAGTCAGAATACCAGGCTGCAAGAAGGGACGCAGGTGATCGAGCAGTTGTTACTCGAATGTTACTTGAATCCGGGGATTTCAACGAAAGGGTTGGCACGCAAAACGCTGCTTCCGACCCCTGTCACTGCGGCAATTAAACGGGAATTGATTAAAGCGGGAGCGCTCGTGCAGGATCGTGGTGTCCGTTGTACTGCGGACGGACTGGCTTGGATTGAGCGGGAATGGGGATACGGCGGTTTGGATCATTCCCTTTATTACGATCTGCTTGATGAGACAACATGGATTGAGAGTCTTAAAGATATCTTGGTTATATTGGAGGAACTTTTTGCACTGCGGCCGTCTGTAGATGTTCAGATCGATCAATCCAAATGCACGCCGGAAACAAGCTTACGCCGGGCTATTCTTTGTTTGAAGCAGCATGCGTTGATCGGAAAGAAGATTTTATGCGTCGGCGATGACGATCTGGTAAGTGTGTCTATTGGTCTGCTGCTACAGCGGTTGTTTCCAGATGGCGGGCACACCGTTACGCATGTGGATGTTCTGGATATTGATGAAAGATTCCTAAGATATATTGAAACGATTGCGAAGGAGCGGGGATTACCGATCGGGTGCCACCAACTTGATTTGAGGGAGCCACTACCGGAAAACCTGCACGGGCAGTTTGATTGTTTCTTTACGGATCCCCCATATACGCTTCAGGGAATGGGGCTGTTCGTATCGCGCGGTATACAAGCATTGAAAAGGGAGAAGGGACTGCCGATATTTCTCTCTTTTGCCCATAAATCGCCTTCCTTTATGCTTGCCATGCAGCGGGAATTTGTCCGCATGGGGCTGACGGTCAGTGCTAATTTCCCGCAATTCAACGCCTACGAAGGCGCAGAAATGATCGCCAACCGTAGCCAAATGTTTATTCTGCGGAGAACGGATCAGACGAAACCCGAATACTCGGAGACTTTCACGGACGCCTTGTACACAGGTGAAGTGAAACAAACTCTGCGTACTTACCGCTGCAAGCAGTGCTCAAGAGAAGTGTATGTCGGCATCCATGGGGAGTTTGCAACCATCGAACAACTTAAGAATGAAGGATGTACAGGCTGCGGCAACGATACATTCGACATGGTGGCCAAAAAACAAGTATCTCAAGAAAGGAATGACAAGGATGATCATACGGCAGGTTGAAGCGCGTGATTGGGCTGAAATAGCGAAATGGGAGCGGGAGTTTTCCAAGATCTCTTTTGGAGACGAAGCCATCACGGACTTAACTTTTCACTTGAATAAGCTTGAAAAGGCAATGATTCGCGAACGGTCCGGAATGAATACCGCAAGATCGAATTACAAAATTGTAAGGTAGATGTAAGGCAAATCGATAGCTCAGGCCAGCCTCACAGGATAAGATTGGAACAATAAGATTGGAACAAATAGAATTGTTAAAAAGGAGAATCGAGATGAGGCTGTTTGAACTGCTGTTTTTTTTGTCAAACATCGGCTTGTTTGCATTAACAGTGCTATTAAAAAAAGGACGGCGTAGAATTCCAGTATTCGTTGCAAGCGGGATCGCCTCATTTTTACTGGTCATTCATTGGACGGTGGAAGGATACAGAGTTCAGCTATTTTTCTCCTATTGCATAACGATCATTTTTTTAGCCATTTCAGGTTATCGCTATTTTAAAAAAACCGGCCTCAAAAAAATCCCGCGATTCATGTTGGGTTCAGCTTATACCGCTATAGCGATAATGCTGGTCGTAACAGCGGGGCTCATGTATGCTTTTCCTGTATTTAAACTAGCTGAACCGACAGGCGAATTTAAGGTTGGAACGCAAACTTTTCATTTCGTGGATCCAAATAGGGAAGAGATTTTCGACAAAACCAGAAAGGGTAAGAGAGAATTGATGGTTCAGGTATGGTATCCGGCTCAAGCTGGCACCGGCAAGTACGCTCCCGTTATTCCCGATACCCGGATTTTACGTTATATGGCCGCGAACTATGGCCTTCCCGGGTTTACTCTTCAACACCTGAAGTACGTATCCAGTCATGCTTATTCGGGGGCTGAGCTCTCTTCAGCACAGACTTCATTTCCGCTGATCCTTGCGAATCCCGGCTTCGGCTCTTCCAGGTTCCTTCACACGTCGCAAGCCGAAAATCTCGCGAGCCACGGATATATCGTGGCAGTGATCGACCACACCTACAATACATTTGCAACCGAGTTTCCGGACGGTCGGATCACGACTAGCACAACCAACGACTTATTCTCGCCCGACCATGATTACCGGACGGAAAGCGGTAATCGCGACAAGTTGGGAAAAGTTTTAACCGACGATGTGGCGTTTGCGCTGGACCAATTCGAGCTCATCCAAACGGGGCAGATTCCAAGCCATCTAAAAGGAAGGATTGATCTCGGTCATGTCGGAGTGTTCGGTCATTCCATCGGCGGAGCGACGGCCTATGACGCTTCTTACGATCCGCGAATCTCGGTTGGAATAGACTTGGATGGAGGGCTTTATCGACTGCGTGACAGAGAGGGTCTGCGAAAGCCGTTTTTGTTCATGAACTCGGAAAGCGAATTCGAAAGATTAAAGATGGTGATGGATAACCACGCCTACACGGAGGAAGAGCTTAAACGTATGGGCAACACAAGAGAGTGGATGGATCAAGTAACGGAAGACAAAAAGTTAGAGCTTGAACGGATGCGCGAAACGGTTTCCGCAGGGGGACAATTCCTCTATATCGACAATACGGAGCATTTGAATTTTACCGACGTACAGTTCATTTCTCCGATTTTCAAAATGCTGGGCGTTACAGGAAAGATTGGGCCCGAAAGAGCGAACTCCGTTATCAATGCCTATATGCTGGATTTCTTCGATATGTATCTGAAAAATCAAGGCGGAAACTTAATGAAAGGACCGGATAGCCGCTTTCCGGAGGTGAAGTTCGTAACCTCGCTATTATAAATTACGGAACAGGTTGCCGATTTTGATAGGCTTCCCTTCAAGTAGACCGGTTTAATAAATAAACCGCTACTTGAAGGGAGTTGTCCTTTGTCTAAGAAGAACGAAGCGGTTCAGGATTATCTCTCCGGTGAGTATTCGTCCTCGACGGGGATGCCGGCAGCTCTCAAATGCCCGTAGGCAACAATTCTACTAAACTGAGATGAAACTTCATTCGCAGGAAGATGCTGATCGTTTTTAATCCACCAAATGACAATCCCCATAAAAGCCGATACGAGATATTCGAGCAGCAAATCCTTGGATATCGCTAAAGGAGCATTTACCTGATCAGGATTCCACCCCTCGTTTAATTTATCTTTAATGATATTCTCCATTTTTGCTCGAAACTGATAGATTCTCTTCTCTTCGATTAACATGGCGTAATAAAAGGTAGTGTTGAGAGAAATATGTTCCAGTACAGTTTGCATGACTGTCTCAAGTATAGAAATACTGAACGGATTCATGCCGATGGGACAAAGGACGACCGCATCCTTTAATTCGCTCAACAATTCATTCATACATGTATCTAATAAATCGGGTTTATTTGGGTAGTGAAGATAAAATGTGTTTCGATTGATCATAGCCCGATCGGCAATATCCTGAATCGTTATCGCTTCATATCCTTTTTCCTGAATAAGCTCATAAAACGCCTTTCGAATCGATTGTTTCGTGCGAAGTATTCTTAGGTCGATTTTCTTGTTCATTATTTTCTGTTCCCTTCAATTTATTTAGAGCAGTTAAGCGACAAAGTTTGTTGAGATGTCTGTTATCCTTCAAAACCAAAAATATTGAATATTGAGCGTGATATTACCCTCCATTATAATGAGCGATAGATAAATAAACAACACGACGTTCATTATTTATCTAATGACTATAAACTTTTAGGAGGATATACAAATGACAATAAAAAGCCAAAATGAGCTTGTCCATAAGGCAATCGCTGTTCTGGAAAGTTTTGAGAGCGGCAATCCCGAAGCAATTACGGCTTACGTTCATCCAAAGCAATATATTCAGCACAACCAAGGCTTATCCGATGGTCATGCGGCCATGCTTGGTGCACTTGGCCATTTAAAGGAAATTGGTACGAAGGTAAGTGTTAAGCGTGCTTTGGTCGACGGAGATTATGTGGCACTTCATTCCGTATATGAGTTTTTTGGCTCCAAAATCATCATGGATATTTTCCGTTTTGAGAATGGACTGATCGTTGAACATTGGGACAATATGCAAGAGATGGTGGAAAAGACACCAAGCCATCATACGATGATTGACGGACCGGTCACGATAAAGGATATCGACAAGACGGATACCAACAAAGAATTTGTCAAAAGCTATGTTGAGAACATCTTGCTTGGGAAGAACCCTGGCCTGCTTGCCGCTTATTTTGATGGGGATAACTACATTCAGCATAGTCCACATATAGCAGATGGCCTTACCGGTCTCCAGGCTGCATTGCAGGAGCTGAAGAAAAAAAACATTGAATTTGAATATACTCATGTCCATCAGGTGATTGGACAAGGTGATTTTGTGCTTACAGTGAGTGAAGGTCTCTTCGACAATCAACCTACTGCTTTCTACGACATGTTCCGCGTGGAAAATGAAAAGATAGCCGAACATTGGGACGTCATCGAGGCCATACTGCCGGCAGAAAAACGAAAGAATTCGAACAGCAGATTTTAAGTTTGGTGCAGCTGAATCGTAAGCCTGACGTCAACTGAGCATGAAACGCTACCGTAAAACGCAAAAAGAAGCCCGTTCTGATAAAGGAACTGGCTTCTTTTTGCTATCTCCGGGTAGACAATCAAAGTCACATTTACGCGTCTACTGATTAAGTCAACCAGATTTTGTTCACGTGCCGTTGGTAAGGATAAATTTTCACATATGGTTTTGAATATTTCAAATTTTAATTATGAATAGATTCATCATACAATAAAGTCACTCTTGGGGACCTAGTTTCTACTAGACAATCCCTGATGTGTTATGTGATGTTCAGAGAGCCTAAACCTGCTGTGCGCAGGATTACACGGATCTTTAGGTAGCCAACTAGCTATCATGTTGGAACAGCAACAACTAGCGGATATGGGTTTTGAAGCCTGGTACATCCGGACACTACCGATGATGGAAGAGTAAAAACTTTGACACATCGATAATTTTCGATATTATAATACGTATGAAGCCAATTTAAATTTTTAAAGCACTGTCCAATTCGTCGAGATTGCAAATATTGTTTTGGTTGAAAGATCCTGAAACACATTTTACGCCCTATGAAGGGGTTGATATGAGGAAAGTAGGGGTATGTGTTACTCAAGTCATGGAAAAGCTGAAGATGACACAGTCTACAGCTTCCCAATATCTATCGATACTTCAAAAGGCAGATCTGATTACGGTAGAACGGATCGGTAAGTATACGTATTTCAAAAGAAACGAGGAAACGTTACGCGAAATAGGTGCATTTTTCAATAACGAAATCTAATCACAACAAACTGAATGCTCTCCAAAGATTTCAGTTTGTTAATTATTATATCGAAATATTATTATATGTCGATATAATAATCATAATACATTGACATTATACGATATGTAGATTTTAGGTTGCAAGGTGGGGGATAATGCCGAAGCAGCAGTGTTGAGGTGGAGAGATTGTTCATAAGAACGGTCTCTATTTTATTGTGATTAGAAGGAGTATAGGTCTTGAAATCGAAAAAAATAACAGGCTTCAGAAAAGGTAATTGAAAAAATTGGTATTTATGATATATTTATTGACTTTGAGGTTAACTATAGAAAGGTGGGTCTTGAAATGAAATCTACTGAAGTCAAGCATTCAATAGCGAGGTTTTACATGCAGTAATGACGCATTTTTTTTGTTACTGATGATGGGAATTTAAGAGTAGGTTTATTCTACAAGTTGCTCAAAATAGAAGCTTCCGCGTTTTCGTTGTATAATTCACGTATTGTAAAAGTTAACAAGTTTTAATTCGAATTTCCGAGGGTGATTTCTATCAAAATTTCCATCGAAGTAATAGACCATACAGAAGAAGAGGAGATCCGCATCAGGTGTCACCAAGTAGACGACAAATGCATGAGCTCGTTAATAAAATAAAAACCGAAACGCTCATTGTACTTGGTTATCATGAGGATAAGATCAGCCGCATAAAACTTAGTGATATTTATTATTTTGAAGCTGTTAACGGGAAAGTGTTTGCGTATGGTAAGAACACCGTCCATGAAGTCAAACAAAAGCTTTATGAACTGGAGGAACTTTGCAAAGAGAAACATTGTTTTCGCGCCTCCAAATCGACCATTGCTAGGCCATTTATTATGATGAACTCATAAAAAGTTGGAGGAGGAGCAGAGAAGTCTTATGCAGATTTTAATACTTGTTGTTACGTTGGTCTTTGAGCTGGCAATTACCGTTTATTCCATTGCAACCAAGCAAAGCCGCAGCAAGATAAAGAGTTGGACGAGAATCGCAATGTTTATAGGATTCGTCATGCTGATCTTGGGGAAAGTTGTCGTATGGAAGTACACTTGGGGGCTGTTTGCAGGCTTGCTCTTTATATTAGCGTTCAAGGACACTGTTGCACTCCTGCGCAAACAAACACACACTCCGCGTTACAAAGTTTCTTCTACGATATGGAAATTCCTCTTGTTAGCACTGACCGTAATCGTTACCCTTGTTCCTGTTTTACTTTTTCCGCAGCATAGGCTGCCGCAAGTGACAGGTCCGTATGCAGTGGCGACCGCCACTTACAGCTATGTGGACAAGAATCGTATCGAAAAATTTACGGATCAGGAAGACAATCGGTTTGTTAACGTGAAATTTTGGTATCCTGGACAGGCAGACGGAACATATCCTTTGCTTGTGTTCTCCCATGGAGCATTCGGTATTAAAACAAGCAACACTTCTACCTTTACAGAACTTGCGAGTCACGGTTATGTTGTCGTTTCGATTGACCATCCCTATCATTCTTTTTATACCGTTTCCGAGGATGGAAAGGTCGTGACGATCAATCCCGGATACATGCAAGAAGTCAACAATGCAAATAAAGAAGGGGTTTATTCGCTTGGTGAGTTTTTCGAGCTTACTCAAAAATGGATGAAATTGCGAACGGATGATATGGATTTTGTCATGGATACGATTCTGGAACAAGCCGAGCAAAAAAAAGATTCTGTATATGAACGCATCGATACACAGAAAATAGGCGTGTTCGGTCATTCTGTGGGGGGGACGGCAAGCGTAGCACTGAGCAGAGAACGCAATGACATTGACGCCGTAGTAAATATAGATGCTCCATTCTTTAGCGAGCTTGTGTATGATAAAGTTACAAACGCATTAATTGCAAAATCCGAAGCTTACACCATCCCGCTTCTTAACATTTATTCGGATGATGTGTGGATACAGCTCGATAGCAGTTCTTCGTATATCGCGAATAGAATTTCGAATAAAAATTTTAAAGGTGCATACAACGTTCATTTTAAAGGCGCAAAACATTTAAGTTTAACCGATCTACCTTTATTCTCGCCTATATTGGCAAACCTGTTGCAAGAAGGCAGAAAAGCAGATATCGATAAATATTATGCGATTGAAACTCAAAATGAACTTATCCTTCGTTTTTTTGACTATGCTCTAAAGAATCAAGGTCAGTTTGCTCCAAAAGCGACGTATTGAACTGCATTACAAGCTATCCTTCATTTGCCGGGATTGTTCTTCCAATTCTTGCTTGACGACGGCCAATGCATTCATTTTCCTGTTGACTTCTAGCAGCATTTCTTCATAAATATGGATCATTTCCCGGCAAACCTGTTCTGCTTCATCTTCATAATAACCGTCCGTGCACTTCAAAGTTTCTTCTATTTGTTTCGTCGTCAAACCTAAGTTCAAGTAAGCTTTGATCGTTTTGATCCGCTCAATGGCAGCTTCATCGAACTCCCGATAACCATTTTTAAGGCGGGAAGCAGTGAGTAATTGGGTTTCTTCATAATGTCGGATCGAACGGATACTGGCGCCGGTTGTTTTAGACAATTGGCTTATTTTCATGGGAATGCCTTCTTTCAAGTGGTGTGCACGGACTGACGTTCAGTCACGCGGACGATTTCTGAACAGCTCTGCCAAACGCGAGAAGTCTTGCTTGCCGTAGCCCAAATCGATCGCCTGACGGACGATAGATTTCGCGGCGTCCGGTACTCCAACGTCGATGCCGCGGGCTTTGGATGCATGGATAACGTTATCCATTACTACCTCGGTGGAGATGAGGTTAGAATCAATCCCCGGGTAATGGCCGTTGTCGACCTGATTCGCAAATTCGGCCATTATATCGGGCATCATGCCGATGATGTTCCTAGCATACGGCACGAGGTCCGTAGCCCTGATGTTTTCCACACTGGCGAGGGCAAAGGCCTGGATGTAGCCGGTCATCGATGTCCAGAAAATATCAAGTAAAGCTACGTCGTATGCTGCTGCACTGCCTGGATCGGTACCAAGATATGAAGCAGTGCCTCCCAGACTCATTAGAGTTCGTTGATGTGTAAGATAGGCGTTCTCAGACCCGCTGTACAAAATAGACGCTTCCGGTTGACCGATGGCAGGGACAATAATCGTACCGTCGAGGTAGTTGAATCCGCCCTCTGCAATGCATTTTTTCAAAAATGAGCAATTGAAAAGAAATCACGTCAACCGTACCATGAAATAATATTCGTATACAAATAATTACATAAATTAAATCTATATAGAGAAGGGGAATGAGCAATATGGCAAATATCGAGCACTTACAGACCGTAAATGTTCCAGCTTCAACTGTATATGAAGCATTAACCACTACAAAAGGACTTTCAGAAATATGGACAAATGAACTAGTAGTCAATGATCAGATCGGTTATATAAATGAGTTCCGATTCGGCGGCAAAGGCTTAACAAAGATGCGAGTTGATGAGCTTGTTACCGATAAAAAGATTCTGTGGCAGTGTGTTGATTCAGATCCAGAATGGATAGGTACGACAATTTCTTTTGATATGGAGGAAAAAAGCGGGAAGACTACAATCATTTTTCGTCAGATGAATTGGGAGGAAGTGACCGCATTTTATCGCGCATGTAACTATAACTGGGCTATTTTTTTGTACAGTCTTAAACAGTATTGCGAAGAAGGCGAGGGTCTTCCGTATCATAAACGGAAGTTTTAGAATGATTTAAAACACGGATGGGTGAGACCAAAGTACATGATCCCGAGAACTGATTTCGGAAGCAAAAGGAAGGAGCAGTCTGCAGGCTAGCAGGTTGCTCCTTTTTTCGTTGAGCTTCGGACAGATACCGACCCCTTCGAGTTTAGCGCACCCTCGATCTCCCAGCACCTCAAGGTGCTGGAGCGTGCATCGCTTCATTCCCACCTGCAATAATTAATTTAAGCCCTGTCATGAAATTTTCGTCATCCGTACCGCCGACTTGAATAGCTTCCATAATGTTTGTTAATTCGCCGCTGTTTATTGCACGCTCGGGCAGCGTTTCCCAGTTGTGCTCGTCCGCCTGTTCCTCAATCACACAGCCAAACGTATAACGGATAACGGTAAGCATAACAATTCTGGCTGTTCGTATATCCATTCCTGTACTGCGAAGGGAGACAAAAGAATCTTCCAAAAACTTCGCTAAAGTTCCGTTGGGAAAAGGATGCGCGCCGGCTATCACACGCCCGCCATCCGGATAAGAGAGCATAGCCTTACGAAACAATGTGATATGCTCAATCAGCCAATCCTGCCAGGACTGCTCCCTTTCCCTTGGAACGAAATTTCCCATCTTTTTTTGTAAAATATGCTCGGCCATGTAGTCCACAATCATGGCTTTGTTTTTGAAATGCCAGTAAATGGCGGGTGCTTTGACATCTAGCTTTTTTCCAAGATCACGAATAGATAATTCGTCATATCCTTTTTCAGCCAGTAATTCAAGCGCCGCTTCGACGATTTCCTGTTGTCTTTCGCTTAGTTTCAAATGATCTTCCATGTTCGCACCTCTTTTATTTAATTATAAGACAGAACAAGTGAATTTAACAGTGTTACATTATTTTGTATGCTCGCTTGACAAATTATCTTTAACACCGTTATAGTAAAAATCAATATAACACCGTTAAGGAGGAGGACGGAGATTTGCTGGCGATAGAAGCACATGGTTTAGTCAAAACAATTGGAGAGAATAAGACAGAAAGGATGGATTGGATATGATGTCTAAGAAAATCACTAATGTTCCTGTATTGATTGTCGGAGGGGGATTGGCCGGTCTTTCCGCAGCGTTATTCTTGTCGCGGCATAGCGTACCCTATGTCCTTATTGAACGTCATCAAAAAACGAACATTCATCCAAGGGCGCGGGGCTTAAACTTTCGGACAATGGAATTATATCGAGAACTGGGGTTGGATAAAGCAATCGAAGAGATCGGTGCGCAATTGGCCAAAGGCAAAGGGTGGTACACGGCCCATACATTAAGAGAAGCAGAGTTTGATCCGGAAAAAATGGATATCCCTAAAATACTGCCAGAGTCTGTGAAATCGTATTTTGCTACCCTTAAAGAGATAAGTCCTGCTTCCAGCGTCCGTGCTACACAAAATCTGGTCGAGCCCATCTTGCTTGAAGCAGCTCGCGAACGTGGGGGGGATCTGCGTTTTCATACAGAATTGACTGCTTTTGAACAAAATGAAGACCATGTTAGGGCTACCGTTCTCAATCGTACAACGGGTGTTGAAGAAACCATAGTAGCAGACTATATGATTGCTGCTGACGGTGCAAAAAGCCCGGTTCGTCAAATGCTGAACATCAAGATGACCGAAATGAATTCGCACGGTCATATCATGAATATTTATTTTGAAGCAGATCTCGAACATTTTGTAAAGGGACGCGAATTTAGTGCGTGCAACATCACACGTACTGGGGCGGCAGGCGTGTTGCTTGCAATTAATAATCGTGACCGTTGGTGCTATCACGTTTCTTATGATTTTAAAGGCGGTGAGACTGCTGCTCATTTTTCAGAAGAACGATGCCGGGAAGTCATACAAAAGGCGATTGATTTACCGGATCTCCAAGTAAAGATATTGAGTGTGCTGCCTTGGGAAGCAGCGGAAAAGGTCGCTGAGCAATTTCAACAGGATCGCGTCTTTTTAATTGGGGATGCCGTTCACCTCATGCCGCCGACTGGAGGTTACGGAGCCAATACGGGTGTACAAGACGCTCATAACTTGGCATGGAAATTGGCAGCAGCCGTTCATAAAGCGGCCAGCCCTGAACTGTTAAAAACTTATGAGGCTGAACGTCGTCCCGTCGCCCAAATGACGGTTTCAGAGGCCGGGCGAGTCGCCGACACGGGTGTGTTTTCGGCCATGAAAAAACAGACGGAAAAGAGAACATCTCCGTTTGACGATCTGATTGTATCGGTTGGCTATCATTACGAATCCAAAGCCATCCTTAAACAGGATACCGCTCCTTCATCGCTCGATCATTTTGAACTAAAGGGGCGCCTCGGTACACGGGCCCCTCATATTTGGGGCGAATATCAAGGTAGGGAATGTTCCACGCTTGACTTGTTAGGCTTAGGATTTGTTTTGTTTGTAGGGGAGAAAGCCGAGGGATGGGAGGATGCGGCAAAATACGTATCCGGACAGTTTGGTGTCAAAATCAATACTTATAGCGTAGGACAGAATGGAGATTTCATTGACAAAGATCATGGCTGGCAGAATGCTTATCAAGCCAAGGAAAAAAGCATTGTTCTCGTTCGCCCAGACGGTTTTGTGTGTTGGCGTTGCGAAGAACATATCGAGCAACCGACCTTAACATTGAAAGAGGTTTTTGCCCAACTTCTCGGATAGTGATGCTCCTCCAAAAACTGAACGAAGGGGCTTTGGTAGTGCCCAGTTGCTTCGAGAATCAACGTAGGACGAAAGTCCCACGGGCAGGATAGTTTAAATAACCAATATGTGGTATAGTGGGGCGTACAATACTAAATATAAGTTTCTCTCTATTTTGGGGAGGTGGGTATAGTTCGAAGGAATCGGTGGATTATTATTATATCGATAGTAGTACTTTCTATATGCATTGGATACATTCAGTTCCAAAGGATTGTTCAAGACAGTCAAATAAAATCATGGAGCTCGAATTGGGGATTCGAAGCACCTCCACCAGAAAAGGTTACTACCGTTTTTCATAACGGTGGTCGGGATCCAGACTATTACTTAATATCCGACTATAATGAAGTGGCTATTGAAAAACTCATTCAGCAAAATGATTGGAGAAAGATTGAGAACAGTGATGGCATTGTATCAGATCATATAAATGTATACAAAAAGCAAATACAAAATCTACACCAAGAATACGAACGATATGAGAAGCTATTCCTAGACAATCCGGTAAAATTTAATCATGATTCACTATACTTCACAGAGAAAAAAGCAGATGGGAGCTATATTATTGCTGTGCTTAATATAGCTGAAAGAAGACTCTATACAATGGAAGTTTTTTATTAATGTGAACCTTTAACTGATTCAGCTAACGGGTACGATAGTTATACATAAAGAGTTCCACATATTAGTCATGTACAATATGTAGAACTCTTTATTTTATCTGACTTTTTTAAAGTTAGCTCTTGATAAACCCGGAAAATAAAGTATTAGACTGACGATGCTTCATTAAGCTGCGCTTTTTTATTGTTATACAACATATGGATTTGGTTTGAATGACAGACTCATTCTTTAAAATAGGACGTAATCCCTCTTGAATATAGGTTCTCCACTAACTTGAAAAATTCTTCTGACGATAAATCCTTTTGACGCTGGATCCAAAGACGAAATAAAGAAAGGGAAGTTGTCAGGTAAAACTCAATTATGTATGGCGTTAGGGAATGGTTTTGCGGAACGTTTAATTCTAATTGATCCAATGTGATTTCTTTTTTTAAGCGTTTTAAAAAACGGCTACTTCCATAATCACCCAAAAGGGCATTAAGAACCAGGAGATGTTCTCTTTTGTCCAGACAATAGAGCGTATCTTGAACCGTATGCATCGATAGCTCTTTATTAGCCAATTCTTTTTTTATTTCATTCAATAAGTCATTTTCAACAGAGTCTAACAATTCGTAAATGTCAGTAAAATATTGATAAAAGGTGCTACGATTATATCCTGACTTATTCGTAATTTCCTGAACCGAAATTTTCTCAATCGGCTTTTGGCTATATAACTCACAAAAAACTTCTATAAACTTTTGTCTTGTTTTCTCCGTTATTTGGGGTTGCTTTTTCATGTTTCCCTCCTACTAGCGAATAAGAATATCATCCGACAACTAATAAAAAACTGATGGTTGATCAAGGAATAATAAAGATCTACAATCACATCATACAACATGTTGTCTGATAATAAAAAGGATATGTTAATAAGTAGGGGTGGTTTTAATGTCAGCAAAACAAGATAGAATTTTAATTTTTGGTGCAGGTGTAATCGGGAGCATGTACGCAATTAAGCTCATTGAAGCAGGGTTTGACGTTAGCCTGTTTGCACGTTCAAATAGATTTAAATCATTAAGAGAAAATGGCCTGCAATATAAGGAAAAAGGTACGGTTAAATCGATACAAGTGAATGTCATTGATACGCTCGAAAATGACGATGTATACGATTTTATTTTCGTCACCGTTCGTTATGATCGGTCCGAATCAGCGTTGTTAGCGCTAAAAGATAATCAAAGCAAAAATATAGTTACGATGACTAATAATTCAATTGGATTTTCTTCGTGGCTGGATATCGTAGGGGATAGACTTTTACCAGCTTTGCCAGGCTTCGGCGGGCAGATTAAAGATGGAGTATTGCATGCTCGATTTCTACCAAAGATTATAATGGCAACTGCATTTGGAGAAATTAATGGAGTAATGACAGAACGGATAGAAAACCTCGCAAAATTATTTAAAACAGCAAAGCTTCCCTACGTTGTTAAAAAGGATATGCAAGGGTATCTAATCACACATTCCGTATTCGACATTGCCATGATGAGCTTTTTGCATTCTGAGAATAAGATAATTGACAAAAAAACAGCCAGAAAGACGGCACGCAAAATAACAGTCACTTTAAAAGCGTATCTAAGGGCAATACAAAAAGCTGGCGTTTCAATTGACCCACCCATGCTTAAAATGGTGCTTAAATTTCCAAACTTATTTTTGGATCTTTTCTTTACGACATGGCTACGAACTAAAATGGTTAGGGATATGATGTTGCCGGATTATGCGAATAATGCTAGCAATGAGGTTGTGCAGCTGAGTAATGATTTAATGAAATTTTTAAGTCAAAATGATATCAAATCGGAACTACATGTTCAGTAATTTTTTTGTTAAAATATTTCACATCAACAAATGAGAAAGAAAAATACTATATAGTATGCCGGCGTCATGCTAATCCGCATGCTGTGCTCAGCCGGGACGCGTAATCGTACGCGACCGTAATCCAATCCTGCCACTGGATAAGTGGGACGAACTGGGCGTCGAGTTGCACCTAGGGGAAGTTACCTAGATCGAGTTGGGGGCGATACAGTGTTTACTCCTAAGGAAGCATTGGATTCTTTAAGAGTCGTGGATGCAATCGAACGTTCCATTAAAGAAGGCAGAGAAGTAAGCCTGTAAAAAATCGGGCACCGGCTTCACGGTCCGGCAGCGCATTCCTTAGACTATATTCGGATGATTCCCCGGTTTGTCCGATGCAGGTCTATGGGGTGCATTTTTATTGTACCTGTGGTTGAATATTCGACCTTCGGAGGGACCTGATTAAACATTCGCGACCGCCTGATAATGACTATCGGGCGGTCGTATTTTTATGGTGCGCTCGGCATAGGCGATAACTTGGCGGTAATGACATTCGTTAAAAATTTAATATAATTCAATACAAAGATTCGACAGCATTCAACATAGATGTTCAGTTACGCTAACTGTGTCGAAAGTTGCAATCATTCTAATTTTCATTGGGAGGAATGAACTATTTCATTGTATTGATTGAAACGGTTACGCTGCAAATAGTTTTGCAACGACACTATGTGCCAGCAGCCTTGATGATTGTGAGTAAAGTTGAATAATTATTACAAAAGGTTGGTGAGTCAATGAATTCATCGTTTGTTGGAACGGATGTTAAGCCATTTAATGAATTTTGGATGAATTGTAAGTATAATGCACTTTTTTCGATAGCTTCGTATTATGATCCAAATAATAAATATGCGTCCTATGTGAATCACTATTCTTTCGAACATACAAACAACTATAAAGATCCAAGCTTTAAGTTGCCTATTATTAAGCATGCGGAATTCTCTGAAATGCTTCCAAACTTTACATATTCGATTGAGAATTGTCATTTTGAAAATGAAGAAAACTTTCTTGAAGAACTTAAACAAATGATTCGACAGGGACAACTGGTATTCTTATCTGTAAACTTGTATAGCTGGATTCCGGGGTCATTTTGTTATCAGCGATACCATTGGAGTCATTTTTCTTTAATAAAAGGTTACGATGAAGTAAATAATTGCTATCTTGTATTGGATGATGACATGAATGGATATAACGAATTTGTAGTGTCAGAAGACACCGTTGTAAAGTGTTTTAGATCCTCGGATTATTTTACTGATCGAGAAAATTGGCCATATCCAATAGTGAAGCTTCAACTGCATCAACCCCTTTTACCTTATGAGGTAACGTTGCAAACCGTTCAAGATCATGCTCGCAGGTTAGTTCTGGATATAGAACAATTTACTATCGATGATCTGTGGAAGTTCGATGAAGAGTCTGAATTGCTTTCTAATCATTTGGATTATAGCGTTATCGGAGTGGAGTATTTTTATAACCGTCATATCGCAAACGTTAAGCTATTCAAACATCTACATAAACATAAAAAGATAAATGATGAACTATTTGAAACCATGTTGCACCATGCAAAGAACTTAGAGAACGGATGGCAGACCATACGCAATAATTTGATGAAGGTCAAAGCAAAATTAAAGAAGAGTCGAAACGTTCCACGTGATTCCATTATCGCGGAAGCAAAGTTGTTGTTTGAGAATGAGAAGTTGATGTGGCAGCTATTGGTGGAGGCTAAAAGCGAAAATTAGCACGGTAGATACTTACTTGCAGAGTCAGGTGCATATGGATTGTCATTTAGTCCCAGTTCATTTCTCGGAGAGCTAATCCGATAGGAACTTTATTATTCAACGAAGAACATTTTAAAGGAGGAGAATCACATGAGTAATAATCAAACATCTATAGAAGATATTAAAATCATTAAACTAATCGAGGATAAGGTTAAGGCTATTTTGAAGCATGATCGTGACATTACCCTTGATGAGGATCTCAGGAAACTTGGTTTAGACTCCATGAAATCATTCGAAATGGTTGTTCAGTTGGAAGATGAGTACAATATTGAGTTCTCAGGTGATGAAAATTTGCTTGAAAGATTCTCTACGATTCAAAAAATTAAAGATAGCGTTGACAGTAAGATAAAGTGAGTACTAGTTTCTTCAGGTTCGGCGTTGCAACTCGTTTCAACAAAAGCCTAAAAATACTGGTTAACGATGGATGTATTTGATAAACCAACATTAGAAAACAAGCAGTTTATGCGATGTCGTTAATGGCATTGCATTTTTTATTTTAAGAGATAGAATGAACAGAATGAGAGAGCAGCGGCATACGGCAAATGATATATGTTCTTGTCATCCGACACAATATAAAAGATAATAATCCCGTTTCTTATCGTACTGTATCGGAACTAACTCGGGAGTTGGATCCGGGGCATGAATCCCTTATATTAACAGATTTAACAAAAATATTGGTAGAAAGTATTTACAAATGATGGACTAGCCTTTACTATCAAATAGTAATATATTTACAATAATACCATTGAAGGAGAAGTGAAAATGAGAAAGCAACTAAAAATCACAGCTTTATCCGCACTACTGTCTCTAACATTGATTTCATCTTCATTTTTGAATGTTGAGAATGGTACAGCAAATGCTAGTGCATTAACACCCGAGGAGGTCAGTGTACAACATCAAAATCTAAAGGTCGCTCATGATATCATAGGAAACTATGAAGATTACAGTACTTTATACATCGATGATAACAATGATATTGTGCTGTCCATTAGTAAAGCAGATACGAAAACAGAAAAGATTGAGAAAGATCTTAAAGAGAAACTTCCAAAAGTGAAATTCTCTAAATCAAAATACTCAACAAAGGAACTAAAGGACGTTAGTTTCAATCTATACAAAAAATTCCCTGAGCTTAAAAAAGAAAGTGCTAACGTAGTCAGTACAGCAATTGATGAAGAACTGAATAAAGTAGTAGTTGTAGCTACTGAGTTACCAGAAAAGACTCGTGAGAAGTTGATCAAAGAATACGGTGATATGCTTGAGATAAAAGTTGATAAAAAATACACCGGCGAAATTGAAACTAGTAGAACGAGCAATAATGCAGTCCTTGGTGGAGGTATAGCTGCTAATAACTCCAGTTTTACAATAACAGCTACCGCCAAAAAAGGTTCGGATCGCTATCTAGTTACAGTTGGGCACGCTTTAACCGGTGATGGAACTACGGTTATTAAGCAGAATACGACTAATGTTGGTGTTGATTGGGCGAAAGCTGTAAGCCACGATATCGGTCTTATAAAAGTTACGGCAACCGGTCGCACAATTAGCAATAAGATCATAAGAAACTCAACCGATTACGACTACAAATACACTTCAACAGGATCAGTGACACAAGGTTCTACTTATTGTAAATCCGGTATTAAAACTGGTTATCAATGTAGCAAAGTCATCAGCACAAGTTATAATGGACTATATCAGGATACAATTCAATTAGAAAATCCGAATTGGACATTCCAGGATAACGGAGATAGCGGTAGCCCATTATTTAGCAGCAGTTCGCTTTCATATGTTCTCTATGGGATAATGTCCACTAAATCGACAGCATCTGGTACTGATGCGTTTGCAACAGCTACTAAGATTTCCTACTTAAATCACTATTGGTCTGACTATTCTCTTTACACTTCTGATACGGCCTACTAGTTATAATAAGAAAGTGAGTAGATTATAACCTCTACTCGCTTTCTTTACATTTTACGGAGAAAGGAATGAATGTATTAGATGAGGGTAATCTCTATTCTGATTATTGCATGTATCATTATAGGCGGTTGTTCAAAAGAAGAAAGCGTGAAAACTAAAGTGGATGAATCTATAGTGGGTTATGTTGTTAAAAAAGAAGCAGACAGATTTCTGATAGTCTCCTCAGTAGCAGATTCTAATAATGAATACTCGGCGACTTGGGTATTATCATCCGAGGAGGTTAAAATAGGTCAGTTAGTGGAAGTATTCATTGAGGGTGGTGAAATAAAGGCTTCAGATCCAGGTCAGGCTACATCCAAGAAAATTATATTACGTGAGATAAAAGTGGGAGAGTCTTCTAATCAGGAGGCTAGTAAGGTATTAGAAAACGTTTTGCTGCAACATACCGAGCTAGAAGTACCAGTAGTTAAAGAGTTGGCTTATTCAAAAGATAGCAAAGAATGGTCAGTTACCTTATTTGATAAAAAAGACGCGAACAAAATAGAGATAAGTATTAAGCTTAAGGATTAAGTGTTGCCGCTGAAAGATAATGCCCAGCTGCTGGTGGAATGACAAATAATAAAAAAAATGTCGGGTGACAAGAACATAGTAACATTGTAAGCCGCATAAACTGCGGCTTTTTTTTATGTTATCAAGTTCTTGTCAAAATGATATGACAAGAACTTGATAACATTCCCGATAAGATTCTTCATTTGGCCAGCTGCAGATAACAAAATCAGCGACAGTTTTTATTAACGGGGAACGTTAGTTTAAAACAAAGACCGGCAGCACATCATGCTTCCATTTCAGGAGGTTCGATTACTCCTCCCTCTACAAAAAAGCCTTAGATGACGACCCCGCTAATTCAGAATTGCTGTTTTATTATGGTTGGCTTTTAGAAGCCAAAGGGAGAATACTATTACAAAAAGCAGCCAACTATTTCACAAAAGGAATCGAAAACCATCCTGATCCTAACTCAGCAATAGAACATAAATTAAATTAGGCTTAAACCAATTTCCTGACCATGGATTGCTCAATTATTTAGCTGGTACCGTGTTTGCTCGTGAAGGGAATATTGAAATGGCATTAAACTCCTGGGAAAAAGCTATTCAGCTTGACCCAGAATGGCTAGACTCCAGATTAGCTCGTGCGTCTTTACTCGAACGCGACCAACGGCTACAAGAGGCTGCGCAGGAATGGCGTTTAGTCATTCAATGGTTAAAAAATAGGGGGTTTTTCACAGATAGGCCTAATGCAGAACTTCAGCGTATTGAGAAAAAAATAAATAACAACTGAAGTATTACAACTCTAACGGGAAACGTTAGTTCAACGATTCAGGAGCAGTGTGCCACACGCGGCGGCGGCGGCGGCAGCTGCACTTAATACTTAATGGGGTTAAAACGGACAAGAACATATATCGTTTGCCGTAATTGAGAATCTTTCTCGTGAGATTGTAGTTAATTTGTTCCACTTCGGTTGTCCCAGAGCAAAGCTCCTCCAGCAAAGGAGAAAATTTGCCGTGTGATAGTCTAACATGACCACATCATGGCCTGCTGAGGGACAAACTGCCGGTCCCATCTCATAAATTCTTCTCCTTAAATACTTGTATTAAAATCGACCTTTTTGGATATTTAGTCAGCTTGTTACCACGTTATATTTACTTTAATCTTCCTGTATGCTACATTAACATTATAACGTTATAATCATTTTACAATGCGATCGTGCACATACCTAGGGAACACATAACAAATAATCGTTTGCAAGCGTTCTTAACTAAAACCAGGGAAAAGGTGAAGTTCATGTATGAGCCGAAGCAAGAGTCATTTGTGTTACGTAATGTAAAGCGTGTGAATGGGGAATCTACCGATGTCGTAATCGAAGAGGGTAAAATTACCGAGGTAACGAAAGCCGGGAGTGGACAAGGAAAACAAGTGAAAGACTGCTCGGGGATTTACATATCAAGCGGTTGGATTGATATGCATGTCCATGCCTTTCCCGAATTTGAACCCTACGGCGATGAAATCGATGAAATCGGAATTAAGCTGGGCGTCACGACCATCGTGGATGCGGGAAGCTGCGGGGCGGACCGGATTGCCGAGTTAGCCGCAAGCAAGCAGCATGCCCAAACCAATCTATTCGCCTTTTTGAACATTTCGCGAGTAGGCTTGCAAAGAATCGATGAATTATCCAATCTGGAATGGATAGATACGTTAAAAGTCATTCAAGCGGTAAAAGAGCATAAAGATTTCATAGTGGGATTAAAAGCGCGAATCAGCAAAAGCGTGGTGGGTGAAAGCGGCATCGAACCTCTGCGTATTGCGCGAGCTCTTTCCGATAAAACATTACTGCCGTTAATGGTGCACATTGGTTCCGCACCGCCAAGTATTGAGGAGATCGTCCCTCTATTAGAAAAAGGGGATATTATCACTCACTATCTCAACGGGAAGCCGAATAATCTCTTCGATGATCAGGGCAATCCCCTTCCTGTGTTAGCGGATGCCATTGAACGCGGCGTAAGCTTGGACGTCGGGCATGGTTCAGCAAGCTTTTCGTTAAGAATTGCCGAGGCAGCAAAGCAGCATGGCATCGGTTTAAACACGATTAGCACGGACATCTACCGTAGAAACCGATTAAATGGACCCGTGTATAGTATGGCCAATGTCCTCTCGAAATTTCTTTATTTGGGATATTCGCTAGAGGAAGTGATTGCAGCTGTTACGGATCATGCGGCCAATTGGCTCGGAAAACCGGAGCTTGGCCGGATACAAGTTGGAGACGTTGCCAATTTAACCTTATTCACCCTTCGGAATGATCCGATTACACTGGTTGATTCCGAAGGTGTCAAGTGGACAGCCGATAGAAGCATAGAAGCCAAAGGGGTCGTTGTGAATGGTGTTTACATGGAATGTTAATTACGAGGTTTTAACGCGTCATTAGCGCAAGCGGGAGTATGAGTATTTAATGTTTCAAGAACGCTCGCGTAATGGGACTGGAGATGCATATCGAGAGAGACCGTGTATGGCGAGTCGGAACGATTCTTGAAAGGTAGTGGATGCAGAAGTGAACTTATCCCGGAATCATAGGCCCTTGTATTTGCAAATCAAAAATATTTTAAAGGATAGAATACTGCACGGCGTGTATCCTATTAAGGCGAATATCCCTTCAGAGCCCCAATTGGAGAAGGAGTTCGAGGTCAGCAAGATTACAATTCGCAACGCCATCAAAGAACTGTGCCAAGAAGGCTATCTGGAAAAGGGCAGTGGCAAAAGGACGAAGGTTATACGCAATACGGCTACTTCCAAGCTGTCTACATGGAAACGGTTTACAGAGCTATTGGTCGAAGAAGGCAATCAGGTTCAAAAGCAATTGTTGCAAGTCGAAGTGATCATGACGGAAGAGGGTACGGAACCGCATCAGCTATTTGGAGCACAGTGCGTCCGCATAGAACGTCTGTACAGCCTTAATAATGTGCCCTATACGCATTACACACATTATTTGACCATGCGTATAGGTGAAATCGATCAATGGGAACTGAATGCTCAGTCTCTGTACGAGTGGCTTGAGGAGCAAGAAATCACGTTGGCGAAATATCGGGATCATTTTGCGGTAGCATTTGCCTCTCCTCTTGTAGAGGAGAAATTACGCGTGCAAGAGAAAACCCCTTTATTGAAAAGATTGCGTTATTCCTATGACGAAACGGACGAGGTGATCGAATACAGCGAGGGCTTCTACAATACGGGAATGCACAGTTATATTGTAAATTATAATGTTTAGCCAATAGTAATAAATCGCAACGTACAGTACATTATTTTAGGTTATGGCTCCAATTAGCACAAAATGGTGCCCAGAATGAATCCGTACCAAAATGAGATGCGCTAAATAAGTTGAAGCAGGCGAGTCTATCAAAATTCTCGTTTAAATATATCATTAAAAATGATCGTTTATCCGTACTTGAAGCATATAGGATCCAAGTTAATGAGGCTATACCGAATATGAATTGTCCTAACCGTGCATTAAAACAAAAGAAAAAGATCAATTGTATGCAATCTTTTATTCCGCTCAAAGTAGCGATGGATGTATTTGATAAACCAACGTCAGAAAACAAGCAGTTTATGAAAAATGTTGACCGATTTGTAGCCAAATTGAATTTTTAAAAAGTGCGATGTCGTTAAAGGCATTGCATTTTTTATTTCTAAAGAACAGAATGAAAAAGTCAGCGGCGCATACGGCCGGATATCACGGGTCAACTGTCGGATGACAAGAACATATATGCTAAGCGATTCGTGCACTAGGCATCGCCAGCGGTCGCGAGGGTAATAAGTTTGTGCCGGACGAAACAGCGATGAGAGCGGAAGCGGCAGCTCTTTTACTCCGAATGCTGGAAACCCCAAAATAACGCTTGGAAAAACGCGAAGTGTCCTGAAAGGGATTCTTCGCGTTTTCCAGTTAGAAAAGCCAGTTTTTCCGCTTATGCTCTCAAGAACATTTGCTACCGAACTCCTGATTTGACTGGACATTGACTGGATCAAAAAGAAAAAAAGGACTGTCATTTTTGACAGTCCTTTTTGCATTCTTTGGCCGTTTGATTACGTTCCAAAGCTGGGGAACTTGCATCTGAATAAGGGAGCAATATAAGGGCAACAAATTGGACCAGATCTTCCTGAAGGAACATACCAAACCCTGGGGGCATCTGGTTGTTCATGTACTGTAATCCCTGAACACAATGCGGTGGTTGTACGAATGACGAATAGTCTATGGACTTTTGGCGGAAAGAATGAGTTCGATTACGTATCTGATATTCAAAGGTTTGGTAACCTTATTACGCAGGCTTTAAACCAACACTTAAATGTATCTTAATAACCCAAACAGATGTTCAACAATCAATTCTCATGAAAGGCTGCCAATTGAATCGGCAGCTTTTTGCGTCTTTTACGTGGTTTATAAAGGTTTTAATTTTTTATAATGATATTAATATTTCAATACTACTTGACATGTGAATAAATTATCGTTATAGTGTGAATCAGTTCACACTTCACATGAAGGAGTAGCCTATGCCAAAAAATTCGTTCTTTCGTTTGGATGAAGCAAGGCGCGAGGAAATATCTAATAGCGCTATGCATCTTTTTGTTGATAATCTTTACGAGGATATAACTATGAAAATGGTTTTGGATTGTTTGTCCATGCACCCCGGAACATTTTATCGGTATTTTGAAGACAAAGATGACCTTTATTGTCTCTTAATACGTAATGTGACCCAGAAAAGAGCTGCGTATTTTAATAGCAGTAATGAAGATTCCCTTTTCCAGTTTTTCCTTAATGGCTTATTTGGTAACGTTAATGGCATTGTGACCGAGCCACTGAATGAGTTGGAAATCAAACTCACTAAAACATTTTTATACATTCCTGAGAACATTTTGCTTAAAGTATATCTGAATGTGCTAAAGGGCGAGTCCTCCCCTTTAATCAAGGGCATTTTACGCCGAATGAGAGTTGATGGATATCTCCGACCTGATATTGACGACGACCTGATTTCTTTTATGTTTGAGTCAATGCAGTTTAATTTAGTCATGTTTTTTAGGGAATTCGATATTAAGGACTCTAAGCTGCAACATAAGATTAGCAAATACTTTGCTGACTTTATGGGTCATGGGCTGCTTGAAGATCATAAATATTCTGAAATGGTTAGCGATCTCAAGAAAGCCAAGGAGTAGATATGATTCACTGAAGACAGGATGTAATCGTTTCACTGTTTTGAAAAGCGCTTATAACGCAACGTATGTATTTCACATTCGTCACTTTTATTAATTAAGGAGGAACAAGAAAATGAAAAATTATGATGCATTTCCAGAACCAATTGGCAGCTATACTGTCGGTCGAACCCAGATGGATTTGGAGTACACGGCATCAGATCATTCCAAAAGAGAACTGACGGCGTTTGTGTACTATCCGTCCGACAGTAGCGAAGGTAAAACTACATCAACGTACATGTTTCCTGAAGTCTACGAGATGTTTAATGAACAGCCACTTGTCACTCCGTTGAAGGATGCTTTCTCTATAGATATCAAAACCCAGTGTTACGACGACCTTGCTCTCTCCGGGAAGGAAAAGCGCTACCCGGTGTTATTCTATGTTTGCGGCGGGGGCGGTTCTCCAGAATGGGGTACAGTGATCTGTACAGACTTGGCAAGCATGGGATATGTTGTGGTAAGCATCGGCCATCAGAATAGCACGATGTATAAGCGTAAAGATGGGCGCCTGTTTAATGTATCCAAGGATTTTTCGGATGTCATTATGGCGTTTTCTGAAGATCCGGAGATGCTGGTGTTGGCTGGTAAGATGGAGATGCGGCCTGACGATGAAACTGCCATTGAGATGTGCCATAACGTGCTTACACTGCCGATAGTTTCCAAGTTAACAGAGTATAGTGAATTACAGGCAGAAGACGTAAGGTATGTAGCCGATTATCTTTACAAACTGGACTCTGGAGAGCTGAATTCCAACTTTAAGGGCAGATTATTGCTTGACATCGGCATGGGCATAGTCGGACATTCTTATGGAGGGCTTACGACGGCGATTGTTTGCCGGGACGACGACCGGTTCGCCTGCGGGATTGGCTTGGATAGCGGTGCGTTCGGCCTTCAGGGCAGCGACCTTAAGAAACCCTTCTTGCTACTGTTTTGTGAACCTAACTATAACATGAATGCGATAATTGGTGCTAACAATAGCATGGAAACCTATTATTTCTCTGTTGATCGTGTTGCGCATTTAGATTACTGCGACATCGTGTTTACCAGTGTTAATGAGGAAATCAGAGGCGAACGGGATGCTATGGAGATGCGAAATCTTGTTACAGACTATACGAAGAACTTTTTTGATCATTACATCCTGCAGAAGGCGGCAAGTGTGGAAAGTCTGGCATACGACGGCGTGGACTTGATCAAGAAGTACCAGCAACAAGTGACATAACCGAGAGTGTGCTGATAAACGCTTGTCAAAGAGCTAACCGTACAGACGCAGAGCCGATAACCCTATTACGCGGTTATCGGCTCTTTCATAGTTCGGGCAATGTTTTCTATTTGAGATAAATGGTGTTTTCACCGTTGAAAAACACACTCAATACAAGTTATTTTTCAACATTTACGCTTCCGAAACCATGAGACCGATGAATTCCAAGATCGGATGTCGTTTATATAAACGAAGGCATAAATGAACACAAACTAATTTGACGAAGAGGTGTTTTGAAAATGGCATTAACGTCCGCATTCACGAGCTTCAACCTGCCTGTAAAAAACGTAGAACAATCGAAAGCGTTCTTCACCGGAATCGGATTCGAGCTCAACCCGCAATTCCCCGAGAACGAGAATTCGGTAGCCATCGTGATCGGCGACAACCTGCAGGTCATGCTGATCAATCAAGCATTCTTTAATACGCTCACGGAGAAGGAAACCGTCGATACGAGCAAGTATGCGCAAATGACAATCGCATTGGCCTTCGAGAGCCGGGAAAAGGTCGATGAAATCGTGAATACCGCGGTCTCCTTGGACGCGAAATTGCACGCTGAACCTGAAGATCATGGGTTCATGTATCATTGGGGTTTCGTGGACTTAGACGGCCATCTGTGGGCCATTAACTACATGAACATAGATGCGGCACAGATAACCGATTCAGCACAACCGAATTATCAACGGGACAAAGGAAGCGTCTAGCTTTGCTTATAAGTTATCTTGAAGATCGACCTTTTTGTCTATTTGATGAATGGGCCAGCAGACCAAGATCCCGAATATCGTGAGTACTTCTACTACAATATACTTCCAGAGTTAAAAGCGCAGGGAAAATGCGTAATTGCAATTTCGCATGATGATCGCTATTTTCACATTGCGGACAAAATAATCAAAATGGATTTGGGCCAAGTTGTGAACATGGAAACGAGGTAGTAAACAATTAGAATGGGGTGAGCCGTAAATGATTTACGAACTCAAAAAGAGTGAATATCATCGCTTGAAGCCTATACTCCTGAGTGGATTTCAATTTCCTGAGATTTATGCTGTCGTCAATTTAGTGAACAGCGGATGGATTGTGGCCGATGATCCAGTAAATCCGACATCGGCTTTCGTGTGGGCGGAAGGACTCAAAGGTTTTTTTCTTATCGGATGTGAGAATAACATATCGTTTTTGGAAGATCTTAATCATTTTATTGACCATGAATTGAATGAACGGCTACAAAGAGATGTCAATGGGGTTGAAGTGGCAGGTATGCATCAGGGATGGGACGATGTAATTAAACAATCATATCATTGCCGGAATGTAAAGCAATCAATCCAACTCATTTATAAATGGGATGACCATCAAGCTGTAGAGGCGATATAAGTTCTTGTCACACGTCAGTGACAAGAACTTATATCGTTTGCCGTATTGGGACAAGAACATATATTGTTTCCCGTAATTGTGGGGTCGCAGACGTTATCTCCCGCTTCGAGAACGACGATGTAGCCGCATCCGTCCAAGCGAAAGTCCTGTTCATCCCTTAGTTGAAGAAAGTAGTCCTCGATCCGATCGAGGAGTGCCGCCGGATGTGATCGTTGTTTTGAATCCTGCGTTCCAGCCGTTATATACAATAACCCTAATTTCCGAAATACGCTTGCCGGTCAATATCTGAAAGAAGTGTTAGCTGACCGGGACGCCATTCGAAGCGTTCTTGGGTCAAAGCGCTGGAGGCAGGATTGTCCATCATCACAAAGTGCTTCAGCCAATTAAAGTGATCAACCGCCTCCTCTGGAGATTTGCTGACTACAGGCACATTGAGGCGGCGGCCGATTAAGGCGGCAATATCGCGAAGCGCTACCCCTTCATCGCCAATCGCATGCAATCGGGTGCCGGCAGATGCAGATTCGAGCGCCAGTCGATAAAGTTTGGCTGCATCGAGCCGGTGCACAGCGGGCCAACGGTTCGTTCCATCGCCTACATAGGCGGAGACACCCGTTCTTCTTGCAACATCGATCAAAGTTGGGACCAATCCCTTGTCGCCGTCACCGTGGACGGATGTCGGAAGACGAACCACGGATGCGCGAACGCCTTGTGAAGCCATGGCCAATGCAGTTTCTTCCGATGCGACGCGTGCAACTGAATGGGGATCGGCTGTATCCATCTCCGTACCCAGGCGTCCAGGTGTTAAGAGCGCAGTTACGGAAGTGACTACTAAGGGTCGGTCAGAACCGGCTAATGCCTCCCCGAGCGCTTTAACCACCTGGCTATCTTGACGGTTGGCCTCGGCGTAATCCCTAAAGTCATGAACAAACGCGGCATGGATCACCCCATCCGCTGCCGCCGCCCCGCTGCGCAGACTGTCGAGGTCATCTAGAGATCCACGATGCACCGACACTCCAACTCCGGTGAGTGCCGCCGCCGCCGCTTCCGAGCGGGCAAGACCGACCACTTCATGTCCCGCTCCGATCAGTTCCCGCACTATGGCCGAACCAATAAAACCAGTTGCCCCTGTAACAAAAACACGCATAATCTATTCCTCCCACAATGTAAGTAGCAACGCTATACGTTTATTGTAGTTCAGTCTCACCTGGGAGGTTTGCCTATTCCGCGCCGCTTTTTGCCTGATCCGTTGGAAAATGGGATAGTCCCGGTTCACCGCAGGAAGAATAACACCCGCACGCCTTGTGGCTGCGGGTAGAAGAGAAGTCCAAAGCGAATCCACATCGCCTATGAAATGTTCAATCCCATTTGGTGCTTCAGTCGTGAGGAACTTGTTCTTGCTGCCGCCATCTGGCGATATCTCTGCTTGGCGAAATTCCAAAAAAACGGCTGTAATCACGGCTGAATTGAGAAATGCTTATATATCCAACCTGTCTGGATGCCGTGCTGGCATTCCTTGAATCGGAAAACATAAGACGCCTTGCTTCATGCAGCCGGAGCGCTTTTTGGTATTGCAGTGGGCTCATGGAAGTGACGGATTTAAAATGCTCGTTAAACGAGGAAACACTCATATGCATCAAATCGGCTAAGTCTGTGACCTTCATCTGCTGGGAAAAGTTGGATCGAAGCCAGGCAATCGCTTTGGCGACTCGCTGCACGCCGGAATCAACGAAACCCATTTCAGCGACCTGTTTGCCAAAGGGACTTCGCAGGATGCGTATCAAGATTTCATCCATCACAAGCGGAGCAATCCATTCCGTATCCCCAGGATCGGATAAGCAATCCAGAAGTCTGCTCACCGCCTTCATTATGCTTAAGCCGGTGTTCGCGGCGTACCCAGCACTCCGCTGACCAAGGGGGGGCAGCCCGTGAGCATATACTTTGAGGACAAGCTCGGAAATTCTTCTCGAGTCGAGATCCAGCCTGATACCAAGAAACGGCTCGGAAGGAGTGGCATTTGTAGTCTGCATGGTGACTGGCAAGGCAACGGGAAATAGGAGCATCTCTAATTTGTCCAAGGTGTATACTTGCTGACCAACCGTAATGACCTTTGCCCCTTGCACTGCAAATAATAGGGAAGGGGAATTGAAATCATTTACCGTGTCGGAATCGATCCGAGAAAAGCGGCTGATCAGCAATCCGGGAATGCGCTGTTTAAAAGCGCCGTCATAAGGGGCAAGGGCCAAAATCATTCGGGCCAGCCGGGATCTTTCCTCATCTAAGAGCCCTTTGCTCTGATTTGACACTTGCAGCGGTGAATCGGTTACGATGCGCATTCTTTCACCAACAACTCCTTATTCGGCTGTAATGGTGCTGATAGTATCAAACTATTGCCGCATGTGTCAAACAGGCATCGTGGTCCCGTTATGAAGGAGATTTTGTTCGCTCTAAACGGCATTATGCAATCACTTTAAGTTCATTTTTTACTTATGCAAAACGTTTAAGTTCACCAATTCAATAGTGGGAGGGCGGCGAAAAAAAGAGACAGTAGAAAGAAAGGAGTGTGTGATGTCGGATGACAAGAACATATACGCTTAAAAGTCGCGTAGCAGCGGCTTTTTTTATTTTAACGATATAAGTTCTTGTCACAAGTCAGTGACAAGAACTTATATCGTTTGCCGTATTAGGACAAGAACTTATATCGTTAACCGTAATTGAAGATAATTCTCAATGAATTGTTAAAAAAGCAACTTTAACTGTGACCACCAGAAGAGAGTACTGATGAACTTTCAATTGATAAGATCGATAAAATCAACCGAAAAGAATTAAATACGGAAATTTCACAGGTCGAGACTGGGTTAATAACGGATGCCATCGAGATCTAAAAAGTGCGATGCGATGTCGTTAAAGGCATTGCATTTTTTATTTTTAAAGACAGCATGAACAGAATGAGAAAACAGCGGCGCATGCGCATACGGCAAACGATATATTTTCTTGTCATCCGACAGATTATGTTAGGCTCAAATACATAGCAGATCGTGTCCGAAATGTATGAACATGTCGGATGACAAGAACATATATGCTTAAAAGTCGCGTAGCAGCGGCTTTTTTTATTTTAACGATATAAGTTCTTGTCACAAGTCAGTGACAAGAACTTATATCGTTTGCCGTATTGGGACAAGAACATATATCGTTTGCCGTAATTGATAATCTTTCTCATTAGATTGCGGTTTCATATTTGAACAGCTCAACTTTCACTTTTTAAGATCTCGGTAATCATGTCGTTTATATCGATGCATTCTTGCTCCTTAACCGCATACCGAAATAACTAAGGTATTTATTGAATTCCGAAATTGAGCTTGTAAATTTATTGATTAACGCTGAACAATATATCGCCGACGGTTTGAATGCCATCGGATGATAAAGGGTTAGACCGATTCCCTTCATTCCCATTGCATATAATGTACCCTCCATCCAGACAAAGATCGAGGCAGTCTCATCCTTACCAATTTGATCGGATAGCTTTGACCAAACTTCTTCCAATTTATGAGTGTGATTACGTACCCACGAGCGGGCTTGGGTTTCTTTGCCGAACAACTCTGCTACTTCAAGTATCCGCTTATACGTAGGAATAAAACGGTCAATGTTGATGGTTGGCGCGATATTGGACAACTGTTCCGGCCAATCCATGCAGAAGCTGTTGCAAATAATTAGATCGGGCTCAAGCGCTTTGATCTTCCCAGGCTCTCCCAGCAATCCTATATCGGCAATACCCCTGAGTAGATCACGAAAGACGACTTTCTTGCCGATAATGGTCATATCAGCACCGACGGGTTTAATCCCGAGTGAAAGTAAGTCCCCAAGGGCATATCCGATGGCGATAACTCGTGAGTATTGCTCGGTTGCGCTCGAGTTCTTTTGTTCGGTTCCTCTGCTTTGACTTCGAGCATATTGCTTGGGTGTTACACCCATTGTACTTCGAAATCGTCGAGCGAAGTAATATTCATCCTTGAAGCCTACTCTATGAGCAATTTCCCGAAGCGTATCGCTCGTGGACAGAAGCAATTCTCTTCTTTTTTTAGTTCCTCCATATAGTGTTTGAACTTTTGTCCTCTTCGCTCTGGCATAGTAATTTCACCTCCTAGAATTTCATCGAATTTTACCCAGGAGGTTTTTTCAATGTCCATTCTAAGGGGTGCACTTCAGACTAACATGCGGGCTTCTTCAACTTTGTATAACCGGTGCTCCTTGCGTACTTTTGAACTAAGTTCGATATCAAGTAGATATTTTCCTATATTAAGAAGATGGACTAATTTTAGTAGTTATTTGATTACTGAATACTACATGAACAAATAACTATCGCATGAACAGCAAAGAAATGACCTTCCATTAATGAACCTATGACACCCACTAATCGATTTTTGTTGATGTTAAATAAAATTCGGTCTTTCTAAAAATACTTATTGTCACGAAGCGAAAGATGTATTAAGATGTTTAGTGATTATGATAATCATTATCATTGAAGGCGGTGCTGTTTAACCAAACAGAGTTTATCTACCAGATATGGAGCTCTGAAGGGGTATATTAAATGTCTAAAAGGAAATATCCGGTGGGGGTGCGAATATTCGTGCTCAGTGAAGCGTTGTTTGGTATCGCAGTAGGTATATTCAGTCTCGTGCTGAATTTACACCTGCTTGCTGCAGGAGTAAGTGAAACGCAGATTGGCCGCATGAATTCGGTGAGTACGCTTTTGGCAGGTGCGGTCGCGGTTCCAGGGGGATGGCTTGCTGGCAAGATGGGGTGAAAAAAGGTATTGGTTGCGGGGATATCCATCATGTCCGCGAGTTATGTATTATTTGCCGCAAGTACCCACATAGAATTGTTCTACGTAGCACAAGTTATGCAATCCATCGGATTTACCTTGATCATTACAAATGAAACCCAATTATTATTTTATTATTGCCGCTCCAAAACCGAAGAAACAAACGCATACAGTCTGCTGGTTGCTGTTTTCTAGGAGGCGCTTTAACACGGTTTTCAATGAACACACCAGACAGCACAAATTATCAACTTCAGCTGTGGTTTGCCGCAATCATTATGGCCATGCTTGCTCTCGTGCGTGGAAGGCGACTGCCGACAGAAAAGATGAGTCAAACAGATCTTATTTCAGATGTAGGGGAAGCAACTGCTTCATCTTCAATGAAAGGAAAAAATACATGGCTCTCTATGAGTTTTTTACCAAGTAAATCAGTATGGATATTGTCGATATTTTTTTATCCGGAATGATGACGTCACTTACGCTTCCATTCTTAAATATTCTGGCAGGGCTGTTATTCGCTGCATTACCCGCAAACCTTTTTATAGTCGTATTCTTGTTACGCGGGGGATTTTTTACCATATTAAATAATTTGGTGGAAAGTCACTCTATGTCCATGGTTGAAGATTCGCAAAGAAACCAATTTGCGGGTATGCGTTCTGTTTTCCGAAGCATCGGGGCAGCGATCGCGTCTTACTTCGCCGGTTTTATGTTGGTTAACAGGGATTATCAAATGCCTTTCCTGATAACGGGGGCTGTCATACTGATAGCGTGTGGTTACTTCTGGTTTGTTGTGAGGCCGATGTTTCTAAAGGAAAACAAAGAAAATGCAACGATTATTGACTGAAATTGAAGGAGAGATGAATGAAGGATGGTTTACCCTTATAAAAAGCTACATACGGCAATCTTCATCGTACTAATATTCTCTATTATACTTGCTGGTTGCACACCAACAAATAATACAAAATCCGAGCCTTCCTCCAGTGCAAAAGCTCCAGCTTCGACGACAACGGACAAAACGTTGACCATCTCATGGCCTAAAGACATCGGTCCGTTAAACCCGCATGAATATACGCCGAATGAATTTTTTGCCCAAGGTATGTACTATGAGCCTTTGATCGACTATGGAGAAGGCGGGAAACTGGTACCCAAATTGGCCGAGTCGTGGGATATTTCGGAGGACGGTAAAACTTATACGTTTCATTTGCATAAAAACGTGAAATTTTCGGATGGATCGGATTTTGATGCCAACGTTGTTCAAAAGAATTTTGACACAATCTTGGCGAACCGTGATATGCACAGTTGGCTCGGATTAATCAGCGAGATCGAAAAGACCGAAGTGGTAGATGCAAACACGTTTAAGGTTATCTTGAAAAACCGCTATTATCCTGCATTACAGGAGTTTGCTGTCGTAAGGCCGCTTCGGTTTCTTGGCGCTGCTGGATTCCCGGATGACGGAAATACGGCAAAAGGCATTAAGAAGCCAATCACGACAGGTCCATGGGTGCTGACGGAATATAAGAAGGATGAAGAGGCTGTGTTTACCCGCAATGAAAATTACTGGGGAACGAAACCGAAAATCAACAAGCTCGTGGTAAAGGTCATTCCAGATGGCGAAGCCCGAGTCCTGGCACTGCAAAAAGGAAATATCGATCTCATTTGGGGTGAGGGTGTCATCAGTTTGGACTCGTTCGTCAGTTTGCGAGATTCCGGTAAATTTAAAACCTCGATATCCAATCCTGTCGCAACTCGTACGTTGATTGTCAATACGGCAAAAGGACCGTTTGCAGACTTAAATGTACGTCTGGCATTGCAGCATGCAGTGAATAAAAAAGCATTGGTTGATGGAGTCACTAACGGCGTTGAGAAAGTTGCCGATACGGTGATTTCTAGTAATTTCCCTTATGCGAATGTTGGGCTGAAGCCGTACGACTTTAACGTAGAGACAGCGAAGCAGTTGCTAGATCAAGCGGGGTGGAAACTTCCTGCTGGAAAGACGATACGTGAAAAGGACGGGAAACCACTGGAAATTGAGCTGGTTTACATGGGACCGGACCAAATTGAGAAACCAATGGCAGCTGCCATTCAATCCGATCTGAAACAAGTCGGGATCTCCTTAAAAACAACGGGCTTGGAAAGAGAATTGCGCAATAAACGGATGGAAAGCGCAGACTTTGACCTGCTCTTCTGGGGGACATACGGAGCACCTTACGACCCGCATAATTTCGTATCAACTAACTACCAACCGGGTTATGGTATTTTTGAATCACAACAGGGTCTGTCAATGAAAGATGAACTTCATCAACAAATGAAAGATGTACTGCTCACAACAGATGAGAAAGAGCGGCAAAAAATCTACACCTCTATCTTTACAACGCTGCATGACCAGGCCGTCTACTTGCCGATTTCCTATTTGACCAATATCGCCGTGTATCCGAATTACGTGAAGGACTTGAAATTCCCGGCTCACCGCGATGAAACACCATTTGATACGATTGACATTCAAAAATAAGATAAGGTGTTTTGATCATGCAAATGACCCTTTTTCTATTAAAAAGATTCGCAGCGATGGTCCCCGTTTTACTGGGGGCCACGTTTGTTTCCTTTTTACTTTTACATCTGTCGCCTGTAGACCCGGCCAAAGCGTATTTATCCGCTTCAGGCATCACTCCGACAGAGGACACTTTAAACGCTGTACGAACTCAACTGGGGCTTAATCGTCCGTTCTGGTCGCAATTTGGACATTGGCTATGGCAGTTAGGCAGCCTTGATTTTGGGACTTCTTTTTTTAGCAAGCTTCCCGTTACCCGTGAACTAGCTGCCCGTCTGCCTATTACGATAATTCTCGCTATATCGAGTTTGGCTATTGCAATTCTTGTCAGTATTCCACTTGGCATTGCGTCCGCACTGCACAAAAATCGCTTGATCGACCATATATGCCGATTATTGGCTTTCCTTGGAGCATCGTTGCCCCAATTTTGGCTTGCTTATCTGCTCATTTACTTTTTGTCGGTCAAGATGGATTGGTTTCCGCTGCAAGGTGCAGATACTTGGCAGCATTATGTGCTTCCTTCTTGTACACTAGCGTTCGCGCTGATTGCAACGTATTCACGGTTGCTGCGAACAGGGTTGCTTGAAGCTCAGGAACAACCATTTATAATGTATGCAAAAGCGAGAGGTCTGGGTTCATTCGTCCTAGTAGCACGACATATGCTCCGTTACGCGATTCGGCCGGTCGTAATTGCCGCAGGGATGAATTTGGGGAAATTGTTCGCAGGGACGGTCATTGTCGAACAAATCTTTGCCATGCCGGGTATGGGTGGTTTTTTTCTCGATTCGGTCTATCATCGGGATTATCCGGTCATCCAGAGCTATGTGTTGATCATGGCTGTCGTATTTGTCATAGGGAATTTGGCCGCTGATGTGGTTCAAGCCTATTTGGATCCACGTATTGCCCAAATGCCGAGGAAGGGGGAGTGAACATGGTTAACATTCGAAATCTTATATGGGCTACAAGTCGACAACGTATCTTGTTTATATGTTTGTTCTTTTTATCTGTCATCGTACTTGCTGGCTTGTTTGCTCCTTTACTTGCTCCGCACGACCCCAACTTTGTGGATTTGGCTAATAAACTCAAGGGTCCTTCTGCCGAATACCCTTTAGGAACAGACCACATGGGACGTTGTGTGCTTTCACGATTACTGTATGGAACACGGGTATCTTTAAGCTTAGCATTGTTAATTGTATCCTTTTGTTTGCTGATCGGATTAGTTATTGGCTCATTGGCAGGATATGCTGGAGGGAAATTGGATAGTTTGATCATGCGTTGCTGTGACGCAATTCTTGCCATTCCGGCACTCATCCTTGCGATCAGTTTAATTGCTATCTGGGGGGCGGGCTGGAAGCAGATGGCGATTGCGCTGATTGTTGTCCAGTCTGTCTACTATGCACGGTTTATTCGCGGGTTAGTATTTAACCTCAAAAAACAAACGTTTATCGTCGCAGCAAGGGTAAGCGGTACCTCTCCATGGCGCATGATCGTTCGGCACATCATTCCTAATTTGCTTCCGCCTCTCTTGACGGTTGTAACTTTAGAAATCGGTTGGGTCATTATGGACATATCTGCGTTGTCATTTATCGGACTAGGTGTACAATCACCAACGCCTGAGTGGGGGGCGATGATTAACGAAGGCAAATCATTTATAGGAACCCATCCGAGACTTATGATCGCTCCTGGTTTCATCATATTTTGTATGGTTGCGCTGTTGAATCTGCTTGGAGAAGCGTTCAACGACAAGAAAGGCTTGGTTAGGTCTTTTCGTAAAGGGGGTGCAAGATGAGCAGCCGGAGTATAGTCCTTGAAGTGAACAGCTTACATGTGAGCATGCAAACGAATCGTGGATTGGTTCATCACGCAGTGCAAGACAGTTCGTTTCAAATCGAAGCAGGTAAGGTCTTAGGCATTGTAGGGGAAAGCGGTTGTGGCAAGTCGACGACTTGCATGGCTATTCTTGGCCTGCTGCCTGCTCCTGCACAAATAACGAATGGCAGCATTAAACTGCGGGGTAAAGAACTCGTAGGTTTGGCACAGCAACAGATGCGCCATCTCCGTGGCAAAGAACTGGCATTGATACTGCAAAATCCGATGACCGCTTTTAATCCAACCTTAACGATAGGAAAACAATTCACGGAGACACTGCGGGCCCATCAGGCACTTTCACGGACACAGGCAGAACAAAAAGCAATGGATGCTATCAGACAAATGGGATTGAACGATGCGGAGAAAATAATCAATCAATATCCATTTGAACTTAGTGGAGGAATGTTGCAGCGGATCATGATTGCATTATCCATTTCGATGAAACCATCATTATTGATTGCCGATGAACCAACTACGGCGCTGGACAGTGTTAATCGGTACATGGTGATGAAGACGTTTCAAAAGATCAAGGAAGAGGGGCATACTGCGATTTTGCTCGTATCCCATGATCTGGGGTTTATCAGAAAACTTGCTGATGAGGTGATCGTGATGAAGGAGGGACGAGTTGTGGAAATGTCGGACACGGAACAGATTTTGTCCTCTCCACAAAATGAATACACGAAAATGTTACTCGATGCCAGATTAACCGCGGATAGCAGGATAGAACAGGAGTCGAAACCAAGTGAAACCGGCCATCAAAGAAAATCCGTTTAACCAAAGTGCCATTTGGCTCTATATCGTAGCTTTTGTATTTTATGCCACCAATCATATGCTCATTATTGCTTTGCCGTTTTTATCGCAATCTCTTGGTGCGGGACGCTCGGAGATCGGTATTATCATGGGAGCTTACATGTTTGTTTCCATGTTTTTACGTCCGGTAGCCGGTGCGGTAGTGGATCGCTTTGGAACCCGCAACATTTTTATGATTGCGCTGGTATTGAACGTCATTGTGCTTATCAGTTATACGGCCGAGAATTTATGGGCTTTTGCCATTATGAGGGCATTGCAGGGGGCGATATTGGCCTTTTTTTCTATGACAATCCACTTACTCGTAATGGATTTGCTGTCCGATAAAGTTCGCGGACAAGGTCTCTCCTTGTTATCCTTGGCTTCTATGCTTCCCTATACCTTTGTTCCCGCGCTGGTATTATTTCTAAAAAATCAGGTATCGATGACCGAACTTCTTCTATTGTTTGCAGGACTTGGTTTTTGCAACATATTTCTGGGGGGACGGTTGTTTCGCTCGTTGAGCAACAATACAGGTAAGCAGGAAAAGAAGGAAATGGAACCTGTCAGCATCGAGGCGAAAGCAAAAGCAGGGCGGGCTCTTATTTTCCCTTCGCTGGTTATGCTGTTGGCTTCGATCATCTTCTGCATTGCGCCTACCTATATGCCTCTTTATTTAGAGAGCCAAGGTCTGAGTACGGCACCGCTATATTTCTTGACTGAAACAGGTGTGCTTATTTTCATTCGCTTCTTCGGAAGAAAATATATTCCTTCCTCGGATTCATTCCCGAAAGGGCTGCTTGTGGCCCTAGTCATTTGCTTTACGCTTTCTCCGGCGCTCCTTGCGTTATCATTGTCTACTCCTGTGCTGCTTATCGCGGCGGTATGCAATGGGATGGCCTTATCTTTGCTGTATCCGACCCTCATGACATACATTTCGTTTGTTGTACCGGAGAAGGTTCGAGGATATTCCATCGGATGGTTTATTGCAGCGGCGGATTTTGGTACTTCTTCCGGAGCTTTCCTCATGGGGTGGCTGGCCGATGCATTCACTTATCGCGGAATGTTCGTCGCGGCTGTTGGCATCGGTGTGTTTACTTTGGTGCTGACGTTTTGGCATAAAGGACAAAAGGCGGTGAGTTCATGAGCTTATTGATAGCAGACCAACTAACTAAAACATATAGCACTGCCGGCTTGTTTCGATCAAAAGCATCCAACGTTTCCGGCATTTCCGGCATTTCGTTTGTCATTGAAGAGGGGATGTGTCTGGGCATTCTCGGGGAAAGCGGAGCAGGAAAAAGTACAATCGGTAAAATTATACTTGGACTACTGCGGCCGGATAGCGGTAGCGTGACCTTCCAAGGAACAAACCTATACACCTCAAACCGTGCACAGCAAAAGAAGTGGCGGCGTGATTTACAGGTAGTGTTTCAGGACTCTTATTCGGCAATCAATCCACGGATGACAGTCCGACAAATTATTGCGGAGCCTCTGCGCAATTACGAACGAATGTCTTTGAGAGAGGAAGAACACGTTGTCTGTGAATTGTTAGAGACGGTTGGATTGTCCTCAAACGATATGCGTAAAACTTCGAAGGAAATGAGTGGCGGACAACTCCAGCGCGTGAACATAGCCCGCGCAATCGCATTAAAGCCGAAGCTCATTGTGCTGGATGAGCCCGTGAGCAGTCTTGATATGATCGTGCAGAAGCAAATCCTTATACACCTAAATGAGTTGAAGGAGAAATACGGTCTTTCCTATCTATTGATTTCCCATGATGTCTTAGCTGTAAATTTTCTTTCTGATCATGTCGCATTTGTTGACGGTGGAAAGATCGTAGAGACCATTGAGACTGCGCATTTGTTTAATTGTATGCATCCGGTTTCCAAAAGGATGGTACTGTCAGCGTTTTAACTTATTATTGAAAGATAACTTGATCTTATTAATTCTAAAAACAACTCTTGATCAATCAATATTTATAGGGCAAGCATTTTTTTAGACCAAATTGCTAGGAATGGTCAATATGGACGGATGAATACCTACCCATGCATCCAACGCTAGTAGGATGACACCCTCTTGGGGGAGAGTTATGCATATTTGAGCATGTTTCTGTTCCCATTATCTAATCCTACATGTCCTAACCGGTTGTCTGAGTATCAGTATCTTGTGAAGTGCTTGGACAATTTCGACCCAGTGGCTGAAGTGTGACCTTCCGAGGAACAAGCCTGTACACCTCAAACCGTGCACAACAAAAATTGGCATCGTGATTTACAAGTCATTTTTCAGCATTCTTATTCGTCCGTCAATCCGCGAGTGACAGTCAGGAAAATTATTGAAGTTACCCCCGCCAAGTAGACAACCTTAAAAAGAGTCCACAATCAGCTTTCGCAAACAAGCCAAATTACTACAAGGAAAAAAAGTGCAGGTTACAACCACCGGCAGCATTTTTACTGGTACTCTCTTATCGGTTGGTACGGATTTTCTTATTCTAAGTGCCGTCATTAGAGGACGCAGAAGACGACTCATCATGCGATTGGCAGAGATTATTCTGCTCTCAAGATTATTTGGCTAAAATATAGAATAAACAAGGCCTCAAGATGCTTTGGATAGTATTCTCGACCAAAACAAAAGCCAAGGAATTTGCACCTTGGCTTTTGTTTTGGTATTGGATTCGTAACATTCTGTGCCAGTTAAAGCATCATTTATTGTACGGGGTACATGTGGTGAGGTGTTCCTGTCTGCCAAAGGGCATACCTCCAAAAGGCATACCTCCAAAAGGCATACCTCCAAAAGGCATACCTCCAAAGGGCATACTTCCAAAGGGCATACCTCCAAAGGGCATACCTCCAAAGGGCATACCTCCAAAGGGCATACCTCCAAAGGGCATACCTCCAAAGGGCATACCTCCAAAGGGCATACCTCCAAAAGGCATACCTCCAAAGGGTTGACGATCCATATTGTTATCCTCCGTTCATGATATAGTCATTTGACTATGTATAGTATGGTTTTTGTCATAATCCGTTCGTTGTTAGATTTAAAATAGGCTTGGTTTAGGTTTACCATAATGTAAAATTGTTGAAATGATAAAATGGTATTGCTAAATATAAGCAGTACTGAATAAGTCGTCGAAGCAACCTTCGGTGAATGCGGGTCTCGTCGAAATTCATCGGTTTTGAAATGGCTTCGAAAAGCCATAAACGCCCGTTCGTTTGTAAGCGTCAAATAGCCCTCATAGACAGAAACATTTCTTGCGGATAGAGGTTATGTAAAAGAACGATCAAAGAGAAACTTAGATCACTTCAAATGGCTCGTATGCTATCAGCTACAGGGATGGAATCCAAAAAAGATTGCGGACCGTTTCATGGTCGCATATATTGCGGCTTTTTTTAATAATGAGACAAGAACATTCTCCCTTTTTCGACATAGGAAATCCACCCATAACAAAACCAAGATTCGAATGAAATTAAGGTATGTTGATCAGGTTAAAAAGAAATCAGTATGTTTCAGACGGAAAGGTTAATTTCATCTCGAAAAAACCGGAATCTCAAATAAGCACTCAATGGAGCTAAGTATGGCTGGAGTAACTTAATGGTGCGGTGAGCTTGAAATGTTGGAACAATAACCGCATTTGGCAAGTTGACAACGGTTGTGAATTTTGAAATCTATTATTAGCTATTGCTGCTTTTTTGTCATATCCGTAGACATTAAATCGAAAGCACATTCGTATGTATGGTATGTAGTGACGAAAACACCGAAAGGAGCATCACAATGGCTAACGAGTTTGTAGCGCGCTCTTTGGATGAAGTAAGATTTTGGTCTCGCATTATGAAGGAGCATTCTTTGTTTCTTAAACTTGGCTTCCGCTGCGAAGATACCCAATTGATCAACGAGGCGAATCAATTTTACTCCGTATTTGAATCGATTGAAAACAGGGCTAACGCATTTACGGTCGAAACGGATCCGCATACGATCGTAAGGTTTAATGAAGAAGTCCATAATGCCGCTTCACATATTTGGGTATTTAAAAGAAAAGTGCTCGGATTAATCTTGCGCTGTCAGCTTCCCGGGGCGAATAATTTCCCACTGTTGGTCGATCATGTGAGCAGGGAAGCGAACTACTTCAGAAACAGGTTGACAGAGCTCAATACGGGCAGGTTGGAGCCGTTGCCGGACGCCATTATCGATGAAAACGTGTTTTTCCTGAGAATAATGGCCGATCACGCCAAGTTTATCAGTCACCTGCTTGATCCATCGGAACGGAAATTGGTTGATCAAGCCAACAATTTTAGCCATGATTTCGACCAATTGCTATTTCAAGCAAGAGATTTGGAGTCGATGAGGCCGCAATCACAGACAACTCCTCTTCTTGATCAATTCCTTGATCAAAACCGGGTGTCCGTTAAAGCGCTGCGCGACTTTAAGAAAACGGCACGAGATTTAATAGACGCATGCCGAGTCAAAAGCATCATTCATCCGCTGTTGGCTGATCATGTGTTTCGAGAAGCGGAACGATTTTTGCACATTATCGATATGTTCGAAACCAGTTTAACGGGGAGACCCGTCTCCACGCTCCATAGTATGTTTGAAGATTAATCTCGACGTGTGGCAGCATCAACCTTATTTCCCGTTTTTCCACGGACGGGGCAAGCTATTGGTATTCCCGGTGGCGGACATTATCACTTGTTTGAGGGGTATACGACAATTAACGGCCGTCACCCACATTCGCATGCCTTTCCTATATAACATAATCGACGCAATGATTGCTATGATTCCATTGATAAGGAACGAAACTTCAGCGCCAAATATTTGCCATAACCACGTCCGCATGCTTTCAGAATACATATGTACGAGCAAATGAAAGCATACTCAAATAGTCCAAACCACAAAAAAGCTTTTAAAGCAGACTGGTCAAAAGCCCAAACAAAAAACAACTGTTTGGGCATGTTTATTTGTTTGGAATTAATAAGAGGTGGAAATATACAATGTTATGGACAGCACGCTGATGGAGAACATCTACTCAAACTCTCTGGAAAAGAAAGTTTTTCACTTGTCCCTTCCACGTTATAGTAATAGTTAAGCTCCTCTTTTGTAGGTACATAGGGGAGCTTCTTTGCCGTTTTTGGAACTCTTACCTCTAGCTCAGCCGCAATGGTAGATTATTTATTTGCCGAATGGAAACACTTTAAAATAGTGTCTACTTGATTGTGATACTGCAAAAAGGTTGCTGTAGACCCACACGATATTCGTCTGTTATGGTCTGCTTTATACCAGTAAAAAAGGTTGTGATCTGCTTGAATAGTTCAAAGATTGCCTTCTTATCTGTATTCAGCAACACATTTGTCACTTTGCTAAAACTTATTGTAGGAATAGTAACGGGGTCTGTAGCCGTTATTTCGGAAGCAATCCACTCTGCCTTGGATTTAGTCGCTTCGCTGATTGCCTTCTTCTCGGTCCGATTGTCTGGTCGTTCTGCGGACAAAAACCATCCATATGGCCATGGCAAAGTGGAGAATATTTCAGGAACGATCGAAACCTTACTTATCTTTGTAGCCGGAATCTGGATTATTTATGAGTGTGTCCATAAAATATTAAATCCAACCATCATCGAACTTCCCTTTCTGGGAATAATCGTAATGGTTGTCGGAGCAGGGATTAATTTTATTGTTTCAAGGAAGGTAAAAAAGGCGGCGGATGAATTTCATTCTGTTGCAATGAAATCTAATGCTCTACATCTGCTTACCGATGTTTTCTCATCTTTGGGTGTTGCGGTCAGTTTATTATTGGTTACCCTTACTGGATGGACGATATTGGACCCTATTATCGGAATCGTTTTGGCCCTTTATATCATGAGAGAAGCATACAAGCTTATGAAAGAATCATTTCCTCCACTACTTGACGCACGATTGACAGAAGAAGAGGAGAGTGAAATTCTTCGCGTTATTGAATTATTCAAAGAAAGATACATTGAAGTTCATGATTTACGCACCCGACGATCTGGTCCAGAAGAATATGTGGATTTCCACCTGGTTACTCCATCCACGATGGATGTTCTTTCTGCGCATCAACTATGCGACGAAATCGAACAAGCCATTAAGGCAGTATTTGAACATGCCCAGGTAATGATTCACGTTGAACCGGATCACGAGCGGCTGGGAAATCAACCGCTTTCACTATAAAAAAGAGGTAAAGATATGTTTAAAACCTATTCAGAAAAATAAGACATTCCATTGAGGAACAAAACGGGAATATGGCGATAGCGAAGCGTATTCAAGCAGTAACAGGAAGAGGGGTTAAATGATTACGATTTCTCCGACCAAGGACGTTCACGCTAAGATCGGATATCGAAATTACTGGCACATTGACGGACTACAACGGAGATCTGGAGCTGAAATATCCTTTTACGGTCAAACCGTGGTCCGGAAGCAGCTTCCCGACGCCGCAGCCGGTGGAGCTTGCCGTCAATCAGGTCGGGGAAGCGAACGAAGGGCAACTGGTAAAGGCGAAAAACGTATGGATCACCGGAGAATACGGCAGCGGCGACGGCGGCGGCGTCACGGTAACGCACGGGGACGCTCGTCGTCTATGTGCTGGACCTTTCGGTAAGCGCCGGATGAAGCATTACTTTACCGTTCAGGAGAACGTTGCGGTGCAGGCGGGCCGGCAATACGTATGCGGTGGACAACGAGGTCAATCTGTACGACGCGGTTATCGTCGGCGCGAATATCGGCAAGACGACGCCATAGGCCGCCGAAGGACGTTCGGGAATTGTTAGAATATTGAACTAACGGGAACTATAGTTGAAAGAGTTCATTCCTCGATTTACGAAAACCGGATTCCCTTGTAGATTAGAGGGATCCGGTTTTTTTATGCAACAAATTGCTTAGCGAACGATTTTTTCCGTTTCGTTGGGTGCCCCATGTTCCTCCAGCTGTCAATTAAATCTTGAACCCAGCAAAATAGTTGATCACTTATTAAACTTGATCTCCGAACCGGTTATAAATGCAACCGATCCGAAAGACCGCTGATTTGCGAGCGCTGGTTACCATTCAAAATATCATATGGATAACTACCAAATTTAGAATGACTTGTTCCCCCTGTACAAGGGTACATTCTCTGAACTGTCCAGTCACGCAATAACAGACATTCATAAAATGCAGAAGTTAATGCGGAAGGAGGCGGAAAGTATGGGATTAGGCGTTGGTACAGGTGTTAAAGGTGGTATTTTTACTAGCACAGCTACAATTCTTGTGTTATTCATTTTACTTGTTATCGTTTCTCGGACATTTATCTAGTTCAAAATGATGAAAGTAAGTGATCAAAAAGGAAAATCAACTAAATTACAAGTTCGACAATGAGAAAATTTATCTTGATTCAAGCTACAAACAGGTAAGCACAAGTGCTTTCACACCGTTCTTCAACCCATTCACACCGCTCGTACTTTTTGACTTGCTGGCGATTGAGGAATCTCCGTTCTTCTTTTGAAGGACCCCATTCTTCTTTTGAGATAGAGGAAAATGCGATACCTAAGCGCAAATGAATAATGAAAAAGGGAGAGAGAGGAATGTCTAAAGAATATCATTTAACCACAACTAGAAGAGTACCTTTGAAAACACAAAGAAGGATTAGAAATATATCCCCGGGGTTAGTTGGTAAAGTTGTTGTTGTTCGAACACTATTTAATACTTTTACAGGATGTTTATTAAGTATTAGGGGAAACACGATTCGTTTACGGATTTTTAGTGGGATTGACAGAGTGTTTATAACGATTCGAATTCCAATTGGAATCATCTTAGATATTTTCCGTTTTCCATGTCCATAATGATTTCCAGCCGTATTGAGTACATGAATTTAAAAAGGAGCCCAAGAGGCTCCCTTATCATTCTCTAAGCATAGAGATCCCATTATAACACTGCGCTGAATTCTTGTTTATTTGATGATCGAGAATACACGTCATATAATGTGTAACAATATAAAAAACAAATGCTTGTTGTTGTCGGGTGACAAGAACATTATCTCATTAATAGCCGCGTATATCGCGGTTTTTGTGTTTTATGGGATCAAGTTCTTGTCAAAATCCAATGACAAGAACTTGATCCCATTCCCGACGAACGTTTTCTTATTACGCTAAAACGGATAATTTAAGATTATTCGCGGTGAACATACCATAAGTGACGGCGAAAAATGGGGTGTTCGTATAGTGCGGAAGCGTTTAGTAATCGTGTGGGAACAAGGAAACTGGCCTAATGAAGAGGATCCTGCAGAAATCCTTCAAGTCTACGGACTTGATCTTTCACATTGAAAAAACAACTTCGAATTACTCCGTGTTCAAGCTGTTCATGGACATTAGCAAATTAGACTTGGGTAGCGGGGAAATAATCATATTATTGCTGGTACCGGAGATCACATTCATAGTATTCGGATTTATAGGCGGATTAGTGTTTCAGAAAAAGGAAATCAAGTAACCTGAAAGCGGGTGAGAAGCTTGATCTATATTACACTCTTTTCTGTGTTGGCAGTCCTGTTTGTTCTCACTCGCTATTATTTGATTAAAAAGAAATAAGAAGAGCAACCAAGCAATTACGTGAGTATAACTCAAAGAAGACCGAAAAGAAAATCGATATGGCTTATAGGCCAATGCAGAAAAGCGGTATGCTACAAAACCTCAATCCAAACTGTCTTATCACTTAAAATTATTGTTAGATGTAAATTTGATTACGATGGAGCGTATTGGTAAGTGGAACTACTATGAGTTGAATGAAACAGAAATTAAGGGACTACTGTCTGCAATTGTGCTGCATCTTTTGCCCAACATATCAAAAAAAATTGATTTATGAATCTAAGGAGACGTGAAAATGAAGAACATCGAATTTAAAGTTGTTGCTAAGGAATGCTGTGATCCTAACGAGTGTTGTGTTGAGCCTGCTGAAACAATTAAACACGAGGCAGAGATAGCAAACAGCGAACTCCCAATAGCTATTATCGGAGTTGGACCGATTGGACTAGCCGCGGCGGCTCATTTAGTTAACCGCAAACAAAAGTTTATCCTTATTGAAGGCGGATCTCAAATCGCTCACAATATCCGGGAATGGGGGCATGTACGCTTATTCTCGCCTTGGCAATACAACATTGATAAAGCAGCTCAAACTTTGCTGCTTAATCAGGGTTGGAATGCTCCACCACCCGACGTATTGCCGCTTGGCATAGAAGTTGTAGAACAGTATTTGGGGCCCCTGGCTGAACTACCTGAAATAAAACCTCACATTATGCTTGATTCCCAGGTTATAGCTGTTAGTAGAGAAAATATCGACAAAATGAAGTCCGCTAATCGTGAACAGTCTCCATTTGTCCTCTATATTGAAAACTTGTATGAATGTTTTTCAACCTTATAGGTTAAATTATTTTTCGTGACTAAAATCGAAAGATGGTGAATTTCCATTAATATTCCGTTCTCGCCTAGACTTTATCATTGGTTTGTCCGTCCGAAATGGTTTATTATTCACGATCAAGTACATTCCCATTTTACATTTGATGGCCATACTGTATTAGATTTCGGCTCCGGTACTGGGGCGAATTGCTCCATGTTTCATCCTTTATTATGTTGGGATTGACCCTGATGCCAAACGAATTGATTATGCAAAGCGGTTATATACTCACCATGCATTTCAGGTTTTGGAAAGTAAGAGATTCCCATTTATAATGAATCGTTCGATTACATACTTATTATCGCTGTGTTGCATCATGTATCGGACGAAATATCAAGTTACATGAAGGAATTTCAAAGAATTCTAAAGCCTAACGGAACCATTATCGTTATGGAACCATGTTTATGCAAGAAAAAACCGTTATGTAATAGGTTTATGAAATGGTACAACGGGGAGTATATTCGTAATGAAGAAGAATATATTCGATTGTTTAGAGATCATAATTATGATTGTAAGGTCATAAAACGATTCCGAAAATGTTTTTTATATCATGAGTTATTTTTTTCAGTGAAACCAAAATCACTGTAAAGGGAGGTGGAGTGTGACGATGACTACTGCAAACATAAACGGATACTCCATGCATTATATCGATCAAGGAAAAGGAACCGCCATCCTCTTCATTCATCCTCCGGTTCTTACAAGCTTAAATTTCACATACCAAATTCAAGGGCTATCGCCTCATTTTCGAACCATTGCTTTTGACATCAGAGGACACGGTAAGAGTCAGCCTTCCAAACAAACGGTTACTTATCCTTTAATCGTTGAGGATATTAAACAGTTGATGGACCGGTTGAGCATCGATAAATTTTTCTTGTGCGGATATTCTACTGGGGGTTCGATAGTGCTTGAGTTTCTCTTGACTCATCCCGATCGGGCATGGGGAGGCATCGTCATTGGTGGAATGTCGGAAGTGAACGAAAGGTGGCTAAGAAACAAAATATCTTTGGGCGTTGCTTTCTCCAAAATCGGAGCAGTCGGCACGATCGCATTTTCCAATGCCTGGGCGCAAGCTAAAGATCTATCTTTGTTTCGGGAATTATTCAACGATGCGAAAAAAGGGAATGCCAAAAATGCGGAACAGTATTACCAGAACAGCTTGAAGTACAACTGTACATCGCAGCTTCAGGAAATCTATCTTCCCGTCCTGCTCGTTTACGGGGAAAAAGACAAGCACTTTCATCCTTATGCCAAAATATTGCATCAACGATTGCCGAAAAGTGAACTGGTTTTCATTAAAAAAGTCGATCACCGGATTCCGACGAAAGCCTCCGAACCACTGAACGAACTGATCAAGCAGTTCGTGCACCGCTTTGGCCACTAAGGGAAGTCCATTATGATTCATAAACGAACCGATCAAATGAAGCTTAAGCAGGAAGGCGTAGAGATTTGATGATGATCCAGTTCCGATCTCAACTCTATAAGCAAGCATGACTACCCATTATAGATCGGAAAAGGTATCCATTCCTTCGAATCGCTATGTCAAAGCTGGAAAAATCGTTACAACCCAAGAGGATGCCGCAACAATTCGGGGAGTAGGGCCGGATGCAAGGTTTGTCATAAATCACTTAAGTAACAGACGATGAAAGGTATACTTTTAGGGCGATTTGCAGTCCTTAATATATCAAGCAAAAGCCTAAACAATAAAAATCTGTTTGGGCTTTTTATTTTTTGAAGGGTTGATTTGTGAATAGATCGTTAGTATAGTATGAATTATATATAAGCACATAGTTATATAATGATTTAAGGATATAAAATAAAGGTGGTGGATAAAGCAATGGAACAGACGCATGTAGATGACATAAGTATTATCGCTCAGACTTTCAAATTACTGGGGGATAAAACAAGGCTAACTATTATGAAATTGCTTGAACATCAAGAATGTTGTGTGTGCGAACTCGTTGAAATTATCAATACAAGCCAACCAGCCGTAAGCCAACATTTGAGAAAGCTTAAAGATGCTGGTTTGGTTAAGGAAACAAGAAGAGGACAGTGGGTTTTCTACTCCTTAAATACAGAAAACAAGCAATATGAGATGGTTGAGAAACTGATTCAGCAACTTCCATCTCAGGATCATGAATTTACCCTACTGGAGAATAAGGGATTAAGAATTATTTGCAATTAAATGGGGGTTTATGAAGTGAGTTTGGTTGTTTTAGCTTGTATTATTTTTCTGATTACTTTGACACTCGTGATCTGGCAACCTAGAAATTTATCAATCGGGTGGTCAGCGTGTGGCGGAGCGATTTTAGCCTTGCTTGTTGGGGTCGTTACTTTGCAGGATGTTCTTGATGTAACTCAAATCGTATGGAACGCTACATTAGCCTTTGTGGCGATCATTATTATTTCTCTAATTCTCGATAAGATTGGTTTCTTTGAATGGGCAGCCTTACATATGGCTAAAGCTGCCCGCGGCAATGGCCTTCGTATGTTCATTTATGTTTCACTTCTCGGAGCTATCGTGGCCGCATTCTTTGCCAATGATGGAGCAGCATTAATATTGACACCAATTGTTCTTGCCATGGTAAGAGCGCTGAACTTTGATGAAAAAAAAGTGTTTCCATTTATCATTGCAAGCGGATTTATTGCGGATACCACCTCCTTACCACTAGTCGTCAGCAATTTGGTGAATATCGTGTCTGCGGATTACTTTGGAATCAGTTTTTTACAATATGCAGGCCGTATGATAATTCCGAACATGTTTTCCTTAGCCGCAAGTATTCTGGTGCTTTACTTATTCTTCCGTAAGAGTATTCCAAAACAATTCAATGCTGAGCAATTAAAGATGCCTTCCGAAGCGATTAAAGACCCGAATATGTTCCGTATGTCTTGGATTGTATTAGGCGTACTGCTTATTGGATATTTTATCAGTGAGTTTTTAAGCATCCCCGTATCAATTGTAGCCGGTATAATCGCTATCTTCTTTCTGTTGATGGCAAGAAAAAGCCCGATTGTTCCCGTTAAAGAAGTTATCAAAGGGGCTCCGTGGGCCATTGTATTTTTCTCTATCGGCATGTATGTCGTTGTCTATGGTTTGCGTAATGCAGGTTTGACTGATTTGCTTGCAAATGTCCTTCAAGCCACCGTTGATAAAGGAATGTTCGCTGCCACGATGGGGATGGGTTTTATTGCGGCTTTAATTTCATCTTTGATGAATAATATGCCCACAGTCATGATCGATGCCCTTGCAATAGATGCAACAAATGCAACAGGAGCTCTAAAGGAAGCTTTAATATATGCGAACGTAATTGGTTCCGATTTAGGTCCTAAAATTACGCCAATCGGTTCGCTGGCAACCCTTTTGTGGTTGCATGTCTTGACCTCCAAGGGAGTCAAAATATCATGGGGGACTTATTTTAAAACAGGGATTATCTTAACGATCCCGACTCTCTTTATCACACTTTTAGGTTTGTATCTTTGGTTAACCATCATTTTATAATAAAAGGAGCATACAATCATGGAAAAAAAGACGATCTACTTCTTATGCACGGGAAATTCATGCCGCAGCCAAATGGCAGAAGGATGGGCAAAAAAATATCTGGGTGACAGTTGGAATGTTTATAGTGCCGGCATCGAAGCTCATGGCCTTAACCCCAATGCTGTTATAGCAATGAATGAAGTAGGCGTAGATATTTCAAATCAGACATCCGATGTGATTGACTCAACACGTCTCAACACAGCAGATCTAGTTGTTACACTATGTGGGGATGCAGTGGATCGCTGCCCGATGACTCCTCCACAAGTCCGTCGTGAGCATTGGGGATTCGATGATCCAGCCAAGGCGCAAGGTACAGATGAAGAGAAATGGGCTGTTTTCCAAAGAGTGCGTGATCAAATTGGTGCGCGCATTGAAAGTTTTGCAAAAACAGGTGAATAGGAATAGAAACAGCCGAGATATTCTCGGCTGTTTCTTTAAAAAAGGAGATCAAAGCCAGGAAAAAGATTCAAATTTATGATCCGGCAATGTGTTGTTCAACCGGTGTATGTGGACCAAGCGTAGATCCAGAATTAATCCGGATCTCATCCGCGGTTCATCATTTAAAAACCAAAGGGATTGATATCTCCCGGTTTAACTTGGCTAGCGAGCCGGATGCTTTTGTTTCTAACCAAGTAATTAATAAACTCCTTGCTGAAAAGGGAACGGATGTATTGCCTGTAGTCATTGTAGATGACCAAATTGTGCAAGAGAAAGGGGATCCCACCAATGGAGAGTTATCCCTATGGACTGGAATTCCTGAAGACGAATTAACCAAGAAACCTAAGGACATCTTGCGGCTGCCTTGTTTGAACGATAAAACGTCATCTCATGTCATTGGTCCGTGCCTGGATGGAACGGGCGTTTTCTTTGTTTCTAAACCCTTCTTGGGAGGAGTTGGGTTTAGAAATCCTGTTTGAGATGAATGGGTGAGGTCTGATGACTCGGAAACTCAAAAAGTATAAGACGGAATCTTGAAAGCAGGCAACCCATCTATACATTTATTATGAAGGGTAAGATTACCACAAATGACTATAGGCGCTATAAACTGACTAGAAACGAATAGATTGCAAGACACAAGGAACATTTTTAGCAATCAGGTATCATTGTCAAGACGATCAGGGGAAACGAGCCGTAAAAGTCATGCCGTCTATGTGGTAAAATAATTATCATTAAAGGGACGAAGGGAACATGGACAACATGAGAAAACCACCTTCTACAATATTCAATTCGCTCCGATTTAAGCTGATCACGGGGCTCATGCTTATTATGCTGCCGATTGTTCTCTTCCTGATTTATACAAACTTCTATTCGATCCAGGTTGTTCGCAACCAGGTCGCGCAATCTAACAGCAACATGATCAGCCTCTATATGGGGTTGATCGACAAGTCGTTAGCCGACATTGACAGCTATTTGCTGAAGTATGCCTCGGAGGTAACAGGACTGCACGTTCTCGACCGGTCTCCTGAGATCGATATCGATTTGTATAAAATGGAACGCATTTGGCAATTCAAACAACTGGTGAATAATGTGACTTACTACGAGGGACTCGACTATTTTTTCATATATTCGCCCATTAACAACGATTTGGTATTTGCCCCCAAGCAGACAGGCTCGGCTGACACCGACAATCAGTCTATAAAGGATGCCATCGTCTGGCTTATTGATGACGGGCAATCGGCAGAGAGTTTTCAGACAGGGAAGTGGTCCGTATTTCGCGCTAATAAAAAGGATTATTTGTTATATATCATAAAGGTTGGTGGTTTATATATCGGGGCTGGCGTAAATACGCAGGATGTGACGGGGCCGCTCAATCTTTTGGATCTCGGCGCCGATGGGAGAGCGCTGCTGGTTGATGGCAACCACAAGCCGCTAAAGGACGAATCATTTTTTAGAGAACAGGGAATCGATCTTTCCTATACGCCTAAGTCGTACCGTTTAAGCGGTTTCGATGAAGGGTATCTGGTGATCGGAGAGCATTCCGGCAAAGGAGATTTCGGACTGGTCGCTGTGGTCCCCGATCAAAGCATTCTCCAGAAGCTGCCTTATTTGCAGAGGATTATTTCACTAATTGCGGCAGGGACCGTCTTGATCTTACTGCTTGCCTTCTATTTCATGAGGAGAGTCGTACTCCGTCCGATTAACCGAATCGTACTGGCCATGCGAAGGATCAAAGAGGGTCACTTGGAGATGCGAATAGCGAAGAAACCGACCTCTAACGAATTCGAACTGATGAACGAGATGTTCAACAGCATGGTGACCGACATTCAGAAGCTGAAAATCGATGTCTATGAGGAGCAATTGATCAATCAGAAAGCGGAGCTGAAGCATTTGCAGCTGCAAGTCAACCCGCACTTCTTTTTGAACAGTCTGAATGTCGTTTATTATTTGGCCCAGGAGAGGAAATACGGGTTGATTCAAGAGCTTTCCCTCTCATTAATCAGATATTTCCGCTTCATGTTTCGCAGCCATACGGATCATGTTCTAGTTCGGGACGAGCTGGGTCATACGAAAAATTATTTGAACATCCAGAAGATCCGGTTTCCGGGAAGCTTGACGTACGCCATTACCGTCCCGGATGACCTGCTCGATTGTTGTATTCCCCCGCTGATCATTCAAAGCTTTGCAGAAAACACGATCAAGCATGCGGTCAACACGGACGAGCCTACCCATATCGAGATTTCAATCGAACGGGATAACCGGAATGATGAGGAACGGCTTCATATCCGCATTCGCGATACGGGCATGGGTTATGAGAACGAGGTGCTCGAGAAGCTGAGACAAGACATCAAGCTGACGACTGAAGAAGGTGAGCATATCGGGATTTGGAATGCCCGGCAAAGACTGCGGCTGTTGTACGGGGGTCAGGCGATCATCGGGTTTTCAAACGATAACGGCGCCATTGTCGATATTTTTTTGCCGATCATGAAAGGATAGGGGCGAGAGTATGTACCGGTTATTGATCGTGGACGACGAAGAATTTACCGCGAACGGCATTAAGGCAAGCGTGAACTGGTCAAAATTCGGCATCATTCACGTATCTGTAGCGAACAATGCACGTCAAGCGAAGGAAAAGTTTAGTGAACATCCGTTCGACATGATGATATGCGATATCGAGATGCCGCAAGGAAGCGGACTCGAACTCTATGAGTGGGTACGGGAAGAGCATCCTTGGACGGAGTGCGTCTTTCTGACTTGCCATGCCGACTTTCAATACGCGAAAAAAGCGATCCAGCTAGGGAGCTTCGAGTATTTGCTCAAGCCTGCGCCACCCGAAGAGCTGGAGCAAGTCATGACGGAGATGATCAAGAAAATAAGCAAAGACCGGAAATCGTCATCGATCGTCATCGAGCGGTTCTGGCAGGATGTGCTGCAGCAGGTCATTCCATCCCAGCCGGATAAAATCATGGAGGCTATCGGGAAGCACAATATACCGTATACGAGCAGGATGAAGTTTTTACCCATTTTGATCGGCATTCAACACTGGAAAAAAGAACTGAGCGCTCGCGATGCCCAAATTATGGAGTACGCGCTAACGAACGCCTTGGAGGAATTGGTCATCCATCAGGTTGCAACGGCTCACATCGTTCGCATCAAGGCCAATCAGTTATTGGCGGTGTTTTCTACGGAACATGCGATAGAGGCGAGCGGAGAGAAGTTCCGCGAAGAGCTCATAAAACGCTGCGGTTTGTTCATCGAGACGTGTAACCAATATTTTTATTGCCATTTGTCCTGCTATATCGGTCAACCGTCGGAGATACACGGCGTGCGCGATATGGTTGAAAATTTGGTAGCGCTTAGAAAGAATCAAGTGAACGCCGTCGACCGGGTCGTGCTTATCGACGAGAAGATGGCAAATGAAACGCCTTTTCCCATGCCTCCGATGAGAATATGGTCCGAGCTGATCAAGCAGGGGGACAAGAAGAAGCTGATGGCTGAGTCGCAAGATTTTCTGGAGTCGCTTAAGCGGATCGAAGGGCTGAACTCGAAAAGCCTACAGCAGTTTTATTTAAGCTTCCTACAGATGGTTCTGCATACGCTTCAGCAGAAAGGGTTGTATACGGACGATATTTTAGCGGATCATTTCGCGCCGGAACGTATTTCGTCTGCCGCCGAGAGCGTCAAGAATCTGCAAGACTGGGTAACGGACGTCCTTGAATTTGCAATGACTTCCATCGAAGCGCTTGGTTCGAACGAGACAGTGGTGGAAAAGATCAAGCGGTATATATCGGCGAATATCGATCAGGAGATGTCCAGACAGTACATTGCCGACTACATTGGACTTAGTCCCGACCACATTGTCAAGCTTTTCAAAAAGGAAACAGGTCTCTCGATATCGGAGTATATTCTGAAAGAAAGGATCGGTCTTGCGAAAGAACTACTGGCCAAATCGGAAACTTCGATAAGCAACGTCGCTTTGGCGGTAGGCTTCGCTAATTTCTCTTATTTCTCCACCCTCTTCAAGAAGGAAGTCTTGATGACGCCTCAAGAATATCGGAAAAGATTCTCTTCCGGCATGTAAACGAAATATGTACATCAAGGACGCCAACTGGCGTTTTTCTCTTTATGTGGACGGAATCTCGAAACCGAGAGAACGGATTCTTGAAAGCGGGTAAACGGGAACTTCAATAAAATAATAATAGCAAGCGGCAAGACCAATCAAAATAGGGGGTTCATACATGAAGAAAAGCATGAAGAGCGCTGCAATGCTTCTGATTTCCGTGCTGGCAACGTCTACTCTGGTCACGGCCTGCAGCTCGGGCTCGAGCAACCAACCGAATGCGAGCGGAGCTCCTGAACTGTCGGGCAGCGCGAACCCGGACCTGAAGCCCGTTGAACTGACGATGGTGTTTCCGGTTGCCGGCGAGCAGAAAGACTTGAAAGCCGTACAAGAAAAAATCAACAAGATTACGAAGGAAAAAATCAATGCGACCGTGAAGCTCGTTCAGATCACTAAAGGCGCCTGGGCGCAGCAAACCACACTGATGCTGTCCGGCAACGAGAAAATGGACCTCATCGTAAGCGGCCGAGGCACGTACGAGCAGCAAGTGGCCAAGGGCAACTATCTTGCGCTTGACGACTACATTGCCAAATACGGTCAAGGCGCCCAAAAAGCGCTGGACGATCTGGATCCGGCTTACTTAAAAGCGACCAGGATCAACGGGAAATCTTACGGGATAACGACTGTCCGGGACTTTGCGAACGACTACGGCATCTCGATGCGCAAGGATCTTGTGGACAAGTACAAAATCGATACGAAAGCGATCAGATCGCTGGACGATCTTGACGCCGTATTCAAGGTGATCAAGGAGAATGAGCCTGATGTGACTCCGGTGATCAAGTTTGCCAACTCGATTCTCGGCAGCCCTTTCGTCGGTGGCATGCTGGATCCTTTGGGAGACGGCCTCGGTGTGCTGCCGGCGCACGATAACGGGATGAGGGTAGCCAATTGGGTTGAAACTCCAGAATATGCCAAGCTGCTGGATACGACAAGAAGATGGTATTTGGCCGGATATATTGCTAAAGATGCGGCAACCAGTAATGAAGTTTGGCAAAATTTGATGAAGGCAGGAAAAGCCTTCTCGACGTTCCACCATATGAGTCCATTTAGCCAAGCGGCAAATTCTTTAAGTGTAGGACAAGATTTGATCGAGGTGCGCCTGTTGCCGGCCGTCACGACCACTACCAACATCACCTCGTATATGTGGAGCATTCCCAGAAACGCGCAGAACCCGGAAAGGTCTATGATGCTGCTTAATTTGATGTATACAGACAAAGATTTTATCAATTTGCTCGACTGGGGAATCGAAGGGCAGCATTACGTAAAAAAATCAGATGATATCATCGATTTCCCACAGGGCGTGAACGCTTCGAATAGCGGCTATTACCCTTACCAAAACTGGCTATTCGGAAATATGTTCCTCTCCTATGTGTTCAACGGGGAAGATCCGGACCGTAACCAGAAGCTGGCGGAATTCATTAAGAATTCGAAAAAATCGAAAGCGCTCGGCTTCACTTACAATCCGGAGCCTGTTAAGACGGAAATCGCGGCTCTTACGAATGTGAGGGACCAGTACGCTCTCGCTTTGGAGACCGGTACGGTGGATCCCGCTAAGGTATTGCCCGAGTATATCAAGCAAATGAAAGCGGCAGGCATCGACAAGGTCATTGCCGAGAAGCAAAAGCAGCTTGACGCTTGGGTAGCGGCCAATAAATAATCCGACGGATCCTCCTGTAAAAGACGGAATGTCTCGAACGGGGGGGTTTTTTACGCCATCGCGGATACAGTCAAGCCGATGTCGGAAACTCAAAAATATGATGTCGGGATCATGGAAGTAGGGGCGGACAAATTGCTATAAGATGAAAACATGCACAAAACAATGACAGCAAAAGGTGGTAGTAACGTATGAAGGCAAGCAAAATGTCGGTATTGCGGCTTGAGATGAGGAAGGCAAAAAAATACCGGATGCTCGTGCTCATGACGCTGCCGGGGCTACTCTACTTTCTCGTTAACAATTATTTGCCGATGTTCGGCATCGCCATTGCGTTCAAAGACGTCAATTTCGCGAAGGGCATATGGGGGAGCGAGTGGGTCGGCTTCAAGAACTTCGAGTATTTGTTCAAGACGAAGGATGCATACATCATCACCCGCAACACGTTATTGTACAATCTGTCCTTCATTGTCATTAATACGACAATCGCGATTTCGCTTGCGATCCTGCTGAATGAAATCCGCAAGCGCATTTTATCGAGAACGTACCAAACATTGATCCTGCTTCCGCACTTGATCTCCATGGTGATCGTCGGTTACCTCGTGCTCGGTTTCCTGGACGTCGAAAAAGGCTTCATGAACAAGACTCTGCTCCCCTTTTTCGGCCTAGAGCCTATTTCTTGGTATAGCGAAACGAAATACTGGCCGTGGATCCTGACAATCGTACACGCCTGGAAAGGCGTAGGGCATCTTTGCATCATCTACTTGGCTGCGATTATCGGCATCGATCAAGAGTACTATGAGGCGGCTAAAATAGACGGCGCGAACCGGTGGCAGCAAATCAAAATGATTACGATTCCGCTCATTGCGCCGGTTATTACGATTATGACACTGCTTGCAATCGGGCGCATTTTCTATTCCGACTTCGGCCTGTTCTTCCAAGTGCCGCTTAACACGGGCGCCCTAATGCCGGTCACGAACACGATCGATACGTATGTGTACCGCGCATTGGTCAATATGGGCGATATCGGGATGTCGTCGGCCGCAGGCTTGTATCAAGCGCTCGTCGGGTTTGTTCTGGTGCTGACTTCCAATGCGGTCGTGAGAAAATTCAACAAAGACAATGCACTGTTCTAGAAAGGGGAGTTCCCATGCCATCATCCGGCAAATTTTATCAATGGACGATCAACATCGTCATGCTGGTATTTACATTTTTCTGCATCATGCCATTCTGGTTGCTGCTCTCCGCTTCTCTTACGGACGACATGGAAATCATTCGCCATGGATATGCTTTCTTCCCGAAAGCCGTCAGTTTTTCGGCATACGAATATTTATGGACGAACTCAGCTAATATACTGCGCGCTTATGGAATTACGATTCTCGTGACGGTGGTCGGAACGGCTGTAGGATTGACTCTAACGGCGTTGCTTGCCTATCCGCTGTCACGGACCGAGATGCCATTTCGCAAGATACTGTCCTTCTACGTATTTTTCACGATGCTGTTTAACGGAGGCCTTGTGCCGACCTACCTGCTATACACCAATTATTTCAATTTTAAAAATACGATACTGGCGCTGATCATTCCGAGCCTGTTGATGAACGGTTTTTTCGTCATCCTGATGCGAACGTTCTTTGCAACCTCGATTCCGAAGCCGATCATCGAATCGGCCTACATCGACGGGGCGAAGGAATGGAAAATTTTCGCGAAAATCGTATTGCCGTTATCGACGCCAGTTTTGGCTACGGTCGGGTTGTTTTATACGATTATGTACTGGAACGATTGGTTTAACGGATTGATTTACATTACCGACAGCCGGTACTTCAGCCTTCAAAACATGCTCAACCGGATTTTACTCGATGCGCAATTTTTGCAGTCATCGACGGAGGTCGTCGCGACAAGTCATCTTCCGCTCACCTCCATGCGCATGGCCATAGCCGCGATCGGGGTCGTTCCGCTGCTGGTCGCATACCCATTCTTTCAGAAGTATTTCGTGAAAGGCCTGACGGTTGGCGCCGTCAAAGGTTGACACTATTATTTTGGAGGTGTTTACAGATGACCGGCACGAGAACGATCTTATGCTTCGGAGATTCAAATACATGGGGAGCCGATCCGCAGAATCGAGGAGTTCGGTTTCCGGCGGATGTTCGGTGGACGGGCGTACTGCGTAAGGAACTGGGAGACGGCTACGACATTGTCGAGGAAGGCTTGCCCGGGAGGACGACAGTGTGGGCGGATCCGATCGATGGAATCATGAGTGGAAAAGAGTACTGGCCGACCTGCCTGCTGTCTCACAGGCCGCTTGATCTTGTCGTGATCATGCTCGGAACGAATGATTTGAAAGAGCGGTTTTCCGTCTCAGCGCTAGATATCGCGATGAGCACCCTGTCGCTTGCCGGACTCGTAAAAACGACTTTTTCAAGGCCGGGGATTACGATAGTCCCTCAGGTTCTGATTCTAGTTCCGCCGCCAATCAAGGAAACTGGATTATTCGCAGGCATGTTCAAGGGCGGGGAAGAGAAGTCTAAACAATTGGGCGAGGCATTCGCAATGCTTAGTCCGTATACCGATGCGTCTATCATGGATGTTTCGACCGTGATCGTTTCCAGTGAGGCAGACGGCATTCATTTCGAAGCGGAACAACACCGGAAGCTCGGAAGTGCCGTTGCGGAAAAAATAAAAAGTATGTTGGTGGAGGAATAACAATGAATATTCCTTTGTGGCACGACCAACCCGCATTGCAGGGATTCAACGAAGGTTGTCCCAGCTTAACACCGTACTTGCTGGAAGGGGAAGGACCGTTTCCAGCCGTCATCGTTTGTCCTGGCGGAGGCTATACGCATCGGGCTGTTCATGAAGGCGAGCCTGTCGCCAAGTGGTTGAACGCGATCGGCATTTCGGCTTTTGTCCTTCATTATAGGGTTACTCCGGCACAATATCCGAGCCAGCTTCATGATGCTCAGCGGGCCATACGAACGATCAGGCATAGAGGGACTGAATGGAATATTGATCCCAAGCGAATCGGCATGTTGGGATTTTCAGCCGGAGGCCATCTTGCTTCGATGGCAGGTACGAGCTTTGACAACGGCAATCCGCAAGCCAATGATCCGATCGAACGATACAGCAGCCGTCCCGATGCGCTCGTGCTCTGTTATCCTCTCATTACGATGGGCGAATTTACGAATGTATCGTGCAAGTCGGTATTGATGGGGGAGCGGCAAAACGACCGTGCTCTGATCGAGCTGTTATCAAGTGAAAAGCAAGTAACGGAGGAAACACCGCCGACTTTTATGTGGATCACGGCAGACGATCCGGTCGTTCAGGCTGAGAATTGTTTAATGTTCGCGGCAGCGCTCAGGAAGTTTAGGGTTTCTTTCGAAATGCATCTTTTTGAAAGCGGTCCTCATGGACTCGGACTGGCCGGCGGCCATCGGGAAGCGCAAGCATGGACAAAGCTGTGCGAAGCATGGTTGAAATCCAGGAATTTTCTCCTTGTAGAACGAGTGATTGACGAGTATACAACAGTAGGTCAGTTGCTGGCCGATGATTGCAGCAGTCGCGTATTGGAGCGGTATCTTCCGGATCTTTTGGCATCGCCGAAGATCGACTATGTCAAAGCGTTTTCGTTGAAGTCGCTTTTCAATTTTTCCGATCCGATGTTTACGGACGAGAAAATGGCAGCCATCTTAAAAGACTTGAAATCGGGCGCAAAAAAATAACAACGAAGTGCATAGGCATGCAACGCGTAATTCCTTTTTCAAGGGCAGGACACTCTGCAAAATATATGTTTGAAATAAGGGGGGGATGATATTGACCGGCGCCGCTGCTAATGTTTGGCAACTTGGTCATTGGGATTTGTTCGTACGCATGGTCCTCGCCGCAGTTTTGGGCGGATTGGTCGGCATCGAGCGGGAGTGGAACAACCATGCGGCAGGCTTCCGCACCCATATTCTCGTCTGTCTCGGCTCGACCACCATTATGCTGCTTTCGATTTACGGATTCTCCGACTTTGTTGCCGAATCCAACGTCCGGATCGACCCTGCCCGTCTGGCCGCTCAGGTGATCAGCGGGATCGGCTTTTTGGGTGCGGGTGCGATTCTGCGCAACGGGTCTGTCATCAAAGGGCTCACGACCGCGGCCTCGGTTTGGGTTGTGGCGGCAATCGGCCTTTGCGTCGGAGCGGGGTTTTTGTTTGTCGCATTTCTGTGTACGTTTTTCGTCATTATCAGTCTATACGTGCTGAACAAGTGGGAGAAACATTTGTTGCGCCACCGCAAAAAGCACGAGGTCAAGTGTACGATTATCGATATGCCAGGCGTTCTTGGGAAGGTTGCTTCCAAATTCGGCGAACAAGGGATCCAAATCGCCAACGTCAAAATGATGCCGGATGAACACGCGCCGCCTGAGGCCGGAGGTATGCCTACGATGCAACTCTGCTTCACGGTCAAAAATCATCAAGAAGAAAATATCGTCCAAGCGCTGGAAGAAATTACGGCGCTGGACATGGTGCTGTGGACGGAATCCAGTTATTTGCCTGCTTTGAAACCGGCTGCCGAATCGAAAGAATTAAAAATAGATACAGCCGAGTAAGATTGATTGCTATGGAGATACTCTTTCGAAAATAAGATTAAGACGCAAAAGGAGCCGTTGTTTATGAGAACCAGAGAAAATTTTGATCGAAACTGGATGTTTCATGTCGGTGAGGTAGGGAAAATTGTCAAGACGGTAAAAAAAGCCGGCATGATCGCCGGCCTGACGAATGCGCTGGGTGAGGAGAGACATGAGCCCTTTGCAATCGGCGAAGCTGCACGTATCACCCAGAATGTCGCTCGAGAATTACTGGGAGATCCGAACTTCGAAATTGCCCAAATTTACGGCTCGGATACGCCAAAGGATAAGATTACAGGCTGGGTGGGTGTTAATCTACCGCATGATTGGAGGTTGGAACAGCCGTACAACCCGGAACGCGGGGGCGCGTTTCAAGGTTATCTGCCCAATGGAGTGGGTTATTACCGCAAGGTATTTCAAATTCCGCAGGAGGATGAAGGTAAGAAGATCATCATCGAATTTGACGGTGTAATGCGGAACAGCTCGGTTTGGGTGAACGGATGTTTCGTCGGCGACCATCTCAGCGGTTATACCAGCTTTCATTATGACATCACGGACCTGCTGAAATATGGGGATGAGGAAGGGGATAATGTCATCCTGGTCCGAACGGATACGACAGGCGGAGACGAAGGCTGGTGGTACGAAGGCGGAGGCATCTACCGCCATGTCTGGTTAACCAAACATGATTACCTGCATGTGGACCGCTGGGGAACCTTCGTCAGAACCGAGCGAATGGACAATGAAAGGGCCGCGATTACGGTAGAAACGACGGTAAGCAACGAATATCCGCAGCCGATGAAGTACGGCATTCGAACAAGCATTTTGAATCCGGATGGGGAACTCGTCGCCGTCACGGAATCCGACTGCGAAACGCCGGGAATCGACAAGCAAACGGTTCTTCAATCGGTTCAAGTGACGAATCCGCTGCTCTGGTCGCTGGACATGCCGCATCTGTATGAAGCTATAACTGAACTGATTCACGATGGGCAAATTGTCGACACGTATCGGACCGTTTTCGGCATCCGTACGGTGGAATACCGTCAGAATGGATTATACCTTAATGGTAAGTACGTACAAGTGAAAGGTACTTGCAATCACCAGGATTTCGCCGGCGTGGGCATCGCGCTGCCGGACAGTGTGCATGAATATAAAATCAAACGCCTGCTGGAAATGGGCTGTAACGCTTACCGCTGCGCCCATCATGCGCCGGCACCGGAGCTGCTCGATGCATGCGACAGACTCGGGATGCTGGTTATGAACGAGAACCGGATCTCGGAGAGTACAGAGATCAAGCTCGATGATCTGAAATCCATGCTGTACCGTGACCGCAACCATCCAAGCATCTTTATGTGGAGTCTCGGCAATGAAGAGAAGATCAGCGGCAGCTATCAAGCGAATCGGATGCTGAAGCGCCTTCAGGATTTGACGAAGCGAATTGATTCCACCCGTCCTGTTACGGCTGCCAATCTAAGTCAGCAAGGAATGGACATTGAGGTCAATGGCGTTAATTATGCCGAGTCTATAAAAGGAAGTCAAACGATCGGTGAATGGTTCCAGTCCCATCCTGAAGCCAAAGTCCTGAATACGGAGAATGTCTCCTTCTTCTCGGCAAGAGGCGTCTATGAGGATGATCCAGAGGGCGGGCGGTGCTCCAGCTACGGCTCGAGATATACGATGCTCGGTAAGGAGGTGGATGTAGGCAATCTGGGCGGAGCGGGCGGCACGTCAACACCTGAACGAAGCTGGCGTTATTTCTTAAATAACCGTTTTTCGGGCGGCTTGTTCGTATGGACGGGTTTCGATTATCGCGGGGAGACGACGCCGTTCCAGTGGCCGTCTGTGCTATCGCATTTCGGCATCCTGGATTATTGCGGATTTGCCAAGGACTCTTACTATTTCTATCAATCGATCTGGAAGGACGAGCCTATCGTCCATCTTATGCCGCACTGGAACTGGCCGGATCGGCTGGGACAGCAGGTGGAGGTCCGCGTGTATACCAACTGCAGTGAAGTGGAGCTGGTGTTGAACGGCCAAAGCTTGGGCAAGAAGCAAGCGGAGACTGAAGCGGGCGAGATCACATTATCGTGGCAGGTAGCCTATGAACCCGGTCTTCTCGAAGCCATCGCTTATCGGGATGGCGTGATGGTAGCAGCAGAGCGGAAAGAGACCACAATGGAAGCATACTCTGTTCATTTGGAGGCTAACCGGTCGGAACTGCTCGCTGACGGCCAGGACGTATCCATGGTCACGGTTTCGGTGAGGGATCAATCGGGAAGGGTAGTACCGGTTGCGGGCAACCTGATCCGGTTCCATGTAGCAGGTGAAGGCAAGCTGCTTGGTCTAGGGAACGGAGACCCGGGTTGTCACGAATCGGACAAAGGAGATACGAGAAGCGTGTTCAATGGCTACGCCTTGGCATTGATTCAGTCACTAGATGAGGCAGGAGAGATACGCATTGAGGCGTCTTCGGAAGGGTTAGTACCGGCCGTATTGACCCTTCAATCCCGGAAAGACCTAACGAACTGAACGATCAGTGATTATTAAAAAAGCCTTCCCCCTCTGTTCTTAAGCCATATCGAGAAGAGGGGGGGATTTTTATGGTGATGAGATTTGAATAATAAATATTTCGCTAAAGAGGTGCAGCTATGTCAACAAGCCAATTTGCCGCATATCCCGCCAATCGGGTCATTCCCTTCGAAGGCGTGCATAATTTCCGAGATATGGGAGGCTATCGAACGTCCGATGGCCGCAAAGTAAAATACGGCCTTTTCTTTCGTTCCGATCACTTGACCGGTTTAACGGAGCAGGATTTAACATTCTTGCAAACGTTGAATATCAAAACGGTTTTCGATTACCGCGGCGATCATGAATCGCGCATAATGCCGGATCCGGTTCTCCCTAATGCAAAAAATATACGGATACCGGCGAACACTGAGGATCAGCATGAGCAAATGAATTTGCCGGCCGCTCCTGAAGGGGAGGAACAGCAAGGCCATCTTCTGAAAGAATTGGTTAAAAACGACTTCTTCAAAAGTTTCTGCGCGGAAACCTACATGACGGAATTGTATACGAAACTTCCGATTAACAATCATTCGTTCAAACGATTAATGGAAACGATCCAGGATCCGGATCAATTGGGGCTACTGCATCATTGTACGTCGGGCAAAGACCGAACCGGGGTCGGAGCCGCTCTCATCTTGCTTGCGCTGGGTGTCTCCGAACAAACGGTCATGGAAGACTATCTCTTAAGCAATGAGACGATGAAATCGTTCAACAGGAATCTTCTGAAACGGTTGGCTGAACATGCGGACGAAGCAGTTTTGCAAAATTTGAACCATATCCTCACGGTTAACGAAGCGTTCTTGTCAGCCGCTTTGGGATCTATCAAGAATACGTATGGAGGTTATGATGCTTATTTTGCAGAGGAATTCGGCTTAACAAAGTCGAGACGGGAAGCTTTGCAGAGCATGTGTTTGGAATAAAGGGGAAAACAATCGTGGTAAATTTGGCGGCAAATCCGTTTTTTTGCAGGAAGAGGATATTCAGTGGGTCCGAGAAACGCTGGCTGCGATGGATGTGAGGGAAAAAGTCGGACAACTGCTTTGTACGATCGGGATGACGGATGATCGCGAGCAACTGAAAACGTTAGTCGAATCGATAAAGCCGGGAGGCCGGGGCGGGAATCGCGATCGTACCGATTATCATAATCTTCATTCTATTCCAGCGTTATTTTGTGGAAGGAATCGCGAGCTCGGTAAAGGGATAACGACATTGAATATGTGGAGGGATTCGATATGAAAGACCGAATCAAGCAATTGATCAGCCAACTAACTCTGGAGGAAAAAGCCGGATTATGCTCAGGCCTGGATTTCTGGCATACAAAAGGCGTTGAACGGCTGGGGATCCCGTCCATTATGCTTACCGACGGACCTCATGGTCTTCGCAAACAAAAAGGCGATTCCGATCATTTGGGTATTATGGATAGCGTGCCGTCTACATGCTTCCCTTCCGGTGCAGGATTAGCCTGTTCATGGGATCGGGATTTGATCCGTAAGGTCGGCGAGGCGCTTGGCGTCGAATGCCAAGCGGAGGATGTCGGGATTTTGCTTGGGCCGGCTGCCAATATCAAACGTTCCCCGTTATGTGGCAGAAATTTTGAATACTTTTCAGAGGACCCTTATTTGTCAACCGAGATGGCGGCGAATCATATCGCAGGCGTTCAAAGTCAAGGCGTAGGAACGTCACTCAAGCATTATGCCGTCAATAACCAAGAGCACCGAAGAATGTCCGTGGATGCGGTTGTAGACGAACGAACCCTTCGTGAAATTTATTTGTCCAGCTTTGAGGGTGCTGTTAAACAGGCTCAGCCTTGGACCGTCATGTGCGCATACAACAAGGTGAACGGAGAGTATTGCTCCGAGAACAAGTACTTGTTGAACGATATTTTGAAGGAAGAGTGGGGATTGGAAGGGTTCGTCGTTTCGGATTGGGGCGCCGTGGATGAAAGGGTTCCTGGTTTGCTCGCCGGTCTGGAATTGGAGATGCCTTCAAGTAACGGAGCGGGCGATCGTAAAATAGTCGAGGCTGTACGGAACGGGAGCATGTCCGAGGATATAGTCGATCAAGCGGTAGAAAGAATACTGACGATAGTCTTTAGGGCAGCGGAAAATAAAAAGACCGTGACATTCAACCAAGAAGAGCATCATCAATTAGCCAGGGAAGCGGCCAGGGAAAGCATGGTGCTTTTAAAGAATGAGCGACGCATTCTGCCTTTGTCCAAGGACGCGACTATCTGCGTTATCGGAGCTTTTGCGCAGCAGCCTAGATACCAAGGGGGAGGAAGCTCCCGCATCAAGCCGATGAAGCTGGATAACATCTATGAAGAATTGGCTAAGAAAGTATCCGGCCAGGCTCTAATGTCCTTTGCAAAGGGGTATAACCTGGAAGACGACGAAATCGATGAACAGCTTGTAAAAGAAGCGGTAGAAGCTGCCGGAAAGTCGCAGGTGACCGTTATTTTCGCAGGGTTGCCCGATCGCTATGAATCCGAAGCCTATGATAGGGGACATCTAAGAATTCCGGACAATCAAATGCAGTTGATTGATGCGATCGCCGAGGTTCAACAGCATATTGTCGTCGTATTGAGCAACGGAGCTCCCATTGAAATGCCGTGGATCGATAAGGTGCAGGGCGTGCTGGAAGGTTATTTGGGAGGTCAAGCGCTGGGCGGAGCGATCGCCGATTTGCTGTTCGGAGATGCGAATCCTTGTGGCAAGCTTGCCGAAACATTTCCGCAAAAGTTGTCGCATAACCCGTCCTACCTGAACTTCCCGGGTGAAGGAGATACGGTTGAATATAGCGAGGGCTTGTTTGTAGGCTATCGGTATTACGATAAAAAAGAGATCGAACCGTTGTTTCCGTTCGGTCACGGGCTTAGCTATACAACGTTCGAGTACACTGATTTAAAACTGAATCGCCAAGCTATGCTGGATACGGATCAGCTTCAGGTGAGTTTGAAGGTGAAAAATGCAGGTGACGTAGCCGGTAAAGAAATCGTGCAGCTCTATGTGAGGGACGTTGAAAGCACGGTCAGCAAAGCATTTAAAGAGCTTAAAGGCTTTAGCAAAATCGCTTTGCAGCCCGGTGAAGAGAAGACGGTACGTTTTATCCTCGATAAGCGGGCATTCGCGTATTACAACACGGACATCAGAGATTGGCACGTAGAAAGCGGAGATTACGAAATAATGATCGGGCAATCAGCCGCCGAAATTCGTTTGAAAGAAACCGTACAAATACAATCCACCGTTCTCATTCGAAGAACTTACACGCGAAATACAACGATCGGAGATTTAATGGCGGATCCTTATACTGCAGATATCGTAAAACAATTTTTGCGGGGATTCAAAGGAAATCCTTTGTTCAGTGCTGCGAACGACGAAGGAACATCGGAAATGTTCGCAGCCATACTGAAATTCATGCCTTTGCGTGCCGCCGCTGCCTTTAGCCAGGGAGCATTTACGGAAGAAATGCTGAATCATATGGTTGAACGGCTGAATGGAACCGGATCAGATATGTAAAAGGAGTGTTGACAGGTATGAGAGCAGTCATGCTTATGTTCGATTCGTTGAATAAACATATGCTTCCGAATTACGGATGCGATTGGATCAGGGCTCCCAACTTTGAGAGGCTCTCGGAATGAATGGTCACGTTCGAAATGTGTTATGCAGGCAGCTTGCCTTGCATGCCCGCACGCAGAGAGCTGCATACGGGACGATACAACTTTTTGCACAAAAGTTGGGGACCTTTGGAACCGTATGACATATCGGTGATCGAATTGTTGAAAAAGAACAAGGTATACACCCATCTGACGACGGACCATACCCCTTATTCAAGGATGGCGGAGCCACCTACCATACGAAATACAACTCATGGGAGTTTGTAAGAGGACAAGAAGGCGATGCGTGAAAAGGGCAGGTGGAAGCGCCGCCTATTCCGGAAACATTAAGCAATCCGAAGCCGGGCGATCTGTGTCGGCAGGACTGGGTAAACCGTCAATTTTTGAAGGAAGAGGATGACATGCCTCTCGCAGTCACGGTAATGAGAGGAATCGAATTCATCGAAAGAAATTGACCATCTTCCGCTCATGACCCATCTGCCGGGGACTGATCCCGTCTCCAAATGGATTTCGGCCATCACGCAAAACATCGACTTGATGCCGACGATCCTTGGCTATTTTGGCATCGATATTCCTCAGACGGTTAGAGGGAGGTCCCTACTGCCGCTTATTCAAGGAAGCGAAACAAAAATACGGGATTACGCGCTTGCTGGACGAGGCTGGGGAAATTCGCATTGAAGCGTCTTCGGAAGGGTTGGTGCCGGCGGTATTGACTCTTCAGACCCGGAAAGAGTTTGCGAATTGAACACTATGAGGTGATACTTATGTCAACAACACGTGATGGGGCGTATCCGGGGCAGAGAATAATCGTTCTCGAAGGAACACATAATTTCCGCGATATGGGAGGCTATCAAACTGCCGATGGAAGGAAAGTCAAATATGGTATTTTCTTTCGTTCCGATGAATTGACCGGTTTGACGGAGCAAGATTTAGCGGCTGTTCAAGCGTTGAATATCAAAACGATTTTCGATTACCGTGATGACTATGAAGCGCAAAAGAAACCGGATCCGGTTTTTGCCGGCGTAAAAAATATTCGCATTGCTGCTATTCAAGCAGATCAAGCATCTCGAATCAACATATCGGGAAATGCTGGGAACGCCGATCGAAACCAACACGTTATCGTCGATATGGTCAAAAACGGCTATTTCAAACAATTTCGCGCAGATACAATGATGATGGGACTGTACACGAAGCTCCCGCTCGGCAATCCGTCATATAAACGGTTAATGGAAATGATCCAGCATTCGGACAACCTTGGGCTTCTGCATCATTGCACGGCGGGCAAGGACCGTACGGGAGTCGGTGCCGCCTTGATCTTACTGGCGCTCGGCGTCCCGGAGGAAACGGTAATGAAAGACTACCTGCTCACCAACGAAACGATGAAAGATTTCAACGGGAAATTGCTGAGTCAGCTTGCCGAACATGTGAATGAGGTGGAATTGCGCAATATCGAACACCTGCTTGGAGTGAAAGAACAATTCATGGAAGCCGCCTTCGGGTCGATCAAGAAGACATATGGCAATGTTGACACTTATTTTTCTGAAGAATTCGGCTTGACCAATCAAAGACGGAAAGCCTTGCAAAGCATGTATTTGGAGTAGGGGGACAAGCGTGGTAAAACGCATCCACTGGATGATCACAAAGCTTTTCCCGTCATTAGTAAAACAGGTAAGAGAGGGTTGTATATTTATACACAAATTGAATATCGGCCATTTTGCGCCCCAAATTTTGTCTAACGAATTCTGTAACAAACGGTCTTTTCCGCCGCAGCGGACTTTAAATTCTAATGAATTCTGAAACAACGAAAATGGAGCCACGCGGGTTTGCGGGCTCCGTTTTCTAATTAATTCTGGAATATCACACCACTGGGTAAGATCTTAAGATTGCAGCTGCTGCACTAAAAGGGGGCCATCCTGCCATTGTAGGCCACAATGATGAAATATATGCCATAGCACCATAGCTGCTTTTAGCAATGGGTCCTTTACGCAAGCTAATCAGCAGAAACCGTTGTGAGGAGGAGACTTATTACTTTTGGCATCGATATAATGCTTCACTGTAGACATATGCATAAAAATGTAGTTCTTACAACTGCAGCTCCATGAAGGAATCAGGTGCAGACAAGCCGACCAGCGGGCGATTGCCGTCAAGGCCATCATCAAGTACAGTAGGTGCACGAATCCGACATGTATGAACATTTGTCGGATGACAAGAACATATATGCTTAAAAGTCGCGTAGCAGTGGCTTTTTTTATTTTAACGATATAAGTTCTTGTCACAAGTCAGTGACAAGAACTTATATCGTTTGCCGTATTAGGACAAGAACATATATTGTTTACCGTAATTGAACTTAATTCTTAATTGGTATGCTAAATGTGTATAAGGGCGGGAGGTTCCAAGTGGGGGAAAGAAAAGTGTCAGAAGTGTCGACGCTGGCAGCGACCGCTTTGCATTAGCATGTTATCACGCTGAGATCAATTCCGAAGAAAATGAATTCCAGCTATGGTTGGAATATATCGATGGCGTAACCGGTTTAGACTTGACCGGTGACATGTATGAAAAGGCCGCGCTAGAGTTAGGACGTTATCAACGCAAGCTGTATGTGGAGCAGCCCGCTGTTCTGCAGAGCCTGGCCAACCTAAGCCATGCGGATCTCATGTAGAATACGTATCTGCATTATCGGTCATGGCCGGTCGTCTACGATTATATACGCTCAGAGGACTGCGAATTCCCGCAGCACGTGCGGTAAATGCTCATCGACATCGATGAGCACGCAGACGAGATACTCACCCTCATCGAAAAATTACCCATCGTGCTATGCCATCGAGACTTTTGGGTGACCAACCTGATCTATGCCGATGGGAAAATCGCGCTCATCGACTGGGATACATCCGGATGGGGCCGCCTAGGTGAGGATCTCGCAAGCCTAATTGCGGATGAAGCCGATATCGATCACATGGTCGAATACAACCTGCGATGTGTCCCTGCGTATTACAAAGGCTTCTCGGAGTATACGGATGTATCGCCTATCGCTGATAATTGCGTCTACGAAATAATTCTTCTCATATTCGGATACAGGCTTGTGGAGTGGTATCTCCATACAGAGGACGATGACCAGAAGACGAAGCATGTCCATACGCTCCAAAAAATTTATGAGATGAAGACCAGCACTGCGCAGGGTTGACTCTAAACAAGAACTCCGAAAACCGTTGAGCGTAGTGGGTTTTCGGAGTTTTTTCATTACTCCCATTGGATCGTCGCCGACAGCCTTCTAAAACTTGCCTTTATAGACAGCGCGGAGAACCGTATCATCGATAGTGGTAAAGCAGAAGATTGAATTGAACATTGATGTTGCAATGATAAATTTCCGAATTGGAGTTTAATTGCTCGACACATATTGAATAAGCAAGTGTCAAATAATACACTCCTATGGCGACCTATAAAACATGAGATTAACTTCCTCAGAGTGTTTTGGGCTGTCCGTGGTATAATGGACCCTTGGCCCATGCTGATCAACCTTGATGCGCAGCAATCGGCATTGGTAGGGCTTTACTGGAAGGCGGATCTATTTGTCTTCCAGACCTGTGTTGCTGGCATGCAGTAGTAACGATACGGTGTATATGGAGACTGATAGGGCAGGGAGAGCCCATCTGGAGTGAACATAATGCAATGTCGTAAGGAGCGGGAGAGATTTGCGCGGGCGCCCAGACATCCGTTTCATGGCAGCGAGTGGGACGTGCGGTTGCGCACATCGATTTTTCGAAGATAAAGGAGAGGACGAGCGGAACATGAATGTGAAAGTGTATACGTTAAATGCGTTTGTGAAAGGGGAGCGTGGTGGTAACCCAGCAGGCGTTGTTTTGGAGGGCGGCCTTTCGCTGTGTGCTGCCGAAATGCAGCTTATAGCGAAGGAATTGGGCTTTTCGGAGACGGCATTTATGGAAAAATCCCTGTTTGCCGATTACAAAATCCGCTATTTCACCCCCGCCAGTGAAGTTGATCTGTGCGGACATGCCACGATTGCTGCATTTGGACTAATGCATTCGCTGGGTTTGGCAAAGGAAGGGACCTCCTATAAGATAGAGACCAAGGCAGGGATTTTGGATGTTGATATTAGCTCTGAGGGTCTTGTTTATTTGTCACAAGCCTTACCACAATTTCTTGAAAGGATATCCTGTGAGGAAATCGCCCCATCTTTGGGGATGGATGCCGAGGATCTGGAAACCGGATTGCCCATCCAGATTGTTTCGACGGGGCTGCGGGACATTTTGATCCCGATCCGCAGCAGGAAGCTCTTGAATGAAGTTCAGCCAAATTTTGACACTATAACCGCCATCAGCGAAAAATATGATGTGGTTGGATATCATCTGTTCACGATGGATACTCCAGATGGTGCTGCTGCGGAATGCCGGAATTTTGCGCCGCTGTACGATATTCCCGAGGAGAGCGCGACAGGAACATCCAACGGTGCCCTGCTCAGCTATTTGTACCAACATGGCCAACTATCTTTGCGGGAAGTGGAGCACGTCATGTTCAGGCAAGGGTATTCGATGAATTGTCCTTCTGAAATTAAGGTAGGATTGCGCATGAGCGAGAGCGGTGAAATCAACCAGGTTCGGGTTGGCGGTGCAGTGGCTGGTATTGAACGAAGACATATCACGATATAAGTAACAGGCTGTTTGCAGCTACTGTCCCTCACGGGGCAACGGGCTTATTCTGTTACTGGCGAGGCTAGATAGTGAGGATGCTTGCGTGAGGAAAAAGATGTCTGCAAGACCGTTGAAAAAGCTACCCACCCAAGTTATAACATCAAGTAACTTGTTTACTTGGGAGGAATTTAAAATGGTCGCATTGGCTGAGCGGCTGTACTTTGATTATCCCTATGTTGGGGGGATTCTCGATGAGATCGCCCAATCCTACGAACATGAAGCAAGATGGCAAGATTCCGAAGCAAATATCTCAAAGAGACTTCGCGATTGAGTATTGTCTTTATGATGGGCTTCTGCAGTTTTTAGAGTCACAAAACGATGCGGTAAAATAATAGATGTCGGATGATAAGAACCTACATCAGTTAGTGACTGCATTTCTTGTCATTTAACGATATAACGATATATGTTCTTGTCATATCATTAGGTAGGTAGTAGTGTAATGTCAGATGACAAGAACATACATGCTTAAAAGTCGCGTAGCAGCGGCTTTTTTTATTTTAACGATATAAGTTCTTGTCACAAGTCAGTGACAAGAACTTATATCGTTTGCCGTATTGGGACAAGAACATATATTGTTTCCCGTAATTGAAAATGATTCTCAAATAAATATCCTAATCTTCTTTATGACAATCGTGATTTTAGCGCCCGTACGAAGGCCATTAGTACTGCAAAAACTAAGCGAAAAGAAGACACTTCAGCTGTAACTCCGTTATTGCCTGAAATAAGGGCAGAGGGGCATATTAGATGGAATCAGGTGAGCCGGCTACGTGAAGCTTACCGTAAGGCCATTATGAATGTTAGAGAGCAGCGTTTTGCAGTTCCAATACAATTTCATTACGATGAAAGGGGAGGGTTATACTGGATTCCTTACGGGAAATTTTAATCATTGTGGCCGATGGAAGTATTTTTCATCCTATGAGAAACCCATAAAACATTAATTTTAGACCTAGTGTATATTGTATATATTCCAAGTGCTAGTGAGAATCGCCTTAATGATCCTATTTCAAATTCTCTTTCAGTTCCCGTTGTTGAAGTTACTATCCCTGCTACATCTGAATTAATTAATCCAAATGTTCCAATTCATAAGTTGTCCATTATTCCTCCTACAGGTTTAAATCCAGGTGGATTCACACCTTTTGGAGAAGATGCTCCAACAGGAAATACAGCGACAAACTTAGCTGACAATGACTATAACTATTCAGTAGATAAATTGGGATATAAAGTATACACGAACGCATTCTTCACCGGAGTAAGCAAAATGAGGGTCTCAATTAACAATTTCAAGCAGCTGAGTGGAGTTGCTACAGGAAAAAACATCACCATCACCCTTTATAAAAGCAACGGAAGTGCTGTTTCTAGTACTACTTTAGATATGTCTGCTACTACTGCGGATTACACAAATTTCTCAGGTCTTGATACAAATACGAGGTATTATGTTTTGTTCTCAACAAAAACCAATGACAACACATACTCCTTTAACGGAACAATCAGTAAAGGTTAAGGATTATCCTATTTTAAAAAGCTACGACCTCTAAATAGGAGGCTGTAGCTTTTTACTTTTTTGGATGTCTATCATTTATATATATGTAACAAATGACTTGGGTGTTGAGATGAAGATTAAGAGTAGAACCGAATTAAGGACAGAATCTTACTCATAAAAGAAGGATACTGGCATATACAATTGACCCCCTTTAGAACGATCTGGCCAATAATAAAGTTAAACATTTTATATGGTATTGGTGGACTGGATTATTAAATTTAATTGCCAACATAATTTTATTTGTACCTATGGGTTTCTTGATAGCATTACTTTTGCCAAAGGCTAACTTTTTGAAGGCATTTGTATACTTACTTGGAATAGTTTTGTCTATAGAAATATACTCGGGGACAAAAGACGAAAAAAATAAGTTAAGCGTTTAGCAGAAAAAGATAGAATAGACAAATGTAGGATGTCAAGAATATGGGACGATTGATTACCGCGTAAACCGCGGTTTTTTTATTTTATAGGAACATATTCTTGTCAATTGTAATTGTCAAGAATATGTTCCTATTGCCGATTAGGTCCAAGAATATGTTCCTATTGCCCAAGCTGACAAATTGTCTTATGAGCAGTTCAAAATGTCGCGGATGAATTAATTACTTTTCACTATCGTTTTGAGGACAAACATGTTTAAGCGGCCGTTTCTCAACGACCGCTTTCTCATTAAGAATATATCTTCTCTAAAGCTGAACGTTAAGCAGGCTTAGAATTCAATCTAAACGGATCTGTTGAGCTTTCTGTTCAGCCTCATCAATGGAGCTTAAAGACGAATGAGATTGATTGAACAAAAATAGGTAGCCCATGAATTAATGTCGTTAACATACCCGTCGAATGAATGGAGCAGGAAGTTGATGGGACGGCACCGTCGAAGCTGGAGGCAGCCAAGATCATGTTTTATATTAGATCAAGAGGATATCTCCAGACATAGACAAACAAGAGATGCAATTTCTAGTATCGCTTGGATAAAGTGGGGTCTGTAAAAATCTGGATGATAATTTAAACGGGATACGAATATTGACATTTGTAGTAGCCGATGTTAAGATTCGACTATAAAAATTGAGGAGGATTGCGATCTATGATTCCACGTATTTGGTAAGCACACGATAAAAAAGCTTTTTTCCACGAGTGTGGGCTTTTTTGAGTTGCTTATCTTTACGTTTGAGGACATCGATTGCGATCTCTACGGCTTTCTTTACTGTGCCTTGTTTCGCTATGTCCAATTGTGTAATTCAAGCAGACCAAAGCCCCTATGCGGACTTGGGTCTGTTTTTTTATTGTCTTGAATCCAACTATAAAAGGAGTCGTAACGATGCGAGGCATACATCTGTACTTTTTTATTTAATCCTTTCTAAGCAAATCGCGGGTTAGCCTGCGATCGGAAAAACGGAAACTGCGATTTTCGAAGGAGGATTAAGTATGTTATTGATAAAAGCGACGGATATTCATGTGGAATTTTTTGGGCGCGACGTGCTTGATATCGAGCAGTTGGAGTTGTATGAGTTTGATCGAATCGGTCTGGTTGGCGCCAACGGAGCTGGAAAAAGTACATTGCTCAAAGCGTTGCTAGGCAAAATCCCTTTGCAGCATGGCAAGATTGCAAGGGAGGGGACGTTTACCTATATTCCCCAATTGGAAGAGGCGGTTACCCAAGATGTACAGGATCACGCTTTAGCGGGCAAGTTAGGCGTCAGTCAGGTACATGTGGACACAATGAGCGGCGGGGAAGAGACGCGGTTAAAAATTGCACAGGCACTGTCGGGAGAGGTGCATGGCATTTTTGCCAACGAACCGATATCCCATCTTGATCGTGAAAGCATCGACTTCCTCGTAAACCGGCTTAAACATTATTCGGGGGCGCTGCTCATTATTAGTCATGACCGTTACTTCCTGGATCAGGTCGTAGATAAGATCTGGGAGCTTAAAGAAGGGAAGATCACCGAATACTGGGGTGGTTATACCGACTATTTGGCCCAAAAAGAAGAAGAACGAAATAGCCAGGCTGCCGAATATCAACAATATATAGTTGAACGAGAACGGCTAGAACAGAATATTGAGGAAAAGAAAAGTCAAGCCAGAAAGCTTGATCAACAGTCAAAAGGAGCAGATAGAAAAAACAGGACGAATAGTGGCGGACGACTCGGCCATCAGAAATCCCAAGGCAGCAAGCAGCAGAAGCTTCATAACGCAGTCAAAAATATGGAACGGCGAATCGAAGTGCTGGGCGTAGTCACTGCGCCTGAAACCATACGGAATGTTCAATTTCGGCTTAGTAAAGCACTTGTATTGCACAATCCATTTCCAGTGGTCGGAAACGAAATCAGTAAATGGTTCGGAGACAAGGTGATATTTGACAATGTATCCTTCCATTTCCCCCTCGGGGGCAAAATTGCAATAACCGGCGCTAATGGGGCCGGAAAAACCACTTTATTCAACATGATTCGCGATCAGGAGAGCGGTATTAAGTTATCGCTCAAAGCGGAAATCGGCTATTTTGTTCAAACCGGTTACAAATTCGATCGGAATCAGAATGTAATGGCATTCATGCAGGAGGACTGTGAATACCAGGTTTAAGACATTCGAGCGGTACTTGCATCCTTGGGGTTCACTCACCAAGATGTTCGCAAAGAACTATCCGTATTAAGCGGCGGTGAAATCATAAAGCTACAGTTAGCCAAATTGTTGCTTGGACGCTACAACATCCTGCTTATGGACGAACCGAGTAACTTTTTAGATATTCCCGCCTTGGAGGCACTTGAGACCATGATGCGAAATTATCTAGGCACAATCGTATTTATATCACACGATGCCCGTCTGCTCGAGAGTGTCGCCGATCAGATATATGAGGTGAGTGATGGCCGGCTTGTACGATTGAAGTAATGTATAAGTAAGGTGATCCAAAAGAACGAAAATAGGAGGTACAAAAACTTCATGCTTATGCAATGGAAACAGAAGTTCGCATTCATCTTCAGCGGGCAAATTTTCTCGATTCTAACATCATCTATGGTTCAGTTTTCAATCATCTGGCATTTGACAGAGACGACCGGGTCGGCTAGCGTACTGATGATTGCTGGTCTTGCCGGGTTCCTGCCTCAAGCGCTCTTAGGCCCATCCATTGGCGTCTGGCTTGACCGATGGAATCGTAAACTTACAATGATCGTTTCTGACAGCGTTATAGCCGTTTCCAGTTTGGTATTAGGCGCCTATTACTTATGGGGTGAACCAAGTTTATGGGTCGTGTACGCAATACTATTTATTCGATCGATAGCTTCATCCTTCCATGCCCCTTCGTTCCAAGCCGCGATCCCACTCGTCGCGCCGGAAGAACAATTAACCAGGGTGGCTGGCTGGAATCAGTTAGTGTTCTCCGCATCCAGCGTACTCGGTCCAGCGCTCGGAATAGCGGTATACTCGGCTACTTCACTAGGAACGGTATTGCTCTTGGATGTGATTGGTGCTTTAATTGCAAATCTTATGCTCCTATTGGTCACTATTCATCAACCGAAGCCGGAGAAATTACCCACGTCTTCATTCCGCAGGGAGTTTACTCTTGGTTGGAAAGCATTCCTTTCTGAAAAGTCCATTGTCACGATTACGATCGCAATGGCGATCTTTAGCGTTGTTTTTATGCCGTTGGCGATGCTGTTTCCCCTGATGACACTGTCTTATTTCGGCCGCGGGGGATATAGCGCCAGCTTGATTGAGGCAGTATTCGGAATTGGCATGATCCTTGGCGGCGCACTGTTGTCGGTTTTTGCTTCTAAGTGGAAGGATTCCACTTATATGAGCCTGAGCTTGGTCGCGATTGGGTTGGCCTGCGTCCTGAGTGGGGTAGTAGGGAGCGATGCGTTTCTTGCGTTTATCTTCCTATCCTTGCTTATGGGTGCGGCAGCGCCTTTGTTCAATGGTCCTTACATGGCGATGATTCAGAAGTCATACGAGCCTGAAATATTGGGGCGTGTGCTCTCATTTGTCACGAGCATTGGACTATTGTCTTCCCCGATCGGACTCGCTTTGGCGGGACCGGTTGCCGACCGATTCGGGGTTCAAGTTTGGTTTTTCTGGTCAGGGATTGTCATGGCCTTGATCGGAATTTTTATATTTGTCAAGTTTTATGGTATAAGTAAAGAAGAAAAGTAACACATCGGTCAGTGATTAAATGAGTAGCGAGTACTTATTAGTAGAATCAATTTGTTGAGCTATCGGCGAGCGATAATTGAATGTACACAGCGGCAGCCAATCATGTAATCATCCAGTATGAAGTTGAAAGGCACGAATTCCGAGACACATTCTAAAACGCCAAAACACAACAAACAAGGACAAGGACAAGATCCACGGAGATCTTGTTCCTTGTTCTAATTTAGAATGTATATTGATACAAATTCACCAAATCAATTTGTATACTGAAACGAACCTACTCGTTAAAATAGACGAAACTACGACAGAGTCAACATCGGGGGGGTTATGTGTAGGATGTCAAGAATATGGGCCGATTGAATACCGCGTAAATCGCGGTTTTTTTGTTTTATAGGAACATATCCTTGTCATTTCCAAATGTCAAGAATATGTATCTATTGTCGATATGATCCAAGAGCATGTTCCTATAGTCGATGTTGACACTTATTCTTGTTACCAGTTCAAAGTATGCCGACGCGCTAGGAAGAATTACGTACTGGGGCGAGTGGTTTCGCACGGTATGGATGAAACAGTCGGCATCAGGTCTAATTTTTTTAATCGCCAGCTTACTTTGAGAAACTCCAGAAGCTGCCTTGAAACTCTTTAACGTACATGGGCAAGGTATGCCTACAACTCATGTAATGTTTGCGCTGCACAAACTCTCCAGCGACCAAGTCCAGCAACTTGATTTATTTGATAATCGAACAAAATATTTGAACTAGAGAAGTACAGACGTCATAAAGGACATCTTTGGTGACATGGCAATCATAAGGGCATCTTCGATACTTGATGCTGGTGAAGCTCGAGAGAGGGCAGGACAGATCTGAGGATATTACAAATGAGTAAACTCGATGGGAACGAGCGATGGTAAACGAAAATGTTGCCTACAGATAATAAAGAGCAATATGAAATGCAGATCAGCCCAAGCTTAGTGGAAGGTCAACTCCAGATGATCTCGTCATGATACGGGATTTATATTATGTACCCCCAGATGATTAAGATGGTTCAAAAGATAGGAGCAAGCAGGACTATGAATCGAAATGGTTATAAATACGTCAGTATTCCCTTTGGGAAAATCGCTTGCTTTTTCCGATAACATAGAGTTTTGAATCTGACAAATCTCGAATAGGGTGCAAAACGAATCTTTACAACGCGGCCATACAATAATATAGTAAGTATTGTAGTTCATTTGTATATACAAACGAAATGAGATCTAGCTTTTAGACTATCTACCAATAAAGGATAAAGAATTTCGTTGAGAGAAAATCTGTATAGCTAGCAAATTGAAAAAATTCAGAGAGGAGAGGTTGAATTGTTATGCAGACACCTAATTCCGATTATTTGCTGAGTAACTGCCTTTATTTTACCGTTTCCAGGTTCGCAAGACAGATGGAAAAGCTGGCTGAGGAAGCATTTGCATCAATAGATATTCCGCCTTCATACACTTATTTGATCATTACACTCAATGATTATCCTGGAATTACGCAAAAAGAGCTATGTGAAAAGTTGACGATTGCTCCTTCAACAAGCACTAGATTCATTGATAAGCTTGTTCAGCGTAACTTTGTGGAAAGAAAGCCCGACGGCAAACATATTTTGATTTACTTAACAGATGAGGGGAAATCTTTATGTAAAGAAATTTATGAGAACTTGAATAAAATTTATTTGCGGCACTCAGAAATATTGGATAAAAAGCATAGCCAACAGTTGATTCACTTACTTCATGAAGCAAGCCAATTAATGGAAAAAAATAAATAGGAGAGTGCTAGTTATGGGATTATTGAAGAATCGAGTTGTTCTAGTGACAGGTGCAGGAACCGGTTTAGGCAGAGAAACGGCCATTCAATTGGCGGCCGAAGGAGCAGAGATTGTACTAACAGGAAGACGTATGGAAAAATTACAGGAAGTAGCAGAGGTGATTGAGCAGGCTGGTGGACGATCCCTTGTATTTTCAGTGGATGTAACGAATGCAGAAGAGGTTAACAGAATGCGTGATCAATTAATCGCTCAATTGGGCCGGGTTGACGTCTTAATCAATAACGTGGGGGGGACTGGGGATTACAGTACAGTCCATGACATGACGATTTCGTTATGGGATCATACGATTCGTCTCAACTTATACAGCTCCTTCATTGTAACTAACGCATTTCTCCCGGTAATGAGAAAACAGCAATATGGTCGGATTGTATCGATTACCTCAGCAATGGCTAATTATGTTTACGAAGGTTTAGGGGCCTATTCGGTTGCTAAAGCTGGTTTGGAAGGATTAATGCGAACTGTCGCACTCGAAGAAGAAAAACATGGAATATTAGTCAACATGTTCGATCCAGGGAATTTGAAAACAGAGCAAAACCCTCATGGAGAAGGAGATCCAGCTACGGTTGTTGATGGAATTGTGAAGCTGGCAACTTTACCAGAGGATGGGATCAATGGTCAAGTTTTCAGAGCGAATCAATAAAACAGCATAGTATTCCTACATCTAAGGAGGATTTTATTATGAAAGCTGCCGTCATTTATGGAACTAAAGATGTGAAAATCGAGGAAGTAAACGAACCATCTGTATCAAAAAATGAAGTGAAAGTAAAAGTAAGCTGGGCCGGAATTTGTGGCAGTGATTTGCATGCGTATCATTATGGGTTAGGAATACCCATTGAACCAAATGAGCTAACTGGAGTACAGGCTCCTTTAACTCTTGGACACGAATTTGCTGGAACCGTTGTTGAAATAGGGGAAGGCGTAACGGATATAGTGGTTGGTGATCGTGTAGCGATTGAACCCTTACTATACGCTGAAGATGACGTGTATGTTCGACAAGGCCAATATAATTTGGCAAACCGATTTGCATTCATGGGAATTCAATCCAATGGTGGTTTTGCGGAATATGCAGTAATGAATGAAAGTAAGGTCCACAAACTTCCTGAAAATGTCTCTTTAGAAGAAGGAGCCCTTATAGAACCAACTGCAGTAGCCTTCCAAGCTATTCGAGAAAGTCAATTAAAAGTAGGGCAAAAAGTGGTTGTCTTTGGTGTGGGTCCTATTGGTCTATTAACAATCGTTTGTGCTAAAGCAGCTGGAGCCGCTGAAATTATTGCAGTTGATATCTCAAATGATCGTCTAGCACTGGCAAAAGAAGTTGGAGCAACTTATATCATTAATAGCATGGAAGAAAATGCAACTGAAAAAATCTTATCTCTTCATAAACATGGAGTTGACATTGCCTATGAAGCAGCGGGTGCAGAGATCACATTCACTACTGCTCTAAATGTATTGAAGAAACGTGGCCAGTTGATGGTTATTGCTGCTTTTGGTAAACCAATCTCTTTAGATGTTACTCAACATCTTTTGATGAAAGAAATCAATATAACAGCTTCTTTTGCATACTGTAACATCTTCCCTGAGGTCATTAATTTAATCGCATCAGGGAGAATGGATGTTAAGAAAGTAATCACTAAAAAAATTGCTTTAGATCACTTAGTTGAAGATGGACTTGAGTTATTGGAAAAAGATAAAAGCCATGCGAAAATACTTATTGATATAAAATAAAAATAGGAAAGTATTAAACACCGTTCGAAAACGCGAACGGTGTTTTGCATTAGGCAAACCAGATCGTTTAATTTTTATGGCCGTAGTAACATTCTGGCCAACCTAACTACTATTGTTGGTTCGAAATCGTGCATGATTACCATTAGAGATGGAAAAAAGGAAACACATGGATATACTATAAAACGGGCAGTAATATGAGAGTACTTTATTTAAGTAAGCGCTGTTTGGAGCAATAACTAAAGTTACACAAGAATCATTATCGCAAACGGAAAAAGAAGTGAACGATAATCTTTTAATTTTAAAATCTGCAGCATGCAAAAAGGAAATAATCTCTGGCAAAGATTATGGGGAAGACCTACGAACATTAACAATGGCAACAAAGATGGGATAGGATATCGATTTAAATTCCTGTTCTTGGGTGCTGTTTGATTTCGCTCTATAGATGATACTGTGAACCTTACCATAACTATTATCCGTTAACACGCGAAAAGCGGGGGGAACCGAAAACTCTAAGCCGCACCAGATTGAATAATGTAACGGGTGCTGCTGATAGGACTCGAACTACCGACTTACGCATTACGATTTCGTTAATATTTGAATCGATTGAGGTATTTTGGTATTAAAACATTTCTATTAGTAGATCCTACTTTTCAAATTATATTGTTTGAAAAGTAGACCGATACTGCCTTGGCGTCATGTCGGTTAACTTCTTGAACACCTTTGTAAAGTGGGATTGATCATAAAATTTCAACCTCGTTCCTATAGACGAAATGGTGTCATTGGTTATTTTCAGCAGCTTCTTAGCTTCGTTAATTCGTTGCTCCTGCAAGTAATTCATCAACGTCATTCCCGTTTGTTCTTTAAACAGGTTCATCAAATAATTGCTGTTCACCCCTGTAAGTTCTGATAGCTTCTCAATTGTAATTTCTTTATACAGATGATTGACCATATATTCGCAACAGATCCTGATCGGCCTGGACATGCTTTCATGCTTGCTTTTTGCAACCCGTTCCGTAAAGTCCATTACAGCCCGGGATAATACAGCCTGAACGGCCTGTACCTTATTCAGTTCCTCGATTTGCTGAATATGCCAATCGCTGAGCGTGAAAGCCAGCTCTTCATCCAGCCCTCCCTCAACAGCAGCTCTCATTGCAAATGCTACACAGCAAATCGCCAAGTTTTTTACATTTCGAAGTTGACTCTGTTTGGATAACACGCCTACGCCCGCTTGCGGAGAACTCGACCACATTTTCAACAGTTCGGTTGTATTTCCGGTACGGATCAATTCAGAGAGCTGCTTCTCGATCTCCGAGCTATGCTGGGTAATCGAAGATTCCCGCTGCTCTGATATGATCTTCTCAACATCGCTCTCAAATGTGGCAGGCCATACGTATTGACAGCTATATTGCGCCACATCTGAAATTTCTACAACTTCCTGATTAATTATCCAGTGCGCCAGAACACTAATGTGAATCAAGCGAAGACGGCTCACGATGGGCAAGTAGCTCCAATATGCTTTCCAATGGGGCAGTTCGTGATAGGGTTTTCGGTTATCTGACATAAAACCGTGGATGAGTTCATCTGGCGGCGTTTGTTCGATCGCAGGACCAATGAGGATAAATTGCTGCAGCCCCTCATTACGCTTCACGGGCAATACAATAAATTGCTCCCAAGCGTTTGTCGTCCATAGGATCGGGAGCTCTGCCATTTTTGCACTGAAAGAGTGAGTAAGCTTTTCAATTCCCATTAGAAAACCCCGATAAAATGTGTCTTGCTCTCCCGTCAGCTCCAATGGCTCGCCAATCCCGTAGCAAGTTACCGGAAGCTGAATCGATTCACGGATGATTTGGCATGATTGAGTCAAATCAAATGAAAAATGTGCTTTATTCATAATAGAATATCCTTTCATTACGTACAAATATCCTTAGTATTATACCATAATAGAAAACGATTACATGAAATAATATCTCCCGTAGAGATTTGGTGCATACAGGAGGTTATATTTTATGAAAAGAGATATTCATGCATTAATTGCTGAAATGACCCTAGAGGAAAAAGCCGGCATGTGTTCCGGTGCAGGCTTCTGGCATCTGAAGGGTATAGAACGTCTGGGCATCCCAAGCGTAATGGTGACCGACGGGCCGCACGGACTGCGTAAACAGCAAGGCGAAAGCGACCATCTTGGCGTCTTCAAAAGCTCACCTGCAACCTGCTTCCCTTCAGCGGCAGGTATGGCCAGCTCATGGAATAGGGAACTAATTGGCCAGGTCGGCGTGGCGCTTGGCGAAGAATGTCAGGCGGAGGATGTTGCCGTTCTGCTCGGGCCAGGCGGCAATATTAAACGTTCGCCATTGTGCGGACGCAACTTTGAGTACTTTTCAGAAGATCCATACCTTTCTTCGGAAATGGCAACCTATCATATTCAAGGCGTGCAAAGCCAAGGCGTAGGTACTTCACTCAAGCATTTTGCTGTCAACAATCAGGAGTACCGTCGCTTCGGCATTGATGCTATTGTAGACGAGCGGACGCTGCGGGAAATTTATCTAGCGAGCTTCGAGGGGGCGATCAAAAACGCTCAGCCATGGACCGTAATGAGCGCCTATAACAAAGTAAACGGAGCCTTCGCTTCCGAAAATGAGTATCTGCTTAATCAGGTATTGAAAGAAGAATGGGGACATGAAGGCTTCGTTGTGACGGACTGGGGTGCGAACAACGAGCGTGTAGACGGGCTTGCCGCCGGTCAAGAACTAGAGATGCCCGCAAGCGACGGAGTTAACGACCGCAAAATAGTCAAAGCTATCCAGAACGGCCAGATGTCAGAAGAAGTGCTTGACCGCGCCGTTGAACGGATTTTACGTATCATATTCAAATACGTCGACCAAAAGAAACCGAATGCCGAATTTGACTTGGACGAGCATCATCGACTTGCCCGCCACGTTGCTGGCGAAACCATGGTGCTGCTTAAAAATGAGGATCACTTGCTGCCACTGGCCAAAGGACAGAAACTGGCAGTAATCGGTTCTTTTGCGCAAAAGCCCAGATATCAAGGCGGCGGCAGTTCGCATGTCAATCCTACCCGGCTAGATATCCCGCTGGAGGAAATCAAGAAACTCGCGGACGATCCCGCTTCAGTCATTTATGCTCAGGGATATCACCTGGATCGAGATGATTCGGACGCCGCTTTAGTCGAAGAAGCGAAGCAAGCTGCCCTTGCGGCCGATGTTGTCGTTATATTTGCTGGCCTCCCCGATCGTTACGAATCCGAAGGTTACGACCGTAAACATTTGCGTATGCCTGCAAATCAGGAGCAGTTGATTGCAGAAATCTCCAAGGTACAAAGCCAAACGGTCGTTATCCTGATGAACGGTTCACCTATCGAAATGCCTTGGTTAGCCCATGCTAAATCCATTCTTGAGGCTTATCTGGGCGGTCAAGCAACTGGAGGAGCTATTGCAGATTTGTTGTTTGGGGAAGTCAATCCAAGTGGCAAACTGGCTGAGTCCTTCCCGATCAAGCTAAGTGATAATCCGTCCTTCCTCTTCTTTCCGGGTGAAGGCAACCGCGTTGAATACCGCGAGGGGATTTTTGTCGGATACCGTTATTATGATAAGAAGGAAGTCGTGCCGTTATTCCCGTTCGGACACGGTTTAAGCTACACCACCTTTGAATATTCAAATCTATATATTGACCGCAAAGAAATAAAAGATACGAATACAGTAAACGTGCAAGTCACAGTAAAAAATATAGGAACCCGCGCAGGCAAGGAAACTGTTCAGCTTTATGTCAGCGACATAGCAAGCACAGTCGTCCGCCCGGTCAAAGAGCTGAAAGGTTTCGCCAAAGTCGACCTTCAACCGAAAGAAAGCAAAACGGTAAGCTTTACGCTGGACAAGCGCTCCTTTGCTTACTACAATGTGGAGTTTAAAGACTGGCATGTGGAATCCGGTGACTTTGACATTATGATTGGCCGATCAAGCGCAGACATTGTGTTAAGTGAGAGAATTTATGTAGAGTCCTCTGTCGTTCTGAAAATAAAAGTAGACAGAAATACGCTAATAGCCGATTTATTAGGCGATCCTCAAAGAGCTCCAATTATTCAGGGACTTCTTCATAATTTACAAGAAAAAATGGACGGAATGTTTGGCGGCGATAATGTGACTCAAAGCTTGGGAGAAGGTGCGAAGGACATGGTCGCCGAGATTATGAATGTTGTTCCATTACGCATGTTGTCATTTACCAGTAAAGGGGAGATATCCGACCAATTGCTGGACAATCTTATTAGACAATTGAATGAGTGTTAAGTCATAATTGGGGGTGAATATTATGCAAACGGAGAATATCAAGTTCAGGGAGAAGCTGGGTTATGGTGTTGGCGATTTGGCGGGCAGCTTTATATGGGCAGCGTCTGGTATGTTTCTGACCTTCTTCTACACAGACGTAGTGGGCATTTCTGCTGCGGTTGTCGGAACCCTGTTGTTAGTTGCGCGTATATTCGACGCTTTCGTCGATATCGGTGTAGGAGCGCTGGTTGACAAAACCAACAGTAAATACGGCAAAGCCCGTCCTTGGCTGCTCTGGTTTGCCATACCTTATGGTATTGCTGGTGTTCTGCTATTTTCAGCCCCAGATTTGGGACCTACGGGCTCTCTTATTTACGCTTATGCCACCTATTTATTGGTGAATGTAATGTATTCAGCAGTCAATATCCCATACGGCACATTGAACTCGCTGATTACCCAGAATGCATATCAAAGATCGCTGCTGAACATCTTCCGGATGGTTAGCGCGCTAACTGGAACTCTTATTGTTATGACGATGACAATGCCGCTCGTTCAAACGTTCGGCGGCGGCAAAGGTGGCTGGTTCGGAACCTTTGCTCTATTCGGCACGCTTGCCGCCTTTCTGTTCCTCATTACATTCCGCTCTACCAAAGAGCGGGTGAAGCCTTCCGTCGTACAGAAAAATGTTCCGTTCAAGAAGAGTATCAAGGGGCTGTTCCGCAATAAATATTGGCTGCTGATGGTGATCATTATGTTAGTCTTCAACATCTCAAGCAGCGTTGGAACTGCGGTCACCATTTATTATGCCCAGTATATCTTACAGAACAAGGATTTAGTAGGATTGTTGGGGGCGGTAAGCATTTTCCCGTTATTCATCGGCTTGCTGTTTATCGCGCCTATCATTAAGAGATTCGGCAAACGAAATGCGTCGATAGGCGGATTAATCATTGTCTTGCTGGGTAGTATCTTCATGCTCATTAATCCTGAGAACCTGACGGTCATCATCATCTCGTTAATTGTTAAAGCAATCGGCAGTGTTCCGATGGTATCTTCGTTATTCGCTATGCTGGCAGACACTATAGAATATGGCGAGTGGAAAACAGGAATGCGCAATGAAGGGCTCGTATACAGTGCAGGCAGCTTCGGATCGAAGACGGGCAGTGGCATAGGTGCGGCTCTCGTCGGCTGGCTGCTCGCTCTGGGTGGCTACTTAGGCGGTCAAGATACGATCAGTGGAAATGCAAGCAATATGATCGAGTTCCTGTATATATATATGCCTATTATCTTAAATGCCATTTTGCTGTTGCTGCTTATTCCTTACAAACTAGATGAAGAATATCCGCAAATCATTGAGGATCTATCCGCAGCAAGAAACATTTAAGCTCCACTTAGGAGGAATTTAAAATGAATGCAGTCAAAATTATCATGCCAACTGATGGTTTCCACGTCCTTGCGGCCAAGCAGATCAGCGGAGCGGCCTCTGCTTTCCAGTCCGAAATTCGTATCATATGGGAAGAAAAAAACATCATTTCCGATGCCAAAAGTATACTGGGCATTATGGCGATGGAGATCAAGAAGGGAACCTCGCTGACACTCACCTTTGACGGACCGGACGAGGAACAAGCGATGGAGTTGTTAATATTATGGTTTGAACATAATGCTAATAACTAAAACAGATTCTATGCATCTGAACTAATTCCCAATATCCAAACAAGAGCTCTTCAGCATCCGAGGAAGAAATTGAACTTACGGGACACTATAGCTTAATAAAACTAAAACGTGGCTGCCGGCATAGATCGGCAGCCGCGTCTCGTTAACGGGCAATTTAGTTACAAAAGGCAGGTTATAACGATCTAAATTAGCTAGTGCAAAACACCGTTCACGTTTTCGAAAAACTACCCTTCCTCTAACCTACAAGTAGATATACTAGGCTTGTAACCACGTTACAAATAACTTTTTACGGAGAGATTTTCAATGAATTTGAAATCACTAGCAATCGGCGCGGTAGCATTAGGACTATTAACAGGAGGAGGATATTTAACTACTGCATATGCATCTTCAAATGATAGTGTAAAAAGTGAAGTACAATTGGCAAAGGTTGATATCAAAACATTTGGGCCTGGGGAAATGCCGGAGATTCCAGCAGGAGCAACTGAAATGGAAAAAACAAAGCTAGACCTGGAAACAGCAAAGGTCGATGTTAAAACATTTAGCGGTCAAGCGCAGTCCGGTTGAACCCGGGCTTTTTTTTATTTCCGATCGAGTTGCACAACTGAGAGCAGCACGGCACCCGCTAACCCGGCATCGGAAGGGGGAAGGGCTTAAGGAACTGGTCATTTCGGTTAAGGTCATTTGGTAGATGGTTACGATATTACATTAGTTCTACCGGAATTGTGATAGATCTTTCAGGCGGATTAGCCGGGCGCCGAGGCTAATGCAACCAGTCAAAAGAAACAGAAAGAAAGTATTAGCCCGAGTAGTTAGTTAACGTTGAATTAATTATTGAGGAGATAGCAAAAGAAGCCGGTGTCAGAGCTAATAATAATAAAGTTACGCCACATAAGCTGCGACATACTTGCGCAACTGTGCTTTATAATGACGGTGAGGGTGCCGATCTACTAGGTCACACAGACCCTAAAACAGATACGATCTATACAAAAGTGAACATAGAGAAAATGCGAAAAATAGTTACATCGAATCCATTAGAGTTAACATGAAAAAATTATGACATGTTCGTGTCACATGAATTTTATAAGGTGATGTTTGTGTCACAGATTACATTAGTGTTCTGGAGTGTGACAGGGTAAGTTTGTGTCATTAGACAGACAATCTGGAAGGATGCCGGATTGCTTTCACTGGTCGAGGTGGGCATTTTATTATCAGTTAATCGATTTATCCGATTACCGCTTAATCCTATTATATCGTGGCTTTACTCTAAAATGAGTATACGTACAGGTTTGTTTATTTCACTTGCGATAGCAGGAATAACAACCTTGTTTGGTTGGGCACAGGGGTTTGTTTTTTGGCTGATCTTAAGATGTATTTGGGGGATAGCTTGGTCCATTCTTCGATTAGGTGCATATTACACAATTGTTGAGGTATCAACCAACGATAACCGCGGGCAGAATATGGGCTCTTTTAATGGACTATCTAGGATTGGCGGTTTAGTGGGGATGCTCGGAGGAGGATTTTTTATTGAGTGGTTTGGTATTCGGAATGTAACACTTGTATTCGGGTTATTAGCTCTTGTAGCGCTACCTTTGATTTTACGTATACCCAAAGCCGAATCTCAAGAATCTAAAAATGGGAACTCCCTGAACAGCTTAACAACGTTGATCAAAAATCCATTGTTATTAAAACTACTATTAACCGTATTTCTTGTCATGCTTTGTCTAGAAGGAATGATAAGCGCCACGCTTAGTCATCTCATTGATGTTCGTGGAGTGACTATTGATATTAAGGGTGTCATTCTAAGTGCCGCTATATTGGCCAGCCTGATTCAAGCTAGCCGATTAATAATTGGTGTCTTTATTTCCCCATGGATAGGGAAAAAATCTGATGGGGAGTGGGGGAGAAGACGCATATTAATTGTTGGGTTACTGTTGGCGACTTTATTTGTCGTACTGACGCAGCTCAACATTCCTGATTATCTATGGTTGATTAACTTAAAAGCAACACTTCTTACTACATCCATATTAATCGTCTTACTCAATTCGTTTGCTTCGGATTTAGCTGAGGAGAGATTAAAAGCAGCGACGATTACGCTCTATGTCATTATCTCTGATATTGGAGCTGCCTTTGGTCCTGTTTTGGGTTACTTATCTGAGCAAGCATTTGGTTTAGTAACAACATACTTAATATCAGCAGCAATATTATTGGTTTTATCATTACAATGGATACTATTAAATGTGACCAAGAAGAGCATATCAAGATCATGAGATTTTGGAAGATTTAGAGTATGGCCGAACCATCTTGTCCCAGTAATTAGTAATATGCTAAAATAGATGAGAGCCGTAAGGGAATGCACCCCCGGCTCTTATTATTTATTTTAGAGAATGAACGTTGGCCTATTATTGACCTTTATTAGGATCATCTCGATGAAATGAGATGATCTTTTTATGTTGTGTAGTTTCTCATTGAAATAGAGGGAATACATTATAAATATTGAATTATTAACTATGAATGGATTGGATTAATCAGGAGAGTGCACAATGGATGAAAAATTAATAAAACTTGCCGGCTCGGATATGAGAAATGCAATGAAAGAGGAAATTAAACAAAATCAACGGATTATTGATGAAAACTTGATAAAAAGAAATAGCCCAAGGTATCTCAAAGAAGCTGTCTTCTATGCAATTGCACGTAATACTTCCATAAACCACTTTCTTCGGTTAGATGAGCCTACGCCACTAAGACTAAAAGACAGTAACGAAATTTCTGCTGAATTTAATAGTCTGATGTATAAGGTAGGTGCAGTAAAGTACCCTTTAGAAGTTAAAAGAAAAGCTGAGTATGATTTGTTTTACGATTATACTCATGTTGATTATAAAAAAAGAAGACACTTTATTGATAAAGAGCTTCCGATCAGACCTAAAACTATAGAAGTTCTTGAACTGGGTATTAACGCTCTCGGATTTTGTTTTATCATTATTTTTCGATTCTGGAATATGTTGTCGGATGACAAAAACATATATGCTTAAAAGTCGCGTAGCAGCGGCTTTTTTATTTTAACGATTTAAGTTCTTGGCACAAGTCAGTGACAAGAACTTATATCGTTTCCCGCTAATTGAGGATCTTTCTCAAGACGCAAAGAGAGCGATGTGAATTAAGCGTAGAAAACGCGAAACGCGACGTCTAGGCAGTAACGCAGGTGACTTGTAGAAAGGGGTAGTGCCAGCGTAGCTGACATTATCTAAACGAGCTCGTAAAAATCCCTTGAAATATAAGGCTTTGCACATTGATTACATGTAATCAATGTATTCTTGTGGGAGCATCACAAAAAGTAGGCCATAATTGGAACAATACAGTGGCCTGCTATTTTCTGTCATTCAACTATAGTTTCTCCTTTAGTTGAATGAATTGAACTCAAATCGAAGGATTAGCAAATTTTTATTTAACCAGAACCCCCTAACTCCATAATAGTGAATCGCGGCGATTAATATCCACTGTCGTATTTTGCGATATTTTGTCTTTGAGCCCACGGAAATAGTCCTGTTTATTAAAAAAACCATTATTATAGGTATTTTTAACTATTTTTATAAATTCATGTAACTTATGACTAATTTTAGGCGTATATTATATTGAGTGGAAAAATGTAGAAGATGGTAGGTGTTGCTTAGAGACTTTAGACGATTCTAGTTCTATTGTTGTTTGAACGTAAACAAGTTTCGAAAACTATTTTGTTTAGAAATGAGCCATTTGAAAAAAAGCACTACTAATTGCAATGTCGGTATTTATTCGGTAGCATTATCCGCCCTTTCCGTTATTCCTTTATATTATTTCGTTGATAATCTGGATTTATCTGTAAAAAAAATTAGGAGGAATTATTCTATGAATGTTTTTTCTCGCGCTCTGTTAAGAACAGGTGGAGTATTGGCGCTCGTATGCGTATTGGGTTTGTCTTTAACGAACGGTAGTGCTTTTGCTCAAAAAAAGGTGGATGAGAGATACTCAATCGTTGTAATAAATGGAAAAGAGGTTATTCGTGACTCGGTTGATAAAGTATACATATCTAGCCCTGTTTTAGCGGATGGTACTCAACTGACTTTACAAAATTATAAGAATATCCTTGAAGAATCCGATTTTATCCAGGAAAAAGTGGAGAGAGAAAAAGCAAACGCACCTATAAGTAGACAAGATGAATCACCAACTCAGGACTATTCACCTTCCGCTATTTACCAGTATTATTCTTACGATGAAGATTTAGGTTGGCAGGCAACTGGATCTAAAGTGCAAGTTTCAGCGTGGGTGGATTGTCCATCGGGAACAACCGCATGTACGATTCAATCTACGAATCAGAAGACGATCTCTCACTCATTTTCAACAAATGTTGAAAGTGGCTGGAAGGAAACCATTCGTGTTGGTGCCACTTATCAATTCCAATATCAATTGGCCACTTCAACCTCTTACACATTACCTATAGAACCAGGAAAAACCGGTTATATGTCATTTAGACCTTGGATTAATTACACTCGCGGCTATGTAACCACAAGCACTTATCGCGACGGTTGGTTTGTTAGTGAATCAAAGAGTGGTATGGTTTTTGCAAATGGACCAGATAAGCTATCGAGCGGTGAGGCCAATGGTATTTATGCAATTGAATACCCGTATAATTAAAGTGTAAAATGTAACTAATAAAAAAGGTTTACACAGCGTTGTTTGTGTAGACCTTTTTTTGGGAATGGAGGATTACATAATGATTCAATCATTGAGATGGGTGTTAATCACTTCAGGAATCTTCTTAGTAGGACTAGCGGGACTAGAAAAAATAATTTTATTTTCAGCAGTTTTTAATAAGACTCACGCGATGGATAAAGACGCAATATTGATTAATATCCCTAAATATTTTTGGAACATAACTAACTATACAGGTTACTTCGGTATCATAATGCTAGTAGCTGGAATTGCAATTGTTGTATATTCAAAAGTTAAAGATATTAAGCACTAATTGCCAGCTGAAGTCCCCTATCTGTTTACGGCATCTGTCTCTCTGAATATGGTAAAGACATACCGCGCTCCACAATGGCTTTCGTTTCGCGTATTTCATTTTCGAATTGCGGTATGAATTCAGGTGTTGTACAAAAATTCCGACAAGACAAGCAAGGATTAGCTTGAGTCGGACAGGGCTGCTTAATTGGTTTCATGCAGTACCCAAGTTCCATTTTCACAGCGTCCAGATTGTGCCTAATGTATTCCCATTCAATAACATCTTCATTTTCAATTTCGGACAGTTCAATTTTAATCGGTTTTCTGCTAGATGGGTCAATCCTAAAGATACCTTGCCTGGTTGCTTCTTCCCAAGATTTTCTCTTTGTTGTGTCCAAGATTTTGGCATACCTCAACGTCATTTCTGGTGAAGCATGGGCCATCCATTTTTGAACATGAAGTATATTCATCCCATTATTTATTAGTTCTACGCCTTTGGTCCAGCATTTATCTCCCGACGTAATTCTTCCGAATGCAAATATTCACAAAGGAAAAGTTCTATTTCAATTTACAAATTCGGAACTTTAATAATAATTCTATTTAGGGTTACCGCCAACAAACGCGAAAACCGCACACTAAGCAATTCAGTAAAATAAAAAGCCGGAAATTCCGTACGACATCTGAACTTTCATCGCTCAGGCTCAATCATATTGAATATCTCCAAGACTTCAATCGGTGTTTTTTTTATTTTTCGTTTTTAATCCTGACATCCATGATGTCAGGATTAAAATGTTATGCTTTCAAACAGATGGGCCGATAAATCGTGGAAGGAGAGGAGTGAAAAGATGAAACTAGATCGCATGCTCGGAATTACGATGGAACTACTAACAAGAAGAAGAGTGACGGCAACAGAATTAGCAGCTAGATTTGAGGTTTCCATTCGTACGATTTATCGTGATGTAGATCTGATCAATCAAGCGGGCATACCCGTTGCTTCGTTTACGGGTACTGACGGCGGTTTTGAACTAATGAACGGATTCTTCTTAACGAAACAGCACTTCTCTGTTGATGATTTTTCGGTCATCTACAATCTTCTTAAGGGCATGAAAGGAGCGATGGGGGGCCAGTCCGTTTTATTAATGCAGAAGCTTTCTAGTCTGCAGCCTGCTCTGTTGAATGGGGGATATCACGATAAGATCGTATTTGATATGAGTACATCGGAACGTGAGAAGGAGATTGTTCATCCGCTTCTTCATCCGATCAATCGGCCCCGAATCATTGCATTTTCTTACACAAGTGCAACAGGCACCTTATCTCAAAGAAAGGTGGAGCCAATCAAGTTGTATTGGGAGCGCGGGGCATGGTATTTGGAAGGGTATTGCTTATCGTGTCAAGCGAAACGCTTCTTTCGAGTGTCTAGTAAAGGATACATGGAAGGAAAATGTCGGATGACAAGAACATATATCGTTTCCCGTAATTGAGGATCTTTCTCAAGACGCAAAGAGAACGATGTGAGTTAAGCGTAGAAAACTCGACGTCCAAGCAGTAACTTAGATGACTTGCGGGAACCGGTAAAGCCCTCAGAAACACCCTTGTATTTACAGCTATACCACATGTGGTTGACCACCGTCATGTGACGCCGTAGCACCGCGCGCTGTAGCGCACTCGTGCTCTTTTTGATGTTGCGGTGTAACAGGCGCCACAGCAGCAGCGGACCGGCGGGGAGCCGGATGTTCCTGGAAACAATAATGGGCTCCCCGGTGCCCAACGATAAGCGATATCGCACGCTCCAAAATAGCAGGCTACTTTCCGCCAAAAGTACAGGAGCGCGAGCAGATACTATTGACCTGGCAACTCCCCCAGGAGGCGCATATGGCTGCCTTTTGCTGTATAGAACCAAGGAAGACAGGACAAACCTTTCATTAAGGTATCCCGGCTGGCATGCGCCGCAGACAACCACACGAAAGGGGATAACAAATCATGCCTGAAGGCAGTTATGAAGACATTCTATATGCAGGGCTAGAGGCGACTACTGTTGCATTTGGAACCAGTTTTGGTGGGGTTCTTGGGGAGCGATCGCAGGGCAAATTGCTGGGGCTTTGTTTTCTGGAGGGCAAGAAGACAAGTTTGCTGCGTTTGGCAGGCAACTGCTTGAAAGTGTCAGGCAGGCCGTTAATGAGGCGTTTTTGCGGGATCACACCGGGAAAATTATTGGTCTAGGGGAGCAATTGCGTAATTACTTTAAGACAAATGATGAACAACTTTTGTACGGAATCGTGAATGACATCGTCCAAGAAATCAATGCAGTGTTCCGTTTCTCGCCTTCGGATGAGGCCTGCACAACGCTGGCTTATGGCGTTAATGTGTATCAGCTAACCTTGCGCGGCCTTGCAGGGTACAAAGAATCATATTATTCGGTAGCGGACACCTATGCGATACGACTCGCTGAGTTTTCTGCAGGGTTTATTAACCCAATCAAAGAAAGCATGCAAGCAGAGCCTGTAGACGTTATTTTTATAAGTAAGAAATCAGAGTCCATTTGCACAGTGAAAGAAGATCCATTTGGAAGGGAATCCTCCGAAAGTGGCGCTGAGTATAGTTTCTCATTAAGTTTTAAAAACACTATGGCAGTGCCCCATATTCTCGGATTTGCTCACTCATACAATGCATATACCACATGTGTCCCTTATCCCAAAGGTTCTTTTGGGCACTATAATTTTAATTGGAAACCAGATAGAAACTTCTTCAAAACAACAGAGGAGTACAAGCAAACCGAAGCCTTCCGAAAGCGTGTGTATGATGCGCGGCAAGAACAAGCGGGGTCTTCCAGCAACCTATGGATCGAGCGGTCAAGATCTGGAAAGAAGCCGCGGTTTCTATTCGATCCCATCAGCCTGTGAATGCCTAAAGACTTGCGCTTATAAATCTGCAGTACAGTAAGTCCATTACAGTTAGTCCTTCTTATCTAAGGGCGGTTTTCTTGTTTGAAAATTATCGAGCAAAGATGAGAAGAATGATGTCATGAAGATTTATCGAAGGAGAGGAGATATGTTCTTGTCACAACAGAAATTTATTGCTTTGCGGAAATCTTGCATTTCATAGATGAGAATTTGCACTCGTGGGAATTGGCCTTAATATCTCAAACTTTCTTTAAGAGGTTAGGTTGCTAAAAATTTTCGCATGCACAAACGAAAAGTAACTAGCTTTTGATTGCCCTATTTTATTATTCAGAACGTATAGTAAATGCCTGAAACCACTATTAAAGCGAAATAAGCAACAGTAAACGCCCATTTTATTTCCCTCTTTAACATATAAGGCACTACAGTTATAGACATTTATCCCTTTGTGCCACAATACATAATCCTATAAAATGATTTTTGTTATAGTGTATTATCGTGAGAGGTGTTTACCTCTAATCTCCATTCACCTACACTAGAAGTATGCTGACACTATGGGGTGTACACAATGAGCGAAACGGTACTAATAAGAATAGGGGAAATAATTAAAGAATTGCGGAAATCTAAAGGAATGACGCAGGAAGAGCTTGCAGAGCTAATGGCTACAGCTCCGCAATACGTAAGTGCATTAGAGCGCGGGGAAAAAAATGTAACCATTAATACATTGGTCAAAGCCGCTGAAGCATTAAATATAGATTTATTCGACATGCTTTGTTTAGGAAAAGGCGACCCCGCGAAAATTTTAGATCTGAGTGCTATTATTTTACATAAGCCAGAAACGGAGAAAGAGAAGTTAATAAGCATCTTTAAATCCATTTCCAGTTTATAAATAGCCATGCTCCAAAAGAACTTTCGTGCTAACTTTTGCTAGAAGGGTAACGGACAAGAACAAGTTCTGGTTATCGAATAGACAATCGTCTAATGATTTTCGTGCCTGATATAAAAAAGGAGCAATTGCCCTAGGGCAAACTGCTCCTTTTTTATTGCTTCTTGTCTACAACGAATTTGGATAAAGGTCGCGATTTGTAGACACAATCAGGATAAAACAAGGTTTGGTTAATTGAAATAGAATAATTCATTCTATTTCATGGCGCTTTAATTAAAATTTTTTTATGATTGGTATATATTAATGAGAAGGAGTGAATCAATTGAAATCCTCATTATATTATCATCCACAGCGCGTAATTGTAAAAGACTCAGCTATAATCCTGAACTCAGCACATTATATGCCTATAAAACATTTTGTAGGGCTTTTAGAAGAAAAGGTACCCCAATGTATTCATGACCTAAAAAACTTAACTGTTCAATACTCCATTGCTACTGAATGGTCCTTAGAAAAAGGGCTGACAGGTCTAGAAGATCCTTCACTCTGGGAGATTGTAAATCAATCTGACGAAAACAACAGTTTTGCGGGTTACCTTCCGTTGAAAAAAGGACTAATAGAATGGATTAATAAATATAAACTATTTAGTTCTACTGGATTTTATTTATCATTAGCTCTATGGTCTGTGGAAGTTTACTACAAGCAATGTTTAGAAACAGAACGAGAAAAAAGAATTGCACACATGAAAAAAACTTGTGAAGAGTTAGAAATCTCTGAAGCACAATATTGGGTTTCCTTTCCATATGAGCCTAATAAAGAAGTTTTATCACTTAGTAAAGAAATTGTATATGCAAATGAAAGAGACACAGAAGCGCTATACGAAAGTACTGAAAATATCACAGAATTCGATGACCTATTTTTTGATCAAAATTTTCCTTTTATATTTGCACCAAATCAGCTTTACTTAATCTTGAACGGGGATCCTTCAATTGATGATTTTGAAGATCTTAAGCCGCATTCCAAAAATGAAGAGGACTATAAACCAAACCCTGCAAATTCATTTAGTGGATATGGATGGGATCCTAGAGAAGATTCTTGGAGAGAGTATGAAAAGAGAATAGATTGCTGGTATGAAAAATATAAACATATGTACAAGGAACGCACTGAGTCCATCCTTTATGAAAATGGCTATGTGCGCAGTAAAGCTAAACGAAATATCGAGCATTATAGTTGGTTAGTATACTATCAAATACTAGGTTGGAGTCTCAAAGATATAGCTAACCATTGGAGTGAAAAAAATGAAAGTGCATTTAGTGAAGATACCATCTGGAAAGGTTTAAAGAGTGCTGCTGAGATAGTATATATTAATCTTAGGTAATTTATATACTATTGGTTTTCAAATTTAAAAAGGTTCTCTTATTACACATTTCGTGGATGACTAAGAAATATTGTTCAAAACCCTTAAAAGCCGTGATTTTTGCGGCTTTTAAGGGTTTTTTCAAGAGAAAGCTAACAGAGGAGTAATAGTAGTTATTAAAAGAAGGGTCATTCGCTTAGGTGTTAATATTGACATGAGAATCTGCGAATTTTTCGATCAATTTTGACACTTTTGCCAATAACGTTGCCACAAGTTTAACGATTAATTATTGTCTTAAATGCACATTTGTATTTGATCCAGAAAAATAGAGTTGTTAGATACTGCGCTTGCATCATCCCAGATAGCTATAAAGAGATCGCGATTCAATCGGTAAAAGCTGCAGGAGCTACGATCTGTGGGGTAGATATGATGATCGATGATATAGACGTTGAGGCAACAGAATCCAATTATAGTATCATTGAGATTAATTTTAATCCTGCCATTCATATTCATTGCTATCCTTACACAGGCAAGAACCGAAATGCAAATGAAAAAGTCTTGGATTTGTTGTTTGGCTAAAGTGCAAATGGGGTATCATTGGAATTTGATAATAAAAACAGAATTTATTCTTATCTTAAAAGAGACCTTGGATTCACCAAAGAAATTAACGCTCTTTCATTTTGGAATCACAATGGGTGGAGTCCCAAAGTAACTTATCATTACATGAATTTTAAAAAATTTTGATTGAACTAACGAGAGACGATAGCTTAATACAACGGGACATCTGTTGCATGAGCAGTTGTCCCGCTCTTCAATTCGAGTATGTTCTTATAGGAGCATGCATTCTACGGTATCAAAATGGGCATAGGCCATCGAAGTGTCACAAAATAGAAGAGAAAGTTAAGATTATTCATGGTGAACCTAGCACAATTTTTCGGAAAATCTCGCAGCAGGCTTGTAAAGGTGTATTGCTGGGCAGGGGTTGGGGAAGGGCTACGCTTGGCGGAAAAGTCAGCGCCAACGGGCTTCTCGAGCATTTTCAGTTCACAGAACGACGGTAACTGAGTATCGTATGAAAAGAATTTGGGAGAATTATCTTGAAATGTGTAGCGTTACACGATACACTTAGTGTATTGAGTAATGCTACATTGTTAAGGGGTGTTGTGAAATGAGGAACAGTTTGGAAGCATCTGGTCATCCCGGTACATACGTCCGCCAGATGATCATTCCCTCGGATATGTCTGTGAAAGAAGCCGCCGAACGACTTGGTGTTGGAAGGCCGGCGCTGTCAAACTTCCTTAATGGGAAGTCATCGCTGTCTCCCCAGATGGCAGTCAGGTTGGAAAAGGCATTTGGTGCTGACCGGAAGAAGCTGCTCGAAATGCAGGCTTCTTACGACCGGAAGATACGAGTAACTACTGACAAAGAAATAACGGTACGTGCCTTTGTTCCAGTTTTCCTGACCATTAAGGCAAGGCAGATTGAGGACTGGGTCGATAGCCAGATCGACGCTCGGCATCACTTTCCTGTGTTGTTGCGTAAATTGGTGCACTCCACCAGCAATGGTCTTCGTCAGATAGACTTCCCTGGCTACGATAACGCTCAGCGTAAAGGTAACGATGGTTACGTAGAATCGAGTGTTGCTACCCCTTGGGTTCCTGAGGGGAGTTCTTATTGGGAGTTTGGAACCGACAAGAATCCGGGAGGCAAGGCAGAGAGTGATTATACTGCACGGTTAAAATCAGTCGATCCCTCTGTACGCGCCAACAGCACATTTGTTTTCGTAACACCTCGTAACTGGCATGCTAAGAAAACCTGGGAGGAGCGGAAGAACAAGTCTGGCGACTGGAAAGTTGTCAGAGCTCTTGATGCTAGCGATCTCGAACAGTGGCTTGAACAGTCTGTGCCTGCGCAAGTCTGGCTCGCAGAACAACTCGCTATGCCGGTGAAAGGTTTCGAAACATTGGAACAGGCATGGAGCCGATGGGCAAATGCCAGCGAGCCCCCTCTAACATCCGAATTTTTTTCTCCTTCGATTACGGCAAGCCGAGACACGTTCAAAACGTGGCTTAATAAGCCGAACAATAGACCGCTAGTCGTCACAGCGGACTCGAGTGATGAGGCGCTTGCTTTTCTGGCGTGTCTGTTCGATGATTCAGAGTTCTGCCAATTCAAGGATCAAGCCGCGATTTTCACATCACCAGAGGCGCTTAGGACGCTAATTGCGTCATTTGTACCTTTCATCCCGATTGTTTATTCCGAAAACGTCGAACGAGAATTAGTCGACGCCCATCGCCGGCTTCATTGCATCGTATTCCGACCACGTAATGCTGCAGATACAGAAGCCGATATAAAGCTTGATCTTTTAAACCATGAAGCCTTTAAGAATGCACTCACCTCAATGAAAATCGAAGAAGGTGATATTGACAGGTTAGAGAGGGAATCAGGCCGTTCCCCGACGATTTTGCGCCGTCGTCTCTCTCAAAATACAGCGATCCGGACACCGGTTTGGGCCTGCGATGACAACAGGACAGAGGCAATCGTGCCAATGGCCCTGATTGGTGCTTGGCACGCAGGGACGGAGGCTGATCGCAAGATTGTCTCCAATATTGCAAATCGAGAGTATGATACGATTGAGCTCGACATTTCGCGTTTGCTACGACTTGACGATAGTCCGGTATGGTCTGCTGGACATTATCGGGGTGTGGCCTCGAAGATCGACGCGTTGTTTGCGATTGCCAGGATGGTGACACCAGCGGATATTAATCGGTTCTTCGTCGCCGCTGAATACGTTCTTTCCGAGTTTAATCCGGCTCTTGAACTACCGGAAAAAAACAGGTGGGCCGCTGCCCTTTACGACAAAACACGTGATCACTCTAGTGCGTTACGAACTGGTATCTGTGAGACGCTTGTCATTCTGTCGGTACATGGAAACAACTTGTTCCAGAGTCGTCTTGGTATTGATGTCAAAGGTCGGGTCGCAGTGCTTATCCGCAGACTCCTAACGCCGTTAACGCTTGAAAAGCTGCTTTCTCACGACCGCGACCTACCACGCTACGCAGAAGCCGCGCCTGACGAATTTATCAAGATAGTTGAGGAGGATCTAAGGACCGATAATCCTATTGTCTTCGGTCTTCTCAAGCCGGTTGATAGTAGCTTGTTCGGGGTATCACCATCGCGCACTGGCCTCCTCTGGGGACTAGAGTGTCTTGCCTGGAAACCACAAAATCTCCCGTTTGTGTCGGCGATACTAGCCCGGCTCTCCCGTCTAAAAATTGACGATAACTGGGCGAATAAGCCAGATGCTAGCCTGCAAGCTATCTTCAGGTCGTGGATGCCACAAACGGCAGCTTCAGTGGAGCAAAGGATTAAGGTATTAGAGATGATCACCAAGCGTTTCCCAGATGTCGGCTGGGAGATTTGTATCGAACAAATTAAGCCGGGGTCTAGAATTGGCCATTATAGTTATAAACCCAGTTGGCGTGGCGACGCTTCCGGGGCTGGACAGATTGTCAACCGCAAGGAGATGTACGATTTCAATCGAAAGGCGCTGGATCTCCTCATTGCGTGGCCGTCTCACGACGAAAAGACACTTGGAGATTTGGTTGAGTCTCTGGAGGGCATACCTGAAGAGGACCAGAATAAGATTTGGGATTTAATAGATGAATGGTCTCAGAGCGCTGGTGAATCCGCCAAAGCGGAGCTACGCGAGCGTATCCGTCTGTTCGCATTTACCAGACGAAGCCGCCACCGGAAGCTGGGGAAAGCGACACGGGATCGTGCCCGTGAAGCCTACGAACGTCTTCAATCCGAAAATCCGGTCATTCGTCATGGTTGGCTGTTCGCTGAGCAATGGGTACAGGAGTCGATTGAAGAAATCGAAGAGGAGGATTTCGATTATCGGAAGCGCGAAGAGCGAATTGACAGGCTACGCCAAGAAGCTATAAAGGAGATATGGACTAAGCTCGGTTTTCAGGGAATCAAGGAGTTGATTGCCTGCAGCGGTGCAGCCGGTGTTATTGGCCGTTACGCTTCATTGTGTGTTATCGGTCTTAAGACGCGGGTCGATTTTATTCAGCGTTGCCTTTCTCTTGAAGGGGACTCCCGGAGTAAAGCGGAATGGTGTGTGCAGGGCTTCCTGTCGGCAATTGGGGACGATTCGTGCGCTGAAGTGTTGCAGAAAGCAGCCGAAGAATTGATTGAAGAAGAGCGCATACGGTTGTTAATATGTGCACCGTTTCAGGCATCCACTTGGCGTCTCCTGGACGGATATGGTGAAGGTGTCCATGCTGGGTATTGGAAAAATGTGTTCCCGTCCTGGGGTCGGCATATGCCCGCCGAACTCACTGAGATGATCGATTGCCTTCTCGAGGCACAGCGCCCACGTGCTGCTTTCCATGCCGTTCACATGAATTTTAAGGATATTGAGACCTCTCGCCTTAAGCGACTTCTTCGCGATGTCGTCACAGTTGATGCAGAGCCTGCAGACCATTTCAAGTTAGACAGCCACTATATTTCTAAGGCGTTGAGTTCGCTTGATGGACGCTCTGACGTCACTAGAGAAGAAATGGCCCAGTTGGAATTTCTCTTCATTGGCGCGCTCGATGACAGCGAGCACGGAATTCCGAATCTTGAACGTCAGATCGCGGAATCGCCAGTGTTATTTGTACAGGCGGTGGCACTTGCCTATAAGCGGAGAGACGAAGGCGAGGATCCACAGGAGTGGAGGGTCCAGAATCCCGAACAGCGGGCGGCAGTCGCATTGGCAGCTCATCGTCTTCTCGATAGGATTACAATGATTCCTGGCACAGATGAAAACGGAAAAATCGACGCAGTGGCGCTTGCTTCATGGCTTGCCGAGGTTCGACGTATGTGCCGCGAATGCGGTCGTGCTGATATTGGTGATCAATGCCTTGGCCAATTACTTTCCAGGACTACAGTGACAGAAGACGGCTTATGGCCTTGTGAAGAGGTCTGCGAGGCTATGGAGGGTCTAGCGTCCCCGCAGATTGGCAAAGGGTTTTATATCGGAGTTCGTAATTCTCGTGGCGCACACTTTCGGGGTGAGGGAGGCGAACAGGAGCGCGAACTCGCTTCGAAATACCGCACGTTGGCTGAGAGAGTGTACTTTGACTATCCCTATGTTGGTAAGATTCTCGAGGATATCACAAAGTCGTACGAGCATGATGCAAAGTGGCAAGATTCCGAAGCAAATATCTCAAAAAGACTTCGTGATTGATTGAAATACGTTCATGACAGCTGTAAGGATGCTTCTTGGATTCGTAGCATGAAGAAGTGTGGTTGAAACAGTCGCATTATTGCGGCTGTTTTTGTTTTACCGAAACATCAATATTAACTCGGATCCCTTATGAACATGATAAAGGAAATTTAAGGAGAGATCCTTTGTCCGCAGCTTGCCAAATATAGGTATAGCCCTAATCAATTTCTTGGAGCTAATTTTTCGCCAGCAAAACACAAGTATTTGACGAAGCATTACGTGTATTAAGATCTGATGGCTGCGTTGCAATCTCAGATATTGTCACGACAACTGAATTACTGATAGAGAACAATAGTGGCCCTGAGGTGAAAGCTATGTTAAATCAAAGCGGATTTACAAATGTGGTTATTGAACCGAAGAATGAATCAAGATCATACATTCAAAATTGGATTTCCAGTGCGAATATACTCAAATACATTGTATCTGCATTTGTTCCAGGAATTAAATCATAGAAAATCCGCCATCTCTTATATTTTTAGACCTAAGATGGCGACATAGTATATGATTCCTTAACGGTAAGCAACGGAAAGAGACAATGGTTGCCTGTTGGAGGGGATTTTCTCATAGGGAATAGCCTAGACCCAATTGGAGCAAACCATTCGAAAACTCAAGTTTTAGTCCACAAAATCAGTAAGAAACTGATACTTTTCTGTTGCTTCAGTACTTCTGTAGGCCAATTGTTGTTTTGTCCTTACATAATTACTTTGTCGTTGATGTTCTAAACCAAAAGAATGCCTTAATTGGCGCGTCGTCAATCCAGGTTTCCCAAACTTTGTGGCATATTTAATAACCATTGATTGTATCCCTCTTTTGGTTATTCTTTTGCCAATTTTCTGTCCATTAGGAAGGCTTAGAAACAGCGCGGCTTCATTGTGATTAGGTCTATATGTCGTATCACGGATCTTTAAATAGTTCAATAAATCCGTTTTAGTTGATAGACTAAAAAAAACAGAATGGTTGCTTCTGATGCCTGACCACTGCCGGTTTATGTTGATTTGTTGATCATGTATTGAAATATCGCTCACGTTGAGATTGATGAGATCACTCACAAGTAATCCCGTTTTCAACATGAAATTAATAATGCAAATGTCACGAACTCCATTAATATCATAGTTCCATATGGCTTGGAGATTACTTCCATTTTCTGTGCGATATCGCGACCGTAAATAGTCAATAAAATCGTCGGATTCATTTGAAGCAAGTACTTTATTTTGTATGTCTCGAGCGGTTTCTATTGGACTACCCGTTCTTCTCTTTGTTATTTTCCGGAAAATGTTTTTGCTCAACAAAGGTTCTCCTGCATCATTTTCAGCTACATCATGAAGGTAATTAAATAGGGAACGAAGAGATTGTATTTTTCTCAGGATGGTTCGCTCCTTCATACTATTGATAAGAAGGTATTCTTCAAACTCTTGAATGTTTTCGGCTGTTAATACCTCTAATTGACCAATATCCATCTGGGTAATATAGTTCAAATTATCGGGAGATTTTATTTGTATAATCCAAGAAAAGAAAGACTCAAAATCCCTTGAATATTCAAGAAGAGAAGAAGGGGATAAGTTTGTATCCAATTTATAATGAATAAATTTATGTACAAACCATGGGAATGTCTCCATTCTGGTTTCCAATAAATGCAAGTCTTTTAGCTCCTGTATTTTCAATTTGATCACCTCTTTACTATGACTAACATTCAGCTATTACCGATTTGGACAAATAATATAACATCATTGCAGATCGTTAAATAGTGTGCGGGTATATGGAGCAAGAACAAATAAAGATCATCCTACGTTTATCAGCGCAGGATGATCTTTACTTTGTAAACAGTTCTTCAATTAAACGTTGGAGTTTCTTCAAATCGGATTCATTTAAGCTCATTAATGATTCATGAATTTCGTTTATCAGTTCTTCTTTTCCACTTTTTATAGTCCGTTTCAAATGACGACCATACAGAAATAGTTCTGAAAGAGGAACATCCAGTGATTGTGCAATCTTATCCAGATTAAGAAGAGAAATATTTTTCTGACCTCGTTCCAGCCCGCCTATATAGGAAAAATGAACACCAGCGAGTTCTCCAAGCTGTTCTTGAGAAAGATTTCTTTCTTTTCTCAAATCCCGTACACGTTGGCCGATTCGTTTCAGTACTGAATTATCCATGATTACACCTCTGTTTAAGTGTAATCAATGAAGTGATTTAGATACATGAACATATAGGTATTATTAATTTAATTTGATATTTATAAGTATCAATTTTGTTAGAGTGGTAATAATTATAGAGGAGGTGAGTGAGTTGAAAGAAATACATATGTGTTGTGGTATAGCAAATGTTACAAATGCAGGACTTCAGTTTAACGGCTTGTACTATTCCAATCCCACGTTAATCAAGTTAGATTGGTTTTTGCTTGCCGAAATGCAGGGGAGTTGGCCAATTCCCATTTTGTTCGATTTACTCGACAACAGACATATACTTTTACTCGATTTTGATCATTTTGAAGTAGCTACAACGATAGAAAAAGATGAACAACATTTGGATCCTGAGATTGTAGATGCATACCAACAAGCATTCCGGAATTTAAAAACACTATTATTTTGGCAGCGTCGGTATTGAATCCAACACATCGTTGAAAGGATGATCTAGTGCACATAGCAATTCGTATAACGTATAGCAGCTAATCCGATGTCTTCCCGTCTCAATATTAGCGAGGGAGGAGCGAGACAGCCTAAAAATGCTTGAAATTTCAACTTGGGTTTTGTTTCTCTGCTTACGAATGTTTTTAACATATTGCCCCAACCATTGATAAAACTCTTCTTCTTCCATGTTATCCCTCCTAATCTATTAGCCTTCTTCTATAAATCTATTATGTTCGACCAAAGTTCATTATAAACGTGGCAACCTGGTATAAAGTCGAATAAAAATGTTGATACCTAAAAACAGAGGAAGGTAGGGCAGGTTATGTTTGATTTACAGAAACCAAAATACAAACCGATTGTTTTACCTAGAAACAAGAAGTATGGCAATAACTGCTGGTTAGCGAGTGGTCCCAAAGTTGGCCAGCGCGATGTAGTTTTGTATAGCGATCTCGAATTTGACCATTGGGTTACGGTAGAAACGAATCCAAATGTGCTGACTTATTGTGAGCAGCCTTTGGAAATTTCCTACACATTAAATGGAAAGCTTCATTCCACTATCTTTGATATGTGGATACTAATGAAGGACGGGACGGAGAGATTTGTTGAGATTAAATATGAAAAGGACCTAAAACCAGATGGACGTAGTTACATACGGACCAAAAGGCAGATAACAACTCAAAAAGAATGGTGTGAACAAAATGGCTTGCAGCATGAGGTGATAACAGAAAAAGATATTCGCGCAGGTCGCTTTTCTATAGATAACAAGCTCAAGATGTTATTAAACTATATCAATCATGACAAGCCAGCCTCTGTGGATTTGGTTAAAAACTATATGACGAAGCAAAAAAAAGCAGTTGGAGACATTTGTACACAGTTGAAAGGCAAATGTTCTACCTATGAGGTCCTGTTAGCATGTCAATGGATGTGTTATAGCGGCATTGCGTCTGCAGATCTTAAAGAACAAATATGGGGGAATAAGATGGAGGTGTGGAGCCTTGAGTAGAAGTCGCTTAAACGAAAATGAAGGATTACTTCCCGAACAAGTTAACCCCGATCTTTGGCCCACAATCGATGAAGCATCATTAACAGAACATTCTAGAAAGATATATCAAAATCGAAAAACCGCGGTGTTAATGTATTTTAAAAGGGAGAAATCGCTCCATGAGATCAAACAAGTAACCACCATCGATCAGCAAAATTTGAGGCGATTAATTAAACGCTGTATGAGCAGCGATGAGATGGGGGGGATATGGGGGTTTCGCGCTTTAATTCCACAAAAAAAAGTGAAAGCCTATCAATTTAATGTTTTGAGCAAGGTAAGTAATAAATCAAGAAAAACGGGGGAGTTCAATTTACTTTTAGAAACATATCCAGATTTAAGGGACCTTATTGAAGATTTGTACCTCGGTCGTAATCGTAGATCGTTAGAGCCTGCTATGACGCCTAAGAGCATTCACAAACGGTTTATTGAAGAGTGCAGGCGTAAAGAAATTCCTCAAAGCTCTTATCCTTTTAATACCATGTGGATGGGTTTCCGGGCACTAAGAAGATATTTAAACCGTCTAGGTCAACTGCATTTCGCAAGAACGGCTGCATTCCGGTATGGCCAGGATGCCGAAACTAAAGCACTGCATACAGGGGAGGGAGAGCAAAATTATCCATCCACGTTAATACCTTACCAAAGAGTTCAATTCGATGCTCATCGAATTGATGGTATATATTGCGTGGAGATTAATACACCAGAGGGGGATACGGTTCCCATAATACTTGAACGATTCTGGATATTGTCCCTTATTGATGTTGCTACACGCTGTATACTTGGTTATTCGTTAAGTCTCGCGAGAGAAATCAGCGCTAGTGATGTCATGCATTGTGTAAGAAATGCTGTTTTACCCCATAAAAAATTAAAGCTAACGATCGACGGTTTGACCTACCATAGTGTCGGTGGGTTTCCATCAGCTGTTTTTCCTGAAACCAATTCATGGGCTGTCTGGGATGTCATTTGTTACGATAACGCGAAAGCACATCTTGCAAATTTAGTAAAAGACCGATTGAAAAGTTTGATTGGTTGTGTAACTAACCTAGGTCCAGTAGCGCTTCCAATGCGGCGTAGTTTAATCGAACGTTTTTTTAAGACACTGGAGGAATCCGGATTTCATCGACTGCCTAATACAACAGGGAGTCACCCTGATGATCCGAGGCGGAACGATCCTGAGAAGAAGGCTATCCAATGGAAGATAACATATGATCACCTGAAAGAACTTGTCGATGTATTGATATCTAATTACAATGGGACACCTCATGGAGGAATACATCATCAACGGCCACTGGAATTGCTGGCCAAACGAATGGGGAACGGACTTCTTCCTCGACGACTAGAGGAAACTAAACGATCGGAGATGTTATTTCTGCAAACGGTTATTAAACGAAAAGTCCGTGGCTCATTAAGTACAGGAAGAAGACCCTATATTCAATATGAAGGAGTTGAATATCGAAGTGAAAAACTTAACCATGCCGCGTATCTTATAAATCAAGAGCTCACTCTTCATGTAAATGTTGATGATATTCGCATTGTAAAAGCATTCTTGGAGGATGGTAGCGAATTCGACTATTTAACAGCTGCTGGAAAGTGGTGCCTATCTCCACATTCATTGACCACTAGAAAGGCGATCAATTCTTTGGTTACACAAGGGTTGCTACATTATACGAGCTGGGATGATCCTATATTTGTCTATACTGATTTTCTCCTGAAAAACGCCAATAAAGGAAAGAGAGGAGCGGTTAATAAATTTACTCATTTAAAAGAAGTCAAACGAGAAGCAGTTGAGCAACCTGCAGGGCGGAAGCAAGCTCTGGATTCGGTCAAGCAGCAACATGAAGCACTCGATAAGGCCAGGGAGCTCAAACAACAGTTGCAGCAAGAACAAGAAATCGAATCTTATGAGAAGATGTTGTCAATGTTTAAAACAAAATCATGATGAATGGAGAATTTTTGTATGGAAAGGCCCAACATTCCTGCAGGTACGCATCCCATTGAACAAGGTCACTACCTTCTGCCAACTAAAGAGGTTCTTCGTTTGATGAAGAGTATAAGCAAAATTGTGAATAACCGGCTCCCAGGGATGATTGTCTACGGAAAACCTCGGTTAGGTAAAACTAGTGCTGTTAAATTCGCTATGGAAAATCTGTCCCTTATGGTCGGCGCCCCGCTGCCTATTTTAATTGCGAATACAAATTGGTACAAGGTGCCTAGTGAAGAAAAATTCTATTACGATCTACTTCAAGACTTTCGATTTCCTTTTCCTTCAAAGCGAAAACCCGCGGAAATGAGGCGACAAATTGTCAATCTTATGTTAGAGAAAGCAGAAAAATCAAAAATGAGAAGAATTGTTTTGGTCATGGATGAAGCTCATCGGTTAACAGAATTTCACTTTAACTGGCTCATGGACATATATAATGAGCTGGACCGGGAGAAGATCAGTATGACAGTGATCTCCATTGGACAGGAAGAATTACTCTCACGAAGAACCTTTTTTCTGGAGCAAAAGAAGTCCCAAATTATCGGCCGATTCATGACACACGAGCATCATTTCATGGGACTGAGATCATTAGATGATATCAGATTCGTTTTGAAGTGTTATGATGTTCCAGAAACTTCTTCCTATCCTAAAGATAGTGATTGGAGCTATACAAAATACTTTTTTCCTATCGGTTACGAGGAGGGAAATCGCTTAGAACAGGAAGCAGCGCATCTTTATCAGCTATTCGTAGAGATTCGTAAGGAGCATGGTGTTTCGACAGATTTTGAAATTCCTATGGAATACTTTGCGTTTACTGTTGAAACTGCATTAAAAATGTATGGTGCCCACGGTGACAGTTGCAGATGGTTAACCGTTAGCCAGTGGAGAGAATGTATAAAACTTACCGGTTATATAGAATCTGAGGTATATATGGCCTTGGTACATAAAGGAGCCAATTGAGATGCAACCCAAACGGGACCTAAATGTAGTATGGAGAAAAGAATGGATTCATAAGTATGAAGCACCTTGGTCGATATTTGAAAAAATATTGTTTGCAAATCAAACAACTCGCAATGATATTATAAAAGCGTTTGGTGTAGACCAAGTACAAAAATTAAGGAATATGAAAAAAGTGGGGGATGTATGGAAGGAATTGTATGAATTAAAAGGGATTGACGAAGAGATTTTATCAAATACATTGGATTTCGATCTCCATGAACAAAACAAAGTAACAATCAGTTTGCTTTTGCAGCCGCTTCAGCATTTTAAAGAGAAGCCAAGCAGCTGGTTTACAAATCATTTGAAATGGTGTACGGACTGTCTACAAAATGGTTTTCACAGTTGGTTTCATCAATTTAGTCTCATCGAAATATGTCCGTTTCATGAGACAAAACTACATACAAGATGTACTAGTTGCCAGGAAGAAATCCCTTTCTTGCTGAGTGATAGAAGGCTGGGAAGTCCGTTTACATGTAATTGTGGTTATAAGCTTGCTGACTTTTCAAATAGTAGATGGAGAGAATGGGACATAGCCGAGTGTGAAATTAAAGATTCTTCCTTGTTACGGTGGCTTTCAATAAATAGGGAAGAGAAGCACCCATGTACCAAGCTGTTTTTCATACCCCAGTATGGGAGAATTGACCTTTTAGTTAACACAACCCCATTCGCAAGCGCAAATTTTCAACGAAAAAATAAGAATAGTCGACACGTTACTCATGTATTAAACCAAGAACAACTGAAAACCATATTCAAAGCGAATAAAGAAACATTTAAATCCATTGATCGATATATTCGAAAAAAACTGATTAAAAATCATATCCATTGCATAAATCAACTTAGGGATCTCCGTAACCAGGACTACAGTAAATTTCCGGACATTTGTCCACATGCTTACGCATACATCTTTTGGAGAAAATCTGTGCTGCAGAAGACTCACTTTTATCGTGAATATATGAATGCAGATGATTTGGAAAATCCTGTAATGAACTTCGCCGACATACATGTAACTACAAAAATAATCAGTGAAGAATTCAAATATCTATCAAGTCAATTTTTACATCATAACTCCGGTACAAATGTGACACAATTAATCTGGCTGCAGAATAAATTCACAACACATTTTTGTTTGAATTATTTTAGGTTATGGCTCCAAATAGCACAAATTGGCGCCCAAAGTGAATCCGTACCAAAATGGGATGCGCTAAATAAGTTAAAGCAGGCGAGTCTATCAAAATTCTCGTTTAAATACATCATTAAAAATGACAGATTATCCATACTTGAAGCATATAGGATCCAAGTTAATGAGGCTATACCGAATATGAATTGTCCAAACCGTGCATTAAAACAAAAGAAAAAGATCAATAGTATGCAATCTTTTATACCGCTCAAAGTAGCGATGGATGTATTTGATAAACCAACATCAGAAAACAAGCAGTTTATGAAGTATGTTGACCGATTTGTATCCAGACTGAATTTCTAAAAAAGTGCGATGTCATTAAAGGCATTGCATTTTTTTATTATTAAAGACAAGCAAGCGGCGCATACGGCAAACGATATATGTTCTTGTCATTTAACGATATATGTTCTTGTCATCCGACAGAACATTATCAAAGACCTACAAAACGGGCTCGTGTTGTTTTATAAACATATGTACAAAATACGGATTTTGTGAAGTAGTAAGTATAAACGAACTGTGTTGTGTCGGTGTCCATTTGTGAACCTAAACGTTTCGTTTTGCATAAGTAAAAAATGAACTTAAAGTTATTGCATAATGCCGTTTAGAACGAACAGTCCTTCTAATGCAATAACTTTAAGTTCAAAAAAATGCATTTCATCATCAGTTATATGCGTGTAAATCAACTCGTTCTTCAACAAAGCTGGCTTACCAAATTTGCTACGACTATCTCTTAAAAGAATTAATTATCTCAACAATTTCATATTGTTTTGTTTCAATAGCTCTTTCCAATGGGCTGCCACTATATGACCGCATTTTGCCCTTAAATTTAACCTGTGTAGTAAAGTCGACACCAACTCCAAGTAACAGCTCTACTATTTCTTTGTATCCTAACCCACAAATCCAAAACAGCATTTCTGATTTCGGGGTTGTTTGACTCTTATAATCCGCTCCATTCTCGAGCAAATATGCGGCTATTTTCAAATTATTTCTCCAGCAAGCCCATTTAAACGCTGTAGAATAATACTTCTGATCGATTCCATTTTCGATAAGCGTTTTTGTCGCTTCCAGATTTCCTCCACTCAAATTTGTTGTGAAGTCAAGTAACGAGCTTTTTAGGCTATCAAGTCGATTAATATCAATTCCTTGGGATAATAGTAATTCAATCATTTTTTTACTTCCACGTTCACATGCAAAATGTATCGGTTGCAGATTGTTTGGACCTTTCGAATGGACATCTGCCCCTGCTTCAATTAGATATCGAGTTATTTCAAAGTAATTGTAACTAATAGCAATTGATAAGGGCGATTGTCTTCCGACATCCTTAATTTCTTTATCTGCCCCCGCTTCGATTAGAAGCTTCACAATATCCAGATTCCCTACTCTACACGCTATTTGCAGTGGTGTTCCATTTATCGGATTCGAATAATCAGTTAGCTTTTTATTTAGACTATTCGCTTTCGCGTTAATTACATACTCCCTCACCATATCCACATTTTGGTTATAACAAGCATGATGCAAGGTTTCATTATTTTTGGTTTCTGTCATCTGTAGGTACTCACCCTTCATCACCCAATCCGGATTCGATCGCTATCAGCTTACCCACTAACCGCTCCGTTGCAGCCGCCGTAAAGCTCAACACGCCTTCCTTGTTTACGATATCTCCCTGCTTGATCCGTTCATCCAGCCAACTGGAAACAAAATCTGGCGCGTATCCTCCGGTGCTGAAGCCTTGCGCAAAGGCGATCATTTTTTCGTACTCCGCCAAATACTGCGCTCGCGTCACTCCCGGGTTTGCCCCGGCGTACAACCAGAACTGGATATCATACATCAGCATGGACAACTCGTCCGCATGAAAAGCAAAATAGCCTTTGTCCTCTACGATCTGGGTGCAAATATTGCGAATGACCGCTTCAATCCGATCTATTCCGTCGGCTTTCTCGCATAAAGATTGCAATAAAGATGAGAATTGCGCATACTCCACCTTGTCCAAATCATCAAGCTTGTCCTGCTCCGAGGTGTCGAATGCTTCCTCATTGACCAGTCCTGCGATAAAAGTCGCAAAATTAGGCGCAAGGAAGGTGACATAATAACCAGCCTCTTGATCCACATGTACAACTGCAGGCTCGCCGTCCCGGCCGCATGCGCGATAATCCAGCATAATGACATCATGCCCTGCCGACGGGCAATCGCACAGCACAACCCCAATGTCCGGATAGCCCCATTCTTCCTGCATAAAATTGCTGCCCAAACTGCCGCCCAGACTATAAGCTTTCTCGCGCCCGATCCCCATAATGCCCGTAATGGCTACATGATCCTCCGCCCAGGAGGTCGAGACGGCAGTCGGAAAACAAGTATTGACCGGTACGCCGCCATTCTGCTGCTGCATCAGCCAAATATAATCTGCCGGGAGCTTGTACCTAAGCTCCTCTTCTATAGAAGCAATCATCTCGGCAGTAGGCGGCGCCTCTACATAACTCTTGTCCGCATAATCGCTCATCTCCCAGAACTGACTGAAGTCGCGCTCGCGAAAAGGCACACGAGTAATCTCCCTGATCGCCACAGCTTGTCTCACCATAATATCGTGGCAAGCCTCTATGTACCTATCCACATCTGCGTCGCCAGGCTCCAGACGATCGAACTGCTCGAATGCGGACAGCGCCTTTTCCCATTGATGCATGTAGAAATAAGAATAGCCGATGCGCCAGTTCCACGTTGCATCCTGTTTTCCTTGCTGTTCTACCGACAGCAGCTGTTGCAAAGCTTCCGTGTAGCGCCCCAAGTTGTTAAGTGCTCGGCCATAATGACCCACCAATTCGTAGTCCCGCTCCGATTCAGGTAGTTGCTCGATCGCTTCAACAATTTTGTCATGCTGATCATCGTCATACCAGCTTTGCAGCTTGTCCAACAGTTCTTTTGACATTTCGCCACTTCCTTATTTCAATTTTTCAAGCTTGAAGCGCTTACCCGCATTTGCATGTTTTTCAAATATCCAGAAAAATCCCCTGTTTAGTACGGACAAAAAAAATCTCATAGTGATGATCAAACAAAAAATCATCCATTTAAAACGTAAGTAGATTGTTATACATTGTCTGCTGTGTTGCAGTTAACTTTCCACTAGAATACATGATAGCAAAGCGCTTCAATGCTAAAAGTGCATTCTTCTTCAAGTCTGAATCCAGTTTCCCAGTAATTTTGATTTGACCGAAAGCTGTTGCGTAGGTAACCATATCACTTTGCAACATATCCATTTCATGCTCTTTTGCTATATCGCGCACCGTTTTTTCGTCCAAGGTGTCAACCGCTATATAATGCATCCCCCATAGACTCTCTATTAAATGTTTCGGGAAAGTAGCAAAGTCAATGGTATGTTTCTTTCTTATTATTTCTTGCATTTCATTAAGCGTATCAGACCCTTCATCACTGCCAAAAGGCGCTTCTTCATCCCCGCAATCATAATAAAATTCTTCTATAAAATGAGCAACAAAGCGCGGGTGTGAAGTTTTGGGATGTGGACCATATTCCCCTACATCAACGTAAAGACAATTATCAAAATCATATATATGATTTTCTTGATAACCTTTTTTCATTTTACTGGCGATTAACTTTTTTGCTTCTTTTTCACAATCTTCTCGTGAACTAAATTCTTTGATTTCATACTTCCCAATCGTTCCATTTTTTCCGTAATGCACACCTATTGTCAATCCAGAATAATCAATTGTCCAAAATTTATTTGATTTCTCGTCTTGGTATGTAAAAGCTTTTTTCATCTAACTTGCCTCCGTTCGTGTGGCATCTTTGATTATCCTGCAACCTTAAGGCGTAAACGCACAAAGCGATGAGATTTGCCCGACTCTCTCAGTTTGGTCCAAAAATAACCGCCTGCATGAACCATTACATTATACTTCGCGTAGCCGCGTGGCAGATGGATGTCAAGCTCGCCATGCTCCATGTCAAAAAGCTTCTGGCGTCCCTTCCAACTGTCAGCCGCCTTGTAAATCGGGTTAAGAACGCAATATCGACCTGAAGCTGTGAAGCGCCCGTCCAGTCACTGTTTCTTTCCATCCCCGATACTTGCAAAATCCGGCACAAAAGGAAGCGACTTCACACGCCCGTCCGCGCCATCACGGCAATCGCACTAGAGGCAGGTCGCTTGCCCTTGGTTTTCCTGAAGAAATCTCAGAAAGGACTAGATTTTTTCCAGAGTATGACAAGCGGATACAATCGATCGCATCCACCCCCTCTTTCCATGATGGATCAGAAAATATCTAACATTAACTGTGCTCTTATCTGCATACAGCGCTGTCGCTTCTATGAATTGAATGTCCGTGTCGAAGAAATTCCTCAATTTTGTCCTTATCCAACACTTCTCTCATTTTGTAACGTACCCTTGTCCAATTTGATACCTCGACTTGTAGTATTATGTAAGTTTATCAGTGATTGGAGTGAAATGAAACGTCCAAAATAATAAAATGAAGCAGTCCTTACTTCCACCGATTTTCGGGCTGGGTATTGACTGTGGAATTCCCGACAACAAATATTGAGAACAAATTTAACGGGCCGCCTTTCTGATTGGCGAGAGCGATTACTTTGCTCATCCAACATTTTTCCCTTCAAGCAAAAAAGCCGACTGCGCTGAACATTAAAGGGCTCAGACAATCGACCTATATGAAAAGAGAACGCCCCCGAAGTTGAAGGGACGTTCTCTTGGATATTCCTGTCGAGATCATTTATTTTCAAACAAACCTTACTGAGCATTTTCAGACAGAGAAGGCACTCACTTAATGAGTTAATCCCACGACCAAGTAGCCATTAATTTCTGATCTCATTATTCTTTTTCATTCTCCACGGTTGATTACAGATGAACTACGCGACGATAATGCAAGTATTCGGCACGGTCCTCCCACTCCAACTCTTCCTCATAGGGGTCGCGATAATAGGTAGCGACAGGAAAATAGCCCCATGTGACGCCCATACCGCCACAGATAAGCGTACCACCGTCCCCGCCTTTGCCGCGCACGAGTCCTTCAGGCGATATGGTCAGCTCCTGTTTGTACGGATCGCCAAGGAATTGTAGCCCCATGCCGCCACTCTTCTCCAGATCGAAAGGTCTATCGCTCACTACCGGTTCGCCCTGCTCTTTCTGCTCCCGATCCAGTTCTCCGAAGTGCCTAACCTTCATGTGGTAGTCAAAGCTGTCGCCCCAAGGAAATAACGTTCGACAACCTCCGCCATACACATATTCCCATTCATCTTCTGTTAACACATCGAAGCCATCGGGCAGTTCATCTTTCGCCCAGTCCTGCTGGCTGGGACTGTCGGCAAACAACCAGATGCGGATACGCCCGTCCTCTTTGTCCAATCGAAAAGACTGATGCTCCTCATAGGAGCCGTAATTCGAGGTCTTGACGCTTTCGATCGCCTCCAGCACATCGCCGTCTTCTGCCGGATCCAAGTCAGCTAGTTCCACCTCATACCAGGCGACAGGGCGGGTTTGGCGCTCAATCAACAACGGGCCGATGTCAGCCTCTCGCACAGGCGACATTTGCTGTCGTAGCACATGTTCCAACTCCGCAGGCTCTCTGTTCAAATCCTCCATGCCGCTTTCGAACTCTCCTTTCGTCTTTTCATCCGGTCCGACTGCCCAATGCCCCCAGCCGAGTGTGACCCGGTCACCAGGCACATATACGAACTCGCAGCCTTCATACATAAAGATACCCGTTTCCATCCCAAGGCCGAACCGCTCGAAGCGTTCCATTTTCAGAAACGTGAAGCCCGCAGGCAGACGTGCATTCAACTCGCGCAACATCTGCTCCTTACATTCACTTGTCTGTTTATTCCAAGTCGCTCGATCCTTTATCACCATTGTCTCCGGCTCTCCCATCCTACAACGTCAAAGCGATATACTAGCAAGCTACAATTCGATCCATTTAATACATGCCGGACGATTTCGAATAAACTCAGCTACCTGCGATGGGGTAATCTATACTTATAATTGGATTATTCTGCCCGATCGTTCGATAGACTACCTTTCGTGACGTAGCCTGTTATCATTATACTATTGTTTCCACTTTTCACCATTACTTTTAAAACGCTTTTCCCACTTTAAAACATTCAGTTTTTTGCTCCAGAAGCATCATCCGCATCATCAGATAGAGGCAAGTCATCTGGGTTTCTAACGTCCTATTTATCGCGAAACGAAATTATGTTTTTTCTCTATATGAGCATGGTGTATATTTTGCGAATGTGCGGAGTTAGCATCAAATAGCTCTCAACTGCCCCAGGAATACGATCGGTAGCCTCGTTCCGTTAACGGGCAGATTAGTTTATTTGTGATATGCTTAATTTTTACATCTGTAACTTTTTAATCCTAGCAATTTGAAAGAAATCATGGCTCATTTTTGATGCTAATCTGTATTGTGTATAAACCTACTTAAACGCTTGAATATTAAGGAGGAAAAAATTATGAATAACAAAATCCAAAAAATCACGCCAAACTTGTGGTTCGATACACAAGCCGAACAGGCGGCAGAGTTGTACACTTCTATTTTTAAAAATTCGAAGATAGGAAGAATCACTCACCATGGCAAAGATAATCACGGGATACCAGAAGGAACCGTAATGACTGTGGAATTTCAACTGGACGGGCAAGAATTCGTAGCCTTAAATGGCGGTCCGTATTTCAAATTCACAGAGGCAATATCATTTATCGTGAACTGTGAAGATCAAGATGAATTGGACTATTTTTGGGAAAAACTCTCCGAAGGCGGCGATGAAAAGGCTCAAAACTGCGGTTGGCTAAAAGATAAGTACGGCGTGTCGTGGCAAATTATTCCTTCCACTCTAACCGAGATGGTAAGCGACCCAGATCCAGAAAAATCAGAAAGAGTTATGAAAGCATTGCTCCAAACGAAGAGTAAAATTGACATAAAAACTTTGATGCAAGCGTATGAGGGATAAAGTGCACTTTGCCGTTACAGACTGGGGGAAGACCGTACCACGAGTCATTGATAACGGAAAACGTTAGTTCAGAATTTACCGCCTTATGATTGATAGGGCGGTTTTTCTTTTGGTCAGAAATCAACAATCAAGGATAACAGAGCCTATGCGGATAACGAAACAAAAAAAGCCGCAATTAAGCGACTTTTAAGCGTCATATGTTGACATATACTATCGTCCCGGCATTCAGCCCAGGGCCTTTGGAACCGACACACCTGCGTAACCAGTTTTTTCGCTTCCCCATTATCATCTAAAACCATGCTTCCGCTATATCGGTATGTGCACATGCATTCGACTCTGTTCGTTCGGTTAGGATTATCCAATCGCCTCCATTGGTATGTTAACGGAAGCCATCGCATTTTTCTTTTGCTCATCATTTACATGCGTATAGAGTGCGGTGGTTTCAATAGATGAATGCCCCATAAGCTCCTTCACGATTCGAATATCATTGCCTTTTTTTAGCATCATGGTTGCAAAAGAGTGCCGCAGCTTATGGCAGGATAGATTCATGTCCGTTACCTTCGGATTTTTCTCCTTAAAAGCTGAAAAAGTTTGGTTAGCAATCTTCTGGATCTGCCTGATCGAGAGTCGTCTTCCCTTCTGTGAAACAAAGAAGGCGTCTTCTTTTTGGCTGTAAGGAGTAAGCCGCTCCTCCAAGACTTTAATTAAATAGTCATTAAGCACATTAGGCAGAGGGATTTCATTCCATTTCCTCCCCTTACCAAATACTTCGATAGCCCCTTTTGTCTTTTTAAAATTCACGAGGTTCAATCGGTGCACTTCACCTACCCGCAATCCGCAATAACCCATTAGCAGGAATATGGCGATATTTCGATTCCGATACCTTCCGTTGATATACTCGAGGCTTTGTACCAGTTCTTCTTCTTCAAGATATACGGGCTTCTTATTTTTCTCGGTCTTGGATTTTTTCACTTCTAAGGCCGGATTCTTCGTTGCCAACTCAAAGTCGATTAAAGCGCTATAAAAGGATCTTATTGCTGAAAGCGACCGGTTTCTTGTGGACTCACCGGCTGTTTTTTGCTTGGAAACAAGAAAGTTGATAACGCCTATCTTGCCGGCTTCTTCAATTGGACTCCCTTCTAAGGATTGAAGAAAGCTCAGTACTTCCCTGAGATACTCTTTTTGCGTTGCTTCGGTATATCCGGAATGTTTCATCCATAATGAAAATGCACGGATCTGCTCCGCATATCTCTCTTTAATTTCATCGCTATCCTTCAAGGTGCGTTTTCCCTCCATCAATACCACTTTTGGTGACAAAAGAACCCCTGCTCTTGGCCGTAAATAAAAATAAAAATCGATTCAAAAGGAAAGTACGCCAAATATGTATTTGGCGCACTTATTATAACACATTTTTCCCTTAGTAAAAACGGCAACCGATCGCGTGACCAACTGCCGTGCCGAATTTTCCTGTTCACGATTGAGATATATGATGCATAATAGCACTGTGTAGAAAATCTGCTAAATTCTCATTGCCATATTGGTTAAAGTAGTTATTGAAACGTGCATCGAATTTGTAAGTATCGGCAATGCAAGCCAGTAATTCTGTATCACATGGCATGAATTGCATTAGATTTTTTTTCCATTCCTCGATTAATCGCTGAACTTCATCGGAGGAAGGATGCGGATCGACACAAGACGCAATTTGCTTGAATACTTCCTCCATTGATTGAAAACGTTCCTCTTTTTCATCTGGTGATAGTTTATCCAACGTTTCATTAAACACTTTATACGCTTCTGTTTCACCATAAATGAATCTCGCCTCATTTGCGTATTGTTCTTTTAATGGCACAACGGAAGAACTGTTGAAGATTTCCAAATGACTAATGTCTTTCCCCGAAACGTATTCTTCGAGAGCTACCATGATGGTTTCTAGTCTTTGTTTTTTCGATAATAAGGTTTGACTTTGCTTCTTTAATAGTTGTTTCTGTTCTTGCCTGGTCAGCTTTAAAATGTCTGCAATTTCTTTCAAGGAAAAATCCAATTCCTTTAAGAACAAAATCGTTTGAAGTTTTTCCAAACTGCTTCGATCATATAAGCGATACCCTTTTTCCGTCAGATGTGTCGGTTTAAATAAATCAATCCTATCGTAATAATGCAAGGTCCGGCTTGTAATGCCTGTAATTTGAACAATATCTTTAACCGCTAATAATGGTTTCTTCATCCCAAAATCCTTTTACTTTGTCAAGTATTTGAGCAGCTGGTGTTATTGTGGCCTCAAAGATCGTTTTTCCTGTTTTTCTTAAATAATATTGGATTAAATGATAGCCGCAAGCGTAGCCAGCGCTAGAAGGCATATTGACCGGTTCAAAGTTTTGAAGTTTTGCGATCTCGTCTCCGTAAAGATACGGAGCAAATTGATCAAATCCTGTTAATTGCAATTGATCTCTAAGGACAGGCTTTATGCGCCTGTTAAGTGTGTCTGCGTTTGTTTTCGTTACCCAAGGGCCGAGCAATTCTTCACCGAACATGAATGTAGCATAGTTTTCAGCTAATCCTTCACTTACAATGAGCTCGCCCAAATTAACGGTGTGATCCCACTGAATAAATTGATATCTCACATTATGGTTGCATTCGTGTGCCAGCGAAGCCTTCATGCGAGGAATCGTGTACTCATTCGGCAAGAGTGTACCCCAGATAAACCCGGGAATGCCCCCAAAGCCGCTGTACCCTTCGTTTATGACCAAGGCACGGCTTTCCGGATTCCCTAGCTGAATGGTAAACAAATATTCGGATACGGGGAGTTTAATTTCATGCTCTACAAATAGTTGTAGACTTTTACTCACCGCAAGCTCACACTCTAACCAAAATGTTTCGGACGAAATCAGCTCTATCTCTGCCGAAATCTGTGGGGTAATCTGTTCAGGGGCTCGATGCATCATATTATTCATCGTAATCACGTCAAAACCATTCGCCTCTTCAGCTCTAAAAGGGATCTGTTGAATTTGCCATTGTTTCATAAAGGGGGCCATCATTTCGTTTCTGAATAGTTCAAGCTTTTCCTTAGGCGAAGCTTGAGCAACTTTTTGATAAATGTGGTCTGAACGCAGCGTTTTTATATTCATCTCTCTCACTCCTAGTTATGTATTCATAGAGAGAATTATGCACTATGACCTGACGTCATAGTCAAGAAATTTTATTCAAATACTAAAAAATAGGTACATGGTGCTCCATCAGATACCTCTAAATGATCAGCTAGGGGTTCACGTTTCTTTTTACCATAATATATATTATGTAAACTGTATACTCCGTCCCTTTACCGCCTAAACCTGAGTTAATAATTGACGCTTTCATTCTATTTTCAGACATAAAACGCTGAATACATGACACACTAAGCAGGTACAACAGTTTAGGGGGCTAGTTTGCTTGCTAATTCATACAATCGATACGTTTCCGCTCTTTTATCGTCTTCCCGCAGCCTATGGAGATGCTAACGGCATTAAATCATACAGAACCACTTATTTAATCCGGATTACTACAGATACCGGCATCGAAGGCTGGGGGGAGTGTGTGGATTGGCTGCCCACCTTGCAAAAAGGTTTTCAGGAGCGCATCATTCCTTATTTGACAGGTAAACCGGTCGTAGAAAGAAGAAAACTGGTCCAGACTTTGAAAAAGTGGCATTCGCGCTCAGCCACGGCTGTTAGTATGGCTTTAACCGAAATTTTGGCCAAATCGAGCGGGCTGTCCGTATGCGACCTGTGGGGCGGAAAATATCGGGATAAAGTACCCGTCTATGCCTCGTTTCAATCCTATTCTAGAGAACCGGATTGGCACAAACATTCACTTGAAGCGATCCGTGGAGCGGTTACCGATGGATTTAATAAGATCAAGATAAAAATAGGCGGTAAATCAATCACGGAGGATCAACGCCATGTCCTGTCCGTACAAAACTTGCTGCAAGGAAAGGTTAGTTTGGCTTTGGACGCCAATCAAAGTTATGATGTGGCGGCAGCTCTTCAGTGGAAGACTTTGCTTGAGAAATGGCCCAATCTCATGTGGTTGGAAGAACCGCTCCAAATTAAATACATTGCTGAATATATCGCATTAAGAGACCGGCTCTTTGTTCCCTTGGCCGGAGGCGAGAACAACAAAATGGCATCGGATTTTATTCCCCTGCTTTCCCAGCACGCTCTGGATTTTATCACTCCCGATCCCTTGCATATTACCGGGATTGACGAGTTCAGGGAAACATTAAGTCTCGCCAGAAAATTTGGCATTCGTGCAGCGCCTCATGCTTATGACGGCGCATTAACACGCTTGTACGCTTTATTCGCTCAAGCCTGTTTGGAACCATGGAGCAAAATGGAAACGGAAATGATCGAACCTGTGGAATGGGATGCTATGGACAACCCGTTTAACCGTTTGATTTCGGTTCAACCTTCAAATGGTGAAGTAGCCATTCCATACGGAATCGGAATCGGAATTGAAATCGACCTGGACATGCTTGCATTTTATCAATGGGACGGAAGCAGTTACGGCTAGTCCAAGACAAGGATTATTTACATATTATTTATTATGTAAACAAACACTTCTTTCAAGCACACAAAAAAGACGCCCGACAACGGACGTCCTGCAAACCATCTTGGATCAAGCGCTCGCTCTTCTGAGCAGAAAATACGAAGCCACGGCGAATATCAATGTCAGAGGAAACAGCCAAATCGCTAATTGTACAGCCGTATGCCCGGCTATCCAATTGAAAATCGCCCCCCACCATCCGTTGGTGGTACAGAGTAAAGCCAATATCGTAAGGATTAGGAAAAGAACCACCATCAGGATGAACGTACCTTTTCCTCCGAATTTGCGCTGAAAGCTCCCGATTACAAAACCGGCAAATAGATTGTAGAGAAGCAGGCTAAAATAAATCATGAACTGCGCCAAAATCGATCCGTCGGTCACATAAGGCAAATGAAAGAAATGCAGATTGGTTCCCCAATTGCCGGTCCCTACCTCCAGCAGGGATAACAACAGAATTAACAGAGCGGTCAGCACGGACACACCCGTAAACATGAGCAGAGTACCATTATAATAGTCGGTACGCCGTACACTGAATCCAAGTGCAAACGGAAACGTCTGCGCGGCGGTGAAAATGCCTCCGATAAACAAGCAGACAAAGATGGAGGACATACCGCCGGTATAGATCTCTACGCCTCCCGTAAGCCGGCTCACGATGTAATTAACGAGAAAATTTCCCAGTAGGATCCCGCCGAAAACGTACAGCCATAACACCTTATTCCGATAATGTATACTCATAATTCCGGACAAACGCTGCAAATTCATGACCCCTTCACCGCCTTTTCATCCAAATTGGTTTTCGTCAGGTAAATGATCAACTGCTGTAGGGATACCGGCGCAATTTCTAGCCCCATATCTGCGGCCAGCAGCTTAGCCCTGGATTCGGAATCCCCCGTAATCGTGACGGAAAGCATAGACCCGAACGGTTCCCGGTGAATTACTTCTTTTCCTTTTACAAAAGATTCAACGCCGGCAGCCGGTCCGACCACGGTATAAGCCATTCCGCGCAGTTCTTCCGTTTCGGCGTCCAGGATCAGTTTGCCGCTGTCAATGACAATGACGTGCTCCAACAGCCGGCTTACCTCGTCGATCAGATGTGTGGATAAAATGATCGTGCGCGGATACCTCGTGTAGTCCTCGATTAACCGGTCGTAGAAAAGACTCCGTGCCACCGCATCTAGGCCTAAATAAGGCTCATCGAAAATAGTAAGCGGCGAGCGGCTGGCAAGCCCGACTACAACGCCGACCGAGGAAAGCATGCCTCTGGACAGCTTTTTGAGGTTCCGCTTAAGCGGGAGCCCGAAGTCCCGAATCAGCGCCTCCGCGTAATCGCCGTCCCAATTCGGAAAAACAGCTGCCGCTACTTTTAACACATCCGCTACCCGGAAGTTATCGGGGTATTTCTGGCTTTCTTTTATAAAGCAGATTTGTTTCATCACGTCGTAATTTTCATAAGGAGGCTGCCCAAAAACCTTCACTTCCCCGCTCGTAGGAAACATTTGCGCGGTAACCATTTGCATGACCGTCGTTTTGCCCGCTCCGTTTCTTCCAAGCAAACCGTAAATTTTGTCCGGTTCTATGGAAAAACTGATTCCGTCGACCGCTTTAACCTCATTGTACGTTTTCGTAAGCCCGTTGACTTCCACTACAACTTCTTTCATCCGTTTCTATCCCCTTTCCGGATCATCTCGATCAGATGCTCGGTTGTAATACCGAGTTTCTCTGCTTCTTGAACCATCGAGACAACGAATTGCTCATAAAATTGAGTTTTCCGCTTCTCCATCAATCCTTGTCGTGCTCCCTCAGCAACGAACATGCCGATCCCCCGCTTCTTGTATAAAATTCCTTGGTCCACCAGCAAGTTAACGCCTTTGGCCGCCGTTGCCGGATTAATCTGGTAGAACGATGCGAATTGATTGGTCGAAGGAACCTGGGTTTCCTCTGGCAGCCGCTGCTCAATGATGTCATCTTCGATCTTTTCCGCGATTTGCATAAATATAGGACGGCTGTCATCAATTCTGAACGACACTTTTATCACCACTCTCATATTTCGAACTTTATTGGTTAGTTACTCATGTAATTAACCATACAAGAGAAAAGGTGCCCCGTCAATAGGCACCTGTTATTTTCACAATTAAGATACATAATAATTATTATGTTAACTAATTGAGGAGCATTTAAAAACACATTCAATCAGACGCAAAAAACCGCCCGAAGGCGGCTTATAAACGGTTATTCTCCGAGGTCTACGTTGTGATAAACCTGCTGGACATCTTCCAGGTCTTCCAGGACATCAACCAATTTTTCAAACTGAGCCTGCGCGTCTTCCGGCAGTTCCAGATCGTTTTGCGCGAGCATCGTTAATTCGGCTACGGTGAATTCGGTAATTCCCACGTTTTTGAACGCTTCTTGTACCGCATGGAACTGATCGGATTCCGCATAAACGATGACGGTATCTTCTTCCTCAATGATATCGCGGACATCCAAATCCGCTTCCATCAAGAGTTCCAGTACTTCCTCGGATGACTTGCCCTGCACGCCGAAAACAGCCGTTGGATCGAACATATAAGTAACCGATCCGCTGACGCCCATGCTGCCTCCGTTTTTGTTAAAAGCGGAACGTACTTCCGAAGCGGTCCGGTTTACGTTGTTGGTCAGCGCATCGACAATCACCATGGAGCCGTTAGGCCCGAAACCTTCGTAACGAAGCGTGTCGTAGCTTTCTTCTCCTCCGCCTTTCGCCTTTTCGATCGCGCGGTCGATAATGGCTTTCGGCACCATGTATGTTTTTGCACGCTCAAGAACGACCTTCAGAGCACGGTTGGATTCCGGATCTGGCTCGCCCTGCTTGGCAGCCACGTAAATCTCGCGGCCGAATTTCGCGTAAATCCGGCTGGTGCTTGCGTCTTTCGACGCTTTTTTCTCTTTTATATTGTTCCACTTACGGCCCATTAATGATCCCACTCACTTTCAGAAAGGTATTTACCGAGGATGGCAGCGGTGGAAGCTTATCTTCCGCCCTAGAAAGTGCTGCCTCTATTATAACGTGTATATTATATATCTAATGTGACCTCTTGAACAAGTTCGAATACGTTCAAAGTCATCTGCAGCCCGCTCCGCCGCTGTGTTGAAAACACAAAAACCCGCCGAAAACGCGGGTTTTTCTCTTACGCTACAAAATCGGGGAAACCAGACGGGCTACCGATTCCTGCATACGGTCCACGAGAGACCGGGCTTTGTACATATCGGGCGTAAACTGCGAGCAGTACATCATGTCCTCTTCGAAAATTAACCTCTGCCGCGTAGCGGTCCGGGTGTCAAACAGAAAGGCATTGACTTCAAAGTTCAGCTTAAAGCTGCGCATATCGAGATTGGCCGTCCCGACCGAAGCGACCTTGCCATCGATAACGATGGTTTTGGCATGGAGAAATCCTTTCTCGTACAAATACCCTTTCACGCCCAGCTTGAGAAGTTCTCCCAGATACGATTTGGTGGCCCAATAAACCATCTTGTGATCGGGAATCGACGGAATCATGATCCGGATATCCACGCCCGACAGCGCGGCCATTTTCAACGCGGTCAGAAGGCTCTCGTCCGGCACGAAATATGGCGTTTGGATAAAAATGCTTTCTTTGGCCGCATAAATCATTTTCAAATATCCGTTACGGATTTGTTCCAGCTCATTATCGGGACCGCTTGATACGATCTGAATGCCTACCGATCCCGGATGCTTGATTAAAGGATAGTAGCGCGATACCGCTTTGAGGTAGTGAGAAGACGCCAAGTTCCAGTCCATAAAGAACTGGGCCTGCATCTGCAGAACGGCGCTGCCCGTTACCTTCAGATGCGTATCGCGCCAGTCGCCGAACCGCTCGTTGATGCCGAGGTACTCGTCGCCGATATTAAATCCGCCGATATAGCCGGTCATGCCGTCAATGATCGCCAGCTTCCGGTGATTCCGGTAATTGACGCGGAAATTCAGGTACGGAATACGGGACGGGAAGAAAATCGCCACTTCTCCGCCCGCATCCAGCAACGGTTTGTAAAACTGACGAGGCAGCCAGGAGCTGCCGATATCGTCGAAAAGAAAGCGGACCTCGACGCCTTCTTTCGCTTTCTCCGCAAGCGCATCGATAACTCTGCGCCCGAGCCGGTCGTCTTTGACGATGTAGTACATCAAGTGAATGTGGCTCTGCGCCTCCTTAATCGAGGCCAGCAAAGAGGCGAATTTGTCGTTGCCGTCCGTAAAAATCTCGACTTCGTTGTCCTGGGTATAAACCGCGGAACTGCTGGTCAAGTTCATATAAATGAGATCCTGATAATCGGCCATAACCGGGTCCTTGTATCTCACCTGGCTTTCACGGAAGCCTCTGCGCTGGGATTCGATCAGATTGTCGATATCTTTCTGATTAAATTCCTTCAGCTTGTAAATTTTGCGCCGGCTCATGTTCTGACCGAAGATCAGGTAAAGGATAAATCCTATCCCCGGCAAAAAGATCAGAACCATCACCCAGGCCCACGTAACGCTGGCGTTCCTCTTCTCCATAAACACGACAGCCAGAGCAAACAGAAAGTTCAATAGAGGAACAAAAGAATAAAGCTTCATCAGGATGTCCAAAGATGCGTACCTCCATTTAACTAAGGGATCGGGGAATATTTGGGATGCCCGTCCCTTTCCTGATCATACATCATTTCGGATGAAATCGAAAAGTTTATCCCGCTTTCTTTTCGAATAAATTGTCGTTTTCGGAGGATTTTTGACGTTCGCGCCTGTAAACATGCTAAAATAACATGTCAAAGGTCAACATTTTTGCGGAAAGGTGCGGAACGCCATGCGAACAGAAGATCAGGTCCAAAGAAAGTTAACGGAGTTAAATAAACAGAAGCAATCGGTGCAGGAACGCCTGAACAGCGACCCGGAGAACGATTTCCTGAAAGCGCAAGTTGAGAAACTGGAAGATATGACGCTTATGCTGGAATGGGTCCTTAACGCGCCGACAGGCAGCTATCATAGTTAATCTCGTTAACTAAAAAAAAGAACGGGCGTATACTGCGCCTGTTCTTTTTGTCAAAAGGAGTATAAGAAAATGAGTAGACCTGTAATGAACGTAGCATTGGTATGCGGACCTGATTGCGATATGGAAGTCCAAGCAATCCGAAGCACTCTGGAGTATTTGGGTGCAAGAGTTTTTACTTATTGGATTGGCAGACCGAATGATCTAATTGATCTCCTATCCGGTAAGGACCTGTATCCGAATACGGATTTGATCCTTCTCTGCTTCCATGGCGATGAAGGCCAATTTATCATGCCGGAGCTGGGCGAAAGTAGCTATGATCCGGGAGAACCCAAAGGTAACTTTGGACCGGAGGAGATCAGACGCTTTGCCAAGCTGGCAGGGAAAACAGTAATCGGCAACGGATGCTCATTAGGTGAACTAGAGACGGCACAAGCATTTCTCGACAGTGGCTGCGAAATCTATATCGGGCCAAATGATTATCCGGATGGAAATGACGCGCTCATGTTTGTTCTAAGGCTTTTTTACGACCTCATTCAGAACAAACGAAGCGTCAAGGAAGCTTTCCAAAACGCCAAGTCTCTGGACGCGGGGATGGATATGTATCAGCTATATGAAAATGCACAGCAATCTAGTAGAAAATGAGACGTATGTGTACATAAATAGCTTGACTTAGTTTCCTGACAAACATCATTCTTCATACACTACTCCAGACCCATAGGATGAAAGGAGCCCGGTATGAAGATTCCTGTTACTGGATTCGTAATGGATTCTGGAGACGACGACGCCCATCATTCCCACAAGCTTTTTATAACGTCTTGGAACGGCACCCCTGTCCATGTCCATGCATTTTCCGGGATAACTTCCATTGAAGACGGACATTCTCATGAGTATGCAAGCTGGACTGCCCCTGCCCCTACTGGTGTTCCTCATGTACACGGATATCATACCGAAACTTCGCTAAATCAAGGTCATATCCACATGATACAGGGAACAACCGGGCCGGCTATTGATCTTCCCGGGGGCGGACACTATCACTTGTTCGAGGGATATACGACGATTAACGGCAGCCATCCTCATTCACATGCCTATAGCGGGCGAACAGGGAATGAAGTTAGTCGTGTGTAAGAAAATAAGTGAAGGACGTACGTTATACTTTTCAGTACGTCCTTCAATGCCATCGTGATCATATCTGAGTTATGGAACAATTTCAAAAACAGTACCTTGGTTAAAATCAGCGACCTTCATAGAGCCATAAACCCCTAAATAGAGTCTGGATTGATTCAGATTCGCACCCAAACTAACATAATAAGCCGATTGAGAACCAAAATTATAATCGGTTTCAATGATACTAAAATCATTTAGATGACAATCCGTTCTTACCGTGGTATAAGCTAAAACTCCTCTAACCGGAAGTTGAGACTCTTTAGCCCGAGCTAGATCGGTAAACACAACGTTTCCCGTTAAAGCGGGAATTTCATTTCCCATATAGGGCTGGACTCCTGTAAGTGCAGTTGCTCCAAACTTGTCGGGTCGGGGATCTTTGTGAAAATAATTAGTTAAAGGCTGAAGACGCCGCACGGAAGTTTTTACTGCTTCATCGAAATAAGCAATTGTTTTTTCATCCAAAGCCGGATTTGCAGAACAGCCTGTTATTATCGCAGTAGGAAAAGCGCCTTCCCACCCTCGCCAGCCAAAGTTAATAAATCCTTCTTGGTCAGGTTCAGATTTCATTAAAAAAGCTTGAACAAGCTGAGTAACCGGTATCGGTTTATACTGAATGAATGAAAAAATCGACTCTACGAGATCCTGTCCGACATTTCCCGCGTATTTGATATACTGATCATGAAACCTTTGAAATGAAATGCCCGGTATATTGCGAACTCCTTTGGCAATGACCGTAAGCGTTTCTTGAATAGGTACAGGCAGCTCATTAAAACGCGTAACTACGGGCGGATTGACGATAAATGTATTCTTAACGACATCAATTTCAATTATTTTACCTGCGATTTCCATATCATCTTGGCTTAAATTAAATGGATCATAGCCTGATCCGCCATCTCCGGTTGTCAAAACAAGTTTTCCGGTTTCAGGTGAAAAGTTTAAGCTATTGACACCATTATGATTTAAAAACGGTCTTCTTATATGAAGTAATGTCCGACGTTTTTGAGGTTGACCATTCGATTGTAGAATCCATTCTTCAACCGTATCAATATGATCATATTGAATTTCTCTATTTATCCACTTTAGGTTTAAGGTTTTAGAATCACACGGGTTAGGCTTAAAGGATTCAAAAGCACCTGGAAGAGCACCCGGACCTTGGGTTCCCGCTACTGAATAATGGAGATAAAACAGACCGTTATAATAAAATTCGGGATGAAATGCTAACCCTACCAATCCCCGTTCATCATATCCACCACTAGAGACACCTAGTTTTATGATTCGTGAGCGAATATCCAAAAAAGTCTTTATAACCCCGTTCCCTATGTAAAAGATCTCTCCTACCTGGGTTGCAATAAATAATCTTTCAATGGAGTCACCCGGAAGGATAGTTGTTTTCAAAACAGTGGGTAAGTTTATCTTGCTTACAAGGGGTCGTAAACTAGCCCTAACTTTTATCAAATAACTGTACGCTCCTTCTTAGTGTTTTTTTAAAAGAATATGATGTGAACGGTTCTATTAGTACCAAGTAAGCTTTCGGCCTATACTTCGGGTGACACATAAAAAAGCTCCCGGAACATTTCCGGAAGCCGCTAACCGTTTCAAGCTTTACAAGGTGCAAGTCCGTACGATTTCACATAAAAATCTCTTTTCTTAATTTCCTGCGCGAATGCCGTAAAATCAACTCCGCATCAAAAAGCTCGTGAACCAGGAAACAGACGGAGCCGTTGCAAGTAAGCTGATATTCTTTTACGGGAAAAAGATCCGCTTTGAGCTTAACCGGGTGGAAACAGACGTCAGCGCTTCGGTTGTTCTCATAGCCCGCGTACAGAATTTCCCGCTTCGTTTCCAGACTGTCAATCAGCTTCTCCAGTTGAAGCTCCTCGTAATTCATCCCGTCCAGCGTACCTTCCGGCAGCGCCTCAAGATGAGCGTAAATCGCCTTATGAAGAATGGTCTCTTCCCTATATCGGTAAGAACTGACTCTGCGCAGCAGCGGGCTTGTTTGTCCGAAGACGGCGCGAGGCTTTTTATGTAAGCTTTTAGAAGGGATCAGCACCTGTTCGACGACTTCCTCGCTCAATTGTTCTTGAAGGATGATTTCCAGCATCTTAATGGATGAGCCTTCCGAATGCATAAGCAGGTCAAACAAATACCGCTCGTTGCCCCACATCGACCACTCTTTCTCCACTCGCCCCCGTCCTCCTTTTTTACTATTACGGTCTCCGTGAATAATAGTAAACTATTTCCAGTCTTTCAGGAAGGTTATCAAATGTCTTGTGAAGGGGTAAATTTGCAGAGAATCAGTGAAAGTTACAAAAAAAGAGCCGTTCACCCGAAGGTGTAGGCTCTTTGGCTGATACAAGGCTAGCGGCGGCCGGTTATTGTCCTTTGCTGATATAGAACGTAACGCGGTCGCCTTTGTTCGCCGGCTGATTAGGCGGGGGATCCTGCCTGAATACGGTGCCGCTCTCGGCGGGATTCGGTTCGATGAAGTACGAATACCGCATTCCGGCCGCTTTCACCGCCTGCTCCGCGGCTTCCTGGGTCATTCCGATCAGGTTCGGAATCTGGCCAGGCACCGCATCGTTTGGCGGCGTGGGCGTCGGTGTAGGCTCCGGTGTCGCCGTGTTACTCATCGGCGTAGGTGTAGGTGCCGGCGTGGCAGTCGCCGTATTGCCTGCCGTACCGCCGCTGCCGGGACCTTTGTTGGGTCCGCCCGGCAGCAGCATATACATGAAGACAGCGATGCCGAGCAGGACTATGGCGGCGGTCCCCAAGGTCCAGATGGTCCGCCTGAGCGGCATCCGCTCCCGGGTGTCGGCTACTTCCGCTTCCGGCTCCTTTGCCCTAGGGGGCTTCTCTGTCCGCCGCACCCGCTCCGGCGCAGGCTCTTCTTCCTGCCGGTACTGAATGCGCGGCGGTGCGGTCTCCCGTACCGGCTCCTTCGGAGCGGCCGGCGGGACGAACACCTTAGGCGGAGCCTCCGGCGATTTGTCCAGCGCGATGATTTCCCGCAGGCTGAATATAAAAGAAGACAGCGAAACTTCTTCGCGGAAAACACGGCGCGACAAAGCAAGCAGCGCCTCCTTCTGTCCGGACGTCAGACCGGTCAGGGCCGGCACCACATTCTCCTGGTACTGGTCGAACGTCGCCGGTCCTTGCTTCGAATGCGTGCTGATTTGATAGAGCAGCGTGCATAAACCGAGCGAGCCGCGCGAAATCAGTTTGCCGGGAGACCAGTAATTCATCACTTTCAGGCGGTTATCCTCCGTCAGCCACATATTCTCGGCCGTTACCGAGAAGCCGGAGATTCCCTCTTCCATCGCTTCCTGCATGCCTTTGCCCAAATCGAAAACAGCGGAGACAATTTCTATGCCCCGCATACGGTGGCGTCCCAGTTGAGCGGGAAGCGGTGTTCCTTTCTGTGCGGTCAATACCGTATAGACGTGATTTTCAGCAAGCCCCGCATTTAAAATATGAAAAAAACGTTCGTCCGAAAACTGCGCGGCCTGACCGAGCACACGCAAGTAATCGGATGATGAAGCGTCCCCTGATTTTTCTACCATGAGCAGAAATACATCCCGGTGCAAAGACAGGTCTTTCCCTGCATACATGACGCCATCCGCCAAAGGATGAATCGGTTCGGTCAAAACGTACCGCTCTCCAATGCGCTGTTCCATTCTAACAGTCCTCCCGTCCGTGCGATCCTCTACGATTCTCCAATCGTTCTCTTTCTATAGTATACCATTCGGAGCTCATTCATGTTTTGTGCGCGAAAACAAGCGTCTCTCGTGTCATTATGAAGGAAATCGAAGAAAATAGCAAAAATCCTCCCCGCTTCTTCCAGTTTTGAAAAAATGTTTTATAATGGGGAAAGGCCTTTCCGGTAAAGGCTGGAAACTAGACAGAGAGAACCTTAAAGGAAAAGGTGATGAGAAATGAACAGACCGCTTACCCGACGTCTGGACCGGCGATTTGTGACCGTATCTCAGATAAGCGCGCTGCTGACCAACGGCATTTTGCTGCTGGCTTCGCTTGTTTACCTGACTGTAGCGCAGAGCCGTGACTGGCTCATGCCGCCCGGCTGGATTGCCGTTGCCGTTTTCGCCGTATCGCTTGTATTGTTCACTTTCGTGATACCGCAGGCGAGATTCCGGCTCTATGCGTTCGAAGTGACCGAAGAAGAACTGGAAATCCGCAGCGGCTGGATCTGGATTACGAATATCCTGGTGCCGATGGTACGCGTCCAGCATGTCGAGCTGGAGCGTGGGCCGCTTCAGAGACATTACGGGATCGCCGAACTGAAAATTGTGACAGCCGCCACGACCCATCGGATCAGGGGCCTCAGCGAGGACGACGCGGAAGCTTTAAAACACCGGCTGGGCGTGCTCGCAAGGGCGGTGGACGAAGATGAATGAGCCGCGCAAGCTGCATAAGTCTTATATTCTTTTCCCCGTCTTGAAGGTGCTTCAAACTTTCGTTCCGATTTTTATGCTTTTGGCGATCCGGGAAGGAGAATGGCGATGGATTCCGTTTCTGATGCTGTTCGGCGTCGGCGCGCTGTTCGCGGGGTTCGGAGCAGTCGGCTGGAGCACGTTTCGCTACCGGTTGGAAGAAGATCGTCTGATCATTCAAAAAGGCCTTATTTTTCACGAGGAAAAAATGTTTTATTATCCAAGAATACATTCGATGAATACGGAACAGCCTTTTGTACAGCGGCTGCTTGGCGTCGTGCAGCTCAAGTTCGAAATGCCGGGCGGCAAAAATGAGTCGGACGGCGTACTGCCCGCCGTATCGGCTCAAGAAGCCGCAAGGATTATCCGGGAGATTAACGCTTATCTCTCCTCGTCCGGTTATTCTCCCGTTGCCGCAGAGAATGGTGAAGGAGACGGAAGCACGGAGAAGGCAGTGGAGCCGAATGCAGTGCCTGCCGTATCAAAAAGCCGCCTGCCGCATACCGCTTCTGCGGAAAAGACGGGCGTGTATGCTTACCGGGCAACGGCCGGAACGTTGATTCTTGCCGCGTTCTCCACGCTGAACATCGGGTTGATCGCGGCCTGCGTGGCCGGTGTCTTGTCTCTTGCCGACAACGTGCTTCCGGGCAATGTGTATGCACGGCTATGGAACGCGCGCAACGAGCTGCACGGGGGCTGGCTGGTCTACGTCCTGCTGGGCCTGGGCGGTTTGGCGGCGGCATGGCTGCTGGCGGGACTCTTGTATCTGCTCAAATACGCGGGCTTTACCGTCCGCGCCGAGGCCGGCACGCTCACCGTTTCCTACGGGCTGCTGGAAAAAAAGAAGCACACTTTCCAGGAGGCGCGCGTACAGGCGGTGCTGATTAAAGAAGGGCTGGTGCGGCAGCTTCTCGGACGGGCGCAAATCGAGCTGCGGGTCGTTTCTTCATCCAAAGGAGAAAAAATCATGCTCATGCCGCTGGTGTCCGCCAAGCGGATTCCGCAGCTTCTGCCGCAGCTGCTCCCGCGTTTCAGCCTGCCGGATATCGAGAGCCGCCCGCCGGCTAGAGCGCTGCTGTATTACAGCCGCACCGACGGTGCCGTAGTGGCCGTTCTTGCGGCGGCCGCCGTCTATTTCTGGGGGCCGGTCGCCCTCTGGGGACTGCTGCTGCTTTTGCTTGATTTCCTGTGGTCTTACTCCCGCTTCAGAAGCTCGGGAATGACACTGCAGGGAAACCAGCTTACCCTTCGCGGCCGGATGATCGCAAGGTCGACCTGGCTCGTTCGGCGCCCGCAAATGTTGAGCCTGCGCATGAAAGGCACCCGCTCTCAGCGGCGCAAGCAGCTCCTGAGCCTCTCCGTTTCGGTGATGGGAGACACGGGCTCAGCCGCATGCGAAGTCTCCTTCATCGAAGAGCGGGATGCGCAGCGGGTGTGGTCCTGGTTCAGCAGAAGCGCGGATCATGCGCAGGCCAAGGACTAACTCAGCGCTGGTGCCGGAGCCGGACGGCCCGGTAAATATCGAAATGAAAAGCGTCGATCACGTCCGCCGGAATATCGAACGGATTGACCGGCTTCAGGGGTTACTTCAAAAGAGTAACCCCCTCTTCGTTGTCCGGTTCATATCCGCTGCCGCCGATCCACTCCTCAAGCCGGCCGTATAGGTTCATCATTTCCTCGCGGCTGCCCCGGCAAGTAACGACGGCATAGGTCGTTTCCAGCATTGAAAGAAGCTCAAGATCGCCTGCGGCAGGAATCTCCCGGTTCTCCGGAAGACGCACGCTGGCTTTCTCGTTTTTTGCCTCTGTTTTCTCATGGAATGGAACATTTGTTCTCCCACCCGTAAAAAGCGCATTTTCGTTATCCGCACGTTCCTTCTTGTTCGCTTTCAGATGATTCCGCCGTTATCCAGCATTTTACTTCCGGCCCTTTCCGTTTCATCCGTCCTCCGTTGCTTTAAGGAGTAGGAGCGGACAAATCCTTGATTTGGCTGACATTCCTCACATTCGAAAGGAGATAAACGATCATGAAAACCATGTATACGACTTCCGCAACAGCTCAAGGTGGACGCAAAGGACGTGTGGCTACTCCCGACGGCAAACTGGATTTACAGCTCAGCATGCCCAAAGAAATGGGCGGTGACGGTGGCGAAGGAACGAACCCCGAACAATTGTTCGCTTCCGGCTATTCGGCTTGCTTTTTGAGCGCGGTAGAACTGGTCGCCAAGAAAAAAGGCATCTCCACGGAAAACGCGAAGCTGACGGCAGAGGTTTCGATCGGCAAAAACGAGGACGGAAGCCTGCAATTGTCGGCTAAACTCCAGCTATCCGTGCCCGGAGCGGATAAATCCGAGGTTGAAAAGCTGCTTGAAGAAGCTCATCAGGTTTGCCCGTATTCCCGTGCCACACGCGGAAATATTGAGGTAGATCTTCAAGCGGTTTAATTCTTCCAATCCCTACCTGGATAAAGTGGATTGCCGTCCCGCTCATAGGCTACAATAGAAAAGACGGATATTTTCGTCCATTTTTCCGGTAGAAGGAGATCCTCTTATGAAAAACTTTACTTTCCATAATCCGACCAAGCTCATTTTCGGCAAAGGGCAGCTGCAGCAGCTTCCTAAAGAGCTTACCGCATACGGCAAAAGAGTGCTTCTCGTGTACGGCGGCGGCAGTATTAAACGCAGCGGGCTTTACGACCAGGTCGTTTCCCTGCTCAAAGAGGCCGGTGCCGAAATTTTCGAACTGGCCGGCGTAGAGCCGAACCCCCGCGTAAGTACGGTCAAGCGCGGCGCGGATCTCTGCAAGAAAGAAAAGATCGACGTGATTCTTGCCGTAGGCGGCGGCAGCGTCATCGACTGCACGAAAGCGATCGCAGCGGGCGCTAAATACGACGGCGACGTGTGGGATTTCATGACCCGCAAAGCATCCCCCGCGGATGCCTTGCCGTTCGGAACCGTCCTGACGCTGGCGGCGACCGGTTCGGAAATGAACTCCGGTTCCGTCATCACCAACTGGGAAACCCAAGAGAAATACGGCTGGGGTTCCCCGCTCGTTTTCCCGAAATTCTCCATTCTCGATCCGGTCTTCACGGCAACCGTGCCCAAAGATCAGACGGTGTACGGCATGGTGGACATTATGTCGCACGTATTCGAGCAGTACTTCCATCATACGCCGAACACACTTGTCCAAGACGGCTTTTGCGAGACCATCTTGAAATCTGTGATCGAAACGGCTCCGAAGCTGGTTAACGATCTGGAGAATGACGAATACCGGGAAACCATTCTCTACAGCGGCACGATGGCTTTGAACGGCATTCTGGCCATGGGTGTACAGGGAGACTGGGCGACCCACAATATCGAGCATGCGGTTTCGGCCGTTTACGATATTCCGCACGGCGGAGGTCTTGCCATTCTGTTCCCGAACTGGATGACGCACGTTCTCGATGAGAATGTGGGACGTTTCAAGCAGTTCGCGGTCCGTGTATTCGGCATCTCGGCTGATGGCAAATCCGACCGTGATGTCGCGCTTGAAGGCATTGAAGCGCTGCGCAGCTTCTGGAATTCGATCGGCGCGCCAAGCCGTCTGGCGGATTACGACATCGACGACAGCAAGCTCGACGTCATGGTCGACCGTGCGATGGTCTACGGTCCGTTCGGCTACTTCAAGCGTCTGGACCGTGAAGACGTGACGGCCATTTACAAGGCGTCGCTGTAACGGTCCCGAGCTGCACGGCACGGTCCTTCCCGGCAACGCTGCCGCAAGGCGCACGCCTCGTGAAGGCCAGGCCCAAGCTCCTGCTGAACATAGAAGAAGCCCCGCTTCATTGACGATTGTCAGTGAAGCGGGGCTTCTTTGTGTCAGCAGGCTTGACCTGCCCGGCACGGTTCAACGCCGCGTCTATGCCTCCCCGCGGCCGGTCACGCCCTGCCAGGCTTCCCGCCAGGCGGCGAGCTTGCGCTCCCAGCCCATCGCGTTGGCCGGACTCGACGACGGCAGCCGGACAAAGCCGAGCCGGCTATCGGCGAGCAGGTGCCCGGCATGTTTGCGGAACAGTTTCTCGGAAGCCGCGCCGTTAAACAGGACGGTGCGAAGGTTCGGATATTCCGCAAACAACGCGTCAAAATCGTTCACGGCCGGCTCCCGGATGTTCGCGTCCAGACTCCCCTCCCGCTCGCAGGAAGCGAGCACATCCCATAGAGCGATTTTGCGGCCCAGCGCAAACCGCAGCCGCTCTTCATAGGTACCCGGCACATGGTCTTCACCGTGCAGCGAAGCCAGCAACCTCCAGAAATCGTTGCGCGGATTTCCGTAGTATTCCTGTCTTTCCAGCGAAAGCTCTCCCGGCATGGAGCCCAGAATCAGAACAACGCTGTCCGGAGCGATGACGGGCTCGAATCCCATACATAACATAAGTACCTTCTCCTCTTCTTATTTTCCCCATCCCGATGCGTAGAAGCCATGCTCGCGATGCCACTCCGCATAGAAAATATCTTTAATCTGCTTGAACCCCGATTCCTTCATCTGTTCCTTCAGCCACTCTTCGTCGCGGCCGATGCGTTCCAGCTCTTTGAATTTGATTTCTCCTTCTTCAATTAGAGGAACCGGGAGTTCGACGGGTTCATCCGGCAGGTTCAAGTCTCCCCGAACGACCGTATCGTACGGCGATTTTTTCAAAATACTGAGCGAGCCGTTGTTTTCGAAAATACCGTAAGCGACTTCGTGAAGGGAAAAAATCCCCTGCTCCCTCAGCAGCATAAGAAGCTGTTCCAAATCGAGACTGTTCGATCGCATAGCTTTTACGTTCAGCTTCCCTTTCTCAATGACCACTGCCGGACTTCCTTCGAAAGCGCGGCGCAGCTTTTTATATTTTTGAGTGATTTTTTCGAAGGTCAGGGAAAGCACGGTCCAGAAGGCGAGCGCAAACAGAAGCTCAAGATATTTGACCTCTTTATCATACACGGTGTTCCCCACAAGTTCACTCAGCATAAGAGCGGAAACGAAATCGAACGGGGTGAGCTGGGAAATTTCCTTTTTGCCGAGCAGCCGGGTCATCCCCCATAAGCCGATGAATCCGGTAATCAGTTTGATGCCGATGTACATAAAATCCATATTGGAACCCCCGCTTTCTGGTCTACGTTTTCTGGGCTGCGTAATGTCGGTAACCTGAATATTAGCCGTCAAGGCGTTCAGTTAGTACTCAATAACCGGAAAAGCCTGCTTGCAAACAGGAATTCCGCGTCAGCCGGGCATGGTATATAATAGGAAGACGGAGATCACGGATAAACAAGGAAGAAATGAAGAAAGGTTTCATTAAGTAACATAATATTTATTATGTAAACTTTAAGTCGTCTTATTTTAAGATGCCAAATTATACCTGATGACGCTGTTCGATGTTTGAGGCTCGCTTGATTAAGAAAGGTATTGAGGTGCACCCCATGAATATTCAAAAACAAAAAGACCGTGAAGAACTCGATAAAAAGATTCCTTCTATGCCTTGGTATGTGGATAAATTCATCCATCACAAACTTCCGGACCTCTCCCCTTCCACTCTGCTGGAGTATGTACGGGATTATGAAACGTTCTTTTCCTGGCTTCTGGCCGAGGGACTCAGTACCGCGGAACGGATGGCGGACATTCCACTGGAGGATTTGGAAAAGCTCCATATGGAAAGCGTCGATCATTACCGGGCTTATCTGGCGACCAAGAAAGATCAAGCCAACACGAAGATTACGATTAACCGTAAAATTTCATCTCTGCGCTCTTTGTTTCACTACTTGAGTCAGATTGCGGAGGATGAGAATTATTATCCGCTGCTTAAACGAAACGTGATGGCCAAGATCGAAATCAAGCGGACGAACAAGGCCAAAGATCTGGCGGGAAAATTGGAAGGAAAGCTTCTTCAGGAGAATGAAATCTTCGAATTTATCGACTATATCCGCAGCGGGTACGAGCATGACATCGCGAACAATAAACAGGCCCTGTATGCGTATGAACTGAACAAAATCCGCGATGCCTGCATCGTAAGCCTTATTCTTCATTCGGGTCTTCGCGTGTCGGAAGTCGTTAATTTAACGCAGGACGATCTCGATATGAAAAAAAGAACCGTGTACGTGTACCGCAAAGGGAACAACGACGGTTCCTTCAAAACAAGGGTTTTCTTCCGGCAGGAGGCCGTGGACGATTTAACCTGTTACCTGCAGCTTAGAGACACCCGGTACCATCCCCCCAAGAAGGAAAAAGCGCTTTTTCTTACGATTCCTAACGGTAAAAAGGAAGGGCAGCTAATGTCCAAACGGGCCATTCAGGAAATGGTTATCAAATATGCGAAGCGCTTCGGCAAACCTTTTCTAAGCGTACATAAGCTGCGGCATTCATTCGCGACCGACTATTATTTGCAAAACGATTTGTACAAGACACAGGAACAGCTTGGACACGCGTCGTCCGATACCACGCAAATTTATGCCCATTTGACCGATAAAACGATGGAAGAAGCGATCGATAAAAGGAAAGAAGGATAAATATTCATTCACGCCGCTAATGATTAATATCATTAAATATATCTGATTTTTCATCCGCCCCTATCAAAACCTTTGGGACCGGCGCGTCAAGACCGATAAGGAAAAGCAAGTCTCTCGCAAAATAATTAACGAGGTTAATTATATATAGTTAATGCCATAAATAAATGTTTGTTTTCCGTCAGATTCCGTTACACTCACTCTACTCTGTCGCAAAGGATGCCGTGATCATGATGACAATAACCACTGATCTTATCTACTTCCGCTATTTAACCGAGGAGGATGCTCCCGCTCTCCTCTCTTTAATGCACAGAAACCGGGCCCATTTTGAGCCCTTTACGATTACACGTCCCGACACGTTTTATACACTTGAAGAACAAACCGCACGGATACGGATGTGGGACGAGAACAGATCGGCGGACAAAAGCTATAACTTTGGTCTGTTTTTCAAAGAAAACGATGAGCTGATCGGTGAACTATCCTTGTTTCACGTCGCCCGAGAACCGGCGCACAAATGCATGATGGGGTACTGTCTGGATCATGCTTACCAGGGCAAAGGGATTATGTCGCAAGCGGCACGTCTTGCCCTGGACTTCGCTTTCGATGAGGCCGGGTTTCACCGGGTGGAGGCGGGGGTCATGCCTCATAATGTCGGCTCTATCCGGGTGCTGGAAAAGGCGGGGTTTCAGCGTGAAGGGGTCGCCCGCAAAAACGTGAAAATCAACGGAGTCTGGCAGGATCATGTGATGTTTGCCATTCTCGAAGAAGACGAACGGCCGCGCTCTTAACTACCGGCCGGATCACTTTCCACATAACAAAAGACAGTTCACACGAGCTTGCATAAGCTCTCCTGAACTGTCTTTTTTCAATGCGCCTAACGGCCTTGACCGGCATATAAGCTTTGGTCCGGTTCACTGTTTCCGTTTACGCAGGCCTTTTGCCGGTTTGCGCGCAGCCGGTTTCTTTTTCACCGGTTTCTTGCTCCCTTTCCTTCGTTTGCGGGGAACCGGCAGCGGATCCCGCTGGGGAAGGACGGAGCCTGGCTCATGACGGAACGTGCTTTCGGGCGGCCGCCTGCTTTCCTCTCTGATTGCCTCTTCCCTTCTGCGCTCCGCCAGAAGAACCGGCTCTTCGTAAGTGCCCTGGGCCAGCTCATCCAGCTCCTGCTGAGAAATCGGCTCCTTAACGGCTACGAAATAATACAAGATTTCGTCCACCACATTTAGCGTGGATTGCCGGAGCATACGCCGGTCTTCTTCATCGTAAATGGGAGACAGATACTGCGGCAGATAAAAGAATTCGCAGCGCAGCAGCCTCAAATCGATCTCGGCCTTGGCCTCCTTATCCCATCCGGCCGGCACGTCGGTCATATAGCTGTTTTCACGCATAGGATCGTATACATACAACTCGTTCGTAAAAAACCGGGGCAGTTGTTCGTCAAACCGGGAACGGAACTTCGGGTTAAGCGCATGATAGGATGTATGAGCGTATGGAGCAAGCAGACAGATGACTGCTTTATGCCGGCAAACCCGGTAAATCTCCTTCATTACGTTCATCAGATCGGGCACGTATTCCAGCGAACGGCTGGCCATGACGAAATCAACCGTACCGGTTTCTAGAGGGATACCATCGTTTAAATCGCACTGGAGATCAACACCGGGGAGCGGCTCCTTGTCGATGCCGATAAAACCGGGATGTTTGCGCAGGCCGCATCCCAAATCTATTTTCATTCCCATCGCTCCCTATCCTTTTACCGGATACTATTACCGTATGGAAGAAGAGAATGTTTGGCATGAGTCAAGCGCCAATCTCGCGGAAATTGTGCGAATCGGCTTGCCTGTGTCTAGAGGTATCGGGATCTTCAGGTTCCAGAATAAGCGTCACTTCAAGCGTGGCCACATTTTTCCCCGTATAGATCGGTTCCAGAAGCTCGGGAATGCCGAATTTTTTGGTTTCCAGGCCGCTGCACCTTGCTTTTAGCTCCATCCGGCCGCCGGTATGCGTGATCTCCCCTTTAAACTGGATCGGTTGGGTCATATTCCGAACGGTCATTTCGCCCTCGATCGTCAGCGGATGAGGTTCCCCTTCCAGCAGCGGTTTTTCGAACCCGCCCACTTTAACGATCCGAAACGAGGCTTCCGGGTAAGATTTAACGTTAAAAAAATACCAGTCCCGCAGTTTGGCGTTCCAGGCAGGATCTTCCGAATAAAGAGAGGTCATGTCGGCGGCAATCGTCCCGACTACGGGTTCCGTCTCTTCCTTGTTGATGGTTAACAGCCCCGAAAGCTTCGGAAACGTCAAATCCAGTGATTCGTGAGGAGATAGGACCGAAACCGCCGCCGAAGACCCTGCAGTCACTTTCCATGTTTTTGCCAATTGGAGCGGCCCCAGCTTATCCCCTCTTTGTATTTCTTTTTCCTGGACCCACAAAGTATCCCTGGCTATGGCGATATATCCCGTCAAACTCCCCAAAATCAGAACAGCTCCAAGCGTACCGAACCACCAATAGCGACTCCGATTCATTCGTAAGCAGTCCCCCCTTTTTGGCATAACCGGATAGCTTTCAATTGTTTACATAATATTTATTATGAAAACTAATTCACTTGTCTTATAAGCGTTTTCAATTCATCTCCTAAAAGCCACCGTTATAGGAATTTTGTCCTAGGTAACTAATTCGTCGTAAAAATTCATATTCCTCTCCTTATTTTTCTGGGTATACGGAATTATTCAAATTTTAAGTCAATTTTTACATTCGCCGGGATTCGAGTACAATAATGAAGCAACCACTCCCTTTAAGAAGGTGTTAGCTTGAAAACTCATCTCTTGATTGCCGATGACGATGCGCATATCCGCGAGCTTCTGCAATTTATTTTCAAAAAGGAAAATTATCTCGTATCCGAGGCCGCTGACGGCGAAGAAGCCGCCGCACTGCTGGAACGGGAGCAAATTCATCTCGCGGTTATCGACGTTATGATGCCGGGTAAAAACGGACTGGAGCTTTGCGAAGAAATTCGCAGCTATTACGATATCCCGGTTATTTTGCTTACGGCCAAAGGTGAACTTGAGGACAAGGAAAAAGGATATTTATCCGGGACGGACGATTATCTCGTAAAACCGTTCGAGCCTAAAGAACTACTTTTCCGAGTGAAAGCTCTGCTTCGGAGGTATCAGCTCGTTTCCTCGGAAGTTATCGCACTGAACCGGACGGTTATAGATCGCAAGAGCTATGAAATACATATGAACGGAGAGACCTATGTCATTCCGCTCAAAGAATTTGAACTGCTCGCTCAACTGGCCAGCCAGCCGGGACGCATTTTTACGAGGGAACAGCTCCTGAAACTGGTTTGGGGAGCCGACTATGAAGGAGGCAGCCGGACAATCGATGTGCATATCAAGCGGCTTCGGGAACGTTTTCACGAGAAAACGAGCGACTTCGTGCTGACAACGGTACGCGGCCTCGGCTACAAATTAGAGGTGTGCTCCACATGAAGACCTTGTATGTACGGATCGTCGTCACTTTCCTTCTGATCGCCGTGATCAGCAGCGCGGCCGCACTTCTCTTATCCAACAGCTACTACTCCGCCAAGCTCCGGGACTATAACGAACAGAAGATTCTGAGAATTTCTCAGGAAATCCGGGGCCTGTACGAGGAAATTCCGGGACTTGCGCCGGGCGAGTATTTGACCCGCATCGCCAATATGGGGTTTCAGGTTTATGCGGTAGACGACAGCCTGCGGGGAACTTTTTACGGGTCGCCTTTTAAACATAAGGAGATCGAACGGGACACGATTGTCCGCGTGCTGAACGGCGAAACTTACCACGGAGTTATGGAAGAACGCCACCTGCTCCTCGTCACGGGTTTTTTCGAGAACAGCATCCGCAACAGCATCGGTCTTCCGGTTCGAAGCGGCGGCAAAACCATCGCCTTGTTCATTCGTCCCGACATGGAGCAGCAGATCGGAGAAGTCCGGATTCTGATGGCGCTTCTACTCGGCTTCACGTTCCTGCTCAGTCTGGTGCTGATTGTTATTTCCACCCGCTTTATCGTTAAGCCCGTACAGAAATTGACGGAAGCCACGAACAAGATCGTAGGCGGAGACTACAACATCCGCATGGACGTCACGCGGCGTGACGAAATCGGCAACTTGGCCCGGCATTTTACGCAGATGGCACAGTCGCTGGAAAAACTCGATCAGATGCGGCAGGAGTTTGTCGCCAATGTCTCGCATGAAATTCAGTCTCCTCTCACGACGATTCAAGGTTTTGCCCAGAGCATGCTGGAAAAAGGCGCTTCCCCCGAGGAAGAACGGAGATACCTCCGGATTATTGAAGAAGAAAGCCGCCGGCTGTCGTCCCTCAGCAAAGAGCTTCTGACGCTCGCCGCTCTGGACAAAGAAACGAGTGCCCTCAAACCTTCCTCCTTCCGGCTGGACGAGCAGATCCGCCAAATTTTCATTACGACGGAATGGCAGTGGACGGAAAAAGAGCTTCAGCTTCAGCTGGATCTCCCCGAACTGGTCATTCGCGCGGATTCGCAGCTTCTGCATCAGGTGTGGTTGAATCTGATTGCCAACAGCATCAAATTTACCCGGCCGGGAGACACGATCTCCGTTCAGATCCGGCAAGAACAACAAGAAATCCTCGTCTCAATCGGCGATACCGGACCGGGTATCCCTCCCGAAGACCTCCCCCATATTTTTGACCGCTTCTATAAAGGGGATAAATCCCGCAACCGCTCCCGCTCCGGCAGCGGCCTCGGACTGTCCATCGCTCATAAAATCGTCGCCTTGCACCGGGGCAGCATCGAAGCGAAGAGCCTTCCGGGCGAAGGAACGCTATTTCAGATTCGGCTTCCAAAACTGTAATCTTCCGTTCATCGTCCGTTCATAATCCTGTCCTACAATTCATTTGAGAATAAGGACAGGAGGTTATGAGCATCAAAAACAACCCGTGGAACAAACTCGCGCGCGCCGTAAGCTCCCCCAGAGGGGCTAAAATCGTCGCCGCCGTATGGATAATCGCGATCGTGGCACTCGCCCTGGCTGCGCCTGGATCGAAACAGGTTGCCGTAAGCAGCGGAGAAGGCAGCGCCTTTAGTCAAACGTCTTCGGAAGAAGCTCAAAAAATAATAGATGAGCGGTTTCCATCCGAGGATGGTTTGACGGCTCTGCTCGTTTTTCACGGCAAAAATCCGATTACGGCGGAAGAACGAGCCAAGATCGCCGGTATCAGCGAATGGCTGGCCTCCGCCGGCAAACCGCCGCAGATTGCCGGTGCGCTCCCTTTTCACACGCTGCCCAAAGCAGTCCAGGACAAGATGTTTTCCGATGACGGAACGACAATTCTGCTGAACGCCGCTTTCCAGAAGAATTTGGAATCCGGACAGCTATACGAAGGGCTGCAGCAAATCCGTACGCACGTCGAACAGATGGGAATCGGTTCGCTCGATTTCAAGATCACGGGCCCGGCCGGCATCGCGGCGGACACCACTTCCCTCTTCAAGAACGCCGACTTCGTCCTCATGTTCGCTACCGTCGGCCTGATTCTGGTGATTCTCATGATCATTTACCGGTCACCGCTTCTTGCCGTTATCCCTCTTGTCATTTCCGGTATGGTCTACATGGTCGTGGACCGGATACTCGGTCTTGCCGGGAAATACGGCTGGTTTCTCGTTGACAAACAGGCACTGTCCATCATGATGATCCTGCTCTTCGCCGTGCTGACCGATTACTGTTTGTTTGTACTAACCCGCTACAGAGAAGAACTCCAGACCTCCGCGGACAAATACGAAGCCATGCGGCATGCCCTAAGTCGGGTGGCTGAGCCAATCCTCTTCAGCGGCGGGACGGTCCTTATCGCCATGCTCACGTTGTTTGCGGCCGTATTCAAACCGTACCACCATTTTGCGCCCGTTTTCTCGGCAGCCATGGCCGTTATTATACTCGGCGGCCTTACGCTTATCCCCGCTGTCTTTGCCCTGCTGGGCCGGAAAGCGTTCTGGCCTTTTGTGCCGAAGCTTTCGAAATCTTCAGCGGGTAAGACAAGGGGGTTTTGGGCTTCATTGGGCGGATTCGTCACCCGCAAGCCCGGTTTGACGGCAGGTATCCTGCTCCTTGCCCTGCTAGCGTCTTCGCTTAGCGTTACTTCGATGAAGTATTCGTTTAATCTCTTGAAATCTTTTCCGGACAGCACTTCATCCCGCCAAGGCTTCGAAATTCTTGAAACCAAATTCCCGCCGGGACAGCTCGCCCCGGTATCGGTTCTTTTAACTTCGGAGAAAAGACTGCCGCTTGACGCCGGCTTTTACGAGAAGGTCGCCGCCCTGACCGGCCTCTTAAAAAATCAGCCGGGCGTAAACGCCGTCTCACCGGAAATTATGCCCGCTTTACCCGCAAGCGGTTCGCAGCTTCCGAAAAATGTGTTAGCTGCGGACGGAACCGCCTTGAAGCTGCAATTGACGCTGGAGAGCAATCCGTACGAGCCGGTCTCTCTCGATCGGATCGATCTGCTTCGCGGCAGCAGTCCGGCGCTTCTGGAGAAAAGCGGACTGAGTCCGTCCGAATTTACCCTGCATTACGCAGGACAAACGGCGGAGCAGCTCGATGTCAGGAACATGAACAAGAGGGATACGATTCTTCTTTTCTCACTGATCACGCTATTTATTACGATCATGCTGCTCATTCAGACCCAATCGTTTAAACACGCGCTAACCATGATCGCAACGATGCTGCTGTCCTACACGGCTACACTCGGCCTCGGCTGGATGATCTTTCACTTCGTGCTGGGTTATGATTCCATCAGCTATCGTTTGCCCGTTTACACCTTCGTATTCCTCATCGCACTGGGCGTCGATTACAACATTATGCTCGTATCGCGCATCAAAGAAGAGGCGTCGCGGTACCCTTGGAAAGAAGCCGTAAGCCGCGGCGTCGCTCTGACGGGAGGAGTTATCTCATCCGCCGGGCTCATTCTTGCCGCCACCTTCACGGTGCTCATAACCCAACCGCTGCAGGAGCTCTTTCTGTTCGGCTTGACGATGGCCCTCGGCATTCTTCTCGATACGTTCCTGGTCCGGGGCATGCTGCTTCCCGCTCTGCTCGTGTTTACCGGCGACCGCAAGAAGAGCGGGATAACCCGCGAAACCGGGACAGACCTCACTGCGCCCCGGTAACAAAACTAATCTCAGGAGGAGCTTTTGACATGTTCGGATGGATGTTATTTCTTCATATAACGGGCTTACTCGGCTGGCTGGGTGCTCTGCTCGGTATTCTTGTCACCATGCTTTTGCTGAGAAAACAGCTGGGTACGTCCGATGCCAACAGCCTAGCAGGAAAAACGATCCGTGTATTCGGACGAATCGCGCACCCCAGCTCGATTCTCGTTCTCCTCAGCGGAGTGTATCTTATTCTGCAAATGGGAATCGGAACCGACAAGCCGCTCTGGCTTCAAGTGATGGAAAAAGGCGGAGGCACGATCATTCTGCTCGCGGTCATTTTTACATCCGTACTGGGCAGCAAAATGAACAAACGGTTGAACTCATCGGGCGGGACTTCCGTCCGATTAACCGGTTACCTCAGCACGGTGGGAGCCTTCATGTTTCTGATCGTTTCGGTCGTTCTTGTCGTCAGCTTGAAACTGTAAGCCGCGATTGCTCGTGGCAAACAAAAAAAACGCCGTTAATGGCGTTTTTTTGTTCGTTTTCTTAATTAGATCCGCCGGCCGGAACCAGCTTCTGTTTGTTTTTGTTGCTCCAGGAGGTCGAAATGATGAAAGAAATGACCAGGATCACCGCACCGAACATATACGGGAGGTTAATTTGTACGTCGAACAGGATACCCGCGATGGCTGGCCCGAAAATATTTCCGAGGCTCATGTACGCATTGTTCATCCCCGCGACGAAACCTTGCTCATCTCCCGCCATTTTGGACAAGAGTGTATTGATTGCGGGCCGCATGATGGAAGTCAAGGTAAAGAACATCATCGTAATCACTAGAATATACCAGAAGTTGCCCGATAGAAGCATCAGAATCAGACACACCGCCGACAGGATAAAGGTCAAGTTAATGAGCTTCTTCTCTCCGAAGCGGCGGATCAGCTTATCGATCAGCATCGCCTGAATAACGGCGCCTATCAACGCTCCGACAGTAATCAGAATCGAAATATCCTTCGCTGTGTAACCGTATTTGTTATCCACGAACAGCGGGAATACCGCTTCAAAGTTAGCCAGACCGAAGGTCAGGGCGAACACAAGCAGCAGCAGGATGAAATACGGAGCTTTGAACGACTGTCCCAGTTGGATAAAAATACTTTCCTTCTTCACCTGAGACGAACGGTTAGCGGCAAGCTCTTCTTTGGTGAGCGATTCCGGCAGAACAAGCAGGGAACCGATCATAGCCAAAGCGCCGACCGCGGACGACACGTAGAACGGAGCCCGCAAGCCGAGTTCCGCCAGAAACCCGCCGATGCCGGGTCCGATAACGAAACCGAGCGACATGGCCGCCCCGAGCATCCCCATTCCTTTACCGCGTTTCTCGTCGGTCGTAATGTCCGCGATGTAAGCCATCATAGATGGAATCATGGCAGCCGCCCCGATCCCGCCGATGAGACGGGAAGTATAAAGCATCCAGACTTCGGAAGCCATGGCGAAAAGCAGATTAGAAACCGTGAACAGCGCCAGACCGGACACGATCATAATTCTGCGGCCGTATTTATCCGACCACTCTCCCCCGATCGGAGAGAAAATAAACTGAGTAAGGCCGAAGGCCGCGACGAGGTAGCCCGCTGTTTTGCCTCCGAGACCAAATTCTTTTAAAAATTCAGGCAGGACCGGAATAATAAGTCCGATACCGAGCATCGCGATAAACATATTGATCATCAAGATGACCAACGGCGAGCGGCGGTTCTTCATTGTGCTCATTTGGATTCTCCCTTCAGCTATCCTTGTGTAAGGGTAACTGCTTCTTTTTGTATTACAGAAGTATAGCGCACAGATTAACTTTTAGTCAATTTGTAATGTTGTAAAGTTTTTTTATAAATTAACTTTCCTGGACAGGTTTGACTTTGAACACATCTCATTTCTATGATATGGTTGGTATTTAATGCTTAACCGAGGTGAAAAGATTGCCGAGAAATCCAGAAAGAGACCAGGAAATCCGTAAAGAACGCTGTGACCAGATCTTATCCGCGGCTGTCGCGCTCTTTGCCAAAAACGGGCTCAGCTCCACAAAGATTTCGGATATCGCCCATAAAGCCCATATGAGCCACGGCCTTATTTATAACTATTTTCAGTCCAAAGAAGAAATTTATATTTCGATCGTAGAGAAAAATTTGTGCATCCTGACGTCGCTGTTCGAACAGGCGCATAGGTTGCCGGATGCTTCTTCTTACGAGAAGCTGACTTGGCTGCTGGATCAAGTCTACTGCGAAAGATGGGATGACGCCGTGTTCTACCAGGTCGTCGCCGATCAGATTCTTACTTCCGATTCCGTGTCGGATCAGTTGAAAACTTCCGTACGCACGAGCATCGGGGACAATTTGAAACTGCTCACCCGTATTTTCCGGGTAGGTCAGGAGAAAGGTGAATTAATCCAAGGAGATCCACGAGAGCTGGCCTTTTATTTCATGAATATGATTCAGGCCGTACTGCTTGCGGAGACAAGAGGGATTTATTTCACGGGCACTCCCCTGCACCGCAATCTGCTCCAGTTATTTTTGCCGAAAGCATGAAAGTCGGGATGAGTTACAGCCGGTCGCTCCAGTTAAGGAAGGCCGGTTTTTCGTATCCCTGCAAAACGGTGCACGAATTGTCGGATGCGAAAAATCGGATCCTGCTATTGTAAAGTTGAAAGGAGGTCATGCGCATGAATGGGCTGGAAAAGATGAACGGCGCCCTTGCTTACATCGAAGCAAATCTTACGAATGACATTGATTTCAAAGAAGTCGCCAGACTCGCGTTATGCTCGGAGTATCATTTCAAACGGATGTTTTCGACCCTTGCGGGAGTTACGCTCTCGGAGTATATCCGCCGCAGACGTCTTACGCTTGCAGCCTTCGAGCTGGCCAGCACGGACCTCAGGCTGCTGGATGTGGCCGTTAAGTACGGCTACAGCTCTTCGGATTCTTTTGCGAGGGCATTTCTCAGTCTACACGGGATTAATCCGTCCGAAGCGCGTACTCTTGGACATTCATTGAAAGCTTACCCGCGCATGACCTTCCAATTAACGATACAAGGAGGAAGTGAAATGAATTATCGTTTGGTAGAGAAGGATGCATTCCGGATCGTCGGGCTAAAAAAGAGGGTACCCTTGATCTATAACGGGGTTAACCCGGAGATGGCCGCTATGTGGGAAAGTTTGAATATGGAAACGATCACGCTGCTGAAATCATTGTCAAACGTGGAGCCTTCCGGGCTGATCAGCGCATCCGTAAACTTCTCGGAAGGACGACTGGAATACGGGGAACTTGATCATTATATCGGCGCGGCAACTACTGCGGACTGCCCGGATCACTTGACTCAGTTGGAAGTTAAAGCTTCCACCTGGGCGGTATTCGAAGCGGTCGGACCTTTCCCCCAGACGCTTCAAAATATTTGGGGCCGTATTTATGCCGAGTGGTTTCCAGCGTCCGGCTATGAAAGTACGGAGGGGCCGGAACTGTTATGGAACGAAAGCAAAGACACCAGTTCCCCGACCTACAAAAGCGAGATATGGATTCCCGTGAAGAAAAAGTAAGATTTAATTCGATACGAGAATCGATATAATTGCCCGGCTATACCAGAGCAAACTGGAGATCGCTCCCGGTTCTATACCGTAAAGCGATCTCCAGTTTGTCAGATAAACCGTTCTTTTATAGCATGGACAGCACGGCTTTCGGAACTTTGCAAACGACGCTGTAGGCGGGGTTGAACACATTGGCCACCTCGTATTCCACAGCCTGGCCCAAGAGCAGGCTTGCTTCCGAAGCAGTCAGGCCATAGTCTTTCGTCAGCATAGCCAGCATTTCCGTCGTTGCATGCTGCAGCGCTTGATCAAGCGGCCTCGCGTTGCCGATGCAAAACCAGTGCGTGTCCGATTCGCCTCGCGGCCAGCCGATCGTTTTCCCTTTCAATACCTGAACAGTGAAACGGACGTCGAGCGATATTTCCACACCGGTGCCTACAATTTCCCCGCAGCCTTGAGCGGCATGCCCGTCCCCCAGATAGAAGAGCGCCCCCTCCGCAAAAACCGGAAAATAGACAGTAACACCGGCTACAAGACCTTTATAGTCCATATTCCCGCCGTATACCCCGCTCGTTGCCGTTGAAATCGCCTGATCTCTCGGAGGAGCAACGCCAAAGCAGCCCAGAAACGGGCGCGCTTCCAGCTTCAATCCGGCTAAACCGGACGTCGGCTTTTCCAAAACAACCAAAGCTTGCTCAGCGTCCACAGACCAACGCACAATGTCGAATGGCGGCAAAGCTGCGGCAGCTATAGGATCGACGACGTTCCGCGCCAGCACGTTGAACGTCCAGCCCCAATCCCGGCTCGGCACCATCGACTCAAGCCGTACGGCAAGCGTATCGCCAGGCTGAGCCCCTTCCACATAGAAGGGTCCCGTCATCGGATTGCCGCGCCCGGACACGCTTTCCCCTCTGTAGTCCCAGCCTCTGGCGTCTACTGTGGATGTCACGACGGAATCGCCGTCGGCAATTTTGAGTACGGGCTCGTGCGTCCCCATGGTGCTGTGGTAATGCTTGGGTTGAAAGTGGTGTACAGCCATCGTTTCGCCTCCTTTAGACCGAGGAATTTCCTTGGCTTTCACATTGCTTGAGAGCATCGACAATTTCGGTATTTTCAGTATACGTGCAACCGTTAACAGCATGCAATCGATAAAGGTGAACACAATCGTGATGGACATTTGCGATGACTGACCTTGCATCAGACTTTCATGTAAAAACATTCATTCAACTTATATAGTTACCGCCCGTTTTTTTTCTCAAACAATTCCAAGCTCCAGTCTGTATTGGTATACTGTTTGCCTACGACTGTTCTGATAAGAGTCAGTTTGTCCGGGACGGGAGTTAGAGCCGGAAAACGAAACTCGAAGGGCTTGTTGCTTTCATTGATGCTACTCAAAACCGTAACCCCATCTTTCCAATTATCTCCTTCCGGACTCAAAATTCCTCTGCCCTGCGTGGTAAATTCGCTCTTGTCAGCCATTCTTACCACCCATTTATCGAAGAAGATTTCATTGTGCAAATCTCCCGTTACATAAAGACTGCTTTCAAGCTTATCTCCCTCGCTAGTCGGCTGATTTACCGTCATAAAATCGTTTAAAACAAGTCGATCTCCCTTCCAATAGAGTTTAATCGGTTCTTCTTTCAGCCTCTGAGGGTTAAATTCTACTGAGGTACCGTCCGTTTCAGCAACAAAATATCCGTCTAAAACAAACTTGTATGGCGAATCGATCGGTAATTCCTTAAATGTATAACTCCAATGCATCAAGCCGGGTTTATTGCCGGGGGTGTTTCCATCGATCATGACACTGTCCACCGCCGGCATTTTTCTGGTATTGACGCTATGAATTTCATTTCCGGCCAAATCCTCAAAATGAAAAAACAGTTTCTGCTCCTTCCAAAGCTCTCCCGGTGATCGTTTCAAGGCTTCCCCGCTAATCTCGGTATCGAATTCCAGGCGAACGCCCTGTACCATCCGTGTTAATCTTTTTAAACGCACGGTCATTCCATCCGGGCCTGTATATTCCCCTTGCAGCGGAGTAATGTGCGTCAGTTTATTGGCTTCTTTCAAATCCAAATTAAAAGTAAAACCCCAGTTACCGGGTGTGATGGAAGTCTTGGCCGGAGTATTACTTAATTGTTGAATCGTTCCTTCTACAGTAAGACGATCTGTCTGCACCGGTTCGGGGAATATGGCCATCATGTAATAAAAGTCGTCCGTTGATCCGTAATCGTACATTTCGCCGACTTTATTTCCTTTCTCATCCTTAATAAAAATATGATTTTTATTATAAAAGGCGATCTTATTCCGGTCATGCTTTCCGTCTGGTCCAAACAGTTGGAGCGCTACAACTACTCTGGTCGAATCCGCGACAGCTTCGTCGATTTTCAGCATGTACCCCTTGTCTTTCACTTCAATATTCGGATGTTGTACCAATCCAAGCTTTTGTGCTTTCAATAAACCGGTATCCGCGTTGTATCCTGCAAACAAGGACCGGACGATGTCCGCCAGCGTAGGAGCTGAAAAAAAGGTTGCGGCACCCATGAACAGCACAAGCGCTGCCGCGGCGGCCGCAAGCTTCCAGCGTTTTTTTATGCCCTTTGGTTCTTTCGCTGCAGTTTCCGCAGCCGTTATGACCGAATCCTCGGAAAGTTCTTCTTCGGAACTGATCGAAAGCATCACCCCTTCGGTAAAAGCAGCGGGAAGCACGTTAGGATAAAGCTGCCGCATCCAGTTCTCTTGTTCTTCTATCCACTCGGTATAACGGTTCCGGCAGCCTACGCAATCGGCTAAATGATCTTGCATGTTCACCGAGCTAAAGTCCGCCCCCTTTAAAACCGCTTGTTCAAAATCTTCTGGCTTCCAGCATTTCATGGTCGATCCGCTCCTCTCCAATCATCATTTTTTTTAGTTTCAGCCTTGCCCGGTACAGATCATTCTGAACCTTGCTTACATGGCAGCCCATGATCTCGCTTATTTCAGCGTAATTAAGATCATTCGTATATCTAAGCAGCAGGACAAGCCGGTAATTGACCGGGAGCTTCGAAATTCTATACTGCATCTCTTTCTGCTTTTCCGACAGCAATAAAATCTCTTCGGGTCCTTTTTCTGCAATCTGATCCTGTTCTGCCAACAACTCCGTCGGAATCTTTTTCCGCTTTTTCGAATCCTTGAATATATTCGCTGCAATTGTGTATAGCCAAGCTGCAAAGCTTTTGTCCGGATCGTGCTGGTCAAGCTTCCGGTAAGCCTTAATAAAGGCCTCTTGCGTTAAGTCTTGGGCATCTTGTGGTTCGGCTCCCATTCCCCGCAGCAGCATATACACTTTATTTTTGTACCTGTCAACCAGATAAGCATAATCGTTTTTATTGCCGCTTAGAACGCTTTCGATATGACGCCTTTCGGTATTCCGTATCTCCTCGTTTGCTTCCACTGCCTGTCCCCCTTCTCTTTTCATACTCTATTGACGGTCGATAGCGTTCCAATCTCTCACTCGGTTCAGCACAAGTTCTGGAATAGGGAAAAATACAGCTAAAAAAGAGCCCCGTTTAGCAACGGGGCTCTTTCATGTCCGGTTTGCGCCATAAGAGCGCAGCGCGTGCGATTGATATAAATAAGTGCAATTAGATCTTCATGACGCCGCCGGTGCTGGCGTTCGTAACAAGCTTGGAATAACGGGCCAGGTAGCCGGTTTTCACCTTCGGTTCGAACCCTTTCCAGCCTTTGCGGCGCTCTTCCATTTCTTCGTCGCTGATTTTCAGCTCGATTTTGCGCTCGATCAGATCCAGCTCGATGATGTCGCCGTCCTGAACGAAGGCGATCGGTCCGCCTTCGGCCGCTTCCGGCGAAATGTGGCCGATGCTGATTCCGCGGGATGCGCCGGAGAAACGGCCGTCCGTGATCAGGCCGACTTTGGCGCCGAGGCCCATGCCGACGATCTGGGAAGTCGGAGCAAGCATTTCCGGCATGCCCGGGCCGCCTTTAGGGCCTTCGTAGCGGATGACCACCACGTGGCCTTCTTTGACTTTGCCGTTGGCGATGCCGTACAGCGCATCGTCCTGGGAGTCAAAGCAGATGGCCGGTCCGACATGGCGTCCGCCTACGGAAGGGTCCACCGCGCCGACCTTGATGATGCTGCCGTTCGGCGCCAGGTTGCCGAACAGGACGGCAAGGCCGCCACGCTCGGAATGCGGGTTATCCAGCGTGTGGATAACCTCCTTGTTCAAAATCTCCGCGCCAGCCACGTTCTCGGCAAGCGTCTTGCCGGTTACGGTGATGCAGTCGCCGTGGATAGCGTCCGGCTTCTTGAGAAGCTCGTTGATAACCGCGCTTACGCCGCCGGCTTCGTGGATATCCTCGATGTGCCAGTCCGATGCCGGAGCGACTTTGGACAGATGCGGCACACGGTTCGCCACTTCGTTGATGCGCTCGATCGGGTATTCGAATCCCGCTTCATGAGCGAGAGCAAGTGTATGAAGAACGGTATTCGTAGATCCGCCCATGGCCATATCCAGCGCGAACGCGTTGTCGATGGCTTCTTTCGTGACAATGTCGCGCGGCTTCAGATCGAGCTTGATCAGCTCCATAAGCTGCTTCGCGGATTGTTTCACGAACTCTCTGCGTTCCGGAGATACGGCGAGAATCGTGCCGTTGCCCGGCATAGCCAGACCAAGCGCTTCACACAGACAGTTCATCGAGTTCGCCGTAAACATGCCGGAACAGGAACCGCAGGTCGGACAGCCGTATTGTTCAAGCTCAAGCAGAGCTTTATCGTCGATTTTACCGACCTGGTAGGCGCCTACGCCTTCGAATACGGAAGTCAGGGAGATCGAACGGCCTTTGCTGTCTTTACCCGCTTTCATCGGGCCGCCGCTTACGAATACGGTCGGAATGTTGACGCGCAGAGCGCCCATCATCATGCCCGGAGTAATTTTGTCACAGTTCGGGATGCACACCATACCGTCGAACCAGTGCGCGGAAACGACCGTCTCCAGAGAGTCCGCGATAATTTCGCGGCTCGGAAGAGAATAACGCATGCCGATGTGACCCATGGCGATGCCGTCGTCCACGCCGATCGTGTTGAATTCAAATGGCACGCCGCCCGCTTCGCGGATCGCGTCTTTCACGATTTTACCGAATTCTTGCAGATGAACGTGACCCGGTACAATATCAATGTAAGAGTTGCACACCGCGATAAACGGTTTGCCGAAATCCTCTTCCTTGACTCCAGCCGCGCGCAGCAGGCTGCGGTGCGGCGCCCGGTCGAACCCCTTCTTGATCATATCGCTTCTCATGCCTTGTTTAGCCATCTATGATTCCTCCCGCTTCTATCAAGTGCGTTGCCGTTTTACTGCATTAAAAGGAATTGTATCACGGATAATCCTTTTTTGCCTATCTTTTTTGCAAAGGAATGTCGAAAAATATCAATCGAAAATTTTCGCGCGCTCCATTGAGGAGAGCTTGCGGCCCGCGATGTCCAGGACGATCTTCCCTCCGGCGAGGCCCCAGATGCGGCTGGCATACCGTTCCGCGAACTCCACGTTGTGCAGGGAGCAGACGACCGTTACCTTCTCTCGCTTGCACAGCTCGCGCAAATCTTTCAGCACGCTGTTGGCGGCTTCGGGATCGAGACCGGATACCGGCTCGTCCGCAATGACGATTTTCGCTCCCTGCACGAGCGCCCGCGCGATCGAAACTCTCTGCCGCTCTCCCCCGCTCAAATCCTCGACCTTCTTCTCGGCTTTATCGAGCAGGCCGACTTTCTCCAGGTAATCCATGGCAAGCACATGCTCGTCCCGGGCATTCGTGCCGGTTAACACGCGCATGACAGACTTTTCGTAAAACCGTCCTTTAAGCACGTTCTTGACGGCCGTTTGCTTCCGATCCAGTGCCGGGCTTTCTTCGATAAACGCCCAATCCCGCTTCAGCTTGAACTTCTCGGCGATCCCGAGCGACGTAATGTCCCGGTCGTTATAAATGAACTGGCCGTCGTCCCATTTTTCTTTCAAAGCGATGCACTTCAGCAGGGTCGTTTTTCCGCTCCCGCTTGCGCCGACAAGCCCGATCAGCTCGCCTTCGTCGATTTGTAGCGATATTTTGGAAAGGATCTCCTGTCCCGTGGTCAGCCTCTTGGTCAAATTGCGTATCGTCAACATCAGCCGTATGCTCCCTCGTCTCCGTTAGGTGCACACGCTTACAACTGCGTGCGTCAGCCTTTGCTAGTTTCACCTATTATAGCAAAAACACGGTCGATGAGAAATCGTTTCGTCAGGCGGACGTACGGAACCCTCCCGCCGGTGTCCGAAAGATGACATCCGCAGGAGGGTCCGCAGCTACCGCTTATTAAAATTTAGCTTCGCGGATTCACCGGCCGGATCGCCGGAATGTCACGGAAGCCGTTACTTTTTCAAACTTGCGTTAAGCTGATCGCATTCGGCGGCGGTCACGTTCTGGCCGCACACCGCAATTTGATCCTTCGGCTTGCCGTCCGAAACATCGCTGACCAGCTTATTGCCGAGAATATGGTTCAGCGCGTTGAGGTTATAGCCGTTGTCCTGCTCAAGCTGCCATCCGAAAATACCGGCAAGCCCGTTATCCTTGGCGTATTGCGTCTTAAGCGCGACGGTGCGCGGCGTTTCGACGGTGATGAACGAGCCGATCGGATTCACGAGATAATCGGCATTGGCCGCTTTGTCGGTGTAAAGCTTATAGCCGTTCTTAGGCTTCAGATCTTTATCCAAGTAATTCTGATAAAGGTCGTAACCTTCGACGACTCCGGCTTCCCAAGAGCCTACGCCGGCGATGCCGAGGATCAGGCTTTTGGCTTTCCAGGCCAGGTCCCCGAACGTCGATTTACCGATCAAACCGTTCGTGTATTCCGTAATGTCTCCGTTTTTCATCGCTTTGGAGCGGTGATAGTTGGCGATGCCGATCATGATTTTATTGGCCGGGACGCCGTATCCTTTAAGCAGCTTGACGGTTGTATCCAGGGAAAGATCCACATGCTTGCCCGTTGCGGGGTCCTTGGCATTCGGGTTGGGATACAGCGACGTGTGATGGCCAAGCTCACGTTCCCAGGCGCCGCTCAGGTCATAGGTCATCGCATAGAGGCGGTTCAGGTATTTGCTCGCTTCGGCCCAGTCGATCTTGGCCAGTTTTTCTTCCGTAGCCGGAATCGCGCTCGACAAGCGGTATTCCTTGCCGGTTTTCTTGGTGAGCCAGTCGAGGCCGGCCCGCAGTTCTTTCAGAAGCTTGATGTAGTTCTCGGGATCGTCCTTGCGTGCCATCCCTATGACGGCACCGTCGGAAGCGGGATATTCCCAGTCGATGTCGACTCCGTCAAAGCCGAACTGTTCCAGGAAGCGGACGACGGAATCGACGAACGCTTTGCGGCGCGTCGTATCGGAAGCCATCCACGGAAATCCTTCGCTCAGCGTCCAGCCGCCTACGGAGAGATCCAGCTTCAAGTTCGGATTCGTTTTGCGGAGCTGGTAGAGGGCGCCGAAGACGCCTGCGACATCGTTCGGATCGAGATCGTACATGCTCTCGGTTCCCGTGATTTTGCCACCCGTCTGACCGGGAAGGGTCCGCAAGAAAGCGGCTTCAAAATCCGCGATAGCCATCGCTCCGTCAGGCAGTTTGCTCTGCTTGCACGTCCGGTTGACCGATGCCGGCGCCGTGGTCGGGAAACCCGGGTCCTGCGTGTTCTGGGCAGCCGGGAAGCAGACTCCCGCGAAGCCGTAGACAAGCCGGTTCACGTTCTTCACCGGAAGCTTGCTGAAATCGAACCGGCGGCCGTAGATGGCCCAGTCACCGAGGTACTCGACGACTTCCTGGCCGGCGCTCATCTCGTAGGTGTTGTGCTGCAGCGGCAGTGTGCCCGATGGAAGCTTGGCGACACGTCCGCCCGTATCGGCGTCAAAGCCGGGATGGTTGCCCCCGGGATCGGTGGCGGGATCGATGCCGCCTTTGGTGCCGCCCGTTCCCGTTCCGGAGACGGGGTGTCCGGCGCTGATTGCGCCCGTCGGGTTAATTTTGCCGGCATTGGTGTTGCCGGTTCCCGGGTTCGCCGTGCCGTAATCTATGTTGTTCGGGATGGACACCGGACAAAGATCGTTGCTGATTTTGCCGGCTACTTCCCACATGTTATAAGTGGTGTCGTCCGGCGCAATGCCGTGTACGTCGGAAATGGCTCTGTAAGCCTTTCCTTTATAACCGACAATTTTGCCTTTGGCGTAAATTTTCGAAGCGCTCCAATCCGGCGCGCAGAAAGGCGTCGTCGGTTCAGGCTTGGTCGGATCGGACGAATCGAGCTTCCAGAGCGTCGGCGTCGTAGCCGGTTCCCAGCCCACAAGCGCGGTATGGGCGGCAAGGGCTTTATACGTCTTGCCGTTGTAAGACACGAGATCGCCTACTTTATAGGCGGTTCCGGCCTGCCAGGCGGGTGCTCCCGTACCTGGGCTAGGACTTGGGGTCGGGCTTGGATTGGGACTTGGGCTCGGACTTGGGTTAGGGCTAGGGCTAGGACTCGGACTCGGATTGGGACTTGGGCTGGGGCTGGGAGTCGGTGTTGGGTCCTCCGCTTTTTTCCACAGAGAAGCTACGTTCGGGGGTTCCCAACCGTTCAAGGAAGTGTGAGGCTGCAGGCATTCATACGTAACACCGTTGTAGGATACAAGATCTTTCGCTTTGTAAGCCGTGTTCGGCGCCCATTGGGCGGCCGCTCCCGATGATGTCGAGGGATAAATGGGAAGTAAACTGAGCAATAACGTGACCAGCAGCAGCAATGGGAGTAATTTCTTACCGTACGCTTGTGTTGCGTGCATAAAATAACTCCTTCCACTATTTAAATTTTGTGCGGTCCTTGCCTTCCCTGGCAGGCGTAAAGATTCTTCGTCCCCTTTCCTGTAAATTGTATAAAAACTCCCGGAATGTAAGGAGCTTATACCGGTGTGGGCGTAGAAGCCATGATCCTATTTTTAAATATGGAAGCGTTTTCCACAAGGGGGACATTCGCATGATGGAGGGAGAATTATATCCATTTTACTGGAAAATAAAAAGAAGCCCGGAAGGCTCCTTTTTATTAATCAAATATACGCATCGGGTTCTGCAGCATCAGCAAGAACTTTCTATTGACTGCGGGGACTCGGCCGCCCGGTTTCTTCTTGTTTCATCACATGAATACCGGCCAGAAAAGCCGAGATCAGCAGCTTCTGGCTCACCTCCACCGAAAGCGCGATCCCAAAACCCCCGGAACGCTCGATGGACGAGAAGCCGTGCAAAATGCTGCGAAGCCCTCTTGTCGCGTGGATAGCCGCATCCCCTTCCAGTCCGTAGTAGCCGAGTACTCCGACGATCAGGCCGACAATCTCGGCCGAAATACGCTCCAGCTCGCTGTCATTACGGTCGGGTGCGCGGAGTGTGGCTTCATAAAGGCCGGGATGTCTGCGGGCAAAGGCCGCATAAGCTTCCCCGAGGGCAAAGACGGCCTCTTCACCTGCCAATCCTTCAACGGCTGCGGCCAAGTCGCCGTGAAGGATCGACAGACTATGGAGAGCAAGTTTGGCTCTCAAGGCCCCGAGTCCTTCGATATGATTGTACAAAGACGGCGAACGCACTTGGAGCTTCTGTGCAAGCGAAGCTAGGGTGACGGCTTCAAAACCATGCTCGTCGGCCAGCTCGGCAGCCGCTCTGAGAAGCGTTTGTTCATCGAGACCGATTCTTGGCGACATGTTAATGTGAACTCCTTCCGTTTAGCGAGGCGGCGAGATTGCGTTCGGCAGCGGCTATGGCCAGATCCAGTTGGGCGGCGGGGTTTGACAGCATTGTTCCATGCCCGACCGCAAGCAGAGACGGGGAATAATCCCGAAGCTTCTTGACGCTATCCAGCGCTTCGGATTTGTTCCAGGTAGCCAGCGCCGGAAACGGGAAAAGCAGTTTAACTTGGCCCGCAACGGCTATCCCTGCTCTGAGCTGCAGGGCATCGCCCGCAATGACGGCATTGCTGCGGACATCGAGGAAGCTCATGGAACCCGGCGTATGACCCGGTGTGGACAGTGCGAGCAGGGAACCGATCCGGTCTCCTTCCTTCAGCAGCACGTCGGGAACGGTCGTCACTTTCTTCGGAACGGCCCCGCGCACCGGCGTCTGAGGCTCATCCGGATCTAGAGTCGCGTCTCCCTTGAGCAGGCGTGCATCACGGGCGGAGATAAACACCTCCGCTTGAGGCAGCAGCCGCTTGAGTTCGTCGAGAGCGCCGACATGATCCTCATGCGCATGTGTCAGGACGATCCGCTTAATCGGTTTGCCGATTCCGCCGGCCGCTTTCATAATGCCTTTGGCACTGAAAGGCATCGCCGCGTCTATGAGCGTTAATCCGTCCTTTTCTTCCACCAGGTAACAGTTTACCGGAAACATCCGGGGTAAAAAAGCCAGTTGGTAAAGATCGCCTTCACGAGTTATTTTCATTGAAATGTTCCTCCGCTTCTCAAAACTAATCTTGTTAGTTTTATAATAACTAATGTCATTAGTTTTGACAAGCTAAAAGTTTATTTTCATTTTCCTCGTGACCAATAAAAGCAAAAAGACCCCTGAATTATCAGGGGTCTTTTAAGCGAGTCCTTGCCGAAGGATGAGCTTCCTTCGCCTTACCTCGCCTGCGATTGCAGGCTGCGGTCCCAGTGACGGTGCTGGGCGACGGCAGCCGCAAAATCACGGCTGAAGCCTACTGCTTCGTCCGCTCGCTCCGCCGCCAGCACGCCCGGCTGAATTTCCGGCGTGGCCGTGGCCGGCGGACTACCGGCAGCCGATCCGGCGATTCCCGCTGCGGCGAGGAGTTCCACGCCTTCCCCTACAGCACCGATGGTCTTGTAGTGCTGGAAGGCTTCTTTGACGAAGTCCGCCGTTTTGGAATCCGCCAGAAGCTCATCGGCGCTTTGGCGTCCCCCCGCTATATAGACGGCGTCAAACAGCACGGAATCGGCCGTGAGAAGGGAATGATCCACTTCCAGCGGATTTCCGCCGTCGCATACGATCGTGCCGAGCTGCACGCTGACCACTTCCGGCACGAGACCGACCGCCTTCAACGATTGGAGCATGCCGCTCACTTCTTTGCCGCGGAAGCCGTTGCCGGCCAGTACGGCCACTTTGCGGGTCAGCGGCGTTTTCACTGTGTTCATCTGACTGAGTGCCGGAGAGGACAGCGTCACGCGGGAATCGGAGGTGTTTTCCGGCGCTTTGGCACCGATTCCTGCGGCCATCCTCTTCGCCAGATCCACACTCACTTGACTGAACATATCGACGGCCCGCTGACGGATTTCTTTCGTTTTCACTTTGCCGAGCTCAAACCGGAACGCGTTTACGATATGCTGCTTTTCAACCGCGGACATACTGTTCCAGAACAAGGTCGCCTGGCTGAAATGGTCCTTGAAGCTGTCGCTGCGCGCCTGGATCTTGCGACCTTCCACCTTCTCCGCGTAGTGAGCGTAGCCGCCTTCTTTTTCCGATGCGGGCTCTGGAGAATTGCCTGCCAGCGAGTTTTTATGATAGCTGACCGGACCGCGGTTGATCGTCATCCGGTGCATGCCGTCGCGCTGGTTGTTATGCACGGGAGCAACCGACCGGTTGATCGGGATTTCGTGGAAGTTCGGGCCGCCCAAGCGGGAAAGCTGAGTATCCGTATAAGAAAATAATCTGCCCTGAAGCAGAGGATCGTTCGTAAAATCAATCCCGGGCACGACATGTCCCGGATGGAAAGCGATTTGCTCGGTTTCCGCGAAGAAATTGTCGGTATTTCGGTTCAGCGTCATTTTACCGATGATTTTCACCGGAACTTGTTCCTCCGGCCAGATCTTGGTCGGGTCCAGGATATCGAAGTCAAACATGAATTCGTCTTCTTCTTTGATCATCTGAACACCGAATTCGAATTCCGGGTAGTTGCCCGTCTCAATGGCATCCCACAAATCCCGGCGGTTGAAATCGGGATCTTTACCCGCCAGCTTCTGCACTTCGTCCCACACCAGGGAATGTACGCCCAGCAGCGGTTTCCAGTGGAATTTAACGAAATGCCCTTTGCCCTGTTCGTTTACGAACCGGAACGTATGTACTCCGAAGCCCTCCATCATCCGGAAACTGCGCGGAAGCGATCGGTCGGACATCGCCCACATCACCATATGAGCCGTCTCGGTATTGGAAGTCACGAAGTCCCAGAATGTATCGTGGGCGGATTGGGCCTGCGGTATTTCATTATGAGGCTCCGGTTTGACGGCATGGACAAAGTCGGGGAACTTCATGGCGTCCTGAATAAAGAAGACGGGCATGTTGTTTCCGACGAGATCGTAATTGCCTTCTTCCGTGTAAAATTTCGTGGCGAAGCCGCGGACGTCACGGACGGTATCGGATGATCCGCGCGATCCGGCGACCGTCGAGAAACGGACAAAAACGGGCGTTTTTACGGAAGGATCCTGCAGAAATTTCGCTTTTGTATACTCCGTCATAGGTTCGTATACCTGGAAATAACCGTGTGCTCCAAATCCTCTTGCGTGTACGATGCGCTCGGGAATACGCTCGTGGTCGAAATGAGTCATTTTTTCCCGGAAATGAAAATCTTCCATCAAAGTCGGCCCGCGCACCCCGGCCTTCAAGGAATGCTCATCCTCGCTGACGCGCAGTCCCTGGTTAGTCGTCAACTTCTGCCCGGTGTCGTCCACCCTATATGTCTCAAGCTGTTTGTCTTTGCTTTGTTCGTTTATAGGCTCGCGCTGATCGTCTTTTTTCATCGGACAACCTCCTTTGACTTGTTTAGGAAATAAACTCTTCTACTTAGTAACCTGTTTCAGATAAAGCCAAACCGAAATCGCGATGAGAACATTTCACATGACCTTCCATATCGAACCTTGCTGCAGCAAGCTTTCGCCTAAAGCCGCAAACAAAAAAATCCCTGCCGGCCAGGCAGGGATTGCGTTCGTTCACTGAGTCTCGTCTAATACAAGAAAGTGCGGGAGACTATAACCAGCAGAATGAAGAGTACCAGAATGACCGCTGTGCTTGTGCCGATACCGTAACCCATTCGTAAACACCCTTTCTTTATGTGGGATAGGATATCTTATGCAGCAAGCGGCTTTTGTTTTGGACTCCTCTCCCGGTTCCCGGAAAATTCCGCGAGAACTTGGCAAGCCTCGATCGGCAGTCCGGCCAGGTCGGCATCAAACTACCAGAAATGGTCATGACATTGACCTACTAAGAGGAAGGCTCTCCTTTTACAATAAAATAAATTCGCCCCGCAGCGGGCCCCTCAACCTGGAGGTTACAACTTGATGAAGCTGTCTTTAAGCATGTGGAGCATGCACCGAACGACCCGTGAAAAACAGGGAACCGTTCTGGATTTTCTCGCTTTTTGTCGGCAGGAAGGAATCGACCGTGTCGAACTTCTGGATGTTTTCTGGAAAGACAAAGAAGCCGAGATTCCGGCCGTTCTTTCCTTTTTGAAACAAAACGGAATAACCCTGTCCAGCTATGCCGTCGGTAATGATTTCGTAAAAGGGACACCCGGCGAAAGAGCCGAAGCGCTGCGCGTTGTAATAGACGGGATCGAGACGGCAGGCAGGCTGGGAGCGTCGGTTGTCCGAGTTTTCTCGGGAAATATGTCCGACGCCTATACGTTCGATTCCGCTCTTGAGTGGATCGTATCGGGCCTTGGGGAAGCGGCGGCTTTAGCTGAACAAGCGGGCATCACCCTATGCCTGGAAAATCACGGCAAGCTGGCCGGTAAAGGAGATCAGGTCCTGGAGATTTTAAAACGAGTCGGCTCGCCGGCCTTGAAATCGACCTTCGATACGGGAAACTTTCTGCTCGTAGATGAGAAGCCGCTCCATGCGCTGGATGTTCTTCTTCCTCACATCGGACATGTACATATTAAAGATTTTGCCGAAACACCTGCAGGAAGATACGAAGCGCTGAACGGCAAAACCTATGAAGGCGTCTTCGCCGGTGAAGGGGACGCCCGACTGGACATTATCGTTAACAGGCTGAATGAAGCCGGATATAACGGCGCCTATGTCCTCGAATACGAAGGCACCGGAGACGAGACCGAAGGAATCCGCAAAAGCTATCAAAATTTCAACCACCTTGTTCAAACCAAAGGAGATTAAACCCCATGACACCCATTCAACTAGCTGATGTCGTTATTATAGGCGGAGGAACCGGCGGTTTCGCCGCAGCACTTGCGTCAGCCGAGTCGGGTAAAAGCGTTATCCTGACAGAAGAAACCGTGTGGATCGGCGGACAGCTCACCAGTCAAGCGGTCCCCCCCGACGAACACCCGTGGATCGAAAAATTCGGCTGCACCCGCACATACCGCCAATTCCGCGAAGGTGTCCGCAATTATTACCGGGATTATTTCCCGATGAAGCCTGAAGCCAAAGCGATAACGGAGCTTAATCCGGGCAGCGGCTCCGTAAGCCGGCTGTGCCATGAACCGAGAACGGCACTGGCCGTTCTCCAGCAGATGCTGGCACCTTATGTTCACAGCGGTCAGGTGACCATCCTGCTCCGTCACATTCCGGTAAGTGTGGAAACGGACGGCGACGCGATTACATCGGTTGAGGTAAAAAGCCTGGACAGCGGTGCGCTGACCATCCTGAAGGCCCCCTACTTCCTGGATGCAACGGAATGCGGGGATCTGCTGCCGCTCGCGAAAGCGGAGTATGTGACCGGCGCGGAGTCGTATGCGGAAACCAAGGAACCGAACGCGGTAGTCGGCGGTCCTCTGCCCGGCGATATGCAGGGTTTCACATACTGCTTCGCAGTGGATCATCTGGAAGGCGAAAATCACGTCATCGAGAAGCCCGAGATGTATGATTTCTGGAAAGCTTACAAAGCGGATTTCTGGCCGGATCGCCTGCTTAGCCTGATGGGTGTCAAACCTGCCACGAACGAGCCCGTCAAGTATGAAATTTTTCCGGGGACGGAACACTTCTCCCTCTTCCGGTACCGGCAGATCGCGGACATTGGGCATTTCCGTGAAGGAACCTACCGCAGCAATGTTTCGCTCGTCAACTGGCCGCAGAACGATTACTGGCTCGGTTCCATTATCGACGTCCCCGAAGAAGAGAAGCAGAAGCATCTGTACGAGGCTAAGCAGCTATCGCTCTCTCTCCTGTACTGGCTGCAAACGGAAGCGCCCCGTCCGGACGGCGGCACAGGCTACCCGGGCCTGCGTCTGCGCAAAGATGTCGTCGGCACGGAGGACGGCCTGGCGATGTATCCTTACATCCGCGAGTCGCGGCGGATCAAAGCGGAGTTTACCGTGCTGGAGCAGCACGTCGCCACCGCCTGCAGACCCGACGGACGGGCCGAAGAGTTCGCGGACAGCGTAGGAATCGGCTGCTACCGCATCGACCTGCATCCGAGCACGGAGAACCGGCCGTACATCGACGTCTCGTCCCTGCCGTTTCAGATTCCGCTCGGCAGCCTCATTCCGGTGCGCGTCCGCAACCTGCTGGCCGCGGGCAAAAACATCGGCGTCACGCATATCACGAACGGCTGCTACCGGCTTCATCCCGTCGAGTGGAATATCGGCGAAGCGGCCGGATACTGCGCCGCCTACTGCATCGACAACGGCATGACGCCGAGCGAGCTTCGCGGCAATCCTGACGAACTGGCCAAATTCCAGTCGCACCTGGCCAAAGCCGGCATTGAGCTGGAATGGCCTGCCCTCCGGCCGGTCTAATTCCCCCGGCGGGTCCCACCACGACCTGATCGGACGGGCATGATCTCCCGCTTGCGTTTATATGAGAGACCTCGGGAGATCAGTCGGTCCGCCAAAATTCGTTAAGCCTTCAGACCCTTCTGAAGGCTTTTTTTGGTAAGATAAAGCACCGAACTCACGTTTTTTTGCTATAATCGGAAAAAATGATTGTCCTTTAGGAGGTTAATGAATGGCCGGCTCTCTTTCCGATGATTTATTCATCGGCTCCATTATTTCCCTGTTAATCTGGGGATGCACCAGCGGCATTTTTACGAGGTTTAATCTGACTCATACGGAGGACAGATACATACAACCCCCGGACGCCGAGGAGTACTTCTCTCCCAAACCCGATAAAAAACCTTTCCTGCACGCTTTCCGCTCCGTCTTTTTTATTGCGGCCGTACTCGGTTTTGCCGCCTCTGTTGTCGTTTCCTACCTTGAATTTTAATCATTTACGGCCTCTTTTTTCTCTGCGTCCGCATTTTCGATGCTGATTACACCCCGTATGAAAAGGGCAAGCTGACAATTGGGAGTCCGTGCACCCTCATGTGCTCCCTATAACGAATGCCCGATACGGAGGTACGACCATGAGCCGCCGGAAACTGCAGGAAAGACTCAAAATGAAAAACGTGGAACCCCAGCACGGAGAACAGTTCAACCATTTGCTCCGCTATGTGTTCCAGGTGACGAACCATGATTTACAAACGTTCGGCTGGGAAGACCGCGAAATCGCACAGGCAAAGCTTCCGGTGCTGAAGCAGGCCGATGTCCTGGGCTGGTTCGATGAAGACAAGCTGATTTCACAGCTGGCCGTGTACCCGTTTCAAGTGAATATTTTCGGCCGCATCTACGATATGGGCGGTTTGACGGGCGTCGGCACTTATCCGGAATACGCCAATATGGGGCTGATGAACCAACTGATGCGGCAGGCTCTTACGAACATGCGAGGACGCAGGCAGTCGATCTCGTATTTGTATCCTTACTCTATCCCGTACTACCGCCGCAAAGGCTGGGAAATTATTTCCGATAAAATTTCGTTCGAAGTCAAAGACACGCAGCTGCCGAAGCTGAAAACGGTCCCCGGCAACGTGGAACGGGTGACGATCGAACACCCCGACATCCAAACCGTATATCAGCGCTTTGCTTTACAGAACCACGCCGCCATGCTGCGGAATAATTTGGCCTGGGAAGAGTATTTGCGCTGGGATCTCGACGACATGACCGGGGCCATTTATTACGATGCGGATCATGAGCCTTCCGGATTTTTGCTGTACTGGATTGCGGGCGAAATTTTTCATATAAAGGAAATGGTTTTTCTCGATGAAGAAGCCCGGACGGGCCTGTGGAATTTCATTAGCGCTCATTTCTCCATGGTCACCTATGTAAAAGGCCATACCTACAAGGACGAACCGATGTCCTTCCTCTTGGAGGACGGGGATATCAAAGAAACGATTGCGCCTTATTTCATGGCGCGGATCGTGGATGTGAGCCAGTTCGTTGAGCAGTACCCGTTCCAAGCGCAGGGGGAAGATTGCAAGTTAACCTTCAACCTTCATGATCCTATGCTGGAGTGGAATTCGGGAACGTTCACTTTGAAAGTGGACAAGGAAGGCCAAGGCCGGCTCGCCGACGGGGGCGGAACTCCTTCCGCTTCCTTCGATATTCAGACGCTGACCACGATGCTGATGAGCTACAAGCGGCCTTCTTACCTGCAGCGGATACGCCGTTTTCACGCGGACAGAGAGTCGGTTCAGCTGCTGGAGAAGCTGATTGCGAATGAGCAGCCTTATTTCTCGGATTACTTCTAAGTGTCACGGTTTCCGTCGCAAGCTTTTATGAACAAACACGCCAAAAAACCGCTCCTTGCCGGAGCGGCTTTTTTTTTGGCATTCTGCCTTCTATTCATCTAGTTCCACTTTCGCCAGCGGCTTCAAAGCCGGTCCCTCGATGACTTCACCCGTGTAAGCGAAACGGGAACCGTGACAGGGACAATCCCATGTCCGTTCGGACTCGTTCCAGTCCACTTCGCATCCCAAATGCGTACAGGTCGTGTCGACCACGTGCAGGCTTCCTTCGCGGTCGCGGTAGGCGCCCGCTCTTTTCCCCCGGACCTGTACCACGGCTCCTTCATCTTCGCGGAGTTCGCCCGCTTCTCTCGTGGGAAATTCGAGCTTGCCGGAGATAAGCTCTTTGGCGACATTCGCATTTTCCTTCACGAAGGTTTTAATCGACGGGTTCGCGTGAAACCGGGAGGGCGAGAACAAGTCCCTGTAGGGGCTATCTTCCCCGAGAATGAGCTTAGCGTTCAATTGGGCGGCGGCAATGCCCGTGCTCATTCCCCACTTCTTATAGCCCGTGGCGACGTACAGGTTCGGAACGTCATCCAGCTCCTGGCCGATGTACGGGATCGTATCCAGCGTGTACAAGTCTTGTGCCGACCAGCGGTACGCGATTTCTTTCACCCCGAAGGTTTCCCTCGCGAATTTCTCGAGCGCTTCGTAATACTGGAACGTGCAGATGCCCTGGCCCGTCTTGTGGCCTTCTCCGCCCACGATCACCATCGGCTCGCCGTTAATCAGCACGGATCTCAGGGAGCGCTTCGGCTTATCGGCACTAATGTACATGCCTCCGAGGTAGCGCTTGTCCGTTTTAACGGCGAGCACGTAAGAACGCTCTGCGTAGAGACGCACGAAATACAGCCCGTGCAGGTTGTTAAAAGGAAAGTGGGAAGCGGATACGACATGCGAGCTGCTGACGGTAAACCCGCCGCTTGTCTTGAGAACGGACGGACTCCCCGGCTCGTATCCGGTTACGGTGGTTTCCTCGTAAATCCGCCCGCCTTTGCGCACGATCTCTTCAGCCAGGTGAATCAGAAACGGGACCGGGTTGTATTGGGCCTGATTTTTCATCACGACCGCCCCTTTCGTTTCGAAAGGGAGATCCGTTTTTTCCACATAGCTACCGGGGATTCGCAATTTCTCGTAGGCTTCGTATTCTTTGAACACTTTGTGCAGAGAAGAATCCGTATCGGTGTACACGAAGGCATCCTGCTCTTCAAATTGGCATTGAATGTGGTGCTCCTTGACCAGATGACGGACGAACTGAAGAGCGTCCCGGTTCGCCTCGTAGTACAGCCGCGCTTTTTCTTCGCCGAAGTCGGTTATATACTGATCGTAGATCAAATCGTGCTGGGCCGTAATTTTGGCGGTCGTATATCCGGTCGTCCCGTGTAAAATACGACCCGCGTTCAGAACCGCGACCTTTAAGCCTTTCATAGCCAGCAGGTAGGCCGTCGTCAGACCGGTTATTCCAGCGCCGACGATAGCTGCGTCTACCCGGATATTTTCGTTCAGCCTGGAGTAAGCGGGAATTTGGGCGGAAGCCAGCCAGTACGATTCCGGAAACTGGGGGAAAGCGGCGGCTGGTTTCGAGTTCGTTTCGTTCACGTGGATTAGCTCCTTTTACCAATATTCTCCTAACTTCTCCAGAGCGGCCTTATTCTATTCGTTGGCGCAAAGTAAAAAAGCACCCTTCCGGATGCTTTTAAGGCTAATCAGGCGTTATCCACCTGCATAATGTCCATAAAAGGAACTTTCGTCAGCTGTTCGCCGTCCTGAACGTGTACGAGTCTCGTCCGGGGATCCATGACCGTAATTCTGCCGTAGACCTGCTCCTCCCAGCCCCATACCGTAAGAAGAATTAAAGAATCCTCGTCCTTCGCTTCCACTAGCCGGTTACCGAGTTCTTCCAGCTCGAACTCATCCCGGGTCGGACGTTTTACTTTTGCCTTTGCCATTATACCTCCTGAATGACGGTCTTACCTTCTGCCGTTTATCTTTCTATCTTACCATGTTTATGGGTTTCTTCCAACGGTTTGGAAACTCACGTTCCTATTTTCTTCTCGCGCTCATGTAAAAAAACCCTGTCCGGTTTGCACCGGACGAAGGCTCGGATTGTCGGATAGCTTTTGTTTGTCGGTCCGTAAGCATCTGCAGCCAACCTTGATCTGCTCGGTTAAGCTTGAGATACGGCCATGGTTTCCCGGCACTGTTTGGCGGCCGCAATCATGTTGCGCAGAGCCGCTACGGTTTCCTCGCTGCCTCTCGTTTTGAGTCCGCAATCGGGATTGATCCAGAAGAGCTGCGGGTCGAGTACGCGCAGCGCCCGCTCGATCATGCTTACCATCTCTTCGACGGAAGGGACCCTCGGACTGTGAATGTCGTAGACACCGAGTCCGATTCCCTTCTCGTACGTGTGCTGTTCGAAGCTTTCGATCAGTTCGCCGTGGCTGCGGGAAGTTTCGATAGATATGACGTCGGCATCCATATCGCGGATAGACCCGATCATGTCGTGGAATTCGCAGTAGCACATGTGGGTATGAATTTGCGTCGTGGCCCGCACGTTCGCCGTTGTGCTGCGGAAAGCGTTGACCGCCCAATCGAGATAAGCCCCGTGCTCATCTTTCTTAAGAGGAAGGCCTTCACGGACAGCGGGCTCGTCGATTTGGATCATTTCGATACCCGCCTCTTCGAGCGCTTGCACTTCTTTCTCCAGCGCAAGCGAAATCTGGTAGGCGACCACGTCTCTGGATAGATCGTCCCGGACGAATGACCAGTTGAGAATCGTAACCGGTCCGGTCAGCATCCCTTTGACGGGACGTGTCGTGAGAGACTGCGCGTAGACGGTTTCCTCGACGGTCATCGGCTGCGTAAACGCCACATCGCCGTAAATGACCGGCGGTTTCACGCAGCGCGAGCCGTAGGACTGCACCCAGCCGTTGCGCGTGAAAGCGAAGCCGTCCAATTTTTCGCCGAAAAATTCCACCATATCCGTCCGTTCGAATTCCCCGTGTACGAGAACGTCCAGATCCAGCTCCTCCTGAAGCTTGATCCACTTATCGATCTCGCTGCGGATAAACCCCTTATACTGCTCGTCCGTCCATTCCGCTTTTCTCCATTTGGACCGCGCCTGTCTGACTTCCGCTGTCTGCGGGAAGCTTCCGATCGTCGTCGTCGGGAGAAACGGCAGCTTCCACTTCTCGCGCTGAAGGGCCCGTCGCTCGCCGAAGCCCTCGCCGCGTGCCGCTGGCACCTTTTGAAGCTGCAAAGCGGCCGCCTGAACGGCTTTGTTGCCGCGAGCTTCGGAAGACCGGAGGGCGGCAAGCGCTTTTTCGTTCCGCTGAAGCGCTTCGGCCGTTTCCGCCGTTTGGGATACCGCCGCCTTAGACAGCAGGACGATTTCCTCCAGCTTCTCGTCGGCGAAGGCAAGTGCGTCTCTCAGCACCGGATCGAGCTTATCTTCGTGAACGGCGGACACCGGCACATGCAGAAGGCTGCAAGATGTCTGGACGATCACCCGCTCTCCGGGAACCACGGCCAAAATGTCCCGAATCGTATCCAGCTTCTCCTTCAGATCGGAGCGCCAAATATTCCGGCCGTCCACGATACCCGCTCCCAAAATTTTGCCTTCGGGAAATCCTCCGCTCTTCAGAAGCTTCAGCGTCTTCTCGCCGCCGTGTACGAAATCAAGCCCGATCCCGCTTACGGGCAGCTTTACGACTCTGTCGTAATGTTCCACGGATTCGAAGTAAGTCTGGAGCATAATTTTCAACCCCGGCGCCGCTTCTGTCAGCGTTTTGTAGATCGCTTCGATCCGGTTCATGTCCTCAGCGGATACGTTTGTCGAAAGCACCGGTTCGTCTACCTGCACCCATTCTGCACCTTCCTTTTCCAGCTCGCGCAGCACTTGGCCGTACAGCGGAAGCAGCCGGTCGATCCAGGCATCGGTTTCCGTCTCGGCGTATCCCTTGGACAATTTCAGAAACGTGAACAGTCCGAGCAGTACCGGCTTGCCCTGGATTCCGAGCGTTTCTTTGGCTTCGCGGTAAGCTTTGAGAGGTTTGTTCTCGACCAGCTTCGGCTTGGCGCCCTGGAGTTCCGGCACAATATAATGATAGTTGGTGTTAAACCATTTCGTCATTTCGCATGCGGCCTCCCCCTCTTCGCCTCTCGCCATCGCATAGTAGGTGCCCGGAGATACTTCGCCGCCCTCGTATTGAAACCGTTCCGGTACGATACCGAACATGGCGGAAGTATCCAGCACGTGGTCGTATCCCGAAAAATCGTTGACCGCGATAAGCTCAATGCCCTTCTCCCGCTGAATGCGAAGATTTCCCAAACGGACTTCGGCCAGCCTGTCCGTCAGCTCCTCTTCGCCGATTTTGCCGGCCCAAAAAGATTCCAGTGCTTTCTTCCATTCACGTCCCGCTCCGATTCTCGGGTATCCCAAACTGCTGCTTGTCAATGCGTTCATGATCTTGACCTCCTGATAGTCGCTTGAATTGGATGTTTGCATGAGTTCCCTGCTTAATTGCTCATTTGTACAAGAAAATAAAAAAAGGACGTCAATATCCCCGAAGCAGACAAGGATAAAGACGCCCTCTGTTTGTATATACAGTGGCCCGTACTTTAACACCTCCCTATCTCCCGTAGGTAAAGCAGTGCTGTCAGAACAGGCAGGTCTCCTGGCTCCAGAATCATCATCTTCGGCTGCCTTCCCGGTCTAAGACCAGTGGCGTGTTCGCCTTGACTCCTCTGTTACAGTGGCGGGACCGCGCCGGTTTTTCACCGGACTTCCCTTTTAAGCTCCAGTTCCCCCAAGGGGCTGGGCACCTATTCCCAACATATTCAATTGGTTAACTTAGAAATGACTATACACAGCGAGGCATATTTATGCAAGCTTTATTCTGACGGAATGCCGAAATATTTAAGCAGAGCTTCCTTGTAAGCCGCATCGTTTTCAGGCACGAACGTGCGCACGCCTTCGGGCGTGAACAACTTAAACTCCTTACCGGAGACCGAATTTCGTCCCTCCCGGGTCCGAATGGCTACCATCGCATCCTTCTTGAAAATGGATTCCGGACTGTGCTCGCACCAGAAGCTGGCCATGACAAAATCTTTGGGCAGCTGCGGCTCTTCGGTAAACGAGTAAATGCGCCTCCAACTGCCGTGATGCTTCTCGCTGAGCACCCAGCCGAATAAGGGGTCCCGCTCCATGGCGTAAAGCTCCTCGCCCTGCGGCTGTTCCAGCTTCTCGGCAAGACGGACCGGTCTACGGGGCACGATGCCCCCGACACCCACGTCGCATAAGTAGCTGACTCCTTCCGCTTCCACTTTCAGCACATGATGGCGGCGCTTTGGCGGCAGCTCCGTCTCGTCTCTCCAGAACCGGGCGACATAGTCGGTCACGGGATAGCCGAGCTGGCGCAGCAGCCACCCGAACAGGGCGTTCAGCTCGAAGCAGTAGCCGCCCCGCCGCCGCTCGACGATTTTATGGCGCAGACGCTTTATGTCCAGAGACAGCGGAACCCCGTTCAGGATGTCCAGATTTTCATACGGAACGGTATGCAGATGCTGCTCCTGCAGCAAAGCCAGCGCTTCATAACTGCCATCCAACGGTCCTTCGTAACCGATTCGGTTGAGATAAGCTTCCACTTCAGGTTTCAAATCTTCTCTATCCGTCCTCACAGGACACGCTCCTTTGCGGCAGGTTCACAGGCGATTAGTTGTTCCGGATTCCGCTCAAGCATAGGCTGGCTGACGAGAATTTTCAATCTCACCACCTCCGGCTTATCCTTAAAGATTTCAACAACTTGGTGAAATATTCCTCCATGTTCACCAGCTTTTGATAAGTTTCCGCTCAATTGGCATCATTATTTATTGCATTATCTGCCAGAGAACTCCATAATAGGAATCTGAGTTCTTTTTTCTTTTAGAAAGAGAGTGCGGCCCGTGAAAGATATCCTTGTTCATTTATTCATCATGACATTTCCTCCTCATATTTACCAGATTTTTATGCTCACGCGTTTTTACAAAAGAGAAAAAAAACGAAACCGTTTTCTGATGGGAATCCTGATGGGGTTTTCCGGCCTTTTCAGCATAAGCTATCCGGTCATGTATCTCGTTCCTGATTTTTATTGGGATCTGAGAGGCGTACCTCTTCTGCTCGCTTTTATATACGGAGGGTATTACGGAGGGTTTACGGCGCTCGGGATGATGCTGATCTTTCATGGGATTATGTTCCCGTCTTTCGGAGTTTCGGACGTTATCCTCTATGCGGCAGGTTTTCTGCCCGTCCTGTTCAGGGCCCGTGAATTCTATCAGTATCCTTCGCGCAAAAAAATCGCCCTGTCGCTCATATACACAAGCATGGGCACTGCCGCGCTGCTTATCTGGCTGTCTTATATCGTCACGCATCACGGTTTTGTATGGAAGGATCTGCTGCCGCAAGTAAGTCTTCTCGTGACCGCACAGCTTCTGCTGCCGGTGCTGCTCATCCTATGGTTTCAGCACATGCTCCGGCATGACCAGATGAGTATCGAAATCCAGAAAGCCGAGAAGCTGCAGCATCTCAGCGATCTGGCGGCCAGTGTCGCTCACGAGATCCGGAATCCGCTCCAAGTTACGCGCGGGTATCTGCAGATTTCCCAGAAGGAAGCCGACGAGAAGCTCGGCCGTTATTTAAGCATCGCCATCGGAGAACTCGATCAGGCCGAGAAGATTATCTCGGAGTTTCTGCTCTTCGCCAAACCCGAATTGACGGAAACGGGCCTCATCAATCTCGGCGATTCGCTTCAGCAGGCCGTGACGATGCTTGAACCTTATGCCAGCATGTCGGGAGCCGTAATCGAGCTTTCCTGCGAGGACCATATTTTTATCGCGGGAGACTCTTCCAAGCTCAAGCAGGCGTTCGTCAATCTGATCAAAAACGGAATCGAATCGACCCAAACGGACGGTCTGATCCGCATACGCGGTTATGTCCGGAAACACAAAGCCATCATTACTATCACCGATAACGGCAGCGGTATGACCAAGGAAGAAATCGAAAGACTGGGGGCTCCCTTCTATACGACGAAAAGCAAGGGAACCGGGCTCGGCCTGATGGTCACGACCCGCCTGATCGATGCGATGCGCGGCAAGATGCGGTTCTCCAGCGAAGTTGGCACCGGATCGGAGGTCATGATTACCTTCCCCCTGACGACAAAAAACAGAGTATCTATTCTTGAAGAATAGATACTCTGTTTTTTTATACGTGCGCAAGATGCTGGAGGGTTTGGCGGAAAATTTCTTTCACGTGATCGTCGTCTAGTGAGTAAAAGACGGTTTTGCCGCTTTTGCGCCGCTTAACGATCCGGACATTCCGTAAATACCGAAGCTGATGGGAGACGGCGGATTGTCCCATTTCAAGCACGACACTCAGATCGTGGACGCACAATTCCTGCTGGGAAAGCGCATAAATGATTTTGACGCGCGTAGGATCTCCGAGAGCTTTGAACATCTCCGCCAGGTTGACGGCCATCGATTCGTCCATCTTCGCATGCTCCAGAGCAGTCCCGTCCGTTTCCGTCCCCGCACAGGTTTCGTCGCAGAGGTCTTCGATTGGTTTTTGCAAGCTACATTCACCGCCTTCGTTTCCATACGGCTTATTATATCAAAAACATTACGGTTAAGGGAGTCCCTTCTCCGCTGCGCATGAAGAAAGTGCCCCGCACCCGGTGCGGAGCACTTTTTTCGATTGATTAAGATAAAGAAGATGGCTTCTTCTCGATAAGAACGGTCAAGCTGATCAGCGTGACGAAAATGGTGGCTCCCATGTCCGACAATATGGCGATCCACAAGGTCAGCAGACCGGGAATCGTCAGCAGCAGCGCGATGGCTTTCAATCCGAGCGCCAGGCTGATGTTTATCTTGATCACCCGGTTCACCTGCCGCGCAACGGAGATAGCTTCGGGCAGCTTGCCGAGGTGATCCTGCATCAGCACGATGTCGGCGGTTTCCACCGCGCTGTCGGTTCCTTTGCCCATCGCAATGCCAAGCTGGGCGGAAGCGAGTGCCGGAGCGTCGTTGATGCCGTCTCCGATCATGGCAACCGTACCCTCGGCGGCGAGCTCCTTGATTTTGTCGACCTTCTGTTCGGGGAGAAGATTGCCGTAATATTCGCTTACACCGACAGCTTTGGCGACTTTCTCGGCGGTTTTCCGGTGGTCTCCGGTCAGCATAACCGTTTTATGAATGCCCGCTTTATGCAGAGCGGCGATCACTTCGCGGCTTTCCTCCCGGATCTCGTCGGATATTCCGAACATGCCAAGCACTTTTTCTTGATCGGCGACTATAACTAAAGTAAGTCCTTCTTCCTTCAGCGAGTCGATTTGTTCCTGGATATCCGCCGGTATCCGCAGATGTTCCATGCTTTTCTCGTTGCCGAGCCAGTACCGCTCTCCCTTGAAGCTCGCCACGACTCCTCTACCGGATACCGTCTCGATGGAGTCGGCTTCTTCGGCCCGGATGCCCTTAGCCTCGATCTCCTTCATGATCGCTTTGGCGAGAGGATGCGAGGAAGATTTCTCGATAGCCGCCGCGGCGGGGTAAAACTTGCGCTCATCCAGCACCACGGACTTCTCCACGTGGGGCTCCCCTTTGGTCAGTGTGCCGGTTTTGTCGAACGCGAGCGTATCGATTTTGCCCAGCTGCTCCAGGAACACGCCGCCTTTGATCAGAATGCCGTGCCGGGCATTGCGTGTAATGCCGGATACGATGGCGATCGGCGAGGACAAAATCAGGGCGCACGGACACCCGACGATCAGAACGGCCAGCCCCTGATAAAGCCATGTCGACCAGCTTCCGCCCAGGAAAAGCGGAGGGATGACGATGACGAGCAGCGAGATGATCATGATGAGCGGCGTGTAATACTTGGCGAAGCGGTTGATGAACAGCTCCGTCGGCGTTTTCGTCTCCTGGGCTTCCTCGACCAGATGAAGGATTTTCGCCAAGGACGAATCCTGATACGCCTTTTCGATGCGGATTTTAAGCAGGCCTTCGTTGTTGATGCTGCCGCCGAAAACTTTCTCGCCGGGCGCTTTTTCCACCGGCAGAGATTCCCCGGTTATCGCGGCTTCGTTGACCGAGCTTTTGCCTTCTTCCACGATGCCGTCGGAAGGAATTTTCTGCCCGGAGCGAACTTGAACGAGATCTCCGATCTTGAGGGACGCGATCGGGACGACCGTTTCTTGGCCGTCCGTCAGCAGCACCGCTTCTTTGGGAGCTACTTGAAGCAGCGTTTCCATGGAACGGCGCGCTTTCTCCATGCCCATTCCTTCCAGCAGTTCGTTCAGTCCGAACAGGATGGCGACAAGCGTCGCCTCTTTCCACTCGCCGATCACGATAGCTCCCACGAGCGCGATGGTCATCAGCGTATCGATATTGAATTTCAGGCGGAACAAGTTTTTGGCGCCTTTGATGAACGTCATGTAGCCGCTCAGTGCCATAATGATCAGATACAACGGGATGGATACATAGGCCGGCACCCGTCCGTCCGTGAAAAATGCAATCGCGAAAAGCACAGCCGAAATGACAAGATTCCGGGTAATCGCCCGGTTGGATTGCCCTCCGTGATCATGATCGTGTCCATGATCGTGACCGTGATCGTGAGAGTGGCCGTGATGGCTGTGCCCCTCGTGCGTATGTCCGCCCGCAGGCTGGGATTTGACGAGATAAGCCCCGTCACTGCCCAGGATTTTCTCAACGGCAGGCATGGATATACGGCTGTCCACAGTCAGCTTGCCGCTGTTATAACTGAGTCTGGCATCCGCCCCGTGTTCCAGCTTCTGAATCTGTTCTTCCATCTCACGTGTACAGTTGCCGCAGGATAAACCTTTTACGCGGTGCTCCTCCATCTCCATTCCTTCCTTCCAAACAAGCGTTTTTTATAAAGTATGCAAAATATGAGTATATGTTCATATAATAAATTTTTGGAAACGTAATGTCAAGATGCTGGAAGTTCGTGGGATAAAAAAAGCTGCCGAGCCCGTATATCGATTGCTGCGGTCATGTCTTACGTAGAGACTGAAATCCACAGAGATGGTAGGATAAGAAAAGAACAGAACAGGTTCTGAGGAAAACGGAGGGTTATGTTCCATGACGGAAGCCTTGTACAAGCAGTACCATTCTCTTCTTTATTCCATCGCTTACCGGATGCTCGGAACTCTAAACGATGCCGAAGATATCATCCAGGATGTTTATCTGGAAATCCAGCAGCAGGATCTGGTCCGTATCGGGAATATGAAAGCTTATTTATGTAAAGCGGTAACCAACCGCTGTATCAACTTTCTCCAATCCGCGCGAAGCCGCAGAGAAATCTATACCGGCGAATGGCTTCCAGAGCCAGTATCCGTTCAGCCGGGTCTTGACCCCGCCGAACGGATAGTTGAGGAGGAAACCGTCTCCTACGCGCTGCTCGTCATGATGGAGCGGCTTAATCCGGTTGAGCGTGCGGTGTTCATCCTGCGCGAAGCACTCGAATACAGTTACCGTGAGATTGGAGATACCCTCCAGAAATCCGAGGAGAACTGCCGCAAGATTTATAGCCGCGTCAAAGGGAAGCTTCTCCGGAAGGAGGCCAAGCCCCTTCAAAAAAGCGAAGTGGAGGAACAATTCGTGAAACTGTTCCTCGACGCGGCCAAAACTGGCGATTTCGCAGACTTTATCGCACAGATGACGGCGGACGCCGTTCTGGTTACGGACGGCGGCGGCAAAGTCCGCTGCGCGCTGCGTCCCATTTACGGCTCTCAACGGATCCGGGCGCTGTTCGAAGGGATATGGCCGCGCGGTTATTTCAGCGGCTCCCTGCTCCCCGCCCGGATCAACGGCGAGCAGGGCTTCGTCCTCGTCCGCGACGAGCGTCCGGTTCTTGCGGTCAGCATGACGTGGGACCAGGAACAGAGTCGGGTAGACCGCATGTTCATCGTCAGCAATCCGGACAAGCTGCACGGAATCCGTCTATAGAGTTACCCCTGGGGAAGGAGGCGATAAACTTTTTTTTGCTTCCTTCCTTTTTTCTGTCACGAAACGGCCTCCTGATCTGTTATAGATCTGAATGCAAATAGGAGGAGGAATATACGATGAAAACCCGTCTTCAAATGGATCAGCTGATTCCGAAAGGTTATGCCGCCATGGTGGGGCTCGAGCAGTACTTGGGTTCCACAAGCCTGGACAAATCACTGAAAGAATTGATCAAAATACGCGCATCCCAGATAAATGGCTGTGCCTTCTGCATCGACATGCACACGAAAGACGCGCGTAAACACGGGGAAACCGAGCAGCGCATCTACGCCTTAAACGCCTGGCGCGAAACACCCTTCTTCTCGCCGGAAGAACGCGCGGTGCTCGCATTGACGGAAGCCGTTACGCTCGTTGCCGAAACCCATGTCCCGGACGACGTATACGACGAAGTCCGCCTTTATTTCGACGAAGTTCAGACTTCCGAGATTATTATGGCCATCGTCGTCATAAACGCCTGGAACCGGCTGGCCGTATCGGCCAGGAAGATGCCGGACGCGGACTGATCCCCAGCACCTTTCCCGGCCTTCCTTGAAGGCGGCAAACCAGACTCCCTTGTCTATAGCAAGGGAGTTTTTGCTTTGCGCTGGCGTCTGAGCAGCAGGTTATCCAAATCTTTTGTCAGCATCCCCTTTCTTAAGCATGTCCGGCTTTCCTGCATAACTTGCAGATATTTCCGCATTCTAAAGAAGAAGGATGCCGGACGGATAAAAAGGAGGGGTACGCGTGGAAATGAAAGGTCTGATGTACGAAAATATACAACAAATTCTCGCTGGAAGTGAAGATACGGTTTATCAGCCTTTTCTACTATACGAACGCTCCTGCGTGCTCATTTATATCCAATCGATCGTCGATGTGAAGACACTTCAAGAGAAGGTCGCTTCCGCTCTCATTGCCGAAGCTCAGGGTGACCATGATTGGGAGGAATTCCTTCAGCTGCTGGACGAAGGGACTTTGTTCCCGCTTCCCGCGAAGCTGGTTTATGCCTCCCAGGATGCCGTCCGGGAAATCGTGCACGGAAAAGCGGCGCTCTGCATCGAAGGACTGGGCTGCGCTTATGTGTTCGATGTCGTCAAGTATCAAAAAAGGGCGGTTTCCGAGTCTCAGAACGAGCTTGTCGTTATCGGGCCCCAAGAGGCTTTTATCGAAGATATCGTCAGTAACTTGTCCCTGCTCCGGCACAAAATCAAGCACCCGGATTTGAAAACCGTTAAATATACCGTGGGCACGTACACGCAGACGACTGTCTATATGATTTATATCGAAGGACTCTGCAAGCCGGAAATTTTAAAAGATCTCGATAAGGGAATCCGAGAAATTTCCATCGACGGGGTACTCGGAATCAGCTACCTTTCGGAGCAGATGAAGAAAGGAAACAAAACGCCCTTCCCTCAATTCCAATATACGGAACGGCCGGACTCCGTCGCCGCTTCCTTGCTGGAAGGCCGTGTCGGTCTCATACAGGACGGGACACCGTCGGCGCTTCTCGTACCCGTGACGCTCTTATCCCTGCTCCAGTCTTCCGAGGATTACTACCAGAGCTATTTATCGGCAAGCTGGATACGGCTGGTGCGGATCTTCTTTGCCTTGATTTCGATGCTCCTGCCTTCGTTATACATAGCGATCACTACGTTTCAGCCCGAAATCATCCCGTCGGATCTGCTGCTTACGATTTCGGCGGCCCGCGAGAATATTCCCTTCTCCGCACTGACGGAGGCTCTTGTTATGGAGCTGACCTTCGAAGGGCTGCGCGAGGCCGGGACGCGCATTCCGAAGCCGGTCGGCCAGACGATCTCCATCATCGGCGCCATCGTGATCGGACAGGCGGCTGTACAAGCGGGGATCGTATCCGCTCCTATGGTCATCGTCGTATCCATCACGGGGATCGCGTCCTACATCATTCCCCATTTCGAGCTGGGACTGGCTTTACGTCTGCTGCGTTTCCCGCTCCTGCTGATTGGCGGTACGACAGGTCTGATCGGTGTTTTCATCGCCAGCTTTATTGTGTACGGGCATCTTACGAGCCAGAGATCGTTCGGCGCTCCTTACCTGAGCCCGCTGGCGCCGCTCGTTCTCCGGGACTGGAAAGACATTTTTATGCGCGTGCCCTCGTCTCTTATGAAAAAGCGTTCCAAAGCATACATCGACCGGAACTTCAGGAGGCAGAAATAACATGAGACGGATAAGACTTTTCATTGCCCTGCTGCCGCTTCTGCTGATGACAGGCTGCTGGTCGAAGGTCGAAATAGACGAACAAACGTTTGTTTTTGCTCTGTACATCGATCAAGGGGACACTCCCGATAAGGTAGAAGTTACAATCAGCAGCCCGCTGCCGAACCGCCTTTTGTCCGGTCAACAAGCCGGCAGCGGCACTTCCCACGGACAACCGTACGCCGTGATTAGCAAACAGGGCACTTCGATTCAGCAAGCCCTCATGCTCATCCAAAGAGATCTGACCCGGAAGATTCACTTCGGACACACCCGGATCGTTACTGTCGGCAGACAATATGCGGAGAACGGGATCAAAGATATGCTGGACTGGATGCAAAGAGAACCTACTTTTCATATCAGCACAATTGTGAGTACCGCCCCTGGCAAGGCAAAAGAGGTAGCGGAACTTACGCCCGTTTACGAACGGATGCCGGCGGAAGTGATGCTCAAAATGGCCCAGCAAAGAGCGATGCTAGATACGAGCGCGAAGCAGTGCTTGATAGCGGAAGCTTCCGGTCAGGGGGTCGCAACCAATTACTTGACGATGGGTGTGATGAAAATGCCCAGTGAGAACGGAGAGATCAAGCCATGGGCGGGCATTCAAGGAGTAGCCTTATATTACGACGACAAGCTCACGGGGGTACTTCCGAGTGCGGAAGGCAGAGCCATAGCCTGGGCTTTGGGCAGATCGGGCAGGCAGGTATACACCCTATCCTGGGACGACGGCCAAAGTAGGGCGGATATCCTTTTTAATCAATTGATGAGCAAAAAATCAGTGCGGATGGGACCGGAGGGTCCCCGGTTTACGCTGAGCCTTAAAGGCGACGGAGATTTGATCCACAAAAGGGATATCATGAACCGCGACGAGAAAGAAATGAACGCTATCCTTGAACAGAAACTGCGTGAAAAAATCGAAAAACAGTTAAAAAGCGCATTCAGCAAAACTCAGAAAGCAAAGTCGGATGTCCTGCAGTTGGGCATGCTGCTTGACTGGAAGTACCCCAAGTTTTGGGAGGAAAAACGGGACAACTGGACCGATTATTATAAGAACGACCTCGATATCGAATTTAAAGTCGAGATAAATGTGAAACAGGTCGGAATCTTATCTTAACGATTCCAATCGTGTCCGTCATTCTACGGAAAGGAAAATCCGCTATGATTGCTCTCGCTTTCTTCGCTCTCGGCTTGCTGGAATGGATTAGAACCAACCCCAAACCTCCCGGCGAAGCCGTCAAATTCTGGGTGCTTTTCTCGGTGCTGGGCTGTTGGAGCGTTCTGGCCTCCGCCTTTACGTGGTGGCCCCAGCCCAACCAGCTCACGCATCTGCTGCTTGGCTGGCTGGAGTAACCTTCTTATTTCTGATTGAAAGAGGTGATCCCATGCGCTCGACGTCCTGGCAGACGTTCCGGTTCGCAATGATTTACATGATTTCTCAGCCGATCGCTTTTCTTATTTCTCCTCTGATAACAACCTCCGGCTATCAAGGCTGGATCTCTTTGTTTCTGGGGGGGCTGGTCAGTATTTTATTACTCTGCTGCACGGTCTATGTCGGTCGCTTAAACCCGGACGTGCCTTGGGTTCAGTTCGGTGAACAAATTATCGGAAAATGGCCGCACCGCTTGTTTTTGTTCCTTGTTCTGTACTGGTGCGTCTATTACGTTTCGGTTGATATCGAAAGCTTTACGCTGTTCTACGGATCGACTTATATGAGAGAAACGCCTCAATGGTTTCTGCAGCTTATCATCGGGCTGGTTATCGTGATTACGGCGCGCTGGGGATTTGTCTCGATTGTCTATATAGCAGATGGGCTTTTCCTCATTACGATGATCGGGATCGCCATCATTATGGGCTTGTTTTCGAAGAATGCCGATTTTCAAATGTTCCCCGCCTTATGGACCCATCACAAAATGGGCTTAGCCTTTCGGGATACCTTAACCGCCGTATCCTGGTTTGGCGAATGGTTCGTTTTTTTATTTATGGTACCCCATCTGAAATTCGGCGCCAAAACGCTTCGCAACCTGCTTTCGGCCAGTCTGCTCGTGACGTTTGCCGTCTTTATGCAATGGATGCTGACTTTGTTTACTTTCGGCCCTTACTTCGGGAGCCGTATTCAGTATCCCCTGCTCGAATTGATCCGAAGTTCAACGTTAAGCGGATTACTCGGCAATGCGGATCCCCTCCTGATCGGCTTGTGGACGACATCCATGTTCGTTCATGATTCGTTTATCCTGTATGTAGGGACCAAATGCGCGGCAGAGCTGTTTAAATTTAAGACGAGAAAAGCGATCCTTCCTCTCCTGTGCGGGACCGCAGTTGTCGTGGCGCTTCAATTTTCCCGGGACACTACCCTCTTTTTGTTTGACATGAACTCCCTTTCCGTCGTCACATTTTTTGTGTTCGTGGATGCTCTGCCCGTTTTTTACGCGGTTATTGCTTATGTGAGAATTAAATTTGGCAAAAACTTTTTACAAACCAGTAAATAAGGAGATGTATTTCTCCATTCAACTAACCACTCCATACAAAATCACTTTGCGCTGTGATATTCTGTAAGAGCGCTGCCTTCGGTTCTAGCGCTTATTCCCAATGTAACCTGGAGGATACCATGTCAACATCTGCGGACAAATCAACCATTCTCTTGAATTTTTACCAAAATGAGTACGAAGACGGGCTTCGTTCTTATTATTTGCCGGACGAGCAGCTGCAGTTCAGCGCCCTGCCTCATGAAGTGCTGAAGACGGCGGCACAAGATGCCCATCGCTATCCGGTTGTTATTTTGGCCGATTCCAAACCGGTCGGTTTTTTTGTCTTGTACGACGGTGAAGAAATCGCCCTGTATTCGGACGACCCGCACACTATCGTACTTAGAGCTTTTTCGGTTAACCATGCGGAACAGGGAAAAAGCTACGCCAAGCAGGGACTGCTCCTTCTCCCCGATTTTGTGAGAAAACATTTTCCTTTGGCCCGGATTGTTGGACTCGGGGTCAATATGAAAAATATTCCGGCGCGAAATTTGTATTTAAAATGCGGGTTCGAGGATCACGGTCGGACCAAGGTTGGCCCGCTGGGTCCTCAGCACATTCTTACCCTGCCGCTATAATTCGGGACAGATGCGGCATGCGGCGGCTGTGCCAGGTTTTTAAAATAACAACGGTGGCGTGGAGCGGCCTGCTCATGAAATCCCGGATGGTTCCAGTGAAAGAAATTTTGAGAGTCTAATCGATTATCGTTAACCCCGTTAATTGCAAAAGTTAATTAACCCCATTAACTATACTATTAATTAATCTCGTTAACTATGAGAATTATTTAATAAGGTTAATTATCAAAGGAGCCCCTCTAGGCTCTTTTTTCTTTTTACCTGCACCGTCTATCCGTGAGATTTCAAACCCTATTGCGCGGCATGGTTAAATTTCGATCCAGATCGAATAGTGGATGTGCTATTGTAGAAGTAGGTTATGCAACTGCATTGGAGGGATGCGAACATGAAAGCTTCACCCGATACGATAACCTTGGCAGGCTTAATCGGAGAACCGTCGAGGATGCACATGCTGCTGGAGCTTCTGAGCGGCAAATGCATGCCGGCCAGCGAACTGGCCGGAGCCGCCCGCATCACTCCCCAGACGGCCAGCTCGCACCTGGCCAAGCTGGTGGAAGGCGGCCTGCTCACGGTCGAGCTCTCGGGGCGCCACCGGTACTACAAGCTTGCGGGCCCAGAGGTCGCCGATGCGCTTGAAGCGCTGAATACACTGGCGCGGCCAAAGCCGGTCAAGTCGCTGCGGGAGTACGACCGGCTCAATCATCTGCGCTTCGCCCGCACCTGCTACGACCATCTCGCGGGAGAAGCGGGGGTCGCGCTGGCGGACCGCCTGCTTGAGACGGGCATCATCGGCCAGTCCGGCCGCGACTTTACGGTTACGGAGAAAGGCGAAATCTTTCTCCGGGCCTTTGGTATAAACTGCGCGGAGCTCCGCAGAAGCCGGAGACAATTCGCCAAATGCTGCCTGGACTGGAGCGAACGCAGGTACCACATCGCCGGAAGCCTTGGCGCCGCCTTGACGGAGCAGTTGTTCCGGCGGGAATGGATCGAGCGGATCCCCGGCGGGCGGGCCGTCCGGATCACGGACACAGGACGTGACGGGCTGAGGCATTTAGGGGTAGACCTGAACCTGCTGTGAAAACGCGCCAAGGTTTACATGAACAATTCGACGGGGGCCGAACCATACATCATGTATACTTCTTGCGAGGTGATCCTAATGATCAAACAAGAAGTACAGGATACGTTTCGGACGATCCGGCCTTCGATTCTTTATTTCGGAACGCCGGTCGTTCTCCTCACCACTTTGAGCGAGGACGGAAGCACGAATATCTCTCCGTTGTCGTCCGCATGGGCGCTCGGCAGCCGGATTATTCTCGGCATCGGAAACGGCGGAAAAGGGCTGGAGAATTTGTCCCGAACGGGTGAATGCGTAATCAACCTTCCGGACAGCTCGTTGTGGGAACAAGTCGAGAAGCTGGCCCCGCTGACCGGCAAATCCCCCGTCCCGGACAATAAACGCGAGTTATACCGGTTCGAGAGGGACAAGTTTTCGGCCGCCGGATTCACCCCTCTTCCGTCCGTATGCGTGAAGCCCCTGAGGATTCGGGAATGCCCTCTGCAAATCGAAGCCTCTCTCGTTCAGGTGCACCCGAGCGACGGCTTTTGCATCGTGGAAACCGAATCCCGCGCCGTTCACGCCGAAGAACGGATCGTGCTGGGGGAACACTATGTGAATCCGGCCGCATGGAATCCGCTCATTTACAGCTTCCGGCATTACTTCGGCTTGGATGCGGAGAAAGGCAAGTCCTTCAAATCCGAAACCTGAATCGGTTTGTACAGACACTTCTTATTCTGTCTTCCATTCCATCCGGAACGTTCCTTCCGCATGATCTCCCGTAAGAACAAGAGAAGCAATACCGGATTCGGGGACACGAATGCGAATCTTGTTATTTGCAGGGAGATCTCCGGGTACCTGCAACACGTCCGTAAACCGGACTCCGTATCCGCCGTTTTTCATCGTCCACGAATAGGTTAACAGAGCTGTTTCTCCCTTTTTTATGGGAACCGGAACGGCTTTTTCTCCGTTGAAATAGGCAAAGCTTACCTCGTAAGACGAATCGGTCCGAACTTCCCGCCACTGTTTCGTCTCCGTGAAATCACCCCAGGCAAATACGAGCAGAACAGCCGGTATACATAGTGCTGCCACCGCCGCCATTATCTTCGTTCTGCTGTACAAGCAATCCGCCGCATAGAAAAAAAGCGCGCAGACAGATCCGATCAGACCCGAAATCGCTAAATAAATGGGATCGAAAATAAGCACGGCAAAAGGAGCAAATCCTCCGGCACCGTATACGATCATCCTTACCCCAACCTTTGCCTTCGGAAAAAATTTGAATAGAATCAGCTCGACAATAGTGGAGTAAATAACGGCATATCCGTAAACAAGCCACCAAAGATAAGGAAGCCTTGACGCTTCCGAAATTTGGTATAAACCCGCATCATTTTGGATGATGATGATTACAAAAACGGTGAATAATGTACCTGTCGCTGCCAGCTTGGAAAAAATAAACCTCCAGATCTGTTTTCTCCCAATACCCACTCCATCTTTCATGGGTGCCTCCCCCTTTTCATTAACTTGCTAACGGCAATATCATCGTCTTCGTTGGTAATTGGAAACTTTTCGCCTGGAAGCAGCGTTTCCTCCCGTGTTCCTCATGCCGAGAATATCAAAAGACCCGCAGGCCCAACAGTTCTAACTTTTATAGGTCCTCCCGGCAGCAAAAAGAAGCACCTCTTCAATCCGGCTCTTCTTACGACCGTCATGAAAGGTGCTTCTTTTGAAATTCCGTATAAATCGGGCTTCGCTGCCTGCCGGAGTCTAGCTGTGCACTTCGAAGTCCGCTTCAAAGGAACGTACCACTTCCGGCAGCCACCTCTGCTCCACAAACTCGATATGCCGCGGAACGGCCGCATACTCGTCATAGTCGCTCTGGCTGGAAAATTCCATCGAGAACGCGTACTGATAGTCGTTTTCCAGGCTGATCTGCCGTAAAACTTGAAGCTTCTGTACCTGAGGTATGGAGGCGAGCAGTTCTCTTCCGTCGCTCAGAAACTTTTCCGCTTCGGCCGAACCCTCCTCGTGCTTTAAGTTGAATAAAACCAGATGACGAATGGTGCTCATTTAAGTTCCTCCGTTCATTCGGTTTAGTCGTCCGTTTATAGTTAAAACGATTACGGATTATAAGGTTTGTTCGCGATCCCGGTTTACGGGACTTCCGGGCGTTCTTTTATCGGGCTTGGGCATTTTGGCCCGCATGACTTTATAAATCATCGCCGGCTTAAACAATTCGGTCGGTTTTTCTACCATGTGCAGGATGCGGATAAACTTCCCGTACACGTCCTGGTCATACTCCGACAGACGGTACAGTCTGCGGACATACCACTGCATAAAACCAAGGCCCCCGGGTTTCTTTCCTTTCGTATTCGGATACAAAAACGCATCGGAGGTCGCCGTCATCCACGTAGGTTCAACGAGCGCCGACACCCGTTTGTGGAAAGCGTTCGGAATTCCTTCGGCCTTGATCTTGCCCGTACGTACTTCCTGCAGAACTTTCTGCAGTTCCAGCGCTTCCAGGCAAGCGATGCTGACGCCCTGCCCGAAAACCGGGTTAAACCGGCAGAAGGCGTCCCCGATGACGATAAGTCCTGACGGGAAACGGTCGAGTTTCTCGTAATGCCGGCGCACTTGGCTCGGAAACCGGTACACATGAATATCGCCTGCCGGCTTAAGCGATTTGATATGGTCGTACAAATGCGGATGTGTAAGGGACTTGGCGAAATTCAGGAATCCCTGGTCATCGCGCGGCGGATGATTTCCGTCTCCGTATCCGACGAGGGTAACGGACCAGCGGTCGCCTTCAATCGGGAATGTCAGGCCGCCTTTGGACACTTCCGGCGGATTCGGAAAAACGATCACGGACTTGTAATCATGGCTTACGGAAGGATCTCGCTCGTACATCCGTGTGGCATAAGCCAGATTGATATGCACCTCGGATTGCGAAAGGGAGTCAAAGCCGTGTTTCAGAAGCTGATCCGGCGTCTTAGTCGCCGAACCCGCCGCATCAACGATCAGATCAGCCTCCAGACGCTCGGATTGCCTGGTGACCAGATTCTCCGTCTCGACGCCCGTAAAGCGGTTCTCGCCGGGACTGCTGATATACTGAACGACTCTGTGCGAATAAGCGAATTCGATGTTGGAACGCTGCAGCAACCGCTGATGAACCCGCCATTCCAGCAGGGGCCTGCTTTGGGAAACAACCTCGAACCCGCTGTTGAACCGGACAAAGTGAAAGTTCTGGTACACCCAGGAAATGTCCCGGATAAAATCGAGCCTTTCCCCGCCGTGCCCCTCCAGCTCCTGCATAATACCGGGAAAAAACTTGTCGAGTGTATTTTCGCCGCTTTTTAAAAGCCCGTGGGTATGATAGCTCTGCGGTGTGCCTTTACGAGGGTAAGGCCCCTCCGGCTGAGGGTCCTGCTCGATAATCGTCACTGTATCGAAGTAATCGGACAGAACCCGGGCAGCCAGCTTTCCGGCCATGCTGTTGCCGATGACGATTGCTTTGCGCGGCTTTCCCTGCTCCTTCATGAAATCATTCATTCCGCCACACTTCCTTCCCGTCTAAAAGTCCCCAACTGATCCATCGTTCGTTCAGGTGCTGCTTTTGGATACGGTCTTCTGCTGCCAGGCTGATTTGCGGTCCATCCAGATCAGCGTAAAGGCGAACAGGACGCCGATTAAGCCGATGGCTACGCCGGACAGCGGCGCTCCCCGGAGTCCCAGCGCGGTATTGATGGCAACCCCGCCGACAGCGGCTCCGATGGCACTGCCCACGTTAAAGGCGGAAATATTGAGAGAAGCCGCCAGATCCGCAGCGTCTCCGGCTTTCCGCAGGACAAGCATATTCAGCGGTGTTACGATAGCGAAACCGGTCAGTCCCCAGAGGAAGGAGAAAATCACCGCCAGGATAGGCACCTGTCCCAACAGGGCGAAGGCTGTCATCGTAATGATCATGGCTGCCAGCGAACCGAGTAATGTTTTCATCAGGCCCTTATCGGCCAGCTTTCCGCTGGCGATGTTGCCGATGGCGGAACCGATCCCGAACGCGAGCATAATGGGAGATACCGCCGTCGGGGTGAAGCCTGTAATTTCTTCGAGATAAGGCGCGATATACGTATAACCGGCAAACAAACCGCCGGAGCTGAAAACCGTCGTCAGCAATGCGACAAGGGGTTTGGCACGGAAAATTTCACGGGTTTGCTTTGCCATTCCGACGGCTTTGCCGGACTTGATCGTCGGCACGAGCCATGCCATTCCGATCACACAGATGGCAGCGGCAATCGTCAAGGCATAGAAAGACATCCGCCAGCCGTAGCTGTTGCCGATAAAGGTTCCTACCGGAACGCCCAATATGGTCGCTACCGTTAAACCTACGGTTAAATAGGAAATGGCGCTGCCTTCTTTACCAGGAGGCGCAAGCCGCTGGACCACCACGATGGCCACACCGACAAGCGTCCCGTGGGAAAACGAGCAGAACAGCCGGCCCACCATCAGCAGATAATAGTTGGTCGTAACCGCGCTGATCAAAGATCCGACAACGAACAGGAGAAGCAGTCCGATCAACAGCTTCTTCTTCTCGATTCTTCCCGTCGCGGCCGTAATCAGGGGGCCGCCGATCGCGACGCCGAGTGCGTAAACCGTAATGAGCAATCCTGCGCTCGACACATTCATATTGAAATCCCGGGCAATCTGCGGCAGCAGCCCCATCGGCAGAAGCTCGGCGGTACAAATAATGAAAATACTCACAGCCAGGAAATATACGGCCAGCGGCATCCGGGTCCGTTCGGGTCCTTGAATCCCGGCACCGGAAGCATGAGCCGTTTCCCCTTTTTTGGGTTGTTTCGTAGACATGGTGCACACCTCTCTCTATCCGTTTGACTAGTTTGTCAGTGATTAACGAGACCGACGGCTTCTTTGGCTCCCTCGGCCCGCTTGTTCAGCGCAGGCTTGACGTCCAGCAGCGCATAGCGGATGCTGTCGCACAAAGCCTGCCAGCTGGCTTCGATAATGTTTTCGGAGACGCCGACCGTGCTCCAGGTTTCTTCGCGATCCGAGAATTCGATCAGAACCCTGACTTTCGTGGCGGTCCCGTCTTTGTCGTCGAGCACGCGGACCTTATAGTCCGACAGGTGCATCGTCTGAAGACTCGGATAGTGCTGCATCAGACATTTGCGCAGCGCATTATCGAGCGCATTGATCGGCCCGTTGCCTTCGGCGGCGTTGTACACTGATTCTCCGTGTACCTTGACCTTCACAACCGCTTCGGACAAAATCGCCTGATCGACGGATTTGACGACGGTTATTTTAAACGACTCCAGGGTCAGGATTTCTTCCAGATTTCCGTGGACACTCCGGATCAGAAGCTCCAGGGATGCGTCGGCTCCGTCAAACTGGTAACCCTGATGCTCAAGCTCTTTCACACGCTCGATGAGGATCTTCGTATTCGGGTCGTTCGCTTCCAGCTCCAGGCCGAGCTCCTGAGCCTTGAAGACAAGGTTGCTCTGCCCGGAAAGCTCGGAAACCAGAACCCGCTGCCTGTTCCCCACCAGTCCGGGCGCTATGTGCTCATACGTGCTCGAATCGCGCAAAATAGCCGAGACATGGACACCGCCCTTGTGAGCAAAGGCCGCATGTCCGGCAAAAGGCTGATTAACGGGCATATGCATGTTCGCAATCTCGCTCACATAACGCGCCGTACTTGTAAGTCCGGCAAGCTGCTCGGCGGTTATAACCGGCAGGCCAAGCTTAAGCTGAAGGTTCGGAATAACCGAAATGAGATTGGCATTGCCGCATCTTTCGCCATAACCGTTGATCGTTCCCTGCACCTGTGCGGCGCCCGCCATGACGGCGGCAATCGTATTCGCAACGGCGAGTTCGCAATCGTTATGAGCGTGAATGCCGAGCGGGCAGTCCAATTGTTCTTTCACGGATGCGACTATCGCCGCGATCTCGTGCGGAAGAGTTCCTCCGTTCGTATCGCAGAGAACGACCCAGTCCGCTCCGGCTTCGTAAGCTTTGCGGATGGTCGACATGGCGTAAGCGCGGTTGCTCTTGTAGCCGTCGAAAAAATGCTCCGCATCGTAGATCACACCGATTCCGCTGCGTTTAAGAAACCGGACCGTGTCCTCGATCATGTTCAAATTTTCGAAGAGCGTCGTCTGGATCGCCGTTTGGACCTGAAAATCCCACGATTTACCGAAAATCGCCGCCGTGCCTACCCTGATATCCAACAGCTGCCGGAGATTGGCGTCATGCTCGGCCGGAATGTTCTTGCGCCTCGTCGAGCCGAACGCCGTAATTCTCGCCTGCTGCAGATTCAACTCTCTGGCGCGGATAAAAAATTCCGCATCCTTGTGATTACTGCCCGGCCAGCCTCCTTCGATGAAAGAGATACCCAGCATATCCAGCCGTTTGGCGATTTTCAGCTTATCCTCGACTGTCAGGCTGACGCCTTCTCCTTGCGTGCCGTCCCGCAAGGTCGTGTCCAAGATCGTAATCCGATTGTCCATATCTCCCTCCCGCTTGAAAATCTCCGCCGACCGCTGCCGGAGACCGCCTGCCTAGCGGCCCCCGGCCGGCTTTCGGCTGGGATTATTCCGGCTTAACTCCCTCGACGGCAAGCATATACATCGTCTGAGAGACCGCTTCCGTCTGCACCCACTGCCGGTACTCGGTTTCGGCGGCCGCCCGTTCCTGCTCGGACAAGTAGCCGTCCGCAACCATCTGGACACCGCGGGTTGCCGCAACATCCGCCCAGATTCCGGCTTGCTGGAGGAAGTTCCCGTCTTCACGCATCACGATTTCATGCTGTTCGCTGCTCTGGATCTCCACGAGCCCCAGGTCCGCGAAAACGCCGGGAAGCTCGTCGGCTATCCCGTTGCGCATCCCCGCATCGGAACGCCATTTCAGAAAGGCCGCATAGAAGGCTTTCATGCTTGGAGGCGGCTCCGGCTGCCAGCTGATCTTGTCGTGATTATAATCCAGCACGATCACACGGCCGCCCGGTTTTGCGGCTTCGATGAGCTGGCCGAGCGCCTGCCGGGGATCGGCCAGCCATTGAAGCACGCGAGCCGTCGTCACGATGTCGAATTCGTTTCGGTACGGCAAATAGTGGATGTCCGCCGTTTCGAAGGCAAGCGTCTCCTGCCCGCCGAAGGTCTCCCGGGCGTAAGAGATCAGTCCGTCGTTATTGTCGATTCCGACGACACGGCCTTCCTGACCGACCGCCTCCGCAATGCCTTTCGTAATGGCACCGGTCCCGCAGCCGGCATCGAGTACCGACTGTCCCGGCTCAAGAAGTTCAGCCAGTCTCCGGTGCGAGGATCCCACCGTCCTTGCGTCGAACACGCTCCGCACACTGGCCGCGGAACTGTCCAGTCTAGCTCTGTTCTCCGTTATTCCACCGCTCATAAGCGCGTCTCCTCTCGTGTGTCCACCGCTTTTTAATACCGGTTTTTCAGAAAATAACTGACGATTTCTTTCATATCCTCGGAAGACTTCCGGCTTGTCGTGAGCTTCCACGTTTTGTACCTGGCGAGCTGTCTGAATTTAGGCGCGGATACGACAGAGCCCACGATTTGAATGTCCAAAAGCAGCGGACGCTCTTCATGAAGAAACGATTTTGCCGCCTCCTGAAGCTCTTCAACCGTCGTCACACGGATCGTATCGATCTGCATCGACTCGCCAAAGGCCACATAATCGATCGGCTTATACGACGTTCCTACCACGTTGCCTTTGTAGTACGATTTCTGGGCATTGTTGATGGACTCGAACTTCTCGTTGTTCAAATTGAGCCAGAGCACCGGTATTTCATGGGATGTGGCCGTCGCCATCTCTAACGCCGTCTGGCGGAAGCCGCCGTCACCGAAGATGGAGACGACATACGAATCGGGTTTGGCACATTTGGCGCCGATTGCGGCCGGAGGCGCATACCCGATAGCCGCCCCGTTCAAGCCTTCGATATACGTGCCCGCGCCTTTCGAAAGCAAATGGGTTTCGGTCCACGAGACCGGGTCCGTAACCCAAATCGTTTTGCCCTGCGGCAGCAGTTTTTGCAGCGTTTCGATGACTTGCACGGGATGAAGCTTGCCTTGGACGGCGGAGACGTAGGTCAAATCTTTCTCGCGGTCGGCTTCGGCAAATTTATGCTTAGACTGCCGCAGCGCCGCCGTCGCTTTCTCCCACGATGCATCCTCCAGCAGGCCGTATAACGCAAGCAGGAAAGTCTCCGAGTCCGCGGCGATGCCTATGCGCACCTCGTAGTTTTTGCCGATCTGCTTCGGATCGATGTCGACCTGCACGAGCGGTGCTTTGTCGAAGATGGAGTCCCAGCCCTGCGTCGTAAACTCGCTCATGGACACGCCGACCGCGATGACGAGATCCGCTTCCCGGTACAAATAATAATTGGCCGCCGATTTCCCGTGCAGGCCCGTACAACCGAGCGCGTGCGGATGATTCTCGTTGATAATTCCCTTGCCTCTTAGCGTCGTAGCTACCGGAACGCCCAGGTCGGCAATCTGCTCGACGACTTCTTCGTTGTGGCTGTAGTTTGCCCCGGCTCCGAGCAGCAGCAAGGGCTTCTGCGATTCTTTCAGCAGATTTCCGAGCCGGCTCACTTCTTCCCCGCCCGCGTCAACGATTTCCGTCGGTTTCGGGAAGGTGAACGGCTCAAATCCTTCAAAATGTATTTCCGTGAACTGAACGTCAATCGGTATGCAAATATGTACGGGCCCTTTGCGTCCCGACCACAGGTGCATCTCCGCTTCCTTCAACGTATCGAGCAGATGATCTGCAGACTCGACCAGCTTGGAATACTTGGTCACCTTGGACATCAAAGCTTCCAGATCGAACGTGCGCCCCTCGCCGACACACTCCTGGAGAGCGCCTTTCCCGTAAGTCGATATGGGAACCTGACCGGTCAGAAGTATAACGGGCTGCGAATCTGTGAAAGAGTTCACAATGCCGCTGAGCGCGTTCGTGGCTCCTATCCCCGTCGTCGTGATAACGCAGGCGGGTGCTGCCCCGGCTTTGGCAAAACCGTCCGCCATCAGAGCCGCGCCGTACTCGTGCTGAGAAAGCACAAATCGGATTTCCTTGCGCGAAATTTCGTCGATCATCGGAAGCACATAGCTTCCGGGGATTCCGAAGACCGTATGGATGCCCATCCGCTTTAACCAGAGAGCGACAATTTCCTTGATATACATCGTTTTATTCCCCTTCTTCTAACGGAAATGGAAGAATAACCGGACGGATGCGAAATTCCGTCCTAGACATCAAATTTCAGCGGTCCCTTGCCGGCGAGATAATTGTCCAGCCCCGTGAGGGATGCCATGCTTTTGCCGCTTAAAATTTCTTTCTTCAATTCTTCTTCTCTCTGTTCGACATAAAGGGCTCCCTGAAGAACCGCGTTTAAATATTTGCGCTTAATGAGCAGCAGACCGTCGTTATCTCCGAAAATCCAGTCCTGCGGCTCGATGACGATATCTCCGACATGAACCGTGTCCGGCACTTTCGTCGCAGGCGTAACCGCCGTTTTGGCCGATACGTAAGTGACTTCCGTAGAGAAGACGGGAAAGTCCAGCTTGTTGATATCGTCGATATCCCGGATGGCGCCGTTGATGACAAGACCGCCCAGCTTCCGGCGGACCGCTTCCAGCACGTAGATATCTCCCGCGAGCGCTTCGGAACGTTCGTTCACATTATTCAAAAACAGGACGAACCCCTGCGGCGCGTTGTTGAGCGCCTCCAGACCCGGCAGCATGTCGTTGTCTGTGTTGACCGTATACACAGGCCCGCACAGCTTAAGATGACGCGTCCGGTTCTGAAATGTCGTCGGGAACGGAACGGTATACTTCTGGGAAGCATCGTTAAGCTGAGCGCAGCCGATGTTGGCAAACTGGCGTCTGACCTGCTCGATCGTAGATAAGTCGATGCCTTTCTCTTCCGTAATCATGTTCAGCACTCTCCTTCAGGGTTATAGGGTATGAACCGCGCCTGCATGCGTCAGCACATCGGCAAGCTGTTTGATCGCGTACACCAGATTCGTCTTCTCGATCGTCAGAGGCGGTGCGAAACGGATTCGTTGTCCGGCAGGGCCGCCCGTGAAAATCAGAATTCCGCGTTCGAGGCACTGCTGGACGATGGATTTCCCGGAAACTCCTTCGACTTCGAAGGAAAGGGTCGGACCCGTCAGATGAACGTCCCGCAGCAGCGGAAGCTCGAACGGGAAATGCTCGCGGATCAGAGCTTCGATCTCGCCGCACAGCTCTTCCGGACGGCTGGCGTCGATATATTCGGCGACCGCCATGGCCGCGAAGCAGCCCAGCGACGAAGTCTGGAACGTATGCGCGAGGAACAGCGAGCCCGGGATCGATTCCTTCAACGAGCCCCGGTATACGACGGCGGAGAACGGATACAGCCCGTTGGTCATCGACTTGCTGAACAGGTAAACGTCCGCTTCTATTCCGAGATGGCAGGACACGCTGAGGTGGCCATGACGGTAAAAGCCGCACTGGATCTCATCGGAAACGACGATCACGCCATGCCGCCTGGCTTCGGCCGCCGTATCGGTCAGCCACTTCGCAGGGAGGGGGATGTAGCCGTTGGCTCCCTGCACCGGCTCGTAGATAAAGGTCGAAATCGTCTCCCACGGTATATCCGTCTGTCCCGGCTCGATTTCGATGCAGTGTTTTTCAAGCTCGCCTAGCAGGGACGTTTGCTGCAAGGCAAAATTTTTGTGCACACTCGTAACGGCAAGCGCATCAAGGCCCAGTCCGTGGAAAGAGCCTCTGAGATAGGCGATTTTGCCTTCTCTCACACGTTGTCCGATGGAAAGAGCCGTTGACACGGCCATACTGCCGCCGACCTGAAACAGGAGCTCGTAGCCGGGAGCCTTGAGTTTGCCGAGAAGCCACTGTGCATACTGCTCCGCTTCCTTCGGATAAAAGCAGGCCGCAATATCCGAGCGCAGCTCGCGGAACGGAGCGATATCCGGGTTGCAGTGACCGAAATTCACCGATGCGTAAGCGCTCATGCAGTCGATATAATGCTTCCGTCTTCCTTCGCGGTCTTCCAGGATCAGAAATTCGTTCTTGGAACCGGCCAGATAATAATCCGCACCATAAATTGACTTTTCATCAAAAACGCTCAACGACATAGGCTCAGCTCCTTCAATTTTTAGTCAAAAGCGTTCCCATCCACGAATGGGGAGCCGGAAAGAACGTCAGGATGGAATCTCCCCTGGAAATAATTCCAGCCGTGTTCATATCCAGAAGATTGATAAACACGTCTCCGGCCGGACAATGAGCCGTTCTCGGGATGTTCAGGCTGAAAAATTTCTCGTACGGAATTTCCCAATACACCGAAAGGTTTTTAGAAATCGTGAAATTAAAATTGTTCGTCACCACAAGATGAATGCTCTCTTTCGGCTGGTTGTTCGCTTCGAGAACCCGTGAGATGACAAGACGGGAATTCGTAAGAAAACTGTCCTGCAGCCCTTTCTTCTCCTGCCCGTACATCAGCCGCCATGAAGAAGAATCCTGAAGCGTCTGAAAAGGAGTCATCGTAAACTGAGGATTCCGGTCCGTCACGATGCAGGAAACGGCACCGTCGCTGTGCAGACCGATCACGCCGGGGATGATGCGCACGATAGGTCCGTAATCGAGAATTTTATCCGCGCTCACGAGCAGGACGTTCGTGCCGTTCGCTTCCGCAAACTGCGCCGCCAGTTGAAGGGCTGCCGCAACGCTTGCGCAGTACTGCATGAATACCCCGTAAAAAAACGCGCTGTCAAGTCCCAGCTCGTCTAGAAGCCGCCCGGCGAAATCCTCCTCGTGCAGCTCTTTGCAGTGATGATTGCCGGTAGCGAAGAAAACGGCGCCGACCGAACTTTTATCCAATCCGCTTTTTTCCAGAGTAGCCGTGGCCGTCTCCAGCGCGAGCTGGTACATGGTCTTATCGGACCCGCAGTATTGGCGGACCCCATTGATCCGGAATTTGGCTAAATTTTCTTTGGAGGTATCCATTTCCGGGATTTCCGTCAAAGGTTTGTAATCGCCTAACACATAATGCACATGACTGATTCCGACCATAGCTAACCTCGTTTCTTCTCTATCGCATCCTGCTTTACGAAAAGGTAAGCAGAAGCTTCTGCGGTATACGGAAAGTTTGTCCTTGAATGACAGGGCGCTCGCTTTGGGCAAGCTTTATTCCGCTGAACCGGTTGAACAGCTGCAGGAACGTTTCCTCAAGCTCCAGCTTCGCCAAGTTAAACCCGAGACAATTGTGAGAGCCCATCGAGAACGATAAATTCGCTTTTTCCTTGCGGGAAGGAATCCACTGGCCCGGATTCTCGTACATCTCCTCGTCCCGGTTGGCGCTGGCCAGAAGAAGGATAACAAACTTCCCTTTCGGGATGACAACCCCGTCCAGCTCATAATCTTTTTTGCATATCCGGGTCGTCGTATGAAGAGGAGGCTGCCAGCGCAGGCTCTCCTGAACGGCGGACTTCAGATACTCGCCATCCTCCATCACGCGCGCCAGCTCTTCCGGTTTGTCCAGCAGAATGGCCATGATATTGGCGATAGAGCAGGCCGTCGTCTCGGAACCGGCGGACAGCAGAAGAAGAATGTGCCGGTTCATATCTTCCTGGGTCCACTGCCCCTTCTCCACAGACGCCCGGAAATGGGCGATCATCCCCCGGGAAGTACCGCCACGCACGAAATTCTCGATGTAAGCGTACAATTCATCGCTCGCTTCAAGGGCGGCCTGAAAATGGCTTTTGGGATTATCCAGATGGAGAATAATCGGCCGCATCTTGTGATAGACCCACATGGCATCCTTCGCCGGCAGACCGATTGCCTCCATGATGATGGTCATCGGAATGGGAATCGCCACATCTTGGATGAAATCGACCTCCCGGCCGGAAGGAATTCCGTCCACAATCCGCTTGATGACTTGCCTCACGGCGTCTTCCATCCCTTTTTGCATCGCGCTGGGCTTAAACTGGTTGCTCATGATCGGACGTCTTTCGCTGTGCTTCTTGCCGTCCATATCAATGATCGTGGAGCCGAACAGATGGCGGGTCGTCCGGAACGGATGCTCGACCGTAAAGTTTTCCGTATCAAGCAGGATCTGCTTGATATGTTTGAACTTGCTGAGAAAGTAGCACTGCTGTTTTTCCGACCAGTGAATCGGCTCCTCCTGTCTTAGAGCGGTATACAGCGGCCAGGGATCCTGCCGGAACTCGGTGGACATATAATCAATGACGAGAGGAGTCGCTTCGCTTCTCATAGGATCACCGTCCTCAATTGGAGGAAACCAGGTGATCTTGGAAGAAGGTTTCGTAAATCGATTTCAGCGTATAAAACTTGCGGATATCATAATCTTCGATCACGATTTCGCGTCCGACCTGTTCCTCCAGAAACACAATCATATCCACCATCGACAAGGAGTCGATATAACCGTGCTCCAGCAGATTATCGTTCTCGTCGATCTGCAGTTCTTCCACCTGATTCGTTTTTTTGATGTGCTCCACAAATTTTGCATACACGTCTTCTTTAGTCACAATCCATCATCTCCTTAACGGGTTAGGGTTGGAATCTGCATTCCTTTTAGCGCCTTCCGGTCGACTTTGCCGTTTGTATTGAGAGGGAATTCTTTGAGGAAGCTGAAACGCGAAGGAATCATGTAAGACGGCAGCATTTCCGCGCAATAAGCCCGCAGCTGCTGCTGTGCGGTTTGAGTGTTTTCCTGATCTGTCAGGACCATAAAAGCGTGAAGCTCCGTTTTGTTCCCCTCGTGTACAATCAGGCATACGCCGTCGACCTTCGGATGTGAAAGAAGTCTTCTCTCTACCTCCTCCAATTCGACCCGGTAGCCCATAATTTTGACCTGGTTATCGGTCCGGCTGACATAATAAAATTCACCGTTCTCATCCATGTATGCCAGATCGCCGGTTTTGAACACTTTCTCTCCCGTGCAGGGCGTTTCCGGATGAGGGACCAGCCGGCTGCTCGTCAATTCTTCCTCCAGCCAGTAGCCTGAGAAAAGACAAGCTCCACGCAGGTAAATTTCACCCGTAATTCCCGGCTCGCGAATGATAGTGCCCGATTCATCGACGAGCAGCATTTCGGTGTTGTGCATCCCCGAGCCGACGGAGATCGCTTCGGTATCAGGGAGCGGAAGGGGTAAATGCTTAAACGAACACGCAATGGATTCCGATTGCCCGAAACAGTTAATAATCCGCTTCAAGCCGAATAGAGACTGCAGTTTGCGAAGATCTCGCGCCGAGCAGTACTCGCCTCCGTATAGGATCGAATGGAGATGAATGTCTTCGACAGGCTGCCGCTCATGAGCGAGGACATTTTTCCAGATGGAAGGAACGCCGCTCATCAAGTCCACCCGCTGCTGATGCAGGTGCTCCAGAAACCGTCTGGGCTGAAAAATGAGCGAACGAGGAACGATTACGAGGGTTCCCCCGGTGCCGAATGCCAGCCCCATATCCACCAGACTGAAATCGAACTGCAGGGACGACACCGACCCGACCCGCGTGTTCTGCGGCAGAGCGCACTGGGCGTTCATCCCGTCGAAATAAGACACCACCGCCCGGTGCGTCATCATGATGCCTTTCGGCTGACCCGTCGTGCCCGAGGTAAAAATAAGATAAACGAGATTCGTATCCAGCAGTTTGGAATCGGTTGAAAGATTGTCCGCAGCTTGGCTTGCTTCCGGCACAAGCAGATGACCTTCTTCGAGGTAAGCCTGCCTTGCTTCCGCTTGCGGCGAAAGCTTCCGGGTGCGGCCTTTTTGAATATGCAGTCTGGCTCCCGTGCGAGTCAGAATGGATTCGAGCCGCTCCTGAGGAGTGTCCGGATTCAAGGGAATGAACACGAATCCCCGGATCGAGCACGCAATCATAACGGCAATCGCTTCCGCAGACGGATCGAGTTCGAGCACGACCCGGTCTCCGGTACGCAGACCGGCAATTTTCAGCCGTTCCGCATAATCACGGGATTTGTCGGCCAGACCGGCGTACGTCCACTTCTCGGAATGGTGCACAATAGCTAAGGATTCCGGGGTTTTCTCGGCAAATTTCAAGAAATAATCATGCAGAAATTTAGGTTCGTCAGAACGATACATACAGACCTCCACTTAGCGTCAAGTTCGTGTGCCTATTCATCAGCTGAACGAAGCGATGAGTTTTCGCATGGCTTTTTGCCGTTGTCCCGTCACATCCTTTGCGCGTTTAGTCGGGGTATTCAGAGGGCTTGCTGTCCTTAAAGTATCACTACGCCTACCGAAATTAAAATGTGGTCACCCACATAAAAAATGTGGTTTTACTCCCGTCAAAAAAAGGCTCCCTGCACCGGATAAAGCTCGGCGGGGAACCTTTTTGCTCACTTCATTTGCATAATTTTCTTTACGGCGCCTCTGCGCGAAGACACTTCCAGCTTATCGTATATTTTGGTCAGTCGGCTCTCTACTGTCCGTATCGTCACGTTCAGTTCCTTGGCCATCTGGGCGTTGGTATAGTCGAGGGCAATGAGCTCCAGCGTCTGGATTTCCACTTCCGTGAATACCGACGAGATATGATTCAACATATGATAGAAAGAATACGGCAGGAAAAAATGCCCGTCCAGCGTGCACTCGATCACTTGAGCCACCTGTTCCGGTTTCGTATCCATATTCAGGATATTGTTGACTCCCGCTTCCATAAGCGTATGGAAAAACAGGACGTAATTGTATTCGGACAGTACGATGATTCGCAGATCCGCGTAGGTTTTTTTCATTTTCTTGATCCATAAAATATCACAATGCGGGGAATCGCTCATAAGCATAACGACAACGAACGGTTCGGGAAGAACACCCAAGTGAGTAAAAGACGCCGATTTCATTCCCGTCTCGATTCCGGCAATCTGAAACTGATCGGACTGGCTGAGATAGTCCGCAATCGCGGGGTTTTTCCCGGAACTGTTATCCACAATGAAGACATGAATTGGCTTGTTTTTCTCTCTCATCACACATTCTCCGTTTTGATTCTTATTTTTAAACCGTTCCATCCTCTTGTTCTGCATCCGTCTTAGGACCTAGCGGATCAACTCCTTGTCTTATGGAGTATCGTGAACGGCAAGATCCGGGAGTGTAGTGAGCGTACGGATAGGAAACCAAAGCCTCAATAGATTTGGCTCTCGGGATGGAAAGCCTCCAGATTTTCCTTGACTCTATGCAGAAATTGGCCGGTCACACGGCCTTCGAGGATCCGGTTGTCGCTGGAGAGGCAGAGATTTGCCATGGAACGGACGGCAATCATCTCGTCGACGACCCGGGGTCTTTTTACAATCGATTCGATCGTCAGAATAGCTGCCTGGGGGTAATTGATGGTCGGAGAGGAAAGGATGGAACCGAATGCGCCCGTGTTGTTGATCGTGAACGTTCCGTCCTGCATATCGTCCAGAGTGAGGCGTCCCGTCCGTGCTTTCTGCGTAAGGCTTGCGATTTCCAAAGCGATCCCCGAAACGCTTTTCTGGTCCGCGAATTTGATAACGGGGGCAAGGACGGAATCTTCCGTCCCTATGAGCAGGGAAATGTGGACATTTCGCTTCATGATGATTTTATCGACGGCCCACACGGAGTTCATCACGGGATAATCTTTGATGGCCGATACGACCGCTTGAATAAAAAAAGCCAGATAAGTTAAATTAACGCCTTCCCGGCGTATAAACTCATCTTTAAGCTTCGTACGGAGCTTAACCAGATCCGTTACATCCGTCTCGATCGACGTCAAGGCGTGGGGAATTTCCCGGACGCTTTGCAGCGTGCGCATCGCTATCGTGTGACGGACGGGCGTGACTTTGATAAAATCTTCCGCCTCGCCGACTGTCTCCGCTTCCGTTTGACCAAACGGGGTTGGAGGATTGTCCGACAGATGGATGCCGGTGCTTCTAACGTGAACAGGCTTTTCTTTCGATTCCGTATGGCTTGTCTCGCCTTTATCCATATGCTCCCGCTCCTTTTCCAAACTCATAACCGGGACAGCCGCCTTTCTTTTTTTGTATTGGCCGCATACCTATCCTTCCATTAATGGTTACGACTGCCTTTTATTGTTTAGAAATTGTACCCCACACGTTTACAGCCTGTCAATTGATTCGCAAGCATCCACAAAGTTTCCTTATATCCGACAAAAACCGCCAAATTTCTTTCAATAAAAGAAAACATCTAGCTAGGCAGCGATTGAATTGGATACAACTGGTAATTACAAGAATATATGATACAATATAGGAATAAGTATTAAATAAGTCCTATTCTTGTTTCAGGACACACATTCTAAGGTGGGCCATTCCGATCCCGGACAGAAAAAAAAGCCCTGCCATAAAGGCAAGGCTAATAGACCCGTTTGTAAACTTGCATAAAACGTAGAGATTCAACCGTGTTCAAAAGCCGGCTTGTTATCCTTGTCGAAAACAACCGCTTTTCTTTTCCGGCCCGCCTTAGAAGCTAAATACGGAAGCAGGTAATAATCAAGACCGAATCTCCCAGCGTTTGCCCCTGCGGCAGCTACGAAAAACCCGAGCAGGATCATCCACGGATTCGAGCTCACCGTTCCCGCAAACATGTACATAAAGTTCATCAGCAATCCGAACGTAGCCGCCACGGCCGTCAGACCGCCAAGTATCAGGCCGAGACCGACCAGGAATTCACCCCATGGAACCAGGAAGTTGAACGCTTTGACTCCCGGCAGCGCCACACTTTCCAGAAAAGCATGATAGGTCGGATACAAAAGCTCATTAGTCGCCTTATCCGTCACCGGTTTCGCGATGGCGCCCTTCATAAAACCGCTTGCATCGAAACCTCCCGTAATTTTGCCCCATCCCGCACTTGCCCACTTCCACCCTATATACAGACGAAGCAGCAGCAGCACACCCGAAGCGTAAACATTATTTCTTAACCAATTCATCAAAACAATCATCTCCTTTTGGTATGGCTCTGCATGAACATGTCAGAGCTGAATTTTGGTGAAAATCTCCTTCCAATATATCAAGACTGGATATAGATGCCCTCCTTTCCATGTAATGGTAAATGACGCCTTAATTGTACTTGATTTTTAAAACGCTATCAATTTATTTTTTGCCATTAACTAATGGACTATTTGGACTTTTTCATGGAGTGTGAAGCACAAATCCCGTCAATTCAGGCTGAAATAAAAAAAAGCCCCCGTATTAGCCGGGGGAAATTTAATGGATCTGTCCTCACTCCCGAAGCTCTTCCCGCAGGGGTTTTGCATGATCCGGAATATCGGTTCTTCCGCAAGGGACAAGCTGCGCCCGGAACGTTCCTTGATAGCCGAAGACCGGACCGAAAACGGGATTGCTGACATTTACGGAAATTTTATAAGCGTCTTCGGCGTCATCGAACCACTCGCATACTTCGGCCGTCCCCGTCAAGCCTGCGGGAAAAGGAAACTGGAGCCAGCCTTCATAAAACCGCTGATCGCTCGACCGGATGCGGATACCGCCATTGGGGGCCGCCTCAAGTTCAAGATCTACAGCGAGATGCTGCTTGTTCCCCAAGTAATCGACGATACGCCGGCGCCGGCTGCTGTAGATCATCGTGGCGTCGAAATGCCGGACCTTGGACCTGAACGTGAAGTGCCGGTTCCAGGTTACCGTCTCCCGGCCGTAGCCGTCCCGGTAGGCGTAATTTTCGATGGTGAAAGGAATTTCGGTGCCGCTCTCCGGAAACATGATGTGCCGCGAGGTGCCGATCAGAAGCGGGAGAGCCGTCCATTTGCTGGCCCAGATGCGGTGCATCACGCCTGCGCCAATGGAAGCAACGCCGTCTTCGCTGCCGAAGCCGAACCGCTCCCGGATGCGGGGATGCAGCCTGCCGAATTCCTCCCCTAGCGCCCGCTCGTATATGGATGCCATTTCGGCTCCTCCTCCTTCCCGCTGCCGCGCGGCTTGCGCAAGCATCTTCCCGCTTGCGGCAATTCCCGCCTCGACCAGAACGCCAGCAGGCACAAGCCGGCCATTGCTCCGCTAAGAGTCAGCGGATTAAACGGCGCCTGCAGGAGCTCGGGACTCCGGGCGAGGGCGATTGCGGGCAGCAGTAGCAGCAGCGCCGCCTGCACGATGTACACGCCCGCCTGTCTGTGTGCCGCCGCCGCAAGCAGGCCGATGCCGATTTCGCTCGCGCCAAGCAGGGCGAGTGCAGGCTTTTCGCCTCCCGGGAACCACCCGGCCGCCTGCATGATGGCCAGCTCGCCTCCCCCGGGGAAAAGCAGCTTCGGCACCAGCCCCTGGTACACCCAGAGCAGTGCGAGTAGTCCCGCACTGAAATAGTGCATCAGGGCGCGCTGGATGCTGACCGAAGGCGGAATTCCTTTTTCCAGCCAGATGCGGAGCATATCAAAGCTCCAAGCGGTCGCATAGCCGAAAAGCGGGCGGAACAAGCACCGGTCGAACCAGCGCCCCGCCGCTCCGAAGCGTGTATCGTACGTATAACGTGTCGCGAAGGTTACACTGCCGCCATTGGGCGAATACTTCCAGTATCCGCTCCCGCTGCGAATCAGCGAGATCCGCTGGGGGGAGCCGAACTTCAAACCCGAAATGCGTTCTCCCGTCAGCAAATTCGTTTTGGCTTTCGTCTCGCCCGTCCCTGCGATATCCATGCCGAAGCCGATTCTTGTCCGGTAATGAAACCGCTGCGGCTCTCTATCCCCGCTTCGGGGCATGTAGGTGATCTCCGTAAAGCGCAGATCCCACTGCTGATGCAGTTCCGGAGTCTGAGTCGCTTTCCACAGCGTTTCCATGTCCGTTTGAATGTCGAGCTCCACATAGATCGGTTTGGCCGCCATTCTTTACTCCTCCTTCGCGTCCGGACGCTCTTCAGATTCCATCCCGTCCGTTTCCCGCCCTTCGTCTATAAATCTCTTCCGGATGTCCAAATCGGGGAGAAGGCAGTTCTCCCTCCGTCCGAACCACCGGTAGCGCCCCCGCGCAATCCAGGCGTAAACCCGGTCTCTTACCGAAACAGGCACGATTGCGGCCAAGCCCAGAACCGGCCAAACCCCCGGCATAGAGCGGAACACGCGCAGAGCCGCCGAGGACTTCGTATATGCCCGGCCGTCCTGGATCAGCACGAACGTATCCGGGTCGCCGGCCGCGAGCCCCTGCGTCTTCAAGAGGCGGCTGCCTGCCTCCGACTGGATGGCGGCGAACCGAAACCGCCGCGAGGGGTCCCTGCGGATTACGAACCGGGTGATCCCGTGACACAAGATGCAGGCTCCGTCGATCAAAAGGATGACGGAATCTTTCTGACTGGCCTTTTTTCGTCTCCCCATAATCCCGCTCCCCGGCATCTGTTTTCTATTTTTCGCTGTCTTAACGCCAGTATAGGGCAGAATTGCGCTTTTGCTCAGTTCTAACTTATTTAGAACGCGGCAAAAAGAGGTTCTACAAATCATAGAACCCCTTACCTTCCTTCCATTCGGCTGATGTGCTCAGTCCGACTGTTTATCCCGCGAAATCCCCCGTCGGCGCACTTTTTCCACGGCTTCTTTGCTGCTTTTGACTCCCAGCTTTTTAAGCATTTTGTTCACCTGGTTTTTCAGAGTGCTCTCCGCCTTCACGAGCTTTTTCTCGATCTGGGACTGCGTGTAGCCTTCTTCGATCAGCTCGTATACTTCCCGTTCCGCGGTCGTCAGCTTTTTAAGCTGCTCCTCCCTTTTCAACCGGGAAAATTCCTTCAGCAGAGCGTCCATGGCGGCGGGATGGCGATAGGCGCTGCGTATGGCGTGCGGCACTTCACGGAACCTCGTTTTTTCAATATAATTGACGGCCCCAGCTGTAAAAGCTTCCGTCATCACATGCTCGTCCGACATGGAAGTCAGCATAATGATTTTGGCCGGGCGTAGTTCCAGTATTTCCACGGCCGTATAGATGCCGTCAAGTCCGCGGTCGGTCAGCTGAATATCCATCAGAACTACGTCGAAATCAAGTTTCGCCGCCATACTGACCGCCTCATCGGGATGAACGGCCGCGCCGACGACGAGAAGATCGTCTTCCTTATTTAAATAGGAAGTCATCGCTTTGATCCAATCCGGATCATCCTCCACCAGCAAGACTTTAATTAGTTCCATCGGGCTTCTCTCCGTTTAGTTGAACAATTTTGTTGCGCGGAAAATAAAGACGCACGCACGTTCCCGCTGCCGGTTTGCTGGAAATCTCCACCGAGCCTCCGGATTTCTGCATCACGTTATACACGTACGACAAACCGAGCCCGTAATTGGCCGCTTTTGTCTTAGTCGTATAAAACGGCTCAAACACGCGCGACAGCCGGTCGGAAGGAATTCCGGCGCCCGTATCGGCGACGCTCAGTACCGCGCCATGACGGACCGATGCCAGCGTCACGGTAAGCGTTCCGCCGTCCGGCATCGCCTCGGCCGCATTGCCGAGCAAATTGCCGATGACCTCCGTCAGATGCACAGGATCGAACCGGACAATCGGACGCCAGTCGAAGACGGTTTGGACCGCAATCCCCTGCCGCGCAAATAACTGTCCGTGCCGGCGGACAACTTCCATGACCAGTTCATCGAAAGGGACCGGCCGTTCCTTAAGCGCAATCTCTTTCGTCCGGTTATGAATGCGGCCTACCATTTCGAGCATGTGATCGGAGGCGGCTGCGATAATCCGCAGATGTTCCTTCGCTTCCTCGTCTTTTTCGTCCAGACTTCCCTGCAAATTCACCGTGCTGAGCGCTATTTTGCCGAGCTCGTTTTTGATCGAATGGTTGAGCAGCGTCGTACCGGATGTGACCGCCTGCATGGTCGTGTCGAGCGAGTCCCTTTCAAAACGGAGCCGGATGCCCAATACGCCGTATACAAAAACGCAAAGCAGCGCCACCGCGAACGAATAAATCATAAAGACGGAAACATAGCTGAAAAAGTCGAATTCCGGCGAGAACACCCGCGCCACGTTAATAAACAGCAGTACGCCAAGCAGGGTGGGAACGATGATCAGCGTAGTGATAAGCCGGTTTCTTTTGCGGACGGGATTCCCTTCTCTCCGGAGAGAAAGGACGAGCAGCGAACAGGCGCCCAAATAATAAGGAGCCGTCCACAAAAGCAGCGGACCGTAATGGATGGCAAACGCATCCCGCGAGACCGTATAGATCAGCATGGCCGGAACAGGCAGAAGCAGCAGTCCTTTGACCATTCGTCGGGCCCGTGGCCTGTTTTCCAAAACGCCGGAGTAAACGAGACTAAAGACAAGCACCCCGTAAGGCGTCAGGGTATGATTGATAAATTCCGATGCGTAAGCGAGATCCGTTAAGCCTTTTTGCCGGAGCAGCCCGGTCAATCCGCCTATGGAAGCGCTGAAAAGAAAAAACGCCGCCCACCGGTTTGTCTCCTTATGAAGGTGTGGAATCAGGAGAATAAGCGATGCCAGCGAGAGAGCCAGAAAATAATAAAGCATGCGATCACCTTTATGGAAGCAGTTATGTTTATCCTACCATATTCCCCCAAGGAAATCCGATCATGGATAGCTTTTACGGAAAATTCTGATAGTATAGAAGGAAGGGCTCCTACCGGGAGTCTTATTTTTACATAAGGAGGCACACCCCTATGACGACATACTGGAAAGAAAGGCTGACCGGCATTACCGGCGCGGATTTGGGGATGGAAGGAGGAATCTACTATGAACCTTAGTCTGACGGGTTCCCGGCATCAGCTCATCAACCAGCTCGTCTATTTCGACGAGGAACTGCATCAGTTCCTGGAGCTATATTTCCCCTCCCCGACGAAATCGCGGACCTATACCGAAGAACGGCTTCAGGAGTATTCCGAAGCTCTCACCGGTCTGATCAGCGAATTTAGCGAGGAGCTTTTGCATTCCAAGGTGCTTATCGGCAGCAAGGTACAGATCCGCTACTTGGAGGATAACGAGTCGGATACGTATTCGATCGTTTTCCCTTCCAAAACGGACCCTTCCAGCAACCGAATTTCTTTCTTATCCCCTATCGGAAGCCATCTTCTGCTGGGGACGCGGGAACAGACGTTTACGATCCAGACACCGTCCGGAGAATACAGTGTGCGGATTGAAGATATCCGGTATATGAACGCCGGAGACGTTTAAACGGTATACATTTCGTATCGGCGGTTTGAAACAAGCAACCTTCTAGAAATTTTTTCCGTCAGTAAGGTTGAGGTGAACTACACGATGAAAAATAAAAAGAACATGATTGCAGCGCTGACTCTAGGATGTTCCCTGCTGGCTGCTTCTTCCGCTTCGGCGTTCTCCGACGTTCAAGGCGCGGATGCCGCCGTTATCACGTCCTTGCAGAGCAAAGGAGTGATTCAGGGCGTGTCGGAGGACAAATTTGCGCCTCAGGGCAAACTGACGTCCGTTCAGGGCGTACATTTGATCGTCAAGGCACTCCAGTTAAAGGCAGCGGACGTAACTTTGCAAAACCCGAACGCGCCCTGGTATGCCGAATCGCTTGATATCGCCGCAAAAAACGGACTCCCGGTCGAACTAGCTGCAGACCCGTCGGCCGAGCTGACCCGGGAACAGTTCGCACAGCTTCTCTATAAGGGAATCCAGGCGACCGGAGACTATCCGCTGATCAAAATGTATATCCGGGTCGCGGACGAAGATCAGATGACCCCCTTGTATCAAGGCAGCATTCAGAACCTGCTGCTTATGAAGGTCGCCACGCTCGACGATAAAAGTTTGTTCCATCCGCAGGACCGCATTACCCGGTTGGAAGCGGCGGGCATGATCGCCAAAGCGATTGAATTTACCGACCGCCACAAGGAACAGACGGACAATCAAGAAAATCAGGAAGTAAGCTTTACGATCGAAAAGGTAAACGCGGACATCAACAAAATCGTACTCACCCGCAGAGAACAGCCCAGCCCCGGATACGGCATTGCGATTACGAACATCGAGATGAACGACAGCGGGCACGCGAAGATCCGTTACAAGCTGACTTCTCCGGAACCGGGTAAAATGTATCCCCAAGTCCTATGGACATCGAAAACGGAAACCTATCTTTCGAGCAAATATAAAGTGGAAATCCAAGCGAATTGACAAACAGGCGCCGCCTCCGGTTATGGGAAGCGGCGCTTTTTCTTACCCGCATATGGCAAAAGGTCTCAGCCCTGTATGGCAAGCGTTCATTGTAAGGTTTAAAAATAAATAACGCTTGAAATATAAGAACATTTGTTCTAAAATGGAGATATTAGTAAATAACGGAGGAATTGCTAACCATGAACGCACCCCATTCCGGCAAATCGGCGAGCTTTGAAATTTCTGTCCGTCCCTGGTCCGAAAACGACCTTACTCTGCTCAAGAAGATGAATACGGCAGAAATGTGGGCCCATCTTGGAGGCCCCGAATCGGAAGAAGCTTTATCTTCCAGGCATCAGAGATACATGAAAGCCGTACCGGGCAAGGTACGCATGTTTACGATTCTTTTCGGAGACGAAGCTGTGGGCAACGTAGGCTACTGGGCGCAGCACTGGAGAGACCAGGACGTTTTTGAAGTGGGTTGGGGCGTACTGCCGGAGTTTCAAGGGCACGGTATTGCCATGACCGCAACTTCGGCTATGCTGGACATCCTGCGAGACGATGTGCCCGGCGCGATCGTTTATGCGTTTCCCGGTGTGTCCAACTTCCCCTCGAACGCCATTTGCAGGAAGCTCGGATTCACTCTCGCGGGAGAAACGGAAGTGGAATTCCCCAAAGGCTCCTGGATGAAGTCGAATGAATGGAGACTTGAATTTCCCGGATAGTCAGTAGAACGTACTGTTTAAATTTGCTTCCAATCCTCTCTCCGCTTTCCCCATACATACTTCCGTAAACCTCGAATAATGGATTCCTATTTCACATAAACATCGGTGCATGGATTCCATTCGGCATCTCGGGGCTCCCCCGATTTCCGCTTCGATTTTTTGAAGCAACTCCGTAATCTGCGGTTCTTCCAAGGCTTTTTTAAGGGCCTTGGAAATAACCGGTCTCCATCCGCCCGTCTTTTATATTCGTTGGCATCATCCAGCCCCTTTCGGTTTAACTTACTGCGTTTAATGAGGATAGCAGCGACGGTTTCTATCCTTTCTTAACTGCCGGCCAACTGGAGCTGCCAAGTGACTCCGTAACGATCACTAATCCAGCCGAACATTTTACTGAACGGATAAGAAGCCAAAGGCATTAAAATTTGTCCTCCCCGGGACAGTTCTTCGTATACCCGCCGAATTTCTTCCTCGGTTTCGAAAAACGAATGTAACGAAATAGCGGGAGTAAACGTCCAGTCGTGTTTCACACTACTGTCTATGCACATGAAGGCTTGTCCGTTTAAGGAAAACGACGCATGTATGACGCTTCCTTCCTCGCCGTGTTCACCCGGGCCATACCGCGTAATCCGGATGATTTCGGAGTTTTCAAATACCGATGTATACAGGTTCATGGCTTCTTCCGCCTGCCCTGTAAAGGTCAGGAAAGGTGTTACCGCTGACGGCTTGACTTGACTCATACCAACCACTCCTTGAGATAGTTATTATACGGCTTCATTCCATCTTCATTAAACCGACTATACAGAATCATCACACAAGAAAAATAAAATGGATTGATTCTCCAAATATGTTTTTCTATAATAGAGCTGATTGCCAAAGCAGGAAGGAGGTCTCATCCTACATTCTGAATGCTCGTACAGATTGAGCATTTCCAAAAGCTGACCCTTTTAAAATCAGAGAAGGAGTGATATTTGATTGGATCGCACATTTAGGGGCTATCGTCCCACTCTCTCATTATTTCTGGCCTTCGCACTCTTGCTCGGCTTATTCCCTTCCATTTCTGCAAGCGCTTACTCTACTCCATCTTCTTCTCTCCTTGCTGGTCCAGCAACCAGCGTCACCAACGGTACTTATAATTCAATCGCCCTGACTCCCAATCCCGTAACCGTTACTCCTTCCTCCTTGCAGCAGTTTGCCGCATCTGCCTACGATGCCAACGGGAGTGTAGTTCCCCTGCAGGCTGGCGATGTCAGTTGGTCCGCCGACAGTGCCATCGGCACGATTGATTCGAACGGCTTGCTGACGGCAGCGGCAGGCGGCGGCGGATTCAAGGCCGGTTACGTAACCGCCACTTACGGTGGGTTAAGCACCCAAGCGCTCGTAATGGTCGGAAGTAAAGCGACAGCCGTAATTGAGGATTTTGAAACCGTTAGTAACGGTAAAGCGCTGTTGAGCGCGGGAACCGCGGGCGCGGTGGGAACGAAAAGTTCCATCAGTTTGGCGGAAAGGCCCGAACCCGTGCTTTACGGTAGCCGCTCCCTTAAATTTACTTATGATATGAGAGGAACAGCGGGCACGTCTGCCGCATTCGTCAGTCTCCGCAATCCCGATACGGGAGCTCTCGACAGACCGATCGAAGGCACACCGAAGAAAATAGGTGTCTGGGTTTACGGAGACGAAAGCAGTCATTGGCTGCGCGCCAGGCTCAGAAATCAGGCCGGCGTTTCTTTTACCGTTGATTTTACTAGCAGCACCGCCTTTAACTGGAAAGGATGGCGTTACGTAACCGCAGAGATTCCTTCCACACAGTCAGGTCCTTTCAAATTTATGGACCTTTATCTGGTTGAAACGAAAGATACGAACAAAAACGCCGGTGTTCTTTATTACGACCGGTTGAGCGCGATTTATTCCGACACCGAAATAACGGGACTCGACCTGACCGGACTGACCCCGATGAAAACAGGTCAGAGCAAAACCGCAGAGGTCTATATGACCAAAGCCAACAGCACTTCGCCTCAAAAAGTTGAAAGCGGAGTTCGTTTTTACAGCAGCAATCCGGATGTGGCCGTCGTTGACGGCAGTGGCCGGGTAAGCGCGCTTAAAGCCGGAAATGCGGTTATCACCGCTCTCTATTCCGATAGCCAGCCTGCCGCATTTGAAGTGAACGTCACGGTTGACGAACCGCAGGTGCTGGGCATCCAGGCATTCGCACCCGATCAACTGGAAGCTGGCCGGACCGGCACTCCCAAAGTTTTCGCAGTTTACGCCAATAGAGCCGATTCACTCGAAGTCACGAAAGAAGCCCGGTTTGTAAGTTCCAACCCTTCTGTAGCCGAAATATCGGTTGATGGGAAGATTGTGGCAAAAGCACCCGGTTCCGCTTCGGTGACCGTTACTTTCGCAGGCCGGCAGGCGGTTATTCCCGTAACGGTTATCGAACCCGTTCCGGTTCTGACTAAAATCCAACTGTCCGACATGAAATCGATGAATATCGGAGCCGTGCGACAAGCTAAAGTACTTGCCACCTATACGCTGCTTGACGTTCCCCAACCACCGGCGGCAGCGATAAGCGGCGTGACTTATACAAGCAGCAATCCCGCCGTAGCCGAGATCGACGCCGGCGGAACACTCACGGCCAAATCCATAGGTGTCACGACCATCAGTGCCTCGCTAAACGGCAAAACAGACACTTATTCACTGGTCGTTAACAAAGAAACCGGCGCTCCCAAACATGAAATGAGAGCCGCCTGGATTGCGACCGTCGAAAATATCGACTGGCCCGTTAAAGGAACCTACGATGCCGAGCAGCAGAAACGGCAGCTGATCCATTTGCTTGACGAGCTCGAAGCCACCGGAATCAATACGGTGATTTATCAGGTCCGCCCCACTTCGGACGCGTTCTACCGTTCCGCTTTAAATCCCTGGTCAGCCTGGCTGACGGGAACTCAAGGCAAAGACCCGGGATACGATCCTCTTGCCTTCGCCATACAGGAAGCTCATAAACGGAATATGGAGCTTCATGCCTGGTTCAACCCTTACCGCATCAGCAACGATACGGATAAAAGCAAACTGGCTGATTCGAATCCCGCGGTAAGGCACCCCGACTGGGTCGTCTCTTACGGAGGCAAGCTCGGCTATAATCCGGGCAACCCGGAAGTCAAGCGGTATATTATCGACAGCATCATGGAAGTGGTGAACAACTACGATATCGATGCAGTACATTTTGACGACTATTTCTACCCGTATCCTGTAACCGGCATGGATTACCCCGATGCTGCGGAATATGCGGCCTACGGATCGGGCATGAGCATAGCGGATTGGCGCCGAAGCAACGTAGACTCCCTGATCCGGCAGCTCTCCGCCGAGATTAAGAAATCCAAATCTTATGTCCAGTTCGGGATTAGCCCGTTTGGGATCTGGAGAAACAAAGCGAACGATCCTGCAGGTTCCGAGACGAACGGATTGGAAAGCTACTCGGCGATCTATGCGGATAGCAAGAAATGGGTGGATGAGCAATGGATCGACTACATTACGCCGCAGCTTTATTGGAACATCAATTACAGTCCCGCTGCATACGACAAGCTTATTGACTGGTGGAAACGCCAGGTAGAGGGGAAACATGTCCTGCTCTATGCGGGCCACGGCGTTCATAAGATCGGAGCCGACGATCCGAACTGGCTGGATCCGGACCAGCTGCCGAACCAAATCTTATTCAACCGGAACTTTGCGGACGTGAAAGGAAGTATGTTCTTCTCCGCCGTGCAGGTTCTGGAAAATAAACTCGGTTTCCGGGACCGGTTAAAAACCGATTTGTATAAATACCCTTCCCTCATGCCGGAAATGAGCTGGCTTTCCAAGTCGCTTCCGGCCGCCCCGGCCGTAACGGCCGCTGTCGAAGGAAGCGGCATCAAGCTGAATATTCAAAACGAGGCGGGCAGTACGGCGGGCACCTATGTGATTTACAGATCAGCCGGCACCGGCGCACCCGACACGTCGAATCCTGCTCATATCTGGAAACAGGTAAAAGTCGGACCGGCGGGGGTTCAAACTGTCGTTGACAACACCGTTAAGGCCGGTACGACTTCCACGTACGTCGTTACGGCTCTCGAACGCGGAAGCAGCTTGGAAAGCCGCGGTACGACCCTTGCGGCAACCGCCCAGTCTTCTACGGGCTCCGACGGATCCGGATCCGGCTCTGGCGGCACCGGATCAGTTGGCGGATCAGGACCGACAAATCCGTCCGTGCCTACGCCTATGCCAACACCCAGAGACGGGGTTCAAGTCATAGAACCCGCGGATTTTAAGGAAACGGACGGCAAAGTTACCGTATCCGTTCCAGCCGGCATCCGCGAAGTTCATCTGCCGGCTGACACGGGCACGATGATTGGCAATAGCCGCCCGCTGCTTCTTCGGTTTGCCAACGTGAGCGTAACGATACCGAACCCGGTGATCCGGCAGTGGCAGGATTTGACCGCCGATACAGGTGCGAAGCTCGTTTTCAAAGCGGAGCCCGTCGAAGGGGGTCATCTGCAAGCTTTGGTTCAAACCGCTGAAAATAAGCTGGGCGCTAAAATCCGCACCCGGGGATTGTACGACTTCCGGATGGAAGTCCGGGCCGGAGGCAAGACTGCAGCGGTGATGGACCGCTTCTCTGCTCCGCTTGAGATCTCGTTTCAGTCAGCGGAAGGAAGCGACCTGAGCCGCACGGGGCTCTATCACTTAGCCGGAGACGGAACGCTCCAGTATATCGCCGATCAGAGACCATCCGGCAGCGGAACGATCATGGCGAGTATCCGCCATTTCAGTACTTACGGCCTGCTGGAGGTAAGCAAATCGTTCCAGGATGTAAATGCCGGTCATTGGGCGTATCCGGCAATCAGCGAGCTGAGCCGCAAGTTGATTGTAACCGGTGTTACCAAGGACCTCTTCAGTCCCCAGCGTCAGGTGACCCGGGCCGAATTCGCCGCCCTGCTGGTTCGCGCTCTGGGATTGCCTGCAAAAGCAGCCACCCCCTTTTCCGACGTAAAAGCAGGAGACTGGTTTGCCGGAGAAGTCGCCGCTGCATTTGATGCGGGAATCGTAACCGGCATGACGGATTCACTGTTTGAGCCCGGCGGATCGGTTACCCGCGAGCAGATGGCCGCGATGTTGATCCGCGCTTACGAAGCGAAGCACGGAAAGCTGTCCGCCGAATCGCCTTCTGTCTCTTTCACGGATGCCGGAAGCATCCATGAATGGGCCAAAGGCGATGTCGCGAAAGCCGCTGCCGCCGGGCTGCTGAACGGACGCGAAGGAAACAAATTCGCACCGCAAGCCGTCCTTACCCGTGCGGAAAGCGCACAGGCGGTTTACAATCTTTTAAAATAAACGGCTCTTCGCATCCGTGTTCACGACAAAACAAGCTGGCACCGGTTAAGACCGGGCCAGCTTGTTTTATGATCTATGGAATGACTGCGTTTTTTCTTGTTCCACTTGCCTCACTTGATATACCCCTTGATATACTGGTCTCCCCAGTCGCACATTAAATCCAGAATCGATTCTAACGACCGGCCAAGCGGGCTTAGTTCGTACACCACTTTAGGCGGAACCTGATTGTATACAGTCCTAATGATAATTTCGTCTTCCACGAGCTCTTTAAGCTGCTGGGTCAACATTTTCTGGGTGATAGCCGGTATATCTTTTTTCAACTCGCTCGTTCTTTTGGGGCCTTCGGTCAAGCAGCACAAAATAACGGTTTTCCATTTTCCCCCTATCACATCCAAGGTCGCTTCCACCGGAATATTGTACGTGCGTTGATTTTTTGGTTTCGCGGGCATCGGTTGCTGCACATCCTTATTTATCCGAATTCTATCGTTCGGTTCTTACGCCCATTTTAACCTACCCGGGTGATATTAACCAGTATTTGTCTAAATGTGAACCCGGCTCCGCTAAGGCGCAAGGTCCGAAAAAAGCCCGGCTGCAAAGCGAATTTACACGCACCAATTGGTGCCTAAGATACTTTTTGGTAGAAATAAGACAAAAAAGTGCGTACTTCCCTTTCCCCATCCCACGATGCATAATTTCCTTGTACCCGTTAAAAGGAGGGAATACAACATTCCTTTGAAAATATGGATAGCCGGCAGTGAGGCGGTATGCTTGAACTTGAACGGCATGTCCGAAACCCTTTCGAACCATTCGGCGTACGCCTATTTCTTACTGAGGAGGGAAAGAAATGAAAGTATTGACGGTTGTTGCCCATCCGAGAACCGATTCCTTGACCATGGCGGTTACCGACCGCTTCACACGCGGCCTTCAGGATGCAGGCCATGAAACGGAAGTGCTGGATCTTTACCGCAGCAGGTTCAATCCCGTCCTGAACGAACCGGATGAGCCAGACTGGACGGACAGCGGTAAACAGTATTCCGCTGAAGTGATGGCCGAAATAGAACGCATGAAACGACACGACGGTTTGGCTTACATTTTCCCGCTCTGGTGGTACGGCTTGCCGGCCATGCTGAAAGGATACATCGAACGCGTATGGAACCACGGATTTGCCTATGGCCCCCAAAAGCTGCCTCATCGGGAAGTATTGTGGCTCAGCCTTGCGGGCGCGACATCCGAACAATTGGCAAAAAGAAACTACGACCAGATGGTCAACCATCAGCTCAATGTCGGCTTGGCGGAATATGCCGGAATTCCGAGTTCCAAAGTTGAATTTCTGTATGATACTTTAAGCTCCAATCCGGACCATATTCAGGATTTGCTTCAGCAGGCTTACGAGCACGGACTTCATTACGGGCGCGAATAAGGGTGGGGATTTTTTCCCGGCAAAAAAAGCGGCACATTCCCTCTTGCGGGTCGTATGTGCCGATTTTCCCATAGTCCTTCCGTCCCGCTTACTACCGCTTCAACAAAAGGGGGCCAGGCTATTCTCGAATCTACTTCTGACGATTTCTGTTCCGGTACGTCCAGTACAGCAGCACAAGAATACCGATCGTTACAGAACCGAGCGACACCAGGTAACTTCCGTAAGGCGACAAATACTCCACTTCAATAAGGGCACTGTCCGAAGGAACAATCACAAAACGGACCATTTCCAGCCAAGCCAGATGAAATCCGATACACATCCACAAATTTCCGGTAAAGATCCGGCACAATTGAAGCGCGATACCGAAGGCAAGCAAATTAACGACATAGTCGATCGTAATCAGATCCCAGGTACCTACTCCGGCGGCAACCAGGGCGGCCGTCAGAGCGACAGGGGCAAGCACAAAAAGAATAAGCTGAAACAGCAGTGCCAGCCATCTGTTGAATCGCTCGCTCAGGTTGCCGTATAGATAGCCACGGAACGTTACTTCTTCCGGAAACGCTTCGTAGAAAAAAGCGATCGGAATGTTAATCAGAATGACGAGCAGGGTCTCCACTGGCAAGTGAACATCTACCACCCGGACCCAGCCTGCCAGCGTTCCCGCGAGCAGAGCAATGCCCATCATCGCGATTAGAAAGCCTGCGCCCAGCAGCAAATACCGGAATCCCGACGGAAGAGGACTCAATCCCAATCCGCTCCAAGGCCGGTTGTCGGCATAGCGTCTCAACAAGTAAATGAGCGGCACGGCAATACCCGTAGTCACGACCGCAAGGATAATTTGCTGGGCCAGGACCGGGAATCCGTAGTTTTGCGCGGCTAAGGTTACGGCGACGGCCACTCCCAATGCGACGACGAACGAAAGCCAGCCGAGCAAGATGCGCCAGACCAAGTGAATTCTTCCTCCCGTATCCCGGGTCAAGCCCGTGGATGCACGGCCACCTTGAGTTTCAAGTGAAGGTTTGATCACACATTCTCCTCTCCTAAACTACCTGGGTGTCTTTCAGCTTTTGATCTCGACACATTCTATATATAGTAGCTTTAAAAGTATTGTGTTCTTGGAAGATACCCATTTACTCGGTAATTCCCCGAAAATAGCCGGCTGTCCCCGCTTACTGCGCACTTCAAGACTTGTCTCTAAGTGCCACGTTCCTTTGATGAAAAATGTCAAAAAAGAGAAAATTTCTCCCTGATAATGAAAAAATACCCCTTTTTCTGGTAAAAAGTTTAAACGATAATAGGAGAGCAAGCAGATTCATAGACTTGCAGCAGCAAACTTTACAAGATTAGATGACTCCCGCTTCCGCATGACGGAGTATGCATTCGTTTTTTGCTAACTCTTGAGCTCGGGCTAGCCTTTTATTGGCCTGAACAAAGGACCGGGAGTCTTTACAAAGTGAGGTGAAGTAGCGAAAAGAAATAATGTAAGCGGTATCAAATTTATTCATTAAAGGAGGCTATATGTAATGAATTGGCAATCTATTCGCTCTCAATCTCCCAAGCAGGTCCTTTTCCGTATTCTGCTGATCGTATCCCTGCTAGTTTCTCTGCTTCCTTTCCTTGGTTTGAATACCGGGCAGGCTTCCGCGGCTGCTGATGTCTCGGCTGCGGCTGCCGCTTGTACGGATGCGGCCTGGGATTCTACCAAAGTTTATACGGGTGGACAAAAAGTTTCTTACAACGGGAAAGTATTCGAAGCGAAATGGTGGACACAGGGCGAAACGCCTTCCCAGACAAATACATGGGGCAGCTGGAAATACGTCAGCGACTGCACAGGCGGCACGCCGGATACAACGGCACCGACTGCTCCTGCAGGACTGACCTTGACCAGCAAAACTTCCACAAGTGTTACCCTTTCGTGGAATGCTTCCACGGATAATGTCGGCGTAACCGGCTACAACGTTTACAACGGTTCCGCGCTGACTGTCTCGGTAACCGGCACAACCGCTACGGTAACCGGCCTGGCAGCCAATACGGCATACTCTTTCAGCGTTAAAGCGAAAGACGCAGCCGGCAACTTATCCGCAGCCAGTAATGTTCTTGCGGTGACTACGTCCTCGGACGGAGGCGGTACGACGCCGCTGACCAAAATCAACGGCGCTTACGTTGCTTCCTGGCACTTCCCGGCCGTGAACACGGTTCCCGCCAACAAATTGACGCACATCTTCTATGCATTTGCGGATGTCGCCAATAACGGCGTCAGCGGCGGAGATACTTCCCAAATCGCTCAACTGGTTACGCTGAAACAGAAAAATCCCGATTTGAAGGTTCTGATTTCCGTAGGCGGCTGGGGCCGTTCAGACGGTTTCACGAGCGCAGCTTCCACGGATGCGAACCGTACGGCTTTCGCTAACAGCGCCCTGCAGTATATCCGTGCTAACAAACTCGACGGAATCGATCTGGACTGGGAGTATCCGACAACGGCGGACAAACAAAACTACACCCTTTTCCTGCAAAAACTTCGTGAAGTTCTCGATGCCGGCAGCGCGGCCGACGGCCGTACCGGTAACAAAAAGTATGAAATTACAGCGGCAATGGGCGCTTCCGAGTACGGTGTGCAAGGAATCGACCTGGGAGGCGTACACCCTTACTTCACTTTCATCAACATTATGACCTACGACATGCAGGTCGGCGCCAACACCCACCACACGAACCTGTACACGTCTTCTCTGAACTCCAACTACAGTGTGGACAATGCGGTGAAGCTTTACAAGGGACGCGGCGTTCCATCCGAAAAAATCGTAATCGGCGGAGCTTTCTACTCCCACGGTGCCGGGGATTACACGTATGACGAGCTCAAAGCCAGCTACATCAACAAAAACGGCTGGACCCGTCAATGGGACGACGTTGCCAAAGCTCCCTACCTCACTAAGGGCAGCAGCATGCTGAGCTACGATGACGCGGAGTCTCTGACTCAGAAAGTCAACTATCTCAAAAGCAACAACCTGGGCGGCATCATGTTCTGGGAATATGGTCAAAACCTGGGTGCAGACCTTTTGGATGCCATCTATACGGCATTGAAATAAACCTTTGTTCCGTTTCGGAATAGAAGAAGCTGTCCCGACGTCCTTCTTGGACGCGGGCAGCTTTTTATTTTCGTTGTTCAAAATAATTCGATAACTTGGTTGTAAGGCGTTTACTTTTGAATGAAGGCATGGTATAGTTATTTCGAAAAGTTTAGAAATAAGAAAAGCGGCAGGCAGCGTGTAAGGCCGGTAGAAAAAGGGTGTGGAAAGTATGGAAACTAATCAAGCCGTTAAAGTGCACAGGGCACTGGGTGAGCATACCCGCTATAAAATCATTCAAATTTTGACCAAGGAAAGCAATCTCTGTCCTGCGGATCTCGAGAGCCGCTTGGAATCCATCGCTCTTTCCACGTTGTCTCATCATTTGAAACAATTATCTGATTGCGGATTGCTTCATTCCCAGAAAAAAGGGACCTACATTTATTACAGCTTAAATGAAGAAACGGTCAAAAAATTTGCGCCTTATTTGATCGAATAATTTTTGTTCTATATTTCGATATAACTAGAAATATCAAAAATACGTACTTTTAAAGTTCCGTATGAAACGTTTACGTACCTAAACAGCTTTTAACACCGCTGCCCTTTTTATTTCTATATTTCTAGAAATATAATACTATTAAGAAAAGAGGATGACAACATGTTTAAAACATGGAAAATCTACATGCTTGCCCTGATCAGCTTTCTGGTGGGAACGTCCGAGTACATCATTGCCGGAATTCTGGATAAAATCTCTGCCAGCCTCGACATATCGCTGGTTGCCGCAGGACAGCTCATTACCGTTTTTTCGCTCGTTTACGGGCTGGGGACACCCTTTCTGATCGCTTGGACCGCCCGCTGGGAACGGCGCAAATTACTGATCTATTCACTCGGACTTTTTGTCGTCGCGAACTTACTCGCATTTATTCTGCCGGGTTTTGCCGCTTTTGTGGGCGCCCGTGTTCTGATGGCGCTCGGCGCGGGGGTGGTTGTCGTAACCGCTTTGACCGTAGCAGCCAAAATTGCGCCCTCCGGTAAGCAGGCAAGCGCGATTGCGACCGTCATTACGGGCTTTACCGCTTCTCTCATTGTGGGCGTTCCGCTCGGAAGGCTGGTTGCGGCGACTTACGACTGGAAAACGATTTTCGCCGGTATCGGCGCACTCGGCCTGCTGGCGATGTTCATCTTGTCCGTTACCATTCCGAAAACGGAAGGTGACGCTCCCGTTCCTTTGCGCGAGCAGATGGCCCTTCTTAAACAACCCAGAATCCTTCTGGCTTTATCGGTAAGTTTCTTTTGGCTGGGGGGATATTCCATCGCGTACACCTATATCTCCCCTTATCTGCTGACCATTACCGGCATGAACGAAAAAATGTTAAGCGCCGCACTGCTCGCATTCGGCATCGCCAGCCTCGTCGGTTCCAAGTTTGGCGGCTACAGCGCGGATAAATGGGGAGTGTACCGCACGCTCATGTCCGGCATGACTCTGCACATCATCACCCTGCTTCTGCTGACGCTGGCCGCTCACTCCCCTGTCGTCGTATTCGCCGTGCTGATTTTGTGGTCGTTTGCCGCCTGGTCTTCCGGCCCGACCCAGCAGTATAATCTCGTCACGATGGCACCCGAATCATCCGGAATCATGCTCAGCCTGAACAGTTCCGTGATGCAGCTTGCCATGGCAGCCGGTGCCGGAATCGGCGGCATTATCGTCGGCAGTATCTCCCTGAATGCCGTGACATGGATCGGAGCGGCCGGGGTCGCGGCGGCAATCGTCATTAACTTCGTCTCTTTCAAGCTTTCCGCTGCCGAAAGACACAAACCGGAGAGAGAGCACCCGGTACGCCTGAATGCCTAAATACAAGCGAGAAGCTATCCCTGCAGGGGTAGCTTTTTTTTATGTACCAATCATTCATGTGCGGTGCCTTGCTATAACCTCCCTCCGGTCTATGATTCCCGTACTCGTCCTCGCATCCCGGGCACCGGGTCCGAACGGCCGCAAGCTTTCTTCCCGGCCTACTTTTTCTATGAGAATATGCTGCTGTATCCTATCCCCTGCTTCGCCTTTACAAAATCTCAAATATAGACTTACTTAACGTTAACAATCTCCTGTTATAGTCAGGTTTAGTAACGCATACATACTATCCGATCTATGAAGGGGATCTGCAAAAATGAAAAAGAATTGGCTTATCGCCGCATCGGCAGCACTCACGCTCGTATCCGGAACAGGCTCCGCTTTTGCCGCGGATCTGAAAGGCTCTACGGCGGACTCGGTCACCTACACCAACAACGGGGAAACCGTTGCCCCGTCCGTTCCGGCCGTAAACATCGACGGCAGCCTGTATCTGCCTTTTCGCGCAATCAGCGAAGCGACCGGCAAATACGTCGATTGGGACGAGTTCCGCAGCCGTGTCTCTCTGACGGACAAGCCTGCACTGACAGGCAAATACAAACTGAATGCTCCCGATCTTGCAGAAGGCCTCAAAATGGGCATCGGCTCCTCGCTGACCCACCTGCCGGGCGATCCCGACAATGTATTCTATACAACGGCGGACCGCGGGCCGAACGGAGAAGTCGAAGTAAAAGGAACCATGGTCCGCACGTTCCCGCTGGCCGATTATACCCCGACTATTTACAAAATCGAAATTAAAGACGGTCAAATCAACATTCTCGACCAATTCCCGCTTAAATTGAACGGTATTAATCCGGCAACGGGAAAAGCCAACATCAGCGGTTTGCCGAACATCAAAGGCCGGGACGAAGCGCCTTTCGACGCCAAAGCCGAGAAAGAACTCGCTTACGATCCGTACGGTCTCGACGTTGAAGGACTGGCCTACAACCCCAAAGACGATACGTTCTGGATTTCGGACGAGTACGGACCTTCCCTGGTGCATGTAAAACGGGACGGCACCCTGATCGAGCGCATTGTGCCTAAAGGCTGGGCCGCTCAAGTTTCCACACCGCTTGTACCGGCCCGTGAAACACTGCCGGCCGTCTACAACAAGCTCCGCCAAAACCGCGGCGCCGAAGCGGTAGGCATCACACCGGACGGCCGTTACATGTTCATGGCAATGCAAAGCCCGCTGCGTAGCCCGAACAAGGAATCCGACAATTCGCGTCAACTTCGTATCATCAAATTTAATCTGCAAACGCTGGAGCCGGTAGCCGAATTCGCTTATCTCGCGGAAGACGCTAAAGCTTTTAAAGGGTTGAAGCAAGCGGACATCGTCATTTCCGACCTCGTGGTCGTGGATGAAAATACGCTGCTTATCGACGAACGCGACAAAAATGCGGGAGACAAGGCGCAGCTTAAGCGCATCTATTTCATCGATCTGTCTAACGCGACAAACATTCTCGGCAAATACGACGATACCAAAGCAGCCGGTAAAACACTGGAGCAAATGTCCCCGGCCGAGCTGAAAGACCAGAAGATCCTTCCTCCTACCAAACGGACGCTGCTCGATCTGGTCCCTTTCAAATATCCGTATGAGAAAGTCGAAGGCGTTTCTCTCGTAAACGGCAATACGCTTGTCATCGTAAACGACAACGATTTCGGCGTCGACAGCAGCTCTCCGGAAAACGGCACCGAGCTCTGGACGTTCAAGCTCCCTTATACCATCAAGTAAAACGCGCAAAATCAGCAAACCCGGTCAGGACCTCGGTCCGCCGGGTTTTTAGGTTTTTAATCTGTAACCATCAAGTAAGTTACTCACTTCAGTCACCTCACTCTTTTTTTAACATACTGATGCATGCACAAGCGGCAAAAGCCAGCACTCCACTCGCGGCGGTTGTAACGGAAAAAGCTCTGATGTAATCTTCCAGGCCGGCTTCGGCAAGAGGCGAATTCAGCGCAGAAGAAAACAAAATGCCGATCCCTGCTACACCCAAAGCGTTCGCCAAATACATAAAAGTCGTAAACAGCCCCGAACCGGTTCCGGCCGATACCGCCGGCACGCGATTCAAGATCGTATTAGCAAGCGGCGTTGTAGCCATGCCCAGACCCAGCCCGTATACAGACAGAATCAATACGTTTTGAAAATGAAGTAAATGCACGGCATCGGCATGCAGTGACCAAATCAGTATAAATAAACTCGCTCCCATCGTAAGCATCCCTGTTTTTAATACCGCAACTCCCCATCTTTTCACCAACCATGCCGACATTAAAGAAGCGGCGAAACATCCCAAGCCAATCGGTAAAAAAACTAAGCTGGTCGATTTAAGATCAAATTGCAATCCCGCCTGCAAATAGTAGTTTAATACGAAGAAAAAAGAGAACATACTGAGATAGACAACTACCTCCGTGATGATTCCGATCCGGAATGAACCTATTTTGAACATGGAAAGCTTCATCAACGGCACGCGTCCCGTCTCTTCTCTCCGTTTCTGCAGAAGCACGAATAGAAACAGAAGCACAAGCGATAAAAGCAAGCATCCCCAGATCCATACCGGCCAACCTTGTTTTTGCCCGATCGTTAACGGATAAATAAGCAAAAACAATCCGGACATAACAAGAGCAATGCCGATCCAGTCGATACTCGGTTCGGATTGCCCGCGCGATTCGGGAACCATCGGCAGTCCCATCATCACAAGCAGTCCAAAAGGCACATTAACCAGAAAAACGATCCTCCAGCTAAGGCCGAACAGGTTCCCGTCCACCAAAAAACCGCCCAAAATCAGGCCAAGGGTGAACCCTATGCCGATGACGGCCCCATAGATGGCAAAAACCAGCCCCTTTTCCCTCGGGAGGAAGATGCTCTGCATAATGGACAAAACCTGCGGTTGGATCATCGCTGCCGATAAACCCTGGATGATGCGAATGACGATGAGTAAAGTGGGGTCCGATACCAATCCGCCGAACAGGCACATACAAGTAAAACCCAAAACCCCGATCCGTAACATGCGTTTTCGGCCATATAAGTCACCCAGTTTTCCGCCTAAAATCAAAGCAACGGCAAGCCCTAACGAATATCCCGAAAAAATAAGCTGCGCTTCGGCAAAGCTGGCATGGACGCTTCCCTGTATCATCGGAAGCGCCACCTGCATCATGTAATTGTTCAGCGAAATCAGAAGAGTCGGCAGCAAAATCAGGACTAAAGCCATCCAGCGGCGCGGATCGGCATGCGGTGCCGCGCTGGGTTCCCTTGTACAGACAGTTGTTAGATCTTTCACGGTTAACCCCTCCTATCAACCGGCATCAAATGAAGCGAACCAGCCTGATCAATTGATCCTTATTATCAGCGATAAATGAAACGGTGTTCTACCTGTAAAGGTATTTTCTCGCCCTACAAAAGGAGTTGAAGGAACAAAAAAAGGATTCCGAACATGATACCTATGTCCGAAATCCTTTTATAAAACGTTTAAACTGATCTATTCTGTTTCTGCATCCCGATGGGATAACATCTTAAGGTATTCACTCGGATTATACCCATACATTTTGTGGAAGGCTGCCGCGAAATTGCTGAAATTGCTGTAGCCGACGGATACCGCCGTTTCCCCGACGTTCATCCGCCGCACTTCCATACAATAAAGCGCCTTTTCCATCCTCTGCTTGCGTACCAGTTCAAATACAGTCATGCCAAAACGTTCCCGAAAACCTTTCTTCAGCTTGAATTCGTTGAGTCCGACCTTTCTCGCCAGCTCACGGATCGATAACGGCTGTTCGAAATGACGAATCACGAGTTCCCTGGCTTGATCCAGCTTCGCCAGATCGTCACGGTTCAAAAACGTTTTTCCAATCTCCGCTTCATAGCCTTCTACTTCCCCGAACAAAGCGATCAGCTCCATCGCTTTACTCTCCATGTACAGCCTTTTCATCGCTCCGTCATAAGTACAGTTCAGCATATCCGACACACAGCGATGGATTTCCGGCGTATTCGGGTATTTATCGATGTTGCCCTTATGCCGCTGCAGCCAGGATTCCATCCTCTGTTTCTCGGTAAAATCGGCCGCATAATGAAACAGTTCCTTCGGAGATAGCCGGATTTCCACCATATGATTGCGGACACCCGCCTTTTTCTCTTCATATACCAATTCATCCTCGAAAAATAGCACGTTACCCGTCCAATGACTGGTATAACTTTCCTTCCCGCCCCACTCGCAATAAACATCGCCGCTCAGGCAGTAACTTAGCTCAAACAACGGACAAGCCTCCTGAATACGCAGCTTCATATCCTGCGCATAGGTCACGTCTGTTATCACGATTTCCATGTCGGGACGGATTCGCGTTCTGAGGATGCTTCCTTGTCCAACCCCGTGCGGAATCGTAATATGCTGCTCCCATGTCCGGAGCCGGGATTGTCCTTGAATCAGATCCGTAAATTGATCGAAAAGGCTGTGTACCTCGCTATTAACTATATCTAAAGTCAATTCGACACCTTCTTGCCTAATTAATCTAGAGAATAGCTGCATTATATTCTATGCACTATAGGAATACAATTTTAGCTCACTTTATTGAACTAACGGAGATACCCAACGCCCGATTCAGAAATCCGGTAATCGTTTAACTGAAATATTTGAGATCGAACATCTTACTCTGCTTCCATTGCCCTATTGCCGGATAGTTAGTCAAAATGGACTTTTGTCCTCCGCATGAACGTGCATGATCATCAGCGTATTGGATACTCCGAAAATCATCATCGCGTCCTGGAACGCGGCAAGCGACTCCATCGATTCGCTCCTCGTTTTCAGCATATAATTGAACTCCCCGCTTATCCGATACAGCTCGGCAACCTCCGGGGAAGATTCGCAATAACGAACAAACTCCCTGCATTTGACGGTTTTAAACAACATAAATGCCTGTATGCCCAGTCTAATTTACCGGGATCGAATTTGGCTTTGTAGGCGGTAATAATTCCCTGCTCCTCGAGCTTTTGGATGCGTTCTCTCACGGCCGGCTGGGTCATGGAGATGTGGCGGCCGATTTCGGCAACCGGCATGCGCGCGTTCGTATGCAGTAAATTCATGATTTTGCGGTCGGTATCGTCGGGCTTTGCCGTTTCTCTCATCCATAATCCTCCTAAAGCGCTTTAGTAGTTTTGCTTATAAAACAGAAAGTGATTCGGCATGAATCCCTTTAATTATACCTGTCTACTCTCCCGAATTTCCATATAATTAATGGTATAGAACCGGAAAGGATGATTGGCATGCAAAATTTGCGCGAAAAAACGGCGCTCGTCACCGGGGCGAGCCGCGGAATCGGAAAGGCGATCGCCAAGAGATTGGCCCATGACGGTGCTTGGGTAGCCGTTCATTATGGCCGGGACAAGAAGGCGGCGGAGCAGACCGTTGCCGAAATTACGGAATCCGGCGGAAGAGCTTTTAGCGTGCAGGCCGATCTGGGCTCCATGATGGGCGTGGAACGGTTGTTCGAGCAGTTGGACACGCTCACCATCAAACATACGGGCAGCACTTCCCTCGATATTCTCGTCAACAATGCCGGAATCGGCACACAAGGGTCCATCGAAACAACGACCGAGAAACAGTTTGACGAGCTGATCGCCGTCAACATCAAGGCCCCGTTTTTCATTATTCAGAAAGCGCTGCCCCGGCTGCGCACCGGAGGACGGATCGTGAACATTTCCTCCGCCGAAACCCGTATCGCGTTCCCTGCTTCCATTGCCTACGGACTGACCAAAGGTGCTTTAAACACCATGACTCTGCCGCTGGCGAAGCAGCTCGGTGAAAGGGGCATTACCGTGAACACCATCCTGCCCGGTTACACGGAAACCGATATTAACGCGGAGATCCTGAGCGATCCGTCGGTCCGGGAATACGCGGTCGGCATGACGGCCCTGGGCCGGCTCGGACACGTCAGCGATATCGCGGATGCGGCGGCCTTCCTGGCATCGGAGGAGAGCCGGTGGGTCACTGCCCAGATTCTCGATGTATCCGGTGGAATCCGTCTCTAAGAACCAGGCAGCGACGAAGAGGATCGGGAGATTGCGCCAAGCTTAGTCCGTTGCTGCCGAGCAAGCGGTTAAGGGACGAGCACCCGCATCTCGGGGGTACGGCGCGGGACAGCATCCGTTGGCAAATCTAACGTTACGATGCGGATCCGACGGATTTCGCTTGGCCAGCCTCGGCTGCCTCTCGGACAACGGGCTGCTGGTCACCTCCGGTCGCAGCCTCGCTCTCAACGCTCCGGACAGCGGCTTATTCATCAAAAAGACAGACTTCCTTTTAAGAAAGTCTGTCTTTTTTGCCAGGCTGCTTATGAAGTTAAAAAGCCCCGTACGATACGGACATACTCATCCGGTTCTTCCAGATATCCCACATGAGAGCTGTTCTCCAGCACTTGAAAGTCCGACCGGGGGACAAGCGAGTGATAGTAAAACGTAGACTCCGGCGCCGCTTCGTCATATCGGCCGCACAGGAACAGCGACGGCACGTTAATTTCATGAAGCCGCGGTGTCACGTCGTATGTTTTCAGACTGCCGGTCGGGCAAAACTCGGAAGGACCCCACATGGACATATAAATGTCCTTATTAGCCTTGCCCCGGCTTTCCAGCATGACCGCAGGCAGCGGATCGATCCGGCATACATGCCGTTTGTAATATTCCTTCATCGCATCCCGATACTCATCCGTATTCGTTGTGCCCTGCTCCTCGCTGCGCGCGATGACCGCTTGGACTTCATCCGGCAATTCGGCCAGGAACCGGTCCGCGTCTTCTTTCCAGCGTGCCGCACTCAGACAGGGACTGGAGAAAATGACGCTTCTCACTCCGGTTGGCTTGCGTTCGATCAAATAGGAAGCCGCGAGCATCGTGCCCCAGGAATGCCCGAGTATATGAACTTCATCCAGGCCGAGAGCTTCTCTCACACAGGCCAGTTCTTCGATAAACCGTTCCGTATGCCATAATGTAGCGTCTTCGGGTCTGTCCGAATTCCCTCCGCCGAGCTGATCGTAGAAAATAACCGGCCGCTGGTCTCCCAGCACGTGGAGAGCCGCTTTTAGCGGGTCGTGCGTATTGCCGGGTCCGCCGTGAAGAACGAGCAGGGGCGTCCCGCCGCCTTCTCCCGCCGAGCTGTACCACACTTTACCGCCGGGTACCTCGATATAACCTTCTGTATGCCGCATCGTGCATGCCTCCCGCTTTCTTATCATCTTTCCAGTATAAAGGTTTCTGTCGCTTTATGAAATGCCGGGTTCCGAACCTCTTCTTCCCGCCCGCAAAGACAAGGCGAAGCATAGAAACAAGATCAGAGCCGCCGACACATACGGAAAATTCAAATTCCGGTCGAAAAGAACTCCGGCCACGATCGGACCCGTAATATTTCCGAGGCTCGTATAAGCCGAATTCAGGCCCGCTACATATCCCTGGTGCTCGTTCGCCATTTTAGACATCTGAGTTCCGATCGCCGGACGCAAAATATCGATGGACAAAAATACGATAAACGTCACAACGACAATCATCCAGTACTGATGGACGAACAGAGTCAGCAAAACGAACAGACCGGCCATAGCGAGACAGACCGATATGACGGTTCTTTCCCCGAAACGATTCAAGATCCAGCCGAATATCGTGACCTGCACGACAGCTCCGGAAATAGAGCCGAACGTAATGATAAACGCGATATCTTTAGGTGTAAATCCGAATTTATGATCCACGAAAAGTCCGAAAACCGTCTCGTAATTCGCCAGGCCGAAAGACATTACGAATACGATGATCAGGCTGATAAAATACGGTTCCCGGAACGAACTCAGCATCTGAGCCATAAAGCTCTGCTTCTGCGCGGGAGCCGCTTCGGCTTTGACGGGCGGTTCCACCGGCTTCGATTCGGGCAGAATAAACAGCGTGACAACCGCGGCGACGGCGCCCACGGCCGCAGCCGCGTAGAAAGGCGCACGTATGCCGAATTCCGCGATATAGCCGCCGATACCCGGGCCGATGATGAAGCCTGTCGTGATCGCGGCGTTGATAAATCCCATTCCTTTGGCCCGTTCCTCGGTTGTGGTGACATCGGCTATGTAAGCCATAATCGAAGGCATGATCAGCGCCGCACCTATCCCTCCGAGCATTCTGGAAGCGAAAAGCAGAACGGGCGAACTCACGACGCCGAATAGCAGCTCGGATACGGTGAAGATGACCATACCGGCCACGATCATTTTCTTCCGGCCCAGCGAATCGGAAAGCCTGCCCGCGAGCGGCGAGAAAATGAGCTGGGTCAGCGAAAACGCGGCCACGAGTAAGCCCATAATGCTTCCGTTTAAATGAAGTTCATCCATGTAAGTCGGCATGATAGGAATAACGAGTCCGATACCCGTGAACACGAGAAAAATATTAAGCATGAGAAGCAGTACGGCTCCTCGGTTTTTAAGAAGCAACTCCACTTCAATCCCCTCCTCCGCAAATCTGTCTATTTAGTCTATCCCGGGTCCCCTTAATTTTGTATACTGAACGTTCGTTCAGTATGAGAGCGTAATAAAAGACGCCAAAGCGCCGAATCGAAAATTTCTTCATCTGTCACCGGCAGTCCGCCCTATTAACTCGGTTTAGCTACTCCGTGCAGGAAGACGCCGAAAGCCAGCCGGTACAGCTTCAATGCTTCCGCCGTGGACAATTTCCGCGACATCTGGCTCAGCCCCATGATCAGACTTTCCAGTATCATCGCAAGAGGTTCCACATCGGCGCCTTTGAATTCACCGCTGTCCATCCCCTGTTGAATCAGTACTTGATTGAACTTTAAATGCCGGTTCACCAGCCCCGCAATCCGTTCTTCCACATCGTTCGTTTTCTCTTCGTTATTAAAAAACTCGTCAGCCGCTTTGGTCAGGGGATGGTTCAAATCTTCGATAACCATCTGTTCCGCCATCCCTAAGAGCTTCTCGGTCGTTGTTTTGTAAAGCGGTTCTTTTTCCATCCACTTTTCTTCCCATTCGCGCTCCCATTCGTCGACCAGATAAAGGAATAAACCTTCTTTACTTTTGAAATGATAATAAATGTTTCCTTTGCTGCTCCCCGTGGCCTCCACGATATCTTCGATAGAAGTGGATTTGTATCCCTTCTGGACGAACAAGGTCTTGGCAGCATCCGCAACCCGTTTTTTTGTCTGTTCGCTTTGCAGCTGCTTTTTATTCATCCGCTCCGCTTCACTCCTTCGTGGATGGTCTGACGGCATCCGTGCCTGCCCGTCGTGTTCACAGGACAATAATACTGAACGTTCGTTCTGTATCTTATCAAAAACAGCCGATTTAGGCAAATTTTTTATTCTTCGCTTTCGTTTCAATCCATAGAAAAAAACCGGCACAATCTGTGCCGGCTCCTCCGTTATACACCCTTGCAAACTGCGGATAGCATAGCTTTCTTTTTCCCTTAAAAGTCAGGGAGCATCCGGTCCCACTTCTGCTTGAGTCAGCGGATGATTCGTAAAGCTTGACGCGCTCGAACGCTCATCGGCCCCGGCATCGTTAACCGAGCGGGTTTCCCCGTCCATATCCTCCTGGACAAAAGGATAAGAGCCTTTGGCATAATTGATCGCCGGGCTGGAAGCCGATAATTTCTGCAGCCCCTGCACGACCGTCAGCAGCGGATTCTTATTCCAGATCTCGGCAGACGTTCTGCCTTTGTTTGTCACGGTCCCTCCGAAGCCGATGTTGCCTTCGAATACCGTATTGGTCGCTGCCGCCTCGTTATAGAGAATGCCCGAGCTGTTTTTCACGATATTGTTGGCTACTCTGCTGTCTACCGGAGTGAACGCTTTGCCCGAACCTACTACAATACCGGTCGTGCTGTTGACGATCGTGTTGTTGACTACTTGGGCCCGGTAAATTCTCCACTGAGCCTTCAGATCGTCTTTGCTCGGATTCGAGGGATAACCGCCCGTTCCGCCGTCGTAATTGCCGTTGTCGAGAATAATCGCGCTGTTCGTCAGATTTTCCATGTAATTGTTATAAATCTTATGGTCGTTCCCGTAGATGCGGATGCCCGCCTGTTCCGATTTTACCCCGTCGCCGAGAAAGAAGTTCCCGTAGAAACTGTTGTTATGGCCGTGTCTCGAAGTAAGTCCGCCCTTGGACGTTTTGAACGTATTGTAGCGAACGGTATTGTTGCTGCTTTTCACGGAAACGATTTCCGGTTCGCCGTCTGTATTTTCAAACAGATTATACTGGATTTTGTTGAACCCGTCGGAAAGCGAAATTTTGGACAAGCCCAGCCGGATCGTTTCTTTGCCGTTGTCGACCCATGGACCTACATCGTGAAAATAATTGTATTCGATCACATCATGTTGGGAAATGTTCCCCTGGCCGTCCCCTTCATAGGCGATAAGAGGATTGGTGTCCGTTTTGTTGCCGAAATCGTTGCGGTCGATCTGGTTATGATGGCTGTTCGCCCCGCTTACCTGAAGCCAGATAGTGTCCACGCCCCGTGCAGGTAAGGCAAACTGGTTCCGCGTCAGCCGGATATGATGGGAGCCGTTCAATAAGACGCCCTTGTCGGCCGAATTGGCGAACTTCAAGCCCTCGATTGTTACGTAAGAGGATTTTTTGACTTCGAAAGTGGTCGAACCTGTAATGACCGCCTTTCCCCGGTTTGCGGCTTTGATCGTAATGGGGCTTGCCTCTGTTCCGTTTCTATTTTCAATTAAAATCGACGGATTATTCCCGCTAACCGTGTAATTGCCGTCCGCCAGCACAATCGTCTGTCCGGCGCTTGCGGTTTTCAGAGCCGCTGCCAGTCCTTCCGAAGTGGACACGGGGATTCCCCCTTGGCTGCCGTCTTCCCCATAAATTTCGACTTCCGTGTAGCTGTTCCACAAATTGACGGAGTTACCGTGCCCTACAAGCTTCACGTAACGCACCGAGGATACATCCGTAAAATCAAATGTCTGAAGCTGCGCGCTCAGGCTGCTCGTCACATTTGTTTTCACATTCGTATACGTAACGTTGTCCGCCGAAGTCTGAATATCGAAAGTCGATGTTCTCGTGTCGCCGTTCAGGAAGGCAACTTTGATATAAGCGACTTTACGGAGTGACCCGAGATCGAAGCGGATCCACTCGCCGTCACCGTTTGCGGACCAGCGGGTCGACAGATTGCCGTCCACCGTATTAGCCGGCAGGTTGCCGTCATGCTTACTCGCCGTTACGGCGGAAGCGGGTACGGAAAATTTCGCATTTGCCGCGTAGCCCTGAGCGGGAACCAGCATAAGAAGCAGACATAGAGACAGAATGAGCGAAAAGGTACGATTACCGGCGTTCATCATAGCACATCCTTTTGAACGTATTTTTCAGCGCCTGACTTGCAGTTCCATTCTCCTTTGCATAAAACAGGAAGTAGAGTGCGCACTCTACTTCCTGTATACCGTACTTGTTCCGTAAAAGCTATCTTCAAATCTCGAAAAGACTCCTCAAAATCCGGAATATCGGCTTTCTTCTCTAAACAAACTGCACCTTCATCGTGTCCAGCCACGCCCTGGCTATCAGTCCGTGGCCGGCGGCCGACGGGTGTACCCCATCCGGGGCCCAGTAGCTGGCCGGCGCTTCCGTGGAAGCGCGGGCAAACAAGCCGTCGAGCGGAACCAGCCGGGCTCCGAACTCCCGGGCCAGCTCCCGTACGGCATGGATCTTCGGATCGAGGTCTTCCCGCCACGCCTTACGGTCCTCCCGCACGGGAAGGACGAAGGGCTCCATCAGCACGATGCGGGCTTCCGTCTCTTCTGTCGTGCGCGTCAGAAGCTGCCGGTATCCCGCGGCAAACGTCTCCAGGGACGTGGGGTCATTGCGGTCATACCTTCTCCAGCAATCGTTGATCCCGATACAAATGGTGATCCAATCCGGCTTCAAGTCGATGCAGTCCTGCTCCCAGCGGTTTTGCAAATCTTTGACGCGGTTTCCGCTTACCCCCCTGTTGAGAAAAGTGACCCCGCTTCCGGGACAAGGAGCGCCGAACCAACCTGCTATCATCTGAACATAGCCTTTTCCCAGGTCCGCATGATTTTCGCGGTTTCTGCCGGTATCCGTAATGCTGTCTCCTTGAAAAAGAAGGAGTTCTCCCCTTCCGATCGCCCTATCTTTGTGCTCCTTCATGTTCGATCCTCCTCTAACAGATTGCGGAACGGAAATCCGTGCAGGCGCCAAGGCTTGGAACCTCCGAAATACCGGACGGGCCCTGTTTTCCCCGAAGCGGGCCCGATCCGCAGCTCGGGTTCTTCCCCGGCCGGATAAAGAATCGCGTCATCGCCCGCATTCAGCGGAAGCGTGATTGACTCCCGGCTGTCCGCCACCTGCACGACATGACACGCGGTCTCACCGTCCAGCCGCCAGTGAACCGCGCCGGTCCAGCCCGTTCGGATTTCGCAAGGCTCGCCCGCCAGACTCTTGACCCTCACGAAAGACGTGGCCCCGGCGCGGCGGACGGCGCTGACGAGGAAGGCGCCCTCGGCCCGCAAGTCGTGGAAGGCGGCCTCCCGCCACTCTTCCGGCACCGCGGGAAAGATCCGGATCGTGCCGCCCCAGCTTTGCAGCAGCATATCGTGCAGCGATTCGGCCCCGGCAAGAGGGGTCTCGATGACAGGCCCGGCTTCTTTGTACATCGTGTTCGGCTTGATAAGGCCGAGAAGCGCACGAAGCAGGCGCAGGGCCGCGTCCCCCCAGCCGAGCGTGGCGGCGATCGAAGCCGCCCCTGTAAAGCTGAAGCCCCGCAGGTCGCCTTCGCTGTCCAGCCAGTGCCGGAGGGAACGGGCGATCAATTCCCGTTCCTCTTCCCGGTCCGGGCTGACCAGGTGCAGCGGAAAAACCGCCAGCAGATGGCTGAAGTGCCTGTGCCCGAAGGCAAGAGGGACTCCTCGGCCGACCATATAGCCGCTTTCGTCCACCGGCAGCGGCGTCAGATTGTCCAGCACTTCCCGCCACCTTCCGGCAAGGGGATCGCCGTTTCCGAGCCGTGCGTCTGCGGCAAGCAGCGTCTCGCATCCCCACCGGAGGAGCGCGAGGTCGTAATGGCAATCGCTGACGGTCAGCCGTTTGAAGGAGCCGTATTCCGGCGAGATCGACGGAGGCAGATGCAGCTTCCCGTCCTCGCCCGCGTGAAGCAGATGCAAGTAGTAATTAACGCTTCCGCGCAGCACGGGATACAGGACATCCCGCAGCAGCCCGTCGTCCATGGAATACCGGTACTGCCGCCACAGACAGTGGCAGAGCCAGGTCAAATTCCCGATTTCCTCGCCTGTCTCGCTGCGGAGGTCAAAGCTGCCGCTTCTCCCAAGGCCCGCGGAATCATGGCGGTACGGCAGCGGAACATTTTCCCTCAGATGCTCTCTGTTGTCCGCTACCGCTTGGACCATCGACTCTCCGATCGCGAGACGGTTGGACGCGTACACCGGGGAATAACTCATCTGGACGTTCATGTTGAACCAGTTTCGGGCCCAGGGAGTCGGCGCAAGCCAAGGACCCTGATTGTCCAGCAGGACACTGTCTGCCCTTGCCGCCGAGGCCAGTTTATACATCTGAATCCAGTAGAAACTTTCCAGATGCCGGTCGGGGATGGATAGAAAGCTTTGGCGGTAATAGCCGTGCCACCACCTGCGGTGAGCGGACACCCATTCGCCGAAATCGGCGGACGCCGCTTTCCTGACCGCTTCCACCGCGTTCTTACGCGCCTCATCGGTGCAGCTGTTCTGGATAGAGACGAAGGCGACTCTCCGTCCTTCAGGCAATTGCATGACTTTCCAGGCGGTGACGCACCCTTCCCCGCATTCTTCTCCTCCCGCGAAACGCTGGATAGCAATAGTCACTCCATCTTCCCGGGACGTCTCGTGCATGACAAGCGGGATGTACTGATTCACGTTGATTCCGTCGGCAAACTTGAGCACATCGTCCACTTCGGAGTGAGGCACCCATTCCAGGCGTGCCTCCCTTTCCTCCTCCGACGTTTCCAGTTCTATCGCCATGACCGTTTCTTCGGCATGCACAAGCGCCCGGATGCACACTTCACCGCATGTCGTAGTCAGTAAGCCGCGAAGCTCGGCGTTCCACAAATCCACCCTCAGCCGTGTGGGATTATAAATCAGACCCGCCAGCTCCAGATTCATTTCGCCGATCGGCACACGGGGTTTAAAATCATCCCGGTCCGTACGGGTTGCCGTCACATCGGTGCGGCCCATAACAAACCGGAGCGTCCGCCGCTTTTTCGCATGTTCCGCACCGTAGACCATCGCTCCAATCGTTCCGTTTCCAATGTAAGCGCCTTCATTCCAGCTCGTCGGTTTCACGACCCATTCCATATCGTGCTCCGCCATAAATGCCTGCCAATCGAGATCCAGTCTCAGGCTGTCCGTTACGGATGGCTTCATGAAGCTTCCCCCTATCCTTTTATCGCGCCGATAAGAGCCCCTTTAACGAAATATTTCTGCAAAAACGGATAAACAAGCAGAATCGGCACCGTTGCGACGATAATGGTTGCGTATTTTAGCGTGACGGTAAGCATAGCCACATCGCCTTCGGATGCGCCCAAATTGGCGTTTGCTTCCCCCTGCAGAAGAATTTCCCGCAAAATGAGCTGCAAAGGAAACATGGATCTTTCCTGCAGGAAGATGAGGGCGTTAAACCACGAATTCCAGTGGCCGACGCCGTAATAGAGCAGCATGACGGCAAGAACCGGAAGTGAGAGCGGCAGGACGATCCGGAACAGAATGACGAAATCATTCGCCCCGTCGATTTTGGCCGACTCCTCCAGTGCATCCGGGATGCCCTCGAAAGCCGTTTTCATCAGAATCAGATTAAACGTGTTAACCGCCGTCGGAATTATAAGCGCCCACAGCGTGTTCGCAAGCCCCACCCCTTTGACCGTCAAATAAAAAGGGATAAGCCCGCCGCTGAAAAACATCGTGAACACGATGAACAGCATAATCCGTTTGCGGTAAGCGAGACTTTTGCGGGACAGCGCGTAAGCGCCGAGCGAAGTCAGCAAAATGTTGCACGTAAGTCCCAGGACGACCACGAAAAACGTGTTGCCGTAGCCTTTCAGAATCATGGGATTGCGGAAAACGTTCGCGTAGGCGTCCAGCGAGAAGCCGACCGGCTTCCACAAAAAACCTTTGTGCGCAAGAAGACCTCCTGCATCGCTGAGCGAGGCGAACACAACGTACACGAGAGGATAGATCGTTACAATCATGAGCAGGGTAAGTAAAAACAGATTGAAGCCGTCAAACGCCCGTTCGGAGAAACTCCGTTTGTTCACTAGGGATTCCTTCCTTTCCTACCAGAGACTCGTGCTGTTCAGCTTCCGGCTGATCCAGTTGGAACCGAGAAGCAGCGTGAAGTTCACGGCGGAGTTGAATAGACCGACCGCAGAGCTGAAGCTGTAATTAAACTCCTGCAGCCCCACACGATACACATAGGAAGACACGACGTCTGCGGTATCGAACGTACTCGGATTGTAAAGCAGGATGATCTTTTCGAAACCGACGTTCATCATACGGCCCAGCTCCAGAATCAGCAGAATAATGATGGTCGGCATCAGTCCTGGCAGCGTAACGTTCAGCATCTGCTTCCAGCGCCCGGCGCCGTCCATTTTGGCCGCTTCGTATTGTTCCTGATCAATGCCGGTCAAGGCGGCCAAATAGATGATGGTCCCCCATCCGATATGCTGCCAGATGCCCGATGACACATAAATGGTACGAAACCACTCCGGTTCCAGCAGAAGTGTCAAGCGTTCGCCGCCGAAGAAAGCGATGATATCGTTAATTACGCCGCTGCTCGCCGTAAAATCTTTGATGATGCCGCAGATCACGACGAGGGAAATAAAATAAGGCATGTAAGTCACGGTCTGAACCGTCCGCTTAAAGACCGAGTTCCGCACTTCGTTCAGCAGCAAGGCTAAAATGATCGGCGCCGGAAATCCGAAAACAAGTTCATTCAAGCTGATCAGAATCGTATTTTTGATCGTCCTCCAGAAATAAGCTCCGGAGAAAAAGGTCTCGAAATGGGCGAATCCGACCCATTCGCTTCCCCAGATGCCCAGCCTCGGCGAGAAATCTTTAAAAGCGATAATAGCGCCGTACATGGGAGCATAGTGAAAGACGATATAGTAAAGCAGTACAGGCAGCAGCATTACATATAAAAGTTTGTTTTTGCGGATATCGAGCAGAAGGCCGGTCCGGGTCCGTTTTTTTACGGCCGGGTACGGCAGAGCTTCCTGATTTATGGCAGCCATGACACAATTCCTCCGTTCGTATCGGCAGCTCCGGTCGTGAGACGTACTTGTTCACAACGTAAAATCCGATAACCGGGCTGCCGCAAAGCATGTTATCAGCGCTTGTTGTAGCGGTCGAAGGCATCCTGGTAAATCTTCGTCACTCTATCGATCCCCATCTCCTTGATCCGCTTTACGTACTCGTCGAATTTATCCAAGGGCTCTTTTCCCATCACGAATTTGATAAACATTTCTTCCTTGTAACTCGTAATAGCCGTGTTCAGCTTGGCGATTTCTTTGCTCTCCTCTACGGTCGGCGTAATAAACTGCGGCATAACATGCTTCGCCGCATCGGTCTCGGACCATATTTTCAGGGCTTCGTCCTGCTGCTTGAATGTATTGAAGTTCTTCCGGCTGTCCCCGAGATAAGGTCCGTTCGGTTTCGTGTATTGGGAAATCATTTGCTGAAGGGTGTATTTCCCGTCCTTTGCGATTTTATCGGTAAATGCTGGCGTTCCGTTGTTCAGGGTATAGCTGTCGCCTTCCGTCCCGAAGTTAAACAGCAGACTGCCCTTCTCGCCGTACGCGTAATCCAGCCACCTCACGGCTAGCTCCGGATTTTTAGAGGCATCCGAAACCGCTTTGCTGGCAGCCGGATTATATTTGAAATCCCGCTGTCCGATGAACGGGCGCTCGCCTTTGGTCAGCGTCGGATAAGGAGCGGCGACGAGCTGAAAATTCGGATTCTTCTTCTTTCCCGTATCCATCCATCTTCCCATTCCGCCGCTCAGGAGATGAACCGTCGCACCGGTGCTGTCGTTCAGCATTTTCGTATCCAGTGATTTGGAATCCGTATTGAGGGCGAAATCTTTATCGATCAGCCCCTCCGCATACCACTTGCGCAGAAGCGTCAGCGCCTCTTTGAATTGAGGATCGACCGGCCCGTATCTGACTTGCCCCTCATCGTCGATATAGTACCGGTTTGCCGTTTTGTAGGCGCCGATAAAAGCGTCCTGGATGTTAAACTCGTTCTGATATAAGGCGGAAAACGGCGAGGCCGCCCCTTTGCGCTCTTTAAACGCTTTCAAAACGGTGTACCAGTCGTCGATCGTCACCGGAACGTCCAATTTCAATTCGTCCAGCCAGTCCTTACGGATCATGGGTCCCCGGAATACAAGCCCGTTCTCCGGGCGGATCATCGGAAACACGTAGTAATTACCGCTGTCCGTTTTGATCATTTTGTCCAGCTCTTTGTCTTGCTCGAGCAGCTTTTTCAAGTTCGGCGCGTACTTGTCGATATACGGATTGAGCGGAATGATCACCTTATCGGCGATGGCTTTCTCCGGTCCGCCCGGGTACGACCCGTTTCCGCCGCTCCAGTTGTACTCGATCACATCGGGCAAATTGTTGGACGCGATCAAGAGATTGAATTGATCTTTGGACTGACCGTCCGCCGGGTGCGTGTACTTCACTTTGATGCCCGTTTCTTTCTCCAGCTGCTTGCCGAACGGCGAGTCCGCCAGATTCGTTACGAATGCGGAAAGGTTCGTGTCCATCGGCTCCCACGAAGTTAGCGTTTCTTCCGCACGAATCGGGTATTTGCCGGGTTCCGAAGCCACCGCCGATTCTTTCTCTTCCTTCCCTCCTCTTCCACCGGCCGAACAAGCCGCGAGCATAACCGAAGCTGCCAGAATGACGATGACGCCCGAACGGCTGTTTTTTCTTCCCGCATGTCTGACCATGCAAACCCTCCTCTTCAAAATCACGGATGCACGGTTTCGTCGCGCATCTCAGTGTCAGTATGACTTGCCGCTGCCTCCAAAAGATATCTTCAAAAACCGGAATAGCCCATCAATTTGCCGAAATCCGGGGTGACCGGGAGCCTGTAAAAACCGCACTCCGTCTGTAAAAAACACACAAAAGCGTAAAACCGCACGCAGCGGTTTCTACAGGATTTCTTTGTATTTGCCCGGTGTGACGCCTTCGAATTTTTTGAAAATCCGGTTGAAGGTATTGATATCGGAATAGCCGACTTTCCGGGCAATTTCAATAATCGGGTCGCTCGATTGCGACAGCAGTTTCTTGGCTTCCGCAAGACGGACTTTCTGGATCACGTCCAGCAGCGCTTCACCCGTCTGAGCTTTGAACTGCTTGGACAAATAAGAAGGCGTGAGACCGAACGCTTCTCCGATCATGCTAATATTCAGGTTTTCCGAGCTGTAATTCTGCCGCACATACTCTGCTACCTGCCGGCTGAGCTGATCGTGCTCCGGTTTGCGGCTTTCCTGGATAAACCCGCATACGCGCGACAGCACCTCCCGCATACCGGCCGTCATTTCCTGGAGCGTCTCCGAGCCCGCCAGCCGTTCGGCCGGATTCAGTTCGCGGATCAGCTCCCGTTTGCCTGGCAGTCCGATTTCATCGAGCGCTTTGAGCAAGGTGCCGACCAGATCGAACAGCAGACAGCGGCTGAGAGGGACGGAAAGCGTCTTCTGCACCACATTGCGCTCAATAACTTGTTCCACGAGCGCATTCGCCTGCCCGAAATCTCCCGCTTTCACGAAGTTGATCAACTGCTGCTCCACATGCATCGGATAGGAATAGAAAGCCGCCTCCTCGAACTCGTCTCCCCCGGGCAGATCCCCGTAGGCGATCACTTCACCGCTACCCATAACGATGCGGTATTCCATCGCGGCCAGCGCTTCTTGATAAGCGAAGGGAACGGTCGCGAGACCCGCATGAACGCCGCTGATCGCGATCGTTAACCGGACCTGGAAATGGTCCAGCAAAAACGCTTGCACCTGCTGAGCGAGCCGCCGGATCTCTCCTTCGTCGGCTTCAGGACTGATATTCAAAATGCAGGCCTGCATATCGTCTATCCCGGCAGTGACCGCTCTGCATCTTCCGGCTACCGCCGCTTCTTCCGCCACGTTCATCAGAAGGAATTGAATCTGCCGGATTTTTTTGGCGTCGCCTCCGCCAGGCTCGTCCCACTTTCCGAATTGATCGATCCGGAAAAGCAGGACGGCATAGTGTTCATACGGAAACCCGATATCGTGAGCGGACAGGGATTCATGAACCGGCACATTGGGATCGAGCCTGCCTTTGAGAAGCCCCTGTAGAAAGTGGGACCGGATCGCATCCCGATGCTGCATCAACCGCCGGCTGACGTTCTCCTTCTCGGCAAAAGCGTTGTTCAACGCCTTCTGGACGAAGCCGTATTCATTGGACCCTTCTTCGAACGCCAGACCTGACTTGGTGGAGAGATTACGGATCAGAACATGAATGGGGCTGTAGTTCTTTTTCAGGAACAGGAACGTCAAAATCCCTCCGATCAAGAGGCTCAAAAACAAATTCACAAAAATAAGAACCGACATATGCTCCATCTTCTCGTCAAAAATCTCCGCCGGCATCATCGACACGTACTTCCAGCCGGTCTGTTCGGATGTGGTGTAGGATACGGCCAGATTCCTTCCGGCCGATTTTTTGTAAACGAGCCCGCTCTTGCCGGAGAGCTCCCCGTAGGCCGGATAATCGGTCTTTTGGTCGGTGCCGGAGGAAGCCAGCAGCCGGTTTTTCTCGTCCAGCACGGCTACGGAGGCATTGTGGACCGGCGCGAGATTCGCCAGAAGCTTGGATTCTTTGATCACAAAAAGAATGACACCGCCGGGAAGATCGGGATTGTCCAAAATAACCGATTTGGCGTACAGGACGGCGCCGGTTTTGCTGCCGTTCTCCGAAAGCGTCACCGGCGCATACTCCTGGATAAATCTTTTATCGAAAAAAGATTTCCATTCGCCGTAGTCCGTGCCTTCGTTTTCGCGTAAAGTCTCATATAAGACGCGGCTGTCCGTGCGTTCGCGGGATGATATGACCGTATCGCTATTTTTGTAATAGATATAAATCTGATCGATAAAATCGTTGGCCACCTTATATACGCCCAGATCACCCGCAATGCCGATCAGTTCATAGTGGTCGTCGTCCGTCAGAGGGCTGCCCGCATGGATAAACCCCGCAAGCCGCTTGTTGAGCGCCATTTCGACGCTAAGCCTTTCGATGCCTTTCAAATGATTGTCGATCGCCTGCTCCATCTGCTTGATCACGGCCTCATTCGACCGGTTGACTTCCGTTTCGACCACATTCCACGTCACCATATAAATCACACCGTTGATCAGAACGGGAACAAGCAGCACGGTTATGTAGGAAATGAGCCAGGTTACAATAACGCTGCGCCGATTAAATGGTATTCTCTTCAGGCTGTACACTCCCCCATCATCTCGTAATGTAAACGCTTTATTGAACATTATACCGAAAAGGAGAACCGGGAACATGAACGCGGGTCATGCTTCTTTTATGATTTTTTTGTAAAGGTGCATAAAAAAAGCCAGTGTTCTCAGCGGAACAGACTGGCTGTATGCTATCTCCGTTTCATTTACGTGCGGCAGCGCCGTGTCATGACGCCAACCTCACCACGAGAATACCGGCCAGGGCCAGAAGCATCCCGCACGCTTCCCTCCTGGAAATGTTTTCTTTGAGGTAGAACTGCGCGTACAGCAGAACCAGCACGACGCTCATCGCGCTGATGGCGGATACGATCCCCGTCACGCCTCCCCGGAATGCGGGGATGATGAACAGCATCCCGGCCAGGTTCGTGATGCCGACGGTCATCCCCCAGAGCACGGTCCGTTTCATCGACCACTCAGGGGATGCCGGATTGTCCGTGCCGCCCGTAGCAGGGTGCGTCCGAAGATCGTCTTCGCTGCCGGGAAGACCCTTGTCCTCGTCGGAGTGCCGTGAAATCTGCGCGTGCTGCGCATCGTGCCCGTATCCGAGCTCCCGGTCGTTCGTGCTGACGCTCGCCGTCTCGGAAGCCACGATTTTTTGACCCGTCTCCGCCGGAACCTTCAGTCTGGACAGCAGGTACATGCATGCGAACATGATGGTGCCTGTACCGTACATGACGGTTAGTAGAGGCAACGTATTCGCTGCCGATAAGGTCGCCTGCTTGGACGATAAATCCGTAAAGCCGAAGAACAGCATCGTCAGCAGGCCCCACTGGATTCCTTGCAGCTGACCCAGCTTCAGATCATGCGAATACCGGATGACGAGCAGACCGAGTATGACGATGCAAAAACCGGCCAGCTGCACGATGCCGAGCGCTTCTCCCCACAGAAAATACGCGAGAGTCGCCACGACCACCGGCGGCAGACCCGTAAACAGCGCGATCAGAGAGGCTCGTCCGACCGAATAGCCTTTATACATCGACGCGTTCGCAATAAAGGAGAAAAGCCCCATCGGAACCCCTAACCACACGCCGTAAGTCCATGCCTGGTTAACAAACAAATTAACGGCAAACGAGATCAAAGCGCCGGACAAATAAACGCCGAATAACAGCACATTCCGGTCGGTGCGCCGCTGGGAAGTCCATTGATACAAAATACCCCGCAGTCCAAAAGAGACCGCGGCAAGTGAAGCATACATAAACCACATCGTTCGTTTCCTCCGAGTCATGTTTGTAATGTCTATCATCTGTATAGTCATAATAGCCTTTAATACCGCCGGCTGTATACCCGGTTCCGGGTAAGCTTTTTCTGTCCGCTGCTGCGTCCGGGTTACGCCGGCATTTGATTTCCCCAGGATGCCGGGTCGTTTTCCGCAGCAATTCGCTCACAACGTCCGAATTTCATTATCTTGCGGTTTCATTCGGGAACGGGTACGTAAATGACCGGACAGAGGTATACTTTGTTCAGAAAGCCCGATTACCGCCCCCTTTTAATAACCGAAAGAAAGGATTTTGCGACATGAACTATTCCTGCGGCTCTGTCTTTTACCGGGCACTTAGGCCATTACGAAATGAAGTTTCCGTTTCGCTTTACGATTCACCCCTGAAGCCCGGGTATACAGGCACCGTCCTCCGTTCAGATTCAGATGGAATCGGAAATGACGGCTTTTGCGCCGGAGGAGGGATCGAACATGCCGGATAACATCGCCTGTCGGATCGCCGGGCTGGACTGGGATTCGATCCGGCTGTCTTTGGACGAGCACGGATATGCGAAGCTCCCTCCTATGCTCGAATCCTCGCAATGCGAAGAGCTTATCGGCGGTTACGGAGAAGAGCAGCTTTACCGCAGCACGATCAACATGGCCCGGTACCGTTTCGGACTCGGCGAGTACAAATATTATCGCGCCCCCCTTCCGGATGTGATTCGGGAGATGCGCGAAGCGTTTTATCCGCCGCTGGCGGACATCGCAAACTCCTGGCTGAAGCGGTTGGACAAAGAGACCTTGTACCCGGACTCGTTATCCGGGTTTTTGGAACAATGCCGCCGGGAGGAACAAACACGCCCGACCCCGCTCATCCTCAAGTATGAAGCCGGAGGCTACAATTGCCTGCATCAGGATGTATACGGAAGCGTGTTCTTCCCCTTCCAGGTCGTGTTTGCGCTGAATCAGAGAGAGCAGGATTACACCGGCGGAGAATTTCTGCTGGTGGAACAGCGGCCTCGCGCGCAGAGCAGAGGACATGTCCTTACGCTGGAGCGCGGCGAGGGTCTGATTTTCCCGACGACCCATCGTCCGGTGTCCGGCTCCAGGGGGTACTACAAAACTACGCTCCGGCATGGCGTAAGCACAGTAACGACGGGCACGCGCTACAGCCTGGGACTTGTTTTTCACGATGCAAAGTGACAGCCTTTTCTATTCCGGGCCTTTAAGTCCGACTCGTGCAGAAAGCCCAGCATTGAGGTATACTGGATAAATCTACATAGAGGAAGGACTGAATTATGCGCAGATATCAATACTTGAACCCGCCGAAGATAAATAAAACTGGAGGTAGAGTTATTGATGAAAGACAACCTGGAATCGGAAAGACTCCTACTGCGGACCTTGACGGAAGCGGATGCCCCCCGTCTCTTCGAGATCTGGTCTTCTCCCGACGTAACGAAATTTATGAATATCGACCCGTTCACGGAGGTTAAACAGGCAGCGGATATGATCGCCTTTCTGAACGGACTGGCCCTGGAAAACAAGGCTGTCCGCTATGCGGTCATCGAGAAGGAAGCGGATGCCATTATAGGTTCCTGCGGGTTCAATGAACTCGATTACGGACAGCGCAAAGCGGAAATCGGCTATGACCTGGACCCTGCTTTCTGGGGAAAAGGCTACGCGCCCGAGGCGATCGGATGCCTGCTTGCATACGCGTTCGGCGAGCTTGGAATGAACCTCATCGAAGCTAAAGTCGAGCCTGAAAACGTCAATTCGATCAAAGTTTTGCAAAAGCTGCGTTTTACATTCGCAGGCACGCTGAGCAGCGGGGAAGACGCCGATTCCGGCCCTTCTTCACCGCCTTTAAATCTATATACGAGAAGCCGGGAAGACTGACTCGCTCCGGCCGATCACGCAGCAAAGACTGCCGCACATTGAAGTTACCCCCTTCAAGTGGACAGCCTTAAAAAGCTTTTCCTAAGCAACCTTAATCCGGTACTCCACCGGACTAAGGTTGCTTATTTTTTTCTTGAAAACGCTCGTGGTTGTAAAAATAGATGTAACGTTCAACTGCTTCCGTGAGTTGAACCTCGGACGAAAAGGTATGGAGGCGGAGGCATTCCGTCCTGAGGTGCCCGATGAAGCTTTCAACGCAGGCGTTATTCCAGCAGCTTCCCTTGCGTGACATACTCGTTTTCATCGTTTTGCGCTTTAAGAGCGCATGATAGTGCTTATAGGTATACTGAAAGCCTTACTCACTATGCAGCAAGAACTTCGTGACTTTGCGTCTATGTACGGCCGCTTTGACAGTGTTCAGGACGAGTTTCAGGTTGTTATGCCAACTGATTCGGAAGGCAACTGCCTCGTTGTTGTAGAGGTCGAGATGACCGGCAGGTACAGGAAGTGAGCACCTTTCTCTATCTTAAAAAAGGCATGGACGGTTTTCCAGGAACTCCGTTGACTTTTTGATCTGAAAATGTGCATAATTTTGACTTTTTTCCCCACATAATCCGATATTTCGGCAAAATATACTCTCCTATATAGCCCAGTTGAGTCATGTTAATTTTCACATTGATGGATATAATTGGTTTACGGAATTCCGCATATACAAAAGAGGAGGAAGAAAGACATTCATGAAAACACGTAAATACCATTTGTGGGTAGGGTTGATCGCGTCGATATTTATTTTTGTGGAAGCGCTAACAGGCATTCTTCTGGTCCACACAAGCTCCATGGGTTTTAACAAGCAGGTACAAACCTACGAAGCCCCCGCGGCTTCGAGCACCGGTCAGCAGCCATTGAATGTGGCCGAAGCCGTTTTGAAAGCGAGCCAATCCGGCGCTTTTGATCTCTCGCAGGCCCGGCTCGTCATGAACCATACGCTGGGAGACGGCCATCACGGAACGGCGGGAGATTACAAAGTCCGGCTGCGCGACGACGATCAGACCCTCTATGTCATCGACCTGTACGGGAATGTGATTCGCAAGGAAGTAAACAATGTCAACAATTTCGTCCGGGATCTGCATTTCGGCGAGCTGTACGGCAAAGATATTACGTGGTTCGTCGATATCGCGGCCATTTCCATTATGTTTCTGACCGCCACCGGCATTGTCCTTTCCATCCGTGTTCTGAAAGCGGGGTCGATACGCAAAAGCAAACGTAAAAAGGCGGAAGCCGCAGGCTAGATCTCAACTTTGGAGGAGGTATGGATAATGTCTACGATTCTCGATACGATCGGCAATTCACCACTTATACGGTTAAACCGTCTTGTCGAGTCGGCGGATTCGGAAATTTATTTGAAAATGGAGCGTACCAATCCCGGCGGAAGCATCAAGGATCGTCCCGCGCTTTATATTATCGAAGAGGCGGAAAGAAGAGGCTGGCTGCGCCCCGGCGGCACGCTTATCGAATCGTCTTCGGGTAATTTCGGCATCTCGCTGGCCATGATCGGCGCGGCCAAGGGTTATCGCGTCATCGTGCTGGTAGACCCGAAAACGACGCCCGTCAATCTGGCCATGATGAAAGCGTACGGCGCGGAGGTTATCGTGGTCACCGAACAGGACGACAGCGGGTCCTATCACAAGACCCGGATCGCGCTGGCCAATAAGCTGCACCGGGAAATTCCCGGCTCGTTCCGGCCGGATCAGTGTTTCAACCCGTGGAACGGGGAGGCCCATTATGTTCAGACGGCGAAAGAGCTGATGGATCAAAGTGGTCACGGGATTGATGCCCTCATCGTCACCGTCAGCACAGGCGGTCAGATCGGAGGCCTTTCTCGTTACATCAAGGAATACGCCCCGCATGTGAAAGTAATTGCGGTCGATGCGGTCGGTTCGACCATTTTCGGCGGCAAGGCGCACGCCTATCTTCTGCCCGGCATGGGACTGAGCTGGACCCCGACCAATGTGGACGATTTGCGGCGTATCGACGAAATTTACAAAGTTCCGGACGAGGATGCGTTCCTCATGTGCCGCGTGCTTGCCAAGCACGAAGGAATATTGGGCGGCGGTTCGACGGGAGCCGGCATGGTCGCGGCCTGGAAGCTGGCGCAGCTCATGGGAAGGGGCAAGCGGATCGTTTGCGTCGCCTCCGACAACGGGGAACGTTACCTGCCGACCATCTATAATGACGACTGGCTGCAGGAACGCGGAATTTTGACGGATATCGGACTTCAGGAAATGAAGGTACGCGTCCGCGAGCTGCCTCCCTACAGCAGAAATCCGGCCGAAACGGCCAACTACAAACCCGAGCTGGCCGAACAGCTCGATTCCCCCAGCCGGCTGATCTCAAGGGAGCTGTTCCGGCATGGATAATCCGTATTCCTTCCGGTCCCTGCAAGTGTATGCGGTTACAATTCTGTTTTACTGCATTGTCTACATGGTGCTGATGATTCTTCCTTTCTATGCCATCACGGCCGGTGCCGGCGAAATGGAAATCGGTCTTATCATGGGGACGACGATGTTCGCCTCCATGATCTGCCGACCCATTGCCGGAACCGTTATCGACCGGTACGGGACCCGGAAAGTATTTGTGCTCGCGCTGCTTCTTTTCACCGTTTCTTTAGCGGGCTATTTCATTCCGAACCTGTGGCTTTTCGGGCTGGTCCGGGCGGTTCAAGGCATCGTAGCGGCTTTCTTTTCCACGGCCATGGAGATTATCACGATGGACCTGCTTTCCGAGAAAATGAGAGCGCAGGGCTTGTCCCTTTATTCCCTGGCGACCATGATCCCCTCGACATTCGGACCTACCATCGCACTGCTTCTGAAAGACTGGCTGCCGATGATCTGGATTTTCGGTTCGTTGTTTATGATGAGTATGGGCATATTCCTGTTCGGGCTGTCACTTTCCAGGCAAATGAAGCCGTCAGCCGCTGCGCCCCCGGCAGAAATTCCGGATGATCCGGCAGTGGGCCCTCTTTCCCGGAAAGGCGTATGGAAAAGCCGGACTCTGCTTCTCTCTTCCGCCGTTATGCTTCTTGCCTCGGTCGCCAACGGCGCCATTTTCACCTTCCTGCCCTTGTATCTGGAGAAACAAGGTCTGAAATTTGCCGAGCTTTATTTCCTCATTCAGACACTTGTGCTGGTTTTGACCCGGTTTGCGGGCCGGAAGTATATTCCTTCCGACGGGAGCTTTCCCGGCCGGATTCTGTTCCCCGCTCTCGCTTTGGCAAGCCTCGGCTCGCTGATTCTGGGAACCAGCCTGTCACCCGCCGTGCTGGCGGCTGCGGCTGTTTTTAACGGCATCGCATTCGCTCTGCTGTACCCGGCGCTGCTGACCTATGTGTCCTTCTCCGTCCCGCATTTTGCGCGTGGGCTGCTGATCGGTCTCTTTATCGGGGCCGCCGATCTCGGATTTTCGCTGGGGGCTTTGGCCATGGGACCTGTCGCTTCTTCCTTCTCGTTTCCGGTCATGTTTATTACGGGAGGCGCGCTTTGTTTGCTGGCAGGATTTGCGGGCTTAGGATTCCGCGTGCGGCGAACGGAAAACGGAAAGAACCGGACGGCAGCCGGGTTGTAAACTCTGCCCTGACGGATGACTCGGAAAATTTCGCTTTTATCGGCCATTTTACCTAAATACCGGACGATGTCGTGTTCACGGTGGAATATTCCGTCCGAACGGCTCAAACGGCTGTCTACAAACTGCTCGACATCGACAAAAAGATTCCCGGGATGTACCACGGGAACCATCATGCGAAGGTGCTGTTCGATTCGTTGGTGGCCATGGTCAGATAGCCCGCTCCAAGAAGCTCCCGCCGAACCGGCGGGGGCTTTTTTGGGGGATGCCGCTACATTTCTCCGCCCCCGCTGACTGGTAGGTAAGTGCCTGTCAAGTAAGAGCTGTCTTCGCTGGCGTAAAAAGCAATCGCCCGGGCGATATCAGCAGGCTGGCCGATCCTTCCGAGTGGTAAACGCGTCGCCTGCTGCTGTTTGAACGCTTCCGGTATCGAAGCGGTCGCATCCGTATCCACCATACCGGGCGAGACGATATTCGCGGTGATGCCCGCGCCGCCGAACTCTTGGGCAATATACCGGACAAAGCTGTTTAAGGCTCCCTTGGAGGTGCCGTGCGATATGAACAGCGGAGCCGCGTGATTGCCGAGTGCGCTGGACACATAAACGAGCTTCCCGTACTTCTGTTTTTTCATAAAAGGCAGTACGGCTTTGGTCGAGACGAAAGCGGCTTGAAGCTCATCGTTCGTCTTCTGGATAAACTCCTCCCAGGACATGTCTTCGAAGGACTTCTGGACAAAATTCATACCGGCGTTGTGGACCAGAATGTCTACCGTCCCGAAGCGGGATGCCGTTTCCGACACGAGCCCGTTCATCTGCTCCGCATTGCGGGCATCCGCTTGCAAAGCCGCAGCTTCTCCTCCGTTTTCCCGTATGGAAGCAACGACGTTCTCCGCAGCCGAAGCATTGCTCGCGTAATTGACGATGACTTTGGCTCCGCGTCCGGCAAGCAGCTTCGCTGCTGCGGCACCGATTCCCCGGCTCGAACCTGTTATAATGGCGACTTTCCCTTTCATCTGCGCTCTCTCCTTCTTCATCTGGTTTGGATTAGAGAATCTCCTCTTCAAGCTGTCTACATAAACTAAGACACTTCGTCTGAACGAAGTGTCTCTACATGAATCCGTATTCTTCTTGCTAACCAGGGAATCCAGTCGTTCAGCCTGCTCGGTCAAGATCGAGCTAGTCCCCCCTCTTTTCAGCTCCTGCTCCTGTGTCGGTGCCCGGCGATTCGTCGTCCGTCACTTACGAGGTATACGGCCCGCAGGGCTTGGCGGCGACCGTGACAAAAAAAGAGACCAGCTCCGCATAGAAGCTGATTTCTGGTCGATTTCATTCCGTTTTTTTGTTTACACTTTCCAGACTCTTGAACTCGTATCCCTGCTTTCTTGCTTCATCAATAATTTTGTCCAAGGCATCCGTATTGTCCGTTGAAATGGAGTGCAGCAGAATGACCGCGCCCGGATGAAGCTGGGCAATGACTTTATCGTAGGCATATTTCCAGCCCTTTTGATCTCTGACGTCCCAGTCTTTATAAGCAATCGACCAAAATACGTTGATATAGCCGTGTTGTTTGCTGACCTCTAACACCCGGTCGCTGAAAATTCCACGGGGCGGGCGCATGAAAGACATCGTTTGCACCCCGGTCAGATTGACGACGGCATTTTTGACCCGGTCCAGCTCGGTCTTTATTTTCTCGTCGGAGATTTGGGACATGTCCGGATGACTCCAGGAATGGTTGCCGATAAGATGACCTTCTGCCGTCATTCGCTTAACCAATTCGGGCTTATCCTCGACATAATGACCGGTTAGAAAAAATGCCGCGGGCACCTGCTTCGCTTTTAATACATCCAGTATTTTAGGCGTACACCCGTTTTCATACCCGTTATCGAAAGTTAGATAAAGTTCTTTTTTGCCGGTATCCCCCAGAAAAACCGCATCATGTTTCTCCAAAATACTCTTGAATCCTTCTTCATCAATGGAGGCAGGCTTCCCTTGTTTGCTCTTTTTGAATCCGAAGTGATACGGCTTATTCCCTCCATCCGCCGCCAAGGTATCTAAAGGAAAAACCGTGATGAAAATTGTCAATAAAGCAAAAACGATCGTAACCTTTTTCATGATTCGCCTCCGATTTCATATCTTTGATGCATTGGTAATATGTCTCTAATCGGAGGGATTCATGCGATTCCGTTCTTTGGAACTTTGTGGATCGTAAAAACAAAAATATCTGCCGAGTGACGGATATTTCCTTTTATTTGAATGATTGTAGATATTTTTATTATTTTACTTACTCGAAAAAGTATCTCCGTCCTCTATTCTTCCCGATTGATAGCCTTTGCTGAACCAGGATTTTCTTTGTTCCGATGTGCCGTGCGTAAAGCTTTCGGGAACCACGTAGCCGCGCGCTCTTTTCTGAATCGCATCATCCCCGACCGCACTGGCGGCCGTTAACGCTTCCTCCAGATCCCCTTCTTCAAGCACATCCATCCCTTTGGCATGATGCGCCCAGACGCCGGCGAAATAATCGGCTTGGAGTTCAAAACGGACCAGATATTTATTGAATTCCGCTTCACTCATCTTTTGGCGCAGCGGCATAATCTTGTCGGATGTCCCGAGAAGTGTTTGCACATGATGTCCAACTTCATGAGCGATTACGTAAGCCATGGCAAAATCCCCCGGCGCTTTAAACTCCTGCTTAAGCTCGTTATAGAAGCTTAGATCGATGTATAGCTTGCGGTCGCCCGGACAATAAAACGGTCCCGTTGACGAACCCGCCGTTCCGCAAGCGGATTGCACCTGGTCCGTATACAAAACGAGCGTCGGCTTCTCATAAACGAGGCCCCGCTCCTTAAACTGGGCGGTCCATACGTCTTCCGTGTCAGCCAGGACAACAGAGACAAACTGCGAAAGCTCTTTCTCCTGCTGCGTTTCCTCGTAAGGCGCGTTTGATCCGGAGCCCGCTCCCGTCAAATCACTCAGCAAATCGCCGGGGTTTCCGCCAAGCAGAGTCATAAGGAGCACGATAATGATCCCGCCGATCCCTCCTCCGACGAGCGTTTTACCGCCGACTCCCCTCCGGTCTTCCACGTTTGAACTTCCTCTTCTTCCCTGCCACTTCATCGCTTGTCCTCCCCTGGTGTATAGTAACAAGTCCGTTAGAATGAATCATTTTATATGGGTATATACCCGATTTGTAAAGTCAGAAACTTTGTGGAGGTTTGGCGTACGCTTCAAAATCCAACCCTTTCCAGCCAAACAAAAAGAACCGCGCTTGCCGCGGCTCTTTCTGAATAAACTCTATTTCCTTTATTTCCCGAGCCGGCACCTTACCCCTGAGCAGCCGCACTCTCATCCATATAAATAAACTCCCAGTGATGTCCGTCGATATCCCGGAAGCTCCACGTATACATAAAGCCATGGTCCACCTTATCATTCAAAGGACTTCCTCCTGCCCCCAGCGCGTTGTTCACAATCTCGTCCACCTGCTCTTTGCTGTCCGCAGATAAGGCGATAATGACTTCGGCACTTTTTTCCGTATCGGCAATCTCCTTATTCGTAAACGTTTTGAAGAAATCTTCAACCAGAAGCATCACATAAATGCTATCGCTGACAACCATGCAAGTTGCATTCTCGCCCGTAAATTGGTCATTGAATTCAAAGCCGAGCGCCGTGAAAAATTGTACCGATTTGTCCAGATTTTTAACCGGTAAGTTCACAAAAATTTTATCCGCTTTAGTTGCCATTTAGAAATACCTCCACGTCATCTATTGTGTTTTCCGAAAAATTCTTCCGGTTTCTTTAATTGTAGCATTGGCTTCCCGGAAGCATTTCTCTTAAATTGCGCTTTAAGTTAGTGAAGTTATGTATAACAGGTTCTGCGTGATAAATCGGTTTAGCGATATGTTGCTGTCTCATTCCTATATACGCACATACGTTCACTTTAGAGTTATAATGGGGAGGTAAAAGGAGGTGTTTCCAGCTATGTCAGAGCGGTTTCGGAAAGCGGCGAAATTGGATAGCCCCTCAGCCGATAAATGGCAGGCCATTATCAGCAATGATTCTTCATACGACGGCGTCTTTTTTTACGGAGTGAAAACAACCGGCATTTTTTGCCGTCCTTCCTGCAAATCCAAAGCACCCAAACCGGAAAACACCTGCATATTCCAAGATGCCGAACAAGCCCTGCAGGCCCAATTCCGTCCGTGCAAAAGATGTAAACCGACCGGCAGGCGCCTTCCCGAAGACGACTGGATCGAACAAATCGCCCATTACGCGGACAACCACTACAAACAACCGCTGACGCTCAGAACTTTCTCGGAAATTTGCCATGGCAGTCCTTATCATCTGCAGCGTACGTTCAAACGAATTAAAGGAATGACTCCGTTGGAATACCTTCGGCACATTCGCATCGAGAATGCCAAGAGTCTGCTTGGGAATTCGGAGCTCTCGGTGTCCGACATCGGATCTAAAGTCGGTATTCCGAACACCTCCTATTTCATTACGCTGTTTAAAAAGAAAACCGGGTATACACCCGCAGGCTACCGGCAGTCCCTAAGCTTGACCCGAACGATAGAAAACTGAGTACCTTCGGCGGAGACTTATGCAGCCCCTCGTTATAAACAAGTCGGAAACAATTAGAGGAACGGAGCGACTATGAAACCGGAATACGGGTATACAATGCCTAAAACACTGCTGAATAAAGGAACGGGGTTTCTTGCCGGGTATACCCATTCATTAAATCCTTACACGGGCTGTTCCTTCGGCTGTTCCTATTGTTATGTAAGAAAAATGCCTGTCTCCACTTTTCGCGGAGCCGAATGGGGAACCTGGGTGGATATCAAGAAAGAAGCGGCTGAACTTTTCCGCAAAGAGCTTCGACGTGCGAAAAGCAAAGGTCCCGTCACTCTCTTTATGTCCTCAAGTACGGATCCTTATCAGCCGATTGAATACAAAGAAAGAGTCACCCGGTCGCTGCTCGAAGTGATGACCGAAGAGCCACCCGATTTTGTGCTGCTCCAAACAAGGAGCCCTTTAGTAGAGCGGGACATGGATCTTCTGCTTCAATTGAAAAATCAGGTCCGTGTCAGCATGACGGTAGAAACGGATCTGGACGAGATTAGAAAGCGGTTCTCACCGGCGGCGCCGCCTATACAAGCACGCTTAAAGACTCTTAAAGCGTTAAAAGCTGCCGGAATACCCGCACAAGCAGCCATTGCCCCTCTCCTGCCAAGCAGTGAGGCATTTCCGGAGCTGTTAAAATCGGTTGTGAACCGGGTTTGCGTTGACGATTATTTTATGGGGGACGGCAGCGGCGGTAGACGTACGCGGAGTTTGAACATGGAAACCGCCTATAAGGAGTTAGGAATGGAAGATTGGTATCATCCTCATGCTTATCGGTTTATGGTCGAACGCTTGAAGAAAGTGTTTGCCGAGAATCAGATCTTTATAAGCCAGAAAGGTTTCGAACCTTAGGTTCTGCATCCGTTAGGTGAATGCAGGCAATTAATGAAGGCAAAAATCCGCGGATATGCGGATTTTTGCTTTTTTTTGTTATAGAGGAGATTTATCGGGGGGAGCAAAATTGCTATCGCAAGTCGCTATGGTAACCGGCTAGCATTGGCTTGATTTACTGGGATTGTCTGCAAGCCGATGTGTCGGACGTGATCATCCAAGAGATACCGTATTTATCCTCAAACTGTCCGAATAAAGCTCCCCAAAAAGCCGGCTCCAAAGGCTGCTTTACAGTCCCGCCTTGCGAGAGCTTGTCAAAAGCCGTGTGAGCTTCTTCTTCGGTCGGGAATTCGAGACAGAGACTTACGACGTTGCCCGGATTCAACGATTCGAACATCGAATCCGACATCAGAAAAGTAACTCCGGCCGCAACCAGGCTCAGGTTGATGACTTTGTCTTTCAGCTCTTCTTCATTCGCGTCCGGCACCTCTCCGTACGTGGTCACGGACGTAATCTCTCCACCCAGCGCCTGTACGTAAAATTCAGCTTGGGCCCGCGCATCCTCGGAAAAAATATAAGTCGTATGTTTAGCCATTCATCAACATCCTCTCGAAAGTTAGTAGGAGTTCCTATGAATAAGTTTAGCATCGATTGAAACCGGGGATTTCTTATAAATTGCGGTTTTACAGGTGGAACACCGTCCGATTACCGGCTGCCTGGAGGAGTAGTTCGCGTGAGGAAATTATTCATAAGAACCGGCAGTGAGATCAAAATCGGCGGATCGTCATAACGCGGAACGTGCAGGGTAACGAGCTGCTGCGGTACGGGAATTCCCGGTTCAACGACGATCGGTTCCCTCGAACGGGTACGCAGCGTCGCTTCCGGCAGAAGAAAATCAACGGCCTTCGTCCCCCAGGAGACGGAGGTTGCCATCAGGTAATAGGTGCCCGGCTTAACGCCCGGAATGCGGAAGCTTCCGAGTGAAGAAAGCAGTGTGCCGTATAGCGGCAGCCCTTCAGGAATCGGTTTGGCGAACAGTCCGATCAGAACGACGCCCTCGAACGGTATCGCGGCTTGAACGATTCCTTCGATATTTCCGAAAGGAAGTGCGGCCGTTTCGGGCATCGACCAGTCATCCAGCTTCTTAAGGGAGTGAAAGTGGCTGTCGGCTAAAAATGTGGAATTCCGGAATTCAGACGGGGTCATCCCGACTTTTTCGGTAAATCTTGTTGTGAAGGTACCGAGACTTTGCTGGCCGATTTCAAGGCCGATGTCACGAATGCTCAAATTCGTGCGCAGCAGCAGGTCTTTGGCTTTCTGAAGACGAAGCGAAGAAACATAGTATTGAGGAGTAAGTCCGATTTTTTCTTTGAAAAGTCTTGTAAAGTGGTAAGGGCTGTAGGCGGCGTAAGAGGCCAGTTGGTTAAGCGAAAGAGGCTCGTAAATGTTTCTCTGAATGTACAAAATAACCTCATCGATTTCGGAATACCGGTCAGTCAAACGATTCACCTTCCTTGTATTCTTTGCTCACCCATTTTACCACATTCCTCCTGGGCTTTGTACGAACAAAACATTAAAATAGAATGTTTGTTCCCCTTTTTCTTTATAAAAAAGCCCTGCCGCAGCAATTGCTGGACAGGACTTTTTCTGAGCGGCATATAACCTGGCCGGGGCGATTAGAACACTTTCGTCGTCCAGGATTCGCAGTTCCAAGTTTCCGTAACAACTTCACGATAAAATTCGGGTTCATGAGAAATGAGCAGGATGCTGCCTTTGTAAGCTTTGAGCGCGCGGGCTAATTCTTCCTTCGCATCCACGTCCAAGTGATTGGTCGGCTCGTCAAATACAAGCAGGTTGGTTTCGTTGTTGATCAGCTTGCAGAGACGAACTTTGGCTTTCTCTCCGCCGCTTAGCACCGTGATTTTGCTCTCGATATGCTTGGTCGTCAAACCGCATTTCGCCAGAGCGGCCCGCACTTCAAACTGAGTGTAGGAAGGGAATTCTTTCCAAATTTCTTCGATACACGTGTTGTAGTTGGCCTCTTTCATTTCCTGTTCGAAGTACCCGATGCTGAGGTTGTCGCCGAGCTGCACGGACCCTGACAATGCGGGTATTTCTCCGAGAATGCTGCGCAAGAGGGTCGTTTTACCGATTCCGTTCGCACCGACCAGGGCGATTTTCTGACCGCGTTCCATGCGGAGATCGAGCGGTCTGGACAGCGCCTCTTCATAACCGATGACCAGGTCTTTCGTTTCGAAAATCAGTTTACCTGACGTTCTGCCCTCTTTGAAGTTAAACTGCGGTTTCGGTTTCTCTTTGGCCAGCTCGATTACGTCCATTTTGTCGAGTTTCTTTTGCCGGGACATGGCCATATTCCGAGTGGCGACGCTCGCTTTGTTACGGGCCACGAAGTCTTTCAGGTCCGCGATTTCCTGCTGCTGGCGCTTATAAGCCGATTCCAGCTGCTGTTTTTTCATTTCATAGACTTGCTTGAAGTGATCATAGTCGCCTACGTATCGGTTTAATTCCTGGTTTTCCATATGATAAATCAGGTTAATGACGCTGTTCAGGAACGGAATGTCGTGCGAAATCAGAATAAAGGCATTCTCGTACTCCTGCAGGTAGCGCTTCAGCCATTCGATGTGCTGCTCGTCCAGATAGTTGGTAGGCTCGTCAAGGAGAAGGATATCCGGCTTCTCCAGAAGCAGCTTCGCCAGCAGGACCTTCGTCCGCTGACCGCCGCTGAGGTCGTTGACGTCCTTGTCCAGCCCGATATCCGTAAGGCCGAGGCCGCGGGCGGTTTCTTCGATTTTGGCGTCGATCATATAAAAATCCTGATTGGTCAGCGTATCCTGGATCGTGCCGACGTCTTCAAGCAGCTGCTCCAGTTCTTCCGGAGTGACGTCCCCCATTTTCTCGTACATGCCGTTCATTTCCTGCTCCATGTCGAACAGATATTGAAAAGCTCCTTTAAGCACATCGCGGATAGTCATGCCTTTGCTGAGAACCGCATGCTGATCCAAATACCCGACCCGCATCCGTTTCGACCATTCCACTTTGCCGTCATCCGGCTGGAGCTTGCCCGTAATAATGTTCATGAAGGTAGACTTACCTTCTCCGTTGGCACCGATGAGTCCGATATGCTCGCCTTTCAGGAGGCGGAAAGATACGTCGTTAAAGATCGCGCGGTCACCAAAACCGTGGCTCAGTCGTTCTACGTTTAATATGCTCATGAATAGACACCTTTTCTTATAAACTTTTTACTCGCTTTATTATAAGCGTTACGGGGTGGACAACTCAATGCACGATTGAAAAAAAGCCGTTTTCTTTCAAAGTTTGACGTATCGGCGGATTCTTTAAAAATAAGGCTAAAGTACGAGATGGATTTTATTGACAGTTAAAAATGACGCATGCTAGAATCTTGGTAAATATTGGTTGCTAGTTTTGATTCTATCATTCTCCCTCTTCCTTTCTCCGGATGTTATTGCTGCACGGCAGTTTATACCCGACTGATATAGTCTTCCGATATGAAGCGTTCTGCGCTTACATATATACCGCCTGCGCGGTAATTTTATGGAGAAGGTGAGGAAGAAACATGTTGAAAAAATGGTTTTTGTCACTCGCTATCGCAGGCTCGGCCCTATTAAGCGGGCTAGCCGGACAAGCGGAAGCGTCCGCGTCGGTACTGCCTGCGGCAGCGCCGCCTGTCGTAAAGGGAGGTGAATTAACCTCTCCGACCGATTTCAAGTCCCAGCGCGATGCTCTGCCGGAATCCCGCAAGCCTCTTGAAGCTCCTCTATCGCTGGATAAAGCGGCTCGCGGTCAGGGATTATCCGTGAACGTGAATGCCGCACTCAACAACAACCCGAACAATGCGATACAAGTCGTAACGGGAGCCGTTTATGCGGATAAAATTACGGAAGAGGGCGGACAGCGGTGGTACGTCTTCCAAACGAACGCTCCGGGCAAACTGACCGCCTATCTTCAAACGATTCCTTCCGCCTCCATTGATTACGATCTTCACTTATTCCGATACGATCCGGCAACGAGCAGTCTGGTGGAGCAGGAGACTTCCTCCTACGGTCCTCAATCCAATGAACAAATCAGCCGGATAGCACCCGCAGGTATTTACTTCCTGGCGGTTTCGGCCTACACGGGATTCGATGCCAATACGTCTTATTACTTTACGGTTGTAGAATCGCCATCCTACGATTCGGCTGAGCCGGACGATAACATCTGGCATGCCCAGGAGAAAACAGATTCGTTTACGGTCAGCGGCCAGACGATCGACAACAGCCTGGACGCCGATTGGATCAAATATACCGTTACCGCCGCAAAATCTTTCCATATCAAACTGGCCAACAACGCACCGGGCACAACCTATCAGCTGCAGATTTTCAACCAGAATTTGGGGTCGCTCGGCACAGTGGACCAGAACAAAGATGTGGACGCCTCCCTGACACCCGGCACCTATTATCTGCGGGTAGTCTCCCTGAATTCGTATAATGCTTCCGTTCCGTATTCACTTACTTTCAGTGAATACAAAGCACCGGCTTCGGTCGAAATCGTAAGCATCAAATCGGAACCGAATGTCGACGCCGGAAAACGGATCGATTATGGGGAAGGCAATAAATGGAGGATCCAAAATTACATGACGGTGACCGGTCTCGCCAAAGACGCTTCGGGAGCACCTGCTTTCAATGCTCCGATTACCGTCTATATACAAACCAAACTGAACAACAAAATTTATAGCGGAACGGGTACGACGAGCAGCAACGGAACCTTCAACGTAGCGATCAACGGAATACAGCCTGCCATCGGACAAAATTTGTTCTACGGCTACGTTTCAACCCACTATTACGATATTATCCCTCTTCTCGTATATTCCGGCGGAACACAACTGAACGCCAACGATAACTCGCTGTATCATTACGCTTATTCCATTTATAACCCTCATTGACTACTTCGCACATAAAAAAGAGCCCGACCTCGTCGGGCTCTTATGCATGCCCCCTAAAAATGGGGAAGCTGATCCAGATTGTTCGACTTAATTCCGTCGGGCTCGCTGCGGAGAATATCGCGGCCGTACCGGTGAAACACGTCTACATGGGCTAGGTTGCCGGACTTGGCTTCATTCAAGGCGGAGACATAGTCGAGCTCGCGGCCGGAGGACGTTTTAACGGCGATAATGTCCCCGTCCTCGTTTTTGCGCACAGCCACGATCGATTCCAAACCGTCAGCCGCGGCTTCCGTCTGCTCCTGAACGGCCTGCAATTCTCCCTGCTGCTTGTAATTCTCGTAAATCGCTTCGAAGTCGGTATTCGTCGATCCTTCATTCATCGGAATCACCTCGGATATAGCATGCCTATTTTTACTTTCTTTTATAAAAGGCCGCGGACTGCGGAAAGGTTTTGCAGTATGGATAGTTACGCTTTATTTCTATTCATCAGAGCGTGAATCGTATCGGAAACAGCTTTCTCGTGAGGCGTCCAAATGATCGGACCGATTTCCTTCTCATACTTCCGGCCGCTCAGTACGAACGGCTCTTCGGTCAAGTAGAGCATTTCGACGACTTCCTTCATCACGGGGTTAAAAAGACCTGCCAGTGACAGGCTCACGCGTCCGAGGGGGTATACCGCCTTTCGTTTGCCGCTGGCCCGCTGTGCGAGCTGAACGAGTTCTTTTCCCGACAAAAGCCCCGGTCCCGGAATGTGCCAGTTCTGACCCTCGGTACCGTCACGGCCGGCAATCTCGACAATCATTCTGGAGGCGTCCGGCAAGTACACATACTCCCGCGGAACGGTCATATTGCCGATAAAAACAGCCGGCTTCCCCGCGGCTATCGCTTCCATGGTTACGGAAAGATAAGAAGCCTGCGCGGAAGGACCGTAGTAATCGGGCAGCCGAACGATAAGAGGCTTCGCTCTCTTCCAGCGGGATGCGAAAATCAACTGCTCATACGCAAACCTCACTTTGCCTTTACGCGTATGCGGCTGTTTGGGGTGATCCTCCTCCGCCTTCGCCGCGCCTGTTCTCCTGCCGTACGGATAAATTCCGTCCACCACGACAACTTTAACGGCCAAGTGCTCGGCCGCTTTCATAACGGCTTCGCCAAGAGGCAAAAGTCTCGATTCCATCTCGTGGTAAGGAATATTCGCGCTGTGAAACAAAACATCTGCGCCTTCCGCGGCTTTGATGATCCCGGCGGAGTCGAAGGCATCTCCTTTCACCAGTTTTAGATGCGGAGGATTTCCCAGCTCCAGCTTCAGCTTTTCCAGTTTGGCGAAGGAACGGCCGAAAGCGACCGTTTCTATCCCCCGTTTGACCAATTCTTCCGTAAGAGTCGTTCCGACTCCGCCTGTTGCACCCAAAACAACCGCTTTTTTCATAATAACCGCTCCTTTATATGTTATTGATTGACCAATTACTACTTGTTAAAAAAATTTTCCCGATGCCTGTTTTATTTTTTTAGCATCAGGTCGGGTAATCCGATCGCCATCGACACATTGCACAGCATGCCTCTGGCCAGAAAATCCGATGTCCGCCGCTCCGCGTCTTCCATCTCCGCCTCTTCAAAAGCGTTCAACACAAGCCGTTTAACGCGGCTCATCCCCTCCTGCATCGTCTTGCGGACCGCTTCCTCCCGGATCGTCTGCGCCTGCATTTGAAGCAAAATTTCGCTCCCGTGAGCGGCCAAAATGCCTTCGTACGCTTCAATGAAGCCTCTCTCCAGCGTGTCGGGCGAAGCCGATTCAAGCACCTGCCGGAATGCCGTTTCTATCCGCTGCCACGATACTTCAAGAGCTTCGACGAGCAGCGACTCTTTGGTGAAAAAACGGTACACGTACGGCTGGGAAATAGCTGCACGTTCGGCAACCTGTGCCGTAGTCGCCCGGTAATAGCCGATTTCCGCAAATACTTCGATAGCGGCCGACACGATATCGGTCCGGCGGCTCGCGGAGGACGTATTTTTTTTGACCATAGAGACAGCTCCTTACTTCTAAATTCTAGTTATTGATTGGCCAATCACTAATTTAAATCCATCATATGCCACACCGTGCGGATTTGCAAGTATTATCTAACAAAAAAAGTCAGACTGCGTACAGTCCGACTCTCTTTTGGGTTCCGCCTCAGTGGGAATGAAAGGAGTCCGCCCCTCTTATTCTTCCGGTAAAAGCAGGCTGTGCTGGCATACGGTTTGCAGATCTCTCCATGTCCGGTTAACCGGACTGTCTTCCATGGCCGCCGACAAACCCAGCAGCGAAAAGAGTTCAAACGTGCCTGTCAGCACGCTGCGTACGGCACTCAGGCATTGTTCGGATACCTGCTTCTCGCCGGCTTCGGACAAGCTGCCGTGCAGGACAAGCTCGTCCCACGAGCGCGTTATTGCCGAATAGAAGGCGGATTCGGTCCTGCTCAGAAGAGCCTCCTGCTCTTCCAGCTTCCTCTGAACGTTCGCTTTCCGTTCCTTCACGCGGATATAGTCGCGGGCCGCTTCGGCGAAATGAGCGGCGATGCCCAGGGCAACCGCGGCAAAAGAAGCCTGGGCAAACGGGATAAACGGGTACCGGTAAATAAGCTCGTCTCCGTAGGCGTGTACTTCCGTGAAGAGAAACGTCATTCTGTCCGGGACGAACAGGTCCGCAACGGAAATGCTGTGGCTCCCGGTCGCCTTGAGGCCGAATGTATTCCAGTCCGGGTGAATACGGACTTGATCCGGCGTGAAAATAAACGCACGGATTTCTGCATTCTCTCCCGGTTCCTCCCCTTCCGGCGCTTCAACTATACAGTTAGCGGTGAACATCGTGGCGTGGGCGGCGCCGCTGCAGTATTTCCAGCGGCCGCTCACCATATAGCCGTTTTCGACCCGCTTGGCTGTACCGGTTGGCGCGCCGCTGCCCGCAACGACGGCTTTTTCATCGGCAAACAAAGCCGCTCCGACTTCCGGCTTCATTAACGATGCGAAAAATCCGCCGCCCGCTCCGATGGTCACCAGCCAGCCTAACCCTCCGTCTACGCGCGAGCACTCCCGGAAAATACGGAGAGCGTCCGGTAGAGAAGACATACGGCCGTTCAAATCGTCCGGGACGAACAATTTAAACCATCTGTTTTGATAAATCAGGTTAAGCAGTTCTTCGGTCAATGCTCCCTCAGACTCCATGCCCGGCGATTGTTCTCTGATCCGCTGTACTTCCTCTTGGGTGAATATCATAGATACCGCTTCCTTTTGGTTGGTTTTGAATGGACTTTTTTGGTTTTTGGGCTCTATGTATTCTAACACGGGATGGCGCATCGTTCACGGCGATTTGCCCCCGGGCGCTTTTATAAGGCCTGTAAAGAACGGCTATAAAGAGAACTGTCCCTCGTGAGAAGGCGGCGGCTGTGATAAAGTAAATGTAACTTATCAGAGGAGGCGTTACGTGTGGTGGATTTTATCCGGGTCAGATCTTTGCACATCTAAGGATGGCGTCAAAGACTCTGTGTGTTGTGTGCAGAGGACTACGGGATAGGTCTGTCATTTTACAGGTAACCCTCGATCGGTTAGACGAAGAGGTTCATCTATAGACCCTATATATCCGCAGGGCAGGAAATCGCGCGATTTCTATGCCCGGTCCTCTTGTATTCCGGCACGGGAACTATTCTTGTGCTGTTTTTATTTTGCTATCGAGAGGATGATTGATTTGGAACGACACAAACAAAAAGCAATTCTTATCGGGATTCATCCGGGTAACCGTGAGGATTTCGGCTATTTTATGGAAGAGCTCGCTAATCTGGCCGCCGCGGCCGGGATCGAAGAAGCCGGCATGCTGACCCAGAAGCTGGCCCGCAGCAATCCTTCCCACTATATCGGAAAAGGAAAAATCGAAGAGCTGCTGGAGCTCATCGAAGCTCACGGCGCCGATCTCGTCATCTGCAACGACGAGCTTACGCCTTCACAGCTGCGCAATCTGGAAGCCGCCTTAGACCGGACCGTTATGGACCGGACGGCCTTGATTCTCGCGATTTTCGCGGAGAGAGCCCGTACCAGAGAAGCTCAGCTTCAAGTCGAGGTTGCCCGGCTCCACTATATGCTCCCCCGTCTGGTCGGTTTGCGCGAGTCGCTTGGACGCCAAGGCGGCGGAGCGGGCCTTAAAAACAGAGGCGCAGGAGAAACGAAGCTGGAGCTGGACCGGCGCAGAATCGAAGAGCGGATCGTCATGCTTCAGAAGGAGCTCGAGCAGCTCGTCAGCCATCGCCAAACCCAGCGCAAGAAACGCCGCAAGACCGAAGTTCCCGTCGTCTGTCTCGTCGGCTATACGAATGCGGGCAAATCCAGTCTGATGAACGCCATGATGGAGGCGCACAATCCCGGCCCCGGCAAGCAGGTTATGGCGGAAGACCGGCTGTTCGCCACGCTGGAGACGTCCGTGCGCAGCATCCAGCTGCAGGACCGTAAATCGTTCCTGCTGACCGACACGGTCGGATTTGTCAGCCAGCTGCCCCACCATCTCGTTAAAGCGTTCCGCTCTACGCTGGAAGAAGTTGCGGAAGCGGATTTGCTGCTTCACGTCGTCGACAGTTCCAGCCCGGTATACGAGCAGCAAATGGCGGTAACGGAGGAAACGCTCAAGGAGCTTGGAGCCGATCATATCCCTAAGCTGATCGTGTACAACAAGGCGGACCTGTCTTCCCTTGAGTTTCCTAGTGCGGATAACGGCCATGTCGTGATTTCCGCCAAACTAAGAGCCGGAATCTCCGAATTGACGGAGCAGATCCGGGAGCGTATCTTCCGGCATGAAGTTCATTGCGAGCTGCTCGTTCCTTACGACCAGAGCCACGTGGCCGCTTATTTCAATGAATTCGCCCGCGTCCGGTCTGTCCGCTACGAGGCGGACGGCGCACGGCTTACCGTGGAATGCCCGGAATCCGTTCTGGAACGCTACCGCGGTTCCTATATTCCGCTTTCGGACGGCCAGGCTTACCCGGACAATTAGAACGATACCTTTCAGCAGGATCGACTGACGAAATGAACAAAATAAAGATACCCCTAGCATTCCGCTTGACGCGGGCAGCTACGGGTGTCTTTTCTTTTGCCCTCGGATTCCCTCAATGAAAAAAACCTCCCTGATTCAGGGAGGCTTCATAAGTGCGGCTTGCACGGCTCATGCCGTTAAATGAACGTCGTAACCACCAGAAATAAATTTAGTAAAATAACGATTGCGGCGATGATCCAACCAAGCACCGTCGTCCAGCGCTGATTGACGAGGCCTCCCATAATCGAGCGGTTGCTCGTAAAGAGCAGAAGGGGCACCAGCGCGAAGGCGATGCCGAACGATAACACAACCTGGCTCATAATAAGCGCTCTGGTCGCATCGATTCCCATAATGATAATAACCAGCGGCGGGATGGTCGTAATGGCGCGGCGCAGATATAAATTAATCCGTTTGTTGATAAAGCCCTGCATGACTACGTCCCCGGCTAACGTTCCGACAGATGCGCTGGAGAGACCCGCGATTAAGAGGGCCAGACCGAACGATACGGCGGATACCGGACCGGCCAGCTCATAAAACTTGTGGAACGCTTCGTCGAGTTCCTCCACACCGAGTCCGTTTTTGAAAAACAAGGCGGCGGATATAATGACCATCGCCATGTTTACCGCGCCCGCGATCACCATCGCCAGGACGATATCAATAAACTCAAGTTTGAAAATCCGTTTTTTCTCTTGCTCGTTCTTGCCGACAATCCGTTTCTGAGTCAAAGACGAGTGCAAATAAATGGCATGCGGCATAACGGTAGCTCCCAACATCCCCGCCGCGAGCAAAATGCTATCGATCCCTTGGAATTTCGGAGTGATAATACCCGTGGCGACCGCCCCGACATCCGGCTGCGCGTTGATCACCTGAAGCGCAAAGGAGCAGACGACAATCAGGATCATGCCGGCTATTCCGGCCTCCAGGGATCTGTACCCCCGCCGCTGCAGTTCAAGAATGGCGAACGAGCCTACCGCCGTAATCAGCGCGGCCGGCAGCATCGGAATGTCGAACAGCAGATACAGGCCCAAGGCCGCGCCTATGAATTCGGCCAGATCCGTTGCGATAATGACCAGCTCGCTCTGAATCCACAAGAAGATCGAGACCGGTTTCGGAAACCGCTCGCGCGCGACTTCCGGCAGATTCATGCCTGTCGCAATGCCGAGTTTCGCCGATAAAGCCTGTATAAGAACCGCCATCAGATTCGACACGGCAATCACCCAAAGGAGGAGATAGCCATACTTCGAACCCGCCGTAATATTGGTTGCAAAATTTCCGGGGTCCAGATAAGCGACCGCTGCGATAAACGCCGGCCCCAGAAAAGGAAGCAATCGTTTAAGTCCCTTCACGTCCCCGTTCAATACGGATTCCGCGTTAAGAGGTATTCGTTTATATTTCGTGATGCCCTGTTCAGCCATAGTACTCACCTCTTGCCTAAAAGTTACCTGCGTGCATAAATGTTTCTCTCACGCAAAATATTAACTTGATTATAGACCCTTCTCTTCCGCTTGTAAACCGTCAAACATAGCTATGTGACCCGACTTTCACCTGTTTTCTGAACGATGTATGTAATTATTACGTCGGGTCGCCGTTTTCTAACGTCTTTAAATTTTTCTTTAGAGAGAAAAACAAAATCAGCGGATAATTCCATTATATGATTATATAATTCCCCTTTAGTTTGTATGATTAAGTCCTTATTTGTTTGATTATTCGGAAGAAAACGTAATAAACAGAGAAGGTGTGGATACAATGATAAGAAAATGGATGAGGAGTTCCCTCAGCACTATTCTCGGAGGCACGCTCCTTTTCGGTTCATTGGCCGCGTTTTCCCCTGCCACAACCTATGCGGCGGCAGACAAACCCGCTACAAGAGCTTTTTCAACGCAGCCAAAGAGGGCCCCATCATCCCCAGTCTGAAAAGCGACAAGAAATGGGTTCCTCAAGGTCTCGCCCTATGGACCAGCAAAAAATGAATTATCGCATCCCAGTATTCCGATCACCTCCCTGACCGGTCTTCCCGATTACAGCAAAATCATGATGATAAAAATATGCCCTATCTCATCAGGCATCGTATGCAACGATCTCCGAAGGTGTGCTCTGGATCGGCACCTGCACAGTGAGCAAATCCGATACACGAAGGCTGCCGTATCACGGATCGATTGAACTATTTTTATAACTGACCGTCCCTTACATAAACTTGCTTACGTAACTGGACGATTGTCTCCCATCTCCCTTGAGTGCAATTTACAAACTTTGTAAGGTTTCGCGACGTCCTTTCTTTTCATAGACAGTTACCTCCAAAAATAAAAAACCCGTTTAATTTAAACGGGTTTTAGCTTATATAATTACTCATTTCATGTTGTTTTAAGTATTGCATACTAGATATTCCAAAATTTGTTTCTTCAGGATTGGGAATAATTGCGTTCGTAATACTTTCGTGTACAAAATGAAAATACTTATCATATGGAATCGGATCGACTGTTTCAATCAATACATGAACAAGAACGTCCTCCTCTTGGTGTACGATACATGTCACAGGGTAGTTGCCAGTGAAATTCTTAATACCTATGCTGATATTTCTTTCAATATCTTCATTACCTACTTCGTCTAACTTATGTAGAATTATTAAGTATGCAAAATAATTTTCTATGGGATTATGGTGTGTCACATAACCACCAGTATTTTTATATTCTTGGATATCCTTTATCGCTTCTTCCATGTTGGTATCAGCATCGATTGCCAGAAATACTTTAGCAAATTTTATAAATTGCTCTGTTTGGTACATATAAAATTGCTTTTGTACCTCTTTATTAAATTCTAATATCAATTCTGGTGCTGGCCCCTTAATTTGTCCTCTTACTTTGTACCACCAATCATCTTTTCTATCATCTGTCACCAGAATTACTGATTTAATTTCCTCCTTTTTAGCATATTCTAAAAGTTGCTTCCAATAAACTAAATCACCATATTGATCCTTGTATATTTTCCCGTTATAGTATGATATTTTATCTTTTTTGTCAGCAGAATCCATATAACCAGGTGGTATGTGCTTTGCGTATCTCTCTAATCCTTCTTTGTATATTTCATCTAACATTTCTTGGGGGTATTCTTCACCAACATTTGTTTTAATAATTGAGCTAATTTCTTCTTTTACTAAATCCAAATTAGGTTGCAATTCTTTCTGGAGATCCAACAATAACTTGCTTTCCTCTGCGATGTTTCCTATTTTATTAATTACCTGACTTACATCAATATTCGAATGTCTAAGCTTCTTAAGTTCTTGCTGTAAAGTACCAATCGCCTTTGTAATAATATCTTTCGTCTCTTGATAAGCATTATTTTGATTTATAAATTCTCCATGAATGTTTCTATGATATTCATATGCTATTTGATGTGGAATCCAGATACGATCTGACAAATTTTTTAAAATTTTCAATAATAGTTCTCTAGCATCTTTTGGATAACGATAGATATTTAATAAACTATTTGTATCAAAAATAAAAACACATTCCGACCATAACTTCTTAAATTCTTCATCAGATGGATGATAAAATCCTGAAAATGTATCTTTCATAGAGACCTTTCCTGATCCAAATATTTTTATATTCCAATTCTATAACAAATTAATTTTTTCCTCTATAAAAGTTACTTAGTTTTACAATATTTTCTTTCGATCCAAAGCGATTACGGTATGAGTGTAAACAAAAAAAATGAAAGTCAATTTCTCTCGTTTAAAATCATATTGTTTAGGCATCTAACCAATCCTCACACCAAACCCCTGACGATTTACGTCTAAGGACCAAGTCCCACAGCTTGGCCGAGTGCCTACGTTGATAAGGGTTACAGTAGGCATCACCCGAGCCTTGTTTCGGCTCCGTGAATCTACTGTAACCCCAGGTAACGGACATTTTGTGGACAGTGTTTGGACAGCAATTGGACAGAAAATGGACATTTTTCAGTCGAAGTAAAGCAGGGTATTTGCTACCGAAAGAATACCCTCCGTAATTTTACGATCTATTGTTTTTTCGCAGCAGTGCCAGCCGCTAAAATACAGGATGGCTGCCCTGGAGTTCCCCTTTATAAATCGATACTCCATTACGCTGCGAACATCCGCAAAGGTGATCTGGCTTATTGCCTTTTCTATACGCCTAGTTGATTTAATCAAAGCCGCTTGCCTTCTGATTTGTATCTCCGTTTCAGGAGGTTCACTTTCGAAGAGAAGGACCTTTTGCTTATTCTCTCTGTATTTCCGCAAGGCAACTTTAGCCCGAGCTATATCGGCCTGTGTCGCCTCTGGAAAAAGCTCTTCCATGTACATAACTGACATTCCCTCTCACCCCCTCCATGTGATATATTGGAATTGAGAGCACTGCGCCGCGCTCGGACCAGTTTCCCAACGATGCCGGAGACTTTGTATTGTTAATCTTTATGAATAGAATAAGCGTAACAAATTCGTTCCTTTGATCTTAAAGCATCGATTCTATAAAGCTGATTTCTTATCCTTAAAATGTTGCCAGCCTTAACTTTAATAGAAAGCCTGGCAATTAGTTCACCATCTGAATCAAGCATCTTTATTACTGAAGCTTTGTTCATTATCGCCTTCTACTCCTTCTTGTGCTTAATATACTGATGCTGTTATACTTTTGTAGTACGTAGTATGCCACCAGTGCAGGTTCGATTCCTGCGTTCTCCACTCTCGCAGCTCTAATGCTTAAAAACTGGTACTTAGGCACCCTTTTTTCAGGAGTTATAAGTGCTTCAGTTGCTATCCTCTTCTCTCTTTTTCCAAAGAAAGGAATGGTGCTGATGAGTGCATTATTTATTTTGTTGTCCCTGGTGGCTTGGGGAGAATTGGTGTAATGGTAGCACGGATTATCATATCAAACCTAGGGGCAACACCAACAACAATGCCGTCCATCTGGGCGGCTTTTTTTGCGCTAAATTTCACAAAGTAAGGAACACGGATTTTTCGATAAGTTCAATGATTTAATCATCCTCACAAAATAAATATAATGGTATAATTTTCTTAACACATAGAAAGAAGTAGGTTTTTTGTCTATATCTTCATTGTTAAATAACAATAAACTTAATATTTACTGTATTGATTACAGAGGCTATAGGTTTCTAATTTACAGAAGCTCTGTAGGTGTAAACCGCATCGTTTTGGTGGAGGAAGTCCTATCTGGTGTCCGCGAAGTTCCGACAGATCATCCTACAATAGATTCTGAAACCAGCATGGATAACTTTGTAGAGGATTAATGGACAAAGTTATTCAACAAAATTTCTCCAAAGATGTATGAATAAAATGTTGTTGCCACTCATTAGAGTGGCTTGTGCCTCCGATGTCGGAAGGAATCAGCCTCTATGGAACGGATCAATAGGTCAGTTTCGAATCCCGGGCCAAAATTTACGACGGCCGGGACAGGCTGTATAATTTTTTGTTACCTGGACATCAAAAAATTCAAATGACGCGGTTGACACGTCCTTCACAGACAAAAGACCCTGCAGAGCCTTCATAGGCTTTACAGGGTCTTTCTATCATGCACTTTATACCGGCCGGATAACCGATACGCGGTTTCTGCCTTCGTTTTTTGCTTTCTGCAGCGCACGTTCCGCCGCATAGACGAGATCGTCCGGACCGCTGCCCGGCTCCGGATAAGCCGATGACACACCCAGACTGACGGTGAGGTAATCGCCGCTGTCGCTATGAGTCTGCGGGATTTTCATGGAGAGAACGCCGAGCCGGATCTGTTCCGCCAAATCGACGGCCTTCTCAATCGCAGCTTCCAGCCGGAGGACGAACGTCCCTCCGCCGTACCGGGCGATGACCGCTTCGTTCGGCTTGCCGATCGCAACCAGGATGTCCGACATCCACTGCAGGCAGGTGTCTCCGCCCTGATAGCCGTACAAAGCGTTGTAGGCTTTGAAATGGTCGATGTCCATCAGAATCAGGGAAACCGGCGATCCTGCGCCTGCGGCGCGCTTCCACTCCTTCTCCAGATTCTCGTCGAAGAAGCGTCGGTTGGGCATTTCGGTCAGGGAGTCCGTGTTAATAAACGTCTGCAATTGATTGCTGACTTCCGAGAACACCTCTTTCTCCCCTTCCTCTCTGCGCCGCGCGATGGCAAACAGGGAAGGCTTGCCGTCGTACACGACGCTCGCCATCGTAATCTCAAGCTGCCGATCCCCTCCCGCCACGGTTACGTATCTGCCGCTCATCGAAAACAACGAAAGCGCATTGGCGTCCAGCTCCGCCATTTTCCGCTGCAGAACCGGAAGGAATTCGGGATGTACGAAATTCGCCACCGCTTTGCCGATCAGCTCTTCCGGATTCGCGGCTTCAAAAAGCTCCGCGCCCTGTTCGTTGCAGTAAACGACACGGTTGTCCGTGATCGTGAAGAAGGCAACGGGTGAAAGCTCCATAAGCTGCAAATACCTTTTCTCGTTTTCCTTAAGAATACGGGAATTTTGCTGAGCCTGTTCCTCCGCCTGCCTCATCTGGTTCTCCGTCTGCTTGAGCATGATGGATTTCAGGTCGGAAAGCTGCCGCAGCTCCTGGATTTTCCATGGCAGAGACGACGATTCGACAACCTGTCTCCACTTCTCGAACGATTTGCGCGGCGACAGCCGGACACCGTCGTTCTCCCTAAGCACGGCCTTGGAAGGGTCCCCCGCCCAGTTGACGACTTGCACGACTTCGGGCCGGAACCAGATTACATAATCTTTGCCGTCCGGCGATAGGGCCAGATAAAGCGCCCCGGATGCGGTTTTCTTGTATGCCGCGGCAGGCGGATGCTCCTGACTGAGCCTCGATGTGTGATATTCGTAATCGTCGGCTTGTCTCGACATCCAGAACGCCAGTTCCCGTATTTGCTCTTTTTCCGGCGCGCTGCCGAATATAGCCAGCTTATCCTTATAGCAGACGGCGACACCGGATGCGTTCATTACCTGGAGAAGCGATTTTTCTTCCAGTTTAAGCTGCTCCATGACACGATTCGCGCTGGTATTTCCGATAAAAATATTGGAAATCCGGTTCGCCATCGTCTTTAATTCGATTTCGGTCTGATAGTCGTCGAGCTGCTGTCGTTGATAGAGTTCACTGGAGAAGAAGAACCCCAGGAAGTTGCACAGATTGCGGACCCGATGCGTGATATATTTCGGTGTATAGTGGTGGCAGGTAACAAGGCCCCACAGCTTGTTGTCGTGAATAAGCGAGATCGTTGTCGTCGCTCCTACTCCCATGTTCTGCAAATATTCAATATGCAAAGGGGATACGCTCCGTAGCACGGACAAACTGAGATTGAGCGGTCTGCCTGTAGCGGGATGAAGGGTGGGAACAATTTCGACCGGCTTGTAATACACATCGACGATCATCCTCAACCAGTTTCTCAAATACAGCTCCCGGGCCTGCTTGGGAATGTCGGATGCGGGATAGTGATGGCCCAGAAACGGTTCCAGCCCCTCTTCTTTCGCTTCCGCGATCACCTTGCCGTTCCATTCCTCGTCGAATTCGTACACCATCACCCGGTCGTAGCCCAGCATCTCCTTGATCTGTTCCGCGGCCATCTGGCTGGCTTCTACCCGGTTGCCCGTCCGCTTCATTTTGCAGAAGAACGTCTGGATCCATTCGTAGTCTTGAAAGACCGGCTCTTCCTTGTCGGACGCGGGTTCAAGCTCAAGAATAAGCAGATCTTCGCTTTCGTGCATAATGCCGTAAAAAGAGACGGGGTCGCCCCCGACTTCAATGCTGATATTCATATAATGAAGCTTGGAAGGATCGAACGTCCGGCTTCCGAGTTCTTCCTGCATAGCGGCAAGCTGCGCCTTTCCCACAACGTCTTCCAGCGGCCGTCCGAGAAGTTCTTCCGTAGTCCGGCCCAACATGAGATCGACATTCCTACTGCACTGGACGATTAAAGGTTGCTCCGTCGTGTTGGTAACGGCAAGAAGGACACCGTGCGGCTGTATAAGGCCGGGAATATGAATAGGTTCCTTGTCACAATTGGTCAGGTCAATCTCTTCATTCGGGGAGGCGAAATTACCCTCCGTTAAAAGAGTCCGGTTCAGAACCTCCGGATCTTTCGCTTTGCTTCTGTCCGTCATAAAGGCATCCGCCCCTTATTTTTTAAATTACAGCCGTATGACTCCCGGAATCTTCCTTCAGCCATTGATCCAGGAGGATAAAGGTTTCTTTGGCCGCTGTAAGGACTTGTTCCTGCTCTTCTTCCTTCACATTCTCCAAAAGAAACTCGCGGAATTCGCTCCATTTGGTCCGCAGCTCCGCTCCATAGCTGTTGAAATAACGTCCGTTCACTTCGGGGTCTACCGAAAGAATCGCCTTCAATTGCTTTGTAATCAATTGCCCGCCAAGCGTGGAGCCTTCCAGCACGTACAAATAGCCGAGTGCGCGGGGCAGTGTGGAGACATCCGGAAGATTGCCGCACCGGGGCAGTTCTTCGATTTGCCGCTTCGTCAGGCCAAGCTGCTCCAAATCGTTTTCGAGAAGGGGCGTTTTCAGGCGGGATTCGATATCGAAACCGCGTTCCTCCCATTCGGGCAGTGCGCTCAGCGCTTTTTCCGACGGCACAATAAAGCCGTAAAATTTCTCGAGATACGTCTTGTAAGTTTCGAGTGTTAAAGATTTATCCATAATCGCTTTCGCATACGGGTTCTGCTCGATCTGGTCGTGAAAGGGCGCCGTTTCTTCTCTTAACCGGCTGACGATAGTAGTTGTCATTATGATTTCCCCTTATTCTTTTTTTATAATGATAGCAAAAGCCCGGGATAAAAGCACACAAGCCTCTACAACGCACGAAAAAAATCCCGCGCTTTACGCAAAATATATCGGTTAGTTCCCGTCTTCATTCTTCGGCGAAGCAGCAGTTTGAAGTGGCGGTTCCCCTCACTAGAGCGGCGGCGCGGGATTGACCGGGAAATTATCGTATACTTTCCCCGGAAATAAAAAAATCCGCGTGTCCCGCGGATTTTTCGAGTTATTTTTCACTTGTTCAAGTGATAAGGAACCGTCGCGATGACCACATCTTTGCGGTTAAACAGGTAGGCTCTAAGCAGCAGGCTGGTCTGATTGTGCAGAATATGCTGCCACCAGTGCTTGGTGATAAACTGCGGGATCAGCACCGTGATGTGGTCGGTTTCCGCCGTTTTCCACTCCACCGTATCGACAAACTTGATGAGCGGCCGGATAATGCTGCGATAGCTCGAACGAAGTACGATCAGCCGCACGCCGGGGTCCCACTCTTCCCACTTCTTCTCCATGCGCTCGATCTCCTCATCGTTAAAACCGACATAGACGGCCACCACGTTGTCCGTAACGGATTTGGCGTAGCCGAGCGATTGTTTCACGACTTGAGTGATTCCGGCGATCGGAACGACTATCGTGTTTCCTTTGATCAGCGGTTTGTCGCGGGCAAGGTCGATGCGGAGCTGGTCGGCCGTATTTTCGTAATGCCGTTTGGTCTGGATAAAAATAAAGATGACAAACGGCAGGAAGAAGAACACCATCCAGATCTGGCTGAACTTCGTGAAAACAAAGATCAGGGAAATCGTTAACGTCGTTAACATACCGATCGTGTTGACGATAAAGCGTCCGAGCCAGCCGGACGGCTTCAGCTTGATCCAGCGGACCATCATCCCGAGCTGGGAAAGCGTGAAGGGGATAAACACCCCCAAGGCGTACAGAGGGATCAGGTTTTCGGTATCCCCGTTGAATACGATAACGAGCAGCGCGGACAAGACGCCAAGATTGATAATCCCGTTCGAAAATCCGAGACGGTCGCCGCGGACCATAAACATCCGGGGCATGAATTTGTCCTTGGCCAGCATAAAGGCAAGCAGCGGGAAAGCCGAATACGCCGTATTGGCGGCCAAAAACAAGATCAGCGCTGTTACGCCCTGAATGAAGTAATAAATAAATCCGCGGCCGAAGGTGGCGTTCGCGATTTGCGAAACGACGGTTTCCTTCTCGCTGGGCGCAATGCCGTACCAGTACGCGAGAAGGCTGATCCCAATGAACATGGCACCGAGAATCGTGCCCATCATGACGAGTGTCGCCGCCGCGTTGCGTTCGGCCGGTTTTTTGAAGTTCGGAATGGCGTTCGAGACCGCTTCGACTCCGGTCAGCGCCGAACAGCCCGAACTGAATGCTTTCAAGATCAGGAACAGGCTGATATTCGACACGGTCGTACTCATCTCGGGTACGGCGGCATGAACGCCGCCGGTGAAATATTTGACCACGCCGGAAATAATCAGCACAAAGATCGAAACGACGAATAAATAAACTGGCAGAGCGAGCACCGATGCGGATTCCGTGATGCCTCTCAAGTTCATGATCGTCAGAAAGAGGATCATCGTCAGCGAGATCAGCACCCGGTGATCGTGCAGGGACGGGAACGCCGACGTGATGGCGTCGGTTCCCGCAGAAGAACTCACGGCTACCGTTAGAATGTAGTCCACGAGCAGCGAGCCGCCGGCCAGCAGTCCGGTATGAACGCCCAGATTATTTTTCGCGACGATATAGGCGCCGCCCCCGGTAGGATAAGCAAAAATGGTCTGCCGGTAGGACAAGATGAGAATAAGCAGCAGACCGAGTACCCCCAGGGAAATGGGAACCGAATACCAGAGTGCCGTAAAACCTGCGGCCATCAGGACGATGAGGATTTGCTCGGTCCCGTATGCGACGGAAGACAGCGCATCGGAAGACAGGACGGCAAGCGCCTTAAGCTTGTTCAGTTTCTCCCCTTCGATTTCCGCGCTTTTCATAGGGCGTCCGATTAGCAATCTTTTAAATTTACCGACCATGGCGATACTTCCTCTCCATTTTCTTCTGCCCTGAACGTCTTTGCCTCACAGCGTATGTCCCGCTTTTCGGGTTATTATTTTATTTTTAACGCCGGGATATCCGATTAAAAACAAAAAAATTCGGGACCAAAAAACCGCGGGAACATGAAATTCCGGCGGTGTCGGGATACGAAGTATAGAAAACGGGTTGAGCCAAACTAAGTATAGCCATCTGCGGAGAGAAATGACGGAAAAATGGTGCCGATAATCGGGCAAATGGGATCGTTTTGCATGGAAAAAAAAGCTTTTCTTCGACCACGTCCGTCTGCGGCTCGTTATCTGATCGATTTACGGGTTTTGCTTCGCATTGCCGGGTTAGCCTTTTAAAACATGATCCACTTGCTGCTTCAATCTCTCCGACAATCCCGGCCGTAAGGCCAGAAAAGTGGCTTCGTCGGTTAGATGGACACTGACAAGCCCTGCCATGCGCAATGTCATAAGATGGTGGTGAACGTTGCCTTTTGCCCCGCCGATCTCTTTCGTTATATCTGTGAAAGATCTTCTTTCAACCGACAAAAGCTTCAGAATCTCCAGCCTTTTCTCATCCGACAAAGCTTTGGCAGCGGCGGAAACGGTGAAGATATCGGGCTTCTCGATGTTGTGCGGATATAAAATGTTGATCTTGTCCTTGAGGACGGCAAACGTATGCAAAGGCCGGAAATGATAGGCGGGAATCAGATGAACTTTCCGAATCGCGGTCAGTTCGACCCGCATTCCGGTCACGAAAGTCTCCACGATATCCTCCGCCTTTTTGCCTGTGCGCACCGCCTCTTCTACCTCCCGCGTTCCTTCTCTCAGAGCATCCATGCCCGTCCAACGGGCCATATACTTCTCCTGCCAGACAGCGAGCAGCTCCGTGAACAAATCTCTTTGTTCCCCCAAATGGAGCCAGACGGGATTTTTGCCGTCCGCCATATAAGACGCGAGCCGTTCGTACAGTTCTCCCGCCGAAAGAGTGTTTACCCATTCCAGGAAAGTCTCCATAGAAGCTGCATCCGGACATTGATCCACAAGCACCGAGAGCAGATCGACGAACGTAAGATCGTCCAGCGCGTCCAGCTTATCCAGATAAGCTGGTTCCATCATGTCACGAATCTGCTGGAGCCAGGACGGTCCGACGTACAAATATTTGATGTTTTGTCTTCGTTTATATAAAAGGAAACTGAGCAGACATTCGTGAACCGGGGAGAACGCGGTTTCGATCTGATAGGCCATTTTTTTCAAGCTCCTCTCGCAAACTTCGATACGATAAGAGTACCATATCCCGCAGACTTATCCCAACGGTTTCGGATTTAGGCACTTTGAATATAGTTCATAACTTACAGACTTATATTTTAGTTCTTGTTTCATTGAACTAATTGTGCTATTTTATAACCATCACTCACCCTGGTAAAAAGAGGAGTCAGAATCATGCAAAAGGATACTCTGCTCGGCCTGTTCAAAAACCGCAATTATGCCCATCTTTTCGGCGCGCAGCTGCTGTCGCAAATCGGCTCGGTTACCGGGCTGACGGCATTTGCCTTCTACATGCTGGATAAATTCAGCACGCAACCGGCCTACGCGACCCTGACGGAAATGATGTACTCCCTCCCGACCTTGTTTCTCTTCTTCTTAACCGGCGTTGCCACGGACCGTTTCGACCGGCAAAAAATCGCGGTAAGCTGTGATGCCGTCAATGCCGGGCTGAGCCTGCTCCTGTTAGGCGCTATAGCGTGGGGGTGGATGCCTCTCATTTTCGCCGTTCTGTTCATCCGAAGCGCCGTCGGCAAAATGTTTCATCCGGCGAATGCGGCCTTGGTGCGGGGCGTTCTCGATCCGGCGCAAATGCCTGCGGCAATGGGGATGAATCAGATGCTGATGAGCGCCTTCGTTCTGCTCGGCACCGGCCTGGGGGCAGTCAGCTACTGGCACTCCGGAATCCTCGGATCGGTCGCGATCGATATGGTCAGCTTTGTGATTTCCGCCGTGCTGATCATGCGCTGCAATATCCCTCAGGAAGTGCGTCAACCTAACGGGCCCGCCTCCTGGCGGCAGCTCAGACTCAAACAAGTGGGCCAAGATTTCGTCAGCGGTCTCCGTTACGTCCGGCACCACTCCATCGTGCTCTCGCTTCTGGCCGGCATCCTTATTCTCGGACTGGCAAACGGAGGCGGCAGCGTCATGTACCTGTTCAGCCTCAAGTACAAGCTGGCCCCGGATACTTACGAATCCCTGCAAGTCGGGATGACGGCCGTACTCGGTGCGGGCATGCTGCTGGGGAGTATCGTTTCCGTGCGGCTGGCCAGAAAAATCCCGCTGTACGGCATGATCATCGCCAGCTTCTTCCTGGGCGCCTTTACCCATCTCCTGCAGGCGATGGCCTCGGATACGGTGACGTTCATGGCGCTCTACTTGCTGTACGCTTTGTCTATCCCGCTGTGCAACGTCGCGTTCTTCGGCTGGCTCGCCCAGGTGACCGAAGCCCGTATGATGGGCCGGGTTCAAGCGCTTATTCAGCCGATTATGATGCTGACCTTCACGGCTATGCAGGCATGGATCGCCTACGCCTTTCCGGCGCACATGTCCGTCGAATCCATTTTCTATGTCGTGGGGGCGGCCGAATTGGCTCTAGGCGTGTATTACCTGCTCGTTCTCCCCCCTCTGGCGAGGAAAAGAGCGGAGCAAACGGCGAAGCAAGCCGCATAACCGCCCCGTTGCAGTCAACAACACCCCATTGAGGGCCCCCGGCTCCCTAATGTTTTGCACCTGCGCGCAAATTCCAGCGTGCGATCCGGCGTCCCAGGGGCGGGCGGTCACCCGCTTGGCGGAAGTCCGCCCGCGCGTGCCGGACTGCATAGCCTCGTTCGCCGGTGTCCGGACTTGAGACGCTAGCGAAGGGGCCCGCCTGAACGACCAAAAGACAGGAGCTTAATCGCTCCTGTCTTTTCCGATCGGCACTGTTATCCGATCCGAATTACGTCCGTGCCGCTTCTTATGAACTTATCCGCATTTCGATTCCGAGCGCCTCCACACTGTCGATCCAGTCCCGCGGGCACCCCGGATCGGTAATCACCATCGAAACTTCCTCCAGCTTGGACACACGGGCAAAGGTCGTCACGCCGAATTTCGTATGGTCCGCCACGAGAATGGACTCCTCCGCCCGCTGCATAATTTTCCGGGACAGAACGGCTTCGTCCAGATGATAATCGGTAATGCCGTCAACCAGCGATATCCCTCCAACCGAGATAAAAGCTTTGTTCACCTTAAACTGATCGAGCAGTTGATCCGTCAAAGCGCCGGTTGCGGCCTGATAATGGCGATTGATTTCCCCTCCGGCAAAAATGATTTTGCCCGCAAACGTATCCATCGCAGCCGCGAGTATCGGCACGGAATGCGTGATCAGCGTCACGTCAGGACGGTTCCGGAGGTGACCCAAAATTTCGATCGTCGTCGTCCCGTTATCCAGAATGACGGTCTCTCCTTCCCCGATCAGCGAAGCCGCGAGTTTGCCGATGGAAGCTTTCTCCCGCTGCATCATCTGCGCGCGTTTAAGAAACGGCGGCTCGACCCGGTCGGACCTGACTTTTACGGCACCACCGTACACTTTGCGCAGCTTGCCTTCTTTCTCCAGACGATCCAAATCCCTGCGGACCGTTTCCGTCGAGACGTTAAATTCTGCGGAAAGCAGGTGAACCTGTACTTTCCCTTCCATGTCCAACTGCTTTAAGATCGTGCTCCTTCTGTCTTCATAAGTTAAGGACATAAGCGGCCTCCGGTAACAATTAGTTCCATTTCCTATGTTGAATGATGTTGTTTTATACAGTGTAAAAGTTGGTTTCTCTTCTGTCAACTTTCCGAATCTCACAGAATTTATAAGTAGTTATCCATGTTTTTCTCCTATAGGCCTAAGAAGAGCACTGGCAATTACAACATTTGGTTTACATATTGACAGACGGAGACCACAAGCCTACAATTACATACGAAACCACATGAAACGTCATATTACCTCATAATATCACACAACAACTTCACCCGGCTAAAAACAATCCCAAACCAATTTCGCCGGGTGGATGACAGCTACGGAGATGATTCTTTGATTCTTTTTGCCCTTTTACTCGTCATGCTTTCCGGCCTCACTCATTCAATCTGGAGCTTATTTGCCAAAAGCAGCCGCAACAAGAGTGTTTTTTTGTGGTCTATCGCCATGATCGCCGTCGTTGTCCTTTTGCCCCCATCCATCCGGGAATTAAGGACCGCATCGCTTGATAGCGGGGCCTGGCTCCTGCTTCTGGCCTCTGCCGTGCTCCAGGCCGTCTACGGACTCCTGCTGTCGCGCACGTATCAGATGGGAGACTTGTCCCAAGTGTATCCGATCATGAGAGGCACCAACACCTTGCTCATCCCGGCATTCGGCGTCGTTTTTCTGGGAGAATCCCTGTCTGTTGTCGGCTGGATCGGTCTTCTCTGCATGATTCTCGGCTTCGTCATGCTCAGCGGTCTGCCGACTCGCAAATCCGCCGCACGCGGAGAAGGATTCTCGCCGGCCCCCGTGCTGATGGCTTTGGGTGTCGGCTTATGCACGACTTCCTACGTACTTGTAGATAAAATCAACTTGCAGCACGTTTCCCCGCTTACCCTGCTAGAGGTTAGCAATATCGGCTTCGCGGCCGGATTAACTCCGGCGGTCCTGTCGTCCCGGCAGCTCTCTTCCGAATGGAAGCTCAACGGGAAACGGATTGTGCTCGGCGCCGTCTTGAATACCGGCTCCTACCTGCTGTTTTTGCTCGCGCTCGCCTATGCGCCGGTCGCACATGTGTCGCCCGTCCGCGAAATCGGAACCGTGTTCGCCACCCTGCTCGGTATTTTCGTCCTGAAGGAAAAACAGGGCACGCTGCGGATTCTAAGCTCCTTGGTCATAACCGCCGGGATCATGCTGATCGGATTTTTCGGCTGAACAGAACCGGCATCTGTTGATGCTTCGCCGACTGTTCGCCTTCATCCGCAAGTGCGCGACATACTCGTTACATGCAACTCCTGCATGGCTGCGTGAAAGCCAACTGGGCTTAATTCAAGGCGCTTGGCCCGTAAAAAAAGCCCGGAGCTCCGGTTCCGGAAGGAACCTTGTCTCCAGGCTCGGCCGCATGCGCCGCTTTTTTGCGTTTACTTCATCGTCCAGCCCGTTACTTTTTTAACCGCCGCATCCGCATCTTTCAAATCCGTTTCTCCCATGTTAAGAAGGGAACTCCACTGCTTCACCCGGTTTTTGCCGTTGGGAGGCTGGTTGTATTCGTTCGTGTCCACTACCAGCGTACGTTTGGCGTAGAAGTTCGTCATAAATGTTTTCTCGTTCGTGCTATTGCCGGATTTGGCCAGAATGCCCTCCAGACTTCCCGAATCTCCCTCGGCCCCTTGATTCAACGCCGTATCCACAAAAGATCCGATCGTCAGAGCCGAATTAAACCCGCGCTTGCTCGCCTGCTCGACACTGTATTTGATATACACGTTATAGAACGTGTGCCACATGGCTTCCCTCCAGGCCGGATCGTTCTGCAAACTTTTGATTTTGCCGCAGAAAACTTTCTCGCTGTCGTTAATTTTCAGGATCGCCCCCTTCATCGTACCGTTAACTCCGATTCTCGCAAGCGCCCCTTGCACGGAAGGGTTTGCGGCTCCCTTTACAGCGTCATATTCCTTGAAGAGCGCCGGTCCGTCCGGACCCGTATCGTTGGGACCCCCTGTCGTCGCCCCGAAAATACCGATCGTATATCCGCGGTCATCGTCGATGTCTTCACAATACCCGTAGTACTCGGTCCATTTCAGCGAGTCTTGTTCGGCTTTGTTCACCAGTTTCATAATGTTGTCCCACTGCTCCCCATCCAGACCGGTCTTCGATTTCAAAAATTGAAGAGTAGCCGGAGAAAAGTTCGAGTCGTGGGAGCTCACCGGCGCTGCGTATGCTTCTCCTTCTGCCGGATTCGAGTTCGCGAGAGCGTTCCCGGGCAGCAAGACGGACGTCAGCAGAAGCGCGCTCGCCAAACCGACGCTTAAAACAGCTTTCATACCTGATTTCACCCGTTTACGTACGGATACCGGTTGTTTCGTTTGCAAGTTCATTCCTCCTTGGAATCCTAATAAGTTAAAGCGCTTTAACTTTTGAAAAAGGAAGGCCTCCTTACTCCGAACATATTCGGCCGTCCGGCGCCCTATTCCTCTTTTGCCTGTTTGAAGAATTTGTAAATGATTTGTTGACCGTTTAATTGTGGGCAGCCTCCTCCGCGTAAAAAAGCTCCCGCCGGTTTCCCGGACGAGAGCCTTTATAAAACACGACGCTTCAGGCGGTTAGCCGCAGCTTAAGCGGTATTGCAGGAAATTTCGCCGTGCGCTGGCTGGCGCAGCTGCGCCAGTGACGGTCTTACCGTTTCGTGATCATCCTTAGCAGGCGATCTACCGGAGGAATCCGGTAGTCATCGTTCCCGTCGGCCGTCACCACCATCAGTCCAGACAATACGGAAATATAAGACGCGATCATTTCCTCCGTATCGCCGGCATCCAGCTCGCCCCGTTCCTGCCCTTCCCGGAACAACGGCAGCAGCTCCTCCACGTACGTATCCAAGGAGTAATCCCGCATGAGCTGATTCACCTTATCGGGTACCCCCTCCGAGGTCCTAGCCTGATGAATGAGCAAAAAATAAAGCGCACCGCTCTTATCGAGCATCTCTTCGGATAATCTCCTGATCCTATCAAGCGGCGTGCCCGGAAAGCGGTATACTTCCTTCATCGCTTCTTGGGAAGCTTCCATTGCGCCTTGGACAAGCGTAGTAAACAACTCTTCTTTCGAAGTAAAGTAATGGTAGAGCAGACCGTGACTGATCCCGGCCTCTGCGGCGATCATGCTCATTTTCGTGCCGATGATTCCCCTTCTCGCAAAAACGCGAAGCGCGGCCCCCATAATCTGTATTCTCCGTTCATCCCGTATCTGACTTAACTGCTCATCGTTTAATGGTGCCACTGTAATCCTCCACTTCACGTGCTGATGCCCAAATTATAGCATCCTTTCAGACTGTTTCGTAAGCCGTTTCGGAAAACGCCGGGACAATCTCTACCAGTACGGCGTCCAGGGAACCCGAGCCTTCCGCAAGAAGCTCGTCAAGCAGCCTTCTGCCTTCCTCGGAGGAAGACAGCACCTCCCGCACGATGTCCGGATGGAACAATTGACCCGGAGGCAGGGTAAGCGTATTGACGGCCCAGTACAGGCCGAAAAATTTCATATTCTTTTCCGCGGTCGCGTATTTCAGCACCAGACTCATGTATTTCCGTCCGAACTCGATTCCTTTCAGGGGCGCGGCACCCGAGTACGTCACGCCTTCCCAGCGGAGGTCGGCCGCGCAGTTTAACCACCAGGCTGGCTCAATCACATCCTGGAGACCGCGCAGTACGCTGCGTTCGAACGCGGGAGAAGGCACCGGCGCCAGACTCTGCTTCCGCAGGCAGGCCTCTAGGGTCTCCGCTTCGATGGCCGCCACCGTCATCCCCTGCCCGAAGATCGGATCGTAGATGCAGTAGGCGTCGCCGAGAACTAGCAGCCCCGCGGGCCAGTCCGTCATCTGCTCGAAATGCCGGCGGTAGAGCTGAGGCACGCGGAATCCTCTCGGAGGCGCGGCCGGTTCCAGCTCTCCGAGAATTTCACCGATGACCGGGTCGGGGAGGTTCGCGGCCGCCTTTTCGTATTCGTCTTCTTTCGTTGGCGGGTATTGCCCTCCGGGACGGTACAGCAGCATTTCCGCCACGTTGTTTTCGATGAAGGACAAAACACCCGTAAACGTTCCTGCAGCCGGCTGCCCGGCGATATTTATCACATCCCACTCCTTGACCAGATGCTCCTTAGCGGCCGGCACCCGGTACCTGCGGGTACTGTAACCGAGCTCTACGTTCAAATAATCGGAGGCGGGCGCTTCCAGCCCCATAAATTCCAGCCACTTGGTCAGTTTGGACAGCCGTCCGCCCGTATCGACAACGAGATCCGCCTCACAGGGCGTCTCTTCTCCGCCGCTGCTCCTTCCACGTATAACCGCGCCCGTCACTTTCTTACAGTCCGGAGTGCTCATGAGCTGAACCGCCTCATGACCCGGCAGGAAGGACACTTGGGGAATGCGTTTCACCCGCTCGCGGATCACCCACTCCAGGAGCGCTCTGCTGAACTTAAGGTCATTGCGCTGATAAGGGCCGCTGATCGTTCCGTACTCGTTCATGTTCGTCACGGTTTTGTTTAGTGAAGACAGCGCGCCCAGCTTAAACAGATCCTCCTCGTAGCCGGGAAAAAAACGCTCGACAATCGTCTTCCCGCGAGGCGTAAAACGATGGGGATGGTAGCCTTGCGGCGTTCCGGAACGGTCGGCCGGTTCCCCGGGAAATTCGTCTTTGTCGATCACAAGCACCTCTTCATAAAAATCCGCGAGCACTCTTGCGGTTAACAATCCCCCTATGCTCCCGCCCATTACAAGCGCTCTTCTTTTCTCGCGATTCCCAATGTCATACGTGTTCATCATTATCGCTCCCATCCGTTGATTGATTAGTTCAGTCAATTTTCTTGCAAAAAAATTAAATCGTCTACACCGCCATGATTTATGATTGACTAATTCAGTCAATTTCAGAATAAGCAAGTTTTTTCCATTTGTCAATAGGCTTTCCCGGCAGGCCGGAATGTGAAATAAAAAAGGTATTCGGAATATGTGGTGGAAAAGGGCCTCTAATTCACCCTTCTCCAATTTCTCAATCAAGGTGGAAAGATCGATACCTAGCAGGGTTATTTCTTCTGGCTCACGTATAACGGGTGGCATTTTAAACATCGGGAAGTTCTCTTCCCGTTCGTAGTTATCGATTCGCCGCTGATACTTAGGCTTACGTTGCTTTGCAAGCCCCGTCTTTTCGTTCATCCCAACGTCATCGGAAATGCTGACAAATGTTCGTTTAAGACTTTGCTTTTCAACATAAGACAGGAGACGCTTAGTACAGCTTCTCTTTTCGTCTATGGTATGGTCTAATCGCTCCCAAAAGGTTTGATTACACTCACGGCATTTATACCGCTGACGCTTAATTAGAAGCCATACACGCTTTCCGTGAATCGGTAAATCCATGCAAAGCTGCTCTCTGTTGCTGTGCTTGTAGAGGTTCGCTTCGCACCCACAATGAGGGCAATGAGAAGGTGGAGAGTTCGTCTCCACCCGAATTAGAAAATCGTGTTCATTCTCTGAAATGCTAAGAACCGTAAAACTCGAAAGATTAAGAATATCCATTCGTGTTTTGTACATTCTTTTGCTTCCAGTCTCTAGGATATACGGAGGATCTGCATAGATCAATCCGTCAAAACGGTTATTTCGTTCAATCAGCTTCACTGCCGGTTGTTGCTCAATCTGAACATTTTTCAGACGATTGGATATCTTTGCCGGGATGGGAATCCCATTCTTTCGTCTTTCTGGCACCGCCAGAGTCAATGGCACTTCTCTAACCGGTCCGATCACTTTTTTACCGCCTATTGCTTGCCGAATTCGAATAGAGAACCTTACAGGAGTTCAGGAATGAAATCAATCGCTGTATTCTTTGGCTTGGCTTCAGTGAAGGCGCATCTTCCATATTTAAAGAAAGTGATTTAAACTAGGTCAGGAGCTTGCCAGACGCCAGATCACCCTTATTTACGTAGGAGCCAATGTGGGGCTGATGGGAGCTGTTGCGGATGCTGTGCTCGAACAAGGCGGTCAAGTGATCGGGGTACTCCCCCATTTTTTGCAAAATCGGGAAATTGCGCATAAGGGCCAGACAGAGTTCATTATGGTTGATTCCATGCACGGCCGTAAAGCAAAGATGGCCGAACTGGCAGACGGATTTATTGCTCTTCCTGGTGGACCCGGAATGATGGAAGAATATTTCTAGATCTTTACATGAGGTCAGCTGGGATTACATAAAAAGCCATGTGGTCTGCTAAATATCAATCAATATTTTGATCCACTAGTGTCCATGTTTGAAGTTATGGAATGTAAACAATTCATGCAGCCGAAATATACCGTCAGGATTCTTAAAACTAATATTAGTTGACCCCAATAATTGAAGCAGCGGCAGTCATGGACGACAAAATAAAGTCCTAGACTAACCGCTTTTGTATTGAACTATTGTTTCCCAGTAGTTGAATCAGCCACTTATAGTCTCTCTATTCCAAAATCCGCATTCGATCAGCACTTTCAGTCTAAAGCTTTATTTTCTTTTTTCACTTACTCCCCACCCGCCGAAATCGGATTCCCCTCATAAGAAACCCAGTTGCTCCAACTGACCCCATATAGCTTAGACCGAACCATCTGGTTGAGATGTACGAAACGCTGACTTTCAATCAGCCTCCTGCCCCGGCTGCCCTTTGTCGGATGAACCGTTTCACTCGATGCGCGAGCTATCCTTTTTTCCTGCCGATAAGACGCCTATCGATGAACCGAGCGACAAGCAAAGACAGGATACCAAGCAAAATCGGTATGCCAAACGCTTCAAAGGAGAAAGGGTTGCCCTCCAGCTTCAGGTGGTCGGTGGCACGATATTCAAGCCGCTTAGCGGCAAATTTCGCTGTCTGGATATCCTCCTGTTTTGCCAAATCCTCGAATGCAGGGTCCATTGCAAACCGGCCCGACATATCACGATGCAAAAACATCAGCTTCGCATTGCCGCTGTTATTCCACTGCTTGATATCCTCGGCAGCTTCAGACTCGGCATCGGCACCGACGACAATCGTTTTCTCGAGCTTCGGCACGTCTTTTGTTTGATAACGCGCGACCAGGTTCAGGCCGTGTTTCGTTACGATGGCTTCATTCTTGCTGGAAACCGTTAGTGTGGTTGTCGTACCGGAAGCGGCATACGTGTCAAATGCGGCTGACAAATCCAGCTCATCTGCACCGTTATAGAGAAGCACGCCCGCTTTGACTTTGTTCCATTGATAAGCATTATTCAGTACGTACGTTATATCACTCAACCCGGCATTGAATGGCTTCATTTTCGGATTTGTCACGTAATCGTAAGAAGGATAATTCATATTTTCCGCTACTTTTCTCGCAACCGCATCGCCCAACTGCTGAGAGATGACATATAGCGTTGCGTCGATCCCTGATGTCAGGCCAGCAGAAGATACGATATTACCTTGCGGAACGTAGCGCTGATCTTTCACCCACTGAATGTCTGGATATTTTTTGATAAGCCGGTTAATGTCTCCCCAGTGCGTCGCGGCTGATTTGCCGTTCAGCAAGCCAGTATCCGCCAGATTTTCTGCTCCGTTGCAAATAGAGAGCAATGTCGTATTAACGTCCGAGTGCTTTCGAATCCATTCTCGGACAGGTACATATTTATTATCATCCAAAATCGGCATAAACGGAATGACGATAATGTCCGGACTTTTGCCTAGCATCGCGTCCATTTCATCAAATGAATAATGTGGGACAACATCGAGTCCCCCGGTTAGGGATTTAATTTCGCGGTCAGGGGCAACGCCATATACATTGTAAGCCTCTGTCATCGCAAACATCTCGTACGGGACGAGAAAGTCGAACACTTCCGTCACTTCGTTCGCCAGTAGCACAGCCACTGTCGGTTTGCCGGCATCATATTTCGGTACCTGCACATTCGTTAATGCAGGGACGGCTTTATCGTAAATCGACATTCCGTTATTCATTGTGTTGATGAATCCGATCGCTCCTGCCCCTCCCACGACAACGACAAAAACGATGAGATAAATCGTGATGCGTAATACAACTTTCACTTGTCATTTCTCCTTTAGCTCCGGCTTCGTTACCAAACAAAATATAACAAACCAAGATGAATCTATCATCGATCTATGGTCGGTTAGAGGAGCTCGACCAATGTTGGAACGGATGCTGGACCTAAGACTGTTCTACTTTTTTTGCAAGACTCGATAGGGCTATAATTTTTCTGAAAAGGGCGAAATATCAACGAAATTTCTACAAATTTCCCATATGCACGTTCTCATGAATTGGGGGCAAGGTACCTGATGGTGGAACACGTATTTGCGGATGGACAAAGTAATCCGATTTTATCGTATAATGTCATCGAGAGCTATTCCACCAAATATTCCGAATAGCCAATAAAAAAAGCTCCCGCCCTCTTGGAGGACGGGAACGAAAGCGGGATATTCTCAGCGCACGGGCAGCATGTTTTCATACAGGCTGAATCCGTCCGACTCGCCGATATACGTGTAGCCGCACGTTTTGTAAAAGGCGTTTAAGGTCTCGTTGCTGCCGATACAGTCCAGACGAATCCGGTCTTTGCCCGGAAACGACATTTCCTGCCGGATCCAGTCCATCACCGTTTTGCCCAGATTTCTTCCCGCATTCTCGCGGTTAACGGTCAGCCGGTGAAGATAAATTGACGTGCCGGTCTCACCGGGGTCCAGCCGCCATAATTTGCGGTCCCAGTCCTCCGCTTCCTGCTGGAGAATCGCGCATGCCAGAAGGGTACCTTCCGCTGCTTTGAACACAACTACCTCTTTGCGTTCCAGGGCCCCGGCCATATCGTGATCGTCACTGCCCGACAGCAGTCCCGACCACTGAGTCGATCCTTTGCTCCTCAGCCATTTCGCGGTCTCCACCATCAGCCGCTCAATTTGCGGATATTGTTCCGTTCCGGCTATACTCGCTTTGATTTCAGGACTTATCTGATCGTTTAAGAGAATCATATTCGGCATAGGGCACCTCTATTTCAGCATGTATAATTTGCCGTCTCGTCCGGCTACGTGATTGTACCATAACCGGCGGCGGCATTTCTAACAGCCGGCTGCGGTAAGGACGGGAGCAGGAGAACGGGCTGCCTGAGCGCGTACCTTTAACGGGTCCGGTCGGGCGGAGCGGAAACAGCTTGGCGGACAGCTCCCCGGCGAGTCCGGGCCTGGACCGCCAGGACAAACGCGGCTGTCAGCAGCGCACAGACGGCATAAGGCACCGATGTGTGCAGGGAGTAGAGCAGCGTTCCCGTCAACGGTCCCGCAAACGAGCCAACTCCTTGTACCGCCGCCGTGAAAGAAGCGACGGACGGCTGCTCTTCCTCTGTGACCGCAAGCGATGCCGCCGTAATGTAACCGGGAAGCGTAAACCCGATGCCGATGCCGAACAAGAGGAAAACAAGCAGGTACATCGCAGGCCAGAGCAGGAACAGCAGAAAGGCCGCGCATAGGGACGACAGGCCGATCTTGAGGAGCCTGCCCGTCGGCCACTTCAGATAGCGGCCGATCAGCAGCTGGATGACGACCACGAGTACCCCCGCCGACGAAAGTCCGAGGCCGATGTACCGTGCGGCGTCCTGTGAAGTGACGGACATGCGGTCCTGGATGAAAATGCCGCAGGTCACCTGAAGAATAATCATGACGATGGACAAGATCAGCCCGATTGCCAGGTAAAGCGAAATTCTCGGGTCGGCGGCCGACAGCTTGCCGGCGCGGGTACCGGCAACCGCCGGCTGGCCGCCGGGAATCATCAGCCAGAACGCGGCCGCCGTCAGTGTCAGCAGCACGGCGGAAGCGTACATCGGCGCCGTAAGACCGACAGGCGTCAGCAGGGCGCCGAGCGCGGGTCCGAGGACGAAGCCGAGCCCGTTCGCCGCTCCGAACAGCGCCATTCCGGAAGCGCGGTTTTCCGCCGTCGTCCACTCGATGAGATAGCTCTGCGCCATAGCGGGAATCGCTCCGAAGAAGAAACCTCCGGCCGCGCGCAGGAACAGCAGTTGAATATAGAGCCGGGTGGGATCGGGTTCCCCGCTGCGGGCGAGGTCGGATAGGACGGCAAACGCCGCCAGTGTCGCAATATAGCCGAGCAGGGCCGCAATCATCACCGGCTTCCGGCTCGCTCGCGCCCATTTTGCCCACAGGAACGTCCCTGTGATCCAGAACAAGCCCGTTACCGATACCAGACTGCCGGTCTGGATTTCACTCAGCCCCATACTTCTGGCCAGCAGCCCGAGGATCGGATTAAACGTCGCGATTGAAGTCATAGCGGCCAGCACGGTCAAAAAAATAAGCAGAAACCGTTTTTTCATAAATTTTATCTCCTTTCCCGGTCGAACGTCATTGGTACGTTTTTCATTATCGTTCAAGCCCGGAAAAGCCCGCTACCTGCCCGCGAAGCAATTTTGCCTGTTTAAGGAGCAGGTACGGCAAAAATCCCTCTGCCGCAGGCGGCAAGGGGATCGTTAGTCGTTAGGATCAATTTTGACATGAAGCTGCTTTGACACCTGATCCGCCCGGGTTACGCCAGCAGTCCGCCGTGTAGTACCGGTTAAGACGCACATAGGAAGTTGTACGGACCGAACACGGATTGCCGAACAGGGCACAACAAGCTTTACTCGGATAATCTGCCAGGGACGTTAGCGGCCCGAACGCCTCCTCCGCCAGCCTCACGGCCGGATTCGTTCTTGATTGGCTTGTTTAAGATATTGTCCCGGATTCAAACCGAACTGTTTCCGGAACGCGGCCGTGAAATTACTCATGTTCGCATAACCGAGCTGAACGGCCGCTTCGCTCACATTCATACCCCGGTCCATATATTCGGCCGCTCTCTTCATCCGCTCTCTGCGTACCAGTTCATAAACCGTCGTGCCGAACAGCGTGCGGAAGCCTTTTTTCAGCTTGTATTCATTGACTCCGCACAGTCGTGCCAGCTCCGGGATAGACGGCGGACTATCCAGCCGGTCCAGCACTTGCCTTCTCGCCTCCGACAGGCGGTTCCGGTCGTCCGGTGTCAGGCTGATCCCCGAAGCTTCCTTAACGCCGTCATCCGGCTGACTGATCAGCGCGATCAGCTCCATCGCTTTGCTTTCCGCGTACCATCTGCGCATGCTCCCCCGATGTCCGGACTGCAAAAGATCCCTGACCCCCTGCCGGATAAGCGGGGTATCCGTAAACCTTCCGATCCTGCCCCGGTTGCGCGATAGCAGCTGACGGATCTGCTCCGTCTCTTCGGGCCCTTCCGCACAGCGGAGCAGCAGCTCGGGATGCAGCCGGATTTCCACCGTCCGGTTGCGGACGCCGCCTTTTTTCTCCATATATACGTTCATATTCTCCATAAAAAAGACATTGCCGCTGAGGCTGCCGGTATGCAGCTCGTTTCCTTCCCAGGCGCAGTAAATGTCCCCTTCCAGACAATAGTTCAGCTCGAACAGGCTGTAAGCCCCGTGAACCTGCACTTTAAGATCACGGATTAATTCGAAATCCGAAATGACAATTTCCATGCCCGTTCTAATGGGAATCCGGGTCAGAGTCCCCTCCCCCAGTCTAGGAGAAAGCAGAAGCGTCCGCTCCCCGCCGCTGCCGGTAATCTGTCCCCCCATATGCTCGGAAAAACGGTCGAAATAATCATGCATCGTATTGATTTGTATGGACGATGGCATAAGCGCTTCCCCCTTTTCGCCCCTATAATTGAGAATCGTTATCAACGAAGGTTTGTATTCATTGTAGGAAATTTCCGCTTCCTTTGCAACCCCGCAGCTAAGCGGCTTCGGCCATACAGGGCAATCCTGCGGCGATTTTACATAACTAGCGGACAAACGGTGCCGCATATGTATAGGTTTGATAAGCTTGGCGAGAACTTCCTCGCCTGAACGAAGGAGCGGATGCCATGAGCAAGCCGGTAAAAGAAGGGTTTCAAATCCCCCAGCCCATCCGGGCCGACGGTGCGGGAGCCACCGACCCCGGTCCGCGCGATGTTTTGCGCGATCTGGAAAATCCGAACATGCTGGTCCCTCCCGCTACCGATGCGGGCCTGATCCCAAACATGAAATTCTCGTTCTCGGACGCTCATATGCAGCTCAACCACGGCGGCTGGTCCCGTGAAGTTACGGTCCGTGAGCTTCCCGTCGCCAAGACGCTTGCAGGCGTCAATATGCGGCTGACCCCCGGCGGTGTGCGCGAGCTGCACTGGCACCAGCAGGCCGAGTGGGCGTACATGCTGACGGGAAAAGCGAGAATTACAGCGGTGGACGAGAAAGGCCGCAATTTCATCGACGATGTGGGCGAAGGCGATCTGTGGTATTTCCCGCCGGGTATTCCCCATTCCATCCAGGGGCTGGAGGAAGGGTGTGAATTTCTGCTCGTCTTCGACGACGGGAACTTCTCCGATCTCAACACCTTGTCTATCTCGGACTGGTTCGCCCACACGCCTCCGGACGTTCTCGCGGTTAATTTCGGGGTGGACGAGAGCGCTTTCGAGAACATACCGTCCGGGCAAGTATATATTTTCCAGGACAAAGTTCCCGGCTCTCTTACCTCCCTGGAAATCGAGTCGCCCTACGGCTCCGTTCCCCGAAGCTTCAAGCACAGGCTTCTGGCGCAAACGCCGGAGGTCATGCCGGGAGGCAGCGTGCGGATCGTGGATTCTTCCAACTTCCCCGTCTCCGTAACGGTTGCCGCCGCCCTGGTCGAGCTGAAGCCAGGCGGCATGCGCGAGCTGCACTGGCACCCCAACCAGGACGAATGGCAGTACTACCTGTCCGGCCAAGCGCGGATGACCGTCTTCGGCGGGAACGGCTCCGCCCGCACCTTCGACTACCGGGCGGGCGATGTCGGGTACGTCCCGTTCGCCTACGGCCACTATATCCAGAACACGGGCGAAGAGACCGTCTGGTTTCTGGAAATGTTCAAAAGCGACCGGTTCGCGGACGTCTCGCTTAACCAATGGATGGCGCTGACTCCGCGGGAACTGGTCCGCGATAACCTGCACGCGGGACCGCAGCTGCTCGACTCGCTGCACAAACGGAAGCGGCCCGTTGTCTCATCGTGATTCCGGCCGGATAAGACAACGGTCCGATTTGATTAATGTCATTAATCAATTTCATTAATGACATTAATTATATGACAACCCTTCCTGCAATTCGCTCAAAAAAAAGCCGCTGAAGCTTCAGCGGCTTTTCCCGTTTTTAGAACGATGATCATCCGTCGATCCCCGCGGAAGCAGCTTCACTCAAGGCGGGCATCCTTCCTTTCTCACGGAGAGCGGACACGACCGGAAGCCGGATCGTAAAACGGGTTCCTTCATTCCGGCGGCTTCGGATCTCGACAGTGCCGCGATGTTCCTCCAGGATCCATTTTGCGATCGACAAGCCGAGTCCGGTCCCCGGCGTTTCGCCTCTCGAAGGATCGGCCCGGTAAAACCGGTCGAAAATATGCGGAATATCCGTTTCGTCCATGCCGATTCCGGTGTCCTCGATAATAAGCTCCACGTTGTCTCCAGCCGCCCTCGCGAAGAACCTCACACAGCCGTTTTCGGTATACTTGAACGCATTTTCCACGAAAATAAACAAAAGCTGCTGCAGGTAATCCCTGTCGCCCACAACGTGCAAAGATTCCAGACCATCCAGCGGGCCGGCTTGAAACTCGGCGGATTTCACAAGCACCTGGGATTTGCGGATGACATCCTGAACGACGGAGCTTATGTTCAGCCTGTCTTTTCTCAGATGAAGCCCCGAATCGGCACGCGCCAAAGTCAGCAGATTGTGCACCAGCCTCCCCATCCGGCCCGCCTCGTCGGCAATATCGTGAATGGCTTCGATTGAAAGCTCCAATTGGTCCTTGTTTATTCTCTGCTCCGGGGACTGCCGGAACGACAGCCAAGCCTTTTGTAAAAATTCCGCATTGCCGCTTATCGTCGTCAAAGGCGTTCTTAATTCGTGGGAAGCGTCTGCCACAAACCTCCGCTGGGTCATGTAAGACTTGTCCAGTTCCCCGTACATGTGCTGGATGCGTTCCAACATGCCGTTGATGGTCGTCCCCAGCAGGCTGACTTCGTCTCCCGTCGGTTTAACGGCGATCCGGTTGCCGAGATCGTCGCTTTTCTGAATTTGGCGGGTCGCCTCAATCAAGGCGTATACGGGCTTCAGCGCCCGTTTGGAGGAGAGCCAGCCCATGAACGAAGCGGTACAGACGACCACCAGCGAAAGCAGAATCAGCACAAGCCGGAGGATGGACAGAAATTTATCGATCAAGCCGATATTATAGGCGGATTGTAGGATGCCTACGAGCTTCCCGTTCAACAACAGCGGCTGATTGTAGATGAGAAACGGCGACTGCTGGACCTCTTCCGTGATGTAGTAACCTTTCTTGTTTTTACCCGCGGCATCTTTGGAGAAAGGCAGTTCCACTTGGCCCAGATTCCGCGTCCTCGCCTTATCGCCGTTAATCAAATTGACGAGCTGAAGGTACATGCCCGACTGGACGGTATCGACATGGTCGAGCTGAATGTCCAGATCGGAGCCCAGCGGATCTACCTTCAACTTATAGGTGACGCTCTCCTGCAGCACATCCGTCTGCTCTCTGAGCGAATCTTTAAGATCATTAATAAAATAAATCTGCAGAAAGCTGTACAGGACGATGCCAAACAGCAGCAGTGTAGCGGAAAGAATACCCGAATATAACAAAGTAAGCCGCATGCGTATAGACATAGCTTCCTCCAGGGTTTTTCCTTGATTATCCGCTTCGAATCTTAAAAGCAACTTAATAGAACCTAAAAATTGCTCCCCGGGGGCCGAAACTGCAAAAAAGCCGTCCAGGGACGGCTTTTAGGTACTGCAGAGCGTCTCGCTTCCGGTGCATAAACCGGACGGCAAAAGCATCGGAGAGCGCTAATCCGCTCGGATTTTCGAGCAGGATTTATGCTTAGAAATCAAAGTTGTCCGGGTCCGGACCGACTCTTCTATTTTCGTTCAAGGCGCTGATCCGGCTCATATCATCCGCCGTCAACTCGAAATCGAACACGCTTGCGTTTTCGATAATTCGGTGCTCTTTCGTCGATTTCGGGATTGTCACCACGCCGTTTTGCAGATCCCATCTCAAAATAATCTGCGCGACGGATTTGCCGTGACGGCCCGCAATCGCCCTCAGAACCTCGTTGTCCAGCAGCTCGCCCTGCATCAGCGGAGACCACGCTTCAAACTGGATTCCCTGTTCGCGGCAGTAAGCCCGCAGTTCTTCCTGGGTCAAGCACGGATGAAATTCGACCTGGTCGACCATCGGCTTGATCTTCGCATCCTGCAGAAGGTCCTGCAAATGATGGACATGGAAGTTGCTGACTCCGATAGACCGGGCTTTGCCCGACTCGTAAATGGCTTCGAGGGCTCGCCATGTGTCTTTGTATTTCCCTTGGACTGGCCAGTGGATCAGGTACAAATCGAGGTAGTCCAGGCCGAGCTTCCGCAGACTGACTTCCAACGCCTGGAGAGTAGACTCGTAACCCTGGTCCGCATTCCAGACTTTCGAAGTGACGAAGAGATCTTCCCGGGAAAGACCCGTTTCGGCCAGACCTTCCCTGATTCCTTGGCCGACCCCTTCCTCGTTGCCGTATACGGCGGCCGTATCGATACTCCGGTACCCGTTTTTGATAGCCGATTTAACGGCTTCCACCAATTCGGGGCCTTCCTCTACTTTAAAAACGCCGAGACCGAGCCAGGGCATTTTAACTCCGTTGTGCAAGGTAGTTGTATCTTGCAGATGTCTAGTCATTCTTGGATGACCTCCTGTTGAGTAAGCTTTACATGTAACATGTCAACATGTCCTATTATGCCTCCTTCTTACTCTTTCGTGAAGTACGCACTTTAAAGTTCGATAGGTACTTTGGCGCGCCTTAGGCACTTGAAAGTACCCTGGTCCGCGCTTGCGGTATTCGCTTCCTGCCCGTTTTCCGGCACAAAAAAGACAGGAGTCTCCTCGTACTCCGAGGAAACTCCTGCGATTGCCTATTCGTTTGGCCGGGGATCGGCCCTTTACGGATTCTGCTTCACCAATACGAAACTCTCCCATTTGCTGGCCGTGGCGCGGTTCGCGATCAGCGGGCTCGCGCCTTCGTTGTCGGCGCACACATATTGGTTGTTCGCCAGCGCTTTTAACGTCTGCTTGCCGTCCGCCGTCTTCCCGAGCTCGAACGTCTCCCAGGTGCCGATCGTTTCCCGGTTCGCAATGAGCGGGCTTCCTCCCGCATTGTCGGCGGAAACGTACCGGTTATTGATAAGCGCCCTCAGGGCGACCTTACCGCCGCCGAGGTCGACCAGCTCGAACTTCTCCCAGCCGCTGGCAGTCTGAGAACGTGCGATCAGCGGGCTGGCGCCTGCATGCTCGGCAGTCACGTATTTTCCGTTCGCTTCCGATTTCAGGGCAACGACGTTATAACCTCCCGCTCGCTGCCATACACGGATATAGTCGATGTAATATTTTTGCGGGAAGACCGTCGTTCCGTCCGGGTAACCCGGCCAGTTACCTCCTACCGCGAGGTTCAGCAGGAAGAAAAATTCCTTGTCGAACACCCAGGCATTCGTGCCCGCGTCGGCCAGCGTTCTCGTGTGAAACAGCTTGCCGTCCACGAACCACTTGAACACGCCCGGCTCCCACTCCAGAGCAAACGTGTGGTAGTCGCTGCTCAAATTCTTCGAATGCAGATACGAACCGGAGAGGCCGCAGCAGCCGGAATAACCCGGTCCGTGCAAAGTACCGTACGCGCGGTTCGGTTCCAGGGCGCCGACATACTCCATGATGTCGATCTCGCCGCTGACGGGCCAGCCTACGGAACCGATGTCTTTGCCGAGCATCCAGAAAGCGGGCCAGATTCCTTTTCCGTAAGGCAGTTTGGCGCGCATTTCAACCCGCCCGTATTTCAGGTTGAATTTATTTTGCGTCGTGAGACGCGCGGACGTATAACCCGAGCCGTTATAGTTTTCTTTTAGCGCCTGAATGACCAGATTTCCGTTTTCCTGATAAGCGTTGGACGTGCGGTTGGTATAGTGCTGCAGCTCGTTATTTCCCCAGCCGCCGGCTCCGGTTTCCAGATTCCACTTGGAAGAATCCGGTCCCGACCCGTTCGGGCCGTTAAATTCATCGCTCCAGACCGGCACCCAATTGCTGACGGAAGAAGCTCCGGCGGTCCCGCCGAGCACAAAGGACGAGAAGAGACTGAGAAGCAGAAATACGGACAAGAGCAAGGAAAGCCGCTTGCGGTTCATCATCCATGATCCCCCTTTTCCTAATTGCAATCCCGTGTTCATCATACTGCCTTCCCGCCCTTAAAAACAGGTTCCGGATTACAGGTTTATTCTCCATATTTTGGTTTTCGAACCAGACCCTCGGCTGATCAGGCGGAACGGTCTTCTTCAAAACGGGCCGACCCGGCACCGGTTCGGGCAGGCGCCCAGTTTACGAGAAAGATACCGGCGAAAATCAGCAGACCTCCTACGTACACATAAGAGCGGACGGCCTCACCCAGCAGCAGCCAGCCCGAAAGCACGCCGAAGAACGGGGCCAGAAAAAGAAACGCGCTCGTCTTTCCGGGATCTCCCCTGCTCAGCAGATAATACCAGGCCGCAAACTGCACAATGGATCCCAGTACCGCGAGATACAGGATGATCCCTATCGACTCGGCATTCAGCACAAAAAGCGGCTTTTCCAACAGTAGGCCGAGTACAAGCAGCGCCAGCCCGCCAGCCAGCATTTGAAAAGCGGTCATGACCCAGATGTCGAAAGAAGCGCTCCAGCGTTTGACGAGCAGCGTTGCGGCCGCCCAGAATACGGCGGAGCCCAGCCCGAACAGGGTGCCTGTTTTTAAATCCAGCTGCAGCCCGAGCGTCACCGCGACTCCGAGAAATCCGATCCCTACGCCGGCCCACTGGGACCACCGGTACTTCATCCCGAGAAAAAGAGTGCCCAGCAGCGCGACCAGCAGCGGATTCACAAAGGTTAGCAGCGACGACTCTCCGGCGGATATCGTTCTCAGGCTCAGAAAAATACACGCCATCACTCCCGTGGTCTGAAAAAGGCCGATCAAGGCGATCCGCCCCCACCCCGAGGCTGTCTGCGGCATTCGCCTTCTTGTGCCCAAGACCCACAGGGCCATCAGAGCCCCGGCCAGCGTAAAACGGACTCCCACTAACAGCAGCGGCGAAACATAGGCGAGTCCCATTTTGCCAACCGCAAAGGAAGACCCCATAAGGAGCGTGGCTGTAACGACAAGACTGCCGAATTTTATCGGGTTCATTCTGTTTTCTCCTTCCCATTCGTTCATTGAGAAAATCTTAGCACATATACGGTTAGATGGGGGCCGAAGGATGGATGTGAAGCAATAAAAGCGATGATCCGGCCGTTTGCGATTTAAAATGAGCCGGCATTCTTTTTCGGCAGAACGCGCATGAGACTTCGCCGTCGTTTTTGTACAAAATCAAAAGTCGCGTCACGGATTTGTCCATTGTCGGCCGCATCCGGGTACGCTATGATAACACCAACCGATAATGATTCTCATTATCGTTATATAAGACCGATGGAGGCTGACCGACTCATGAACTTGGCAAGACCTGTTTCTACCTTATTTTTCACTGCGATACTAAGCGCCGCTTTATTAAGCGGATGCGCCGGATCCGGTTCCCAGAAAACCGGTGATACCGCAAGCAAACAAACCGCGAATCCTGCCGGCACTCCCACCGCCGCTGCCGATAAATCCGCCGCCTCTCCCCGCAAGGTTACGGATTACAAAGGGCATACGGCCGAAATTCCGGCCGCCGCCAAGAAAGTCATTTTTTACGGGGAAACGTTCAGCGATCTGGACGCACTGGGCGTGCAGGCCGTCGGGACGGCAACCACTTGGCTGTCAGGCACGGTATATGCGGACAAACATAAGAACATTACGGACATCGGTTTTCCCATTAACCTGGAGAAAGTGCTGGAGCTGGCCCCGGATCTTATCCTCACGGGCAGCACTGACGAGAAAGAATACGAGCAGTTGAACAAAATCGCACCTACGCTCATGTTCAATACGTTCCTGCCCATGAAGGAGCGGCTTCTTCAGCTCGGCGATCTTCTGGGCAAAAAGCCGGAGGCGGAAAAATGGCTGGCCGATTACGATACACGTTCGGAAGCGATGTGGAAGACCCTGCGTGACGCGGGAATCAAACCCGGCGAGACAGCTTCCGTTTTCACTTATTATCCCGGCAACCGGCTGTTTGTGATGGCAAGCACGGGACTCTCTCAGGTTCTTTACGACAAGAACGGATTTCTGCCGACTCCGCCGATCCAGGATATGCTGGACGAAAAAGCGGGCTTCAAGCAAATTTCGCCGGAGGTACTCCCCAAAATAGCCGGGGACCGGATCTTTATTCTGACCCCGGTAGTCAAAGAAGCGCAGCAGTCGACGGAAGAACTTCTGAAAAGCCGGATTTGGCTCGATCTTCCGGCCGTGAAGAACGGACACGTCTACACGCTTGACATTCTCAAATCCGGCAGTGACGCCGCTACACGGGAATGGCTGTTGAACGAAATTCCGGTTCTGCTCAAAAAATAAGCCTACCCTGACGGCAAACGCCCTTCCGAAGCGTAACAATTCAGCCGTTTATTCAAAAAGAAGCTTTCAACCTCTGTTGAAAAGCTTCTTTGTTTTAGTTACAATGGATTTGATTGATAATGATTATCAATTTCATATAGGATGTGATATCATGGCCTTTTCCGAGACCGGCTCTCTTTCTCTCGGTTCTCTCCTGTTCCAGTTCACGGCTGCCGACAAAATCATGCCCGGTACCTGCGAACCGGCGGCAGTGCCCGAATTTGACGAGGACGAAAAACCGGATATACATACTCTTCTGCTCATCACCGCCGGCACCGGCACGCTGAGAGTGGCGGATGAAACCTTCTTCTGCGCTCCCGACAAATGCTACATGATTCCGCCGGGTACTTCCTACCGGCTCAGGATGGACAGCGACCGGTGCCTGACGTACTACCGTATCACGTGCCGGATCGTTTACTGCCAAGGCACCCATACGGCTTTATACCTGAAACCGCTCGTTCTGGGCCGCGTGGAATGGTCCGTCTATCCTTTCGCGAGAGCCGTGCGTCTTGCCGATCTGCTGACGGAGTCCGAGCCGTCCGGAGAACTTCAGCACTTTTACCGGCAGCTTCAGTTTCAGGAATTGATGGGATTTCTGCTGGAACACAACGTGAACAGCCCCGAGCCTTCAAGCTGCACGCACGCGGTGGAGAACAGTATCCGCTACATTCAGGAGCATTACAGGCGGCCCATTACGGTAAAATTTCTGGCTGAGCAAGCTCGTGTCCCCCATTGGCAATACAGCACGATCTTTCAGGAGTTGACCGGGAAAAAGCCCTTGGATTACCTGAATGAGCTTAGAATCGAGAAAGCCAAGGAATGGCTTCGAACTACACGGGAACCTCTGCGGGAAATCGCGAGACGGGTCGGCTTTGCCGACGAATATTACTTCAACCGCCGATTCCGGCAGGTGACCGGCATTACACCGAGACAATACAGCCAATCCGTGCAAAAGCGGACCCGTATTAGAGACTGGACGGGTCATGAGGTCGAGATTCCGGCGCTCCCCCGCAGGATCATTTACCATGGGGAAACATTCGGCGATCTCGCCGTTCTCGGCGTGGAAGCCATAGGCGGAGGCTATCCGTGGATTAATCAGACCCGCCGCCTTAAGTCTCCCGTCAAGGATATCGGCTTCCCGATCAATCCCGCCGTTACCGAGGCGCTGAAACCCGACCTTATTATCGTCTCCAGCGATGACGAATCGCAGTATGACACGCTTCGCGGGATCGCACCCACGCTCACGTTTGACTCTTTCGCCCCGCTTGACGAGCGGATCGGACTGCTGGGGACAATTCTCGGCAGACGCCGGGAAGCGGAAAATTGGCTCGCCCGCTATGAGGAGAAAGCCGCCGCCATGTGGAGCCGGCTTCGAGCCTCCCTTCAGCCCGACGAGACCGCATCCGTGTTCACATTTGCAAGAGACCGCTTTTTTGTGATGGGCACCATCGGGCTGTCCTCCATGCTCTACCATCCGGACGGTTTCCGGCCTGCGGGCAGGACGCGCAGGCTTCTCGATAAGAAACTGTCTTATCTCGAACTTCTGCCGGAAGAGATAAAAGATTATGCGGGCGACCGGATATTTATGCTGCTCCCCACAGATGCCGGAAGCCGCAGCGCCGCCACCGAGTTCATGAGGTCTCCTCTCTGGACGGAGCTTCGCGCGGTCCGCAGCGGCCGCTGCTACGCAGTCGAAGCGGACGAGTGGAATTTCGCCGACGCCACGACGACGGAGAAATTCCTCGACGAACTCCCCCGTCTGCTCGGCAAGGAGCAGATCGTACCCCCTCATGGCGGCGTACAACCCGGCCGCAAGCCGGAAGAAAGCTGAAAAACCTGCCGATCGCAAATGGATCGGCAGGTTTTGTTTCGTACAGGGACTTGTCACGCTTCCGGCGCCAGTTCATACGGCAGACACAGCGGAACCCCCGTGCGCGGGTCGGTTACGATGTCCGCATGAATCGAGAACACTTCGCGCAGCATATCTTGGTTCATCACGTCAGCGGGGGAACCTTCGCAAATCACGCTGCCGGATTTGATGGCCACGATATGCTGGGCATACCGGGAAGCGTGATTCAGATCGTGAATCACCATCACGATCGTTCTCTTCTCCTCGCTGTTCAGCTTATGCAGCAGTTGAAGAACTTCAAGCTGGTGGGCCATATCCAGAAAAGTGGTCGGTTCGTCCAGGAAGAGAATATCCGTCTGCTGGGCGAGCGCCATGGCGATCCAGGCGCGCTGTCTCTGCCCGCCGGAAAGCTGATCCACGGGTCTTGCGTGGAACTGCATCATCCCCGTTACTTCCAAAGCCCAGCTGATCACACGCTTATCCTCCGAACTAACCGTGCCGAATCCGGACTGGTGGGGGTACCTGCCGTAAGCGACCAGCTCCGTAACCGTCAATCCGGCAGGCGCCGACGGATTCTGCGGCAGAATGGCCAGTTCTTTGGCCACTTCCCGCGTAGATTTGCTGTGGATCGACACCCCGTCGAGCAGCACGCCGCCCGAAGCCGGTTTCATGAGCCGCGCCATCGTTTTCAGGATGGTCGACTTTCCGGAACCGTTCGCGCCTACCAGCGCGGTTATTTTACCCTGCGGAATGGAAATATTCAGATCGTTCACGATACTGAGATCCCCGTAACCGATATGCAGGCCGGAAGTATGCAGCCTTTCCTGTACTAACGTCATCGGATATTCCCTCCTTGGTTTTGCCTTTCCGTATAAGAGACGACAAGCGTCCTTCCCTGTAATCCTGTAAGTTCTCGTCTGTTCTTTATGTAAAACAATGAGACGTATGCCGCGGGATAAAGCTTGCGCTTCCAACTCCGGGGCTCACCTGGCAAGAACGCGAAGCGTGATCTTAAACCGTTCCGGCAGCCCGTTCTTCGCGCGGTATTGCGCTTCCGAGCTTGTTAAGCAGCTCGGCGCCGAATTGCGCCGCGTACAGCTTGCTGTAGGCACCGCCCCCGGCAAGCAGCTCTTCGTGGCTTCCCTGTTCGGCGATGCCCTCTTTCGAGACCACGACGATGCGGTCGGCATGCTTCACCGTAGCGAGCCTGTGCGCGATAATCAGCGTTGTCCGTCCTTTCGAAAGCTCCCAGAGCGCTTCCTGAATGACCGCTTCGGTCTCGCTGTCCAGTGCCGAAGTCGCCTCGTCGAGAATCAAGATCGGCGGATTTTTCAAAAACATGCGTGCGATGGAAAGCCGCTGCTTCTGTCCGCCGGAGAGCTTCACTCCCCGTTCGCCGATCCGCGTATCCAGCCCTTCGGGCAGGGATAGGATCAGCTCTTCGAGCTGGGCTCTTTTCGCCGCCTCCCGGATTTCTCCGTCGGAAGCCCCCAACTTGCCGTAAGCGATATTTTCACGGATGGTGCCGTCGAACAAGAACACCTCCTGCTGGACGATTCCGATATGGGAACGCAGCGATTCCAGCTTCATCTCGCGGACATCGATGCCGTCAATCGTGATGGCGCCGTCCGTCACTTCGTAAAACCTCGGAAGGAGGCTGCACAAGGTCGTTTTACCCGCGCCCGAAGGGCCGACGAAAGCGACCGTTTCCCCGGGCCGGATGGACAGGTTCAGTCCGTTCAGCACGGTTTCCTTGTTTTCGTAGCCGAAGCTCACATTCCGATACCGGATATTTCCCGCAAGCCGGTCAACGTCCCGCGCATCCGGGGCATCGGCGACATCGGGTTCAAGCTCCAAGATTTCGAGATATCTTTTGAAACCGGCGATCCCTTTCGGATACATTTCGATCACGGAATTGATCTGTTTGATCGGCCCGAGAAACACGTTCGAAAGCATCACGAAGGCAATGAATTCGCCGTAGCTCATCTGTTTCGCCAGCACAAACCATGTTCCGCACAGCAGAACGAACAAAGAAATGATTTTCATCAGCAGATAGCTGATAGATGAATTCCAAGCCATAATCCGGTAAGCCAGAAGCTTGCTCCGTCTGAACTGCCCGTTGTTGGAAGCGAACTTGGCGATTTCATAGTTCTCGTTCGTAAAAGCTTGAACGACGCGGATGCCGCTGACGTTGTTCTCCACCCGGGCGTTGTAATCCGCAATGGATTCGAACATTTTATCGAAAGCGAGCGACATTTTGCGGCTGAAATACAGCGAAAGCGAGATCATCCCCGGCACGATAATAAAAGTCAGAACGGCCAGCTTCCAGTTGATGCCTAGCATAATGCCGAATGCGCCCGCCAGGGTCATCACGGCTATAAACAAATCTTCCGGCCCGTGATGGGCGATCTCCCCGATATCCATCAAATCGTTGGTCATCCTCGAAACGAGGTGCCCCGTTTTGTTGTTATCGAAGAAACGGAAAGAGAGTTTCTGTACGTGGTTAAACAGTTTGGTGCGCATATCGCTTTCAATATTGATCCCGAGCTTGTGCCCCCAATAAGTGACGACGTAATTCAGGGCGGCGCTGATCACATAAATGCCGAGAAGGCCTACGCAGCCCCATGCGATCCACTCCCATTTGCCGCTCGGCAGAAGATCGTCGATGACCCGGTTGACCGCCAGCGGAAAAGCGAGCTCAAGTAAGGCGGCTATAATTGCGCAGCTAAAATCGAGCATAAACAAGCCTTTGTACGGTTTGTAATAGGCAAAAAAACGGCGGAGCATAAAGCACCTCTCTTTCTGTAAAACCATCCTTGGCGGCATAAGCCGGCAGGCTCCTCTACTCCGTCTTGGACCGCGCAAGCAGATACAAGAAATAAGGAGCGCCGATGACCGCGACCACAATTCCGGCAGGCATTTCGGAAGGCTGCAGCACCCAGCGGCCGAGCGTGTCGGCTGCGCATACAAGCAGCGCTCCGGCAAGGGCTGCGGCCGGGAGAAGGACTTTGTGGCCCGGTCCCACCAGTCTGCGGGCCAGATGCGGGGCGATGAGCCCGACGAAGCCGATTCCGCCGCTTACCGCAACGCAGGAGCCCGCGAGACCGACGGCGGAAGCGAGGAGCAGGAACCGCTCCCTCTCAACGGGAGCGCCAAGTCCCGAAGCCAGCTGATCGCCCAGATTGAGCACATCGAGCACCCGCGCTTTGCAGAATACGTAGATCGACAGGATGACGATCCAGGGCAGGAGCGCGAGCACAAACTTCCAGGTCGTGCCCCAAATGCTTCCCGCCATCCACGTGGCTACGAACTGGTATTTCTCCGGAGAAATCCGCAGCGTCAGTACGATCGTTGCGGCGCTGATTCCGGCCGCCACGGCGATACCCGACAACAGGAGCCGGGTTGGAGACAACCCCTCGTTACGCTTGAACGCAAGCGTATAAATCAGCACCGCCGTCGCGCCTGCGCCCGCCAGAGCGAGTACGGGAAGCAGGAAGATCGGGGCCGCGGCCGCAGCGGGATAGAAGCAGATAAATAGCAGAACCGCCAGGCCCGCTCCGGCATTGATGCCCAAAATTCCGGGATCGGCCAGCGCATTGCGCGAGATGCCCTGCAAAATGGCTCCGGATATCGCCAGGCCCGCCCCCGCAAGCATCGAAAGCACGATACGGGGCAGCCGGAAATCGAACAGGATCAATGATTGCTTCCGTGATCCTTCTCCGATGAGCGTTTTAAAAAGCTCCATGGGCGAAAGCCGGATAAAGCCGATGTTCATACTGATGACAAACGTAAGAACAAGAAGCAGACCGAAAATAACGAGAATCGCGATATTTCTTCTTTTCCGCTTTTTCTCATGTGCCATAATGGGCGAGTAGTCCAGATTCAGGTTCACTTACAGCTCCCTCCTTTCTTTGCGCGTCAGGTAGAGGAAGAACGGAACCCCGATTAGTGCGATCAACGCCCCGATGGGTGTTTCGTAAGGGGGATGGATCATTCTGGCCGCCAGATCGGACACGACGACCAGCAGGCTGCCGAGCACCGCGGAGCACGGTATGATCCAGCGGTAATCCACACCGACCAGATAGCGCGTCAGATGCGGAATGATCAGCCCGACGAAGCCTACCGCTCCGACGACGGAGACGGACGCTCCCGCGAGGATGAGAACAACGACCGTGCCGCCCAGTTTAACGAGTCCGGTCCGCTGCCCCAATCCTTTGGCGATTTCGTCCCCCAGGCTGAGCATCGTAATCGAACGGGAAAGCGCGATGGCGCCAAGCAGCGCGGCCAAAAACCACGGCAGCATGACCTTGAGCTGAATCCAGGTGGTTCCGCTTACGCCCCCCGCATACCAGAAAGCGATGTCCTGGCCGATATGGAAATATAAGGCGATCCCTTCGCTCAGCGCGGAAAGAAGAGCGCTCAAAGCCGCTCCCGCGAGAACCAGCCGCAGCGGCGTCAAGCCGCCTTTGGCTATGGAGCCGATCCCGTAAATCAGCGCGGCTCCGCCGGCCGCACCGAGAAACGACATGAGGATAATCTTGGAATAAGCCATGCCCGGAAAAAAAGCGAAGCAGAGCGCCAGCATAAAACCCGCGCCCGCGTTCAGGCCGAGAAGACCCGAGTCCGCGAGGGGGTTCCTCGTCATGCCCTGCATGATCGCTCCGGCAACTGCGAAGCTCGCCCCTACCATGGCGCCGCCCAGCACGCGCGGCATCCTCAGATCGGCGATAATCTGATGCTGTGTAGATTCCGGGTTGAAATGAAAGACAGCTTCCCACACTGTCGAGAATAAAATGTCGGCTGCCCCGAACGAAACCGATACCCCTATCCCCAATACCAGGAGGAGAATCCCCGCTGTGAGAATGAGGGCTGCGGCCAGCGGACGGGTGCGAAGCGGAACGGATGAAGCTGCTTGCGTTTCCCTTGCTGCATTTTGCTGAATCATACCTGCCACCCTGTACGTTAGTATTTGGCGATGCATTTATCAGTGATATTGATTCTCATTATCACAAAATTCAGTTTAAGCGACATCCTTTTTCTGGGCAATGGACAAAAGCGAGAATTTTTTTGTACAAAAAAGAAAAGTTTTGCGGCACGCGGACCCTGTTCTCCAAAACCAAGCCGATAAATGGCCGGACGGTTGTCTTCCTTCCGACGAAAATAAGCCGCCCCTCCGGACGGCTATGACGCAATTGCTTCTATAATATAAACCGATCTGCCGTACACGTGAAGCTGCCGGTCCATCGACTCCAGCGGAGAAAAATTCACTTCCGCATCAGGCAGACGGTCCCCTCCCTGCAGCATTCCCGCTTCGCCCGTTGCAATTGCGCTGCCCCCGTATCCCATCGTACGCCGGAAGCTGCACGCGGTCTGCCAAAAAAAGCGTATCCCGTCCGGGATACGCTTTATGTTTCCGTTTCATTTTATGTCCGGCTGCTTCCTTTAACCGGTCGCTTTGATCTGCTTGCTTCTTAACTGCCCGCAGGCGGCATCAATATCCGCTCCATGCTCCAGCCGCACGCTGCAGCTTACATTCTGCTTTTTCAGAATATCGTAAAAAGCGCGCACGGATTCCTTCTCGCTCCGCTGGTACTGACTGTGCTCATCGACCGGATTGTACGGAATGAGGTTAACGTTGACCAGCGGACGGCGGTCTCCGATCAATTCGGCCAGTTCCTCCGCATGCTCCCGGGCATCGTTCACGCCTTTAAGCAGAATATATTCCAGGGTGAGTCTGCGGTTGGTTTTGCCCAAATAATAATCAATCGCTTCCATCAATTTCTCAATGGGAATCGCCTTGTTGATTTTCATGATTCGCGTACGCAGCTCGTTGTTCGGCGCATGCAGAGAAACCGCCAGATTCACATGAAGATCCGAATCGGCAAATTCGACGATTTTGTCGGCAAGCCCGCTTGTAGAGACTGTGATGTGTCTGGCGCCGATCGCAAGTCCCTTGTGGTCTTTGATGACACGCAGGAAATCGGACAGATTTTCGAAATTGTCAAACGGCTCTCCGATTCCCATTACGACGACATGGCTTACGCGCTCTTCCTTGGCTGCCTTATCCAGATAGAACTGGACTTTCATAATTTGTTCCACGATTTCGCCGCCGGACAAGTCCCGGCTCTTCTTAAGCAGGCCGCTCGCGCAGAAGCTGCAGCCGATATTGCAGCCGACCTGGGTCGTGACGCAGACGGATAATCCGAACTTGTGCCTCATTAGCACCGTTTCGATAAGGTTTCCGTCGGAAAGCCGGAACAGAAACTTGACGGTCCCGTCGGAAGACTCCTGTTTCACGTGTTCCTCCATCGTCTGGAGGACAAAGTGCTCTTCCAGCAGCCCCAGGCAATCTTTATTCACGTCCGTCATATCGGCAAAACTCGCCACGCGTTTCCGGTACAGCCAGTCCCAAATCTGGGAGGCCCGGAATTTCTTATGCCCGTAGGGCTGCAGCCAGGCGGTCAACTGATCAAATGTTAATCCATAGATGGATGGTTTGTTCATTCGTACTCCTCTTTTCAGCAAAACATATCAGCCGGTTTCATCCTCGCTAAAGGGCGATCCAGCTTTACATTCTATCATTGTGCCAAAATTCCAAACGTAACACAAGGGCTTTAGAACATCTGCCATTTTGTAGGCTGCCTGCGTCCGCTCCGTCCGCCTCACTCTACTCGCCAAACAATTCCCGCAGCATATTTTCTTTATTGTTGAGAAATTGCTTCATGATCACATAATGCTCCGTCTCCTCGAGCGTGGTTTCTTCGATCCCATTCGCAGACAGGTGATACATCACAGCGTCGGGATAAGCCATCAGGATCGGAGAATGGGTCGAAACGATAAACTGGGAGTTCCGGCCCACCAGCTCGTGCATACGCGAAAGCATGGCCATCTGTCTCAGCGGAGACAGCGCGGCTTCAGGCTCATCCAGAATGTAAAGTCCTTGGCCCCCGAAACGGTGAACAAAAGCGGCAAAAAACGATTCCCCATGCGACTGTTCATGAAGTGAAACGCCCCCGTACGAGTCTTTGATGAGAGGCATAGGCAGTGAAGAATCCGCGTCAAGCTCGTCAATATTCGTAGCCAGATTATAATAACTTTCCGCCCGGAAAAAGAAGCCGTCGCGCGCTTTCCTTAGGCCCTTGGAGAGCCGGATGTACTCGTGGAGCTCGGAATGCGTGGGGTTTGTGGCAAAAGAAAAATTCAGCGTCCCGCCTTCCGGATTGAACCCCCATGCCGTGGCTATCGCTTCCATAAGCGTGGACTTGCCTGTGCCGTTCTCGCCAACGATATACGTTACCTTCGGGTGAAAAACAAGTCGGTCCAAGCTCCGGACCGCATCAAGATCGAAGGGATACCGCTTCCAGGAGGGGACTTTTTCCCTCATCAGCTCGATGTGACGGAGAAATCGGTCATCGCTTTCGACATGCATGGGGCATCCTCCTCGCCTGCGCATTCAGCTATTCTGCGGCTTCGCAGATCGGAAATTTCGGCAGATCAGCCGCTCTCTTCATTAAAAAAAGGACGCGTCAGACGCATCCTCATTCCGTACTCGTACTATTCATTATACCAGTATAACGCATATTCGGTCATAACGGAAGACTGGCCGATTTGGCGCAGCATAGCCGAGAGATTTCCCCTGTGGTAAGTTCCGTGATTGGCAACCTGAAAAAGAACTTCGGCGTAGCTCGTATCCCGCTTGCGCGTATACGGGTTGTCGAGCATAAATCGCTGATCGAGATCCTGCCCCAAAGCGATCCAATCCTGAAAGCGCCGGGACAATTCCGTGTATGCGCCCTCCAGTTCCTCCAGGCTCATGTTCTCGATTTCTTCCTGATTCAGGCGCGCATCCGCGCCGGCCTTGTTCATGTCCACTCCCTCCAAAACATAAATCCAGCAAAGATCCACGATATAAATATGAGCCATCAATTTGGCGGCGGTCGGAAAGACGCTCGTCATTTCCTGCCGGTATACCGATTCGGGAAGCTCTTTTAACCGCTTGAAAATCGTTTCGTTCGCCCAATTGTGAAAGTTGTACATTTCGACTGCCTGATGGTTGCTCATCTGTCACACACTCCTTTTTCGTATTGAATTCAGTATAAAAGAAAAATACTGACATCTGTGTGTCATAGTTTTAAGTACAAATTCCGCATTTTTTCGGTCCGCTGCCGGATGTCCGCGATAAGCTCGCCGGGTTCCAGCACTTCCATGCCGTCTCCGAAGTTGGAAAATCGTCTCCGTAAGCCAGACGGAAGAGTTGACGCCCGATACGTTGAAGGTAACCTGCAAGCAGCCGTCTTCCTCGTATCGTTTATTCGCAATAAAACCGGTCGAGAGCGCTTGCCAGCACTCCCTTTGAGAATCTCAACTTAACGGTCGCCCCGGCTGCGGAAGACGGAAAATCAGTGTTTCATCGTCTGTCTTCTTTTATGAAACCTATATCCTGACCTTCCGTTTTTTGGTATTCTATAAAAAACAAATAATAGGCTGGTGACCAAATGTTTCGAAGGTTTGTTCTCATTTTAATTACGATTACCGTATTTTTCTTTACTTATGTCAAAGATGCAAAGGCAGATGAACCTATTCGAGTTTTCATTAACGGCTATCAGGTAGCATTTACTCAACTTCCAATTGTCGAAAATGGAACTACGCTTGTGCAATTTAGGCCTCTATTTGAAAGTCTAAATTATAAGTTAACATGGAATCAAGAGAAGCAATCGATTACTGCAATAAACGGGAATACCAATATTGAGCTTACTATAGGAAGCAATAATGCGTTTGTGAACACTGAATCCAGTGAATTAACTCTTGCACCACGCATTATTAATGGTGATACATTTGTACCATTAAGATTTGTAGGTGAAGTGAGTGGTGGAGATGTTACTTGGGAACAAAATACAAATCACGTTGACATTGTTACTGACAAGGGCTACTATCTCATTCATGCTTGTTTAGACAATGACTTAGATAAAGTAAAGTATTGGTTAGATCAAGAAGCGAATCCGAATTTTTATAGTCATATGGATAGTATCCCTTTAGAGTGGGCTATTCACCATCACAACACGGATATGGCGAAATTACTTCTGAAATATAAAGCCGATCCTAATTATGAATACAATTTCGTTACAAACCTTTTACATACAGCGATTTATTATAAAAACCCTGACATGGTTCAGGTCCTGATTGACGGTGGAGCAGATATCTGGAAGAAAAATTCCGAAGGGAATGCTGCCCTTGCTTGGACAAATTTTTATTTAGAAAAAGCTCAAAACGAAACAGATAAAAACAATCTTTTGAAAATCCAATCAAAATTATTAGATCTAACAAATAAACAAGCAAAAATGTGGTCTTTAAAAGCTTCTTTTGATTCACGAATTCTTGAAATTGTACGGCAAGACTTTAAAGGGGATATCGGCCCTTTTAGCAATGAAAAATCGCAAGTTATCTATGGATTAAAGCTTTCTGTAATGCGTGAAGCAACTAAAGAAACCGTCAATCAACTTAGAAATAAGTTAACTCCCTTGGGATATAAGGTATTTCGTACTGGAGACATTTTCGAAAATAGACTTCCCGAGCAAGTAGTGATAATTAAAGGAACAGATGCTGATTTTTTGAAACAGCTGGGTGAAATCGGTGCAATTTACGACGCTGATCCTGTAATTAAACAACTCGATAAATGGAACACATCCACTAAGTTGGAGGTAGCGAGTGCGAGTTCTAACTGGGTTGTTGTTCAATTATTAGAGAAACCAAAGGATTTTCTCTCATTTGCCAAGGAAGTTTATGCTTTTAACCCTGATTACGTTGATCGTGGTACAGGTTCAGTTGAAACGTTTGCAAAGGAAATTGAAAAAGCCCAGGGTTTCATATTATGGTGGCCCAATTGATTAAAAAACGAAAGTATGAGCATGAGTTTATGCTCATACTTTCGTTTTTTCTATAGTCACCTAATCAAACTATTGACTAATTTCAACTGTTTTGTATTTGAGTCCTACATTACTTTCGCTCCAAATGTCTCACTTACCATTCTTACAGGTACAAAAACGTATCTGTTTACGACCTGTATTGCTGAGTCCAGTTGTACTTCTTTACAAACTTCGGATCTCAACCTGCAGGAAGTTATTATATTAAAGCCTACAAAGGTAAGGATGATGGAAACAACATCGAGGCAACCGGATCAATTAATACGTTTAACAATTAGATTCCAATAAGTTAGACACTAATATTACGCATCCTATGAGGCACGAGCTCGGTACTGTACCGGGCTCATGCCTTTTGGCTTTTAATGATACGTTCGTTATTGTGATAGTTAGCATATTGCTCCAACTTCACAGTGTGTCATCGACCTTTAGACGTTGAAAGCTTGGTCCAGCAAGATAGATACTGTGAATAGACTGGGCGCGATTCGAGTGGTACGCAATGATTTCTCCTTCATGCAAAAAATGCACCTCCAATTGTTAGAATGAGTCTAACCATCGAGGTGCACATCGGAAAGAGTTATCCCTTTACAGTCGTCTCGCTCATGCCGGAGGAAAGCCGGACGGACTTTGTCCCGTATGTCCCCAGCCGCCACAAGTACTCCGCGGGTCCCATCCGGTAATAGCGGAACCACCACGTGCTCGCGGCCATCTGGATCAGGAGGATACCCGCTGCCGTCAAAGCCAGCTGACTGGAATGTATTCGCTCCGGCCAGTTAAAGAACGCGCTCAGCGACAAGATCATCACGGTCTGCATGAGATAATTGGTCAGCGCCATTCTCCCCAGATACTTAAGGGGCTCCAGCAGCCGCTGAGCCAGACGGCTCCTAAGTATCAGTGTCAGAGCCGTGACGTAAAACACGCTGAACGAAAGACCTCCTGCCGCAAAGGCCACATCGACCATACCCGTCCGCTCGAGAATTTCTTCCTGTACATAGTAAGACGGGACAAGAAACAGAAAGGACACGGTCATTGTAATGAGAAAACCGCGCCGGTAGCGGTCCGTTTGTCGGAAAAGTCCGATCTGTCCCGCCCATAATCCAAGCAGAAACAGTCCCCAGATTTCCAGAAGAAACACCGTAAAACATCCGGCGATCGTCAGGATAAAACCCGTCAAAAACACGACGGCCGGTTTGAGCTTAAAGAAAGGCATCAGCAGAAACCCGAGGATCGAATAGATCAAAAGCGCTTCTCCGGGCTGGAAGAAGTGATGCACCAGACCGATCGCCAGCAGCAGCAGGAGCCTCCGCGTAAACAAGAGCATGGCACGGTCTCCCCGTTCTTTCGCCCGGGATACGAAGAGATAGAAACCGACTCCGAAAAGAAAGGAAAAGATGACAAAAAAACGGTGACTGACGGCTATGTTCATAAACGTATTGACAGCCGTATCCGCGGCAGTTTTGTCCGTTGTCGCGAAAACCATCTGGCCGATATTGATGAAAATGATCCCGAGCAGCGCAAACCCTCTTAAATAATCCAGCGTTTCAATCCGTTTAGCGTCTCTGACATTTTTGTCTGTTTGCATAAATCTAGACCATCCACTTGTTCAAGGTACGCACATAACGCGAACGCACAATGAGGAAGTAAACCGCCTGCGCGGCGAGGAAACTGGCCGATACGATCAAGGCGGGGCCGAGCGATTTGGCAACGCCGAACCGGTTCATCACGGGGCCCAGAACGACAACGGTCTGAACGGCAGAGACGACGATCGGCGTAAAAAACAGCAGCGCGATCTGAACCGTCGCCGATTTTCTCATTTCGCCGGCGCTGAGGCCGATCTTGGAAAGCGCGCGGTACATCTGACTGTCCGCCGCCAGCTCCGTGTGCAGCTTGAAATAGAGAAAGCTTGCAGTCGATATTGAGAAAATAAGCGCGATGAACACCCCGATAAACCGGAACAGTGATGTGGCCTGCTGCGTCTGCAAGAAGTTCTGGGCCCGGGTCGATATAAAGCTGTCCGTTTCACGCTTCTTCTGAAGCTCGTCGTGCCAGGCCAGCAGTTTATTGCCCACCACCGATTCCGGGCTGTCTAATCCGGGCAGTTTGCCCGTGTTCCATTCCGGAACAAAATAGACAAAGTTCCGGGAACGGAACGGGCTATTTTGCTCGGAAGCGCTCTTAAGCCGCTTAAACTCCTGATCCTCCAGCACAAGCGCCGCTCCCGAGCTGTACAGGGAAGCCAGCGATTCCATTTTTCGCGTCTGGTTCACCTGCAAAGTACCCGGCAGTTTCTCCAATTCGACCGGTCCTGCCGGTATGTTCGTCGCTCCCGCTTCTTGCGTATAAACAACCGCGGCTTCCCCTGAATTTATGGCTCCGAGTCCGGGTTGCCCCTTGCCGAAAGCGTCTGTGACCTTATTAAATTCGCTCACGGATACCAAATCCACATAGGAACCCGGCTTTCCTTTGAGCAAGGCATAGAAGGAGTCCGTCTCCAGCAGTTTGTAGGCCGCTCCCGCGTCCTTCAGCATGCCGTCAATAACTTTCAATTCTTTATCGGAGTTATCCCGATCGTAAGATGTATAGTGAATGGCCGTGGGATTGTTTAAATAATTCGCCCGGTTCTCCTGCTCGAAGGACAGGACGAAGCCCGCACTCATGCAGGAAACGGACGTCACGACCGTCACCAGAAATAACATCCTGGCGTTATCTTTGAGCTTGTAGCTGAACTCCGACACCCACAGCAATCTTGTCCCCCTCCACACTCTCTTCCGGCTGCGCTTCACGACGCGGATAGCCAGCACGGTCAGCTGCGAATAAAAGAAATACGTCCCCGCGATTCCCGTTACCGCCGCTATAAAGATATTGCCGGGTTCCAGTTCCCCGATCCGCAGCGCCAGAAGGCCTGCCGTGAGCAGAACAATACCGAGCAGGCAGAGCCAGATCGACAGCTTCGGCTCTTTTTTAGGCTTTTTACTTCCGTTCAGAAGCTCAAGAACGTTATTTTTACGAATAAAAAACAGCGTCAGCACGGAAATAACGAGAAACAAGAGAGCGAAGCTGCCCGCGGTCAGAAGAATCGCCCGGATCGGCCAATAAAACGGCAAATTTTCCATGCCCGTCATTTTCATACTGATGAGCAGGAACAGCTTTGACAGAAAAATCCCGCTGAAAATGCCCGTAACGATGGAGACGGCTCCGACCAGCATGTTTTCCAGGAAGATCAGCCGGTTGATCTGGCCCGAGTCCGCACCTAGAATCGTTAAAATGCCGAATTCCTTATTCCTGGATTTAAGAAACATGCTAATGGAATACAGAACGAAGAAAAACGAAAAAATGAACACGACATACGCGGCAAACTGCATCCCGGCCCGGGTCATCGGTCCCATCAGGGAACGGTCGAGCTGAGGATGATAGATGAATACGGCATACGTGAAAAAAATCATCACCATAAACGCGCTGCTCAGAAAATAGGCAAAATAAGCCCGGCCGTTGCGTTTGACGTTGTTAAACGCGAATCGAGGAAAGTTCATTCGTATTCCCTCCCCAGAAAGACAGTGTGTCGATGATGTTCTGGAAAAACGTCTGCCTGTTGTCGCCCCGGTGAATTTCGGCGGCCAGCTTCCCGTCTTTGATAAAAACGATGCGCTGGCAGTAGCTCGCCGCGAGCGGATCATGCGTCACGAGCATAAGCGTTGTGCCTTCACGCTCGTTGATTTCCGCAAGAGACTCCATCACGACGCGCGAGGCGTTGGAGTCGAGAGAGCCCGTCGGTTCGTCTGCCAGGAGCAGAACCGGCGAAGTGATGACGGCTCTCGCGATGGCCGTCCGTTGGCGCTGCCCGCCGGATATCTCGTACACACGTTTGCCGAGAATATCCTTAATGCCCAGGCGCGTGGCAACTTCCTCCAGCTTGCGGTCCATCTCACTCAGCTTGCGGTTGTCCAGCGTCAGCGGAAGCACGATGTTCTCCGCTACCGTGAGTGTGTCCAGCAGGTTGAAATCTTGAAAGACGAAACCGAGCTGCCTGCGGCGGAACGCGGCTAGGTCTTTTTTCTTCATTAGGTACGGATTCTGCCCGTTGATGTTTACTTCACCCGAACTCGGCCGGTCAATGGTCGACACCATATTCAGCAGTGTCGTTTTACCGCTTCCCGAAGGGCCCATGATTCCGACAAACTCGCCTTTCCCGATCGTTAAATGTATATCCGTTAAAGCATGGGTCACGACTTTGCCCGGATACGTTTTATGAAGATCCTTCACTTGTAAAATATCCATGTTTCTCACTCCTGTCCCGGAATACTCTGTCCGGTTTCTGTTCGTGAATCAGCTAGCTTACCCCTACTGTACAAAATACCGGGCGGGCCGGCTATGGATTTACCTTAACGCATCCTTACAATCGCTGTAAGATTATGTTCGCCTTTCCGTTCGGAAGTATTCGCGGGCCGCCCCCACAGGCAAAAAAAAGAGCGCTGCAGCTTGCAGCGCCCTACTTGCACGGTGGCCTCCGGTCAGGTTCGTTGTCCCGGCTGGAAAAGGATCCGCACGGTCGTGCCGGTACCCGCCTCCGATTCCAGCTCCACGGCGTGTCCGAGTTTCCCGGCGATCTCTTTGACCAGGTACAGGCCCATTCCCGTCGACTCGTGGTACTGCCTGCCTCTCTGGCCCGTGTAATACGGGTTGAACACCCGTTTCAGGTCTTCGCGGGCAATCCCGATCCCCTGGTCCGTAATTTCGAGCACGGTGGCGTTTCCCTGCCTAAAAGCGGCAATGAAGACGCTGTCCCCTTTTCCGGCGGAATAGTTAACGGCATTGGTCAAAATCTGACCGAGCATAAAAAGCAGCCATTTCCGGTCGGTGTACACTTCCAGGCTCTCGCCGATGTGAAGCTTCGCGGCAATCCCTTTGCGGATGAAGAGCCGCCGGTTTTCCGCCACCGACTCGCCCACTACCCGCAGAAGGTTCGTCGTTTCCACGCGAAAATCTTCGCTGAACCGGTCGAGCCGCGAGGTGTAAAGCACCATCTCCAGCCCTTTCCGGATGCGATCGAGTTCTTCCTGAAGACTCCGCATCTGCTCGTCTTCCAGCTCCCGGATCGTGAGCTGCATGACCGACAGCGGGGTCTTCATTTGATGGACCCAGCGGTTCATAAACTCGATGTGCCGGTCCATTTTGCTCTGATACGCATGCAGCTGCTGCTCGTACGTCCGCTCTTTCGAGCGAAGCACTTCCCGGAACGCCTCCGCGAGCGCTGAATCCCCCGGAATCTCAAAACTGTCGTCCGCGGCGGACGAAGGATTGTCCAGACTGTTGTAGAGCGCACTTTGCTGCCAGTACCGGAAAAGGAGATACAACAGAAGCACGGCGAAGCTGATCGCCATCCCGTAAAGCACGATCCCGGGCGGACGGCCTTCCCCGCTCAGCCAGTAGAGGGCGGGCACCAGCAGCATCTGGGCCATATAAAACAGCAGCAGCGGCCTGTGGTCTTTCCAGAACAGGCTCATACTTGTCCGGGAGGCGCTGCGCCGAAGCGGTACCCGGCCCCTCTTACGGTATCCACGGCCTGCGGGCAGCCCAGTTCCTTGAGCTTTTTGCGGACCCGGGTGATATATACGTTCAGCGTGTTGTCGTCTATAAAATGCTGATCTTCCCACATCAGGTCGAGCAGCCGTTCCCGGCCGACGACGCGTCCCTGCTTCTCCATCAGCGCCTCCAGCAGCACCGATTCCTTCTGCGTCAGTTCGGCGGATCGTCCGTCCACGCTGACGACATATCGCTCCGGATACAGCACGAGTGAACCGCACTGCACGGTTCTTTCCTCCTGTGTCTGAGCATACGAGCCGTAAGCTCTCCGCAGGTGACTGCGGATTTTGGCCAGAACGATTTCCATATCGTAAGGTTTCGTTATATAATCATCCGCCCCATTCTCCAGCGCCATCACCTGGTCCATCTGGCTGTCCCGCGCGGAAATAAACAGAATCGGACAAACGGAATGGGCACGGATCTGGCGGCACCAATAAAATCCGTCATAGCTCGGCAGATTGACGTCCAGCAGGATCAGATGGGCCCCGGACGCCAAAAACGCGTCCAGAACGCGGCCGAAATCTTCCGCTTCGTCCACCTCGTATCCGTACTTGACGAGATACGAACGCAGAAGGCCGGCGATTTTCGGGTCATCTTCCACGATGAAAATTTTATACATGACAGCTTCACAACCTCTTCAGCAGTTAAATAGCGGACCAGCTTTTCTTTACCTTACCATGCCGCTAAAAGAGGTGCAAAGCGGGGAAACATCCATTGCGAATTATTGTGAGCCACGCAAAAAAACTGCCGATCCACGATGGTGATGGTATCAGCAGCCTTTGGAGTGCCTGAGCGTTAACTTCCCGTTCCCTGATAACGGTTCACACCGGCAAACCACAACTTAATCACGACCGAGAGAAAGATGGGTCCGAGTAGTGGGGTCAGGTAAACTAGAACTCCTTCCTGCTTCCCGAGCAAGAACAAGGAAGGATAATAATTTATAAAAGCCAGCGGAATGATCCAGGTCAAACAGATTTGAATAAATGGCGCATAGATCGACATAGGATAGGAGATGAATTCTTTCATTTTAAAATACAAACTGAACAAATATTGTGACTTCGTGAACAAAAAGCCCCAGCAGCTGACTAATATCAGTGCTCCCGCCTGAATCATGGCCCCGCCGATTAAGATACAGATCAGGTACAAGATTTTAAGAAACGTCCACTGCACGGGAAGCGCGGTTACGGACCATAATAGAATGGACAACGAAATCGTAATATGCGCGATATATCCGAAATTGAACATGCTCGCAATCAAATACATCAATGTATTCAATGGTTTGGTCAAATATTTGTCAAAGTCCCCTGTTCGGATCAGTTCTTCCATATTAGCCGTCGGAGTGTAGGTGAACGATGCGCCGATCGCATAGCTCAATATATTAAGGCTAACTAAAAACGCAAGTTCCGGCCAAGTCCACCCGTCTATCGTTGAAAAAGACTGTATCAACAGCCATAAAATCACGTAATCAGCGGCGTAGCCTAATATTTGGCCGAACACGCCGAGAAAGAAATCGGCTCGGTATTCCATGCGGCTTTTAAATATAATCCGAAGAAAGTGAAAAAACAAACGAACGGTCAACAGACTTCCCTCTCTTCTCTATCCACCTTGTACCTCAAGTCGATTTATAGCCTTCTTCCATAAGAAGCTCACGGCCAGTAACAGAAGAAGCGCCCACAACGCGCCTTTGCCCAGCGCCAAGTATGGTTCCGCTACTTTTCCCATATAGATGGCACTCGGAATAAAACCCAGATATTGAAACGGGAGGGCTTCCGCTATTTTGGCCCAGGCCGGCGTAAAAAACCATATCGGTAAAAATGAGCCGGAGAATATGAGCATGAGGGCGCGAAATGTCCATTCCAAAGCAAATGTCGTCAGAAACCAAAATGAGATCAGCGCCATTAAATATCCGAACAGGAATGAAATCAAAAGCGCAAGGAGAACACTGAATATGAAAGGAATAAGCTTGTCTAGTTCCGGCGGCTGGAAACCAAAGAGTAAAAAAGCTAAAGCGACGGACGGAATTGTTGTAAATAGCGTTTGAAACGCCGTGATGCCCAGCTGATAAAAAAACAAGTAGAACGGAAAAACGACCGGCTTCTGCAAATCCATACAGATATCGCCTGATTTCAACTTACTGTCAACCGACCGGAATACATGGGTCATCAGCAAGTTAGCCACCGCCGTAGTTACGATCGAATAGGCGATCATGTCCTCCAATGTGAATCCGTAGTGGGCGGCATGGCGAATAAGCGAAGACCATATGGATACCTGTATGTAGACGATTACAACATTACCTAAGATCCGCAGCCAAACCTCTGAACGGTAGCTTAAGCAGAGAAAAAAAGATTTCTGCATGTACGAAAAGTATTTTTTCATTGGCCATCTCACTTTTGATCTTTTTGACTGTAGTTTACAAAAGCGGCGCGCATGACTTCATCAATGCCGACATCCTCGATAGAAATATCCTTTATGTCGTTCACACAGGAAAGATTGTTGAGCACGGTCGTGATTGAAACGGGCTCACCGTTATCGGAAGGAATCAGCTCGAAATGCTTGCGAATCCCCTCATCCTTAAATAGGGTTGCATGTGGCAGTGTGATGGTGCCGGGATCGGCGTTGAATTCGAGAATGATTTTTTTGCTGCATTGTCCGAGGTGAAGCTTCTTGAGCTCTGCGGCTGTGCCGTCAAACACACAGCTTCCCTGATTGACGATAAGAATGCGGTTGCAAATCTCCTCAATGTCTTTTAGATCGTGTGTCGTCAAAAGAATCGTCACGTTCATTTCCACATTCACTTTGCGAAGAAACTGCCTGATGTTGTGCTTGGTCATCACATCCAGACCGATCGTCGGCTCGTCCAGAAACAAAATTTCAGGGGAATGCAGCAGCGCCAGTGCGATCTCCGCTTTCATCCGTTGTCCGAGACTGAGCTGGCGGACAGGTTTATGGAGAAATTCGGCCATATCAAACATGGAGGTGAATTGTTCAAGCCTATTTAAATAGTCCCTATCTGAAATTCCGTAAATATGTTTGTGAAGCTCAAAGGAATCTACAACCGGAAGATCCCACCACAATTGGCTTCTTTGTCCGAATACAACTCCGATTTTTTTCGAAATCTCCCTGCGGTGCTTATGCGGATTCAGTCCGAAAACCAGCAGGTTCCCCTCGGAAGGGACAAGAATACCGGTCATCATTTTGATCATCGTTGATTTACCGGCTCCGTTAGGTCCGAGATAACCGATCGACTCGCCTTTGGCGACTGTAAAGGTGATGTCATTGACAGCTTTGGTGCGTTCGTACTCTTTGGAAAATAGTGTCTTTAAAGCCCCGAACCGTCCGTGAAACCGTTTGTTCGTTTTGTATTCTTTTACAATGCGATCAACCTGGATGATGTTCATAGTCATCTCCGTTTGTACAATTATTTACAAATTATTATCATAGTTTTACACAGATTATAATTTGTTGTATATCTTTCTCATACATGATAAAACAACTATTTCTTGTAGAATTCAATGAATAAGAAGTATTTTAATATGTTTTAATGCAAAAAAAGCCGCCGGTTTCCCGGCAGCCTTCGCGTGTCTGCAAACTCTCGCTTCGTCAGAACGGCTTCATTCCCAGCGTATCCAGCTTCTCCCCGGATATATCGACGCCCATCCGGCTCGTAATATCCCGGTAATGGGCTGCACGGCGGGTTTCAGGCTGGTTTGCTTCCAGCCCGTTAAGCACCATCGTCGTAATGCCGAAACCGGCAGGCTTAAGCCCTTTCTCGGCCAGCTCTTTCGACGGTTTCCACCTGCCGATCATGACATCGTGCGCGGACGGCTTCGGCGCCTGAGGCGTCATCCAGAACAGAATCGCCGTCATGAAACCGATTTTGCCTTCGGCCGCCACGATCTCCGGATTTTTAAGCAAAATGTTCTTGTCTCCGTAAATGATCGAGCTGAACAGACCGTAGTTGAAGTTCCAGCTGAGCATGATCGGCCCGCGCCCGTAATAACGCTTTTCCCCGAAGCCCGGGTACAGTTTGGAACTGTCGGGATCGACGAAATTGGACATATTCTGTCCCGTTCGGCCAGCGATATTTTCATTCCAGAACAGTCCCCAGCGCAGCGGTCCGCCCGGAGCGGCATCCCATCCGCCGCCTGTCTCGTGGGAGAGATGGGCCAGTAGAGCGGCAAGCTCCCGCTTGCGGTTTTTCTTCGTGCCTTCTTTCAGGAAAGTGCCGTAATCCACGATTTCGGTTTCGATGATTTTGCCCCGGTTGGCTTCCGAATTGAAGTCGGCCGAACGGGAGACTAACGTTTCCGTCTTCCCTTCTTTGTCCAGCCGGAAAACCTCCTGCGAATTTTTGGACCCCTTCCGCGTACCGACCTTGTACTTGATGTTCGCCGCCTCGGTTACGGCTTGAATGAGGTTGTCGTAAGAGAAATAATCGGTCTGATTTTCCTTGTAGTACTCCTTCCCTTTGGCGGCTTCATGCCACTGGGCCGAGCCGAGCCGATACGGAAACAGTTCCTCGTAGTCCTTTCGCGGCAGTGCCGCTTTGACAGCCTCTACGGCCTTATCCGGCCCGTATTCCGGCTCGATGCCGTCCCATTCTTTACGGATTTCCTTGGAGTTGAGAACACGGCTTTCACCGACCTCCAGCTGGCTTCCCTGAGTTAGACGCTTATGCTTACCACCCTTTCTGTAAGCGTTATCATTTTCATCTTTATGAGAGGAATAAGAAGTTCCCGCCTCAACGGCATACGACGTTTCTGATGCTGCAAGCGCTTGCAAAGGTGACAACAAAATGGCGCTTCCCAAAGCAAGACAGAGGGCCCGGTACATAAACTTGGTAGAGAGCGGATATTTCCACTGAGACATAATCATTCTCCTTTAACTATAAATATTTGTTTGCATTACTAATCTATAGGAAAATGGATATTTATGTATATAGTCTTATAATCCTATCGAAATTAGGACCATTTAACTAAGTAACGCGTTGCATAAGCAGTCAATTACCGGGATAAAAGGAGCGGTATTGGCCGAAAAAAGGCTGTATTCGTATAAAAGCAGACAGCAGCCGTTGACGAACGCAAAAAAACGGCAGCGGGTGCGGCCGTTTTTCGTGTCGATCTACGGTTAGATGCGGTTGTCTCGGCGGTACTGTTCGGGCGTTTTGCCCTCGTCCTTCAAAAACGACCGGTAAAACTGGCTTGCGCTTGAGAAACCCAGTCCCGCACTAATCGCCGTGACGGTTTCGGATGTGCGGATCAAAAGCCGCCGGGCTTCCTGCATCCTCAACTTGAGAATGGTCTGGTGGGGAGTCAATCCCGTCGCCGCTTTAAAGGACCGGATAAAATGATACCGGCTTTGCAGGGCAATGGCCGATAGCGTCTCCACGGGGATCGCGGATTTGTAATGCGCCCGGATGTAGTCCCAGGCGTCCCGCAAATGGGGGTCCGCTATGGTACGGATGAGATACGTGTCCGCAGCGTGTCCGGGCGCCGGAGGCATCCCCGCTTCGAGCATCCGGCTCACCTCGTGCACGACACGGCTTTCGGCGGCCCGGAGGCTCTCGTCGTTCCGGGAATTAATCACCTCCGACGTCCAGACTCCGAATTTTTCAGCCGCTTCGGCCGGATTTACGTCGAACCGGTTTCCGCGGTTTTCCGGCACCGGCAAGAGACTCCCGTGCAGCTTGACAATCAGCACGCTCTCCCCCGGCCCCGTCCTGAAATGATGCTCCTCCTCGGGACGCTGGATCAGCGCTTCCCCTTCCGCCAGGCGGTACGTCATGCCGGACTGCGTAAACTCGCAGGCTCCGCGGACAGGGATCGTCATCTGGAACCAGTCGGGATGGCGGTGCGGTTCGTTCACGTACGATTCCTCGTATTTGTACAATTCGAGACGACCGGTGGTCATTTCCAGCTTCATGGGCCTGCACCTCCTCCGCAATAGCGAAAATTGCTTTTTTTAAGACATGGATCCGGCACAATCGGTATCGACAGCGGCCGCATCTCTCTTTATGATAAATAAAAAGCTTACGGGGCATCCCCGCAATTTTACGAAAATGGAGACGGATAGATATGGATACTGCAATCATCGAGCTTAAAGACGTTACCTGGAAAACAGGCAGCAAGGAACTGCTGAAGAGTGTCAGCTGGACGGTTCGGCCCCAAGAGCACTGGGCGCTTCTCGGGCTGAACGGGTCCGGCAAAACGACGCTGCTCAATCTCATTAACGGCTATATCTGGCCGACCCGCGGCAGCGTTACCGTGCTCGGGCACCGGTTCGGCGAAATCGATCTGAGGGAGCTGCGGCAGTCGATCGGCTGGGTAAGCTCTTCCCTGCAGGACAAGCTGTACGGGGCGGATAAAGCTCAAAGCGTCGTCATCAGCGGCAAGTACGCCACAATCGGCTTGTACGAACGTCTTACGGACGAAGATTTAAACAGAGCCGAAGTCCTTATGCGCACGATGGGCTGCCTGCATCTGTGGGACCGCGAGTTCCGGACCTGCTCCCAGGGAGAGAAGCAGAAAGTTCTCATCGCCAGAGCGCTGATGGCCGATCCGAAGCTGCTCATTCTGGATGAGCCGTGCAACGGGCTCGATCTGTTCTCGCGCGAGAAGCTGCTGGAGAGCATCCGCGAACTGACGCGGCAGGAAGAGACGCCGACCCTGATCTACGTGACCCACCACACCGAAGAAATTCTCCCGGTGTTTGGACACACGCTGCTGCTCAGGAAAGGCGAAGTCGTGCGCCAGGGCGCGACCGGCGAACTGATGAACACGGCGACGTTGAGCGAGTTTTTCGAAGCGCCGGTCCGGGTGGACAATCACGACGAGCGTTTTTACGTACGCGTGCCGTGAATTTGACCGCCCTGCCCGCAAATCAATCGGCCGCGGTTTCTCACTCTCGTTGACAAACGTCGTGCGGCACCTTGCGCTCGTCTCAGAGAAGCAGTCTCGCGCGCATGCGGGCGAACAGAGCCGGATGCCGGAGAGCATCCGCCATCGTGCGGTGAAGGACGCGGGTTAGCCGCGTCCTTCGTCCGTTCCGCGCGTGTACTGGCGTGTTCCCTCGTCCCGGACAACGACGCCGAGCCTCGCGATTTCGCGCCGCAGATCCGCCGCTTCTTCCTTCTCCTTCTTTTGCAGCGCCTGTTCGCGCGCTTTCAGGAGCGCATTGACGGGCGGGCTGACGCCGGGCATATCGGGCACCCACCTCGCGTACCGCTCTTTGTACGGGTCTCCTTCTCCCGACCAGGTATAGCCGAAGGGCTGCAAAGCGGCGGGCAGGCTCTCCGCGGGAGCTTCGTACGTTTCCCGGGCCAATTCCCGGCCGCCGTCTCCCAGAATCACCATTTGCTTGCCGTCCATAAATACGATCCGGACCGCCTCTTTGGGAATCGACTGCACACGGCCGTTTTTTTTCAACTGAATTTCTTGCTCCGAGAGGGTAACGAACACGATTTCCTTAAACGCCTCTCCCGTAAACCACAACCCCGCAGCCGCACCCACCAAAGCTGTAACAAGACTGACCCAGGGCCCGTGAAAAGAAGTAATAGCTTCAATGGGGCCCTGATAAGGAATCCAGGGAAGTTTAAGCGCCAGTCTGGCGAGGCTTGGGATAAAGTAGCCCAGAACACCTCCCAGAAGGACCGGACCGGCAAGCAGAATAATCCTCGACGCGTTGTCGAGACCGACCGTTACCTGCTGCGGTTGTGTATGGAAGCTTGTCATAAGACATCACCTGCTTTGCTTAAAATAAACACGAGCGGTACAATTGTTCATACAGCCGCGAGTTTTCAGGGACGGATCAAAACGCCCGCGACAGCTTCCGCCCATACTTCTCTCACATCCGGGTTAAAGCCCATCAGCATGAAGTTGCTTAAATTGTCGATGACGAGGGCAAGCACGTAAGCCTTCGCCGAAATTTTGTCCAGAGCGACGACGCCGAGTTCCACGCCTTTTTCCATTAAGGCCGTGAAGCCCAGCAGAAAGTCTTCCTCGATGTCGTACAGCCGCTGCCGATAGACGTCCTGACGGCTTACAGCCAGCAGGAATTCGTTCAAAACCCGCATGACGCTGTATTCTTCTTCTTCCTGCGGAAGCATTTTCAACCCGTTCTCGACAAGCAGCGTCTGAAAATTTTCCTTAGTAAATTCGTCGAGCTTGAAGTAATGGGAAAAAGTATAGTCCCGGAACGTTTCCTCGAAAATAAACGCGATCAGCGCCTCTTTCGAAGAAAAATGATAATAGATGGCGGGCTTTGTAATCCCGACTTCGGCCGCAATCATGGCGAGACTTGTTTTATCAATGCCGTGTTCCGCAAACAGTTTGAAGGCGGCTTCGAGAATTTGCTGGTGGGTCTGATTGTTGGACATGGATTTTCCCCCTCATCGCTAGCCTGTTCCTTTTGTTTTTTACTTACCGATAGGTAAAATTATAACACAACACTTTCCACACTGAAACCCTCTTTTTGTCATGCGGCATCCTATGCAAAAAAACCGCCGGATGACCGGCGGCTTTTCCTGTTCTAATCGAGGAAGCTTTCCTTTAACGCAGCAGATCCGACAGTTCGCGGAGATAGCCTACCGCTGTTTGTTCGCGTTCTTTAATGAGTTCCAACAGGGAAATCGCTTTGGCGGAAGCATCCGGTTCGTTAGGATCGCCGCCCTGCGGAAACGGGAACAGATCTTTGAGAACGGAGAAATGCTCCAGCGCTTCCTTGTATTCCTGAGCCGCTTTGTGCGCGAGGACAGGAACATCCGCAAAACACGCTGCAGTTTCTCCGGCTAGAGGCCACTGCTCCGCCGCTTCGTTCAGAAACCGGACGGCATGAGTCCGCGCGTCTCTTACGACCGCAATGTTGTAGGCATTTCCATTGGGTTCGATTTTTCCTCCCCGGAAAGCTGCGATCCAGGCATCATACGCCGCCAGGCCTTTTACCGAGCCGGTACAGTCGTCCGGTTCTCTGCCGTCGTAATGGTCTACGATCATGTTCATCGCCCGGCCAAGCCGCTGCTTGAAGGTCGTACCGGCGGAATCGGCGAGTGCCAGCACAAAAATCTCCTCTTTCACACTGCGCCCCAAATTGTCGTATTCCAGCGTATCCTTCTTACCGCATTCATACGCATGAAGTAAATGCCGCTCGTCGTCGTATCCGTAGATAAGCCCGAATTCGGGCAGGAACAAGTCCCAGGCCAGCACGGGTATTCCCCTGTCGAGGGAACGGTGGATCAAGTCGAGAGCTTCGGGCAGCGCCTGGTTGATGCCGCGTTTGGCCATCGCTTCTTTGCCCAAAAGTGACGGGTCAAGAAGATTCGCATTCGTTCCGAGCGTTCCGCTCATCCCGTCCACATAAGACGATTGATAGCCGATGTTCTCCAATCCCTTGGAAAGGACACCCGCAAAGCTGTAGGCGGTCGGGCCCGCAATATGAACGCTGGACGGCACGATGTTAAGCCGGAACGCATGCCCGGTAAGTCCCATAACCATCGGATGGGACAGCGTCTCGCCCGCAGCTTTCAGCATCGCGTACAGGGCATCCGCCGCCGTGGTCCAGCTCTGCACCTCCGTGAAACTTTCATGATCCGGAACAATAACCGTTTTCATATCTCCCCAATCCTTTCTCGTTTCCATATAGGAGCCAACCGTTATGCGGGTTCTTTCCTGCATCACTTTTTTCCGGGAACGGCTAATAATCTGGTACACATTCGCGGAGGAGAGTTCGAACAGACCGGCGATTTCCTGCGGAGAGAGCTGGTCAAAGAAATGCGACTCGAAAATACGCCGTTCCCGCGGTTTTAAGCAGCCGACGATTCCGGTCAGGATCTCCAGCGTCTCCTTCTGCATATACGCCTCTTCCGGGGTGAGCTGCGAATCCGCTTTACCTGCGGCCGTTCGGCCCAGCCGGTCCAGAATGCGGTCCAGGTCCCCCCATTCCTGCGATTCTTCGCCCGCATCCTTCCACATTGGGGCAAGCTGTGAGAAAGCGCGTTCCCGGGCCGACGTTTTTTTCAGCCGGGTGAACGCCTGATTGCGCACAATCCGGTGTACCCAGGGCAGGAACTTATCGGCCTCGACCAGAGTGCCCAGGTGCAGAAAAGCTTTCACCAGCGCATCCTGGACAATGTCCTCCGCCAGAAAAGATTCCCGGGTAATCGCCCGCGCATACCCGTACATGCGGGACCTGTGCCGCCGGACCAGTTCCCCGAACGCCTCCCGCTCCCCTTCCTGTGCCTGCTGCACCAGACTGTTGTCATCCATCTGTTCCCAGTTTTTTAAATCCGTCGTGTAGTGATTCAAGATAAGCACCTCGCAAAAAAGTTGACCTGTCATACAGACTCGGGGAAGGCGCTTTTTCTGACAAAAATGACGGAAGACCCGATTTTTTTATCCGGACAGAACCTCGTCAATCGATGGACAAGACCGATCTGGCTTCTTCTTCCTCTAAAAAAAGCAGCCCGGAACCTGAGTTCCCGGCTGCCTTTCTGGTAAGCACAGCTTAAAACTTCCGGTTCGTAAGACGGATAACCTCGGCAAGATCCGCGGGCTGCCCCGTCTGTTCCTGATAAAAACCGTTCCGGACGACACGGTCCACGAAAAGAATGCCGTTCAGGTGGTCCATCTCGTGCTGGATACAGCGCGCCAGGTAGCCTTCCCCTTCCAGCTCAATCGTGTTCCCGCTCCGGTCGAGCGTCGTGATCTTGACATATTCCGCTCTCTTCACGATTCCCGCATAGCCCGGATAAGACAAACACGCCTCAGGGCCGGTCTGTTCTCCGCTCATGTCCACGATCTCGGGGTTAATCAGCTCGATAAGGCCCTCCCCGCAGTCCATGACAATGACACGGCGCAGGATGCCCACCTGAGGAGCGGCCAATCCCGCCCTTCCTTCCTCGGCGTACAGCGTATCCGTCATATCATCCAGCAATTTGAGCACTCTCGCGTTAACTTCCGTAACGGGCTTCGCTTCTTTCCTTAGCATCGGATCTCCGAAAGGAAGGATCGTTTTCACGGCCATTGACTTCATCTCCTTCTGAATACTGCCGGCTTATGCGCCTTTTCTGCCGGACGGCTTATGAACCCACAAATCTCCCGGCGTGCAATCGAGCGCGGTACACAAGGCGTCAAGCGTGTCCGCTTTCATCTGTTTGGGCGATTCATTCAGAAGAGCAGAGATTGAAGGAGCCGACAAGTCGTAACCGGCCTTTTCTTTCAGAAGGCGCGCAAGCGCCGCACCGGTCCACAGCCCTCTTTCCGCCATGATTTTCCTTAACATCCAGATCAGCAGAACACTCACCCCTAGCACATATTAGGCGTCGCCTTAATTATTTAGGTATTACCTAATATATCATATGCAGGTTTTGCTGAGAAGATGACGTTTTCCCTCCCGGCTTTAAACTTCTACCGATCCAAAACCCGATTTCCGAACCAACCGAGCTGAGTAATCCTGTATAATGAAGTGCAAAAGGAGAAAGTATGGAATGAGAATCTATGACGTTTTTCACCTTTGTATAAAAGGAGTCCGCCATGAACATAACCGAGCATTTTCTGCGCTTCTATCCGCTGCTGGCCGGATCGGAAAAGTCCGAAGACGGGTCGTTTCCCGTTACCATCGAGCGGCTGGCAGACCTGCTGTGCTGTTCTTCCCGCAATGTGAAATTCATCCTCAGAAAGCTGGAGGACGAGCAGTACATACGCTGGCAGCCCGGGAGGGGACGCGGCAACTCTTCCCGCCTGACGCTGCTGAAAGAACCGGAAGACGCTGTATTTCCCCTATTCCGTGAGCTGATGAACAAAGGCAAGCTGAAAGAAGCGATCGACCTACTGTCGATGGACGCGTTGCCTGTTTCTCTGAAACACCGGCTGAGAACGATGCTGGATTCGCACCTCGGCTTTCAGGTCGAGGAAAGCGGCGGAGTTCTTCTCGATGTGCTCAGGGTTACGCATAACAAGCGGTTGGAGACCCACGATCCCGCTTATATTTTCACCACGTTCGAGTCCTATCTGATCAGCCAAGTATGCAGCCGACTGATCGCGTACGAACCCGCCGAAGGCCGGTTCGTTCCCGGCCTGGCCCATGCCTGGCAGAGCAGCGACGACTGCACACGCTGGACCTTTTTCCTGCGCAAGGGAGTCCGCTTTCATCACGGCCGCAGCCTGACGGTTCAGGACGTGCTGTTCACCGTGCGGAGGCTGAAACGGCTGCCCCATTCGGCATGGCTGTGCGAAGATATCGGCGAAATCGAAACGGACGGCGAGTATACGCTGACCTTTAAGCTGTGCCGCAGCAGCCTTTTTTTTCCCCATATCCTGAGCTCCGTTCAGTTTTCGATTCTACCCGCCGATCTCGATCCCGCCTCTCATAGGCTGACGGGGACGGGACCGTTCCGGATTGCCGAACAAACTGAACGGCTGCTTGTGCTGAATGCTTTCGACGCTTACTACGGGCACCGTCCTCTTCTGGACCGTGTGGAGCTGCTGCTGCTGCCGGAAGATACGTCCAACGAGCGGCGCTATCAGATCAGCGGGAACGAGAAAGACTCCGTCACCGCCATCGGCACGGAATCCGGGCAGACTGAGCTCAAGGTCAATTTAATCAATCCGGTAGCCGGGTCCCGCTACCTGCTGTTCAATTTCCGCAAGCCCGGCATCCATCATAACGCCGATTTCCGCAAAGCGATGAGGATCATTTTCGACCGGGTCGCGATGGTGGCGGAACTGAAGGGCAACCGGATCGCTCCGGCGGACAGTTTCCTCCAAAGCGAGAGCGAGGGAGCCTCCTTCGAGGCTGCGCCACTCCAAGAAGCCGTCCGGTTGCTTCGGAAGTCCGGCTACCGGGGCGAGCCACTCAAGCTCTTTTTTATGAGCAAAAAAGAGGAAGAGGAAGAAGCCCGCTGGCTCCTGGGCCGCTGCGCGCGGGCCGGGCTCCCGCTCATCCTGCAGCCGATGAAACATTTCGAGCGCAGCCGGGTAGCCGCCGAAGCGGACCTGCTTGCGGCGGAAGAAGTGCTGGAAGACGACCTGGAGTGGGGCTTGATCAGCTACTACAAGAACCGTTCCAACTACCTCCATCACTTGCTCACCGAGGAGCAGCTCGGCCTGCTGGACCGAATCCTGGACGGTTTCGCCGGATTTCCCGAACCATCCAGGATGAAGCTGCTCCGGGAAGCCGAGCGAACCTTGAAAGACAACGACTGGCTGCTCTTCGGCTGCCATGTGATCAAAAAAGTCCATTTGCATGACTCTTTGCAAGGCAAGCAGATGGATTCGTTCGGGCTTATCGACATCTCAAGGGTGTGGATTCAATCTCCTTCCTCGCAGAAAGCTGTCTGGCCGGTATAAGGGCCAACATTGGAACAAAAAAAGAAACCCGCTGTATCGCCGGACAGGGGGTTTCTTTTTGAGGTGCAAAAGGTTGAAATGCCATTCCATTTGACATGCCAATTGGCACATCTTTTTCTATTCAAAAACAACGATTAGTTCAAATTTCGGCTTCCTTTTTAACTAGGCTCTGTTAACGCTCCGTATTGAATTAAGCAAACGGGCAGTTTAGTTATTGTTTAATCCGTTCTCAGGACTTTCTTCACTTTTACTTCATTCGAAAACAAGTTAGTGAAGGTAATGATATATTTATGGTAAGGAGGGTTATGCGGTCCTTCGAAGGTCGTTACTTTCAAGGTCGTTTCCCAATAATATTGACCTTGCTTCAAACGTTTAACCTCAACGACATCATCGACCATGAATTGACGCTCATCATTATATTGTCGAAGAACGATTCCAATCGGTTTGAATAAAGACCACACGAATGCGTCCCGAAGCACCTCACACGAAGATTGTGGTTGATTGTTTAGACGGTGAGCTGGTTCAGATGCACCTGTATGTATTGGCGCAGATACAAACAGAGAAGCGGCAAGTACGACATTTGCCAAATTTGCCAATAATGTTAGCCTCAAGATAATAACCTCCTTTTATAGAGGTATTCTTTCCTCAATCAAACAAGGATATAAATCCATGTGTCAACATGTCAGTTTCAGTGTCAAAAGATTTGTCAATTAAGTGCTTTGCACCTCAAAAAGAAACCCACTGTCTCACGGGACAGGGGGTTTTCGGCATTCGGGTGAGTCCCTGCGGGCTCATCTTTTTTTACGGCTGGGTGCCGTTCTTGTCCTCTTTGCCGCGTCCCCGGTCGGCCCGGGCATCGATTTCTTTAATCAGCCCGCACAATTTGTTCAGCGAGCTGTCCAGCTTATCCAGCTTTTCGCCCATCGTCTGCAGAACGTAACGGAGCAAAACGAAGCAGAGCGTAACCGGAAAGCCGACATTGGTCGCCAGGGAAACCAGATTCTCGATATTCGGATCCATCCTTTTCTCCCTCCTTTCGGTCTCATTTTATAGGTAAAAAACGTGTCTTTTTTACAACAAATAAGGTATAATAAAGAGAGAAAAACAAGAACATATGTTCTAAATTCGGTTGTAAAAAACCGGCTGGAATTACCCTATTAGATAAAGACGAAGGGGTGATTTTTTATGTCTCGGCAGTCTACTTTGGTGGAGAAATACAGAAAGGAAGTGTACCGGATCGGCTGGCGTATCCAATATAAAGCCCGCGTCATCAGCAACCGCGAATATGCGGTTTCGGACAACGCCTACTCGTTTACGGCCGGGAGCTTTACCGAAAGCTCCGACAGCAGGCTGGACATGCTCGCCTTGATCCAATCTCTCCCTTCCCGGGCGGGCCGAATCGTCCTCCACGAGCTTTTCATTCAGGATAAGACGGAAGCGCAGGTCGCCAAGGACCTCAATATGACCCAACAGGCGGTGAATAAATGGAAAAGGAAAATGCTCCGCTTCCTATCTCAGACGAAGAATTCCTCCATCTCGTCAGGCTAAGCAAGGACGGAGATCCCGAAGCCATGCTCCGGCTGCTGCAAGTTTTCGAAGACGATATTCTGAAAATCAGCCGTTACATCCGGATGTCGCGCGAAGATGCCGTCCAAAGCATCGTGACGGACTTTATCGCGTTGGTCAAACAAAGCGATGACGTTCCTCCTTCTTGCGGCGCAGACTCGGACAAGACCTGACGAAAGCGTCACCCCGGCGAGCGGCTAAGTTTCAGAAAAATCTCCTTTCCGAAGGAGATTTTTTTAGTTCCGGTTGTTAAAACGGCCCCCCTTTTACCTACATAGATGAGAGGGAAAACGAGGCGGCGGAAAACGGAGGAGGAGTCCTTCCTTCCCGCTGCGGCTCCATCGGGTTCTCGTCTACATTCTATTTGGAGGCTGATCGTATGAGTTACCATATTATTGCTAATTTCTCTGCCAACCGCGACAACAAAGGAACCTTGAAAATGTACGACGGAAGCGGAGCGCTTGTCTTCGGTCCGGTCGAAGCGCTGGGACGCGGATCGAACGATCCCGCCAACAACAATAATCACGCCAACTGGAAGATGACGAATGCCGATACGCCTACCGGCGAGTATGCCGCTTCCGTCATCGGCGCCGGGACGCCTACGTCCTCGTACGGCCCGTACAGCCGGGTCAATCTTGATCCGACGAGCGGCAATGCGCTTATCGCCGAGAATAACGGCCGGTCCGGGTTTATGATCCACGGCGGCGATGCTTCCACGGACTCGTCCGCTTCGTGGTACCCGCTCAGACCGACTTACGGCTGTATCCGTCTTTCCAACAGCAACCAGAATGCGCTGATCAACAAAATCAAATCCGTCGGCGGCAGCGGCAAACTGACGGTCAACAACATCTGACGGCAAAAAAAGGCGGGGAGCATTCCCCGCCTTTTTGCCTTGTTCCCGTCATGCGCCGCTGCCGGCCGCATGATCCGCCCCGACCGCTTCGGACAGGCTGGCAAACCCGTCCTGCTTCAATAAATCGAGCAGCTCGCTGCTGCACTGCCGGTTGATCCTCGGTCCTTTATAAATAAAGGACGTGTAAATTTCAACGAGCGAGGCACCCGCACGGATTTTATCGTACACATCCCGGGCCGTGAAGATGCCGCCCGATCCGATGATTTTCAGCGTGCCGCCGCTCTGTTTATAAATACTGCGGATGATTTCCGTCGATTTCAAGTGCAGCGGTTTTCCGCTGAGCCCTCCGGTTTCCTCCCTGTGGGGATGAGTGAGCCCGCCCCGCGTCACGGTCGTATTGGCCGCTATGACGCCCGGTATTCCGTGCCTCATGATTTTGCCGATCATGTTTTCGAGCTCGCCGCCGTCCATATCCGGCGCTATTTTGACAAAAACGGGCTTGTCTCCCCGGTGACGGGCATTCAGCCGCTCGGTTTCCGCCACAATGCGGATCAGCAGTTCATCGAGCTCGCTCCCGTACTGAAGCTTCCGGAGGCTAGGCGTGTTGGGCGAACTCAGATTGATGATAAAAAAATCCGCGTATGGATACAAGGAACGGAGACACCTCGTATAGTCTTCATGCGCTTTCTCATTGGGCGTCCGTTTGTTTTTGCCGATGTTGATTCCCAAAGGGATTTTAAGAGCGTTACAGCTCTCCAGCCTCTCTTTCATAGCGTGAATGCCCCCGTTGTTAAACCCCATCCGGTTAATGAGGGCTTCATCGTCGGGCAGGCGGAACAGACGCGGACGGTCGTTGCCCGCTTGACCGATGGGCGTGACGCTGCCCACCTCCATAAACCCGAATCCCATCGAAGAAAGCGCGGGCACGGCCCGGGCGTCTTTGTCCAGACCCGCAGCAAGGCCGATAGGACTGGGAAAGCGGATTCCCAGCAGTTCGCTGGCCAGACCGGGCTCCTCCCTGACTCCGTACAGCTTCTCGATCAGATACAGAAGCCCGGGCTGCCGCTGGATTCTCTGCAAATTCCGCAGGACGAAATCGTGTGCTTCCTCAGGTTCCATTCTAAAGAGCATTGGCTTCACCAAGGCTTCATAAATCAACTGACTTCCTCCCCTTTTCAGACAAAACCCGGGAAGCCGGACTTGACCATGCAAGAGGGCTTCCCATAGTATGTTCAGGCGGTGCCGCGCAGCCGCAGGTAAGTTCCGATCCTCTCGAGAAGATCTTCCCTGCTCCCCTCTGTCCGCACGTAAGCCACAATATCCCAGATGCCCGTTGCGGTATAGATGTTGACACCGTATTGAAACGAATACGATTATTTTTACATTTTTTACTATATTTAAAGTACCATGCCGCCTTTTTCATTTTCAATAGAATTTATGAAATTTTTACCAAAATAAAAAGAAGATTACTTTTTTCGGCTTGAGGTTCGCATGATTGCTTTATATAGTGTACAATGCAAGAAACACCTGTTATCAAAAGTTTGGGTACCCTTAGGAGATGTTTACATGGCAGAAGAACAAGTGATTTTAACCCCCGAAGGACTGGCTCAGCTGGAGCAGGAGCTGGAAGAGCTCAAAACCGTGAAGCGCAAAGAGCTGGCAGAGCGCCTCAAAACCGCGATCAGCTACGGGGATTTAAAAGAAAACAGCGAATACCACTCCGCAAAAGACGATCAGGCCTTTATGGAAACGCGGATTATCACGATTGAGCGGATGCTGAAGAAAGCCCGTGTTTCCGACAATACCGATACGTCTACCGTTAAAGTAGGCTCTATTGTCGTGCTGAACGATATCGAATTTTCCGAAAAAGTGGAGTACCGGATCGTCGGCCCGGCCGAAGCGGACGTAGCCGACAACAAAATTTCTTACGAAAGCCCGCTGGGAGTCTCCCTGATGGGGAAATCGGTCGGCAGTATTATCAGCGTGGATGCTCCGGTCGGAGTCATCAAATACGAACTTCTCGAAATCAGAGCGAAATAATCGCCCATTGCCGGCAAAAAGGGGCTTCCCGCCGAGTCATCTCAAATGACTTGGCGGGAAGCCCCTTTTCATTATGTTCCGTCTCAGTCCGAATGCAGCCATTGCGATTGCTTCGGACGTTGCCTGACATGAATCGTGCCGGATTTCGATGAAGCGGACGGCGCCGGACCGCTGCGGTGGACGGTCACGCAAAATCCGCTACACTTGCCGGTCAGCAGGTTCGGGACGAAGCGCGAACCGGACGGCGCGGCTGATCAGCGGCGGCAGCACGGAGACGTGCCCCTCTCCCTCGAACTCCTTAAACTCGGTCACCATGCCGTATTCGCTTAACGCCGAAAGCCGCTCGCAAAGCTCGGCCGCATTCTCTCCGCCGCCGGTATGATGCGACTTTTCCAGTTCCCCGATGGCGAGGAACAGCTTTATATCCGCAGTCTCACCCGTCGACTCTCCAGCCGAGGCTGACAGCTTGGATGCGAAAGCCCGCTCTTCTTCGAGCAGCACTTGCTTGTTCCAGTGGATGGAGGGGCTGCCGGCTACATAGCATTGGAACGCTTCCGGCTTAGCGTACAGCATATGCAGCACAAAAAGTCCGCCCAGCGAATGGCCGAAGATCGTCTGCCTCCTGCGGTCGACAGGGTACGTCTCTTCGATCCGGGGCTTCAGCTCGTCTTCGATGAACGCCATGAAGGCTTCGGCTCCCCCATGCTCGGGCCGCTCCCCAGCCCTCAGCTTGAAGGGCAGATCCTCCAGACGAATTTCACGCGTGAAATCGTAATGCCGCGCGGGATGAAACGGTCCGTCCGTCGGATAGCCGATTCCGACTACGATAGCGGGAATAACGCCGGTTCTCTCCGGTGCCCGGGACTGGACGCGGACCGCTTCCACCATCGTGCCGAAGACGGAGTTGGCGTCCAGCACGTACACCACGGGAAATCCGGATGGGGGCGCTTCCCCTTCGGGGACGGCGATGAAAATCCGGTACTCCCGGTTTTCCGCGCGCGACCGCATCGTACGCTGCTCGGACCGCGGCATCGTCACACGCTCCAGGACTCCGGCAGCCGCCCCCCCGGGTTCTGCATACTCTCGGTTGATTGTACTCAATCTATCTCACTCCTTCGCCTACCGCTTCTTTTTGCGGTTCCGTGCTGCCTGCGGCCGAAGCCGCCTTGTTGCGCAAATAGCTTTCATACCCGTAGCAGACGGGCGCCCCGTTCTCGGGGTCCAGCATAATCCGGGCATCGATATGGAATACCTGATTCAGCACTTCCCTGGTGATGATTTCATGGGGATGCCCCGTGGCGATAATTTGCCCGCTCTTCATAGCGACGATCCGATGAGAAAACCGGGCCGCATGGTTGATGTCGTGAAGCACCATTACGATCGTCTGCTTCCGCTCCATATTCATTTTCTCCACGATCTGGAGAACTTCCAACTGGTGGGCCATGTCCAGGAAGGTCGTCGGCTCGTCGAGCAGCAGCACTTCCGTATCTTGGGCGAAAGCCATCGCCAGCCATACTTTCTGCCTCTGTCCGCCCGACAAGCTTCCGATCTCCCGATCCCGGAAGGGGGCCACATTCGTGACCGTGAGCGCCCACTCGATCACTTCCTTGTCCTGGGGAGACAGCCTGTTCAGGTTTTTGCGGTGCGGATAGCGTCCGTACGAAACGAGTTCCTCCACTTTAAGCTCCGGTGGGGCGACTGGATTCTGCGGCAGGAGGGCGATATGCTGGGCAATCTTCCGCGTCGGGATCGTATTCAAATTCTGTCCGCGGAAAAAAACGTTCCCGTTCTTCTGCTTCAGAATGCGTCCGATCGTTTTAAGCAGCGTCGATTTACCGCAGCCGTTCGGCCCGATGATGGTGGTGACCTCCCCTTCCCTCACCTCAAAATTGAGATCACGGAATACGCTGTTCTTTTCATAACACGTTTCCAGATTCTCCACACGTATGATACTCAAGGACGAACACTCCCTCTATGCTTTGGCCTTAAACAGCAGGTAAATAAAATACGGAACGCCTATGATCGAGATCATGACGCCTACAGGCAGCTCGACCGGCATAAATACCGTTTTGGCGATAAAATCCGATCCGATCACGAGCAGCATTCCGATAACCGCACTGACCGGCAGAACGCGGTTATGATGAACGCCGACCAGACGTTTGGCGATATGCGGCGACATCAGCCCGATAAAGCCGATCCCCCCGGACACGGAAACGCACGCGCTGACAAGCCCGATACTGCCCAGCAGAAGAATCCCCTTCTGCCTTTCCACGTTTACCCCCAGACTTTTCACGCTGCTCTCTTCGAGCTGGAAAAGATCCAGGGTGTACGCGCTCCTGCGTATAAGCGGGATCAGAATAATCAGCCACGGCAAAATGGAAACGACATATTTCCAGTTGGCGTTGTAAATGCTGCCCGACGTCCAGACGGCGGCCATTTCGAAATCTTTGGCATCCATCTTGAGCGTCAGGAACAAAGCCAGCGCGCTGAATCCGGCTCCGATTGCGATTCCCGTCAAAATCAGGCGCTGGGAATCGATCCGTCCGTTTTTCCAGGAAAAGAGGTAGATAAGAATGGCGGACGCGAGGCCGCCGACCAGTCCGAACAGAGGCATCGTCATAATGCCCCACCAGCCCGTACCGTGCAGCTTGCCCTGGAAGAAGAACATGAAGATAACGATGGCCGCCCCGGCACCGGCGTTGATGCCGAGAATGCCCGGGTCCGCCAGCCCGTTGCGGGTAATTCCCTGAATCACGGTTCCCGCAATGGCGAGTCCCATGCCGACCAGTCCCGCGATCACAATTCGCGGCAGCCGGAATTCTAGAATGACGAGATCGTTCTCGGGACTCGGATCGATCCGGAGGAGCGTATTCACCACGTCCCCGATCATGATATCGAATGAACCGTTGGTCAAGCTTGTATAAGCGGCGATCACGATAAGGCCTATGCCCGTAAGAAGGACCAGCATATAGCGGCTGAACGATTGTTTAGGCATGCTTTTCCCCGCCTCTCGTCCTCGCCAGATACAGGAAAAACGGCACGCCGATAATAGCGGTTACGACACCGATCGGCATTTCGTACGGATAATTCAGGAAGCGGCTGAGCACATCCGCCAAAGCCAGGAAAATGCCGCCCAGCACACCCGCGCACGGAATCACCCACTTGTAGTCGATGCCGATCAGGAAGCGGGTAATATGGGGAATAATCAGCCCCACAAATCCGATTTTGCCGGCCAGAGCTACCGAGATCCCCGTCAGAATAACGACCGCGCCCATCGCGACGATCTTGACCAGCAGCGTTCTCTGCCCCAGATTGATGGCGACTTCTTCTCCCAGCGAGAGAATCGTGATCGATTTCGCAATCCGGAAGGCGGCGATAAGACCGACGATCGCAAATGGAATGCACAGCAGAATCAGCTTGGGTTCCAGTTGATGAAGTCTCGCGTTGTACCAGAAGCTTATGTTCTGCGACTTCTGAAAATACATGGAAAGAGCCGCCGAAACGCTGCTGAGAAACGTGCCGATGACGGTGCCGACGATCGCCATCCGCACAGGCGTCAATCCGTTCGGAAGCAACGAGGCAAGCCCGAATACGATGCCGACCCCGAGCGCGGAGCCGATCAAGGAATAGAAGATCATATCCAATGAAGACGAATTGGGCAGAAAGATCATGCAAAGCGTAATGACAAACGCCGAGCCGTCGGTCACCCCCATGATGGAAGGGGATGCAAGGTAATTCCTTGTCATCCCCTGCATGAGTGCGCCCGATATGGCAAGGAACGCTCCGATTAGAAGCGCCCCCACTACTCTCGGCAAACGGGAGGTCCGGATGATCTGATGATCGACATTACCCGGATCGAAATGGAACAGGGCGTCCATGACCGTTTGCAGATGAATTTGTTTGGCCCCGTACAGAACGGAAAGCACAATGGTGAATACGATGATCACCGGTGAAACCCATAAAATCCATTGAGGCTTTGCCAGACTTCTTTTCATATCGGATTACTCGCTTTGTGTTTGAAATTTAGTTGGTAAGCTTCGGAAGAGCGGCCTCAAGGAACTTGATCTTACTGTACGACGTTCCTCCCTGCGCCAGCGGATCTACGACGTTGACGAACATTTTTTTGTTTTTCACAGCGTTGATACTTTGCCAGATCGGATTCTTCTCCAGGTCTTCCAGCGCTTTCGGCTGCTCTTTATTCTCGTCTTCCGAAAATTGGACGAACATATAGTCCGGATTGATTTCGGACAATTTCTCCAGCGAGATCAACTGCTGCGCCTTGGCCTCTTTTACTTCGTTCGGAACGGCGAGCCCCAGATCGGTGTACAGCGACGGATTGAAGAACACGCCGGCCGGATAAATGGCGATGCTGCCCGCACGCACCCGAATCGCCAGCACTTTTTTATCTTTCAGTGAAGTGCCGAGTTTTTCTTTCGCGGCAGCGGCTTCTTTTTTGTATTTCTCGATCGCTTCTTTAGCCTTATCCTGTTGACCGGTCAGTTCCGCCAGCACGTTCAGATTCGCTTCCCAATCGGTCGAAACGTGGGAGATCGGGAGCGTGACTTTAACCTTGTTCATCTTTTCCATCATTTCAGGCGGAAATTTGGTGGAACCGAGAATGACGTCCGGTTTCAGTTTCAGAATCGTCTCCAGATTCGGCTGTGTTTTCTCGCCCACGGATTCCGCCTTGTCCGTAATGCTTTTGAACATCTCGGGGAACTTGCCGCCGACCGAATTCGCGCCGATCGGTTTCACGCCGAGCACGAGTGCGTCTTCCATCGATTCGAAGGAGCCGGCCACTACGATGCGTTCCGCTTTGGACGGCACGGTATATTCCTTGCCGAGATATGTAATTTTGCGCGTTTCATTCGTACCCGCAGCTGTAGCCGCCGGGCTTTTCGTCGCTTCCGCGCCGCCTGTCTTGGCCGCCTCTTTTTGCGCTCCGCATGCGGAAGATAATAGTGTTACGGCAACCAGACCGGCCGCCACCCATGTTTTTTTCATTTTTCTCTAACCCCTCTCCGTATCCGGAAAAAATGTGTTTGTATCCATACCGAAAATCCATTTCAATGCTTCGGGAAACTGTTCCACGAACACGGGAACGAGGTGATGACCGCCTTCGCCGATAACGAGGCGCAGCTTGGCGCCGTTAAAACCGGAATCCGCAAGCAGCGCGTAAGCCTGCCGGGTTCTGGCCATCATGGCACTCTGAATCGTCTTCTTCCCGACGCCTTCCTGATCCCCCACATACATGTAAAACCTTTGGCCTTCGTCGGCAATCATATGCCCCCGCATATGCTCGGTGATGCCTTCATACCAGAAGGACCCCGAGATGCTGCCGATTCTTCAGAAAACCGCAGGATGCTCGAACGCCGCAAACATCGAGATCAGACCGCCGAGCGAAGCGCCGATCATCGCCGTGCCGGCAGGTCCCGCCAACGTCTCGTACCGGCCGTCGATATAAGGCTTGAGCTCATGAACGATGAGATCCAGGTATTTTTTGCCGAATCCGCCGAAATCTTTGACGGATTCCACCAGAGCCTTCGCAGGCCAAGGCGTATATTCATCCAGCCTCTCATCCGGCTCCAAACCGACGAGAATCAGTTCCGGCAGCTTCCTCTCCCGGAAAAGCTCTTCCATACGGACAACCGCCAGGTTGGTGACATTATCCATATAATCGGACGGATCGTTGACATATACGACCGGGTAACGCTTGTCCGCCAAGCCGTAGGACGGCGGTGTATAAACGGTAAGCGTCCTGCCTTGAAAGACTTGCTGCTCCAAACTTCCTCTTTCTCTACTGCTTTCCATGCCATTCCCCCGACGTTCTCTTTGTAAAACTGAGAATCATTATCACTTAATAACAAAAAAAAGAGGGAGGTTCTTTTTTGGATATTTGTATTGATAACAATTCTCAATTGAAATTATAACCCACGTTTCTTTGCCGGGACATGGACAATACCCGGAATTCAAACTGGACTATTTCCGCAAAAAGAGCTTTTCCACTTCACCCAGAATACGCTCGTGCCCGGAAGCCGAATATTCCCGCCAAGGATCGGAGGGGATTTCGTAAACCCGGTTCTGCCGCACCGCGTGGAGATCCCGCCAAAGAGCCGTCGCCTGCAGATCTTGCCAACGCCGGAGCGTCTCCGTTTCCTGGCAGACGTTGACGAGGATATGGTCCGCGTCCAGCTCCGCCAGCTGCTCCGGTAAAATCGGCACATTGATTTGGTCCCGGCTATAGTCAAAGGCCGGCTTCATACCCAGCTCGTGAAAAAACACGTCTCCCATGCTGCGGGTTCCGCATACCCGAATCTCCTGCTTATGTAAGCTGATCAGCAAAAATGTTTCTTCTCCCATCCGCTTACGCAGTCTGCCGCGGAGCGACTCCACGCGGCGGTCGTATTTACCGAGCCATGTCTCGGCTTCGTCCGACCGGTCCAGATGAGCGGCGATAAGCAGCAGCTGCTCCCGCCAATCCGCCCGGCGATCGGGAATATACAGCACTTTTCCCGCCTGCTCCAGGCGCTCTTTTTCTCCCGGATTAAGGGTATCCATCGAAAGGATAAGGTCCGGCTTCGTTTCCCGCAGCTTCTCGATGTTATGCTCCCAGTCTTCGCTGTACCGGTAGGCGCTGAGATGAACGGGAATATCGGAACGATAGTTCTCGTAATAGTGGCCGGTCCATTTGGGATGAAGGGGCGCCGCATACGGAAGATGATGAATGGCCAACAATTGGCCGATCAGATGCGAATGATGGACCGCGATTTTTTTGCGCCGGTTCTTCATATAAACCGTGGGCGAGACGCCCACTTCCTGTTTGAACTTGCGGCTGAAGTAAAATTCATCCTGATATCCCACTACGTGAGCGATGTCCTTCAGGCGGGATTGGGATAACGCCATCAACTGCTTGGCGCGGTTAACCCGCTGCTCGGTCAAATAGTCGATTACGCTGAGGCCGTACGTTTTTTTAAACAAATCCCCATAGTATTTCGGAGATACTTCGGCCATTCGTGCGAGCTCGTCAATCGTGATGTTGGTCTGGTAGTGATTTTCAATATAGTGCCGGGTGCGTTCCAACGCGCTTCGGGCATCCAAGGGAGATTCATCCCGCATATGGGCGGAAATCGAATGGATCAGTTCAAGAAATGCCGCCTGGGCTCTCAGCCGGTCGAAAGGATCGGCACTGTGCCAGTAGGTAGAAAGCGCCTCGCTCAGCACGGAAAAATGCGAAAGAGAATGCACGGGCAGCACCTGCGGCTCGTTCCACGTTCCCTTCCGGCATCCTTCACCCGTCCCGTCCTCATAAAAAAGGTCGAATCCGACCCATGTCAGCTCCAGACCGCCTGCCTCCGTCTTCATTCCGATTACTTCGCCGGGCAAGCAGACATGTATGTTCTCTGCTTCCAGGCGGCTAAGACTGCCGTCCCGTTTCAAAGCACCTTCGCCGGCCGTAACGACGATCAGCACATGCTGATCAATGAGCCGGTAATCCATTTCCCAGCCGTCCCCGGCCTTGATTGTTTCAACTTGACGTATTTTATAGGAAGCGTCCGCAACGGCTGCCGATAAACCCGGACGTATTTTTGCGTTGTCGGTTACAGAGTCGCTCAACCGTTTCTCCTCCCATTCTGTTGGAATGTCGTTCTGTTCCCGCGTCTGGCGGGTTTAATATACCGAGATGTAATTTTGTGATAATGATTCTCAATATCATTTAATTATAGCAGATGTTCCGTTCTTTGAGAACGGGGTTTCTTTGCGACTGAACATTACATTATCCCAATGAAAAAAGACCGCACATGTCGATAAGTTTGAATCCCTCCTGATAAGTAAGCAAAAACAAAAGTAACACTCACTCTCAACTTTTCACTCAAAAAAATATGATATAATGTGATTATGAAATACCATTCGTGAGGTGTTTATTATGCAATGGCAAGAGGTTCGGAGCATTTACCCTGATCAATATGTCCTGCTTGAAATTCTTGATTCTCATACTGAAGATAACATTCAATTCGTTGATGAAGTTGCTTTGGTTCGAGCGATCCAAGACCCTGACGAAGCAACTAAGGAACTGTTAAAGTGCAAAAACAACAACATCGTCTATCATACCGGACAAGAAAAAATATCCATAGAACTCAGAAAAAAACCTCTCTACAGGAGCCGGTAAATGCAGATCGATTTGATTGATGGTTTACTTCAAACGTCCATGACAATTTGTTACGAAGGGCAATCCTTAATAATCGATAACTTAGTGATTGATACTGGCGCGGCGCATTCACTCTTATCCTCTGACGTTGTTTCCGAAATAGGCATTAAGTTCGAAAATGGTGATAAACTTTTGCGGAGCTTCGGGATCGGTGGGGACGAATATTCTTTTCAAAAACGCGTTGATCAAATTCAATTAGGCAATTTCATCATCGAAGACTTCCCTATCGATTGTGGTGTTTTTCATGAAGATATTAATTACATTAACGGACTCATTGGACTAGATATCCTTAAGACCGGAAACATGATCATCGATCTTCATCAAATGCAATTGTATCCGGCAACCTCCAAATAGCATTAAAATGGGGACGCGAATTCGCGTCCCCATTTCGTCCCCAACTACACTATACGCCTACTCAAAACCCTTATATATCAAGGAACAAACACTCTCAATATGTGTCGTATGCGTGGGCATCCCGTCGCACGTGAGAGAACTCCATGACGGACGGTCTCAAAGCCTGCTTTACTTTACTACAGGCTAGTCTCGCCTGGTGAGATTAGGCAGCTTTTCTATCCAATGCGAATACCCAGAGTGCAAGCAATATGCCGATCAGCGACAAAACCGCTCCGGCCCAAGGAAGCGTCGATAACCCGGCTTGGTTAATGACCATTCCTCCGAGAAAAGCCCCTCCGGCATTGCCGAGATTCAAGGCCGAATGATTGGACGTTGAAGCAAGGGCGGGGGCGTCTTTGGCCAGTGTCATAATCTTGACCTGAAGACCGGGCAGCACACTGAAAGCGGCGACGCCCCAAATGAAAATCGTCACCACAGCCGCAGCGGGCAAATAAACCGTGTAGGCAAAGACCGCCAAAATAAGCGCCAGTACGGCGAAACTGCCGATCATCACCGGCATCAGCTTCCAGTCCGCCAGCTTTCCGCCCAGAATATTGCCGAAAGTAACGCCGAAGCCGAATAAGACGAGAATCCACGTCACACTGTGCTCCGCATAACCGGTCACCTGCTCCAAGAGCGGAGCGATATAAGTGAACACGGTGAACAGACTGCTGCAGCCAATAGCTCCCGTAAGAAGAACAAGCAGCAGTCTCGGCTGCGCCAGCGCCCGGATCTGCCGGACCAGGCTGGATGATTCTTCCCGGGGAATGACCGGAATCAGGGCCAGGATTCCGATGAGCGAAATAACGCCCATCACGGCCACTGCCCCGAACGATGCCCGCCAGCCCAGATTCTGGCCGATAAACGTGCCGAACGGAACGCCGATGATATTGGCGATTGTGAGGCCCGCCATCATAATGGAGACAGCCGCAGCCCTGCGGTGCGGCTTCACCAGATTGGCGGCGATAACCGAGCCGACGCCGAAGAAAGTGCCGTGCGCCAGCGCGGTCAACAGCCTCGCCCCCATCAGCAGGCCGTAATTCGGGGCGATGGCCGCTACCGTGTTGCCGAGGATGAACAGCACCATCAGCAGGCAGAGCAGCATTTTCTGCGGCAGGCGGTGCGTAGCGACCGCCAGCAGCGGGGCCCCGACCGCTACTCCGAGCGCATAGCCCGTAATCAGTTGACCCGCATGCGGGATGGAGACATTTAGATCCCCTGCCACATTGGGCAGCAGCCCCATAATGACAAATTCAGTCATTCCGATAGCAAAGGCGCCGCATGTTAAGGAAATGAGCGCGAGCGGGAACCGGTCCTTGGCCGATTCCGTTTTACCCGCAAGTTGTGCATGATTCATGATGTCCGGTTGATCCCCTTTCCGCTATTCGATAAGACAATGATTTATGTTAGCACGCTTATCGAGTAAACTCCACCCTTGCAGGCCCGACTGATAACGATTATTGATCAGCAATCGGCTGGCAGCATACCGCCGGAATCCGGTCCGCCAGCCACACTTCGTTCCCGGCGTAATAGAACCGGACGCCTTTCTGTGCGGCCAAGGCTGTATCCACCTCGAGAATGACGAGTTCTCCTCTCCTCTTTCCCGCTAAAGAAGCGAAATGCAGCCCTTCGGACAGGTGCACATATTGGCGGGACATGGGCAGGAGCCCGTCGGTCATAATCAGAGGAACGGCCTTCCGGTTCGTTCCGTGATAAAGGACAGAAGGCGGTTCAGCCGCCTCGTACGTAATACGTTCATGACTGTGCCCGTATCTGGCCCGGATAGAGTCTTCCACAATCTCGAACCGCTGTTTTTCACATTCGCGGACTACTCTTTGAATGTCTTCGGGACGAACATCTTTGAAACCGGACACACGATTCAAAACGGCCAAAAAGTCTTTCAGCCGGCAGAATCCTTCCTTATCGAGGATAAGCCCGAAATCTCCGGGAGTATGCCGTAACATTTTGCTCATCAGCTTGCTTAAGCGCGTATCTTTTTTTGAAGCCGGCATCTTTCTCAAACTCCTTTTATGACCGCCATCGGCTTGCACTTGGCAACGACGGACGCGAGGCCCGCGCCGACGACGCTTTCTATAATTTGATCCACATCTTTATAGGCCTGCGGCGATTCGTCGAGAATCGTTTCGAGGGAACGCTGGTTCACGACGACCTCGTCCTCCATACCCACTCGCATACTGGCGGAAAATTCATCTACGGTTACGAGCCTTTTCGTAGCGCTTCTGGACCGGATGCGCCCCGCTCCGTGGCAGATGGAATGATAATTGGCTTTTCCTCCGTCCGCACCCACCATAATATAAGAAGAAGTTCCCATCGAGCCCGGAATTAACGCGGGGTGGCCCGTCGAGGCGTAAGGCTCGGGATTATCCGGATGATTTGCGGGAAGCGCGCGCGTAGCCCCCTTGCGGTGGACGAATACCCGGCGGCCCTCATCTTCCGTATCTTCCTCCCAAGCGTAGTTATGCATCAGATCGTAGAGGGTGGCCAATTCGAATTTGGAACCGAACACGTCTTTACCCGCTTCGCGAACCGCATATGCGATAAGATGACGGTTTACGACCGCATAGTTCAGCGCCGAATACATCAGATCCGTATACTGTACGGCCAAAGGATGATCCAAGGAGGCGAACAGCAGATTGGGATCGGCTGTCCCCATGCCTTCGGCCCGCATCATTCGTTTGATGTCGCTGCCACACAGCTGGCTGACCGATCCGCCCCACGCACGCGATCCGGAATGGATCATGACGATCACCTGACCGTCAAACAATCCCCATGCTTCCGCCGTCGCCCGGTTTTCTTCCGCGATTTCCACCGACTGGATTTCGGCGAAATGATTGCCTCCCCCCAGCGTTCCGAGCTGGCGGTGAGAACGGTGCCAGACGTTTTCCGGCAGCCGGTTCAGCGAATTCTCGTCAAAACCGAAGCGGCTCGATTCCACGTGAGTAAGCGATTTGGCTTTACGCGGCGTATAACCGTCGGGGATGTACTTTTTCGGAAGGCCGTGAAGCCCTTTTTTCACCACCGTCTCCAAACGAATATCGGAAAAATGTCCGCGGGTATGGGCATCGACCGGCAAGTACTTCTCAATCGTGCGCACCAGCTTCTTCCGCAGCTTCAAATCCTTCAATTCGTGCTTGTGCAGATTTGTCAGATGAACCCTCATGCCGCAGCCGATATCGCTCCCCACGATGGAGGGGGATACATACCCGTCCTCGCTGTTCCAGACGGCCGTAGTGCCGATGCAGGTGCCGACTCCGACGTGAACGTCCGGTGTATAACTCATATAAACCCCGTTCGGAATTTGCAAATTGTTGTTCGCCATTTCGAATACTTTATAGTCCAGCGCCTCATATAAGGACGGTCCGGCGTACACGTGTACGGTCCCCGAGGGCAGTTTAACCTGACGGTAATAGTTTTCTTTCATAGATAGACTTCCTTTCTTGATTGAAAAACTTGATTGAAAAATAAATGCAAAAAAACCATGGACCTCGCGTCCATGGCTGTCTGCAGCACTGTTATTCAGGTTCGCAAGCGTTAAAGCACGCGCCTGACCAACTTTCACATGATCCCGTCGAGACCGGTGAAATGGACTTCTCTGTTCGATTGAGTGTGCGAAATGGTAACTGTCATTGTTCCCGGCCTCCTTTCGAATAATTGTACCCATCATACGGTCTACTGCGGCAAATTGTCAATCCGTATCACTGGGAAAAAATGATTATAATGGTTTCGGCATTTATTAATACGTTAATAAAATCGAATATTAATCTAGTTCATTTCCAAAATATAGGTTGAAAGTCCTATCTAACTATGAGACGATTACGAAAGATTTTCACATAGGAAAAGGGGACACTTATTTTGAACAGGAAAGTAAAATCCGCACTTCTAGTCACTCTGCTTGCAGCCTCTGTCGCAATGCCCGGCAGCGTATTTGCCCAAGAACCCGTAAAAGTTTTCATACAAAACGAGCGGGTGCATTTCGACGTCGAACCCGCGATTGAATCGGGGGTGACTCTCGTCCAATTTCGTCCTATTTTTGAAGAACTGGGCCTAACCGTAGAGTGGGACTCCAAAACCAACACCGTTACGGGCCGAAAAGACGGACTGTCCATCGTCTTGCAAATAAACAACAAAAATGCGGCCGTCAATGGTGAAACCAAGGTTTTGGAGGTAGCTCCGGCAAATGTGGACGGCAACATAGTCGTCCCGTTGAGATTTATCGGCGAAGCTACAGGCAATCAAGTAAATTGGAACGAATCCGCACGCCAAATCGTTATCCGCAGCGGCCCGGAACGCGGATCAGGCAACAGCGCTACGGTGAGTGATCCTTATTTCAATTGGACTTGGGGAATGAGCCCGGCCGAGGTCCAGGCTACACTGAATCAAAAACCGTATATCCAATACAACGGCGACAAAGGCGGTTACGATTTCGTGCTCTATCACAATCGGTTTGTAGAGGAAAACGACAGCCAATTGGCTTTCAAATTTAACTCCTCCGGACTAACGGAAGTCGCTTATCTTCCCGTGTTGTCTTCTACCTATGACGAGATCTACGATATGTACGGGGAAATCTCCGGGACACTGTCCGCCTTTTACCGGCAAGACGACGAAGACTACTTGATATGGTCGGATGATCTTGCGGAATCCTTTTATAAACAAATCTACGGAAAGGACCGCAGAGGGATGATCGAAATGGCCATGGGATCGGAAAACTTAACGATTTTCAACCAATTCGAGGCAGATACCTACAAAGCATCTTTGCTCTTTACCAATGAGGGCACGCTGACAGAGCCGGAATATAAAATGGGCCTGATCTACTCGCGTCCCAAATAACGAAGCGCTCCTCATTGTTTTGCTTAAAACGATCAAGAAATTTATAATGGCAGGAGGACGCTAACGCTAAGCTATATATAAGAAGGAGAATACACGATGAAGATTTATGCGGTTCTTTCGTTTAACGGTGAGAGTACGGAGAATGTGTGCGTGACGCCGGACGAAGAGAAGGCCATGGCGCTTAAACCGGAAGATTTCGAAGATTGCGACGCGCTGTTCCTGGAAATTTGGGAAGACGGCGAGAAAATAGACGATTACCGTCTCGTTTAAAAAATAAGAACCGGCCGGCCCTTCTTTCCGAAGAAAGAAAGTGCTCGGCCGGTTCTTTTTATAATTGCTCCGCTAGGCGGGCCCGGGCTCCTTAAAACAGGCCGGACTCCGTTACCGTTTTGTAGAATTGCGCGAATTCCTCAAAATTAAGCTGCTGCGCTGCGTCTGAAAGAGCGGTTGCCGGGTCCGGGTGAACTTCGACCATCACGCCGTCCGCGCCTGCGGCAAGCGCCGCTTTCGCACAGGGCGCCAAAATATCTTTGCGTCCCGTGGAGTGGGTGACGTCGACAAGCACCGGGAGATGGCTCTCCTGCTTGAGGATCGGCACGGCCGAAATGTCGAGCGTGTTGCGCGTCGCCTTCTCGTAGGTGCGGATCCCCCTCTCGATCAGCATCACTTGCGTGTTGCCCCGGGATACGATGTACTCCGCGGCGTTCAGGAACTCATCGAGCGTGGCCGCTAACCCCCGCTTCAACAGGACGGGAACGCGCACGTCGCCGGCCGCTTTAAGCAGCTCAAAGTTCTGCATATTGCGCGCGCCGATCTGAATCACATCAATGTAATCGCAGGCGATTTCGATATGCGCCGGGTCGACGATTTCACTGATCGTTTTGAGACCGAATTCGGAGGCCACTTCTTTAAGAATTTTCAGCCCTTCGATGCCAAGTCCCTGGAAATCGTATGGAGATGTGCGGGGCTTGAACGCCCCTCCGCGCATGACCGTTACACCGGCTTCTTTCAGAACGGCCGCGACTTGACGGACCTGTTCGTAGCTTTCGACGGAGCAAGGACCGGCGATCATGACGGGCTTGCCGTTTCCGATCGAAATTCCGTCACCCAGCGTGACGATCGTGTCCTCTCTCTTGTTTTTACGGCTTACGAGCAGATGTTTCTTCTGGCCTTCCTCCTGCAAGTTAAGCGACGCCTTGAAAATCTGCTTGAACAGATGCCGGACCGTCTCGTGGCTGAAGGGGCCTTTATTGAGCGCCACCAGTTCATCGAGCATTTTCTTTTCGCGGACGGGATCGAATTTTGGAACTCCTTGGCGTTCTTTCTCCAGACCGATCTCCTGAACGATTTCAGCCCGCTCCGAAAGCAGCTCCAGCAATTGGCCGTTAATCGTATCCAGCCGTTCACGCAGTGTATCTAAATTTCCTTGTGCCATCGTAATCTCTCCTTTTTATGTCCAGAAAATAAAAAAAGACTTCTCCTCCGCAAGGGACGAGAAGTCGTGGTACCACCCTTATTCGAGAGAACGGGCTGCATAAAAAAGCTCGGTCCTCTCACTTTCGGCCCTGTAACGAAGGGAATACGGGCAACCCTAGAGAAAGCCGCTTACGGCTGTTCCATCAGGCACCGGCTCCGGAGTGAACTTCGGCGGGGACATTTTCTCGGACGCTCTCAGTCGGTGGCGGCCCGTTCCTGTCATAAATGTCAATCCGCTTACTCTCTCCTTCTCAGCCTGTTCAACAAGTAATTTTACTCATTCTACTCCAATGGGAAAAATAAAAGCAAGCTATCGGTTTAATGCGAGATTGCATTACCGCGATGAAGTAACCACCCCACCCGCCGTTCAGCCGTAGCGGACGAGCACGTGCCAAAGCTGCTTCAAATATTGAAGCACCTCGTCCGGGGTCCCGAAGTCCGCCCACGATTCCGGCTGACGATGCAGGCTGGCCGCGGCTCTGCCGATCGCGGCCGCATCGAACGCGTCCGGGGACGCCCCCTCCGTCCCGTAGGACGAAACGACTCGCCGCGCAAGCGGAGGCATAACGGGTCCGCGGAAATCTTCCGGCACCGATCCGGCGGCAAGCCGGAAGCCGGGATGCCAATAGAGCGGAATGCCGTAAGCCTCGCTGAGCGCGTCAAGCTGCGCGCCGGTGGCGGTGCCTTGAAAGGACGGGTCCGCGACGAGCGCGGCCACGTCGGACTCCAGGCGGATCGCCCCGTGTATCTGCGCTTCGACGTAGGCGTCGAGGGCGCGGCCTATTCCGCCGGAGGCACCGGGACCGGGCAGCCCGTCTTTGCCGTCAGGCTCCGCTGCGCTCAGACAGCGGGCTGCAAACGCTCCCGCTCCCGGCACATCCGAAGCGAGCGCCGAGCCCGTGGTCCGCACCTCTTCGAGCAGGGCCGCCAGTACCGGCATAAACACCTTGCGGGTGCCCGCATGTTCCGGCTGCGCATGACTGTCCCCGCAGGTAAACGTGCACCGGTCCAGGACGCCGGCTTTCAGCCGGAAATGGCAGGACCCAAAGCGCGGGGACGCTCCGTCCGCGTAGCGCATCACGTTCAGCGCGCCGTATTTCGGCCTGTCGCACGGCTCTGCGCCCTCCGCCTGATATGCGCCCGCGAACAGGCTTCGCTCCCAGCGGTCGCGGTCCCCGCCCGGATAAGCGCTCAGGCCGCCGCTGGAGATGCGCGTTTCGAACTGGCTCCGGTATTCGCCGTCCCGCAGCAGCCCTTCCGCAACGGTAAGGCCGCCCGCGATGAGCCGGTCCGGGTGAAAATTCAGCGTGACGCGGGAGCGGGCCAAAACTGCTGCGCACAGATCGTCCGCGGACATAACGTCGTAAGCGGCCTCCCGCAAAATCCGGGCCGCCTTCTTCCTCGCATGCGGCTCCGCCGCGGCTGCTTTAGACTCTACGGACTTCAGTGCCCGCTCCTGGCAGCGTTTAAGCTCCATCATCGCGAATCCCCCTCCGCATTTTTCTTTGATGATACCTCATTTCCGGCAAACATCCTCATGCATCCGTGATTATGTCTGACTTATTACAGATTATAGGCCGGAAACACGACAAAGGCCAAAGGATAAATCCCCCGGCCTTTGCGGTCGTTTTATAGCTGCTGCAGAAACATAAATTGTTTATCGCCCATGCCCGGAAGTCCCTCGTGAGCAAAATCGGGGTAGATTTCCAGCTGTACCGGCGCCTTCAATTTGTTAAGCACCGCATACTGCGTGGACGGCGGGCATACGGTATCCATCAGGCCGATGCCGAACAAAATATCCGCCGTAATCCGGGAAGCCAGATGCTGAATGTCGATATAGCCCAGCTTGTAGAACACTTCGTCTTCCCGCTTGTGCTGGGGATCGAAGAAACGGAAGTACGTACGCAGCTCCGCGTAAGCGTCCTTGGCCAGATCCATTTCCCAGACGCGCTTGTAGTCGCTCAGAAACGGGAAGTTGGCCGCGACCTTGCGGATACGCGGCTCCAGTGCCGCGCAAGCGAGCGCCAGCGCACCGCCCTGCGATCCGCCCATCGTGGCGACGCGGCTGCCGTCCACTTCCTCGAAATCCATCACGATCCGCGCCAGACGGACCGTATCCAGGAAAACATGGCGGAACAGCAGCTCGTCAGGATGCTCATCCAGTCCGCGGATAATGTGACCATTATGCGTATTGCCCGCAATCCCGCCGATATCCTGCGACTTCCCGCCCTGACCGCGTACGTCCAGCGCCGCTACCGAATAGCCGAGCGCGGCGTACGGAAGCCGCTCCAGCCAGTCTCCGGCATGGCCGGTATAGCCGTGAAACTGAAGAACCGCCGGATGCGGTTTGCCGTCCGATTTCGGTTTCACGTATTTGGCGTGAATCCGGGCCCCTTTTACACCGGTAAAATACAGGTCGAAGCACTCGGCGTAAGGGACCTTAAAGTCCGACGGAACCAGCTCCACCTGAGGGTCTACGGAATCCAGTTCGGCCAGTGCGCGCGCCCAGTACTCGTCAAAGTCCGTCGGACGCGGATTTCTTCCCTGGTACTCTTTCAGCTTTTCCAATGGCAGATCAATTAACGGCATTTTGAACTTTCCTTCCTTCTTGTATATGTATAATTGGAGTTTTGTTCCTAATCTACCTTGATCATATCACCCGGTTGAAACAAAAAACAACCACAATTTTAGCCGTCTAAAGCAGCACGATGTAAATGACCGCCGCCAGCACGAGCCGGTATATCGCGAACGGAACGAGCTTGATCCGGTTGATCAGCTTCAGGAAGAAGCGGATGGAAATCAGGCCAAACAGAAAGGCGCTTACAAAGCCGACGGCGAAAAAAGGGATGGCCTCCGCCGGAATCGAGTCCCAGCTTTTGAGCAGCTTCAAAAAGCTTGCGCCCGCCATGATAGGAACGGCCATAATAAACGTAAAATCGGCCGCCGCCCTGTGGCTCAGCCCCAGAAGCACTCCCCCGGATATCGTGGAACCCGAACGGGAGAAGCCCGGCCACATGGCAAGGCACTGGAACAAGCCCATGCCCAGCGCTTGTTTATACGTCAGCCGGTCCACCGTATCGGTCTTGGGGACGACCGGCCGCCGCCATTCCGCAATCAGCATCAGAACGGCTCCGAGTACAAGCCCGATGACGACCGTACGTGTGGAAAACAGATACTCGTCGATATAATCTTCGAAGAGAACGCCCAGAACGCCGAAAGGAATAAGTCCCACGATGACTTGAAGAAGGTTGAGGCGCGGGCCTCCTTCGTCCTGGCCCGGCAGTTTTTTCAGGCCGAACAGGTTCATAAAACGGTCCCGCATGAGGACGACTACGGCCAGGATGGAACCGAGCTGAATGACGACCTTGAAGGTATTGGCCGCCTGTGGAGTAAACAAATCCTTGGTCTGAAACCAGGCATCATCCACGATAATCATATGGCCGGTGGAAGAAACCGGGGCAAACTCCGTAAGCCCTTCGACCAGTCCGAGTATAAACGCCGCAAAAGCTTCCCATAGATTCATAGCCGCATGCTCCTTTTATTGAATATCCGATTTGTTAAAATAAATAATCGTTGCCGCCAATCCGGCGATAGACGCAGCCAGAATGGCAAGGACAGAGTACAGAACCGGATATTCGGGCACATACGCTTTGTTGGCGACGACGTGAACCGCCGACCACGGAAACAGTGCGCTGTACTTCTTATCTACAAGAGCTACGTTCGTCATAGTGGCAATGGCCGTGAAAATAATCGTCGGCACATAATTTTTGAACCAGAACGTAACGAAAATCGAAGGGGTCGACAGCAGAAAGAGCAGGACCGCCCCGATCAGGTACCGGCCCAGCGAATACAGGATAACGTCGATCGTAAGCCCGTCGAATCCGCCGATCAGTCCAAATACGAACGTAAATCCCCAGGATATCAGCGTCAGCAGGGCGATCCAGATCAGCAGCATAAGCAGTTTGCTGAAAAGCAGGCTCGTGCGCGAAACGGGAATGGTCAGCAGATTTTTGAGCGTATCCTCCACGTATTCCCGGTTGAACAAGTAAGCGGTTATGACGCCGTACAGCAGAGTCCCGCTGAGCAGCAGCACATACATATTCGTGTTGTAGAAGGAGATTTCGTACGTGACGGATGTGTCCGGTTTTTCGCTTTTCATGTTGAGAAATCCGATAAACATAAGGACGGGCGCGGCAGCGGCTCCAATGACGCTGACCAGGAACATTTTCGCGCGTTTTAATTTCAGCAGTTCGGTATACAGCAGATTAACCAATCGTTCCGCCTCCTATCAGCTTGATGAAATAATCCTCAAGCCTGTCTTCACTGATCGTAAGGCGGGACACATCGATGCCGTTCTCCACGAACAACCGGTTCAGAGCCGCTTGACGGCCGATATGGGAATAGACGCGGATTTTGCCTTCACCCCGGACTTCGTAATCGTGAATGTCCAGCTCTTTTTCCAGCAGCATGGCCGCCTTGTTATCGTCCGACACTTGAAACTCCAAATGTTTGCGGTTGCGTTTCCGCAGTTCTTCGAAGGAAACTTCCTCCAGAAGTCGTCCCTGGTGAACAATTCCTATCTGATCGGCCAACTGCTCGATTTCGGGCAAAATGTGGCTGGAAATGAGAATCGTCATTTTCCTTTCCTCGGCGAGCGATTTGATCAGCCTCCGGATTTCTTTGATCCCGATGGGATCGAGACCGTTCGTCGGCTCGTCCAGAATGAGAAGCTCGGGATGATGCAGGACGGCTCTCGCTATGCCGAGACGCTGCTTCATGCCCATCGAATACTGTCCGACGAGTTTTTTCGGCTCCTGGTGGAGGCTGACGATTTCAAGCGCGTCCTGAATCGCCGTCTTCTTGTGGACCCCCATCAGCCTCGCGTTGATCAGGAGATTTTCCGCTCCGGTCAAATTTTCGTAAAAGCCTGAATGTTCGACGATCGAACCGATTCTTCTTAAAAGATTTCGTTTGTGTTTGAACAAATTTTCACCGAATAATTCGATCTGTCCTTCCGTGGGTTTAATCAATCCCAGCAGCATCCGGATGGTGGTCGTTTTCCCCGCCCCGTTGCGTCCCAGGAAGCCGTAAATCTGTCCCTGCCCCACGGTCAGATCCAAGCGGTCCACCGCTTTCTGGTCTCCGTAAGTTTTGGTCAAACCCGTTGTTCGGATAATGGCGCTCATGGTTCCCTCCTGCTCCGTATGGTTCTTTTCTCTGTCCGTATTCAGGATAAGCAGCCGAATTTAAATGCCTCTTAACAAGTTCTTAATTGTTTCTTAAAATGTCGGCCGCCGGCTGAAGCCCCTTGCCCGTTTCCGGCAGTGTCAGGTAAAAAGCGGTCCGTACGCCCGGCTCGCTGTCCGCCCCCAGCGTTCCTCCATGCTTCTCGGCAAGGGCTTTCGTAATTGCCAGCCCCAGACCGCTCCCGCCGCCGGCCCGGCTTCTCGACGCATCCGTCCTGTACATCCGATCAAAAACGAGGCTGAGCTCCTCTGCGGGAATACCCGCTCCGTTGTCCCAGACCGTCAGGCAGTACTTCCCCTGGGCGAAGGACAGTTCCAGGCCGAGCTTATTCCCGTCTCCTCCGTGTTTGACGGCGTTTTGAATCAGATTATTCAGCATCCGCAGAAGACTGACCCGGTCCGCGACAACGGGACAAGCTTCCTCGGGGAGCTGCAGAACCAGCTCCAGACCCGCTTGATGCAGTTCCGGCAGGAACTCGATTACGGCTTCGCGCACGGTTTCGGCGAGATCAAGCCTGGCGGGTTGAAGCCGGATCTCGTCCGCGTCCAGCTTGGCCAGCAGAAATACTTCATCGATCAGCTTCTTCAAGACCCCCGATTTACGGGCCAGCACATCCAAATACTGCCGCTTCTGTTCCTCGCTTCCCGCCACGCCGTCTCTCAAAGCGTCGATGTAGCCGATGATGGACGTCAGCGGAGTGCGGATATCGTGCGAAATATTCGAGAGGAACCTTTTGCGGCCCGTTTCGGTTTTGATCGTATAAACCTGGAGCTTATCGAGCTGTCCGATCAATTCATTGACCGAGAAAATGACTTCGTTTAGAGCCGGATCGTCGTTCGCCAAAACCCGGGTGTTCACGTTTCCTGCAAGCGCCCTCGCCAATTGACGGTTAACGTCCCGGAGTCTGGCGGTATAACGGAATCTGGAGATGAGCAGCCCCGCCGCGGACGCAAAAAGCGCGGCAAACAGCACCCCGTTCGTCAATGCGCTCGGAGTGCCGACTGCCGTAAGCCCGGCCAGGGCCGCCAGTAAAATCAAATGGATCGCGCCCAGCAGCTTAACGGGATCTCTTTTCATAGTCTCTCACCCGCGAATTTGTAGCCGATCCCCCAGACCGTTACGATTCTTTTCGGATCGGACGGATCTTCCTCGATTTTTTTCCGCAGCTTGCGGATATGGACCATGACGGTATTATCGTCTTCCAGATAATCGCTGTTCCAGACCTGGCGGAAAATCTGGGTTTTGGTGAAAACTTGTTCGGGATGTGTCATAAAAAATTTCAGCAGTTCAAATTCTTTAGCCGTTAACGCGATTTCTTCCCCGTCTTTGGACATCGTGAATGTCTTGAGGTCCAGTTTCAAGCCGCCGGACGTCAGAGCCTTTTCCGCTGCGGGACTATTCTCGCTATTCTCGCTGTTTTCGCTGCCCAGCACTTTGTACCTCCGTAAATGCGCCTTGATTCTCGCGATCACCTCGTGGATACTGAACGGCTTGGTGATGTAATCGTCGGCTCCGATGCTCAGTCCGACTAATTTATCCACTTCCTGGTCTTTGGCCGTCAGCATGAGGATCGGCACGTTCGACGTCTGTCGAAGTCTTCTGCACACCTCGATTCCGTCCACTTTCGGCATCATCAGATCCAGCACGATTAAACTATAGGTGCGTTCCTCCGCAAGCCGGAGCGCTTCTTCCCCGTTATGAGCCGTGTCCGCCACGTAAGTTTCTCTTTCCAGATACGTCTTCAGCAGCTCCCTGATTTCTTTCTCGTCGTCTGCAATAAGAATGTGAATTCCCGTCATCCGTGCACCTGCTCCGCAACAATTTTGCCTCTTCTTGTACACTCAGTTTACCGAAATCTCCTTTAAAAGCCAATAAACCGGCCCATATACAGATCCGCAAAAAGAAACGCAAAACCCCTTTTCTCCGAAACTCGGGAAGCGGACGGCAGCGCACATTCTCAAAAAACCTCTCATCCCGCCAGGGACGGGAAAAGAGGCTCGTGCGGAAATATTCGATTACGGCTGGGAATCCAGGGCATCGCGCAGTCCGTCCCCGACAAAGTTTATGCTCAGAACGACGAGCAGAATCATCGCACCCGGCGGAATCCAAAGCCAGGGCTGCTCCGTCAGCACCGTCAGGGACTGGGCGTCCGTGAGCATATTGCCCCAACTGGCGGTCGGCGGCTGGACGCCCATGCCCAGGAAACTGAGTCCCGCCTCGCTCATAATGGCGGAAGCAACACCGAACGTAGCTTGGACGATAACGGGGCCGGCCGCGTTCGGAAGGACATGCTGCAGCAGGATACGGGGTGTGCCGTAGCCTAAGGCTATGCCTGCCCTGACATAATCGAGCCGCTTGATCGTCAGGACGCTTCCCCTGACCAGACGTGCGACGCCCGGCCACGAGAATAAAGCCAGAACGAGAATGATCGTGCGCATGTCCGAGCCCAGTACGGCCACGACGACCAAGATGACCATAAGAAACGGGAACGCCATGAACATGTCCGTTATCCGCATGATCGCCATATCCAGCCAGCCTCCGAAGTAACCCGAAACCAGACCGACCAGTGTCCCGAAAGTCACATACAGAAATACCGAAGCGAAACCGACGATCAGTGAAACGCGGGTCGCATAAACCAATCGGCTGAATACATCGCGGCCGACCTGGTCCGTACCCAGCCAATGCTCCGCGGAAGGGGCAGCCGAGAAGACGCCCGTCACTTCCTTCGGATCATACGGGACGATAGCCGGAGCAAGCAGAGCCGCGGCGATCAGCAGCAGAGTCACGACTGATCCGGCTGCGGCCAGCTTATGCCGCCTGAACTTCCGTAAAGCTTGCCGCCACGGCCGCGGCGAATCGGGCTCGGCTTCACTCTCTGCCGTGTCGCTGCGGAAATTCGTTTCGCCCAGTTTCCATTCGGTCAACGCCACAGCTTCCACCTCCTATCCATTGTAACGAATGCGCGGATCCGCTGCGGAGTACAGAAGATCGGTCAACAAATTCGTTGCCAGAACGATACAAGCCGCCGCCAGATTCAGCCCCATGAGGGTGGGATAATCTCTGGAAAGGATCGATTGAATGGTCAACTGGCCGATCCCCGGCCACTGGAAAATTTGCTCGATCAGAATGCTCCCTCCGAGCAGAAGAGGAATTTCCATCGCGATGACGGTAATCATCGGGATCAGCGCGTTCCGGAGGGCATGCTTGTTCGTGACGATAAAAGGATGCAGCCCTTTGGCCCGGGCGGTCCGCAAATAATCCTGCTTCAGCACGTCAAGCATGCTCGCCCTCACGTACCGGACCTTCTTGCCCGCGATAAAAACGCCGAGCACAAAGACCGGAAGAATCATATGGCGGATCAGATCCCAGGCACCCCCGCCGGCTCCCAGCGTGTACATGCCTCCCGTCGGCAAAATTCTTAACTGGACGGCAAAAATATAAATCAGGCTGAGTCCGAAAAAAAACTGCGGGATCGAGGTCCCGATAAAGGACAGGCCCGTCATGAAATAATCAAATTTCGTATTTTGCCGGACCGCGCTAATAATGCCGACGGGAACGGCGATCAGCAGACCGAGAGCCAGCGATGCCGCCGCAAGCCCCAGCGTAGGCCCCAGTCTTTCGGCGATCAAAGTGCTTACGGGGGCGTAAGAGCTGAACGAATACCCCAGTTCTCCGCGCAGCAGGCCGCCGAGCCACTTGGCATACTGCATCCACAGTGGATCGTTAAGGCCCAGCAGTTCTTTGCGCGCGTCGAGCAGCTCCTTGGGCATCGTCGGATCGATAAGCATATCGACCGGATTGCCCGGAGCCATGTTGATCAGGAAGAAATTAATGACCGTGATGCCGAATAAAACGGGAACCGCAATCAGAATCCGCCGGATCGCATACGGAAGCATAAGCGGGATTTCCTCCTTTCTCTTTCCGCCGACTATTTATCAGCTTATTTCAGAACAGGGAGGCCAGACGGTTCATCCAGCGGAAAATGACAGGCGGCGGCGTGAGCTTCGGCGCCCAGCGGCGGCTCGGCCGTTCTGCACAAGTCCCGGACATACGGGCAGCGTGTATGAAACCGGCATCCGGACGGGGGATGTTCCGGACTCGGCACATCGCCGCGGATCAAGATCCGGCCCGCAGAACGCGCTTCCGGGTCCGGCGGCGGATAAGCATTCAGTAAAATCCGGGTATACGGATGCTTCGGATTCCGGAACAGTTCCTCTTTGTTTCCGATTTCAACGATTTTGCCCAGATACATGACCGCGATCCGGGTGCTGATGTACTTGACCGCCCCTATCCCGTGAGCGATGAACAAATAAGTCAGCTTCAATTCCCTCTGCAAATCGCCGAGCAGGTTCAGGATCTGGGCCTGGATCGACACGTCGAGCGCGGAAACCGGTTCATCGCACACGATCAGCTCCGGTTCGAACGAAATCGCTCTGGCGATGCCGATTCTCTGCCGCTGCCCTCCCGAGAACTCATGCGGGAACCGGTTGCCCGAACCACGGGGCAGCCCTACCAGTTCCAGGAGACGGCCGACACGCGCGGGAATGTCTTTTTTATCCGCAAGCTTGTGGGCGATAAACGGCTCGGACAGCAGCTCGCTTACTCTTTTGCGGGGATTCAGGGAGGAGTACGGATCTTGGAAAATAATTTGCAGCCGCGTCCTTACCGGCTTTAATTGCCTCCGGGTCTTGGTCGTAATATCCTCGTCCCGAAAAAGAATCCGCCCCGAAGTCGGGTTTTCCAGCCGCACGATAGAACGGCCGATCGTCGATTTGCCGCAGCCGGATTCTCCCACAAGGCCCAGCGTCTCCCCTTTGCGGATAGTCAGGCTTACATCGTCCACTGCCCGGATGAAACCTGTCGTTCGCGAGAAGATGCCGCTTTTGACGGGATAGTACGTTTTAAGATGCTCGACCTGAAGGAGAGGCGCATCGTCCGCCGCAGGAACTTCAGGACGGCCGCTCATAAAGCGGCCTCCTTGCGGCCCGGCTTTTCGGGCAGCCTGCCCTCCACCTGGGACACCCAGCACCGGACCCGGCGGCCTCCCTCCAGAGCGGTCAGTTCCGGCTGCTCTTGCGTGCACACGGCGGAAGCCCACGCGCACCGGGCATGAAACCGGCAGCCTTCCGGCATGCGGTTCAGGGAAGGCACCGTCCCCGGGATCGCCTCCAGTTGTCCGCCGTCTCCGCTAATTCTGGGCATGGAGCCAAGCAGTCCTCTTGTATACGGATGCAGCGGCTCGCGGAACAGCGTAAAAACATCCGCCTCCTCCACAATTTGGCCCGCATACATCACTACGACCCGGTCCGCCATCTCGGCGACGACACCCAGATCGTGCGTGATCAGCAGAATGGCGGCCCCGCTCTCTTCGCGAAGCTGCTTCATCAGCTCCAGAATTTGAGCCTGGATGGTCACATCCAGCGCCGTAGTCGGCTCGTCAGCGATGAGCAGCTTCGGCTTGCAGGCGAGCGCCATCGCAATCATCACCCTCTGGCGCATGCCGCCGGACAATGCGTGAGGGTACGATTTCATCAGGACTTCGGCGCGGGGAAGTCCTACTTTTCCGAGCATTTCTATGGCATAAGCCCGCGCTTCTTTACGGGAGAAATCCATGTGCCGGCGGATGACCTCCAGAAGCTGTTCTCCGATCGTAAAAACCGGATTAAGCGAACTCATCGGCTCCTGGAAAATCATCGACATGTCCCGTCCCCGAAGCTGTCTCAGCTCCAGATCCGACGACAGCGCCAAGTTGCTTCCCTGGAAGAGGATGTCCCCTTGCTTGATGCGTCCGCTTCTGCCCAGCAGTCTCATGACCGAAAGGGCCGTCACGCTTTTGCCGCTGCCGGACTCGCCGACAATCCCGACCGTTTCGCCGGGCAGAAGCTGAAAACTGACTTCATCTACGGCCGTTACTTCTTCTTGTCCCGTCTTGAAAACGGTCTGAAGACGATGGATTTCCAGCACGGGCAGCATACATTCACCTCTCCTCTATTAAAATGTTGCCGGTACCGCGGCAGGAACTTCCCGCGGTACCGGCTGCGCCGCAAAACGGCGGTCAATCGCATACGGCGGAACAGCCGCACCCGTACGTCTTGCGCAGCGCCTAGCGGGCCTAAACAAGCACCGGCGCTTGAACGTCACTTGGGATCCCAGGCACATACCTGCGGCCGTTCGTGGCGCGCAGGAACTCCGCCCTGGCCTCGGCAAGCAGTACCCCGCCGTCCGTCAGCAGCTCGTAGGCCGCAAGCGCCAGGAGCTTGGAGGCAAGGTGCATGCCTTTGAGGCCGATCGGCGAGCCGAAGGACGCCGTCGCCTGCCACGTATGCACCTGCACGCCAAACGGCGCGCACGTGGTAATGATCTGCCCGACCGGCGTAATCCACGAGACGTCGCCGACGTCCGTCGAGCCTCCGCCGTAGGTTTTGGGCGCGGGCTTCACGTTCACGAACCCGGCCGGCAACAGTTCCCCGGCGGGAAGCCCCAGCTCTTCCCCCCGCTTAAGCGCCGATTCCCGGATATCGGGAGGCAGCGTATCCGCAAGGGCGGCGGCCAGACGGATATCTTCGTCCGTGAACGAAAGCGGGCCCGCCTCGTCCCTCTGCCGGTAAAGCAGATCGTTGAGCGTATGGTTGACGTTCAGATCGTAGGCGCCCGCCTTAATCTCCCACGTCACCTCGGTTTCCGTCATCAGAGCGGCTCCGCGGGCGATATTCTGAAGACGCCGGAGCAGCTCGTCGACGTGATCCCGGCCGGAGCCCCGCAGGAAATACCAGACACTCGCGTCTTCCGGCACGATATTCGGAGCCTGTCCGCCGTTCGTGATCGTGTACTGAATCCGCGAACCGTCCACCACGTGCTCCCGCAAATAATTGGCGCCGACGTTCGTCAGCTCCACCGCATCCAGTGCGCTGCGGCCCAAATGCGGGAAGCTTCCCGCATGGGACGCCCGGCCTTTGAAAGAAAACTCGACGGACGTAAGTGCCGACGTCGGCACGTTCCACGGCATGTTGGTGCTGCCGGGATGCCACGTGAGCGCCGTGTCCAGGTCATCGAACACGCCTTCCCGGGCCATGAACGTCTTGCCCGAGATGACCTCTTCGGCCGGGCAGCCGTAATACCGGATCGTACCCGGGAGCTTCTCTTCGCGGATGCGGCGGCTCAAAGCAACGGCGGCGGCCACGCCGGCTGTGCCGAGCAAGTTATGTCCGCATCCGTGTCCGGGCCCGCCCGGAACGAGGGCTTCCCGTTCGGCGCTCACCTTCTGCGACAAGCCGGGCAGCGCGTCGTATTCCCCGAGGATGCCGATGACGGGTTTTCCGCTGCCGAACTCGGCAACGAATGCCGTGGCGGCGCCCCCGATACCGGAACGGAGCGTGAATCCCGCTTCCCGCAGCACGGCGGCTTGCAGTTTCGAGGCGTACGTCTCCGTATAAGCGACTTCAGGCTGTTCCCAGATCCTCAGCGCAAGCTCTTCGAATTTTTCCGCATGGCTGTCCAGCCACTCTACCAAGTCCCGCTTTCCCATCTCCCTCACGCCTTTCTATTTTTTCAAATCCCACTCGTTCGTATTGTTGTACATCCCGATATCTCGGGGTCTTCCGACGAGAACGTCTTTGGATACGGCAAGCAGACGCTTCTCCGAGTAAACCGCGAGCGTAGGCACATCCTCATGGATGACCGCCTGCAGCTCGTTGTAGATCTGCCGCCGCTTCGCCGGATCGGATTCCGTCTCCCCTTTCGTAATCAGCTCATCTACCTTCGGATTGTTGTAGCTGTAGTAATTGCTCGCGCTGTCGCTTTTGTACAAAGTGAAATACGAGCTCGGTTCGATATAAAAGTCCCGGTTGAAAATAGTAAGGTCAAACTCTTTTTTGCGCACCTTCTGGATCAGCGTGGCAAAGTCATACTTCTGAACCTCAACCTTCAAACCGACGGCCTGCAAATTCTGGGCAAGAATATCCGCCGCCTGCTCGCGCACTTTATTGCCCACCGGAATCAGGAATCGGATAGGCTTGTTGATGTCCCATTTCGCCTCCTGGAGCAGCTTTTTCGCCTTTTCCGGATCGTAGGGGTATGTCTGGATGTCTTTGTTGAAATTGGGGTGATAGCTCGGAATGCCGCCGTCAATCACTTCGCCTTGGCCTTTCAGAAGCTGATCGACAATAAGCTTGCGGTTGATCGCATAAGCGACGGCCTGGCGCACGCGGGCATCGCCGATATTAGCCGTGTTGAAGAAGAGTTCGGGCGGAATGGAAGGATTGCTCGTCGTAAGTTCCACGTTCGGCAGCGCCTTGACTTTCTCGTATTCCGTGATCGGTATAAGACCGACAGGCAGCGAATTCATATGAATTTCGCCCGTTTGAAGCTGCGCCACCAAATTGGCAGCCGGAAGCACTTTAATAAAGATTTTGTCGAGTTTGGCCGGCGGCAAATAATAGTTCGGGTTTTTGACCACTTCCGCATACTGGCCTTTTACGAAATTGGCGAATTTGAACGCCCCGATCGTGACTTCGGGTTTCTGAAAGTAAGGGTGAGTCGCGATCTGTTCGGGGGGAACGTCTTTCAGGATGTGCTTCGGCAGGAAAAATACTTTCGTTCCGAACCGTTCTTTGAAAAGAAGCGGATCGACCGGTGTCTTCGTCCGCACTTCGAATGTGCGATCGTCTATGATTTTGAGGCCGCTGATTTCCGTTTTCCCTTCCTCCAGCTTGCCCGCATTGTTCAGCCCTTCGATAAAATTCAGCTTAAAGTACGTCTCGACTTTCGGGTGCAGAGCGGTCTGGAGCGTAAAAGCGACATCGGCCGTCGTAAAAGGTTTACCGTCATTCCATTTCGCAGATGGATTCAGCTTCACGACAAAGGTTTGATTGTCTTTCGTCTCCACGGACTCCGCGAGCTTCGGAGTAAATTCGAATTTCTCGTTCAAATTCAGCAGCGAATCGTTGAGGAGCGCGATCACGTTGTCCGAGGCGGAGTCGCCTTGATCGTTAATCTGGCTGAGTGTAATCGGTGCGTTCACAATGCCGATGTACACGGTCTTTTCGCCGGTGTTAGCTCCTTTGCCGGGTTCTCCCCCCGGATTCGGCGACGATGCCGGAGAGGCGGCAGGCGCCCCGCAGGCCGATAAACCGGTCATGAATGCGGCCAGTACAATTAGCCAAGTAATCCGATGTCTTTTTTTCACCGTAACATGCCTCCACTTCAAATTTTCTTTAAATCTCCGGGAAAAGAATACGGCTCTGCTCCCGCCTCGCCGGACGAATGGGCGGAGTCTTCACCGTTCGTGCCGGACTCGCTCCGAAGGTTTTTGATCATGAAAACGAGTTTGTCGTCGGTCCCGAGATCCCTCTCGTAGAAGGGCTGGTAGCCTTTCCGCTCGTAAAAGGGAAGAAGCCACGGATGCTTACGGGACGTTGCGAGCGTCGAAGCGGGCGACAAAAGCGTATCCCGCACGATTTTTTCCTCCACGTATCGGAGAAGACGGCTGCCCACCCCTCGGGACTGCTCCGCCGGATGAACGGCTAACATAAACAAGAACGGATACACGGATACTTCTTCCATGTATTTCACCGAGAGGGTTGCGCTTATCCGTCGGTCTCGCTCCAGAACGTAGCACGCATTCTCCACGCTGTTCGTCCGAACGAAGTCGTAATCGGCCCGGGTCGCCCTGAAGTCGATGTTCAGGTCCCGGATAGACTGATAAGCCCCCTCGATAAGCGTTAAAAGCTGTCCGGTGTCGTTTTCTCCCGCCAGCCGGAAAATTTCTCCCATTGTCGTCACCTCGCCTTAAGAACCTCTAGTAGAAGACCGCTTTACAACGGATAATGGCAGGCTGCGGCATGTCCCGGGCCGACCTCGATCCATTCGGGCTGAACTTCCCGGCACAGCGCCGTTGCCGCCGGGCAGCGCGTGTGAAACCGGCAGCCGGACGGCGGATGGGCCGGGGAGGGAATTTCGCCCGCGAGCCGGATTCTCTCCCGGGAGCCGGAGCGGTCGCGCCTCGGGACGGACGCCAGCAGAGCGGCCGTGTAAGGATGGGCCGGATGGCGGAACAGCTCGTCGCTCGGGGCTGTTTCCACAAGCTTGCCGAGGTACATCACGCCGATGCGGTCGGACATATGCCGGACTGCCTGAAGGCCGTGCCCGATAAACAGATACGTGAGATTCTCCCTCTCCCGGAGTTCCTGCAGCAGATTCAGAATCTGGGCCTGCACCGACACGTCCAGCGCCGATACGGCCTCATCGGCCAGAATAAACCGGGGCTGCAGAGCCATCGCTCTGGCAATGCCGATCCTTTGACGCTGTCCTCCCGAAAATTCGTGAGGATACCTGTTGCCCGCCGAAGGGGGCAGCCCGACCGAAGCGAGCAGCTCCGCGACTTTATCGCTGCGTTCCTTCCCCCGGTGTGTCCCGTGTACGGCGAGCGGCTCGCCTATGCACTGCCCGACCGTCCATCGCGGATTGAGCGAACCGTACGGGTCCTGGAAAATGACCTGCATCTGCTTTCTTGCCTTCCGCAGCTCTAAGGGAGACATGGCGGAAAGCTCTTTGCCGGCAAAAAGAACTTCGCCTTCCGTAGGCGGCTCCAGATGAAGCAGCGTCCGGCCGAGAGTCGACTTGCCGCTGCCGGATTCACCGACCAACCCGAACGTCTCGCCCTCCCGGATCGTGAAGGTGACGTCGTCGACGGCATAGATCGACCCTTTGGGCCGGCGGAGAAACCCGCCCCCGAGCCGGTATGTTTTCCGCAGGCCGTGTACGGAAAACAGCGGCACCCCATCGCCGGAGACCTCCCCTGCGGTGTTTTCCTCGCGCGGAGCGGAAACGGCGGCGGACCGGATCACGGCAGTCGCGGACTCCGCACGCTCCCGGACGATGTCCGGCGAGGCTTCCGCTGCCTGCGCATCCTCCTCCTGCCGGAGTTCCCCGGCAAGCCAGCACGCCGCCTCGCGTCCCGCGATCTCCTCCAGAGGCGGTGCGGACTGTGCGCACCTCTGGATGGCATGCGGGCAGCGGGGGTGAAAGCGGCAGCCGGACGGCGGCTCGGCCAGCGGGGGAATGCTTCCTTCAATGGAAGGAAGCCGGGAGCCCCGGGGAGTCTCCAAACCTGTGACGGAGCCGATGAGCCCCTTCGTGTAAGGATGCACCGGCGTCCGGAACAACGTGTCGGCCCCGCCGACTTCGACGATTCCGCCGGCGTACAGAACGGCAATCCGGTCGGCAATCTCGGCCGCCACGCCCAGATCGTGCGTGACGAATAGGATCGACATGCCGTACTCCTTCTGGATCTCCTTCAGCAGGTTCAGGATTTGCGACTGGATCGTTACGTCCAGTGCCGTTGTCGGCTCGTCGGCGATGAGCAGGTCGGGACCGCAGGACAGCGCCATTGCAATCATCGCCCTTTGGAGCATTCCCCCGGACAGCTCTCCCGGATACTGCTTCATCCGCAGGCCCGGCTCCGGGATGCCGACTTTGCCGAGCAGCCGGGCCGCGTGCTCCAGCGCCTCCTTATAGGAACTGCGGTTATGCCGCAGATACGCCTCCGCGATTTGCTTCCCGACCGGAAAAAGCGGATCGAACGCCGCCATGGGCTCCTGGAAAACCATCGCCGCCTTCCTTCCTCGAATTGCGCCCATCCCCTTCTGCGGACGCCGGGTTACGTCTTCCTGTCCCAGCCGGATGGTGCCATGCGTGATGCGTCCTCCCTCATATTCCACGAGGCGGAGGATCGCTTTGGACAAAATCGTTTTGCCGCTGCCGGACTCCCCGACCAGACAGAGCGTCTCGCCGGGCCTGATATGCAGGCTGACTTCAGACAACGCCGTCAGGCTTTCGTTTTCTTTGGTAAACTCCACCTTCAACCGCTCGATTTCCAGAACCGGCTTTGCCAAGTTCGTCCCCTCCCCTCCGTGTGTTTCTCCCATTCACTTTGCATGCTGTTTGGGGTCCAGCGCGTCTCTCCAGCGGTCTCCCACCAGATTGACGGCCAGCACCAGGACCGTAATCGCGAGTCCCGGAAAAGTCGCGTTCCACCAGGCGACGGTCAAATATCCTCTGCCCTGCGAAAGAAGCGTTCCCCAGTCCGGAATTTCCTTAAGCACCCCCAGCCCCAGGAAACTAAGCGCTGAGCCGACCAGGATGGACGATCCGATTCCTATCGTTCCCATGACGAGCAGCGGAGAAAAAACGTGAGGAAGCACATGCTTCACGAAAATATGACCTCCGCCCGCACCGATCGACCGGGATGCGGCGATATAGGGACGGCTCTTAATGCCGATCACCTGACTGCGGACAACCCTGGCAAATTTGGGCACCAGCGATACGCTGACGGCCAGCACAATGTTGAGCAGACTCGGCCCCAAGGCGGCAGCAATGGCGAGTGACAGCAGCAAGCTCGGTATCGCCATGAGCACATCAATGATCCGCATGAGCATTCCGTCCACGAAGCCTCCGATGTAACCGGCCAGACTGCCGATCAGCATGCCTGCGGCCCCGCCGATGACGACGGAGCCCGCGCCGAACAGAAGTGAATCTCTAGCCCCGTATATGAGAAGGCTGAGCATATCCCTTCCGTAGTAATCCGTCCCCAACCAGTGGGCGGCGCCCGGCTTCTGGAGGAGGGCGTCCGCATTCATTTCCACCGGCGGATAAGGCGCCAGCCATTGCGGCACGACTGCGCTGAGCGCAATCGCCGACACGATTAAGAGCGCCGCATAATACGGAAGATCCCCTTGGCGCACAAAGCCCGGTATTTTCCGGTTTTGTTTCGGTTCCCGGCTCCGCTCCCGGGTGAGCTGTTCCGGCACGTAGTTAACTTCGGCTGCGGTTTTCATACCGTTCCCCCTTTTTCACGCGTCTCTCTAACGACCACCTGCATCAGACGGCCCTTCTCACTCTGGGATCAATGAAAGCATAGGACAAGTCCACCAACACATTGACAAGGACATACACGATTGCGGTAAAAAAAACGACGCCTTGTACGACGGGAAGATCTTTGGACAGGATGGCTCCCGCAAGCAGCCGACCGATTCCCTGTCTGGAAAAGACCGTTTCAATCACGACGGCCCCGGCCATAAGTTCCCCGATCTGGATGCCGATCATGGTAAGAGCCGGAATGAGGGCGCTGCGCAGCGCATGCCGGTACATGACGACTCTTTCGCTAAGTCCTTTGGAACGAAGGGTGGTAATAAAAGGTTCGTTCATCACCTCAAGCATGGAGCTCCGCACCATCCGCACGATAAAACCCGATCCCACGAGCCCGAGCGCAGCCGCAGGCAGGACAAGCGACTCCCACCCTTCCGAGCCTACGGCCGGAAACCAGTTCAGTCGGACGGAGAAAACGAGAATCAGAAGGATGCCCGACCAGAAGGTCGGCATGGAAATTCCGAACAGCGACACGATGCGGGCCAAAAAATCAATGAAGCTGTTGCGGTGAATCGCCGAAACCACGCCGAGCCAGATTCCCGTCACTACCGCCAGAAAGGTACCCGCTGCCGTAAGCAGCGCCGTTGCGGGAAACTGCTCCAAAATTTTGGGGAGCACCGGGTCGTCGTTCACGAGAGATTTCCCGAAATCCCCCCGCAACAAATTTTCCGCATAGACGAGAAATTGCCGGATCACGGGCTGATCCAAGCCAAGCTGATGCCGCAGATTCGCTGCCGTCTCCGCAGAGGCCGACGTACCGGCCAGCATTATCAGCACCGGATCTCCCGGCAGCAGGTACAGAATAAAGAAGACGAGAACCGAAGCGCCTCCTATGACAAGCAGCGAAGAGACCAGTCTTCTTGCGATGGCGTAAATCAACCCGGCTTCCCCCCCGTCACGATTTTTTCAGGCTTACATCGTAAAACAACGGATATCCCAGCGAATCGAATTTAAGTCCGTTCACGTTTTTCCCGGCTGCGACGGTATACGGAAATACGTACACGGGGAATCCGTAAGCATTTTGGATCAGATACGCTTGAACCTGCTTGTAAATCTCCGCCCGTTTCTTGGGGTCCTGCTCTTTAAGTCCTTCTTCCAGCCAAGCGTCTACCTGCGGATCGGATTTGTGGGTATGGTTGTGCCCCCACTTCCCGTCTTTCGGAATGGCATTCGTGTGAAAAAAACTCCGCAAAATGTCCGGGTCGCCCGAAACATTACTGACGCCGACCAGATCATTCGTCCCCTTAACCATCAGAGCCGGCGTCGTATCGGCCAAAATTTCCACTTCGACGGCGATTCCGGCTTTTTTCAGCTGCTGCTGGATCATCGCCGCAATGTCGTTGCGCTTCTCCCTGTTCGGCGACGCGTCGATATAACGGATCGTCAGTTTTTTGCCGTTTTTCTCACGGATTCCGTCCGCCCCCTTGATCCAGCCCAGTCCGTCAAGCAGGCGTCCCGCTTCGTCCGGATCGGGTTTCTGGACTCCTTCCAGGGAGGCATTATAGCCAAGCACGGACGGAGTCAGCGGAGACCAGGCCCGTGTATAAGCGCCTAGATACAAAGTCTTGACGATGGCATCGAAGTCGATCGACAGTTGGACGGCCTTCCGGGCCTCCAGCTCGTTCCAAGGCGCATGATCTTGATTGAGCATCAGCGTGTAGGGAATGCCCGAAGACTCCGCCTGGAAAAGCTGCACGTTCGGGTCCTTCTTCAAAGAGACGAAATTTTGCGGAGGTACCGTCTCTGCGGCCGAAACCTGCCCGCTCTGGACGCTGCCGATCCGGGTCGCCTCTTCAGGAATAATTTTGAATACGAGCTTGTCTATGTACGGTGCGCCTTTATTGGCGGCAAGTTCCGGCGCCCATTTGTAGTCGGGATTGCGCTGCAGCGTAACGGCCGAATTCTCGGTCCAGCTCACGAATTTGAAAGGGCCGGTGCCGACGGGGTTTTTGGTGAGCTGGTCCTTGTATTTCTCGGCGGCCGCCGGTGAAACGATTCCGAGAAAGGCCTGGCTGAGCGAACTCAGAAACGCGCTGTAAGGCGACTTCAGCCGCACCTTTACGGTGTATTCGTCAACCGCTTCGGACGATTCATAGGGGCCCAGCAGGGTAACGGCGAACCGGGACTTGGTCGCCGGATTCACGATCCGGTCGAAATTCGCTTTAACGGCAGCCGCATTAAACGGTGTTCCGTCATGGAACTTCACGTCCTTGCGCAGCTTGAACGTGTACTCTTTTCCGTCGGATGAAACCGTCCACTCCTCGGCGAGCCACGGTTTGATGGACTGGTCGGGCAGTTGGACGACAAGACTGTCGTAAATGGAGCGCATCACCCGGTAATCAAGTGCGGCGGGCACCACATTAGGATCGAGTCCGGACGGCGATCCGGCGAGCGCGTACGTAAACGTGCCGCCTTGAACGGCGGACGGCTGCCCGGCTGTTCCGTTTTCAGAGGCCGGAGAAATTGCGCTGCCGGTATTCCCCGCGTTTCCCCCGCAGCCGGACACGATCGCGAGAATAAGTGCAATCAGAACTGCCTTGTGAACATGACGTATGGATGAAATCATAAGTCCTCTCCATTTCATTAAGTTTAAGTCCGACTCAGCCGCCTCTCCCGGTCCCCGGCCTCCCCTGTCCCACAAAAAAAGGAGACACAGCTTTCCCCCGGGAAAGACCGTATCTCCAGTGACCTGGTCGATATCTGATTAAACCGATAATATTAGTATGTTATGATTATAGCTATCCCTCTTATTTCTGTCAATCCTTGGCAATCAGGACATGCAATAAAAAAATGGGACACTTCCTTTCGGAAGCATCCCGCTCAAATCGGCTGTTAACCCGCTACCTGCTCGGCTTCCTCCGCCGGCTTGAAGCGTTCTTTGCCGAAGAACACGTGAAAAAGAATGCAAATCACGGTATAAACGACGGCCGTAATGCTGAAAGCGTAGGCGTAGCCGTAGTAAGAACCGTACGTCGCCACTAGCCCCATGCTGACCGGAGAGGCCAGAAACCAGCCCAGATTGAACATCGCTTCCCCCGAGCTGGACGCAAGTCCCCGCATCGAGCGGTCGACATACTTCATTTTGATCGTGCTGTAAAAAGGATTCGCCGCATTCATAAGCGCCTGTCTGAACAAGTATCCTACGCTGGCGAGCGTAAAATTAGACGAGTATGCGGTAATTAGCAGAAAAGGAATCGAGCTCAATTGGAGCAGGACGACCGCTCTCGCTTCGCCGATTTTGCGCGCAATGGCGGGGCCGAGCAGAAAAGCAAGCGCGGTCGCCCCTTGTCCCAGCGATACAATGAAGCCGATCATCGTTTTGGAGGCATCGAACCTGTCCTCGAAATAGACGTTCAAATAAGGCACAATCATCCCGCCCGCCGTCGAGGACAACAGGCTGAGAAACGCAAACAGCGCGATAATCTGGAGCGAAGATTTATGCCTGGATGCCGTTTGCCGCCAGCCGGGTTTAGGACCGGCCCTTTCATCTTTCCTTTCGTCTTTTTCTCCGGCATCTTCCGATGTATACAAGAGCACGGGAATGAGTCCGAGCGCCATCGTCCCGACGCCGATCAACAAAGTCGTTCTCAAGCTGAGCACTTCCGAGAGGCCGAAGGCAAACTGGAACATATCCGTCAAAACGCCGCCCAGCATATTTCCCGCCACGCTTGCGAACATACTTAGCGCCATGTTGAAACTGAACAAGTGAACCCGCTGCCGGGGCGTTGAATTGTTGGCCATAAAAGGAATGATCGTAGCCGATACGACCGCCTGCGACATTCCCCCGAGAAACGAAGTAACGAGCAGGGCGTTTTTAAACTCGAAAAGAGAGCGGGCGGTGAGTGCCAGCAGCACAAAAAAGAGACCGGCGGATACGATCCGCTTGGGCCCGAATCTGTCGTTCATGATTCCCGCCGGGATTAATATGATTGCGGATGCTATGGCCGTCATCCCGACCAACTGTCCAACCATCGTCTGATCGTAGCCCAGAGCGCGGACGTACAAATTGTACACGAGCCCGAACATGCCGAGACCCGTATTCCACACGAAAATAAACACGAAAAAAAGACGAATGTTCCGGCTGTATTGGAGCAGTTGGGTTTTCCATTCGTTAAGAAAGTTCGTCATGCTCCTAGCATAACTCATTTTGCAAGTAAGCGGTATCTTTTTTCATCCGGCGGTGAATAAAAGGGTTCTTCCAAAAAGTAAGCTCCCCCGGTTCCTTTCTCCTTCTTTGGATGCTACAATTTCTCTTAAATGCCGGGCGTAAATCGTCCATGAAGCAAGGAGATCGTGAACCGTATGATCCAATACCAGAGCGAACAGGTAACAGTTTTTCAAAGCGCGATATACAAAACAACCTCGACCGTAATCGTGACAGATGATCTCGTCTTGATCGCAGATCCGAACTGGCTGCCCCGGGAGATCGAAGAAATCCGGCAGCATGTCGAAGCCGTGCGGGGCGACCGGCCGGTTTACGTGCTGTTTACCCACGGCGATTTCGACCATATCATCGGATATAAGGCATTCCCGGGGGCTGTCACGATCGGAAGCGAGGGACTGCGCAACCACCCGGACAAAGAAAAAAAGCTGGCCCTCATTACTTCGTTCGATGCCGGCCACTATATCGACAGAGGCTATCCCGTGGAGTTCCCGCATGTTGATATCGCAGCGGCCGGAAACGGCCAGGCGTTCCAGCTCGGAGAAACCCGCCTGACTTTCTATCTTGCACCCGGTCATACGGCTGACGGGCTGATGACCGTAGTCGAGCCGTTAGGCGTACTGATCGCGGGGGATTATTTGTCGGACTTCGAGCTTCCTTTCATTTATGACAGCGCCAAAGCGTATGAAGGGACATTGGACACTGTCCGGCACATTTACGGCACCCATAACCTGGAGCTGCTTGTCCCCGGCCACGGGGAGGCGACCGAGGACGTCCGCGAAATGGAACGCCGGCTGGAGCTCGCGGACCGGTACCTCGCAAGCCTGATCGCGGCCGTTCAGGCTGACGACGGCAACGCTCTGCTCGCGCTCCGGGACGCGCACGCTTACTGCTCCGCCTTTACGGACGGCTGCCATGACGAGAACGTCCGGATCGTCCGCAGCGAGTACGTCGGCGGATAGAGCGGGCGGCCTGACGCGGGCGGCCTGACGCGGGCGGCCTGACGCGGGCGGCCTGACGCGGGCGACCTGACGCGGGCGACAAAAAGACCTTTCATGCCGCTAAACGGCTGAAAGGTCTTTTTGTTTTCGCGCTCACGCGATCCCGCTCAAGACTGGATCTTCTCTTCCCGGCCGGCTTTGGCGAAGCCTTGGCTGCGCGAGACGATCCAGATCTGCCCGAGCAGCGCCGCCGCAATCAGCGCGCCCGCGACGATCGGCAGTTGGCCGGGTGCCAGCCCCGCCAGCAGAACCGCGCCGCCAAGGGCGGAGCCTACCGCGCTGCCGAGATAATTCGCGGAGCTGTTTAGCGCCACGGCGGCCGGCCCGTGTTCGGGCTGAAGGACGAGGAGCACATGCTGCTGCGGAGCCTGAGAAGCCCAGCCGGTCGCGCCCCACACAACGAATGCCGCGAAAGCGGCGAGCGCGTAATGAATCCCGACCGGAAGGACGAAAACCGCCAGCGCCATCAGCGCCAGAATCACGGTCATCAATAGCCTGGGACGTCCCGTACGGTCAATGAGCGTTCCGATGGAAAAACTGCCGATGACTCCGCCGATCCCCCATGCCCACAAGTACGGAGTAATGGACTCGATATCGGCCAGATCCTGGAGAACGGACGCGACGTACGTGTACAGCCCCAGACTGGCCACGCTTGTAATAAACGTGATGCCGACAGTCGCGGCAACGCGCCCGTTCGTCATCATGGCAAGACGCTGACGCAGGGACGGCGGAGCCGCCGCCGGAAAGTTCGGAAACCGGGCGGTAATGCCGATGATCGCGATGACGCCGAGCGCCGTTACGGCCCAGAGCGTTCCCCGCCAGCCGATCTGCTCGGCAATGAGCAGCCCTACGGGGACCCCGATGACTGTCCCCATGCTCATTCCGCCCAGCGTCATGCCAAGCGCTCTCCCCCGCTTCTCGCTGGAAACGAGGGCCGCCGCCGCCGCAGCAGCCAGCGGCGAATACAGGCCAGCTCCGATCCCGGCAATCGCGCGGGAGAGCAGCAGAAGCGTATAGGTCGGCGCAAGAGCCGTTCCCGCGTTGGCCAGCGTGAACACGACGAGCGCCAGCAGGAGTATGCGCCTTACCGGCTTGCCGGCCAGTATCGTGGCGAATATCGGCGCCGCCAGTGCGTAACAGAGCGTAAACACGCTTACGGCCTGACCGGACTGCGATGCGCTGATGTTAAAGTCCGATCCGATTGCGGGAAGCAGACCCGCCACCACATAGGCATCAAAGCCCAAAGCGAACATGCCGACGGTAAGCAGTAAAACTTTTTGCATGGAAATCTCCCTCGCTTATCTTGTTCGATGGTAGACCCGGAAGCTCAGCCGAGGCGTTCCCAGTTCGTTTCATCATTGAAGAACTCTCGTTCGGAGCCGACGACATACTGTACAGGGCCGATTGTCCTCGCGTCCGCGTCGATCGTATTGAGCAGCTTCTGGAGCTTCAGGGAACTTGGCAAATCCGCGAAAGGCTGAGAAGGCTCCGCCCCTGAAGCGGCAAACCCCGCAGCATCGCCGACGAGCCGGATTAACTTGCGGATCGTGTTCAGCTCCGGACGGCTTTCGTCGATTTCCGTCTTGAGATCCACGATGACGCGTTCTCCGATATTCGTTTTTTCCCAAATCCGTAAATAATCGATATCCCAGACCGGCGTGTCAAAAATCATCGTCGCGAAAATCAGCTTATTCGCCGGTGAGGCGAAAACGAGATCGACCTCCCGCTTGCGGAGAATGTTGACGAAGCTGCTGTAACCCGTGACGACGGCTCCGGCCAGATTAGCGGTTATCGCCGCACTGTCCAGCACGGCCGTTCCGGAAATGGAGAAATCCGAGCGGATGCCCTGCAGATCCTTCAACTCCAGCTCCGCATCTCCGCCGCTCACCCACTGCACGAGATCGAGCGGGTGAATTATTTCGCTGATCACCCCGCTAGTCGGCCTATGGTCGTTGATCCGGTCCTTTCCCCAGTAAAAATTGGCGCGTACGAGACGCAAATTATGATCCTTCACATACTGCTTCAACGTGATCGAGGCATCCGAGTACCGCTCCACAAGATCCAGAGCGAATCCCGAGGTGTGCTTCAAGCTTGCCTCCACCTCGTCGAGATCGTCCTGAGGGTGCACCAGAGGTTTTTCGCAAATAACGAATCCCCGGTAGCCCCGGAGCTGTTTGATCACGTCGATATGATATTCGTCGTTTACGCTTACGACAACTACGGCAGGCTCGAATTCTTTCACGGCCGTCTCTATGTCGGAAAAATACCGGTAGCCGTTCGATTTCGGACTGCGGTTCACATAAGCGATCTCAACGGGTTCATTTCCCGTCACCGCCGGGTCCAGATTGGAGAAGGCTTGCGAGAAGCGGGTTCCCGCATAGCCCAGTCCGATAATGAGTACGTTCATGCGCGTTCCCTCCGAGAATCATTAAAATTCTTTAATCAGGAGATCTTCCCCCGATTCCGTAAAGCCCAAATTCTCGTACAGCCGCTTGGCGGATGGAGTTGTCTGGAGCGTTACCTTTCCTACTTCATTGGCACGGAACCAGGATAAAACATAATTCATAATCCCTTCGCCCAGTCCGTGGCGCCGCTTGTCCGGATGAACGACCACAGTCTGAATCCAGCCGACTTTGCCGTTCAGGCAGCCTTTCATCGGCGCCCGGTCGTCGATAATGCCGATAGCGCAGGCGCAAATTCGTTCTTCATCGTCCATACTTGCCGCCGCCACGAGTATGCGGTCGTTTCCCTTCAGATTAGCTCGGAGCCAATCCCGGTACTCCGACTGCCAGGCGAGGTCTTCTTCGGCGGAGCGGGAAACATAATGCCCCTCGCCCCGGCTGAGCAAAATTTTACGGAGCTCCACAAGCTCTCCTATATCTTCCAACGAAGCCCTTCTTATCCGCAGGGCCAGACTCGTATTCATGCCGATTCACTCCCGTTTCTTCTGATGCAGGCTGATGGAACCGACCTTTCAACCGGAAGATCGGGTCAGGCTTTCAAAGCCAGTGTTTTGATATCGAAATACTCGAACACTTCGGTTAAGGCGTTTACCAGCTCGTAGATGTGCTCTTCCGTATGATTCGGGGTCACATTCACCCGGAAACGCTCCGTACCGACCGGCACTGTGGGCGAGTTGATCGGCTGCAGGTAAACATGATGCTTCTCCAGCAGTCTGCGCGCAGCCAGCTTGCATTTCTTCGCCTCCCCGACCAGAACGGGAAGAATATGCGTCTCGCTGGATTCCATCACCGGAATACCGGCCTCGGCCAGCGCATTGCGCAGCAGACCCGTCTTGGCGTGAAGTGCGCTGCGCTCCGCATCCGAACGCTTCAAATGTTCCACACTGGCGTAGCAGGCCGCTACTACGGCCGGAGGCAGCGACGTTGTGAAAATGAAGCCCGAGGCGAAGGAACGCACACTGTCGATCAGCGGTGCCGAACCCGTTATGTAGCCTCCGATAATCCCGATGCCCTTAGCCATCGTTCCCTGGATAAAATCGATGGAGTCCGCTACGCCGAGCTGGGCCGCGATTCCCGCGCCGCGCGGTCCGTACATCCCGATGGCATGTACCTCGTCAAGGAACGTGAGGGCTTTGTATTTTTTCGCTAAGCGTACGATTTCGCGGATCGGCGCGATGTCCCCATCCATCGAGTATACCGATTCGAACACGATGATTTTGGGCCGGTCGGCCGGCTGGGCGGCCAGCAATTCTTCCAGATGCTGCACGTCGTTGTGCCGGAAAACGGCTTTTTCCGTTTTGGAGCTGACAATTCCGTTAATGATGGAAGCATGATTCAAGGCGTCCGAGAAAATGATGCTGTCGGGAAAAACACGCGCCAGGCACTGAAGCGTGGCGTCGTTAGAACCGTAGCCCGTCGGGAATACGAGAGCCGCTTCTTTGCCGTGCCATTGCGCAAGCGAAGCTTCCAGCTCCGCGTAATAGTGGTGGGAGCCTCCGATATTCCGGGAACCGCCGGAGCCGGCTCCGTACAATTCTATTGCCTTGTGCATCGCTTCGATAACAACTGGATGTTGAGACATACCGAGATAATCATTGCTGCACCATACGACCACCGGGTGATCTCCCTGGTTATCGACAAGAGCCATAGGGTACTTTGTCCGCAGCCGGTTAATGGTGACAAACTCGCGATATTGGCCGCTTTCCTTCAATTGGTTCAATTTGCTTTCAGCAATTTCCGTGTACATCTTTCATCCCTCCAGTTTTATGATTTGTATGTTTTTGTATGATGCGGAACTCCTATCCAATTAATAGTATAGGTTAACTCGGATATAACAATCAAGAGGTTTTTTGTAAATTTGTACAATTCTGTCAATTATATTTTCAGGTCAACTGCTTAATCTGGAACAAACTACGGAGGCTATAATTATACAAAGGTCAATTCTCACTGCTTCTTCAATCTTAATGTGACAAGATTACGGGAGCTTTTTCAGGGAATAAACGTTTCGTTAATTTTCAAGATAAAGGTTCACTTATGGCAGAATCCGGTCCTCCTTCCGGTTCGGGGATCTTAACTAACGTCCACTCTTCAGGGACTTACACCCCTCGTGTAAACTTTCCGGAGGAATCAGAAAAACAAAAAAACACCGCACGTCGGTGTTTTTTGCTTTGGCGATTTATAAAAGGCAAGCCGGAATGAACAGAAGCGTCATCCCTTTTAGCGGGTGAACTCATGCAGCACAAAGTCGTAAAAGTTCTTTCCCGCTCGCTTTAACGGCAGATCAGCCGGTCTGCAAATCAGGCCGCACGTCATGTTAATTCCGCTGCCCTCCATGGGAAGCGCTATCGTGCCTTCCGGCAAAGGATCGAGCACCATCCGCGGAACAAGCGCTGCGCCAAGGCCTTCGGCGACATAATGTTTTAGCGCGGACATGCTGCCGATCTCCATCGTATCCGGCGGAAAGCTTCCCTCTTCCCGGAGCGCCGTCTCCAGCTTTCTGCGGTAAGGACACGACTGTGCCGTAATAAGCAGACGGGATTCGCGAAGCTGTCCCAGGGTCACCGATTCCGATTCCGCCCGGGCCAACGCGTGATCTTGAGGCACGAGCAGGAGAAACTCCTCCGTAAACAAAGGCTCGAAATGGAGCTGAGCCGCCGAGTCCGGGAACGAACCTAACCCGAAGTCCAGCTCGCCCTTCAGGATTTTGTCCGTCAAAACAGACGTTCCGGCTATCTCAACGGAAATTCGAATATTCGGATACATATCCGTAAAACGCCGGATCAGTCCGGGAAACTGGTGACTGGCCGTCGGCTCCGAAACGCCGACCCTTACCTGCCCCGCCTCACCCGACACAAGATCACCCAGCGTTTTTTGCAGCTGCTCCATGTTTTGCAGGATCGGAATGCTTTGTTCATAAAAGAGGCGGCCCGCTTCGGTTAACGCGATTTTTTTGCCGTGCTCGAACAACAGCACGCCCAGATCGCTTTCCAGCTTCTGAATCTGGGTAGTGACCGTAGACGGCGAATAAGCCAATTCTTCGGCCGCACGGGCGAAGTTTCCGTGTTCGACGATTTTTTGAAAGGACTTTAACGTTTTGAAATCCACCCGGCGTCCCTCCTTTCACTTCATTCGATTATTATGAACGTTCCATTCAAAACATTCAAGTATATGAAATCGCTCTTTTCCTTTAAACTGGAGACAGAAAGCCTGATTCCAATTCCTTGAAGGAGTGATCGTACATGTTCATGCAAAATAAAGTCGCCTGGGTAACAGGCGGGGGTACCGGCATCGGCAGGGCGACCAGTCTCGAACTGGCCAGACGGGGCGCCATCGTCGTCGTCAGCTACTCGCAATCCAGAGAGGATGCGGAATCCGCCGTGCGGATGATTGCCGAAGAAGGCGGGCGTGCCGCCGCTTTTAAAGCGGATGTGACCCGGGAAAGCGAAGTCAACGAGCTTGCGGAACGGATTGCCGCCCGGTACGGAAGCATCGACCTGCTTGTCAACAATGCCAGCGTCACCCGGCATATCCCGATGAGCGATTTGGATTCGGCCACGGAGGAAGTTTGGGATGAACTTTATGCGGTTAATGTCAAAGGCATGTTTACCTGCGCCAAAGCCGCCGCTCCCCGGATGAAAAAAAACAAGAGCGGCGCCATCGTCAATGTCGGCAGCATAGCCGGACTTACGGGTGTCGGTTCCTCCATCCCTTATGCCGTGTCGAAAGCAGCCGTCCACGGGCTGACCAAATCCCTGGCCCAAGCACTTGCGCCGGAGATCCGCGTGAACTGCGTCGCGCCGGGCGCGGTAGCGACACGCTGGTGGCAAGGCCGGGAAGAAACGATGAACGCTCTCATCGGCAAGCTTCCGCTCCAGCGGATTGCGACCCCGGAAGACATCGCCCAAATCATCTGCTCCCTTCTGGAACAGGAGGCGGTTACGGGGCAGATTTTGACGGCAGATGCCGGGCAGACCTTGTAGCTTTGTAGCTTAGTAGCTTTGTAACTCCAGCGCTTCTATATGGAAAGCCGACCCCGGCAGAGGAGAGTCTTGTGCCGCCGATGTGAGCGCTTAATAAAAAAGATCATGGCACCTGTGCCCATGATCTTTTTGTTTTGAAGCGCTTTTGGATTTTATAAGGCATTTTTCCCGGAGGACAGCTTTTCCATAATTTCCCAATCACTCTCACGCGATAAGATTAGACAGATAACAGAATCTATACTTTCTCGGTGGTTATTGCAGATTGATACGTGTAACGATCGCATTGATCGCGCTGATTACCGCTTGCGGCTTATTCAATTGAATATAATGGCCGGAATCAACGGTTGTGTGAACAACATCGTCGGATAGGGCTGCAATTTTGTTTTGCAGGGAAGCCCATTTGGTTTCGTCGATCAAGCTGCCCGGGTTTTGCTCGTCGCAGACACCGTGGCAGTTAGCGGAAAGAACCGTGATCGGTGTGTTACGAAGTGCATCTTGTGCACTCAGTTGACGAATTTGCTGATCGGTTGTCAACCAGTCGCTCCATGTAAATTCGCCGGAGTACTCAATGTCGCCCCGGATAAATTCTTCTCCGAATTCTTGGACTACATCTTCGTGAGTGGAATCGACAAAGATAATGCCGGCTACTTCGCTAGGATACAGAGCAGCGTAGGTACGAGCAAATACGCCGGAAATGGAATGGCTCACGAACAGGTAGGGGCCGGGAATATTCGCGTTTTGAAGCAAGGTGTGAAGTTGAGTTGCTTTTGTCACACCGTTCTTGGCAATGTTAGCGTCATCATCAGATTGACCGAGACCGGCACGGTCGTAGGAAACGGTCAATGTGCTTTGAGCGATTTGTTGTTGTACATAAGCTGTTTGCCATACCGTATGGTCATCACCGGAACCGGAATCGAATACCACGGTCGGTTTACCGGGGACAGATGTTCCTTGAACGTCGATAAGAAGTTCCAATCCGCTGCCGACATCAACCTTGGATGTTTGAGCGAACGCCGTTGTTGCGGACAATAAAAGAATAACCACCATGAATAGTGCCATTTTGGAAAAACGTTGCATGATTTCAATTCTCCTTATGTATTTATATTTTGGTTGGAGTACTACTGCAGTACAGTTACACTTCTCTCGCCCCCCTCCCGGATTACAGTCTATAAATTCCCGCAGTCTATTTCATGAAAGAAGTCTTAGCATCGCCTCATGTAGACTCCCGTACCACCAATTCAGTTGGAAACAGGGTGACCTCACGCTTCAACGGAAGTTCTTCCGTCAAGCAGGCAAGGAGCCTTGAAACGGCTTTCCGTCCCAACTGCTCCACCGGAATGTCGATGCTCGTAATGGTCGGCGTCGTTACCCTGCAGATCGGCTGATTGTCGTATCCGATGACGGCCAAGTCGCCGGGTACGCTGTAGCCGAGATTCACAGCCTGTTTGATCAACCCTGCCGCAACCTGGTCACTGCCCGAGAAAAGCGCGGCCGGTTTCTTTTCCGGCAGATCGTGGATCCGGTTCATAATACGGATGCCGTCCAGGATCGAGAAGGCTCCATCAAAAATCCACTCCTCACGATAAGGCAGGTTGTGGTCCGCCAGGGCGGCCAAATACCCCTTCTTCCGAATGTTCTGCGCTTCACTATTGGCCGTGTCGAAGCAAAAGCCGATGTCCCGGTACCCTCTTTCGATCAGGTGCCTCACCGCAGTATATCCTGATTCGAATTCGTTGTAGCACAGAATGGGGACTTGCGCGGTTTCGTGAAACTCGTTGCACATGAGAATGGGCCCACGCTTCAGGTAAGGAGCGATATCGTCCCACAGGTTTTCCAGTGCGCCAAGAATGATCCCGTCAACTTCCCTATTCTGGAGAAGCTTCATCAATTCAAGCTCGTTTTCTTTACAATAGAAGGTTTGAAATACGCACACCTTGTAATTGGATTCCAGCGCCTGCAGCGATATTCCCTTGATCAGTCCGGCAAAAAAGGGATGGTCCGCCTTAGGAACGGAGACGGCCAGTAATTTGGAGCTGTTGGTGCGCAGCCCTCTGGCCAAAAAGTGCGGCGTGTAGTTCATTTCTTCAATAACCCGTAAGACTTCCCTCCTGATCTTCTCGGATACATACGGGTGATTGTTCAAGACCCTCGACACCGTGGATGTCGATACTTTGCAGAGCTTCGCGATCTCTTGTATCGTAGGCATGGATTTTCCTCCAAAAAATGTCTTGACCTGTCATCGATTTCATAATTTACGATGAAGGCGGATAGGAATTATCAAAAAATTCTGGAAACGGAGGAAAAACCGTGCTGACCACTAAAAACAAATATTGGGGAACAAGCAAAGACTATCTTCATCTGTTGGATTGCAGCAAAACAGGCCGTGACGTAGAACCGGATTGCTTTGAAAACCATTTGGTGAACAGCAAGTTACTAGAAAAATTATACATTTCAAGGAAAGAAAATACAATTAATAGTTGGATTCGTTCCCTATTCCCCGCCCTCTCCGAATTTCCCGGAAAAGTCGACTTCCTGCCTCTGAACAGGCTGATCTCTGCAGAAGAGGTGGAAGCGATTCTGGCGGTGATGAAAGTGGTGCTCCCGACAGGGCAGTTTACCAGCGGGCCGTACGTGAACCGCTTTGAAGAGATCCTGTCAGGCTATCTGCGGAAAAAATATATCATCGCCACCTCCAGCGGAACGGACGCGGCGATGGTGGCACTGCTCGCCTTGGGTCTTCGCCCCGGCGATGAAGTTATTATGCCGGCCAACAGTTTTGCCGCAACCGAAAATGCCGTGCTTGCAGTAGGCGGTGTACCGGTCTTTGCGGATATCGATCCGCACACGTATACGCTGGACCCCGCAAGCGCGGAAGCGGCCATTACGCCCCGGACCCGATTTGTCCTCCCGGTGCATTTATACGGGAAGAAAGCGAACATGGCGGGACTCCGTGAGCTCGCGGACCGCTACCGCCTGAAGATTGTGGAGGACGCCTGCCAAGCGATTGGCGTAACGGAACTCGGACGTGAGGGAGATGCCCTGATTCTGAGCTTCAACCCGTACAAGAATGTGGGGGTATGCGGCAAAGGGGGCGCGATAGCTCTCGATGACGAAGAAGCGGCGCGGCGCTGCATGCAGTTCAGCTATCACGGATTTGAAGTCAACGTCAAGAACCGGAAAGTAAGGGACTTCGGATACAACAGCCGAATGGATAACCTGCAAGCCGCCATCGGGATCGAGCGGATGAAACATTTGTCCCTGAACAACTTCAAACGTACGATTCTGGCCGACCGGTACCGCCAAGGCCTGCAATCGCTGGCCGACAGCCAGAAAATCCGGCTGCCCGAAATGTCGGATGATCATGTCTGGCACCACTTCCCCATTCAAATCCTGAGTGCGGACAGGGATCTGGTTCGGCGCGAGCTGATGGACAAGTATTCGGCCGAAACCGATATCTACTACCCCGTGTTGTCCCACAGGCAGAATACCCCGTTCGTGGATGCCCGCTATAAGGATGCGCATCTTCCGCAAACGGAGCAGACGCACAGCCGGCTGTTGCACCTGCCTATGTATCCGCATTTGAGCTGGGAAGAGCAAGATCATCTGATGGAGGGACTGCGACGTGTTATCGGAGTATAAAGACGGTTTTATCCAACTGGAACATCCCGTGAAGCCAAAACACATTGTGTTCTGCGACTTTGACGAAACGTATTTCCCGCACGTCCTGCTCGAAGAGCACCGCAGGGAACTGGAGGAGCTTGAAGCGTTCATTGAACGGAAGAGCCGTGAGGGAGAGTTGATGATCGGCTGGGTGAGCGGCAGCAAACTCGAGGATATTTTGCGTAAAATGAGCGGAGGGAAATTCCGGATCTTCCCTCACTTTATTGCAAGCGACCTCGGGACGGAGCTGACCTATGTGACCCGGGAACGCTACGGCATGAGGGATGAGCATTGGGACCGCCGGCTTGAAAGCAGCGGTTTCTCCGAAGAAACGGTCAAATCGTTGATCGGGGAGTTATCTCAGGAGTACGGCGTGGACCTGACCCCTCAGACCCAGCTGGGCAACTCCCGTTTCAAGTGGAACTTTTACTATAGGCAAAGAGACCCCATGACGGACCTGCACACGATAAAGCACATCCGCGATTTAGCCGGCCGATACCGGGTAGACGTCAATATTAACCGATGCAATCCTCTGGCAGGCGATCCGGAAGACTGTTATGACGTGGACTTTATTCCGCTCGGGACCGGCAAGGCCGAGATCGTGCGCTTCATGTTGGAGCGGTACGGCGTTCAGCCCGAGCATGCATTTGCTTTTGGCGATAGCGGGAACGACCTTCATATGCTCCGGGCCGTCCGGCACGGCTACTTGGTTCACAACGCGACGGAGGAAGCCAAAGGCCTGCATCCCCTGGTCTCCGAAGGGGCTTATGTGAAAGGCATTCTTCATGTACTGAAAGAACACCTGCAAGCGGGAGCGTGACGATTCAAAGACCTTTTGTTTAATCAGAGAGAAAAACCACGGATAAGGGAGAGGAAATTAAGATGATCAAGATTGGTATTATCGGAGCCGGGAATATTGCCATGACGCATGCCAAAGCACTGTCGACAGTCAAAGAGGCCGTCCTGACAGGCGTACACGATATCCATCAACCCGCAGGCGAACGATTCGCGTCCACCTTCGGAGGACAAGCCTTCGAAAGGTATGAGGATCTCTTGGATTCCTCGGACGGCATTATTGTCGCCTCCCCTAACTTCAAGCATAAGGATCATGCGCTGCAGGCCTTGGCCGCCGGCAAGCATGTCCTGTGCGAGAAGCCGATGGCCATCACTCTCGAAGAAGCCCAGGTGATGCGGGACTACACGGATAAAGCCCATGCCATCGCCATGATGGGATTCAATTACCGGTATTTGTCATTCGTCCATATCTTGATGGAGTTCATCCGCAACGGCGGACACGGCGGCATCATTTCCTTCAATATCTCTTTTAAGAAAGACAGCGCTCTGAGAAAAAAAGCCTTCACCTGGAGGGACAGCGAAGCCAGCAAACAGACTAGCGGCGCCCTGGGCGATCTCGGCATACACCTGATCGACATGATCTGGTATCTGTTCCGCTCGGATTTCCGGCCCGAATCGATCCGTGTCAAAATGGCCACCCATGTGAAGGAAAAAGAAAACAGAGAAGTCCAGGTCGACGACTATTCGGAGATCCTGGGACAGCTCCATAATCAGGTGTTCATTCATATGGTTACCTCTAAGAGCACGGTCCCCGAGGAATGCGGGTTCGGCATCGAAGTCATCGGACACCGAAAAAATTTCCATTATCACACCCGCAATCCGCTGAGCTATACCGTCACGGAAGGAATCTCGTCCACAAGCTTCGATCTTCCTCCCGCCTTATTGACGGACCCGGCAGGCGAGTTTCACGGCTGGGCGGATTCATTCCGGATCGAGCAGATGGCATGGGTGGACGCCATTCTCCGGAAAAGCCGAATGGGTCTGCCGAGCTTTGCGGACGGGCACCGTTCTCAAGCTACGCTGAATCTGTTCTTCGAAACACACGCGAAGGATCTTTCAGGCGCGCTTGTGATGCAGGCCTAATCCCCTGATTGCCTTCCGCAGATAGGAGGCCGACGATGCGAATCGTCCTTTGGATGGGCTGCGCCTTTTATTTTCTGGTTGGCGTCGTTCATGTGTTCATCGGCAGTTTGTCACCTCATTTTTATGCACGCTACGACATTGGAGCTCAGGAAATTTCCGTGATCCTGTCTGTGCAGTTTATCGGGTTTCTCATTGGTGTACTCTTCTCCCCCGTCCTATCCAAGAAAGTCGGCCCGTTCGTCGTCATTACGATTGGACTGGGTATGGTCGGGGCCGCCTTGGCGGGTTATCTGTGGATCGACAGATGGGAATTGCTCTCTCTGACAGGGTTCCTGATCGGATACGGCGCGGGAACGCTGGAGACGACCGTAGGGGCTTTGATCATAGCACAGGGGGAAACCGGCAAGGCAGGGATGGCGAAGCTGGAAGTATTCTTCGGCTTCGGCGCCCTGCTTTTCCCGATCCTTATCCATCTGCTGGCCGGCGAAGACGTGATTCCTTTGGTTCTGTACTCCCTGCTCAGTACAATTGTCGTGCTGCTGGCGGCTTGGGTTTCCTTGATTTCAATCCTCCGGCCGAAGCAGCGGTTTCCAGAGCCCGAAGAAGCCGTAAGCGGGTCGGAGGAGATTTACCCGGGAGGCGGATTGATGAGGGGGGAAAAGCGAAGCTTGAGCCTGCTCATTCTGTTTGCCTTCGTTTATGCCGGGATCGAGACCAGCTATGCGAACTTTTTGCCTTCGCTGATGATTGTCGGCGGCTTTGAAAGCTATAGCCTGATCGGAGTTTCCGTATTCTGGGCTTCGATGGTTATCGGACGAACCGTGCTTGCCGTTAAAGGGAAGAAGATTCCGCCTCTGCCGATGCTGCAAATTTCCGCTGTGTGTCTGATTCTACTGTTAGGTGTGTTCCCCTTTCTTCATGATGCAATCCTGGTGCTGGGAGTCATTTCTCTAACGGGCATTGCGGCGTCTCCCCTGTTTCCGGTTGCGATTACATTTGCGGCCTCCGTGAGGCAGGGATATGTAGATGAGGTGACAAGCTACTTTATCGCTGCCGCAAGCTTGGGAGGATCGCTCATTTCGCTCCTAGTCGGCTGGAGCCTGGCTTTGGAAGAGCTTACGGTTACGCTGTTCCTGTTTGCCGGACTGGCGCTGCTGCTTTGGTTCATTTCTTTCCGGCTGAGGGACGCGGGGAATGGCATTTATAAGCCTGCACACAAGAGCATGGACCGTTAAGGTTCATGCTCTTGCCCATGCCGAAAAGCCGCTTAAAAAGCGGCTCATCCTTGCCGGTAGATACTGTTGCGTTCACACTCCAGCCAGACTTCTGTCCGGCTGCTTCATTTTGGGTGCCGTAAGGCTGCCCAAACTGTTCGCGTTGTTCGCACGGTCCGCGTCAGACGCCGAACTGCGCTTTGTGCAGACCGCTGTAAATGCCTCCGGCGGCGACAAGCTCCCTGTGGGAGCCTTCCTCGACCACTCCGCGTTCCGTTACGACGATGATGCGGTCGGCGTTCTTGATCGTGGCGAGCCTGTGTGCGATAACAAGAGTCGTCCGCCCTTTCGACAATTCGGTCAGCGATTGCTGAATCGCCAGCTCCGTGGCCGTATCCAGCGCCGAAGTCGCTTCGTCGAGAATAAGAATCGGCGGATTTTTCAGGAAGATTCTGGCGATTGCGAGACGCTGCTTCTGCCCGCCGGACAGCTTGACGCCCCTCTCGCCGATCATCGTTTCCATTCCGTCCGGCTGCTTCCGAATAAATTCTTCCAGTTGGGCCTGCCGTGCCGCTTCCCAAATTTCTTCCTCGCTCGCTCTCAGCTTGCCGTAAGCGATGTTTTGCCGGATGGTGCCTTCGAACAAATACACATCCTGCTGCACAATTCCGATCTGGTTACGCAAAGATTCCAGCGTCATATCCCGGACATCCATGCCGTCGATGCGGATAGCGCCGCTTTTGCAATCGTAGAACCGGGGAAGCAGACTGCAGATCGTCGTTTTTCCCGCACCGGACGGCCCTACAAAGGCAATCGTTTCCCCGGCCCGGATGTTCAGGTTCAGCTTGTCGAGAATGTTCTTCTGGTCGTCGTATCCGAATGTAACCGAATCGAAGACGATGTCCCCCTTAAGCTTATCCACGCTTACCGCGTCTTTGCCGTCCGCCACATCGGGCTCCGTATCGATGATTGAGATGTACTTTTTAAACCCGGCAATGCCTTTCGGATAGCTTTCAAGCACGGCGTTGATTTTCTCGATCGGACGGAAAAACACGTTGGACAGGAGCAGGAACGCGACAAACTGGCCGTACGACAATTCGCCCCGGATGACGAAATAAGTTCCGCACAGCATCACGAAAATCGAAACGAATCGCATCATCATGTAGCTGATCGACATGCTTTTCGCCATCAGCTTATAGGCAAGCAGTTTCGTCTGACGATACTGCTGGTTGGTTCCTTTGAACAAATTCTTTTCGTATTCTTCGTTCGCGAATGCCTGGACTACGCGGATTCCGCTGATATTGTTTTCGACCCGGCTGTTAAATTCGGCCACATTGCCGAACAGCCTTTCATACGTATGGGTCATTTTTTTGGTAAAATAGATGGCAAACCAGGCAAGCAAAGGAATGACAATAAACGTAAGCAGGGCCAGTTTAGTGTGGATCGAAAGCATAAGTAGGAAAGCTCCGACTAAGGTCATTATAGCGATGAAAACATCCTCCGGACCATGATGGGCAATCTCCCCGATTTCGTTCAAATCGTTCGTAATACGGGTCATAAGGTGACCGGTCTTATTGTTATCGAAGAACCGGAACGAGAGCTTCTGGATGTGATCGAACAGTTTCTTCCTCATATCCGTTTCGATGTTTACCCCAAGCATGTGGCCCCAGTACGTGACGACGTAATTGAGAACCATGTTCAGCAAGTAAATCGCCAGAAGAGCGATGCAAGCCCATGTAATCAGGGACCAGTCTTGGCCCGGAAGAAGTTTGTCCAGAAACAAGTTCACCGCAAGCGGAAAGCCAAGCTCGAGCAGCCCGGCGATCACGGCACAGCCGAAATCCAGAATAAACAGTCCCCGGTAAGGACGATAATAGGCAAAAAAACGTTTAAGCAACTCTATCCCTCTTTCTCTATCTTTTATCCGCGATGCACACGCCTACTCGTATTGTAGAACAAACCCGTCGAACAACAAAGATAAAATTCCCTTAAAGCCAAACATTCCCGCGTTACGAACCGTTAGCTATGAATAATTTTACTAAATCTACGAAAATAAGGGTTGTTAATATTTAGCATTGATAGTATGATACTGGTATAATATTTTCCGGATAAACGGCTCTGTCTTCTCATTCCCGGTGTTAACCCTCAATTTGTAAGCGCTTAAATCTATTTAAGCCACGCCTCGATAATTGCCTGATCAACCTGCTGTTGCCCCGGAATACCGGTCAACTCTGCTTGCTCCGTCTTCTACATCTCGCACGCAAACTTTTCCAAGTTCCCGGTTTCCGCCTATTCTCTATGTATATAAGCTCCCAGGAGTTTATATAAATCCACCTGCTTTAAGGAGGGATAGCCTAACGTTGCCCCGCGAAATTTTCCGTTCTGCACGTTGCGCAGGCACAGAAAGGAGATGATCCAGAACTTACACTGCCAGGATAATGACTTTTCAAGCCGTTCTCTTAGCATTCCCCATTAAAAGGAGGCCAATCATATGTCAACTGTTCGTATCTCCCGCTCCATCACAACCCGGATTCTGTTTGCCGCCGGATTGTCCCTGATCCTTGCGTTCTGCATGCTTTTACTCGCGCAAAAAGCGTCCGCCCACGGATATGTCGAGTCACCCGGCAGCCGGGCTTACCTCTGTAAGCAGGGAACCAACAAAGACTGCGGAGCAGTCGTTTATGAGCCTCAAAGCCTTGAATACCCGAAAGGCTTCCCGGCTGCGGGCCCTGCCGACGGTAAAATCGCGAGCGGGGGCGGAACTTTCCCGAAATTGGACGAGCAGTCCGCAACCCGCTGGAGCAAAGTGAACATCTCCTCCGGCACAAACACGTTCACTTGGAAGCTGACGGCCGCCCATGCGACGACAAGCTGGAAATATTACATCACCAAAGCCAACTGGGACCCGAATTCCGCACTCACCAGAAACTCTTTCGATCTGACGCCGTTCTGCTCCGTGAACTACGGCGGTAAACAGCCGCCGTTCTCTTACTCCGATACTTGTAACGTTCCGGCCAGAACAGGTTATCAAGTCATCCTGGCTGTCTGGGAAATCGCCGATACGGCGAATGCTTTCTACAACGTGATCGACGTTAATTTCGGCGGCAGCAATCCTTCCGACACAGTCGCTCCGACTGCACCGTCCGGCGCAGCCGCGTCCAACGTGACGACTACGGGCGCTACCCTGACTTGGGGAGCTTCGACGGATAACGTCGGTGTAACCGGGTATCAGGTTTATAACGGTTCCACGCTCGTTACGACTACAAGCGGATCCGCTACCTCCTACAATGTAACCGGTCTTACTCCGAATACGGCTTACACCTTTACGGTAAAAGCCATCGATGCGGCCGGCAATACTTCTCCGGCCAGCAATCCGGTTACGTTCACGACGGGATCCGCTCCTGTCGATAACCAGGCGCCGACGGCACCTGCCGGCCTGACTGCCGGAACGGCAACCTCCTCGTCGGTTGCTTTGAGCTGGAATGCGGCAACCGATAACGTAGGCGTGACAGGTTACCGCATCTACAAGGGCACGGCGCTTGCAGGCACGGTTTCGGGCTCGACGCTCACGTATACCGTGTCCGGCTTGACTCCAAGCACCGCTTATACGTTCACAGTGCGGGCGATTGACGCCGCCGGCAACGAATCCGCCAACAGCAATGCGGTGTCGGTAACGACAGCTTCCGGCCCGGCGGTTGCCGCTTGGGCGGTCAACACGGCTTACACTACAGGCACTCTCGTGACGTACAACGGCTCGACTTACGAGTGCCGTCAACCGCACACCTCGATCGCGGGCTGGGAGCCTTCCAACGTTCCGGCGCTGTGGCAGCTTAAGTAAGCGGCTCGACCCAAATAAACCGATTTCCGGATCTTTGCCGGAAATCGGTTTTTTGCTTGCCGGGGCGCGCGATCCGGCATCGCAGGCAGACGGCTGCTTGCCCTCCGTTATCTTCGGCGGAAAAGCCGTACCGGATCGTACTGCCGAATCATATGCGCCTGGCGGACGTGCGGGCGAATTTATGCACCCGCAAAGCGTCTGTCCGCTTAGCTTGCGTCCGCTTCCGAGCTAGATCTCGCATTCGCTCCCGGTTCTGCATCTGCGGGTTCTTACTCTCTCCCTGTCCCCTCACTCCGCAAAAAATCCAGAAACACCTTGAATGCTTCCGTTTTAAACAAATCCTTCCGGTAAATAAACACGACGTTGATTTCCCGGAATTCCTCCGGAATGGGATGCAGGTAAACCTCCCTGGCCTGAACGATTCTGCTGATCGACGAACGGGGAAGCAGCGAAACGCCAAGCCCAGCCGAGACACCTCCGATAATGGCCTCCAGGGTACCGAACTCGATCATGTGACGGGCTTCGACGCCTTCCTTAGCCAGCAGCCGCTCGACTCTGTCCCGGTGGGAGCAGCCCGAACCGAAAAATAGCAGAGGTTTCTTCAGCAGCCCGGCAAGATCCGTTTCTTTCGGCTCTGAAATCAACACCAGCTCTTCCTCGAACGCGGGTTGACATTCAAGCTCTTCCTGTGAAACGGGTCCGTACACGAAGGCTCCGTCCAGCTCGTAATCTTTGATTTTGCGGATAAGCCGGTGCGAATCGGAGGTGATCAGCGAAAGCTCGACCTCCGGATACAGACCGTGATACCGGGTCAGCAGCTGCGGCAGGTGGATGGCGGCCGTCGTTTCGAGAGAGCCCAGCCGGAGCGGACCTTTCGGAATATCCGTCGCTTGGGCGGATTTCACGGCTTCTTCCAGCAGAACCACAATTTTATCGGCGTACCCAAGCAAATTTTGACCGGCCGCCGTCAGCTTCATCCCTTTGCTGGACCGGTAGAACAGCTGCGTGCCCAGTTCCGTTTCAAGGAGCTGGATCCGGTTGGTCACATTGGACTGGACATAGTTGAGGATATGCGCCGCCTTGGTGATGCTTCCCTCCCGGGCCACCGTACGGAAAATTTTCAGATCACCGCTCTCCATCTGGACCTCCCTGACATTCCATTATTGAAATCGATACCCTTGTTCATTTCTAATGATTTTACTTGATGACCGGCCCTGTGTAAAATTCAACGTGTCAGAACTCGTTGATCCAACAAGATTTTAGACCGGAGGGATTTGTTATGAAAGCTATTCTGCATAGAGAAAAAAGCGGAGTCGACGGACTGGTTTATTCCGCAGCGGAAGACAAGCATCCCGGATACGGGGAAGTTAAAGTCAAGCTGATCGCTGCGGGTCTCAATCACCGCGATTTGTTCGTTATAAATGACCGGAATGCCGGAGACAGGCCGTTAATACCCGGCTCGGACGGAGCGGGGATTGTGACGGAAATCGGAGAAGGCGTCTCCCCCGACCTTCTGAACCTGGAGGTTGCGCTGAATCCGACTTTAAACTGGAAAAAAGCGGACTCCCTGCCGGAAGATCTTCAAATCATCGGAAGTCCCTCCGACGGGACTTTTGCCGATTTTATCATCGTACCCGCAGAAAATGCCGTCGCTAAACCCTTTCACCTCACCTGGGAGGAAGCCGCCGTTCTCGGTTTGTCCGCGCTGACCGCTTACCGCGCGTTATTTACCCGGGGCGGACTTAAGGCAGGCCAGCACGTCGTCATCCCCGGTATCGGGGGAGGCGTCGCGACGATCGCGCTCCAGATGGCCAAGGCTGCCGGGGCCCGGGTCAGTGTCTCGTCCCGAAGCGAACACAAGCTGGAGATGGCCCGGCGTCTCGGGGCCGATTTCTGTTTTGAAAGCGGCGGAAGCTGGAAAGCCCTCTTCGAAGAAACGAGGGCGGATTTGGTACTGGACAGCATAGGTCCCGCTACCTTCCCCAACTATTTCGACGTCCTTAAACCCGACGGGCGTATCGTCAGTTTCGGAGCCAGCTCGGGGGATTCCGTCGAACTGCCGCTGCGCGCCCTCTTTTTCCCCCAGCTCAGTGTGATCGGAACGTCCATGGGCAGCTCGGAGGAATTCCATGCGATGCTCCGATTTGTGGCGGAACACAACCTCAAACCCGTCGTACATAAAGTGTTTCCGATGCGCGACGCGGTACAGGCTTTCGCCTATATGAAGGAGGGCCGGCAGTTCGGCAATCTGACGCTGATGAATGACGACAAAGCGTAAGTTGAATTCAAAACATGACGAAGGGAGCCGCTGGACAAGTGGCTCTCTTTTTTGCGTTCGCCTCCTCTATCCGTCTATCTGCGAACTTGATATTTTCGAATGAACGTTATATTGTTAACCTGTATTTATCATATTAGGTTGACAATTAAAACGGAAGGATGCGGTTCGATTGCTTACAACCTACAATCAATTGGCCGAACTGAACAAAGCCCATCTTTGGCACCCTTTTACGCAGATGAAGGATTACTGTGCCGCCGATCCCGTCATTATCGAACGCGGAGATGGCGTCCGGCTTTTTGACACGGAGGGAAAAGCTTATTATGACGGCTTTTCCTCCGTCTGGCTCAACGTTCACGGCCACTGTGTTCCGGAACTGAACCAGGCGATTATCCGGCAGCTTGAACTCGTTGCACACTCCACCCTGCTCGGACTAAGCAATATTCCCGCCATCGAGCTGGCCGCGAAACTATCGGAAATCGCGCCTGACGGGCTCCGGAAAGTATTTTTCTCGGATTCGGGAGCAACCGGCGTGGAAATTGCCCTTAAAATGGCATATCAATACGCTCGCAACAAAGGCATGGAGAGCAAACGAACGTTTATCACGATGAAAGAAGCTTATCACGGGGATACGATCGGAGCGGTTAGTGTAGGAGCGATTCCGCTGTATCATGAAGTTTTCCGTCCGCTGCTTTTTGAGGCTCTTACGATCCCTTACCCGGATTCTTACCGGCACCCCGGCGGCGCATCCGGCGCGATGTCCGAAACGCTGGAAACGCTGCGGCTTCTGCTCGAAGCACGCGCAGATGAAATTGCCGGTCTCATCGTCGAGCCGGTTGTGCAAGGCGCCAGCGGCATCATCGTCATGCCCGAGGGCTGCCTTCGCGAGATCGCCCGGCTGTGCCGCAAGCACGGCGTACTGCTGATCGCCGACGAAGTGGCGACCGGATTCGGACGCACGGGCGCTATGTTTGCCTGCGATCTCGAAGACGTGGCACCGGATCTCATGGTGGTAGGCAAAGGCTTGACGGGAGGCTATCTTCCGGTGGCAGCTACTCTTGCGACCGACGAAGTGTACGAAGCCTTTTATGCGGACTACGAGGAGCAGAAAACGTTTTTCCACGGTCATTCCTATACGGGAAATCCGCTGGGCTGCGCGGTCGCTCTGGAAAATCTCCGGTTGATGGAAGAACGCCGTGTGGTGGAAAGCATTGCCGCCAAAGCCAAATTTGTAGCCGACAAGCTCTCTTCCCTGAAAACATGCCCCCACGTGGGCGATATCCGGCAGCAAGGTCTTCTCGTCGGAATCGAACTGGTCCGCGACAGAAGGACCAAGGAGCCCTACGCCTGGGAGGAACGGGTTGGCGTTCACGTATGTTCGAGAGCCCGGGAACTGGGGCTGCTGACGCGGCCGCTCGGCAATGTGATCGTCTTCATCCCTCCGCTGGCAAGCACAAGGGAAGAGCTGGGGGCCATGACGGACATCATCGCCGCTTCTATCCGTGACGTTACGGAACAGGGGTGGCGGCCATGAGCGGAATCCGGGGGATTTTCGTAACCGGGACGGATACCGGGACCGGCAAGACGGTCGTCACCGCCGCCCTGGCCGCCGCGCTGCGCTCGGAAGGCTGGAACGTGGGCGTCTGGAAGCCGGTTCAGTCCGGCGAACCTATCGGCAGCGGACTAAGCGACGCCGAAAAACTTGCGGCGGGAAGCGGCATTTCCGATCCGCCGGAAGAAGTGGCGTCCTTCACGTTCCGCGCTCCGCTTGCACCTTCCCTCGCCGCAAAGGCAGAAGGCGTTCGTCTGACGATGGACATGCTTTATGAAGCCGGGCAGCCCTTGTGTTCACGCTACGATGCGATGCTCGTCGAAGGAGCGGGCGGAGCGGCGGTCCCCTTGACGGAAGACGCCCTGCTTGCGGAATGGATCGCCTTCCTCCGCATGCCGGTGCTGATCGTAGCCCGCGCGGGACTCGGGACGGTCAACCACACCCTCCTGACGGTCTCATTCCTGAGGCAGCGCGGGATTGACATTCTGGGTGTCGTGCTTAACGAAGGCACCCGCGCTTCTGGGGTGGCTGGGGTTGCTGGGCCTCCAGGGGTTCCGGGGGTTCCGTATGCTGCGGACGTACAAAACGCGCCGGACGGGCCGGACCCGAGCGTCGCCGGAAATGCCGCCTTAATCGAAACATTCGGCGGCGTCAAGGTTTTGGGCCGTTTTCCTCCTATAGGGGACGGGCCGGGGCCGCGCCTGCTCGCGGAGACCGTACATACGGCACTGGATTTGGCTCCGGTCCGCTCCTTTTTGTCAAAGTGCCTGGAGCCGTCGCCCGAACTATCCAAAAAAGCTCCCGAGGTGCGGATATGAACACAATGAGCTGGATCGATAACGAACTGCGGGCGTTGGAGGACGAATCTCTGGAGCGCACGCTGGCGGATACGGGAGTATCCCGCTCTCTTCCCGGCCATTTGATGCGCGGAGGGCAGACTCTTCTTGATCTGACTTCCAATGATTATCTGGGCCTGAGCCGTCATCCGGACATCGCGGAAGCGATGCGCGGCGCGCTGCGGGCGAAATGCGGCTCGGGAGCGGCGGCTTCCCGGCTTCTCACGGGCAACCGGCCGCCTTACAGCGAGCTGGAAGCCGAGCTGGCCGCCTGGCAGAAGAAGGAAGCCTCGCTCGTCTTCGCTAACGGCTATATGGCCAACCTCGGTACGATACGCGCCTTGGTCGGCCGGGGGGACGCCGTTTTTTCCGATCGGCTCAATCACGCCAGCATAACGGACGGCATCATCCTGAGCCGGGCCGGACATGTCCGCTACCGGCACAACGATGTGGAGCATTTAGAACACCTGCTGAAAAAATCCGATAAGGCAAGGCGCAGGCTGATCGTAACGGATTCCATTTTCTCTATGGATGGAGATTCGGCGCCCCTACACAAGCTTGTGGAGCTGAAACATAATTACGGCGCGATGCTCATGGTGGACGAGGCTCACGCCGAAGGGGTTTACGGACCCAGCGGCGAAGGGCTCTGCCACGCCATGGATGTGCACCGGGAAGCCGACGTCATCATGGGAACGTTCAGCAAAGCTTTCGGCGTGTACGGAGCGCATATTACCGGCAGCCGGACTCTGATCCGCTGGCTGGTCAACAAAGCTCGCCCACTCGTTTATTCGACCGCTCTGCCGCCGTCCGTTGCTGCCGGGATATTCCGGGCGCTTGGGATTGTGCAGACCGCGCACGACCGGCGGAATCATCTCCAGGAAATTTCCGGCCGGTTCCGCCAAAAGCTTGCGCAAGCCGGTTTGAGCGTGATGCCGGGAGACTCGCCTATCGTTCCCGTGATTGCCGGAAGCAGCCGCGATTCGCTTCGTTTGTGCGAGGCGCTTGAACGGCACGGTATCGCCGCCCCCGCCATACGCCCTCCGACTGTTCCGGCCGGCAGCGCCCGGGTCCGCTTCTCTCTTTCGGCGGCACATAGCGATGCCGTCTTGGACAAGGCTGCCGAAAGTATCGTGAGCGCGGCAGAGGAAGCGGGGATTCTCGCATGAAGCGTGCCCCTTATCAAATGCCCGGCGGAGGCGTTCACCCGGTGATGGAACGAGGCGCAGAGCACGGCGAAAAACTTAGCGAGGAGTGCAGCACAAATAGCGCAGCTCGCGGTTTGGGGCATAACACAACGCACGGAGATAGACATGTTGCCGAGCAAAGCGCAGAACAGCGCGCAAAGCACTCCACACCAATCGACACGGAGTTTGGCCTCCAACCGGGTAAATATACTGAACGTCCCGGGGCTTACTCGGAAAAAAGCGGCTCGATCCTGTGGCTCAGCGGCTGGAGTATGCCCCCTGCCATCTTCCTTGATGTCCGTCGGGAGCTTCCGGAATTCCGCCATTTCTATGCGGATTACGGCTTGGCGGAATCCCCCGAGGCTATCGCGGAGTCGGTCCGGCGCCTCGCTCTGTCTCTCCGGGCCGGCGAACCGCATGGCGAACCGTGCAGCGAGCCTCATGAGAGAGCGGCTCCGGCTCCTCTGCTGATCGCGGGCTGGTCACTCGGGGGGCTGCTCGCCCTGCGGCTCGCTTCCGAAGGATTAGCGGCAGGACTCGTGCTGTTCGGGGCTACCGCGTGTTTTGTACGCCAGCCCGCCGAGCAGCAGTCAGGCTGGGCTCCCGCTTCCGTGCAGGCCATGATTCCGGCGCTCCGCCAAGATGCGGACCGGGTGCTGCAGCAGTTCCGCAGGCAGATGTTCACGAAAGAGGAGCGGCGGGACGGACTTGGCGCCAATCTTCCCGAAGCGAGCGGTTGGAGCGTGCCGGGGCTTATCGCCGGCCTTGAGCTTCTCGCCGCCGAGGATGTGCGGGACGTGATGCCGGACATTCGCTGCCCGGCCCTGTTGATTCACGGTACGCACGATAAGATATGCCCTTACGCCGCGGCACTGGAAATACTAGCGGGCGTTCCGCAGGCCGTGCTCGTGGAAGCCGCCGGATGCGGCCATGTTCCCTTTCTGCAGAAAGAACGGCAAACCGCCGAAACGATAAGGAGCTGGTGGAATGACTCATCTGAGCGGCAGAATCCGGCGCCAGTTTGACCGGAGCGCAGCCGGGCTTTACGACCAAAATGCCGCGGTTCAGCGGTATATGACCGTGCAGCTTGTCCAGTTAATCCGAGACGAGCTGCAGCCCCCGCCGCACAGCCGGCTTGCCCGTATTCCGGCAAACCATCAGCCTGTGCTGGAAATCGGCTGCGGCACGGGCCTGCTCACGGAGCGGCTGGCAGCTTTGCTGCCGCCCGGCGGCGAAATGACCGCGGCCGATCTCTCGCCCGCCATGCTGGAAGCGGCGAAAAACCGGCTGGACGCCCGCAGCGGGCGAAGTGATCGCGGGTCCGCCGCTCCCCGGGAATCTTCGGCGACGGCGTCTGCTTCGCCCGAATTCCCGGACACCCGGCCCGACTCAGTCCGGTTCCTCCAGGCGGATATCGAGAAATGGGCCGCCGATGCGCCCGCTTCTTCTTACGGGCTGATCGCTTCCAGCGCCTGCTTCCAGTGGTTCACCCGCCCTGTGCAGACGCTGTTTCACCTGCGCAGGCTCCTGAAGCCCGGCGGCAAGTTGATGTTCGCCACCTTCGGCCCCGCTACGTTTACCGAGCTGCACCGTTCTTTCGACAAAGCTTACCGGTCTATGGAAGTCCCGCCGCAGCGGCACGGTTTGTCTTTTCATGGCGGGGACCAGTGGACGGATATGCTTCGTCAAGCAGGCTTCGGCGAGATTCGGACGACGCGCCTCGTGCGGACCGAGTATTTTCCCAATGTCGCCCTCTTCTTAAAAAGCGTGAAAGCTCTCGGCGCAAGCACGACTAACGCCTTACAGGTGCCGGGCCTGAGCCCCAGACGGCTTTTCGGCGGCATGTTTGAACACTACGAAAAGGATTTCGGCACACAGGGACGTATCCCGGTTACTTACGAGCTGCTGTTGATCCGCGCGACTTGAAGCGATTTATGCCTTCGTTCGCCCCTTTTCTTTTTCCCTCGATTATTTAGAAATAAATGATTGAGACGTCATGGTAAATGATGTATATTTTAGTTATAAAAGGATCATCCGTTTCCATGGAGCTTACTTTGTAAGTCTCCTCCCCGTTTTATGTAAGCGTTTTAAAATCCTGCATTCGAACCCGGTATAAGCTCTTACGAGAGTTTATATAACACCCCTACCGAAAGGAGGCAGACCGGCAGCCTTGTGAACGCAATCGTCCGAAAAATCCGGTTTTACCGAAAGGAGGTTATTGACGAATTTAGTAGCGTTTGTGCGCAGCGTCCCTTCGTTCCGATTCGAACCCCAATCCATTCAAGGAGGCTCTATTATGACCCCAATCTCGCTCCGCAACCCCGTCCTGGCCAAGTGTCTGATCGCAAGCGGACTGGCACTTGCTTTGGCGTTCTGCCTGCTTCTTTTTACCGAAAAAGCGTCGGCGCACGGATACATCGAATCACCGGGAAGCCGCGGTTACCTGTGCGCTGCCGGCAAAAATAAAAACTGCGGTGCGATCATTTACGAGCCGCAAAGTCTCGAAGCCTACAAGGGATTCCCGGCAGCCGGCCCGGCGGACGGCAAAATTGCCAGCGCAAGCGGCCTGTTTCCGGAACTGGATCAGCAATCGGCCACACGCTGGACCAAAGTGAACATGTCTTCGGGAACGAATACGTTCAAATGGACCATTGAAGCCAATCATGCGACTACAAGCTGGAAATATTACATCACCAAGCAGAACTGGGATCCGAACGCGCCTTTGAGCCGCGCTTCCTTCGATCTGCAGCCTTTCTGCTCCGTTAACTTCAAAGGAAAGCAACCGGGATTCACGTACACGGACACCTGTAATGTGCCAAGCAGAACGGGTTACCAGGTCATTCTGGCCGTTTGGGAAATCGCGGATACGGAGAATGCCTTCTACAACGTAATCGATGCCAATTTCGGCGGCGGCGGCCCGGCTGATACAACGGCACCGACAGCCCCGTCAAACGCGGCTGCTTCCAACATTACGGCGATCGGCGCGACGATTAGCTGGAGCGCGTCAACGGATAACGTCGGAGTGACGGCCTACAAGATTTATAACGGTTCCACTCTCGTCGGTACGACTGCGAACGGAACGACGCTAAGCTACAACGCGGCCGGTTTGACGGCGAACACGTCCTATACGTTCACGGTCCGCGCCACGGACGCGGCCGGCAATGACTCGGCTGCCAGTAACGCCGTGACGTTCAAAACAACGGCGGCCGCAGCCGATACGACAGCGCCTACCGCTCCGTCCGGGCTGCAAGTCGTCGGTTCGCCGACTTCTTCGTCCGTTTCGCTTAAATGGGGCGCTTCCACCGACAATGTCGGTGTAACCGGCTACCGTGTCTATCAAGGCGCCACGCTCGTAAAATCCGTCTCCGGCACAACGCTGGAAACCGTGATTAGCGGATTGAGCGCCAGTACCGCTTACACGTACACGGTGCGCGCTTTCGATGCGGCCGGCAACGAATCGGCTGACAGCAATGCCGTCAGCGCTACGACCTCCGCTCCTCCGGCAACCGCTCCGTGGGCCCCGAACACCGTTTATACGGCGGGCACGCTCGTAACGTATAACGGCAGCACATACGAGTGCAGGCAGTCGCATACTTCCCTGGTCGGCTGGGAGCCTGCCAATGTTCCGACCTTGTGGCTGAAAAAATAAACTCCGGTGCGAGCGCTCCTGCTCGCCGCCCCTTTTGAACGAAGAAGAGCGGCCCTCCCGTTAACCGACGGAAGGCGCCGCTCTTATTTTGTGACGCTAAACCGTTTCAAGTGATGCACCCGTCGTATCGTACGCAGAGCCGCCAGACTGCATGTAATCGCGCGAGGAATCCCGGGCAGGAAGCCCCGTCATTCTTACCGTTCAACCCGTTCGAACCGTATGTCCCGTAAACCCCGTGCGTCCCCTTCGGACCGTTCCGTCAGTTCCTTCAATCCCTTCCACCCGGTCAGGTAAAATTTTGCGTCAGTTTGTTCCAATACGTAGATGGATGCAGGGCGGGATATTTGAAAAAGGTTTCCGGCCCGGAGATTTTCTCCGATACGCTCAAATCATAGTCGATCATTTTTTTCACTTGGTCCGCAAACGATCTGCCTTTGACCAACACCCCCAGCTCGAAATCGTGGCAGGCGCTTCGCTCATTAATATTGTAGGAACCGTGAAACACGCAGCCGGACCGTTTGTCATAGGTGATTTTCCAATGAGAAAATCGCTCCGTATGGCTGTAGTCATAGAAAGCCACGCCTTTGAGAAAAGGCTCGTACATGTTGCTGCGCACCGCCGAACCGTTGGTCGGATGGTCGTTTACACGCAGGGGATTGCATAACGCGATGCACCCCGACCTCTGCTCATCCAGGCTTTTCAGCTCGTCCCAGAAGGCTTGGTCGATCAGGTACGGATTGACGATCACCGTTTCGTCACCGGCATACGTGAGCAGGGACAAATAATACTGCTGGATCACGTTCACCGGATTCCCGGGAAAGCTCGCGTACAGCGTGCATTCTTCATCACCGAAGCGCATATCCGTCTCCGGCTTGTAGAAAGAATCTTCGGGATCGAAAACGTCGCCGCCAAGCACCGTCCATTGAAAGGAGAAGATCCGGTTCAGCGTTAACGCTGCGGCTCCCCGGATTCGGAAACATCCGTCGTGCCACTCTTCTTCCCGGGCCGGTACGCCAAGCCTCGGCTCCCTGTCCCCTTCCGCATAAATTGGTTCGGCATCGTTCAAAACCGGCGTATCGAACAAATATTGATCCCCTACGTTCACGGAGCCGACAACGGAGCTGATTCCGTCGACAATCATAAACTTGCGGTGATTCACCACGTTGACTCCCATCGTCATCTGCTCCTGAACGTAATCCTGGAGAAACAGGCTGCTTTCGGGCACTCCCCGGGAAGCCAGCTCCGCTCTCTTGGCGGGCCATTCTTCTTTGCCGTAGCACGTTTTAAACGTATTGATGACCTGTCCTCCGGCTTCTTCGAGCTTTTTGATCACTTCCTCCAGATTCCCCACGTCGAGGTTCTTGTCGTACCCCAAGGCGGTAATTCCGAAATCGGCCATCAGCCGGACTTTGACGCCCCGCTTCAGCGCATCCAGCAGCGCTCCGGCGATTTTTTTCCCGGATTGGTCGTTAAAAAACAGCATCACGGAAAAATGGATATACCGCTCCGCTTTCCCGATCTCGTCCAGCAGGATACGCAGGCAGTCCGGACCGTTCACGTAGGCTTCGACCCTGTTACCGGACGTTGTCTGCGGCAGCAGGGCGTTCAGCTTGGCCAGATCCAGGCCCCTCACATATGAACCCAGTTCTTCGATTACCTCCCGCCCGACGCCGGGGATAGACAGAAGCTGCTCATAACTCGTAAAAATGCCCCCGATTTCCTGCCGGTAACGGGCAGCCGCCTCGAACGGAATGTTAGCGGAGGCGAAATCCACGGCCTGCCGAGCCCCGTCGATCACCTTATCCACCGGACCCCGGGAAAGCAGGTAATTAATCAAATTTTTAATTCCCTCCCGCACCGCTGCCGCGTCCTCACAGGAAGTTTGTTCCGTATCTTTCGGCTTTTCCATCGTCAACCCTTCTCTCTCTTAGCTGAGGCCATGTCTACTATACCTTTAAACAAAAAAAAGAGCGGTCACCCGCTCTTTTTCATCCAAAATCAGGAGATGCTCTCCATGTATTGATTTGATGCCGTTTCTTCAGCGCGTTTCCCTGTGCAGCGTGTGGCGCTTAAGGCGCGGACAGTATTTGCGCAGTTCCAGCCGGTTCGGCTGAGTTTTCTTGTTTTTCGTCGTCGTATAGTTGCGATCGCCCGTTTCCGTGCACGCCAGCGTAACCGTCACTCTCATGCCCATTCACCTCCTCCTTATACTCTTCCTGTTTCGTTTAAATAGAGGCCTCGTTCAGCTCACCGACCAGATTAGGCAGTTCATCCGCAAACCGGCTCCAGTCGCTCCGCATTTCTTCCTCGGTCAGCAGACAGGCGTCCAGGGAACGGACAATTTCCTCTTGATCCAGATCAAGCCCGATAAACACCACTTTGTTGAGGCGATCACCGTAAACGGGGTCCCAGTGCGGTATGGAATCTCCTTCTTCGGCAAGGATTGCCTGTTTCTCCGTTTCGGGGAGCGCGGCCACCCAGTAGCCCGCCGGTCCGAACCGGATCGAAAGCCCCGCCTGGCTGAGATTCTGGGCGAACTTGTTCCGGGTAGCGAGCCACATGATTCCTTTGGCTCTCACGATTTCGGCCGGCCAGTCCTCCATCCAGCTTTTGAGACGCCGGGGCTCGAAGGGCAGGGCGCGCTCGTACACGAAAGAAGAAATTCCGTACTCGTCGGTTTCAGGCGTATGCTCCTCCTTCTCCATTTCCCTTATCCAGCCCGCGGAAGTGCTGGCCTCCTCGAAATTGAACAAATTCGTGTTCAAAATCTCGGCCGGTGCCACCTCGCCCATAACGGACCGGATGAATTTCGCTTTCGGCTGGAGGGAACGGAGAACGCGTTCCAGCTCCAGAAGCTCGTCCGGATCGATCCTGTCGCATTTGTTAAGCACAAGCACGTCGCAAAATTCGATCTGGTCGATGAGCAGATCGACCACGTCCCGATTGTCGTCGTCGCTGACGGCCTGATTGCGGTCCAGCAGCGTTTCTCCCGAAGCGTAGTCATGCCAGAACCGGAAAGCGTCCACGACCGTAACCATCGTGTCCAGACGGCAGTACCGGGTCAGATCGATGTCCTGCTCCTCATCGATATAAGTAAACGTCTGAGCTACAGGCAGCGGTTCTCCCACCCCGGTCGATTCGATCAGAATGTAATCGAACCGGTTTTCTTTCGCCAGCCGCTCCACTTCTTTCAGCAGATCGTCACGCAGGGTGCAGCAGATGCAGCCGTTGGACATCTCGACGAGGCTTTCGTTCGTCCGTGAAATCCCCCCGCCGTCTCGGATCAGATCCGCATCCACGTTGACTTCGCTCAAATCATTGACGATAACGGCCACCTTTAAGCCGTCCCGGTTATTCAGCACATGATTCAACAGCGTTGTTTTTCCGGCACCCAGGTAGCCGCTTAAGACCGTCACGGGTATTTTGTTATCCATTTCTTCGCACTCCTTTATTGATACTTATTAGCATGTCACGATACCGAATTCCGCCTCGTTAAAGCGGCGATCAGCATTTTCGTCTCCTTTTCAACCCCGCTATGTAAGAGCAAACGACTTTCTCGCCCCTCTTTAATAGTAATCGTTACGATTACGTATAACGGAAAATATACCGCCTTTCGCCACTCCTGTCAATATTGAATTTTTTCCGCGCAACAGTGGAGCGTGCAATCCGGGTTTCCGTCCGATGTCGGCGGATGGGGGTTGAAACCTGCGCGGACCTGGTATATACTTAGCAAAATCATTGATATCGGTATCACGCCCGTGAAGAGAATCCAACTCGGAGGCGTTTTCGCCAAGGAGAAGCACGGCGCTTCCCCTAAGTTAACCGGGTCCGCCCGTTACCGCGGAACTAAAGTGGATCGGGCGCCGCAAACGTCCGGTCAATTTGGGTGGCACCGCGAGAACATAAAAGCGCTCCTCGTCCCATGAAGACGACGGGCGCTTTTTGTATACCCAAAAAAAAGGAGTGCGGTGCCATGTTAGACGTAAAATGGATACGGGCCCATCAAGCGGAAGTCGAGTACGCAGCCCGGCACAAAGGAATCGAAGTTTCCATCCCGGAGCTTCTGGAACTGGATGAGGCGCGGCGGAGCCGACTGGCCGAGATCGAGGGGCTGCGGCAGTCGCGCAATGCACTTACCGAAGAAATCGGCATGCTTCTTAAGCAGGGCAATCAGCCCGAGGCCGCACGCAAGAAGCAAGCGGTGAAGGACATTCATCTGCGTCTGAACGATTTGGAGGCGGCGTACCGGTTAACCGATCAGGCGTACACGGCGGCAATGCTGCGCGTGCCGAATCCCGTGTCGCCCGATACGCCGGCCGGACAGTCCGACAAAGACAATATCGAGCTGTACCGGGCAGGCACTCTCCCCGACTTCGCGTTCGAGCCGAAGGATCACGTAGCGCTGGGAAACCTTCATCGCATGATCGACATCCCTCGCGGCGTGAAAACAGCCGGCCCCCGTCAGTATTATTTGACGGGCGCGGGAGTTCTGCTGCACCGGGCGGTTCAGCAGCTTGCTCTGGACCTGCTCACGGAGAAAGGCTTTATGCCCGTGGACGTGCCGCTGATGGCGCGCGGGGATGCCCTTCTGAACACGGGCTACTTTCCCCTCGGGGAAGATCAGACTTTCAAGCTGGCCGAAGAAGACAAATGGCTGGTCGGCACCTCGGAGGTCCCGCTTGTCTCCTACTATAGCAATGAAATCGTGGATCTTGCCGAGCCTGTAAAGATGGCGGCCGTCTCCCTCTGCTTCCGGAGTGAAGTCGGATCGGCCGGAAGAGACGTCCACGGACTGTATCGCGTCCATCAATTCGCCAAGGTGGAGCAAGTCGTCATTTGCGAGAACAGTCTGGAGAAATCGGATGAGCTGCTGCGGGAGATTACTGAAAACGCGGAAGAGTTGATGCGGCTGCTCGAGCTGCCGTACCGGGTCGTGGCGGTTTGCTGCGGAGATATGGGGCAAAAAACGTATAAACAGGTCGACATCGAAACCTGGATGCCGAGCCGGAATGCCTACGGGGAAACGCATTCGTCGTCCAACCTGCTTGACTTCCAGGCACGGCGTTCGAACATCCGCTACCGCAATGCGGAAGGACGGCTGACGTACGCCTATACGCTGAACAACACCGCGGTCGCTTCGCCGCGTATTCTGATTCCGCTGCTTGAGAATCATCAGCGGGAGGACGGCTCGATCCGTATTCCCGAGGCACTGAGAAAATACATGAACGGCATCGAGGAGATCCGGGCCGTACAGGAATAAAAAAACTGCCGGAGAATGTCCGGCAGCCGGAGCCGAAGAGGCTGCCCCAAAAGTCACGAAAGTGACTAAGGGACAGCCTCTTTTTAACGGCACGCATTAACGGTACGTACGCAAACGGTGCGCAAAGGTTTAAGGAGCCGCCGTAATGACGAAAGCTTCCCAGGCTCCGCCGACGGAGTCCCGGTTCGCGATCAGCACGGCTCCCTGATTCAGATCGGCGCTAACCACTTTGTCGTTCGCCAGCGCTTTCAGCCCCACGCTTCCGTCAGGCAGCGCGATTTGCCGGAACTTCTCCCACTGCTGGATGTCCGTTATTTCGGGTTATCCTTCCATGTACCGTTTAGCGCGGTATTCCTGCGGGGTGATGCCTTCTTTTTCCTTGAAGACCCGGGTAAACAGCTTCGTATTCTCAAAGCCGACCTGTTCGGCGATTTCATACACTTTGTTATGACTGCTTTCCAGCAGCTCTTTGGCCCGGGAAATGCGGATTTTTTTAAGATAGCCGACGAAGTTGTCCCCGGTGTATTCCTTAAAAATTTTGCTGAAATACGTATAGTTCAGCGATACATAGTTGGATACCATCGCCATGTTGAGATCCCGGGCATAATTTTCTTCCATGTATTTGACCGCCCGCTTGATTTCGATATGATCGACGTGCACTTGTTTCATCCGGCCGACGTATTCGTCCAGCAGCTCGACCAGACGTTCCGCGCAATCCGCATATTCGTGGTAATGTTCGAAATTGTCAATCGTGCCCGCTTTTTTGTATATTCTCAAAATCTCCACGGATTGCTCCCCGTACGTATGAAAAACCTGATCGAACACATCCTTGTTCAGCAGGCTGGAGACCGCTTCCACGTAGGCGATGCCTTCTTCGCGAGCTGTACGCGCGTCCAGAGCATGCGCAAGCAGCGCTTTGATTTCCCCGAGCCGTCCCGTTCCGAGCTTATTGGAAATTTGCCGGATGTGCTCGCGCGGGATTTCTCCGCGATCCCGCTTCTCCTCCAGCTCCTCCACAAGCTGCACGCTGCCCCCGGCCGAAGCGATAAAGGTGCTGCGGAGGGCCCTCAGCGCCTCGCGGTAGGCTTCCTTGAACAGCGCCGCATCGCTCTTCTCCCGGCTGACGCCCGCGCGCAGCAAAGGCCGGCCCCCGGCCGGGACTGCCGCCCGCAGCAGACGCGGCACGCCGTCGCCCGGCGCCAGCAGGACAAGGCTGCGGTCCTTGTCCATGAACACGAACGTGCTCGCGCTGTTCAGCAGCGGCTGCAGATTCGGCGGAATCAGCCGTTCCAGGCGTGTGAGCCCTTCGTCCAGCTCACGGGGGCGCAGATCCGGCGGAAAGCGCAGCAGCCCGAGCCTCCAGACGCTACCGTTGTCCGTGAATCCAACGGTAGCGAGCCGCAGCCTGATTTCGGCTGCATCCATCTCCGGATGCATCAGAATATAATTCAGCTGGCTCGAATGGAACGATTCCAGCTCGCCGGATCCGGTGGAGAACTTACCCGGCTGCGCCTCCTGCCGGGCTTGCTGCCGATCCAGTTCCTTCTCGGCCTGCCGCAAGGCTTCGTAGAGCTCTTCGCGCATGATCGGCTTCAGCAGGTAGCCTTTGACGCCGTTGCGGATCGCTTCCTTGGCGTAAGCGAAGTCGTCATGCCCGCTCAGAATAAATACGAGCGGCTTGACGGGCAATGTTTGCAGCTCGCGAAGGAGCGCTATACCGTCCATTCCGGGCATGCGGATGTCCGTAATGACGATATGGACGCCCTCATCACGCACAATCCGCAGCGCCTCCTCTCCGTCCGAGGCGAGTTCAATCTCGTAAGTCCCGGCAAATTCCCTCCGGATCATGGAGGAAACCCCGAGCCGGATGTTCTTTTCATCGTCTACAATCAACAATTTGCGCATAAGCCGTTATCCCCCTCCGGTTAATGAAAGCAGCGGCAGGCTCAGGACGACTTCCGTCCATGCCCCTTCCCTGCTCGTTACCTGCAGCCCGTACTCCCTGCCGTAGTACAGCCGGACGCGCTGGTTCACATTTCTCAGGCCGATTCCGCTGCCCTCCCGTTCGCGAAGTTCTTCGGCGGAATGCCTGTGCCGGAACGCTTCGTCCTCCATGTTCATCGTAAGCCTAAGCTGCTCAAGCTGATGCAGCGACATCCCTCTGCCGTCATCGTGAACGCTGATGGACATACGGCCGTTCAGCTCCCGCGCCTTCACGGTAATCACCAGCACATCCTCGCCGCCCGACGAGCGGATTCCGTGTTTGACGGAATTTTCCACAATCGGCTGGAGAGACATCTTGGGCAGCTTCTGGTCCCAAAATTCAGGAGGAATCTCAAGCTGCAGCCGCAGTTTATCGTCATAACGGATGTTCATAACGGCGATGTAATTGCCAATATGCTGAATCTCGTCTGCCAGCCGCACATAATCGCTGGTCCACTTCAGGTTGTACCGCATCATGCCGCCGAGCGAGGTCAGGGCGTCTGACAGCGCATACTGTTCCCTGATTTCAGCCATCATTTTCAAATTTTCCAGCGTGTTGTACATAAAATGGGAGTCGATCTGGTTTTTCAGCGAGTTCAGCTCGGCTTCTTTCGTCGCCGCCTGCTTATTGACCGCCTCCACGATCAGCTCGTTGATTTTGCGCAGCATAAGACGAAAATGATGAGCCAGTTCCCCCACTTCGCCTCCCCCTTGAATGTCGATGTCGAAATGAAAATTGCCCTGGCGCACCCTTTTCATCGAATTTTGAAGCACATGCAGCTTTTTCAGAATGAGCGACAGCAGAAAATACGTCGTCACCGCCAACAGCGCGATTAGGCCGGTCATAGCCAAAATCAGGTTATTGCGCGTCTTCGCGATATCCGAAAACGGCTCCTCCAGGGAGACGATGTTCAGCATAAAAGCGCCGAGCCGGTCGAGCTTCGCGTACACGCACAAATACCGTGTTCCTTTGCTTGTAAATTCAAAGCTGCCGCCGGGGGAAGCGTCCCGGTTCAACCGGTCGAGAAACCCGGACGGCGCCAATTTGCGGAAGAAAGCGGTATCATAAAGCGTGTGAACGGTTCCATTTCCGTCGACGATCATCATCTGCGACTGCCCGTCCTGCACCCGGCTGAACGTTTTCGGAAAGAACAGATCGAAGAACATATCAACCTGCACGATCGCCTCATGCTGACCTTTAACGAAACTGACTTCCCGCAGCAGCGATACTTTCCCCCGCTCATCCATCGAGGGGATAGACGTATCCCGTGTGAGATCGGGGTCCGAATGCCCGAAGATCCACTGGACAGTGCCCGGGCTTTCTTTTACTTGTTTGTACCAAGGCTGGCCGGTAATCCGGGATTCGCTGAAAAAAACCGGCCATATTTCCTTCACGTTCGCATTGCTCGTGAACAACCGGATATGAGCGAGATTCGGGTTGTTGAACTGAAGACGCAGCAGGTTGTCGTAAGCGTTCCGGCGGTATTCGAGCAGCTCGTTCACTTCTAGATTGCGGTTGCTTTGCAAATATTCCGCGACGGCCGTATCGGAAACGATCAGCTGGGCGGTTCTCTCCATCGTTTCCATATGATTGTAAATATTCGTTTTCTCCACTTCCAGCATCGACTCGTTCGATTTCACAATTTCCCGGATCGTGCTCTCATAGAAAGAATTAAACAAGTACATCGAAAGCAGCACAACCGGAATCAGCATGATAAAAATATACGAGACGATCAAGCGGGTCTGCAGCGGAACGGCGCCTGCCGCCTGGATCGTCCGGGCTTTCCAGCCGGATAGCCGGCTTGTCATATCCACCGCATCACATCCTAATCGAGTATCGGAAAAAAGAAAGCCCCACCGCGCAGTGCAAAAGCAAAATTATGGGAATCGGACTAATTCCAGTATATCGCCAAAACTCCAAAAAACCCAGAAGTCTGGGTTCTTTGAAAACTTATTTCAAAACTGCTTAAGCTTCTTTAGATTGTCCTCGTACACTTTCTGCCGGTAAGCTTCCACCTTGGCGATGCCCGCGTTTTCGCGATCCTTAAGAAACTTGGCGAAAATCTGGTCGAATTCCCCGTCGCTCTTGGCGAGCAGCAGCTTCGGCAGCGTCTTGCCCCACAGCGCCGAAATTTTGCCTGCGATAATCCCTTCCTCGGAAGTTCCCGTCGGATTCACCTGATCGAATTGTGAGAAGCTTTTCGTCTTCCCTTTCGTCCAATCTTCCAGTTGCTTGAACGGTTCCACGGCGGGCGGCGCCCATTTCAAGTTCATCGTCGTATCCATCAGCATCCAGAATGTATAGGCGGACCCGTACCGTTTGTCGTACGCCGTACGGTCCTTGTTGAGCAGAGCGAGCGCCTCCGGTTTGAACTGATCTTTGCCGTCAATCGTATCGTAGGAAACGCCTTTCTCGCCGAGATAGAAATCCTTCTGACCTTCTTCGCTCAGCATATACGTCAGAAAACGAATGGCCCTGGCTTTATCCTTCACGTCTTTCGAAATCAGCGTGACCGTCCAGCCGGAAATTGTGCCCCCGCTTAAGACGGGCGGGTCCTGTTTCGCATTGCCGGGACCGTCTACGGCGATATACACGGAGTTCGGGTCCTTGGCGTACAGCACATTCTGCTGAGCGGCGAAGTCCGTGCGCTGATACATCATCGCGAAGTAGCGCCCTTGGGCGATCTTCTCTTCCATCTGCGGCCGCTTGTCGATAAAAATGTCTTTGACCAGCAGCCCCTCCTCATTGGCTTTGCGGAACGTTTTCAGCCATTTGACGTACTCGGGGTCCGTGGTGCGGTCGTACAGCTTGCCGTCTTTTTCCATCGGAACGGCAAGGAAGTTCTGCAGAATGGAAGAGCGCTGGTTATAATCTTCCAGCGAATAATTGCCGGTGTCCCCGAATTCGTGCAGTCCGAGCGGAATGAGCGGCTGTCCCCCCACTTCGGGAAACTTTTCTTTCGCGGCCTTCAACGCGCCAAGGAACCCTTCCGGGGTCCGCATATCGGGCTTGCCGAGCGCCTCGTACATATCTTTGCGGACCAGGAAGGTCTGGTTCGACGTCTGTTTGTCCCCCGAAGTCTCGTAATCCTTAGGAGAAGCCGCGGCGTTGGGGTAGCCGTATACGTTACCGTCCGGCTGCGTATACCACGACACCTTGGCGGGGTCCGCCACCTTGACGAAATACGGATCGTACTGGTCGGCAAGCTTGTTCAGAGGAAGCACCATCCCGCCTTCGATCATTTTCTTGACCCCGTCCTCATACCAGCCGAGCGTGATAAAATCCGGCAGCTTGCCCGACGCGATCATCGTATTGAGCTTCTCGTTCTCGTTGCCCGCGGGTACGATCAAATTAAGATTCACGCCGGTTTTCTTCGTGATATACTGCGAGGTCGGATCGGCTCCCCACTTGCTCCCGAACCAGGAGAAATTCAAATACCAGTCGAACGTGACGGGCGACGTGTCGCCCTTCCACCCCGGCGCGTTCGGGTCGATCTTGACTTCCGCCGCCGTGGAATCCGGCTTGGCCGTTTCGCCTCCCGGGCCGCTTTGCGTGCATGCCGCGGCCGTTAAAGCGAGGACGCCGCTGAGAACCAGAGGAATCAGCCTGCTCGTTTTGCGCATAAGATCGGTCTCCTTTTATACGAATCATGTGTGCTTCAATCTAACCTTTGATGGAACCAATCATAAACCCTTTCACAAAATACTTTTGCAGAAACGGATACGCCAGAACAATCGGGAGCGTGGTGACCACCATCGTCGCCAGCTTGATCGACTGGGAAGTGACGTTCTTGGCCATCCCGCCGGGAGCCGCTGCCAGCATCTGGTTCGAGCTGGATTGGGCCACCACCCTGTAAAGGAAGGTCTGGATCGGCTGAAGATCGGAATTGTTGATATAGATCATGCCCGTAAAATAATCGTTCCACTGATATACCCCGTGAAACAAGGCAATCGTAGCCACTACCGGCATGGACACTGGCAGCACGACTCTGCAAAAAATCGTAAAGTCGCCGGCTCCGTCGATTTTCGCCGCTTCTTCGAGCCCCGCCGGAATTTCCCGGAAGAAGGCGAGAAAAATAATCAGGTCGAAGAAGTTAAACATCGCCGGAAGGATATACACCCAGAAGCTGTCCAACAGTCCCAGGTCACGGATGAGCAAATAGGTCGGGATCAGCCCCCCGCTGAAAAAAAGCGTCACCGTGCCCAGCATCATATACGCCCGTCGTCCGACCAGCTCCCTGCGGGAGAACGCGTACGCGACCATGGAGGTGAAAAACACATGTGCCGCGGTGCCGATTACCGTTTTTGCCACCGTAATGCCCATGGCTTTCATAATCCCCGTATTTTCAAAAACGGCCCGGTAATTGTCCAGGCTCGGCACTCTCGGCCACCAGTAAATCCCGCCCTGCATCGCATCGGTTCCATTGTTGAACGAATGAACCAGCACGTACCAGATCGGATAGAGCGTCACAAAACAGACAAGCAGCATCACGAGCCCGTTTAAACCGTCAAAAATCGCTTCCCCCGCTGTTTTCCGTTTAAACAAAATCAAATCCAAGCCTCTTTTCTTCAGAAAAGTGATGTCTGATTAAATCTTTTGGTCACGTAATTGGCTCCCAGCAGAAGACCCAGGGCAATGACGGATTTGATGAGCCCGACCGCGGTCGCGTAAGAAAACCGGCTGTTTGCGATACCCATCTGGTACACATAAACATCCACCACATTGCTAGCGCTTTCATTCAAGGAATTCCGAAGCACCAGAATCTGGTCGAAGTTGGAATTGAGCACTCCGCTGATGGCGAGAATAAACAGAATCGTGATCGTTCCCTTAATCGACGGCAGCGTGATGGCCCACATTTTCTGAAAACGTCCCGCCCCGTCCATCGTGGCCGCTTCGTAAAGTTCCGGGGAAACCCCGGCCATCGCCGCCAAATAAATGATCGCCGACCAGCCCAGCTCCTTCCAGATGTCGGTCGAAACGACTATGCCCCAGAAATAAGCCGGTTCGGCCAGATATGCGACGGGTTCACGAAGAATACCGAGTCCTTCCAAGAGCTTGTTGATCAATCCCGTATCCGCCAGCCAGGTAGACAAGATTCCCCCCAGAATGACCCAGGACAAAAAGTGCGGTAAATACGAGATCGTCTGAACCGTTTTTTTGAAGCGCACCGATCTCAATTCATTCAGAAAAAGAGCGAACAGGATCGGAAGAGGGAATCCGATGACCAGCTTGAGCAGACTCATTCCGAGTGTATTCCGGATGACGGAGAGCAAGTTCTCGTCCTCCAGGAAAGCCCGGAAGTGTTCAAACCCTACCCAGGGCGCCTCGGAGACGGGCTTAATGATGCTGAAATTTTTGAAGGCGATCAAAATCCCATACATGGGTATGTAGTTGAAAATAAGAATCCAGGCAACCCCGAGAAGGGCCATCGTCTGCAGCTGGCGCTGTCTGTAAAACAAGCGTATCCAGCCTGCCGCTCCACGTTTGCTCTGAAATGCCGCCGGCGTCCGGGAGCTATTGCTGCTTGGCAAGTATCCGCACCTCCTGTCGGTTAAAGTGGAAATCCCGGTTCCTTTATTGTACAGCGGGCGGATAACGGTCATAAGGGCTCTTTTTTTTCATTGGGGATTAAAATTTCAGGTAGCCGGACCCGCAAGACCGCAAAAAAAGACATAAAAAAAAGCGCCCTCCGGCACCGTTTCGGATCAAACTCCGAACAAACAGACACGTAAATAGGGACCCCGGTTATCCGTGATAATCGGCAGGCCCCTATGCTTGATTGAACGTATTCAATTGTCCGTTTACACTCCATTCTGCTTCATTCGTTTCCTGGGTTCCCACATGCCTCCGCTTCGATTATTAAGGGCATGCTTCGCTAACTGGGTACAACGGATTCATCTCCCTTCCTGTAGTCTGGACTTCTCGTGGTTATGGTCCTATAGGGATCACCCCTGGTTGTCAAGTTGAAGTGGTTATGTCCTTATACCCATTTAAAATTTGTGTTCCTCCTTGGATTTATCTTACCTCAAATATTAAACTATTGTAAATATTCAGAAAATATCGAAAATAGGCGAAAGAACCGTTTTACCGGTTTCATTCACCCTTTTTCTCGTATTTTCTTATCTTTTCTATGATTTTGTAAGCGTTTCATTATTTCTTGCTTTGGCCGGAGTCAGACGCTCGAAAAACGAATTACGCAAAGGATTATGGGCGATTTGTACACCCAGCACATTCTCCAGATCCTTGAAATGAATATACGCTTTGCGCGATTTTAACAGAAGGGGATGTTTAAGCGGAATTTGTTTTCCCGCCGTTTCAATCGTTCCCGATTCCGGGTCCAGCTTATAAGGTTTGCCATGAAGGTAGAACGAAATCGTACGGTCCTTGTTCATGGTCATCGTGCCGCCGAGATCTTTCAGCGTGTCCCGCAGGGGCACGTAATTATAATCCTGGTTGAAGTCCATCACATTGCGCTGGATAGTCCGGTTCAAAACCTGGGGCGTGATATCCGGACTTCCGGCCGTAATGCGCGAAATCTGCATAGGATCGTCGGCTCTTGTCGTCATTTCGCTGAGAACCGTGAATCCGTACTTATACCCGACACTCTGAAGAAGCGAGGTAGCCCGGGCATCATAATAGCCGTAGGGATACGCGTAGGAATCGACTTCCTCTTCTCCCGCTTTTTTCAGTTTCTTCTTGCAGTCGAGGGCGTCGTTAACTACCCGCTTCTTATACTGCTCCTCCGTCTCCTGCTTGCCGTCCACCACAATGTTCGTCGTCAGCAGAGGTTTGCCGTTCTGTTTGTCGTGCATGCTGTCGGAATGACACTGGCAGGAAATATTGGCGTCGCGATCCGTTGCGATCGTTCTCAGCTGCTGCTCGTCGAGAAAATGGAGCTTGCGCGCACGAGGGTCCGCCAGCGTTCCCGTGATCTCGAAATTAACGGCCGGAACCTGAAGCTCCTTCAGCACCGGATAAGCCTGGTCGTATAGACTTTCGTACCCGTCGTCGAACGTAACCAGCACGGCATTCTCCGGCACATTCCCGCCCGCCATGAAGCTTTTGAACTGTTGGAGCGTGATAAAGTGATAATTTTCTTTCTTCAGAAAAGTGAGCTGGCTGCGGAACAACGCCGGTGTAATCGTGACGTTGCTCGTGTCCGTATCGCTGATGTGGTGATAAAGCAGGACGGCAACCTGGTCTTTGTACGTAAAACGCGGGGCGCTCTGGCGCACCAGGTAAATCGATCCTGCAACGAGGAGAAGAGAAAGAAAAATTTTGAGTGCTTTCTTCATACTGCTTATAACCCCTTTTTCAAAATAAAGAAGACTTTATAAGGTTCCATCTGTACCCGTCTTCTTCCTTCCGCAGTCGGCTTCGTAAAACATTAATTTTTTGTAACTTATTTATCCATTTTATTCCATTTTAAAAAATGCGTTTTTTCCCTGCCCTCTTCCATTCAGGCGTTTCCCCTTACGGGTCAAACGCACAATCGCACCCCCTCCCTTCGTCATATGTTGTAGGGTAGTATCAATCAAATTAAGAGGAGTTGGATCGATATGGGATACGTTGGAGGAGTAGGAACAGGAGCAGGCTGCGGCGTTGGTGGCGGACTTTTCACTAGCACGGCGGTAATTCTGGTTCTCTTCATTCTGCTGGTTATCGTCAGCCGCACTTTCCTGTACTAAGTTAAAGAACGCACTTTAAACCGGCCCGTATCAGCAGACGACCGTTCGAACAGGTGCCTCCAGCAGGTGCCTGTTTGTTTTTTTTGCGCCTCCCCCAACCGCGCATCTATCCGGGATTTTTTTACATACACTGATAAGAACGATTGGAAATGAAAAAAGTTACCGGTTTCCGTCGTTTATTCGATGAAACCCGATTTTGTAAAAAGGGGGTGTAATCCGATGCATGTTATGCGGGAGGTTGCTCATGCTATCCAAAGCCTTTCCGAATGGCTGCTGGGAAAACAGGAAGAAGACGGAACGTGGAAATTTTGCTTCGACAACGGAATTTCAACAAGCGCCTACCTGATTATTCTGCTCCGCACGCTGGAAACGGAAAATTCGGACGACGAAGCGCTGATCCGGCGGCTGCACGACAGCATCATCCGCACCCAGCAGCCCGACGGCTCCTGGAAGCTGTATGCCGACGAGTCGGACGGCAATTTGGCCGCAAGCGTGGAAGCCTACTACGCCCTGCTTTTCTCCGGCTATTCGGACGACAGCAGCCCGACCTTGGTTAACGCCCGGGCTTTTATCCGCTCCCGGGGAGGGATCACCGGCGTTACGAATGTCCTGACACGCGTCATGCTGGCCGCAACGGGGCAGATTCCGTGGCCTGCGGCGTACTCGGTCCCCCTGGAGCTCCTGCTCCTGCCGGCGTCGGCTCCCTTGAGCTTCTTTGATTTATCCGCCTACGCGCGGGTTCATCTGGCGCCCGTTCTGCTGATGGCGGACCGGAACTTCTCCGTCCGTACGAGCCGGACACCGGACTTGTCCGCGCTGGATGCGCGCCGGGACGAGGACGGGAAGAACGGTGTCTCTTCCGAGTCGGCGCCCGGCTCTTCCGCACAGCCGGATCGCGGCCCGGGCGAGCTGCTGGCGGCCATCCAGGCGGGGATCTCGCAGCTCGCCGCACTTCCCGGCCAGCTTCACGAGAGCGCGGTGAAGAAAGCCGAGCGGTTTATGCTCGAGCGGATCGAGCCCGACGGGACGCTTTACAGCTACGCCAGCAGCACGTGCCTGCTCGTCTTCGCGCTGCTCTCGCTCGGCTATGAGCGCCGCCATCCGACTATCGTGCAGGCGGTAAAGGGCCTGAAGGCCATGCTGTGCGTGTCCGAAGGCAGGCTGCTTATGCAGAACGCCCCGCCCACCGTATGGGATACGGCGCTCATCGCCCATGCGCTGCAGGAAGCGGGCGTCCGGCCGGAAGCTCCCGAAATCCGGAAGGCCGCTTCCTACCTGCTCGCGAAACAGCAGCGGAAGATCGGCGACTGGGGCCGGAAGGTTTCCCATCCGGTACCCGGAGGCTGGGGGTTCTCCCCCTCCAATACGCGCAATCCGGATGTGGACGATACGACAGCCGCTCTCCGCGCGGTTAAATTTCTGCGCGCCGAAGGGGCTGCCGGCCGGGAAGCATGGAACAGGGGCCTGTACTGGATCATGTCCATGCAGAACCATGACGGCGGCTGGGCCGCTTTCGAGAAGGACACGGACGACAAGCTGCTCACGCTCCTGCCCATGGAAGGCGCGAAGCATGCGGCAATCGATCCTTCTACGGCCGACTTGACAGGCCGGACGCTGGAATTTCTCGGCAGCGCAGCGGGTCTGGACGTTAAGCATGACTGGATTCGGAGAGGGGCGGACTGGCTGACGGCTAACCAGGAAAAGGACGGTTCCTGGTACGGGCGCTGGGGGGTCTGCTACCTGTACGGAACGTGGGCGGCGCTGACGGGGCTGGCGGCAGTCGGCTTGAAACCGTCGCATCCCGCCGTCGCGAAAGGAATGAGCTGGCTCCTGAGCGTTCAGAATCCCGACGGGGGCTGGGGAGAATCGTGCCGCAGCGACATTTCGGGCCGCTACAAAAGTCTCGGGGCCAGCACCCCGTCCCAAACCGCATGGGCCCTCGACGCGCTGATCGCGGTTCATCCCACGCCGCCAGTGGCAATCGACCGGGGCATACAGAGACTTCTCGCCGCTCTCGGTGAGCGGGATTGGACTTCCTTCTACCCGACAGGGGCGGGACTGCCGGGCAGCTTCTACAACACCTACGAGAGCTACCGGTACATCTGGCCGCTCCTTGCCCTCAGCCATTACCGCAACAAATACGGAGAGAAGGCCGTCAAACCCGAATAACCCGCCTGATCCATCAGGCGGGTGCTTCTCTGTCTTTCAAGACTGATCTTTGGAGGAATCCGGTCCTTTTGCCTCCAATAAGTGCGTATACCGGTCGTACCGGCCGTCAAGCTCTTCGGCCATTTCGCGATATTTCCGGGTTTCCTCGACCACGGGATCAGTCGTGGCCTGTATGCGGATTTCCGTCTTGGCCATGAGCCGTTTTCTCGCGGATTCCTCTCTGTCTTCTTCCTTCATCTCGCCTTCCGTCAGTTTGCGGACAAGCTGTTCTTCCATTTCTTTGGCATCCATCCCGGTACGCTCCTTTCCTAAATCGTCCCCGTTCATGACGGTAACCTCTTCTTTTATAGTACCCGGTTAAAAGAGAGCCTACACCACGACGTCCCGGCTGCGCAGCAGGGGCAGGCAAAAAACTCTTTTTACGCAAAAAGAGTCTTCGCCTGCCGTTAGTTAATTAATTCCGTTCGCATACTGCTGGAAGACGGCTTTAACCCTTGAGGTGATATAACCGCTCCCTCCTCTTCCTTTTACATCCTCGATCATCATCGACACGAGAAGCTGCGGATCGGCCGCATCGAAGCCGACGAACCAGCCGTTCTCCTGGCCTTCTTCCCCTTTGGCCTTTTTAAGCTCGGCCGTGCCCGTTTTGCCTGCGATAAGCTTGCCCGGCACAGCCGCTCCATGTCCTACGCCGCGCGGATCTTTGACCGCTTCGACAAGATCTTTTTTCAAAAGTTCAGCCGTTTCCGGCTTCATCGCCGAGGGCTTCCAGTACTTCTCCTTGCCTTTGTCTTCCTTCAAAAGCGACGGATAAATGATATTGCCCTGATTCACAAGCGCCGAGTAAGTCAAAGCCGTGTGCAGGGAAGTCATGGTCACTTCACCTTGTCCGTAACCGGAATCGGCCAGTTGAATATCGTTTGCGATCTGCTTGTTATATAACTGCGAAGTATCGAACGCATACGGCAGCGGAAGCTTCTCGTTGATGCCGAATTTGGCGGAAGCTTCGACAAACTTGTCTTTCCCCAGCTCCAAAGCGGCCTGGGCGAAATAAATGTTGTCCGAGTTCGTCAGCGCACTCTGCAGATTGACCGGACTCGAATCATGCACCCGGGTTACGTAGTAGCTGCCCCAGGAAGCGTCCTTCGTCCAGCGAAGCCCTTTAATCGTCTTCTGCTCATCGGGATTCAATACCCCTCCGTCGATCGACACCGCTGCCGTAAGCATTTTGAAAGCCGATCCGGGCGAGAAGGTTTTCGTAAAGCGGTTCAGGAACGGCTTCTTGGGGTCCTCGTTCAGCTGCTTATACTGCGTGCCGGATATGCCCTTCACAAAAACGTTCGGATTGTACGACGGACTGCTCACGAGAGCGAGTACTTCACCGGTAAGCGGCTGGATTGCGGCAGCCGATCCGGCATCTTTTTTCATCTGTTCGTAGACCAGCTTCTGGAGATTCGCGTCGATGCTGAGCGTCACGGTCTGACCCGGAACCATTACTTTCTCGGCCAGCGTTTCTTTCTCGGTTCCGTCCGCCCCCGTAATGAAGATTTTATAACCGGGCTGGCCCTTGAGCCGCTTCTCGTAGATCTGCTCCAGCCCCGCCTTGCCGATCACGTCGCCCGTACGGTAGCCTTCGCTCTGAAGCTTTTTAAGCTCCTCCGCGCTGATCTGTCCGATATATCCGGTCAAGTGAGCCGCCGCTTCGTCAAACGGATAGGTCCGGATTTCTTTGCTGCTGAACGTGACACCGGGGAGCTTCGTGTAAGCCTCCGTTTCGCCGTCCTGTATGTATGCGAGCGGAACGAACGATTCCGGCTTCACCCAGGATGCCGACAGCTTCTGGTTGATTTCCTCCACCTTCATCCCGAGCTTATTTGCCAGCTTCGCTTTGGTCTGCTCCGCCGCATCGCCCAGCTTGCCGGGTACGACCCCGATTTGCTTGGCCGGGCCGTTGTAAGCCAGCTTATTGCCCCGCCTGTCCACGATTTCGCCCCTCACCGCTTCGGTGCTCTGGACTCTTACTTTATCCCCGTCCTTCAATTGGGGGAACAGGTAGGAAGGCGACCAATCGATCTGCCAGACGGTGTCTTTCTCTTTCTTGCCCTTCACAAGACGGGCGGTCTGATCGAATTTTACCGGACCGGCGAGCGTGTTCAGCTCCACATGAAACGGGACGGAAACCTCGTCCTTATTCTTGACCGGTTTTTGCAGTTCTTCCGGAAAAGCCGGTTTTACGGTCAAATCCGTCATTTCAATCCCTTTATAGACGCTTTCGTATTTTTTGACGAAATCGTCCTTGCTGATTTTAGTCTGTGACGCCGGTGACAACTTGTCGTACATCGCCTCGTAATTGAGTGCTTGCCAGCCGCTCACATAGGCCTCGAAAGCGTGCTGCGGTGTTTCTTCCTGACTGCAAGCCGGCAAAAGCAGCAGAAGGAGGATACCTCCGATTCCCGCCAGCGCCTTTCCGTTTCTTATCATGAGATCGCCCCCATAGAATGTTCGAATGCTTCGTTTGCTCCGGGTCTCTTCCCGTTTTTTTGATTCGTGCTTGCGTATTCGCCTCGGTCAATTCCAGAGCCGCATGCCGTGCAGGACTTCTCCCGCGATTTTGCGGGCCGCGCTTCCGTTTGCCTCCATATCCGCCTCTACATTAAGGGCAAACACATACTCCTGCCCGTCCTTTTCAAGATGTCCCACGAACCAGCCCAGCACATCGTTGCGGGGTTCCTCCGACACGCAGACTCTCTGACTCCTTCACGTTCCGTATCCTTCTATCATACCGCACCCTAACAAAAAAATCAGGTCCTCCCGCTTTGCGGAAGCACCTGATGCCTGATTCTGCGAGCCGCCTTTCGGGTGAAACCGGCTCGTTATCTTCGTTTATTCTACCCGCATCCGTAGAGTGGACTCGCCGAGGGCGACTTCCTCCATACCTTCCGCATTCTCGTAACGGATCGCGCTGACCAACACGTTATCGCGGAGTACCTGTTCGTACCGCAGTAAGGCCTCTTTAAGCTGCGGGTCCGCGTCCAGCACAAGAGTGATGCGCCGGTCAATCGGCAGGTCCAGCTTTTTGCGGTAGTCCTGAACGGCGCGGACGACCTCGCGGACAGCCCCTTCCTGCTTGAGCGCTTCGGTCACTTCCGTATTCAGGGCGACGGTAAGGCCGTAGCCGGATGCGGAAGCGAATCCTTGCTTTGCCGTTTTTTCCACGAGCAGCTCATCCAGTGTCAAGTGCACGCTTTCCCCCTGTACTTCCGTATCCAAAACTCCCCGGCTGACCGCTTCCTTCGTTTCTTCCGGTGAAAGATTCTTCAAATAAGCTTGCAGAGGACCGACCAGTTTGCCGTATTTTTTGCCGGCCGCTTTCAGGTTCAGCTTCAACGCAAACTGGACGAAACCGGCATCGCTGTGCTCCAGACGAACCTGCTTTACGTTGATCTCTTCCTGGATGATCGCTTCAAAACGGTCCAGCGCGAACTCGCGGTCAAGCGAAATCAGAAGCTCCGATAACGGCTGGCGGGTCTTAATCGCCGTTTCGTTACGGACGCTGCGGGCCAGTTCGACGATCTGCCGTGCCGTCTCCATTTCGCTTTCCAGCGCAGTGTCGACGGCGGCTTCGTCCGCTTTCGGATAGTCGGCCAGATGCACGCTGCCTTTCCCTCCAAGATTGCCGTACACGTCTTCGGCGATCAGCGGAGCGTACGGCGCGATCATGCGTGCCAGTGTGAGCAGAACTTCGTGCAGCGTCTGATATGCCTCCACTTTGTCTTCCGACATGCCGCTTCCCCAGAAACGGTCCCGCGAACGCCGGATATACCAGTTGCTCAGCTCATCCACGAACACCTCGATCTGCTTCGCCGGATTGAGGAAGTCGTTCGCGTCCAGCCCTTTGACGACACTACCCAGCGTGCTGTTCAGCCGCGACAAAATCCAGCGGTCCAGCTCATTGCGCAGCGGTTTCCGCTCGAACGAACCCGGATCAAAGCCGTCGATATCCGCATACAAAACAAAGAACGCATGCGTATTGTGAATCGTATCGACGATCTTCGATTTTGCTTCCGCGACGATCTGCTTAGAGAAACGTTTGCTGTTCCAGGGGGCACTGTCCGACAGAAGCGCCCAGCGGAACGCATCCGTCCCGAACTCTTCGATAATGTTCCACGGATCGAGGACATTCCCTTTGCTCTTGGACATTTTCAGCCCGTTCTCATCCAGCACGTGCCCCGTTGAAATAACCGCCTTGTACGGAGCCCGGCCGTTATACAGGGTCGAAACCGCAAGCAAGCTGAAAAACCATCCCCGCGTCTGGTCGATGCCTTCGCAGATCATATCCGCGGGATACTGCTCGTTGAACGTTTTCTCGTCTCCAAACGGGTGGTGATACTGGGCGAACGGCATGGAGCCGCTGTCGAACCAGACGTCGATCACTTCCGGCGTTCTCTCCATCACCCCGCCGCACGAACAGCGGAGCTTGACGTCATCCACGTAAGGCTTATGAAGCTCAAGACTCTCATCCACGGGATCGACGGCACGATCACGCAGCTCTTGGTGGCTTCCCGGAGCAAATTCCTCTCCGCAATCCCCGCATACCCATACGTTAAGGGGAGTTCCCCAGTACCGGTTGCGGCTGATATTCCAGTCCACCAGCTCCTCCAAGAATTTCCCGAAACGCCCTTCGCGGAGATGGCCGGGATACCAGCTTACTTCGTTGTTGTTCGCGATAAGCTGGTCCTTGACAGCCGTCGTCCGGATAAACCAGCTTTCCATCGCGTAATAAAGCAGCGGCGACTTGCAGCGCCAGCAGAACGGATAGCTGTGCTCGTAACGTTCTTTGGAGAAAAGCAGTCCTCGTTCAGACAGCTTTTTCACGATATCCACGTCGCAATCTTTCACAAAACGGCCCGCGAAATCGGTAATTTCCGCAGCATAGGTGCCGTCCTGCTTCACGACATGGACGAAGTCGATCCCATGCTGGCGTGTCGTGCGGTAATCGTCTTCCCCGTGCGCGGGCGCGATATGCACGATCCCGGTACCGCTCGCATCGCTGACATAGTCCGCGTCTACGACCAGATGGCCTTTGGTCAGCTCCAGATAGCCGAAGGGCGGCTCATACGCGGTTCCGACGAACTCGGCCCCTTTATGCACGGAGAGGACTTCTGCTTCGTCTCCGAAAACTTTTTCGGCGAGGTTCTGTGCCGTCACGTACACTTCCCCGTTATGCTTCACTTTGACATAGTCGAGATCCTTGTTTACCGCGAGCGCCACGTTGGCCGGAAGCGTCCAGGGAGTCGTCGTCCATGCGAGGAAATACTCGTCCGCCGCTTTGCTCTTGAACTTGACCGTGGCACTCAGATCTTTCACATCCTCGTAGCCCTGCGCCACTTCGTGTGAGCTCAGCGTCGTCTGGCAATCGGGGCAGTACGGGCTGACACGGTGGCCCTTGTACAGAAGCCCTTTCTTGTGGATGGTCGACAGTACATGCCAGACGCTCTCGATGTAATCGTTCGTCAGCGTCACGTACGGATGCTCCATATCCGTCCAGTAAGCGATGGCCTCGGTCAGCTCGCGCCACTGTTTTTCATATTCGAACACGCTGTTCTTGCACGTTTCCACAAACTTGGCCACGCCGTATTCCTCGATCTCCTGCTTGCCCGAAATACCCAGCTGCTTCTCGACGCCCAGTTCGACCGGCAGCCCGTGCGTATCCCAGCCGGCTTTACGGACGACGCGGTAGCCCGACATCGTTTTGTAGCGTCCGATAAAATCTTTGATGACGCGGCCGAGCACATGCCCGATATGCGGCTTGCCGTTCGCCGTTGGCGGACCTTCGTAAAAGACGAAGTTCGGCTTGCCTTCCCGGTTCTCCATCGACCTGCGGAACGTATCGTCCTCCCTCCATTGGTTCAGGACGCGCAGCTCCCGGGTTCTTGCTTTTTCTTTGACATCCACTTTGTTCATGTTCCGTCATCCTTTCCGGCTTCGTTCTGAAGACAACAAAAAAATCCCGCCCCGTAAGGGACGAGATTGGATCTCGCGCTACCACCCTTGTTCCGCCATAGCCTTCTCGTTCAAGCTCTGCGGCACCTCATCTGCGTACGATCATACGCGTCCCTTGTAACGGCGGGATCCCGGGTCAGCTTACTGGCCTGCTTCAGCTTTCCTTCTCGGAGAGGATTTTCTGCTCATTCTTGTACATTGGCTTTCAGCGCGCGGCCAACTCTCTGGGGAACAAGGGATCAGCGTACTCGTTCTCGTCAATGAATTTCTCGGGTTTATTTTCAGATATTCCATTTTTACAGCATTTTCGGCAAAATGTCAACCTGCGGTTGTCTTTCGGCGCTTAGGCGTCGGTAATTTTATTACCCCCGCCTTTTTTACCTAGTTTTCCCATCCGGCACTTGTATGACTTTCCATAAGGAGGTAGTCTGGAATAGAAAAATCAATCGGACTTCTATTTGATGAGGTGGTGCTTGCATGAATGTCGAGGCTTATCTGAAAAGAATGGACACGAACCGTCCGGCTAAGCCGGATTTGGCTGCCCTGACGGAGCTTCAACTCCGACATATGCTTCACGTGCCTTTTGAAAATCTGGACGTAATCCGTCAAGTGCCGATCACGCTGGACGTCGCTTCCTTTTACGAAAAGGTGATCGGGCGCCGCCGCGGAGGCTTCTGCTACGAACTCAACGGGCTTTTCAGCACACTCCTCAAGGAGCTTGGTTTCTCAGTGCGCCTCATTGCGGCTACCGTCGCCAAGCCGGACGGAACGTGGGGGATGCCGGAAAGCCATGCGACCATCCTGGCCGAACTGGACCGGTCCTATCTGGTCGACGTCGGCTTCGGCGACTCCGCCCGCTCGCCTGTTCCGCTGGACGGGACACCGGTGGAGGATGTAAGCGGCGTTTACCGGGCCGCGAAAGTGCCGGAAGCGGACGGTCTGTACGATCTCCAGAGGGCCGGCGAGGACGGGGACTGGAACGCGCTGTACCGCTTCTCGGCGGCGCCCCGCTCCCTCGGGAGCTTTGCCGAAGCGTGCACGTTCAACCAAACGTCGCCCGAGTCCCATTTTACGCAGAAGCTGCTTGCGACGAAAGCGACCGCGACGGGACGGGTGACGATTTCGGGCGACCAGTTGATCGAGACGGACGGAGACGTCAAAAGCAGACAGCCCCTGGCCCCGGAGGAGCTGGAAAAGACGCTTAACAGCCGTTTGGGCCTGTTCGTCTGAAAGACGTAAAGCCGGTACGCGCGCGTAGGGCTGACCGGCTTCCGGCGCTGCTTACGGCAGCGGCACGATACTCCGGCCTAACAAGTTTACTGCGGCGTTTCAATACTGAAGATGCCGGGTGTCCGCATAAAGCGGACACCGTTTTTCCGGCGTTTGCCGCAGCCGCGATTTCTTTCGATCGGCAGCAGCGCCCGGAACACGAAAAACCGGTATGCCCGCAACAGAGCATATCGGTTTTTCGTGCCGCATCCAGCTTCGGCGCTTTTCCGGACCGGCTTCCTGCCTGCGTTCCCCGGACTGCGCCTTGCTGGCGTACCGCTTCTTAGTTAAGCGCCGCAAGCTTGTTTCTGAGCCGCTCCGCCGCAAACATTCCTTCCGCGTCCTGCAGGACATCGCCGGGTTTATTCCCCTTGCCTAGGATGTAGCCCTCGAAACGGATGCCCATAAAGTCGAAAATATACTGAAACTGCTGGATCATCGGCAGACCCTTGATTTCCGGCAGATCGCCTCCGACGGCGATGACGTAGGCCTTTTTGGCGGCCATCGTTTTTTTGAAATCCGGGTAGTCCCCGTCCCTCATCATCTGCGACCAGCGGTCCACGAAGTTTTTCATGATTCCCGACATGCTGTACCAGTACACCGGTGTCGCAAAAATAAGAACGTCCGCGGCAAGTACCCGGTCGATCACTTCTTTGTAATCGTCGTTCATCTCCGGAAATCCCTCTTCCGCATGACGTCCGTCGATAATCGCCCGGATTGTGTACGTGTTGAGATGAATCCGGTCGACTGTCAGACCTTTGACGGCTTCCTCCGTCAGCTGCTCCGTATTTCCATCGGGACGCGTTCCCCCGTAAATGACTGCGATTGACATGGTTGCGTTCACTCCTCGGTTCGATAGTCGGCAGGCTCGTGCCCGTCCGCAGTGCGAGCGCGGGATGCCTCTTTTCTTCATTTAGCGATTTGTTCCGGTGTTTCAACTCTTGCCGGACATTACCCTCTCATTTTACAATAAAGAGAACGATCACCAAAGACGATTATTTCGATGTCATCAATCATTTTTTTCGATGAAAGAGTGAAGCAGCGATGGAAACCAAACAACTTCTGACGTTTAAAACCGCCGCCGAAAACCTGAATTTTACCCAGACGGCCCGGATGCTTAATTTTGCCCAATCCAGTGTGACCGCTCAAATCAAAGCGCTGGAATCCGAGCTTGGAGCCCCCTTGTTCGAACGGCTCGGCAAACGGCTCGTTTTAACGGAAGCGGGGCGCCAATTTAAATTGTACGCCGACAAAATCATTACCCTGACGGAAGAGGCCAAACAGGTCGTCCGCGGGGACGAAGAACAGACCGGAACGCTTGTGATAGGCGCCCAGGAAAGCCAGTGCACGTACCGTCTTCCCGCTTTGCTCAAAGAATTTAAAGCCCGGTTTCCGAATGTGAAGCTCGTGTTCCGGCCCTCGAATTCGGATGCTCATGCCAGGGAGCAGCTGCTGGAAGGCGTTCTTGATATCGCCTTTATCATGGACAGCTGCAAGCCGCGTGATGCACTGCATATCGAAACGCTGATCCGGGAGGAGCTCAAAATCGTCGCCTCGCCCGATCATCCGCTCGCGGACGCGAAGAATCTGTCGCCGAAGGATCTGGAACACGAAACGTTCCTGTTGACGGAAGCCGGATGTTCCTACCGGACAATCCTAGAGCGGACCTTCGCCTCCGTTTCCGTCTATCCGCTAAACAAATTCGAGTTTGCAAGCATCGAAGCCATCAAGCAGTGTGTTATGTCCGGCCTCGGAATCGCCTTTCTGCCCGGCATGGTTGTAGCCGCCGACCTGCGTGAAGGGAAGCTGGCCGAGCTGGCTTGGGAAGCGCCCGAGGACGCGTTGTTCACCCAAATCGCCTGGCACAAAGATAAATGGATGACGCCGCCCCTGCTGGCTTTTATCGAACTGACACGGAAAGTATTCCATGCCGGTGAGACGGCTCCCGAGCACAATCCCGACGCGAAGCCGGAAGAAGAACCGCTCACTTCCTGACGGCGAAAATGCGCATAACCTGCGCGGCCGTCTGTTCCAGCAGCTCCGGAGTGCGGCGCATCGCCTCTTCGAGGGACATCGGTCCGTTTACGATGCTGAACACGGCCGTGACTCCCTGCCCGTAAAGTTCCTCGATCCCATCGCCGACGGACCCGGCCAGCACCACGGCCGGCACGCCGTGCCTCGCGGCCAGTCCGGCTACTCCGGCCGGCGTCTTGCCCCCTGCCGTCTGGGCATCTGTGCGGCCTTCTCCGGTAAGGACTAGGTCGGCTCCCTTGATCGCCGCCTCCAGTCCCGTAACCGCGGAGACGATCGAGAAGCCCGGTTCCAGCTTGGCATTCAAGAAAGCGAGAATGCCGCCGGCCAAACCGCCCGCCGCTCCCGTTCCGGGTAGCCTGTGCAGGGCGGTGCCCGTACAATCCCGGATCACATCAGCAAAGCGGGCAAGGTTGCTCTCCAGCCGGTCGACCATGTCCGGCGCCGCTCCCTTCTGGGGCCCGAAAACGGCGGATGCGCCGCGAGGACCCGTGAAGGGGTTGGTCACGTCGCACGCCAGCGTAAAGGTGCAGTCGGCCAGCCGCCTGTCGAGGCCGTTCGCCGTAATACCGGCGACCTCGCCCAGCGCCCCTCCGCCTGCCCCGGCCGGGAGAGGTCTGCCTCCGCTGTCGCGCAGCTCCACACCCAAGGCCTGGAGCATCCCCGCTCCCCCGTCGTTCGTGGCGCTTCCGCCCAAGCCGAGTATAAAATGGCGGCACCCTTCATCCAGCGCAGCCGCTATCAACTGCCCGAATCCGTAAGTGGACGTCAGCAGCGGGTTCCGTTCGGATTCTTCCAGCAAATACAGTCCCGACGACTTGGCCATCTCGATGATCCCGGTCCTGCCGTCACCGAGAATGCCGAAGACGGCAGATATGTCCCTGCCCAGCGGGTCCTTCACGACGGCGCGAACCATCCGGCCTTTAGTAGATTCCATGAGACATTCCAGGGTCCCTTCGCCGCCGTCCGCCATCGGAATAACCGAGGTCGTGAAGTTCCCGATGCCTGCCCCGAGAACGCCTCTCTCGATGGCAAGCCCCGCTTCCTTGGCGGATAGGCTGCCTTTATAGGAATCCGGCGCAATGACGATTTTCAAGGGCATTCGCTCCTTTTTCTTGTAGTGGCTGTTACACTTTCTTGCCGATATCGGTCAAAAAACAAGATGGTTGGCGGACCAACCGTTATTCGTTCCGGGCGGGTGGGCGGATCGTGGTTGGCCGCTGCCCTTGATTCCGTCCGGTATGGCCCGGTAGTATGTTCGTTTGTCGAATGCGGCGCTTTTGACCACTTCCATCCCGCTTATCTTCTTTTCCACTGTTCGTTATGTTCTTCCGACAGCTTGCCCCGCCGCTTCAGGTTTACTTCCTTATCCATCTCCGAACGGGCCGCGGCAGAATCTCCTACCGAAAATTGTTGCACGTCCGGTCCTGCTCCGTCAATTAGCCCCGCCGCGTCCTTGCGTAAAAGGATATGTCGGCGAACTCCGAACAGATTTATGAAGGTAAGTGTACGGACTAGAGTGAACTCTAAGTCCAAGCGCAGAACGCAAAGCAGGCCGCAAATAAAAAAGCAGCCCGGCCCCGAGGCCGGACTGCTGCTTTCGTTACGGGAGCATCTTCACATACTCGCCGTAAACGTAAGCGATGCTTCCTTTATAGGATACTTTCACCCAGCCGTAGCTGGTGCCGAGCACTTCCAGAATCGTCCCTTTCGGTACGGCGGTAATAATTTTCGCGGTCGCGGAAGCTTTTGTCCGCACATTCAGGAAGTAGGACGTCACTTGCGCCTGCTTCTTAACAGCCGGTTGCGGTTTTGGTTCCGGTTTTGGTTCTGGTTTTGGTTCTGGTTTTGGTTCTGGCTTTGGTTCCGGCTTTGGTTCTGGCTTCGGTTCTGGTTTTGGTTTCGGCTCAGGTGCGGTCGGTTCTCCGCTGCCGTTTCCGGCCGCTTTAACCGCCGCGTTCAGCTTGCGGTAAAATTCGCCTTTGGTTTGAACGCCGTCGAACAGGCTTACGTCCACCTTGGCTTTTCCGGCAAGAGCGGCGACTTCTTCTTTCGTGACGGCGTCCAGGATATTGATGGACTCGACGTTTGTGTACTTGCCGTCTTCCGTCTTCGGTACCGGCAGGATGCCCGAATTGATCAGCTCGACCACGTCGGCCCGCTCGGGGGAAGTCGTGTCCACGCCGAGAATTTTCCAGTTGTTCTGGACTTGCGGCTCGTAAACCCCGTTCTTCACTTCTTTCAGGTAAGCGATCGCGCGGCTGCGGATCGTTCCGCCCATCTCACCGAAGGCGGTCGCGTCTTTCGACGACCAGAGCTGCTCGAAGCTGCGGCCTTCCAGAGCGCCGCCCTTCGCTTTCAGCGCGTCCATCCGGTAAGCGTTCATGCCCAGCTTCAAGCTGTCTTCCGGCCGGATGGCAGTGCCGTCCATTTTACGCAGATTCGTAATGCGGCTGCCGTAAGGCTTCGTCAAATCAATGTCATACTTGACCCCGCCGAAGAAATCGTTCGTACTGTATTTGGACGCGCGCCGTTTTTTGTCAAAGCTGACGGTCACGTCGCCCGGACGAGTGGAATTGAAATACCCTACCGCCCATTCCATATAATCCTTTACATCTTTGCCCGTTACTTTATAGACTGTAATTTCGCCGAGGGCGAACTGGTAGTTGTACGCGATATCTTTCTTCTTGATCGGCCCGATATCCAGACGCGCCTTGTCGTTGTCGATCTGGTGCGCGACTACGTCGGCCTTGCTGTAATGAAGCATCACTTCACTGAAAAAGTCCGATAAAGGTGTCTCCTGGATTTGTACGCTCGGAATGCCTTCAATCTCGTTCTTCGGAACGAGGTTCATACCTTTCAATTGGGCCACTTCGATATTGGCGTCCGCCCGCGCAAAGTCGTGAAACGGTTTCAGCGTTTTTTCCAGCTCGGGATCAGAAACGGCTGTAACTCCGCTTGCGTCTTTGACAGGGAGAGCGGCCGCTTTCTTGTCCTTAAGGACCATTTTCCCGTCCTTCTCCGTGAAGGTCAGGTCGATCCGGGAAACATGTGTACCGTACTTGTCCGGTTCGGCGATAAGAACGCCGTTAATGGTCTCCGATTTGACCAGCTTGTGCATATGTCCCGCGAAAATCGCGGCCAGCTCCGGATTCGCATTGGCGACGTCCGCGACACCGGTTCCCGGCACGCCGTTCTCGTTCTCGATCCCCATGTGCATGAGGCCGATCATCACGTCGACTTTGCCTTCCAGCTCTTTTACGGCTTTTTTCGTCTCATCCACCGGATTTTTGAACTGAATTCCGTCCAGGTGGTCGGTTCCCTTCTCAAACTCGGCTGTCATAGGGGTGTCCATTCCGATAATACCGATTTTCACGCCCGCTTTTTCGATAATGGTATACGCAGGAAGGAATCTATCCCCGTTGTCTTTGTAAATATTGCCGCCGAGCATCTGCCCTTTGTATTGCGAAGTAATCTTTTTGAAAACGTCCAGCCCGAAATTAAATTCATGGTTGCCCATGACCCAGGCATCGTAATTCATTTCGTTCATCGCGACCATCATAGGAGACTTCGGCTGGTCGTTGAACAGCTCCGCGGAGTTGTCCTGAATCATGTCCCCGGCATCCACGAGAACCGTGTTCGGATTCTCCTGCCGCACTTTTTTGATCATGGTGAAAAGCTGGGTCAGACTTCCGTTCGTGTTAGGCCCGTCCAGCGCATAATCCCACGGCATAAAACGTCCGTGAATGTCCGAGGTTCCCAGAATGGAAATCTCCGTGTCGGCTTTGGCCGGTTTAGCCGGTTCAGCCGTTTCCGCCGCAGCCCGCCCGCTTGTGAAAACGGTTCCGAATAACAGCATAGCGGATACAGTCAGACTCACTGCTTTCTTTGCCTTCATGATGACTCTCCCCTTTGGTGGTGGTAAAGTTGGCGGCCGCTTCCGATTTAGAAACAGCCTCTGCTTCCCGCAAAAGGCTATGCCAAAATTTGCTGCCTTTTTGAAACATAATTCCGATTTTACAACAGAAGCGGTGATTTGAATATGATTTTATTTACGAAACCTTTACAATTGTTTTCATAGTGCCGCAGGAGTCCGGAATTTTCGGCAAAAAAACCACAGAGCCCGGC
>NZ_BBJT01000002.1 GCF_000739915.1 Paenibacillus chitinolyticus NBRC 15660 | reverse complement strand
GCGCGGGACAGGCGCCCGTGCGGGAGACGGCGGGGGCCGAAGGGCAGGCATCCGGGCGCAGCTCCCGGACCACAGCGGGCCAAGCTGCCGGCCAGCGCTCCCGCGGAGCCTCCGCGGGACAAGCGGCAGGCCCGGGTGCCTCTGCTGCGGCTAAACCGGCGGACGGGCCGCGTGTGGTTGGCGCTTGTCCTCGGCCCGGCTGCGGCGGAACCATTTTTATGGGTAAGAAAGGATATGGCTGTTCGCATTACAAGACTGGCTGCACCTTCGTCATCTGGAAGGAAAGCTTCGGACGGAGCTTGACGGATGCCCAGGTGAAAGCACTGCTGGAAAAAGGAAAAACGGCCAAGCTCAAACTGGAACGGCAGGGCGGAGAGGAAGTTTCGGCCCGGCTGGTTCTTGCAGATCCGTCTACCGGAAGACTGGAAACGGAGGAATAGGAAGGAGACATAAGCGATGACGATCTTGAAGAATGACTGGGCAGAATTACTGTCGGAGGAATTCGAGAAACCATACTATCTGAAGCTCAGGGAGTTTTTGAAGCAGGAATACGCGGAGCGGACGATCTATCCCGAGATGCACAATATTTTCAATGCCCTGCATTATACGGCGTTTAAGGATGTGAAGGCGGTTATTCTGGGGCAGGACCCTTATCACGGACCGGGTCAGGCTCACGGCTTGAGCTTTTCCGTCAAACCGGGCGTACCCGCCCCTCCGTCGCTCAAAAACATGTTCAAGGAAATGAAGGACGATATCGGCTGTCCTCTCCCGGGCACGGGGTATTTGAAGCATTGGGCCGACCAGGGGGTGCTCCTTCTGAACACGGTGCTGACCGTGAGGGCCGGTGAAGCGAATTCCCACAAAGGAAAAGGCTGGGAGCTTTTTACGGATAAAGTCATCGAAACGCTGAACCGCAAAGAGACCCCCGTTCTTTTTATTTTGTGGGGAAGCCACGCGCAGTCCAAAACGCAGCTGATCGACTTGAACCGGCACGGCGTCATCAAAGCTCCTCATCCGAGTCCGCTTTCCGCCCACCGGGGATTTTTCGGCAGCAAGCCTTATTCGAAAGCCAACGCATGGCTTCGGGAGCAGGGAATCGAGCCGATTGACTGGTGTCTTCCGGAATAAACGGGAGCGGCATGAAACGTGCACTTTTAGATTTTTGGTTTATACAAGGCAAGTTTATCCGACGAATTCGTCATTCGAAAGCCGCGCGCATGCGCGGTTTTTTTGTTTGTTTCAAAGGGTTTTATCGTCCGAATTCGAACTCGCGAGCGATAAAGCCGAAAGGATTTTGATTACGCAAATAACAATACCGTTTATGTTTTGACGGACCGCTTGTATGAAATTAAAAACGGGCCGATTAATGGGGATTGGATCGACGCTTTCAATGAAAAATACCGGAAAATTTACGAGAATTCTTAAGCCTTCGCATGAAGGCTTTTTTTGTTGCGGATTCATCAGCCATGATTTTTGATTGACAAATAATGAAACGGGGCTTATCTTTGGTTTAAAGGTTTAAATACTTAAACATACGAACTGAATTAATGATCAGATGGAGGTTTCTTCTTATGACAACACAGGCACCGTCACGCGTTTTAATCATTCAAGGACATCCCGACCGGGAGAGCTACTGCACCGCTTTGGCGGAATCGTACCGCAAGGGGGCGGCCGCAGCCGGAGCGGAAATTCGTTTTGTGCAGATCAGCGATCTCGAATTCAATCCGAATTTGGCTTACGGGTACAGAAAGCGGACGGAGCTGGAGTCCGATCTGCTTGGAATCCAGGAGTCGATCCGCTGGGCCGACCACGTCGTGTTCGTCTATCCGACCTGGTGGTGGACCATGCCAGCTCTTCTCAAAGGGCTGATCGACCGGGTATTTCTACCGGGCTTCGCTTTTAAGTACAAGAGCAAGGACTCATTCGCCTGGGAAAAACTGCTTAAGGGGAAGAGCGCCCGCCTCATTGTGACGATGGACACTCCGGTATGGTATTATCAGACTATAAGCGGAAGCCCCGGCCATAAGGCGATGAAGAAGGGGACCCTCGAATTCAGCGGATTTAAGCCGGTACGCGTGACAACGCTCGGATCGCTTAAATTATCCACGGCGGCCAAGCGGGAATCCTGGCTGGACAAGGCCGAGAACCTCGGCCGCAAGCTGATCTAGGCGTCCTCTCCCGCATCCCTTCCGGCCGCATCGATGAAGAAAGATGTGATCGTATGAGCGGAACAACAGAAATGACTACGATGGAGTATTTTGAGCAGTGTACGAATTTGTTCCGGACTTTGGGAGATCCGGCTAGACAGCAGATTATTCTGCTGCTCGGCAAACACGGGCCCATGAACGTCAAAAGCATCACGGAGCATTCGCACCTGTCGAGACCGGCCATTTCCCACCACCTCAAACTGCTCAAGCAGGCGGAGATCGTAACGATCCGTCAGCAGGGCACGGAAAAATATTATGCGCTGGATGCGGGAGCGGCCATGAAGCTCATGAAAGATCTTATAGCGGCATTCGAAAAAGAATGCCCGCCGGATGCGGCGGGCAGGGAAGAGGGCGAAGGGCTGCCTTGCGAAGGCGGAGCCTCTACCGGACGTTAGATACCGTTCTTGCTGCCGAAGGATGCAGGGGAATCCTTGAGCGCGGTAAGAAGGTGGAAAAAGCCGAGAAAGGCAGCGAATGCCAAGCAAGAACCAGGCAGGAACCAAGCCAGAACGAAGCTAGAACGAAGCTAGAACGAAGCTAGAACGAAGCTAGAACGAAGCTAGAACGAAGCAAGAACGAAGCAAGAACGAAGCAAGAACCAAGCAAGAGCGACGCTGGAAAGGGTCTGCATGGAACACGGCCGTGGCTGACGCGCATCCTGAGTACCGCATGTTCTCCGCCGGATCAGATCAGAAACATCGCGAAGACGGTTGTGACGGCCAGGCCGATCATCACCGGCTTCAGGTTCCGCCGGGCCAGCTCGAAAGGATCGACACCGCAGATGGCGGCGGCGGGAATGAGCGCCCACGGGATGAGCGTGCCGCCTCCGACCCAGATGGCGGCCACCTGGCCGAGAGCCGTCAAGGTAGCGGCTCCCGCGCCGAGGGCGGAGGAGAACAGGCTGGCGACCGAGCCGGCGAGTGAGATGCCGGAGAAGCCCGACCCGTCCAGCCCGGTGATGGCGCCCACGGCTGTCAGCGTGACGGCGCTTGCGGCCGGATGGACGGGCACAGTCTGGGCCAGCGCCAGCCCGAGATCGTTCACGATCCCGTGCGAGGAGGCCGGGAGGACATGCCCGTACAGTTCGGTAAGAGCCGCGTCGCCGAGGTAAAAGAAGGCCGCAATCGGAATGACGGGACCGAATACCTTAAAGCCGAAATGAAACCCGTCCACCAGGTAAGCGGTCGTTTTACCGAACCCGCCCCCGCGGTGCGCCATGAGCGAGACGAGCAGCAGGATCAGGGCGGCCGTCCCGCCGATCAGAGCGGTCGCTTCCCCTCCCTGCAGGTTCAGCTTGAACATGGCCGCAATGTCGGCCGCGAACAGCAGGGGAATCGCGACAGCGAGAAGCAGGCGCCGCCTGCCGGACAGCAGCTTCCCGCCGGAAGATGTGCCCCCGATGACGGGGGCCGGTGGCTTGATAGCGCTTTCCGGTTTCAAAGCGCCGCTTCTCAAATCGCGCCGCAGGAACCAGAAAGCGGTCGCGGTCGTGACCGCTCCCATCACGGCGACGAGCGGGATGGAAGCTTCCATGACGCTGCCGACGGGTAGCCCGGCGGCGTCGGCGGTCAGCTTCGGGGCGGCCTGGATGACGTAGTCGCCGGAAAGCGCGATGCCGTGGCCGAACAAGTTCATGGCCACGGCCGCCCCCATAGCCGGCAGACCGGCCCGGACCGCCGCCGGGAGTAACACGGCCCCGATCAACGCCACGGCCGGCGACGGCCAGAAAAACCAGGAAACGGTCATCATGACGATACCGATGATCCAGAAGGCCGCTCCGGGGCTGCGGATAAGCTTCGCCGCGGGGGAAATCATCGTGTCGCTGACGCCGGACAACGAGAGAACCTGGCTCATGCCGACGATGACCGAGATGACGAGTATGGTCGGCAGAAGCTCTTTCATGGCATAGATGAGGCTTGTGAAAATGCCTCCGACCGATTGGGGAAGCGAGCCGGTAGCGGCGAGGCCCAGCAAGAAAATGCCGATCAGGCAAACCGGCGTCGTATCTTTACGAAACAGCATAAACCCGATAATAAGGGCAATAAAACATACATAAACGACATGCAGTCCCATCAGTTCCACATTCACGGGAATCCCTCCGTCTTGGGCTTACATCCTGTACTGCTACAGCTTATGCAGGTCCCGTACGAAGGTTCCGGGCTCGTCCATGCCCGTCCGCGCAGCAAAAAGAAACCCCCTCGCCCGAGGGGGTTTTTAGCAGTTAATAAGAATAGTTATTTATCATCTAAAGGTTGTTCCTGCTATTTAAATAGGCGCACATTTGTAAGGTATGTAGGGTCGGCTTCATTTCATCTCTATATTATACGGGTTTTCTGGCTTGCTTACTTAGGCTGCTCTTCCGCGCTCTCGGTTTTGGCGCTGAATTCGCATTTTTCTCTGGAGTAAATCATCGTACAGCTATTGAGGCTCGAACGGATTTTCACTTGGTCCTGGTTGTATTTCTCGATAAAACCTCGTCCGATTTGGACATACACATCGTTGTGATCCATTCCCCAGATGTAGACTTCGGTCTGCGAAAGTGCTGCGGCGAACAATTCGATATCCGTTTCCAACAACATCGTTCCATAAATCATCTCATCGTACACCCCAACTCCATAGTAAATCGTATTTCTATCGTTCCTACTAATATAGACAGGTCGAGGCTTCCAACAATCACACGGTCTGGCAGTTTTTTTTGTCCGGAGTCAGTTTCTTTTGTCAAAAATCGCGGGATTCGCTACAATCAGAGAAGGTTAGACAGCAGGTTAACGGATAAAGGGGAAAAAAGCATGAAATTCGAAGTGAAATTTATCTCATTTTTTGTCATACGCGAAGAAGGGACGGGCAAGGCTTACCGTCATTTTCAGACTCTGGACGGGGACGCTTACGAAGGCAGTGCGCTCGAACAGTTTCTGGGCGGCGAGTTTGCCCGGCTGGCCAAGCGCAAAGTGGAACGTAATCCCCAGTCGGAGCAAGTTCCGACCAAAATCGGACGGTTTATAACGGAACCGGGGTGCGGCCTCGAAACGAATCCGAACTACAATATGTTCGCCAGACTTCGCAGCGCCTCGTCAAGGGACGATTTCCTGAAAGAAAGCGATGAATTGGCAAGAGCTTACATCCAGACGAGTTCGGTGCGCAGCGGAGCGCTCATTACGGCCAGCGCCAAGCTGCCGCAGTATTTCGACGAGCCGTTCGTATTCGTGATGAAATGCGATTTCGAGCCCAAAATAGCCCGCATTACGGATGAATCCAGTCTGCTGCATGAAGTGGAAATGGCCATCAACGCGAAAAATATGAAAGCGATCCAGTATCCGTATATGCCGGAGGTCGGCATGCTTGAGGACTGGGAGCTGAAAATCCATCAGCCGTCGCACGCCAAATATTTCGAGGATCTGCTTAAATTCGTGGAGTATGAAAAGTCCATGCCGGAGCTTCTGAATCATCAGGTTGTCAATCTGGTTCAGCAGCATATCGAGCAGACGCTGGAAGCCCATCCCGAGCAGAAAGAAGCCGAGGAGAGGGACCTTGAACTCTGGGCGGCAAGCGAGAAGCGCGAGCTGCAGGAGAAATGGGCGCCGGAGCTTGTCATGGAGGCCGCCAACTTTCTGGTGGAGCAGCAGCCGGATCTGGGCATGACGTTTAAGCTCGATCATTTGACCGTAAAAGGGAAGCTCGCGGATTACGGGAGAAAAGTACATTTTGCCAAGTTCGGCGATCAGTATGTCGTCCTGCTGAGCGGCAGCTCCCTTCATTTTGAAAAGGGAGTTTCACCCGTGGAGCTGCTTCAGCCCGAAGATATCCAGTCCGTTCTGGCGCGGCTGGAACGCGAAGCCGCGCAGGACAACGGCGACGGGGATTTTTAAAAGACGGATTCGTCCCGGTTCGAGGTGTGTTAAAATAAGGATTATGGGCAAGGGAGCTGATGAGCTGTGGGGATCTTGGACGGTTTATTGGGAAATGCTTCGGAAATGTCTCCGGAGAAGCTTCAAAAGGAACTGGAGCCGTTTCTTATTCCGGGCGAGCAGGTGCAGGTCGCGTACAAAATTATCCGGGACGGGTTCGTTTTTACGAACAAACGCCTTATTCTGATCGATAAGCAAGGGGTAACGGGCTCCAAAGTGGAATACATGTCCGTTCCTTACAAAAGTATTATCCGGTTCGCGAAAGAGAGCGCGGGGACGTTCGATCTGGATGCGGAGCTTAAAATTTGGCTGTCGAGCACCCACGAGCCTATCGTCAAGAAATTTAACAAAAGCGCCAACATTAACGACGTGTACGCGATGCTGAGCCGGTATGTATTGGGGTAAAACGAATAAATAAAGAAAGCCTCCGGACCGAAAGGGCCGGAAGGCTTTTTTCGTGTGAAGACGGAATCGGTGCGGAGAAAAGAAGTTACTCCCCTAAAACGTTTTCGGGCTTCGGTACTGGACCTTTGCCGTCGGCCAGCTTATCGCCGAACTGGTCAAGTCTGCCCGGTTGACTGGCCGGACCGCGATTTTTGGGCTTGCTGTTTCTTCCTGCCATGGAATCCACCTCCGACTGTTAGTTTGCTTGCAAGGTGAACAATTCATACACCGAACGAAGGCGGAATAGTGAGAAAAATAGCGAAGAGCCGCACGCAAAAATTGGCGTACGATTATAACTATACAAATTGTATTTATATTGATACAATATGTATCGAACAGCCTATTAATCTCTCATTACAGCAAACAGGAGGTAGGGAATGGGAGGAGCGACGAACCGGTTTTCGCATCCTTTAGAACCGCATCTGGTGCGAGTCAACAAAAATTTATACATCAGCCGGGGAGACCCGCAGTATTTCGATAAAGTCATCCGCTATGCCGATAAAACGTCTCCCGAAGCACATTTTCGCATGGGAGAGCGGGCAAGGGAGCAGGGGAACCTGCCCAGGGCGCTTTTTCACTATCAAGAGGTGATGAAAACGTACCCCTCCCCGTTTTACTCCGACGCCAACCGGGCCGTACACGAGCTGGCGAAGCGGGAGGAAAGCGATCTGGCGGGAGTCCGCAAAGAGCTGGAGGCGGCAACGGGAAGCAAATTCAACAAATTTTTGCGGACTTTCCTCTATGCGCTCATCGTCATCAATTTGGTCCTGCTGGTCATTCTCCTCTCGGGAGCAGGAAACAAACAGACCGCTTCCGCCGCGGAAAACGGAAAGCCCTCAAGCTACGAATCGCATGTATCTCAGCCTCAAGAAGGAAGCAGCTTCTCGCCGGAAGCTGCTTCTTTACGCCCGGAGGAACTTTCCGGCGTGGAACCGGATGAGCGGCCTTACCTGCTGCGGCTGTCCCCAGGTACGGGCATCGCCCGGGCGGAGACGATCCTCCGGGAGGAGATGGAGCTTCTAATCGGGCGGAATCCGCAAAAAAGCCGGGTCATTTACGCAGTCCGGCTGACCGGACAAGACGCGCTCCCGGGTATGGACGGACAAGTGGTCCCGGTCAAAGATCCCACCGAAGTGGAGGGTGCTTTCGCGGCGGCACAATATGCGCCATCGCTCCGCAAAACCGCGGAGATCACCTATCTGGGTGAAGGCGCGCCGCGCGCTCAGGTGCTGACGCGGATTGGCACCCAGCTCATCCGCACGGCGCTCGGGGCATACGCGGCGGACCATGGAGGGAAATTTCCGGCAAGCCTGGACGAGCTGGTCCGCGATTATCCCGGAAATTACCTCAGCTTCGTGCCGCGGGAAGCCGTGACGGGCTCCACCCGGGTGAGCCCGTCTTACGACGGTGGAGGCGGGTGGGTCTACCGGCCCGCCGCCGCAGATGCAGGTTCGGCCCTGACGCCGAACCTGCCGGGGGCTTCGCTTGCGGGTATCATCCTTCCCGCAAGCGCTTCCGCACAGGCGAACGTTCCGTTCGAGCCTGTGCGGGTGACCGTGAGCAAGCGGGATCACCGCTTGCTCTTGACTGCCGGAGGCGCGGTGCTGGAGGCCCGCGCCGGAATCGGCCGTCCGGAGTCGCCGACGCCGGACGGCACGTTCGCCGTGCGGGAGCGGGTGATCGCTCCCGCGGGCAGGACGCCGGGCGTGTACGGCGCCGCGGCGCTGGGGCTGGGCGCCATCGCGGTGCACGGCACGGCGGATGCCGCCTCTATCGGCGACGGGCGCTCGCTCGGCTGCATCCGGGTCGGCGATGCCGACATGCAGGCGCTGTTCGCGCTCGTGCCGAAGGGCGCCGCCATCCGCATCGCGGGGGCAATACCCGCCGGAGGAGCTTCGCCGGGAAGCGGCGGGCTCGACCTCGCCGCCGCGGCCGCGGCGCTGCGCCCTCCCGGAGCGCCTGCTGTGCGGGAGCAAGCCCCGGCGGGGACCGTGTTCCACTGGCTGGGCTGACTGCACCCGTCATGCGATTACAAGCGTCCGAAAGAGGGGGTGTTTCCCTGCCGGGCGCTTTGTATTTCCTCTCCGTATCCCCTACAATAGAAAGAAGGAGAGTACGGAAACGAACCGGTTCTATAGCGCAGCCATATAGCGGCAGAAGTTTCCGGAGACACAACATCCGGGAGGAACTTATGATGCTTATCATGAACGAGAAAATAAAAGCGGCCGAGGTGGAGCTTACGGGCTTAAACGGGGAAAATCTCGGTGTCATGCCAAGGGAAGAAGCGCTTAAGCTGGCTAAGGCGGCGAACGCCGATCTGGTATGCACGTCTTTGATGAGCAGCCCGCCCCCCTGCAAGCTTGCCGCTCGCGGCACGGCGAAGCAGGCGGTCCAGAAAGACAAGCAGGCGGCCCGCCGTCAGGACATGCCTCTGAAAGTGAAGGAGCTGAGGCTCACCGTTCACATCGAAGACCACGACTATGAAACGAAACAGAGGCAGGCCGAGAAGCTTCTGGCTTCCGGGAACGCCGTACAGCTCGTCGTCCGCATTCAGGGCAAAGAAGGACCGAAAGCGAAGGAGCTTCTGGAACGGCTGGTTAAGGATCTGTCCGCCTCCGGCACGAAGGAGACGAACATCCAGGTCAGCGGCAAGCAGGCGGCGGTACGCGTCAATCCGTCATAAAAAATCGAAAAAGAGCAGTCTCCCTTTCGAATCAGGGAGACTGCTCTTTTTCCGTTCACATCTGTTCGATCCAGTCGGGAGGGGTAACTTCCTTCCAGCGAGCTCGGATCGCTTCCATTTCCTCCCTCGGAGGCGGGACCTGACCGGCCATCCGGACATTCTGCTACCCACCCGACGGTCCTGCTTGGTGCCTACGACGTCCGTCGAGACGCGGGGAACCGACTTGGTGGAGCGCAGCGTTTTTGCGATTAGCCGGGAGGCTGCTCCATCCATTCTTCCGCAAATACGGGCCAAAAGAAAACAGCTTCAACCCGGATGGGTGAAGCTGTTTCGTAATGCGCGGCGCAATCGCTGTACGGATGCGTTTCGCCGCTGCGATATAGGCGCTGCTTATTTCAGATTTTCGGGGTTCAGGCATTCCAGCTCGGGAATAATGAAACGTCCGTCTTTGCGGATAAGCACGTCGTCGAACCAGATCTCGCCGCCGCCGTATTCGGGACGCTGGATAAGCACGATATCCCAGTGAACGGAAGAGCGGTTGCCGTTGTCGGCGATTTCGTAAGCTTGTCCCGGCGTGAAGTGAATGGAGCCGTCGATTTTTTCATCGAACAGGGTATCTTTCATCGGGTGCAGAATGTACGGGTTGACGCCGATCGCAAATTCACCGATATAACGTGCGCCCTCATCCGTATCCAGAATTTCGTTCATGCGGGCGGAGTTGTTGCTTGTCGCTTCAACGATTTTTCCGTTTTCGAATTTCAGGACGACGTTCTCGAAAGAAGTTCCCGAGTAAACAGTCGGCGTGTTGTACGAAATGATACCGTTTACGGTGTTGAGCACAGGAGCGGTGTACACTTCGCCGTCGGGAATGTTGCGTTTGCCGCAGCATTTGATCGCCGGAATGTCTTTGATGGAGAAAGAAAGGTCGGTACCCGGAGAAACGAGGCGCACCTTGTCGGTACGGTTCATGAGCTGGACGAGAGGCTCCATCGCCGTTTCCATTTTGCTGTAGTCGAGGTTGCACACCTGGAAGTAGAAGTCTTCGAACGCTTCGGTGCTCGTGTTGGCCAGTTGGGCCATGGAGCCGTTCGGGTAGCGCATGACGCACCATTTCGTATGGTTGACACGCTGGTTGGTCACCGGTCTGGAGTACACGCTCATGTACAGCTTCAGGCGGTCTTCCGGAACGTCCGCGGTTTCCGTCACGTTGTCGCCGGCGCGCACGGCCACGTAAGCCTGCATTTCTTTCATGCGGCTCAGTTCGATTTCGGCTTTTTTCTCCAGCGTTTCGCGCGTAGCGCCGAGCATCATGCTGCGGTTGATCGCGGGATCGCGGAGTTCGACGATTGGATTTCCGCCGACCGCGTACACTTCTTCGATAAAGCACTTCGCGAGCTCCGGATCTTTAACGCCGATCAGCTCGATCAAAATATTTTCGCCCGGCTGAAGTTCAACCGAATAGCGGATAATGTTTCGTGCAAACGTAACCATTCTTGGATCTCTCATGGGCAGGAACTCCTTCTATGTAAAAAATGTCAGTACGGGGTACTGAGGACATGCTTCTTCCCATTATAGTACATTTTGGGGATGTGTAGAAGACGGCTCCAAAAATAGTGTGAAATATGGAACATACATTCTTCTAGTGGTCAATTATTTCGTGAAATCTGCCGCGCGCCTGAGATTACAGGGTGTTCATCGGGACCGTTTCGGGTAAAATGAAAGCAACCATGCAAGGCTAAACGAAAACGGCCACAAGGAGGCGTTCGCAAATGGCGAGAGGCAATACGATGGTGCCTTTTGGATACGAAGAAGAGCCGCCCGCTCAGCGCGGAACGCTGCTCATTTTTGAAACGTTTGAAGACTGGTCGGAGGACGAACTCGGTCTGATAGAAGCGATTGCGGATCAGCGCAAATTCAGGAAGGTCGTCTTTTATCCCCAGCATGAAGAGAGCTTGAAAAGAATGGGAATCCCCTGCGCCTCGCCTTATCACAAAAGAGTGAAGCTGCTGGAAGAGCTGCTCCGGGACATGCCGGTCGAAAGATACACGGTGGACACGTGGGAGGGCAAGCGTAAGAAATATACGCCCGTCGACACGTCGCTCCGGTTTCTGACCGAGAAATTCGCCAGTCCTTATTTTGTCATGATGAACGATCGTTATGCAGCGGAGTTTGCGGGTTACAAAGGCTTCGACGAATGGATCCGCAAGGTCCGTCTGCTCGTCTGGAAACGGTTCGGCGTGCCGTTGCCGGGCAAGCTGCTGGCTTACGGGGACCGTCTGGACTTTATCGGGGAAAAGGGAGAAAGCGTTGAAGTCTAAAAAAATTAACCGGAGGTCAATTCACAAGCGTTCCAGCCGATGGTACAATAGTCGAGGTGTTTTTCAATAGGCTGGGAGGTTTATCATCATGAACGTATCGTCGGTAAAGACGATGAGTCCGACACGCCGCCTGGTACTTCTGCTGCTGGTTGTCATCATTTCCGGTTTAAGTCAAGGACTTCTGCTTCCGCTGCTGACTATCCTGCTGGAGCAAACAGGCGTGTCTTCGGGAGTTAACGGGTTTAACGCCGCCGCCATGTATATCGGCAGCTTCGCGTCCATGTTCGTAGTCGAACGGATTCTGCTCGCGCTCGGTTACAAGAAAATTCTAATTCTCGGAATTGCCATGGAGACGGTGGCTATTTTGCTGATTCCCGTATGGGGGAATCTTACGTTCTGGTTTATTTTGCGGTTCATTATCGGATTCGGGAATTCCATCCTGCATTACACAACGCAGCTGTGGATTCTGACCTCGGCTCCCCCGGAACGACGGGGCCGCTATATTTCCTACTACGGCATGGCCTACGGAGTCGGTTTCAGTATCGGTCCGGCGGGTATCAATCTGCTCGCGCTCGGTTCCTACGCGCCGTTTTTGACGGTGGCCTTGTTTTACACGGTCGTTATTTTGCTGCTGCAAAGGCTTCCCGATCAGAAGGTTCAGTCGGAAGGGAAGGAGTCGCCCGCCCAGAAGCGGTACGGCACAGCGGCCAAAATTGCCTGGTTCGCGCTTATTCCGACCTTCCTGTACGGCTACACCGAAGCGGTGCTGAACAGCAGCTTCCCGCTGTACGGCCTCCGGCTCGGTCTCACCGATACGACGGTATCTATGCTGCTTCCGCTGGTCGGTTTCGGCGGACTGATTCTGCAACTGCCGCTCGGCATGCTGAGCGACAAAATCGGCCGCAAGCCCGTGCTTCTGGCGGCCGCCGCGATGGGAGCCGCCGCTTTCCTGGCCGTGCCGTTCGCCGGAAGTTCCGTGTGGGGAATCGGCTTTCTCCTGCTGATGGCGGGGGGCATGATCGGGTCCTTCTTCTCGCTGGGACTCGCGTACGCGGCCGACCTGCTCCCGCGGGAACTCCTTCCGTCAGCCAACGTGATCGGCTCGATTCTGTTCAGCATCGGCAGCGTTGTCGGGCCTAATCTGGGGGGACTGGGCATCCAGTATATCTCCCTCAGCAGCCTCTTCTTCCTGCTTGGCTCCGTGTATGTCTTGTTCGTTCTTACCGGGCTTGCGGTCCGGAACCGCAAAAGGGGAGAGGCCGACGCCGGACTAGGACAAGCGTAAAATGCCCTGGGGATGATCGTCCGGTTTGCGATCGGCCGGCGGCCCGCAGGTGTCTATCTATCCGCGCGGCTGTCCGCGCGACTTGCGGCCTGCCGGCCGGATAAGCCTGGCTGCAGCAGACGTCGGCTTACGAGGCGGCGATCCTTTTCCAACTTAAAAAGACCTGAATGCAGCCGAAGCTGTATCCAGGTCTTTTTTTGTGCTTTTGCGGTTGAAGCCGCTGCTTTTGGCGTTAATTAAGATCCGTCAGCAGGGTATCCATATAGCTTTCCGTTAAGGTGGTGAGCAGGCGTATGCCGATCTCGTTTTCTCCGCCTTCGGGAATGATGATGTCCGCATACTTTTTGGATGGCTCGATAAAGGCATCATGCATCGGTTTTACCGTCGTGATGTATTGATCGACAACCGATTCCAGAGAGCGGCCACGTTCGTTCGTATCCCGCATGATGCGGCGCAGAATTCTGACGTCCGGGTCCGTGTCGACAAACACTTTGATATCGAGCGCTTTGCGCAGATGCTCGTCCGTCAGGACGTGGATGCCTTCGATCACAATGATCGGCGTGCCTAGAATGTGAAGCGTTTCGGAGGAACGGGCATGCTGTGTAAAATCATATATCGGGACCTGAATCTCACGGCCTTTCCGAAGTTCGCCGAGATGCTTCAGCAGAAGTTCATTTTCAAACGCGTTCGGATGATCGTAATTGATTTTGGCGCGTTCATCCATGGACAGCTCGCTGCGGTCCGCGTAGTAATTATCTTGGCAAATGAGTGTAACGTTTTTCGTTCCGAGCTCGTCTATGATCGAACGGGCGACCGTTGATTTTCCCGAACCGGTTCCCCCGGCTATCCCAATGACTAACATAAATTATGAAGGCCCTCCCTGTTCAGCGCCCTTTAAGATAAGGCCGGCGCTTTATATACCCTGAATAGTTTATCATAATGTAGAATTTTTTCAAAAAGAAAAAGCTCCTTTCGGAGCGTAATTCACCGGACTTGCTTCGGCGTATGGTAATGATCCTCGCTTACATCCAAATCCTGCTTGGCTTGCTGCAGTTGTTCGATCGTCTGTTGGAGCTGCTGACCGTACCGATCCCCGTCGAACGAATGGATTTGGGCGGCCGCTTCGGCTACCTGACGTTTGGCCGAGCCCAATTTGGCCTGTGCCCGCTGGATCGCATTCGGATCGGCCTGTGTAATGGCCCCCTGAAGCTCGTGCTCCGCTTCCTGCGCCGCCAGAATGGCCGCGTCCGCCGCCTCGACGGCATGCCGGATAAACTGCTGATGCTGCTGACTTTCTACCATGCGTAACAACCTCCTTTTTCTATACGATGTACATTTGCGGGCAGATTGATTCATTCGGTTATTTCCCTGAGCGGAACTATATTTCCTGGGTAAGCGCAAAACTCGATAAACGTGCCAAAATTTCGACACAATATTCTGACAATTCAAAAGGTGATCCGGAATCGCGGAACAATCCGTTATGGAGTGGCGAGATTTGGGCACCCTACGGAAGATAACGAAAGCGGAGGTGAATGAGAGAATGCCGTTCAACAAATCGACCAAAATAGACGATAAGCAAAACAAAAGCCGGTTGAAATCGGAAGCAGTGACCTTAAATTCACGCAAAGCATCGGAGTATCCGCCGAGCTTAAACGAAATCAATAAAAACGAATCGTAAAACCTGAAGAGGGTTCGTCCGCTTGATAACCACTCTGAATAGACTTGATCCGGCGCTGTTTCCGATAAGGGCAGCGTTTCTTTTTTTTTTTTTTTTTGTGCAGGCGCAGATATTTTTCCTTTTGTTAAAAAAGTTTCCCTATTGCAATATTTATATTTTTAGGGAATAATAATAGTGAAAAGAGAACTTTTTTTTGCCCTTTATGTTTCCTTGGGGAAACAAAATTTCCGTAGGGAAAATGTATATAAAGAGGGGTAAACCGCTTAATCAGTTCGCTTACTAAAGATCAGGAGGAGAACAAAATGAATCGATTGCATGAACGGGCTGCCAAAAGACGCGGGAGATGGAAGGGCATGTCCCTGGTGGTTCTGATCGCCGGAAGCGTGATAGCTCTGTCGGCTTGCAGTTCCGAACCTTCCGCAATGGCCGGGGAGAAGGCCGTAGACGCAGGCAAGGTCCGCATTACGACCACAATCGGTATGATTGCCGATATTGCGCGCGAGATAGGCGGAGAACATGTAGAAGTAACCAGTTTGATGAAATCGGGAGTCGATCCCCATCTGTACAAAGCTTCCCAGGGAGATATCTCGAAACTTGACAAAGCGGACATCATTTTTTATAACGGTCTGCATCTGGAAGGGAAGATGACGGAGATTTTGGAACAAATGGGGGGCAAAAAACCGACGGTTGCCGTGTCCGATCCCATTGACCGCAAGGAGCTCCGTTCCGGAGACGATGCCGGTACCCAGTACGACCCCCACATCTGGTTTAATGTAAAAAACTGGATGACCGCTTCGGAAAAAGTCCGGGATGAACTGATCAAATTCGATTCCGCTCACGAACGGGATTACCGCGGCAAGTCCGACGCCTATTTGGCGAAATTAAAAGAACTGGATAGCTACACCCGGTCCGAAATCGCCTCCATACCCGAGGGCGCCCGGGTTCTCGTTACCGCACATGACGCCTTCGGTTATTTCGGTGACGCATACGGCATCAAGGTTATGGGTCTTCAAGGGATGAGCACGGCTTCCGAATACGGGTCTAAGGACGTGACCGATCTGCGCGATTTTCTGGTGGCCAATAAAATCAAAGCCGTTTTTATCGAATCCAGCGTTCCCCAGAAAGCCATAGACGCCGTTATCGAAGGCGCGAAGCAGAAAGGCCATGAGGTGAAGATCGGAGGTACTTTGTATTCCGACGCGATGGGTGAGGAAGGCACGAACGAAGGGACATACATCGGAATGGTCCGCCACAACGTCGACACGATCGTGAAAGCTTTGAAATAAACGAACCGAGGAGGATGCATCATGCAGATTCAGCAGCTCGTGCAGGAGAACCGGTCAAAGCCGCCCCTGCTCATTGAAGATATGACCGTCGCTTACCGGAAGCAGCCGGTACTCAGGCAAGTCACTTTCGCGGCTCCCGAAGGAAGTCTGGTCGGCATAGTCGGACCGAACGGTGCGGGTAAATCGACCCTGATCAAGGCGGCGCTCGGTTTAATCCCGCGTGTGGAGGGGCGTGTGTCCGTTTACGGCAAGCCGTACCGGGAACAGCGCAAACGGGTCGGTTACGTTCCGCAGCGGGAGTCAGTGGACTGGGATTTCCCTACGAACGCGCTTGATGTCGTCACGATGGGAACCTACGGCCGGCTCGGCTGGTTCCGCAGACCCGGCGGGGCCGAACGTAAGCTGGCCCTGGATTGCCTGGAAAAGGTCGGGATGGCCGACTTTGCCTCCCGTCAGATCAGCCAGTTGTCCGGCGGGCAGCAGCAGCGCGTTTTTCTGGCAAGAGCTCTGGCTCAAAAGGCGGACTTGTACTTTATGGATGAGCCGTTCGTCGGTGTGGATGCCGCAACGGAGCGTGCGATTATCAGCCTGCTGGAAGAGCTGAAAAATCAGGGTAAAACAGTGCTGGTCGTCCATCATGACTTGTCGACTGTGGAAGAATACTTCGATACGGTCATGCTGCTGAATGTCGGTCTGATTGCCGCAGGTCCCGTGTCGGAGGTCTTTAACCGCAACAATCTTCAAAAAACTTACGGGGGTCGTCTGGCTCTGCTGGACCGGCGTTTGTAGAAGCTGACGGAAAGGAGAGGGATTGCTTTGCTTACATGGTTGGAAGCCTTGAAGGATCCCAACACGCAGTGGATTCTCTACGGCAGTTCGCTGCTGGGACTCAGCGGCGGTGTGCTGGGAAGTTTTGCTTATTTGCGGAAGCAGTCTTTAATGGGAGACGCACTGTCGCACGCGGCGCTGCCAGGCGTCTGCGCGGCTTTTATGGTGACCGGGTCCAAGTCAATCCTGGGCTTTCTTGCCGGGGCCGCCATCTCGGGTTTGTTAGCTACGTTAAGTATCGGCTGGATGACCCGGCACTCCAAAATAAAGCAGGACACGGCTCTAGGCATCGTTTTATCGGTGTTTTTCGGTTTCGGGATTGTTCTGCTGACTCAGATTCAGCATAGTCCCAGCGGCAATCAGAGCGGACTGGATAAGTTCCTGTTCGGACAGGCGGCATCCATGGTCATGAAGGACGTCTACACCATGGCGGGCGTTTCCGTACTGCTTTTGCTCGTCTGCTCGCTGTTTTACAAAGAGCTGAAGCTTACCAGTTTCGATACGGGATTTGCCAAAGGAATCGGTTATCCGACCGCGCTGCTCGACCAGTTTGTCCTGCTGCTCATTTTGGTTGCCGTCGTTACGGGCATTCAAGCGGTGGGGGTCGTTCTGATGGCGGCGCTGCTCATCACCCCGGCGGTCGCGGCAAGATACTGGACGGAAAAGCTCGGAACCATGGTCGTTCTGTCCGGGTTGTTCGGTGCGATAAGCGGGGCGCTTGGCACACTGTTCAGCACGATCGGCAGCAATATGCCGACGGGGCCGCTCAGCGTTCTTGCGGCAACGGCCTGGTTCCTGGTTTCGCTCGTGTTCGGCGCGAGCAAGGGACTTATGCCCAAACTTCTGCTTAAATGGTCGGCATACCGTTCGGTTCAAAAGGCGAAGCTCCCGTACGAGAGTAAGAGAGCGCAAAGAGAAGGGGTGAGTGTCGGTGATTAGCGGATGGATTATTCTAACCGGCGTTCTTGTCGCTTGCGCCTGCTCGCTGGTCGGGTGTTTCCTGGTACTGAGGAATATGGCCATGATCGGCGACGCCATCAGTCATTCCGTTCTGCCGGGTATTGTGATCGCATTTCTGATCAGCGGCTCCCGGGATTCCTTCGTCATGATGCTGGGGGCATCCGCGGTCGGTCTGCTTACCGTTTTTTTGATCCAGTTTTTTAAGCAAAGCGGGGTACAGGCCGATGCTTCCATCGGTGTCGTCTTTACGGCGCTTTTTGCGGTAGGGGTCGTACTTGTCAGTCTTTATGCGGGTCATATCGACCTGGATTTGGATTGCGTTCTCTACGGTGAAATTGCTTACGTGCCCTGGGATACCCTCACGATTGCCGGAATAGCCGTCGGGCCCAAAGCGGTCTGGGCGGTCGGTCTGGCTTTTATCCTCGGCCTGCTGCTCATCGGAATGTTTTTCAAGCAATTTAAACTCTGTTCCTTCGATCCGGCGGCGGCGGCCGCTATGGGAATCCCCGTGGCGTTGTTTCATTACCTGCTCATGGGGCTCGTTTCGATGACGACTGTAGCTTCGTTCGAAAGCGTAGGCGCTATTCTCGTTGTCGGTATGCTAGTCGTGCCGCCTGCGGCAGCTTATCTTCTGACGGAACGGCTGAGTGTCATGATTCCGCTCAGTATGGGGATCGGAGCGGCGAGCGCGGTTTTGGGCTACGGGTTAGCCTATCTGCTGGACGCGTCCATAGCAGGCTGTATCATTTGTGCCGCGGGAGGGCTGTTCGTCCTTGCTTTTCTGTTTTCTCCCGGTCAAGGCGTCGTGGCCCGCAAGTGGAGCCGGCCCCGCCTTTCTGATAACCGAAAGCCCGCATGAAGCGGGTTTTTATTTTGCGTTCAAGAAGCGGATTCGATAGGGAAAACACGGGACGACCTCCAAAAGCAAGAAAATCCCGGTAAAATCACGATGCGCACCGTTTTGTTTAGCGGTAAAATTGTAGTATGCTAATCATATTGGAACGAGAGATATAAAGGGAGGGGCGGAAATGGCTTCACTTGGTTTGGTGCTTGAGGGTGGAGGAATGCGCGGCGTTTATACCGCGGGAGTCCTTGAGTATTTAATGGAGAAGGACTGGTACGTTCCTTACGTAATCGGCGTTTCTGCCGGCGCATGTAATGCGGCATCTTATCTTTCTCGGCAGCCGGGGCGCAATAAGAAAGTTACGATCGGGTTCGTTACCGACCGCAGATATATCAGTTACCGCAATCTGATCCGGGAAAAGAGCATCTTCGGGATGGATTTTATCTTCGATGAGATCCCGAATAACTTGGTTCCTTTCGATTTTCAAACCTTTTACGGAGCAAGTCATGAACTGGTAATCGGAACGACGGATGCCCTAAGCGGAGAAGCGGTCTTTTTCAGGAAAAACGAAGCGCCCGAAATGTCGCTTTCGCTTATCCGGGCTTCGAGTTCACTGCCGTTCGTCTCCCAGCCCGTGCAGTATCAGGAAAGAACGCTGTTTGACGGCGGCATCACGGCGCCCATTCCGATTCATCAGTCGATGAAAGACGGGAACGAACGCAATATCGTGGTGCTCACCCGCCCGAAGGGTTACCGGAAGACACCGTTCAAGCAGCAGTGGCTGGCTCGGCGGTTTTATCCGTCCTATCCGGGGCTTGTCCGCGCAATGGTGGAGCGTAGCCTGGTTTACAACCGGACGCTGGATGAAATCGAACGGCTGGAAGGAGAGGGCAAAGTCATCGTGATCCGTCCGTCGACCCCGTTCAAGGTAGGGCGGATGGAGAAGGATACGTCCAGGCTCGAAGCGCTGCACGATCTGGGCTACAAAGATGCCGCGGAAGCGAAAGAAAAATTGCGGGAGTGGCTGTCTTAACGGATGAGTCCTGCCATTTACCTGGACAAACCGGGACCGTATGCTATAATAGACCCAGAAATGCACGACAACCGAATAAGACGCAGGGGTGCTGGAATCGGCCGGCTGAGATTGTATCCCATAAAGATACTGACCCTTACACCTGATCTGGATAATGCCAGCGTAGGAAACCGTACGGATACTATCGACTTTATGTGCGCTCCCGATCAGGGGGCGCTTTTTTGGCTTGTCTGCGGATAAAGAAGGAGAGAAGACGATGAAACGGGTCATACGTACAACAGCGCTTGCCGCGGCTTTTGCCGTTGCGCTTGCCGGATGCGGCAAATCAGGGGGAAATGAAGGGGCTCAATCGTCGCCGGAAGCGGCGCAGACGCCTGCAGCGGTTCAGAAAACGGACATCAAAGTCGTTCTGGACTGGTCGCCCAACACGAATCATACCGGCCTCTACGTCGCCAAAGCCAAAGGCTATTTTGCTGAAAAAGGGTTGAATGTAGACATCATCCAGCCGGGAGCGGGAGGCGCGGACGCCATGGTCGCTTCGGGTGCCGCGGACTTCGGCGTAAGCTACCAGGAAGGAATTACGCAGGCCCGTACGCAAAGCGTGCCGATCGTTTCCATTGCGGCGATTATTCAGCACAATACGTCGGGTTTCGCCTCTCCGGCCGCTAAAAATATCAAGAAGCCTAAAGATTTTGAAGGCAAAACATACGGCGGGTGGGGATCTCCGGCCGAGAATGCGATGATCGACTCGCTGATGCAGACCGATAAGGCCGATCCGTCGAAGGTGAAAATCGTCAACATGGGCGACGCGGATTTCTTTACTGCCGTGAAGCGCGATATTGATTTCGCCTGGATTTATTACGGCTGGACAGGCATTGAATCCGAGCTTCGCAAGGAGCCGTTGAATATGGTTTATCTTACCGACTATTCGAAACAGCTCGATTACTATACACCGGTCCTCGCCACCAGCGAGAAAGTGATCAAAGAAAAGCCTGAGCTCGTCAAATCGTTCCTGGAGGCGGCCTCGCAAGGCTACCAGTTCGCGATCGACAAGCCCGAGGAGGCGGCTGGCGTTCTGTCCGAAGCGGTACCGGAGCTGGACAAAAACCTCGTGCTGGCCAGCCAGAAATGGCTGAGCCCGAAATACAAGGACGACGCTCCGCGTTGGGGCGAGCAGAAAAAAGAAGTGTGGGAAAACTACGCGAAATGGATGCTTGATCACAAGCTTTTGGAGAAAAGCCTCGAAGCCGATAAGGCATTTACGAACGAGTTTCTGCCTCCTGCCGGCAAGTGATGTCCGAAGCGGAGAAAATTTTCATCCGGTTTGCCTTATACGTTCATACATGATGCCGTTCTGCCAAGTACGGCAAGGAGGATTTTCTTATGGCTAATGCACTCGTCAGTATTCAGATTATCCCGAAAACGAAGAACGGGGAAGATGTGATCCCTTATGTGGATCGCGCAATCGAAGTGATTCAGCAATCCGGCGTCAAGCATGAAGTTCATCCGCTGGAAACGACGATGGAAGGCGATTTGAACGAACTGCTGGACGTGGTCCGGAAAATGAACGAAGCGATGATCGAGTTCGGAAGCCCCAATGTGATCTCGCAAGTGAAGATCTATTTCAATCCCGAGGGCGCATCGATGGACAAGCTGACGGAGAAATACCGTCCATGATCCGTTCCTTATGGAAGAAAGGATGGCCGCCTTTACTGACGGCCATCCTTCTGCTGCTTTTATGGCAGCTTGGCGTCACTTGGGCCGGCACGCCGGCCTGGAGGCTTCCGGCGCCTCTGCAGATCGTGGAGGAAGGCATCCGGCAGGCGCCCCTGCTGGGTAAACATGTGAGTTTTACGGTCTCCATTACGCTGCTTGGTTTTGCCATCGGCTCGGCGCTCGGGCTGCTCATCGCCTGCCTGCTTCATGTGATTCCCGGAATGAAAGCGGCCTTCTATCCGCTGCTGGTTCTGTCCCAGAATGTTCCGACGATCGCACTGGCGCCGCTCTTGATGATCTGGTTTGGCTTCGGGCTGCTGCCGAAGCTTATTGTCATTACGCTTGTGTGTTTCTTCCCGGTAACGGTAGCGGCGCTCGGGGGGTTGTCAAACCCCGATCCGGGCATGCACCGTTATCTGGAAATGATCGGGGCACGACGCAGCCAGCTGTTCTGGAAGCTGGAGCTTCCCTACGCGCTGCCGTCCGTCTTTTCGGGGCTGAAAATTTCCGCCACTTACAGCGTTATGGGCGGGGTTATCGCCGAATGGCTCGGTTCCGACAAAGGAATCGGCGTTTTTATGCTGTTGGCCAAGTCTTCCTTCCGTACGGACCGCGTGTTCGTAGCCATCTTCCTTATTGTCGTTCTGAGTCTCCTACTGTTTGGAGCCATCGTGCTGCTGGAAAAATGGACCGTACGCTGGAAACCCGATAAACATTAGGAGGAGAAAGCGATGAAAAAGCTGGAATTAAAAGAGATTTCCAAGTCGTTCTCCACAGGGGGAAGCGACACGAAAATTCTTAACGGGATTAACCTTCATGTAAACGAAGGGGAATTCGTCTCCCTGATCGGTCCTTCCGGCAGCGGAAAAACGACGCTGTTTCATCTCATAGGCGGATTGATCCGACCTTCGTCTGGACAGATTGTTATGGAGGGCAGCGACGTAACCGGCAGGAAGGGGCTCGTCAGCTATATGCCCCAGCAGGCGTCTTTGCTTCCTTGGAGGACTGTGGAAGAGAACGTAATCCTGGCTCGTGAGACGGCAGGCCTGCCTAAAGCGGAATCGCTGGTGCTGGCCAGGGAATGGCTGGCTAAAGTGGGTCTGCAAGGCTATGAGAAGGAACATCCGCACGTCTTGTCCGGGGGAATGCAGCAGCGCGTCTCGTTTCTGCGGGCTCTGCTCAGTCCTCAGGAGCTGATGTGTCTGGACGAGCCGTTCGGTGCGCTGGACGCGTTGACGCGTGAAGAAATGCAGCACTGGCTGCTTAAAATATGGGAACAGAATAAGCGCTCCGTACTCTTCATTACGCACAGTCTGGAAGAGGCTCTGCTGCTTTCGGACCGCATCTATCTGCTATCGGATAAGCCGAGCAGGATCGAGAGAGAGGTCATCGTTCCTTTCGAGCGTCCGCGTGCGCTTACGATTACGGAAGATCCGGCGTTTATCTCGATGAAAAGAGAACTGATCAATCTGATGAAGTCCGTAGGAAGCGGAAGCTGAAACATTCAGCTCCTCTGCCTGCGGGCTGTCTTGTATATCCGTACGCAAATCACAGAGTAATCGGAAACGGAGGCCGAAAGAAATGAACAAAACGATGAGTGAATCGATAAAAGAATCGATAAAAGAACCGATAAAAGAACCGATGATTGATAGGAAGGGGTTCGAGCCCGGAGCCGTCGGTGACCGTAAGGCGCACGACTCGGAAAAACTTCGTTATATCGATGCTCACATCCATCTGGAACAGTATGGAGAGCAGGAACGTTCCTTGATTTTCCATGATATTGCGGAAGGTATTCCCATCTCTATGCTGCTAGCCGTGTCCATGAACCTCCCTTCATGTCAGAGAACCCGGGAACTTTACCGCCGGTATCCCCACATAGTCCGGCCCGCTTACGGATTTCATCCCGAGCAGCCGCTTCCCTCGGAGGATGAGCTTGCGGAACTGCTGGCGTGGATGGAGCAAACCGTTCACGAAGCCGCGGCCGTAGGGGAAATCGGTCTGCCTTATTACATGCGGACGGAAGTTGAGCAGGCCGGGCAAGCATTTTATTTACAGCCTTACATTGATTTGTTGGAGCGCTTTATTGCTTTTGCCGCTAAACACAACAAGCCTGTCGTTCTGCACGCCGTTTACGAAGACGCGGACCTCGTGCTTGACCTGCTGGAACGGTACAAAATAGAACACGCTCATTTTCACTGGTTTAAAGGTTCTGAAAAAACAGTCGAACGTATGATCGGTTTAGGGTATTATATATCTATAACCCCGGATATCTCCTACGAAGAGGAAATCAGGCGGTTGGCGGCCCGCTATCCGCTGGAGCTGATGATGGCCGAAACGGACGGTCCTTGGCCGTTCGAAGGAGCGTACGACGGCAGAATGACACATCCCTTGATGGTGGCTGACGTTGTACGACATATTGCCGGGATTAAATCGGTCGCGGTAGAAGAAGCGGCTGCGCAAGTGTACGGCAACACGTGCACCTTCTATAGGCTGCAGCGGCAGGCTTCCGGGTGACAGATCATGCAGAAAAACGGAGGTACATACAAATGGAACTTATACGGTGCGGCTGGGTCAATCAGGATCCGCTCTACGTGAATTATCACGATCACGAATGGGGAGTTCCGGAGAGGGACGACCGCAAGCTGTTTGAAATGCTATGTCTCGAAGGCGCTCAGGCGGGTTTAAGCTGGTATACGGTGCTTAAAAAGAGGGAGCATTACCAGAACGTTTACGACGGGTTCGACGCGGAGAAAATTGCGGGCTACGGCGAGGACAAGCAGGCCGAGCTGCTTCAGGACCCGGGAATCATCCGCAACCGGCTGAAAGTCAATGCGTTTGTCCGCAATGCGCAGGCGTTTCTGAAGATCCAGGAGAAAACTGGCAGCTTTGCAGACTATATCTGGAGTTTTGTGGATGGACAGCCCGTACAGAATCATTGGAGTTCGCTGCAGGAAGTACCTGCAAGCACACCTCAATCGGATGCGATGAGCAAAGCGCTAAAAAAAGACGGATTCACTTTCGTGGGCTCGACGATCTGCTATGCGTATATGCAGGCATGTGGACTTGTCAACGATCATTTGACGACCTGTATATGTCATCCGTCCAATCAAAAATAAAAAGCCGTTCTTAAGCGGGTAGAATGAACGCCGGGAAAGATCCTATTAAAAGAGGAATCATTCATAATCGTTCGAGTAGAACAAGATTAGAATACGAGAAGAAAAAAGGGAACCTCTGCAGCCGGGGTTCCCTTTTGATCTGTAGAGGGGAGGTGAACCGGGTGGTTCAGGCGTACATCAGGATCTTCTCCTGCAGGCTCACACGGATGAATTCAATGCGCTTGCGGATATAAAAATCGAGTGCCGCGCCTTTAAGCTCTTGGGGAGAAACACGGGTGTCTGTATCGTTATCTATAATGGTGACGGAGCCGTCATCAAAAAATTTAAAAGTCAAGTCATCCCATTGAGCATTCGTTTCGCCCAGCAGGTCGTCGATCTGCCATGAATGCAGAGATTCTGTATCATTCAACATTTTCTGAAACCAAAAATCGCGTTCGATGAAGCGAACATTTTTCCACAGACTCATAGCAAAACCCTCCTTGGGACGCATACGATAAGTATGCGAACGAATGTTTGTTTTTAGTATATCAAACGTTTGTTCCCGTGTGAAGTAGTTTTGCCATATTTTTTCTGAAAATGGCAATCATTTTTGTAAAAAATCCGTCATTATCTATCCGAAAGCGGGAATAATAGGGCAAACGACCGTAGAAAACAATTGGAAAATGCCCAAACGGCTTCGTTAAAGAGGCTTAAAAAGGCGAAAATCGCTGCATTCGGAAGCAAACAAGGTGTTCTGCAAAGCGAAATGAGTAACAATAAGGAATTATCTTCAATATAAAACGTTCTGAAAAAAGAACAATTTTCCGTTTTATAGAGCGCTTTCAAAAAGAGTGTTTACAGAATCCGAGAACGGAGTTATGATAAAAACATATCTTGTATACAAGTATACCAGAAGGGAAATCAGACATCATGAGAATTGGTATGGTCGGTTTGGGTAAGATGGGTTACAATCTCGTTCAAAATTTGCTCCGTCATGGACATGAGGCGGTTGTATTCGATAAAGATCCCGCTCCGGGTAAGCGGCTCGCCGGACTAGGCGCCGTTCCGGCGGAAAATTTGGAGGAACTGGTAGCGAACCTTCCCGCTCCCAGAACGGTGTGGATGATGGTACCCGCAGGGAAAATCGTCGACAGCGTCATTGATTCGCTTCTTCCGCTTCTTGATGCGGGCGACGTGCTGATCGACGGCGGAAACTCTCACTATAAGGAATCGGTGGCGCGTTCTGAAAAACTCGCCGCACACGGGATTCATTACATGGATGTCGGAACTTCCGGAGGAACGGAAGGAGCCGAGCGCGGAGGCTGTTTCATGATCGGGGGAGACAAGGATGCGTTCGAGAAAATCGAACCCATTTTCCGCGACATGGCCGTCGATAAAGGGTATTTCTACGGAGGCAAAAGCGGCTCGGGCCATTTTCTCAAAATGGTTCACAACGGGATCGAATACGGGATGATGCAGGCGATCGCGGAAGGCTTCGAAGTGCTGGATAAGAGCGGCTTCGACTTCGATTACGAGAAGGTAGCCGAAGTATGGTCGAACGGTTCGGTTATCCGGGGCTGGCTGATGGAGCTGGCCGGACAGGCTTTCTCCAAAGATCCCAAGCTGGAAGGAATCCGCGGCGTGATGCAGAGTTCGGGCGAGGGCAAGTGGACCGTGGAGACCGCGCTGGATCTCGGAGCGAATGCGCCGGTGATCGCGATGTCTCTGTTCATGCGCTACCGTTCGCTGGAAACGGACACGTTCCACGGCAAGGTTGTGGCCGCGCTGCGCAATGAGTTCGGCGGACATGCCGTCGTACGCAGCGCCGATTGATTGATACGAATGCATGCGGCCCGCAGGCAGCTGATCTAAAGCTTGCCCGGCATGGATGCTCCGGCTGAAGATATGCTACAATTGACGTGACTTCGGAAGGCGGGAAAAGAAGGCCCTTTGGCCGGCTTTTCAACCGCCGGACAAGGTCAGCGTACCTTTAGCCCATTGGTAAGGAGAGTTGTGCATCATGCGTTATCCGTCTGCGTGGCTCAGAGGCGTTTCTCTGGGAGAGTCCATCGCCAGCGAATTAAGGCTGCAAATTATTAACGGGAGCATCAAGCCCGGTGAAGTGATTTCCGAAAACCGTATAGCGTCCGACTTCGGCACAAGCCGTTCGCCTGTCCGGGAGGCCCTGAAAGCGTTGTCCATTGAAGGACTGATCCGTCTGGAACGAATGGGAGCCGTCGTACTGGGGCTAAGCCAGACAGATGTGCAGGAATTATACGATGTCCGTTTTATTATCGAGAGCTTCGTGCAGGACAGGCTCGCACTGGCCAATCAGGCATCTCTGATCGGTAAACTGAACCAGATTATCGACAGGATGGAGCTGGCGGTCAAACACGGCGACCCCGAGGATTTCGCCTTTCAGGACATCACGTTTCACGAAACGATTATCGAAGCGGCCCGCCATAAAAGGGTGCTGCATTTGTGGACCAGCATCCGGCAAATCGTTATCACGGTTCTGCTGATTACAACGGATGAAATTTTTTCACAGGGAGAAGAGAAGCTCCTGGACGTAATCGAGAAGCACCGGGCCATCGTGAGAGGTCTTGAAACTCATGATCCCGCTGTCATCGGGCAAGTGGTCCGCAATTATTTCGCCGATTCACGGCAAACTCTTGAAACCAGTTTACCCTCTTAAAAAAACGGGGAAAATGTAAGCGGCCGGTAAAATGGCGCTTGCGTACGAATAAACTTGTCGACATGTATACAACATAACTATTCAAGGCAGTAACCGAATGAAAGCGCTATTAGACGATAAAACTTTTGAATCACACATCTGGAGGTCAGTCATGAACAGCATTTTCGGACTTAGTCATTCCGTCACTTTATTAGTCTGGACTCTGATTTCGATTGTATTTTTAGTGGTGTTTATCGCTAAATTCAAATGGAATCCGTTTGTTACTCTCATTATTTCGGCTCTCATGCTCGGCCTCTTGTCCGGGATGAAAGCCCAGGATGTCATTAAGGCGGTCACCGGCGGGTTAGGCGGCACCTTGGGCACGATCGCAATCGTCATCGCGCTGGGCACCATGCTCGGCAAAATGATGGCGGAATCCGGCGGCGCCGAAAAAATCGCGACGACCCTGGTCGACCGGTTCGGTGAAAAACGCGTCCACTGGGCCATGATGGTGGTCGGTTTTATCGTGGGGATTCCCGTGTTTTTCGAAGTCGGGCTGATTCTGCTCATTCCGATCGTCTTTACTGTGGCGCGCAAAACAAAAATGCCGCTGCTGCAGATCGGGATTCCGATTCTGGCCGGTCTTTCGACGGTGCACGGCCTGGTTCCGCCCCATCCCGCGCCGATGATCGCCATCGATGCGTACAAGGCGGATTTGGGCAAAACGATTCTGTACTCGCTGCTGATCGGACTGCCGACGGCGATTATTGCCGGACCCCTATTCGGTAAATTTATCGGGAAACGGATTCAGGCCGAACCGCCGGCCAAATTGGCCGAGCAGTTTGCCGTAAGCGAAAACCGGAATCTGCCCGGCTTCGGTATCACACTGTTTACGATTCTCCTGCCGGTTATTCTCATGCTGATCGGCTCCGTTGCCAACATTGTCGATCCGAAAGGCACGAGCGGCCTGACTGTTTTCTGCGAATTCATCGGGCATGAAATTATCGCGCTGCTGATCGCCGTCGTGTTCTCTTTCTTCTCGCTCGGCTTTGCCCGCGGCTTCAAAAAAGAAGACATTTCACGCTTCACGAGCGAATGTCTGGCGCCTACGGCGACGATTATCCTCATTATCGGGGGTGGCGGTGCGTTCAAGCAGGTTCTGATCAGCAGCGGCGTGGGGGCCGCAATCGCCGAATTCGCCACGCAGGCGAACGTGAACGTGATCCTGTTCGCGTGGCTCGTAGCGGCGCTGATCCGGGTTGCCACCGGCTCCGCGACAGTAGCGATGACGACCGCGGCCGGCATTGTAGCGCCGGTGCTCGCGCAAACGCCGGGCGCTAATCTGGAGCTTGTCGTGCTTGCGACCGGCGCCGGCTCCATCGTCCTGTCCCATGTCAACGACGCCGGGTTCTGGATGGTGAAAGAGTTTTTCAACCTTTCCGTTCCGCAGACCTTGAAATCATGGACGGTTATGGAAACCCTGCTGTCCGTTATCGGGCTCGCTTTTATTATGATACTCAGCGTGATTATCTAAGAAACGTTCCACAGACAGCCCGGACACACGTCCGGGCCGTCAGTCTTAACAGAGAAAGAAGGAGTAGGAAATGAACAGCATGACCCGCTATATGATCGGAGTCGATATCGGAACAACGAGCACTAAAGCGGTGCTTTTCGAAGAGAACGGAAAGGTCGTCGCCAAAGCGGGCGGCGGCTATCCTTTATATACCCCGACCTCGTCTACAGCCGAGCAGGACCCGGATGAGATTTTCCAGGCCGTCCTGAAGTCGGTGAGAGGCGTAATGGACCAAGCCAGGGTACTGCCTGGCGAGGTTCTTTTCGTTTCGTTCAGCTCCGCCATGCACAGTGTGCTTCCGGTAGACCCGGAAGGTAAACCGCTTATGCGCTGCATGACCTGGGCGGATAACCGGAGCGCGGAGTGGTCGGGGCGGCTCAAAAAAGACCTGGGCGGCCACGAGCTTTACCTGCGTACGGGCACGCCGGTCCATCCGATGTCTCCGCTGACCAAGCTGATGTGGCTCCGCCATGACCATCCCGAGATTTTCGGCAAAACGGCCAAATTCATTTCGATCAAAGAATATGTATTTGCCAAGCTGTTCGGGACTTATCTCGTCGATCACTCGGTCGCTTCGTCCACGGGCCTTTTCAACCTGCAGGCGCTGGACTGGGACGCACAGGCGCTCGAGCTTGCCGGGATTACCCCCGACAGGCTGTCCAGGCCCGTACCGACGACTCACGTCGTCGAAGGCTTGAGCGCGTCTTACGCGGCCGAGATGGGGCTTGCGCCGTCTACGCCGTTTGTCGTCGGAGCGAGCGACGGCGTCTTGTCCAACCTCGGCGTAAACGCGATTGAGCCCGGGGTCGTCGCCGCGACGATCGGAACCAGCGGAGCCATCCGCACGGTCGTGGACCGGCCCGTAACCGATCCGAAAGGGCGCATATTCTGCTATGCGCTGACGGAGTCGTACTGGGTGATCGGGGGGCCGGTCAACAACGGGGGAATGCTTTTTCGCTGGGTGCGCGACGAGTTTGCCGCCTCGGAAGTGGAGGCCGCCAAACGGCTCGGCATCGACTCCTACGATCTGCTGACGCAGATCGCCGGGCAGGTTCGTCCCGGGTCCGACGGGCTCCTTTTCCATCCATATTTAAGCGGGGAGAGGGCTCCCCTGTGGAATCCGGATGCGCGCGGTTCTTTCTTCGGGCTGACCCTGCACCACAAGAAGGAGCATATGATCCGTGCGGTACTGGAAGGGGTCATTTTCAACCTGTACACGGTGCTGCTGGCCATGGAGGAGAAAATCGGACGCCCGGCGAGAATACACGCCACAGGCGGCTTTGCGCGCTCGGCTCTCTGGAGGCAGATGATGGCCGATATTTTCGACCAGGAGGTCGTCATTCCCGAAAGCATCGAGAGCTCCTGCCTGGGGGCGGCCGTGCTGGGTTTGTATGCGACAGGTCGCGTAGATTCGCTCGGCGTCGTTTCCGGAATGATCGGAGCCACGCATAAGCATGAGCCGGATAAGGCCAATGCCCGCATTTACCACAAGCTGCTCCCGATCTTCATCGGCCTGTCACGCAAGCTGGAAGAGGAATATTCGGCGATCGCCGCTTTCCAGCAGGAAGTTTTTAAGGACCGGAACTGACCTTGCAATCAATGTGGTAAAAATCTCCATAAAATTAAAGCATGACGGAAAAATCCGTTATGCTTTTTTGGTTTAAATAAATGTTATTTTGATATCCGATAAATATAATTAATCAATAGAATTAAAAAAGTGTTCACCTCTTCTTCAAATAAGCTTGAAGACGCTTCCTTTTCATGTAAGAATGGAATAGATTCAACCTTATAGATGTGGAGGAGAAGGAGAAGCATGTCAAAACTTAAAATCGGCGTTATTGGTGCCGGCTCGATTTCCGAACTGCATTTCGGCGCGTACGCCAAAAATGCGCAAGTTGAAATTCATGCCGTTTGCGATTTGAACGAAGAGCGGGCCAAAGAGAAAGCTAAACAATACGGTGCTGTGAAAACGTTTACCGATTACAAACAACTTTTGGCCGATCCTGAAATCGATGCCGTCAGCATCTGCACCTGGAACAATACGCACGCGGAAATCAGCAAAGCGGCCGTTGAAGCGGGCAAGCACGTGCTCGTCGAGAAACCGCTGTGCAAAACCGTGGAAGAAGCGCATGCCGTACAGGAAGCCGTCCGCAAGTCCGGCAAAGTGCTGCAGGTCGGTTTCGTACGCCGTTTCGGCACGAATACGAATGTTGCGAAACGCTTTATTGATTCCGGCGAGCTCGGTTCCATTTACTATGCGAAAGCTACCGTACTGAGACGCCTGGGCAATCCCGGCGGATGGTTTTCGGATGTGGAGCGTTCCGGCGGCGGCCCGGTTATCGACATCGGCGTTCATGTGATCGACCTGTGCTGGTACCTGATGGGCAAACCGAAGGTAAAATCCGTATCCGCCGTTACATATGACAAATTAGGCAACCGTTCACATATCGAGAATTTAAGTTTCTATAAAGCAGCTGATTACGATGCGGCAAAAAATACGGTCGAAGATATGGCATCCGCCCTGATCCGTTTTGAAAACGGCGCGGCGCTGTCCGTTGAAGCGAGCTTCACGCTGCATGCGAAGAAAGACGAGATTTCCGTCAAGCTGTTCGGAGACCAGGGCGGGGCTGAAATCGAGCCGGAACTGATGCTCGTAACCGAGAAGCACAATACCATTTTGAATGCGACGCCTCAGATCGATCATCTGACGTTTGACTTCGAAGCGGGATTCCGTCGTGAAATCGAACATTTTGTAGACTGCTGCCTGGGCAAGCATGAAACGATTTCGCCTGTGGAAGACGGTCTGGAACTGATGAAAATTCTTTGCGGAATCTATGAATCCAGCGCAGCCGGCAAAGAAATTCAAGTGAACTAATTATAGTAGAGGGGAGAACTCCAATATCATGAGTATCCGCGTTCCGAACCCGATCGGGGTTATCGTAGACAGTTTCGGGCTTCCCGTCCGCGAAGGTCTTCAGAAAGCGAAGGATGTCGGCGCCGACGGCGTGCAGATTTATGCCGTTAAGGGCGAGATGTACCCGGACAACCTGACTGCCTCGCAGCGCAAGGAGCTTAAAGCTTATATCGATTCGCTCGGGCTGCAGGTATCGGCGCTCGTAGGCGACTTCGGAGGGCACGGCTTCCAAGTCCGCGCCGAGAACAAAGAAAAAATCGAGAAATCGAAGCGCGTTCTGGACCTGGCTCTGGAGCTCGGCACCAACATCGTGACGACCCATATCGGAATCGTTCCGTCCGAGAAGGACGACGTTTACGAAGCGATGCAGGAAGCGTGCGAAGAGCTGGGCCAATACGCCAAAAGCGTGAACGCTTACTTCGCGATCGAAACCGGTCCGGAGCCCGCCGCTCACCTCAAGAGCTTCCTGGACACTCTCAGCACGAACGGAGTATCCGTCAACTTCGATCCGGCCAACATGATTATGGTGACGGGCGATGATCCGGTCCAAGGCGTCTATACGCTGAAAGACTATATCGTTCATACGCACGTAAAAGACGGCCTGCGGCACAAAGAATTCGATCCCCGCATCCTGTACGGAGCGGTCGGGTTCGAGCCGATGGCGCACGAGCGAATTGCCGAAATGCTCCGCGAGGGCGAACTGTTCGAAGAGCTGCCGCTTGGAGAAGGCAAGGTTGACTTCGACCGCTACTTCCAGGCGCTTCAAGAAATCGGTTATGAGGGCTACCTGACGATTGAGCGCGAAGTGGGCGACGATCCTGCGGAAGATATCCGCAAAGCCGTCGAATTTATCAAGGCTTATCGCTAGACCGGCAAGATGCCAATAAAAAAACCTTTCCGGCCGGTTATCCGGCGGAAAGGTTTTTCGTTCCTGTTCGTCGTTCTTAGAACGCCGGCAGGATGGAGCCTTGGTACTTATCTTCGATGAACTTCTTCACTTCAGGCGTTTGCAGAGCTTTGATCAGCTTCTGAACCGCATCGGATTTGGCATTGTCATCGCGGGCCGCGATAATGTTGGCGTAAGGGGAATCTTTGTCTTCCACGAAAAGAGCGTCTTTGGCAGGCACCAGTTTCGCTTCAAGCGCGTAGTTCGTATTGATCAGGGCAAGATCGACTTCGTCCAGAACACGCGGCAGCATAGCCGCTTCGAGTTCTTTGATTTTAAAGTTCTTTTTGTTTTCTACGATATCTTTTGCGGTTCCGGCAATGCCGACGCCTTCTTTCAGCTTGATCAGGCCGTTCTTCTCCAGAAGAGCGAGAGCGCGTCCGCCGTTGGAAGGATCGTTCGGGATGGCGATCGTTGCGCCGTCTTTCAGTTCGCCGATCGCTTTTACTTTACGGGAGTAGCCGCCGAAAGGTTCGATATGAACGGTGCCTACGCTGACAAGTTTAGTGCCTTTGCTTTTGTTGAACTCTTCCAAGTAAGGAAGATGCTGGAAGAAGTTGGCATCCAGCTGTTTTTCGCTAAGCTGTGTGTTCGGCAGAACGTAGTCCGTGAACACCTTAATTTCCAGGTTAACGCCTTCCGCTTTCAGTTTGTCTTTAACGGACTCCAGAATCTCGGCATGCGGTACGGCAGTCGCGCCGACTTTCAATGTAACGGCAGCTTTCTCGCCTGCGCCGGAAGCCGGTGTAGCCGTTGTGGAAGGTTCGGCTTTTTGTTTGCCGCAGGCTGCAAGAGTCGTCAGTGCGACGATTAGAAACAAGACGATCAGTGAACGTTTTTTCATCAGGGTTTCCTCCTTGGATTCGGTTATCTATCGCATCATTTGCGCGTGAAATAGAGAACGAGACGGTCTCCGATCATCTGCAAAATTTGCACGAGAATAAGTAAAATAACGACGGTCGCGATCATGACTTCCGTCTGGAAACGCTGGTACCCGTAGCGGATAGCCAGGTCACCGAGGCCGCCGCCGCCGACCATACCGGACATGGCCGTGTAAGAGACGAGCGTAACGGTGGTGATCGTAATGCCGGCGATGAGGCCGGGAAGAGCTTCCGGCAGCAGGACGCGGCGGACGATCTGGAACCGGCCCGCGCCCATGGACTGGGCGGCTTCGATAATGCCGCGGTCCACCTCGCGCAAAGCCGTCTCGACGAGACGCGCGAAGAAAGGCGCGGCCGCGATGACAAGCGGCGGAATCGTTCCCTTGACGCCGATGGAGGTGCCGACGAGAAGCTTCGTCAGCGGGATCGCGGCGATCATCAGAATGATGAAAGGGAAGGAACGCAGCACGTTGACGACAAACGAGATGACGATGTTGAACGTGCGGTTTTCCAGCAGACTTCCTTTCGAAGTCAGATAGAGCAGTACGCCGATCGGCAGCCCGATCACGAACGTGAACAGGGCCGAAAGGCCGAGCATCATCATCGTGTCGTTCGTGGCGATTCCGATCTCGCTCCAATCGATTTTAGACCAATCCATTCGAATACACCTCCACATCCAGGCCGTGCTCGCGCAGAAGGCGGATCGTATTCTCCGCCGCGTCCCGCGGGCCCTGCAGACGAACGACGAGCTGGCCGTAAGGCGTGTTTTTCATCCGGGAGATGGTTCCCTGCAGGATGGAGAACGTCACGCCAGTCTGCTGGACCGTTCTGGATAAAATCGGCTCGTACGTAGTTTCACCGAGAAAGGTGATTTTCAGCACCGTGCCGTCCTGGGCAGGAGCTCCCGACACGTCCGGCTTGTCGATTTCGACCGAGTCCGCAACCTGTTCGATGAACTGCCGGGTTACGTCGTGCCGCGGCTTCAGGAACACTTCCGCCACCGGCCCCTGCTCCACGATCTGGCCATCATGAATGACGGCGACGCGGTCGCAGATGGAGCGGATGACCTGCATTTCGTGCGTAATGAGCACGATGGTGATTTTCAGCTTGCGGTTGATGTCCAGCAGCAGATTGAGAATGGAATTCGTCGTCTGCGGGTCGAGTGCGGAAGTCGCTTCGTCACACAGCAGGACGTGCGGGTTCGTCGCAAGTGCCCGCGCGATGCCGACACGCTGCTTCTGGCCCCCGGACAGTTGGGCCGGATACTTCTTGCCGTGCTCGGTCAGCCCGACCAGGGCAAGGAGCTCGCCGACGCGGCGCCGGGCTTCCGACTTGGCCGTACCGGCCAGGCGAAGCGGGAACGCGATGTTCTCTTCCACTGTGGCGGAGGAGAGGAGATTGAAATGCTGAAAGATCATGCCGATCCGGCGGCGCTGATCTTGAAGCTTCTTGGTACTGAGCGCCGTAAGATCAACGCCGTCCACGAAGACGCTGCCCTCGGTCGGGCGTTCCAGGAGATTAATCGTCCGAAGCAGGGTGCTTTTGCCGGCGCCCGAATGGCCGATAATGCCGTAAATCTCGCCTTTATCAATCGTGAGATTAATTTCCTGTAGGGCATGTGTTATGCGGGATCCGCTGCCGTATTGCTTGCGCAGCTTCCTGATTTCGATCAATTGCTTCACCTTCTTTTGCTTGAAAATAAGAAAAAGCCCATTTTGTAAAGACAAAAAGGGCTTTTCCGGTATCGAAAACGACCTTCTCATCTGCCAGAATCCGCCTGGATCCTGAAGGAATTGGCACCATTGTCATCGCGCATATTGCTGCGATCGGTTGCCGGGCTTCGCAGGGCCTTGTCCCTCCGCCACTCTTGATAAGAATCGGTATAGTATGAGGTTGTCCTAAATTAGACGGTAAAACGACAATTCCGAGTATAACCTAAGGTTTTTTTGAAGTCAACGGTTATTTTACCCCTGGTAAATATAAACAAGGAGGAGATGTGCGGCATGGCTTTCATCCAATGTGATTTTTATTCCGAAGTACTCGGTATGTCAACTTCTATCCAAGTGATTCTGCCTCAACGGACGACCGGCCAAATCGGGCTGGAAGGCAGCGCGTCGGGTCTTAAGCACCCGACCTTGTATCTGCTGCACGGGTTGTCGGACGACGATACGATCTGGATGCGGAGAACGGCTATCGAGCGTTATGCCGCTCCTCTCGGGCTGGCCGTCGTGATGCCGAATGCGGCGCGCAGCTTTTATACGGACATGGAGAGCGGCTACGATTACTGGACGTTTCTGTCCGAAGAGCTTCCGCAGGTATGCCGCTCGTTCTTTCCGCTGTCGGACCGCCGGGAGGACAATTTCGTGGCCGGTCTGTCGATGGGAGGCTACGGGGCTTTCAAATGGGCGCTGAAAAAGCCGGATCAGTTCGCGGCCGCGGCCAGTTTGTCGGGCGTCACTCAGGTGAAAGAGATTGAAAAGCGGTTCCCCAAAGATTTCCGGCTCGTGTTCGGAAAAAACAAGGAGCTGCTGAGAGCAGGCGAGCTGTTCGCGCTGGCCCGTTATGCGGCGGAGAAGAAGACGGAGCTGCCTGCTCTATACCAGTGCTGCGGGACGGATGATTTTCTGTACGAGGAAAATATCGCCTTCCGGGATTATGTGCAAAGTCTGAATATTCCCCTCCTTTATGAAGAGGAGGAGGGGAGAATCCACGACTGGAGCTATTGGGATCAGCAGATCAGCCGGGTTCTGGAATGGCTTCCGCTCAAGCGTCAGACCGAGTAGAACGCATTGCCGTCACACGGGCTGCAAGCCGCAACCGAACAAAAAGCTTCCCCGCCGCATGGCTGGGAAGCTTTTTGCTGTGCGCCGGGTTTCGCGCCGGACGTTTATGCTTCGAGATCGATCTCGAACGTTTTGATTTCATAAGGCTGGAGCACGAAAGAAATCGTTCCATCATGGACGACCGGCCCTTCGGGCTTCTCCATCAGGTTCGTTTCCCGCCAGGAAGCGATGCGGAAATCGCTTGTCAGCTCCAGCGCGTTGCGGCTTCCGGAGTAATCGTGAACACGTACGATGACTTTGCCGGAATCTTCGGCTTTTTTGACGGCCGAGATCATGGCGGTGTCTCCCGACAAGGTGAACATCGAACGGGACGGAACCTCTGCGGTTCCCTCCGAGGCCCGAAGCGGGCTGTTCAGCATCCAGGCCTGCTTCACGGTCTGGCCCTGCAGCCAGTCTCCCCGGTGGGGCAGCAGGGAATAGGTGAAGGCATGATGCCCCTGGTCCGCATGGGTATCCGGATGGGTTGCGCATTTGATCAAGGTGAGGCGCATCACGTTCGCCTTGATGTCGTATCCGTACTTGCAATCGTTGAGCAGGCTGATGCCGTAGCCCCGGTCCGAAAGATCGGCCCACTGATGTCCGACGGTCTCGAACCGTGCCCAATCCCAGCTCGTGTTCCAGTGATTCGGCCGCTTTACATTGCCGAACTGGATGTCGAAAGTCGCTTCCGTTGTGCGGATATCGACGGGGAAGGCCGCTTTCAGCAGCTGCTTCTGTTCATGCCAGTCGGCTTCCGTCACGAAATCAATGCGCGGATGGCCGCCGTACACGACCAGATCTTGGCTGATCGACGAATTCCGGTACACCCAGTTGAAGCGGATCACGGCGCGAAGCGGCCCTCCCTCGACGAGTTCGGCGCCCTTGAAATCCCGGATTTCCTGCATGTTCTCCTGATAAAAGAGATCGATATCCCACGCCTCGTGAGCGAGCGGTTTATCTTCGAAAAGCTGGAGCACGTTGCCCCTTTCGCCCGGCGCCAATACTTCACGCCGCTGCTCTTTATCGTAGATGCGGGTCAATTGACCCTGCGCGTTCCATTCCAGCACATAGAACGGCGTCTCAATCCCGCTGTGATTCCACGCGAAAGGACTCGCTGATGCCGCTTGCCGGGAATCCGCCGCCGCGAACTTGACCGTGGTGTAGCCCATCGGCGGAATGTTTTTCACTTCTACGGTCCACACCTCATCGTGAAGCTGCGCCCGAAGCACGCTGCCCTGCAGGTCGAGCCATTGCCCGGATTCTCCTTGCTGCGGAGAAGCAATCGTCACGAGCTCCGTCACCGTCCACGGAGACGAATTCCAGACGGTGTAGGCAGAAGCGCCGGAAGAGTCCTTGCCTGCGGCAATCGCTTCAACCGCCTGCGTGTCGACAGTGCGGCCGATCGCTTCCGCTTCCTCGTACTCGATAACGCTGTCCTCGTACACTTCACGGATGGAAGAACCGGGAATGATGTCGTGGAACTGGTTGCGGAGAATGATTTTCCAGCCTTCGGTCAGTTCCTTGCCTTTATACAGGCTCCAATCGTTATGCAGAACGCTCTGCATCGCATTCAGCCATTCCGCTTCCCGGTAGGCGAGCTCCAGTTTGCGGTTCATCCGTTTGTTGTAAGCCTGGCTTGTGTACGTGCCCCGGTGATACTCCAGGTACAGCTCCCCATCCCACGTGTGTACGTAAGCATCGGTGTTCGCCGCCGTTTCCTGAAGCCGTTCAAAGTAGGCATCGGCGCGCCCCGTTTCCACGTTAGGCAGACCCGGCAGGCTGTTCAGTCTCCGGCGCATCTCCAGCATGTCGCGGTTGACACCGCCGCCTCCGTCCCCGTAACCGTAGGAGAGCAGAAGTTCCTGGTTCATTTCTTTATCGCGGTAGCCGTCCCAGATGCCTTTCACGGTTTTCGGGATAATCTGACCGTTGTACGTGTAGAACCAGGAGTCGGGCCCGGACCACGGCTCCGGCGTCGTAATGAAGTGAGTGAGCACCTCGGAACCGTCGATCCCGCGCCAATGGAACGTGTCGAACGGCATCCGGTTGTACTGGTTCCAGCTTATTTTCGTCGTCATAAACGTATGAATGCCGGATTTCTTCAAAATCTGCGGCAGGGACCAACTGTAGCCGAAAACGTCCGGAAGCCACAAGTATTTGCATTCCGTGCCGAACTCGTCCGCGAGGAAGCGGGTGCCGATCAATAGCTGCCGGACCAGCGATTCGCCGGAAGTGAGGTTGCAGTCGGCTTCCAGCCACATGCCTCCGCCGGCTTCCCAGCGGCCTTCCGCCGCACGCTTCTTGATCGCTTCGTACAGCTCAGGGTAGTCCTCCTTGACGTACTCGTACAACTGAGGCTGCGTCTGCAGGAAGGTGTAGTCCGGGAACATCTCCATGAGACGCATCACGGTGGAGAAAGAACGGGCGCATTTCTCCCGGGTATGCTTAAGCCTCCAGAGCCAGGCCACGTCGATGTGCGTATGGCCGACACAGGTTACGGTCACATCGGATCTTTTGTCCATCCCCTCGATCCGTGTATTCAGATCGGTTCTCGCGGCATTTACGGATACGTAAAAATCTTCGGAACCGGGCTCGGTCCAGTCAATGAGCTTGAAGGACTGATTCAGAGCATGAAGCAGCGCCGTCCTCTCGGGAGCGTTGGCATCCAGAATGCGGACGGTATCGAGTGCCGCCTGCGCGGTGAAGTACAGGTCGTCCGCGGCTTCGTCCAGCCAGCAAAATTCGGCCTGCCGGATGGCATGCGTCTGATCCTGGGGCTGCCCGCCTCCTTCGAGTCCCGACCACAGCCGGAACAGGAGCTGCCGGGAGGTACCCGCCGCATCGTCCGGGAGGAAGACTTCCTTGTGATTGGAATCGACGCCCTGATACGGCTTGCCGTTCCAGTAAAACAAGGACTCGAACCCCGAGTTGTTGCCGCCGCCCGTATCGCCGAAATCGAAGCGGCCGAGAATGCGTTTATCGGACCAGGCTTCAGGAATATGTATTTCAGCGGACAGCCACAAATAAAGGTCGCGGCCTTTCCACGAATTTCCGACGTTCATCGTCTTCCAGTCCTTGGCGGGAGCGGGAAGGCTCGGGTTGATTTCTTTGCGCTGGTCTTCCAGAGAAAGAAAAGACGGAATGGGATGGTTATCCCGATAGCGAAGCTCGGATAGTTCACGGATACGTGATTGTAATTTGTGTTCGGTGAGGAACATGTCGAAGAAACCCCCTGTTGGAACCTGATTAGGGAGCGAGAAAAGGAGGAAAATCCTGTCTTATGGAGCTGCGGGTGATTATAGGGTAGCTCCATTATAGTCCGCGGAGAGAGGGGAATGCAATTGCCTAATTTCCCCCATCGGTGATAAGCTTATACGCGAATTGACCGAAAGTGACGGTGCTGACCTCATGCCGAGCTTAAAAACGTTTTACCGGATTCACCTGAAAAAACGGATGTTTAATAAAATTCTTCTCTTTTACTCGATTGTCATGGTGCTGCTGTTTATGGGCGTGTCCATCCTGGCTTATCAGTACTATGAGCAGCGCAGCGTGCGGGAACAGACGGATCGCGTCCTTAAAGATCTGGATATTGTAAGCGTTAACTTGAATCAGCTGTACGAACGGATGTATTCGGCCATCCAGCAGTTGTACACGGACGCGGCGGTTAACGAGGATTTGACTTATTTTTTGTCACATGAGTATGAGGATTATTTGAAAAGGCGGCTGAATCAGTACATCCGGAGCAGCGGAACGGAACCCAAAAATTTCGACAGCCAGCTCCGGTCGTTTCTCAAAGACGAGCCTTCCATCGCGAATATTCTTTTGTACAGCAAAGGGGAGCGTTTTTTTTATTTCATGAATCCCCGCACCCAGCGGTTTTATTATCCGTCGGAGATTCCGCAGGACAGCCCAGGCTGGTTCGATTCCACTATTAATCACCAGTGGCTGCCGACAGATCAGCGATCCGTCCTGTGGGAGGCGCGGAAAGACAGCGGACCGGTCTACTCGTACACCCATGTTTTAAAAGATACCGTGTCGCTTCAAAAATTCGGGGCGATTGTATTCGATCTGAATACGGATGAAATCAAACGGCTGGTCGAAAGCAAGCTGAAGGACCGGGGGGCTAAAATGCTGCTGATGACCTCCGGCGGGCAGGTCATTTACGATTCCGAGAATCGTTATCAGGGGCAGATCTATCCATACTGGCAGCAGCTTCATGAGCAGCAAGACTGGGTGGAGCTCGAAGAGCCGTCCAAGGTGAACGTGCTGACCATCGGGAATACGGGAATGACGATTGCGGGGATTATCCCGAAATCACGGATCGAGCAGAGCATGGACACAATCCGGCTGAGTTTGATCGGGATTACCGCCCTTTGCATTGCGGTTAGTTTTATGTTTACGTTTACGATCATCCGGCAGTATTCCAAAAAAATCCGCAAAATCGTGACGCACATCCGGCGTCTTCAGGAAGGCGATTTGAGCGCACGCATCGTGCTGACCGGCGAGGATGAGCTGCAGGATATTTCGCAAAATTTCAATTACATGTGCGACCGGCTCGAAACGTACATCGACCAGGTGTACCGCTCGGAAATCAAGCAGAAGAATGCCGAACTCGTGGCGATGCAGGCGCAGATCAATCCTCATTTTCTGTACAACACGCTGGAAAGCATCCGCATGAAGGCCATCACGTCCGGGGCGAGGGATGTCGGGCAAATGATCTATATTCTGGCCGCCCTGTTCCGCGACATGATCCGCAAGCAGACGAACGTGACCCTGGCGGAAGAAATGGAGATGAACGTCATGTACCTGAAGCTTTTCCAGTACCGCTTTGAGAACAGGCTGGAGGTCGAGACGTGTCTGGATAAAAACGCGGCTAACTGCCAGGTGGTTAAACTGCTCATTCAGCCGGTCGTCGAAAACTACCTCGTGCACGGGTTCCGGCCCGAATCGGATTCGAACCGGATCGCGGTAAGCATGACGCGCGAAGAGGAGAACATCGTCGTCCGTGTGGCGGACAACGGAAAAGGAATGCCGCCGGAGAGGCTGGCCGAAATCCGCAAGAGGTTGGCGATGAAGCCGGATTCCGGTGGGCTTGGTGGCGATTCGCTAGGCCTCGTCAATGTGAACGAACGGATTCGCTCTCACTACGGAAGCGATTACGGCCTCGCGATCGACAGCGGTCCGGATCAAGGCTGCGAAGTGATGTTAAAGCTTCCGGCCATACAGGGGGAGATGCTGCTATGAGAAAACTGTTTTTTGCCGATGACGAGCCGCTTATCGTCCAAGGGCTGTACAACCTGCTGCCATGGGAGCAGTTCGACTTGCAAATCGCAGGCTCCGCCCGGAACGGCCTGGAGGCGCTGGAGAAGCTGAAGGAAGAGCCGGTGGACCTGCTCATCACGGATATTATGATGCCGGAAATGACCGGTCTGGAGCTGCTGCGCCGGGTCAAACTGCTGAATCCGCGGACCAAGTTCATTATTTTGAGCGGCTACGACGAATTCAAATATGTAAAGGAAGGCATTTTGCTGGGCATCGAAAATTACCTGCTCAAGCCCATTAATATCGACGAACTGGAAGCGACGATCAAGCACATTTTGCGGGACTGGGAACGGGAAGAAATCAGCCGTTTCTGCCTGGATGAAGACTGGAAAATATTGCGCAACAATATTTTGCACCGCTGGACGAACGGGAACATCGACAACAAGGAGTTCAGGGAGCGCGCGAGAATGCTCGGCATTCCCATCGACCATGAGGTCTACCGCTCGGCAGCGCTGCGGATCGTGACGGAGAACGAGCCGGCCTTCCAGTTTTACCGTCTTCCCGGCCTAGCCGAGGAGTGTGAACGGATCGGCACGGAGGAGCTGCCGGAGAACTGCGAAGTGATCGCCTTTCCGGGGGACGGCGATGAAATTACGCTCCTGTTCGCTTTAAGCGGGAATGAAGTAAAGGTGCTTCCGGCCTTGCGGAGAATGTCGGAGTGGATCGCCGGCTTCACCGGGTTCCGGGTCTGGTGCGCGGCAGGTCAGCCCGAAGAGCTGTATCAGGGCTATCCGGCCAGCGCCCGCGCCGTTCAAGCGTGGTATCAGGCACACTTGATGAACGAGCAGCCCGGCGTGATCGTCGACGACTTGGCGGCTTACGCCTTCCGGGAAGAAGAGCGTCCGGCTCTCCAAGAGCCCGCGATGGACCGGTTCGTCAAGCTGCTGGCGGAGGGGAGACGGGATGAGATCGACGAGTTCGCGGACCTCTTCTTTGTCCGGGGAGACAGTGTTCATCCCGTACCAAGGCAGCCTTACTTCAATGCGGCTATCCAGCTTATGCTGGCGGTCAAGGAGATGGAGAAACAGCCGGATTACAGCGAAGTTTTCGCAGCGCTTTTCCGGATTCAGACGCGGAGCGGGCTTGCCTCGCAGGTCAAACGGGTCGCGGGCGGGATGCTGGACAGCCAGTCCGATGCGGTCCGCGAGTACAGCACGCATGTAGCGGCGATGCTGGAGCAGGTGAAAGAGTACTATTCCCGGGAGCTGTCGCTTAAAACACTCAGCCAAAAGCTGCACATGCACCCGAATTATCTCGGGCAGTTGTTCCAGCAGGAGATGGGGACCAGCTTTTCGGATTATGTGAACCAGTACCGGGTGGAGCGGGCTACGCACCTTCTTCTCCACACGGACCGGAAGACGGCCGAAATCGCCCAGGAGGTCGGCTATTGGGACTCGTCGTACTTTTACAGGACCTTTAAGAAATACGCCGGCGTATCGCCGACGGAACTCCGTTCCATGTATATCAAAAGGTGAAAAAAGGAAGAAGCATGGCGCGTGCATCTGCACCGCCGTGCTTTTTTTTAGGATATCGCCAAAGATTTCTTTAATTTCTCCATCTTGGATTAGATTTTTCAACTATACGGGGGAGGCGGTCAGCGGGGATAATGAAAACGGGAGCGAGACGGAAAGTCCCGCGTGAGTTGCCGTTGTTGATTATAGGGGATTAACAATCGCAGAAGACAACCTAAGAAAAGGCAAAGGAGGGAAAAACGCCGTGCCTGGCATCGTGAAAAGTTTAGTGAGAAACCGGGCGTTTCTCTTGTTGGTGCTGCCGGGAGCGATCTGGTTTATCATTTTTGCCTACCTGCCCATGTTTGGTACGATCGTGGCGTTTAAAGACTTTCGTATTCATCCGGACGGCTTTTTTGCAAGCGTTTTTAACAGCGAATGGGTAGGTCTGAAAAACTTCGAGTTTCTGTTCTCCACCAATGACGCGTTTATCATCACGCGCAATACGATTTTGTACAATCTGGCTTTGATTTTTCTGGGGCTGGTCTGTGCGGTCGGATTCGCGATCGTCATGAACGAGCTGCTGAACAAACGGCTGACCAAAGTGTATCAGACGGCCATGTTTATGCCTTATTTCCTGTCTTGGGTTATCATCAGTTACTTCGTGCTGATTTTTCTCAATATGGAAAAGGGCGTGTTCAACCAGCTTCTCGTGTATTTCGGAGCCGATCCGGTCAACTGGTACAGCGAGCCGAAATATTGGCCGTACATCCTGATCTTTATGGGCATCTGGAAAAATATCGGCTACGGCAGCGTCGTCTATCTCGCCGCCATTGCGGGAATCGACCGTTCGTATTACGAAGCCGCCATGATTGACGGAGCCAGCAAATGGAAGCAAATCAAGTACATAACGCTTCCGCAGCTTAAACCGCTGATGATTATTTTAACCGTGCTGGCGCTTGGCGGCATTTTCCGCTCGGACTTCGGCTTATTCTTCCAGGTGACGAAAAACTCGGGTGCTTTGTATCCGGTTACAGACGTGATCGACACGTTCGTTTACCGCGGACTGACGGTTATGGGCGATACGGGAATGAGTACGGCTACCGGGCTTTACCAGTCGGTTGTAGGCCTGATTCTGGTCCTAACGGCCAATTATGCGGTGCGGAAGATTGAAAAAGAATATGCCGTTTTTTAAACGTAAAAGCAGCAAGGTTCCGGCTAGGGGGTGCCAGCAATGTCAGACTTGAGCGGGTCGGTTAAGGCGGGAGCGGCGGCGCAAGCCCGGAAAGGCAAGAAGCCGAAAGATTTGAATGCGATTTCACCGTTCTGGAATTTCGTATTCTCGACCGGAGTGGGTTTGTTCGCTTTGTCCTGCGTGTTTCCGTTTCTGTTTATTATTATCATTTCGTTTACCGACGAGAAGACGCTCGCTATCGAGGGATTCAGCCTTGTGCCGAGCCAGCTAAGCACAGCTTCGTACCGGTTTCTCATGAACTCGGGGCAGCAGCTGTTCCAGTCGTTCGGAGTCACGCTTCTAGTGACGGTGCTGGGCACGTTGCTCACGCTGTATCTCGTTGCCACGTATGCGTACGCATTGTCCCGGAAAAGCTTCGAGCAGCGGAGATTTTTCAGCTTTCTCGCCTTCTTCACGATGTTGTTCTCCGGAGGCTTGGTACCTTCGTATATCGTGGTCACCCAGTTTCTCCATCTGCGCGATTCGATTTGGGCGCTCATTCTGCCGTCCGTGCTGAACGCTTTCTACATCCTGGTGATGCGGACGTTCTTCTCCACGACGGTTCCTGACGCCATTGTAGAATCGGCCAAAATCGACGGTGCGACCGAATTCGGCGTATTCACGCGAATCGTGCTGCCGATTTCACTGCCGGGCATTGCGACGATCGGCTTGTTCAGTACGCTCGCGTTCTGGAACGACTGGTTCAATGCGCTGCTTTATATCGACAAGCCGACGCTGATTCCTCTTCAAACGATGCTGATGCGCATTCAGAACAACATGGACTTTGTCGTTCAGAACAGTTCTAAGGTCGTGTCGTACGATATTGCGGCCTCGCTTCCCACGGAAACGGTGCGAATGGCGATGGTTGTATTAGCTACCCTGCCGATTGCGCTCGCTTATCCGTTTTTCCAGAAATATTTTATTCAGGGGCTGACGATCGGCTCGGTAAAAGAATAGGGGTTACGGCCTTTTCTTTCGAAGGGCTGAAGGAGAGGTCATTCCAATAAAGAAAGCGTTATCATTATGATATGGTCAGGGGGAATTAAGCATGGCGGGAAAAAAAGCGCTTGTGTTCATGTTCGTACTGATGCTGGCACTGAGTTCCTTGCTTGCGGGCTGCGGAAGCAAAAGCGGAGGCGGGGACAGTAAGCAGGGGGCCGGCGATTCGACCGAGAAGGAAGTTAAATTGAAAGTATATCTGATCGGCGGTCCGCAGCGGGATTTGCCTAAAGTCCAGGAAGAGATCAATAAATATGTGAAGGAAAAAATCAACGCGACGCTCGATATCACCATGATCGACTGGGGCGATTATTCCAAACGGATGCAGGTGCTTTCCGCTTCCGGAGAAAACTTCGACATCGCCTTCACGTCTTCGTGGGCGTTCGAGTACCGCACGAATGCGGCTAAAGGCGCGTTCATGCCGCTGAACGATCTGCTCGATAAATACGGCAAGGGGATCAAAGAAGAGCTGGACCCCCGTTTTCTCGAAGGAACCAAAATCGACGGGAAAAACTACGCCGTTCCGGTCAATAAGGAGCTTGGCGAGCAGTGGGTATGGCGCTTTAACAAGAAATACGTGGACAAATATAAGATCGATATAACCAAAGTACGCACTCTTCAAGACCTGGAGCCGTACCTGAAGCAGATTAAAGAAGGCGAACCGGAAGACATTACGCCGCTTGCCGTACCGAAAGGATTCAAGCCGTACATTCCGTACGACTTTATTCTCGGGGACGAATTCCCGGTCGCAATGAAAATCCAGGACAACGCCTCGGACTTCAAATTCGTCAATATTTTGGAGACCCCAGAGCTGAAAGCTTCTCTGGAAACGATCCGCAAATACTACCAGGCGGGATACCTGCGTAAAGATGTCGCCACGCTTGACGGCATTGACAATATCAAGACGGGCAAATGGTTCGTGGACCGTGAAATCACTCAGCCGTACGCGGATCTGGGATGGTCCCGGAGCGCAGGCTACGACATCGTATCGACTCCGATGCAGGATCCGGTCGTGTTCACCGGCTCGGCTTCCGGCTCGATGCACGCGATTTCGGCGAACTCCAAAAATCCGGAGCGGGCCATGATGTTCCTGAACCTGCTCAACACGGATAAGTATCTGCGCAACCTGTTCAGCTTCGGAATCGAAGGCACGCACTACAAGAAAGTGTCCGAAAATGTCATTGAAGACCTGCCTGCGATGAAGGACGGCTTTCAGATGCCGGGCTTTGCGCTCGGCAACATGTACCTGACGTACCTGCACAAAGAAGAACCGGCCGACAAGTGGGAGGCGTTCAAGAAGTTTAACGACTCCGCCAAAGTCGCGCCGACGTTCGGCTTCAACTTCGACGTGGACCCGGTCAAAACCGAAGTGGCGTCCATTTCCGCCATCGCCCGCGAGTTTTACCCGGCTATTATGACAGGGTCCGTAGACCCGAACGAGTACTTGCCGAAAGCGATGGAAAAAATGAAAGCAGCCGGCCTTGATAAAGTCATAGCCGAAGCTCAAAACCAGTTCGACAAATGGAAAGCGGAGAAGAAGTAAAGGCACCCTCTCCTTATATAAAGAAGCGGCCGCGGACGTGCGGCCGCTTCTTTGCATGGGTTCCGGGATACGGCGATGACATGAAGGAAATTTCCGCCAAACGTATTTAATATGTACATGCAACCTTTAATTACTCCACTAGGAACGGAAATAATCCCATTGTTATAATGAAAGCGTAATCATTACCAAGCAGACGACAAACAGGAGGGAAATTATTCGGAATTCTCATCCGGCAGGGAGAGCCGGTCCGGCGCATCATGCTTTAGGCGCGATTGCCGCCCCGCTGCACGTAAAAGTCTTAACTTACATAGGAGGTCACCCATGAAAAAGATTGGCGTTAGTCTGGCAGTATCCTTCGCCGCATGCGCGGCATTGGGTTTATCCGCGTCCGCAGCGCAGCCCCATTCCTCGTACTGGTATCCGGAGCAGCTGCTGAAATGGAGCCCCGGGGCCGATCCCGACGCGAAATTCAACCGCGGTTCGATTCCGCTGCAGGAACGTTTTACGGGCGACAAGGTGAATGCTAACGCATCCAAGGACCCCAAAATCGTGGCGCTTTCCGCCCTCAACGCGGGAACGAGCGGCGTTCCTTCGCAGGGCTCGGACAAATTCGCGGCCAACACGTTCGGTTATTGGCAGTATGTCGACAAGCTGGTCTATTGGGGAGGCTCGGCCGGTGAAGGCATCATCGTGCCTCCAAGTGCCGACGCGATAGACGCCGCCCATAAGAATGGCGTGCCGATCATGGGCACCGTCTTTTTCCCGCCGAGCGTGTACGGGGGCAAATACGACTGGGTGAAGCAGACGCTTCAGCAGAAACCGGACGGCTCGTTCCCGGTAGCCGACAAGCTGATCGAGGTGGCGAAAACATACGGCTTCGACGGCTGGTTCATCAACCAGGAAACCGAGGGCGGCACCCCGGCGGATGCCCAGAAAATGAAGGAATTCCTGAAATATCTGGAGGCCCGCAAATCCCCGTCCATGCAGATCATGTGGTACGATTCCATGACCAAAGACGGTGCGATCAGTTGGCAGAACGCGCTGAACGACAAGAACGAGATGTTCCTGCAGGACAAACAGCAGAAGGTCTCAGACAGCATGTTCCTTAACTTCTGGTGGAGAGATCTGGCGGGTTCGGCCGCCAAAGCGAAAAGCCTGGGCCGGAGCCCGTACGAGCTGTTCGCGGGCATTGACGTCGAGGCCAAAGGCTACGACACCGGCATCCAGTGGGATATGCTGTTCCCGCAAGGCAAGCCGGCGGCGACTTCGCTGGGCATTTACCGGCCCGACTGGGCGTTTAACAGCGCCGAGAACATGAAGGATTTTTTCGCCAGGGAGAATAAATTCTGGGTTGGCCAGAACGGCGATCCTTCCCGCACGGATACGAATCAAGCCTGGAAAGGCATGGCTCATTATGTGGCCGAACAATCCCCGGTCAACCGGCTGCCGTTCGTGACGCATTTCAACACGGGAAGCGGGCAGCAGTACTACGTAGACGGCAAACTCGTGCGCGACAAAGGCTGGAACAACCGCAGCCTGCAGGATATTTTGCCGACCTGGCGCTGGATGGCGGAGAGTAAAGGAACCGCGCTTAAACCGAGCCTCGACTGGTCGGACGCCTATTACGGCGGCAGCTCTCTTAAGGTGGAAGGGACGCTGAGTCCGGTCAATGCCACGACGCTTAAGCTGTACCGGACGGACCTGGCTATCGAACCGGCCACTAAACTGTCGGTTACGTATAAAACTTCGCAAAAACCGGGCATGAAAGTGGCCCTGACTTTTGCCGATCCGAAGGATGAGGTCGTTTATCTGGACGTGAAGGATAAAGTTCAGCCGGGCTGGACGACCGAAACGTTTAATTTGACGCCTTATAAAGGAAAGCGCATTTCGTCGATTTCGCTTGTGTTCGATTCGAAAGAAACGATCCCGGCCTACGCGATCAACATCGGCAAGCTTTCGGTCAGCAGCGTGAAGCAAGAACAATCGTCGTCTCTGCCGGCCGTTAAGGATCTCAAGGTTACCGGTTCCGACTTCCGCGACGGCATCTACGGCGATGCCCGCCTGGAGTGGACGGCCCTGGACCAAGAGGTGAAGCAGTACGAAATTTATCGTGTGCTTCCGGACGGTAAAGAGGAGTTCCTAGGAGCTACTCCCAACAACGTTTACTATGTCCCTGAAATGAAAAGAAGCAATAAAGAGGACACGACCGTGCTTAAGGTGGTTGCGGTCAACGGACAGTACCGGGCAGGGCAGGCGGCAGCGGCGGCGATCAAGTGGCCGGCTTATCCAAAACCGGCGGCCCGTTTTAAAACGGACAAAACGCTTGTCGCCCCAGGCGAGCAGGTGACGCTGATCGACCAGTCGACGGAAGTCACCGAGGAATGGCTGTGGACGATAGATGGCGCGAGCCCTTCCACAAGTACGGACAAACAGCCGGTTGTCACATTTGCCGAAGAGGGCGTTTACAGCGTGACACTCACGGCCAAAAACAGCGCCGGTCAAGATTCCGTGACCAAGCAAGCGCTTATTACCGTCCGTAAAGACGCGGGTGCGGCCGTAAACCTGGCGCTCGGCAAAACCGCTAAAGCGGACAACGCCTGCGGTCCTGCCGAAGGAGCGGCTAACGCGGTAGACGGCAAAGTCACCGGCAACAGCAAATGGTGCGCGCTGGGCAATCTGCCTCACTGGCTCACCGTGGATCTGGGAGCGGAGAAGACGATAAGCGGATTCGTGCTGAAGCATGCCGAAGCCGGCGGCGAATGGGCAGGCTTCAACACGAGCGACTATACCGTGCAGGTGAGTGCGGACGGCGTTACGTGGACGGACGTTCTGGAGGTAAAAGGAAACCGGGCGGGCGAGACGAACGACGCAGTTGCGCTGGTGAAGGCTCGCTATGTGAAGCTGAATATCGTCAAAGCGAGCCAAGGCGGGGATACGGCGGCCCGGATTTACGAATTTGAGGTGCGCGGACTCCAGTAAGGCGGGGTTTAACAGATTTGACGGATTCGACGGATTTGCAAAGCATCCGGAAGAAATTGCGGCAACAAAAAAAGGACCGTTTCGTGTCAGCCTGCAGAGGCTGTACGGAACGGTCCTTTTTTTTGCAGGCGAAGCGCTCTGCTGCCGTTGGGGGGAGCAGAGCGAACGAAGCAGGCTGACCGTCAGCCCGCGCTCTCCGCCCCCGAAGGGGCGATGCCTGTCCCTCCGGCCGACAGCCGGGGCCAGGCGGTCTGCCACTCGCGGAGGCCCGCTTCGACTTCGTCGCGGGGAAGCTTGCCCGCTTGCAGCTTCTCGTCGCTGCAAGCGAGCAGCCGCCTGTAGAAGGCAAGGCCCCGCTCGGGAAGCTCTCCGTCTCCCGAAGAATCTCTGCCTTTCAGCTCATAGAGGAGATTTTCCGCTTTGTCATAGCTTCCCGCAGCGCAGCAGTACTCCATGAGCTTGTACAGGACAGCGGCGGGCTGGCGGTACGCTTTCAGCCGGTGGTTCAAGTAGGCGATCTCCGCGTGAAGGGACACGTCGTCCGATTTCGCGCCCAGCTCATCCGCCGTCAAATAAAAATACAGCGCATTGACCCTGCGCTGATAAGCCTCGCGCTCCCCGGACATTTCTTCGTAAATGTCCGCTTCCTCGCGGAGCAGCTTGCCGGCCGCCAGAAGCTTCTCGCCGCTCAGCGAGGCTCCCGTCATCATCATGCGGAGGGCGTCCTCCTCCGGGACGGAGCCGAGCAGCTTGGACGGCGGAAGCTGCATCCTGCCGTACAGCTCGCCGAGCTCGGCCAGAGCTTCCGCATGCTTCTTCTCTTTGCGAAGCTTGGAGATACGGGTTGCAATCGCTTCGGCCATTTGCGTGATCATCGTCAATAAGTAATCCTTCCGTTCGAACAAGCGGATTCCTCCTTATCGCGGCGGCGCTTGCCACCGGGCAGCGGCAGCGGCAGCCGGGTAGAATTTAGCTGGATAAATCGGTGTGCCCCTTCGAGGCGATATGCCGCGCGATCGCCACGCCATGTTTGCGGCCCGTCTCGATGAAAATCTCGTTGGCGTTGTGGCCCGAGGCGATAACGCCGGCGACATACAGACCCGGCACATTAGATTCCATCGTCTCCGGATCATAGAGCGGCTTCAGATGTTCGCCCTGCAGCTCCACGCCCGATTCGATCATCAAGGTCCGGTCGGGCCGGAAGCCGGTGAGCGCCAGGACGAAATCGTTATCGAGCACGGTTTGCGACCCGTTCGTGTCGACGGTTACCGTCAGATCGTCGATCCGGACGACACGGGAGGCGTACAGCATGCGGATATGGCCCTTGGCAACCATACTCTCGAAAATCGGTCTCACCCAAGGCTTGATGGATGGGGACATCTGCTCCTGCCGATATACGACCGTAACTTCCGCGCCGACGCGCATCAGATCAAGGGCCGCATCGATAGCCGAGTTGTTGCCGCCGATAATGGCGACCTTCATATTCGTATAAGGGTGGGCCTCCCGGTAATAATGGGTTACTTTCGGCAGCTCCTCCCCAGGGATTCCGAGCAGGTTCGGCGTATCGAAATAGCCGGTTGAAATCACCACATGCTTCGCCTCGGTTTCGATTTGCCGACCGCCGCGATTCACGGACGTGACGACAAAATGGCCGTCCTTCTTACGGATGGAAGTGACTTCTTCGTAGCTCCGGATGTTCAAATCGAAATGCCGGGCAACGTTCCGGTAATAAAAAAGAGCTTCCTGACGGCTGGGCTTGTCGCTCGGCGTCGTAAACGGGATATCGCCGATTTCCAGCAGGTCCGGCGTGCTGAAAAACTGGAGATGGGTCGGGTACAAATAAATGGAATTCACGATGCAGTGCTTCTCGATCACGAGCGCGGGGATGCCCGCTTTCTTCAATTCGACGGCAGCCGAGATTCCGCAAGGGCCGGCTCCGACAATGATGACTTCTTCCATAAGATGGTGGCCTCCTTCCGTCACGGATGAAGACAGGCGTAAATATTCCTACTTGCGTCTGACAGTAAGCAGCGACGGTTTTTATTCCATAGTAACGCAATCGGAGATAAAAAAACAACCTGCCGGGTTGGCGTATCTATAACCGGGCTTCCTCTTCCGTACGTAAGTGAGAACCGGTAGATGCCAGCAACCGGAGGTTACGCCTCCCGTGCGTACAACAAAAAGCGCATCCCGGTTAAAACCGGAATGCGCTTCTTTAGCCGTGTCCGCCGGAGGCCGCAAGACCGACCCGCTCTACGAGCCGTCGGCTCTCTTCGTTGAGCCCCGTGATAGACACCTTTTTATGAAGAAGATCGTATTTCAGCATCACTTTGGAAATAGCCGTGACGGCCGAATGATCCCAAATGTGGGAATGGGAAAAATCGATCGTGATCCGCTCGGGATCGTTCATGTAGTCGAACTGCTCGACGAAATGCGTCATCGTGCCGAAAAACATCTGGCCGGATACCGTGTACGTCTTGGTTCCGTCCGGACTTACCTTGGCCGTTGCGCGGATCTTGGCCATTTTCCAGGCGAAAACGACGGCGCTGATCAGAACGCCAGCGAACACTCCCTTGGACAGGTCGTGAGTCGCTACAACGATGGCGACCGTGACGATCATAACAAACGCGTCGGACAGCGGAATTTTCGTCAAGCGGGGGATGGACTTCCAGTCGAACGTTCCGATGGAGACCATCATCATCACACCGACGAGAGCCGCCATCGGAATTTTTTCGACGACGGGACCGAGTACCAGGATCAGGAACAGCAGGAACAGACCCGCAACCAGCGTGGACAACCGGGTCCGCCCGCCGGATTTGATATTGATGACGGATTGGCCGATCATGGCGCAGCCCGCCATTCCGCCGAAGAAGCCGGTCACGATATTGGCCGCGCCTTGACCGCGGACTTCCCGGTTTTTATCGCTTGGCGTGTCGGTCATTTCATCTAAGATCGTAGCCGTGAGCAGCGATTCGAGAATCCCGACGAATGCGAGAGACAGGGAATACGGGAAAATAATTTTCAAGGTATCCCACGTAAACAGGACTTGCGGCACATGGAACAAAGGCAGCGAGCTCGTGATCCGGCCCATGTCGCCGACCGTATTGACCCCTATACCGAAAGAAATGGTGACAATCGAAACAAGGATAATGGCCGCAAGTGCGGATGGCATCGCCTTCGTAAATCTCGGCAGAATGTAAATGATGGCAAGGGTTACGCCGACGAGGGCATACATGACCCAGCCTTGACCGACAAAATGAGTGAGCTGTGCCATGAAAATAAGGATCGCCAAGGCGTTTACGAAACCGGTCATAACCGGTTGGGGCACGAAGCGGACAAGTTTGCCGAGCTTAAGCAGGCCGAGAATATATTGAAGGGTTCCGGTCAGAACCGTTGCGGCGAACAAATACTCCAGGCCGTATTGTTTGACAAGCGGAGCCATGACCAGCGCCATTGCGCCCGTAGCCGCTGAAATCATGCCGGGTCTGCCGCCAAAGATTGAAATGACGAACGCCATCGTAAACGAGGCGTAAAGCCCGACCATGGGATCGACTCCGGCGATAATCGAGAATGCGATCGCTTCCGGAATAAGCGCCAGCGCTACCGTAATCCCGGATAATATATCGCTGCGCGGATTGGAAAACCACGTTCTATTCAGTTGTCTAAGCAAGTTGAAAATCCTCCTCAGGTATGGGGTCAGTTGGTTAAAAAGGTGACTTTCCACTCTCAGGAAAGCCGGGGCCGATGATCACTAAAAGACATTATAACGAAGAGAGGGGAGCGTTTCATTTCATTAGAAGACGATGATAGCGCTTTAATAATCGTTTTTCTACGGTTTCCTCTCTTTTTCTTAAAAATAAGGACTTCTTATAAGAGACTTGTATGAGAGCAGCGGAAAGTGGAGAAATTCAAAAAGACTTTACGAAAATGGAGCGGAACTTTCTTTTTTGGAGACAGAGGAGTAGAGTAAAAGGGTGCATCAGTAATCATTTACATAGGGGGTTGTCATTTATGACATCATTCCAGAAACAACTGGAGAAGTATGCCGAACTGGTCGTAAAAGTTGGCGTTAACATTCAACCGGGACAGATTCTGTACATTGAATCGCCGATCGAAAGTGTGGAGTTTACGCGTCATGTCGTAAGAAAAGCTTACGAAGCGGGAGCCAAATTCGTCGAGGTGAACTGGAGCGACGAGCAGACGACACGCATCCGGTACGAATCCGCACCTGACGAATCGTTTGATTTCTACCCGGAGTGGACGGCGAGAATGATGGAACAGCTTGCCGAAGGCAACGGAGCCCTGCTGAACATCAAGGTACCCGATCCGGAGCTGTTCAAAGGCATTGATACAGGCAAGATTTCACGTGCAGGCAAAGCGGCCTCGATCGCAAGACAACGCTTCCAGGGTTATGTCCGCAACCATAAGTTTAGCTGGTGTCTCGTCAAAGCGCCGACTAAAGCGTGGGCGGATAAAGTTTTCGCCGACCTGCCCGAGGACGAACGCGTTTCCGTCATGTGGGAAACGCTTTTTAAAATGAACCGTGTCGATAAAGACGATCCGGTCGCCGCCTGGAAAGAGCACATTGCGCAGTTGTCCGAGACGCATGAGCGGCTGACCGGCAAGAAGTACCGCCGTCTGCACTATAAAGCGCCGGGAACGGACCTGTCGGTGGAGCTGCCCGAAGGCCATTTGTGGCTCGGCGGCGGGGGAGAAAACGAGCAGGGCGATTATTTCGTCGCCAACATGCCGACCGAAGAAGTGTTCACCATGCCGAAGCGCGACGGAGTCAACGGCACCGTATCAAGCACGATGCCGCTGAATCTGGGCGGCCGTCTGGTCGATAAGTTCAAGCTTACGTTCAAGGATGGAATCGTGGTGGATTATTCCGCCGAAGTCGGACAGGAGCATCTCAAATCCCTGTTCGATACCGACGAGGGGGCGAAACGTCTCGGGGAAGTGGCGCTGGTGCCGCACGATTCGCCGATTTCGAACCTGAACCGGATTTTCTACAACACCGGTATCGACGAGAATGCGTCCTGCCACTTTGCCGTCGGAAGCGCCTACCCGTTCACCCTGGAGAACGGGACCAAGATGAGCCAGGAGGAACTTCTGGCGAGAGGAGCCAACGTGAGCCTGACGCACGTCGACTTTATGGTCGGCTCCGCCGATCTCGACATCGACGGGGAACTCGCGGACGGGACTATCGAGCCGATCTTCCGCAAAGGCAACTGGGTCTAAGGAGTTATTCCAAGCAAAAAGCGCCGGGGATTTTTCAATCCCGGCGCTTTTTTTCTTTTTCTGCCATGCAGGGCTTGCGTCCTTACAAATTGCGGCTGTTCTCGTCCTGATGAGTGCCGCTGATCTTGTTGCGTGTATTCCATTCCTCCGCCTGAGGCTCGATGTCCTGCTTGCGGTCCACCTTACGCTCCTGCTCGGGAGAATTGTGATCGGGATTTTTCTCGTTGCGCACTTCTTGTCCTTTGGGCTGTTCCATGTCCATTCCCTCCTATATGTGTGGGTTACCTATACATACCCGTCCTAAGGCCGGAGAAAACAAACGGCACTTGCGCGGCACGGCCTTGTACGGTTTATAATAAGGAGGAAGGCGGATCGAAACCGGGTCCGGAACGGAAACATTTACATAGCCGGACTCATCGTGAACACGGGATTCAGATAGTCATCAGAAGGAGGGGCTTGAGTATGCAAATCAAGGTCACGGAAGCCGCGTCGGATCTTTTCAGGAAAGACTGGGGGTTTGGCGACGGAGATCATGTGCGCATTTTTGTGCGTTACAGCGGCGGGGGCGAGGATGCCTTTTCATTCGGGATCATTAAAGATACTCCGCATTATCCGGCCGTGACGGCAGAAGCCGGCGGCATCACCTTTTTTATGGAAGAAAAAGACGTCTGGTATCTGGACGGCAAAGATCTCCGCGTAGACGGCATCGCCGAAGAAATCGTGCTAAACCGGCTGTGAAAACGGCTTTGAGTTAATAACCGGAAGGAGACGGGTACCTATGGCCCCTGTCGTTGCTTTTATATACGCGCATCCCGACGACGAATCGTTCGGGAGCGCCTGTCTGATCCGCTCTCTGGCGGATCGGGGAATACGCAGCGTACTGCTCTGCGCTACGCGCGGAGATGCGGGGAGACCGGGACCGCTCGGTCCCATGACCCCGGAGCAGTTAGCCGACGCGCGGGAAGTCGAGCTGCAGACCGCCTGCGATCTGCTGGGCGTATCGGACGTGATGCACCTCGGGCTGCCGGACGGCAAGCTGGCCGGGATGGACAGGCCGGCGCTGGCGGATGCGGTGGCCGAATTCCTGAACGAAACGGGAGCGTCCGTCGTCGTCACATTCCCGGAAGACGGAATCAGCGGCCACCCGGATCACATCGCCATCCATCATGCGGTAAACGAAGCCGTTCTCGGCGGACGTTGTCCTCATGTTCAGAAGTACTATTACAACCTGCCTTCTTATCGCGATATGGCGGATGCGCCTTCTGTGGTCCGGCTCGAAACGGCGCCCTACTGGAAGATCAAAGCCCAGGCGCTTCTGGCGCACCGGTCCCAGCGGTTTTCCGTGGAGAAAGCGTTCGGCGGAAGCGAAACGCTCCAAGAGAGCAAAGATTTTCCTTATGAAAGCTTCGGACTCGTCTGGCTGCGCGGCGAGAAGAATCCGGTCCGCAAAGAAGAATACGTACTGGATGATTTGATTTAGCGAAAAAATACGCCAAAAAGCTCCGTACAAGCTGCTGCCAGCAGCCTGTACGGAGCTTTTGTGTGTATATCGCCGCATGCCGGTGTTACGCCTGCTGGAACGAGAAAAATTTCTGGATCGTTTCGTTGACGGTCCGGCTGAATATCGGCTTGCTGATATAGTCGTCCATGCCGGCCGCAAGGCATTTTTCCCGGTCGCCTTTGAGCGCGTTGGCCGTAACGGCCACGATGATCGGATATTCTTCGGGCCTAAGCGCTTCCTTAATCATCCGCGCCGCATCCAGGCCGTTTATTTCCGGCATGTGCACATCCATAAACACGATATCGTACCGTTCGGTCAGTGCCGCTTCGACGACCTCGCTGCCGTTGTCCACCACGCGGACGGTATGGCCCTGGTTGGTGAGCATTTTGACGAGCACGAGCTGATTGATCCGATTGTCTTCCGCAACGAGGATTTTGAGAGAGTGGCCGGAAGCTTTCTCCGCCGCCGTCTTGTCTTTAGGAAACGGAACCGCCTCCTGCGCCGCTTCTTTCAGAACGACGTTGAAGAGGAAATGAGCGCCGGGTTCATCCGACTGCTCTATCCAGATATCGCCTCCCATGAGCTGGACCAGCTTCTTGCAGATGGCGAGTCCGAGCCCGGTTCCCTCCGTTTCGCGTGTCATGAAATTATCCAGCTGATAGAAAGGCTGGAACAGCTTGTCGGCTTTTTCCTTCGGAATTCCGATTCCCGTATCTTTAATCTGGAACAACAGGTCTACGGTTCCCTGCGACTGGGCTTGTTTTTTGACGGAAACCGTGATGTTTCCCGTACTCGTGAATTTCACGGCGTTCCCGATCAGGTTAATGAGCACCTGCTTTAACCGTTTGGCGTCGCCCAGCAGGGTGGACGGCATATTCTGGCTCATGGCGCAGATCATCTCGAGATTTTTTTCTATCGCTTTGGGCGTCAGAAGATCGACGGACTCCAGGATGCAGGTGCGGAGATCGAACGGCTCTTCGACCAATTCGGTTACGCCCGATTCGATTTTGGAGAAGTCCAGAATATCGTTGATGATGCCGAGCAGCGTGTCGCCGCTTTTGCGGATGATATTCAAGTATTCTCTCTGCTCCGAGTTGAAGGACGTCGTTTCAAGCAGAAGATCCGTCATGCCGATCACCGCATTCATAGGTGTGCGGATTTCGTGACTCATCATGGCCAGAAACTCGCCTTTGGCTTTGTTTGTGGCTTCCGCGCTTTCCTTCTCGATCATCAGCTTCTTCTGTTCCCGGATATCTTTGGCGATAATGTAATACCCGACGTTCGCTTCACTGATGATGATGGGGGCGATCGTTGTCAGCACTTCCACGGAATTGCCGTACTTGTCCGTAATTTTGTCGATGTGTTTATCGGCGGAGGTGTCCTTTAAGGAAGCCTCAAGGATCTCCGTAATATCTTCCGTGCCGAACAGCTTCGTGAAGCAGACGCCGATCATTTCGTGAACCGCATAACCCGTCATTTCCTGGGCCATCAGATTGGTGTTCAGAATTTTTCCTTCCAAATCCAGCGAAAAAACGGCGTCGTGGTTATATTTTTTCAGCGATGTATAGCGTTCGACCGTTTCCTGAAGCTTGCGTTCAACGAGCTTGCGGTCCGTAATATCTTGAATCGTGCCGTTGATTTTAAGAGGAATTCCCTGGTCCGAGTACGTAACAAGGCCGCGGATATGCAGGTAGATGTCTTCTCCGGTTTCCTTCCGTCTCCGGTACTCGAAACTGAGCTCCTTGTTCACCAAGGCTTTATCCAGTTCTTCTTTAAAAACAGGGTGGAAATCTTCGCTGACCAGGCTCAGGATGCCGTGGACAGCAGCGCTTGCCGGATCAATTCCCGACACCCGGAAGAATTGGTCCGAGAAAAGAATCTCGTTGCTTGAAATGTCCCATTCCCAGCTTCCCATCAGAGCGATGCGCTGGGCTTCCGCTATGAATTGTTCGTTCTTTTTGCGGTCCGAGATTTCTTGGCCGATTTTCAGAATAAGCTCCTCGCCGTTGTCGCCGATTATTGTCTTCACGGTTAAGTCGAACCAGATGTGGCGGCCGTCTTTGTGAAGCAATTTGACCTGCCGCGCATATTCTTCATTTACGGCGGAATCGGACTGCTCTGTTTGTAAACCGGAGGGGAAGCAGTAAAGCACATCCTCGGTGTTCCCGATGAGCTCGTCCGGAGAATATCCCAGTATCCGACGGATGGTAGGCGCGCAGTCCAGAATCGTCCCGTCCGGGGCCGTATGGTAGAGGATATCCCGCGAATGCTCCGACATCAGCCGGTACTGCCGCTTGATTCTGTTCCAGGTCTGTACGTCATCTTGGACGGGCGAGAGCTCGGACGCTTGCAGGACGTAACACTGGGATGTTTCGGGCGAATTCCCGGTCAGACGGCTTATTGTAAGCAGAACGGGGATTTCGCGCTTGGATTTATGAAAGAAGCGTACTTTTTGTACGTAACTGTCCGGCAGGGGCGCTTCCGGCCGTGCATCCTTCCAATCGTCCGGATGCACAAGGTCTTTTAAAGTAAGGCGGGCGAGTTCCTCCGGAGAATAGCCGCACAGGCGGTACCAAGCTTCGTTTACCTGCATCCAAACGCCGTTCGGAGAATACAAGGCAAGGCCGTCCGCCGTACTGGCAAACAAGTGGTCCGCCAGGGACTGAGGATTAATTTGCAGGCTGGTCATGTAAGTTACCATCTCCTTGAGACCGAATAATAAAGATTCAAAATTCATCTATTGGGGTTATATACCCGAATTTTAACGAATGAAACAGTCAAATTTCAACAAAAAAAAGACGAACAGCATTCCGGCTGTTCATCTCGGTTTTTCTTATGGGGTCAGGAAGGCTGGCCGGTCTTTTGTTTGGCGGGTACGACCCGGGCGTTCCCCATGAGGAACACAATGATCACAGCCAGAACGATCGGAATGAGGGCGGCCATGAACGTAAAGGCGATCGATTCGGACAAGGCGTGAATAATTTTGTTTAAAATATCCGGCGGAATCAAGGCACGTTTGTCCGCTTGGAAAATCTGCTGCGGATTGCTCATATCGATTCCGGCCATCCCGCCGCCGTTCATTCCCTGGAAGGCGGTTTTGATTTTGTCGGTGAAGACGTTCGCTTGAATGCTGCCGAAAATCGTAATGCCGATCGTCATCCCGAACGATCTCAGAAACGAGTTCGTGGAGGTCGCCGTGCCGCGGTACCGGGGTTCCAGGTCGTAGGTGGAAGCGGTAGGCAGCAGGGAGAACGAGAAGCCGACACCGAAACCGGCGATGATCATAAACACGGTCAGGAGAGCCCTGTTCGTCTCTGGCGTCAGTCCCCCGAGCAGGTACATGCCGGCGAGGAACGAGAAGACGGAAATAATCATCAGGTTCCGGAAGCTTGTTTTCGTCTGGAAAATACCTCCCATCGCGCTGCCCGCCACGCTGCCCAGCATCATCGGCGTCAGGATAAGGCCCGCGTTCGTTGCGGAACCGCCGAAGACGGCCTGCACGTAAATGGGGATATACACCGTCAGAATGATGAATGTCGCTCCGTAAAGCAGCGCAAGAAGCTGGGAGGTTGCGAACAGGCGGCGTTTGAACAGCCAGAACGAGATGATCGGGTCCTTCGCTTTCCGTTCGATGATGAAGAACAGAATGAAGAACACGACAAAGCTTGCAAACAGGCTTACGATCGGAACGGAGTCCCAAGCGTATTCCTTGCCCCCGAGTTCTAGGGCGAACATGAGACTCACGACCGCGACGACAAGCGTAATCGCTCCCCACCAGTCGATGCGCTGTTCGACATGCCCGGGAGATTCCTTGTAGGCGCGCATAATAAGCAGCAGCGATACCAGACCGATCGGCAGGTTGACGTAGAACACCCAGTGCCAGCTTATGTATTCCGTGATGTAAGCTCCGAGAAGGGGACCGAGCACACTCGCCGAGCCGAACACCGCACCCAGCAGACCGGTCATTTTACCCCGCTTCTCGGGCGGGAAAATATCGAAGACGATCGTGAACGCGATCGGCAGCAGCGCGCCGCCTCCGATTCCTTGGATCGCCCGGTAAATACTGAGCTGGACGATGCTTTGGGCAATTCCGCAAAGGGCGGAACCCAGCAGGAACACGATTAGACCGAAGATAAAAAAACGTTTGCGCCCGTACATATCGGACAGCTTGCCGAAGATCGGCATTCCGGCCATCGTCGTCACCATGTAGGCGGACGTGACCCAGACGAACTTGTCGAAGCCGCCCAGATCCGAGACGATGGTGCCCATGGCTGTGGCGACAATCGTGTTATCCATGGCGGACATCAGGATAGCCAGCAGCAGCCCGGCAACGACCCGGTTAAGATTGTTGTCTTTCTGAATCAAGGGGAAATCCTCCTCTGAATAAGTTGCGATTCCAAATGTAGCGGTCCTTTTCCGGCGTCTGGAAGACATCTCCTTTGCAAAAAAAAGTTTATTCGTTAAAATTAAATAAACAATCTCGCCAACCCCATTATCTTGATTTTCAAGATAATTTCTAGTTTATGAGGAGGAATTTTACTTGTCAAGCGTTTTGCCCGAATCTGAAGAGAAAGTGCTGGAACTGATCGGTCATATGCGTAAAATGTCTACGCGAATCGTACTTTTTCAGCAAAATGCGGCACATTCCCTAGGGGTCATACATACCGATTTGAAAACGGCGGACATCTTGAACGAAAAAGGACCGATCACGGCAGGGGAGCTTGCCAAGCTGACCGGGCTGACTACGGGAACCGTCACGGCTCTGATCGACCGGCTGGAGCAGGCGGGATTCGTGCGCAGGGAAAAGGACCCTCACGACGGCCGCCGCGTTATCATCGTTCCGGTCAAAGAGAAGCAAAAAACGATCGGGGCGCTTTATAAGCCGCTGGGAACGATGACCCGGGAAGTTTGCGAGGCTTATACACCGGAGCAACTGGATCTCATCAATACGTTCCTCTCGCGAATGGTCGGCGTATTCGAACAGGCGAATAGCGCCGTGAGCGGGCCGAAACCGGATGACGGGTGCTGTAAGAACGGCCGGTCCGAGAGACATGAATACGAATAGGCCGGTACCGGAAACGGAGAACCGTTCGGACGGCGACAGCTTTCTTCAGGGCGTAAATGACTGCGTACCTACACTTCTGGGTTATTTGAGCATCGGGTTCGCGGCGGGCGTCGTGGAGAAAACCGCGGGGATGAGTGTCGCCGAGATCGGGTTGATCTCTTTGCTTCTCTATGCGGGGTCCGCCCAATTTATTGCCGCCGGGATGATTGCCGCGGGGACCCCGGCCGTTTCCGTTATCGTGACCCTGTTCTTCGTCAACCTGCGCCATCTGCTGCTGAGTGCGGCGCTGGCCCCTTATTTCTCCAAGTATACGTGGTGGAAAAATATCGCGACCGGCACTCTGCTGACGGACGAAACGTTCGGTGTTGCCTCAAGCCGGGCGGCGCAAAACGGGGAAATCCCCTACAAATGGATGCTGGGCTTGAATGTGACAGCTTACCTGAACTGGTTCGCGGCGAATATGGCCGGCGGCCTGATGGGGGAGCGGATCGCCCATCCGGAAAAGCTCGGACTGGAGTTCGCCCTTCCGGGGATGTTCATCGGCCTGCTTATCCTCCAAATGGCCGCACGGCGTAAAATCCGCACCGACTTAGCGGTGGTGGTCACGGCGACCGCCGTGGTGGTTGGAGGAAGCCGCTTCCTGGACAGCGGACTCACGGTTATTGCCGCCATACTGGTCGCGGCGACGGCAGGGATGGTGATCGAGAAATGGAAGTGAGCGAACTCGTCCTGTGGATCATCGCCGGCAGCGCCGCCGTCACCTGGATTCCCCGTGTGCTGCCGCTGCTCGTCCTCAGCCGCATGAAGCTCCCGGAATGGGGAATCCGCTGGCTGCAGCACGTGCCGGTCGCGGTTATGGCTGCGCTGCTGGCCCAGGAGCTGCTCTTGACAGACGGCCGGTTGTCCGTGGCGGATAATGCGTACAAGCTGCTGGCCGCCCTGCCCGCTCTGGCCGTTGCGGTATATACGCGCAGCCTGTTCGGAACCGTGATCGCGGGGGTGCTGTCCCTGGCCGCATTCCGATTATTCTTCTAAGACGCACAAAAAAAGACATCAAGTCCCGCCTGTTTGGCCGGTCCGGATGTCTTTTTTTGTTGGCTGAATCCGCTTTCGCCGAATCCACAGGGGTTATCCGCCCGCCTGAACGAACGATCCGCGGGCGGACTATTCGCAGCGGGCAAGATCCGCTACGATATCGGCCAGGGTAACGCCGTCAAGCTCCCGCTCCATCGCAAGCTGAGCCCGGTTGAACTGAGTCTCGAGCGTGCTCTGGATGTTCTTGCCGACCGGGCAGTCCGGATTCGGATTCTCATGCATCGCGAACAGCTCGTCCTGCATATCCGCTTGAACCGCCCGGTAAATATCGAGCAGAGTGATTTCGGCAGGAGTCCGGCCCAGAGCGGCTCCGGCGACTCCGGGGCTCGTCCGGGTCAAGCCCGCTTTATTCAGCATGCCGGTAATCCGGCGGATGACGACCGGATTCGTACTGACGCTTCCGGCTATATATTCGGACGTGTTGCGTCCTTCTTTATTCAGCTCCAGCAGCGATAAAATGTGAACGGCTACGGCAAAGCGGCTGCTGATGGTTATGGGTCTCACCTCCGTCAAACAGATGCGGACGATAATTATTTACGCGCATATGCGAACTTCTAAATAGTATAGGTACGCGCATTCCCACTGTCAATCCTCGCGTGTCATTCGGGCTGAAGCCAGGCGGAAGACCATTGTTCCACTCCGCGGATTATCGGCTCCAGGGCGAGTCCTTTCTCCGTGAGCGAATACTCGATTCTTACCGGCATCTCGGGATAAACATTCCGCCGGATAATGCCTTCCTGCTCAAGCTCTTTCAATCTTTCGGACAAGATTTTCCCGCTTAAAGGCAGATTCGATTCTATCGTACAAAAACGCTGCGGTCCCGATAAAAGCTGATAGACGATGAGGCCGGCCCAGCGTTTGCTGATGAGCTGCATTCCTTTTTCAAAGCGGGGACATAAGTTAGATTCTTTCATCAGGCATCCCTCCTAACTCCAGTATACGCTCATTTGACTAATAAAAATATAGTAACAGCAAATAAATAAATTGCTTGACATTATAAAGTTACAATTATACACTAGGTTACGAAAAGTAACTTAATAAACTTTAAAGGAGGCTAGCACCATGATTCCTTCGTTGTTTTTAGCCCACGGTTCACCTGCGCTGGCTATTCAAGATACGGAGTATACGGCCTTTTTACGGGAATTGGGACAGCAGTGGAAACCGAAAGCGATCGTTATTTTTACGGCTCATTGGGAGAGCGAGGTTCTGACCTTAACTTCGACCGACGAGACGTACGAGACGATTTACGATTTTTACGGTTTTCCGGACGAACTCTACAGGGTTGCCTATCCGGCCAAAGGGTCCGTCAAGCTGGCTTTGCGGCTGGAAGGTCTTTTCCGGGAACGGGGGATCGAAGTCGATACCGACTCCGCAAGGGGACTCGACCATGGTTCGTGGACGCTGCTCTACAAAATGTTTCCCGAGGCGGACATCCCCGTGATCCAGCTCTCCGTCAATCCCCATCTTCCGCCGGATAAACAGACCGCTATCGGTGAAGCTCTGCGCGGGCTGGGGGAAGAGGATATCCTGGTCATCGGCAGCGGAGTAACGGTTCACAATCTGCGGATGGTCAACTGGGGACAGGAGGAACCGGAACCGTGGGCCGTCGAATTCGACGACTGGCTTATCCGGCATACGCTGGAGCGGGATACGGCCGCCCTGTACCGCTATGAAGCGCTTGCTCCTCACAGCCGTATGGCCGTGCCTAGAGCGGAGCATTTCGTCCCGTTTTTTCTTGCGCTCGGAAGCGGAAGCGAAGAGCGGACGCCACGGGTCATTTACCGCGGTTATGAATTCGGAACATTGAGTTACTTGTGTTTGCAATTTTGATTCTGATTTCCGGGCGGAGTCCATATGAATAATCCGGAAACCAATTACAACCATTAATGGGAGGATGTTGATGATGAACGGAAAAACAGAAATCGGTCTGCTGATTGTCAGACTGGTATTAGGGGTAACGTTTCTGGTCCACGGGCTGGACAAATTTCAAAGCGGACTGGGGAATATCGCCGGCTGGTTTGAGAGCATCGGCCTTCCCGGCTTTCTGGCGTATGTAACGGCTGTTATCGAAACCGTGGGGGGTGCCGCAATCATTCTCGGCCTCGGAACCCGGATCGCTGCCGCCCTGTTCGGCGTGCTGATGATCGGAGCGATGTTCAGCGTCAAGTTCTCCGCCGGGTTTACCGGCAACGGCCAATCCGCGGGCTTCGAGCTGGATCTGGCGCTTTTCGCTCTCTCCTTGCTGCTCGTATTGACCGGCAGCCGCTATTTGGCGGTAGACAGTTTGTTTGGGCGCTCCCGGCAGACAGAAAGCTGATGCAAAGCGGCGGCGAACCGTTCCCGCCGCGTAGCCGGGCCTGAGCGCAGCTCGAACTCGGCCGGCCTAGGCTAAAAGAGCCGAGTCCCGGCCAGCACAGCGGTCCGGGCTCAAGCGGTCTTTCCGGTCTTTCCGGGTTTCTCGCGCCCGGATCATCCATCACTCAGCATCCATGCGATGCTGAGTTTTTTTGCTGTGCTATGCTGTGCTATGCTGTGCGAAAGCGGCCCTTACCGGGGAACGATCGGGTACAAGTATCCCTTGGAAGCGAAAGAGACGCGTCCCGTTTCCTCCGACACGACGAGGACGATGGCGTCGCTCAGCTCCGTGATGCCGATGGCCGCCCGGTGCCGCGTGCCGAGTTTAGGCTCCGCCTGGACGATATGGGAGAGGGGAAGAATGTTTTTGGCGGAGACGATCTCGTTGAACTTGATCAGGACGGCCCCGTCGTGAAGCGGCGTTCCGGGATAAAACAGCGATTCCAGGAGGGACTGCGTGACCGACGCCCCGATGGCGACTCCGGGCTGGATCAGCCCGTCGAGCGAGTCGTTGCGCTGAACGACGATCAAGGCGCCGTGACGCCGCTTGGACAAATTTTGTGCACTGACGGACAGTTCCGTATATTTATCGGTAAAAGGGGAGAGGTAGCAGTTCAAGTAAAAGCTGGACGCCCGGGACTCGATATTCAGGAAATTTTCTTTGATGCCTTCAATTTCGCCCAGCATGCAGTGATTTTCTTCGTCCAAAGTTTGAATGCTGCGCTGAAGACGGAGAACCAGCTTCTCCAGATCGTCTTTCAAATTTTGTTTCATCGGTGAAAAATCGCAATCGGCATAAGGGATCGCCAATGGAAACACATCCTTTTCGCACAATGATAGTTGGTTTCATTGTTTGCAGACTTCCGCGATAATACACGGCAGTCCAGGAGCTAAGTCCTGCCACCCGGCTTACGTTCCCGTAAACGGGAATGACGCAAAAAAAGCTCTGCCGGCCCGAGCCGGCAAAGCTTTTACGATCAGGGTCAGAAGCCTTGATATTGCGGTTCTTCGTTTTCCAGCTGCTGAACGCGCCCTTGTACCTGGGTGACGACATCCTGGGTGGTTTTGGCGGCATTTTCGAACAGCGTCTTCGCGTCCTGGTTTTGTGTGCTCAGGGCAAACGATTCAAGGCTCGCTTGGGCGCTTTTCAGGGAAGCCAGACAAGTTTTTACTTGGGAGCCGACTGTCATTGTATACACCTCCTTTTCCGTGAAATCCTTTGATTGGACAAAAAGTAATCTAACCGGACAGCCTCGGTTTCATTCATGCGCGGGTTTAAAAAGCGACCGGCTCTAAATGGCCCCGGGGAAGAATAAAACGACTCGGAAAAGGACAACTTTTTTAGGAACGGGAAAGATAAATTTAAGGAGATACGACAGAAGGAGGGACCGGATTATGCCGGATTGGATCGTGGTTGTTTTACGGACCCTGATGGTCATCGTGATCGTACTGGCCGCAGCCAAGCTGCTCGGGAAGAGGCAGAACAGCCGGTTGACGTTCTTTGAAGTGACAACGGGGGTCGCCGCAGCCGTCCTGGCCGTCTATATAACGCTGAGCCGCACAGCCGATTGGTATTTGGGAATTATAGCTCTGTTCGTGTGGATTTTGGCCGCCGTCGGAATCGGATTTCTCCAGATGAAAAGCAAAGCGGCCCGGGATTTCATTGATAACCGGGAAACGATTCTCATCAAAAAAGGAAAAATCATGGAAGAAAACCTGAAGAAAGAACGGCTGACTACGGACGATCTGCTGCAAAGCCTGCGCAGGAAAAACGTGTTCCAGGCGGCCGACGTCGAATTTGCGGTGATGGAAGCGAGCGGGGAAATCAACGTGCTTCTGAAAAAGGAAAACCAGCCTCTGACCCCGAAGCACCTCGGCATTAAAGTCGGCCCGGCGGAAGAGCCGCAGGCCGTAATTATGGATGGCAAGGCGCTCGACGAGCCTTTGGCCGCCATCGGTCTCAACCGGGGCTGGCTCCAGACGGAGCTGGAAACGATGGACGCGACCATCGACAACGTTTTTCTGGGTCAGGTGGACTCTTACGGAGAGCTTTACGTCGATTTGTTCGACGACAAGCTGCAGGTTCCCCAGCCTCAGAAAAAAGCGGTCCTGCTCGCCCAGATTAAGAAATGCGAGGCGGACATCGAGATGTTCGGCCTTTCCACGAACGATCCGGAAGCCAAACGGATGTTTGAGGAGTGCTCCAGGTCCATGGAGGAGATGATTTCGGAAATCAAGCCGCTTTTGTCCCGCTAGCAATGGAACGCAGGCGGAAAGTATCCGGGCACCCACGGGGGTTGAGTTTCCCTGTACGGGTGTTTTTATTTTGGGGAACAAGTTTGATTTTTATGGCAAGAAGCGTGTACATTTAGAGGAGAAACCCGCAGCACTTACATAACAGGTTGTTTCACGTATTTATAAGGAGGAGGAATGTGTAATGTCCGGTCAAGGAGAACGTTTGCTGGTCTTTGTCGGTTCTTATGCGGAACCGGAAGGCCCGGGTGTGTATGTGATGGAATTAAATGAAGAAACGGGCGCGCTTACGAAGCTGGATGAGGTATCCGGCCTTAAAAACCCCACGTTTCTGAACCTGGATGTCGAGGGACGCAAGCTGTACGCCATTTCCGAGGGAACGACAAGCGAGGGCGCCCGGACCGGGTCCGCCTACGCGTATACCATTGATTCCGGGCAGGGGAGCTTGACCGAAATGAACCATGCCGTCACCGTAGACGCCCCGACCTGCCATATCCAGAGGGATGCGAGCGGACGCTACCTCGTCGTGGCGAGCTATCACGGCGGCCTCGTCGGGCTTGTCGAGGTGCGCGCGGACGGCACGGTCGGCAGACTGCTCGACGTGAAGCAGCACGAAGGCCACGGGCCTAACCCCGAGCGCCAGGAGCAGCCTCATCCGCACTCGGCGTTCTTCAGCAGGGACAACCGGTTCGTGTTCGTACCGGACCTGGGGCTGGACCGCATCGTATCCTATGTCCTGGATACGGAGAACAACGTGCTGAAGCCGCACGGCGAAACCGCCGTGCCTCCGGAAGCGGGCCCGCGTCATATGGCGTTCCATCCCGGCGGCAAGCTGGCGTTCGTCATCAACGAGATGAGCTCCACGGTAACGTCTCTCCGCTACGACGAAGAGACAGGCGTTCTGGAGCCGATCGAAACGGTGACGACGCTGCCCGAAGGGTTCACGGGCGAGAGCTACTGCGCAGAGATCCTGGTGTCGGAAGACGGCGCATACGTGTACGGCTCCAACCGGGGTCACGAAAGTATCGTCGTCTACTCGGTGGACGAGGCGAGCGGGAAGCTCACGGTTGTGGAACATGTGTCCGTGGAAGGCAAGCATCCGCGCAACTTTGCCTTGACGCCGGGCGGCGCGTTCCTGATCGCGGCAAACCGCGACACGGACAACATCGCGACGTTCCGTGTGGACCGCTCCAGCGGCAGAATCCAGTATACCGGACAGTCGGCCGCGGTGTCGAAGCCGGTCTGCGTGCGGCCGGCTTATCTATAAGAGGCGCCGTTACCGGCCCGGAAAGAAAAGGAAAAGCGGAACGTCTGCATGCGGACGTTCCGCTTTTTTTGCGGGATTCCCGGAAGGGTGTTGACAGCTTGTAACTTTATAAGTTACAGTAAACGTTGTTCTTTTTACGGGAGCTTTCGTTTATAGTAGGAATCGGACAAAGCAATCAAAATTTACAAGATAGGGTTGAATCGGATGAGTAACAACAGTCTCGCCGCAGCGGAAGGAGCCGGCCGTTCGCGGAAATTTACGCTTGCCGTCATTCTCGGGTCTCTGTCGGCTTTCGGACCGCTGTCGCTGGATATGTACCTGCCGGCGCTTCCCAAACTGGCGGACGATCTGAATACGACGGCTTCGCTGGCTCAATTGAGCTTGACTTCCTGTCTGCTCGGCCTCGCCATCGGGCAGGTGTTTGCAGGCTCCATCAGCGATATCAAAGGCCGCCGGGGGCCGCTTATGATTGGCCTCGCCGTTTATACGGCCGCATCTTTGCTGTGCGCGATCGTGCCTTCCGTCTGGGGGCTTATCGTTCTCCGCTTCATACAGGGGATGGCCGGGTCTGCGGGCATCGTGCTGTCGCGGGCGGTTGTACGGGATATGTACAGCGGACCGGAATTGACGCGCTTCTTCTCGCTCTTGATGCTTATTAACGGAGTGGCGCCGATCCTTGCGCCCATTGCGGGCGGGCAGCTGCTTCAGTTTACCTCCTGGCAGGGCGTGTTTATCGTACTGGCTCTGATCGGCGTGATCATGCTGCTCGCATCCTGGAAGGGCCTTCCCGAAACGCTGCCCGCCGATAGGCGGACGAAGGGCGGCGTCAAGCAGACGGTCGCCACGTTCAAAACGCTGCTGCGCGACCGGATCTTCATGGGCTACGCGCTGTCGCAGGGCCTGGTGGCCGCGGCTATGTTCGCTTATATTTCGGGATCGCCGTTCGTGATCCAGAATATATTCGGCGCCTCGCCCCAGATGTTCAGCCTGTTCTTTGCCATCAACGGCTTGGGCATCATTCTGGCGGGTCAGATTGCCGGGCGGCTGGCCGGAAGGGTGAGCGAGACGAAGCTGCTGATCAGCGGCCTGATCATTGCCGGTCTCGGAGGCGTCACGCTCCTTGCGATGATTCTTGCCGGAGCCGGACTAACGGCCATCCTGATCCCGCTATTCTTTGTGGTGTCGAGCGTCGGGATCGTGAACACGGCGGGATTTTCCCTGGCGATGCAAAACTACGGGCATTCCGCAGGCAGCGCATCGGCTCTGCTCGGCCTGCTGTCGTTTATTTTCGGCGGGCTTGTCGCCCCGCTGGTGGGGATAGCGGGAAGCGGGACGGCCGTTCCGATGGGAATCGTTATCGCGGCGACGGACGTTGGCGCCATCCTCTGTTATTATTTCATGGTCAAGCGTCATATCTCACGCACCGGACAGTCCGCCGAATCGGCGGCGGGCACGCGCTGATGATTTACAAACGGTTGAATACTCTTGCTTCAAGCAGTTGAAGCGGGAGGGTTCAGCCTTTTTTTGTGCCCAAATCAACCCATATTGCCACTCGCTAAAAAAAAGATGCTTTTTTATTCGAAATAGGCTACACTATAAAAGTAGGTAACTTACAAAAAAGAGGTGGCTAAGAAATCATGGATTTTAATACTGCTGTAAAAAACAGACGTTCGATCTATGCGATCAGCAAAGAAGCCGTCGTATCGGACGAGAAAATTGTGGAACTGGTAAACGAAGCTGTTAAACATACGCCTTCTTCTTTTAACTCTCAAAGCGCGAGAGTGGTCGTTCTGCTGAACGAACAGCATGACAAGTTCTGGGATCTTACAACGGAGATTCTGCGCGGCATCGTCGGTGACGGCGAGAAATTCGAAGCAACCGCCCAGAAAATGGGTCTCTTCAAAAACGGCTACGGAACGGTGCTGTTCTTCGAAGACCAGGCTGTCGTGGAAGGTCTGCAGCAGCAATTCGCGGCCTATGCCGACAACTTCCCGATCTGGTCCCACCATTCTTCCGGCATGCTTCAATTCGTCGTATGGACGAGTCTGGAAGCCGAAGGTTTCGGAGCTACCCTGCAGCACTACAACCCGCTCGTCGACGAAGCGGTACGCACCGAATGGAACGTGCCTGCAACCTGGAAACTCGTGGCTCAAATGCCTTTCGGCAAGCCTGCCGCAGAAGCCGGCGAGAAACAGTTCCAGCCGGTTGAAGACCGCGTGAAAGTGTTTAAATAAGCCTTTCGGCTTCGAAAGAAAGACCTTCTCTTCCGGGAGAAGGTCTTTTTGTCTGTCTGCCGGGTTATATTGACTTCTTCGGGGATTTATCTCGCGTGTACAAGGGCGTATGAGCTATATTGGAACCAGATGGGACATCCACACTTACCGTAATGGCGAAACCGGCATATCCTGTCCTATCCTACATGACGTTGAAGAGGTGAGGACAATGGCTGTATCCCAGCATCCGATCATAGGCAATTCACTAGCTTCGCTTGATGTCATCACAGCATTCATTCGCAAGGTTAATCCGTCCTTCAACCCGGAAATAGCCAGACAATTTCTAACCGTGGGAGCCAAGTACGGCGTCCGCGGCGATGTCGCCGTCGCCCAGTCCATTCATGAAACGGACTGGTTCAGGTTTGGGGGTGACGTCAAACCCGAGCAGAACAACTTTGCCGGTATCGGAGCGACCGGGGGAGTTCCCGGCAACAGCTTTCCGACGATCAAGGACGGCGTAACGGCGCAGATTCAGCATCTTTTCGCCTATGCGTCCCCAAATCCGCTTCCGGCCGGAGAAGCTCTCGTTGATCCCCGGTTTGCTCTCGTTGCGCGCGGCATCGCGCCGAACTGGGAGGATCTTGCGGGCCGCTGGGCCGTTCCCGGCTATGACCGCAGCAAATACGCCAGCCTGCAAGCCGCCCTGGAAGCGGGGGAAACCTACGGGCACTCCATCTTGAAGCTGTACGACGGCATGACGGCCACGGCTCCGGTGCCGACCGTTAAACCGCTTATCGTGATCGACGCCGGTCACGGCGGCACGGATTCCGGCGCTTCGGGCAGCGGCCTGCTGGAGAAGAACTTGACGCTCACGCTGGCGCTCCTGGTCCGGGACCGGCTCGTAAACGGGTATGCGGCCAATGTCAAACTGACACGGAGCACCGACGTCTTCGTCGCCCTGTCCGATCGCGCAAACCTGGCAAACGGCTGGGGAGCGGCTTATTTCGTCTCCATTCATATTAATGCCGGCGGCGGAGAAGGATTCGAATCGTATGTTTATCCGGGCACTTCCGGCGGAGTGACGGGACAGAAGCGCACGATCGTTCACGATACGATTGTGAAGTATCTGAGCGCGCTGAAAGTCGTGGACCGGGGCAAGAAGGAAGCGGATTTTGCGGTATTGCGGGAAACCGGCATGTCCGCGGTGCTGCTTGAAAATCTGTTCATTGATAACGCTGCCGACGTCAGTCTGCTCGGCGATTCCGGCGTGCTTACAAATCTGGCGAACGTTATAGGAGACGGGGTGGCCAAAGCGATGGGACTGAATCCGGAAATTCAGCCGGTAATACCGGCTTGGAAAACGGAAGGCGTGGATTGGCTTTACGAGAAAGGACTTCTGACCGATCCGGCGTGGAAAGACAAACTTGACGAGCCGCTTCCTTTGTGGGCGGAGGCCGTTATTTTGAAGCGTTTGTATGATCTTCTCAGCGGAGACGGGACGGATTAACACCGTGTGAATAGAGGCGACTAACAGGCCGATCCGGTAAACGGACGCGGCTTTTTTTATTGTGCGGGCGGGGTAAAGGGATCTTTCCGGCCAGGGCCGTCTGACGGCAATTAAGTGGAAGGTTCCCGGACGGGCTGCCGCTTTTTGAAGCGGGAACGGAGCGCGTCGATCAGCAGATATACAACGGGAATCAGCTCCGCCAGCAGCGTCATGGGCACCGCGGTTGTGCCGGCGAACCGGTCCAGGGTTTCGGAGGAATTTACCATCCAGAGGCAGAGGAAAATGACCGTAACGCCGAAGGGCAGGGTGAGCAGCCGGGTATCTTTCATTTTCAGGGTCTGGGTGACGGTGATCACCGAGATATACAGAAAGAGGCTGATTTTGACGAGCAGCGTAAACAACCACATGAGAATGAGGATCGGGTCCATGTTCTGGATAAAATTTCCGAGCTGAATGTATCGCGTCATTTCCAGATTGGCGTAGGTCAGATTGGCTGCCAGGGAAGGTCCGAAAAGCAGCACCATCGGAATCATAATCCCCAGCGTCAGAATTCCGGCGGTGACGATAGCCCATGCCAGCGCCTTCATCGTCCGGCCCGTTTCTTTGAACTTGGGGAAAAACAGCACGATAAACGTCATTTCTCCGAAAAGTCCCGTAATCATAGCGGTTGCACTAAGAATGCCGCGTCCGTCAAAGTTGGTGAACAGGGAAACGACCGAATAGGGGACGATATCCTGGCAGGAAGCAACGGCGATAAGTACGACCAGAGCCAGTGTCACGAAAAAAACACCCTGGGTTGAACGGAATATGTTCGTTATACCCGAGTGGACAAGCCTCGTCGTGCATAGGCCGAGCAGGCCGGCCACGGCCCAGAGGGGAGTGCCCGGAAGGTAAATTTCGACGATAAAATCGGTCAATTGCCTGAGCACAAGCGCCGCCGAAAACAAATAAATAAACGCCATTAACAGGATGAACAAATAATGCAGAGGCCGTCCGACAATTTCCCCGCCGTACTCCGCCATGTAGCCCCCGGGTCTGCGGCAGCTTAATTTGTAGGCCAGGTAGGTGAGCGTTCCTCCCAGAAGGCAGCCGGCAATAACGGGAATCCAGACCGAATATCCCGCATTTTGGATGAGAGGCGCCGCGAGAAAGCTGACCAGCGTAGACAGAAGGTATTGGGTGAACAGCATATAAGTCTGCAATGGCGTTATTTTGTCCATGATAGCCTCCTTCAGCGGGTTTAAGACGTCACATGCAAGGAACCGAATACGATTTCGAGCCATTCGATCAATGATTCACCGTTATTCGAATGACGGAGAAGCAGCACGCAGGCGCAAAGGACGCCGGTTACGCTTAAAGAAACGGAGAAGGTCCGTTTCTTTTTTCCGCAGCGCACCAGGTATCTCCATTGGATGATCATGACAATCGCGTACGTCAGCAGGACCGTAATCATTTTGAAACCTCCTTGTCCTTTTGGGGATCTAGGGTGAACGTTTTCTTGACCACTCCGATTCTACGGATGGTGGCGTCGGACGTACACTGGATGTTGACTTTTTTGCTGAATATTTCATCCCATTCTTTACGGATGCGGTTCCATTCCTTCGGGTATTTCCATTCTAGAAAGCGGTTCAGTTGAAACGCGTCCGTTCCCATCTGCTGAGTCAACCGGATCGAGTGCTCGACATCCTCCTTGATTTTGTTTTCCACACTTTTCTCCATTTCTTTAAGCTGCTTGTGATCTTTTAAATTAATGTTGGAGTATGAAGCGACGATATCCAGATCCGTATTGACATGAATCTTGTACGTAAAGGTATCTCCCGTCAGCTCGGGCCGGATCCGGGTCGAATTCCGTTCGACGAGCAGGCTGACGGCTTTGCCGTCCGTCGGGGAAGGCACCGTGATTTCCCGTGTTTCGGGCTGGCCTTGTATCCACAAAGCCCCTGCGGCTTTTTTTCCCGGCAGTGAGCCGACCATCTTGTCTGCTTTGAAAACAGCCGCCCCGTCGGGACCCATCCAATTCTCTTCTTTGGATTCGTTCATAATGCCCGCTTTACCGAAAACGAGACGGGTAACCAGAAAATCTCCCCCCATGTAATGGGCTCTCAAGATATCTTTGAAATTGATGGCCGTCGCTATTTTGCGTTTGCCGTAGGCGTAGAAAATGTCGGACGGGAAACGTTCCATGGTCAGAGGGAGGTGGATAATCTGATCGACGCTGCCGTGCGTCACGAACAAGTTTGCATTGATATGCACTCTCGGTTCCCGGGCTATCAGATCCAGCAGCGATCCGATCCCTTCCTCGGCGTAGCGATTTCCGATAATGACGACGTGAGTCTGTCCGAATGTGATTTTCCGCGAGAGATCGTTCTGGATTTTACGGAAGGCGTCGCTCAGGTTCGTTTCGATTTTGGAAAAGTACGTAAACGGCTCACGCCCTGATTGGGAGCCCCCGCCCACTTCGCCGGGAATCAACCGGTTCGCCAGCGGCATGCCCAGCACGAGCTCGTATCCGTCATCGGTTTTGTCTACCATTACGATTCGCACGAATGCACGGTCATTCAGCTCGACAGAGGACCAGCACCCTGCCAGCAGAAAGAGAGAGAGAAGAATACCCGCTAATCTTGCCGTCATTCGCATGCTCGTTCAATCTCCTTCCTCGGCGGGATTTTCCCACTTGCGGCCGTTCGGCTTCTGCCTGTTAAGATTGCGGGACGAAGTGAACTTGGGCCGTGTGATCATGGTCCACCACGGAGCCCTCACGAAAATGTCTTTCATATCTTTGGGAACCATTGGCACGACCGGGGACAGGTAAGGGATGCCGAACGACTTCAGCTCCGTGAGATGGATATAGATCAGGATCATGGCGCAGGCGATGCCCACCAGCCCGAATCCGCCCGCCAGGATCATGATGGGAAAGCGCAGCAGCCGGAACGAGAGACCGAGATCGTAGTGCGGGATAATAAAAGAGGCGATGCCCGTCAGCGAGACGATAATGACCATCGCCGCCGAGGCGATGCCCGCCTGTACGGCTGCCGTCCCGATAATGAGCGCGCCGATGATGGAGACGGCCTGCCCGACCGATTTCGGGATACGCGTGGCCGCCTCCCTCAGAGCTTCGAAGAAAACTTCCATGATCAGCGCCTCGACAAACGCCGAGAAAGGGACGACCTCTCTGGATGAAGCGATCGTAATCAGCATTCTTTCCGGGATCGTTTCCGGATGAAAGGTCGTAATGGCGATATAAAAGGACGGCAGCAGCAAAGAAACGAACAGGAACACGTACCGGATCCAGCGGATCCATGATCCCGCCCAGAAACGCTGATAATAATCTTCGGCAGACTGCATCATCATGAACAAGGTTGTGGGCGCTATAATGGCAATGGGCGTGCCTTCCACAATAATGGTGATTCTACCTTCGAGAAGGGCGGCGGCGACGACATCGGGGCGTTCCGTATATTGCAGCTGGGGAAAGGGAGAGTACGGATTGTCTTCGATAAATTCCTCCAGATAGCTGGAGCCCATAACCGAATCGATCTCGATATCGGCCAGCCGCCTGGCAACTTCATCGACCAGCGCCGGACTGCAGACGTCTTCCATGTAGACCGTAATGACCCGTGTGCGGGTCTTCGTGCCGATGATTTGTTCCACGCATTTGAAATTGTGCGTCCGGAGCCGTTTCCGGAGCAGGGACAAGTTGTCCTGGATACTCTCGACAAACGCCTCCCGGGGCCCGCGGATAACGGTTTCGCTGTTCGGCTCGTCGATTTGCCTTTTGATGTAGGAGCTCAGCCCGAACGACATCATGCGGGGCTCCTGATCGAGCAGAAGCACAGCGCTGCCTTCCAAAATATCCTGAAGCGCATCCGTCATCGTCAGGAGCGTTTTCTGCCGGTCGGCGGGAATCATTTTGCGGTCGAAGAGATTCCCGGCGAGATGTTCTGCTCCTTGAACGAACGAGTCGCCTAGAATCACTTTCAGTACGCTCTGCTGCAAATCGTTTCTGTCCACGGACCCTTGGATGTAGACAAGGAGGCAGGGGGTATTTGTCCCCGCCGTAAAGGTGTGATAAACGACATCGGAACAATGGGCGAGCTGCGTTTTCAGCCATCCCGTCCTTTCCGCCAGCGAAGCGTCGCACGGTTCTTCCGCGGGGCAGGCCGCTTCCGGGGAACCTGCGTTCGAAGAACCCGGAGACGGCTGCTGCCGCGGCTGTTTCGGAGGACGGTTTGCTATTTTGGTGAAACCCCGAAGAAAGAATGCCATGGCGTATCCTCTGCCTTTACTCGTGTAGTCATCTTAGTTTGTCTTCAAGCGTTTTCTTTATTCTGGATGCGAAGGAATGAGAAGGAATAGGGAGCAGCCGGAGAGGGGGGAATCGGATAAAGGGGAAGTCCGCCGGTTACTGCGACCAGACAGCCATCAGGAGGCGGTTTACAACCGCTGAGGACAGGAAAAGGAAACCAAGGCGCGTATGACCCGCCGCAAACAGAGAGGCCGTTCCCAGGCCGAAGATAGCCGCTTCCATAAGCAAGTGCCACGGCTGAGGAAGGGGATAACTTGCTTTAGGAGACATGAACAGCCCCCAAACGACAGCGGTCAATAGCGGTGCCCCGGCACCCAGCAGCGTCTTCATCATCCAGCCGTCTCCTTTCGTTATTCCCCAATTGCCGACCGCGACGAGAAGACAACATTCCAGAATAAAACGAATTCCCAGGTTAGCAGCTAAAACGGCAGCCATACAGACACTCCTCCTAAAACTAATGTTATTAGTTTTATAATAACTAATGACGTTAGTTTTGTAAATGGAAAGGAATTTACTTTGTCGGGACTCCAACTTTTTATTGCACGCTATGATCGGACCTGATAAAATTTTTCGGCTGACTTAAAAAATACGGAAATAACCGCCTGAAGTGGGGAGAACAGGAGAACGGAATGAAATTATTACTGATCGGACCCGGAGGTTCGGGAAAATCCACCTTTGCCCGGGAACTCGGCGAGAAGCTGGAGCTGCCTCTTTATCACTTGGACGCGTACTATTGGAAACCGGGATGGGTGCCGACCCCGAATGAAGAATGGGACGAATTTATCGGCAAGCTGATCCGGGAGCCCGCTTGGATTATGGACGGAAATTACGGAAGGACGCTGGAAATGCGTCTGAAGGCTGCGGATGTCGTCATTTTTTTCGATCTGCCTTCCTGGCTGGCCGTCTACCGGGTGATTAAACGCCGGATCATGTATCACAACCGGACGCGGCCGGATCTTAACGAAGGCTGTCCGGAACAGCTCGATTGGGATTTCGTCAAATGGGTGTGGAACTTCCGGAGGCACAAAAGACCGCAGCTCCTGGAACAGCTGGAGAACTGCGGAGACAATGTCCGTGTCTTCATCGTGAAGAACGGAAAGGACAAGCAAGACATTCTGGAAGAGCTGCTTTCCCTTCGATCTTTCGTTTGACTCCCTTTATTTTTCACGGGGAATTTCGGAACTCTACGGCCGTTTTCATGCGCGTTTTGTTTGAGAATTTTCGGTTTGAGGTACTTATGGTATATCTACCGAAGGAAGGTGAGTCTCATGACGGAACCGAAAAAACCGAGCCATGAATTGGAACGCCAGACGCAGCAAAAGGGGAACCGCGACCATCCGGAGCAGTTTCCGACCGAAAATGAAAGTTTGTTCGATCTTCACGAAAGCGAAAAAAACGTCGATCCGATTCCGTTGGAAGATTTAAATATGGAGCAGAAGGAAGAAAAAGACAAGACCGCCACGAAGTCCGATTCTTCCAGCCCGGACAAGTATCATTCGGGCTTCTAAAGTCGGATTCCGGATGATTCCGGCAATCCCGACCTCACAAGAAAGCCGGTGTCCGCTTAACGAAACGGACACCGGCTTTTTCGGAGCCTGAGACCGGCTGAGACGGGACCCTGCGGGAACGTGCGGAAAACCCGATGAATCGTCTCATCACACGCGTCCGGATTCTGTCCGATTTTGCCGGAGTCCCCCGCCCCTATCGACCCGCTTCGCACAGCACCCAATTCCCCGGGCGATGTGGACAGGCTCAAGCATGAAGGTGGTCAACCGCATCGGCCGGGGTGTCGCTGCCCGCAAATCAAGTTTGGATGCTGCGCTATCCGGCATCGCCGCGTGCGGACGCTCGGCGCATCGGGGCTGTCAGCTCCGGTCCATGAGCTGCATCAGCTTCATTTCCGTCGACGATTCCTGCGCGGGAGTATAAATGCTGCAGCGCAAATCCGTGCTGCCGCGCACCTGCAGGGACGTCAGGTCGAACAGCATTTTCCCCGCTTTGGCATGCCGGAACTCGATCAGAACTTCCGGTGCGGAGCTCACCTTGCTTTGTTCCCAGAGCCGGTTGAATTCGGGATAGGTGAGCTTCATTTCGGCCAGGAACCCGTTGTACCACTCGTCTTCGAAATACTGGCCGTAATACGCGCGGAAAATAGCGAGAAAGCCGCTGACGAAATCTTCCCAGTTTACAGCAAGCCTGCGGAATTCCTTGCGCGCAAACAGGAGGGAGATCATGTTGCGCTGTTCGGGCGGAATCTTCTCGAAATCGAGGAAAACGCGCGTGGCCGCCTCGTTCCAGCCGACAATCGTACACCTGCGGTCGGAGATGATGGTCGGGCAGTTTTTCAGCTCCTGCAGGATTTTCTGCAGGGAGGGCGATATTTGCGGCAGCTCCTCCTGGAGCAGGTGAATGCCCGAGCTGGTTTCCAGCGCCAGGGAAGTGAGGTACCTCCGCTCGTCTACCGTCAGCTGCAGCGCGGAAGCGATATTATCCAGCACCGAGGCCGACACTTTAATATCCCGTCCCTGCTCCAGCCACGTATACCAGGTCGTGCTGACCCCCGCGAGCTGGGCCACTTCCTCTCTGCGAAGCCCGGGGGTTCTTCGCCTGGTTCCGGCGGGGAGCCCCATGTTTTGCGGGAGCAGCTTGGCCCGCTGGCTTTTCAGAAAAGCCGACAGAGCTTCCAGTCTTTCGTCCTTGTTCATCCGCTCATCTCCTCGAATCCTTATCGTAGTAGTAATTATACTAGAATAAACTACAACTTGTAATAGGATACATCGAGTGACAAGATGAGGATATGGACAGCTTTAATAGAGGAGGACGTAGGATGGAAAGAGTCGTTATTACAGGAATGGGTATTATTTCGCCGCTCGGCAACGGGGTGGCCCCGTTTTGGGAACGTCTGGTGCAGGGGCAGTCGGGGATCTCCCGGATCGACACCTTCGATACGACCCGCTACAAAGCGAAAATTGCCGGGCTTGTGCGCGATTTTGACGGAGAAGCGTTATTCGGACGCAAGGAAGCGAGAAAAATGGACCGCTTCTGCCAATTCGCTCTGGCCGCCGCCGATCAGGCGCTGCTGGATGCGGAGCTGAATCTGGACATGACGGACCGCGAACGCGTCGGGGTGTACGTGGGCTCCGGCATCGGCGGAATCGGCACCCTGCTGGAGCAGAACCGGGTGCTGCTGGAGCGCGGGCCGGAGCGGGTCAGCCCCACGCTTGTGCCGATGATGATCTCGAACATGGCGGCGGCCATGATCTCGATCCGGCATCAGACGCTCGGGCCGACGATGTCGCCGGTTACGGCCTGCTCCATCGGCAACTCCGCCATCGGCGAAGCGTTCCGCACGATCCGCACAGGCGATGCGGATGTCATTATCGCCGGGGGCTCGGAAGCGGCCGCCGGCGAAATTTCGCTGGCGAGCTTCGGCAACGCCACGGCGCTCTCCACGTGCAACGAGGAGCCCGCGAAAGCGAGCCGCCCGTTCGATGCGGGAAGAGACGGCTTCGTGATGGCCGAAGGGGCCGGCATCCTGATTCTGGAGTCGCTGAGCCATGCACGGCGCCGGAATGCCCGCATCTACGCCGAAGTGACCGGATACGGCGCAAGCTCGGACGCCTACCACATGGTGGCGACTCATCCCGAGGGGAGAGGGGCGCAGCAGGCCATGAAATCGGCCCTCGCGAGCGCGGGAATTGCCCCTAGCGAGGTGGATGTCATCAGCGCGCATGCGACGAGTACGGGGGTAGGGGACAAGTCCGAGACGATCGCGATCAAAAATCTCTTCGGAGAAGACGCCTACCGCATACCCGTGACAGCCAACAAGTCGATGACAGGGCATATGTTCGGAGCCGCCGGCGGGGCGGAAGCAATCGCGCTCGTCAAAACTTTGCAGGAAGGCATCATCCCTCCGACGATTAATCTGGAGCAAAGGGACCCCGACTGCGATCTGGATTATGTTCCCGGTACGGCAAGAAAAGCGGAACTCGAAATCGGTCTCTCGAACTCGTTCGGATTCGGCGGGCACAATGCGGTCATCGTGCTGCGCAAATACAGGGAGTAGCCGGACCACGGCCATGGTCGTGTGCTGCCTGCGGAGTCATTTCAGAACAACCCGCAGCTTCCGAGAATTTCTTCGGTACTCAGCAGAGTCGCTTCACCGATGGTCACATCGTTCACTCCGAGAAAAGCCTGGACGGCGGTATAGCCGACCGCTATGGCAAGTTTCATATAAGATCGGCCACCTCCTGCCGTCAGTTTAGACGATCACGTAACGTGAGGGTCAAGAGGGAACACGGAGAGAGATCCGGCATTTAGAGACAGCTCGCATGAGCTGTCTTTTTTATCATATAAAAAGATAAAATCTTACATAGTCTTACATTTAAGGAAAAGGAATCAGATGGAAGTCTGTCGAATACATGGCTAAGGAACAACAGACGTGAAGGCTGGAGGGGATAATGCCGGAGGAGAAGAAGACCCGAAACGAAAATTTTAAAAGCGGCTTACCGGATCCGGATGCGCGGGCTCCGTCAAACGATCCGGCCTCCCCGGGCAAAGGCTTTGTCAGCGGCTCTGCGGTTAGAGCGGCGGCTTTTGTCCTGCTGACTGTCCTCTGTATACTGGCGTATATCAGAACCGGGACGCCGGACCAGGACCCATTCCTCATTACGGACTACAGCCGCCTGCACCCGGTTAAAGTGGAGCGGGTCGTGGAGGGCCGCGAGGAGGAACAGCTCGTCAAGCTGCTGGAGGAAGCCAGAGCGAAGAAGCTGAGCGTAAGCGTAGCGGGGCAGCGTCACAGCCAGGGCGGCCATACCTTCTACAAGGATGGGATCGTTTTGGACATGACACCGTTCAACCGTGTCCTTTCCTTCGATCCGGGGGCCCGAACAATCCGCGTCCAGGCCGGGGCCACCTGGAAAGACGTACAGGATTTCGTCCATCCTTACGGACTGGCCGTCAAAACGATGCAGTCCCAAAATATTTTTACCGTCGGCGGCTCCGTTTCCATTAACGCCCACGGCCGGGATATCCGCAACGGCTCAATGATCAGCAGCGTCGAGTCGTTCCGGCTCCTGACCGCGGACGGCGTCATCAAAGAAGTCAGCCGGACGGAAAACGCGGATTTGTTTCCCTACGTGCTCGGCGGATACGGCTTGTTCGGCGTGATCCTGGATGTCACGCTGACTCTCGCGGAAGATGAAGTTTACCGGATGACCACGGAAGCGACCCGGGTGGAGGCGTTCAGCACCTATTTCAAGGAACGGGTAAAAGGCAGCCCGGACGTCCGCATGAGCATCGCGAGGATTTCGGTAGCTCCGGAGCATTTCCTGACGGATATGTATGCGACTTTGTACACGGCCGATCCGTCGCTGAAGCTATCCGAATACAACCGGCTTGTTACGCGGGAGTACGGGGTTTTACCGAGCAAGGTGCTGTTTCACTTGAACCGCAGCTCGGATTGGGGCAAAAATTTGTTCTGGGCGCTGCAAAAGAACTATTTTTCCAACCGTCAGGACGAGATCGTCTCCAGAAATAACGCGATGCGTTCGGAGTCCGCTTTCATGGAATACCGGGAGGCGGGGAAGAACGACCTGCTTCAGGAATATTTTATCCCGGTGGGCGAATTTGCCGGTTTTGTGGATCGCCTGCGCAGTGTGCTGCTCGAAGAAGACCTCAATCTGCTGAACATTACGGTCCGGTATGTGAACCGCGACGAAGAAGCCGTGCTGTCCTACGCGCAAGACGATATGCTGGCTCTGGTGTGCCTGTTTAACACTTCGCTTTCGGAAGAAGCGCAGACGCGTTTAAAAGCGGGTATCCGGCGGATTATCGACGAGGTGATCCGGAGCGGAGGGACCTATTACTTGCCTTACGCCGCTTATCCGAGTGTTGAACAGTTCCGCACGGTTTATCGCGGTACGAGCAATTTTTCCGTAAAAAAGACGAGGTGGACCCCGGTCATCTGTTTATGAACGAATTTTATGAGACATATAAAGGGGATAAATAGATGAATATCCGGTGGCTTATCCGCTTCCAAAGCGTTATCACGCTGGCATCCGGCATGATTTATCCGTATTACCTGCTTTTCCTGAAAAATTTGGGCAACAGCTATTCCAAGTATGGGCTTGCATTCGCGGTTTTTACCGTCAGCTCCGCGGCGGTGTCCCGCTATTTGGGACCGCGGCTGGACCGCTTCGGCAGAGAGATTCTGGCTCTCAGCTCGCTCGGGATGATGGCGTCCATGCTGGCTTTTCCCTGGGTCGGTTCTTACGTGTGGGTGCTCGTGCTTCAGGCGGGGATGGGCATATGCAGCGCCATGCAGAGAATGAGCGAGAGGCTGCTGCTGGCCGATTATACGGACTGCGGAGCAAGGGGGCCGGCTCTCGGGAACTATCATTTCTGGACGTCGGTCTCTTCCGGATTCGCGGTTCTGGCCGGAGGGTATCTCATCGATTGGCTTACGATCGACGTGTTGTTTTATTTGAGCGCGCTCTTGTATGCGGCAAGCGCCTGGATGGTGTGGCGGCTTCGCGGCGGAACGTCCCGTAAAAGGGCGGCGGGTTAAATAGTTGTAACAGCCGACGATAAACCATATACTGGAAGAGGTTGTTTTTTCTTCGGGAGCGAGTCTTATGAAGAAAGGTACTTATTTTGTGTTCAGTTGTCTGCTATCGCTGCTTTCCTGCTTCACGCATCCCGAAGGTTTCGGCTTATACACCTGGTGGATGTATCTGGTTTCAAATCTCGTTGGATTGAATTTATTGGTGTGGATCGTGGGAATCATCCGGGAAAGACGCACAGACAGGCATCTGCGCTCACTATAATAAGGAGAAGAACATGAAGAAATATATTCAGCATCAAGCACCGGTACTGCCCGTTATAAATGTATTCAAGGCGCTTGAATTCTACCGCGATGTGCTAAAGTTTGACCTGGCTTGGGTTCTGGAGGATACATACGGATCGGTCTACAATGGGAATATCGAAGTTCATTTTACGAAATCGGACAAGGTCGAAGTCCAGACGCTTTATTTTTTTGTCCGGAACGCGGATCAAGTCTATCAATTTTTGAAAACGCAGCAGGTGGATTTCATAGAAGATATCCAGTCCAAGTCATGGGGAATGAGAGAGTTCGTGATCCGCGATTTGGACGGGCATCGGCTCCGTATCGGGCACGGAGAGCGCAACAAACACGAGATTGAAGTGTTATCGAGAGAAATCGGCTGAACGATGCTAGACCGTAAGGCCGATTTAACGAAACGAGGTTGAACAAAATGGACACGATCGGGTTCATTTCTTGGGCCAGCGTTGTTTACTTGCTTGTTATCATCGGATTTGCCGTTATTTTTGTTATCAGCTTATCGATGTTTATCCGGACCAGAGTCAACCGCAGACTGTTTACGCTGACCAAGCTGCAAAGAATCGAAGAGAAACTGGATCGTTTGCTGGACATGCAGCCGCAGAACGCGAAGATGAATCCGGATCGGGAGCGTATAGGTAATGAGCCTGAGGATGAGCGGCGTTACTGAATCGGATATCGAATCATACGGCCGTCTTCTCCTTGCGGGAAGGCGGTTTTTTTTCACGAGTCCGTTGACAGATCCGGGAAATCTGTGTACGATACGTTTTATCGTAATAGTTACGAATAATAAATTATTTTCCAATTCCTATTTTATAAAAGGAGACCATGATGACAACTTGGAATCTGAACGGCATGAAACATCATCTTTTCTTTTGCAACGGGGGCAGTTGTACCAAAAAAGGAGCGGAAGAAGTCGTCGAGGCGATGCGCGATGAGATCAAGCTTCAGGAAGCGGATGTTCGCATCCATACGACCCGGACGCGCTGTCAGGGCAGATGCGAGGATGCCTGCGTCATTACCGTGTACCCGGAGGGGGTATGGTACAAAGAGGTGACCCCTGAAATCGGGAGGCGCATTGTCCGTGAGCATCTGGTCGGCGGAAGCCCAGTGGAAGAACACATCAGCTATACCTATGAAGACGAACTTGCGGCCAGGCCGGATACGAAAGAAGGCCAGAGCAAGACGAAGCGGAAAGAAGCGCAGACGAAGTAGGCGGGCAGGGAATTCAGTGAAGCGATTTGAAAGCAGCACCAACCGCAGGCAGGCGGACATAGAGAGCCGTCCGGCATGGCAAGAAATTCTCCGGGCTTTCCGCAGAAAGGACGTCACCGCTAACGCTCTCGTCGCTGCTCTTCGCGCCAGGGAATACTTAAAGACCGGTTCTGCTCGTCAGAGTCCGGTTTTTTCGTTTTTTTTGACGGGCGGGATGCAGGGGATTGGGTGCCGGAAGGGGAAGTAGTCTGCAGGTTAAAAAAAGCAGCGGATGATTTCTGCATTACTTCCGCACCGGGTTCGGATTCATCCGCAAAAGAACGGAGCGTTAAGATGTACCTGCACGAAGTAATCAAACTAAAAGAGAACATTCGGAATCCACACGAGTACCCGTTTCATATTCCGGCGATCGACAAGCTCGACCGGCTTAGATTCCATAAAAACGTTACGTTTTTCGTCGGTGAGAACGGCTCCGGCAAATCGACTCTGATGGAAGCGATCGCTTACCAATGCGGGTTCAATACGGCGGGAGGCAGCCGGAACAATCTGTATGAGCTGGATTCATCGGAGGCAAAGCTGGGCGATTATTTGCGCCTCTCCTGGATGCCGAAGATGAATCAGGGCTTTTTTCTGCGGGCGGAGTCGTTCTATAATTTCGCCAGTCATATCGACGAGCTGGCGCGGGAAGACCGCAGGGTTTATGACAGTTACGGCGGCAGGTCGCTTCATGAGCAGTCGCACGGCGAATCTTTTCTGTCCCTGTTCAAGAACCGTTTCGGAAGAAGCGGCATCTATCTGCTCGATGAGCCGGAGGCCGCGTTATCTCCGGCCCGCCAGCTCGCTTTTCTGAGCATTATTCATGAACTGGCCCGCACGTCGCAGCTTATAATCGCCACTCATTCGCCGATTTTGCTGGGCTATCCCCATGCGGATATCTACAATTTCAACGAATCGCCGGTCCGCCTCACTACGTATGAGGAAACCGACCATTACCGGATCACCCGCCGCTTTCTGGAAAATCGTTCTTTTTATCTCCATGAACTGCTGGATTGATCGGCGAGTTCAAACCCCAAAAAGCAATCCCGTCCGGAAGGAAGGATTGCTTTTTGGGATTATGCGATTTGGCTGCGGACCATAGGGAAAGCTATAACAATATCCAATGCTTGCCTGCATCGGTCGTCTTAAGCAGCTTCGACTTCTTGCCGTCCTCCGAGCCGAGCAGCAGCCAGCCGGTCTGCGGGCCGGCGAATTCGAACCGGATGACGTTTGGATTATTTTTGAGCGTATCCGTCAAAACGGGATCGGATGGAACCGGGTTCCAGGTTGCGCCTCCATCCGAAGTCGCATGGAGAACTTTATCCTTGAATCCCCAGCCGTGCAGGCTGTCCGCGAAAGTAAGCGCGTTTTGCATACCGGTTTGCTTAAAGGACCATGTCTGCCCGCCGTCCTCCGTCACGTAAGCGTCGCGGCTGTTCGTATTGGCGCTGACCGTCCGTACGGGAATCCAGCCTTTGCCCGGCTCATCCTTGAAAAATACGGGTGCCCCGTCCAGTGTGACCGAAGAACCGCTCAACGCCTGCGGGAGCTTCATCGGAACGTTGTTCCACGTTTTGCCGCCGTCCCGCGTGCGGTACAAGACCGGCTTTTCTTCATGGCCAGCGAGGGCGATCCAGCCGTTTCCGGTGTCCTTAAAGGTCATGCCGGACGCATGTCCCGACAGGGGGAGCGCTCCCGGCACGGGCTTATCCAAGGAAACGCTCGTCAGCGGTTTCCAGGCTTTGCCGCCGTTGTCCGTGGCGTACAGTGTTTTCTCCGATTTGCCCATCGCCGCATCGGACGAAGTCAGCATCCAGCCGTGCAGGGGATCGGCAAAGGAGAGGCCGGCGGCGTAAGTGGCTTTATCCAGCGTACCACGGGTCCAGCTCCGCCCGCCGTCCGTCGTAAAAGCGGTCACGGTCTTTCGTCCGTCATCCGCCGCGGCCGTCCATCCGTGCTGCGCGTCGAGGAAGTGCAGGGAGCCGCCCGCGGTAGGCGCTCCGCTTTTGAACGTGTCGTCCCAGGGACTCAGGAGGGTCCAGTTCCGCCCGCCATCATCCGTGCGGTATAAGCGCAGGGAGCCGTTCGTCTCTCCCCAGGCGAAACCCGCCGCATCCGAGATGAGCTGAAAATCGGTCAACCGGGTCTGGATCTGATCCGGCTTAACCGAAGGTACGGGAGCTGTGCTTGCCGGGGCAGCCGTTCCGGAAGCGGGGCCCGGGCTTGCGGCAGCCGATGCCGCTGCACTGCCGGCTGCGTCCTCCGTCGCCGCTGGACCGATAGAGCTGCAGGAGGTAAGGGATACCGCCGTGAGAACCGCAAGGAGGGCGGTTTTTTTGACGGAAAAGTTCGTCGTGTTCATAGCGATCACTCCGTTTCGATACATGCTGTTCCAACATGCCGTAGTCTGGTTCGTCTTTCGCCTTCTTTTCATTATTACCCTTTTGTGCGGCTTAAGGAGCACATTTCGAAGGATTGTTACTTTTTTGAAATAAATTGAAAAGTCCTCTTGCTAAATATAGGGTAGGGGGGTATACTATAATTAACCGAATGAAGAAGAGGGACTTTTCTCATCTTATAAAAACGAAGATTTTCAGAGACGGAAAGAGGTGTTTCGAATGGCAGCAAACGTGAAGGCAGCCGGAGAAGAGGCGACGAAACAGGCAAACTTGCAAATAGCGGGGATGACGTGCGCGGCCTGCGCCAACCGGATCGAGAAGGGGCTGAACAAAGTAGAGGGCGTTCAGGCGGCTAATGTTAACTTCGCTCTGGAACGGGCGACCGTCACCTACGATCCTTCCCGGGTGAACACGGCTCAATTGGAAGAGAAAATCGGCAAGCTGGGTTACAGCACCGTGAAGGATTTTGTGGATTTTCAGTTGGAGGGAATGACGTGCGCTGCGTGCGCCAACCGGATTGAGAAAGGGCTTGCCAAAATGCCGGGCGTCACGTCCGCAACCGTCAACTTCGCGCTTGAAACCGCGCATGTCGAGTACCAGCCGGGCGAGGTTACGCCTGCCGATATGCAGGGCAAAGTGGAGAAGCTGGGCTACAAGGCTCTTCTCAAGCAGGAGCAGGGAGACCCCGCGGTACACAGGCAGGAGGAGCTTAAGCGGCACAAGCGCAAGCTGATTCTCTCGGCGATTCTGTCCCTGCCGCTGCTCTGGTCGATGGTCAGCCACTTCTCCTTTATGTCGTCGTGGGTCTGGCTTCCCGACTTGTTCATGAACCCGTGGTTCCAGCTCGCGCTGGCCACCCCGGTGCAGTTTTATATCGGACGCCAGTTCTATACGGGCGCTTACAAGGCCCTGCGCAACAAAAGCGCCAACATGGATGTGCTTGTGTCGCTCGGAACTTCCGCGGCTTATTTCTACAGCCTCTATCTGACCGTGGAATGGGCGCGGCACGGCGGCAGCGTACACCACGGGCCGGAGATGTATTACGAAACGAGTGCGGTCCTGATCACGCTCGTTCTGCTCGGCAAATTATTCGAGTCGCTGGCCAAAGGCCGCACCTCGGAAGCGATCAAATCGCTGATGGGCCTGCAGGCTAAAACCGCGCTTGTCATTAGAGACGGGGAAGAAACCGCGGTACCGGTCGAAGAAGTGATCGCGGGCGATATCGTACTGGTCAAACCCGGCGAGAAAATACCGGTGGACGGAGAAGTGTTGGAAGGCAGCTCTTCGGTGGATGAGTCGATGCTTACGGGTGAAAGCCTGCCCGTCGGCAAAAAGGCCGGAGATCCGGTCATCGGGGCGACGCTCAACAAAAACGGTTCTCTGAGAATCCGGGCGACCAAAGTCGGCAAGGATACCGCATTGGCCCAAATTATTAAAGTGGTCGAGGAAGCTCAGGGCTCCAAAGCGCCGATCCAGCGCGTGGCGGACGTCATATCCGGCATTTTCGTACCGATTGTCGTCGGTATTGCGCTCGCGGCGTTTGTGATCTGGTATTTCTGGGTAACGCCGGGGAATTTTGCGGGAGCGCTGGAAAAAGCGATCGCCATCCTCGTGATTGCCTGCCCTTGCGCGCTCGGATTGGCGACGCCGACGTCGATTATGGCGGGTTCCGGACGGGCGGCGGAGCTGGGGATTTTGTTCAAAGGCGGAGAACATCTGGAATCGACGCACGGAATTGACGCGATTATTCTGGACAAAACGGGAACCGTCACGAAAGGCAAACCCGAGCTTACGGACGTGTTGACCGCTTCGATGGACGAGAAACGGTTCCTGGAGCTTCTGGGCGCCGCGGAGAAAAATTCGGAGCATCCTCTGGCGGAAGCGATCGTCAGCGGAATTGCGGCAAGAGGCGTCTCTGTTCCGGCTTCGTCCGAATTTGAAGCCATTCCCGGCTTCGGAATCCGCGCGGTTGTGGACGGACAGGAAGTTCTGGCGGGAACGCGCAAGCTGATAAGCCGCTACGAGGTGGATGCGGGGCATGCGGGCGAAACGATGGCGCGGCTGGAGAAGGAAGGCAAAACGGCCATGCTCGTGGCGGTCAACCGCAGCTATGCCGGACTCGTTGCAGTCGCCGATACCGTCAAGGAAACGTCGAAAGAGGCCGTTGCCCGTCTGAAGGGAATGGGCATCGAAGTCATCATGATTACCGGCGACAACGAGCGCACCGCTCAGGCGATCGCCCGCCAGGTCGGAATCGACCAGGTAAGGGCGGAGGTGCTTCCCGAAGGCAAAGCCGAGGAAGTGAAGAAGCTTCAAGCCCAGGGCAAGAAAGTGGCGATGGTCGGCGACGGCATCAACGACGCTCCGGCGCTGGCGCAGGCCGATATCGGAATGGCGATCGGCACCGGCACGGATGTCGCGATGGAGGCGGCTGACGTCACCCTGATGCGCGGCGATCTCAATTCGATCCCGGACGCGATCTATATGAGCCGCAGAACGATGAGCAACATCCGTCAGAACCTGTTCTGGGCGCTCGGCTACAACACGCTCGGCATTCCGGTCGCGGCACTCGGCCTGCTCGCCCCGTGGATCGCCGGAGCCGCCATGGCGCTCAGCTCGGTATCCGTCGTGCTGAATGCGCTGAGGCTGCAGCGGGTTAAGCTGTAATTCTCGCGGTCCCCGGTCCGGGCGCAATCCAGCTCGCGTGAGAGCATTGTCTGCCCATCCGCGGGATGGCACGAGCCTTTCCAACGCGCAGGTCCTCGTTGCGGCCCTGTGCGGCGGCCGGTCGAATCCGCTCTCCTACGGGAGCCGGAACAAAACACTTGGAAAGAGCTTTCCTGAAGCCTACGCGGCTTCGGGAAGGCTCTTTCTTTTCTTTCCCGTCCATTCTGGTATCATAAGAGGACACGACGTCCGAACCAGGACGGACAAAAAAGAAAATTTTTTTGCCGGAAAGGAGTACCGGATGAGTTCTGCATTGACACGCAAAGCGATCCAACTGTTATGCGGCCGGACCGCTTACGATAAAGGAGAGGCGCTGAACCGCTCCGGGAAAGTTGTTTTTACCTACCATGATCCCGTCCTGCAGAGTGTGGAGGCGACCGTGGACGACCGTGAGAGCTACCTCGTAAAAGTGAGCGTGCTGTCCGGAGGGGGCATCAACGCGGAATGCACCTGTCCGTCGCTTCCTTCTTTCAGACAATCCTGCAAGCATACGGCGGCCGTGCTGCTCAAGCTGCTGGATTCAAGCCGGATCGACAAGGATTTTCCGGGCGCGGCTCTGCTTGAACGTTCGTCCGAAGGCCGGAGCGAAAGCACGGCCGCACCTTCCGGATTACCGGAAGCCAGGCAAGCGGAGGAAGCTTCCCCTTATGACACCGAATTGACCAGCAGCATGCTGGGGCTTTTCGGAGGAAGCACGCGGCCCGGGAGCACCCGTTTTACGCGGGATGAGAGGGAGACGCTGGAGCTGGAAATCTTGATCCGGCCTTTCGCCTACGGGTTTCGTAAAGTTATGTTCGCCGCCGAATTGAAAATCGGGCCGAAAAGAGTCTATATCGTTCAAAAAATAAGAGACTTTCTGGAACGGCTCGACCGCGGGGAAGCGTATGAATTTTCCCGGGTGTTCACGTACGAGCCGAATGTTCACGGTTTCCGCCGGGAGCATGATGAAGTGCTGCGCCAGTTTGTCAAGATTTACCAGAACGAGAACTTGTACAGGGAAACCGGATATTCGTCCGCATCTTCCGCGAAGGCATTTCCGGGAGGGGAGCGGATGCTGCCGATTCCGCCGTTTTCGTGGACGGCGCTGCAGCCGCTGCTCGCTCATGCCCCGGGCGTTAAGCTGGAGCTGGCGGATGGAGTCTACGACGGCATACGGGTGTCGGGCGAACCGCTGCCTCTCCAGTTCGATTTTGACCGGTCGGAAACGGACGGCTACCGGATGGACGTGCAGGGCCTAGACCGCATTACGGTGATGGAAACGTACGGAATCGTCCTGCACAATGGCGAATTGCTGGAGCTTCCTGCTCACCACTGCAAGCGGCTGTCGGAGCTGAAGCGGCTGATGGAGACGGCGCACCGGAACCGGTTGACCATCACGCCGGGCCAGATGGAGCCGTTCATGGAGAAAGTGGTCCCCGGTCTGATGAAGCTCGGGAAAGTCCGGATCGCTCCCTCCGTGTCGGACCGGATTTACCAGACGCCGCTCAAGGCGAAGCTGTACCTGGACCGGGTCAGGGACCGTCTGCTGGCCGGGCTGGAGTTCCATTACGGCAGCGTCGTCCTGAATCCTCTAGAGGAAGGCGGCCGCCAGCGAGGGACCGATCATATTGTGATGCGGGACACCGAGAAAGAGGAAACCATCATCCGCCTTATGGAGCAGAACTCGTTCGCCAAGACGGAAGGCGGCTATTTCTGGGATGACGAGGAAGCGGAGTATGATTTCCTGTATCATACGGTTCCCCTGCTCGAGCGGATGCTGGATATTTATGCGACGTCCGCCGTAAAAGAAAGGCTGTATACCGGTTTTCCTCCCCAGATTACGGTCGAAGTGGACGAGCGTACCGACTGGCTCGAGTTCAAATTCGAGCTGCTCGGTCTGCCGGAAGCGGAAATCCGGAATCTGATCCGGTCCATGCAGATCAAAAGAAAGTATCACCGGCTGCCGAACGGCTCCCTCGTACCTCTGGAAAGCGCCGAGTTCCAGGAGATCATCGCACTGATGAACGAAGCCGGAGCGGGAAAAGGCGACATGACGGATACGGGATTCCGCCTGTCGGTTAACCGCGGATTGCATTTGACGGACGCGCGGGAAAGAGGCAGCTCCGTAAAACTCGGCAAGTCGTTCCGCCGCCTTCTTGAAAATATGCGAAATCCGGACAACCTGGATTTCCCCGTGCCGGAGCGGCTCTCACCCATTCTGAGGGATTACCAGAAATTCGGTTACCAATGGATGAAAACGCTGGCTCATTACCATTTCGGCGGAATTTTGGCGGACGATATGGGACTCGGCAAAACGATTCAGAGCATCGCCTTTCTCGTGTCCGTTCTGCCGGATATCCGGAAGAAGAAGCTGCCCGCGCTGATCGTTTCACCGGCTTCCCTGGTATACAACTGGCTTCATGAGCTGAAAAAGTTCGCGCCGGAAATCCGCGTGGTCATCGCCGACGGGACGAAAACACAGCGCAGCCGCGCTCTGCGCAAAGGATCGAAGGCGGATGTCGTTCTTACTTCGTACCCGCTGCTGAGGCGGGACAAGGATCTTTACGCGAAAGAATCGTTTCATACGCTGATTCTCGACGAGGCGCAGATGTTCAAAAACTATACGACCCAGACCGCCCAGTCCGTCAAACAAATAAAGGCGGCCTACCGCTTCGCTCTGACCGGCACGCCGGTAGAAAACAAGCTCGAAGAACTGTGGTCGATCTTCGACGCGGTCTTTCCCGGGCTGTTTCCCGCCCGGCAGGCATTTAACGAACTGTCCCGGGAGGCGGTGGCCCGGAGAGCCAGACCGTTTCTGCTGCGCAGGCTCAAAACCGATGTGCTCAAGGAGCTGCCGGATAAAATCGAAACCGTGCAGGCGTCGGAGCTTCTGCCGGAGCAGAAGAAGCTGTATACCGCTTTTCTGGCGAAGCTCCGGCATGAGACGCTCAAGCATCTCCATGAAGAAAGCTTCCAGCAGAACCGCATCCGTATTCTCGCCGGCTTGACCCGGCTCCGTCAGATTTGCTGCCATCCGGCTTTGTTCGTCGATGGTTACGAGGGAAGCTCGGCCAAGTTCGAGCAGCTGCTGGAGATCGTAGAGGAATGCCGCAGCGCGGGCAAGCGGATGTTGATTTTTTCGCAGTTCACCGAAATGCTCGGCATTATCTCCCGGGAACTCGGCTACGAAGGGGTGCCGCATTTTTACCTGGACGGCAAAACGAAAGGAAGCGAGCGGGTAGAGCTTTGCAGCCGTTTTAACGAAGGGGAGAAGGAAGTCTTCCTTATATCGCTGAAAGCGGGGGGAACCGGACTTAATCTGACGGGAGCGGACACGGTCATCCTGTACGATTTGTGGTGGAATCCGGCTGTCGAGCAGCAGGCTGCGGACCGGGCTTACCGGATGGGCCAGAAGAAAGTCGTGCAGGTGATCCGCCTGGTCAGCCAGGGTACGGTCGAGGAGAAAATGTTTCAGCTTCAGCAGAAAAAGCGCACGCTGATCGAGGATGTGATCCGTCCCGGGGAAGAGTCGGTGTCCACGATGACGGAACAGGAGATTCGCGACATTTTGATGCTGGATGAAAAGATGGAAATAGGCGAAATCGGGGATTGACCCTCACGTAACGTGATCCTGTAAAGTTCATTACGAGGTGATGTTGTGGCGTATAAGGTGAAGGAAGTGACGGATCTGGTGGGCGTGAGCGTACGCACGCTTCATCATTACGACGAAATCGGCCTGCTTGTACCCGACTCGGTCAACGCCGCCGGCTACCGGCTGTATACGGACCGGAATCTGGAACGACTTCAGCAGATTTTGTTTTTTAAAGAAATCGGTTTTGCCCTGCAAGAGATCAAGGCGATGCTGGAGAGTCCCGATTTTGACCGTAAACGTGCGTTGATCGGACACAAGGAGCTGCTTCTCCGCAAGAAGAAGCGGCTGGAGGACATCATCGAAACTGTGGACAGAACGATTGCTTCTGTCGAGGGAGGCATTCCGATGAGAAAAGAACAATTATTCGAAAGCTTCGACCGCACCCCGCTGGAAGAGCATAAGAAAAAGTATGCCGCCGAAGCGCGCGAAAAGTACGGAAGCGAAACGATGGACGCCGTGGAGAAACGCGCAGGTTCCTATACCAAGGAACAGTGGGCGGATATTATGGGGCAGTCCGAGCGGATTTATGCCAAAGCGGCCGCCGCAATGGAGGCAGGCCCGTCAAGCCGTATGGCCCAAGAAGCGGCAGCCGAACTCCGGCAGTGGATTACGGGTCATTTTTACGACTGTACGCCGGAAATTTTCCGGGGACTCGGCGACTTGTATGTCACCGACGAGCGCTTTACGGCCAACATTGACCGGCACGGGGCCGGGCTCGCCGCTTTCCTGAAAGAAGCGATGCATATTTATTGCGACCGGCTGGAGGGGGCGGGGGAAGACACCGCCAATCGTTAAAAATCAAAGAGATCCGGTCCCTGTGGGGTTCCGGGTCTCTTTTTTGCCTTAACGGGGTTCCCTCCGAGAGGCTTGGAAAAGATGGGAGCGCTTGGGGGGCATCTCGTACAATAGATGGAAGTACATCATATTAGGACCTCAGAAAATTTTTGCTATAATTTTTATTTTCTTTGGCTATCAGAGCTGGGGCACCGCACCAAAACGGAAAACGTACGCTAAGCAATTGGTTGCATAAAAAACGGGGTTCCCGTTACTCTGTGACTTTTTACTTATAACGCTTACTTAGTCGCCTGTAATACAGCCAAGTTCTGATTGAGAATGAACCAAAATTTAGAATTAATAGGATAAACAAAGTCATGTTTATAATCTGCATTTTATCCAGATTGTGATTGGACATCAGGTGAATATTGGCCCCTATGATATAAATATAAAAAATGACTAATGGAAGAAACATACAAGAATAGGTGATGGCTATGCGCCTAGCATGTTTTAACTGATGTGATTTATCACTGTATATTTGAGGCGGTTCTTCGCCCATTGAATATTCACGGCTCCATAGGGTCCATTTTTGAATAGATGAGGCGGAAATAAAAGCACTCTTCCAGCCAGCATCTCTGTGAATGTCGAAATAGCCTTCATCTGCAATATTTTGATAATCCGCGCAATAACTTACTTTTCGAGGACTTCCCATTGTGAAATAAAAAACGGTTCCTGTTTTACCAACGCGATAAAGATTAAACCCTTGTTCTTCCATTGCTTCGAGCCACTTTTCAAGCTTATCCGGAGCATAGAACCATCCAAATCTTCTCTTAACAATTAGTTGACCTGAACGTCTTAACCGCTTCTCTTCATCCTTGCTCAGCCTTCTTTCATCTTGCTCCCTTCCCTGCAGTTCCTTTCGTTGTATGTTTTCTCCAATCAATTTCTTATTTGTCTTATTAATTTTAATAACAGAATAAAGTGTAAGTACCCATAGGGCAATTCCAATGCCTATTAAAAAATATGTTAAAATCCAAAGAGGACTTTCGACAAAATGACCAGGTACACTTTGGAAAAAAATTACCGAACCGAGGATCAAATTAAATATAGAAATGACCGTTAAATAGATTAAAACACTCGCGAAAATGTACAGTATTGTCTTATTATGTTTGACTATATCTTCGCGTACTGGGAAGGTCTTAATTTGTTCCAGAGGCTGTTCATTCGCCGTTACATACCAGTTTCCACTCTGCAAAACCTTCACCCATCCATCATCTAATAAAACTCTAGACAGCGAATTGGTTTGAATTTTATTGAACCCGATCCTATACGTTCTTTTTCTCGGCTCGCCTTGCTGAAAGAAAAAATGCCGTGTTCCTCGATTTATTTTTACTAATTCATGCCCCTTTTCTGCCATAGAGGAGAGCCACTTTTCGGTTTTCTGCACATCGTAGCTCCAGAATGGCCTAAATACTTTTGTTATCATAAAAACCCTCCCCGTATTTCAATGCATTCTGGTACAGCTCTTTAAGTCTATCGATCTCAGCAGTGATTAATTTATGTCCAATCTCAGTCACTTCGTATACCGTTTTTCTTTCCTCGTCGGAAAATACGGTTATAATCCCGTCTTTTTGCATTTTTGTTAAAGTTCCGTATACGGTGCCCGAACCTAATCGAATTCGTGAATTGGAAATTTCTTCTACATGTTTAACGATTCCATATCCGTGACGCGGTTCAGCTAAAGATAGGAGAATATAAAACGCCGTTTCTGTCATGGGTACATACTTTTTCAGCACTTTTTCAGTGTCCAGAATATCCATCTCCTTGTCTCTGTACCCGCTTGACTATGTCACAGGTATATATGTCGTGCCTCGACTATATCACGACGTGACATAATATACAACATACAAAAAGCAGTGAGATATCCATGATGGGAATCCACCGCTTTGTATTGTTTTTATATCTCCTTAGAGGTTACCATGTATGATATCACCAGTTGCAGCTTGCCCGGTCGTCGGCATATAAGTAGACAGAGCACCGGTAAAGCGCTGCTTGATGTCCGTATGTTCCGCTAACGGCAAATAAATAGCCTCCGTCCCCCTGATAGAGGGAACTGGAGGCTATTTATTTGCGCCGATGCCGGCATCGGTTACCGCACGAAAAGAAAGCATGTTAAAAGCAGCACGTCCGGGCATAACGCCACGCTGGTCCAAATCGCATGTCCACGCCCAGCCGGGCGATGCCCGGCGCCGCGTCGACTTTTGAACCCCGCCGCTAGGCGGATGTTCACAGGTGCGAAGCTTCAAGCTCGCACGGGGGACGGCCGTTACTCGGCCGAGGGCCCGGAACCTTCCGTGATCCAGACGGTTTTCTCCTGCACGGGGGTTCTTTTGCCGGCTTGCGGCGCAATCTGCGGGTATCCCACGTATACGAGGGCGACCATCTCGTCGTTCTCCCGCAAGCCGAAAGCCGCTTTCATCCGGGGATGGTACATGGGATCCCCGGACCGCCAGATGGCGGCGAGCCCCAGCCCGTGCGCCGCCAGCAGCATGTTCTGCACCGCGGAATGGGCGGCGGCGAACTCCTCCATCCGGTTCACGGCCGGGTCCTCGGAAGGGGAGACGGCTACGCCGATGATGACCGGAGCGCGGTACGCCTTGCTGCCCTGCTTCGCCCGCAGCTCCTCCAGCGCTTCGCCGGAAGCGCCGGAGCCTTCGGCCGCGACATCGGCGTAGGCTTCGGCCAGGACGCCGCGTCCGGCTCCCGTCATGACGAAGAAGCGCCACGGCTCCGTGCAGCGGTGGCTCGGCGCCCAGTTGGCCGCTTCCAGCAGCTCCTCGATGATTTCGCGCGGAATCGGCTCGTCTTTCACTCTTCCGATGGATCTCCGGCCGCTGATAGCTTCGGTCAGGTTCATATCCGTAGGCATGGCTGCCACCTTCCTTTTCCATTGATAAATATTCTCAATGATTCAAGCATAGGCGGGGACGACGAAGATGTCAACCGGGGGTTATATTGACCTCCCGTCCAGTCGGCCGATGTGTCCGGGAACGTAGCCGGGCAGACGGCCGCGGTTGGGAGCCGGGGACCCCTCTGCCGCCGACCAACGCCATGTTGTGATGCTGCGCCGCAAGCTGGAAGTGCCGCACGGTGTGCCGAGAAGACTCCATGCCGGGATTCTTTTTCCGCATAGTTTTATCGGGGCCAGGAAAACTATAAAGAAAGCTTTTACACGCGAAGGGAGAATAAAAAGATGAGTGACAAGCATCCTAAAGGCCGCGTGGAATTCAGGCAGCCGCCGGTTAAATTGACGGCCGATCTTCCCGGCGATCCCGAAATGCGCGAACATTTGGACGAATGGAGAGAAAACGACGGGTATCCGGGGTCCTGCGGAATTATAAATCCGCCTGAAGGACAAGAGAAATAATCCGCTTCCTCTCCTGTCCAAGAAGCTTTGACACTAAGAACCTTGGCCGCATGCGGTCATGGTTTTCTTTTTTTGTGCAAAGGTAAGCATGTACAGCCATAAGACGTCTTTCGGCAATGGACGGCATCTGATCCGGCGGGACTCGGGTCGTCTCCTTCACACCGATTTCAAGGGCGGCCTCACAAGGTTACATCTTCTTGACGTGCCGGGTCAGCTTGCTCGTGTATAATAGAGAAAAGTTCGGAGCGAAATCGGAGGAACGGCATGGACTATAAAATTCTTGTTGCAGATGATGAGCAGACGATTACGCGTGCAATCGCATACGGCCTCAAACGGGAAGGGTTTGTCGTGGAAACGGCGGCGGACGGGGAAGAGGCATTGCGCAAAACGGAATCGTTCCGGCCTCATGTGCTGGTCATGGACGTCATGATGCCCCGGCTGACGGGTTTTGAAGTGTGCAGAAAGCTGGAAGACCGCAAAAACCTCGGTATTCTGCTTCTTACGGTAAAGAACGATATCGTGGATAAAATTGTCGGACTTGAAATGGGCGCGGACGATTATATGACGAAGCCGTTCGATTTAAGGGAGCTGATTGCCCGCGTAAGAGCTTTGTGCAGACGGCTGGATAAAACCGGAAACGGCGAAGAATCCGCCGTTCTGACGATCGGAGAGCTGAGCCTGCATCCGGAGCAGCGTCTTGTCAGTTTGCGAGGGACAGCGCTGAATCTCACTCCCAAGGAATTCGATCTGCTTGCCCTGCTGCTTTCGAATTTAAAAAGGGCTTTTTCCCGTGAAGAATTGCTGGATCTCGTATGGGGAATGGAATACGCCGGCGGAACGCGGACCGTCGATATCCACGTGCAAAGGCTGAGAACCAAGCTCGGCGAACCGTACCAGCATGTGCTTCAGACCGTCTATGGGATCGGGTATAAAGCCATCGGGGAAGTGCCATGCGGATAAGCCTAAAATGGAAGTTTGCGCTGTTTATCGCCGCGCTGCTTCTCTTTGCCGTTAGCGTGCTCAGCGTGCTTGTTTTGAACGGCGTACACAGGTATCAGAAAGAAGAGATGGAGAAGACGCTGGACCGGCAGGCCGAAATCGCAAATAACTGGATCGGACAGCAAGTTGTGACGGGGACGCGGTTCGATCCTCAAACCTTTATGGGGCTGCAGGGGCAAAATCTGGCCGTCGAAATCGGAGCTGCGAGCGGCATGAGGTTCCTGCTCTACGATATGACGGGCGCCAGAACGGGAGACTCGCTCCCGTTGGCGGAGTCTCCGGACGTAAGCGGCGTTCTTTCCCATGCCCTGAACAATAAGATCGTCTACAGGGTCCTGGGGGACACGGAGGATTATTTGGCGCCGGCGCAAGGTCCCGACGGACAGATCGGCGTCCTGCATTTTCAAGTGTCGCTGGCAGCCTCGAACGCGTTTTACCGGAATTTGCAAAATTCCTTTCTGATAGCGGGCAGCGGCGTCCTGTTGTTCAGTTTTGTCCTCGGTCTCCTGTATATGAACCGTCAGGCCAAGGCGATCCGGCGGCTGAAAGAAGCGGCCGACGATATTCGGGTCGGGGCTTTTATCGACGCCCCGCCCTTCCGGCGCCAAGACGAGCTGGGCTCGCTCAGCGACGGTATTTATGAAATGAGCCGCGCCATACAGGGCAGTTTGCGGACTCAGCAGCATTTTATAAACAACATCAGCCATGAGCTGAAAACGCCCCTGACTTCCATTCGGGCTTACACGGATCTGCTTCATATGTACGAGGACGATCCCGGATTGGTCGGGGAGGCGCGGGACGTCATTGATAAGGAAGCGGAGCGGCTGTATGAACTCGTCGAGAAAGTGCTGAAGCTGGCGGCGCTGGAAAAGTATGAATTCGAACAGCAGCTGGAGAAAATCCGGATCGACTCCCTTCTGGAGGATCTTACTTCCCGCATGAGAGGTAAGGCGGAGAAGTTCGGCGTGACCATTTCCCATGCACTGGTTCCCGCGGAACTGTGGGCGGACAGGGAAAGCCTGATTCAGATTTTTCTTAATTTGCTGGACAATGCGATTAAGTACAACGTCGAGAACGGCACCGTTCTGATCCGCAGCCGGATCATGGAGGAGGGCGGAGTCGAGGTCGAGTTCACCGATACCGGACTCGGGATTCCGGAGGACCGCAGAGAACGGATTTTTGAGCCTTTTTATACGGTGAACAAGGACCGGGCCAGAAAATCGGGAGGCAGCGGCCTCGGGCTGTCGCTTGTCAGGCAGCTTGTAGACAAGCAGCATGGCCAAATCCGGGTCGAGCATCCCGTTAAAGGCGGTGCTTCTTTTATCGTGACTTTTCCGGCAGGGGATGAATGAAAAGTTTTGCTGAAACATTTACAAGTTCGAAACAAGTTGAAATCTTGCGGAAAACTTTGAGGGGTATAGTTCAGGTAGAGCTTGAAAGGAGGACATCGTTCTGAAGCTCAGCAGAATCGGTAAGTGGCTGGCCGTATGGGCGGGAATGATGTTCCTGTTTGCAGCCGCCCCGGGATGCGACCGTTCGCCTTCGCCGTCGGTAACTGTTGTGGACCCGCCGGCCGCCGGGACCGGCGTGAACACCGTGCTGGCGGGAATTCAGCGCCTGGATCAGTTCTATGGGATGGGCTGGAGCCCGGAGGGCGAACTTATCGGCATCTCGGGTGCTTCCCTGGCTGGCGCTCCTCTGGAGTTCCGGAATCTTGCGGGAGACAAAATACGCGATACGGGGATAAAGGGAGCGACAGGGTTGCAGATGGCGCCGGACGGGAAGAATGCCTGGGTTTATCACCGGTATGAGGGAACCGCGGATTTTTATAATCTTGAGAGCGGCCGGATTACCCGGACCGGGCCCCAGAGCCGGGAGCTTTCGGGAGCGTGGGTGGATGACAAGTCCTATCTGGCTGTTCTCGCGGAGCAGAAAAGCCGGCTTGTCCGATTCGGCATCGACGGCGAAATGACACCCGTGGAACACGAGAACGTGGAGTCCGGTATCGTTAAAGCCGTGTTCAAAGCCGGCCGGCTGTATGTCCTGAGCGGCGAACGGGAGCTGACCGTCACCGAAACGGGTGGAGGCGGCGCCCGGGCCTGGACCCGGAGCGGCGTGTCCGACTTCGCGCTGTCTCCGGACGGAAGGCAGATCGCCCTGGTCAGCGGGACCGAGCCCGACCAAAGCGTGCTCGTATTGGCGGATGCCGTGCGAGGCGGCAGTGAGAAGACGGCAGCGAGGGGACGTCTCCTGGGGCAGTTGTCGTGGTCACCGGACGGAAGCCGGGTCGCCTTCTCCGTATTCAGCCCCGATCAGGGGATGACGGGACTTTACGTGATGAACGCGGACTCGGGCCGGATGATCCCCGTCTCGTATAAGCCTAATTTAAAAAGCGTCATTGACTGGAGCCCTGCGGGTACTTCCTTCATGGTCAGTGAAGTCCTGTCCGGCGACATCACGGATAACATGTTCACGACCATCTATCAGTTGAAATAAGACGAAATAAGTGATCAGACACAGAAAGAGTGAAGAGAGATTGAAAGAATACCTAGTCAAACAAGCGGCGATCTGCACCTTGCTGGCCGTATCTCTGCTCGCCGGCTGCGGAGCCCGGGAGCAGAATGTTCAAGTCAAAGAGCCGGTACAACCGGACTCCGCCCGGACGGCTTCACCGAGCCCGGGAGCGGCTGCCAGCGACAATGTCCTCGCCAAGCTCCAGCTGAAAATCGCTCAGGCCAAAGAAGCCAGGGAGGTCACGGCCTTCCTCGACGAGAACATGCCCAAAGCGGATAAAGCGACGGCCGATCAGATGTTTATCGAGCTTCAGAAGTTTTACGATACGCATCTGCCCGGATTGAACGCCGGCTTTACCGAAATGATGGGCCAGCCCGGAACGGCGGACAAAATGCGTGAAATCGGCTATCCCGCGGATTTCAACAAGATCGTGAACGACGATACGCTGAAGCAGTGGCTGAAAAATCAGGCGGCCGCCAAGCTCCAGCTGTCCGATAAAGAGGGCAGTTATTTCTGGAAAGTCGACTATGACGCGCTGAACAAGTCGTATGCACCGTATGTGTCGGACGATCTGAAGGCGTATCTGGCCATCCAGTCGCTTGAAAACAAGACGCCTTTCCGTTCCGACGCCAGCCTGAAAATCTCGCGCGACGAGCTTGGAGAGCGTATCTTGGCCGCGGAGAAGGCTTTGACCGCCTACCCGAAGGGGCTGAAAGCGGAAGAAATCATGGCTCTCTACAGCGAATATCTGCATGAATATATTCACGGCTACCGCTACGAGGCGATCGAAGAACCGGGCATGAAGCTCATACCGCTCGTGAAGCGGAGCTATGAGAAACTAGTCAAAAACAACCCGGATACGAAGACGGCCGGCATCGTGAAAGAGTATCTGACGGTTATCAACGCGAACCGGGATGTTATTTATAGCCCCGGAAAAAAAGGCGAAAGCATCATCGGAGACCCCAAACCCGGCATCGACGCTTTCTGGAAGGGACTTGACGCCCGTATCGCCGCCGCATTTCCGGATGTGAAAACCGCTAAGTAAAGATACAACCGCACTGACAGACGGAGGCGTTCTGCTTCGAACGAAGCGGCCAAAGCTTATCAGCGGCAGGAAGGTCAATAAATAACTTCAAGATGAAGAGCCGCGTACTTTGCGGCTTTTTTGTCTTTTGAGGGATTTACGACAAAATCCCCTATGGGATAAAGATCCATGGGGGATAATTAATCTATCGTTGTGACTTTTGCAAACGTTCAAACGTGCTTTTTACTGAATGGTCCTAAACTACTCCCAATTTCGCAAAAATGCTTTGGCTGTTCCGCCTGTTTCATTCCATAAACGCACTTTGTAGGTGCAAGAGCTAGACAGTTTAATTGCTTTTGTAATACTTCCGACGCCTTTTATTTCCAGATCGATAGGAGCGCCTCCGCAGCTGGATAAAACGGCCGCTTTCGCGTAATTTAGGCCTCCGCTTTGAGTGGTGAAAAAAGTAAATTTACCCTCTTTATCTTGACCGGATATGGATCCAGCCGTATTGTCTTCCCCCGGCTCTGAAATAACTTGTAAACTTTCATTGGCGGCATAAGCAGAGGTTGCAAGAGACATGGCTAAAACTCCGGTCAAAAGAATGGCAGAAAACTTCTTTATCATAATAACACCTCCAAAGTTGGTAAATATAGTCTATCATAGTTATCGAGTAATTGGTAGAATATATCTTTTTATTACTATAAAAAGAAAATTATTATCTCCTATTTTTCTTGTTCAGCGGCGGGTCATAGACCGGTTGTCGAAGAGTCATTTTGTATTCATCCGATCGGCTTGCTTGTTGAAGTCTTCACAAAGAGTCCGCCCGGCCGTTTCTTAGATTCGCAACTCTTTAAACACGGGTTTATAATCGTATAGGGACTGCTTGATGCAGGCCTATCCGCTATTTTTCATGGACCATCTACATCGTTTCTACATATTGTTCGGGTAAAGTAAAATAGGGTTCGACCGGACCCTAATCCGGCAATGCCAAGTAAAGGGGGGAATCTGCCCTGAAAAATATTCTGGTCGTGGATGACGAAGACAAAATCAGGGAAGTTATCGTGTCTTATCTGCAAAAAGAAGGCTTTCGTACCGCCGAAGCGGGCAGCGGCCAAGAAGCGCTGCGAACGGTCCGGCAGGGAGGCGTCGACCTGCTCGTTCTGGATTTGATGCTGCCGGATATGGACGGGGAACAGGTATGCAGGGAAATCCGGCGGTCCGATGCGGTACCGGTTCTGATGCTCACGGCCAAAGTTTCCAAGACGAATCAGATTCACGGTCTGTCGCTCGGAGCCGACGATTACTTGACGAAGCCGTTCGATCCGAGGGAGCTTGTGGCACGTGTGAGAGCCGTTCTGCGGCGTTCGGACGACAGCCAACTGCTGGCGGACCGCGTTTCTTTTCGGAACGGGCATCTGGAGATCGACTCATTGAGGCAGGTTGTTTTTTGCCAAGGGGAACGGGCTAGTCTGACGCCTATCGAGTACAAACTTCTGATAGCGCTTGCGCGTTATCCCAAAAGAAGCTTTACGCGGGACGAACTTGTCGATAAAATTATGGGTTTCGCCTACGACGGGGACGTCCGGACCATTGATCAGCATGTGAAGAACATCCGTCAGAAAATCGAAAAGGATCCGAAAAATCCCGTCTATATCCAGACGGTTTACGGAGCGGGATACCGTTTCTCCGGTGAGCTTAAATGAAGAAAAAGCTGCATGTCCGGCTTGCTGTCATGATCGTTGCGATGGCTACGGGAATTCTGATCATCTCGACGGCGACCATTCTGATAAGCACGCATTATCATATCACGATGTACATGAATCAGGCCGATGGTGCGATGCACGATATGCCTCGGCTTAATACGCACCTGGAACAGGCCATCATGCAGTCGGTGCTCTGGACGTTCCTCGGTTCGATCATGCTGGCCGCCTGCATGGGTTACTTCGTAGCGAGGCGGGTTTCGGCTCCTCTCGTGGAAATGAAGGCCGTGGCCGAGAAAATGACCGGAGGCCAGCTGGACAGCCGGACCGCCGTGGGCGGAGACGACGAGCTGGCGGAGCTTGGGCGGTCCATAAACGAGCTGGCGGAGCAATTGCAAAGGCTGGAGAAGATCCGCGTGACGATGACCGAGGATATCGCCCATGAGCTCCGCACGCCTCTGGCGACTCTGAAAAGCCACATGAGGGCGCTGGAGGACGGCATCTGGGAGCCGACACCGGAGCGCATCCATTCATGTTACGAAGAGATCGTCCGTCTGGCCGATCTCATTAACGAGCTGGAAGAGCTCAATGAGCTGGACTCGCCGGTATTCCGGCTCACCCGGACGAAGGTGCCGCTGGACACCGTGATGGAGAAGGTCAAGGCATTCATGTCTGCCGCTTTCCTGGAAAAACGGATCCGTTTCACGGTCGACGCTCCCCGAAACGTATACCTCGATGCCGACCCCGACCGACTCACGCAAATTCTGGTCAATTTGCTCGGCAACGCCTTGACCTATACGTCTCCTGACGGGGAAGTGGCGCTAAAAGGCAGGCGTGCGGGAGATAAGGTGCTCATTACCGTCAAAGATACCGGCCCGGGTATAAGGGAAAACGATCTGCCGTATATTTTCGAGCGCTTTTACCGCGGCGACAAGTCGCGCAACCGCAGGTCCGGGGGCAGCGGGCTCGGGCTTGCCATCGTCAGCAAGCTGGTGCAGGCGCACGGAGGCCGGATTTCGGCGGCCAATGAAGGGGGCGCGGTTTTCCTGATCGTCCTTTCCGCAGCGCAGCCGCCGCCCGCGGCAATAAAGACGCAGATTTTGCGGGAGACGGATTCCGGAGACGAGTAACGGATTAAAAAAATAAATGTTTGACGGAGCTCCACCTACACAGGTTCTACATAATAGATGGGTACACTGATCAATAGAACCAATTGAGAACTTTTGTGAAGGAGGCATCCGTCAAATGAAAAAATGGATAGGAGTCGGGTTGATCACCTTGACCGCATCGCTGGCTCTTACGGGCTGCTTGAACGATCCGTCCAAAAATACAGCCGGTGGAGCGGCGGCGACTCAGCCTGCAACGGCGGCGGGCAGCGGGGAAGCAGATTCGAAGGCACCCTGGATCGCGTCCAAGAACACGACGCGCATCAATTCGAGCGATCCTTACGAGGCGGCGGTACTCACCTCGCATACGCTGTGGATGGCCACAAGCGACGACAACCGCCCGGGAGGCGTCGTGCTCGTCAATCCCGAGGAATGGCAGACCGCCCTCGCGAGCGCCGATCTGATTCATCATCCGAATAACGGACCGGTTCTTTTCGTTAACAAGGACGGTATTCCGGATGTAACCGTGCGGGAACTGAAACGTCTGCAACCGGCCGGAGTCGAATCCAACCAGGGCGTGCAGGCCATTCTCGTCGGGAATCTGGACCCTAAAGTGGAAAAACAGGCCAAGGAATTGGGCCTGAAAACGGACAAGATCCCGGCGGACAATCCCGCCGCGGCGGCAAAAGCGATAGATGCCTATTACGCGAAGGTAGCGAAGGAGAATCCGCCTTCCGTTATCGTAGGTTCCAGCGAGAGCAAGGAATACACGATGCCGGCCGTCAACTGGATCTCCCATATGCCCGAGCCTCTGCTCTACGTGAGCAAGGATAAGGTTCCCCAAGAGACGATTGACGCGTTAAAAACGCGGGACGGCAAGGCGAACATCTACCTGCTCGGCCCGGACTCCGTCATTTCCGCAGCCGTCGAGAAACAGCTCGGCGAATACGGCAAAGTCGTACGGATAGCGGGTAAAGACCCCGTCGAGAACAGCATCGCGTTCGCCAAGTACAAGGACCCCGCAACGGGATTCGGCTGGGGAATCACGACGCCGGGCCATAACTTCTCGCTGATCAGCAAGGAGAATCCGGATCTGGCCCTGGCTTCCGCCCCGTTCTCGCATCTCGGCAAGCACGCGCCCCTCATCTGGACGGAGAAGGACAAGCTGCCGGATTCCGTCATGGCGTACCTGATGGCCGTGCAGCCGAAGTATGACAAGTCTCCCGTGGAGGGCCCGTTCAACCACGCGTGGCTTACGGGAGACGAGCGTTCGATTTCGGCTTCGGGCCAGGGCGAGATCGACTCGATGCTCGAAATCGTCTCCAAGACAGGCGGAGGACACGGGGGCCACGGCGGCATGTCCGGTATGCCGGCGGCCGGTGACCAGTCAGGGACGGCCGGCGGCGATGCCGGCAAAAATTCCGGCACCGGCGGCACAGCCGGAACGGGCTCCGGTTCCGCTTCCGGTCCCGGTAAGACCGACATGTCAGGCATGTCTCATGCAGGCCATTAACGGAAACCGTCCGTCCGCATTAAACGACAAAGAGAACGCCAACCGGCGTTCTCTTTGTTTTAGCAGCGAAATTACAAGGCGCGATCTGACAGGTAAGCGCATCCGGCGGCTGTACTATTCCACAACGCCTGTGCGGAGCAGCTCCATGTTCAAATGGACATCGACGGACATGGAGGACATTTTGTCGTACCAATCGCTTTTCGTCAAACTGCCTCCGCGAAGCGACTGGCGGTAAATCTCCCCGAAGCCGACGGGATCTGTTTTTAAATCCGTCATTTTGGCGAGCACGCTTTCCATTTTCTTCGTGAATTCGTCGGTTACGAGCTTCTCTATCGTGCGCGTCACCTGGGGCTCGGTTAAATTTATTTCGGCGGAAATCTCCTCGAGAGCAAACTTCAGCTTCATGTTCAGGTCGAAAGCGGGTTTTTCCCGGTCCGTCAGGCGGATTTTCTGCTTGTTACCGACAATCCGGACGACCACATGAATATGCTCCCGCCGGTCCGCGTTATTTTCGTTCAAATAAGGCTCCAGCTTCTTCTTGTCGAGCTTAAGTTCGAAGGTGCCGGCCTTGAACCGGTTGCGGATCAGCTTCAGATAAGCGGCGTCGCTGCTGGACAGCATCCCGACCATTTTGTCGGATTGGAACAGGGCCGTCTTTGCGGTCGCGATCGTTTCCCCCTTGCGGACAAAAACGGGAAGAACGGGATCTTTGCCGGCGGAATAATAATCTCGCAGAAATTCATGAAGCGTAGGTGAAATAATCTGTCCTTCCAGCACATTCTGCTTGATCGTATCGTAAAGATACGTTCCGATATTACGGATGTCCCGGTACGGATACTGGAGAAGATCGGCACTTTTCTCGGTGCTGACGCCCAAATATATTTTTGTGCCGATGGAAGGATCGCGGATCAGGGAATCGATGAGATCGATCAGCCCGTCGCGGGCGATCGCTTCCTCGTATAATACGACGCGCAGTTGGCCCAGCATCAGCTTTTTGGATGATTTGCGGTTTTGGTCCTCCCGCAGTTTTTTGGTCGTATTAGCCTGGTTGGCCAGAATCGTAGCCCGGTGACCGGATTCTTTATCCAGGGTATACATGACGGATGTGCCGCTGAGGATGCTGCCTTGGCCTTTGTCGTAACCCAGCGCCACCACGAGACCGAGTCTTTCGAAAATCCGCCGCTCCACACATCCCGTCGCAGCCAGAACCGTCACAAGGGCCAGCAGGCAAAGCCGGCGAATTTTCAACGGGAATCACCTCCGTTCCTGGGCTGTGAGACCCGTCTTTTGAAGAACAAGAGCATGCTCAGCAGGAGCGGATACACAAAAGCCATGTATATGCTTATTTGACCGGCTATTTCGTTCAGCCGCTTAATTTCAAGTCTGCTGCTGAAAAACGTGCAAATCACAAACAAAAAACCGACGACGAGGTAAAGGGCCGCTTTTTCCTTCAGCGGGCTCATCTTCGGAATACCGCGGGAGGCCGACCATATATACAGCATCACGTTCGGCAGAATTCCGATGAGATAGAGCGAAACCGTAATATATTCGACGCGCTCGATAAAGGGAAATTCCACGATTTTCAGCAGAGTCAAAGTCGGCCAAATGGTGTGGATAAGCTGTCCTCCGCTGAAATAGACAAGCGCCGTAAACATGTAAATGAGATAAGTACCCGTAGTAAACAGAATGGCGAAATGTGCGTATTTCGGCGCTTTGTTTGTATCCCGTATAAAAGGAAAAACAAACATCAGCAGTTCAAAACCGACAACCGAGAAGGAGATCTCTTCCGTTCCTTTCAGAAGTTCCAACGGAGAATGATTCATGACGGGGAGCAGATATCCCCAATTCGCGTATTGCAGGGGATAGTAGAACAGCAGCATCTCTAAGGTTATAATCAGAACGCTTACTAATCCGATCCCGGTAATCACTCTGATGCCTCCGAGCACACCGTACAACGCGAGGGCAAGAACCATAAGGGCCAGGAACCAGGGAGAAATGTCCGGAAAAATCCACGTCTGCACAATTTCCGCATAATTCCGGAGAATCGTCAAAGCGATAAGGATCAGGTAAGCCGCATAAATAAAACTCATTACGCCGCCCAGCCATTTTCCGAAAGCTTCTTTCTGAATACCGTAGAGATCCTTGCCCGGGTATTTTTTGAGAAAGGAGAACATGGCGACGATAACAAGATGGCAGAATAGTCCGGCGATCAGGACGGTAACCCATGAATCCTGGCCGGCCATTTTGTAAATTTTGCGTTGAAAGCTGGCCCCTCCCACACCTACCTGGGCAGTCGTAATGATAAAGAAAAGCAGATAGGCGCGCAGTGAAATATGGGGAGATTCCGGATAGCTGTTCATGTCAGTCACCTAGTTTTCTTCTTGGAATTGTTCGAACAAATCTATATTTTGCCTGTTGTCCGGAGTTTCGGAGTTGACCCCTTTCTTTTTCCGGGCTTGGAAAGAGAAGGTTTTGACAAGTTTGTCCATGAATTTGCCGTAAGGCCGTCTGATAAACAACTCGGTAAATTCGGAGTTATCAAACGGATAAAACGGCTTCAGGTACGGTGTGCCGAGCGACGTGAGCCTCAAGAGATGGATAAGCAGAAAAGACGCGGCGGTGACGATGCCGACCCCGCCCCAGAATCCGGCGATCATGATCATGGGGAAGCGGAGAATCCGGACGGCCGTTCCCATCATATATCCCGGGGAAGTGAAGGAGGCCAGCGCGCCGAGCGCGACGATCATGATAAGCAGGTTGCTTGTGAACCCGGCCTGAACGGCGGCTTGCCCGATGACGATACCACCTACGATGCCCATCGTCTGTCCGACTTTGGTCGGCAGTCTCGCTCCCGCTTCCCGCAGAAGCTCAATGATGAATTCAAGCAGCAGAGCCTCGAATAAAGGCGGGAAAGGAACCTTCGCCCTGGAGCTGGAAAGAGGGTCGAGCAGGGCCGACGGGATCATTTCGTAATGAAAGGTGAGCGCGGCCACATAAAGGGGAGTCAGCAGCATAGAGAAGAAGACGGCGAGCATCCTCAACGTGAACACGAAAGCGGACATCTGCCAGTGTACGTAACGGTCTTCTTCGGCTTTGAAAAAGTCGATGAACGTGGAAGGACCGATCAGGACGCGGGGGCTGCCTCCGACGAGTACGATCACTTTGCCTTCGAGCAGCGAACCGACGGTCCGGTCGGGCCTTTCCGTCAGGAAATACATGGGGAAAATGCTGTCGGGATTGTCTTCGAGCAGCTTGGCGAGCATGCCGCTGTCCAGAATGCCGTCCGTCTTGAGATTAGACAGGCGTTTGCGGACCATTTCGGCATATGCGTTATTGTTGAGTCCCTCCATGTAGCACATGATCGTCCGGGTTTTGGTCTGAGTACCGATCGTGAACAGTTCGGTTTTGAGCAGCGGATCGTTTATGATGCTGCGGATCAGAGCCATGTTCTGATCGATCGATTCCGCGAAACTGACCTGGGGTCCGAAAATCTGGCTCTCATTCTCGGCAGATGTCAAGCTCCGCGCTGGGATCTGGTCGGCCTGGAGGATCACTCCTCTTTCGAAACCCGTCGGATGAACGTAAACCCAGCCCGCGAGAAGCAGGGAAGGGAGTTCACCCCATTCGCAGATTTTTTTGCCCGCGCCCACGGGCAGGTACGACAGAAGCTCATCCGGACCGAAACCCCCGCCGAGCTCCAGCAGCGGATGGAGAATGTCGCGGTGCAGAATATCTTTGTTAGTCATCTGGTGGAGATAAAACAGCTCGTAAGACTCTCCGGGTATCCCGATGATTTTGCTTTGGATCTGATTAGTCCCCTGGGAACAATAGGTTTTGAAATCATTAAAGCTGCGGATGGTAAAATCAGGCATTAGTCCGACACGTCCTCCCTCGAGGGCTTGGTCCCCTTAGTATGACCGGAAGCGGCTCTCTTTACTTACATTTACCGGGAAGACAGGAAAATAGGCATAGGGAGATCGTTTTGCGGGAGGATAAGCTCTCATCGGGCCCCTCCGACAACCCGTAAGGGCCGGCTTCCGGGGATAGCCGCGTTATGCGCGGAGGCTCCTATCTCTGCCACAAATCTACTGCAACCGGTACCGGGCAGCCGCAAGGAATAAAAGCACGCCGGACAGCTCCGCCGGGAATATCGGGTTCCGGTGTGCGGCCGATGCTTGACGCCCGGCCTTATCGGGCACGTAAGCAGGCCCGGAAAGGCTGGAATACAGCCTGCGAACCTGCTATAATGTGGGAACCGAGGTGATGAGTGATGGGGAAAAAGAACAGACCCGCCCCTGCGCCGCGTGCCGCCGATACGGATAAGCCCGCAACGCTTAAGGACCTGCTTAACCCGCAGGTCATCGAGAAGTTGAAGGCCCAATCCGATCAGATGAAGGCGGACGAAGCGAAGCGCCGCGAGGAAGAGCAGCGGAAGGCGGCGGAGGCCCGCAAGGCCGAGCAGAAAAGGCTCGACAACAATTTCGAACATTTGCTGGCCAACAGCGAGATGGATTGGCGCAAATACAAATAAGCAAGCACCCCCAAGCAGTCTGCCCCGGCAGGCTGTTTTGGTTTTTACCGGCTTATCGCTCCGGCTTCATGCGGGAAGAGGCGCAGTTGCTCCTCAAGCGGATTCCATTATATTATTATGTAAGCATATGCAAATACGGAAGGAGCTTAAAAGGTGGAACAACTGCAAAGCTTGGCCGATACGTTTAAGCTCATGGGGGACAAAACCCGGCTGACGATTCTTGCCCTTCTGCGGGAACGGGAGCTCTGCGTCTGCGACCTGGTGGACGTGACGGGCATGTCCCAGCCGAGCATTTCGCAGCATCTGCGAAAGATGAAGGATGCGGGACTGGTGAGCGAGAGGAGAAAGGGACAGTGGATCTATTATTCACTGGCGGCCGACCACAAGGACCTGACTCTGGAGCTGCTCCGCCAAGTCCCTTCGATGAGCCACAAAATCGCTGAATTGGAAGAAAACACGGACGGAAGCGGACGCTGCGGCTGAGCCTGCAAAAGTCTTGCCTTCGCAAGCGGCAGCGGGGGCATCGATCTGTCACGCTTCGTCTCATTAATAGCGCGGCCCGGAATATAATCCGGGCTTTTTTTGCTGTTGACACTGACATTTATGTGAGGGTTTATAATAGCCTCAGGAGCAAATAAAGGCAGAAAGGAGTTTGCCGGAATGAAAATCGGAGAACTTTCCGCCCGTACCGGAGTCAGTATCCGCTCCCTCCGCTACTATGAGGAACAAGGGCTGCTTGCGCCGGTCCGCGGGGATAACGGATACCGGGAATATACTTCCTTCGCCGTAGAACAGGTGCGGACAATCCAGTTGTACCTCGGGCTCGGCCTCAATACCGAGCAAATTTCCGGGTTTCTTCACTGCGTGCTGATGAACAATGAGGCCTTCTGTTCCGAAGTGCTTCCGGTTTATAAGCAAAAGCTTTCGGAAATCGAAGAGCAGATCGGGGTGCTGCAGAGCATCAAATCGAATCTGGAGGAAAGAATCCATTATATTTTAAATAACGGAACCAAGGAGGAGAAATTTCAATGAGCCTGACAACCGTCAACGATGCAACGTATCTGGACCATATTTCCGATGGAGGCGTGACCGTCATCGATTTTACCGCCGTGTGGTGCCCGCCATGCAAAACGCTTCTTCCGATTCTGGAAGAACTCAGTACCGAATATGCCGGCAAAGTGAACATCCTGAAAGTCGATTGCGACGACTCGCCGGAAGCGGCTTCGGCTTTCGGTGTCATGTCGATGCCTACCGTGCTTGTCCTGCATCGGGGCGAGCCGGTGGAGAAGCTTGTCGGCCTGCGGCCCAAATCCGTATACCAATCGGTTTTATCCCGGTATATCGGCTGACGGCTCCCTGCTTCGGCGATCCGGAGAATGAAAACGAAAGATTCCGTTCAACTTATACAGAATCGGGGTAAAAGAAGAGAGAGCCTCATTACGAGAAGGAGGGTTACCCATGGCTAACGAGATCCAGCCCGTCACGGACTGGTTAAATTCCAACGCAAACAAGGCAATCCGGATCGCCAAAGAAGAACAGGAAGATATCGACCGGGTCGACCTTCAATTGAGCCGGGTTGAATACCGGGAGTATCAGCCCGATGCTCCGGACGACTATACGAACGGCAGCGCTTTGCTTCTTTACGGGGAAGGAACGGTCCTTAATAACGGCAGCGAAGAAGCCCTCCCCCAAGGAACTTTTGTTATCCCGCTCAAAGGCCTCTCCGTGGCGGATTTAAACGAAGACAGCGTCGTGCTGAAAACGGAACGCGCCGTTTATTCGCTGACGCTCCAGTAAACAGCCGCACGCCAACCGCATGCGTACGATCGGCAGCCCCCATTCGGGGGCTATTTTTTTGCCCTTGGCTTGCGCGTAGCCTATAAAGATGAATAAATGGCCGCTGAGCCGCGTGTATTAAAAGAAGAACGTTTTTAAGCATTTGAAGAGGGCGCGGAACCGCCATGCAGGCCGGGGGCATTTCCCTTTTTCATAAAAAATCCGAAACCGGGCAGGATAAGAATTCCTTTATAAAACGCGCAAATTGTATTATAATTTCTAATGGATCACTGGACATGAACGCCATTGATTTTTGGGCAGACAAATTTAGGATCCTTGGACATAGACGCCAACGGTTTAAAGGAAGGTTACTTTTGGAAAAGAAGACTGCACTGAGCCAATTATCAAGCCAGACGGGAAAGATGCTCAGGGAACGTTTTGGCAAAGGACCTGAGTCCATTTTTATCTCGTATAATGAACACGGCATTACTCTACATTTCCGGAATTTCGTAAGTGCAGTGGAAATGATTCTGCTGGATAAGCAGAAAGGCGAAGCCGTCCGCGAAACCCGCCAAATGGTCATGGATGTGCTGCTGCCGGACTTGAAGGAATTCATTACTCAGACCGTAGGTATTGCGATCGAGGAAATCTATTATGACTGGGATTTGGAAGACCACTCGGGCATCATGATCGGCCTGACGAATAAATCCCTCGATGCGGATATACAGGAGAAATACGCCGGATACGAGAAAGTTCATCAGCAGGTGAGCGAAGTAACGGCACACGTACAAAAAATTCCCGACCATATTTATTCGTTCTGGACGAATCCGCGAACACTTATTATCGTCAGGGAAGGCTTGCTCATCATGCTGGAAAAAGAGCTGATTAATACGGGGTACGAGAACGCCCTGAGGGTCGCCAAAACGTCCCTTGAAAAGAAGCTCTTACTGCACGATGTAGATATGGAACAAGCGATTGGAAGAACGGTGACGGGTTTGTATCTGGACTGGGATTTCGAGAGAGACAGAAGCGTTCTGGTCTATACATTTAAATAAAATCATACGGACTGAATGCCCAGATATCCTACATACGCTGGTCATGAGCCAAGATCGCGCGGAAGCGCGTTTCTTGGCTCTTGCTTTTTATTGAATCCAATCGCCAAAGGAGGAATCCGGAACTCTTGATACACTTACATGGAATGGGAAAGCAAATGCCGTATAATCAAGCAGAGGGCGGCAGGTCGTCCGGCGGAGCGGACGGAAGTTCCGCGGGACCCAGGTCCGTAAAGTCTAAACCACGAGGATATACGTTCACGTCGGAACGAAAAATCAGGCTTCCGGAGAAAATAGCCGTTTCGAAGGAACTGGACCTGACCGGTGCCTATCTGTTGTTCCGCTTCTCGGATTCAGCGGGACCCGTTTATCCGGCCCTGTCTCTGCTGCCTTCGGCTTCTTCGCGGAGCGATTCCCGGAATGGCGAGGACTTATCCATTCTGATTGCGGAAGACAATCCGATGAACCGGAAGCTCCTGCAGACGATTCTGAGAAAGCGGGGGTTCGAACCCGACATCGCGGAGGACGGGGCCGAGGCGGTGGAAGCTTTTGCGCGTAAAGCATACGATCTTATCTTTATGGATATCGCGATGCCCAACATGGACGGCCTTGAGGCGGCAAGACGAATCCGGGAGGCGGCCCCCGGTGACAACAGTCCCGTAATCGTGGCCGTGACGGCCTACGCCCGCAAAGAAGACCGGATGAAGTGCCTGGCGAGCGGGATGCAGGATTATGTCAGCAAGCCTTTCCGGATCGCGGAAATCGAGGACGTGCTGATGAAATGGATCGGTTATATCAAAGAGTACAAAAATTAAGAGAAGAAGCTGGTTTTCGGTTGGCGAAAATCAGCTTTTTTTGTGTGCAAGACCCTGCCGGCTGGCGGGACGGGTGATTTGCAGGAGATTGCAGGATGAAACGGGAGATTAGTGGAAAAACTTAAAAGGTGCTTTGACAAACCGTTAAAGAAATTGTTACACTGGGAGTCCGTCAAAATTCAGGGTTATCCCCGCGGAATAGAACACTTTACCAAATTCTAACTACGAAAGAAGCGTCTGCATAATGGAAAGCAAATTTGTCAAAGAAACAAGATGTATGAAAGTAGCCCGGGTATTCCCTCCCGATGTTAACAACCACAACACGATGTTCGGCGGTAAGCTGATGTCTTATATCGACGATATTGCCTCCATCTCGGCATCCAAGCTCTGCCGGGTAACGGCTGTTACGGCATCCACGGACTCCGTCGATTTTCTATATCCGATCCGTCCTTCCGATTCGGTTTCCCTCGAGTCCTTCGTCACCTGGACAGGCAGAACGTCCATGGAGGTGTTCGTCAAAGTCATCACGGAAGACCTGGTGACCGGCGAAAGAAAAATCGCGGCGACCTCTTTTCTGACCTTTGTCGGCCTGGACGAGAACAACAAGGCGGTTCCGGTTCCGAGAGTCATCCCCGAAACGGAAGAAGAGAACAAGCTTTACGAAACCGCCGAACACCGGGCGGAAATCCGCAAGGTAAGAAGAGAAGCGAGCAAAACGTTTGCAGACTTCCTCTTGACCAAATATCCTTGGGAATAAACGCAAGGCAGGCCGGAAGCTCCGGCAAAAAAACTTCGGCGGCAATTAACCGGAGTTTTTTTGTTTCAGCCGGACTGACCGCGGGTAAATAAAGGGTTTATTTCCTTTCCGGGATTCGATATAATAGCTGGTAGGACTAACGAAGACTATCGAGGAAGGGATTGAAAAATCGGTTGATTGAAGATCGTGTCGCTCGGCTTTTGCACGAATCGAACAGTCAGGTTCAAGTCACGCTGGAGTCGCATTTTCCCGGAGGACGGATGGCCGGCGGAAAGTACAATATGGGCCGTCATCTCATCACCTTATATATAGAAGAAATCAAAGCGCAGTGCATGCAGCTTTACGGATCGCACGACCTGCTGGAGGCGTACGTCGACATCGTCCTTGCCCACGAAATCGGTCATGCCGAAGACGGGGATCTGGACCGCCTGGCGTCCCTGATGGATACGTCGGACAGCGAGCTGGAGCGCAGACGAATCGCGCTGCGCATCGAAGAAAACGCCTGGGCTTACGCCCGCGCGCTGCTGCCGGAAACGAGCGGTCCTATGCTCGACGAGATCGTCCGGGAGTCGCTGCAGGCTTATCACGAAGCGATTGACGAGCTGGAGCTTGAACTCCAGCCGATCGGAGCTTAATAAAAGCTATCTGGTGCGCGTATGAAGAAGCGTGGAGGCGCGCTAAGCATGGTTGGTTTCCTACAAATAAAAAAACCGGAGGTTTCCGGTTTTTCGAACCCGCAGACCCGTTCCGTCCGGAACGGAATCTGCGTTTTTTTGTTGTCCGGACACGGAAGCGGACGTGGGTAGATAACGGCAGGTAAACTACCGGACATGTGGCAGACGGGGATTTTTTGGCCGGGCGGAGCCGAGAGCGAACGGAAGATACATGAGCAGGAAAATGACGAGAGCCGCGGCTTCCAGAGACAGAAGGTACCAAGGATACGGGCCGAGATAGTCGAGCAGGGAAGCCGTTTCGGGCTTGTGCGCCAGGAACATGTAGTTGCCCCCGGTCAGGAAGTTAGCGGTCCCGACTGCGACCAGCAGCACATTGAGGTAACCCATGGCCAGGAACACGGATTTGAAGGTCGGGCGGAAGCCTTCTACCCAGATCAGATAAAGAACCCCGAGAATAATGGCGATATGAGCGGCAAAAAATTCAAAAAAACGGAAATGCGGGAACGCGTACCAGAGTACCGGCGTAGCAAGCGCCATAAGCGCCCCGCCGATTCCGGTGAAATAAACGACCTGAAACAGGAGCCTGCTTTTGAAAAGCAGCATAAACACACTGAGATAAAGGGAAATGCTGCAAAGTTCAAGCGGAAGGGTGTACCGGACATCGTAGATACCCTCCGCCGCGTACCACACGTTCAGGCCCGTTTCGCACAGCACCAGAATGAGGGCGATGGCGATTCGTCCCCGCAGAGCCCGATTCCCCCGAGTGAACCAGTTCCTCGAACCATAGAGCGCAAGAACGAGAGCCGCAAAAACCGTTAAAGCCGCCCAGTGCGCTCCCGAAAAAGCGGTAAACCCCTCCGCTTCGTTTGCGCCGAAAAAGCGCTCCATTTCTTAAGACTCCCCCTTAAAAAACTTATTTTTTCATTATATTAACATATTTACCTGTGTGTCGAAGGTTTTTTTGCGCTATCTCTCTTTCAAACTATCCGGGATTGGTTAAGTAAGAAGAGAGGAGGTGTTCATTAGATGATGAGTAATAATGAAGAAGCCCGCAAGGCCGATTTTTCCAATGAGACTCCTGAGATAACACCTAAGACACCGCCGGAAATCAAACCGAACGATGTGCCGGAAGTGGCTCCGCGTAAGGTACCCGAAACACCGCCGGCAGCTCCACCGGAAATCAAGCCGACGGTTCCTCCCGAGATCAGCCCGCAGAGAAATCCGGAGTTTCCGGATCCGAACCGGTAGATTGAGAGGGACGGGGCGGGCAGCTCCGGATACGGAAAACTTCCGGCTTATCTTTTCCATTTTTCAACAAAAAATTGGAAAATAATCGCCGAAGGTTTGACAAACATCTCGGCCCACAAGATCTATAATCACATTCATGCGCGTAATCGCACATATCCAAGCGGGTTCCGTCATAGGTATCTTGTAGAGTGATTTCAAAGAGTAGGTCCTCTATGACAGGCAAACGCTAATTGACATGCACAGAAGGAGAAGATTAATTGTTTATGGAGAGAAGAGAAGAACCCGTGATTTTGTTCCAGGCTTCACTGTCTTTGGTGGTGTCCGCAGCCAATAAATCGCAGGCTGCCGAAACGGCCGCTTTCCTGTTAAACAGGGAGAGCATTGATCTCAGCCCCGTCCAGATGGTTAACGGGCAGGGGGAGAAAGCCGAATTCAGGATGGAATCCGTAGATGCGGTCGAGTGGACGCGAGTCGAGGATATCCGCGAAGGAGGCCGTTTCAAAGTGTACGGCACGATCAGGCTGAAGCTGCGAGCAGGCAGCCCGGAAAATTACGCGTCCGTAATTCGAGCAGGCTTGTCCGGTTATCACCTTCCGCGCTCGGTCATCCACGATCACACGGTATGGGTCATTCCGACAAACTGCGGTCCGGCATTCGCATGTGTACTGGATGAGAAAACGTCCTGGAAACCGGCCGTCCAAGAACCCGCCATGCTGGTTGCGGTCGGTTAACGATAAAGACTGTCTCCCGGGAGACAGTCTTGTTTTATGTCTTTATCTTTTTCTCATTTCGAAAAACTCGCAGCCGAGACGGTCGTGGTAAGTCAGCTCGCTAACCCGGGTCTGCACCACAACCATGGAATCGTCGAAACGGGTAATGACGGCTCCGGTGTCTATAATATGATCGTTCTTGAACACGCGGACCGGCGATTGGCGGTCCATTGCTTCTTTAAAATCCTGGTCGGTCGTTAAACGGCGGTTCTGGGCCATGGGCAGCTCTCCTTGATCTTTAAGCGCGTTCTTGGTTATAGGTCTTTACCCGCTCTATGTTACCATACATGCCGGAAGGAGTCAGGTCTTTACCGGTAAAAGGGTATCGCCGGGCGCTGGTAGATTGCTGGAAGTTGCCGCCCGCCACCCCCATATCTTCAACGCGCTACGAAAGGTAAAGGAGAAGGGGGATTGGAAGGATGGAAAAAAAACGGTGTTTATTCTGCGATCAAATCGTGCCGATCGGCCGTGAGGACGGGTACGATTTATATACAGGATGCTATTGCTCGCCGGACGGCTCCTACGGACTTCACCGGGACAGCTACGACCCTTACAGTGTTTTGTCTTATCAGACCAAACATCTCATGTTTCCCGTCATATCCGCCTACATCCGGGAGATTACGGACTGCGGGGAGACGGTTCGCCTTACCATTGACGATCTGGAAGGAATCCGGAACTCGCCCCGTGTCCCGGTTACGATAGAAGACAAAGGCATCCGGCTTCTGCAATTTTTTTACCGGCACAGCGGGGGCCCGGACGAAGCGGTCGTGCTGCAGCAGCTTCCGAAGAGCTACAACTTAACGTATTCGCCCAACCTGCAGGAGCTGATCTATATCATCGAGAAGTTGAAGGAAGAGCGCCTTCTCGAACGCATGGGGTCCAGTTTCAAGCTGACGGCGCAAGGCTGGAAAACGGCCGAAGAAAGTCTGGGCGGCAAACGGCTTAAGCCTTGCTTCGTCCTGCTTCCCGAAGACGTGGAGACCCGGCTCAAGTGGACGGAGAAAGTGCTGCCGGTCATTGAGCAGTGCGGCTACGCGCCGCGTACGTCGGAGAAAATCCCGAGGGAAAAGGAAGCGGACTACAACATCCGAATGATCGCGGACAGCAAGCTTCTCATCGCGGACTTGGGCGCCCAAGGGCCGGAAGTGTTTCTGGCGGGCGGATACGCGCTCGGGCGCAATATCCCGGTTATCTGGACAGCCAGACGGGCCGGGGATGAGACGACCGCGTCTCCTTCCGAGAAAATCCGGCCTTTTGTCTGGGAGACGGCGGAAGAACTCGCGTCTATTTTGAAGCAGCGGCTTACGAGCGAAGTGTTTTAAGGAAAGGTTTTAGGGACGGCCATCCGGAAGGATGGCTTTTTTCATGTGGCATCCGGGAACGGAGACCGTAACTTTTCGTCATTTTCTGCGTCCAATACAACGTAAACATGGGGAGGGCACAAAATGAACAATAAAAAATGGGTGGCGGCAGCCGTTTTAGGCTGTATGCTTACAGGTTCAGCCACGGCGAACGCCTATGAATCGAGATTGAAACCGTTCGGGGACGTGCCAGAGAGCGCTTGGTCCGCCGAACATATTTATACGCTGGCGGCCGTACAGGCGCTGGACGGCTATCAGGACGGCGGGTTTCATCCGCTTGCGGCCATGTCTCGCGAGGAATTTATCAAGCTGCTCGTCACGGCGGCGAAAACCGGGTATGATGCGGGTCATCCCGTCACCCTTACGGACGTCGGCCGGGACCGCTGGTCCTATCCGATGATCGGCGCCGCTCTTCAGCGCGGCTGGATCAAAGCGATGGTGGACAGCGGAGGAGCCTTCCATCCGGCAGCACCGATCCGCAGGGAAGAGGTGGCTTACGCGATGGGAAGCCTGCTCCTGGACAAGCTGAGCGAAGCGGAACGCGCAAGCTGGCTGGCGAGCGGCTGGAAGCGGGAACAGAGCAGCCGGGCTTTCGCGGACGCGGCGGGAGTCGACGAGGCGCTGAAGCCTTACGTCTATTACGCGGTGAACCGCGGAATGCTGGAAGGCAGCGAGAACGGCCTTGAGCCGGACAAGCAGCTCAGCCGCCAGGAAGCGGCAGCGGTCATCAACCGGCTGCTGCATAAGGAAGCCGGGAACAAGCCCCTGGAGGTGACGGGGTTTTATGCCGTGCAGTCGTACAACAGCCTTGGCAAAATGCCTCTTCTGGACCGCGTTGCCCTTGGCTGGTGGCACCTGAATTACGAAGGTGCCGGCTCCGCGAAGCTCGGTTCGGCAGGCGACCCGTTCAAGTTCAACCGGCCGGACGGCTGGGAAGAAGTGACGGCTTCCGCAAGTTCCAGTCACGTTTCCAAGGATTTGATGGTTTTTGCCAACAAATCGCACCGCGTGGAAGAGTTTCTGGGGGATGCCGCAGCACGCAAGGCGTTTACGGCAGCGCTTGCGGAAACTCTTTCAGATCCGAAGTACGGCTTCACCGGGGTTTGCATCGACTTTGAGGATTTGTACGGGGCGGGCAAGAAAGCCGAATTTGCCGCGTTCCTGAGCGAGGTCAAGGAAGCGGCGAAAGGCAAAACACTCACCGTAACGGTGCCTCCGACCTACTATTTCGAAGGCTACGATCTTCCGTCCATAGGTAAGACGGCGGACACGGTCATTCTCATGGCGTACGATTTTCTGTACAAGCCGGACCGGCTCCCGTCCGCACCGCTTCCGCTGGTGGCCGAAGCCGTGAGGGATACGATTAAAGCGGGCGTTCCGGCGGAGAAGCTGGTTCTCGGCATGAGCAAGAAAACGGACCAGTTTATCGATCAGGGCGGAACGACTACCTACGCCTCGCCGGCGAGTTCGGCCGTGGAAGAGCGTCTCAAGAAACCCGGAGTCAAATCGACCTTATCCGTTCCTTATCTGCTCGGGCATATCCGGTACACGGATGGAGGCGCGCACGAATTGTTTTACGAGGATTCCGACAGTTTGGACCGCAAAATCTGGCTGGCGCGCTATTACGGCTTAAAAGGGGTTTCCCTATGGTATATGGGCCAGTTTACGGATAGCGATTGGCAGCGGATCGACGCAGTGAAGTGAGAAATGACGGAGTTTTGAAATATAGACAAAAACGGGGAATGTCCGCGAAAAAGCGGCTGTTCAGAGCCGCATTCGCCGTTATGGCCGCCGTATTGTCCGCAATCATGCTGATTCAGCTCGTGATGACCAAATCGGATGAGAAAAATCTCGAGAAGCTCGGATTGGACAGCGCCCGGTTGTTGAGCGGACTGGACCCGGGAGTCGCCCGGAAAATGGACGAGCTGCTGGCCAAAACGGCGGCTATCGGCATAAGGATCGTCATTACGGACGATTTCCGCAGCATGGAAGAACAGGACAAGCTGTACAGTCAGGGGCGTACAAGCGAAGGAAAAATCGTGACGCACGCCAAGGCGGGCGAGTCTTATCACAACTACGGCCTGGCGATCGACTTTGCCCTGAAAACGAAATCCGGTAAAATCATTTGGGATATGAATGCCGATTTGAACGGCGACGGCCGTAAAGACTGGATGCAGGTCGTCACGATTGCCAAGGAGCTCGGTTTCGAATGGGGCGGGGATTGGACCAATTTCCCCGACTATCCCCATCTCCAGCTCAGCTACGGTTTAAGCATCGCCGAGCTTCAGCGCGGCACGAAGACGGCCCGTTCGGGCCCTTAACGGTGAAAAAGGCGGTTTTACGGGGACGATACCCCGGAAAACCGCCTTTTGGTATGCAGTTACGCGTTCTCCCGGGAATCGGGGCTGAACGTCATACGGTTTTTCCCGCTGCGCTTGGACATATACAGAGCCTGGTCGGCAAGACGCATCGTTTCGATCGGGTCTTCATGATGAAGCGGCCATACCGCTGCGCCTATACTGCAGCCGATTCTTAACGCTTGATGATCCACGAGAAACGGCTCGTTCATTCTCTCCAAAATACTGCCCGCAAGACGAATGGCGGCGGGATCGGGAGCGGAAGCGCCCGTCGGAAGGACGATGACAAACTCGTCTCCGCCCACCCGTGTAATGATGCTGTCCGTACTCATTCCTTGTGTGAGTCTGAGGGCGGTCTGCTGGAGAAGCTTGTCTCCGAATAGATGTCCCAGCGAATCGTTTACTTTTTTGAACCCGTCCAGATCCAGATAAAGAAACGTCAGTGTCGTCCCGTTCTCTTTCGCCTGTCGCATCGCCTGCTCCAGATAAGCGTCCAAGGCGATCCGGTTCGGCAGCCCCGTCAGCTTGTCGTGAAGAGCGAGATCGGACATCTGGTCCAGAGCATGCTCGGTTTTCGTCAAGTTGTCCACGAGATTGCGCAGCGAATCCGATAAGATGCGGATCTCCCGGATAAACGTGAAAGCGGGGAATGAGGCAGACTCGCCTTTCCGGAGCCGGTCCGCGGAGCGGGTAATTTTCTGCAGAGGGCGGACGACCCAACCGGCGAGAAATGCGGCAAGCACCGCAAATACGAGGGACAGGATAATACCGGCTGTGGTTATGTACGTTTTCAGTTCGCGAACGGACGTAAACGCGACGTCGGCAGGTTCCCTTACGAGAACGGACCAGCCCAGCCCGGGATAGTCCAGATAGCCGTTCCCGTACGCGTAGCCGCTCAAATAGGTATGCCCGTCCGGATAAGTTTCCGTCAGCCAGCCGTTCCCTCCTGCCTGAGCCTGGCGGATGCCTGCTGTGTCCAGCGGACGATACAGCGATTCTTTCGGTCCGAGAAGGACCGTATTTTCTTTTTTACTCACAATGAGCACTTCGAGCTGTTTCATTTTGTCTTTAAGCGGCTGCAAAAGCGTGGCTTCGACTTCCCGGGACCACTCCCAACTGAGATGGGCGGCGAGTACACCGGTAAGCTGACCCTGCTTGTTGTAGACCGGCGTGCTGATGTCAACGAACTGAAGCGGCTCGCCCGACGGATTGGGCAGAAGTTTGGCGAGCAGGAGAGCCTCGTGGACGTCCCCGATAAACCGCCCTTTCTTCCCTTCGGTGAAAACGGGCCGGGAGGCGATGTTGGTTCCCGTCAAAATGCCGTCCGTCGATGCGGTCACTTTTCCTTCGGGATCGATAAAGGCGACCCAGGTGTAGGAAGGAAAGCTTTTTTTCAATTGTTCGAGCAAACTGCGAAGCTCATTGGCGTCGCCGGGGCCAGGGGCTTCCCGGTTAGAAATCAGTTCGCTCAGGACGTCGATTTCACCGGCGCGCGACCACATGAAATGGTCCAGCTTGTCCGCCATTTGATAAGCGACTTGAGAGAGCGAGATGCCGATGGATTCTTCGACCTGACGGGTCGTTTTTTTGCCGATCACCGTACTCAGCACCCCTGTCAGAAGACAGATAACCAAGGCGGATACGAGGGCAAACGTAGTGCGTAAACTGAGCGACATTCAAGCGGTCTCCTTGTTCATGCAAATCCGGTTCCCTGACCCAAAAATTGCAATCGGGAACAACCTTATTTATATCGACATCTTCGGACAGCTTGTTTAGAGGGGACGGACAGGATACAGGGATGGGCAAAATCAGAAGAATTGCTCATTGACTTAAGATCAAACGTTAGTTTACAATATCTAATATAATACAAACGAAAATAAATATTGTTTAGTTAAATGAAAGAGGAGAGAGCGATGGACAGAAGGGCAGAGCTGGTTCGGCAGTTTAAAGAGATGGAGACGGAAGCGGGGGTATATCAAATCCGCAATACGACGAACGACAAGATTTTTGTGGAAAGTTCCCCTAATTTCAAAAATATAAACGGGCGGACTTTTGAACTCAACATAGGCTCCCATTTGAACAAGGAGCTTCAGAAAGATTGGACGGAGCTGGGTGAAGAGAAGTTTGTCTTTGAAATCCTGGAAATCGTCGAGAAGAAAAAAACCGGCTATTTCGACTTGAAGGACGCGTTGAAAAAGATGGAGCGGAAGTGGCTGGACCGTCTTCAGCCATACGGCGACAAAGGGTACAACAAGCCGCCTAGAGCGTAAACAAGCGGCACAAAAACCGAAGTAAAGAGGCGATGCCGTCCGGACGGGGCGGCACGTCTCTTTTTTCTTTGTAGGCGGAGTCCCGATATTGGTATAATGGGTGAAAAGATTTCAGGAGCCGGGGGAACCAGAATCATGACATACATAGCCTCCTTTGATATCGGCACGACCCATGTAAAAGGAATTCTCGTCAACAGGGACGGGGAATTGTTTCACGAACAGAACGTTTCCTTGACCTGCCGCCAGGAGCCGCCCTTCATCGAGCAGGAGCCCGAGCAATGGTTTAAAGCGGTAGGCACGATTGTGAATGAGTGGTTCCGGGACGGAATCGGTGCCGGGCTAATCAGCCTCGTCTCGTTCAGCGGGCAAATGCAGGACTGTATCCCGGTAGACGAGCAGGGTCGCGCTGTCCGTCCGGCCATCCTGTACTCAGACAGCCGCGCGGGAGCAGAGGCCCGGATGATCCGCGATGAAATCGGGGAAGAAGAAATTTTCCGAAGCGCGGCCAACCGGATGGACGGAACGTTGACGTTCCCTAAGCTGCTCTGGCTGAAAACGCATGAAGCGGACAGCTGCGCACGTACAAGCCGCTATCTCATTTCTTCGAAGGATTACGTCATCGCTCGCCTGACCGGGGCTTTCGTTACGGACCCGACCTCCGCGGCGACCACAGGATGCATGGATATCAGGCGGCGGGAGTGGAGAGAGGACTGGCTCGTACGGATGGGGCTTCCCGCAGGCAAGCTGCCGGACATTCTCCCTTCCGGGGAGACGGCCGGACGGGTGCACGCGGAAGGCAGCCGGCTTACGGGCCTGGCCGAGGGCACGCCCGTTCTGTGCGGCATCGGCGACGCGGGAGCCGCTACGCTCGGCGCCGGTGTCTACGAGCCCGGCGAGGTGTACGCCTACATCGGAACGACCGGATGGATCGCGGGCGTATCCGGCGGGGTGGCGGACCCGGCGTCGGGCCTGTTCAACCTCGCTTACGCGGAGCCCGGCCGCTACATCAATGTCGCTCCGCTGACGAACGCCGGCAACGCCCATCATTGGGCCGCCGAAGTGTTCGCGCCGGAAGCGGCCGGAACGGACGGCCGCGGGATGTACGAGGCGGTTGAACGCCTCGTGGAAGCGTCCGACCGGGGCAGGAACAAGATCCTGTTCCTGCCCTATCTGAACGGGGAACGATGCCCCGTTCAGGATGAGGAGGCGTCGGGCTGCTTCATCGGCCTGCGTCCTTCCACGACGAAAGCCGATATGGCGGCCGCCGTGCTGGAAGGCGTCGCCTTCGCGATGAAGCAGGTCATGGAGCTGCGCGGAGCGCCCGAAGGGGCTGCATCCCTGACCTTAATCGGGGGAGGGGCGAGAAGCCGCCAGTGGTGCCGGGTCCTGGCCGATGTGTTCGGTACGGAAGTATCCGTGCCTTCGGAATCGCAGTTTCTGCCGTGTCTGGGTGCAGCGGCGCTCGGATTTCCCGGCTTGGGCTGGGCAAGCAGCTATGACCGGTTATGTGAGCTCTTTAAAATTAGACGAAAATGCGAGACGTTTAGTCCGGATGCGGAGAAAAAGGCGCATTACGAATCCAAATATGCACGCTATTTGGAATTGTATCCGGCGCTTGCTCCGGTTTTCCGGCAGGCGGCGACGGAAGCTTAACAAGATGGGAGATTGTCATGGAGCACTATCAGACGCTAATCGGGGTGGTTCTGGAGAAATTGAGCCAGTCTCATCAAGAACTGAAATTTAATCTGGACGGGTTGAACAGCGTGCTGGCCAACCATACCGCGGAAGAAATCGCAGCCGCTCCCGAGCTGCTGACGATACGCGAGCTTAGGGACGTGTATGCGGACATAGTCGCGGCGGCGGAAAAGCGTTTCCCGGGCTTGAAGGGATAACCGTTCCCGCTCAGCGATACAAACGTCAAATAAACCGGATCGTGAAGTTTACGATCCGGTTTATTTGCGTCCGCGAGCCGTGCGTCCGCTTCTCAGCTGTATTTGCCGAGCAGTTCGGCAAGCATGGCTTTCATTTCCGCCAGAAGCTCAGGCGAGTCTTTCACGGTTGCTTCACGGCCCAAGCCGATAAAAAATTTCGCGAAATAGGGAAGATCTTTTCTGGAAATGGTTCCTTGAAGCCAGCCGGTGCCATCTTCACGCAGGGTAAGCATCGATTCCGACCAAGGTTCCGCCTCGCACGCCTCGACCCCTTCGAGGGTCAATTCCGCAAATACACCTATCTCGCCCAGCTCCTTGCGTCCCGCAGACGCCTTGTTTTCAAGATGAATATGGCGGAGATCCAGCGGTTCCGCTGCCGAAGGGACAGCCGAATGAATGCGGTCGCACCGGAACACACGCATCCCTTTCGACCGATAACAGTAGGCGGAGCAGTACCAGAGGCCGTTTCCCGTAAAAATGCCGATGGGCTGGATTTCGCGGTCGGAATTTTTTTCCCGGGATTGATACCGGATGAGCAGCACCTTCTGCTGAACGGCCGCATCGAGCAGAATGGATAAATAAGGAGAGACAGCCTTCCGCGCGGGTGTGATAAAATCCACCCGGTTTTTCATCTGATCAATCCGTTCCCGTTTCAAACGGGAGGGAGGAATAATGCCGGAGGGCATGAACGGCGAAAAAGATTGACACGGCTTCTTCTTCGGTAAAAGCGATAGGAGGCAGCAGTCTTTCCCTCAACACTTGATACCCGCCGTGCGGACCGACTTCCGAATAAAGCGGAACCCCTAATTCGCCCAGCTCCTGCAAATCCCTCAAAATCGTTCTCTGCGAAACGCCGAATTCACGCGCGAGCTCTCCCACCGTAAACTTGCGCATCCGGTTTACCGTCAGCATCAGTTCCATCAGGCGTTTTGATTTGGACATCGGATAAACTCCATTTTTTAATTATGACAATAGTTGTCACTATTATGCGTTATACTGATTGCAAAGTCCAGGAGAGATTCCCGAAAGAGGAATCCGGAAAGCAAAATTTAACGAGGAAGAGGAGATTAGAAGATGGAACATGGCAAGGAACATTCTTCCGCAAAACGCAACTATTTCAGATCGGGAGCCAACGAGCTTTCTTACGTGGATTACGGCGGTGACGATAGACCGGTACTTCTGCTGCTGCACGGACATATGAACGATGCGGGCACGTTTGCGTTTCTGGCCTCCCGGTTGAGAAAAGACTGGAGGGTCATCGGTCTCGACCAGCGGGGACACGGCTGGAGCGGGCATCCGGCCGACGGGGATTATTCCAGAGAGAGCTACATCACCGATATTCTGAACCTGGTCCGTCAGGAGCTGGGCGGTCAGCCCGTTGTCATCCTGGGTCACTCGCTCGGCGGCGTCAATGCCTACCAGCTCGCGGCGCGTTATCCCGAATATGTCCGGGCCGTGATCGTGGAAGACATCGGGGCGGAAATTCACGCCGACCTTTCTTTTGCCGAGAAGCTTCCCGAGCGTTCCACGACCTTGCAAGATCTGAGAGACTCGCTGGCACGGCTGGGACTTAAAGCGATCGATTATTTTTCCGAAAGCGTGTTTGAGGATGAGAAAGGCTGGGGATTCCGGACCGATTTAACGGGGATGAGGTCTTCCCAGGAAAACATCAACGGACAGTGGTGGGAAGACTGGCTGTCGTCGACATGTCCTATTCTGCTGATTCACGGCAAAAAAAGCTTTGTCATGAACGCCGAACAGGCGAAATTGATGCAGTCCCGGCGGCCGAATACTTCCCTCGAAATTTTTGAAAATTGCGGCCACGGAGTTCATTCCGACGATCCCGACGGGTTTTATGCCGTTGTAAAAAAATTTCTCGACGGACTGAGCGAAAGCAAGATCGGGAATGAGAATGTGAGAGGGAATGACTAAAAGGGGAAAAGGAAGAAGGGCGAACGGCATGCCTTTCTTCCTTTTTTCACGGTTTAATGGCCGGTTAAAGCCAGTATTCCGACCCGCCATTAAAAAAAGGCCATCCGAAGATGGCCTCATCCCTTCCCGGGATCGGGTTCCCGGTCGTTCCTGCACAGCAGCACCGCTTCTTCCCATGATAGAGAAGGCGCTGCGGGCGCGGGCTTTGCGCTTTCAGGACCGAACTCGATCTCGATCAGCTCGACCGGTCCCGTCGTATCCGCGAGCAGCGCATACCCTGCGGCCGGCTCCAGATGGAGGACGTCACCGGTTTTCACGCGGGTTATTCGCCCGTCCAGAATCATTTGGCCGGAACCGGACAGCAGCGTCCAGCTTTTTTTCGCGCTGCCGTGGGCCCGGTAGGGAAAAGATTTGCCGGGCAGCAGAGTGATCCGTCGGATGACGACCTCCGTTCCCGCATTCGCGTCTCCAGTGGGCGGAACACGGTCAAGTACGGTGACGGTACCCCACCTGTACTCCTCGTACATGGGAGCTCTGCGTTTACCCGGATTGATTTGCTTGATCCGGCTGCTGCCTGCCTTGCTGGCTACGAGAATTCCGTCGGGACTTGCCGCCACGATAATCCCGGACACGCCGATGACATGGACGGGGGAGGAAAGCTCGTTGACGATGTGCGTATCCGCCGAATCGTCGGATACTTCGCCGGGACCGACGGCCCGGCCTTCCAAATGCGGAGCCAGCGCCTGCCAGTTCCCCAAGTCGTCCCATCTGCCATCGTACGGGAGGACGACGATCGGCTTCGTCTTCTCGACGACTTCCTCGTCAAAACTCAGTTCCGGCAGTTTGTCGTACAAGCCGAGCAGTTGTCCGTAATCGTCCGGCAAACCGCGCGATGCCAGAACCTCCAGCATGAATGAATTCGCAAAAGCAAACACGCCGCTGTTCCAAAGAGCTCCCCGAGACAAGAGCGCCGAAGCGCCCTGTTCGTCCGGTTTTTCCGCGAATTCCGCGACGGAAAGATACGGCGCTGCCTCCCGGTCCTGCGCAGACGCCGGTACGATATATCCGTACTGGGTGGACGGGAAGGACGGCTTCGTGCCGATCAGAGCCATGCGGGCGCCGGACTGTGCGAGGACTGAGGGGAGGGAGGCGACTTTCTCGAAGAAAGCGGCGTCCACGAACGGATCGGCAGGCATAAAGCAGACGATCTCGTCCGGGCTTATGCCTTGGGTGTGCAGGTACCGGCTGGCGAGACCGATCGCCGTGAACGTCCCTCTTTTGTGCGGCTCCGCCAAAACCGGAATTTTTTCGCCGACCTGGCTTCGGACGATTTCAAACTGGCTGAAGTGGGTAACGATAGATGTCGAGCTGAGCAGCCCGGCGGCATCGAGCTGTCTGCACACGCGCTGAAGCATGGACTCTCTGCCGCCGTCAGGCGCCGGTAACAGCTTCAGAAACGTTTTGGAGCGGATTTCGTTGGACAGCGGCCAAAGCCTCTTGCCGGATCCCCCCGACAGCAAAATGATTTTCACGACCCTTCCTCCTTCTCTGAAAAGTGCCGGTCAGAAAAATTCGCCGGGCGACCGGCTGCTATTTGGCTTTTTTGGCTTTGAAATAGTAGCCTCCGCGTTTATGGAAAGACAGCGACCGGAATTTACCGGCCCATTTCTCTCTTTCGCTGTGAGGGACGAACCGGATGCTTTTTTTGAATTCCTTGTTGAGGGAACGTTTTAACAGGGAAGTACCGGGATACTGGGCACGAACGAAGTTGCCGTACGTTTCGAACTCGGAAAATCCGAACTGTTTGGTCGTGTTCAGGTTTTTGAGAATGGCTCTGTACCACGGCATTTTGTGACGGGCCGTGATCGCTTTTTTCAGGCGGGACAGCTTGACTTTGTCGTAGAGCATATAGTGGTTGACATAGGAAGGGCGGGAAACGGCTTTCTGTCCCAGAAGCTTGGCATGAATGCGGAAATATTCCTGGTGGCTCCAATTCCGGGTGAAAAAAACCTGTTTGCCGTTTTCGAGAAACCGGTGAGGGCGTATAAGCACGGTATCCGCGTCGGTGACGAGAAAGTAGCGGTTGCCGCAAATTTTATCGCCGTTCAGCTTAAGCAGCTGCTGGTACAGCCAGCCCGAGCGGTCCCACCGGTTAGAACGGTAACGGATATCTTTTTTCGTCAGCGGAAGAACGGAATTTTCATGCACAAACTTGCATTTTTTATCCTTACAAAGTTTCTTGATCCGGGGACTGTCGGGCGAAACGATATAAATGCTGCCGATCGGATGTTGGACATGCCGGCGAAGGCCGTCAATGACGAAAGGAAGAGTTTCCAAATCTTTGTCGATAGCCGGGATCAGCACATCAATGGGGGTTCTGCCTGTTCCGGAAACTTCGCTCATTCTCGCTTCATCTCCATTTATCAAAATCTATCGAAAGTCATGCAATATGATATGCGAGGGCGGTCAAACCCGTTTGTGTCCCTGTCTACTTCCTTCTTCCATAGAAAAAAGAGGGCGGAGGCCGCATAAGAGAATCCTTAACGGCCTTAACCAAAGCAGGAAAACCAGGACGAAATGTCGAATGGGATTCTTAAGACCTAGGTCAATTCGACTCGCTGCCTGCACCGGGTCCTTTTCATGTTTCCGCCGGAGGCGGAGCTGCCGGAGGCTGCGGGAAGCTTGTAAAATAAACGGAAAGCGACGGAAACAGCATGAAAACTAGACAAGTGAAGGTCTTGGGAACCGGGGCCTATCTGCCGGAAAAGCGGGTAACCGCGGAAGATATGGATAGAAGGCTCGGCAAACCCGAGGGCTGGGTGTACAAAAAATCCGGGGTGAAGGTCAGGCATTACGCGGAAAACGAAAGTGTTTCGCAGATGGGGGCGAAGGCCGCCTTCGCGGCACTGGCGGACGCCGGTCTGGAAGCGGAGCGGCTCGACTGCATCATTTGTACGAATGCGGTACCGGAGCAGCCCATTCCGTGTACGGCGGCGCTGATCCAAAGCGAAATGAAGCTGGGCGACTCGGGCATCCCGTGTCTGGACGTCAACTCAACCTGCCTGTCGTTTCTTGCCGGACTGGATCTGATTTCCTATCTGATCGACGCGGGCCGGTATGATCGTGTCCTGCTGGTGGCTCCGGAAATCGCCTCGGTCGGTCTGAATTACAGCCAGTCGGAAAGCGCGATCCTGTTCGGGGACGGAGCGGCCGCCGTAGTAGTCGGGAGAACCCCTGCGGGCGAAAGCTCGGGGATCGTAGCTTCCCGTATAGAAACCTACGGCTCCGGCGCGGCGCTCTCCGAGGTGAGAGGGGGCGGCTCTAAGCTGCCCTCGATCGCTTACGAACCGGAGCGTATAGCGGATTTTCTGTTCGATATGCAGGGGGAAGCCCTGTTTAAGAAAACGTCCAAGCTGCTGCCCGATTTTCTGAAAAAGTTGTTCGGAGAAGGAGGCGTCACGCTGGAAGACGTCGCCCTCGTCATTCCCCATCAGGGAAGCGCCATGGCGATGAGGCTGCTTCAGCGGAAGCTGCGGATTCCGGACGACAAATTGATGAACATCATCGAACAGCACGGCAATATGATTGCCGCCTCGCTGCCGATGGGGCTGCACGAAGCGATCCGGCTGGGCCGGCTGAAACGCGGAGACTTGACGGCCGTTATCGGCATCTCGGCCGGGCTGTCCCTGGGCGGTCTACTTCTTGAGTACTAGGAAGAAGCTCGGCAGCCGCCGCATCCTTATTACGGGCGGCCGGGCGCCAGCCGCACTGGATTTGGCCCGCCAGTTATCGGCACTCGGCCATACGATTTATGCGGCCGATAGTCTGGCGAGCCCTCTGCTGCGCTTTTCGCGCTGCATAGAGAAGTTTATCCGCATTCCGGGACCGCGGGATAATGCGTCCGCTTTTGCGGAAGCGCTGCAGGCAATCGTCCGGGAGCGGAGCATCGACCTGCTGATCCCGACGTGCGAAGAGATTTTTTATGTCGCTCAAATAAAGAGCAAGCTTCAGGGCTGCACGGTGCTGACCGATGATTTCGGCAAGCTGATCGCCCTTCATGATAAAGCGTCCTTTATCCGGCTGGTAGAGGAGATGGAACTGCCTGCACCCCATACGGTCCTTCTGGAAACGGAAAGGGACATGCACGCGTTTCTGGAACGGGAGGGCACGCGGAAATGGGTGCTGAAGCCGGTTTTCTCCAGATTCGCTAACCATACGCGCCTGTACGGTCCGGGTGAGGCACTGCCCCGGATCAACGTTTCGCCGGACAATCCGTGGGTTGCCCAGCATTTTGTCGAAGGGCGGGAATACTGCGTCTATGCCGTTGCCCACAAGGGCCGGCTGACCGCGTATGCGGATTATGCTGCGGATTTTACGGCGGGACGGGGCGCTACTATTTACTTCAAATCCTGCGGACGGCGGGATCTCTTCGGATGGGTGGAGTATTTTGTCCGCGAAATCCGGTTTACGGGACAGATTGCGTTTGACTTTATCGTCCATGAATCCGGCGTTATTTATCCGCTGGAGTGCAATCCGCGGGCAACGAGCGGGCTTCATCTGTTTGCGCCCGAAGAGGGAATAGACCGGGCCTTGCTGGACTGCACGGACACGGTGATAATCCCGTCGCCCGGCGGCCGTCCCGCGATGATTACCGCCGCGATGCTGATGTACGGGGCGGCCGCGTGCGGAACGCCTGCCGGGCTGCGCCAGTGGATCGCCGGCCTTGCGCGGGGCAGGGATGTGATTTTCAGCCGGAAGGACTGGGGACCTGCTCTGGCCCAAGGCAAGATTTTGCTGGACTTATGGAGAGAAGCGCGGGCGAAACGCGTGCCTCTTAAAGAGATTACCACTTACGACATCGAATGGAATGGTTACTATGAAAGCGTTAGTGACGGGGGCGACAGGTTTTCTCGGAGGAAATCTGATCCGCCGCCTGCTGGAGGAAGGTTATGAGGTGACGGCGGTCGGACGCAACCCGGAAGCCGGAAAAAGGCTGACGCAAGAAGGGGCCGGTTTTGTGCGGATGGACCTGGCGTCGGATGATATGCCAGAGGTTGTCCGCGGCCACGAATTTGTTTTTCACTGCGGTGCGATGTCCTCTCCGTGGGGGGCTTACCGGGATTTCTACACGTCCAATGTGGTCGGCACGCGGCAGATCATCCGGGGCTGCATGAAGCACGGCGTACGGCGGCTCGTTAATGTGTCCACCCCGTCGATCTATTTCGACTACCGGGACCGCCTCGGGATTTCCGAAGAAGAACCGCTGCCGGAGCGAGGCGTCAATGCCTACGCGCAGACGAAACGTCAGGCCGAAAGCGAATTGGACGCCGCCCGCAAGGCCGGTCTTCCGGTGATTACGATCCGGCCGAGAGGGCTTTTCGGTCCCGGCGACACGGCGATTTTCCCGCGTCTGCTGCGGGCCAACGAGGAGAAGTTCGTGCCCGTTTTCGGCGGAGGACGAGCCTTCATGGATGTCACCTACGTGGACAACGTGACGGAAGCGCTTCTGTACTGCGCCCATGCCGATAAGGCCTGTGACGGGCAGAAGTATAACATCACCAACGGCGAGCCCGTTTACGTTTACGAGCTGCTGGCGGAGCTATTCCGGCTGCTGGAGATGCCCTTCCGCGCCCGGAAGGTTCCGTATCCGGCCGCCTACGGCGCGGCAGCGGCGATGGAAGCGTTCGCCGCACTTCCTTTCGCGCGCAAAGAACCGATGCTCACGAGATACACGGTGGCGCTGTTGGCTTTCAGCCAGACGCTGGATATTTCCAAAGCGGAGCGGGAGCTCGGCTACAAGCCCCGGGTTTCCGTCGCGGACGGCATCCGGCGGTTCAGCCTATGGTGGCGGGAACAGGAGGGACGCGCATGAAGCTGACGATGCACTGCACGGGTGCCTGCAAGCAGCTGGAGATCCTGTCGCTACGCGGGGGGAAATGGCGGACCGTCGCGTTTCCGGGTCTCTTTGCCATGCTTGAACATCCGTCCAAAGGGTTAATTTTGTTTGATACGGGATATTCTCCGCGTTTTGCGGAAGCGACACGCCGGCTGCCCTATGCGCTGTACCGCTGGACGACTCCGGTGGAGACGGGGGTGCATCTAACGGCCGCGGAGCATGTAAGGGCGGCCGGATACGCTCCGGAGGATGTGACTGCGGTCGTGATTTCGCATTTTCATGCGGATCACATCTGCGGGCTGGCGGACTTTCCGAATGCGAAGTTCATCTGCTCGCAAGCGGGCTATGATTCGGTCGCTTCTTTAAAAGGGCTGGCTGCGGTAAAAAGAGCGGTGCTCCCGGACCTGATTCCTCCGGATTTCAAGGCCCGGGCATTCTGGGTGGAGCAGTGCCCGGAAGCGGCGCTGCCCGCCGCGTGCCGTCCGTTCGAGCGGGGCTGGGACCTCTTTGGCGACGGGAGTGTGACCGCCGTGGATCTTTCCGGACATGCCGCTCACCAGATCGGCGTCTTCCTGAGGGGAGCGGACGGAAATCCCGTACTGCTCGGCGCGGACGCAAGCTGGTCGGCGCAGGCCGTGCGGGAAAACCGGCTGCCCAGTCCGCCCGCTTTTATTTTGTTCGACGGCAGGCAGGACTACAAACGTACTTTCGGCAATCTCGTGGAACTGCACCGCAGGCAGCCGGAGATGCGCCTTCTTTTTACCCACTGTGCGGAAGCTTGGGAACTTTGCGGAAAGGAGGGCATTGAACTCCTGTGAAACTCATCCTGCTGCTCAAACAATACGCCCTGACCAAATGGAACGGGCAAAGATGGAAAAGCCGGGAAGACCTTGAGGCTTGGCAAAACGCGCGGGTCCGGGCTTTTCTGGAAGAAACCCGGCGCAGGTCGCCTTTCTACGCCCGCCTGTTTGAAGGCCTCCCGCTGGATAACTGGCGCGAATGGCCGACCATAGACAAGACGGCTATGATGGACGCCTTCGACGAGCTGAACACCGCGGGCATCACGAAGGACGAAGCGCTCCAAGCGGCCCTTCAAGCCGAGCGGGAGCGCGACTTCAGCCCCGAGCTGAACGGGGTTACCGTCGGGCTTTCCTCGGGTACGTCGGGCAACCGCGGGCTGTTCATCGTCAGCGCCGAGGAGAGAGCGGCGTGGGCGGGCGCCGCCCTGGCGAAAGCTCTGCCGGGTTCCCTGCTGCGGAAGCACCGGATCGCCTTCTTTCTCCGGGCGGACAGCAACCTGTATCAGACGGTGCGGTCCCGGAGAATCCGGTTCAGCTTCTTCGACATGATCCGCCCGGTCCCGGAGCATATCGAGCAGCTCGGGTGGCTGCAGCCAACCCTTCTGATCGCCCCGCCGTCCATGCTCCGGCTGCTGGCGGAAGCGAAGCAGAGGGGAGAATTGGCGATTGCGCCGGACAAAATCATTTCCGTGGCGGAAGTGCTGGAACCGGTCGACCGGCAGGTGATCGAGCTTGCTTTCCGGACCCGGGTGCACCAGATTTATCAATGCACCGAAGGATTTCTTGGCGCAACCTGCAAACATGGGACGCTGCATCTCAATGAAGATATCGCCGTAATCCAGCGGGAGTACGTTGATGCGGAGCGGCGGACGTTTATGCCGGTGATTACGGATTTTTCCCGTGCATCCCAGCCCATCATCCGCTACCGGCTGAACGACCTGCTCACGCTCCGGGATGAACCTTGTCCCTGCGGTTCGGTGTTCACGGCGGTCGAATCCGTCAGCGGACGCACGGACGACTTGTTCTTCGGCCGGAGTATGGACGGAGGACGGGACGTTCCGGTCTTTCCGGATTTTATCCGGCGGGCGGTGATGATGGCTTCGGACGGAATCGCCGAATACAAAGTCATTCAGCGTGACCGGGAACGTCTGGAAGTATCGGTCCGCACGAAAGAAGGAGTGCCGGACGTCATCGGACCGCTCCGGCGGGAGCTGGCCGGGATTTTCGCTCAGCATGGCTGCCGGGCTCCGGAAATCATGTTTACGCCTTACTCGTTCCGGCCGGGCTTGACGAAATTGCGCAGAATTGAGCGCGCCTATGCCGTAGAGCCGGACTTGACGGCAAGAGACGGGTGGATCGGCCGCACATGAATGTGCTCCTCACAGGCTGCCGCTCCTACACGGCGCTGGATCTGGCGAGGCGGTTCCGGGATTCCGGATGGAACGTATTTGCCGCGGACAGCGTCAAATTTCCGGTGTGCCGCGGCTCGCGGGCGGTAAAAGAATTTTTCCATGTTCCTTCTCCGAGAGAGGGGTGCCGGGAATTCATTGCGGCGCTGGCGGCCATTATCCGGTCTGCCGGAATCGATCTGCTCCTGCCTACGAGCGAGGAAATCTTTTATATCGCGCATGGGCGGGAAGAGCTGTCCCGTTGCTGCCGCGTGTTCTGCGACGATTTCGAGGTCCTGAACTCGCTGCACAACAAATGGGCATTCTCCGGACTGACGGAAGGAATGTCCGCCCGGACTCCGGAGACGAAGCTGCTCACATCCGCCGCTCAATTGAAAGAACTCGGCGATCCGTCCGCCTTCGCGTTCAAACCGGTGTACAGCCGCTTCGCTTCGGAGGCGCTGCTGGCTCCCTCCAGGCTGCCGGAGGGCTTTGCGCCGTCCCCGGACCGGCCCTGGATCGCGCAGCGGTACATCCGCGGCCTGGAGCTGTGCAGCTATCATTTGGCCGTGGACGGCGAAATCGCGGCGTACGGTTCCTACGAGCCCTCTTACCGGCTCGGCCAGGCTTCCGGCTATTACTTTAAGCCGGTACATCGCGAGAAAATCGACCGCTTTGCGGCCGAACTGGTCCGCAAGCTCGATTTTACAGGGCATGTGGCATTCGACTACATAGAAGAAAAGGACGGCACTCTGCATGTGCTGGAATGCAACCCGAGGGCGACGAGCGGGCTGCATCTCGCAGGCACCGCCGGGCTGATGAAGCCGTTCGGCGCCGGTGGGGAACGGCTTCCCGAAGTGACCGGGGGGAAGCTTTCAGCCGGCGGCCGTACTCCCTTGGAAAATCCGGCGGCAATCCGGATTAGCCGCGGAAGCTCCAGAAGCTCTGGAGACCCCGGAAACCCCGGAAGCTCCGGACCCCAGGGAAACGCGAGAAACCCCGGAAACCCCGTGCCTGCGGAAGCTCCCCCGATGATCGGGTACGCGATGCTGGCGAATCCTTTTTACCACGGCTTTAGCCTCTCGGGAATGGGGCGGTGGTTCAACGATTTCCGGCACGGGCGTGATGTGCTTTTCAGCAGGCAAGACCCGTGGGTGCCTCTGCTGCATACGCGCAGTCTGGCCGAAACGGCTCTCGACTCGCTGTGCAGGCGGATTCCGTTTAAAGATGCGGCAACCGCCGACATCGAATGGGACGGAGAAGCTTTGAACTGAGGGCGTGCCGCGCTGCGGCGGCCTATCTTTCAGGCTAAAATCAAAGACAGAACAGGAGGTGCCTGCCGTTGCAGGACTATTTTTTCGACGAAGTGTTCGTTAAAGACGCGGGGGCGGCGGAGGGAATTCTGGAGAGCTTCCATCAAACATGGAAGCAGCCTTTGACGGAAGAAGAAATTCAGGAAATCATCGCGAGACAGAAAAACCCTTTTCCAACAAATTCGCCCTATTACAATCAATATATCCCGATCGATCCGACAAAATGGCGTATGCCGGAGGGGGAACTGCCGGGCGCGTATGCGGAATTTCTGCGTTACTCGGACGGAGGGGAATTTCGGACGGGGGAACGATACTTCCAGTTTTTCTCCACTTCCGATTTCCGTGAGATGAACCTGGCGTATGAGCTGCCCGAATACATGCCGTTATCCGTTTCTTTTGCGATGGACGGCTGCGGCAATCATTATCTTTTCGATATGAGAGAAGCGCCGGTGGAAGGCGAATATCCTATCCTTGCCGCTCATTCGGGAAATCTCGGATACGACGAATGCGTCCGGGTGGCGGATTCCTTCGAAGCGCTTTGCCGGGGAAAACGCTCACTGGACGAAGAATTAGACAGCCGTTACACGTAAACGGCCGGGGAGGTAGCGAATGACACAGCCGGCTGAATCTATAGAACGGCAGGCAGGACAAACGCCGCGAAGCGGAGCTGGAGCGGAGGGTTCCCCCTCGAATGAAACAGGCCAGTGTAAAAATCATCCGGCTAACAAAATGACGGTGGCCTACACCAAGCCGCTGATCGGCAAAGGCGCCGATGCTTACATCCGGAATGTCCGGACGAAGGTGGAGCTGGTCCGGGCCGGGGAGCAGCTGCTGCCCGTGACGGTGAACGAAACGGAGTATGACAACTCCTATGTTTGTTCGCCTTACTCGACCTATGTGTCCTACGCGCTGGAAGAGCTGGTTCTCTTCAAAAGCGAGCTGCTGAAAGGCGTGCTGAGGGGAGTGATCGGCATTCTTTCGCCGCTGCTGAAAAGAGCCCGGATCAACCGGAACGTACACGTCAATAACTGGCTCCTCTCGACGAATTTATATGAAGAGCTGCCTAAAGAGGATGTCCGTGTGCTGACCGCCGATCTGCAGGAACGTTTTCCGTCGCACGCGGTCATATTCAGGTCGCTGAATGAGGTGACGAATCCCCAGTTGATGAAAGACCTGACCGGACTGGGGTGGATTCTAGTTCCGAGCAGGCAGGTGTATTTTTTCGAGGGGCGCGAGCCGGATTACCTGCACAAACCGAACAATGTATGGGACCAAAAGTTGCTCCGGCGCTCGCCGCTTCGGATTGTGGAGCACGAAGAGATTGAACCGTCCGACTATCCGCGCATCGTGGAGCTTTACGAGGACCTGTACATCCGTAAATATTCCCGGCTGAATCCGCGTTTCACGGAGGCTTACATCGCCAATTGCCATCTGCACGGGCTGCTGCGGATCCGCGGTTTGAGGGACAGCTCGGGGGTGCTGCAGGGCGTCATCGGCTGTTTCGATAAAGCGGGTGTCATTACGGCGCCGCTGGTCGGATACAACACCGCTCTTCCGCAAAAGGAAGGGCTGTACCGGATGCTGATGAGCCTGGTGCTGACCCGGGCCGCCGAAGAAGGGAAGCTGCTGCATTTAAGCTCCGGCGCCGCGCATTTCAAGCGGATCCGGGGAGGCCGCCCGGCCATCGAATACAGTGCCGTCTACATCCGGCATCTGCCTCTGAGGCGGCGAGCCGTATGGCTCGGATTGAGTCATCTTTTGAATGGAGTTGGGGTACCCGTGATGAGGAAGTACCGGTTATGAATCTGACGAAGAACGATGTTTGTCAATCGGGCGACGGGAAGGAAGCGCTCTATGCCGAGCTGGAAAAACACTGGCTCCCGCTCTGTCCGTCGCGGGAGCTTAAGCGGAAGCCGCTCGGGCTGACGGTGCTTGACGTGCCGCTCGTCCTGTTCCGCACGGAAGAGGGCGCGCACGCGCTGCTGGACCGCTGCCCGCACCGGAACGTGCCGCTTTCGGGAGGCAGGCTGACAGCGGGGAAGCTGGTCTGCCCTTACCACGGGTGGGAGTTCGACGGGACAGGAGCCTGCACCCGGGTACCGGGGCTGTGCACGTTCAAACCGGGTCCCCACCACGACGCGTCGCCGGCGGCCTTGCGGGAGCGGGACGGCTTTCTATGGGTCCGGCTCGGCGGAGAGGCGCGGTCGGGGGAACCGCAGGAAGCATCCGTTCCGGAGCCTCTGGCCCTGCCGTTTATGAACAACCCGGAGTATTACTCCTTCGTCTGGAAAACGGCCGTCCGGGGTTCGCTGCTTAACGCGGCGGAAAATTTGCTGGACGCCACGCACACGCACTATGTCCACGCGGGCCTCATCCGTACGGACGGTGGCCGCCAGACCGTGAACGCCCGCATCCGGGCGGAGGGCGCCTCCGTCGAAATCGAATATACCGGCGAATCCGGGCAGGCCGGTCTGATTTCGCGTTTATTCGAGCGGGACAGGCAGCGGAGCTTCGGCCGGTTTTACATGCCCGGCGTCGCCCAGATCGAATACTCTTCCGCCAAAGGCTTGACGCTGCTTATTACGGCCGTAATGAGACCGACTTCGTTCGCTTACCAGGACATTTACGCGGTTATCACGATGAAGCGCGGCCGGTTCACGAACGGGCTGAAGAAGCGGGTGCTGACCCCTTTTCTAAAAAAAGCACTGAATCAGGACATCACTATCGTAGAAACCCAGCAGCGAACGATCGAACGGTGGGGCGGCGAAAGCTTTCATTCCACGCAGGCGGACCTGATCCGCCCGTATCTGGAGCAGCTTATGAAGGGAAAGGTATATGACACCCCTCATGAGAAGAAGGTCCAATTGTTTGTATAAGGCTATTTATCCAATGATTTCTTTCAAAATCTTACGATTTTCCGGTAAAAGTTGTTATTTCCGTGAATTTAGATAGGAATTCTAAAGGTATTTTGTTTTTTCGAACCCTTTATGGCCTGAAAGAGCCGGAAATATAGTACACTTAGAAAGATCGTTATCTGAAAGTATAGAAAGCTGTGTGATAGCTATGACAAACAGGCACCAGGACCCATCCGGTTTTTATAACAATATAGAAGAAGCCGCCGCTCATATCATTGAAGTCGTCAGCGGGCTGCTTCAAGTGAATACGATTTTTGTCGCGACGAACGACGGACGGACGAATACGATTCTGAAGGCGTTCAACAGGCGGGAACAGCTGGTGGAGGAAGGGGATGAGCTTCCTTTCGACATCAGCTATTGCAGTCTCGTGGGACGCCGCGCGGGCGAGCCTCTCGTTATTTCCGACACGGCTTCCAGTCCGCTTACCGCGGATATGGGAGTAACGCGGGCGCTCGGAAGCCGCTCTTTTATCGGACTGCCGATTATTTTGAAGAACGGCCATTTTTACGGCACGATCTGTATTCTCGATCATCCGTCTTATCCCGTTTCGGAGACCGATCTCAAAACGCTGAGCGCGATGGCCGTTTTTCTTGCCCACGTGGTGGAGCTTGAACATGCGGTCGCGGAGCTTAGGGATGCCCAGCAGATTCTGCGGGAATCCCATGCCGCGTCCGAGCAGTCTTCCAAGATCAAGAGCCGGCTTCTTGCCATGATCGGGCAGGAGATCAAGACTCCGATGACCGGCATTATGGGGATGACGGATCTGATGCAGGATACGGAGCTCAGCGAAGAACAGAAGAGCTACATGAACATCATTGAAACGAGCAACGCCTCGCTGCTTAACCTGGTTACGGACATTCTTGACTACAGCAAAATGGAATCCGGCGGAGTGACGGTGGAGGCGGAGCCTTTCGAACTGCTTCCGGTTCTGGAAGAAGTCGTGAATCTGTATGAAAATCGAAATACGGGGGCACGGAAAGTCCGGCTCGACGCGGAGCCCGGACTTCCTTCCGTCGTAGTCGGCGATCCGGTGAAGATCCGGGATACGCTGGTCAAATTGCTTGATCACGCCTCCAAGAACGCCCGATCCGGCGAACTTACCCTCGCGGCGGTCAATCTGCCGGATACGGACCATCCCGATGCTCATCCTATCCGTTTTGCCGTCAAAGCGCCGCTCATTACACCCGATAAGCTGGAGTTCCTGCTGGAAACGGTTGACGGCAAAGGTGGCGAATCGTCCGTTCCCGTCTACGAAACGAGCCTGGATCTGGCGATCAGCAAAAAGCTGGTGGAACTCATGGAAGGCCGGATCTGGACGGAGAGCGACAGGCAGAAGGAAACGGATTTGATCTTCACTCTTATGCTGAACAAGTATGCCGAAACGGCCGAAGCCGCGGAATTGAATGATTTTAAATAAAAGATGACTGAAGCGCTTAGCGTTTCTGTCATCTTTTTTTCATTTGGCGGTCATACTTGTTTTATCGGGAAGGAACACGGAAAGAACGCGACAAATAAGTAAACAAAATGAAGATAGTGGAGGGAAGTCCATGAATGCCGGTCATGAATTCAGTGCCGTCCGGGCGGCGCTTCCGCAGTGGGTCGAAGAAAGCCGCAAGCTGACTTCCCGGGGAAATGTGGCGTCGTACATTCCGGAGCTTGCCAAATCACCGGCGTCCGCACTTGGCATTCACCTGCTGAACGGGCAGGGGGAGCATTTGACCGCGGGAGAGTGCGGGCTGCCTTTTACGATGCAGAGTATTTCCAAAGTGTTTACGCTGATACTGGCGCTAATGGATCACGGCGAAGCAACCGTCTTCTCCAAGGTCGGCAAAGAGCCGACGGGCGACGATTTCAACTCCATGCTGAAGCTGGAGCTGGTCGAACCGGGCATCCCGTTTAATCCCTTGATCAATGCGGGAGCGATCGCCGTGTCCTCCTTAATCAAAGGCGACGGACCCGAGGAGAAGTCGGCGAGAGTGCTGTCGTTTTTCCGGGAGCTCGCCGCAAACGACAAGCTGGATTATGACGAGGCGGTATACCGGTCGGAAAATGAAACCGGGCATATGAACCGTTCGCTGGCGTATTTTCTGAAGGAGAACGAGGTTCTGGACGGCTGTGTCGAAGAAGTACTCCAGGTGTATTTCCGCCACTGCTCGATCCGGGTCACGTGCGGCGACCTTTCGCGGATGGCCTTGGTTCTCGCCTTTGACGGACAAGATACGCTCACGGGAAAAACGCTTATTCCGCGGCGCTTCGTACAGATCGCCAAAACGTTCATGACCACTTGCGGAATGTACAACGCCTCCGGCGAGTTCGCCATCAGCGTCGGACTGCCGGCCAAAAGCGGCGTTTCCGGCGGCATTCTGACTCTCGTGCCCGGCCGGTACGGAATCGGTGTTATCGGGCCGGCGCTTAATCGCAAAGGCAACAGCGTTGCGGGCGTCGATCTGCTTGAGAAGCTGTCGGGGCGCTTTGACTGGAGCTTGTTTTAAACCTGCTTATTTCCGCCTTGTGCGCGGGGTTTTGGTCCGCCCGGGGCGGCTTTTGGCGCGTGAACGTGCGGACAGCCGGAGCTCGATCCACTGGAGCTTTACTTCGAGCTCCTTTAAGTTTTGCTGAATTTCCAAGTTCTCCTGCTCGGCTTTATAATTGATGGCGATGTCGAGCATTTGCTCTTGTTTATCTTTGGCGGCCTGGCGGTTCTGGCTTTTCTGAATCAGTGTCGATTGAAACAGGGAAAGGATGGACAGGGAGAAGCTGAGAATAAACAACGAGTTTCTTTCGCTGTTGACGAGCATCCATACCGTAATAATGACGGCGGAGGACGTAACAAACCACCAGCTTCCCGCCAGAACGGCAACGTGATCGGCCATCCGGTCCCAGTGGTTCGTCTTTTTCTCCTGCTGCTCGTGCAGATGCGCCTTGATTTTTCCCTGATAATCCCGGACCATTTCGGTGACGCGCTCGACGTCCTCTTTGTGCAGTTTCTGTCGCGGGTATTTCTCGAGCTCCTTCAACAGCCGTTCTTCGGAAGTTCTCTCCGTTTCGCTTTTAGAACTCATGGTGTCTGTTTCCTCCAGGTTTCTTAACATCCTTTAATTTTTTTCAGAAAAGTTAGCCAATTTAAGTGAATGGGGGTAAAATAGTGAATTACCCGGTCCGCTTATCCTTTTAACTGGAAAAGAATAGGAGCACTCCGGAATGTTCCCCCTCGGACAGGGCAGAATAAGCGGACCATATCTACTACAAGACAAGGGAGAAGCCCAATGCGCGCTATCGCGATGCTTCAAAATCCTAAACAGAGAAAACTGCTGTTCAGCGCCGGTTTAAGCTGGCTGTTCGATGCCATGGACGTAGGCATTATTTCATTTATCGTGGCCGCACTGACGGTCCACTGGAAGCTCAGTGCGGGGCAGGTCGGCGTACTGACCAGCCTTAACTCGGTCGGGATGGCGTTCGGGGCGGCGATCGCCGGCTATTTGGCCGACCGTTACGGACGCAAGTCCGTCCTGGTCTGGACGCTGCTTATTTTTTCGGCCGCCAGCGGCTTGTCCGCTCTGGCCGCGAGTTTTACCGTCCTCTGCATCCTGCGGTTTATCGCGGGTGTCGGACTGGGCGGAGAGCTTCCCGTCGCATCCACGCTCGTATCGGAGAGCATGCCCGTGCAGGACAGGGGAAGAGCCGTCGTGCTGCTCGAAAGCTTCTGGGCGGGAGGCTGGATTCTGGCGGCGCTCATCGCTTATTTCGTCATCCCGAAGTACGGCTGGCAGTCCGCCTTCGTCATCGGAGCCGTGCCTGCGCTCTACGCACTGTATTTGAGGCGGGCGATTGAAGATCCTCCGCGGTTCCGTAAAGAACGGTCGGGCGAATCTTCGTTTGGGGCGAAAGTGAAATCCGTCTGGTCCCGCGATTACCGCCGGTCGACCGTAATGCTGTGGGTGTTGTGGTTTACGGTTGTGTTTTCGTATTACGGCATGTTCCTGTGGCTTCCGACGGTGATGGTGCTTAAAGGCTTTACGCTCGTCAAAAGCTTTCAATATGTGCTCATCATGACTCTCGCCCAGCTTCCGGGTTACTTTACGGCCGCTTATTTCATCGAGAAATTCGGCCGGAAGTTCGTTCTGGTCACCTATCTTGTACTGACCGCTTTCAGCGCCATCTGGTTTGGCGGTGCTTCCACCGAAGGCATGCTGATTGCCGCGGGCATGTGCTTGTCTTTCTTCAACCTCGGAGCCTGGGGCGGGCTGTACGCCTATACGCCGGAGCTGTATCCGACGGCGATCCGCTCGACGGGTGCGGGACTTGCCGCTTCGTTCGGACGGATTGGAGGCATCGTCGCCCCGCTGCTGGTCGGTGTACTCGTCGGCTGGGGAATCGGCATTCAGGCGATTTTCATCCTCTTTTTCGTCATGATCCTTATCGGCGCACTGGCCGTGCTGTTCTGGGGGGACGAGACCAAGGGCAAGGAGCTTTCTTCCTGACCGGAGGCGGGCGCGGAATTGTGGCAACGAATACCGAAACGTGCGGCGCTTGTAAAAAAATGCATATCTCGCCGAACGGCCGGAGGATACCGGACATTTGCGCCGGGGCGGGAATTAATCAAAAGATTGTCTCATCAGGGACAATCTTTTTTTATTGGCGGAAGAAGTTTCAGGGCAGCAGATGTGGCCGGCTTGTCTAAAACCAAGAGCGTCCCGAAGAAAGGTCATGCGGGCGAGTGCCGTGAAGGAATAATGCAGCACGCATCGGAAACTTTAAGAGGAAGACGGTTTACAGTTCGTTCTCGTTGTGCTATTTTAGATAAAGACCAATCATCCTATGTTTGGAGGTTTAAGAAATATGCTGGAAAAACCGAAAAAATTAACGCTGGTCGAGCAGGTTGCGGATCAGCTGCAAACTTTAATCGAATCGGGCCAGTGGCCCATCGGAACGCGTATTCCTCCGGAACCCGAGCTGTCGGAGACGCTCGGCGTCAGCCGCAATACGATCCGCGAAGCCGTGCGGGCCATGGTTCATGCGGGGCTTCTCCAGACGAAGCAGGGGGACGGCACGTATGTGTGCTCGTCCAGTGTCCTTGGCGTCGTTCTGCAGAAGCGGGTCAGGCAATCCACCCTGGCAGAGACGCTGGAAGTGCGGCAGGCGCTGGAACGCGAAGCGGCAAGACTTGCGGCGAAGCGCAGAACGGATGAAGACATCGACTCCTTAAAGCTTCATCTGGATGCGTGCGCGGCGGCGGAGGAATCCGGGGACATGGAAGCCTACTCGGGCGCGGATATCCGGCTTCACCAGGCAGTCGTCACAGCCGCGCACAACGAGCTGTTCAGCGAGCTTTACGCGCATATGACTGAAGCGCTGGATCATTCCGTACGGAGTCTGTCGGGGCTTATCCCGGAAATCGGACTTTATCGCCGCAGTCACGCCAAAATGATCGACGCCATTATCCGTCAGGATGTGGAAGAAGCCGTAGAGGCGGTCCACGAATATATCTCGCACTCGAGAAACGATCTGAAACGCTTGGAGGAACAATCATGAACACCAGAGAAATGACACCACCCGAAGAACTGCCGCTGGTGCGGCAGGATCAAGATACGGCGCGAACCGCCGGCTGGCTGCTGATCGTCGGCATTCTATTTATCGGAGCCGTACTGAGAGCTCCGCTCACATCCGTCGGTCCTTTGATCGGCACCATTAAGGGAGAGCTCGGCATCTCCAATACGCTGGCAGGCACTTTGACGACGCTGCCTCTGCTGATGTTTGCCGTTATTTCCCCGTTTGCGCCCAAATGGGCGCGCAAGTACGGGATCGAGACGGTCCTGCTCGCCGCGGCTGCAATCCTGACGGTCGGCATCTTACTCCGTTCGGCATCGGGAGCAGGTACGCTCTTTCTGGGAACCGCCCTGCTGGGAGTCGCCATCGCCCTGTGCAACGTGCTGCTTCCCAGTCTGATCAAGCGGGATTTTCCCGCCCGGATCGGCCTGATGACCGGCGTGTACTCCGTGTCGATGAACTTGAGCGGCGCGGCGGCATCGGGCGTCAGCGTACCGGCGGCAAGCAGCCTGGGTCTCGGCTGGAAAGGCGCTCTGGGGGCCTGGGCCGCGCTGAGCCTTCTCGCCCTGTTCTTCTGGCTGCCGCTGGTTACCAGCAGCCGCAAAGCCCGTCAAGTGGCGCGGGTATCCACCGTTTCGGCGAATTCCTCCGGTGAAAAATCTGTTTCCGTCTGGAAATCGCCGTTGGCTTGGAAAGTCACCCTGTACATGGGACTCCAGTCGACGTTCTTCTATGCGTTTGTCGCCTGGCTGCCGGCTGTCCTGAACACCAGAGGACTTTCCGCCGAATACGCCGGATGGATGCTTTCCCTGATGCAGCTTGCGCTTCTGCCCATCACGTTCGTCGTGCCCATTCTGGCGGCCAGAATGGCCAATCAGCGCTTCCTCGTTACGCTCACGTGCGTGCTGTTCCTCGCGGGGATTCTCGGACTGCTGCTGGGAAGCACGGCTCTCGTGCCGCTGTGGATCATCCTGGCCGGCATAGGCGGGGGCTGCGCATTCAGTCTGGCGATGATGTTCTTCAGCCTGCGTACGCGAAGCGCCCAGCAGTCCGCCGAACTGTCCGGTATGGCGCAGTCGTTCGGTTACCTGTTGGCAGCCGCAGGCCCGATTCTGTTCGGGTTCCTGCATGACGCGACTGGCGGGTGGACGACTCCGCTTCTCCTGCTCGCCGTAATCGCCGTCCTGCTCTTCATAGTCGGCCAGGGTGCCGCCGCCAACCGGTTCGTCGGAGAAGAACGCGGAGCCGCATGAGGATTTGGCTCTTTACGCGTTTACGAGATCCGAAAGAAACACGGCGTTTGTCTATGGTAAGATAGGGGGGGAATGAACCCGGTAAATGGAGTGAGGCTTTTTGACGAAAAAACAAATCAAACTCATACTTGCCTTCGGCCTGTTTATTGTGCTGATGATCGCGGTGAAAAACGCGGGCTCTTTCCTCGTCTATACGGAAGAACCGGTTAAATCCGATGTGATCCTCGTTCTCTCGGGAGACAGGGGGGAAAGGACGGAGAAAGGAGCCGAGCTGTACAAAAACGGAGCTGCCCCTTATCTCATGTTTTCGGGGGGAGAAGTGTACCGGAATAACAGAATGGCCGATCTCATGAAAGAACATGCCATGGAGCTTGGCGTTCCCGAGCAAGCTATCGTCCTGGAGGACCGGGCGGATAGCACCTACGAAAATGCCGTGTTTTCCAAAACAATCATCGAAAAACATGCGTTCAAATCCGTGACCGTCGTTTCTTCGGATTATCATATGAGAAGGGTTAAGCTTCTTTTCGACCGGGCGTTCAAAGATTCCGGCATTCAGCTCCATTACGTGGCCGCCCCCGACAAAAACTTTACTCCCCGGAAATGGTGGGGCAATAACAAGAGCCTGATGGTTACTTTCACGGAATATTTGAAGTTAACCGGCTATTTTTTCGGCAAAAATTCATAAGTTCGCAAGCCGCGCTTTCTGCGGCTTTTTTTATTTGGCGGGAACGGCATGTGCCGGGTGTCCCGGATAGATGTCCTTCCGAATATGCTGCTGCGCAAAAAAAGAATCCGGATTCGCGCAGCGCAAGGCACCCGGCGCTCGATGCTCGGCGTCACATAAAGGCGGTCAACCGGATGTTCCTTGCCTATGGAGCGGCACGGCACTAATTCCGCGCGAAATGGAGAGCCTGTACTAAGCTTCGCCCGCTATGAATACAGATGAATAGAAGGGCGGATTGAACATGAGAACCGGCCTGCCGTTTTCGCTGTTTCCGGCCGATCCGGCCTATTTATAGACGAGGAGATGAACCGGTAGATGAACCAGACGACTCCTGCAACCGCAATTCTGGGCATAGGCACGGCAGTTCCGGCCTACCCGCTAAAACAATCGGAAGTAGTCCTCCGGTTGACACAGGCTTTGGAACGTTATCCCGATTCCGCCCGCTGGGCCAAACGGCTGTTCAAACAGTGCGGCGTTGAAACCCGGTACACCTGCGAACCCGGTCTTTTGGGACCGGTCTCTTCATGCCGCTATCTGCCCGATACGGAGCCGGGCCTTATCCCGACGACAGCCGAACGGATGGCGCTTTATAAAAGAGAATCGGTGCCGCTGGCGCGTCAAGCGGCCGGACAGGCACTGGCGGACAGCGGTCTTTCCGTCTCGGACATCACCCATCTGATCACCGTCAGCTGCACAGGGCAGTTCCTGCCGGGACTGGACGCCTCGCTTGTAAAAGAACTGGGCTTGTCCAGGGAAATCTCCAGGATTTCGCTTCAATTCATCGGATGCGCGGCGGGACTGCGTGCCGTATGCCTGGCCCGCGAAATAGCGGATTCCGCGCCGCAGGCGAACGTGCTGATCGTAAGCGTCGAATTGTGCACGCTGCATATACAGCCGTCGGGGGATAAAGAAGCTCTTTTCGGAGCGTCATTTTTCGGGGACGGTGCGTCCGCCTGCGTAATCGGGCGCACGGGAAAATCGCGGCAGGGGATATTCGGGCTGGGGAATCACCGGTCCGTGCTCATTCCGGAAGCGGCGGAGGAGATGACCTGGGAAGTCGGCAATTTCGGTTTCGATTTATATTTGTCACCGGCTATCCCCAAGCTTATTACGAACCGGATACCGCAGGAGATCGGTAAACTGCTGGACGGGGAACGCCTTCCCGGGCTGTGGGCGATTCATCCCGGGGGCAAAGGGATCGTGGATGCGATCGAGCAGGTATACGGCCTCACGGAAGAGCAGACTGCGCCCAGCAGACAAGTGCTGCGGGACTTCGGGAACCTCTCTTCCGCAACGATTCTTTTCGTCCTGCAGCAGATGAGGATGCAGCTCCGAACGGCGGGAGCGGACGCCGCCGACGGAATCGCTCTGGCCTTCGGCCCCGGACTTACGGCGGAGCTTATCCGGTTCACCTACATACCGGTAGGCGCTGCGCAGGAGAAAACAGCGCATGCCGCCGTTTGACCGCTTGAGAAGCCGTTCGCCGGAAGCGGAGTACATGGATGATCTCACCTGCGGAGGAGCCGAGCTCACGGAGGCTTTACGGCATCTCCGCAGGCTCAACCGCCTGTTTGCGGCGTCCGGTCCAACCTTGTACGGGATCGAAAAATTGTGGACGGCAGCCGGAAAGCCGGCAGAACTGACCGTGCTTGATGTCGGTTCCGGCTCCGGCGACGTGAACCGTCGCGTGCTCCGGTGGGCGGACGACCGCCAGATACGCATGACCGTCACCTTATGCGATATTACGGAGGAAGCCTGCGAAGAGGCACGGCGTTTGTTCCATGACGAACCGAGAGTGAAGGTCCGGCGGACCGGTTTGTTCGAACTTCCCGAAGGCAGCGCCGATATTGTGACTGGCACCCAGTTTCTCCATCACTTCTCCTCGGACGAACTCCCCGGTGCCGTTCGCGCGATGCTCCGGGCATCCCGCCTCGGCATCGCCGTTAACGATATTCACCGTCACTGGCTGGCTTGGTCCGCCGTCTGGCTGGCTTCCCGCGTCTTATCGGGAAACCGCTATATCCGCCATGACGGACCGCTATCCGTCGCCAAAGGCTTTTCGCCGGAAGATTGGTCCATTCTCGGGAAAGCGCTGGAGACGCCCGGATATCGCGTCTCCTGGAGACCGCTGTTCCGCTATGCGGTCGTGATTCCCCGGCAACCCCAGCCGGATGCGGGATCGGAGCGTAAACCATGAACGTAACCGAGACGGACGTTGCCGTTCTGGGTGCGGGCTTAGCCGGCGCCCTCATGGCCAAAAGCCTGGCGGAGAAAGGATGGCGGACGCTGCTGGTGGACAGGCACCGTTTTCCCCGCCATAAGGTGTGCGGGGAGTTTTTGTCGCCGGAGGTCCGGCAGACGCTGGATGCCGCCGGTCTGCTGGACCGCGTGACGGCCCTTCGCCCCGCCCGGGTAGAGCGGGCGCGGCTGATTTCCGCGGACGGCGGCTATGTCGACATCCCGCTGCCGGGGACCGCTATGGGACTGAGCCGCTTCCGGCTCGACGAAGCCCTGCATGAAGCGGCCGCAGCGGCGGGAGCCCGGGTCCTGACCTCAGCGGCGGTTCTCTCGGTTACGAGGCTCGCCGATGAGAGCTGCGAGGTAAGAGTGAGGAGAGAGGCCGGTATGGAAGTCATCCGGGCCCGTACGGTTATTGCCGCCTGGGGAGCGAACGGGCAGGCCCGCATCGCCAAAGCGGGGCGTACCCGCCGGACTCTGAACCCGTGGAAACGCAGCGCCCCCGACTATATGGGCGTCAAATCTCATTACACGGGAATCGAGATGGAGCCGATCGTCGAGCTGTATCTCTTTCCCGGCGGCTACCTGGGGCTGTGCCCCATAGAAGACGGCCTCGTCAACGTCTCCGCGCTGCTGTCGCGGGAATCGTTCCGCGGCGCGGGCAAGAGCGTGCTCGCGCTGCTGGAAGCCGCCGCGCGGCGGTGTCCCCCGCTTCATTCGAAGCTGAAGCGGGGGCTGCCTGTGCCGGATGCACAGGCAGCGGTCGCGCCGGTGAAGCTGGACCGGCGCTTGAACCCCTGGGACATGATGCCGCGTCTGGGGGATTCATCGGCGATGATTCCCCCGCTGTGCGGAGACGGCATGTCCATGGCCCTCCGCTCGGCGCGGCTGTGCGCTCCCTTGGCAAACGACTATCTGCGGGGGAAGCTCAGCATTGCCGAGTGGGAAGAGCAGTACGTCCGAGCCGTTAAGCGGACGTTCGGGAGGCCGCTGAGGTGGGGACGGCTGCTGCAGTCCTCCCTCAACAGTCCGGCCGCAGTGCGCTTGCTGCTGCGTCTTGCGCAGCTTTCGCCGGGCATGGCCTCCGGATTATTGGAGGCCACCCGGCTGAAGCCCGAAAGAGAATCCTAATCTTCGGGACCTATTCGGAAAGAGAGGAGGGCATGGGCTTGCAAAGACTGGCTGTCCTCTCTTTCCGCTATCCGAAGATTATTCTCGTCTGTTGGGCGGCCTGCCTCGTTTTCTTCGGAGGCTACGCCCACAGTCTATCTTCCGTGCTCAAGGGGCACGGTCTCGACCCCGAAGGCTCGTTCGGCGCGGTCCGTCAGCGGCTGGACGCGGGCTTTAACCGGCCTGCCGAGCCGGTCGTTCTTTGGTTTGAACAGAACGCACCCGGTCCGAAGGAGGAATTTAAAGCTTATATCCGCTCCGTCCTGCGCAGTGCAGAGGGCTTGCCTGGACTGGAGAGGATCGTTTCACCCCTGGATCAGGGGGAAATGCTGCGTTCCGGCATGGCCTATGCGCTGCTGGATATCCGCTTTACCGGTCGGGATGAACAGGCGGTGCTGAGCGAGCTGCGCGGACGCCTGCCCGTTCATCCCGGCTTCGCGTGGAAGCTAACCGGGAAGCCGGTCGTTCAGGCGGATGTGAATACGGCGAGCGAAAAAGACATGAGAAAAGCGGAGCTGATCGGGCTTCCGGCTGCGTTTCTGATCCTGTGGATAGCCTTCGGCGGAGCCGCGACCGCTTTGATCCCGGTCGTGCTCGGATTGGTTTCCGCCGTCGTCTCGATGGGGATCGTTTACTGGATCGGGATGGTGACGGATTTATCCAATTTCGTTCTCAACGTCATTCCGATGGTTGGGCTGGCACTGAGTATTGATTTTTCCCTGATGCTCGTGAGCCGGTTCCGGGAAGAATTGATCTGCGGCAGGGCCGAACCGGCGCTTCGGTTGACTATGCGGACTTCGGGAAGAGCGGTATTGTATTCGGCCGGTTGTGTAGCGCTTGGCCTGCTCGGTATCCTGTTCATCCCTCTTCCGATGTTCGCCTCGGTCGCCTGGGCTGCCTTTACCGTCCTGATTGTCTCCGTTTTCTTGTCCTTTACGCTGCTGCCTGCGGTGTTGTCTTTGCTGCGGACAAGGATCGAAGCGGAGAACGCTGCCCGGTTTCACGGAAACGGCGGACGGTTCTGGCATCGCTTGTCTGTGGGCGTTATGAAAAGACCCCTGCGGATGGCGCTGCTCGCCATCCTGATCGTTTTCATCTGCGTCCTGCCGGTGGGCCGGATGAAGATTGCGGTTCCGGATGCGGCTTCGCTTCCCGCAGGCACGGAATCGCGTGAGGCTGCCGAACGGCTGGCCGCCCGTTTTTCTTCACCGGAAGTCACCCTTCTTCTGGGTGCGAAAGATGCCGGTCCGCACAGCGGACAACCTTTTGACTGGCAGCATGCTTACCGGTTGTTTCAGCAGCTTCAGCGGGACCCGCAAGTGGTCCGGGTGGATTCGATTTTCTCCAGACTGGGCATGAATGGCGAGCAGCTCCGTATTCTTTACGGCGAAAAGCCGGGTGCCGGGAATAACGCCGGCGCGGCATCTTTTTATTTTCATCAAAATCAACTGGTCATGGACGTTTACCTTCGCACCGATCCCGATTCGGAAGAAACGAGACAGTGGCTGCGCAAATGGGAGGCGGCGGGAAATCAAGAGCGGATTCCTTTTCGGCTGGGCGGAGAGAGCAAGTATCGTCAGGAAGTGTACGACGCCATTTTTACGAACCTGTATAAGGTACTGCTGTTTGTCCTCGTTACGAATTTTTTTCTGCTGTACAAGGCGTTCGGGTCCGTATTTATTCCTCTCAAAACGCTGGTGATGAATGTTCTCAGCATTACCGCTTCATTCGGTTTATTGACCTGGATTTTTCAGGAAGGGGCAGTCGACGGCGGCGGCTCTATCGCGATCATGATTCCCGTATTCATCTTCGGCCTTGTATTCGGCATCAGCATGGACTACGGGGTGTTCCTGGTTGCCCGAATTGCCGAGGTTTACCGGCAGACGCAGGACAACGATTACGCGGTTGCGGCCGGACTGGCCTCCACAGGCCGGATCATTACGTCGGCGGCGGCTATCATGATCGCCGTCACGCTTCCGTTTGCGGGAGCGGACGTAGCGGGGGTCAAGCAGCTGGGAACCGGTATTGCGGGGGCCATTTTTCTGGATGCGACCCTGATCCGCATGATTCTGGTGCCTGCCTTGATGAAACTTCTGGGCCGGTGGAACTGGTGGTCGCCTTACAACTAAAAATTACGGAAACCGCAGTTTCTGCGGTTTTTTTGTGTGTTTATAAGGGATTGAGGTTGTTTTTCAATAAGAATTACTTGTCACTTTTTACGAAGTTATAACTATATCGGGGGGATGGGCGTATATTTGTGCTACAATCGAAATAACTTTGTGCCTTACGCTTGATCTCTAGTCCAAACTTCGTGAGTGAGGAGCAACGCTATGTCAGATGATGAACCCGATGATTTACAGGAAACCGGAAGTCTTAAGAAGGCCGAACCGGACGGAATTTCCGCCGGCTCAGACCCTGGAGAGGAACAAGCGCCTCCGGCTCATGAAGCGGTTACCTTCTGGAAGCTGCTTGTCTTCTTCGTACCGCTCGGCATAGCGGCCAGTCTGGTCACGATGTCCCATTCGATCATTAACAGTACGCTTGCACGGGCGCCCGATCCCGAACATGTTATCGCGGGATATGCCATTGCGATGAGCCTTCTGGGAATAACGGAGAAGCCGGCCGTGCTGCTCAGGCAGACGTGTTCCGCGCTTGTCCGCGACCGGGTCTCGTTTCGCGCCATGCGGCGGGTCGCTTTTTACGTATTCGCGTCCATTATGGCGGCCGGACTGATCTTGTCTTATTTGCCGCCCGGAAAATGGCTGATGGGCGCCGTTTTCGGAATCGGGGGCGCACAGCTCGAAAATGTTCTGAACGTGTACCGGATTCTCATGTTCGTCAGCCTGTTTTCCGGGCTGAGATGCCTGTATCACGGCTTGATTATTTATAACAAAAGAACGTTCTGGCTCACGATCGGGATGGTCGTCCGTCTTGTCGGCATGTATCTCGTCGCACAGTATTACATACGGGTACACGGAGTTACCGGAAGCAGCGTGGGCGCGATCATTTTCCTCGTCGGCATGGTGATCGAGAGCGCCGTTGCGGTGTGGGAGGGCAGTGCGCTGCTTAAGCATAAAATACCGGAGAAGAATCCGGAGCATACCGTTGAAAAAACGGGTGATGTTTTCCGTTTTTACAAGCCGCTCCTCTTCTCGTCGTTTATTGCAGTCGTGATCGGTCCTTCGCTAAACGCTTTACTCGGCAAGGCAGGGGATGCGGTTATCGCTATCGCGGCGTTCGCTATCGCTTCCAATTTGACGCAGCTCGTTCAAAGCTTTTTTTCGTATATTCATCAGATTGTCCTGAATTTCTACCGGATTCATCCGGGACGCGTCAAGCGTTTCGTGCTGGTCATCAGCTTTATCCCGTCCGTTCTGATCGGGCTGCTCGCTTATACGGATGCCGGGCCCTGGTTTCTGAACGAAGTCATCGGTGTCGGCGACCGGTTGATGGAGGAAGTGATCCGAACGCTGCGCGTGTTTATGATTCTCACGCTTGTGTTTCCCTGGCTCGATTACGGCAACGGGATTCTTATGCTGCGCCGGGAAACGAGGACGATGGTGTATTCGCAATCGGCCAACGTTACCGTGATGCTCGTCTCGCTTGTTCTGCTGATTGTGATCACGCCGGGCTGGAACGGGGCTATCGGCGCGTTCGCCCAGTCAGTCGGAACGCTGGCTGAGTGTATCGTCGTATTCGCTGCGGTAAAGCGCGGCGGGGGAGAAGCGCTCGTAAGCGGCAGCGCCCCGCGGGAAAAATCCGTCTGATTCTTTCCGAAATTTAAACCAAATTTAAATAAAATCCTTCCTCCTTTTAAATGGCAAGGTTTAGCATAAAAGTGGTCATCCTCGTGATGACGTTTTTACTTACCGGCTTACTAGGGGGAATTTTTTTGTATTCACATCATCTCAAGCTAAAAACCGTCAAAACGACCATCGCCTTGACGATCGCCGCCGTCTGCGCTTTTCCCGCTGCGGGTATGGCAGCCGCCGATACCGCTGGGGACAGCAAGCCGCCTGCAGTCAGCACAACGGAGCAATACGGCCGCAACTGGGCGAACTGGATTCAAAGCCATGCTTACGCCCTGGACCGCATTCAGCCTGAAACAAGCGTGAAAGGCGTCATAGAGAAAGACCGGTTTAAAGATCTGGAATTTCTGAAACCGCTGCTGATCGACAAAAAATTGGTCTACCTCGGTGAAAACACGCATGGGGCGGCGGAATACAGTTCTTCGAAAGTCCGTCTCATTCAATATCTGCACCAGGAGCTCGGTTACGATGTTATCGCTTTCGAATCGGGACTAGGAAATGCGTCAGCTGCCCTTGCCAAAAGCGCCGATTCGACCCCGGAACAAATGATGAAAGAAGCCATTTTCGGAGTGTGGTGGTCCAAGGAGACGCTGCCTCTATTCGACTATATCAAGCAGACTCTCGCAACGGACAAGCCCTTAATCCTGAGCGGATTCGATATGCAGATTCAGTCTCCGTACTCGGAGTTCGTCCGTGACTGGATCGGGTCCAGAGACGCCAAACTGGCCGGAACGTTCGCGGATGCGGAGCAGGAGCTGGGCGATTGGAGCTTCAGTGAAGACGAAGCGGGATACGCCAAGGTGAAACCGCGCCTGCTGGAAACGTATGAGAGCATGAAAACGTTTGTGAAAGAGAACGCCGACAAGCTGAAAGCGGACTATCCCCGCAACCCGCACTTGATCGAGATGACGCAGCGCGTTCTGGATGACCGCATTGAGGTGATTCGTACGTATACCGAAGCGAATATCCGCAGCAACATTGCGCTCAAAAAGAACGATATCTCTCCCTTCCGGGAAACCGTCAGAATGCGTGACGAGATGATGGCGAACAATCTTACCTGGCTTGCCGAACAAATTTATCCGGACAAGAAAATCATTGTCTGGGGACACAACGTACATATCCGGAAGAAAAACTCGGCGGTTTTAAATTCGGGCTACACGGGTCTGAGCCTTATGGGCGAGAGCATGCCGGCCCGTTTAAAGAGACAGAGCTATGTGATCGGCCTGTATACGTATCAAGGCGAAGCCGCCAACAATATGGGGCAGAGCTATCCTATCGTTAAGCCGGAACGGGGCTCTCTCGAAGACATTTTGAAGCAGCACGGGCACCCGTATACGTTTGTAGACATCAAATACCGCAAAGACAAACCGGGAACTTCCTGGATGTTCGAGCCCCGTCTTTCACTCGATTGGGGATTGATGCAGGAAAGCTTCATTCCACGCGACCAATTTGACGGGCTGCTGCTTATTGATACGGTCCATGCGCCGTCTTATATGCGCGGTAAACCGGGCTCGCAGTAGCGCTGCCCTCCCAAAATGCACGGCCGGAATCTGCTCGGGCAGATTACCGGCTTTTTTCGTTCACTCCGAAAAGATGCAAGCTGACGAGAAATTCCGCTATAATAAAAAACATAGTAAAAATGTTCCAGTAAGGGGTGGGCTTGTGAACTATTTTGAGGACCGGATCGAAGCCGAAGCGGAGCTGCGGGAGATGCTGGGGTACCCCAACAAAATCGTGGAAGCGATGAAAATCACGTATATGGAGCGGCACTGCCGGGAGTTTATCGGTCTGTCGCCTATCCTGTTTGCGTCCACGGCCGATCTCCTGGGAAATTGCGACGTTTCGCCGAGAGGCGACGCGCCCGGTTTCGTAAAGGTGCTGGACGATCATCATCTGATTATCCCCGAAAGGCCAGGCAACCGGCGCATGAACACATACCGGAATATCCTGGAGAATCCGCATATCGGACTTATTTTCATTATACCGGGCTTGGAAGAAACTTTGCGGATCAACGGAAAAGCCTGCCTGACGAAAAATCCCGGTCTGCTCGCTCCGCTTGAGGCGCACGGCAAAATTCCGAAGCTGGCGATCGGAGTCGAGGTGGAAGAAGTTTTTCTCCACTGTGCGAAAGCGTTTAAACGGTCCGAACTGTGGGATACGAAAACATGGCCCGGGGCGCTGCCCTCCGTCCCGGAAATGATCGCCGCTCACGCGGGCCGTCCGGATATTACGGCGGATGTGGTTTCCGAAGGGTTGAAGGAAAGCTATGAGAAGAGGATGTATTGAGACTCATCATAATTTGCGTATGCTTCTTAACAATTTCGGCTGCCCCTTAAAGAAACGGGTAAAAGCGCAGCGCCCGGAGCGAATCGTCTTGTATTCGCAGGGATGGCCGAGTACGAGCAGGGAGAAAACTTTTTGTTATTCCGCTGATTAAAAGGATGATTTTTACAGCGCATGAAAGTGAGCGGCGAACTGCTGCGGAATCTGTCCGATTTTAACGCGGTTTTGCTTATTCCGCATAAATACTCGGTGGCCGTGTTGACGCTGGAAAGCTAGATCGGCCTCCGCACATTTTAAGAAAGCGGGTGATTTCCGTGATTATATGGGTGAACGGCGCTTTTGGCTCCGGCAAGTCCCAAACGACGCACGAGCTGCACCGGCGGATACCCGGCTCGTTTTTATACGATCCCGAAAACGCGGGATATTTTATACGCAAAAATGTGCCTCCTTCCACGGCGCTGGATGATTTTCAGGATTATCCGATGTGGCGGGAAAGCAATTACGGCATGCTGAACTACATAAGCGGCAAATTTGACGGCGTTATCCTCGTTCCCATGACTATCGTCAACCCGGTTTACTTCGACGAGATCGTGGGGAGGCTGCGCCGGGATAACAGGACGGTTCACCATTTCGCCCTCTGCGCGTCCAAGGAAACGCTGCTCAAACGATTAAGATCGAGAGGGGAAGGTCCGAATTCGTGGGCGGCCCGACAGATTGACCGCTGCAGGGGGGGACTCTCGCAGGAGGTTTTCCAACATCACGTGGATACGGATTTTCTGACTATCGGCGAAGTAAGCGAGGGGATCGCCGCCATTGCCGGCATTCAGCTTCTCCCCGACAACAGGAGCGCAATCCGGAAGAAGGCCGACCGCCTGCTGACCCAGCTCAAACAAATTCGATTCTAGAAAGGAAGTCGCCGTGACGACCATTCAAAGTATTGTGGGCTTGTTTCTGATCGTGTTCGGAACGTTTATCTCTTTTTCGACAGGCAATCTGCCGGCAGCGTTTATAAGTCTGGTTGGCGGTTTTATTCTTATGTCCTTGTCTAAGCTTGTGGATCTTCAACAGGGGGCGTATCTGAAAGCGCTTGGAGTGCCGATAACGGGCGACCAGTTCCAACTGATTATGAAATATTCGCCGGAATATGCGGTGGAGTCTGCGGATTTTAACGTTTATCCGGAAAGTCATAAGGAATATGCGCTCATTCATCTGGAAGGCGAATTATATTTGTCCGTACAGGTTTTTAAAAACGTGATGACCCGGGTGGAGAACGAGTATACGTTCCGTTTTCCGGGACGGGAGCCCGTCAGCTTTCATCGTACGCTATCGTTATACAAAGGGGCCGAGTTGTTTGAATACGGAGGACTGGCGTTTGTCCGCATTTCGGCATTGAATCTGGTAGGCAGCATCTGCGAAGATCGGCTCCTGCTGAATTTCGCGGTACAGGGGAGAGAGACGGACAATTAAACTATTATTTCTTTGCAGCAGAAACAGATGGCGGAGCTTAACGGCAGAGAAAGTGTTTAACGAAGTAAAAAGTTGGCAGGTCCGTTCCGCCGGAACGGAACAGAACGCGCGAATTAAGGTGACCGAAGGCCACATCGGCTGGGCGGACGTTATTTTCGTCATGGAGAAGAAGCATAAAAGAAGAATTGAGGACAAATTCGGCTCCGTCGTAAGGCAGAAGCGGGTGATTTGCCTGGAGATTCCGGACGATTACGAATTTATGGACGAGGAACTCATCGAACTCCTGGAATCCCGGGTGTCGGACTATTTTCCTCTTACGGAGGACTACTGATTTTTCGGCATGAAGCTTTTATTTTTGCGGCGGAAGGACAGGGTTTGGAGAAGGCTGTCATCTGAGCGCTTATCTTAGCGTTTTATGCGGTTGCCCGGGAAATGAAACGCTTATTTCTTCGATTATTTCCTGAGGGTCAAGCATGCGGAGAATGGAAAGACGCGACTTTGGAGGTAAACGGGGAGAACGGGATCGGCTGGCTGACACTAGCGCTCATCAATGCGGGTCTGGCCCAAGGGAAAAACAGGAGCGGATTAAACTGGTTTTTCATTTCGCTGCTGATCGGGCCGCTGGCTACTCTGCTCATTGTCGTTTGGGATAGAATCCCAAAGGAGCCGGAGCGCAAAAAGATGTATTAAATAAAGAGCTGTCTTCCCCTGAGGGAGACAGCTCTTTATCCTATCGGTACTGCGGAGCGGGCTGATACGCCGGCGCCCCGATGCGGGTCATCTCTACGGCGATAGAGCCCATAAACTGGGCCAGTTTGCGGATAGCGATCATGCCGACAGGAGCGGCCAGGATCCCGAGTCCCGTATAGATCAGGGAAAGCTGCATGGAATCGATCCGTTCGTTCATCAGGAAGAAGTTCAACTGATCGTGAAAAATATCGATGTGGAGAGTCTGAAGAAGAATCCAGTACACAACGGGAGAAACCAGCAAAGCCAGGATGACAGAAGCAATCGAGACCGTGAACGCAAATGCCAGAATGCCAAGGGGCAGGCGGATGAACTGCCAAAGCAGCGCGCTGAACGATCTTGCGTCGACCAGCTCCGCGCCGAGCATGGCCCAGAAGGACTTCCGTTCTCCGCGAAGAGTGCCGCCGGACGCTGCCGCTTCGGTCTGCGGTTCCAGGCCAAGCAGCCGGGAGGCGAGCCGGGCGTCCAGTTCGGTCAAGTTCCGATTAGTCCGCAATACAAACAGAAGAAGCGGGAATCCGATAAAGATGGGCATAAGCCCGATTGACAATGCTATTCCTACGACTGCATACACAAAGCCGAACAGTCCCATGGGAAGCAGAGCAAGCAAATAAAAAAACGACGCTGTCAAATCTGGTGATTTATTCAATGTCTTCCACCGTCCTTATGTGATCTGACTAATAAGACGACGGTGGAGGGCGGTTCCCTTCAAAACATCAAAACCTACAGAAACGGGATTTTGAAAGACTTTTTGTACAGCGGATACAGCCATTTCACGCCGCTTGGCGTCAAGGTATCGGCGAACAGATGGGAGAAGTAGCCCGCGACGGCGACCATCATAATGCCTTCCAACTGGAGCTGTTTCTCCAGCTCCATGCCGATAGCGCCCCACAGTGCCAACGCCCATACCGTGTGCGTCATCCCGCGATGCTTCAACCAGGGAGCCCAGACGACAAAAGCGCCGAGTCCGATCAGCCATCTCATTTGAGTATTCCAGCCCCAATAAATGAGGCCGGCTCCGACCAGACTGACCAGCGCGTTGCGGATGATCCCTTCCTTGGTCACGAAGCCGATCAGAAAAATCATGACCGCGATCGTCATCCGTTCCGGGTAAAACTGATGCTTCGTAACAAAAAGATAGGCCACGGCCGCGACAAGTAAAGCGCCTCCCCATAGAAACACTTCGCGCAGCCATTTGGAAATTTTGCCGAGCTTGCTGCTCAGCATGCTGGGACCGTCCAGATCCGCGCTTAACGCGGAGAAAGCGGCCACCGATATGTACACCGCAAAATTCGTTGGGGTAAAAGGATGAAAAGCGGACGCGGCAAGTCCGATGGCAGTGCCGATTGCGAGATGAGTTGAACCTTTCATAATGCCTCCGTTGACTGACGATGATAGGAATGCAAACGTATGTTTGCTAAAACAGTATACAAGGAAAGCTCATTTCGCACAACCCGTGGAGGAAAAAGTTGCGTTTTGCCGGATATTCGGACTACGGGGAATCAATAAAAAAGGACGCGCACCCCGTCAAAACGGGACTGCCGCGTCCTTTTTTGCTGCATTTGTCTGCGTTCAATCAAAGAAATTACCGAAATTTTTGATATGAAACTCGGCATTGACATGGACTTGTACGGACGGATAGGCCTCTGCCCAGTCCAGCTTCTCCCACTCCGCATACCCCAGTTCGTTCCGGACATACCGGCCAAGCCCGATGCTATCGACGCTGTGTTTTTGCATAAACGAGAGGACCCTCTCGGAATGCTCCGAGATATAGGCCGACATCTTCTTCTCGACCTTGGCGCTGTCATCCGTGCTTAAATTTAGTTTGCCGATATACTCAAGGACGCTTCCATGGACCACCATTCGGATATCCGCATGAAGAACGCCCTCCTCATCCCGGCGAATTTTAATTTTCCGTTTGCTGGAGATGGCGTTGAACATGATGGATTTGGTTTCCTCGTCGTTCAGGGTAAATGAAAATTCGCCCTGCTTCTGATTCTGGTACAGCAGATTGAAAAAGATCATGTCTTTCGTAGGCAGCTTCGTGACATACACATCTTCTTTGAATAAAGCGATCCCGCTGACTTCCAAATCATTACCGGCAATGCGGATGACGGTCGCGATGGGATCGATGCCTTCATCAAAATAATCCCGGACAAATTGATGGAGGAGAATGCGCGGCGTATTCTGAAGCTGGAATTCTTTTTGCAGCAGTTTATCTACATATTGTTCCGTTTTGGGATGCCCTGTGTAGTCCCGGTTGATGATATCGTGCGCTTCGCCTTCCGTCAGGATAATATTGGACCTTTTGGAGATGGAAGGATCGCGCAAGATGGAGTCCATGTTCCGACGCAGCCCGGTTTTGGCCAGTTCGATGCCGTAAAGCAGGTTTCTGAGCTGGCCGCTGACCAGCGCCCGGCTCGTTTTCCGGGATAGCAGGTTTTTCGCCGCTTTGCTGCTCGAAGCTGTAATCGTCAGTATTTCGTCGTACCCGTCCCGGGACTCCCTTTCGATAACCGGGATACTGAGGGTGACTTTCATTTTGTTGTCGGGCGCCCAGTCATAAGCGGCGGATTGGATGTATCCGATCTTTTCCAGTATGTTCTGGTCACTTGAGCATCCGCTAAGGAAAAGCAGCGAAGGAAGAAAAAGACGCCGCATCTTAAACATTCGGCAGACTCCTTTTACGGAAAAGTAGGACAACGAGAGCAAATACCGGGAGAAAGAACGCCAGTCCAATAAGCATGACACTGAGATAACCGAACCACTTCTCCACGACGGTCAGGGTCTGGGCCATATAGGAAATAAATAACGTGGCCACCATGATGGCTGGGGATAGATAGGTCCCTTTTATTTTGGGAACCAGCCTGCTAAGGGTCTCTTTGCTGGACCAGAAATACATGGCGGCCGTAACGAGAACCGAAAACAGAAAAACGCTGTAAAGGAAATTCTGAACGCGTTCCATAAACGGAAATTTCAAATAAGCAAGCAGATCCAGAAGCGGGAAAGTTTGAAGTTTAAGCTGGACATAGCTGAAAACGCCGTAACAGATGAAGGTCACCATAAGATAGACGAACGTAACTACGAAATTTCCGATATAAACTCCCCGCATCCACTTGACGCTCCTGCTTGCGTAGGGCATGAAGAAGAGACTGATCTCGTAACCCATAAACGCGCTGTACATTTTGATGAATCCCTTGACACTGTGCTCTCCATCTTTAAAAAGGGAGGTGGTCAGCCGGACCCAATCAAACTCCGTCGTAAAAGCAAAAAATATCGGGACAAGCAGCAGCAAAAGCAGAGAGAATATGATGTTCGCTTTCGAAATGGTATAAATTCCTTTGAGAAGAAGAAGCAGAACAAGGAGATCGACTACCAGCTTCAACACGATATCGGGCGTAGACGGAAAAATCAGAAGCTGGTAAATGAGCACATACTGCTTGATTACGAGGCACCCGATCATACCGAACACGGACGTCATGAACAGGTAAAGCGGTGCCAGCACCCACTTGGGAATCGTTTTCTCCACGATATCGAAGAAAGACTCTCCCTTGCCTAATTTGTTGACAAGCGAAATCAGATAGATATTGAAGGTGGAGATTACACTGAAGATCAGAAAGGACGCCCATCCGTTCGTTCCGATATACGTGGCTGCGATCCGGGGAAGAGAGAATAACACTACGCCCATCTGCGTATTGAAAACGAGAAATCCGACATGGTGGGTATACAATCTTTCCCTGGACAAAGCAACCACCTACTTTTTGAACTTGTTGTATTTTTTGTTCATCGACAAGGATTGGGAAGGCCGGCTTTTCAGGCTCCAGAAAGGGGCCCGGATAAAGATGTCCTTCCAGTCCTTTAATTTGAGGGGAGCGACGGGCATCGTATATGGAGCGCCCAGGCTCGTTAATTTGGCTAAATGGATGATGACCAGGGCGATACCGGCCATCAGGCCGAAATTGCCCAGTACGCCGGCGGCGATGACCAGACCGAAGCGAATCAGCCGGATGGAAGCGCTCATTGTATAGCTCGGAATCACGTAAGAGGCTATCGCCGAAGAGGCCACCGCAATAATGAGGATATTGCTCGTAAAACCGGCCTGGACGGCCGCTTGTCCGATGACGATACCGCCAACGATACCGATCGTCTGGCCGATTTTGGTCGGGAGCCGGGCCCCGGCTTCCCGGAGCAGTTCAATCGTCGTCTCCATCAGAAGCGCCTCGAAAACGGGCGGGAAAGGGACGCGGCTGCGTGATTCCGTCAGCGTCGTGATCAGATTGTCCGGAATCATCTCATAGTGGTAAGTCGTAACGGAGACGTAGAGAGCCGTAAACGAAATCGTGATGACAAAAGCCGCGTAACGCAGTAAGCGGGTCGCGGTGCCGACCGCCCAACGGCTGTAATAGTCGTCCGGCGAAATAAAAAATTCGAAAAAGGAAGTCGGTCCGCAGATGACCGACGGGCTCTGCTCGACGATAGCGACGACTTTGCCTTCCACAAGTTTGGAGGCCGCAACGTCGGGGCGTTCGGTGTTCAGCATAACCGGGAACACCGAGTTGGGGAAATCGTCGATGAGCTGAACGAGCATGGTCGCATCGAAAATCGCGTCCGTCTCGATGGCCTCTATACGCTGCGTCATCGTGTTGACGTAATCCATGTTGGCGATTCCATCGATGTAGAGGACGAATACTTTGCTGCTCGTAATCTCGCCTACGGTAAACGTTTGAACTTTCAGGTGATTGCTTTTCACCCGCCTGCGGATGAGAGACAAGTTCGCTTCCGGAGATTCCGTAAAAGCGTCGTGCGGGCCGACGATAACGCCTTCCGTCTCCGACTGTTCGATGCCCCGTCCCTCGGGCCCGTAAATATCGACGGCGTAGGCGGTTCCCTGGACGAATAGGGCGGCCCAGCCGCTGAGGATTTTCTTGACAAGGACGCGTTCTTCGGTCACACGGGTAAAAATCGAATTTTGCAGCAGCTCGTCCGTTTCGTCCGCCTGGATATTTTCGAGCGGGGCCAGAATTTCACGCTCGAACAAATCGGGGTCGACCATGTGTTTGAAATAAAAAAGCGTGATCTCCAGCTCCGGAAATTCCCGTTGGGTAAGATCGCTGCAGTCTTTAAACTGTTCCTTGATCCTGGAAAGCACAGGAGGTTCGGCATGAATTTGCCGGATGACGGGCGAAGGGGGATTCGTACTGGAAAGCAGGCGCATCCATTTTTTGAAACGCATAGCCGATCACCTTTCCGGCGGTTTTTCCTATTTTGTGAAAAGAGGGAAGATTTATACCTCCTGTCCCATCTTCCGCTTTAACGCACGACCGAAATCCCGACAACCGCAGAAAGACCGGGAAAGAGCCGATTTTTTTGCGGGCAATGGGGTAAGTATAAGCAGGCGCAGCCTTATCTGGAAAACTACGGAGTACGGAAAGGAGCCGGATGGATGGAAAATACGTTTGAAGACAAAAGGTTGCCGGTTACGTCTGTCAAGAGCGGGGAAGGGCTCGAGGCCGCCCCGGACATCTACTGCCTCACCCTGCAGATCGTAAATGTCGTGTTTGTGGGGGAAGTCGACAACCCGCAGGGATGGGTGCTTGTGGATGCGGGGATGCCGCGTTCCGCGGACGAGATTATCCAAGCCGCGGAAAAGCGTTTCGGGACGGTGCCTCCGCGCGCGATTGTATTGACCCATGGCCATTTCGACCATGTCGGTGCCATCATCCCGCTGCTTAAGCGCTAGGACGTGCCTGTCTACGCGCACGAGCTCGAAATTCCTTATCTGAACGGCATGCAGGACTATCCGCCGGCCGACCCGGACGCGGACAGCGGACTCGTCGCCAGAATGTCGCCCGTTTTCCCGAATGAGGGGATTGATCTGGGCAGCTATTTGCGCAAGCTTCCGTCGGACGGCTCCATACCCGAAATGCAGGACTGGAGATGGATTCATACGCCGGGACACACACACGGGCATATTTCCCTTTTCCGGGACGAGGATAAAGCATTGATTGCGGGCGACGCTTTCGTGAACGTCAAGCAGGAGTCCCTTTATAAAGTAATTATGCAGACGCCGGAGGTAAACGGTCCCCCGAAATATTTTACGACCGACTGGGAAGCGGCCAAAATCTCCGTCCGGTTTCTGGAAGGACTGCAGCCGTCTCTGGCCGTCACCGGACACGGAAGACCGGTTTCCGGACAAGAATTGGCGGAAGGTTTGCGAACACTTTCTGAACATTTCGAAGAACGGGCGATGCCGGAGAAGAAATAACGGTTGAAATTCCTCTTTTTTTAAGGTGAATTGTCTGATAATTTGTCGAAAAAACCGGCATTCTATGAGGTTTTTACCAAAAAAGCCATAATTGCCGGCTAAATTGTGAACTCTTGTGACAAAATGCGCAATTTTTTTGGACTTTTCTATAGACTGCATTATAATAAGTATTGTAATTTCCACATTTGATGACGATACCTGAAATTGAGGAGAAATTCTCGACGAGGAGGGCTATCGTTATTGTTATGCTAGGATGTTCTATACGAGCAGAACTAATATCTTAAAAGTGAGGCGGAAAATTACAGCTATGAGGAATGAAGTGGAAGGCAGTCGGTGGCCCTGGGAATCTTATTACGGGCCGAACCTAGGTTACATTCAAGAGAAGTATGAGCAGTATCTGAACGATCCCGATTCTGTGGAAGCAGCTTATCGGGACCTGTTTGCGCGTTTTGGAGCGCCTCCGGCATCGGTACAAACCGTCCAATCCGAAGGTCAGGCAAACGCAGGAACCACTACCACCAGCGACCCGAACGTGCTGAAGAAAGTCGTCGCCGTCGGCAAACTGGTGTGGAATATTCGCACATACGGGCACTTAGCTGCCAACCTGGACCCGCTGGGTCTGAGCACCAACCCGGATACAAGACTGCTTGAGCCGGGCACATACGGCCTGACCAAAGAAGATCTGGTGGCAATGCCGGCTTCAATCGTCTGGGAAGAAGCACCGTCCGACGTGGCGAACGGCTGGGAAGCGATCCAGCGCCTGCGTCAAAGATATTCCCAATCGATCGGTTTTGAGTTCAGCCATGTTCATGAGGAAGACGAGCGTAATTGGCTGAACCGTCAAGCGGAATCGGGCGCATCTATCGAGCCGCTGACGAAAGAAGAGCGCACCAAGCTTCTGGACCGCCTAGTACAGACAGAGCAGTTCGAAAACTACCTGCACCGCACGTTCGTCGGTCAGAAGCGCTTCTCACTGCAGGGTACGGATGTACTTATTCCACTTTTAGACGAAATCGTACATGAAGTCGTTCACGACGGAGCGGAACACATTCTGATGGGGATGGCTCACCGCGGACGCCTAAACGTGCTTGCTCACATTCTGGGTAAGCCGTACAAGAAAATTTTTGCGGAATTCCATCATGCGCCGAACAAAGACATCATTCCGTCCGAAGGTTCCACAGGAATCAACTACGGCTGGACAGGGGACGTAAAGTACCACCTGGGTGCACGACGCTCAATCAAGGAAGGCGAAACTAGAGAAGCCAAGCTGACACTCGCGAACAACCCGAGTCACTTGGAGTTTGTAGGCGCAGTCGTTGAGGGCTTTGCGCGTGCGGCACAAGATAATCGTGAAAATCCCGGCTATCCAGAACAGGATCTGAACAAGGCGGCTTGTATTGTCATGCACGGCGACGCCGCGTTCCCGGGTGAAGGTATCGTTGCCGAGACACTCAACTTTACGAAGCTGACCGGTTACGAGAACGGCGGAACGATCCATATCATCGTCAACAACCGGGTAGGTTTCACGACCGATAGCACGGATTCCCGCTCCACTCACTATGCGAGTGACCTGGCCAAAGGCTACGAGATTCCGATCGTTCACGTTAACGCGGACGACCCGGAAGCATGCCTCGCAGCGGCGCGTCTGGCTTGCGAATACCGCAACCGGTTCAAGAAAGACTTCCTGATCGACCTGATCGGCTACCGCCGTTACGGACATAATGAGAACGACGATCCGGAAACGACTCAGCCGCTGATGTACGGCAAAGTGAAGAACCATTCGACGATCTCCGTCCTGTATGCGGAAAAGCTGAAGCAGGAAGGGCTTGTAGACGACAACGGCTACCAGCAGATGATCCAGAACATCCAGAACACGCTTCAGGAAGCGTACGAACTCGTTAAAAATCACCAAGGCAAGGGAAAGCGTGTCGCCGAGCCGGCTATTTTCGACGATCTCAAGAAAATCAAGACGGCCGTTCCGCTTCAGGAACTGCAGGAAATCAACCGCGAGCTGATTACATGGCCGGAAGATTTCAACGTCTACCCGAAATTGCAGCGTATCCTGGAACGCCGCGGAGACGCGCTTAACGAAGGCGGCAAGGTAGACTGGGCGCTCGCGGAGACGCTGGCATTCGCATCGATCCTGGCCGACGGCAAGCCGATCCGGATCAGCGGACAGGACGTAGGGCGCGGAACGTTCGCGCATCGCCACCTCGTGCTTCACGATGTGAAGAACGGCTCGACCTACTCGCCGCTGCACAAGCTGCCTCAGGCGCGCGCATCGTTCGCGATTTATAACAGCCCGCTTTCCGAAGGCTCCGTCCTTGCTTTCGAATACGGCTACAACGTGTACTCGCCGGAAACTCTCGTGATCTGGGAAGCCCAGTACGGCGATTTCGCCAATGCGGCGCAGGTGATCATCGACCAGTTCATTTCCGCGGGCCGCTCCAAATGGGAGCAGAAATCCAGCCTCGTGATGCTTCTGCCGCACGGCTACGAAGGTCAAGGACCGGAGCATTCCAGTGCCCGTCTGGAACGTTTCCTGCAGCTTTCCGCAGAGAACAACTGGACGGTCGCGAACCTGAGCAGCGCGGCGCAATATTTCCATATTCTACGCCGCCAGGCTGCCATTACGGAACGCGAAGAGGCTCGTCCGCTCGTGATTATGGCGCCGAAAAGTCTGATCCGCAACGCTCGCGTATCGTCCGACGGCAAGGAATTCAGCGAAAGCTCCTTCCTGCCTGTCATGGAACAGAAAGGTCTTGGCAATCAGCCGAAGAAAGTGAAACGTCTTGTGCTGACCACCGGTAAAATGGCGATCGATCTGGAAGAAGCGTTTGAAACTTCCGAAGACCGCGATTTCTCGTGGCTTCATATTGCCCGCGTAGAGCAGCTTTACCCGCTGCCGGAACAGGATATCGCGGAAATCATCGCGAAGTTCCCTGGACTGAAAGAAATCGTCTGGGTACAGGAAGAACCCCGGAACATGGGATCCTGGAACTTCATGGAATCCAGAATCCGTTCCCTTGCGCCGGATAAAGTCAACGTGCGTTACGTAGGTCTGCCTGACCGCTCCAGCCCGGCCAGCGGCTTCCAGGAGATTCATACGTTCGAACATAACCAGATTATCTCGCTCGCTCTTAAACAACCGGAATAATAAACATGCATAGGAGGTCACCATCGTGGCTGATATTAAAGTGCCTGAATTAGGCGAATCTATTACTGAGGCAACTATCTCTAAATGGCTTGTGACTGAAGGAAGCACGGTAAGTCAAGGCGACTTGCTTCTTGAACTTGAAACGGACAAAGTAAACCTGGAAATCAGCGCGGAACAAGACGGCGTCCTGTCTGAAATCCGCAAGCAGGAAGGCGACAACGTATCGGTCGGCGAAATCGTCGGCGTGATCGGCGCTTCCTCCGGCGCACCGGCGTCTGCGGCTCCTGCAGCGGCTCCTGAGGCTCCGAAAGCGGCGGAAGCTCCTGCAGCTACCCCGGCGGCAGAAGCTCCTGCCAAGGCGCCTGCGGCTTCCGCAGCGGCGAGCGACAGCGCGTCGCTGGCTGCTTCCCCGGCAGCCAGAAAGCTTGCCAGAGAGCGCGGTATCGACCTGAGCCAGGTTAAATCGCAGGATCCGATCGGCCGCGTGTACCAAGACGACGTGAAGTCCCATGGCACGCAAGCGGCACAACCGGCAAGCGCGCCGGCAGCAGCGAAGTCCGGTGGCGCCGGTCAAGCCGCACAGCAAGCGGTACCGGGCAAACCGGTTGAGCGCAAGCGTATGTCCCGCCGCCGTCAGACTATCGCGAACCGCCTGGTGGAAGCTCAGCACACGGCTGCTATGCTGACCACGTTCAACGAAGTTGACATGACGGCGATTCTCGACGTGCGCAAACGCCGCAAGCAGGCGTTCCTTGACAAGCACGATGTGGGTCTGGGCTTTATGTCCTTCTTCACGAAAGCGGTCGTTGGCGCGTTGAAGAAATTCCCTCATCTGAACGCCGAGATCGACGGAGACGATATCGTAGTGAAGCAGTTCTACGACATCGGTATAGCCGTATCCGCGAAGGAAGGTCTGGTCGTTCCGGTCGTTCGCGAAGCGGATCGTCTGAGCTTTGCGGACATCGAGAAGCAGATCGGAGACCTGGCCGGCAAAGCGCGCGCCAACACACTGGCGCTGTCCGACCTTCAAGGCGGTACGTTCACGATCACGAACGGCGGCGTATTCGGCTCCCTGCTGTCCACGCCGATTCTTAACGCTCCGCAAGTGGGCATTCTGGGCATGCACAAAATCCAGATCCGTCCGGTTGCGATCGATGCGGAAAGAATGGAAAACCGTCCGATGATGTACATCGCGCTTTCCTACGACCACCGTATCGTAGACGGCAGCGAGGCGGTTCGCTTCCTCGTCACCGTCAAAGAACTGCTCGAAGATCCGGAATCCCTGCTGCTTGAAGGTTAATCACTCCGCCAGAGCGGTTTAACCGACCGGCACTGCACAATAGAAAGTTGTTAGGAAAAGCCTGCCGGGCCACAAGCTCGGCAGGCTTTTTTATCATGGGAAGGTAAAGGCAATATGCCTTTAAAGCATGCCGTATTATTAGGGATGCTACTGATTAAGGAGGTAAATTATTTCAATCATAGCCCTGCTGCCGACAAATCGCGATTACGTCGCCGGGCGGCTCTTTTACCAGAAACCCCAGCGCACTTCCGGCTTGCCGGACCCCGTGGGTCGTTTTTTTAACCATTCAGGAAGCTTCGGCTGTCATAGAAATTGCATTTCTGGGTAATGAATGAAGAGAAGTTGGAAGCAGCGACGACCATTCTAAGGGGGAAGAAAAGATGAAAATTATGATTACGCAAGGCGAGGCGCTGGAAAAGGGAATCTGGCCCGAAGTGATGAAAATGTTCGGCTTGAACCAAGAGGACGACGTGTGGGCCAACGAAGAATTTGTCTTGTCCGAAGAACAGGCCAAGACGCTCGGATTGATATCCTAAAGAGTCACCGGGAAGAGAGGGGATGGGAAATTCCTCGATTCGGTGTATAATAGGCTTCGAAGGTTTTGATGAGAAAGGAATGCTGACATGCTAACGATTACAGCTTATAGTGCAGAACTTGTAAAAGACCCGTTCGGGATTATTCCGGGGAAGCGTTATGAATTTAATCTGGAGGTAGACGTTCCGGAAGACGACGAGCTGTACACGGCTAACGGAATCTATCTGCGGGTCATATACGGCGTGGACGAAGGACAAAGTCGGATCATCAAGTACGATATCCGTGAAAATTCGACGGATACATACCTTGAGTTCGATCTTGAGGACGAAGAGCTTGCGGTCGTCGATACGTTCTGCAAGGAACATCTTCCGCAGGACGAATAAATGCGAGGATGAAGGGGCGGCATATTGCTCTCACGAATCCCGTCATACTGGCAAAAGGCTCCCCGGCGTCTTCGGACGGTCGCGGAGAGCCTTTTTTTTGCGTGCTTTTTGCTGCATAGCGTCTGCCGTCGAACGGATGAAGAGCTGAATGGAACCTGAACGCGGGGAAATCGCCGCATAAAAAGCCTGTTCCTACAGGAACAGGCTCGGCAGATGTAAGTATGAAGTGCGAATGGAGTGAAGGGGTTAATCCGTAACGTCTTCGGACGCCGTATCTTCGACGGCTTCATCCGACTCGTCGCTTTCAACGGTTTCCGTGACTTCTTCGTCGTCCGCTTCCGTACTGTCTTCTAAGGTATCTGCGTCCGAGTCGGCATCTTCCGCCGTTTCGGCTTCCGCATCCGCTTGGACTTCCTCGACAGCTTCTACCTCGCCGGCAGCGACTTCTTCTTCGGACAATTGAATTTCATTTTCGGACTCTGCCATTGTTCATCCCTCCATTTGTACACTTAGGTCTCTAAGCGTATCCTAAGCATATCAAACGGAAAGTGAAGAAAATGTCGGGGGTTGGGGGCGAACTAATTAAAATTTTATAAATCTTGGGACATCCGTACCATATCGATAACCTGCATCCCGTTCTCGTAGATTTCTTCGGCATAGTGCCGGACGAAAAAATCCTTGTCGATTCCCGTAATCCGGAATCCGCACTTTTGATAAAGCGCAAGCTGGGCGACTCCGGTGCTGCCTGTTCCGATTTCGATCGTTTTGAACCCGAATTCCCGGGCCTGCCCGACGGCATGGAGAACCAGCTCCTTGCCGTAGCCTCTGCCGTGACAATCCTCGCTTACCGCCACGTTGACGAGTTCGACCGTCCCCGGGCGGGTCGGCAGCAGCACATAGACACCTATCACCCTCCCGTCCGCAGCCGCTCCGGTAAAGCAGCGTCCTCGCTCTATGTATTCCCGAACCAGTTCTTCCGAAGGATCGGCAAGCAGGAGCAGGTCCATCGGATAAGGTTCGCCATGACGCAATTCCGTAATGTTCATCGTTTTTTTCTCCTTTTATACGGTTTCTGTCTTCTAGCAACTCCACACCTTTACTCCTATTAAACATCCGTCTCCCAATTCCTCTTTCATGAAAAGGAAAAAAGGCTTTCGGCTCGAATTGTTTTGGGAAACAGCAATCGGGAGGCGAAAAAATGAAACCTATCGTAAACTACTACAGCCAATTTGACGAGTGGGGGAGGCTGGACCGGGAACCGTGGGAGTACACCATAAATTTGTCTTTTATTAAAAAGTATCTGCCCGCCGGTTCCGCTGTTCTGGATAACGGAGCGGGCCCGGGCAAATATGCCATGGAGCTGGCTCGTGAGGGTCACGACGTGACCCTTGCCGATTTGACGTCGAAGCTCGTGGAAACGGCGCGAAGCAAAGCCGCCGAGCTGGGGCTGCTGGACCGGTTCCGCGGGTTCCACGCAGCCGATGCGAGAGACCTCAGCCTGTTCGGAGACGGGCAGTTCGACGCCTCCTTGATGCTTGGGCCTCTCTACCACCTGCAAGGCGCCGAAGACCGGGAGAAGGCGGTGCGTGAGCTTCACCGGGTAACCGCCAAGGACGGCTGGGTCTTTGTCGCTTTTATGCCGCGGATCCGGCACCTCGCCAATTCCCTGCGCGATCCGCTGAATTGGAAGCCGAACGATACGGTCCGCGGGCTGGAGGCTTTCGCCGAAACGGGCCGCTTCGATCACAGCGATGCCGGTCGTTTTACCGGTGCGTACTATTTTCCGGTCGGCGATATCGTCCCGTTCATGGAGACAAACGGCTTCGGGACCGTCAAGCTGATCGGTTCCGGAAGTATCGCCGCCGGAATGACGGGGGAGCAGTGGGATTACTGGCGCTCGCAAGGGGAGGAAGTGTCCCGGAGAGTGCTGGATCTGATCATGCAAGCGGCCGAAGATCCGTACAATCTCGGCTCTTCCTCGCACCTTTTGTACGTGGGCAGGAGACTTTAAAGCAGCCGTCCGATTATTCTCTGTATAGGGATTGGAATAAGCTGATTTTAACGCTATAATCGAGTTAGGATTTTAGCTCTTTTTGCGATCCATTTCAAATTCAAACGAAGTAAGGAGCCTTTATTGATGGAAAAAACATTGATTTTCGGACACAAAAACCCGGACACCGACACCATTTGTTCCGCACTCGCATATGCAGACCTGAAAACCCAGCTTGGCGAAAACGTAGAAGCGGTCCGCCTGGGAGCCGTAAGCGGCGAAACCCAATTCGCGCTGGATACTTTTAAGGCAGAAGCTCCCCGTCTTGTCGAGACGGTTGCCGGCGAAGTCAAGACCGTTATTCTCGTCGATCATAACGAACGTCAGCAGAGCGTTAGCGACATCGATCAAGTGCGCGTGACTGAAGTTATCGACCACCACCGCATCGCGAATTTCGAGACGAGCGGCCCGCTTTACTACCGCGCCGAACCTGTCGGCTGCACGGCGACGATTTTGAACAAGCTGTACAAAGAAAACGGCAAGTCCGTTCCCGCGAACATTGCCGGACTGATGGTATCCGCCATCATTTCGGACACGCTGCTGCTGAAATCGCCGACCTGCACGGAGCAGGACGTGGCGGCCGCACGCGAACTGGCGGAGATCGCCGGCGTTAACCTCGAAAGCTACGGACTGGACATGCTCAAAGCGGGCGCGGATCTTAGCGACAAAACGATCGAACAGCTCATTTCGCTGGACGCGAAAGAGTTCCAGATGGGCTCCCACAAGGTGGAAATCGCACAGGTAAACGCGGTGGACACGAACGATGTTCTCGCCCGCCAGGACGAACTGGAAGCGGCTCTGAACGCGATTATCGAGAAAAAAGGACTGGATCTTTTCCTGTTTGTCGTAACGGATATTCTCAACAACGATTCCATCGGTCTGGCGCTCGGCTCCTCCGCCAAAGCGGTGGAAGAAGCGTACAACGTAACGCTTGCCGACAACAAAGCGGTGCTGAAAGGCGTCGTTTCCCGCAAATCGCAGATCGTTCCCGTTCTGACAGACATTTTGAGCAAATAAGACTTTAAAAATAACGGCCGCCGGGCATCCAAGCCAGGCGGCTTTTTAAACTTTTTTTGCGTTGCCTCTTGACGAAACGGTCATTCGGCTTTTATTATTTATTTATCAATAAATAAAAGGAGGTGCGGAGTTGGTTGTCCGCGAAGATCGCAAAGAACAGATTATAAACGCAGCCGTTGGAATATTCGCGGAACTTGGATATTATAAAACAACGACAGCCATGGTGGCTAAAGCGGCCGGGGTGACGCAGCCGTACGTGTTTCATTTTTTCAAAAGCAAGGAAGAGCTGTTCAAGGCGGTAGCTGACCGGGCCGTACAGCGGCTCTATGATGCCTTCATGCAGGTGGAAGCTCAAGGGAATCTCATTATGGAATCAATGGGCCAGGCGTTCAAAGATCTCATGCGGGCTAACCGGGCGGAAATGTTGATGGTGCTGCAGGCGCCTGCCATATCAGAACCCGAAATCCGCAGGCATATGAGCGAGAAGTTTGCGTTGATACACAGCACAATCATGCGAAAATTCGAAGAGTCCGGAATGGACGATGTCGAGACGGCAGCCGGCAATTTCATGGCCATCGGACTTCTGATCGTAACTTCGGATGTGCTGCAGCTTCCCGAGATGCTCCCTTTCAAAGATTCGAACTGCTAGGAGACCTGGCAAGGCGGCACGTTAAGGCTGCCTATTTTTTTACAGAATTATTTATTGACTAATAAATAAATATTCGAGAAAAGGATGTGCTTAAAATGAAATCAGCTCTTTATAACGGACATGACGGCTCTCATTCCATGTTTTCAGGCGAACGCGTACTAATCTGGACGGGTTTGGCAGGCTTTGTACTCGCGGCTTTTATGGCGGTTTATATGGCATTGTACGGAAGCCGGGTCCTTCCGGAAGGCAATGTGGAAAGCGCCTTTTCCTTTAACGCGGCGCTGGGTATTTTCATCTTGTCGATAGCTGCCGTTCTCCCATTGGCCTCAATGGGCAGCCGCTCGCGCAAAGTATACCGCTGGATGCTCGCGTTTACGGGAGGGGCCGCTTATCTGCTGGAGTCCGTCCAGCATCTGCGAGGTATCAATCCGCGATTTACACAGGCGGGCACGGATATCGACCGCATCGCGGGAATCGTCTTTGGTCTGGACTCCATGCTGCTGATTGTTCTGGTCGTCTGGCTTGCCGCGGCTTTTTACAGAAAATCGGTACTGGCGGAGCGGCCGCTTGTTGTTCTCGGCATCCGTTACGGGTTTCTCTCCACAATGGCGGCCGTTGTTGCGGGAATCGGCATGATCGCGCTTCAGAGCCGCTACACCGGCGCTTCGGGCAATCTGATCGTCCTGCACGGGCTGGGGTTTCATGCGGTTCAGACGCTTCCGCTGCTTGGCTGGCTGCTGGAAAAATCGGATGACGCGCAGTCTCGCAAAGTCAGGCTCGTCCACGCGGGCTCAATCGGCTGGATGCTGGCGATTGCGGGCGTCGGCTTCCAGACGGCTTCAGGTATGTCCGTCGCCGAGCTGTCGCCCTGGACGCTCACGGCGGCGGCCGGGCTGCTCGTCTGGCTGCTTGCTCTGGGCACGGCCCTCCGGAAGTCGGTAACCGTAACCTGGAGAGTCCGGCCAGGGGTATCGAAGCTTTAACGCCTTCCCGCTTCGGCAAAGCTGCGCAGCTTACTGCCGCACGGGTTTCCGCTCCCGGCCGGGTTTCCTTGCCTGCAAGGAAACCCGGCTTTTTTCAGCGGATTGAAGCGAGATTGAAAGTTTTAGAGAGCGGAAGCCGATTTCGGCGTTTCTAAATGGTTCGTTGTTGTTATAATAACTACATCGAACCTATCTGTTTCCAGGGCGAATCGCCGGTTATAGTGAAACAGAGCCCCAGATTCAGGGGCGGAATCAAGGAGGCTTCCCGTGAACATCCCTTCGCAGGCTAAAGAAACGCTTTTTACCCATTTGTACGGTCAGGCGGCGAACGGCCTGGTATTCGCATCTCCTGAAAACGGGGAGTGGCTCGGCATGAATCCGGCTTTATGCAACATCCTCGGTTACTCGGAAGCGGAACTGCTCGAGAGAACCGAAAAATTACTTCTGCATCCGGACGACGAAAGTTTCATCAGTGAACACAAACGCATGATGGAGAAGCTTGCCGCTTTTCCCGGTGAGGTTTCCGAAAGGGAGAAACGGTATTTTCATAGAGACGGGCGCGTCATTTCGCTACACGTCCGCACGACATTGGCACGCGATCCGGAGGCTGGACAGCCGCTGTATCTTATTCATGAATTTACGGATATGACGGACAAAAATGCAGCCGCAAAAGAGCTTGAAGACAACCGCGACCTCGCCCTGCTTTTTTCCAAAAACATTCAGGATGTCATTTCGTTCAGCTCGCCGAGCGGGACCATTCTATATATTTCACCCTCTGTCGAGGGGCTGCTGGGCTATAAGCCGGAAGAAATGATCGGCCGCAAACGCGTCGATTTCTATCATCCCGACGATGCTTTGCAAATGAGGAACCGGGATAAGCTCTACTCGGAGAAAGAAGTTTTCGTAAGACGGGTCCGGCACAAGCAGGGACATTATATTTGGCTTGAGACCGCCTTTCAGCTCGTGCGTAGCGGCGATGGCCGCGTCATCAAAATTTTAGCGATCGGCCGCAACGTGACGGAACGCAAAAAGTACGAAGAAACGCTGGCCGAGGCTCAGCGGGTAGCCCATATCGGTTCCTGGGAGTGGGATCTGCTTAACTCGCGGGTTTCTTTCTCGGACGAAATGCGCCGCATTTTCGGTTATGCGATCCATTCCGCGGATTCCGATGCGGAGCTGTTTCTGAGCTGCATTTACCCCGAAGATCTCCCGCGTGTCCGCGAAAGCATCGAGAAGGCGCTCGAAAACGGCGAATCCGGTGAAATGATCTACAAAATTTGTCTGCCGGACCAGTCGATCCGGACCATTGCGGGTCAATGGGAAGTCGTGGCCGACGAATTCAATAAACCTATCCAGATTATCGGGATGGTGCAGGATATAACCGAACGGCGGCGGATGGAAGAGCGGATTCTGGAAAGCGAGCAGAATTACCGGCTTATTTCGGAATATTCGCTTGATTTTATATCCAGACATGCTGTGGACGAGCAGGCGACGTTCCTGTTCGTGTCCCCGATCTGCCATACGATGCTCGGTTACGAGCCTGAAGAAATGGTGGGCACGGCGGGACTCGGCTACATTCACCCCGATGATGTCGACTTTGTCAAAAAGTACCTGCAGGAAAATATGCACGGGGAAGGAGATGAGAAGGTTACGTTCCGCTTCTTCCGCAAAGACGGCACGTACGTCTGGTTCGAAACGACCAGCCGTTACACGCTGGACGATCAGGGCAGAGAGCAGGAAATCGTCGCCATTTCACGCGATATTACGGAACGCAGAAACACGGAACTCCGGCTTCAGGAGTACAAGTCGCTGTTTGACTATAATCCGGTCGGCGTAGCTTCGCTCGATCTTCACGGAAAGCTGCTGACGGCTAACCGGGGGCAGCAGGTTCTGACGGGTTATTCCGAAAAGGAGCTGACCGACCGGCATTTCGCATCGCTGGTTCATCCGGACGATTACGACAAGACTTTACGGCATTTCGAACTGGCGGCACAGGGCGAACCGCAGACTTACGAGACGGGGCTCATTCATAAAGACGGACACCGCATCGAAGCGAGCGTCATAAATGTCCCGATCGTGCTAAGCGGGCACATCGTCGGGGTGTATGTCCTGACAAGCGACATCACGGACCGCAAAAAGTATACGGAAGAGATCGAGAAGCTGAGCTATGAGCACGCGCTGATTCTCAATTCCGTTTCCGAAGGAATTTTCGGGCTGGATTTGCAGGGGCAGGGGATGTTTATCAATCCCGCCGGCGCATCCATGCTCGGGTTTAATCCGAAAGAACTGATCGGAAACCGGCACCTTCTAACCGTCGAGCAGGCCTGTCCGGACGGCAATCAGTACCTTCCCGGCGATTCGCCGGTCGAACGGGCGGTAAGAGACGGCGTTTCCGTATCGCCGAGCGAAGGAATTTTCTGGCGGAAGGACGGAACGAGCTTTCTGGCATCCTACCAAGTTACGCCCCTGTTCGATAAGGGGGAGAGAAAAGGCGTCGTGGTTGTTTTCCGGGATGTGACGAACGAGAAAGAAATTATCCGGGCCAAAGAATTTGCCGAACAGGCCGACCGGGCCAAATCGGAGTTTCTGGCCATTATGTCCCACGAACTGCGCACGCCGATGAACGGGATTATCGGAATGACCGGGCTGCTCCAGGAAACGATGCTGGATGAAGAGCAGCGCAGTTATGCGGATATTATCCGGGAGAGCAGCGACGCCCTGCTGCATATTTTGAATGAAATTCTGGATTTCTCCCGGATCGAAGCCGGCAAAATGGAATTAAACCTGGACGCGATCGATTTAAGGGAAACGCTGGCGGGTGTTCTGGAGCTTTTCCGGGTAAAAGCGGAGGAAAAGAACCTGAAGCTCTCGTGCGATATTCCGGCCGGACTGCCCCGGTACGTGTTGGGAGACGAGGCGCGAGTGAGACAAGTGCTGATCAATCTGATCAGCAACGCGATCAAATTCACCGAGCGGGGAAGCGTCTCGGTAGCGGTGGAGATAACACCATCACCCGAGCCCCAATCGGTGATGCTGGAATTTAAAATCCGGGATACGGGAATAGGGATTCCCGCCGGAAAAATCCACCTGTTGTTTCAATCGTTCTCTCAGCTGCATCCCGCCATTAACCGCAAATACGGCGGTACGGGGCTCGGCTTGTCGATCAGCAAGAAGCTTGTCGAGCTCATGGGCGGCGAAATCGGTGTCGAAAGCGAAGAAAACGCCGGCTCCACCTTCTTCTTTACCCTGTACGCCAGTTTAGGCGACTCGGAAGCGCCGGACACGGCCTCCGCGATCCATCCGGCGGAAACCGCGCCTGTTCCTTCCCTTCCGGAGGCGAAGCCTGCGCCGCTGCGGGTGCTCATTGCGGACGACCATCCCATGAACCGTAAACTGCTTCACACGTTAACCGGCAAGCTGGGTTATTCCGCGGATGTCGTAAACAGCGGAGCGGAAGCCGTGCAGGCTGCGGGGGAGCAGACGTATGATTTGATTTTCATGGACGTGCAGATGCCGGTCATGGACGGGTTCGAGGCGACCCGTCTAATCCGTGAACGACACGGGAAGAAGGCAATGCCTCCCGTCATCATTGCCGTAACCGCTTTTGCCAGAGAAGAAGACAAAGAACAGTGCCTGGCATCCGGGATGAACGATTATATCAGCAAGCCGGTCCTTTCGGGTGAGCTCAAACGTCTGATGGCCAAGTGGTCCGCTCGGATAAAAGAACGATAGAAGCCGTGAAAACCCGCCGTGGAGCGGGTTTTTTGTTTGTACAGGCCCGAATACCGGGTCTATCCGCACCCGATGCGATTTGTGAAGTCGATCGGAATGTTTTATAATAAGCTACATTTAAACCTACAATATATTAGCCGCATACAATAGTTTAGGTGAATACGTCAGTATATTACTGGAGGAATCTTCATGCAGTTTATTAATCAGGCGGCCGTCCAGCAAGTTCTTGATCTGCTTAAGGGCCAGGACCTGTATATTCATCTGGAAATGACGAACGGGGCTTACGCTTCCCACCTTGACCAGTCCAAACATACGGCCTCGACGTTTATCCGCAATTCGAAGATCCGTTATCTGCAGGGCTCCATTGCCGGAAACGGCCCCTACCGGGTAGGGCTCAAAATGGAAGAAGGCTGGGTTTATTCCGAGGGACTTACCCATTGGGATGAAACAGAGACGCAGAGACTGATTTTGTCGGGACATGATAAGGACGGTAAGCTCGTCGTTTCGCTGCAGCTGAGCCGCGACCCTTTTTAACTTACAAAGAGAGAAGGTAGATGGAGATGGAACGACACATACTGGTCGTCCTGCCGCATCCCGATGACGAAGCGTTCGGCATATCCGGTACGCTTGCCGGCCATATACGACAGGGAACCCCGGTGACTTACGCATGCTTGACACTGGGAGAGATGGGACGCAACATGGGCAATCCCCTTGCGGCCAACCGCGTGACACTGCCTGAAATCCGCAAAGCCGAGCTTGAGGAATCGTGTCGGTCAATCGGAATTCAGGATTTGCGCATGCTGGGCTTTCACGATAAAACGATTGAATTCGAAGACCGCGAACTGCTCGTCGGCAAAATCCGCGGACTTATCGACGAGCTGAATCCTTCGCTTGTCATTACGTTCTACCCGGGCTACAGTGTGCATCCGGATCATGACGCAACGGGCGCGGCCGTGATTGATACGGTCCAGCGAATCCCCGTGGAAGAGAGACCGGTCGTTCACTGCATCGCTTTTTCCAAAGGGTGCGAGGATGTGCTCGGCAAAGCGGATGTCGTGAACGATGTCAGGCCGTATCTGGGGCAGAAGCTGGGCTCGATCCTTGCACACAGCTCCCAGTTCCAGCTCAACGGACAGCTCGGCGGCAAATCCGCGAACGACAAAGAGGTGCAGGAACGCTTCGGCTACGAGCGGTTATGGACATACCGGTTTCAATAAAAGAGTGTGCGGGGCGGAAGCCGTTCCCGCACAACGAAAAACCGCCAAGGGGCAGGCAGTCGTGCCGTTCCTTGGCGGTTTTTTGCCGTTATTCGAGGGAGAGGGCGGCCCGGGCGTTGGCCGCGTCGTTTTCCAGCAGTTCCTTCAGGTCATAAGCGGGGTACGCACCGTCTGCATACATCCGGTTGAACACTTTGGCGTGAAATTCGACCGCTCTCAACAGATGTTTCACAAAGGTTGCCCGGAGACGGGGAGTCGCGGTTTCCGTGAGGGCGCAGGCGTAGCTGCGTACGGCGGTTTTGGCAAAAGCGAGAAGCTGTCCCGCTTCCAGGACGGGCAGCTCCGCATTTTTATTCCTGGAGGCGGCAGGCGCTTCGGGGTAATACGCCAGCAGCTCGTTCAGATTCTGCTCCAAGGTTTGTATCGCCGCTCTGAAGAGCGTTTGAAGCCCTTCGTCCGCAAGCGTGGGTAATTTTTGTTTACAAGCGATCAGTTGTCCGGTCTGAAGGCTCACAAGCTCGTGAAGCTCCAAAGTTTCGTGCCAGGCGAGATGCTGGGGGACTTTCGGCAGGCTCATCATCTCAGACTCCATTTCGTGGGGTTTATAACAGCCTATGTGAAGGGGCGGAGATTAGTAAGTTGTCAGTACCTCCAAACGGAAGTTCGCGTTAACGGAAGTGTGAATGGGAATAGTTGATTGTTAAATATTTAATACCTATGAGGGACACGACAACGATGCTAAGATCATTTTATATTTAACTAAGAACTAAGGAGCCCTCGGAATGCCGAATAATAGCAGCCTTATTTCAAAAACGGTTTTAATCGCAGAAAAAGCCGGATTAAAGGACATTACTCCTCTCGAGCTTGGTAATGGCGGGAACCTGATCGTTCATTTGGCCCCGTATCCGATTGTGGCCCGAATAGCCGCTGTGCTTTCAAAAAATAATGCGGATTACGCTTACAAGGTACTGGTTCGTGAATTAAGAGCCGCACGTCATCTCCATTCAAAGGGAGTGCCGGTCCGATTGCCAACTGACCGTACGGATGCAGGACCATACGATATCGGCGGCACATGGGTGACGTTTTGGCAGTATGTTCCCCCTACAGAACTGCAACGCCCTTCGCCAAGCGAAGCAGTTGAACTGGTGAATAGACTTTCACTGGCATTGAAAGATTTTTCCGACGAGATTCCTATGCTTGGTGTTTGGGAACGGACATGTCAATCGGCTTTTAGATTAATGAAACATCCGGATCAGCGTATACAAAATTTGCTAAGTCTGCTCTTCGCGATTGATAGACAGATGCGCCTCGAAACAAGCTTGCTAATACCGTCTCATGGAGATGCTCATTCAAGAAACTTAATACCGAGTCCCGAAGGCTGGGTCTGGTCGGACTTTGAAGATTTATCCTTGATGCCCGCATACTGGGATTTGGCTTCCTATGTAGGCAATCTTGCCTTATTCAATGGAATTCAGGAGCCGACCTTTCAATATATCTGGAGTGGGATAAATAATCAGGCCGATAAGCAAGCTTTTGGATTTGCTGTTACCGCACGCATACTGATGTCCACTTTAGGTAACTTGGATTTCGCGCTTTCAGGCAGCGGAGATTTGGAATTTGCCTATAAACAGCTTGAACTGGCAAAAGATTTTATTGATCAAATCAACCTGATTATTGAAGGGGAACAGCGGAGTCATAACCGTCACGGGTCGACTTAATAGTCCGAAGTAAGGCGAGCCAGGCTTACCGGTACACCTGCTTGACCGCATGCTTCGGTCATTTGCCAAAACGCCGGATTTGGACTACTATTAATCGTGAAGTTGTTTGGCATGTATGCTTTTCTTTAGACAATGAAAGTTCAAACATTCTTTATTGAACGGGTTCCGGTTCTTTCTCTGAGGAGAGGGAACGGATTAAAAGGGAAGTTCGGTGCAATTCCGATACGGTCCCGCCACTGTAAGGGGAAAAGGGGCGAAGCCCCGGCCGAAGCGCATCACGTCACTGGTGAATCCGGGAAGGCGCGCATAGGGTTCCCGAGTCAGGAGACCTGCCTGTTTACCGGTAACTTCATTCCTACGCGGATATAGGATGGCGTTGATGCGAATGTTCTCCCTAATCGTCGGGTCCTAACCCCGGCGTATTCATGCGATGAACCCAAACATCCTGCCTTCGGCGGGATGTTTTTATTTGTTTCGGATCGGTTGAATCCTCCGGCTTTACGGGTAAAATGAAGTCCGCCGCATTTTGAACGAAAGAATGATGTACAAGTATCTTCAAACCGTATGGGGAGGAACACGATGTATTACGGAGTCAAACTAAATACGAATTACAAAACCCTCTGGCAGGAGGGGATGAAGGACTGGGACGGAAATCTTCCGGTACGGATGACCGATGACGTCAAGGAAGAAGGGTTCTGGAACACTTTTATGAAAAAGAAAGAACAAGCCGGGGTGGATTCCTGGGTCGCCAACCTGCGTAAGGAGCTGATCACTCTTATCGATCCCGGCGAAGATGTGCTGGAAATCGGTCCCGGCTGGGGAAATTATACGTTCGAAGCGGCCGAGAAAGCGGGTTCCCTCACCTGCGTCGACAGCTCCGAAAGCGTGCTTGCTTTCCTGAAAGCCTCAGCGGAGCGGAAGGGCTGGAATCATGTAAACTTCGTGCATGCCAAATGGGAAGAGCTTCCCGAGGTGAAGCGGGCCGACGTGGTATTCGGCGTCAATTGTTACTACCGGATGCAGGAGATCGACCGGGCGCTGCTGCATATCAACAACACGGCGAAGCGTCTCGGAATCGCGGGGATGGTAAGCGGTCCCGAAAGACCGCACTACAAGGACATCCAGGAGCAGCTCGGCTGCCGGATCAAATTTCAACGCAGAGATTACATCCATTTGCAGAATCTGCTGTATGAACTGGGAATCGACGCGAACTGTAAAATTGTCAATCTGCACAAAACGTATGCCTACGATACGGAGGAAGAGCTGCTGAAGGACAACCTGAGCGCGGTTTTGGACAAGGAGTATGACCGCAAGAAGGCTGTGGAGCTCTTGTACGCTTATGTGCGAGAAGAAGACGGCAAGCTGATTTACCCGCACAATTTCAAAGCGGCTCTCCTTTATTGGAAGCCGGAAAAACGGCTGGAACCTGCGGACCTGCCCACGGAAGTGAAACAGGTCGTGGGGGTTTAAATCAGAGCCGTTGAAGTGTTTTCCCGGTAACGCGTTTTCGCGTGCCGGGATTTTTTATGGCTTTACGAAAGGGACAAGGGAAGGAGCTTGTCATAGATTCAGTCAAACTCGCATAGGGATGAAGAAGAGGAACGGGTTTAAGGGAGAAGTCTTTTTTGTTGAAAAACGTAATAATTACGATTAAAATAAGGATACTGTCATACACAGGAGGGGAGAACGTGCATTTCAGCGGAGCAAGCAGAGGGATGAGAAAAAGACATCTGATTTATATCGCAGCGGGAAGTTTCCTGGCTGTACTGGCTTGGCAAGCCGTACGGACAGGGAATGCGGGGCTGCCGGACCCTTCGGTTCTCCGCCTGTTCAAGACGATGTTTATCGGCATCGTGCTCGAAGCGGTTCCTTTTATTATGCTCGGTGTGCTGCTTTCCTCGTTCATGCAGGTCTACATCCCGGAAACCTGGATCCGCAAAGCGATCCCCCGGAATCCTTTGCTCGGATTCGTATATGCCTGCCTGCTGGGCATCCTGTTTCCGATTTGCGAATGCGGCATGATCCCGGTCGTCCGGCGGCTGATCAACAAGGGAATGCCGCTGTACATAGGCGTAATCGTCATTCTGGCGGGTCCCATCGTGAACCCGGTCGTCTATGCGGCCACATACACGGCGTTCCGGATGAATCCCGAAATGGTGTATGCCCGGATGGGACTGGCCCTTGGAGTTAGCGCGTTTATCGGCTTGTTCGTGTACGCGTTCATTAACCAAAATCCGCTGAAACACAGACTGGATTCGCTGTATGCCGAGAACGGACAAGATTGCGCGCACGTGCAGGGCGGCGGCAAATTCGTTACGATGATGGGTCACGCGGGCGGGGAATTTTTCGATATGGGGAAATATCTCATTCTCGGCTCTCTCGTTACGGCCGTTATTCAGGCGTTTGTGCCCAGAGGGGATTTGTCGGCGCTGGGGGAGGGGGAGGTGCTTCCGCATCTGTTTATGATGGGTTTTGCCTACATATTGTCGCTCTGTTCCACCTCGGACGCATTCGTCGCTTCTTCCTTTCTCCAAACGTTTTCCAAAGGTTCGCTGCTCACCTTCCTCGTTTTTGGGCCCATGCTCGATTTTAAAAGCACGCTGATGCTCCTGTCCGTCTTCAAAACGAAGTTTGTCCTGCTGCTGGCCGTTCTAATCACGATGACCGTGTTTGCAGGTTCCGTCATTGTCGAACACCTGTTTTTCAACTAACGCTTTGAATTGGGGGAGGTGAACCGGGTGGAAGACAGGCGCGTTTACGCCTTCCATTCTTTTATGAGGGCGGCGATTCTATGCGGGTTTTCGTTCTATATCGTTTATCTGGTCAAAACGGGCGGCATGTCGCATTATTTGGCGCCCCACCTGGTACCGTACGTCAAAGCTTCGGCGATCGCCCTGTTCGTACTGGCCGTGATCCAGGTTTATCTGGCTCTGCAGCCCGCTGCAGGCAATGAATCCGACTGCGGATGCGAGCCCGGTGTAAGGAAATCGAAGCTTTCGCACGGTGCGGCTTATTCCTTGTTCCTTTTACCGCTGCTGCTGGGCTTTCTGCTGCCCGACCGGGTAACGGGGAGCGATATCGTTCAAGTCAAAGGGATACAACTGAATGCCTCCAACCTCCAGACGCAGAGGAATGCAGGTACCCGGGACGATTCGCCCGAGAAGCAGCAATCTTCAGAGGAGGAAGCGAGCCGGGGCAAGGAAGATACAGAAGAAGCCAGGCTCAAGGAGATGTTCAAAGGCAGCCGGTTTACGGAAGATTACGCGAAGCTGGCCATGCGGCTTTACCAAAATAAAACCATTCTTATCGGGGAGAAGGGTTTTATGGAAAGGCTGACGGCCGTGGATCTGTTCGCCGGGAATTTTGCGGGGAAACAGATGGAAATCAGCGGCTTCGTTTACCGGGAGGACGACATGCCCAAAAACCAGTTCGTCGTCGCAAGACTGACGATGCAGTGCTGCTCTGCCGATGCGTCTCCGTACGGCGTTATCGTTGAAGCTCCGGGTGCGGATTCGTATCTCAAGGATACATGGGTGACGGTGAAAGGCACGATCCGCAAGTCCGTGTACGAAGGTAAAGATGTGATGAAGCTGGAGGGGGCCGTTATCCAGACAATCAAGGAGCCTTCGTCCCCTTACGTATATCCGTATGCCGGTGATTTTGCCGATCTCGGAAAATAAAGGCTGCGGCCACAACAAAACCGCTTTCCGACGGAAAGCGGTTTTGTTTGCGGTGCAAGAGCCGGATGTAGCAGGCACTTAATCGTAGATACCATCAACAGAACAGGGAGGAGGGAGCAAAAAACTCGTACGGGTTATGCCGTATTGAAGGCATCTCCGATCCATTCCGTGCCTGAAGCTACTTCCGGCGGCGGCCGGATTCGGGTTCAAGGGACTGCGGCTGCGGTGTATCCTGAAGACGTTGCCATTCCTCGCTCAGCCGGTCCGTATCCAGGTCGATTCCGATAAACACGAGATACGGTTCTCCCTGATAAAAGGAAGGCTCCCAATAACTCCGCTTTCCTGCGTACTGAAGCAAATGCATGTGACTGGATTCCGCGAACGTCACATAACCTTTGGCGCGGATCAGACCGTCCTTCCACCGCTGGAGGAAGGCGTCCACATCCGCTTTGGTCAGCCCCGCAGCCTGATTCCACGGGAGAGTGACGGTGCGGACGCGGGAGTGGGAAGGCGCGGTTTCCGCTGGTTCCGGCGAATCTGCGGGATGCATGCCGCGTCCGGTTCCGGCTGTGCTGGGCTCCTTCGGATGAGTCGTGATCTTCGTCATCCGGATCGGCCGGACCGTCAGGGGGCCCTTCTGTACGGGCTGGACTCCCTCCAGGATCGGCTTAAGCTCGACGCGGCAATGGGTCGTATAGACGAGCATGGCGTGCCCGTTCAGCTTGCGTATGGCCTTCTCGATCTGGTGCAGCCGAATGCGGTGCACATAATCCGTTTTATTAACCAGAATAAGGTCGGCGACTTCTACCTGCCTCCTAAGTGTCCGTACGAGCTGTTTGTCCGATGCAAACAGACTGTTGTAATCCATGAAGTTTTCGGCATCGAGCACGGTGATGACCTGTTTAAGGGCAACACGGCCCAGCAGACCGGGTTCCGTAAGCACATCGGCAATTTCTTCCGGGTTGGCCACACCGGTCAGCTCAATGAACAAAATATCCGGTTTGCGGACAAGCAGAGCCTGCAAGCTGCCGGTAAGCTCGCTTTTCTTGCTGCAGCAGACACAGCCGTCCAGCAGTTTTTCAATCGAAGCGGAGCTGTGCCCTTCAAGAATCAAGCCGTCGACATCCGCTTTGCCCAGTTCGTTCATCAATATCCCGGGGCGCAGACCAAGCTTCTTCGATTCTTCGAGCATACGGAGCAGAAGGGTCGTTTTACCGCTGCCCAAAAAACCGCTAAGGACGAATACAGGTATTGTCACGGTTTAAGTTCCTTTCTTGAGTAAAGATATGTTCTCACTATATGCTTGTCAGGAAACGGCCATGCCAGAAAAACCGTAATCGTTACGTTTAAATTTATTTTACAGGAACTTTGACTCTCCGGCAAACCGGATAGCTCAATCGAGGAGGGAGATAAGGATTGTAAACAGGCCCTCCTTATCTTGTGTAATCCAGGAATTATTTCCCGGATTATATAAAGCAGCAAAAAACTCCTCCATACCCATTACAAGGGTTCGGAGGAGTTTTTAATTTCCTATGGATTATTGCAGGGTCTGTTGAGTTTTGGCGGAACCCGTAAAGCTCTGGAATTGATCCTTCAATTTCTGGCGGGCGTCTTTATTGCGGAGTAAGTAAGCAGCTCCTAGACCAATTGCAGTAAACATCATTTTTTTACCCATTTTCGTTTACCTCCTCAAACGTAAGGTTGCTTGCTCTACAGAAAATTACCCGTTCAGCCCGATGCTAAACATTTTTTCGCGCAATACACTAAAAAGAGAGCGGTGCTGTGAGACAGAGTCCTCATGTCCAAATAAAAAAGACCATCCGAAGACGAGCTTCGGATGGTCCTGCTTGTTAAGTGAATTAAACGGTTTTCCAAACGTCGGCTTTCCCAGGAGTTTCGCCTTGAGTCCACCATTTGGCTTCGTATACGACACCGTTGTAAGTAACGCGGTTGCCTCCTGTGTAAACGGAGGATGCGCTCCAAGCAGGTGCAGTCGTGCCGCCATCACCGCCGGCAGCTGTTTTAGCCGTTACAGCGGAGCTTGCAGCGGAAGTGTTGCCTGCTGCGTCTTTCGCTTTAACTGTGAACGTGTAGCTAGTGTCAGCCGCCAGGCCTGTTACCGTGAAGCTGGTTGTCGTGGAAGTTCCTACAAGAGTGGAACCTTGGTATACATCGTAACCCGTTACGCCGACATTGTCGGAAGAAGCGCTCCAGTTCAGAGTTACGGAGTTAGCTGTTACGCCGGAAGCAGTCACGCCAGCAGGAACAGTAGGAGCTTGATTGTCTGTAGGTGTACCAGTTCCGCCACCGTTTACGTTAACGTCGATTACGTTGTAGAAAGCGTTAGGCGTATCGGCGATTTCCCAAACAGCCAGGATTACGTTGTAACCGCTGCGGGCAGGAACGTCACAAGTGTGGGAAGTGGAAGGGTTCGGTTTTTTACCGCCGTCGTTGAAGGAGCAGAACAGTTCGAAATCCGAACGTTTCAGAGCTGCGTTAGGATTCCAGCCAGTTTTCGTGATGTAGTATTTCCATTCTCTCGTTGCGTGTGCGGCAGTCAGCTTCCAAGTGAACGTGTTGCTTCCGCTGTTGATGTTCACTTTGGACCAGCGGTCTGCAGTTTGAGCGTTCAGTTCAGGGAAAGCGGCGCCAGCGCCGGCGATTTGACCGTCAGCAGGACCACCTGCAGGGTAGCTGCCAGGTGCTTCAAGGCTTTGCGGCTCGTACACGATGGCTCCGCAGTTTTTGTTAATGCCTTGATTACAGAGGGCTGCGCGGCTTGCCGGACCTGTGATGTAACCATGAGCGGAAGCGCTTTCAGCGAAAACGAGCGAGCAGATGGCACCGATTACGAGCGCAGCAAATGCTACGAGAAAAGGAGAAACTTTGAAAAGAGAGCGGTTCCATGAAATGGATTGGGACATTAGTTTAATACCTCCGATTTAATTGAATTGGAATACAGGGAATTTAGAACTATACTGCTGCGAATCGTAAAAAATCATAATGACACAAACCAGAGTGATTCTGGTGGATAGGTCAGGATTCGGCATCGTAAGCAGTGAATGGCTATCTACCGAGAGCAGCAAATGAGCTTTAATTCCTGCCTGTCAAAAAGTTTAGCATCTACCTCCTGTCAATTTATGTCTAAATGAATCAATTCACCTCCTCATATCCATATTATAGTATAAGGTAGAAGCAATGGAAGTAGGTCTTTAGAACTATTTATAGACATAAAATGGTTTAAATAGTAAAACATCTCCTCCACAATATCCCGAAAATTTGGATATTTTTTTGCGAAAATCATAAATTGGAAAATAAGTTAGAATTAAAAGGGAAATTGTCGAAAGAAACGAATTAGAAGTATACGAATGCGGAAGAGGAAGGGAGTGAGCCGGTTATGAGTGTTGCGGCAGACATTAAATTGTTTATTTCCGTAAAAAAAGCATGGGTTTTGGTCCTGGCGATGATTTTGTACGGAATCGGCGTCGGGATTTTGGCGCCCATGAACGCCATTTACTTAAAAGAAGGGATCGGACTCGGGAAAGGCGAGATCGCGTCGATTTTTGCCCTATCACTTGTGCTCAATATGATTTTCACGATTAGCGTGGGCATTCTGAGCGATAAAATTCCGCGGAAGAAAATCATCCCCATGGCGGCTGCTGTGGTGTGTGCGGCCGGGCTGCTGATCTATATGAGAGCCGACGGGTACGTGTCCGCGCTGGTGGGCATGTCAATCGCATCGGCCCCGTCCGGAATGATTATGGGTCAGATGTTCGCCATGGCGCGGAACCATTTCTCGAAGCTTGCGCCCGACATCGTGGAGATTTCGCAGCTCTGGCTGCGCGCGTCTTTCAGCGTCGGTTTTTTTACGGGACTGCTGCTGGGAGCGAACATTTACTTATGGTTCACCTTTTACGGAGTACTCTGGGGCAATCTTGGGGGATACACGGCGCTCTTCGTCCTTCTCCTGTTTTACCGGGAAACGGTGGAAGCGCCTTCCAAAGCGGTCGTTAAGAAGAGCGGCGAGCCTTTCTCGCTGGCTATGCTGGCCGCGCTCCTTATGCTGTCGTGCGCCGATGCGATTCGGGGACTGTATCTCCCCCTTGTCGTGAACGAGAAGTTCGGCAATCCGGAGCTGATGTCTTACATATGGAGCGCGCAGGCGGTGTTCGAACTGTTGTTTATGACGGTTGCGGGCTATTGGGCGCTGAAATACGGGTTCAAGCCGGTCATTTTATTCGCAGGCCTGTTCGCCCTGATCGTCTATCTGGTGTACGCCAATGTCGATTATTTGCCGTTCTTTTTCGCTATGCAGCCGCTGTATTCGTTTTACGTGGCCGTGCTGCTTGGGGTGGCAATGGGCTACGTCCAGCGGATGTTTTTGCATAAAACCGGGTTCGGAGCCAGCCTGTATGTCGTGATTTCCCAATTGGCTTCCCTGGTCGGCTATTTCCTGCCGCTTCTTATAGAAGGCATCACGCCGTCTATCTTTTACATCCCCGCTGCGCTCATTGTCGTCTCCATGCTGCTTATCACGAGAACGATGGTGAAAGAACGCGGTAGCAGAAAACCGGGAAATGTTCAAACTTTATAAATGAGGCGGTATACCGAACGGTCTTGAAAAAAAATGCTTCTCCGGCACTTTACCGCAGAACGCCCGCTGTGCTAAACTGAGGCCACTGGAAGAGTGTGTGACTGGCGGAACGTGGGGAACCACGGGGGAGCACACGGGAAATATAGCCGTACGCCTGGGCGAAAGTATTTGCAGATAACGGGAAACCGCGGTCTGCGGATACTTTTTTTGTTTTCTTTTTGCGGGAAACCAATAAATCGGGGGGCGGAACACATGGGAATGTCAATGAAAACGGCAGATATTGCCGGTCGGTTAAGAGACTCGATCCGAATAGAAACGGACGCGTGGAAAAAGCGGGGGATAGAGCCTTCCCTGGCGGTTGTGCTCATAAAAGGGGACCCGGCTTCCGAATATTACGCCAGAGCCAAGGAAAAGACGGCTCATAAACTCGGCATCCGCTACCGTCTGACGGAATTCGAACCGGGCATTACGCAGTCGGAATTGCTCGGACATCTCGGAGAGCTGAACGAGGACAAAAGCGTGCACGGAATCATGCTGGAGCTTCCGCTGCCCCGGCATTTGAACCCGTCCGAAGCCTCCGGGCTTATCCGTCCCGACAAAGATGTGGACGGGATTACGCCCGGCAGCAAACTTGCCTGTTTCCTCGGCACAAGAGGGTTGTACCCGGCAACGCCCCAGTCTTGTATCCGCATCTTAAAGGAATTCGGATTCGAGCTGAAAGGGCGGCATGTGGTGCTCGTCGGACGGGGCGAAACCGTCGGCAGGCCGTTGATGCCTATGCTGCTGCGGGAGCATGCGACCCTAACGGTATGCCATTCGCACACGGAGAATCTCGCGCGTCATATTGCCGGTGCGGACATCCTCATTACAGCGGCCGGAAGGGCGGGGATGATTACCGCGGACATGGTGCACCCGGATCTGGTTATTGTCGATGCGGGCATCAACGAAACGGACACGGGATTAACGGGGGATGTGAGTCCGGATGCTCTGCAGCGGGTAAAGGCGATGACGCCGGTGCCGGGAGGCGTGGGGACGTTAACGACGCTGATCTTGTTTGAAAATTTGTTAAAAGCGGTCGGAATGCAGATCGGGGAGGGAGGGCTTAAATGAGGGTGTACGATCAGTCCATTCGCGAATTTCTGTTCGAGGCTTCTTCGGAGTCACCGGTGCCCGGAGGAGGAAGTATTGCGGCTCTGGCAGCAGCCCTCGGGGCATCCATGGGCTCGATGACGGCCCAGTTGACGACGGGGGCCAAGTTCCATGATAAAGAGGCCGCGATGCTTGAGAATGCGGATCTTTTTCGGCAGGCCATCGTGGAGTTCGAATCCTTACAGGAAAAAGATATGGCTTCATTCAACGGGTTCATGAAGGCGCTGAAGCTGCCGGCTTCTACTCCCGCCGAGAAAGAAGCCCGGAGTCTCGCCATCCGGGAAGCCTCCGCTTATGCGGCGGCTGTGCCGCTGGAACTGATGGAGGCGTGCCTCGCGGTCATGCGGCGGTTGGCGGAACTCGCCCCGGCAGTCAACAAGAATGTGGTCTCCGATCTGGGAATTGCCGTCCTGATGCTGGAAGCCGCGGTACAATCCGCCTGGATCACGGTGGAAATCAACTTAAATACCATGTCAGGTGACAGCCGGAACGTGTATAGGGACAAAGGAACGCTTCTGCTGAGAGAATCGGAAGAAATAAAGCGGGATGCTTTGGCACAAGTAAGAGAGCGGATTTGAGAAGCATCGCGTGATAGAAATGATCTCCAATCGGGGTCGGCAAGATGTACCGTTCCGGTCATGATAAAAAAAGCCGTCTGAACTTCTTCTGTATAGGAAGAGGTTCAGACGGCTTTTTTTGCCGGTTAAACGGGCCCGTGCCTTTATTCGTAGTGGCGAGTCGCCGGCCAGGAACCTTGCAGCTTACGGATCAGCACGATCTCGCCGGTATGAAAAGCATCGTGCTGGATGATGCTGCTGATGCGGAAACCGATCGGGGAATCGCGATATACAGCGTCCATGTCCGAATCGGATTTGGTGCCCAGAAGGCTTCCGATGCGGGTATGAACGGCGTCGAGCTCCCCGAGTGTCCGCTGCCAAGCTTCTTCGGAACCGTGCGTATCGGGCGTTTTGAACGTGACGTCGTTGTTTTGAGCCCAGTTGTCCGGTTCTTCGCCCTGCAGATGCTCCAGCAGCCGCTGCTTGTAGTAGACCAGATGGTTGACTGTCTCCCAGATGGTATTGCCCGCTTCACCCGGCGGCCGCCAGGAAGCCTGCTCCGCGCTTATCCCGCTGACGGCATCCTTCAGAGGGGCATACCAGTCTTCCGTACCGTAAGCGTGTTCCCAGCCGCGTTTAAGAAGATCCAATCCGTTCATTCGATTTCCTCCTAAATTAAGAATGGTGTAAAATTAGAAAGACGATGTCATGATGAGTGGATAGGTTGTGCGATAAGCCTGCCCGATGTGCGGACAATTCGCACAGATTTATTGTAACCATCTAAATCGTTTATGGTAGTTACATCTTAAATTTTAGCATGAATTGGAAAAGGACTCAATCTTTATCCGGAGGTTGCTTTGGAAAATTTGGCTTTAGAGTTTATGAACAGCCAGTGGTACGACTGGCGGGGAACGGGGCGGAGCGAGGACAGGCTGGACCGGCCGGGCTGGCTGGAAGCTTTTCTCGAGAAGTGGGAGCTGCAGGCCCAGATTCCTCCACAGCCCCGCGAACGCACCGCCCTCGGGGAGCTCCGGAAGGCCATGCGCGCGATCACGGAATGCGCAAGCTCCGGCAGGGAGCCTGATCATGGAGACATCGCCAGGCTGAACGAAGCGATGGCCGAAGTACCTTCCCGTCCGGTGCTGACGAGGGAAGAAGGGGGCTGGCGGCTGGAGAGCACGACGGGCGATAGGGGCTGGACCGCGGTCATGGGCCGGGTGGCCGTCGCATATGCGCGGCTGCTGGCGGAAGAAGACGTGCGGCGGCTCAAAATCTGCGCCAATGAAGACTGCCGTTGGATTTTCTTCGACGAGAGCAGAAGCCGGACGGCCCGGTGGTGTGACGATAAGATGTGCGGCAACCTGATGAAAGTCAGGCGCTTCCGGAAACGCCGGAAAGAAAACGATTGATCCGGCGTCGGAGCATTTTGCGGCTGTGCCACAAGGAATACGGCTTCGAAAGTCGAACAAGTTAAGAGGAACCTACATAACGAGCAGTCCGAGCATTGAATTTATCAACAAAGGAGAATGAATATGGCGAATCAATTCGAAAAAAACCTGGAGAAATACGCCGAGTTAGCGGTGAAAGTCGGTTTGAACATACAGCCCGGTCAGTCCTTATGGGTGAATGCTTCCATTCAGCAGGCCCCTTTAACCCGTTTTATCGCGCAAAAGGCTTACGAGGCGGGAGCGAAATCGGTGCACATCGAATGGATGGACGATGTTATTACGAAGCTGAGATACACGCTTGCTCCCGACGATTCGTTCGATACCTATCCGGCATGGAGAGCGCAGGCGGTGGAAGAGCTGGCCGAAACGGGCGGCGCCTATCTGCTTATTGATTCGGGCAACCCGGAACTTCTTCAAGGAGTGAAGCCTGAACGTATCTCGGCTTATTCCAAGGCTGCGGGAAAAGCGCTTGCCAAATGGAGAGAATACATGACCTCTCACAAGTTGACGTGGTCGATTCTCGCAGCTCCGTCCACAGGGTGGGCCAGTAAAGTATTCCCGGATCTGCCGGAAGATGAAGCCGTGGCCGCCCTGTGGGAGCAGATTTTCAAAGCTACCCGCGTGGATCAGGACAATCCCGTTCAGGTCTGGGAGCGGCACAATGCGACGCTCCGTACTAAAGTGGAGGAGCTGAACGCCAAACAGTACCGGAAGCTTCACTACCGGGCGCCGGGCACGGAGCTGAGCATAACGCTGCCGGAGCGGCACATCTGGTCCGGCGGCTCGACGGCGAACGAGAAGGGGGATGCGTACAATCCGAACGTTCCGACGGAGGAAGTGTTCGTTTCGCCGCTTAAGGACGGCACGAACGGAGTTGTACGCAGTACGAAGCCGCTGAGCTATCAGGGGAATCTGATCGAGAATTTCACGCTTACGTTTGAAAACGGCCGTGTCGTGGATTTTCAGGCGGAGAAAGGCTATGAAGCGTTAAAAGGACTTCTCGAACTGGACGAAGGAGCCCGCCATCTGGGCGAGGTTGCGCTTGTGCCTCATGAATCTCCTATTTCCGCGAGCAACATCATCTTCTTTAACACGCTGTTCGATGAGAACGCGTCAAATCACCTTGCTCTGGGGAAAGCCTTCGGCTTCAGCATCCCGGAGGGAACGAAAATGTCGGTGGAGGAACTGACGAAAGCGGGCCTCAACGACAGTATTACCCACGTGGACTTCATGATCGGCTCGGCGGAAATGGACATTGACGGCGAGCTGGCCGACGGGACGATCGAACCGATTTTCCGCAAAGGGAATTGGGCTTAATTCCCCGTAAAACGCTGCATACTCTGCCTGCATAGGCAGGGTAATGAGCGCGATAAGGATACCGAAGGTCAGCCGGATTGCCGGCTGGCTTTTTCTTTGCGTGCTTCCGAGTTCTTTTCCTTATGTGCAACGCGGCCCTCTACTAAAAAAGCTACGACCGCCTCTCCAATAGCGGCTGCAGAATACAGCCCGTTGTGCGTTTCTTACGGAAGCGTGCGGCGGACTTTTTTAGTTTTAGGAAAGGTTTATTTGGAATTCCTTGGAATATCCTTTTATACTTACAGAGTGACCCTTATAAAACAGTTGGGAAGTGATGAAAATGAACGTTTACGAGCATCTGGTCCGACCGGAACTGTCAGGCGATTTGAAAAAAGATGTGTATGCTTTTCTCACTGAAAACGGACACCGCGAAACCGCGGAGCATTGCATGAAAGTGGGCGAACAGGCCCGCGAATTGGCCGTCCGCTACGGGGCGGACCCGGAAACAGCGGCGCGGTCGGGCTATTTACATGACATCAGCGCCGTATTTCCCAACGATGCGCGTATTTCCGTGTCGGTTCAGCTTGGGATCGAGGTGCTTCCGGAGGAAGAAAGCTTTCCGATGATCATTCACCAGAAGCTGTCGAAAGCGATAGCACGGGATCTATTCGGAGTGGAGGACCCTGAGATCTTGAGTGCGGTTGAATGCCACACCACGCTCAAAAAGCAGGCATCGCAGATGGATAAGCTGCTTTTTACGGCTGACAAAGTAGCTTGGGATCAGATAGGCACGCCCCCGTATCTTGAAGAGCTGAATAGAGGCCTTGCGCTTTCGATTGACCATGCGGCTTTTGCCTATATCCGCTACTTATGGAGCCGGAAAGACACGCTCAGAGTCGTTCATCCATGGCTCAAAGAGGCGTACGCGGATTTGTCGAGGCACATTGAAAGTGAGTCGCAAACGTGCGGAACATAAGCCGTGGAAAGATTATTGCGCTGTCAATCGTTCTGATCGTTTTACTGGCTCCGTTTGTCTATGTTCAGGGAAATAAAATCGTGTATGCAGAACGGGTAAAGAGCTATCTGATTCATGAAAAAAGCTATAAAGAAGAGGAACTGGCATCGGTCAAAGGGGTTTGGGGGATGAAACTTCCTTCCTTCTATACAGTCGTTGTTTTTAAGGATGAGCCGGGAGTGGATTATGTTTATTTTTCGCATAACGATGTCCTGCAATTCGATCAGCGGATTACTCCGAAAGGAGTTGAGATGGGAACAATGCCTGAAAAGCTGAAACACACAGAAAAGCGAAAGGAAGGGTAGAGGGTCAAAACGTGCGCCCCGCATGCGCCAACTGCTGGCCAAGTCAGTCATCAAGTATCGTACGATCAAATTCGGTTCTGACGGGCCTATTTAAGAAGTTCTCAGTGTCCATGAAACAGCATCTGACTGAAAACCTGCTGCACTAAGAATTCTATCCAACCCTCATGTGGATCGGTTATGATTTAGTCATGACTTTCATTCACGTCGGGGGGAAGTATGGGACAGGAAAAAATGATCGATAGAGTAAAAGCTAAGGCGAGAGAGATCAAGCGCAATATATTCGTTCTGTATCTTGCGTACAAACATCCTCGGGTACCTTGGTATGCGAAGCTGATTGCGCTCTGCGTGGCAGCCTACGCCTTCAGCCCAATAGACCTTATCCCTGACTTTATACCGATTTCTTGGGTATCTTGATGACCTGATAATCGTCCCGTTAGGTATTACACTTGCTCTGAAGCTAATTCCGCAAGAAGTAATACAGGATTGTAGGGAAAAAGCAGAAGAGATCCGGAAGAAAGGTAAACCCAAGAATTGGGTGACTGGGGCATTGTTCATTATGATATGGATATTGCTTGCAATCTGGATCGGTTCTATCGGTTATAGATTTTTCAAATAGAACCCCATCTAATAGGGAGAGGTAACGGTGTGGTTTGTTAGGTCAGTCTGGTGACTCGTTTCAAAGGACAGTTTGGGAGTGACTCTGGGATATAAAAATCCTAGCTCCGTCGATGGAAAGCCGAGTGTGTCGAAAGGTGCCCGATCGGTTTGGGGTGGGGGAAAAGCTGGAGATCAAATCAAAAGCTTACCTATCATCATCGAAACGAACGGATCTGATTTTTTGTAGACGAAACAAATAATTGTTGACCAATAACCAAACGTTATTATATTATGTTTGAGTAATGAATAAACAAATCGAGATATCGTTTGTTAAAGAGGTTTCCTTTGAGGATGAAAAACTCGGCGGGAAATCACAGGAAGGGGCTCGTAGTCGTGTTTAAAAATGCTTTTGTCAGAACGATTATTTTATCCAACGTTCTGCTGCAGCTTGGCGTCTGGGTAAGAAACTTTGCCATTCTGCTGTATGTGACGGATATAACGAACAACAATCCCAAGTCTGTGTCGTTAATCTCAGTCGCTGAATTTGCTCCGATTTTTCTTTTCGCGATTATCGGCGGAACGTTCGCGGATCGGTGGAAACCGAAGCGGACGATGATCGTTTGCGAGCTTCTCTCGGCGTTGTCCGTATTCGCCGTCCTGCTCGTCGTGATGTACGGTTCGTGGCAGGCGCTGTTTTTCGCGACGCTGGTGTCGGCGATCTTGTCGCAATTCTCCCAGCCGTCCGCGTTAAAACTTTTCAAACAGCATGTGCCGGAAGAACAGCTGCAAGGCGTGATGGCGATGTTCCAGACGTTGATGGCCATCTTTATGGTATTCGGCCCGATTCTCGGAACATACGTTTACCAACATTACGGTCTGGAAATCTCGATAGCGGTCATGGGGGTATGTTTCATCGCTTCCGCCGCCGTTCTTACATCGCTTCCTGCCGATAAGGAGAATCCGTCCAAAGCCGAAAGCAACTTCAAGCAGGAATTGAAGGACGGACTCCGCTACGTCTGGAACAGCCGCGCGCTGAAGACGCTTGGGGGAACGTTCGCCGTTTCGGGCTTGGCGGTAGGGATTATCCAGCCTTTGGCGCTGTTTATCGCCATCGAAAACCTCGGGCAGGATAAACTGTTTCTGCAGTGGCTTCTGGCGGCGAACGGAACGGCTATGCTGGTAGGCGGCGGTTTCGTTATGGCTCTTTCGAAAAAAATGCGGCCGCAATCGCTGCTTGCGGCCGGGCTTATCGCCAGCACCGTCGGAACGATAGGAATCGGCTTATCCACGAGCGTTCCGCTTACGATCGGCTTCGAGGTGCTGACGGGACTGTTTTATCCTTGTATTATGATCGGAATCAACACCATGATGATGAAAAATACGGAAGCGGCTTTTATCGGCCGTGTCGGCGGCGTGCTTACGCCCATGTTAATGGGATTCATGGTAATCGGCATGTCGGCCGCGGGCGTTATGAAGGCGGCATTCTCGCTCCAAGCGGTCTATGCCGGAAGCGGAATCCTTTTCTTCCTCGGCGCGCTGCTGCTGCTTCCGTTGATGCTGCGGCATCCGGAGTCTCCCCTTGAGAGCCAAGGTGCAGCAGCGGTGGCGGACAGCTCCGACTAACTTAGGGCGGTCAAGGTTTCCCCGCAGCAGCCTTAGCGCACCCAACCTCCCGATGCTCGGCATAATCGTCACATGATGCCGGTTAACATCACAAAAAAACGCCACCCTGCAGAGAGAAGGGGTGGCGTTTTTTTGGCGTTAAGGCGCGGCTTCAACCGGCTGCGTCTGCATTCCGGTGTGACGGCTGAGCGCGCGGGTCAGCGTACCGTCTACCAGATCGCTGATCCGTTTCATCATCGTCTCGGGGAGTTCCTTCATGCCCGTCTTGACCCATTTGACGACGATGCCTACGAACGCGAAGGTGTAAAATTCCGCAATAAAACATTTATCCGCATCCGATACGTCAAGGCCGCCGGAAGCATCGTCCACTACACGTTTGATCATATCCTGGGTAGCCTCGAACAAATAGCCGTCAAACGCGTTTTGCCCCGGAGTATTGAGCGCATTGACATAGAATAAGCGATTTTTCATCAAATAGTGCAGGATTTGTACGGCCATGTCGCTCCAATGCCCGTAATCTCGGTAATCGGCGATGCTTTCAACCGCTTCCGAATAGTAAATCCAGTGAACCAGGTCGTATTTGTCTTTAAAATGATAATAAAAGGTCTGTCTGTTCAGTCCGCTGCCGGAGGAAATATCCTGGACACTGATTTTCGCCAGAGGTTTCGTTTCCATCTGCTTTTTAAGCGATGCGGCCAGCGCTTTTTTGGTCGTTTGCGAATCGGTCATGATGTCACCTCGATATGGTTCTTCACACTCCACTTTCCAGTATAAAGGAATTGTGATCTTTTTAAAAATAGAGGAACGGTTAAGTACAGTTCGTTAACGGAAAAATCGGATGCGAATAAATAGACAATCCCGGTAAAGTGTTTAGTTTTGGACAATTCACTGGAATTGTCTATTTTGCGGGAGCGGTTTTTGGCGTTACACTGGAAATAATTACATAAGGCATCCATGTAAGTGGTAATTTTTCGCTGGTAGCCGCCAGAGCGCGAGTAAAAAATGGATAGCCGTTCCTTTCTTTTCAAATAGTAGAGAGGATGTGTAAGTACCAGTATGGCATGAACAAGGAGGGCGAGAGTGTCTTGGCTAAATCAGAACCTTTAATTCCGCAGCCCAAAACTTACGGGCCGCTTGGCAATCTTCCGTTAATTGATAAAGAAAGCCCGCTGCAATCCATGATGAAACTGGCGGATGAGCTGGGTCCCATCTTCAAGCTGGAGATGCCGGGCAGAACGCAGCTGCTGATATCCAGCCACGAGCTGGTCGCGGACGCGTGCGACGAATCCCGTTTCGATAAGAAAATCGGAGCCGCTCTTTCGAATGTGCGCGCCTTTGGGGGAGACGGGCTGTTTACCGCCCACACGGATGAACCGAACTGGCAGAAGGCTCATCATATTCTGCTGCCGACGTTCAGCCAGCGCGCCATGAAGGGGTACCACGACATGATGGTGGACATTGCGGTCCAGCTCATCCAGAAGTGGTCCCGGCTAAACGCGGACGAAATCATCGATGTGCCGGAGGATATGACGCGCCTGACACTGGATACGATCGGATTATGCGGGTTCAACTACCGGTTTAACAGCTTTTACCGGGAGCAGCCGCATCCTTTTATTACAAGCATGGTAAGAGCGCTTCACGAAGCGATGAATCAGACCCAGCGTCTCGGACTCCAGGATAAGCTGATGGTCATTACGAAGAGACAATTCAACCATGACATCCAGGCCATGTTCGCCTTGGTGGACAAGCTGATTGCGGAACGCAGGGCCCAAGGCACGGAAGGAATCGACGACCTGCTGTCCCACATGCTGAACGGCAAAGACCCGGAAACGGGCGAGTCTCTGGACGACGAGAATATTCGTTATCAGATCATTACGTTCCTGATCGCGGGCCACGAGACCACAAGCGGACTTCTCTCGTTCGCCCTATATTTTCTCCTTAAAAATCCCGACAAGCTCCGGAAGGCGTACGAAGAAGTGGACCGCGTACTGACCGGTCCCGTGCCGACTTACGCACAAGTCCGCGAGCTTAACTACATCCGGATGATCCTGAACGAAGCGCTGCGGCTGTGGCCGACGGCTCCCGCTTTCGTGTTGTACGCGAAAGAAGACACTCTGCTGGCCGACAAATATCCGCTGCAAAAAGGGGACAGTCTGACGGTGCTCATTCCGAAGCTTCACCGGGACAAGTCCGTATGGGGGGATGACGTGGAATCGTTCATTCCCGAGCGGTTCGAAGACCCGGGGAAAATTCCTTACGATGCGTACAAGCCGTTTGGCAACGGCCAGCGCGCCTGCATCGGACAGCAGTTTGCCATGCAGGAGGCTACACTTGTGCTCGGAATGGTTTTGAAGCATTTTAACATTCGGCAGCATACGGATTACGTCTTGAAGGTGAAAGAAACGCTGACGATGAAGCCCGAAGGCTTCACGATGAAAGTGGAACCGCGCCATCAGGGAGCTGCCGTCACCATTCCGGGTGCCGCGGTATCCGCGGCGGAGGACAAGCAGGTCAAAGAACAAGCCGCGCCGCTCAGCGTGAATGCCCATAATACGCCGCTGCTTGTGCTGTACGGCTCGAACCTCGGTACAGCCGAAGGCATTGCGCGTGAGCTTGCCGATGCGGCGAAATACCAGGGCTTCCGCCCGGAGATCGCATCCATGAACGATTACGCGGGCAAGCTGCCGAAGGAAGGCGCCGTGTTCATTGTGTCCGCCTCCTACAACGGCAAGCCGCCGAGCAACGCCAAAGACTTCATGGATTGGCTCGAAAGCGCGGAGCCGAGCGAAATCGCCGGCGTGCGGTTCGCCGTGTTCGGATGCGGCGATCATAACTGGGCGAGCACGTACCAGGACGTTCCGCGCCGGGCCGACGAGCTGCTCGCTTCCAAGGGAGCGGTGCGTCTGGCCGGACGAGGAGAAGGCGACGCAAGCGGCGATTTCGAGAAGCAGCTGGAAGACTGGCGCGAAGCGCTGTGGCCGGACGTCATGAAGGCGCTGGGGCTGGAGCTCGCCGAGATTTCGGAGAAGGAGAAAAGCTCGCTCAGCCTGCAGTTTGTGAGCGGCTTCGCCGGTACGCCGCTGGCGGAATCCTACGACGCCGTACACGCGCTCATCGCCGGCAACACGGAGCTTCAGCACGAAGGAAGCGGGCGCAGCACCCGCCGGATCGAGGTGAAGCTGCCCGAAGGCGTGACCTACCGGGTCGGCGATCACCTGGGCGTCCTGCCGCGCAACTCGCGCGAAAGCGTGGCGCGCGTTCTTCGCCGGTTCGGGCTGCAGGGCAGCGATCACCTCATCCTGAGCGGAAGCGGACGGAGCGCCGCCCATCTGCCGCTGGACCGCCCGGTGAGCCTGGACGATCTGCTGGGCCACAGCGTGGACCTGCAGGAGGCGGCGACCCGGGCCCAGCTGCGGGAGCTGGCGGGCTGCACGGCTTGTCCGCCTCACAAGCGCGAGCTGGAAGCGCTGCTGGAGGAAGACGCGTACCGCGAGCAGGTGTGGACGAAGCGCGTGTCCATGCTCGATCTGCTGGAGAAGTACGAAGCGTGCGAGCTGGGGTTCGAGCGCTTCCTGGAGCTGCTGCCGCCGCTGAAGCCGCGGTACTACTCGATCTCCAGCGCCCCGCAGGCGCAGCCGGAAGAGGCGAGCATCACGGTCGGGGTCGTGAAGGGCCCCGCGTGGAGCGGTCGCGGCGAGTACCGGGGCGTGGCGTCGAACTACCTGGCGGAGCGGCGGGAGGGCGATGCGATCGTCATGTTCGTCCGGACGCCGGAATCGGGCTTCGGGCTGCCGGACGATCCGAAGACGCCGGTCATCATGGTCGGCCCGGGCACGGGCGTGGCGCCGTTCCGCGGCTTCCTGCAAGCGCGAAGCGCGATGCGGCGGGAAGGAACGGAGCTGGGGGAGGCGCATCTGTACTTCGGCTGCCGGTGCGAGAGCGACTACATTTACCGCGAGGAGCTGGAAGGCTATGAGCGGGAAGGCATCGTCAGGCTGCACACCGCGTATTCGCGGGAGGAAGGAACGCCGAAGACGTACGTGCAGCACCTGATGAAAGAGAATGCGGCGGAGCTGATCGCCCTGCTCGAACAAGGCGGGCGGCTGTATGTATGCGGAGACGGAAGCCGGATGGCGCCGGACGTGGAAGAGCAGCTGCGGCAAGCTTACGCGAATATCCGTCAGGTAAGCGTGGATGAAGCCCGGAAGTGGCTGGACGACTTGCAGACGGACGGGCGTTACGCCAAAGACGTCTGGGCGGGAATTTAGCGGTTATCGTTGGAACTGAATTGAACGGGATCGCCCGAGATAAACAATTACAGAAAGCCTCCGTAAGCGGGCAAATCGCTTGCGGAGGCTTTTTGACTGCCGTTTTTGCAAGCGTGAAGGGTAGGAGCGAAAGAGCGGACGCACGGAGCGCCGCCCTCTCGTGGGTCCTGATTCCTTATTTGGCTGCTACGTCGGTTCTTACTACCCCCACATCCGAAGCGTTGATGGCGAAAGCGTTGCCGCCTTGTCCCGTACGAGCCTTGGCCGCTTGCTTAACATTGACCGTGTTTCGAGTCGTTTTTACTTTCGTGTGTTTCACATGTTTGCGATTCTTCCGGTGTTTAGACATGCTTTTCACCTCCTTTCCAAGCGGTTTGTCCCGTTAACGTTTTTTGTCTTTTTTAAACACTTTCACATTGGCTGCGTTGCTTGCCAGTGCATTTCCGTTGCGTGTTTTGGCGACTGCGGTCTGGAAGATCTTGATGACAAGAAACGTGTTTTTGCCCACTTTATAGGTATAGGATTTGGTTTTCGTATGAACCACAGGATGCGGCCTCCTTATCCGGTAAGTTATCCCTAGCATATGAAGAATGGGAGATAAGAGAAGCGGCGGATGGCAGAGCGGATTAGAGGCTTTCGGAAAAAGAGAGGCAGCTGCACGCAGGTATGCAAACGCTTCCCGGTTTTCCCGGAAGTAAGGGTGGGAAAGAGGAGGGTTTTAAGGTAAGCTTAGGCTAGCGGAAATGACCTTCCAAATGCCCCCCCGAAAGGAAAAAGCGGAATTCATGGATATTTCAGACATCGTGTCCTATGTAACAAATGAAGACAATTTAAAACAGATACTGGAACAATACCGGTCGCTCGGTCCGTTTCCGGGTATTTTGCTTACTTTTATGAAATCGTTTGTCCCGCCCCTGCCGACTTTGCTCATCGTAGGGGTAAACGCGGCGGTCTACGGGCTGTGGGCCGGTTTTCTTTACTCATGGATCGGAATCGTGAGCGGCTGTCTCGTCACCTTCCTGATCGTCCGTAAAATCGCCGGTCATCCTTATCTCGAAAGGCTGGCCCGCAAGCCGAAAATCGCAAGAACGACGAAGTGGATCCGGCGGAACGCATACAGCTACGTTTTTCTGCTGAGCCTGTTTCCCGTGGGACCGTTCGTGGTCATTAATATAGCGGCGGGACTGGCCGGCATGCGCCTCCGTTCTTTTCTGATGGCCGTTCTGATCGGCAAAGGGATCATGGTGTTCACCGTTTCGTATATCGGCTACGATGTGGCCAAATATATCGAGAATCCGTACCAACTGCTCTACGTTCTCCTATTCGTTGTCGTATCGCTGATCGTCAGCAAAAAGATCGAGAAACGGTTTTCGTCCGGTCAGACGATGGAGCTGGAATAGCGCTCGGCTCTGAAGTACGCCCGTTGTGTGCGGGCACCTTGTCCTACGCCGCTTGGCTGCTTGCGCTTGTACTTCTCCCGCTTTCGGATAATGTTCCGGCTAAAGGCATATATATGAAGGAATGCAGGATATGAATGCGGGATGCGGAATGCGGAGAGGAGCTAGGCTAGTGAGCGGATACGGTTATAGGGACGGCCGGGCGGATTATCACAAAAGTTCCGGCATGCCCAATCTCGCCTTTAACGTACGCGATAACGTGCTGTTTAAGCGCAATGAAGACAACGTGGCGTATGAAGTCACCTCAACCCAGCTTCCGCCTATGACGGGTGGAGCTTTTACGGATCTGCGGCTCGGCAGGGGACATATCCGGGAACCCCACTGGCATCCGAACGCGTGGGAGCTCCATGTCGTTGTAGCGGGGGAAGCGGATATTTCGGTGATGTGCCCCGACAGCCCCCAGTTGGTGAATTACCGGGCCAAGGAAGGGCAGGTAGTTTTTGTTCCCGCAGGCTGGTGGCACTGGATTACGCCGGTTTCCGAGAAGGTGCATCTTCATGCGTTCTTCAATCACGGGCAGCCCGAGACGGTCCACGGCTCCGATATCCTGCGGCTGACTCCGCCGGAAGTGCTGAAGAACGCTTACAATGTCAACGCGGCTCTTGCCGGCAAAGCCTTCGCGCCGATTATGGAATCGGTCCGTATCGGACCGCCGGTTTCTGTTCCTGTGCAGAGCGAACCGGGAAAACCCGCCAACCCGGGCCAGCCCTACCTTAACGAAAAAAAGAAAACCTAGGCATTCCGTCCCCGGAGGCCGATGTTCGTCTAAATAGCTTTCCGCACTCTTTCCGGTGCGGGAGGCTTTTTTTGTATACGCAAATTCGGAATCAGGGAGTAAGGCCCCATTTACAGGTGGAAAAATATAGGGTAACATATGATCTATAATTATATTATCAATGATCATATAAATAAGGCGGTTCATTCCTATGAATATCGAACAAGTGATTTTGGGTTTTATTTACGGGGAAGCGATGACCGGCTATGAGCTGAAAAAGCGGTTCGACGAGTCAGTCGCCCATTTCTTCGGAGCGACTTTCAGCGGAATTTACCCTGCGCTCAGGCGGATGGAAAAGGAAGGGCTTATTGAGAAAGAAGTCGTTCCCCAGGAGGGCAGACCTTCCAAAAATATAGTCCGCATTACGGAGAAAGGGCGGCAGTCGTTTGCGGATTATTTGAAGTCTCCCTTGTCGCCTGGAGTGCAGAAATCGGATTTGCTCGTCCGTTATTTCTTCGGCCGGTATGCCGCAGAGGGGCAGATTCGAGGCTGGCTGCTGGAGGAGAGAGAGAGAATGACGGATACGAGGGAAGGCCTTCTTCATATGCGGAGGGGAGCGCTGAACGATCCGGAAACCGATGCGTTTCGTCTGAAAACGCTGGAGATGGGAATCGCACAGATCGAATTTTCTCTGCGATGGATAGACGAGGAATTGGCGATGGAACCCGGAGCCGAATTGACCGGTCCGGAAAGCCGGGAAGAGAGGAGAAGGTGTGAATCATGATGAATATTCATGGACAAAGACCGGATACACTCGCTTCTTCCGACATAAGCAGTCCGGAAGCTATATCGCACGTTTCATATGCAAAGCTGCCGGAGCTCGGCGCCGCCGAAATGGCCCGCGGAATTAAGGCGGGCAGATGGACGTCGAGAGAGCTTGTGGAGGCGCATATCGCCCGGATCCGACAGATCCAGCCGCTGATCGGAGCGGTTGCCGTTCCGCTGTTCGAGGAGGCGCGCCGGGCAGCGGCGGAAGCGGACCGGCTGACCGCTTCCGGAGAACCGCTCGGTCCGCTGCACGGAGTGCCTGTCAGTGTCAAAGAATCTCTTGACGCGGCGGGAACGCCGTCCACGTGGGGGCTGGCGGGCCGCACGGCGCCCTCTTCCGAGGACGATCCGGCCGTCGCCGCTCTCCGCCGGGCCGGGGCGGTCGTTCTGGCGAAGACGAATGCGATGCAGCTGCTCATGGGCTGCGAAACTGTCAACCCCGTATTCGGGCGCACAAGCAGCCCATGGAACCCCGCCGGGCGTTCGTCCGGCGGAAGCAGCGGCGGTGAAGCCGCCCTTATCGCGGCGGGCGGATCGCCGCTCGGTCTCGGCACGGATGTCGGCGGCTCCATCCGCACGCCGGCGCACTTCTGCGGCGTCCACGGGCTAAAGCCGACGCCGGGCCGGGTAGCCTCGCGCCCTCCGGCGGGCATCGTGCATATCTGCCGCGAGGCGGCGGAGATGGCGAGCACCGGCCCGCTGGCGCGGAAGGTCGAAGACCTCGCGCTCGCCATGGACGTGCTCGCCGCGCCGGAGACGCTGCAGGTGCATCCCCTGCAGCGGCCCGGGGAAACCCGTCCGGCAGAGCTGCGGATCGGCTACTACACGTCGGACGGCATTCTGCCGCCGTCTCCCGCCGTGGAGCGGGCGGTCCTGGACGCCGCGGAGGCTCTGCGTGCCCGAGGCGTGACCGTGAAGCCGTTCCGCCTGCCGGAGCCGGCTTTGGCTCTGCAGCAGTTCTACGCGCTGATGTCGGCCGCCGGGGCGGAAGGCATTGCGGAGACGGCCGGCACGGATGCGCTTGTCCCGCAGGTGGAAGGCATACGCCGTTCCTTCGGTCGTTCGCGGACGGCGAATCGTATGCTGGCGCTGATCCTGCGGGGAGTGGGTCAGAAAATCGCCGGCACGCACATTGTTCCTTGCCTCGGGCGCAAAACCCGGGCGGAACTCGGACAAGCCGTGGAGCTGCGCCAAGCCTACCGGGAAAAGTTCGCGGCGGAGATGGAGCGGCAGCAGGTCGACGTCCTGTTGTCGCCGCCCTTCCTTACGCCTGCAATCCCGCACGATCATTCTCTCGCAATGACGTACGAGGGCTCTTATGCGTTATTGTATAATTATCTCGGCATGCCTGCAGGGGTCGTTAGCCTCAGTCAGGTGCGGGACGGGGAAGCGGCTGTAATGCGGGTCGTCCGAAGCCGGGACAGACTGGTACGGGCCGCTGCGCAAGCGGACCCGAACAGCGCCGGGCTGCCTGTCGGTGTCCAGGTCGCGGCCGCGCCTTGGCGGGAGGACCGGGTGCTTGCCGTGATGGACATGCTGGAGAAGCTTTTCCGGGATCGTCCGGATTATCCGCCGGGAAAACTTGCAGCGGCTCTTTTGCCGATCGCGGGTAACTAACTAACTGTCAGGAGGAACGGGTATGCCCGGAGCACTTTTTAAAGAAAACATTCGGATGGAAACGGGGATTACCTGGGAAGAATGGGTCGTCAAGCTCCAGCGTTCCGTGAACGAGCTTTGGTCGCACGAGGAAATCAGGGATCACATTTGCCGCTGTTACGGCGTTTCAGGCGAGTGGGGAGAATGGCTGGCTGCCATGTACGCTCCCTATTTGGGCAGGACTCCCGTCGGTGTGACAAAGGACGCCGGCGTTCAGATCGGGGTAAGAAAAACGGCTGCGATATCCGTTCCGCTAGCCTGGAACTATCTGACTTCGAGGGAAGGATTGGCGTTGTGGATCGGAAGCGTGTCCGCGTTTCCATTGGAGAAAGGGGCGTAATTTGCTTCCGCCGAAGGCATTACGGGGAAACTTACCGTGGTCGATCCGTTTCGAAAGCTCCGGATGACTTGGAAGCGTAAGGAATGGCCGAATCCCTCACGTCTTCAAATTACCTTCACGGCCGCAAAGTCGGGAGGGACCACGATTTCCATTCATCAGGAAATGCTGGACGATGTATACATGCGGGAACTGATGAGACGGGAGTGGGAGTCCGTGCTGAACCGTATCCAGGAATTGGGTGCGGAGGAATACAAAAGGGTGTAGACTATAAAGAACGGATCACGCATTTCAAATCTGTTCAAAGGCGGTGCGGAAGATGAAGCTGAACCATCTTAATTTGACGGTTACGGACGTCCCGGCGTCCCAGGCTTTTCTGGAAACGTATTTCGGTTTGACAACGCGGAGTACGCGCGGAAGCGCATTCGCGGTATTGTCCGATGACAACGGAGCGGTCCTGACCCTGATGAAAGGCGCGGAAGTCAGCTATCCGAAAACGTTTCACATCGGTTTTATCCAGGAAAGCGAAGAGAAGGTAAACGAGATCAACCGGCGTCTGAGAGAGGACGGGTTCGATGTGGAGCCGCCTCAAAGAATGCACGGCTGGACATTTTATGTAAAAGCCCCGGGCGGCTTTGTCGTTGAGGTGCTGAGCTGAAACCGTCAAGGAGGATTCATCTAATTGGACATCCGCTATAGTCATTCCAACGAAGTCGATGCAGACAAGCTCCGGCAGTTGTTCCTGTCCGTAGATTGGGAATCGGGAAAACACCCTGAAGAGCTGCATCAGGCGATTCTGAATTCCCACTCGGTCGTGACGGCCTGGCACGGCGATAAGCTGGTCGGGCTGGTCAACGCCCTTTCTGACGGGGTAATGACGGCATATTTTCATTACATGCTGGTGAGGCCGGATTACCAGAATCAGGGGATCGGCAAAGAGCTGATGACCGAGATTCTCGGCAAGTATAGGGAATACAAAACAAAAGTGCTGATTTCTTACGCGGAAGCGGAGTCCTTTTACCGTTCGCTTGGGTTCCGGGCAGAGAAGGGAGCCGTTCCGCTCTATATTTCCGAATTGGTTTAAAGAGAAGAGCAATAAAACCAAGTTGACAGCTTGGAAAAATATGTTATAAAATATGGAAATAAGGCATCGTCCTGCTCCGTGCGGGGTTGAACAGCATGACTTTTTTCCTATCCAGACAGCCTCAGGCGGACCCATCAGGTGATAGCCGCGGGCTGTTTTTTATGTACACGGGAGGTGGGAGGAAATTCCGATCCGGTATAAGGCTGTCTTTAAACCTTGTAATCGGGTACGAATAGAAGGATTAATACTAGGAGGGGAATTGTGCATCTCGATACGGACTTTATGTGGAAACATCTGCCCGATTTTGTGCGAGCCGGAGGGGAAACGCTCAGAATCGGGGGCATCGCCATCTTTTTTTCCCTTTTCGTGGCTGTTATTCATTCGTTTATTTTGTTTTTCCGCATCCGTCCCTTGACCTGGGCCGTCCGGCTGCATATTGAATTAGCGAGAAACACCCCGCTGCTTATCCAGTTGTTTTTTCTGTATTTCGCCTTGCCGCAGCTGGGGATAAAATTGTCCGCGATGACGACGGTTTTTATTGCGATGTCCTTCCTGGGCGGCGGCTATTTTACGGAGGTGTTCCGTTCGGGCATGGAGGCCGTAGAGAAGTCGCAGTCGGAATCGGGGCTTGCCATCGGGCTTTCGAAATGGCAGCTGTTCCGGTATGTCATCCTGCCGCAGGCGCTGCGGATTTCCATCCCGTCGTTATTCGCGAACTTTATTTTCCTGCTGAAAGAAACAACGGTCGTGTCGGCGATTGCGGTACCGGAGCTGCTTTATACGACGACCAGTTACATTTCGCTCTATTACAAAACCTACGAGATGCTTCTGATGATGACGCTCTGTTATCTCGTTATTTTTCTGCCGCTGTCCTTTCTGCTCGGTTACCTGGAAAGGAGGTACCGGCATGGCGCTTTCGGCTTATGAGCTTCTCTTTAGGAGCCTGCCTCAGCTTGGGGAAGGGCTGTGGGCGACGCTGCGGATCTCGCTTCTGACCATTGTGTTCAGCGTGGCCGGAGGAATCGGTTTCGGGCTGCTTAGAACTTCGCGGCTGCTTCTCCCGCGTCTGCTGTCCAGAGTGATTCTAGAGCTGGTCCGCAGCGTTCCGATCCTGGTTTGGCTGTTTTTCTTTTTCTTCGGGCTGCCGATTCTGTTCGACATTCATCTTCCCGCATTCGCTTCGGCCCTGCTTGTCCTGTCGCTGTGGGGGATGACCGAAATCGGGGAAATTGTCCGGGGAGCCCTGCAGTCTCTCCCCAAAGGGCAGACGGAGGCCGCGAAATCCTTGGGACTGAGCGGGCGGCAGCTGCTGGTTTACGTACTTGTCCCGCAGGCGGTCAGGCGTATGGCGCCGCCGGCGATCAACGTTTTTACGCGGATTGTCATGACAAGTTCTCTGACGGTGCTGGTGGGTGTGCCGGAACTGATCAAATCGGGCCAGCAGATCATTGAACGCCATTACACGCTTTCCTACGCCTCCGTCGTTATTTACGGCTTGATGGCTCTGCTGTATTTTGCCTTATGCTACCCGCTGTCCGTGTTCTCGCGAAGACTGGAAAAAAGATGGGCGGGCTAGCCTGCTGTACGGCCGGAAAGGAGGTTCTTATGGGGGAAAGGCTTCTGCAGCTTAGACAAGTGGAGAAATCGTTCGACGGGCACCGTGTGCTCAAGCGGATTGATCTGGATGTGGCAGCCGGGGAGGTCGTCGTCATTCTGGGCCCCAGCGGGTGCGGCAAAAGCACGCTGCTCCGGTGTTTGAACGGGCTCGAACCGATACAGGGCGGCACCCTTTTGTTTAAAGGGGAAGACCTGAACGCCGGAAAAGTGCCGTGGCGGGTAACCCGGCAGAAAATCGGCATGGTTTTTCAGAGCTATCATCTGTTCCCGCATATGACGGTGCTCGATAATATTTTGCTGGGACCGCTGAAAGTACAAAAACGGAGCCGGCGCGAAGCGGCCGCGGATGCGGAGAAGCTGCTGTCGCGCGTTGGCCTGCTGGATAAAAAGAACGCTTATCCCCGTCAGCTATCGGGCGGCCAGCAGCAGCGGATCGCCATCGTCCGGGCGCTTTGCATGCGGCCCGAGGTGATGCTGTTCGACGAAGTCACGGCGGCGCTCGATCCCGAGATGGTGAAAGAAGTGCTGGAGGTGATGCTGGACTTGGCCCGTGAGGGCATGACCATGCTCATCGTGACTCACGAGATGAGATTCGCCCGGGCGGTTGCCGACCGGATCGTTTTTATGGACGGGGGCGAAATTTGCGAAATCGCGCCTCCGGACGCTTTTTTCAACCGTCCGCAAAGCGGCCGCGCACGGCAATTTTTAAATCGTTTTTTCGAAATAGAGACCGGAAAAGGGAGAGAAGAAGTATGAGAAAAACAATCGCCATATGGGCGGCGGTTCTTCTGCTTGCGGGCGTATTGGCTGCTTGCGGAGCCGTCAAAGATTCGAAAGACGCAACGAGAAGCGGAGCCAAACCCGCATCGGCCGGAGAGAGCGGCGGAGGAAGTATCGGGAAAATCAAAGACCGGGGCAAGCTGATCGTAGGCGTATTCACGGACAAGCCCCCGTTCGGCTTTACCGACGACAAAGGGAATAAGATCGGCTTCGACAGCGATCTGGCCAAACGTTTTGCGAAGGATCTGCTCGGAGACGAATCGAAGATCGAGTTCGTGACGGTCGAGCCCGCCAGCCGCATCCCGTTTCTGCAAAGCGATAAGGTGGATCTCATTGTGGCGAATATGACGGTGACCGACGAGCGCAAGGAAGCGGTGGATTTTACGAATCCCACGATGAAAGTGGCGACACAGGTGCTCGTATCCGAGAAAAGCGGGCTTAAGACGCTGGCCGATCTGAAGGGCAAAAAAATTATCGTCACGAAGGGCACGACCGCCGATCTGTTTCTGACTAAAAACCGCCCGGACGTAGAGCTGGTAAAGTACGAGAGAAATACCGAATCGCTGCAAGCGCTGAAAGACGGGCGCGGAGACGGCTATGCGCAGGATAATTTCGTTCTCTTCGCCTGGTCCCGCCAGAACCCCGGCTTCACGCTTATCCCGGAGAAGCTGGAGAAAGAAGCGCCGATCGCTCCGGCGGTCAAGAAAGGGAATACCGAGCTCCGGGACTGGGTGAACAAGGAGCTGGAAACGCTCGGGCAGGAGAAGTTTCTGCTGAAGCTTTACAATACGTACGTAAAAGAGGAGCTCGGCGCAAGTACCGATCCGAACGACGTCATTACTGAAGGCGGCAAACTGTAAGCGGCGCAAGTGCATAGCATCCCCCTCTTCCGAACCAGGGAGAAGGGATGCTTTTTTTTACGTCCGATGAGCCTGTGCGATCCGATGCTCTTGGCTTTTGAGGTCGGGTTGATTATCATAGACGCAGGGAAGCCAGTAAATACGGAGCAGTCCGTAAGGAGGGAACCGGGTGTCGCCGAGAAATGCGGAACGGGATTTACGCGTCAGAGAAGAACGGGTTCAGCTCATTCTGGACGCAGCCATAACGGTCATTTCGTCAAAAGGATTCGGTGCCGCGAGCATCAGCGATATCGCAAAGGCGGCCGGCATCAGCATCGGCACGATGTACCATTATTTCAGCTCCAAAGACGAGATTTTCGCCGACGTGTTAAAGCGCGGACAGCTCGATTACGGAAAGAGAGCGGCGGAACTTGCCGACGAGCAAACGATGCCGCCGCTGGTTAAGCTGCACGAATTCGCCGCGGGCTGGCTTGCCAATCCGATCAATTGGGCCTACACGATCATGCTGCAGAGCGCACGGACGACCGAAACCGTCCCGGCGGAGATCAGGCAGGCCGTCACGGACCGGTTTACGGCCAATCTTCAGCCGATCGCTCGCATTATGAAGGATGGACAAGGCCGGGGGGATATTATAGCCGGCGATCCGCTGCAGCTCGCTTTTTATTATGTGAGTCTGATTCAAGGTCTGACCCTGCAGAGGGCGCCGGGTTTCGAAATTCCCGTATCGATTGACGCGGACGCGCTGATCCGGTTTTTTGAAGCTTGATTCAATTCCGATTTAACCGATAGGAAAAAGTTGTTGACAGTCTTCTTTTCAGCCTGATACAATGCTGGTAACAAACCGAATGAATATTCAGGTTGTGGAACAAAAAACCGAATTCAAATCCAGATCTCTTAACGCATTCGACCAGACAACTGGAGATTGGCGGTAGGCAAACAAGCGGGGAACGAACCTGCTTTAGTCCTGCGGCCATTTTTTATTTCTTAAAACCAATTAAACGGATCGATTTTGTTGTTTTAATATCCGGCGTAAATTTGAAATCATACGGAGGAGAGATACGAATATGAAAATATGGACAACGGCGCTGCTTCTGTTTGTTACGGTTCTGATTGCGGCCGGCTGCGCCAAAAATGGAGAAACGTCCCCATCCGCAAACGGAGGCAAGCCGGATTATAAGGGGCTCACCCTTAAGCTCGGCGTCCAGGGAAGCGGGGGCATGTACGCCAAAGCGAGGGAAGAGAAATGGTTCGAGAAAGCCTACGAACCGCTTGGCGTAAAAGTCGAATGGGCGGAATTTCAAAGCGGTCCGCCCATGACGGAAGCGATGGCCTCGGACAAATTGGATTTCGCTTCCCTCGGCAATATGCCGGTCATCGCCGCCCAATCGGCCGGAATCAAGTTCGAAATGATTTCCCAGATACTCGACGGCAAGCGGAATACGGCCATTATCGTTCCGGCGAACAGCCCGCTCAAGGATATCCGGGATTTGAAGGGCAGGAAGGTTGCCGTTACGAAGGGCAGCAACGCTTACAATCTGCTGACCCGGGGATTGCACGATGCCGGGGTTAATCCTGCGGACGTTCAGGTCATCCAGCTGCAGCCGAACGAAGCGCAGCCCGCCTTCGACTCCGGCAAGGTAGACGCCTGGGCGACCTGGGACCCGTATATTACCGTCAACACGTTGACGGGAAAAGGAAAAGTGCTGGCCGAAGGGGAGACTTTGGGTGTTCTGGCCCCGTCCTTCGTCATCGTACGCAAAGAGATTGCGGATAAATACCCGGAACTCGCCACCGTCTATTTGTCCGTTCTTGAGAAGACGAGGCTGTGGGAAGAACAGAACTCCGCGGAAGTTCTGAAACGGTATGCGGCGGATTACAAAATACCGGAAGCGGTCGTCGGGGGTATGCTGACACGTTCGAAATCGATCAATATTCCGGTCAGTGAGGCAACGGCTGCGGAGCTGCAGAAAACGGCCGATTTTCAGGAATCGGCGGGAACGATCCGCAAGAAGATCAAAGTGGCCGACGCCGTCAACAACACGTTTATCGAAGAGGCTCTTAAAGCGGCCTCCGCGGTCAAATAAGATCCGAAAGAGAGGCGCTGCACATGCTTTCGGCGAGTACCCGAAACAAACTTATGGACGGCAAACGGTTCGGCGGTACGCCTGGGGCCGGAAAATCACGCAAGAAATCTCTTCTTGCGGTTAACCGGCTCGCCGGACTACTGCTTCCCCTCAGTCTGCTTGCAGGATGGCAGATCGCCGGTTCCGCCGGGTGGCTGAATCCCATCCTGCTGCCGACCCCGGCCGATATACTCGGCGAATTCGGGGCGATGCTGCTCAGCGGGGAGCTGTTCCGCAATCTCGGGGTCTCGGCCTGGAGAGTGCTGTCGGGCTTTCTGCTGGGAGGGAGTCTCGGACTTGCGGCCGGGTTGTGGGTCGGATTTTCGTACAAAGCGGAAAGACTGCTGAATCCCATGTTTCAAATGTTGCGCACGCTGCCGCATTTGGCAATCGCGCCGTTGTTCATTCTCTGGTTCGGCTTCGGGGAGGAATCCAAGCTTCTTCTGATTGCGAAAGGGTCTTTTTTCCCGCTGTACATTCAAACCTTCCTGGGGATACGCTCGGTGGACAATAAATGGTTCGACGTGGCCAGGGTGCTTGAGTTCAGCCGTTTTCAGATGATCGCCAAGCTGATTATGCCCGCATCTCTGCCCAATATCCTGCTCGGCACCCGGCTGTCGCTCGGCGTCGCATGGCTTGGGCTGGTCGTCGCCGAGATGATGGGCTCCAGCACCGGCATCGGTTTTATGATCAATGATGCCCGATCCATGTCGCTCACGACGGTTATGTTCGTCGGTATTGTCGTGTTCGCGGTGATGGGCAAGCTGTCCGACTCGCTCGTACTTCTGGCCGAGCGCAGGCTGCTTCGCTGGAGAGACAGCTTCCGTGGGGAAGGAGGATAAGCATGGGGAAATCCGTATCCGTATCCGCAAAAGGCTCCGGCCAAACGTTTTCGGGCAAAACGGCTCCGAACGTCTATGGCAGGACGGTCAAAGACTTGGGCTGGCTCGGAGTGTTCCCGTTCTGGACGCACGGCCTGCTTGTCCCGTTCGTCCTGCTGGCGGTATGGCAGGCGGCCGGAATGAGCGGGCTGGTCGGAAAGGAGCAGCTGCCGACGCCTTCAGACATTGCCCGGCGCTTCGCCGAGCTGGGCCTGAACGGCGAGCTGCTACGGCATATCGGCGTCAGCTTCGTCCGGGCCGCAAGCGGTTTTGGGCTTGGGGCGCTTGCCGGGCTTCTGACCGGGCTGTTCACCGGAATCGGCAAAATGATCGAACGGACGCTGGACCCATCGCTCCAGATGCTGAAGACGGTTCCGCTGCTGGCGCTGATTCCGCTGTTTATTCTGTGGTTCGGAATCGGGGAATTCAGCAAAATTCTGATGATTTCGCTGGCCGCTTTTTTCCCGGTCTACCTCAATACGTTCACGGGAATCCGGGGTGTGGATTCCAAGCTTTACGAGGTGACCCGCATTTTGCGGTATTCGCGCATTCAGCAGCTGAGGAAACTCATTATCCCTTCCGCGCTGCCTCACATTTTGCTCGGTCTGCGTCTGGCTATGGGCGTTTCGTGGCTCGTACTCGTTTTCGCCGAACTGATGGGAACGAGCGCGGGCATCGGATACATGATCGAGGATGCCCGGACGTATTCGAATACGGATATCGTATTCGTCGGGATTATCCTGTTCGCGTGCGTCGGTTCATTATCGGACCTCGCGGTCCGCGCTTTGGAGAGACGCTGGCTGGGCTGGCGGGATACGTTCAAGGGTTGAGCGAAACATTTGAATTAGAGGAGGTTGAATGCGGATGACAAAACGTACGGACCAGCTCCATCTGGGAGCTTTCATTTATTATGCCGGCCATCATCATGCGGGCTGGCGCCACCCGGAATCCGGGGTGGAGGGGATGTACGACTTCGACCTCTACCGCTCCATTGCCGAAACGGCCGAACGGGGCAAGTTCGACATGATTTTTTTCGCGGACTTGTTGTATGTGCAGCATGTGGATATGGCGGCCTCGGGCATGCTGGACCCTATAACGCTGCTGTCGGCTCTGGCCGCCGTGACAAAACGGATCGGCCTTACGGCGACCGTATCCACGACCTACAATCATCCTTACAATGTGGCCCGTAAGTTCGCGTCGCTCGATTATATCAGCAAGGGGCGTGCGGGCTGGAACATCGTGACCTCCCAGCTCGATATCGAAGCCCATAACTACGGTTTGCCGAAGCACCCCGATCATGCGCTCCGCTACGAGATGGCCGAGGAATTCGTCGAAGCGGTCACCCGGCTGTGGGACAGCTGGGACGATGACGCGCTGGTGCTCGACCGGGAAGCGGGTATCTATGCCGATCCCGGCAAGGTGAAGGCGGTCGATTACCAGGGAAAATGGTTCTCCAGCAAAGGGCCGCTGAATGTTCCCCGCCCTCCCCAGGGGAATCCGGTCCTGATCCAGGCGGGCTCGTCCCGGCAGGGACAGGAGTTCGCTTCCCGTTACGGCGAGGTGATATTCACCGCGCAGCAGTCGCTGGAGGCGGCCAGAGCGTTCTATGCCGCCGTCAACGGCAGGCTGTCCGGAGCGGGAAGAAAGCCGGGCAGCCTCAAAGTTATGCCGGGGATATCCCCGATTCTCGGGTCGACGGTGGAGGAAGCCCGGCGCAAAGAGCGGGAGCTGACGGATCTTATCCCGACCGAGCTGGCCGTCATGGCCCTTTCCGGCATGGTCAGCCACGATCTGTCGGCTTACCCGTCGGACGGCCCGCTGCCCGATATTCCCGATCCGGTGGAGAAGTCCAACGGGATGAAAAGCCGCGTCCAGCTTATTATGGATACCGCCCGTTCCGAGGGGCTTTCCATCCGGGAGCTGGGGCAGAGGATTTTGGGCGCCCGGGGACACTTGCAATTCGTCGGCACACCGGAGCAGCTTGCGGATCTCATGGAACAGTGGTTCCAGGAGAAAGCATGCGACGGGTTCAATGTCATGGGGCCGGTCCTGCCGGGAGACCTTGAGACGTTTACCGACGAGGTGGTTCCGATTCTGCAGCGCAGAGGTCTTTTCCGTACGGAATACAGCGGGACCACGCTGCGGGATCACTTGGGCCTGGAACGGGCCGAAGCCGGGCATTTCAGCAGACGCGGTGCGGCGGAGGTCGGCGTGAACGGATAGGGGGTGAGCCGGTTTCCGGCGGAATTGGCGGCGATCCTCCCAGCAAGCCGTTTCCTATTGCGGGAAACGGCTTTTTAATTGGCATAAAATCAGGTTCAGCCAGAAAAAGCATAAAAAACCTCAATAGATAAAAATTGCATGTTTCTGCTAAAATGAAGAAGAATCCAAGTGGATAACTCTGGATTTCGGTTTGGCCAAAACGAGAGAGAAGGATGGGAGAAAACCATGAAAAAATTGACTTACCTGACGGCAACGGCTTTTCTGGGACTGAGTTTGATCGGCAGTTTCGGCGTTCCTACGGCAGAGGCGGCTCAAACGACGTCTACGACTACCCCCAAAAATGTGGCGGCGGGAGGATCCGTAACGGCAAGCGGCGAATATGCGCCGACCCAGACCAAGGAAAGCGCATTCGACCAGTCTCTTTACTCAAAATGGCTTACGTTCAGTTCCACAGGCTGGATTCAAGTCAAACTCGACACCGCGAAGACGGTCACCTCTTATACGATTACGGCCGCTGAAGATTTTCCCGAAAGAGACCCGAAAAGCTGGGTGCTCAAAGGCTCCAATGACGGATCGACGTGGACCGTACTCGATACACGGCAAAATGAAGATTTTACATACCGCAATCAGACAAAATCCTACTCGTTAGCGAACGCGTCCTCTTTTAAATATTTTAAACTCGACAGCATTACAAACCATTCGGGGGGAATCCTCCAGATCTCGGAAATCAAATTATTCGACGGCTCCGTCGATACATGGACCACGATTAAGCCGACCGTTACGGCCAGCGCTGAAAATACGCCTAACGAAGGCAAAGATAATCTGGTGGACGGAACCAGCGTGACCAAATGGCTGACATTCAATGCCACGGGCTGGCTGAAGTTCGATTTCGGCAAACCCGTCACGATCGACGGCTACGCGCTTTCGGCCGCCAACGACTTTTCCGAACGCGATCCCAAAAGCTGGGTGCTTCAGGGGTCCAACGATAATGCCACATGGACGAACCTGGATTCCAAGAGCGATGAATCGTTCGGACTCCGGCATCAGCGGAATCATTACGTCCTGAACGGCAACAACACCGCTTACCAATACTACCGGCTGAACAATATTACCAATCACAGCGGGGGCATCCTGCAGCTCGGTGAAGTCGAATTCTCGCGCAAGGATGATATGTGGCATGCGGTGAACCCGGTCATCGAGGTCCAAAATCTTGACGCCGCAGGCAACGGCCAACTGTTCGACCAGGCGCTGCCTAATGCGACCGACGATATCCGGGTTATCGTGCGCAAAGTAAACGAACTGCTGTACAACAATCCGAGCGAATCTCAGGGTGTGCAGAAAATCAAGGTCACGATCGAAGACGTTCCCGGAGTGGCATGGGCGTCGGGCGACCACATCCAGAAAACGGTCGGCTTCAGCTCCCGGTTTTTGCGGGATATCGCAAACGAGCCGGGCAAGTCGGTGCGTGACGAAATTCTCGGCGTCCTGTACCACGAGCTGACGCACTGCTACCAGTACGACGACAACCGGTATGCCGACAAAAGCGTCGGCGGTGTCAGCTACATGGTCGAGGGTCTGGCGGATACAATCCGCTTCACAGTCGGCTATCATAACCGTTACAACATGACCAAGGGCGGAACGTGGCAGGACGGTTACGGCACGACGGGCAACTTCTTCCGCTGGATCGAAGACACGAAAAAGCCCGGATTTGTCCGCGAGCTGAATGCAAGCCTGACCCCGTTTGACGGACAGGATTGGACAGAAGGCAAAATCCAGGAGCTTACGGGCACGAATGTGAATACGCTTTGGACCGAGTATCAGGCGGCACTCCCTAACTAATCGCCGAAGATATTCACAGATAAAGGCTGCCGGAAACCGGCAGCCTTTCTTTTTTTGAGGAAACCGGGGCAGCTCAGTTTATAACAGCCATGAACGGCAGGGCCGGAACAGACTACCGGTTTTTAGGCTTTCTGGATGGCTAGGCTAGGCGTGCCGCTGCTTACATGAGGAGAAAATAACCGCTATTATGTCTCCTTAAAAAGAAAAGAAACATTTGCATCATGTTCTTGTATAATTTGTAATATGAGGTATAATATGAGTTGTATTTTCGGCGTGTGCGCCGGTTTCCATGTTCTAGCCGGGTGGCTGTGGCCATGCAGTTTACTATCCGGCTGTTTTTGAAATCGCTTACGCACGCTGCCGAGAAGAGGAAAGAGGCTGCCGGTTTAGTTTGCAGCCAGGCCGCGATCCCGTGAAAGGAGGAGGATGCAGGGGTATCCGCAGGAATCATCTTTGCCGCTGCCCGCTTATACCTAATGTCTGACCCGGCTCCAGCGCCGGCATTTGTTAAAACGCTTTCATTTTCATTGCCCATTAAAAGGAGGAATTTATAGTGACCATTCGTTTGCCCTATCAAGGGATGATCAAGATGCTTGCGGCCGGAGCCATTATGCTCATGCTGTCCATCGCGATGCTTCTTCTGCTGGAAAATAAAGCTTCCGCTCACGGGTATGTCAGTAACCCGTCCAGCCGTGCCGCTCTTTGCGCCAGCGGAGTGAACAAAAATTGCGGCCTGATTATTTACGAGCCTTACAGCCTCGAAGCGCTTAAAGGCTTCCCCGCTGCAGGACCCGCCGACGGTAAAATCGCAAGCGCGAACGGCCTGTTCGCACCGCTGGACGAGCAGTCGTCCACCCGCTGGACCAAAGTAAACCTCAGCCCGGGCCCGACGACTTTCAACTGGACGCTGAAAGTTCCGCATGCGACGGCGGCTTGGAAATACTACATTACGAAGCAGGACTGGAACCCGAATGCGCCGTTGAGCCGCGCTTCCTTCGACCTGACGCCTTTCTGCAACGTACCGTACAAGGGACAACCTTCCGGTTCGTACTCCGACACGTGTAACGTTCCGAGCAGAACGGGCTATCAAGTAATTCTTGCCGTTTGGGAAATCTCCGATACGGCCAACGCTTTCTACAACGTAATCGACGTGAACTTCGGCGGATCGCCGGGAACTCCGGACACGACAGCTCCGACGGCGCCGGCAGGCCTGACGGCTTCGAATGTTGCCGCTACAAGCGCAACCGTATCCTGGACGGCGTCCTCCGACAATGTCGGTGTGGCCGGCTACCGGATCTACAACGGTTCCACTCAAATCGGCACGACTAGCGGAGCGCTCAGCTACAACCTGACGGGTCTGACGGCCAATACGGCCTATGCCATCACGGTTAAAGCCGTTGACGCTGCGGGCAATGTATCGGCCGCCAGCAACACCGTCAACTTCACGACAATCGCCGGCACGACTTATCCGGCTTGGAACGCTTCCACCGCTTATACGGGCGGAAGCAAGGTGACGTACAACGGCGTCAACTACGAAGCCAAATGGTGGACGCAGGGCGAAACACCCGGCAGCAACTCCAGCGTATGGAAAGTGATTCCATAACAACCTCCGCTGACCTTTAGTCCCAGGATGACTTCCGAGTATTCGGGAGTCATCTTTTTATGCTTACCGCACCCTTAGAGGATTGAGAAGCCCGGCCGTTCATTCGAATGAATGAGGCCGGGCTTCCTTAATCCCTGCCGGCTGAGGGGCCGGCGGGATAAACTTTGCGGGCGGATTACGACCGGATAACCGAAACGCTGTCACCGGCGCTGTTGGTTACATACACCCGGCTCGTTTTGGAATTGACGCTGAGATCCGACGGCTGGGCGCCGACCTTAAGGGTGGCAATGACCTTGTTACTGCAACCGCCGATGACCGAAACGGTTCCTCTCGATAATTTCAGAGAAGCGTTAACGACGAAGATGCGGTTCTTCTTTGTATCGATACCGATAACGGAAGGCTGGCTTCCGACCTTGATCGTGTCGATAACCGCCAGTTTTCTTTCGCTGATGACGGAAACGGTATTGGCGGTTGAATTTGCCGTGTAGACCCGGCCGGTTCTTACGTTGACTTTGATGTCGTTAGGAGAAACGCCAACACGGATTGTTTTGATGACTTTATTCGTTTTTCCGTTAATGACCGAAACGGTGCTGCTGTTCGTATTCGCGACAAAGATCCGGTTGGTCAGGGGATTAATCGCGATGGTGTCCGGTCCTGAGCCTACTTTAACGGTAGCGATTACTTTATTGGTGGCTCCGTTGATGACGGAAACAGTGCTGGCGTCGTGATTGGACACAAAGATTCGGTTGGTGATCGGATTGACAGCCGCGTTGAACGGCGTGTCGCCTACTTTAACGGTTGTGATGACCCGGTTGGTGCGCCCGTTGATCACGGTGACGGAGTTGCTGCCCGCGTTGACGGCAAATACCCGGCCGTTTGCGGCGTTCAAGGCGATAGCAGCTCCATCCTTGCCGACGTCAACGGACGATACCAGCCGATTCGTCGCGCCGTTCACGAGACTCACGCTTCCGGTAATTCCCGTGGGATTCGCTGTTACCCCCGTGTTTAACGTGTGAATACGGTTTTTTCGGGCATTGACCACCAGGCGATTCGGTGCGTTTTCGATAGGTATGGTTTTAATGACACGATTGGTAAGTCCGTTGATTACCGCCAGCGCATCCAAGCTCCGGGTGACGAACACCCGGTTCGTGTTGGGATTAATGGCAACATGGAGGGGAGAATTTAAAGGAATCGTAGCAATGACTTTCGGCGCTACTTTTCTTTGGATAAGGATTGCTTTCGACATGGATCGTAGTCCTGCCTTTCTATTGGGAACTACGACACTTTATTCAAGATCAAGACAGTTGCTTATGCGCCTGCCCATGCGAGACTTAATTTAACGTGTTTTTTGCCTGTGGCTTGACTGCATTTCGCCGGCTAACAAAGTGGAGAAGACCGGACCTCACGGAAAGAAAAAGCAAGAGGAGGGCAGCGACCGATTCAAACAGCCAAGCCGGATAGCTCGCTGCGATAGGCCGTGGTAAGCGGCTTTTTTGCCGTTTCCGCGTTTGAATTTCTGCTGGAGGGAGGAAAACGGAGAGTCATAAGGACCCTTTCATGCAAAACCTTGAGCACACACGAATTGAAAGCGCGAAGTAAAGAAGTGTATATAAAAGTCGGAAGTTATCTCTTTTATTCAAGAGGCGTGTCTCTTAAGGTTACATTGTAGGCGCTTTCATACCACCCAATTTTAGGAGGGAAATTATGAGTTCGAAGAAGAAATGGTTATCGCTGGCACTTGGAGCGGCCTTGATGGCTACGATGCTTCCCCAGGCATACGGCGCCCAGGCTCAGCCGGAAGTGCGCAATCTTGCCAAAGGCTTGAAGTACGAATGGTCCGAGGCTCCTCATTCAAACTATCCGGATCCTTCCGGTAAGCTTACCGACGGAGTGATCGGCAGCGCCAATGTGACGGACCCGTCCTGGGTCGGAAGCTTAAATAAGCAGACCCGTGAAATCGTCTTCGATCTGGGCGAGGCCAAGTCGATTTCCAAGATCCGGGCGCATTTTCTGCAGGATTGGCCGGGATCGGCGGTTCTTTTTCCTCTGACGGTCTCCATGTATGTGTCCGACGATAAGCAGAACTGGGGAACGGTAGCCCATAAAGCGACGGAGCATTTGTGGTCGGACGGCCCGCCTGTCGACCAGTTCTATACGTGGGACGGAAGCAAGGACGGCATTCCGAATGCGGGCTCCGGTGCGAAGATGGCCTACGCCCGTTATGTTAAAGTGGCGTTCTCCATGCATCCGAAGGCATGGGAGTTTATCGACGAGATCGAGATTTGGGGCGCCGACGGCAAAATCGAAGGAGCGAAGCAGGTGCCTGCGGAAGCTTTCGACTATATGCAGCCCGGTGAAAACACGGCCGGAATCCGCAACCTGTCGCTTCTGTACAACGGGTACTACTCGGACGGCGTCAAAATGACGAAGGAAAAACTGGTTCCCGAGATTGGGTATGTGAACAAGGAAGGAAAGCCGGTCGACTGGTTTTTTGACGGAGCCCTTGTCCTCGGCTTGCAGTCGCCACAAGGACGCGATTTCGGTGAAGGGGAGGCGCTGCTGACGGACTGGAAATGGTACCTGGACAAAACATTTGCGGCTCAGGGAGACCTGGATCAGCTCAACGAAGCGACGAAGGAAGTTGGCCAGAAGCTGGGACAGCCCGGCCACAAAACGAAAACGGTCATGATGATTCCTAATCCGGGCGAATATACAACCGATTTTGGCGATATCGACGGAGACGGTGTCAGCGAGAATTTCAACGAGGGTGCGGTCGGCAAGGATAAAGCCATCGCCAACCGGCAGAAGGTGATCCGCTGGTGGATCGACGAGGTCAGCCGCAAGTTTGAGGAAAAGCACTATTCCAATCTGGAGCTTTCCGGTTACTATTGGCTGCAGGAGCAGGTGGGAACGAGCAGCACGGGGCCGGATCTGCTGCGCTTTACGAACGGTCTCGTTCACGAGAAAGGTCTGAAGTCGTTCTGGATTCCCCATTTCCTCGCATACAAAAGCTTCATGTGGAAAGATGTAGGGTTTGACGCGGTCACTTTCCAGCCGAACTATTATTTCGAGCCCCTGAACATAGACCGCCTGCAGGACGCGGCCGAAACGGCCAAGCGCTTCGGAATGGGCGTCGAGCTTGAGTTCGACGACCGGTTGCTGGCCGATGCCGTTTTCCGCAAGAGATTCCTGGAATACCTGGATGCGGGCGAGCAGTTCGGCTTTAAGGGAAGCTCCTTCAAGGCTTATTATAAAGGCAGCGGGCCGGTCATGGCCCAAACGGCGGCAAGCTCCGATCCCGAGATTCGTGGCCTGTACGACAAGCTTTACGAGTTCACCAAAGGCGGGGCACCGGTGGGAGGGGCTCCCGTAGCTTCGGACAGCGTGATCAGCACAGCGCCGGATACGCCCGTCTCCGGTACTCTTCAGGTGACGGATGACGACGGCGATGCGCTGACTTACAGTATTGTGCGCAACGGCGCCAAGGGAAATGCCGCATTGACGGATGCGTCCAATGGAACGTTCACGTATACGCCGGGCAAGGGCCAGACGGGGACCGATACGTTCACGTTCAAAGCCAGCGACGGCAAGACGGACTCCAACGTTGCTACGGTAACGGTGACGATTGCGGCGGGCCAGACGGGCTGGCAGACCGTATTGACAGGCAGCGCAGCGGTTCCGGCGGGGGAGAAGTTCTCCGTCACCTACGGCTTGACCGGAGGAACGCAGGCGGTATACGCACAGGACCTTAAAGTCGAATATGATGCCGCCTTTATGGATTTTGTGTCCGCGAAGCCCGTCCTGGACGGAATCTCCCTGCTCGAAACCGACAAAAAAACGCCGGGACAGCTCCGGCTGCTCGTGGCCAGTCAAGGTGACAGCCATGCCGTGACGGGTCCCGCCAAGCTGCTCGAATTGACCTTCCGCAGCAAAAAGGATAATCAGACGATCAAAGGAGTCGTCTCCGTCACGAGCGCGGTGATGGGTGACCGCGAAGGAAAAGAAGCGGAGGCCGCGCCTTCGTCTCTGACGGTACAAACCCCGGGATCGGTTCCGGGCGATTATAACGGAGACGGCAAAGTGAGCGTCGGTGACCTGGCTATCGTGGCGGCTCCATACGGAAAAACGAAACAAAGTCCGGACTGGGAGCAGGTCAAGCACCTGGACATCAATAAGGACGGTAAAATCAACAATCAGGATCTCTCTGCCGTGGCGAGTAAAATCTTGAAGTAGTCTCCAGCCGCCGTCCGGCGTTGAACTGTTCATACCGGACGGTGACGGCGCACATGAACCAATGAATGCAAGCAGTGAAGAAACGATTGCAAGGTAACGTATGCGTTGAAAATAGCAGTGGGCTTGTTCCTGCCGTACGTCTGGCACGTACATGCACAGGAAGGCCCGTAGAACAGCCGCCCGCTTCCCAAGAAGGAAGCGGGTGGTTTTTTTGTGTGAAACTTGAAGGGGAGCCGGTCAGTCAATCGCGCTCCATTAATCCGACTTCTTTGCAAAGCTCGACGAGTTCAGAGACAGCCCGGAACTGCTGCCGGTTCCTTTCATGAATGCTATGAAGCGCTTGCTCCGTCACTTTTTTCGCCTTCTCGATGCTCTGGTGTTCCACGGCTTGTACGATATCCTTCATTCTGTCCAGAAAATAAACCGTTCTGCGCAGCGTGCGGATCAGCAGAATCTGCCGGATGTGCATAGGCGTAAAAATCCGGTACCCGTTGTCGGGATCTCTTCCCGGCTTGAGCAGCCCTTCTTTCTCCCAATGGCGGATGGCGGAATCCTGGACACCGGCGAGAGAGGCGGCTTCGCCTATGGTCATCGTGCTTTTCAGCTTTTTGTTGGCCAGGATCGGCAGCTCGGGGTTTTGGAGGAGAGCGAGTGTCTTGTCCGCCACCGCTTTTTCATGCTGGAGGACGGACTGCTCATGGCTGACGAGCCAGAACGCGCCGTCCATATCGCTGCGCTGGATATGGCGAAGCACCTCGCAGCTAAGTCCGACGCCGAAGGCGGGGAACAGGGTGCGCAGACAGCGGAAATACGCCAGATGCATCCTCGTGTACTGGCGGTACCCGTTCGCGGCCCGGTCCGGCGCCGGAACGACGCCCCACGATTCGTAATGCCGCAGGGCGCTCGTGCTGATGTGCAGTTTTCGGGCAATGTCAATGGGCTTGTAGTACTCCATGTCTCGGGCCTTTCTCCGCGCGGAAACGGCGGTTTCGATGCTTGTATAGGACGATGTTTAGGACGATGTTCCGGAAGCTCCGGGCTCTGAGGCGAAAGACAGGCCCTTGGCCGCCAGAGCGGGGCGCAGCGTTTCGATCCCTTTGGGACCCATGCCGTGCAGCTGCAGAAGCTCTTTCTCGGTGACCCGGGCAAGCTGCTCCAGCCGCAGAAAGCCGGCTCCGGCAAGCGCGCGGAGAGCGGGCTTGGACAAGCCAGCGGGAAAATCGGATTCCGGTCCGGACGCCACGGCTTTTTTATTCGGCCGGTCGGGAAGGTTAGTCGGCATGAAGATACCTCCTCTCCGTAAATAAGTAGATGTCTTAACACGGGCGCGGTTGAAGCTATGCTTACTATACCACGGGCCGTTGATGTTTTTTCTTGGGAATTGCGGGACCTTAAAAAAAGATAACTCATGTTAAGTCACGGTATCCCGATCGAGAAGCCCGTAAGGTACACTTCAATCATACCAAACAAAGCAAGGGTGATGGAATGTGAGCTACAGCGGGGCCGGTCTCGGAGCCGAAGCGAAAAGACAGCGTACGGGGAAGAAGGCCGGTTTTTTCTCCTATTACAGCCGGTTCAAAGTGTTATACCTCTTGTCACTCCCGGGTATCGCGTATTTCCTGATCTTCAAATACATCCCGCTGACGGGATCTGTGATGGCGTTTCAGGATTACAACATCTTCGCGGGAATCTGGCAAAGCGATTGGATTGGGCTCGACAATTTCAGGCGGATGATCGAGTATGCGGATTTCTGGCGCATTCTGGGCAATACGCTCGCCATCGGGTTTTATACACTGCTGTTCGGTTTCCCGATTCCGATCATTCTGGCGCTGATGATGAACGAGCTGCGCAATGCGGCTTACAAACGCTTTGTCCAGACGTCGGTTTATCTGCCGCACTTCCTTTCCTGGGTCGTCGTAGGCGGAATTGTGATCGAGCTTCTGTCCCCGACAAGCGGCGCCATCAATTACATCCTGGGCCTCTTCGGCCGGGAACCGGTGTACTTTATGGGAGAGGATTCGTACATCCGCTCGATTATCGTAAGCTCCGGGATATGGCGGGACGCCGGGTGGAGCACGATCATTTATCTTGCGGCCATGAGCGGCATCAACCCAGATTTGTACGAAGCCGCGCAGATGGACGGGGCGAGCCGCTGGAAGCAGACGTTCTCGATTACGATTCCGTCGATCATGCCGACGATTACGATTCTGTTTCTGCTGCAAATCGGGAATTTTCTGGATCTCGGTTTTGAAAGGGTTTTCGTTTTCCTGAATCCCTTGACGAACGGGAGCGGCGACATTCTCGACACGTACATCTACAGAGTGGGTTTGATCCAAAGAGAATACAGCTACACGACGGCAATCGGCTTGTTCAAGTCCGTAATCGGTTTCGTGCTAATCGTATCGGCGAATAAATTCAGCAAAAAAACTACTGGAGAAGGATTATACTAGGAAGGAGGAACAAGCTTGTCTCCCTTGGAAAAACAAAGCAAGACGGCGCTGCTGAATCCCGTGCTCCTTCTGCTCATCTCGCTGGCCATGATTTTGCCGATCTTGAACATCGTGGCCAAATCGTTCAGCGGAGCCGGAGCGCTCAGCAGCGGCAGCGTTCTGCTGTGGCCCTCCGACTGGACGCTTTCGAACTATGCCACGGTGCTCCGGCAGACGGCGATCTGGAGGGCGTTCGGCATCAGCGCCCTCGTCACGGTCGCGGGAACCTTGATCGCGCTCGTCATGACGGCCAGCCTGGCTTACCCGCTGTCCCGAACCGAATACAGGGAGCGCAAAGGGATTCTCGTGCTCGTGCTGATCACGATGATCTTCCACGCGCCCCTGATTCCGAACTACCTGCTCATCCGCTCGCTGGGGATGCTCGACAGCCTGTGGGCCCTGATGCTCCCGGGCGCAATCAGCGCGTTTAACTTGTTCGTGATGCGTTCGTTCTTCCAATCGATACCGAACGAACTGATCGAATCGGCGCGGATAGACGGGGCGGGGGAGCTGCGCATCCTGTGGACGATGATTCTGCCGCTTTCGAAGCCGGCGATGGCCACGATGAGCATCATTTATTCCGTAGCCCTCTGGAACAACTATTCCAACGCGCTTTACTATATAAACGAACGGGCTTTGTTCCCGCTCCAAGTGAAGCTGAGGGAATACGTCGTCACGGATTCCTCGGATCTCGCCAATACGGCGGGCGACATAGCCAACTTGTCACCGGAAGGCCTCAAAATGGCGGTTATCGTCATTGCGACGATTCCAATCATGCTTGTCTATCCGTTCCTGCAGAAGCATTTTATTAAAGGTATGCTGATCGGATCGATCAAATCTTAATCCCGCAATTCAAGCTGCTACGAATCAGGTTAGACACACGCACCTTAAGGGGGATGTCCACATGAAAAGATGGAAAAAAAGCGCGCTGCTCCTCACGTTGACCGCATCTTTGGCTCTTACGGCCTGCTCGGGCCAAGGGGCGAGTCCGAAGGAATCGCCCGGACCGGTGAAAGTGTCCCTGTCGCTGAGCGATTCCCTGAATAAATATGCGCTCGCCAGCACCGATATCAACAACGACAAATGGGCGAAAAAGCTCGGCGAGATGACCGGCGTACAGCTGGATATCAAGCTGGTGCCGCATGCCGAATTCAAGCCCAAGACGGCTCTCATGTTCGCCAGCAACGACATCCCCGACGTCATGAATACGATCCAGGGGATGTTCCCGGAAGGCCCGGATATGATTGGCGCGATAAAAGGCGGTCTGTTCATGCCGCTTGACGATCTCCTGAAGGAATACGGTCAAGATTTATTGAAAGCGATTCCAAAAGAAGCTTGGGACGAAGTCAAATACAAAGGTAAAATTTACGCCATCCCCGAATACTTATCGGTACCGACACGCAGAGCCACGTTTATCCGCAAGGATCTTCTGGACGCCACGGGGCTGCCGGCGCCGAAGACGATCGACGAGTTTCTGAATGTGCTGCGGGCCATGAAGAAGAACGGGGTCGAGCAGCCGTTCGCGTTCCGGCAAAACTTCGTCTACTCCGATTTTATTTTCGGCGCTTACGATGTGATGCCTTACAGCACGATGTTCGAGAAAATCGGCGACGAAGTCGTGCCGAAGTTTTTCAAGGTGGAACAGATGCAGAAAGCCCTCCAGGTTTACAAAACGATGTACGACGAAGGGCTGATGACCAAAGACTTCGCCAGCGTGGACGGCAACAAATGGACGAACAACATTAATGCGGGCAAGTCCGGTATCTGGAATCATAACGCCAACCTGCTCATGACCTGGATCAACACGACGAAGGTCACGAATCCGAAGTCCGAAGTCGTCATCATTCCGTCACCGGTAGGAGACGACGGCAAGGGCGGCATGATGAAATACAGCTACACCGGCGGCTTGTCGTATATTAACAGCAAGGTGAGCAAAGAAAAGGCGGCCGCCATCGTCAAAATGCTCAATTTCATGGTGACCGAGCAGGGCGACAAGTTCTTCAACTTCGGGATTGAAGGAGACACATATCAGACGCAGGACGGCAAAGTGGTTTACAAGCAGCCTAAAACGCCGGAAGAAACGTACGAGGAGCAGTTCCGCTCGGTTATTCTGCGCCTGGTGGAAGATACGGCGCTGAACCGTACGCTGCTGAACCAGACGGAAGACGGGAAGAAGCTGATCCAGCAATTCGATACGATCGTGGCCAAAGAAGGCCGGGACGGTATCTCGTTTGCACCGGAGCTTGCGTCCAGCGCCAAATTCACCGATGCCGGCCTGAAGTTCTCCGATATGCCGCCGGTTATCCTCGACCATATGCTCAAAATGGTGTACGGGAAGGAACCGATTTCCGACTGGCCGAAGGTGCTGGAGGAATGGAAAGCCAAAGGCGGAAATGATATCATCAAGGAAGCAACCGAGCGGTACAACAAGAAAGAAGGCGTCAAGCTCGGCGATTCGAACTGACGGTTTAAACATTTATCCACTCTCCGGGGCGGGTAAATGTTTTTTGCCTTCCGCAACATCAGATCCGTATACGAAGGAGGGGACGGCATGAAGCGAATTTTGGTGGTCGACGACGAACCGTTGATCCGTCAGGGGCTGGTCGCCATGCTGGAGCGGCTGCCGTACGATTTCGAGTGGGTGAGAACCGCCGGCAATGGCCAGGAGGCGCTTGAACGGATGAAGGAGTCGCTGCCGCAGCTTCTTTTGACCGACATCCGCATGCCCAAAATGGACGGTTTGGAGTTGTGCAGACAGGTGTACGACCAATATCCTCTCGTGCAGAAGGTGATTATCTCCGGGTACGGGGATTTCGAATATGCGCAGAACTGTATTTCGTACGGGGTAAAAGAGTATATTTTGAAACCGTTTACACCGGCTAAAATCGGCGATCTGTTGAACCGGCTTATCTCGCAGGGGAACCCGGCTCTGTCCATTTCCAAGTACGAGGATCTCATCGGGAACATAGCGGAGTCGGTGTGGTCGATGCGGATCGAGGAAATGGAGACGTATTTCGAGCAGCTCAAGTCTTACTGCCTCACGGCTTCCCGGACGGATTACGATTTTGTCCAGCTTTTGAAGGATTGTCTTCCGATGCTGAAGAAAAGGCTTGCCCTGAAAGGGTTTCACCCGGCTGTAGGGGAAATTCCGGATTCGGGCGATCATCTTCGTTATTTCGAGCAGCTGCACGTCAGCCTTCTGAAAATCATCGACGAGCTCGCGCTGCAAAGAGGGGGGCAGGATCTCATGCTGAAAGCCAAAGACTATATGGACGCCCATATCACGAAGGAGCTGTCGCTGGAGGATACCGCCGATTATTTGGGCATCACTCCGCAGTATTTAAGCTTTCTGTTCAAAAAAGTGCACAAGGAGACGTTCGTCCAGTACCGGATTCTCAAACGGATCGAGCTGGCCAAAAAGCTGCTGGAAATCCCGCGCTACCGCACCAACGATATCGCCTACGAGGTCGGCTACGAGAATTACCCGCACTTCTCCCGGATGTTTAAAAAAGTGACCGGCGTTTCTCCGCTTGAATACCGGCAGCAGTTGGGTATCAAATAAATGAAAAAGACGTTGTCCCGGACCATCTTTATTTACATCGCGGTTGTCGTGATCATTACGGCGTCGTCGATCGGCTGGTTTTCCTACCATATTTCTTCCAGCCAACTGCGGCAGCAAAACGAACAGCATCTGATCGAGGCGGTATCCAATGCGGTCAATCATACGGATCTGTATTTGAAGCTGTACGAGCGCGCCCATCTTTCTCTTTTTACCCACCCGGACATAAGAAAATTTCTGGATTCTCCGCCGAAGGACGATTACGCGTATTTTCAATATACGGATACGCTCAAAAAGCAGGTCATTGACCCGCTTTTTCTGAAAACCCCGGAAATTATGACCGTCTATTTGACGGATTACAGTAAAAACTGGGTGTATTTCGTAAACCCGGCCCTAAAAATTATTCAGGACCCGGTTCCCGGAGCGACGGTGGAGGAGCTGGACAAGGAAACCGATTCCAACGGTAACCTGACGATCATCAATAACAGCGTGTTTACGGAAAGCGACACTCAGTTGATTACGCTCTCGCGTAAAATACACGGTCAAGTGTTTAACGAATTTAAAGGCATTTTGACGATTCAGATCAAATCGGATGAATTTTCCACGCTGTGGAAGGGAGTCAACCTCGGACCGGGCGGCTTTTTCTCTATTGTGGATCACGAAGGAAGGATTGTGCATCATCCCGACAAAACCCGAATCGGCAAAGTAATCGGCGGCGAACTGCTCGCCAAGCTCGAAAACACGCAGCTGACCTCGTTCACGGACGCTTCGTTCGGAGAAGAGCGCATGATCGTCAGCCGGAAGTCCTCGTATTCGGGATGGAATCTCATGGTGTCGATCCCGACTGAAGACATCAACAGGCCTATCGCCAGCATCCGGTATTTATCGTTTCTGGTCGGGGGCATCACGCTGCTTATCGCGCTGCTCATCTCGTATCGGTTTGGCCGGATCATCACGAAACCGATCCATATCCTCAAAAGAGGCATGCGGCAGACCGAGCAGGGAAACTGGATGAAGATTCCCCAACTGCGCACACGCAACGAATTCAGCGAACTTATCGACCGCTATAATTTGATGGTCGCAAGCCTGTCCGAGCTGATGGATACCTTGTACAAAACGGAGCTGAGCAAGAAAGACGCGGAGCTGGAACGGCAGAAAGCCGAGCTTCAATCTCTTCAGCTCCAGATCAACCCGCATTTTCTGTACAATACGCTGGAAAATATCATTTGCTACGCAGTGATCCGGCAGTCCGAAGAAATCACGGAAATTGTGGACGCGATCGCCGCCATGTTCCGCTACTCGGTGCAGACGCATATCGAAGAAACCGCCATCGTCAACGAGCTTAAGCATGTGCTGAACTATATGACGATCATGAAGCACCGGGTAGGCCGGGATTTCGAACTGGATGTGCGGATAACGCCCGAGTTTTTCCTGAAAAAGACGGCCCGCCTCACGCTTCAGCCGCTTATCGAGAATGTGTTTCAGCACGCGTTCGCGGACGGTATCGAGGATTATCATTATATCCGGCTGGACGCTTGGACGGACGAGGAGGAGAGAGATCTCGTAATCGTCATCGAGGACAACGGGGTAGGCATTCCTCCCGAGAAGCTGGCTTCCCTGAAACGGCAGCTGGAGTCCAATCAGCTCGCCGATTCCGCGCTTGGCGGCCGCAAAGGGCACGGAGGAATCGGGCTGATGAATGTGCACCGGCGCATCCAGCTCGTGTTCGGAGAGAAGTACGGCCTGTCCATAAGCAGCATCCAGGGCCAAGGCACTTCGATTTCCATCCGGTTTCCGAACATCGGCTCCTGAACCGGATGCTACAGCAAGCAGGGCCTGCTCGTATCGAGCAGGCGTTTTTTTATTTTACCGGAGGCGGAAATTAAAAAAACACAATGCAGATTAAAAGGCGTCATGGGTTTGCGGTCAGGCGGAACTTATAATAGGCATGAATTGAAACCGAGAGGATGGTGGATGGATGATTAAGAGCGTGCCGGATTTTAGAGCGCGTGTCCGTGTCTTTCTAAGTTTGCAGCTGGTTCTCTCTCTATGCCTTTCTTTAGTTTTCGTCACAAGTGTAAGCGCTACCGAAACGGCTGGGTCCGAAGATTTAACCGTTCCGGCCCCGGCCGCCGGCTTGACCGGCCCGTGGCTTGAGTCTTTCGAGAGCTACGGTTCTTCCCAAACGGGATACACATCCCCGGTAGGCGCCAGTCCGACAGCCGCACAGCCCTGGACAACGGTCACGGGCGGAAGCGCCGGCTGGAGCGTAGGCGAGGAGCCCGCCTCGGGGTCTGCGGAGGCCAATCATTTCCTGCAGCAGACAGATCCGACCAGCGGCACTTCCTACCTGATCGCCAACGGCTATTGGGGAACGGATAATCCCGTCCTGACGGACGGCAGTATAACGTTGTCCGGCCGGGTGAAGGTAACCGGTGCCAACTCCACCTACGCGGGACTGGCCGCGAAATATTCGGTCAGCGGTACGAAGCCGACCTACTACCGGTTTATGACCAAGAAAAATTCGGTCAGCTACCAGTTTTATCTGGAGAGGGTGACGGGGACTTCCAAAACGGCCGTTCCGCAGACGCCCGGAAGTCCGAACGCCAGCGGCGTATCGGTACCGAATACCGTGCTGAATCCTTTCTTCGACAGCCAGGGCTACCTGCCGCTGAAGCTGGACGTGATTCACCGGGAAGACGGCAGCCTTAAGCTGGACGGCTACTACGGCGGCACGCTTGTCCTGTCTGGCACCGACGTTTCTCCGCTGACGGCGGGCGGGGTCGGCCTTTACAGCCAGTCGGGCACGACCGCCTTCGACGATATTCAGGCGGCGGCCTACACGGGCGGCGGACCCGGACAGCCGGGTGTTCCGTCCGCTCCGGCGGGCGTATCCGCGTCCCCTTCGGGAGCGGGAGCCGTCAAGCTGACGTGGACGGCCGTGCCGTCCGCCGCCGGCTATAACGTGAACATGTCCGCGAACGCCGGGGGGCCTTTCACGACGCTCAACGCGTCACCGGTCACGGCGACGGAGTATACCGCCGCGGGCTTGACACCGGGACAGACGTACTATTTCACGGTCAGTGCCGTGAACGCCTCGGGCGAGGGCGGCGCAAGCGCGCCGGTGAGCGCCGTACCGCTGGCGTCCGCAAAGCCCCCCGTCACGACGACGGCGGAGCTGCTGACCCGTCTTAACGCGGCAGTGCCCGGGGAAGTGATCGAGCTGGCGGACGGCAGCTACACGGGATTCACGGTCCGCAGCAGAAACGGCACTGCGCAGAATCCCATTGTCGTGAAAGCGCAGCACAAGGGCAAGGCCGTTTTCGCCTCCACGGGCCTAACGGTCGAAACCAGCTCTTATATCACGATCCAGGATATGGAGTTCCGGATGAATCCGCAGGACAAATGGATTAACCTGAACGGCTCCAACAACATCCAGATCACGAATAATTATTTCCATTCCCAGAACACCACGACCGCAGCGGACAAATCGAACTGGATTTATATTAAAGGAACGAACAGCCACCATAACCGCATCGATCATAACTTGATGGAAAACAAACGCGACCGGGGCAAGTTCATTCTGTTCGACGGCGTATCAAGCCGTCCGGAAGGTTCAACCATCCCGTATGAAATTACCCGGTACGATACGGTCGAGTACAACGTTTTCCGCAACACGCTGGAGCGGCAGTCCAACGAATCGGAGCCGATCCGCATCGGGGTGTCGGTTTTATCGGGCCTCGATGCCCATGCCACGATCCAGTACAACGTGTTCGATCACTGCGATTCGGACACGGAGATCGTTTCGGTGAAAAGCGGAGCGAACACCATCCGCTACAACTATTTCGTCGAGTCGCTCGGAAGCGTAACACTGCGAACGGGCAGCGGTTCCAGCGTATACGGCAACATGTTCATCGGCAAAGGCCGTCAGGTGCCCAGTACCGATCCCGACGATGCTCCGCTCGGCACCGGCGGAGTCCGTGTGTACGGCGAGAACCACAAGGTGTATAACAATTATTTCGAAGGTCTGACCGGCACGAACTGGGACGCCACGCTTGCGTTCACGACTGGCGACAACGACAACATGACGGGTCCCATCGATCCGACGAACAACCACTATATCGCCAAAAACATCGTGATCGCCAACAATACGCTGGTGAACAACAAAAGCGGGATCGAGCTTGGTATGGTCCGCTACGGAACGGCGCCGAAAAATCTCACCTTCGCTAATAATATCGTCGTCGGCTCTCAGGACGAGCTGATCCGCATCATGACTCCGGTTCCGGGGTTGACGTGGTCGGGCAACATCATGTTCCCGCAGAAAGGCGTGCCGCTCGTTACCGGAAATTCCGCGCCGTTGACGGAAGACGAGGTCAAAGTCGTCTACCCGAGCCTGCAAAACGCCACCCTGGAGCTCGGACCTCAAGACTATCCGTGGCTGTGGGCGTCGAGCGAATATGAGCCGCTGCGGCATATCGTCTTTAAGAAGCTCGCTGCGGACAGTCCGGCCATCGACGCTTCAAAAGGCAATTACGCGAGCGGCGGTCCGCTGTCTTTCGTAACGGAAGACATGGACAGGGAAGCGCGGTCGGGTATACCCGATGTCGGAGCGGATGAGTATACGCCCGACGGAAGGACGGACGCCGAAGCGCCCGCCTGGCCGTCTCCGAATCCGCTGGCGACGGACAGCGTGACACCCCGCACGGTGAAGCTGAAATGGACAGCCGCAGCGGACGACACGGGAATTACGGGCTACCGCATTTACCGCAGCGGCGCTCTTATCGACACGGTATTCGGAGATGTCTTGTCGTACGAGGCGGGCTCTCTGCAGCCGGGTACGGCTTACACGTTCAAGATCGAAGCGCTGGACAGAGCGGGTCATAAAACGGCCGGCAATACCGTTAGTGTGACAACGCCCGCTTTTACGGGAATCAGCCTCACGGGCGTACCGGCCCAGCTCGCCCTCGGCGGAGTGCCGAAACAGCTTTCCGTTGTCGCGCATTATTCCGACGGGTCCGCGGAGCCCGTGCCTTCCGGCGCCGTATTCACAAGCAGCCAGCCGGGCGTGCTGGCCGTCTCGGCCGAAGGCAGGCTGACTCCAGCCGGGCTGGGCATGTCTTCGGTAAGCGCCGCTTACGGAGGCAAAACCGCCCCGGCGGTTGTGTACACGGTGCGTTCTTCTTCCACGAATCCGTTTGCGATCGGGGGAGACACCTATGTGGACAATATTTTGTCCGACAAGGCGGGAACGAATTTCAGTACGGAGCCCGAGATGCAAATCAAGCGAAAATCGGCCAGCCGCCGAAACGGTTACATAAAAGCGGCTCTTCCGGCGCTCGCGCAACCGGTCGATTCGGTCCAGTTGAAGCTGTTCGTCACCTCGGCCCAGTCCGGTTCGGACCTCCAACTGACCGGCATTCTGAATGACGACTGGAATCCGGCGGAGGTAACGGCAAACAATCAACCCGCCCGTTCTTATTCCGATATCCCGCTCGGTTCCAAGACGCCTCTGGCGGACGGCAGCTACGTGATTTTCGATGTCACGGAGTTTTATAATACCCCGCAGGCTGCTCTGGACGGCGTTCTCAGCTTTCGGCTTAGCATGAATGAAAACGACCGGGAGGCCAGAATCGCATCCCTCGAAGGAACCGATCCGGCCAAGGCTCCCGTCCTGCTTATCACGACGATGAATCCATAACTAATCACAGAACTTATCGGAATCCGTTCCTAAAAGATGTAAAAATCCCGGAAATCCAACAATCCCGGGCCATCTTATCCGCTGCCGGATGAACGGGGAAAGGCGCAAGCATGCTGCATAACGGAGTGTATTTTCATAATGTTTCGGAGCTGGAGCAGAGGCCGGGATTGCCGGGTCTTCTCCTTCAGAGGTTTCCCCGGGAAGTCCGGGAGGCCCTGTCGGCCAAAGGCCGCACAAAAGCGGCGGAGTCCAGCGGGTGCGAAATCCGTTTTGTGACGGAAGCGCCCTATGTGCGGGTTACGCTCGGAGCGCGGGAAAAGGACGGCCGCGTCTATGTGTTCCGGGGCGATTTTTTCCACGCCGCTTATGATCTGAAAGCCGGGACCGCCGTTACCCTCCAGTTGGAGGAGCCGGAAAGGTTTGCCGAGGTGCACAGGTCCGCTCTGCAAAGCGGGGCATTCTCGTCCGATGTGTGGCGCGTTTACTGCGACCGCTTTACGGCTGTTTTCTACGACCTCGATGCTTTCGGTTACGAAGTCCATCCGCCGCATAAAGCGGAGATGCCGCAGCTGACTCTGCTCGCCTACGGATCTTCCATCACGCAGGGGGCGGGCTCGCTCAGCCACACCGGCAGTTACGTGCGGCAGGCCGCCGTAAGGCTGGGAGTCGACGCCGTTAATCTGGGGCTGAGCGGAACCTGCTACTGCGAGAAAGAAGCCGCCGACCATTTGGCGCGCAGAAGCGGCTGGGATGCCGCATTTCTGGAGCTGGGCGTCAATATGCGCAGTGTCATGGACCCGCCCGAATTCGAGCGCCGGATCACGTACTTGCTCGATGAGGTGACGGGGCGCAACCCGCATAAGCCTGTTTTCGTGACGACGATCTATCCGAACCGGGCGGCTTTTTTTCGGGATGAGGAGCATGTGTTTACGAAACGCGATCTGATTTTCAATGACATGCTCAGACGATACGTTTCGGACCGGAACCATTCTCTTCTTCATCTGCTGGAGGGAAGCGAAATCATGACCGATTTTGTTTCCCTGACGACCGATCTTATCCATCCCTCCGATTACGGGCATATCCGCATGGGGGAGCATTTGGCACGACTAATTGAGCCGGTTATTACAGAACTGCGCACATCTATCCGAGAAACAGGGGGAATTTGAAATGGCTATCGACTTAACGGGAAAAATTGCACTTGTAACGGGTTCCAATGCGGGAATCGGGCGTGCCGTCGCGATCGCTCTCGCCGCTCACGGAGCGAAAGTCGGCATTAACTGTCTGAGCAACACGGCCCAGGGGGAGGAAGTCGTGGAGACGATCCGCGCAGCCGGCGGCGAAGCCGTTCTGGTTCAGGCCGATGTGACGGATATCGCGCAAATCGACCGTCTTTTAAGCGAAGTGGAAGCGGCCTTTGGCGGTACCGTCGATATTTTGGTCAACAATGCCGGTCACCTGGTACAGCGTGTTCCGAACGCGGAAATGACCGAGGACATGTACACGCGGATCATGGACGTCAACTTCAAGAGCACGGTCTTTATGTGCAAAAGAGTGCTGCCAGGCATGGCCGCCAAAGGCTCCGGCCGAATCGTCAATATGACCTCCGTCGCGGCCCATAACGGGGGCGGTCCGGGCTCCAGCATTTACGCGGCCAGCAAAGGCGCCGTGATGGCTTACGCCAAGGGGCTGGCCAAAGAAACTGCCGGAAGCGGTATCACGGTCAACAATGTGTCTCCCGGATTTATCGGGAACACGATGTTCCACGCCACGTTTACGACGGATACCGCCCGTCAGGCCACGATTAACGGCATTCCGCTTCAGCGTGAGGGAACGCCTGAGGATGTAGCCGGAGCGGTTCTATACCTCGCCTCAGATCTGGCCTCTTACCTGACAGGGGAGACAATCGAGGTTAACGGCGGGATGATGATGAGATGACAAGAGAACGGGAGCGGGAACGGGACCGAGCGAGAATCTACGAAAAAAGGGAATCCCGGCAGGAGCCTGCGGATACATCCGGACCCAAGCGGCAGAGCAATCCCGTACCTCGATGCCACGGCAAGACGGAGCCGCTACTCCGGGAGGAACCCGGAGAGGTCACGGCACAGAGCGGAGCGGGCCGCCCCGCAGCGGCTTCGGAGCCGCTGTCCTTGGCACAAGGAAGTCTCCGGGACAAGACGGCCCGTTTTCCGTGGGCGAAAGAGACGGCGGAAGCTATCCGTGAGGAACTTCTCCGGCTGAATGCCGCAGGGAGCCCGGCGATACCGCAGGAACCCGGCGGCTGGTGGCACCAGTACGTGTGCCCGGTCCATCATACGGAGCTGCTGTTCGATCCGGCCGAGGCGGAGGCCTCGTCATTCCGCTGCCCGTACGGATGCGTCCTGGAAGGCGCAGAATACCGGGGCGCCTGGCTGGTGTTCAAGCACCAGTCGCTGGCGCGGACAGCCCTTGAAGCGGCTGCCGTGCATGCGTCTCTTGGCGACGAGTCCTGCGCGCGGCTCGGCAAGGAACTGCTCATCGCGTACGCGGAGCAGTTCCCGCTCTATCCCGTGCACGCGGGCGCGCAGGGCTGGATGCTGAAGGGCAGAGCCTTCCACCAGGCGCTGACCGAAGCGATCTGGTCGACGACGCTGCTCGGCGCCTACCTTCTGCTGCGCGACGAAGGCGTATCGTTCAGCGAGGAGGAGACGGCAGCGCTCGGCATTTTCATGGGACTCTTGGAGGAAAGTATGACGGAGTATCGTCATATTCTGATCCATGAGCGGCAAAATGCCGAGAACAACTATACCGCCTGGCTGAATGCCTCCCTTTCCTGCGTCTATGTGGCCCAAGGCCGGAAGGACGCGCTGGAGGCACTTATCGAAGGCGAAGGGGGCTTTAAACACCACTTGTCCATCGGAATCAACGCGGATGGATTTGAGTTTGAAGGCAGCACGTATTATCACGTGTTCGTGCTGCGCGCCTATCTCATCTCCGCCCGGATGGCGGAGAGGTTCGGCATCGACCTGTATGCCTGCGAAGGCGGGAACGGCCGGTCGATGCGCGGGATGTTCGAGGCCATGGCGGATCTGGCCGACGACCGGGGCGTGCTCCCGGCCCTGCACGACGGCCCGATGGAGCGAGGGCCTTACGCCCGGGAGATCGCCGAGATCGCCGAGCAGGGGCTGTCCCGCTACGGGATCGGCGGCCTGCGGCCGATCCTCCGCGAGGCGTACCGCCAGCTTGGCGGAACCCTCGCGTCGCCGCATGCCCGCTGCGGGCTGGAGGCGCTGCTGTACGGCGAGGACGTACAGCCGGATGCCGCCGGTGAAGGAGGGAAGCCCCGGAGAGGCGCGCGGCTTTGGGCGGATACCGGCTTCGCTGCCGGCAGGAGGGCCGGGAATCCGCTCTCGTTCTTCGCCGATTTCGGCGGGCACGGCGGTGCTCACGGCCATTTAGACAAGCTTCATCTCAGCGTCATGCATCCCGCCGGGACGCTGACGCCCGACTTCGGGGTGGTGCCTTACGGGTCACCCCTGCGTCAAGCGTGGTACTCCGAAACGCACAGCCACAACACCGTTACGCTGGATGGCCTGTCACAGGCGCCCCACACGGGGCAGTGCAGGCGATTCGAGGAAACGGAGGAGGCGCTTTACGCGTGGTTTCAATCGACCGGGGCGTATCCCGGCTGCACGCTGGACCGGCATCTTCTGCTGACGGATGACTGGCTCCTGGACTGGTTCCGGGTAACCACGGATGACAGCGGGCCGCGATCCATACAGTGGTGGATGCATTCGGCTGCGGAACCGCTGCCTGTTTCGGAGGAACCCGGAGAGCTGCCGGGCAAGGAGCATCCGGCCGCTGCCGGAACCTGTGAAGGGAACGTGGGAGCGAATCCCGTCCTGCTTGCGGAAAGCCTGAAGGATGTCCAGTTTGCGGGAGCATCCGGCGGGAAGTCTTCGTTAGCCGGCAAGCGGGACCTGGACCCGGCGGCTCCGGCCACCGTGCAAATACGGTATGAGCTCGGCGGCGAATCCGTGTACCACACCGCGCTTGTCATGCCGGGAGATGAGCTGATTACCGTACGGACTCCGGGAGATTCCGTCGATCCCTGCAGGCTTCTGACCGCGATTGTGCACAGCCATACGGGAGCGTCCGCTGATTTTATCCACGTCTATCGGGCCGGTCAAGCTGCGGAACTAAGACGGCACCAGGAGGGCGTTGTCGAAGTATCGGTACGGAAAGCGGATTCCGGAGAAACTTGTGCAAGAATAGTCCGCCTTTCCGGCAAAACAGGGCTGGAGCTGATGGAACCGGGCGGCGAGTGATTCGCGGGAATTACGTGCTTGAAATAAATAAGGGACACCCCGTTATTCGGCGAGGGTGTCCCTTATCATGTTCGGCAGACCGCTGCAAGCCGTGCGCGCTATGCTTCATGAAGCCCCAATCGGTACCTCGTGCAGGGGATTCGGCGCGAGTACTCCTTCCCTGCGGGGGCGGAAGTCCGGACTTATTTAAGCACATAAAACATTCCGTCCCCCATACAAATAGGAAGGAGGAGAGGCTCCGTCATTACGAATAAGGAGAAGATGAATTTGGCGATTTCTTATATGGATTACACTTCACCGGATCTCCGGTTTTTTTATGATTTGCCGAAGAACACCGTGTTCAAAACGAACAGCCGCAATTACATCAATCTGCTCGGCTATGAGCAGCTCAATACGCTGGGCAACACCTCTCTGCTCGACATTTATTTAAGCAAGGGGTATTATGTGGAGCCGCATTATCATCAGAACGCGACGGAACTCGTTTACTGCGTCTCGGGTGCGGCCGAGGTTTCGTTTATCAATCCCTTTACCAATAAGCTCTATCATATCCCCATTAAAACGGGGCAGGTGGCCAATGTGCCGCAGGGGTGGTGGCATTATGAACAGGCGTCCGAAGACGATACCCATCTTATCGCGATATTCGACGCGCCTACGCCGGAAGTGATCCTGGGCTCGGATATTCTGAGGCTGACCCCTGCCCGTGTAATGGCTGAAACCTATTGTCTGGATGAAGAAAAATGGAAAGAAGCGATCGCCCCCATCACGAAAACCGTTACGGTCGGACCGCCGGACAACTGCCGCAGAAAGCCGCATACCGTCAGAGGTTCCGGCGAACCGAACGGTCAAATCCGGGGGAGCGGAGCTGCCGCGAACGTCGGCTCGATTCTTCCGCCGGGTTACCCGGCAGCATCTTACGGGGCCGCTTCCACCCGGCCGTATCCGCCGCAGAATGTTCCGATCGGCTATCGCGGTCCGGCGGGTCCATACGGGAGCATTTCAAGCGCCGGGCACCCTGCTTCCGGCTATCCCGCCCGGTACTCTTCGCCGTCTTACGCAAATCCCGTTTCTGGGGCGAATCCGTATGGCCAGCGCTGTGTCAGGCCGAACGCGCAGGCTTATACGACGCAGACGCATAATCAGACGTACAACCGGACACAGAACCAGGCGTACAACACGGCGTACAATCAGACGTACGCACAGCCTTATTCGCCGCAGCCGCATCCGCAGCCGCAGTCCGAGACTTACAGGACTCCCGCGCCCGGGGCACCAAGCTTTTAATCACGCGGTGAATAAGACCCTGCAGCTTCGGGCGCCCACATGTAAATCCCAAACCAAAGGTGACAACAGGCAGGCTCTACAGTGGAAGGCGTCCGCCTGTTTTCTTGGTGGGGCAGCGGATATTAGCACGGACAGCCCGGCACTCCGAGATCTTTCAACCCGCGGTGAGGCACTGCATGAAGGTGCTCAACCGCACTCCAAGGAGCATCTGTACCGGTACAGATGCTCCTTTTTGGCGTTGTAGGCGTCTCCGCTCCCTTCTAGAATGGAATTACGCAGCAGGAAATCCATTTCCGGGCAAGCGTAATACGGCTATCCGAGGTGACTCTTTATGTATACATTGACGAGGGATGAAGTACGCGCTTATTTAAAAAGAATCGGGATTTCGGAAATCGGGGCGCCCACGCTTCTTTATTTGGCAGAGCTGCACAAAGCTCACGTCAAGCATCTTTCCTGGCAGACGCTGGACATTTTCGGCGGAAAACCGGCCCCTATCGGGTTTAAAGAATCGGTGGCGCTCATTCTGAACCGGCGAAGCGGCTACTGCTTCCACTTGAACGGCGCGTTCGGCGTTCTACTGCATTCTCTCGGCTACCGGGTAAATTTGCACCGTGCCGGCGTTCAGCCAATGGGAGCCGAGCCGCGGATCAATTCTTTTCATCTGGGACTGACCGTTGATTTTTCCGACGAAGAAGCGGGGAGGGGGACCTGGATCGCCGAAGTAGGGCTGGGGGATATGCCTTTCGAGCCGCTGCCTCTAAGACACGGCACTTTCATTCAGGAACCTTACACTTACAAGGTGACAGAGTCGGGGGTTGCGGCTGACGGCTGGCGGCTGGAGCATGATCATCTCGCTTCTTTTCCGGGTGTCGATTATGCGCCTGACGTGCTGACGGATCTTGAAGAATTCAAGCCGAACCACGAATTTTATATCCGTTCGGAGGATTCCCCCTGGTTTAACAAGTTTCTGATCAGACAACGGAATGAGACCGAGGGCAATGAACTCAGAGGATGTATCTGGAGGAAACGGAATGCAAGCGGACTGGAAAAAACCGAGCTTCACACGAAATCGCAATGGTTCGAGGTTCTCGCCGGTGTATTCGATGAACAGCTTGTCAACTACAGCAAGCCAGAGCGGGAGGAGTTGTGGAAAAGAGTCGAGGCGGCCCATTCCGACTGGCAAAAAATAAAGGAGCGGCAAGAAAAGGCGGGAAGCCTGCCGACGGGATGATTCCGGTACAAATCGGTTATAACGAAATGCGGCTTTTCCGGCGTGACAGTTCCGCTATAAAATGGAGTAAGAAGACAGCCGGATATCGGCTTTAGCGGAAGGGGCAGATTCGTAATGAGCGGCAGTTTGCTTACGGTTTTAACGTTTTGTTCCGCCCTCGGTTCGGGATTGAACGCGGGCTTGTTTTTCGCCTTCTCGGCGTTCGTTATGACCGCACTCGCCCGGATACCGGCGGAGCAGGGCATTGCGGCGATGCAGTCGATCAACGCCACCATCCTGAACCCCCTGTTCGGCATCGTGTTTATGGGAACGGCTTTGTTAAGCGGCGTGCTGGCGGTCTCCTCGTTGCTGAACTGGGGAGAGCCGGGTAGCGGCTGGTTATTGGCAGGCAGCCTGCTTTTTGCCGCCGGCTTTGCGGTAACGATGGTGTTCAACGTTCCCCTGAATAACGCGCTCGAAGCCGTGAACCCGGGAAGCGCCGCAGGTGCTGACGTGTGGTCGAGTTATGTCGTCAAATGGACCGCCTGGAATCATGTGCGTACAGCTGCGTGCCTGGCGGCTCTGGCGATGTTCATACAAGCCCTCCGGCTGAAGGGGTGAGCATGCCGCAACAAGCGGAAGCCGCATTAGAACCGTTGCGATAACGGCCGGATGCGGCTTTTGGCGTTCTAAGCCCGGATCGGAAAACGATATTCCGCAAGCGGGGCTCACCAGGGCTTAGTCTTCTTGCCCATGGCTCAAAATGTTGACGAGCTTGCCCAGCGGATCGCGTACAAAAAAACGCCGGACCCCCCAGGGCTCGTCAACGGGTCCGTACTCCGCAGGAAAACCGGCCTTCTCCATGCGTGCAAGCGCTTCATCCAGATCGTCCACTTCGATGGATAAAGCCGGTGTAGGGGTGCCGGAGCCTCCCTCCGAAGCGACGCTGATCTGGACGTTCATCGTCTCGCGGTTCCCGTACGTTGCGATCCAGCCGTGATCCATCAGCAAATCGAGACCGAGCGCCTCCTGATAAAAGCGTTTGGCCGCCGTAAGTTCCGGCGTGTCCAGGTTCGCGATAATTCGTTTAACCTTCATAATCAACCTCCGTTTATAAGCCGTTATATCCCGGAAAACTACTTCGACAAGCATGGACCGTTTCTCCTTCCTTGATAGATTCGGGATCGCTTCCGTGCAGCGGAACGCCGAAGACGTATGTGCAGCACCTGATGAAAGAGAATGCGGCGGAGCTGATCGCCCTGCTCGAACAAGGCGGGCGGCTGTATGTATGCGGAGACGGAAGCCGGATGGCGCCGGACGTGGAAGAGGAAATCCGGCAGGCTTACGCGAATATCCGTTGGGTAAGCCCGGTCGAAGCCCGGAAGTGGCTGGACGACTTGCAGACGGACGGGCGTTACGCCAAAGACGTCTGGGCGGGGATTTACAGCGTCGAAGCGCAGCCTGAATTCGCCGTCATGGGAGCCGCCGGACGATCACCGGCTATTTTAAGGAAGGGAAGGCGATTCGTATGAAAATCGAGCATATGGCCCTATGGACGGCCGATCTGGAGCAGATGAAATCTTTTTATGAAACTTATTTCGGCGCAGTGGCGGGCGATAAGTACACGAATGCCAAGAAGCAGTTTCACTCGTACTTTTTGCAGTTCGAAAGCGGTGCAAGACTGGAGCTGATGACCAAACCGGCATGCGCCGGAAGAGAAGAAGGGCAGATTTACCTCGGCTATGCCCATATCGCCTTCTCGACCGGAAGCGAAGACAAGGTCGTGGAGCTGACGGAACGGCTAAGGCGTGACGGATATACCGTCGAGAGCGAGCCGCGAGTAACCGGCGACGGCTATTTTGAAAGTGTTGTTCTGGACCCGGAAGGAAACAGCATAGAAATCACGGTGTAAAACCGTCGGACTTCTGCGGGTTACAAGGTACCCGAACGTATGCGAGTGCGGGGTGAAAAATTTTGCGGCCCGCCCGAATAAAAGAAAAGAAAACGTACGGACCGGACGCGATCCGAGATCCGTTGCAATTCAAAGACACGACACTTCATGTGCTGTGTCTTTTTATTTTCGTCGAATCATTCGTCTAATGGGAAAAAGTCTTTGGCACCAGGCACGCCGTTTTCCTGACAGGAGAGCATCTGTTCCGTGGAACGGGGACTTTTTTTTTCGGGCGGTTGTCGTTCCAATTCGTTCAGAACCTTGAAGTGCACGGCTATACATTTTGCAAACAAGTGCCTGATAAATCAAGCGAAAAAGACTTCAACCTTCTCATTTGCATGAATGTTATAGAATAAGGTTGTGTGGCTGAGATCAGGAAGGAATGCGCTAATAAGGAAGAAAAATCAAAACGGACGGAGGGTTTACTTGTGAGCAGCGAGATCGTGATCCGGGGAGCCCGGGAAAATAATCTGAGGAACGTGACGCTTCGCATTCCGAAATATAAACTGGTTGTGCTGACGGGACCTTCCGGCTCCGGTAAATCGACGCTGGCCATGGATACACTCCAGCGTGAGTGCCAGAGGCAGTATATGGAGTCAATGGGCATGACCTCGGACACTATTGCCAAGCCGAAGGTAGACGCGATTATCGGGTTGTCCCCGTCCATCAGCGTCGGGCAGCATGTCACGAACCGAAATCCGAGATCGACGGTCGGTACGATTACGGATATTCACACGTATCTGCGGGTCATTTACGAGAAGCTGGGCGAGCGGCCCTGCCCGAACTGCGGAAAGCGCTTCGTACCGGGGCCTGACGGAGAAGCGGCCGGACCGGGTGACGGAGAAGACGGGGAGGACATGCAGCCGGCCGTAAAGTGTCCGCACTGCGGTGTCGGTATGGAGCGCCTGACGCGCCGGTATTTCTCCTACAACACGCCGGAAGGCGCCTGTGAGGAATGCGGAGGGCTCGGTCATACGGTTACCCTGAACATGGAGGCCGTTTTCGACGAGGAGAAAAGCTTGCGGAACGGCTGTGTAACGATCTGGTATGACGTGATCGCGAAATACAACCTGCCGATCCTTAAAGCGGCGGGGGAGCATTACGGCTTCACCTTCGATGCCGATCTGCCCCTTAAAGAATACGGGGCCGTCCAGCGCGACCTGCTTTACTACGGGGTCGAGAGCGAGGCGTTCTCCTCGCATTTTCCCGATGTAAAGCTGCCCAAATCGGTCGGCGGCGGGAAGTTCGAAGGCGTTGTGACCGGCATCTGGAGACGTTACAAGGAGAAAGGCGGCGAATCGGGCGAATCGGCGCTGTTCCTTGAAGAGACGTGCGCCGTTTGTCACGGCGCCCGGTTGAAGGAGAGCGTCCGGCAGGTGACGGTCGGCGGCGCTGCCATCTCCGATATTTCCAGTTGGGCGCTACAGGATGCGCTCGGCTGGCTGCAGCGGCTGATGGGAGAGCTGCAGCCCGAGGCCAGGGAGATGGTCGGCTCGCTTCTGCACGATCTGACCGTCCGGACGGAGCGGATCGTGGCCGTCGGTCTGGGCTATCTGTCCCTCAGCCGTCAGACGGTATCGCTCTCCGGCGGAGAGGCGCAGCGTCTCCGGCTCGCCTCCATCCTCGGATCGGGACTGACCGGCGTGCTGTATATCCTCGACGAGCCGACGGCCGGACTGCATCCGCGGGATACCGCAGGTCTGATCGGCGTGTTGAAGCAGCTGAGGGACCTCGGCAACACGGTACTCGTCATCGAGCACGACGTCGAAATGATGCAGGCCGCGGACCATGTGATCGACATGGGTCCCGGTGCGGGAAGCTTCGGCGGCCGAGTCGTCGGAGAAGGGACGCTCGCGGAGCTGATGGACACCCCCGACTCCGTCACGGGAGCGTTCCTGCGGGAGTCTTCCGGCATGACCGCGGACCTGTCCCGGCAGAGAAGACCGGGAAACGGCCGGTTTCTGAACGTTCACGATGCCTATGAACGGAATCTGAAGCATATCGACGTCTCCTTTCCGCTAGGCTGCCTGACCGCCCTCACCGGCGTCTCGGGTTCGGGAAAGTCGACCCTGCTTTTCGATCTGGTGGCCGCGGGCGGACGAGACGAGCAGCAGCGCCGCGGCTGCCGGAGCATCACCGGTTTCGGCGGCATCGGCGGGATCGTGACGGTCGACCAGTCGCCGATCGGCCGGATGAGCCGGTCTAACGTCGCGACCTACACTGACGTATTCACGGCGATGCGGAGTCTGTATGCCGGCTTGCCCGAAGCGAAGCGGGCGGGACTTACCGCCAAGCATTTCTCGTTCAACACGCCGGGCGGCCGCTGCGAGCACTGTCAAGGACTCAGTGTTGTGCCGATGGACATGTTCTTCCTGCCCGGTCTTGAAGTCCGCTGTCCGGTCTGCCGGGGGAAGCGGTTCAAGGAAGAAGTGCTGCGGGTCACCTGCAACGGGTACTCCATTTCGGACCTGCTCAACATGACGGTCCAAGAAAGCCTGCCTCTGCTGCAGGGCAGAATCAAGATGGACGGGCAGATCGCTCTTTTGACCGAAGTGGGATTAGGTTACCTGCACTGGGGGCAGTCGGTCCGGACCTTGTCGGGAGGAGAAGGGCAGCGGATCCGGCTTGCCAAAGAGCTGGGCGGCAAAACGAAGCGGCATACGCTGTATCTGCTGGATGAGCCGTCGACGGGTCTGCATCCGCGGGATACCCGGCAGCTTCTCGTCCTGCTGAACAAGCTGGTCGACGCGGGAAACACGGTCATCGTCGTGGAGCATAATCTCGACATGATCCGCGAGTGCGATTGGGTCGTCGATATCGGGCCCGAAGCGGGAGACAAGGGCGGGGAAGTGGTGGCCGCGGGCACACCGGAGACGGTCGCGGCAGCCGCAGCTTCTCATACCGGACGTTTCTTGAAAAAAGCGCTGGCCGCGCCCTATTAAAAGAAGCCCCTGATCGCGGCCGGAATCCTGGCCCTGTCAGGGGCTTTTCCCATCCCGGGCCGCATGCTTTACAGGAGCCAAGAAGAGCGGCTGGCCGCCGGCGGTCCCCGTCATCATGCGGCTCCTCACTGCGCGGAGGGAACCGCGCACCGTGTGCTGCCCGCCTGAATCGCGCGCGATGAGCCCCTAAGGTACAACTAGCCGCCAGGGACGAAAAAACGACTATAATCAAATCCGCCTTAACAGGCGGTCAATTTTTCCACTATAATGGATAGGACATGAGCCTTCACGGCTCTTACTACATGAATAAGGGGAATCTGAATGCCGGATACCGGAATGGTTTTGCCTGTAAATCGTTTAACCCACGATCAATTGGCACAAGTAAAAGAACTGGAAAAGCGCTGTAACGAATACGATTCCATTACATTAAAACTGAACTGGGATATGCTCGAGAACCGGAAAGCGGAAAAATGCAGCGACTGGCTTTATGTCGAGAACGGAAAAACAGTCGGTTTTCTGGCGCTGTTTGCTTTTAAAAGCAGCGAAGCGGAAATCAGCGGCATGGTGGACCCGGAGTACCGCCGCCGGGGAATTTTTCGGAAGCTGCTCGAAGCGGCCGACGAGGAATGCCGGAAACGCGGAATACCCGAACAACTGCTTATTGTGCAGCGGGGGTCGGAGTCGGGACGCTCTTTCGCCGCATATGCCGGAGGCGCTTATGAATTTTCCGAGTATTGGATGGAGCTGCCCTCCGATTATGACCGGGACGTGCTGAGTTCCGTCATTTCCGCCGGTCAAATCGAGCTGCGTCCCGCGGAGCAAGCGGATATGGAAGTAGCGATCCGGCTGGACGTTGCCGGGTACGGCGTCACGGAATCGGATGCCAGGGGATTCAACGAACAGAAATTGGCCGCGGCCGGAGAAAGCTTCTGGATTGCCGAGCTTGAGGGGACTCCCATCGGGAAAATCAACATTCAGCTGTACGACGGCGGGTATATTTCCGGATTTTGCGTGCTCCCGGAATACCGCGGACAAGGTCACGGCAGAGTGATCCTGGGCAAAGCGATTACCATAGCGGAGTCGAAGCAGCTTCAGGGCAAGCTGGCTCTGGAGGTGGCGGCGAACAATGACCGTGCCCTGGGCTTGTACAAATCGGTGGGCTTCGTCGAGCGCAGCGTAAACGATTATTACCGCGTCACTGTAGGATAATCGACATGTAAAAAGGACAACAGGGCGACTGCCCTGTTGTCCTTTTTTCTTGGAGACGTTTGATTATGTGCGGAACGGGAATCTGAGGACGCAGCACGTATAGGTCGCCTAAGAAGGGGATGAACCTCGCAGCACGTTCCCTCCATCCGGCAACAGTAAGGCCGCAGTCTGGAGCGAAACCGGAACCGGAACGGGCGGCAAAGGCCGAACGAACGCCAGCAGGCGGTGTACGCATGAATGGAGTCCGATTGTTAAGGACGCAGCGCTTTCATGACGTCGTCGACGATTTTCTCGGCGGCGATGACGCCGTTATACAACCAACTGCTTGTTGAAGCAATCTCATAGACGTGACCGTTTTTAACGGCCGGGATATTTCGCCACAGGTCTTCTTCCAGGTTTCCGGCCTGGCCTTTATCGTAGTTGACGAGAAAAAGATAATCGGCGTCCAGCTCGGCCAGCTTCTCCAGCGAAACGGGAACCCAATTGGCCTTGGACTCCGGCAAAGAATTCAGCAGGTTCGGTTTGTTCAAGCCCAAATCCCCGTACAAAACCGCTCCGCTTGAAACATTTCCGTTTACGACGTAGAAGGTTTTCTTGGTGAGCCACAGAACCGCGACTTTTTTGTCTCCGAGCGCTTTCTGCAAGCTGTCTTTCGACTCTTTAGCCTTCCGGTCGTACGCATCCAGAGCTTTTTTCGCTTCCTCCTTTTTATTTAACAATTCGGCCATTTTCGTTATTGTTTTTTTATAATCGTCGGCGTCTTCTTTAGAGAGGACAAAGGTCGGCGCTATTTTCGCATACTGCTCGTATTGACTCTCTTGAGCGGCGGCTTCCGGGCGGAGGATGATCAGGTCCGGGTTGAAGCTGAGAACGGTCTCCGGCGGCAGATTCGAAGGTATGGCGGGAATTCCCTCCAACTGTGAGCGCAAATATTCCTGTACGTTTCCGCCTTTTACGGACCATTGGGCGACGGGTTTAATGCCGAGGGCAAGCAGAGGGTCCTCCAGGTAGGAGGCAATAATTTTTTTGGGCTTGGCAGGCAGGTTCACTTGATGACCCATCCCGTCCGTGACGGTTTGCTGCCGGGGCTGTGCACTCTCTTTATTGCCGCAGCCTACGGTCAAAGCAAATAGAAGCAGGATAAAGATAGCGGGCACGCCCGACTTTTTGAGATTAAACACGGTAAAATTCCTCCATAGATGTAGGTTGTAAGGATAGCTTTTCCAAAGAACATTATATTGATAATGATTATCATTGTCAAAAAAAAAAGGAGACAGGCGGGGTCCGACCGGATACAAAACCGGCCGATTTCCTCCGGATAAAAAGCCGGTTCTTCGTCTGTTTTTTATTGTCGTGTCCGTGAATGTAAGATATAATCAATTCCGATGGAATTTATTAGGATAAATTACAAATTGAAATCGGGAAAGAGAATGGGAGGATGAGTGCAAGGATGACGATGCAAACGGAAGAGCAGGAAATCATACCGGTTCTTACAAAGGGTAATAATCTGACCGATTATGAAGAGGCGTACGCCAATTTCGACTGGGCGGATGTGGAGAAGGAATTTACGTGGTCCCGCACGGGAAAAGTAAATATCGCTTACGAGGCGCTCGACCGCCATGTGGAGGAAGGCCGGGGGGACAAAACGGCGCTTATTTACACGGACGCGGCACGGAATGAATCGTATACGTTTGCACAAATGAAAACCCTTTCCGACAAATTCGGACATGCTCTGCGGTCTCTCGGCATCGGCAAAGGAGATCGCATTTTCGTGTTTATGCCGCGTTCTCCGGAGCTGTATACCGCTTATATCGGGGCTGTAAAAATCGGGGCGATCGTAGGCCCGCTGTTCGAAGCTTTTATGGAAGCGGCCGTGAAGGACCGGCTTCTGGATTCCGAAGCCGTGGCCATTGTCACAACCCCAGCGCTTAAGGATCGCATTCCCGTTTCCGAGCTGCCCGCGCTCAAGCATGTCATCGTGGTCGGCGAGAACAGCGAGCCCGGCGACAGAGAGATTTCTTACGATGATCTGATGGCAAAAGCGTCCGATCAGCTGGAAATCGAATGGGTCGGACTGGAAGACGGCATGCAGCTGCATTACACATCCGGCTCTACCGGCAAACCGAAAGGGGTTCTGCACGTCCATAACGCGATGATCCAGCATCTTCATACCGCCAAAACGGTCCTGGATCTCCAGCCGGACGATATTTACTGGTGCTGCGCCGATCCCGGCTGGGTAACGGGAACCGTATACGGAATGTGGGCGCCTTGGCTGAACGGGACGACTTCGCTTGTACGCGGCGGCCGCTTCTCGGCGAATGACAGCTACCAGACGCTCGAAACCTACAAAGTCACGGTGTGGTACTGGGCTCCGACAGCTTTCCGGCTGCTGATGGCGGCGGGCGACGATCTCCTCAAGCAGTTCGATCTGTCCTCTGTGCGCCACATCCTGTCCGTGGGCGAGCCTCTTAATCCCGAGGTGGTACGCTGGGGCATGAAAGTATTCGGCAAACGCATTCACGATACGTGGTGGATGACGGAAACCGGCGCGCAGGTTATCTGCAACTATCCGGCGATGCCGATTAAGCCCGGCTCCATGGGCAAGCCGATTCCGGGCGTTTACGCGGCCATCGTCGACGATCAGGGCAACGAGCTGCCGCCGAACCGGATGGGCAACCTTGCGGTACGCGCTCCGTGGCCTTCCATGATGCGCCTCATCTGGAACAATCCCGCGAAATACGACGAGTACTACCGGCTGAAGCCGTGGTACATTTCCGGCGACTCCGCTTACAAGGACGAGGAAGGATACTTCTGGTTCCAGGGCCGCGTAGACGATGTGATCAACACGTCCGGCGAACGTGTCGGGCCTTTCGAAGTCGAGAGCAAGCTGGTGGAACATCCGGCCGTTGCGGAAGCGGGTGTAATCGGCAAGCCGGACCCGGTGCGCGGCGAAATTATTAAAGCGTTTATCGCGCTGCGGGACGGCTACGAGCCTTCCGAGGAATTGATCAAAGAAATTCAGCAGTTTGTCAAAAAAGGCCTCGCGGCCCACGCGGCTCCACGCGAAATCGAGTTCCGCGACAAGCTTCCGAAGACGCGCTCCGGCAAAATTATGCGCCGCGTTCTGAAGGCGTGGGAACTGGGACTGCCTACCGGCGACCTGTCTACACTGGAAGATTAATCATCATCTCCGTTCGCTTGCTTTCTCCGGAACTTGCGAAGGAATGACTAAGCCCACTGCTGTCAGTTAAGCAGACGGTCCAATATGCAGGTCTCTGCACACTGCTGCTTTAAAGCAGCACCCGAATAACCGGCCTCCCGAGAGGCCGGTTATTTTTTCGGGATTCCGGCGAACTTGGAAGCGTTCGATGGAAGCATTTTATACACATTCAGGACATATGTCCTTTTCTGCACGCCTGCGGCTGGGATTTAATAAGAAAGAAGTTCTAAGCGAAGGAGACGGCCGCAATGAAAGGGATTTTATTCGCATTTTTAGGCGGGGCATGCATTACGCTGCAGGGCGTCGCCAATGCGCGCATTAGCCATGATATCGGCACGTGGCAGGCCGCTACGATAACCCAACTGACGGGCTTTCTGATTGCGCTGGTTATCCTGCTTTTTGTGCGGGACGGCAGCCTGCGAAGTTTCAAGGGGATTAAGCCGCTTTATCTGATCGGAGGCGCACTGGGGGCGGTCATCATTTTCAGCGAGGTCACGGCCATTCAGAAAATCGGGGTTACGTTTACGATTGCCGCGCTGCTGATCGCTCAGCTCAGCCTTACTTTTCTCGTGGATATCAACGGATGGTTCGGCGTCGCCAAACAGAAAATGAAGCTGCCGCAGTTCATCGGCATCGGGTTAATGATCGCGGGTGTCGTGATCCTGAAACTGTGATAGGATATGGATTCGGGGACAGGATAAGGAAAAGGCTGGAGGTGGACCCGCAATGAAAGAAATTCAGGACCGGGAGCTGTTGTCCCGTTATTTGCGGGAACACCGGCTGGAAACGGTTTTTAATGAAGCCTTGAACCCTCATTTGTCTCTGTTCAGCTTCGAGCAGGGAGAGATGATCTGTTCCAGGGGCGAGCCGGCCCACTATTTGTATGTGCTGGTTAAAGGGAAAATCAAAATTTACACGTCCTCCGCGGAAGGCAAAACGCTGATTCTTTGCTTCAAGACGCCGGTTGAAATAATCGGGGATATTGAATATATACGAGGAAGCGATATCGTGAACACGGTTGAAGCCGTATCGCCGGTTCACATGATCGGAATTCACTACCGCTGGCTCAAAAAATACGGGAACGACCACGCTCCGCTGCTGAGGTTTTTGCTGGAGATTATTACGCAGAAGTTTTACATCGACTCGAATTTCTCCAGTTTTAATTTGATGTATCCGGTAGAAGTTCGGCTCGCCAGCTACTTGCTGTCGGTTTTTTGCGATGAATCGGATAATCTGGTCCGGGGGCAGCTGAGTACGACTCACCTCATGGATGCGGCTAATTTGATCGGAACCAGCTACAGGCATCTGAACAGGGTGATCCAAAAGTTTTGCAGCGAAGGGCTGCTTCAGCGCACGAGAGGGTTTATTACGATTAAGGACCGGGAAGGGCTGAGCGCGCTGGCCGGTCACAATATTTATGAGTGATAGAGCTTAGCGGTTCTCCTCGTGTAGGGGAAATAGCGTTATTTATTTATAGAGAGAAGGGGAACCAACCATGATACTGGGATTAATGCTGGCGGTTCTGGCCGGTTCGCTGGTCAGCCTGCAGACGGTTTTCAACAGCAAAGTAAATGAGCGGACGGGATCTTGGGCAACGACGACCCTGGTGTTGGGAATGGGGTTCCTGGCTTCGTTAACCATCAGTCTGCTGGTGGAAGGAAAGCAGACGTTCGCCTTGCAAAACATGCATCCATGGTATTGGGTGAGCGGCATGATCGGTGTCGGCGTCGTCATCTGCCTCGTACAGGGAATGAAGCTTCTGGGCCCGACATATGCCATTTCAATCGTGCTGACGGCGCAGCTCAGTTTTGCCCTGCTTTGGGACTCGCTAGGGTGGCTGGGGCTGGAGACGGTGCCGTTTACGTCGAACAAGCTGATCGGTGTGCTGGTCATCGTCGCCGGAATCGTGCTGTTCAAGTTCGGCGGCAGGCAAGGAGCCGAGCCGTCCGCGGCCAAGGCGCCGCAGGGATTGCCGGACTGACGAATGTGCGGGAAGACAAAAAGGAAAAACTCAGTCACTCCTCGGAGAGACTGAGTTTTTCTGTTGTTTGCGCGGCTGCAAGCTGTCGCCTGACATTCAATTGTCGGGAATGAAGAAAGAAACGGCGGTCCCGAGACCGGGAGAGCTTTCGAGCGTCAATCCCGCGCCGTACATATGCCGCAGCCGGCGGTCGGTGTTCGCCAGTCCGATTCCCCGGCGTTCTTCTCCGGCGTGGAGGCTCTTGAGCTTCTCCAGGGTTGCCGGGTCCATCCCCGTGCCGTTGTCCGTGACACGGACTTCCGTCCCGTTTTCGCGGCTCTTCACTTCGATCCGGATAACGCCTCCCGACTTTTTCTCAAGCACGCCGTGGATAAGCGCATTTTCAACCAGCGGCTGAATGGATAGAGGCGGAAGTCTGAGCCCGGGAATGTCGGCGATCTCCCAGTGAATGTCCAGTCTGTGTCCGTGACGGACGGTTTCTATGGCGAGATAGGAGCGGACAAGCTCGAGCTCTCTCTGAAGAGGAATAAGCTGCTCCGAATTTTGAAAGTCGAAGCTGTTTTGCAAGTAAGCGGAAAATTCCTCCAGAAGCGCTCTCATTTTTGCCGGGTCGATCTCGCTGAGGATGGAGATGGAGTTTATCGTGTTGAAGAAAAAATGCGGCTTGATTTGAGCCTGCAGCCAAGCGGCTTCCATGCGCAGCCGTTCTTCTACCGACAGTTTGAGCCCGATCAGGGAGCGGACCCGCGCCTTCAGGTCGTAAGCTTCCACCGGCTTCGTGACATAATCGTTCGCGCCCGCCTGAAAGCCTGCCGTACTATCTTGCGGGCCGCTGCGCGCCGTAAGCAGGAGGACGGGCAGCTCGGCCGGCGCATACATGCCGCGGATGATCCGGCTCAGTTCGTACCCGGACATAAGAGGCATCATGACGTCGCTGATGACAAGGTCCCAGCCGGTTCCGTCCAACCGGGACAGAGCTTCTCTGCCGCTTGCTGCCGTTTCGACGCGGTAGCCTTCGGATGCCAGCAGGTTGCGAAGCACCGCCAGATTGACCGGATCGTCGTCGACGACAAGAATATTCGGGAGCTTCTCCGGCCGTTCGGCTTCTTCTTGCCGGGCGGTGTGCGCGACCTGTCCGGTCGGGCCGGCTGCGGTGAGTTCTTCTTCAGCGGCCGCCAAGGGAGCGGCGGACAGGACGGCGTTTCCGGAGGGAGCGCTTATGTCCGCTTCGCCCGGATAGGCGGCGGCCCGGAACGGCTCCGCGAGAGGCAGTGTAAAAGAAAATACACTGCCCTGCCCGGGCACGGAAGAAGCTTCGAGTACACCCCCGTGCAGTTCCACCAGGTTTTTACAGATGCCCAGACCAAGACCCAGCCCCCCGCCGGGTGCGGTAATCCCGGAATCGGCCTGCTCGTAGGGCTGAAATAATCGGATCAACTGCTGCCCGTCCATGCCGATTCCCGTGTCTGCTATCCGGATTTCGGCGTGACCGTCCGAGACCCGCGCTTCGATGGCGATCGTCCCTTCGTTCGTAAATTTAATCGCGTTGTGGACGAGATTAAACAGGATCTGGGTCAGCCTGTTCTCATCCGCAATGACGAGAGGAAATGTTTCGGGAATATCCAGCTTCAGTTCCAGGGGCTTGCCGCCGATCATATAACGCAGCATATCCGCCACGCCGCCCGCGACGGACTGGATTTTCAGCTTCTTCCGCTGCAGGCGGATGCGGTTTTCTTTTAATAACGTGATGTCCAGCAGATCATTGAGCAGCAGAGACATCCGCTGCCCGACCGTCAGGAGCAGTTCCATGTTTTTTCTGCTGTCTTCCGTAAGCTTGTCCTGTTCCGTGTGGAGAACCGTCTGAGCCATATTCAAAATTCCGTGCAGCGGATTCCTCAGTTCGTGGGACGTGTTGGCGAGGAAGTCATCCTTCCGTTTGTCCTCCTTTTGTAATCGTTCGGCAAGCTCCGCCGTTCTGGCGGACGTACGGAAATAATGTTTGAACCAGTAGGCGGCAAGCGCAAATAAAGCGGCAAACAGGTCAAGCGGATAAAAATCCGGTTCCGGATCGGTTAGCGGCCTTAGGGCGCCCCAGAACACGTTGGAAACGACCGCCGCAATTCCGAGCAGCAAAAAAATGCCGTCTTCCTTTTCTCTTTTTATCGTTCTCAGCATAAGAACAAGAAAGACAAGATCCGTAGCCAAGCCGGATACCGTTAAAAAGAAAGCGGAGCGGGAGACCATATAAGCGGGCGCGAATAGAATGAACAGGGTGTACAAGACATAAATCAACTGAAGCATTCTGAAAATCCGTTTGCCGGTCTGTTTGAGAAACCACAGTCTCGCGAGCTGAATCAGGCAAAGGGCGATTCCCGTGTAGGCGACCAATATCGTTCTCGTGGCGGTTTCGTAATCCATATTCAGCCAGACGACCAGAGGCTTGCCGTTGTCCGAAAGCACGGCGACCGCCGCAAAGAGGCCCAGCGCAGCAAATGTGAGGACGGATCTGCGCTGCGCGCCGATCAAATAAAGCAGCACCGCATAGGCCGAGTGAATCAGCAGGACGAGGGCGATGGCAAGCTGCGAGCCGATACCGATCCAGACGGTGCGCGTCAGGGCGGTCTTTTCGCCGAAACGGACCGAACCCGTAATGCCTCCGGCTTTCATATAGGACGGACTGGCCGCATGAATGATCAGATTCGCTTGGCCGCTGTCCGCCGTAAAGGTGACGGATGCGGGACGGTAGCCCGGGATGAAGCCATCGCCGGTCTCTGCCGGCCGGCCGGTTTGATGGAGAGGCTGACCGTTTACGTACACCGCGGAAGCCGAACGGATATCGGGCAAACGGATGCTGAATGTCAGCTTCGTATCACGGGGAAGAGACACACGCAGCCGGTAACTGCCGAAGCGGTAGCTGTCTTTCGCTTCCGCGGCAAAAGACTGTTCCCAGGAACCGGGAACCTGCAAAACCTGCATCCCCACTGGTGCCGCCGAGCCGCTTTCGACAGGAATCAGTTGATTCGGATAAAATTCCCATTCGCCGTTGAGTGTTACCAGCGGGTTTTCGGCAAAATCCCAGTTTTGCAAATTGAGCGTTCCTTTAACGGCCGGAGGGTTAGCGGGGATGGAGGTCATATGGTACCAGATCAGACGCAGTCCGCCGAGCGAAAGGAAACAAAGAAACACCCAGATAAACACTCTGAATTTGTAGGTTTTCATCCTGTTGCATTTCTACAAATTTTCTTAAAATCCTTTCTCATTTCAAAACGCGTTTCTATACGAACTAATTCTTTTGACCCGATAAAAATAGGTAGGAAGGCTCTTCTATTTCTGATATGGTAGAGAAGAGGTGCGAAGCCCTTTGCCCTTTGTTATTTGGACCGAAGGCCGATCTATCACAACACGATAAAAGTCCGATAAAATACATAGGTTCGTTTGAAAGAATAGAGTCTGATTCGGAGGGACTGAAGATGTTAAAAGCGATAATTCTGGAAGACGAGCCCCTTGCCGCTTTGCAGATGAACCGCATGCTGGAAGCAATCCCCGGAATTGAGGTGGCGGGTTCCTATTCGGACCCGGACGAGGCGATAGCCAAGGCCGAAGGGCTGCAGCCGGATGTAGCGTTCCTTGATATACATCTGCCAGGTAAATCCGGGATACAGGCGGCCGAGCTTCTGCAGGAGGTTTGCCCGGAATTGGACATCGTATTTGTAACGGCCTACGATAAATACGCCGTTCACGCGTTTGATTTGAACGCTATCGATTATGTGTTGAAGCCGCTGCACAAGGAACGGCTCTTAAAAACCGTCCAGCGACTTACGGATAAAGCGCAGTTCTTCCGCCGCGCCCGGGAGGACGATTCGTCCCGCTCCATGCGGATTCGTCTGCTGCAGACGATACAATTCGAACGCCGGAACGGTACCGTAGAGAGGCTGAAATGGCGCACGGCCAAAGCGCAGGAGCTCTTCGCCTACTTGATTCATCACCGTGGACAGGCTGTCCGTAAAAGCGATCTGCAGGAGATGTTCTGGCCGGATTTGGAGGCGAAGAAAGCGTCCGCACATCTGTATACCACGATCTATCATATCCGGCAGGCGTTAAAAGATACGGGAACGGATATCGGAATCCGGAGTATGAACATCAAAGAGGGGTATATACTGGACGCCGGAGACATCCGGATCGACTCCGAGGAATGGGAGCGGGATCTGACTCGGCTGGAAGCCGTTCATACCGGCAATGCGGCGGAGCATCGCAAGGTGCTGGATCTGTATCCCGGAGACTTTCTGGCGGATTGCGATTATCTCTGGGCGGAGAATGAGCGGCAGCGGCTGCGCATTTTGTGGATCGAGCATGCACGGAAACTGGGAGAATTTTATGCCGGTCTTGGCCAAGTTAATGAAGCGATCCTGATTTACAACCGGATGCAGGAGAAATACCCGCATTTCGAAGGCAGCTATTTCCCGCTGATGAAGCTGTATGCTTCTCTCCGGGACCGTAAGGCTGTAGAAGATCAATTCAACCGGCTGTGTGCGCTGCTTAAGGAAATGGACGTGCTTCCCGAGGTTTCCGTTCAAATGTGGATGGAAAAGTGGAGGGAAGGCGCGGCAATTGTGCTTTGAACAGGAGGCGGTCCTTTCTCGACAAGCCGCTTATCCGGAAACCGGGCTGTGTATACAGGCCGGTTTTTTTATGCGGCCCCCGTTGTTTAGATTTTGTCGAGATGGACGCGTTACAATACAAAGTGTGCCTTTTTGCGGCATAAACTGATCGGGAGAAAGGAGAGAAACAGGAGAGATTAGACCCTGATGATGCCGAACGGCAAAAAAATCACCGTTGAAGTCTCTGTCCGTTTTGTATTCACTTGTCCGAAGAGATGAGGAGCCGGACGTCTTCAGCGTCTCGGAGTCTTCTTCCTGCGCGGTGCAGGTGAACGATCCTCTTGCAAGTTAATTACAAACATAAGGTGATATTGACTTCAGCAAATAAATGAGGGAATGGAGGCGTGAAACGTTCATGCTGAAGCAAAAAATTAGCGCTGCTCTTGTTGCGCTGCTGGTCTTCGTCCAGGTTTTTAACGGATTCGGACAGTGGAGCGCGGCGAATGCGGCCAGCATTACCGGATCTATTTTGGACAGCGTAACCTTGGACGTGTACGACAAGTCGGGTAACGTCGTGACAAACGATGTTTACGAACAAGGCTCCAAAGTGCAGGTAGACTACCATTGGTCTCTGCCTGACGGGCACGGTTACAAGGACGGAGATACGTTCAAGTTCACCCTGCCTGCGGAGTTTCTACTCTTCAACAACATAAGCGGACCTCTTCTCATTGAATCGGATGATGTGGGTTCGTTTACAGTCAACAAAGATACCCGCCAAGTCGTGATGACCTTCAACTCCTACATAGAGACACATGATGACGTACGAGGGATTTTAACGCTCAAAACCCAGTTTGACAAACAGACGATAACAGGCTCGACTCTTCAGAAAATTAAATTTCCGATTAAAGGCGGAGAGCAGATCATTTCTCTCCAGTTTAAACCTAACGTTGCCTCGACAATCGGAAAAAGCGGTGTTCCCCAAGGATACAACGCTAAAAATATCGATTGGACCGTTGACGTTAACAAAGAATTAAAGTCTGTCGAAAATGCGGTGATGACGGATCCGCTTCCGGCGGGACTTTCCGTACCGGTAACGGCAGCTGTTTATGCGCTGGATGTAAATCTGGACGGTACGGTCGTTCAGGGAGCGCTTGTCGATCCCGGCAAGTATACCTTGGACACTTCGGGCGGAACGGTAAAGGTGAGTTTTGCAGATAGCCCTATTACGACCGCGTACCGTATTCAGTTTACAACGCCCCTGACGGATAATGCTCCGGCGGCCTTCAACAACACGGCCACGTTTAAGGGCAGCAATCAGAATGCGGTCAGCGCGGGCGCATCCGTAACCGTGCAGCGCGGAAGCGCGCTTAGCAAGAGCTCCGTAAGCTACGACGCAGCCACGCAAACGATCGACTGGGCCATCCAGTATAATTACAACGAAAGAGCGATATCCCAGACGAACGCCGTTCTGACCGATTTGTTCGACGATGTCCATGAACTGGTAGCGAACTCGGTCAAAGTGTACCCGGTTACGCTGGATAACGCCGGCAATGAATCGGTCGGAAGCGAAATTTCGGCCGGCGATTATACGGTGACATCCGCATCCGCTGCCGGAAAGAACGGATTTAAGCTGCAGTTTAACCAGCCGGTAACAGGCGCCTACAAAATTACTTACCAGACCAAGACCGCTGACCGCGTGATTGCAGACGGAACCGTTAACAACAAAGTGACTTCCGGAAGCGGCGACAGTGCGACAGGAACCCGTACCGTCAAGCAGGTCGTTCTGGTCAAAACCATGGATGCCGCTAACTATCAGGACAAAACGGCTTCTTGGACCTTAACGGTAAACGGCGATAAGCAGCCGATGAGCGAAGTCGTCATTACGGATGCGTTCCCGAATAAGGGAATGAAGATCGTACCGGGTACGTTTAAAGTCAAGCAGGGAAGCACGGTTTTGAACAGCCCTGCCGACTATACGCTGGACGGTACGGTAACGGAAGATTCCGGATTTAAGCTGACGTTCGCAGGTCCTCTGTCAGAGACCGTCACGATCAGCTATAAGACAGAATACAATTTCGATTGGATTACGCCTCCGGGCAGCACGAAGAACTTTGTAAACAATGCGGACATCACGTGGAAAGACAGCACATCCGCAGCGCAAACCAAGTCCGTATCGGCTGTTTTCACCCCGCGCAACGAGGCTAAAAACAACGGCTTCAAAAACGGTTCGTACAATGCCTCGGCGAAACAGCTAAGCTGGACGATCGGCGTCAATTACAATGGCAAGCCTCTCAACAGCCCGAGCGTCGAAGACCTTCTCGAATCGAAACAAACCCTGGTCCCGGGCTCGCTTGCTCTTTATAAAATGACTATTGCAGCGAACGGTAATCCTTCCCTGGGTACGATCATCGACAGCTCCGAGTACAGCTATTCGGTTGACAATGCGAACAAGCTGGTGGTGACCCTCCTGAATCCTTCCTCGACGCCATTCTATATCACATTTAAGACGAGTCTGGACGGGGAACTTATCGAAAGCACGGTCAACAACACGGCGGAATTGTTCGACGCCGCGTCTCCCGTATCGGAAAAGCTGACCGCCAAGGTGACGATTCCGAAAGGCGGCGAATATGTCAATAAAACCGGTTCCCAGAACGGAGACAAGATCAACTGGACCATCAACATCAACAGGGGACAATCGACGATAGCGGACGCGAAAATCGTAGATACCCCTACGGAAAACCAACTGCTCCTGCCTGAATCTTTCCGGCTGTACACGACGAACGTAGCCGCTAACGGAGACGTCGTCAAAAGTACCGAAGCCGTCAAAGGTACCGATTATAACCTTGTAATTCTGACGGACGATGACGGCAAGCAGACGTTCGAGCTTGATTTCCTCCATGAAATTACAGCGCCTTACGTTCTTGATTATCAGTCTTTAATCGTTGCGAACGATCAGGATACGGTTTCCAACAAAGTCAGCTTTAGCGGAAATAACGTAAGCGTGGTATCGAAGGAAACTACCAATAGTATCGTCGTTGGGGTATCCAGCGGTTCCGGTACGGGCAGCGGGATCAGAGGTTCGCTCACCGTCAAGAAAGCGGATGCGGCCGACTCTTCTCACTTGCTTCAAGGCGCCGTGTTCGAACTGTACCGCAAATCAGGAAACACGCGTTCCCTGATTGACAGCGGAACAACGGATTCGACAGGCACATTGGTTTTCAAAAAGCTGCTGGCCGGCGATTATATCATCAAAGAAAAAGCCGCGCCGTCCGGTTATGTGCTTGACAATACCGACCGTCCCGTTACGATTAACTCGACAGCCGGCTTTACGCTGAACGTGACAAACGCCAAGGTGTCCGTACCGACACCGACGCCGACACCGACACCACCGGTGACACCAACACCGACACCGCCGGTAACGCCGACACCGACACCGCCGGTGACACCAACACCGACACCGCCGGTAACGCCGACACCAACACCGACACCGCCGGTAACGCCGACACCGACACCATCGGTGACACCAACACCGACACCGCCGGTGACACCAACACCGACACCACCGGTGACGCCAACACCGACACCGTCATCGTCACCGTCCGATAATTCGTCGTCGGAGACACCAACGCCAACACCGACACCGTCGGTGACACCAACACCGACACCGTCGGTGACGCCAACACCGACACCATCGGAGACACCAACACCGATACCGTCGGTAGCGCCTACGCCGACACCGTCGGAATCGCCAACACCGACACCGTCGGAGACACCAACGCCGACACCGTCGGAGACGCCAACACCGGAGCCAACATCCTCTCCGGCCACAGGTAAAGTCACAACGGACAAAGACACGCCTATCGGCGGAAAAGTCGATGTGCCGGAAGGACAGAAGCCGTTGATCGACAAGCAGCCGGAACACGGCAAAGTGACGATTGACGAAAACGGCCGCTGGACGTATACCCCGAATCCGGGCTATACAGGTAAGGACCGCTTCACCGTAGCCGCCAAGGACAGCCAAGGCAACGAAACGATCCTTGCGCTTCTGGATGTCACGGTGCAGACAAAGCCGGTTCCAGGTCAAGGTAACCCGCCGGCCGCCGTACTTCCTCAAACGGGTGAAACCGGGCGCTGGAGTGTACAAGCCGCAGGTATCGCATTAATTGTGCTCGGAATTCTTTGGAGAAGAAAACTAGCCGTAAAAAAATAAAAGGCGACTATTGAAGGATGGACACCCTTTAAGTAAACTTTGTTTAGAGACTAAACGGGTTTGCTTAAAGGGTTTTTCTACGGAGAAAGAAGCGGGAATAAAATTGAAATCAAAGCGGGGCGTTCAGATGACAAAACGGATATTTCCCCTGCTGTGCGTGATTCTGGGCATCGCTGTTTTTCTGTATCCGACTCTGCAGGACCGATACGAAAATATGCAGCAGAGCAGGCTGCTGGACCAGTGGCAGGCCAATTTGAAAATTATCGACCAATCGGAGCCGGAGAACGAGACAGACGCTTCTTCTGCCGGGCAAGCTCCAAACACAGCGGAAGACCCGATTTCGCTTGCGACGGGCGGTAAACACGTGGAGGGAGTCCTGGTGATCGACAAAATCCAGTTGAAGCTCCCGGTTCTGACAGACGCCACTGTAGAAAACTTGAAAATTTCGCTCGCAAGCATCTCCAATACGGGGAAACCGGGGCAAATCGGAAACTATGCCATTGCCGGTCACCGAAACTTCGCTTACGGTAAAAACTTTAACCGGCTGGATGAAGTGGCCGTCGGCGATACGATCGAAGTGGATACAGCCTCCGATAAGTTTATTTACGAAGTCAAAGAGAAGCGGTACGTACTGCCGCAACAGGTGGAGGTACTTCAAGGCAACGGCAAGGATAGTGAAATTACACTTATCACTTGCCACCCGATGAAAAATCCGACCCACCGGATTATCGTCAAGGGGACGCTGATCGAGTCCCGGGCCGTGTAGAACCTTTATGCATATGGGGCGGGATACCGCGGCATCAATCCCATACCGGTGTTGTTTCGCGAACTCTACTGGCTGGATCGGAACCCGTATTTTATAGCAGAAAAAACTGCCGAACCGGGCGGCTTTCTCAGCTTTGCCCGCCGATCTTGACCAAACAGATCGGTCCCGGTCACCTGAAATGAGTAAAGCGCTCAGCGCTTTACTGGAGCCGGGAACAAAAAAAGAAACCCATCAGCCTTCGCGCTGACGGGTTTCTTTTATTTTTTCAGCAATAAATAGATGAAGTACGGGGCACCGATCAAGGCGACCATAATTCCCGCCGCGATACCGTCGGGCTCGATAATATTGCGGCCGATCGTGTCGGCGATGAGAAGCATCCAGCCGCCGAGCAGAATGGCGAGGGGGATGAACATCTGGTTTCTCGGGCCGACGAGCGATTTCGCGATATGGGGCGCCATAAGACCGATAAAGGAGATGCCGCCCGTTACGGAAACGACGGATGCCGCGAGCGCGACGGCAGCAAGCAGCAGGGCGGCCCGCTCCTTCTCAACCGCGACGCCGACGCCGACGGCGACGCTTTCGCTCATGCCGAGCAGGTTCAGGCGGTTGGCCTTATACAGCACGAACGGAATGAGGAGGATCAGCCAAGGGAGAATGGCGCCGATAAATGGCCAATCCGCTCCCCAGATGCTTCCGGCCAGCCATTTCGCGATGAAATCGACCTTGACCCGTTCCGCGGACGAGATGATCACAATCATGACGCCGGACAGCGCCAAGGAGAATCCTACGCCGATCAGCACGAGCCTTACGGGCTGCAGGCCGGTTTTGCGGCTGTACGACAGCAGGTAGATCAGACAGGCGGTAATCAGGGCGCCTGTAAAAGCGACGACAGGCAGCAGATAAACGAAAGATCCGGGATCAATCGGGACGAACAGAAAGAAAACGGCAATGGCGACGCCGGCGCCGGAATTGATCCCGATAATACCCGGATCGGCGAGGTCGTTGCGGGTAATGCCTTGGAGAACCGCGCCGGACAGGGCCAGTCCCATCCCCGCCAGGAGAGTGATGATAATTCGCGGCAGCCGGATGGAGAACAAGACAAAATTCTCCTTGAAAGAGCCTTGCCCAAGCAGTGTGGGAACCAGCCGGTCGTATGACAGGGAAGAATACCCGAGGCCCATTCCGGCCAGAATGGTTAACGCGATTAGCACGATAACTCCCGCGACCAGAAGCCGCTGTTTTCTGATTAAGGAAGGATGGATCATGACAGGGCTCTCCCTCCTTTGCGTTCAATGAGCAGGAAAAAAGGCAGCCCGAGCATGGCTACGATCGCCGCTGCAGGCGTCTCGTAAGGGGCGTGTATGGTTCGCGCGAGCGTGTCGGCGAAGAGCATGAAAGACGCGCCGCATACGGCCGACATAGGTAAGATGAACCGGTAATCGGTTCCGACGACGGCACGGACGATATGGGGGACCAGCAGGCCGATAAACGCCATATTTCCGACGAGAGCCACGGAGGCGCCGGCGAGCATGACGACCACCACAAAAAGAACCGCTTTCACCCGGAGCGTCTTCTGGCCCAGCCCTACGGCAACCTCTTCGCTCAAGCTGAGAATGGTGAGCTGCTTCGAGAGAACGAGTGCGATAAGTATCCCTGCCGCGATAAAAGGAGCGATGGCCTGAAGCTGGCCCCAGGTCGTACCGACCAGACCGCCTGCGGTCCACATCGACACATCTTTCGAGATTTTGAAAACAAGTCCGATTCCTTCGGCAACGGCGTAAAGGAAAGCGGACACGGAGGCGCCCGCCAATACGATTCTGAGTGGAGAGAATCCGCCTTTTTTGAGCGTGCCGATACCGAAAACGAGTCCGGCTCCGATAACGGCCCCGACAAAGCAGGCCGTCATAATGCCGAAGTAGCCGACCGCCGGGACGAACGCGATGGTGAAGGCGAGCGCGGCGTTAGCGCCGGCGGTTAAACCAAGCAGGCCGGGATCGGCCAGCGGGTTGCGGGTCATGCCCTGCATGACTGCGCCGGATACGGCCAGCGCCGCTCCTACGAAAATGGCGGCAACCTCGCGGGGGAGCCGAATTTCCCGGAGCAGGGTAATCTGCTCGTTCGCCAAGGAAGAGGTGAGAGCAAGCCAGACATCCTTTACGGTGACATCGGCCGCGCCGAAAAGCATAGCCGCCATAAACAGGCCGGCAAATACGACGATACCTGCTGCAAGCTTGAATGAAAAAGGTAGGATACGCGGGTTTTGTTTGTTCATCCGTCTCATCTTTTCTGTACTGGAATGGAAGAAGGAATTCTTTCGAGAAAGAATCCCTTCAGGATGGCGCCGCTTATTTGCCGAGATTCTTGATAAAGAAATCGAGCTGATAATCGAGGGTAAGCGGATCGTTGAAGTAAAACTCTTTGGCGTTTGCTTCGAACACATGACCGTTTTTAACGGCCGGGATGTTTTTGTACGTATCCGTCTGCTGGAACGCATGATCGGCATCCGGATTTTTGCTGAAGATGACATAATCGCCGGCATACTGCGGCAGTACTTCGGCGGAGAGGGCGTAGTAGCCGTCTTTGAGCGCCATTTCTTTCACTTTATCGGGCATTTTCAGCTTCATTTCCTGATAAAGGATTTCCGTGCCCCGGCCCCAGTTATCGCCGAAGACGTACAGCTGTTTCTCGAAGCTTTCAATGACGGAAATCGTTTTGTCCGCTCCGATTTTGGCTTTAATATCGTCACCGGCTTTAGCCGCCCGTTTTTTGAAATCGTCGATCCAAGCTTTGGCCTCTTTTTCTTTATTGAGCAGTTTGCCGATTTCCAGATGCTGCGTGAGGTAATCGACTTTTCCGTATGTAAACGTGACGGTAGGAGCGATCTGCTTCAGCTTGTCGGCGTTTTTGATATTGGAGAGGCCGATGATCAGATCCGGTTTCAGTTCGATAATTTTTTCCAGACTTTCGTCGGAAACTTCTTGTACGTCCTTTAATTTATCGAAACGGGGATTCTTTTTGGACCAGGAATCCACGCCCACCAGGTTTACGTTGAGAGCCATCACGTTGCCGGTGAAGGACGATAGTACGATGACACGCTGGGGATTTGCGGGAACTTCAACCGGACCGCTTTCGGACTGGTAGGTGATCGTCGCAGGTTGTTTGCTGTCCGAAGCGCCTCCTTTATCGGCGATGTCTTGCCGCTTGGTGCCGCAGGCGGATAGAGCGAGAACGAGAACGAGCAGGATGGGTAGAAGCAGTTTTTTCATGATGTCAATCTCCCTTGATTAAGTTATAGGTGCAGCACATCGGCTTGCCCGTACGCGGATCGCGGCCGATCTCCGCGTCGATTTGAAACACTTGCTTCAGAACTCCATGGCTGATCACTTCTTCGCAGTTCCCGGCTTTTACGACTTCGCCGTCTTTGAGGGCGATGATGTAGTCGGCGAACCGGGCGGCTTGGTTGAGGTCGTGAAGGACCATGACAATCGTGCGTCCCTGCTCCAGGTTGAGCTTCTGCAGAAGCTCAAGAACTTCCAGCTGATGCGCCATATCGAGGTACGTGGTGGGCTCGTCCAAGAAAATAATGTCCGTCTCCTGAGCCAGCGCCATGGCGATCCAGACACGCTGCCGCTGTCCTCCCGACAAGGCGTCGACGGGCCGGTACTTGAACTCACTCGTTCCCGTGACTTCCAGCGCCCAATCGATGACTTCGTAGTCCTTCTTCGATAACCGGCCGAAGCCCGTCTGATACGGAAACCGGCCGTAGGATACGAGTTCGCCGACCGTAAGCCCGTTTGCGCTTTCCGGAGACTGGGGGAGGATGGCCATTTTTCGGGCCAAAACCTTTGTATTTTCCTTGGAAATCAGTTCTCCGTCCAGAAGGATAGAGCCCGACTGATGGGAAATAATCCGCGTAGCGGCTTTCAGCAGCGTCGATTTGCCGCAGCCGTTGGCGCCGATAATCGTCGTGATTTTTTGGTCGGGAAACGATACGCTCAAATTTTTAACGATTAAACGTTCCCCATACCCAATGTTCAGTTCATCTGTATATAGGCGAACCATGATGCAACCCCCAGTAGCTGTGTAAAAATAAAGGCCGATTTTATTGATAATGATTATCATCATCAGCACATAACATACTTTAATGGGGGAGAAAACATTTGTCAACCCGCAGTTTGACTTGTAAAATTCAAGAAAAGGTCGTATATTTTATTGAGAATGATAATCAATCACAACTCTAGGCAAGGAGTGAGGGAACATGAACGAGAAAGACCTATTCGATGTAACCGTCATTGGAGGGGGGCCGGCGGGTCTCTACTCTGCTTTCTATAGTGGGTTAAGGGAACTTAAAACGAAGATCATCGAATTTCAGCCGCATTTGGGCGGGAAAATTCATGTGTATCCGGAGAAAATGATTTGGGACGTCGGGGGACATACGCCTCTTACCGGGGCCCAGCTTATTGAAAAGCTGGTGGAACAGGGATTGACGTTCCGTCCCGAAGTGGTGCTGAACGAGAAAGTGGAGTCGATTGACCGCGACGACGAAGGAAATTTTGTTTTACATACCGCTTCCGGGCAAACGCATTATTCCAAAACGGTGATCGTGGCTGTCGGCGGAGGAATCTTGAAGCCGCAAAGGCTGCAAATCGAGGGAGCGGAGCGGTATGAGGTTTCGAACTTGAACTACACGCTGAAATCGCTGCAGCGCTTCAAGGACAAGACGGTGATCATTTCCGGGGGCGGAAATTCGGCGGTCGACTGGGCGAACGAGCTGGAATCCGTAGCGAAGCAGGTGTATCTGACCCACCGCAAAGATGCGCTAACCGGGCATGAAGCGCAGGTTAAGCAGCTGATGGAGGGCTCCGCCGTCTGCTTCCTGAATTCGTCGATCACGAGGCTGATCGCCGCTTCCAGCCACGACATTATCGAGTATGTCGAACTGACGAATCACCTGACGGGTGAACTTACACATGTGCCGGTCGATGAAGTGATCATCAATCACGGCTATGAACGGGACAGCACTTTGCTTAAAAGCAGCGGGCTGGAGATTGAGCTTGCGGACGATTTCTACATTGCGGGCAATGCTTCGAGCGTCTCGACAGTGGAAGGGCTTTATGCGGCCGGGGATATTTTGAAGCATGACGGCAAGCTTCATTTAATCGCGGGCGCATTCCAGGATGCGGCGAACGCGGTCAACCAGGCGAAGCAGTATATCCAGCCCGGCTCGGATAAAACCGGCATGGTTTCTTCTCATAACGAAATCTTCAAGAAGCGGAACCGCGAGCTTGTGAAGCAGATGATGGGGTAGGAGCGATACATTCCGGCGCGGAAATGCAAGACCCAAAAAAGGTTCGTGTACCGCCTTGTTCTCAAGGCAGGTTCAGGAACCTTTTTATTCGTGCGGGGGCCGTTCTCGGCGGGCGGGCGCGTTTCTCTACGGGAGGGGGGAAGCTTCAGACACGCCAGCAAGCATTTGCTCGCCGGAGCGGACCGAGGCTCACCCGAGGCTTACGCGAAACTCATCCGTGATCAATCTTCCGAGCTTTTTAAACGGGCAGCCGGGAATTTCTCGACATTCCGTAAAAGTCCGGATACATCAGCTTAAACCCGAACGATTGGTACAACCGGATTCCCGGCGTATCCGAAATGACAATCACCTGGGCACCTTCGGACGTATTTTCCTCCAAGTAATGGACAATTTCCTTCATAAGCGTATCTTCGGTACCCGTCCCTTGATCCCGGCAGGAAGGATGCACCAGTACATCCACCACTTGAAAATAGCAGGCTCCATCCCCGACGATTCTTCCCATTCCCATGAGCCGGGATTTCTCGTCGCGCACAACAACCGTGAAAATGGAGCCGTTCAAACCGGCCGCGGCTGCGGCTTCTTCCAAGGGAGCTAACCCTGCGAGTTTTCTCAACTCGGCATACTCCACGGGGCCGGGCCGCTCATGCTTAACGTACATATCAACCACTCCTTTCATCCTATATCCTCACTATACAACATAGATGCAAGTGATAAGGAAGCGGTGATATTATGTGGATTTTAGGGTATCGGAGCCCATAAAGATTATCTTAGCACTTTAAACTTTTAGTTTAGAAATTCCGGTTTCCTCCCGTAAAATCAAAAAAAGAACCGCGAAAAGCGGTTCTTTTTAGGAAGGCGAGCGGTGTACGAGCCGTATCGCACACGGATGGCGCTGCCGTCCGGTTATGCAGCCGTCGTTTTATTTGCCGGCTTTTAACGTGGTGCCCAGCGGATTGCTCGAATTGATCACATAATCCCCTTTGCCGCCGAGCGGGAAGTCCGGAGAAATATTGCTCGGGAAAGTTGTGTAGCTGCCGCCGGATTGCGATTGCACGAGCACGTTGCTGAAAGAAGCGTTGGTGTAGCTGTTTTTGTCCTGGTTATCCAGCGTGGAATGAACCATTTTTACGGTTGTTGCCGCTTTAAGCGCACCCGCATTCGCAACCGGAAGGTTTGTATAAGCCGCGACGCCGTTTACATAGAGAGTGGCGGTGTCGTTCAAGTTATTGACCAGCTTCAGGGAGATGGTATCCCCGGCTTTGGGCTGAACAGTCAGTGGTGCCGTTTTGTTCGAGGCACTTCCTTCGCCGCCGCCGCAGTTCAGGAATTTGTTCCAGCCCGTGGAAGGCTTAAATGAAATGCCGCCTTCGCATACGACACCCAGACCGAGGTAGAACGCGATGTAGCTGCCGTCATTCGATACATTCCAAGCACTCGGGATCGTCAGCGTTCCCTGGATGGCCGTATGCTTGGTGGTCGTGATCAGACGCGCGGCGCCTTCTCCGGTGACGGCAAAAGCGGAGGAAGCAAAGAACAGGAACGTAAAGAGGGAGAGCAGTGAAATACCGATTTTTTTCATCAAATGACCTTCTTTCATTAATTTTTTTGGAGCGTTTCTTGTAATCGGCCAAGAACTCGCTCTAATACAATTAAATACTAGTACACCCATATACTAGTGTTTTTTTGACAATACCAATAGATGATTGTAGTTACTATATTTGGTAGATTGATGACTAGATGGTAAAATTCTTTATTAATCTACTTTGACAAGAAGATATTTTCCGTCGAAATTGCTTAGGAATTTTGTTTTTACATTACCGGCTGATAAACTAACAGAAGAACAACCGGTCAGACGTCCGCCGTCGAAATGATCTGAAATTGTGGAGTAACGAGGAGGAGATTAGAATGCTGGCGATTCTTGAAAAGTCCCCGGACGGATACGTCGTACGATTTGACCGTTCTTTTGGGCATTCCGCTGAGGCGTTGTGGTCCATGCTTACGGAGAATGACAAGCTGTCCCGCTGGTTTTCCGAGCTGGAGGTAGGGGAACTGCGTGAAGGCGGATTTATCCGATTCAATATGCCGGACGGCAGCTTTGAAAAACTGGACATCCTGGATCTGCATCCTCCCTCCATACTCGAATATACGTGGGGAGAGGACCGGGTACGTTTTGAGCTGTATCCCGAACCGGAAGGATGCCGATTGGTTTTGATCGAAAAGCTGCAAGCCATAACCGCGCATACCCCGAAAGATCTTGCAGGCTGGCACGTATGCTTGGAGGTTGTCCGGCTCCTGCTGGACGGGGAGGAAATGCCTTCCCGGAAGGAGGAATGGGAATTGTGGTACGAGAAATACACCCGTCACGTGGACGCGTTTCTTGCCGAAGAGGGCGGTCAGGGGAACTGAGACGATCTAGGAGGGAAAGCGGGACGGACCGGTAAGGACGGTATTCTAAGCACGATAATCACACGAAAAAAACGGAAGTCCGGAGGTAAGTTCCGGGCTTCCGCTTTCTAAACCAAAAAGCCCGGCAGCAGACCGCTCAGCGATCCGTTTGCCGGGCTTTTTTCGGTGAAATCTTTATTTGGATGAGACCGACTTATACCAGTCGTTGACTTCTTTCGTAATCTGCTCGCCGCCGTTTGCTTTCCAGTTGGCGACAAATTCGTCAAAAGCGGTGATGGGCAGTTTGCCGTAAATAATTTTGTTGAACGTTTCCAGTTCCGATTGCCGGAGAAGGTTCCACTTGGACACCATCGTCGGCGTAGCCGCCCCTGTGAAATAATTCTGCTTGCGGATGTCCTTTTGGGACATGACGATTTTGGCAGCCGCCCAGTTTTCCGGTTTGCGGAATTCGGCCATCTGCTTCTCGTAAGGAGTTTCCGGTGCTTTACCGTCGGCTAGCTTCACGAGCGTTTTCATATACAGATCCGGAATCCGGGCCGGGCCGGTCAAGAAGGGGAACTCGTTGGAGAAATTTTTGATTTTCTCTTTGTCGCTGGTCGGTTTCCCGTCGATGAGATCCCAGTCGTAGCCTTTTGCGAAGCCGTATTCATATTTGCTTCCGGCTGCCGGGTTGGCCAGATTGTCGAGCAGGTAGTTGTAATACAGGAAAATCGCTTCCGGATGTTTGGCGTCTTTGTTGATCATGATACTGGCGTTTACGCCGGAATTTTGCCATTTCGTCCCGATTAGGCCGTTAGGTCCGGCAGGTATCGGATAGGCTTTATATTTCGCGCCCTTTACGTTTTTAAGCAGATCCGGCGCGGGCCAGTCCGGCACCCAGTTGGCTCCGGGCAGAATGCCTGCGGCTCCCTTGGTCCAGCTTTCCGCCGATTTGGCTTCGTCCCAAAGAGCGGAATCCGTATGGATATAGCCTTTGTCCATCCATTCTTTCAGTTTGGCGAGGGCTTCTTTGGCACCCGGGTTGGTGGAGCCGTATTCAAGGCTGCCGGCAGCGTCTTTGTTCCACTGCTCCTGGATCGTCCCGTAAGCGCCGAACAGCCAGTCGAGCGAACCCATCCAGGTGTTCGTATTGTTTTTCAGCGAAATCGCAAGGGGAAAAATATCTTTCGGGGCCAGGCCGTCCGGGTTTTGGTTTTTGAATTTGTCCATGATATTTTCCAGATCGGCAATCGTCTTAGGCGCCTGAAGGTTCAGCTTTTCCATCCAATCTTCGCGCAGCCACAAAAGGGTGTCGTCATTGTCGGTATACTCGAGAATCGGCATGTTGTATTTCTTGCCGTCTCTCGTGAACGGATACCATAATTCCGGATGCGCGGCGGAATGATCTTTTAAAATTTTGTTGGCGTACTTATCGAAAAGCTCGTCAATCGGCATGAACTGGCCGGAATCGATAAGCTGATTGGTCAGTACCGGATTGGTCGGCACGGATACGAAGTCGGGCAGTTTTTCGCCCGAAGCGATCGCAAGCTGCAGCTTTTGCTTATATTGGTCATCATTGGCCGGATACCAGGTATCCTTATGTTTGATACCTAACGTTTCCAGCATCCAGCGGTCGTGGACGTTGTTTTCTTTGGTGTCGCCCTGAACGTACTTCTTGGGCATCAGCACCGAACTGATCTCAATCGGCGGATCATATTTTCCCTTCGAGAAGGCGGCTTCGGCTCCGGAGGAAGACGTACTGCCTTTCGATGTATCGCCCGATGCCCCGCCGCAGGCCGTAAGCGTAACGAGTCCCGCCGCAATGAGAACCGATCCCCATTTCCTGAACTTGACCATTCTTCAATTCCCCCTACTCGTGTGATCTTTACATGTGTTACTGTATCAACTTTCCGGGGAAAGCATCTATATGAGTTTGTTAGTTTCGATAGGAATCTGTCATGGTAATAAAGCCCCGTCCCGGTATTCCTGGGGCGTCACTCCGAAATGGCGTTTGAACACTTTGATAAAATAGGCCGGGTCCATGTAGCCGATTTCCATGCTGATTTCATACACTTTTTTGCCGGTGGCCTTGAGCAGATGGCAGGCGCGTTCCATGCGAAGCCGGGATATATAATCGCTGATGCCTTCGCCCGTCTCGATTTTATATATTTTGGACAAATGGGTCGGGTGCAAATTGATATGGTCCGCCAAAGCCCGCAGGGAGACGTCCTCGTGCAAATGTTTATCCGCGTAATCCTGGATCTTCTTCACGTATTGGGAGCGGCTGTCCTTGACGCTGCTGGAGCTGGCTTCTTTGAGCTTGTGAAGCACGCTCAGCGACCATTTCCCGAGTTTTTTGATGGTGACAAAAGCCTCTCCGCTTTGCAGCGCCTCCATATCGCCGGTTTCGAGCAGCTTCGTAAGCGTATAGCCGCTGCGGTGGGCGAGATTGCTGAAGGAGGCGGCGATGAGGAATCCGGCTTCCATGCAGTGCTCCCAGGATTCCGGCCATTTCTCCTCCAGCTCCGTGCAAACGGCCGTCAGCTTGGCTTCCGCCGCATCCCAGTGACCGGCCTCCAGCAGGTTAATGAGGGAGGGGGGAACGTACAGCGCGTTCAGCGGCCCCTGCGCCGGCGTGTGGTCGACTTCGTTGACGCGTACAACGAAATCCCGTTCGTCGCCGACGATTTCCCGGAAATAGGCGGAAGCCTGCCGGAAACGGTCGGGCAGCTGCTCCGGAAAGGCGAACCATTCCGTGATAACGATGGAGAGAGAGCCTTTCAGGAACTGCTTCACTTTGTGCTGGAGCTGCTGGGAAAGCTTCTCCAGAAGGGTTTCTTGTCCGGCGCCGCCGGCGGATTCTTTGAGCTGCAGGAGAAACACAAGATAACCGTGCTCCTCCTTGACGCCCCACACTTCCATGAATTCGCCCAGGATCTCCTCGGCCATATTCATGATGGCATATTCGATCAAGGGCTGTCCGTTGTTCTTGTACCGGCCGAATTCTTCTTCAAGCCTGACGAGCATTAACGCGCTGTTCTCAAAATGGAACGGCAGCCCGTAGTCGCTGAGCTTGCGGCGCCATTCGTCTATGGACAGACGGCGGCCTTGCAGGGCATCGAGCAGAAGCTGTCCGCGCAGAATGGGCAAATTCTCGCGCAGCGTATGCCGGGTGCGCTCCAGCGAGCTGACCAGCTCCCATTCTGCGTTTAGCTGATCCATCGCGGTTTTGACGGCGCCGAACAGCTCCTGGTCGGTCGGCGGCTTAAGCAGATAATCGACGGCGTTGTGCAGGAGCGCTTTTTTGGCGTATTCGAACTCCGAATGTCCGGACAAGATGATGCATTTCATCTTCTTGTCGCGGATTCTTATTCGTTCGATGAGTTCGATGCCGGTCATCTCGGGCATCTGAACGTCCGAGATGACGATATCGATCGGATGAGTATCTATGAGTTGCAGCGCCTCGAAGGCGGAGTAAGCCCGGTGCACCTGTTCGATTCCGAGTTCGTGCCACGGTTTATGCAGCGCCAGGTTGTCCACCCAGTGGGCTTCGTCGTCAACGATGATCATTTGCATGTCTAAGGTCTCCTTGAGGTCTCGAATAGTCGGATGTCGTTGCGGCAGGAGGGATCTCCCAGACGATTTCGGTCCGGAGTCCGCCAAGCGGCGATTTGACGAAAGCCAGATAGGACCGGCTGCCGAATTGGTGCATGATGCGCTGATTCGTGTTCCACAAGCCGCAGCCCATTTCTTCCTGCAGCGGCTCCCGCATTTTCCGGTTCAGCGCCGATTCCTGCTCGGCATTCAATCCCGGTCCGTCGTCATCCACATAGATTCGGCAGAAGCCGTCCGACATCTCGCCGGTGATCCGGATTTCGCCGGACGTGTAGGATTTGCCGACTCCGTGAATGACGGAGTTTTCCACGATCGGCTGGAGGATCAGGCGCGGAACGGACTGGCTGCGCATGTCTTCGGGAATGTCGATCCGGTAATCGATCCGGCCGTTGCGGAGCTTCTGGATATCGAGATAGTTGACAAGCAGCTTGATCTCTTCTTCGAGAGAGGCCGTCTCCCGTTCCATCCGCGTGGTATAGCGGTAATAGGCGCTCAAATTATACGCCATCGCGACGACGGCTTCCTCCTCTTTCATCTGGGCCATATTAATAATGTAGCCCAGGCAGTTATACAGGAAATGGGGATTGATTTGGGCCTGGAGCTGTTTGAGCGTCGCTTCCCGGGCACGTATTTTCTCGTTGAACACGTTCTCGATAAGGTCCTGGATCTGGCGCGACATATCGTTAAACCGGTAGAACAGGAATGAAAATTCGTTGTGGTCCCGGGTATGCAGACGGACGGAATAGTCTCCGCGCTGAACACGGCGCAGTCCGTTGATCAGCTTGAGAATCGGCTTCTGGACGTTCCGGTACAGCAGAATCGAGGCCGAAATGCCGACCACGAACAGCAGGAACATCGAGAGATAGAACAGATCCCGGCTGAACGAAATGGGGCCCAGAATCTGATCGAGCGGAACCACGTCAACCAGATGCCAATCCAGGTAGGACGATTTGACGGAGCTGACCAGATAATTTTTGCCGTCCAGCTTGACGACATGCTGCGTCGTATTGTCCGGGGAATGCACGTCCAGGTAGCTTATCAATTGTTCCGACAGGCGCTTATCCGCACTGCGGTTCAAGATCGGCGTATCCCCTTTGTGGTAAAAAAACGGATCGCCTTGTCCGCCCGCTTTGTAGGTATCCAGCATATTCTGGATATTCTCGTAGCTGAAGCTCGCTTCGATGACGAGACTGCTGCCCGTCAGCATGCCGGGCTGGGCCAGAGAGTCCGTATAGAACCAGTAAAAAGCGTCCAGTCCTCCCGGAGCTTTGCGGCTTCCGTCCCCGTAGGTCCATTTTCCGCTCCTGTTGTTCTCTAAATATTGCTCGTCGAAGGCCGGCGATTTGTAATTAGAGATCACGTCTTTGTTCTGCTGGGAGTAGACCGCGTACCGGGCCGGCCAAATGTCGGTCACCCGGGACTGGAGCGCCATTTTCTCCTGAATGACGTATCGCGTCTGCATCCGGTCGTAGCGGTCTTCCCATATATTCAATCCGTTGAATTTACTGACATTCGGATCTTTCGAGAAGACGAGGCTGAAATCCATCATTTGACTGATGCGCGAATCGATCTGACCGGATAAAAACGTAAGCTGTTTGGTGTTGGACTTCTGCAGCTCCGTGCTTAGGACATTGAAAGTCACGTCGTTTGAATACGTATACACAAGAATAATAGGGATAAAAAGCACGATGATCAAGGTGTTCATTTTGGCAAACAGACTGAATCTGTACCGTGCTTTTCCTCGGACCTTCGTAACGATTCCCGCTAATCCCAAACCCATTCCGATCTCCTCCAGACCCTGCCCCTAATATATCCCTATGGCAGCCTAACATTGTACTATAGTCAGCTTTCCGAAATGCTTGCTACTATTTATAGCAGAGATTCATCGTACACACAAAATAATTTTTTGGGGCGGGAGAGAGCGATGGGAGTGAACACGGTGCAGCAGGTTAATGCCGGCAAAGCCCGGCGCACAGACGCAAAAAAAGGCTACAAGCAGCCCTGGATCCTTCACTTTATGGTTCTGCCGGCGGAAGTTCTCGTATTTATATTTTCGTATATCCCCATGTCGGGGATTGTTATGGCTTTCCAGGACTATAAACCCGCGCTGGGAATTTCCGGCTCTCCCTGGGTCGGATTGAAGCACTTCCGGTATATGTGGGAAAACGATTATTTTTTAAAAATCACGTGGAACACGTTATTCTTCGCTTGTTCGAAAATGGTCATGAATCTGATCATTCCGTTTTTCTTTGCTTTGCTGCTTAACGAAGTGCGGAAAATGGCGCTGAAAAGAACGATTCAAACGCTCGTTTATTTGCCGCACTTTCTGTCCTGGGTGACGCTTTCGGGCATTTTGATCGATATGCTTGCCCAAACCGGACTTATCAACCAGTTTCTTGCTGCCGTGTTCGGCATCAAGCCGATATTTTTCCTGGGAGACGGAAACTGGTTCCGGTTCACGATCATTTTCAGTGACGTCTGGAAGGAATTCGGCTTCAATACGATCATCTTTCTGGCGGCGCTCTCCGGCATTAATCCCTCGCTGTATGAAGCGGCAGAAGTAGACGGGGCCGGACGCTGGAAGCAGACATTCTACATCACGATTCCCGCGCTCATCCCGATTACGATCGTGATTGCGACTCTGGCGCTCGGCAACGTGCTCAACGCGAACTTTGACCAGGTGTTCAACCTGTACAGCCCGCTCATTTACCAGCAGGGCGATATTATCGACACGTTCGTGTACAGGGAAGGTCTTCTCAGCGGGCAGTTCAGCTTTGCCACGGCCGTCAGCCTGTTCAAATCGTTCATCAGTCTGATCCTGATCGCAATCTCGTACAGACTGGCTTACCGGTTTGCCGGGTACCGAATTTTCTAGAAGGGAAGAGAGCGCATGTATCATAAAACACTGCCATACCGGATATTCAGTCTGTTCAATAATGTGTTTTTAACGGTTCTGGCCATTCTTTGCCTGCTTCCTCTGTATCATCTGCTGATGGTGTCCCTCAGCGCTTCGGCGCCGGCCAATGCGGGACTGGTCACCTTCTGGCCGATCGGTTTTACATTCGAAGCCTACGCCAAAACTTTCGATAACGCGAATTTCCTGTCGTCGTTGTGGGTGTCCGTGCAGAGAACCGTGATCGGGACGGCGCTGGCTCTGGTCGTGAATACCATTGCCGCCTACGCTCTGTCCAAAGAAAGTCACGTATTCCGTGCCCGCAATCTGTATCTCTGGTATTTTGTCGTGACGATGCTGTTCAGCGGCGGACTGATTCCAAGCTATATTCTGATCTTGAAGCTCGGTCTCATGAATACGTTAATGGCCCTTATTCTTCCCGGACTGGTGGGCGTCTTTAACATTATTCTGCTTATGAACTTCTTCCGCACGGTGCCCAAAGACTTGGAGGAAGCGGCCTTTATCGACGGGGCGGGGCAGTTCCGCACGTTCCTGAGCGTATACTTGCCGGTCTCCCTGCCTGTCGTGGCTACCGTTTCCTTGTTTATGATGGTCGGGCATTGGAATTCGTATTTCGACGGGATCATTTATATCCGGGATTCGGAGAAGCTCCCGCTTGCCACGTTTATGCAGACGATCATCGTGCAGGCGGACATGTCGAAGCTGGACCCGGCAGCCGTTGCCAGCCTGTCTCAGCGTACGATCCGGGCGTCGCAGATCTTTATCAGCGCTCTGCCCATCCTGCTCGTGTACCCTTTCTTGCAGCGCTATTTCGTAACCGGCATCGTGGTGGGTGCGGTGAAAGAATAGGCCGGTTAACAGGCGGAAACAAACTTACTCTATAGAAAAAAAGAAAAAACCATGTGGAGTTTTATCGCGATAAAAACCGTGCGCCGCACGGTTTTTTTGTTTGGAGTGTCAGTTTGAACGAACGGTTATGCAACTTTTAACAGGAGATAACCGTGTTTTTACCGAAGGAGGAGAACATGAATGAATCGTCGAGTCTAGAAGACATTTACCGAAAGTATTTCAAAGACCTATACGCCTATCTGTTTTCCTTATGCAAAGATCACCATTTGACGGAAGATATTCTTCAGGAAACCTTTTATAGAGCGTATGTGAACTTGGAGGATTACAGCGGAACAAGGATCAAACCGTGGCTTTTTACGGTAGCCAAAAACACGTATATCGACTATTTGCGCAAGCACAAACGGATCGATTTAAAGCAGGATGAATTTTTTGCTCAAGTACCTGTTAAGGGGTCTGCCGAACAAAAACGGTGGCTGAAGCCTACGTGTCGCTGAACCGTGTAACCGGCACGGACGAAACGCTCAAGGCACTTCAAAGCGGCTCGGTCGAAGTCGTCTGGTACGCGGTAGACACCGGCTTCGAGCAGCGGGGCGTGGACAGCGGGGGGCGCGTGATCGGACCGATCGGCTATCCCGCGCATGAGGACTGGGACGCGTGGTCGCCTTTTAACGATACGAAAGAAAATGCGGAGCAGTTTATGGATACCCTCGTTTTTCTGAAAAACTATGAAAAAATGGCGGCATTATTCTCCCGGAGCCAATCGCTGGAACTGGATAAGAGAATCCGCTATTTGAAAGACAATGGAATCAAAACGTACGGAGCTGTCGTGACAGGGCCTGTCAAGGATTTGGCAGCCCTGCGTAATAACGCCCTGGTCCGGGGAATTAAAGTCGGGGAGGTCCGGTTATGGAACTGACTTCATGGTTTGCCGGTATCACAAAGAAACGGCCCGGAAACGGAAAAAGCGGCAGGCCGGGCAGCCCTTTTCTAAAAGAATCGTGGGCGGGATATATGTCCTGCAGCCTGGCGGTGGTTCAACTGGCCGTTATTAATCTCACGCTTCTGTTTAATGTGTGGACGCTGGACGTTCTTGAATATCTTTTTGCTGCCAGCACGTTAAGCGCGCTAACCGGTCTTTTCCTGCGAAACCGGAGTAAAAAGCTGTGTCTTTGGGCTCTCGCGATCCAGTTGGTCTATGTCCTTTTCCTGGCGGTGGTATTCGTGACGGGCTGGGTGATTAATCCGAAGCCATGATCGGCAGGGGAACCGGGAGGCACTAGGCGTGAAAACCCGAAACCCGGGCTAAGGCGCCCCATTGAACGATCAGCGAAAGCCGCTGCGAAAAAGCCTCCCTATCGGAGGCTTTTTTTGCTTGAAGTGCGGAGGCGTTAATTATCCCGTTCGGGAGGCTGTCCGACGCCGAAAGTAAACGATTGTATATAAATGTAAGAAGTTATCTCTTTTTAACAGGCAAGGCGGTCTTTTAGTATGAACAGTGGAAGGGTCTATTCATTCAATCATACATCGGAAGGAGGGAAATGAAGAAACCGGAAAGCAGCCGAAAAGCAAACGAAAAGCAACAACAGGAGCCGGGCCCGACCTATGTCTCTAATGCTCAGAACCGGAAAAACGATCACAAGTCCTTCACAAAGAAATGAGGATGAGTAAATGAAGACCTATCAAGGAACGAAAGCGAAGCTTTCCTTCATGCTGACATTTGTACTTGTATTCTCAATCGTTTTAAGTGCGGGCCAGCCCGCCGTATATGCCGGTCCAAATCCGCCCGGATTAGGAGCGGACGTGCAAACGGGAAATGCACTACTAGAATCGCCAGACACTCCGGTTCCGGAAGACACGTACGGCGGATCGGCTGAACGGCCGACTCCGGGTGTGAGTCCCGGCCCCCTGCTTCTGACAGCGCCGGCCGGCGGCACCGAGAATTTCGCCCTGAAGAAATCCGTTAAAGTTTCGGGCAATGAAGTGGATTACGGCTTGTATCCCGAGATGGCCGTAGACGGGGATATGGGAACCCGGTGGTCGTCGGCCAAAACGGACGATCAGTGGTTCGAGGTGGATCTCGGCGGGAAAAAGGAGATCGGCCAAGTGGTGATCCATTGGCAGACGCCCGCCAAATCGTACCGGGTGCTCACTTCCGTATACGGCGACGTATGGGAGAACATCCGAGAGAACGACGGCCTGATCCAATGCGAAGGCGGCAAAGAAGTGCTGAATTTCCCTTCGCGTGAAGCGAGATACGTTAAGTTCCAAGGCGTGGAGCGTGCGCCGGCGAGCGACGGCATCTTGTACGGGTATTCTTTTTACGAATTCGAGGTGTATAAAGAGGACCCGATCGCCAAAATCATCGGCGGCATTCAAAAGCTCGACCCGGTCGTGAAGGGGCAGACTTCGCTAAACCTCCCTGTCATGCCGCCCGGTTATAAAATATCCGTATACGGAAGCGACGCTCTGCCGGTCATCGACAAAGAAGGAACCGTTCATCCTCCGCTGACGGACCGAACCGTTCAGCTCCTTCTGCAGGTGGAGAGCGAATCCGATCCTTCGCGGAAAGGAATAACCGGCAACATCGGCGTGCATGTACCCGGGTTGTACACACAGACACCGGATCGCAATCCCGAACCGAAGGTCATTCCATCGCTGCGCGAATGGGCCGGGGGAACGGGCCGTCTTGCCCTGTCGGCCTCCTCCAGAATCGTAATCAGCGATCCGGCCTTGCGGCAAACGGCAGAGACCGTCCGGGCCGATTTGAAAGAGATGACCGGCCTGAATCCGAAGATCGTTCAAGGCAAAGCATCTTCCGGGGACCTATTCATGAAGCTGGACCCGGCTATGAAGCATCTGGGCGCCGGAGGTTATTTGCTGGACGTGAAGGAGTCCGTTACGATTACAGCTCCGGAAACGAAAGGCGTCTTCTGGGCAACCCGATCGGTTCTGCAGATTCTGAAAGGAGACCCGGAGCGCCGCCATCTTCCGGTCGGAACGGCGCGCGACTACCCCAAGTACGAGACGAGGGGGTTGATGATCGATGTCGCCCGGAAGTTTTATACGATTGATTTTTTGCGGGATTACGTGAAATTGCTGGCCTGGTACAAAATGACAGACCTGCAGATTCATCTGAACGATGACGTCGGAGTTCCGTTTAAGAACGGGCAGCGGGCCGCCTTCCGTCTGGAAAGCGAGCGTTACCCCGGCCTTGCCAGTACGGACGGTCATTACACGAAGGAAGAGTTCCGCGAGCTGCAGCGTCTTGGAAGCGATTACAGAATTAACGTCATCCCTGAAATCGATACGCCGGGCCATTCCCGTATATTCACGACGTACGACCCTTCACTCGGGACGGACCACACTCTTGACATTTCGAAGCCTGCAACCGTGGATTTTGTCAAAAGTCTTTTCGACGAATATATCGACGGCTACAATAACGGAGAACCGACGTTTCTCGGGCCGGATGTTCATATCGGGACGGACGAATACGGGGGTCCTTCTAAAGAGGTTTTCCGCGGCTACATGGATATGCTGATCAAGCACATCAACAGCAAAGGCAAGCATCCGTATCTGTGGGGCGGCCTCAATGAATATGCGGGAGCGACTCCCATCAGCAGCGAGGCTACCATGGACATTTGGTATGAACCGTACGGAGGGCCGAAACAAGCGATGGATTTGGGCTATGACATCGTCAATTCCGATACGAACTATATGTACCTCGTTCCGCGGCTGTACCGTGATTATTTAAATACCCCGTTTCTTTACCGGCAGTGGGAGCCAGTGAAATGGCCGGGCGTTACGCTGCCCTATGGGCTTCCGCGGCTCAAAGGCGGCATGTTCGCCATCTGGAACGATATTTCGTACGAAACCGGGGTTTCGATGGACGATTCTCACGTCCGGATGCTGCCCGCGATGCAGGTTCTTTCGGAGAAAATGTGGCAGGGAGCGCGGGAAGGCAGCGATTACGACGCGTTTATGGCGACGGCGGCGGGAATTGGCGAAGCGCCGGGCGTGAACCGCCTGCACCGGGTCAACACAGATCGGCCTGACGGCTTGGTGATCCGGTATCCGTTCGACGGGGAGTCGGAAGACACTTCCGGCAACAAACTTCACGGAAAAGGCGAGAATATCGCTTTTACAGAAGGAAAATACGGCAAAGCGGCCCAATTCCGAGGCGGAAAAAGTTACGTCGAGACTCCCATTGATACGATGGGCTTCGGCTGGACGGTTTCCATGTGGATCAAGCCCGAACGGGATAACCCGGACGATGCCGTGCTGATGGAGTCGCCTATGGGGAAAATCAAGCTGAAACAAGGAAAAACGGGCAAATTGGGCTTTTCCAAAGAGGAGTACGACAGTGTATTCAACTACGAGGTACCGGCTGACAAATGGACACATCTTTACTTGACGGGGGATGCGATGGGTGTGTCTCTTTATGTGAACGGCAATGAATACGCCGAAAAACTCGGTCTGCCGGTCAGACGCATTCAGACGCTGATGCTGCCGGTTCAGAAAATCGGAAGCGAAACGAACGCTTTCAGAGGCGCGCTCGACAATGTGCACATTTACAACGAGTTTCTTCCTCTGCTGGACGTCAATAATCTGGCTCTTCACCAAACGGCGGAGTCTTCTCCTCTCGAAGCTCCCGAGCATACGCCGGGCAATTCGATTGACGGCAATTTGTTCACCCGGTGGTCCAGCGCGTACGATGACGCTTCCTGGATGATCGTCGATCTCGGCAAGTCTCAAACGATCAACAAAATCCAAATCGGATGGGAAACGGCGGCGGAGAAATTCAAGCTTCTCGTATCCGAAGATAAGCAGACATGGACCAATGTCAAAGGGGGTGACACGATCCTGTCTTCTGCCGGCAAGCTGGACACGATCGACTTTCAGCCTGTAAAGGCAAGGTACGTTAAATTCCAGGGAGTCGAAAGAAAACCGGTAGACGGCACCAAATACGGGTACTCGATCTACGAGTTCGAAGTATACGGCGACGACAAAATGGTACCGTACCAGGAATTGATCGCCGAATCCGCCAAACTGCTGTCCACGGGAAAAGGTCGTCCGGATATACGCCGGCAGGTGGAGAATTTGCTGCTGGAGTACCCGGTCCGCTTCGAAACGGTCATAGACACACTCCGCGATTTAAACATCCGTCTGAAAGAGTCCATCGATCATTCGGGATCGGACCCTGACTCGGGGAATCCGGAAGACGGAGACAGCGGGACGGGGACAGGCGGCGGCTCAAGCGGTACAGGCGGTGCACAGCCTGACGGCGGGAACGGTCTGCTGACGCTGAAGCCGGGCGAAGGGGGCACGATTCGTCTTGGAAGCGAGATCGGAATCGAGATCCCTGCGGGCGTCTCGAAGGAAACCGTCACGTTCGGGATCCGAAAAATCACGGAACCTTCCGGTCTTATTGGCGGGGGACTCGAGAGAGTCAGCCCTGTCTTTGAAGTGACGCGCAGCGCCGGCACGAGCCTGGTAAAGCCGATTAAGTTAACGCTGGCTTACGAAGCGGGGAAGGCAGGCAGAGGCCGTCAAGCTGCCGTCTTTACCTATGATCTCGTCCGGAAAGAGTGGACCCGGATCGGAGGCGCAGCCGCGGGCGGCAAAATCAGCGTGGAGGCGCCCGACACGGGAATATTCGCCGTTTTTGCCGAGAAGGAGGACGGCGCGAATCGGCCTCCGCTTTTCCGGGACACCGCCGGACACTGGGCGGAGGAAGCGGTCTCCCGGGCCGCCGCGGAGGGGATTGCCGACGGGTATCCCGACGGCACGTTCCGGCCGGACGCCCGGGTGACGCGGGCCGAGTTCACGGTGCTGCTGGCAAGAGCGCTGCACCTTGAAGGCACCGCGGCCCTGCCCGGCTTTGCGGACGCGGCCGACATCGGCGCCTGGGCCGGAACGGCGGCGGCTCAAGCCGTCGAAGCCGGCATCGTCGACGGCTATGAGGACGGCACGTTCCGGCCCGGGGCGAACATCACCCGCGCGGAGATGGCGGTCATGGCCGCCCGTGCGCTGAAGCTGCCGGCGAAGCCGACGGCGCAGACCGGTTTTGCCGACGACGGCGATATTCCGGCCTGGGCCAGCGGGTATGTCGGCGCGGCGGCCGGGCTGGGACTCGTCGCGGGCCCAGGCGGCGGCATGTTCATGCCGGGTGATCCGGCTACGCGAGCGGAAGCCGTAACGCTGCTGCTCCGGGCCGCCGGCCGGAAATGAACGGCGGGCACAGCAGGACGGCCGGGTTATCCCGCCCGCTTTGCACCTGACGGTTCCTTTGAATATAGGACGGAAGGTGGTATACTTTTGAGAAAAATCAAGCGGGGGTACATCGTATGTCAGCAGCAGGAATTGATAAAATCGCATGGATCTATGTGGAGAACGGCCGTATTCTTAGCGCGCGCTCCAAAGGGAAAGATACGTATTACATTCCCGGAGGCAAACGGGACCCCGGCGAAACCGACACGGATACGCTTGTGCGTGAAGTGGAGGAAGAGGTTTCCGTACGCATCAAACCCGAAACCGTGTCTCATTTCGGGACGTTCGAAGCCCAGGCTCACGGAAAAGAAGAAGGAGTTCTCGTGCGGATGGCTTGTTACCAAGCGGATTTCGAAGGCGATCTGAGTCCGGCATCCGAAATCGAGGAACTGGTCTGGTTAGCTTACGGAGACCGGGAACATGTCTCGCCTGTCAGCCGGCTCATTTTCGACCGGCTTCATGAATTAAAGCTGCTTCTGTAGCCGGTAGATTCGGTAAAGTCGGTAGACAGCATCGGACACTAAAGATATGTTAAGCCGGGAGTACCGGCTGTACTTGAGACTGATTTGATCCATACCTGAGACAAATTGGTGTTACGTTTGAGACTGAATTTAAAACCAGCAGCCGCAAATTTTTGCCGCTGCTGGTTTTTTCATTTCCGGATAAAGTTCAACGATTTATTAGATGGTGATTTGAATCGGGCGACATGACGCAGGCAAATACGTAACACGGGCAATTAATTTCATGCGGACAATGGGTTTATTGACCAAAAGCTAAAATTAAATGTAAGGAAAAAATAGCCATAGTTAGCTATATTTCTATGAAACCAATTGCTGTAATATTTAAACTGTCTTTCCTAATTATACTTAAAGTCCGGAAGGAGTGAGCCTCTTACACTTGTTTTTTTAAAAAGCGCTAAGCGAATGATTAAGCCGGGAAGGAGTGAATTTGTGAAAAGTAAGTACGCTTTCTTGCTCTCGTTGCAATCGCTTGAGTATGAAATCAATCAATTGAATGCGTTCTCAAAAGAATATCCGGAATGTTTCGAGCTTCTAAAGACCAAGCTGGACGATCTTTGCCGGTTTATGGTGAATGACGAAAATGAAAAGCGTTGGCATGAATGGGGAACCCATGATGAAGTCAGACAATACAGCGAGAAGCTGCGGGAGACATCGGTCAAGGCACTGTGCGACATGGAGAAATATCAATCGCGGCTGTTGATCAACAAAGAATTGGAAGCTACCTCTTACATCGAGCAGCTGTCCCATGCCGTTCAGGAGGAGCTTGATTTATTCGGAATCGGACCGGCATCCAGAGTGCTTTTTATCGGTTCGGGCGCTTATCCGCTGTCGGCTTTAACGATAGCGAAGGAATCGAGAGCTAAGGTGCTGTGCCTGGATATCGATGAGGAAGCCGTCAAACTCGGTTTCCAGGTTGCTTCGGCTTCCGGCCTGCAGGCTCTAGTGGATTTTGCGGGAGGCCGATTATCGGACCATCCGTTTATCCGAGAGGCTACCCATGTCTTTGTCGCTTCGCTCGTTGCGAATAAGCTGGAGATCGTTGAAGAGGTAAAGCGTACGGCGAGACAGGACACCAAAATTATTGTTCGTTACGGCAACGGATTAAAGTCGCTTTTTAATTATCCTCTTCATGCGGACTTGTCTTATGAGTGGAATCTGACGCCCGTTGTTAGAACCAATAGCCTGTACGATACGGTTTTGATGGAATCCAAACTCCTAACCCAAGAAAGGACGATTGCCTTTGACTAGTCCTGAGCAGGTTGTTCCGCCGCTCGGAAATACATTGATCGTGGGAGCGGGGCCGGCGGGCATTCATATCGCTGTGGATGTAAGCCGGGGATGGTGCGGCCGGCTGGGCCTGGCGAATCGCAAGGGAGCGCATTCTACCCGAATCCTATGCGAGCTGGACCGGCAAGGCTATACCCTCTCTTCTGTCGTAGAGATTCAATCAAAGCGGCATCTCACAGGTGAGACCCGGCTGGACGACTACTACGACGGCTTCGATGGAATTGACGATAGGTGGCACACCGTGATTGTATGTACGCCATCCGACAGCTATTCGGATGTCATCGGCGCGTTAAGGCTGGAGAACCTTTCTCAGGTGAAGCGCATTGTGCTTCTCTCGCCGGGAATCGGTTCGAATCTGCTGGTGCAAAGTCTGGTGAGACCCGCGGGCTCCGATATCGAGATCATCTCTCTTTCCACCTACTACGGCGCTTCCAGGTTCGCGTTTGAAGCGGGCCAGTCCACGGTGCTGAGATCGATCGTACGAGGGCTCAAGCGCAAAGTTACAGCCGGCAGCAGTAAGCCGGACAGTCGGACACTAGGCGATATAAAACGGTTTATTGAGTCGCTCGGCATTCAATTCGAAAGCGTTTCCCATCCTGCCGCTGCCGAAAGTCGCAGTATTACGACTTATGTTCATCCGGCCTTTTTCATCAATGAATTTTCAATGAGTGAAATATTTAGCCGTACACCCTCCAGAAAATATATGTACAAACTGTACCCGGAAGGACCCATTACCCCGCAGGCGATTAAATCCATGTTACTGCTGTGGAAGGAAATAGGGGAGCTTGTTACCCGCCTGCACGCTGAACCGATCAATCTGCTTAAGTTCCTTAACGATGACAACTATCCTGTTCACGAGACCACACTTTCCCGGGAGGATATCGAAGGTTTTACCCAAGCGGATCCGGTAAAGCAAGAGTATCTCTTATATATCCGATATGCTTCCATTCTGATCGACCCGTTTGCCGAACCGGATGAACAGGGCAGATATCCGGATTTCTCCGCTTTTCCGTATAAACAAATTTCGAAAGACTCCGAAGGCAAATGGATCATTCCCAGAGTGCCGTACGAGGATTATAAGAAAATAAAGCTGGTGGAGCGTTTAGGGAAAAAGTTAAATCTCTCTATGCCGCAAACGTCCGCCTTCATCGCCGAGTTTGAGAGCAAGCTGTCTTCTTTTGTGGAAGAAGAGGGGATGGAGCACTTCCGGCCCGATCTTTTCACGGATACGACAGAGAGTGAGGCAGACCTCATTCTAAGCGGGTTAGAGCTCTCTTGGGCTGCACATGCGACAAGGCATGCCGATCTTGCAATTAAAGTGGAATAGAATGCTTTATAAAACCGATTCATGGTAAGGAGGAGTAAGGAAAGGATGTATGATTCAGTCAAGCGAAAAGGGGGAACCCAGCGAAGGTTAAGTGCGATTTCGGCCATTATCGTGCTGTGCGCGGTACTCATGTTAACCGGATGTAATCCAGCCGCTCCGCTGCGGGAAGGACAACCGTCTGAGACAGGCGATACTGCGCAGCGGGAAACGGGCAAGAAATTAACCATTGTCCACAGTCTCCCAAGCGATACGTTGGACCCGCACAACACCTGGGTTCCCCTGAGAGCGGGTGTCTCGGAAACGCTGGTACGTCTGGACGAGAAGATGCAGGTGGTGCCTTGGCTCGCCACAAAGTGGGAGACAAAGGACTTCCGGATATGGTCGTTTACCCTTCGTGACGGGATTTTCTTTCATGACGGGACTAAGCTGGATGCCGCCGCCGTAAAAGCGTCATTCGAGCGAGGAATCGCCGACAGCTCGGCCCTGTCCGCTTCCTTGAAGGTAGAGTCCATTGAAGCAAACGGGCAAGAGCTGATTTTTAAAACCAAGGAACCGTTCCCGGCATTTCCCGCTGAACTGGTTCATCCGACAGCAAGCGTCATAAGTACAGCGGCCGAGAAAGCTATGGGAAAGGAAGCATTCAACAAATCACCGGTGGGTACGGGGCCATTCAAAGTAGCTTCCTTTATTCCGGGAAAAGAGGTCGCCTTGGTGCGTAACGCCGAATACTGGGACGGCAAGGCCAAGCTCAGTGAAGTCAAGTATCAATTCAATTCCGATGCGAACGTACGGACGCTGGCTTTACAGTCCAAGCAGGCGGGGATTGTGTATCATTTGGCGCCCGAAGCGCTGGCGGCGATCCGGCAAGACGGACAGCTTTCGATCCAATCGGTTACCAGTCTCCGTACGCATTATTTTACGTACAACCCCAAGAGCGCCACGGTTCAAGACATCCGGGTAAGACAAGCGATAGATAAACTCATCGACCGGGATGCTATCGTCAAAGACGTGATGCTCGGTCATGCACTTCCTGCGAACGGACCGTTTAACAGTACACTGCCATTCGGCAGGAAAGGCGGCTATCAGAAGCTCGACCCGCAAGGGGCGCTGGAGCTGCTGGAAAGTGCAGGATACAAGAAAAACGCGAAGGGCAAGCTGGAAAAGGACGGAAAACCGCTTACTCTTAAGCTGATTGCTTTCAGCGGAATTAACCCCGAGCTCCCGCTGATCCCGCAGTTGCTCCAATCGGAGGCGGCCAAGGCGGGCATTGAGCTAAAGATCGATTCGGTGGAATATCCGGATGTCTATATAAAGGATCATAACGATTGGGATCTTTCGACATCTAGTTACCTTACCTCGCCACGCGGCGATGGAGGCTCGTTTCTGAATTCGGCCTATGTGCCGGGTGAGTCCTACAATCCCGCCGGGGTTGAAGTCGAGAAGCTTGCTCCGCTGCTGAAGACACTGAACGAAACGGGAGAAGTGGAAAAGCGCAACATGCTCACACAGCAGGCCGTTGAAGTCATTATGGAAGCGATTCCTCATTCCTATATTATTTATCCGAATATATTGGTAGGTATAAACAAAGGAATCAGCGGATGGAAACCCGGAGCGGAAGAGTTCTACATTGTCACGAATAAGCTGGATGTGAACTAGATGATCAAGCTTGCGGCAGGGCGGATTGCGTATTTCGCCTGTGTACTCTTCTTCTTAAGTCTCGTTACCTTTGTCCTGATGAAGCTGGCACCCGGCGATCCGGTACGGGCTGTGCTGAAAGCGGACGAAGGGGCGGTATCCGCTGTCGATGTGGCGGCTGTAAAAGAGAAACTTGGCCTGAATATGCCGATCTACGAACAGTACGCAAGGTGGTTTGCCGGGGTTCTAAGACTGGATCTCGGACAATCTTATACGACAGGCCGGGATGTGGTTGATATTCTCATGGAACGTCTGCCGGCTACGTTTTTCCTGATGGCGGGAGCCATGCTGGTCGTTGTGCTGACAGCAGTTCCACTCGGCATACTGGGGGCTAAGTATCAAGGCCGCTGGCCGGACCATATCAGCCGCTTGATCGCATTACTCGGCATCTCCATGCCGACCTTCTGGCTCGGGCTGCTGCTTATCTACCTGTTTTCCTATCATTTGAACTGGCTGCCGGTCATGGGCGGAGGAGATCTTCTGCATCTGGTCCTGCCGTCGCTTACGCTGGGTTTTGTAATGGCGCCGGAGTATATCCGGTTGCTGCGATCCGGACTGCTGGACACTCTTTCGCAGCCGTATATCCGGGCGGCACGGGGGAGGGGAATCCCGGAATGGCGGATTACGGTAAACCATGCGCTAAGAGCCGCCTTACTTCCGGTGATCTCGCTCTTCGGGCTGAGCGTCGGCAGCCTGCTGGCCGGTTCTGTTGTCACAGAATCTCTCTTTGGATGGCCGGGTCTCGGCAGCCTGGCGATGGAAGCTTTTACTCAGCGTAATTATCCGATCATCCAAGGGTATGTTCTGTTTTCAGGCCTGTGCATCGGTCTTGCCAATCTGCTGTCGGATATCAGCTTGGGGTATATGGACCCCAGAATTCGTTATGCGAAGGGGAGAGAAGCATGAACGGTCGCATTGCGGATAACACCGCATTCGCTCCTAACACGGCATGGAACAGGCTGCGTCATAACCGGCTGGCCTGCGTCGGGATGCTGATGATCGCGTTGTTTCTCCTGGCGGCCTTGTTCGGGAAATGGCTTGCTCCCCATGATCCGCTGCTGGTCAGCATGTCGGAGCGGCTGAAGCCCTCCAGCCTGCAGTACCCGCTCGGCACAGACCATCTGGGCCGGTGCATTTGGTCCAGACTTCTGGCGGGCACTTCGGTCACGCTGGGCCTTTCATTCCTCGTCGTGGCGGTTGTGATGCTGATCGGCATTCCGATCGGCATTCTTTCCGGCTATAGGGGCGGCCGCACGGACGCTTATTTCATGAGGCTGGCCGACGCGGCGGCCGCTCTCCCCGAATTTCTGCTTGCCGTTACGGTTACGGGTTTCTTGGGGCCGGGTTTGATGAAGGTTATGCTTGCCATCTCCTGCATCAAGTGGATCAGCTACGCCCGGGTGGTACGCGGAACCATAATGTCCGAGAAGAAGCAAGATTATATCTTGGCTTCGATCGTCGCCGGCAGTAGCCCGTGGGCGGTCAATCGGCGTCATCTCATCCGGCATATCGCCTCCCCGCTGGCCGTAATGGCTGCCCTGGATGTGGGGAGGACAATCCTTCTTATTTCGGCATTATCTTATCTCGGTTTGGGCGTCCAGCCTCCTGCTCCCGAGTGGGGGGCCATGCTGAGCGAAGGACGACCCTATTTCCAGGCGGCACCGCAGTTCATGATCTATCCGGGCGTCGCTATTCTAGCTGTCGTAATCGCACTGAATCTGCTGAGCGACGGTTTGAGAGATGCGCTTGATGTTCAGAGCGACCGTCCCAGCCGCAGGAAGAGGAGGTATTCGTGATGCGTACGGAGCAGGGGGAAAGGCCCCCGGCAGCTATCGGTGCTTCGTTGTCTGAAGGTGAACTTGAGCAGGTAACCACATCATCTGATGAACCAGTACCCGTACTGGCTATAAAGGAGTTATGCATCTGCACGAAAGGAAGCGGCCGGTCTCTGCCCGTTATCCAAGATATATCCTTTTCAATCCGAAAAGGGGAGACACTGGCCATCGTCGGGGAGAGCGGCAGCGGCAAAAGTGTGACCGCGGCGGCCATTACGGGCCTGCTGCCTTCGTCGCTCCAGATAGCTCTGGGAACAATCAACTTTCAAGGAGACGACCTTCTAACACTGCGGGGCAGGAAAAAAGAAGGCCTGCTTGGCCGCAGAATCGGCTGGGTAAGCCAGGACTATCACAGCAGCTTTACTCCATTGATTAAAATCGGCACTCAGTTGACCGAAATGATCCGTGTGCATCAAAAGATGCCATCGCATGAGGCAAAAACTCTGGCGCTGAGCTGGTTGGAGCGAGTCATGCTGCCCGCGAAGCGCGTGTTCGCCAGTTATCCGTTCCAGCTCAGCGGCGGCCAGCTGCAGCGGGCAGCGATCGCCGCGGCATTCATGCTGCATCCCGCCTTGTTAATCGCGGATGAGCCGACCACAGCGTTGGACGCGGTCTCGGCTGACCGGGTCCTCGGTCTGCTGGATGAGCTTCGCGTCCAAACGGAATGCGCGGTGCTGTTTATCTCCCATGATCTCCGCCATGTGCATCGCACTGCCGACCGGGTGGCTGTTATGCGGGAAGGGCGATTGTTGGAAACGGGAGAAGCTGCCGAAATCTGCAGGCTGCCTCAGCATCCCTATACGCAGCAGCTGCTGGATGCTTGTCCACGGATCATTCCTCAGGGCAGGTTAACGGGCATGGGGAATATTCAAATCTTAAGTGAGAGTCGGACGGCCCCCAGTCCACCTTTAATGTCAGCCGTCGGACTTGTAAAAAGTTACCCTGCCAAGACCGGGCAGGAGGCAGCAGTCCGGCAGCTATCTTTTGAAATTTATGGAGGGGAATGTTTAGGGCTGGTCGGGGAGAGCGGTTGCGGCAAGAGCACGGTCGCTAAGCTGCTGTTAGCGCTGGAGCGGCCGGATGCGGGTGAAGTGATTTTTGACGGAATATCCTTGAATGGCCTTACAGGGCGTGCGCTGCGGCTGGTGCGTAAGAATATACAGGCCGTCTTTCAAAATCCCGCTTCATCGTTAAATAGCCGGCTGCCCATTTGGCGCTCTATTGTGGAGCCGTTTGATAATTTTCAAAAGGATGATCTTTCGGAATTTGCAGGGAGGGGGCAGTCAAGAAGAGACATAGCCGCAGAGCTGCTGGAGACGGTCGGTCTGGAACGTACGCTTGGAGACCGGTACCCCCATGAACTGAGCGGGGGGCAGCGTCAGCGTGTGGCCATCGCCCGGGCTATCCTGCTTAGACCCCGGCTTCTGATCTGTGACGAGCCCACTTCCAGTCTGGATGTTACTGTACAATCGCAAATTTTGAATTTGCTGAAGCAGTTAAGACAGGAACTCGGCATGTCCTGCTTGTTCATCTCTCACGATATTGCCGTTGTTCAGCGAATGTGTACCCGTATCCTGGTCATGAAGGAAGGCCGGATTATTGACCGTTTCCCGGTCGACCGGCTCTGTAGTGAAGAACGTCATCCTTACACGCGCCAGCTGGTTTCGGCGTTTATGCGCGAATAGGATGCAGTCTGAGGTGAATATGAAAAACGGAATCCTGCTTTCTCTTCTGTCTTCCCTCGTGTTCAGTGTGATGAACGCGCTGGTGAAAGGCATCAGCAGCACCATCCCCGCCGCCGAAATTGCGTTCTTTCGCGGACTTATAGGAACCCTGCTCATCTTGATCTTAATGCGATACAGCGGAGTAGCCTTTTCAAGGAAGGGCATCCCGATGCTCGCGGTAAGAGGGCTGAGCGGCGGCCTGTATATGCTTGCCTTTTTTTACACGTTATCCAACATTCCGCTCACGGACGCGAGTCTCTTGGCACAGTTGGCTCCTATCTTTGTGGCACTGTTATCCGCGCTCATTCTGAAAGAGAAGCTGGGTCGCCGGGGAGCGGCGGTATTTCCCGTTATTTTCGCGGGGGCTCTCCTGCTGTTGAAACCGCATGAATTTTCCAGTTACTCGGTCTATGCGCTTGTCGGACTGCTCAGCGCTTTTTTCTCTGCAGCCGCAAGCATATCGATAAGATATTTGAGCAGGACGCATCCGTCTTATGAGATTGTGTTTTATTTTGTGGCGACCTCGACGTTGGTAGCTATTCCCTTCATGTGGGATTCGTTTGTTATACCGGATGCGCGGGAGTCTGTAATGCTGCTGATCATCGGACTTGTATCGCTGCTTGGCCAGTTGTTCCTGACGAAGGCCTTTACCCATGAGAATGCGGTAATTGTACAGATAGTCAGCTATTTCGGCTTATTTCTGAACGTTTTATTCGGATATCTGTTCTGGAACGAGATTCCCGACCTGCTGACTGTCGCAGGTGGCGTAATGATCGTAGCCGGCTGCATGATATTGTTCGGAGGGTACCGCCGAAGTAGTCCCAAGACAAAGCTTCGAATGTAAAAAGTATCAGTTGAAACAAGGAGGAGAAGCGATTGAATCAGGATGTTTTGTACGATGTTTGGTGGAAGCATCATGAAGAGGGCGACCAGGGGATGGAGGACGATCATATCCCCCACTGGAAAAGGGTGCTCAGCTTTATCCCGGAAGAGGACCTCTCGCAGTGCAGCGTACTGGATTTCGGCTGCAATCAGGGAGGCTTCCTCCGGCTGCTCTATGAGCAGAGACCCTTCAAGGAAGGCATCGGCACCGACCTGGCACGCCGGTCGGTGGAGGTGGCCAATAGCCGGAAAGGGGATCTGCCGATTCAATACGTGGCCACTGCGGAACCGGAGCAGTTCGAGGGACGATTTGATCTGGCTTTCAGTTTAGCGGTGCTGTATCTGATTCCCGATCTCGGCGAACATGCGAGGAAGATGAAGAAAGCGCTGAAGCCGGGAGGGGTCTATTACGCGACCTTCGCCGATTACAGCGAAAATCCGAGTCTGCCCTATATCCAAGAGCGGATCAACAGCAATGCCTCCATCCCCATGCAGGAGCATACCCTTGACCATATAGCGGAAATGTTCTTTCAAGAGGGTTTCCGGGTCGGCATCCGGCGCATGATTCCGACATGGTATCTCGATTTGTCACCAGGCAAAAGGTGGTACCAACGTGTGGCCGACCATCTTCAATATGCTTACGAGCAGGCGTATGTACTGCGGTTCGAGGCGCCCGGTGGTCCCATAGGCACATGATCGGAGTCGTGTAGAAACAAACCACAAGGAGGAGGAACGCGTTCACCGGTTCACTCCATCCGTGAAGGTAAGCAGGCCGTAAAAGCGGGTTTTACCGGGCGGTGACTCCAAACACAAGTACCCCGCAGGAAGGGCACTTTTTTAAAGTGTCCATCTTACGGGTTACCGTTCGGAGTGAGGTTAGAACCGTAACCTCATCCCCTTGACTGGTTATTTCTTCGAGGATGTTTCATTTTTGTGCTCGATCACTTGCAGCACTTTTGGTTCAATAGCTTTTAACATTTGTTCAATTGAGGAATTGCCTTGAGGAACGTCGCCATTCTTTTCGCTTTGAATTTGCGAATCAACCTGTGTTTTTGCAATAACGTCAATCACTTGTTGTTTAGAGACCTGTTTAGATGAGGCCACTTCCACAACGGATTTGCCTTTTGCCAATTCTTCTTTCAATTCGGCCGGGCTGATTTTTAGCAAGGAGAACAGTTTGGCATCATTTAAAAAGTCGTCGGCAAAGTAATCGGGCTTACCGTCTCTCGAGAAATAACCTTCTACTCTATCGGTTGAAGGTGTTGAAGGTGCAGTCTCACCTCCGATAAGAGAAACGCTGATCGCATTGCCCTGAACAAATACTTGGTAGAACGGTGTTTTGGATCCCTTTTTGCTGTAATTCAACATAAACGTTTTTTGATCCGGGTTCTCCATTTGCTCCATAGCAAACTCGTACTCTTTGACGCTGTCGTACAGTTTATCAATCAGATAATCCGTCTTCGACTTGATTTCCTGATCGGTTAAAGCAGGGAGCGGCTTCTCCTTAGGCTCCCAATTCTCTTGAATCACGTGTTCAATCGCACCCGTAACGGCGTTGGTATGGAGGGTAATCTTTTTGCCGGTGCCTCCTTTTTCCTGCAGGATGATGCTTGTTTGGACACCTTGAACGCTGCTTGCCTCGATAATCTCAAACGATTTTGTTTCGGGAAATGCGTTATAAAGCTTCTCAAGCGCTGCTTTGCCAACCTTATCCACCTTGACTTGTTCAGCCGTCATTGGTGTTCTCGTCAGCATTTCAATCAAGGTAGGGGCCGCATATGCCGCGGTTGGAATCAAAATCGCAGCAGCGACAATTCCGCCGATTAAACGTTTTTTCATAGGTAATTCGCTCCTTTTTCGTTGCAAATAGTGAGAATAGGATTGTTCGATTCGTCTGGTAACGGCCGGAGGGCACTCCATCGTTTCTGCTTCTTCGTGCAGATGTTCACGGATTTTGCGTTCAATAGTCATTGATCTTTTCCATCCTTTCCGGGGGGAGATTCCATATGTTTTTTCGAAGCGCCTGGAGACCGGCGTGATATCTGGACTTGACTGTACCCAGCGGAATATCGAGCAATGCCGCGATTTCCTCCAGCGTATAGTCATGATAAAAGCGGAGGACGATCACCGCTCGCTGTTTGTCGGTCAGTTTTTGGATGGCCTGCGATATCATTTGGTTCGTCCCGTCCATCAACACGGCAGGCTGATCCCAATGAGACTCTTCCCTGGAGAAGGCGCGAATGCGTTCAAAAATTCGGAATCTCCGCCAGCTCTTGACCCGAAATCTCTGCACTTGACGGATGACCAAGCCGTGCAGCCAAAAGTGGAAAGGCCGGTTCGGATCGTAGTTGGCAAGTGAGGTCCACATTTGCATATAGATCTCATTCATCACATCTTCCCGATCCTGCGGGTGGTCCACCAGAAAGGAGACTGTCCGGTAGACGTCCTGATAGGTGGCGTCATACATCGCGTGAAACGCCTGTTGATCACCATCTTTCATTTTTGTGAGTAGTTGGTACATGTATTCACTTTGCATTCAGAGGGCCCTCCTGAGTAAGCAGCTTACACCCTATATTGTCTCTCTAGCGAAAAAAGGTTCGGTTCTTGATTTCTTTTTTTGCAAACGGCCGAGTGGCGGTGAATTTAGATTCAGGGATAAGAATACAAAAGCCGGATTCCTTAGAGTAGGAAAACCCGGCTTTTTAACTATTGAACAGTCCTTAGTGTATATTTTTGCCAAATTGTCGGCGGGACCCTTATAATGTAAAAAAGAGGCGGATGGGGGCATATTCCAAATCCGGATCACGGCAATTCCCTTCCGTAACACGGGCCCAAAATCTGACTGCTCCGGAGTTTACGTGAAAGGTTCATGCCCTAGACAAATCGCACTTGTCGTCCGGTCATTCCGTTCCATGTCCGGCGGCGGACCAGTGCGAGGGATGAACGAGCGCTGCCGGAATCTTCGTGCGCGCATCGCCTCTCGCCGCGTTGAGCTGGGCCTGCGTGAGGAATAAACTCCCGCGCAAGTCGGCTCCGCCGAGATTGGCGTCCCGGAAATCCGCGCCGATCAGGTCCGCCGCTCTCAGATCGGTGTTCCGGAGATCGGCGGCGATGAGGTACGCCCCCCGGAGGTTGGCGCCGCTCAGATCGGCTCCCTTCAGGTTCGCCCCCATGAGGTCGGCGCCCCGGCCGACTTTGCGGCGCTGTGTGCCGCCTTTCCGGCGGCTTGCGGCGTCGGCGCGGACGAGTTCGCTCGTCCGCAAAAGAAGCTCGTTGACTTTCCCCCTGTGTGCGGCGCCATCAAGCTCCAGAAGCGCTTCCGGGGCGAGGAAAGTCAGGCGTTCCGTCTCCTCCAGCGCGGTGCGCAGCTCACCGTGTACGGAACGGGCGGGCTGGAGAGTCAGCGCTTCGGACAAGTACCACAGAAGCTCATGGAGCTGCCGCATGACCGGGAACACCTCGAACATCTGTTTCTCGGACCCGGGGACCCGGCGCCAGTCTTCTCCGGCGTAAGTCACCTGCGAAACCTTCTGTCCGGCGCCGAAGCAGTCAAAGACCGTGCAGCCTTTGAAGCCCTGCTCGCGCAGGCTGGTGTGAATGCCGCACCGGAAGTCCTGCCGCAGATTGGGACAAGGCTGACCGGCGTCCTTGTCTTTCGCAAAGTCGGCGGATGCCGCATAAGGCAGCGCCACGCAGCAGAGGCCGAAGCATTTCTCGCAGTCGGTCAGGAGCCCTTGCGGGCTTTTATAGGAATCCGTTTCCGGATTTTCATGAGGTTGAGACATGGTAAATACTCCCTTCGTATAACCGTGCGTATATAGCAACAACCTCCATTTTAAAGGCAGGTACGCCCGGAGCGAAAGGATTTTTTTCTTATAAAGCAAAATAGCGGCTGTTTCGGACAGGCGCAGCATACCTTTGAAGGAGGAAAAGCAGGCGTGAAGCAAAATTTGCTGGAGCATGAGATCTAACTCCCAAACCCGAGAATAAGAGATCCTCCGCATAGGGCTCATTTTGACGATGACTAAAAAAATGAGTTCGGGAGGTATTCGAAGACAATGGATAAACATTTTCTGGATTTAGTACACGGCGTTAAACAGGATTTCACCGGGTGGGATTTCACATCTATGACCGGAACGGGGCGTATAGACAGCGGGCTGCTTTCCTGGTCTTACGGGAGCTTGGCTATTCCGCTTGTGCGGAGCGCAAGTACCCTGCTGGATATGGGAACAGGCGGGGGAGAGATTCTGTCTATGCTGGGGCCTCTGCCGGATCAGGTATACGCGACGGAAAGCTACGCCCCCAATGTGCCCGTAGCCAGGCAAAGACTGGAGCCGCTCGGGGTAAAAGTGATTCAGATCGAGCTCGGGCAGGATTCCGATTTGCCCTTTGCAGACAAGCAGTTCGATCTGATTCTGAACAAACACGAAATCTACTGCCCGGCAGAGATGAGCAGAATCATCACGGATGACGGTATTTTTCTGACTCAGCAGTCGGGCGGGCAGGACTGCCGTGAGCTGAATGAATATTTCGGCGTTCCGCTGAACGAAGAATTCAGCGGCTGGAATTTGGATAGGGCAGTGGAAGGTTTGAGGGCAAACGGCTTTGACATCGTAATGGGCAAAGAAGAATTCATTCCGCAAAGATTTTACGATATCGGCAGCTTGATTTATTATTTGAATGCCACACCTTGGCAGGTTCCCGGATTTGAGAAGAACCTCTATCTGGAGAAGTTGTACGAGATTCACCGGATTATCGGGGATAAGGGTTATTTTGAAACGACACAGCACCGCTTCATTATAAAAGCACGGCTTGCGTAAACAACAGAGGCCTTCCTGGTGGAGGGCCCTCCCGATTTCTTAAACCTTTGCATGATAGGAGTAGTGGCATGCCTTTTACGTTCGCGCATCCCATGGCGGTTATGCCGTGGTGGAACAAAACGACACTTCCGGTATCCGCTCTGATTATCGGGTGCATGTCTCCGGATTTCGAATATTTTGTCCGGTTCCGGGCCGCCGGTGTTTGGAGCCACCATGGGGCGGGGATCGTGTTTTTTAATCTGCCGATGATCCTCCTGCTGTTTATGCTCTTCGAAACCGCTGTCCGGCCGGCGCTTTACGATTATTTGCCCGGCCGGTTTCCTTACCGCTGGAGAAGGGAAGGCGGAATTCCCGCTACTTTTAAAGGCTGGCTTACGGTCGCGGTTCTGGGCCTGGCAGGCACCGGCACGCACCTGATCTGGGACCAATTCACGCACAAAGGCGCCTGGCTGGTCAACCATATCTCCTTCCTCGGCGGAACGATAACGGCGGGAAGCTTGGAAGTTCCCGTATACAAAGCGGCGCAGCACGGAAGCACGCTGATCGGGTTGATAGGGACGGCCTGGTGGATACATCGGCATTTACGCGTTCCGGCTGAGGAGAGATCGCGGGTTTCCGGCAAGCCTTTCTGGTTTGCCGTGCTGGCCCTGTTTGTCTTGATTTTTGCGATAGCGGCTGTTTTCGTAGTGGACGGCAAAGGACTGGAGCTTCTTTTGCAGCTTGTCGTTCCGGCCATTAGCTCCCTTATGCTTGCCGTTCTTCTGGCTTGCCTGTTTTTTAGCAAAAGCGTAAGCAGAAACGGCCGAGGTTGAACCAACCGCCCCATAAAAGGCTATACGATCAGTGTTTTCAACGGTTTATAGCTGTCATTGTGAATGTTTGACTACGTATTTGACTACATCCGCCTCGTATGAGATGGATACATCTTTCTAGCTATTCAACTAAAGCACTCCATTAGTTAAAGTGAATACTTTCACAATTTGACTGTTAGAATTTATTGAGTTAAGCTTTTATTACTCACAAAAGAAAGGCTGAAGATAATGATTCGTCGTTTGAAAAAGTTTAAAAATGTCGCTGTGAGATTAAGCTTCTAAGTAAATCGTAAAATCTACAATACTTAGAAGCGAGGTATAATTATGAATCAACCGTTATTTAATCATTGGTCTGAAATTAAATATTTAAAAGATATAGTGACAAATCCACTTATTGAAGTGGGTGAGTATTCCTATTATTCAGGTTATTACGGAAATCAAAACTTTGAAGATGGTTGTGTAAGGTATTTATGGGGAGATTTTAAATCACAGGAGCTTTTCAATCCTATTGAACAATATGGTTGGCATCTTGATAAGCTTATTATTGGAAATTATGTTTGTATTGCTAGTGGAGTAGTTATTTTAATGGGTGGCAACCATAACCACCACTCTGAATGGGCGACGGTTTATCCATTTGTTGAACAAGTAGAACAATCATACGAACCAAAAGGCGATACAGTCATAAAAAGTGATGCCTGGATTGGTATGAACGCTATGATAATGCCAGGTGTTACAATTGGTGAAGGTGCAATCATTGCGGCAGGCTCTGTAGTCTCAAAAGATGTTCCACCATACACAATTGTTGGTGGGAATCCTGCAAAGGAAATAAAAAAAAGATTCACTGATTCAGAAATAAATAAATTAATGGAAATGCGTTGGTTTGATTGGGACAGAAAAATGATTGAAAGAGCAATCCCTCTTTTGTCAAATTCATCTATAGATAAGTTATATGATTTTTATAACACCGAAGTAAAGAAAAAATAATCTCGTTCGAAAAACTACATTCTTAAAAGAGTGTAGTTTTTTGACATTCATCACACTAAATTTAATTTGTCTTGTTCAAGTATAAGCTAGGTACAATCACAACACACGGTTTCCGCCATACTCACTGCTCGCTGTTATTTGAGGCGGGAGCAACCTTAAAGGAAGTTCAAGATCGTTTAGGTCATAGTGATATAAAAACAACAATGGACACATACACCCATGTTACGAAAGAAGCAAAAGAAGAAGCGATATTGAAGTTTGCTAGCTATCTTGAGACGTAGTTAGATGACTACGCTTTGACTACGTTTTTGACTACGTTCGATTGATATTCAATGAAACTGCTATACGACATAAGGCAAAAGAAAAAAACCTTGATATACAAGGGTTTTGACACTCATTGAAATCATCTGATTTCTTAAAATGGAGACGGCCGAGGTTGAACCGGTTTCAACGAAAAGCCCGCCGTCAGGCGGTTTTAAGAAAGAACAAAAAGAGCGGGAAATCCCGCTCTTTTTCTCATTCACACGCAAGGTTTAAAAGTTAGGCGCCAATCGGACCAATTTATCGGGCGTTCCGTCTCCGTTCTTATCCCCGTTGTTGCTGGTCACGAAATAAAGCGAGCCGTCCGGAGCTTCGACAATGTCGCGGATACGGCCGTATTTATTGACGTACAAATAGTTAAGACTGCCGCTGTCGATGACGGGCTTGCCGTTCTGTTCCTTGACGGTCATGCGGATTATCTGTTTGCCCTTCAAGTTGGTGACAAGCAGATCCCCGGCCCACGGCCCTTTGGTCACAAAGGCGATGCCGGAAGGCGCCCAAGTAGTCCCGCTGGCGTAAAGGAGAGGCGGCGTAATGCCCGGTTGATTCTGATTTCCGCCCTCGTACTGCGGCCAGCCGTAATGGGCTCCCGGTTGAATGAAGTTAATCTCGTCTTTGGACGATTCTCCGTGCTCGGACTCGAACAGCCGGTTCGTTCCGGGCTGCCAGGCCAATCCTTGCGGATTCCGGTGCCCCCGGCTGTAAATCGGCGAAGAAGCACCGAACGGATTATCGGACGGGATCGTGCCGTCCAGATTCAGCCGGAATATTTTTCCTCCGAGATAGGTTAGCGTGTCGTCCTTGTTGCCGTAGTTGCCGTCACTGAAATAGAGCTTTTTGTCCGGGCCGATTTTGAGACGGCCGCCGTTGTGATACACCGCCCCGGGAAGATTCGTGATCAGGACTTTGTCGATTTTGGCGGTATTGTTGCTTTCGATCAGGCGGACCACCCGATTGGCGACTTTGTTGTCCGAGGTCTTGTAGGAGTGGTAAATATACATATAATGATTGTTGGTGAAATCCGGATCTAGCGCCAGTCCCAGCAGTCCTCCCTCGCTCTTGGGCATGTAGTAGAAAGGAGATCCCAGCGTAATGACCGGTGCGGATTTCAACTGACCGTTCACGACGACGCGTATTCTGCCGCTATTGCGTTCGGTGAAAAAAATCCGGCCGTCCGGCGCGAAGTCGACCGCCCACGGCGTTTCCAGATTGGAAGCGACGACCTCGGGCGTGTAAGGTTCCGAAGAGGCCGGGTTCGTTTTAACCGACAGCGCTTTGCTGGCGGGGGACACATTGCCGGCAAGGTCTCTGGCTTTTACCGTAAAGCTGTAGGAGGTATTGGCGGCAAGCCCCGTCACGTTGAAAGAGGTCTTGTCGGTGCTGCCGGACAATTTCCCGTTCGTGAAAATATCATAGGCATACACGCCTACGTTATCCGTCGCTGCGGTCCAGGTTAACTGGACGGACGTGGAGGTTTTGCTTGAACTCGCAAGTCCGGCCGGAGCGGCGGGGCTCTCCGTATCGGATCCGCTGGTTGTCGTCACCGACAGAGGAGCGCTGGCTGCCGAGCTGTTTCCGGCCGCGTCCCTGGCCTTTACCGTAAACCGGTAAGTGGTGGCAGGTTTCAAGCCCGTAAAGGTATAGGAAGTACCGGCAACGTTCGCCTGGGTCAAAACATCGTCCTTGTACAAATCGTAGCCGGTGACACCGACATCGTCCAGCGATGCGGTCCAGGCGATTTCCACGGACGTATCGGTTACGGATCTGGCCTGAACGTTCGTCGGCTCGGTTGGCGGAAACACGTCGCCGGCGGCGTTTACCGTCACGTTAGTAAAAGCGGCGGTGCTCAGCTTGGACGTGTTGTGGCTGGAGACGGCAAGGCCGACAAACACGGAGGCGTTCATCTTTAAAGTAAGCGTCCCCAGATCGCCCCAATTCAATCCGTTGTTGGACACATACCCCCGGATGACGTTTCCTTTGCGCTCCAGTTTTACCCACGCAGGGGAGGTCGAAGCGATTTTCTCGCTCTCGGAGGTGCCTCCGGTTTCCGTTCGATACTGGAATGTGAATCCGTTGGAAGGCGTCAGAAGCAGATCGGCATGTTTGGAATCCGGCTTCAGCGTTTCCCGGATCGTAATGCCCGCTTTGGCAAAATCGTGGGTGTTCGTCTGCGAGGAAACGAGAGCTACGATTGAGCCGTCTCCCGTCCAGGGCTGATAGACGAAATTGAATTGGTCCGATTTGCCCCAAATATCCGTGCCTGAGCCGCTGACTTCAAAACGGCCCGCACCCGGGTCATAGGAGGCGCTGCCCGCCAGAGCGGGCGAGCCGATGTTTTGCTGCTTCCAGGGAGCCGGCACACTTTCCGCCTTGGCCGTTCCCGGTACGGGTATTAAAACAAGCAGAAGACAAAAGCAGAGACTTAAAGCAACCTGTTTGCAATGCATAATCATTCCCACACGTCCTTTCGGTTTGGAATGGCACTAAGGGTTTGCTTTGCTTAAAGACGAAGGCGGTCCTCCTTTCAAAAGTTAAAGCGCTTATACTTTCGTAATTCATTTTACCATAAATCCCAGTAAAAGGTATATATATGAAATGTAAACGCTTAGCGTTTTGGCTCGTACGGTAAACATGTTAGAATGAACAGGATGCAAAACAACGAGACCTAAAGGAGTTCAGACACGATGACGGACCCGAAGCCTTTGACCGAGAAACAAAAGATGTTAGCCGGCAAACCTTACAAAGCTTTCGGAGAGGAGCTTCTGCTCGAACGGCAGCACGCCAAGGAAGTCTTGTTCGACTACAACGCGCTGCGTCCCGGCGAAGTCGAGAAACGGAACGCACTGCTCCGTCCGCTTCTCGGACGTACGGGCAAAGTCTTTTTTATAGAACCCCCGTTCCGCTGCGATTACGGATACAATATTTCGCTGGGGGAAAATTTTTATGCCAATTATAATTTAACGGTGCTCGACTGCAATCGGGTAACGATCGGGAACAACGTTCTGATCGGCCCCAATGTGAGCGTGTTTACGGCCGGCCACGCCATTCATCCGGAGCTTAGAGTGAATGAGGTGGAATACGCGCTCCCGATCTCGATCGGCAACAATGTCTGGATCGGCGGCGGGGCGATACTCAATCCCGGCGTGTCGATCGGCGACAATACGATTATCGGATCGGGGAGCGTCGTTACGAAGGATATCCCCGCAGACGTCATTGCCGCGGGCAATCCGTGCCGAGTCCTTCGTCCGATCACAGAGGACGACAGGAACCAGTTCCGGGACGCCTAAAGCCGGAACCGCTGCCAAAGACTGCTTCCGTGGAAGCAGTCTTTTCCTGTTTTTCTGTTTGCCGGATCGCAGGGGCCGCACTTCTTCTTCGGAAGCGCCGTAAGCAGAGACGGCGATCCTTTATCGCTTCACTCCATAATAAGGAACCAGGGATGCCCGATTCGGGCATCTTTTTTTATTATTGACGATAATTGGGATTGCGAGTATGATAATGATAATCGTTACGATTACGATTAAATTCAGTCGCGCGACGTAATCCTGCATTTTTTAAAAAATCGGCCCAGGGGTAGTTGTCTGATGAAACGTGAAATCGACTTTGTGAAATGCAATCCCACACAGAATATGACCATTCTTGTGAGAACGAATCACCTGGCTGAGGACTATATGCCCATCGCCGCTAAAATGATGTCCTACGACAGTGTGTACGCCGAACAAGTAGGCTTCATCGAAAAACCCGGCAGCTATGAAGCCGATGCAAATTTGCGAATGGCGGGAGGTGAGTTTTGCGGGAATGCGTGCATGTCCTTAGCCGCTTTTCTTGCCTCCGAGAAAGGAATGAATCCCGACGATTTCATGGAAATTGTCCTCGAAGCTTCCGGAACGGAACAGCTAATCACCTGTCATGTGAAAAAAGTCAAGGAAGAGTACGTGTGCCGGCTTGCAATGCCTGTGCCCAAAAAAATCGATCGGAAGACAATTAAGTTTGAAGGCGATGACTTGGATATTGTCACGGTGAGATATCCCGATTTTCTACATATTGTGATCGAAGTCGATCATTTCAATGAGACCGTGAGAAATCGGGCACAGGCCCTGGCGAAGTTGCTTGGAGCGGCTTCGGAAGCCAGCGTGATCGGCATTTTGTTATTTAAGAGTGATTCGGACGAACTGGCTCCGCTTATTTATGTCCCTCTCTTGGACAGCATGATTTGGGAAAGAGGGTGCGGCTCCGGCACGGCTTCACTTGGCGCCTTCCTGTCATGGAAAAACAAGGGGGCCGTTTCCGCGCAAATCAAGCAGCCCGGCGGAACCATGACGGTCATGGCCGAATGGAAGGAAGACGAGGTAACAAGCCTCACTATTGAAGGAGCCGTCGAAATTGTAGCCCAAGGCAGAGCTTTCATTGATGTTTAACTTACTGAACCGGATTGGAGTGAATGTATGCATACGCCCGAACAATTTTTGCAAACTTTAAACGGATTCCAAGCACAATTTGCGCAGTTGGCAGAACGTTACGAAGGTACCGCTCAGGGAAGCTCCGAGTTAGAGGCCATCCTAGATGACTATTCCGCTTTTATTACGAACGAGGCTAATGAAGAATCATGGGAACATTTGAACCGGCAAGATTCCGGCCATATGTCCCGGCTAGTGGAAGATCTGAGGAAGACGTCGGCATTCTGTGTCGCGATTATGGAAAAATATCGTGCATGGAAGCTGCTGAACGGAGACGCGGAAAGAACGGAGTATTTCCGGAATATAGAATCCTGCATCGAAAAAGAATTTGGAAGCTTTCAAGTGACGGCGGATTCGAAAGTGCTGCTGGTGGGTTCGGGTTCATTCCCCATGACGCCACTGTACATAGCCAAGCGAACCGGTGCGGAAGTGATCGGCATCGACATTGATAGGGAGGCAGTGGAACTTGGAAGAAGGGTTGTAGAGGAATTGGGAAGCGGATTGAAAATCAGGCTGGAGAACGTGTTCGTAGAGCATCTGGATGATATACGGGAGGTGACTCACATCATATTCAGCTCAACGGTCGCCAATAAATACGAACTGCTGGACCAGTTGGAGGCGCTGACCGAGCGGGATGTGATTGTGGCTATGAGATACGGAGACGGTTTGAAATCTTTATTCAATTACCCCATGCAAAAGGTGAACGGGCGCAAGTGGAGCTTGGCTGAAACCGTTTTGCGTCCCGGTCATGTGTTCGATATCGCTTTGTATCGGAAAGCATAGGCTTTATTTGGGGAGGAAGGATCAAATGGATGATTTTCAAAAAGTCTTAGTGCTGGGAACGGGTCCCGCTTCGATTCAATTGGCCGTCCTGCTAAAAAAAGTTGCGAACTGCCGCGTAGGAATCGCCGGTCGAGAGTCCGCTCGTTCCGAACACTTCTTTGCGGCGCTCAAGGAGAGCAGCCGGCGTATCCGCGTTGACATTCAAAATGAAAAACACCGGCAGCTGCAAGGCGAGTGCGTCGTCGATGATGTTTTTCACGGATACGAGAGCATTACCGGAAAATGGGATACCGTGATCTTGTCCGTTACAGCGGATGCCTACATAGGAGTACTCAAACAAATCGAGGAAAAGCTTTTACAGCAAGTACGGTGTGTGGTTTTAATTTCTCCGACTTTCGGTTCAAACAGCTTAATCCGCCACTTTATGACGGATATTCGTGCAGACGCGGAAATTATCAGCTTTTCCACCTATCTTGGCGATACGCGCTGGAGGCACGACAAGCCGTCCGATCAGGTCATCACGACAGGAATCAAGAAAAAAGTGTTCATTGGCTCGACCAAGGCCCCAGCCGAATCCGATAATGTGGCGAAGCTTCGCGCGTTGTATGAACAACTCGGGATAACTTTGGAAATCATGCGTTCTCCATTCGAAGCGGAAACGAGAAACATATCCTTATACGTCCACCCGCCTCTGTTTATGAACGACTTTTCGTTAAATGTCCTATTCGGAGAAGCGGCCCCCAAGAAATTTGTATACAAAATGTTTCCCGAAGGTCCCATTACACCCGCTTTAATCCGCGATATGGTGGCCTGTTGGAAAGAGATGACGGCCATTCTCCGCAAGCTGCATATAGACGGCCTTAATTTGCTTAAGTTCATGACAGACGATAATTATCCGGTGCGGCCGGAAAGCTTATCGCGTCATGAGATCGAAAACTTCCAACACTTCGAAACGATCCATCAAGAATATTTGGTATACATCCGGTATACATCGCTGTTAATCGATCCTTTTTCCGAGCCGGATCCCAATGGGAAATATTTCGATTTCTCGGCAGTCCCCATTCGGCAAATTTTTGTCAACCAGGAAGGGTACTGGGACATCCCGCGTATGCCGAAGGAAGATTACTACCGAATAAAAATCATACAAGGCATTGCGAAGTATGTAGATTCAAGCTGTCCGACGATCGATACGTTCATTTCAACCTATGAGCGGAAAATAGAGGAAGCGGCTCAGCATAGGCTGCAAGGCGAGTTGTTGTCGGATGCATTCATCGTGCAAAGTTTTGAAGAAGATTTGAAGAGGATACGCATTGAAATAGAAACTGGTTTGGTCTCAAAGGACATATAGTACGCTGCATACTGGAGGAAAAGACGTGACGAGAAGAATAGCGGGTTTATTAGCTGCTTTATTGATTTCCATTGCCCTGCTGGCAGGCTGCGCCGGCGATAAGAGCGCGAAAACGGGGGCCCCGGAACAAAGCAAAGAACTGGTGTACGCCACGGCAAAAGATATTAACGATATGAACCCCCATTTATACACGGGTTCAATGCCGGCGCAAGGAATGGTGTACGAATCCTTAGTCGAAAATACGGAAAACGGGATCAAGCCGCTGCTGGCCGAATCTTGGGAAACTTCAAAGGACGGGAAAACATACACTTTTCATCTGAGAAAAGATGTGACCTTTCACGACGGGGAACCGTTTAACGCGGAGGCTGTGAAGAAAAACATCGAAGCCGTGCAAAAAAACGCAAGCAAGCATTCCTGGATCAAACTATCCACTAAGATCGTCAGTTGTACGGTGCGGGATGAGTTTACGGTGGAATTGATTCTATCCGAGCCCTACTATCCGGCTTTACAGGAATTGTCGATGACCCGGCCTTACGTATTCATCTCCCCCAAAAATTTCGTTAACGGGGAGACAAAGGATGGCGTGAGCGGATACAACGGCACCGGTCCCTATAAGCTCACGGAGCATAAAACCGAACAGTATGCCACTTTTGAAGCCAATGAAAGCTACTGGGGCGGCGCGCCCAAAGTGAAGAAAATTACGGCGAAAGTTCTTCCGGCAGGGGAAATGACTCTTTTGGCGCTGCAAAAGGGTGAAGTCAATTTTATCTTCACGGATGATCGAGGCGCGGACAGCATTGATGTGGAAGCGATGAACCGGTTAGTTCAATCGGGTGATTTCCAGTTGGTCAGAAGTAAAGCGATGAACACGAAAATGATCGTGGCCAACAGCAGCAAATCAGGCCCCGTACACGAAACGGCCGTACGCGAGGCCATCTGGTATTCCATTGATCGGGAAACCGTCAGCAAGCAAATTTTTAACGGGATGGAAACGGCGGCTAACGCTCTATTCTCCTCCAATGTCCCTTATGCGGATGTCGATTTGAAGAAGCGGGGCTACGATCCGGAAACGGCGAAAAAGATTTTGGAAGAAGCGGGCTGGCGCCTGGAGAGCGGCAAAGAAATCAGAACCAAAGACGGAACCCCGTTAACCATGAAACTTTACTACGACGTCAATTCTTCCTCTCAAAAAACGCAGGCGGAATTTCTTCAACACACGTTGACAACAATAGGGGCTAAGCTGGACCTTATCGGCGAAGAATCTTCTTCTATCGCGAAAAGAAGAGCCACGGGAGACTACGATCTGCTGTTCAATCAAACATGGGGGCTCGCCTACGATCCTCAAAGTACAATTGCCGCCTTTACATCGGAAAGCTCCTATCTGCACACAACCAAAGGCATACCGAAAGCAGCCGAGCTTTATAAGAAAATCGATGAGGTGATGGTGTCCGCCGACGAGAAGACACGGAAATCGTTATACGCGGATATTTTAACGCTTGTCCATGATGAAGGCGTCTTTATCCCCGTTACCAATGGCAGCGTCACTGTATTGGCTCCCAAAAATTTGAAAGGGATCTCGTTTAAGCAGACGCAATACGAGCTGCCGTTTGAGCAAATGTACTTTGAGTAGCTGCATGCATGCACAGGGAACTCCCTGAAGCCATGTACAAAAAAGGAGATGACTATGGGCAGTTATATCCTCAAAAGATGTTTATTATCGCTCCCTTTGCTTGCGATCATATCCTTTCTGACGTTTGTTCTAAACCATCTGTCTCCTTTGGACCCGGCCGAAGTGGTCCTTCACGCGCAAGGCGTGCCGAATATAACCGAGGAATTGATCGCGGAAACGAATCGGGCGCTCGGACTGGACCAGCCGTTTCTGATCCGTTACTTCAATTGGCTCGTTTCGTGCCTGCAGCTCGATTTCGGCGATTCGTACGTTACGGGGAAACCTGTCTGGTCCTTGCTGGGTCCCGCTTTTCTGAATACTTTAAAGCTGACGTTGGTTTCGATGGCGGCCATTGTTGTCCTGTCCATTGCCCTAGGCGTGCTCTGCGCATGGAAAGAAGGGAAGAGGGTGGACAAATCGGTTAGAGGGGTCTCGTTTTTGCTGACTTCTATGCCGCCGTACTGGCTTGCGTCGCTCATGGTGTGGTATTTTTCCGTCCATTTGGATCTTCTCCCGACAAGCGGCATGGACTCTTTCAAAAGTTACCTTTTACCGGTTGCCGTGATTACGATCAGTTATACCGGCATTTACTTCCGGATCGTCAGAAGCTCCATGATCGGCCAGTTGAATGAGGACTATGTGCTGTACGGCAGGGCAAGCGGTTTGCCTGAAAGGATAATAACGATGCATATCCTAAGAAACTCGCTTCAGGTGGCCATTTCCGTGTTTTGCATGGCCATCCCCATTATTTTGGGAAGCACGGTCGTCGTAGAAAACCTATTCGCGTGGCCCGGGCTGGGGACGTTAAGTGTCAAATCCATTCTTAGCAGGGATTTCCCGATCATCCAAGCTTATGTCCTTGTTTTGGCGGCTGCCTTCGTACTTTTCAATACCTTGTCGGACATGATTCTCGCGGCGATGAACCCCAAACTAAGGAAGGGGATGTCATGAAACGATTTAAATTTATTTGGAAAGACAAGCCGGCTGTTCTATCTTTATTCTTTATCGCCGCAATCCTCGCTGCCGGGATCTTTGCCCCTCTGATTGCGCCTCATGCTCCGGGGGAAGTGCGTATGGATCTTCGGTTTGCGGGTCCGTCGCCGGACTATCTGTTAGGCAACGATCACCTGGGGCGATGTGTTTTATCCAGATTAATTTACGGTATCCGTCCAAGCGTGCTTTGGGTGATGGCTGCCTTGATTCTGACGGTAGGGATCGGTGCCTTTTTCGGATTCATTGCAGGGTATTTCAAGGGAAGAACCGATGCCGTAGTGATGAGAATTTGCGATGTGATGCTTTCTTTTCCGGGTTATGTCATGATCTTGGCCGTGATCGGCATTGTGGGCGCAGGTTTTGAAAATATATTGATTGCGTTTGTATGTCTGAAATGGGCATGGTTTGCCCGTGTCATCCGAACGTCCGTCATGCAAGTTGCCGAAGCGGACTATGTGAAGTTCTCTAAAGCGCTTGGCGCCGGCAGCTTTCAAATTATGATCAAGCATATTTTGCCCGTCTCGCTTTCCGACATTGCCGTTCTGGCAAGCAGTTCTTTCGGTTCCATGATTTTGCAGTTATCCGGCTTCTCCTTCCTCGGTTTAGGCGTTCAAGCTCCGAATGCAGAGTGGGGCATGATGCTGAATGAGGCAAGGGAAGTCATGTTCTCGAAGCCGGGACTTATGTTAGCGCCGGGTTTGGCGATCGTTCTTGTCGTGTCGGCCGTCAACTTTTTGTCCGATGCGCTCCAAGCTGCGTTAGATCCTAAATTACGAACCTCCAAGCAAAACCCGCAAGGTCAGACCATCGCTTCCGGCACGGCGATTCAAGGAAATGGGGTGGCTTAGTCCGGTCATGAATAGTTTAGAAGTGAAAAATTTAAAGGTTTGGGATAACCTGACCGGTGAAGTGATTATCCCGAATAGCTCCTTTCATGTAAAGAAAGGAAGCTGTCTGGCCATCGTCGGAGAAAGCGGAAGCGGCAAGTCTCTGACCTGCAGAGCCGTTATGAGATTGACTAAAGCCAATATCCGCCAATCGGGAGACATTCTGTTCGACGGAGTAAACTTAAGCGAGCTGCCCGAGAAAGAAATGAGAAAAAGAAGAGGAAAACAGCTCTGTATGATTTTGCAAAACGGCATGCGGGCCTTCGATCCCTCTTGTGTTGTCGGGGTACATTTAAAAGAAACGCTTGCCGGACATTTCGGCTGGAGCCGTGACGAAATAACGGCGAAGATGGCCAAAGCGATGGAAAGCGTGATGCTCCAAGATCCGATAGCGGTGATGAACAAGTATCCGCACCAGCTTTCGGGGGGCATGCTTCAACGCGTTATGATTGCGCTGGCTATTGTGTTGGAACCGGATCTCGTGATCGCAGACGAACCGACTACGGCGCTGGATACGATCTCCCAATACGAGATTGTCGAACAGTTGGCGCAGCTCAGGAAGAGAATGGGCTGCTCCATGATTTTTATTTCGCACGACCTGGGTATTGTCCGAAAAATTTCGGATGAGGTGCTGGTTATGAAAGAAGGAGAAGTGGTGGAAAGAGGCTCGACTGCGGCCATTTTCTCTGAAGCACGCCACGAATATACCCGCTATTTGGTATCCTCGAAGCTTTCGCTGAATCATCATTTTAGGAACCTAATGGGAGGCGTCAGCCGTGCTGAGGATTGAGGGTGTCGAGAAATCATACAAAACGGGCGGTTTATTTTCCAAGAAAAAACAAAACGTGTTAACAGACATTAGCTTCGAATGCGGGCAAGGGGAATGTCTGGGCATCATCGGAGAAAGCGGAAGCGGCAAATCCACACTGGGCCGACTGATCATAGGGATTGAGGAGCCGGATCAAGGAACCGTTTTATTCGAGGGAAAAAGGATAAGGGAGCGGAATGCGCGACGGGGGAACATCAGCGCTGTTTTTCAAGACTATACCTCCTCCATTAATCCGTTTTATACGGTTGAGCAGGCTATGATGGAACCTTTGAAGCTGCAAAACAAAGCCCGAAAAGAGGCTTCAGGCAAGATTGATCTGCTGCTGCGTCAAGTCGGACTGGACTCGTCCTATCGAACAAAATACCCCCATGAATTATCGGGCGGAGAAGCTCAAAGAGTGTGCATAGCCAGAGCCGTTTCAACCGAGCCCAAATGTATTTTGCTGGACGAAGCCATCAGCTCGTTGGATGGTTCGGTTCAAATCCAGGTGCTTCAGCTGCTCAAAAGATTGAGGGAAATTTACAACATGGGGTACATCTTCATCACCCATGACATACAGGCTGCCGCCTATATTTGCGACAGGGTCGTTTTCATGCGACAGGGCCGGATCGAAGAAACGGTGAACATCGCACACTTAAAAGACGTTCAATCCGCGTATGCAAAGAAATTATTGCAGATGATCATTACCTAGCGTTATGGGCAGACAGAGAGAATTCGGGAAGGAGCAAGAACGGTGAAAGGAGCTTTGTCCTGGCCTTTTTTGAGGCTGTATATGTTGACTCTGTTGTATTTCAGCGCCAACTCCATTTTAAACGTGATCATTCCTTTGAAGGGCGAATCGCTGGGGGCCACGAATACAACGATCGGGATCATTATGGGGGCGTACTTATTTACAACGATGTTTTTTCGGCCTTGGGCGGGTCAGGTGATTCACAAACACGGTCCGATTAAAGTGCTGCGCACGATTCTAGTTATAAACGGGTTAGCCTTACTCCTGTACACGTTTACCGGGCTCGGGGGATACTTCGCCGCCCGTATGCTGCAAGGGGTCTGTACCGCTTTTTTCTCCATGGCCCTACAGTTGGGTATTATAGACGCGCTGCCGGATAAGGATCGGTCACAAGGCATCTCGATGTATTCCTTATGCGCTTCTATGCCGAATATTATCGGGCCTCTGCTGGCTTTGGGCATGTGGCAAACCGCGGATAGCCGTTATTTTATAGCGGCCATGATCACGATTGCCATACTTACTGGAGTGGTGGGCTATAGTGCAGGGATGGAAAAAAAAGAGGCCGAACCCGCTGCGGGACAGCCCGGGCATGGCGCCAAGATGCTCCATTCGTTCGGCCATCTGGTTAAAAATCCGCATTTATTCAAATGCAGCGTTCTGATGCTGACAGCTTCCCTCGTATTCGGAGCGGTGACAACCTTTATTCCCCTGTATGCCATGCAGATCGAAAACGGCAATGCGGCCATGTATCTGATGATTCAGGCGACGGCCGTAGTGGCCGCCCGTTTTGCGCTTAGGAAGAAAATTCCTTCGGACGGAAAGTGGCATTCGTCTTTTATGATGGTGATTATGCTGATTTTAGCCGCAGGGGCGCAATGTGTAAGTTTTTCCGCAGCGGGAGGAACGGTGTTTTTTTATGTCGGCGCAGGTTTAACGGGCATCGCTCAGGCCCTGCTTTACCCGACCTTGACGACGTATTTGACTTTTGTATTGCCGCAGCATGATCGCAATGTGTTACTTGGTTTATTTATCGCTACGGCCGATTTAGGCGTTTCGCTGGGCGGCGTCGTTATGGGCCCCGTCGCGGACCTTTCTTCGTACTCGTTTATGTACCTGATTTGCGCGATTTTAGGTGTGTCGATGATCTTTTTTGCTTATGATCGGCGTAAGATTTTTGTCGGGTCAAGATGAACTTGAATGCTGGATCAGTTACAAGCTTGCAGGCTCCCAGCGGCTTTAAATCAGCTTCTGATAACTGGCGATATCCGGCCATCTGTCGAACTTGCGGCCGATTTCTTTGAAATGTGCACATTTTTCGTAGCCGAGGGTGGTGTTCCGGTCTTCGATGACATAGTTTCTGTAACGCTTGTCACCTGACAGGACTTGACTCCGCCTTTCATCCGGCGTTAACGTCTCCGTGTGAAACGAAACCGTGGTGTTCGCTACATAATAATTGTAGATAACCAGCACTTCAGGCAGATGGCCCTCTTCGAACGGTGTAAAATGCATGGTTCTTCTTACTTTCCCGTTGTGGGAGATGAGGGATGGCAAGTCCGCGCAGCCTTGTTTAAAAAGCTGTAAGCTTGTTTATTCAGCAAATTTTCGGGAATTCCGCTTACCACACATGTGGAGTGCCTAATATTGATGGTTCGTAATGATTGAGATGTGAAAAGCCGCCAGCTATTAGCGAAGGAGCTTTAAGCGATCGTCTTTGTGTTAGATTCTAAATAAGTGATTCAATAATTCAACTTATATAGCATTGAAAGCAAGTGTTTATAAATAAAAAACCTCTCCAATCGCAAAGTCGTTTCATGACGACAGCTTGTTTGCGATTAAGGGAGGTTTTTTTGTATTTAATCGATTAAGTTTCAACCGTATTATTCATGCAACTGCTTATGAAACTCGTCAAGCGGCCGGGACAGATTCTGCTTGATAATGCGTGCGGCTGTTGCCGAATCGCGATCCTGCAGCGCTTGAATGATTTGTTCATGCTCTTGAACGGCCGTTTGCGTCTGTTCGATTGGATGGTTTAAAAACACATATTTAAAGCGGCGGATATGCAATTGGAGCGAAGAGCAAAAGGACGTGATATACGAATTGTCTGCGATTTCTACAATCAGGTTGTGAAACTCCTCGTCATATTCAAGCGCCTGATACAGATCCTTTTCAAGAATGCACTTCGTAAATGCTTGATTCAATTCCCGCAATTGTTCGATTTGTTCCGGCTGAATCAGTTGGGCCGCCGTCTCGGCTGCCAATGCGTGCAGTACAACGAGGGGGGCGTACGGCTTATAAATATCGTCTTTGTCGATCCGGGTCACTCGCGTATCCTTGCCGGGAAACATCTGGACGAGTCCCTGTGCTTCGAGCAATTGCAGCGCTTCTCTAACCGGCGTCCGGCTCACGCCCAGCGCAGCGGCAAGTTCGGCATCATTGAGCTTTTCGTCAGGCTGCAGCGTGCCGTCAATAATCCATTTTTGCAATTGTGACAATGTCCGATCTTTGGCTGTAGAGCGGACTGGTGTCGAATAATTGTCAGGTATTGGCATTCCATTCATCCTCTTCATCCTTGATAGACAAAAACAACAGTCATTACTCCATAATATTTTGATTTTTAATATATCGCATCTTGCAGCTGAAAGCAATTGAAAGAGCATTAGAAACAGCGCTTAAGGGGCGGCAATGAAAGAGAAAAGAGAAAAAGCTTTATTTTTATCGCAAAAAAAGATTGCGTCTAGAAGATATGCAGAATATAATATGCAATATATTACAACAAAGATTTGTTCTTGTATCGCTCAAACAACATGAAGCAATGATGAGGAGCAGGCAGAGGCTCTTATGTACAGAGATCGGTGCAGAAGCTGAGAGCATCGTCATAACCCTACTGCCAACTCGCCTCGGAGCTATTTCCTTGAACCAGTCAACGATTAGAGGAAATCGGAGTGGCGCACGTTACTGTGCCGTTGATCGGCTGTTAGCCGATTGGAAGTGGCTGTACTGAGTATGCGGAACTATCTGTGTATGCATGCAGCAATTATGGGTGGTACCGCGGAAGAATACTCGCTCCTTTCGTCCCTTATACGCGTGTTGCGTATCTGGACGGCAGGAGTTTTTTAATGGGAGGGGGATGAAGGAGAGAATAATATGATTTTCACAAAAAGGGCTGTATGTCAGCCATCTTAAGAGAATGAGTTTCATTCTCTGGAGTGAGAAGCCACTACTATACGAGGAGAGGTTTGCAATGGCAACAAAAACCATACAACCGGCATCAATTGCCGCGAAGACGATTTATCCCATTTTGCTGACGATCAGCATGATGCATTTATTGAATGATACGATTCAGTTTATTGTCCCGTCGTTGTTCCCGATTTTAAAATCGTCATTGTCCCTAAATTTTGCTCAAATCGGTCTCATTTCACTAATGATCAATTTGACTGCAGCCATTATGCAGCCCCTGATCGGGATTTACACGGACAACAAGGCTAAGCCGATGATGCTGCCGTTCGGCATGCTGTTTACAATGCTTGGCGTCATCACACTTGCTTATGCGCATCAATTTTGGGTTGTCATGTTCGCCGTTATGCTGATTGGACTTGGCTCAGCTATTTTCCATCCGGAGTCGGCACGCGTGTCGTTTCTGGCAGCAGGCGATAAAAAAGGAGCAGCCTCCTCGATTTTTCAATTTGGCGGGTTTATGGGGCAAGCGATTGCTCCAGTGCTGACTGCTGTTTGGTTTGTCGTTACCGGCCAGCAAGGGCTCGTTTGGCTTTCGATCGTGATTGCGGTAGGCTTTTTTGCCCAGTTTTATGTGGCCCGCTGGTATCAAAATCAATTGGTTCCAGCTGATGCTGCCGGCGCCAAAACAAAACAAAGTCAAGTGAGTCCAACCGAGTTATCAACCGGCCGTATTGTGCTTGCGATTACAATTCTTATGATTTTGGTATTCTCGAAAAACTTATATGTTGCGGCGATCAGCAGCTATTATTCGTTCTTTGTCATTGATCGTTTCGGTGTCACGATGGGGCAGGCGCAAATCATTCTGTTCGTATTCCTGGCGGCTAACGTTGTAGGCTTGCTGCTTGGCGGCTTGCTGGCAGACCGCTTTAGCCGGCTGAAACTGATCTGGTTCTCGATCCTGGGCACCGCGCCATTTGCATTGATGCTGCCCTATTCCAATCTGACTTTCTCAATCATCTGGATTTTCTTGGCTGGCACGATTTTGTCATCGTCTTTCTCGGTTATTATGGTTTATGCCAACGAGCTGCTGCCGGGCAAAGTAGGACTTGTCTCCGGGATCTTCTTTGGGCTTGCTTTCGGTTTAGGCGGTGTCGGCTCCGCCATTCTCGGCAACATGGCCGACACAACAAGTATTGATTTCATTATTCAATGCTGCGCTTACTTGCCGCTGTTGGGGCTGTTGACGATTTTCCTGCCGTCGGACAAAAAAGTGAAGAAAGAAGCGCAGCAGGTCTCTGTTGCTCAATCTTAACTTAATTTATGCTGTCCATGATGTCCCGCTCGCCCGGATAGCCGGAAGAAGAAGTTGGCCGGCAGGGCGTGAGGATAAAAAAATCATAACAGGCCTTTACGCTTCCGGCTCGCACCGTTTGATCGATATTAGCGGATGTGCCGTCCAGCATCCTGTCGTTAACCAGATGATTGAGCAGGTAAAAGCCAGTATGACGGAATTGCAGATTCCCGCTTATAATGAACGTACACGAGAAGGTATGGTGTGGACAGTCGTCGCCCGTGTCGGCGAAGTGACGGGGCATGTACAGCTTACAGCTTACACTCATAACCGCTACGGACTGGCTGCCGGATTCCAAGCAGTTTGTGCAGCGTATTCCTTCGAGGGATGCGCCGAGAAGCTGCTGCCGGAATGGGTCGGGCGCTGCATCAAGCCCGATGTCGTTGTCGTTGACCCGCCGTGGAGGTTGTGAACAGTCGCTGCTGCAAGCCATTCTCCAAGCCAGGCCCGCGCGGCTCGTGTACGTCTCCTGCAACCCGGCCACTCTGGCCAAGGATTGCGAAACGCTGCTCCGCGGCGGCTACCAGATCGAATGGGTGCAGCCGGTGAATATGTTTCCACAGATGACGCATGTGGAGTGCGTAATATTGATGGAATGGAGGGGCGAGCCTAAATAGGCTACGCCTCTTGTTTTAGTGGGTTTTGGAAGTTGTAACTGATTTCGATTGAACCGTCTTCATGAACGTCTACACAGTTAATCATCTTGTGAATCATGTCCCTCAGGATTTCCTCGTTGCTTACGTCTAGCGAGGCGAACTTCATTAACTCCGCCTTGAACGCCGATACTCGTGATTCTGTATCGTGTTCGTGAGCAATTTCTGTTTGAAGTCGCGCCGCTCGTTCCTCTAAGGCTTGGCGTTCGTTCTTGACTGCCACAGAACAAGCATTGAACATGTCCGTATCAATATCGCCGCTTGTCCATTTCCTTGTAAGCTGAACAAGTTCCTTATCCAATTTGCTGATTTCACGTTGAAGCTTTTCAAGTTCTTTAACAGCGTTGTTTTTCTTTATTCCTGCTCGTTGGATTGTCACGTCAACTAACGATTTCATGTTCAGAGAGTTTTCAAGTAAGTCCTTTAGATGACTGAGTACAACCTGCTTTAGAGCGTCATGCTTGATGATATGGGAGGAACACTTTTTAGACGTGTTCTTCTGATAGGTTGCACAGACGTAGGATTTACGGTCATTCCTAAAATTCATCCCTGCTCCGCAATCCACACAAAACGCCACCCTTGCAAATAACGATTTGCGACCTCTACCCCTGAACATTCGCGCAGCTTTTTGCTTCATTTTCTCCTGAACGGCTTCAAACTGTTCACGAGTAACGAGTGGTTCGTGATGGTTAGGAACGACTATCCATTCGCTTTCATCAATCTTATGCCGTTTCTTGTAGCCGTTGTCTTGAAGGAATTTCTTATCTTTACTGTCAACCTTAGAGCGTCCTTGAACCAAGTCGCCAGTATAGTGACGGTTAGTTAGAATCAGACGGATAGAAGAATCATGCCACTTTTTTGAGTTCTTTCTTGATGGAAGCACACCTAATTCATCATTCAGGTGGTTGGCAATTGCTTGAACACCCATTCCTATGTTCAGGTATAGGTCAAATATCAACTGGACGGTTGGGGCATGAACGACACTAGGAACTAACTTTCCCGGCTTTACTTTGTCGTAGCCGATGGGCGGCGTTCCATGAAAGATTCCCTCTTTAGACTTTACAGCAATTCCCCAACTGATGTTATAAGATGTATCTTCACTTTGTCGCTGATTGACCGCTGAAATGACTGATAAAATCAATTCATCATCAATCATGCCTTCCCTAGATGAAAACACTTCAACCTTATGGCTATGAAGCGTTCTAACGATGTTTATTGAATCGGGTGTATCTCTTGAAAGCCGAGATAATGCTTTGATTAGAACTACATCAAATAGACCTTTTTCAGCATCGTGAATGAGTCGTTTTAGACTTTCACGCCGCGCCATACTACGACCAGTTATACCCTCATCAGCGTAAACGTCTACCAATTCCCAACCTTCTACCAGTGTATTGAAAAAGGATATTTAGAGTTAGATTACGACATTGAGATGTATTGGGTTACAAGAGAACTGGAGTTTGAACCTGTTAATGAAAATGCAGAGCAGAAAAAGAATCTAAAGTTGCCTTTTATAAGCTAGTCCTAGTAAGGTATATGAAACTCGTATTGTGGAGCGTAGTATTATACGCTCTTTTTTTTTGCGTAGAATTATTTGAGCCCTTTTTACGGGGGGAGATAAGCATGTTAGACCAATTTATCAATGAAGGTTTACGGGGGAAGAGTGAGGCAACGGTAAAGACTTATCGCCATGCTCTGCAACAGTTCAGCCAGTGGCTTGATGGTTGCGGCACTACTTTAGAGCATTTCAGCCGTACTGACGTTCAGCAATACGTTACATACATGGCAAGCAAGAAGAAGACCGCCGCTACCATTAACAAGGTCTATAACGCCATTAAGAAGTTCTGTCGGTGGGCTAAGAAATTAGATTGCATTGAGGAAATTCATATCGTCAAAGCCCCCGACTACAAGCAAACCGCCCCGAAAGTCCTTGACAGGCTTGAGCGGAAGCGGCTTGAACGAGAAGTAGACAGAAGCGGAAACAAACGTAATTATGCCATAATCAAGACTTTACTTCATACGGGTTTGAGGGTATCTGAAATAGTAGCCCTAGACAGGTCAGACGTTGACCTAAGCGAACGTAAAGGAGAGTTAAGGGTTAGGGCTTGAAAAGGCAATAAAGCCCGTACATTGCCCCTTGACGTTGATACAAGGTGGGCTATTAGAAAATACCTTGAGGAACGGTCAGACGATAACGAAGCCCTGTTCATTAGCAACAGAGACAAGCGAATTAGCGTCAGATGCGTTCAGCATCTTTTAGAGCAACATGACCTACACGCTCATCAACTACGCCACACGCTCATCACAGGGCTTGTTAGGGCGAATGAGGATATAGCGGTCATACAATCCCTGAGCGGTCATAGTTCAGCAGACATGATACTGCGTTACTCCAAGCCCACTGAGGAAGACAAGCTAAAAGCCATTGAGGGTCTGTACAATGAATAATTTATTTTGTGCTACCTTTTAGAGGGTAGCACTTTTTATGTTTTAGATCTTCCCGGCAGTTTATTAGATGCCACCCGGTAACGAATGATTTCGTTTTAGTTATTGAGATAGAGTTTGTCTTCGTCAAACGCACACCAAATTTTCTTGAATATTGTTGTACGTACAGAATCTATTTTATAGACAACCCGACTCTCTTACCTCCCTAAGAACTTTAATATTTCATAATCTTTAATAAAATAGAGAGGAATTTTATGTTATTATTTGGATATCAAATAGATTAGGTTCGGGTGGTTATTATGATAGAGCTAGAGAATAATATGATAGATATCAATGAGCCAGAAGTCAAAACTAAGTTGTCAAATACGGATTTACTATTAGGAAAAGCTATAGAGCCGATTAAAAGATTGCAGGTTATCTCTGACAAAGATTTTGAAGACCTTGTTAGAGAGTGGTCATGCGACTATTTAAAAGATAAGTACGTGAAAGTAAGAAGATGCGGCGCGGCAGGGGATATGGGCAGAGATGTTATCGCATATGTCGAATATGAAAAAGGCAAGAAATTAGTTTGGGATAATTATCAATGCAAACATTACAACTCCCCTTTATCTCCAAGTAAGATATGGATCGAGCTTGGAAAGTTATGCTACTACACTTACAAAAAAGAATACTCAGTACCAAGGAAATATTATTTTGTAACACCAAAAGGTATTTCAACTACCCTTTCTAATTTAATCGACGATCCTCACAAACTAAAGAAGCAATTAATTTCAGAATGGAACGATAAATGTCGAAGTAAAATTACTTCGGGAGCAAATATAGAATTGACTGAAGATTTACTCGAATATGTAAAGAACTTTGACTTTTCAATCATTGATGATATTGATCCGCAAGAATTAATAGAACAACATTCACAGACAAAGTACTTTTATTATAGATTCGGTGGAATTCATAAAACACGTCCTGAACCTGTTAATCCACCTGAGAATATAAGTGCAAGTGAATTGCTTTATGTTAGAAAATTGCTTGAAGCGTATTCAGATAACCACAAATCTACAATAAGGGATACCACAGAACTCTCAGAGCATTATAAATACAATTCCCACTTTAACAGACAAAGAAAATGCTTCTATTCCGCTGAGTCTCTAATGAAATTTGAGAGAGATACCCTTCCTCCAGGTGTAAATGCTTTTGAGGATCTAAAACAGGAAGTTTATGATGGGGTGATCGACATCATAGAATCAGAACATACTGATGGATTTGAGCGAGTAAAGGAAGTTTGTAAAGCCGCGCGAAGCCTAAATATGCCTAGTTACCCATTGTATAATTCAATAAAAGGAAATGATTTAAATGGTTTATGTCATCATTTAGCTAATGAAGATAAGATAAGTTGGGTGGAACAATAATGACCATTAACAATGAAACTACTGAATCTAGTAGCATTAATTCATCATTTGAAATTGGTTTGAGAGCCCTTACGATACTAGCCGTAACATCCCCTGTAAGTTTAGATTTACAACGACTTATTTATTACGATTACTTAGTTATACATACAAAGGATGTTGGAGCGGTAGATAGTCCACCTTCGTTACATCCAGATACTCCTCACAGGTCTGGTGGCATAATAGTAAGAAGAAAAGCTATGCAAAAAGGTTTAGAACTAATGTATAGCAAGAGCCTTATAAATATTATTTTTGATGAAAAAGGTATTAGTTATTCCGCTTCTGAATTAACAAAACCCTTTCTAGATTTATTTGAGTCAACTTATAGTAAAAAACTACAAAACAACGCTTTATGGGTTGTAGGATATTTTTCTGGATACTCAGAAGAGGAAATGAAATTTTTCATTGAAAGAAACATAGATAACTGGGGCGGAGAGTTCATGTATGAAGCGTTTGTTAGGGGTGGTATTGAGTGACAACAAAAGGTTTCTTTCTAACAAAATTATGTTTATTGGGCAAAAATGAATTAATGACTGAAATAGAGTTCAAAAAGGGTCTTAATGTCATTATGGGGCCAACAAATACAGGTAAATCGTTTCTGTTTGAATGTATTAATTTCATGTTAGGTGGGAAAGACGCTCCTGAACAAATTGATGAGATTGTTGACTATGAATACCATACTATCTTCTTGGAGTTAGAAAGTAATGATGGTCTGAAGTTTACATTTGAAAGGCAACTTTCTGGAGGGAACTTTAAAAAATATAACTGCCCTATACATGAGTTGACCACTGAATCAAAGTTTCAAAACCTATCGCAGAAACATAGTGAGAAGAAAGAAAGTATGTCGAAATTCTTAATGTCACTAACGGGGTATAAAAACACTAATTTATTTATCAAAACCAACAAGAATAATAAGTTGAGACGATTTACGTATAGAAATTATAATGATTTCATTTTAATAGATGAAGTAAAAATAATAGCAAAAGAATCACCAGTACATTCAGACAATAACAAGACCAAGACCGCGGAGGAAGCGGCGTTTAGACTTATCTTAACAAATAAAGACGATAGTGAATTATCAGAAAATGTAGTAGCAAGCAATTCGGGGTCTGTGTATACTGCCCAAGTTGGATTGATTGATAGGTTGATTAACGATTTGGAATTGAACATTTCCAATTTAACCCCATTGCAATCTGAAGTTGATTTAGATGCGATTATTAAAGGGTTAACCTTAAAAAGAAGTGGAATTAGTTCGGAGATTGAAAAATTAACTGATTCTAGAAAAAAATTGTGGAAGAACATCCAACAAGATGAATCGAAGTTGTTATCTACATATGAATTATTGAAAAGATTCCTATTGTTGAAAGACCAGTACGAAACTGACATGCAAAGGATAAATTTTTTAATAGAGGGAGATCACTTTTTTTCTTTACTAAATTATGAAAAATGCCCACATTGTAATCAAACTCTTACTTTAAATAATGGGGAACTAGCTTGTTCACATCTGGAAATAGAACAGAAGAAAGAATCATATAAAATCGAATTACAAAAGTTATTATTTCATTTAGAGGATTTAAACAGCACTATTGAATCAATGAATGAGGAAGTATCTTCGATAAATACTAAATTAGTAGATGACAAAGAAGATTATAATAAATTAAGTAAAGTATTAGACGAACAATTAGAACCTGAAATTTTGATAATAGAAGAAGAACTTCAGGGTATACTAAAAAATCAGAAAACAATTAATGAAGTGGAACAAAAGAAACATACATTAAATAAACTGCTTGATGAGAAAAGGAATATATTGGATTTAATAGGATCTGAGCCTGATACAGGTGCAACTTCTGAACAATTACTAGATTATACTAAATTCTACGATGATCTTTGTGAAAGCATTAAGTATTTTTTGACTGGTTGGAAATATCCTGGTTTCGAGAGTGTAAAATTTGATGTTAAACAAAAAGATATTCTCATATCTGGAAAAGCGAGAAGATTATTCGGTAAAGGATATCGTTCAATTTCTTACAGCGCTTTTGTATTAGGGGTAATGAAATATTGTAATTTAAAAGACCTCCCCCACCCAGGGATCGTAATTCTCGACTCGCCAATAACTTCATATAAAGAGGAAGACGGTGATGAAGATAAAACCTCAGATGATTTGCAATCAAGATTTTTTGAGTTTTTGGCAGAGGTAACTCTGAATAACCAAGTTATTATTCTCGAAAATAAAAAACCTTCAGAAGAAGTCATAAAGGAGATTAATTTTATTGAGTTTACCAAGAGTCACTCTAGGGGTAGGTACGGCTTTATTAGAACGAGTAATTAGATAAGCTTAATTAATTTTGATTTTGATCATAATAATATATTTTACCATTGTGAGGTTAAGAAGGTATGAAATATCCATCGTTTATTCATGATAAGCTTAATGAACTTGAGAACGTAATTGCTTCTTGGCCTGTGAACATAGAGATCGACCATGTTATTAAGTGGATATTACAATTCGATCCAAATGATTATTATATAGCTTTAAGAGTGATTAATAATCTAAATGTAATTGGTTATGATGATATGAATAGTGCTCTGCAAGTTGCATATAGTAGACTTCTTAGAATGGCTAAGGATAAAAATACAGTAATTAAAGGCGACAATACGTTATTTGCTGGAATTGGGGATGCAGGAAAAAGCGGGTCGATGATTAGTTATCATTTCAGACTTATTAATGATGTTTCAGAAGAAAACTTTTTAGACGAAGATTCATTTCATCATCTTGAGAAGGAGAGGGTGAATAACATTGTTTTGCTAGATGATGTTATTTCAACAGGAAATCAAGCTACAAGGGAAATAAATGTTTTGACTGAAAAAGTCACTCCTTTCAAAGTTAAAAATATCTTTTTACTTACTGTGTGTGGGATGCGAGATGGAATAACTAAAATCACTGATGAAACAAAAGCTCTAACGTTCTCTGCATTTGAATATGGAAAGGAAGATACAGTAGAATCCTTGGATTCCAAATTCTATGACGGAGTATTGCATGATAGCCGAAAAGAATTACGTGAACGAATAGAATATTACGGTAAAATAAGTTCCAATAGCAATAACGGAATGGGGTATGGGGGGATTGGGGGACTTATTGTATTTCCATACAATACACCAAACTCTACATTACCGATTATTTGGAGCGATAGGAATGGTTGGATCCCACTCTTTAAAAGAGTAAGAAGAGTTAATGGTATTTCATCGTACTATAAACAAATGGATAAGGCAATTGAAACAAAAGTTAATCAAGAAAAACCACAAGTAATTGGTCAGGAAACTGAACCTACTAATTTGAATTTGTATGTAGAGGGAAAAACAGACGAAGATTTCTTTAATGTGTTAACTGAAGAATATGGTCTTGCTGAACGTTTGAAAGTAGAAAAACTAAATGTTATTTCTCTAGGAGGGGCATTTTTTTCTGAAAAACTAATAAAGATATTATCTGATTTGGGTGAGAAGAACTTATTCTTATTTGAAAATGACGAACTATTTTATACAGGAAGTAGGGGAATAAAGAAATATGTAGAAGAAAAGTTCCCCCAACTCCCTGTTATTTATCTCGAACCATCAATTATGCAATTTATTAGAATTAATGACTTAATTCAAGATGGAGATATAGCTTTATCTTTGGAAAAGACATTAGGAGAAAGTATTTCGTTAGAACATATCCACTCAGACCCAAGACTTTTGAACGAAATTGAAAAACACCTGAGAACAAAGTATAGAAACAGATTAAAACCTATTTTTAGTAGATTCATTGATGAAGAAAGAGTTGCAATTTTTATAGAACAAGTTAATCAAAAACTTTATGGCAAATCATAATTTTTTGGAATCTCTTTGTTTCACATCAAGGATAGAGTTTGCATCAATGAAATATTGCAGATCAGATATACAACAACGAATTGATAGTTAGCGAATACCATCACATCAGTAGTATTTTCTTTTTGTCCAAATTACTTACTCCATACATGTGGAGTGCGTGGTAAGGATATATCGGGTGGATTAATTAATTTTATAATGAGGGGCTTCCTTAAGAGGAGGTTCTTTTTTTGTGCATACTTCAATTAATATGTATTAATTTGGTGAAAATTGGTATGATTAATGCATTAAAATTCAGATTTTATTTAGGAATTTATATCATTCTCAATGGTCGGCATTATTAATGAGGCGGGAGATTTTATGAAGGTATATATAAGAAAAAATTTTGATAACGAAATTGCCAATCACAATTTTTATGCAGCGTATGACGGATTTAAACAAATGGGATTTGAAATTCATTATTTTAAAAATATTGATGAGCTATCTGATAATAAAAAAGAAGATATAATAGTTAGTTATGTTGATGATGTTAGAACAGTACTTTTTAAACATGATATAATCCCACCTGAAATTGATTACCCTGAAGAATTAAAAAACTACTTGGGTAGGAAGGTTTGGAATTCAAAATTAAGTGTAATAGCAAACAACCCTGAGAACTGGAATGTATTTATTAAGCCTGTCGAGGATAAAAAGTTTACTGGTGTTGTTGTTAGAAGTACTAAGGATTTAATAGGTTGTGGTACAAATGGTGAAGATCCAGATATATTATGTTCGGAAGTTGTAAACTTTGTAGCAGAGTGGAGATGTTTTGTTAGATACGGGAAAATACTAGACATTAGAAGATATAAAGGGAATTGGAGAGTGCACTTTGATTATAAAGTAATTGAAAATGTCGTCTCTCAATTCGAATCTGCTCCTAATGGTTATGCCGTAGATTTTGGGTTAACTGATAAAGGTGAAACATTGTTAATAGAAGTTAACGATGGCTATTCTTTAGGGCATTATGGGTTAGTTTCCTTGGATTATGCTAAGTTATTATCGGCAAGATGGTCTGAGTTAACCTCGACGATAGATGAGTGTGATTTTTAATATAGCTTCTGTTTACAATAAAACACGGATTTTAAGGGGGACATTAGTCAACATATGAGGTACACCAACATTATTAATTCAATAAGAAATAATTCCTCAAGACATAACTTTGAAGTTCTGTCTGAAGATGAAATAAAAAGAGAGTTAGAAGTAGAAGGAATCCCCAAAGAATATATTGATTTTTTAAGAGAAGTTGGTTATGGAACTGTTAATGGTACATACTTTAATTTTTATAGTGGTTTGGTCGAAGTAGACGAAATTTTAGGTCATCTTTTTGATGAGGACTCGCATCCGGAACTAAAAGATGTTTTATTGTTTGGCGATAATTTTAGTGGAGATGCGGTGGGGTTTTTAACAACTGATAATTGGGCTATTGTTGAAATATGGCACGATGATGATCTGTCAATTAATCCAACGGAGGAAAAGACTTTCGAAGAATTTGTTGTCACTATGTTTGAAAAATTTAACTAAAAGACCATTTTTATCATCTATCGCTAGAGGTGACATGGTTGAAGCCATTTAGAAAACGTTTCAAGAAAGTAACTGTGAATGGTCATCAATTTCATTGTGTGATTAATGAGTATTTTAGAAATGATTCGTGCAGTAAATCTAGCAAATTCAACTAATAATGCATAGGAGCAAAATAATGGAATTTGAATTTCATATTACAGTCAATAATTTAAAGCTTGTTGAAAAGGAATTTTTTGTTAATACTTGTATTCTGGAACAAGTGAAGCCTCTTATGATTGTCTTAGACAAAGGGGATTATATTAATCAGCCTATGTGTACAGGGATTATTGAAAGTACTGATTGTTATGAAGCGAAAAAAGAAATTGAGAAAATTGCAACCAAATTTCAAAAAAACGGATTTACTATCATGAGGACAAAAATAGAGATATCTCCGAATGAGGAAAAATATTTCCGTATGCCAGTAACTAGGAATTCTAAGCCTTATTTTGAATGGCATGGCAAAGTAGCTGTGAAAGAAGTTGCCAGGCTAAAAAATTTATGTGAGGGTCTTGGCGGACATATTTCAAGAAACTCTTTAGCAACAAATGGAGAAATAAGATTTATTACAGTCAGAGAATATGAAAGTAAGGAAAAATTCTATGCAAGGGTATATAAGTTGCATTCTATTTTGCAAGAAAATAAGATAGATGTTCTGAAAGAACAATATGAATTATGTATCTATGACAGTAGAGAAGAACTGGATAGCGGATGGATTTCATAAATTTCACAATAGAGGGATGCAATAATGATTAAGTTTGAGAATTTAAAAGATATGAATGATGAGGATAGAGAACTCATTGTCTTAGAAGCACTTTTGAGAAGAATATCACTTGTGAATATGCCATTTGTTTTAAAAGGTAGCCTATTAACAAGACAATATTTGAATAACCCAGATACTAGGCATGTTGAAGATCTCGACTTTTTGTATATGGATAAGATCAAAGATGTAGAGCATGCACATGAAACATTTACAAATTGGATGATCCAAGTGACGGAAACGGATCTTGGTGATGGTATAACGTTTAGAAGTTTTCGAGAGAATGCATTTTGGCGGTGTATAGATTATGCAATGTCAGATGATTTTCCTACAATAAATACAGATCTTGCCTATTTTTTCACAGATGAACCTAGGGAAGTAAATCATTATAGTGAAATATATCTAGATGTTTCATTCAATTTAGAAATGGCAGTAGATCCCGTTTCAATTGAGTATCGACCAGTTCTTGGTGATACTTTCAGTGTTTCTTATTCGGTACCACTTTCGATACAAATTGCTTGGAAGCTACATCAAACCATTGTGAGACCAAGATTTAAGGATCTTTATGATTTAAAATATTTATTATCACATCCATCATATGATGAATGTGCACTTAATGAAACATTACAGGCACTCGTTAATGAATGCAGTATAGATCAATCTATTACACCTATTGCTATAAAAAAGATACTTGTAGATGATTTAGGTGGATTATATCATTCGTTATCCAATGATTATTCTCTAAAAAAATATGCTGGTAGTATCATTCAAGAAGTTTATTTTATGAAGTTAGTGGCTGATTTACGTAAAATAATGAACCAAGTTGGTATTAATGAAAATGCATATGTTAATTTACCAAGACCAACACATAGGACACACCAGTGATAAAGAATGAAATTCGGACGCAATAAAATATAGAATTCAATAACTGATGAGAAGACTATCGTAGTTACAGGGTATTTGTGTATCGATATCGAAAAAGAACCGAGAGCACATTTGCCTTCGGTTCTTCTCTATGCCTACTCTCCATATTAGTCTGTTAAAACAAAAGGCGGTTGGTTGATGGTGGAGGTATTTTCATTCAAACATAGTGGATTGAGCGCCGGTTATTGTATGATAGAGAATAGAGCGACTGCCTCAACAGGTCGTTATTAATATAGAACAAGGTGGAGCACATGTCCTGGAGCAAATTGAAACAAAATCTGGAGAGTTTTCTTTGTCCTGCGTTAGATGGAAGAGTCGAATACCGTGCAACCGGCTACCGTTATTTACCTGATAAAGCGGGAATTTGTTATATTACGGTAGATAAAAAGAACGTACTCAATATGAACGATGCAACTAACTTAATCAGATGGTATCAGACGGAGTTGGAAATTAAGAATGATCCGGATATCCAAATTCCTATCAGCCATGAAGAAATGGAAGCAGTCAGACAAGAAACGAAAGGGAAAGTTCCGGAGGATCGTCTAAAAGTAATTGTAAGAAGCAGAAAAAGTTCAGAACATGCAAAGGAGCTTTTGACGGCACAGACATCATTAAGTAAATCAAATTTTATCGTTGTAGCTAATAAGTTTTTATCCACTTCTATAGAGGAAAGCATAGAGAGCCATGATATCTTATTGAATATTCTAGCTTTGGTGGACAGACGAGTTGGAAAAAAGCGGATTTTGAACATGTCCGAGAAGATGAAGTTAAAGCATCCGATTGTGCAGTATTTTTATGAACTACGGCGTAGTACGTTATGAAAATAAATACTAAAAAAATGGAGATGTTTTTATAATATCGCATTAGTGAAAGAAGGGGATTTCATGTCTGAACAAACCAAGATGGAAAGGGTTCATGATGTATTTGAAAAGATATCGAATCAATACGACTCGATGAATTCTGTCATCACTTTTAAGAGACATATCGCATGGCGTCAAGATGTCATGAAACAGATGAATGTTAGAGAAGGAAGTAAAGCTCTTGATGTGTGCACGGGAACCGGGGATTGGGCGATTGCTTTGGCAAATGTTATTGGAACGCACGGAGAAGTAATTGGATTGGATTTTAGCAAAAACATGCTCAAAATTGCGCAAGATAAGCAAGAGCAGCAAGCTTTAAAGCAGCTTACATTTATCCAAGGAAATGCCATGGAACTGCCTTTTGAAGATCATTCATTTGATTATGTAACCATTGGTTTCGGTTTAAGAAATGTACCGGACTATTCAACCGTTTTACGGGAAATGTATCGGGTAACAAAACCAGGCGGAAAAGTAGTTTGTTTAGAAACATCCCAACCAACATTAATCGGTTATAGGCAGCTTTCTCTTTTTTATGTTCGCTATATTATGCCCTTGCTTGGAAAGTTTATTGCCAAAAGTTATGACGAATATTCATGGTTACAAGAATCAGCTCGTAATTTCCCTGATAAAAATGTACTTAAACAGATGTTTTTAGAAGCGGGATTTTCCAAAGTAGATGCTAAAAGCTATAGTGGCGGCGTCGCAGCAATGCATATGGCTATAAAATAGAGAAGTACGGCAGGGATAGCATAACTAGCAGCATGAAGTTAGGAGATAATTAAAAAACATCCTGCCTCTATTGTTGAATATGCCGATTTTCAGTCGGGGAATTCAATTAACAAAATTGTTTTTACGATACATTTTTAACTTTAGGAGTTAGTTAATCAACAGGTGACAGCGACCAGTTATCAATTACACCGAATATGGAGATAAATTTAACGAATATGTAGAAGTAAGAATCTTAAAAGGTAAGACTTTGAACGAGTTTAAGACTCTGGTTCAAGGTAAACTAGATATGTCGTGTATCTCATTTCATCTTGTAGAGGTTCACCGGGTTTTATAAAACTAAGTTTGGTTATACAATATGGCAGTATTTGACTTTTGAAAACATAATAGGTTATTATGGGAATGTTTAGTGGATTCTTACTAATACCCCATAAGGAGTGATTAAAGTTTTGAAGCAGAAATTATTGAAGATAGTTTCGATTGCTAGCGTAGTAACTGCCCTTTCTATTCCAGGATCTGTATTTGCAAATTCAAAAGAAGATAGCAAGGCTATTGAAGAAAATCTTAAAATCATTACAAGTTATTCTCCAGAAATTACTTACGATATTGTGCCTAAAACTGGAACAATTACAGCACCAAGTGGAAATAATGAGATATCACCTTCGTCACTTTCGTTCGTACAAGTCGCTACAGGAACGACTGAAACCGATTATATCTCCGCTGTAAAACACGTTATGACTAGTGGAAGCACAAAAGGAAAAAAATTAACAGTAACCACTTCTGCAACTGCATCTATCTGGTTTGAAGGTAATTTCACTAATGGTTTACTAAACACTGGTCCAAAGGATATGGCGATAGGCTATGGAACTGCAACATCAATAACAGGTTCTACTACTCTAGTTGACAATACAGTAGTTAAAGGTTCATATCGTGGTATTACTTACCATTCTTGTGTATATGACTTTGCACTATATGAACTAAAATCTTCTGAATCTGTAACAGTATATTAAAAATTAAATTTCGTAAGATGGGGATTTAAATTCCCATCTATTATTTCTTTCAGGGAGAGAGTATTATAGCGTGAAGAAAATAGTCTTAATAGTATTTTTTATTTGTATATTTGCGTTATCTTTTTACTATTATTCTTTAAATGGTGATAAAATGAACAGCAAAGTCAGAAATGTTATGATAAACGAAATCAATGTCTTAGAAAATGAACACGTATTACTTTCAAACACGGCTTCATTTAGTAATTCCACTTTTAGTTTCGCACAACGGCTTCGATTAGACCCTAATATGGAAGTTAAGTATGATTTACGAGACGATGATTATTATAGATATTATATAAATAAAGAAGAAAAAGATATTATTTCCGGTGAGTATACTATTGATACGATTGATGATGCGAACGAGATAATTCTTGTGGCAATCCAAGGAAATAAAGTTGCTCCACTTAGAATTAAAAATGATAACAAATGGAACAATTCATTGCGTATTAACTTTGCCGCTAACTCAACAACAAAAATCCCAGTAGAAATAAAATGGAATCCTAATAAAGAAGAAGATTTAATTGTATTTCCAATCAAAAAAGATAAGCATGGAGAATACTATTCTGGTGGAAATTTAGGAGTTGTTCGTTATTATATTCAAAATACAAATAGTCCAACTATAAGTAAGGATGAAATACATAAACAATCAGTAATAAATGAAAAACTTGTTTCTCAAGAAGGGATTAAGCCAGTACCTACACTTACATGGATTGGAGACGATGGTAATCCTATTAAATTAGTCTTGGATAAAAATCAGATGATGTTGTCTAATACAAAATCTTATTCTTTAAAGATATCAGCAACTCCATACTCTACTGTATCAGATTTACTTCTACTAAACGAAAATTTTGAAATTAAGGTAATTAAAAGAAACATTCAGATGTACGAAGGACGAGAAACTAATCTGACCTTTCCACCAGAAATATTTAATAAAACCCATGAGAATTCTAGACAGTTCCTTTTATTATTGAATAATAGAGGGAGATCTATGTTAACTGATATGATGTCTATAAATGAAATGAACAAAGCATTCCCTACTTCATTTCAGCAAGTTATCGAAGTTTTTCCACTTAAGAACTAAATAGGATCACTGCCAAGATTGTGGAAACATATTTTTGGATTTATTAAAAGAAAAAGCTCCGAAATATTTATTAATAACTCTGTTGTATTTTCTTTCTTACACTTTAGTCAGTTAAAAACATAGAAAATGGCATACACCTAATAATGGAAGGATATGGGCAGACCTGGGGCGGAATATAATTTAGTTTCACCCCTGTTCAGTCCATTTCATTTTTATTTAGTAACGACAGGGGTTCCAATCCCGCTGCGCATTTTTTTGAATAGTAACATCGCAAGAAGTAAAGCTATGCTTACAGCGGCAAGACCCAGCCAGTTCAAATACAGAACAGATGTACGGCTGATGACAAGCCCGCCTAATGCAGATCCCAGCGCAAAACCAAATTGGATGAACGAAGTATTTACGCTTAGGGCAATGTCCGGATTTCGAGGCGCCAGAGTAACCAGATATAGCTGCTGAGCAGGGGAAATACTCCAAGTGGCTAACATAAAAATCATGATAACCAAGATCAATACAAAGAGATTGACGCCGGCTAGAGTGAATAAAAGGAGAGTTGCTCCCTGTAACAGGAGTCCGAGACAAATGGTGAATTTCGGTCCCTTTGCATCTGCCAATTGGCCGCCCACTTTTGATCCGACGAAGCTGCAAATTCCCGCCAGGAATAGAACACCGCTAATTTCGGTTATGGAAAGAGAGGATCCGGCTTGCAAGAAAGGCGTCATATAAGTGAATAGGGTAGAATAGCCGCCGATATAAAATAAAGTAATAACCAAGGCAGTCAGAATGTTTGAATTTTTTAAAATGGATAGCTGCATCCTGAGGGTAACCTTATCTTCTTCTTTGATTGCCGGAACTTTTTTATAGATGATGAGCAATGGCAGAACGCTTAACAAACCGATCCCAATAAATAAAACTCTCCATCCGAACATCTCACTAAAAAATGTGCCAATCGGAACACCCAGCACTAGCGAACTGCTAAGCCCCATCAAAATGATACCGATGGCATTGCCCCTTCTTTCTTTTTCAACGAGTCGTGTCGCTACTGCCATGGCTACTACGGTAGTGATTCCTCCGCTAGCCCCTTGAATAATTCGTATCCATAGTACTGTTTCGTAAGAAAGGTTTACAAACATAAGTCCGTTGCTGGCAATAAACACACTGAGGGCAGCCATCAGCAGTTTCTTGCGATCCACATTTATCGTTAATGCAATCAGAATCGGAGCGACAATGGCCGCTGCGAGAGCAAATACAGTCACCAATAACCCGGCTTCGGAAGTAGATACTCCCAAGTCCGCGGCGATCATTTCAATGACTCCTGTAATAATGTATTCAATGGTTCCGATCAGAAAAACAGCAAGTGCCAGGACATAGATGATCCGATTATTTTTCAATTCAATCCGCTCCTCCTCCGGTTATCTATGTATAATTGGAATTTGGATTTCCATTAATTGTGCATCTTGTTTTGTAGATAGCGGTAAATAGATTTCCCGACCAGGTTCGTTTTCCTTGATCTGATAGTTATTTTTCTCAATCCATTTAGCTAAATCCACACAGGCTGTACAAGCGAAGTTGGAATCCGAACGAAAGGCCATTGTGGCCATCATCGGCTCAGGAGGAAGCGTCCGCAGTTGAAATGGATCTGGAGACAATAGAGGCTCACAGGTTAAAAAATAACCGATTTCAAACTCAAACTCATCCTCTTTTCCATCTATTTCTTTCCACAAAACAACCTGCGGACCTTGGACCAATTGGCGAGTTTCCTTTGTTAATAATTGATTAAAAGTACGAAACAGGTCTGAAATATCTTCTTCTCTCCCGTGCGCTTTCAGAAAAAGAAACTGCCTAGCGTCTTCTGCTTTGATCCTGATTTCTTGTCCTGTTTCGACTTGCCCTTCTCTTTCTATAAGCTGCATACGCTCCTCAATCCGGGCGAGCTTGGCTTGTTCCGTATCGATGATTTGCTGGATTTCGCTTCTTTTCAGCTTAAACATGCCTTGAATATTCTCCAATGTAATATCTTCCTGGAGCAGCTGTGTAATTTGCGGCAATGTGAAACCCAGTTCCTTATAGATTAAGATGCGGTTGAGCTCAAGAAGCTGATCTGCGGAATAGTAACGGTAGCCGGTGTCGTGATCTACCTTTCTCGGCTTTAGTATGCCAATTTGGTCATAATAGCGCAGTGTTTTTAAGGAGACCTTACTTAGCCTGGAAAACTCACTGATTTTAAACAAAATATCACCTCCGATTTATAACATAAGGAGAGTATACAGTTTCCCGTGCAGGGGAAAGTCAAGTATGCGAATGTTTCATTCAAGCAAAAGCCTTTGCAGATTATTATCTGTACATACGGAATCTGGTTCATACTGTCCAATGACTGCGTAATGCGCGCTTCTACTTCGATTCAATCGGAAGGAAGTCCATATTTGGCCTATGCTGTGTTTCATATTTATCACTCTACGATGAGGTTATTGTTAAGTCAAAGAAACGTTTCTGAATAGAACGTTCATTTTTTTGAATGAATGGGTGGGGACTATCGTAGAAACCTCCTCTTTTTTTGTATACAACAAAAGGACCCACCTGTCAGGTGGGTTCTCTGTACGATCATGGTTTAAGTAACTGCAACACGGCTTGAGGATTCTGATTTGCTTGGGCTAATATCGTTTGGGCCGCTTGCGTTAACATATTGGATTTTGTCATATTCGAAATTTCCTTGGCCATGTCTGCGTCACGAATACGTGATTCGGCTGTCATTTGATTTTCAGCAGAATTATTCACGTTGTTTAACGTGTGTTCCATACGGTTTTGCAATGCACCATACATCGCCCGATAGTGCAAAACTTTTTCAATGGCTCCATCTGCTTTGGCTAATGCTTGTTCAGGTATGGAGGGGGGGAGCAGACCTAAATCCTTGATGCCCAATCCCTGTGTTCCTACATTGAAAAGGGGGATAACAATGGTCTCGTCTTTGTTAGCTCCTGCCTGAATGGTAAGTTTTGGCGGAAGATAGTCGATATCCGTGATGTCTGTATTCACTGTGGTTTCAATGTGTTTAGTTTCGACGGTTTCTTGCGCTTGTTCAAACGGTTCATAATTTAATGAAAACGGGCCATATTTGAATCCAAAAGTTACACTCGACCCGCTAGGCACGTTTAGCTGCCAATTAAAATTTACTTGGGGCTGTCCTGCTGCCGGGTTATCTATGGAAAGCTCTGTTGGCGATAAAGATCCAAGCGGAAACTGAATGCCTGCGTCAGCCTCCGTCCCCGTCATGGTAAAGGAACTGCCCCCGGGTGGACTTATTACGGTATGGCCATTAGCCAACGGGCTTCCACCGGCACCTGTGATAACTGAATTTGCCGGGGGGTTAACTATATTGCTTAGATTAATATTCGTGTTGAATGAATCTTTATTAGTGATTTCATACCTGATTTCCATCGAATTATCAGCTAAAAGAGTCCTATATCTCATAATGGACAGGTTTGTACCGGGAAACCACATATGATCCCAAGCGGGATCACTGCCTGAGTTGCTGCGAGATGAATATTCAATTGGCCATGATCTTCCGTTAACTTCGATATCTTCCAGCATCGTACCGTATGCTTCGCCAAAATGTCTCGGTCCGAAAAAGGTTTTATTCATGCCGTGAGAGTACCAGTAGGCAGGTTTGGAAAACTCAGGATCGTTTACAGCTGTTAACGACTCATAAATAGTCTTATTGGTGTCTGTTTTTGTTGTGGTTAGCGTGTCAACATTATATTCATTAAATGCTTCTGTTCCATCCGGTAAAACAATGTTGGAAATATTGTTCGTATTTGAGAAGGTATAGGTCGTTTCGGATGTATCGGAACTACCAATCACATGTCTTGCTTCATCGGGTGTTCCCCGTGGTTTGTAAACGATAGTTTTGTTTATTGAAGATACCGGTGGAGGATCACTTGCCGAAAAAGTGCTGCTGCTGCTTGAACGATCAGCCAATATCTTATAATCAGTTCTTGCTAACAAGTTCATCGTATTAAACGCAGTTTTCTTTGAAAGACTTTCGATTTCATCCGTAAGCTGACGGATTTCCATGTCAATCTTTCGCCGATCTTCATCGGTAAGTGGATCATTTAAGCCTTGAATGGTCAGTTCCCTTTGTCTTTGTAAAATATCCGTTATCTCTTGTAATCCGCCCTCAGCGGTTTGAATAAGTGAGATGCCATCCATAACATTTTTGGAAGCTTGATATAACCCTCTAATTTGTGCCCTCATTTTTTCGGATATGGCCAGCCCTGCAGCATCGTCAGAAGCTTTGTTGATTCGTAATCCCGAAGAAAGTTTCTCCAGACTACTCGAACTCGTTTTAGAATTTTTTTGTAGCGTGTTATTTATCCTATAAGCAGGTATATTGTGGGATATTTTCATGTTTCGTACCTCTATACCAATGATGTGATAGGATTATTTTACCATGCCAATAGAACTAGCGTACATAAAGTTAACATAAAAACTTACATAACTGGGCCCGCAAATTCAGTTAGCCGAAACGAGACCTTTTCAGGAATATACATCCACCATTTTATTTAAATAAGTTCGAAAGTCTTCAACGTATGTTTTGGGCTCTACGATTTTTAAATTTGTACCGAAACTTGCCAAAAATTGAAATCCCGTACTGTTTTGAGGGACATCAATGGTGGCTAATAAGAACTCAGAATTATAGGTTTCAATACTCTTTCGACCGTACCTTTCAATGAATTGATCTTTTATGCTAGGCGAAATCAATGCCTGAATAGCGACTAGTTCCGGTTGATAACTTGCTTCCTGCTCTTGTTCCAACAAATCATCTCTAGGGCTAAACGTTTGTTCATTCATAGTAAGATGATCGATCCGAGATAATTTAAACGTTCTATTGCTCATACGATGTAAGCAGAATCCTTTGAGATACCAACTCGTTTCGCTAAAATGAAGCTGATAGGGCTCGACAATTCTGTTCGTCACGGTACCGTTTTTATCTATATACTCAAATGAAACTAACTTTCTCTTTAATATGGATTCTTGACACGTCTTCAAGGTTTGAATGATCTCAGACCGACCCTCCCAGTCATAAAAAGACAGTTGAATTGAACTTTTCGGAGCCAATGGGCTAACCATGGCTTCTATTTTTTTGATCGTTAGTTCAACTTCTTCGCTAATTAGAATTTGTTCCAATCCGCCGAGCGCAGCCAATATATTCTCTAAGTCGGAGCTGCTTAAAAGACGTTTATCCACCTTGTATTCGTCCATGATACCGTAGCCGCCATTAACTCCATGGATAGAATAGAGCGGGATGTTGGATAAGCTCAAGGTTTCCATATCGCGAAGAATTGTTCTTTTGGAAACATTAAATAATTGCGCGAATTCGTTAGTTGAAACGATATTTTTTTTCAGCAAGATCATAATGATAGAGATTAGTCTTTCAACCTTGTCCATCAGTTCGCCTCTTTTTCTATTTCAGTATAAAATGGTGACATACAGCTGTCACCTTTAGTCGATTATACTACATGTATAACAAGAAGGAGGTATTGCTTTATGGCAGCTATTGGATATGTAAACTTGGATGGAAATGCGGAACAAGCGATTGAATTTTATTCGGAGGCTTTAAGCGCCATTGAAGTGAAAAAAGTGAAATTCGGGGATATCCCGCAAGATCCAAACTACCCGATGCCGGAAAATGAGTTAACTATGATCATGGAGTCTTCCATAGAATTCGCAGGCGGAAAAATCATGATGTCGGACATTTTGCCTTCCATGAAGGCGGTAACCGGTGAGCTGGTGAAAGGGAATAATATTTTGATTAGTCTGGTCATGGATGATAAGCAAAAGCTGGAAGAATACTTTACTCATTTGTCTGTTGGCGGCCATGTCATCATGCCGTTATCCGATACTACTTGGTCGTCGTGCTTTGGAATGCTGGTTGATAAATTTGGAGTTAGCTGGAAATTTAACAGTGACGCAGATAAGTTTCTGGATAACGTTATAGCCAACAAACAGTAACTCATTGTAAATCAACTATGGAAATGAATCATTTAATTCTCGTAAAATCGAGAGAAGAGTTGAGGTTTTGGCTGCAGGAAAATAGGAAGACTGAAAAGTTCTGCTGGGTCTTGGTTAGTATGACGCCCAAATCGGATACGCTCTTATATTTGGACGCGGTCGAGGAAGCTTTGTGCTTTGGATGGATCGATGGAGTCAAGAAGAAAATAGCTGAAACGGGGCTGGCTCAGAGACTGTCCCCTCGAAGCAAAAAAAGCTCGTGGACTGAATTAAATAAAGAACGTGTCCGCCGCCTTGAAAAGTTGGGTTTGATGACAGACGAAGGAAGAAAAGTTCTTCCTGATATGGATGACGATTCTTTTCGAATCGATCCGGTTATTGAGCAAAGGCTGAAAGAGGAAAAGCAAGTCTATGAGAATTTCAAGGCATTTCCGGAGCTGTATAAAAGAGTTCGGATCGACACGATACAAAGCATAAAAAATCAACCCGAATTATTTAAGAGCAGATTAGACAAATTCATAACAAACACGAGAGAAAACAAAATGTACGGCCAATGGAACGATAATGGACGTCTGCTGGATTATTAAGATCTAGGATGTTGCAATGTAAAAGCGGGCATGTTAAGATCGTGCTGACACTTAACGATCGGAGTTGAAGAGGATAATGTAAGTTTTCTTGCCGCTTTTTAAAGAATAAAACAAAATTTGGTTTATTCTTTATTGGCAAGAAAGTTACCTTATTCTTTTTACTCAAAAAATAGATCCTTTTCCTGCCCTGCATCGGGTTGGATGTGCCGTATTTTTTTGAGCTACAAGAAAGGTAACTTTCTTGTGGCTCTTTTTTATTTTGACAAAGAATGTGCAGCTGAAAAAGATCAATCATTTCTAGGAGGATGAAAGCGATGAAGAACGAGGTTGTAGATGATTATGTGAATCGGTTCTTGCTAGGTGAAGCGGTTCACAAAAAAACAATTCGGTTGCCGGAGGCTTACCCATCTATCGACAGGTGCACATAGCGATCCGACTGCAAACGTTATGCGCTTTTTCTGTATAGTTGGTTAACGACGTGTCAAAGCACCGACTGACGGTTGCTTTTTTTACGTTTTCTCCGGCAGTAAGGAGAAGACATGAGACTACCCTCGAAATATGAAACGATTCGGCAAATATTGTCCGATTTTAAGCAACCCGAGTATCGGTATGCTCAGATTATGGACGCGATTTTCAAGCACAACGTCGGCGAATACGGACGGATGACCATGCTGCCCCAATTTTTGCGCGACGAGTTGACCCGGATGCTTGGTCCGGACGTCTGCAGTATCGTTCCGGTAAAAGAACTAACGTCAAAACAGGTTAACAAGGTGCTGTTCGCCATTGCGGGCGACGAGCGCGTGGAAGCCGTACGACTTACTTATGAGCGGGGCTGGAAATCGTATTGTATTTCCACGCAGTGCGGCTGCGGTTTCGGGTGCAGGTTTTGCGCCACCGGTACCATCGGCCTGAAACGAAATCTGACTGCCGAAGAAATTACCGACCAATTGCTGCACTTCCGCTTGAACGGCCACGCCTTGGACAGCGTCTCCTTCATGGGTATGGGGGAGGCGCTCGCCAACCCGTATATTTTTGATGCCATAACGATTTTGACCGACCCGCAGCTCTTTGGTTTAGGACATCGACGAATTACGGTTTCCACCATCGGTCTGCTGCCGGGTATCGATAGGCTGACACGTGAGTTTCCGCAAGTCAATCTAACCTTCTCGCTGCATTCGCCGTTCGACGATCAGCGAAGCGAGCTGATGCCGATCAACGACCGATTCCCAATCCATGACGTGCTGAAGGCATTGGACCATCACATCCGACATACGGGGAGAAAGGTGTATATTGCATATATTCTTCTCCGGGGAGTCAACGACTCGACGGCGCATGCGGAAGCAGTTGCCGAGCTGTTAAGGGGAAGGGGACCTGTGGAACATCTCTACCACGTTAACTTGATTCCATTCAATTCGACCGAAGTTACGCCGGACAACTATCAGCAATCTGAATCTAATCGGATTAAAGCGTTTGTTGGGATCTTGAAGTCAAAGGGAATCAGTGTCACCGTCCGAACTCAGTTCGGATCGGACATTAACGCGGCATGCGGCCAGCTATACCGCTCCGAATAATCAATCAACTGTTCCTCGAAACAGTATCTGTACTTTTGAGCGGGAAACTATAGTTTGATGAAGTATTAAGCACTACAGCCTTGCGGAGTGCTGTGTACGGTTGGTCAGGAAAGACTAACAGTTGAGCTGTGCTGGCGGAAATAGTAAAGAGGGGCAATTAGCTCCTCTTTTTCGTTGACCCGATGATCTGTCGGTTTGCGTTAGTTTAATTAAATCATGCAGGAGATACCTTCCATAGCCTCGCTGTAGTAGTTAATATTCCTTCATCAAATTCCATCTTGTAGATATCAGGCTTTGAAGTCTTTAATAAAAAGTCCAAATCAAACTGGGGGTCGAAATATCCCATCATCATCGTCATAACCGCTCCATGAGTTCCAATAGCAACTTTCTGCCCCTTATATTCGCTTAGAATGTTTTTTAAAATGGCTACAACACGGTTTTGACTATTTGTAAAAGACTCTCCTCCAGGCAACGAAAAGTCCGGGTCTGAAAACATCTTTTTTACTAATGGATACACTTCCGTATCAGGCAGTATTTTATCATCGCCAATAAATACGGTTTCTTTTAGTTCCTCTATAACAATCATTTCTTTGCCTAAAGATCGGGCTAATCCCTCAAGTGTTAATATTGCCCTTTTGTACGGACTTGAGATGAACGCGTCTATACCCTCGTCTTTCAACAATTGAGCTACAATTTGAGCATCCGAGCTGCCCTTTAAAGTCAGCCCGCGTGTTCTTTCGTTCCCTTCCGTTTTAGGTGATTCTCCGTGCCTGACCATGTATACAAAGGTTTTCATAAATTGTTTCTTCTCCTTGTTTAGTCCTCGACTACAAAATATGTTCCTTCATACTACCATTCTCACCTAAACATGTACATTCATGTTAGTACGGAATACTGCCCGATAGCTTAATGAATATGTGACATTGACCCTTGAACGAATAATAGGGATAATTAAAACTAAAAAAGCAGGAAGGAAGTGGAAGGAATGAACCCTCTGGATTACATTGAATATTTGGGACACAGCAGCGTTTACCCTCCTTTGGTCGATCAGCTTTCGAGGGACAAGATAACTTGGCGGCCGAATGTGCAGAGGAATCTTAATACGACCTATTTTGTAAGTGGAGAGGGTCTCGTTCTCCATTTCGATATTGGCGCTGAAAACAACGGTATCACCAAGAAAAGCGAGGGTGATTATATATTTGACGAATTAACAATGACGATCATGGAAGAAAATAAGAAACACGGAAAATATGTAGGTCCGATTCCCTATGGATTGTTACAAAACGATTCAAGAGCGCAGATCGAAGCCAAGCTGGGCACACCTACGAGGAGAGCCGAGGAGTTGGATAACTACTATTTGGATGGCCTCGTGTGGACGGCAGCCTTTGAAGGGGAAAGGTTTCAATTTCTGAAATTGGCTGTCCCAACAAACGGCAAGCGAAAATATGGCCTCTGCCCTTGATGTATTACCGCAACCGACTCGAAAGGAAGGGATATAAGCATGAAGGAACCATCTGAACAGCTCATTGAAATGCTTGGGCATCCATACAGTCCCAAGAATGTTCAAGCTCTGCTGCAATCATTCGGCATCAAGCGAATGCCGCCTGCGAACAGCTATTTTAACGACGATATCATCTGGTCTGTGAAATCATCGATACGCATCGATCTTTATCGCGCACCCAAAATAAATGATCTGACTGGGCTCAATTATACAAATGAAGATGGATGGATCATTGGCGCGATACATTTTCTTGCGCCCGGGTCGGATGACAGAATTAAAACTCCGTTCCCCGGAGATCTTCCCAAGGGAATCACAATGCGCTCAACACCGGATGAGTCGATACAAGCATATGGTCAGCCCCAACTGGATGAAGAATGCGAATGGCCCGGATTTTCCGGTCGAATTTTGGCATGGCGCAAGCCGGGCATAAATATCGCCATTACCTATGCGGACAGTGAGATCGGCAGCAGCATGATAAGCTGCACGGCCTGTTTAATCGGGTGCATAGGCGCCTGGCGAAACGATAATCCGGAAGTCTTTGCTCCCTGACCAACAGTTGAGGTGTACGGGCATCTGTACGCACAAAAAAGCCCCTGCCAAATCGGCGGGGGCTAATTGTCTTGCTATGGAACGGCTGTAACCTTTTACGTTCTTCTTGTTCAGTCGATGAAAATAATTTGACCCATCCTCATCAACTTTACCTTCTTTTGGAAGGTTTCCACTTAAAGCCGCAGTTCATACAACCGTTTACAATTTCACTTCTCCCAACGAACCCGACAAGGATACTTACAGGCAAGGATAAGGTGAATGAAATCCAACATAAAATGCCGATGACGGTTGTCAGACTTTCAAAAAATCCGCCGTTTATGCTGCTTCCGCCGCCGCTGCCGAGTTTGACATTAGTCATTACCATATAACTTCCGGCTACAGTGACTACTAAAAATAGGAGAGGAAGTAAAACCATCCATCCAAGGGTTTTGAACATTTTGGCAAAGCTGTAACCTCTCTTGTTGGCAACAATTTGCGGTGATTTACATTTGCGGCAAACGACGACGTTAACATGGCTTGTATTGCCGGACTGACTCCCGGCTCTACTTGCTTGGCTGACAGTATCCCTGCTTACTTGGGAACTACCCGCCCTAGATTGACCGCTAGCCGTCCTGTTAGTTTGGGCGGATGTTGGTCTATTGGACGGATTGTATGTAGGTCTAGTAGTACGCTGCACTTCTTTTGACTCCCTTCTGATGTATGTATATAGGTATAGGGAACTATTCGGCAAAACTTTCCAAACCCCTTTTACCGTCTTCCAATTGTTGGACGCGCCTTTCCAAATACATGGTCGACGGCACAAAAAAACCTGCTCCGAGGAGCAGGATTCAAATGATCGGCCGCACGCGGTATTTGGCGTTCCGGTGCAGCCATAACCGTCCTCGCCAAAGGTTCGGAAGTGTTTTTTAATTAAAAGGCCGGATTTTGTGGTTGTCATTCAATTGAAAGCACCTTAGAATCTTTTAAACGTCTGTATGCTTCTTGAGTAAACTCCACATGCAATCCGGCATCAGTGAGATGGACGATATCGTCATACGTTGTCTTTCCTCGCCTTCATATTCCCCATGTGCTTTTTGTCCCGTTTTTGCAGAGATTTCAGTTTGAGGTTTACCAGTGCAACACCAATGATAATTAGAATGAGTCCTACCACCATCTTGGGAGTGATCGTTTCGCCCAAAACAAGAACGCTGATCACGATCGCAATGAGCGGAACCAGAAAATTAAACGAACCGATTTTGCCGGCTTCGCCCGATCTGACAAGCAGAAAGAAAACGAGCCAGGTCAAGGCCGTACAGAAGATCGCAATAACCGACAACGTCGAGATGAACGGCTGGTTCCAGACGATATCCGTCCAGTTTTCAACGGTAGTACCCGCAACCAACAATACAATTCCGCCAAAGATCATTTGAAGAGTAGTCAACCAGATCGCATCGACTCTAGTTGAGGTTTTTTTCATATAGATCGTACCGAACGTCCAAGTAATCGTGCTGGCTAAACCGAGCAAGATGCCGGCGGACGAAATATTCCCGGAACCATCGTTTATGCTGATAACAGCGACTCCGATGAAGCCGAGAATCAAGCCGATTATTTTAAAACCAGTCATGGATTCACCCAACCACAACCAGGCTCCGATACCGAGTAGAACGGGCTGCATGAACACGATCGTCGAAAACAAACCGGCCGGCATCATATTCAGTCCGAAAGTTTGAAAGCCGAAAAAGAGAATGATGTTCAGCAATGCGGAGATGAGGTAGATGTTCCAAGTGTGCCTCATATTAAGTTTTCTGTAGCGCGGCAAAGCGAAAATAAGCAAAATGAGACCCCCGATAAAGATCCTCAAGCCGGCGAAAAGCAGCGGTGGCGCGAATTCGAGTGCATATTTGGAAAGCGGCCAGTTCACCCCCCACAACATAACTAAAAACGTTAAAAGAATAAAAGTAAGTGTTCGCGAAAGTTGCATGGTTCTACAGCTCCTTTGTGTGATGGTGCTTCCTATGGTACAATAGCTCATTAGATAAATAAAATGCATGTTTATTATAGAGGAGATACCAAAATTGTTATGACACATTCGCAGCTGATGTTGTTTGTGAAAATAGTCGAGACCGGCAGCTTTACCAAAGCCGGTGAGCAATTGAATATGACGCAGCCTGCCGTAAGCCGCGCCATCTCTGCGCTTGAATCGGAATTAGGAGTCACCCTCATGATACGGGATCGGAAAAGCGGGGTCATTCTCACCGATATTGGCTTGCGCTTGCTTGCCATATTCAGAGACATTTTGCACGGCTACAATAAGGTAGAGCAGGAGGTAACGGCTGAAAAAGGGTTTGAAGTCGGCACCGTTCGCGTCGGGGTGTTCCCGATTGTGTCCGCGCACTTCTTGCCGAAAATATTGCGGGTGATCGGGGAGAAGTACCCGGGGCTGACATTCGAACTGCACGAAGGGACCATAGACGAGATTAAAAAATGGCTGGATTCCAGAATGATCGATGTCGGATGGATTATTCCGCCGAGCAACGAACTGGAAACGATTCCGTTCTTCCGAGATGAATTATGTCTGCTCCATCGGGATGATCATCCATTACAAAGCCGCCCGACAATCCATATCACGGATCTGGACAATGAACCTATGATTGTGTGCAAAGGTGGGTTTGTAACGCCGATTTACGAGCTGTTCCAGCAATTCGGAGCCACTTTGCACGCTAAATATGACGGCCACAACATAAGCACGGCGCTGAGCATGATTCAAGAAGGGCTGGGCGTCTCGATCGTATCGAAAACTTCGCTGTCGCTGTCGGCACTGCCGCCTAATGTCCGCGTCCGGACAATTGACCCACAGCCGTTTAGAGAGATTCACCTGGCGGTTCCTTCTTTGAAGGAGGCTCCACACGGAGTGAAACTGTTTCTGCAGACCGCAAGAGAGCTTTATTTGTCCGGCGACCGGAACCACTAATGGGCAATTTTTGCGCAGCAGTTCTGACGGGCATAGTTCCTGCAAACCACCGGCGGACATGGGTTTTTCTCATGATGAACAACATGGGGTGAACCCTCGATAACAAGGGGAATTGTACAATTAGAAAAAGCTTGGGCCGCATTTGGCCCAAGCTTTTATTTTGTTTTAACCTTCAACCAGCAAATTTTATTGGTCAAACCTGCTTAAAATAAGTAAGTGGGGAATAAGCTTCCCATCGAACCTGAGCCGATCTGTCCCGAGGATTATCCATGTCGGGTAGTTCCGCGCTGAACAAGCTTTACTTCCAGTTGGTGGTTTTCCTCATCCAAATGTATCTGTTCAATTTTCTTGATCAGAATTCGGGCGGCGAGCATGCCCATTTCATAAATAGATTGCGATACCGTTGATAATTCAGGGTAGACCATTTCAGCTAACGAAATGCCGTCATAGCCGATAATTTGGACTTGATCCGGCACACGAATACCATGTTCCTGCAATGCGCGGAGCGTACCGATTGCCATCAGGTCATTACCGGCGAATACCCCGTCAATATCGGGATGCTCCTTGAACAGCTTTTTCGCGGCTTCAGCCGCTTCTTTTAACTGGAAATTCCCATTGGCAATAAGCTTAGGTGTAAACCATGGCATATTTTCAACCAAGTCAAGGTAGCCTTGGCACCGTTCTTCGGCAATCCACAAGCCCTTAGGTCCTCTGATATGCGCAATTTTGTTGCATCCCTGCTGCAATAAGGCTTGCACGGCCAAGTGAGCCCCATCCCGGTTCTTCGAAGTGACGGTGGGAACGACGGGGGTGCTGCTGCGGTCCACAGCGACCATAGGGATATCGAGCTGGTCAATTTCCTCTTCCGTTAAGGTATTGGTTGCCATGATGAACCCATCGATATATTTCTGCTTTAAGTTCTGGATGTATTGTCTTTCGATTTTGGCCGACTCATTGGTGTTGCATAGGATCGTTGTATACCCGTACAACTGTGTTACTTTCTCCACGGCAAGCGCAAGCTCGTTAAAGAAGGGGTTGGTAATATCCGGAACGAACAGCGCAATAGTCTTGGTCGACTTCTTGGAGAGGCTGCGAGCGACGTCATTCGGTACGTAATTAAGCAATTTAATGGCTTTATGAACTCGCTGCAGCGTATCTTCGTGAACATAACCTTTTTGATTAATAACGCGAGAAACGGTAGCAACGGAAACTCCAGCTAATTTAGAAACATCTCGAATCGTTGCGATGCCCTCATCTCCTGTTCGTTAAGGTGTAATCGATTACACAAATAAATATGATTATCTTACTGCATCGACATACGATTGTCAATCCAGGTTTTACAATGATCTTCTAGTTGACATTAGTTTCGCATTGGATTAACATAAACTCAAAATAGGTAACCGGTTACACATGCCTGGTTATTTTTTTGTTAGCTGTTAGGGAAAGATAATCTAAAGGGTTAATTTTACAATTTGAGAGGATGTTGAGCAGAATGAGCGTAAGAAAAACTCCACTTATTATTGACACGGATCCCGGAATTGACGATGCGGTTGCGATTGGCGCAGCCCTGCACCATGAATCGCTGGACGTCAAGCTGCTGACCACCGTCGCCGGGAACGTATCCGTTGACAAAACGACCCAAAACGCGCTTAAGCTGATCGAGTTCTTCGGTACAGGCACTCCTGTTGCCAGAGGGGCAAGACAACCGCTCTGCATGCCATATGAGGACAGCAGTCACATTCATGGGGAATCCGGCATGGGTGGATACGAGTTTCCGGAGCCGACAACGAGCATTCATCCCGAACATGCCGTCAACGCAATTCGCGAGACGATTATGCGCAGCGAGGAGAAGATAACGCTCGTGCCGATCGGACCGCTGACTAACATCGCTTTGTTCCTGGCGATGTACCCGGAACTCAAATCACGCATTGAACGGATTGTCTTAATGGGTGGTTCGGCGTCGGCAGGGAATCATACTCAGACGGCAGAGTACAACATTTATGCGGACCCGGAAGCGGCCAAGATGGTTTTTGCCTCAGGCTTGGATATTACAATGGTCGGATTGGATGTAACTAGTAAGGCAACCTTGACACCCGATAATGTGGTCAAAATTCGCGATTTGAATGAAACCGGCAACATGCTGTATTCCATGTTCCAGCACTATCGCGGCGGCAGCTTAAAGACGGGGCTGAAAATGCATGATTTATGCGCGATCGCCTATATCGTTAAACCTGAATTATTCAAAACCGAGAAATATTTCGTAGACGTTGAGAGTGCGGGTGTGTACACGGCCGGCACGACGATTGTGGATCAAAAAAACCGGTACAATAAAGAACCGAATGTAAACGTTTGCCTGGATATTGACGTGGACGCATTCCGTACATGGGCGATCGAATGTATTGCGAAAGCAAAATAAATCAAACAATTTAGAGGGGAGATCTCGACTTGGCAGAACTTATATTTGGCTTGATCGTGGTCGTGCTTGCGGGCTGGATGATCAGTAAGAAAGTCAATGCTACCGTTGTTTTGTTCGTTGCAGGAATTGTACTCTTATACGGCGCTGTATTTATGGGGCATAACGTTTTGCCCGCGGAGGCGGCGACGGGTTCCAGATGGTTTGACCCGATGAAGTCGATTACAAACAATTTTATAAGCAATTTAGGCAATATCGGTATGACGATCATGGTATTATTCGGCTTCTCATCCTATATGACGAAAATTGGCGCGAACGAAGTGACCGTTCAAACCTTAATGAAGCCGTTAGCCGGAATTAAATCGGTCTATGTGCTCGTCCCTGTTATTTTCGTAGTCGGTAACCTGCTGTCGCTTGTGGTTCCGAGCGCTTCGAGTCTTGCCATTTTGCTCATGGCTACACTGTATCCGGTTTTGAAGCGAATCGGCATGTCCGGATTGACCGCAGGTGCCGTTATTGCGACAACAGCGACGATCATCCCGACGCCGCTGGGCGCGGATAATGTCATTGCCGCTCAGACGCTGGGTATTGATTTAATGGAATACGTCATGAAATATCATGCCGTCATTTCGATTCCGACGCTTATATTGATGACCTTCGCGCATTATTTCTGGCAGAAATATATGGATAAGAAAAATCCGGAAACCGATACAATCGACGAATCGAAGCTTGGAACGCTGCGCACGGATTTGCCGCCAACTTATTATGGCTTCCTTCCGATTCTTCCACTCGTTCTGATTACGGTATTCGGTATCTTCGTTAAATCGATCAAAATCGGTCTGGTTGAAATCACGTTTATTTCGCTAATCGTTGCAGTCCTTGTCGAAATGATCCGCAAACGTAAAATTCAGCAAGTGTTCGAAGAATTGATGGTGTTCTTCCGGGGTATGGGGGACGGGCTTGCGATGGTTGTTTCGCTGCTTGTTGCCGCAAGCTTGCTTGTTGACGGCCTGAAGGCGCTCGGCATTGTAGACATGCTGACCGATTCGGTAAAAGATTTGAACGGCGCCGGCATGATCCTGATGTTTGCCTTCTCGGGAATCACGGCCCTCATCGGCCTGATCAGCGGCGGCGGACTTGCGGTGTTCTACGCCTCGGTCGGATTGCTGCCTGCCATTGCGCAAAACGTAGGCATTGACGGGGCGATGCTGTCGATTCCGATGCAGTTGATCGCGAACCTTGTGCGTTCGGTTTCGCCGGTAGCTGCATGTATCATTGTCGTTTGCAGCATCATTCAGAAAAGCCCGATGGAAGTTATCAAGCGGACCTCTGTTCCGATTATAGTCGGCATCATCAGTACGCTGGTGTTGTCCTACGTGATGTTCTCTTAAGCGGTAACGATGATCGCTGTGTAAGAACACTTAAACAGAGGGTTTTATAGGATTGGAGTGAGAGAAAAATGAAAAAGATATGCATACTTGGAAGTATTAATATGGATTCCAGCTTATTGCTGGAATCCCTCCCGCACGAAGGAGAGACCCTATTTGCATCAGGAAAACTTGTCGGTCCCGGCGGGAAAGGATTTAACCAGGCCGTGTCGGCGGCCCGGCTTGGAGCTTCCGTACACTTTATCGGCAAAGTCGGGGCGGATGAATACGGCAAGCAATTGGTTTCTACCCTGCGGCAGGAAGGTATTCATACCGAACATGTCGGCGTAAACCCGGATCTGCCTACAGGAGAAGCTTTGATCCTATTCAGCAACAGCGGCAGCAACATGATCGTCGTCAGCGCCGGCTCGAATATGGCCATTACAGCGCAGGATATAGAGGAATCCAGAGAAATTATCCAATTATCCGACGTCATTCTGTCTCAATTCGAAGTGCCGATCGAAGTCATTCAGCATGTTTTTACAATTGCGAAGGAAGAAGGGAAGGTCACGGTGCTGAACCCTGCGCCGGCCAAGGCGATTCCGCCCGCGCTGCTTCAAGTCACGGACTTCCTCATCCCGAACGAAAGCGAGATGCACATGATCACCGGTTGCGATACGAACTGCGAACAGGATATGGTGCAGGGGGCAGCGACTCTGCTTGAACAAGGCGTAGGATGCGTAATCGTCACACTCGGTGACCGGGGCAGCCTCATTTGTCACCCTGACGGCAATTTATCCATTCCTGCCGAAAAAGTTGCCGCGATCGATACGACTGCCGCCGGCGACAGCTTTATAGGGTCCTTCTGCACCAAGCTGCGAAGGCAGGAACGGAAGCAGCTCAGGCATGTGGCGGAGGCGGTCAAGTTTGCCAGCCGCTTCTCGTCGATTGTTGTCCAGCGCAAAGGCGCATTCCAATCCATCCCCTATGCTTACGAACTAGCAGAAATGAGCTGATAACATGAGCATTTTATGGGGACTTGTAGGCTTAGCCGTTATTTTGGGGATTGCCTATCTGATGTCTGACCATAAGAAAAAGATCAATTATCGTACGGTTATCGTTGGGCTTGGAATTCAACTGGTATTTGGTTATATCGTACTCAAATGGGATACCGGCAAACAGATGCTGGAAGTCGTATCCGCAGGGTTTACGAACTTATTCCATTACGGGTACGAAGGTCTTTCCTTCGTGTTCGGAAGCTTGGCGGATAAGACGCAGGCCACGGGTAATATCTTTGCCATTCGCGTAGCGATGCTGGCTGTGTTCATTACGCCGCTGATCGGCATTCTATACCGATTCGGCATCATGCAGTTCTTCATGCGGGTCGTTGGCGGAGGGCTCGGCAAATTGCTGAAGACAAGCCGCGCGGAATCGTTGGCAGCGGCAGGCAATATTTTTCTGGGGCTGCAAGAAATTCCGATCATGATCAAGCCCTATATGAAGTTCTTGACTCGGTCGGAGATGTTCGCGATCATGGTCGGCGGCCTCGCCTCCGTCGCGGGAGGAATCATGGTGGCCTATGCGGCATTAGGCATTCCGATAGCCTATTTATTGTCCGCGAGCTTGATGTCGGCTCCGGCGGGTCTCATCATTGCGAAAATTATGATTCCGGAAACCGATACGCCGGTAGAAGCAGGCTCTCGCGAACTTGAAGAGGAAGATTCGGATACGAAGGATAACCTCATCAATATTATTTCGAAAGGCGCTTCGGCGGGGATGAGGATGGCAGTACAGATAATCGCCATGCTGATCGCGTTTGTTTCTATGGTAGCGCTGCTAAACGGACTGCTGGGTTGGGTCGGAAGCTGGTTCGGGTACGGAGATTTGTCGCTTCAGATGATTCTGGGCTGGGTGTTTGCACCGCTCGCATTTGTGATCGGCGTTCCTTGGTCCGAGGCCACGATAACGGGCAGTTTTTTGGGGCAGAAATTCGTCATGAATGAAATGATCGCCTTCGGTTCATTTGCGAAAGAAATGGAGCATTTGTCGCCAAAGACGATTGCGATCGTAAGCTTCGCGCTTTGCGGTTTTGCGAATATCGGTTCCATGGGGATCCTGTTAGGCTCCATGCGATCGTTAGCTCCTGAACGAAGTCAAGAAGTGGGACGTCTTGCCTTTAAGGCAGTGATCGCAGCTTCGCTGGCTAATCTGTTAAGCGGTACGATCGCGGGTATGTTTATGTAGAAGTAAAGAAGTCAACGGAAAGTCATCGAAGCATTGCAATCTCGACATGAGAATCTGCAATGCAGATTAAAGCCGTTCCTGGGCCTAACGCCTGAGAACGGCTTTGCTGTGTTTTGTCCGCGGCGGCTTAGACACAAAGAAAAACGGAAAGGCGCACCCGTTAAGGGGACGTTCTTCCCGCCGGGGCGTCAGCAAGATTCGGACAGCTCGGAGGGTTCGGCACCTACGGGATGTTCGCCAAGCTGCTGTCCTCTGTGAAAGAACGGGAATGCGGCAAGCGCGAGCAGCGCCAAAATGCCGAAGATGAGCGGTCCTTGACCGAAGCCCAGCCCCTGAAGCAGGAGCCCGCCGATCCAGGCGCACAAGCTCTGCCCCAGAAATGCGAAGCCGCTGGCTCCGTAATAGGCTCCCCGGAGACGCTCGGGAGCGATTTCGCCGATGAGCACATCTCCCACGACGAAGCACAGAATCTCGCCCATGGTGAACACAATCATCGAGAGAAAGAGCAGCGCCGTATTCTCAAAGAGACCGAATCCGAAAAGTCCCGCCCCGAACAGGAGGCAGCCCGTTTTCAGAGCCGTCAGGGACGTGTAGCGCTTCATAAACCGAGTCAACGGATACTGCAGGAGCAGCACGCATAACGTGTTGACGACAAACAGGCTGGAGTAGACCGCTACCCGGTCATGGCCGATGTACTGCGACAAGGTTGTGTCGAGGTGCGAGTAAGCCCCGGCGACGAAAAAATTGCCGAGCAGCAGATAGAGAAACACCTTATCGGTAAAAACGATCTTCATCATTTGTTTCACGGTTGCGCCGGGCTCGTCATTGCTCTGCAGCATATGTCTGAAAGAGAACATAAAGACGATCAGCAGCGCGGCATACACGGCGTAGATAGCGGCGCTGACCAGAAAAGGCAGCAGGGACGACGTGCCTCCGATGCCCAGCTTCAGGCCGATTAAAGGCCCGACGGCACCGCCGATATTGATGGCGAAATAGCGTGCGTTAAACACTTCCGTACGGCTTTCGGCCGGGGTCACATCGGCCAGCAGGGCACGCGCCACAGGTTCGAACACGCTCCGGAACAGCCCGTTTAGGGCGCTGAGGACAAAAAACAGCCAGGTCGCGTCGGCAAAGGCGAAGCCGATAAACACCAGGCTCCAGGCCGCCATCGACGCAATCATCACGGGATAACGGCCCAGGCGGTCGGACAGCGCGCCTCCGGCAAAACTGCCCAGCGTGCCCACGAACAAGCTTACGGCCAGAATGGCTCCGATCGTCGCGGGATCAATGCCCTTGACCTTGCCCAGATAAATGCCGAGAAACGGAATCGTCATAAAAAAACCGGTCCGGGACAGGAAAGTCCCGATAATGACTCCCCAGGCGACGGGGTGAAAAGAGGGAATACGGAATATTTTTGTTTTTTTCGTTTTCATGGGGATCATCCTTTTTTTGTCGTTATGTTCAGTATAGCTGCACAAAAGGGGATGAAAAGTGTATGATTTGATGGAAACAGTTCACCTTTTATTACGAATTTATCGAAACGGAGGAACGAAAACATGCAGACCGTGCTGCCTTTTTTGGAACTCCGGCTGTTTTTCAGAGACCGGGAGCCGCAGAAACCTTTTCCCGTTACGGTCGACGAGCTGGCCGGTATTTGGCACTGCACGCCCCGCTACGTGAAGCTGATCGTCCGCGCGCTATGCGAACAGGGGTGGATCGATTGGCAGCCCGGCAGGGGCCGCGGCAACAAATCGAAGCTGACCCTCGTGCTGGATTCCGACGAGCTTCTGCTGGAGGAAGTCCGCCGCCGCACGGAGCAGGGTGAGGTTCACGAAGCGATGGAGCTGATGAACCGGTTCGGCGGTCCCGCCGTCAAAGACCGGTTTATGGACTGGATTTCCGAAGGCATCGGTTTCTCTACGGCAGGAGTGCCGGATTTCCCGCAGGAGACGCTTTGTATGCCCGTTTTCCGCTCGATTACGACGCTGGACCCTGGCCTTGTCTACTATGCTTTCGACTGTCATATGGCCCGGCAGCTTTTCAATACCCTCGTCGAATATGACGAAGAGCAGCGGCACGTTATTCCCTGCATAGCGCATTCCTGGGAAAGCAGTGAGGACGCCAGAGAGTGGACCTTTTATTTGAGAAAAAACGTTCTGTTCCATCACGGCCGGGAACTTACGGCGGAAGATGTGATGTTTACGCTAAACCGGCTCAGGCACGATCCCGGCCGTTATGACAGCGGATGGATGTTCCGGGATATAGAGCAGATGGACGCTCCCGACCGGAAAACGGTCGTCATCCGGCTAAGGGAACCGAATTACTTGTTCCTGAAATTTTTGTGTACGATCGCGGCCGCCATCGTACCGGAGGATGTTGTGCGCCGGGACGAGGCCGCATTTGCGGAGATGCCCGTAGGCACTGGGCCTTTTCGGGTCGAATGCCGCAATCAGGGGAGATGCGTGCTGGAAGCTTTTCCGGCTCACTTCCGGGGCCGGGCCCATCTGGACCGCGTGGAGGTGCTCATTTTTCCGCCGGAGGAGTCCGGCCGCTTGAAAGAACCCGACTGGACGTCCATCATGACATCCCACGGAGAGACATCCGGCGCGAGGCGGGAGGCTCTGGTCAGCGGGGAAGGGGGATGGCGGAACATGGAGACGATATTCAACTGCAGCAGCATGCTCGTCTTTAACCAAAGGAAAAAAGGCCCCCACAATCATCCCTTGTTCCGGGAAGCGCTTCATCACATTATCGACCGGGAAGCGCTGATCGCCGATCTGAAAGGCGAACGGTTATGTCCGGCCCAAGGCTTTCATCCGCAGGAAGATATGGGGAAGAGGGCGGGAACCTATTATCCAGTGAAGCGACGGTTTGAAATTGAGACGCTTCTGGAGCAAAGCGGATATGCCGGAGAGGTACTGGAACTCGTCACGTATTCCCATCACGAAGAAGACGCCTGCTGGATTCAGGCACGCGCCCGTACGTTCGGCGTTTACATTGAAATCCGAGTACGGAACGCGGAGGAATGGTCGGACCGCGCTTCGCTGCAGCGCTACGACTGCCAACTTTACGGGATTGTTCTGGGAGGCGACGAGGTGCGCGAGCTGGAGGTATATCTTCAGAACAATTTTTTTGCCGCCCTGTGGGACAGCGCGACGGAAGAGGTTGTCCGCCGTGAAACGGCCGCGATTTTGCGGGAGCCGGTCGAGGCAGCTCGGAAGGAGAGATTTGCGGGTCTCGAACGCTGGGTCCGGCAGACCCATGCCGTTATGTTCCTCGTTCATAAAACGACGAACACCGCCTTCCACCAATCCGTCCGCGGAGTGAAAATCAACTCTTACGGGTGGGTCGATTTTTATCATATCTGGTTCAATACAGGGGCGGCCGTCTCAACTTGACAGACTGCGATAGCTGCGACCCTGACTGCGGGTAGAATGGTTGGTTGATACCTCTATGAAAATGGATATTAACTATGAAAAAATTTCGGGGAAAGAAAAGATACTTCCGCCATTTATGGAAGAAGGTTAACGACTTTTATTTACAACCGGATAACGAATCTTGGTTTGATTTTTGGCATTTCCATCTCGATTTTTGCGGGACTGGAGAACATAGCTTAAAGCTTAGAAGAGAACATATTAAAGCCCATCTTGCGCTGTACAATATTTTATTAAAGAGGCTGGAACGAATTGAAAAGCCTTCTCAAAGCTGGATATGCATCCATGAACAAGACGCGGGTTTGGATGCCGTTTATATTCATACACCCAACCCGAACGGCGACAATTTTCCTCATAAGCTTAAATCAATAGATTGGCATTATAAGTTACCGAATACGTTTAAAGATTTAATTGATCTTGAACAATTCAATGTCGGCTATTATAAGTACGAAGATGGGAATATTTATTTTATTCAATCAAAGGAGCAAGACATGAAGTTATAATGAGATTCGGCTGCTCAGAAAATTAGCGAAAAGCTTCATTAAAAAAGAAGAACCTTTCTCAGGTTCTTCTTTTTTTTGTGGCGGAAACGGCTGATCTCAACCATTGAAAATGCCTTATTGGCTTCACTCCAGCGCTTCCAGCGTTTCCAGTCCGCTCTTCAGCGCCTCGGGATCCTCGTTTTCCACGCCGAACAGCGCTTCCTGCAGGGCAAACGTTCCCTTGTAAAAGATTATCCGGCTCAGCATTTCGCGGGCTTTCGGGTTTTTAACCAGAACAAGCCGGAAGAAAGATTCCCCGTAGGAGGCAAGTAAAGCCGCATAATCGACTGCCGGATCTCCCATGCCGGCCGAGCCGAAATCGAGAATTCCGCTTACCCGTTTGGATACGGGCTCGTACAAAATATTCGAAGTCCCGAAATCCCCGTGAATGAGCGAAGGGGTGATTTCGAAGTTCGCTTTGCAGCCGAGAAACGCGGAGAAATGCCGGTCTGTCCAAGCACGCGCGCCCTGTTTCATGCAGGGATAAAGCCGGCTTTGGATGCGTTCATACATATCCGACCATTCGCGGTAGCCGTCATACCCGGGTTCACGCTGCGCACACGCCAGATCCTTCGGGTCCAGTCCATGCAATTCTTGCAAGAAATCATCGAGTTGTCCGGCTATATGACGCAGAAATGCTTCATTCGGAACGTGTTCCTCTTGAGAATCATTCGACGCCTCGGCCTGCAAAAGATCGGCTTCTAGCGGTTCTCCCTCGATTTTGTTGTACCCGATGAAAGGGAGTTCTTTAAGTGAGGGGCATGTATGGATAAAAACCGGTCGCGGAATTTCCAACGATACATGATCCGCCGCATAAAGCAGGAAAGCGACTTCTCTCTCCATGTCTCGGATGGCCGATTCATATTTGGGGAACCGGAAAATCAGCCGGCCGTTTATGAGCCAAACGTCGTTGTTTTGCCCGGCCCCGATTTTTTCGGCCGTGTCCAGCGGCAGCTCGGGATAACGCTGCCGGATGGCTTCCAGATAAGGCTGTGCTTTATTCATTGCGGGCAGCTCCTATTTTACTAGATTTTACTAGTACGAGCGTCTGAAAGTCTTCGTTTCATGTGTCGTACGTTCTTTTACCCGAAAAGTACATGAAAAACCGGGCGCCATGCGGCCCCGCTTTGCTGGACAGAATACAGGGCGGAATTGGTATAATAGCAGCATATAAATGCTTGCCGACAACCCATGGACCCAACCGGCAGCGTTCACAAAGGTTTTGGAACCCGGCGAGGGCTTTCTGCCCGTTTATGGGTAAGGCGGCTATTTAAGGAGGAGAAAGGATGGCCAAGGAAATTTCCCGCATCAAAATCGGCGCACCCGCAGGTAACGTATGGGACGCGCTTACCCGCCCCGAACTCGTGAAGCAGTGGCAGTATGGAAGCGAGCTTGTGACGGACTGGCAGTCTGGAGGCGAAATTCGTTTCCGTAACGAGTGGGAGGGGCAAGTTTTCGAGCAGTGGGGAACCGTACAGGAAATCGTGCCTGACCGGCTGATCCGGTATACGCTTTTCGCTCCACGCCCCGGTTTGGAAGACAAGCCGGAAAATTACTTCGTCATGAGCTATCTTTTGGAGGATGAAGGGGGCTGGACTACGCTGACGATCGAGAAAACGGATAACCGTCCGGACGCCGGCAGCGGGGTAACGGAAGACGAAGAGGTTTCACCGGTGCTCTCTGCACTCAAAAATCTCGTCGAAGGGAACTGATTCTACCGCAGGCGTTCAGGACTCGCAATCGAATCGTGACTACCTGCGTAATTCGGCAGGCCTATTCTTTTAATAAGCCAACGAGAGGAGCGAAAGCGATGAAGAAGATTATGAACAAGCCGGAAAACCTGGTTAAAGAGATGTGCAGCGGTTTTGTGCTCGCTCATCCGAATCTGGAGTTTGACCGTAAATATACGATTATCCGCAAAAAAACGATCCGTCCCGATAAAGTGACGCTGATCAGCGGCGGGGGAAGCGGGCACGAACCGGCGCATGCGGGATTCGTGGGCAAAGGGATGCTGGATGCCGCGGTCTGCGGCGATGTTTTCGCTTCTCCGTCCCAGATACAGGTGTACCAGGCGATCCGTTCAACCGCCGGCCGGAAGGGAACGCTGCTCATTATCAAAAATTACAGCGGCGACATCATGAACTTTAAAAACGCGGCGCATCTTGCGGGCGAAGACGGCATACAAGTCGATTTTGTGAAAGTGGACGACGATATTGCCGTAGAGGACAGCTTATACACCGTCGGGAGAAGAGGCGTTGCCGGAACGGTTCTCGTACATAAAATAGCGGGCGCCGCCGCGGAAGCGGGGATGTCCCTGGAGCAGGTAAAGCAGGCGGCACAGAAGGCCGTGGACCGTACGAAAAGCATCGGATTCGCTTTGTCGTCGTGCACGGTGCCGGCCAAAGGCAGCCCGACTTTCTCCATGGAAGAGAATGAAATGGAGTACGGGGTAGGCATCCACGGCGAACCCGGTATCCGGCGTGAAAGTGTGCTTACGGCCGATGACCTGGCCCGCAGAATGGTAGCCGAGCTGCTGCAGAGTCTGCCCGAAGACGAAGATAATGCGCCGGAAGTGGCGGTGCTGGTCAACGGGTTCGGCGGCACTCCGCTGCAGGAGCTGTATCTGCTGAACCATTCCGTTCAAAGGGAACTCGCCTCGCGGAATGTTGCCGTATATAAAACGCTAGTCGGCAATTACATGACTAGCATCGATATGGAAGGCGCCTCGCTCACCCTCATGAAGCTGGACGACGAGCTGAAAAATCTGCTCCGCGCGGAGTGCGATACACCGGCCCTCACTGTCCGTGAATATACAGAGCCTCTAAGCTGGACGGCAGTCGCTCCTGATGAGGAGGCGTACGGGGACAAGCCGATTTCCTTTAGCGTTGTGACTCCGGAAGAGAGCGCCGTTATTCATAACGAAAGGCTGTCTCTGGATAATATGATCTATCTGATCGATACGATGAGTGAAATCATTATCGAAAATGAGGTGCAGTTCTGCGAGCTGGACGCGCATGCGGGAGACGGCGATTTCGGAATGAGCGTTGCAAAAGGCTTTAAGCAGTTGAAAACGGAATGGAACGAACTAACCGACCGGGCTTCGGACATCGGATCGTTTCTGGATGGCTGCTCCCTGATTATAATGGAGCACTGCGGCGGCGCTTCCGGCCCGATCTGGGGATCGGCTTTCCGGGCGGCGGGCAGAAACGTCCGTGGCAAAGCCGGTCTGGATGCGACGGATATCGCTGGAATGCTGCAAGCTGCGGTCAAAGGAATTCAGGACACGGGAGAAAGGTCGTTCGGCAGGGGAGCGGTAGTCGGTGACAAGACGCTGATCGATGCGCTTGTTCCTTACGCCGACTCGTGGGAAGCGAGTGCCGCCGCAGGCACGGACCTGAGATCTGCCGGAGCCGCGGCTGCAGAGGCTGCGGTAGAGGGAGCGAAGAAGACGGAAGCGATTGTCGCCCGGATGGGCAGAGCGGGAACCGTCGGCGAGCGGAGTATCGGCTATCCCGATGCGGGAGCGCATGCGTTGGGGGTTATTTTCACCGGCCTCGCCAAAGCGCTTAAATAATCGAAGGAAGGATACCGTCCTTACGAGATAGTAAAGAAAAGAACCGGCCCCTTTCAAGGGGACCGGTTCTTTTTTTTGCTTATGCGGCCCGGCAGTTCGCCTTGCGCTGCCATAACCTTATTTTCCGTAAAGCGGAGCGATTCTGTCTATGCGGTTCGTCCAGATTCCGCCGCTATAGCCGGAGGGCAGCCGTTTGACGTCTTCAGGGGAATCGAAGCCGCTGGAAAAGTCGCTGCCGTCTCCCCCGACAACTATAACGCGGGTGTTTGCCTCGTCCATCCGGTTCAAAAATTTGTCCGGCCAGCCCCACAACCACGGCGCGATTTTCTCCGGAATGTGCAGCTGTGTCCGCTCGCATGCCGAAGGTATGTAACCTGTCCAGCCTGCGGCTATGTAAGGGATCAGACAGCTTTTCATCGTGGCCAACGACATCACCCGTATACCGGGAAGCTCCGCCTTTAACGCGTCAATAGGTTCGTCACCCCCGTAGACGGTAAGCCGCTCCACTTGTTCTTTGGGCCGTACGGACAGAAAATCGGCCAGTTGTTTTCCTTCTGCGGCATCATTACTTTTGATATGAATCAGAAAGGAACGGTCGGGAAATAACTTGAGCACTTCCCCCAGAGAAGGCATGAGCCCTGTTCCTTTGCCGCGAAAAGGATACGTCTTCCCGTGATCGGGGGTATAGCCGTAGCCGATATCCAGTTCTTTCAGCTGCGCCATCGTGTAGTCACTGGTTTTACCGGCGGCCGGGGTTCGGCAATCCAGGGTCCAGTCGTGAAAAACGGCAAACTGACCGTCTTTAGTCGGTTTGATATCCAGCTCCACACTGTCCGCACCCGCTTGAAAAGCCGCTTCCATAGAGGGAATCGTATTTTCCAGATAAGGATGCTCGGGCGGATAAATCCGTTCGGCTGTGCACGTGTCGTTTGCGATGTTCTCCATGGTGAAGGTTTGCGCAAGTCCCCGATGGGCGAGGAGGTAGGGAGCGCCCGCCTCCCTTTTGACGAAAAGGGAGCTGTTATTGACATAAAAGAAAACCAGAAGCAGGGCGGCAAAAAGGAAAAATTTACTTTTTAGAATGCGCTTGATTTTTTTCATGGAAGTTCCTCTTATTTTTCGAAGATTGGCTGTGGTTTAAAAACTTGAAGCGATTGTACACCGAATTCCGCCGTGTCCGCAAGGCCCCTACATATCTTCTAAGATTGTGAGGTGGCGGCCGCCCCCGCCAAACTTATCCCAAACGAATTTCACCGTTTGCAAGCATATCTACTGGAGGAACGCATACGATTAGGCGAAGCAAGGGGAAAAAGGAGGATCGCCTATGCGGGCTGACGAGATGCAGGTGACTTCGCTAGTATCGGGGTTTTTACCGCAAGGAGCCGAACTGATGACGATAGAGAAACCCGCCGCACAACCCGCGATTCACTCGGCCGACTTAACAGGGGACGGCATACCGGAAATTGCGGCGGTTTACCGGTTAAACGGTGAAATGTACCTGCTTGTATTGACTTGCCGGGACGGCGTTTGGCAGAAAGCGGCGACTGTAAAAGGAACCGGTTACGGCGTAACGCTGCTGTCGTCCGCCCCCGTTCTGCGGGCCGGTCTCAACAATCTGCTCGTAGGCTGGCAGATCGGTTCCATTTGGTCGAAGCTGTCGGTTTACGAATGGACGCCGGAAGGGCTTAAAGACGCCGCTCCCGCGGACATGAGCTACAGTTATATCGAAGCAGAGGATATGCCGGGTCTTACCGGGCGTAACGGAAAAGCCGAAGTGGCGCTGTGGATTCATGATACGGGAGAAGCCTACCGCGTCCAGGTGCTGAGGTGGAGCGGCGGGGCGTTTGTGCCGGCGCCGGATGTTTATCCTTATTATTTTCCGCGTGTGGTCCGGTACTACGAGGCGATGACCCGGCAGCATCCGGATTATACGTTTTACTGGTACTACTTGGCGGACGCCCAGTACCGGGCCGGGCTGCCGGAGGCGGCGCTGGTATCGGTCCGGAAGGCGCTGTCTTTTCCGAATCCCTATCCTTCGCGTGAAAAACTGCTGGAGCTCCGGTTGAACATTTTGAACGGGCTCGGCAGATCACCCCAAGCACGGATGCCGGCCCTGTATCCCGCTTCATTGAAAACAACGTCCGGACTGAAATGGGGCTACATCGATCCGGAAGGAAGGCTGGCGATCCGGCCGGTTTACGAGGACGCCGCGGATTTCCAGCAGAACGGACTCGCCGTCGTCGGACGGGACGGGAAATACGGCCTGATCGACCGGTGGGCGCACTTTGTCGTGCGGCCTGTTTACAATTCGATCAATCCGTTTTCGGAGCGCCGGGCGGTCGTCATCGACAGCGAAGGCTTCAAGCTGATCGACGAGAAAGGCAAAGTTCTGACTCGTCGTGCCTACCCGTTCATCGCCAATATGGAGAACGGGCGAGCCGTTTTCTACGTCACCGAAGGGGGAAGCGGCGATACCGGAACGAGCAGATACGGCTATCTCGATGCACAGGGCAGAGAGGTGATTCCGGCGCAGTTCGAGGAAGCGAACGATTTTAGCGACGACCGGGCCGTCGTTAAAATCCGCGACAGCGACTATGCGCTTATCGCTCCGGACGGCCGCAAGCTGGCGTCCTACCCTTACGCATTCGTCGGACCGCACGGAGACGGCCTTCTTGCGTTCCAGCAAACTTCCGGCGGCAAGTACGGCTACATCAATGAACGGGGGAAAGTCGTTATTGCGCCGTCCTTTACGGTGGGACTGCCGTTCCATGACGGCCGTGCCGTTGTCAGTACGTCGGAAGACTACAAGTGGACATACGGCGTCATCGATAAAGCGGGCCGGTATGTGATCAAGCCGGCTTACAACGACATCCGCGATTTGGGAGAGAAGCGGTTTGCACTCGGCAGGGCGATAGATCCCGAACAGCCTTTCCTCGGTTCGGTTTACGCGATCGCGGACTGGGACGGAGCGCTGCTGTCGGATTTTCTGTACGACGAGGTTTCCGACTTCAAGGACGGGTTAGCCTCGGTGACGGAAGCCGAACAAACCTATTTCATCGATCGCAGCGGCAAACCGGCGCCGGGCTATCCGAGAGTGGAAGGAAGCGGCACACTCACGCTCGAGCGGGGAGGACTGATCAAAGCATACACCGATCGCAGGCTGGCTTATCTGAACCGTGCCGGCAAGGTTATCTGGCGTCAGAACACGGTTATTCCCCTGAGACCGCCTTACCTCGTAAGAGAAGGTAAATATAAGCCGAACCGCGACTATCTCGTCTATTACCCGCAGGTCGAAGGCCTGAAGGACGAGACGGTACAGCGTTCGGTCAACGACAGACTGAAGGAATGGAGCCAGGTGAAGCCCGTTCCCGGAGACGTGAAGCTTGATTATTCGTATTCCGGCGATTTCCAGGTCGCTTTTTTCAAAGATAAGCTGCTTGAGCTGGAATTGACCGGGTACAAATACCCGTTTGGCGCCGCTCACGGCATGCCTTCCAAAACGTATGCGATCCTTAACCTGGAGAACGGCCGCATGTATGCACTTAAAGATTTGTTTAAACCGGGAAGTGACTATGTCCGCATACTCAGCGCTATCGTGGGCAGGCAGATTAAAGAAGACCCGCAATATGCGTATGTGTTTCCGGACAGCTATAAGGGCATTAAGCCGGATCAACCGTTCTTTGTGACCGAGAATGCGCTTCATCTCTATTTTTTTCCGTACGAAATCGGCCCGTATGCCGCAGGTTTTCCGACTTTTACCATCCCGTTTGCCCGGATTGGCGCCATCATCGACCGGGAGGGACAATTTTGGAAAGCGTTCCATGCTTGAGGCGGGACGTTTTTCTTTTTTTGTTATCATTGATAATCATTATCATTTAAATTAAAATAGAGAAAAGCAGGCGAATCACGACGTCGATTATTCTATATCCCAGATGAGGGGGAATGCAGATGAAGCCGGGCAAATCATCGGCACGCATCGAAGGTCGCGGAGAACGAGCAGCGGCCACGAGACCATACCTGACTGACATCCGGGTGTATATGGATTCGCATTATCACGAGCAGTTGACCGTCCGGCAGCTTGCCGAACGCGTTCATGTCAGTCCGAAATATTTTGTCGATCTTTTCAAAAAAACGTTCGGCCAGAGTGCCATGGACTATTTGACCGATTTGAGGATCAACCGGGCCAAGCGTTATTTGTCCGAGCCCGAACCACTTCTATTGAGGGAAATCGCCCAGCGTGTGGGATATAAGGACGAATACTACTTCAGCCGGAAATTTAAAAAGGAAGTGGGCATGTCACCTACGGAGTTCGCGCGGAGTTCGAAACACCGGATCGCGGCTTGGTCCCCAGACATGACCGGGTATCTGATCGCCCTTGGCCTGACGCCGCTGGCGGCTCCGCTCGATCCCAAGTGGACGGCTCATTATTACTACTCGTACCGGAAAAAAATCAGATACGCGCTGAAGCTGACGGACCCTTATGTTACGGGAACCTTCGAGGAAAATGCGGATCTGATGGCGCGCCTGAGGCCGGATGCCGTCGTGGCCGGGGACGGATTAAGCGACGAGCAGCAGGATACGATCGGTAAAATCGCGCCCGCTCTTTTTGTCCCGACTTCACAGGAGCTGGGCTGGCGGGAGTATTTGCGCCTTATCGCGGTTTTCCTGAAACGTACCGACGAGGCGGAGCAGTGGATCCGGGGCTACGACAAGCTTGCGGATGAGGCCCGGATTCAGTCGGAGGCGGCGCTTGGAGATGACGGGATCCTGATCGTGCGGCTTTACGGCAAGGGGCTGTATTCCTACAGTAACCGGGGAATGGAGGATGTGCTTTTCAAAGATTTGAACCTGCGGCAGGTTTCATCCGGCAAGCAGTCCGCCCCGATCCGCCCGGAAGATATCAGAGCGCTTGATCCGAGCCGGATTCTCGTCCTGGTTTGCCCCGAATCGGAGTCGAGGGCCTACTGGCTTGCCCTTCAGCACTCACCCGAGTGGAAAACGATCGAAGCGGTCCGTTCGGGAAACATTTATCCCATATCGGCCGATCCCTGGCTGGAATACTCCCCGGTCGCCGTCGCACGTATGCTGGATGAAGCGATGCTGCTGTTTACGGGAAAATGTCCAAACGCCTTTCTGGATCATGTGCATGGCGGAAGTCTTCCCGCTGACTTATAATTCCTGTGAATGAGAATCATTATCATAGGGGGCAGAGCTTAGTTATGCGCAATTCATTTGGTATCCTGAATAAAATCGTTACGGTGAAGGTGCTCGCCGTTATATGCACCGCTCTGATGCTGACCGCTTGCGGAGCTAATCCGAATGCGGGATCCGCTGACGGCAAAGCGGGAGATACAAGCGCTTCGGCGGCACCGACCGGTGCGGCCGGCGGACAGGAACGGACGTTTACGGACGAGTTTGGCCATACCGTCAAAGTGCCGGCTTCTCCAAAACGGGTCTTTGCGCCCTACTTGGAAGATTCGCTCACAAAGCTTGGAGTAACCCCGGTCGCTCAATGGTCTGCGGGAGGACAAGGCAACAGTTACTTGAAGGAGAAGCTGAGTCAGGTGCCCAAGCTTGACTTTTCGAGCGGAGCCCCTTCTCCGGAAGTCGTGACCGAACTTCAGCCCGATCTGATTATTCTGCAAACAGAATCGTACGCATCCAACGGAGTTTACGAGAAATACTCCAAGATCGCTCCGACGTATGTATTCAAAAACGCTTCAAGCGATCCGGCTGCTTCACTAAGCAAGCTCGGCGAGCTGCTGGGCAAGACCGAGGAAGCGAAGCAAGCTTTGCAGGCTCACGACAAAAAAGTGCAGGAAGCGAAAGCGAAGCTGCAGCAGGCTGCGCCGGGTAAAAAGGCCGCTGTCATCCGTTTTGCGAGCAGAGGCGTAAGCCTGATGGGCGGCAAATACTTGGCCGGTGCCGTCATTCACGATAAACTCGGATTCGGGATGTCAAAGCTGGTGGACGGCAAAAACTCCGCAGCTATCTCGCTTGAAGTGCTGCCCGACCTGGACGTGGATTACATATTTATGATGAATCAATACGGGCAGGGAACGGAGCGGATGAAAGAAATCACCGATAGTCCGTTTTGGAAAAAGATTCCTGCCGTCCAAGCCGGACACGCCTATGAGGTGAACAGCGAATACTGGCTGGGAAGCGGAATGATTGCCGACGAAATGATGATCGACGATGTGGTCAAGCTGATTGCGAAATGATAGAGAGAACCGTGTACGGGTTAATCCCGTCCACGGTTTTTTTCTGTAAAGTTATTAGTTAAAAATGGATTTTGACCAAATAAATTCCGGATTTCTTCCATGTGCCGGGGGGATAGGAGCCTATATAATTTTAAATGAAAATGATTATCAATATCACTAAATGAATGCTTACATTTCTTTACTAGGAGGCCGCAAAGAATGGTATCACGTGTGGGAATACCCCGCAGAACTTTTCAGGGAGAGACGGCGAATGGCGGTGTGGGGATTCCGAACGCCGAACAGCGGGTGATGCGTTCGTCCCGAACGAATCTGTCCTACCGGATTATGACGGCAATTCCGCCGGGACCGCCTCCCTCGACGGGTTATCCCGTCTTTTATGTCCTGGACGGCAATTCGGTATTTGCCACCGTTACGGAGGCTGTGCGGGTTCAATGCCGACGTCCCGAAGTGACGGGCGTCAAAGCGGCGCTTATCGTAGGCATCGGATATCCGACGGACGAACCGTTTCATCCGCAGCGATACTTCGATTATACGCCTGAAAAGACTGCCAAATATACGCGCAAACCGGACGGAACGATGCTTCCGGAGCAGGGAGGCGCGGCTGCCTTCCTGGATTTCATTCAGGAAGAGCTGAAACCGGTCATCGCAAGGGAGTACCCCGTCGACCTCACGAATCAGACGATCATGGGTCATTCTCTCGGGGGATTGTTCGTCCTGCATACGCTTTTTACAAGACCGGAATATTTCCGTACCTATATCGCCGGGAGCCCGTCCATCCATTGGAACCGCGAATGGCTCGACGAACGGGAGAAGCTGTTTACGGCTGCGCTTGACGCGGGTTCGCTGCAGAAGAGTCCGGGCATCCGGGCGCTGATTGCGATGGGAGAGCTCGAAAATGCGCATCCCTCGGGCAATTACAGAATGGCCAGAGAGATGGCCGTCAGGCTCTCGAAGCTGGAGAACCGCGGCTTAAGCGCACAGTGGCATTCGTTCGAAGAGGAAGGGCATGTTTCCGTCCTTCCCGGATTGATCAGCCGGGGGCTGAGGTTCGCTTTCCGCCCGTAACGAAAGCGGCAAGAGGAACCTGGACATACAGCCAATGGAAGGGAGCGAATTGAAGAATGACAGAAAGTCCGTTTGCACGTGTGCCATTCACGGGAATCTCCGGCAAAGTTGCCGTCGTGACGGGCGCCGCCCAAGGCATCGGCGAAGCGGCCGCAGCCGTCCTTGGCAGCTTGGGCGCCGTAATAGCCGCCGTAGACCGGCAGGGCGACAAGGCGGCGCAGGCAGCCGAAGCTCTGGCAAGCTCGGGCGTTTCCGCCGCTGCCTATACGGCCGACGTGGCGGACAGCAGGGCCGTGGAAGAAGTCATCGGCCGCATCGAGCGTGAGCAGGGCCCGGTCGATATACTCGTGCATGCGGCGGGAGTGCTGCAGTATGGAACCGGCGTAACGCTCGGCGACGAGGAGTGGGAGCGGACATTCGCCGTGAACACGACCGGCGCCTTCTATGTGTGCCGCTCCGTCATCAGCCGCATGTCCAAGCGCCGCAGGGGGTCGATCGTGCTGATCGGCTCTAATGCGGGGACCGTGCCGCGTTACGGTATGAGCGCTTACGCCGCGTCCAAAGCCGCCGCGGCCATGATGCTGAAATGCCTGGGCCTTGAGCATGCCGCGGAGGGAATCCGCTGTAATATCGTGTCCCCGGGATCGACGGACACGCCGATGCAGCGGGGCATGTGGGAAGACGAAAGCGGGGAATTCAAGACGATTTCGGGATCGCCGGAACTGTACAAGCTGGGCATTCCGCTCGGAAAGCTGGCGACTCCGGAGGATATCGCCTGGGCCGCGGCTTTTCTTTCGTCGGATCAGGCGGGTCATATAACGCTTCACGATATTCGAATCGACGGCGGAGCCACGCTCGGCCGCTGACAGATAAAAAGGAGTGGATAAACATGATGCTGGGTCAAAAGGAAAAATTGTTATCCCCGGCCGACTTGCTCGATAAGTACAGCGAAGGTTCGGCGTTTTATTTCGGCTCGCCCCGCCGGACGCTGCTTGCGGAAGGGGAGCTTGTCCGACTTTCCGTTGAAGGGAAAGGGGAAGAACTGGAGCGGCTGCCCCGCCGGGTCGCGGACCTGCTGGCGGGTGTCCGCGCGGGGAATGCCGCCGAACCCGTTATCGTCGGAGCGATTCCGTTCACCGTGAACAGCGGAGTCAGACCGGAACTGTTCGTACCGCGGCATACCGAGTGGGCCGGTCCTTTGGCGGATGCGGAGGCGGTTCAAGCCGATGTTGCGGGCGATACGGCCCGTTCTGTTTTTGACGGGGAAGTCGACGGCGGAACCTTCAAAATCGTATCGTTCCCGACGGAATCCGATTACGAGGCGGCGGTGCGAAAAGGACTGGAGCAGCTGCGGTCCGGCAAACTGCGCAAGGTCGTGCTGTCGCGTTCGCTGCGGCTGGAAAATTGCCCGCCCGTTCAAACGGGACGCCTCCTGCGCCGCCTCGCGGCAAGCAATACGCGCGGCTATACGTTTGCCGTTCCTTTGCGAGCGTCCGGCAGCGGCCACAATCCCGGCCAGGGCCAAGGCACGGCGCCGGCTTCCGCCGCCCACACGCTGATCGGCGCCAGTCCGGAGCTGCTTGTCGCGCGTTCGGGCCAGCTGGTCACGGCCAATCCCTTGGCCGGCTCGGCGGCCCGCAGCAGCGATCCCGCCGAGGACAAGCGGCGTGCGGACGCGCTCCTGCTGTCGGCTAAAGACCGCCACGAGCATGCGGTTGTGGTCGATGCGGTAGCCTCCGCGCTCCGCCCTTACTGCCGGAAGCTGGATGTGCCGGCAGAGCCTTCGGTCATCGGGACCAAAACGATGTGGCATCTGTCCACGAAGGTGACCGGAGAGCTGCTGGAACCGGCGGCAAGCTCCCTTGAACTGGCCGTCGCCATGCACCCGACGCCGGCGGTATGCGGCACCCCGACAGGTCCCGCGAGAACCGCCATCCGAGAGCTCGAATCGTTCGACCGGCGGTATTTTACCGGTATGGTCGGCTGGTGCGATGCGGCCGGTGACGGCGAGTGGGCGGTGACGATCCGCTGCGCGGAGATCGCGGAAGATGCCGTGACTTTATACGCGGGAGCCGGGATTGTCGAAGGTTCGGACCCTGCTGCCGAACTGGCCGAGACCTCCTCGAAGCTCAAAACGCTGCTTCTCGCGATGGGAATGGACCCGGATACGGGAAGCGGCGGAGGAGGCAAGAGCGTATGAGCGAAGATTATCCGTACTGGCCGGACGAGTTCGTCCGGAAGTACCGCGAAGCGGGCTGCTGGCGGGGTGAAACGTTCGGCGGAATGCTCCGTGAACGCGCCGCGGCCCACGGCGACCGATCCGCGATTGTCGGCGGTGAAGAGCGTGTCACCTACGCCGAGCTGGATCTGAACGCCGACCGGCTGGCCGCCGGATTGAAAGGACTCGGAATCCGGAAAGGCGACCGGGTCGTCGTGCAGCTTCCGAACGTGCCGGTATTCTTTGACGTGATTTTTGCGCTGTTCCGGCTTGGCGCTCTTCCCGTCTTTGCGCTGCCGCTCCATCGCCGGAGCGAGATTGTTCATATCGCTTCGTATTCGGAAGCGGAGGCCTATATCACCATCGACAAGTACGCCGGCTTCGACTACCGCACGCTGGCTTCGGAAGTGAAAGCCGAAGTTCCGGGCCTCCGTCACGTACTCGTAGCCGGAAATCCGGGCGATCATCTGAGTTTGGAAGAAACGTATGCACACGAAATTCCGGCTATTCGGGGTAAATTACATCCTTTACAGGTGGATAGATCCGAGGGACAAGCATCCGATGTCCGTGAAGAACAGCCGGGTACGCCGGATGCCGGTCCTGCTCCCGGAGACACTGCTTTTCTCCAATTGTCCGGCGGGAGCACGGGGCTTCCCAAGCTCATTCCGCGTACGCACGACGATTACATATACAGTCTTCGGCGCAGCGCGGAAGTATGCGGGCTGGACGGCGGCAGCGTATATTTGGCCGCTTTGCCGGTCGCGCATAATTTTCCGCTGAGCTCGCCCGGGGCGCTCGGAACCCTGTATGCCGGAGGCACGGTCGTGCTTGCGCGGTCGGGCAGTCCGGACGAGGTGTTTCCGCTGATCAGGAAGGAAAAATGCACTATTGCGGCTGTCGTTCCGCCGCTGGCGCTTGTCTGGCTGGAAGCTGCCAAGACGAGAGGCGAAACCCTTCATCCGCTCCAGGTTCTTCAAGTAGGCGGAGCCAAATTCAGCGAGGAGGCGGCCAAGCGCGTCAAGCCCGAGCTGGGCTGCACGCTCCAGCAGGTTTTCGGCATGGCGGAAGGTCTTGTGAATTACACCCGGCTGGATGATGCGGAGAGCGTCATTACGGGCACACAAGGGCGGCCCATGTCACCGCTTGACGAAGTACTGATTCTCGATGACGAGGATCGTCCGGCGGCTCCGGGAACGATCGGTCATCTGCTGACCCGGGGACCTTATACCATCCGCGGTTATTACAAAGCCCCCGAGCACAATGCGCGCAGTTTTACGCCGGACGGCTTTTACCGGACGGGAGATCTGGCGCGTATGACCCCTGAGGGGAATCTTGTGGTGGAAGGCAGAGCCAAGGATCAGATTAACCGGGGAGGCGACAAGGTAGGCACGGAAGAAGTGGAAAACCATCTGCTTGCCCATTCCGCCGTTCGGGACGCCGCCATCGTGTCGATGCCCGACGAATTTCTGGGCGAGCGTTCCTGCGCTTTTATTTTGTCGAGGGATCCTCATACGGGTGGCGACGAACTGCGCTCCTTCCTCCGCCGCCGCGGCCTGGCCGCTTATAAAATCCCGGACCGGTTCGAATTCATTGATTCGTTTCCCCAGACGGGAGTCGGCAAGGTGAGCAAGAAAGAGCTTCGACAGCGTATTGCGGCTCTGCTGCTGGAAGAAGCCGGAGTCAAAAGCTAGATTCGCACAGCGGGTCATCGGACAAGGATAGCCCAGCTTACTTTATACAGCCTGACAAGGAGAGGATTGAAATGGCAATACCATCCGTACAATCATACCCGATGCCTACGGCGGAGGATTTACCCGCAAACCGGGTTTCCTGGACACCGGACCCGGCCCGGGCGGCGTTCCTTATTCACGACATGCAGCAGTATTTTATGGACTGCTTCGAACCGGGCCAATCGCCCGCGGCTGAGCTGACGGAACATATCCGGCTGCTCGCAAATCGCTGCAGAGAACTGGGTGTGCCGGTTATTTATTCGGCCCAGCCCGGTGCACAGACACCCGAACAGCGCAGGCTGCTTCAAGATTTTTGGGGGTCCGGTATCGGCCCAGACCCTCGAGAACAGCAAATCATTGCGGAACTGGAGCCCGGAGACAACGATATCCGGCTGACCAAATGGCGCTACAGCGCTTTTCAGAAAACGGATTTGGCCGATCAGTTGAAAGCGATGGGACGGGACCAGCTGATTATCGTCGGAATTTATGCCCATATCGGCTGCCTGATGACAGCCTGCGAGGCTTTTATGAGAGATATCGAGGCATTTATGGTCAGTGACGCTCTGGCCGATTTTTCGCGGGAAAAACACGACCTGGCGCTGAAATACGCGGCCGAGCGCTGCGCGGTCACACTGACGACGGAGCAGCTGCTGGCGCAGTGGGCAAAAGAGACTTCAGAAACTGTAAACCTCGGGCAGGCGGAAGCGGGGGCTGTTTCAAACGCAGCCGCCGGTATCGCCGAAACCGCTGCGGCTGACGGCCGGTCGGACGGGCCGGAAGCGGCGGGCGCACCCGATCCGTACGCCTTTGCTTTGTCGGCTCTGCGGCAGCAGGTTGCCGGGCTTTTGCGGGAGCGGCCGGATGCGATAGGTGACGAGGATAATCTGCCGGAATATTGGGGACTCGACTCCATCCGGATTATGACATTGGCCGAACGCTGGAGAAGCCTGGGGGCGTCCGTTACGTTCGCGGAGCTTGCCGAAGAACCGACGCTGCTTGCCTGGAGCAGACTGCTGGCTTCAAGAACCGTAACCTTCGTTCCGAACGGGGATTATTACGATGCAGCCGCAAGGGGGGAGCGCTGATGATAGGGAGCGCCCTCCGGCTGCCGCTTTCCGGCGCTCAGCAAGGAATCTGGTACGCCCACCAAATGGACGGACAGCGTTCCGTTTACAACACGGCGGAATGGCTGGAGATTCACGGAGACATAAACGAGGAACTACTGGAACAGGCACTGCGGCTGACGGTGCGGGAAGCGGAGTGGCTGCACGCCCGTTTCGGCGAGGACGGCGAAGGGCCGTGGCAGGAGCTGGGACCCGAAACGGATTGGGCTCTGCTGAAAATAGACGTCAGCGGGATGAAGTATCCTCTTGCCGAGGCGGAAGCGTGGATGCGCCAGGATTTGCAGAAGTCCGTGGAACTCGCGGAAGGACCTTTGTTTACCCAGGCGCTGATCCGGCTGGCTTCCGACCGCTGGTGCTGGTATCAGCGCATTCATCATATACTGATCGACGCGTACGGCTATGCGCTGCTTCACCGGAGAGCGTCTCAGATTTATACCGCTCTTGCAGCAGGCGGTCCCGTTCCGCCGCATAATTTCGGTTCTCCCGAGCAAGTTCTCCGCGAGGAGGAGGCATACCGGGCATCGGGACAGCACGAGAGGGACCGGGCGTACTGGCTGGACAAGCTCGGTGATGCCCCCGACTCTTCCGTCATGGGCAGAGGCGGAAACAGCCCGGACGGCAGCCCTCTCCGGCAATCGGGACGGCTTGCTGCCGCGGCAAGCCGTGTGCTGACCGAATCCGCCGCCGAGGCCGGATGCAGCTGGGCGGAAGCGGTGCTTGCCGCCTCCGCCGCTTACGTGCACCGGATGACGGGCTCCGCGGATATCCGGCTCGGCCTTCCTTTGATGAACCGGCTGGGCAGCTCGGCCCTGAATGTACCCGGTATGGTCATGAACGTCCTGCCGTTGTGCCTGACCGTAAGGCCCGAAACGAGCTGGGGAGACTTGAGACAGCAAGTTGCGGCGGAACTGCGCAAACTCCGCAGGCATCAGCGCTACCGGCAGCATGATCTTGTAAGGGATCTGGGTTTGCTGGGCGAAAGGCGGAGGCTTTACGGGCCGATGATCAACATTATTCCGTTCGTGGAAACCCCATCTTTCGCCTCGGCCGGAACGGTTCGGCACTCCGTTTACGCAGGGCCCGCCGAAGATCTGTCTCTACAAATTTATGAAGCCTCCGACGGTGACGGCCTGCAGATTGACTTTGATGCAAATCCCGGCATTTACAGCGAGCAGGAACTTTCGGGCCACCGGCGCCGTTTTCTCAGTTTCCTCGAGTCGGCCGCCTTCGCTAACCCGGATACACCCGCCGGACTGCTGGACACCCTGCTGCCTTCGGAGAAGGATCTGCTCCTGAACCGCTGGATCGATACGGCTTGCGACGTGCCCGGAGATTCACCAGCGGAGCTGATCCGCCGGCGTGCGGAGCTTTCGCCCCATGCGTCCGCCGTTGTGTGCGGCGGACGGACGCTGACGTACGCGGAACTGGACCGGCAGGCAGCGGTTCTTGGCGCGGAGCTTAGACGGCTCGGGATCGGACCGGAGCGGCTCGTCGCGATTGCACTTCCGCGTGGCGAGGCGGCCGTCGTTTCCATCCTGGCGGTTCTCCGGCTGGGAGCGGCCTATATGCCGGTCGATCCGGACTATCCGGCGGAACGCATCGTCTACATGCTGGAAGATGCGCAGCCGGCCTGCCTCCTGACGGATACGGAGTCGATGCGTGCGCTGCCGGAAACGGGAAAGATATCCCTGCTACTGCTCGATCAACTGGACAAGGTTGACCGCGCGGAAAGTCCCGGCTCCATACCGGAAACCGGAGACCATGCAGATGCCGAATGTCTTCCGCTGCGCCCGTCTCCGCTCAATCCCGCTTATGTGATCTATACCTCCGGCTCTACCGGCAGGCCTAAAGGCGTGCCCGTAACCTACGGCGGCCTCGCCAATCTGCTCGACGCCATGCAGAGGAAGTTCCGTCTTCAAGAAGGAGACAGCTTCTTATCGGTGACGACCATTGCGTTTGATATTTCCGTGATGGAAATTTTGCTGCCGCTGATCGGAGGCGCTTGCCTGGATATCGCATCCCGGGAGCTGATTCTCGAACCAGGAGCGCTGGCCCGCAGAATAAGGTCTACTGGAGCTTCCATCATGCAGGCGACGCCGACTTTGTGGCAGTCACTCGTATCGGCAAGACCGGGAAGGCTCGACGGCCTGCGTGTCATTGCGGGAGGGGAAGCTTTGCCCCTGAGCCTCCAGCTTGCCCTGCAGGAGCTCGGCTGCGAGGTGCACAACCAATACGGCCCGACGGAAACGGCCATCTATTCTACCGCGGCCGCACTTCCGGGTGGGTCGATGATCAAGCCTCCTATCGGTCCGCCGATCGCCAACACCCGGACGTATATCCTGGATGCCGGGCTCCAGCCCGTTCCTCCGGGAGCCGAAGGGGAGCTGTACATCGCAGGCGCCGGAGTGGCCCGCGGTTATCTGAACAGACCCGTTCAAACGGCGGAGCGTTTCGTAGCCGATCCGTGGGGAGAACCGGGTTCGCGCATGTACCGCACGGGCGATCTGGCCCGCTGGCTTCCGGACGGAAGCATCGATTATCTGGGACGGGCGGATCATCAGGTAAAATTACGCGGCTTCCGGATTGAACTCGGCGAAATCGAATCCCGTATCGCCGGACAGCCCGGCATAGCTCAAGCGGTTGTCGTGGTCCGGGAAGACAGGCCCGGGGAGCGCAGGCTCACCGCGTATGTCGTGCCAGAGGAGCTCCATGAACCGGATCATGCCCAATTGAAAAAACAGCTGCAGCAGGAGCTGCCCGAATATATGGTCCCGCTTGTATGGGTTACCTTGGCGAGCCTTCCGCTGACGCCTAATAAAAAAGTCGACCGCAAGGCGCTGCCCGCTCCGCAAATGTCCGGCACCGCAAAAGAAGCTTCCGCACGGACGCCTCACGAGGAACTTCTTTGCCAGGTGTTCGCGGAGGTGCTCGGCTTGTCCTCGGTTGGCATCGACGACGACTTTTTCCGTCTGGGCGGACATTCGCTTCTGGCCGGACGAGCGGTTCTGCGCATTCGCGAAACGACGGGAGTGGATGTGCGGTTATCCGGCATATTCGAAGCGCCGACGGTTCGTGAACTTGCACAGCTGCTGGGCCGGAAGGGGATAGCTATCCCGCCGGTCGTTCCGGCCGCTCCGGGGGCCGTAGTCCCTCTATCAAGGGCTCAGAGACGCTTGTGGTTCCTGTACCGCCTGGAGGGAGCAAGTTCCACCTACAACATCCCGCTGGTATGTACACTCTCCGGGAAACTGGACCGTCAGGCGCTGAAGCAGGCCCTGCTCGACGTTACCGGACGTCATGAGCCGCTGCGCACCGTATTTCCAGAAACGCCTGACGGCATGCCGCAGATCCGCATATTTGATCGCGAAGCTGCCGCCGATAGGTTTGTGTTTCAGGTGATTCCGGCAGCGGGCCTGGAAGAAGACAACTGGCAGGAAGCGCTCGACCGGGAAGTTCGTCACGGATTCGAGCTGTCTTCCGAGATTCCGCTGAAAGCGGTCCTTTTTGAACGGGAAGAAGGGGAATACGTCCTGCTGCTCGTCGTGCATCATATCGCGGCCGACGGCTGGTCGCTCTCGGTTATCACGTCGGATCTGTCATCCGCCTATGCGGCCCGGATCGCGGGCCGTGACCCGTCATTGAGCGAACCCCCGGTCCGGTACGGCGATTTTACGCTGTGGCAGGAAAAGCTGCTGGAAGAAGAAAGCGAGCCGCAAAGTCTGATGGGAAGCCAGCTGGCGTACTGGAAAGAGGCGCTGCGGGGTCTGCCCGAGGAGCTTCCGCTGCCGGCCGACCATCCGCGTCCGTCCGTGTCCGGACAAGCCGGGGGCGTGATTCCGTTCCGGATCGGCGAAGAATTGCATGCGCAGCTGCTCGATCTGGCGGCCGAAGGGAAAGCCAGCTTGTTCATGGTGCTGCATGCGGCGCTCGCCGCGCTGCTGGCCCGGTTGGGCGGAGGCGAGGATATACCGGTCGGAAGTCCCGCCGCAGGCCGGCCGGACGAAGCGACCGGATCGCTCGTGGGCATGTTCATCAACACGCTCGTGCTCCGAGCGGATCTTTCCGGACAGCCCACGTTCCGCGAACTGCTCGCACGCGTCCGGCAGACGGATCTCAGCGCCTACGAGAATCAGGAGCTGCCGTTCGAGCGGCTGGTCGAGGCACTGAGCCCGGCACGGTCCCGTTCGCGGCATCCGCTCTTTCAGATTATGCTCGTGCTGCAAAATACACCGGCCACGAGGCTGGATCTGCCGGGAATCGCCTCGAAGCTGGAGCTGCGGGGGACAGGGTCATCCAAGTTCGATCTTACCTTCGAACTCACAGAGCACCGGCGCCCCGACGGAGAACCGTGCGGCATAGAAGGTTTGCTCGAATACAGCAAGGATTTGTACCTGCCGCACACGGCTGAAGCATTGACCAGGCGGTTCCTGATGCTGCTGGAACAAGCTGCGGCGCAGCCCGATCAGCCGGTCGGCCGCATAAGCGTGCTGCTGGAGGAAGAGCGGCTTGCGCTCACGGCCAAGCCGAGACCGGAGGCTGCCAAGCAAACGATCGCAGGAGGCAAACTGTCCGCCCCCGGACGCACCCTTACGGAGCTGTTCGAAGGGCAGGCCGCACTCCGGCCGGATGCTCCCGCTGTCGTGTACGGCACGCAGACGCTGAGCTATCGGCAGCTCAACGAACGGGCCAACCGGATTGCCCGCCTTCTGATGGAGGAGGGAGCCGGACCCGAGCAATTCGTAGCTCTGGCTCTGCCGAGATCGGCGGATCTTCCGGCAGCCGTACTGGGCGTTCTAAAAACGGGAGCGGCGTATCTGCCCCTCGATCCCGATTATCCGGCCGACAGGCTGGCTTACATGCTGGAAGATGCGAGACCTTCGATTCTTGTTACTTCGGCGGACGCCGCTGCAAGTATGCCGGAAAGAAGTGGCTTGAAAATCGTGGTACTGGGCGATTTTGCCTGCGAGGAGCGCCTGCGGAAACTGCCGGAATCCGATCCCGAACCGGATCTGCGTGCAGGCAGACATCACGCCCTCCATCCGGCGTATCTCATCTACACGTCGGGCTCAACGGGCCGCCCCAAAGGGGTCGTTATTCCTCACGAAAATGTAATCCGGCTGATGGAATCGACAGAGGAATGGTTCGGCTTCGATGAGACGGATACCTGGACACTGTTCCACTCGTATGCCTTCGACTTTTCGGTATGGGAGCTGTGGGGCGCACTGTTGTACGGAGGAAAGCTCGTTGTCGTACCGTTCTCCGTAAGCCGTTCTCCGTCCGAATTTCTGGGTCTGCTGGAAGAGCAGCGCGTTACGGTGCTCAATCAGACGCCGTCCGCTTTCTATCAGTTGATTCAGGCGGACAGGGAGAAGTCCGGGCAGGCTTCGGATCTTTCGCTCAAACATGTCATTTTCGGAGGGGAAGCGCTTGATCCCGGAAAACTGGAGGAGTGGTACAGCCGCCATCCGGACAACTTCCCCAGACTCGTTAATATGTACGGTATTACGGAAACGACGGTACATGTGAGTTACTATCCGTTAGACCGCCGCAGCGCGGAAGCAGGGTCCGGCAGCGTGATCGGCGTACCGATTCCCGACCTGGACGTATACGTGCTGGACGACAATCTGGAGCCTGTGCCGTTCGGCGTGATCGGGGAGATGTACGTGTCCGGTGCGGGACTCGCAAGAGGCTACTGGCGCAGGCCGGAGCTGTCCGCTCAACGCTTTGTCGCCGATCCGTTCGGTCCGCCGGGAAGCCGGATGTACCGGACAGGGGATCTTGCCAAGAGATTCGCCGACGGCTCTCTGGAGTACTTGGGCCGGGCCGATCAGCAGGTGAAGCTGCGCGGTTTCCGGATCGAGCCGGGCGAAATCGAAGCCGTGCTGGAGAAGCACCCGGCGGTTGCGCAGGCGGCCGTCGTCCTGCGGGAGGATCAGCCGGGTGACAAACGGCTGGCGGCGTATATCGTTCCCGCTCAGTCCGGCGAAGTACCGGACGCAGGCATGATCCGTCTGCACGCCTCCGCGGCGCTGCCGGATCATATGGTCCCTTCCGGCATCGTCGTGCTGGACAGTCTGCCGTTGACCGTTAACGGCAAACTCGACCGCAAAGCGCTGCCGGCTCCCGTCTACGCTTCCGCAAACGGAAGCCGGAGTCCCCGGACTCCGCAGGAGGAAGTGCTCTGCGGACTGTTCGCGGAAACGCTCGGCCTGGAGGATGTCGGGATCGACGACGGATTTTTCGAACTGGGCGGGCATTCGATGCTGGCCGTCCGTCTCATGAGCCGGATACGGGAGGTATGGGGCAAAGATCCCGGTATCGGCCTTCTGTTCGAAACGCCTACAGTGGCCGGACTGGCCGCGAGGCTCGAAGAGGATACGGGTGACGGTGCGCTGGAGATGCTGCTGCCGCTGCGCTCCAACGGTTCCGGCGCTCCGCTGTTCTGCGTGCATCCGGCCGGAGGACTCAGCTGGTGCTACGCCGGCTTGATGAAACATCTGAACCCGGACGTTCCGATCTACGGGCTTCAGGCGCGGGGGATAGCCGGTCCCGACCGGCTCCCACAAACGCTGGGCGAGATGACGGAGGATTACATCCGCTGCATCCGTACCGTCCAGCCAGCGGGTCCGTACCGCCTGCTCGGATGGTCGCTGGGAGGCAATGTGGCTCACGCCATGGCGGTGCAGCTTCAGAAGGAAGGCGAATCCGTCGAGTTTCTGGCCATGCTGGACGCTTATCCGAGCCATTACCTGCCGCTGCGGGGAGAGCCGGACGAAGAAGAGGCGCTGACCGCTCTGCTTGCTCTCGGCGGGTACGACCCCGACAGCATCGGAGACGAGCCGCTGACGATGGAAACCGCGATAGAGATTCTGCGCGGAGACAATAGCGCGCTGGCTTCGCTGAGTGTCGAGACGATCCGCCAGCTCCGTGTAACGTACGAAAACTCGGTCAAAATTTTGGCGGCCTATGTGCCGGAGAAATACGAGGGCGATCTTCTGTTTTTCCATTCGACGATCATTCCGGACTGGTTCGATCCGATCGATCCCGATATGTGGATTCCCTATGTGGGAGGAGAAATCGAGCGCCACGATATCGAATGCCGGCACAAAGATTTGTGCCAGCCGGGACCGCTGTCGATCATCGGCCGCATGCTGGCCGGAAAGCTGTCGTCCGCGAAAGCGAAAGAAGAGGAGGGGAGTTTCTATGGCTAATCCGTTTGACGATCAGAGCGGTTCCTTCCGGGTTCTTGTCAATGTCGAAGGGCAGTATTCGCTTTGGCCCGCTTTTATCCGGACGCCGGACGGCTGGACGGCCGTTCTGGAGGAAGGCACGCACCAGGAATGTCTCGAATATATCGAGAGCAGTTGGACTGATATGAGACCAGCCAGTTTGCGGGAGTAACGAGACAGAGTATCCGATGGAAGCGGAGTTTTCCGAACCGTCGGAGACGCTCACTTGACTTCTCTTATCATAAAAAGCGCGAATGCAAATATCGGAAGACGGTACCGGGTAATAGTGCCCGGATACTGTCTTTTTTTCTCCTCTTTGGAAAGGAACCGTTGCTACATACAGCGCTGCGCTGTATCTTACTGACGCAGAAGGGGGGGAGCCGCGAAGCGACGGAAGCTCTGGCGGGAGAGCAAACAGCGGCAATACAGCGTCGTCTTCCTAAATCCTTTGAAGCGGAAAAAAACCGCTCTTGTCAGAAGAGCGGCCCGGTTAAAACTATGCGATGGAGAGGGGGCGAATGGATGGAGAAGAGATAGAGTAAGGGGCGAGTCTAAACAGGTGTTTCTTCCGGCCCGTTCTTTTACTTGCCGGTCTTGACTAACCACTCCGCTAATTCTTCGGTCTGGGAAAGTACGGCAAGCGGGTCGTAGTACCAGGAGCGTTCTTCCGGCCACACGTACAGTTTCCCGTTCTTGACGGCAGGCAGCGTGCTCCAAACCGGATCGGTGCGGAAGTCTTCGGCGGTTTTGTTGTTAGCAGTCATGATGATGTAATCTCCCGCATAACGTCCCAGCACTTCGGCCGAGATTTCGGCCCACTGTTTTTTCATGAGTTCATCGGAGATTGCGGCAGGGGGGGTTCGGCCCAGAGCCTGGTATACCGGCTGACCTCCGCGTCCGAAATTATCCCCGTAAACCCATATGCTTTTATCGGTGCTTTCCATGATGGTAAAAGAAGCATCGGCAGGCAGAACGGCATCGACTTTGGACTTGGCCGCGGCGATGCGCCGGTCGTAATCCTCGAGCCATGACTTAGCTTCGGTTTCTTTGCCGAGCAAGGTGCCGAAGTATTCCAGTTCCTCGCGCGTGTTTTTCAACGTGCCGTACGGTATGACCAGGGTCGGTGCGATTTTGCTGAGCTGTTCGTAAGTCTCCGCGTTCCCGGTGATGATCAGATCGGGCTCCAGCCCGGTTATGCGCTCTACGGAAAGTTTTCCGTAAGTTCCCGTATCGGCCACTCCGTTTAACGCTTTTTTGTAATAATAATTGTTCAGGGTTAATCCCGGTGCTCCCACGGGTACGACATTAAGGGCGATCAAGCTTCCCAGATATTCCTCTGCGACGATCCGCTGGGGACGGACGGGAATTTGAATCTCCCCTTTAACGGTGGAGATCTTTTTGAATGCCGTTTCCTTCGTTGTACCGGTTCCGCTCACATCCGAAGCCTGCACGTTCGGTGTGCCTGGCACGGTACTACCGGCAGCCGAATCCTCACGACCGCCGCAGCCGGATAGAATAACGGCCGCGAGCAGAAGGACGGCAGTTGCTGCCGCCTGCAAACGGTATAGGGCGAATCGCTGATGAGAAAACATGGGTTGTCCTCCTAAATAAAAATGATAATCATTCTCATTAAATGTACAGCGGAAAGACCCCAAGAACGATACACATACATGATATAAGATCATGTAAATTTGTGATCCGGTGCCAATACGTTCATCAAAACGCGCAGCTGTTCCAGGGAGGAGAGGGGGTCGAAGCCGAAGAACAGCTCGGGTTGATCCAGCAGGTAAACTCTGCGCCGGCGGACGGCATCGAGCGCAAGCCATTCCGGCGACCGGAACAGCCGCATCAGCCGCTGCCGTCCATGAGAATCGCAGGGCAGCGCGGTAATAAAAATATGATCGGCGGCATATTGGACGATAGCTTCCATAGAGGTCTCCACGTACCCGCGCCACGATAAGCCCTGCTCGAGCATCCGCTCAGGCGGACGAAAGCCGATGTCGTCATACAAAATCTGGCAGCTTCTGCCGTGGCTGCTTCCGAAGCCGTAAGCCTTGTCCGGGCCGATTTCCCAGACGGCCGCAGTCCCCCGGCTTCCAAGCTGTCGGTCCAACTGCCGGTTAATCGGAATCAGCCGCTTGTCATAGAGCGCCAGCCATTCTTCTGCCTCCCGGCGTTTGTTTACGATCCCGGCGATCATCCGGAACTGCTCCCGCCAGCTCATCGTTTTAAAAGGCAGGTCCAGCACCGGGGCAAGCGGAAGAAGGGAATTATTTTCCTCTTGAGTGTCGTAACTGATAATGATGTCCGGACGGGCGGCGGCAACCGTCTCATAAAAACTGGCGGAAGTACAGCCATAAGGGTTAAATTTCTGCCTCTCCGGTATTTCGGGCCCACCCGCGATTTTCTCGGTCCAGCCCGTGTAAACGCCGAGCTCGGGAGTAATACCCAGCACGGTCAGAATAGCTGTATAGTTTTGATTAAGCGTGACGATCCGTTTGGACTTCCCCCGGTAAACGGTAGGGGAGACGCCTACTGATTCTTTAAATCTGCGGCTCAAATACGCGCCTTCTTTATACCCTATCTCCTGAGCGAGCGTATTCAAGTCCGGCGAACCGGTCAAAATCCGCTTCTGGGCGCCGCGAATCCGCAGCAGCGTCAAATATTCGTTGAAGGTCCGCCCGGTATACTTGCGGAAGGCGCGGGAAAAATGTTCCGGGCTCACATTCGCTCTTTCGGCCAGCTGATCCCGCGTAAGGTCCTCGACAAAGTGCGCTTGCATGAAACTAACGCTCTGCTCCAGCCAAGAGCGGCCGGTCCTCTCCCTGGAAGCCAGTTCTTCGTAGAGCCCGTTCATCAATTCAATGAACAGCTGTTGTATCCGGAAAGGACTGCCCAGCTTGGGCTCGCGCCATAGTTTTTGCAGTTCGTCAGCCTGTCTCAAGAGCTTGTCCGGGCAACCGTTCAGAGGTTCGGGACATTGCAGGGCACCGGTGTCCGGGTCTGCCGTGCCCAAACGCCGGTACTCGATAAGCACGCCCTTCAGCAAGCCGTGAGATGTAACGTCCAGCTTTTGAAAATCGTCGCAAAGGTATAGGCTTCCCCGGGAAACTTCGTACGGCTCCTCCTGTATGTGCAGCACACCGCTTCCGCCAAGAACGACGAAAATCCGGGAACAACCCGTGCGTTCGCTTCGGCCAAGATCTTTGACTTGGCTGTTCACTTCGGTAATACGAAGGGGGATATGAAAGAGATGAGGCGCAGAAACCGGCTCTCTATGGAGGCTGGAGATATCAGTCATGGCGATGATTTTCTCTCCTTCAGTGATAATGATTATCAATTATAGTATTAGTATAGCAAAAGATTGACGATCAGAGCATACGTAACCATCTTTTTGAAAACCCCTTGTATTACAGTTCAACACGTACCAACTACAAAATGGCCCGGGCAGCCGAAAACGCTGCGAAAGAAGCGGGGGCTCAGGTCAGGCTTTTCCGGGCCGCAGAGCTCGCGCCGGAGGCGGTCGGCGCGAGCTCTGCGGCCTGGCGGGCGCATCTGGATGAAACCGCGGACGTGCCGGAAGCATCCTTGGATGACATCGCCTGGGCGGACTCATCAGCACGCCGACCCGTTTCGGCAGCGTGGCCACTCAACTGAAGCAGTTTCTCGACACCACCGGCGCCTTGTGGGCACGAGGGAAGCTGACGAACAAGGTTGTATCCGCCATGACGAGCGCAAGCAACGTGCACGGCGGACAGGAAGCGACGATCTTGTCCTTGTATATAAGCATGTACCACTGGGGTATACGGATGCGTCCGTTATGGACGCGGGCGGGAATCCGTACGGCACAAGCCTGACGGTGGACATGAGAGGCAATTTCGACGTCAAGGTACTGGTTGCCGTTAACCATCAGGCAAGACGGGTCGTTACGGTTGCGGAAACGCTGCTGAGAGGGCAGGAAGCACGGTAACGACCCGGGGCAGGTCCGGACGCGGCAGTACAGTCTGGGCCTGCCTTTCTATAGGGCTTCTCCGGAGTACCCGACCCTGTTCCTGTTTACGCAAAAATAGGCCTTTTTTAAGCAATGGGGCCGACCGGAAAATAAATTCTTAATACGGAACGCTCTCCATCCGAGTGCGTTTGTTCTGCATCCGATCCTGATCTCTTTCCGGTACAATTGCCGGGGAGATTCAGACGCTTATACGCCGGCAAGGGCGATTTGGAGTGCCTTCATAAAACCTTTAAAATTCGGCGGCACGCTTGCCGTTGACATTAAAAATTAAAGCGCTTATTGTTCTAGTTGGATTGGGGCCGGTTTACTTCCGTTCTAATTCGCCGGAAATCTTTATTTCCGCTGATCACAAGGATACATTCGAATCTCCTTCATAGATTAAAGTTATAGCGCTTTAATTTAAAAGGAGATGATATGGGTGAAATGCGCAAGGGAGGTGGCCGGAAGCGGGATAAGAAAGGCTGGCAGCGACGTTTACCGAATAACGAACGCAATTTTGAGAGGAGAAGGGTCTATGAAGAAAAAATTGCTGGAATTAAGCACTTGCGCTTGTCTGTTAGGCACTTTGATAGCAGGACCGGGGACGGCTTCCGCTCAGGAAACCGTACCGGCTTCATCCATCCAGACCGAACCAGTTTATGGGGAAAGTTCGAACGTTTCGATTGCCGCATCCGCGTTGAAGCCGTTTCCTCAGCACGTTTCCTACACCTCCGGCACGATTAAGCCAAACCATTTTACACAGGATCAGATGGACCAGCAGGTAAAGAAAAAATATGATGAATGGAAATCCAGATACCTCGTCAAGCATCCGAAAATTTCGAACCAGTATTATGTTTTTTATAACCGGGAAAAAATCGTGGACGATCCGAAAAATGTGGTGTCCTGCTCGGAAGGCCACGGCTACGGGATGCTCATTACCGCATATATGGCGGGGCACGACGCCAGTGCGCAAACTTATTTCGACGGCCTGTACCGGTTCTATAAAGCTCATCCGAGTTCGGCCGATGCCGCTTTGATGGCTTGGCAGCAGGCCAAAGACTCATCGGGCAACATTGTGGACAGCTCGGGTTCCTACTCCGCGACGGACGGGGATCTGGACATCGCTTATTCCCTGCTTCTCGCCGATAAACAGTGGGGCAGTTCGGGGGAGGTCAACTACAAGAGTGAAGCCGTCAAGATGATCAATGCGATCCTGAAGCGGGACGTACACGCCAAACAATTTCATCTTAAGCTGGGCGACTGGGCCTCCGACAGCGATTCGAAGTACGGACCGGGCACGCGTCCGTCGGATTTCATGCTCCATCAACTCAAAGCGTTCAAGGACGCGACTGGTAATGCGGATTGGGACAAAGTAAGTGATACGACCTACAAGATCATCAACTCCGTATATAAAAAGCACTCGCCGAAAACGGGGCTGCTTCCGGATTTCGTCGTCCGCAAATCGGACGGAACATACGCACCGGCTCCGGACAAATACCTGGAAGAGCCGACGGATGACGAATACAGCTGGAACTCCTGCCGTACACCATGGAGAATAGCCACGGATTATCTCATCAGCGGCGATACCCGCGCTTTGGAGCAGCTCCGCCAGATGAACGGCTGGATTCAGTCCGCAACGGGCGGCAAACCCGCTAAAATCGGTTCGGGTTATGATTTGAAGGGCAATGTGAAAAAAGCCGATCACGCCATCGCGTTCACGGCGCCGTTTGCGGTAAGCGCGATGATAGACTCGTCCAATCAGCAGTGGCTGAACAAACTGTGGAGCGACATCGTCGATTCGCCTACCTCGGACAGCTATTATTTCGATAACAGCATCCGGCTGCTGAGTATGATAGTCGTTTCCGGCAACTGGTGGACACCCGGCGAATAACAAGCAACGAAAGAAAAGGGCCTGCTATATGCAGGCCCTTTTCTTGTAGACAATAGAGAGGGATGTGGGAGCGGAATGTGTGGAAGTGCCATGCGATTGAGCAAGAAGTTTTATCACGTTTTAACGGTACTGACGGTGTTTGTCGTCCTGTTTTCAAGTACGGCGGGCAGCCTGTTTGCCGCTGCTGCGCCGCAGCAGGCGGCATCGCCTGCCGAACAAATTGCGGAGCAGCGGGGATCGGGGGATGTGCAGCCCGACCAGGGAGTTTTCACTGCTACATACGGAGTCCCCAAAGATCGTTCGACCTTGGTTCAATGGAATTTCCGGAACGCCGGTGCGGGTGACAACGGAATTTACCGTCCGGCGGGCGGAGTTTACGGCACCGCGTCCACGTTTCGCAACTCCGGAGGCGTGTTCGAGTACGTGGAAGACGACACGCTGAGCTATCAGGGCTGGGATGAAGGTAACGGGGTCAAGCACTGGCTGGCGGCCGTCCCGACCAAAGGATTCCGCAGCATCACCCTGTCGTCCCAGCAGAACTCTTCCGGATCGGGACCGCGGAATTTTAAAGTTGAGATCAGCCAAGACAAGCGGACATGGACCCCGATCGCCGATCTGGTGATGGCCAAATCGTCGTACAACTGCAGCGGAGACTCCTGCAAATTGAACGAGTTGCCGCTTCCCTCCGAAGCGGATAACCAGCCTCAGCTGTATATCCGCTGGATCGTCAGCTCCGACGAAAAAACGTCCGGCGGGCCGGGCATCGGCGGATCGGGTTCGAGCCGGATCCGGGCCGTCGAAGTGAAAGGGGAACGCATCAGCGGCTCGGATATTTCGGAGCCCACGGTGGCAGTAGCGGAATTTCCGGGAGACAAGTCGGAAGAAATTACGGCGGACCGGGAATTGTCGTTGAAGTTCAATAAAAAAATCGCTCTGGAAAACGGAAAGCAGGCAACCGTAGCGGACGAGAACGGAAACGTGTCCGAAACATTCCTTCAAGTATCCGGCGATACGCTCACAATCAAGCATACCCCTTTTGCGTATGAAAAGACCTACACGGTCTTGGTTCCGAAAGAACTTGTAAAAGGAGCCGAGGACGGTTATCCGCTTGCCGGAGATATCACGTGGAGCTTCAAGACCCGAACCTCGCCCAAAACGCCGAAGCTGCTGAACATGACGTTTAACGGGGACCCGAAAACGTCGATGAGCTTCGCCTGGTATACGCCCCCAGACATTCCGGGAACCGTGGTTCAAGTCATCGAAGCTTCCGAAATGAAAGACGGCGTGTTCCCGGAAGCGAAAGCTTCCGCATACTCCGGCAGCTCGGAAGTCATTGAATCTTATTTCGTCAAAAGCGACCGGGATACCGGCAATAAGACGAAATTCGCCAGTCATAAAGTAACGGCCGACCGGCTTAAGCCCGGCACGGCATACAAGTACCGGGCGGGCAACGGTGAACCGGACGGCTGGGGCCCGGTCGGATCGTTTACGACGGACGGAGCGGCCGACGAAGATTTCCGCTTTATTGTGGGATCGGATTCCCAAGGGTCCAGCAAGTCTTCCTTCGAATTATGGCAGGATACTTTCCGCAAAGCGGTGGACAAAGCCGGCCAGCCGAAGTTTTTTATGGTTACGGGGGACCTGGTGGACAACGGGGATTTGGAGCAGCAGTGGCAGTGGCTGCTGGATACGGCCAAGAACGAGCTGGCTCACACGCCTTACGTACCGATCCTCGGCGGGCACGAGGTTCACGACTACGAGGGTGACGAAAATACCGAAAACAACAACTTTTATTATCATTTTAATCTGCCGAAGCAGATCATCCCGGGCACACATGAGGGCTCGATCTATTCATTCGAATATGGCGACGCCCTGTTTATCCAGTTCAACACTCAGTTCGAAGGGGGACTGGATCCTAGCGGCCAGGTGGATTGGGTGGACCCGGAATTCACCGCCCAACTGGAGTGGATGAAGAACGTTGTAGCCCGGACCGACAAGAAATGGAAATTCGTTTCGTTACACAAAGGGCCCTATTCGGCCGGCGACAATGCCGGGGAATGGGAAGGCGAACGGATCGCCTTTTACAAGAAACACTTAATTCCGGCATTGGATCAAATGGGCATTGATGTCGTATTCGAAGCCCACGATCATATGTATATGAGATCTTATCAGATGCTGAACGATGTTCCTATGAAAGACATCAAGGACGATGGAGCAGGGAATGCCCTCAATCCACCGGGAACAGTTTATCTGATGACGAATACGGTGGGAAGCAAATTTTACGAGAAATACAAGGGATACGACGATTATTTCGCCAAGATCAACGAGCAGCCTTTCAAAAAGATGTTCACCGATGTTTCGGTGTCCAAAGATGTGATGAAATTCACGTCGTACACGGCAGTCAAGGGAGAAGACGTCAAGCCATATGACGAGTACGGCATTAAACGCACCAACGAGAAACCAGCGAAGGTCGAAAATGCCGCCGTGCAAAGCGGAAGCGGCGGGACGGTACTGTCATGGAACGGTCCGAAGAACTCCAAAGAGCCGGTGAAAGGGTACCGGATTTACGAGAAGGACGACAAAATTCGTCCTTACTGGAGCGAATATGTGCCGGACGAAACGAAATCCGGCACCTACAAGCTTGAGCTGGGCAAGCTTGATCCGAAGCAAAGCTATACCTTCGTCATTAAAGCTGCCGGAGTACGGACCAATTCCGATGCGGTGCAGATCGGAATCCCGAAAGATAACGGTTCGTCCGGCGGCGGCTCTTCCGGAGGAGACGGCGGCTCATCCCTGCCGCCGGTGACCACGGTTCCGCCTGTCACGGGCACCAAGCCGCCTGTGAATCCGGACGGCAAGCCAAAGCCGGAACCGGAACCGGAGCCGAAGCCGAAGCCTGAACCTGCGAGAAAGACGTTCACGGACGTGGACAGCCGCTATGCATGGGCCAAAGACGCGATAGAACTTCTCGCCGGTAAAGGCGTCATACAAGGCGTCACCGCCGACACGTTCGAACCGGCACGCTCGGTTACGAGAGGCGAATTCGTGACGCTGCTCGTGCGGGCGCTCGGCTTAAAGGCCGACACGGCGGGCCGCTTCGGAGATGTGTTACCCGGCGCGTATTATTACGAGGCGGTCGGAACTGCGAAAGCGCTCGGCATCGCGGAAGGCACCGGTCCGGATACTTTCGATCCCGGCGCGCTCCTCACGAGACAAGACATGATGGCGCTCATCGTCCGTGCGCTGAATGCGGCCGGTTACGGCATTCAGTCAGGGAGTACCCGTGATCTGGCGGGTTTCGACGATGCCTCCGAACTTGCTCCTTACGCGGTGGAGAGCGCAGCCGCCCTCGTTCGGGAAAGACTCGTCGAAGGCAGCGGAACGGGCATTATGCCTTACGGCCTGACGACCAGAGCGGAAGCGGCCGTGATTCTCTACCGGGTTACGAGCTTCAAATAAAGAGTCTGGCCATCTGTACGCCTGGAGCGGACAGATGGTTTTTTTATCCGCACGGTGCAAATAAATGTAAATTAGCTTTTGGTAACGGCGGTACCGGATGTGCTGCGATTTCATCTAGAACGGTTTGAAAAGCCCCTGCCCGGAGCTGACGTGAGAAGTGGACACCCGGTCCGGCCGGTTACGCGCTCCATACTGACGCTTGCAAAAACGGAAACGATACGTTATAGTGATTTTGATTAGATTATCTAACTAACAGGAACGATGAAAGCTGCACCGTGAATGATCGAACAACGATAGGCGAATAACGGAGAAGGGAGGTATATGAACGTGAACAGAAAACCCGCCAAGGAATATACGACCGAACAGCAGCTGCCGAAACTGGGGACGAAACCTTACCGGGATTTGCTGGAACGCACCGCGAATTCCGATACGGACCGCGATTCCGCTCTTACAGGTCTCCTTATGCTTTGGCTCGGGGACAGTGTTCTCGATGTGATGGATATTCATTTATCCGATTACGACATTACGGAGAGCAAGATGGATATTCTGCTGCTGATCTCTCTTCATCAAGACAAAGAGCTCGTTACCCCTTCTTCCATAGCGGACCGGCTCGGAATACGCCGCTCCTCGGTTACGTCCTTATTGAACTGGCTCGACAAGAGAGACTTGATCATCCGCGAGCCGTACAGCAAAGACGGGCGGATGACACATATCCGGCTTAGTCCCGAAGGGAGCGGGTTGGTTAAGCGGGTGCTGCCCGCATTCTGGTCCACCTGCGCGTCTCTCGTCGATGAATTGGATAAAGAGGAACGAGAGCTGTTTAATAAGATGCTCGTTAAGCTTAACAGAGGCATAGAAAAACGGCTCGGAACGGGCAGATAATTTTTTTAGTCATGTAGTTAGATAATCTAATTATATAACCGTATTACATCCATTCAACTTGAGGTGAAGTATGAATAATCAAGCTCCACTTACGAATGCTTCTGTCGTGCGCAGAAACTATTCCCTTATGACCGTGATTTTGTGCTGGTCCGGCCTGGCGGTCATGTCCAGTCTGTTTGTGACGATTCCCCTGATTTCGGTTTTTGCCCGGCTTTATGACATAACGCCGACAGAGGCGGCCGCTGCGGGAAGCACGTTTTCGATCGGCTTTGCTCTCGGATGCCTCATTTATGGCGCTCTGTCCGATAAATACGGACGAAAGAAGGTTATTTTCACCGGACTTCTCGTTCTTACGTTTATTTCATTCCTTTTGGCCTTGGTCCATTCGTTTGCTTGGATTGTGGTTCTCAGGGGGCTTCAAGGAGCGGCGGCTGCCACTTTCTCACCGGTAGCGCTTGCGTATGCCGTGGAGATGTATCCGGCGGAAAAGCGCGTAACGACGATCGGCTTTATCAGTACGGGATTTTTGACGGCCGGAATCGTGGGACAGGTGGTCAGCAGTCTTATCAGCGAACAGTACGGGTGGAACGCGGTATTTTATGTGCTTGCCGGCGTTTACGCACTAACTGCGGTTCTGGTTTATGTTTTTCTTCCAAAAGGAGGAATCCAGCAGGCCCACGCGAGTATTTGGGAGCCGGTCCGGCAGATCGGGCAAGTTTTTGTCCGCAAGCAGCTCGTGCTCAGTTATGTGGTCGCTTTCGTTCTGCTTATGTCTTTTGTGAACATGTATACGGTGCTGGGCAGTTATTTAAGCGGAGCTCCCTTCGGTCTGGATAAACAGGGAGTTTTGGTTGTCCGGTCCATCGGAATCGCGGCCATGCTTCTCTCGCCGTTTGCCGGACGTGTCTCGAAACGCTTCGGAATACACATGACACTGCGGGGGGCTCTGGCGCTTGCGGCAGCCGGATTGGCTTCGATGGGGCTGATCTCCAGTCTGCCGGTTCTCGTTGCGGTAAGTCTCGTATTCGTGGCGGGCATCGCGCTGGCGGTTCCTTCGCTCGTCTCTCTCGTCGGCCAGTTGGGCGGTAAACTGCGCGGAATCGCGGTGTCTGTATATACGTTCGTTTTGTTTGCGGGAACGAGCTTCGGTCCGGTATTGTCGCTTTCTTTTATGAAAAGCTTCAGCTATCCCGTTACGTTCCTTCTGCTCGCTTCGATTTTGTGCATCGGTTTGGCGGCAGCCTGTCTGATTGACCGGGAGGAGCCTTTGGAAGTTAAAAAATCGCGGTAAGGGAACGTATCGGTTTGTGACGGGAGGGGTTAAACAACGTGCCTTCCGCAAACACCGGTCATTTAAAATAGAGCCATCTGTCCGCAGAGAAGCGGATGGACGGCTTTTTTTGTCTCCCGATGCAAATAAATGTAAATAAGCTTCTGGTAACGGCGGCACAGGTTGTGCTACGATTTCATCTAGAACGGAGTGAAGGTATGGAGAATACTAGAGAGAAGACCAAACTGTTGATCATCGAAGATGAAGAAGCTATTGCGGATTTGCTTGCGTATGGGCTGAACCGGGAGGGGTTTGAGGCTTTCACCGCCCATTCGGCGGCGGAAGGCTTGCTTAAGATCGGCCAGGTGCGGCCTGATCTGCTTCTGCTCGACTGGATGCTGCCGGATTTGAGCGGGCTCGAAGTATGCAGACAGGTTACGGCCACCTATAAAATCCCGATCATTATGATTACGGCCAAATCGGATATTACCGACAAGATTCAAGGGCTTGAATACGGGGCGGACGATTACATTACGAAACCGTTCGATTTGCGCGAGGTGGCCGTCCGCATCCGGACGGTGCTGAGAAGAGTCAGCCAAGCCAACGTTATGCCGGAAGCACCGGCGGCTGCCGTGATCCGGTTCAGGGACGTCGAAATCGTCGAGCAGGAAAGAACGGTCAGAATCGGCGGCGAGGATGTCGATCTGACTCCGAAAGAATTCGATCTTCTTCTCACGCTGTGCAAGTACAGAGGCAAGATTTTCACCCGGACGGAACTGCTGGATTTCGTATGGGGCTACGATTATACGGGAGATACGAGAACGGTGGACATCCATATTCAACGGCTGCGCAAAAAACTGGGAGCGGGCGATCTGATCGTGACGGTATTCGGGGTGGGATACAAATTTGAAAAACAGGTGGATTAGCGGCATGTTCTGGACCATCAGAGCCAAATTTCTGATCGGGCTGTTCGTCATCTTTTCCGTTTCTTTTCTGCTGCTCCATCATTTCGTTGTCCGGATCATTGAAACCAGCAATGAAAAAATCATTACCCAGGATTTGATCCAGCTCAAAAACAACAGCAGCATTTACGTCAAACAGGCGTTTCTGATTAACCATTTCAACACGGATGACGTGTACTTCCAGCAGATGGCGGAGGAAATGGTCCGGGATCTGAACCATGTCACTTCCAGTCATACAAGCGCTTATTCGGTTGCGGGCGATCTGATTTTTGCTTCGGACGAAGCGAAGTTTTTGTCGGCGAACCCGGACGATCTGCAGTATGCACTGGTCGGAAAAACAGCCTACCGGATCCGATACACGGACCAGAAGGCGGAAGTGTTTTATGCCTATCCGGTTATTGTCGAAGGCAAGAAAGTCGGCATTCTGCGGTTCGGCAAAGATTTTTCATTGCTGTACGAACAAAGAAAACACATTCTGGACGTTTTCTCTTCTGTGACGGTCGCTATTTTTATTGCGGCGTTTGTTTTTTCCTATCTGTTGTCCAGAAACATTACGATTCCCCTGATCAAACTTACTAAAGCTTCTTCGGAAGTGACGAACGGCAACTTAAATATCAAAATCGGCTTCCGCAGAAAAGATGAAATCGGCCAGCTTGCGCACAACTTCGGCAATATGATCGTGCAGATCAAGAAACAAATTCAGCGGATCAAGAAGGATCGAGACCGCCTGGAAGAACTGAACCGGCATCGGAAGCAATTTTTCGATCATGTCACGCATGAACTGAAAACGCCTCTTACTTCGATCATCGGGTACGCTGAGCTTATTCGTGAAGTAGGCAGCCGGGACGAAGCTTTTTTTGCCAAAGGAATGAATCATATCGTGAGTGAAAGCAAACGGCTGCACGAAATGGTGCTTCAACTGCTCACCCTATCCAGGGAAACCGGCGGACAGGATGCGACGGAAACGATCGAACCGGGCCTTATTCTGCGTGACGTATGCGACGGAATGCTGCTGAAAGCCCAGAAGTACAACAAATTCATTCATTGTGAGGCGGACGAAAACCTGTCCCTGGTCGCGGACCCGGCTAAAATCAGGCAGCTTTACATCAATATTATCGACAACGCGATCAAATACGGCCGGTCTCCGTCCACGGTTCTTGTCAAAGCAGAGAAACTGCCGGGATTCGTCCGGATTTCCGTGAAGAACGAGGGGGAAACGATCCCGTCCGGAGAATTGGCTAAAATATTCGAGCCGTTCTACCGGGTAAGCGGACCGGACGACCGGGAAGCCGGCAGCAGCGGTCTGGGTCTGAGCATCAGCAAAGCGATTGTGGACGGGCTCGGCGGTACGATCGGGATAAAGAGCGCCGAACAGGTGACGACGGTCATTATCGAATTGCCTTACGAGGAGGCCGGGGAGGGGGAAGCATGATGACAAGACGATCTATGCTGAGCTTGCCGCTTCTTCTGGCGGCATTAGCTATGCCGGCCGGCTGCGCGGGTTTGCCGAAGGCGAAAACCATCGTGATCGGAGATACGGCGGAAGACGCGCATACGGAAGAGGAAAGCACCGATTTTGAAACGAACAAAATTTACAGACTCTCCTTACCCGGAAACAAGGCGGTGGATGTATGGGGATGGATGTCTTCCCGCCTTCTGCTCGGTTCTTACAAGAATCAGGTGACGAAACAGGATATCCAACTGGTGGATTACCGGAATTTGACCGCCGTGAGTTTGACCCCGCTTGCGGGGGAAGCGCAGACCGGGAAACCTTCTCCCGACGGGAAGTATATGGCCTATACGGGCCAGTCTCGTACCGGGGAGACTTTGTATGTACTCGATTTAAATACGTCGCAAAGCTTCGCCCCCGGGGTACCGGACAAAGGGAAAGGGATTACCAGCGCCATGACCTGGTCCAACAACGGCCGATACTTGTCTTTTACGGTGAAAAGCAGAGAGTACGGGACCGAATCCATTGTCGTGTACGACATGAACAGCCGGACATCACAGGAAATTCCTCTGCCGAGATGGCAGGAAAACAGCGAGGCGCCCGCTCCACGGGCGTTGAAACGCGATAGCAAATATACAGTGATTTCGGTTAAATTTGCGGACGACGGCAGCACGGCTCTGATGGGGCGAATAGGCGAAGATGGTTCGTATGTTACTCTCGGAGCGGTTACGGAGGATAAATGGACCCGCAAGTTCGAACATTCGGCCAGCGAGCGGCAGTTTGATTATGTGAACGACAGCCAAATTATTTTCCTCGACGCCAAAAATACACTGACGCTTTACGACGAGCGCGATGAGAATACGGTCGCACTGTCTGCGGGGGTCAGTACTTTCCGCCTGTCCGGCGATAATAAAACGATCGCCTACGCAAAGGACGAAGAATCTCTCTACGTCGCAAAGCTGCAGGGCCATAACATGATCAAGGAGAAATTGGTCTACAAAGGTCTTGTATTGTCCCAAATGGACTGGAGTCCCGATAATAAGAAAATTTTGATAACAGGCTGGAAGTCTTACGACAGAGCGCCTGCTACTGGCAATCCGGAACAAACCCCGCTTGTGATCGAATTCAAATAAAATCAGTAAGAGCGTCCAAATAGATGATCAAGTGTTAGAAGAAAATCGATACCTCATCAAAACATTGGGTTGTCTTCAATATAAAACAAAAAGCTTCTTCGATGAAGCACGAACGAGTATGCCATTTGGGCGCAGAGAGGTGCTCAGTTTTGAAAAAAAATGAAGTTGCATACTGAATACAGCAGCTTGTCCCTCATCTGTGGGAAGGCTGTTTTTTTACAGGAAATGTATTCATGTGCTATTATTAGGTGGGTTACTATTTTTCCCATAGAGAATAGAAACATATACAAAATTATTATTGTTTGATATAATGGATATATAAGTAAAATATGGATGAATATTGAAATTGAAAGTCGATGTAAAACAGAAGGATTATATTTATCCTCCTGTCTACATAAACAGCCAAAACCAATTTAGCTTTTCCGGGCGATTGGTTCGGCTCTATGAGCAGTCACGATTTCTTTTTGCAAAGAAATAAGACTACATACTAACTTTACTATAAGGAATAATCTTTGCAAATAGAAATCGTGCTAATCCGCTAAAAAAGGGGTTGTTTATTAAAAAAAGATAAATTCATTTATCGTTTTAAAAATCGGTCTCCTCAAGTCATTTCATTAATTGTCGTTATCAAATTATAAGACTGGAGTGAAGTCTATTATGTTAAAAAGTAAAATTGTTGCGTTAGGTGTATCTGCTGTAGTTACCCTATCATTTGCTGTCACTGCATTTGCCGCCCCTAATCACGCTTATACCGTTAAAGGGCTTAACACTAGCAGTGCAACTAGCGGGTACGTGGGAGGCGATGGCATCTATGGTCGTTATGATGCAGCACTTCGACAAGGAGATAACGGCCGAGTTACTTTATATAAACAAAGAACATTATTGCCGGATCAAGCTGTAGATTTTATTGATTTGGGAACAAGTAAAACATATGACCTCAAAACTTACTATATGAATGAAGGCACCCTCTATTACATCAAAGCAACGGGTGATAACAATGATGAAGTTGCAGGGAATGTTTGGAACTATTAAAATTTGATTTGCTTGAGAGAATTAAAGAGTTAGGACATTTCCTAACTCTTTATTCTTGCATCTTTCAATAAATAGGAGACAATTATAGATGCTTAAAGAATTTAAGCAATTAATGAGACAACCTCAATATCTCTTGTTATTTATTTTTGCGGAATTGGCTTCCGTCCTATTGCCCATGAAATACTTGGAAGGGCTAAGGGACTTTCCTTCCCTTATATTTTTTGTGATGGGCTTTAATCTATTATTTCTTTTATACGGGGCTGAGCAGGCGAGGTCAGATCATAACAATCACATTCCGGAATTGATTGCTTCACTGCCCAAAGGAAAATGGTATTATCTTCAAAAGATTCTCTATTGGTTTATCTTCGCTTTTATTTGGTATGTTATCTTTTTGGTTTGTGCATTGTTATATGTAACATATGGGATTCATGATGATGCTACTTTGTTTCAGTTCCGAATCACATTGGTCTATACTTTTTTTAACTGGCTGGTTCCCTTTTTCGTATCCCTTGTACTCGGTTACTCCATTTATACGCTATGGCCTTCTCTTGCCGCATATCTCGTATTAATCAGCATTTGGATATTGTTAGGACCTTATAATTCGTTTGTGGGATTTATACCGCCTTCTTGGCTGCCTCTTCTGACTGTGGGTGACACGAACCTTTCAATAACTCAAAGTTATTATCAATCCGAACATATGATTCTGAATGACGGAGCTTTCTGGCAGAGAACGCTAGCTGTGCTCGTATGCTTCTTCGTTTTCTTCGTTTCCATACCTTTGCTAAGAAAAGGAAGAAAAGCCCGCATTCTTATGATTGTCTGCCTTCTTGTCTTTACGTGTCTTGCAGGCTTTGCGCCCTCACAAAAAATAACGGATGTTACAAGCGAGTACAAGTTTAACGATGCTGTTCCGGATTACGCCGACTTTACTATTTCTTCTTATGACATGCAAATCAACCATGGTCGTGAGGATCATTTGTTTTCTTACGTCGCAGACTTGAATGTAAGCACAAAGTCCGATCAAATTCCGCTAGCCCTATGGGACTTCATGGATGTTCAAAGTTTAAGCTGGAACGGTGCTTCGGTTCCTTTTTCCAGAGATCGAAATCTGTTGTTTGTCCAGCTTCCATCCGGACATACGGAGACGGGTATATTATCCTTTCATGTCCGTTCGGAGAAGTACGGAGACATGAACCCGACCTCCTTCGAATTATTATCAACTCTTCCCTGGTATCCTATGGATCCCAAAGAAGCTAAGGATCCGTTGCATCATGCGATTAAGGAAAAATTTTCTGTGAAAGTGAATGTAAAGGATTTTCGAGGACTAGTAACTAATTTATCGAAAAATGAGAATCAAACCCTTACAGGAGTCACATATGGTCCTACACTTCTATACGGGCCTTTCACACAGGAAACCGATCTTACAATCCCCAAATTCATTTCTTTAAAAGAAGCGCGAGCAGCAGTCAGTCAAGTAGCCGAAATTATAAATTCTGGTCGTCAGCCATCGGATAAAGTTGTTTCATTGCCTCAACATGGTTTTATCGTAAATTCTAGGTCTATATTTAGCGCAAATCCCGATGAATATTTTCTTACACTTACCAAGAGTAAGATAGATTCCAATATATTCCGTGTTTTCTTCCCGGAAAAAGAGAAGTGAAAGGTTGTTCTATATGGAGGGATTACTGCTATGCTGCAAATCAAGGGGTTAAAAAAATCTTTTGGCAAACGTGAAGTTTTACAGGAAATCAATGTTGCCATCGGAACCGGTGTAACAGGTGTTCTCGGACCGAATGGTGCAGGAAAAACTACACTTTTCCGGATTTTGGCAACCATTTATGAGCCGACTCAAGGAGAAATCAAACTGGATGAATGGACTTGGAAACATGACCTGGAAAAAATAAGGGAGCTATGTGGATATTTGCCTCAGCATGTGGGATTATTTCCATCCATTACTGTGTATGAATATCTGGAATACGTAGGTCAATTACGAAAACTAACCGACTCCAAAAAACGTCGCCAAAGAATTAATCAAGTGCTGCAAGAGGTTAATTTGGAGTCCAAACGTGACGATAAGATAAAAAAATTATCCGGCGGCATGAAACAACGCTTGGGCATTGCCCAAGCCATCCTTCATGAGCCCAAGCTATTGCTGATCGATGAACCGACTGCGGGACTCGATCCCGAGGAGCGTCTTAGATTTCGAAGCCTGCTGCGCCAACAAGCACAACACAGAGTGATTCTGTTATCCACTCATATTACTGAGGATGTGGCTATGACCTGTGATCGTGTGTGCATGATGAAGAATGGTCATCTGGATTTTTACAATGCTTTAGCAAACGTAACCCAAATGGCCGAAAACAAAGTGTGGAGTATGGAGCTTTCACAGGACGAATTTACGAAAATCAGGGATAGCGATGAGTGCCGGATTGTTGCCACATCGGAAACGGGAGGCAGATTATCGGTGCGTGTACTGGCAAACCAACGGCCCATTGAACACGCTACACCCGCCGATCCTTCGCTGGAGGAGGGATATATGATTTGGTTAAGCGAGAATTAAGCATGCTGTTCTTTATCTTTCGAACTCAAACCATATTGATTTGTTTGCCTTTCCTTGTATACACATTCGCTTGTTTGGGGAATTACTACGGCTATTTCAACGGGCTTGAATTCATGGTGTTTGTCGGGTTTTGGATTCATGTATTTCCGGCTGTAGCCGTGACATATCAGATCGGCTCTCTCCGGCAACAGGAGTTATTCATTTCTCTTCCTCTTTCATCCGTCCGATACGGGCTGATATATCCTTGCTTCTTATCGGTACTATATGGATCCTTTTATGAAACAGCTCTTTTAATCTGTATCAATTCAAACAACGGATTCGCGAAGACGGCTGACATGGCAGTAAATTCATTTCCTTCGTTCCTGTTGGTTTTTTTCTTGACGGTAACCCTGGTCTCCTTATTTAAAAATTCCGCTATAGGATTATGTCTGACCTTATTTTACGTGTTTTTCGGTTTATTTACAGGCGGTGCCGGTCAGGGTCCCTTTTATCTCATGCAATGGTACAGACCCAAAATCAATACAGATGTTAACGATTTTGTGATTGTACAATATGCAGCCGTCATTGTTTTATGCGTGCTTCATATTCTTTTCGTTAAATATCGCCATCGCTTTTATTTGTTAAAAATCACGTAAACCAGCAAATCTTTGAAAATCGGACAATGGGATTGGTATAGATGGCTTGTTCCGCGTTAATTATTAGAAACAGTGTCATATTGATTTTGGAAATTGACGATTATGTCGTAACAATAAAGACTGACTGTAAAGACAACCCCCTGTCTCCGCCCCGGCGGCTTGCAGGGGATTTTTTTCGTTTAGGCAAGGATTTCGAGAATGGAAACATTTTGTTTACAAGTTAGAGAGCTTTCTTTTACAAACGGGGCTTATAACTATAGATAATACCCGTGAGCGCCGGCGGAAGAAATGTGGAGGGAGGGGGGCGGAATGAAAAGAATGCTGCTGCTGATCACGACCCTGCTGCTTCTTACGACGACCGCAGTTTGCGGAGGTTGGGGACGGACGCAAGCCCCGGATTCCGGCGGCACTTCACGCGGAGAAAACAAGAACGGCAAAAAGACCGTGATCGTTTCGATGCTTTTTCTAGACGAGGTGTTCAGGGAAGCGAAAAAGAAATTCGAGCAAAAGCATCCGGATGTCGAGATTCGGCTTACGTACGTTCAAACCAAAGACAACTGGAAAGTAGGCGATCAGGAGAGGTTCATCAAGTCGACGAACGCCGAGATGCTGTCTGGCAAAGGTCCTGACGTACTCGTTTTGGACCCGCTGCCTATGGGGAAATATGCGAGCAGTAACGCGCTTGTTAATCTGAGCAGGTTCATGGATCAAGATCCTTCTTTCCATAAAGACCTGTACTTCGGCAATATCCTGGACAATCTCCACATAAACGGAGTCCTTTACGGGATGCCGATGCGTTTTATGCTGGAAACTATGGTCGGGGATGAAGGGGCGGTCAGGAAGGCCGGAGTCGGCATAGACGATACCGTCTGGACCTGGAATGAATTTGCCGAGACAGCCAAAGCTATGAAAAAAAGCGGTTCTCCGGCAGCCTATGCCGCAAGCCCGCCAAGCATGCTGAAGGCGATGGTGAAAGCCGATTATTCGTCCTTTGTGGATGAACCGAACCGGAAGGCGAAATTCGATCAAGCTTCTTTTATCAGGCTGCTTAACGAGGTTAAGGCGTTATTCGACGGGAAAGTGATTGCGGACAAGCCGGCGGTCGTTTCGTTCAAAAGCGCCTACATTCAAAATCCCGAGGAATTTTTCAGTTTTCCCCGTGCCTTGTACAAGCAGCCCAAGCTTTATCGGAGTCCTCTTGCCGTCGGACAGAAGCCGGGGGGATTCTATATGCCTGAGCAGATCCTCGGCATTAATGAGAATTCCACGGTGAAAACGGAAGCCTGGGCGTTCATTAAGTTTATGCTGTCTGATGACATACAGGGTGTCAATGGGTTAGGCGGGTTTCCGCTGAACAAGGACGTTTACGGCAGGCAGCTGGATCAAGTGTTGAAGAACGGCAAAGTCAAGATCGAGGACGGCCCCGAGGAAGGCGGATCAGTGGACGTTAACCCGGCGGATATCGAGTTCCAGAAGGAGCTGATTTCCGGGCTCATCCACCCGATCCCTACGAATACCTCCATGATTGAAGATGTGCTGCTTAAAGAGTCCAAAGCGTTTTTCACGGGACAGAAATCGGCCGAAGAAGTGGCCAAGGAGATTCAGGATCGTGCGAATACGTATCTGAACGAATAACCGGTGAAAGAGCCGGCCGGATCTTCCGCTTCATGACCTGAGCGGCCCGATTCCGTATTTTAATGATTCAGTCGAGCTTCTGATGATAGCCTCTGCGGGATGAACGAGCCTATAATGGCGCTGAGATACGGGTTGTAAACGGGTCCGTCAGGATACTTCGACATTAGAAATGGGGATTCGTAAGGTGTATACAATCTTACTGGTTGACGATGATTCAACGACAATTAAATTGATGCGTTATATGCTGGAAAATTCCAGGTTTCCGGTTCTGCGCATTTTCGAGGCTTCCGACGGGAAAGAGGCGCTCCGCATCATGCGCGAGTACGGGGCGGATCTTGTCATAACCGACATTAGCATGCCTTATATGACCGGCCTGGAGCTGTGTCGTCAGCTTTCCGGGGAGTTCCGGTACACGCCCGCCATCATTGTGTCCGAGCACGATAAATTCGAGTACGTGAGAGAGGCGCTGGTCTGCGGAGTGAAAGATTATCTCTTGAAGCCGCTGAGCAAAGACCGCTTTTTGTCTTCCGTACGAAGGACGCTGGAGGAGCTTCCGGAAACGGTTCATACCATCGGCGAGACCTCGGACAGATGGAGAGGGCTTGCGGAAGCCTGGGTCGAAGCGGTGCTTCAGGACAACCGCTCCGCTCAGGAGAAGGCGGGCCGCAAATGGCTGGCTTCGCTGCACGGGGTGCCTCCTTATCTGTGCCTGAAGTGGCACAGCGCCTTTCACCGCATCCTTCTGCAGAGTGCCGGGGCCAAGCTCGAAAGAGAGGTCGAGTGCTCTCTGCCGCCTTATCACGGCCAAAACGGCACCGATCTGACGAATTGGATCACGGCCGATTTCAAAGCCCTGCAGCATGCCGTCAAACTGGCGGCGTACACGGATAACCAGCGCACGATCTACAACGCGCAGAAATATATCCAGCAGCACTACAACAAGGAAATCACGCTGGAAGAACTGGCTTCGTCCGTGGGATATTCCGCTCCTTATTTCAGCTATCTGTTCAAACTGAAGACCGGGATCTCCTATATGGCCTACCGCACCCAACTGCGGTTGAAGCGGGCTCAAGAACTGCTGCTTAAAAGCGACAAGTCGATGCCGCAAATTGCCAGCGAGGTCGGTTACAACGATGTCACGAGCCTGATCCGCGCCTTTAAAAAGGAGCTGGGCTACACGCCTTCGGATTATCGGAAAAGCGGCTTAGTTTAAGCAGCGGAAGCGGGAGAAGACCGGAATACATTTATGAGTACATAACTGTTTTTAAATTAAAACGCTTAAACTTGGAAACGCGTCTTGGAAAGGAATCATTCAGAGGAGATGACTAAACCGGGAGACCTCGTCCGATGCGGGGCTGCCGGGTCTCTTCATCCGGGAGAGCGGGCGATGAACGGCAGAACAGGAATTGCAATATTCGGAGCAATGAGCTATATTGGACATGTGATTAGATTATCTAACTAAAAAAGAGTGGGATGAAGAGAGGTGAAGAAAATTGTGCTTTTATAGTTAGATAATCTAATTAAATATAGTTGAAAGTACGTGATCTCCATGAAAGAAAGGAAGCAAACAACAGACCGGCCGGACCGGTCACACTCTATAATGAGTGTACGCGGCATGCTCAAAGAGATGTTCGTACACACAAAGGCCCATTGGGGCCTGCTTTTGACCGGGGCGCTGGCCGTCCTGTTCATCTCGTTCTGTGAATTTATCATTCCGCAACTGACAAAAACCGTTATCGACGACATTATCCCGGGCAAAAAGGCAGACGCCCTGCTGGAAACGGGCGGGCTGATCGTTCTGACGGCTCTCGTGCTCGGACTCCTTCATTTTACTTCAAGTTACGTTATGACCGTTGTCAGCCAGAAGGCCGTTCTCGGGCTGCGCAATAAACTGTACACCCATACGTTAAGGCTGGATGTGAAGTTTTTTGACCGCAGCAGGACAGGGGATCTTATGGCGAGATTGACCGGAGACGTTAACCAGCTTCAGGAGCTGGTTTCAGCCGAGAGCCTATCCATTCTTGCCGATTTTGTCACTTTCGTCGCGATATGCGGCTATCTGTTTTATGTGGATTGGCAGTTGGCGCTTTTGACGGTTGCGACCCTGCCTTTTTTATTTATATCGTCCCGTTTTTTCAGCTTGCGGATCAAAAGCGCGTATAGACGGGTGCGTCAAATCTCCGCCGAGCTGAACAACTTCCTGCAGGATACCCTGTCCGGTATCCGCATGATCAAATCTTTCGCAAGCGAAGAAAACGAAGAAAAGCAGTTCGTGAAGCTGAGCGACCGGAACCGGATCGCAGCGGTTTCGGCATCGCGGCTTTCGGCGCTCTTTTCACCGCTGACCGATTGGCTCAACTACATAGGGATGACGCTTGTTCTTCTGTTCGGCGCCTGGCAGACGATGCGGGGTAACCTGACTGTGGGGGAGGTCGTCGCGTATCTCGCTTACCTGCGCCTGCTGCAGGCGCCTATCCGTTCCTTCAGCAGGCTGGTTACGAAAATCCAGCAATCGGCAGCGGCCTTCGAACGTATCGGAGATATTCTGGATACGGTTCCGGAGGTCCGCGATCAGGAAGGCGCGATTGTGCTGCCGTCCGTTAAGGGCGAAATCGTTTTCTACGACGTTGATTTCGCTTATGACGAAGGGCAGCCTGTGCTCGAAAGCTTCTTCTTGAAGCTTCGCGGGAACGAGACGACGGCTCTGGTCGGTTCGTCGGGCTCCGGTAAATCCACCATTGCGGACCTGATCGCCCGTATGTACGACGTGCAGCGGGGAGATATATACATCGACGGCTATCCGCTGAAGGCGGTCACACAGCAGTCTCTGCGAAGCCAACTGGGAATCGTATCGCAGGAAGTCATTCTGCTGAACGGCACGATCCGCGAAAATATCGCGTACGGACAGCCTGCCGCATCGGGCGAACAAATCGAAGCGGCCGCGAGAGCCGCGAACGCGCACGAGTTTATAACCGCTTTGCCGCAAGGCTACGACACTCCGATAGGGGAAAGAGGCGTCAAACTATCCGGCGGACAGAAACAGCGGCTGTCTATCGCCAGAGCCTTCCTGAAAGATCCCCGTCTGATCATCCTCGATGAAGCGACGGCAGCCCTGGATACGGAATCCGAGCAAAAAATCCAGCAGGCGCTGTCACGCCTTCTTCCCGGCCGCACCTGTCTGGTCATTGCCCACCGGCTATCCACGATTCAGAATGCCGATCAGATTGTCGTTCTGGAACATGGAGAAATTGTGGAATATGGAAAGCATGATGTTCTTCTCCGCCGAAACGGAAGGTATAAAGAACTGTACAGGATACAGTTCCCTTGAAAGTACCGGCGAAGCCGCAGGATTCACACTTACAGGACCGCGATAACCGCGGTCTTTTTATTTTATGATGTACAGTGAGCAATGGCGTAAGACGAAAGATGGCGAGAGCTCGGACTGACGCAAGTTTTTACGAAGAAAAGTGTCCGTCCGGCCTTAAAATCAACAAAAAACCCCCACGCATGATCATTTGCGTGAGGGAGATGAACGGAGCAGGATTAGACTTTAGCCGCCCATAGTTCAATTTCAATTTTTATTTCAGGTAAGCCTAATTCCGAGATATAGCCGACCGTCATGGCGGGATAATCGAGGCCGAATAATTCGGCCCATTTTTCGTATAGAAAATCCCAATCTATTTTTTCGGTAGCCCATATATTGACTTTGATAATATGTTCGGATGATAGTTCCTCAGCGTGCAAGACGGTTTGGATATTACGGAAAGTGTTCCGGATTTGTTCGTTCATCTTATCAGGAATGTTACCGTGCTGATCCGCTCCGATTTGACCGGAAGTAACATACAGCTCAGAATTTCTTGGAATTTTGGTAAGGTGAGTGTAGTTGCCTACGGGACTGTGTACACCTGCCGGATTTTTTCGAATGATTTTAGAGTTTTCCATGTTAGATTCCCTCGCATTCTAGTAATGTTCTGCCATTTTCACGACTCACTTTCGGACAGACTTCTCCCATAAAAGTGAATACTAGAAAAAAACGGCAGTAGAGTATCCGTAACCGACGGACAGAAACCCCAAAGACTTTTTCTTCATGGACCGGATACCCCTTTCTTTATACATGCGAAGATAACAATTTGAATTGATTGTAGACTAAATGCTGGAAGGTGTCAAAATTTATGACGGGTCAAAATGTTTGAACGGCTGCAAGTAAGCCCACCCTATGAATAAGGGCAAGCGCATTTACCATTTTTTATCATTGACTCCTTGGAAAGCTACCCTTTATGATGTGGTTAAGCATTACTTAAACGTTTCAGTACTTAAACGATTCAGCACTCAAATGAAGGGGGAATCATCATGTCCAAACGCTTATTTTCCGCCGGAATTGTCGTTCTCTTGAGCGTGACCGGCTTAACCGGTTGCGGAAACGATCAGCCTTCGCCTTCCGCGCAGCCGCAGGAACAGGGCGGAGGAAATTCGCAGCAGAAGGAGCTCAAACCCGAAAGCGGTGCCAAGCTCGTCGTATGGGAATCGAAGGGACCCGAACTGGATTATTTAAAAACGGTCGCTGCAAGCTTCGAGAAAGAATACGGAGTTTCCGTAAAGGTGGAACCCGTCCCGGCCATCGATACCGTGAAAAAGCTGACCACCGACGGTCCGGCCGGAATCGGGGCCGACGTCTTCTCCGCGCCGCACGATCAGCTCGGCAATGCCGTCATGACCGGCCTCGTGCTGGAAAATGACGCTTTCGGCGAAGAGGACAAAAAACAGCTACTCCCTTCCGCTTTGGAAGGCGTGAGCTATTCCGGCGCCCTCTACGGATATCCGACGGCCATCGACACGTACGCGCTTTTTTACAACAAAAAAGCGATGCCTCAAGCTCCGAAAACATACGAGGAGATCGTAAAGTTTGCCGAGACATACAACGATCCGGCGAACAAAAAGTTCGCTCTGATGTGGGATGTCGGGCAGCTGTACCAATCGTACTCGTTCCTTGCGGGCTACGGAGGGTATGTTTTCGGCGGGAAAGGCACCGATCCGAACGATATCGGGCTGAACAGTCCGCAAGCGGTCGAAGGAGCCAAGTATTTGCAATCGCTTAAAAAGATCCTGCCGCTGAATATCCACGATATCAACGACAATATCATCACCGGCTTTTTCCAGGAGGGAAAAACAGCCTCCGTCATTAACGGGTCTTGGCTTATTTCCAGCTTGTCCAAAGCCAATTTCGAGTTTGGCGTCGCTCCGCTGCCGCTGCTGCCCAACGGGGAGCATCCCGTAAGCTTCTCCGGCATCCGGGCCCTGTACGTCAATTCGTACACGAAGTACCCCGATGCGGCGAAGCTGTTCGCAAGCTATGCGACAAGCAAAGACCATCTGATCGAGCGGTTTAAAATGACGGCTCAGCTCCCTCCGAGGCAGGACGTTATGGCGGACCCGGTCCTTACCTCCGATCCTTACGCGCCCGCTTTCCTGGAGCAGGCGAAGCATTCGGTGCCGATGCCTTCGATTCCCGAGATGGGCAACGTCTGGGTGCCGGCCGGAACCGCTATTTCCTCGCTGTGGAACGAGAACCAAGACCCGGCCGCCGTTTTGACGAAGGCCGTGGAACAAATCAAAACGGCGATGAAAACAACGAAATAAGCGGAACATCAAAACCTAAGTTAGGCGGTCTGACGTATGCAAGTAAATCCAAACAATCGCCGGCACCGGATACGGGCCGCTGCGGGCTCGGCGGTACTCATCGGCCTGGGGCAGCTTTACAACAGGCAGATTGTCAAAGGGCTTCTGTTTCTCCTTTCGGCCCAGCTGTTTATCTGGAGCTACTGCCCGCTGGCCCTCCGGGGAATCGCCGGACTGATCAGCCTGGGTGACGTGCCGACCAAAGTGGTCCGGGGCAAAGTCGTACCCGGCGATCACTCCATCTTTCTGATGATCAACGGAGTGATGACCTGCGTAATCGTGCTTCTGTTCATCGGATTCTACGTTCTGAACATTGCGGACGCATGGAAGAACGGAGAGCTTAGAGACAGAGGCAAGCCCGTTCCCGGATTTCGGGCGTCGGTGAAGCAGGCGAAGTTCAAACACTTCCCGTACCTGCTTCTGCTGCCCGCGTTCGTGTTTGTCCTTTTCGTAACGGTGATCCCGCTCGTGTTTAACGTCATGATCGCGTTTACGAACTATTCGGCGCCGGGCCACATTCCGGATCGTTCGCTGGTCGATTGGACCGGACTCCGGACCTTCTACGATTTGTTCGCCCAGAAAGCGTGGCGGTCGACGTTCCTCGGCATTTCGCTGTGGAATATCGTCTGGGCGGCGGCCTCAACGATTACGGTCTTTTTTAGCGGACTTCTTCTGGCGATGATGATCAATCACCCGCGTATCCGTTTTAAAAAGTTCTGGAGAACCGCCTTTATGCTTCCCTGGGCCGTCCCGCAGTTCATTTCGATTCTGGTGTTTCGCGTGCTGTTAAACGGTTCGTTCGGTCCCGTCAACGGATTTCTGGCCAGCCTCGGCTTGCCGCCGGTTTCCTGGCTGTCCGATCCGACGATGGCCAAAGCGTCAATTCTGCTCGTCAATCTCTGGTTCTCGACTCCTTTTCTGATGGCCTTGATGGCGGGGATCTTGACGACGATGCCGCGCGATTTGTACGAAGCGGCGGACGTGGACGGGGCTACGGCGGCGCAGAAATTTTTCGGAATTACGCTGCCGCTTGTGAAGCTCGCCACGGCGCCGATTTTTATTATGCAGTTTGCGTTTAACTTCAATAACTTCAATCTGATTTATTTGCTGACGGACGGAAAGCCGAACAATCCCGATTATTACTACGCCGGAAGTACGGATATCCTGATTTCGTGGATTTTCAAAATGACGCTGAATCAGAGCCAGTTCAATATGGCCTCGGCCGTCTCCATCATTATGTTTGTGTTCATTGCCCTGTTCTCCTTATGGAATTACAGACGGATGAAGGCACTTTGAGAAGAGGAATGGGTCTGCATGAGGAAATTTAAAGACAATCTGACCGTTACCGGGATTTATCTCGTTTTTATCGCGCTGCTTGTCGCAACGGTTTACCCGATCCTGTGGGTGATCGGCACTTCGCTGAATCCGGGGCAGAGTCTCCTGGTCAGCCGGATGATCCCGGATCATCCCACGTTCGCCCATTATGCCGAATTGATCAGGCAGACGGACTTTGTGCTGTGGTACCGCAATACGATCAAGATCGCCCTGGTGAACGCCGTCGTTTCGACAACGCTTGTGGCCGCGACGGCCTATGCCTTCTCCCGGTTCCGGTTCAAGGGGAGACAGCAGGGCTTAATGACCCTGCTCATCCTGCAAATGTTTCCGGGCTTCTTATCCGTCATGGCCTTGTTCGTTCTCCTGCTTCAGACGAAGCTGCTGGACACGCACACGGGCTTGATTCTCATTTACGCGGGAGGTTCCGTATCCATGGGCACCTGGGTGATGAAAGGCCATTTCGATACGATCCCGAAGAGCCTGGAGGAGGCGGTTTTCATCGACGGGGGGAGCCATGCCGACGCGTTTTTTAAAATCATTTTCCCCTTGTCGCTGCCCGCGGTTACTTTCGTGGCCCTGAACAGCTTCATCACGCCGTTTATGGATTTTATTTTGCCGCAAATCGTGCTGAGGTCTTCGGAAAAAATGACGCTGGCCCAAGGTTTGTACAGCATGGTAGCCACCGAGACGAATTCGAGTTTTACGCTGTTCGCCGCCGGGGCCGTGCTTGTGGCTCTTCCGATTACCTGCCTGTACATGTATTTCCAGAAGTATTTGATTCACGGAATCGCGGCAGGGGCGGACAAAGGATAACTGATTTATCGGATTACAAGGAGAAAAGGAGCAAGCCATGTTACTGGAAGCGATTGACCACCGGTCGGGGCAGGCTTACTGCTATGCCTACGACGAGCGTACCGTGCATATCCGGCTGCGCACGAAGAAAGACGATGTCGACGCCGTGCACGCGCTGCACGGAGACAAATACGATTGGGAGCGGACAGCTCTTGAAACAAGGCTGTACAAAACGGGCAGCGATCAATTGTTCGATTACTGGCAGGGAGAGCTTGTCCCGCCGCATTACAGACTGAGGTACGCTTTTAAACTGACTTCGGGAGAAGAGGTCGTATGGTTGACGGAGAAAGGGTTCGGCACGGAAAAATCGCAGGATCCGCTCACTTTTTTCGATTATCCGTTTTTGTGGCCGCAAGAGGTGCTGAAGCCGCCGGCGTGGGTGAAGGAAGCCGTTTTCTACCAGATCTTCCCCGACCGTTTCGCAAACGGCGATCCGGCCAACGATCCCCCCGGCGTCCGCCCGTGGAGCGACTCCGATCCGGGGTCGTACGATTTCTACGGCGGAGACCTGCAGGGAGTGTACGACCGCATCGACTATTTGACTTCGCTCGGCGTAAACGCGATTTATTTTACACCGCTGTTTGAAGCGGCGACGAACCATAAGTACGATACGGCCGACTACAAGAAAGTCGATCCTGGTTTCGGGGATACGGCGCTGCTCAAAAAGCTGGTTGCCGCGTTCCACGAAAGAGGCATCCGTGTGATCCTCGATGCGGTGTTCAATCACAGCGGAGAAGGATTCGCCCCGTTCCGGGATGTGCGGGAGAAGGGTCAGGAGTCTCCTTACCGGGACTGGTTCCACATCAAGGAATATCCGCTGCGGACGGAACCGAGACCGTCTTATCACTGCTTCGCGTTCGAGTCCCACATGCCGAAGCTCAATACGGCCAATCCCGAAGTCAGAAACTATTTGCTCGACGTGGCCGAGTATTGGGTGCGGGAATGCGATATCGACGGCTGGAGGCTGGACGTGGCCAACGAAGTCGATCACGAGTTCTGGCGGGAATTCCGCAAGAAGCTGAAAGCACTGAAGCCCGATTTCTACATCCTGGGCGAAATTTGGCACGATGCGATGCCGTGGCTCCAGGGGGACCAATTCGACGCGGTCATGAACTATCCCGCCACCGACGCCATTCTCGATTACTTCGCCAAGGGCGAAATCGATGCTCGGGAGCTTGGCAACCGGATAAACCGCCTGCTCGCTTCCTATCCGCAGCAGGTGAACGAGGCGGCCTTTAACATCCTCGGCAGCCACGACACCCCGCGGCTTCTGACCCGGATACCGGACGAGGCGAAAGCGAAGCTGGCGGTGATGCTCCAGTTCACGCTTCCCGGAACTCCGTGCATTTATTACGGGGACGAAATCGGAATGCAGGGCGGGTCCGACCCCGATTGCCGGAAGCCGATGCAGTGGGATGCGGAACGGCAAAATCACGGCCTTCTCGCGTTTTACCGCATGCTGATCGAGCTGCGGCGGACTCGACGGGCTTTGAGTGAAGGCACGTTCCGGTTTGTTTACGCGGAGAAGGATCAGCTTATCGTGCTGAGAAAGAACGCGGAGGAGGAGCTTTACATCTGCGTGAACAACAGCAGCCGGGAGGCATCCTGCCACGTTTTCGAGCCGGAGTCCGCGTATTCCGATGCGGATGCGCAATTCGGAACGCCTCCGGACTTGGAGAGAGGAAACCGCATCCGTCCGGAAGCGGAAGTGATTCTCGGACAGGGGTCGTTTGTCCGAACCGAGAACGGTCTCTCGGCAGCATTGCCGCCATTCGGCTGGCTTGTCGCATCGGTGCCCCTGTGGCGGTTTGACACCGGACAAGGGGATATGCTTTAATCAACCTAAACGTTTAAGTAGGAGCGATTAGGATGAAGAAAGCAACCATCAAAGATATAGCCAAAGCGGCGGGCGTCTCCATCGCCACCGTTTCGTATATTTTGAACGATGTGAAGACCCAGTCCATCTCGGACGAAACGCGCGTCAAGGTGATGAAAGCCGCCCAGCAGCTTAAATACGTGGCCAACCGGACCGCTCAATCGTTAAAAATCAAAAAAACGGGCCTGATCGGCATTCTGCTGTTTCAGGAGCAAGAAGGCCATTACTGGTCCGATTTTAAATATGCCAAAACAGTCGGCAAAATCGAACAAATTTGCGGACAACTCGGATACCATGTCATTTTTATGCAGGTCCGGAGCCAGCTTTCGGATTACAAAATGATCATGGAGCGGAATTTGGACGGCGTTTTTCTCATAAATGCGGATCAGGAACAGTTCGGCACGATCTCCAATTATTTCGGTTTCGGTATTCCCGTTTTTGTCATCGACAGTTATATCGACGATTCGCTGTTTCACAAGATCATTCCGGATTTCGCGCAAAGCTTCCGGGCTTGCGAGGCTGCCCTTGGCGGCCGGCCGGAGTTTCTGGTCACGGATGCTTACAACAACGAGAAGCTTGCCGGTTTCATTCGGGAACAGTCTGGCCTAGAGGATGAACGGATTTGCGTGTACGACAATCCGGAACAGCTGAACGATTTTCTGTCGCGTTTTGAAGGGAAACCGGGGATCGTGATCAACGAATTTCTGGCGCTTGAAGTACTGAAGAAAACGGCTCGCATTGCCGCCGTATGCACGTGCCATTGTCCGCAGGTCCTTCCGGGCACGGTAGGGAGGATTACGTTCGATTTGAATGACTATCAGGAAATAGTTCATAAAATGGATCGTTACATTCAAGATGCGGATTATGTAGATCCTGAAAAATTTTACTACTTGTCCGGCACTCCGTAACGATCCGTTTCAAAGGAGAGTTCACGGTGAGTTCATCGCGGTTAATCGAAATCAATCCTTTTTATTCTTATACCTTGAAAAACGAGCGGACGATTTATGTGTATTTGCCGCCAAGCTATCATTCGGACGACCGGAAAAGGTATCCCGTCCTGTATATGCAGGACGGCCAGCATGTTTTTTTCAAAGACCGGAAGGGCGAGTCCTGGGATGTTCATCTCACCGTCGACGAGCTGACTGCGCAGGGCAGGATGAGAGAAATCATCGTCGTCGCCGTTTCGCATGTGGAGGACGCGCGCATCGCCGAATATATGCACGCCAATCCGGACGGCCACAACATTTTTCAGACCACCAATCAAGGCGAATTATACGAAACATTTCTCGTTCGTGAAGTGAAGCCTTTCATAGATGCGACTTACCGGACCTTGACAGAGAAAGAGCATACCGCTCTGATGGGATCGTCCGCCGGCGGACTTGTATCCTACAACATCGGCTTCCGGCAGCCGGAAACGTTCGGTATGATCGGAGCGCTGTGCCCTTTCTTCGTAAGCGTAGATCCGGCCACGATGGAAGACCGGTGGCTGAGCGCCGTCTATACCGATAAAAAACCGCTGAAAATATGGATGGATGTCGGGGATGCGGAAGGCTTCACGGTTATGGAGAAGCATGTGAGACAAGTCGCGGATACACTGATGGAGGCGGGCTACAAGCCGGGCGGCGATTTCATGTACTATTTCGCCGTCGGCTCGGGCCATTCCCAGAAAGACTGGGCGGCCAGAGTTCATGCGCCTCTTCTATATTTTTTCGGCGAAATCGGAACTCCCGTACGCATAGATCTGCACGGCCCGGAAAGAATCGGTCTGCAGGGTCCGTCCTGCGCGCTTAATCCTGTCGTTCATTATGACAGCGGCTTTATGATGACCGATCTGGACGCGGACTATGAGGTGACGGATCCGGGTATCGTCGAGGTGACGGCCGAAGGCAGGCTCCTTCCCAAGCGGGAAGGAAACGTCACCGTCCGCTACAAAAGGCAGGGGCTGACGGCGAGTCTGGACTTGACCGTCGTTCCGCATCTTTCCGGTACGGTCAGCGTTACGATGTTCGTCGAAGTGCCGGTGTGCACGCCGAAGACGGATAAGCTCTATGCGGGCATCGAATTGCCGATGATCGGAGAAAGGCTATACGGAGGTACGTTCCAAGTGCCGCGGGGCATTTCCTTCGAGTTCCGCATTTCCCGGGGCCTCGGCAAGCACGAAACGGATGCAAGCGGAAGGGAAATCCCTTACCGCAAATTTACGGCCCGCGAGGGGCTGGAGCTGTCTTACAGAGTGGAACACTGGGTAGACGTTCCGCCGGATACGGAAGCTAAGGAGGCGGCAAACGGATGAAGAGTCTGTCGAGTTTGTTGAAAATCGAACAGTTTTATTCGGCCTTTCTGAACAACCGCCGCGATCTGTTCGTTTATCTTCCGCCCGGTTACAGCGAAGAGAGCGACAGGCGTTATCCGGTATTGTACGTGCATGACGGACAAAATATTTTTCATCCCGCCTTTAACGGCTATTCGTGGAACCTTCATGAAACGGCCGACGAGCTCGTTCAAAACGGCCTGATGGAAGAAATCATCATAGTCGGCATCGCGAATATGGGCATGCAGCGGTCGGATGAATTCACTCACGAGCTGGAAGGCGTCGATTATTTGCGCGACAAAGTGGAAATCCGGCCGAAAGGGCAGCTTTACGAGCAGTTCATCACCGATGAATTGATGCCGTATATAGACTCGCTGTTCCGCACGAAAAAAGGGCCGGAGCACACGGCCATGATGGGTTCGTCGCGGGGAGGCCAAGTGACCTACCATATCGGCATGCGCCGCCCGGACCTGTTCGGGAAGCTGGCCATCCTGTCGCCCTATTTTTACTGCGTCGATCCCGTAACTTTGGAGGAAGCGCGCCAGTATCATACCTGGACGGACAAAGTCCCGTTATCCCGGATCTGGATCGATTTGGGACGCCGCGAGGGCACGCTCATTCTGGAAAAACACGTACGGGAAGTGACGGAAAGCCTTGTGGGGCTGGGCTATAAACCGGATGACGAGCTCGTATATTACCTGGACCCGACCGGCACGCATTCGGAAAAGGATTGGGCCGCGAGAGTGGCGTCTCCGCTTCTGCATATGTTCGGGAATAAAGGAACTCCTGTCAAGTTTAGTCTGGAGGGAGAAGAGATCGCAGGCATCCGGGGGCCGGGAATGCGTCTGAATCCGATCGCGGAATTTGACAGCGGGTTTAAAATGTCATTGCTAAGAGCGGATTACGCGGCCGAAGACGGGACGATTCTGGAGGTGCTCGAAGACGGCACCCTAGTACCCGGGCGTGAAGGGAAGACCGCCGTTGAGGCGAGCTTCGGTGGGTTGTCCGCGGCCCGGACGATCCGTGTCGCCGAAGAACTTAAGGAGCATGTCGCGCTTGAGCTGTTTGTGCACGTGCCTGCGGATACGCCCGAAAACGCGGCCTTGTACAGTTGGGTCCCCCTTCGCAAGGATGCGAGTAAACCGCACGCATATACCGTGCGTCTCGACGTTCCCCTTAATGCGGCTTTTGAGTACCGGATCAGCCGGGGGGACGGTGCCGTTGAAGCGGATCAGGCCGGGCAGGCGGTTACGCGCTTTTACAAGGCGGAAGCGGACGGACGGCTGGAACTGACGGTGCGGAGCTGGAAGAGTCCGCAGTAAGGAAGCAGTAGGTATGGAGGAAATTTTATGATGAACAAAATGATCGTCAGCGTATTGCTCGGCTCATTGATTGTTTCCGGAAGCCTGCTGCTGAACGGAACTGCCATGCGGCCCGTACTGCCGGATTCCGGTATGACGGCCGGCAAGCCGGTCCTTCCGGGAGACGGCGGCATATCAGGCGTTAAGGTGCCGGTGCCTTCGGGCAGTGAGGAGTCTCGCGGCGAGAAGGTTTATGTCCGCCTGCCCGTGACAACGAGCGCGAATAACATCGAAGTCACCGTACATGCCGTGAGGCTCAAGGCGGGCACAGCGGATTTCGAGGTGACGATCCGAAATCTTTCGGACCGGGAGACGATCACGCCGGACCTGACAAGCGGTAGCGTCGTGACGAACGAAGGTCTGCCGGGCCGAAGCTCGGAGAAGGTACGCGCTGCGAAGGTTAACCCGGATTTCGAGCAGGCGGTTATCCCGCCCGGCAAGGAAAGATACGGGTGGCTGAGCAGCGATGCCTGGAGCGAGGAAGCTCCCGAGCGTCTCACTCTGAATGTGACGATCCGCGGGAACAACGGTGAGGAGCAGGCTTTTGCTATCCCCGTAGACTGCCGGGGCCTTACGTTCCGCACGCTTTGAAGACAGGTGCCTGACGGACGGGAGTACGGGGACAGAAGAAGAGAGCGAGATCGAGCGAATCGGTCAGAGAAAGCGATAGAGAGTTTGGCAGATTGAGATAGGCGTAAGAGCAAGAGCAAGAGCAAGAGCAAGAGCAAGAGCAAGAACAAGAACAAGAACAAGAACAAGAACAAGAACAAGAGCTAAAAGAGATGGCTGGATGCCGCACCTAGGTGCGGCTTTTTGCCGGTTGCCGTTGAGGCATTTTGCAAAGGCATAAATACCTCTTGCATCTTTTGAAGCAAAGGTGTAAGATAAGGCCATAAGACATTGTGATTTATTTCACAGACGTAACCTGCTTCGTTGTTATCATTTATACGCTTTGGTTAATCGCCAACAGCTCTTTTTTTATAGAAAGTATGTGAAATAATTCACTAATTAAAATTTCGGGAGGCTATCATCATGACATTCAAAGTTGCCGTAATCGGATGCACACACGCAGGAACCGCCGCTGTTAAAAACATTGCAGCACAATATCCCGACGCGAAAATCACGGTTTACGAGCGTAACGATAACATTTCGTTCCTTTCGTGCGGAATCGCGCTTCATGTCGGCGGGGTGATCGGGGATGCGCAGGGATTATTCTACAGCAGCCCGGAGGAGCTTGCACGGCTCGGGGTCGTTACCCGGATGCGCCACGAAGTGCTTGAAGTCGATGTCCAGGCCAAAACGCTCCGGGCCCGCAATTTGGAGAGCGGGGAAGAGTTCGGCGACACTTACGACAAGCTGGTCGTGACGACAGGCTCGTGGCCGGTCATTCCGCGGATGGAAGGCATCGGGCTGGAGAACATCCAGCTGTGCAAAAACTACGGCCATGCCCGTGAAATCATCGCCCGCGCTGCGGACGCGAAGCGCATCACGGTTATCGGAGCCGGTTATATCGGCATCGAACTCGTCGAAGCGTTCCGCGATCTGGGCAAAGACGTGACGCTGATCGACAACATGGACCGGGTCATGGCCAAGTACCTGGACCCCGAGTTCACAGCGCTCGCTGACAATGAGCTTAGGGAACGGGGAGTGCAGCTCGCACTCGGACGGACCGTGGAAGGATTCCGTGGGACGGACGGCAAGGTCCGCGAAGTCGTGACGACCGACGGCACTTTCGAGACCGACATGGTCGTGCTGTGCATCGGCTTCCGTCCCGGAACGGATTTGCTCAAAGGCCAGGTGGATATGCTGCCGGGCGGAGCTATCCTCGTGGACGATTATATGCGCACGAGCCATCCCGACGTGCTGGCCGCTGGAGACAGCTGTGCCGTCCGGTATAACCCGACGGGCGAAGCCGCCTATATCCCGCTGGCGACGAATGCCGTCCGCATGGGAACACTGGTCGGTCTGAACCTGTTGAAACCGGCCGTCCGTTATCAGGGCACCCAAGGGACGTCGGCCATCAAGCTGTTCGACTGGAATATCGCCTCGACGGGTTTGACCGAAGCAGCCGCGGCAGGTATGAATGTGGAGGCCGTCGTCATTCACGAGAACAACCGGCCGGAATTTATGCCGACCTATGACGACGTGATGCTGAAGCTGGTTTTCGAAGCGGAAGGAGGCCGCCTGGTAGGGGCACAGGTCATGTCGAAAGCGGATATGACCCCGGCTGTCAATACGCTGTCGGTTTGCATCCAGAACCGGATGACCGTGCAGGAGCTTGCTTTTGTGGATTTCTTCTTCCAGCCGCACTATAACAAACCGTGGAATCTGCTTAATACGGCAGGCCTGGCCGCTATGCAACGGCTGAATGAAACGGAGAAAGCCGTAACAGAGCCGGAACGTATGGAACCCGGCGCCGAACGTGCCGATGCTCGGACTCCCGATAAATACGGAGTCGCATAAACGTTGAGAGCTTACGGGAAAATTTCTCCGTTAATCAAAGCTTGATCAAACCTAGAACCCGCTGCCGTTTTATAAGGGTAGCGGGTTCTTTTTATTCGCTCGTATTTCTCTTTATGACCATTAGTTGGCTCGAACTACTGACTCCCGCCCCGTAAAATGGGGCTCTTGTACAGCGTCCACTCTTATCTCAAAATCAGAAAATTTCCGTCCGTCTCACGAATATGGTAAAATTTATTGGAAGGTAAAAACGTCCGGTTTCAATAATTATCGCCGGAAATTCGACGAAGCGCAGCATCGCGTCTCGGCTGTGCGAAACCGCATTGGACTCGATCTGACCAAAGCAAGAAATCCGTCACCTGCATATGCCGCTGAACCGGGCTTTTTGGCAGCCCTGGCTTACAATTTTAACCGGGAGGATAAACGGATGACATTTGCGGAACATTTTATATAACTCCATTTACCGGATATCCGGGGACCTCCTTGGAACGTTTTCGTGCCAAAATGTGAACATGAAAACTCAGGAGGTGCCGATCCATGCGTTCGGAACAAGAAATGTTTGATCTGATAATAAAAGTGGCGGAGAACGACAGCCGCGTAAGAGCGGTCGGTTTGAACGGCTCGAGGACGAATCCGAATGTTTCCAAAGACATTTTCAGAGACTACGATATCGTCTATCTCGTTACGGATGTGGAATCTTTTAGAAACGACCTGGATTGGGTAAATGTGTTCGGGGAACGGATGATTATGCAGACGCCGGATGATATGGCCCTGTTTCCTAACGAGCCGGGAAACCGTTTTGCCTATCTCATGTTATTTACAGACGGGAATCGCATAGACCTGACGCTTATTCCTCTAGAGGAGAAAGAGATGTACTGCCGGGAAGACAAGCTGACGGTGATCCTGCTTGACAAGGACAACGATCTGCCGGCTTTACCGCCTCCGACCGATGAAGACTATTGGGTGCAGCGGCCCGACGCCCAACGTTTCGCCGATTGCTGCAACGAATTCTGGTGGGTGTCTACCTATGTCGCCAAAGGACTGTGGAGACAGGAAATTTTGTATGCGATTGATCATGTGAACCTGGTTAGGGCGATGCTGCTCAAAATGCTGGAATGGAAGGTCGGGATGGATACCGGCTTCTCGCTCAGTATCGGGAAGAACAGCAAATTTTTAAAGCGGTACCTGGATGAAGAATCTTGGAACAAGCTTTTGTCGACCTATGAAACCGGCGATTATGAGCAGGTTTGGAACGCTTTGTACGTGACGGGAGAGCTTTTTGAGCCTGTTGCCCTACAAGTGGCGGCCGAATTCGGGTACACATATCCCGCGGAAGAAGCGGAGAAGATCAAACCCTATTTGCGCCGAGTCCAGCTCCTTGCTCCCGATGCGAGGGATATCTAGTTAACTATCTTGAAAATAATAAAGAACCCTGACACATAGCTGTCAGGGTCTTTTTGTTACGGTGGAAGCAAAACGGACAGCACAAGCCGAAAAGAGAGGAGAAGCAAAAATGAGACCGGAATATATCGTGCTGAGAGGGGCACGGGAAAATAATCTGAAGGATATTCATCTTCGTATACCGAAGAGAAAAATAACGGTGTTTACCGGCGTGTCGGGATCGGGCAAATCATCCGTCGTCTTCGATACGATCAGTGCCGAGGCTCAGCGCCAGCTGAACGAAATGTTCTCGACCTTCATCCGAAACCGCCTGCCGAAAACCGGTCAACCGGAGGTGGACAGCATCGAGAATCTGTCTACCGCTATCGTGATTGATCAGAAAAGACTGGGCGGCAACTCGCGCTCGACCGTCGGAACGGCAACGGATATCAACGCGCTGCTCCGGCTTTTGTTCTCACGCGTAGGAACGCCCTTCATCGGCTATTCGAACGCGTTCTCGTTCAACGATCCCGCAGGGATGTGTCCCGGATGCCAGGGGATGGGCACCAGAGCCGTTCCGGATATCCGCAAGCTTTTCGACCGCTCGAAGTCGCTGAATGAAGGAGCGGTGCGGTTCTCGACCTTCACGGCCGGAACCTGGTATGCCAAGCACCATCTGCTCACCGGTCTGTTTGATCCGGACAAAAAGCTTCGGGATTACACAGATGTGGAGTGGCAGAGGCTTTTATACGGCAAATCGGAGAACCTGCAGCTGCCTTCCGACGGCGGAATGCCCTCCAAACGATTCGAAGGTGTCGTGGACCGGTTTATCCGGCTCTATTTCAAAAAGGACGGACCCAGCTTGCCGGATAACGTGAAGCGGTACATCACGTTCTCTCCGTGCGAGCTGTGTGGGGGAACGCGTTTAAACGAAGCGGCGCTGGGCTGCAAAATCAACGGGCAAAATATCGCCGAGGCGGCAGCTCAAGAGATCGAAGATTTACTCCCGTTCCTGAAAAGCCTGCTCGGGGACAAAACGGCCGCACCGATTTTGTCCGGGATGATCCCGCCGCTTCAGCATTTGCTCGACGTGGGACTCGGGTATCTCCGCTTGGACCGGGAGACGAAAACTCTTTCCGGCGGCGAATCCCAGCGGATCAAAATGGTCCGTCACCTGAACAGCAGCTTGACGGATATGCTTTATATTTTCGACGAACCGAGCACCGGCCTGCATCCGCGCGATGTCGAGCGGTTGAACGGGCTCCTGTGCAAACTAAGGGACAAGGGCAATACGATCCTTGTCGTGGAGCATGACCGGGATGTGATCCGGATCGGGGATTACATTGTCGATATGGGGCCCGAAGCCGGTGCGGAAGGAGGGCGCATCGTTTACGAAGGCAATCTAGAGGGCCTTTATGAAGCGGACACCCTGACGGGCAAAAACATGAAGAGGGAGATCCCTTTTAATCCGCACCCGCGCAAGCCTTCCGGCTGGCTGACGATTGAGAACGCTTCTCTTCATAACTTGAAAAATATTACCGTCCGTATTCCGTCCGGCGTCCTCACGGTCGTTACCGGAATGGCCGGTTCCGGCAAGAGCACGCTCATTCACGATGTATTTGCGGCAGAGAATCCGGAAGCGGTTGTGATCGATCAGTCTCCGGTCAGCGGGAATATCCGCTCTACACCGGCCACTTACACGGGAATCATGGATGAGATCCGGCATTTGTTCGCCAGGACGAACGGGGTCAGCGATTCACTGTTCAGCTTTAACTCGAAGGGGGCGTGCCCGGACTGCGGAGGACTCGGCTTTCTGGAAACGGACATGGCATTTCTGGAACCGGTCAAAACGCTTTGCGAAAGGTGCGGCGGCAAACGGTTTAAGGAAGACGTGCTCGGTTATACGTATAAAGGTAAATCGATCTACGAAGTGTTAAAAATGACGGCGCATGAGGCATTGCATTTCTTCGAGGAGGAAGAGATTGTACGTCCCCTGCAGGCGATCCGCGATGTAGGATTGGGTTACCTGGCGTTGGGACAGCCGCTCAGCACGTTATCCGGCGGGGAGTGTCAGCGTATCAAGCTTGCGAGCAAGCTGCACAGGCAGGGCAGGATTTACATTCTGGACGAACCGACGACCGGGCTTCATATGGCGGACGTGAGCAAACTTCTGGCGATGATGAATCGTCTGGTCGATAAGGGAAATACAGTCATTGTGATCGAGCATAACGGCGATGTCATTAAACAGGCCGACTGGATCATCGAGCTCGGGCCCGAAGCGGGAAAGAACGGGGGAGAAGTTATATTCGAGGGAACCCCGCTGGAATTGGCGGAAGCGGACGGTTCTGTGACCGGCCCTTTTTTGCGGGATACAAGGGTTTGAGCCAAGAGAACTGCGCTTTTTTTCGATGCGGGGCAAGTGGAAGAGCTTGTGTACGGGAACTTTTCATCATCCGGCTCATGTGCAAGTCATGTGCAAGAAGGGTACCCGGACAAAATCGCTGAAGATTTTCACAAGGTGTGGAGCGTACTTCTGAACGGTCTTAAAATGGTTCAGCTAAACGAAATGCAGGGGAGGAATACCGATGGAAATTAGAACTGCGCAGCGCGGCGATTTGGAAGAGATCGTGCGCCTGCTCGCCGATGACGAGCTTGGATCCCACCGTGAGCGGTATGAGAAACCGCTGCCTCCGGCATACGAGGAGGCATTTTCCGCTATCACCGGGCAGACGGGCAATTCCATCCTTGTGGCGGAGATAGGCGGGGAGGTGGTCGGCTGTTTGCAGCTGACGCTGATTCCCGGTCTTGCTCGCATGGGGATGACACGAGCGCAGGTGGAAGGCGTCCGCGTGGACAGCCGTTACAGAGGGCACGGAATCGGAAAAGCCCTGCTCGAGCATGCCATTGAAATCGCCAAGATGCACGGGTGTGGGCTCGTCCAGCTCACGACGGACAAAACGCGTGGAGACGCCCACCGCTTTTACGGCAAGCTGGGTTTTACGGCCAGCCATGAGGGGATGAAGCTTTCGCTGGACTAATTCGGTTTAAAAGCCAGTCGTTCCTACCGATAAGGACGGCTGGTTTTTTATTTCTGTTGTGCAAATAAGGTTAAATTTTATATTGACTGTACGTTCATTCAATAATAAAATAAACCTGAAAGGAATATTTTTCATGCTGAAAGGAGTTCGTGTACATGGATCTGTTTTATGAGGTAAAAGGGGAAGGTACTCCGCTCGTATTTATCCACAGTCCCGGTGTAGACTCTCGTGAATGGAAGTTCATCGCTCCGATTTTGGCGCAGTCGTTTCAGGTGATCACATTCGACGGTCGGGGAACCGGGAAATCCCCGGCTCCGACCGCTCCGGCCAATCTGGTCGAAGATCTGAAGCGCCTGCTCCATCACTTGAATATCGAGCAGGCTGTCCTGGTCGGTCATTCCATGGGCGGACAGGCGGCAGCGGATTTCGCTTTGACTTATCCTTCGATGGTGAGTCGGCTTATCCTGCTCTCCCCGTCGCTTAGCGGTTTTCCCTACTCGAAGGAATTTACGGAATGGATAGCCCAAGTAAACTCACTCGCCCCCGATCTCGACAAAATGATCGATACTTCTTTGGCCGGGCCTAATTACCGGGTCGTCATGTCGAGTCCGCAGCGGGATTTTCTGATTGAAATGCATACCGACTATATGCGCAAAGTTTTTACGGAATGGAAGAGCTTCGAAGTGAACTGGCCTCAGCCTCCCGCGATGGAGCGTTTGGAAGAGATTAGCGCGCCGACTTTGTTTCTGCAAGGAACGGTGGAATGGGGGGATATGGAACGCGTTGCGGAGGAATATAAGCGTGTGCCTTCGTGTAAATTCATCCGGATAGAAGGTGCCGACCATATGCTGACATTGACTCATCCCGCTGAAACGGCCGGTTATATCGAACAGTTCCTGAAGGAACTTGTCTGATGCCGCGTTCCAAGGAAGAAAACGACCGCGTCCGCCAGCTTGCCCAAGAAAACATCCGGACTTCGGCCATGCAAGTTTTTATAGAGAAGGGCTACTATAACGCTTCTATTGCCGATATAGCGAAGAGGGCGGGGGTTTCCAAAGGGCTTTTGTACAATTATTATAAAGGAAAAGAAGAACTTCTCGGCGACATGGTACAAAGCCGGATAGAAGAAATCGAAGACGTTATGCAAAAAGCGGCCGCTTTGGGTACTCCGTCCGAGCAGTTGAAACATATCATCGACGGCGCCATCGACAATGTGCTACACCACCCGAAAATTTACCGGTTTTATTTGCATCTGCAAACGCAGCCCGAAGAAGATCTGCTGCTGTCCCGGTACAGCCAGATGCTTAATGAGGAGATGGCCCGGCAGTTTCAGCTCCAGTGTGAGATGTTCCGTAAACTCGGAGTTCCCGATCCCGAAATTAGATCGCTTCATTTTTCTTCCGCCATCCACGGGATTTCCCTGATGATCTCGACCTATCCCGAGCATTATCCCGTCCGGCAGGTGAAAGAGCAGTTGTTTCGTGATTTTTGTGTTACCGAATAGTTATTCGAGAGGAGCGTCATGATGGAGAACCGTGCGGCGATAAGCTTGGTTGAAAAGTACGTGGAGGCCTACAACGCTTTCGATATCGAAGGCATGCTTCTGCTTATGCAAGAGAAGATTGTGTTCCGCAACATCTCTAACGGCGTCGTGAATGCGGAGACGGAAGGAAAAGACGCTTTTCGCGAATTAGCCGGGCAATCCAAAAAGCTGTTCTCCCTGCGCTGTCAGACTATTACGGATTATACGGTGAAAGGCGACCGGGTCGAAGTTGAGATTGATTACGAGGGAACTCTTGCTGCCGATCTGCCCCACGGTCCTAAAGCAGGGGAAAAGTTCGCTCTTAAAGGAAAGTCGGTATTTACAATTGAAGACGGCAAGTTGCTCGTAATCGAAGATTACAGTTAAAAAACGGTATCCGGGAGGGCTCATCGTGCTTTCAGCGAAAGCTGAGGGTTGTCTCCGTAGAGAGCGGTTTTGATCCACGGCGACGGCGGTGGTCATACGGCGGCATAATGCGAACCGTGAAACCGCGTCATGCAAAGCAGCTCAAGGTTCATTTGGAAAGCGTACATTGGACTGTGTATATGCGGTGTACGAACGCAAACAGGTGCAGGCTTTTATAGCCTGCACCTGTTATTTTTTTACCCCGGTGTCAATAGCGATCCATAATCAACTGAGTCTTGAGCGAATCCTGCGCGAGGAACCAGCCCTTGCTCTGCAGTAGTGCGATCAGTTCATCGTGCTTCGCGGACGCGGTTGATTCGCTCGTCGTCTTGAACGAAGCTTCGACTATGTAGTCGGTGCCGGTTCCGGCAGAGTTCCGGATCGGCCATACTTCGATGTACAGCTTCAAGCCGTTCCAAGTGCCGATCGAGCGTTTGGCAAGCACCGGCCCGTAGTAGCGGGAGCTTCCGAGCAGGCTCGTGCCCCAGCCGTTGCTGAGCCAGTTGTCGAACTTGCCCGGCGCATTGCTGATCAGAAGGCTGCGGGCATCGCTGACAGACGGAAGATCCATGCCGCTGTAACCGGATTTGCTGGCATTTTTGCTTCGCGTGATGCTCAAGGTTTTGTTCTGGTAGCCCCACTCGACTTGCGCTTCGTAGTTCGTGTCGCTGGAGTCGAATCCGTCCTGGTTCGCTTTCGTAAGCGCGGCGTTGATATCGTTGTTTACGATCGGGTACCGTTTTTTGTAGCTCAGCTCGAATTTGCTCTCGCCTTCGGTTTTGCGAATGCGGGGGCTCCAGCCGCCGTTGTAAATATTTTTGGCGTTCGTGTCCAGGAAAGCCACATTCATTTTGGTAACGCTGGACGGCATGGCGAACGTATCCAGCACGTCGCTTTTGAGCTTGTTATCCGAGCCCAGAACGGTCGACGGGCTCATCAAAATCTTTACCTCGTAATCGGGCACCATGTTACTTGCGGCCTGAGCAGGTGCGGACTGGATCACCGTTCCGGTCAACAGAGTCGAACCGACGGTCAAGACAAGCGCGGTGGTGCGGAGCAAACGTTTAAACATCCAATTATCTCTCCTTTATTCTCATCTTGAATAGTTTCCCATTATTTAGAATAAAAAACGTTTATTAGCTCATCGTAAACGGAAAGGACGATTTTTGTAAATACCGTTTTATTTAAAAAGAATAATTGCGGGCGCCGGGGCATTTGTAAGCCTAAGATTTGTGTTTTTGAGGGAGTCGCCTGTTATTTATATTCGCAGAGTAGGTGAATTAATCCACATAAAAAAGGGATAGGAAGGGTGCTCGATGAGCCGCGTTCGTCATTGCTTTTGGAAAGATATAGAGGTGTGGACTGTAGAGAGGGGGCGGAAAAGCGGGATTAATCGACAAATGTATACTTGTCGGCAATGACATATGTCACATTAAGTGTTGATATTTTGTAAAAATGGATAAAAATAGACCTTATTATTAAATTAATACAAAATAGTTCAAAAATACCATGATTACCGAGAGGACATCAGTTATAATTGGTAATTGATGGTGAATTATGTAATTTTATAAGAAGAGGAAGCAAATGGGACTCCTACAAAGCTTGAAAGCAAAAATAGTTTAGTTTCTAACGCAAGAATCTCTTGTTGCAAAACCCGGTAGACGGGATAAATTCACCCATTTGCAAAACTACCGCGAAGGGAGGACACCTTTACTCATTATCTCTATCCGACATCATATGTCAAGTTTTGGAATATATTTTACCCGACCGAACAATGAATTAGACGAGCCTGCAGAAAGAACCCCTTCACTTTTTGTTCAAATTTTTTTTGAAAGTTTGGAGTGTGGAATTTAGATAACAGGTTTGCATACCTGAAAAGAAATCTCTATACCAGGAGAGTGTCGATGTGAGAGAAAATACGAACAAACGGTTTGCTTTAACTCAAGCGCAGCGAAGAATATGGAGTATGGAAATGATGTATCCGAATACATCGGTCGGAATCATCGTGGGTACTTTGTTTATTCGCGGACCCGTGAATACCGACGCTTTGATGCAAGCGATCTACAAGCTGGTCCGGGACCATGATGCGTTCAGAATCCGGATTTCGTCTTCCGATGCCGGCGAACCCGTCCAGTGGTTTGCGAATGAATCGGACATTGAACCGCGCTGCGATTATCTGGAAATGGGCAGCGAAGCCGAAGCGAAAGAGTGGCTGGAACGGTTTAATCATACGCCGTTATCCATATTTGACGAACAACTGTATCAATTCTGCCTGTTTAATCTAAATAACGAAGAACATTGGTTTAACTTAAAAATACATCACAGCATAGCGGACGGTATCGCATCTCATCTTATTTGCACCACGATTATGGAAAACTATACAAAATTAATCGACGGCCAAGAACCGGACGCTAAAGCCAAAGGGACTTATCTCGATTACATCTACGCCGAACAAGAATACGAGCGTTCGGATCGCTACCAGAAGGACAGAGCCTACTGGCTGGACAAGTTCGAATCCTTCTCGGAAATAACACGAATGAAACCGAGTTCGCCTTACTCCGTGAGCACGGAGGCCGACAGGGTGAGTGTGCCCTTCGCGGGCAAGCGCTACGAGCAGCTGCAGCGTTTCAGCGAAGAGCACAATATCAGTACCTTTACGGTGTTTTTGGCGGCTCTATACATATTGCTCCATAAAGTAACGGGAAATGAAGATATTACAGTCGGTACCATCTATGCGAACCGGACGTCGAAGCAGGAAAAAGAGACGTTAGGGATGTTCGTGAGTACGGTTGCGACTCGAATGCTGCTCGAGCCGGATCAGCATGTATTGGCGTTTTTACAGCATGTTTCCAAAGAACAGAAAGCGAATCTCCGCCACCAGAAATACCCGTACAATCAGCTTATTCAAGACTTAAGAGAGCGGAACAAGCAGTGGGACGTTCCCGAATTGTTCCGGGTGGACATCGAATATTTGCCCGTGAACTGGACTTATTACGACGGCCTCAGCGTTATTCGGAAAAGCAGTCATTCCGGGCACGAAGTGGGCGATTTTGCCGTACACGTTGTAGATATGCTCGACGACAAAGAAATTGATTTGAATATCGATTACCGGGTTCAGTTGTTCGATGAGAGCGAAATTCTGCGAATCTCGGAGCAGTTGTTTACTATTATTGACCAGATCGTCCTTAATCCTTTGCAGACCGTGCGTGAGCTGTCCATGCTGAGCGACGGGGAGAAGAATAAGATTTTGACGGAATTCAATCCGCCGGCGTCCGAACTTCCGCCTGTCCAAACGTTCCACCAGTTGTTCGAGGAACAGACGGTGTTAAACCCGAGTGCGACGGCAGTGGTGTACGAGAACAATGAGCTAACATATGGGGAACTCAACGAGCGGGCCAACCGCCTGGCGGGTTCGCTGCGGGGAGCCGGGATCGGCCGAGAATCGGTCGTGGGCATTCTGGCCGACCGATCGGTCGATCTGCTCGTCGGCGTCATGGCGGTATGGAAAGCCGGTGGCGCGTACGTTCCGCTGGACCCGGATTATCCGTCCGATCGCATCCGCTACATGCTCGAAGACAGCGGTGCGGCTGTACTGCTGACGCAAAGCGGACTGAGGGACAGAGCGGGAACGTGGCAGGGAGAAGGCGGAGCGCTTCGCACGATTCTATGCCTGGACGACGAGAAGTCGTACAGCGAAGAAAGAGAGAACGCGCCGGCGGAGAGCCGGCCGGACGACCTTGCCTACGTGATCTACACATCCGGCACGACGGGACGGCCGAAAGGCGTAATGATCGAGCACCGGAGTCTGGTGAATACGGCAGCCGCCTATCGCAAGGAATACCGGCTCGATCAGTTCCCCGTACGCCTGCTGCAGCTGGCGAGCTTTTCCTTCGACGTGTTCGTCGGAGATATCGCCCGGACGCTGTACAACGGCGGCACCATGGTCATCTGCCCGAAAGACGACCGGATCGATCCGACACGCCTGCACGGCTGGATACAGAGCCGTCAGATTACCGTGTTCGAATCGACGCCTGCGCTGATCATCCCGTTTATGGAGCATGTGGCGCAGCAGAAGCTCGATATGAGCTCGATGGAGCTGCTCATCACCAGCTCCGATAGCTGCAGTGTGGAAGATTACCGGCTGCTGCAGGAACGGTTCGGCTCTCAGTTCCGGATCATCAACAGCTACGGCGTGACGGAGGCGGCAATTGATTCGAGCTTCTACGACGAACCGCTCTACAAGCTGCCGGAAGCCGGAAACGTGCCGATCGGCAAAGCCTGGTTGAATGCGAAATTTTATATCGTGGACGCTCAGTTGAACCCCGTTCCCGTAGGAATTCTGGGCGAGTTGTGCATCGGCGGGCCGGGCGTCGCCCGGGGATACATGAACCGTCCGGAGCTGACGGAAGAGAAGTTTGCGGACAGCCCGTTCGCTGCCGGAGAGCGCCTGTACCGCACGGGCGATCTGGCTCGCTGGATGGAAGACGGCAACGTGGATTTCATCGGGCGGATCGACTACCAGGTGAAGATCCGGGGATACCGGATCGAGCTCGGCGAAATCGAGACGGCGATGCTGCGTTTTGACGGCATCCGCCAAGCGGTCGTGACCGACCGTACCGACGAGCGGGGCCAGAAGTATTTGTGCGGCTACGTTGTATCGGAATCTGAAATCGATACCAGAGAATTGCACGCGTACCTGGAGCAGACGCTCCCTTCGCATATGGTACCGGCTCGCGTGATGCGTCTGGACCGGCTGCCTCTTACGCCGAACGGCAAGGTGGACCGCAAGGCGCTGCCCGAGCCGGAAGGAAGCGTACAGGCCGAGGTGAAATACATCGCTCCCCGAACTCCGGCGGAGCAGGCGCTTGCCGCCGTCTGGCAGTCCGTGCTGGGCGTAGACAGAGTCGGTCTGTCGGACAATTTCTTCGGACTTGGCGGCGATTCGATTAAAGCACTGCAAGTTTCTTCAAGGCTCCTTCAGGCCGGTTACAAGCTGGTTATGCGTGATCTTTTCCACTATCCGACGATAGCGTCCCTCAGTCCGCAGCTTCAAACGGCCGGTAAAACCGCCAGCCAGGAAGAAGTAACGGGAGCCGTGACGCTGACGCCGATTCAGCGCTGGTTTTTCGGGCAAAATCCGGCCGACCCGCACCACAGCAATCAGGCTTTCATGCAGTACCGCAGGGAGGGTTTCGAGGAAACGGCTCTGAGGAAAACGATCGCTAAGCTGGTCGAGCACCATGACGCGCTGCGTACGGTTTACCGAAAAACCGAAGCCGGATATGAAGCATGGAACCGGGGGACGGAGGAAGAATTGTTCAGCCTGGAAGTGGCTGATTTCACGGGCCTCGGAAACTGCAAGGCAGCCGTTGAGGCAAAGGCGAGCGAAATTCAGGGGAGCATCGACCTTGAAAACGGGCCTTTGGTGAAGCTGGGCTTGTTCCGCTGCCCGGATGGCGACCATTTGCTCATGGCCATCCACCATCTTGTTGTGGACGGTGTATCCTGGCGCATCTTGTTCGAAGATTTTGCGGCCGGCTACGAACAGGCTCTCGGCGGACAAGCGATTTCGCTTCCGCATAAAACGGATTCGTTCCAAACATGGGCCGGGCAGTTGTCCCGCTATGCGGACAGTGAGGCGCTAGAATCCGAGCGGGCTTACTGGAGGCAGATCGGGCAGCTTGAGCAGACACTGCTGCCCAAAGATTTGGGGCAGGCGAAGTCAACGCTCAAAGACAGCGATGTCGTCACCGTAAGATGGACGGAAGGCGAGACGGAGCAGCTTTTGAAACAGGCGCACCGTGCTTACAATACCGAGATGAACGATCTCCTCCTTACCGCGCTCGGTATGGCCGTTCAAGCCTGGACCGGGCAGAACCGGGTGCTGGTGAATCTGGAAGGCCACGGCCGGGAAGATATTCTGCCGGAAGTGGATATCACGCGCACCGTCGGGTGGTTCACCAGCCAGTTTCCGGTCTTGCTGGAGAGCGGCCGGGATCAGACGCTTTCGCAGCAGATCAAGCAGACGAAGGAAGGACTCCGGCGCATCCCTAACAAGGGAATCGGCTATGGCATTCTGAGGTATTTGTCGGAAGGACGGGAAGGCGACCTTTTCGATTCCGATCCGGAAATCAGTTTCAACTATCTGGGACAGTTCGATCAGGATTATGAGAGCAGCGGCCTGGAACCTTCTCCGTTCTCAACTGGGAACGATATCAGTGAAAACGCGATGATGGATTTTGCGCTCGACATGAACGGTATGGTCACGGAGGGCTCGCTCGAGCTTACGATCCGCTACGGAACGACGCAGTACCGCCGGGAAACGATTGAACGGCTGGGGAGTCTGTTGGAAACAAGCTTGCGGGCCGTAATTGCGCACTGCTTGTCCAAGGATCTGCCGGAGCTCACGCCGAGCGATGTCCTGCTGCCTGAGCTGTCCGTGGAAGAGCTGGAGCAGCTGACGGCACACACCGCCGCAATCGGCGAGCTGGAAAATGTGTATACGCTGACTCCGATGCAAAAGGGCATGCTGTTCCACAGCCTGCTGGACGCGGATTCGGAAGCCTATTTCGAGCAGGTGACGTTTGATCTGCAGGGCAGCCTCGACGCTGAGGCTTTTGCGAAAGGGCTGGACGTGCTGATTCAACGGCATGAAGCGCTTCGGACCAATTTTATAAGCGGATGGAAAGATGAGCCGGTTCAGATCGTGTTTCGTCAGCGGAAAGGCGAAGTTTACTACGAAGATGTAAGCGGACTTGACGAGGCGGAGAGGGAGCAAGCACTCGCAGAACTGGCAGAGGCGGACAAAGCCCGGAAATTTGATTTGGCGCATGACTCGCTTATGCGGGTGACCCTTGTGCGGACCGATGAACAAACCTGGCATGTGATCTGGAGCCACCATCATATCCTGATGGACGGCTGGTGCATGTCCTTCATGATCAAGGAAGTGTTTGAAAGCTATTTCGCGTTCCTGGAAAAAAGAAAACCGGAACTTCCTCCCGTTACCCCGTTCGCCCGTTATATCGAATGGCTGGAGAAACAGGATCGGAATGCGGCAGCCGACTATTGGAGCGGTTACTTGAACGGTTACGACCAGCACACGAAGCTTCCTCAGGAAAAAGCGCAGCGTAAAGGGGAACGTTTCAACGCGGTCGAACTGGAATTCGAATTCAGCCGGGAACTGAGCGAACGGATCGAGCGCGTGTCCAGGCAAAATCAGGTAACGCTAAGTACGTTCGTCCAAACGCTCTGGGGTCTCGTTCTGCAGGTGTATAACAACAGCCGGGATGTCGTGTTCGGCTGCGTCGTTTCAGGCCGTCCGGCGGATATCGCCGGTGTGGAAAGCATGATCGGCCTGTTTATCAATACGATTCCGGTCCGGGTCCGGAGCGAAGCGGGAGAATCCGTGGCGGATGTGTTGCGAAAAACCCAGGAGCAGGCGCTTGCTTCCGGCGCGTACGATACGTTCCCGCTTTACAAAATCCAGGCGCTTAGCGAACAAAAACGCGATCTTATCAGCCATATCATGGTATTCGAAAACTATCCGATGGAGGAACGGATCGAACAGCTTATCGGAGGAAACGGAGCTTTGGCCATTTCCAACATTCAGGCCCCGGAGCAAACGAACTACGATTTCGATATAACGGTTATTCCGGGCGAGCGGACTGTGATCCGGTTCACCTATAATGCGGATACGTTCAGCGAGGAAGACATCCGTGGGATTCACGGGCATTTCACCCGGGCGGTCGAGCAGGCTGCGGCCGATCCGAACATCCCCGTCGAACAGTTGGAGCTGCTTACGCTTTCGGAAAAAGAGCAGCTGTTCGAAGCGTTCAATCCGGCCATGTCCGAGCTTCCGCAGGTGCAGAAGTTCCACCGGCTGTTCGAGGCACAGGCGGTCTCGACTCCCGATGCGACGGCCGTTGTTTACGAAGACAAGCAGTTGTCCTACCGGGAGCTGAACGAAAAGGCGAACCGGCTGGCGGCAACGCTGCGGGAAGGTGGCGTCGGCAGAGAGTCGATCGTCGGCATTTTGGCCGAGCGGTCGGTAGAGCTGCTCGTCGGTGTCATCGCCGTATGGAAAGCGGGAGGCGCATATGTGCCGCTTGACCCGGATTATCCGGCCGACCGCATCCGGTTTATGCTCGAAGACAGCGGAGCGACGGTGCTGCTGACGCAGACGTCTCTGAGAGAGAGCAGCGAGGCTTGGCTGGAAGCGGAAGAGACGGCGCTGCGCACGATTCTTTGCCTGGACGACGAAAAGTCGTACAGCGGAGACGGAGAGAATGCGGCTGTCGGAGTCGTCTTGGAAGGCAGCGTAAAAGGGGATTCGGCTGACAGCGCAGCCTCAGGCACACCGGACGGTGTCCCGTCCGAAACCCAGCCGTACGATCTCGCCTACGTGATCTACACGTCCGGCACGACGGGACGGCCCAAAGGTGTCATGATCGAGCACCGCAGCCTTGTGAACACGGCGGCCGCCTACCGCCGGGAATACCGGCTGGACCGGTTCCCGGTCCGCTTGCTCCAGCTCGCGAGCTTCTCCTTCGACGTGTTCGTCGGAGATATCGCGCGGACGCTGTACAACGGCGGCACCATGGTCATCGTGCCGAAAGACGACCGGATCGACCCGGCCCGCCTGCACGGCTGGATCCAAGACAAGCAGATTACCGTGTTCGAATCGACCCCGGCGCTCATCGTGCCGTTTATGGAACATGTGGCGCAGCACGAGCTGGATATGAGCTCGATGGAGCTGCTCATCACCAGCTCCGACAGCTGCAGCGTTGGGGACTACCGCGTACTGCAGGAGCGCTTCGGCTCGCAGTTCCGGATCATCAACAGCTACGGCGTCACAGAAGCGGCGATTGATTCGAGCTTCTACGACGAACCGCTGGCGAAGCTCCCGGAGACGGGCAGCGTGCCGATCGGCAAAGCGTGGCTGAACGCGAGGTTCTACATCGTGGACGCGCACCTGAACCCGGTGCCGGTCGGTGTCCTGGGCGAGCTGTGCATCGGCGGTCCGGGCGTGGCACGGGGCTACTTAAACCGTCCGGATCTGACGGAAGAGAAGTTCGTGGACAGCACGTTCGTCACGGGCGAGCGTCTGTACCGTACAGGCGACTTGGCCCGGTGGACGGCAGAGGGGAACGTGGACTTTATCGGGCGGATCGACCACCAGGCGAAAATCCGGGGCTACCGGATCGAAACCGGCGAGGTCGAGTCGCAGCTTCTCCAGGCGGACGGCGTTCGTGAAGCGGTCGTCCTCGTACGCGAAGACGGCAGCGGACAGAAAGCGCTGTGCGCGTACTTTACGGCCGACGGCGAGCTTGCCGTAAGCAGTCTGCGAAGCGCGCTGGCGCAGGAATTGCCGGGCTACATGATCCCGTCGTATTTCATCCGGCTGGAGCGGATTCCGCTGACGCCGAACGGGAAAGTGGACCGCAAGGCACTGCCGGCGCCGGAAGCGGGCGTAGACGGCGGCGCGGAATATATCGCGCCACGCACGCCGCTGGAAGCGAAGCTGGCCGCCATCTGGCAGGACGTACTCGGTCTTCAGAAGGAAATCGGCATCCGCGATAACTTCTTCGACCTGGGCGGACATTCCCTGCGGGCGACGACGCTTGTCGGCAAAGTGCACAAGGAACTGAACGTCGATCTGCCGTTAAGAGACGTTTTCCGTCATTCGACGGTTGAAGATATGGCAGAGGCTATCGCCAACATGGAACGGCAGGAGCATGTTTCCATTCCTGCTGTGGAAAAGAGAGAGTTCTATCCGCTTTCGTCCGCTCAGAAACGTTTGTATATTCTCAATCAGCTTGAGGGTGCAGAGCTGAGCTACAACATGCCGGGTACGCTGATACTCGAAGGTGCGCTGGACCGGAACCGGTTCGAGGAAGCATCCCGAGGTCTGATCCGGCGCCATGAAACACTGCGCACGGGCTTCGAAATGGCGAACGGGGAAGCGGTGCAGCGGGTGTACCCGGATGTGGACTTTTCCGTGGAACATGTCGTGGCAAGCGAGGAAGAAGCGGCAGAAACGGTGCGGAATTTTGTACGACCGTTCGATTTGGCCAAACCTCCTTTGCTGCGCGTAGGCTTGGTCGAACTGGCCGTTGAACGGCACATCTTGATGTTCGACATGCATCATATCGTGTCCGACGGAGTTTCGATGGACGTGCTGGTGGAAGAGTTCGTCCGCCTATACAGCGGAGAAGCGCTGGAGCCTCTGCGCATTCAATACAAGGACTACGCCGTCTGGCAGCAGTCCGAAGGGCAGAAAGAGCAGCTGACGCGTCAGGAAGCTTACTGGCTTAATGTCTTCCGGGGAGAACTGCCGGTGCTGGAGCTGCCGACGGATTATGCCCGGCCTGCCCTGCAGAGCTACGAAGGACGGACGCTCCAATTTTTCATGGATGCGCAGAAGAGCGAAGGGTTAAAGCGGCTGGCGGCGGAAACGGGCACAACCTTATACATGGTTCTGTTTGCGGCCTATACAGTCATGCTGCATAAATATACAGCCCAGGAAGACTTGATCGTAGGAACGCCGATTGCCGGAAGGACACACGGAGATGTGCAGCCGCTCATCGGAATGTTTGTCAATACGCTGGCTATCCGCAATTACCCGGCCGCGGACAAAACGTTCCTCTCCTACCTGCAGGAGGTCAAGGAAACGACTCTGGGCGCATACGAGCATCAAAACTACCCGTTCGAGGAACTGGTGGACAAGGTGCAGGTTGCCCGGGATCTAAGCCGCAATCCGATTTTCGACACGATGTTCACGCTGCAAAACACGGAAAACAAGGAGCTTCAGCTGCCCGGCCTCCGACTGGCTCCTTATGCGAGCGAAGAAATCGTATCCAAGTTTGACCTTAGTCTGGATGTGACGGAAACCTCCGGCGGCCTGGATTACTTATTCGAGTATGCAACCTCTTTGTATAAAAAAGAAACGATAGAACGAATGGCCAAGCATTATGAGCAGCTTTTGAATGCCATTGTGAAGAGCCCCGAAGTCAAAATCGCCGATCTTGAACTGGTGACGCCTTCCGAAAAGGAGCAGCTGCTCGAAGCGTTCAATCCGGCCATGTCCGAGCTTCCGGAGGTACAGACGTTCCACCGGCTGTTCGAGGCACAGGCGATCTCGACTCCCGATGCGACGGCCGTTGTCTACGAAGACAAGCAGCTGTCCTACCGGGAGCTTAACGAAAAGGCGAACCGGCTGGCGGCAACGCTGCGGGAGGGCGGAGTCGGCAGAGAGTTGATCGTCGGCATTTTGGCCGAGCGGTCGGTGGAGCTGCTCGTCGGCGTGATCGCCGTATGGAAAGCGGGTGGCGCGTATGTGCCACTTGACCCGGATTATCCGGCCGACCGCATCCGGTTTATGCTCGAAGACAGCGGGGCGACGGTGCTGCTGACGCAGATGTCTTTGAGAGAGAGCAGCGAGGCTTGGCTGGAAGCGGAAGAGACGGCGCTGCGCACGATTCTTTGCCTGGACGACGAGAAGTCGTACAGCGGAGACGGAGAGAATGCGGCTGTCGGAGTCGTCTTGGAAGGCAGCGCAAACGGAGATTCGGCTGACAGTGCAGCGTCCGGCAGCTTGTCCGATTCAGGCACTCTGGACGGTGTCCCGTCCGAAACCCAGCCGCACGATCTCGCCTACGTGATCTACACGTCGGGCACGACGGGACGGCCCAAAGGCGTCATGATCGAGCACGGCAGCCTTGTGAACACGGCGGCCGCCTACCGCCGGGAATACCGGCTCGACCGGTTCCCGGTCCGCTTGCTCCAGCTCGCGAGTTTCTCCTTCGACGTGTTCGTCGGAGATATCGCGCGGACGCTGTACAACGGCGGCACCATGGTTATCGTGCCGAAAGACGACCGGATCGACCCGGCCCGCCTGCACGGCTGGATCCACGAACAACAGATCACGGTGTTCGAATCGACCCCGGCGCTCATCGTGCCGTTCATGGAACATGTGGCGCAGAACGCGCTGGATATGAGCTCGATGGAGCTGCTTATCACCAGCTCCGACAGCTGCAGCGTGGGCGATTACCGTGTGCTGCAGGAGCGCTTCGGCTCGCAGTTCCGGATCATCAACAGCTACGGCGTCACGGAAGCGGCGATTGATTCGAGCTTCTATGACGAACCTCTGGCGAAGCTGCCGGATACGGGCAGCGTGCCAATCGGCAAAGCGTGGCTGAACGCGAGGTTCTACATCGTGGACGCACACCTGAACCCGGTCCCGGTGGGCGTTCTGGGCGAGCTGTGTATCGGTGGCCCGGGCGTGGCACGGGGCTACTTGAACCGTCCGGATCTGACGGAAGAGAAATTCGTGGACAGCCCGTTCGTCACGGGTGAACGTCTATACCGCACGGGCGACTTGGCCCGTTGGACGGCGGAAGGCAACGTGGACTTTATCGGGCGGATCGACCACCAGGCGAAAATCCGGGGTTACCGGATCGAAACCGGTGAGGTCGAGTCGCAGCTTCTCCAGGCGGACGGAGTCCGCGAAGCGGTCGTCCTCGTACGCGAAGACGGCGGCGGACAGAAAGCGCTGTGCGCGTACTTCACGGCGGACGGAGAGCATGCCGTGAGCAGTCTGCGAAGCGCGCTGGCGCAGGAATTGCCGGGCTACATGATCCCGTCGTATTTCATCCGGCTGGAGCGGATTCCGCTGACGCCGAACGGGAAAGTGGACCGGAAGGCGCTGCCTGCGCCGGAAGCGGGCGTAGACGGAGGTGCGGAATATATCGCGCCACGCACGCCGCTGGAAGCGAAGCTGGCTGTCATTTGGCAGGACGTGCTCGGTCTTCAGAAGGAAATCGGGATCCGCGATAACTTCTTTGACCTGGGCGGACATTCCCTGCGGGCGACGACGCTTGTCGGCAAAGTGCACAAGGAACTGAACGTCGATCTGCCGTTAAGAGACGTTTTCCGTCATTCGACGATTGAAGAAATGGCTCAAACCATAGCGGGATTGGAACACCGGGAACATACCGCCATCCCTGTACTCGAGAAACGCGCTCATTACCCGCTGTCTTCCGTACAGAAAAGGCTGTACATCCAGCATCAGATGGAAGGCGCGGAGCTGAGCTACAATATGTCGGGCCTTATGGTCCTCAAAGGGGAACTGGACCGCGGCCGCTTCGAAGCTGCGCTTCGCGGGCTGATCGGTCGTCATGAGATTTTACGTACCGTATTTGAGATGGTGGACGGCGAACCGGCGCAGGTTATTTACCCGGAAGTGAATTTCGCCCTGGAGTACCGGCAGTCGGACGAAGAAGGAGCCCGGGAAATTGCCGCACAGTTTGTCCGCGTCTTTGATCTGGAACAACCGCCGCTGCTGCGGGTCGGTCTGATCGGACTGGAGCGGAACCGGCATATTCTGATGTTCGACATCCATCATCTTGTATCCGACGGCGTGTCGACCGGCATTTTAATCGACGATCTTCTCCGTTTGTATACGGGTGAAAGCCTCCAGCCGCTGCGGATTCAATACAAGGACTTCGCTTCCTGGCAGCAGTCCGAAGCGCAGAGCGAACGTCTGAAAAAACAGGAAGCGTACTGGCTGGACGTACTGGACGGAGAACTGCCGCGGCTTGAACTGGCGACCGATTTCGCGAGACCGGCGGTGCGCAGCTACGAGGGAGATGTGCTGGATTTTGCCATAGATAAGCAGCAAAGCGAAGCCTTGCGGCAAATCGCGGACGAGAACGGCGCAACCTTGTATATGGTTTTCCTCGCCGCCTACACGATTCTGCTGCATAAGTATTCCGGGCAAGAAGACATCATTGTGGGTACGCCGGTCTCAGGCAGAACTCATGCGGATACGGAACCATTGATCGGGATGTTCGTGAACACGCTGGCGATCCGGAATTACCCGGCCGACGAGAAAATGTTCCTTTCTTACCTGGAGGAAATCAAAGAAACGATGCTGGGAGCCTATGAAAACCAGGATTATCCGTTCGAGGAGCTTGTGGAAAAAGTACAGGCGGCAAGGGACTTGAGCCGGCATCCGATATTTGACACGGTGTTTGTGATGGAAACCAGAGAAGACCGGATCAGCCGTTTCGGAGAGTTAACCGTCGAACCTTATATCGAGGCCCAGACGGTCGCCAAATTTGATCTGACCCTGGAAGTTACGCATGAGGAAGAAGGCATGAGCGGTCATTTTGAATATGCGACTAAACTGTTTACCCGGAACATGATCGACAATTTCGCCGAAGACTTTCTGACCATCCTCTCCAAAATTTGCGAGCAGCCTCATGTCCTGCTGAAAGATCTTTCCTTAAACGGTTCTTCGGAGCAGGAAGAGGACTTGTTGGAAGCTATTGATATTGTTTTCTAAAGCTTTACCCGGCGGATGTGCGTACGGCGCATTCCGTATGCAATCCGCCGGATCGCTTTTTTTAACGAAAAGAGAGGGGAACGATGAAGGTGGCTTTTGAAAAAGAAATCCTTTTTTGGAACGAAAAATTTTCAGGTGAAGATGATTCGCTTACCCTGCTGCCGTACAGTAAGGCTCCGAGCCACGCGGCTCCAAGCGTTCAGTCCGTTTCCGGAACTTTGTCCGATGCGGCGGCGCAGCGGGTCATTCAAATGAGCAAAGGCGCGCCTCTGGCCGCCTATATGATTTTGCTGGCGGGAGTTCAAGTCCTGCTATACAAATATACGGGTGATTCCGCTGTTCTTGTCGGCATGCCGGTTGTGAAGAAACCGCAGGAGACGCGGCGGCCCATTAACCATACGGTAATTCTGAAAAATAGGATTGGCGGCGAGTCCACCTTCAAATCGGTGTTGAACGAATTGAAGGTTTCTCTTCCCGAGGCTATCCGGCATCAGCAGATTCCGTTTCTCAAAATGACGGAGAAGCTGGATCTTCAGTACACGGACGGCGTGCCGGTCGTCAATACGCTCGTTTCTCTGAATGAGCTGCACGGCACGGATGTCGGCGGGAACGTCGTCTGCGACTGCCTGTTCCAATTCCGTCTGGAGGACGGTTCGATTCATCTACAAATTGGGTACAACGAAAATTTATATCACCAGGGCTTCATGACCGGGGTGGTCGATCATCTGGATCGTCTGCTGGCGGGCGGTTTAAATAACCTTGATCAGGAAGCGGCGGGAGCGGCTATGCTGTCTCCGGAGGAAGAGCGCCGGCTTATTCACGCTTTTAACGAGACGGAAACGGACTATGAATCGGAAAAAACGATTCACGGCCTGATCGAGGACCAGGCTGTACGGGTTCCGGATGCGACAGCGGTGGTTTTCGAACAGGAACGTCTCACTTACCGGGAGCTGAACGAGCGGGCGAACCGGCTGGCGCATACGCTGCGTGCGAAGGGTGTGCAGCCGGATCAGCTTGTCGGCCTGATGGCCGGGCGATCGCTGGAAACGGTCGTCGGCATCTTAGCGGTGCTGAAAGCCGGCGGCGCGTATGTGCCGATCGATCCCGAATATCCCGAGGAGCGCATCCGCTACCTGCTGGAAGATTCGGGCGCAAAGCTGCTGCTGACGCAGCGGCGGCTGCTGGACCGCGTCCCCTATGCGGGAACTGTATTGGCGCTCGACGATGAGAGCTCTTACAGCGCAGACGGCACCAATCCGGAGCCGGTTAACGGGCCGGACCATCTGGCCTACGTCATCTACACGTCCGGAACGACGGGCAAGCCTAAGGGCGTAATGGTGGAGCACCACGGGCTGGTCAGTTTGAAGAACATGTTCCGGGACACGCTCGGCATCACCGGATCGGACAGAGTCGTGCAGTTCGCCAGTTTGTCGTTCGACGCGTCGTGTTGGGAAGTGTACAAGGCACTGTTTTTCGGAGCCGCCCTCTACATTCCGACGTCCGACACTATTCTTGATTACCAGCTTTTCGAGCGCTACATGGACGAGAACGGCATCACGGCCGCGATCCTGCCGCCTACGTACGCCGCTTATTTAAACCCGGATCATATGACGGGGCTGCAAAAGCTCATTACCGGGGGCTCGGCCGTATCGGCCGAATTCGTGCAGCAATGGAAAGACAAGGTGCGGTATTTCAACGCATACGGTCCGACGGAAGCTTCGATCGTCACTACGGTCTGGGCCGCTGGACCGACTGATACCGGCTTGAAGTCGGTTCCCATCGGCCGACCCATTCATAATCACAAGATTTATATCGTGGACAAGCACGGACAGCCTGTGCCTGAAGGAGTAGCGGGTGAACTGTGCATTGCAGGCGTCGGTCTGGCGAGGGGATATTTGAACCGCCCCGAGCTGACGGAGGAGAAGTTCGTCGAAAATCCTTTTGCTTCCGGCGAGCGGATGTACCGGACCGGGGATTCCGCCCGCTGGCTTCCTGACGGGAACATCGAATATATGGGCCGGATCGACCACCAGGTGAAGATCCGCGGCTACCGGATCGAAACCGGCGAAATTGAAGAACAGCTCCTGAAAATTCCGTCCGTACAGGAAACGATCGTCATCGCCCGCGAAGAAGAGAGCGGACTGCAATTGTGCGCTTACGTAGTGGGAGACCAATCGCTGACTGTCAGTGATCTTAGAGCAGCGCTGTCGCAAAACTTGCCGGGTTATATGATTCCCGCGCATTTCGTACAGCTGCCGAGGATGCCGCTGACGCCGAACGGGAAAATCGACCGGAAGGCGCTGCCTGCCCCTCAAGGAAACGCGCTCGGTGGAGGCGAGTATGTTGCGCCACGAAACGAAGCGGAGCAAGCTCTTGCCGACGTTTGGAAGGCTGTGCTGAATACCGAAAGGGTCGGAGTCACGGATCATTTCTTCGAGCTCGGCGGTGATTCCATCAAGTCGATTCAGGTTTCCTCCCGGCTGCACCAGGCCGGCTACAAGCTGGAGATTCGCGACTTGTTCAAATATCCGACGATCGCGCAGCTCAGCCTGCACGTGAAGCCTGTCGCCCGGACGGTCGATCAGGGAGAAGTGACCGGTGCCGCCGTATTGACTCCCATTCAGCAATGGTTTTTCGAGCGTGAATTTGCGGATGCGCATCACTTTAACCAATCCGTTCTGCTGCACCGCAAAGACGGTTTCGATGAGACGGCGATCCGCAAAGTGCTGCAGAAGTTAACGGAGCATCACGATGCGCTGCGGATGGCGTTCCGCAAAACGGAGCACGGCTATACGGCCTGGAACCGCGGAATCGGGGAAGGTGAGATGTACAGCCTGGAAATCACCGATTTCAGGAAGGCTGCAAATCCGGGAGCCGCGGTCGAAGCGAAGGCGAATGAAATTCAGAGCGGAATCGGATTGGAAGACGGGCCGCTCCTAAAAGCGGGCCTGTTCCGCTGCGCGGACGGCGATCATCTGCTTATCGCGGTTCATCATGCCGTCGTGGACGGTGTATCGTGGCGGATCTTGATGGAAGATATCGCGCTCGGGTACGAGCAGGCAGGCCGGGGACAAGACATCCGTTTTCCCGCGAAAACCGATTCCTACCTTGGCTGGTCGGGGCAGCTTGCGGCCTACGCGCAAAGCCCGGATATGGATATGGAGAAGGCCTATTGGCAGGGCGTGGAACGTACATCTGTGCCTCCTTTGCCGAAAGATATGGATGAGGTGGACTCACAGCAGCGGGACAGCGAATCGCTCTTTGCCGTATTGACTCCCGACGAAACGGAGCTGCTGCTGAAACGGGTACACCGGGCCTATAACACGGAAATGAACGATATCCTGATTGCCGCTCTGGGAGCCGCCGTACAGAAATGGAGCGGACATGACCGGGTCCTTGTAAATCTGGAAGGCCACGGGCGTGAATTCATCGGAACGGATATCGACATTACGCGTACGATAGGCTGGTTTACGAGCAAGTTCCCCGTTGTGCTGGAGCCGGAGAGCGGCAAAGACTTGTCGCATCAAATCAAAGCGGTAAAAGAAAGTCTTCGCCGGATTCCGAACAAAGGGATCGGATACGGAGTATGCCGGTACCTTTCGGAGAAGACGGACGGCTTGGTGTGGGGCGCCGAACCGGAAATTAACTTTAACTATTTGGGCCAGTTCGACGACGATCTGCAAAATAACGAGATGGGTCTATCGCCGTATCCGGGCGGAAGCCCGGCAAGCGACCGGCAGGCGCGCAGCTTCGTGCTGGACATTAACGGCATGGTGCTGAACGGTTCGCTGTCGCTTGACCTGAGCTACAGCCGGAAACAGTTCCACAAAGCGACAATAGAGAGACTGGTTTCGCTGCTGGAGCAGAGCCTCCGTGAAATCATCGCCCACTGCGCGGCTAAAGAGAAGACGGAGCTGACGCCTAGCGACGTACAGTTTAAAGGTCTGACCGTTACGGACATGGAGCGGATTGCCGAAGACACGGCGCCTATCGGCGAGATCGAGAATATCTATACCCTCACGCCTATGCAGAAGGGGATGTGGTTCCACAGCGCGATGGACCCGCAGACAGGCGCCTACTTCGAGCAAGCGCGTTTTACGCTGCTGGGCGAGCTGGATGTCGATGTTTTCTCCAAAAGCTGGGCCGAATTGGCTGCGCGGCATGTCGTGCTGCGGACTAATTTTTACAGCGGAGCGGGCGCGGAACCTATGCAAATCGTGTACCGGGACAAGCCCGTCGGGTTTGAATATGAAGATTTGCTGCAGCTGGATTCTGCGGGACGCACAGCCTATACCGATAAGAAAGCGGAAGAAGACAGGCTGCGGGGCTTCGATCTGGAGCGGGATGCGCTTGTGCGTGTCACGGTTCTCCGGACGGATGAACACCGCTATCACGTGCTGCTCAGCTTCCAGCATATTTTGATGGACGGCTGGTGCCTGCCGCAGCTTACGCAGGAGTTGTTCGAAACTTACTCGGCCTTTGTCCGGAATGAGAAGCCGGAACGCACCGCTTCAACGGACTACAGTCAATACATCGAGTGGCTGGAGAAACAGGATGAGGAAAGTGCTTCCCGCTACTGGTCCGGCTATCTGGAAGGGTATGACGGACAGACGGAGCTTCCCAAAAAGACCGATGCGAAAAGCGGACCGTTTCTTCCGGAGCATGTCGTTTGCGAGCTGGGCAAAAGCTTGAGCGAACGGATGGAGCGGGTGGCCAAGCAGCAGCAGGCCACGTTAAACACCTTGCTGCAATCGGCATGGGGCGTCGTTTTGCAAAAGATTAACGGGACGGGCGATGCGGTGTTTGGCAGCGTCGTCTCGGGAAGACCGGCTGAGATTCCGGGAATCGAAGAGATGATCGGTCTTTTCATCAATACGGTACCGGTGCGGGTGACGAGCGAGCCGGATACGTCTTTTGCCGAGGTCATGGCCAAGGTGCAGGAGCAGGCGCTGGAATCCGGCCGCTACGATTATTATCCGCTGTATGAGATCCAGGCCCGAAGCGCCCAGAAGCAGGATCTTATCCACCATATTATCGCATTCGAGAACTATCCGATGGACGAGCAGATGCAGCAGGCGGGCGGCAGCCAAACGGGCGGTCTGGCTATCGCGGATGTCGAGATGGCGGAACAGACGAATTACGATTTTAACATGACGGTCGTGCCGGGAGAAGCCATTGAAATACGCTTCGATTACAATGCGGGCGTGTTTGCGAAAGCGGACATCGAGCGTTTGCGGGGACAACTTCTGCTTGTGCTCGAACAAGTCGTGAACGATCCCCGGGTCAAAGTGGGCGATTTGGAGCTCGCGACGGCGGCTGAAAAGTCGCAAATTATTGAAGCGTTCAACGACACAACGACGGAATTCCCGCGGGACAAAACCCTTCATCAGCTGTTTGAGGAACATGCGGAGAGGATACCGGATGCAGTGGCGGTCGTATTTGAGCAAAAGGAACTTACGTACCGCGAGCTGAATGAGCGGGCGAACCGCCTGGCACGTATGCTCCGGGGCGAAGGAGTCGGCCGGGACTGTCTCGTAGGCATTGTTGTCGAACGTTCCATCGAAATGATCGTCGGCATTATGGCCGTGCTGAAAGCCGGCGGCGCTTATGTACCGATCGATCCGGAATACCCGGAAGAACGTATCCGGTACCTCATCGAAGACTCGGGCGCCCGGGTTATGCTGACGCAGCGTCATCTGCAGGAACGGATTCCCGTCCAAAGAGTCGTGATCGTACTGGATGACGAAGGGTCTTACCACCCCGATGGGTCGGAATTGGAACGAATCAACGAATCGGCCGATTTGGCCTGTGTGATCTATACCTCGGGGACGACCGGGAATCCGAAAGGAAACCTGGTATCGCACCGGAACATTATCCGGATCGCACGAAATACGAACTACGTCGAGATTACGGAGCAGGACCGGGTTCTTCAGTTGTCCAGTTATTCTTTTGACGGGTCGATTTCCGATATTTTCGGCGCTTTGGTCAACGGGGCGGGCCTCGTTCTCATTCCGAGAGAGATCATGCTCGAAATCGGGCAGCTGGCCGAGTTGATCGAAAGGCAGCGGATCACGGTTTCGCTCATTACGACCGCTTTTTTCAACGTGCTCGTGGATGTAAATGTGGATTGTTTGCGGCATATGCGGGCCATTCTGTTCGGCGGAGAGCGTGTTTCGGTCGGTCATGTCCGTAAAGCGGTCGATCATCTGGGTCCGGGCAAAATCATTCATTTGTATGGCCCTTCGGAGAGCACGGTGTACGCCACGTACTATGTAGTGAACGAAGTGGCCGAGGACGCCGTGAATGTTCCGATCGGTCGTCCGATCAGCAATACGACGGCCTATATCGTGGATGCCCGCAACAATCTGCAGCCGATCGGTGTAGCCGGGGAACTTTGCGTGGCCGGCGAAGGCTTGGTCCGGGGCTACCTGAACCGGCCTGAATTGACGGCGGAGAAATTCGTGGACAATCCTTTCGTTCCGGGAGAACGCATGTACCGGACCGGGGACGTGGCGAGATGGCTGCCGGACGGAACGATCGAATATGTGGGCCGGATGGACGATCAAGTGAAAATCCGCGGCTTCCGGATCGAGCTTGGCGAGATAGAGGCACAGCTGCTGAAGGTGGAATCCATCCGGAAAGCAACTGTAATCGCCCGTGAAACGGCCAGCGGAGACAAACAGCTTTGCGCCTATTTCACGGCGGACGGCGAGCTGCAGGCAAGCCGATTAAGAAGCGCCTTATCCCGGGAGCTTCCGGGGTATATGATTCCTTCTTACTTCGTCCAGCTGGAGGAAATGCCGTTAACGACTAACGGCAAGGTGGACCGCAGAGCGCTCCCGGCGCCGGAACTTAGTTTGCAGGAGGGGACGGAGCATACGGCACCACGGACTCCGCTGGAAACGGACCTGGCCGCAATCTGGCAGAGCGTATTGGGACTCGAGAAGGTTGGCGTGAAGGACAATTTCTTCGAACTCGGAGGACATTCTCTGCGTGCGACAACGCTTGTCAGCCGGTTACGCAAAGAGCTTCACGTAGATTTCCCGCTGAAGGATGTTTTTGTTTATTCGACCGTAGAAGAGATGGCTCAAGCGATTGCAAATCTGGCGCAGCTTTCGTTCTCTTCGATCCCCAAGGCAGAGGAAAGCGATTATTACCCGTTATCTTCCGCGCAAAAAAGGCTGTTCATCCTTCAACAGCTGGAAGGGGCGGATCAAAGTTACAACATGCCGGGAGCTTTGCTGCTGGAAGGAGCGCTGGACCGGCATCGATTCGAAGAAGCGTTCCGCGGACTGATCGCCCGTCATGAGACGCTTCGCACCGGTTTCGGGATCATAAACGGGGAAGCGGTGCAGCGGATAGACAGCGACGCGGACTTTTCGGTGGAGCATATCCGGGCAAGCGAAGAAGAGGCGGTCGAAGCCGTGCAGAAGTTCATCCGGCCGTTCGACTTGGCGGCGCCGCCTTTACTCCGGGTTGGCTTAATTGAGCTGGCGGAAGACCGGCATATTCTGATGTTCGATATGCATCATATCGTGTCCGACGGCGTTTCGATGGATGTGCTGGTGGAGGAGTTTGTCCGGCTGTACAGCGGCGAAGAACTGGAACCTCTGCACATTCAATACAAGGATTACGCGGTATGGCAGCAATCGGAGGGGCAGAAAGAACAGTTGAAGCGGCAGGAAGCTTACTGGCTCGATGTTTTCCGGGGAGAGCTGCCCGTACTGGAGCTGCCGACGGATTTTGCCCGGCCCGCCGTACAGAGCTACGAAGGACAGACACTTGAATTTTTTGTCGACGCACAGAAGAGCGAAGCTTTAAAACGACTTGCGGCAGAAAGCGGCTCGACGCTTTATATGGTGCTGCTTGCCGCTTATACGGTGCTTTTGCATAAATATACGGCTCAGGAAGATCTGGTCGTAGGAACTTCGATTGCCGGAAGAACCCACGGGGACGTGCAGCCGCTGATCGGAATGTTCGTCAATACACTGGCAATCCGTAATTACCCGGCCGCCGGCAAAACGTTCTTGTCGTACTTGCAGGAGGTCAAAGAAACGACTCTGGGCGCATACGAGCATCAGACTTACCCGTTCGAGGAGCTGGTCGAAAAGGTACAGACGGCCCGTGACTTGAGCCGTAATCCGATTTTCGATACGATGTTCTCTCTGCAAAACCTGGAAAACAAGGAATTTGAGCTGGAAGGGCTCAAGCTCACTTCTTATCCGAGCGAGTACGGCATGGCGAAGTTCGACCTCAGCTTAGATGTCGTGGAAGAAAGCGGCGGTCTAGAGTGCAGCTTGGAGTATGCGACTTCCTTGTATAAAAAAGAAACGGTAGAACGGATGGCGCAGCATTTCGAGCAGCTGCTCGGTGCCATAGCGGAGAAGCCGGAGGCAAAAATTGCCGAGCTGGAACTGCTCACTCTTTTCGAAAAAGAGCAGCTGTTCGAAGCGTTCAATCCGGCCATGTCCGAGCTTCCGCAGGTGCAGACGTTCCACCGGCTGTTCGAGGAACAGGCGGTCTCGACTCCCGATGCGGCGGCCGTTGTCTACGAAGACAAGCAGTTGACCTACCGGGAGCTGAACGAAAAGGCGAACCGGCTGGCGGCAACGCTGCGGGAAGGCGGCGTCGGCAGAGAGTCGATCGTCGGCATTTTGGCCGAGCGTTCGGTAGAGCTGCTCGTCGGCGTCATCGCCGTATGGAAAGCGGGAGGCGCGTATGTGCCGCTTGACCCGGATTATCCGGCCGACCGCATCCGCTTTATGCTCGAAGACAGCGGGGCGACGGTGCTGCTGACGCAGACGTCTCTGAGAGAGAGCAGCGAGGCTTGGCTGGAAGCGGAAGAGACGTCGCTGCGCACGATCCTTTGCCTGGACGACGAAAAGTCGTACAGCGGAGACGGAGAGAATGCGGCTGTCGGAGTCGTTCTGGAAGGCAGCGTAAACGGAGATTCGGCTGACAGTGCAGCGTCCGGCAGCTTGTCCGATTCAGGCACACCGGACGGTGTCCCGGCCGAAACCCAGCCGCACGATCTCGCCTACGTGATCTACACGTCGGGCACGACGGGACGGCCCAAAGGCGTCATGATCGAGCACGGCAGCCTTGTGAACACGGCAGCCGCCTACCGCCAGGAATACCGGCTGGACCGGTTCCCGGTCCGCTTGCTCCAGCTTGCGAGCTTCTCCTTCGACGTGTTCGTCGGAGATATCGCGCGGACGCTGTACAACGGCGGCACCATGGTTATCGTGCCGAAAGACGACCGGATCGACCCGGCCCGCCTGCACGGCTGGATCCAGGAACAACAGATCACCGTGTTCGAATCGACACCGGCGCTGATCGTGCCATTCATGGAACATGTGGCGCAGAACGCGCTGGATATGAGCTCGATGGAGCTGCTCATCACCAGCTCCGACAGCTGCAGCGTGGGTGATTACCGTGTGCTGCAGGAGCGTTTCGGCTCGCAGTTCCGGATCATCAACAGCTACGGCGTCACCGAAGCGGCGATTGATTCGAGCTTCTACGACGAGCCGCTGGCGAAGCTGCCAGAGACGGGCAGCGTGCCAATCGGCAAAGCGTGGCTGAACGCGAGGTTCTACATCGTGGACGCGCATTTGAACCCGGTGCCGGTCGGCGTCCTGGGCGAGCTGTGCATCGGGGGGCCAGGCGTGGCACGGGGCTACTTAAACCGTCCGGATCTGACGGAAGAGAAGTTCGTGGACAGCCCGTTTGTCGCGGGCGAGCGTCTGTATCGTACAGGGGACTTGGCCCGTTGGACGGCGGACGGCAACGTGGACTTTATCGGTCGGATCGACCACCAGGCGAAAATCCGGGGCTACCGGATCGAAACCGGCGAGGTCGAGTCGCAACTGCTCCAGGCGGACGGCGTCCGTGAAGCGGTCGTCCTCGTACGCGAAGACGGCAGCGGACAGAAAGCGCTGTGCGCGTACTTCACGGCCGATGGCGAGCTTGCCGTGAACAGTCTGCGCAGCGCACTGGCGCAAGAACTGCCGGGCTACATGATCCCGTCGTATTTCATCCGGCTGGAGCGGATTCCGCTGACGCCGAACGGGAAAGTGGACCGCAAGGCGCTGCCGGCGCCGGAAGCGGGTGTAGACGGCGGCGCGGAATATATCGCGCCACGCACGCCGCTGGAAGCGAAGCTGGCCGCCATTTGGCAGGACGTGCTCGGTCTACAGAAGGAAATCGGCATCCGCGATAACTTCTTCGACCTGGGCGGACATTCCCTGCGGGCGACCACGCTTGTCGGCAAAGTGCATAAGGAACTGAACGTCGATCTGCCGTTAAGAGACGTTTTCCGTCATTCGACGGTTGAAGAAATGGCGGCGGCAATCGCCAATATGGAACGGCAGGAGCATGTCTCCATTCCGCTTGCCGAAGAGCGTGACCATTATCCGCAATCATCGGCGCAGAAGCGGCTGTACATCCTCAACCAGCTTGAGGGAGCGGAGCTGAGCTATAACATGCCGGGAGCGCTGCTGCTCGAAGGGGCATTGGATCAGAACCGATTCGAGGAAGCATTCCGCAGTCTGACCCGGCGCCACGAGACGCTGCGCACGGGCTTTGAAATGGTGAACGGGGAAGCGGTGCAGCGGGTGTATGCGGACGTGGACTTCTCCGTGGAACATTTTTCGGCGGCCGAGGAAGAAGCGGCAGAAACGGTGCAGAATTTTGTACGACCGTTCGATTTGGCTAAACCTCCTTTGCTGCGCGTAGGCTTGGTCGAACTAGCGGTTGAACGGCATATTTTGCTGTTCGATATGCATCATATCGTGTCCGACGGAGTTTCGATGGACGTGCTGGTAGAAGAGTTCGTCCGCTTATACAGCGGAGAATCGCTGGAACCGCTGCGCATTCAGTATAAGGACTACGCTGTCTGGCAGCAGTCCGAAACGCAGAAAGAGCAGCTAAAACGCCAGGAAGCTTACTGGCTTGACGTTTTCGGGGGAGAACTGCCGGTGCTGGAACTGCCGACGGATTATGCCCGTCCCGCCGTCCAGAGCTATGAAGGGCGGACGCTCGAATATTTCCTCGAGGCTCAGAAAAGCGATGCTCTGAAGCAGCTTGCGGCGGAAACCGGAACCACGCTTTACATGGTTCTGTTTGCGGCCTATACGGTCATGCTGCATAAATATACCGGACAAGAAGACCTTATTGTCGGCACACCGATTGCGGGCCGGAACCATGGTGATGTGGAGCCGCTGATCGGAATGTTCATTAATACGCTGGCGATCCGCAGCTATCCGGCCGCAGAGAAAACGTTCCTCTCCTACTTGCAGGAGGTCAAAGAAACGACTCTCGGCGCGTATGAGCACCAGAACTATCCGTTCGAGGAGCTCGTGGAAAAGGTGCAAGTTGCCAGGGATCTAAGCCGCAATCCGATTTTCGATACCATGTTTACGCTGCAAAATACGGATAACAAAGATTTTGAACTTGAAGGTCTCCGGCTGACCTCGTATCCGAGCGAAAGCACTATGGCGAAATTCGATTTGAGCCTGGATGTAATGGAAGACAGCGGCGGTTTGGATTACAGCTTTGAATATTCGACCGCTTTATACAGGAAAGAAACGGTGGAAATGATGGCGCAGCATTTCGAGCAGCTGCTCGGTGCTATCGCCGAGAAGCCGGAGGCAAAAATTGCCGAGCTGGAACTGCTCACTCTTTCCGAAAAAGAGCAGCTGTTCGAAGCGTTCAATCCGGCCATGTCTGAGCTTCCGCAGGTGCAGACGTTCCACCGGCTGTTCGAGGAACAGGCGGTCTCTACTCCCGATGCAGCGGCCGTTGTCTACACAGACAAGCAGCTTTCCTACCGGGAGCTTAATGAAAAGGCGAACCGGCTGGCGGCAAGACTGCGCGCGGACGGCGTCGGCAGAGAGTCGATTGTCGGCATTTTGGCCGATCGTTCGGTGGAGCTGCTCGTCGGCGTCATCGCCGTATGGAAAGCGGGAGGCGCGTATGTGCCGCTTGACCCGGATTATCCGGCCGACCGCATCCGGTTTATGCTCGAAGACAGCGGAGCGACGGTGCTGCTGACGGAGACGTCTCTCAGAGAGGACGCCGAAGCTTGGCTGGAAGCGGAAGAGACGGCGCTTCGCACGATCCTTTGCCTGGACGACGAGAGGTCGTACAGCGGGGACGGAGAGAATGCTGCTGTCGGAAGCAAAGCTGTGGGGAATGCGAATGAGAGTGTAGAGAGTGCTCGGGTGTCGGCGGGTCAAGGAGACGGCGCTGCGTTGAGCAGCACGGCTGACAGCGAATCGGACGGCATTCCTTATGAAACCCAGCCGCACGATCTCGCCTACGTGATCTACACGTCCGGCACGACGGGACGGCCCAAAGGCGTCATGATCGAGCACGGCAGCCTTGTGAACACGGCGGCCGCCTACCGCCGGGAATACCGGTTGGACCGGTTCCCGGTCCGCTTGCTCCAGCTCGCGAGCTTCTCCTTCGATGTGTTCGTCGGAGATATCGCGCGGACGCTGTACAACGGCGGCACCATGGTTATCGTGCCGAAAGATGACCGGATCGACCCGGCCCGCCTACACGGCTGGATCCACGAACAACAGATCACCGTGTTCGAATCAACGCCGGCGCTCATCGTGCCGTTCATGGAACATGTGGCGCAGCATGAGCTGGATATGAGTTCGATGGAGCTGCTCATCACCAGCTCCGACAGCTGCAGCGTAGGCGATTACCGCGTGCTGCAGGAACGCTTCGGCTCGCAGTTCCGGATCATCAACAGCTACGGCGTCACGGAAGCGGCGATTGATTCGAGTTTCTACGACGAGCCGCTGGCGAAGCTGCCGGATACAGGCAGTGTGCCGATCGGCAAAGCGTGGCTGAACGCGAGGTTCTACATCGTGGACGCGCACCTGAACCCGGTGCCGGTCGGCGTACTGGGCGAGCTGTGCATCGGTGGCCCGGGCGTGGCACGGGGCTACTTGAACCGTCCGGATCTGACGGAAGAGAAATTCGTGGACAGCCCGTTCGTCACGGGTGAGCGTCTGTATCGTACGGGCGACTTGGCCCGGTGGACAGCAGAGGGGAACGTGGACTTTATCGGGCGGATCGACCACCAGGCGAAAATCCGGGGTTACCGGATCGAAACCGGTGAGGTCGAGTCGCAGCTTCTCCAGGCGGACGGTATCCGCGAAGCGGTCGTCCTCGTACGCGAAGACGGCGGCGGCCAAAAAGCGCTGTGCGCATACTTCACGGCTGACGGCGAGCTTGCCGTGAGCAGTCTGCGAAGCGCGCTGGCGCAGGAATTGCCGGGCTACATGATCCCGTCGTATTTCATCCGGCTGGATCGGATTCCGCTGACGCCGAACGGGAAAGTGGACCGCAAGGCGCTGCCGGCGCCGGAAGCGGGCGTGGACGGCGGCGCGGAATATATCGCGCCACGCACGCCGCTGGAAGAGAAGCTGACCGCCATTTGGCAGGACGTACTCGGTCTACAGAAGGAAATCGGCATCCGCGATAACTTCTTCGACCTCGGCGGACATTCCCTGCGGGCGACGACGCTTGTCGGCAAAGTGCACAAGGAACTGAACGTCGATCTGCCGTTAAGAGACGTTTTCCGTCATTCGACGGTTGAGGAAATGGCAGCGGCGATCGCGCGGATGGAACGGCAGGAGCATGTCTCTATTCCTCTTGCCGAAGAGCGGGAATATTATCCGCTCTCGTCGGCGCAAAAACGGCTGTTTATCCAGCATACGCTCGAAGGGGCGGATCAGCTTTACAACATGCCGGAAATGCTGCAGCTGGAAGGGCCGGTGGATATCGACCGGATACAGGAAGCTTTCCGGACATTGATCGCGAGGCATGAGACGCTGCGCACCGGATTTGAAATGGTTCACGGCGAACCGGTTCAACGGGTACACGCTCAAGTGGAATTTGCAGTCGAAACGAGCAAATCCGCAAAAGAAGACGCGGCGCAAATCGCCCGCAGCTTCGTCCGTGCGTTTGACTTGCGGACACCGCCGCTGCTTCGCGCAGGCTTGATTGAGCTGGAGCCGGAGCTGCACATTCTCATGTTCGATATGCACCATATGGTCTCCGACGGTGTTTCCATGTCGATATTGGTGGACGAATTTTCCCGGCTATATGCGGGAGAAGAGCTTCCTCCGCTGCGCATTCAATACAAGGATTACGCGGCATGGCAGCAGAGCGAAACGTACAAGGAACGTACACGGCAGCAGGAGTCGTACTGGCTGGAAGCGTTGGCCGGCGATCTGCCCGACGTGGAGCTGCCGGCCGATTATGATCGGCTGCCGGTACGTAGTTATGAGGGCGCTCATCTGGAATTTGAAGTCGGTGCGGATCTCACCGCCGAGCTGGGTGTTCTGGCGGCCCGGTCCGGAAGTACCATGTTCATGATTCTTTTATCCGCCTACAACGTACTGCTGTCCAAATACAGCGGGCAAGAAGATGTGATTGTCGGAACGCCTGTTGCAGGCAGAACGGATGCCGATCTGGAGCCGGTTATCGGTATGTTCGTCAACACGCTGGCGATCCGCAACCGGCCTGCCGGCGACAAAACCTTCCTTTCCTTCCTAGAGGAAGTGAAGGAATCCGCGCTGGGAGCTTTCGAGCATCAGGATTATCCGTTCGAAGAACTCGTGGAGCGCTTGAATGTGAAGCGGGATGCCGGTCGCAATCCGCTGTTTGATACGGTGTTCGATATGCAGAATATCGAGGAACACGAAGCTTCGCTCGGAACTCTTCGTCTCAAGCCTTATGAGCTGGACGATCTGGAAGAAGCGAAATTCGACCTCACCTTGTTCATGTCGGAAGATAGCGGCACGCTCAGTGGAGGGTTCTTTTACGGGACGAAATTGTTCAAAGAAGCGAGAATCCGGACAATGGTCCAGGATTACTTGCACATCTTGTCCCAGATTTGCGAAAATCCCGAAAAGCGGTTAAGCGAGATCCAATGCCTGAAGCCTTCGAGCGGCACGAAGAGTTCGGTCGAAGCGATTGAATTCGCTTTTTAAACGAAGCCCTGCCAGGTACTAGTTGTTCATATCTGAAGAGTGTGTGCCCGAAGAAAGAGGGCATGCACTCCGGGTATGAGCCGATATCATTTTAGGGGAGGTACGCATGAAATCGTTGTTTGAAAAGGAAGAAATGTATTGGAAAGAAAAGTTCAATCCCGATGACAGCTTGACTTTTCTTCCTTACAATCCACCCTCCAAGGCTGTGGGCCAACCGAATTCCGAAGAGAAACCGGACGTTGTCAGCCTCACGCTGCCGCCCATGCTGTCCGAAAGAATCCTCCGGCTTGCCAACGGTTCGGATTTGGCTGTTTTTATGATCGTGCTGGCGGGAGTAAACTGCCTGCTCCACAATTACGCAAGGCGGGACAACGTGCTCGTCGGGATTCCGGCCGCAACGGGACCCGGAGACGAACCGTCGATCCACGATTTTCTCCTGATTAAAACGTACATAAACCGTCAAAGCACGTTCAAATCCCTGCTTGGTCAAGTTAAGCTGGCGATAGGCGAAGCGCTGGAAAATCAGCATCTTCCGTTCCGGAAAATGACGGGTTCCCTGAATATCGAAACTACTCCCGAAGGGACCCCTGTTCTAAATACGATTGTTACCTACAAAAAAATCCATAAAGCGGATATTCAAGGAAAGGCCGCTGCAGATACCGTTTTTCAATTCGAATCGAATGAAAACTCTATCGGGATGAACGTGAGTTTTAACAGCGGGCGCTATAACCGCGATTTTATTGAAAAAGCCGCGGGACATCTCGTGCAGCTTATGTCCATCCTTTTAGTTCAGCCGGATCTTGAATTCGGCGACGCGGATATGCTCTCGCCTAACGAAAAGCAGCAGCTTCTTGTTGATTTTAATCACACGGAAACGCACTATGAACGGGAGCAAACGATTCATGGGCTGATCGAAGAGCAGGCTGCCCGCGTTCCGGATGCGACAGCCGTGGTTTACGAGCAGGAACGTCTCACCTATCGGGAGCTGAACGAGCGGGCGAACCGGCTGGCGCGTACGCTGCGTGCGGCCGGTGTGCAGCCGGATCAGCTTGTCGGCTTGATGGCCGGACGCTCGCTGGAAATAGCGGTCGGCATTTTGGCGGTGCTGAAAGCGGGCGGCGCGTATGTGCCGATCGACCCCGAATATCCCGAGGAGCGCATCCGCTACCTGCTGGAAGATTCGGGTGCGAAGCTGCTGCTGACTCAGCGGCGGCTGCTGGATCGTGTTCCGTTCGAAGGAACCGTATTGACGCTTGACGACGAGAGTTCCTACAGCGGCGACGGAACGAATCTGGAGCCGGTTAATGGACCGGAGCACCTGGCTTACGTGATCTATACGTCCGGCACGACGGGGAAACCGAAGGGCGTGATGCTGGAACACCACGGCCTGGTCAGTCTGAAGAACATGTTCCGGGACACGCTGGGCATCACCGAAACGGACAGAGTCGTCCAGTTCGCGAGCCTGTCGTTCGACGCGTCGTGCTGGGAAGTGTTCAAGGCGCTGTTTTTCGGGGCCGCACTCTACATCCCCACAGCCGAGACCATTCTGGATAACCGGTCGTTCCAGCGTTACATGCACGAAAACGGAATTACGGCCGCCATCCTGCCGCCGACGTATGCGGCCTATTTAAACCCGGATCATATGCCCGACCTTCAAAAGCTGATTACCGGGGGCTCGGCGGTATCGGCTGAATTCGTCCAGCAGTGGAAAGACAAAGTGCGTTATTTCAACGCATACGGACCGACGGAAGCTTCGATCGTTACCTCGGTTTGGACTGCCTGCACAGGCGATATCGGACTAAAATCGGTCCCGATCGGCCGGCCGATTCAGAATCACCGGATTTATATTCTGAACGATTATCGGCAGCCGGTTCCTGTAGGTGTAGAGGGAGAGTTGTGCATCGCGGGCGTCGGCTTGGCGAGAGGATATTTGAACCGTCCCGAGCTGACGGCCGAGAAGTTCGTGGACAACCCCTTTTCGCCGGGCGAGCGGATGTACCGGACCGGAGACCTGGCTAGGTGGCTGCCGGACGGGAACATCGAGTACAGGGGCCGGATCGACCATCAGGTGAAAGTCCGCGGCTACCGCATCGAGACGGGCGAAATCGAGGAGCAGCTTCTGAAAGTGTCGTCCGTACAAGAAGCGATCGTCATCGCCCGGGAGGAGGCGGACGGTCAGCAGTTGTGCGCTTACTTCGTGGCGCAATCGAAGCTGACGGCCGCCGCACTGAAGGAAGCGCTGGCTAAAGAGCTGCCGGGTTACATGATCCCGGCGCACTTCGTGCAGCTGCTCCGGATGCCGCTGACGCCGAACGGCAAAATCGACCGGAAGGCGCTGCCCGCCCCGGAAGAGAGTGTGGAGCAGGCGGAAGAGTATATCGCGCCCCGCACGCTGATGGAAGTGAAGATCGCCCAAATCTGGAAGGACGTGCTCGGTCTCCGGAGGGTCGGCGTGAAAGACAATTTCTTCGAACTCGGAGGAAGCTCTCTGAGCCTCATGCGTTTGATTCAGGCGGTCTACGACGAAACCGGAATCGAAGTGCCGCTGAACCAGCAGTTCAAGAATCTGACCGTGGAAGCGATGGCGTTCGGGAGCGGAGAAACGGGCTTGGAGAAGGGCCAATCGTTTATCAAGCTGAATAAAAACGGCGCTTTGAATGTATTCTGCTTTCCTCCGGGAAGCGGATTCGGCATCGGGTACCGGGAACTTGCGAACCTATTGGACGACCGTTTCGTCTTGTACGGGACCGATTTTAAGGAAGAGGCGAAAAGCTACGAAGAGATGCTGGATGACTATATCGATGAAATCGTAAGCATTCAAGAGGAAGCTCCTTACGTGCTGCTCGGCTATTGTTTCGGCGGGAATTTGATGTTCGAAGTCGCTCAAAGAATGGAGAAGAGAGGCTATCGCGTCTCGGACCTGATCATGGTGGACTCCTGGATTAAGGAGACTTTGACGCCCGCAGAGACGACTGAAAGCGAATGGCAGGAAATACTGGAGGATTTGTCGGATACGGAAAAAGAAATGATGGCGAATCCCGTTATCCGCGAGCGTGTCAGCATCAAGGTGCGCGCCACTTTGACGTATGAAGCGCAGCTTCTTAACAGCGGTACGGTCGAAGGGCGTATCCACGAGCTGATCGCCGAAGACAGCGACGCTTTCCGGTTGGAGCAAGGTTTGCCGACATGGCGCGGAGCGGCTCAGGATACCTACACGGAGTACAAGCTTGCTGGCGCGCACGAGAAGCTGCTTGAGCCGGAATGTCTGGACGGGACGGCTGGGGTCATCCTCCGGATTCTGGAGGAAGTCGCACAGCGAAACGGAGCATCGTCGAAGGTGCTGCATGGAAGCTGACCTACAGTCCATCGCCGGGAAGGGGGATCCAATGGCGGCACCAAAAAGCAAACGCGTATACGCTGCATGGAAAGCATTCCGCTGGTTATTAACTTTTGTAAGCCGTCACAGAGGCTGGATGATCGCAGGGACCGTATCCGCCATTGCGGCAGCCATTATCGAAGTGTGGACGGGCAGTTTGATCGAACAGCTGACATCCCAGGCCGAGAACGGAGCGGGGCCGGTTGTCATCGAAATCGTATGGACCGTTTTTTTGGTTATCCTGATCGGAGTGCCCGCGAAATACTTGATGATCTACGGAGTTGAGAAGAGCAGCGCTTTCGCCGTGAGAGATATCCGCAATCATGTGATGAACCATATCGGCAAATTGCCTATTCATTATGTGGAAAAACAGCATTCCGGCGATATCCTGTCCCGTATCAGCAGCGATCTTCAGCTTATTCATCAATTTATGAGCCGGGATTTGGCCCAGTGGTTTTATCATCCGCTGCTGTTCGTAGGCTGTTTCACGTATCTGATCTGGATTCAATGGGAGCTGATGATGTACAGTCTGCTGCTTTTTCCCGTTTCGCTGCTTGTGTCTCACTGGATCGGCAAGCAGCTTCAGCAGCTGACGGAAGAAGCCCAGGCGAACATGGGACGGATGAATATGAACCTGCAGGACACGCTTGGCGGAATGCCGGTGGTGAAGAGTTACTTGCTGTCGGGTATGCTGTTCCGTTCTTATCAGTCGCTTCTGCTGCTGACGGCCCAGAAGAAACTGGCCGTGAAAAAAAGGGAATCGTGGGTCAACCCCCTCCTGTCCACGCTGATGCTCAGTCCGATCATTTTTGCCGTGAGCTATGGAAGTTATCTGATTTCCAAAGGGGAGCTCGGGACCGGAGAATTGATCGCGTTTCTTTATTTGCTGAATCTGTGTTTGGAGCCGCTGGATCATATTCCTGAGTTGATCACGCATACGTTCGAGATGTCCGGCGCTTTAAAGCGGGTTTCCGATATTTTGGAACAGCCTGCTGAAAATCAGGAGGGGCACGCGATTACAAAAACCGCCTCGCCGCCGGTCGAGTTCCGGGACGTCTCCTTTTCTTATGAAACCGGATCTCCCATTCTTCAAAACTTGAGTTTTACGGTGCCGGAAGGAAAGACGATCGCCCTGGTTGGCGCAAGCGGCGGAGGCAAGAGCACGGTTTTCAAGCTGCTGTGCGGCTTTTATCCGCTGGAGGACGGGCAGGGAAACATCTCTGTATTCGGTCAGCAGGTAAAAGGCAGCAATCCGGAGCAGCTGCGCTCCCACTTCTCCGTGGTGACCCAGGAGTCGTACTTGTTTAGCGGCACCGTGGCCGACAATATCGCGTACGGCCGGCAAGACGCGTCCATGGACGAAGTGATCGCGGCTGCAAAATCGGCGCAAGCGCACGCTTTTATCATGAGTCTGCCCGAAGGGTATCAGACGTATGTCGGGGAACGGGGGGGCTTTCTTTCGGGGGGCCAGCGTCAGCGGATCGCCATTGCCCGGGCGCTTCTCAAGAATGCTCCCATTCTGCTGCTCGATGAGCCTACATCCGCGTTGGATCCGGAATCCGAGGGCGCTGTGCAGGAAGCCCTGCAAGTTCTGATGAGCGAAAGAACGACAATCGTTATCGCACACCGGCTGTCTACCGTTCAGAATGCGGATGAAATTTGGGTTCTGGAGCAGGGAAGGCTTGTTGAAGCCGGGACTCATGCGCAGCTTTTGGAGAAGAAAGGACTGTACGCTCAATCGTACCTCCAGGAGTTTGCCGGACTTGCGGAAAGCAAGGAGGTGGTCTACACATGAAAGGCGGCGGGTTAGTCTCACAGGTGAAAGAACTCGGGTATTTAATGAGATTCATGAACCGCAGACGCAAAATTCAGTACTACACGGGTCTCGGTATTACGGCGGTCAACCAGACGCTGTTTCTCGTTTCTTTCAGTCTGGTTGTGCAGAATCTGGTCAACTTTGCCGATTACCGGGATTCGGCGCTGATGTACCGGGCGTTTTATATCCTGGCGGGAGCCTTATTCTTGGAAAATGTGATTTCTCCCTGGTTTACGTATTTGTACCAGCGGAGCGTCGAATTTACGATCGTAGACGTGCGGGAGCGTCTGTACAGGAAGTTTTGCCGGCTCCGGCCGAAATATCTGGAACAGACGCACCACGGAGACTTGATGTCGCGGGTAAATAACGATGTGGCCGCGGTAGAACTCACCTTTTCCAGCATTTATTTCATGCTGCTGCTGCAAGTGGTGTTCAGTGTCGGCTCCATTATTTCGATGGTGCTGATCGACTGGAGATTCGCCTCCGTATCGCTGCTCGTTCTGCTCCTTTCTTTCTCGATCAGTGCCCGGTTTGCCCGGCAAATCCGTGTCCTTTCCGAGAAGTCGCTGCAAACTTTAGCACGGATGACCGAAAAGTTTAAAGACTTTATCGGAGGCATTCAGCTCGTGAAATTGTTTCATATCCGGCCGGTTTATTCCCAGTACCGGAGCCTGAACGAAGACGTCACCCGGCTTGCCGAGCAGACCGCAAAGAAGAACGGGCTGCAGGCTGCCGTGAACCATTTTGTCAGCTATGTCACGTTCTGCGGAATTATCGTCATCGGGAGTCTGCTGTACGCTTTCGGGCTGATCGGGATGGGGAGCGTTGCGGCGCTTGCCGTTCTCCAGATTAACCTGACTCATGCGATTATGAATTTCGGGACGGTGCTGTCTATGGCGCAAAATTCGTTAGCCGGCGCACACCGGATTGAGGAAATTTTATCGGAGGAAGAAGAGCCGGAAAGGCTGGGCTTGCCCGATCCTAAGAGGTCCTCGGAGGCGATGGTGGAGTTCCGGGACGTCGAATTTTCCTATCAGGCGGACAAAAAAGTGCTGTACCGGATGTCCATGAAGGTATATCCGGGACAAGTCGCGGCTATCGTGGGCGCGAGCGGGAGCGGCAAAAGCACGCTGATCAAGCTGCTGCTCGGCTTTTATCCCGTGGACAGCGGGGAAATTTTGCTTGGAGGCAAACTCTTCGGCAGCTATACACTGGACGAAATTCGCGGGCAGATCGCTTATGTCCCGCAGGAGCCGTTTCTGTTTAGCGGAACGATCGAAGAGAACATCCGTTACGGCAACCCGCAGGCGACAACGGACGATGTGATCGAAGCGGCCAAGGCCGCGTATGCCCATCATTTTATCGAGGAACTGCCAGGCGGGTATGGAACCCAGGCAGGGGAGCGGGGAGCGTCTTTGTCCGGCGGACAAAGACAGCGTATCGCGATTGCCAGAGCCATCCTGAAAAATGCCCCGATTCTGCTCCTGGACGAAGCGACGTCCGCACTCGATAACGAGTCGGAGCATTGGGTGCAGCAGGCTCTGAACGAATTGATGAAGGGGCGGACGACGATCCTGATCGCCCACCGCCTGAGCACCGTGGAGAAGGCGGATTCCATTACCGTGATGAACCAGGGAACGGTTGTGGAGCGGGGAACGCACCGGGATCTGCTGGAACAGGGCGGCTATTACGCTAGATTGTACGGCTGATAGACCTGGATCGGTCAGAAAGTTGTGTCTTCATGCCCGCGCAGGGCAGAACATCCTAACCGCAGTCCGGTTAACCGGACTGCGGTTATTTTGCGTACGGAAGGGAACAACTTGTAGAAGAGAGGTATTGTCGTGTATACGCCGATTCGGACTGGAAGCATGGATAATCCGCTCCATACCGGTATAATGAGGGTACGAAAGTCGGGCGATACCGGATCTGGAAGGTGATGAAATGAACAAAGATTTTAAGCTGATGAAGGCGCTGATCGAGCTGCTGGATTCCGAGGAACGGTGGTTTACTTTCGGGGAGGCTGAAAGGGAGCTTGGCATATCGGACAAGTCGGTCCGGAAATTGGTGGAGGAGATAACGGCGCTTTTGCCGGGCACAATGAGTATCGAAGTCTCCAGAGGCAAGGGCATCTTCTTCCGCCGCGAACGTCACGGTCCGACTATCCGGGAAATCCTTGTGGAGCAATTTAGGCAGACCTCTTATTACCGCCTCATGCACAGGTTGTTCGTCTACGGCGGCCAGGCTTCCGCCGAGGAGCTTGCGGAGTTTCTTTATATGAGCGCTTCGTCGTTTAAAAAATTCATTATTCAACTGAATCGGGAAGATCTGAAGCCGTCCTGCCTGCGGCTCGCGTATTCTTCTCCGGCGCTTAAAGGAAATGAAATACACATCCGGTATTTTTACTGGAAATTATTTTCCGATTCACACCCGTATACAGGCTGGCCGTTTGCAGAGATTGATTTTGGGCAGATCCAGGAATGGATAACGGACCTCGAAGAGGAACAAGGAATCGTTTATTTTCTGAATTCCAAACGAAGCCTGATTTTCCTGATCGCCGTTACGCTGGAGAGAATCCGGCAGGGACATTCCGTTTCGGTAAACGGGAAGCTTTACGACTGGGAGAACGGCGCTTTCTATGAATCCGTCCGCCGTTTAGCCGGAAAGCTTGGACAAGAATACGGCCTGGACATTGCCGGGGAAGAAATTTATTTTCTGCAGTCGTTATGCAGCCTGAGTCAATATCACTACCGGAACGAAAGGGAAATGGCCCTGGTGCAGGAGGAGGCTCTCCATCGGAACGAGGAGCCCAAATACCGGATGCTCAACAACCTTTTACCGTTGCTCAGGGAAACCTTCCCTTCGTTAGCTGCCGGCCACCGGTTCGTAATGGAAATGTGCGAGTTTTTCGAGAAGCTGATGATCGATAATGCCGTTCCCGAACTGATGGCGGTATCGAAAAGCCGCCTGATCGCCTACATGCGCCGGGAAGAGCCTCTTATTTACGAAGGGGTAACGGAGTGCATAAACCGGTGGAGCCGTGAACACCCCGCGGTATCGGTCAGCTCGTACCATCTCGTCAAGCTCGGTTTTATCGTCAGCTCCAATGTCCGGTATAAAAGCAAGAAGGCTTTTCTCATTATCGGTGAAGAGTTTTCCGTCCGTCATTATGTGGCCAACCGGATTAAAAGAGAGATCGGTGACGAGTTGACGATCGAAACTTCCATCTTGCATGAACTAAGCGATGAAACCGTCCGTGAGCGGGAGATTGATTTTATTATAAGCACGATGCCCGTTGCGCTGAAAACCGTACCGGCCGTGATTATTTCCGCCATACCGACGAAAAGAGACCTGGAGAACATTCGCAAAGAGCTGCTCGAATAACCGCGTGGTCCCGATTGTTCCGTATTCAACGGCTTATATGTGTCTAGTTTCCCGCCTCGATTTCTTTTATGCTGTGGTTGAAAGCGGTTGCGTACCGCCGATTCACGACAATCGAGGAGGAAACACAACATGAGTATCCACTTGGAAGCCAAACCCGGAGAAATCGCCGAACGCGTCCTGCTGCCGGGAGATCCGATGCGCGCTAAATTCGTGGCCGAGCATTTTCTGGATGAGGTTCGCTGCCATAACGAAGTGCGAGGGATGTACGGCTATACCGGGTTATATAAAGGAGTTCCCGTTTCGGTTCAAGGTACAGGCATGGGGAATCCTTCGATGAGCATTTACGTGACGGAGTTAATCCGGGATTACGGAGCAAAGAAACTGATCCGGATCGGTACCTGCGGCGCAATGCAGCCGAATCTTAAGATCCGCGATCTTGTGCTGGCGCAAGCGGTCTCCACGGACAGCAACATGACGGACAAAATGTTCCATGGCTGCAGTTACGCCCCCACGGCCGATTTCGGCATGCTGATGCAGGCATATCAAGGAGCCAAGCGGAGCGGCGCCAACGTATTTGCCGGGAATGTTTACAATTCCGATGAATTTTACCGCCATACCCTCGACAGGCTGCATACGTTTATGGAGTTCGGCGTTCTCGCCGTCGAGATGGAAAGCACCGCGCTTTATACGCTTGCCGCCAAATACGGAGTGAAGGCGCTGAGTATTTTGACGGTAGGCAGTCAGCTTCTTACAAACGAACGTTCCGCGCACAAAGACAGCGAGCAATCCTTCAATCAGATGGCCGAAGTCGCCTTGCAAACGATTATTGAGGATACCGTATGAAATACGTACTGGCTCTGATCGGCCTTATCGTCATTTTGTCGCTCGCGTGGCTTGTCAGTTCGGACAAGAAAAAAATCAAGTACCGGCCGGTCCTCGTGATGATTGCCCTGCAAATCATTTTAGGATTGATTTTGCTTAAAACGGGCGTTGGAGAATTTCTGGTAAAAGGATTCGCGGACGGGTTTGCCAAGCTGCTCGGCTTTGCCAACGTAGGAACGGATTTTGTATTCGGCGGAGTCGTAAATGAAGGGATTCACTCGTTTTTCTTTCACGTCTTGATGCCTATCGTATTCATGTCCGTTCTGATCGGAATCTTGCAGTATTACAGGATCTTGCCTTTTATTATCAAATATATCGGGCTTGCCTTAAGTAAAGTGAACGGAATGGGTAAACTGGAATCTTACAATGCGGTCGCTTCCGCGATTCTGGGACAGAACGAAGTCTTTATCTCGATCAAAAAACAGATCGGGCTGCTCCCGAGAAACCGTCTCTATACGTTGTGCGCGTCAGCGATGTCGACGGTATCCATGTCGATTGTCGGTTCCTATATGACGATGTTGAAGCCGGAATATGTGGTGGCCGCATTGGTGCTGAATCTTCTGGGCGGGTTTATTATCGCCTCGATCATCAATCCGTACGAGGTGAAGCCGGAAGAAGATATTTTGGAAGCCCGGGACGAGTCGAAACAGACGTTTTTTGAAATGCTTGGCGAGTATATTATGGACGGCTTCAAAGTTGTCGTAATCGTCGGCGCCATGCTGGTCGGGTTTGTTGCGCTCATCGCCATGATTAACGGCATTTTCAGCAGTGTATTCGGAATTTCATTCCAAAACATACTCGGGTACGTTCTCGCTCCGTTCGCCTTCCTCATGGGTGTTCCTTGGCACGAGGCCGTAAAAGCGGGAAGTGTCATGGCGACCAAAATAGTGGCGAACGAGTTTGTGGCTATGCTTGATTTTGTGAAAATTCAAAACGATTTCAGTGAACGTACCCGGGCTATCGTGTCCGTATTCCTGATTTCGTTCGCTAACTTCGGATCGATCGGCACGATCGTCGGCGCCGTTAAAGGGCTGAACGAGAAGCAGGGCAACGTAGTGGCGGGGTTTGGGCTTAAGCTATTATACGGAGCGGCTCTCGTGAGCTTTCTGTCGGCGACGATCATAAGTATCGTATTCTGACGGAACCGCCTGTTTAAGATAGACTCCGCCCAAAAGAAGAAACCGAGGAGCTTTTAAGACTAACCGGCAAAACTCGTAACCTCGAAAAGTATTCCGTCCAGAGCGGTAAAATACAGGGTGTAGCCGTTCCGGATCTTTCTGGGGCCTTGTTCCACCGGAATGCCGAAGCTGAGGAGCCGGTTGTAAAAAGCGTCCACTTCCTCCGGCGTATCCCTGTAAAAACCGAGATGAAAGTCTTTGGGGTAGGCGGGACGCTGTGCGCCGGGTTTAGAAAAACTGCTGAGAACGAGGCTGAATCCTTCACCGTCGCTCATGGCGGCAATGGCGTCCCCTTTCTGTCCGAGCAGCTGAAAGTCAAAGATTTGTTCGAAAAAAAGCCGGGCTTCCGTCAAGTCGTTTACACACAGATTCAAATGGTTAAGTTTCATGATTTTCTCTCCTTTTGGGTTCATTTAATCCAGGCTTCGGTACGTAATTTAACGTGCGGCTTACGGGGTGAATGCCGAAGCCGTTACAGAACGGGTTTAACAAAAACGACTATTATCTAATGGCATTAGAATAATCTAATGGTGTTAGAATATAGGACTATGTTATACTTGTCAAGTAAAAAAGGAGGGAGCTTTATGGCAAGAAAACGGACCGTTTCGGTTCATCCGCCAACCGGGCGTAATGAGGATGAAAATCTTCATACTCCGCTGGACCGGAACCGGATTGTCCAAACGGCGCTTCAGCTTCTGAATGAAAGCGGCCTGAAAGAGCTGAGCATGCGAAAAATCGCGGATAAGCTTCAGGTTAAAACCGCCTCTCTTTATTATCACGTCAAAGATAAAGAACAGCTGATGCAGCTGCTGCTGGATCAAATATGCGAGACTATGGCTTGGCCGGACTCGTCGCTTCCTTGGAATAAGCAGTTGATATCGTGGGCGGAGCAATTCAAGCACGTTCTGCTTTCGCACCGGGATGCGGTGGAGTTGTTCAATTCCGGCCTTGGCGGAGGATACGAACGATTAACGCAGATGGAGAAACTGTACGGGTTATTTGTTACGGCGGGATTTAAGGACGATCAGATCCCTTGGATCGCTTCGATAGTCAAAAACTACGTGCTCGGATTCGCCGCCGAAGAAGCGAGAATTTACGCTTTTGCCGGTGGGGTTCAGACAACGCCGGAGGAACTTGGTGAACAGTACAGCCGTTTTTTCAGGCAGCTTCCCGAAGAGCGGTTTCCTCATTTGATTCGGCTTGCCTCTCATACGACGAACACGAATTGGGCGGAGGAGTTCGAATTCGGACTAGGCGTGCTGATAAACGGCTTTGCGGCGAAGCTTCAAGACCAGTCGTAGCCTTCCTCATTCTTGCAAAAGAGAATATTAAGCTGATCAAATGGCGCGATTTGCGCGATTTGCAGCGGAACGAATAACGCGCAGACGCAGGTAACTTGCACCGGTATGCGCAAGAGGCTGATCGCACCGGAACCGGGCGGTCAGTCTTTTTATTAGGGACTCCAAACAAATAGGAAAAACATATTAAACCATCGGTTATTATATATTTTTAAGATCAAATGGAGCTTGTTATAATCGGGTTCAAACGGGAGGGAGGAAAGAAAATGAAATACAGAAAACTGGGCAAAAGCGGCTTGTCGGTGAGTGAAATGGCTCTTGGGAATTGGATCACACACGGGGCCCAAGTGGATGACCGCACGGCGCAGGCCTGTGTGAATGCCGCACTGGATGCCGGGATCACGACTTTCGACACGGCGGATGTTTATTCGGAGACGAGAGCGGAAACCGTTCTGGGAACGTCTCTCAAGGGGATACGGCGTGACAGCATAGAGCTCTGCACGAAGGTCTTCCATCCCACGGGCAGCGGTCCCAACGATAGAGGATTGTCCCGCAAACATATCATGGAAGGGTGCGACGCTTCTTTGCGCAGATTGCAGACGGATTATATCGATGTGTATTACGCGCACCGTTTCGATTCGGACGTATCGCTCGAAGAAACCTTTATAGCGTTTTCGGACCTCGTCCGTCAGGGGAAAGTTCTATATATCGGAGTCAGCGAGTGGACCGCGGAACAGATCAAACGAGGTGCGGCTCTGGCAAGAGAACTTCACGTTCCTTTCGCGGCGAGTCAACCCCAATATTCCATGCTGTGGCGTGTGATTGAAGGCGAAGTGATCCCGGCTTGCGAGCGTGAAGGCATCGGACAGGTGGTGTGGTCGCCGATGGCTCAGGGGATTCTTTCGGGTAAATATGCACCTGGCGAGCCGGTGCCGGAAGGTTCCCGCGCTTCGGCGGAAGCGGGTGCCCCGTTTTTCGATCGTTTGGCTGGACAGTGGCTGAATAACGAAGTCCTCCAGGCCGTCGGGCGGATCCGTCCGCTGGCGGAAGAATCCGGTTTGACCATGCCGCAGCTCGCGCTGGCCTGGGTTTTGCAAAACCCGCAAGTATCGTCGGCTATTATCGGCGCCTCAAGGCCCGAGCAGGTACAAGAAAATGTAAAGGCGGCGGGAGTCCGGCTTGACGCGGAGGTCATGAGGCAAATCGATCTTATTCTGAGCGGCATTGCGGAATTTGATCCGAGCAAAACCGGTTAACAATGGGAAATCCGGGAAACCTCGCCGGCTGTCTTTTCTTCCAGGACGTCCAGAAAATTCATCAGCACCGTTTCGTTTCTGTCCGTTTTCCAAGAAGCATAAAGAGGAACGGACGGCGCTACTTCACTGAAGGAGCGGAAGACGACATCCTCTCGCCGAAAAGCGGATACCGAAGAGGGAACAATTGAAATCCCGATCCCGGCAGCTACCAGATTAACGATCGTATACATTTGAACCGCCTCCTGGACAATGCGGGGCTGAAACCCATGCTTCCCGCAAAAATAAAGAATCAGATCATGAAAAGAAGCTCCTTTATCGCGCGGGAATAAAATAAAAGGTTCATCTGCCAGAGAATGCACGGACAAGAACTCTTGTTTAGCTAACCGGTGCGTGACGGGCAATGCGGCAAGCAGGGATTCATTTGTGTAAAGCCTCGAGGTTACATGCGGGGAAGGGTCAGCCGAACGCAGGAAGCCGACATCGATTTTGGCTTCGTGCAGAGCTTGCAGCTGCCCGGTGGTTGTCATTTCCGTCAGCGTAAGCTGAACATCCGGAAACCGTTCGCGAAACGCTTTTAAAACATCGACCATGGTTCCGCCGACAGCCGAATCCACGAATGCGATGGACAGATTCCCGATTTTTCCTTGTCCGGCGAGCCGTGTTTTTTTGATGGACTGTTCCAGTTGAGCGACAAGGTTTCTGGACTCTTCTAAAAACACTGTTCCTGCAGGAGTCAGCCGAACCTGTCTCTTGGTGCGCTCGAACAGCTTAACCCCGAGTTCCTCCTCCAAGACTTGGATTTGCTGACTTAACGGAGGCTGAGTCATATTCAGTTTTTTCGCGGCCCGGTTGAAGTGAAGCTCCTCCGCCACTGCGATAAAATAATGCAGTTTTTTCAAATCCATAAAATCGAATGTCCTCCCGCAAGAAAAAAATAGGTCTTTCCTGTGCAAATTCACTTTATCACAGGCCTGACGAGGCGGCAAAATTCCGAGTCCCGGTCTGTGTTTTTTCTTTTATTGAGTTTCCTCCGATCCGGGTAATGTATGGCATAACGTAATTCGGCGCTTGCCGTCAAAAGGAAAGGGGGAGAGGAACATGTACCTTCAGAGCCGTTTTTTCCGCGTATGTCTGGGAATTATCTCCGTGCTTCTGATTATTCTGCTTTTCAGTAAAATCAGCTTTGTGTTCAACCCCTTGATCACGATGATCAATATTTTGATCGTTCCGTTTATGATGGCGGGCTTTTTCTATTATCTGCTCCGCCCCGTGATCCAGTTCTTAACATCCCGGAAAATGAACAAAGTCTTGTCCATTCTTCTGGTGTATTTTGTGCTGAGTGCGATTGTCATCGTATTTGTTGTCGGCGTGTGGCCGACCCTTCAGCATCAGGTGGAAAACTTCGTGAACGGGGTTCCGGGACTGATCGAGAATTTTAAACAACAGATAGGCAGGCTGCAGCAGAACCGGATGTTCTCCATGTTCGCGGGAAGCGAATCGGATCTGTCGACGAAGCTCTCGGAGTATTTGAACCGGGGGATTACGGCGGCTTCCGACTATGTGTCCAACGTGATTTCGATCTTGACGAATTTCGTGATCATTATTGCGACGGTTCCGATCATTCTGTATTACATGCTGAAAGAGAGCGAGCATATCCCGTCCTCGATTCTGACTGTCGTTCCAAAACGCTACCGCCGGGACGGTAAAGAGGTGCTCGCTAACATCGACTCTGCGCTTAGCGGGTTTATCGTGGGCCGCGTCATCATTACCAGTTTGCTCGGCGTTATGCTGTACATAGGGTTTCTGATTATTGATCTTCCGTACTCGCTTCTGCTGGCCATTGCGGCTACGATCTTGAATATCATTCCGTACATCGGGCCTATTCTCGGCGCTATCCCGACGATTATCGTCGCTTTTACCGTATCGCCCGCCATGGTCGCCTGGGTGCTCGTAGTGACGGTAATCGCCCAGCAAATCGAAGGAAACCTGCTGTCTCCTCACATTTACGGGAAAAGGCTGGATATCCATCCGCTGACAACCGTCATTCTGCTTCTGGTTGCCGGGGATATTGCGGGGATCCTGGGCGTCATTCTGGCGATTCCCGCTTACATTGTGCTGAAAATCATTATCGTGCGCATTTATTCGCTGTTTTTGGCGGAGAAAGTGGAGGAGCTTGTGGAATAGAGGTTTGCTTGCTTGAACAAAGGCTGCCGACAGGCAGTCTTTTCTTTTTGAGATTTAGGGAAAGAAGATGGTAAAATTTACGAAAGGAGGGGATTGACGATGCAAAACGTGCTTATTTTAGGCGGAACACGCTTTTTCGGTAAAAAGCTGGCCGCGAACTTGCTCTGCGGAGGGGCGGATGTAACCATCCTGACGAGAGGCAATACTGCCGATTCGTTCGGTCCGGACGTCAAAAGGCTTCATGCCGACCGCACGGATGCGGCTGCGCTGCGTCAGGTGATCGGGTCTGCGGATTACGACGTGGTCTACGACAATATTTGTTACACGCCTCAAGATTCGGAACAAGCGGTGCAGTTGTTTGCCGGTCGCACCGGCCGGTACATCGTGACCTCATCGAAAAGCGTCTACCCGTTCGGAGGTCCCCGCAAAAAAGAGAGCGATTTCGATCCTTACGGCTATCCGCTGCCGTCCGTTTACCCGGACCAGCCGGACTATGCGGAGGGCAAACGGCTCGTTGAAGCCGTCTTGTTCCGCAAAGCGCCTTTTCCGGCAGCGGCCGTACGGTTCCCGATCGTCCTGGGTGCGGATGATTATACGCGCAGGCTGCATTTTCATGTCGAGCATATCAAGCAGGGACTTCCGCTCGGGATCCCGAACCGCGATGCGCTCCTGACGTTCATCGACTCGGATGAGGCGGCTTCTTTCCTGGGCTGGCTCGGCACTTCCGCGCTGGAAGGACCCGTCAACGCCTGCTCCAAGGGAGAGACTACGCCAGGTAAAATCGTCTCCCTTATCGAGAAAGCCTTGAACAAGCAGGCGCACGTTAAGGACGAAACGGACGCAGAGCATATGTCCCCGTTCGGCGTGCCGGAATCCTGGTACATGGACACGTCCAAAGCCGAAGCAGCGGGCTATACGTTCCGTCGTCTGGATGACTGGCTGCCTGACTTGATCCGCAAGCTTGCCGGGGAAAGCTAGAAGGGAACCGGCGGACCGAACCGGCTAGGTACTGAGTTTACGGCCCCCAAAAGGCGCGCTCTTACAAGGGAGCGTGCTTTTTTATGGTCTAAAGTCAGTTGCTGCCGTCAATCCCGGAAGCCTGCGGTCCGGTCATTTGCATTTGCGGGTTCACCTGCCGGTTGTGGGCGGACAGCAGAGGTTCCCCTGAATTTATAGAGCGACATAAATAAGCATAAACCTGCTATGAACGCAAACTCTTGGTAATGGAGAATAAGGGAATCCGTCATTGGCATAGGTACGGCGAATATCAGAAGCGGATAGAAGCTCAAAATGAAAAACAGAATAAATACGGCAAGAAACAAGGCCCGGTGAACAGTCAGTTGACTGGTCAGGAACAGCGTGCCGCTGTATACACCCGTGAGCATATACAACATAATTTTGATGCCGCTGAACAAGAGAATGATTGAATAGGCAGATTTGATACTTTCGGCATTCAGATACAATTCCAGTTTTCCGATCCCGTAAAAGAGAATCGCGGCCCCGATTAACCAAACAAAAATAAACGCCGTTTTGTTTAATCTCATAGAAAGAAATCCCCCTTAAATCTTACAGGTTAAATTTACCATAGTGTTTATACTTTTGGTAGTTAGCGCGTTAACGATTGAGTACTCAGCGATTCATTCTGTATTTCCGCTTGCCAAACAGAGAGGCATTGTATAATATGGATATTATAGATCCATAATTAAAGTTGACTAAAGTTCCTTACAACTTCTCACTCATTTTTAAATTCGCACCGGAAGGAGGTACAAGCCAAATTATGCAATTTTCCAAAAGCACAGGGTACGCTCTGCATGCACTGATTCATCTGGCGCATACGGAACGCGGGCGCAATGTAGGCATTAAGGAATTATCGGCCTGGCTCGGCGTGTCGGAAAGCTATTTGTCCAAAATTATGTCCAAGCTTCGGCAGGACGGTATCGTACGTGCCGTTCCTGGGGCAAGCGGCGGTTACGAACTGGCGCGTGAGACCGATCAAATCACTTTTCTCGACGTGATTCAGGTGATCGAAGGACGTCAGCATATGTACGAATGTTTCAAAATCAGCGAAGATCATCATCCGATGTTTTTCGAATCGGAAGTTTTGGAGCCTGAATCGTCAGACGGAACGGGCAGCAGAGAGTGTCTGGTCAAAAAAGTGATGATAGGCGCCGAACGGCATTTGAACGACTATCTAAGGTCGCACACGATCCAATCCGTTCTCGATTCGGCGTCCGCCGGAAACGGCAAGGGAATTAACAAGAAGCCATAAACTTCTTGCAGACTAATTATGGACATTAAAGGTCCAGGAGGGTGATAATATGGAACAACAAATCGATGTCATCATTATCGGCGGGGGGCCTGCCGGGCTGAATGCGGCGCTCGTACTGGGCAGAGCAAGAAAAAGCGTAGTCATCATCGACGAAGAGCGTCCGCGCAACCGGGTTACCCGCGAATCGCACGGCTTTCTGACCCGGGACGGCATCAGCCCGGCGGAGTTCCGGCGTATTGCGAGGGAGCAGATTGCGGCGTATCCTTCCGTTCGTTTCGTTACGGATTCAGCGGTGACGGTCACGGGGGCGGACGGCAATTTTCAAATCACCACGGGGCAAGGAACGGTCTACACGAGTAAAAAGCTTCTTTTCGCCGCAGGAAAAAAGGATCTTCCGCTCGATATTAGCGGTTTAGCGGACGTTTACGGCAAAAGCGCGTTTGTCTGCCCTTATTGCGACGGATGGGAACTAAGGGACCAGCCCCTTGTTCTGATCGTCAAGGGAGGTGCCGCCTTGCATTCGGCCCGGACGGTTTCCGGCTGGTCGAAGCGGCTGACGATCTGCACCAACGGTCCCGACGAGCTGACGGAAGAGCAGCGCGAGGAACTCAAGGCGCGTCATATACCGGTTTTCGATGCTCCCATCGCGCGCATTGAATCGACCGGCGGTATGGTGGAGCAGGTTGTGCTTGAAGACGGCAGCGCAATCCCGTGCAAAGGGATTTTCTTCGCGCCCAAACTCGCTGCCGGTTCGGATCTGCCGCGTGAGATCGGCTGCCGCATGACGGAAGGGGGCTCGGTCGTGGCCGATCCATTCGGTAAAACGAACGTACCGGGCGTCTTCTCCGCCGGCGATGCCGCATCCGAAATGTACCAGGCGATTACGGCCGCTTCTCTCGGTTCCCTGGCCGCCGTCGGGATAAACTCCGAACTGCTTGCGGAAACCTGGGAAAGCCGGATCTAGCTGCGGTTTCCGAAAATTCGCGGATGCGCGAGCAGCAGGCGGCAAGCGACAATCCGCAAACCGCAAACCGCAAACCGCAAACCGCAAACCGCAAACCGCAAACCGATAGCCTCGCTCCCTCCAGGCAATCACCTTAAAGCCCCAAAAAACGGCCCTTCCTGTGGCCGTTTTTTTGTTTGGATCGCCTCGTTCTCTATATTGACTAACCGGTCAGCATCCGATACACTTTTATTAACCGATCGGTTAGCATAAGGGAAGGAAGATACCGGTTGCCTATACAACTTTACGCAAGAAAAGAGATTCTCGAAGCCTGTCTTTCCGTTTTCGCGCGCCACGGGTACAAAGACACTTCGACCGGAATGCTGGCGGAGGCGGCCGGAATTTCCAAGGCACTGATTTTTCACCATTTTAAAAGCAAAAAAACGCTGTACCTCAGCTTGCTGGATCACTGCTTCGAGAAGGCGAGGGAAGAACTCCGGGTGGACACCGTTCCGGACTACGAGGATTTTTTTGAAGCGATTGATACGTACAGCCGTAAAAAACTCGATTATTTCCGCAAGCATCCGGACGAAATCAAATTGATTTACGAGGTCTATTATTCCACCCCGGAAGAGCTGAAAGAGGACATTGCCAAGAAATACGGGCATGTGTTTGCTTCCAAGTATGAGGTGTGGGAACGGTTATTTGACAAAGTGCCCCTTCGAAACGGAGTGGACCGCAAGAACGCATTTGAGCTGATTGTGATTACACTGGAGCATTTCGAGAATAAGTTCGTCGCGGAGGTCACGGATCTTAGCGCCATCGATGACGAATATATTGAAAACATGTTCACGAAAATGAATGAGTTCTGCGCAATGATCCGTCAAGGAATCTCGCAGGACCATACTTAAAAGGCTGCAGCACGATATTTTCCGCATAAACGTTTGCCGTTTTTCCGCTTATTCGCTTTTTATAGAAGGGAGTAATTCCATGGAAAAAATGACTGGCGACGATCTTAATTCGCCCGAAACGATGCGTGATATCATTTCGTTCTATAAGCGGCTGGCCGCACAGAAGGAGTCTCTTATCCGTTTGGATGATTTTTACGGGATGGGAGGGGCCTGGATCGCTTTTCGTCACGATGATGTGGCCGCGATGCTGAAAGATCCTCGGTTGGTCAAGGATATGAGGAAATACGTGCCGCAGAACGAGCCGGAAGCAGCGGAGGCAAGCACGTATGTGGGCAAACTGTTTGAATGGTTGAGGAATATGCCGAATATGCTATCGGCTGACCCGCCCGATCATACCCGGCTGCGCAGGCTCGCTTCGAAAGCTTTTACGCCGCAGATGATCGAGGGCCTGCGTCCCCGCATCCAGCAGATCGCCGACGAGCTTCTGGATACCGTCCAAGAGCGGGGCCGGATGGATCTTGTCGCGGATTTCGCTTATCCGTTGCCCATTACCGTCATCTCGGAGATGCTGGGGATACCGGCGGCCGACCGAAACCTTTTCCGGGGCTGGACTCAGAAGCTCCTGCATGCCGCAGTGGACCCAAGGCAAGGTTCCGCGGTGGAAGAGGCGCTGGAGGAGTTCATCGGGTACATCCGGACGCTGCTGGACGACAAACGCCGCAATCCCGGCACGGATGTGACGAGCGGTCTTGTCCAGGCTTACGAGCAGGGCGACAAGCTGAGCGAGAACGAGCTTCTCTCGACGATCTGGCTGCTTATCATCGCCGGACATGAAACGACGGTCAACCTGATCGGCAACGGCATGCTCGCGCTGCTTCGGCATCCGGGACAAATGCGCCTGCTCCGGGAAACTCCATCTCTTCTTCCGGGTGCCGTAGAAGAGATGCTGCGCATGGAGGGGCCTATTGTCATCGCGAGCCGATTCGCCGGAGAGGACATCGCCATGCACGGCAAAGTCATCCGCCAAGGCGAGATTGTGCTGCTGTCTCTTGCCGCCGCCAATGTGGACCCGCATAAATTTTCCGATGCGGATACGTTTGATATCACCCGGGAAGAGAATGAACATCTCGCCTTCGGCAAAGGTATTCATCACTGCCTCGGCGCTCCGCTTGCCCGCCTTGAAGGGCAGATCGCTTTCGGCACGCTGTTGCGGCGGCTGCCTGACCTGCGGCTCGCGGTTGAACCGGAGCGGCTGGTTTATAACTACGGAAAGCTGCGCTCGCTCACCGGCCTGCCTGTTCTTTTCTGACCTCCAGACACCGATTCGGGGCGGCACCCGCATGCCAGGCACCGTCCCTGAATCGGCATCCGACAATCGCAGCATTCCCCCGCATTTTCCACTATCGCTTCGCGTTCATCAAGGAATCTGATGTGTTTTAGAACAGACCTAGTCTATATATAAACAAGCAAGCCCCATCCAATTGGACAGGGCTTTTATTTGTTACCTAATACAAGATGTATTGACCTATTCCTCTTTAGTTCCTCTACCGACCCAAGCACAAACAGGACCCACAATAAAAGTACCCACAAGAATATATAAAATGGTATCTATTTTTATTGCAATCATAAGGACTGCAAGTGTAAAAGGGGTGGTCAGCATTATTCTTTGGGTACGAGTTTTCATAACGTTACCACCGCCTTACTGCTTATTTCGAAAAACTAATTACCGTAGTAATCTATAGTAGCCATATAAGTTTTATATCCTGCGTCCACGTGGGGTTCGCTTAACACCGTTTTTTCAATTGCGTCCGGTATGGATCTGTGTAAATATCTTCTACATAGTAGTATACAGCTTTTTTATGGTAATTACTATAATTATTGGAAAAAGATGTTATAGTCCATCGCCTATTGCTTAGATAATGAAACTAGGCATGTTCTTCTAGACGAATTCCAGAATAAATTGGATAACATCCACTGTTTCGAAGATAAGTTAAAAGGTCGTCAAAGAAAAAACCACTTCTTTAAACCGCCTTAACCCCGCGCGAAGCTCTGTTTCATTCAAATAGGAATAACTCATGCGCACCCGGGATGTCGACTCTCGCAGCGGATCGCAGATCGTACCGGGGACGAAGGTGAGGGACTGTTCCATGCAGCGGCTGAGCAGACGGTCCATCGGCACCGAAGCCGGCAGTTCCACCCATAGGTTAAAACCTCCAGCAGGGCTAGTCCATTGCCATCCGGTTCCGGACAATTCCTCTTCCATGATGTCCTTGCGTACGGCAAGAGCAATTCTCAGTTTCGCCAAATGCTGCTGCATCCGTTCGGAAAAGAAATAGTGCAGAAAAATCTTCTGATTCAGCAGGGGAGCCCCGCTGTCGGATAACGATTTGGTCCGGATCAGGTAGTTCATGAACGACGGACGGCAGGCGACAGCGGCGATGCTGAGCCCGGGAGCGATGTATTTGCTGAAACTGCGGAGATAGATGACGTATCCGGCGGTATCGAAGGAAAAGAGCGGCAGGGGAGGCTCATCGCCAAAATAAATGTCACGCCCCGGATCGTCCTCGATCAGTAGGCACTTGTACGTTTCCGCCAGCTCCACCAATTTCTTGCGCTGCTCGGCCGGAACCGTGAACCCCGTCGGGTTGTGAAAAGTGGGGTTGAGGTAAAAAAGGCGAGGCCTGCTGGTTTGCATAATCCGTTCCACCTGCTCCAGATCGTAGCCGGACGGATAAATATCAACCGGGATAATTTCGGCACCCTGGCGGCTGAAAACGTCTATGGCCGGACTGTAAGTAGGCCGTTCCAGCATGATGGCATCCCTCGGCCTTACGAGGACTCGGGCGACCAGATCGATCGCCTCCTGGGAACCGGATGTGATCAACAATTCCTCGGGAGACACGAAGAAATGAAAGCCTTTCGTGAAATAGCCGCAAAGCGCTTCACGCAGCTCCTGGTCCCCTTGAACGGTAGAGTAGGTGCCCAGCACTTTCGGATACAGATCGAACACTTTTTTTACATACTCCGATAAATATAAATTCGGCAGCAGATTAGGATCGAGCAGCGCCTTGGAAAATTGATAGTCCGCCTGCACCTGATGGATTTCCGAGAGGTGGCTTTCATGCACATAGGCGGAAACGATCGGATCGTTTAGCGGACCCAGCATCGACTGGCTGCCGGGATGCACGTAGTAGCCCGATTTATCCTTCACGTACACATCCCCATTGCGCTTCAGCAGCTGATATGCCTTAAAAACAGTCAGCCGATGCACCCGCAAGTCCGCCGCCAACGAGCGGATTGAAGGAAGCTTGTCATGCGCCTTCCATTCCCCGCGCCGGATTCTTTCCAGCAGGTAATCGTAAATTTGTTCGAAAAGCTTATCGTTATGAACGTTCGAACGGTTTTCTCTTTCCACGACACATCGCTCTTTTCCTGAGGTTGGTTTCCTCTAGTATAGCCGATATCGGCGCAATCTGTTCTGCGCATTGAAAACTGTTCTGTGTGCTCCTGCTTATACTAGGGGAAAAGGAGGAATGGAAATGATCCCGTTCAACTATGTCCTGATGTGTTTGATTTTCGGGACAACGTTTTTGGCCATCAAAGTGGGGATCGATGCGGGGGTGTCCCCCTTCTTCTCGGCCGGGGTCCGGTTTTTTCTTGCCGGGGCTATTCTGTTTATTGTCATGGTCATACAAAAAAAGGCGCGGCTCTCGCTGCTGCTCCGCAAAGAGATGATGCTGACCGGGCTCGGGCTCACTTTCGGTGTTTTTGCAAGCCTCTATTGGGCGGAGCAATATGTAAGCTCCGGCATCGCCGCCGTTTTGTCGGCAACGGCTCCGCTTATGATTATGCTGCTGCAGACAGGCATAACCCGGCAGAAAATGTCCGCTTCATCCTGGGCAGGCTGTCTGGTGGGATTTGCCGGTGTCGTTATTCTGCTCGTACCCGGTATGACCGTCGCATTCAGCGGGATCTGGGCAGCGGGATGCGTCGCGGTCCTGCTGGGACAGGTTTTTTATTCCGCGGGTACGGTGTATTCCCGGCGGGTTATCCGGAGATTTTCCGATACGTCTCCGATCGCATTAAATGCGGCGCAGATGCTGTACGGGGGACTCATGCTTCTGCTTTTGTCGCTATTCACCGAGCAAGTACATATGGAAGCCATGCTCGTTCCCGAAGCCGTTTTTTCGCTGCTGTATCTGATCGTCTTCGGGTCGATGACGGGACACACGATCTTCTACTGGCTTGTAGCCAAGACGAATCCCGTCTTTCCGTCCACCTGGCTCTATATTTCTCCGCTGATCGCGCTAAGTCTTGGGGTGGTTCTCTACGGCGAGCCTCTCTCGTTGTTGTCGCTGGCAGGAGGCGTTACCATTATCGCGGGCATTCTTCTGATTAACCTCAAGAGCCTGCGGCAATTGGCGGGTGCCCGGTCCCATTTGGTTGAGCGAAGTTAGATCCCGCAGCGAGGGGATGGACTAAGGTAGGAACCATTCTGCCTCTGCATCTTCTTATTGTAGGTCCGATTGCCCGATATTTGTTTAAAAGATTCGTAAAAAGCGAGAAAACAGCGGTATCGCTAGGCTGATTTTGCGTAACGTGCAATTTTCGGCGAAATATGACGCATTTTCTTTAATAAAAAGATTGACAAGGTCAAATGAATCTGTTAACTTGAAATTAATTTCATACCCTTCAAAGGGGAGTAGCTTGTACATGCTTAGTCGTCATTACGTGGCTTGATTGCCTCCGGCTTTGCATGCGACGTAAGATTGATCACGTTGTTAGCGAGACCTTTGCCTTACGGCATTGGTCTTTTATTTTTTAGCAAAACAGCAGCCTTTGCCGGCCAACCGGTGAAGGCTGCTTTTATTTTGGCCCTATTTCGGGGGAGGGAGGAAAAGCGGCGCCGTTTATCGAGTTAATCTCATTAACGCAGCATCAAGATAATACGAGGAGGAATGTCAACTCATGTTAGTTTCTTCAACGACCCGGATGAACGAGAAGGCGCTCGACATTGCGGCGGCCAGGCATCAAGCGATCCTGGGCAATCTTGCAAACTCGGATACCCCCGTTTACAAGAGTCGGTTTGTTTCTTTCGAGGAGGAGCTGGAGAAAGCGACGGAAGGAAAGATGCCTTTAGAAGGGATTACGTCCCACAAGCGGCATTTCAAGATTTCCGGTTCAGGAGAAGCCGGCCTCATTAAAATCGCGGTTCTCGGTCCGTATGTTTTCAATACCAATGGCAATAGTGTGGATATGGATTACGAGATGTCCTTGATGGCTAAAAATCAGCTGGCTTACTCGGTTTTCGCCGAAAGTGTAAGCGGACATTACAAGAAAATGAACGGGCTGCTCAGAGATTTGAAATAAGCCGCCCGGGCAATGATTTAACTCAAACTCTAAACTGCAGGAGGATAACGTATGGATGCTTCGCTAATTCTCGAATACGGTTGGGTGCTGCTCGTGCTTGTCGGTCTGGAAGGACTGCTCGCGGCGGACAATGCCCTCGTGCTCGCCATCATGGTCAAACATTTACCCGATGAAGAAAGGAAAAGGGCGCTCTTCTACGGATTGGCGGGCGCTTTCGTCTTCCGTTTTCTATCGCTTTTCATTATTTCTTTTCTCGTTGACGTCTGGCAGGTTCAAGCCATCGGCGCGGTTTATCTGATCTTCATCGCACTCAATCATATTTTCCGCAAAGTTCTTGTCAAGAAGGGCGAAAAAGGCATCAAAAAAGAGAAAGAGGTCAAAGCGGGCTCTTCATTTTGGGCGACGGTTTTCAAGGTCGAGCTGGCTGACATCGCTTTTGCGGTCGACTCTATTCTCGCGGCTGTCGCTTTGGCCGTGGCCCTGCCGGAAAGCGGCCTGCCCAGAATCGGAGGGATGGACGGCGGACAATTCTTTATCGTCTTTGCGGGCGGACTCATCGGATTGATTATTATGCGTTTCGCCGCTTCCTACTTCGTGAACCTTCTTAACCGGAGACCCGGCCTGGAAATTGCAGCGTTTGTCATTGTGGGATGGGTAGGGGTCAAGCTGATTGTGTATACCTTGTCGCATCCGGCGCTTTCCGTTCTGCCCGAAGGATTTGCGAAGCTGCCGGCCTGGAAATATACGTTTTATGCCGTTCTGGTGCTTATTGCCTTGTGCGGCTGGTTTCTGTCGAAAGAAAAAAAGGAAACGGCAGTCTGACAGAGCTGAGAGGCAGAATTCCGTTATTTTAACAAAAGACGGGGAGGAGAGATGCGGATGGAGCAGTGGATTACGGAAACGATGGAGTCATTCGGCTATTTCGGCATCTTCCTGCTGATTGCACTGGAAAATTTGTTCCCTCCGATTCCTTCGGAGGTCATCCTGACCTTGGGCGGTTTCATGACGACCACATCCGCATTGACGGCAGTCGGCGTTATTCTGGCCGCAACCGCAGGTTCCGTTGCGGGGGCCGTCTGCCTGTACGGGGTCGGAAAGCTGATGTCGATGGAACGCCTGCAAACTTTAGTTGCGCGGCACGGTAAGATTCTCCGTCTGAAACCGGAAGACATCGGAAAAGCGGGCTCCTGGTTCGACAAGTACGGAGTATGGGCCGTGTTTCTCGGACGGCTCGTGCCTCTGGTCCGCAGTCTGATTTCAATCCCGGCGGGAAGTGCCGGAATGCGTTTCGTTCCTTTCCTGCTGCTCACTACGGCGGGTTCGCTTATTTGGAACAGTGTACTTGTCTATGTCGGGGCTGCCGTAGGCGCATCTTGGGAGACGATTGTGGGCTATATGGACATCTATTCGAACGTAATTTATTCGGGACTGGCTCTGACCTGCGCGCTTATCGTTTTCCTCTACGTGCGCAGGCGGATCGTAAAGAGCGAAAGGGAGAAGAAATCGTTCGAGATCGATCCCGATAAGTAACGGACAGGACAAGCCTTTGCGCCAAGATATTCCGGCAAAAGAAACCGTATCCGTTCCGGGAGGGAACGGAAAGACAATAAAGGGTGCCCGCATTTTCCGCGGGCACCCTTTCCATTTTCTGCTGCGCTATTCATTCCCCCTATCCAGTGTGGCGTCTAATGGAGCGGCTTCTGCATTCAGAAGCGCGGACACACCTTCTTTCGGCTGAATGTGTTTTCCCTCAACGACTACATCGAGCCGTCCGGTAACCGGATGAATAACCAGTCCGTGTACAAGAACCGATTCCGGGAACAGCGGATGTGACCGTACCATGGAAACACTGTTTGCAATGCTCTCTTCTATACTGGAAATTCCGGTCAGCCACCCGTCCAGATCAATACCGGCATCCGTCAGCGTCTGCATATAAGGATCTGAATCAACGAACTGCCGGACGCTTTCGCTATCTTCGGCGCTTCTAAAATTCGCCAGCCCGCATTCGTGATGACCGATCACGTATACTTCCTTAGCCTTCAGTTTGCAAATGGCAAGTAGGATGCTTCTCAGGATGCTTCCGGACGGATGAGACACGACTGCGCCGGCATTTTGAATGACTGTGGCATCTTCGTTTCGAATTCCGAGCGCTTTGATCAGGAACTCCGGAATCTGAGTGTCCATGCAGGTGAGGATCACTATTTTGGTTTCCAGGTATCGGGTTGCCTGAAAGGGGAGAGCCTGTTTTTTCTGCACGAAAATCCGGTTATGAGCGAGTATTTCACGTATGTTTGACATGTAAAACGACCTCCTTTCCGTAAGTTTAAAATTTCATTTTCCAAAATTAGTAAAAATACATATTTATGTTAATTTGTGCCTTGGATTTCGTAAATAATAAAATTCAACGAAAAATGATACTGTACAATTAAATGTCCGTTCTTTGTTGAAAATAATCCATTTTCACGAATGTATAAAAAAATATACCCGATGTGCATTGCGAAAATCCGCAAAAGTGAGGTAGACTAATCCTAAATAATTGAGAATGATTATCAAAATCAATGATAGGGGCGAATGGATAGATGAGAGAGAAAAGTTCGAAAAAGGCCGTGTGGAATCTGATGGGTGTACTGGTTTTAGCGGCAAGTATAACCGGTTGCGGGGGACAAGGAGAGAGAGCGGAAGAAGCGGCCGTACACAGTACCCCCGCAGGGGAGAAATCAACGGGAGATAAACGTATCGTCAAAGACGCTTTCGGTGAAGTTGAAATTCCGGCCAAGCCGAAAAGGGTGGCGGCCATCTACATGGAAGACTATGTATCGGCTTTGGGTGTCACTCCGGTAGTCCAGTGGTATCATCCTAACTGGGGGATTCAGGAATATTTGAAGCTGAATGTGCCAAAGTTTGATATGACCGGAAGCATTGAGGCTCTTTTAGATGCCTCTCCCGATCTGATTATCGTAGATGGAGGGGCAGACAAAGCCAGATATGACATGTATTCTAAAGTCGCTCCGACTTACCGGCTGCCTGACGAAATGCTGAACGATGCATCCGCTATCCTTAAAACTACGGCGGATCTGCTGGGAATGCCGGATAAGGCAGAATCTATTCTCAAGGAATACCGGAAAAAGGTCGACGATGCGAAAACGGCTCTGGAGAAAGCCGTCGGCACTGAAAAGGTGGCCGTAATCCGTTTGAACGTGGGAGAAAAAACGTTTACGCTGTTCGGCATCAACAACCGGTTTATCGGTTCCATTCTGTACCGCGATCTGGGACTTACTCCGCCTCCGATGGTCAAAGAGATGAAGGAGTTCCAGCAAATCATCTCCGAAGAAATGATTCCACAGATTGACGCCGATCATATTATCCTGCTGCCTTCCAACGGCACTTGGGCTTCGGAAGAAAACAAAGATGCCGTTCAGCTTCTAAAAAGCCCGTTCTGGAAGTCGGTTCCTGCGGTCAAAAAAGGACACGTCTACCAAGTGGAACGTACTCACTGGCAAACCGGCGCCTTTTTGGCTAACGGTATGAAAATAGACGATCTGCTAAAGCTGCTGGTCAAGTAACTCGTGAGGATGAGTGATCATGAATGACAATCAAGACAGACCGTTTGCTCGGCGCGCCTCGTTTTACGAGCTGACCGGTATTAGCCGAGAAACGGCTTCTTCCGGATGGAAACAGGAGGCTGCCGGAGCGGACAGCTACTACGTTATGGCGGTAACGGGCGGAAGCGGCGGTATGGCGCTGAACGGAGAAAGTTATGCCGCGGGGCGCGGGAAGTGCTACCTGGCCGCTCCCGGAAGCGGTGCGTGCATCCACTCGGCTGCAGCGGATTTAAGCTTCTACCTCTTGAAGTTCGAAGTCCTGGCTAGGCAAACACTTGGCGAGAAAGCGGCAAGCGGCCTCGCGGACGCTGCCGACAGACGCGGCGAAGTGCCCTCCCGGATGCCGGGAGCTGAGCAGGAGAACCTGCTCGAACCGGGCGAAATCGTCTGCCTGTCCTTTGCCTCCTGCGTTGCGATGCTGGAGGCGCTGTATGAGCGGCGCCGGCCGGCCGGCGAATTCGAATCGTTCGATACCTACGTGCGGTTTCAGGAATTTCTCCGCTTCCTCCTGCAGCAGCGCGCCGCCGATTCCGGTGGCCTCGATCCGATGCAGGCGGTGGAACGCTCGATTGCCGTTATCCGGGATAATTACCGGAGCACGCTAACGGTAGAGAGGCTGGCTTCGGCCGCCGGTTTGGACCGCTGGAAGTATTCCCGTCTGTTTAAAGAACGGACGGGTACGACTCCGCTCGATTTTTTGAACCGGACTCGCATCGAACGAACGAAGCGGTTGCTCGTGCTGACCGACGATCCTTTGTCGGGCATAGCCGGAGATGCCGGTTTCAACAATGAATATTATTTCAACCGGCGGTTTAAGCAGACGGTCGGCATTACGCCGGGACAATACCGGCGCAATCACCGGGAGCAAGTCCGGGTGTTCGCTCCGTGCCTGGAAGATTTTTTGCTGGCTCTTGAGATTACACCGGTTATGCAGTGGTTCAGCGAGGGATGGGGAAAACAGGATTATCTGGGCATGGACGATGTGCCTGTATTCGACGTTTCGGACGGCAGTCTGGAGCGGCTTACGAAGGAGAAGCCCGAATTTATTTTATTGGACAGCGGTACGCATCTTCCGGGCTACAGCCGCCTTGCTCCCACGTACCGGATGGATCATCCGGGGGAGGACTGGAGATCCACGCTGGGTATAACGGCGGATCTGCTCGGAAAGAAGAGCCGCGTCCGGGACATTATCGGCGAGTACGAAAGTAGGGCGGACAAAGCAAGACAGGCCCTCGAACGCTCCGTTCGCGATCAGACGGTGGCGTTCCTGCGCATTTCAGCCGAAGCCGTTATCTTGTACGGCGGGCCGGAGCAAGGCTACACGGGCCCCGTTCTTTACGGAGATTTAGGGCTGGCCCCGCACCGCCTCGTCAGCCAATTAACGGGCCGCTCGCGCAGAAGTGTCGTCTTGACTCCCGAATGGCTGGCCAAGCTGGATGCGGATCATCTGTTTGTGACGTTTGACAGGCGCTGGGGATACACGGCCGGAGCCCGTGAAGACGAGCGGATCGCCCTGCTGCCCGGAGTGCGGAACAACAGCGTCTATGAAGTCGATTTCCTGACTTGGATGAACTACGGCATTCTCTCCCACGGCAAAAAAATCGACGATGTCTTGAGAGTGTTGGCTTGAGGTTTTACTATAACCCGCGGTGTCATTGGCGCGGTTTGCTTTTCAAATAGCCGAACAAACTTAAAATAGCTGCGAGAGCGAGCACATGCGACCACAAGGCAGCATTGGATAAGCTAAGTCCAAAGTAAGTCGTTTCCTCTTTGACATACAACATGAGGAGTGCGATTTCTTCCCGAAGAAGCATACTTACAACGATTAAAACGAGGAAGACGTTTCGAATAAGACTCATCTCCTTTTAACTCCACTATATCATCCAAAAGGAAGTAAACGGATATATTCTCTTAAATACCCGGCTGGCGCATTCTTACAGGATGCGTCTTTTTTTGCCTCAGCCGCGTACCTGACATACGCTATCCTGTCCGTGCTTTTTTCGCCGGGCTGAGGTAAACTTAACGTATACGAATCAGGGAGGGGCCGGGATGAACGAACCGGGAATTGTTACGTTAAACACCGAGAATATCGGCGGGGAACATATTTGCTGTGCGATATCGGATAAGAAATGTGCCAACGGAGTCAAGTTGAAAAAAGAATGGCTCCAGCAGCGCTTTCAGGAAGGTTTGCGTTTCAAAAAGCTGGATGTCCGGCAGAAAGTGTTCATCGAATATATTCCGGCGGAGTACGCCTGGTGTCCGGTAGAAGCTCCCGGTTACATCTTTATCAACTGCTTCTGGGTAGCGGGCTCATACAAAGGTATGGGCTACGGTAAAAAGCTTCTCGGTGAATGCCTGGAGGAATCGGGCGCGACGAATGGGGCGATAGCGGTAACGAGCCGGACTAAGCGGTCCTATTTGTCCGATAAATCTTTTTTTACCTATAACGGATTCGAAGTGTGCGACCAGGCGCCTCCTTATTTCGAGTTAGTTGTGCTGAAGTTCAAGGAAGACGCCCCGACACCGAAATTTAAACAAAGCGTACATGAGCAGAAAACGGACGTTGTAAAAGGATTTCAGGTTCTGTACACCGCCCAGTGTCCCTATACGGATCATTATGTGGGAGAACTTGAGGATTGCGCACGCGAGCGTTCTATTCCGGTCGAAACCAGAAGAATCGCATCCGCCGGAGAAGCACAATCCGCGCCGACGCCTTACACGAGTTACAGCTTGTTTTATAACGGTCATTTTATCACACACGAGATTTTGACCCGGAGCAAGTTCGAGAAAAATATAGACGGCTGGATAGAAAAGTACGGATTGCCGAGTGCCGAATAGAAAGCCTATTTCCCGCCTGAGGACAAGCTGCCGGAGAAGAAAGCTCCTTGGAAATTCGATTGGGGAGGTTGAACGATGAAAGAGAAATACGTGTTTCGTTAAGTCCGCGGACCACCGGGTATCCGTTCGTTTCTCATGCTTGTAGGGTTGTAAAAACAAACAATGAGGTGGATGGATATGGATATTCGGATCAGAGAATGGACTGCGGATGACGAATTTGAGGGCACTGAAGTGGACGGGAGCTTTATCGTCGATTCCGTTCTCGTTCTTACTCTTGAGGACGGGCGGATCGGCTATGCGGTTGAAGAAGTGCCCCGCTATACGAAAAGGTATGAGGACGAGCCGGACGGGGAAACGGAGGACACCGGATATGCCGGCTATATCGGAAATCCCGATCAAGTCATGTACCTCGCCTGCATAGGTGACAAGTTCGCAGGTCAAATTCAGCTCAGGAAGAACTGGAACGGGTACGCTTACGTCGAGGACATTAAAGTAGATGCCGCCTACCGAAGATACGGCGTCGGCCGCAGGCTTATTGACCAGGCGAAGAACTGGGCGAAGGCAGGGGGAATGCCGGGAATCATGCTGGAGACGCAAAACAATAACGTCCGGGCCTGCAAATTTTATGAGAGCTGCGGGTTTGTCCTAGGCGGATTCGATGCCTGCTTGTATAAAGGTCTCGACAAACAAAACAATGAAATAGCGCTGTACTGGTACTTGATGCTCGATTAAAATTACGCTTTCCCGAACCGTATGCTGCGGTTTAGCGGAGGCATTTTTTATATGGACAGCCACAGCGTTTCGGGCACGGGCACCTGCTCCGCATCAGGGAGATCGGGCTGCCGGTAGACGCTGCGGCTGAAACGGCCGGAAAGCTTCCGGAGACTTTAACCTGAACCGGTTGTCCACACCAGGCACAAAGCGTTGCCTCTAGTAATGCCCGCTTGACGGCGGAACAACTTTCATGTAAATTGATTAAAATAATTACACGTGAAAAGCGTTGATCAAGGATATAGAGTTCAGCGATCGCCGTACAGAGATGAAACCCGCCGGCTGAAAGGTTTCACGAAGCGATTGGACTCTCTCCCGCCTTGCCAGCTGCAACGGAACCCTCATTTGAGAATGTTGGTTAACCGTTGCCGGGTCATGCCGTTATCCGAATGAGGACCTCGCACACCTGCGTGGTCGAATTAGGGTGGTAACACGACACATTCGTCCCTGACGGATGTGTCTTTTTGTTTTTTTTACGGGCTTCATTATGACGATACAAAGGAGTGGGAACAATGCGCCAAAGCCGATTATTGCTGACAACTTTACGAGAATCTCCCGCGGACGCGGAAGTGATCAGTCACCAGCTCATGCTGCGGGCGGGATTTATCCGCCAGCTGGCGGCGGGGATTTATACTTACCTCCCCCTTGGGAGAAAAGTTCTGCGCAAGGCGGAGCAGATCGTACGCGAGGAGATGGATAGGGCGGGTGCCCAGGAGATGCTCATGCCGGTTATGCAGCCTGCCGAGCTATGGAAAGAATCGGGCAGATACTCGGTGTACGGTCCGGAATTAATGCGCTTGAACGACCGGCACGAACGGGAATTTGCCCTGGGACCGACTCATGAGGAAGTCATTACTTCGATCGTGCGGGGAGAAATAAATTCGTACCGGAAACTGCCGGTCACGCTTTATCAGATCCAGACGAAATTCCGGGATGAGCGGCGTCCCCGTTTCGGCCTGCTGCGCGGACGCGAGTTTCTTATGAAAGACGCCTATTCGTTCGATGCCGATTGGGAAGGGCTGGATGAGTCGTACCGGCAGATGTTTCAAGCTTACAACCGGATACTGACGCGGTGTGAAATAAACTTCCGTGCAGTCGAGGCCGATGCGGGTGCGATAGGCGGAGAAGGCGGCACCCATGAATTTATGGCGCTGGCCGATATCGGGGAGGATACGATTGCCGCCTGCACCGTTTGTGACTATGCGGCTAATCTGGAACAAGCGGAATCACGGGCCGCACGGACGGATTCCGTCGAACGATCGGAGGAAAAGGCCGTTAAGTTTCATACGCCCGGCATCCGCACGATCGGTCAGCTCGTTCAGTCGCTGGGAATTCGTTCTTCCGATATTATGAAAACGATTGTTTATACGGCCGATAGCAGACCCGTCGCCGTTGTCGTAAGAGGGGACCGGGAAGTGAACGAGATTAAAGTGAAAAATTATCTCCGGGCCGGTGATCTCTCCATAGCGGATGCGGAAGCCGTGGAGGAAGCAACCGGCGCACCTGCAGGTTTTGTCGGGCCTTTGGGCCTGAGCATTCCCCTCCTGGTCGATGAAGAGGTCTTCGGCATGGCGAATGGAATCGCAGGGGCGAACGAAGCGGACTATCATTACAGAAACCTCGATCCGGGTCGTGATTTGGCGGAATCGGAAGTCGGCGATTTCCGTCAGGCCGCAGAAGGAGACAGGTGTCCGCGTTGTGCCGAAGGCGTGCTGAAATTATCGCGCGGGATTGAAATCGGGCACGTATTTAAACTGGGAACGAAGTACAGCGAGTCACTGGAAGCGTCTTTCTTGGACGCGGCCGGCAAAAGCACCCGCATGATCATGGGCTGCTACGGAATCGGCGTTTCCCGTATTCTTTCCGCCGTGATCGAGCAGAATCATGATACGAACGGCATCATCTGGCCCCTTGCTCTGGCGCCTTATCAGGTTCATCTCATTCCGGTCTCCATCAAAGATGACGTGCAGGTTCAAGCGGCGAATGACATTTACCGGCGTCTTCAAGAGAACGGGATCGAGGTGCTGATGGATGACAGAGACGAACGCCCCGGTGTTAAATTCAAGGATTCGGATTTGATCGGGATTCCGTTCCGCATTGTGATCGGCAAAGACGCCGGGCAAGGAAAGGTGGAGTTTGTAGAACGCAGAAGCGGGTTGAAAGAAACCGTCACCCTCCAAGCTGCTTGCGAGAAGATTCTTGAACAGGTTCGTTTATCCAAACCCGCGCATTGACAAGGACGCAAGAGCGTTATAAAATAGCTCCAAATGAAAGGGAGTATTCCATATGAACTTCTGGGAAACTGAAAAAAGATATCCGAAACGCCGCTCCGAACAATCGGAACCAAACGATGAAACGTTGTCCGGAGCTTAATCGAGAAGCGAACCGCTTTTCATTCATCGGCTGATAGCTTTCAAATTTCGCATGAAACTCTCGTGCTTATTTGGGCTGCTATCCGCCGGTTAGATTAAGGCTGCAGACAATAGTTTGTCTGCAGCCTTTTGTGATACCTTGTTCAGTTTCCGGCTGAAGATCGTATCGCTGTATTTGCACGCAAAATACAGAAAGCAGAAGGCTTGCGCCATATGGGCGCAATCTTTCTGCTTTTTTTTATGGAAAAAAGGAGAAGACGCACATGAGCTTGCTTGAGATTACGGGCATGTCCCACTCGTTCGGAGACAGAACGTTATATAAACAGGTCGATTTTGAATTGTTCAAAGGGGAACACTTGGGTGTCGTCGGGCAGAACGGCACAGGAAAAAGCACTCTGCTGGGCATTTTAACGGGAGAGATTATACCCGATGAGGGAACGGTGAGATGGCAGTCGAACATCCGGATCGGTTATCTCGACCAGCATGCCGTCATCGACAGAAACCGGACAATAGGGGAGTATTTGAAGACGGCTTTTGCCTCCCTGTTCGAACTGGAAACGAAAATGAACGCCCTCTATGAAGAAAGCGCAAGCACCGGAAGGGAAGAACCGCTGCTGAAAGCCGCACACTATCAGGAAGAGCTGGATAGGCAGCAATTTTATGAGGTGGACAGTACCATTCAGAAGGTCGTGAACGGACTCGGGCTGAACGCCATCGGTACCGGCCGTCCCATTCAAGAATTGAGCGGAGGGCAGCGGGCCAAGGTCATTCTGGCCAAGCTTCTTCTGGAAAAACCGGATGTGCTGCTGCTCGACGAGCCTACGAATTTTCTCGATAAAGAGCATGTCAGTTGGTTGGCGGATTATTTAACGTCCTTAACGAACGCGTTCGTCGTGATTTCCCATGACGCTGCCTTTCTCGATAAAATCACGACCGGCATCTGCGATATCGAAGGCAAATCGATCAAAAAATACCCGGGCCGATACTCGCATTTCCTCCGGCAAAAGGAGCATTTACGGGAGGATCATATCCGGCAGTACAACGCCCAGCAGAAAACGATTCAAAGGACGGAGGCGTATATCCGTAAAAATATGGCCGGAGTTAACTCCAGAATCGCCCGCGGACGCAAAAAACAGCTGGATAAAATCGAGCGGATCGAGGCGCCTGCTTTTGTCGCGAAGCCGTTCATCCGTTTTAGGGAACTGCCGCTTGGTTCTCAGACGGCTCTTAGCGTAAACGAACTGGAAGCCGGGTATGCGGAGCCTCTGCTGCCCAAGTTAACTTTTACCGTCAGAAACGGGGAAAAGATCGTCATCACCGGATTTAACGGGATCGGAAAATCCACGCTGCTCAAAACGCTCATGCGAAAGATTCCGGCACTTTCCGGCGGATTCCGTTTTGGGGAACATGTTAAGACCGGCTACTATGAGCAGGACTTGATCTGGGAGGACGATGCTCTAACACCGATTCAGTTTATAGCGGACGGTTATCCGCAGCTGAGCAACAAAGAAATCCGGCGTCATTTGGCACAGTGCGGAGTAAATGAAGCCAGAGCTACCCAAACAATTCGTACGCTGAGCGGAGGGGAGCAGTCGAAAGTGAAGCTGTGCGGTTTACTGCTTACACCCTGCAACGTGCTCATCATGGACGAACCGACCAATCATCTGGATGCCGAAGCGAAAGACGCTTTGCGCGACGCCTTGATTCACTTCGGCGGCACTCTGATTCTGGTTTCTCACGAACAGAAATTTTATGAGGGGTGGGTGGACCGGGTACTCGAAATCGGAAGCCGGAAGGGCTGATTTTGAAGGAGGAAGGTTGTACGCGTCCCATCGTATACAGCTGTGTAAAAAAGAAAAACACCGGGAAGCGGGCCGTTTTCGTTTGGCCCGAATGTCCCGGTGCTTTTTTTGTCTGGAGGAAAATAGAGACCTGCAGATCCGCTTTAATTAACGTGAAGTTTCACTCGATTTTTTCTGTTTGCGGCTCTGCAGACCGGCTGAAAACACAAGTGCAATGATCACCGCGACAGCTATTGCCAGAAAAGCATCGGAGTAAGGAGCGGCGCCCAGAACATAGAACGGGTTCAGCGGATCTTGTCCGGCTTCTTTACGCGCCGCCAGAAAAGCTCCGATAACGGAGACGCCTGTTCCGGCCCCGAGAAATAAGGCCCCTTGGAAGATTCCGAGCCCCGCGCCGAGCTGTTCGTTTTCGAGCGTACTTGCAGCAGCGTTGTTCGCCGGCGAATTCGTAAAGGCGACACCGAAGCCCAGCCCGAGCATTCCGATTGAAGCCAATAGCGGAGAACTCCCCGCTGCAAAAGTGGACATGAACAAAAGCGAGATGCCCATGACCAAAAGTCCGGCGGTGACGGGTAACTTGGCCCCGATCCGGTCGGAAAGACGGCCGGCCGCAGGTGAACAGACGGCTACAGCCGCGGCACCCGGCAGCAGGACAAGTCCGGCTGCCCCGGGGGAGAGGCCACTCACTTCGACGATCAGAAGCGGTATATAGACGAGCGACGCGACGTAAGCGAACATCGTGAAGAAGCCTGCCAATACTGCCGCCAAGTAGCCTTTGTTTGCTAACAACGCAGGCGGAAGGAACGGGTGCTCCGCCGTGAAAATTCGCCAGACGAAGGCGACTGTCATAAGACTAGCGCCTGCCAGACTCCCCAGGGAGGATAATGACCGGAATCCCTCCGCCTGTCCCTGGGTGACGCCGATAAGGAACAAACCCGCCGCCAGGCCGAACACGATCCCGCCAAGCAGATCAAAACGGCGATCTTTTGCGGTTTCGGTTCCGGGACGTCCGCCCGGCAGCACACAAACAGCGCAGGGAATAAGCGCCAGCAGCAGCACAAGAGTGATCCAGAAGAGCGCGGGCCAGCCGAACAGTTGACCGACAAGACCGCCGAAGATCGGCCCGACTGCCGTTCCGATGCCGATGCTGCCTGCAAGGATGCCGAGTGCGGCGCCTCTGTTTCCGGACGGAAGAACCCGGGAGACGGTGATGACAGAAAGGACCGGAATGGCCGCGGAGCCCGCTCCTTGCAGCATACGGCCCAGTACCAAAACCAGAAGAGTAGGGGCGGCTGCACAGACAAGGCTTCCGGCCGCAAATATCAGGAGAGCGAGCGGATAAAGCCTCCGTAAACTGAAATAGTCCGAAATGCGGCCGTAGATCGGAACACCGATGGCGATCACGAGCATAACCCCGGTGACTACCCAGCCTGCCTGAGCGTCGGAAGCTGCGAAATCTTTGCCGATGAGAGGCAGAACCGGATTGACCATATCGGCTGTCATACAAGCCGTGAATAAGGAAAAGACGAGCACAAGCAGCAGGGGAAGCTGCCGTTTATTTTTAGAATCCGTTTGAATGTTCATGTATGTTTACCTCCTAAAATTAAAGTGGGTTCAATCTTAGGAGGGGTATCCCATGTTTTATTTATCACGAACAGTCACCTCCCTTCAGGCAGAAGAACAAGGGCAAAAAAGTGCGCAAAAAAGACGCCTCAACAAACCGGCGCCAAGTCGTTGCGTGTTGAATTAAAATCTGCCAAGAAATCAGAAACGTTCATTCACTTTGCAGATTCCGTTACGCGAGGCAAAAAGCATCCGGCGGTAATAACTATGAAATTTCGTTCTAACACTGTACGAAAAAAGGCAGACTGATCCCGTCAGAGATTGATCCCCGGATTTTTTGCTTTTATTTTGTACCGGCACGAAAATCGTTTCCATCGCTTTTTGCCTCCTTTCCTGCGAGATTGTCTCTAATTTTATTCGATAACGCTTAGAAAAACAACTTGGCTTACAACCCCGCTACATAAGATTTTTCAAATAGTCATCTTTCCACTGAAAATAAACTTCGTTCTTTTCTTCTCTTGAAAATAATTGCTTAGGGTAGGGCAAGGCCAGTTCAGGCATCTGTTCCGGACTAAAATAACGAAGTTCGGCCGTTTCACTGTCTAAGGGATTCAAGGTGCCGGAATGAATGACGCAATCGAACATCAAGATGGTATATTCCACTTTATGGCCGTTCGGATATTGATAGCGGTATTCCTTTCCGCCGAATACGCCTATCAACTTGCTCGGGACAACATATAATCCCGTTTCTTCGCGCACTTCGCGAACTACCGCTTCGGCAGGCGTCTCGCCAAGTTCAATGGCTCCTGCGGGCAGACTCCATTTCTCGCCGTTTCCTTTGTTTTGTAATAAAATTTCTCCCGACTCATTACGAACAATTCCCGCAACGCTTGGCACGAAGATCCATTCACTGCCTACTTTTTCTCGCAGATTTCTATAATAATCAGACATTCCCATTTCGACTCCCCCCTTAATTTTTTATGCAAAACAGTAGTATTCGTTCTTGATTGGGAACTTCCTTCTTATGTATCCGGATCTATGAAAAATGTCATCTGCCACTGAAAAAAATCAATTTCTTTGTCGGATAGGATTTAGTATGCTAAGAGATAAGACTTTACCGTAGGGGGATGCCGGATGAACGATAAAGAATCTTTAAAAGCGGCCTTTAAACGGGCGCCTTATCAGCTGGGCGGCAACGGGCCCCGGGATATCGGAATCTTGAAGCAGGTTTTTGACGAGATTGAGGGGACGCAGGAAAGTGACATTTACGGAGCGGGGACGCTGATTGAGGCGTTTCAAAGCAAAATAGCCGCCTACCTGGGCAAGGAATCGGCCGTATTTTTCCCGAGCGGAACGATGGCGCAGCAAATTGCGCTAAGAATCTGGTGCGATGAAAAAGGAAGCAAAGAGGTCGCGTACCATCCGCTCTGTCACCTGGAAATTCATGAGGAAGACGGCTTGAAGGAACTGCACCACATAAAGCCGGTTTTGCTGGCGGACAAGGACCGGCTGATTACGCTTGAGGATGTGAAGACGTTAGACGGTGAGATTTCCTGTCTGCTTCTGGAGCTGCCGCAGCGGGAAATCGGCGGCCAACTGCCGGCATTCGAAGAGCTGGAGGCCATTTCGGCCTACTGCCGCGAAAGAGGCATTAAGCTTCATCTGGACGGGGCGAGATTGTTCGAAATTACGCCTTACTACCAAAAATCGGCCGCTGAGATTTGTGCGCTTTTTGACAGCGTGTACGTGTCCTTCTACAAAGGAATCGGCGGAATTGCAGGAGCCATACTGGCGGGCGGCAGTGATTTTACGGAGCGGTCCAAAGTGTGGAAAAGACGCCACGGCGGTGATCTGATTAGTCTTTACCCATACATAATGACGTCGGATTATTATTTCGACCGGCGGATCGGCAAGATGGCCCAGTACTTCGGAGAAGCGAAGGAACTCGCCGCTATCTTCAATGAATGCGAAGGCGTTTATACAAATCCCGAGGTTCCGGTGTCCAACATGTTCCATATCCATTTTAAGCTGCCGGAGACGGCCGTCCTCCCGATTCTTAGGGAAGTATGCGAGGCTACCGGAGTAGGAGTGACTTCTTGGCTGCATGAACGTGAAGAGGGAACCTGCTACTCCGAGATCAGCGTGGGGGACAGCTACGAGAGCGTGCCCAAAGAGAAGATCCGGGAAGCATTCCGCCTGCTGAAGGAGAAGTTGGAAGCGGCGTTATCCGCATAAGCGGAGCAATCCGGTTAGATGCCCGGAACATCCTTATCCTGCCCGTCATGTGGAGAGGATGGATGGGGGCGCTTAAATCGTGCAGCCGGAGCTCTATTATTCATTAATGACGTTAATTATATGATCTATTTAATCTCATTAACTATTTTCGCTCAGTCGTTTTTCGCGGGCGGACATCTATACACACGAAAGAAGGAACGATATGAAACGGACTCTCGTCGTCAGCGACATACATGGAGAAATAGACAAATTTACGAGGCTGCTGGAAAAGGTGAGCTATAACCCCCGGCAGGATCAGTTGATTTTGCTCGGCGATTACGTGGATAAAGGGCCCGATTCCAGACGAGTGGTGGAAAAGGTGATGCAGCTACACCGGGAAGGCGCGATCGTTCTCAAAGGGAACCACGATCATATGATGGTCAAATCGTTCGAACGGGACCCTGTATTCATCGAACGCTGGTTCCGGAATGGGGCACGTGCGACATTGACCAGCTATGAACATCCGGGGGCCGCTTCGGAAACCCCTGCTCCCGATACATTGGAGCTTACGCCTCTGCTGGAGGAACACCTTGCCTTTTTGGGCGGTCTTCAAACCTATTATGAAACCGAAGATACCATTTTTGTTCATGCCGGCGTGCATCCTTCGACCTCGCTTGCGGAGACGGACGCTTATGTGCTGATGTGGATCCGCGACGAGTTTCACAAAGGCTACCGTGGCAGCAAAACGGTCGTGTTCGGGCACACGATAACGGAAACCCTTCACGGCAAGAAGGAGGTTTATTTCGGCGACAACAACATCATCGGAATCGACGGCGGAGCCGTATACGGAGGGCTGCTGCACTGCCTCGAGCTGCCGGGGCGGAACGTCTATTCCGTCGACTAAACAACCTTTTGCACCGGAAAACGATTCTTGAAAAAACGCACTCGCGAAGCGAGAGTACCTCTTAAAAACCGTTCAGTTTCTGAACGGTTTTTTTCTTTTCTAAACGATTGTATAGAAGAAAGTAACAATTCCTTAATAAAGGCTTTACGTTTCGTTTCGGAATGAAAGCCGCCCTCCGTTGTATAATGCAAACAAACGTCTTCAAAACGACAAATCTATCATCGAAGAACTGCATGTGCGGCCGCTAATTTGCAGACAAGAAAGGATTATACTCACCCATGTATCAAGGTACACTGCGTAAAATGACTCTACTCCTGTTAGGCTTATACACCGGATTGATTTTCTATTTCTTATATATCGGATTTAACCGCAGCTCTCACATCGTAGATCGGGGCATGCGCTACAATTTGATTCCGCAAGGAATTCCGCTGCATTATCCGATGGGCAGAGACTTTCAAAGCTGGTTTTTCGAATTCGGCAACTTTGCTGCTTTTGTTCCTTTCGGGCTGCTCATTCCGCTCTTGTTTCGCTGCAAATTCGTCCCGTTTATCGTGTGCTTCCTGGCGTCGATTACGTGTCTGGAAACGGTGCAAATGGTTACCCGCTTAGGCGCTTTCGATATCGACGACATCGTGATCAATACGTTAGGAGCAGCCGTAGGCTTCTGGGCGCAGCGCTTAGCTCCCGGCCGCCGGGACAGTTTGCAGGGCATCGTACGGCTTGTTTGGATCACGATCTTTCTTTCGGCCGGTACGGTTGCCGCTGTCGGTGGGATGAACGTTTCGATGGAAAAAGGAGGCGACGGCTACCTTTTCAAGCCGCAGAAGTCTCCGTCGCACAGTGTGGTGCTGTATAACAGCGTTCAGCCCAAGCGGGCTGAATAAGGCCGTCCATCACTTTTTACCCGCACGCTGCTGCCGGCGCGCGGGTTTTTCGTGTCGCATGAATGTGCTCGCAGTATGGGATTCCCGCAAGAAGATTACAAGAATTCCTCAGCCGGGCAACTGCGGTGCAGAAATTATTGGAGGGAACCGATCAGCAGCTCTTTGAAATTGCGGGCCGCTTGGGACACAAATTGGTGCTCAAGCGTAATGATCGCGGTATCGGATTCGATCGGCGGATCAATCTCGGCATAGCGGACCTGCCCGGGCTTTTTGAGAAGCAAAGCCGACCGGGGCACGACGGAAATCCCGAGGCCGGAGTCCGTCAAAATCATCAGCGTCGACACATCGGGGCTCTCACATACCAGGTTCGGCTCGAAGCCGGACGTTTTGCACGTTTCGATAAATTTGTGGTAGACGCCGTAATCGCCCTGGCCCCGGAGGATCAGCAGAGGCGAGGAGGCAAGTTCACTAACCGGAACGGAAGTCCCGTCCGGCACTTTCCATTCGGGAGGAAATACCGCCACCAAAGGTTCCGTTTGCAACCGGTGAATGGAAACTCTGGGCATGCGGTCCGCCAAATACGATTGCAAGGGAAGTCTGACGATTCCCATCTCGATCACTTTGTTTTGCAGGAGTTCCTCCACCCGGAACGAATCGGCCTCCCATAGTTGAAAAGAGACGCGGGGAGAACCGAGCCGGAACTGCTTCATCACGGACGGCAAGTACGGGACGCAGGACATAACGGTGCCGATAGACAGCGTTCCTCTCAATCCGTTCTGCTGTTCTTTAATTTCGGCGATCGCCCCGTCGATGGAGTGCAGGATTTCTTTAGCCCGCTTATAGAACGTCCATCCGGCAGGGGTGATCTCAAATCTCTTATTTTCGCGGTCGATCAAGGTAACACCCAGTTCTTCCTCAAGAGCCTTGAGCTGCAAGCTGAGGGGAGGCTGAGCCATGTGCAGACGCTGCGCCGCTTTCGTAATTTGCCCTTCTTCGACAATCGTCATGAAGTAATACATTTTTTTGATATCCATAGCGCAAGAAAGCACTCCATTCAAGGGTGAATATATTTTATATATGCTAAATGTCTGTTATATATATTTTACATATTTTTAGCGGGAGAAGTAAACTGAACTGGCGAGAATGAATGAATACCGCCAGGAGGTACGTGATGAAAAAGCCAATCAAAAGCTTTCGAGACTATGTAGAAACCCTCGACCGGTACGGGGATCTGTTTACCGTGGATCAAGAGACGGACTGGAATCTGGAGATGGGCGCCATGATCCGATACGCGTACGAACTGCCTTCTCCGGCTCCTCTTTTTACAAAAGTAAAGGACAGCGCGCCCGGCTTTCGAGTACTCGGTGCGCCGGTAGGCATAAGCCCCGACAAGCGGCATCCGTATTTGAGAATCGCGCTTTCTTTGGGCCTGCCGGCCCATTCGACGCTCTCCGAACTTGTGGAAGAGTGGTCGTATCTTCCGGATGCGGAACCGATTCCGCCGCGGGTGACGGCAGATGCTCCCTGCAAGGCAAATAAGCTCTTCGGTGAAGAGATCGATCTTACCCGCCTGCCAGTTCCTTATATCCATGTCGGAGACGGGGGGCGTTATTTGAACACCTACGGCGTTATGATCGTGCGGTCTCCGGACGGTTCCTGGGTGAACTGGTCGATTACCCGGGTGATGCTTCACGACGAACGGACTATGGCTGGAGTCATCGTTCCCACACAGCACCTGGGCATGATCTACGAGCAGTGGAAAGAGATCGGGCAGCCTATGCCGTACGCTCTTTGTCTCGGGGCCGATCCCGGTATCGCCATGATAGCGGGATATCCCCTTCCCGACGGAACGAGCGAAGCCGAGTTGCTCGGCGGCTGGTACGGCGAGCCTGTTGAGGTCGTGCGCTGCGAGACGAACGATTTAAAAGTACCGGCCACGAGTGAAATTGTCATCGAAGGGGTGGTTTCGCTTCAGGAAACGGTGCCCGAAGGCCCCATGGGCGAATATGCCGGGTACACCTGGGTGGGACACCGGAAGCCCGTTCCGTGTTTTAAGGTGACGGCCATGACTCACCGTGATGATCCGATCATGCCCGTCGTCGCCGCAGGCGTGCCCCCGGAAGAAAATCATACCAACTGGGGCGTCGCCATCGCGGCGAGTATCCGGCATGAACTGCGCAAGCGCCGTCTTCCGGTAACCGCGTGTCTCATACCTTTCGAGTCGGCCGTGCACTGGCTCGTGGTTACTGTAAACTCTCACGCGGAGGAAGCGGCGGAGATGACAGGCGATTCTTTGGCGCGTCAAATCGGGGAAGCGGTATTTTCCTCACGCGGAGGGTCCTACATTCCTAAAGTGATCGTCGTAAACGACGACATCGATCCCGGCTCCATCGAACAAGTCGTCTGGGCGCTCGCTACCCGCAGCCATCCGGATAAAGCCCTTCTTTTTCCCGGACAGAAAGTTCTGCCGCTTGTCGCTTATCTCGATGCGCATGAGAAGGAAGCGGGAACAACGACCAAGGTCGTATACAACTGCTTGTCTTCCGACGAATGGCCCAAAGATTACAGGCCGCTGGAAGCTTCTTTCGCAGGCTACCCGGATGAACTCCGGGAACAGGTTCGCGAGCGGTTTAAAAGCTGCGGATTTACCGGTGAACGCGGATAAGAAGCGGTAAACGTCCAGGCGGCGATCCGGCGGTTTAAGAATAAATCACGAGGAAGGAGAGGATAGGTATGAAAGTAATTGTAGGCATTTCGGGCGCGACCGGGGCCATTCTGGGAATCCGGCTGCTGGAGGGATTAAAGGAGGCGGGGATCGAAACGCACGTTGTCATTTCCCCTTGGGCCGCCGCCAACATTCAACTGGAAACGGCCTATACGGTGAAGGAAGTGGAACAGCTTGCGGACTACTCCTACGCGCATAAAGACCTGGGAGCCGTCATTTCCAGCGGCTCTTACCGGATGGACGCGATGATCGTCGCGCCCTGCAGCATGAAGACACTGGCCTCGATCCGGCTTGGCTTAAGCGACAATCTGATCGCGCGAGCAGCGGATGTACTTTTAAAAGAACGGAAAAAACTTGTTTTGTTAACGCGCGAAACGCCGCTCAGCGATATTCACTTGGAACACATGCTGGCTCTGTCCCGAATGGGAACGACGATTTTCCCTCCGGTGCCGGCCTTTTATAACCATCCTCAAAATATCGAAGATCTTATCCGGCATATCGTGGTCCGGACAATTGATCAGCTGGGCGTATCCTTGCCTGCGGCCAAAAGATGGGGCGGCATGAAGGAAGCTTGACCGGCATTGAATCCAACCTTCTCATGACGTATAGTTGAACTATCTTGCCTAACTATCAAGGACAGGGAGGAAGCGGAACCCATGAGCAAGAAGGCCCCCGAGTTGCCGGTTCTTTGTTTTGAGAATCAAGAAGCGTTTGAGATTTGGCTCGAAAGCAATCATGAAACATCCCGCGGAATCCTTTTGCAAATCGCGAAAAAAAATGCCCGCCTTGTTACGGTTTCTTATCAGGAAGCTCTCGAAAGCGCGCTCTGTTACGGATGGATCGACAGCCAGAAGAAAACATTCGACGACCAGTCGTGGCTTCAGCGGTTTACGCCGCGCGGGAACAGGAGCATCTGGTCCAAGGTGAATAAAGACAAAGCGGAGCAGCTCATCGCGGATGCGAGAATGAAGCCCGGGGGTCTCAGGGCGATTGAAGACGCCAAGCGCAGCGGACAGTGGGACAAGGCTTACGAACCGCAAAGCAGCGGTTCCGTGCCGGAAGATTTCGCCGCCAGGCTGGAGCTTAATGCCCGGGCTAAAGCGTTTTACGATACGTTAAACAAGCAAAACAAGTTTGCGATCCATTTTAGAATCCAGAATGTCAAAAAGCAGGAAACCCGGGAAAAACGCATTCTACAGTTTGTCGAAATGCTGGAGCGGGGCGAAAAAATTTATCCCTGATCGGGAGGGAACCGGGAATCGGCGGCTTATATCGGAAACCGCTTAATGGCTGATATAAATAAGAGCCGGTGAAATACGGACAAGCCGCCGAAGAAGACTGAGAGAATCAGTCTTCTTTTTTATCATGCTTAGGGACTTTAAACCCATGTCAGATCCAATCCTAGTTGACAAAATAAACCTGATCTTGTATCTTGTTAGTAACAAATTGATAATAACATATCGTTACGAACAGGTGGCTGTGATATGAAAAGAGACCGTAACGGGCTGACGGAGGAACAATTCCTGGCTCAATACCGTGCCGGAGACTATGTGCGCCCGTCGGTTGCAGCTGATATGGTAATCCTCACGGTGGCCGATACCACGGAGTTAAACTACCGAAAGCTGCCAAAGAAAAACATGCGGGTTCTGCTTATTCAGCGGGGGGAGCACCCATTCCTCGGTAAATGGGCACTGCCCGGAGGATTCGTCCGTCCCGGAGAAACGACGGAACAGACTGCGCGAAGGGAACTCCGTGAAGAAACATCGGTGGACAACGTTTATCTGGAACAGCTTTATACGTTTAGCGAGCCTGATCGCGACCCGCGGAGTTGGGTCATGAGCTGTGCTTATATGGCCTTGATCGACAGCTCCCAGGTGAAGATAGCAGCGGGGGATGATGCGGCGGAAGCTGCCTGGTTCGATGTAACCTGCCGGCTTCTTAGCGAAGAGAAACTGCGTCTGGAGGACGGTTACAGCATAACGAGGCGCTACGAACTGAAGCTAACCGGTGAACGTGACACGTTAACGTCTGTAGTGGAGCAAAGAAAGCAATCCGCTAAAGCTTCTTCGGCTGTGGAATATGCCGTTGCCGCAAGTGGCGAACTTGCTTTCGATCATGCCAAAATAATCGCCTGTGCCATAGAACGGCTGCGCGGTAAGCTGGATGAGACGGATATCGCCCTGCATTTGCTGCCGGAGCTTTTCACGTTAACGGAACTGCAGCAGGTATACGAAGTTATTCTGGACAAGGAACTATTAAAGGCGGCATTCCGCCGCAAAGCGGCTCCGCTTGTCGAAGCGACCGACCAATATACGGAGAATGCCGGGCACCGTCCATCCCGGCTGTACCGGAGAAACCGGGAGGAATTAGAATGAACTATACAATTGAAGAACTGCGAAAGGCCTACCAAGCGGGGGATAGAAGAAAATTTCTCTTCTTCTGGGGACATACGCCACCGGCTGACGGCAGCATAAATTCAAGCTGCTTCAGCCAGTGGTGGAGGTCCGGTTTTATCGTGGACGACGAGTCTTACACCTGTACGGAGCAGTATATGATGGCCGAGAAGGCAAGGTTTTTCGGCGACAAGAAGATGCTGGAGGCGATTATGAACGCCGGTCATCCCAAGGAGATGAAAGCGTTCGGACGAGCGGTCGCATCTTTTGATGCGAATGTGTGGGAAAGCCGCTGCTATGAAATCGTGAAGAAGGGGAATCTTGCCAAGTTCCGGCAAAACGATGACCTGTGGAGCTATATGAGAGCGACGAAAAACCGCATTCTGGTCGAAGCGAGTCCGGTTGACCGCATATGGGGAATCGGGATGGCGCAAGACCATCCGGACGCGGATAATCCGATGAAATGGCGGGGAAAGAATTTGCTGGGGTTTGCGCTTACCGAGGTGAGAGACATTCTTCTGCAAGAAGAAGCCGAACGTAACTAGAAGGGCAGGCACTCCGCAGTTGACTTTCTGACGCAACAGCATGGTTGAAGTGGCCCAGTCTTCCGGAGTGACAAGCAAATCAACAAAAACCGTACCGGATAGCCGGTACGGTTTTTTTGCCGCAAGGAATGCGAAAAGCTGAACCTGTGACGCCCGGTCAGTCTGGTTTACTGCTCCAGGCTGCGCAAATAATTTTCATACTCGACGCTGAATTCGAGCGCTTGTTTGAAATCGGCGGACATGCGGGACAAGACTTCTACGATTTCTTGCTGCCCCGTCTCGGTAAGAGCGATAATTCCTGGCTGGCGGGGAATACGAAACCGGGTATGGTCATGGTAAGTAACGGTGACAATCGTTCCGACAGGCGGACCCTCGGTTGGATGAAGCGTACTCCACATCCACCGCTCCTGATCGCTTTGGTCCGGATTCCGTCCCCATTCGCGGGAAATATCGAAATTACCCGGGAGGCGGGGTTCCGGCCGCAATCCGGCTTCATTCAGCTGACGGTGGACCGGCAGGAGAAGCAGGTTCAAGTACGTTCCGTAAGCCGGATCTCCCGCTTCCGCGTAAGCTTTCAGCAGCCGGTCGTTCTCTTTAACCAGAATCTCCTGCCAGTTCTCTCGAATATGAGATTCGATGAAGGCGGCAACGGCCCCGATCTTGTTTTGCGGCTGTTCTTTTAAGAAATCGCTTAATGCTTTGGTTGTAGGCATATGAGGCGTGAACTCCCTTCGCGTTACCCATTTTTTGGAATACAATTTCATCTTACAACATGCATGCAAATGGTAAGCTTGCCTTCACAAAGCAGGCTGCCGAAGCCGGTTTAGGCGCGAAACATTAGCAAGTGCTTTAAGCTGGGACATGATTATGCGACAGCGAATCCGAATTCCTTTTTGAATAGCGTACGGGCAAAATAGTTTGCCAGACTATGGAACACATGCTATATTGATAATGATTATCAATATCAATTAGAGGCGGAGTGAATTCAGTTGCGCAAATCTGTTCGATCTTATCCTTTATTGGTTTTCATTTTGCTGTTTACTATGGTTCTCGGTGGCTGCGGCCAAACGGCGGGAAATGCGGGGGGTTCGTCCGGAGAAGCGGAGAAAACAGGCGCCGCAGCCCTTCCGTCAGACAACAAGGAATCTTCGGACAAAGGGGGAGACGGTTACCTTCCACGCGGCCAACGGGGACATTCAAGTGCCCAAAAAACCGAAGCGGATCGTGGATACGACCAGTTTCTACACGGGTTATTTCCTCGCGATAGGGGTTAAACCGGTCGGAATTTCAGAAGGAGCGATGGACAATCCCTACTTTAAAGAAATGCTGGACGGTGTCCGCAGCATCGGCAAGGAACCTTCGCCGGAGAGCATTCTCGAGCTGAATCCCGACCTGATCGTTACCTTCACGGGGACGAAGGATATCGATAAACTGGAACAAATCGCCCCGGTCGTTGCAATTGATTACGGCAAAAAAAATTACAAAGATCAGCTGCTTGAATTCGGTAAACTGACCGGTAAAGAAGACAAGGCGAAAGAATGGGTCGACCGGTGGGAGCAAAAAATCAGCGGTCTGAAGCCGCAGATCCAAGCCGCCGTGGGCAACAAAACGGTGTCCATCCTAAATCCGTATGCCAAAGGGTTATATGTGTTCGGGCACAATTATGGGCGCGGCGGGGAAATCATTTACGGGGAATTCGGCTTGAAAGCTCCGCCGGAAGCGCAAAAAGCCGCCATTGACAGCGGAACAGGCTGGGCATCCATCTCACTGGAGAAGCTTCCGGAGTTCACGGGAGACATTGTATTCACTTGTCCGTGGTCCGGCGATACGAGCGATCCCGGCAAGGTGTATGAGAATCCGGTATGGAAAGGCTTGCCCGCAGTGAAAAAAGGACATGTCTTCCAGCTCAATCCGAAGGGAGACACGTTTAATGACCCGGTATCGCTTGAAGCGGGGCTGAAATTCATATCGGAGAGTCTGCTATCCGTAAAATAACCGCCACATATCCGTGAGAAACGGCAATACACCTGATAACCGGCAGCCTGGCGGTTGTCGGGTGTCTGCTTGTCAAGGCGGCCACCGGTTGACAACATCGTTTTATTTTTTCTATAATGGCAGGGATTTTAAAGACGGAACTAAAGGTGAAGCGGCATGTCTCCACGTACCAAAGAACAGAACGAAGCGATCCGGAATCAGCGCAAACAAGAAGTGCTGCAGGCGGCTATTCAGGTCTATGTCGACAAAGGCTATGCGGCGGCCGAAATGGGGGATATAGCGGATCGGGCGGGACTTGCTCACGGCCTCGTTTATTATTATTTCAAAAACAAGAAAGCCTTGTTCCGCGAGCTTTACGAAACCATGATGGAAGAATCCAAACGCTTTACGAAATCCTATTTTGAGCAAGAGGGGGCCGTGGCAGACCTGTTTGAGGGTTATGCACGGGTCGTCTGTGATCGGGTCCGGGTTAATCCCGTGATTCCGCGTTTTTACATGCGGGTCAGTTTGGATGTGCATCATTTGTATACGCCGGAAGAATTCTCTCCGTTTGAGTGGGTGAAAAGCTTTTTGCAGGAGATGACTCAGGCCATTGAAAAAGGGATCGGGGAAGGCACGATTCGGCCGGGTAATTCCGATCTGATGGCGAGACAGTTCTGGGGAGCGGTGTCGCAAGGGATGAATTACTTGGATCAGGCCCAGCAGGAATGGATGGCAAACGGCATGCCGGAGACGGAAAAGAAGGAGCAATGGGAGAAGGCATTGAATCAGGTGGTGGAGTCGTCCGTTGCCATGTTAAGGGTGCGCTAATTTTTTTTACTTTTAATATTGACTTGTAACTCAATCAAAAATAAAATATGGGAAAGGAGAGTGATGTTTGTCTGAAAACGTTAGTCGTCGTGGCTCATCCGAATTTGCAGCAGTCTCGAGTCAACAAACGGTGGGTGGAGGAATTGAGGAAACATTCCGGCGAGATTACCGTGCATGAACTGTACGGTGAGTATCCGGAGAAGGTATTGGATATCGGGCGGGAGCAGGCTTTGCTGGCGGAATGTGAACGTCTCGTGCTGCAGTTTCCGCTTCAATGGTACAGCACTCCGCCGCTTCTGAAGCAGTGGCTCGATGAAGTGTTCACAATGGCATGGCTGTTCGGTCCGGGCGGTAAAGCCGTTGCCGGAAAAGAACTCCTGCTCGCCGTTTCTATCGGAGGGGCGGAGGAGACTTACGAGGCAGGGGGCCTGATCGGGTACACGATCAGTGAATTGACCCGCCCTCTGCAAGCTTTTGCCAGTCAGATCGGCATGACGATGCTTCCGCACTTCAAATTTCACGGTGCGAATCAGGCGGCGGACGAACAGATCGAGAGCAGCGCGGGGCGATATGTCCGGCATATCTTGACTCCCGAGCTTGATCCCCGGATTGCCCGGGTGAGAATGCTTAATGAGATGAAACAGAAGATGCAGGCCTCCCTGTAAAATGCAAAGCCGATGCTCCTCATACGAGGAACTTCGGCTTATATGACGTTCGGATTCCGGAGGGGTATAATGAGAATGGTTTGTTCCAAACAATCACATGGTGAGAACTCGGGAGGAGTCGGACATGAGCACAGAACCGAATACGGCGGGCTGGGACGCCATTGACAAGGAATTCGTAAAACTTTACGGAGATCAGGAACCGAAACATTACGGTACCCTTATCTCCTATGCGCTGGGAGGGCCGGATCCGCTGGACGGAATCAGTGCGTACAAAACGGACGAACCTGCCGCGCATTGGCATTTTGTAACGTACGGATTTTCGGAACTTTACGATAAGGAATCCGACAATCCGGAAGAGAGCGGCTACGGATTCGAATTGACGTTTCGGCTGGATCGTGGGGCAGAAGAAGAAGAGCCTCCGGCTTGGGCGATCAACCTGCTGCAAAATATGGGCAGATACGTATTCAACAGCGGCAATATTTTTCGGTCGGGTGATTACATGGACGCCAACGGTCCGATCTGCCTCGGTTCCGATACCTGCCTGACCGCTCTTGCTTTCATCCGGGACCCGGAGCTTTCCGCAATCGATACGCCTAACGGGCGGTTGGAGTTTATCCAGATGGTCGGAATCACGAGAGACGAGCTGGAAGCCATGCAAACCTGGAATACGCTTGGTATGCTGTCCGCTTGTTTGCCGTATATGCCAAAGTACATAACGAATTTATCGCGGGATTCCCTGCTTAAAGTGGAAACCGTATCCGAAGCCGCTGAGAAAGGAATGCGGGAAGACGGCTCCAATACCGGCTTTCTGTTTGTGGATCAGCTTGAGTGGGAGCCGGGTAGAAAAGGCTGGCTGAGCAAAGCTCCCGCAGTACTTACGGTGGGGGCCAAACAAGCCGGCATTATCGGCAAGCTGCTGCAAGGGCGGATTTTGAAAGGAAAAGACCTCACTCTCGTGGGACCGGAAGTCCGCGTGATCTTTAAAGCGGGAGAAGAGCCGGGGTATGCGGCCGGAGAAGGCGAGGTCCGGATCATTCTCAATGAGCAGGCTGCCGGCGAGCTGAGCAGAGGCTTAGTGCCTAAAAAAAGCGTGCTTGAGATTCCGTCTTTGCAGAGAATCGTCATTCGTATCGTGAAAACCGACATTAAGGACAGCGAAGGAAACGTAGTGGAAGTTATCGGCTGACTTGAGGTAACCTTCCCTCCGAACTTGGAGATTCATGGAATGAGGAGGGAAGGCTGCTGACGTAACGGTGATCTTGTCGAATTTTGGCGTGATGTTTGGAGTCAAATTCCCTTGATTGGCGGACGGACGATTCACTTGGACATAAGGGAAGGCTGGGAGGCTGCCGTAGAGCGGCCTTTTTGCCGTTCAAGGGGCAGCTGCCGCGAACCGGCGGTGTTCAGCGCTGCGGCTGAGCAGGAGGAGATCGGAGAGATTTTGAATTCGCTGCAAATCCAGGATTAACGGACTATATCGCATGGAGATCAGGGCCCGGAAACGGGCCTTTTTTTGTCGAAAATAAAAGCAAAAACGGTTCCTTACGAAGGGGGGATACGGTTCCCATTTGTTAAGGGGCCGTTTTTTGTGCGGCTGAGAAAACAGGAGATACCGTAGGTCTTAGGAGCGTGCAGGGTAACGGCTCTACCCGCTTCTTATCCGAAATGAACCTGTGCAGCGGAATTTCACGGATGTAAGACCCTGCATATAATTCGTTGAGACTATAAGCAGCTAATTTTTTACCGGTTATTGTCATAAAATGCCGATTAAAGAACCGGCAAGCGTTAGGTACGAAAGAAGCAGAAGAGGATGACCGCGTTGACAGCTCAGACCTAGTCGTTGTGACTCCAGCCTTATTTCCTGCAAAAGGAGCAACCGAAACACGGATTGTGCGTAAAAGCAGAAGAGAAAAACCCAAATATAGGAAAAATTCAACTATTTATGGTTTATATCTCATTCTTTTTACCTCTAAAACAAAATTTAAAAAACCAGTTAATTCCCAAAAATGGTAGTTGACATTTAATTTTGGTAATTATAGGATGTAAATGTATCCATAAATAACACATTATGGAAACTAAAGTCGATTAATAAACTTTAAATATCCAAAGGAGAGTTATCATGACCATTCCATTTGACCAGTGGCCAGAATGGCCTCAACACTCCGATCGTACCCGCCAGAAAATTGAAGAAGTGTTTCAGTCGAACAGATGGGCGATAAGCGGATATTGGACGGGAGAGGAAAGCATGGAACGGAAGTTCGCAAAGGCTTTTGCGGATTTCAACGGGGTTCCTTACTGTGTACCGACGACGAGCGGCTCCACGGCTTTAATGCTTGCGCTTGAAGCGCTCGGAATAGGCGAAGGAGACGAAGTCATCGTTCCCAGTCTGACTTGGATTGCAACCGCTACCGCCGTATTAAACGTGAATGCGCTTCCTGTTTTTGTGGATGTCGAAGAGGATACCTATTGTATCGATCCACAATTGATCAAGTCGGCCATCACGGACAAAACGAAAGCCATTATCCCTGTCCATTTGTTCGGAAGTATGGCGAATATGGATGAAATAAGCGAAATTGCGCAAGAACACAATCTTTTTGTGATTGAAGACTGCGCGCAAAGCCACGGTTCCGTATGGAACGGCCAGCGTGCCGGAACGATAGGAGATATAGGGGCGTTCAGCTGTCAGCAGGGCAAAGTGCTAACGGCCGGAGAAGGGGGGATAATCGTGACGAAAAATCCCCGTTTTTTTGAACTCATCCAACAATTGAGAGCGGATTCCAGGGTTTATTGCGAGGATTCCTCCGAATTGATGCACGGCGACATGCAGCTGGTCAAAAAAGGGGACATTCAAGGCTCCAACTATTGCTTGTCCGAATTTCAATCGGCCATCCTTCTGGATCAACTGCAGGAGCTGGATGACAAGAACGCGATCCGGGAAAAGAACGCCATGTTCTTAAACGATGCTTTAAGCAAAATTGACGGCATTAAGGTGATGAAGCGTCCTCCTCAAGTCAGCAGACAAACGTATTACGGGTATGTATTCCGGTTCGATCCGGTGAAATTCGGTGGTTTGAATGCGGATCAGTTCTGTGAAATTCTTCGCGAAAAGCTCAATATGGGGACGTTTTACCTGCATCCGCCGTATCTCCCCGTACACAAAAATCCGTTGTTCTGCCCTTGGACAAAGAACCGTTATTTGAAATCGGTCCGTAAGACAGAAGCTTATTGGAGAGGGCTTCATTACCCTGTCTCCGAACGAGCTTCCGAGCAATCCATCGTTATCCACCATGCTATTTTACTGGCCGAACCCTCGCATCTGTCGCTTCTGATCGATGCCGTAGCCGAACTTGCCCGGAAATTTTGCGTGACTCATTAACGAAGGATGATTAGCGAGGAGGAATTGGGATGGATAAGCTGTTTTCGATGATCGAAGTAGAAGTCAATTCTCAATGCAACCGCACGTGCTGGTACTGCCCCAACAGTGTATCCCAGCGTAAAGAGAACGGAGAGATGGACCCCGCCTTGTATAAATCGCTGATGGAACAGTTAAGCTCGCTGGATTTTGCGGGACGCATTTCGTTTCACTTTTACGGGGAGCCGCTTTTGTGCAAAAATCTCGATCTGTTTGTTGGCATGACAACGGAATATATTCCTAGAGCAAGGCCCATTATTTACACAAACGGCGATTTTCTTACCGAAAAACGGTTAAAGACCTTGACGGAACTGGGCATTCAAAAGTTCATTGTGACCCAGCATGCCGGAGCCAAGCACAAATTCAGAGGCGTATACGACCAACTGGCGGGGGCGGAAAAAGAAAAAGTGGTCTATCTCGATCATTCGGATCTGATTCTATCCAATCGGGGTGGGATTATGGATAATATTCCCCAAGCTTCGAAAGCCAACATGTCGTGCATGGTGCCCTCCAATCTGGTCGTTGTTACCGTTTTGGGGAACGTGCTGCCATGCTTTGAAGATTTCAATCAAAAGATGGTTATGGGCAATATCGGCGAACATCATATTTCGGATATTTGGCACAATGAGAAATTCACTTCTTTCCGGAAATTGCTAAAAGAAGGGCATAGGGGCAAATCGGATCTATGCAAAAATTGCAACAATGTAAGTGTGCAGACAGAAGATCAGTACGATTATGTGCTGTAACGAAGAGGGGGTGTACGTTTGAATATTTTGCGGCTTACCCCTCATTACTACTTTGAGACTACCGAATGGCCGAGCCGGTTTGATCCGATGGGCGGCATGCAGGTTCAAATCACGAATTTGACGGAATGGCTGGCCGATCAAGGGGTCCGGCAGGATGTACTCACAACCGGCATTCCCGGCATCCCGCGAACATTACCCATTCGGGAGCGCTTGACCGTTCATTCCGTCCGTTTTATGACGCTGCCCTTTAAATCCAGTCAAACGGGAACGCTGTTTCTCGATCAGAGCTGGTTCATGGGGGCTGTCAAATGGATCGTTCTGAACGGGAAAAAGAAGAACTACGACGCGATTCATGTCCATGCAAGCGGTGTGGTATGGCCGTTGCTCGCCGGAATGTTCGCTCAAAAATTTTTAAAAAAGCCTTTGATTTTAACGATTCATTGCAGCCGGATATTTACATACAAGCCCATGAACAAGTGGGATCAATTCGTGCACGATTTTGTTAAATCCGTGGAACTAAAGAGCATTAAACTCAGCCATAAAGCCGTCGTTCTTACGGATAAGAGACTGGACAGCTATAACCGTCTCCTTGAGGATTCGTCGAAAGTGACGGCGATCAGCGACTGTATCGGATCGAATCATCTCAGTCATTCCATCGATTGTCCTTTTTGCAACCGGTTAAAAACCGAGCTTCTCGGCAAAAAAACGGTTTTGTTTCTAGGCAGAATCGCACACGAGAAAGGTTGGGCAACCTTTGTAAGCGTTGCGAAGGAGCTTGCGGACAAAATCGGCGATTTGCAATTCATCGTGTGCGGGGACGGTCCCCAGCGCGAGGCGATGGAAGAACAAATTAAAGCGGCGAATTTGCAAAACCAATTCCGTATCACCGGTTTTATTTCACATAAATTTGTTTCCTGTTATCTGCACCATGCCCAGTTGTTCCTGCTGCCCTCTCACCATGAGGAATTCGGTGGAAGCCTTATTGAAGCCGCCATTGCGGGAGTTCCGATCATCTCGACCAATAACGGCGGCCCCGCCGATATTTTCACACACGGTGAAACCGCGATTTTAACGGACCCGAGCGACGTGAAGGGGATTGCTGACGAGGCTTATAAAATATTGACGAACGACTCCGTTGCCGAGTCCCTGCGGCTCCATTCGAGACCCGAGGTTGTCAGTAAATTTTTGCCGCACTGCGTGTATCCGAATTATTTGAATTTGTACGCTTCAAAAGAGGCTGCCGTCCATGAAGGATAATCCGATCTCTTTGTTTCACGAATTGGAGAGCTACGTGAGAGGAAGCAAGGACCGCCTTCACCATTACATGTACGCCTGTATCCTGGAGCAGCGGTTAGCGGATTTGCTCTTGCTGAGCCGGTGCGGCGTGCATCCTGAGGACAGTGATCGTCTGGCTGTCCGGCTGGCCTCTCAACGCAGCCTATGCGTGCAGGCTGCTTCCGACATTGCGGAAGGTACGCAGGAGGCGTGGGGGAGTACACCGGCATGGCCGGACTACAAGGTTGCAAAATCATCCGTTACGCAGAAAAGACCGGAGCTGTTCTCTTTAATCAGAGTGATGCAGGAGCTTCGTACCCCGGAATGCTCCGGGTATGATTTGTGCGACCTGGAGGTTTGCCGGGAGGATGCTCTGCACTGGCTGAGAGACCATGCCGATCCGTCTTCACCGCCAGTTCTCATCGGCGTTCGAACCGGAGGTGCTTTCTACGCCCCGTTATGGGCATCGGCATTGCGGCAGAGGTGGGGCAGTGATGCCCACTATCACACAGTCCGAGCCCTGCGGAAGCCTTCGGACCCGGGCGCGTCCTTGTATTTGCCCGAGGAACTCTCGATGCTGCCGGACGCAATAGATCCGGATACGGATATCGTGATTCTGGAAGATCAGCCGCATACGGGCGGGACTGTTCTGGAACTGGCCGGAAGACTTAGCGTGAAGTATCGGCTGAACAAGTCGGTCTGGGTTTCTTCTCCGGGCCGGTTGTTCAAAATCGAGAACGGCCGGCTTGTGAAGCGGAGCGATCGTATCCCTCTGAATGCGGCGAAAAAAAAGCGCATATGGCAGATGCTCGGCAGCTCGGAAGAAGTGGTGGAGTTTCTTCTGCCGAAGCTCGGGATATCTGACGCACGTCCGGCGGATTTGGAAACGGTCCCTTCAAAATCCGTGCCTCATTGGAATGATCCGATGTATCGCCATGACGCTCCCTTCCGGATTAACCCGAAGAAAACACCGTTTTTTATCCGGCAAAAAAGCACGAATGAGCCGGTCGCATTCGCAAAATTTATCGGGAAAGATCTTTTCGGCGACTTTCAATTTCATCAGCTGAAAAAGTTTGAACAGTATTTACCTGATGTTTTAGCGTATGAGGACGGTTATGTGGTGACCAAATATGAACCGGAATTACGGGAAATGAGAGACCTGTTCGTCAACATGCCTTCAGCCGTGACAAACGAGATTTGCCAAAACATGTCCGGTTACTGGAAAACGCTGCTTGCTTCGTGCCAAGTAAGCGGAGGTCATCCCGTTCATCCTTTAGCCGATCATTGGCAAGCCTATCTGGGAGAGATGGAGGACTTCATCGGGAGAAAGCTGCCCTCTGATCCGGATTGGTTCGAACAAAGTTTGCATACCGAATGGACTTCGTCCGCCCATGTTTACACGTCCTTGCCTTACGCGAACCAGTATGGGCACTGGAGAGCGAGGCTTTCAGCCGGGCAGCGCCTGAAAACGTACCGTTTTCACGTCGATTCCACCTGGGGCGGCACTTCCAGTATCGAGGTGGAGCTGGCTTCGTTTCTTTTGGAAAACAGGGTGAGGCCCGATGACTTCCGTCTGCTGGTAAATCAGGTGCAAAAAGAAGCCGAATCCTTAACCGTTGAAGCAGTCGCCGATGCCCTGCCGATCGCTTGCATCCTGCAAGTCGCGAACCTTTTAAAACAGGCGAAAGGTGAAAGCCGTTTGTCGAAAGAGCTGATTTTATCGGAAACGATGCAATCATTCGAGTATCTTCAGGCCATGAAGCCGAAGCTTTCGGATGTAAGATAAATGTCACGGTCGAACGAAACCATGTACATGCTTGAGGAGGCTTTGTATGAATAGCTTCGGAATAAAATGCGAGCGATTGTTGGAGCTGAGGAACAATGAGACGTTTACGGCGCATATTCCCCCTCTATATCCAATCGATCCTAAACCGGCCGTTGAATTTCTGGAACAATACAGCGGTACCGAGGAGGAGCTGCCGGGCCAGATGGCCCGGTACATCGAGCAGCGCGAACCATCCCGGTTCGATCAGATTAGAGAGGTCTGCGGGGACCTGCCATGGATTGTCAGAAGCTCCGGGGAAGAAGACTTAAACGAAACGACGAATGCCGGCGCATATCTCAGTTTAGTTTGTGAGCACCGGGATAACTTTTACGATGTGCTTGCGCAGGTCATGCTCAGCGGAAGCACGGAGCACGCCAGGAACCAGAATAGACGTTTCGTGAACCGGAATTTGCACGATCATGAGCCTATTCCCGTTTTTGTCCAGCCACTGGTCCAATCGGAGCATGCCGGGCTTCATGTTCCTCATGATGCAACGCCTTATGTCAGGGGAGAAGATTTACAAACGATCATCGGTCTGCTTAAAAACCTTCACAGCACCATGCCGGACTATGCGCTTGATTGCGAATGGGTAGGAGACTCGGATTTCGGAACGATTTCCATGACAAGCTTAACGGAACTTGCCGGCGGAAATCTTACGGGGCAGATTGCTTTCGGATTCGATCTTTTCTCTACGCAGCATGTGAAAGCGAACAATAGTGTCCGGTATTTGCTGCCGGGCGACGAGTTGAACTTGTGGCAGGGGCATAGTTTTCAGGAAGTGAACATGCAAAGCTTGTTTCTGGTGCAGACAAGACCGGCCAAGAATTACCGCTTGTTCCAGCCTGTTTACGAGCTGTCGGATTCCTCCCAAAAGAAATTGGAAAAGGACTGCGCCCTTTGTCTGGATGCAAAGGAGTTCATCTCGCAGGGCGGCAAGCCGTTCTTCGGCAAATTTATTAAGGCGGTTACCTTGAACGAAGCTTGGAACGCCTATCTTCAGTACACCAGCAAAGACGTTAAAGAGGATATCGCCGCCATTCTGGTGGAATTCGGTACGAGAACGGAACATGCCGGGATAATGTTTAACCAGGTCGGAATCCCGGTCATACGTATCGAGATTGCGCTTATACCGGAAAGTATGAATTATATCGTCCTTGATCCTTTTTCCCTGCAGTGCCGTTTGTACAGCCACAACAAAGAAGCCAAGGCGTTGGAATACGGGACCAGGGAAATTATTCCACTTCCGGACAACTGCATTCTTGTTCAGGACCGTGAAGAGAAGAAGCAGCCGGAAGCTATGGTGGTCACGGCGGACGAGTATTTCAACGAGTTGTTAAACAAGCCCTTCTTCTCGGAAAAGACTAGACAGCATTTGGCGGCCAACAGTGCCTATCCGGATTACAGCTTCATTTTTCACGGGAAAGACGGTGTCCGCTCACCGAGTTACTATGCAAACGCCGCCGATCGGTTGACGGGTGAAACGGCTCCAGCATTTTTAGAAAGCCGTGAGTGGCCGGAAGCATCGGCGAAATATTTCCTGGCTCTGTTTCATGCGAAAAATTTGCTCAAAGACAGGAACATCGCCGCTTATTTCGAGCGGCAGGCGGAAGACTCGGGCGGGTCTAAAGAAACGCTCGTGTACTGGAAGGTGCTGCGCATCCATCCTCTCTTGGCCAAATGCAGCAGCGGGGACCGGGAAACGCTTTTGGAGCGGGTCCGTGCGGAAATGAACGCGAACTCGGCCGTTATTGAATTGCGGCTGGACGTGCTGTTTTTATTCGAGCAATATCTGGATGCCTTGTGTATTTATTCGAAGCCGGAGGAAGAGGAGCTGATCCAAAGCTTTATCGGTATTCTTTCTTCCGTGAAGGATGAAGACCTGCCGATCGTTCTGGATTTAGCCCGCAACGGGATTTTTAACGCCGGTCACCTGTGCCAGTTTTTAAAGCATGCCACTGAAAACCGGCAATTGTTCGATCTCTACCGGAACTACTCTCTGGTCAGCAAAGAGTTTGCCGTCATTCCGTACGATTTGAGCGTTATCGGCAGATTCCCGTATTTTAACGAGGTTTTCGTTGAATTGAACAACGAGATGAATAAATACGCGTCGCTCGGCGAGTTGAGCAGCTCTATTTTTCATACGGTCGTCGAAACATACGATAAATCGGCCAAAGAAATTCTTCTAAGTGTAATTGATGACGGCAGTCCGTCCTATTATGAAGCGTATACCAGACTACTGACCGAATGGCTCGGTTTAATCCGGCAGTTCGATAAGAACGAGAAAGTGATTCAAACCTTCCTTGAATGGATCGAAATCCAACAAGACCGGCAAGCGGAGATCGAAGATTACTTCCTGGAAGAAATTCATTGGAAAACAAGGATAGAAGAAGCCGAGGCAGGTAATGCCGAAAACTTGTCGTTAACCAATTTGCATCAGCTTCACAACGTGCTGCACCAGTGGTCGTTACATTTGGTTCCCGCGTCCAGTGGCGCTCATATGCCGCTTTTCGTCAAAGAAATGGTGGCGTTCGCCCAATCTTTTTCCGAACAGGAAAACCGATTATTGCGGATGCAAAAGGACTTTTTTGAAATCGAGCTGGCGATGTGTACGCACAAGGCAGGATTTATGTTCTACAAGCATTCCGTTTCGGTTGAATTTAGCGAACCTCCTTCCGTGCATGACGATGAAATCGCCAGATTGTCGGCTTTTGCGTCGTTTATGCACAAGTGCAACGACTGGTTCGAAGCTTATCGTTTCCGCACTCATTACGAGAAGGTAGCCGGAACCTGGACCTGTTATATGACTGTAAAATCCAGCGAAGACGGCGCTCTGAAGCAAAGCGACTACAAAACGATTTTTCACATCATCCGGTTTGTTTTGGACAGCTCGTACGATTTTTCGCACAACCCGCTTTCTGCCGTTGAGGATTTGTCCGCTCAGTTTGATGAACCGGAATGGAAAGACATTTTCGGGAAGCTGGTAAACTATCGTGTCCGTTTTGACGATGAAGGACAGTTTATCAACTTGAAATTGTTCGCCATGTCTACTTTTTTCACGTATCTGTGCCTTTCGCCGTCTCTGCGGAACCGCCTGCTTTCCCTGTACCGGGAAGGGTTCGATCGTATGGTCGGTGAGCTTGCCGTACTGGAAGACGGGATGGCACGCGCCGATCATTATTCGGAATGGCTCGAGCATTATGAAGCGGCGACCTACATCGCCTTATTCCTTGCCGCCATTTATCCTCTGGAGACAGTGGGCAAACTGGAGTCGCTGTATGAGCGTCAGTTGACGTACGATATCGTATCCAGAAACCTGCTGAAGCACAAAGATGCCGCCGGTAAAGTTATCGAGACGCTGCCGTCCTGGGATAAAGCGCTGCAATCCAGTGTGACGGACAAGCTGCTGCACTATTGTCCGGCTAAATATTTGAAATCCGTTTCCTCTGTAAACGACGTGGCCAAGGAGCTCTCCAAACGGGGCAAATCGTTTAAACGCGCCAAGCAGGTTTTGCTCAACGCGTATGCGGACTCTTTGGAACCAGACATGTTACAACCATTCATCGACGACTTACAGTATGTCCCTTATGCCGTGACCGAGGCGCAAAATCAAAGGCTGGATAAATGTTTGACGGATCCCGGGAAAAAGAGATATGACATTCAAAAAGAAATTTTGTATATCTGATCTGCATTACCGCATGTCATGACTAAGGAGTGAGCGATGAAATGAAACAGGATATGGTTGAAAATTCGGAAAAGCTGCTGGCTGTACTCGGTACTCATATCGATTCGCCGGTCAATCCCTTTCGCAATGAAAGAGTGATGTTTTCAAGGGGAAGCGGGGCTTACTTATTCGATTACGACGGCGGCAATTATATCGACCTGATGAACGGGAAGGGCTCGATTATATTGGGCCATAACGATCCTCACCTTAACGCCGCTTTGCGGAGTTTTCTGGAGCAGGACCGGGAAATTGTGACGGGTCCGTCCAAACCGATCGTCGAGCTGGCCGAACGGATCAGGAAAGACAGTGCTTTGCCGGATGCGAAAGTATCGTTCTACGCGACCGGCACCGCCGCTTGCAGAGCGGCCGTTTATGCCGCACGGGATTACAGCGGCAAGAAAATCGTCCTCAGCTCCGGGTATCACGGCTGGGATCCCATGTGGAGGCAGCAGGGTGCCCTGCTGGAACCGAATGAGGACGGGGTGATCGAGTTTTATTTCATCCCCGAGCTGCTGGAACGCGCCTTGACGGAACATAAGGATCAAGTCGCCCTGGTTCTGTTCTCGCCGGACTATACGTATTTATCGGCTTCAACGATAGAGAGAATCCTTGGCATATGCCGGGCACACGGAGTCCTGGTTTGCTGCGACGATGTGAAACAAGGCTACCGGCACCGTCAAGGGTCCTCGCTCGAGATGGTGACGGCCGAGAAGGCCGACATGTACGTCTTCTCCAAAGGATTGTCGAACGGACATCGGATTTCATGCCTGGTGAGTACGGACGAAATTATGGCGGAGACCAAGGAACACACGTATACGTCCTATTACCAAATGCTGCCGATCCTATCTTCACTGGAAACCCTGAAAAAAATGGAAGCTGGAAAAGGCTACGATTTGATACGTTTCTACGGCCATGCCTTGACCGGGAACTTAAAGGAGCTGTTCGCTCAATCGGCTTTGCCTATCGAAGTCAACGGAAGTTCCATTTTTCAGCTGGTATTCGGAGACGAAAAACTGGAAGAAGCGTTTTACCGGGAAGCTTTTAATCAGGGACTCATTTTGTTTGAAGGTGACAATCAATCGCTTTCCCTGTGCATGGACAAAGACGTCCAAGTGGACATGATTCGCAGGTTTACGAACGTAACCGATGTCTTATCGGAGCAATACAAGCACCTGAGGGGAAAAGAGGTTACGGCCGAGCAAACGTTCAGGACCGCTTGGAACATGATTGACGGGGCCTCGGATTTGCTCCCCTATGAGAAACAGCTCAAACTTCTCGATAATCTGATCGGTGGGGGTTAAACATGACGACTAAACAAATTTGTTTTGCGGACCGGTGTTTTAACTTTGCATTCGGCGAACATATTTTGGAATCGATTGAAGACTATATTCCCCGGGATGAATTCGATCGGTATATCGTGATTTCGGACTCGGGGGTACCGGACTCTATTGTTCATCATGCCGCCGAGTACTTCGGCAAACTCGCCCCTGTACATATTCTTCGCTTCCAGGGAGGAGAAGAATACAAAACACTCTCAACCGTGACAGATTTGCAAGAGCAGGCAATTGCCCTGGGAGCCAACCGCAGAACCGCTATCGTAGCGGTTGGCGGAGGGTTAACCGGGAACGTTGCGGGAGTGGCGGCCGGTATGATGTTTCGCGGGATTGCGCTCATTCACGTCCCCACCACGTTTTTGGCGGCCTCCGACTCGGTTCTTTCGATCAAGCAGGCGGTCAATTTAACGAGCGGAAAGAACCTGGTCGGCTTTTATTATCCGCCCCGGTTCGTGTTCGCCGATACCCGAATTTTGTCGGAGTCGCCGCCCCGTCAGGTGAAAGCGGGAATGTGCGAGCTGGTAAAAAATATGCTGATCTTGGAAAACGACAACCTGGAATTTACAGAGGATGATTTAAATTCAACCAATGTGTATTCTCCGAAGCAGTTGGAGACGTTCATTAACTTCTGCATATCGGCCAAAATGTCGGTATTAAGCGAAGATATTTACGAGAAAAAGAAGGGCCTGATCTTTGAATACGGCCATACGATCGGTCATGCGATCGAGCTTGCCGAGCAGGGAGGAATCACGCACGGGGAAGCCATTGCAGTGGGCATGATTTACGCCGCTAAAATAGCGAACCGGATGAACCTGCTGTCCGAGCATGATGTGTCCGCGCATTACTGGCTTTTAAATAAAATAGGGGCCTTGCAGGACATTCCGCTGAAATCGGACCCGGATTCGATCTTCCACTATTTAAACCACGATAACAAGAGAGGCTATCTTAAGCTCGATGAGGATAACTTGGGCATGATTTTACTTAACGGAGTAGGGAAACCGGCGGTGTACAACCAATCGCTGCTTACCCCTGTCAGAAAAACGCTCATAAAAGAAGTGATCCGGGAAGGGCTGTAAGGATGAACCAGGATAAGCGTGCTTTTATGTTTATCTCACCCCACTTCGATGATGTCGTTCTGTCGTGCGCCTCGACTTTAATGGAGTTGGTGAATCAGGGGCACACCTGCAAGGTGCTGACCGTATTCGGGGGCTGCCCGTCGGTCCGCTTTCAGCCCGGCGAGATTGCCAGACAGTATGCGGCCGAGGATTTGGGGCTGTTCGAGGATGAAATAGAGGGCGAGCACTTGTCCATACTCGTGGCGCGCCGCCTTCAGGAGGATCAGCGGGCATTCCGGCATCTTGCCGGGGTACAGGTCGAAGTGCTGACCTTTCCGGATGCCATCTACAGGGAAAATAAGGGGCAGCCTTATTACCGGACGGAGGAAGATTTATTCGGCATTCCGGACAAACAGGACGAAGCCGATTTTCTGCCTAAAATCGAAACCTATTTGCAGTCCTGCGATCTTGCCCGCAAATACACCTGGGTATTTCCCGCCGTCTCCAAACATGTCGATCATCAGCTTCTGACCAAAGCCGGGTTGAGACTGATGTCGCAAGGGTATCCGGTGCTTTTCTATTCCGAATTTCCGTACTGGCAGCAGTACAATGAATTTTCACAGGACGGATGGCATCAGCTGGAATTGAGGAACAGCGTCTACATGCCGGTAAAAAGAGCCGCTGTATTGGAATACAAAACGCAGCTGCTCGGATTGTTCGGCGAAGAGGCGGAAACGAAAATCGGCAGCGGCGGAGTCCTTAGCGAAACCGAGCTGTTTTGGATACAAGAAACGGATACTCAAGTTTGGCCGGTATTCCGGGCAATAAGTCCCGAACCGCTTCAAACCTGACACAAAGAAAAGGAGTGCTTGACATGGAAATTTTAACGTACACGGGTCCAAGTCAATTAATCGTGGAAACGGCAGAAGAATTGCCTTTAAAAAGCGGCGAATGCCGGATACAGTCCCTTTATTCGGGGATCAGCCACGGTACGGAAATGGGGGCTTACAGAGGAATCGCTCCTTATTTCACAAGAGATATGGATTCCGAAACCCGGTTGTTCGAGGACCTGGCCGAAGAGCACAAAGTTAAGTATCCGATCCGGAGCTGCGAGGACGATGCCTGGTTTATCGGGTATTCGAACGTGGGAAAAATCATTGAAGTCGGAGCCGATGTCGAAGGATTTTCGGTCGGAGATATCGTGTTCTCCCACGGCAGGCATCAAACGATCGTGTGCAAGCATCACAAAAAAATATTCAAACTACCCCAAAACTTGGAGCCTGAGCTCGGCATTTTCTACACAAACCTGATGACGGCTTATAACGCTGTATTGGACACGAGAATTAAAATCGGGGACGTTGTCGTCGTATCGGGACTCGGTGTAGTCGGGCAGTTAATCGCTCAATTAGCCAAACTGTCGGGCGCCACAGTCGTTGGAGTGGACCCGCTTGAGAACAGACTGAACATCGCCAAAGAAGTTGAAATCGACCATGTGTTTAATCCGAATCGGACGGATGTCGCCAAGGAAATCAGAGAGATTACGAATAACCGGGGTGCCGACGCCGTCTTTGAAGTATCCGGTCATTCAACGGCTTTGAATCAAGCGATTCGCATAGCGGCACCGGACACGGTAATTACAGCCGTAGGCTGGTATCAGGGCGAGCAATCGGTGCTGAATCTGTCCGAAGAATTTCACCAGAACCGGATTACGATCCGCGCTTCGCAAACCCTCGGGATCGATCCTTCCATCAGCCATATGTATAACGATGCGAGAAGAAGGAATATCGGGAAAGATCTGCTGCTCAAGTTGAAATTAGGTAACCTGATCAGCCACCGGATTCCGTTCGGCGATGCGCCGAAAGCCTATGACATGATCGATAAACATCCGCATGAAGTCCTGCAGGTCGTTCTGACCTACTCTTAAGGAGGAAGCCCATGATCGTTTTCATAACCGGTGCTAACCGCGGGCTGGGACTGAGTCTTTGTGAGGTATTTCTGGAACGGGGACATCATGTTCTTGCCGGAGTGAGAAATAGGAACAGAGCCGAGCGGCTGCAGCCGTTAATAACCAAATACAAGGAAAAGCTGAGCATCATTCCCGTGGATGTAAGCAGCGAGGATTCAATCCTGCAGGCTTATTCCCTGATTGCTTCCGTGACGCCAAAGCTGGACGCGATTATCAATAATGCGGCCCGTGAAGGCATACGATGCAAAAAGATCCGGGAAGTGGACATCGCGGATTTCGAAGAAACGTGGAAAACGAACGTTTTGGGTCCGATGGCCATTATCAAACATTTGAAGCCTATGATGGAAAGCAGTCCGGTCAAAAGCATTCTAAATATCAGCTCCGAGGCGGGCAGTATTTCCGAACTGCCGTTAAAAACCTACGGCTACAGTATCTCCAAAGCGGCTCTTAATATGTTTACCCGTATGCTGGAGAGAGAACTGAAACCGGAGAACTTTAAGGTGCTTGCGGTTCACCCCGGCTGGATGAAAACCGAAATGGGGGGAGAGGACGCCCCCTACGATCCAGGTGAAATCGCCCGGCATTTATACGAACGCCTCACGGAATCGTCCGGAAAGGAGCATGATTTCAACATCGTCGATCATCTTGGAAACCGCATGGCCTTATGAGGGAGTTCAATGTTCAAGGCGATGATCAGCCGGATGAAAGTTTTTATTAAGCCGTTTAAAGGGGAGAATTTTCATGCCCAACTTATTTGTCTACGGGACCTTGCGTGAGGGAGAAAACAATCACAAGTATATGAAAGATGCCACCCTGCTTTCACGAAAGGCGAGCATAGCCGGCTCCTTGGTTGATACCGGCAACGGTTATCCCGGATTACTGCTGGAAAATCAACGGGTGGCGGGCGAGTGGTATGAAGTCTCGGAAGACACGCTGAAACGGATAGATGAGCTGGAAGAGTATTTCGGTCCCGGGGATACAAGAAACTTGTTTGACCGAATCGAATGCCAAGTAACCGAGAACGGCGGAACACATGCGGGTTGGACGTACGTTTACAACCGGGACGATTACCTGGAAACAAGGTTTTCCGACTGGAAACAATACCGGCTGCAGCATGCTTCCGGAGTAGAGGAGAAGCAAGATGTGCCTCACTCGTTATGACGAGAAATTTTTCGATTGCAGAAAATCGCAGATAATCGCTTACTTGGATTCAAACCGCGTTCCCGTCATCCCTCTCTTTTATAACAGTTATCAAAGCACAGCTGAAATTTACCGCCAGATCTTTATCGAAAATAAGAGCAAATGGAAGTATTCGGAGCCTTCCTTTTCCGATGATGATTTACTGAGAAAAGGAATTACGCCTGTACGGGCTTCTTTTCCCGACTTCAGCCAGGCTTCGGATTGTTTAAAAGAGTTGCTGGCCCGGCGTAAACTCGTTTTCGTATGGGGGGACGAGTATTATCTGCCTTACCGGAAAGAAGCCTTCCATGTCATTCATTCCACTCATTCGTTTGTCGTCACGGACTATGACGGTGAGAACAAGGCGTACTACGTCGAAGATTGGGACGGGCTCTACGGATATTTGCCGGCTGCGCATGTGGAAGCGGCTTTCGACAGTCTGTCCGGGCAGATGAGGACATTGTTGGTTCTGGAACTTAACGACGAGGAAATGCGGGAAAACAAACAAGAAGATCTGGCCTTGTTCCGGCAGTGGCTGCAAGCCTTCGAGGACGACTATATCTTCTACGACCGGGTGCTGCTCGAAATGCGCGATTATGAGGAAAACCGGCTGATCTCGATGGATCACGGACTCCGTTTAATCGCCGCATCCCGGCATGTTTTCTCCAAGTTTCTTCATTATATAGATGACGCCCCGGAGGAAGCCGACCTCCTTATCCGTAACCATCAACTCGCTAACCATATCGCGACCATCGTCAGGCGGTACATGATCGCGAGGCAGATCGATTGGGACGGTGCAGCTAGCAAGATCCGGCAATTAAGAGAGCAGGAAGCCGATTTTATGCGGAAGCTGAAGCGGCGTTACGCTTAATACGCCGGCAAACGGCCAGACTGTTACGCGGAAATCGTCAACATTATAGGACCGAAGGAGCTGAATGTGATGTCTTTGGAAACGAAGGAAAACGTAAGGACCGCTCAAGTTATATCCTGTGTGAATGAAATCCTGCAGACAAAGGACCCGATAACCCCGGAAACCGATTTGTTTCTGCTGGGTTTGGACTCGGTAACGGCCGTTAATTTGATCGTCAGCTTGGAGGGCGTGTTCGGGATCACGTTTAACGACGACGAACTGATCGTAGAAAATTTTTCAACGGTCCGGAAAATAACGGAACATGTGACGGAAAAACTTGAGGGAACTCTATGAAGTTCACTCATCCGCTGGATTATTATCGTTTGAGCGGCAAACAAATCCTCTGGTATATGAATATCGGCGATGAGCAGGACGGCCAGGCGTCGAATTACTTTCCCTCCGTCAAGGACCTTCAATCCGAGAAGATTGTGGTGCAGCAGGAGCATCAGCTTCTCTTCCTGGCGAGGCCGCAGGACACGGTATTTTTTCATGCGATGCCGGAGCCGGCTTTCCTGGATTATTGGAAAGAACGAAACCTCGTGCTGCCGACGATCATTTGCTGCGACGAGCTTGCGCAAGTGCCTGACCTGGCGCGTCATACGATTATCCCGTTCATCGTTTCGGAGCGGCTTCTTGAACTGAAGGAGCGCTACCCGCAAATGGACATCATTGCCCCTGAATTGACGGTCTGCCGGGAAATCAATGACAAGTTCAGCACGAGAAGACGGATGGAAAGGAACGGGTTCAACGTCACAACCGGTTATTTCTGCAGCGATATCGGGAGCTTGGAGCATGCCTACGATCAGCTCGTTTCCGCGGGTTTTTCCAAGTGTGTGTTAAAGGTTCCGTACGGCTCTTCCGGTAAAGGGCTCAAAGTCATCGACAACGAGCGGAATTTCCGGTTTTTGCTGAATTATATTCAAAACCGGCAGACAAGCGTCGACCTGCTCCTGGAAGGCTGGCATCCCCACCGGCTCAGCTTGACGTCCCAGTTGTTTATTTCCGAATACGAAGTCCATCTTCTGGCCGTCACCGAGCAAATCGTAGACCCGAATGGTGTCTACAAAGGAACGAATTTCTCGCCTTCCTTATCGCAATCGGAATCGGCCGAATATCGCGAAGAAATTTTGCGGGCAGGAGAACTGATCCGGCAGATGGGATATAGGGGCGTCCTCGGAATCGATTCAATCATCGATACGAACGGTGAACTGATTCCGGTCATCGAGATTAACGCCAGGCTTACTCAAGTCACGTATATTCTTCCTTTGGTTATCGAACAGAAGAAGCGGTATGAGTTTGTCGAAAGCAGGGTGCTGGTGTTTAATTCCGGGATGGATCTGGGTTTCGAAGATTACGTAAACGATCTCTCGGAAGTGACACGGGATTTACCGGTCCATATCGATCTGTACAATTTCTGCAAAGCTTCGGGCGCCTTTAAAAATACGTATAAGCTCTTTGTGCTAGTCTCTGCCCATAATACCGAACAGCTGACAAAGGCCCGGAGCCTGCTTGACGAGCTGAATACGAGAATGACGACGGGTGTTCATTAAGTCATGAAGAAGGAAGGGGGACTTAAGGATGAACCTGGATCATGCTGAAATCACAGCCTTAACGAAAGAGTTCGAGACTCCTTTTTATTTGTATGACGGCGATTTTATCGAAGCGCATTACCGGCAATTAAGAAGCCGGACGAATCCGGCGATTCAGTATTATTTGTCCTTGAAGGCGAACAACAATATTCATGTCGCCAAGCTGTTCCGGCAGTGGGGAGTGGGCGTTGAGGTCGCATCCGCCGGCGAACTGGCTTTAGCCCGTCATGCGGGATTTTCAGCGGACAACATCATTTTTTCCGGACCGGGGAAGAAGCGAAGCGAACTCCAGGCAGCGGTTGAAAGCGGGATTTACTGCATCATCGCGGAATCCGTCCAGGAACTCCTTTACATAGAAGAACTGGCCGAGCAAGCAAACAAAACGGTCCGGGTAGCGGTGCGCATCAATCCCGACAAAAGCTTCGGCAGCACGGCCATTAAAATGGGCGGGGTACCGAGACAATTCGGAATAGACGAATCTATGCTCGATACCGTGTTTGATGCCATCGGGTCTCTCCGATTCACCAAATTTATCGGGATACACGTCTATACGGGAACCCAGAATCTGAATACCGACAGCATTATCGAGTCGATGAAATATACCGTAGATCTGGGCAGAAGCATTTATGAGCGATACGGAATCGTCTGCGAATTTATTAATCTTGGCGGCGGGTTCGGAGTGCCCTATTTTGCACACGAAAAGGCGCTGGATATCGGCAAAATCACGGATGAGGTCAGCGATTACGTCCAAGAGGCGAGAGATACCCTTTTCCCGCAAACGACCTTTATTATCGAAAGCGGAAGATATTTGTTGGCTCAAGCGGCCGTGTATGTAACCGAGGTGCTCTACCGGAAAACGTCCAAGGGAGAGAATTTTGTGATTGTGGATGGCGGAATGCACCATCATGCGGCCTCCACTTTCCGGGGAAGAAGTATGAGAAGCAACTACCCCATGGAGTGTATTCCCGTTAGCGAAGACCCCGGCCGGCGCGAACTCGAAAAAGTCACCATTGCCGGTCCTCTCTGTACGCCCGAGGATTGTGTAGGGAAGGATGTCCAACTGCCGGCCTTATATCCGGGCGATCTCGTATGTGTGTTGAACTCGGGCGCCTACGGACTGAGCTTCAGCCCGGTTCATTTTCTGGGGCACCCGACACCCATTGAAATTCTCAAACGCAATGGTTTATACGAGCTGATCCGTCGGAAAGGAATTCCGGAAGATTTAGTCGTCACCCAGTTACAGACGGAACCGGATCTCTTGTTCGCGGATAAATAGAAGACCCAATAGACGAAAAGCAGGGGGATGATCGCATTGGATCCGATTCAGTATTATTGCCAAATTCCGGGCGTCGGCCATTATGCCTCCAAGAAAGAATTTATGGAAAACTCCATTAAAATCGCGCAGTTGTCCGATGCTTACGGCATAGTCGGGTCCCTGTCGTTTTTTAACCATTCGGTATTGGACCCTTGGGCCGTCAGCTCGGTTATTATGCAGCATACGGAACGTCATGTTCCTCTTATTGCGCTTCAGCCCTATATGTACCCGCCTTACACGGCCGCCAAGTTAATTCAGAGCTTCACGTATTTGTACAACCGGCGGATCGACTTGAATATGATCACCGGCGCCGTTACCGGCGAGCTCCAGCAAACCGGGGGTTACATCGACCATTCGTCCCGCTACAAGAAACTGCACGAATATGTTCAAGTACTTCGTCTGCTGCTTGAATCGGATTCTCCCGTTTCGTTCAAAGGCGATTATTATGAGCTGAACAATTTGGAGTTCAAGCCTCCGCTGCCGGACAAACAGCTTTTCCCGCGCATCTTTATGTCCGGTTCTTCCGAGGAAGGCCTTGAAACGGGGTTGAAAGCGGCGGATTTCGTCGTTACTCATCCGGGACCGCTGGAACATTTTAAACGCCATTTTAGCGATAAGGTGCAGGGATCGGCTGTTCAAAGTGCCATAAGAATCGAGATTATTGCCAGAGAATCGGCGGAAGAAGCGTGGAAGGTCGCTCATGCCCGTTATCCCGGCAACCGGCAGGGGACGATACAGCTCCGGATGAAAAAAAACTCGGAATCAAGCTGGCAGCGGACGCTGGCCGAACTGGCTATAGCGAGCGAAACGTACGATGGGGTCTTCTGGATGGGCGGGTACATGAACGGCGGAATTTACAGTCCCGTGTTAGTCGGGGATTACGAGCAAGTGGCCGCTTATTTGAACGAGTACTATAAACTCGGCGTGAAAGCCGTGTTACTGGGTTCCATGTACAGCGAGGAGGATTTTATTCATTTCAGCCGGGTGAAGGAAGGAATTTCGAATCCGGTCTAGGGAACCGAAACGAACAATCCGGCGGAAGGAGAGATAGCATGCGATTGATTATAATCCGTCATGCGCAGGCCCACTGCAACATTCTGGAGGACGACGCTCTTATGGACGCGTACGATCCTCATTGCGAACTGACGGAAACGGGGATCGGCCAGGCCGTGAAACTCCGGGACGAATACCCGGTTTCTCTGACTCCGTCGGTCATTTATTCCAGTCCTTTGAAAAGGGCGAGGGAAACGGCGGCCATTTTCCATCAGCGGTTTCCGGCCGCGCCTTTCATCGAAGACGATCGCTTGAGCGAGCTGAAAGCTCCGGAGTCTTTTGTCCCGCCGATTACACAGGGGCAGTGGGATCTGTATCTGGAGCAGCGGATCCAATCGCCTCATCTGGAAATCGTCAAGGGGCTGGAGTCGCTTGACGTACAGCGGGAACGGATCGAGGAGTTCTATAAAGATCTGTTTGGGACGTATGCGGGAGAAGCGTGCAATATCGTCATTTTTACCCACGCTTTCAGCATCCAGTTGTCCATCCTGTATTTTCTAGGACTCGGGAACGAACAGCTCCTGCAATGGCAAATCAAAGCAAGCAATACGGCGATGCACATCATTCATTACGATTCGATGAGCGGCAGTTTCCTCCTGGAGAGTCTGAACAACCGTTCGCATCTCCAAACAACCGGATAAGAAAGGACGAAATGAGATGGATAACAAAGAGCGAAATACGCTGTATCAAGTGATCTACGCGATTTCCGGCGTTACCGGTGAAGACGGGGACGAGCTCGTGGAAACGTTTAAACAGGGACCGCTGGAAGTGGATAAGCGGGATTTTTTTGAAATCGTTCAACGGGTGGAATCTCTCTTCGACTGCACACTGGATATGAATTTGGAAGGTCCTTATTTGATACATGCCGATGAGATCGTGACTAAGATTACAAAGCTAAACGTTTAGTCCTGGCAATTGAAATAATCAAGTATGGGGGAATCACCTTGACCAAGCAATTCGATGTATGTGTGATCGGCAGCGGAGCCAGCGGCTCCGTTGTCAGCAAGTATTTGGCTGAAAAAGGCCTGGAAGTTGTCATCGTGGAGCAGGGAGAACTCATTGAACCGGGAACGAATATAGATTCGGTCATGAGCCATGCGGAGAAAGCCTACGCGAGAGAATCGGACGGCACCTGGGGAGATAACGGATATCCGTGGTCGGCCAGCGCGGTAGGCGGCGGAACGATTTTTTATGCCGGTATCTCGTTCCGATACAAAGACGTCGACTTCGATGCGAGGGAGTATGTGGCGCCGGATGCCCTGGACCCCCAATGGCCCATCGGGTATTCGGATTTGGACCCCTACTACAACAAGATCGAACAGTGGCTTGGGGTGTCCGGGGATCTGAATGCCGATCCGTTCAAAAACAGTGCCGGTACCGGATCGCTCCGGACGGCTCATTCCTACAGCCAGCAGGGAGCCCTGATCGACCAGGCGGGCAAAGAGCTCGGCCTGCATCCGTTTCCGACTCCGCTGGCGGTTAACACAACGGATCATAACGGATATCCGGGCTGCGACAACCTAACCAGCTGCACGGATTACGCGTGCCCGATCGGCGCCAAAGCGGACAGTTTCACGCGCATTTTGAAGCCGGTGTTGAAGCTGGACCATGTGACGCTTATGAAAAATACGAAAGCGCTGGCGTTCCACCAGACGGACCCTTCCAAGATCGACTCTTTGGAGTGTCTTGACTTAGCCACGAAAGAAAGATTCCATATCCGTGCGAAACAATTCGTTCTGGCCGGAAACGCCATCCAAAGCGCCGCGCTCGTGCTGCGTTCAACGAACAAATGGTGGCCGGACGGGGTAGGCAACAAATCCGGCCTGGTCGGCTCGGGGTTAAGCTTCAAGAACAGCGAGTACGTATCCGGCTGGGTAGATAATCATCCCTACGAGCAGTTGAACGAACCGCTGAAAGGATTGTACTCCACCGTTTCGATTACGGATTACTATCAGGACCCGCATTGTCATTCCGGCCTGGGCGGGCTGATTTACGAAGCGAACCCGTGGACCTATTACGGTCATGAAGGCAGCGGTATGTATGTTCAATTGGAATGTATCATCGCGGACCAGCCTATGGTGACCAATAAAGTCCGGTTATCGAACGATAAAGAAGCGACGGGGGTGCCCAAAATCGTCCTTGATTATCAGACACATGAATGGGACAAGCGCCGGCTGAGCTTTATGATCGAGAGGGCGGGAGAAATTTTGACGGCCATGGGAGCCAAGCAGATCCAATGCAACCCGTCCTACTACTATTTGGGGAGCGCGCATCTGCATGGAACGTGCCGGGCAGGCACGGATGAGCTGACGTCCGTCGTCGATAAATTCGGCCGATTCCATATGATCGACAATTTGTTTGCGGCGGACGGGTCCTTCATGCCTTTTGCGGGCGGCGTCAACCCGACCTTGACGATCCAGGCCAACGCTTTACGAATAGCCGAAAATATGAGTGTCTGATTACGGGCGATACCTGTGTAAGACGGGAAATCCGGAAGCAGGGAAGTGATCGTTATCGTTTCTGTTTTAGTGAGGCTCGGCTGGTTTTTTAAAGAGCATAAAATCCGGTACACGCTGGCGGTACTCATTCTGATCCTCGTAAACGGGGTCGAAATGCTGCCGCCATTGCTGCTGGGATCCGCTCTTGACCATATCCAGCAAAACACGCTGACCCCGGCGAGTCTGGCGCAGTATATCGGATTTATTCTCGGACTCGCCGTCGTCATCTATACCCTAAACTACGCTTGGATGTTTCAATTGCACGGCGGAGCGAACCGTCTGCAGCTCAAAATGCGTTCGCGCATGATGGCCCATTTGTTAAAGATGACACCGTCCTTTTTCGAAAAATACCGGACCGGAGATCTCATGGCCCGGGCGACCAACGATATCAAATCTATCGGAGAAACGTCGGGTGCCGGCATTTTGACCTTAGTCGATTCCTGTTTATTTTCGGTGACGATCCTGATTACGATGGGCTTTTTTATCGATTGGAATTTAATGCTGGTCACCATCTTGCCGCTTCCGCTTATCGCGGTCGTCATCACCTTTTTCGGAAAATACCTTCACCGCCGCTTTACGATCGCCCAGGACGCTTTCGGCGCGCTTAACGATCAAGTGCTGGAAACCATTACCGGCATTCGCGTTGTTAGAGCCTATGTGCGGGAAGAGGCGAATCAGAAAAATTTTGAAACCATGGCGGAAGATCTGTTCCGGAAAAATGTCGCCATCGCGCGGGTCGAAGCTTTGTTCGAGCCCACCATCCGCATGTTAATCGGGATCAGTTATTTGATCGGTCTCGGGTACGGGACCTATCTGGTTTTTCAGCAGCGCATTTCACTGGGCGAACTGATCACGTTCAACGTCTATTTGGGCATGCTGATCTGGCCCATGTACGCGATCGGTGAACTGATTAATATTATGCAGCGGGGGAGCGCTTCCTTGGACCGTCTGGATGAGATCATGACCTATTCGCCTGATGTAAGGGATGGGGAGGGTCTTGAAGAGGAAATCGCGCTGCCGCATACCATCCAATTCCACCAGGTAAGCTTCCGCTATCCGTCTTCCGCAGTCGATAACCTGAGCGATATTACGCTGCACATTAACCGCGGACAAACCGTCGGCATCGTCGGCCGGACAGGAAGCGGCAAGACTACCCTGTTAAGACAACTGCTCAGGGAGTATCCGGCAGACAGAGGCGAAATCACCGTTTCGGGCATCCCGTTGGAACGCATTCGGCTTGAAACCTGGAACAAATGGATTGGTTATGTCCCGCAGGAGCAGATGTTATTTTCGAAAACGGTCAAAGAAAATGTTCAATTCGGCAAGGAGAACTCGACCGAACAGGAAGTGTTCCGGGCTCTGGAGCTGGCTTCCTTTATGCAGGATATTCATACGCTTCCGGACGGGACCGATACCCTGGTAGGGGAAAGAGGGGTGTCCTTGTCGGGCGGACAGAAGCAAAGAATCGCTTTTGCCCGGGCGATCATTTCCGAACCCGAAATTATGCTGCTGGATGACGCTTTATCCGCTGTCGATGCCAAAACGGAGGCGAGCATAATCGCGAACCTCATTGCGGAGCGAAAGGGGCGTACGACGCTCATCTCGACGCACCGGTTATCCGCTGTGGAACATTCCGATTTCATCATCGTGATGGATCAGGGACGAATCGTCCAATGCGGCACGCATGTTCAATTGATTGCCTGCCACGGTTGGTATAAAGAACAATACGAGTCACAAAAATTGCAAATGAACTTGTTAAAGTGAGCGTGGAAAATCCTATGAATGTAGGAAAGAAACTGTTCAAGTATGTTCTTTATTACAAGAAATCGTTTATCGGGGCGCTTTGTCTTCTCTTGCTGATGGTAGCGGCGGAATTGTCCGGACCGCTTATCGCCAAACAGTTGATCGACCGGCATATTCTGGGGATTGAAAAACCTTGGTACGAAACGCGGGAACCCGGGGAAAATACGGTGACGTATAAAGGGAAGTACTATAAAAGAGGCGATTATTTTAACGAACAGGAAGAGAAGGGGCAAGAGGTCCGCATTCTGCAGGTGCAGCGGCAGTTCGTATTCGTTCCGGAAGCCGTGAAGGTGGACGGTGAGCGCCTTGTACAAGGCGAACAACTCATCATCAAGCGAAATGCGGAAACGGGGACGTACCCGGCCGAAATTCTTTCCACGCGCGACTTGTTTCTCTTTTATGAACCGGAATTGGGGAAAATCGTCAACTTAATCCTTCTTTATTTCGGATTCGTAGCAGCAGCCAGCTTGCTCGAATACGGTCAAACGTATGCCCTGCAAGTCTCATCCAACCGTGTCATTCAAAAAATGCGGATAGACGTTCTAAAGCAAATCCACCGGATTCCCATTCCGTACTTCGACCGAATACCGGCCGGACGGATCGTTTCCTTTGTAACCAACGATACCGAAGCCGTGAAAGAATTGTTTGTTACCGTGTTAAGAAATTTTTTCACCGGAGCCGTTTACATAACCGGAATCTTAACGGCCCTCTTTATATTGGACGTCAGGCTCGCGCTTATTTGCACGCTTATCATCCCCGCCCTTGCGGGCTGGATCTACTTGTATCAGAAATTTGCATCCAAATACAGCCAAACCATTCGCTCCACATTGAGCGATATCAACGGATTGATCAACGAAGCCATTCAATGTATGCCTGTCATACGCGCGTTCTCCCGGCAGCGCACCGTGCGGCAGGAATTTGAGGATAAAAATGTACGTTACTTTACGTATTCCAATAAACTGCTCACCCTAAAAGCGCTCACCTCCAATAATCTGGTTACGGTGCTGAGAAGTCTGGCGCTCACTGCGATTATCTGGTATTTTGGCGGAGCGGCGTTAAGCGGGCAATCCGTTTTCACCTTCGGCATGATCTTCGCCTTCGTGGAATATGTCGAACGCTTATTTCAGCCTCTTGTCGGAATGGTGAATCAACTGGCTCAGTTGAATCATTCCCTCGTTTCGGCCGAACGGGTTTTCAGGCTGATGGAAGAGGAAGGCTCCGATGTCAAGGACGAAGAAACGCCGAGATTGAAAGGAAACGTAAAATTCGAGCATGTTTCTTTTGCCTATTCGGACGATCATTACGTTCTTCGCGATATTTCTTTCGAAGCGAAGCAGGGGCAGACGATCGCATTCGTCGGGCATACGGGCTCGGGAAAAAGTTCCATCATGAACGTACTGCTGAGATTTTACGAACTGCAAAAGGGAACCGTTACGATTGACGGGCACAATATCCAGACCCTCTCCAGGCAGCAGGTAAGGAAACAGATCGGCATCGTTCTGCAGGAACCTTTCTTGTTCACAGGCACGATTGCCAGCAATATCAGTTTGGACAATCCGGCCATCAGCCGTGAATTGATCGAGGATTCGCTAAGAGCGGTCGGAGCCGAGCGCGTGCTTCAACATTTGCCCAAGGGATTAGACGAACCCGTGATTGAAAAAGGAAGTACGTTATCGGTCGGACAGAAGCAGCTGATTTCGTTTGCAAGGGCGCTCGCCTACAACACGCCTGTCCTTATCCTGGACGAAGCAACGTCCAATATCGATACGGAGACCGAAGGGATGATCCAATCGGCGCTGGAAGTGTTGAAGAAAGGAAGAACTACGTTTGTCATCGCCCACCGGTTGTCTACCATCCATCATGCGGACCTCATTCTCGTGATGGACCGGGGCCAAATCGCGGAACGCGGCAATCACGACGAATTGATGCGGCAGAGGGGCATCTACTACCAGATGTATCAACTGCAAATGCGTGATAGAGCGAACGTTCCCGTATAATTCAAGAAAGCAGTCGGCCGCGTCGTGCGGCTGCTGCTTTTTTGCTTTTCTAAGCGAATAGGCGGTGATAAGAAAAATCTGTGGAAATAAAGGGTTGTAAAAGTTCCCTGTTCATGGTAATTTAGCTCCTATCCAGTAAGAATCGGGAGGATTATTTCACATGAATTGGCTCAAATGGGATCTGAATCTGAAGATCAGATTAACAGGCGATACCGTGTTCAATCTGCTTTTTTGGATGTATTTCCCTTTCATCACCCTGTTTTTCAGCGAAGCGTTCGGTAAATCCGTTGCCAGCGTGCTAATGGCTGTGCCGCCAATATTCAGCCTGGCAGGCGGTTTGTTCGGCGGTTTTCTGTCGGACCGCCTGGGCAGGAGGCCGGCCATGCTGCTGGGAGCGTTTATGCAAGCTTCGATGTTTGCCCTGTTTGCGTTATCGTCCTCTCACTGGCTGGACTATTTCGCTTACATCGGTATCGGCCTCGGGGGAGCCATCTATATGCCGGCCAGCTCGGCTATGGTGGCGGATTTGACACCGGTTAAAGACCGGCGGATGGTCTATGCCACTTTTGTGACCGGCAGGAACATCGGGGCCGTGTTCGGACCCGCGCTCGGTGCGGTCTTCTTTTTCCAGTACCGGCATGAGCTGCTCTGGACATGCACGGCTGTCACGCTGCTGTATTCGCTGGCTATCCTGCTGATGATCAAGGAAACACTACCGGCGGCGGCCGTAGCCGCGCGGCAAGGCATGAGGCTGTCGGGAATTTTGAAGGAGCAGGTGAGCAGCTACGGCGTCATTTTCCGGGATAAGCTATTTGCACTCTATATCGCCGCAGGCATACTGGTTACGATCGCCTTTATGCAGCTCGACATGTACTTGGCGGTGTACGTGACCGAATACGTACCGGCGCAGAAGCTGCTGACCATCGGAGATTGGAGCTTTTCCCTTAGCAGTTCGCAGGCATTCGGTTTGATACTCGGTCTGAACGGCCTATTGTTCGTCCTGGGTGTGATGCCCGTAACGAAATGGTTTGAAGAATGGCCGGAACGCAACGTGCTTATCCTGTCTTCGCTGCTGTTCGGAGCGGGAATGTTTTTGTTCGGTTTCACGACACAGCTATGGCTGCTGCTGATTTTCACGGTTATTTTCACGATAGGAGAGATATCACGCAGCCCGGTTACCGAAAGTTTCATCAGCAAATATGCGCCGGACCATGCCAGAGGCCAGTATATGGGAGCATCCGGTCTTCAATTTTCGGTGGGCCGGCTGTTTGCGCCCGTTACGGTTCTGCTCTCTACCTGGTTTCCTCCGCTAGTGGTGTTCGGGTTTATTTTTTTGGTTACCATCCTCAGTTCTCTTCTATATATACGCGTGTTTAAAATGCTTCCTGCCAGCTACTACGACCCCCAGCGGGAAGCGGATGCCGTGTGACTAAGAAACGCTCGGGAGTAAAATGAACGCACTTGAAAGAAAGCCGGAAAGGCTTTCTTTTTTTTGTTGCGGAGAGCGGACCGTATGAAATAAAAAAAATTTCTTTTTTGAGCAGGTTTGTCGATTTTGTCATTTATGCTTCGTCGTCTTAATAGAAGGCGGCCGATGAAGCATTCATTCGGGACGATCCGGACCAGAGAAAGCTGAAAAGAAAAGGTGAGAAAGTAACGGTTCAAGATAGGCACGGTGGAAAGACACCCGTCTGCAACGGCCAGTACTTTCCAAAACCAGCGTTCCGTTTTAAGATAACTAAATAATTGGTGGAGCAGAAAAGGAGACGAGCACGAGCATGATGAACACGGTAACTTCGAAAGACGGCACTACAATCGTATATGACAAAACGGGGCAAGGCCCGGCGCTTATTCTGGTGACGGGAGCGTTCAGCTACCGCAAATTTCCGGGACAGGTGCAGCTCGCCGAGCTGCTGTCCGCGCAATTCACGGTGTACAACTACGACCGGCGGGGAAGAGGAGACAGCGGAGACAAACAGCCTTATGCCATCGAACGCGAAATCGAGGATTTGCAGGCGGTTATTGACGAAGCCGGCGGCTCCGCTTTCGTCTGGGGATTGTCTTCCGGAGCGGTCCTAGCCCTGCAGGCGGCGGCGAACGGAGCGGACATCGCCAAATTGGCTCTGCACGAGCCTCCGTTTGTGGTCGATCCGGCCGACCGGAAGCCGCCGCACAATTTTACGGCGCATGTAAGCGAGCTAATTGCCGCCGGACGCCGTGCCGAGGCGATCAAATATTTTATGACTCAGGGCATGGGAGCGCCTTCGTTTGTGGTCGGCATGATGAAGCTGATGCCGGGTGTCTGGTCAAACTTGATGGACGTCGCCCATACGCTCCCTTACGATGCCGCCCTGCTCGATGGGTATATGGAAGGAAAGCCATTGCCTGCCGGATTATGGCGCTCCGTCACGCAGCCCGTTCTGGTGCTTGAGGGCACGGAAAGTCCGGCGGGCCTGCGTCATGGCGCTCAGGCACTGGCCCAAGCTCTTCCGAATGCGCAATTGCTCAGCAAGAAAGGACTCGGACATACGAAAAAACTCCCCGCAAAATTAATTTCAGCGGAACTTTCGGCTTTTTTTACAGGAAACAGTGAAGTTCGAATTGCAGCCAACAGGTAAGCGGGGGAAGTGGTGCATCCGAAATGTGACCTAGATCCGAATGGCAGGAAACAGACTTGCTTCCGCCGAAAACTAGTAACCAAAGTTAACTTGAAAAATCGAAATGGAAAAATGGGATTCGCTGTCGATCCTGTAGATCCCGGTTCGTCGTATAAGTGAAGGTTCACAAAAAAGAGGAGGAATATACCGATGAGATTTATGATGATTGTGAAAGCGACGACGGATTCCGAGGCAGGGGTCATGCCCAGTCAGGAGCTTATCGAGGCGATGCAGAAGTACAACGAAGAATTGGTAAAAGCGGGCGTTCTGCTAGCCGCCGACGGCCTGCAGCCAAGCTCGGGCGGAATCCGGATTTCCTATCCGGAACCGGGGGGCAAGCCGAAGGTGGTGGACGGACCGTTCACCGAGGCGAAAGAAATCATTGCGGGCTACACGCTTATTGAAGTCAAAACGCGGGAAGAAGCTATCGAGTGGGCTATGCGTATGCCGGATCCGCACGGATATGGACAAGGCGAGATCGAGCTGAGACAGGTGTTTGAGGTGGAAGATCTGATGAGTAATCCCGAGACGGTCGAGAAGGAAAAATCACTCCGCAGGCAAGTTGAGGAGCAGAAAAAAGCGTGAAGCAGTCTTCCGCACATCGGACAATCGATGCGATATGGCGCATCGAATCGCCCAAACTTATCGCGGGACTGACGCGGATGGTGAGGGACGTAGGTCTTGCGGAGGATCTCGCCCAGGATGCCCTCGTGATCGCGCTGGAGAAATGGCCGATTTCCGGTATTCCGGACAATCCCGGGGCCTGGTTGATGACGACGGCGAAGCGGCGTGCGATTGACCTCCTGCGAAGAACGAAGGTGCGTGACCGCAAATACGCCGAAATGGCCCAGAACATGGATTTGTATACGGAGGAAGACCTCAATGCCACACTGGACGGGGAGATCGGTGACGATCTCCTTCGTCTGATCTTTATGACATGCCATCCCGTCCTCTCGCAAGAGGCCAGGGTCGCGCTGACGCTCCGCCTGCTGTGCGGACTTACGACGGATGAAATCGCCCGTTCGTTCCTGGCTGCGGAACCGACCGTGGCCCAGCGGATCGTACGCGCCAAAAAAACGCTGAGCGCGGCAAAAGTGCCGTTTGAAGTACCGGCCGGGGAAGCGCTCAAGGAACGGTTGACGGCCGTGCTTGAGGTCATGTACCTCATGTTCAACGAGGGCTATTCGGCAACGTCGGGGGAAGACTGGATCAGGCCGCTGCTGTGCCGGGAAGCGCTCCGTCTGGGACGCGTTCTGGCCGAGATCGCTCCCGGGGAAGGGGAAGTTCATGGTCTGGTTGCCCTGATGGAAATTCAATCTTCGCGGTTCCGTACACGGATTGGCGCAGCGGGCGAGCCCGTCCTCCTTATGGACCAGAACCGCGCGCAGTGGGACCGGCTGCTGATCCGGCGCGGTTTGGCGGCGCTGGAACGTAGCCGGAAGCTCGGACGCCCGCTCGGACCTTACGCGCTGCAGGCTGCCATCGCCGCCTGTCATGCGGAGGCGCCGACCGCCGCCGAGACCGACTGGATCCGCATCGCCGCTCTTTACGAAGCGCTGTCCAGAGCGGCGCCGTCGCCGATCGTCGAGCTGAACCGGGCCGTCGCCGTCGCGATGGCGTTCGGTCCGGCCTTCGGGCTGCAGATTGCGGACGAACTGAGCGGCGAGCCTGCTCTGAAGGGCTACCATCTGCTGCCGAGCGTCCGCGGCGACCTTCTCGTGAAGCTCGGACGGCTGGAGGAAGCTCGTGCGGAATTTGAGCGGGCGGCTTCCATGACGCGCAATGCGCGGGAACGGGAGCTTTTGCTGAACCGGGCCGCTGAATGCGGGACGGAAGCCGCGGAATAATTTTGTGCCGGCTTGTCGATTTCAAAGCTTCCCGTTCGTTGTCCTAATAAGGGGAAGAGGTGCGCAGCACACTGACGCAACTATTTTTCCCGCAAGGAGGAGACGGGCATGCGATTTATGCTGATTTTAAAAGCGACAGGTTATTCGGAGGCAGGAGTAAAACCCGGCCCGGCGCACAGTGAAGCGATGGCCGCATACCGCAAGTCACTGGCTGAGGCCGGTGCGCTGCTTGCAGCGGAAGAGCTGCAGCCGAGTTCCGCCGGAATCCGAATACAGTATTTCCCGGGTGAAGAACAACCGGTATTCGAGGCGGGGCCTTTTGTAACGGGGCAAGGACTTTTGGCGGGTTACACACTCATTGAGGTGAATTCCGAAGAGGAGGCCGTGAACTGGGCGCTGCGGATGCCGGTTCCGCAAGGATTCGGAACTTTCGGAATCGAAGTACGGAAGCTCGAAGAACAAGCCGATTATGCAAGAAACCCGATAAATCGGGCTTTAGTAGCGGATTTGGAAGATCAGCTCGAACTGCTGAAAACATACCTAAAGGAGACAAAAATATGAACCCCACAAACCAGGAAGTAACCGATTTTATTGAAGCGTTGAAGGAACCATGGCAAAAAGAACTGTCCGCCGGGCTGCGTGAGGTCATTCATCAGGCGATTCCCGAGGTGTCGGAGCGGATTCAATACAAGAAGCCCCATTTTCTGAAAAACGGAAAATACGCTGCAGTCATTTCGACCTCGAAAGATGCGGTGAGCTTTACGATCTTTAACGCCTCCGATCTTCAGCTCCCCGAAGGAATGTTTGACGGCCCTCCGGAAAGAAAAACGTTGAAGCTGCGTAAAGGGGAGACGTTTGATTCCGGGCTTCTGGTTCCTCTGGTTGTACAAGCTTCAAGCGCGCTTTAGTTTTGAGAGCCGCAAAAAAAAGCAGGGACGGATTTAGCACACGCTAAATCAATTCCTGCTTTTTTATCGTTCCTCTAGATTAGTAAAGCACGCTTAATCGTCGTCAACTGTTCATCTAAAGAATATGGATCTTCAAATGCAAAACGGTAAGGATTACAAAAGGTAACATTTCCTTTTTGTACAGTACTTAATTCTTTCCAAGCTTCATTTTCAGTCAAAATCGAGGTGTCGCCATAGGCAGATAAGAAGATATGATCTCCGACATATTCCGGTAAATTAGAAATGGGAATTTCCGCACTTAAAGATAACTCAGTTAATTCTTTATGTTGTTTGGCAGGTGACTGGAGTTGTAAGGCTTGATACAAACTATAACTGCCATATCCGGCATAAGGGCCCAGTACATACAACTTATTCGTAAGGAGCAATAAGTTTGTAACGGATAAACTTGTACCTAACCGGCTAATCATTTGTGACCTTATACGTTCAACGCGATATTCATATCTTGCAATCCACTGCTCTGCTTGCTTCAGTTTTCCAACCGCTTCACCAATTAGACGCAACTTTGTTAGTGGAGATGTGTGAGGATACGGAATTACAACCGTAGGCGCTATTGACCCAAACGTTTTATAATTAGCTTCATTTTGCGTAATAATTAAATCTGGTTGTAGCTGCACAATTCGACTTGGACTTATAAAAAAATCTTTTCCCAAATCAATGGTCTGATGTAAAAGTGTAGATGTTGATTGTAACGGAGCGATATAATCTTTATTCAACATATCTGTTCTCGCACCAATCGGTGCAATACCTAAACATAATAATTGCCCCATATATTGGTCCGCCACTATTCGTTGTGGAATAACCGGAAGTTTGACAGCCTTAACTCCGTCTTTTTTAAGCTTTGCATATTGTCGAGGAGATTTTCCGACTACTTGTTTAAATCGGCGACTAAAATAATATTCATCTTGATAGCCAACTACTTTTGCGATCGAAGCGAGTGTTTCATTTTGGACTAATAACTTTTTAGCCTCTTCAATTCTAATATTTGTTACATATTGAGTAACACTGCGGTTTGTCAGCTTCTGAAATACATGGGTAAATTGCCGCCTGCTCGTCCCGGCTTTTATCGCAAGTTGCTCTACCGTAAGTTCTTCATAATAAAAGGCATGTATGTAAGCAATTATTTGTTCTACCGCTTGGACGCTATTATGTTCTTGGTTCGTTTGTTTCAATTGTTCTGTAAGAATAAGCGTCATCCATTCTTGAAAATACATATGATTTGTACATTGCTGTAAAACATCCGTACTCCATGCATGACGATACATTTGTTCCAAACCTCTTGTGAGTGAGCGAATCGGTATTTTCACTTTGGCGGGACTATGCTCTTTGCTGTTAAAGTGGAAGAAAGGATTTGACATCTCCTTTGCGTTCGGCTGGAAAACTTGATAGCTTATAAAATAATACGTACAATTTTCTCCATGAACGAACATCTCGGTAGTCGGATTAAATACAACTACTTCACCTGCTGTCATCGTCAATTTTTGATTTCGATCTTCGCTGAGTAAACTTCCCTGAACGACGGCAATGAGGCCAAAGCTATTTATTGAAAATTGCTTTGCTTTTTCATTTGCCTCTATCCGCTCCAACGACAACAAATGGAAAGCTAAACTGCTGGGAGTAATGTTGCGCATAAATATCTTCCTCCATTTTCTTCAACCCTGCATTGGAAATGACTAAAACCGTACTTCGCAGTTACGCAAAGAACGGTTAAAAGTCGGCTTACTGTGTTATTGTTTTTCTGTTGGCATGAATAGATCATGGATAATTTTTAACTGTGCTTCCATTGAGTAAGGGTCATCCATCGCAAAAATAGGGGAATCATAAAAATAAACTTGATTGTTTGCTACAGCAGGTAACGTTTTCCAAAAACTGCTCTCCATTAACTCTTTTCCTTTAGCTTCATCGATGACTGCAAAAAAGGCATGGTCGCCCATATATTCTGGTACCATTTCAAGTGAAAGCTGTGCGCTGTGAAACGTTTGTCCCCGCAGTTGTTCAGCTTGAGGTGTCGGCTGTAGTTTCACATAGTCGTAAATCATACTCCCTCCATACGAACCTTTAGGCCCGAAAACATAAACATTTTTATTGAAAACCCCCATTACAGAAACAGTTTCCCCTTTTTTAATTTTTCCGGATTGAAGGATTTGCTCTTGCACCCGAGCAGCTTCTTGTTCAAACTGGTCGATCCACTGTTTTGCTTGCTCCGTTTTATCAAACAGTTCAGCTATTTTAAAAAACTTGTCCATTGGGGACGAATAATTTGGCGAAGCATATGGAATATGAACAGTCGGAGCAATTTTGCTATAAGACTCTATATTGTCTGGAAGCGAGCTAATAATGACATCTGGATTTAGAGAGGTAAGAGCTTCAAGGTTAAGAGGAAATCCGCCTAAACTTTTAATACCGTCAAGTGCGCCTTTTTCTAAGTTAGCTGGTTTAATCCATGGCTCTGTCAACATATTATCACGTACACCAATTGGTTTTATCCCTAACTTCAATAACTGCCCCATATACTGATCAGAAGCAACACGCTGTGGATGAACTGGCACAACTGTCTCGCCTGACTCATGTTTAAACGTTTTTGTTTCCGTATTTGGCGTTGATTGTTGTTCAATTTCATTGCTAGAACAAGCTGCTAATAAGAGGAGTATAGCAGCAAGACTCGTCACTAGCAGGATATACTTTATCTTTTTCATTTTTTTCTCCTTAGTATTGTATTGGTAATAATAATCATTCTCAATTATAAAATACGGACAACTAGCTATCAATGGATTATTGAGCAAGTTTTTTGTAGTTTTAGACGTAGAATCATTGAACTTACCAAACAATTTTTATATAAACAAAATTCATGATTTTATTGAAAGAACTTGTTTTGATCAATGTTTGAACGGAACCCCGAATAGTGGACACTTTATAAAGTGACCCTATTCGGGGTTCCGTTCACCCTGGCGGGTGCCTTTTTGAAATTGCTGATACAGGTAATATGGAATCGCTAAGTTAATCCGTGCTTTTTTATCGAAAGTTGATTGTTTCTTACCGTGTAATAAGCTGAGAAATCAAGCGGAAGAAGCCGTACATCGTAACAAATTCCGCCCCTTGAACCCGTCATGCTCTACCCGCAAAATTCGCTACGCCTGCCGCGCCACTCGTGCGATGCTTTCGTTGACACCGCCCTGAACGAGACCGCCGTGGAAACAGACTGCCCGCTCAATATCGAAGGCCGCGAACTTCTTCAGCGATTCCAGCGCTCGTCCCATGTCAGGCGTATTCACAGGATTAGGTCCCGTTAATTCACCGTTCTTCGCGATCATGGCGTCTCCGGCAATCAGCGTTTTGCTGGGCGCATGGTACAGGCTGACATGGCCGGGCGTGTGCCCCGGAGTATGGATAACGGTTAATCCGCCGCCGTATGGTAGCGTCTCTCCGTCAGAAAATGTCCGGTCCACATTGGGGCGAGACGGATTCAGGAACGTCCGCTCGAACTGCTCCCGGACCTCTGCCGGCACTTGACCGAGAAATCCGGCCAGCCGTTCCGGCGTCATTTTCAGCATCGGCTGCGTGCCGTTAATGGCGCCTTCGTCGCCGGGGTGGGCGAGGACGGGGGCCGAGCCGCCGGTGGCAGCCAAGATGCCGGGCAGTCCCCCGATGTGGTCGATGTCCTGGTGCGTTAAAAGGATGGAGCGAAGCGGCAGATCTCCGGTGCCCGCTTGTTTTGCCAGCTCCATAATGGCCGGAGCGGACCCCGGCATGCCTGTGTCGATCAGCGTCCATGATTCCTGATCGAACACGACAACGGGATGAATCGTCATCGGTCCTAATTGCAGTTCCAACATTTCAATACCTTCGGCAATTCGCATGTGAATGCCGGTCCGAGCCCTCTGTCGGCGGGCTGAACCGGCTGCCTCCTCTCGTAGTACGAAACTGATGAGTTTATTTTAAAATTCAAATATTTATGTGTCAATGGATAGCGATGTGATTGTTCATCTTTGTATACAAGATGTAAACACAATGTATTGACATTGTGCGTGTGTTTATTTACAATTAAGTTACCCTTAATAAGGAGGCCGCAGTTGAATGGATACGAATTTGCACATACGCATATCAAAAGATCTGAAAGAGAGTTTTCAACAGGTCGCTAAGCAAAATAATAAAGACACCTCGTCACTTGTTCGTGATTGGATTTCGGCTTATGTTGCTGAGTATCGAAATTCGGACGAAGAGACAGCGACGGAACTGTATGTCGCAGGATATCAGCTTCAAGAAGCCCTTGGGGGGAGAGACAAGGTCAGTAAGGATTTTGCAAAACAGCTGCAGGAATATTCCTTGACCGATCAAAAGGAATTTACACAGCTTATCCTGACCACCTACTTGGATCATGATTTGACTATTCCTCCCGTTATCTCGAAAACATACAAAGGATACGCTTATTCACAAATGTTTTTGTTGGGCTTAATCGGAGATAAACCGAAGGAAAGATAATTATCCGAGAAGTGAATCTATCCGTAAGCCGCGCACTGCGCGGTTTTTATTTTATCAAGCTCTTTCACTTACATAATGCAAGCCCTAATAGAAGAATACAGCCGCGGATACAAGCTGTTGCGGGAAGCTGTTGAAGGATTAACCGATAAGGAATTCCGTTTCAAACCGGCACTGGACAAATGGAGTATACACCAGATCCTGATCCATATAGCGGATTCCGAGCTCGTTGCGACACAGCATCTGTAAAGATGTCCTTATTAACAGTGAGGTCATCTTTTTTTGTGAATAAAACGATCTAAAAAGAACCTGTAAAAAATAACTACAAACCGATTAACCCTTTGTTTGCCAAACTTCAGTAATGATATCCTAATAAAAAACAACGGGAGTGATAACCATGACATTTTATCCGATAGCCAAAACTAGAAAGTATGCCGATTGGGCCGAAAAAACCGGCCGTGCAATCCAAACCAAGCGGAGGTATCCGGGTGAAAATGATAAAAAGGTTCGTGACTTATTACAAGCCTTATAAAAAGGTACTGATTGCCGATTTGATATTTGCGGCGCTTGCTTCCATGTGCGCGCTTGCCTTTCCGATGCTAGTCCATTTCATGACCACGAGCGCGATCAGTGAGGAAGGGATTGCCGCTGCGCTTTTTGTCAAAATGATAGCCGTTTTTTTATTTTTGATGGCGGTCGAGTATGGAAGCGGCTTTTATACGGACTATTACGGCCATACGATGGGCGCGGCGATGGAGGCGGATATGCGAAACGACTTGTTTCGGCATGTTCAGAGGCTTCCGTTCAGCTTCCATGACAAGACAGCCACCGGTCAGCTTATGTCCCGCGCTACCCATGATTTGTTTAACATATCCGAACTTGCGCACCATGGTCCGGAGGATCTGGTCATCTCGTTCGTAAGAATCGCGGGATCGGCGATTATTTTGTGGCAGCTAAACCCCGTACTTGCGCTCACTCTGTTATCGGTTCTGCCGTTCATGTTCCTGTTTGCCTACCGCTATAGTATCAAGGTAAAGGAAGCGCTGAAAAAGAACAACGAACGAATCGGAGATCTTAACGCGCAACTGGAAGACAGCCTTGCCGGCGTCCGCGTCGTCCAGTCTTTCGCCAACGAAGAGGTAGAGACCGCTAAATTCAGAGCCGGCAACGAGGTGTTCCTTGGGAGCAGGAAAAAAGGCTATAAAGCCGAGGCTCTATTTTTCAACGGATTGACTTCATTCATGTCGCTGATGTATATAGCGGTCGTTGTCGCGGGCGCGCTTCTTATCAGCAATAACATGCTTCTCTTGACGGAATTGATTACTTTTCTGCTGTATATAAACACCATCACCGACCCGGTAAAAAGACTGGTTAACTTTACGCAAAATCTGCAAAACGGGGCGGCGGGTTTCGAGCGATTTGTAGAAATCCTCTCGATAAAACCCGCTATCACCGACTCGGAAGACGCCGTAACGTTAAACCGGGTCCGGGGGAAAATCCGATTCGAAAACGTCGGTTTCCGGTATTCGGGCGACAATTCCCCCGTGTTCAGTCATTTAAACTTAACCGTATCTCCGGGTGAAACCGTTGCGCTTGTCGGTTCGTCCGGAGCAGGCAAGACGACTCTGTGTCAGTTGATTCCCCGCTTCTATGACCCCAGTGAAGGAAATGTATACGTGGACGATCTGAACATTAAAGACGTGGAGCTAAAATCGCTGCGCAGTCAAATCGGAATTGTTCAGCAGGACGTGTATTTATTCGCGGGAACCGTACGCGATAATATCAGGTACGGAAAACCGGACGCAACGGATGAGGAAATTATAGCAGCCGCCAAACTGGCGCATGCTCATGAATTTATTACGGGTTTACCGGGCGCTTACGAAGCTTTTGTCGGCCAGAGGGGAAACAAGCTTTCGGGCGGGCAGAAACAACGCATCAGCATCGCCCGCGTTATTTTGAGAAACCCGGCCATCCTGATCTTCGACGAAGCCACTTCCGCACTTGACAACGAAAGCGAAAGAATCATTCAACACAGTATGGAGATGCTGACCCGAAACCGCACCGCCTTGATCATTGCCCACCGATTGTCCACGATCCGGGATGCCGACCGGATTGTCGTGCTTACGGAACAGGGATTCGCCGAGGAGGGAACCCATGAGACGCTTATGAGACAGGGAGGGACGTACGCGAAGCTGTATAACATGCAGTCGAATTAAGCGCGGCGGATATGCCTGCAGGGATCACGCGGAGATGTTCAAAAAAGAGCGCTGTGGCAATCACAGACGCTCTTTTGTTTCGCTTGGCCTTCTATTCGAACGTTTTTTACGGACCGGGATCAACATTTCGTAACCCAAACGATTCTTTCCCGTATAAATAGAACAAAATCGGTTGCCGTCCGCGAGAGAGTTGTTCTTCTAAGCGCGGTTTAACCAAATAGAAGTCGAGGTCGTGCAACCTATGAACCAGACATTTACAGACCAGGCCGAAACCTGGTGCCGGCTGGCTGAGCAGAGAGCCGCGCAGTATTTCGCATCGCTTTATGAGCAGGTCAAGGTGAAGAGCTATGTGCCGGTCCTGACTGAAGATATCCGCGTTTGGAAAAAAGATCATATCCCGCCTTTTTCGCTAGTTTCCTTTTTATCCGGGAGAAAAAGAAAGCCCGATTCACGGGATTATTCCCGATATATCCAATGGCTCCGTTACACAGGAAAATTGGACGATTATCTGGACCGGAGCATCTCTTACATTTATTTGCGGGATTTGGGCCAAGCCCTGGATTCTCCCGCCACACAGAAGAAAGTCCATAAACTGATCGGCGATATCAAAAACCAATTGATGGATTCCGCCAAAGCGGACGGGGGAGATCAGCCGGATTATATAAGCTGGGCGGGTTTGTACCGGTGGGCCCAGAAGGAAGGGATCGAAACCGCGGCAATTTGGTTAATAGCCAAGCTCAAAAACGTTTCTACCCGCATCCCGAAAGAAATGAATGCCGAGCAAGCCCAGCGCAAACTGCTCAAAATCATTCTCGGGGTCATTCTGCACGTAGACGACGATATGGACGATAAAACGCCGCCGGACGAACGGTCCCGCAGACTGGATGAAGCCATCCGGCTCGGATATTCGTACGGTCTGACCTATCCTTTCATAGACGATCTCCTCGATTCCGGGATCTTAACCGACCTGGAGAAAGAACAATTTACCGGCATGATACGAAACGCCCTTCTTACGGGTACCGTGCCTGAACTGGGCGAGTGGTCCGAGAATAATCGGATTTTGCTGGAATTCGTACATGCGGAGCTGCGGGATGCTTTTCAGTCGATCCAGGCGTACCAGCGGCCGGAAGCACTTAGTACCTTTTACGAACAATCGTATGTCTTTTTCCACTCCCAAGAGCTGGACCGTATAAAGGATCTGTCCTGTGAGTCTTACACGAATGAAGAGCTGTATATCCCCATCATCTTAAAATCTTCTTCTTCCCGGCTGATTGTGCGTTCCGTACTTAGTGCGGATGCGGACGAAGGATTCGATAACCGGACTTTTTATTACGGCATTTACAATCAACTGGCCGATGATTTCGCGGATATGTTCGACGACAGGAAAGACGGTGCGGTAACCCCTTATACCTACTATTTAAAATACCGGGATCGCCGTCCGGATCTGATTAACCCTTATGAATTGTACTGGACGGTTATTTCCCATCTGATTCATAACGTGTACCGCTCCGATGCGAAGACCCGTGAGGTCATCCTGGATCGTGCGATCAACGGTCTCAAACGATGTAAAGAACGTCTCGGCGCCGAAAAGTACAACGAGCTTATGAATATATTCGCGTCCGGAGACCCCGAATTCAACCGTCTCATCCAAACTATGGTAAGTAAAGCGGACGATGTTGATTTTTTCGATAAACTGCTGCGGGATCAGGTGGTTGCCGTTCTCCAAAACAACCAGAAGGAGAAAGAGGCCTTCTCTGCTACGGTCGCTAGCGTACGTGATCAGATCAACAGCTTCCTGCACATTTCCAAGCCTCACGGAACGCCCGGGATGGGTGAAGCGCTTATTGACGCCGCCAATTACAGTCTGGAAGGCTCGGGAAAGCGTATCCGGCCTATTTTAACCTGGGTTATGGGCGTAAACGAGTACGGGCTGAAGGCGAAAGAAATCATCCCGCTTCTCAAATCGCTCGAATATATGCATACCGCCTCCCTGATCTTCGACGATCTGCCTTCCCAAGATAATGCGTCCACGAGAAGAGGACGGCCGACCCTGCATCAGGTGCACAACATTGCCACCGCTGAGCTGACCGGTCTGTACCTGATCCAGAAGGCCACCCAAGAGCAGACATCGCTGGACTGTTTTCCGGCCAAGTCCGTCCTTGCGCTTATCCGCTATTCGGCCGAAAAGACCGAAGAGATGTGCATGGGACAGGCGATGGACCTGCAGGCCAGAGGCAAAGCGTTGACCTTGGAGCAGTTGAACCGGATCTGCTTTTATAAGACCGGAATCGCATTCGAAGCGGCCCTCGTCATGCCGGCCATTCTTGCGGAGGTACCGGCCGCCGAGATAGACGCCTTGAAAAAATTCGCTTATCATGCGGGCATTGCTTTCCAGATCAAAGACGATTTGCTTGACGCGGAAGGAAACGTGGAGGTGCTCGGTAAACCTGCCGGCAAGGATATCGAAAACAACAACTCGACTTTCGTGACGATACTGGGGCAGGACGGCGCAGGTAGAGAAATGTGGGAACATTACTGTCTGGCTATGGAATCGTTGAAAGAGGTTCCGCGCAATACCGCTTTCCTGAAGCATTTATTGACTTATATAGTCGGCCGGGATCATTAAACGAGCGGGCGAACAAACAGGTGGTTCTTTAAAAGAAAAAAAGCCGATTTTCTGTATTCAGAAAATCGGCTTTCGCAGAGAAGAACGTTTACCTGAGATGGCCTCTTTATTTTACGGAATGCGGCAGCCTCTTACTTACGAATACCATCATCAGCGACAAGACGAGAAAATAAAGCGGCATGGTGAGCAAAGAATCATTGTGAAGGTAGCTCATACCGCTCGTGATCAAGCTGACAAGGATATAATAGCCCAAGCCGAAGATGGCGCCCGCAGTCCCGAGTACATCGCCGTATCGGACCAGAGCCAAGCTTAGACAGTTGGGTATAGCCATTCCGATTCCTAACAGGAAGATGAAAATACAGGTGGCCAGAAGGATTAGAAAGATTGCCGAAGGACTCGCCTTATACAGTATAAGGGCGGTCATGCAGGCCGCTCCGAAAGCGGAGAGGACCGTGCCGGTGACGATGATCTTTTCAGCGGTACATTTCGTTAACAGTTTTTTCGACAACAAGGCTCCGAGAATGGAAGAAAGCGCCACTAGAATGCCGAAAAGTCCGAATTCGCCCGGTGTCAGATGAAAATACTCTATAAAAATAAACGGTGACTCGGCATAATAACTGAACAAAAGACCATTCGTTGCCCCAATGAGAAAACCGAACGCCCATAACTTTTTATCGCCAATCATGCGCCGGAATACGGACCGGATTTTGATGGTGGTCGTTACGGCTCCTTTTGTCTCAGGAAGTGCAGCGAACGTATACGCAAAAACGGCCGCGCCCATGATAACAAGCGTGAGGAAAACCGCCCTGAAACCGAGCGCTTGATCTACCCACCCGCCAATTAACGGGCCGATCGCTGGAGTGAAGGCCAGCGCTGCGGAAATTTGGGCAAAAACGGCGTGACGTTTGGCTCCGTCGATACTCTCGCGCAGGATGGTTTGCGTGACAACCGAGCCGGTACTGGCTCCAAAAGCCTGAAGAAACCGGCATACCAATAGCCATTCGGCGGTGCCGGACAAATAACACCCCAAGCTTCCGAGACCATAAACGAGGATTCCCCAAAGCAGCGCGGGACGCCGTCCGATCACATCCGAGAGCCTTCCCCAGCAAAAAACACCAAGGGCGAAGCCCAGGAAGTAGACACTGAGCGTCAGTTGGATCAAGTTCTGGCTGACGTGGAAATGATCCGCGATATCCGGTAAAGAAGGCGTGTATATCGTTTCACTAATTTGCGGAAAACCCACAAGAATAATAAACAGCAGGATAGATGGTGTTGAGATTTTTTTTGTTAACACAGTTCATGCCCCCTATAAATTGAAAAATCTCAATTCGTCTCGGGTATTACGGGATAGGGGGCTTGCATTTAATCAATCGGGCAAATGACAGCATGTAATTTCACCTTATTTTTTTTATAGGGGGACTATAACGAGTATTATAGCAAGAATTCTATTTGGAGGGGAAATAAATGGAGACAGAGAGCTTGAAGCTTGCCCGGCTCACAAAATTGGTTACGGAACATTATCATCTGGAGCCGCTTAGCATCAACCGGCAGCAAGGGGGATGGGCTTCCTTGGCTTACCGGATCGAGACCCCAAGCAACTCGACCTATTTTTTGAAAGAGTATGAGAAAAAACGGTCGTCGACTCCCAAATTAACCGCACGGCTCCATAAATATATCCCGGTAACCTGCTGGCTTAACGAAAACACAAACCTGGCCGGTAAAATTCCGGTGCCTCTGAAAACTCAATCAGGGGAATATGTATGTGAAAATGTGGACGGTATTTTTCTTCTTTACGAGTATATTCACGGGGAAACGATCGGAGAAAAAGCATTAAGCCAAACTCAGATCGAACAACTGACAACTATATTGGCCGAGCTGCACAAGGCCGGAAACTCCATCTCGGTGCCCGCGGAACATCTGACGGAGGATTTTCATGTCCCTTTTATGAATGCACTCAACGAAACGATGGCAGCCCGCGATTTATCTCCAAGATTAAGATCCGCAATAAAACCTTACAAAAACGTGTTGTTTGAGCATATATCCGTTTTGCAGGACCTATCATTGAAATTGGCCGGACGCATGCTGCCTTTGCGCTGGTGTCATACGGATATTCATCCCTGGAACATGATGCAGAGCGATCATCAGCTGATTTTGATTGATTGGGAAGGTTTGAAGCTGGCACCGGTAGAAGCCGACTTGATGTTCCTGACGGATGAAACTTATTTTCACGATTTCTTCGCTTTATATAAAAAAATTCATCCCGACTATATCATTGATGAAGAAGCGCTCCGGTTTTATAAAATCAGGAGGCTGCTTGAAGATATTTGGGAATTTACGGAACAATTTTTATATGACGAGCAAAGTGAGCCGGAAAAAGAAGGCACCCTCAAGCAATTGATCCATGAACTGGAGTCTTTGAAGTGTGGTACACAGCACTCCATTGACAAAATAAAACCCGAATAGTATTCTGATAAAAACATACGCTGCCGTATCTTAAGGGGGAGTCATGCAAGTAACCAGGGAAGATTGGGTAAAAGCCGGATTAAATAAACTCGCCGAAGCCGGCATCCATGAAGTTCGTGTCGAAGCGCTTGCCAAGGCACTGAAAATAAGTAAAGGCAGCTTCTACCACTACTTTCGAGACCGTAAAGAACTTCTGGATTCCATGCTGGATTATTGGGAGGAATATGCAACCAAACGGATCATCCAGAATGTAGAACAAGATAGCTTCTCGTTGGAACAACTGCTTAATCTTAGTATCAACAACCGGGACAAGAAAATGGAGATCGGCATTTATGCCTGGGCTAAACATGATCCTGTCGTAGCATCCCGATTGGTCGATATCGAGGAACAAAGAATTCATTTTGTTACCGTCTTGTACGAGAAGAGGGGATTGACGTTTTCAGAGGCCGCTGACAGAGCCAGACTTACCTATTTAACTTATGTGGGATGGATGACCCGGTTTGAGAGCAATACCAATTTTGATATCGTCAAGATGTTTGAGATTCTATTAAAAAGTTGAACACCGATGTCCCTCATGCGGCTGTAAGTGCTGCGGGGGACATAAAAAATGCACTAACATACGGATGCGTATGTTTTCGCGTGTTAACTACCCCTTCTTAGATGAAGAAAGGAGCCTTCCTATCAACCTCCTATACCTTGTTGTGGCCATAGCGATTATGATTTTGGGGATTCTTCATATTTGCATCACACCCAAAGTATTCAAAGCCATGACCCCGGAATCGATATGGTTCGTAAGCGGCGGGTTGGCGATCATTTCAAACGCTACCCTTAATTTAGCCAGGATTAGCACGAAGCCGGAAAGCGGCATGTTGGATTATTTTTGTTATGCAAATAATGCGCTGACTCTATTGTTTTCACTTATTCTGGTTCGTGTACTTCCTAGGCCGCAGACGAAATTGTTCGCATGTTTAATGTTCTTGGAAACCTTGTCAGGTTTTCTGGTCAAATTTTAAAAACCGAATGGGGAGGCGGATTGAATGAAATCCGTTATGGTTTTGTCAGCCGTAAGTATTTTGGCTCTAATCAGCATCTTACATATTTATTGGGCCTATGGGGGGCGCTGGGGAATCGGTGCCGCGATACCTTCGAAAGCGGGGGAGTACAAGCCTGCTTTTACTCCCGGGAAACCGGCTACGCTCTTGGTGGCTGTTCTTCTCTTAATTGTTTGTGTCATACTCCTGATGCAAGGCAGTTATATAGATCCATTACCGGCAAATGCCCTTACAAGAACAGGGTGTATCGTTTGCGCTTCTGTTTTCATTTTGCGGGCGGTTGGCGACTTTAGACATGTAGGATTTTTCAAAAAAGTAAAGCACACGGTATTTGCAAGAAATGATACGTGGTTGTATAGTCCGCTTTGTTTGTATTTAGGGTTAACGTGTGCGATTCTTCTGTTTTAAAATGAAGCGGCAACCCCTGAGGGTTGCCGCTTCATGGAAATTAGATTCTTCGTTCAAATACTAGAACATTCCGTTTGGATATCACAAGCCGGAAACCGTTTCTTAAAAGACATCGTTCAGCAAATAACACGCGACCACCAAAGAATAAGAAACGGCTGCATGGTCTGGCGCTGCCGATTATACGGAAGGCGATGATAATTCTTCGTCCGGTTATGATACTGCGTCTAAACTTGATTTCGACTACATCTCTTCTTATGCGGGCCATACTAATCACCTCGCTTTCCTCTGAATACTATAGATAATGCGAGAGTGAATAGAATGGGAACTTAGAATTGATCCGTATACCGCACAATTTCATGCATAACTTCATGATTGGGACGGAGGACCGTGTATTCATGGCCGATCGTTCACCTTTTCTATCCGAACGAATTTACAGTAAGCTGTTGGCGGCAATCACGAGAAGCATCATGCCGCTAACCAGGGTGCCGAATTGGCCCAACGTAAAGGAACCGATGCGGATGCCGGCAACTTTACCGCCCAGCCAGACTCCAAGCCATACGGTCAGAAAACTTCCGAAAGCCGCCGTAAGAGATATCGCAAAGGGAGAGAGGCCGAGCAGCCCCGCACTTAACCCGTTGGTCAGCGCATTGGCCGAAAGGGCAATCCCCAGAATGAACGATTCGGCGATTCCGATATGCTTCGAATTGTCCCGGTCCACCTGCTCGGGATTCCGTAAAATCGACCGTAATCCATTTCCGTTCCTCTTTGACGGAGAGGGAGCTACTTCGGGTTCCTTTCCCGGAGCTGCCATCAAAATGATCCGTATTCCGATGAAGAACAGGCTAAACGCGCTCAGAAGGACGGGGAGCATGCCGGGCAGGACGGAAGAAATCCATTTTCCAAACCATATTCCCGTATAACTGAACAAGAAGCAGACACCGGCAACGATCAAGTTGGACAACATTCCGATTCGGATTTTTCGAATCCCGTAAGAAATTCCCACACCTAAATTATCGAGACTCGATGAAATTGCAAAACCTAAGATAAGCAGCCACGCCATTTTCTCAACACCTCGTTATGTTGTATTTGCTTTTAGGGTATGTGCCGTTGAGAAAGTAGTGCCAGTACAACCAAAAAACTCAATGAACTCAATAAACTTCACATTTTTACGGACAAAGACAAGGTAAATTTTTCAACAGTCTTTCATATACTGGTTCATAAAGGGTCGAGAAAGGAGATGCCCCGATGGAAGCCCTGGATCCGCCGAAAGAAAGCACGATTGGGGAACTCATTAAGATTCAATTGAAAAAGCAATCGCTTTCCATGCGTAAGCTCAGCAGTCTCTCCGGAATGGACACCGCTACGATTTCACGGATCGTAAACGGCAAACAGGAGCCCAAGCTCATTCATCTAAAGCTTTTTTCCGAATACCTGGATCTGTCGCTGGATAGGTTGATCGAAGCTTCCGGTTATATAGTGAACCCTGTTAAAGAAACCGGCTATTCTCATATTCATCAATCACTGGGAGTGCTGCTGGAATTGTTCGGGGACTCCAGCGTGTCCGATTTAAAAGCGACGACGGGGCGCATTGAGCAGGAATTGGCCAAATACGAGGTATATGCACAAACGGAAGAAGGACACGGCTTGATTTGCCGGGAATTCGAAGCCAAGCTGGCACAAGTAAACGGGGTAGGGCCGTTAATCGACCAACTGAAGGAAATGTATACGCTCTACTGCGCCAAAAGTGCCTCCGAAACCGATCAGGCTATCCTCGGAAGCGCTTTGTTGTATTTCATTCTGTCTGCCGATATTATTCCCGACTATATGTTTCCGATCGGTTACGTGGACGATGCCATGGCTGTTTATCTTGTTCTAGACAGGCTGAGTCAAAGAGGGTTTCCGCACAAACTTTGACCGCCTAGAGGCGGTTTTTTTAATGGACGGGTATTGATGAAGAGGGAATAAAGATACGGTTGCCTTTCTCATACGATGGAGCATTTAAAATAGGAGAGTTTCCTATAACGGTTTTGTCCCTGTTTTGAACCTTATGGAGGGGGTAAAATAAAACCATCTTTCTTGTATACGTTACGAATAGAGGGGATATATGGATTTAAAAAGATTAAGGAACACCGGTGACGAACTTCACGGAGACGGGACATTTATGCGGGTCGCCGCTGCGCTTAGGGAAGCCGGTTGTGTCTTCGCGGAAGAGGAGTCCCGGCGGCTGATTTCCGCCGCACAAACGCCATCCGAACTTGCCGCTATGGTGGACCGGCGATCTGCCGGTCTCCCGCTTGAGCACGTGATCGGCTGGGCGGAGTTTTGCGGTCTGCGGATCGCGGTGGATCACGGAGTCTTCGTTCCCCGGCAGCGTACCGAGTTTCTTGTACGCCAGGTTGCAGCCCTTGCAGGGAAGAATGCGGTGGTTGTCGACCTCTGCTGCGGGACGGGCGCGGTGGGCGTCGCCCTGGCCTCCGCATTGCAGCGGATCGAGCTGTACTCCGTCGACATCGATCCCGCCGCTGTGCGGTGCGCGCGCCGCAACGTCTCGGCCGCAGGGGGCCGCGTATACGAAGGCGACCTCTACGATCCGCTGCCCGCCGACCTGCGGGGCCGCGTCCATGTACTGGTGGCCAACGCACCATACGTGCCGACCGGGTCGGTCCGACTGCTGCCCGCCGAGGCCCGCATCCACGAGGCCCGGGCGGCGCTGGACGGAGGGGAGGACGGGCTTGACATCCAGCGCCGGGTAGCCGCAGGGGCGCCGGTATGGCTGGCACCCGGCGGACACCTGGCGGTGGAGACAAGCCGGCGGCAGGCACCGCAGACCGCCGAGATTTTTGCCCGCAGCGGGCTGAATGCGAGGGTTGTCTGCTCCGACGAGCTGGACGTCGCTGTCGTCATCGGAAGCCGATGAGAGATCCGGGATAATGGGAAGTTGAACACCGTTATGTGACGCCGAGCACCGCGCGCTGGGAGCTTCGCGCGGTGGCAAGATGCGCTAACCTGCCCGTTAGCTTAACCGGTTGCGCGACAGGTACTCAGCTAATCGGCTAATGGACTAAGTGCGCAAGTTCTTGCCATTTTCGGCAAAGTACCCAAGTTCTTGTCATTGAGTTAGGACAAGTACTTGGGTGCTTAAAACAAAAAAAGCCGCAGTTTACGCGACTTTCATGGTCTAGATGTTCCTGCCATCTGACAGTTTGCGTCCCAGTCTTTCGATCCGGTTTGCCATTTTCCTGTTACAGTAGAATCATTCTACGCATCTTCCTCTGCCATGCCAAGTGCTTTATTCTTTTCCTTGAACTTGGCATTATGCGAAGAAACATAGGCCACCTTCGCTGCCGCCGGTTCCAAATACAGCTTGGCGCTATTGACTGCCAACACTGCATCGGTAAAAGCCCCGGCGATCAGGTTCACTTTAGAGGGGTAGTTCGCCGTATCCCCGGCGACAAAAATACCAGGCAAATTGGTTGCCAGTTTTTCGTTCACATTAATATCCCACTGTCCCATATCCATACCCCAATCGACAATCGAACCGAAGTCACCGCGCAGCCCGTGATTGACGATCACGGCATCTATCACTAATTGTTCCGTTTCTTCCATTATTAAGCCCTCTGCATTCACCCGTGCAATCGATACCGCTTCAATGGCGTCACCGCTAACATTGCCATGAAGCCGATCCAACACATACGGTGTACGAACATCGACAGATGATTCCTTCATCCGCTTCACATTCTTCTCATGTCCGCCGAAGCGTTCACGGCGGTGCACGACAGTGACACTTGCGGCAATCGGTTCCAGTGCGTTGGCCCAGTCAACTGCCGAATCACCGCCACCGGAGATGAGCACCCGCTTGCCGTGAAAGCTTTCGAGCTCCTGTACGGTATAGTGCAAATTCGTCACTTCATAACGCTCAGCGCCTTCGATGTCCAACTTCGCCATCTTCAGCACGCCATGTCCCAGCGCCAAAACGACCGTACGTGTACGATGCTGTTCACCCGTTACGGCGGTCAGAAGCATTGTCCCATCCTCGAGCCGCTCCAGTCCGCTAATCTGTTGTCCCAATACGAAAGTCGGATCAAACGTATGAGCCTGCTGGATCATTTGCCGGATGAGGTGCTCGCAACGGATTGGCGTAACTCCGCCGACATCCCAAATCATTTTCTCCGGGTAAATCAACAGCCTTCCGCCCAGTTCCTCCTTCGCTTCGATCAGCTTCGTTTTCAAATCGCGCATGCCGCTGTAAAAAGCCGCATACAACCCGGCGGGCCCCCCGCCAATGATCGTCATATCATAAAGCTCCAACGCTTGTGTCATGCCGCTACCTCCTGTATGGTTTGAGTCCTTAATTTCCTCCACTTTTATGCAAACCGTGCAGATCATGCGATATGGAGGAGCGCAATGCCGTTAATCACATCGTTTTCCTTTTAAAAATATACGGCAGCATCTCTAATAACCGTCCACGTGTGATGGGATCTTCATAATTCCATGTAGCATCCATATAATGAACCTTACCGGGAGTTAACTCGGCTATAGCCTCGATCTGTGGACAGTGAGCAGCTGTTTGCAATTCTAGGGGAGAAGCCAAGAAGAAATTGCGGTCTCCGGCATAGTGATTCAATTGATGCTGCTGAATTTCTATCCATGATTGCCCTTGCTCGATTAGGTGCATCACTTTGGCAGAGGGACGAAAGCCAAGTGATTCGTACAAAGTGGCTGCAAACCCGTTGTGGCCCATAACATAAAGTTTTGCACCTAACTTGAGATAAACAGCAGCTGTCTCCCCAGCAGCATAAGCATCTGCTAATTGCCTGCGTACCCGTCTTACTTTATCCTCATATGTAGCAATCCACTTCTCCGCCGCTTTAGCACGCTCAAATAGTTTGGCGATATATCGTAACCGATCAAATAGTCTAAACTTATGGTCCAACACAACAGTAGGAGCGATCGCATCTAGTACTTGTAAATCTTGTGCATGATGATGGTAGCTAAGCAATACTAACTCAGGCTGCAGCGGTGCTATTTTATCGGGATCCGCCCAGTGCCCGATATTTTGAATATTTCGCAACTTATTGTGATAAATCACATTATTTTTCATAGAGATGGCCGCTCCTATAGGGGATATGCCTAAAACGAGTAATTCTCCCAGTGTATATTTGCCATCCGTCACAATACGCGTTGCATTTTTAGGAACATGAACTTTTCTGCCAAGTGAATCGATAACTGTTCTTAGCTGAGTATGTAGATGGATATTGGCATATTCGCGCGGAGTATTTCCAGTTAATTTACGAAAGCACCGGCTGAAATAGTATTCATCCTTGAACCCGATTTGTCGGGATATTTTGCTCAATGGCTCGGTGGAATTGCAAAGAAGTTTCTTTGCATGTTTTATACGTAGATGCACTAAATAATCAGTCGGCTTTTGGCCGGTCAATGTTTTAAACTGTTGACTATATTGCCATCTGACCATTCCTGCCATGTTAGCTAGTTGTTCTACTGTCAAGTCCTCATCATAGTGCTGTTCCATATAATGGACAGTATATTGAATCATTTTTATCTTTTCTTCGCTCTGCAAATGGGCGGCTTGCTGATCTAACTGGGCCATCAACCCTAGAATAAGCTGAAGTCTGCCTTGCATCATAGCCATTTCCGATGTAGATAGGGAGGAGCAAAATCGATTCCTCATCCATGATTCGTTCCCTAATACTTGCTTGACTTGAGAAAAGAACAGACTATAAGGATAACCACAAAGCAGCGGCGGGTGAGCTACCGGATTCAAAATCAATCCTTCTACTTCAAAGGTTTCAAAAATAAAGCGCGCAAGCTGTGCCTCTCCGTTACTTGATTCCACAGAGTAGTGTTGTACAGGTGAAACTAGAATGCAGCTCCCTTGCCGTAGATCGACTGCAATTTTGTCTATATACAGCCGTATGCCATGACTGAGTGCTATCAATAAGGTGCATAAATTTGTTCCCTTGTAATCAATTGCCTCATTATGGCTGCTCGCCGGCATCAACCGGTCAACTTGAAACCTATCATAGTGCTGCAGCCTAATATACAGGGGTGCTGGATTCATTAAGCAACTCTCCAATAATGAAAATGATTCTCATTATCATAACATATAATGAGCTGCTTTCAACTATCGCAGTTCGAATAGGCGCTATTTTAGAAAACGAATGGTTTAAAGAACGGAGTGGGCAGATACAATTTCTTACTTCCGCTGCATCCATTGTGGCAGCTCTTTAAACAATTGCTCCAAAGCTAACAAACCATCTGTATTCCATTCGGCAGAAACAACGTAAACATTTCCCTTTTGGACTGCAGGCAGAGTTCCCCATATCGGGCTTTTTAGCAGTTGGTCAGATTCTGTTTTACTTTCACTGTTATCTTGTACAAGTACAAACAAATGGTCACCGGCAAACTCCGAAAGCAGCTCTTCTGAAACCTTAACGAAAGATACCCCTTTTTGATCAATAATATTTTTCTGTACAGCGGGTGGGATGGCAAAGCCGTTCTTTCCATAAATAACGGCACCAAGTGAACGATTGCCCATTACATAAAGCGTTTTACCTAGCTGGTAGAAAACTGTTGCTGTCTCCCCATCTGCTAATTGAAGCTTATCAAACATTTCTTTCGACTGTGTTTCAAACTTAGCAATCAATTGAGCTGCCTTTTCCTGTTGGCCAAAGATTTTTCCCATCTCCTTTACACGTTCCGCATAGGGAAGAGCCGGGTTGAAGGGGATAGTAGGAGCAATTTTCGAAAATGCCGCATTTTTCTCCGCATCCGCATTGTAATAACTATTAATAATCAAATCCGGTTTTAAACTCAGAATCACCTCTAAGTCGCCCGGATTGCCAACATCAACGATTCCTTCCGTTTTACCTTTATAGTAACTATGAGTAGTATGGATAAGATTACTGCCAACGATTGGAATATCCATCACCAAGAAATCGCCGAGCGTCGGACCGATATAAACGACCTGTTTGGGTTGTGCAGGTATTTCAATCTGTTCACCTGTAATCGTTGTATATTGAAATGTTTTCTCGTTTTTCTCTAGCTGTACATCAGATGCATGGCCTCCAGCATTGCTGCATGCCGATACTATTAATAACAGGAGGAAAATACCTCCCCATAACATAATTGGCATTCCGTGATGTCTCTTCACACTTGTTACCCCTTTCTATTTCGCATTCAATTGAAAATGATTATCATTCTCTGTGTTATTATAGTTTGTGCGAAAAGGGGGGGCAATGGAAAAAACGCAACGATTTATTTGGATAAATGTAAATAGGCAGGATATGAAAGGTTTGAATTTACAGATCTATTTGTTAATGGAGTAGAGTATCCGGTTTCTTTTTGATTGCTTACCTAAGAAATTTCTGCTATGATCAGAACGACTTATTAAATGTATTTAATAAGTTAGTGAGGAGTGTGATACAGGGTGAGTGAGCTGCCTCCTACATCCAATGACGGCATGAAGAAAACGATCCTTAGCAGCATACGCGCGGCTCTTCTGGAGCTGGGAAGTGCAACGAAGGTTGAACTTAGTCACAAACTAGGAATCAGTTTTCCGACCGTCAGTAAGTTTCTGACGCAAATGGAGAAGGACGGGGAAATTTTTTCAGCCGGTCTTGATGGTTCGAGCGGGGGGAGAAGAGCCAAAAGGTACGTGTATAACCCGGATTATCTGCTCGGCTTGGCTCTATTTTTGGAGAAAGCCGAAACGAATTACACGATATTTAATGCTTCGGGAGAGATAAAAGAACAAGGAACAACGTCCGGTGTGCTGCTGGACCCTGTTATTTGCTTATCGGAACAAATCGGTAAAATCCTCGCAAAATACCCGAAAATCGGGTCCATAGCGGTCGGCGTGCCCGGCGCGGTCAATAACGGCCGCATCATCTACATTCCCGGATACGAGCAGTTTCATCATTTTGATCTGAAGAGCGATTTTGAAGAGCGTTTTTCCGTCCCGGTAGCGGTTGAGAACGATATGAATGCGGCGATTCTCGGGTATAGTTTAAACGCGGCCAAGACGGAAAACCCGTCCATGATCTATCTGTATTTCGGACAAAACGGGCCCGGCGCCGGCATTCTGGTCAATGGGGACGTGGTACGGGGAAGTACGTTCTTCTCGGGAGAAGTTTCATTCGTACCTCAGTATGATGACCGCAATTTCCTCCAGGCTTTGAAGCGGGAAGCGGGACCGGAGGAAATAGCCGATTGCGAGAAGGAGATAGACGCCATCAGCAGGCTGGTCGCTTCGTTTACCGCTATTCTTAATCCCCATGCGATTATTTTTTGCGACGATGAAGCAAACCGACAACTTCTTGATCGAATCGCAAGCAGGAGCGCCGCTTACATACCGGAAGAGCATCTTCCGGAACTTACGACCAGTGACTGGAAGCGGGATTATTTACGGGGATTACAGCGCCTCGGGCTTGACCTTATGATTCGGGAGAAGAGGTGACCTATGGCTACTTTCTTTTTATTGATTATTTATATGGCATTTATCAGCTTGGGACTGCCTGATTCCTTGCTGGGATCGGCCTGGCCCGTTATGCAGACGGATCTTGGCGTGCCGCTTGAAACCGCCGGTTTGCTGTTTATGACCGTCACAGCCGGCACGATCGTTTCCAGTATGGCAAGCGGAACCCTGCTTAAATGGTTCGGAACGGGGAAACTCACCCTCATCAGCTGCATCATGACGGCCGGTGCTCTGCTCGGCTTCGCTGTTGCCCCGTCGCTTGTCTGGTTAATGCTCTGCGCCATCCCCCTTGGATTGGGCGGAGGCGCCGTAGATGCGGGGCTCAACAATTACGTTGCCGCACATTACAAAGCGCATCATATGAGCTGGCTTCATTGCTTCTGGGGAGTAGGGGCCACGCTCGGGCCGATTATTATGGCGCAATATATTTCGGGACCGGACTCCTGGCGGGACGGATACTTGACGGTTGCCGGGATTCAGTTTGCCCTGGTGATCCTCCTGTTCGTTACCCTGCCCCTATGGAACCGGGTAGCAAAGAACAACCACACCGCTTTAGGTGAAGAAAAGGAAGATCTGCACGGGGCGGAAGATCAGCGTTCCGAGAGTTCCGTAAAGCCTTTACAGGTCAGGGGCGTTAAGCTGGCTTTGGTCTCCTTCTTGTTTTATTCCGGAGCGGAAGCGACAATCGGGCTGTGGGGAAGCAGCTTTCTGGTGAATATGAAAGAAGTGCCGGCCGCGGTCGGGGCGCAGTGGGTGTCCCTTTATTATGCGGGAATCACAGTCGGCAGAATGATTACGGGGTTTATTACATTCAAAGTGGCTAACCGAACCCTTATCCGGGCAGGCCAAATCACCGCTCTCGCCGGCGCGGCCTTGCTGATTCTGCCATTGCCGCCTGTTTTCTCGCTTGCGGGTTTTATGATAACGGGATTGGGCTTGGCGCCTATCTACCCGTGCATGCTTCATGAAACGCCCGTGCGTTTCGGCCGGAAGCACTCCCAATCGATTATGGGGTACCAAATGGCCGTAGCCTATGTGGGCAGCACGTTTATGCCTCCTCTGCTCGGTTTTCTGGCTTCTCTTTTCGGCATCGGAGTTTTCCCGTTTTATATTGTACTTTCCGCCGCAGCCATGCTCTTGTTCTCCGAAAAACTGAATGCCTTCTTAACGGCCAGGAAGAATGCATTGAAGAACAACACGACTTTCACAGGTTGATCATTTTGTCTTTATGCATTCTTAACTCAATTTTCGCAGCTTAAATTGCCGGAAAAACAGCGGTGTAGGGGGAACCCGGCACCGCCATAGCTTTACTTTTGCAAGATGATTTGATCAGGCAAGCTATCCGTCAAGTACGCAAACTTACTTTTGAGACATCCCATCTCACTAAGCAAGAGGTTTATCCCGTGTTTTTCGATAGGACGATTTTTCCCCGTTTCGGCATCTCTTCGCTTTTGCGATACGCCTCAAGTAGGCCTTGTGCAGTAAAGGGGTAGGTCTCATCGATATGGATATTCAATTTATTCTCTTTCATATGGCGAACAATGGATTCAAAATCAGTACGGTTAGGTCTTGCCTGGAAGAAATATGCGTCAATGTCGCGGACCTTCGGATATTGATTAATCGCGAATGCCGCTAATGAAATATAGGTTCCGCCATCCTTGATGACCGAGTAGTTCTTCTTTCCGATTTCTCCCGGTAACCCGGTACCGAAAGTGGATCCAAAAGTGGATGGGTCCATAGCGGAATCCAATACGAGATCAACAGGTTCTGTTATTTGGGCGGCAAAGTCGACTTTCGTGTAGTCGAACACCTCGTCCGCACCGAGTCCTTTGACGAAATCGTGATTATAGTCCCTCGCGGTTGCGATAACGTATGCTCCATGTTGCTTGGCCAACTGAACCGCCGCATGCCCCACACCTCCGGCGCCGGCTTGAACGAGGATGCGTTGTCCCGGTTGAAGACGGCCATGCTCAAACAGCGCTTGCCAAGCTGTCAGGGCAACCGCAGGCGCGGCACCTGCCTCTTCGAAGGAAAGACTCTCCGGAATAATGGCAAGATGATCTTCCTCCACCGCAACATAGTCCATGTAGGAACCCATCGGAATCATGCCCATAACACGATCCCCCGGCTTGAAATGACGCACTTTTTCTCCAACTTCTTTTACGATGCCGGCTACTTCATTACCAAGAACAAGCGGCAATTGAGCCGGAAATTTGTCGGCCATCGGACTCTTAAGAATCGCGCCGCTGCGCAATAGAATATCTGCGGGGTTGATGGACGAGACACGCATTTCGATGAGAACCTGTGTGTCGGTGATTGTGGGAACCGGCACTTCCAGTTCCTCTAGCACTTCGGGGATTCCAAAGCTTGTCAAAGCGATTGCTTTCATGATTATCCTCCTCTTAAATTGAATCCTTGGCATGATCCGTTAATTGCTTTCCACTCAAAGAATTAGTCACGGATTGTTTAAACAACACCTGTTTGATAAGATAATAGTATCGCATGCTTATGATTTCAACCGGCAGAGTTAGAAGAAAGTTGCATAGGCAACACATTGCGATATTTGATGTCTAAAGAGGGGACACAGCCATGGTAAATCAGCAAGATCCGAGGGTGCTGCGCACACGACAGTTAATTAGGGAAGCGTTCAGAGATCTGCTGCAGAGAAAAGAATTTGATGCAATCACCATCAAAGATATCGCTCAGAAAGCTACCATTAACCGTGCCACCTTTTATGCCCATTTTGAAGATAAATATGCGTTGCTTGACGAAATCACAGAACTGGCTTTTCATGAGATGATTCCGGAGCAAGTGGCGGATGCACAGGAATTTACGGATGAAATATGTAACCAGTTGATCTTGATGACGCACCGATACATCGTGGATTTTTATCGGATCTGCAGAATGGATTCCTATCCGATGGCTACGCTTGTCGATGAAAAAATAAAGAAGATGCTGCAGCAAGCCATAGAAAACATTTTTCTGAAAGGGGATACCGGCCATGGGGCGGACAGGCATCGTATAAAAATTATGGCGGCCATGACAGGTTCAGCAATCTATGGCGCTGCGCATCATTGGTTAAATGCCCGGGAAAAAGATCGAGCCGATGTGCTTGTAGACATCGTTCGTCCCTATGTAATGAACGGTCTGGGGCTGTATCGCAATGGCGATGAAGTTTTAAACGACTCTCCGACAGCGCCTTAGGTTAATTCGTTGCTGCGAGAGTTGAGTTCCTAAGCTATAATAGATGTACTTAAAAATAGGGGAGGCTTTTCAATGAGCCAGCGTTATCGAATTACAAGAGCGTTTCAGGAAAACGGCAATTCCGCTAAAACCATCTCTTTGGAGGAGTGCAAACAGATTTTTTCGTCCAAAGCTGATTTTACTTATACATCCGTTTTTACGGTGAAAGGCTCTACCAGCATGTCTATTGAGGGTGATTTTTTCATTTGGAGCTACGACGAGGATACCCAGATTCCGTTCAGGCATTATGACGGCGACCTCTACGTATCCGGTACGAATAAAGTCGTCATTCCCGTAGTCATTGAAGTTGCGAGCGAATTAGAGGCGGATGTGCAGGAAGAGTAGATCTTTTCAATCCGTGTCCTGCCTAAACTGAATCATACGAATGCGGGAAGCCTGCCGGGTACATTAGTCCGGTTGGCTTTTTTTTTGCGGGTGAGGGGCCGAACTTTCCTTACAAACCTGTAAGTTTCGTGTAATCAAGCGGAATACGATCCATGACGGTTTCCTTCTATACTAGGTGTAAGTCTTCGCGAGAAGCCGTCTGTTCTTACATCCGAAAATGAAGGAGACACCATGGAAACGAAATTACGAAAACTTATTTTGACCGGAATCGTTCTGTATACACTGTTGATTTTGTATTTTATGTTTTTTGCCTTTAATAGAGTGGAACATGAATACAGTGAGTACGGATATGTATTTATGCTGCTTCCCGAAGCGGTCCCGCTTCTTTTTCCCGATCTCTCGGATCTCTCCTTTTCGTGGATCTATAACCTGGGCAACATAGCCGCCTTCATCCCTTACGGAATATTCGTGCCCTTGCTGCATCGTACACATGTTTGGAAGTTTTTATCCTGGTTTGTCATGGCGATTATAGGCTTGGAAACTCTGCAATCGTTAACGTTTCTGGGTACTTTTGACGTGGATGATATCATTTCGAATACATTGGGAGCTTCTATTGGATGGTGTGTGTACAAGGTTGCCGCTTCCCCGAAAATTTTTTGGAAAAAGCTGATGGCTTCGGGTTTAACCGTTGCCGTCCTGCTGATCGGAATTATGAGCTTATCCGAGCTCATTGATTTTACGCTGCAAAAAAAAGAAGGGCTTCTTCTCGCTTTGAATGAAATGAAAGAAGCTGCGGACAATAGACCGCTGACGAAAGATTTACCCGAATTCACAGTCGGGGGCGAGAAAATAAAGCCGAACCTAAATGTGTACGGCAGTAAAGGGAAAGAGAGCCAAACTTATACTTATAACTGGGCCGCCAAGAAGGAAGCCCACTTGTATGCTTATTATGGAATCCCCGATAACGGCGATTCTGCCGGTGAACTGATTATTACGGCTGATGGCCAGGAGAGAGTTTATTACACGGAGAGTATACAAGCGGTACCTGTAGACATACCGTTCGATCAACTAAACGAACTTACGATTACCCTTAAAGGAAATGCGAAGTTGTGGGATGTTACAATCAGTGAAAGGAAGCATTGGTGGGAATGACAACAAGCTTGTCTTCATTAGAAGGCAAGCTTTTGTCGTCTTTTGTGCAGGTTAATTTTACGAAGAAAACGGGGCAAAAGGCAGCGAATCTTTTAAGGCCCACAGCTCTTCAAAATTTCTTACCCGGTGATCGGCGAGCGAAAGATCCTGATTGCCCGAACCGGGATTTTGAATTCCGACGCACCGCATACCGGCGCTTTTCGCGGCCTTGACGCCGTTGCGCGAATCTTCGATGACGAGACAGGAAGAGGGCTCCACTCCCAGCAAGCCGGCCGCATGAAGAAAAATGTCCGGTGCCGGTTTCCCGTGCTTGACTTCCTCTCCGCTGACCCATACGTCGAAATAGGACCCAAGGCCGGTCTTGTCCATAATCAGCTCAATAAGCGGCCGGGGGGAAGAGGAGGCGACTGCTATCGGAATCTGCTTTTCTTTCAGCCAGCTTAACCAGCGCTCCACTTGCGGCATGGCCGTAAGCTCCGTATGTCCGGACAAAATGTTCATCACATTGTCCTTGTGATACGTTAACACCTGTTCCAGCGCAAACGGAATCCGGTGCTTGTCCAGTATTTGCTCCCACATGGATTCCAGCGTTACCCCCACAAAACTATGATGGTCTTCTTCGCTTACGGGCACGCCGAAATGGTTGAACGAACTGCGTTCAATATCAAAATAAATCGGTTCGCTGTCTATAAGGACGCCGTCCATATCGAATAGAACCGCTTCTATGGAAGCTGCCTTCCGTGCGGATTTGATTAAATCCTCCAATGAAACTCCTCCTTTGACATACAGCGCGGATTACAACCCAATGCTAGCATATAAGCTCCTTCTTTTAAAGGTTTAAAAGGCTGCTCAGGACCTAGTCCCGCTCTCTACGATTTTTGTATCCAATCCAGGCGCCTCTGGTCACGCCGATGCAGCCGGAACGATCCTTTCAAAAGGTGTCCCGGCATGTTATACTCTATGCAAGCAAGTACTTGCATGCATGAAAGGTGATGCAGATGGAACAAAGTGCGCAAGAAACCCGGGATAAGATTTTAACCGCCGCCATCTCTTTAATGAAGGTAAAAGGGTACAAAGGCATGACGACACGCGCAATCGCACAAGCGGCCGGCGTGAACGAAAGTACGATTTTCCGCCATTTCGTTAATAAACAAGGGATTTTGGACGCCTTAGTGGACCGGTATTCCTATGTTCCCGGCATTCATCAAGTCTTTGACAGCTTGACGGGAGAGCTTCAATCCGACCTGATCCGCGTTGCGGAAGCGTACCAGGAGTTTATGAAGCACAATGGCGAGATGGTGTTGATCGGATTAAGAGAGACCGGGCAGTTTCCTGAACTGGACGAAAAAACAGCCGCTATACCGATTCAATTAAAGAAGCTGCTTGTCGACTATTTAACGCGTATGCACGAGAAGGGTGTCATCCGGAGAACCGATTTTGAAGCGTCGGCGATGACTTTTATTTGGATGAATCTCGGCTATTTTATATCCGCTTCGCTCTACGGTCAAAAAATAACGATCGTAAAAGTCGAAGATTTTTTACAGTACGGTGTTCGTACATTCGCTCAAGGTTTGTCGGAGGAACCTTAGATAAACGATAAAATCGCAGCCAGGGGAAATGTGAAGATGAACGATGTGGAAGTTATCATTATCGGCGGAGGACAAGCCGGTCTCGCTATGGGGTATTTTCTGAAACAGAAAGGAGTAACCTTCCTCATTCTGGATGCCCATAAGCGAACCGGAGATTCCTGGAGAGCCCGCTACGATTCCTTGACTTTATTTACACCGAGGATGTACAGCAGCCTTCCGGGCATGAACTTTCCGGGGGAGCCTGACGGTTTGCCTTCCAAGGATGAAACGGCAGATTACTTGGAGGCGTATGCCAAGGCTTTCGCCCTGCCTATCCGGCATCAGACGAAGGTGCATTCCCTTTCAAAACATGAAGGGGGGTTTAAAATTGAAACCGGACAGGAAACTTTTATTGCCCGTCAAGTGGTTGTGGCCACGGGGCCTTTTCAAGAACCTGTCATCCCGGATTTTGCGAAAAAACTGCCGAAAGAAATCGTTCAGCTGCATTCTTCCGGCTATAAAAATGAATCCCAGCTTGCGGACGGTCCCGTACTGGTCGTCGGCGGCGGAAATTCGGGTGCGCAAATCGCGGTTGAACTTTCCGGTCGCAGGCAGGTCACGATCTCGGTGAGCCGACCCATGAGTTTTAAGCCTATGCAATTGTTCGGAAGAAACATTTTCTGGTATTTTGAGAGATTCGGTTTGCTGAAAGCGAACGCGGAGTCTCTCCTTGGTTCTTGGCTGAAAAAGCTGCCCGAGCAAGTATACGGGACCGAATTAAAATCCCTCCTGAAAAAAAGAATCGTTTCTTTGAAACAAAGAGCAATAGATGCAGACTCCGCAGGGGTCCTCTTTAAGGACGAAACGCGGATGAAGGTATCTACTGTCATTTGGGCCACCGGTTTTCGAAGCGCTTATTCGTGGAGCGACATTCCGGAAACGGCAGATGTCAGCGGGAAACCGATTCATCGCGGCGGTGTCAGCAAAGTGAAGGGATTGTATTATTTGGGATTGCCTTGGCAAACTTGCAGAGGCTCCGCTTTGATAGGATGGATGGGGCGAGATGCCGAACACTTGGCGGATGTCATCGCACAGCATGCTAAGCGATAAAGATGAAAGACGGGACTAACGATAAGAATGAACATTAGAAGTCTGCCGATGAAGAATTAAACTGACTAAGGCTTCGTTTCCATCATCTTGCTGGAAATAAAAGATCCGCTGCCACCTCTCCGGCAGCGGATTTTTATGATTGGCGACAGTCTATTTTCTTATCCCGAACACTGAGCTTATCCGAAAGGTTGTCTCCTTGGATTTTTCTTAATTATAACCGCAAGGATATGCCGTTTATGAAATGAATCTTGATTTCAAACCGTGGCAGAGGTCCACGCAGGCGGAAATCCGGATGCATATGCTTACAGCATGCTTTACAAAACATTAAGACGAGAGGGATGACCAGTGTCCGTTGGAAAAATGAAAAAGTACAAAGTCATGTTGAAACATCCCGTTTTGCGTCGGCATTTACCTAAAACCCGCTGGTTTACGAAATCGAGGACCAAGCGAATGCTGAAAACCTATTCATCGGTCTTCATAAAACCTAATCACGGGAGTGGCGGCAGCGGAATTATCCGGGTCAAGAGATTGAAAAAACGATACGAGGTTCGTAGTGCTTCAAGACGAAAGGTTGTTCGATCTCGTTTTCTCTTTAAAGCCATTAAGTCATACCGGAATCCTGGACATCAGTATTTGGTACAGAAAGGACTTCGCTTAGCCAAGTACCACGGGTCGATTTTTGACATCCGGATTTACTTACAGAAGCCGAGGGGGAAATGGGTTGTTTCCGGCGAGGTCGCTCGTGTCGCGGCACCTCGTAAGTATGTTACCAATTATCTTAAAGGAGGGCATGCAGTATCTTTGAATCGGGTACTTTACAGTCTTTTTAAGCACAACCGCACAAAAGCGAATACCTATTCGCGCAAAATTTCCAAACTGTGCGTCATCATAGCCAAAACGATTAATAAACGGCACCCGGTTCGTGAATTGGGGGTTGACATTGCCATAGATAAAAAAGGCCGTATTTGGATTATTGAGGCCAATTCACGCCCTGGACACATGTTATTTACTCAACTTTCCGATCGTACGATGATCAAGACCATCCGAAGAAACAAGCGACTTATTCGAAAGTAGGTTCCATGCACGTTACTCTAGGGGGAGAAGGAGAGCATTTCAATGAAAAAAACAAAGCAGTTTAGAGACTTGATCCATTCACAAAAACCGGAGTTTATTATGGAAGCCCATAATGGTCTGTCGGCCAAAATAGTGGAGGAGGCGGGGTTTAAAGGAATCTGGGCCAGCGGGTTATCCATCTCTGCAGCGATGGGAGTAAGGGACAACAATGAGGCCTCCTGGACGCAAGTTTTGGATGTTTTGGAATTCATGAGTGATGCTACTTCCATCCCGATTTTGTTGGACGGAGATACGGGGTACGGCAACTTTAATAACGCAAGACGGCTAGTGAAGAAGCTGGAGCAGCGTCATATTGCGGGAGTATGTATTGAAGATAAGCAGTTCCCCAAAACGAATTCTTTTATTAACGGTCAAGAGCAGTCTTTGGCTGATATCGAAGAGTTTTCCGGAAAAATTAAGGCGATGAAAGATACCCAAACGGACGAGGATTTTACGGTGGTGGCCAGAGTCGAAGCATTTATTACGGGGAAAGGGCTTAAAGTGGCGCTGGAGCGGGCGGAGGCGTACCGGAAGGCGGGAGCCGATGCCGTATTTATACACAGCAAAAGATCGGATGTCGCAGAGATTGAAGCGTTTATGAAGGAATGGGCCGGAAGATTGCCGGTAGTGATCGTGCCTACCAAATACTATACGACCCCAACCGTGAGGTTTCAGGAGATGGGGATTAGCCTTGTGATCTGGGCAAACCATAATTTGAGGGCATCCATTCAAGCAATGAAACACTTATCTGACCGAATTTATCGAGATCAAAGCCTGGTTCATGTCGAAAAAGACGTCGCACCCCTGGAAGAAGTATTCAGACTTCAAGGGGCCGAAGAGCTGGAAGCTGCGGAACAGCAATACCTTCCGTCGTCAGAACCGGATTCGGGTGAGCATGCATAATGGACACCAAATTGTTAGGAGAAGAGTTGAAAAAATTAGGATATACCTTTTTCAGCGGTGTTCCTTGTTCCTTTTTAAAAAACTTGATCAATTATGCCATAAACGAATGCGATTATGTTGCAGCGGCTAACGAAGGAGATGCGGTCGCTATTGCATCGGGAGCTTATGTAGGGGGAAAGAAGTCGGTAGTCCTTATGCAAAATTCAGGACTAACCAACGCTGTTTCGCCATTGACCTCCCTTAATTACCCTTTTCTTATTCCGCTGCTCGGATTTGTCAGCCTTCGCGGAGAGCCGGGCATACCTGATGAGCCTCAGCATGAACTAATGGGCCAGATTACAACGCAAATGCTGGATTTGATGGATGTGGAATGGCAGTATCTTTCCAAAGATTTTGAGGAGGCAAAAAAGCAGCTGATTCAGGCTGACGAGCACATTGCCCGGAATCGCCCGTTCTTTTTTGTCGTTAAGAAAGGCACTTTTGACAAAGTGCAGCTGCGAAATCAGCAAACCTCCATTCATTTAAATCAGATCCGTCAGCATGCTTATGCGGATCATCAAATGCCTACGCGGTATGATGCATTGTCTGCGATTAACTCCGTGAAAGACGGCAATACCGTACAGCTCGCGACAACGGGTAAAACCGGACGCGAATTGTATGAAATCGAAGATGCGGATAACAACCTGTACATGGTAGGTTCTATGGGATGCATCAGTTCTTTAGGACTTGGGTTGGCTTTGAGCCAACCAAGCAAAGATATCGTCGTCATTGACGGAGACGGTTCTCTCCTGATGCGTATGGGAAGCCTGGCAACCAACGCGTATTATCATCCGGCCAACATGATTCATATTCTGCTCGATAATAACGCTCATGAATCGACAGGCGGGCAAAGTACGGTATCCCATTCTATTGATTTTATAGATATTGCCGCTTCCTGCGGATATACGAACTCGGTTCACGTTCACAGTCTCGAGGAGCTGCAAACTTTTTTACAGGAATGGAAAGTAAACAAAGGACTTACGTTCGTGCTCCTGAAAATATCCAAAAATTCCAAGGATCAGCTTGCTCGCCCGCATATGAAGCCTCACGAAGTAAAAGAACGTCTGCAGCGTTTTATTCATAACGATCCTTTGAAGGACAAGGAAGTGGGCGGTTCATGAATTCCTCCGTCAAGAAAAACGTCTTACTTACCCCTGGTCCGGCAACGACTACAGAAAGTGTGAAACGCTCACAGGTGGTTCCGGATATTTGTCCTCGCGAAGCCGAGTTCGGTCAAATTATGGAGTATATTTCCACAGAACTTACCCGGCTGGTTGCAGATCCGGATCATTATACGACCATATTGTTTGGCGGATCGGGTACGGCAGCGGTAGAATCCATCATCAGTTCGGTCCCGAATCACGATACGGTGGTCATTGTCAATAATGGAGCCTATGGAAAACGGATGTGCGAGATAGCGAAGGTTTATGGAGTGAACTATTTTGAATTCAAAAGCCCTCCCGATGATGCTATTGATTTGGCTGATTTAGAAAGGCACATCCAATCCTCCAAACGCACCATCTCCCATCTGGCCGTCGTACATCATGAGACGACAACCGGTCTGCTTAACAAGATAAAGGATATCGGAGAATTATGCAAAAGGTATCAAATCGACATGATTGTAGATGCCATGAGTTCATTTGCGGCCATTCCGATTCAATTGAAGGAAATGAACATTGCCTATCTGGCGGCTAGCTCCAACAAAAACTTACAGGGAATGGCCGGGGTATCGTTCGTGATAGCCGAAAAAAATAAATTGGAGCATTTGAAAGACCAGAAACCAAGAAGCTATTATTTGAATTTGTATGCTCAATACAACTATTTTGCGGAACATGGGCAGATGCGGTTTACTCCTCCAGTCCAAACCTTATATGCGCTTAAACAAGCGATTGAGGAATTAAAGCAGGAGGGAGTAGATAAAAGGTACGAAAGGTACGCGACATCCTGGAAAACCTTAATTAACGGGTTAACCCGATTGGGGCTAACCTATATCGTCCCCGAAGAGCATCATTCCAAAATCCTTACTTCCATTCTCGAACCTCAATGTGCGGGTTATAACTTTCAATCTATGCATGATTATTTTTACAGCAACGGCATGATGATTTATCCCGGCAAACTTGAGAAACTAAATACGTTCCGGATTGCCAATATAGGCGATATAACGTACAAGGAAATGGAATTATTTTTGGAACTGCTTGAACGCTATCTCAGTAGCCTAAAATGCGGATGAGAAAGGTGGAGTCCTATGGGATCGAATACAAGAAATAAGTGGTACAAATATTTGATATTGAGAAGGCATGCATCTCTAAAACGTTACGTACTCAAAACGAGGCTCCTGACCCGGCATAATTTTTCGAAACTTCTCTCCAAGTACACGCATGTTATCGTGAAACCGGTGTGGGGGAGCCGTGGACGGGGGGTCATTCAAGTCTCATGGAAAGGAAATCATAAGTACGCCGTACGTTACGAGAACAGAAAAATTATAATTCGGGGTCGAACCAATACGTATCGTTATATTAGAAGAAAAATCGGATACGCCAGTTATATGGTTCAACGCAGAATTACTCGTCCAACCATCAACAAACGCCCTTTTGATATGAGAGTCATCATTCAACGGAGAATGTACTCATCTGAATGGGTAGTCACAGGAAAGGTCATCAAAGTTGCAGGTAAAGGTTATATCGTTTCCAACCATACACGGAGTAAGGGGACATTGCACCGTTTTAAATCCGGCATTAGACGATCTTCCGTTCGGCACCTGTCCGCCAGTGCGTTAGAGTCCCATATTGATCGTGTTTCCATACGTTCCGCGAAAAGATTAAGCGCATTTTTTCCGGGACACCGTATATATGGACTGGACGTCGGAATAAACCGGAAAGGACGTATCGGAATTATTGAAGCTAATCTTTATCCGGCAAGTTCCCATTTCCTTAAACTGAAGGATAGAAAGATGTATTACCGCATTATGGATTACAAAAACGGTTAAGACAAAATGGGTGATTGGTTAACGATACATGTTCTTGTCCCAGGTCAAAGACATGTATCGTTTTCTGATGAAGGAGAAACATGCGGCTGCAAATGGAACAATTCATAAATTCAACACCCTATCAGAACCCATGTGTGCGCGCTTATGGCCTTCGCAATAAACTTATGTGTAGGATCTTGTTTGATAGTCTTTGAAACGCATATATACCGCATATAACCCGTTAGAAATCGTATTTTATACAGGAATATAGTGTGATATTATATAGTCCTGTATAAAAAGGAGGGGTTCTATGCGTTATTTAATTTTTGATGCAAATTCGTTGAACGGGCGGTCTTACTTAGCCGGCGGGAGGGAACTATGACTATCTCTCTGATCGTGCTGGTGGTTGCTGCGGTTTTTGTCGGCGTCTTCATGAAATCTATGTTCGGCTTCGGGGAGGCGATCGTGAGCATGCCTTTGCTTGCCCTGCTGCCGGTGCCTCTACAAACGTCGGTTGCCCTGATCGGTTTGGTGGGACTGACCGTTGCTTTGCTGACCGTGTTCAGCGGTTGGCGCCATGTTGAACGTCCTGTCCTGATTCGATTGGCCGCTTCCACCGTAATCGGTATTCCTTTCGGGCTTATTATGCTTCATCTTGTTCCTTCTATCGTGATTACTTCCGCACTTGGTATTTTCTTAATCATTTTCGGCTGCTATTCCTTATTGAAGAAGATACTCTCCCGGAAAATCGGGCGGCCGCTGCTTAACAACCGAGGATGGGTTTTGCCGTTCGGTTTTGCTTCCGGAGTTCTTGGCAGCGCCTATAATTTTAACGGTGTGCCGGTCGTTGTTTACGGTACTTTGCGGCGCTGGAATCCGGATCGCTTTCGGGGGACGCTGCAGGCTCATTTTCTTATATCCGGCTTACTCGTTGTGACAGGACATGCACTTGGCGGGTTATGGACGTTGGATGCATTTGTTTTGTACGGGTACTCTTTACCCGCTATTCTCGCGGCTACCGGACTGGGTGTTCTTTTGAATAAGCGAATTTCGGCCGATAAATTTGAACGTTATTTATTTATGATGATTATCTTACTTGGGTTTCTGTTAATCCTGCCAAGCGGTTCTGCCTAGGCGTAAAAGGCTGTAAAATTTATATTGAAAAGCTTCTAAAGGAAAAGAGAGGGAGGATAGAAATGGGTGGTAAACCGGGGATCGCTAGGGTATTTGATCGTTTGGGGAATCAAGGCACGAAGCTTTATCTGGGATTTGCTTTGGAACAAATCAGGAAGCTGAAAGAGCGGGAAGCGCCGCGGGAAAAAGCGATTTCCGAACTCATTGAGCTGTATGACGAATTAATTGAATCCGCAGAAAAAAGGGCGGCCTGGGACCCGGTTCCGACCTGTACCCATGTCCATTTTGTTGTAGGCGATTCTTTTGCGGGCAGCCTAAAAGTGGCTCTGAACCAGCTCAACTGGTCGGGCACTCACAAGGTGATTACGCTGAGCGAGAACTACGCCATTGGACCGATTCGCGGCTTGGACTTATACGAAGGATGGAAAGCAAGGTGGGACTGGTTTCAGGACCATATTACCGAGGCATGTGAAGTTTGCGATGACCCGGAAGAGGATTACAATCAGTTACTGGAACAGGTCAACAAAATTCCGGAACAGGCGAAGGTAATTATCTGGACCAGCCGCAACGCATGCGAGCAGACGGGAATGCTGCACGCGATCCGTTTGTTAAGCGGGCGGTCCAATTCTTTAGTGCTTTATGATGCTTGCGCAATCTGTGAGGAGCTTGATAACCGTCCGGATGCCGCGATCAGCTACAGGCACTCGGGAGAGATTCCGTCAGACAAACTGCAGGCGGCGCTTGTCCGCATGAAGGATAACAGCTGCCTGAGAGATGCGGATAGGACACGGTTGGAGCGGGAATGGCAAACAATTTCGAAGCAAAGCGGAACACTTCGAATTTGGCGTGATGGAGCAGTGGCTGAGGTGCCCGATAATTATTATGACATGTACTTGCTGGGCAAGCTGGACAAGCTAAGACCGGCCTCTGATCATGGTTATCTGAAAACAGCTCGTCTGATTGGAGAAGCGATGGGCTATTGTGAGCAATTTATCGGAGACGCTTATTTTGAATACCGGGTGAGGCAGTTGATTTATGACGGTATTCTTGAGATTAAAGGTGTTCCCAGTTCGATGAGACGCTATAGCGTCGGACGTAAAAAGATCACGTAAATAGGGTGAACATTTTTATGTACATCCTTCACAATCGAATGTGAAGAATGTATTTTTGAAAGTATGGCACTCACAAGAAAGCCTATTTACATAACTGGACTAAGTGACGGAATAAAGCTTAATTCGGATTGAAGAATACGTTGATCCGTGACAAGGTTTCCAAATCCGTCGATACCGAACACAGAGAGTAACGCATTGGGAGTTACAACGGAAGTCGTGTTAATTTGAACTTCATAAGAGGTGTTCCCGGCAATAAAAAATTCTCTAACATTATAAGAATTTGCAGGAACTACATACGATATCAGATAGGCCGTGTAGAATGTAGTGGAGTTTACAGAAGCGAATATCTGCACCGTAACGGTTACCGGGTTTGTGGTATCCAAGTTTCTGACGTTCATAACAATGTTAGAAGATGCGGTACCGAAGTCTCTCGTATTGGTAATTACACCTGTAGAAAATGGCATACACATTCCTCTCCTTTTGGTAGATTTGCTATAGGATATGAACGGCTGCCAGTAATTGATTGGATGATAATCTATCCTATTAGTAAACTTTTAAACCAGACTACTATTACTCCATGAATGTGAGCGCTGTTTGTACGTTTTATTCATCAAAAAACGACAAACCCTAATCTCCTAAGGCCTGTCGTCGTTTTATTAAACCGTAACCTTATTAAGTTGCAGGGTATTTTCCCTGAACACCACAGAAGCTTATTAACCATAGTATGGTTCTGTGTTAACAAGCCATTCTTCTAGATCGGACGAAGAGAATGGCTTGTTTTTTGGCGTAACCGTTTAAAATGTCGTTCAATCGCGGCTGGTAACGGATGCCGACCGGCCGGGTGGTTTTCTCGCGCCTTTGCCTTTTCGGGAGAGCGTAATCACGACAACCGCGGCTACAATGAAGACAGCGGCCGTCAGCGAATTGGGGGACAACTGTTCGCCGGCCAGGGACCAGCCCAGAAATACGGCAACGACGGGATTGACAAAGGCATAAGTGGAAACCAGTACGGGTTCCGCATGTTTTAACAGCCAGATGTAGGCCGTATAACTGACGATAGAACCGAATGCGATCAAATATCCGAGGGCCGCATAAGAACGAAGGGTGATTGTACTCGGTTGTAATCCGGACCATTCACCCAGGACAAGCGCAGTGATTAAAAGCAAAGCTCCGCCGATGATCATTTGGAGAGCGGTAGACAGCAGCGGCGATTCGGGAAGATTGGCTTTGCGGGAATACAAAGAACCGATTGACCAGGAGACGGAAGCGAGCAGGAGAGAGACGATCCCCAGCATATCCAGATTTCCGCCAGAAGACGAACCGGGATGGACGACCAGAATGACAATTCCCGCGAAACCAAGTAACAGGCCCGCCACGATACCAGTTGAGGGCTTATTTCGGCTGCGGCCCATCCAACCGAATACGAGCATCCATAAAGGAACGGTAGCGACCAGCAGAGAGGCAATGGCGGAGGGGACACGCTGTTCGGCCCAAGCTACGACCCCGTTTCCGCCTAGCAGCAGCAAGGCGCCTGTAATTCCCGCGCCTTTCCATTCTTCGGCGTTGGGGCGTTTTTCCCCTGTCAATCGCGCCAGCACGTATAAGATTAACCCGGCACTTAGAAAACGAACTCCTCCCATCGTAAAAGGCGGGATCGTTTCAATAGCGACTTTCATTCCGAGGTAGGTCCCGCCCCAGAACAAATAAACCGACATCAAAGCGGCTGCAGTGCCGAGAAATTTGGAAGTTCCCGCCTGAGTAAGATCTGTCCCCGGAGGCTGTTTCATAGTCTTGCTCCTTCCTGTCTAATCAAAAACGCTACGGATAGGGCGGACTCAATTTTCTTTTCGCCCATTTTCATACATGGTAGACAAAATGAAAGTCGTGGAGGTTTCCTGAACCTCGTGAATTTTAACCATTTCATCGATTAAATTGGTAAGTTGCTCGGGGGCGGATACCCGCACTTTAAGCATCATGCACCATTCTCCCGCAAGCCGTTGACATTCCAGGATAGTAACATCTCTGACCTGGAGAGCCACGATTTTATCCGAAGTCTCTCTAAAATTTAGACACTTCATTTTGACATAAATATAAGCTTTGATTTTTTGTTCCAATCGACTCCAATCTACGATGCCGCGATATCCTTTAATAATTCCGTTTTTTTCAAGCTTCGCGACTCTCTGATGAACAGCCGGACGGGAAATGTGAAGACATTTGCTTATCTCTTCATGAGAAAGTCTCCCGTCCTCTTCAAGCAACCGGATGATTTTCATGTCGATAGAGTCCATCTATACGCTAACCTCCTCGGGTAAATTATAGCACGCAACCGGCAAACGGAAACTATTCGTAATCCCTATAAGATAAAATCAAACGAATCGTCAGAATCGGCCTTGAGTTTGGGAAAAATCACCGGTCTTCGCATACAAATACACTTCAGTCTTTACGAAACGTAACGATAATAGAGGCGGTCATCCGGCAGGGATGATGACTCTATAAGCGGATATAAATATTCCTTTACGGGAATATTCCTTATGTGGTATATTGATTTCAGCAAGGAAAAGCAATCCGAACAACGACTCCGGACACATCCTTACAAGACCGGCAGAGAATGGATGATGACGATGGACGCTCGCGTCATGAGTGCTCTTGCCGAGCCCAACCGGCTGCTGATTTTGGATCTGCTCCGAGAATGTCCGCTCACCGTAGGGGAAATTGCGGAGCGGCTGCAGATGCGCCAGCCTCAGGCATCGAAGCATTTGCGTGTTCTGAGCGAAGCGGGCCTTGTTAAGGCACAGGCGGATGCGAATCGGCGAATCTACAGCCTCCAGCCGGAACCTTTCCGGGAACTGGATGAATGGCTCCAAAGCTATCGCGTCATCTGGGAGGAACGATTCGACCGTCTGGACGACTATTTGCAGAAGCTGCAGGGCCGGGAAAGCGGGGAAGATCGGCAAGACTGATGGAAGAGAACCCAATTATTGAGGAGGAATTTACAATGACCAATCCAATGACATCCAAGGTAGAAGACAAAACACTGACGCTGGAGCGCGTATTCAAAGCTCCCCGTGAGCTGGTTTTCGAGGCCTTCACACAGGCCGAGCATCTGAAGCACTGGTGGGGTCCGAGAGGCTGGAGCATTCCGGTATGCAACATGGATTTCCGTGTCGGCGGCGTTTGGCATTATTGCATGAAATGCGAGGACAAAAATCAGGGCGACTTCTACGGTATGGAATCGTGGGGCAAAGCGGTATACAGCGAGATCCAGGCACCGGAGAAGATCGTGTACACGGACTATTTCTCCGACGCGGAAGGCAACATTGCGGAAACGATGCCGGCCACGGTCTGCACGCTGACGTTCATCGAAGTTGAAGGCGGCACCAAAGTCATCAGCAAAGGCGAATATGCAACGGCCGAGGGCTTGAAGCAGGTGCTGGATATGGGCATGCTGCAAGGCATCACCGAAACGTGGGATCGTCTGGGCGAGCACCTGGAATCGATCCAGTAGAACAGCCGGCCGATCACGCGGTCAGTCAGCTTTAAAATCCATACATGAGAGAAGAAGATCACTCCCCGGGGTGATCTTCTTCTCTTATTTATGGATAGCCGTCTATGGGCATTTCCGGGGGCGGGCGCGTGACGTAGTAGAAAATAAAGCCAATGTCGTTCCAGGATAGACGGTACAGGGGTATAAATGTTCCGAAGCTCCACATATACAATAAGGTAGCCGGAAAAATGGACGTGTGGGAGGGACGATGATTATGGAAGGAAACAACGGACGGTTTCAATCAGATGCAGCATCTTCACGCAGCGGTTCTCCGCAGAAACCTGCGGCACAGCATGTACCGAAGGAGGAGCCTCCTAGAGGCCGCATTCCTGCGCAATGGGCGGGGAACACACCGGAAGTCTTCCATTCACAGACGATAGGCGAAAGAGGTCTGGTACTCGAGCAGGACAATCTTTTACACGAAACACTGGAAACCTTTGTACATACAAAAATGATCGAAAGGCCGGTGCACGTGAAAGGCTCCGGTGCCTTCGGTTACTTTCAGACCGTCCATTCCATGGCGGCCTACACCAAGCTCTGCTTTTTACAAAATCCCGGCCAGCAGGTTCCCGTCACCGTGAGGTTTTCCCTTGCCGTAAGCAACAAAGGCACCCCGGACACTTCCCGCAATGTGCGCGGTTTTTCCACCAAGTTTTACACGGAACAAGGTGTTTTTGATTTGCTCTGCAATCATATTCCCGTATTTTCCGTACGGGACGCCATTCGTTTTCCGGAGTTCGTTCAAGCCTTTTCGCCCTCGCCGGTAAACAACCTGATCGATCCGGAACGGTTGTGGAGCTTCGTTGCCAGAGCGCCCGAATCCACTCATTTCCTGGTCAGGCTCTACTCGGACGCGGGCACGGTTAAGAGCTATCGCCATATTCCGGGTCATAGTGTAAATACCTATGTGTGGAGAAACGCACGGGGCGTCCGCACCTATGTAAAATACCACTGGATACCGTTTGCCGGCGTACAGGTTATAGACCGTCGTGAAGCGGCCCGATTGAGCGAGAATCCGGATTTTGCAGGCAAAGATTTATTTGATACCCTGGCAGCGGGCAAAACCGTTGAATACGGGCTGCATGTACAGCTTATGAACCCGGACGATGAAGCCAATCTTCCTTTTGATCCGCTGGATGATACGAAGGTCTGGGACGAGAAGCAATACCCTTTGCTGCCGGTAGGCCGGCTGGTACTGAACCGCAATCCGGACAACTATATGGATCAGGTGGAGAAAATAGCTTTCTCGCCGTCCAATCTCTTGGATGGAGCTGAGCTATCGGACGATAAGCTGCTGCAAGGCCGCGCGAATATTTACTGGGATTCTCAGCGCCGGCGGTTAGGTCCGGATTTCCGCAAAATTCCTGTCAATCATCAACAAAATTGGTCGCCCGATTCCCTTGTGACCAGTGGTAACGGCAGATATGTGGAGGGCCGTCTCATACGGTCCGAACTGCCCAAACCGGACAATTTTACACAGGCTGGCGAGTACTATCGCGCTCTGCCTCCTGTGCAGCAAGAGCATCTGGCGGAGAACCTTTCCGCCGATCTTGCCGGCATATCCCATGGAACGCAAAGTGTGGTCTTAAGCTATCTGTACCAAGCGTCGGCGGAACTGGGAGAACGGGTTGCCCGGCAAATTCAAACGCAGACAAAGGGATAATCCCCCACAAAATTAAAGGCTGCTCAGGGCAGCACGCAAGGTTAGACCGGCTTAGAGCGCAATCCGTTTTATAACAAGGATAGATGTTCTTGTCTTTCGCACCGGACAAGAACATCTATCCTTTTCCGTGTATGGACGAGTCGGAGGGTACTACTAATTCAATCCCCCAATGATAGGGAGTGGATCCGAACGTGACAACATTGTAACGTTTCCCCACTAGATTATCACCGAAATCCAACGACAGTGCCGAATCGAAACCATACAATTACGGTGTACGGACGGCCGTTCAACCTTAAATGAGTTCCCCCCAAACCTAAATTCTTTGTCGCCTGCGGTTACAAGTTTCATGAATACAGAGTAAGGAGAGGATTTAAATTGAATAAACAAAAAAATCGATCCCGCCGCACGTTTTGCATTCTGGCCGCATTACTGGCCCAGAGCCTCTTTGCGGAATCAGCTGTGTATGCATTTCACCAGCCGGCACCGAACTCGCTTGCTTCCGGTAAACGGCCTTCCTCAATCGGAAGTCCCGCCCCGGGAGATTTTACGAACGGTCCGCATGACGGCAAGGAAGTCGAGGCGTTTCTGGACGGTTTCTTCGCCAACGATGCCATTAAGCAAAAAGCCGGGGCGGCTGTGATATCCGTCGTTCATGACGGGAAAGTGCTCGTCTCCAAAGGTTACGGCGTAACCGATCGAATGTCGCAATCGCAGGTAGACGCAAGCCGGTCTACCTTTCGAATCGCTTCTGTCTCCAAAGTGTTCACGGCGGCTGCCGTCATGCAACTCGTCGAACAAGGGAAAATTTCGCTTGGGGACAATATTGAAACGTACCTGGACGGGTACAAAATAACCAATCCCTTCGATACACCGGTTACAATCGAGAATCTATTGACGCATACAACCGGTTTTGAAGTGCGCGAAGCTTCAGATGCCGATTTTTTGACGAATGATTCTCAGAAGCCGGTTACATTAAAAGAAAGCATCTTCCATCAGTTTCCGCCGGTCGTACGAAAGCCGGGAATGTCCTACATGTACGATAATTTCGCGTCGAAGCTGCTAGGGTACATCGTCCAGCAAGCAAGCGGAGAACCTTTCGGGAGTTATATGCAGAAGAATTTGTTCGATCCGCTCGGGATGACCTCAAGCAGCTTCAGCCTGAACAATGAATTGTCCGAGCGGCTGGTAAAGGCTTACGATCCGGCGAACAGCGCCATTCCGGTGTACGATTTGTCACCGCGCGAATGGCCGGAGGGGAGTATGATATCGACAGCCTCCGATATGGCTCTGTTCATGAAAGCTTTCCTCGGCGGCGGCCGGGCTCCTGACGGCACGGTTATTTTGTCCCCTGAATCGGTGAAGGGGATGTCGACCTACCACACGGCCATCCATCGGGATGTTCCCGATATGACCTATGGCTTTGAATCTCCTGTGGATCCCTCTCGTGCAAACGGGGAAGACGTCATCTCCAAAGGAGGCGATATTCTAGGCTTTAGCTCATTGTTGTGGCTGCTGCCTGACCGCAAAACAGGTATTTTCGTTTCTTATAATTCGAACGGGGATTTGCGAAACGACTTATTTGCCGCCTTTATGGATCATTATTATGCCGCTCGTAAATCGACATTCGGGCCGGAGGGTTATAAGCCTCAGCCCCAGAATGCTCTCGCCAAATTCGAGGGCTTGTATTCCGATTTGCGGATTAAATTACTGACCCGAGTCGAAGCGGCAGGAGACGGTTCTCTTCTTGTGAGCGATGTATCCGGACGCCACCGGCTGAAGCAGGTCGACGATCTGCTGTTTGTGGATGAACAAGGAAAACCGCTTGCCTTCAAGAAGGATGCCGATGGACGCATAGCCTATCTGAAATACTTAAATGTATTCAGCTATGGGGCCAAAATACCGGAGAACCAGGAAGGGTATCCGGACGTACCGGTCGGTCATCCGTATGCCACCTACATCCTTGGCCTGAAGTCGCTCGGCTTCTTGACGGATGAGCGGTCACAGCCGTTTCAACCGCAGGAAGCGGTCTCCAGGGGAGCCTTCATCCATGCTTTTAACGCGATATGGAGCATTCCCGGGTCCGCACATCCATCCTCATTTAAAGACATAGAAACTTCTCCGTATCGAAAAGATATCCAAGCGGCCGTCGAGGCCGGCATCCTGAATGGGACGGGCAACGGCTTGTTCGAACCGGACCGTCCGATTACCCGGGAAGAAGCGGCATCTATCGTTTTCCGCTTACTGGTTGAAACGGGAATCAGGGTACCGGATTCGACGGCTAGACTCGCGCCCGGCACGTCGGAATGGGCGGCGGATGCCGTCAGTTCCGCAGTGATCTGGAAGCTGCACGGACCGGAGGTAACCGAATCCGGCGGCGTGATCGACTATGGCTCACAGCGGGCGTTAAACAAGCAGGAGCTGGCGGCCATGTTGTTCACGATGCTGCTTCCCAAGTAAGGAAACCGACATTTATCCGCTGACGCGGCAGGTGAGAACGCATATTTTGTTTAGAACAAGTGTTCAGGGGGAGATATTTTCTCCTCCTTTTTGTTTGGGGAATAACGGTGCGAATGTTCTTTCCATATGCCGAACGAGAATGATGGGATGAAAAAAGTTGCGGATACATTGCGTTAGGAACCATAACAGCGGACAATGGTGAAAAGGGGGTTGGCCGTTATGGATATCAACATTTTTATTATCGAAGACGATGCTGCCATTTTTCGTTCCTTGAAGGAGAGATTGGAGCAATGGTCGTTTCACGTTACGGGGCCGGAGCGGTATGATGACGTCATGAACACGTTTATTAACGTGCAGCCCCAGCTGGTCATTATCGATATCCAGCTCCCGATGTATGACGGGTTTCACTGGTGCCGGGAGATTCGGGCAGTTTCGAAAGTGCCGATTCTGTTTCTATCCTCGCGCGATCATCCTCTGGATATGGTGATGGCAATGAATATGGGAGCGGACGATTATATTCAAAAGCCGTTCCATATGGACGTGCTTCTGGCCCAAGTTCAGGCCATTCTTCGCCGGACGTATGCTTACGCGGAGGAAGCGGCCGATCTTATCGTATGGAACGGCTCCGTCATTGATTTGAAGCGCGGGCTGATCCGCAAACATGGGCAGGACGTGATTTTAACAAGGAATGAATTTTATATACTCGTTGTTCTCGTGAAGGCGAGGGATACCGTGATATCCCGCGACGATTTGATACGCAAGCTTTGGGATGACGAACGTTTCGTCAATGACAATACGCTGACCGCGAATATAACCCGGTTGCGCCAGAAACTTACGGTATTTCAACTGGAAGAAGCCATCGTAACGAAGAAAGGGTTCGGCTATATGGCCGCCACGATGTGAGGAGGAAAGGACTTGCTGCTCCGTTATTTGGCTGACAGGAAAAGCTGGATTGTTTTCTATCTGCTTTCCTTGTTATTCGTGGACTTGCTGCTATGGATCGACAGGGGGATTGCGATACAAGCTGTCTCGATGCTGTATTTAAACATGCTGTTACTTGTGTCCATGGCAATCTTTCTCGGGTGGCGCTTTCGAAAAGAAATGAAATTCGGACGCGCCGTGGCGGAACTGGCGGAAAAGCTGGAAGAAGATTGGATGGAAGCATTGCCCCCCGCTTACTTCTATCATGAAAAAGCCGCGAATCGGCTCTTGCGGGCGGCCGGGCACTGGTACTCGCATAAACTTTCAGACAGCAGTAGAGCCCGGACGGTAGAAGAGGAGTATGTTGCCGCCTGGGTCCATGAAGTGAAAGCGCCGCTGACCGCGATGAAATTAACGATAGATACACTTAGAAGCGATCCGGCGCTGCGCAAAATTGAATCGGAATGGCTGCGGATTCATCTGCTCATCGACCAGCAATTATACATTTCACGGTTGCCATCGCTGGAGGCGGACTACCTGCTGGAAGAGACAGGGATTCAGAAACTTGCCGCCCTGGAAGTACGCGAGCTGGCCTCTTGGTGTGTGGAGAAAAACATTGCCGTGGAATTTTACGGCGAAGAGGCTTATGTAAGGACCGACCGCAAATGGTGCCGGTTCATCATCCGACAATTGTTAACGAATGCGGTCAAATATAGTCCGGCAGGTGGAATGATTCTTCTGTCGACGACGGTCTTGCCTGACGGTCCTATCAGAATCACGATTAAAGATGAAGGTCCGGGCATTGCCCCGCATGACTTGCCGCGTATTTTCGATAAAGGATTTACCGGAGGAAACGGCAGATTGCTAAATGCGGCAACCGGACTGGGGCTGTATCTTGCACGGATTGTCGCGCTCAAAATCGGGATTTCCCTAACGGTACAGTCGGAGCTGCAGGCAGGAACCGCAATGGAGATGACTTTCCCTGTAAGCAATTCGTTTGAATCTGTGCGGATATGACGATCAGAAGTCATCCAATGTTAGCGGTGGGCACACTTTTTTTCTAAATATATGGCGGGATCAGAACGGGAGGCTGTGGAGTTGAATCCTAACCATCTGCAAAAAACCGTGCTGCACGCGCGGCAAGTCCGGAAATCATTTGGCGCGCGGGGCCATGTCCAGCAGGTGCTGAGGGGCATCGACTTACGTGTGCTGGAAGGGGAATTTATCGGAATTATGGGGCCTTCCGGGTCGGGGAAATCGACGTTGATCAATGTCCTGGCGACGCTTGATAAGCCGACCGAAGGGGAAATAGCAGTTGATAATGCGGACATCTCGGCTATGAAAAACACGGAATTGTCTACTTTCCGGCGTAAGAAGTTCGGGTTCATCTTTCAGGATTACAATTTACTGGACACGCTGACCGTAAAAGAGAATATTCTGCTCCCAGTCTCGCTGGGAAAGATGAAGAAAGAAGCGGCCGAGGCTGAATATCAGGCAATTGCCGCAGATCTTGGCATTTTGGAGCTGGCCCATAAATATCCGCATGAAATTTCGGGCGGTCAGCGGCAGCGGACGTCTGCGGCACGCGCATTGATCCACAAGCCTTCTATCGTATTTGCCGATGAGCCGACAGGCGCGCTGGATTCGAAATCAGCCTCCTCGCTGCTTGAAATGATGGAGAGGCTGAATCGTCAGCGCAGGATTACAATCATGATGGTGACTCACGATCCGGTAGCTTCCAGCTACTGCAGCCGCGTCGTGTTTCTGAAGGACGGCATGCTGTATTCCGAATTATATCGCGGCGGCAAGACACGGCAAGCTTTCTTCAAAGACATCCTGAATGTCCAGGCCGTGCTTGGAGGTGACCATGTTAACCTTGTTTGAGCTGGTCATCCGCAGTATGCGGAAAAACAGCAAGCCGTACGCTCTTTATTTTTTCGCGCTTAGTTCAAGTGCAACCCTTTATTTTGTGTTTGCTGCCTTGCAAAACGATACTTCCCTTCTGGCAGCGACATTCGGCGATATTCAATTCGCATCGTTATTTGAAGGGGCAGGAATTTTTCTGCTTGCGATTATGGCAATCTTTATGATCAACGCGAACAGCATATTTCTGAGAATGAGGAGCAGGGAAATCGGGCTGTATCAGCTCGTTGGCCTGACGCGCAGAGAAGCGGGACAATTGCTCGTTACTGAACATGTGCTCCTCGGCATTGGCGCTCTCCTGATTGGGATGGGCGCCGGCACGCTAGGGTCGCGGCTTTTTTTGCTGATTCTGATGAAACTGATCGGTAACGAGAGCATAATAGCCCTCACCTTCTCCGCCTCTGCCGCCATTCAAACTGCTCTTGCGTTTGCCGTGCTTATCAGCCTTACCGTGATCCAAGTGCTGTTCAAAGTTTACCGAACTGCGCTTCTCGACCTGTTCAAGGCGGATCGGCAAGGAGATCGGCCGAAACAGCCCGAATCGGCCCTGGCCCCTGCGATGGGCCTGATCGGAATAGGGCTGATCACAACCGGCTATGTGCTGTCCGGCAGCCTGCCCGGACGTGAACTCGTTGTGCAACTAACGGTCGTTCTCGCCTTGACGATACTTGGAACCTATCTGGTGTTTCGTGTAACGTTCGGCTGGCTGTTAGATCGGTTTCGAAGGAGCAAGAACGGACAGCTCGGTCTGACAAACAGCTTGTCCCTCGCGCCGATTATGCACCGTATGAAAGGGAATGCGAGCTCTCTTACGCTGATTACGGTACTGTCTGCAATGACACTGACCATGGTGGCAATCGCTTATTCGTTATATTATTCGGCCGAGAGTGAATCCAGGGCCATGCTGCCTTACGATTTCATCTTTGAAAACAATGAGCAGGATGCGAAGTTGTTTCGTGCCGAGTTGGATAAGGCCGGGTATGCATACGTTCATCAACCGGTTGAGGCTGTTCGGCTGACAAGCCTTTCCGGCAAAGAAGGGGAGGACGGGGGCAGTCTTCTGCTGCTTTCGGCGGAACAAATACAGGCGGACGGCACCGATATAATCATGCCGGAGGCAGGGGAGGCCGTCTGGTATAAAGGCCAGAGGAGAGTATTAAGCAAGGAGGCGGAGACGGCTGCACTTCCGCAAACGATGGTTTTGGGAACAAGCGCAGTTCCTCTCATCATCCGGGTGACCCAAGTTGTTGACCGGTATACGATGAATTTCAGCGTGAAAGGCCGTCAACTCGTCGTACCGGAGACGACACTGGATGCTGTTCGTGAGCAGACGTCAGCCTCTCCCGAGGAGGAGGCCATTCGCTTGGACACCTACCGGATTGCGGATAAAAGTGAACGCGCAGCGGCATCCCGATTATATGCGAAATATGTCAAGACTGACGAGTACAGGCCGGATTTCTACACGTACTTCAAGGAATCGCTTCATAAATTCGGACTGATCATTTTCGCAGCAGGTTTTCTCGGTCTTATCTTTCTGATCGCGACAGGCAGCATTCTGTATTTCAGGCAAATCACAGAGGCGGAGCAGGAAAGGAGAAGCTATACGATTCTGCGTCAGCTCGGATTCGGGGAACGGGAAATAATGAGCGGCATTATCCGCAAGCAGCTGTTTATGTTCGCTGTACCGCTGGCGATCGGGCTAATGCATTCCATCTTCGCCGTAAAAGCGGCCTCCGCGCTCACGTTGTCGGATATTACCTTCCCGGCAGCTATTGCCATGGCGGTATACACGCTTGTCTACTTCGTGTTTGCTGTGCTCACCGTCACCCATTACCGCCGTATGGTGAAGATTGCGGAGTGAAAGACCAAGGCCAGACTCCGCCGTCCCTGTTATTCGTGCAATAGTTTTTTTGTTAAAAGGCAACGGCATCGCCGCACACTGCGTTGCGGGAGACCGAGCCGGCCATCTGCAAAGCCGTCTGCTCCCGCCTCGAACCGGCAAGGGACCGCAATGAGATGCGTTTCCAGGTCGCGGTCTATATGGCAGCACTCCCTGGAGGAGTGGCTGGAATATGAGGACAGCCGTGATCTCGTCTCCCTGCTGCACAACCATTTGGACTGCTTCTCTACCGAGCCGAACCGAACAAATGAATGAACGCTAGTTTGCTTGTATAGCGGCACTACAAATGAATGTACAACTCTTGCCTCGTTTTGTTATAGTAAAGTAAAAAATACCCCTGTATGCGAGGAAGTGAAGCGGTGAACATTGCACTTTTAATCGTCGATATGCAAATTGAATTCCTGCAAGACCGTCCGGTGTCAACCGCAAGCGCGTATATTAATCATACCGCTCAAATTTTACGTTCCGGCGGACACCCGGTCATTCATATCCAAGATGTAGAAGAGGCCGGGACGATCAGCCCGGAACGTCTTGAGTTCATCCCCGAGATTCAAATGGAGAAAGACGACCTTATCGTGAAGAAGACGTTCTCCAATGCTTTCTGGCAAACCGAATTGGAACAAATTCTGCTTGACCGTCAGATTGGCCTTGTTGTAATAGCAGGCTTTGACGCCGGGAATTGCGTCTTATTTACATACAATGGCGCGATTGAGCGCGGGTTTAAGGCCGCTATTTTACAGCATGGAATTTTGAGTGCCAAAGAAGATCTTGTTGCCCTGATGTACCGTGATCGGCATGTGATCTCGTATCCGGTCATTGAGTTCATGGTTCAGTCATAACGGGCCAGAAAGGTAAAAAATAAATTCGGACATCCGCGAACCCGCGGATTTTTTTATTTTCAGGGAAAAGATTTCGGTCCTGCAATCCCATTGCACCGTATTCAACGGGGCCTGACCAAAGGCCGCTATCGTGTTGTGGAACAGGGCACAAAAAAAGGAAACGTGGTGTTAACTGCACGGCAGGATTCTTTGAGGCGACCGTTTAAATGCTCCCGATCCTGGTTACAAAGAGAAGTGTCAGACACTTTTTACAGCATGCCGATTGATACAGATAGGACCAGGAGGAGGACTTCACTATGCCTGAACAAGATCAATATAAAGTGCAAGATCCAACCGCTCAATATCCGAAGCCGACACCTGAATGGAAGCAAAAGCAGCCTGAGCCGGGTCTCCAAAAGAAAATGACTCCCGTGCCCGATGCAGGGGAGTCAAGCTACCGCGGAACCGGACGATTAACCGGACGCAAAGCAGTGGTGACAGGAGCCGACAGCGGAATCGGCCGCGCGGCGGCGATTGCGTTTGCCCGTGAAGGTGCTGACGTGCTGCTGTCATACTTGCCGGAGGAAGAGGCGGATGCGCAAGAGGTCGTCAAACTGATCGAAGAAGCCGGACGTAAAGCCATTGCCTTTCCCGGCGATCTGAAGGACGAGCAATACTGCGAGAAGCTGATTGCGACCGCGGTAGACAAACTGGGCGGAATCGATATTCTTGCCAACGTGGCCGGCAAACAGCAGTTCGTGGAGAACATTGCGGATCTGACAACCGAACAATTCGATGCCACTTTCAAGACAAATGTCTATTCTCTCTTCTGGCTTTGCAAAGCTGCGATCAGACATATGAAGCCGGGCGGCTCCATCATTAACACGTCCTCCATTCAAGCGTATAAACCATCCCCGATTCTTTTGGATTATGCGACTACGAAATCAGCGATTAACACCTTCAGCAAAGCCCTCGCACAGCAGGTGGCGAGCAAGGGCATTCGGGTAAATGTGGTGGCGCCGGGCCCCGTATGGACTCCCCTGCAAGTTGCGGGAGGACAACCGACCGAGAAGCTGGCGGAATTCGGTACGAATACGCCGCTTGGCCGTCCGGGACAGCCTGCCGAGATGGCTCCGGCTTTTGTCTTCTTGGCCAGTCAGGAATCCAGCTATATCAGCGGAGAAACCCTTAACGCTAACGGCGGTACGCCAACGCCTTGACCTTAGCGGAATTCATGTTCAAACCGTTAAATAAAAACCTTACCGGTCTTAATAAAGACAGGTAAGGTTTTTTAGGTTTAACAACGGGAACGGACCCATAGAACCCGGGGCACTTACCTTTTTGTAAGTATATGTACTAAAAGTGCGTACTTACATAGTTATAGGTTGGACTCTATACTCAAGAAGTAAATACACTGTTAGGAGGAAAATATGCTGAAAACTCTTGTTATCGTTACACACCCGAGCCTGGAAACATCCGTCATCAATAAACGATGGATAGAAGAACTCGAAAAATACCCGGAAAAATATACGGTACACGACTTGCATAAGATTTATCCCGACGGAAACATAGACGTGAAGAGAGAACAGCAGCTGATTGAATCGCATGGCAACCTTGTCCTGCAATTCCCTGTGTATTGGTTTAATTGTCCGCCGCTCCTTAAAAAGTGGCTCGACGATGTTTTTACTTACGGATGGGCCTATGGTTCCAACGGCGATAAATTAAGGAATCGCAAAGCGGCTTTAGCGGTTTCTGCCGCAATTAAAGAAGAGGACTATAGGGAAGAGGGGAGATACCGCTATACGCTCCAACATTTACTATCCCCTTTTGAAATCACCTTCCTATACTGCGATGCGGACTATCGTTCGCTCTTTGCGTATTACGGCACAGAAACCGAATCTGGCGAAAATGTACCCGGTTCGGAAAATGAATCGCCGGCAAACGGTTTGGAAAAAAGCGCACAAGATTATGTCAGGTTTATCGATAATCTGTAAGAGGCAATTATATTGAACTATAAAAAAGAAGTATTTCCTTGTAGGAGATACTTCTTTTTTTAAAACAAATACCTTCTGCCTACCGCTGTGCGGCCTCGGAATCGGGCCAATTGTTTTCACCCCACTTGCACATCATGCTTAGCAGCGGAAGGAGAGAAAGGCCGCGTTCCGATAAGGAATACTCGACTTTCGGAGGAACTTGGGGGAATTCCTTGCGCAGGATAAGCCCGTCCGCTTCCATCTCTTTTAACATGATGCTTAAAGTTTTAAAGGAGATGCTTCCGATACTTCGCTTCAGTTCATTATGCCGCATCACTTTGTTCTCAGCCAGCCAATATATAATGATCATTTTATATTTACCGCTTATTAAAGACAACGTATAGCCAAAACCGGTGTCTTTTAGTGCCACGCCGGTGGGAACACAGGTTTCACGCACAAATTACACTCTCCTTTGGATGAGTATAGGACATAAATGGATATACGGTATAATAGATCATTATGCAATCTTTTGGTAAGCATGTAAAGATAGACGGCTGCAGTCCGAACTTGACGACGATGCTGAACGCCAGCCTCGCCACTTTGGCACTGCTGCCGTATTCGGGGCTCAAGAGAGGCGGCATGAACAGCCAATGCCGAATCGTTTTGCGGTTGACTTTGCCCCTAGGGCAAGCTGTACATTGAAGGTGAACAAAGCAAGGATAGTATCCTATGAACCATAAAAAAACAGGAAAAGGGAGGTGACCTCTTGCTGTCGATTGGGGAGTTCTCGAAAATTTGCGAAGTGTCTACAAAAACGCTCCGATATTATGATGAGATCGGATTAATCCATCCGGATGAGATTAACCCCGAGAACGGGTATCGGTATTACTCCATCAGGCAGCTTAAAAAAATGCTTTTGATCAATCGGTTGAAATCTTATCACTTTTCTCTGGAAGAAATCAAAGCCATGCTGGAATTGGAAGGAGATCAATCGGAAGAAAAGCTTTGTTCCGCCCTTACTCGCAAGCGAAAGGAAATCCAGGATAAGCTGACTGCTTTTGAATACACCCTAAACCAGATAAGCACGGATATTTTAAACGTACAGAAGGGCATGCCCATTCTGTACCACCTTGACCGGATAGAAGTGGAGCTGGTTGAAACCCAGCCCGTGAATATCCTGTATACGCGTCAAATGATGAGCCGGGATGACTTAGTTCGGGGATATGAGAATTATTTCGGCAAACTGTATGAAAAGATCGCGGTTGAAAAACTCACCCTGCTTGGCAAGCCAATGACTATTTATCACAGTTCCGAATACAATCCTGCCGGAAATGATACGGAGTTTGCCATCCCGGTAGGGGAGTTCGTAAAGGGAACTCGGGATATGCCCGGAGGGCTTTGCGCGAAGTCCGTTCTTCAGGGTGCCTATTCAGACTTGACCTCGGTATATGCCAGACTGATGGAATGGATCGAGAATGAAGGATACAAAGTGGTAAGATCCCCTTACGAAGTGTATATAACCGATCCTTCTCAAGCCAAAGATTCCGGCGATATTGTGACCGAGGTTTATTTTCCTGTAAAGAAAAAATAGCCGAAAGACTTGACATTATCCTTGGGAGGTATTTATCATGCCAACAACTTACTGGCCGACTGCAGAATGGCAAGCGGTAGACCCGGCGCTCTTAAGAATGGACCCTGAAAAGCTCGCAGAGCTTGAACCTGTCATCCAATCCGAGTACGGCAATATAAACGGTGTGGTTATAGTGAGGAACGGAGCTATTGCTCACGAGAGTTACTACAACGGCTGTGGCCCTGACAATACGCATCATGTGGCATCGGTAACGAAAAGTATCCTGTCCGCCCTCATTGGCATTGCCATAGATACAGGCTCCATTAAACATGTGGACCAGAAGGTTCTGGATTTCTTCCCCGACTATGTTCCCGATGCCTCCGATAGCCAGAAAAGGGAAATCACCTTGCGTCATCTTCTCACCATGACGGCTCCGTATTCATTCGCGGATTGGCACGAACCGCTGGACAAGATGTGCATGCAGTCTGACTGGGTCAAGTATACGCTGGATATGCTGGGTCAAAAAGGGGAAATCGGAACGTTTAAGTATTCCACCGCAGGGGCGCACCTGCTGTCGGCCATCATCACTCGCAGCACGGGAAAAAGTGCCCGTGAGTTCGCCAACGAACGGTTATTTAACCTTATCGGCATGAAAGAAATCCCCGATTATGAAATGAAATCGTTCGGGTTCGAGGACTTATTCGGGGAGAAGGTAAGAGGATGGGTACAAGACCCGAACCGGAATTCCACCGGAGGATGGGGACTTACGCTAACTCCCCGTGACATGGCGCGTTTCGGTCTTCTCTATTTGAACCGTGGCTTATGGAATCATCGTCAGATTATTTCCGGGGCATGGGTGAACGAATCCACGGCAATGAACGCCAATAATTACGGTTATTTATGGTGGCTGCGCGAAGAGGAAGGGGTCTATGCTTACTCGGCACTAGGGGACGGGGGAAATGTCATTTGCTGCATCCCGGAAAAAGACCTGGTTATCGCAATTACATCCGAATTCGTCGCTCATCCCCGGGACAGGTGGACACTGATTAAGGATCATATTATCCCGGCTGCAATAGGCTGAATGGATCACATGGAAGAAATTCGGTGAAATTATGGAGAAGGGGGTTACATCTCAACAGTGCATGTTCATCAATTGTCCAAAGAAAATAAAGTATTAGATTGGCGATGGTGTTAAACGGGCAGTTTAGTTTAAGAATGGAAATGGCTCCTTTATGTTTGTGCCAAGCAAGAATAACCCCTCCGAACAGATTGGAGGGGGTTGTGCTATCTAAATTCATCCGTTATTCCAAGCCCTTATTCTGACCAAGCAACCACTAAGGGACAGTTCGGACAAGTTGTATAGGAAATTACCATTGGGGATGATTTATAATTTTGAAATAGCCTCCTGTGTCGTCCAAGTAGCACTGGCAAATGCTTTATAATTGGTAACGGCAGCTTGAAAATCCTCTTCACTAATTGTTGCGGTGGCATCGTATACAACAGCTGTTTCAAAACCAGTTTCGATTAGATGCCTCATATGGGACTCTACACAAATGTTGGAAAGCACCCCTGCAATAATTATCTTCTCTTTTCTATGTTGTCGTAACTGATATTCCAAGTCATTTGTTTGTGGGCTGGCAACCTTGTGAGGAGTTGCAATGACGGTTCTTCTATCAAAAATATAAGGTTTGAAAGAATGAACAAAATCAGCTCCAAATGACGGTGGTGTGTACGCATTTGCCACTTGATACATTCTAAGACCTAATAGCATATTTTGTTCATTTCCTGTAAATTGCCAGCCATAATCATGTGGGTATAAATAATGGGGCGATATGAAAAGTTGGTATCCCTTATTCATGGCAGTTCTCATTAATAGTTCAAGGTTTTGTAAAGTATTGTTTCGTTCAATAGTTCCTTTAGTCAGATGATAGCCTCTTCCCCCAGGACTCATAAAGTCATTTTGTGGGTCTGTGATTACAATAGCAGTATTATTGGGATGTGGTTTAAACGGCAAATTACTTACCTCCCTCGCAGCATAAGCTTGCGGAAATGTTTGCAACCTGTTCAGGGAAGATAGAGAAGTTGTTTTCTAAAAATGTTCAGCATTGACACGACAGATGCACCGAACAAGTACATAGTCATTAAAAACTCTATAGGCATCTATATGTATTTGTAGTTTGTTTGGTTACCTTTGTTATAGAAATTAGTGTGCAACTTTGACGAAATGTTTCCAGAAGGTATGCTAACGGGAAACGTTAGTTGAATGACAACAGTGGCAGTCTAAGACTTTATTTTTCAAGTCTTGGTCCGCCGCTGTTTCTTTTAATGGATCAGTCTCAATTTATGTCCTATTTGATCGTATAAAATGCAGGGTGGGAGGATTTCCTTATGAAAGAGGCGTTAATGGAGAGATTAAAGGCTTTCCTTCACCGGAAAGATAATAGCACACTGGTAGGCAGTCCGGCGAGCCAAGAGGAAATTGCTCATGCAGAGCAGCAGCTGAATGTAAGCTTTCATGAGGACTACTCGCATTTTATCCGGACGTTTGGGGGAGCGTACGCAGGTCTTGCGGTACATGCATTCTCTAATGGCTCCAGTCTCGGAAATGAAACGGTTGTCGATTTGACGCTGGAGTTCCGGGAGCAATTTAAGGGGCTTCCCTTTGCAGAGGTTTTGCGAACCGGCTATGTCATCTCCATGGATGGTTCCGGTAATCCGATTCTAATCAATCAGTCCGGACAGGTTGTTATCGGTGATCACGATACCGGGGAGATGGAGTTAATAGCGGATTCATTCGAGGCGCTGATCGAGGAACAATTTTGTGAATGGTGAGTTTCCAAAAGACTAAAGGCTTATTACAAGATAGGAGAAGGAATGAATTATAGACGAAAAGCACTTTTGCTTAAGCCTGCTGTAATAAATTTGAGATTTCGCAGGCTCCGCATAAGTGCTTTTTTATGATTTTAAAATGCCAAAGGCCCTTACAGGTTCACTAATAAGTTTCATATACGAGTTGACTGCTCAGTTCATGCTTACGGTTAAAAACGGCGTAAATGTACAGGTGTCCGGCCGGAGACTCGCCTGCATCGTATCCTATCCGAATGGTGGCGTCTTTATCGAATTCGAGCTCGGAAAGGACTAGCTCGGTAACATCTTCGTCAGGGTGTGTATGGGCAATCAGGTCTGCTGCCTGCTCATGGAGCTGATCCAGTTGTTCCCAGGTCTTCTTGATTACCGGTGACAGACGTTTCATATCCGCCTTGGCGGGTACATCGGCTCTAACGGATAGTTCCTTGTCTTTATAGAGAAGTGCGGTTTGATAGGAACATAACGAGCCGTCGTATCGAAAAGTTCCCATGCCCTTGACTGTATGATCCGGCTCGACGATCAGATTATCGGCATAATCGAGCCGCTTCAGCATCGGGTTACAGCTGATATTGAGTTCGGTGAGTTTATTTTCCGAGCAGTATAGCTCGTTCAAAAGCGGATTATGATTGAGATCCAAGCTTGTAAGATGATTCTGGAAGCATCTTAAACTTTCTAAAACCGGGCACTGAGATACGTCCAAATGCTTCAAATGATTGTTGTTGCAGCGTATTTCAACGAGGCCGGCGCCATCCTTTATATTCATTTCGATCAAATAATTGCTTCCGCAATCCAGGTACATGAGGGATGCATTCCGCTTCAGTTCCAAATTGAACAGGGAATTATAGGAGCAGTTGAGTTCCTGCAAGTGGGGGTTTTGCTCTACATGCAAGTCTGAAATCATATTCCAGGAGCAGATCAACTTAGTAATCATGGGATTGCGGCCGACATCCAGATGCCTAAGGCGGTTAAAACTGCAATCCACCGCTTCCAACTGCACATTGGCCTCCAAATCTATGGAATAGATTTCGTTGTTGTTGCAAGACAGCTTCTTCAGCTTCAAGTTATGGCCTGTATCCAGAACATGCAGTTTGTTTCCATTGCACTCCAAAAATGTAAGATTTGCATTTTTGCTGATGTCAAGTTCCGTCAAGTGATTAAACGAGCAATCAAGCTCTTCAAGAGAAGCGAAGTGTTCAAGCCCTTTCAGACTGGAAAATCGCAGATTCGCAAGCTGAAGGGAGACGATTCCTTCCACATCGCTTGTTTGAATCCGTCCGCGATTCTCGCAAAAACGGTCCAGAACAAAAGTTTTAAAACGTTCATCCACGAAATCTTGGGTAATATCCATGACAATTCTCCCCGCGATATGGTTTTTCCGTTCATTCGACAAAAAGCCTTGTTATGCGACAAACTTTAACAGATTTAAAGTAATCTATTTCCAAAGTTATTGCAAGTCTGGGCCCTTCGCTTGTCAAACGCCTCTTCCAAAAGATGATTGACAGGTCGAGGAGTTTATGGTTATTATGGATGCACAAAGTCCACAATTATCGGGTGCCGAGAAAACCGCTGAAAATCCAACTGATCCGCCACAGGCACCAACCGCTGATACCGGCCGAGACAGAATGGAGGAGATCACCTTACTAAATCTGAGTAATGTTTTTATGGAAGCCGGTCAAGCCGTATGATCCTTGCAGGGCAAAGCTAAGGTAAGATTTGACTAATTATAGATATTAAATATCTGTAAATTCTATATAAAAGTAAATCGAACGATTCATTTTTTTGTATCTACATCTTATTAAAAAAGGGAGACTGATCCTATGTGCAGCAAACCCAGTACCAATCACTCAAACTCGGAAGTGTACCGTGTTAAACCGTATTTTAACGTCAAACCGGAAGAAGGGGTCTTGTCCTTGCTGATGCCGCAACCCGGGGAGCTAATCCTGGACGTAGGATGCGGGAGTGGGGACCTAGCGGCTGAGCTCACAGCCGCCGGAGCCAACCCTACAGGTATCGACTTGTCGGAAGAAATGGTGAAGCGGGCGAGACAGAAGTACCCTGAACTGAATATTCAGGTGGAAGATGTTTGTCATTACCGGACGGAGGTCCCCTTCGACGCTGTAGTCTCCAATGCGGTGTTGCACTGGGTCAAAGATGCTCCAGCTGTTGCCCGGAGCATTTGGCTGGCCCTCCGCGAGGGCGGCAGATTCGTTGCCGAATTCGCCGGCAGCGGCAATGTCGCCTTGCTGACTGCCGCCATGGAGCAGGCGCTGGAGGAGCATGGGTATGCGTGGGCGGGACGGAATCCGTGGTACTTTCCCACGATTGGCGAATACGCCAGTCTTCTGGAACAGACCGGCTTCCGTGTCACGCTGGCTCAGCACTTCGACAAGCCCACTCCGCTCAAGGGAGATATGGGAATTAGGAAATGGCTGGACAGTTTCTCCGAATATTTCTTCCGGGACGTCACCCCAGCTGACAAAGCGTCCATCTTCCGAGCCATCGAGGCAAAAGTTAAGCCATACCTTGAGCGGGAAGGTCAGTGGATGGTCGACACTAGCCGATTGCGCATCGTAGCCTTCAAGAAATCCGTATAAGGACAGCTTTTAGCGGCCTATCATGGATGCAAGTTGATTTGCCATGAAAGGAAAGCACCCCTTAATAGCAGAGATGCTGTTAGGGGTGTTTTTATCTTTATAACACTGCTTAACTAATGATGAAGTACACGGTTACTGCTGCTTATGCCTGTTAATGACCGCTCGAACAACTCAATAATCTCCAAAAATCTTTCTGCTTCACGAAAAACATGATCCGCTAATAAGGGATGTATGATGCTTTTGATTTTACATTGTTCAATTAAATCTCTTGCGGTTTTCTTGAAATCTTTCAGAGATGCAACCGATACTCGATTCTGATCAAGAAATTGGTTTAACAAGGGGACTGTCTGGGATTGCGGGCGCATAGAATCCATATCCCTTGCCTGATACAACAATTGATCGAAATCATGGCTAAAATCCCGGGCTTGATCCACTAATTTTCGTTCCGATGGGTCTAAGAGATGACCGATAAATTTTGCATGGTCCGCCATAATACGTAAGAAAAAAACATTTTCATCAATAATGGCATCCGGAAGCGGTTCCAGTTTCCCTTGATTCAACTCTTCTAACCGATTTCGGAAATATCTTGCTTCTCTGCTGACATGATCCACTAAAAGAGGGAAGTTTGTTTGACCCGGCAGCCGGCAAGTTAGAATAAGGCCGAGTACTTTTCGTTTAAAAACCCAAATATGAGAAACAGCCGTGTGTACTTCTTGATTAAATGCATAGATTGTTGCCGGATCGGTTTCCTCGGGAAAAGAGAGTGCTTTTTGCTCAATTGCTTCAAACGTACGGTAAAATTGGGTTGCTTCATTGATCAGTTGGGTGTCCTCACATCTAAAACCTAAGCGTAAGAAAAAGGAATGCTCTTTCATAATGCGCGACCAGAACCTTATCTCCTCTAATGAACGAGAAACAAATAGATCCGCCATGCAAAGCCTCCCCAATGTACTTTTGTAAAAGGATATGAGCAGGCCGGCTTGTTTAAATACAGATGGCTGCAAAAAAGCACACTGCGGTAAGGTTGCCGACCACGATCTGCACGCTAATGTTCCGTTAGTCGAAGGTGTCATCAAAGTCATCGATACCGGGCACGTTTTCATTTGATCGCCCTGCTGCTAGATGTTATCGTATAGTAAAATAAAGTAAATGTGCCTAGTTAGGCAGAATGAATGTAACGGCGGCATACCTATCTTTTTTTCGTTGAACAGATAAAGGGGAGCACGCAGACCAATCTATAACGCAAATAAAGGAGCATTAGATGGACATGGATCACACTCCGGAAACGATTCTGGACGAAATGAAACGGCAAATCGATAAATGGGCCGCCTATATTAGCGATAAGGACGCGGACCAAATCGTGAAGCGCACTTCGCTTCAGGTAGGCATTCACGATTACGCTCTGCTGGAATACGCCAATGGCAGGACGAGCGTGTCGGATAATAATCTTGATTTTACAGTGCCGAGAGCTGCGGCCAGACGTGGCGATTCCGCGGAAACCCTGACAGAGGAACTAGTGCGGGAGCGGATCGTTCCTGAACTTGCCGCTTATATCGGGCAAACATTGGACGTTCTGACACCTGCTTTAATCGATTATCATTTTACTTTCACTGGAAAATTCCAGACGAGGGAAGGCGAGGTATGCGTTCGTATTTATAAATACGTCGACGAGGCGAAGAAGAACCGATTGCTGGAACGAATCTCTTTCTATGTCGCGAAAAAGCTCGAAGCGGGAGAATATCCGACCAAACCTTTGGAGACGTTTTTCCTCTCCAGGCATCTGTTGGACGAGAGGCTGTTTCCAGATGTTGATGCCGCGCGGATCATTTCTCTTTTCGAGAAGATTCAACAAGTGAACAAAGGAAACAAACATCTTGCGGAGCATCGGAATTGTCTGGTAGTAGCTTTGCGGAATTGGGCGGAGGATCAATGGCTGCCCCGCTATTTTGATCAGGTAGGGACAGAGTTTCAGAAACAGTTTAAGAAAAAAAGCGGGGCCCGGCTGGAAAATACCGAGCAGGGTCCGATCGAACTTATTCTATATACCGCAATCTTGATTCTGAAATACGAACCCTCCTACAGCAGAAGCACGGGACTGGATATATTGAATTGCGCGATCGAGCTGGGAAGTGCCAGGGCAAAACGTCTGACCATGGAAGGCAGCGGCGCGTTCGCCAAGGAAGACGTCTACTCTCGCGACGAACTAGTGGAATGCACAGCCAACGATGTGTTTGCCGAGGTTACCCTGGTTATTAAGCAGGAAACAGAGGAGAGCTACGGGCGTGCGCTGCGGTTTCTGACTCGCTTGCTAAGCCTGGGCTTTCCCAAAAGCTATCAACTCAAGCTGAAATCCGGCGTCAAACAATGGCTGCCTGTCAAAGGGCTGGCCAAGTCGGGAACACACCGCTTTTTCGCCCAAGCCCTGGAATATCGGAATTTGCATCCCTTGCTGGAGGAGTACGCCCGAGCGGCGATGGAACCGTTCGAATGGTATGCGGATACGGAAGGGGAAAAGAATTGCATGCCGGGCAGTTATGCCGTCTTCGGGCTTGGCTTGGCGGATCGGGCCTATTTTCCGTTAGTGGAAGAATACATGGGGAAGGTTGACGAAGAACACCAGTACGTTCAGAACCACTTCACGGTCGCTTTGGCCGAGCGGCATGGCGTTAACTCGGAAACGATTCCTACGCTGGTGAAATGCATGCTGCACAGTACGGATTCGCTGAAGCTGAAGATCAAAGCGGATATGGAAGACGACTCGCACCTTAGGGTGCTGCTTGAACAGGTTCGCGACCTTCAGAACTATGAGGTGGAGCATATCCATTATTTGATCTGGGGCGGAACGGACAAGCTGAAGAAAATGGCCGCCAAGGCGGAAGGGGATCGTCGGCAATGGCTTTCCGAGCTGTTGCAGCTCTCCGGTCACCGGTAATCAGCTTTCCCGCACGTTTAAAGAAGTCGCCCAATGGGCGGCTTTTTTGATTATATACGATAAGTTCATGTCATCAATAAGAAGTTGAACATCTTGACAATGATAATGATTATCAATATCATTAAAACAGCTAGTGATAAGAAAATTCGGAATGGTGGGAAAGGTATGACGGAATCTGTTCATGACAACGTGAATCAGTTTTTTGATCAAATGGATTTTTTCTATCGTTCTTTGAACCGGACGGAAAATATGGAGAGAAGCGATTCGGCAGGCGAAGGTTTTGCTTTGCGCATCGTACCGAGACCTGAACTGATCATTGTTCTCACCAATTGTACGTTACATAAAAACACACAGATTAATTTCCGGTTCGACATTCCGATGGTGGAACTGTCGATCTGTCTGGAAGGGGAAGGAGCCGGACAAGTTAACGGCCTTGAGGTTCCGCTATGTCCGAATATGGTTAATCTCGGTCTTATGGGACAGGGGTCCGGAGAGTTTTGCTTTGTCGGCGGCCGCTCTCTCGTAACGGCGAGCATTTATATTCCGGTATCGTCTTTCAATTATTATCTCGAAAACATCGATCAGGGCCGAACGGTCGATTTCCAACGTCTGCTCGGCGCGAAATCTTTCCGCCAGTACAGACAAGCGATAAATCCCGCCATGCTCCAACTGGTCCGGCAGCTTGTTCATATGCCTTACTCCCAGGCAATCCGCAATATCCATTTGGAATGTAAAGTTCTTGAAATGCTATCCTTATCGTTTCAACAGCTTCTGTTTGAAAACGAACCCGGTCCTTCCGCGTTTTCCATGACACGAAGCGAACTGGAGAAGATTCGCCGCGCCAGGGAAATTTTGCTGGAACGGATGGAGTGTCCGCCGTCTTTGCTGGAGCTGTCCCGGCTTGCAGGGTTAAACGATTTTAAATTGAAAGCCGGATTTAAGAAAGTTTACGGCACGACCGTATTCGGATATTTGCGCGAGCAAAGACTGGAAAAAGCGAAGCAATTGCTTCTGAGCGGCCGGTTCCGGGTGGGGGAGGCTGCGGCTTACGTGGGCTATACGAATGCCAGTTATTTTGCCGATGCTTTCCGCAAGCATTATGGGGTTAATCCGGGAGAATTATTGCGGAGTTCCTCGACTGTTTTTTGATCGGTACGTTCATTCGTTTAAGAGACGCCGGATGCCTGCATCCGGTGTTTTTTTATTGGATTCGCACGATAAAAAAATCCGTCTGACCGCTTTAAAATCCGTCTGGAGGCGGAGAAGAAACAAGAATTGGTATAGGATGTTGATTGATCGAGAGTGAAAATCATTATCAATAAAGAAAGAGGGTTTGCACACAATGATACGCAGCCGGATTACGTTGCCTTTTTGGGCAGCGGCCCTGTTTATTCTTCTTTTGACGGGATGTTCCCCCGCAGAGAAAACCGCTTCCCCGGAAGCGGATAGCCCGTCAAGCGGAACCGCGGCACAAACGACCGGTGAGAAGGAGGCGTTCCCGCGTACGATCCAACATGCGAAAGGATCGCTTGAGATCGGTAAGAAGCCGGAGAAAGTAGCTACTCCATATATCGTTTATTTGGACTATTTGACCGTACTCGACGAGCCGCCGCACGCTTCACAGGGGATGGACATGATCGGCAGTTTCCCGAATTTGAAGAAACGGCTCGAAGGCAAGCAGGTATTGGATCTTGGCCGCGAAGCGAGTATGGAAAAGCTGCTGGCCGCATCCCCCGATCTGATCATCTCGGAAGATGAAAACAAGTTTACCGAATACAACAAAATCGCCCCGACTGTCATTATACCGCACAGTGAGGACTGGAAAGCGCAGCTTCGGATCATCGCTAAAGTTATCGGAGCCGAAGAGAAGGCGGAAAGCGTCATTGCCGATTATGAGAAAAAAGCGGCCGAATACAAAGAAAAGCTGGCGTCAAAACGCGGAGAGACGGTATTGGCCGCGATGTTCAGCGGAAAGGAATTCACTTCTTTCAACATGAGCCGGATGCGGGTTTTCTATGAAGATCTGGGATTAACACCGGTCGAGGCGTTTAAGCAGGGAGGAAATTTTAATCTGGAAGGACTGGCGGAAGCCGATCCGGACTATCTGTTCGTTGTGAATAACTATGTCCAACCCGTTGCCGGCGGTGTGATGGCTTCGATGAAGGACAACCCGATCTGGAACCGGTTAAAAGCGGTGAAGAACAACCGTGTATTTGTCCTGGACGACAGTTCGGTTATCGGGCCGATGCCGCTCGGAAAAATCGTGGCGATCGACGAGATTATGAAAGCCATGAGCGGACAGTAAATGGGAATTAATCCACTGTTAACAGAATAGGAGCGATACTATGAGCAACAAGTCCGGCGTGGCTCGGCTGCTGCAGATCGCGGGAGAGAAGCGAGGTCTTCTCGCGGCCTCCGGCATATTGTCCGCACTTAGCGCGATCGGCCAGCTGATTCCCTACATATCGGTTTATTTTATCCTGAAAGAGCTGCTTGTTCATGCGGCCCATCCTGCAGGAGCGGACGGTCCGTTCATGGTCCGTTGGGGAATCATTGCTCTCCTGGGGCTGATCGGGAGTCTTGTTCTGATGTACGCGGGAGGGTTGTTATCCCATATCGCCGCCTTCCGGATTTTGTACGGCCTGCGAATCAAGCTCTCTTCCCACATCGGAAAACTGCCTTTAGGCTGGTTGAACGGCACGTCTACCGGAGCGGTCAAGAAGACGCTGGAGCAGAACGTGGAGAAAATTGAAACATTCGTTGCCCATCAGCTGCCGGATCTCATTCACGTCGCGGTGTCAACTCTTCTCATGATTACCGTTATGTTTTACTTAAACGTATGGCTGGCATTTGCGTGCATCGTGCCGATTCTGGTCGGCTTCGGCGTACAAATCGTTTTGATGACAGGACCGGAGACGAAGAAGAACGTAAAAAAATACCATGACGCTCTGGAGAGATTAAACGGCTCGGCGATTCAATATGTGCGCGGAATGCCTGCCGTGAAGGTATTTGGGCAAACAGTGCATTCTTTCCGCAAGTTTTATGCCGATATGATCTACTATCGCGATTACTGCGTGAAATACACCGACCAGTTTCAGAACGGTTTTCTGATATTTAAAGTGATTCTGGTTTCGTTCGCGGCCTTCGTGCTGCCGGTCGGGGTATTTCTGCTCAGCCGCGATCCGGGCAACGCCGCTTTCGCTTCTGTGCTGCTGTTTTTCCTTGTGATGGCGCCGGGCGTGTCGGCTCCGATGTTTAAGATTATGTACTTGATGTCCACCCTGCGTGATATCGGCGAAGGGGTAGAACGTATCGACCGTTTATTGGCGGAAAAACCGATCCCGGAACCCGAACGCCCGGTTAAGCCGGTTCAATATGACGTCACATTCGATAAGGTGAGCTTCTCGTATGAGGCTAAAGCCGGAAGCGGCGAAGCGCTCTCGAATATTTCGTTCACTGCCGGACAAGGGCAGGTAACGGCGCTCGTCGGCCCTTCCGGAGCGGGCAAGTCTACCGTAGCCAATCTGGTTCCCCGCTTCTGGGACGTTAACGATGGAGCTATCCGTATCGGCGGCGTCGACGTGCGGGATATGACCGTTACGGACTTAATGGATACGGTCGCTTTTGTATTTCAAGAGACCTTTCTTTTTTACGATACGGTGTATAACAATATCGCGGTAGGTCGGCCGGATGCCGCTGCGGAAGACGTGTATGCGGCCGCAAGAGCGGCGCAGTGCCACGAGTTTATCGGCAGGCTTCCCCAAGGTTACGAGACCCGGATCGGCGAAGGCGGCGTTTATCTGTCGGGGGGCGAGGAACAGCGGATTGCCGTAGCGCGCTCTATCTTGAAAAACGCGCCTGTTCTCGTACTGGACGAAGCCACCGCATTCGCGGACCCCGAGAACGAAAATAAGATGCAGCTTGCCCTCAAAGAGTTAATCCGGGGGAAGACGGTTCTTGTCATTGCCCACCGGCTTCATGTGATCCGCGATGCGGATCAGATACTCGTTCTGAGCGGCGGCAGACTTGCTGAACAAGGCAAGCACGACGAGTTGGTTGCCGCTAACGGTCTCTATGCCAAAATGTGGAGCACCTACACGGATTCGGAAAGATGGCATATCGGCATGAAGAAGGAGGCGACAAACGATGGATTTACTGCGCAACATCACGGCAGGTAACCCCCGCGCGTTGATCAAGCCGGTGTTGTATACGACGCTGGCCAATCTGATCGGAATTGTTCCGTTCGCCCTGCTAGTGGAAGCTGCGCGGCTCATTTTCGAACCGTTTGCGTCACCCGGGACCGCTCTTCAAACAGAGCGGCTGTGGTGGGTATGCGGAGGCATGGCCGTTTCTCTGATCCTTATGTATGCCAGCGAAGTTCCGGCATACCGTTCCCAGTTCCGTCAAGCCTACAGCGCCGCGGCGGAAGGGCGGACGCGCTTGGCCGAGCATTTGCGCAAGCTGCCGCTCGGTTATCTGAACAAACGCGATCCCGGAGATCTCGCAAACATGATGATGGGCGACTTTACCATGGTCGAGCATGGCATTTCTCATCTTGTTCCGCAAATGATCGGCGCGCTTGTTATGCCGGTACTCGCTCTTGCGGGATTGTCATTTCTGGACTGGCGTATGGCGCTTGCTTTATTCGCCGCGTTTCCGCTGGCAGTCGCGCTCGTGATGCTGACCTCCGGAATTCAGCATAAGCTTGGCGCCAACCATATGCGCGCCAAAATCGATGCCGCCAACCGTCTGCAGGAGTATCTGAACGGCATCCGTGTCATCAAGGCCTACAACATGACGGGGGAGAGCTTTGCAAGGCTGACCCTGTCGTTCAGGGAGCTGATGCGGCAAAGCATCCGGATTGAAGGGCTGCTCGGGCCGATCGTCCTGAGTGCGATTGCTTGTATCCGCGCCGGCCTTACTTTCATGATCATGGTCGGCGTTCATCTCCTCCTTGGAGGCAGCCTGGATCTGATCGTGTTCGTTTCTTTTCTCATCGTGGGCACCCGGATTTACGATCCGCTAACCACGGTGCTTGTAAATTATGCGGAATTCCGGTATCACGAACAAGCGGGTGAACGCATCGTACGGCTTCTTCAGGAGCCGGTTATGCCGGGTAAACGCCAGCCTCCGGCGGCTTATGACATCGAGCTGGAGCAGGTCACATTCGGTTATAACCGGCAAACGGTGCTAAGGGAAGTGAATCTGTCCATCCCGGCCGGTACGTTTACGGCACTTGTAGGTCCTTCGGGCAGCGGCAAAAGCACGGTTTTACGCTTGATCGCGCGTTTCTATGATCCTGCGGGGGGAAAGGTTCTGCTGGGCGGCAACAATATCCGGGATATGGAGCCCGAAGCGCTGCTGAGCAAAATATCTATGGTTTTTCAGGATGTATATCTGTTTCAGGATACGATTGCGGCCAACATCCGCTTCGGACGCAATAACGCCACGATGGAAGAGATCGAGGAAGCGGCGCGCCAGGCTTGCTGTCACGATTTCATCATGAAACTTCCGAACGGTTACGACACCCTTGTCGGAGAAGGAGGAAGTACGCTCTCCGGAGGTGAGAAGCAGCGGATTTCCATTGCCAGAGCGCTTCTCAAAGATGCGCCTATCGTCTTGCTTGACGAAGCTACGGCATCGCTGGATCCGGAGAACGAGGCCGTCATTCAGGAGGCGATCGACCGGCTTGTACAGGGCAAGACCGTCATCGTCATTGCGCATCGCCTGAAAACCGTGCGAAGTGCGGATCATATCGTCGTGCTGGATAACGGCAGCATCGTCGAGCAGGGCAGCCATTCCAATCTTCTGGCCGCGAAAGGGTTGTACGCCCGATTGTGGGATATCCAGCAGCAGGCGGATACTTGGAAAATGATTGAATAAAATTGTATTCTAGAAGGTATTCCTTCAAGAAGGTACAAATGCTCTTTTCTATCATACTTTAACCGTATATCCTCGCAGAAAAGGAGACATTCCGTTACAGGAACTCCTTTTTTTGTTAGAAAAATATTGTGATCTGCTCCAATCCGACTTATAATATGGAAGATATAATCACGAAATGTATGTTTCTACCAAAGATCGCTGCTAGACTTTTAAGGGAGGTGATGTCGTTTAAACTAACGAAATGTAAGCGCTTTTGGCGCTGAAAACCCAAATCTGAGGAGGAATGAATGATGAATTTGGCTTTACCGAACGGAACCTTGCTGCAAAAACTGATTGCCGCATGCGGAATGCTGCTGATGCTCGCTTTACTGACGGTCTTGTTTCCCGAAACCGGCTCGGCTCACGGGTATTTGGATGTTCCCGCCAGCCGTGCGCTTTTATGCAAAAACAACGTGAACAAGGATTGTGGAGGAGCCTCCTACGAGCCGCAAAGCGCCGAAGCGGGCAAAGGCTTTCCTAACGGAGGCCCCGCCGACGGTCACATCGCGAGTGCCGGTAACACCTTCCCCAAACTTGACGAGCAAACCTCGACACGTTGGAGCAAGGTTCCTATGACGTCGGGCCCGCAGGCGTTCAAATGGCAGTTGAACGCCGCACATGCTACAACGACTTTTAAGTATTTCATCACCAAGCCGGGCTGGAATCCGAACGCCCCGCTGACGAGAGCTTCCTTTGACCTGACGCCTTTCTGCCAGGTGGATTTGAACGGTGCAAGCCCTAGCAACTATTACACCACGAATTGTAACGTTCCCGAAAGAACCGGTTATCATGTCATCCTGGCTATCTGGGAAGTCTCCGGAGCGCCTACCGCTTACGTCAATGTGACGGATGCAGATTTCGGCGGAGGCAGCGCACTTCCCGCTCCGGCGAATCTGGCTTCCACAGCCGTAACGGACAACAGCGTTTCCTTGAGCTGGGCATCGGTAGCGGGAGCGGCTAGCTATCAAGTATACCGCGATAACGTTGCGGTAGGCACGACAACTTCGACTTCCTATACGAACACGGGGTTGTCGAGCGGCACTTCCTACAGCTTTACCGTAAGCGCAATCGACTCTTCGGGTAAGGCATCTCCATCCTCTTCCGTAGTGACGGTCAAAACGACGGGCGGCAGCACAACCACGTATCCGGCCTGGAGTGCGACTACGGTTTATGTAGGCGGAAACAAGGTATCCTACAACGGTGTCAACTATGAGGCCAAATGGTGGACCCAAGGCGAAACGCCGACCGGCACCAACGTATGGAAGGTCATTCCATAACGTTAGCGCGAGCGCAGCAAGCCCTGGAGGCGGAAACCTCCAGGGCTTTTTTTGCATGGAAATGGAATCCCAAGCGAAGCGCTTGCCGGCTGTCAAGAATCCATCCTCTAGAAATCGCATGAGGAATGGATAAGCAGGCTTGGCATCAGGTTAACAGGATTAGTATAACGGCAGCGCGTCTTGTTTCAGGTTTTTAAATAAATCGCCGGACAGATCCAAGAAACGATCGGGCAATTGATAATACGCGTCTCCCATCGACACAATTTTTAACTCCGGGATGATATACATGGCCATGCCAGTCCCGTCCTTAAGGTTAAACTTCAGTTGATACGATTTCCCCTGGGATTGCGCCTCCGCGATGCCCTCGAATTCCCGGTTGGTTAAATCCGCCGTTTTGGCCGTGTAAAGGCCTTCGACGATGGACTTCACAGAAGCGGAGTCCGTCATTTTCTTCAGCACGTCGTTCCCCGCATGATTCAGAATATGAATGTCCCGCACATGTTCCTTAAGTTTGGACATATCCAGGTATTCCTTTGCGGAAATTGCGGAGTCGTTTACCTTCGCGACGATCTCCGCCAAGTAGAAGTTCTGTTCATATTGAACCGCAATCCGGAAATGGGACGGGTACGCAGGAATCTCGTACAGTTTCCCCCCGATGGCGAAAGTTGCGGTATAGTCCTTTTCCACATTGCTGCCTTCAGTGTTCTTCCCGGTCTCGGGGCCGGTATCCGCTACTAACGTTCCGAGCGATTTTACCGGCTCAGTTCCCGTGAACTTAAACGGTGCGCCGTCGTCGACGAATGCATAACGATAACCGTTGTACGTTAACAATTTCCGGATTCCGGTCGGAGACGCGGGCAGGGACTGCTGGAAAATTTGCGGTGTGGCAGGCTGGGGAATAGGAGGGGACTCATAAAGCGCCAACCCCGATACCAGTGCGACACAGGCAGCGACCGAACCCCACAGCGCATAAGATTTTTTAGTCGCGCGTCTCGCCGTATGAGCTTTTTCAATAAGTTGGTCGTCTATGTACCCGATCGTTTTAAAGAGATCTTTATTATTCATACCGAATAACCCTCTTTCTTAAGGTATGTTTGGAGTTTTTTTCGTGTTCGGAACAGAACCGATTTGGCTTTGCTTTCACTTATCGAAAATCGCGACGCGATATCCGACATAGAATCGGAGTACCAATATCGTCTCACGAAAATATTACGATGATCTTCATTTAGGGTCTTCAAAAATTGGCTGATCGCTTCGGCCATTTGTTCTTCTTCATACCGGCTTTCGACGTTATCGGAAGAGGATAAGCAATCGTTCAGTTCATCAAGTATCGTCTCAAATTCTTTGCTGCGTTTTTTGGCCGTGTGATAATCGTATTTATCCAAGGCGATATTCCGCGTGATTCTCCCAAGAAAAGACGAAAGCTTAGCGGGTGACTTCGGCGGTATCGCTCTCCACGCTCCCAGAAAGGTATCGTTCACGCATTCTTCCGCGTCTTCCACGCTGGACAGAATATTAAGGGCGATCCGAACACAATAATGTTTATACTTTTTGGCTGTTTCTTCTATGGCTCTTTCATTGCGCGCAAAATACAGCTGTATGATTTCTTTGTCTTCCACTCCATCACTTCCGTTCGGTTTGTTTAAGGCCCTCACTTATAAAGTAGGAAAAGAGGCGCTCCGGTTGCGGAATTGATTTCCAAAAGGGTGCAAAAAGTGTTTTTGTTCAAAGGCGAAGATTGGCACTTTGTGCTTCAAGGCCGTGAAGCCGACAAGACCTAAAGTAACAAAATAAAAAATAAAAGGAAAGTCACTATTTCTTTTATTGATTCCTTCCACAACGACGAATGTTTTCAAAAAAGCTAAACGACCGTTCCCCGGCACAATGCCGAGAAACGGTCGCAGTATTACAATTCCGGATCAGGAAATCCGTTTGCCTGTTAATTTGCTTGACGCCGGACGGGAATCAAATAACGTTTACGATACGTGATTCAGGGCCGGGCTTCTCCTCGGAAGAACTAGAGCGCGTTTTTGAACTGTTATATCGTGGGGAAAGCTCTAGAAATCGTTCAACCGGAGGCAGCGTTCTGGGGCTAACCATTTCACAAAAAAATTGTCAGGCGGCACGGAGGCGACCTTGCCGTTAGTAACCATCCCGAGGGGGGAGCCCTGCTGAAAGGCTGGCTCCCGGCAGGTGGTCCGGATTAGAAATGGTGCCGTCGTCAAAGAGGTTTACCGCCATTCTTTTTCAAATGTCTGGTAAAGAAATCTAGCACATAAGAATTGACAAGGGCAGCCCCTCTGTAACCGTCAATGTCCCCAGTCATACCTGTATATTTTAACATCGGCGTATAGAACTGCAGGTCGGTAAAATTGAAATGGTCCGTTCCCCGTATATGAATGACCTGTCCGTTACGGGCACCGATACTGTCCATCGCCTGTTGTTCCTTCACCAGTTGTGCCCGGATACTGTCCGGAACCTCATTGTTCTTTATCGCCGCAGAAAGCGTGGATCTTTTGTCGGAGTTAAGGAACATGAACGGCTTCGGCATCTGGCCTTTATCCTCCAGGTCATAGAGCGTTCCATCCATATCGATTCCGGCTTTGATCTTATCGCTGGAATAGGTGACGTTAAAAGCAGTCCCGCCTCCGAACGAATGCCCCATGATACCGGTATGGTTTACATCTATCATGCCCTTCAAACTGGACTCGGGGTCTTGATTCAAATGTTCCATTTCCGAAAGGACGAACTGAATATCGGCTGCCCACACAGCTCCGACACGCTTAGCATACGCGTAAAAATCATTTGCCGGCGTCTTTGTCTCAAATCCGGTTATCCGCCCGTCCGGAAAAAGGGTAGCCGCCGTGCTGTAGGTATGGTCGATAGCGGCTACTATAAACCCGTGACTGGCTAAGTTTTCTGCCTGAGAGACATGCAGCACGCTGCCGGTACCCATACCATGACTAATCAGTACCAACGGATAAGGCGCGGAAGCGGGGAGAAGTTCAGCATTCAGGCGGGAATTGCCGCGCGTATATTTCCAGTAATCGAGAATAAATGCGGGGAGCCCGAACACTCCTGAGAAGTTTTCCTTGTATGTTTTGAACTGCACCGGATCTTCGGGAAACAGCAGCTCACCTTTACCGGGTTGAGGTTTTGCGGGATACCACACTCTAACCATAAGCTCGCGGTCATTTTTGGGAAGATTAGGATAGCTGTCCTGCCGCGTGGAATCCGTAAAGTGAAAGAGTTGCGTTCCTACCGCCGCCTCTCCGCCTGGCTTTGGCAAAACCAATATCGGCACCGCCTGTGCCAAGAAAACAGAAAAACCCAGCAGCACAGTGAGTACAGAATAGCCGATGTATCGTGTTTTTTTCCGGAGATTAACGGATTTCGGATTTCGATAAATCCTTATGGCAACCAGAATGAACAAGATAACCGAAACGAGGTAGGAGGGAGCCAATTGCCAGCGGTATCCTTCCCAAATCAGATGGGCGCTCAGTGCGCAGATAGCCGCAAAGCCTGCACCCAGACCGATTTTTCGATTCCTCATGAAAAGCAGTACGACCAGCAGAAACAGATTTGAGCCTATAAGTAGGGCTTCAAACAAACGCATAGCAATCTCTCCCCGTTTTTCATCTTTTTACCTTTCCGATTGTAAGATTCCAAGGTTAAAGTTGAGGGGGGAGCGAGTTTAAATGTCGGTTAATTAGACGATAGAACCTTTGATCATGGTCCATTGTACTTGAAATTGTTCGTCTAACAAGACAAGATCGGCATCGAAACCGACGGAAATCTTCCCTTTGTTAGCGAGACCTAACAGCCGTGCAGGCGAACTTGACGCCATTTTAACCGCGTCTGTTAAAGAAATGCCGGTATCTACGGTTAAACGCAGCGCCTCATTCATCGTAACCGTACTGGAAGCTAAAGTCCCGTCCTCCAGGCGTGCTACACCTTCGGAAACCGTAACGTGATGCCCGCCGAACATATATTTCCCGTCGCCGAGTCCCATGGCTTGCAAAGCGTCTGTGATAAGAACCATGTCATCCGGTCCTTTGAGACGATGCATCATTCGAACGATTGCGGGATGCAAATGAATGCCGTCTACAATCGCTTGAAGGCTTACATGTTCTTCTTCAAAAGCGGCTACAACCAGTCCGGGATCCCGATGATGAATCGGACGCATGCCGTTGAAACAATGCGTAACATGACTGGCTCCTGCTTCAAAGGCTTGTTTGGCTTCCTCGTATGTGGCATCAGAATGCGCGACGGCGATAATTACGCCCGTTTCCTTCAGAAAAGAGATGAGTTCCATCCCGCCGGGTAATTCGGGAGCTATTGTAACCATCTTGATCAGCCCATCTGCTTCATTAAAAATTTCTTTCATTTCAGCAAGATCCGGATGCCGTAAAAACCGCTCATTTTGCATCCCTTTACGCTTCGGATTCAGGTAAGGACCTTCTAGGTGAAGCCCGGCGATTTTGGCCCCGACTTCATGACCGGCGACACGTTTCACACTGCGAATCATGGCTATTAAGTCTTCGATAGTCGAGCTGACGGAGGTAGCCAGAAACGAGGTACAGCCCGTTGCCGCACAAGCCCGCGAAACCTCCTGAATACTCGTCTCACTTCCATCCATCATATCGAAACCGTTGGCGCCGTGAATGTGGACATCGATCATGCCTGGGATTAATAAGCGGCCTTGACCGTCCATATATTCATAGTCACCTTCCGGAAGAGTAGCCAGACCGCTTTCTATCTTTTCAATGATTCCGTCCCGTATCCAAAGTGTGACAGACAGAGTGGAGTTATCTTCTTGAATCACGTTTACATGGTGTAAAATTTTAATACTCATCCTTATCGTCCTCCTCGTAATTGTCTTTCTCCTCACATTGTATAAGCGCTATATTTTTATTATGAAGTACTTCTTTAATATCGATAGGCACTTCCTGATCGGTAATCAAAATATCCACAAAGTCAAAATCTAAACGATAAACCGACTTGCTTGTAAACTTCGTAGAATCCGCCACAACAATGACCTGATCCGATCTGCGGGCCATCTCTTTTTTCACGGAAACATCCTCTTCGTACGGAAAATAAAGCCCGTCGGCTCGTATGGCCGTAGCTCCGATAATTGCCTTATCCGCTCTTAATTCTCGCAGCTTTTCGATAACGGAAGGTCCGTATAACAACCGATTTTTGGCATGTAAGTAGCCGCCGAGCACATAAACTTGCAGATCTTCACGGCCGGACAGAATCCCTACAATGTCTATGGAGTGTGTGACAGCCGTAATATGTTTAGCAGAAATTTGTTCGGCTGCAGACTGTACCGTAGTGGATACGTCTAAAATGACGGTTTCGTGATCTTGAACCAGTTTAGCCGCTAGTTTCCCTATTTTTCGCTTACTGTCTGTTTCATCAATTAAACGTTCTTGATAAGTGGCGATTTCCTTCTGCAATTGAGGCAGAGCGACACCGCCATGTGTACGAATGACGACCCCTTCTTGCACTAATTTAACAATATCTCTTCTGGCCGTATCCCTGGATACATGAAGAAGAGAACAAATATCCATAACACTCATCGCGTGGTGCTTTTTAATATAGTCGAGTATTTTCAATAATCGTTCTTCTTGATACAACAATCTCACCTCTTATAAGTAAATGTATCACAATATATAAGTATTTCAAGTTATATTTTAAGTAACTGTAAGTATTTTGTTGGTTTTCGTAGGAATAAGAGTCGAATAAAACAAAACTAATTCAGCCGATCTTAATGATCCGAGACAGTGGGTAACTAATGTTAGGAGATTTTGAAATTTAACGAAAAAAAATTAAAAAACAAGCCATCCTTCGCTTTAGCCCAGGATGGCTTGTTTTATGTGAATAGACGGATCGGCCTTTAAGTCGAGGTATCACTTCGACCGGGAAAATAAAGTCCTTACGGAGGAGGATGACTTTTGCCGGGCAGCCGTGTTTAGCGGGTTTCGTTATTGTTGTCTTGAAGCTTCTGCAAACGACGGTCGCTTGACTGGCGAAATAGAGGTTGAAACGGCAGTAAAATTTTGACTGGGAGAGGATACGGCGTCTGCATTTCCTGAAGGACCGTTCTTGCGGCGACACTTCCGATTTCAAGGGTAGGAATATGAATCGTCGAGAGGGGAGGAACCGTGTAACGAGAAGGCTCGTTGTCGTCAAAACCGATAATGGCGAAATCTTGCGGGATTCCATAGCCCTTCTCGGAAATGGCGCGCATAGCCGCCATCGCCATAATATCGCTGGCCGCAAAAACCGCGGTAGGCAGGTGGCCGCGATGTTCGTCGATGTAATTCAGGACGAGACGGTAAGCCTGATCCGGTTCCCACTCGGCGTTAAGCACATACTGCGGCTGAACCGTCAAACCGGCTTGCTCCAGTGCCAGCTTGTAACCCCGGTAGCGTTTCTCCCTCTGGAATTCTCCGGACAAGCCGGTGCCTCCGATAAACAGGATGTCCCTGTGGCCCTGATCCGTTAAATGTTTGACGGCAGTACGAGCGGCTTCGACCCGGTCATAGGAGATGGTAGGAATATCCGGGTCGGACACGTCGATTCCGACGATATGCTCCACATGCTTGCGGATATAGTCATACAAATTCTTCTCGATGCCCTCGATGATAATGAGGCCTCCGGTTTGGTCTTTGTGGATGACCTGCTGCAAAATTTCAGGTTTTTGCAAATCTTCTTGCGTATAAGTGAACGCAATCTGATACCCGTGAAGAGCCAATTCTTTCTCTATTCCCTCGAAAATAACGGAGAAGTAGGGATGGTAGCGCCTTCCCTGCATCGTGGAAACGATACAGCCGATTCTCTTCACCGGCTCTTGTGCGGAAAGCTTGATCGTGTAGCCGAGTTCTTGGGCAGCGTCCCAAATTTTCCGGCGAGTTTTGCTAAGGGAGGCACGGCTGATATCGTCAGCCAGAACACGGGAAACCGTAGAAATGGAGACACCGACCCGGTCCGCTATATCTTTTAGTGTGGGCATGCTATAACCTGCCTTCATTTCATTTAAGAATGAACGAACAAAAATTCTTACTCTCTATGTTAAGTAAAATAAAAACGCAGGTCAACTGAAAATAAGAACAAATAAATTGCAATTTACGATCAAAAAAATGCAACTAATTTGCAAAATAAATATTGACGTCTCATTTTTATGGAGGTATTATTTCTATGTGGACGTAGAAAATTCCAGTTGAAATAAAAAGAAAGGGGTTACAAATTGAAAAAAGTCCGATTTTTTTCATTTATTTCTCTGTTGTTTGCAATGATTATTGTTTCGTCTTGCACGAATGATAAAGAAACGACGGCTGATAATTCTGCAAATCCGGACGGTAAAGTAAAACTCGTTTTTTGGAGCCATCAGGAAGATGCCTTTATGAATGCGTATAAAGATTTGATTGCCGCTTACCAGGCAAAACATCCGGAAGTAGAGATCGACTATCAATCCTTTCCATACGATGTTTACCCTCAGAAGCTAAAAGCTTCTTTCATTGCCAAAAATCCTCCGGACATCGCCGAGATGTTCGGCACCTGGGTTCCCGTCTACTCCACGAACGGGCTGCTGGCGGAAATACCGGACGGCGAACGTCTCCGGGACGGCTATTACAAAGCACCGCTTGGGGGATATTCATTGAACGGCAAGCTTTACGGACTTCCGCTCGAATTCAATATCGAAAACGGCGGCATGCTGATCCATCCGAAAATGTTGAAGGAGAAGGGAATCGAAGGGCCTCCGTCTACATGGGAAGAGCTTGTGGAGAGCGCCCGTAAACTGACGGTCCGGGACGGGAAGGGCATCAAGGTGAAAGGGTTTGATTTTGTATCCGGCGACAATATCACCTTCACGTTCTTGTCCATGATTTTGCAGCAAAACGGGAAGTATTGGGGCGAAAACGATCACGTGAACTTTCGGACGCCGGAGGCGAAAAAAGCGATGCAAGCTCTAGTTTCGCTTATCAAAGACGATAAAGTCGCGGACCTCACGACGTTCGGCGGAGAGCTTGACATCTCCGACTATTTCTTTCAGGGAAGTTCGGCGATGACGTATCGCGGACCCTGGTCCATAGCCGCCGGTTTAAATACATACAAGGCAGAAGACTTCGAGTATGTGCCGGTGCCGTCTTTCACGGCGAATCCGCCCTCATACGCTGCCGAATCCGGCTGGGGACTAGTAGCCTCACAAAAAAGCAAGCAGCGGAAAGCCGCCGTCGATTTCATCGAATTCGTTTCTTCCAACGAGAATCTGCTGCAATGGAACCTGAGTACGTTTACGGTCCCCGCCAAAAAAGAGGTGGCCGAAAATCCCGAATTTCTCAAAGCCAATCCGTTTATGAAAACTTCGCTGGATATTTTGACGCTGGGAGAGTGGATCGGACCGATTACGGACCGGGATTATTTCTTCAAAGTGATCAACGATCATTTTCAATTAATGGCAAGCGGACAGGAAACCGTGGAAGCGGGTCTGAGGGGCATTGAAAAATCAATAAACGACAATCAGGATCAACACAAATGATCGGAGTGATCGGAGTATGAATCTTGAACCGGCAGCAGGCAGAACTCGAAAGATTCCACCGGCAGCTCAACATAAAGGCCGAAAGAACGCGCGCGCGTTTGTTTATTTGTCGCTGATTCCAATCCTGCTGTTATTCGGCGCATTCGCTTTTCTTCCGATCGGCTGGAGTCTCGGGCTGTCCTTTTTCAAATATAATCCCCTCAGCTCCAACACGACTTTCATCGGTGTGGAGAACTACGCACGGATGCTGGGAGATTCGGTCTTTCTGAAATCGCTCTGGGTGACGGTTAAATTCGTAGTCGTTGCCGTTGCGGTGAATATAGCCATCACCCTGCTCATTGCGGTGGCCATTCAGCGGCTGCAAACAGGATGGCTGCGCAATTTAATGCGCACGGTGTTTTTTCTGCCGACGATCGCCCCGCTTGCGGGAACGGCTATCGTGTGGAGCACGATGTTCAATTATAATCACGGCCTGTTCAACATGCTGCTTGAGAAGCTGCATATGGCGCCCGTCCAATGGCTGAGCGACCCGCATTATGCGTTGTATTCCGTCATTATCATGACGTTGTGGGCGGACATCGGCTACAATATCGTCCTGTTCATCGCCGGAATCGATTCCATTCCGGGGCTGTATTATGAAGCCGCTCTCTTGGACGGAGCGAACCGCTGGCATTCATTCCGGTATCTGACGCTTCCGCTTTTGCGGAGAACGATGCTGTTCGTATCCGTGACTACGGTCGTCTCTTATTTTCAGGCCTTCGCCCAATTCCAGATTATGACCAAGGGAGAACCGTTTAACGAAACGAGAGTGATTGCCCTGCACATTTATGAGATGGCTTTCTCCAACTCCAACATGGGCTATGCGTCGGCAATGGCAACTGTTTTCTTGATGATTATTCTGGCCGTGACCGTCCTGCAGCTTAAATGGGGCCGCACGGATTGGGAACATTGAAGGAGGCTCGAGTAGATGCAACGTAGAAACAGATGGCTGGACGGAGCGATTCTGATCGTACTGGCGGCTGCCGGTTGTTTAATGCTGCTGCCTTATCTTTGGATGGTTCTGTCTTCGCTGAAGAGCAATATGGAAATTGTCTCCGGATCGCACACCTTGTTCCCGCAAGAGGCAAGCCTGGAGGGCTATCGCACGGTGCTTGTGGATGCGCCTTTTGTACGATGGCTGCTAAATAGCGCGGTGACATCCGTCGTCATTACGGCAGCGACTCTTTTTACGAGCGCGCTGGCCGGTTATATTTTCGCCAAACACGAGTTCAAAGGAAAAAAGATCTTGTTCCTGCTCATTCTGGCCACGATGATGATCCCGTTTCAGGTCGTCATGATCCCGACTTATTTGATTACGGCCAAACTCGGTCTCGTCAACCAGCTGCTGGCGATTATTTTACCGAGTCTGGTCAGCTCGTACGGTGTTTTTCTCGCCAAGCAATTTATCGAGGACATCCCGCAGGATTTGCTCGATGCCGCCAGAATAGACGGTGCGGGGGAACTGCGGTTGATGGTCCGAATTATCACGCCGCTTATTTTCCCTATGTTGTCGGCGCTTGGCATCTTTACCTTCATGAATTCATGGAACAATTATTTGTGGCCGCTTATCGTATTGGACGACACCCGGAAAATGACGGTGCCGCTGGCTCTCGTTTATTTTAACGGAACGCATACCGTCAATTATAACGTCGTCATGTCGGCGGCTGTTCTAATAACGATTCCGGTGATTATCGTATTTCTCATTTTCCAGAAGCAATTTATTAAAGGCTTGACGATGACCGGCATGAAATAGACCTTGATAAGGAGAGAACAACTATGACTAAAATTTCAATTATCGGCGCGGGAAGCGCATTTACGCAGGAAATAACGACAGATATTTTACTGATCGAAGGAATAGAGGGGGGCACCCTCGCACTCGTGGATATCGACGGGGAACGATTGGAGATTGCCCGCAAGCTGGTGGCCCGGATTATCGAGAAAACGGGGAAGAAATGGAACGTAATCGCTTCTACCGACCGCAGGGAAGTAATCGGCGGCTCCCAGTTCGTCATTAATCAGATTGAAGTGGGCGGGCTTCAGACCGTCCGTTACGAATATGAAATTCCGTTGAAATACGGCGTAAATCAGTGTATCGGCGATACGCTCGGGCCCGGGGGGCTGTTTAAAACGCTGCGGACGCTTCCCGCCTGGATGGACATCGTACGGGATATCGAGGATTTGTGCCCGGATGCGACGATTCTCAATTATACGAACCCGATGTCGGCCGTCACGCTGCTTACGTCCCGCATCACGACGCTTCCCGTTGTGGGCCTGTGCCACTCGATTCAAAACACGTCCAGTCAGTTGGCCAAATATGCCGGGGTACCATACGAGCAGATGCAGTGGAAAGCGGGAGGCATCAACCATATGTCCTGGTTTGTCGAACTGACTCATGAAGGACAAGATTTGTACCCGCTGCTTCTGGAGAAAATTCAGGACCCCGAACTGCTGAAAAAAGATCCGGTACGCTTCGACGCGATGAAATATCTAGGGGCGTTCGTATCGGAATCGAGCGGGCATTTCTCGGAATACATTCCTTATTACCGCAAACGCCAATCGTTAATCGACCGGCACTGCAATTCGGGATACAACGGGGCGACCGGTTATTACGCGGAAAACTGGCCGATATGGCGTAAGGAAAACGATGAGAAAATCATCGAGCAGCTCGAAGGAAAACGGCCGCTTGAGCTCCAGCCGAGCAATGAGTATGCGGCCATCATTATCGAAGGCATGCTCAAAAACGAGCCGAAAGTCATCTACGGCAACGTGCCCAATACCGGCCTGATCACAAATCTGCCGTCCGACGGTATCGTGGAAGTAGCCTGCATGATCGACCGCAACGGCATTCATCCTTGTCATTTCGGCAGCTTGCCGGAGCATCTCGCCGCTTTGTGCCGCTCCAATATGGCCTTTTTCGAACTGGCCGCAGGCGCCGTGCTCCACAAGGATAAAGAAATGGCCCGCCATGCCCTGATGGTGGACCCGTTATCCGCAGCCGTATGCTCGCTCGAAGAAATCGGCGAGATGTTCGAGGAGCTGTACGAAGCGGAGCGGGACTTCGTTCCGGTGCTGAAATGATGCATACCGGCAGCAAAAGTAGACCGGTCGTTGTCGTCGCCGGCGAGATTAATGCGGATTTGATCGTATCCGGAAGGGATGTAATACCCGAGTGGAACCGGGAGAAAATCGTCGACGGGTTCCAAACGGTGCTCGGTTCTTCTTCTGCGATTACCGCTTGCGCGCTGGCCAGTCTGGGAGTAGATGTAAGGTTCGTGGGAGTTGCGGGCCAAGATGATCTTGGCGCCTTCTGCATCGGTGAGCTGCAGCGTATGGGTGTGAACACCGACGGAGTGACAGTACTGCCGGATGTTAAGACCGGTGTCACCTTGTCGTTCACGACTCCTTCCGACCGGGGTCTCTTGACTTATCCGGGCAGTATCCCGATGTTAGTACCCGAATATATTCCGGAAAATATTCTGCGCGAAGCGGATCATCTGCATTTCGGTTCCTACTTTTTGCAGGACGGCATGAGACCGCATTGGAAAAATCTTTTCAGAGAGGCCCGGGCCCGGGGAACGCGTACTTCATTCGACGCGGGTTGGGACGTGCGCAAGGAGTGGGATTCCGAGGGGATCCGTTCCCTGCTGGAGGAAACGGACTTGTTTATGCCGAGCGAGGACGAGGCGCTGCATATTTTCGCGGCGGACCGGATCGCAGATATCCGCGAGAAGCTCGGTAACGCAGCAGGACGGGTGGCCGTCAAGCAAGGGTCCAAGGGCGCGAGCCTGCTTGCTCCGGACGGGAGCGTCGTAACAGCCGCACCGTTCCGGGTATCTCCCCGGGATACGACGGGAGCCGGGGATTGTTTTAACGCCGGCATCATATACGCTTCTCTCCAAGGCCTGAAAGGAGAGGAGCTGCTCCGGCACGGCAACGCGTGCGGCGCACTGTCCACGCTCGGCGTCGGGGGAACGGGCAATCTGCCGACGACTGACGCCGTCGGCAGGCTGCTGAAAGAGCAGGCCGCCGTCTAAACTCGGACAAGGGAGGTGAGGCCCACACATTCTCGCAGAGGTATACGCGGTTTCGTTGAAGCGAAGCAAAGACCGACTACATTAACCAATCAGGGAGATGATTATTCGTGCAAATCGGCAAAACGTTCATTACGAGTTTAAGCCTGACCGCCGTGCTGGGTTTAGGACTGGGCATTGCCCAATCGCCGTCTGTATCGGCTGCAGGCCCCGACTATTATGTGGCGGCGAACGGGAACGATTCCAATCCGGGTACGTTAAGCTCGCCGTGGAAGACGCTGCAATATGCGGCGAATCAAGCGGGTCCCGGCAGCACCGTCTACGTCCGGGGCGGCGTGTACAACGAGAAATTGAAGATCACGAAATCCGGTTCTGCGCAGCAAGGCCCGATCACGTTCTCGTCCTACAATTCCGAGGCCGCCGTTATCGACGGTACGGGACTTTCGGTCAGCGGAACGGAAGGGCTGATCGACCTCACCGATGCCAGCTATGTCAACATTAAAGGATTTGAGGTCCGCAACTACACGACGGCCAAAAGCAATGTCATGCCGGTCGGCATTTACGTGCACGGTGCCGGAGGCTTCATAAACCTGTCCGGCAACAAAGTGCATGATATCAAGAACACGGCCGCTCCGGTAGGCACCGACCTTCTGGGAAGGGACGCCCACGGCATCGCTGTGTACGGGACGAAAGCTCCCCAGTCGATCCACGACGTTACGATTGACGGGAATGAGCTGTACAATCTCGTGCTGGGTTCCAGCGAGTCCTTGGTTCTCAACGGCAACGTCGACACGTTCGCCGTGACGAACAACACGATCCACGATAACGACAACATCGGCATCGACGTGATCGGTTTCGAAGGCAAGGCGCCGGATGCCGCATATGACCAGGCCAGAAACGGAGTCATCCGCGGTAATCGCGTATACAACATTTCATCCAATAACAACCCTTCGTACGGCAAAAAACTTCCGAACAACAGCAATTCGGCAGGCGGCATTTATGTCGATGGCGGCAAAGACAACCTGATCGAGAGGAACTACAGCTACGGCAACGATATCGGCATCGAGATCGCTTCCGAACACGCGGGCAAAGCGACCAGCCGTATTACCGTCCGAAGCAATATGATCTACAACAACCGCTTGACCGGGCTGGCTATGGGAGGTTACGACAAGCAGCGGGGAGCAACGGCAAACTGCGTAATCGTGAACAATACCTTCTATAAAAACGACACCTTGGGTGACGGCAGCGGACAACTGTATGTCCAGTACGATACTCAAAACAATGTTATTAAAAATAATATTTTCGTAGCGAGCTCTTCGAATGTTCTGATCTATAACGAATATACGAAAAATTCGGGCAACATTGTGGATTATAATTTGTACTTTGCGCCAGGGGGCAGTACCAATGCGGCCTGGACATGGAAAAATGTGACGTACAACGGTTTTGCCGCCTATAAAAAAGGCACGGGCAATGACGCTCACTCGCTGTTTGCCGATCCCTCCTTCGTAAATGCGGCATCGAGCGATTTCCATCTGAAGCCGGGCTCCCCGGCAATTGACGCCGGATCGACCGAGCCGGACATTATAGGCTCGCTTGATATCGACGGCGATCCTCGTGTACGGGGCGCAGCAGTGAATATAGGAGCGGATGAATAAAAACCGCCGCAGCCGGAACTAAGCGCTTGCCGCTTAAAGAGAACCAGCCTTTCCTTTAATAGGGAAGGCTGGTTTTGCGTTGGCAGTCCTTGACGGATTCAACCGGGAGGATGTCCTTCACACAATTGTAATCTTGAGGGACCTTAACAATATCCGCCAGATTGTCGATATATACGTTGCTATTAATTAACAGTCAAAGAGGGGATTATATGGACTTCCAACAGTTGGGCAAACAATTTATAGGCGGCGAATGGAGAGACGGCAAGAGCACTAAATCGCTGCCTGACATCAATCCGTATAATGATGCGGTTATCGCCACTTTTCAAATAGCCAATGTTGCGGACATAGATTGCGCTTATCAAGCTGCCTATAAAGCGAAGCTGGAATGGGACAAGGTTAACCCTTACGCCAAACGCGATATCCTTGAGAACGCGGTTAAATACATAGAAGCTCATGAGGAAGAAATTACGTCCATTATTGTTCAAGAACTGGGTGGAACACGTCTGAAGGCTGCCTTTGAGATCGGGCTTGTGAAAAATATGATAAAGGAAGCGGCAACGTTCCCGCTTAGAATGGAGGGCAAGATCTTGCCTTCCGTAGAGGACGGGAAGGAGAACCGGCTGTACCGGATCCCCGTCGGCGTGGTTGGGGTGATCAGCCCGTTCAATTTTCCTTTCTTCTTGTCCATGAAGTCGGTTGTTCCGGCGCTGGGGGCCGGCAATGGCGTGGTGCTGAAGCCGCACGAGGATTCACCGATTACCGGTGGTACTCTGATCGGCAAGATTTTCGAAGAAGCGGGAGTACCGAAGGGCTTGCTGAATGTTGTGGTGACGGATATTAAGGAGATTGGCGACGCGTTCGTCGAGCATCCGATTCCGAGGGTCATTTCCTTCACGGGCTCGACTAAGGTGGGAAGTTATATCGGCCAACTGGCCGTCAAAAACTTCAAAAAGCCGCTTTTGGAGCTAGGCGGCAACAGTGCGTTCATTATCCTGGAGGATGCGGATATCGACTATGCGGTACAAGCCGCGACATTCAGCAGATTCACGCATCAAGGCCAGATCTGTATGTCGGCCAACCGGATTCTCGTTCAGCAGACGATCTATCAGGATTTTACGGATAAATTCAGAGACAAGGTCTCCACACTCACAACGGGTGATCCTAGTGATCCGCAGACCATCATTGGCCCCGTCATCAACAACCGTCAAGCCGAAACACTGGAGAAGCTGATCGCAAGCGGCATTGAGCAAGGCGCTTCTGCGTTGGTGCAGGGGAAGATTACCGGCAGAATGGTAGAGCCTACCGTTCTTGTAAATGTTCAACCGGATATGGCCGTTGCTCAAGAGGAGTTGTTCGGTCCGGTTGTGTGTATCATCCCGTTCGAAACCGAAGAAGACGCGATTGAAATTGCCAACGATACACGTTTCGGGCTCAGCGGAGCCATTCACACTTCCAATCTTGAGCGCGGAGTAGAAATGGCGAAGAAGATCCACACCGGGATGATCCATGTGAACGATATCACAATTAACGACGAGCCGATCGTAGCTTTTGGCGGGGAGAAACAGTCCGGCTTGGGCCGTCTGAACGGCGAATGGAGCTTGGATGAATTTACGACGCTGAAGTGGATTTCGGTTAATTACAAACAAAGGAAATTCCCGTATTAAGGGCTGGGGAGAGAAGAGAACATGAATAACGTGACAGAAGCGCAGACACAGCATGAATTGATCAGGGCCTTTGTAAAGGTAGCTCCACTGTTGTCCAGTCTGAATCATGACGACATCACAATTGGCATTTATGACACGGAGAAGCTGATCATCAACATTCCGGGCAAAACCTTTTCGCTGAATGTCAGCCCGGGGGACCCGCTAATGGAGGGAGATATCGTAACCAATGCGATCCGGAATAATACGCCTCTAACGGCAGTCGTTCCGAAAGAGCTGTTTGGTTTTCCTCTTGCCGCACGCGCTATCCCGCTTCATGACGAGCAGGGCAGGGTTATCGGCGGCGTAGGCATGGGGACAAGCCTTGAGAAAGCGAACAAGCTTTTTGAAATGGCCGAAAGCTTTTCCGCAATTGTCGAACAAACGACGGCGTCTATCGGAGATATCAGCCAATCCGTTTCGAACCTTACCGACCGTGTGACCGACGTTACCCACCAAATGCAGGACGTTAGCTCCAGTGCGCAGCAGATCGGTAAAATTTCCGCTGTGGTTAAGGAGATTTCGGATCAAAGCAACATGTTGGGACTTAATGCTGCCATTGAAGCGGCAAGAGCGGGTGAAGTCGGGAGAGGCTTCTCCGTCGTAGCCGATGAGATTCGGAAGCTGGCGACCAGCTCCAAAGAGAATGTGGATCAGATTAATGGCATCACTAAAAATATTCAGGAACTTTTGCTGCGGTTAAATCATGCTTTCTCCGACATTTACACGCTTACCGATACCCAGTCGAAGGCGATCCGGGAATTCTCCGCAACGATCCAGGAAATCAGTACGAAAGCGGAGGATTTAGCGCAAGTTGCCGAAGCAACCCTTTATTCAAGCGAAAGCAAGCAATAGGAAAAAAGGAACCCTATTCGCTTTTGAACGAATCGACAAAGAAGAAGTGCAGTTGTAATGTACTTCTTCTTTTGTTTTTTCTTTTTTCCGGGGTTACTATGTAAGAAGGTCTAAGTCCAGATAATGACAGAGGACAACAAAGACGGGAGGACCTCTGTCCATCATTACCTAGCTGAAGATACTTTCAACTTGCCCTGCTATGATCCGGGTATTTCATTTCCGTTCGCTGATGAACATAAAGGAGAGGGGACAATGTCCGACAACGAATTGATTTTGCAGCAGAAAGCTCTGCAGACTGAAGCGGGAAAGATAGCAGAAGAACTGAAACTCAACGATTTGTTGAGCCAAGCGGGGGAGCCGGTTCGGGTCGGCAGTTCGGCTCTCGGGCTGATGGTCTGGAGAGATTTGGATATCACGGTCATCTGTTCGCGGCTTGATCAAAATGTTGTAGCTCAGATTGCTTCGGAAATTATGGTCCGTACGGGCGTGCGGGAGCTGAAATTTATTAACGATTCTGGCACTTGGAATACGGATCCAACCTATCCTGACGGATTGTACCTTGGCCTGAAATATAGGTCCGGGCAAGATAAGGATTGGAAGCTAGACATCTGGTTTATTGATGAACCGGAAAGGCAGCCTGATCTTGGACATATTAAGACAATGCCGGAACGCCTAACTCCGGAAAGGCGTCATTCCATCCTCAGAATCAAGAGTATATGGGCCGAACGTGCTGAATATGGCAAAACCGTGAGGAGTTATGACATTTATACTGCGGTTCTAGACGATAACGTGCATACGCCGGATCAATTTCTGGAATGGTTGTAGCAGCGATCTGCAAAAAGGAGATCATGAACGGATCAAAATGTTTCGATAATGGATGAAGTTTATAGGTAATATCTATTAAGTAAATTGATCTAATGTATTTAACTAATGGTGTCTTTAGAGTTATCCTGATTTATAAAGTGAAAAATTTATAACTGGAGGGAAGACTATGGTTATCTCAACAAGTGGAAGCGAAGCTTATATTACCGAGCTTTATAACGGTACTTCGAAAATTGATTCAGATGTTACCAAAGAGAAAGGGGGAAGTGGTAAATATTTTAGACCACATGATCTGATTGAATCCGGCTATGCTTCATGTTTGAATATTACAACGAGAATGGTGTTGGATTCTATGAATTTATCTTATGATGGGGTTACTGTTAAAGTTGAACTAGATAGAAGCAATGAAGAAAAGACTATTTTTAAGTATCAAATTGATATTTCCGGATCAATCGATAAAGAAACCAGGGAGGAAGTATTGAAAAGGGTAGCGAACTGTCCCGTAAAAAAAACACTATCAAAACAGCTGGAATTTATTAATGATTGCAATATTATTTGAGTAAGAATTTCTCTGCTTGCTTATTGTTGTGATATGATCTTGTATTTCCAATAACGGAAACGATTGCTCAATGAACCGCCTTTTCACCAAGGTGGTTTTCTTATGCTCAAATATCAACATTAGAATTTAACATAGCCTAAAGTAAAAAGCTGGCCCTATCACACTTTCGGAGTGATGTGGTCAGCTTTTTTAGATCATAGCCTTATTCAGGCTTAACATAACGGATATCGTATGTTTCCGCATCTTCCGCAATAAACCGGAGGAGCCGGGAGCCTTCCTCGGCCAAAGCCGTTCGGTACTCCGTGGACAGCGGCTTGAAGGGCTCTATGACCAGGGTTGCTGAACCGCGGGATCGTTCAACCTTCCAAGTACCGCTTACGAATCCGTCGACAAGGACGGTGGCCCGGATGATGCCGTTGACGGTAAAGACTCGGGAGCGGTGCTCTTCCGCTATAATGCGGCTCCGATCGGCATAAGACAGCAGCATGTTGTCGAACTCCGGCAGGAAACGCAGCGGAGTCAGGCTGTCCGGGTCCATGAGCGGCAATCCGCTCACGTCGAACAGCTCGCTTCCATGCTCGTCGCGGTACGTCATCAGTCTCGGACGGAGACGGTCTACCGCTTCGCGCAGGCGAGTCAGTCCGGACCAGACCTGCATATCCTGCACGGTGGCAGGGCCGAATGCGGTCAGGTAGCGAAGGAGCATCTCGTCCGGCCCGGTGCTGGCCTGGAGTGGCTTGCCGAGCCAAGTCTCGGCAGGCGTGTGGGCGGCGAGGCCCCCGACGCCCCAGATTCCGCGTGGCGGCACTTGGACAAGCGGCACGAGTGTGCGGACGACGGCCGCGAGCGCTGCAGGATCTGTGTCCGGCCACTGGTTGCCCAGAAGCGATCCTAGTTCGCTGAACGTACGCGGTTCCTGCTCGGCCAGCGTTCTCCCGGCAGCTGCAATCGCTCCAATGTTCAGACCGGCAAGCTTACGGCCGTAAGAGCCTTTCAGGCCGCGGTCCAACACGGGCTGCAGAAGCGGCCGCAGGCCAAGGCAGTCGTGAGCTGTAACCAGGTGAAGGGTAGAGCGCATCATAGCGATTCGTACCACCTGCCGTTCCAGGAGCAGTTGAGACAAGTCTTCATGACGGAAGTCTTCAAGCCGTGTCCATAGCCCGATATAAGGAGGATTGGACGCCTGAGCTTGAAGGCCGACCAGATGACGGATGGCTTCCGGCACGGACAAATCTGGCCGGCTGAGCAGAAGCTGCCGCTGGAGCAGGGTCCGGTTCAGTACATGCCGACTGAGCACGGAACCGGATGCTGCCTGATCTTTCATAAAATCGGGAGCGGCCGAAGAAATTCCAGACCAATTCGGTTACAGCCGGACGCTTTCGTATCATGATTCCAGTTCATGTAAAGTTCCCCCTGTGACAAAAACCTTATTTGATAAGGGGAATACTACCATGCCCGTAAAGGAAGATCAACTTCGCTTGGATCAAAATAGCCCGGTATTAAATTAATGTCTGCGCGGCGAAAGAGATGCGGAAACTTGAATCCGGATTCGATTGTCGATTTTATCGAAGATGAATGGTACCCTGCTGTTTATAGAAATAATAGGAGAAGGGTACATCAAACCTATTTATAGTATAATGATATCTACTACTATACAGGATGGAAAACAGGAAAGAGGGAGCAGATGCCTACTATACTGGTTGCGGATGACGATGCGAACATTCGCGAACTCGTCTGTTTGTTTCTACGGAACGACGGATTCTCAACAGCGGAAGCGGCAGACGGCAAAGAAGCACTGGCCGTCTATACCTCGACGCATATTGATCTTGTCGTGCTCGATATTATGATGCCGATTATGGATGGCTGGACGTTGTGCAAGGAACTCCGAAGAGCCAATCCCGATCTGCCCTTACTTATGCTGACTGCGAGAGGCGAAACATGGGAGAAAGTGAAAGGTTTTGAACTCGGGACGGACGATTATTTGACGAAACCATTCGATCCGCTGGAATTGACGGTTCGTGTTAAGGCATTATTGAAACGATACCGGATTGGCTCCACGCAGACGATCCAGTTCGGCAGCGTCATCCTCGATCGGCAGACCTATAAGGTAATGAGAGGGACGGAGTCGCTCACGCTGCCGCTCAAAGAGTTTGAGCTCCTGTATAAGCTCGCCGGAACACCCGGGCAAGTTTATACGCGCGGTCAGTTGATCGATCAGATATGGGGGATCGATTACGCCGGAGATGATCGGACGGTAGACGTGCATGTTAAACGTCTGCGTGAACGGTTCGCCTCGACACCCGAATTTCGGATCGAAACGGTGCGCGGGCTCGGCTATCGGCTTGAGGTTTGTGAATGATCAAATCCTTATATATACGTGTTGTTCTTACATTTCTAGTCAGCGTCATCGCAGGCACGGTCATTGCTTTTTTTGTGTCCACTTGGATATTTGAAGATAAATTAAACGAAAACGCACAAATCAACTTGCGTAACTTTGGCCAAGACATCGTCCGGATTTACAAAACCCTTCCGCTGCGTGAAGCGGATTCGTTCGTAAGCGAAATGAAGCAGCTCGATTCTTATTACATTCGAATTTACGAAGCAACGGGTCAGTTCCAGTCTTACGGAAAACTTAACGGACACAAACCGGCCGTTGTGACGGAGGAGCAGCTGAAGAAAGTAATCGACGGCGGCGTCGTTCAAGACACTCCGAATGGGATTGCCTCCGTCCTCTTAGGACTGCCGCTAAAAACGGAAACGGGAACGAAAGCGATGTTTCTGGAAACGCTCGCCCCGCCTTCCGCCTCTTTTGTCGTCAAGTGGGCCTGGATCTTTGCAACCTGTTCGTTGATTGCAGGAAGCTTATTGATTCTGGTTGCCTCTATATTCCTGGTAAAACCGATCAAAAAGCTGACAAAAGCAACCAAGCGAATAGCTACCGGAGATTTCAACGTCAAGCTGAATATTAAGCAAAAGGGCGAGCTGGGTACTTTGGCTCGCAGCTTCGAAGATATGATGCATGATCTTCAGCAACTTGAGCAGATGCGTAGAGATTTCGTATCGAACGTATCGCACGAAGTTCAGTCGCCGCTCACCTCAATATCCGGTTATGCTAAAGCGCTTAAGCAAGTAAATATCGCAGATCACGAGCGAAGCCGTTATCTCGATATTATTATCGCGGAAGCAGAGCGGATGTCCAAGATGAGCGATAGTGTGCTCAAGCTAAGTTTGCTTGAATCGCAGTCACAGCAGCTCCGGCTCAGCACGTTCAGCCTGGATGAACAGATTAGACGAGTCATCGTCGCGATCCAGCCGCAATGGTCGGCTCGCAACATCCGTTTCGAGCTCAATTTGAAGGCCGTTAGCCTAACGGCTGATTATGATCTGTTAAACCAGGTATGGACGAACCTAATTGCCAATAGCATCAAATTTTCCAAGGATGGCGACGTAATTAGCGTCACCATCCTGCAAGATATTAAAAACGTAATCGTCCGAATATCCGACACGGGGATCGGTATTTCCTTAGAGGACCAGAAGCGTATATTCGAGCGATTTTTTAAGGCCGATCGTTCCCACAGTCGCAAGTATAGCGGTAGCGGTATGGGACTCGCCATTGTTAAACAAATCGTATCGCTTCATCAAGGCGACATCCGAGTGGAAAGCGAACCCGGCCGAGGAACGACTGTCATAGTCACTTTGCCGATCACAACGCCGACTGAGTAACTAGATTCCTCATGTAAAATTCGGATTGTCAAACGATGTCCCCGTATTCTCCATGTTACGGTATCGTGTGCAAGCTTCCTTGCATGTGACGCCGTAGCATTTTTTTCTTGTTCATACTCCGTTCATATTGTCGTCATAGGGAGTATTTATTCGTCGTATAAGCTTTTCTTGACGGCGATTTAAGGTAGGGCCAATAGACAGATGAGGACAGGAGAAGATGAAAGTGACACAACAAGATAAAAAGAAGACGAGGAATGGAACGAGAACAAGGAAAGTACTAACAATTTTGCTTAAAATCATAGGAGCAATCCTTATAGCAATCATGCTTTTTGTAGCTATTGTATTTACAGTTAATAAAATCAGCAATCATTCGGAGCAAAAAAGATTAGAGCCCTATGGTCAGCACGTAGCGGTAGACGGGAAAAATATGAATGTTACCATTCAGGGACAAGGCGAAGAAACCATCGTGCTCCTGCCTGGTTTTGGAACGGCAGCACCGGCTCTTGATTTTAAGCCGCTAATAGAAGAGCTATCCCCATTTTACAAAATCGTCGTGGTTGAGCCATTTGGTTATGGATTAAGTGATTTAACCGAAAAGGAACGAAGCACAGAAAATATAGGGAGTGAAATTCATGAAGCGCTGCAGGCTCTTCATATTGATCGTTATATTCTAATGGGCCACTCCATTTCAGGGATTTACGGACTCGATTATGTAAACAAGTATCCCAGCGAAGTGAGTGCCTTTGTCGGGCTCGATAGCAGTGTTCCAACGATAAGCGAGAAGAGGTTTTCATCTTCAGAAATAGAAACGGTTAAACTACTCAAAAAATCAGGTTTCACCAGATTGCTAATGAAACCGGATACCGACGTATATGCTGAACTACCCTATGATGATCAAACAATAGAACAAATCAGAATTCTTATGTACAAAAACATGGTTAATCCCAACCAATTAAATGAAATTGAACATATGTATGCTAATTTTAAAAGGGCTGAAAATTCAACATTCCCCAAAAATCTTCCTGTTATTTTCTTTATCGAAGCAAATCATCCGGCAGCGGATCGATGGATACCCGAGCATGAAAAGCAAATAAAAGATTCTGTACATGGAAAAGTGGTCCTACTGGAAGCAGGACATTATTTATATCGTTCCCATTCCAAAGAAATCGCGGAGAACTTTAGAGAATTTATGAAAGAAATAAAATAAGTCATCCTAATCCTGTTCATACTCCGTTCATATTGCCGACATAGGGAGTACATCTTCATCGTGTATGCTTGCCTTAACGTCTAGGAAGCCCTATAAACAGATGAGACAGGAGAAGATGAAAGTGAAACCAAAAGAAGAGGCAATGAAGAAGAGGATGGGTAAACCGCTACGCATCCTACTTAAATACTTAGGAGCTATAGCTATAGTAATCGTCCTTTTTCTAGCTGTTGTTTTTATTGCGGATAAGGTCGCCAGTAAATCGGATCAAGGAAAAATAGAACCTTATGGCCAGTTCGTAACCATAGACGGGAAAAAGATGAATGTTTTAATTCAAGGAAAAGGTCAAGAAACAGTCGTGCTTCTGCCTGGTTACGGAACGGCAGCACCGGCACTTGATTTTAAACTGCTTATCGATGAATTAACGCCCTACTACAAAGTTGTTGCGATTGATCCTTTCGGTTATGGATTAAGTGATGAAACCGAGAAGGAGCGCACCACGGAGAATATTGTAAGTGAAATTCATGAAGCCTTACAGCAGCTTCATATAACCCGTTATACGCTAATGGGTCATTCCATTGCAGGCATTTACGGATTGGATTATGTGAACAAATATCCAAACGAGGTGAGTGCATTTGTCGGAATCGATAGCAGTGTACCCACACAACCGGGTATGGATGTTAAATTCCCATTAACCATGCTTAAATTTCTTAAGCAATCAGGCCTTCAAAGATTCCTCGTGAGTGTAGGTAGTGACCCCTATGCATCCTTATTATTTGATGATAAAACAAAGGAACAAATGAAGATGATTATGAACAAAAACGCGAATAATAACACGATGTTAAATGAAATGAAAAATATTTATTCTAACTTTAAGGGGGCTCAAAATTTAACATTCCCTAAAAATCTTCCCCTTCTTCTCTTTGTAGAAACGAATAATACAAGTGTAGAAGGATGGATACCTCTGCATGAAGGGCAAATAAAAGACTCTGTACACGGAAAAGTAGTGACAATGGACGGAACGCATTATTTACACCATACCAAATTCAAAGAAATCGTTGAAAGCTTGAGGGAATTCCAGGCAGAAATAAAATGAGTGCTCTTGGCCGGGCAAAAGTAAAAGCTTACTGAAGAACTTTCAAAAGCCGGAAAAGCGGGAACAAGTCCAATGGATTTGTTCCCGCTTTTTAAATCAAGGCTATGTTAAATCCTGATGTTGGTTTTTACGATAAGTCTTCTTTTAAACGTCACTTATTTATTACCGAGTTGTTCCGCCAAACCGATTAGAAGTCCATCATTTCCACGAATGTAGCAGAGCCGGTACGAGTCCTCGTACTGAACCACTTCGCCAACGAGCTGAGCACCATGCTTAGTGAGTCTGGATACCATTTCGTCAATGTCTTCAACGGTGAACATGACGCGCAGATAACCGAGGGCATTTACAGGAGCAGTTCGGTGATCTGATATAGGTGGTGGGGTGAGAAATCGCGAAAGTTCAAGTCGGCTGTGGCCATCTGGGGTAACCATCATCGCAATCTCTACACACTGTGAACCCAGCCCGGTTACGCGACCAGCCCATTCACCTTCGACAGTAGCTCGTCCTTCGAGCTTCAAGCCAATCTCCTCGAAGAAAGAGATTGAGTCATCAAGGGATTCTACAACGATGCCAACATTGTCCATTCTTAGTAACTTGTTTTTTGACATAGTTTTATCTCCTTATGTGTACAAATTTATTACCTGATCATCTTCATAAATTTATTCTATCAAGAGTTACTGATTCCTTCTAAACGATTAACATCTTGTCACCGTTCATGATAACAAAGATAAGTCACAGTATTTACCTTGATTATAGAACGTTAGTTCGTATATATCAATATCAACAACAAAGTTTAACAGAGCCTAAATCAAGAACGTTTGTTCTGTGTTGTAATATTTTCTAATAAATATAATATATGGTTGTAATGGCGGCTTCGTGATATAATCGTGCAAACAGGAAAATATTGGGTTATGGGTTGAGTGTTCTGGTCAGGATCCAGTTGTTTTCAAAAAGGAGATGGATGAAATGAAAAGAAGATTTAGTATGATTTTAGTATTTTTGACCCTTTTATTCTCCATATCTTCAACGGCAGCGGCAAGCGGCGAAGAGGAAGTGTACAGCTACCGATTTACATTTCAAGGACCGCTGTGGACTTTTAACTACAATCTGAATGCTTATTACTCGGGGAGCGGCAGCACACCCAGCTTGAGAGCAGCATTATTTAAAGTCCATTCTTGGGGAGAAGAAGACCTGGACAGAGAGGAGCGTTTCTTTCCTCTGTATTATTCTCCCCGCTCTTTTGCCTCAAGCGCGCAATTTCTTCCTTTAGTCACCGGGACTGAATACGTAATTAAGGTGTACTCCACAGCCCCAAGATCGGATTGGGGCGGTATATCCATTAGTCCCTTCTAAATCCTGAAACTTGTGTCATAGGTCGAGTTAAGCCCGCGTAAATCGCGGGCTTTTTCTTTTACAAGATCATGATTCGTTTGAGCAAAAGCAGAGGTGACCGGAATAGTTGTTTAAGGGTTGAGCAGTCACCAGTTGACTATCTGCGTTCACGTGCATATACTTAGGTTATCTATTTAATTGATTACCTAATATATAAGTGTCCTATTCATTTTGGAAACGAGAGGAGTTCGTCCATTATGCGCATGCGTGGAGTGACCTATGACACGGGATTTCTAAGTGAGGGGACCAGTACGCACCCCGATTTCGATGCGACGCGAGTGAGCAGGGAGATGCAAATTATTCGGCATGATCTGCACTGCACTGCCGTACGCGTAACGGGCGGCGAGCCCGTTCGCTTGGAAATCGCTTCACAAGCGGCGGCGGCAGCAGGCCTTGAGGTATGGTTCTCGCCGTTCACAAACGATCTGGACCAAGATGAATTGCTTGACTTGCTCGCAGACTGTGCAGAACGCGCCGAACGGCTCCGGGTTACGGGGGCAAAGGTGGTCATGGTAACGGGTGCCGAACTCATGCTCTTTACCCGTGGTTTCCTACCCGGCGAGACTTTGCCGGAGCGCCTCGCGGCATTGTCCGAACGGGCGGTTAGCCCGTCCGCGTTCGCAAAATTACCGGCTCTGCTCAACGGCTTTTTGACACGTGCCGTAGACGTCGTGCGAGCCCGGTTCGGGGGCCCTGTTACATATGCTGCCCTGCCCAGCGAACCTGTGAACTGGGAACCTTTCGACTTCATCGCTGTTGACGCCTACAATTCTGCCGAGGTTGCTCATCTTTATGCGGATTCAATCAAGAAGCTGGCCGGCTCAAACAAACCTTTGGTGATCTCCGAGTTCGGATGCACAACCTTCAAGGGTGCGACCGATCTGGGGGCACGTGGAATGTTCATGGTAGAGTGGGACGGTGCGCAGGCAGTTGGACTGAAAGGAAGCTACGAGCGAGACGAGTCCGAACAAAGCCGGTATTTCAACGACAGCGTCGACATTTTCGAAGATGCCGGAGTCGACACGGCTTTCTGGTGCACCTTTGCCAGCCACAACTTGCCGTACGACGAAGATCCCGATCGTGATTTTGATCGAGCCTCATACGGGGTTGTAAGGGTGCTGCCGGAAAGGTGCGGCATAGCTTACCCCGACATGCCTTGGGAGCCCAAGGAAGTCTTTCACACTATCGCAGCGTGCTATAAAGCCGCAATGAAATCATAGAACAATGGTGTCTTGGCGTCTCAAATGTTATTCAGATTTAGGGGAGTGAATGGTTTGGCGGATGAGCGGAAGCAAATCGCAGAGCAGTTAATGGAATCGTATTTCCAAGCGCAGGTCGGCGGAAATATGATGCAGAATCGGGCGGTACACAATCAAAAGCCGGGCGAAATAATGGTTCTTTATTTCATTAGTATGAATGTCGAAGATGAAAGTCCGGGAATGAAAGTTTCGGAAATCAGCGGAAAACTGAATGTCACTTCGCCAACGGTAACCCAGCATATCAACAGTCTGGAAGGACAGGAACTTGTCGAGCGTCACGCCGATCCCGCCGATCGGCGGGTTGTCAGAATCCGGCTTTCGGATAAAGGCAAAAAGTATATCCGACACATTAATGAAGCCCGCCTCAATATGTTCGTCGGTCTCGTTGAACATCTAGGGGAGAAGCACAGCCTGCTCTTTGCCGAGCTGCTGAAAAATGCTTCGGATTATATGCTTAAACAGCAGGAATTTTATATCCGGAGTTTGCTTGCGGATGAAAACGACGAGAAATGAGAAGCAGCCAAAGCCCAGTCATCCGACCGGGCTTTGGTGATGCTTCCGCTGTACAGGGGGTCCTGCACGCATTTACTTCTGCAATTGTGCTGAATCCCCGCGACGCCGGCTCATGAAAACTAGAGATAACGAAAGTACCGTAAGGATAATCCCAAGCGTTCGAAAGCCCTCGAAGCTGAATGTACCTCCCATGACAGTGCCAATCAACAGAGAAGAGAGAATGGTACCCAGGTATCTGGATGTGTTAAATAATCCGGATGCCACACCGATTATTTCTTTCGGTGAACTTTGGAACAAGGCCGCTTGCATACCCACATTGTTCAATCCGTTGCTAATGCCGAATGCGATCAAAGCCAAACATACGCTGATAACCGGTGAAGTTGGGTTCAATGTCACGAGCCATACCGACCCAAATGTCATTAAGATTGCGGAAAGGAACAATGCCGGTCTGGGACCTGATTTATCGATCCATCGACCTGCCAGCGGAGAAGCAGCGAGCGAGCACAAGCCTAAACTTAACATGAGAATCCCGGTATGGAAACCACTGACATGACGCACCGTTTGCAAGTAGGACGGAATCCCGAAAAAGAGCGAGTAATAAAGCACGTTGACGAGCATAAATTCGACGTTGACCCAAGTCATCGCAGGATATTCGGCGAATGTGCGTATAGGAATAAAGGGCGACGTCGTTTTTAGCTCGTGTCGTACGAAAGCCAAAAGCAGAAGGAGTCCGATCAGCGCGACAATGACATTCCCGAGTGAGAGATGTCCGGATGATTTGGCCGAAAGTAGTCCGATGAGCAGGGCAACCAGCCCTACTGCGAATAGCAGAACCCCTGACGCATCAATCACATTCAACCATTTACGAATGGACATGTCCCGTGTAACGGATGTTGGCGGTTCGTCTTTAGGAAGCGTCCTCCAAGCCAATAGAAAGCTGGCGACCGCAAACGGAATATTGACGAAAAAGATAGAGGGCCAATCCCACATATGAATCAAAATTCCGCCGATAAAAGGTCCGATGGCTGCCGCTCCCGATAGGAATATGGACAAAACGGACAGCGCAGTCGCTTGATTCTCTGTAATATGCATGCGAACTATGGCCATTCCAACTCCAACCATCATGCTTGTTCCGACAGATTGCACAATGCGGAATCCGATAAGCCACCCGAAGTTTGGCGATAACGGAGCCAATGTGGAGGCCAGGAAGGCCACAACTAGCCCGGTAAGAAATATCTTCCTGCGGCCGAATAGATCGCTGGCTTTTCCCATGACAGGTTGAGCGATGCTGCTTGCAATGTAGAAAGAGAAGATAATCCAGGAAACACGTGTAAAGTCAAGTCGGAATACATGCTGCAGATTTGGAATAGCAACGGAAACCATTGAAGAATTTAATGGATTGAGGAGTATCCCCAGTCCAACGGAAATCATTAACCACCAGCTGCGGGCATTCATTTTGGCGTCCCCCTAAAGTGTTTTAATGATAGCCTACTTGAAATGAAGTATTTACTCCAACGCATTTCATGGTATGATTTCATAGACTTGAAGGAATGTATGGGGGCGTTCAAAATGGAACTTCTTCAATTGCAATATTTTCTTGCGGTAGCCCGTTTAGAACATATGACCGAAGCTGCACGAAGTCTGCACGTTACTCAATCGTCGCTGAGCAAAACGATTCAACGTCTGGAAGAGGATCTGGGTGTCCCTCTATTCGATCGAACAGGCAGGAGATTGCGATTGAATGAATTCGGAATCAGGTTCCTTCGTCGTGCGGAAAGGGCTTTGTTTGAGTTGAAACAGGGGAAGCAGGAGATGAGGGATCTATCCGGCCTGGAACATAGCACGCTCGAATTGGCGGTGACCACCGCAAGCACGCTGCCTAATATTCTTCGAGCATTTAGGAAAAAAATGCCGGATATCCAATTTCATGTACAAATGCTTGCCACGCAGGAAATGGTTACGCTTCTTCATAGAGGAGAGGTCGATTTCTGCTTGTCTTCACCTCCGATAAAAGGGGAAGATATTGAATGTCAAATCGTGTGCATAGATCCGATCCTTGTAGCTGTTCCGAAGGGGCATCGGCTGGCTGAGCGAACTAGCGTATCTTTGACGGAACTAAGGGAAGAATGGTTTGTCGGTGTAAAACGAGGCTATGGCACTCGTGATTTGGTGGATTCCGTATGCAACTCGGTTGGGTTTGCGCCCAAATATGTGTACGAGGGAGATGAACCTGCAAGACTAAGCGCTCTGGTGGAAGCTGAAATTGGCATAGCCTTCATACCTAGCACGGCTCGGAATTCTCGGGAAAATATCCGTTATCTCCAAGTAGAGGACCACGAATTAGTAAGGGAGATCGCTTTAATATGGCACAGGAGCCGTTACATTTCGCGGGCTGCTTCGGAATTCCGTAAGGTCGTTGTAGACTATTTCGGGACGAACCCGGAATAGATAAGTTCAAAACGGAGCTGAAGAAGAGTAAGGTGATCGGGGAGCGGGCACCTGAAGAAACAGGGCACTCTTTAGTAGAGTGCCCTGCTTCTTTAGGGTACAGCCTAATAATGATTATCCGCTTTAACCGGTAGAGAATAATAGGCGTTTCCTTTTTGTTTGCCGTAACTGTGCACCGCAACGCCGCCAAAACCGGCGTTTCCGTCGTAATGAGCTTTTATTGCGGCCAGTGCGCGATCCAGATCATCCAAACCTTCTTCATAAAAGGTTATACTGTCCCCGCCGGCCGTTACGGGATCGATCGTCTCAAGCCCCACAGTAATTTTTTTACCGACTTGTGCCGCATAGTCGATTTCGCTCTGGGCGTCCCGGACGGCTTGCCATTGGCCATCGGAATACCGATCGGTATAATCCATAAGTCCAACCCAATCGAGCCGGTCGATCAAATGTTTATAAAACCCTTTGTCGACGCCGTTGTACGTAACCGTGTATTCGGGGCCGTCATACCATCTCGGAATATCTTGGGCGTATGTCATACCGGTTCCGCTCATAAGTGCCGTGGCTTTATCGATATAGGCAAGAGCTTGCTTCATGACATCCGTTTTGTTACTTTCCCATTTTTCTTTATTAAGGTAAACTTCGATATCTTGATGGACACCGTCGAATTTTTCGCTAGATGCCGCACTTCCGTTGAAGGTAATGACATCGGTTATTCTTTCCAGCCCTATCGAATGATTGTCTGTCAATCCCCATTCTTTTTCCCCGCTTACCGCTTCCACCCTTATCCCTTGGGCATGTGCTTGAGAGATGAATTGCTTAAGCTGTGTGTTATTTGTGGTCAAATGGGTTTTGTTGATGTAAAGAAGAAGCACATTAACCCCTTTGTCCTGAGCGAATTGGAACAGGGTCGAACGTTCCGCTGAATCCTGCAGCGCGGAAGTCGTTTCCTGCCAGACCCACATCGCCTTGACGTCCTTATTTATCGCTTGGACGCCGCTTCTGGCTTTAAGACTTAGATCGTCCAAAAAGGCGTTTGCCCCGCTGTCGGCATTTTTATATATGTATACCTGGAGTTTGGCGGTGCCAGGAACGGTCGTAAAAGCGGTCGATTTAAATTCATACAGCGTTTGATTAAATCTCAACGTGTTCTTGGCCAGTACATTGTTATTTGCATCTAAACAATCTACACCGACAATGGCCGTATCTGTACTTGCGCTTACGCTGCCGTGTCCAGACAAGACATAGGTCTTTCCTGACGGAATGCCGGAAATGATTTGCCCCGCGCCCCCTTCACCGGAAGCGATACGTGCCGATTTGGCTCCCGCAAATGACGGAGAAGTGACGGCAGCGGTATTTCCCCAGTTGGTCCAGCTTGCCAAGTTGTCTTCAAATCCCGGGTTGGTGATCAGATTATCTCCCAAATTCAAAACAGCCGAGCCCGAATCGGTACGATCTGTCGATCCGCTAATGATCTCAGGATTCAGCAGTAAATCGTTACCCGCGGCATGTCCATTAGAAGGCAATCCCGAGAGGCCAAATAAGAGGGAAAATGCCATACCAAGCGACAAAGGTGCGTACATAAACTTTTTCATCAGCATGTCTCCTTTTTATCATAGATTGGTTTAAATACATATTAATGGTACCATGCCTTGATTTAATAGTATATATAAGCCGGTTTTTAGACTTTTAATAGACATGGAATGTGAAAAATAAACACTTAAAACGATTTGTATCCTTTTTATGGTAATTTAATTGCTTTATATAGCAACCTGATGACGAACATATATACAGATATTGTTAAATAAAACCATAAATGTTAATTTGAATTCGAGATCAGAGTACTCATTCTCAAACTGAAAGTAGAGGAGGATGCCCCAAAATTTAACCTATTCGTTTAACAGGTATTTTGTCTATATCCAGGCCGCTTTAGTTTTGTTCGCTGCCAATCAAGCATGACGGGCATTGTTTGTAAAATTGAATAAAATAACCCGGTTATGAAAGGATGTTAAACTATGATGAAGAAAATTTTAATCAACTCGGCTCTTTCGTTATCTCTGTTATTCTCCGCTGCACCGGCTTTTGCCGCAGTAGACACTTCGACTCCCACTACTTGTAAAGATACGATCCAGGACAGATATTTAAAAAATCGGACCGGCATCTTTTCGGATCATTTCACCGAGAACGGGACTACATGGTACATTAAGGGAATTACTTCCGAGCATGTTTCGAATGATGGCGGATACGTTGTGTATACGGCCCATTATCAGGCACATGTTTGCGGCTGATGTTTTTATCCCCGCAGATCGTTCGTAACATGTGAATCCGGCAAGAACAACCGTTCAGAAAAATAACCTTTCCGGGAACCGCTCGGTCAATTATGACCGGGCTGTTTCGTTTTAACCACTCTTACCCGATTTACTCATAACTGAAAACGGCGTGGGCGAGCACTGCCGTGGGAATCGCAAAGCGATTTTCAGAACAACAGAGTGAAGCATAGCTGCGTAAAGTTTAAATCACCGTGTGATCGATCATAAAAGGGTAGCCATAAACTAAAAGCTGAGATACCATTTGGAGAGGGGCGTCCAAAGCATGCGGATTCTGAAGCTGTCGGGGGTTATAAAAGATTTGGAGACCGCTGCTTACGTATGATTGCTCTCAATAAAACGAACAGAAAAGATGCTGATGATGAAAATTGAACTCGGCCAACAACAAATAGAAGTTCACGTGGAATACGGTCCGCGCAAAAAGCTCTCGCTCCACATTGATCCTTCGGGACTCGTCACGGTGAAGGCTCCGAATCATACAGGGAATGATGTGGTGATGAACGCCGTAAAGCAGCATGGGAGTAAAATTCTGAAGCAGCTGCAAGCGATTGAGGCTGCCCGCACACCTATGAAGATCAGGGAATACGAAGAGGAAGGGAAGTTTCTTCATCTTGGCCGATATTACCTGCTTCATGAATTAATCGAGACGAATGGGCGGACGGAACAAGAGCTTCAAGATGATCTGAAGAAGTTTTACTTCGTGAGCTGTAAGAAGGTGATCGGGGAGCGCATAAAAATTTATCAGAAGCAGCTGAAAGTCACACCCAAATCTTTCATCATCGAGGAGTCCCGAACGAAGTGGGGCAGCTACAGTTCGGCTAAGCATCTTACCTTCAATTATCGTTTGGCAATGGCGCCCATTGACGTGATTGATTACGTCGTCATACACGAGCTTTGTCATCTCTTGCATATGAATCACGATCGATCCTTCTGGCGGCGCGTCGGAAGCGTGATGAAGGATTACAAAGAGAAGGAAGCGTTCCTCGCGAGATATGGACACGCCATGACATTGTAATGAAAAGATACATGCTATTAGGGCGCTGTCATTGATTCAAAGCCGCCGTAAACTGATCCGGTCAAAAATGGAATAGTGTTTAGTTAAAAAGCATTTCTTTGCCAAGAGAAATGTTTTTTAATTTTGCGCAAAATCAAGAAGGATGAAAAACAATCGAAAAATATTCTAAATCAATCAAGATATATTGTTTTGCGATAAATTTTGTGATAAATTCAATACGAACAATAACTAAGTGAGGTGCATTATGGAACGAGGAACAACACTCTTTTTAAAAATAGCTCTTCTTATTATCGGAATCCCGGTTCTTGCTATGTGCATTTTTTTGGTGCCCAGAATTGGGAATTTTGCAGCGGAATTGTATCCGGAACATACTTACTTGAAATATCTCCTATGGATCGACTTGTATGCAACGGCGCTGCCTTTTTACTTTGCCCTGTATCAGGCTTTCAAACTTTTAAGCTACATTGACAAGAATAAAGCTTTCTCGGAGTTATCCGTACAGGCATTGAAGATTATAAAAATCTGTGCCGTCATTTTCGGCGGTTTGTATGTCGCAGGCATGCCGCTCTTCTATCTTATGGCGGAGAAAGACGACGCTCCGGGTTTCATCGTGATCGGAATGGTCCTTATTTTTGCCTCCATGGTCATTGCCGTTTTTGCGGCTGTTCTCCAAAAGCTGCTAAAAGAAGCGATAGATATAAAATCAGAAAATGATTTGACGGTCTGAGGTGATAATATGGCGATTATAATCAATATTGACGTGATGTTGGCTAAAAGAAAAATGAGCGTAACGGAACTTTCGGAGAGGGTTGGAATCACGATGGCTAACCTTTCCATATTGAAGAACGGGAAGGCAAAAGCGGTTCGATTGTCAACTTTAGAGGCGATTTGCAAGGCTCTGGATTGTCAGCCTGGAGATATTTTGGAATACAAAATGGACGACAACGCTCAAGAATAAAATGAACAATGGACCGTATAAATGATTAAAAACCTGTCGAAACGACAGGTTTTTTTGCGGAGAAATATCCTGTGCATGTTCCTCTCATAATCGGAAGAAAGGCTTAGGCGATCTGCCTGTAAGCGGAGCACGCTCCAATTCTTCGGAAATGATGCGAATCCCTTCTTCAATCTGCTGCTCATCGGTCCGAATAATACTAAGGCGCAGTAAGTTAGGTTTGGGGAAAGAAGGAAGGAAATGCCTGTCGCCCGACAGTACGTCCACACCGCGATTTTCCAAACGGTTGACCATATCTTCCTGATCAATGGTGTCCGGAAGTTGAATGGAAAAGAAAAGCCCTCCGCATGAGGGAATGGTGTATAAGCACTCTTGGGGCAATAATCGCTGTGAAACTTCCCCGAGATGTTTAATGCGGCGATTGTACAAGGACTGCATTTGCTTCGCATGATGGGCATACATTCCGGACTTCATATAAATCTCAAGCACACCTTGCGAAAGCACGGAAGTGCTCAAATCCGCCGAATGCTTGTGCCACTGGAGGATAGGAATAAACGAATCGGGTACTGCTGCAGCGGCGATCCTTAATCCGGGCAGCATCACTTTGGAAAAACTTCTTAGATAAATGACATGACTGGCCCCGTTATAAGCGCGAATGGGATCTGCTTTGCTGTTTGTATCCAAGTCCGCAAGATAGTCATCTTCCACAATGTAAACGTCATAGGCTTTGGCGAGTTCAGCCAGCCGCTGTTTGTCTTCGGCTGTATAAGAAGTGCCGAGCGGATTATGGAAACGCGGGATCGTATAAAAAAACTTGATCTGGTTGCTTTGAAAATGGCGTTCCAAAGCTGTCCAATCAATCCCGTCTGGAGTTCGTTCGATCCCGATTACGGTTTGTTTTTGTGTATGAAGTGCGGCTAGCATTCCCCAAAACGTTGGCTGCTCGACCAGAATGTTCGTTTTTCCATTGGGAAAAGGCATCCCGGCCAGAATATGAAGAGCTTGCTGAGTGCCTGAAAATATAAAAACCTGCTGTGCCGAAGGGAAAACCTGCTGCCGCCGGAAAAGCTTCACGATCTCCTGGCGAAGAGAAAGCAAACCTTGCGGATCGGGATAAGTGAATATCGACGTCTCAAATAATTCCATCGCTTTGTTCAAACATTGACGAAAATCTGTTTGCGGGATCGACGAGGGGTCGGGAGCCGCTGACGCAAAATCGATTCGTTTTGTTTGCAGCAGGGGAAGCAGTACTTCTTTGGCTACGACGAAATAACCGCTCTTCGGACGTGAATAAATAAGATATTGATCTTCGAGTTCCCGATAAACACTAATAATGGTGTTAAGACTACAGCCGAATCTCTGGCTCTGCATACGGATAGAGGGCAGCTTCTCACCCGGTTTAACGAGCCCATTGACTATGTCCGCACGGATAATTTGCAAAATGGTGTTCTTTTTATTGGCCATAAAATTCTCCCAACTCGAATGGTTTGGTGCGATATCTGTACCCATACAGTTGAATGAATAATCAATATACAGGTTATTTTGTAACCATTATAATACAACTGTTCATACAGAAGTATAGGATGCGATTAATTTATTATTTTGTTTGCTCAACGTATCGGGTGCATTTTTGTACAGCAAACATTTAGGGGAGGATTGTAATGAACCAAACGACAAGCGGCTGGATCCATGGTTTCGCAGGCGTGCTTATCTTCAGCGGCTCGCTGCCCGCAACACGGCTGGCTGTGGCGGATCTTGATCCGATATTCCTTACCGTAAGCCGTGCCGCAATTGCAGGGTTGATGGCCGGAGCCCTTCTCCTTGTCTTCCGGCAGCAGCGGCCTGCCCGAAGCGACATCGTTCCGCTATTGTTAGTGGCCCTGTGCGTGGTAGTAGGTTTCCCGCTGCTGACAGCCTTGGCGCTTCAGTACGTCACATCCTCGCATGCTATCATTTACATTGGACTTTTGCCCCTGTCGACAGCGATCTTCGGCGTACTCCGGGGCGGTGAGCGCCCAAAGCCGGCTTTCTGGATCTTATCGGCTCTAGGCAGCTCCCTCGTAGCAGGATTCGCCTTGACACAAGGAGCCGCAGCTTCACCGGTCGGTGATGCGTTAATGCTCGCTTCTATCATCGTATGCGGTTACGGTTATGCGGAAGGGGGACGGCTTTCACGGAGGATCGGGGGCTGGCAGGTGATCTCCTGGGCGCTCGTTCTTTCGCTTCCCGTTATGTCACTGCTCTCGTTTTATTACATGCCGGGTTCATGGGCGGGGATAAGTACTTCCGCGATTTTAAGTCTTGCTTACGTGTCCCTGTTCAGCATGCTCATCGGTTTCGTATTCTGGTATCGGGGTCTTGCCCAGGGAGGCATAGCCGCGGTCGGTCAGCTGCAGCTTCTCCAGCCTTTCTTCGGCCTGCTTCTTTCGGCTGTCATTCTGCACGAGTCGATCGGCTGGCCGATCTTTGTCGTAAATATCGGCGTCGTACTATGCGTGGCGATTGCACGGCGATTCGCAACAAAATAGTTTTCAAGGACAGCTTTGACAGCCCGGAGCTATTTTTAGTGAAAAAGAACAGTGGTCCAAAAGGAAATACTTCAGCGAAACAGCCGCTCTTGGTTGCTTAGAGACCTGTTATTAACTAATATGGAGTAAAATGCAGCGCTGCAATAGGGGGAAGAGTATGATTTCAATCACTCAGATGAAACTTGAAGATTCGTTTAAAATACGCGATATAGATCGTTCCGAAACAATCGATCTCATCTACACGTGTAAAAATGAAGTGCTTGAGGAAATTAAAGCGGGTCATGAATGCCCTAACTGGCAAGAAGACGATTATACGGCTATCATTTCGCGGTATGAGGTTGAGCTCGCAAACGGCGGTACAGCTTTTGGAGCGTACGACGGGGGTAAATTAGTCGGGTTCGGCGTCTTGGCTAATAAGTTTAGAGGCAAAGAGAAGGACCGGCTTCAGATAGACCTGATGTATGTTACCCGGGATTACCGGAGACAAGGAATAGGCAGCCGGATCATGGATGAGTTGAGTAAAGCGGCAATCGAAAAAGGCGCGAAGTATTTATACATCTCCTCTACAGAAACGGGATCCGCTGTAAATTTCTACGCAAGCTGCGGTTCGGCCATTACGTCAGAAGTCGATGAGGAACTATTTGAAAAAGAGCCGGACGATATTCATATGATTAAACGACTTTAATCGTTTTCTCCCTAACAAAACCTTAGCCATTATGTTATCTTGATCACTCAATTTGGAGTAAGCGGGCAGGCGATGGGACTACTGGTAGCAGCTTATGGAATTACTCAGTTCTTGTTATCTCCCATTAAGGTCATAAAAGGCTCTCTGCTTGTTACCGCTCTTGCATATGCCGGGCTTGTTTTGGTCAAGGACTTCTGGAGAATTTTCCTTATAACGTCCGGTATTTTCTTTGCAACCGCCATGCTCCGTCCGGCTCTCAACACACGATTATCGAAGATGGCAGGGAACGAATGAGAGAACTCATCAGAATATCCAGGGAGGTCATTCTTCTTTTATCAACGGTAACATGCACGCCGGGAACGGCTCTGTTAGCCCCGAATAAGACAGGCCAGTCCGCGCAAAAGGAAGAAGCGGCTCACGAGCAGACTCAGACTGCGTTTCTTCAATTCGACCTAATCAGAAGCCCTAGGATCCGGCATGTTATGGAGCCGCTTTTCTGGTGCGATGAGGATGATTTGCAGAATTTGCTGGACCCGATCACGCGGGACAAAGTGAGCGATCCAACATCGTAAGGATTTACCGAAGATTAAACGTATCCTTCCCCAAATCTGAGAGCCTGCATGTAGATTGCGGGCTTTTTATCTTGGAAAAAATACCAGCCCGTGCTAGTGTAACGGAAACGAGCCATTGGAAAGGATGGATTGTATGACCCCTCAGATCATGCGTATACTCAAAAAACTGTATCGAGCCGACAATTACGAATACGATCGTGAGCGTTCGGTTTCTATCTATTCTGAAAGCATACTGTCGGAAAAAGAACGAGACATGTTGGAGCAATACGGATGGAGTGCCAACGATATCGTATATTTTGCTAATCATGATGATATTTTGCAAAAGCTGCTTTCGTTGAAAGACAACACCGCGCTTAGCCAAAAAAGATGCATAGAAAGTTTTATTGCCGGGGTAGGCGGAAGTTATCCCCGAGGGCGTTCCGTTTTATCGGCCTGGCACAAATTAAATACGCTGAGTTTGCATAGGTACGATGAGCAAGGTCATTTCGCATGCTGCTGGGTTTGTCAGGGACATGACGAGCCGCTGTTCGAGAATGGCGCTTACTTTCAATACTGTCTCTATCTCGGACATGCCTATACGTCTCAGCCCCATTACGCGTACCTCAATCTGAAACATCTTGTGAATGCGCCTGCAGTACAACCGACCGTGCAAGATGTTCAAACCTTTTCTACCTTATTGGATTTGCTTCGGAACGCCCCCGAAGATGAAACACCGGGCCAATTTGAAAAACGTCTGACATCCGACAAGATTTTAAGCGGCGACAAATATACGAAGCGAGGTATATTGGATTCCCTGGCCAGTGTGGGGGTAATCCCGAATCCGTTTTTAACATTGACCCCGTACAGTTGGACGGATTTTGGAGATATCGCTTCCAGTGAGGATCGCTTGAGTAACACGAAAGGACGCTCGGATATGGAGATGCCTTGGGCGGGATGGCGAGGTTCGTTAAAGCCGAATGAAGAGATCATGACGGAGCTGTTTGGAGATTATTTATAGAATGGACAAGAGGTGCAGCGGTTCCTATCCAGTATATTAAGCCCTGACCAGTTCTTTGGCATACTGCCTGCCCGCCGAGAGAAGGTTGTCGCTCAGCTCAGGATCATTCACAGTCCGTGCAAGAACAAGAGAGCCCACCATCGTACTGAACAGTGCGCTGCCTTTGGACGTGTCAATTTCCGCGAGAGTGGAGATAAACGTAATCATCCGCTCCACTTCGTGGGTGAATATTTGCCGGACGTCTTCTGAAGAACGGGAGACTTCGGCAGAAAGGGCGGGAATGATGCAGCCCATCTCGGCTTTGTCGCGGTGATATGAACTTAAATAATAATCAATGACCGTATTGATTTTGGGGTTCTGCTTCTCCTGATCGGCGGCTTTCTGCAGAAGTGCGATAGTATCGCTGATGGCAAACCGGCAGGCTTCGCCAATTAGCTGTTCTTTGTTGTCAAAGTGTGCGTAAAACCCTCCATGGGTCAATCCGGCCCCCTTCATAATGAACGGAACACTTACATCGTGGATACCATGGGTGCGAAAAGCCTGGGCAGCACTTTCAACGATCTTATTCCGGACTTTTATCTTATGGCCTTTGGGATACGGTATGGTAATCACTCCACAACTTCATAATTTCACTTTCAAAATATTATAAGCGTCATAATAAAGCCTGTCAATTTAGAGGTCAGGGAACGGTCCGTTCATGAAAGGCTAATGACGGTAGTTGACGGATTTAAAATATGATGACTATAATATATTATGATCATCATAATATAAGTCGACTTCAACTTGGAGGTATCGGGATATGAGTATACTTGAATCCGTAGAAACGTTGGTTATTGGATCAGGTCCGGGAGGGTATGTGGCGGCGCTGCGTTCTTCGCAGCTTGGTATGAAGACGGCGATTGTCGAACGCAGTCAGCTTGGCGGAGTCTGCACGAACGTGGGCTGCATTCCATCCAAAGCATTAATTGCAGAATCACATCGCTATGAGTTGCTCCGCTCGTTCAATCTTGCAGATGCGGCTTCGTCATTTAAGAATGCTCAGGATTTTAAGCAAGGGATTGTGACTAAGCAGGCAGGCGGAGTCCGTTATTTATTAAACCATGCAGGTGTGAGCATTCTGGAAGGAGAGGCTAGATTGGTCGATGAACATACAGCTGTTATCGAACATGCCGGACAGGAGCAAACCATTTCGTTTAAGTACGCCATACTGGCAACAGGATCTCGTCCGATTGAGCTGAAAGCATTCCCGGTTGGAGGGCGTGTTTTGTCTTCAACAGAAGCTCTGTCGCTCCCTGAGGTCCCGGCTAGCCTGGTCGTTATAGGCGGAGGATATATCGGTGTCGAACTGGGGCAAATGTTTGCCAAATTCGGAACAAAGGTAACGATTCTGGAGGGAGGAGAACAAGTGCTGCCCGGATTCGAGGCGGACCTCGTGGTCCCGGTTGTCCGGCAGTTGAAAGCCGATGGTATTAACCTGATTACCGGGGCGACTGCTGAGAACGTAGTGCAGGCTACGGATTCAATTACCCTGCATTATTCAATAAATCAGGAGCAGCACCATGTTACAGCGGACTATGTGTTAGTCACTATCGGCAGAAAACCAAATACGGACGGCAAGTTAGGACTGGAACGCATAGGTCTGCCCGTGACGGGCAGGGGATTGATCGCGACGGACGAACAGTGCAGAACGGCTATCCCGCATATTTTTGCAATTGGAGATATTACGGCCGGCCCGGCCCTCGCTCACAAGGCGTCTTATGAAGCCAAGGTGGCGGCAGAAGCTATTGCAGGCCTTCCGTCCGCGGTTGATTATAGAGCCATGCCGCTCGTGGTCTTTTCTGAACCGGAGCTGTCCAGCGTTGGTTTAAGTGAAACGGAAGCAAAAGCAAACGCCATCCCGGCTGTGATTGGCAAAGCATCTTTCGGGATTAACGGAAGAGCATTGGCATTGCGGGAACCCGAAGGGTTTGTCAAGATTGTGGCGGACCCGGCCTCCGGAATCGTGATGGGTGCACAAATCGTTGGCGTGGAGGCATCGACACTCATATCGGAGCTTGCGCTAGCTATCGAGATGGGGGCAACCGTGGAGGACTTGGCTATGACGATTCACCCTCATCCTACACTGGGAGAAGTGATCATGGAGGCTGCCGAAAACGCGGTCAAAAAAATGAGGATGAATAGTTAAAAAGTGCAAATGTGACGAAAAGAACCGTAAGATTTTACAGGACTTGACATTCACCGGAGGAGTAAGGTATTGTTAAGACAATTATTGCCTAAGGGAGAGATTTTGATGTCGGTGAACGTTCTTAACTAATCAAATTCCATATTGAGAGTTCTGGAGATTCATGGATGAATTTTGCTGTTAAGCAAGGTTTATTTAACTATGGATTTACGGGCGACTCGGAATTAGTTAAGAACAACGGATATCATACAATGCCATAGGTATATGCCTATCATTGCGCCTATCGTCCGTGCTGAGTTCAGCACGGATTTTCTGTTTTATCAGGCGCTCTTATTTAGGCATAACATTAAAAGGCAGAGAATGAAGCACGTTCATTCTCTGCCTTTTTTTTATTTTCTTATAAGGAGAGATCACCCATGAATGAAAAAGCATTGCAGCGTTTGGAATACGGCAAAATCAAAGAAGCTCTGGCGGAATATGCCGTATCGTATCTCGGAAAGCGGCAAATTACCGAGCTGCTTCCTTTATCGGCGATGTCCGTCGTGCGTGCGAAGCTGGACGAAACGGCGGAAGCGAAGTTCCTGCTTCAGCATGGCGCCAGCGTCCCGATTCCTTCATTGGAAGGGATGGAAAATATTTTGGACCTGCTGGGAACGGGCTACGTGTTCAGTGAAAAGGATTTTATGCACATTCACCAATTTCTGACCAGCTGCGCACAGCTCATGAGGTATATGGCCTCGAAAAGCGGGGCAGCGCCTCAGATTAGCTCTTATGCGGCTTCCATGTATACGATGGATGCGCTGAAATCGGAGATCGAACGGTGCATCCGTCATGGGCAATTGATCGACTCCGCGAGCAAGGAACTCATGAAAGTCCGCAAGCGGCTGGCCGTATTCGAGGAACGTCTGAAGAGTAAGCTGGACTCCTTGATGAGCCGCCACCGCTCTATTCTGCAGGAGCATGTCCTCAGCTCGCGCGGCGGACGTTATGTGCTGCCGGTCAAGAAAGAGCACCGTAAGCTGGTGAAGGGGACGGTGCTCGACGAGTCGGCAAGCGGCCAAACGGTGTATATCGAACCGGCCGAGGTCATGACGATTCAATTCGAGCTGTCGGGGCTGAGAGCGGAGGAAGCCCGGGAGGAGCTGAAAGTACTCAGCGATTTGACCGCGCTGGCGGAAAGCTGCGATCAACAGTTACTGACGAACATCGAGACGGTAGGCACCTACGATTTCATATTTGCCAAGGCCAAATATGCTCTGGCCATCGGAGGCTCCAATGTGGAGCTCAACGATCAAGGGATCATCGACCTGCGCGAGGCGAAGCATCCGCTGTTGAACCGGCCGATGGTTCCCTTGAACTTCGTCATTGGACGAAGATATAAGTCGCTAATTGTTACGGGACCGAATACCGGAGGCAAAACCCTTTCGCTGAAAACGGTCGGACTGCTGACTGTCATGGCGCAGTCGGGCTTATTGATTCCGGTACGGGAAGGAAGCCTGCTTTCCGTATTCAACCATCTCGCCGTTGATATCGGGGACGGCCAAAGCATCGAGCATGCGCTCAGCACCTTCTCCGCGCATATTCGGAATGTCAATGAAATGCTGCAGTTTGCCGATCATTCGACGCTCATTCTGATCGATGAGATGGCCTCCGGAACCGATCCGGGGGAAGGTGTCGGCTTATCGGTGGCCATTCTGGAAGAACTGCACCGGAGGGGAGCGACCGTCGTGGCGACGACTCATTTTACGGAAATCAAAAACTTCGCCGACGTGACGCCGGGGTTCGAAAATGCCCGTATGGAGTTCGATACGGACACGCTGCGGCCGCTGTACCGTCTGAGGATTGGAGAAGCGGGTCAGAGCTACGCTTTCCTGATCGCGCTGAAGCTGGGTCTGCCTGCCGGCCTTATTGAGCGGTCCCGCGAAATTACCGTGCGCGGCTTACCGGAAAGCCTGCCGCAAGGGACACAGACCGCCGGAACTGAGGCGGAGCCGGAAGAAGCCCCCGCGGCGGCGGATACGGACGGTCCGCAGGAAGAAATGCCCGTGATGAATGTGCCTCTGCCTCCATCGGAGAAGGAGAAGGAGCCGGAGCCGGAGCCGGAAGACGGCGCGGATACTACGGTTCCGGCAGTCCCTGGGAGCTTCCAGCTCGGCGATTGCGTGTATATCGCTTATTTGGGCCGCACCGGTATTGTGTTTGAAACCGAGGATGCCCGGGGCAACGTCGGGGTGATGATCCAGAAACAGAAGTTCAAAATCAACCGGAAGCGGTTGAAGATGCACATCGAGAGCAAGGAGTTGTACCCGGACGATTACGATCTGGACATCGTGTTCGAGACGAAAGAAAACCGCAAAAAACGCAAGCTGATGGGCCGCAAGCACGCACCGGGCGTAACCATCGAGATCAAACCGGAGGAGTGAGATGGCTTTCAAGGTGATGTGCTAACGATCGGGCAGAGCGCAAGCCTGCCGCATGAAGCTTCTTCGGGGCTGAAAGATGGAAGAGCCAACGTCTTCTAAGGACGGTCGGCTCTTTTGCGCGTCTGCATATGTACGCCGGAAGACAAGGTCATGCGGCCCGTTCGTTGGGAAATCACGGCTCACTATGCTTGACATGCAGAGAAAGAAGGCATTAAGGTATAGGCAATAAGCACTAGAATATTCGTATTTTCACTCCGAAGGGAATGGGTTTATGGAACTACTTTACATATGGGTGGATCATTACAACGGACTGTTTGAACGCCAGGGATTTAATTTCGGAGGACCTTTTCGCTTTCATTATAATGCGGATACGTTGGCGCTGACGGTTAAGCCAAACAATCACCACATTCCAGGCTTCTTCAGCCCGGAGTCCGTTGACGAAGATCTTGCTTACATAAGCAACGTAACCGCTATTGTCGGGCAAAACGGAGCCGGCAAATCGTCCTTGCTGGATTTGATCAAACGTCAGATCAGCTCAGGCCGCGTATTACAGGACACGATCATAGCCGTTAAGGACACGGAAGGAAATTATGCCCTCTATTACCCGCTCGGAATGGAACTTACCGTCAAAAGATCAGGCGAAGTGCCCGAGTTCAAACGGAAGCCCTACATCATCGAATCTTCTAAGATCCCGGCAAAAATCGGGAACGGTTCGCGTACAAGGATTGGTTCAATACCCGATTTACAGGCAATGACGTCCGTTTATTTCTCGAACATCTTCGATTTACGCGGTGAACAGACACCGAAAGACGTCGTGAATCTTTCGACTAATCATCTGTTGTCCGACGTAAAGGAAAACTCGCAATATTTACAAACCCATGAAGTCGCTGTATACCGGTGCCGCGAGATCGAACGGCAGCTTCATCTGCTCAATATGCGTTATCATCTTGACGTCAACCTTCCATTCGCGGAGCCGGAGACGCTAGCGATTAACTTTACTTACGAGGATTTGGATGAGCTGCCCAATTCGTCGTCTGAGCTGTCTGAACTCTTCGAACGGATGGAGTATGAAGTGTCTGCCGGTACGCTTCAAGAACGGCTGCTTTTAACATTTGTCAATCACATTTTCGTTGAAATTTGCAATATGGACTTGGATCACCATGTAACGGAACATATTAAAATATACAACATTGCACACGGAAAGACTTGGAGCGATCGTGTTATTTCCTGGCTGGAAACCGTAAGAATAAAATTGGGAAAAGGTAAAGGCATAAACGCTGTAAAACGGATCATCGAAGGAACCGTCAAGCTGTACCGTTATTTGGATCTGGAAATCCGGAATGGCAAGTTTACTCTTGATAATCAAGGTCTGCGCATGCCTGTCAGTGAATCGGATACCTTCGAGTCTTTCTTTGGTTTGTATGCCCGTTCTTTGGCTACTCACGAATATGCGCTTTACGACTGGCGGGATTTAAGTTCCGGCGAACAAGCGCTGCTAGGCATGTACGCCCGTTTTAACACCTTGATGAAGCGTGACGTAATTAAACATGACCATATTTTGATCATGATTGACGAAGGCGAATTATATTTCCATCCCGAGTGGCAAAAGTCGCTGCTTCTGCATCTATTGCAATTTTTCACCGGATTATTTCGGTCCGAAGAACGGCGTCGCAGCGTACAGATCGTGATTACTTCGAACTCGCCGTTTATCGTATCCGATTTGCCGGCATCTAATATTATTTTTTTGCGAAAAACCGGCGCACTTAGTCAAGTAGTGGACGGGCTAGACGATCATAAACAAACGTTTGCTTCGAACATTCATACGCTGCTGGCTCACTCTTTTTTTATGGAAAACGGGTTGATCGGCGAGTTCGCCAAGAGCAAAATTAACGCGGTCATAGAACTGCTGGTGCACGGCAAGACATCGGAAATTAAGGCGAACAAAGAGCGCATCGAGAAAACGATCCACTTGATCGGAGAACCGGTTATCAAAGCCAAGCTTATTTCTATGCTGAACGACAGAATCGCTGTTCATTTTTTGAACATCGAGGATCAAATCAACGACCTGCAGAGGCAAATTGACGAACTGCGCGGTGCGTCGAAATGATTCAAATTAATCAAGACCGCAGGGTTAATTTGGATGATATTGCCGCGGAACATTTGGCCTACTACCAATCCAAGATCGAGAAGAAGATCGATACCTATTTGGCAGGCCGGTTGCCCCGAGAGCAGCGCGCTTTTCTACAGCATGTCCGTAGCAAGCTTAGAACGATCTTGATCGGATCACCGGAGGAACTTGAACGATTCTCGGAGGAAACCGAACGGCAATATCCGGCTGTCGTCGCGCAATTAAGACAAGCGAAGAAACCCAAAAAAGGGAAACCGGTACCTTTTCCCGAGAAAGTCCGGAAGCTGTTCAATTATGAGGCATTCACAAAACGGTACGATTCATCGAAATGGGGTGCTTATCGGCTTGCAATGCTTCTGGGCGTACAAGTATGCGTGTACTGTAACCGGCAATATACGCATACCTACAATTCCGACATCGGGCGAGTCCGGCCGCATTTTGATCATTTTCTGGATAAAGCGACGCATCCGTATTTGGCGATCTCGATGTATAATCTCATTCCGTGTTGTTCCGTTTGTAACAGCAGCCTGAAAGGGAGCGAAACATTTTCAATCCGGACACACCTGCATCCTTATCTGGAGGGAACCGGGGAGCATATTCGATTTTCGGTCCGGTTTAAAGGGAGCTCCACCGATTATACGAAGCTCTGGGTGGGAAACAGCGATGTATTCGACATTGTGCTGAAGGCCGATCCGGGCACAAAGGCGCCTTTGACGTTTCTGAAGAGGGCGATACGAACTACGCGCACGTTTAAGATAAAAGAATTGTATCAATTTCACAAAGACTACGCCGCTGAACTGGTAGTGAAAGCCCAAATCTACGACGACGCGCATATCCGTTCGCTGCTGGCCGACTTTCCGCAGTTGTTTCGAAGCCGTGAAGATGTGCTTCGCATGTTGACGGCTAACTACACGAAAGCCGAGGATGCCGATAAAAGGGTGCTCGCCAAACTGACGATGGATATTGCCAAGGAGTTCGGTTTGTCATGAGTACGACGACAATACGATGCATGTAACGGACGTTCTTGTGAAGAGAGGCGCAAGCACAGAGAAGGGTCAAGCGGTGCGAGGTGATGTGCAAGATGATTTAAAAAGCGCTGCGGACTAACGAAAATCCACATCGCATAAAACCCGCATGTTCCCATATGTTAGAACAAAGGCTGTCTCGCTTACAGACAGCCTTTGTTGTGTGCGGCGGGCGGTTAAACGTACAGATCATCAAACGCAATGACATCGTCAACAAACGAATATTGGTTGGCTTGCAATCGCTTTAACATTTCATTGGAAAACTCTTCAAACGAGTACGCAATCACGTCTTGGTAACTCATACCGGGCGTATATTTAAAGATTTGTCTTGGTGATGCCATTTTTTCCGGGGTCCAAATCCAGAATCAGCCTGGAGGAAGCCTCAAAATCAGTGAACGGAATCCATTTGTTGCTCCAAATCACCGGCTTGATCCGGTCTTCGTTTACCCAATCCACCTGTTCTTCATCTTCAAACAATTCATTCATCATGGACCATGTCTCGATGATATCCGCGATCGATAAAAAGCAGTTATAACCGATAAAAGGAATCTCATCGTGCTGCCCGTTCATGATAGACAAATAATCACGAAAAGCGGTCGGCAAGGTGACTTGCAGCGTGCGTTCCAAGCGCTGAATTTCTTCCTCGGCTGCCGGCGGGGGCAGCAGGCAGGCTGCGGCATATGGCCCGGTTAGCCGGTGTGTGCGACGGCGCGGATTTCAATCAGCTGGTGAGGGAACGCTAGACCCGACACGCCAACGAGGGTACCGGCCGGCCGATGGTCGCCCACATACTCCTTATACAAAACGACGCACTTTTCAAAATGCTCTTGCGGGTTTGTCAGAAAGATTTCCATCTCGGCGATCTGCGACCTCGTGACACCGAATCCCGCCAGCACGCGATCAAGGTTCTCCAGTGTCTGCCGGGCCTGTGCCTCGAAATCGCCTTCGCCAACGAACGCACCCTGCATATCGTGGGAAAATTGCCCCGAAATGTAGATCGTGCCGTTGACGCTGTAGCCTTGGGAAAGGCCGCAAGCTTCTTCCCACGCGACACCGTGATTGTATGTTTTAGCCGTAGTCATTTTATTCTCTCCTTTACTTCAAAGTAAGGCTAGTATAAAATGAGCACAAATAAAAAAGTAGTACGCACTATTTTGATAGGTACTACCCGAAAGGATAGTGTAAATATGAGTATGGCTGAATATAAAGGTAAAGTTAAACACATTCAAGATACACCTTTTGGTTATACAATGTCCGTCATTTCCGGCAAATGGAAAATGGTTATTATTTATCTTTTGGCAGAAAACCAGTTGGTTCGCTTTAATGATCTGAAAAGACAAATAGGAGCAATTACTTATAAAACATTGAGTTCACAATTAAAAGAATTGGAAGCGGACGGCCTGGTTAAACGGGAAGAGTATCCCCAAATTCCCCCTAAAGTCGAGTACAGTCTCACCGATAAAGCGAAAACCTTATTGCCTATTTTGGAAGGTTTATGTGAGTGGGGAGTAAAAAACCAACCTAGTTGAATCCGGTTTATTTGTTAAGTTCCGCGCAGTGCGCGGTTTTTTTTGCATGTTCTTACAAACTATAAAAAGGAAAGCAGCCGTAATTCCGCTTGACGAGACACCAAATGGTGTCATATAATCAAAGTGTCACCAAATGGTGTCCAATAAGAAAATCAATGAACGACTTAGGAGAGGGTGTTGTGAGCGAAGACCATCAGTTGCGGGATGTGTTTGACGCGATTGCAGATCCGACTAGGCGTCGGCTCATTCATTTATTAGCTCAGGCAGAAGAGATACCTCTTCATGAATTAACGGCACAGTTTCAAATGGGACGTACAGCGGTATCCAAGCATTTGACAATCCTGAAAGAAGCCGGACTTGTACATGACCGAAAAGTCGGCAGAGAAACGCGATTTAGGCTAAACGCCTCCCCGCTCAGAGAAATTCAAGATTGGGTGGCTTTCTACAGCAAGTTCTGGAGTACGAATTTATTGCGTTTAAGCCAACTATTAGAGGAGGAAGAAGAATGAGTTTAACATTATCCCTTGATTTTCAGTACAAAACATCGATTGAAAAGCTTTGGTCCGCTCTAACCGATTCCAGCAAGCTTGCCAAGTGGGTGGCCGACATCCATACCGGTCAGGCAATGGAGAATGATTTTAAGCCCGTCGTAGGGCACCGTTTTCAGTTCCGTGCGCAGCCGACCCAATGGTGGAACGGAATAATTGAAGGCGAAGTGCTTGTCGTGGATGAACCCAACCGCTTGTCCTATACTTGGGCCAGTGGAGAAAAACACACGGTCACCTGGACGCTGGAGGATTTGGGGGACGGAAAGGTGAACCTTCATCTCGAACAAACCGGCATCTCGAATGAACAAGCACTTAATGGAGCCAAGTATGGCTGGACTAAATGGTGCGGCGGGCTTGAAAACGTGTTGGAACAATAATCGTATTCGGTGTTAGCTATCTCTTTCCTAAAAGCTATAACTATGGGAACGATAGATGAACCAGGTTTGACTCGAATCAACATTAACCGGCTGCATATCGTTTGCAGCCGGTTTATTACCTTTTCCGGATAGTCTGATTTCTTGTCGCTTCGGGATATGTTTACACTAGATGCGTATGGATAAAGCTAGTAGGTGATCGAACCATTGGCCAAGAGCCGCATTACCGTTCTTATTTAAGCAAACGTTCTATGCACGACGATGGTACAATGAATTTAAATGGAAATTAAACTGCCGGAAGGATGTTAATCATGAGTGAATCTAATCAAGAATATATCGTCATCTCGGCTGCGAGGGAAAACAATCTCAAGAACGTGTCCTTGCGCATACCCAAGCGGAAGATCACGATATTCACTGGGGTATCCGGATCCGGCAAGTCATCGATCGTTTTCGATACGATTGCCGCAGAATCCACGCGCTTACTGAATGAGAACTTCAGCATGTTCGTGCGTACTTTCCTGCCTCGCTATCCGCAGCCGGATGCGGACGCGATCGAAAACTTGAGCATGGCTGTTATCGTCGATCAGAAGCGGCTGGGCGGAGGTTCCCATTCCACGATGGGCACGATTACCGATATTTCTCCCATTCTCCGTCTTCTTTTTTCACGAGTGGGGCAGCCCTATGTCGGACAAGCCAACATGTTCTCTTTTAACGATCCGCAAGGCATGTGTCCCGAATGTAACGGGATCGGCCGCAGCTTGAGCATCGATATGAGCAAGGCGCTGGACAAGTCGAAGTCGCTCCATGAAGGGGCAATTTTGCTGCCGGGCTATTCGGTAGACAGCATGGATTGGACGATAATCGTACAGTCGGGGCCCTTCGATCCCGACAAGAAGCTGGGCGATTATTCGGAGGAGGAGCTGGAACAACTGCTGTACGGCAAGGCGAGAAAAGTGGCGACGCTTTTCGGAGGGAAGACAATTAACATTACGGTGGAAGGCGTCATTGAGAAGTTCACCAACAAATACATCAAGCAGGATGTGAAGACGAAGTCCGAGCGTACACAAAAAACGGTTGCGCCGTACATCTCCGAGGGTCCCTGTTCCAGCTGCCACGGCGCAAGACTCAGTCAGGCCGCGCTCGGCTGCAAAATCCAAGGACGCAACATTGCGGAGATGTCCTCCATGGAGGTCGGCCAGCTCATTCGCGTCATTCGGGAGATTGACGATTCTGTCGCCGCGCCGATCGTTAAGTCGCTGACAGAGCGATTGCAGCATCTGGTGGACATCGGACTTGACTACTTGACGCTGGACCGCGAGACGGATACATTGTCCGGCGGCGAGTCGCAGCGGGTCAAGATGGTGAAGCATCTAAGCGGCAGTCTCGTGGATGTCACGTACATCTTTGACGAGCCCAGCATTGGCTTGCATCCCCGTGATGTACACCGGCTAAATGAATTGCTTCAAAAGCTGCGCGACAAGGGCAATACCGTGATCGTCGTCGAGCATGATCCCGATGTGATCAAGGTGGCGGATCATATCGTCGACGTCGGTCCTCACGCCGGCAGCCGCGGCGGTACCATCGTGTATGAAGGAAGCTTCGAAGGCCTGCTCGAGGCAGATACACTGACCGGCACCCATATGAAGCGGCAGCTCCGAATGAAGCAAGATTGCAGGCAGCCATCCGGCAAGCTGTCCATCAAGGATGCCTCATTACACAATCTGCGAAACGTCAGTGTAGATGTCCCGACCGGAGTGCTGACCGTCGTTACAGGTGTGGCCGGCTCGGGCAAGAGCACGCTGATTAATGAAGAATTCCTCAGCCGGCATCCGGATGCGATCGTCATCGACCAGTCGGCGGTAGGTGTGTCGACACGTTCGAATCCCGCAACCTACACAGGCATTATGGATGATGTGCGCAAGGCGTTTGCCGCCGCGAACAAGGTGAGTCAAGGCTTGTTCAGCTTCAACTCCAAGGGAGCTTGCGAGAACTGCCAAGGACTGGGTGTAGTGTATACAGACCTTTCATTCCTCGACAGCGTAAAGCTGCCGTGCGATGTATGCGGAGGTAGACGGTTCAAGGAAGAAGTGCTCGCTTACAAGCTGAACGGAAAGTCAATTGCGGAAGTGCTGGAGATGACGGTGGAGCAGGCATTGGATTTTTTCCAGCTAAAAGAGGTTGTACGCAAGCTCCAGGCGATGAGCGATGTGGGGCTGAACTATATTACACTCGGCCAGCCGCTCAGTACGCTTTCGGGCGGGGAATGCCAGCGTATCAAACTGGCAAGCGAGCTGCATAAGAAAGGCAGCATTTACGTGATGGACGAGCCGACGACCGGGCTGCATATGTCGGATATCGGTCACCTTCTGGAGATTATGAACCGCCTCGTGGATGCCGGCAACACGGTAATCGTCATCGAGCACAACCTCGATGTGATCAGCCAAGCGGATTGGATCATCGATATGGGACCGGACGGAGGCAGCAAGGGCGGTCAGGTGGTGTTCGAAGGCACACCGCCGCAGATCATCCAAGCGGAGCAGTCGATCACGGGAAGGTACTTGATGTAATCATCAAGAAACAAGTTCATTCATTACGTTAACGGGAAACTAAAGTTATAAAAAACAAAGAGCAGTTTGCTGCGGCAACTGCTCTTTAAAATGTACGGGTGTGCGCGATATTGATTCATTCGAAACGATGGTCGGAAGGCGAGGGCGGGGTGTTGCTGTGTGATAAAAATGTGTTGACAAAAAAAGTAGTTAGGAGCCATACTATATATATGAACAACAATCATAAAAGAATAAATGACATGGACGCTATTCCTTCGCTTGCACAATCCAAGCGTCAGGTTGATCGCTATAACCTAGACATAGACGCACAGGCTATACTCGTCGCGTCTAGACTAATGGCGGCGGGAGCCAAGCTTGGACATGCCTCGGAGATTCATTTCTCCAGATTCGGTTTATCAACAGGTCGATATCGTTTATTGGCAGATCTTGAAGATAACGAAGGAGAAGAGCTGCCTTCGCAATTAGCGGAGCATCTAGGCGTTACACGTGCTACAGTGACAGGTCTTATCGACACTCTTGAACGAGATGGGCTAGTATCTCGGCGATCAAGCCGAGACGATGGCCGTCAGAGATCGGTCATTTTGACGGAAGAAGGGGCGAAGAAGCTCCGTGAAATGGCTCCTGAGCATTTTGCTCGGCTGGAAGCAATGGTGGGCTTACTCAGTATCGATGAGCGCAGCGTATTTCTCGACTTGCTGGGCCGAGTTACACAAGGCATCTCGGCACTTACGGACGAACTAGACTCGAAACCAAAGGGAAACATCAGTAAGGAGTAAAATGGGCTAGTGAAGCTAGCCTATTTTTATTCTTATATAGTTAGGACGCTAATTATATCTCACTGAAAGCAATTGTTGAACGATTTCAAAGAAGAAGGGAGCGAGTAAATGTACAAGATGAAATACACGAATCAGACAGATGATGTTTACGGCATCAAGGCTGCCGGTTCCAAGAAAAAGACTTTTGTACTATGGCGTGAAGTTGTAATGGCCTATGCTGCTCCTGCCATCATGGCAGGTATCGGGGGATTGGTTACTGCCGATAGGAGTCTTCAAATAGGGGCATTGACTACAATCGGCGGTGCATCGGCCTTGATGGCCCTGATGATTGGCCTTTTGTTGCGCAGCCGAGTGGGCCATATACGATGGGTCATCGGTGCACCTCACTTGGTTGTGGTAGGGGTGTTCGCATTGGCCGGGTCCTCGTTTGGCCTATGCGCTGCATGGATGACATCTGGTTTACTGGAATTTATGATTCCGAGCAATCATTTGGCCTGGGTCGGTCGTGTCTGGATCGATTTCCCGTTGTCCGGATTCCTAGCAAGCACGATAGTGACATGGCGGTGGCGTCTTGCCGCCACAACTAATTTTTCATCCAAAAGGAGAAGAAAAAAATGATAGTTATTATGGGAGCAACAGGTACGATAGGCAGTGCGCTTTTGGAACGTTTGGCTGATCTTGGCGTACCCGCCAAGGCGCTGAGCAGAGAGCCGGAGAAGTTGCGTGATCAGATCGGAGAAAAAGGCCGATCGACTATCGAGATCGCATCGGCGGATGCTTCCGACCCCGAATCGCTGCGCCGCGCGTTTACAGGTGCCAGCCAGCTTTTCCTAACCATGGCCAACAGTCCGAGACAAATCGAATTGGAAACTTCAATCATTCAGATTGCCGCCGAATCTGGTATCGAACACATCGTAAAAATATCCAGTCCAGCCTTTGAGCAGAGATCTCCAGTGGCAGTGGCGGGCTGGCATCAAGAAATCGAGAGAACGCTGAGGGAATCGGGTCTCACCCACACCGTGCTGCGCCCTTATGCGTTCATGCAAAACTTAATGCGCCTTGCACCAACGATTACAACCCAAAATGTTTTCTTCGGCTCCATGGGCGATTCACCGTGTAACTTCATTGACTGTCGCGATATCGCGGATGTTGCCGCAGAAGTTCTGACCAACCGCAAAGTATCAGGCCAAATATATACGCTTACCGGTTCGGAGACTTTCAGTTATCCCCAGATCGCGAGTCAACTATCCGTCCTGCTTAATCGGCCGATAAGCTACATTAACTTGGAACCCCAAGTACTACTCCGCAATCTTATCGAAAACGGGCATATGCCTCCTTGGCTCGCGAACCACGTTGTGGAAATTCAAACCATGTCTACGGTGGTGCCGGAAAGTCCAAATGACACTGTGAAACGCCTGCTCGGCAGAGAGCCACGCACGCTAGAAGCCTTTCTGCATGAATGTGTAGAAAATTTCCGGTAGAGGCGGAGTCCACCTATTTTGAAATTTGTGTCGTCGGCAGCATTTTGTTCCGATCTCATACAAGTCATTGAGCTAACGGGACACGATAGTGAAACATAAAGGGTTCCACATATTAGTCATGCATAATATGTAGAACCCTTTATGTTATTTAATTTCCTTAAGTTAGGTCCCCGGCCTCCATTCGGTGTACGACCGGACGAAGGCTGCTTTTTAATTAGCCATACATTTGCAAGCTTTCCAGCCTACTTAATGAGTTTTCTTCGGGATACAAGGATCGCGGCAATCAAGATAATAAGCGCCGTGATCATGCCGGATTCTCCGACCCAAATTTCAGTATGATTTCCGGTAGTTGCACGTGCGAATGGTCCTTGAACAACGGCATTCCACGCGGAATGGATGATAACCGCAGGCCAGACGCTGCCTGTGGCAAGACGCAAATAGGCGATGATATAGCCGAACGGAACGATGCATAAGTAGAGGCCGGCTACCGTGAGAATCATGGACGGCCCTTCCACATATAAACCGGCAATGACAATCGGAACATGCCAGGTTGCCCAGATCAAACCGCTAACGAGGACGGGACGCGGAACTTTGGCATTGACCAGTCTTGTCAGCATGTATCCCCTCCAGCCGACTTCTTCTCCCATAACCGGGATCAGGTTGATCAAGCTTCCCAGAATTCCGGTCACGACAACGATCAGAATGAAATTCAGCGGGGTTGGCAGATGCTGCAGTCCGAGCATATGGAAGATCGGTTCTAACGAACCGCCCACAGGAAGTTGAAAGATAGCCAGTCCGCTAAACCAGGCGATGGAGTAGGTGATGAAACAGATGATGATAGGTATCAGTACGGCCAATCCGATGCCTTTCCATATTTTCGCGCTGCCGAGATTGAACGATACGTCTTTAAACCCTTCACGTAAGAGAAGCCGGGCTAGAATGGAAGAGAGCGCGGGCGTAAACATGTACACAACAATGAGCGGAATGCTCTTCGTCAAGATTACGGCTGTATTCATGATAATAGAAAAAACGAGCAGGATGCTTAAAAAGAGCCGAAGCCCTTTTCTGGCACGATGAACTTGCTCCTCGGTAGAGAGCGTTGCCGCATTAGATATCATAGTAACCCTTTCCTTCCCAATTCATTAGTTTACTTATCCGATCGAATTATTTACCTACAGGCGTCTGTCGGGATTTTTCATCTAGCTCACATCCTTTTTCGGAATCATTTAGTTGCGTTTTGATGAGCTCATTATCACCGGGGAATTGTCATTATCGCCAGTGATAGAAAGTCATTTCTCTCTGTGTGATGTTTTGTCAAAACGTTTTAATGACGGTTCGTCACTAGGAAAAATGATCGTAAATGAGTGACAATCGGATCAAAGCGATGGACGCACTTTCACTTGCGGATTATCTTGCTTAACTAATTGAATGAGGTGGAGACGATGAAAAAGAAAATGATGTACGGCGGAATGGTAGCGATGGTCAGTGCCGCGCTGCTGGTTGGAGGATGCGCAAAAGAAGGGGAGACTAAAACGGTGGTAGTTACCGAATCAGCTGAGCCTGTCCAAAACGATGTGATCTCATCCATTAAATCGCAGGCGAAGCCTTTGAAGACGGTTGACCCGACACAACCTATGGATGATTTGCAGCCGCTAAAGAGCATGATCGGGGATGCCCGTTATGTGGGATTGGGAGAGAATACTCACGGAAGCTCCGAAATATTTACGATGAAGTTTCGGCTTGTGAAGTATTTGGTCACCGAGCTCGGTTTTACGAATTTTGGGATGGAAGAAGATTGGGGAAGCGGTTTAAAGCTGAATGAATATATCCAAACGGGAAAAGGGAATCCGAGAGAATTTCTGAATCTGCTGTATCCGACGGATGAAATTGTAGTGATGATAGATTGGATGAAAGAGTATAACGCCGATCCTTCGAACAAGAGGAAAATTCAATTTATCGGACTTGACATAAAATCGCTGGATCAAGGCGTCTATCAACAAGTGACAGATTATGTTAAGCGGCATTATCCCGATATGCTGGCTGAAGTGGAGCTTAACTACAAAGAGCTTCGGTTATCAACCGGAAGCTTGCAGGATTACATGAAGCTGTCTCCCGAGGTAAGAGAGCGGTTTAAGGGTAACGCGGAGAAAGTCGTCCGATTGCTTGAAGAGAAGACCAAACAGGCAGACAAAAAAGCAGAAACAACCGAGCTTATCTGGGCGAAAGGAACCGCGACGGCTATACGGAATTTCACGTCTATGTTGATTCCGGATGATTATCCAAGCATGATAAAGCTGCATGAGCAATATATGGCCGACCATGCGGTTTGGGCCGGGGAGGCGTTAGACGGAAAAACGATGGTATGGGGTCACAACATCCACGTAGCCAAAGGAATTATCGACAAAGAATTATATCCGGATGGTTCCGGTAATTTTTTGAAAAAGCGTCTTGGCGACCAATATATCGTCATGGGAAGCACCACTTCGGAGGGCGATTTCACCTTATTCAGTGAATACAGACCTGACGGCAACAGTAAGCTCTCAACGGAAAAAATTCCACAGGATGTGAACAGCTCCAATTACATGCTTGGAAAAGTTTCCCAGCAAATGTTTCTGCTTGATGCCCGTCATCTTGAAGGACCGGCCAAGCAATGGGTTGGTGAAAAGCGACCTCTGCTGAGCCTAGGGGGACAACTGCTCCCGAACGCGCCGGTATACTTCGACGCGTCTTTACGGGAACAATTTGATATTCTTTTTCACATCCGGAAAACAAGCCCGTCCCATATGAAGTAACCGCCTGCACTGCACAAGACCGATCAGGTACATATAACAGGATCTCGACTTACTGATTCCGGGGTCCACGTGCAACTCTTCAAAATACTCATCCGTCATGGATGAGTATTTTTTATTTCCATCGTATGAGAAGATGGATTGCGCTAATTATGGATTGCAGAAATTATATATTTATGGACATTAATATCCATTCCAATTACTGATAAACTTACCTCACAATACTTGAATACATAGGAGTGATAACAATGGATAGAGTACGTTACAAGATCAGAGAAGTGTTGGACAAGAGAAAGATTGATACATTTCTGCAGCAAGCTCGAATCGGACAACTTGGTATGGTCGATGGTCATCTGCCGTATGTCGTTCCGCTCAATTTCGTTTGGACAAATGGGAAGCTTTATTTCCACGGAGCCACCGGCGGGAGAAGAAATCAGGTGATGGATGCTAATCCGGAGGTCTGTTTTACGGTTTGTGAAGAATATGGAACGATCACTGATCCGGTGCCGGCCAAAACGGACACTGCCTATATGAGTGTAATGATTTTTGGCAAGGCACAGCCTATCGTCGATCTGGATGAAGCCACACACATGCTGCAAGAAATGATGCATAAGTATGTGCCTGGTTACTATAATCGGCCGTTACCCCGGCAGCACGTAGATAAATACCGGTCAGCGGTATTTGGCGGTCCCGTTCAGGTGTACAGAATTGATCCATACCATATCACCGCGAAAGAAAATGCAGTAGAAGAAGAAAAAATGTTCAAACCCGGAAAAACCGTGTGAGATGTTTTTATTGATCACTCACAAACGTGGGCGGAAAGAGGGGAAGAGAAATGGGCCATCCAGTTGAAGAGAATCTCAAAATCGTGAGGCAGCAGATGGAACTGGCTTGCCAAGCCTCGGGGCGCAAGATAGAGGACGTGAAATTGTTGTTGGCAACCAAAACCGTACCACTTGATAAATTGCAAATGGCCATACAAGCGGGTGAGACTCTATTTGGAGAAAACAGAGCGCAAGAACTTCGGGACAAATTTCCGCTTATGCAGCAATATAATCAAGTGGAATGGCATTTTATCGGACATTTGCAAACGAATAAAGTGAAGGATGTTGTCAAATATGTTACGTTCATTCATTCTGTTGATCGCTTGAAATTGGGGCAGGCCCTGCACCATCAGCTCGTCAAAGAGAACAAGACCATGGATATTCTGGTGCAGGTCAATACGTCCTACGAAGAAAGTAAATTTGGTGTTCCTCCGGAAACGGCACTGGAGCTGGTGGAACAATTGTCACAGTTCGAAACGTTAAACGTGAAAGGCTTAATGACGATTGGAAAACTGAATGCTGCAAACGACGAGACCCGGCACTGCTTCCGACTATTAAAATTGATCCAATCACAAATTAGGGAGAAAAAGATTCCGCGTGTAGAAATGGATATCCTCTCGATGGGCATGTCCTGTGATTTCCGTGTGGCCATAGAAGAAGGAGCTACTATGATCCGCGTAGGGACAAGCGTATTCGGCCAACGTTACTTGCCGGATAGCTATTACTGGAACGACAACGCGCACCGGGACGATTAGGGGTGGAGATGCTTGTAGGATAAAAGCAACTCCGCCAGACGAGAAATGCCTTCTTCAATGGCTTCTTCATCTACTTTAGCGAAACCAAGTACCCATCCTTTACGATCGCTTTCCAAACAATACGTGCTAAGCGGATAAACACGTATTCCTTTTTCGAGTGCCAGGTTCGTCACGGCTTCTTCGTCAAATGATTTATTAGCTTCAAGAAGCATATGCAATCCCGTTTCTACGCCGCTTAGTTTGAAGTGTTCACTCAGACCTGTCGTGATGATGGCCTTCGTCATAGCTTCGTGCCTGCGCCGGTATATATTTCGAACTCGTCTCATATGACGCATGAAATGACCATGTTCGATAAAATGAGTAAGCGTTAATTGCTCCATAATCGGAAGATGACGATAGGTTAATTCATGGACCCGGGCAAGCTGACGAATGGCCTCTTTGGGGCCAATGATTGCCGAGATCCGAATACCGGGAGCAACCATTTTGGAAAAACTCATCATATACAACGTGTTCTGAGGTCGCTGACTGAACAAGGTTGGAAGCGGGTCACCGCGATAGCGAAATTCGCTGTCGTAATCATCCTCAACAATCCAAAACCGCTGCCCGGCAGCCATGTGCAACAATTGTTGTCTACGAGGCTCCGACATAATAACTCCAACCGCACACTGGTGCGATGGCGTAACAAAGACAAGTTTGGATTGAGAGTGAATGCGGTTCACGCATAGCCCGTACTCGTCGACCGGCACGGGTACAACTTGCATACGCCGATACTTCATCGCCATCCAGGCGGCAGGGAAGCCGGGATCTTCAACCGAAACCGTTTCTCCTTCGTGTAAAAGGGCTTGTGCGATCAAATCGATGCTATGCTGTGCGCCTGAGGTTAACAGGATTTGGTCGGTATTTACATGAACGCCCCGTTCAAGTGACAAATAACGTTGAATCTGTTCTCGCAGCGGCAGGAATCCGTAGGAATCGCCGTAAGCCCAACTGTCCAGGTCTGTTTTAGTGGAGGCATGTAAAAAGGATTGCCTCCAATTCTTTTGAAAATGTTCGTCTAAGTATGGCTCATGGGGACTAAAATCGATCTCTGCTTTTCGATTTTCTTTGTCTCCGAACCAGCTGTGCAAATGGCCGATTGCCGAGTTTAATACAGGCAATTCGGGAAGGACGGGTCCTTGTGGCGCTGCAACCTCCGTAGGACGAGACGCATAGGTCCATTTGCTGACTCTTGTCCCGCCGCGACGAGAGGTTACGGTGTACCCCCGGCTGAATAATTCCTCGTAAACAATCTGTATGGTTGAACGGGAAACGCCAATCAATGGAGCGAGTTCGCGGGATGGGAGCAGCAATTCGCCCGGCGGCCATTTTCCGGTTGTGATATTATGAATCGCTTGGTCTAGAAGTTGCTGCCAGATGGGACGTTCGTCATCTCGGTTTACTTTTAGCATTCATTCACCTCTAGTGTTCTTCGGAATTATGGATTGTTCTAAAAGCTTATATATGAATGTTTATTAACACTCCATTGACTGATACATTATCATACCAGTAGTTGCTGTTGCAAACGATACAATGATCGAATTTTAAACCTGACCATCGGCAAGATTCACTTTGAAATAATCGCTTAAACCGATGCATGGAATGAGGACGTACAGAGATAAAATGCGGAGGAACCACCGAAGGATTAAAAATCCAGTGCGGTGGTTCTTTTTTTCTCTCGTTTCCTATGCCATCATGAATAAATGGGGGCGATGAACGATGTTCCAGGATTTCAAGCTCGTCGGTGACCGTCCGGTCGCGCTGCAAGTGAAAGAATACATCAAACGGTTAATTATAAAAGGGGTGCTTCAGGCGGATCAGAAGTTGCCCTCCACACGAGAAATGAGCAGTCTGCTAAAGGTGAGCCGCAATACAGTCATTGCAGCCTATGAGGGTCTGGAGGATGACGGATTTAGGTATGCGATTCCCGGCAAAGGCAGCTATGTGGCCGCTACGGAGGGGCATTTGACTACAGACGCCGGCGGAGCTGACGGCTCTGCCGCCTGGCAGATCGACTGGAAGGCCAGAATGAACGAGTATGCTGTATCGGCTGTGGAGCTGGATATGATGAAGCAGGGCATTCGCGCCAACAAAGGAGTCATCTCTTTCACAAGCATCGCTCCGGATGAGGGGCTGTTTGATTTAGGGGATGTAAGGCGAGCCTTTATGGATCGGATGGCAATCGAAGGGCAGGTGCTGCTTAACTACGGCTATGCCAAGGGCTATCAGCCGCTGATCGATTACCTGATACGTTATATGGAGAATAAGGGCATCGATACAAGCGGCAAAGATATGCTGATTACAAGCGGGTTTACAGAAGGCTTTGACATTGTGTTGTCGGCACTGCGCCCTTCGGCGCGCCGCGGAGCGGCAATTTGTGAAAATCCGACCCACCATACCGCGATCAAAAATTTGAAACTGCAAGGATTTGAAATTACCGGCATTCCGATGGAGCGTGACGGTATTGATGTGAACCGGCTTGAGAAGGTGTTGCAGAAACAGACAAACAGCTTTGATCTGGCCTATTTGACTCCTTCCTATCACAATCCTACAGGCATCGTCATGTCGCCGGCGAAGCGCAGCGCCGTTATAAAATTAATGACCCGCTATCAGATCCCCGTGATCGAGGATGGATTCAATGAGGAGCTGCGCTACTCGGGAGCGCATGTTGCCCCGTTAATAGCGACAGCAGGGCAAGGAAACGGAGTCATCTATATTGGCAGCCTCTCCAAAGTGCTGTTCCCAGGCTTGCGAGTGGGATGGGTGCTTGGAGACCGGGCGCTGATCAACCATCTGGAAAGCATTAAGCGTGCACGCGCCATTCATACATCAACAATCGATCAATCGATTTTATATCAATACTTGCTCAACGGAAATTTCGATAAATATATAAAAAAAGCGCGAATGGAATATAAGCGCAAATATGAGCTGACGAAGGCGTGTTGTGAAGCACATCTCCCTGAGGCACAACTGTCCGGCGACGGGGGCTTGCATTTGTTTCTTACCTTTCCGGCAAGCGTAGATACACGCCGACTGCTGGAAGCTTGCACAGAACAGGGTGTTATTTTTACGCCGGGAGACAAGTTTTTTATTCAAGAAGGCGAAGGGACGAATACATTGCGGCTTGGTTTTTCACGAGTGACGGATGAAAATATCGAGCGGGGTATTCGGATCATCGGCCAAGAGGCGCGCAGCTTTCTTCAGGCATAACGATTTTTAAGAGAATGAGGGATCATGATGAAGATCGGCGTTATTATGGGTGGTATTTCCTCTGAACGAGAGGTTTCTCTGCAGACAGGTCAAGAGATGATCCGGCATTTGGATCGCAACCGCTATGAGGTGGTTCCAATTGTGATCGATCGGCGAGCGGATTTAATCATACAGACTCAACAGGCAGGCATAGATCTCGCGCTATTGGCGCTTCACGGCCAGTACGGCGAGGACGGCACGGTGCAGGGAGCACTGGAGACACTGGGCATTCCGTATACAGGCAGCGGTGTCCTGGCAAGCAGCCTATGCATGAATAAGCAGCTATCCAAAAGGCTGCTGAAGACTGTAGGCGTGCATACGCCTGAAGGCCTTTGCTGGCAGGGGACGGACGATTATGAACCGCAGGCGGTGAAGCAGTTGGGTTACCCGGTTATTGTGAAGCCGAATATGGGGGGATCCAGCATCGGTATCCAACTTGTGCATAATGAGAAGGAATTGCTGACGGCTGTTCGGAAAGCCGGCAGTTTCGATCAGGCGATCTTGATTGAGCCCTATATGAAAGGAACGGAGCTTACCTGCTCGATTGTGGACGGCGAGGTATTACCGATTATCGGCATTCGATCCGCGCATTCGGAGTGGTTCGACTACAAAGCGAAATATGAGCCTGGCGGCGCTGAGGAGAAAGTGATCCAGCTGCCTCCAGCTACCCGGCAGCGAGTACGTGAAGCAGCGCTTGCCAGCTATCGGCTGCTGCAGTGCAAGGTCTATGCAAGAGTCGATATGATTTTGTGTGAGGATGTACCTTACGTGCTGGAAGTAAACACTTTACCGGGAATGACCGAGAATAGCCTGCTTCCGAAGAGCGCAGCAGCATCTGGGATGACGTTTACACAGCTGCTGGACCGTATTATTGCCAGCTCGATCCTTGAGCGGAAGCAGGAGTGGGGGATGGTGCAAGATGTTTAGTGAAGAGGGCACAGGGCGGTTTTTATCCTCGCGTGTACGGGATATTCGGCCATCGGGTATTCGCGCTTTTTTTGATCTGAATGCAGCAGGCGGAGATACAATCGCCCTGGGAGTCGGAGAGCCGGATTTCGTTACACCGGAAAAGGTACGTGAAGCCTGCATTCAAGCATTGCGCGAAGGGCAGACGCAATATACCTCAAATGCCGGCTCGATGGAGCTGCGGGAGGAGCTTTCGGCTTATCTTGCAGACAGCTTCACGCTTTCCTACGATCCCGAGCAGGAAATTATCGTGACAGTGGGGAGCAGCGAAGCCGTCGATCTGGCTCTGCGAGCCGTGATTAATCCGGGTGATGAGGTACTCATTCCGGCACCAAGCTATGTTGCCTATGAACCGATTACCCATCTGCACGGCGGTAAAATCGTGGAGGTGGCGGCTGCGGTACAGGAGCAGTTCAAGCTGACCCCACAAGCACTTCAAGCGGCGATTACGCCTCATTCGAAGGCTTTGATGATCAATTATCCGTGTAATCCGACCGGAACAGTTATGACTGATCAGGATTGGCTGCCAATCGTAGAGCTCATCATCAAACATAATTTGGTTGTCATTTCGGATGAAGTTTATGCCGAGCTGACTTATGGGAGAAAACATGTCAGTATCGCCTCCTTTCCGGGCATGAAGGAGCGTACGATTGTCATCAGCGGTTTTTCCAAAGCGTTCGCAATGACAGGTTGGCGGGTGGGCTATGCTTGCGGCCCGCGCGAGTTGATAGCCGGCATGCTCAAAATCCACCAGTACACGGCCATGTGCGCCCCGACTCTTGCACAGATCGCCGCAATCGAATCATTGCGTCATGGCTTGGCTGCCAAGGATGAGATGGTGGCGAGCTACAATGAACGCCGCAAGCTATTTGTAGCAGGCTTGAATGCAATCGGGTTGACCTGTCACGAACCTGAGGGGGCGTTCTATGCCTTCCCTTCAATTGCTTCTACCGGCATGTCATCTCAGCAGTTCGCTCTCCGGCTGCTGGAGGAAGCAAAGGTGGCGGTCGTGCCGGGACATGTATTCGGATCTGGCGGTGAGGGTTTTATTCGCTGCTCCTATGCAGCCTCCCTCTTCGATTTGGAGAAGGGGCTGGAGCGGATGGGTAGGTTTATGCGGGCGACGCAGCCGATTTGATGAGACTATCACCATTCACCGAAGCTATCTTCATCGAAACTGATTTCAGCATATAGAAGAAAACGCCAATGCGTATTTCCCGAGATTTATTCCCACGAGCGTGAGCGTGTTTGGCGGCAGGCAGACGGACTACGAACGTTTCTTCTTCGGAGATTCCTCCGCTGTGAACAACCGCCTGTAAGCGGGTTATCAAAAACGGGAAGTGTCCAAGAACCGCGTGAAAGATTTTCTATCTGGATCGGGTTGATTAACAAAGCGTATTAAGCCCTCCATCTACTGAGTGGAGGGCTTAATGCTTTTTCAATAGAGAGTAAAAAAAGGCACACTGTCCCGTGACTTTGTCCACGCTATTCGGACAGGGTGTTCATATACTAAGCTAAACCAGCGGAGAGGGAGTGCTTCCATGCCTTTAACAACGGGCATCATTACGAATACCGGGATCAACCCTGCAACGAACCTTGTAATCAACATTGACAACGATAATCTTAGTTTTACATCTAACGTTGTTTATCGTATCTACGTATGGAACAACTTGGTGAGCAAAGCACTCGTTTATTCGAACTCACTGTTTATCAATGCGAACACCAGCCAAATCCTTAATTTCAGCATCACAGGCAATTCTGCTTACCAGGTTCAATTTCTGGTTACAGGCACGGTACCGACCGATACAGTCATCACGGTATTCGGAACGGATTCGTCCGGAAACGTAATTCAACATCAAAGAATCCTGCAACAAGAACTCACTCAAATCGGGCAACTCAGCCCTTAAATTGAAGTAACCGTCGTTATCATGATAAAGAAGGGAGAAGTACAGGTGGCCAATATACAAATTTCACCAAGTACCAGTATGCAGTTTGAGCCAAGCATAGCGGTGAACTGGCTAAATCCCTCTGTTATGGTGGTCGTAGCTGTGGATTTTAGCACGGGATCGCCGAACATTGGCCTTTATAAATCCATTGACGCAGGCGCAACATGGAGCACGACGCTGCTGTCGTTACCAACGGGGTTCGTAGGCATAGAATCGCCTCATATCGATTATCTTTTTCCGAATTCCTTTGTTGTGCTGGCACATGCCTTTGATGAGAATGGCCTCAGCGGTACGGTAATAAGCTATACCTCTAACGATAATGCTTCCTCGTTTGGACCGCCTGTGGTTGTCAACCAAGGATATGGACAGTTTGTCAATAACGATCAAGTCGTAGTTACCACCGATAAAGCGGGATCCAGTCCGTTTTTGGGATCCATATATACGGGCTATACACACGATTACAACACGGAGTTCACACCGGGAAATACTATATTCTTCAATCGTTCCAAAGACGGCGGAAACACGTACTCGGACCCGACACTTCTCTCTTCAGTCACCGAATTCGAGGAGTTTCCGGGTATCGCGATTACATTAAATGGAATACTCATCGTGGGATGGATTACCCAGCCTCCCGGCGTAAGCGATTTTAATATCCGTACTTCACAAGATGGCGGAACCACATTTGACGGGGAAACCATGGTTACATCCGTCGTTGTTGTACCTTCGCCGTTACCCGGCTATCAATTCAGGTGCTTGACGTATCCCTCCTTGTCGGGAGACATCTCAAACGTTCCGTCTACGCGGGGAAACGTCTACGCCGTATGGCAAGACTATCGACAAGGTTATTCCGATATCTATCTTTCAATCTCCACAAACTTTGGTGTAAATTGGGGGGCGCCGATGCCGATAGCAGACAGTCCGGTCGGATCCCAGAACTTTTTCCCGGCTATCACAGTTTCCCCTTCGGACGGAGCCGTGTTTGTTTCCTATTACACCAACCGGGTCAATCCGCCCGATCTTGACGTTTTTCTCGCAACATCCAGGGATGGTGGAGTAACGTTTACAAACACTCGCCTGACGACGACTTCGTTTAGTGTCGCGGGTCTTCTTGTAATCGGGGACTACATCGGCAATGCGATTGTCCCGCAGACAGACCGCCTTGTAACCGTTTGGACTGACACACGGACAGGAATTGCAAACATCTGGTTTGAAGATAATCAATAAACCTATGCCGAACCTGAAAAACCATACGCTTACGTACAATCTAAAATCAAACCTTTCCATACCCGACTGGCTTCTCTAAAAATTTGTTTGAGCGGTTGTGTGGGGGGCTAGGAAGTGTTTTTTAACGGGAGTTAATCGCTTTTGTTGACGCTGATCGGCCAGCAGATGCATCATCCGCAATTGAATAGTTCTCGTTTGTTCCGTTGCATAGGCGGGATGAGCCAGATTGCATGTTTCCAATGGATCAAGGGTTATGTTATATAGTTCATACTCGTCTGGAACCGGTTGGGTTTTGACCTGGGTGACCCATTGCGAATCCGGAGTGCCGGAAGCAGCCCCTCCAACGGGGTGGAGCGTCACGTCTTGTATCCCCGGCTGGCTCCAGAATTGAACATCATCGAAGTAGCGGGAGAACTTCCATAATTCTTTCCTTCCGTTTCTATATAAAGGTGCGATGACAGTCTCGATGTGGGTGGGCTGAATAACGGATGAATAGGGCACCCCCAATGGACTGATCTGGTGCTGCCCCCGGGTAACGTCGTCGTCCGTCATGAAAAAAACCGGCTGTTCGTCGATGGTGGACGGGCCCTTCCCAAGGATACAGGGACTGAGGTCACGCCCGGCAAAACGATGGACTTCGCTGAATGTGTTTCGCAAGCTGTTCTGAATCTCTTCGATGTTCACATTCGCCAGTCCAAGCATAGTAGGCAAAAGGTCCACATGGCTTGTAAGGGTGTGGAGGCTTGCATGCTGCGGAAATAAATGTTTATTGTGGATGAGGAAGGGAACATGCAGAATCTCTTCGTAGGCGCAATAAAATTTTTGATGAAGACGGCCGTGAGCGCCAAGCATTTCCCCGTGATCCGATGTAAAGATAACAATCGTTTCGTCATAGAAAGAAGTGCGGGTGAGGGCATCGAACACCTTAAGCATTTGCCGGTCGGCATTTTTTTGCAGCTGGTAGTAGAGTTTACGGTAGAACGGTTGATCTATAATAGGCTGTAAAGCTTTTGGATACAGATTCCGGTAGCTTGCCTGACAGCGCGGTTTGGTGAAAAGCGATTCGTTTAGGGTTGGGGAAGGAGCGACCTCCGGCATAGGTTCCACTTCAAATTTAAACTGGGGCAATCGCTCGGTAATAGCGCCGTACAAAACAATATCGTGCGGATTCACAAAGGAAGCTACGAGCAGCCAAGGTTCCGCAAGATTGTCCTGACGGTTCAATCGGTCCAGGGCCTCTATAAGTTCGACCGCTTCCGCAGCGTAGATCTCGTCTCTGCCGCTTAGTCCGATCCCGGCCGATGAGGCCGAATTGCGCGGGTTTCTTCCGTGAGGTTCAGGTCCGATCCAAGTAGAAAATCCGAAATCGTTCAAGCGGTCGGCGTTCGAATATAGAGCTTCGAGGCTTTTGTCCGGTACACCTGTCAAAGGATCGTAGCTTGGAAGGCTAGTGTGAGTACCGGGTACGGTAATATCTTCATGAGATATATGCCATTTCCCTTTATAATACGTCCGGTATCCGGCGGCGCGAAAATAATCGCCCATCGTAGGTACGGTGTTTCTATCCAGCCAAAACATATCCGAATCAAAAGCTTCTTTAGCGATTCCCGTTGTCTGGGTGACGCCATGAAGAGACGGATAATGACCCGTCATTAAGGTGGCACGGCTGGGGCAGCACGCTGCGCTTCCTATATAATGTCTGTGAAATTCCAATCCATGAGACTTCAAAAGATTTTGAGCGACAAGATTCCGTTCACGCCATTCTTTAATTTCCTCGTTTTCATAAACAGGCGCGTACCGTTCCTCATCGACTAGGAACACCAAAAAATTAGGCCTTTTTAAATGGCGGCTAATGGGAATCACATCCTCGGAAATCTTTTTATCCTAAAATATGTGATCCGGCGAAAAAAAAGTATAACCTTACGACAGGACTTCAAAATGGGATTTACGATCTCATGTCTTGAAAATTTTTAGCTTTCCGAAAGACTTTATAAAATCGTTTCAATTCCTCCTCTGTTGGTACATAAGGCAGCTTTTTTGACGACTCTAACATGTTGAAACAGACTCTTCAGATAACCATAGTCCGGCCGTTCTGCGCGAAGATATTTCGCCAGTTCCCTGGCTTTCTTTTCTGCGGATGCACGATTCTCGGTCCTGCCGACTCAACTTCTAATGAAAGACGTACTTTCATGCCCATTCGGAATGTGCCATACTTATTGACATGCATAGATTAAGGGCATTTTGTCGCAAAAAGCCTATCTTGGTTTCCCTGAGCTAACGGGCAGAAGAGTACAAAATTCTTTAAGTACATGGACGGTGTTCTAAAAATGAAAATACAAATTGTATTGTTTGACGGCTTCGGTGAGCTTGTCTCTTTGGCACCTTTTGAGGTACTCAAAAGAGCGATAGAAGAAGGGGCCCCTTTTACGGTTGATCTGATATCAAGCGAACCAAAACAAGAAATTGCTGCTTCGTTCGGGGTTACGGTGAAACTAAATGATTTTTTACGAATGGATAATCGTCCGGATCTGTTAATTGTACCTGGCGGTGGCTGGAATCATAAAGCTGAACATGGGGCACGAAAGCAAGCGGAGCTTGGAACCCTGCCCGCAATGATTAGAGAGATGCACAACGAAGGAACGATCGTTGCCGGAGTTTGTACAGGGGGGATGCTGCTGGCTGCCTCCGGTATATTGGATGGTCGAAAGGCGACGATGCACTATTTGGCGCACGATGAAATCAGTGAATACGGGGCGGATCTGCTTCGTTACAGAATTGTAGATCAAGGGAATATTATCACTGCAAGAGGAGTCACTTCAGGACTTGATTTGGGACTTTGGATCACGGAAAGGTTCGCAGGTGCCAAAATTGCAGCTGCCGTTGAATATAGAATGGAATATGAGCGGCGAGGTGTTGTTTGGAGTTAAGTTGAATTCGTTTTAATGCTTTTCAAAAAGGAACCGGCAGTGCAGCGATGGACCCGGTCCATCGCCTGTTTTAGATTCCGTGATTCTCTTTGCTTCACTCAGCTATCAGGCAGTATAGTTTAAGATCATTAGCGGTGAACCGTATCATGAGTAATAGCGAAAAATTGGGTATGGGTAAGGTGGTGGATACTCACTTAGCCAGGGAATTCCTTGCTTTCATGCGTAGAGAGGTCAATTGTATTCCATAACCCAATATTTTTCGTGTGGAGTACCTTCTTCAACGACTTTCTTCCAGCCCTTACTCTCGTAAAATTTCGTTGCCGCATGATTTTTTGATACGCACTTCAATCTGATCGGTTTTTCCATTTTTTCTATAGAGGCCTGGAGTAAAAGACCACCAGCACCCTTACCAGAGAAATCGGGGTGGACGAATAAATTATGGATAAAGTTATCAGGCAAATACAGAGAAGCAAATCCGAGGATTTGATTATTCTCCTCTACTAAAAAGATATGCTCTCCTTCTGTATGCTTATCAAAATCATCTAAAGTCATTGCTTCTATGTCGGCCCAATGAAAACTTTTACGACGGGATTCCAAGTATATTTTTCTTAAAGCTGGGTAGTCAAGTTCATTTGCTACTCTAATATTCACATCTTCACTCTCGCTTCCTTTATATATTATGCGCCATGATAAGAGAAATGGTGGGATTCTTTTTAACGTGAGAACTTTTCTGATTCACTGTGTTATTGTTACATTTACGCCTGAGCCACGAATATTATTATCATAGACGACAAAGCTAATTTGTTCAACTAACGGGTACAAATGTGTGGAGCTGCCACAAGGACAGCTCCTTATAGATGGCCAGCGTCGGATCCAAAAACAAAACCAAGGAGACTGCTAGATCGGTATTTTCCAGAGTTTCTGACGGTATTTAAGGACTGGGAGTGCAAGTCCGCCATCCCAAATGCTAAGCCTTCATCTACTGCCACATGAGCTTGTTTCTGTGCCAGACGAGACGTTGCTGCAGCAATTAAGAGAAGCTGCAAAGCGCGGGCTTGGTCTAGGTCGAATACAGAATCTGAAGGCAGCAGCCGGCTGTTCTGTTGGCATCAGGCAAGGTTCTGAGTTGGCTAAAACGGAGCTAAAGTTGTTGCTGACACAGTACGAATGGCATCAAAATAAGCTTGAGGAATTGGAAGCAAAGTTAGATGAACTACTAGCGCAGATCCCTCATGTAAAGCAAGTATTGGCCGGGATACCATCTCTGACTTTTTAGCCGAGGTAGGAGACATTTATCAGTACCGACATCCGAAACAGATCACAAAGCTTGCTGGACTGAATTTGAAAACAAATTCATCCGGCACACATATAGGACAAACCAGGATCACAAAGAGAGGCAGGAAACGCCTTCGTGCTCTGCTCTTTAGAGTGATGATGCCGCTAGTCGCTAAAAATTCAGCCTTTCGAACCCTACACGATTATTACACCAAACGGCCTGTGAATCCATTAAAAAAGATGCAGTCTCTCATCGCGTTATGTAACAAACTCATACGCATCCTTTTCGGTATCTTGCAGAAGGGACATGAGTTTAGTGAAGAAAAGATGATCCCGGATATCCCTCGATTTGGGAGATACCACAAGCAGCTTAATGATCGGTTTTTTTATGTTGATGACCAAAGCAGAGCAAGATAACAAGAAGCACGGATGAGCCGGAAAGGCACTATCCTTACGATCGAAGATCCTGTCGGGCAGCATTTCTGACCTCCACCTCATGGACAGGTTGAATGAAGGAATGTGGGAGCGTAGACTCTGTGAGATGTGGGAGGGGTGACCACCATGAGCACATGTGGAGATCCAAAGGTGCAACCATACATTGCCATACAGGTTCGGCAATGTATTCGTAGAGTAGGGACAGCGACGCAATTGATAACGGACGGCACACGTTGTTCTCGTGCGGTTGCCTCTGAATCACGGCAACAGCCTCGTGATCTGAAAGATCATTCACCACAGATACAGCTGCACGGCTGATATGAAAAAAAACACCCTGACCACAGTCGTGGAGGGTGTTAAAGCGAAATCTATGGAAGCAGGGGGTTTTCGGGCTGCCTCATCCGCATATAAAGCGACTTTGGATTCGATCGGAGGGAACCTTCCCCCGGTCTTTTCATGCGGTACTCTGTTATTCCTCGTGTTGAACGATTCGGATCGTGACCGGATTTGACTGCTGGCTGCCTGAAATAATGCGGTTATCCGGCAGCCTGACAGAGAATCCGGCCGTCTGCCGAAGCGTAACTAACCCGTACGTAGCCGGAAGGATAGCGACAGCGAACTGAACGGTGGTGCTTTCGCCATCCTGAAGCTCTCCGAGCAGGACTCCCGCGGTTATGTCCGCGTTAGGAGCGGACATCCCATTGATACGAACGCTTCCGGATACGAAAGCGAGACCGGCGGAGAGGTCATTTTCCGTAAAGATTTCAACGATCGGAGCGCGGCTTGTATTCGTAATGACGGCCGTATAGGTCAGTATATCTCCCGAAGCCGCTTCATGGCTGTCAACATTCAAATGAATCAAAACAGCCGGCGCAAAAACCGGAAGGACGACTTCATTAGATGCGGCTGCGCCCGTATAAATGTCTGTTTCATCCGGCAGCCGGTACGTAAATTTTGCCGTAGCCCGGTTCCGGAGAAGTCCCTCCGCCGGAAGCGACGTAATCGTTAAACGGAAAGCGGCCGTTACAGCACTGCCGGGAGCCAGTAGTCCGATTGCCAGATCGGAAGGGTCCGCCGCTGGACGAGGCTCTCCGTTAACGGTCACGGAATCCGGGACGTAGGCCGAGCCGGGCGGAAGCAGATCTTGCAGGGTAACATCCGCTGCAAGTGTACCGCTGTTCCGAATCGCCACGGTGTATTCTACGACATCTCCCAGGACGCGGATTCCGGGTGACGCCGATTTTTCCGCAATGATCACTGGGGAATGCACGCTTATCCCGATGAGATTGGATGAAACCACCTCCCATTCGGTTTTACCGTCCGGGAGAACATACGAGCTTTCAATCCGAGCCTGGTTTTCGATTTGGCCCGAATCGGGCTGCTCCGTTACCGTTACCGAGTAGGATACACTCGCTGAACCCCCAGGTCCGAGTGAGGGCAGGGATAATCCTGCGGAGAGATTGGCACCGGGCTGAAGCTGTCCGTCGATACGGATACTGCCCGCATCGAGCTGCGTCCCCGCCGGCAGCCGGTCGGTCAGGACGATCGAGCTCGCGTCAATCGTTCCGGTATTCGTCACCACTACGTTATAAGCGATTTCGGAGCCGATCGTGGCAATGGTTTGATCCGAACTTTTCACGGCTTCGATCCCATACTTGTAGACGAATATGGCGTCGGAACTGGCGGATACCGTGTAGGAATGGTCCGCATACGTGAAGCTTGCCGATGCCGTATTGACGAGCTGGGCCGCTTCCGGAATGGAGGTGATCTCCAGTTGGAATCCGATCAGGACTGTGCTCTGCGGCGGAACCGACCCCAAGGCAATTCCGGCTTGAAGCTGGGCATCCGGAAGAGCGGTGCCGTCGACCGTCACACTTCCCGGCACGAAGGACGTACCTTCCGGCAGGAGATCCGTGACGATCACATCGGCAGCGGGGGCCTGCCCTCCATTCGTCACGGTTATGCCGAACGCAAGGACATCTCCGATTGCGGCAGCCTCTACCGTACTGTTTTTGAACAGACTGACAGAGTGCGGCGTGACAGGGATCACAACCGGTTCCGAAGCGGAGCTGCCTTCATGCGTCCGGCCGTCCGGCGTCTGGAACGAGAAGGCGGACAGCGCCCGGTTCACAAGAACGCCTTCCGGTGGTATCACGGTAACCCGCACACGGAAGGAGACCGACGCAGATGCCCCCGGAGCAATGGTGCCGACCGTGATTCCCGCGGCGGGATCGGCGCCGGGAATTACGGTGCCGTTGACGGTAACACTGTCCGGCACAAGAATCGTTTCAGGCGGCAGTGCATCCGTGATCGTGGTAAATGCACCGGTGGAACCGGTGTTCGCCACTGTAATCGTATAGAGAACGGTATCACCGGCCGCCACGCTGTCTGTGTCGCCCGTCTTCGGAACCGTCAGAATCGGCTGAAGAACGGGAACGGTCACGGAGTTGGAAACAATCGAACCGGCTTCTGCGCCGCTGACGAAAGTAACGACAGCCTGATTCGTAAGCTCCGGAGGAGATGGAAGCGATACGACGGACGCCTGGAAGGAAGCCGCGACCGATGCTCCGGAAGCCAGCTGCCCGATAGCGATGCCCGTATTGGGATCGGCGTCGGGCAAGGCAACACCGTCCACAGTGACGCTGCCTTTCACGAAAGCGGAACCCTGCGGAAGCGGATCGGTGAGCACGACTTCCCGGATAAGATCGGCATCCTTGTTCGTTACGGTGATCGTATACCGGATAGTATCGCCGAGGATGGAGCTTCGCAAATCAGTCTCCTTGACCGCGGTGACAGCGATGTTAGATACCGAAACAATGACCGTGTTCGATGCACCCGATCCCGTATTCGTCCTTCCGTCCGGAGAAACGAAAGTAAACTGCGCCGATGCCTGATCGATAAGCAGGGGAGGAACCGGAACAGCCGTAACGAGCACCTGAAAGGTGACGGCAGCGGACCCTCCGGGAGCAATGGATCCCGTGGGTATTCCCGTAACCGGATCGGTTCCGGGCAAGGGTATTCCGTTCAGCGTGACACTATTCGGCACGAAGGAAGATCCCGGCGGAATCGGATCGGTTACCGATGCGCTCGCCGCAAGGTTGCCCGTATTCGTGAGGACAATCGTATAAGTGACGGTGTCTCCCACGGTTGCGTTGTCCGAACTTCCTGATTTGGCAACGGTAAGGATAGGCTGGAAGATCGGCACGACAACGGGATTCGATACCGATGAGAACGTAAAGGCCCCGCTCGTAAACGCGACGGACGCCTGGTTGTAAAGCTGGGGAGGCGTCGGCAGAGACTGGACGGTGACTTGGAAAGTAACGACTGCCGTGGAACCTGACGCAAGGGTACCCAAAGGAATACCGGTAACCGGGCTCGTTCCGGGCCTGGCTGTGCCTCCTACCGTGACGCTGCCCGGTAAGAAAGCGGAGCCGGGCGGGATAGGATCGGTCACGACTGTATCGGTCACGGCTTCTATTCCGTTGTTCGTGACGGCGATAGAGTACGTGACGATATCCCCGAAGATGGCATCGGCTGCAGTCGTCCCTTTCACGACAGATACGTTCGGAGCCGATACCGGAATGGACAGGGTGTTGGAAACGGCGGAGCCGTTTACGATGCGTCCGTCGGGCGGCAGGAAAGTAAAAGCGGCGGTGGCCTGATCCGTCAACTGCTGCGGATTGGGAACCGATGTAACGAGAACCTGGAACATGACGGAAGCCGTACTTCCCGGAAGAACACTTCCGGCATTTATACCGGCAACGGGTGAAGCGCCCGGTACGGGAATTCCGTTTACGCTGACGCTGTTTTCAATAAACTGCGATCCTGCGGGAATAGGGTCCGATAGGAGGAGGGCGGCGGCGATATTTCCGCTGTTGGTTGTCTGTATCGTATAAGTCAGAGTGTCCCCGACGGTCACATTGGAGAAATTTGCGCTTTTGGCGAGTTGAAGAATCGGCTGATAGAGCGGTACCGTAACCGGATCGGAGTAAGAAGTGCCGGAGAAAACTCCCGATGTGAAGCTTACGGCAGCCTGGTTGGACAGAACGGGCGGAGACGGCAGGGATGTAACCGTAACCTGGAAGGTGACGGTGGCAGTTGCGCCCGCTGCGATCGTTCCGGCATTGATACCCGCGTCGGGCCGGGCCAAAGGAAGAGGCACACCGCCCAGTGTTACGCTGCCCGGAACGAAAACGGAGCCGGCCGGAATCGGATCGGTTACGATAACACCGGTTACCGCTTCGATTCCGTTGTTTGCCGCCGTGATGGTATACGTCACCGTATCTCCGAATACAGCGTCCGCTGCGCTGGCGCTCTTGCCCACGGTCACGTTCGGAGCCGATACAGGTATGCTGACGGCGTTGGAAAGGGCGGTACCGCTCAACGTCCGTCCGTCGGGCGGCTGGAAGGTGAAAGCGGCGGTTGCCTGGTCGACGAGTGTCGGCGGAGACGGGACGGAAGTAACGACAACCTGGAAAGTCACTCCGGCCGTGCCTGCAGGCGGGATCGGACCGACTGCGATCCCGACGGTCGGATCCGCTCCGGGGATCGGCTGTCCGTTCACGACCACACTGTTGGCTATAAATGCCGAACCGGCGGGGATCGGATCCGAAATCGTCGTTACCGCTGCGATATCGCCGGAATTGGCCGCGAGGATCGTGTAGACGATCGTATCGCCCACCGTGGCATTGGCGGTGTTCGCGCTTTTGGTAACGCTGAGTATCGGCTGATACACGCCGATGACTACCGGGTCCGAGAGAGAACTGCCGGAAAAAGCTCCGGATGTGTAGCTGACTCTCGCCTGATTGGACAAGACGGGAGGAGACGGCAGGGAAGTGACGGTGACTTGAAAAGAAACCGTCGCTACCGCCCCGGGCGCTACAGAGCCGACTGCGATACCGGAAGCCGGGTCAGCGCCGGGCTTAACGATCCCGTTCACGGTCACGCTCCCGGGGACCAATGCGGAACCGGTTGGAATGGGATCGGTCACGATCACGTTAGTCACGCCGGAGATACCGGCGTTCGAAGCGGTAATCGTGTAGGTGATCGTATCGCCTACTGCCGCATCCGTGGAACCGGCCGTTTTGGTGACCAAGATATCGGGGGCCGATACTGGAATGGAGACTACGTTGGAGACGGCGGATTCCTGGATAATACGTCCGTCCGGCGGAACGAAAGTAAAGCTGGCGGAAGCCTGGTTGACGAGCGAAGGCGGTGCCGGAACGGAAGTGACAATCACCTGGAAGGTGACTAGAGTGGAACTTCCGGGCGCAATGGACCCGACTGCAATGCCCGTGGACGGATCGGACCCGGGGTACGATGTGCCGTTCACGGCGACACTGTTCACAAAGAAGGCGGAACCGGCCGGAATCGGGTCCGTGATCGTAGCGGCAGCGTCGATATTGCCGGAATTGGTTACCAGAATCGAATAGGTGATCGTGTCGCCTACGGTTGCGTTGGTTGAATTTCCGCTTTTGGCCAAGGTGATAAGAGGCTGATACACGGGAATGGAGAGCGGCGCGGAGACCGAAGATCCCGTAAAAGCGCCGGAAGTAAAGCTAACCGTAGCCTGATCCAGGAGTTGGGCCGGAGAAGGCAGAGAAGTGACCGTTACTCGGAAACGGAGAAAGGCCGATGCGCCCGGCGCGATAATTCCGGCAGGAATGCCGGCAGCCGGATTACCCGCAGGAACAGGCAGTCCGTTTAGGGTTACACTGCCCGGGACAAGAACCGAGCCGGCCGGGATCGGATCGGAAATAACGACGTTGGCCACATTTTCAATACCGCTGTTTGTGGCGGTGATGGTGTAGGCGATGGTATCGCCGACGACGGCATCCGTGGAACCGGCGGTTTTCGTAACCGCAACGTTCGGCGCGGATACGGGAATCGTAACGGGATTCGAACTGACCGATTCGCTGATGGTGCGTCCGTCCGGAGGCTGGAACGTAAACGCGACTGCGGCCTGATCGTTCAGTCTTGAAGACGGTGGAACGGATACGACAACGGTTTCGAACGAAACCAATGTCGTCGCTCCCGGCAGAAGCGAGCCCGCCGTAATTCCTGTCGTGGGATCCGCTCCGGGGAGGGGCAGTCCGTTCACAAGCACACTGTTAGCCAGAAAAGTGGAGCCCGGAGGGATCGGATCGGTTACGACGAGGCTGGCGGCAATATTTCCGCTGTTCGTTACCGCAATCGTGTAAGCGATCGTATCGCCAACCGTGGCGTTGGAGAAATTAGCCGTTTTAACGGCCGCTAGAATCGGCTGATAGACCGGCACAAGAACGGTTCCCGACGTGCTGGACCCGGTAAAAGTGCCCGAAGTGAAGGAGACGATTGCTTTGTTGGACAGGACGGGCGGAGAAGGCAGAGACGTTACGCTGGTTTGAAAGCTGAGTACAGCCGAGGCGCCCGGCGCAATGATGCCTACGGGAACACCCACAGAGGGATTGGCCGTCGGCAGCGAAGTGCCGTTTAGAACCACGCTGCCCGCAACGAATACCGACCCTGCCGGTATGGAGTCCGTGGCGAGAACACCAGTCACGTTCTCGATGCCGTTATTGGTCGCCGTTATGGTGTAGGAGACGATATCACCGAGGACGGCATCCGTAGAAGCCGTCGTAAGCGTAACGGTTACGTTGGGAGCCGAGACCGGTATCACAAGCGTGTTGGACACGGCTGAACCGGTAACGGAGCGTCCGTCCGGGGGGACGAATACAAAGCTTGCGGAAGCCTGATCGAGAAGGATTGATGAGGCCGGAACGGAGTTTACGACCGTTTGGAACGTAACCGTCACGGGAACGCCGGGCGCGACGGAACCGACGGGAATTCCGGTCGAAGGATCGGCTCCGGCACGCGGAGAACCGTTGACGGTAACGCTGTTGTCGAGCAGAACGGAACCGGCGGGAATCAGATCCGTCACGGTTGTCGAAGCGGCAATGTTTCCGCTGTTGGAAAGCACGAGCGTGTAGGTAATCGTATCGCCTACGGTTGCGTTGACGGTATTTGCGCTTTTGGCTATGGACAGAATGGATTGATAGACGGGAACGGTAACGGTGTTCGATAACGAAGAGAAAGAGAGCGTGCCGCTTGTAAAACTGACGGAACCGCGGTTCACTAGCTGTCCGGAGGCGGGCAGCGAATTGACGAGCACGCTGAAAGTTACGGCAGCCGCTCCCCCCGGGACAATCAGACCCGCCGGTACGCCGACGGATGGGTTTGCGCCCGGCACGGGAACGCTGTTGACCGTTACGCTTCCCGGCACGAGCGTTGTGCCGTCGGGAATAGAGTCGGTCACGATTACGTTCGTCACATTCTCAATGCCGTTATTTACCGCGACAAGCGTATAAGCGATCGTATCGCCTACGACCGCATCCGCAGCGCTTGCGCTTTTGCTTATGACAACATTGGGAGCGGAAACCGGGATCACGACGGTGTTGGACGAAGCGGAACCGGAAACCGTCCGTCCATCCGGAGGCTGATACGTATACGACACGGCGGCCTGGTCGACTAACTGTGGAGGCGTTGGCACGGAAGTAATCACCACCTGAAATGTCAGAGTCGTTGAAGCACCGGGTGCCAGCGTGCCCGCGGCGATTCCGCCGGCGGGATTGGCTCCCGGAAGGGGGACTTGATTGAGGGCGACACTGTTGGACACAAGCGAACTGCCGGCCGGAATGGCATCGGTGATCGAAGCGGTAACGCCGATATTTCCGCTGTTGGAGGCGGTAATCGAGTAGGTGACAAGATCGCCTACGGTTCCTTGCGAGAGATTTGCGCTTTTCTTTACGATGACAATGGGTTGGTAGACAGGAAGACTGACCGTATTGGACGCTGCAGAACCGCTGAAGGAACCGCTCGTGTAGCTGACGGATGCTTGATTTACGAGCTGCGGCGGGGACGGCAGCGACGTGACCTGCACCGAGAAGACAATAGTCGATGAAGCTCCGGCCGCAATGGTCCCTGCAGAGATACCGTTAGCCGGGTTAACGGCCGGAACGGCGGTGCCGTTTACTTTTACACTCCCTGCAACGAAGACGGAACCGGCGGGAATCGGATCGGTTACCACGACGTTCGACACGGCACCCGTCCCGCTGTTGGAAACCGTCAACGTATAGGTTATCACATCCCCCGGAATCGCATCGGGTGCGGACGGGCTTTTCGCAATCGTAACATTCGGCAGAGAGACGGGAAGCGTAACACTATTGGATGAAACGGAACCGGTCAGTGAACGTCCGTCTGGCGGACGGTAGGTATAGGAAACCTGGGCCTGGTCGGTCAAAACAGGCGGGGAGGGCAGGGTGTTGACGATGGTCTGGAATGTTACCGTGACGGCCGCCCCCGGTCCTGCAACACCCGCGGCGATGCCTGCGGCTGGATTGGCTCCCGGTACCGGAACGCCGCCGACCGTCACACTATTGGCGACAAAAGATGAACCGGTCGGGATCGGATCGGTTACGGTAAGCTGGGCCGACAGATTACCCGAATTCGTTATCGTGACGGTATAGGCAACGGTATCGCCGACAGTGACACGGGAGGTGCCGGCGCTTTTCACAGCGGCCAGAACCGGCTGATAAACAGGCACTATCAGAAGATCGGAGACGGCCGTTCCGGAAAACGCCCCGCTGGCGAAGCTGGCGGAAGCCTGGTTGCTAAGCTGCGGCGGGGAGGGCAGAGTATTGACCTGCACGGCGAACGTTACGGCCGCCGAAGCGCCCGCCGCAATGCTTCCGACGGGAATGCCCGCGACAGGATTGGCGGTAGGCAGGGGCGCTCCCCGTACATTCACGCTTCCCGATACGAACGAAGAGCCCGCCGGAATCGGATCGGTCACCACGACACCCGATACGGCTTCTATCCCGTTGTTCGTGACGGCAATCGTATACGTCACCGTATCGCCGATTATGGCATCTGTGGCGGAAGTGGTTTTGACAACCGATACGTTAGGCGCTGACACCGGGATGGTAAGCATATTGGACGACACCGTGCCGGTCAGCGTTCTTCCGTCCGGCAGCCGATACGTGTACGCGGCGACCGCCTGATCGCTTAGCTGCGGAGGCGCGGGCAAGGAATTTACTACCGTCTGAAAAGTGACGGTTGACGTCGTTCCCGGCGAAACGGTTCCGACGGATATTCCCGTAACCGGATCGGCGCCGGCCAGCGGAAGTCCGTTAACCGTTACACTGTTCGGGGCGAACGAGGAACCGGCGGGAATCGGGTCCGTCAGCGTAATGCTCGCGTTGTAGTTGCCGCTGTTCGTCAAACTCACCGTGTAGGTCACACTGTCTCCGACAGTAGCTCTTGCCGTATCGGCGCTCTTGACAGCCGAGAGCACGGGTTGGTAAACCGGAACAGATACCGTATTGGAAACGGAAGAGCCGGTAAATGCACCGGATGTAAAACTGACGGTTGCCTGATTTCCCAGCGTGGCGGGAGAGGGCACCGAGGTGACGGCAACGGTAAATTGCAGCGTCGTCGAAGCTCCGGCGGCGATTGTGCCTACAGGCACTCCCGCGGAGGGATTGGCCGCCGGGACCGCGGTCCCGTTAACCGTTACACTGCCGGCATTGAATGTGGTGCCCGCCGGAATCGGGTCGGTTATAACGACGCCGGTGACCGGGACACTGCTGCCGTTAGCGGCGACAACGGTGTACGTAATGACGTCTCCGACGGTGGCAGCCGTTTTGGAACCCGATTTGACGGCAGCGACGTTCGGCGCCGATACCGGAACGGACACTTCATTGGAAACGGCGCTTCCCGAGAGCGTCCGCCCGTCCGGGGGCTGGTACGTGTAGGACGCGGTCGCCTGATCCACGAGCCGGGATGTAGCGGGCAGGGAAGTGACGACCGTCTGGAACGTGATGACGGAGCTTGCACCGGCCGCCAAACTTCCCGCCGCGAAGCCCGCTGCCGGATTCGCCGCCGGTAAAGGCGTGCCGTTAACCGTCACACTGCCGGCAAGAAACGTGGAACCGGCCGGTATCGGATCACTCACGTTAAGGGAGACGGAAAGGTTGCCGGAATTTTTTACAGTGACGGTATATGTGAGGGTCGCACCGACCGTTGCGCTTGCGGGACTGACGCTTTTCACCGCTGAAACGACCGCCTGGTAAACAGGCAGCGTGATCGTATTGGACAAGGACGAGCCGGTAAATGCACCGGACGAAAAGCTGACAGTCGCCTGGTTGGAAAGCTGAGCGGGCGATGGAACGGATGTTACATTAACACGGAAAGTGACGACAGCCGAAGAACCCGCTGCTATGGATGCGACGGGAACTCCTGTCGCCGGATTAGCGCCCGGAACCGCCGTGCCGTTCACGGTTACGCTGCCGGTAACGAAAGAGGAGCCGGCCGGAATCGGGTCGGTTACGACCACACCGGTGACGGGCACAATCCCGTTATTCGTCGCCGTAATGGTGTAAGTCACGGTGTCTCCGACGACAGCGTCCGTCGAACCGGCGGTTTTGACCACGGTAACGTTCGGCGCCGAGACGGGAATGGACAGCGTGTTGGATACCGCCGAACCGGAAAGCGTCCGCCCGTCGGGAGGAGAATACGTGTAGCTTGCCGTGCCCTGATCGATTAGTCTTCCCCCGGTGGGGACAGACGCCACAACCGTTTGAAACGTGACGGTAACGACGCCGCCTCCGGCATCGATGTTCCCGATGGTGAATCCCGTCGCCGGATTTGCGGCCGGCAGGGACGTCCCATTGACGGTTACACTGCCCGTCACAAATGTGGACCCTGCGGGTATGGGATCGGTCAACGTGGCGGCCGCGCGGATACTCCCCGTGTTCGCAGCCGTCAAGGTGTAAGTAACCGTATCTCCCACGGTCGCTGTAGAAGTGTTTGCCGTTTTGACGAGTCCGATAACCGGCTGGTAGACCGGGACGGCAAGTGTGTTGGAGGGAACGCTCCCGGAAATAACCGGTCCCCCGGCTACACTCTGAAACGAGAAGCTGGCTGTCGCCTGGTTCGAAAGCTGAGCGGGCGATGGGAGGGAAGTCACGGTCACCCGGAACGTCACGGTGGTCATACTGCCCGCGCTTATCGTCCCGAGCAGGATGCCGGCTGAAGGATCGGTACCCGTGCGAGCGGTCCCGTTGACCGTCACACTGTTCGCGACGAGTGCGGAACCGGCCGGAATCGGATCGGTGAGGACCGTGCTGGAGGCGTCGACCAATCCGGTGTTCTTAACGGCGATGGTGAACGTGACCGTATCGCCGATGACGGCTCCGGTTACGCTGGCGGTTTTAGTCACGGATACGAGGGGGGCGTTAATGTCGATTTGAATGGCGTTCGCATTCACGATATACCCGTCCCCGGACGTCGTCAGTTGTAAAATCGCGGAGGTCTGGGCGTTTTTCAGCGTGGAGGATATATCCACGTTGGTAATATCCCATCCCTGGCGTCCACCGCTGATCAGCGTGCCCGGAGCCCCGTTGACGGCGTTGCGCGTACCGAACGTTCCGCTTGTGTCGAGCGTGCCGTCATCTTTGTTGATTTGGGACGCAAAAAAGTTCGCGGCGAAATTGTTAGCCCCTGATAGAGCCGTCAGACTCGATGCCGTCGGACCGAATAGAGCCTGGTCCCCGGTTTTGTTGGCGTCTCCTTCCTGCGCGCTGATTAACGCACGGCCTTTTAACGTCCCTTGAGCCGGAGTGGCGAAGCCGGAGATGACTACATTGACGGCCCCCGAAGTCGACTGGACAATCTCCGCGCCCACACCCAGCGAGAGATTCCGGAAGGGTAGACTCGGGTTCTGGTACACGACTGCGAGAGTCCATCCGGCGTGATTGGCTGTGGGGTCCGGAACGGCAAGCGTGCCTACGATGCTTTTGGCCGTGTAGGTTCCCGTGCCTCCGGCACTGACTAAAGCCGTTACATTGGCCGTGCGGACGTATGCCAGAACAGAACTCGGAGAGACCGCAAACGTCACGTTATAGACGGTAGCGGCATCTTGAGTTACGCTCGATGTGCCCGCCGGTGTGGTGAAGGTGATGGGGTTGTTGATAAAAGCGGTATTGTTGACCGTACCGTCCAGATAGGAGCCGCCCCAGATGAGCTCTGCGTACAATACCGTACTCCCTGCGGGAAGAGTGAGAACTGCGGCAGAGCTGTTGGAGGTGTATAGGCTTGTCGTTCCTGCCGGATATGTACCGTACTGGAGTGTCGTGTCCGTAGTTATGTAAGCCCCTATGCTGTCTACTGTTCCTGGAACGCCCGCAGTTTCGGATCGGCTCAATCCGAGTGTATTGCCTGTAAATGTAATGGCACCTGTCTGGTTTGCGGCATATCGCTGCAAAAAGGCCATCGCTGCATATCCTCCAAGTTAGGTTTATCGACTCCCGGTTATGGAAGGTTCGACTATACCTATGAAAGGGATTCTTGACCCTATGCATAAAAAGAGAACCGCAAAGGAAAGTGAAAATCCCGAAGCGCCGTAATAGGCAGGAGCGTTAGTTGTTACGAACCGCGGTGGATTATCGCCGATCGATCCGTTAAGTCGAGAAGTATCTTTAGTGAAATCGAAGAGCCGGGATGTCGGGCACCGATGCCGGTGAATTTAATGTGCTATAATGGAGGAGCAGAATTTGGAAATTATACAGGTGCGAGAGAGGAAGGATGCAACTCATGTATGAGCGTTTGGCAGACAAACTGAAGACGACTACTGCTTTAAAATGGTTTCCCGGTCACGGGGCGGAAGAGAGCTGGATAGCGGAAGCGGAAGAGGAATTGGGATTCAGCCTGCCTCCGTCTTACCGCTGGTGGCTGATTCATTACGGAAATGCCTCGTTGAACGGCGGGAACATTCTGACGCTCGTTTCTCCGGAGCATAGAGAGTATGTCGACAGCGACCTTCTCTATATACATAGGCTGAATAAAGAAGAAGAATGGCTCGTAAGCCGGTTTCCCCACAGACTCGACTTGTTCGTTCCGGATGACGACGAGCTTTATTATTTTGATACGTCTTCCAAGAATGAACAGGGTGAATTTCCGATTATGCGCTATGATCTCATGAATGACTTGATCGAAACCTATGCTTTGACGTTCGCGGAGTTTTTGGAACAGCTGATCGACGAGCGTTCTTAAATTCGGAAAAGGTTCCGTAAAAAAATAACGAACCGTTCCCTGAAAAGAGGAGCGGTTTTTTTGTCTTTAATCGTCTGGTGATCCTATGACGGAGTTCGGCTCGAACCACAGTTTTTGATAGGAATAATAGCGGAATATCAAAAAAGAACCTGAGTAGTATTATCAGGTTCTTTAGTCTTGCATATAAACAGACACGATGATATAATCAGATCGCGACTCTTTTTTTTAAATATACGGACATAATTAATGCATCTTACACTTTAAGTGTACCGTGCCGGTGAACTCTTGTCAACTGTTTTTCTCAATTTAATGGTTAGGGGAGATATCGAATGAGTTCTTTGGTACTCGGTTTTCAAGAAATGGAAAAAACGCAGCTTTCGCTCGTTGGCGGAAAAGGGTTGAATTTAGGGGAACTATCCAAATTGGAAGGAATCCAAGTACCGGAAGGATTTTGCGTTACAACAGCGGGATATCGGAAAGCCATCGAACAAAACGAGACGTATCAAGCTTTGCTCAATCGGCTAACTTTGCTAAAAGCAGATGATCGGGATCAAATTGGTGAGATCAGCAGGAAGATCAGGAACATCATTAGGGGAGCAGAAATTCCTTCCGATGTTGTGACAGCAGTTGCTCACTATCTTTCCCGGTTTGGTGAAGAACATGCTTACGCAGTGCGTTCCAGTGCGACCGCCGAAGATTTGCCGCATGCTTCTTTTGCGGGTCAACAAGACACTTATTTAAATATCATCGGCGTCGATGCGATCCTGCAGCATATCAGCAAATGTTGGGCTTCCCTATTTACGGATCGTGCGGTCATCTACCGTATGCAAAACGGATTTGACCACAGTCAAGTTTATTTATCCGTTATCGTTCAAAGGATGGTTTTCCCGCAGGCTTCGGGGATTTTATTTACCGCTGATCCGATTACTTCTAACCGAAAGCGGCTATCCATCGATGCCGGTTTTGGGCTCGGAGAAGCTCTGGTCTCCGGCTTGGTATCTGCCGATTGTTATCAAGTGCAGGAAGGGGAGGTCGTCAACAAGAGGATCGCAACCAAAAAATTGGCTATCTATGGACGAAAAGAAGGCGGAACAGAGACCGTGCAGCTCAATCCCGATCAGCAAATGGCTCAAACACTCACTGAACAACAAATTTTACAGCTGGCACGCATCGGAAGACAGATCGAAGCCTATTTTGGCTGTCCCCAGGATATCGAATGGTGTTTGGCCCATGATACCTTTTATATGGTCCAGAGTCGGCCGATCACGACTTTATATCCGATCCCTGAAGCGAATGATCAAGAAAATCACGTCTATCTCTCTGTCGGGCATCAACAAATGATGACGGATCCCATAAAGCCGTTGGGATTGTCTTTTTACCTGTTAATTACGCCTGCACGTATGCGTAAAGCCGGCGGAAGGCTGTTTGTTGATGTTGCACCTATGCTCGCTGCACCTGTCGGCCGGGAAACTTTTTTAAATAACCTGAGTTCCGATCCGCTCATCATAGGCGCAATCAAGACGATAATAGAGCGAGATTTTATAAAATTGTTACCCAATGATCAAACAGCGCCAAGTCCTGGCAGAAACAATACAGATATGAGGGCACCAATCGAAAACGATCCTACAATCGTCTCCGAGTTGATTAAGCGTAGTCAAGCTTCAATAGAAGAGTTAAAACAAAACATCCAAACGAAATCGGGATCGGATTTGTGCGATTTTATTCTGGATGATATCCAGCAATTAAAGAAGATCTTATTTGACCCCCAAAGTACTGCCGTGTTTATGGCTGCTATAAACGCTTCATCATGGATCAATGAGAACATGAAGGAGTGGTTAGGCGAAAAAAACGCGGCAGATACGCTTTCTCAATCCGTACCGGGCAATATTACTTCGGAAATGGGTCTGGCGCTAATGGATGTCGCGGATGCGATTCGCCCTTATCCGGAAGTGATTGATTATTTGCAGCATGCAAAAGAAGATCACTTTCTGGAGGAACTGGTTAAGTTTGATGGAGGAAGAGAAGCCCGAAACGCTATCTATGATTATCTAAGCAAATACGGAATGCGATGTACCGGAGAAATTGATATTACGAGAACGCGTTGGAGTGAAAAACCAATTACACTTGTCCCCCTGATTCTTGGTAACATCAAGAACTTTGAGCCTAATGCCGGCAAGCGAAAATTTGAGCAAGGGCGCCGGGAAGCTTTGGAAAAAGAACAAGAGCTGCTCGATCAATTGAAGCAATTACCGGATGGTGAACAAAAAGCCAAAGAAACAAAACAAAGGATCGACCTCATCCGGAATTTCATCGGCTACCGGGAATATCCCAAATACGGGTATATTAGCCGCTACTTCGTTTATAAGCAGGCTTTACTGAAAGAGGCCGAACGACTCGTCCAAGCTGGCGTTATCCGTAACAAAGAAGATATATACTATCTCACTTTTGAAGAACTTCACGAAGTCGTACGCACGAAGAAACTGGATGATTCCATCATCGGCAAACGAAAAGACGAGTATACATTCTATGAAAAACTAACCCCGCCGCGTGTCATCACATCTGATGGTGAAATCATTACAGGTGAGTACAAGCGAGAAAATCTCCCGGCCGAAGCTATCTTGGGTCTGCCGGTTTCTTCCGGAGTCATAGAAGGGCGAGCGCGTGTCATTTTAAACATGGAAGATGCGAATCTGGAAGATGGGGATATATTAGTCACTTCCTTTACCGACCCTGGCTGGACGCCATTATTTGTATCCATAAAAGGTCTAGTCACCGAAGTTGGCGGACTGATGACCCATGGAGCGGTTATCGCGCGTGAATATGGCTTGCCGGCAGTTGTCGGAGTGGAGAATGCTACCAAACTGATTAAAGATGGGCAGCGAATTCGCGTGCATGGAACAGAAGGGTATATCGAAATCTTGTAATCGTTGCCGCTCAACACGCATGTCTTGAGCTCTGATCCTCACCGCTTGGTGAGCCGCGCGAATCGGCTCCGCTTCGCTTGTATGCAGATAGCCTTGGCCGACTAATGGCCAAGGCTATTTTTTTGCTGATGGTGTCAAGACATTACGGGGGCTTAGGCGATCCCATCTATTCTACGCTTTTCAAAGATTCGATCATATTAATCCGGGTTATTTTTCGCCGAAGCAGTAAGTTAGAGAGCAGGGTGAGTAAGTAGGCGGCGATAACGGCAACCGACATGACGAACAGATTTAATTGATTCGGGATTTGCTGATGGGTACTGGACAGGGCCTTTACAACAAGTGAATACACATAGCCGCTGATTGGTAACGCTACAAGAACCGCAAAGGTGGTGAGAATAATGTTTTCAAAAAAGATGAGACGGTTTATTTTACTTTTTTGATAGCCCAATACTTTCAGGGTTGCGAGCTCGCGGTTTCTTTCGTAAATGTTGATGGAAGTTATCGTATAGATGGCGCCAAAAGAAAGCAGGACCGCGCAAATGATAAACATGATAAACACAAAGCTGTTTTGCTTCAAAATGTATTGAGCTGATTTCTTTAGATCAGTCTTATCTGTAAGGGCATCTACCTGTGGATCTTGTTCGAAGAAGTGACGAATGCTTGCAAGATCTGCAGGGCCGGCGGCTTCAATTAAAAGCGAGGAAGGGCTGTAATCCAGGTCAAAGCTCTTTAAATAAGCCGGTGTGATATAAAACGACGGATTCGAGTACTGGGTGGATATGTGCAATACCTTCATATCAACGGATTTGTTTTTAAGCTCAGGATCTGCAAACTTTAATTTGATCCTGTCCCCTTCTGCAATGTGGTATTTGTCGGCGTAAGATTTGGGTACCAGCACACCGCCTTCTTCCAATGAAATCTTGTTGTCCTGATCGTCAAAGAAATGAAGGAGAGAGTTATCTTTTTCAGTAACAACCAGAGTGGCATTTTCATGCCCGTCATCTTTGATAAATTCAACAGGGAAGGTGGCTAATCCATACCTGTTTTTAATACCGGAGGGCAGCTCTGCCGGATCAGGAATCGGTCCCACCGAATAATCCACTCTTAAATCATAGGTATGGACATCTTCAGTTTGGCCGGCTACTTTTTGCAAGGCGGTCTGAGTGCCAAAAGCCGTGATTAATAAAACCGTGCTAACAACAATGCCAACTGAGCTTGCCAAAGCTTTTTGTTTATTTAAAAATAGATTTCGGAAAATAAGTTTGTAGCTGTAGGGAATACGATTCCAGATCCCCGGAATTTTTTCGATGATCAATTTTTTCATCTTCTTAGGGGGTTTAGGACGCATGGCCTGAGCCGCACGTTCTTTTAATACGCTTCTTCCGCTTAAATAACAGGCTAAACTTCCGAAAGCACCGGAGAAAATGATGGGAGGAATAAGGGTGAATAAGGAAAGCGAGAATGTAATGTCAGGCAGCGAGTAGGCCCGTGCGTTCGACCCTCTTACCAAGGGGATGAATACAAGTGCGGCAATGGCACAGCCCAGGATGGAGCCTACAATACTTACCAGCACAGGGTATCCCATATAATGAAGCAGGATGCTTCTGCTTTTGACGCCCAAAGCCTTCATGATGCCCACTTGATTTCTTTGAGAATCTATCAGTCTCGACATAATCAGCAAGACGATAATCGCCTCAATCAAAAAGAGTACCAAAGGGATAACCTTACTCATCATGGTGTTATTGTAGATGGTTTGCGTAATTTGGGAATAGTTGAAGGTCCGCTCCTTATTTACTTGGTTTAAATAGGCAAGCGGGGAGGACTGCGCTTCAATGGATTTGCCTAATTGATCCACGTCGTAACCCTCTTGGGCATCAATCATGATTTCATTATAGGTAAAGCCGCCACCCAGAATGTCCGGAATGGTTTCTTCGGAGATGTATGCGAATCCTTGAGCTTTGTGGTCTTGGGTCCGGTTTTTCTTGGCATATTCCACATTCTCACACAAGCCGCTAATCGTAAACGTAAACTCTTTACCGTCCGTATAGATACGAATGGTATCGCCTTCACGATACTGATGTTCAGCGGCATAATGGGAATCTAATACGATTTCTCCCTTTTTTGACGGGATACTGCCCTCGACTATCGTAAGCGTATTGATTTCATTGTTCGCGGGAATCGAATGAACGGTTAACGAAGTTTTCACGTTTTCAAAGACTTGCTTGGCCTCCAACGTATAACGTCCTTCTAATTTATGTATCCCTTCAATTTCGCTTAAGCCTGCCGCTTCCTCTTTGGATATTTGATTGTAATAGACGTATAAATCGCTTAAATTATGGCTTTTAAAATAATCTTTCGTATAAGCACGGAGAGTATCGCTATAGCTGACCAGGCCCCCGTAGAAAAAAGCCCCCACAGCAACAACCAATACCAGCGCTATAAATTGCCCTGAAGATTGTCTAATATCCCTTATTAATTTGGAAAACAGCTTCATCACCACTCGATCCCTTCCACATTTTGTTTTTCTTTATTCAGCGTAACGCTTTCGATCCTTCCGCTTTTAACCTTGATAATTTTGTCGGCCATCGGAGCAATAGCGGAATTATGGGTGACGAGAACGACGCACGTTTTCGTGTCCTTGTTCAACTCTTGCAGAAGCTTCAAGACGGACTTTCCTGTCACATAATCCAAAGCTCCGGTCGGTTCATCGCAGAGCAGAAGCAGAGGGTTTTTGGCAACCGCCCTGGCTATGGCAACCCTTTGCTGTTCGCCTCCGGAGAGCTGGGAAGGGAAATTTTTGATCCGGTCCTGCAGTCCGACTTTATATAAAATTTGTTTCGCATCCAGATAGTTTTTGCATACTTCCGTGGCGAACTCCACATTCTCCAATGCGTTTAAATTCGGAATTAAGTTATAAAATTGGAACACAAATCCCACTTTCTCGCCGCGATATTGCGTTAACTTTTTTTCGCCAAGGCTAGTGATTTCCTGATCGCCAACAAACACTTGACCTGACGTAGCCGTATCCATACCGCCGAGTATGTTCAAAATCGTGCTTTTACCGGCACCGCTTGCACCCAAAATAACGACGAATTCCCCTTCCGTTATGGAAAAATCAACGCCATCGAGCGCTTTGATCTGCACTTCGCCTATTTTGTATTCTTTCGCTACGTTCTTGAATTCGATTAACTTGTTCACTTAGGACATCTCCTCGTACTGGGTTTATTGAAACTTCGGAAGTTCTTTTGCGCTAAGTTAGTTTAGTTTGTATGTTGGTATGTTACTAATGTAGCATACTATAATACGCTTGTGAATAATTGTCAATCACTGGATGGATGTGTATTTTCCCGTGGCGGCGCAAACTGCTTGAAGCCTTGATTGACAATTTTTGGCCCATAAATTATAGTGTGCTGGATAGGTAACATACTAATATGCTGAATGGTGAGGGAATGAGTGTAACTTTCGACGATAAGCAGCCGATTTTTCAACAGGTAGCCGACATCATTGAGGACGATATTCTGAACGGCACTTTCCGTGTGGATGAACAAATTCTTTCCGTGGCCCAGTTTTCCCAGCTGTTTCAGATCAATCCCGCGACTGTAGTGAAGGGAATCGGGCTGCTCGTAAATGAAGGGATTCTGTACAAAAAAAGAGGGCTTGGCATGTATGTCGCGGCCGATGCGAAGCAGAAGATTCAGATTAAACGGAGAGAACGTTTCCACAAGGAACTGTTATCCGATCTGCTGGATGAAGCCGACAAACTCGGACTGACAACCGAAGACATTATGAACATGATCAAACAGTTGAGAGAGGAATAGCGAATCGTGAGCATAGCATTGACTTGCGGCAATTTAACCAAAAAATACGGCCGGACTTACGCCTTGTGCAATCTGGATTTGCAGTTGGAGGAAAATGTTATTTACGGTTTGCTCGGACGGAACGGCGCCGGCAAAACGACGCTGCTTAACACGATCGCCGGCGGCATTTCCCCGGATAGCGGCTCAATCGAGGTAAGAGGGAAGAAGCTTGGGAAGGGAGAGCTTCCAAACGATTTCTGTTTCGTACGCGAGAATACAAGACACTTCAGAGGAGGGCGGATTATCGAAGTGTTGAAATTCGCCGCAAGTTTTCATCCAAACTGGGACTGGACCTTTGCTCATGAGCTGCTCAAAGCGTTTCGGCTCGATCCGGACAAAAAAATCAGACAGCTTTCAAGAGGCACGGAATCGCTCGTAGGCAACATCATCGGTCTGGCCAGCCGGGCGCCGCTGACGTTATTTGACGAGCCGGTGCTTGGACTCGATGTTTTGATGCGGGAAAAGTTCTACAAAGCGCTGTTGGAAGACTGCGCCAATCACCCCCGCACGATCTTACTGTCTACACATTTAATTGACGAAATCGCCCCGGTTGCGGAAAAAGTTTATATGATTGAAGCCGGCTCGATCCTGCTTCATGATGACATGGATGAAATACGCATGGCAGCTCATTTGATCCGGGGCAATTCGGAGGCCGTGGCTTCCTTTACAGCCGGAAAGCGAGTCTTGCATAAGGAGACTTATGGCCACGGCACACTTGCCGCTATTTACGAAAAGTTGAATGACGGGGACAGGCGGCTGGCGCGTGAGATGGATATTTCGATCGAAAGTTTGACGCTTCAATCGTTCTTCTCGTATTTAATCCAAGGAGGTCATTGAAGTGGGGGCATTGACCGTTCATTTAAAGGCAACCTATTTGCAAATGAGGATTTACATCTGGTGCGTCATTCTTCTTCTCCTGCTTGGGAAAACAGCGGAATTCATTGTCGGTCTCTTTATAGACAACAGCCAAAGCAGGGGCCTTTCGGGCGGTAACATACTGATTCTCATTTTGCCCCTTATCGCTATCGTGCTTCCGCTCATTTATTACAAACGCATCGTACATTTGGGCGCAAGCAGAGAGCAATATTTCAAGGGACTTCTATTCGTCTTTGCCGTCTACGCGGCAGTCATCGCTCTGATCAATTGTTTCTGGTCGGCACTCGAATCGAATGGCGTCGGAAATTACCCGATTCCTGTTAATATGATTACGGCTTTTCATTGGAATGACTTTGGCTTGGCGGGTTGTTTCCTGTACCAAACCGCTTTTTATTTGATGGCGATGGCGCTGCTCAGCATGCTGATATCCGGTTACTACCACCCTGTGGGGTGGCTGCTGTGGGCACTGCTCATTGCGGCGATCCCCGTCGGAACGGCGATTCCTTCGCTGCGCGTTCATGTCGTCTCTTTTTTCAAAACCTTGTTATTTAACGGCTCGCTGCTTGCGGGCATCGGATTCAACCTACTTCTTTGTTTGGTTTTTGTAGCAGGCGGCTGGCTTTTTACCAGAGGAAGGACGCACTGAATAAACTCCTTTATTTAGAAGTTAGAAACGTCGCGTTTTCAAGGGAAAACTATTCAATTTACAAAAAAAGACGAGAGCAAAGAGAGGGCCATCCTGCAATAGGATGGCCCTAAATCTTGCCGTTACAACCGGGACGGTGAACAGTAAAACGTGCAGTTTATCCTACGCCATCACTTTCTAACAAGGAATAAAAATTATCGCGGTCCTCGTCATCAAATTTGCCAAGTGACCGCACCCTGACAAATTCATGTACGCCATACATGTCTATTTCCTCCCCGTACCAATTGTAGAGTGCGATCATATCGCCATACTGATTCAACTCCATGTACCCGTAACAATTTGCTTCAGGCGCTTCGCCGTAAAGGAGCATAAATCTGATTTTGTCCACGCTGTTCATGCAGATCCTCCTTTTCTGTTTTTTGTGTTATATCCCTTACCTCCCCGTAGGCCTGAAGAAAATTTTACGTGAAATCGGATGAATTGGAAAAAGCGATATCGCTCTTCATACTCAGAAATTCATTCCTATTTCGAAAGCATAAGGGGGGATCCCTCGCTATGCCGCGCATTCGCACATTATCTCTTGACGAGATGCGGTTTGGGGATTATGATAACGTGCCGGTCAACTCGGCAAGGTAAATGAACAAAAAGGCCGACTTTTCAAAGTGCCTCGGCACTGAATCGTCAGCCTGCCATGGAAAGCTAATATCATTGAGGGCTATGGCGCCGGCTTAGAACTTATCGGGAAACTGTTTGACAATGCCATCTGTGAGGAAATCGGCCATATGAATCATATGGATCTCGTTTTTGTCGGTTGCCGCAATATCCGCTTTCCAATCTCCTTTGAGACAGGCAAGAACGATTTCCGTAATCAACTGAAGATGTGTGTACAGCATATCTTGCAGCGTTTTAAACGGCCAGTTCGGATTCGCCGTGCTTAAAAATTTGGCGATATCGTCGGCGTTTCTATGCCAATCCGCTTCAAGCTTTTTCACATCCGCCTGATTGCCCGCTTTGGCCGCCGCTACAATTTTCCCAGCGATCAGAATATGCTCTCTCAGAAGATCCGCCAGCTTATTGCCGGCCGCTTCTCCATAGTACGGCTTAATCACATTGCCTATATCCTGTTGGTTCCGCAAAAGCCGGTCCAATACGTCTTTCTGATCCGGACGATTAGATATGGCGCTGACAATGTAGCTTCTTGTCCATATCGTATGGTCGATCCAAACCTTCTGCATATCAACTTTCAACTGCACCATTTTGGGACTTAGGCAAGCCGAATCTTTCTTCTCGACCGCCTTCGCTTGCGCGGATACTACGGCCGGCGTCATGCTAAAAACGAGCACCGAGATTGACAATATTGCCACCAACCATTTGTTTTTCACACTCATCTGTTCCTCTATAAGTTTAAGTCAAACAGGCTGTTTTATTATGGGCTAAAACATCTGATTTATGCAGAGGGTGATGGAAGGCATTCCGCCAAGATTAATATCGGATTCGTGGACCCGACACTCGGTTTTTTTCAATACTCGGAGAATGGCAAGTAATCATGTGAGATAATGGATCGCGAATAACAATTAAAACTATCTATAATTGGAATAATATGATATATTTGGTTTACAAAAGGTTTTTTGACACCTGGTTAATTAATTTTATTATGAGGAGGATTTCTATGAAAAAGCAATTGATTATCTTAACTGCGTTAGCTTCAGTTTTAGCGTCTGGACAAGCTGCATTAGCAGCCGAGAATGTTCAAGGTGAAAACTACAACCAGAAAACTGCAAGCTTAATTGAACCCGCGGCGGTTGTGGAATATCAAGTCTCGTGGTATGCGGTTAGTGGAGCTACAAATTATAAAATCAAAATGGTGAGAGTAGATAAGCCACTAGATCCTCCGATTGTGCCAGTGACTGATTTGGGAAAAGAGACACTCTTCAAAGCTCCTTATCTTAAATCCAACACTCAATATCGGGTTTGGGTTGCCGCATATGATAGTAAGGGGAAATTGTTAGCTCAGAAAACAGAGGAAAAGAAGACCGTAGGTGAGATTGGCGGTATCATAGTATGGCAATTCGGGGCATTAAAATAAGTAAGAGCTTCAGACGGTAAACAGTTGTAAGCTATTAGGGTTTGAGATAGGGTACGACGAAGCCGCGTTCTTTCCATGCCGGGAAGGACGCGGTTTTTTTCTGACAGAAGCGGATGAAAAAGGGGCAGAGCCGCACCCTTTAATCCTGGTAAGTTGTACGATTCATTCGCTTTAACCTCTTGATGAATCAAGGGGTTCTTTGGCTTGTAACATGAATATACCTCGCTTGTGCAAGGAATAGTTGGAAGAATAGCTTCACTTCCGAGCATGACAAGTGCTATTATAAATAAGAATGATTATCAATCTCAATTAAAAAGGGCGAAATGTACTCACCCCCGATGTACTAATGAGATTGTCGGCCGCGGCAGTGGAGTGTGCGGTCATAAGTAATCATGGCTTTGATTGCAGGAGGTAAGGAAATATGGACATTAACAAGCTAGCGGAACATTATGCGCGCACCTCGTTCCGGGTAGAGCAGGTCTGCCGTTATGTGCGGGAGCCGGGGAAGAGCTGCGATGATTATACGGAGCCTTTTCCGGGATTTGTTTTCCCGTTAAGAGGCAAGGCCGATTTTGATTTCAGCGGCAAAGTGTATACGCTGACCTCGGGTAACGTGGTTCACGGCGGGGCGCGAATGCCGCTGAACCGAAGTGTTCTCGGCGATACGAAATGGGAGTATCTGCTTGTTTTGTACCGGATCTGCGCACCGGAGCCGTCGGGTTTTTGCTTGTCCGACACGCATTTTCAACTGAACACGGGGCAAAGCCCCCGGCTCTTGGAATTGTTGAAGCTATTGTGGCGCTCATCGAGAGAACCCGGCGGAATCTCGACTTTTCAGACAGAGACGCTCTTCCGCTGCATTCTGGAAGAACTGTTTGTCTGCGCCCGCAATCAAAACAGCGATGGAGAACAAGCGCTTTTCGAGCAAGTATCGAAGTACATACATGAGCACTATATGGACGGACTTAGCGTGCGTGCTTTGGCTGAACAAAATGACATCAATGAAAACCGCCTATTCTATGTCTTCAAAAAGCATACGGGAATGGGACCGGGCAAGTATTTGATGGCCTATCGTCTGAATCGGGCGAAAGAGAGCTTGCTTGCGAATGACGCACCGATTGGCGAGATTGCGAAAAGTTTGGGTTATGAGGATGCGCTGTATTTCAGCCGTATTTTTAAAAAGCAGGTGGGTGTTTCTCCGGCCGAATTTCGCGGGAGTTTCAGGAATAATCCATATGGATTTCAGGATGGCCCCATTCCTATCTAAAATGCGTTTTGCTACACTGACCATAGTTTGATCAGTCAAGCAAAACTTACGTTCCATAGGAGGAGTCAGCATGAAAGCACTCATAAGATTATTTTTATCGGTTGCACTTTTGGCAGGCATTTTAGCGGGATGCGCCAGAACGCCGGAGCCTAACCATAACCAAGCAGGGGCAGGAGCACCCGAAAAAGCTGCAGAAGCCAAGAAAGAAGGGGGCCAATGGCCGAGAAAGTATCTAGATGTGCTGGGTCGTGAAATCGTGCTTGAAAAGAAACCGGAGAAAGTAGCGCTCTTGTTCTTCCGTAACTTCGAGCATGTGTTTTTGCTGGATGAAGCTCCTGCGGCAGCGACAGATTTGAATGTTCTGGACGAATGGGAGTCATTGGCCCCTTACAAATCGAGCCGAATAACGGATATCGGTTCCATGACAAACCCTAATCTGGAAAAGCTGCTGGAAGTCGGACCCGACCTGATTATTATGGTTTCCGCACGGTACGGCAGCTACGGCGACCAACTGGAGAAAATCGCCCCGGTCATTACGGTGGATAGCAACGAGAACAACTGGCAGGGAGCCCTGCGGGAATATGGAAAAATTTTCGGCAAAGAGCAAAAGGCTGAGACAGAAATTACACGGATTGAAGCATTGATCATTGATTCAAAAGAGCAGTTGAAGAAATTCAGTGACAAAACGTTTGGCGTCATTATGCTGGGAGACAAGGCATTTTGGGGCTTTACGACACAATTTGTTTTCAACAAGGAAAGTGGTCTTGCTTTGAAGCCGCCAAGCCAATATGTCAATATGTCGACCAAAGGGGAGCAGATTTCCCTGGAAGGGCTGGCAGCCATGAACCCCGATTATATGTTTGTAGCGGATATCGGCGGGTCTTCGAAAAAGCTGAAAGGTTACCTGAACGATTTGGAAAGCAACTCCGCGTGGAAATCGTTGAATGCAATCAAGAATGGGCGGATGTATGCGTTAGACAGCTCGATCGCGGCAGGCGGACCGCTCGGAATCGAGTTGGGAGTCAAGACGATTATGAAAAACATGCTGGCACAGTAGAAAACGACAAGCACAGTTAACGCAGAGAAGTCGCATGGTTGCGGCTTTTTTTGTTTTACCGATGAATATAAGCAAAAAGGATATTGGAAGAGAATTGGGCGACAGTCTACTGGGCTCAGCTTGGAAATCACGTACAACCGGAAAATGTTGACATTTCTTTTTTTCATCGCTATACTTTTAATTAGCCAAGGAAACTAATTGCAGAAGGAGCTTTTTTGTGGAGAAACCATCTATTGCCATCCCCCCTAGCACAAGAGCGCAGGTAGGAGAAGTGCTGTTACAGATATCCGACGATATTCTAGATGCTATAAATGCTGCGCTGAATGAATTCCATATTTCCGAAAGCAAATTCGCTTTACTTTTCATGCTGTTCACTACAAGTAGAGACCAGCCCTTACAGCCTTCCGAGATTGCCGATCGGTTAGGAATACGGCGAGCATCTGTAACCAAGCAGTTAATTTGGCTGGAAGAACATCATTTGATTACAAGAACCGTACATCCTGAAGATCAGAGAATGGTCCGTGTCACCATAACCGAAGAAGGTTATCGTCTTCTAGACCTCGCTTTACCTCAATATTGGCAGGCCTGCGCGAATCTCACTAACAAGTTAACAGATGAAGAGACCGTTTGTTTGCTTCATTTGCTAAGAAAAATCGATTTATAATTTTTTTTAATCTATTAGTTAGCCTAGCTAATTAAAGATAATCCATTGAATGAAAGGTGGAAACACAATGAAAATGACGGGCAACACCATCCTCATTACGGGTGGAGGTTCTGGAATCGGGTTGGCTTTTGCAGAACGTTTTATAAAGGCGGGGAATCAAGTAATCATTTGCGGGCGGCGTGAAAACGTCCTTCAAAAAGCCAAAGAACAATTCCCAGGCATCCTTACGCGTACATGCGATTTGACGGTAGAATCCGAGCGTATCGCATTATTTGATTGGGTCACCGTGAATTATCCGGAAGTAAATGTATTAGTCAACAATGCAGGAATTATACAGCATTTCAATGTGTTAAAAGCAGATGCGAAGTACAATTGGAGCCGCTTCAGTGAAGAAATTACTGCTAATCTTGAAGCGCCTATCCATCTTTCCATGTTGTTCGCACCTTTCTTTGCTGAAAAAAGAGAGGCGGCGATGATTAACATGACGTCCGGAGTAGCCTTTACTCCGCTAGCGGTGACTCCGATTTATTCGGCCACAAAAGCCGCGCTTCATTCCTTTACGATGAGCCTCAGACACCAGCTTTCAGCTACATCCATAGAGGTCATTGAAGTCGTCCCGCCGGCAGTCGATACGGGTTTAGGCGGAACTTGGCTGCGTACGCATGTAGAACCGTTAGATGCTTTCGCAGACGGTATTTTCAAAGGATTGGAAGAAGGCAGAGCGGAAATTGGATACAGTACCTCGGCTGACCGCTTGCGGATGACACGAGATCAAGTTGACGAGTACGCAGAAAAAATGTACAACGCCATGAGAGCTTCCATTGAATAGCTGCCGCCCGATTTCACTTTCTATCAGGCTAAGAATGCCCCGAATCTGTTCGGGCATTCTATCTTCTTGCAGAGATGACCGTAAGGAGCTCAGTCAAACTGAGCTCCTTAAAATGTTATCCAATTTTGAAAGTCATGACTCACTGTAAAAATTGTTTCAGATGGGTGTCGATTACGAACGAATCCGGTTCGTTCGCTCCGATTCCGAAGCAGTGGCCCCACTTAGATTCAACAGGCCGGAAAACAGCATCCGGCATATGCTCTACTTCATACGCGTTGTCCCCGGGAGGAAAGAATAGATCGGTCGAACCCGGCATAACAAGGGCAGGGGCGGTGATCCGGTTCAATGCCTGTTCAAAATTTCCGTTGTCTGCTGGAGTGGCGCTAATATCCCCGTGTATCCCCGTGCGGAGCATGGCAATCAAGTCGTTCGCATCGAAAGAAAAGAACACTTTATCCCAGTAGTTTTCCAGATAAGATTTGAGCGTCGGGTATCCCTCCGCCTGATAAAGCTGTTCCAAATAATAGGCTTGAGAGAACCCCCAAGGAGCATAAGCACGTCCCATTGCGGCAAGTCCTGCTGCAGGCTGTCGGGTATAGAATCCATTCTTCCAATTGGAGTCGGCTTGTAATGCGGCGATCAGCGACCCGAAAACCACTTGAGCATGCGCTCTGGTTTTTGCCGTTCCGCCGAATGGCGCAATTCGCTCAACCATCTCCGGATAGCTTGTACCCCATTGAAAAGTTTGCAGCGCCCCGAGCGACCAGCCTACTACTAAAGCAAGTTTCGTAATGCCGAACTTCTCGGTTACAAGCCGGTGCTGCAGCCGGACATTATCGTAAATCGTGACGAGCGGAAAATTCCCTCTGTCAAAAGGGGCGGGAGTATTGCTTGGCGAGGATGACAGACCGTTTCCCAACATATTAGGTACAATAATAAAATAGTTATCGGGATCGAGCGCTTTGCCCGGCCCAATCAACCACTCATTATCGTTATGCAAGCCCGCGAACCAGGTCGGATAAATAATCGCATTGCTTTTGGCGGCGTTTAAAGTTCCATAGGTCTTATAGGCAAGAAAGGCTTGAGGCAGCGTGCGGCCCGATTGCAGTTCGACATCCCCGAGCGGATATATTTCGTAATCTCTCATGATCCGATTCTCCCCGTATCGTATTTTTTGTGTATTTGACTAGCGTGCCATCCGGCTGCGGATCAGCACGTTCCAAGCGGTGAAGCTTGATTTTTACTCTACGATAGGATTACTATCAAATCAATGAAACGTTTTTGATTCGAATGTTCATTTATTTTGAATGAAGAGGTGCTTTCCCCATGGAAATCCGCCAGCTGAAAACATTTTGGACGCTTGCTTCCACCCGCAGTTTTAGCCGCACTGCCGAATCACTGAACTATGTTCCGTCTACGGTAACGATGCAAATCAAAGCTTTAGAGGAAGAATTGGGGGTCAAGCTGCTGGATCGCCTGGGCAAGACAGTAGTGCTAACAGACGCAGGCTACCAGTTCTTGCCCTACGCCAACAAAATCTTAAATGATATTGAAGAGGCGCGGCATGTCTCAAGTCAGAGCGGGGAGTTGACCGGTACCGTTATAATCGGTGCAGACGAAGTACTCTGTACGTATCGGTTACCCGCATTGCTCCGGCTTTTTCGCGAGCGTTATCCGCGCGTTCGTCTTTTGTTCCGGCCCTTATCCAGTCACAATTTGAAACAGAGTCTGCGAGAAGGACAAGCGGATGTGGTTTTTATGCTGGACGAACCTGCCGTATCTGTGGACCTTCATACGGAGCTGTTGCTGGACGAACCCTTTCATATGGTCGTTTCCCCCGATCATCCGTTAGCTTCGCGTTCAACATTAAGCATAGAGGACTTTCACGGAGAGCATGTTCTGTTGAGCGAAAAGGGCTGCTCTTACCGGAACTATTTCTATCGCACATTGTTGAAAAAAGGGGCCGACAGCTTGACCGAGCTGGAGTTTAACAGTGCGGAAGCCATTAAACAGTGCGCAATGACGGGGCTCGGCATTGCCCTGCTGCCTGAAATGGTGATCAAAGGGGAAGTCGAGCGAGGGGAACTGATCGTTTTGCCTTGGGATTTATCTGAAATACGATTTGCTACTCAAATGTTATGGCATCAAGAGAAATGGATTTCACCATCGTTTAGGGGCTTTATCGAAATGGCTAGAAGTGTGTTGTCTCATTGAAGTGTGTCGATTGAAATCTTCATAAAGCCGCACGGCAAATGGACATTGACAATTTTTAGAGCTGCTCTTATACTAGGTAAGAATTTGAATACTAAAACCTGTTTCATCCAGGACGTGGATTTTTACAGAGGAAACTCTATTTTCGCCACACGGTTGTCTTTCGACAACCGTGTGGTTTTTTATTTGAATAAGGAGGAAAACAATGAAAACTTGGCACTACGCATGTATTGTTTTTTTGGGCGGATGCTGCTATGGGTTGTTATCGACCTTTGTGAAGCTTGCATACTCGGCAGGTTTTTCGGTTTCGGCAGTGTCGGGCGGCCAGTATTTATTCGGGGCTTTGCTTTCCTGGTTATTAGTGATGGTTACCAAAAAACGAAAGCTGCCGTTTAAACGGATCGTTCAACTGCTTGCATCCGGAATTCCGTTTGGCCTGACAGGCGTATTTTATTATAATTCCCTGTTAACGTTAAACGCTTCGCTCGCCATTATTTTTTTATTTCAGTTTGTTTGGATCGGGACCCTTTTGGAATGGATTCTTTATAAGAAAAAACCAAGCGCAGTGAAGATAATCTCGATAGCCGTCCTGCTGATCGGCTCCATTCTAGCCGCCAATCTCGTTTCCAAAAGCGGAATCGTGCTTTCCTGGAAGGGAATGGCTTGGGCTTCTCTCTCGGCTTTGACCTTCACTGCATTCATTTTTCTCAGCGGCTCCGTCGGAAAAGATGTTGCGCCCGTTCAGAAAAGCGCCTTGCTCTCCACCGGTGGTCTAATCGTAGTATTTGTATTACTTCCGCCGACGTTCCTGCTGGATATGTCCGTCTTGGTGGGGATTGTGCCATATGGGCTGCTGCTCGGTTTTTTTGGAGTCGTTCTTCCGCCTCTGTTGTTTTCGATCGGAATGCCGCGTATCGGTCCGGGTCTTGGCACGATCCTGACAGCCTCCGAGCTCCCGGTTGCGGTGTCCATGTCTTCTCTCATTTTGTCCGAACATGTAAACTTTTTGCAATGGATCGGGGTAGTCCTCATCTTGGGAGGCATAGCGGCAGGGAACGTAACGTTCTCTAAAAAAGCCGCCGTCCAGCAAAGTTCCGCAACATGAGCTCTGCAGCGCCAATAAAAAAGTCGCATATTTGCGGCTTTTTTTACGTTATAGGTCTATGTATAAGGTTCGGACTTACATCATACGAAATAATGCAGCTAAATATTAACCTCATTAATAAAAATTATATTTCTTGCTATTTTTCTGTCTGAGAACCATACCGGCCTTTCGGCAGCCGCTCATGCTGAATATACCGTCTTTCGTTACCCGCATGCCGATGTAGGAATGGGGGTATTCGATTTGTCGTGGAAGAAAGGGAACGACCAAAACCGGAGTGAATCGGGTTGGCAAAATGCTACTTTATAAAGATTTTCCTTTACAAAGTAATGTAGTTATTATATATTTGCAGTGCCAAATATGGTGTATTTTTACATTAAAGATCATGGAGGTGGGGGAGCCAAAGAACTCTAATCAGATTGGGATTTTCGATACTCCGTACAGAGCGTTGACGATTGGGATTATGCTGGTTCTGACAACCGTAGCTTTCGAGGGGCTGGCCATTACGACAATTGCCCCGAAACTCGCACAAAGCTTGCAGGGCATTCATTTATACGGTTGGATCTTCAGCGCATTTTTGTTATCTCAGCTTGTAGGGACCTTGTTCATGGGGCAGCAGGTTGACAAGCGCGGCGTTTTTACATCCATGCTCGTGTCGTTTAGTATTTTTGTACTAGGTATCGTGGTTGCGGCTGTTTCCTTCGATATGCCTATGCTTATTGCCGGAAGAGTCCTTCAAGGTTTTGGGGCGGGAGCCCTGATCACATGTGTGTATGCCAGTGTAACGTTACATTATCCGGATGCTCTTCGCACTCAAATCTTAGCGGCATTTTCCATGGCATTTTTCCTGCCTTCCTTAATCGGACCTTATGTGGCAGGGCTTATTGCCTCCTATATCTCGTGGCGGTTTGTTTTCTGGATTGTTTTACCGTTGCTTGTATTGGCATTGAGTCTAACATTCCGCTCTTTCCGTGATCTGCAGCTCCGGCAAGCTTTGACCGGTCCGGCCCAAACGGGTTCAGCTCAACTAGCCGACCCGAAGGTTATCCGTGCGATTCTACTTGCCATTGGAACGGGGCTGTTACTCACCGGGCTCGGTATGATAACCGATTGGAAAGGAATTGTCCTCACTTTGGGCGGGTTATTCGTCATGATCCCGCTCCTGCGCAAGCTGATGCCCATAGGCACTTTTTCGGTGAAAAAAGGGCTGCCCGCAACTCTGGTTTCCAGAGGGCTGTATGTCGCCTGTTATTTTGCAACGGAGAGTTTTGTGATCTTGGCGCTAACCGAAGTGAAGGGGGTCTCGGCAGAGTTTGCAGGCCTGCTTGTAGCCGCAGGCTCTTTAAGCTGGTCCGCCGCAGCGTGGCTGCAAGCCAAGCTTGATGCACGAGACCACGGCCGCGGCCGAAAACGCAGAGTCATGCTGGGAATCGGGATTATGATCGCCGGAACTGTACTTGTGATCCTGGCCCTTCTCTTGTCGGGTGATGGAATTATGCTCTTTTTGCTGTCGCAATTGATTACAGGATTCGGCGTCGGCTTAGCCAACCCTACAACCGGGACCATCGCTTTACAACATGCCGAGCCTGGCAATGAGGGAGAAGTGTCCGCGACTCTCCAATTTGTGGATTCTTTCTGTATGGGAGTGAGCATTGGAGTAAGCGGCGCTGTAATCGCCTTGGCCGAAACTTTACAGTGGGGCATATCTGCAGGGGTTTTGATCGTGCTAACGCTCCAATTGGTTTTTGTGTTGTTAAGTTTCTTGGCATCCATAAGAATCACAGAACTCGGTCATCAAGAACATCATCCGACGGGTCATGCGCAGGACAAGCTTCCCATGTAACGGATAAATGATACGTCGCAGCAACTACATCATGAAGAGCGGGGGAATTTATTGAATTCGGAGGTGGGCGAGATGGCACGTGTGTTAGCTGTAATTACTCCGGCCGAAGGCCATGTGAATCCGTCGTTAGGATTAGTCACTCAGTTGACGGACAATGGCGAGGAAGTTGTCTATGTGTGTACGGAAGAGTACCGTTCCCGAATTGAACAAACCGGAGCCCAGTTACTTACCTATCCATTTCCGCAAGATGCTTTCTCTCATGATCCGGTGATGAAACCGCAGGAATACAAGCATCCGTATCAGTTCATTTATATGATGGTAGGCGGTATCATTCGGCGGATGGTCCCCGAGGTGCTTCGAGTGATAGGAAATCAAAAGTTCGATTATTTGATCTTTGATTCCCTGATGGGCTGGGGAGGAACTATTCTTGCGGAGAAGCTGGGAATTCCCGCGGTGTGTTCGATTGCCTCCTTTGCTTTCGTAGAGCCTTTGGGGGCTGATCAAGGCTTGAATGCGGAGGAGACCGATACGAAGGAACTGTATGAGGCCACGATGAAGATAACGCGTGAGTTAGCCCATGAGTTTCAAGTGAGTATTCCGGCCATGGAAGAGATTCCGGCACATGCAGGTCGGTTAAAGCTCGTGTATACAAGCCGTTATTTTCAGCCGGAGGCGGAAAAGCTGGACGACAGCTTTATTTTCGCCGGTCCCTCGATCATACCGCGTCAAGATGCCCCGGCCTTCCCGTTCGAACTGCTTCGTGAACGGTACCCGCACACCGTGTACATTTCCATGGGAACCATTTTGAATAAAAACTTGGATTTCTATCAGCTTTGCTTTGAAGCATTTGGGGATTTGCCGGTGAATGTTGTTCTATCTTCAGGAAGATACACGGATATGAAGCCGCTGGCTGATCGAATTCCCGCTAATTTTATCGTCAAGCCATACGTTGCGCAGTTGGAGATGCTGCAGCATACGGATGTTTTTATTACGCATGCCGGAATGAACAGTACCAGCGAGGCGCTTTATTACAACGTTCCGTTGGTGATGATTCCGTTAACGTCGGATCAGCCTCTTGTCGCCAATCGGGTACAGGCGCTGGGGGCGGGCATAGCTTTGGATAAACATAACCTCAGTCCGGCTGTTTTGCGAGAGGCATTAGCGGAAGTGCTGAGCAACCCGCTTTATAAACAGCAGGCTTGCCTCATCGGTGAATCTTTAGGTCAGGCCGGCGGTTACAAGCGTGCCGCCGATATGATTATGAATCATTTTGCGAAGGTATAATCCGCATAGTCCTTACTCGATTTCACGTCTTTTGGACTCCAGCGGCAGAGGTTTTGTGATTACAGCACAGATTGAAAAAAGCAGACCGGATGGTCTGCTTTTTTGCTTTTACAAACAGCGCTGCTTTTGTTCATTGCGATTAAGTGACCGGGTGGCGCAGGCATAATAGAGGATGAACCTATAAAATGAACATTCAAGAAAACCGCGCCCTGCGCGTTTTTTTTATTCGGGATGCACAAATTATTTAAGACAAAGTATTATAATCAAAACACTACCTTGACAGTCATAGTAATATGTCTTATTATGCTGATATGGAGGTGATTGAATGAGCGAGAACAAGATCACATCCGACCTGTTGCGCGGACATACGGATACGATGATTTTACGGCTCTTGTCCGAAGCGGATCATTACGGTTACGAGATTGTCAAGCTGATTGCCGAGCGTTCGGGCGGCGAGTATGAATTAAAGGAAGCCACGATGTACTCCAGCTTCCGGCGGCTTGAAGCGGACGGCGACATCGAATGGTACTGGGGCGATGAATCACAGGGCGGACGGCGCAAATATTTTAGGATTACCGATAAAGGCAAGGATACATACGCCCGCAACAAAAGCAATTGGGAGTATGCAAAGCGCGTGTTAGAAAACTTATTATAAGGAGATTTGATGGGATGAATCAGAAATTGACGAATTATTTGAACAGCATTTTTACGCCATACGACGGGGTCAAAAGCGTCACCGAATTAAAGGCTGACCTGCTCTCCGATTTGCAGGAGCGTTACACGGAACTCAGAGCCGAGGGCAAAGACGATGAAACGGCGTTTAAGATGACCGTTGAGAGCATCGGCGATATAGAGGAGACGATTCTGGAGGTCTCCAACCTCTCCCGCTCGCTGGAGCGGCAAGTAGTGACTAACTTTAGCGCAAGCAACCTGGCAGAGAGCGACTTTGCAGGCGTTAGGGCCCATAAAGGTCAGTTTAATGGCAGCGCGCTGCACGGTTCCGACTTTTCGGGCGCGGATTTGACCGGCAGTTCGTTTAAGGGCAGCGACGTACGCGAAGCCAATTTTGACGACGCGAATTTGACGGATTGCAGCCTGTCCGCGCTTGACCTGGCAAATGCAAGCTTCAATAAGACGATCCTTGTACGAACCAATTTCAGCAAGTCGGGCCTTGCCGGAGCCAAATTCATAGGCGTAAGACTGACCGACGTCTCGCTATCAATGATCGATCTTAGAAAAACGATTTTTGAAGGTTGCGTATTTGACGGGGTTGATTTCAATTACTCCGATCTGAGCGGGCAGTGCTTTGACGGACAGACGTTTATCGGCGTTAAGTTTGAAAAAGCGGCATTAACCGAAGTTTCGTTCAAGGGAGCCACCTTTAAAAATGTTTCTTTCCAGCCTGGGTTTACCTTCACCAAAAAGTACTATCGTATGATCAAAGCCACCTGCTTTGATGGCGCAACGATGGATAAACTGACCTATGCCGCTCTTAAAGGCATGGAAGCCGACTTGTCAAAAGTTACCGTCATTTAAGGGAGGGAAAATCCGATGCAAACCGTGCAAACAAAGGCCATTGAAGTAAAAGGACTGCAAAAATCCTACAAGCAGCATCAAGTGCTGAAGGGCGTTGACTTCGAGGTGGAAAAGGGGAGTATTTTCGCTCTCCTCGGCTCCAACGGGGCAGGCAAGACAACGGTTGTCAAAATCCTCACCACCCTGCTCAAACCAGACGGCGGAACCGCAGTCATAAACGGATTCGATACTGTGTTCAGGCCCGATCATGTGCGGCAGGCGATCGGCTTGACCGGACAATTCGCCGCCGTAGACGAAATATTGACCGGACGGGAAAATCTGATCATGATTGCCAAGCTGCGATACCTCAAAAATCCGCGTCAGGTGGCGGATAATATGCTTGAACGCTTCGGCCTGACAGACGCCGCCGACCGCAAGGCATCCACTTATTCGGGCGGTATGCGCCGCAGGCTCGACATTGCCTTGAGCCTTGTGGGCAACCCGCAAATCATTTTTCTGGATGAGCCGACCACCGGGCTTGATCCCGAGGCACGGATCGAGGTTTGGAAGATTGTCAAAGAGCTTGCCGACGGCGGGACGACGGTACTGCTCACCACGCAGTATTTGGAGGAGGCCGAACAGCTTGCCGACCGGATCGCCATTTTGCATGAAGGCAAGATTATCGCGAACGGCACGCTCCAAGACCTAAAAAAGATGTTCCCGCCCGCAGAGACTGTGTATGTGGAAAAACAGCCGACACTAGAGGAAATCTTCCTCGCAATCGTCGGCAAACAGGAGGGGAAATAAATGGAGACGGCGAAGAAACATTTCTTCATCGATATTAGCATTATGCTTGGACGTTCCATGCGCCATATTTTCCGGAGTATGGACACCATCGTCACGGTTACCATCATGCCGATCGCGATGATGCTGCTTTTTGTCTACGTGTTCGGAGGTGCAATTCAATCCGGAACGGATAACTATGTGAATTACCTGTTACCCGGAATCCTCCTTATGGCAATTGCCAGCGGAATATCCTACACGGCGTTCCGTTTGTTTACCGATGTGCAGCGGGGCATATTCGAGCGTTTTCACACCATGCCGATTTCGCGTTCCGCCTTGCTTTGGGGGCATGTGCTGACCTCGCTGTTATCTAACGCCATATCTGTGGTCGTCATCATTCTCGCAGCGCTGCTTATGGGGTTTCGTTCGTCCGCGGGAGTGCTGCCATGGCTTGCCGTAGCCGGCATACTTGCGCTGTTTACTCTGGCCCTGACTTGGGTCGCGGCAATTGCCGGACTGTCCGCAAAAACAGTCGATGGCGCCAGCGCCTTTTCCTACCCGATTATCTTCCTGCCCTTCATCAGCTCCGCATTTGTGCCAACCGAATCCATGCCTACCGCCGTTCGCGTCTTTGCCGAAAACCAGCCTGTCACCTCAATCGTAGAAGCCATCCGTGCATTGTTGTCCGGTCAGCCGCTCGGAAGCGATATATGGATCGCGATCGCGTGGTGTGTCGGAATTATGCTCCTCGCTTATGTCTTTGCAATGAGAGTGTATAAAAAGCGGGGATGAACCTTTAGCATTTAAACAAGCAGGCGAAGAGGATTAACAGCCTGAGCTGAGCCGGTTAACCCGCTTGCCAAGAAATTACCCTTTCTTATTGAGACGCAAGTTATGATTTTATTGAGAGTTGGTGAAGATTGAATCGACATGGTCACGAAACTATGATATGGTGAAGGAAACCCATGGGCATTCCACTCCTCAGAGTGGGGTGCCTTCGTATGTATTCAGGGTTTTTTACATTAAATGTATTCCGACTAACCGAAAGACATGGAGGTTGTGATGCTATGTTTCTCTATTTATCCCCGCTCAGGGGAGGTTCGACGGCTGCTGTTACAGCGCTAAGATCACTTCATATAAAGGAGAGGTAGAGCATGGCTGCATACATTCATACAGAAAGACGTCCGCGGTTGAATCCATCCGGATTGCGAAACTTACGTCAAGAGGGGCGTTTGCCGGGGGTCGTATTCGGTAAAAACGCGGACAACGAAATCATACACATTTCCACTAAACAATTTGAAAAATGGCTAAGGCAAGGGGCATCCGGCTTCATTGAGCTGAAGATGGACGGGGGTCCATCGCTGACGGTACTGCTGGAGGATCTTCATCGTGATTCGGTAACCGGCTCACTTCTGCACGTTGACTTTCAGCTCGTCCAGACGGGGGAGATCATTCGTACGAAGCTCCCGGTGAAGTTCATAGGCACCCCCGTCGGAACGAAGTCGGGAGGAGTTGTGCAAATCCAAGACCCGCATGTGGAAGTGGAGGCTTTACCGAAAAACCTGCCGCATTCGGTCGAGCTGGACATCCATGCAATGGAAATCGGAGATACGTGTTTCGTTAAAGACCTCAATTTACCGCCTGAATTGACGGTAGTCTCAGGGGTCAATAAGATTCTCGTATCGGTGTCGAAACCTTAGTGGCCATAATGTCCGCTGCATCCGTGTAGTGACCTGGGAAATTGGGTAAAATTATATTTATGAAGATTGTATTGAAAAGAGTCCGGTCATGTACCGGGCTCTTTTTGATCCAGCCGCAAGCTCGATGCACCGCTCGGAAGCGATAAATGGATCGCGCTATCATGCACGGTGAACCATACCACAAGTGACGGTGAAAAAGGGGTTGTCGTGTGGAGGTGAAATGTTGGCGGGCGGGGTGAAATAAAGGAATTGAAATGCCTTTTTGTTTACCGTTTTCAATCGTGTGGTATGATGGGGGCATTAACCTATCTAAAGGATGAATAAATAATGAGTCGGTATTACAATCGTTCGCTAGGATTATCGACAGGTGAGCAAATATGAGAAAAGGCATTGTTCTTAAGCTTTTTTTGTTAACGACCGCATTATGTATGCTCATTCTGGCTGTTATTTTTATTGGACAAACCGTATTTTTCAAACAATTTTATGTGAATCAAAAAGTGAAGGATGTTAACGCCGGTCTCTTAGCTTATAAAAACGAGTACCTAAAAAACGCCGGGGATGCACAAACTGCCGCGAGGCTGGAACAACAATTTTATCAAAAGTATAACACGTGGTACGCGGTACTGGATTCCCGTGGCGGTTTGAAAAATACCGAAGATTTTTTCATGGAGATCAGGCTGAATCATTCGAATAATGATCCTGCCTATTCGGGCCGTACGATAAAGATTCCGCTTTATAAATTTATAAATGTAGAGGATTTTTTCAACGGAAACACGTTTACGGCTCCATGGATCAAAGAAGGGGAATCGATTGCCTTTGAGGGGTTAGAGATAAACAACCAGCTCGTTATTCAGCGGATGGGGTGGAACCCTGCTAATCTTCGGGAAGAAAATCGGTTGGAAAATCGGCAGATGGTGACCAAGGAATACGAAGTCGTTACCCGATACCCAAGTCCTACCCAATATCACGAAAAGTATCCCAACATCTTGGCCTCCGGAACGATTACGAACATACAAATACCGGACGGTGCAGGAAATGCGCGTTATATGAACCACTTGTTTCTGGAGCGTATCAAAGCTTTCGAGGCCAATCTGTTGTACGGTGACTATGATCCTGCCCGTGATGCGAATCAAATTATAGACTATGAAGAAAACCACGTGAACTACAAAATGTTCGTGAATAGTTTTGAAGACCGAGATGAAAATCCCGCCTACCTTATTGCGATGACATCGCTGCAACCGGTAAGTGAAGCCGCGGGAGTTATGCAGCATTACTATGTCTATACGGCCTTAGCCACTCTGCTGCTTGTGCTGCTGGCATCGTTCTATTATTCCCGGCGGATCGCACGGCCGCTGCTGCGTATCACCAGTATGACGAAGCAAATGGCCGGCCTTGATTTTTCGAAAAAAATTCCGGTTACGACCAAGGATGAGATCGGCGATTTGTCGAACAACATTAACGCGCTTTCCGAGCGGCTGCATTCCCATATCCTCCGTCTCAATGAAGACATAGAGAAAGAAAAGCAGCTGGAACATACGCGAAAAGAATTTATTTCCGGGGTTTCGCATGAACTGAAGACACCGTTAAGCGTCATCCAAAGCTGTCTTTCGATTCTTAAAGACGGGATTGCCAGCCACAAGCGGGATTATTATTTTAACGCGATGGAAGACGAGGTCAAAAGAATGAATCTGATGATCGCGGATATGCTGGAGCTGGCCAAATACGAATCGGGAACCTATAAAATGAAGATGGGCTCTTTTTATATCGATACGATCATCAACCAGATATGCGAAAAACTGGCGGTTGATATCTCGGACAAGCAATTGCAACTGCACACATCGGTTGGACATGTGGAAGTAGTGGGGAGCGAGCTGAGGATTGAGCAAGTCATCATTAATTTCCTTACCAACGCCATACGTTATACACCTGAACGGCAGTCCATCCTCATAACAACAATGGAAGAACAGGATAAGGTTAAAATTTGCATCGAAAATAAAGGAGCGCACATTCCCGACGAACAACTGGAAAAGATCTGGGATCGATTTTATCGGGTCGAACCTTCTCGCCAGCGGTCAACCGGAGGAACCGGTCTTGGTCTCGCTATTTCGAAGAAGATTTTAGACATGCATGACGTGCCTTATGGCGTAACCAATACATCCGACGGGGTTATCTTCTACTTTTATTTGAATAAAAAAGAAAAGTAGGCGCAAAACTGGACTTCTGCATCTTATCTGCACAGGTCCCTGTTATGCTTGCACCGTGTATTGTTGAACGGCCCTGATCTTCCAATTTACAAGTTTCTTGCGACAACATTTTCCTCACAGGAGTTTACCGGATGAATAAAACTGTTCTTATTGTTGAAGACGAACCCATTTTACGGGAAATTATGAAAGATTACTTGACCGATGAAGGATACAAAGTACTGGAGGCGGGTGACGGCAGAGAAGCGCTGGACTTATTCCACGACCATGAAGTTCATCTGATTCTGCTCGATATTATGCTGCCCGGCTTGGACGGCTGGTCCGTCTGTCAGCGAATCCGCAAAAATTCAACCGTTCCCATTATTATGCTGACCGCACGTATGGATGAGGACGATACGCTGCTCGGGTTCGAACTGGGAGCCGACGATTACGTCACCAAGCCGTACAGCCCCGCTATTTTACTAGCAAGAGCGAAGAGACTGCTGGAAGGACGCCAGGCTAACGGGCAGGCTAGCGAACAGACGGGCAACTTGTTGTCCAGCGGCGGGATAACACTTAATTTTCTTTCCCGCATGGTTACGGTCGACGGCGCGCCTTGCTTTTTGACTCATACGGAGTTCGAACTGCTTGCCTGTCTGATGCAGAACAAGGGCAATATCATTACAAGAGATCAACTGATCACTAAAATATGGGGCTACGATTTTGTCGGCGACGAACGCACGGTGAACAGCCACATCCGGAACTTGCGCTCTAAATTAGGGGATAAATCCGCCTGTGTCGTGACAGTTATTCGCTCCGGTTACAAATTCGAGGAGCCGCAAGAGCAAGGCTTATCCTGACCGGCGGCGGGAGGCCGGCCTATTAGAAATCCATAGAAACGCAAAGTTAAAAAGCGGGGAGCTTACGGCTCTCCGCTTTTTTTTATTTCATGCGTTCAAACTTTAAGTGAACTGGATTTGGTCTGCATCTCATCTTTATACGGCTCTACTAAACTTTCAATTAACAGAGAGAGGAGTTGAGTAGAAGTTGACCCGGCAACAACATGGCAGACCCAAACAAAGAAGAAGAATCGGCAGGCGGAAGTGGAGATTGGGATTGTTTACGGGGGCCTTCCTTGTGCTGCTTTATGGATTTTACGAGTTTCCTTCGTTTTTGGATAAAGCGGAGGCCTTGCAGAACGAGAAGGTGCTAGTAAATGAAAAAGCCGCTCAGCCGGCGCCGTCAACATCCGGTAAGGTTGTGTATTTAACGTTTGACGATGGACCGAGCGAATTAACTAATCAATTTCTGGACGTGTTGAAGGAGAAGGGCGTTAAGTCAACCTTCTTCATGCAAGGGAGAAATCTGGAGCGGGAAAAGCTGCATTCCGTTGTCAAACGCGCGTCGCTCGAGGGGCATTATATCGGCGGGCACAGCATGACGCATGTTTACAAGACCCTGTATGAAGAAGGACAGTTTGTAAACGAAATGAAGCAGACGTTATCTCTCATCCGCGATATAACCGGCAAGTCGCCGCATCTCGTACGTCCTCCCTACGGTTCCGCACCGGGGCTGGCGAACAAGAAAATCCGCGACCAACTGGCCGAAGCAAAAATTAAAGTATGGGACTGGACAATCGATTCCAATGACTGGAATCTTAGTGGCCGGCCGCAAGAAATACTGACCACGATCAAGAATACGACCAAACGGAAAACCGAGGTCGTCCTGCTTCATGAAAAGCCGCAAACCCTTAAGGTCTTGCCGGACATTATAGACTTCTATAAAAAACAGGGCTACACATTCGGAGTCTATGACGATGTGAAGCATTTTCCGCTGAATTTCACGAAAGATGAACGGCTATGAGAAAGTTTACTCTGCTCATTAGTACTGAAATTAAACTAGAATCGGAGAGGAACATGGATATGAAACCAATTGCTACAACTTCAAAAACATCACACACAGCTTATAAAAAATGGGCGGTGGCCGCATTTGCGGGACTTCTTGTCTTAAGCTTGTCGGCCTGCGGGACTGTCAATCAGGAGAACGGACAGAAGACGCCTCTCACCGCATCGCAGTCTCCAGTTCCCACATCCTCTACGTCTTCCTATAAAACGCAGTTTAAATCGGTTGTTTTCCTGGGAGACTCCATTACGGAAGGATTGTCCTTTCATGATGTTCTGGACAAGGCAAACGTTTTGGCCGGGGCCGGAAAAACGGCCGAGTTCTCCCTGATGGCTGAGGATATAGACGATTTAACCGGACGTAACCCCAAGCAGGTGTTTCTCCAACTCGGTTCGGATGACATTTTATGGCCGACTGAAAATCCTAAGGAATATTCCTTGAAGCATTACAAAACACTGATTACAAAAATTAAAGAAAAGCTCCCGAATGCCAAGATTACCATTCTGACCGTCACTCCCGTAACGGAAGAGGCGGAGAAGAAAGAACCCCGTTATAAAAATATCGCGGATTACAACCAGGGACTGAAAGAACTGGCGGCAAGCGAGAAAACCGGCTTCGTTGATCTGACATCGCTCATTCAATATAGCCCTGATTTATATGATTCGGACGGCATTCATTTCAAATCCGGATATTATACGATTTTTCTGGATGCTTTGAAAGGTTATGTGAAATAACGGCGCCATAGAAAGACCTAGGAGGTAATAGAGTTGGTCTTCAGCAGTCTCATGTTTCTTTACTTATTTCTTCCCCTGACATTATTGCTCTATTATGTTTCTCCCAAACCATTCCGCAATGCAATCCTGCTTATCGTAAGCTTGCTGTTCTATGCATGGGGCGAGCCCGTTTACATCGTCATTATGATTTTTTCAACATTATTCGGCTTTATGAACGGGCTGCTGATTGAGAAATACCGGGATCGGAAACGAATCGCCAGAACTGTCTTTATGGGATCTCTACTTGTGGACTTGGGGATGCTCGGTTTCTTTAAATATGCCGGGTTTGTGGTGAATAACCTGAATGAAGCCTTTGGGCTTCATATGAACGCAACCGATCTTCCTCTCCCGCTGGGGATTTCATTTTATACGTTCCAGACCCTATCCTACATCATCGATGTTTATCAAAATAAAATACCCGCGCAAAAAAATCCGATTGCCTTTGGCGCTTATGTATCCATGTTTCCGCAGCTTATCGCGGGTCCGATCGTCAAATACGGGGACGTAGCCGGACAATTGAGGGAGAGGAAGGTGACGCTAAACGATTTCGGCGAGGGAGCCCGGTTGTTCATTCGGGGACTGGCCAAAAAAGTCCTGCTCGCCAATAACATCGGGCTGCTGTGGACAAGCGTAAAAGCGGAGCCCTTCACGGAACTCAGCGTCCTATCCGCCTGGATAAGCATCCTCGCTTTTACGCTGCAGATTTACTTCGATTTCAGCGGCTATTCGGATATGGCGCGGGGACTCGGGAGAATGCTGGGATTTGATTTTATGAAAAACTTTAATTACCCGTATATATCCAGAAGTGTTACGGAATTTTGGCGCAGGTGGCATATATCGCTCGGTTCCTGGTTCAGGGAGTATGTTTACATTCCTTTAGGCGGCAACCGGATAGGGCGCCTCAAACAATTACGAAATATGGGAATCGTCTGGTTGTTAACCGGACTGTGGCACGGAGCGAATTGGAATTTCATTTTATGGGGACTGTATTTCGGCTTCTTCATTTCCTTGGAGAAATTGTATGTACTGAACTGGCTCAAACAGAAACCCGCTTTCATCGGTCACTTGTATACACTCGTTATAGTGATCGTGGGATGGGTCATCTTCGAGAATGAACAACTGCCGGAAGCCGTTGTTTTTATCGGAATCCTTTTCGGTATAGGAGGGCACGTGATCACGGACATGGCCTCCATGTATGCCCTCTCCACCAACATTCTCCTGCTGATTGTGTGCGCCGTGTGCGCCACTCCGCTTCCAGAGAAGGCTTTGTCTGCTTTTACAAAAAAATACAAAAAAACCGGCGCTGTTATTATACCGGGTTTATACGCCTTGTTCCTGCTTTTATCGACCGCTTATCTGGTCAATGCAACGTATAATCCCTTTCTATATTTCCGATTTTAAAGGGGGGATGCGGCATGAAAAGATTTTTTAATACCCCGGCTGCAAGCATGACGTTTGTTCTATTGACCGCAATCTATTTGATTTTTGCCGTTAATCTTCTGATGCCCTCCCGGGATTTTTCCGAAGCGGAAAACCGCAGCCTCGAACAGCTGCCGTCCTTATCGCTGGGGAGTCTGCTGGATGGAACGTTTACGTCCGATTTCGAGAGATACATCTCCGATCAGTTTATGCTGAGAGATATCTGGATCGGGATAAAATCAGGTACCGATCAGCTTTTGGGGAAGAAGGAGAGCAACGGAGTCTACATCGGCAGAGACGGATATCTGCTGCAGAAGTTCAACCCGCCTGCCGATAGCGAATTGCAGAAGAAGGCGGATACTTTAAACGGCCTGGCAAGCATGGCACCTGGCGTACATACGTATGTCATGCTTGCACCTACGGCTCTCAGTGTTCTTACAGAGAAGGTCCCGAATTATGTTGCGGGCGAGAAGATGCTCGAAAAGATGGAGAAAGTACGCGGGCAGCTTCAAAATGTCTCTTTCGTCGATGTGTATCCGGCGCTGCATACGAAGCGGAATGAAGAGATCTACTATCGTACGGATCATCATTGGACGATGCGAGGCGCTTTCTACGCTTATCGGGAGTTGGGTAAGCAGATGGGCTTCGTGCCTAAAGAAGAAAAAGACTTTACGATACGTCAGGTATCAAATGCTTTCTATGGCACGCAATATTCCGCTAGCGGCTATAAACTCGTGCAGCCTGACAGTGTGAATTTGTTCCTTCCTAAAGTTCCCGACGACTATACGGTAGAATATACCGCTGAAAAGCAGACGTCCGCTTCTTTATACAATTTTGAATATTTAAGCAAAAAGGATAAGTATGCGCTGTTTATGAACGGCAACCATGCTCTTGTGAAAATCAAAACCGGCAGCCAGGAAAAGAGGAAGCTGCTTGTTGTCAAAGATTCATACGCCAACAGTTTGGTTCCTTTTTTGACACCGCATTTCAGTGAAATCTTTGTGGTCGATCCCCGTTATTACGAAGAGGATATCCGGAAACTGCTAGATGACAACCAGATTCATGACATGTTAGTGCTTTATAATTTACACACTTTTTTCGAAGACGAGTCTCTCTATAGAATGGTAGGGCCCGTGGAAAAAGGAAGGAGTTAACACCATGCTCAACAACCTAACGAACAGAAGCCTTAAAGGGGCGCTGCTGATTTTACTGCTTGCCGGCTTATGTATAGCTGCGGGATGCTCAGGCAAAGGAAAGAGTGAAGTTATTCCGGTCGATGAGATAGGAAAGCGTATCGAACAGTCCGTGAACTTAGATAATCTGAAGAAGGGAGACCTAGAAAAAGTACAGAAACTGTATGGGCTAGAAGCGGAAGTTGTGGAAGACGTTATTTTGTATACCGCTACTTCCAATGTAAAAGCGGATGAAATTGCAGTCATTCGTCTGAAGGAAGAAGGGAAGTCCGATTACGTGAAACAGAGGTTATTGAAGAGAATTGACGAACAAACCGTAAAGTTCAAAGACTATCGGCCCGACGAATATGCTCTAATTAACAAGCATGTTTTGAAGGTAAAAGGGAGCTACGTTCTTTTTGCGGTTTCAAAAGATGCCCGGTTAATTGAACGTGCTTTTGATGAGGCTCTTGGAAAATGATTGAAGGGACATCCGCATTTTATGCGAGCTTCATTTTTGTAGATATTAAGAAAAGCTTTTAAAGTGCAGCCGCGCGATGAAGAGGTGCCTTATCTAAGCATGGTTCGATAGGATACATGGAACTCTTGTGCCAGTTCATCGACCGTAAACTTCTGTTTTTCGTAAATCCGAGGCATGACATCATGCAGACGCTGTGTTTTAGTCAACTTTTTCACCCGTTCACATGATATTCTGACAGCATCTGTCATAGTTCTATTTTAAAATAGAACATGTAAACGAAGCCATGGTTATTTGGGAGGCGATACAAATGGAACAGAGGAATGAAGCTGGACTTATTACAAAAGAGTCTTTTAGAGCCGTTGGGTTGAAATGGGCAGGTACATTCGCAGAGGCGAACGCGGGAGAAATTCGGGTTGTACATGACGAGATGCGCAATCGGTTAAAGGAAATCAAACATATCCTGAATCCGGAGCTTCTTCTGGGGTTATCTTACCAGATTAACGAGGGTGGATTTACCCTTTATGCCGTTGTTGAAGTCGCTAAAGTCGAGGATATCCCCGAAGGAATGACAAGCGTTACACTTCCGACATTAACCTATGCTAAATGCGAGCACAAAAAAGGACAGAAGATTGATAGTTCCTATAACAATATGTATGCCTGGATTGAGAGTCAAGGTTATAAGCTTCATAAAGGCGATGTTACTCATTTTGAAGAATACCCGATGCATCAAGACCCTTACTCAAAGGAACCCGAATTTGTAATCATGATCCCCGTTGAAATTGGATGAAACTTAAGGTCACCGAACATAGAAGGAGGATAGGGCGGGGTGAAAATAAGCGAGCTGTCACGATTGACCGGCGTAAGCATAAGGTTATAGCGGACCAGAAGAGGTTTTCGAGGCTTACCGAAAAGATCTGGAGGTCCTTACCGGTACGGACTATCGAGGTGAGGATCCCGGACAAGGAATCATCCGGTGTTCGTCCATAAATAGGAGGCCATTCCTTGCGGGATGGCCTTTAAACTTGCCGCTGCACGAGCTGCGGGCGATTTGATCGGCGGCATTCTCAGAGTTAATGGGCAAAATTGCTCAGCGAGCACGACCGCATAAAAAAAGAGGTCGACCAGGAAGTTCTGGTGACCTCATACTACGATCGGAAGGAAGGATCGCCCCCATTCTGACGATGAACTATCCGTCTATACGAAGCGCCAACAAGCGTTTTAGGTTGTCATCAATAAATTGATTGTCGGCATTGTTGATTCCGCGACCGGCAAAATGCCCCCAAATCGACTCGATAGGATTAAAAACAGCATTAGGCATAAGCTTAGCCTCGTATTCGTTATCATCCGCCGGGCAGAAGAGATCCGTGCTCCCTGGCATCACGCAGGCATGCGCTTTAATGCTTCTGAGCGCCTTATCGAAATCACCGTTATAGTCGGGGTTTGCGCTAATATCTGAATGCTGGCCCGTCCATAACATAGCCAGGACATTGTGCGGATCCATCTGCATAAAGCTATTTTCCCAGACGCCGACTATAAAATCCGCCAAGGAGTCAAATCCCATCTCCCGATAAAGTTCCTCTCTGTAAAACGCCTCCGATACACCCCATCCCGCATAGACACGGCCAACGGCGCGCATGTCTTCCGAAGTCAATTCGTTTAGTTTACTTGAATCGAAACGGACTGCAGCCATGAGCGGAGCTCTCATTCCTTCCAGAACCACATGCGTTTGGGGCCAAGTCTTGGCAACTCCCGCGAAAGGCGCGATTCGTTCCACCATGTCCGGATAACTTGCCCCCCATTGGAAGGACTGAATGCCTCCCATGGACCATCCCGCTACGAGAGCGATCTTTTGAATGCCGAATTTTTCGGTCACCAGGCGATGCTGGAATTTAACGTTGTCATAAATGGTTACCTGCGGAAAATTAGCCCGGTCGAATGGGGCGGGCGTGTTGCTGGGGGACGAAGATAATCCGTTGCCCAGCAGATTTGGAACGATAATGAAATATTTTTGCGGATCAAGTGCCATACCGTTTCCAATCAACCATTCATTCTGAACATGGTGGTCGCCAAAAGCAGTGGGATAAACGATGACATTATCCTTCTTCTCATTCAATCTTCCATAAGTCTTATAAGCAAGAAAAGCGCTCGGTAACGTCACTCCAGATTGCAAGGTTACGTCACCCAAATCAAAAATTTCATAATCCATCGTATAGTCGCTCCCTTCAAAATGAAACCATCCGGTTAGAATGTATTTCTTGTTGTTAGTATAGATCCGTGATACTCTCAATAAAAGTGAATAAAATTCATAGTAGTTTTCAATAATATTGAAAGTAAAAGGGGGATGGAAGGATGGAATTGCGCCAACTGAATACGTTCCGTACGGTTGCATTCACTTTAAACTTCAGTCGGGCTGCGGAAGTGCTGAACTATGTTCCCTCCAACGTCACGATGCAAATAAAAGCATTGGAGGATGAGCTTGGCGTTCGTCTATTTGACCGCTTGGGCAAGCAGCTCGTTCTCACCACGGCGGGGAAGCGCTTTTTAACTCATACTCAAGAGGTTCTAAACAAATTGGACGAAGCCCGCAGTGACGTTCATGACACTGAAAATCTAAGCGGCACCCTAACGATAAGTGCCAACGAGGTTCTTTGCGCCTATCGGCTTCCCGTTGTCTTTCACTTATTTCGTTCGCGTCATCCGGGAGTTCGTCTCATTTTCCGTTCCGTTCCCAACCAAGAACTCAAGCAAACGCTCTTTGAGGGAACCGCGGATGTCGTCTTTATGCTGGACGAATCCATTCGCTCAAGCGGACTTGCCGTGGAACCGATGCTGGAAGAAACCTTTCGCTTTTTCGCGGCCCCAGACCATCCCCTTGCGAAACGAACTGTCCTGCAGTTGGAAGATTTTCACGGAGAAGTGTTCCTGACGAATGAAAAAGGTTGTCCTTATCGAACCATGTTTGACCGGTCATTTGAGAAAGAGGGCATTGACAGCATTACGTATTTAGAGTTTCAAAGTGCGGAAGCCATTAAACAATGTGCCATTACGGGAATCGGTATTGCCTTTCTTCCAGAAATAACAGCGAAAGCCGAAGTTGAACGGGGCGAACTTGTCGCTCTTCCTTGGCAAATTCCGGACTTGCACGTGTACACACAGATGTTATGGCATAAAGACAAGTGGCTTTCACCCATCCTGTTATCTTTTATAGAAGCGGCAAGGGAGGTTATCGGAATAGAGGAGGAGAATAAAACCGTTTAGCCTATTCAGCGATAGAAACCAATAAAAAGGACGTGCAAATAATGAATCTGGAAACGGTCATGGGAGAGCTTGAAGCTCTCGGTAAGGAACGCACGAAGAAAATATACCAAGCCAACGGCGCGCACGAACCGCTTTTTGGCGTGGCAACAGGTGCAATGAAGCCTCTTTTTAGGAAAATAAAACGAAATCAACCGTTGGCCGAGCAGCTCTATGCTACAGGGAATTATGACGCTATGTACTTTGCCGGAATGATCGCGGATCCTGAAGCAATGACAGAAGCGGATTTTGAACGGTGGATGGATAAAGCTTATTTTTATATGCTATCGGACTATGTGGTAGCCGTAACTTTGGCAGAAACGGATATAGCGCAAACCGTTTCCGATACATGGATTGCAAGCGATACGGAGCTAAGAAGGTCGGCGGGCTGGAGCTGTTACTGCTGGCTGCTCGGGAATCGTCCGGACCGTGAATTTTCCGAAGAGAAAATGGCCGGTATGTTGGAACTTGTTAAAAATACGATTCATGATGCCCCCAATCGTACGAAGTACGCGATGAACAATTTCATCTACACGGTGGGAGTATCCTATCTGCCTCTCCATGATAAGGCAGTCGCGATTGCGAAGGAAACAGGCCCCGTGGAAGTTAATCGCGATACCTCAAAAAGCAAGTTTTTGAACGCTTCCGTTACTATTCAAAAAGCGGTAGATAAAGGCCAGATCGGCTTCAAACGAAAATATGTCAGGTGTTAATCCATTCATCAGGTATGGAAAATTTTCGGCCAATTGATCCGCGCAATGAAAGAGAGGGGCAGCCCCCCCTCTTTTTTGCGTTTCGCTGCCGAAGCCAGAACGATTAGCCGTCCGTTACTCGATCTGTAGATTTAAGAGCAATATCCATCTCGCGAATGGGGCAGGGATAAATAAACGACATAGAACATCGTTAGAAGGAATCATGCGAGATTATGTCGAATATGGTCGAGTGTTGCATTAAAGTTGTTGTTCGTTATTTATCTAAAAGAGGTGCAGCAATGTCAGCTAAACCAATAGCGGTAATCATCCTGGGAATGCATCGAAGCGGCACCTCGCTGCTGGCTCAAACGGTTAGATCGCTGGGCGTCCATATGGGTCATGAGCATCAGATGGTACCACCCAGGGAGGACAACCCTGAGGGCTTCTGGGAACACGCCGAGATCGTAGCTGTTCACGATGAGCTGCTGGAGCGCCTATCTTCGTCCTGGGATGCCACAAAGCCGCTGCCCGAGCAGTGGTGGCTGACCGAGGGAGGAATGGCGAGCCGGGCGAGACTGGTCGATATTGTCTCCAGAGACTTCTCCGGACACCCAGTATGGGGATTCAAGGATCCGCGGACGTGTCTGCTGCTCCCGTTGTGGCAGTCCGTGTTTGAAGAACTAAACATGGAACCCCGATATATTCTCAGTCTGCGCAATCCTTTAAATGTAGCCGCTTCACTGTATAAAAGAGATCATTTTCTACATGACAAGTCTTTCGCAATATGGAATTTATATGTCCTCTCCAGCTTGTATTACACGAGCCATAAGCGGCGAATCGTAATTGACTACGACCGATTGCTGGAACAGCCTGTCGAGACGGGTCAGAGAATCAGCGACTTTCTAAACATTCCGTACGGCGCTGCGGAGCGGGCGAGAGTCGGCGGTTTGCCGAAGCCTGGCCTGCGGCATTCCAGTTTCTCGATGCAGGATGTGTGGGAGGACCGCTTAGTCCCCGCCATGGTACGACAAACCTATCAAATCGGATTGAGCGGCGAGAGAGACTCTGATGCGCTGTGTACAGACGAGCTGCGCGAGAATGTCCAAAACGCCTATGACCAGATGGTCCAAATCGATCGGCTCTTGAACCACGAAAAATCTTACCGAATTCGGATTTATTGGGCGGGAGCGGACGGGCGGTTCACAGAGGATAAATCGACATATATAACTGTGAGCGCGAAAGGACAGAAAAGTCTTCAAACGGTCGAAATTCGCGAATCGCTCGGATCGGTTTTGCGAATCGATTTTTTTACCGAGCCCGCGTATTTCAAATTGTCCAAACTTAGTCTTGTTTATGAAGGAGAAGAAGCCAATCTTCTTCGCGGCTATGCCAAAGAGTACGTACAGTTCCTGGCCTTCACAGGGGTGGGTGAAGAAGCGGATTGCGTATCCGGTATAAGCACGGGCAATACGTCGCAGCTTTTGATTCGAGATTTGCCCCCGCATGGAGAGACTGCAACCTTGCGCCTGGAGCTAAGCTGCTCGTTCGAAATAGGAGAAGATGTGGTTCAGGCGCTTCAGCTTCAACATTCTGCCGAAGTTGCCTTGTCCGCTGCGCTTCACGATGCCGGCCTGCGAATCGAACGACTGCTGACAGCGAATGCCGAGAAGGAGAAAGCGCTTAAACTGGCCGCCAAACAGATCGGAGAGCAGATCGATACGCTCGAGCTTCTATGCGAGGACAGCAGGAGACGCGAGGCGAAGCTTGCCGCTATAAGCCGCGATTTGCAAGAACAACGAGCCGAAGCGAGCCGGTTAAACGCCGAGATAGAAAGAAGAGAGCAGCAGGCGAAGGAAGAGCGTGTCCTGCTGATTCGGCAAAAGGATTTGGAAATCGAAAACTACCGGCAGGAGGTAGCTTCATATTCGGGATCGTTGTCTTGGAAGATAACCCTGCCGCTTCGGATGGGGAGAGAGATCGAGCGTAGCGCCAAGCGTCGGTTCAAAGGATGGGCCAAGGGCTTGCTGCAGCGATACGCGATTCGAAGGAACCAGCACTCGCTGCACGCCGGCTTGACCGGCAGACTTCCTTATAAGCAGTATGCGTTGATCTTCTCCCATACGAACTACTTGGAATCCATGGGCGGTACCGAGAAGTATATTTATGAGCAAGCTTCGTACTTGTCTCAGAACAACGTGGGTATCATTCAGATCTATCCGGGCCAGAGCTATTCCTTGTTGAACACAAAGGAAGACACTTTTTACGGAGTGGTCGTGAGCGATCAATTTAGAGGCTTTTATTCGGTGCAAGAGATTACGGAGTGGCTCTCCCGAATTCATAGGCATCTTGCTGAAATTTATACCCATCATCTGTTGAACTGGCAAATAAGCGATTATACGGCACTGTTGCGGAACGTGGAAGAGGCGGGCGTCCTTCCCCATACGTTTTTCATGCACGACTTTTTCGCGTTATGTTCCAGCTATCACATGATGTATCAGCCCAAAATCCGCCAGAGCATCAAAGAAGCCAAAGAAAGACGTACCTGCATTGCCGATATCATCACCACTGCGGGAACCGATGCGGCCATCTGTCAGAACTGTACGCACGGCATAGCGCTCGCGGAGTGGCGGGAAGCCCTGCGGCCTGTGCTTCATCAGTCCGATCGAATCGTAGTTCCTTCTGATTTTGTCAAAGAGACGGTCGCTGCCGTCTATCCGGATATGACGGATAAAATACGGGTCAGGGGACATCTGATCTTCGACAGACAAACGATCATCTACAAGTCCCCGCCTGAGAATCGTAAAATCAGGATCGCTTTCCTCGGTTATAAAATGGAAAACAAAGGATGGTCGGTGTGGGAACGTTTGTATAAAGATGAAGCCCTCGGCCGCCTGTATGAATTCCATCATATAGGCTCGCAAGAAAAGTATGCCGATCAGGTCTCGGTACATCGCTATTCCTTCCTCCTGGAAGGAAGGATGGGGGCGCCCAATCTGCTGATCGCGCAAGACATCGACCTGGTATTGCTATGGTCGATTGTTCCGGAGAGCTACTCTTACACGCTCCAGGAATCGATCGCGGCAGGCGTGCCCGTCCTCACCTCGCCGCAAAGCGGCAATATTGCCGTGACCATCGATGCGCATCCGGAGCTGGGCAAGGTATTGAGCGGCGAGGATGAACTTAAAGCATTTTTGTTCGATCCCGAGCATGTACGAAACTATGTGTCGGGGGATCGGGCGCGTTACGTGCTGGAATACAACCATTTGCCTTCCGGCAAAAGAGAGGCTCGTTCATGATCGTTACCACATCCATATGCGCGAATGGGATCAGGCAAAGAAAAACGCTGCTGAAACGGCTCATTAACCGATAAGTCGTGAGGCCGGCGGAATTTTATGTTGGGAGAAATACGATATGGCAAGATCAAGATGGATCTATACGGATGTTCTCCGAATCGCGGCGATGATCGGAGTGGTGCTCATACACATAACCGCTCCGATCATTGGAATCAGGAGCGACATCGGCGATATCCACTATTGGTGGACGGCCCACATCATTAACGCCGCCTTCCGATGGAGCGTTCCCGTATTCGTCATGATTAGCGGGGCGCTTCTGCTAGCTCATGGCCGGAACGAATCGGCTATGTCTTTTTATCGAAAAAGGCTCGGCAAACTTCTGCCGCTGTTTCTCCTATGGAGCATGATTTATTATTTGTGGGACCTTCGCAAGGAAATGCATTCTTTCAATTGGGACCAGTTAGCCACAGGTTTGGTCAAGGGGACGCTTCACTACCATCTCTGGTACGTATACATGATCATTCTTCTTTATTTGATTACACCTCTTCTTCGGGTGCTGGTTAGACGCGTCCCGCCGCGTGCCGTATTCTATATCGGAGGGGCGGGACTGGCTTTCTCCAATTTAGCGACGCTGGCAGGATGGAAAAGCTGGAGTTTCGTGATCGATGCTTCCAGCTTGCCAGGCTATATCGGTTATTTTCTGCTCGGTTACGTATTGTCGAGGGTAGAGTTGGACAAGGGGAAGAGACGACTCCTCTACGGATTCGGTCTTTTGTCGTTTATGGCCATCGCGGGCGGAAGCCATTGGATTTTAAGCACGTACCCCTCTGCGAATATGTATTTTTACAAATATACGTCTGTTCCCGTCCTCTTTACAGCTGCTGCGGTCTTCGTTGGAGTCAAACAGTTCGGATTCCGTAAGGCAACTACGGGCGGCCCACGGCTCCTTTCTTTTATGAGCTCATCCGTATTCCATATTTACTTGAGTCATGTGCTGATTATGGAGTGGCTTTACGAGCGTCGGCCGTGGGACATTATTCATGGAAATCCTCTGGGTTATGTGCCGATCGTCGCCGTCGTCATCATGTCATTGTCTCTCTTGATCAATCTCGCTTGGCTCGGGAGCCTCTATGCGTTGAAGGAAATCTTTAAGCTAGCCGTCCGTATCTTCGAAGAGAGAAATTCGATTCATCCGCTGAAGGACATCTACCAATATCGGGAGATGCTTCGGAACATGATATTGAAAGATTTGCGGACGCGCTACAAGGGCTCGGCGCTTGGGTTCTTGTGGACGTTCATGAATCCGCTTCTGATGCTGGGCGTATACGCTGCGGTGTTCTCCTTCATCATGAAGGCGGATATTCCCCATTTTCCATTATTCATTCTGGTGGCACTGCTGCCATGGAATTTTTTCTCACAGTCGATTTCCGGCGGCGCCAGAAGCCTGGTTAATCATGCGGAGCTTATGAAGAAAGTTTATTTTCCGAGAGAAGTGATCCCGCTATCGGTCATCGGAAGCAATCTGGTCAACTACTTGCTTACGCTAATTATTTTAATCCCGGCTCTCTGGCTTAGCGGAATTCCACTCACAGCGACCCTTTCGGCTTTTCCGATCATATTACTAGCGCAGACGCTGCTTATCTTGCCCATCGTGATGTTGTCTGCTCTGGGTACGGTTTATCTTCGAGATATGGAGCATATCGTTAACGTCCTGATGGTCGTATGGTTTTATTTGACCCCGGTTTTATTTCCTTTATCACTGATCCCGGGCTCCTTCCGATGGGTATTCGATTACAATCCGATGACCCCGATCATTGACGCTTACCGGGACATATTTTTATACGGCCAGTGGCCGGACTTCGGCATTCTTCTCCCGATGCTGTTCGTTCTTACAGTCGTCAACATGGGGATACTCGCCGTATTTTCGCTATTGCAGAAGCATGTGGTCGAGGAAGTATGAATGGCTTAGAAACGGGAGTGAGCACATGAAAAACGCAATCGAGCTGCATGGGGTATCTAAAAAATTCAACAAGCTTAGCGGGCAGCGAAATACGATCAAGGACATCGTGACGACGCCCACGCCTGCGGCATCGAAGGAAAAATGGGTCCTGCGCGATATCGAGCTGGAGATACCGAAGGGGACAAGCCTGGCGTTGATCGGCAAAAACGGTTCCGGCAAAAGCACGCTTCTGAAGCTGATCAGCCGCATCCTGCATCCTACCTCCGGCAGAGTCAAGGTCGAGGGAAAAGTAGCGACGCTGCTGGAGCTTGGGGCCGGGTTCCATGCCGACTTCACCGGCAGAGAAAATATTTACTTCAACGGTTCCGTTCTCGGGTTTACACGCAAGGAGATTCAGGAGAAGATGGACAGCATCATCGCGTTCTCCGAGCTCGGAGAAGACATCGACAGACTGGTGCGTAGCTATTCGACCGGCATGTATATGAGGCTGGGCTTCTCTGTAGCTATCCACATGACACCGGACATTTTGCTAATCGATGAGGTGCTGGCCGTCGGAGACCATGAATTTCAGAAAAAGTGCATCAACGCGATCTTACGGTTGAAAAGCGCGGGCACCACGATTGTATTCGTCAGTCACGCGGGCGAACAGGCAAAAATCATTTGCGATCTGGCGATCTGGCTCGAGGATGGCCGGATCAAGCTCAGCGGGCCGACGCGCGACGTGGTCATGGCCTATGAGCAGAGCGCGGCTGCCCATGATTATCTGGCGGAATATTATTACCGGATGGGCTGCAGGAGCCAGCAGCAGAAGGACTTTGAAAAGGCCTTGCAGTTTTTTGATCAATCGCTCGACAAGGGCTACAATGAATTTTCCGTTAAAATTTTACGTTCGTCCGTGTATCTGGAATTAGGCATGCAAGAAGAGGCGAGCGAGGATGCCGTTCGGTGTTTGGAGACCGCGCCGCAGGGCACGGATATGGAAAGCGTTGTCCAGCACGTTCATTTCATCAACAGCAAACGCCACGTGGAATGGGTACGATCCGCCCGGACAAAGCTGTTCCATAACACAACGACAGAGCCTGCTTTTCTGATTATCGGGACGCAGAAGGGAGGCACGACCTCCCTGTATCACGACCTCACGCAGAATCCGAACATCAAATCCGCCGCGGTGAAGGAGGTTCATTTTTTCGATGAGCAGTATCACTTCGGTTATGACTGGTATAAGAAAAATTTCCCGCCCGATCTGCCGGAAGGCAGTATAACGGGAGAGGCCAGTCCCTACTATCTGTTCCATCCCCAGACGCCCGGCAGGGTGCGCGAATGGCTGCCTGACGTTAAACTGATTGCACTCTTGCGCAATCCGATCCACCGAGCCTATTCGCATTATCAGATGATGGTCAGACGAGGTTTGGAACCGATGTCATTTCCGGAAGCACTGCAGGCCGAGCGCTCCAGGGTGGAAGGGGAGTATGACCGCATGAGCCGGGACCCCCGCTTCACAAGTCAGAACTGCTCGATTTACTCGTATTTGAAGCGCGGGTTATACGCGGAGCAATTGGAGCGATGGTACCGGTATTTCCCCAAGGATCAGATCCTCGTCATGAGCAGTGAGACCTTGTTCCGAAATCCCGCGGAAAGCTATCGGAAAGTGCTGGCCTTTCTAGATATGCCGCTGTGGGAGCCGGGCGGGTATGCTTCGTTAAATGAAGGCGAAAACGACCGGCTAATCCCGAAGGATACGATGGAATGGCTGCGGAACTACTACACGGAACCGAACCGGCGGTTGTTCGAGTTGATCGGAGAAGCTTACGCTTGGGACTGATAAGCGTTCAACGGGAGCATAAAGATTGGAACTGAAGGAGGCATATCATGATAGAAAAAAGTGAATGGAATCGCGTGAACGGCCATAAGGGCAAGGTGCTGTGGTTTTCGGGATTGTCGGGTTCGGGCAAATCGACGCTGGCCGCCGAAACCGAGAGGGAGTTGTTCCGGCGAGGCATCCGGTGCGTGGTGCTCGACGGGGACCAGCTTCGATCGGGCATCAATCGCGACTTGGGGTTTACGGATCAGGACCGCAACGAGAATCTTCGGCGCGCGGCGGAAATCGCCGCGCTCTTTTTAAGCGTCGGATTTGTCGTTCTCGTGCCCATGATCTCCCCTTCGGCGGAAACCAGGAACACGATTCGGCAGCGATTCGGGCCCGAAGACTATACGGAGGTCTATGTAAAATGCTCGCTTGAGACGTGCGAACAGCGCGATCCCAAAGGGCTGTACCGCAAAGCGAGGTCCGGTCTCATCAAGCAGTTTACCGGAATCGACTCGCTGTATGAGCCTCCTCTGGAAGCGGAGCTGACGGTGGATACAGAACACGAGCCCACAGAGCATTGCGTCCAACTTCTCGTGGATAGTATTCTCTGTGACTGCCAGTTGTAATGACGATGAGTTTCCGATCACAGGAATTTTATGAAAACGAGGCTGAACGAATGCGCTTCAGATGGATTTATCTTATATACTTATGAGCGCTTTGGCGCTTAGGCTCACCTATATTCTCAGCAACTCGTTTCCCCCTCCGGCGCGATGCCATGTTCTACAGCAAGATGGCGAAGCAATTTTTGGAGACCGGAATACTTGGCTATAATCAAACGGAGCCTAATGCTTATGTCACGCCCTGACTTCCGCTGCCTCTTTCCGCCGTGTATGGGGTGTTTGGTACCGATCCGCTGGGGTTTCAACTCACGCAAGTCGCATTCAGCGTGCCACGAACTGCCGGTTTTTGTTCACTTTATGATCAGTTTGATGCTGGCAATAGACACCCGATTATTGTTGCTCGGAAAATCTCTTTTAGTTGGATACAGAAGTATATGGTGGTTGAAATAAAATAGGACTTGTTTTCAAGGAGGTAAAACATGGACTCTATTTCACCGATTGAAGCGGCGTTACAGGTGAAACGGTGGCCTAAAGAGACTCTAGCGGCGGGTCGTCGTCATACCGTTGGTCTTAAATCGGACGGAACGGTGACGGCTGTAGGAGATAATAAATGTGGTCAATGCGATGTAAGCGGCTGGCGCGATATGGTGGCGGTGGCGGCTGGCAATGTTCACATGGCGACGAACACGGGTAATGCTCATACAATCGGCCTTTCATCTGACGGAACGGTGGCGGCTGTCGGTTGGAATAAGCATAACCAATGCGATGTGAACGACTGGCGCGATATTGTAGCGGTTGCTGCGGGTTGGCGCCGTACCGTCGCGCTTAAATCGGATGGTACGGTGGTGGCTGCGGGCCGAAATAATGAAGGCCAATGCCATGTAAGCGGCTGGCGTGATATAGCCGCGGTAGCGGCGGGCGACTGGCATACCGCCGGGCTTAAATCGGACGGAACGGTGACGATTGTGGGGAATAACCGGTATGGCCAGTGTGATGTGAACGACTGGCGCGATATGGTAGCGGTTGCGGCGGGGTACCTTCATACCGTCGGACTTAAATCGGACGGAACGGTGGCGGCTGTCGGTTTGAATAAGCATAGCCAATGTGATGTAAGCGGCTGGCGCGGTATTGTGGCGGTAGCCGCGGGCAGTTATCATACCATCGGCCTTAAAGCGGACGGTACTGTAGTGGCTGCGGGCCGGAATGAGCATGGCCAATGTGATGTAAGCGGCTGGCGCGATATGGTGGCGGTAGCGGCGGGCTGCGCTCATACTGTCGGCCTTAAATCGGACGGAACGATGGTTGCTGTGGGTGATAATGAATATGGTCAATGCGATGTAAGCGGTTGGCGCGGCATCCGACTGCCCATAGATTAGATTTTCAATATAGTAAGTCGCATCCTTGCGGCTTTTTTTGTTTTGGGGTGTTTTTCTATAAGAATATTGTTTTTAAAGGGGAAATTTGTCAATAACCTATGTTAAAATTAGTGAAAACGGGGGTGTCGTAATGAGTAAAGAGAAAGAAACTCCTGAAAGAAGAAGAGAAAGACTAAGACACGAAGAATTAAAAAGAAATCCGACCGGAAATATGAGCGATGCGTTCAATAGGGCTGAAAATGGAAACCTTACTGATTTAACAGGTAGTTTAGGTTGGAAAAGCACTGGAATCCTTATTCTTGTAATCATAATAGGTATTGTGGTTGCATCAATAGTCTTAAAGTAAGATTAGTCGCTCCAAAGAAAAAACAAGACCTTCATATTAAATGGGTGGTCTTGTTTTTCTATGAATAGTGATGCTATGGTACCGCAACCCTTACTAATTCGGCACTTCCGTGTCTCGCAAAAGTACCTTTGGAACAAGTCGAATATACAGTAATTCCCCAATAAGTTCTACAATTGTTTGCGTTACGATTACTGCAGACGCTACCCCGTTTAGAGGTTCAGGCAGCGCCAGGGCAAAGGGGAGAACGACAAGAGAATTACGAGTTCCCGCACTAAAGATAAGAGCCCGCCCCGCCCCTGTATCTAAACGGAATATACGAGAAACTATGCGGGCAATAATGGGTATGATGGCCATATATGCGGCATAGACGGGAATCACCTGGATAATAGAATCAAAAGAGGTATACAGTTTAGAGATCTGGGATGCAACGACAACAAACAGGGTTAGTGCCATAAAAGGTACGGGAAGCCATGCTGTCGCGTCAAGAAAACGTTCTCCCAGCGGTTGTCGTCTTGACCACCATTGAGTAAGCAGAGCAAGAACCAGCGGAACCACAATAAGACCTAAAAATGCTTCGAGAAACGGCCCGACGCTCACTATTTCTGCCGCTGTCTTGCCCATAAAAAGCCATAGATAAACCGGTAATAAAAGCATTTGAGTCACGAAGAGTATAGGGGTTGAGACCAAAATAAGCTTCTCGTTGCCGCGTCCAAGATGTGTAAAGACAATAACGTAGTCAATGCAGGGAGTAAGCAAAACAAGAAGTACACCTAACAGGATTGCCGGATCGTTAGGAAGAAACCGGGTTAATCCCCAAACTAGGACAGGCACGACTAGGTAATTTGTAATCAATAGCGCATAGATGAACTTTCGATTCGCTAGCGCCTCTTTTAAACGAAAGAACGGGATTTGGGCAAACATTCCATACATTAAGATGGCAAGTACAAACGAAATCATACGATCTAAGTTTTCGCTGGAATCCGGCCACAACAAACCAAATCCAGCGGCGATGATTAGTACGAAAGCATAAAGCCATACTTGATTTTTTTCTAATTGTTCTCTTGAAATCATTTCTTGCACGGTCCTTTCTAACAAGAGTTACTCTAGAACGAATCGGTATCGAGTCAACCGTCGCTCTAGCACTCATATTAGCATAATTAATCTCATTAACTATTAATGTCCCTAAATTAGAAAATCGATTAAAAACATTTTCCGTAAAAGGATGTGCTTATTATGAAAGATGACATCCTCTCATCTCTGCTGGAAACAGCTGAGTTGAAAATTTTGACGTTCGATATCCATCACCGTACGGAGATGAACTATAGAAAGAACATCATTAAAGAATTTTATATGATGACTTATATAAGAAAAGGATCAGCTAAACTTAGAGTTCAGAACCAAATCTATGACATTGATCCGGGAACCGTCATCTTTATTCCTCCTGATTTGGAATATGATCAATATAAAGATAATGATGAGGAGACTGAGTTTCTATGGTGGAATTTCACTTTTAAGATTCAGAATGTGGTTGATGTTCTGCCGCTTCTACAAATCCCCTACATTTATCCGCTGAAAAACCACAAAAAATTCGAAGCTGTATTTGACGAATTTATGCTCTCCAGGACACAAGGGGGCTACATATCCAACATCATTTTGCAAAAAGCTAAATCGCTGGAATTACTGTATTTACTAGTAGACAATGCTTTTGAAAAAGTTCACGTCGCCGAGATGAGGCAGCAGTCTCACAGCTTTTTATCCGTTTTACTGAAGATCGTATCCCAGCCGGAGGCTTCCTTTTCGTTATCGGATCTCGCCAAGGAATTACATATGAATCCAACCTATGTCAGTAACCGTTTCAAAGAAATGTTCGGCAAATCGCCCATCCTGCTGCATCGGGAGATCAAAATTGAAAAAGCCAAATCGCTTTTGAAAATACAGGAAATGAACATGACGGAAATTAGCACCAGCCTTGGTTTTAACGATGTCCAAACCTTTACCCGTCTTTTCAAGAAGTACACGGGTATTTCCCCAAGTCAATACAAGGGTTTGTTTGATAAAAACCTCTAATATTCATCCGACATTTTGACCTGTATAAGTGTTAAATTTCTGCAAAACCATGCTCTTCTTTTCCTAATCCGATCCATCTAAGCTAATCACAAGGGTAAATCATCCCTTCGGAGGAGGAATGAAGATGGAAACATTAAGCATCGTTTTCGCTGAAAAACAAAAGGTAGAGATTCGCAAGGAATCATTCGATTCCAAACTCGGAAAGACAGAAATTTTATGCGCGGCTATCACTTCACTCATTAGTACAGGTACGGAGCTTCAATGTCTTAGAGGCGTGTTCGACAAGGATACAAACTGGGCTAGCTGGGTTAAGTATCCGTTTTACCCCGGTTATTCCATGGTCGCTGAAGTACTTGAAGTCGGTGAGGATGTCCGGGCCATTCACAAAGGTGATCGCGTATTTGTCGATGGACCGCATACCCAATATTTTAAGACAGAAGCTACCCATGTAACTGTGCTTCCGGATGAGGTCAGCTCTGAGGAAGGCGTATGGATCAGTCTTGCCAAAACAACGCAGCTTGGGGTAAGGAGAGCGGAGTTATTTCTCGGAGAAACGGTCGGTGTGATCGGACTTGGACTCCTTGGACAATTGGTTACCCAATACCTCTATCTGTCTGGCGCCAAAGAGATATACGCCATTGATCCGGCGGAGAGCCGAATCCGACTCCTTCCTGAAAAGGCGGGTATCCACCGGATGGCTATGGATGGGGCGAAAGCTAAGGCGGAAATTTCAAAGAAGACTAAGGGGAAAATGCTTGACGTTGTCTTCGATATTACGGGTCATCCGGCAGTATTAGCTGAGGCCACACAACTCGTCAACAAGTTCGGACGCGTGATTTTACTCGGAGATACCGCTACTCCTACTGCACAGGGAATCGGAAGCAATGTGGTATCCAACTCCGTTGCCATTCTGGGTATCCATGGAACGATGAATTACAAAGGTTGGGATCATCCCGATATGGCGGCTCTGTATTTGAGTTATATTACGCAAGGAAGAATGAATGTAGCCCCGTTGATTACCCATCGTTATTCCCCGCTAGAGGCCGCTCAGGTCTATGATTCACTGGTGCAGAACCGCAGCTCAGCCATGGGGGTTCTTTTTGATTGGACGAATTTAAAAGATCAGAGCTAAATAAGGAATCGAATTCATAAAAGAATGGGCAAAGGACATTTTGGCTCATTCTTTTTTATTTCAATAAAAATCTAAAGTTTGCTAAGTATGTATGGCTGTATAATAGACACAAGGAAATTCATGGCATAAAGTAAACTAGGAGTTAGTGCCTACATAAATTTTTTAGATGAGAACGAATAGGAGAGGTATATTTCTTGGCAAATCATTCATCCAAATACCAAATAAAGAAGAGCAATATGCTAGTAATGCTAGGATTGTTATTGATTATTTTATCCGGTTCGCGCATTTTGTGGATGGAAATGTTTCATGATCAAAAACATGAGCCGATTAAAAACGGGCAATTCGATTTGCGCAATTGGAATGCAGAGGACGGGGAAATTGTTTTACTTGATGGAGAATGGGAGTTTTATCCCTCACAACGGCTGATGGATGGCAGGCAGCTACAAGGATTTGGCGAGAGTAAGCCAAGGCTTATTGGGGTTCCGGGAAGATGGAATGAAGCTTTGCATGCCGGGAAGTCAACTCCATACGGATTCGGTTCTTATCGCTTGCGAGTTTATGTAAATCCGGAAAAGGACCTGAATTATAGTATTCGTGTGCCCAGCGTACGCACTGCATCAGAATTATATGTAAACGGTCGATTACTTACTAAATCCGGACAGGTTGCGACGATAAAGGATGAATATATTTCGAAGGACCTACCTTATTCTACAACCTTTACAGCAGATGACAATGGTGTAATCGAACTCGTCATTCAGGCGGCAAATTATGTGGATAGTCGAAGCGGGGGCATTGTCCGATCCATTAAATTCGGTTCAGAAGAAGCCATTGCCAAAGAGATGAAATTTTCCATTTTTATGCAGTTTTTGGCAGCGATTATATTTATTATGCATGCTGTCTATGCACTTATTTTGTATTTACTAGGAAATAAGGAAAAGAAGCTGCTTTATTTCAGTTTGCTTGCATTATGTGTAACGATCACGAGTGTCTTTAGTACGGATGAGAAGTTGTTCCATCAATTATTTTACATTGGAAGTAATTGGGATTTTAGGCTGACTAATTTTGCTTTGGTTATTGCAGCCTATGCTTTGCTCCAGTGTACGAATCATCGCGAGCTTCCATATTGGCGTAGGATGTACCCTGTCTATAAAATAATGAGTCTAGGGACTGCCAGCATCACGTTGTTTTTAAATCCAACTCAAGTGATCATGCTCTTCCCTATTTATTATGTATTAGGCGGTACTGCTGCAGTTATAACGCTGATTACGATGTTTAAAAAAGTAATTAAAGATTTAAAGAGCAATCTTTTACTGCTTTTCTCTTTTCTTGCGTTGATGAACCATTCTCTTTGGTCGTTAATCTTGCTGGATAGCGGTTTAAGTCTTGTCTACTATCCGTTCGATATGATTATTGCGATGGCTTGTTTAGCCTCTGTATGGTTTAAAGATTATTTAATCATGCATGCGAACACGAAAGAGCTTGCGACAACCTTGCAAAGGATGAATGACCATAAAGATCAATTCCTAGCAAATACTTCTCATGAATTTAAAAATCCGCTTCATAGTATTCTTAATATGTCACAATCCGTTTTAAAACGGGAGCGGCATTTGTTGCAGGAAAGGAGTATCAAAGAGCTTGAAACGGTTTTATCTGTAGGACGTCGAATGACATTGATATTAAACGATTTGATTGATGTGATGAGTTTACGGGAAGGCAATCCGCGTATACAGCAAAGAGTCCTGTTTATTCAGCCAATTGTAACCGGCGTGCTTGATATGCTGCAATTAAATGCAGAAGTGAAGTCTCTGCAAATTGTAAATCATATTCCTGAAGATTTTCCTCCCGTACATGCGGATGAGAACCGGGTGACTCAAATTATTTTCAATTTACTTCATAACGCAGTGAAATATACAAACGATGGGGTCATTTCGATTCGAGCTTATGTGGAAGAGGGACAAGCCTGTATCGTTATTGCGGATACCGGTATCGGGATGGATGAGAACATGCTTAAGCGCCTATTCCGTCCGTATGAACAAGCCAGCACGCGTGAGACCATGATTGAAGGCGGCTTCGGGTTAGGTTTGAGTATAAGCAAGCAGCTGGTCGAGCTTCAGGGAGGTACGTTAGCCGTGTCCTCTGTTGCAGGAGAAGGCTCTGAATTTAAATTTTCATTAAAGCTGGCAGACTTGGTGGCGGAGGAAGAGAACGATAGGACGAGCGCACTTGAGCCATTGCCATTACGATCCGTGCCGATTCAAGAAAATGTCTGGGAAAACGGGGAAAAGGCGGATATCCCGCCGGTCGTGAAACCAACCATTTTATTAGACGTGCATCGCGATCGTCCGCACTTATTAATTGTTGATGATGATCCTATCAACCTTCAAGTGCTTGAAACCATTCTACCGCCGGAAGACTATGAGGTGACGATGGTAACGAGCGGTAAAGAAGCGTTAGCAGTACTGGGTACCAAGGAATGGGATCTGATCATTTCTGATATTATGATGCCGCAGATGTCCGGTTATGAGCTGACACGGATCATTCGTGAGCGATATACACTCGCTGAGCTTCCTATTCTGCTCCTCACCGCAAGAAGTCAACCGCAAGATATTCAGAGCGGATTTTTGGCGGGGGCAAACGACTATGTGACGAAGCCGGTGGAGGCCATAGAAATAAAGTCACGGATCGAGGCTCTAACCACGATTAAGCAAGTCATTCGTGAACAATTGCAATTAGAAGCTGCATGGCTCCAAGCGCAAATTCAGCCTCATTTTTTATTTAATGCCTTAAATTCCGTCATAGCTTTAAAAGAAATTAATTTAGATAAGATGGGTAATTTGCTCCATGAGCTCAGTAATTTTTTGAGAAATAAATTTAAATTCGAAAATCCGAATGGACTTGTTCCGATTGAAGAGGAGCTAAGTCTAGTGCGCTCTTACTTATATATCGAAAAGATCCGTTTCGAAGAAAAGCTGCAGATCAATTGGGAGATAGATGACTATGCGGAATTAGAAATCCCGTTTCTTACGATCCAGCCTCTCGTTGAAAATGCGATAAGACATGGAGTTATGAATCGCCCCCGCGGAGGGAAGATTGTTATCCGGGTTTCTGTCTATGATACGCATGCAGAGATAACCATTGAAGACGATGGAATTGGAATGGACAAAGATCAATTACAAAGAATACTGGAAAGAAGAGCGGACAGTAGTTCGGGAGTCGGATTGATTAATACGGATCAGCGATTAAAAAGGCACTTTGGAACAGGGCTCGATATACAAAGTACGATAGATAATGGGACAAAGGTAACTTTTCGTGTGCGTAACAGGTCGAATAGCGCGGATACGATAAACCCGTTAAGCTGAAGGGTACCACAAATAGGGCGAAATTTATGGCTGTTGGATTGTAAAGGGACTACAATGTTTCAATAGTGCTACTTGTTGATATAAAACGGAGAAAAGTGAGTGCTTGAGGTGCGGGTACCGTTGCGGATGAGAACACGGTGAAGAAGTGGGACGGGAATAGACGAGCCCGCGAAATTTGGAATCAAGATCATACGTCGGCATCAGCCATGCGTTATTCCGTTGTGTGGTACTATCAAGCGATGGCTCGCGATATTGGCAAGGAACGAATGCAAGAATGGGTGAATAGAGCGGATTATGGCAGCAAGGACTTTAGCGGCGGGATCGACCGACTTTGGTTAAATAGCTCTCTGAAGATATCTCCGGTTGAGGAAGTCGATTTCCTCGCGGATCATCATCCAGGAAGAGAATGATGATCCGCGATATACAGGAAAACGGGAGGAAGCGATAAGCCCTCGGTCGGATGGTATGTCGGGTTCATTAAAATGGAGGACCATACTTGTCCATTCTAGGATGGCATGCCCGATATCGTACAAACCGCGCTCACCCTGATGCAATACCGTCGCGAGTAATCGCAAGGGCGCATCATTTTTTTCTAGGTAGGGGCTGGAGATTGAAGAGGCTCAATTAGCTCGGTTATGAGCGGATGCGGGTCTTTTTTGTGGTGCCTTATACGGTGAGTCGTTTTTCACGTCGATTACGCTGTGGGCTGGCTTACAAGGTGGCGAGATGGCTATCTAACGCCTGATCAGCACGAACGCACGTACAGTGAAACAGTGTAATGTTCCCGATTTTTAATTACATAAATTTACATTATCTATTAAGAATCCATTAAGATTCAAGTTAGAATTCTCTAGTAAAATGTGGAGTGGTGCAATCGAATAATAATAGAAGAGGGTGCAACAGTCACATGATGCGATCGAATTTGTTGGAAATAAGGAAGTTGATCATTTGTCTACTCACGCTGGCTTTGATTACGCTAGGCTCATGGACAGGAGGTAGTATTCAGGAGGCGAAGGCGGCAGTATCCGGAGATTATGAATACACAGAAAGTAACTCAGAAGTAACCATTACAGGATATACTGGAACGGACACAGAGGTTGATATTCCTGCTACAATAGATGGATATCCTGTAACGAGCATAGGAGGGTATGCTGCATTTTATAATAAACAATTAACGAGTGTGACGATCCCGGACAGTGTAACGAGCATAGGAGATGCAGCATTTTATAATAATCAGTTAACGAGTGTGACGATCCCGGACAGTGTAAAGAGTATAGGCGTTTCTGCATTTCATTGGAACAAATTAACGAGTGTAACGATCCCAAACAGTGTAACGAGCATAGGTAATAATGCATTTTATTGGAACGAATTAGCGAGTGTAACGATCCCAAACAGTGTAACGAGCTTAGGTGATTTTGCATTTTCTGATAATTATGGATTAACAAGCGTGATTATTGAAGGGGATTCAACTGCAATTGGAACTAATGCGTTTAGTAATTCTTTTAAACCTGTTTCGGTGATAGCCTTTGATCCTTCTATAGCGAAGACGTATGCTTCTGATTGGGGGCATACATTCCTCAATATTTTATCTTACGGAGTCAGCTATTCTCCAAACGGCGAATCAGAGGGAAAGCAAGCTAATTCAACAAAGGTAACGGTTACTGTTCCTGATTTTGTAGGATCTTCCAAAACGTATTACCGATGGTCAACAGCGGTAACGGTGCCCGATTGGCCGAATGTGGAGTGGGTAGAGTTCACGAGCGAAGAGTCCATTTCTACGCCTTCTGCTGTAGGTACGTGGTATTTGCACATTCGTGTTGACGATCAGAATGGAAGTCATGCAGCAGGATATTCTCATTCAAATGCGTTTAAAGTAGTTGCTGTGCCGAGCGCACCGACGAATGTAACGGCAACCGCAGGCAATGGACAAGCGACGGTCAACTTCGACGCCCCATTGAGCGATGGTGGAAGTGCGATCACGCTGTATACGGTTACGTCGAGTCCAGGAGGATTCAAAGGAACGAGCACAACCGCGAGTCCGGTCATGGTCACGGGATTGACGAACGGAACGGCGTATACGTTCACAGTAGTTGCAAAGAATAGCGCAGGCAACTCCGCGGTATCAGCGGCATCAGGGAGTGTGACGCCCGTCGCACCGATCAGTGTGCCTAGCGCACCGACGAATGTGACAGCAACCGCAGGCAATGGACAAGCGACGGTTAGCTTCGACGCCCCAGCGAGTGATGGGGGAAGCGCGATCACGGGCTATACGGTTACGTCGAGTCCAGGAGGATTCACAGGAACGAGCACAACCGCGAGTCCGGTCACGGTCACGGGATTGACGAACGGAACGGCGTATACGTTCACAGTAGTTGCAAAGAATAGCGCAGGCAACTCCGCGGCATCAGCGGCATCAGGGAGTGTGACGCCCGTCGCACCGATCAGTGTGCCTAGCGCACCGATGAATGTGACGGCGAGCGCAGGCAATGGACAAGCGACGGTCAACTTCGACACCCCATTGAGCGATGGTGGAAGTGCGATCACGGGCTATACGGTTACGTCCAGTCCAGGAGGATTCACAGGAACGAGCACAACCGCGAGTCCGGTCACGGTCACGGGGTTGACCAACGGAACGGCGTATACGTTCACAGTAGTTGCGACGAATGGTGCAGGTAACTCCGCGGCATCATTGGCAACGTCGAGTGTGACGCCCGTTGCACCGATCGGTGTGCCGAGTGCACCGACGAATGTCCAGGCGACCGCAGGTAATGGACAAGCAACGGTCAGCTTCGACGCCCCAGCGAGTGATGGGGGAAGTGCGATCACGCTGTATACGGTTACGTCGAGTCCAGGAGGATTCACAGGCACGAGCACAACCTTGAGTCCGGTCACGGTCACGGGATTGACGAACGGAACAGAATACACGTTCACGGTGGTTTCGACGAATGGCGCCGGATCAAGCCCAACTTCCTCCCCATCCAACCCCGTTACGCCAAGAAACAGCTCAAGCGGAAGTTCAAGCGGAAGTTCAAGCAGTAACCATGGTTCAATCAGCAGCCCCATTTACTCAACGAATGGGAAACTAACACTTCCGTTAGGAAGCACCGGTGAAGTGAGCTTGGATCAAGAGATCTTCATACGTATTCCGGCTAATGCTACCAGCAAACCGTTGGAAATTAACATTGAGAAGGTATCGAATACGCAAAATCTTTTTGCACATAATGAAATTTCGGCAAGCCCGGTGTTCGACGTTCAGAAGAATATTCCAGAAAATCTCAGTAAGCCAGCTACGTTGACTATGGTATTTAAACAAAGCCAAGTGAATAGCAACCAAACGGTAGCGATTTTTCACTATAATGAAGCTACGAAAACATGGGTGAAAATCGAGAACGGCAAAATCGAAGGCAATCGCATCAGCGTAGAGGTGGACAACTTCATGAAATTTGCTGTGCTGGTGGTAGATCGGGCGTCGGGATTGCCCATTGGAGCACCCTCGATAGACGAGTCGAAGGAAGTTAACTTTAGTGACATAGCCGGGCACTGGGCAGTATCCGACATCAATAAGGCAGTACAGAGCGGATTCGTGAATGGGTATGGGGATGGCACGTTCAAGCCGAATGCCATCATCACTCGGGCTGAATTTGTGGTGATGCTGATGAAGGCGTTGAAACGGCAAGAGGAAGCTGCGAAGCTTACGTTCAACGATTCGGCGAAGATTGGAACATGGGCGCAGAAAGCGATAGAGCAAGCTGTTCAAGCGGGCATCGTTAACGGCTACTCGGATGGCAGTTTCCGTCCAGATGCAGAAATTACACGCACAGAGATGGCTGTGATGATCGCTAAAGCGCTAGCACTGAAGGTGGAAGTGAATACTATAACCGACTTCGTGGACGACGCAGACATTCCAAGCTGGGGAAAGGCTCAGGTAGCAGTGTTGAAGAATCTTAGCCTGATATCAGGCCAAGGTTCGAACAAATTCGCTCCTCATGATAAGGCAACTAGAGCGGAGGCCGTAACAATTCTGCTAAAGATGATCGATCAAAAGAGTAAGCAGAGCTAAAGCAAGCGATCACCGTTATCAGAAACATGATTCCAGTTTTAAGGGAAGCTATTTAAAAAAAGCACAAGCGTCTTTGGAGAGTTATATACGATTAACAGATAATAGGGCACCTTTTGGGTGCCCTATTACATTACCTATTATGACTTTGATTGTTCACGCTGATGATTTGGCAGCTGGACCTCGAATACTGTTCTTTCAAAAGGGACACTCGTGAAGGTAATTGATCCGTCATGGAGGGAAATGATTTCTTGGACAATGGATAGTCCAATGCCGAGTCCTTCGCCTTTTCTGCTGCCATCGACACGGTAGAACCGTTCAAAAACATGTTTTTGATCCTGTAAGGGAATGCCGCGTCCTTTATCGATAACCGTCATGAATAGGGCATCATACTTTTCCGTAAGCCCGACCTCAAGATAATGGCCTTCTGATCCGTAACGGATCGCGTTGTCCAACAGGTTTCGCAGCGCACGTTCGATTAGGGAGGCATCAATCCAGGCTTGGATATCCTCGTCGGGGATATTGACTTCAACAGTAAAGTTTTGCCCCTCAAGAAACATCAGGTAGTCTGCAGCCACTTTTCGCATCATCTCAGATACATTATGCAAGTCAACATGAAGCTCTAAATTCCCCTCGTCCTGACGAGTAATATCTAACAATTGATCTAATAGCTTATCGATATAACGAGAGCGCTGCAGCAAAACTTTGGCACTCGCCTGCAGCTCCTTCTCATCCTTATATAATCCAGCGCGAATCGTTTCCGCATAGCCTAAAATCATCGTTAGCGGGGTGCGCAGATCATGGGAGAGATTAGATAGCAGCAGATTTCGTCTGGCGTCAAATTGCTTGATTTGTTCGCCTTGATTTTGAATACGGCGAGCCATGGCATTATAATGCGTAGTGAGTTGGCCAATCTCATCCTTTTTCGTATCCTCTAGTACAGTGAGTTCACTTTGGAGGTTAAGCTGCCCTAAAGCATGATTGAGCTTATTGATTCGTTTGTCCATGGAAGAGAAAAACCATAGAGACAGTAGATAGGGAATTAATAAAGCAACAATTAACGGTAGCATAAAAGTAGACAGGGCTTTAAAGGTGCGCATGAAAAAGTAAACTTGCCCATTTTTCATGTCGTCACTGGACAAGCTCATCAACAAATAATAGGGTTGATGAGCTTGGCTAATAGAAAAAGTAAGCGTAACTGGTTCATCGACCCCCCATAGGTTCTGAGGCATATTAAGCATTCGATTTGCAAGCTGCTCAAAATCATAGGTTTTCTTTTCTCCGAAGGTATCATAAATCGTCGATCCATCTGCTGAAATCCATTCATAACGAATATCAGGATGGTTGCTATGAGCATTATCCAATATTGGCGTGATGTCTTCGATCTGAAAAGCTTGATGCGTTGCAATCGTATTAAGTACTTCTTGCGAGAGGGCGTTCAGGCTTTTCAGATCATAACCCCTATCTCCTATTTTACCCATAACGAGACTAAGTGAACTAAACAGAAGAATACTAGTGATTGCACTAATGAGCATAAGTAGCCAAAGCTTTGTTCGATTTTTCATTGTCCATCACCTGAGAATCTGTAACCAATTCCACGTATGGTGTGAAGGTAATGAGGCGAATCCTCCGTGGGTTCAAGAATGCTTCGCAGTTTGCTGATAAAAACACTTAAATTGTTATCATCAAAGTTTTCATGATTCCACACCTGCTTGTAAATTTCTCTCTTGGTTAAAACGCGGTCTGGATTTTGCATGAACATTTCTAAAAGTCGGCACTCTACCGGGGTCACAGAAAATGATATTCCATCATTTCGCAAAAGATAATTTTCGATATCCAGCACTAATTTATTTAAACGTAGAATCTTAGCAGGATAAGAAGAATGAGGGCGATGTCTTCTTAACTGTGCTTGTACGCGAGCAACCAATTCCACTGGGCTAAAAGGCTTTGTGACATAATCATCTGCACCTAATCCGAGCGTCAAGATTTTGTCTTGCACTTCTCGTCTTGCACTAAGCGCAATTACTAATGATTCCATATTTGCGTCCCGTAGATATTGCAGTACCTCGAACCCGTTGCCATCATCCATCATGAGGTCCAATATCACTAATTCTATGGCATATTCCTGTAAGTATTGAATAGCTTGTCGTCCTGAACCGGCTTCTATGACTTGAAGTTCCGCTTGTTCTAAATGCATCCTAATTAACTGACGAATTCCGGGTTCATCGTCTACTATTAAAATTTGATTGATGGTGAATCATTCCTCCTACTTCAGCGAAATAAAGCCAATCTTGATCACGATCAAATCATATCAATAATAGATAGAGAAATACATATTTACTGCAATTCATTAAGAATCTATTAAGAAAAGTACATCTGTATTTTGATAGGAGAATAAAGGAATGATTTTTGAGTCAACTAAAATGAGGAGGTTGGTTTATGTTGATGGCACATTGATTCAATAAATCGATACTCAGAATGCCAGATCTAAATTTTGCTCTATAGATGTTACGCTGAACTTGTATTACAAATAGCAGTAAAGCGGATGAACCGGGTAGGCTGTTGCTTGCCCGGTCATTTTCATATTTTGCGATAACAACCGAGAAGTGCCGAAAGAAACAAGCCAAAGACGGCTATCGCACTTCGGTTGCTTCGCCCATTAGTTGGAATTGACGTCATAGAATTGATCTAATAATGAAACAAGTTGTTTGGCCGCAGGAGAAAAATGCTTTTGACGATGATAGACATAACAGATCCCTCTGGTGAAGGTAACCCCTTTTACGGGTATTTTGACGATCAATCCGCTTTTAATTTCTTGTTGAATGGCAAAGTTAGAAACAATCGATACGCCAAGTTCATGAATAACCGCTTGTTTAATTCCTTCCAAGTTACTGATTTCAAGATATTTGGGTGGAGTAAACCCTAATTCCTCAAACTTTCCTTCCAAGTAACCTCGCGTGGCCGATTTGTCAGGTTTGATAATGAACGTTTCGTTGGCCAAGTCCTGTAGGGTACAAACCGGCTTTGCGGCAAGCGGGTGCAGAGGGTTGACAATAAGGACAAGCTCGTCCTCGTAAAAAGTTTTACGTTCAAAACGGGATTCATCCATCAATACCCGATCAGACAGAACAAGAAATTCAACTTTATTAGATTCCAACATGTGAATAAGATGGCTAGAAGAAGTAATACTCATGTTGATTTTAATATTTGGAAACGTTTTGGAATAATTGCGCAGGATCATGGGAAGCAGATAGACGCCCACAAAATTGCTCGCACCGAACGACAATGTTCCATAGGATAAGTCTTCCAACTGCCTAATATGATCTTTGGCTGAATGCAGCAGGTTGATCATTTGCTCCGCGTAAGGCTTGAACTCTTCGCCTTGTTTCGTCAGGTAAAGCTTTTTGCCGATCCGGTCAAAAAGTAATACCCCCAACTCCGCCTCCATGCTTTGAATTTGCATGCTAACGGACGGTTGGGAGCAATAGAGCAATTCGGCCGCCTCCGTAAAGTTCAAGCACTCGGATAGAGTGAGGAATGTTTGCAGTTTGCTGAAGTTCATGGGCAGTTCACCTTTCAAGGAAATTGTATTATAATGATTTGTTATTGTTTATAAAAGATAATCAAATTGATTGATACAATCATCGTTACTATACTAAAAATGCAAACGAAAATAAATAAAAGGATGGGGATTCGATGAATCTGGATTGATAACAAGATGAGAGGATTACAAGAATAAAATCGGATTGATTCAACAAAAAATATTGTCTATTATGAAAGCGTTATCATTAGACGGGGAGGGCACGAGATGTCCGAGATCAAAGGGAACTTAGAAAGTGATGACAAACAGCCGCCGATCAAGAAAAAGAGCAAGATGGAAGAAAGCATGAAGAAGTGGGGGATTCCCCTGGCCATAACGGTCGGATTGCTGCTGTTCTTTATGCCGACGCCTGAAGGCATGAGCGCGCAAGCCCAAAGTTCGATCGCCATTTTCACCGGAGCGCTCATTCTTTGGATTACCACCCCGATTCCTATTTATTTGACCTCCATTATGGCCATTTTACTGCTTCCTCTAGTCGGAGCTGTTAAGGATCAATCGGTCGCGTTCGGAACATTAGGGTATGACGTCATCTGGCTGATGGTCTCCGCGTTTATTCTCACCGCTGCCATGATCAAGTCGAATTTGGGCAGAAGATTATCGTTATGGATGGTCACAAAGTTCGGTAAGACGCCGAAAACGACGTTGTTTTTATTGATTGTCATCAATTTTATTCTCGCCTTCTTCGTTCCTTCCACTACGGCTAGAGCTACACTTATGGTGCCGATTTGCCTAATTTTGTTGGAAGTCTACAAAGCGATACCGGGTAAAAGCAACCTTGGCAAGACGATGATGCTTCAAGGGGTTCAAGCCGACGCGATTGCGACATCGGGTGTCATGACGGCTACTTCGGGAAACATTATCGCAGTCGGATTCATTAATGATCAGGCAGGAGGTAACATCGGCTACATGGATTGGCTTCTGGCCTCTATGCCCACTGCGATCGTTACGATGCTCATCACGTTCTTCGTCGGATTAAAGCTGTTTTCATTCAAGGATGAAACCAATTTCACAAGCGCGATGGATACACTCAAGGATGAGTTAAAGAAGTTGGGTTCATTCTCCCTGGATGAAAAGAAGGCTGTGGCGATCTTTATTTTTACTGTAGTTCTATGGGCGACCGGTGACTACCACAAGGCTTGGTTCGGTTTCGAGATCAGTACGGAACAAACGGCCGTGCTCTCTGCGCTCCTGTGTCTCTTGCCCCGAGTCGGTTTGCTGACATGGAAAGAGACCAACATCAAATGGGAGCTGATGATTTTCGCGGCAGGTGCCTACGCGGTCGGTAATGCGCTGGATAAATCGAAAGGCGCGGAGTGGATCATCGGCAAGGTCGTAGACGCTCTGGGATTAGAGCAAATGAACCATGCTCTGGTTTATATCGTGGTGGTGTTCCTCAGCATGTACAGCCATCTTATCTTTACAAGCAAAACCGTACGAGTGACGATATTGATACCGGCATTCATCGCACTGGCCAAAACGCTCGGACTGGACCCTGTCCCGCTAGCTTTAGCCGCAGCCATGACCATGACGTACACCATCACGCTTCCGCCGCATTCCAAGGTGAATACCATCTATTTCGGCACAGGATATTTTACCGTATTGGATCAAGTGAAATATGCGGTCGTGACATGCTTTATCGGTGCTTGCGTGATCAGCTTGGCCATATTCACCTGGTTTAAAGTCATCGGAATATAGATTATTAGGAGGATACCATGCTGCAGAGAAAAGTTATTTTAGCCATTGCTGACGGGGTAGGAGACCGCCCCCACCCACTGCTTAATCATGAAACGCCGTTGGAATTCGCGAAGACGCCTCATTTGGACAAGCTGGCTTTGATGGGCATTTCAGGCATGATGGATTTGATCGGTTCGGGCATTCCCGTGGGGACGGATATGGGGCATATGATTTTATTCGGCTACCAGCCGCATCATTATCCCGGACGGGGGCCGATCGAAGCTCTGGGAATCGGAATGGAGGTTCAAGAGGGAGACGTCGTGCTTCGGTGTAATTTCGCCACGGTGGACGACAACGGAATCGTTGTCGATCGCAGAGCGGGACGGATCCGGCAGGGAACAGATGAAATCGCGGATGCGATCAACGGTTTGGAGCTTCAAGGGGTAAAGGTGTATGTTAAACCGGCAACGGAACATCGAGCTGTACTTATCCTGCGGGGAGCCGGATTGAGCGAAAATATCAGCGATTCGGACCCTAAAGCGCCGAACGACGGATGTCCCTATCAAGAGGTACAGCCGCTGGACGATTCGGAGGAGTCCAAGAGAACGGCATCGATCCTGAATAATCTTCTTTCTAAATTTCACGCCATCTTATCGGATCATCCGGTCAATGCAAAACGTGTCGAACAGGGCAAACTGCCCGCTAATTTTCTTCTTACCAGGGGAGCCGGGAAGTTGGCTCGTCTTGAGCCGGTCACGGATGAACTAAACATAAAAGGAAGCTGCATCGCGGGAGAAAGTACGGTTCTCGGCGTTGCACGGCTGGCCGGCTTTAAAGCCATCACGGACAGCAGTATGACAGGAAATATCGATACGAATATTGAGCTGAAAGCTAAACTGGCGATCGAAGAAATCGCCCACAGTGACATGGTTTTGGTACATTTCAAGGCACCTGACCTGAAAGGTCATGATAATGAACCGCTTGAAAAAGCAAAAGCGATCGAGCAGTTCGATAAAATGGTGGGGCTTATCGCTCAGGGACTGCCTGATAACACCTATCTCGCATTGGCTGCCGATCACTCAACGCCTTGTGAGGTAGGAGAACACACCGGCGATCCCGTTCCGGTTCTGATTTACGGGCCCAGCGTCCGAAGAGACCGGAATTGGCGGTACAATGAAATTGATTGTGCTTATGGAGGGCTAGGACATTTAACCGGAAATGAATTTGTCCGAACGCTCTACGGTCTTATGGGCCGAGTGAAAAAGCTGGGGAATTAGCTATTTCACAATCCACATAGCTTAGTCTACTTCAAAAGAACCGTAATCGTTATCCAAGAGAGGCTGGGAATTTTCCCAGCCTCTTTTTTATTATCCGTTTGAATGACGTACAATCCAGGTATGGAAACTTTTTCTTTGTACATTCGTAAGTAAAGCACGGATCCAAGAAGTCGGCTCCTCACATTCACAGCAAATCATCCCACATCAGTAAGCTGTCTCTTGCAAATGCATGAGTTTCGAAAAGAACAGTCATGCGAGAATAAAATCGATAAAGGGGATGGAGACTTGTTATGTTAGGCATGATCGTAATGGTACTGTTGTCATGGCTTTTGCTTCGCTTCACGATTAGGCAGCCGTTGTCCGTACTCGGGTACAATCCAATTGGTCTGCGCCTGCGGCAATTTGGAATTGCTTTACTGATTGGACTGGTCGTTTGTGCGGTTGTCAAATGGACAGAGTCTTTGATTACGTCAGCGGGCTGGGAAGTAAACGCCGGCTATCGATGGACTGACTTTTTCGCTGCCAGTTGGTGGAGTTTTAAGTCTGTTTGGTTTGAAGAACTGCTTTTTCGGGGAGCACTGCTTGTTATACTGATCCGCTGGTTCGGTGTTCGCCCCGGAATTGTTCTTTCGGCAGCCGCCTTTGGGGTTTATCATTGGTTCTCGCATGGTTTGTTCGGCAACATCCCCGTTATGATTTTTATGTTTGCAACTACTTTTGTGATGGGACTGGTATGGGCATATGCGTACTCAGAATCGGGTTCCATGGCAATCGCGGCGGGCAGCCATCTCGGTTGGAACGCAGCTTCGGCAATCCTATTCTCTGACAGTCCTATTGGCGATCAATTGTTTATTCCGTTTAAAGGTGCCGAGTATGTGCCGCTCACGGGCTTGCCGTCGCTATTGTTCTTTATCGCTTCGAACACAGCGTTGCCATTCATACTGTTTCTCTGGATCAAGTACAAGATACGAAATCGTCCCAGAGGCGAAACTGCATTTTTCTGATAAGGCGTAGAATAAAAAAATAAAACATCAGCATAACGTGAACGAGTACCTCACGTTATGCTGATGTTGCTGTGAAGGAGGAGAGCTTTATGCTTTATATCTTTAGCGGGTTACCAGGCACCGGGAAGTCCACGCTATCATCCGCTCTGGCTAGAGAGTTACAAGCAGCGTATCTGCGAGTCGATGTCGTGGAGCAGGCTATGCGGGTTGCCGGAACTTGGGACGATGGACCTGCGGGTTACATCGTGTGTTATGCGATTGCATCGCAGAATCTCCGGCTGGGCCTTGACGTCATAGCAGATACAGTCAATCCTATCCATGAAACGCGTCAAGCTTGGCGCAGCGTGGCGGAATCCCTTGAAACTCCGTTTGTGGAAATCGAAGTGATCTGCTCTGACGATCGTGAACACAGGCATCGAGTCGAAACGCGTGCAGCCGATATACCCGGTTTTGTTCTACCTACTTGGGAGAAGGTCAGGAACCGGCAGTATGATGTTTGGGACCGAGATCACATCATCATCGACACAGCTCATCAAACTGCGGCCGAAAGCTTGATGACGTTGCGTGAACTGTTGGAACGGGAACGCAGAAAATTTAATGGATTGAGCGAACGGACGTAAGTTGAATAACATGCTGAAACAGCAGCAGGTCCGGAGTCTCTCCTAAGTTAATAAGAAATTGTCGGTAGTCAAGATTTATGCCTATGACATGGAGTGGAATAAGCTTAGAAGAACGGATTCAGTACAGTTCAAACATATAGTGCGTGAGTGCGTTTTAATGACTTTACTTATTTAAAATAGGTATTTCTCCAAGCAGTTTCCTCAAGTTAATAGAATCCCACGGTAAATGCTCTGTTATACCCAATCCAACCACATCTGTTTCTTCAGACAGCTCTTTAATCAGATTAAGGAGCCCGGACATTTGCATGGTTCCAGCAGCAGAAAATTCATAAGGGGTTTCAGGGTTGGCGAATAATAAAGAACGAAATGCTTTAGGGTCAAGCACATCTAAATCAAGGTGAATTGCTAGGTGCTTAATGTTACTTTGTTTAATCCATTCCTTTATAGATTTAGTGCCGTTCATTAACTCTTGGGTTCCAGCAGTTTTAATACCTAGTCGTTGAATGATTTCTGTATCTAAATCTGTTTGTACATTTATACCTGCAATAAACACATTTTCAGGGTTTAAAGGAATTTTTACATGTTTGGCGAACTCTTCATCACCTTCTCCCATCAAGTTCCCGAGAGGTAAGGTATGCCCATAATCATACCCTACAATTCTGCCTAAATCGCTGTGAGCATCCATCCAAACCAAACCTAATTCCCCCTTGTATCGTTCGTTTAAATAGGCGAATGGGGCTTGTTCGACTAAGCAGTCACCACCAAACATAACAATACGATCCGGTTTATAAGCATCAATGATATGATGAGCAGCCTCTAATTGCTCAAGCAGCTGTTTTCTTCCATACGTACCGTTCTCGTTTTCAAGCGGAATTCCGTCATAAGCCTGAACGGGGACATGAATAAGGGGCTGATCATTGTCAGGAGCTAGCCAAGCAAGGAGTTCGGCTCCAAAAGAGTAGTTAGGATTGTTTCCCCCTTGCCATTGCGGCATCAGTAGGCGTATTGTTTTTTTAGTCATTTTTTTCTCTCCTTTATTTAAAGTAAAGCCAGTATAAAATGTAGACCCGCAAAAAAACAGTACGCACTTAATTGATAGGTACTTCCAGAAAGGATAGTGTAAGCATTAAAACCGTGGCGGTGCGATGAGTCCTCGGGATCCGGAAGGCCAAGAGCAAACGAAAGGGCAATCTTCAGTTGCTGGCATTAAGATTTAAAAATTGATGAAAGACAGGAGTTAGATACAATGATAAAAGGTTTTGGAGGCATCTTTTGGAGAACTAAGAATATGGATGTAATAAAAAAATGGTACAGTGAAGTGCTGCAGATTGAAATAGAAAACTGGAATGGGACTGTGATAAAACCCCAATCAGGAAATGAGACGATCTTTTCTTTCTTTACCGAGAATGACAATTATTTTCCGGCAGAACAACAAGTGATGTTAAATTTCGAAGTACATAATCTGGACGAGACTATTAAGCATCTTGAACATATTGGTGTACCTCTTGCAAAGAATAAAGAGGTTAGTGAATTTGGAAAGTTTATTTGGATTGAAGATCCTGAAGGCCGACTGGTCGAACTTTGGGAGAAATAACGTGTTTGGTTGGACAGGATGAATAGTGCCATGGAATAGATCGAAACAAACCTTCATCTGCTGAAGCTTGACGTAATAAAGCATAATAGTTATTATAGACTTGTTAAGTCTGTGTTTGAGGTGATTATGAATGAAATACTCCAAGGCTACCGATTATGCCCTCCATACGATGCTCTTTCTTACTGCGGCGACTCCCCAAAAACCAATAGGTGTACAGCAGTTGGCGGAGCGGCAAAGTGTGTCTCCAACCTATTTGTCCAAAATACTGACCAAGTTGGTGAAGGCGGGCATGATTGAATCGATAACGGGAGTGAATGGCGGCTATCGACTCAAACGAAATTGGGAAAATATTTCGTTCCTAGATATCATTCATGCGATTGAAGGCTCGGCCTCTTTGTTCGATTGCAGTTTCGAACATGGACCTGGATGCCCGATTCAGAAGGTGGTATTATTGGCAGAAGAGAAGATGGAAGAACAGTTGAGAAATCAGAAAATGTCTGATCTTGTGCGGGAATACAATATAGTCATATAATAATTTCTTTTTTTAAGTCAATTAAAGATATTAATTATCTTTTATATCTTTAATATTGTTTTATAATGGCTAGGATTGAATCGATAAAGGGGGTGAATGGCGGCTATCGGCTCAAATGAAATTAGGGAAATAGGATAACCCTGGTAAATGGGAAAGAGAGGAGACTATGAATATGAAAGCCATTGCGCTTGGACAATACGAGGGCGCGAAATATCATCCTTTCACGTATATCGATCACGAATTGCAAGCCATATTTGAACAGGCTATGGACGTTGAATGTACGGATGATTACGCTGTGCTTCAGGAGGATAAACTGAAGGGTTATGATCTGTTCATATCGTACACCGACTTTTCGGATCTGGAGATCCCCGAAGATCAGGTACAAGCGCTCCTATCCTATGTGAAAAACGGCGGGGGGCTGCTAGCTATTCACAACGGTATCTCTCTGCAGCAAAGCGAAGAGCTCGAAAAGTTAATCGGCGGCAGGGTTACGGGACATCCGGAATATACGTCGCTGCCAATTCGATATAATCATGGGAGTCACCCGATTGTGGGGAATTTAAGCGATTTTGCGATAGATGAAGAACCTTTCCGGTTCGAGCTGAGTCCGCATGACTCGGCGGTTATACTTGCCGAATATGACCATGATGGCCAGCGGTGGCCTGCAGCGTGGGCACATACCTATGGCTCCGGACGCGTGGTATATCTGATGCCGGGGCATCATCTTCCATCTTTCCGGGTAGAATCCGTACGCAAGCTGATTCGAAATAGCGGAATGTGGGCTGCCCAGAGGTTCGTAGAGTAGTTAACCAGGGGGAGAAATCCCCCGTTTGACCCCTATTATCAAAAGAGGAGCAAGAAGATGGACGTACTCAAAAGCCAGTATGAAATGATCCAACGCACAAGGGAATCATTATTTCGTTATTGCGAAACTTTTTCCAAAACAGATTATGTTAAAGAAGTTGAAGCCTTAGGCGGAGATTCTATTCGCAGTCTACAGGCTCATGTAGCCGATTGTTACCGGGTATGGTTGGGGAGTCGTGCCCTTGGTAAATCACTTCCCAAAATAAAACCAGAATCCATTGACAATGTACAGGAAATGCGTGAAATTTTTAAGAAAACGGATGCCCTGGTTCATGAATTTCTGAGTGAATTTAAAAACAAATGGGACCCTACCGTTCAAGCCTCCTGGCAGAGTGACAGCGTAGAGTTAACCGAATTATGGCTATTTACGCACACCACCACCCACGAATTTCATCATAGAGGACAAATGTTAAAAATGGGCAGGCAGCTCGGGTATATCCCGCCGAAAATGAACCTCGCTAAACTTAAGCGATTTCATTGAACCGGGAACTGAATGTAGGTACATAACTCTTTTTTTAAAGCAATTAAAGATATCTAGTATCCTTAAAGTCTAAATATCGAATTTTAACTGGGAGAGTGTAGAGTATGCAAGCAGTGACGACAGAAGCACAGCATAGTGCGGTGCAAAAGTATAAAGTTATTCCAATCATGGTTTCCTTACTGTTAAGCGGATTTATTGGGATGTTTAACGAGACGGCTTTAAACGTAGCGCTCAGCGATTTAATCAACCTGTTTCATATCACCGCCGCAACGGCCCAATGGCTGACGACCGGTTACTTACTGACCCTGGGCATATTGGTTCCGGTATCGGGGTTGTTTCTTCAATGGTTTTCAACCAGGCAATTGTTCACGGCTTCGCTCCTGTTATCTTTACTCGGCACGGCGGTGGCGACGGTTGCCCCGGGATTTGAGCTGCTCATGCTTGCACGGGTTATTCAAGCCGCGGGCGTAGCGCTCATACTGCCGCTGATGTTTCACACCGTGCTGGTCATTGTTCCACCCGAGAAGAGGGGAATGACTTATGGGCTAATCGGGCTCGTCCTCGTGGTTGCTCCTGCTGTCGGACCTACTCTTTCCGGCCTGTTGATCGAGCAGCTTAGCTATAACTGGATTTTCGGATTGTCTCTTCCCGTTTTGGCGTTTTCTCTTCTGTTTGGAATGCGATATATGCAAAATATTTCGATCATTACCAAGCCGAAAATAGATATCTATTCGCTTATCTTATCCACACTTGGCTTCGGCGGGATTGTATTTGCTTTGAGCAGCGCCGGGGAAGGAGAAGGGGGACTTGGGTCGCCCAAGGTCGTGATTCCGTTGATTGTCGGCATATTGGCGCTTGTGATATTTGCGGTACGGCAATTGCGAATGAAGCAGCCCGTGATGGATTTAAAGGCATTCAAACAGCCGATGTTTACGGTTGGCACGGTTATGCTTATGATCGCTGTAATGGTGATGATGGCAGCTATGCTTATGCTGCCCATGTATTTGATTAGAGGCTTAGGTCTAAACGCATTTTCTACCGGACTTGTTTTGCTGCCCGGGGGGATTGTGAACGCAGTCATGCAACCGATTATGGGCAGATTATTCGATAAATTTGGGCCAAGATGGGTTGTTCCCGCAGGAATGGCCTTGGTATCCGTCGTGCTCTGGTTCCTATCCGGAATTACGACAACGACGACAATCCCCCAAATCATTGCGCTTCATACCTTCTTGATGATCGGGATCTCCATGGTCTGGATGCCTTCGCAGGCGAATGGATTGAACCAATTGCCTCCTTCACTTTACCCGCACGGCAGCGCGATTATGAATACAGTCCAGCAGGTGGCGGGTGCGATCGGCACAGCGGTTGCGGTAAGTATCATGTCTGTGGGCATGAGCAGCTTTCTGAAACAAACGGCAGACCAGACGGACCCGGCCAACGTGACGCTTGCTTTGACAGCGGGAATACAGAACGTTTTCGAAATTGCGATTGTCGTTGCGATTGTAGGTTTCGTCTTCTCTCTGTTCATGAAACGTGTTCACATACCGGAGCAGAAATAACGACAGCTAACGGCAAAGGATTCCGCGGCGAAATTGCTGCGGACCGATGCCGCGATACCAAGGTTTGCGTCGATTGACTTCCGCTATCCAAGGGCTCCACTTCAAACCTTTATTAGGAGAAAAAAGGGGGATAAATACGATGAGAGATGAACTATTTGATTCGGCGGTATGGGAAAAAGCCTGGAAGGAAGATCCGTATACGGGAGTAAACAAGATGAAGAGGGCCGGCATCGATCCGGCGCATTCACTTGATTCAGCCGCCGAGTCGTTCAATAAAGAGGTGTTCAGCGAAGAAGGCAGGCGAAGGGCCAGGCGGATTATGAACTGGCTAGAGGACCAGGGCGTTGAATTTTCGGGATCTTCTGTTCTGGATATAGGTGCGGCGTCGGGTGGCTTTTCCGTACCTTTCGCGGAGCGGGGAGCGGATGTTACCGCAGTTGAAACTTCTCGTCCGTTGATCGAGCTCCTGGAGCAAAATAGTTCGGGCTTGACGAATGGAACGGTCAAGGTGGTTCACGAACCTTTCGAAAACATCGATCTTGAAGTAAGGGGATGGGAGCGAGCGTTTGATCTCGTCTTTGTCTCCATGTGCCCGGTTCTGAGCGATTGGGCCAGTGTGGAGAAGGTGCTGAGCTGCGCGAAAGCGTTCTGCTACATGAGCTTGTCGGTAGGTTCCAGGAAGCACAGCCTGGTCGACGAGGTATGGCCGCTTGTCACGGATCGCCCCCGAGAGACCGAACATTTGGAGATGATTTACCTGACCCAATTACTGCTGCTAAAGGGATACTCGTATCAATCGTTGGTAACCGAAGAAATGAAAATAACGACAGTCTCCAAGGAGACGGCATTCAAGGAGACGATCAATTGGTTGAAAATGTACGGTATCGCGGCGGACGATAGGGTTCGTGATATTGTCTCCCGTTACTTGGACACGCGCTATCCCGGCGGACAAGTGGAAATCCGGCAAGGCGGCCGGTTCGGCAAAGTGCTTGTTCGTCTGCAAAATCAGCATATGTACGACAGAGAAGACCGTATCTAGCCTGCAGTCGCCATAAATACCGAATAGCATACTAACGAGGAGGACTAAACAACATGAACAAAGTGGATGTAGCGATTATCGGGGGAGGTCCCGCAGGTTTGAGCGCCGGACTTATGCTGGGACGCGCGAGGAAGCGGACGATTGTCATTGACGAGGGACGTCCCCGCAATGGCGTGACCCGGGAGGCGCACGGTTTTTTGACGCGAGACGGAATCAGCCCGAGTGAATTCCGACGTATTGCGCAGGAGCAGCTGCGCGTCTATCCATCGGTTTCCCAGGCGGAAGATACCGTTGTGTCCATTTCGGGCGAGGACGGATCCTTCTTGCTGGAGACGGCCACAGGGATGAAGATCGCCAGCAAAAAGCTGCTGTTTGCCGCAGGTATGAAGGATCACAAGCTCGAGATTCCGGGATTGGCCGAGGTCTACGGGAAGAGTGCCTTTGTTTGCCCGTATTGCGATGGATGGGAATTAAGGGATGAGCCGCTGGTTGTCATTAGCAGAGGAGCGGCACTCTTGCATTTCGCTCCCTTGTTGTCGGGGTGGACGAAACGGTTTGTCGTTTGCACGAATGGCCCCGATGAATTGAGTGAGGCTGAACGCGATGAATTGCGGGATCATGGTATTCCGCTATTCGATACGCCGATTCGTGCCATATTATCCAGCGAGGGTATGGTGAACCACGTTGTGCTTGAGGATGGGATAGAAATTCCATGCACGGGAATCTTCTTCAAGTCGGATCTGGTTCCGGGAACGGATTTGCCGCAGTCCCTTGGCTGCCGCACATCGGATACAGGGGTGATTGAAGTCGACAAATTCGGAAAATCCAGTGTCCCTGGCGTTTACGCGGCGGGTGACACGTCTTCACTCATGCATCAATCCATTGCTGCAGCCGCATCGGGGGCTGCAGCCGGGGCAGCAATAAATGGAGAATTAAATCAAGAAGCTTGGCGGAAAACGCAATAAATGATCCAACCATCGGCTGGCAGCTCTGGATTTTGTCCAGAGCTGCTGTTTTTTGGAGGCACGAATGTTCCCACCGTTGACGAATCTATGAATCTGCTGTATTTTCATATAATGTTACATATCATATGTGGACATCCGTTTCCGGGGTACGCTGTAAACAGGAGGAGTTGTTATGATATCTAACCGAGGCACCCAAATCGGTCCGCCGCGTTTCGGCGTTGCCGTGCATGCTTTGATTCTGCTTGCCCAATGCGAAGGAATGCTTTCCAGCGCGGCCATAGCCGGCTGTGTACAATCGCATGCGACCTTCCTCCGCAGAGTATTGGCGCAGCTCACTCACACTGGTATTGTGGAAGCGAGAGAAGGGCGTGGTGGGGGCTACTATTTGAAGCGTCGTCCGGATCAAATTACCTTGGCGGATATATTTATGGCCGTCAAATCGGATTGCTGTGAACAGGGGGTTGAACCCGATTGCGCCACAGGTCTGCAAATCGATACGAAGCTCGAAGCGATTATGGGAGAAGTACAGAAGCAGACTGTCGAACTGCTCAAGCAGCATACGTTAGCCGATTTGATGCAAGGTTAATTTCCGGATTGCAATGTGAGCCGGAACGTTATATACTGTAATCAAATGAATTGCAGTTGGTCGTCGGCTGCATTTTTATTTAAGATATACTGTGCCTAAATTAGGCACAGTAATTATTGAGGAGGAGAGAATGATGTCCGTTTCACAACCATCTCTAACCGTGGAGCAGCAGCAGTTTTTCGATGTTATTAAGGATCGCCGGTCCGTCCGCAGCTATGATCCCGAAGTCAAGATTTCGCGGGAGGAAATGAACGAAATCTTGCAGCAAGCGACGCTGGCTCCTTCAAGCGCCAATTTGCAGCCGTGGAGGTTCCTCGTTATCGACTCGCCGGAGCTGAAGCAAAAGCTTTTTCCGATCGCGTATAATCAGCAGCAAGTGATCGAGGCATCGGCCGTCATTGCGGTCTTAGGAGATTTGGAGAGCATTAAATTGGCCGAAAAAATTTACGGAATGGCAGTTGATGCGGGTCACATGCCTGCAGAGACGGCTAAATCGTTCGTGGAACGCTACCAAGGAATCTTTTCGAGCATGCCTCCGGAGACTATTCGCCGAATCGTTTCCATTGACGGTGGATTGATATCCATGCAGCTCATGCTTGTAGCCCGCGCCAAAGGCTACGATACGGTTCCGATGGCCGGCTATGACGAGGCCAAGTTTGTGGAAGCATTCAATATTTCAGAACGGTACGCTCCCGTTATGCTTATCGCCATCGGGAAGGCGGCGAAGCCGGGACATCCGACGTTAAGATTGCCGATTGAGGATGTCACTTTCTACAACGAACTGCCCAAGGCATAAACATATTCAGTACGAAAAGACGCCGGAGGATCCAATGGGATCCCGGTGTCTTTTTTGTTTAGCCGACGGTTTTAAAGGACAGCGCTTTAAGGGTTCAAAAGCAAACGACGGGTCCAGAATTAATATATATTGACGTGTATATACAGGTAAGTGTATATTGAAGTCATGAATACATCTGTCATGCAATTAACGTTACTCACACTCGCCGAACCGAATCGATTCAACATTGTTGAACTCCTAAAGAAGGGACCGCGATCAGTGGGAGAAATCGTTCAGGCACTGGGCATCAGCCAGCCGCATGTGTCTCGTCATTTGCGCATCTTGAGCGAGGCTGGACTTGTACGATCCCGCAGCAAGGCACAACAGCGTATATACAGCCTCGAGGCGGGACCTTTTCAGGAACTGGATGAATGGTTTGATTCCTTCAGCATCCTGTGGGAAGAGCGTCTGGACAATTTCGAGGACTATATGCTGGATTACAAGAAGAAGGAGGAACAATGAAAGGTCTCAACAGTTTTATCGCGAGCTGCACGCTGAACGACCCGAAAATCTGGAACGAGCGGTTTGACGCGCTTGAAATTTACCTAAAAAGGATGAATACAGATGAGAAGAAAAACAATCATTCGCAAAAACCGCGAGCGTAGAGAGCTTACCGTCGAACGCACCGTTGCGATACCCACTAAGCTTGCTTGGGAAGGCTGGACTCAGCCCGAACACATTACACGATGGTGGGGGCCGAAGAACTGGACGACAACCGTTTATGAAATGGACGTAAGGCCAGGCGGCGTTTGGCGGTACAGTCTGAAATCCGATGACAACAGTGGTGAAGAAGCGTACTGCAGAGCCGTATATGAAGAGGTTGAGGCACCTCGCAAACTGGTGTATACCGAGACTCTTTTGCTGCCAATGACTGGAATATCGTTTCCGATAGCGAGATGTTCACGACAGTCCTGTTCGAGGAAGGAATTGGAGGTACGCGGATTAGCATCGTGACGCGATTCGCTACTAGCGAACAATTGGACAATGCTGAAGCCATGGGAATGATCGAAGGATTCAAGGATGCGTACGATCGTCTTGAAGAATACTTAGAAACATTAATGGGAGGACCTATGAACACGGTTATTTCAAAAGATGGAACAAGGATTGCTTATAAAAAACAAGGGAACGGACCCGCTCTTATCCTGGTATCGTCCGCGGTGGCAGACCATCAGGATGCCGCTCAATTGGCGGAGCAATTGACATCTCATTTCACCGTTTACAATTACGATCGTCGTGGGCGGGGCCACAGTACAGATACAGCTCCCTATAGCGTGGAGAGAGAAGTGGAAGATATCGCAGCTTTAACGGAAGTCGCCGGCGGCCAAGCCAGCCTGTTCGGAAGTTCGTCCGGAGCCGTGTTGGCGCTTGAGGCGGCAAGCTTGCTGGGGGATCGCGTAACGAAGCTCTATCTGTATGAACCGCCGTTCATTATTAATGACAGCCGCAAGCCTGTGCCTGTTGACTATGTCCAACAATTGAATTCACTGACTGAAGCCGGTAAAAGATCTGATGCCGTCGAATATTTCGCATCCGAGGCTCTTGGCATTCCCGGAGAATTTATCGGCTACATGAAGGCCGATCCCTCCTGGAATAAGATGGAGGATTTATCGCACACACTCGCGTATGACGGTCTGATTATGGGCACCACGCAGTCAGGCAAGCCGCTGCCAACGAACAGATGGGTAGTGAACGCTCCAACGCTGATCATGACAGGGGAAAACAGCGAGCCTCTATTCCATGACGCCGCACAAGCTCTTGTTAAGCTTCTGCCTAAAGCTGCGATTCATACGCTGGCAGGTCAGGATCATTCTGCAGTAATAACGGCACCGGAAGTGCTGGCGAAGACTGTCGTCGATTTCGAATTGTAAGAGACATCTTACATAAGGAGAATATAAACATGACGGATCTTCAAACGTTAGTGGCTAAACCGCCAGTCACTGCAAAACCGGTAACAGTGACCGCTTCCAGATTTGCGCTTGTGTCGGTCTTCTCAGGAACATGGTTCATTCTGGTGCTTTGCAGCCTCCATCTTCTGGAGCCTGAATTCGATCCGACATGGCGTTTTATCAGCGAATATGCTTTGGGCGGTTTCGGCTGGATGATGCGGCTTGCATTCGGATTGTTGGCTGCTGTTCAGATCTGTGTCGCAGTGGCGATATATCCCCAAATTCGAACCGTTACGGGATATATCGGGCTCGTTATTCTTGGTATTAGCGCAATCGGAGTCTTGATCGCGGCTATCTTCATCACCGATCCGATATCAATTAGTCCGGATGGTGCAACGTTCAGCGGCAGGATGCATTCCATTGGTGCCATGCTTGACTATACTCCCGTTGCGGCGCTTCTGCTCAGCATTTCGCTAACACGTGACAACACTTGGAGACCCGTTCGGAATCGGTTGTTCGCAAGCGCTGGCATTGCACTCGCAGCCATGATCGTATTTGTCCTGCAAATCAGTTTGGTCCCGAAGTACTGGCAGGACTGTTTGGACGAGTCTTGATAATAGCCGACCTGCTATGGCTTCTGATCGTCGGAGTTCATGCGGCCAAGCTTCACAAGCAGAGTTTTTAAAGAATCGTGCTAGAAAAGATTCGTATGTACTCCGGTTTTTGGCCAGGATATGGGCGATCCTCTTATGTTCGGGAAAGCCGCGGTACCAGACATGCCTCGTAATCATTTTCGTTATATGTTGTGACTCGGTGCAAAAAGAAACGGACTAGCATAAGTTCAAATGCTAGTCCGTTTCTTTTTGTTCATTTTTCTCTTTATGGGCTGCTTTCGCTCTAAAAACGCGAGACAAAACTGTAATACAAAAAATGGGGAAGACAAGAACTTATATCGCCATATGCAAATGGTATTGGTTCTTATGTAAAATCATATTTGTAAATGGTAATATAATGACCTTTTTTGGTAATCGGATGACAGGATACATAGCTGGACTAGAAATTAAGGAATTGTAAATGTATAATGTAAATGTAATATTAAGAAAAATATGATAAAGATTGGAAGTGATTAAAAGACAGTTATTGTCACAAAATTTAATTCAGGTATTGGAGTAGTAAAGTCGTGGTTTTTTAAGAAATTACTGAAATTCATTCTGAATCCAAAAAAAGGAGTGTTACACAATGAAAAAGAATTTTTCAAAATTAGTGGCTTCTGCAACTATCCTTTCAACTGCTTTATTAATTTCCGTGGCACCTGCGAGCGCTGCTACTACACTTTTTGCTGGAGATTCTAGTGCTGTTTCGGTAAATGACGGTTTAAAATCCATAGGAATTACTCCATATGCAATTAAGGATACATTAACTTGGGATTTAACTGGCAATGTAGTGGACCCTAGCAAATCTTATTCCGTAACAGGTGGATATCCAAATGTTAAACTGTACGCAAAAAATACAGGATCAAAAGATTTTAGAATCGAAGTAAAGCACGACACTAAGAATAAGGTTATTTTTGATAAAACCGTTGAAGCAGGTAAATCGGTTGAAGTGATCAATAATGATAGTAGCCCGACGGTTCCCTCAGGCAATTATACCGTGACTATTTACGGTGGATCAGGTCTTCCAAAAGGACAAGTTGTTCTTAAAAGTTCTGACACTCCGTGGCAATAAAAAAATAAGGACGACAGAAGCGATATGATCTTGCAATGCAGGTACAACATCCGTTGTATCTGCATTGTTTTTTTTGCAAAAACTTCACAGGACACCGTACTGAATCAGTCCTCTCATCAACGACAGAATGAATCAGCTGGCTGCAGACAGTGCGCTAGCGCAGCGCATATTAATCGAACTAGGCTGAAATCCGAGACTTGTTCAAAATGAAATAACAGGAGCTGCGAAGGCAGCTCCTTTCGCATTATTTCGCCAATAGGCCCGTTAAGCTGAACCGGATCCTAAGTTCATTTCCGATTCCGCGTTAACTTTGATAGGGGGGATCAGCACTTCCGTCATCGTTCTAGCGATAGAAGTCAACCAGATCGCCAAACAATCGCTTGGTAAATTCAAGCTCGGCCTCGGTGTATTTCCCCAAAAATTCGTTCATTCTCTGCGCTTCCTTGGCATGGAGCTCGTCATGCAGGGCAAACAGCTTTTTTCCGACCGGCGTCAGCCGAAAATACACTTCTTTCTTATTGTCGTTGAGCTGGGCTTTTCGAACCCACCCGGCCTTCAATAATTTATTGGTGACCTTAGACGTGTTCCCTTTGCTTAAATCTAGCATGGCCGCGATGGATGTAACGTTAATCGGCTCCTGTTCTCCGATGCATGCAATGGTGTGCAGTTCCGTCATGTTCAAGCTAAATTCCGCACCTATGATTTTTCGAATTTCCTCGAGATGAGATCCGGTTATCCGGGATTCGTACTGCTCTTTTTGCTGAAGAATCCCAATAAAACTTTCATGAATCGCGGCTTTGTTTGTCTTGATTGCATCCATGATTTTGCTGGCTCCTCGTTTTGTTTAGTTTGTTTATTATATCACAAATTATTTCCTGTGAAACAATATATTCTTGCAGGTTGACAGTAAGAAAATCGGCGGGTACAATTATATTGTTTCATAAGAAACCATGTTATAGTTTTAAGTGGAACAAACCATTTGTTTTAGATGATTTTCTTTTATTCAATCGAAACTATAAGTAGGATCGGAGGTTTTTATGAAGATGCGACCCGGAGTAAATTTACGTTATTTTGCTTTTGAACAGCCATTCGTTAGGGAAGAAGGAGTGCTCATGCATGGAACTATTGAATCCGAAGACACTGACGGATAAAGTCACGTCTGTCATTTCCCATGTCGTTGTAACTACGGCCTCAAAGCTAGCCTTCATATCAGGTCAAGTGGCGGTGGATGAAACAGGAAAATTAATGGGTTCCGGGGACTATCGTACACAAGCGATTCAAGCGTTCACCAATCTCAAGTATGCGTTGGACGCTGCCGGAGCGGATCCGCTGCAGATGGCTAAAATGAATATTTTTGTAGTCAACCACAGGCCGGAATTGGTCTCGGTCATATTTGATGCCGGGCTTCAGGTATTTGGATCTAACTGGCCGAAGACGGCAAGTACATATATAGGCGTTCAATCACTAGCCGATCCTGCTTGGCTCATCGAAGTAGACGCTATCGTTACCTTCCCCTAATAGTTAAGAAAAGAGGTTATACGTATGGAACATGCATATGAGGTTATTGTAATCGGCGGCGGGCCCGTCGGCATGATGTTGGCAGGAGAATTGGCATTGGCCGGCATAAAGGTTTGCGTTGTGGAACGGTTAAAAGAAACGACTCCTTTCTCCCGCGCGCTTACCGTACATCCACGGACACTTGAAATATTGGATATGCGGGGCGTGAAGTCGAAGCTGATGAATAAAGGGCGTCCGCTGCCTAGAGGGCACTTCGCGGAACTGGACACGCCATTGAATTTCTCGGTGTTGGATTCGACCTCCAACTATACGCTCTTTCTACCGCAGAGCGAGACGGAGAAAGTGCTCGAAGAATGGGCTCTTGGCCTAGGCGCGGAGATCCGAAGAGAGGTTGAGGCGCTGTCTGTACATCAGGATGAGGATGGGGTCGATGTTCAACTTGCAGGACCTGACGGAGAGACGGCGTTAAGAGCTCTTTATGTGGTCGGAACCGATGGGGCCGGAAGCTTGGTTCGCAAACAAGCCGGTATTTCTTTCGAAGGTACCGATGCGACCTTCACCGCTATTCTGGGAGATGCCGTTCTGGCCGAGCTGCCTTCCAAGAGCGTTGTATCCCGAATTTCTGAAAAAGGTTTAGTCCGTGTCATGCCGATCAATGAACATCTCTATCGGGTTTTGATCATTGATCCGGAACGTTCCCATGTATCTAAGAACGAACCCTTAACGGTTGAAGAATTTCGTGCGTCGCTAATCCGCACGGCAGGAAGTGACTTTGGATTGACCGAGGCAAGATGGCTGTCCCGGTTCGGTAATGCGACGCGGCAAGCGGGCCGCTACCGGAATAACCGATTGTTCTTGGCGGGTGACGCGGCGCACATTCATTTTCCGGCCGGCGGACAAGGAATGAATGTCGGTCTTCAAGAAGCGATGAATTTAGGCTGGAAGCTTGCCGGCGCCATTAAGGGTTGGGCCCCGGACTGGATGCTGGACAGTTATCATACGGAACGCTTCCCATGGAATACGGCCTTGCTTCGGAATACCGAGGTCCAGACCTTGCTTTTGGACGCGGCACCTCCGATCATGGAAATGCGAAGCATGTTGTCCAAGCTTCTCAGCATACCGGAGGCTAATTATCAAATCTCGGCTCAGATTGCCGCAATTGATGTGCACTATGCGCCAGACGCCGAAGCACCGCCCCATCCACTAAACGGGAAACGCTCTAAGGACATTGCGCTAAGGCTGAAAGACGAACAACGGGTTAGCATGTATCAGCTCCTGCACAAGGGTACTTTTCTTCTCTTGCAGCTTAATTGTAATGAACAGAGTGAACAGAATCGGGAAGAGTATCGCAACCTTCAAGTTGTGTCTGCATCGTTGGACGTAACCGGCGACGATTGGAACGATGTCCACTCAGCACTCATCAGGCCGGATGGCCATATTGCATGGGCGATATCCCGCTCAAATTCAAATCCTAGACAAACGATTAAGGAAGGGGTTGCCCGCTGGTGCGGAAACGTTACTGAATAGGGTTGGTGAAGGTTACCGCGTGTCGAAGCGGATCGATGAATCGAGCCTACGCAATTTGATTCACGGCTGCTTTACTTCCCGGTACTAAATAAAATAGCTTCCGCCTATTACATAAGGCGGAAGCTATTTTATTAATTCTAATCGATGACGGTAAAAGCACGGTTGCCTATAAACTCAGCTTCTCGAACCGGACTTTAATGTCCTCAACCAGCAGCTTGGCCGCGATGATGCCGCCCGATGTATTCCATACCGCTTCATTGACATTGAACGTCCGTTGTTTTTTTACAACGTTCAGATTTTGTCCGAGAGGGCTTTTCAGCCATTCGTCCGCCGTTTTGGAGGCATCGGTTTCACCTTTGCGGTCGGAAGTAAAATAGAAGAACACATCGCCATCAAGCACGTTCATTTGTTCCGTTGTAAGATCGTCGGTGAACTTATCTTTGTTTTGAGCTTCCGGGCGGGCAAAACCCAGCTGTTCAAGGACGACGCCGGCGAAATTGTTTTTGTAGTAGACGCGTACTTTTCCGGGCTGGAATCGGGCCAGCGAAACACGCATTTTCGTTTTATCGCCCAGGGCCGCTTTCGTTTGCTCAATGGCTTTGTTGTAGTTATCCAGCGCCGCTTTTCCTTCGGCTTCTTTGTTTAGCGCCTTCGCAACCAGTTCGAAGTTTTCAATCATACTATCGCCGAGATTTTCCGTAAAGACGGTTGGCGCAATAGCGGAAAGCTGCGGATATATTTTTTCGTGGCGGACCTTGGTTCCTAAAATAATATCCGGTTTCAGACTGGCGATAAGCTCCAAATTGGGCTGCGTCTCGTCGCCGATAACTTTGACGCCGTCCATCTTATCTTTGATATGATCAAACCAGGGCTCGCCAATCCACGACTTTACCGCAGCGACCGGTTTAATGCCAAGCTCCAATAAAGATTCGGTGCCCTGGTTCGTCAACACGACGACGCGCTGCGGCGTTCCGGTAACGGGCGTGTCGCCCATCGCATGTTTAATCATGCGGACCGGAGCTCCGCTGCTTTTCTCTTCCGGCGGCTGGGATGCGTTCGGTTTGGCGCAGGCTGCGACAAGTAAGGACATGATGAGGAGGAGAGGCAGCGCCATCCATTTTTTTGATTTTCCCAACAGTAATACCCCTTTCGGTTTCCCTTATTTGTAAAAATGATTATCATTCTCAATAGAAGCTTACAGACGACTCCCTTAATTTGAATGATGCGTCTCTCCATGAAAACGGAAACGTTACAGATGTCACACGTGTGATCCTTGTCTACCTTAATATAAAACCTTTTGGGATGCAATGCTTGTCGAGGAAATGAGACTGAAAATAGACACTTAAGAGAATGTGTCACACTTTCAATGTTTACGTTACTTCGCGGGTCGTAACGGGGAAGGGTGTCCGTTTAAGGCAGCAGGAAATCTGCCCGTTTGTTCGGAGACAACGAGAACGAGAGCATCGCGCTGCCCGGTTAACCCCAGCGCAGCACAATGGTTTTTTGAACAAGCATTCCTGGTAGAGATGTAACCTATGGTATAGTTGTATCGGTTACGAGAAAGCTTTTCATGCAGCGCGGGTGGAGTGAATAAGATCAAATTTACACGACAAGAGGATGTGGCACACTTTGAACGTGCAGTCAGGCAAGCTTGCTCTACGATCGCAGGAATGGATTCAAACGGCTTTGTTTCAACTTATGGAAAAAAAAGAGTACTCCCACATATCGATCACCGAGATCGCGGATAGGGCCGGGCTTGCACGGCAAACCGTTTATCGTAATTTTCAAGACAAGGACGTTATCCTGCTAAACTATTTGGACGGATTTATGAAAGGGATGTGGCACGATGTGGGCGTCGGGATGAAGACCACGTTCGACGAAGAGATGTTCGTCCTGCTGTTTCGCAATTGGCAGCGCAATGCCCCTGCCGCCTTAATCCATAGTATTTTGACCAAAGACCGCAAGATCAGGCAGCTCATTTATAAAAGCATTTGTGATTACTTCGACGAGCTGCTCGCGAGCAGAAGAAATGAGCCGGGCGAAAACGGGGAGGAAGCGATGCATACGCATGGGCTGTACGCCGGCAAATCGCTGTCCTCCATCGTGCATATGATGCTGATCGAATGGACACTGAACGATTTTCATCTGACACCGGAACAAATCGGAAGTGTGGTTAGCGATTTGACCGCTTCGATCCGGGCGTACCTATAAAGCCGAAGCAGTCCTGATCGCTAGGAAATGAGAAGCCCGCTCCTCGGATCGTCAGATATGCTGCTCATGGATCGGGACGACACAGCCTATTCCATGAACCCAAAAAAAGCAGGAGCGGGGAGTGCCCGTATCCTGCCTTTTTGCGTGTTATAGGTTACTACTGTACTAAATGATCCAAATCCGGCTGCAATTTGTTCCGCAAAACATACAGCATGATGGCACCGACAAGGAACGCGACGGCATCCGCAATGACGAGCGACCAGACCACCCCATGGAAGCCGTTCATTCGATTGGCGATATAGAGCACTGGAATGAGAGTAATTCCTTGAATAACCGACATAATAAACGCGGCGGTTCCTTGCGCTGTCGCTTGGAAGATTCCCGTAAACAATGTGGTCATCCCCGTAATGAACAAGGATAAGAACGTCACATGCAGAATGTAGCTGCCCATTTCGATCAATTGCGGGTCATTCGTAAATAAACCGATCAAGTGGCCGGAAATCAAATAGACGATGATGCCGAACAGGACGGCTAACGCCACAATCACTTTGATCGTAAATCCAATCGTATGTTTCATGCGTAATTTATTCGCTGTAAAAGAGAAGGCAATGAGCGGCACGACTCCCTCGCATAACCCCATCAGAATAAACTCCGGAAATTGCAATAAACGTGATGAAATTCCGTAAGCCGCTACGGACTGATCCCCATACTCGACAAGGAAATGGTTAAAGATAAGCGACATGGCACCCAAAAAGATACTCATAATAAAGACGGGAACTCCGATTTTAATCACATTGCTCAGAATGTCCTTCGTAACCTTGAACCATTTTATGGAGACGGTTAAGAATTGGCTCTTAGCTCTCATATGAAAGGCGTAGAATATACTCGCAGCCAAATTAGAAACGACCGTAGCAGACGCAACGCCAATCACGTCCCAATGGAAGACGAAAATGACTAGCGCATCAAGAATAATATTCACAACAACACTGAGAATCATACCGATCATCGATGTGATTGCCGCACCCTCCGAGCGTACGATATTTTCCAGCGTGAAAAATAATACGACAAATGGTGAACCGATCAGCATAATCGTGACATAGTCCTTCGTGAAACCGAAGGAGTCAGGCGTCGCTCCCAGGCCATGAACGATTGAATCTATCAACGGGAGGCCGACGGCCATCACGATAAGACCGAGAACTAAGCTGCTGTAAAAGGCGAATGAAGACACATGCTTTACAACCTCATATTTTTTCTCTCCCAGCAAACGGGAGATGAATGTACCGCTGCCCATACCAATCAAGTTGCCTAGCGCCATAATGGCCGCGAATAACGGCAAGGTTAGTGCGAGTGCGGTTAACATGGCCGTGTTGCCCAGTGTACCAAGGAAATAGGCATTCAAGATGGAATAGATGACACTCATTGATGTGCCTAGCATCATCGGTACAGCGAAGTGGGCTACGGCTTTTGCGATCGGTGCTTTTTCAAAGTAATGGAGGTTTTCTGCATCCATGTGGGTCACTACTTTCTTTATATAATTTGGAATACGCAAGTCTAACAGTGTTAGGTTGAACCTTACAGTGTTAGATGATATCATGAACCTATGAACCTGTAAAGCATAAACTTACACTGTTAGATAAAAGGGCGGATATCGATGAAAAAGCAGCAGCCTCAGATTTCGGAGGATAAAATTTTGGAAACCTCTTGGGAACTTCTAGGGGAAGGTGGCATCGAGAAATTCAGCATGAGACGATTGGCCGACCGGTTGGGGATTCAGGCTCCCTCTCTGTACTGGTACTTCAAGAGCAAGCAGGATCTCTACCAGCGTCTGGCCAACCAGGTATCGAAAATGATCCTGGAGGAGTTCCGGTCCGAGGGGGATTGGAAGGAGCAGCTGACGGGACTTGCGGTAACGGTACGGAGCGTACTCAGCCGGTATCCTTGCTCCACACAGCTCATGATGATGACGCTGCCCCACGAACCGGATATCATCCGGTTTACCAACCGTATGCTGCTCTGCGTGGAGTCAACGCCGCTTGACCAAGAGCAGAAGATGCAAGTCATTCTCACCCTTGTGAACTATGTCTACTACTTCGTTCTGGATGATTATCAGCATCAGCGCAATGTTACCGCTATCCTGAAGGAGCAGAAGGAGCTTCCGGTCGGGGAAATGGACCGACTTCTGGACTCCATGAGCGAGACGGATGCGGGACTGTTCCGGAGAATGTTCACGAACGGGCTGTTCGAACTGATGGGGACTGACAAGGCGTTCGAGTTTGGCCTGAGGCTGATTCTGCTCGGGATTGAGCAGGTGATCAAGGAGCAGGGGAAGTAGAATGCAAAAACGCTCATCCGGTTATCGGATGAGCGTTTTCAATGAGGTTTATAATCTTGTGCCCTTTATAAACGGGAGATCAAAGAAAGGGCATTCCGCAAGTTTTTATGCAGGCAGTTACCTAGTTACATGCGTTCTCTTATATAAAACGGGTATGGCCGCCGCTATAAGGATCATCCCCATAAAAGCGGGTGCGGCATGACCAAGTGATACATAGATTTGACCTCTCTTTCAGTCTATTCTTCGCCTTAAGGCTCTCAGGCATAAAAAAGAACCCATAAACAACATTCAATAAAGTTATGACGGCTCCAAAATACATGGGTACAGAATAACCAAACTTGGCAAGTAATCCGCCTACAGTCGGGCCGATGACGGTGCCTACGCCTACAATCGCGCTTAGCCAACCAAAGTATTTGGTTCTCTGTTCCGGAGGAATGATATCGGCAAAATAGGCGAAGATCGTGCCTATACTCCCGCCTGTTATGCCTTCTATTATGCGCCCGGCAAATAGTACCCATAGAGCTCCACCTATGCCAAAAACGAAGTACCCGATTGCGGAACCCAACAGGCATACCAGGAGCAATGGACGACGGCCATATTTGTCGCTCAAAGCTCCAAGTACGGGGGCCGCAAAAAACACGCACAATGCATAAACAGAGGTCAGCAGCGTAACAACTATAGCTTGTTCTCCCGGATTGCTTATATAAGGCTGCACTAAGAACGGGACGACAGGTGTGATAATACTGAAGCCTATTCCGCAAAGAAATACAGAGATAAGACCGAATAGTAAAGCATGTTTATCTATGGTTTGTTCTGTGTCCTGTTCATGGGGTGATTTGAATTTGAACATGACATTCTCCTCTCAAAACTCGTTATTTTGATTCCTTGGAAACAAATTTATCGTATTACATTTTTGTTTCCGCGTCAACAAAATAATAACAATAAAAAGGCAGCCCGCTCTCGATAGAACCCGGCTGCTTGTGGTTTCATTTTCATGATTCAAATTTATTCCGGCTCAATACTTATCCCACGTTTCTTTATTTCAGCATCCAAATGCCTGCTGTACGTTTCCACGAAGCTAAGCATACTGTCAAATTGTTCCTCGGTTATCTGTTCGAATACGGCTTTATCCCGCTCTTGAAACTCTTTGTGCAGGTCCTCATGAATGTTATAAATGACTTTCCCTTTTTCAGTAAGCCTAAAATAAATTTCTTTCTTGTTATCCGGCTTCCGGTAGCTTTCGATAAGGCCTTTTTTTAGGAGCTGCTTAGTTATTTTACTGATGGCACCGCGGGTCATATAAAAGGACTCCGCAAGTTTTGTCACGTTGGAATCTACATTTTTTTCAATGTATTCGATGCAATGTACTTCAGAAGGCTTATACCCCTTAAGACTGTTTTCCATCTTCCCCTTATTAAGCCAAACCAGCTTGTTAAATAAGTCCCTGAAACCCATTAGGACCTGTTCTTCTTTGTTCATGGCCTGTCCTCCAACCCGTTGCGCATTAACAATAGTATATTCAAATTTTTGTTTCTATTTCAACATCATTGTGGAACTGCTTATGCAGGAGAAGAAGGAACACTGGTGCGCACCTCGGCCGTGTGAACGCAGTCCTTCATTTTCCTCCTTTATTGAACGCAAAAAAACCACACAAACGACCGTACGGCCTTTGTGTGGCGAAAATAGAGATTACCCTCCAGAAAAGTCCACATCATCCCAAATAGGTTTTAGGTAAGATATTCCGTTTCGGTAACAGTATACTTCGAACATTGTCAACACAATATTTACCAGCCGACACGGATAATCAGGCCTTTCGGATCGCCTACTTCAAGATAAGAGGATTGGCCGTTGACATCGTCATACGGAAACCCGTAGGCCAAGCGGTTAATGCTGTGATCGTGCCAAAATTTCGCGTAATAATTGGCCGGCGCGGCTTTATAGTAATTCGACACGTTATTCCAGTCACTCGTCGTGTAAACATGACGATTAATGGCTGCACAAGTTGCCGCATTGGTCAAAGCGCCGTCGCACCGGAAAATATCCTGTGTGCTGTATGGAGCGTACCCGCCGAAATAGTTGGCATTAGCGCCACCCTGGGCGAAAGAACCGTGAATCGGCGCGACGATGCGGTAAGGCGCTTGAACGATGGCCAGCGATTTGAAAGCGGCGGGAACTTCAGCCTGGAATTTGGTGAAGATTCCGCTTCGGGTCTCGGATTCCAGTTCACCCGTGGTTCGATCGAAGGAACCGGATTTGTTGACCAGTCGATGCTGAATGGGGAAACCGAATCCATCGACGCGTGTCGTATTGCCGTGATAGCCGGCTGCATCAATCGTGAACTCGGCGAAATCGAAATAGATATCGCGGTTTGGATCGGTCGGATTATTGATATCGGGACCGGCGAATCCATCGTTATAGGTTTTGATGTACAGGGGTGTACCGACGCTAAGGAACATTCGGCCCGCCGTGATTTTAGGCAAGGTGACCCAGGAAGCATCGCTGACCTTATTGTAAATGTTGGCGTAACTGATGCCTTTTTTGGTTAGATGCCCCGGCGCATCATTCAAGGCGGTGGAGATGGGAATCAGATTGCCGTTCAGGTCCAGATAGCTCCACTTATTGTTGGCGGGATTAATGCCGATAACGCCCCAGTATATCTGCTGGTCGGAGTAAGCGCCTTTGGTGCCATTCATGACCTTCACTGAAACGGCGCCGCTTGGCGGTGAGGGAATCGAAGATGGAAGAATGTCATAAATAGAGCCGGAAGAAGAGGGAGGCGGCGTGGTACCCGCGGTGTAAGTAAAGACTTCGGTGTCGTAAGCTGGAGTTCCGTTATTGTAAGTGAACGAATACGTAATTACGGAGCCGGCGGAAATGTTTGAGACGGCTTTTTCATATCGGGATTTGCCGGCGTTGTAGGCCATTCTAAAATTTTGCTGTTCGCCGCCGTTCACTTTGTAGTGGACATCGACCCAACTCGTGTTGACAGCGGATTTGAACCATATAGTGGCTGCGCTTCCGGATAATTCGACGCCGCGCGTATAGTCCGCGGCTTCGGCTTTCGTAGCGAAGATGGAAAAACAGGTCAGAAATAACGACAGGATCAACAGGTAAGACATTCCCTTTCGCATGATCAGAATTCCTCCTTTAAAAATGGGGATAAAATCAGCTCGCAATCGGGTTTAAAACGGCATCCCCCCCTTTGATCTGACGGTATTTGGTTGTCTGAAGCCTAAGCGTGTATGCGCTTACAAAAAAATTATAAACCTATGCACCAAAATGTGGTAGACATTGGAATTTCGGAATATGGCCCACAATTTCGGATGCCCAGCAGTGTGCATGTATGTATCGAGCACGCGCAGGACTTTTCGAACGAGACGACCTTGGGCCCCGGCACCCAAAATTGTTTCCCCTTTGAGTGGGCGGACTGCCTTTTACTCAGAGGGGATTTTTTGATGGATACACTACGAAACTGCATGCATGCAGTTAATAGACAAAATCAAATTCCATTCCTTCAAAAATCTTGCTTAATAAGGCATGTAATTGGGTGCGCTGTTCTGCTGAAAACTTTTGCAAAATTTCATCCGAAATTTGCATTTGCACAGACCGAACACGAGAAATCTGATTCAGCGCTTCTTCGGTTAAATGCAGAAGCGTTGCCCGGCGATCATTCGGGTCAGGGGTTCGGTGAAGAACACCATCCCGTTCCAATGCATCAACCAATTCAGTCACGGTTCTGGGTTTCACGCCCAATTTGCTCGCTAGTTCATTCATCCGAATTTTTTCCGCACGCCAAACCACAAGCAATAGGCGTAGCCTAGGTCCTGAAAGCTGGAACGGTAAAGAAAGCGACTCCAGTTTCATTTCATATTCCTGTTGGATATGGCGCGTGGCACGAAACAGCAGATCAAGAACTTCAACCGCTAAAACGGCATTTTCTTTTGAAAGATCCATCCTTATTCTCCCTTGACAAAAAATAAATTGAGAAGTACGCTTGCTCTATATTAGTGTGGCGCCTCACTATTACATGGCTCATCATTAAATGTTCAATCCAAAAACGGATGAGAGTCAAACGATATCGATATTAGTATAAGCCAAAGAGGAAGGAGAAAACATGGTTTTGAGTGATTTTTTCCCCATCTCGGATGGATGACAGCAATGAAGCAGGAATGAACTTAAAGGAGAACATGGTGATGAGTGAAAAAAGCAGTCTTACCTTTAATAGAACCTTACTTGCATGTATTTTTCTAATAGGAACGTTTGTAACCATCTTAAATCAAACGGTCTTGTTTACCGCCTTGCCCGAGATCATGATCGATTTTGGAATTAGTGCAGGTACTGGACAATGGCTAACTACGGCTTACTTGATGGCTAACGGTATTCTTCTTCCGGTGACGGCATTCTTTATAAGCAAATATACGACTCGTCAATTAATGATCGTGGCTATGTCCTTATTTATTGCAGGAACAACGCTTGCGGCTGTATCGCCAAACTTCACTTTACTTTTGATTGCACGCATCATCCAAGCCTGCGGAGCAAGCATAACTATGCTGCTTATGCAGACTGTATTTTTCATCATTTTCCCCAGAGAGAAGCGGGGGGCGGCGATGGGGTTGGTTGGATTAGTCGTGGCTTTTGCGCCGGCGATCGGTCCGACGCTTTCAGGTTTGATTATGAACCATTTCTCGTGGAGATATATCTTTATCATGGTGCTTCCTGTTGCCGTCATTGTGTTAATTCTTACCCTACTCTACATGAAGAATGTCACAGAGGTGAACAAGCGGCAAAAGATAGATATTCCTTCTGTATTTTTATCCACGGTTGGTTTTGGCGCATTATTGTATGGGATTAGCATTGCCGGCTCCGGTAGCGCTCTAAGCGCAGCATTGTGGTCCATTGTTGGCGCAATTGGGTTAACTCTACTGATTTTAAAGGGATTAAGGTCGGAAAAACCCATGCTTGAGTTTAGGGTATTTAAGTCGTATGCCTTTGTTTTATCGACAATTGCCGTGGTCATCTCCTTTATTTGCTTAATGGGTCCACAAACGATGCTGCCTATTTATATTCAAAACATTAGGGGGATGACGGCTCTTGAATCCGGACTCATTCTGTTGCCCGGTGCGGTTGTAAACGGCATTGTTTCCATGATTGCCGGTAAAATTTACGATCGGATCGGCGGTAAATACTTGGGCGTAATCGGTTATATTCTGATTGCCGTCTCCGTAATTCCATTTATTTTCATGCATGCACAAACGGCGCTTTGGATGATCGTATTGTTCTACGCGCTCATGATTGTGGGTATTTCTATGATCATGATGCCAATGACTACGGAAGGGTTAAATGCGCTGCCGGATCATTTAATCAATCATGGAACGGCAATGATTAATACGTTCCGACAGGTTGGCGGATCGATCGGAATTGCATTATTGATTACCATCTATACGGAAGTATCGAGTCACGCCGTTGAATCCGGACGACTTAACGAAGTTGCCCAGTCCCAGGTTTATGGAATAAATTATGCTTTCATTGGAATCTTTGTATTTGGGATTGTCGGCTTAGTAGGTTCTTCTTTGTTAAAAAGCCGTAATGGGAAGGCAGCCGTAGGTAATTAGATAGGGGAGGAGTAACATGACAAAAAAAGTTGGATCCGGAAAATGACGACACCCGTTACGATCGTTGGCGACGGCCTGGGAGGCCTGACCCTCGCACGTGTTCTCCACGTCCACGGCGTCCCCGCAACGATCTACGAGGCGGAGCCCTCGGCGGAGGCCCGCGCGCAGGTCGGGCAGCTCGACATCCACGAGTACAACGGACAACTTGCACTCCAGGCAGCTGGGCTGTTCAACGAGTTCCTCGGCCTGATCCACAAAGGCGGTCAAGCGGTGCGGGTGCTTGACACGCACGGGAACACCTGATGTCGCCATTCGCCGGCAAGGGTGCGAACTTGGCCATGTTCGACGGCGCCGAGCTGGGGAAGGCGACCCCCGCGCACCCCGACAACGTAGAAGCGGCACTGAGCACCTACGAAGAGGCGCTTTTCCCCCGCAGCGAGGCCGCCACCACAGTGGCGCACCAAAACCACGAGCTATTCTGCTTCGACGACCGCGTACCGTTCGGACTCATCGACATCCTCGTTTCGAAAGAAAGATTTTCTTCGTGAATTGAAGTAATCGTGAACCGCATTGTGCAGGCAAACGGCTTGCGGCGGAGCTGGATCAGCAACGCATGACGAAGGACAGTCCCGGCATAACGGGGCTGTCCTTTTTCACGTATAAGTGTGTGAGCCTAGTATTGTTCGATACGCAACAAGCGGGTGCAAAAACTACGGCATGCGGTCCGGGAGAAGAATGACAAGAGAGGAGGGGGAGGTCGTGTTAAGATTCAAGAAATCAATGTATCCCCTGAATGTCTGGTTTAGCCGATGATACATCCCATATCCGCATCAGTTGAGTGATGGCCTCGTCAATGGTTTCATACGGAATACCGTCCCGGGCTTGTGTGGATATACCTTGAAGAAATGTATCAAATAAAGCAACCAACACCGAAATATCCGCAGTAGGGGGCAATTCTTCATCCTCCGCTGCCCGCGATAAACAATCTTTCAACCAGCCCCGCACCTTCTGGCGCTCCTTGGCAACCATCTCTTGTATATGATTTAGTTCAGGGGAACAGTTTACGGCCGACAAAACCAGTAGGCAACCTAAAGGATGAGAACGGTCTGTCTGCATTCGTGCCGCTCGTCGAAGCACTTGTTCGATTGCTGCTTTCGGAGTCAAGCTTCTATCCCGGAAACTATCTGAAACCTGTCCATATGTGGATTTATATACGTTCATCGCCTCGTAAAACAGCGCCTCCTTGGATTCGAACGCCGCATAAAAACTCGCCGCCGATATGCCTCCCATTGCTTCGCGGAGCTGTGTAAGCGAAGTGGATTCAAAACCGTGTTCCCAAAACAAAAACATAGCCGCAGCAACCGCCTCATCACGATTAAATGCGCGTGGACGTCCCGTTCGTGGCATAAAATGACCTCCTTCATCAATTCTATACTAATTGATCCACAAGTTATTGACAAGTAAAGTCCGGATGGTTAACTTTTATGGAGTGATCGATCCATAATTCATATCTATGCAAAGGAGGAAGTTCATTTGTCACGACATTCTTCATCTACAGGTACAGCTCAAGCGGCAGTCATGCCTGCCCGTCTTCCTTGGATGGCATTGCTGGCGCTGGCGATGACTGGATTTATATGCATTCTCACCGAAACCATTCCGGCCGGGCTGCTGCCGTTAATCGGAGATGGGCTGCATATTACAACAGCGATGGCAGGGCAGCTTGTCACTCTTTATGCGATAGGCTCGCTTGTGGCGGCAATTCCGTTCGCCATGCTTACCGGCGGAGTTCGGCGTCGTCCGCTGCTTCTCGCCATTATTGTTGGCTTTTTGGTGTTCAACACGATTACCGCCTTGTCGACCAGCTATGCGTTGACGCTTATTGCTCGATTTTTCGCCGGAGTTGCTGCCGGCGCGGCATGGGGCATGATCGCCGGTTACGCGCGGCGCATGGTTCCAGACGCCTTGAAAGGACGTGCTTTAGCCGTCGCAATGGTAGGAACGCCGATTGCTCTGACCTTCGGCGTGCCCGTCGGCACTTTGCTAGGTGACCAGATCGGGTGGCGCGCTGTATTCGTACTCATGTCTTTTCTCGCTCTTATTTTAATCGGCTGGGTTCTGTGGAAAGTGCCTGATTACCCCGGACAACCTGCAAACCAAAGAATGACCGTAAGGCAGGTCTTCGTCATGCCCTGCATGCGCCCGATTCTCACCGTGGTGCTCACCTGGATGTTGGCGCACAATATTTTATACACATACATTGCGCCGTTCCTCGAGCGTTCCGGACTCGCCGGACGTGTTGATTTGGTTTTGCTGGTCTTTGGTTCAGCCGCCCTTGTGTCCATTTGGATTGTCGGAATCTTGATCGACCGGATACTGCGTATGCTTGTATTGATCAGCCTGAGTGGTTTTGCGCTGGTATCCATTGCCCTATGGATCGGCGGCACCTCTGTGACGATTGTCTACTCAGCTGTGGCGTTATGGGGATTCACTTTTGGCGGTGCGGCCACCTTGCTGCAATCCGCGCAAGCCAATGCAAGTGGTGAAGAAGGGGTAGACATCGCCATGCCGATTAATACGACCGTCTGGAATCTGGCCATCGCATGCGGAGGCATCGTAGGCGGTGCCTTGCTGGAACTTTTGGGTGTTCAGTCGTTTCCGGGAGCGCTGCTGATCCTGCTCATCGTTTCGTTGATGGTCGCGTGGAGTGCGAGTAAACATGGTTTTCCCGGAAAGCAATGAATACCAGTCAGAATAATTCCCAAACGAGAATGACCTTGCGGAATTCGTGTTTGACTATGTAATCGACAAAATAGCCTGCTGAAACCAGCAGGCTGTCTTACTTGGCTCCTTCGTGTTTTACAAGGCTGACTCAAACGTAGAAAGCAATTACCAAACAGGAAATCAATGCATACCTAGAATGAAGTAATTACATATAAGCATTCATTCAGACGTCTTCCTTCGACAATTATACTTTTTCCGCAACTGGCCGAAGGATAGGCAGGGGGTGAAGTGCCGTAGTCCGGTCGAGATGAACAAACGCATCATAGCGGTCCTTCATGCTCGAAGGCACGTAATTTCCGAATTGCTCATGATTCGGATCGTATACGACACCGATGGCACGGTGGCCAATGACCGTCTGGAACACGGAGGATGCCTCGGAGAGTATGACCATGCCGTCCACTCCGCCTCCGGCCCGGTGCATATAATCTTCCCAACTTCCCGGTTGTCCGGGCGGTACGGTCATTTTCTCCACCGGATCACCCCAGGCACTTCCGGCCAACACCTCGCCCTGATAGGTACCGAAGCCAACGGCAAACACCCGCTGCTCCGGATCTTCCCGAAGCAGCTGCCCCACGTTGACCATGCCCTCTTGCGCCATATCTGTTGCCCGTGCATCCCCGATATGCGTATTATGCTCCCAGACAATGGCTTTGGCGGAGGACCCGTAATAGGACATAATTCGTTTCAGGGATTCAACCATATGCCGGTCCCGCACATTCCAGGACTGCGGTCCGCCTCGGACCATCGTCCGATAGTAGGCCTCCGAGCTGGAAGTGACCAGCATATTCACCTCCGCACTCAATTCTTCCTCACTTCCCGGATGTGCCATGCGCCGGCTCCGCATCTGCTTCAGCAGCTCGACTACTTCATCCTCGCAGCTCTCCGAGAGCAAGCCTGCCGCGATACCATACGTCTGATGGTCCCTGCTGTAGGGCTCGAAACAGGCGTAGGTCATGCGGGCTTGTTCAAGCTGGGGAGACCGAGTTTTTTCCAGGTAGCCGATAACGGCCTCCATCGATTCCCACAGCGAATACATGTCTATGCCGTAAAATCCGACCTTCTGACGCTCGCTGCCGTTCCCGTGACTTGCCGCATTATGCGCCTTCAACCACTCCGCGAAATCGCGAATCTCCGTATTCGCCCACATCCAGGTAGGCCAGCGGGTAAAATCGCCGAGCGCCTCGGCCGCCGAGGAATCGGCTCCTGCCTTTCCTTTGACATAACGGTTCAGCCGGTAAGCGGCGGGCCAATCTCCTTCGACGCCGATGATGTTGAAACCCTTGCTTGTAATCAGCCTCTTCGAAAGCTCGGCCCGCACCCGGTAAAAATCCGAGGTTCCATGGCTTGCTTCGCCAAGCAGCACCATATCCGCGTCTCCAATGGCTTCAACTATTCGGTCCAGGTTTTCCATTTCGTTAAAAGGGATAAATAGGGCATTAAGCTCTTTCAAATAGGCATTTTGCCCGGTCGATTGATCGTTGGAATTCATGTGGCAGTTCCTCCAGATGTCGGTATGTGTTGAATTATCTCCGATTTATCTGATCATTAACCGCAAACGATTCGCGCATAGGCGCCTTTCTATATCTTGTTAAGTAATTGGGAACCCTATTGAAGAAAAAGGGAATCAACAAAAAAACGGAGGAATTGAGATGTGGACGATATTTTGGTATACCATCCTTACTTTTCCTCACGAAGATGCAGTGTGCAACAATTGGTCTCTTTTCCGCTAACGGGCAGGATAACGCAACAAATGCTGGTATTTGTTTTAATTTTTAGATTATAATAAAGTGAATATTTGGTATGTGTGACTGGCGTAAACGTGGAGAACCACGAGGGAGCACATATTTCATATGCCATACGCCTGGGCAAAGTATTTGGTCTTAGACCTAATGCTTTTATTTTTTTATATGGGAGATGATAATATGGAACAGGTACGGCAGACAAGAAATGTAGCCGTATTAATTTTTGAACAGGTTGAACCTTTGGATTTTGCTGGACCGTTTGAAGTTTTTATTGCAGGCAGTAATAGCGGGCAAGACTTCAATGTGTTCACTGTGGCGGAAAATGACAGTCCGATAAAAGCCTCGGGAGGACTAAGCATCAATCCAGCATATACGATTGCTAACTGTCCTAAACCTGATATTTTGGTGGTTCCCGGAGGATGGGGTTCAAGAAAAGAAATGAACAATGAGACGATTACGAACTGGATTCGTGAGACATCAAATGATGTTGAAATCATCCTGTCCGTCTGTACTGGAGCCTTACTTTTAGCAAAAGCGACTTTATTGGATGGATTAAAAGTTACAACAAATCGTTTGGCTATAAATGAATTAAGGGATGTTGTACCTACTTCTACTGAAATATTAGAAGAAGCCCGCTATGTTGATAACGGGAAAATTGTATTATCTGCCGGAGTATCCGCAGGTATGGACGCAGCGTTATATGTTGTAGAAAAATTATTGGGTGAAGATACAGCTATAGAAGCTGCTAATATTATGGAGTATGATTGGAAAAGAGATTAAGCGATGAGTACGGTAGTGGGGAATTTGCCGCGCGGCAAGTTCCCCTTCGTTCATTAAAGTAACGGGCAGGGAGTTTAACGCAATATGAAGAGAAGTTTCCAAAAAGTTCAAGTTAGGGAAAAGGATATTTATCCATATCTATTGAACATATATTCCTACTGTTTACACTAAGTTACGCGGCTAGCCCAATTAAAATCCTCTTAAAAGGAATAGGGCTTCTAAATACACCCGGCTATACATCACCATATTTCCTTGAAGGAGGACATCTGTTTTGGATGCACAGTTTCTAGATTTATTGGCCCAGAAATATGATACGGAAGAAAAAGTCGTAACAGAAATCATCAACCTTGAAGCGATCTCCAATCTCCCCAAGGGAACCGAGCATTTTGTCAGTGATTTGCATGGGGAGTACCAGGCTTTTCAGCATGTACTAAGAAACGGTTCGGGTAATGTAAAAGAGAAAATCAAAGATTTATTCCGTGAGGTTTGGACGGATAATGAAATCAATGATTTTGCGGCATTAGTTTATTATCCGGAAGAAAAAATACAGCTGGTTAAAGCAGAACTGTGCAATCAACAAGCTTTGAACCAGTGGCATAGACAAACGATTGAACAAATGCTTATGCTCATTTCTTATGCCTCTTCCAAATATACGCGCTCGAAATTGCGTAAAGCTCTGCCGGAGCAGTTTGTATATATTGTAGAAGAGCTTCTATACAAGACGGATTCGACCAACAATAAAGACCCCTATTATGATGAAATATACCGGCAAATTATCTCCTTGGGCCAAGCGGACAAGCTCATTATCGGCCTTGCTTATACGACCCAGCGCCTGGTGGTTGACCATCTTCATGTGGTCGGAGATATCTATGACCGCGGTCCTGACCCTGATAAAATTATGGACACGCTGATCAACTACCATTCTGTAGACATTCAGTGGGGGAACCATGATGTCCTTTGGATCGGCGCCTATGCGGGTTCCCTGGTCTGCCTTGCGAATATTATCCGGATCTGCGCCAGATACAACAATCTTGACATCATCGAAGACGTATACGGAATCAATCTTCGCCCACTGCTGAACCTGGCGGAGAAATACTATGATAACAACCCGGGCTTCAGACCGAAGCTGCCGGCCGACCATAACGTATCGGAGTCGGAAATCCTGCAGATTACCAAAATTCATCAAGCCATTGCCATGATCCAGTTTAAACTTGAAATCCCGATTATCAAGAGACGCCCTTACTTTCATATGTCTGAAAGGCTTTTGCTTGAGCAGATCGATTACGACAAAAATGAGATCAAGATCGGCGGAAAAACTTACCCACTGGAAAACACCTGTTTCGCAACCGTAAATCCACAGCACCCTGAACAATTGCTGGAGGAAGAACAGCAGGTGATGGAGAAGCTGCTGTTCTTCCTCCAGCATTCCGAAAAGCTGGCCAGACATATGAATTTTCTTATGAAAAAGGGCAGCCTTTATTTAAAATACAACGGGAATTTGTTAATCCACGGCTGTATTCCTTTGGATGAAGAAGGAAACATGGAAAAAATGCAGATTGAAGACAAGACGTATTCGGGCCGTCAGCTGATCGATGTTTTTGAATATTATTTACGTTACGCCTTTGCGCATCCGGAAGAGACGGATGATCTGGCAACGGACATGGTATGGTACATCTGGACAGGGGAATGTTCCTCGCTCTTTGGAAAGAGAGAAATGACCACCTTTGAACGGTACTTTATCCAAGATAAAGAGACCCATAAGGAGAGAAAGAACCCTTACTACCATTTGCGTGAAAATGATGAGATCTGCCGGAAAATCCTGCTGGAGTTTGATTTGAATCCGGATCATGGACATATTATTAACGGCCACACGCCAGTTAAAGAAATTCGTGGAGAGAACCCCGTGAAAGCAAATGGGAAAATGATCGTCATTGACGGCGGTTTTTCCAAAGCTTATCAATCCACAACGGGCATCGCCGGATATACGTTGTTGTATAATTCCTTTGGCATGCAGCTCGTCGCCCATAAGAAATTTAATTCAAAAGAAGATGTGTTATGTAACGGAACGGACGTATTGTCTGTAAAAAGACTGGTGGACAAAGAACTGGAGCGAAAGCTGGTGAGGGAAACCAATGTCGGGGAGAAGCTGCTGCAGAAAATCTCAAATTTGAAGAATCTCCTGGAATATCGCTACATGAAATGAAACAGATGCTAAGGGTAAAGATTGCTCAACCTAGCTCATAAGAAAGGAGGGGGTAAAACCTCAGTATCTGGGGTTTTTGACCGCGGTTAGCCAAGATCGAAGGAGCAACTGCGTTAAGCTGAAGAAACAAAACCTCCATCGCCACTGTAAGGAGCAAAGTGGCATTGGAGGTTTTAACGTTTAATTGTAGCCCAGATAAGCAATGACGGTGAAATCACCCGGCGAGTCTAAGACAAGTCTATACTGTCCGTCGGGTTGATTCGAAGCCAAGGGAATCTTGAGACGTGCAGTTTGACCGGCCACAATGGTGTTCGTCCAATTACTCCCTACCAGCACATCTCCGTTCGGGGTAACCCGGTACAGCCTAAAATTAACCCCGAGGCTGATCTGCCCGTCGTTTATGAAGTTGCCTTCGATATAAATATTGCCGTGGGCTTGGACCGGTGCCCAAGTATTGTTGCCTGTACCCGGTCCGCTAGAGGCCGCAAAACTAGTGGAAGCAAAACTTAACAGCAGGACAAGCATGAAAGCGATAGACGTGATTTTTCTTTTCATACCATCTCAAGCTCCTTTTTTCATAGAATGAACTTGACAAGCACTTTCTTTGATCCAGGCGGATGGTCTTTTCCGTTTTTGAATTCGCTTTCAAATTGAATGTCTTCGCTTGGCCGAACACCTCCCAACAGTAGAGTAATTGGGGTATTCTGGGCTGTTAGGTATAAATATACATTACTTTTTGTGCCGGTGTCTATAAAAATATGAGTAGTTCCAGGGTTATCTTGGTGATATATATGTTGAGAATTGGCTCAAAAAAGAGAAAATCCCCTGAATTTTTAAGAAAAACAGGGGATAGTGTTTATCGGTTTATGATTGTAAGTCAGTATTGTAAGCCCAACCGGAATAAGTAACATAGAAGAAATATTTGTCCTCAGTGTAGGCGGAATCTCTGTTAAGTTCACCTTCATATTGTCCGTCATAATAGTGATACGTATCGTAAGTATCATTAAAGGTAGGGTAGCTTGTCTTAGGATATAGTCTTTGTGTTTTATCAATATAAATTTTGTTGAATGATGCTTTTTCTGATTCTGAAACTACAGAAGATTTTTGAGTTTGTGTAGACGTACTTGCAAGCACAGCTGAACTAAAACCAAAGACCGTCATCATGGACAAAGATAAAACAGGCAATACTAGCCATTTCTTTTTAAGCACTACTACCACTCCTTTAATTAATTTAGTATGGTTACAGTAAAAATTTACTATATATCTTATTTTTTTGTCAATTCACTTGTTTTAAAAAATATAATCAGGATTGTGTTGAAGAAATAAATAGTGAGGAGAAAATGTAACCGGATTTCTCGTTCAGTCGGTTCTGCATAGAAAGTCAGGTTTCTTACCGCAACACTTTCATAACAGCGGCGAGTTCGTCATTATCATAACCTGCGGCTTTCGCTTTATTGAAAGCTCTGTGCAAACCGGGCTTGCCGCCACATTGCTGCCCGCATCGGTTTTAACGGGGGAATGTGCTGATCTTGGCATCTATCCGATTCCGGAAAAATACAGATTCACTCAAACAAGTCTTATCCACCGCAAAGACCGGTTTAAAAGTAAAGCGTTCACAGCATTTTCCGATATGATTCGAGAGTCAATGGCAAAAGCTGATGATCTGGTTGGTTAAATAGCGAACGGAAGCGATGAGCATCGACTTATAATAATCCATTACATCAACTAAACCTCCGTGCTTTGGCACGGAGGTTTAGTTTTCATTGTACAGGGAAATCTAAGCTGATTAACCTAGCTGCTGCGTACCATTGAACCACAAGGATTTGATCGACAAGGTATCCGAAATAGTAGTGGTCGGATCACCGTTTACGAGAATAAGATCAGCGCGCGCACCTTCGGTAATACGGCCGCGATCGTGAAGTCCGAAGCAGCGGGCCGGTTTGGAAGTAGCGGACTGAAGAGCTTCGATCGGAGTGAACCCGGCCTTCACCAGCAGCTGCATTTCGTGGTGGACACTGGCCCCATGAGCAAGGCCGCCAAGGTTCGGAACGGGAACCGGCGCGACATCCGTCCCTACCAGAATATCAACTCCGGCACGGTGAAGGTCCATCACATTCTTGAAGCTGTTCTCCATATTGCCCTGCGGGTACGTATTGAAGCTGGAGTTCAAAATATCGATCCAATCCGGACTTAATTTGGAATGAACACGCGGATCATTCGCCAATTCCGAGGCCGGATTTCCAATAATCGATGAATTCAACACCAAGCACGGTGTAACAAAAGCGCCTGAATCCGCTATGGATTTCACTAACTCGGACGTATACTCGGGTCTGTCGATAAACAAGTGACCCAAACCGTCGACTCCAAAATCGATAGCTTCTTGCGATGAACGAGCCGTCAAGACGTGGGCGATGACCAGCTTATCGAACTTGTGGGCTTCTGTCACGGCTGTTTTTAGAATCTCGTCGCTTAGTACAGGCAGGCCGGGTGCACCCATAACCGTTCCTTCTTCAATCATGATCTTAATATAGTCGGCTCCATTCTCCACTTGAGTGTGCACATGTTTAATCGCTTCTTCCACCGTCGTCACTTGCGGTATTTCTTCGTGATCGTGAGCGTAAGCGGCCAACATCGCCTCCCGGTCTTCCTCCGATAATTTCTCTAGTTCCTTTAATACGAATTCCGGTATTTCATCTCCATCCGGCAGTAATTCATCCGGGTGTCCGCCTGGAGCGGTGATCGCTGTGCCGGCAGAACGGACGTCTGCGACGTCATTCACATTTTTCAACTGAATTTCGCGCCCTCTTTTAGTAAAATCGCCGTTCATTTCGAGTTCGGTTGTAACGCCGAATTTTAAGGCATCTCGTAATCCGCCGATTGAGGTGTGGACATGTGCATCAATCAGACCAGGCAGTAGAGTCGCATTTTCTCCATCGATAAGTATTGCATCGGCCGGAAGATCTCCGCCCACTGAAATAATGGACTTCCCTTTAATGACAATATGTCTGGGCGCAATAATTTGCTCTCCATCAAAGATCCGTACATTTGTAATCGCCGTAACTTGTTCTAACGCAGCATTTTGAGCTACATTCTCCATTTGAATTCCTCCCAGGTGTTTGTCTTTCAACAATTCGGAGTATAACTGTTAGTTTTCTAACTGTCAACAAACTAATATTTATTTGACATGCCTATAGGATCACTGTATAGTTTAAATGCTTACAATTAGTTTTCTAACAATTACAGGGGGAGGGGGGACGGTCATGCAATCCCGAAAGGATACGCCTTATCTGGATTTGTTTCAGATTATCGGTCTTAAGTTAAAGAAAAGAGCCGACGAGAGTATAAAAGAGCTGGGGTTAAACGCTCAGCAAGGAAAAGTAATCGACTATATTTACGAGAACCAAGATAATCATCTTATTCAAAAGGACCTAGCAGATCGGTTTCATCTGCGTGGGGCCAGCATTACAAGCATGCTTCAAGGTCTGGAGCAAAAAGGGTTCATCGAGCGTAAAATCCCGGCCAATAATGAACGGCAAAAAAATATATATGTACTGCCCAAAGCGATTGAACTGATTGAAGACTTTCAAGACTCATTCCAAAAGGTGGAGGAGGAAATTGTTCAAGCCCTTACCGACGAGGAGAAGCAAGTCTTAAAGAAATTGTTGATCAAAATCAATGAACGCATATAAAGAAGACGATTTCCTATGAAATTATGGAGACATCTTCCAATGCGAACTGTGGCGCTCCGCGTAAATGAAGCGGAGCGCCTTTTGCGTTGCGGAAGGCTGCGAGCAAGCTGGCATATCCGTTTTGGAATCAGGCATGTTTTTAACTCATAAGCAGGGCGTGCTTAAACCGCCGTACGCTTTTCAGACTTGACGGCTTCCCGCTTACGCATTTACACTGACGATGATTTAAGGCAACTATTTTGTGACGATTGGAGTGAAGCGAGTGGAGCCGTTGATAAGCATTGTGATGCCAACGTATAATCGGGCGCAAATCATTTCCGGCGCGATCGAGTCCATCTTGCGCCAGTCTTACGCCAACTGGGAACTGATCGTCGTTGATGACCGAAGCACGGATCATACGGAAGAGACGATCCGCGAGTGGACACGCAAAGATGTGCGCATCCGCTATGTGTGCAATGAACGGGAAAAAGGACCGGGAGGCGCGAGAAACACGGGGATGCTGGCGGCGCAAGGCGAATATTTGGCGTTTCTTGATTCCGATGACGAATGGTATCCTCGCCATTTGACGGACAGCATGAGGACGCATGCGCAGACGAAAGCCGATATCAGCTTTGCGCTATGGTTGGAACGGCACGGGGATATTACCTCCTACAACTTCGACAATAAGGTTGAGCGGGATTTGCTGCATTCGATGCGAACAACGTTCGAAACATGGAATGACGGAGAAACGATTGTTTTCGAAAAAGGTTTGTTCGAGGCGTTTTTGTCGCATACGCGCAATTTTTTTCAGCTGAACACGATGGTATTCCGCCGGGAGCTGCTGGACGAAGTCGGCTTGATCAACGAACATTTTTATCTGGGGGAGGATACGACCTATCTGGTCCGCTTTTTCGACAAATACAGAATTGCGCTTCAAACCAAACCTCATTCCGTCTACCGAGAATCTCCCGACAGCCTCTACTTTTTCTGCGACCGCTGGCAGCTTGATCCCGATACGATTCATCTCAACGAGGATTTATATAAAAAAATCGAGGGACTTAGCTTCAAATCTATCAAGGTGCGTGAGCATATCCGGGATTTGGTCGCTCAGTCCGAGTCCTTCAGCAATAAAGCGAAACAACTCTCTTACATTGACATCGGCATCGCAAGCAAATATTATACGCTCAGCTATTTGAACCGTTATGACCGCAAAAAAGCGCTCCGTTATTGCCGCCGATCCCTTCGTTACAAAGTTTCGATTTTTAATCTGTTTTTGTTTGTTAAGCTGTTATTTTCAAGCAAGAGTGGAAATGTTTTTTTGCAAAGAGCTCTTAATATTTGGTAGATTTAACCAAAATAAGTTAATAAATAAAAGAATTTCCCCCTCTATTGGAAGATTATTACCCTATCGAAAGTAAACATTTAGCCCTACTATTAGGGTAGGTTACAAGAAAAAAAAGTAAATTTCGCTTCAATGCTTTAAACCATTGCCGCTACACTCGGTTACATGACATCTTTTTTCCTCTCCTTCGCAGCTTTCACTGTTTGTGTCATGAGCAGCTGCGATGTACAAACCACGTTTTGTTTTTTGTCTGAATTTTCAAACATCTAGATCCCTCACAATCGCGTAACCTGCTTAACTAGTATGACCTCATCCAACGGATGGGCGTACGCAAACAACAAGATCCCGCATAGGAAGAACCACTTGCCGGTCAACATGACTCCTCGCTATCGAACGAAGTTCCTCATTCAGCTTTTCCATGCATAAGCATGAGCTTGCTTACTCCGTATGACAGCCACACCGGCACCCGTTTGCCGCAGATTTTGTTTTTTTATAACGGCTGAATTGCTCCGGCCGGTTCTTTTTCGTTATAACAGAGAAATCGTGTAAGTGTGTTTGCGCTCTGAATTTCCGTAAAAGAATAGCCGGACAGCAACGTTCGTTGTAGAAATTAGTACGTTTTAATTTTTCCAAACTACAAACTACTCCATAAGGAGAGTGTACTCATGTTTAGAGAGATGCATAAGTCCAAAATTCACCGGGCTGTCGTAACAGAGGCCAATTTGAATTACGTAGGAAGCATCACCATCGATCAGGATATTTTGGATGCATCGAACATCCTGGAGAACGAAAAAGTACAAGTTGTCAATATAAATAACGGAGCCAGGCTGGAGACATATGTCATTACCGGACCTAGAGGCTCGGGTGTGGTTTGCTTGAACGGCGCCGCTGCCAGACTGGTGCAGCCGGGCGATCGCGTCATTATTATTTCTTACGCGATGATGGAGGAATCGGTAGCCCGCACGTATCGTCCGCATGTCGTCATAATGGACGATCATAATCGCATCGTAACGGAGGATTATCAAGAACTGCATTCCACCACGGTGTGATAAAAGACAGAACGGAGGGCTGCCGACTATGAGAACCATCCGTAATTTGTCCGGCGTATTGCTGGCGCGCAAGGAAAACGATGCGGGAATTTTATTCTGTGAAAGCGGTGGGGAGCGTTACTTGTCGTACGGCAAATTACATGCATCGGCCGGAAGGGCGCTCCATCTGCTGCGCGAGCAGGGCCTGGGTCCAGGCGACTTTGCCGTCATGCAGACGGAAGATAACGAACGGTTTATCCTTCTGTTCTGGGCTTGCGTGCTCGGCGGCATTGTCCCCGTACCTGTGACGGCGGCGCGTACGGACGAAGGACGCAAAAAGCTGATCCAGGTATTCAAACAGTTGGAAGCGCCTACATTGCTCTGCGATGAAGAACTGTGGCCGGGAATTCAAGGCTACGCTTTGAAGCACGGGGAGGCGGAGGCGCTTGCACAGCTGGAATCCGGCAGCGTGCCGATTGCGGAAGTGCTTGCGGCGGCCGCGGATGCCGGCCGTCCTGAAGCTGAGCCGTATGACGCAGCTGAGACGGACACCGCATTCATCCAGTTTACATCGGGCTCTACCGGAGACCCGAAGGGGGTCGTGCTGACGCACGGCAATCTTCTGTCGAACATGCGCGCCATTATCCATGGGGCGCAATCGACGGAGCGGGATTCTTCGCTAAGCTGGCTGCCACTGACGCATGATATGGGGCTCATCGGCTTTCATCTTACGCCGCTGTTTTGCGGCATGAATCAGCTGCACTTGCCGACCTCGACGTTTGTGCTTCATCCGATGAAATGGCTGGAACTTACGCATAAGCATCGGGTGACATGTCTCTCTTCGCCGAATTTCGGTTATGTGCATTTTCTGCAGCATTGGAAGCCCGAAGGAGCGGCGGCATGGGATTTGTCTTGCGTCAGGCTCATTTTTAACGGGGCCGAACCGATATCGGCCGCCCATTGCCGCGATTTTCTGGAGGCGATGAAGCCGTACGGCTTAAAGGAAAATTGCATTTTTCCGGTATACGGGCTTGCGGAAGCGAGTCTGGCCGTGACGTTTCCGGGAACGGATGATCACCTGAATACCGTTAAGCTTGATCGTCAATCGCTCGCTGTCGGACAGCCTGTACAAATGGCCGCCCACGGGGATCAGACCGCGATCGAGATTGTCGAGCTGGGTTTCCCCGTACAAGAATGCGAGGTGCGCATTTGCGACGAAGCGGGAAACCCTTCGGCAGCAGGCAGCACAGGCTTGATTCATATTAGAGGCCGCAACGTGACTAGCGGCTACTATAAGCGGCCCGATGTAAACAAGCAAACGATTTCCCCGGACGGCTGGCTGAATACGGGAGATTTGGGTTTCTTGCTGGAAGGGCGTTTATATGTGACCGGCCGAATGAAGGACGTCATTTTCGTCAACGGGCAAAATGTGTATCCGCATGACCTGGAGGCGTTGATCAGCGGCCTGAAAGGGGCCGAAATCGGGAAAACGGCGATTGCCGCCGTTCAGGATGCGACGACCAAACGGGATGCGATCGCAGTTTTTATTCAGCATCGCGGCAAGACCGGCGGTTTTGTACCGCTGATGTCCGAGGTGAAAAAGCTGCTGAACGGATCGGCCGGTCTGGACGTTGCTTTTGTCGTCCCCGTTCGGCGAATTCCGAAAACGACCTCCGGCAAAATTCAACGCTACGTGTTGGCGGAAGCGCTGCGCGAAGGCGAGTTTGCCGAAGCGCTTGCCGAGCTGACGGAGCTGGAAACGGCGGCCGCGCTTAAGCGGTGTGATGCCGAAAGCGGCGATGCCTTGTGCGGGGATGTCGGCTTGGAGCAGGCTACGAAGACGGAAGAGCGGATCATATCCATCTGGCGCGAGGTGTTGAAAAAGGATTACATAGGCCGGAAGGACGGCTTTCTCGAGCAAGGAGGCAATTCGCTCAAGGCGGCTTATGCAGCCGCCAGGCTGCAAGAGGCGTTTGGCGTCGAGCTTACGCTTACCGAACTGTTTTTGCATGATACGGTGAGTTCGCTGGCCGCTTTGCTGGAGCAAAAGGCGCAGGAAGGCGAAGGAACTGCCGCCGTCGTTGCGCCGCCGGTGGCCAAAGCGGAGGAACGGACGGTTTATCCGGCGACCTCGGCGCAAAAGCGGCTGTTCATTTTGGAAGAGCTGAATCCGGGGCTCCTTAACTACCATCTGCCTTTTACGGTCCAGGTGAAGGGCCCGCTCGATATCGAACGGTTCCGCTCGGCGTGGCGGGCGCTGATAGAGCGGCATCCGGCGCTGCGGACGTCCTTTTATAGGGAAGAAGACAATGTGATGCAGCGCATCGAGCAGGGGGTCGAGCCGCCGCTCGCCGTGGTTGACGGAAGCGGCTGGACGGCTGCCGAGCTCACGCTGCGGCAGCGGCGCTTCCTGCAGCCGTTTCGTCTGGAGCAAGCGCCGCTGCTGCGCATGGAGCTTGTGCGCCTGGAGCACGAGTCAAGCGTGCTGTTTCTGGATATGCATCATATCATTACGGACGGAACGTCGATGGGTATTTTGATGTCCGATCTTACGAGGTTTTACGAGGGGAACGCGCCGGAGCCGTTGTCCATTCATGGCGGAGATATGGCGCTATGGGAGGAAGCGGGACGAAGCGGCGGCTGGCTGGAGCGCCAGAAGCTTTACTGGCGCGAAATCTTTCGGGATGGCGTGCCGTCGCCGTCGCTTCCGTCCCCCCGTCCAAGGCCGCAGACGTCAAGCTATCGCGGGGCAATTGAGCGCTTCGAGCTGGAGCCGGAGCTGGCCGGATCGCTGCGGGCGTTGGCTAGACGCGAGGGCGTAACGTTATACACCGTCCTGCTTTCGATCTATTATGCGCTGCTTGCGAAATATACGGGCGAATCCGACATCGTTGTCGGCACGGCAGCCGCGAGACGAGTGCGGCCGGAGCTGCAAAGCGTAGTCGGGATGTTCGTCAACATGGTTCCGATCCGCCTGCGCGGGCAAAGCGGTTTGCGCTTCGATCAATGGCTGAAGCAGGTCAATGGGGAGGCGCTGGCGGCTATCGGTAACGGGGATGTGCCTTATGAAGAAATAGCCGAGCTGGCGAATGTGAAACGGGAATACGGGCGGAATCCGCTGTTTGATTCGGTGTTCACGCTGCAAAATATGGAGCTGCCCGAATGGCGGAGCAAGGATGTCGTTTATACGCCACAAACAATGGACAGCAGCTCGGCCAAGTTCGACCTGACTTGGGAGTGCGTGAATAACGGCGCAGGCATCGCATTTACGCTGGAGTATGCGCTGGATTTGTACGATGAGCGGGCCGCTGCGCAATTGGCCCGGCATTATGCAGCGCTGGCCCGGGCAATCGCCGCGCAGCCGCATACGGCGCTTGGCGAGCTTGATCCCGTCGATGCAGAGGAGCGGGAACGGCTGCTCCGGCTTGGCCGTTCATCCGCCGCGCCGCCGCAGGAGCTGTCGCTGCACAGGCTGTTTGAACGGCAAGTGATGGAGACACCGCAGCAGATTGCCGTTGAAATGGGCGAGCTGGCGTATACCTACAGCGAGCTGAACGAACGTGCCAACCGGTTCGCGCGCGCGCTTGCGCGGCGCGGCGTCGCACCGGGGGCGAAGGTGGCACTGCTGCTCTTGCGTTCGCCCGATATGATTGCGGCGATATTGGCTGTGCTGAAAGCGGGAGCCGTCTATGTGCCGATCGACCCGCAATATCCCGAAGAGCGGATATTGTTTATGCTGCAGGATACGGAAACGCAGGCGATCGTGACTGCGGCTGCAACGATGGAGATGGGCGCCCGGCTTGCCGGAGACAGCACAGATGTCATCGACATGGATGAACTCGATACGGGATGGGCCAGCGAGTACGGCCATGATCTGGACATCGACGGCTCAGCGGACGATCTCGCTTATATCATGTACACGTCCGGCTCGACGGGCAAGCCGAAAGGGATTATGACCTCGCATCGCAATGTGTCCCGGATTGCCCTCCAGACCGATTATGTAAGCATTTCGGAAAACGATGCGCTGCTGCAGCTTTCGAACTACGCCTTTGACGGTTCAACGTTCGATTTGTATGGAGCGCTGTTGAACGGCGCGAAGCTGACGCTGGTCGGCGAGGAAGAGGTTGCCGACGTTATGCGGCTGACCGAGCTGATTGAGGGCAGAGGCATTACCTTATTCTTTGTGACGACGGCGCTTTTCAATACGCTGGTCGATCATGGGCTGGAGTCGCTGCGCGGCCTGCGCCATATTTTATTTGGCGGAGAGCGGGCTTCCGTGCCGCATATCCGCAAAGCGCTACGCGCGCTTGGACCGGGCGTGCTGCTGCATGTCTACGGTCCTACGGAAACGACGGTGTTCGCAACCTGCTATCCGATCACGGAGATAGGGGACGGACAAGGAACGGCCACCGTGCCGATCGGCACGCCGATCGCGCGTTCGGAAACGCTGGTGCTGAATGAGCAGGGCCGATTGCAGCCGGACTGGGTGCCGGGCGAGCTGTGGATCTCGGGAGACGGTGTCGCATCCGGCTATGTGAATTTGCCGGAGCAGACCGCTTCGAAGTTCCGGCCGCATCCGTTCCGGGAAGGCGAAACCGTGTACGGAACCGGCGACCTGGTGCGCCGCTTACCTGACGGAAATTTGGAGTTTCTGGACCGGATCGACAGCCAGGTCAAGCTGCGGGGTTACCGGATTGAATTGGGTGAAATCGAAAGCAGACTGATGGATTGCGCGGGCGTCAAGGAAGCTTTTGTGGCGCTGATCGAGAATGACGGCGCGCCGTATTTATGCGCTTATATCGTTGCGGAGCAAACCGATGCGCAGACTAGCGTTCGGAGCCAACTGACAGGCAAGCTGCCGGCATTTATGATTCCCAGCGCGCTTGTACAGTTGGAGAAACTGCCGCTGAACGCGAGCGGCAAGGTGGACAAAAAACGTCTACCTGCGCCGGAACGCGCGGTCTCCTATGAAGCGCCCTCCACAGAAACGGAGATCATTGTCGCAGAATTGTGGCAAGAAGTGCTTCATACGGGGCAGGTTGGCGCGCTTGACCACTTCTTTGAGCATGGCGGCCATTCCCTGAAGGCGGCCGCATTGACCTCGGCAATCTACAAGCATTGCCGGGTGCGCATGCCGCTTCAGGAAATTTTCAAGCTGCCGACGGTTAGAGAGCAGGCAGCCTGGATCGACAGGGCTGCTAAGGAAGCGTACGAACCTGTTACGGACGCGCCCAAAGCCGCATCCTATCCGCTGAGCCCGCCGCAACGGCGCATGTTTTTGGCGGAAAGCATGGCTGATATCGGACTAACCTACCATATTCCGCTTGCGCTCAAACTGTCGGGTGCGGTGGGTGAGACCAGAATCGGGCCAGCGCTTCAGAAGTTGATCGAACGGCATGAGCCGCTGCGGACCTCCTATCATTGGATCGACGGCGTTCCGGCCCAGATCGTGCACGATTCGGCCGCCTTTGCTCTGCAAACGGCGGAGCTCGCGGAGACGACGCTTCCGGAATGCTTGAGCGAGTTTTACCGGCCGCTCGAGCTTGCCGCAGCGCCGCTGCTCGCCGCATGTTATTGCCGGCCCGAATCGGAAGGAGCGGAGGCCTATCTGCTGCTCAACATCCACCATATCGCGGCGGACGGCATATCCGTCAAGCTGCTCTTGGAGGAGTTGACCGCATTGATCGACGGCGCGGAACTTGCGCCTTTGGCTCTGCATTACAAAGATTATGCCGTTTGGCAGGAGCGACAGTCCGGCTCGGAGCGGGCAAGGGCAAGCCGAGCGTTTTGGACGGAGCAGCTTGCAGAGCCTGCGGCGCCGCTCGATATGCCGCTGGATCGGCCGCGCGGCGACCGTCAGACATTTGCGGGCGACACGTATACCTTCCACATTCCGGCGGCGCTCGCCGCACGGCTGAAAGAGACGGCCGCAAGCGCCGGAGCGAGCATGAACAGCCTGCTTTTTGCGGCTTACGCGCTGTTGCTCAAGGGAACGACGCTTCAGTCGGAATTTGCAATCGGTTCTTTGGCGGCAGGCCGGACGCATCCGGACACCGCCCGGATGATCGGCATGTTCAATCAGTTTCTGCCGATTCGGATGCGGGTGGCGGACGAGCTGCCGATCCTGGCGTTTGTCCGTGAGACCCATCGGCGTTTGCTTGCCGCATACGAGCATGGTGATGTCAGCTTCGAGCACATGATGGAAGCGGCCCGGTATCCGCATGACCCGTCGCGAAACCCGCTGTTTGATACGATGCTGATCGTTCACAACCAGTTTGAAGACGAGAAGCTGGCGGCGCGCGGCGACGGCTGGAGCATGGAGCCTTTGCCCGTCAGCCACGGAACGTCCAAGCTGGACTTCAAGCTTGATCTGTACAGCGATGGCGAAGGCGGTCTGCGGGCGGAGCTGGAGTATAATACGGGATTGTTTTATAAAGTCACGATGGAGCGGTTGGCGGATCGGCTGCTTTACATTTTGGAGCAAACGGCCGCCAGCCCCGACCTGATCTGTGGCGACGTCGTTATGGCGACGCCTGCCGAAGAAGCCGCCTTTGCGGCATGGAATGATACGGGACATTCGTACCCGGCGGAGAAGACGATTCACGGATGGTTCGCCGAGTCCGCCCGGCGGTGGCCGGACTACACGGCGGTGCGGTCGGCCGAAGGCTCGCTGACGTACGGAGAGCTGAATGACCGCGCCGAACGCATGGCTGCCGTGCTAAGAGACAAGGGCGTTGCGGTCGAAACGATTGTACCGATTGCCGCTCAGCGTTCCTTGTCCATGATGATTGCGATCATGGCGGTGCTCAAGGCGGGAGGTGCCTATTTGCCGATTGACCCGGAGCATCCGCCTGAGCGGATCCGCGGAATTCTGGAGGATAGCGGGGCCAAGCTGCTTCTGGCGGGGGCCAAATGGATTCATACGCTCCCGGCTTTCCAGGGAGAAACGCTCGATCTGGACGCGCTTGCGGCTACCGCCGCATCGGAGCTGCCGAAGGGCGAAGAAGAGACGGACCTGTCGCCTCAAGCGGGTCCCGAGCATCTGGCGTATGTCATTTATACGTCAGGCTCCACCGGTAAACCCAAAGGCGTGATGGTGGAGCACCGCGCGGCGATCAACCGGCTGAACTGGATGCAGACGGCTTATCCGCTGAATGAGCGCGACGTTATTTTACAAAAAACGCCGATTACGTTCGACGTTTCCGTATGGGAGCTGTTCTGGTGGAGCTTTGCCGGCGCTTCGCTTTATTTGCTGGAGCCCGGCGGGGAGAAGGAGCCGTCGGTCATGCTGCGCGCGATTAAGGAGCAGGCGGTGACGGTTATGCATTTTGTGCCGTCTATGCTGGGCGTCTTCTTGCCCTATGCGGCGGACAGCGGCAGAGCCGGCGAGCTTTGTTCCTTGCGATACGTATTTGCGAGCGGCGAAGCGCTCAAGCCCGCGCATGTCGCAGGTTTTTACAGCCTGATGAAGCGCGGCTGCGGCCAATCCCGGCTCATTAATTTGTACGGCCCGACGGAAGCGACGGTCGATGTCAGCTATTACGATTGTCTGGACGCCGGTGCGGGTACGATTCCGATCGGCAAGCCAATCCATAACATCCGGCTCCACATTGTGGACGAGCGGATGAGACCGCAACCGATCGGCGTGTCCGGCGAGCTGTGCATCGCGGGTGCCGGTCTTGCACGCGGATATCGCAACAGGCCGGATTTAACGGAGCAAAGCTTTGTTCCGAATCCGTTTGCCGCAGGAGAGAAGCTGTACCGTACCGGGGACCTTGCAAGGTGGCTGCCGGACGGCAATATTGAATATTTGGGACGCTTTGACCATCAGGTCAAACTGCGCGGTCTCCGCATCGAATGCGGCGAGATCGAGCACGCGCTGCTCTTGCAGACGGAAGTTCGCGATGCCGTGGTGACGGCGGTGACGGACCATGCGGGAGAGCCGGCGCTTTGCGCGTATCTCGTGACAGCGGACGGGGAGATGCCGGAGGAAGCGAGCCTTCGGGCCGCACTTAAGGAACTGCTGCCCGAGTATATGATTCCTTCGTATTTTGTTGCTATGGAAGCTTTTCCGCTAAGTCCGAGCGGCAAAGCCGACCGCAGCCGCCTGCCGCAGCCCCGGTTCGCTGAACCGTCGGCTTGCGGCGAGGCGCCGGCTACGCCGACGGAGCAGCGGCTGGCCGAGCTTTGGCGGGAGGTGCTCGGTCTGGCCTCCGACGAGCCGAACGACCCGGCGACGATCGGGAGAGAAGCCCATTTCTTTCAATTGGGCGGCCATTCCTTGCGCGCCGCGCAGCTTGCGGGCTTGATCGAGCAGAGTTATGGAGCGGCGTTTGCGATGAAGGATGTGTTCGACGCTCCCCTGCTGCGGGACATGGCGGCCCGCATCGACCACGCGGTCCCCAAGCGGGCCGCGGTTATTGCCCCGGTGGAAAGCCGGCCGTTCTACCCGTTGTCGCTCGCGCAGAACAGGCTGTTTGTGCTGCAGCAGCTTTATCCCGATAGCACGGCCTACAATCTCCCGCTCGCTCTGAACCTGACGGGCAAGCTAGATCCGGACAGGCTTCGCCAGGCGATTCAAGGGTTGATTGACCGCCATGAACCGCTGCGCACCAGCTTTGACTGGGCAGACGGCAAGCCGATACAGCGTGTCCATGAGAGGGTTACGTTTGAACTCGCCGTACATGCCTTGATGGATGCGGCGGACTTGAATACATTTGCGCGCTCGGTCGTCCGCCCGTTCGATTTGCGAAAGGCTCCGTTAATTCGGGCGTTTCTCGCGACGGACGGCGAAAGTCGGCATACGCTGCTGCTGGACATTCACCACATCGTCGCCGACGGCGTGTCCATGAATGTGATGGCGCGCGATTTTGAGCAACTGTATCGCGGCGGCTCCTTGCAACCGCTGCCCATTCACTACAAGGATGCCGCCGTTTGGCAGCAGGAGTGGATGGCTTCGGAGGCGAGAGAGCAGCAAGAGCAATATTGGGCATTCCGGCTAGCGGGCACGCTTCCTGTGCTGCAACTGCCGACCGATTATCCTCGTCCGCCTGAACAAAGCTTCGAAGGCGCCAAGCTTGCGCTGCCGATTCCGGCGGAGCTTGCCGAGGGGATCGGAGCGGCGGCGGAGCAATGGGGCGTTACGCCATTCCATCTCTGGCTTGCCGCCTACCATACGTTATTGCATCTGATGACGGGGCAAGACGATCTTATTGTCGGCACGCCGATCGCCGGCCGCTTCCATCCCGCAACCGAGCCTCTGGTCGGCATGTTTGTCAATACGCTGCCGATTCGCAGCAGGCCATCCGGCGAACTGCCGTTCAGAGCGTTCGCCGAGCAGCTCAAAGAAACTGCGCTTTCGGCACTGGGCAACGGCTTGCTCCCGTTTGAGCATATGGTGACGATGCTGGATGTGCCGCGCGACCTGAGCCGCAATCCGCTGTTTGACACGATGTTTGTCATGCAGCATATGGAGGCCGGACAGGCGGCGGCGGATGCCTTGCAATTCGAGGCGCAAGTGCCGGACAATCGCGTATCGAAGCTGGACTTGACGTTTGAGATTGCGGATCAGGGTACAAAAGGCGCAGCCTTGACGATCGAATATGCGACGGCGCTATTTAAAGAAGACAGCATACACAGAATGGCGGAATGGTATTTCCGTATTGTCGGCCTTGCACTGGCCGAACCGGAGCGGCCGCTTGGAGGAATCGGGCTGCAGGGCGCCGCGGCAGCGGAGAAGCAGAGCGAAGCGTTCAATCGTACGGCCGCGCCGTATGCAAGCGGCGACACGGTAGAAGTTTACCTTGAAAGACAAGCGGCGGAAACGCCTCAGGCCGTTGCGGTTGCTGCGGAGGACGGGGCATTGACGTATGCGGAATTGAACCGGAGATCGAACCGGCTGGCGCAGGCGCTCAGAAAGCAAGGCGTCAAGCGCGAGGAACGCGTGGCCGTCGTGATGGAACGCAGCCTGGAGATGATGATTGCAATCTTTGGCGTGCTGAAGGCGGGCGGAGCTTATGTGCCTGTTGCGCCGGGCTTGCCGCCGGAGCGAATCCGCTACATGCTGGAAAATTCCGGAGCCAAGCTTGTTTTGACGAAGGGCAAAGCCCCGGAAGGGCTGGAGACGTTCCTGCCATTTATGGACGTTCATGAGGCACTGGCGCAGGAGCGGGACGACCTCCCTGTGGAGAAGGTGCATGATTCACGTTCGCTTGCTTATGTGCTGTACACTTCGGGATCGACCGGACAGCCCAAAGGGGTTATGATCGAGCATCATTCCGTCGTCAACCGGATCGGCTGGATGCAGAAGCAGTACGGACTGGACGCAAGCGGAGTCATTTTGCAGAAAACGCCGATTACCTTCGACGTATCGGTCTGGGAGCTGTTTTGGTGGAGCTTTGCGGGAGCCAAGCTGGTCCTGCTGCCTCCGGGTGGCGAAAAGGACCCCTCGCTTATGATGGATACGATAGCGCGGCATGGCGTAACGACGATGCATTTTGTGCCGTCCATGCTGCACCTGTTCCTGGAGCATCCCGGCTTACTGCGCGGCGAGGCCAGGCTGGAGAGCCTGAGTCATGTGTTCGCCAGCGGCGAAGCGTTGACCGCGGATCAGGTGCGGCGGTTCCGCGAGCGGATCGGAGTTCCGTTCGATGCCAGGCTTGTGAACTTGTACGGCCCGACCGAGGCCACGGTTGACGTTTCCTATTACGATTGCTCTGACGGCGATATTCCGATCCAAGTGCCGATTGGTAAGCCGATCGACAACATCTCGCTTTATATCGTGAGCGAAGCGATGAAGCTTCAGCCTGTCGGCATTGCCGGGGAATTGTGCATATCCGGCGCGGGCCTGGCGCGGGGTTATATCAACCGGCCCGATTTGACGGAAGAAAAGTTTGTCGATAATCCGTTTGCGGCGGGCAGTCTGATGTATCGGACAGGAGACCTTGCCAAATGGCTGCCTGACGGAACGATCGAATATTTGGGTCGAATCGACCATCAAGTAAAAATAAGGGGCCAGCGCATCGAATGCGGGGAAATCGAGCATGTACTGCTCGGTCATCCGTCGGTTTCGGAAGCGGTGGTCATGAAGCGGGAAGCTGCAAGCGGAAGCGAATATTTATGCGCGTACATCGTTTGCTCCGAACCTGCGGACCATCAGGAACTTCGGGAGTTTGCAGCGCTGCGCCTGCCGGATTATATGGTTCCGCAGGCCGTGGTGGAACTGCCGGCCATGCCCCTGTCTCCAAACGGCAAAATCGACCGGAAGGCGCTGCCGGAGCCGGAGCTTGCGGCGGATAGCGGCACTCCGTTTGTCGAAGCGGCAAGCGATATCGAACTGGCGATTGCCGCCGTATGGCGCGAAATCCTGCAAAGGGACGACTTCGGCATCCACCATCGTTTCTTCGATGTTGGGGGAGAATCGCTGCTGCTGGTGCGGGCGCATCAACGGCTGGAGGAGTTGTATCCCGGCGCTCTCGGCGTAACGGATTTGTTCACCTATCCGACGATCGCATCGCTTGCGGCTTATCTGGAGTCGAGAAATCGCGAGCTCATGAGCTGGAGCTGGAGCGGCCTGCCTGTGGCAGACGACTGCGTCAGCAGCGGTTATACCGCGGAACGTACCGGCAGTGTTCAGTTCCAACTGGACCGGACGGTTGCGGAAGGGCTTGCGGAACTTGCGGCATCCCGCTCAGTGACTTTGGAAGCCGCGGCTTTTGCCGTCTATCTGTACTTCTGGCGCGGCGAGTCCGGCATGGGCCGGCTTGTGCTTCCGGCAATGACGGACAACGGGCTGATTGCCCCGAAGGAAATCGACTTTGCGGAGGTGCGCGATTTCGATACGCTGCTGCGGCATGCCGCCAAGAGGGCGAGCGCGGGAGAATGTTATACCGCGCGGCAAATCAGAAGGCAGCCGCAAGCCGAAGCCGGATTTGCCTTGTTCCCGTTATTTGCGGGAGCAGCGCAGCACGGGTTCAAGGAGCGGGAGGCGCTGCTGGAACGATTCGATGTTGTGCTGTACATGGATGGCGCCGCCGCACCAAGCGGGGCGGAAGGGCCAGAGCTTGGCGGGGTATGGACGTACAACGCCCGGCGCCTCGGCAAGGAGGCGGTACTGGATTGGGCTTCCGCTTATCAGGAGCTGCTGTTGAGTGTGGTCGAGCAATATCGCGCCGCTACAGGCAGCACCGTCTCGGGGGCGTAGCATGGGCCAAGCCTTGGTTGGTGCCTGACCCTGAGAATACGTACTGACAGAGGTTGTTTAAAAAGTCCCCCCTTTAATCACGAAGCTATTCTGGAAGCTTATTCGACATCGAATCTTGAATTCAGCCGGGCCTGAGCGGATGCTTTCGAAGCCATGTTTCCTACGGAAACGTGTAGCTCCGCTCCTCAGTCCCTGGCTTCATCCAACTGAAGCGTTTTGTAAAAACGCACATCGGAAGCATAAGCTTCGGTGCTGAAAGTCTGACTTTTTAAACACGTACTGACAGAAGAAGAAAGGAGCTTTCCTGTGAAAAAAGTGTTGGCCATGATAGGGAATATCGCGCTGTATCTCGGGGTCTTTTATGCGCTTCTCTATCTGCTTCGCTCTACTTACAATTACGAAGTGACGCTGTCCTTCGCCAAGTTTCTGGATCGCAACCCGGCCATGTTTATGGTCGTTCTGTTCACGCTCATTACGCTCGTGTACATGCTCATCTTTCGTATCAAAGGATGGATTTGGCCCCATGCGGAAAAAAATCTGTTCCGCGCGTCGGGCTTCAAACGGCTGAGCGCCTCGCGCGTCTTGTTGATGATCGGCCTGGGTCTTGCCGGAAGCTTGTTCAGCATCGGCCTTATCGTCATTGACGATATTGCGCGGCAATTTCCGTCCATTCCGGGGCTGGTCGACGATATGATCAGGGGGGATTCGATCTGGTACGTCATTCTGGGCGCCGGTTTGATCGGCCCGGCATTTGAAGAAATATTGTTCAGGGGCCTCATTTTCAGAGAGCTTCGCAGGGTTATGCCGGTATATGCGGCCTTGCTGCTGCAAGCCGCGGCTTACGCCTACTTCCAGCCGAGTGCGGCGCTTTCGGTCATCAGCATCGGTTCGGGCCTGATTTACGGGTCGCTGTATTTGCGCACCGGATCGCTGTGGGCGCCTATTCTGGTACAAAATACCGCCATGGGCACAATCTTTCTATTTAAATACATCGGGTTCTACGAATGGTTTGACAAGCTGGGCGATGTTTCGCTGTATATCATTACAGCACTCTGTCTGGCTGCGTTGATTGGAGGTTCCGTCTATGTCTGGCGGACCTCCGGCAACGGCGGTATCGGCGCACGCGCCGGACAAGCGCTGACGGCTGACGCGCCGTCGGCAGCACAAAAGGGGGTCTGACCGCATGAAGGCGTGGGGAACGATGTTGGCTCGCGTGGCCGTTGTTATCGGCCTGTATTTTGCATGGTTTTTTACCGTGACGACATTATTTTTCGATTATGTATACCCAAGGAGCACGTGGTTTGCACAGAACACGGTAACCGTCATTATTTTGAACGATATGGTGGGTTTGCCGCTCATGCTGCTGGCCTGGAGGTTTATATTCAAAGAAAATCTGTTTAAAGCGGCCCAATTCCGCGTGATGGGCGGCAAATCGGTGGCGATCGCTTTATGGATCGGGCTTGGAGCCGGCCTGTTTACGGTCGCTTTCTCCCGGCTTCCCGTCATTGCATCGGACAAGTACCGGTTCAACGAATTGTTTGATTACCTGAACCGCGCGGAATGGTATGTATTTCTGGTTTTCCTGATTCTCGGAAATATTTACAAGGAGACGTTGTTCAGAGGCATTCTGATGAATGAGTTCAGACGCGTGCTCCCGGTTTGGATCGCAATTGTGATTCAGGGCGTGTTGTACGGGGCGTTGTTCTTTTTGGGAGACATTCCGCTATCACTGTACGGTTTTCTTGGCGCGGTTATTTTTGCGCTCTTGTATGTCTGGTTTAAATCCATCTGGGCGCCGATTACCGCGCAAGTCGCCTGTCAGGGCAGCCAATACCTGCTTTGGCATTACGGGCCGAAGACGACGGATATCACCGTCATGTCCATCATGATGGCTGTGGCGGCCACCATGATTGGGGTTGGCATATTCCTTGCGGTCAAGCATCGTTCTTCGGTCTCCGCGCCGCTATCTTCCAAGGCGGTGACGTCGGCGTGAGGGGATTGCGAATAGCGGGAAGTACCGTCTTGTACTTGGTCATTTATGCGGCCATTGTGATGCTTGTCAATCAAGCGCTCTACAACTGGGTCGGCGATCCCGGACTGAAAGAATGGATCGCCGGCAATTCCGGCATTGTGCTGATTGTATCCAATATCATCGTGCTTGCCGTCTATCTTCCGCTATTGCGCTGGCAAAAAATTTCGCTTAGGGATTTGGGGTTTGTTCCTGCGCGCGGCGGTTCGTTGCTGTTGTCCGCAGGGACGGGCGTCTGGCTCGGCTTGTTTATCGCCACGTTTACCCGTCTTCCGTGGATAAAAGCGACGTTTCCGGCCATTTCGGATCTGGTCGCTTTTGTCGCCGGCGGCAGCCTGATCATTTTTGTACTCGGCAGCTTGCTGCTGGGGTCTTTGCTGGAGGAATGGTTGTTCAGAGGAATGCTGTTCCATACGCTGCGTCAACGTCTTTCGGTTCCGTGGACGGTTCTGCTCCAGGCCGTATTGTTCGGCGCGGTATTTATGAACGTGACGGTTGGCGCATTTGCGGCGCTGGGCGCGATCGTATACGGCGCCGTTCGCGCCGGCTCGCGTTCGCTTTGGGGGTCGCTTGCGGCTCATGTGTTCAGCACAGGCACCTTGTATATCGTGCTGCAATGGGCGGGCGATTGGCAGTCCGGCACGGTTGGATTATTAGCCCTGATCAGCGGACTCGGCATCGCGGCGCATGTGTTGCTGCTGCTGCGCGGGAGCGGCGGAAGGGTGGAAAAAGGACGGGCCGTCAGCGATTCCATTACTAGCTAGGGGGGAAGGCGCCATGTTTCAACTGGATTTGCTGGATACCAAAAAAAACACATCCGGGCGGAAGGGGCGGAGCGGAGGCTCCGTCTCCAATGTTTCCCTTAAGGATATTGCGATTGTCGGGATATCCGCCAAGCTGCCTCGTGCGGAATCGCACGAAGCCTTCTGGGAGCTTCTTCGGAGCGGTCAGGACCTGGTAGGCGGATTTCCGGTTTCCCGCAAGGAGGAATTGAAGCCGTATTTGCGCCGCATGGAGGCGCAATACGGCTCCGTTTCCTTTTTTGACGGAGCGTATATCGAAGATATTTCAGGTTTTGACTATTCTTTTTTCCGGCTTTCGCCCAAAGAAGCCTCGCTGATGAGTCCGGCGCAGCGCCTGTTCCTTCAGACAGCCTGGGGTGCGCTTGAGAATGCGGGGTACGGCGGAGATGCGCTGCATGGTTCTCGCACCGGCGTCTTTATCGGCTATAACGGGGACGCACTGCATGATTACAAGCGAATCATCGAAGCACTGGACCCCGACGCCTTGTCGATGGCGGCGCCCGGCAATCTGAGCTCCATGATACCGAGCCGGATTTCGTATTTGCTTAATTTGCGCGGACCGGCGATCAGCGTCGACACCGCCTGCTCCTCCTCGCTGGTAGCGGTCCATCTGGCATGCCAATCGATCCGCAGCGGCGAATGCGAGGCGGCAATTGCCGGCAGCGTCAAAATTAACGTGCTGCCGCTCGATACCGGCATACGGCTTGGCATCGAGTCAAGCGACAACCGGGCCAGAACGTTCGACGATTCGGCGGACGGAACGGGCATCGGTGACGGCGTAATTGCGCTGCTGCTGAAGCCGCTGTCCCGCGCGCAGGAGGACGGCGACCCTATTTATGCCGTCATCAAAGGCAGCGCGATGAATCAGGACGGCAGCTCGGTCGGCATTACCGCCCCGAACGCCCTCGCACAGGAGGATGTCATTGCGCGCGCCTGGCAGGATGCGGATATTGATCCCGAAACGGTGACGTATATGGAGGCGCACGGCACGGGAACCTCTCTGGGCGACCCGATCGAAATCGACGGGCTGACGCGTGCCTTCCGGAGATATACCGATAAACGGCAATTTTGCGCCATCGGCTCGCTGAAAACAAATATCGGCCATCTCGACCATGCCGCCGGCATTGCAGGGCTGCTCAAGGCGATCCTGTCGCTTGTCCACAAGCAGCTTCCGCCAACGCTTCATTACCGCTCTCCGAACCGCAACATTCAGTTTGTGGATTCGCCCGTTTATGTCAATGACGAATTGACGCCATGGGAGACGGACGGCGAGGCAAGAAGATGCGGAGTAAGCGCGTTCGGCATGAGCGGGACCAATTGCCATGTAGTGCTGGAGGAGGCTCCCGCCGGGATCCCTTCGGCTCGCTCGGACAGAGCGGAGCTGTTCTGCTTGTCCGCGCACAGCATGACGGCGCTGGAGCGGCTCGTGCTGCTGATGCGGGACTGGGCTCTGCAGCATCGTGACGACGAGAGCCGCAGCCTGGCCGACCTTTGCTACACCTTGGCCGTCGGCCGGGGAGCCCACCGGTATCGCCTGGCGATTGCGGTGAGCGGCTGGGAAGAGCTTGCCGAGACCTTGCATGCCGCAGCCGAAAGCGGCCTCACCGGACTTTCGCTGCCGAACGTCCGCTTCGGGACGGCCGACTCGGCTGCGGCCGGGAATATGCGGCAGCAACCCGTTCCAAACGAACGGGTAATGGAAGCGCTGGAGCTGGGTCAACGTTACGTGGGCGGATACGAGATCGACTGGAAGGCGATCTACCTAGGACAACGCCGAAAGCGGCTGCCGCTCCCGACGTATCCGTTCGATTCTCACCGTTGCTGGGTGGAGGAGGCGCGCGCCGAAGCGGCGCTTCCTACGCCATTTGCGGCTTGGAGAGGAAATTCGCTCGGTGAAGATATTCCCGAGGAGCTCCGACAAGAAATAAACGAGACGTTTGCCAGATGGCAAACCGCGCTGGAGCGCAGCGGCGGGATGACCAGTAAGCGCCGCAGCGGCGTTACGTTAACCGGAGAGCGTTCCGGCCTGGAATGGGAGCAGCAAATCGCGGATGTCTGGGGAGAGCTGCTCGGTTATGACGAATTGCCTGCGGATGCCGGGTTTTATGAGCTGGGCGGAGATTCCATTATTGCGCTCAAAATTGTAAACCGGCTCAGCGAGCTTGCGGGCGTCCGCATTCAGGCGACGGATTTGCTGGGGCATGCGGATCTGCCTTCGTTCACGGCGCTCATTGAGCGGCGGCTCAGAGAGAGCGGCGCGGATACATCGCGAAGCACGAACGCTCAGCACGATGGGCGAGGGACGGACGTCGGGAACGGCGGACACGAGACGAACAGCGGTCATGACGGGCAAGGGGCGAACGGCGGCCGTGACAGAGCAGGAGCGGACGGCGGGCATGTCGGGCCGTTAACCGGCCAAGCGTCCGACTCTTTGTCCGGCGATACGCTGGAGCCGATTCCAAAGGCTGCCCCGCAAGAGCATTATCCGGTTTCATCGCCGCAGAAACGCATGTATTTGCAGCAGCAGGCGATGCCGGATGATCGCAGCTACAATTTGCCCGAATTGTTGCACTTGGACGGGGCTATTGATGCAAACCGGCTAGAGGCTGTCCTGCAAGCGATCGTGGAGCGTCATGAGACGCTTCGCACCACCTTCCACGTCATCGACGGAGAGATCAGGCAGCTCATTCACGCCGCCACTCCTTTCCGCCTGATTCGCATGGAGGCCGATGAAGCGGAAGCGGACGGCGTGCTGCAAAACTTGTACCAGCCGTTCACGCTCGATACGGCTCCGCTGCTCCGCGCAGCCTTGCTGACGCTGGGGCCTGAGCGCCACGTGCTGTTTCTTGATATGCATCATATCGCATCCGACGGCATGTCGGCGGGCATTCTTTTGTCCGACCTGATGACTTTATATCAGGGTGCTTCGTTGCCGCCGCTATCGCTGCAATACAAGGATTATGCGGTATGGCAGGAGAGCAGGCCGCTCTCCGGGAACGCCGAACGGTATTGGCGGGAGCAATGCCGGGGAGACTGGCCGACGCTTGCGCTTCCGACCGATGCCCCTCGTCCTCCTGTCAAAAGCAATCGGGGTGAAACGTTCGACGTTTACGTCGAGGCCGGTTTGACGGCGGCTGTGCGCAGCCTCGCGGCCGAATCGGGCGCAACTCCGTTTATGGTGCTGCTATCGGCGTATTACACTTTCCTCGCCCACTATACAGGGGCCGAGGACATCGCAGTCGGCACGCCGATTGCGGGACGGAACAGGCGCGAGCTGGAAGCGATCGCGGGCATGTTCACCGGCACGCTGGCGCTGCGCGCTTATCCGCGCGCGGATAAGCCGTTCAGAACCTTTTTGTCCGAAGTGAAAGAGATGGCGACCGGAGCTTACGCCCACGCCGATTATCCATTCGAGGAAATCGCGCAATGGGTGGATAGAAGAGACGCCAGCCGGAGTCCGCTGTTTGACACGATGTTCATTATGCAAAACCTGGGTATTCCAAACGCTTCGTCTGCGGGATTGTCGTATCGTCACCAGCGCTTTGAGCATGGCACGGCCAAATACGATTTGATGATTCAGGCTGTAGAAAATGGTGCGGAACTGCGGCTTGTCGTGGAATATAATGCCGATTTGTTTCGCCGTGCGACAGCCGAGCGGTTCATGCGGCATTATGTGCAGCTGCTGCGCAGCCTGACGCTTCGTCCCGACGCCGCGCTCGGCGAAGCGGAGATGCTGACGGAGGAGGAGCGCCTGCACATGCTGGCGCTGGGGAGACGCGAAGCGGACTTTCCGCCGCCGCGCTGTCTGTATGATTGCTTCAAGGAACAGGCGGCGGCCGTTCCGGGCCTCCCGGCCGTGTCTTGCGGCGGTGAATCCCTGACCTATCGGGAGCTGGATCGCCGTACCGATGCGCTGGCGCGAACCTTGCGCGCCAAAGGTGTGGGACGCGGCAGCATCGTCGGCATCATGGCGGAGCGCTCGATCCCTATGCTGACCGCTATGCTCGCCGTGATGAAAGCCGGAGGCGCTTATATGCCTGTGGATCCGCATTATCCCGAGGAGCGCATTCTCTATATGCTGGAGGACAGCGGCGCGGATCTGGTATTCGTGGACGGTTCGCGTTCCGGAGCCGCGGGAATCGTGCCGGCCTCCCTGCAAGTGCTTGACATTGCGGATGAGACGCTGTTTTCCGGCGAAGACGACGCCGTCGCCGCATGGCCGCAGGACGCCGCCGATCCGATGTATGTCATCTATACCTCCGGTTCTACGGGTCAGCCGAAGGGCGTCATTGTGCCGCACCGCAGCTTTTACAATTTCGGACATTCGCTTAGAACGTTTTTCGACGGACAATACGGCGAGAGAGACAGATGCCTCAGCCTGACCAATATTTCATTTGACGTCAGCGTAGCGGAGTTGTTTATGCCGCTTATGTTCGGGGCTTGCACGGTACTTTATCCGGAACCTAAATTGCTTGATCCGCGGCGAATTGCCGAAGTGATTGCGGAAGAGCGGATTACATTCGCTTATTTGCCGCCGTCTTTGCTAAAAGAGGTTGCACGACTGCTGGAGCAATCGGCTTCCGCGATTACGCTGGACAAAATGCTCGTTGGGGTAGAGCCGATTAAAGACGAAACGCTGGAGCTGTATACGAAGCTTAATCCCGGGATTCGGATTATTAACGGCTACGGCCCGACGGAGGCGACGGTTTGCTCCAATATGTACGCATACAAGCCGGGCGCTTATCGCGGCGGCTATGTGCCGATTGGCGGGCCGATGCACAATGTCGAAATTTATATATTCGGCTATGGCGGCCAACTTGCCCCTATCGGTGCAGCCGGGGAGCTGTATATTGCAGGCAGCGGCCTTGCCGACGGTTATGTGAACAAGCCGGATATGACAGCCGAGCGCTTTTTGGCGCATCCGTACCGCGAGGGACGCTTCATGTATCGAACCGGCGATATCGCAAAGTGGCTGCCGGACGGCAACGCGATGTATGTGGACCGGGCCGACCAACAGGTAAAAATCAGAGGCGTGCGAATTGAAATGAACGAGGTTCGCTCGCAATTGATTTCCCTTCCCGAAGTGGAGGATGCGGTAGTGGTCGTCCGCGAGCAGGCAAGCGGCGACAAGGAGCTGTGCGCTTATGTGGTCGCATCGGACAAGCTCCCTTCGCGGGAATGGCGAAGAAAGCTGAAAGACAAGCTGCCGGAGGCGATGATTCCGGCCTATATCGCGGCGATTGACGCGATACCTCTGACGCCGAACGGGAAAGTGGACCGGCGAGCACTGCCGGAGCCGGAATTCGGGCTTCGGGAGCGGGGAAAGCCGGAGCTGCCGCGAGACGGGATGGAAGAGCGCGTCGCCGCCATTTGGGAAGAAGTGCTGGGCGATACGGCCGGGCCAATCGGCATTCACGACGACTTTTTCGAGCTTGGAGGCCACTCCTTGAAGGCTGCCGTGCTGGCGGGCAAGCTGCAGCAGGCGACGGGCGCCCTAGTGCCGCTCAGCCAGATATTCGAGCTTACCTCCATTGCGGAAATGGCCGCTTGGCTGAAGGAACGAGACGGCGCCGCTGCGGCGGCCGAGCCGATCCCGAAGGCGGAGCGCCGCGAGTGGTATCCGATGTCACGTGCCCAGCGCCGCCAATATATGATGCAGATGCTGGCCGGAGACGCCACCATGTATCATGTGCCGTTCGCGCTCCGCTTGCAGGGCAGGCTGGATGCGGCGCGGCTGGAAGACGCGTTTACGGCGCTGATCGCTCGCCACGAAAGTTTGCGGACGACCTTCCATATGACGAAGGACGAGTTCAGGCAAACGGTTCATCCGCCGTATGCGCTCAAGCTGGAGACGCTGGATTACACAGCGTTGACCGGGGACGAAGCGCTGCGGGGAGCACTGCCGGACGGCGCCGAGGTAACGAGGCTGATGAAAGTCTTCCAGCGCCCGTTCCATCTGGACAAGCTGCCGCTGCTGCGGGCGGGGCTGCTGCGGCTGAATGAGGAAGATCATCTGCTGCTGCTCGATGTTCATCACATTATTACGGACGGCGTATCCTCCGGATTGCTGGTGAATGAGCTGTCGCAGCTGTATGCCGGACAAGCGCTGCCGGAGCTGCGCGTGCAATACAGCGATTATGCGGTGTGGCAGGAAGCCGGATTTGAAAATGCCGCTTATGCGGAGGATGAGCTGTACTGGATGGAAATCTTCGAAGGCAAGCTTCCCGTGCTGGAACTGCCGACGGATCGGCCGCGGCCGTCTCTGCCGAGCTATAAGGGCCGCCGCCATTCGTTCCGGCTGGACGCGCGGACAACGGCGGAGGCGCGAAAGCTGGCGCGGGAAGCGAAGACGACACTGTATACGGTGCTGCTGGGCGCTTTTGCCGCGATGCTGGCCAAATACAGCGGGCAAGCCGAAGTGATTGTGGGCACCCCCGCCGCCGGCAGGGAGCATGCCGATACGCATGGCATGATCGGCATGTTCGTCAACACGCTGGCGCTGCGGACCAGGCCGGAAAGGGACAAGACGGTACGGGCCTATATGGCGGAGCTGCATAACCATGTCGTAGAGGCGCTTTCGCGCCAGACGTATCCTTTCGAGGAGCTGGTTGAAGGGCTGAAGGCAGATAGCGACAGAAGCCGCAATCCTTTGTTTGACGTCATGTTTGTCTTGCAAAATATGGACCGGGCGGTGATGGAAGCAGACGGCGTCGTCTTTGGCGAAATGCCGTTCGAGGCGGGGACAAGCAAGTTCGACCTGACTCTTGAAGCGGTAGAACGGGAAGCGGAAATCGAGCTTCAACTGGAGTACGCCACGGATTTGTTTCATGAGGAAACCGCGCGACGCATGGCGGAAAGCTATACCGTACTCGTGCGGGAGATGTGCAAATCGCAGGGTCGCACGGTCGGCGAGCTTGAGCTGATGAGTGAAAGCGAGCGGGAGCAATTGCTGGCTCTGTTGTCCGGAGGAGGCACGCTGCTACAGGCTGCGAGTAGAGAGGGGAGCAATGGTAGGATGGAAATTCGAGCTGAGAAAGGCATGACGGACCGGCAAGGAGACGCGGCGGCGGCTTTCACGCAAGCAACGGCGAATTGGACGGGGTTTGTGCAGGAAGTGGAACGCCAGGCGGCGCGCACGCCGGATGCGACGGCGATTCAATTCGGTGCGGAGACGGTGACGTACGCCGAGCTGAACGAACGCGCGAATCGGCTTGCCCATTCCTTGCGGGCGAAGGGCGTGGGGTCCGAGCGAATTGTCGCGCTGATGGCGTCCCGCAGCCCGCTGCTGCTTGTCGGCATTTTGGGTATTCTGAAAGCCGGAGGCGCATATGTCGCTATTGATCCCGCTTACCCGAAAGAGAGAATCGACTGGATGCTTGAGGATTGCGGCGAAGCGCTTCTGCTGACCGAAAAAGCATATGCCGGAGTCGTAACGAGAGCCGTTGCCGAGTGGTATCTGGACGATCCTGAGCTGTATGCGGCGGACAGAGGAAATCCGGATTTTGTCCATACGCCGGACCATTTGGCGTATGTGCTGTATACGTCTGGCTCGACCGGGCGTCCCAAAGGAGTGATGATCGAGCATCGCGGGCTGTCGCATTTTATCAGCGGCTTCCGAAACCGGATTCCGTTTGAGAAGGGCCAGAGCATCCTGGCGATGGCATCGGCCTCCTTTGATATTTTTGTCGTTGAAAATCTGCTTCCGCTCACGCTGGGCATGAGGATTGTACTCGCGAGCGAAGAGGAACGGGGCGACGCCGCCTTGCTGCAAGGCCTGATTGACGCGCACGACGTCGATGTGCTGCAAATTACGCCGTCGCGCTTCAAATGGTGGATGAATCAGCGAGGCGAAACGGACGGTTTGCAGAAGCTGCGCATATTGATGATCGGGGCGGAGCCGCTGACGGCCGATGTGCTCGGCAGGCTGCGCGCCGCTACCGGAGCCAGATTGTTTAATTTGTACGGTCCGACGGAGACGACGGTGTGGACCTCAATCCGGGAAGTGACCGAAGGCGAGGACATTTCGATCGGCACGCCGATCGAAGGTTCCGTCATGATGGTGCTTGACGAAGGACTGAAGCTGCAGCCGACAGGCGTGACGGGCGAAATTTGCATCGGCGGGCCGGGCGTCGGGCGCGGGTATCTCAGCCATCCCGAATGGGATGTCGCTTTTGTGCCGAATCCGTATGCGCCGCGCGAACGCATGTATCGCACGGGCGATCTTGGCCGCAGGCTTGAAAATGGGGAGTTTGCCTACGCGGGACGCCGCGATTTCCAGGTGAAAATCAGAGGCCACCGGATTGAAATCGGTGAAATTGAGCAGCTGCTGCTTCGCCATGATCAGGTGAAGGAAACGGTCGTCACCGCGTTTCAGGAAGAGGATGAGGAATATGCGCTTTGCGCGTATGTCGTCATGCAGAACGCGGCGGATGCGGATGCGGAGCCGGACGGCGCCGCGCCATCCGACCCGTTGACCAGGCAGTTGCGCGAATATCTCGTGGACAAGCTGCCTTCTTATATGGTCCCGGCCTTCATGGTCGTTCTGGATGCGATTCCGCTTACGCCAACGGGCAAAATCGACAGAAGGTCGCTGCCGAAGCCGGGACCGGCCGATGCGGGCAAACGCGAGCTTGTTCCTCTGTCGACGGATACCGAGCGCAAGCTGGCGGAGATTTGGAAGGAGCTGCTCGGTACGGATGCGATCAGCGCCAAAGACAGCTTTTTCGATCTTGGCGGCCATTCCCTGAAGGCGGCGGGCATGATCAGCCGCATTGCGGAACGATTTGGCATCCAAATGCCGCTGCGCGATATTTTTATGAATCCTACGCTTGAAGGTTTAGCGGCCCATCTGGACAATAGCGGAACCATGGCGGCCGCACGCATTCCGAAGCAGCCGGAGCGCGAGCATTACCCGATGTCAAGGGCACAGCGCCGCCAATTTATGATGGCGCTGATCTCGGACGAGGCAACGATGTACCACGTGCCGTTCGCCGTGCATATGCAAGGCAAGCTCGATGTGGAGCGGCTGGAGGAAGCTTTCCTTGCGATAATGCGCCGCCATGAATCGCTCAGAACGACGTTCCATCACGAGGAGGACGAGTTCCGCCAGCGCGTGCATGCGGAGCCGGTCTTTACGCTGGAGCAGGGCGCCAGGCTGAGAATGGCGGCGGGCAAGCTGCTTGCGGAAGGCGGAGACGAAGGATTATTCGGCGGTATCAGCGCGCTGATGGAGCGCTTTATCCGTCCGTTTGATCTCGGAAGTCTCCCGCTGTTCCGTGCCGGATTGATTCCGCTTGGCGAGGAGCGCCATCTGCTGCTGCTGGACTTGCATCATATTATTACCGATGGCGTCTCCGTCAGCGTCCTGCTGCAGGAACTGACCACTTTGTACGGCGGCGGCGAGCTGCCGGAGCTGGATATCCAGTACCGGGATTACACGGTATGGCAAGAAGAACAAATCGGCAGCGAGGCCTATATGGGACATGAGCGCTACTGGCTGGAGGCGTTCGAAGGGGAGCTGCCGACGCTGGAGCTCAAGACGGCCCTGCCAAGACCGGAACTGCAAAACTTCAAGGGCAGTCTGATCAACTTCAGACTGGATGAGGAGCTGACGCTCAAGATCAAGGCGTTTGCGCGCGAGCGCGGCACGACGTTGTACACGGTGCTGCTCGGTGCTTATTCGATGCTGCTGAGCAAATGGAGCGGTGAGGAGGATATCATTGTCGGCACGCCGGTAGCAGGCCGTAATCACGCGCAGCTGGAAGGGCTGATCGGGATGTTCGTCAATACGGTTGCGATTCGCAGCTTCCCGGAATCGTACCGGACCGTTGGCGATTATTTGTCCGAGCTGCATGAGGATGTGCTGCGAGCACTGGAACACCAGAATTACCCGTTTGAGGATTTGGTGCAAAAGCTGGGAATCGAACAGGACCGCAGCCGCAATCCGCTGTTCGATACGATGTTTATTTTGCAAAATATCGATCGCGTCGCTTATCGTTCGGGCGGCATTGAATTCGATCCCAAGGAATTCGATCCGGGCGTCAGCAAATTCGATTTGACGCTTGAAGCGGCGGAGCGGGACGGCAGGATCGGCTTTACGCTGGAATTTGCGACAAGTCTTTTCCGCGAAGAGAACGTCTGGGCGCTGGCGGATGATTATACGGCGATCATACACGCGCTGGTCGAAGACGGAGCAAAGAAAAAAATCAGTGCTGTGCTTGCGGCAAGCAAGCTTGCTTGAACCAACATTATAAGCCTAAGGAGGCGGGGAACGATGAAGCTGTCGATGGAAAGGAAACCGTTTAACGAGTTTTGGATGAACTGCATGCTGAACCAGGCGTTTTCCATTGCGGTGTCGGTGGAGCCCAGCTACAGGGATGCGGCGTATTTGAACATTTACCGGTACTATCCTTGGGAGGCCGCAACAGACAAGGACTTTCGCTATCCGACAATTGACACGCTGTATTATATGGACGATCCGGCTAGATTCCCGCTGTCGCAGGTGATCCGCTATATCGAGCCCGGTCATTTCCGCAGCAAAGAGACGGTGCCGGATGAAATCAGGGCGATGCTGGAGGGCGGACGCAACTTGAGCGTAAACGTCGATCTGTATGACTGGCTGCCGGGCAGTATGGCCTGGAAAAAATTCCATTGGTATCATTATTCGCTGTTTAACGGCTACGACAAGGAGCGCGGCACTTTCTACGTTATTGACGATACGCTTGCGGGCTACGAGGAGCACGAAGTGCCGGAGGAAAGGCTGCTCAAGGCGTACGGCAACTCGGAATACAACGTGAACCCGAGCTATTTGGGACCTGCCTTCTACGTATACAACCTGCATGAAAAGATTCAGCCCTACGAGTTGAAGCTGGCTGAGGTGGTAGAAAATGCGGAGCGGCTGGCAAGGGAACTTGCCGAGTTCTCAATAGAGGGCATGTGGAATGTAGATTCCGACCCGGAGAAGAAGCAAGCACATTTAACCTATGGCCTTGTCGGCGTCAACATCATTTGCAACCGGCATATCGCCAACATGTCGCTGCTCCGCTCCATGCGGGAGAAGGGGCTGATCGGCGAAGCGCTGCATGAGTCGCTGTCCGTTCAGCTTGGCGCAGTGAGGGACGGATGGGATCTGGTGAAGGACCGCTTTGTGACGGGGGACTTCGAACGCGGCAGAGAGCTGGCACTCGCGGACGATTTGTTTGCGAAGGAAAAAGCGTTCTGGACCACGCTTGTCGCCGGCGCGTAAAGGCCGCTGCGTCAACATGTTACCCGGGAGGCGGGCGTTATGACGATATCTTTAATTTGTTTGCCCTATGCAGGAGGCTCTGCCCAAGTGTACAAACGCTGGACAAACCGGCTTCATCCTGGCGTGCGCCTGGTGCCGGCCGAACTGGCTGGCAGAGGAAGCCGCATGGACGAGCCGTTCTATGCGGACGCGGCGGAAGCCGTGCGGGATTTACTGCCGCTGGTGAGGGAGACGGCCCTTAGCTCCGACTCATATGCTTTTTTCGGCCACAGCATGGGCAGCCTGCTCGGGTATGAGGTGCTGCATGCGCTGCGGGAGGAAGGATTCCCGCTGCCTGCGGCAGTCTTCCTCTCCGGCAGAGGGGCGCCGCATTGCGAGCAGGAGAAGGCTCGCCGGATCCATACGCTTCCGGATGACGAGTTTCTCGAGGAAGTGAAACGGCTCGGAGGCATGCCGGACGAGCTGTTCCGGCATCGGGAGCTGCTGGATATGTTTATGCCGATCCTAAGAGCCGACTTCAAGCTTGTCGGCGAATACGAGCATCGGATGCGGCCGCGGCTGCCGCTCCGGCTCACCATCTTGAGCGGCAAGGATGACGACTCCGTCAAAGGCCCGCTCTGTGAATGGGAGCGTTATGCGACGGGAGGCTGCGAGCTGATGCTGTTTGAAGGCGGACATTTTTTCCTGCATGAGCGGGAATCCGATGTTGTATCGGTGATAAACAAAATGCTGACCGAGGCGCCTGCCCCGATCTGACCCTGAGGAGCGTGATGGAAGATGCTGAACAAACATGCGATATGGTTTCCCGGTCAGGGCTCGCAGCGCGTCGGAATGGGAAAAACGCTGAGCGAGCGGCATCCGGTTGTCAAAGCGACGATGGAGGAAGCGAACGAAGCGCTGGGCATGCGCCTTGACAGCCTGATGTATGAAGGCCCGATAACGGAGCTGACGCGGACGGACAATGCCCAACCCGCCATTCTTGCGCTTGGCGTGGCGATGTACCGCGTCTACAGCCGGGAATGGGGATACCTACCTGCGATGGCCGCCGGCCACAGCCTGGGCGAGATTACCGCTTTAACCTGCGCGGGAGCCATAACGTTCCCGGATGCGCTCAGGCTTGTACGCCGCCGCGGCGAGTTGATGCAAGGGGCCGCCGCTGCGGGGATCGGTTCGATGGCCGCCGTGAACGGGCCGAGTCCCGATGTTGTCGCCAAAGTATGCTTGGAAATCAGCGCAGGCTGCACGGACGGAAGTCGTATTGTTGTGGTATCGAATATGAACTCAGAGCGGCAAACGGTGATTTCGGGCCACAAAGAGGCCGTCCATGAAGCGTCAGAAAGACTGTCCGCCCACGGGGCCGCAGTCATTCCGCTGCAGGTAAGCGCGCCGTTTCATAGTCCGTTGATGGCGCCGGCGGCGGCGCAATTTGCCGAAGTGCTGACCCGCGTCTCGTTTGGAGAAATGGATTTTCCCGTAGTTTCCTCCTTGACGGGTCTGCCTTTCGGAAATACGGCGGAGATCCCGGGTATGCTGGCAAGGGGATTGACGGACCCCGTCAATTGGCCGGCGGTCCTTACATTCCAGAAAAGCATTGGCGTTGCCGCTGCCGTGGAACTGGGTCCGGGCAATGTATTGAAACGGCTGGCTCCATCGGACGCACTGCGCGTATTCGCTTTTGACGACAAGGAGGATGAGGCGCATCTGGTTGCCGCAAGCCGGCAAACGGACGCTTATTCGATTGATCTGCTGAATCGTTGTCTGGCTATCGCCACTTGCGTCCGCAACCGCAACTGGAACAAGGGTGAATATGAACAAGGCGTGGTTTCGCCTTACCGCGGCGTGCAGCAGCTGGTCGATCGGTTGCGGGAGACGGGAGAGCAAGTGGCGGAAGCGCATGTTCGGCAAGCGCTGGCGATGCTGGAATCGGTGTTTCGCACCAAAGGCACGTCCGCCGAAGAGCAGGAGCGGCGGTATGCAAGACTGCAGGGTGAGTTCGGCCTGCGCGGCTTGCCAGGCGTTTCTCCTGCCGACCGGCCATACGCGGGCAGTCTAGTATAGGAAGGAGCGTGGGCATGGGTATCCGGCTGGCAAATGATGAGTTGGGTCAAGATGAAGTCGAGCGCCCGGCGGAGCTGCCGTCTCCCGTGGAGATTTTGCAGGCATTGATCCGCTTTAATACAACAAATCCGCCGGGCGAGGAAGCCGCATGCATCATGTATATCCGGCGACTGCTTGAGAATGCGGGCATTGAGACGCGGATCTATGCGCTTGATCCGGCCCGGCCCAATCTGCTGGCCAGGATAAAGGGCAGCGGGGAGGCACCGCCGCTGCTGCTGTACGGGCATGTCGACGTCGTTGGCACAGACAAGCAAGCCTGGAGCCGCGACCCGTTCAGGGGCGACATTGAGGGCGGCTTCGTCTGGGGACGTGGCGCCCTTGATATGAAAGGCGGCGTGGCAATGCTCGTATCGGCTTTCCTCCGCGCGCATGTCCGCAAGCTGCCGCTGCGCGGCGATCTCATTCTGGCGATTGTCAGCGACGAGGAAGCAGGGGGCGAATACGGGGCTTCCTTCCTGGTAGAGCGGCATGCCGATTATTTTACGGGCGTAAAGTATGCGCTCGGCGAGTTCGGCGGCTTCTCGTTTCATGCGTTGGGGAAAACCTTTTATCCGATTATGGTGGCGGAGAAGCAGCTATGTTGGCTCAAAGCGACGATTCGAGGAGACGGTGGCCACGGCTCCATGGGCAATCCGGGAGCCGACTGTATGGCGCAATTGGGGAACATGCTTCAATCGCTTAGCAGGAATAAGCTGCCGATCCGTGCGGTACCGGCCGCCCGGTTGATGATTGAAGGCATGGCCTCCGCACTGCCGCTGCTGCCGGCGCTGCTGCTGAGAGGGCTGCTGCGCCCCCGGCTGGGGGGCGTCATCCTGAAGCTTCTGGGGGAAAAGGGCGAGACGTTCGCCCCGCTTCTGCGAAATACGGTCAGCGCGACCGTCGTTCGCGGCGGCGAGAAAATCAACGTTCATCCAAGCGAAATTACGGTCGAGCTGGACGGCCGAACGCTGCCGGGCGTCACTCCGCAGCAATTTATGGACGAACTGCGCCGATTCGCGATTCATGATTCGATCGGGCTGGAAGTCCTCCGCCATGACCCATGCGCCGCAGCTCCCGACATGGGGATGTTCGGTTTGCTGTCCGATGTGCTGAAAGAAGCGGATAAGGAGGCCGTTCCCGTGCCGATGCTGCTGCCCGGAGGAACGGACGGAAGATTGTTTGCGAGGCTCGGCATCCAAACCTACGGTTTCCTGCCAATGCCGCTTCCCAAGGACATGCAGTTTACCAAACTGATTCATGCGGCGGATGAACGCATTCCCGTAGAAGCGATCGGGTTCGGCACGGATGCGATTTACCGGGTGCTGGAGCGGTACGGAGCGCAGCCGCTGTCATCGGATGGTTAGAGCAGCTTGCCATGCACATGCCGTTAACCGTTGACGGCAAGGAACATGCAAGTTGTGCATTGAAGAATAGCCCAAGTTCAGGGCGACGTTCACCGGGAACTAACCTCATAGCGTGAGACAAATAGAAGCACCTTCAAAAAAATCTTCCAAGTCGTAAGACGCGGAGGACAATTTTGAAGGTGTTTTTGTAGGGATAAGAACTTGTATCCTTAAGCGCAACGGAGATTAATTCGCCGACCATGGTTATATGAACAACTTGTGTCTCGAGAATGCTAGAAATAGCCCAATTGAGTCATTGTAACGAGAAACCGTATGGCTATAATTAGTAAAGACTGCAAGAAAAATGAAGGGAAATGATGATGGAAAAAACAAATTATACTCGTTTTTGGCGATGGCATTTTTACGCCGCATTGTTTATTACGCCGCTTCTTATTACGCTAACATTAAGCGGTATTGGGTATTTGTTTTATACAAATGTAGAAAATAATTGGTACAAGAATGAATTTTTTAACCAAAGCAGCCAAACCGAACAATTGACGATCGATCAAGGTATGGAGAAAGCAAAGCAAACATTCAAGGACTATTCGGTTTCAAAAGTTATTGTGTTAGAGGATCCGTACAATACGCGTTTAACGATGACAAATAAAGATGGCGATCAAAAATATGTATTTTTAGATTCGAATTATCAAATTGTCGGCAGCCAAAATCCAAAATATACGTTTTCCAATGTGATGAGAGAGGTCCATAGTTCACTATTTGTGGGGGGAACTGTTGTTAACTACTTAGTTGAATTGGCCGCATGCTGGGCAATCTTCCTGCTTCTATCCGGTATTTATATGACATTCAAAGGAAGGGCATTGAAGAAGGAGCCGAATCCAAGCAAGCGGCAAAAGAATCTGAAATGGCATGCGCTGATAGGTACGATCATTACAATTCCAATGGTGATCATTATTTTTACCGGATTGCCTTGGTCAGCTCTTATGGGTGATTTTATATACTCCGCAGCTCAAAAGTATCCGTCTATTGGAACTCCGGCATTAAAACAAAATCCGCCTACTTCGGATATAAGCGAAATTCCTTGGGCTACTCGTAAAAATGAGCCGCCGGCTTCAACCGGAGGATCTCATGCTGAACACAACGGGATGGCTGCCATGGATCATACGTCCAACCCAAGCGGGATGATCGCGGTCCAACAGTTGATGAACGAGGTTAAGCAAGCCGATATTTCCAAGCCATACTCCATCATTTACCCAAAAAATGAGCAAGGGGTATATACCGTTTCTAAAAGTAGTAATACGGGAGTGACCGGCTTAGACGTTAGCCCGTATGATGAAGTAACAGCCTATTTTGATCAGTATAGCGGTAAATTGATTTCAAAGGTCGGTTTTGAAGATTATGGAATTCTAGCCAAATGGTTTACATGGGGAATCCCGCTGCATGAAGGCCACTTATTCGGCTGGCTCAATAAAGTACTGAATCTGGTTGTATGTCTTTTGTTCTTACTCGTTATTTTCTGGGGCTTTAGAACGTGGTTAACTCGGAAAAAGAAGAATTCCTTGTCGGCTCCACCGAACCTATCAAGTAAGTTATCGGTTGGATTTATTATTTTCATGCTCTTATTAGGATGTATGATGCCGCTATTTGGCATTTCCTTAATTTTGGCCGTGTTGATTGAAATTATTCTTTCTTTTAAAAAGAAATTTCAAAATATGAATATTGCCAAGTAGACATTTCAGGTAGTACCCGATGAAACCTGGAGGAAACGACCAAACAGATGTTCAACAATCAAATCTCATAACAAAGGCTACCGACACAATCGGCAGCCTTTTCCTCATACTGGCAGGAAAATTAATTTATAACGATACATTCCTAAGAAATATTTAGATATCTATTGTATGGTTAAGGCGAAATAGGAAGGTGGGAGGAAACATTCATGGTTAGGAAACAAAAAATTGTAGTGATTGGTGCAGGGATTGTTGGCGCATCAATGGCTTACAACTTGGCAAAGCGCAATCAGGATGTCACTTTAATCGAGTGCAATTCAACGGCTGCGTGTGAAGTAACCGAAAAATCTTTCGCTTGGATTCATTCATCAAGCCGGGTTTTACAAAATTATCGGCATTTATATGATGCAGCACTAACCGAATACCATGCATTAGAAAAAGAACTAACTGAGTTAAAGATAAACTGGCACGGCGCACTGACATGGGGAGTTCCTGCAAGTATGGAGGAGTCTTATATACAAAAATTAAATCGACAGCAGATCATGGAGCTGGAGCCTAACTTGAGGGAATATCCCGAAGAAGCTGCTTACGCGCGTGAAGAAGGCGCTATTGATCCTATTTGGACAACAAAGCTTTTGGTGGATAAGGCTAAAGAAAAGGGAGCGAAAATACTTTTTGATACGAAAGTAATGAAAATAAGGACAGAGGATGCCAAGGTTATTGGCGTTCAAACCTCAAACGGTTTTATCGAATCGGATGTTATCGTAGTAGCAACCGGCGCTGCTTTACCGGAACTTTGCAAGCCGTTAGGCCTTGATGTTCCTGTCGCTCCTTCGCCTTCTATTATTATTCGCATGAAATCGAATGAAAAGTTAATCCATACTTTAATCTCGAATTCACAATTTGAAGCAAGACAACTAACCGACGATACGCTCATAGCGGCCGAAGATTACAGGGATGAGTCCGGAGAAAATGGGCCGGAGGAAATTGGAAAACGAACGTTTGAAATCCTGCGTCATGGTTTAAAAGGCGGAGAGAAATTGGAATTGGAAAGTATCAAGGTAGGAATGAGACCTATGCCCGTAGACGGATACCCCATTGTTGGCTTTTGTAATCAGGTAAAGGGGCTGTATCTAACCGTTATGCATGCAGCCATTACGCTGGCTCCTGTTATTAGTCACTTGGCTGCAAGCGAAATCATAGACAACGTACGAATGAAAGAATTAGACAGCTGCCGGTTATCCAGATTTTAAACGTTTGAGTATTACGTTGCAGCACTGGAAGAAGAAGCAGTAAATGCCGGAATAGCTAAGAAAGTTGCAGCTCAGGGACTTCATACCCGTGTGGGGAGATGCTAGATTATACGCCAAAGAAAAAGATGATCCTAAAAGCTGGTTCAGTTGTTAAATGTAAAGTTTCTTGAGAAACTGATGTATATTTCGTCTATAATGATGTCATCGCCATTAACGCAGTAGCGGGAGCGGCAATTGAACCGGCACGGGAAACGATATATATTCTTGTTATTTAACGATACAAGTTCTTGATGAAGTTGTACGGGATGGTGACTATGGCAAATATTAATGATATTGCAAGACGTGCAGGAGTGTCAGTTTCTACAGTATCAAGAGTGTTGAACCACCATCCTTATGTATCACAATTGAAGAAGGCTGCTGTGCAGCGTGTGATTGATGAATTGGACTATGTTCCAAACCGCTCGGCTGTCGATTTAATTCGCAAGGAAACAAGAAGTTTTGGTGTAATCATGCCGTACAATAACAATCAAGCCTTTGATCAATTGCTTCACGGTATTCTTAATCGATCGGTCGAACGTGATTATACAGTGATGGTTCTGCCTACTAAGTACAACACAGAAAAAGAGCTCAGCTATTTAAATAAGCTGAAAAATAAACAACTAGATGGAATCATCATCACCTCTCGTGCGAATTCTTGGGATGCCATTATTCCATTCACTAAATATGGGGCAATCGTCGCATGCGAATATACAGAACATCCTGAAATTGGTTGTGCTTATATGGATCGGTATGGATCTTACTTAGAGACATTTCAAATTCTAAAGGATAAAGGACATTCACACGTCGCTTTTACGACAGCAAGAGGAGAAGAAAGCAATAGTACTCAACTGACGATAAAAGCATATCAGCAAATATTCGGGAATTTTCCACCGGAATATCATATCAAGGATTGCTACAGCATTGCCGACGGTGTAAGAGCGGCACAACAACTTCTTCAGAGTGAGTTAAATCCAACCGCTATTTATGCGAATGGCGATGAGGTTGCGACAGGTATTTACAAGTATGCAAGGAGTATTGGGATTGGGGTGCCGGAGGATTTAGCAATCATTGGACAAGAGAACCAGCCTGTTGGAATTGGACTGGAACTATCCACGGTTGATCATCAACTTGTGAAAGTCGGTGAACTAGCCTTCGATCTAACAATTGAAAAATCTAAGGAAAAGGTAGAGATTCCTTACAGAATAATTTTACGTCAATCGATATAGCTGTTGACCTGAAGTAATTTGCTGAATATGTCGGGTGACAACAAAATAGTAACATTAGAAGCCGCTGATTATGCGGCTTTTTATTTTATGATATTAAGTTCTTGTCAAAAAACAATGACAAGAACTTAGTATCACCCGACTAATTCTGAAAATGCAGCAGTTTCATAGTTTAAAGTGTATTTTTAAGTAGTTCAGGAGAAGCGGATAGAAATCAGGCTTGAAGTGAACACCGTTGTCCGCGTAACGGATTTTGTTGGCGGCGAAGAGAGGTGACAAGTCAACATAATCGATTTTGACTTCATGGCCAACTGTTCAAGCGCTTTGTTGAAGTCCGTTATGCTCGCATACCTATACTACGAGGGCTATCTTTATGATGAGGACGACCCTCATAGTGTAATGATTGATCAAATAACACTCAACTTAACTGTTCATACAATCCGACTACGGAGAGCTTTACTTTTTGTTGAGAAAATAAGTTCAGATCTATTATCATTTTCGATTTGTTTTTACGGAGCTGCAGACGATGCCCCAGAATGGAATCAGCCTGGTATAAGAGATGATGAGTTTGATGAGTTCATACACCTTCTGATCTCACTCTAAGGACAACTTACCAGACGAACAGTACAAGCTAATAGGTAACTCTTGTTTACTTTACCGAAACGCGTTGCGCTAACAAGGAACGATAGCCCATAAAGAAATGCGAGCAGCCAACCATGATCTGCTCCCCTTACGGTAAACAGTGAAATAATATAACCTGCTACTGTGAGGGGAGATTTTACATGTCTAGGGGATAATATAATGCTTTTTAAATCTCTGTGCTGGAATGCGGCACTTGCTGAATCCTGCAAACTGTGATATTTTAGTTTCAATGGAAACAATATGGAGTGTGAACCGGAACATGGATTATCCTGAAAGTATCAAGGTGTTAATTTATAATCAATTGCTTCATTTTTTCCATTTGCAAGAACAGCGGCTGGAGCTGGAACTTAAAGAAATCAAAGAGTTGGTGCAGCTTCATCAGCTGAAAGGCGTCCCTGGAAGTTTATCGACCATCCATGTCCTGGATTGCATCGGCAATCACGAACCGATCAATCATTCCGCGATTGTGGATAAATTAAATTTGTCGAAGGCGAAGCGGAGGAGCAGAGCTTTATCCGGTTTTTGGACAGTTACTCCGATAGTGAGCATCAGACGATTTTGAAGTTTTTTCAAGGCATGACCCGGTATGTTGGCGAGAGATAAGCTAAATTTTTTTATTATTTTTGTTCACTTGTAAACTATATTCACGAGGAGGGATTATGTTGGATTTTTCCCAAACGATTAGAGAACGTAGAACCATCCGTAGATTCAACACAACACCGGTAGCGCCGGAACTGCTCGTATACTTGCTGAACGGAGCGGCAAGCCTGTACGAGGCCGAGGGTACGCCGCGCTGGCGTTGTATTTACGCCGGCACGCCGGAGTCGCGTCAAAGGCTGGTTGAGAGCATGATAGCTAAGATGAAGGAAAGCAAACTCGGGAAGCTCATTCCTGTCAAAATGATCGATTTTCTCATAAAACGAATAAAGGATATTCCCGCTCACCTGATCTTCATTGCAGAATCCGCCGCTAATCGGCGGCAGAGCGACGAAAATTACGCAGCAGTTTGCAGTGTCATGCAAAATTTTCAACTGTTGGGTTGGGAGCGCGGGTTGGGCATGCTGTGGGACACGGACCCCATGCTTCAAAGCGAGTCGTTTCTTGCGGAAATCGGTTTGCGGGAAGGTGAAAGGCTTGCAGGGATTTTGCATGCGGGATATTTCGATAAAGCGCCGAGATCCCGGAGAAGAACGCCGGCGAAGCAGAAATGGACCACAATCGGTGGAGGCGGGGAGCCAGATGGGCCGCAGTTGGATAACGTCCGAATTCCCGCGCAAAGCATTCTCGAAATGCTGAATGACGCCGTCTGGGCGCCAAACGATGGACTAAGGGAACCGTGGCGCTTTATCTATGTGACGGGCGGCGAAGCGGCCGGCAAGCTCCGAGTTTCGTATGGGGATGCGTCGCCGGCATCTCTCCTGATCGTGGCGAAGGAAGAAGCGGATCCCCACAAGCGGGAGGAGGATTACGCGGCGGTATGCTGTTTGATCCAAAATTTTCAGTTGTTAGCCAAATCCAAGCCTTGGCACGTGCGGCGCACGGTTCCGGAATGGATTTATGACCGGGAATGGTGCAAGCCGTTTGGGATTCGGCCGCAGGAGCGGATCGTAGCGGTGCTGGAGCTCGGAGGAGACGCTCAATCCTCGGAACCCGCTCCGGCTGCTCCCCAATTGCTGAACATCTCACATCTATGACAATACTGCTAGGAGCAGAACCGAGTAAAATATTTGTACCACGGAGTCACATCTTGAAGAGATGATTTTATAAATAGGGACAGAGCAAATGACAATAAACAAAAAGAGTTCAAGAAGAATAAAGGTTAGAGATGATAGCTATATTTGGACTGTTTCTCCAAACGATGGATATATCATCGTGATCGTTGAACATGAAGTAAGCCGAGGGAATCGTTTAGAGATTTATATAACTTCAGATATCGACAGCGTATGGGTGAAATTCCCCAATACAGAACATCTTAATTTGAAAATTGTCAGACCTAAAGATGTTGAGTTTTTTATTTGTCAGGCGCTTGACTTAGGGTGGATCCCAAAAGTTAAAGGAAAACCAGTTGTTTTTGATTTCAATGGTTTAAAAATAACAAGAAGATTAAGCTAATAGAGAACGTTAGTTCAATAAAACAGCGACAGTCTAGGACATTATTTTCTCATCCCTGGCCGTCGCTTTTTCAATTTCTAGGCTCAACCATGCTTATAATTACATTGCTTGCTCATGTTTGCAGTGTCAATGGGGCCTTACGCCAATACCCTTTTTCAGCGATCGAATTATTGACAACATAATCATTAAGCTAACAGGCAGATTACGCTAATGCTAACCGAGTGATATAATCTTATTGGCTAAAAAAGCAAAGCGATGCTTGAACATCAATTTGCCCGCCGTTACTGTTAATAAGGGGGATACCATGGACGCACAAAAAGCAGTATGCAAAAAGTATAAGGCTGATTTTCTTGCAGCTAACCATGATTTGAAGTTAGGTATTGCGTTAAATGTTAAAGAAGGAATCGTGCCTATTCATGGTCTGCGGATTAATCCCGAGGGAGATACGACTGGTTGGTACATCTGGGCAGGCGAAGAGTTCTCTGAAGACCCTGATTTCTTTGTTCCTTTACACGTTGAACATATAGATGAATGGAATCCGGAAATTAAAAGATACCTGGGATTAGCACCTGGCTGGAGATTTATAATCGCAAACAATTATGAGGATGTTTGGTTTGACCCCAATTTATTAGAATCCAGAGGGGAAGCAAATGATTAAATACAATTTCGATGAAATTATTGATAGAAGTACAACAGATTCAATTAAGTGGTCAAGAAGACATCTCAAGGAAAATTTTGACGATGAAGATAATATTCCGATGTGGATTGCGGATATGGATTTTAAAGTCGCTCAGCCTATTATAAATGCATTGATAAGCAGGGCGGAGCACGGCATTTTTGGCTATGGGCATAAGAGCGATGAGTTTCTGGACGCAGTGGTGAATTGGCAGCAAAGACGAAATGGCTGGAACATAAAAAAAGAATGGATCTTGTTTACACCAGGAATTATTCCGGCATTAAATTTCATTGTTGAAACCTTTTGCAACCCAGGGGATAAAGTCATTATTCAAACTCCGGTCTATTATCCTTTCGCTAATATAATCCAGAATAACGGCTGCCAAATTGCCAATAACCCGCTAATCCGAAACAATGGCAGATATGAAATTAATTTCGATGAGTTCGAAAAAATTGCACGGGACAGCAGAACAAAGTTATTCTTCTTATGCAGTCCGCATAATCCCGTTGGACGTGTATGGACGAGCGAAGAACTGCAAAGAATGGGCGAGATTTGTTTAAAGAATCATGTACTCGTGATTGCAGACGAGATTCATTCGGATTTGGTATATAAACGGAATTCGTTTGTGACATTCGGAAAAATTGCAGAGCAGCTTAAGATGAAATCAATCATTTGCACAGCTCCTTCCAAGACATTTAATCTTGCCGGGCTGCATGTTTCGAACATTATCATTCCGAATGATCGTGTCCGAGCAGAACTGGAACACAAATTAGCTTCGATTGATATTGACCCAAGCTCTTTTGCATCTGTGGCACAAATTGCAGCCTACAATGAGGGCGAGGAGTGGCTGGAGCAACTTCTTGTTTACTTACAGGGCAATCTTGATTTCATTAAAAAGTTTCTTGAAGAACATTTGCCCAAAGTAACTATGCTTGTACCCGAAGCTACATATCTAGCCTGGCTAGATTTTGGCGCCTATAACCTGTCGGATATGAAGCTGCAAGAAATGATGCGAAAAAGAGCGAATGTTGCATTGGATGATGGTTACATCTTCGGTACCGGAGGAGAACGTTTCCAAAGAATCAATTTTGCTTGTCCCAGAAGCGTGCTACAGAAAGCTTTAGAAAGATTGAAGAAAAGTTTCGAGGATGTTGAAATAGAAGTTTAAACCATGTCGGAGCCAGTTAAACGAATGGAAAACTATAGTTCAAAAAACGGCAACTGGCCATGACCGGCTGCCGTTCTTTGTCTTGTCTGATGACACATCAGTCGGAATCATCAATCGATATTCCCTTCAAAAGCAGTTTGATCGCCTTGACATGCAGGGCTGCATATTCTTCCCCGCTTAATTTTGGCATCGTTAGGCAGAGCTGCGTTGCGCCAGCCATGGTGGACATTACACCGAAACTCAACGTTTCGATATCTTCATGAATAAAAACTCCCTGGTCGATCCCTTTTTGCAGCACCTGTTTGATTGCACGATAGGCTGCATCTGTGATCTCTCTCAATGCAGCCAATGCTTCGGATTCACTGGAAAGTGTTCTGCCATACTCTTCGAGTGCATGGAGTAACGGACTTTCACAATCTCTTCCGAATAAATCAGCCATTTCAAGCAACTGCTGGCTGGGAGAGTTGGATTGCTCGGCCAAATGAAGCCACTTTTGTGACATTTGTTCCGAATGCTGGGTAAGCAATTGGAGAAAGAGCACCTCTTTGTTTTTAAAATGGTGGTACAAATTACCTTTACTCATCTGTGTCAAGACACATAAGTCGTCCATTGTGGCCCGATCATAACCTTTTTCTATAAATAACAACTTGGCATGGTTTAAAATAATCGTTTTTGCTTCTTCTGCCGGCAGCCGCCTTCTACTCATAAGCTCCTCCAGGGAACCTTACAACCGGTTCCTCTTCTCTTTGAAAAATTGAAAAGCGCTATATGAGATAACGATAGCAAAAATCCCAAAGAATGCAAACCTCATATCCAACGTATGGCGGTAAACAATACTTTGCAGCCCCATGTTATCCAAAGCCGATGATCCATATCCCCAAATAGATGTATTGAAAATGTTTGTGGCAAAATGAATCCCGATTGGAGCGGCCAGCCCATTGGTGTGATAAGCAACGATTCCCAGAAAGAATGCTCCTTGCAGGTAATACAGCGGTCCAAAAATTCCGTAGTTTAGCATTTCGGGGTTTAGTCCATGGACCAGGGCAAATGTCAGGGAAGTGAGGAAGATCGACCAGAATACACCGCCTCTTAATGATCTGAACAAACGGTACATATACCCTCTGAACAAAATCTCTTCGGCAGCACTTTGAAGCAAAATCAAAGGGGCAGTAACAAGGAGTACCCCTAACCACGGAAGCGGATTGAAATGAAGCGTAAAGGCTTGCGGGTGCACGACGATATCGACAAGTAAATACAAGATAAGTGCCAATACGTACAGCGAAAAATAAGTCGCAAATTTTCGGTAATTAGGCCTTTTATCTTCAAACAAAAATGCTCTAAAACGAATGTCGAAAAAATATCTGGTAACGATGTAGACTCCGAGAATCAGGAAAATAAAGGACAAATAGAGCGTGACCAAACTAGGTAATCCTGAGCGAGCAGCGGGAATTAAAGCATGAATTAGATTTACCCATAATAAAGCGCCTCCTTGCCAAATAATGAAAATGACGATAAACCCTGCGAAAGATTTGAAGCTGAATGGTATCGGCGGTTCGAGCCCATAATTTTTTTCCATGACATCCACCTCATTCTTATCGTATATACCGACTATGTAGTCGGTAACTACAATATACGTATCCAATACAGATCTGTCAACACAATGACCACAACCCGTATTTATTTATGGTTTAGAGCAGAGAGGACAGTTCGTCGACGGGGGAAATGTTTGAGCAGACCAGTATCAAAAAGTATCCTACCTTACAAAATTGATCGGACCCTACAATAAAGTGCGTACTATTCAGGCGTAGGGGAACCTGATAACCTACATAAAGAACGATCGATCCAGATTTCGTTGAGCGGTATGGTCGTTAAAAAAATCAGAGGTGAGGTGCGAAGATATGCAGGAATATCAACTTACTTTGAAAGATAAACGAATTGTATGGGGGAAGGCTATCGATATTGAGTCTCTTATTGGCCAGTATCCAAGCGACTCCATCAGACAGGGCGCGAACGAGGCCTTGGATTGGAATTTGCCTGCCGGTATATATCGGGCAAAAGAGGTCGTTCTAGAGCTCGATAAGATGCTCGAGGCGATACTGGTTCAGCTTGGCGAACCGGTGAACGGCGATCCGACTTTGCTTTTGGACAGTCTTCAAGCCAATTTGGCAATTTCCGGACGTTTGTCATCTTTGCCGCTGGGGCCGTTGGCTCTTGAGGATAAAGCCGGCGCCGAGATTACGGCTCAGGCGCAGCGCATCGGCGAGCAATTGGTAAGCTGGGCCCGTGAAATGAATTCCGAGAAAAAGGGGGTCGTTAAGTATGGGACGGAAGCGCTCGAAAAGTTGGAATTTCGAAGCCGCTGTTATGGTCATTCCCTGACTCCGGAAGCCGTTGCTCAGGTATGGGGACCCATTGGCGGCCCAAGGATCATGCAGATTTATAATGAATACCTGCACCAATTCGTTCTGCTGCGGGATGCTTTGCTTCCGTTCGCCAATTGGGAGGAAGTTCCGTTTGAAGTCGAGGAACATGCGGGATTCAAAGGGCTCCGTTTTCTGGAGCCGGCCCGGGAGATCTTTTTAACGCAATTGCTCGGGAAGAAGTTGACTCACAAATCGATTGTTCAATATGCGCAAAGTGTCGTCAGCTCCGGTCTAATTAAAACCGGTTACGGTTTTCAATATCGTCTGGGAACCGTCTTGCCGGCGGGTTTGGGAGAGTCGGCAAGGACGGCTGCGCGGTATCTGCTGAAGTGGCATCCGGTACAAACCGTAGCGGCACATGAAGCACAAGACCCAGCTGCGGTTTCCTTCGATTATGAATATGAAGATTATTATGCCGCGCCCCGTAACGAGGCGGGAGCAGGTAAACCAGGGAACAAAGAAACACTTCCTGTTTCGGGGGAGCATTACGATGAACCATCCATCGCCCGGTTACTGCCAAATGCCGATACCGATCGATCGATCCTGCGTTTCAGTTTGGATATGGAAGGCCGCGAGTTTGCGGTAGATCTCGGTCAGCTTTTTAGAGGACACCGGTTTTTATATCGTCCGTATGGAAAGGACAATGCCGATGCCGCAGCTGCGAAGCGAGACTCCCTCAGCCGGCACCTTGCGGCAGACATTCTCTCGCATTCCGGATTGGTGACGAATACCGATGGCATTCATTTCATTCCAACCGGCGGGAATGAACTCGTGGTATGGGCATTGCTGGGCAAACTGTATCCCGAAAATGTGGTTTTATTGGACAAAGGGGATAAGCAGGAGCTGGAGGCGGCTTATGTTTCCGGCAAGGGGTTTGGAACGCAATTTTTAGTGCTGTAAGTCTTTAAACTAAACTAGATTCACTGTCCATCTGGATAGGAGCAGGATGAAGGAGTATAAGGTTAAGAGGTACCAACCTAGGTACCTCTTAAATTTTTTGAAGCGACTTCTAAGGTATGCTTTTGATCGGTGTAGGATACTTCATCGGGATAACTCTCGATATAGGTGGTGCCAAAATCGCATAACATCGTGAGCATGGGAGCCAATTGTTCGCCCAACTCGGACAAACCATATTCCACTTTTGGGGGCGAAACCGGATAAACCTTGCGAATAATGAGTCCGTCGCTTTCCAGCATTCTTAGCTGCATCGTAAGCATGCGTTGAGTTGCATCGGGAAGCAGCCGCTGCAGTTGATTAAACCGTACCGGGCCTTTTGATAAATGGTTTAATATAGATATTTTCCATTTTCCGCTGACTAAGCCTAGTATAATTTCCGAGGTACAGCGATATGTTTTGTCTCTAAAAGTAATCATCTGCCGACACATCCTTTACAGAAGAATGAAGCAAAAACCATGAGTTTCAAATTAAGCCAAATAGAATCAAAGATCGATTATTCCATATATTAAAATTAACTAGGCTCCCATGTCAACGACTTCCGGATCGATTCGTATATCTGCTCCGGACTTGCTCAAAAAGCGGGTGCGGGAGAGATTACTACATGCATATGACGTGAAGTAAATCTCGAGACTTTTGCTTTTCATGACCGGAAGATACAGGGTACTTTCTCAAACAATTATTGACATTGATAATCATTATCATTTATTATGTTTACTAGTGAACAAAATAATGGTGATTGGAGGAAGTAAGGGAAAATTAAAACACTGAATATACGATGAAATTGATAGGTATCTGATCGGTAGTTTTTGTAAGAGTACGGGTTGAACAACGCATATGAAAAGGAGTGGCGATGAAATGACAGTGAGCCTGCGCATTGAACAATTGAGGGCGGCAGTAGAAGGGAAAGAAATCTTGAAAGGTCTCAGCCTTACGGTAAATGGCGGTGAAATTCATGTCGTGATGGGACCGAATGGAACAGGAAAGAGTACATTGGCCTCCGCTTTGATGGGACACCCCAAGTACGAAGTGACGGAGGGGATGGTTACACTGAACGGAGAAGATCTGCTGGAGATGGAAGTGGATGAAAGGGCACGGGCGGGATTGTTTCTGGCTATGCAATATCCGAGTGAGATCACCGGAGTCACGAATTCCGATTTCATGCGTAGTGCGATTAATGCAAAGCGTGAAGAAGGCCAGGAAATCTCGTTCATCAAATTTGTGCGCATGATGGAATCCAGCATGCAGACGCTGGAGATGAACCCGGAATTTATGCATCGTTACTTGAACGAGGGCTTTTCCGGAGGGGAGAAAAAGCGAAATGAAATTTTGCAAATGATGATGCTCGAGCCGTCTATGGTCATTCTGGATGAAATCGACTCCGGTCTGGATATTGATGCGCTGCGCATCGTTGCTGAAGGGGTCAATGCTTTGCGCAGTGCAGACCGCGGATTTTTAATTATTACGCACTATCAGCGACTGCTTAATTATATCAAACCGGATTTCGTACATGTCATGATGCAAGGAACCATCGTAAAGTCTGGAGGGCCGGAATTAGCGGAGCGGTTAGAAGCAGACGGATATGAGTGGATCAAAGAAGAGTTGGGGATTACAGAGGAAGCTGCGGCGCCGGACGAAGAAAAGTCGTTTCAAATTCCGATGCAAACCAAGTCACCGCGTATCTGAAAGGGGAGAGACAAACATGACAATGAACCGTGCAGAGAACCGGGTATCCGGGCAACTTCACTATGAAGCGGAACCGGATTGGCTGACCAGGCTAAGGAAGAAAGGCCTCAATGCCCTCAGCAGCCTGCAGCTGCCCAAGCTGGAAAAGACGAATCTGCGGCGCTGGCCTTTAAGGCAGCAAGGCATTTGCCGTAAGCCAGAGCTGATGATGTCGCTCGATGAATTGCCGCAATCCCTCAGGAAATGGGTGTACTCTGACGATATGCTGGTACAGCGGAATTCGGGCCCATTAATCAAGCACTTGACAGAACGGCTGCAGAAGCAAGGAGTTATTCTGACCGATTTGGAAACAGCAGCACGGCAGTATCCGGAACTTGTAGAGCCTTATTTCATGCAAGCGGTGCATGCTGAAGAGAATCTGCTTACCGCGCAGCATGCCGCGCACTGGAGCGGCGGAGCCTTTATTTACGTTCCGGCGGGGGTTCATGTAGAGACCCCGCTTCAGACGCTTTTTTATGTAGACGAATCCGATACGCTCTTTATGCCGCATGTTTTAGTGGTAGCCGAGGAGCGCAGTTCCGTAACGCTAGTGGAACATACAATGTCCTCGTTAGATAAGTGCGCGGCGGTGAATCAAGCCGTTATGGAAGTATTCGTAGGCGAAGGGGCAGCAGTCAATGTCGTGTCCTTGCACCAACTGGAAAGAGACTCGATCGACCTGACTTATCGGCGTGCAATCGTTGAGCAAGACGGAAGAGTGAACTGGTTGATCGGCGAAATGAATTGGGGCAAGTCGATGAGCGATACAGCATCCATACTCAAAGGCGAAGGGGCCGGTTCGGATATAAAATCCATCTTGGTGGGATCCGGAAGTCAGACCATGAATATTACAGCCCGGACGGTCCATATCGGTAAGAATTCGCCAAGCGATATGGTAATCAGAGCGGTGATGAGAGAGCAGTCAACCGCCATATTGAACGGAATCACCAAAATTGAGAAGGGAGCAAGCGGGGCGAACGGACAGCAGACAGAAAAAGTACTGATGCTGCATCCCCATGCGCGCGGCGACGCCAACCCGATCCTGTTGATCGATGAAGACGATGTGAAAGCCGGACACGCCGCCAGCGTCGGTCAAGTCAATCCGGAACAGCTGTACTACATGATGTCCAGAGGAATTAGCCGTGTAGAGGCCGAGCAGTTAATCGTGTATGGTTTCCTCGCTCCTGTCGTGGCCGAAGTGCCGCTGGAAGGTGTAGCCGCTCAGATGCAAGCGCTCGTGGAACAAAAGCTGGGGCAAATCAGGGAAACAGATCAAGCAAGCCTATCAGAATAAGGAGGATGACAACATACGGCCAAGGAATTGGTGGAGCTGGGAGAATATCAATATGGCTTCAAAGATGCGCATCAAGCGGTGTTTCAATCCGGCAAGGGACTGACTCGTGAGATTGTTGCCACCATATCGGAGATGAAGGGTGAACCCGGCTGGATGCTCGACTTTCGACTGAAGTCGCTGGAATTGTTCCAGAATATGCCGATGCCTGCTTGGGGCGGCGATCTGCGAGAGCTAGATTTTAATGATATCCAATATTATGTCAAGCCTTCCGAAAAGCAGGGGAAAACCTGGGAGGAAGTGCCGATTGAGATTAAGCAAACCTTTGATAAGCTCGGTATACCGGAAGCGGAACAGAAGTTTCTTGCCGGCGTGTCGGCCCAGTATGAATCCGAAGTCGTCTATCACAGCATTCAGAAAGAGCTGGAGGAACAAGGGGTCATATTCACAGACACGGATACGGCGCTGCGTGAGCATCCGGATCTGCTGCGCCAATATTTTGGCACCATTATTCCGCCGAGCGATAACAAATTTGCCGCTCTTAACAGCGCAGTATGGTCAGGAGGAAGCTTTGTCTATGTTCCGAAAGGGATAAAATGCGAGGTCCCTTTGCAAGCTTACTTCCGCATCAATTCGGAGAACATGGGACAATTCGAAAGGACGCTCATTATTACGGATGAAGACAGCTTTGTGCATTATGTAGAAGGCTGCACAGCACCGATTTACAGCACGAACTCGCTGCATAGTGCCGTTGTGGAAATCATCTGTAAGAGAAATTCCCGTGCGCGATACACAACCATTCAAAATTGGGCGCCCAATATTTACAACATGGTGACAAAGCGGGCGGTAGCCGAAGAAAACGCAACTATGGAATGGGTGGACGGCAATATCGGCTCCAAGCTGACGATGAAATACCCTTCCGTATTGTTAAAAGGACGCGGAGCCAAGGGAAGTGTGCTCTCGATTGCGGTCGCCGGCAAAGGGCAGCATCAAGATGCCGGTGCCAAAATGATTCACCTGGCTCCGGATACGACATCGACCATCATATCGAAGTCGATCAGCAAGCACGGTGGTAAAGTCACGTACCGCGGTCTGGCTTCTTTTGGACGAAATGCTTCCGGAGCTAAGTCAAACATCAAATGCGATACGCTCATTCTCGATAACGAGTCCACGTCTGATACGATCCCCTATAATGAGATCATGAACGACAATGTTACGCTAGAACACGAGGCGACCGTCTCCAAGGTATCCGAGGACCAGCTCTTCTACTTGATGAGCCGCGGCTTGTCCGAAGACGAAGCGACCCAGATGATCGTGATGGGCTTCATCGAGCCGTTCACGAAAGAACTGCCCATGGAATATGCGGTTGAAATGAACAGGCTCATCAAGCTGGAGATGGAAGGCAGTATAGGGTAGCAGCCACAGGGTTGCAGCGGGAGCGAGCAGCATATAGAGAATAAGATCAAAATAATTATTTTGTTAACAAGTAAACGATATCATTAAATGGACGGTAACACCCGCTATGAAAAAAACGAATTTAACCAACACGGAAGAGCAGCAAACACAGAAACCTGTGAAGCTCGTACCCATAATTATTGCGATTTTCATGGGAAGTTTCCTCTCGCTGTTGAACAGCAATACGATTAATATTGCCTTACCGGTTTTGCAAAAAGAGTTTGCTTCCGACCTGAGCGTCGTGCAGTGGACATTGACAGGCTTTATGTTGGCGCTTGGCACGTTCGCGCCTACTGCCGGCTATTTCGGTGAACGCTTCAGTTACAAGCGATTGTATATGTTCGCCTTGCTCGGCATGACGGTTGCCTCCGTGCTGTGCGCCTTGTCCTGGAACGCGCCGATGCTGATCGCATTCCGCATTATTCAAGGTGCATTCTGCGGTATTATAGTGCCCGCGTCGATGACCATGATATTCCAGACCATACCACGACACCAACAGTCTGCCGCCATGAGCATCTGGATTGCCGCTTCGATCGTGGCGCCGGCTATCGGACCGAGTTTTGCAGGTTGGCTTATCCAGCACGGATCCTGGAAATGGCTCTTCTGGACCAATGTGCCGCTCGGGCTGCTTGCCATCGTTTTTGCCTTTTTCTTCATTCCTTACTATCGTCTGAAGGTACCGAAGGGATTCGATCTATGGGGGCTTTTGACGGTCACCGCTGCAAGCTCACTGCTGCTGATCACGTTGTCGCAAGGTTCCGGTTGGGGATGGGGATCGGCCAGTACGCTGATTTGTCTGGGAAGCGGGCTATTGGCACTGGCGCTCTTTCTTTGGCGTGAGATGTCCATCGAGTCTCCGCTTTTGCAGCTCAAAGTGTTTCTGAACCGACGCTTCACGTCGACGCTCCTATTACTCTGTATCGTAATGATCAACTTTTTTTCGGGCATGCTTCTCGTTCCCGTCTTCCTGCAAAACGTTCAGGGACATTCGCCGCTTGATACGGGGATCATTTTGTTACCGTCTACACTAGCCATGGCCGTTATGTCCTTGGTTGTCGGTAAGCTGTATAAAGTGGTTGGTCCCAAGCCATTATTGCTAGTTGGCGTGCTGCTGCTGATCGTAGGAAATCTGCCGCTGGCTTGGCTTCAAATCGACAGCTCATCTGCTTATACGCTCTTGTGGATGACAATCCGCAGTATAGGTCTAGCTCTCGTGCTAATGCCGGCGACGACTGCCGGGATGGAGGAGATTTCCCACGAGTACATCGGCCATGCCTCCTCCATTCAGAACTGGTTGCGGAATGTATTCGTATCGTTCGGTGTGGCACTTTTCACCACGCTGCTGTCTTCACGCAGTGCCGATCACGCCGCTAAGCTGACGAATGAGGATGCCGGACCGCAGTTAGCCCACCTGTCCACGACAATGGGCATTAACGATTTAAACATTTTATCCACGCTTATTGTCGTTCTGGCTCTGCCGTTTGTTTTTGCAATTCCCTCTAAACGGAAGAAGGAGCGGGCAGTGGACGGCGCTTTGAGCGATCCCGTACGTTAACCATTTCTTATCTTTGGTAGAATAAGATACTCCTCCGGCGCCGGAATATGATATATTTGTTTCTAGTTTAACAATATTCCGTGTTATAGAGGTGCAAGAGGATGAATTCACTGGAGATAACCAAACGGATGGTCTATGATCAAGTCCTGAATTATGTGCATCTGAGCGAGCAAATGATCGAATCAGAGCAAGGCAATATCTTTCAATATGCAAAGGAGCTGCAATTGCAGTCGATTCCGCGTCATTTGACAAGCGTGCACGTGATTGACTGCATCGGCAACAACAAGCAAATCAACAATACGGCGCTTGCCGAGAGGATGAACTTGTCCAAGGCTAACATTACGAAAATTAGCACGAGGCTGTTGGAGGAAGGATTTATAAAGCGAAGTCAACTGAATGACAATAAGAAGGAAATCTACTTCAGTCTGACGGCGAAGGGCAGACAAATTTTTGAACTTCATGAGCAGCTCCACAAACTGGAGGAAGAGAGGTTTATGCAATTACTCGAGCCGTTTGCGGAAGCAGAGTTACACGTTATTCTGAGATTTCTGCAGAACGTATCCTCGCATTGGGCTAACAAAGAGACGGAGTAAGCGAACGGCTGCGAGAACCGTGGAGAGTGATCTATGTGGCGGAATATTTCGAAAAAGAATTCTGATGACAAGAACTTGAAGACTTTAAAAGCCGCAAAATGCGGCTTTTTTTTGTTAAAGGATATGGAACATTAAAGGCTGCTGATTTAGCTTTGAGCTTCTTCGGACGAAAAATATCATCCTCGAAACGGCAGGGACATGTCTCCTACAAGGCCAGCGGCGAAGTGGCGTTGAGCGGGCATTATGATGGCGAGCATGATCATGATGATGATGAAGATTGATCAAGAAACTCCATTACCTTTACGGTTATTTAAAACGGCCATAATGCTTCCCATAAGACAGAATCTTATCATATAAGTTCTTATTTTTTAATGCTTTAAGCGGGTATATTTGCGGCCGCGTGTTCACTTCCAGAATCCAAGGTCTCCCCTTTGAATCGAGAGCCACATCCAAGCCGAGCTCCTGGAATCCTTTGTGATGGCGGTCAAAGTTTTTGCCTACGGCAACGCCAAGTCTTTTAAGTTTCGACTCCATCTGTGGGGTGAAGGTGGGGCTGAAATCGGTACCGTTCATCGTCTCGCTGAATGTTCTAACGGTGCCGCCTTGAGTATAATTGGTGGTTACTTTGTTGGGGTTGCCGATTTTGGTGAATAGGGCGGTGCTGACCCGATCTCCCTGTCTGTTTTTCTGGACCATAACCCGGATATCGAATGGCTTGCCATTGCTTTGGGCTAAGTTAATTCCTTTTTGCAGCAGATATGATCTGCTCCCTGCAAAGCGGTTCAGATCACGATACAATTGATTTGTAGTTGAGTATGACGTTTTGGCAGCATTCATCTGGCTTAGGTAGCCCCTGTCTGTTTTGCGGATACGGATAATGTTTGTTCCGCCTGATCCATTGGTTGGCTTAAAGAAGACGCTGCTATAGTTGTCCAGCATAGCGGACAGATTTTTTTTGTTAAACGGTAATGTGTGCGGTACGTATTTTCGAAAATAGGAATCTTTAAGCAACCATTGAGTTTTCTTCCACTTACTCTGGATGATGCTACTTTTATATTCCATAGTTGAGGGACTCACCTCTAGTTTTTGTTTAGCATATGCCGAAAAGTAGAGCGAGTCTCCATGATGGCCTTGAACTATGATATGAGCCTGCGACCATTTTGGAATAGGAATGTCCTCAAGATCTAATCATTCATGTACCAAAGTTCTTGATTCGACAAAAATTCAAAACGATCCATTACTAGGAATGGGTCGTTTTTTTATATTTATACAATGTGACACATCTTCATATAGAAACGTGAGATGACAAGAACTTATTTCGTTAACCGCGATTGAAGATAATTCTCAATTGATATTAGGACTCACGAAAAAAAATACCAAAATTTCAAATGAACAATTTGATAAAAACCGAGGTCTTTTCATGTGTAAAACAAATCAAAGAAAGAGGTACACACCATGTTAAGTATCGATTATCAGTTGTTTCAAATCATTAATGGAATGGTCGGTCATTATTCGTCTCTAGATGCAATCATGAAGTTTTTCTCCAATGACGGCGAGTATGTTTTCATCTTGGGTATCATCGTGTACTGGTTTACGCGTACCGAGCTCAATCGCCGCATGGTCATGGAAGCATTGGTTTCGGCTTGTATCGCGTTTGGGATCACGGCGGTCTTGGGGAGTCTGTTCTATCGCAATCGCCCGTTTGTCGACCACCACGTGCAGCTTCTTATCCAGCACGCACCTAATGCATCGTTTCCAAGTGATCACGCTACCGCTGCTTTTGTAGTAGCAACAGCGATTTGGTGTACTCGGCGTAAGGACGGATGGTGGTGGTTGGCTTTGGCTGCAGGAATTACCGTTTCGAGGGTCTGGACAGGCGTTCATTATCCTCTTGATGTGATTGCCGGATGTCTTTTGGGTGTAGGAACAGCTATCGGTATTCATAGTTGCATCGCTAAATCAAAATGGATTCAGATATGCTTAACCAAAGTTATCCGAGTGTATGAGCGATTTGAAGTAAGTGTTTGGCCGAAACACACAAGTTCCAGTGCCTTTATTTCAAAATCCCTTCAGTATGAGAAGAAACAAGAAGAGGTTTGCGATAAAAAAACTAATTGATAGGATGAAACAAACAGCGGCGCCATGAGTGTCGTAATGTTGATACCCGGCAAATACAATTGCGCCGGACAAGGAAAGAGTGTTAAAGGCCGGCTTAAAAGGAGAAGATATCAATAAGTGGCTGGCCCGTTCTATGACCAAAGGGGAGGGTTTTGATAGCTTAGTCTCCGGTGGGACAGGGATCATCCCTGTCGACGTTTATCTTGATCCAAGCATGACGGGGCAACCGCATGGGGGGAATGAGCGCCTAGATTATATCTGACAGAACAAAGCGGATTAAGGATAGAATTATGGCATTATGGGGAAAGCTTCCTTATCGGCAGGAGTTGAAAACACGTGGTGGATGAGGAGCTAAGTAAAATTATTGAGCGAGCAAGACGAGGCAATGAGGAAGCGTTCTCGGAACTCGTTACTCGTTTTAAAGGTCATGTCTTTCGTCATACCTACGGTTTACTGGGCGACCGGGGAGAAGCCGAAGATGCGGCCCAGGAAATATTCATGAAAGTCTATTTTGCGCTGGGAAAGCTGGATGATGTTCATGCATTCTATAGTTGGCTCATGCGCATTGTCTCGAATTTATGTAAAGATAAACTGAAACAACGAGCCAGATCCGTGGAGATCGGGGAAATGTCCAACGAAACTGTTCCTGATTTTTCCGCCCGTGATCCGAATTTGAAGGTCTCATTACAAGAAGCGCTGTCACATCTTTCGGTCGATCACAGAGAAATCCTGCTCTTACATGACGTGCAGGGCTTTCGTTATGAAGAAATCGCCGAACAAACAGGAATACCGATTGGGACAGTCAAGTCCCGTTTATTCTCCGCAAGAATGGCACTTCGGAAAATATGGAACCGAGGGGAGGGGGACTAATTTGTGCCCCGAAGAACAATTGTCAGCCTACATGGATGAGGAATTGAATGAAGAAGAGCGACTCGAAATCGAATCGCACTTAGCTCATTGTCAGTCCTGCCGTTTGTTGCTGAATGAATTCATGGAGCTAAAGCAGTCATTTTCAGCAGAGATGTTCGCGCTTGCCGAACCGGCAGGTTTTGAAAATCGTGTCATGCAGGCTGTCGCACATGAAAGTAAAATACGTAATCTCGGGAAGCTATGGCTTTTGGTACCTTTGTTAGCCGCGGTGGTGGTTATCCTGCTTACAATCGCAGCATGGCCCGTCGCTGTTCATTTCATGAATGGCGCATTAGTGATCGGAAAAGCGCTTCTATTTACGATACCGCATGCAGTGTCAAGTATGCCAGTCGTTGCAGGAGTTACGGTCGCTCTTTCGTTGACTGTACTGGTAGTTTCCTTACTATCGCTTCGCAGGTTACTTAGATCGGCTACTGTATGAGGGGAGTAGAATTATGAAAAAAATATGCTCAATGCTTGGACTCCTTATTGCGGTAATATTAATTTTTATTCCCCAAGACGCCTCCGCCCGCAGTTTTTTTGAGCATTCAACGACAACTGTTCCCGCGGGACAGACGATGGACAACTTGTATGTGCTCGGGGGGGATGCCGACATTCTTGATCATGTAACAGGAACCGTAGTTGTCGTAAATGGAAACCTACATCTCGCGTCAACCGCGAAGGTCGACGGAGCTATCGTGGTCATCGGCGGGCGGATTACACAAGATGAAGGCGCTCAAACTGGTGATGATATTCTTAATTTTACGCTTGATACTGCTACGCAGAACAGCCTTCTTATTGGAGGAGGTTTGGTTGCGGGGGTATGGGCCGTCCAACTTACCTGTAGTCTATTGCTAGTTGTGATACCCGTGTTGACCTATTTAATCGGAGGACGTAAAGCTGCAGGGTGGATAAAACGGCAGCCCGATCTGTCCTGGAAAAGACAATTATATCTTGGCGGTTTAAGCTTCATCATTTTAGCAGCTTTCTGTACGCTGTGTATCGTGACGATTATCGGTATTCCGCTTCTGCTACTTGCCATCCTTTTACTGATGATCGCCTACATCGTAGGGATTACATCCCTGAGTTATCTGGTTGGGGGATTTTTGCAAGAAAAGTGGGTACCCAATGAATGGGTTAGACTAATCATCGGAGCTTCTCTAATTGCGGCGATCGCGAACATCCCAGTCCTTGGGTGGCTAATGATTTTGTTCTTAACGTTATTTTCACTTGGTACTTTTACGAAATGCTTATCTTCACTTCGCAGGAGGAAGCCGAGGGAAATTCGCTAAAAGGTGTTCAGCATTTTAGTGAGAACAGAAAAAAGCAGAGCAGCTAGTCAAAATTCGGTAAGCGTTTCGTTCGGAAGTCAATTATTTCAACGGAGGATCTATGAGCACCGCATATTCGTATCAGCCAAATTAAAAAGCTGGCGGAGTCACCGAAAAAAGTATGGCAGCATGTTCATTAAAATTATTTTCCCATTTGTGCTTCATTTGTGCCGGTATTTTTACACTGTCGCCAGGTTCCAATACGTATTCTTCATCGTTTAAAATTACTTTAATTTTCCCTTCTAACACAAAAGCAACCTCTTCTCCTTTATGTTCCATCTGTTTCTCGGATGAAGCGGTGTTCGGTGGCAAATTCATAATTGCTGTTGCCAGGTTTCCAGTAAAATCAGGCGAAACTAGCTCATAAGAGATGTTATCCATGACCATTTTCTTTCGGTTAGTAGATCTAACCACTAAATCAACCGTGTTTGTTTCTTCCATGAAAAAACTGAATGTAGGAACTTCTAGAGATTTCGCTAAAACCTTAATAGTCTGAATAGAAGGGTTTGCTAAGCCGCGTTCGATTTGGCTCAACATGGAAGGCGTGATTTCAGCTAACTTTGCTAATTGTCTAATACTAAAGTCTTTAGCTTTTCTATATTTTTCAACCTTTTTACCGATATCTATATTTTCCATTCCAATGCACCCCTTGATCATCAATCGTTAATTTTCATTTAACATTATTAAATGTAACTTAACAAAAGAATCCATTCGTGTTAAACTGTATTTAACATTTATAAGTTACATTTTACTTGGTTTTGATGACGATAATCAAGTCAATGAGGAGGATTGATCAAGTGAAAGAGTTTGAATTCAGCGAGCTGCCTTTACTAAACAAACTCATCTCCACGAAGGAAATATTGTGGTTAAATCCTAAACTTGAAAAGTTTGAAACAGGAATCACAAAATCCCCCCTTACTCAAGATGATGTTAGGGATGCAGAGGAACGGTTGAAGCGTTTTGCTCCGTATATTGCCAAGGTTTTCCCGGAAACAAAACCGATGAATGGGATAATAGAATCTCCTTTAAAGAGAATTCCTTCCATGAAACAATTCTTAGAGCAAAATTATCAGCAGCCTATATTAGGTGAATTATTGCTTAAGTGTGATAGTCACCTTCCTATATCGGGGTCTATAAAAGCAAGAGGCGGGATTTATGAAGTTCTCAAACATGCGGAAGAATTAGCTCTTCAACATCAATTGCTGACGATTCAAGATGACTATTCCATTTTAGATAGTGCTCGGTTTCGAACATTCTTCTCCCAATATTCAATCGCAGTAGGCTCGACTGGAAATTTAGGACTTAGCATAGGCATAATGAGTGCGAAATTAGGCTTTAATGTGACCGTTCATATGTCGGCTGATGCAAAACAATGGAAAAAAGACTTGCTCCGAAACAAAAATGTGAATGTAATTGAATATGAATCGGATTATAGTAAAGCAGTAGAGGAAGGCCGGCTCCAAGCAGACGGGGACCCTTCCTGTTATTTTGTAGATGATGAAAATTCTCATGATCTGTTTTTAGGATACGCAGTAGCAGCATCTCGATTAAAAAAACAATTAGAAGAGTTAGAGATAACAATTGATGAACATCATCCTTTGTTTGTTTACCTTCCATGTGGAGTAGGTGGGGGTCCTGGCGGTATAGCTTTTGGATTGAAGTTATTGTATCAAGATCATGTTCACTGCTTCTTTGCAGAACCTACCCACTCTCCATGCATGTTACTTGGTTTAATGACCGGACTTCACGATAAAATTTCCGTACAAGATATTGGGCTTGATAATGTTACAGATGCTGACGGACTTGCTGTTGGAAGACCATCCGGATTTGTGGGTAAAACCATAGAACCGTTTCTGAGTGGTAATTATACGGTTAGCGATGAACACTTGTATACGTTATTAAAGGAATTAGTTGATACAGAGGGGATTCATTTAGAACCTTCAGCACTGGCGGGTATGATAGGACCCATTAAATTAAGTCAAGAAGGAACCGATTATTTACTCAAGCATAATTTAACGGAAAAAATGAGTAAGGGTGCTCACATTATTTGGGGGACTGGCGGAAATATGGTTCCTGAAGATATGATGAGGCAGTATTATCAAAAAGGATTGAATTTAACACGAACAAAAAAGAACCCCTAATTGCGGGGGTCTTTTTTTGTTATATTTTATATATGGAAGAGCAACCAAGTCATTGAGCATTTCACTTTTTAATTTTAGAAAAAGGAGTACGGCAAAATTTATTTCGTTAACCACGTACAAGGGAGTCCTAAATTGAGTCATTTATTAAGATTAAATCAAATGAAAAATAAAAATTACTATGAACTATTCCCAGGTGTTTTAACAAAAGGCTATAGTAATGCTGAGTCCGTTTATATTGAAGATGACTTATTTGTCTTTTTAAGACCCGCAATTAAAAACGGATATGAACCTTTCGAAAGTTTCAATCGTTTTGAAATTCCAAAGGAAAATTGGGTTCAGATCATAAGTGGATTCGTCATAATAAGGGAATATTTATATAATCATCAAACGACTGAACTGGCCGAGTACATACAACCACATTTTAAGACACAAACGGAGAGCTTTTTAAAAAAGTATTTGAAAAATAGGGTTCTGATTGATGAAATAATCAATGATTTGATTACGTGGATTGAAGAACAGTTAATTACAAACGAGTGTATTACACTCATTGGATTATAGGGAGGCTTCGAAGGAACAATCTAAAAGCGATAAAGTGAACACGCCATGGGAGAAGTCGGACATTTCGTTACGGTATAAAGGAGATAAATTGGTGAATATTGACGTGAAGGTTTTAACGGAAATCATTAATAGCTGGGACCCTGTTGGTCTTTTAGCTGGAGGAGCTCCAGAAGACGAATACAGCATTGAAACGGGAAACCCGGTTATATAATGTGCCTTGAAATACACAATTCCCAGATGTTACATTTTAATAGAGCAGTATAGTTACTACTAAAAATGGAAAGAAGGCTGACGACATGGGAATGCGTGGATATTACTTTGCTTTGGATGACAATCTGGTGCAGCAAATCGCGGCAGGCGACATTGCATTGAAGAGTTTGAAAATAGACAATTATCCCGGACTGGACATTGATAGATCCTGGGAGGCGATTCACTACTTGCTTTGTGGTGATATTTCCGATGGAGAGCCCCCTCTTGGCTATGTTGTTCCGCTGACGTCAGACAAAGGCATCGATTTTGGCTCATTCGGGGCTTTTTCCTTACGCGCCGAGCAAGTTGCAGAAGCGCTTCAGGCTATGTCTGAGCTGGATGAAGCGCAGCTGCGCTTGCGGTATGATTTCCCGGCCATGGTCAAAGAAGAGGTGTATCCTCTTGAGGCGGGCACTGTTTCAGACGAGGATGAGGACGCGTTATTTGCCTACATGCTTCAGCATTTTAACGAAATCCGGCGTTTCTACAGCCAAACTGCAGCCGAGGGCAAAGGTCTCATCTTCTATATTTTCTAATTCCAATAATTTAAGTCATCGCAAACGGCAAAAAATCATTACATAGGCTCACAAGATTCCTCGCCTAACTTCATATTGTCGGACATAAGGAACGACCCCGAGCTTAGATAAAGTTCGGGGTCGTGAAACTTTTATTTAATGGAGGATTCATAATTAATCGTAGTTAGGGGAGGGCATAAGCATATGAAAAGTATGGAGCATAATAAAAACATTTACAGATTTGAGTATGTTTGACGCGGATAGCTTTGACTTGATTGTACATCCGGTATCCAATTTGTATGTGCCTGAAATTCAGCCGGTCTGGCAAGAAGCATTTCGTGTGTTGAAGCCCGGAGGCAGCCTAATCAGCGGATTTATGAATCCCGTATTTTATTTATTTGATTGGGATCTTCAAGAGGAAGGGGTCCTTCAAGTGAAGCATTCCATCCCATATTTGGAACTTGATTATTCAACAGAAGAAGAGATTGCCAAGAATAGAATACCACTTGAATTCGGCCACACGTTGGAGCAGCAATTGCAAGGCCAAATCGAGTGTCCTATTTCTCGGTTACATTGGGGGATTACTTGTTGATAGGAAAGGTTCTTTATTCGTGTTAACCATTGGAGTTGCATTTCTTTCCATCAGCTATTTGATAGCTGCCTTATTTATTGGAGCAACACCATGGCTCATGACAATTGTATTAGTTTTTGTTTTTGGAGGACTTTCTTTTACGAAAACAGTTATATCCACCATTGTTTCGGGTAGTTTGAAACAAAAGGAAACGGGTGCTGGAATGAGCTTGCTTAATTTCACAAGCTTTTTATCAGAAGGGATGGGTATTGCAGTTGTAGGTGGCTTATTATCAATCGGTTTACTGGATCGAAGGCTGCTACCTATGAACGCTGATCCATCCACCTATTTGTACAGCAATATGCTATTTCTTTTTGCAGGAATCATCGCCATCAGTTGGCTGGTTACTATGAAGGTATATAAACGTTCACAAAGAGATTTCTAGAATGACCGGAGGATTCATTTTGATCCATCTTCAAAATGAATCCTTTTTTTGTAAAATAAAGCCGAAGCCCAACACAAAAGGGCACAAATTTTGAATAGGAGTGATTATAATGCGGCAACTCAATCATATTCGAAAGGAACATTATGACATGAACAAAGAAAAGAGGATTTTCACGAATGCATACTATGAATATAGGGATTCTCGCGCACGTAGACGCCGGGAAGACGAGTTTGGCTGAGCGTATTTTGTTCGATACGCATGTCATCAATGAGCTGGGAAAGGTCGACCAAGGAAATACACAGACGGATGCTATGGAATTGGAACGAAAGAGAGGCATCACGATTAAGGCGTCCGTCGTTTCTTTTGTCGCCCATGGTTTGAAGATCAATTTAATCGACACGCCGGGCCATGCGGATTTTATCGCGGAAGTGGAGCGGTCCCTGAGCGTATTAGACGGCGTTATACTGGTTGTTTCGGCGGTGGAAGGTGTACAAGCGCAAACCAAAATATTGTTTTCCGTCTTGAACAAAATGGGACTTCCCACGATTCTATTCGTGAACAAAATAGATCTCACCGGCGCTCATTTCGATGCCACGATCATGCGGATCCGCGACAAACTGACCCCGAACGCTATTTCCCTTTGCCGGGTTGAACATGCAGGAACCAAGATGGCGTCTGTAGCCGAACACCGTTTTGACTGGAATACGGATCCAGCTTTTCTGGAACAATGCATCGAACTCGTGGCAGAGTATGATGAGCAATTGTTGGAGTCTTACGTTAACGGCGAAGGTATATCCGAAGAGCAAGTGAAGAAAAAATTCGGTAAGCAAGTAAGGCAAAGCGAATGTATATCCGGTTTATTTCGGTTCCGCCGTGACGGGAGAGGGCGTATCCCATTTGCTCTCCGGTGTGACCGAGTGGTTTCCGGTGAACGAGCATGTGGAGAAAGAGCCGTTGTCGGGTGTCGTGTTCAAGCTCGAGAAGGAGCCGTCCGGCGAAAAGGCAGCTTATGTCAGACTGTTCTCTGGCAGCATGAACATGAGGGAACAAGTAAAGCTGCAGCGAAAAAACAAGCAGGACGCATATGAAACGCGCATCTGCAAAATCAAAAAACTGCATGCCCTAATAAACGGAAAGTCAGTTCCCGCTGCCAAAGTAACCTCCGGGGATTTGGGCAAAGTATGGGGACTCGAGAATGTGCAGATCGGGGATGTCGTCGGCGAGCGGTCCGATTTGATCAAGCGCTTCAGCTTCGCCGTTCCGCAAATGGAGACGCGAATCGAACCGGTAGAACCAAACAAAGCGCATCTGCTGTACCAGGCGCTTATTGGCATGTCGGAGGAAGATCCGTTAATCCAAGTGGTGAAAGATGATTTTCATCAAGACCTGTATATCCGCATTTTCGGCGAAGTGCAAAAAGAAGTAATTGAGGCGGCCTTGCAGGAGGATTATGAATTAGATGTCCGGTTCTCGGAGACGAGAACCATCTGCCTGGAAAAAGCGGCAGGAACGGGGCAGGCGGTGGAGATTATCATGGAGGCCAATAATCCCTTTTTTGCGACTGTAGGACTAAAAGTCGAGCCCGGTTTGCCCGGAAGCGGGATCGACTACCGTCTGGAAGTCGAGTTGGGCTCGCTGCCGCTTGCCTTCCATAAAGCCATTGAGGAGACGGTTTGCACTACGTTGAAACAAGGCTTGTACGGCTGGGAAGTCACCGATATTGTCGTCTCCTTGACCCAAACCGGTTATTTTAGCCCGACATCGGCAGCGGGTGATTTTAGAAAGCTGGTACCCCTTGTATTGATGGAGGCGCTGGCGCAAGCGGGTACCCATGTATATGAGCCTATTCATGCGTTCGAGTTAACAGTCCCCGCCGCGATATTGAGCAAAGCGGTATTCAAACTATCCGCCGTACAAGCGGTTGTACACGAAACGGCTATGCATAACGACACGTTTTATATAACAGGCACCATCCCCGTAGCCGCCACCGAAGGCTTCAAGAGAAGCTTGCATACATTTACCCGGGGTGAAGGCGTCATGCTGGTCGAGCCGGCCGGATTCATCCGGATAAACGGCGACTTGCCGACAAGAGAGCGAACCGATTACAATCCGTTGAATCGGAAAGAATATTTGCTTCATGTTCTGCGCGCTTATTGAGGCTGTGTGCGTTCACGTATAGGATTTGCAACCCGAGTGCAGCTAAATGCTCCACTCGGGTTGTTTGTCGTGCGCGCAGCATGGGCGATAGCTTTAAGGTGTAATTTCGAACAAGGGGCTGTACCAAACGTTAGCTCAAGGCAAGGCCGGTCTTAGAAGTTAAACTTGTATGAATGTTTTTCAACCTTATCGGTTAAATTATTATTCGATTGTTTAGAGATCCTAATGATGATTGTAAGGTCATAAAACAATTCCGAAAATGGGAGATGGAGTGTGACGATGACTACTGCCGACATAAACGGATACTCCATGCATTATATCGATCAAGGAAAAGGAACCGCCATCCTCTTCATTCATCCTCCGGTTCTTACAAGCTTAAATTTCACATACCAAATTCAAGGGCTATCGCCTCATTTTCGAACCATTGCTTTTGACATCAGAGGACACGGTAAGAGTCAGCCTTCCAAACAAACGGTTACCTATCCTTTAATCGTTGAGGATATTAAACAGTTGATGGACCGGTTGAGCATCGATAAATTTTTCTTGTGCGGATATTCTACTGG
>NZ_BBJT01000003.1 GCF_000739915.1 Paenibacillus chitinolyticus NBRC 15660 | reverse complement strand
GCAGATGAGAGTCCTTTTGAACGTAACCGTTCAAGAGGGCTCTTTTTGTATAGGGTCGATTTTTCCAGCGATTTATATTTTATTAGGAGCCATAATAAGGACATCCTACCGGAACGCTGCTTCTGTTCTATAAGCGCTTCGATGAGTTTGCCTGCGGTTTTAAACTGTAACAGCATCCTAGACATAAAAAGGCAGAACGTCTGAAGACGTTCTGCCTTTTTTGTATCTAGCTTGTGCGATATTTTGCGGGCGAAAGACCGTTGTGCTTTTTAAACAGTTGACAGAAGTAAGAGAAGTTAGAAAATCCGATACGGTGACCGATTTCCCGGATGGATAAGTTCGTCGCCTTGAGAAGAAAAGAGGCTTGCTGCAGCCGTTTAGCGGTTAAATAGTTAGTCAAGGTGCTCCCGGTCTCCCTGTGAAACAGATAGGAAACATGGTTGGGAGTGAGGTGAACATGCCTGGCCAAATCGGTTAAACGGAACTCCGACGCATAGTTCGCTTCGATCCAAGCGAGGATGGCAGTTACGGACGGAGAAAAGCGGAGTGAGGAGCCTACCCTGCCTACGGCTGATTGTTTATCGAAAAGGTTTTGAATCCGGTGGAGGAGGGAGAGCGTATCCAACAGAACTTTTTCAGATTGGACTGGAGCGTTGTGGCTTACTTGGGATTCATCCTTATAAAAATGAAAAAGTTTGTCCATAGCATCCGTATCCGTCACGTCCACCCACTGATCACCGAAAGGATGTTTCCAGATATGCAGCAAGAAACTGTTTAACGACGGGTAAGGCTCGGTATACCGGAGCAAAACGGCCGGATCAAACAGAAGCATGGAACGGATGTAAGGTTGCTGTTCGGTAATGGTCATCCGAATCGTATGGAGCTGGAAGGGTTTGAAAAACAGAAGCGTGCCGGGTTTCATCTCGAACAGCTCCTGCCCGATCATGACCCTCCCGTTGCCGCGGTGGACATATAAAATTTCGATTCCCTGATGGGCATGGAAAATATCGCGAAAGCTTTCCGAACGATTCAGATAGAGGGAAAGCTGCACGGGATGCCGTCCAAGATCGGCATAATTATCAAGTCTCATGGTGAGCGACCTCAATGAATTCGTAATATGACAACATTATATCATAATATCCCCAAAACAAGCCTGGACGGTGTTTGTTACGATAGAAGAATAACGACACAAACGGAGTCTGCAGCGGTGGAGTGGTATGCCGGACGGATTGCCGGAAAGGCAGGGATAACGGTGAATAAGGAAGAATTATGGGGTAGCTTGCATAAGAAAGTAAACGTGATGGCAGAAAAAATGGGGAATAAATCGCCTCACGTTGCTTTTGACGGTGTATATGATGATATGAGAATCGATTGGTGGACATCGGGGTTCTGGCCGGGTATGTTGTGGATTATGCATGAAATGACGGGCGATCCTTCATTCCGGGAGAAAGCCTGGGACTGGGATGCGAGTCTGGAGCAGTGCATGGTAAGCAACTCGAACCTTCATCATGATGTAGGGTTTCAATTTCTTCCGACTGCCGTGATCAAATACAAGCTTACGGGAGATGCGGATGCTCGCCGAAGGGGGATTCAGGCGGCGAATTTCCTGGCGGGGCGGTTTAATCTGGCCGGTCGCTTTCTGCGCGCTTGGAATCAGGATAAAACCGGTTGGGCCATCATTGACTCCTGCATGAATCTATCCCTGCTTTTCTGGGCGGCGGAAGAAATCCAGGATCCCCGTTTTCGCCATATAGCGGCGGCTCATGCGGATACCGTGCTGGAGCATTTTATCCGGGAAGACGGATCGGTCAGGCACATTGTCAGCTTTGATCCGGAGACGGGGGCTTTTCTGGAAACGCTGGGAGGCCAGGGGCATTCGCCGGAATCGGGATGGAGCCGCGGTCAGACGTGGGCTCTTTACGGGATGGCGAACGTTTACCGGTATACCGGCGATATACGTTACCTTCATGCGGCGAAAAGAGTCGCCCACTATTTTCTGGCTTCCCTGCCGGAGGATGCCGTGCCTCACTGGGATTTCCGCACCGGGAATTCGGAAGGGGAGCCCCGAGATACGTCGGCGGCAGCTTGCGCGGCGTCCGGTCTGCTTGAAATCGCAAAGCATGTGGCTGCCCCTGAAAGAGAGCTGTATGATCGGGCCGCGCTGAGGATCATGGCAGCTTTGGCAGGATCATACGCGTCCTTTGATGACAAGACAGAAGCGATCCTTCGGGAAGGCACGGGAAACAAGCCCGCCGGCCAGAACATCGACGTGGGGCTGATCTACGGCGATTACTTCTTGGTCGAGGCGGCCGCAAAGCTGAACGGGTGGCAGGGAAGCATTTTTTAAAGAAGCAAAGAAAAAGAAGGACATCCGGAAAAACATAGAAAGACACATCTGGTCTTAGACGGTGAGTCGTTATAAGAACGGATAACGGTTTTTCATAAATGGAATCATACAAGGGTGGTTAGGGAGCATGGATCCCCGGCCCAGTCATATGACCATCGAAAGTAGGGGCTGCCGTAAGTTCATAAGAGTTCATTTACGGATATTTCGCGGATTAACGAGGAAAGGAGTCTTTGCAGTGCAACTGTGCAGATAAGATACCGGGAGGCTGTTTACCTAATGTTTACCTCCTTCTTATTTCGGGTAATAAAAAGTGTCCAATTATTGATCAAAATTTGAAAATTGTTTGAACAAATTTTAAAGATTGTGCTATAATAGACACAAATAGACCCTTACTGCACGAAAGGGAAGTGATATCAATGACAACTAAAACATTAACTGTACCGCAAAGACAAAAAAACGAACGCGAAGTAGGTCGCTTATTTTCTTTTATGAACCTGATGGCATGGAGCTCGCTTGTAATCGGAATTATTATGAGCTTGTGGAACGTATTCCACTTTAGCGACAAGAACCTGACGTTGATGGTCGGCATCGGTTTTATGGTCGGCAGCGTGTTCATTTATACAATCGGCACAGCGATTCATCTGGTGCACGAGCGTAAATTTGAACAACAGGAGAACGGCGAAGTAACCGAATGACGCAGGATTGAAGGAGAAGTCCTCCGGACCCGTAAGGGCAGAGGGCTTTTTCTATTGTCTTGGAGTATGAACGTGTCCGAGAAGGAGTGCATTTTAACCGGGAAAGGTTGTTAGAAGACGGACAATTCGGGTAATGAACCTAAAGGTGTATCTATGGATCGACATAATCGGACAGAATCGGCGTTCACAATTAGACTCAAATGGGTGCTAGGTTTCATCCAAGTTTTGGGGAAAACGTTGGTCTGACAAGGTTTTCTGCCTATTCATTACAAAAAAACGTCGAAACGTTGAACTTTCTATTACGGAATTTCAACGGTTCGATGACACCTTTGTTAACAGGGCAGATGTTCGATTCCGTTTCTGTTATGTTTATCACATACATGAAAGAACGAACGATCTCCGCATCTTCTGATGACGGAGGCGTTAGTCAGGAGATGAGGATAATTGAAGAAGGGGAACTTGTTCCGGCGTTTTAGCGCAGTATTCATGCTGGTCTTGATGACGGTCGTTTCCGCAGGCTGTAAAAGTCCGATCGTATTGGATCCTAAAGGTCCCGTCGGTCAGCAGCAGATGGATTTGATCGTGATTTCGACTCTGCTCTGCCTGGTCATCATCGTACCCGTACTCGTGATTACCTTTGTAATCGTATGGCGCTACCGTGACAAGCCGGACAGAAAGGCGAAATATACGCCAAACTGGGAGCACAGCACCAAGCTCGAAACCATTTGGTGGGGGATCCCGATTCTGATTATTTTGGTGCTGGGTGTCGTAACGGTCCGTTACACGCATGCGTTGGAGCCTTCCAAACCGCTTGCGGCCGAGAAAGAGGTTAAGCCGATCACGATCCAAGTTACATCGTTGGACTGGAAATGGCTTTTCAAGTATCCGGAACAAGGTATCGCGACAGTTAACTATGTTCAGTTCCCGGAAGATGTGCCGGTCCGTTTCGAACTGACTTCGGACGCACCGATGAACTCCTTCTGGATTCCGCAGCTTGGCGGACAGATTTACACCATGTCCGGGATGGCCATGAAGCTGAACCTGATGGCCGACGAACCTGGCGAATATATGGGCTCGGGCGCTAACTTCAGCGGTAAGGATTTCGGAAAGATGAGATTCGTCGCGAAAGCAACGACTCAAGCCGACTTCGATTCCTGGGTCAAAGAAATCAAAGGAAGTTCTCCGGAGCTTACGCTCGACGGTTATAAGAAGCTTGCGGAGCCTGGCGTATCCGAAGTTCAGTCCTTCTCCAAATTCCCGGAAGGGTTGTTTGAGAAGATCGTAACGAGATACTCTCCGTCCCATAACCATGGAGGCTTCGGCGCACCTGTACCCGCCAAACCGTCCGCCGGTACCGAGTCGGGTACTTCCGACAAAGCCGCCGGAAACAGTTCAACGGAAGGCTCGGGCGCAGTGAAGCAAGAAGCTTCGGCCGCTCATACGGGCCATGAATAGAGAGGAAAGGGGGAACATCCATCATGTTGGATAAAATCAAAGATTTCGCGTCCACGTTCTTCGTAACCGGCGATCCGCTGATCTACGGCGCTGACGTGAGTATCGCTCTGGCGACTATCGCCATCATCTTTGTACTTACTTATTTTAAAAAATGGACATGGCTGTGGCGCGAATGGCTGACTACCGTCGATCATAAGCGTGTCGGTATCATGTACATCATCGCATCCATTCTGATGCTGTTCCGCGGCGGCGTCGATGCGCTGCTTATGCGGACGCAGCTGGCGATGCCGGATATGGAGTTCCTGCAACCGGAGCACTATAACCAAATTTTCACCACGCACGGCGTAATCATGATTTTGTTTATGGCGATGCCGCTTATGTTCGGCTTGTTCAATATCGCCGTACCGCTTCAAATCGGTGCACGCGACGTTGCGTTCCCGTTCCTGAACGCGCTCAGCTTCTGGCTGTTCTTCTTCGGCGCGATGCTGTTCAATATGTCTTTCGTTATCGGAGGCTCGCCTGATGCGGGCTGGCTGGCCTATCCGCCGCTGTCGGAGCTTTCACACAGTCCGGGGGTCGGGCAGAACTTCTACATCTGGGGGATTCAGATTTCCGGTATCGGGAGTTTGATGACCGGTATTAACTTTATCGTGACCATTCTGAAAATGCGCGCACCGGGCATGAAGCTCATGAAAATGCCGATGTTTTCCTGGTCCGTGCTTTCCAGCTGTATCGCGATTATTTTCGCTTTCCCGATTCTGACCGTAACGCTGGCCCTGCTGTTCCTGGACCGTTTCATGGGAGCACACTTCTTCACGCTGGACGGCGGGGGCAACCCGATGATGTACATCAACCTCATTTGGATGTGGGGTCACCCTGAGGTTTACATCGTTGTTCTGCCTGCATTCGGTATTTTCTCCGAAGTCGTCGCGACTTTCGCGAAGAAAAAATTGTTCGGGTACAAATCCATGGTGTTCGCCATGATGATTATTAGTATTCTCTCGTTCTTTACCTGGGCGCATCACTTCTTCACGATGGGTTCGGGGGCCAATGTCAATGCCTTCTTTGCCATAACGACGATGATTATCGCGATTCCGACGGGCGTGAAGGTGTTTAACTGGCTGTTCACCATGTACCGGGGTAAAATCAGGTTCGACACGCCGATGCTGTGGACGATCGGATTTATTCCGTGCTTTATCGTGGGCGGGATGACCGGGGTACTGCTCTCCGTAGCGCCGGCCGACTTCCAGTTCCACAACAGTTACTTCCTGATCGCCCACTTCCACCAAGTGCTTATCGGCGGTGTCGCATTCGGATACTTCGCCGGCCTGTACTACTGGTGGCCGAAGATTTTTGGCTTCAAGCTGAATGAGAAGCTCGGTAAATGGGCATTCTGGCTTTGGAATATCGGTTTCTATGTCTGCTTCATGCCGCAGTATTTCCTCGGCTTGGACGGCATGACACGGCGTCTCAGCACGTATGGCTGGGATTCGGGCTGGTACGGCTTGAACCTGACTTCCACTATCGGGGGCTTCCTGATGGGGATCGGCTTCATTTTCCAAGTGTGGCAAATCGCACACAGCATCAAATTCATGGAGCGCGACACAACAGGCGATCCTTGGAACGGACGTACGCTGGAGTGGTCCATTCCATCGCCGGCTCCGCTTTATAACTTTGCGACGATTCCTACGGCAAGCGTGCAGGATCCTTGGTGGGAAGAGAAGCAGCGTCTGGAGCAGGGCGGCAAACCGGCGCCTAAGGCGAAGCTTGAACCGATTCACATGCCGAAAAACTCGGCGATTCCGTTCATCAAATCGCTTTGCTGGTTCATCGCGGGCTTCGGGTTCGTGTTCGGCTGGATGTTCTTCGCCATCCCGGGCATGATCGGAGTGGCGGTATGTATGCTCGCGCATTCTTTCAACTATGATACAGATTACTATATTCCGGTGGATGAGATTGAACGCACGGAAGCCGCGGCAAGGGGGTCGGTCTAATTGGCACAAGCAAGCAGTCATAACAAAGCAATGTCTCACCAGCACGATCACAGCCATGATGATGGCCATCATGACCTCGAATCGCTGCGGATGTTCGGCTTCTGGATCTTCCTGATCACCGACGTTATTCTGTTCGGTACGCTGTTCGCTACGTACATCGTTCTTCACGGCAACACTAACGGCGGCCCGACTCCGGCAGAACTGTTCGAAATGCCGGGTATTATCGCGGAGACGTTTATCCTCCTCACGTCCAGCTTTACAAGCGGTCTGGCCGTGCTGGCGATGAACAAAGGCAACCGTAAAGGCCTGATCGGCTGGCTGGCCGTAACGGCGCTGCTGGGTGCTTCCTTTATCACGCTGGAAGTAACCGAGTTCGTAAAAATGGTTCATGAAGGCGCGACGATTTCCACGAGCGGTTTCTTGTCCGGGTTCTTCACCCTGGTCGGAACGCACGGAATCCACGTATCCGTCGGTCTGGTATGGATGATTGCTTTGATCATTCAGCTAAGCCGTCACGGCATCAACTCGGTAACACGACGCAAAGTGAACATCATCAGCTTGTACTGGCACTTTCTGGACGTGGTCTGGATCTTCGTCTTCACGTTCGTTTACTTGATGGGGGTGATGTAAGATGGCACAACATACGACCCATTCGGGCGGAGCGCATGATCATGAACACCATGAATCGCATGGTTCTCTGAAGTCTTACGTCATCGGTTTTCTGCTGTCGATCGTGCTGACGATTATTCCGCTGGTCGTGATCCTGAACAAAATGGTAACGGGCAAGGCGGCTATTCTGGTCCTGCTCATTACCGCCGTTCTCCAGTTCGCCGTGCAGCTTCTGTTCTTCATGCACTTGACGGACGAGAAGGGGCCGCGATATAACCTGCTGACTTTGATTCTCGGTCTCGTCATTCTGACGACAATCGTAGCAGGTTCCATCTGGATTATGACCTACAATACCGTCGCTAACTAAGCGCGGCCCGAAAGAGCTTTCCCGTTTATGCGGGGGAGCTCTTTTTTTATGGGAGCCAATAAGAAAATGTTATTCGATCCTAGAAGAATTTGAGGGAGTCTGGAAGGCGGCATGTTCGATGCAATCGGGTTCGGCTATAAGCAGGTTGGTTATGTTCGCGGATAAAAGAGGAAACCAATCAATAATAAAGAATAGTACACGTATGATTGATTGTGAGCCCCTTTTATAAACGACACTTCGTAGGCGGATAAGGATGGAGATACGTGTGAAGCATTGTCCTAAATGCAACAGTGACCGAATAAAGCGAACTTCTTCAATTTTCACGAGATTGCTAATAGCCCTTTATTTATTTCTGACTTTTCTGTTTTACACGGGAGAATTTTCTTATGGGGCTTTGCTTTCCTTGGTTTCTTTCGTAGTTCCCTATGATCATACATGTCTTAACTGCTGTCATAGGTTTTATAAATTTTTCCCCATATTGAACAAGGCTTCTCTATTCGGATTTTCGGTTTGGGATCAGTGTGTCTTGGCCCTTGCTCCTTCCATGCTTTTGATTACAGCGTTAATCGTATATTTTCCTTCCACGGGGCTTGGCAGAATTGTTAGCCTTCCCGTTACTTATGTTTTAAACAGTACAGTGATCGCGATTGGCTTCCTAAAAAGAACAAAATACGTAAATCGGGCTGTTTCGGTAACCGTCGCAATTATGGTAACGTTATTCCTTTCGATTTTATTGCATCCTCAAGAATTTAATCCCCCGGTTATGGAGCAATTGTGGGATTTGGCTTTTGGCCGGTAATCGCAGTGGCAGAATTTTGTTGCACCCGTGCAATAAGAAAAAAAAGACAGCTCAATCGGCTGTTCAGTCAAAAGAATAAACATAAAAAAAGCCTCAATTTCGAGGCTTTTTTGGGTTGTGTTATTGGAAACCGTATTGCAGATTCGAGACAGATATAGCTTGTCCGCCGATAATAATCTTGTAAGTGCCGTATGGTAAGTTAGGAATTGAAGCGCTGATGGTTCCATTTCCGCCAACGGATGCGAAGATTTTGTTGTAGACTGCTTGTCCATTTTGGTTGCTGACATAAACCTCAGCATAAGAAGCCCCTGTGAAACTCGCCGAAATGGCCAACTGGCCTTGGCCTGTGACTTGCACACTCGTTGCTGCCGATGCGGAGACGGGAACAACAATAAATAGGGCGAAACAGAGGAACAACATTGCTAAAACTCTACTCTTCATTCTTACACATACTTTACCATAATTTGGGATACAACATCATCAAAATAACAAATTAATGTGAAAGTGTAAACGAATAAAATAACGAAATTTTAAGTAAAAACTGTAATTATTTGATTATATTTTAAAAAAAGTAAAGTTGAATACTTTGTAGCAAACGGCGATATTTTGTTCATAGAAAAATGAAGCGGCTTGTCCGATAGAAATGCTGTTCTTGATTTTGCCGACTTGACAATACGCGGATGTTCCGGTATAAATAATTTAATTATTCAAACAACGCAAAACAGGAACGTTTAAGAACGGGATTGGCATTCAGACGGATAGTCGCAGCGAGCCGGAGAAGGTGAAAGCCGGTACGGATGTCTGGTTGGCCTCGGGCCCGGGAAACGGTCTTCTGAACGGAAAGTAGGAAGATCCGGCTGAGCGCCGTTATCGGTCAAAAGAGGTCCGGTTTTTGCCCAGGAGGCAGCCGGGCACTTAGAGTGGTACCGCGGGAACTTACGAGCTCTCGTCTCTTCATAGAGACGGGGGCTTTTTTGCGTTTCATCATCAAAAGGGGGTTGAGAAAATGATATCCGCAACGTTGGGCATTGAAATCGAAAGAGGGGTCCGGAAGCTGCTGGACGAAGCGGGCACCTCGTGGCCGTCGGAACTGAAAGTACTGGTGGATAGGCCCGCCCATCCCGATCACGGGGAGTACAGCACCAACGTATCCATGCTTTTGGCCAAAACCTTGAGGAAATCTCCCATGGAAATTGCAAATAAGCTAAAAAGTGAGCTGGAGCATGCGAAGATCGCAGAGGGCATCTTTTCGAAAATAGAGGCCGTGGCACCGGGCTTTTTGAATTTTGCAATCGATTGGAACGTCTGGCTGAACCGCCATCGGGAATATTCGGCTTACCAAGGCGAGACGGAGAAGGGGAAGGTTGTGATCGAGCATACTTCGATCAATCCGAACAAATCGGCGCATATCGGACATTTGCGTAATTCCTGCATTGGGGATACGCTGGCACGCCTGTTATCGAGAGCCGGCCGTGAAGTCGAAATTCATAATTACATCGATGACCTGGGCAACCAGTTGGCCGATACGGTAGTGGGTATTCTTCATACGAAGACGGAGGGGGAGCATGTCCGTTTCGGTGATTTTTGCTGGGATACGTATGCAAAAGTGAACAAAGTGTATAAAGGGAGCCCCGAGCTTCAGGAAGAGAGAACGAGGGTGCTCCACGAATTGGAGGAAGGAACCTCTTCTACGGCCTGGATCGGGCGTTTGACGGCGGAAAAAATCGTGCGAGAACAGCTTCACGAGATGAAGGCGTTCGGCATCGGTTACGATGTGCTCGTGTGGGAAAGCCGCATTGTGGCCGAGGGGCTGTGGGAAGCCGCTTTTGAGCATCTTCAGGCTACCGGAGCCTTTTATAAAGTGGAGGAAGGCAAGCTTGCCGGATGCTGGGTGCTGCGGCACGGAGGTGAGGGCAGCGGTGAAGCGGAGGGAACCCCAAGCCCTGATCCGGAAGCGCATCAGGCGGACAAAGTGCTCGTCCGGTCGAACGGGATACTGACTTATACGGCGAAAGATATCGCGTACCATCTGTGGAAGTTCGGTTTGTTGTCCCAAGATTTTACGTATATGCCGTTTGCGGACGGCGTCTGGTCCACCGATTCGCAAGGACAAGCGATGCCGTTCGGCCGCGGAGAGACGGTGATCAACGTGATCGATTACCGACAGGAATATCCGCAGGCGATGGTCAAGCTGGCGCTGGAGGCGCTCGGGTACAAGGAGCAGGCGGCCAGGCTGCTGCATGTCAGTTACGGGGTCGTGTCGCTGAGCCCCGAAACGGCCGAAAGCCTGGGAGTCGACACTTCCGCAGGTAAAGGCTCGTATGCGATGTCGGGCCGCCAGGGTGTAGGCATCAAGGTGGCCGAGCTCCTGCAGGTGATGGAGGAGAGCATCGAATCCAAGCGTTCCCGGCAGGAGGGGCTTTCCAGCCGGGAGATTGCGGCCGCCGCAATCCGGTATTACCTGCTGAAATATCATCTTCAGACGGAAGTCGTTTTCGATCTGCGCCAGGCGACGGAAGTAAGCGGAAATTCCGGCGTATATCTGCTGTACGCGTACGCCCGCGCCGGAAGTGTGCTGGAAAAGGCAGGCGCCGGGCAGAAGGGAAGCGGCAAAGCGCTCATGGAGCCTCCGGTGCCTTCGTTTGACGGCGGGGCGCTGGAGCCCCCGGAGCGTCAGCTGCTGAAGCAGATCGCGTACTGGACCGAGACGATGGATGCCGCCGTCCGGCAGTTGGCTCCGAATCTGATCTGCAGTTATGCTTTCGAGCTGTCGCTGCTGTTCAACAATTTCTACGGAGCTTGTCCGATACTGAAGGGTCCGGACGACCGGGTGGAGCTGCGGGTGTGGCTGACTTGGAAATTCCGTGAAACGCTGGGGAAGGCGCTCGATGTGCTCGGACTGCCGGCTCCTGACCGGATGTGATTTTAACAGGCGGGCGCGGTATGCCGTGCCTTGACCGGAAGGCTCCGTAAAAGCAGGCTGCTGCCGGACAGACAAGGAGAGTGAAGCAGCCGCGAACGGCCGCTGCCCCCTAACCCGGTCCTAGCCCGGGCTTGGACCCGGCGGGCTTAGGCCGTTTCCTTGTTCACGGCAAGCTTTAACAGCGCATGGGTGTCGGTATAGACGCCGCCTGAGCTTGACCGGAGTACGACGGTAATCAGGTTCTTCCCGTCGAGGTCCGCCGAAGAGACGAGACAATAGCCGGCTTCGTCGGTGAAGCCTGTTTTGACGCCGTTAACGCCTTTGAAGTAGTAGGCGCCGCCCTCTTGAAGAAGCTGGTTCCGGTTGACGAAGGTTTGCTTGTTTCCGGCCGAAGCGACCGTATGCCGGGGCTGGTCGACAATGCCGCGAAATACTTTGTTCTTCATGGCTTCGCGGGCAAGCAGGGCCATGTCGCCCGCAGTCGTGTAATGCTTGGGATCGTGAAGCCCGTGCGGGTTCGTGAAGTGGGAACGCTTGGCGCCGACCGCGGCGGCCTTCTTGTTCATCAGACCGGCGAAATAGTCGATACTTTCTTCTGCGGAGAGCTGCCGGCCGCTATCCTTCTCCGCTATGTAGCGGGCGACGGTTCTAGCCGCGTCGTTGCCGGAAGGAAGCATCATCGCGGCGATAAGGTCTTCCAGTGAAAGGCGCTGGCCTTCCCACAGTCCGGCGGTGCTTTCTCCCGGCGTTTTCAGCCGGATTTCGTCGCCGACCGTAATGAGGTCCTTGGCGCCGCCTTTCTCGAGGGCGATCATGGCGCTGACGATTTTGGTGGTGCTGGCGGGATAAAGGCGCGAGTCCTGCTGCTTCTCGAAGAGGACCTTGCCGGTATCCGCGTCCATGAGTACGGCGGCTTCTCCCTCGACGGAAGAAGTTAAAGGGCTGCCGCTTCCGCCCAGAAGACCTGAGCGCAGCGTCGATAAAGCGGATACGGCGCGAGGTTTAATGATATGTAAAGGATCCGAGACCAGGGCCAGGGCGACGACGGCCGCCGTGAGTCCCAGCAGGGTTGATTTTAGTTTCATGGGGTAATGCTCCTTTCCGGTTTGAGGCGGTAACTCTCTCCTTCTATATTGGACGCTAACGTTTAATAATCCGATAAGAAAACCTTACGAAATAATTACGATTCTCTATGATTTTAGACAGATTTTGAGAGTCGCGCGAACAGCCGTTGTTCCGGGGATAAAAAAAAGCGATCCCCCGCGGGAGATCGCGTCTAAAAGGAACCGGAGCGGACGGAAGAAGGGGGAGGGTTGTCGGGATTCAATGCCCGCAGGCGGACCGTGAATACCGTCTCTTCCGGATCGCTGTAAGCCTCGATCGTTCCGCCGTGGAGATCGATAATCTGCTTGGCGATGGCCAGACCGATTCCGGAGCCCCCGAGATGCTTCGTACGGGACTTCTCGACGCGGTAGAACCGCTCGAAAATCCGCGGCAGATCGGGCGCGGGAATCGATTCTCCGTAATTGGTTAAGGACAGGACAATTTCGCTGCCTTCAACCCGTCCCGTGACGTCGAGAAAAGCTCCGTCATGCCCGTATTTGATGGCGTTGGTGATCAGATTCTCGAACACCCGGCGCAGTTTGTTGCCGTCCGCAAGGACGTAGAGGCGGGGTTGTTCGAACGTCATGCGCGTGTCCATGTCCGCCTCCTTAAGCTGCAGCTGAAAAGCGGAGAAAATCTGATGCAGCATTTCGACCAGATCGATCTTGACGAGCTGCAGCTTCATTTCTTTGTTCCGGAGCCGCGTATACTCGAACAAATCCTGTACGAGCTGGTTCAGCCGCTGGGATTCCTCGTACGCCATCCCGATATAGTGGCGGAGCTCCACCTCGTCCCGGTACCTGTCCTGATCCACCAGGCCCAGATAACCGGTAATGGAAGTGAGCGGTGTCCGGAGATCATGCGATACGTTCGTGATCAGGTCGTTCTTGGCCTGTTCGGCCTGGCGTTCTTCCTCCAGGGAGAGCTTCAGGCGGTCCACAAGCCGGTTGACGTGCACGGCAAGCTGGCCGAGCTCGCCGGAGCCTCCCGCCGGAACCCGGTGATTAAAATCGCCGTCGGTGATTTTTTGCATATTTTCGATAATCTGCGCGAGCGTACGCTTGTCCCGGTGACGCTGCTCCAGCCGGAAAAAGTAAATAAAAAAGAGAAGGAAGATGATCAGTCCGGCCTGGATGTAAGCATCGGGATAGCCGATCCGGTAGTTGATCCAGATCAAAATATTTTCCAGGCTGATCCGCTCGGAAAGATAGGAATAGAAGAGCGTGCGGCCCAGGAGAAAAATAAGAAGCAGCACGATAAGGGACGATCCGAGGCTGTACAGCAGGGCTCTGCTCCAATTAGTTTTCAAGCTTGTAGCCGACCCCCCATATCGTGTGAATGATTTTCTCGCCTTCCATTTCCTTCTCCAGTTTGTCGCGGAGGCGGCTGATATGAACCGTTACGGAGTTCGTGGATTCGAAATATTTTTCTTTCCAGATTTTCTCGAAAATTTCTTCCGAGCTGAAAACACGTCCCGGATGAGTCGCCAGCAGGGACAAAATGCCGAATTCGATCGGCGTGAGCTTGACGAGGCGCCCGTTGGCGGTAACGGTGTGCGTCTGCTTGTCGATCAAGAGGGAACCGATCCGCGTCGTGTGCTCTTCGGCGGGAACGGACGCCTGTGCCTGGAAATAAGCCCGTCGCAGCAAGGACTTGACACGGGCGATCAGCTCCAGCGGATTGAAGGGCTTCACGACGTAATCGTCCGCCCCGGTCATCAGTCCGGTAATTTTATCGAGATCCCCGTCCTTGGCGCTGATCATCAAGATGGGGGTCATTTGCTTTTCGCGTATTTTCATGCACACTTGAAGGCCGTCCATGCCCGGCATCATAATATCGAGAATGACGAGATGAACCGTCTGCTCCGCCATAATGTCCAGAGCCGTCAGGCCGTTGTTGGCTTTGTAGACGGTATAGCCTTCGTTTTGTAAATAAATTTCGATGAGTTGCGCGATTTTATCGTCGTCGTCGACGATCAGAATATGCTTGTCCATGTCCGTTTTCATCCTTTGTTTTACCCGGTTGCGGCGGGCCGTCAGTCATAATGGTTCCATTGTATCATTTGTTGCTTAGGATCTTTTTACAAAAAGGTTAAGAAATCCTTTCAATAAAAAAAGCGGGGATGCCCCCGCGGCTTAAACAAAGGCCGGTCCCTAGAAAGGAACCCGGCCCCGGTTCTTATTTCGTAAACAGTTTCAGGTAATCGCCGTAGCCTTCTTCTTCCAGCTTGCTTTTAGGAACGAAGCGCAGAGCGGCCGAGTTGATGCAGTAGCGCAGCCCGTTCGGGCCCGGGCCGTCTTCGAAGACATGCCCCAGATGGGAATCCGCATCTTTGCTGCGGACTTCCGTGCGGACCATATTGTGCGTCAGATCCACATGCTCCGTTACTTGCTCGCCCTGCAGCGGCTGCGTAAAGGAAGGCCATCCGCAGGAGGAATCGAATTTGTCCAGGGAGCTGAAAAGAGGCTCGCCGGATACGATATCGACGTACAGCCCTTCTTCTTTGTGATCCCAGAATTCATTGCGGAACGGCGGCTCGGTGCCGCTGTTCTGCGTCACTTCGTACTGCATGGGCGTGAGACGCTTTTTGAGATCCTGATCTTTCGCGTGGTCTTTCCAAGTGTTTTTCAAAAATGCCGCCCTCCCTGATCCTACCGAGTACGCTTTATAGCGCAGCGGATTTTTTTTATAGTAACCTTGGTGATACTCTTCTGCCGGGTAAAACGGCTTGGCCGGTAAAATTTCCGTGGCGATCGGTTTGTCGAACCGCCCGCTGCGGGCCAAATCCAGCTTGGATTTCTCCGCCGCTGCCTTCTGTTCTTCGCTATGGTAGAAAACGGCGGTCTGATACGATTGGCCGCGGTCGTTAAATTGGCCGCCCGCGTCCGTCGGGTCGATCTGCTGCCAGAATACCTGAAGCAGACGCTCGTAGGAGAACACGGCAGGGTCGAACGTGATCTGGACCGCTTCGTAATGGCCGGTCGTATCGGAGCAAACCTGCTCGTACGTCGGGTTCTCCAGGTGACCGCCCGTATAGCCGGATTCGACCTTGAGAATTCCAGGCTGCTCGTCGAACGGCTTGACCATGCACCAGAAGCAGCCGCCTGCAAATGTTGCCAGCTCGGATGATTTGTTTTCCAAACTCATGGGTTCCCAGCTCCTTTATTTAAACGTTCTTTAAAGTCGGTTAGATTCCTGACCCTTCCATTATACCATCTCCCGGCGGAAAAAAAGAAATCCCGCCGCCGCGGCACGGCCGCCTGTCGTTTGCCGCCTCGGTTGTTCGGCCGGGCCGCTCTTTCACGAAAGCCGCGAAAGGAGTATAATGGCCCTTGCAAGACGGATGCAGTCCATTCTGAAACGAAACAGGTGACCTCGATGGAAGCGAATTATTGTATGACGTGCGGAACTCCGCTTGAAACGCGGGATATGGACGGAACGCTCCGCCGGGCCTGTCCGGCCTGCAGTTTTGTCCATTGGGGCAGCTACAGTGCGGGCGTAGGGGCGCTCGTGATGCGGGAAGGAAAACTCCTGCTCGTCCGCAGGGCGCAGGAGCCGGGCAAGGGAAGATGGACCAACCCGGGCGGTTTTATCGAACAGCTTGAGCTGATTCACGAGACGATTGCGCGGGAAGTGCTGGAGGAGACGGGCATCGAGGCTTCCGTTAAGAAGGTAGTGGCGTTCCGGGACATGCCGAAAAGCATTCATAACATTTATATCGCTTTCGCGATGGATTACGTAAGCGGCGAACCCGTACCGGACGATCACGAGGTGGACGCCGCAGGATTTTACAGCCTGGAAGAAATGGAGACGATGAACGTGGCGCCGTTTACTCGCTGGCTGGCCGATGTGGCCTGGAACGGGCGGGGCGGAGGGCTCGTTATCGACACGGACCCGGTGATTCCGCTGGACGGGTACGGACTTTTCCGCGTCTGACACGGTTAAACAGCGATGCGGATACAAAGCATGCAGCCAAGGCAGGAATTGCCGGAAGCTGCATTTTTTTTAGGGAAAAAAATCGGCATGAAAAAAGCCGGTCGGGCAGCATTCGAACCCTTGATTTCAACTGGTAAAATTTTTCTCCAATTGCGCCGAAAACTGTATTAAAAATTCCTTGTACAGATGGAAGTTTCTTGTGCTATCTTATTGCCATAGAAAGATTTGGAAGCGTTTTCTAAAAAAGGCGGACGTGATGATTTTCGGCTCCGGTTTTAAGCCTCTTTTTTAAGTACTCCGACATATGACTCCTGCTGCAAGACTCATCCTGCGAGACTTCCTTGCACATTCCGCTTAATGACTTCCGCCGAACGGGACGCTTTCCGAATCTTCCGCCATCATGTATTGGAGGTCATATTCTTGAAAAAATGGAAACCTTCTTTATTGACCGCGTTAACGCTGGGGCTTGCGCTGGGAGCCGTTCCCGCCATGGGCGCGTCCTCTGCCGGGGATATCAGTATCGCTTACGGCAGCCGTGTCGCCGTACAGCAGCAGAAGCCTGTTCTGCAGGGGGATGCCCTGACCGTACCCGCCGAGGAGCTGGCCAAACAGCTTCAACTAAAGCTTAGTCCCCTGAAAGAAGACGGGACTTTTACGCTGTCCAAGACGGGCGTCTTTATCGAGATGAAGCTGGGCTCCAAGGAAGCGCGTGTGAACAACCGGCTCGCTACGCTTCAAGCCGCTCCAGCCAAGCAGGGAGACGCGCTGTATGTTCCTCTCCGTTTCGTATCGGAGGCTTCGCGCAGCCTGGTGGAGTGGGATCAGGCCAGGCAGATGGCGATCATCAGCCCTGCCTATAAAGTCGTCGGGTATTTCACCTCCTGGGGAAAATTGAAGGCTTCCGAGATCGACGCGTCCAGGCTGACGCATATCAACTACGCCTTCGCCAATATCGTGGACGGGGAAGTGGCGCTGAGTTCGCCTAAGGAGCAGGAAGAAGCCTACCCCGGAGCGTGCAAAGGAGAAGATTGTGCGAAATTTGTAAGCGATTTCAAAGAGCTTGCCAAATTAAAGCAGGCGAATCCTCATTTGCAGACGCTGGTCAGTGTCGGCGGTTGGACCTGGTCGGGCCGGTTCTCGGACGCGGCGCTTACGGAGGCTTCGCGTACCAAATTCGCCGACAGCGCCGTCCGCTTTATCCGGGAGAACGGCTTCGACGGAGTCGATCTCGACTGGGAGTATCCGGTGACGGGAGGCCTGGAAACGAACGTGCGCCGTCCGGAGGACCGCACGAATTTTACCCTCCTGCTGCAAACCATCCGTGAGAAGCTGGAAGCCGCCGGACGTGAAGACGGCCGCCATTATCTGCTCACGATCGCGTCAGGCGCGAATCCAAATTACGTGAGGGATACGGAGCTTGATAAAGTGTCCGAATCCATCGATTTCGTAAACATCATGACGTACGATCTGCACGGAAGCTGGGAGCCGACGAGCAACAACAACGCCGCCCTGTACTACGATCCGGCCGATCCGGACCCGAACGCGCATCGTTTCTACGTGGAAGCGGCCGTGAACGGTCACCTGAACGCGGGCGTGCCGGCCAAAAAGCTGGTGCTGGGCATTCCGTTCTACGGCCGTTCCTGGGGCGGCTGCGAGGCCGTAAACAACGGTCTTTACCAGGCCTGCAAAGGCGGGGACGTCGTGGATTGGACCGAAAAGCCGGAAGGATTCCAGCGCTACTGGAACGACCGCGCCAAGGTTCCTTACCTCTACAACAAGCAAACGGGCCAGTTCGTCTCCTACGAGGACGAGGAATCGATCGGTTACAGAGCCGAATTCATCAAGGAAAAAGGCCTCGGTGGAGCCATGTTCTGGGAGCTGAACGACGACCGGGACAGCAAGCTGCTGCCGCGGCTGGCGGAATCGCTGGACCGGTAAGGCGGCGGCAGGCCGGCGGCAATCCCGTTCTATGACTACGCTCGAATTGCCGAGCGAAGAATAGGGGAATGCGGCTGCCGGCAGTCCGTTGTACGGAACGGGAGCTAAGTTTCAGTTGAATACACTCTTTAGAACCGCACGGGAACCTTCGGGTCAACCGGCGTATTCTAGGGAGTGTATTTTTATGGCGTGAAATGCTGAGTCGTTCCGCGAACTTAATCTTCCTCTTTTTCTGGAGAAAACCTCCTTCAAGGGTATGCTCAGCGGATGCAGCCGTATTGGTTCCGTGCGGTCTCCCCGTGGTATAATGCGGACATCTCATCTGTTTACCTGTTAAATAAAGGAGTCGGACTCTAGTGAAATCGCGTCTTGTTCTGCTTGTTTTGGCCCTGCTCGTTTATGCGGGGCTTACTATTTACATCGGATGGCATGGCGAGCGGTTTCTCGACTTCTGGGGAATTTCCGTGTCCGCAGGACTATACTGGACGCTGCTGGCGGTACTGGCTCTCGCTTACATGCTGGGCCGCTCTCCCGCAGTTCCGGGTCCCCCGGGCAGGCTGCTGAAGGTCATCGGATCTTATTATTTCGCCGTGCTGGAATTTGCCGTTATTCTCCTTCCGCTGGGAGACCTGGCCGCCTGGCTCTTGAAGCTTGCCGGATTTCCGCCTGCCGTATATTTCGGAGGTACGGGAGGCGTCGTGCTCGTGATTTTGATTATCCTGTTTGCAAAAGGATATTGGAATGCCTGGACGCCCATCGTCCGGACGTACCGGGCTCGGGTCGGCAAAGGGGCCGGCCCCTTGCGTCAGCTCCGGGTAGCCGTTGCATCCGACATTCACTTGGGTAATATTGTAGGAAAACGGCACTTAGCCCGTCTGGTTAAGACCGTCGACGAGATGAAGCCCGATCTTATTCTGCTTCCCGGCGACCTTATCGACGACAGCATCGAGCCGTATATCCGCAACGGGATGTCGGAGGTCATGAAGCAGCTTCAGGCGAAATACGGCGTGTATGCGGTGCTGGGAAACCACGAATATTACGGCGGCCATATCGAAGAGCACATCAGCCAAATGGAGTCGATCGGTATCCGCGTGCTGCGGGACGAGACGGTTTCCGTAGAGGACGCTTTCTATATCGCGGGACGCAAAGACAAGACGGCGGAGTCGTTCGATACCGGCGGCCGTATGGCAGTGGACCGGCTGCTGTCCGGGCTGGATCCGTCGAAGCCGATTCTTCTCATGGACCACCAGCCCTATCATTTTGACAAGGCAGCCGCTGCCGGAGCGGATGTGCTTCTGTGCGGTCACACGCACCGCGGTCAGTTCGCGCCGAATCACTGGATCACGGGAAGGTTATTCGAGCTGGATTGGGGTTACATGCTGAAGGATAAGATGCATGTCGTCGTATCGTCCGGTTTCGGCACGTGGGGGCCGCCCATACGGATCGCCAGCCGTTCGGAAGTTATCGAACTTATTCTCGATTTTGAGGAAGCGGAATGAAAGAGTTTTCATGGTATAATAGTCTGGTAAAAGGACGCACCGGAACTGACGAGGGGAGATAGAAGCATGACACATAACCGTGCGTATGAAAGTAATTATCAGGGAATGAAAGCTGTCCGGCTGGAGTGGGGCGCCTATGAAGCCGTCATGCTCCCGGATTACGGAGGCAATCTTATCGCTTTCCGGGATACGGACAACGGCTACCGGTTTCTGCACGAACCGGCTGAGGAAGAGCTGGAATCCTTCAAGGCGAATCCGGGAATCCACGGCATTCCCGTGCTTTTTCCGCCGAACCGTTACGAAGACGGCAAGTTCCCGTGGAACGGCAAAGTGCTCCGGTTTCCGATTAACGAAGAATCGACGGGCAATCATTTGCACGGATTTCTACATAAGATTCCTTGGCAAGTCGACGAATACGGGACGACGGAGAGCGAAAGCTTCGTAAGCGTATCCGTCCGGGTGGATGAAGCCCATGAAGTGTACAAGTTTCTGCCGTTCCGTTTTACGATCCGTCTGCGTTATTCGCTAAACGGGGACGGGTTGGCCCAGCATCTGTTGATCCGCAACGAAGGCGGAGAACGGATGCCTTGTCTGCTTGCTTTTCACACGTCGGTTAACGCCCCTTTCGCGCCGGATGCTTCGGCGAAGGATTACAGGGTGAAGCTGACGATCGGCAAGCGCTGGGAAATGAACGACCGCATGCTTCCTACGGGCAGGCAGCAAGCCTTGACGCAGGAAGAAGAGCAGCTCCGGGACGAAGGGATTTATCCTTTCTACGAACCGCTGGACAACCATTATACGGTGTCGGCCCAGAACGGGCGCAACCGTATGGAGCTGACCGACACGAAGCACAACGTTACCCTCGTTTACGATGTCGGTACGTCCTACAAGCAGTGGATGATCTGGAACCATTTCGGGGAGGAAGGGTTTTTCTGCCCGGAGCCGCAAGTGAATCTCGTGAATGCGCCGAACAGTCCGCTGCCGGCGGAAGAAATCGGCTTGTTCGGGCTGAATCCCGGAGAAATTTGGGAAGAGACAGGAAGGCTTTATGTGAAGTAACGGCCGTTTCGTAACCGAAGCGGGAAAAGAAGACGCTGCTTTCCCATCATCTCCAGAACATGATAAGATGGGAGGCAAGGAGGAGTATATATGACCACACCTAACGAATCCGGCGATCAGCCTATCGAAGCTCAAGCGACAGAAGAAGAGCAACTGTCTCCCGAAGAGCAGGCAGCCCGAGAACAGCAGGAACAACAGCAGCAGAACGAAATTATTTTTGCCTGGTACAAGCATGCCGAACAGGTATTGAAAGAGCAGTTTTCCGACTACGAAGTGGAAGGACAGGTGGGCCAGCATCCCGTCTTCGGTCCTTTGTTCGCCTACACGATCCGTCAAAACGATAACAGTTACTCCTGCGGATTTTTCCTTAACGAGCTTGTGCATACGTTCCAGAATAAGGAGAATCCGGGTCTATGGATGTCCTCCTTCTTCGTGGACTTGATCCGCAGCTCCGACAATCGTCCGCTTCCGGCCGCTCCTCAAAGCGAAGAAGAAGCGAAACAGCTGCTGGACAATTATATCGTGCCTCACTGCGCGGAGAGCGTAAGAAGCGAATTTCCGGAAGAACAGATCTACGTCGATCTGGAGATGCATCCCGAAGCCGGCCCTGTATTGGAAGTGGGCTTCCCGTCCATTAAAGAAGGCAACAATACGTTTGCCCTTCCGCTCCAGTTTCTGATGACGCTTCACTTGCTGAACCGCGATCCGGCCGATCCGCTTGTTCAGGCGCTCTATAAAATCCATGAAGAGCATCAGCAGCAGGCGGAGCACACGTAACCGCTTCCGGCTGTCTGATGCCCGCCTGCCGGCTAACGGTGCCGCTAATCGTGCCGTACCGGCCGGTGAGGTATAAAAAAGACGATTCTCCCAAAGGGGAATCGTCTTTTTACGTTGCCACGCTCTACTGATCGGGCTCCTCTTCAAAGTTCAGGTTGACCGGAGCGTCGGGGAGCGCGTTAACCTCCTCCAGACTCGTCACAGGCACCTGGAGACTGACGGTATCGAACTGGAGACTGTCGATCCAGACCCGGCCGCTTCCGTTCAACAGAACGCCGAACGCGATCGCCACACTCTCTTTGGGCACATCCAGCACCAAGCTGTATCGGCTCCAGCCTGTCGTTCCGCGGATGGGCCTGCCGCTCATGTTGTCAAAGCCGAGCACGTCGTGATCTTTGCCGTCTATGCGCAGCCACAAGCCGCACCAGTCCCGGACTTGCTCGGTTTTGACGAAACCGCTCAGCCGAAGCCGGCTTCCCAGGTAAGCGTCCGCTTTGAACATCTGCATCATGGTCCCGAACCCGGAGGCCCGTTCCGTGAGCGAACGCAGATAACCGGACGATTTGCCGTGGTGGACCTCCAGCCGGTCTACGCCCATCTCATAATCTCCCGTGTTGGTGCCGGTAAGCATCCAGCCTCGGGGTTCTCCTTGTAAAGCATTCATTTGATCCGCCTGTTCGGCCATTTCGGCTTCACTCTCCTTCTGCATCGTAAGCGTGCGGTAGTAGGAACGGTACTGGCCCGGCGTCATAAGGAACATGCGCTTGAAAGAGCGAGTAAACGATTCCTGGGAATCGAAGCGGTATTCAAGCGCGATGTCGAGGATCCTCCGCTCGGTTCCGAGCAGGCTGCACGCCGCGCTAGACAGCCGGCGCCTGCGGATATAGTCGGCGGGAGGCATGCCTACCTGAGCCTGGAAGATCCGGTGAAAATGATACATGGAAAATGCCGCCCGCTCGGCGAGGATTTCCAGATTCAGCTCCTCCTTCAGATGAGCCTCGATGTAAGATAGGGTCCGGTTGACCGTTTCCGAATATACGACTGCTTGCACCATAGCGGGGTATCGCCTGCCTTTCCGCTTTCAGCTTACCATGGAGAGCCGGACGGGGCTTGATCGTTCTTGCGCTTTACAACTGCTGCCGCTGGGCAACGGTCGAATCGATATCTACGTACAAGGTGTTCGTGTACTCCACCCGGCCGATTTCACAGCCGGGACCGATTTTCACGTCTCTACCGCGTACGACGGAGGCGAAGGTATGCTCCAGGTAGATGACGTCACCTTCGATGGTTCCGGCTTCCAGGGAGATGCGTTTGGAACCGAAAAGAGAAGCCAGCGAGTTCAGGAACCCGTTTTTGTTCACCCGGATGGATTCTCCGCCGATTTCTCGGGCCCGGCACGGTCCGAACAGGCGAATGTCGATCATGCCCGCATTCAGCAGGCCGCCGACTTCAAAACCGCCGTAGGCTTCGAACTTTTCCGCTTCGCAGTCTCCGTTGATCTGTACGGAACCGCGAATGACCGCCGTGTCCGCGGTCAAGGAGCCGCCGATGCCGGCCGATCCGTTCACCTTGACTAGACCGGCAGCCACGTCGCCCCGAAATTCCCCGTTTCCGCTGACACTCAGCAATTCGGAACGGACATTTCCGGCAACGGAGCCGCTACCGCGCAGGATCACTTCCTGGGCGGCCAAATTTCCGTACACATGGCTGTGCCCCGCCGATTTAAAGCTTCGGCATTCCAGATCGCCGTCTATCCGGCCGTTTCCGTTAATTCTCGCGTTCCGGTAACGTCCGCCGTCTGCCGAACCCGCTCCCGAGATGGACAAGTCATTCGTTATAATCGGCTGTGCTTCCATGGTCAGGCCTCCCGCCAAATTTTTGTTTTTAACGCTTCAACGGATGGGGAAAGCTGCAGGCGCGCCGCCACTTTCACACCCTTTTCCAGATAAATCTCCCCGGTGCCCTGCTTCAGTAAACAGGTGGACACCCCCATTTTGCGGATAAAAAGGAGCTCCCCGTCGCTGTCGCTCATGTTGGGGTACTGGTCCGTCATAAGCTGGATAAGGCCGCTTCCTTCCTCCAAGCTGATTTCCCCGGTTTCGAGCAGCGTGTGAAGAACATAGACGGCGAAAATACGCTCGAATGTCCACACCTCGGCGTCTCCGCTGAGCCGGATGAAATAGTCCAACGCAACCTTCGAAACAATGTTATGAAGGATAAGCTCTTCTTTCGTCATGCTCAGATCGGTAGGACGGGGAGAGAAGCGGTCGGCCAGCTCATCCAGCGACAAATCGTCTTTCTGATACAAAATGTTGTCAATGCGGACGAGAATCTCTTTCTTGGGAAAAAACGTTTCCTGCCCCGTGAAGGTAGATTTTCGGATGAACCACGCTTCCGGTATAAGGTTTTTTCGTTTCCAGCGATAAAGCTGGCCGTAGGATATGCCGGTCAATTCGAGCAGATCTTTTTTCGAAATCAATTCTTGCGTCATTTCAACACCTCTTGAAAAAGATTGTAACATAACACTGTTACGCTGTAAATTAGGCTGAATGACCAAGATTTTTTGCTAATAAAGTCGTAAAAAAGACGTTGACACTTCAAAAAAACGTGTGCTAAGCTACTTGAAACTCCGATAACATACTAATCCAATCGGAATTATTAAAAGAAAAAAAGTCTACCGTTCGAACGGAGACGCGCTTTTTTCCTGTCAGGGGAAAGTGCGTCTTCTTTTTTGGATGAGCGGAAGAACGTCAAGGGGGAGAGAGACGAAAATGACAACGATATCCGGGTGGCTGAAACGTTCCACACGTACAAAAGCATGGCTGGCGGCTCTTATGCTGACGGCCGCGGCCGTTCTGTCCGCATGTTCTTCGGGCGGGGACAAAGGGGCCGCGGCAACAACGCCGAATGAGGCCAAATCCGCCGTAACGGGAGACTCCAAGGTGCTCCGAATCGGCTACCAGAAAGGGAATACGCTGAATATACTGAAAGAACACGGCAATTTGGAGAAACGGCTGAAAGAGAAGAACATCACCGTGGAATGGAAAGTTTTTGCGGGCGGAAATTTTCTGCTGGAGGCGTTAACGGCGGGAAGCATCGATTTCGGGCATGCGGCAGACGGCTCGGGCGTATTCGCGCAGGCCGGAGGCAAACCGTTTGTCTACGTGGGCTGCGATCTCCCCAATCCGGAAGGCATGGGAATCGTCGTTCATGCGGGTTCGCCGGTAAAAACCGTCGCGGATTTGAAAGGCAAGAAGATCGCGGTGGCGAAGGGCGGGAATCATCATTACCTCGCTGTTCTGGCCCTGGAAAAGGCCGGTCTCAAACTGGACGATGTCAAATTCGTGTTCGTTAAAGACGCATCCGAAGGGAGAGCTTTGTTCGAAACGAAGCAGGTGGACGCGCTTGGCTCCTGGGACCCTTTTTTCGCCTCGGTCGAGAACGATCTGGCTCCCGTGACGCTGACGGACGGAACGGGATTTTCACCGAATCGGACCTTTTATTACGCCAATGAAACGTTCGCGAAAGGAAATGCCGAGCTGATCAAAACGATTCTGGAGGAAATAGACGTCTCCGACAAATGGGCCAATGCGAACAAGCCGGAAGTCGTCAAGCAACTGACGGAAGCGCTCGGTATCGACCGAAAGGCAATCGAACGGGCCGTGAACCGACGAATGTACGGCGTCGAAAATTTGTCCCCGGAAATCATTGAGCCACAGCAAAAACTGGCCGATACGTTCCACCGGATCGGACTGATCGGGGACAAGATCAATGTAGCTCCGCTGATGCCCGTCCGGCAGGTGTGGGCGATCGGTAAATGACGGCGGATCCTAACTTGAGGGAGATGACAAAATGTCGGTAAGCGTTGAACAAGCGTATACGAGACGAAGAGATACATGGGCAGCCGGGCTGCTTCCCTGGCTGCTTCCGGTGCTTATTGTGGCGGGTTGGCATATGGCCGCCGTCTACGGGCCTGTTTCCCAGCGGCTGTTCCCGCCTCCTCTTGAGGTGGCGAAGTCGGGATGGAAGCTTTTCGCCTCCGGTCAGCTGACGTACCATCTGAGCGTTAGTCTCGGCCGGGCGGCCGCGGGTTTTGTCATCGGCGGGGGAATCGGGCTGCTGCTCGGGGCGGCCAACGGATTGTTTGTGACGTCCTACCGGATTTTCGATACGTCGATCCAGATGATCCGGAATATTCCGCACCTTGCGCTGGTGCCCCTTGTGATATTATGGATGGGAATCGACGAAGGAGCGAAGGTGTTTCTGGTGGCTCTCGGCGTGCTTTTCCCGGTCTATGTAAATACATTTCACGGAATACGGTCGGTCGATCCGGGCTATTTAGAAATGGGCCGCGTCTACGGGCTCACCTCCTGGCAATTGTTCCGCCATGTTATTTTGCCGGGGGCGCTTCCTTCCGTTTTTGTGGGAATCCGTTACGGGCTCGGAATTATGTGGCTGACGCTGATCGTGGCCGAGACGATCGCCACGGATAAAGGAATCGGTTTTTTGGCTTTAAATGCCCGTGAGTTTATGCAGGCGGACATCATTATTTTAAGTATTCTGCTGTACGCGCTGCTGGGCAAGCTGGCGGATGTGATCGCCAAATGGCTGGAGCATACCGTGCTCAAGTGGAATGTAAGCTACCGGAAAGCCTAGAACAACGTAAACGGAGGTGCCGCAATTGAGCGGGTGGGGTCAGTTGGCCGAGGAGGCTTTATATACGGAAGCGCCGGCAGGTGATAAGCGAAGGGCGGTTTCGGGCAATGACGCCGGGCAAAGCGGGGAGAGCTTGTTCGGAGCGTCTGTCCGGCTGCAGGGCGTTCATAAATCGTTCGGAGGCAAAAAGGTGCTTCACGAGCTGGATCTGACGATCCGTCCGGGCCAGTTTATTGCCGTTGCAGGCAGAAGCGGCAGCGGCAAAAGCACGCTGCTCAGACTGCTGGCGGGGCTTGAGAAGCCTGCCGAGGGCCGGATCGAGATCGACGGCAGGCCCGTGTCCGGCATCGGCCGGGATATCACGGTCATGTTCCAGGAGGCCCGCCTGCTCCCGTGGAAAACCGTGCTGGATAACGTCGGCATCGGTTTAAGCGGGAACTGGCGTCCGCGTGCCCTGCACGTACTCGGGCAGGTAGGCCTGACGGACCGCGCCGGCGAATGGCCGGGCGTCCTCTCCGGAGGCCAGAAGCAGCGGGTCGCCCTGGCGCGGGCGCTTGTCCGCCAGCCGAAGCTGCTGCTGCTGGATGAGCCGCTGAGCGCACTGGATGCGCTGACCCGGCTGGAGATGCAGCAGCTGATCGGCACGCTCCGGCAGCGGCATGGCTTCACGACTGTGCTCGTCACGCACGACGTAAGCGAAGCGGTCCGTCTGGCGGACCGGATTCTTCTGATCGAGGACGGGAAAATCGCGCTGGACGCCGATAATCCGGCTCCGTGGCCGAGGGATCAGGCGAATCCGGAATTCGCCCGGCTGGAGAAGCGGGTGCTGGAGCGGATTATGCAGACGGGCGGGGGGAACGGCCGATGAATCCATCTCCATTCAGCTTCGCCCGGACGTCGGAAGAGCAGAAGCGTCTCGATGAGATCGGCCGGCTGGCCGACACGTTGCGTGATGAAGCGGCCAGGGCGGATGAGGAGAATGGCTTCTCCTACGGAGCTATCGACGCGCTGAAGGAAGCCGGGTATCCTTCGCTGACGGTCCCGGCCGAATACGGAGGAGCCGGAGCATCCCTGTACGAATTTGTCCTGCTGCAGGAAAGGCTGGCCCAGGGAGATGCGGCGACTGCACTCGGAATCGGCTGGCATCTGGGCATCGTTCTGGAACTGGCGAATCAGCCTGCCTGGCAGGACAAATACGAGGCGCTGTGCAGAGACATCGCTTCCCGCAACCTTCTGATTAACCGCGCGGCCACGGAAAAAGGGACGGGGAGCCCGTCGCGCGGAGGCCGTCCGGCTACAACGGCGGAGGAAGTAGAGGGCGGCTACCTCCTAAACGGACGTAAGACGTTTACGACGCTGGCTCCCGCCCTAGACCTCGTCATTGTGACGGCTTCCCTGGAGCCGGACGGAAATCACGGCGAGTTTGTTTTTCCCGTCGCGACGGAAGGCGTCCGTATAGAGCCGACATGGGATATGGTCGGCATGCGGGGAACGGCCAGTCACGACCTGGTGCTGGAGGATGTGCTTGTCCCGCCGGAGGCTAGGGTCAAGCACACCCGCAGCGAACCGAGCAGACCCGGGCCGGCGGCTCATCCGTATCTGCTGCACATTCCCGCCTGCTACCTTGGCATCGCTCTTGCGGCGAGGCGGGAAGCGGTCACTTTCGCGGCGGCTTACCGGCCGAACTCGCTTCCTCACCCGATTCTGGAGCTGCCTCATATCCGGCAGCTGATCGGGGAGATCGAGCTGGAGCTTTCCGCGGCAAGGCATTTTCTCTACGCGGTCGCGCAGCGCTGGGAGAGCGCCCCCGCAAATCCGGGGGCATTCGCCGCGGATTTGAGCGCCGTCAAGACGTTCGCCGTGCGGACGGCGCTTACCGTCGTCGACAAATCGATGCGGATCGCGGGAGCGCACAGCTTGGCGATGACTCATCCGCTTCAGCGGCTGTACCGGGACGTGCGGTTCGGACTGCACAATCCTCCGATGGACGACGTCACGCTGAAGCAGCTGGCCGACCGGGCGGAGCGCGAGCTGCTGCCTCCGCCAGAGGGAACGGCGGAGGCGTAAGCGAAAGGCGCTAAAGCCATGAAGAAAATCAAATGGTCAAGCATGGCATCTCTAGCGCATATTCCAATTCCATGCCTTATCACAAGTAATAAATGCTGTAAGTGACTAACGTCTATATGGAAGCTCATGCATTTAACCAACGTTTTTACAGTATACACGGGCTGAATGATATTTATCTCGTTCTGTAAGGACTGCTTGTTTTGTGGTTCGTCTGGTTTATGCCCACTTTTGAAGTGAATCAAGTTGAAGAGGTTTGCGCCCGTATGAAAGATAAAGGGGTTAACGAGCCTCATGCTAGGCAAGGCTTTCAGCTAACGGGTGACGAGAGCACAATAGGTGATTCAGCAGGCTGCCGACGATCGGCGGCCTATTGAAGTAACGGGCAGATTAGTTAAAGATCATTTGAGGGGAACCGTATCACAAGTAAACACAAAGTCGTTGACCGTTTGCATGTGAATCGATACGTAACAGAGGCTTTGCAAATTGTTCGAAAACGGGTCCAGAAAGACCTGTCTCCCCGTGCGCGTCAACAGTTAAAGCATCATTATCGGCTACTGGGTAAAGGAGCTGACCAACTATCTGAAAGAGAAGCTGGATTGGTCAAGCAATTTCTTCAGTACTCGGATATTTTGTGTGCGGTGTATCAATGGAAAGAGATGTTCATTACTTGGATGTGTTTAAAGAGAATGTGTTTAAAGAGTGTTGACAAAGAAATATATATATTATAATATGAACTCAATTAAAACGGTTACATATTGTACGTATTCATTTAATCGTTTAAATGCCTTTTAATTTAAAAACTATCATCGATTATTTTTTTATTTCTCTATTTAATCGATTAAATTCTTATGATAGTAATATTAGAAGAAAGAGGGAGATCGAAGTAGAAGGTAAAAAACCTAGCATAAAGGATGTTGCTAAAAAAGCTGAAGTATCCACAGCAACCGTTTCAAACGTAATGAATGCATCAAGATTTGTTAAAGAAGAAACAAAATTAAAAGTGTTAAAGGCTATGGAAGAGTTAAATTATAGACCAAGCACTGTAGCTAAATCACTTAAAGGAAAAGATACAAAAATAATTGGGTTGATCATTCCGATACGTCAAAATGATACATCAGCGGACTTCTTTATTTCGTTGGCAAATGGAATTGAAAGCGTACTAAATACGAAAGGGTATCGCCTAGTTATAAGCAATTCTCATGAAAATATTAATAATGAGCTCGAACAGATAGATATGTATAATACTCAATTTACGGATTATATGGATGGACTCATTATTGCGCCGACTTCTCAGAATGGAAAAAATGTAAATGAATTGTCTTATCTTCAGTACCCGGTTGTTTATGTGGATCGAAAACCAAGTGTACAGAATAAGGTGGATACGATTTATACAAATAACTATCAGATCACATACGAAGCCATCCAATTAATGGTTCAAAAGGGCAGAAAGAGGATTGCCTTTATATCAGGCCCTATTGATGTATCGAGTACGATTGAACGCTTTCAAGCCTATAAAGATGTATTGAAAGATAACCAGGTTCCCTTTGATGAGAAGATCACTTATGTAGGAGAGTCTTTATTTGAATCGGGATACGAGCTTACCCAAAAGGTGTTGGATCAGGAGATAGACGGATTAGTTATCGTAAATAACACGATGTCTATGGGAGCATATAAGTCCTTCAAAGAAAAGAAAGTTTCTGTTCCTAAGCAAATTTCCTTTCTTTCCTATGACGATTTTCAATGGATGAGCTTGACAGAACCACCTATTACAACAATCAAACAGCCTGCTTTTGAAATGGGACAAGCAGCAGCGGCACTTATGCTTGAAAAGCTTGAGAATTTGTCAAAAGATCCCGTTGAAATTTGTATTGATTCTACGCTTGTAATTCGAGGCTCTTTGTAAAAAAAATTAAAATTGGCAGAGGTGCTTAAAATGAAAAAGTTCAGCTACCTACTAATTTTACTTCTCGTTGTCAGCGTGGTTATTGCAGGTTGCAATAGCGGCGGTGGAGATTCGAATGAAGATGGTATTACGACTATTGATTTTGCTATCCATGTAGCGAATCCTATGGAACAAGAACCGGCATTTTCCAAACTGATTGAACAGTTTCAGATAGAAAATCCGGATATTAAGGTGAATTTAATCGGTAAAGAGCAACAAGAGCATGTGAAAAATATAAAAATGATGTCTCAATCGAACAAATTACCAGATGTATTTTGGATGCTTCCGGCTTCCGCTTCGGAGCTATATGAAGCCGGTATGCTAATGGGATTAAATGATTTTATTAAAGAAAATCCAGAGATTAAAAATTCTTTAAATGAAAATATGTTAAGTACTTATGCGGCAAATGGAGAACAATACGGACTGCCGTATCAGCCGCTAGTTACAGGTTTATTCTACAACAAAGCATTATTTAAGCAACATGGAGTAGAGCTTCCAAAGACAATCGAGGATCTGGTCGCAGCTGCAAAAGTGTTTAAACAAAACGGTGTGACTACGATTGCTAAAGGTGCCAAAGATGAATATTCAGTATGGGCCTTCTTAACTATGCTGTCTAGATATGGTTATTTCGAGAAAATCGACAATATTATGGCAGGTAAAGAAAAATACAATAACGAAGATTTTGTTAATTATTACAAAAAAATCGATGAGTTAAGAAAAGCTGGTGCATTCCCTGATAACGTTTCTACTCAAACGTATTTCCAAGCGGTTGAACAATTCCTCGGCGGCCAGGCAGCATTTCTTGATTCTGGAATGTGGGATATTCCAAAGATTGAAGAGAGCGGAATAGATGCAGGCTTCTGGTGGGGTCCAACGTTTGCAGACGGAGTCGGCAATCAGAATATAAGCTCCGTAGTGCCGGCGGCACCGCTTCTTGTAAGTAAAAATGTAGAGAAAGATGCAGCTAAGAAAGAAGCAGTTCTTAAATTGTTTGCCTTTTATTATGGAGAGAAAGGTACACAAATCATGGTAGAAAATCAAGTTCCGCCGATGACAAATACTAAAGTAACTATTGACGAAGCGAAGAACCCGTTATTCAAGCAGCTTGTTGACCAGATTCAGTTGAAAGGATGGGTCAGTCAACCCAATCAGCCAGACCTTGTCGTTCCAGAGGCCATTGGCAACGCAATGTATGACAGTATTTACGGTGTGATTAACGGAACCTACACACCTGAAGAGGCTGCAAAAGTTGTTCAGAATAAGGTAGATGAAACTAAATAATTAATAAGCTGGTCTGCTTATTAATATAAGAGCAGACAAGTACTAAAAGTAGGTGTGAATATGCGTTGGTTTAGCAGCAATTCAAACAAAATAATAATGTTATTGCCTACAATGCTTTTATATATGGTCTATATTATACTACCAATTATTATTGCAGCGTATTACAGTTTAACACGTTTTACAGGGATAGGTAAGCCTAAATTCACAGGAATGTCCAATTATTTAAGACTATTTAATGATCCGATTTTTATGGTTGCTCTGAAAAACACCTTCATAGTTCTGGTTGTTACTCTTATTATTCTTATACCGGCAGCCTTTCTTTTATCGTTGCTTCTGAATAAGAAGATGAAAGGTTTGGGAGTGATTCGGGCGATTAATTATTCACCTTCAATTATTGCGCCAATTATGGTGGGGTTAATCTGGGTATTTATTTTAGATCCTAAAATCGGATTGATTAACAACGTATTAAATATGATAGGACTGGAATCCTGGGCTTTACAATGGATTGGCGGTGATAAGCTAACGCCATTCTCAGTAGCTGTCGTCCAAAGTTGGCAAAGTCTTGGATATATCGCAACAATTTTTCTCGCGGGACTAACTTTAATCCCAAAAGAGATGTATGAGGCAGCTGATATTGATGGTGCTACTAAATTTCAGCAATTGAGAAACATCACGGTTCCTCTGTTGGGTGAGACCTTTAAGCTGAACATCATCTTAGCGATTACCTTATGTTTTAAAATTTTTGAAACGGTGCTCCAATTAACGAATGGTGGACCAAATCATCTATCCGATGTATTAGTTACCTACATGTATAGTACAACATTTAATGCTGGAGAATACGGGTATGGAATGGCAATCGCTGTAGCTTCCCTCATTGCAACAATTCTCTTAACTGGTATTATTTTGGGAATGTTCACCTTCGGTAAAAGAATGGTTAACAGCGAAGGAGCGAGGAAAGCGTGAAGACAATGATATCAACGGCTCAAGGAACAAAAGTTGCGGTGTCCAAGCGGAAAAGCGGCAGGCTGCTTTCCCGATTGCTCACTTTCGGAATAACCGCGCTGGTGATGATTCCGTTTCCGTGGATGATTCTGCTTTCCTTTAAAGATAATCAGTCTATTCTAACAGACCCTCTTTCAATACCGAAGTCATTTAGCCTGGAGAACTATGTCCGTGCATTCCAAACGCTTGATATGGGGCTGCTTTATAAAAACACCTTTTTTATTGCAGTTGTCTCCGTCTTTATGGGTCTTGTTGTAAGCTTTATGAGTTCATTCGCATTGAGCAGAATGGTGTTTAAAAGCAACAAATGGAAGAATGGTTTGTATTTATTTTTAATAGCGGGACTAGCCATCCCCCCATTTATCTTGCTATACCCGATTTACAAAATCACGATATTTTTTGGGATTGAAAATACGTATTTATCACTCATTTTGCCGTATATTGCAACGACTCTATCGTTTAACACTTTGTTGTTTGTAGGTTTTTTAAAGGACTTTCCGTCAGAAATAGAAGAAGCCGCATTAATTGATGGAGCAAACCTTTATATACTCTGTGCAAAAGTTGTTATTCCGATAGTAAAACCGGTCATGATGACTATTTTGATCTTTAATACTCTTTACGTGTGGAACGAGTTTCCATTCGCGGCAACCCTTATTACGGATCAATCATTAATGACCATCTCAATGGCTATTTCAGAATTTAAAGGTAGATACAATATCGACTATGGCGGTATTGTTTCGGCAAACCTGTTGTTTATTATTCCGCAGCTGATATTCTTTACAATTTTTCAGAAACACATTGTTGAAGGAATGACAGCTGGTGCAGTTAAAGGATAAAAAAAAATTACAAAAATGATTACTTGGAGGAAATAAAAATGACTAATCTATCTAACGGCAGTATGCAGCACTTAACCACACATAAGGATGTTCGTTCGGCGCGTGTATCGAGCTCTGATCAAACAGGAAGAAACCAAGACTACTGGTTGATTCCGCCGAATGAATCCGTTGTTTTAGGGGAAATCGAAGGTCCGGGTTGTTTAACTCATTTCTGGATGACTTCATTTTGTCGGAAAATTATGGGTCCTAGTATTGTAGATCCAGCTTTGGGTAGTAATGTAGCACCTGTAAATGAAATTCACAACGCCCTGGGTGTAACTTGGGAAGAGCAAGATCCATTCTATTACCGAAAAGCACTAATCAAAATTACATGGGACGATCAGGATACACCAAGCGTTCTGGCACCATTCGGTGACTTTTTCTGTGTAGGTCACTCCTTACCGGGGAATTTTCAATCTGCTCCGTTTAACGTATCGGTAAAGCCTGAAGAGGCGAACAAATTTGGAGCACCTGCTGCATTAAACTGCTATTTCCCAATGCCATTTAACAAAAAAGCAAAAATTGAAATTGTAAATGAAAATGAACTTCCGTTCGGTTTGTACTTCTATATCGATTATGAGCTTTATAAAGAAGAACTGCCTGAAGATACGGTATACTTCCATGCTAACTGGCATCGTGAAAATCCATGTGAAGGTTGGGGAAATGATCTTCAAGTAAACAGCCCGGCAGTTCAAAGCGTGGCAAACCTTTCGGGTGAAGAAAACTATGTCGTGCTTGAAACAGAAGGAAAAGGACATTATGTTGGCTGTAATCTATCGGTCAACCATTTTCAAGGCAGCTGGTGGGGAGAGGGCGACGATATGATTTTTATTGATGGCGAAACAGAGCCAAGTATCAATGGTACTGGAACAGAGGATTATTTCGGACATGCATGGGGTATGCAAAAAAATGCTTTCTTATACAATGGCTCAATCATTCATGAAAGTGAAAAACCTGGTTATCAAGTGTCCTATCGCTTTCATATCGCAGATCCCATTCATTTCGCGGAAAAAATAAAAGTGACTATTGAACATGGCCATGCCAACCATTTATCGGATGATTGGTCCTCAACAGCCTACTGGTACCAAACGCTTCCGTCTCCTAAGCTAGATATTTTGCCAGTGGAGCAAAGATTGCCTCACGTGGCAGTAATGCCGGAGGTAAAACAAGATACCAAGCCTGAGCTTAATGATGAACAGCGTAAAGCTTATGAGCTTGCCGAAAAATTAGAGCAATCCTATGTAACCGAAAAGAAAAATCAGATGGAAATAAAGTTTAATAAAACAAGAGAATCATCTGTCGGAAATAAAGAACATGTTCAACGTGTGAAAAGCACACTTTAAGGATTCGTCCGGGAACTAATTAAATGAACTCGCTTCAAATAATTAGTTCTTCCCCTTCCCTTAACAAGAACTATTAACTGTAACCGGAGGCTATTCGAATGCTTACATCGAAACATCAGGTTGCTTTGGATGCAGCCAACAAGATCATTGAGCAGAAAAAAGAGCATGTCGCCCAAAGTACTTATCGCCTGCATTATCACTTTATGGCACCGACCGGCTGGATCAATGATCCAAATGGGTTTGTTCAGTATAGCGGTGAGTATCATTTGTTTTACCAGCATTATCCTTACGATTCAAAGTGGGGACCCATGCATTGGGGTCACGCAAAGAGTGATGACTTAATTCACTGGAAGCACCTTCCGGTGGCATTAGCTCCATCCGAGCCCTATGATTCGGGAGATGTTGAAGGGTATGGCTGCTTTTCAGGGAGTGCCTTTGTCAACAATGGGGAGCTTGTACTTGCTTACACAGGTCATGTGGACGGTAATACGCCGCAGCAGGTTCAATGTATTGCTACTAGCAAGGATGGCGTTCATTTTGAAAAGTACGAACATAATCCGGTTATTGATCAATTTCCAAGCGAAGGAACCCATGATTTTAGAGATCCGAAAGTGTGGAAACATGAAGACAAATGGTATATGGTCGTAGGAACAAAAAAAGACGGTAAAGGCAAAGCCGCTCTTTATACTTCAGAAGATCAGCATAAATGGGAGTTTAAGGGGATAGCTGCTGAGAGTGACGGCACCCAGGGCGATATGTGGGAATGCCCGGATTTATTTCCGCTAAATCATAGACATGTGCTGATCGTTTCACCGATGTATGGTAAACAGAATGAGAATCCTTTTTATGTTATCGGAGATATGGATTATGAAGCAGGGATTTTCACTCAAAAAGTATCTTCTATACTAGACTATGGTTTTGATTTCTATGCTCCTCAAACACTAGTGGATGATAAAGGACGAAGAATTGTGATCGGCTGGATGGAAAAATGGTTAACTAAAATGCCATCGCAAGAGCATGGTTGGGCAGGGGCAATGTCCATTCCACGAGAACTTGTTCTCGAATCCAATCATGTAGTCAAGCAAAAACCTATAGAAGAGATCGTTTCACTAAGATCGGATTATCAGAAATGGGATGTCTCAGCTATTGACGGTGTAAAGGTTATAAGTGAGACTTATGATTCGGTTTCGGAAACGATTATCGAAGTTGATGTCAATGAAACAGATGCGGCTGCGTTTGGTTTACAACTGCGTTGTTCTCAAGATGGGGAAGAAAGAACGGATATTCTTTTTGATCTAAAGAATAATGAAATAAAGATGGACCGTACCCGTTCAGGGTCAGGTGAAAAAGGAGTAAGCACTGCGCCATTGCATATTAAAGATGGATCCATTCATATTCGCTTATTTATGGATACGACCTCGGTAGAGCTGTTTGTAAATGAAGGCGAGCAGGTAATAACGAATCGGTTTTTTCCGAATGAGAAAAGCCAACAATTTAACATCTTTACAAGTGACGGTCATTTGAAAATCCGTAATTTTGAATCATGGAAATTAAACTCAAGCTGGAAGTAGAAGGGTGAACTAACGATGTATGATGTAGTATCACTAGGGGAACTGCTCATTGATTTTACTCCTGTAGGAGTTTCTGATAACGGGAATACTCTTTTTGAAACGAATCCGGGAGGCGCACCTGCCAATGTGTTGGCGGTATTATCAAGATATGGGCATAAAACAGCGTTTATCGGCAAAGTGGGAGATGACCAACTAGGTCATTTCTTGGGAAAGGTTTTAGAAAATAATCATATCGATGCAAGAGGGCTCAGCTACGCGAATAATGTGAATACGACCTTAGCATTTGTTCACTTAGATAAAGCAGGGGATCGATCCTTTCACTTCTATCGTTCACCAGGAGCCGACATGATGCTGAGTGAAGACGAAGTAGATTTAACTCTGCTTAATAATGCTAAAGTATTACATTTTGGCTCGTTGTCCATGACCCATGAAATGGTTAAGAAAGCTACTTTAAAAGCAGTAGCAGCAGCGAATGAGAAAGGTATTCTGGTGTCTTATGATCCGAATCTGAGACCGCTGCTTTGGGATAGCTTAGAACGTGCTAAAGAGACGATTATTGAAGGAATGCAGTACGCAGATATTGTTAAAATATCTGAAGAAGAACTTTTATTTATTACAGGTCTGACGGACCTCGAAAAGGGATCAAGAGAATTGGTAGAGCGATTCCACTTGAAACTGCTGTTAATCACTTTGGGCGATAAAGGCTGCTTCTACCGATTAAAGCATGAAACAGGTTATGTCAAAGCCAAATCTGTGAATGCTGTCGATACGACTGGCGCTGGTGATATTTTTTTAGGCTCATTATTGCATAAGATTTTAGAAAAAAAAATAACGTTAGAATTGCTGACACCGGGTATAATTGAAGAAATGATCTCATTTGCCAATATTGCAGCTGGTCTCAGCACAACCCAAAAAGGTGCCATTCCCGCGATTCCTGAGCTTGATGATGTTAACAAGATTTTTGAAGATAACGTGTGAAGAGCCGAACATTCAGCTCTTTTTTCGTTGTTATGAAGATATACTTGTTTAATTAAGGTATTGAACTATGAGATTCCTAATCTGCAACAATTTAGAATGATTTGCGTTTGAGAAGTGGAAGTGTCCGATAAAGGAGAGATAAGATACAATGGCTACAGAAAAGTGCCATCAAGGTTTCTTTATGAAATGGGCGCACTAAAAGATAACAGTATATAGGGTTAAAAGTCATTGTAGTATTCTTGGGAGCAGCTATTGTAGCTGCTCCCTGTTTTCATTAGTCTACCCTATCAACCGATACGGTTAACCGTATTACAAATAGTGGTAAAGTGACGGATTTCGGCCTTCTGTAGTTGAGGGAGCACCTTAACCACTTCAGGGTTGTAAAGGATTTGAAATCCGGGGGCAGGCGAATGTGGTAGTGAATCGGATGGGGATTATACCGCAATATAGCTGAACGAGTGAGCTCGCCCAACGGTGAAGCAAGAATTTGGCTAATCCTTAAACTTTAGCTTCTTCACTAAGGAATGGTTCGGAAAAGAGTTCGAAATAAAGAGTGCATAATGCACATAGTTTGCGCTATATATTAGATTATGTGCAATATGCACATAATCTTGAGTGGAAGAAGGGTTTATAACTATGAAGGCAGCAATCGTAAAGGAAAAGGGGACAATTCCCGTAATGGGTCATTTTGATTTCCCCGTTGCGACAGATGGACAAGTTGTAATTAACGTTTCGGCAACAGCCTTGAGTCGAGTTAGCAAGTTCCGTTCAATGGGTATGCACTACTCATCTAAGGTTAACTTTCCAATTGTAGCCGGTCTTGACGGTGTTGGAACTTTGAAGGATGGAACTCGTGTTTACTTTGCACTGCCAACTGCACCGTATGGCAGTTTGGCTGAGCAAACTATTGTCAACGAGAAGCTGACTGTCCGCTTACCGGATGGTATTAATGATCTCACTGCTGCCGCTATTGCCAACCCAGCTATGTCGTCATGGGCTGCATTGGTATTTCGAGCTGACTTCAAACCCGGCCAAACGGTATTGATTAATGGCGCTACTGGTGCATCCGGTAGTTTAGCAGTTCAGATTGCTAAGGGACTGGGGGCCAAGAAGATCATTGTCACGGGACGCAATGAATCGAAGCTGCAAGTACTTGAAGCCGATGAGGCCATTGCATTTGACATGACAGCTGACAACGGACAAAATAGGTTTGAAAACGCCCTAATGTCGGTTGTTGCTGAAGGTGTTGATGTCGTTTTGGATTACCTTTGGGGCGATAGCGCACTTGCCATTATGTCAGCTCTTGCTAGGGCTCATACGGATCGTACCACCCGTTTTGTAAGCATTGGAACCTCATCCGGACAAGAAAATATTCATTTGCCTTCGTCTATTTTACGCTCATCAACAATCGAACTCGTAGGAAGCGGAGATAAGAGTGTTTCTAAAGCTGATATGCTATCCGCCGTTAAAGGTGTTTTTGACATGGCCGCCGAGGGGAAGTTAAAAATCGCCATAAAAGAGTTTGCTCTAGAAGATATCGAAGTGGCTTGGAATGCCCCACTGACGCCCCGTCCAGTTGTAAAGGTGCAATAAAAAATGGAAAACGAGATTTTTAAAGCGCTGTTCGATTTAGTTTCCATTATCAATCGGCCAGACCGAGATAAGAAAATGATTGATAATGCCGGCGTGAATTTGGAAGCAGTAACCTTTCGCGTCTTCGTTGGTATCGCGCATCTCCAACCGACTAGTGTTGGTGAATTGGCTGCCATGATGGGGAAAAACTATTCGAGCGTTAGTCGGCAAATCGATAAGCTAGAGACCGCCGGATTGGTTCATACGTATCCATCAAGTTCCGATTCCCGGATTCGTGTGTCTGAATTGACGACATACGGGGAGGAAGTGAGTACAATGATTGGCCTCGCCCGTGAGCGCAATATGCGCGAAGCTTTGGCTGATTGGACTCCGGAGGAAAGAAATGGATTATTGAATAATTTAAGACGTTTATTCGAATCGCTGAAAAGGTTCGACTAAGTACTGTTCAAAATGCAAGTTACATTAGTGGCCAGCAATGCCGCGCGGCACACTTAGGCGCATTTTTCGCCGATAGTCCCGTTAAGCTGAACCCTACCATAAGTGACGGCGAAAAATCACCCACAACCGGGGGTAGCTCCAGTATCATGCTTCGCTGGTTTTTGACTTCCATAAAACCCCCCTTTCGCCGTTCAGGGGAACCATTCCAGATTGTCAGCCGCAAACGTGATCGACGGATTCATAAGGAGAATCCGCGTAACTTCAGAGATTCTTTAGATTTTCCCCAACGAAATCTTCATATGTTTTTCTTATGCTGGGAGCTAAGACCGATTTTTAGCAGATAACCAGGAGGTTGTAGATGGAAAAGATCACCATATTGGTTGTGGATGACGACTCCGAAATCAGGGATTTTATACGTATCTTCTTGTGTAATGAAGGATATCATGTACTGGAAGCGGAGAATGGTTTGCAGGCGCTGGAGATTGTCAAGACATCATCCGTGCAATTGATCATTCTGGATGTGATGATGGCCCATATGGATGGAATTAGGGCATGCCTGAAAATCAGAGAAATCTCGAGGATCCCCATTATCATGCTGTCTGCCAAGGAAGAAGACATTGATATTATAACCGGGTTGACTACCGGAGCGGATGATTATATGACCAAGCCGTTCAGTCTCTTGGAATTGACGGCTCGAGTCAAGGCGCAACTACGCCGGCAAAGCTACTCCGTCAAGAAGCCAGAGCAAGACGTCATTGTCGTCGGAGACTTAATCATAGACGGGGCGATGCACCAAGTAACCGTAAAGGGAAAGGAAATATCCCTGACACCTCTTGAATTTTCCATACTCGAACTGATGGCAAGCCATCGCGGACATGTGTTCAGCGTGGATAAAATTTACGAACGGGTTTGGAAAGAGTCTTCCAGCATCTCGGATAATACGGTTGTAGTTCATATCCGAAACCTCCGGGAGAAAATTGAGGTGAACCCGCGGGAACCCCGGTACGTCAAGACAGTCTGGGGAGTGGGATACAAAATTGAATAAACTCCTTTCTCTGATTTTCGGGAAACGAAGCATTCGTGTGCGCATGTTCTGGTCGTTTATCCTAAGCTTAACCCTTGCGATGAACGTATCGTCCTTACTCAACGAATCTTTGCTAAATAGTCTTCTTGCCGCTAGACACTTCCCCTATCTATCAATCGTGCTATATGGCGTATTATCTACCGTTTCGTTTATCGTCCTCTTTATTTTGAGCTTCTCCCTCATGACCCGGCGCATCGTGCAATATTTGCTTAGTCTGGCTGAAGGACTTGATTATATCGCCGGAGGAAATCTGCGCCATCGCGTTCCGCTCTTAAGGAAAGACGAACTGGGCAGGGTTGCGGAAAACATTAACGCGATGGCCGAAAAACTGGAACGCCAAATCGCAAAGGAACGGCAAATCCAAAAGTCCCAAATGGACTTGATTACAGGCGTATCCCACGATTTACGGACGCCCCTTACCAACATTATTGGATATCTGGAATTGTTGAAAAATAGAGTCTATCACAATGAACAGGAGCAGGAACGATTCGTCGACATCACCTACAATAAAGCCATGCAACTGAAGAACCTCATTGATGACTTATTTGAGTACACGCGTCTCACAACCAGTGACGCCAAGTTTGTAATGGGCCAGTTCGATATACGGGAGCTGCTCTCGCAGATTGCGGCCGAATTTCAACCCTTCGCCAAAGAACATGGGGTCACTGTAGAGACGTATTTGGCGTTCAAGTCGATGCCGATACCTATGGATCCGGGAAAAATAAGGAGAGTCATCGACAACCTTCTGATGAATGCTTTGAAGTTCTCCGTGAAGCCGGGAGTTGTACGCGTTTCATTGGAAGCACGCCCCCCTTTTGTTGCCATCAAGATCGAGAATGAAGGAACTCCGATATCGAAGGAACAGGAGGAGCTGCTATTTGGGCGGTTTTACAAAGCCGACCACTCGAGAACGGCCAATGCGATCCAGACCGGTTCAGGATTAGGACTATCCATTGTCAAGAGTATCGTCGAACGGCACAACGGCACCTTAAGCCTGGTTCATTCATCAGGACATTTTACTTTCATCATTGAACTTCCCTTGACCACCGCCGCCCATGACGATGAAAATTAGTCGTTCACCTTATAATTCACTTCCGGGTATTTGGCTTCCAAATCTTTCAGCGCAGAATCGTCCTTCCCTTTTAAATACCGATCGAAGAAGGCAACACTGAATTCGTTCACGATGCGGTGATCCCGCCGCGGGTCTGCGCCGCCCAAGCCCGGCAGCGGAGAGAATAATGCAAGATCGGAGTAGCTTGCATGCTTTGAACCCGGAATAAGGATCGATAACCCCCCGCCTGCCAAAGCATTGCGCGATTTTTGTATATATTCTTTTCTCGGGGCTTCAAACACTTCGCGGCTTACCCCACCTAACTGTTTAGCGACATCGTCGTATGAGGCCATCACCAAATTGTAGATCTCCTCGGAATACATCTGAAAGAACGGTTTCCCCAATCCTTTGTCGGAAACCGGCGGACCATAAATCCCGCCGTCCATGCATAAGGCAGCCTTCACGCGCGAATCGTTCTTCGTCATTTGCAATGTAACGGCTCCCCCGAACGAATGTCCAAGCATGCCGATTCGATCGATATCGATTTTGCCGGTAAAACGGCCTGCAGGATCGTTCCGATTAAGCTTCTCCACTTGATTGAGCACAAAGGTAGCATCGTCGGTCCAAAGCGGGATATGCTGTTCGTACTGGGCATTGGAAGTCAATTTGCTGTCCGTTCTGCTCGGGGCTACTCTTCCGTCGGGAAACACTGAAGCGGCAGCTTCATAAGCATAATCGATGCCTACCACGATATAGCCGTGGCTTGCCAGTTCTTCCACCTGGTACATATTTTGATTGCGATACCCGTTCATTCCGTGAGAAAAAATCAATACCGGATAACGGCTTTCCGCATCCGAAAGCTTGGCTTCCAACAAAGAATGCGTTTTGATCAGTCCCAGATGGCTAAACGTGAAAGCCGGAAGGCCGAGCGTTTTGGACGATATTCCTCCAGTCACTTTTGACGCGTTTAAAAGATAAGGACTCCTCTTTTCCCCTCTTCCTTCGGCGGCCGGATACCAAACTTGCACCATCAACTCGCGTCGGTCTTCAGGGTTGCTCGAATACGTTTCCCGCCGCTGTTCATCTACCCAGTGATAAACCGTCGTTCCGACCGCATATGGCCCCGTCGGTTTCTCAAACGAGAATACCGGCAATATCGCAGGCGGCGCAACCGAAACCAACAAATATACGGTCAATAGCACCGCTTGAACCGTAACCGCAATCCGGCTTCTGCCGCCCTCCCTCCGCTTGCCAATGAAGAAATAAGCCGTCAATAAGAGTGGCGTCAAGTAGGCAGGAACCATCTCCCACCGTCCACCTTCCACGACAATCTGCACAATTACCAAACTGTAGGCGGTCCCTAAAGGGATGAACAATCCCCGGCCGCCTTTCTTGTTCGCGATTACCGCCCAGTACAACAAGCCAAAATTGACCACGATCAAGCCTATTTCCCAAAACCTCATGCCGATTCTACCTCCCGTTATTATAAATACGAACTTGATCCAGCTTACAAAAAAATTATAAAGATGAAAGGGGGAATATTATAAATTTTTTATGAATGTCGAGGGGGAAATTGTCCTTCCGCTATAAGGTGTAGAAACGAGGCAAATACCATCGTTAGGAAGGTTCAAATGTTTACATTTGTTATGGGGAGAGGCTGTAACGCAATTGCGACAGAGCTTGCTGTTACATTGGCACGCATCCCGGTGCGCGCGAACGTTGAGTTGCCGCGGCAAAAAGCTCAAGTTCAATAAGCTTGAGCTTTTTTGTCGTGCTCGCGCGGAAGTTCCGCAATTGGCAATTTCATCGACGTTTGACGGTGAATCAAAAAAATCGAAAAAAATGCTGCCATGCCAAATCTTTTTAGCTGCATGCTCGTTGTACTAGCCGAAGCATGCTCGGGCGCGCGCCCAGAGTACCTTTGGTTAGCCATTAAGGCACTTTGTTCTGCAACGCAGAATCTTCACGTGAATTAATTACGCTTGATGAATTATTATCTATATGGAATAAGGCATTAGAGAAAGAGACAGTAATACGGTACATTATTTATTCCTTAAATCACAAACCGCACTTCAATCTTCTCCAAAACGTTATACCGAGACACAATACGCGGGGAACCGTACCATAAGTGACGGCGAAAAATTTAGTGTGGCTCCCATTATGGCGTGGACACTGTAAACGGTATACACATGTAGTGATGTTAAGATTAATCTAAACTTGCGCCTTTGTTTGCTGATTCTGATAATCAGTAGTCGTCTGTGACAAAACAGCTTTAAGGCAGAGCCTTCAACACAACATTTTTAAATAAATTCTGAATGTCAAATGACATTCGTCAAGGTTGCCATAATTCAGGAGAAAAAAGCTTAGAAAAATGAAAGATTCTTCAAATACGATGATTTATAATGAAGAATTAGGGGGGATAGATTACAATGAACCAAGACAGTAAAATAGAAGTAAGAAAGAGTATTTTATATAATTCGTTGAATGAACTTTTACGTAAAAAAATGCCAGCAATTTGCAGAGATATAGAAAAAGCTATTTCTGACAGAAATTACACTGATGTGATGAATAATATTGTATGTTTACTTGAAACACATATTTGGGGACAAGACACTCAATGGAGAGTTGAAGCGGAGGTCGAATGTTATCCTTGTCATGAAAGTGGAAGACCTTTTGCAATTGGTGGATTTGTCTTTCTTGAGGAAGTTGCGGGGCAAAAAATTATACATTTTAAGACACAAATGTATAATAGCTTTGATGAATCAACAATTAAGAAGAAAGATACAATAAAAATTAATTATGATAAAGTCAATGATTATGAATTTATACAACCATTTATTCAAGAGACGGAAGAATTTTTAGACCAATTTTATAATGTTTTTATGACAGGTTCAGATATTTTTGTTCGAGAATGGCGACTAGCAAAATCAGAACAGGAAAATTTGTAACAGAAAAAGACTCCATGAATAGCACTGCTAATAAGCATCTGAGTTATAGCTAGAGTTTAAAAACTGTAGAAAAATTTATATTTTCAAAGTAAATCAATCCCTCTTCTAAGTTGTTTCTTCATGGAAAGAGGGATATTTTATTTCCAACAAATTATTCTTGTCAAAAACGAAATTTCCAATAAAATAACTCGTACAGAATTGCTAAAGCGAAATTCTGCTAAATTAATGGAGAAAGGAGTGTCATCATAAATATTGGAACTAAAGCATTCAAAACAATTTGGCAGAGCGCCAGAGCCAGAATCAAGCTAAATCCCTGCTTCATTTGAAAAAATGATTCGCTCGTAGATTTTCTTAGCATTACTCTTAATGAGGGATTGTCAGAGTTTAGTGAGGAAACACAAAGGTAGATACTCTTAGGTCTAATTTGTATCATATATTGAACACGTAAGCGAAAAAAACGATAACACCCACTCTTAATATAAGAGTGGGTGTTCATCAAACAACAATGTATATTTTGTAGTCAAATCCTACTTTGTGCTTGGGTATATCGCGGGGAACCTTACCATAAGTGGCGGCAAAAAATTGGAGTGAAACGGCTCCTTAGTAACCTATCAAATCTTCCTGGCAACAATAAAATATTCCTGAGAGCTTTTCTTCAAGCAATCCGATTCGACAATTGAAAAATTCCCTTCCTCAATTGTAACGACTAAATTGCGTATTTTAAATGATCTTATCTTCGGTGCTAGACCAACTCTGCCTGCAAAGAATAACAAGCTGCTTAGAAATATTTTTTCTCCCACGCAGGGTGTTGCAGAAATCAATAATCCTCCTGGTTTCAACAGTTCATTCATTCTTCGCAGAACGATATGCCCATCTTCCAATCGATTTGATCATATTGACTTGCTGTTTTGTCCCAGAAACGTTCTGATGTATTCATTTCTGTTACACCTTCTTTTCTAGAACATCAACCCGGTTGAATCCTTTAAGGATTAGCCATATGGCCAAAATTAATTGTTGAGAGGCTATTGGAACGTTCAACGTCATGTAGGTTGCATCGAGACCGATGAAGCGAATCATAAATAATAAGCTTGCCAATATGGACAATATCGACCCAATAAGACCCGAAACGGATAACCAACGCGGAACAAATTTTGTTTGGTAAAATATGCAGTTAAACAAGAACATTGCCAAAACAGATGTCAGTGTCGTGGCCACATGGTTCACCAGATCACGTCCTTCCCGTAACAATCCACCTAGGGTCTGAAAATACGAACCATTCAGAGTTCCGAATTTTGCAAATTCGTGGCTTAATGTCAGCAGCAACAGAAGAATGATTACACCAATAATAATGAACACACCCGCAATGATGCCGAAAGCAACAGATCCAAGAGCTAAACCTTTATGAGGCTTGCTTAAAATCGGATACATCAAAATAGGAATACCAACATAGGCAACAACCATTAACAACTGGAAAAACGCTCCTATTAGTACCTGATTTCCATTTGTAGAAGCCTTGACAAGGTAGTCTGCTCCATCTATAACAGGAACGACACTAAATATACCTGTAACCAACCCGGATATTAATAACACCCCGGTAATTACTGCAGACCTTCTACCTGAATTTGTACTCTTCCTCAACATAATGAACCTCCTTATTGCTTATCATCATATTGAAAGACCTCTTCGATGGACTTTTCGAAAACACGTGCGATGCGAAAAGCCAGCTCCAATGAAGGTGAATAATTCCCCTTCTCGATGGCAACTATCGTTTGAAACCAATTCTTGCTCTCGAAGACAAGCGAAAACAGCAACTGAAAAACAACGAGAGCACTATGACCGAAAGACTTCCGAATCCCTGCCTCGAGGAGCAGTTTACCGAGTTTAAGAGATCGAAATACGGACGAAAAGCGAGACTGGTCAGACAGGGAACGATGGAGTACCATTGGGTTACACACCTTTCTTTGTTTGCATGGCCGCTCGACACTTCCATGATACTAAACAAAGAGGGTGTTTTTCTGTCAATAGAAGAAAAATATTGCTTGAACTCTCACAGCCGCATGGAGTTCAGGCTAATTCGAGGCTGCGAAAGTTGCAAGCAGAGCTCCGTGGAGATTGGCTTCCCCTCCCTTGTAGCCCTGATATGGATTCTGTATGTGTAAACCCTGCCTCGCTGCAGTGACGGAAGCAAACTGACACAAAAGACCCGCAGCCTGCGTTCGTAACCGAACGTGTGGCTGCGGGTCTTTTTTTATACATGCGGGCAGAAGATTCAGGACCCGATCGCCTGCATGCCCCGCGAGTGGCGGTACAGCTCCTCGTAGTAGCCTTTCTTGGCCAGCAGCTGCCCGTGGGTGCCTTCCTCCACGATCTCGCCGTGCTTCATGACAATGATCCGGTCGGCGTGCATAATCGTGGACAGCCGGTGGGCGATGAGCAAAGACGTCCTGCCTTCGGAGACGACGGAGAGCGCCTTTTGCACGAGCTGCTCCGTATGGGAGTCGAGGTTGGCCGTAGCTTCGTCGAGTATAAGAATTCTCGGTTTGAATACGAGAATTCGCGCGAACGACAGGAGCTGTCTCTCGCCGGCCGAGAGGCCGCTGCCGCGTTCCGAAAGCTTCGTGTCATACCCGTCCTTGAGCCGGGCGATGAGCGGATGGGCGCCGACGGCCTTACAAGCGGCGGTCACCTCTTCGCGGCTGATTTCCTGCCGGAACAGCCGCACGTTGTCGAGGATCGTCCCGGAGTACAGGTACGGTTCCTGCTGGACGAGCCCGATCATCCGGTGAAGCGTATCCTGCGGAATGCGCCGGATATCGGTTCCGTCGATCGTGACGCTTCCGGCGTTCACGTCATAGAAGCGGGTAAGCAGGGAGATCAGCGAACTTTTGCCGGCGCCTGTCGTTCCGACAATCCCGATCATTTCCCCCGGTTTGATGTGCAGGTCCAGATTCCGGAGGACTTTGCTTCCCTCCACATAAGAAAAATCCACGTGATTATAGTCGATTTTTCCGGCTGTTTTTTTCCAGTCGACTTCGGCTTTACCTTCGCCGGCAGGTTCTTTTACATCGGGTTCCGTGGAAAAAATGTTCCACAGCCGCTCCATCGAAACGGAGGTCGATTGCAGAGTATTCCACTGTTGGGTAATCTGGTTGATCGGCTGAAAAAACTGGCGGATGTAAGTGATAAACGCGTAAAGCACACCGAATTCGATGCTGTCGCCGAGAAAAGCGAGTCCCCCGAGCCACACGAGAAGTGCGACGGATATGTTGCCGAAAGTATCGAAGGACCGGTTGAACAGCACGTTGGTGCGGATTTCTTTCAGGTTGGCTTTCAAGTACTGCCCGTTGCGGTCGCTGAAACGTCCGAACTGCTCATCCTGCTGGTTGTACGTCTGAATCAGGCTCATCCCGGCGAGATTTTCAGCCAGATAAGCGATGAGGCGGGACAGCTGCGCCCGCGTCTCTTGGTAAGCTTTTCGCAGCATGGAACGGAAAAGGACGGCGATCAGCGCGATGACCGGCAGAAGAAGCATGCTGTACCAGGCGAGTGTGGCGTCCAGTTGAAACATGAAAAAGATGATAAGCACCAGGGTCATCCCGTCCCGGACTAGACTGAGGAATACCTGAGTGAAAAACTGGCTGATCGTCTCGGTATCGCTCGATTCGAGCGTGACCAGGCTCCCGATCGGATAACGGTCGAAGAAAGACATCGACAGTTTTGAAATATGAGCGAATAGATTTTTGCGGATACTGGCGACGATGCTTTGCCCGGCATACTGGAGCAGGTTGTTCTGGATATAGGTAAAAGCAAAGTTGACGACGGACAGCCCCAGGTAAAAGAGGCCGATGATCAGAAGGGGCCGCATGGCTCCGCTTCCGCCGAATAGGTGGTCGTCGATGGCGATTTTGACCAGATACGGCTGCAGCAGCTCGGCCATGATGGCGATCAGCGAGCAGAAAAAAATGCCGATGAACGTGAGCTTGTGCGGCTTGGCATACGTGAGCGTCGCTTTGAATGCGGCGAGTCTGCCCGGGCGCGGGCCCTCTTTCGGTTCGGTGGCTCCGCTGCTTTTCGCGGTATCCGCCGTTTGCCCGGGCCTCTCAGTTCCGGCCGAACCGGTGGAAGCAGGCTCCCTTGGAGCGTTGGCGTCCGGTGATTTCGGATCAGGCATGCCGGGTCCCCTCCTCCTGAATCTGATACAGGGAAGCATACAAGCCCGGAAGGGCGAGTAGCTCCTTGTGAGTGCCCCGCTGCACGATGCGGCCTTCATCCAGGACGATGATTTCGTCCGCATGCTTGACCGCACTGATCCGGTGCGCGATGATCAGCGTTGTTTTGTCGCGATGGGCGGCGCGGATTTGGCGGACGATGTTCGTTTCGGTCACGGCATCCACGGCGCTAACACTGTCATCGAGAATGAGGATGGGGGCCCGCTTCATGAAGCCGCGCGCCAGACTCGCTCTCTGGCGCTGACCGCCGGACAAGGTGATGCCGCGTTCGCCGAGCTTCGTTTCGAACCCGCGCGGCAGCTCCGTAATGCTGCTGTAAATCTGCGCCTCGCGCGCGGCCTGCTGCATTTCGTCGTCCGCCGCATCCCGCCTGGAGAAGGCGATGTTGTCCCGGATCGTCGTGCTGAACAGAAAGCCGTCCTGCGGGACATAGGCGATCTGCGAGCGCAGGCTTTCGAGCGTTACCCGGCGTATATCGTGGCCACCGATATAAATCGTACCCGCGGGCGGATCGTAAATGCGCAGGAGCAGCTTGACGAGCGTTGTTTTGCCGCTCCCCGTGCGTCCGATGATGCCAAGCGTCCTGCCCGGCTCCACTTTCAGATCGATGGCTTCCAGAGCGCGGCGGTCCGAACCGGGGTAGCAGAAGGATAGTCCGCGGATTTCCAGTTCTCCCGCACCGTTTTCCAGATGCGCCGCTTTTGCCTCCTCCCGGATATCGGGTTTTACGGCCAGCAGGTGATTGAGACGCTCCAGCGACGCGCGCGAACGCTGCATCATATTGATCACGTTGCCGATCTGCTGCAGAGGCGTCATCATCATCCGTAAGTAGAAGGTAAGGGACACGAAGCTGCCGAGCGTAATTTGGCCATGCAGCGTCATATAGCCCCCGGCGAGAATGGCAATGATCATCGAAAAAGAGCCCATCAAGGGAAGAAGGGACTGGAAAAGCGACGACATCCGGACGAGCCGAAGCTGCTTTTCCCGGATATCATCGACGTTCCGGCCGAAACGCTCGTAGGCGATTTCTTCGGCCGCGAACGTTTTGGTTACGCGGATACCGCCGAACTGTTCCTCGGCCGATTCGGTCATCGTGGCGAGCGATTCCTGCACCTCAAGAGACCGGGAGCGGATGCGCGGCCCGAGGAACACGACGATAAACGGGATAAGAGCCATAGGCGCGAGACTCAGCGCTATTAAGCCGAAAGGAATGGAACTGAAGGACATCATGACAAAAGCGGAGAGAATAAAGAAGATGGCATTGGTGGTCTGGTTGACTCCGTTCGAGATGGACTCTCGGACTGCCGTCACGTCGTTCATGACGTAACTGAGGAGCTTGCCGACACCGTGCCTGGAGAAATAATGCTCGCTGAGCGTGGAGAAATGACGGAACAGCTTCTGCCTTGTCGCGTATTCGAACCGGCGTCCAAGCCGGGCGTTCGTATACTGGCCGATACCGAAAAGCACTCCGTAGGCCACACCGATTCCGAGAAGCTGCAAGCTGTAGCCGGCAACCGTGTGGGACGTGGCGACTTTCAGCTGCAGATCGTCCGTAAATTCTCCCAGGACTCTGGGGAAAAACGATTGCACCACGTTAGACAGGATAATAAAGGCGACCCCGACCGAATACAACCCCAGGTTCGCTTTCACATAATTCCGAAGCAGCCTCTGACTGCCCATGCCACCACCTCCTCAGGGATAAATTCATTTCTTTATTGTAAAGGCCAATGGAAAAAGCGGGCAAGGCAGCTAGAGCGCCATATAGGCGGAAATGAGACCGTACGGCGGACAAAACGGGCTGAAAGCGATTTATTTCCAAGAAAATCGAAAGATTTGGAGAACGTCTCCAATTAAAGGACTGAGGATGGCTGAATTAAGAGGCCGGACAATAAAAAAGCAGAACAATAAAAAGCCCCCGTGATGGGAGCTTTTTTCCTCTGGTGCATCTCTAAAGCGGGGGGAACGCCGTAAGAATGGCGGGCTTTCCTGCAAGGCGGCACGACCGGTTTCGTAAACTTCACCTAAACGGCCCAGTAACCTCACATTCGGCATCAACTTGCAGCCTCTACGTACGTCTCCCTGTCTGCCTCGCTCAGGAGCGTACCGCGCGGTCCGCGTTGACCCGGCCGTACACCCAGTACGTCCCCGTTCCGTAAATCGGATCGGCGTTAAACAGAATCGCGTCGCGGATTTGCGCATTCGTACGGCCCTGTCCCGCAAGGAGCGCGGCTACGCCCGACACGTGGGGGGCTGACATGGACGTGCCGCTGAGATAGGCGTAGCTGGAGCCGGGGAACGTCGAGAGGATCGCCGTTCCGGGCGCGGCGACCTGCACCCAGCTTCCGCGGTTGGAGAAAGAGGAGATGTTGTCGGCCCAATCTGTGGAAGCCACTGAAATGACCGTCGAATAGGCGGCCGGATAGTTGGGGGTCGTGCTCCCGTCATTCCCGGCCGAAGCCACGATGACCGAGCCTTTGCCCCAGGCGTAATCGAGCGCGTATTGGAGAGTAGTCGAGCTGTACGGGGAACCGAGACTCAGGTTGATGACCTTGGCGCCGAAGAAGGAGGCGTATATGATCGCGTTGGAGATATTGCTTACCGTTCCGCTGCCGGAGTTGTCGAGAACACGGATAGGCTGAATGGAAGCGAGCGGGGCGACGCCGGCGATTCCGATCCCGTTGTTCGTAACGGCGGCCGCGATGCCCGCCACATGGGTGCCGTGTCCGTTGCCGTCACTCGGATTCGGATCATTGTCCACGTAATCGTAACCGGGAACCAGATGCGCGACCAGATCCGGATGCGTCAGTTCGACTCCCGTATCGAGGACGGCGATGACGACCGAACTGGCGCTTTGCGCCACATCCCATGCCGAGGGGGCCGAAATTTTTTGCGGACCGTACTGATAGAGGCCGAAATAAGGATCGTTAGGGATGGCTAATGCATGCACATCCGAGGAGGATTGCCCTTTCCCGGGCTTCTTGCCGCCGGAAGGCGCGGGCTCGAACGCCTGATACATGTAGTTTAATTCGGCATACTCCAGCACCTCGTGTTTTTCATAGTGCTTGATCGTTTTGAGAAGAGGCCGCTTCGTAAACAGAACTTGGTGACCGAGCGTGCCGCACTGTTCCACGACTTTGCATTTGTATTTTTTATGAAGGTTTGCAATAAGCTCTTCCGGAGTTTCCGGTTTGAACTTTACGATCAGCTGGCAGGGCCGATGGGGTTCTTTCGGCAGTTCTTTTTTGCGGAAAATGAAATAAACGACAGCGGCTGCGGCGATGAAAGCGAGTACGGAGATCAAAGTCGTCATGGATCATTCCTCCCGGATTCGATTAGAAAAATCTCTCTATGTTATGAACCGCTAGATTGAGAGGATTGGGGGGTTGTCTCTTTATAAAAAATAATCACGTATATTTAACAAATTTAATCATGGACGCGCTTACAACTTATGCTTATAATGCGGAAAGAGCCTGAGAATCGGAAAATTTTCCCGATTGATCGGATGCTTAAGCCGGAAGGGTGAATCCGTTGTCGACGAACATACGAAAAATGCTGATCATGAATTTTGTGTCGTCCATTATTTTTATTTACATCGGGATTTTCGTGAACCTGTATATCTGGCAGGCGAATACCAGCATTTTTGAAATTTCCTGGTTCAACATGGTGATGTTTCTCGGATGGGGATTTTCGTTCGTTCTCGGGGCGAAACTGCTCTACCACCGTACGATCCGCCTGCTGCTCGCCCTGTCCGCATTCGGAGGTACGGCCGCATTTGTTATGCTGACGTTTCTTACGCTGGAGAACCGGATTTTGTGGATCGCCCTGATCGGATTTCCGGTCGGTCTCATGTGGGGGTTCTATACGGTCGCCCAAAATCTAAGCGTTTCTTTTTCCGGGAAAGGAACTGAAATCGCCTCTTTTTTTGCGGCGAACAATCTCATCGCGTCGATTTTGTCCATGGTTATTCCTATTATTTCGGCCAGTTTATCAGCTGGTTCGGGTATGAAAGCTCGTTTGTCCTGATGTTTGTCTTCCTGATCGTCATGCTGATTTTCTCGGCTACGATGCCTCGTATATCACTTCCGAGAACGGAAACGCCCCGGCTGGGCTTCTGGCAGCAGCTTCAGTGGAAGCGGGTTTTCGGCGACCGCCATTCGGTCTGGCTGATCCTCTCAATATTGGCTGGAGGCGTATTCCTTCAGTTTCAAAACCTGTTTACACTTGTCTTCACGTTCACGGTTACCCAGGATAAGCTGCTGATCGCACTGCTGAATCTGTTGTATACGGGCGCGGCTTTTCTGGGGCTGATTTTGTACCGCAAGTTCAAATGGAACGATCATTTCTGTCTCTGGCTCGGCGTTCTTCTGCTGTCGGCCGGGTTTGTGATCGCGATGTTTCCTCTTAAACCGCTGCTGATCCTTTCGAATGTGCTTACGGCGTTCGGCATGTTTTTCTTTGCGATGATCTGGAACGCCCAGCAGTTTCAATGTATTGAGGACTACGCACCGGGCCGGAAAGCGGCCTTCCTTATCTGGCGGGAGAGCATGCTGGTCGGCATGCGGATTGTGCTGCTCGTATTCATTATGTCTTTGGATAAACTGGAGGGCTGGCTGTACATTTCCATTATCGGCGTCACGCTCGCCAGTCTGATTTTGATTCCGGTCGTGCAGGCGAAAGCCGTCAGGCTAATGGCCCACGGCCGGAAAAAAAGGGAGGGCACGGAACCTCTCGGAGAGGAAGGAAATCTGCCTCGACCGCCTACTTTCTCCGCCTGAATTCCCTGTAAAACGGGACCGAAATAACCGGATTTGGGACTATCTTCCCAGATCCGGTTTTCTTTTTGCACCGAGGATGGTGCAAAAGGTTTGATCTTTTCAGTTGGAAGCGGTTGCGTTATCTTGGGCTTACAGGAACCTTTCCTTTACAAAATGTTTAAGCCATACAGAAACCGTTTTAATTCGGAAGGAGATACCACAGATGGAGAAAGAGTTTTCCGTACAAAATCCGTTAGGTATTCACTCGCGTCCCGCAGGGGCACTTATGAAAAAAGCAAAAGCGTTTACATGCGACATTACGATTGCCAAGGGCGACAAAAGCGTCAATGCGAAAAGCATCGTCGGACTGCTTTCTTTGGAAATGCGTTACGGCGATAAAGTAACGGTCAAAGCTTCCGGCGAGCAGGAAGAAGAAGCGGTGAACGAGCTGGGAACCATGCTCGAATCCGTACTTGAATAGGTGACCGGATGATAGAGGAGAGAGTTACCGAAAGCGTGAAGGGCATCGCGGCCGCTCCCGGCTATGCGATGGGGAAAGCGCATTTATGGCAGCCGCAGGCTGAGAAAGCCCAGCGCAGAACGCTGCCGGAAGAGGAAATCGCAGCCGAGGTTGCCAGGCTGGAGGAGAAGACACGGGAGGCGCTTGACGAGCTTCAGTGCCTCAAAGAAGAAACCGCTCTCAAACTGGGCGAGGCTCATGCCGAAATTTTCGAGACGCACATGCTGCTGCTCGAAGACGACGATTTCGTCGGGGCGGCGGCCGAAGCCGTCCGCTCGGAGCGGTTGAACGCCGAAGCGGCCGTGGAAGACGCGGCGAAGGTGCTCGTGGAGCTGTTCGAGAACATGAGCGACGCGTACATGCGCGAACGCGCCTCGGATATCCGCGATGTGGCGGGCCGCCTCCAGCGCCTGCTGCGCGGGGAATCCGCCGGCGATATCGGCGGCGGGGGCGAAGCGGTCGTCCTCTTCGCCCATGACCTTACGCCGTCGGATACGGCGCGGCTCGACCGCAGCCGCATCGCCGGCTTCGTTACGGCGGTGGGCGGCCGTACCTCGCACTCGGCGATCATGGCCCGCTCGCTGGAAATTCCCGCGGTCGTCGGCATGGGCGCGGGGGCGGAGCGGGTACAGCCCGGCGACTACGTGATCGTGGACGGGGGCGAAGGCACCGTCCACATCAATCCCGATGCCGGGCTGCTGGAGCTGTACCGGAGCAAGCAGCTCCGGTACGAAGAGCGCCGCTCGCGGCTGGGCGTCTACATCGGACGCCCGACGGAAACCGCCGACGGGCATCATGTGGAGCTTGCCGCCAACATCGGCAGTCCGCAGGACGCCCAGGCTGCCAGAGACGGCGGAGCCGAAGGCATCGGGCTGTACCGGACGGAGTTCCTGTACATGGGGCGCGATACGATGCCGACGGAGGAGGAGCAGTTTCTGGCCTACAAGATCGTGGCCGAAATGTTCGCCGGCCAGCCGGTCGTCATCCGGACGCTGGACATCGGCGGAGATAAGGAGCTTCCTTATCTGACTCTGCCGAAGGAAGCGAACCCGTTCCTGGGCTACCGCGCTATCCGCCTCTGCCTGGACCGGAAGGATCTGTTTCGCACGCAGCTGCGCGCGATACTCCGTGCGAGCGCTTACGGCAATGTGAAGATCATGTATCCCATGATCTCGAACATCGAAGAGCTCCGTCAGGCGAACGCGGTCCTGGCCGAAGCGAGAGCCGAGCTGGACGCCGAGGGCGTCAAGTACGCACAGGACGTCGAGGTAGGCATCATGATCGAGGTGCCGGCGGCGGGTATGGCGGCTGACCAATTGGCGCGCGAAGCCGACTTCTTCAGCATCGGCACCAACGATCTCGTGCAGTACATGATGGCGGCGGACCGGATGAACGAAACGATCGCGCATTTGAGCGAACCGTTCAATCCGGGGGTGCTCCGGCTGATCCGACACGTCATCACGGCGGCGCATGCGAAAGGCCGCTGGGTTGGCATGTGCGGCGAAATGGCGGGCAGTGTCGTCGCGATACCGCTGCTGCTCGGCATGGGGCTGGATGAGTTCAGCATGGGAAGCGGCTCCGTCGCTACGGCGCGGGCGCTTATGCATAAGCTGAACCGGAGCGAGCTTAGCCGTCTGGCGGACGAAGCGCTGGAACTGGATACGGCCGAAGAAATTCGTCGGCATATCATAAACCGGGTTCCGGCCGTGGCGGAGTGGCTGTAAACTTTAGCGCGGGCCGGCCCGATATACCCGTAAGTCTAAAAATACCTCAAAATGAAACAACGCACGCTTACGAGTGAAATCAGCGGAAACTGCGAAGACAGTATCTCGGCGGGAAAGGTCTTGTTTTTCTTCCGTACTGGCGGGCGGGTAGTGGTACAATAGACGTTAACAGGATGAATATGCAGGAGGGCTATCATGACGCTCACAACGCGATCTCGTGCACTGCTCAAAAAAATCGTCTATTCCCACAGTCCGCTCCGCATCAAGGAATGTGCGGAAGTGTTTCAAGTCAGCGAACGAACCGTGAAATACGATCTCGAATCCATCCGGCTTTGGCTTCAGCAGGAGCAGATTGAACTGCTGTCAAAGCCGAGCCGGGGGATCTGGATCGACTGCAGCGATACGGACCGCATTCATCTGCTGGAGAAGCTGGATGCCGTCGGCGAGCACGTCTTTCTGAACCAGCAGGGACGGATGAGGCACATGCTTATCGATCTGCTGCTGCTGGACGGGTACCTCACCATCGGCGAGCTCGTCGCCAAGCACGATGTAAGCCGGAACACGGTTCAGGCGGATTTGGCTCTTGCCGATCAATTGCTTGCGGGTTCGGGACTGACGCTGAACCGCACCCGGCACGGAATCCGGGTAAGCGGTTCCGAAATGAGAAGGCGGGGAGTGCTGGAGCATGTGATCCAGGACCTGCTGGACGGAAACGACATGTTCCAGATCGTGCAGGGAGTCGTGCAGGAGCGGCGTCCGCACCTTCACTTCAGCAAGCTGTTGGAATGGTTTCTGCAGCCGGTGCGCGATCTCGACCGCGTGTTCGAGGATGTGGGCTCCCTGGTCCGCGAGATCCGGGAGAAAACCCAGCTGCTGCTGACGGACAATGCGATCATCGGGGTGTTTATCCGGCTCTGCATCGTCATTCAGAGGCAGCGCCCGGCGGAGGAACAACCGGCCGCCGATTCCGGCGAACGCACTGTCGCCTCCGATCAGCGGTCGCTGGCCGGCTATCACCTCAGCATCTCGGATTTATTCCGGCAGAAGCTGACGGGACTGTTCGCGGAGCTGGAGCTTCCTCTTTCGGAGGAGAACATCCGCTACGTCAGCCTCCCGGCAATCGGTTTGATCCCTCCGCTGCTTAAAGGACGGGATGAAGAAGGGGCGCAGCTGCCTGACGCTTTTGCCGTGACGAAGAAGCTTATCGACATCGTGAGTGAGTCGGTTCACGTCCGGTTCCGCAAAGATCCGGATCTCATGCAGCATCTGCATGCGCATATCGCAGACAAACTGAACAAGTACAGCTACGGAGTCGCGGAGCCGAATCCGCTGCTTCAAGAAATACTCCGATCTTACCGGACCATGTTCGAAACCGTGAGATCCGCCTGCGGTGAAGTATTTTCCCCTTATGGCATTCTGTTGTCGGACTCGGATATCGCTTATATTGTTCTGCACTTTCAGGCCGCTTTCGAACGCAGGCAGGAAGTCCAGCAGTACCGGGCGCTGGTCGTATGCGGAACCGGCCGGGGGACGTCGAAGCTTTTGAAGACGGTCATCGAAAATGAAATCAAGACACTCCAGGTCGCGGCTTTCTGTTCCGTGATGGAGTTTGACAAGCAGGTTGTCGGCGATTTCGATCTGGTCATCAGTATTTTCCCGATTGAAGCGCACGTCCCCGTCGTGGTAGTCAATCCGATTCCGGATAAGAACGATTTCAAATCGATCCGGCTGAGGCTTGAAAACCTGGAGAAGCACGGGGGTGCGGAGGGCGTGTCGGCAGGCCGGTCATCGAGCCTGCAGCGGCCCGAGCTTTCCTATCTGGAGCAGAAATTCCAGGATATCATCTGGAAAGGCTTCGAACTGAGCCGGGCAATCCGGACACGTTTCGCTCCGTATCTGAATGAAGAGAGACTCGAAGGCCTGACGCTTCATCTGCTTTTTATGATGAACCGCATCGCATTCGATACGGCTTATATCCAGACGGACTCCGCTCTTTCAGCCGAAGGGGCGGAAGGCGAGCTGGCGGAGGAATTAAAAATGCTGCTTTCCGAGCATCGCATCCACGCGACGGAAGGCGAAGTAATGGCCATTCTACGGTATTTTGAGAGGAGTGCGTAACCATGAAAGCGGATTTGTTGATCCACGGAGGAACAGTAATCGATCCTTCCACAGGAATATCCGGTGCATTTGATGTTGCGGTCAGCGGAGGGAAAATCACAGGTGTTTTCAAACCGGGTACGGCTGTCGTCGAGGCCGGGCAAACGCTCGATGCTTCGGGGAGTTATGTATCGCCGGGCTTCATTGATATTCATACCCACATTTATGAAGGCGTGCCTGCCATGGGCGTAGCCCCTGACCGTGTCGGAATCGACCAAGGGGTAACGACTGTGGTCGACGCCGGAAGCTCGGGAGCCGCCAATTTCGACGATTTCGTCCGCAGAAGCATCGAGCCGAGCAAAAGCCGCGTTTACGCCTGGCTGAATATCTCGGCGCCGGGCCTCGTCGAAGGACGTTCGGAGCTCGCCGATCTGACCAAGCTGGACCCCAAGGAAGTTCTGGCGGTTATCGAGCGCAACCGGGACGCTATTATCGGGATCAAGGCCCGTATGAGCGGCTCGGTCGTCAAAACAAGCGGCATCCGGCCTCTGCAGATCGCCAAGGATACGGCGAGAGAAGCCGGTCTTCCGGTGATGGTCCATATCGGCAACGCCCCGCCCCAGCTTGGAGACGTGCTGGATCTGCTGGAAGCCGGCGATGTGGTCACGCATGCTTTCCACGGCAAAGCGGGCGGCATCCTGAGCCCGGACGGAGGCTTGATTCCGCAGGCGGTCCGCGCGCTTGAACGCGGTGTCCTGTTCGATGTCGGACACGGAAGCTCCAGTTTCAGCTTTGACACGATGAAGAAAGCGAAGGAACTGGGGATCGACCCGTACTCCATTTCCACGGACTTGTATCTGGAAAACCTGGAGCGCGGGCCGGTTTACAGCCTCGCCCTGACCATGACGAAGCTCCTGGCGATGGGATATTCCCTGGAGCAGGTGGTAGCCTGGTCCACCGTGGCCCCGGCCAAAGCCATTCAGCGTGAAAACGAAATCGGTACCCTCCGAGAAGGCGCCGAAGCGGATATCACCGTATTCCGGCTTGTGCAGGAGCCCGTTTCCCTTACGGATTCGGAAGGCACAACGGTCCGATACGACCAGCAGCTGCTGCCGCAATATACTTTAAGAGCTGGAGCGATACATCATGTACAACATAAATGAAGTCCTGGAAGAAATTCCGCAAAAAACGGAAGCTTCTCCCGAAAAGCTCGAAGCGGTGAAAGACCTGCTAACGAAACTTCGTCCGATGTCGCAAGAGATCGGGCTTAGTATACCGCATACGAAAGCCGTCATTATCGGCATTCATCTTCTCGCTTTCCTGAGAAGAGTCGATCAGGACGAATATTTGCCGGAAATCGAGCCCGAGATGTTCGAGGAGATCAGCGCGGAGTCCATAGATCTCAGCAAGCGCTTGTTCGCCGGCTACAACATGCCGCCGCAAAGGAAACTGGATGACGCCGAGGTATTCTTCCTGGCTGTTCATTTCGAAGCGGCGAAAACTAACCTTTGAGGAGTGAAAGTTCATGGAAAACAAAGTGAAAGTAGTTATCGGTGACCGTCTCGGCAAAGGCCAGAACGTGGCAAAAGGGGTAGAGGCAGCGGGAGGCGTTGCGATTGTGATTCCGGGCGTAGGCGCTGACATGAAGCTCGGCGACGTGATGAACAAGGAAAACGCGGATTTCGGCATTTCCTTCTGCGGAAGCGGCGGAGCGGGTGCGGTTACGGCGAATACCAAATATAAATATCCGATGGAATTCGGCATGCGTTCCATTGATGCGGGCGTTACGGCGATACGCGAAGGTAAAAAAGTTCTTGGGTTCGGTTTCATGGATGTCGAAGAACTCGGCCGCCGTCTAACCGAAGAATATATCAAGAAAAACGGGAGGTAAACCATGTTTCAGGAAAAGCCGTTAACACTCGTCGTAAGCGGGATGTCGGAAACCAAGCAGGGAGCTTTTCAACAGGCTCTGACCCGCATGAAAAGCCAAATTTCGAAGGAGACGTCAGATGTTCTTCTGCAAATCGAGCCTCAGGATGTGGAAGTCGTTTCGGCCCATTTGACGCAATACCGTGAGAAGTTTCTCGGATTCTTATTTCCGCGGACGAGAACTCGTTACGAGGTGACTCTGCGAATAACGGTCAAACTGAAATATGTAAACCTTTCGGAAGTGGAATTTACAGAAAATAAAGAGAACCTTAGCAAGTATCAGCGTCTGCTTCATATGCGCTGAGCTGCCGGGGCAGCTGTGTTGTGTGAGGATAGAGAGAACTGGAGACCACCTGTATACTGAAGTTTTGGGGGATACACATGAATACATTGATGATCGTATTTGAGTCCATTATTATCGGACTCCTGGTCGGTTTCGGGGTCGGAGCCGGCGCAGCGCGGATGTTCCACGCACCGAACGTGCAGGGAATGGGCGCATTCCGCACTTTCGGCGAGTTGAACGCCTGTGAAGGCGACGCCGTCGCTCACTTTTCGTTCGGCCTCGGCTTCCTGTTCAACGCCTGGGCATCCGTCGTGGGCGCAGGCGCCCTGACCCAGGACGTCGACCATCGGATCATTCCGCACTGGTCGGCCGCTGCGCTGCTTTCCCGCAACAAAAAGCTGGAAGAAACTCTCCACGATCCGCGTAAAATGGCTTGGACCGGCGCGATTATCGGCGCGGTAGTTGTCGCGCTACTGAACTCGACAGCCGCCGCAATTCCGGCTTCGCTGCAATCCGTGGCGACGAAGGTACTTGTCCCGGCCGCGAACTGGCTGATCAATCCGATCATGCCGATCGTATTCTGGACCGCAGCCATGGATGCGGGCAAACGGACCGGCGTATGGGCGACCATGCTCGGCGGTTTCTCCCATCTCGTCATGGGCAACGCCGTGCCGGGTATCGTGCTGGGGATTTTGATCGGTAAAGGCGTAGACGACAGCGGCTGGAACCGGATTACGAAGACCATGCTCGTTGCCGTTATCCTGCTGTTCATCTTCAGCGGCTTCTTCCGCGCGTTTGACGTGGCGCTTCTTAAGAGCATGAGCCTGACAACGCCGCAGTGGCTTATCGACCTGCACGCATTCTTCGGATCGGTGGTGAAATAACATGGAAAACAACTTGCAAAGAGGCTTCTGGTATTCCGAGTGGGCATTTGTTTTGTTCGTCGCCTGTCTTTCCTCTGGGATTTTCGCCGGAACTCACTTATACTATGTATATCATGTAGGCGCTTTTAACGATATCGCAATCGTCGCCATGCTGGAAGCCGGTCTGAAGGGCGGCAGCTACGGGGCCGCAGCGGCATTCGGCGCAAGCTTCCTGTTCGCCCGTATTCTCGAGGCCCCTCTGGTCGGTATCCTCGACATCGGCGGCTCGCTTCAAACCGGAATCGGCATCGGTGTGCCGGCTCTTATGCTCGGCGCGGGTATGACGGCACCGCTCACGAACTTCCCGCTGGCTCTTCTGACAGGCGCCGTACTGGGCGTAGCCGTCGGTGCAGTCATCATCCTGATTCGTAAATTTACGATCAACGCCTCGAATTCGACGTTCGGAGCAGATGTCATGATGGGTGCGGGGAACGCCTCCGGGCGTTATCTGGGCCCGCTGATTGTCATTTCCGCCGTTATGGCTTCCATTCCGGTCGGGATCGGCGCAACTATCGGCGCAGCTATTTTCTACTATTACAAAAAGCCGATCGCCGGCGGCGCGATTATCGGAGCCATGATCCTCGGCGCGATCTTCCCGATCGTAACGAAATAAGCGAGATTGGCGAAAGAGCTCTGCACGACAAGATGTTCATACCATGGATTCAAATCAAGGATAGAGGAGAGAGACCATGAGTATTTTTGAGCGTTACGGTTGTAAGCAAGTCATCAATGCAAGCGGCAAAATGACCGCTCTCGGTGCCAGCGCCGTCCACAAAGATGTGGCGGCGGCGGTTGCCGAGGCGGCAATGGACTACGTGGACATCAGCGAACTGATGGTGCAGGCCGGCAAGGTCATCGCCGAAGTGACGGGCGCCGAAGACGGCTGTCCGACCACGGGCGCGGCCGGAGGCATCGCGATTTCGGTCGCGGCCGTCATCGCAGGCACGAGCCTGTCGCTGATCGAGCGTATTCCGCTCACCGACGGCCTCCGCAACGAGATCATCATCCAGAAAGGCCACTCCGTCCATTTCGGAGCGTCCATTCCGCAGATGATCGCTATCGGCGGCGGCAAAGTCGTCGAGGTTGGCCAAGCCAACCACGTGGAGAAAGACCACATCGCGGAAGCGGTCACGGACAAAACCGCCGCCCTGCTGTATGTGAAGTCTCACCACGCGGTGCAGAAGGGCATGCAGTCCATCGAAACGATGGCGGCCATCGCCAAGGACAAAGGCATTCCGCTTATCGTGGACGCGGCCGCCGAAGAAGACTTCCGCAAGTACGTCGCGATGGGCGTGGAGATCGTCGTGTACAGCGGCGGCAAAGCCCTTGAAGGCCCGACGTCCGGCTTCATCTGCGGACGCGCGGACCTGATGGTTGCCTGCCGGGCGCAGTACAAAGGCGTCGGCCGTCCGATGAAGATCGGCAAGGAGGGCATCATCGGCCTCCTGACGGCGCTTCGCCGTTACGACAACCGCCCGGACGAGTCCCAGCAGCAGCGTGAGCGCATGGAATGGCTCATCGCGGAGCTGAAAGACGTTCCCGGCGTGAAGGGTGCTATCACTCAGGACGAAGCCGGACGCGCCATCTACCGCGCGCAGCTCACCATTGACGCGAAAGCCGCCGGCAAAACCGCCTACGAGCTCATTAAGGAGCTCGAATCCGGCAGTCCGGCCGTGTACACGCGCAATCATTACTCCAACCTCGGAATCATCAGCGTGGACCCGCGTCCTCTGCTGGAAGGCCAGGAGCGCGTGATCGCGCAGAGAATCAAAGAAATTCTGCAAGCCTAGTCTTTAAAAACCCCCTTAAAGATAAAGGAGATGGAGAGAAATGGCACAACCGACGATTAAATTAAACGTATTAGCGAAAACGGCTGAAAACGCCAAGCAGATCGTAGAAGCGGCGGAAGGTCGCGTATATGTGGGCCTGATGGTTAAGAACTTCCCTTCCGTGGACGAAGCGGTTAAAACCGTAGAAGAGTTTCAAGCCGCAGGCGTGCCGGTTTCCGTAGGTCTCGGCGCCGGCGATCCGGCGATGTGGAGCAAGGTTGTGGACGTTTCCGTCCGCACGAAACCGGCTCACGTCAACCAGGTTTTCCCGGCTGCGGGCTACACGCTCGGAGCTATGCGCGCGGTTGGCAGTGAGGATACGCTCGTGAACGCCCTGATCACGCCAAGCGGAACGGCCGGTCAAGTAAGAATCGCCACGGGACCGACCAGCGTTTCTTTTGAAAACGACACGATTTCTTGTGAAGCGGCAGCAGCCATGCTCGCTGAAATCGGCATTCATTCCGTCAAGTTCTATCCGATCGGCGGGACGGATCATTTGGACGAGCTGGCGGCAATGGTAAAAGCCTCCGTCGCGCAGGGAATCAAAATTTTCGAACCGACCGGCGGCATCGACATCGATACCATCGGCAAAGTCGTGGAAGTTTGTGCGGAGAACGGTGCGGAAATCATCATTCCTCACGTGTACACGTCGATTATCGATTCCGCAACCGGCTTGACACGCATTGAAGATGTGAAGGAATTGATGCGCGCTATTTCATAATAGACGCTGTAAAAAGCTCAATACCGCATACAGGCTGAAGCCGTATGCGGTATTTTTGCTGAGAAAAGTCAATTCCAAGTAAAGAGTAGACAATTGTGCCCTTTATTCGCCGAATTTATCCCTTATGAACTTTGTCTATTTATGGTGTAATAAGGGTACGGGTCAGCTTCAATTTCACACTCCACACGTTCTGGTACTCTCGCAATTCCGGGGAGTACACTTTTTTTTGTCCGGAGATTGGACCCGCTGCATATCAGAAGCAAACCGGGGCAAAATCGAGGCGTTCTTTCCACAATTATTATTTAAAAAGGATTGTATGCTATGGAACCACAGACTGTTTTGGAGAAAGCGTATCAATTGGCAGGGGAAAAGCTGAAGGACGAACCGACCGGGCACGACTGGTGGCATATTCACCGTGTAACGCGTCTGGCCAAGCTTATCGCAAAGAAGGAGAATGCAGACGAGTTTGTCTGTGAAATGGCTGCTTTACTGCATGATCTGGTTGACGAGAAACTGGTGGACGACAAGAAGAGGGAAACGGAGAAACTCGCCGAGTGGCTGGCGGACAACGAGGTGCCCGGCGAAACGATCCGGCATATCCTGGACATCATCGGAACCTTGTCTTTTCAGGGCGGCACGGGCACCAAGATGAGCACACTTGAGGGCAGGATCGTCCAGGATGCGGACCGGATCGATGCGATCGGAGCCATCGGCATAGCGCGGACATTCGTTTACGCGGGGGCGCGGGGAAGCCTGATTTATGATCCGCAGCTCGAACCGCGTTCTGAAATGACGGCGGAACAGTACCGGGAAGGCAAGAGCACTGCGATCAATCATTTTTACGAGAAGCTTCTCAAGCTTAAAGAGCTGATGAACACGGAGACCGGCAGGCAGCTGGCCGAGGAACGGCATGAGTTTATGGAGCAGTATCTGGTGCGGTTTTATTCCGAATGGAATCTGGGAAATGGAAGTGGCCTGTAATTTCGGCAGGCGAGAGCGGTAGACGTTGAACGGAATGACGCTCACACAAGGTAACAGCGAAGCGCCCTGTTTAAGTGGATATTTGTACCCCTTTCTGTAAAAATTTCCCCCTGCCGCAGCGGGAGGAAGTGTGATGTAATAAAGATAGCCGACAGCTGCTTGGATTCCAAGAGAGTCGGCTCTTTTGATTTGGATGCGAAGCCTCTTGTAGGATGGGCTCCGGGGTTTCATCAAGCACCTTGCCGGGTAAGTAAGAATTGTAGAGATAACCAATAACCCTCTAAGGAGATGAGATACCATGGACAGCAACGTATTCAAAGGAAAATGGAAACAGCTCAAAGGGGAAGCGCAAAAACAGTGGGGTAAGCTCACGGACGACGATATGGATGTTATTAACGGTGAGAAAGACAAACTTGTAGGCAAGCTTCAAGAGCGTTACGGGCATACGAAGGATGCCGCGGAGGACGAATATCACCGCTGGTCCAGCAGCTACCGTGACGAAGCCCCCGCAGACGCCGATCGCCGTATATAAGCACATATGAAAGAAACGGAGCGCGCTCCGTTCCTATAGGAAGAACCGGGTCCTCGTGATCCGGTTTCTTTGTATTTCCGGGCTTACCGCAGGGCCATTAATTTCGGGCGCAAAAAAAACGGGCCGCCGGATGAGCGAACCCGTTAGATCGTTTACTTTTCAAAAACCTGAATGACAAGCGAAGCGAGCTTTTGCATAAGCGTCTCTTTAGGCGCCCCGGCAGCGGGTTTATCCCCGGCTTGTACCACGCTGCTTGCCTGGTCGCCCGCCGGCGCGGCCGATGCCGCTTTGACTGCGGTCTGTGTTTTGGCGGCCGCCGAATCCGGCGCAACCTCACGGTAAGTCAGGAAATCGGTGTAAAAGCCGTGTACGCCGATTTTTTTCAGCTTCTTGATTTCCTTCAACTCATTCACCGTATGGACATAGACGGGAACACCCAGGTTGCTCAGGCCGCCGATCATCGTAGAGGTAGCCCGTTCGACCGGCATCGCTACCGCCTTGATGTTATTTTTCTTCACCAGAGAGATGATTTCTTTTTCGGAGTAGCTGGTCATGTAGATAGAGAAGAAATAGTTTGGAAAATCATAAATTTGTTTCACTTGGTTGATCATGTCGATTTCGTACAATTCCGGAACAATGCGTTCCAGAAGAGCCGGATTTACCGCTTTTGCTTTTTGCACGATAAGCTGGAACTGTTTCTGAACGACTTGCGGGTCTTCGCTTTTCGTATCGGTTACGATGTACGCGTCCGGGTACTGCTCCAGCAGTTGAAGCAGCAGATCGAGATCAAGAGGCGTGTATTTGTTCAAAATTTTGTGGCGTTTGAATTCCTCCAAGGTGACAGGTCCGTCTTTAAGATTGTCGGGAAGGGTCGGCTGCAGACGATCGGACAAATAACGGAGCCAGTCGTGCCGTGCCGCGAGCTGTCCGTCCGATGTCAAGTTAAGATCGACTTCGAACAGGCGGTGACCTTTTTCGTAATTGATCAGAAAAGCCTCATATGAGTTAGTGAGAGTTTCACCGGAAATTCCACCCATCGCATGAGCGATCAGGGTCTGATCGGTCCAAGGCTCCGCTTCTTTCGCCGATGCGTGCTGGAAAGGCAGCAGCGACAGCGTAAGCAGAAGAGCCAGAACTCCCGTTAAGTGTTTTTTCACTAAAACAACCTCCTTCATGTTATTCATCTTCTGTCTCAACCCCTCAAAACGGCGATTGAGCGCATGACGTACGGGTTGTTAGAAACTAACTTTATTTACCCGGTAAATTTGGAGTGAAACAAGAAAAAAGGCAGGTAAGCTTATATTTTGTCGAAATATGGAATTATAGTCCTATTATGAAGATCGGATTTTAGGTTTATAAAGAAAGGGAATTGACGTTAAAAATCCCAGCTTTTATATAAAATGAAGGATAAGTGAGTATAAGTTCGGCTAATAAACAGATGAATCCGTCTAAATGAGTAGAAATACGCATAAGTTTATTCCAAAATGATAGAAAGTCGTTTAAAATGGAGATATCCACTTATTCAGACACGAAAGAAGATGAATCTCTTGAAATTTTCCGCTGCCCGTTTGAAACTGCTGTTGCAATTATTCGGTTCGTTTGCCCGCATCGGGCCCGTTTCTTTTGGCGGAGGGTTTGCCATGCTGCCCATTCTCGAACGGGAGATCGTGCTGCGCCGCCGCTGGCTGGACGAAGACGAATTCGGCGAAGTGATTTCGGTCTCGGGAGTCGCTCCCGGCGGAGTGGGCGTGAATGCGGCCGCTTTTATCGGTTACAAGCTCGGAAGCGTTCCCGGCATGCTTGCCGCCGTTCTCGGCATAATGCTGCCTACCTTCGTGCTGGTGCTTATACTCGCTATTGGCTTTTCAGCGTTCAGGCAGTATCCTAAAGTTATTGCGGCAATGGAAGGCATTCAGATGGCGGTTCTGGCTCTGATCGCTTATGCGGGATTGAAGCTGCTGCGCTCTTCGGTATTCGACGGCGCCTCGCTGACTGTCTTCGCAGGTTCTATAGCGGCTCTGCTTCTGACGGGAATCCATCCTCTGCTCGTCATGGTGCTTGGCGTTACCGCCGGCTGCGTGCTGGTGCTGGCAAAAGGACATTTCGGCTTCGCCGTTCGCTTCGAGCCTAAAAAACGGAGACGGGAGCGGTCCGCTGACCCGGCCGTTCCCCGCTATCCCGAGCTCGAATGTTATTTCGGCGAAGGCATATAATGGGGAGTGTAACGATGCTGATCACCCTTTTCTGGACGTTCCTCAAAATCGGAATTCTCTCCTTCGGGGGCGGATTCGCGATGATTCCGGCCATTCAGCATGAGGTCGAGCTGCAGGGGTGGCTGACGCCGGAGCAGTTTTCGGAGGCCGTGGCGATTTCCGGCATGGCACCGGGGCCGCTGGCGACGAACTGCGCGATTTATATCGGCAAAATGACGATGGGGCTTCCCGGAGCGGCGGCAGCCGTGCTGGGCATGGTGCTCCCGTCGATCGTTCTGATCGCGGCCGTCGCGCGTTTCTTCTATGCCATCCGGACGCACCGAACTGTCAAAACCGTCTTTTACGGGCTTCGTCCCGTAGTGGCCGCGCTGGTCGTCGTAGCGGCTCTGCGCTTTGGTTTTACCTATTTCCGGGCAGAATGGTGGACCTGGAAAACCGGCGTTTCAGCGGCCATTTTCCTGCTGGCGCTGCTGGGGCTTACCCGTTACCGAATGCATCCGTTGTCCGTTATTCTGCTTAGTGCGTTAGTGGGTGTGGCGATTTATGGTTAACAGTCCGATTTCCGAGCGCATCGGAAACCGCAAACAAAAAGAGTTGTTCGAGCTGATCCGCCAAGGGGGGACGGTCTCCAAGATCGAGCTGCTGGAGGAAAGCGGCTTGACCGTAAGCACACTTACCCGGCTGCTGGACGAACTGTGCGCGCAGGGTCTGATCGCCGAATCGGGGCACGGCCCGTCCACGGGCGGCCGCAGACCGGTTCTTTACCGGATTCAGGCGGATTACGGCTGCGCATTCGGCGTTGATATATCCCGTACTCTCTCCCGTCTCGTTCTGACCGACATGCAGATGAAGGTACTTGAATCGAGGACGTGGGAAATGAAGGAGGGGCTGACGCCGGATGTGCTGCTGGCGTCCATCGCCGACGAAGCGGAAGCGATGCTGCAGCACAGAGGTTTTTCCCCCGGACACGTGCTCGGCATGGGTGTCGGAGCCGTGGGCCCGGTAAACCGGGAGGAAGGCATCATCCTGAATCCGCGTTATTTCCCGACGCCCGGCTGGCACGGCGTGCCCGTCCGGAAGATGCTGGAGGAACGGCTCGGGCTGCCCGTACTTCTCGATAACGGAGCAAATACGGCGCTTCTGGCGGAATCTTGGTCCAGGCAGAAACGCTCCTTCCGTCATATGCTGTATGTACACCTGGGCGTCGGCCTCCGCTCGTCCATGCTCAGCGAAGGGAAGCTCATCTACGGGGCCGTCGATATGGAAGGCTCGATCGGGCAGATGATCATCCAGACGGATGGCGTCGCCCCCCGGCTCCAGGAGGGGAATTACGGGGCGCTGGAGTCTTATGCCTCCATTTATGCCGTCGAACGCGAAATGCGTGCACGGCTCAAGCAGGGACGTTCCAGTGTTCTATCCGCGCTCGGCAGTCCGGATGCGCTTACGTTCCGCGAGATTATTCAGGCTCTCCACAGCCGGGACCCGCTGGCGGTTGAAGTCATTACGCAGGCCGCCGTCTATTTCGGCATCGGGCTGGCGAACCTGCTCAATATGCTGCATCCGGAGAAGGTCGTGCTCGGAGGACCGCTTATTTCGACGAATGATTTATTCTTCTATACCGCCACACAGACCGCGATAAAGAAAACTTATTATTACCCCGACTACCAGGTGCTATTCAGCAAAGGAAGCTTCGGAGAGGAAGCCCTCGCCATCGGGGCGGCAGGACTGGTTATCCGCCAGCTGTCAGCGATCTAAGGTTGTGGCGGTTTATGATCTCAGAAAAAAAGCCGAGCGCTGATTCGGCTAGATAAGATATCCTTTAATTGGTGGAGTTGATAAAAAAAGGAGAGATCAGACATGGAGAAATTGTTCACTAGCAGCGTATTTACACCTCCGCACGGATTTACGGGTGGAATCGAGGGCCCTGCCTGCGATGCCCAAGGGAATTTGTATGCCGTTAATTATGCGAAAGAAGGTACCATCGGCAAAGTAACGCCGGCAGGCCAAAGCAGCGTGTTCCTGGAGCTTCCGAACGGCAGCATCGGCAACGGGATCCGTTTTACGCGGGCCGGAGAGATGCTGATCGCTGATTATAAGAATCATAACGTGTTGAAAGTGGATATGAACACCAAAGCCGTTACGGTCTGGGCGCACGGACCCGGAATGAACCAGCCGAACGATATTGCGATCTCGGCTAACGATATTGTTTTTGCAAGCGATCCGAACTGGAGCAACAACACGGGCACGCTTTGGCGGGTGACCCCGGGTAATGTGACGCTTCTGGAGAGCGGGATGGGGACAACCAACGGAATCGAGGTTTCACCGGACGGGAAAAGGCTGTATGTGAACGAATCCGTTCAGCGCCGGATCTGGGTATACGATCTGACCGAAGCGGGCGCGATTTCCAATAAGCGCCTGCTGATCGAATTTCCCGACTTCGGACTGGACGGAATGCGCTGCGATTCGCAGGGCAACCTGTACAGCACACGTTTCGGGAAAGGAACGGTCGTGAAAATTTCCCCTGAGGGCAACATTCTTCAGGAAGTCGTTCTGCACGGCAAAAACTGTACGAACCTGACCTTCGGCGGTCCGGACGGCAGAACGGTTTATGTCACGGTAGCGGACAACGGCAACGTGGAAAAGTTCCGCACGGACGCTCCCGGCAGATGCCGGGTACTCAGCGGGGTCGGCCCTTCTTAGACTCCTTTCATCTGAATCAAAAAAAGACTTGGTTCCGTACGCTTCCTCCGGGAAGCGTACGGCCAAGTCTTTTTTATCGTGCCGTTATTTCAGTTCATTCACTTGTTTGATCGGTGTCGTTTGGATCGGCAGGTTTTTGGAATCGATCACTTTCACCTGCAGGTTGACCGGTTTTCCCGGCTCGATAGCATCTTTCGGTACGACGGCGGAGAGCGATTGGCGGCCCTCGTACGTCGTCTTCAAGGCCTTGTCGTTCAAATAAACGACACAGCTCGGAGCAAAGTTCTTGCCGCTGATTTCGACGGAGGAATCTCCTCCGCTGCCTCCGGCCGTGCTTTGATGAAGCGGCGATACGCTGTCGATCGACATCTCGCCGTAGCCGAGCGTATATTTCGGATTGATAATCTTATCGCGGAAGCCGTTAAAGCTGTACTGTTCCCCGAACAGAACATCGTACTGAAGCATCCGGTATTCCGTCACATCCTGCTCGGTCAGCTTCAACCGGTCGTAATGATTCCGGGGCGGGATCATCGGGAACTTTTTGGACAAAGAGAACAGGTAATCCGTATAAGGCGTTCCTTCTTTCTGCGCCAAATTCAAGAGATAAGGCCCGAGGAAGGAAGCGCTCATATTGAGCTTATCCTGGTGCTTCGGCAAATAGTTATCCCAGACGACCACGGGCAGCGTGTACATTTTATCCAGTACGGCTGCGGAATCGTCATCGTCCTTCAAGTATCCGGTATCTTTGTAGGCCTGGAAGTTATTGCCCATGGCCGGAAGATGGTCGCCGAACAGCATGATGATCGTCGGCTCGCCTTTCTTCTCGTAGTGCTCCACAAGCATTTTAAGCGCGGCATCCGTATTATGAACGCCCTGGGCGAGTGTCTCGATCATGCCCTTCGTTTCCTCCGGGAAATTGCCGCTTGCTTTGATGGTATTCTGTTTGAATTTATCCGGTGTAAACGGCGCGTGATTCTCCATCGTGTTCGCGAATACAAAGGCAGGGCCGGGCGAGCTGTCGACCTGCTCGATGATTTTGTTCATCACCGCTTTGTCGGTCAGATAAGGACCGTTGTATTCCGGTTCGAAGTACTCCTGGGAAATGAATTTGGAGAATCCGAAGTTCTGGTACACGTTGCGGCTGTTGAAAAACCAGTTATGGAACGGGTTAATGGCCGCCGTCTGATACCCTTGTCTCGCTAAAATGCTGGCCAGCGAATCGACGCGACGGTTCATGTACTGATTGTAGGCGATGGCGCCTTCTGGCAGGAACCGGATCGAATTGCCCGAGAGCACCTCGAATTCGACATTGGCGGTTCCGCCGCCGAACTGGGGCGACAGCATGTAACCGCTGGAATAGTTCTGCTGGAGATGATGGATGAACGGGACCGGATCTTCGCTGAACGTTACGTTCTTCATCCGGGTAGGATCCCAGAAAGCTTCGCCGAGAATGACGATAATGTTCGGTTTTACATTCGGATCTATGTTTGTACGGCGATCGACCCGCTTCACGAAGTTGTCCATATTCGCCTGGCTGTAGCCCTGGGGAGCATCGATAATGATCTGCTCGATATTCATGACGGTGGACAGCATAAACCCGTTGACATGATAGTTATCGGCCTGGTTCCAGGGAATGGTGGAAATATGAAGGGCGGATTTGATCGGAACCGGTTTGTCGAAATAGACGACGCATGCGAGCGCGATGCCAAGGACGCCGAGAACGATGTTCTCTTTCCAGCGGAAGCGGGAATGGGTCCAAGGAACGAAATAGAGCAGCGCGACGCTGGCCGCAAGGAAGACGATAATGCCGATTACGATCGTTTTATCGAACAAACCGTTCAAGTATTGGACGATATCGGTCGTCTCGCTGCTGAGAAACAGATCCCAGGGCAGAAGAGGCACGCCGAGAATCTTGAATTTGATTCCGCTAATAAGGCCGCAGATCAGCATGAAAGCGGCTACGATCCAGAACGCGATGCGGCTCCGGCCGGTCAAAGCGGTAAATACAAGGAACAGGCAGAAGGTCAGCAAATAGTTAAGTACCATTTCCCCCGGACTGTGCTTGACCCAGGATAGGGCGGCCATTACTCCTCCCCGATTTAAAAACTCAATGAAGACAACGAGCAGCAGGGGCCAAACGAATAAGTGCAGCCGACGCGCTATAAAATGAATACCTTTCTGCATCACAGATCTCCTGTTCATTCAATTTACAAACATTTTACATATGATTTGCTATGCCATTATACCATGTAGAACCAGGTCTCGATACCTAAAACCTTGTAACAAAATCGTTACAATTTCATAAAGAATTTGTGATTCTTATCACATGTGGGTGCTCACGCCGAAGGTAAGATGAAACCATGAAAAGCTTCATTGACAAAGGGGGATGCCGCTATGGCAAAGCTCGCGCCTGCCAAGGAAAAGCAGGACATTAAGCCCGCTCCGCAAAGCGGGGCGAACGAGAAGGAACCGGAACTGAAAGGCGCTTTCGCATCGGTTATGATTCTGGGCGCGTTTATTCTGATTACCTGGTTCGGCGTATTTGCTCTGTATCTTATAAGAAGTTAACGGGACAGATGCACAAAAAGTTCCGCGAATCGGAAAAAAAAGAGGGGAAATTACATGCATATTCATCGTTTGGAGAAAATCTGGATTGTTTTCGGCATCTCCATGCTCATCGTATTCCTTTCCGTAATCGGCGTATCGGCGTTTGCGATGGGAATGAACCCGCCGACCGGCCATGCGCACACGATCGATCCGGCGAAGGTCGATTTGACGCCGCCTTTCGATCAGCCTGGCCTCAAGAAAGTCGGGGAGAACGAATACGAAGCCGTTATGACCGCCTTCGCGTTCGGCTACAAGCCTGACAAGATGGAAATTCCCGCGGGAGCGACCGTGCATTTTATGATCACAAGCAAGGACGTTGTCCACGGGTTTGAAATCCCGGGCACAAATGTAAACATGATGGTGCTTCCGGGTGAAGTGAATCATCTTACGTATAAGTTCGACAAGCCGGGTTCTTATCTCGTGCTCTGCAACGAATACTGCGGCGGAGCCCACGAATGGATGAAAACGACGATTGTCGTTAATTAAACCCACCGGCAGAAAGGAAGTCGTTATGTATGAACGGTACCGAAACGCAACCGGCGCGGCAAGCCGCCGCTGCCTTTAATCCAAAAGACAGCAAGCTCGTTCTCGCTCACATTTTATTCGCTTTCGGCGCTCTTCTTCTCGGAGGTATCGCCGGAGTGCTGCAGGGCCTAGTCCGCGGAGGCATGATCAAACTGCCCGCCGGGATCGGCTATTACCAGCTGCTGACGGCACATGGGGTGCTGATGGCGCTCATTTTTACGACCTTTTTCATTATCGGGTTCCTGTATTCGGGTATCTCCAAAACGCTCGGAGGCGAGCTGCTGCCGCTGCCGCGGCGTCTCGCCTGGCTCGGATTCGGCCTTATGGCGGGCGGAACGGCGCTGGGAACGGTTTTTATTCTACTCAATAAAGCGTCCGTACTGTACACGTTCTATGCTCCTCTTAAAGCATCGCCGTATTTCTACATCGCTTTGACGATGGTTGTCGTCGGCAGTTGGATGAGCGGCTTCGGCATCTTCATCAATTACCGCTACTGGAAGCGGACTCATAAAGGGCAGCTCTCGCCGCTGTTTTCCTTCATGGCGGTCATTACGATGCTGCTCTGGCAGGTCGCGACCATCGGGGTGGCGGCGGAGGTTCTGCTCCAGCTGATTCCTTGGTCGTTCGGATGGGTCGACACCGTAAACGTCCTTCTGAGCCGCACGCTGTTCTGGTACTTCGGTCATCCGCTCGTTTACTTCTGGCTGCTGCCGGCCTATATTTGCTGGTATACGATTATTCCGAAAGTGATCGGCGGCAAAATATTCAGCGACGCGCTTGCCCGGCTTTCGTTTATCCTGTTCCTGCTGTTCTCGATTCCGGTAGGGTTTCACCACCAGTTGACAGAGCCCGGAATCAGCTCGTTCTGGAAATTCCTTCAGGTTATTCTGACCTTCATGGTCATCGTGCCTTCCCTGATGACGGCGTTCTCGCTGTTCGCCACCTTCGAAACGACGGGCAGGGAGAAGGGGGCCAAAGGCTTGTTCGGCTGGTTTAAGTTTCTCCCTTGGAAAGACGTCCGGTTCTTCGCTCCGTTTATGGGGATGCTGATTTTTATCCCGGCGGGAGCGGGCGGCATTATCAATGCAAGTAACCAGATGAACCAGGTCGTGCACAACACCCTCTGGGTAACGGGACACTTTCATCTGACCGTCGCGACCAGCGTGGCTCTTACTTTCTTCGGAATCACCTACTGGCTGATCCCGGCGATCACGGGCCGGCAGCTGACGCAAAGGCTGCACAAGCTGGGAATTTGGCAGACGATTCTCTGGTGCGTCGGCATGTTCTTCATGTCGGGCTCCATGCACACCGTCGGCCTGCTCGGCTCGCCCCGCCGAACCGCGTACACGACGTACGAGAATCATCCCGACACGGTGCTGTGGATGCCGTACCATGTCGCGATGGCGATCGGCGGCATGATTCTTTTCGTAGCCGTCGTCATGATGATCTACAACGTCGTCGCGCTTATGCGTTCGCCTAAAGGCGAGACGGAGTACCCGATCGGCGAAGTGCGCGACGCATCGGAGCCGACTCCGAAGCTGTTCGAGCGCTGGGGGCTCTGGCTCGGCGTCACCGCCGTTCTGATCCTTGTCGCGTATACGATACCGGTCGCCCAAATGATGGGCGGAGATACGCCGGGCTCTATCCCTTTTGTAACCTGGTAGACTGAAATGACAACCCGCCTCGTGAGTTTACACGGAGCGGGTTTTTCGCGATTTTCGTAACAGGAAGGCGTTCCCAGTTAGAACGGTTCCGGAATCGGGTAGTGAACGGTAGAATACACAGACGACTAAGGAGCCGTGAACGAATGGATCTGATTACAGGAAATCCTCTCTGGCCTCATACAAGTAACGAAAAAAAGCAATTTCCCCGGTTGGAGGAAGATATAGAATGCGAAGTTCTGGTCATCGGCAGCGGAATGTCCGGGGCTATGAGCGCTTACATGCTGACGAAGGCTGGTTTTGATACCGTGCTTGTGGATTCAAGGGAAATAGCCGGCGGCAGTACGATGGCGAATACCGGCCTCATTCAATTTTTCAACGACAAAACGTTAACGAGCTGCATCCACACCTACGGAGAAGAGAACGGCACGGCCTTCTACAAGCTGTGTGAGGAAGCGGTCCGCACTCTGGGGCGGATTTGCGAAGAGGAAGGGATCGACGCCCAGTTTCAGCGGCGGGAATCGCTTTATATGGCTTCCACCGAAGCCGATGTGCCGATGCTAGAGGAAGAATGCCGGACGCTGAACAAATACGGATTTGAAGTCGAGTACTTGCGGCCAAGCGACATAGCGGATAAATTCTCTTTCACAAAACCCGGGGCTATTCTCGCGTACGGGGATGCAGCCATTAATCCGTACGCCTGCGTAAACGGGCTTATCGAAGTGTCGGCCGCAAGAGGAATGAGAGTCTATGCCCGGACCGAAATCGATTCACGGCTGGAGACGGCGAACGGTACGGTCTTTTATACGAAAGAAAGGCGGCGGATACTGGCGAAGTATGCGGTTTATTCGACGGGTTACGAAACCCAGGCCATGAAACGCAACCGCAACGCCAAGCTGCTCACCTCCTACGCGATTGCTACTCAACCGGTGGGGGAATTTCCCGGATGGTACAAGGAGTGCATGATTTGGGAGACCGCCCGTCCTTATCTGTATATGCGAACGACTGTGGACGGGCGGATTATTGTGGGAGGGGAAGACGAAGATATGCTTCCCGAAGAAGAACGGATAAACCGTCTTGCGGTCAAGACGGATATTTTGCTGGACAAAGCGAAAGCCTTGTTTCCGGAGTTTGATCTTCGTGCGGAATTTTCGTGGGCGGCGGTTTTCGGAGAAACGCATGACGGGTATCCGCTGATCGGAGTGCAGGAAGGGTTTCCGAACAGCATGTTCTCGCTCGTATACGGTGGCAACGGTACGGTTTACTCCGTACTTGGAGCCGAAATGATTGTGAATCGGCTGCAAGGACTTCCCCATCCGGGGGAGTGGCTGTTCCGGTTCGACAGACCTCGTCATACCCCTCCGGCTTCCGAGGTCAAGCAGGTAGGATAAGAAAAATTAATGCCTTCTTAACATACGGACATTTTATGGCTTCTTCCTATCCTATATAATGAAGGGAGCTGTGTGTACCGCACAGATTTTTGCTTCAGGGAGAGGAGAACAAGCATGAAAGTCGCCGTAGTTGGCTGCGGAACAATGGGGAACGTTCACGGAACGGACTATCATCGAATGCCGGGAGTCGAATTAACCGGAGTATGCGATCTCGACCGGGAAACGGCACGGGACCTGGCCGGACACTTGCAGACGAAAGCGTACTTTTCTTTCGAGGACATGATGGCGGAGGCGGAGATCGACGCCGTCAGCATTGCTCTGCCGACCAACCTGCACAAGGAATATGTCATGAAAGCGGCCGATCTGGGAAAGCACGTGATTTGCGAAAAACCGATTGCGCTGACGTTGGAAGATGCCGAAGAAATGATCGCCTACTGTCAAAAGAAAGGCGTGCGTCTGTTCATCGGCCATGTGGTCCGCTTCTTCCCGGAATACGCGGATCTCAAACGCAAACTGGAGGCCGGCGTAACCGGGGAACCCGGAGTGGCTCACTTGAAACGGGTAGGCTCGCATCCGGGAACCGTTAAGGACTGGTACAACGATTTTGACAAAAGTCACGGCGTCATCATGGACATGATGATTCACGATATCGACTTTGCCCGGTGGGCGTACGGAGAAGTGCAAGAAGTATTCGCTCTCAACCGGCGCAGCGAAGAGCAGGATTACGCCCTCGTGACCCTGCGGTTTGCAGGCGGCGCCATCGCGAACCTCGAAGGCCACTGGGGCTATCCGGGGGCTTTCGCGACAGCTGCCGAATTCGCAGGCACAACCGGCATTATCCGGCTGAACAGCCGGGAGACGGATTCCTTGAAGCTGCTGAGAAGCAGTGCGGCGCCGGCCGGCGCACGCGGGGTGCAGGTACCGAAAAGCCCGTCGTACCAAGACCCGTACTACTACGAGCTGGAGCATTTCCTGGCCTGTATCCGTGAGGACAAGGAACCTCTCGTTTCGGCGGAAGATGCGCTGCGGGCTCTGGAAATCGTGCTGGCCGCCCTAGAATCCGTACGTACGGGACAGCCTGTCCGGCTGCCGCTGAAAGGAGGCGTAACGGGATGAGGAAGCTCAAAATCGGAATGATCAGCTTCGCCCACGGTCATGCGTTCTCCTATTTTAACGCACTGAACGCTTTGCCGGAGGTCGAGGTTGCCGGAATTGCCGACGAGGATAAGAACCGTGTCGCCAAAATAACGGACACCTATGGGATTCCGTACTACAGCGAGGCGGATGAACTGCTGAGAACCGACATTGACGCCGTCGTGATCTGTTCCGAGAATTCCCGCCATGCGGAACTTACGATCGCTTCCGCCAAAGCCGGGAAGCATATCCTGTGCGAGAAGCCGCTCGGCATCTCCACGGCGGAGATGGAACAGATGATCACGGTGTGCCGGGACCATGGCGTGCAGCTGATGACAGCGTTTCCGTGCCGCTACATACCGGCTGTCATGCAGGCCAAAGATGCGATCGACCGCGGGGAAATCGGCGAAATTATCGCCATCAAAGGAACCAATCGCGGCAGCATGCCGGGCGGATGGTTCGTCGACAGGAAGCTCTCCGGCGGCGGAGCCGTGTTCGACCATACCGTCCATGTGATGGACTTGATGCGGTGGTTCCTTGGCAGCGACGTCCGTGAAGTGTTCGCTTATGCCGATACCCGCTTCCACGAGCTGGATATCGACGACGCCGGTATGGTGCACGTGAGGTTCGAGAACGGCGTCTTTGCCGTGCTGGATCCGAGCTGGTCCCGCAGCAAATCGTTCCCGACCTGGGGCGACGTAACGATGGAAATCACCGGCACGAAAGGGGTCATTTCCATCGACTCCTTCGCGCAGAAGAACGAAGTTTTCAGCGATGTCACCGGCAAGGCCCAGTGGAGCTACTGGGGGGACAACATGGACGAGTACATGATCAAAGGATTCGTCGATGCCCTTCTAGGCGGAAAGCCGGTGCCGGTTACGGGTGAAGACGGGCTCAAAGCGGCGGCCGTCGGCCTGGCCGCGTACGAGTCGGCGCAGGCGGGCAAGCCGGTCGTTCTGGACTGACATTTTTCCGCTGCAAAACCGGACCCTCGCGTTCCGGCGGGTGCCTTGCGAGAGCAGGCGGCCTGCCGGTTTCGCCAGGGTTTTTTCGGGTCTTTTTTCCGGGTAAAGTTTTGTGAACACTTTCCGACACTAGTGTCTTATTGGATGGGTTATTGTCTCCAGGACCTTGTAAACCCTCGGACGGCTTGATATGATAAGGGCGTTGCTGCGTCTACAAGGAATACATATACGAACATGGAGGAATCGACATGTCAGACAAGTTGTTAAACATTTTTCATCAATCGCATTCGGGATCGTGGGCGTTTATCGTCATCCTGTTTGTGGTAAGCGCCATTTTTTACCGGCAGAAAATTACTCCTATGATCCTCAGATTGTTCTACCTGATTATGCTGGTTTCCGGAATCGGCATGCTGATCGGCTACGGCTTCCCGGTCAAGTACGTGGTGAAGGGAATTATCGCTATCGTTATGATCGGACTTATGGAAATGATTCTCGGACGCATGAAAAGAGGACAAGGCAAGGAATCTTCCACTAAGATCCTCTTTGTCGTCTGGGCGGTTCTGATCGTGATCGTCGTGCTGCTCGGCTACGGAATATTTTAAGTAAACGAAAAAGCGGTAGAACCGTCCCTGCGAAATGGGGGACGGTTTTGTCCGTATCCGGTTAAGGAGAGAAATCATGTTAAAACCGATGCTGTTTCTGTTCTGGTCTACGATGTTGGGCGGACTTGTTCTCGGTATTGCCGTCTGGGGGATCGGCAAGGCCGTTTTCCCGGACTTTGTGTCGATGGATGTCGCGGTGAGCGGCGCAAGTGAATTTTCCATGATCATTATGGCGACACTTACCATGTGTATGATCAGCGTGGTCGGGTATTTCGCGTACCTGATGACCAATTATTACATGATCGGAATTCTCCGGAACCGCAAAGGCGCGTGGTCCGGTCTTCAGCTGTTCTTTATCGTCATGGCTATCGCGAACCTGTTTTTCCTGCGCTATCAGGGCTTTGCGGAAGGTAAGGAGAGCTTGGCGATGTATGCCGGCATTCCGGTCTTGATCGCCGCGGCGGCTTTGATCGTTTCGCAGGTGAAGGTGAAGTTGACCAACGCTTCCGCCAGAATTCCGACGCTGTTCTTTATGGTCGTGGTCACCTGCCTGGAAATGCTTCCGGCTTTCAGCATCAACGATTTGACTTCGCTGCTTTACGTCTCGCTGGTCCTGCTCGCCTGCAACGCGTGGCAGATTCTTATTTTCCATAAGCTGACGAACACGAAGAAACACCAGCAGATGAAAAAGGCGCAGGTTAAGAAAGCGTAATCTTTACATAGGTACAAGAAATTCCAAAGGGGCCGATCGTATGAACAAGCGTGTCGTCTTCATCATGCTGCTGATGTTTACCGTCTACCTCGGATTCGGATTAATTATCCCCGTTCTGCCCGAGCTGCTGCACGGAATACCGGAAGGAGAGACGCATCTGGGATGGGTCCTCTCCATATACTCCATCATGTCCTTCCTCGTCTCTCCTTTATGGGGGGGCCTCTCGGATAAAATCGGCCGCAGACCCGTTCTGCTGACCGGAATTTTCGGCTTTATGATTTCCTTCGTCCTGCTTGCGCTGGCGGGAACGAATTTGCCGCTTCTCTATTTGTCCCGCATTTTGGGCGGCATCTGCTCGGGAGCGCTCAGCGGTGTCGCGCTGGCTTATGTTGCGGATATTACGACCCATGAGGAACGGACCAAATCCATGGGCTTCGTCGGAATGTCGATCGGACTGGGCTTTATTTTTGGTCCGGCGATCGGGGGAACCTTAAGTGTGGTCAGTTTGTCGCTCCCGTTCTGGGGAGCCGCGCTTTTGTCCGCGGGAATTTTCTGCGCGGGATTCTTGAAACTTAAAGAATCGCTGCCGGATAACAGAGGACAGAATCAGGGGGACAAGCCGTCCCGCTGGTCTCTGCTGCGCGGAAAGCTCGGTTATCTGTATGTGATGACTTTCTTCGTCACTTTCTCGCTCGCGGGTCTGGAAGCGACTTTCCAGTATTTCCAGATCACCCGTTTCGGCGTCACGCCGCTGCAGATCGGCTTGATGTTTATGTTCAGCGGATTTGCCGATGCGCTGGTACAGGGCGGACTCGTTCGCGTCATTGCCAAGAAGAAGAAGGAAAAGCTCGCAATCCTGTGCGGATTGTTCGCCTCGGCCGTCGGTTTCCTGCTCGTCCTCGGCTCCGACAGCTTCTGGACGGCTACGCTTGCCCTGACGGTGTTCAGCGCCGGCAATGCCATGATCCGTCCATGCATCAACTCGCTGTTAACCCAGCGCACCCGGCACGGTCAAGGGGTCACGACGGGCCTCAGCTCGTCCATGGACAGCCTGGGCCGGATCGCCGGACCGATCACGGGCACTTCGCTCTTCGGCATCCAGCACGGCCTTCCTTTCGCGGCCGGTGCCGTCGTATCGGTGCTGGCCAGCCTGCTTTTGCTGCGTTTCAGCCAACTGGACCGCGAATCGAAGGACGAACTGCCGGAGACCGTTTAGTCCTGCAGTTCTATCCGCCCATGATGAAGGACCCGCCTCTGCCCGGCGGGTTTTTTCCGTTTACACAGACCCGGAAAAAAGTTCCGGAAGGCGTCCTTGGTTGACGCGGCACCGGAAACGTTTTTACAATAGAAGAAGGAAACGAGAGGAACGGTACCGGGAAACCCGCAATCGGGCATACAGGTCCGTTACCGGTTTATTAAAGGAGAATTCGATGAGCAAATCACTTGTACTGGCCGAAAAACCGAGCGTGGCAAAAGAAATCGCCCGTGTGCTCGGATGCGGTCAAAAGCATAAATCGTATTACGAAGGTCCCGGACATGTGGTGACCTGGGCACTCGGTCATCTTGTCGGCCTTGCGGAGCCCGAAGATTACGATACCCGTTATCAGAAGTGGAATCTGGAAGATCTTCCGATTATTCCGGGCCGTATGAAGCTTAAAGTGCTCAAAGAAACGTCGCATCAGTTCCGCGCCATTGCCGATCTGGCGAAACGCAAAGACTTGGCGGAGCTGATCATCGCGACGGACTCCGCCCGCGAAGGCGAGCTTGTCGCGCGCTGGATCATGGAAATGATCCGGTGGAATAAGCCGTTTCAGCGGCTGTGGATCTCCTCGCAGACCGACAAGGCGATCCGCGAAGGCTTCGCGAACCTGAAGCCCGGCAAACAATACGACCGCCTGTTCCAGTCGGCGGTCTGCCGGGCCGAGGCCGATTGGCTGATCGGCCTGAACATCACCCGTGCGCTCACGAGCAAGTACGACGCGCAGCTTTCGGCCGGCCGCGTCCAGACCCCGACGCTCGGGATGATCATGGACCGCGAGAAAGAAATCCGGAACTTCCGGTCCGTGGAGTACTGGACCGTGCAGGCGGATTTCGGTGCGTTCCGCGGGACGTGGCGCCAGCGCTCCGGCGAGAGCCGCCTTTTCGAGCGCGAGCGTGTCGACGCGCTCGTGCAGCGCGTCTCGGGCAAGAGCGGCAAAGTCGTCTCCGTCAAGAAGACCGAGAAAACGGAGCCTCAGCCGCTCGCGTACGACTTGACGGAGCTCCAGCGGGATGCGAACCGCCGGTTCGGCTTCTCGGCGAAGCATACGCTCTCGACGCTCCAGCGGCTCTACGAGCAGTATAAGCTCGTGACGTACCCGCGTACGGATTCGCGGTACCTCACCAGCGATATGACGGGCACGCTGAAGGAGCGGCTCCAGTCCGTTGCCGTCGGCCCGTACGCGCCGCTCGCGAAGCCGCTCATGAAGGGCCAACTGCCCGTGTCGAAGCGGATTGTGGACGATTCGAAAGTGTCGGACCATCATGCGATCATTCCGACGGATGAATACGTGAATCTGTCCGCTTTGTCTGCGGACGAGAGGAAGCTCTACGATCTCATCGTCCGGCGTTTTCTCGCCCTGTTCTATCCGGCGGCCCGTTACGAAACGACCGCGATGGTCGTCGAAGTGGACGGCGAGCCGTTCCACGTGGCCGGCCGCGTCGTGAAAGATGCGGGCTGGCGGAGCGTGTACGGCCCGGGAACCGCTGCGGATTCCGGAGACGGCGACGAAGAGGACGGCGGTGAAGGCGCTGACCGCGCCGATCTGCAGGAACTTCCCGCGCTCTCCGCCGGGGATAGCGCCGGGACGGTCCGCTGCCGTGTCGGCACGCACCGGACCCAGCCGCCGAAGCGGCATACGGAGGCGACGCTCTTGACGCAGATGGAGAAGCATCACCTCGGTACGCCGGCAACGCGGGCGGAAATTATCGAGAAGCTTGTCAGCTCCGATACGATCGAGCGCGAAGGCGGGTCCCTCCACCCGACGGGCAAAGGCACGCAGCTGATCGAGCTGGTTGCCGAGGAGCTGCGTTCTCCCGAACTGACGGCCAAGTGGGAGCAGGAGCTTGAGGATATCGCCCGGGGGCGCGGCCGCACCGAAACGTTCCTCAGCGGAATCCGCGATATGACCAAGCAGCTTGTAACCGGCGTAAGAACGAGCCAGACGGAATACAAGCCGCACAACCTGACGAACAGCCGGTGTCCCGAATGCGGAGAACGGTTAATGGAGCGGAACAGCAAACGCGGCAAAATGCTCGTGTGCGCGAACCGTGAGTGCGAATACCGCCGCTCCGCGGAGAAGCAGCTCGTCAACCGGCGCTGCCCGCAGTGTCATAAGAAGATGGAGCTGAAAACCGGCAAAGCGGGCAAATACGTCCAGTGCCTCCCGTGCAATGTCGTCGAAGTGCTGGGCGAAAGTACGGGGAAAGTCGCCAAGCATCAGCAGCAGAAGCTCGTCAAGCAGTACAGCAAGCAAGAAGATTTAGGGTCGAGTCTGGGAGATGCTCTTAAGGCGGCCTTGGCCAAAAAAGACGATTAACCTTCATAAGTCAAAAGGGCGGGAGTGATCTCCTGCCTTTTTCACAACCCTTATTTATAATTATTATAATTAAGTATTGATTTTAAATAAGGGTGGTGATAAACTAAATGTACGGCAACAAAAGAAGAATAATTAAACTCACATGAGCGTTAACAAGGAGGAAACAAACTATGAAAACTTTGACCCAAGTGAAAACTGTGACGCAATTAAATCATCTGACCGCCGACTGGACGGTCCTTTCCATGAAACTGCGCAACTTCCACTGGTTCGTTAACGGGCCTCATTTCTTTACGCTTCATGCAAAATTCGAAGAGTTTTACAACGAAGCGGCGCAGCATATCGACGAAATCGCGGAGCGGGTGCTGGCGCTGAAAGGCAAACCCGTCGCGACACTCGCAGAGGCTTTAAAGCTGGCTCGTCTGCAGGAAGCTGCGGGATCCGAAACCGCGGAGCAGATGGTAGAAGCGGTACGCGGCGACTTTGAACGGCTGGTCGGATTTCTTCGGGAAAGCATTGCGGCAGCCGAAGAAGAAGGGGACGAGCCGACGGCGGATATGCTGACCGGGCTGCAGGCATCGCTTCAGAAACACGTCTGGATGTTGGGCGCCTTCCTGGGCCGCGCTTAAATTTTCTTAGTAAAGGCAGGTTCTTCGGGACCTGCCTTTTTGGCGTACTTCCTACTTAAGTCCCGTCGACCGTTTGGAAGATTGTGCTATACTGATAGATGGCGGCTGCTAGAAAGAGGCTGCTAGATTCCCCAACTATTTCAAAATTGAGGTGACCTCATGAAAAAACATCTGCCAATCTGGCAATCTGCCGTAATTGCATCCATGCTGCTCGCCGGTGCGGTACCCGCGGCCGCGGCTTCCGTAGATACACCAGGGGCTGCCGGATCCGTCTCCGCTTCCGATACGAAGGCGGCAACCGTTCTCGCTCCTCTGCGTCTTGTAAGCGAAACGGCCGGTGCCAAGGTAGCCTGGAATAACGAAGAGCGTACCGTAACCTTGTCGCTTGGGAGCGATACGATTACGCTTGCGATCGGAAAATCTACCGCCCGGATCAACGATAAAGAAGTGGAACTAGGAGCTGCGGTCCAAATCAAGGACGAAAAAGCGTTCGTTCCTCTGAGTTTTTTGACGGAGGCTTTGCACACGGCTGTCTCCTGGGACCCGCAAACCGACAAGCTGATCATCCCGAAAGGGGACTTGAAAGCGGCGGCAAGCGCCTTTGCCAGTCACTGGCTGCAGGGAGACAACGAGAGCGCGGTTTCTTATTTTAACGAAGACCTCAAAAAATCTCTCAACGCCAATCAGCTTCATTCCATATCGCAGTATTACACCAACATGTACGGACCGATAACCGGGCAGCTTGGGGCCGGAACGGCAAGCAATTCCGTGCATGAAAATGTCTACCTGACCTATGAAACGCAGAGCACCGTGCCGTTTCAGATGACAGTCCGGTTCGACAAGCAGGAACGTATCGACGATTTATACATACCGCCTTACTATTCTCCGGATACTTACCGGAAACCGTCCTATGACGATTCCAGCGCTTATGTTGAAAAAGAAGTGAAGCTCGGCGAAGGCAGGCTCGTTCTTCCGGGCACGCTCACGCTGCCTAATAAACCGGGACCGCATCCGGTTGTCGTCCTCGTTCACGGCTCCGGCGCCAACGACCGCGACGAGTCGATCGGCGGCACCAAGCTGTTCCGGGATATGGCGGTCGGCCTGGCCGCCGAGGGAATCGCTACTCTCCGCTACGAGAAAGTGACGCGCGAGCACCCGTTCAAATCGGCTACGCCGACTTTTACGGTACAGGACGAGACTGTAGCGGATGCCGTATACGCGGTTAATCAGCTCGCGAAGACGGAGGGAATCGATCCCCAGCGCATTTTCGTAGCGGGTCACAGCCAAGGCGGGATGATCGTTCCACGTATTATCGACGGAGTCAAGGACGTGAAACTGGCCGGTGCCGTCGTGCTGGCCGGACCGACCAACTCCATCGAAGACGTCGTGCTGGAGCAGTCCAAGTACCAGCTCGAAGTAAGCCGGGAACGCGGTCTGGATACGAGCATACTGGAGCAGCAGGTCGCCTTCTGGGAGCAGCAGCTTAAGCTCATCAAAGATCCGCAGTACTCCGTGGACAACCTCCCCAAAGATCTTGCGTTGAGCAACGCTTACTGGTGGATGGATTTCCGCAACTATTCCGCCTCCGAAATCGCTAAAAAGCAGGACAAGCCGATGCTGATCCTGCAAGGGGATAACGATGCCCAGGTGCTCGCTTATCATCTGGACAAATGGAAAGAAGCCCTTAAGGACCGTTCGAACGTGGAATTCAAGCTGTATCCGAAGCTGAACCATGTATTTGCCGAGGTTGACGAAAAATCGACCGGTGCGGAGTATAACGAACCGGCCAATACACCGGCTTCCGTTATCAAGGATATCGCCGATTGGGTGAAGAAAACGAAGTAAGGCATTATGCCTACATTATAAAAGCCTGCACGGAAGGGAATTTTCTCTTCCGTGCAGGCTTTTTGCGTGAATAGGCAGCTTGGCTGACGATTTTGAAGGGTTTCGCGATTGTATCGTCAATATCCTCGGGCTTCCTTTATCACGGACGACCGATGCAACTGTCCGTGTGTTTTTTGAGACGCCGCAAACGCACGGCGATGTCCGGGAAGCGACGGGTGTACAACTATTTACTGCTCCCTTCGAGCAGTGCGGTGCCGCATGACGGCAGCTCCGGCTTGGAGCTTTTCTCCGCTTAACGAGAGCTTGCGATGTTTGTTAGTAGAAGCGGGGGATTCCGGTTGCGGTCCATTTTTCTATGGGTTTGAGCGAGGTCCATTAAATCCTCGGGACCTTCCGCTTATCGTCAGAGCTTCTGTCCGCTCAGCCGGTTCAGCACCTCGCCGGTTTCCCGTACCAGCTCTTCGATGATCTGCGCGGCTCCGCTGCGTCTTGCGAGAGATGCGGCCTGGCCCGCCCACATGGCCATATAAGCCGGGTTGCCCGCTTTGGCGGCGCTTCGCCTAATCCCTTGGGTGAGAGCGTTCTGCGCGGGATAGGAAGGAAGTCGGCTGTCCAAAGGGCGCAGCTCATCCAGCAGCGCCGTCCGGATGCCGCGGGCATGCTTGCCGGACACCGATCGCGTAAGCACGGTGGACTCGTCGCGTGCGGCGAGTACGGCTTCCTTGTGGACGGCGTGGGCCCCGCTCTCCGCGCAGGCGAGGAACGCCGTGCCGAGCTGCACGGCCTCCGCCCCGAGGGCCAGTGCGGCGGCTATGCCGCGGCCGTCCATGATGCCGCCGGCGGCGATGACCGGCACTCGGACGAGGTCCGCGATCTGCGGCACGAGAGCCATCGTGCCGATGAGCGGCGGCTCGCCGTCGCTATCGCCGGGAAACGTGCCGCGGTGGCCGCCGGCTTCGCTGCCCTGGGCGACGATCGCGTCGACCCCGGCTTCCTCCAGCGCGGCGGCTTCCCGCACGGTTGTCGCGGTGCCGATCGTCCGGATGCCGAGACGCGCGCATTCCGCGAGAGTAGCCGCATCCGGCACGTCGAACGTGGAGCTGAATACCGGGACCCGCTCCTCCAGGAGGACGGCGAGTTGTTCCCGGTATGATTCGCTCCACACGGCGGGAGGCCGCTCCTCGCGGGTGCCCGTCTTCTCCCGCAGGGGAGCAAGCAGCCGCCATGCTTCGTCGGCTTTTTGCCGCTGTTCCTGTTCATGAGGGCCTTGCCCGGGTTCGGGCAGAATGAACAGGTTCACGGCAAAAGGGCGGTCCGTCCGGCTGCGGATTTCGCGGATGGCGGCGGAAATCTGCTCCGGCGTCATGTAGCCGGCGCCCAGTGTCCCGAGGCCGCCGGCTTCGGATACGGCGGCCACGAGGGCCGGCGTTGTGCTTCCGCCGGCCATTCCGGCCTGGATAAGGGGATAGCGGATTTGAAAAAGCGTACAAAATCGGTTGGAACGGCTGGAAAGATTCATGATCGAGAGCCTCGCTTTCTGAACTGTTTGTTTTGCGGGCACGGCTGACTGCTGATTGCTTATTGCATAGTGCTTATTGCTGATTGGCTGCAGGGGGATCTTTTTAAGTAAAAGGATGGCTTTGCGTTTATTCCGGCCCCGGCGGTTAAAATTCAAGCGGATGTTTTAAGTATACCTCGGTTGGAACAATTTTGCTGATGGGCGGCGGGCAAGCAATTGCCATCTGTGCGTGGTATACTAATACCTATTGCAGATGTTTATCAACCAGAGGAGTGATCCCGATGAAAGCGGTACAGATCAAACAATACGGCGGACCGGAAGAGCTGTATATCGGGGAAAGGCCCGACCCCGTTGCGGGCGAAGGCGAACTGCTTATCCAAGTGAAGGCGGCGGGTCTCAACCGTGCGGATCTGCTGCAGCGTGAAGGCAAGTACCCGGCGGTTCCCGGGGAATCGGACATACTCGGCCTGGAAATGGCAGGCGTTGTTATAGGCGTAGGAAGCGGCGTTACCGGCTGGAGAGAAGGCGAGCGAGTCTGTGCGCTCCTTCCCGGGGGCGGTTATTCCGAGCGGGTAGCCGTTCCTGCCGGCATGGCGATGCGTTTACCGGCTAATCTAAGTTATGCGGAAGGAGCGGCTATTCCGGAGGCATTTCTGACGGCTTATCTCAACCTCGTTAAACTGGCAGGAATGACGGAAGGGGACTATGTGCTCATTCATGCCGGCGCAAGCGGCGTCGGTTCGGCTGCGATTCAGCTCGCCAGGGAATTCGGGGCTCATGCTCTGGTGACTGCGGGCTCAAGCGAAAAGCTTGAATTTTGCCGGGAGCTTGGCGCGGAAGGATGCTGGAATTACCGTGAAGGCTCCTTTGTCCCTTGGCTAAACGAGGCGACAGGCGGACACGGCAGCGATATTGTCCTCGATCTCGTAGGCGCCCCGTATTTTACGGACCATCTGGCCGGCGCCGCCGTAGGCGGACGTATCGTCCTCGTGGGCATGACGGGCGGTTCCGAAGTCCCGATGGAAAGCTTTGATTTGAATCCTCTGCTGATGAAACGGATTTCCATCATCGGGTCCACGCTGCGCAGCCGCAGCCGCGAAGATAAAATCCGGCTGACCCAGCAGTTCTGGCAGCAGGCATCCTCCGGCTTCGCGGACGGTGCTTTACAACCGGTTGTGGACCGGATTTTCCCGTGGAGCCGTGTGCGTGAAGCCCACGAGTGGATGGAAGCGAACCGGAACAAAGGCAAGGTGATTCTGGATATTACCGCGGATGCGGAATAGATCTCTACTCGTAAATGGGATATGGATAAAAAGAGCTGATTATTCAGCTCTTTTTTCTTTTTATTCAGAAATGAATTTTTAGAAAACCCGAAATCATATTAATTTCCAGATAATATTTCCTAATATAAATTATTAATGACATAATTATAGTTCTATAGTATCATAATAATGGCAAATAAAAATTTTTGGAGGAAAAGAAATGAAGATAAGTAAAATAAAAATAATTATGTTCTTTTTTGCTTTTTTATTTGTTTCCGGCATGATGAGTTATCGTGCCGAAGCGGCTAGCCCATATACAGGAGGATTGTTAGATGGTGTGTCTCTGCAAACGAGCACTACTGTCGGGCAGCCGACGGGAACAGTGGTAAAAGAAATCACGGATGGGGATGCGACCACAAGAACGGTACTTCGTGCTCCCTCAATGTTCTGGCACACCTTTTCCACACCTCAACAAGTCAATGCTGTGATTTTTAAAGCCGGCTCTTTAGGCAGTGTCATTGATTTTTACGATTCAAACAATAATCTGATATACAGTTATAAGCTTGTTACAATGGATGGAGTTGAGACTCTTCCCCAACCCGTCCAAAACGTATCGACTGTTGTTTTGAAACATAGGGATGTTTTTGCATACGAATGGAATCTGTTTGTAAATCCAACGGCCGCTCCTCTGCCCACAAAGATAGATTGGATCCAAGGCGGCGACAAAACGGTGGATCTGAATTGGAATTCTACCGGCGCTAAATCCTACAAAGTTAAACGTTCCGTATCGCCCGGAGGTCCTTATGCGCTCCTTGCTTCCGATCTTACTTCAACAACCTACACGGATACGACCGTGACCAATGGAGTGACTTACTATTATGTAGTTACAGCCGTCAATGAGGCGGGAGAAAGTGTTCCTTCTCCGGAAAAATCAATTAAGCCGGAGGCGACTAAGTATACCGGCGGATTGCTGGATCGTTTATGGCTAAAGACAGGCCCGGCTGTAAACAATCCTACAGGAACCGAGCGGGTTATGACGGATAACGATGCCACGACACGCTATTTGTTAACACCCGGGATTCTTGTCTGGCATACCTTTCAATCCCCCAAAGAAATCAATTCCGTTATCATCCAAGGGACGGGAGGTGTAACCGTTGAATTCTATGACGCAAACGACAACTTATTGTCCTCTTACACGCCTATCACACTAGACGGAGTGGAATCTTTGCCGACACCCGTGAAAAACGTCACAACTGCTCTTTTGAAAAAAAATACAAATGCTTTCGTGAATGAATGGAACTTGTTTGAAAGCCCATCCGCCAAGCCACTTTCAACGGTCATCAACTGGATACAAGCCGGTGATCGGACTGTTGATTTATATTGGGATTCCAAAGGCGCAAAAACGTATAACGTCAGACGTTCCGCCACAAAAGGGGGCCCTTACACTCTCGTTGCCAATACGAAGGAACTTTCGTTTACGGATACAACCGTAACAAACGGAACGACTTATTATTATGTCGTGACCTCTGTCAACGAAGCCGGTGAGAGTGCACCTTCTCCGGAAAAAGAAATTAAACCGGATGCAACCAAATATACGGGAGGCTTGTTGGACCGTAAGATTTTGAAAACGGGGACAGCAATTTCCAATCCCACAGGTTCGGAACGAATCATGACCGACAATAATATTGCCACTCAGTTTGTACTGAGAGGAATGGCTTGGTACAATTTCGATACACCCAAAAATATTGAAGCCGTTATTGTAAACGGGTCTTCAGGAGCTATCGTTGAATTTTACGATACTAACAGCAATTTGCTTTTCAGCTACACACCCGCTCAAAATGATACGGTAGAAACATTGGCTGCTCCGGTGAAAAATGTAAGTGTCGTCGTCCTGAAGCATACCAACGGTTTTGTTAAGGAATGGAACGTCTTCGGCAAAGCCGTCGAGCCGCCGGTTGCCGCTCCGCTTAACCTGACAGCCGCAGGCGGGGACAAAAAAGTTACGCTTGCTTGGAACAGCGTAAACAATGCGACTAGTTACAACGTTAAACGCAGCACAACTGCAGGCGGTCCGTACGTAACCGTCGGTTCGGTTACGGGTGCGACGTATACGTACACCGATACAAATGTCGTCAACGGCACGACATACTACTATGTAGTAACGGCAGTAGCCCCAGCAGGAGAGAGCGCGCCGTCCAACGAAGCGTCCGCTACTCCTAAAGCGGGAGACGTAGTCATTCCGCCGGAGGAAGAATCCGGTGACAGCGCCATTCTCGTCATTACGCTTAACAACGGAACCGAGAAAGAGTACGATCTTTCCATGAACGAGGTTAACGCGTTTATCGCGTGGTACGAAGGCCGCGCGGCCGGCAAAGGTCCGGTTATGTTCGCGATCGACAAGCACGAGAACAACAAGGGACCTTTCAAAAACCGTAAGGATTACATCCTGTACGACAAAATCATTACGTTCGAAGTGAACGCCTACGATAACGGCAAAGGCGGAAACGGCGGAACCACGCCTCCGGTTAACCCGGAAGACCCTAGCAATTATTAATCGGAACTCCAACGTAAAAAGATAAGCTTCCACAAACAAAAGGCCCTTGGTCAGCTTAAACTGATCAAGGGTCTTTTGTTCACGATAGGGCGCTGCTCCCGGCGCACGCAGTTCTTGGCGCAGTGCAGGCGCCCCATGACGATGGTGTTCTCTCATGCCGTATCCGGGAATAGAGTGACGCTCCGGCTTGTTCATGGAGCCGTTTCCGGCGCCGGAGGCTTGTATAACTGGCTGAGTTTAACGAAGGACAGGGTGTCCTTCAATTTCGGCAGCGTATCCTTCAGGGCCGAGGCCGTTATTTCTCCCTTGGCCCCGACGTGGCCGATGGCGATGCACGGCTGATGCGCTTTGGAGTGGGCGCCGATCAGATGAATCTGCTGGGTTACTTTGCTTTTCGTATGGATATCATCCAGAAAAAGGTGATTTTCCAAACAAGGCACGCCGACTTTTTTGGCCTCCTTGCAGGCGATGCTCCGGTAATTCGTATGGCTGTCCAGAAAGAAGAGCCCTCTTTCGCGCAGCACTTCCATCACAAGCCGCATCACGCGTTCATCGCCGGTCGCCTTGGAGCCCATATGATTGTTCACCCCGATCGCGTGCGGGATATCGTCAATGGCGGCGTTGACCCGTTTGCGCACCTCGGCATCGCTCAGATCCGTGGTAATGACACCGGGACCTAACCAGCTTTTACGGCCGCTGAGGGGCTCCATCGGAAGATGGACGATTACGTCGTGTCCTTTGACGAACGCTTTCTCGGCATCGCTGTGCGAGGAAGGGAGAAACGGCATAACGGCGGCCGTAATCGGAAAAGGCAAATCCAGAATCGCATCGGTGCCTTTCATGTTGTTGCCGAGGTCGTCAATGATGATGGCGGCCTTTCTGACTGCTGGGGGTTCGTCCACGTGTGCCGACGCAGCGCCTTCCAGCCCTGTAAATATGGACAAGCCTGCAAGCAATAGGGTCCAAACGAGCAGACGGCAGGACCCGAACCGGATACCAGGCATAATCGCATTCCTCCCGGCGCTAATTTTTTTTGATGCCGTTCTTTTTTTAATATGGGAATGCCTGACGAAAGTTATGCGGGGAGCAGAAAAAGGAGGCTGTAACGGTGCGGAAAATGGTATAAATTCCAAGCCGCGGCGAATAGCATGGAGTAAATCCTCAAAAATTGCGAAAGGGGTGTCACAATCCGGGCGATGCTCCGGTTCGCGCCTTTATGCTGGCTTTCCCTGGCTTTGACTTCAAAAACCGCGAGACGCTATACTGTAAAATAGGAAGGACTCAAACCTTTTTTGATCTTTCATTTTACAACTTATTTTTCAACTTAAAAGGAGGTGTACCTGTCTGCTTCCAAGAGGCGGATAGGGATTAATTGGATAGTGACCCTTTACCAGTGTTACTGAATTTTGTACTGATTGTGGTTCTCGTTCTACTGAACGGATTTTTTGTGGCGGCGGAATTTGCGATGGTGAAAGTGCGCGCAAGCCGTATCGATGCGCTTGTCCTGGAAGGGAATGTGAAGGCGCGCTTCGCCGGCAAAATCGTTCAGAACATGAATGCGTATTTGTCCGCCTGCCAGCTCGGCATAACCTTGACGTCTTTGGCGCTCGGTTGGATCGGCGAGCCTACGGTGGCGTCTGTACTCGAACCGCTATTGGTGAACATTGGTGTACCACCTGTTATTATTCACACCATTTCTTTTATCATCGCATTCACGGTTATTACGGCGTTTCACATTATTATCGGGGAGCAGTTTCCCAAAACGTATGCGATCCGCAAATCGGAAGATGTGACTCTCTGGGTTGCCGGTCCGGTCCTGATTTTTTACAAAATCATGTATCCTTTCATCTGGATGCTGAACGGAACCTCCAACTGGCTGCTTCGCAAATCCGGCATTGAGCCCGAAGGCGACCACGATACGGTTCATACGGAAGACGAAATCCGGCTGCTGATGAAAGAGAGCCACCGGAACGGGCTGATCGACAATACGGAACTCACCCTGGTGGACAATATTTTCGAGTTCACGGAAACGAACGCACGCGAAATTATGATTCCGCGTACGGAAATGGTGTGCCTGCATGCCGCTCATTCCTTCGAAGAAAACAAGGAAATGGCCATTCAGGAGCTCTACACACGTTATCCGGTTTGCGATCCGGACAAAGATAACATTATCGGCTTTGTCCACATCAAGGATTTGTTAAAAGCAAGCGACCAGCTTGACGATATACGCAAGATTATAAGACCGCTCATGACGGTGCCCGAGTCGATGCCGATCAGTACGCTGCTCAAGCTGATGCAGAAACGCAAAACGGAAGTGGCGCTGCTGATCGACGAATACGGCGGCACGTCGGGTCTTGTAACGGTTGAAGACATTCTGGAAGAAATCGTCGGCGAGCTGCAGGACGAATTCGACCATGAACGTCCCGTTATGGAGAAGAAAGACGAATTTACGTACTCGATCGACGGCATGATGCTCATCGAGGAAGTGAACAATCACTTCGGTACGGAAATCGAAACCGAGCATTACGATACGATCGGCGGCTGGATTTATTCCCAGGTGGAAATTCCGCCTATGAAAAACCAGCGCATCCATCTGGGGCCGCTTCAGTTTATCATTGATGAAGTAGAACATATGCGGATCGTACGGCTGATCGTACGCAAGGAACCTCCTGAAGAACAAGTGCTGCTTCAGCAGGTCGTGTCTTAATAAATTCAAACACAAGAAAACGCCGCGTCCCCGCGGCGTTTTCTTGTGTTTTTTCTATAGGGGGGATTGTGTTGGAATGGAATCCCTTATAGTTGTTTAGAATGTTGCAAGAACAATAACCAGTAAGATGTAAAGAACCAGAATGACCGCTGTGCTCGTGAACCCAATGCCTGCTCCGTAACCCGACATGTTAACGCCTCCCTGAGTTTGAGTTTTGCTTTGTTTAGCTCTGTTTACAGAATTATCTTATGAAGGGCGGGGGCGTTTGTCATGGACGGATGCCCGGGGAGTCCAAATTTTTACGAAGAGCCGTCCGGCACCGCTGTTTGTGAGGATTTGCAAGAGAGTGCAGGCGGTCGACCGGCCGATACAGGACAAAATCGTCGTCATTATCGTCGTCGTAATCCTGTCGGTGCCTGGCCTATCCCGCTACTCCCGGTTCTCGCTTACGCGCTTCATGATGTCCAGCAAAGCTTCGGGAGGCCTGGCTCCGGAGAAGCCGACTTTTTTATTGAGGATAAAAAAAGGCACACCGTTTATGTTCAGCCGCTTAGCGAGGGCATAATCGGCCCGGACGCTGTTTTCGACGTCTTCGTGATAAAGGCGCTTCGCGGTTTCGGCCGGATCTAATCCGCATTCTCCGGCAATCCGCAGCAGTACGGATTCCATGCCGATGTTAAGGCCCTCTTCAAAATAGGCCCGGTAAATGCGGTCAAGGACGAGCGATTTCGAACTCTCCGGCACGGCGGCGATCAATTGTTGAGAGAGGCGGGTATCCGGCATCGACAAAATCCGGTCAAAACGGAAGGGGACGCCCGCCTGCCGTCCGGCCCTCGTGACGCCGTCCAGTACGGCCTGCAGCTTTTCCCCGCTGGGGTCCTGCAGCTTCCGGTTCATCGCTTCCGTAAAGGGCACGCCCTTAGGCGGGATAGACGAGTCGAGGCGAAAGGCCCTGAAACGGACAGAGACAGGCTCGCCTTTCCATAGACCGAGAGCCTCCGTCAGATAGGACTTACCGATCCGGCACCAGGGACAGACGGTATCCTGAAAAACATCGATAATCAATAGAGTCAGCTCCTTCCGTCCTAGAATCTTTTCATGCGTTTATCGAAATAAAGCATACTCATTATAGTATACTTCCCGCCGGAAACCGAAACGCTCCGACCTGCCAAAACCCGGAAGATTGTTTGAGACGGGCAAAAAACGGCTAAAAACCTCATAGAGTTCTCAATCTAGCGAAGAGGAGCGATCTTAAGGTGGCAGACAAAAAAGACAAAGACAAAACCAGACGGGGCGAATCCGTCATCGGACAAATCGATCGCACGCTCGTTCCGGATAAGGCCATTGCGCTCTGGCATCTGGGCCAGGAAGGAATGGCTTTCAAAGCCGCGGGAATCATCGGATATATAGATCCGTATTTAAGCAATTACATAGATGACGAGTTCGGCAATTCGCCGCGCCAGTTCGAAACGCCTCTCTCGCCGGAACTCATCGGGCACGCGGATCTCGTCCTCATCACGCACGATCACCCCGACCATCTCGACCCGGTCTCGGTACGTGCGATAGCTATCGCATCTCCGCAAGCGACGTGGATTTGTCCGGCTCCGGTGGTTTCTCAATTGACGGGGCTCGGAATCGCCCCCGATGCGGTCATAGGAGCCCTGGCGGGGCAGATGATCGACTTCCGGGATATGCGGATTACGCCGGTCGCCGCCAAGCATGAAGAATTCGAAACGGATGAGAACGGAAATCACAAGTATCTCGGCTATGTCATAGAGCTCAACGGAGTTACGCTGTATCATGCCGGAGATACGATCGGGTACGCGGGTCTGCTGGAGACGCTGCGTCCACACCGGATCGATATAGCCTGCCTGCCTATCAACGGCCGCGATATCAAGCGGTACGAAGCGAATCTCATGGGCAATATGAACTTCCGGGAAGCCGCGGACCTCGGCGTCGGCATCGGAGCGGATCTGATCGTGCCCATGCACTACGATCTTTTCGCCTTTAACACGGAGAATCCGGCCTATTTCGTCGACTATGTCCATCGCACGTACCCGTACCAGAAGTTTAAGCTGTTTGTGCCGGGAGAGAGGCTGATCTATTACAGGGACGATGAGATGAAAGAAAGCGGCGGGGGAAACGGGGATTAAACTTCCCTGTGCGGGTTCCCGGACCGCGCGGGCTTAACGGCCTGAACGGAGCGTCCTGTCCGCCGCGAGCGTTTCGAAGCGAAGTGTGCCGGCGAGCGCAGCAGCAAGGCCGGTATAAGCGACCCGAGAGGACGTATCCGCATCGGCGGCCTATAAGCGGGACCTTCGGCCTGCTCCCTTATTGACGCTGCTGTCCTTATAAGGCATTATTAAGAGATATGATGCAGCTTGGAGGGACCGCAGTGAAAGCCGAAGAAATTATACAGGCCATGGCCGAACAAGGGATGCGGATAACCGATCAAAGACGCACGCTGGCGGAATTGTTCGCCAAGTCCGAAGGGTATGTGACACCGAAAGCCGTGTATGAAATCATGGGGAAAACATACGGCGGCCTCAGTTTTGATACGGTCTACCGCAATTTGAGAATCATGCATGACATGGGCGTCCTGGAACAGTTTGTTTTCGAAGACGGGATCAAATTCCGTGCGCGCTGTTCGGAAATGGATCACCATCATCATTTGATCTGCCTTCAGTGCGAGAAAACGATCCCGTTCGTCTTTTGTCCTATGGATGAGGTAAAGGGATTGCCGGATGATTTCAAGGCGGTCAAACATAAATTCGAAATTTACGGGTACTGCAAGGATTGCCAGAAATGAAAAAGGTGCTCCAGGCACCCATTCATGCCTACCGTAAATACGTGTCTCCGCTCAAACCGCCTACCTGCCGGTTCTATCCGACCTGTTCCCAGTATGCGCTGGAGGCGATAGAGCGGCACGGGCCGTTATACGGGTCGTGGCTGGCGGCCAAACGAATATGCCGCTGCCACCCTTTTCACCCGGGCGGAGTAGATCCGGTTCCGCCGCCGCGGAAAGAGGGGCGAAATACCGGTTGACACAATTTGCGGGATTCGCTATATTGTTGGTTAAACCTGCCTATTCGCGGGAACAATGGAACTAGAATGATCATCACTTTATGAATAGACATGTTCGATGAACGGATGAGTACGGGAGGAAGCTGCTGCAGAGAGCCGGGTCAGGTGAAAGCCGGTGCAGTCGGAACCCCGGAGTATGGTCCCGGAGAACATGCCTTCGAGCGGCCCCGATGAGGAAGGAAGTTTTCTTCCGCGACAGGGGCGTAAGGGGGCATCGCTTGTCCGGCGTTAACGGACGGAGCCGCCGGGAAACCGGCGGCTGCCGAGCTTCGTCCTCGCAAGAGGCGGAGAAATCTGGGTGGTACCGCGTGAGCACAGCTCTCGTCCCTTTGTTGGACGGGGGCTTTTTGCGATTTACGGCTTCCGCGTCTCGTTTGCATAGAACATTACGAAGAAAGAGGATGGGTAACATGGACAACAACCGCAAAACCTTTTATTTGACGACACCGATTTATTATCCCAGCGACAAGCTTCATATCGGGCATGCTTACACGACGGTGGCGGGAGACACGATGGCTCGCTACAAGCGCCTTCGCGGCTACGATGTCATGTATTTGACGGGCACGGACGAGCACGGTCAGAAAATCGAGCGGAAAGCGAAGGAAAAGGGGCAGACTCCCCAGGCGTTCGTGGATGAAATCGTCGACGGCATCAAATCCTTGTGGAGCCGGCTGGATATTTCCTACGACGATTTTATCCGCACGACGGACCAGCGGCATAAGGACGCCGTCCAGAAAATTTTCGACCGTCTGACTCAGCAGGGAGACATTTACCTGGATACTTACGAAGGCTGGTACTGTACGCCTTGCGAATCTTTTTTCCTGGAAAATAAGCTGGTCGATGGAAAATGCCCGGACTGCGGCCGCCCCGTTGAATGGGTGAAGGAAGAAAGCTATTTCTTCCGGATGAGCAAATATGCCGACAGACTGCTTCAATATTACGAGGAAAACCCGGAGTTCATCCAGCCGGAATCCCGCAAAAACGAAATGATCAACAACTTCATCAAGCCGGGGCTGGAAGATCTCGCCGTTTCGCGGACGACGTTCGACTGGGGCATTAAAGTGCCCGGCAATCCGAAGCATGTCATCTACGTCTGGATCGACGCGCTGACGAATTATATTACGGCCCTCGGCTACGGCAGTGAAGATCCGTCGAAGTATGAGCGTTACTGGCCGGCAGACGTCCATCTGGTGGGCAAGGAGATTGTCCGCTTCCACACCATCTACTGGCCGATCATGCTGATGGCCCTGGACCTGCCTCTGCCGAAAAAAGTGTTCGCGCACGGCTGGCTTCTCATGAAGGACGGCAAAATGTCGAAATCCAAAGGCAACGTCGTAGATCCGGTCACCCTGATCGAACATTTCGGCCTTGATGCGCTGCGTTATTACCTGCTGCGGGAAGTGCCTTTCGGATCGGACGGCACCTTTACGCCCGAGGCGTTTGTCGAGCGGATCAACTACGATCTCGCCAACGACCTGGGGAATCTGCTTAACAGGACCCTGGCGATGCTCGGCAAATATTTCGACGGCGTCGTTCCGGACTTCCAGCCGGGAGTTACGGCTTTTGACAAGGAACTGATCGCTACGGCGAAAGAAACGGTTGAAACCGTAGAAGCGCAGATGGAGAAAATGGAGTTCTCTACCGCTTTGTCGGCTATCTGGGCGCTTGTCAGACGCGCCAACAAATACATTGACGAGACGCAGCCGTGGGCTCTGGCCAAAGACGACGTGAACCACGGCACGCTAGGCTCCGTCATGTACGCCCTGTTCGAGACGCAGCGCATCGTCAGCGTGCTCCTGCAGCCGTTCCTGACCCGCACGCCTGCGAAGATCTGGGAGCAGCTCGGCATCCAGGACGGAGCGCTTACCGCGTGGGACAGCGTCCACACGTTCGGCCTGCTGCCTTCCGGCACCAAAACGGCCAAAGGCGATCCGCTCTTCCCGCGCCTGGATATGGCGGAAGAGGTCGCCTTCATCGCGGCTGCAATGAACGGTGGCCAGGCGCCGGCCGGTGAAGCCGCAGCCGAGCCTGCCTCTGCGGCAGCCGAGCCGGCTCCGGCCGTGAAGACCCCGGCGGAGGATGCCAAGCCCGCGCCGGAAGCGAAGCCCGAAATCGGCATCGACGATTTCGCGAAGGTCGAGCTGCGCGTGGCGCAGGTCACGGCGGCGGAGCCCGTCAAGGGCGCCGACAAGCTGCTTCAGCTCCAGCTGGACCTCGGCTACGAGCAGCGGCAGGTCGTTTCCGGCATCGCGAAGTACTACAAGCCGGAGGAGCTTGTCGGACGCAAGGTCATCTGCGTGACGAACCTGAAGCCGGTGAAGCTTCGCGGCGTACAGTCGCAGGGAATGATCCTGGCGGCTTCCGAAGGCGACGGACTGACGCTGGCAACCGTGCCGGATTCGATGCCGAACGGCGCCATCGTGAAATAACACCCTTTCCCGACCCGGAAAAAATGCGGACATCTTTCGCGTTTTTTCCGGGTTTTGACATGTGTAGAGGAGAATTTTTGTCAATTAATCGTAATGTTTATGATTAGTATTGACAGAAGGCGGGCCGGGTCCGTATAATCAGCAAGTAAATAAAAATAATTACGATTTACACAGCTTGATTATTGTGACAGGCTGCCGAAAGGAGTTATTTTCTATGAAAAGACGGCGTATACTTACAGGGTTGACACTCGCGATATCTCTACTGCTGGCAGGCTGCGGAGGCGGCCAGAAGTCGGCGGTCGCGGAAGATAAAATCAATATAACGACGAGCTTTTACCCGCTTTACGATTTTGCGGTCAAGGTGGGGGGCGCCCATGTGAACGTCATCAACCTGGTGCCGGCGGGGGTCGAGCCTCATGATTGGACACCGAAAGGCCGGGACATCAAAAACATCAGTGATTCCCAGTTGTTCCTCTATCAAGGAGCGGGATTTGAAGGCTGGGTGGACGACTTCCTCAAAAGCTTGAAGGACAGCAAGGTGAAACCGGTCGTAGCGAGCACGGGAGTCGAGCTTCTTAAAGCGGGGGAAGAGACGCACGACCACGACCACGGCAAGGACGAACACGGCAAGGATGAACACAGCCATACCGGAGAGGCCGGCAAAGATACCGACCCTCACGCGTGGCTTAGTCCCAAGAACGCCAAAAAAATGTCCGAGAACATCAAAAACGCACTCGTTGAAGCCGACCCGGCGCACAAGAGCGACTATGAAGCGAACTATTCGGCTTACGCGGCCAAACTGGACGCTCTGGATAAGCAGTACAAGGACAGCCTCTCCGGGCTGCCGAAGAAAGAAATTGCCGTGTCCCACCAGGCATTCGCCTATTTGTGCCATGACTACGGGCTGACTCAGATGGCCATTATGGGCCTTTCCCCGGATGCCGAGCCGACCGCTCAGGATATGAAGAAAATGAGAGAGTACATCGGGGAGCACGGGATCAAATATATCTTCTTCGAAGAACTGGTATCGGACAAACTGGCGAAAACGCTGGCCAAAGACGCGAAGGTCGAAACGCTCGTACTGAATCCGCTGGAAGGGTTGACCGAAGAACAGGTAAAGCAAGGCAAAGACTATATTTCCGTAATGGAAGAAAATTTGAAAAATTTGACGAAAGCTTTACAATAGAAGTGACTCATCATTGAAGCGACAGAAGCGAAAGCCGCCCGGCGGCGAAGGGAGCAGAAGAACGGAATGGATACATGGAAACCGGACGGCTGCCATAACAAAATCGTGGAATTTAGCGGCATCTCCTTCTCATACGGAAGCAAGCCGGTTATAACGGATTTAAATTTTGACGTTCTTGAAAGAGATTTTGTAGGACTGATCGGATCTAACGGAGCGGGAAAAACAACGCTTCTGCGGATGCTGGTCGGCCTGCATAAGCCTACGGAAGGCGATATCCGCTTGTTCGGACAGCCGATCCGGCAGTTTCGGGACTGGGAGCGCATCGGATACGTACCGCAGAAGAATTCGCTCAATCCGCTGTTTCCGGCAACCGTCCGCGAGGTGGTAATGTCGGGGCTTTACACGAAAAAGAAGCTGTACAAGCGCCTGACCAAAGAGGATATGCGCCGGTGTGACGATGCCATGGAAGCGATGCGCATCGAAGATCTGGCAAAACGCAGAATCGGAGAATTGTCGGGCGGACAGCAGCAGAGGGTGTTTCTTGCGCGTGCTATCGCCAACAACCCCGAGCTGCTCATCCTGGATGAGCCGACGGTGGGGATCGATGCGGAAAGCCAGGCGGTATTCTTTAATATGATCCGCCATATGCATCAGCACCACCACATGACCTTTATCATGGTGTCTCATGACCGGGAAATGATGAGGTCCTATCTCGGTTCGGAGCCGCAGACGCAGAGCGGGGGACTGAAGTTTTTCGTAAAACACACGCACGAACCCGAGAATTGCGAAGAGACCGACCTGACGCATTCTACGGTCAGAGAGCTTCAAACAAGTCAATAAAGGCATGCCGCCTGTTGACATCGGATTAAGAGGAAGTAAGGGGCGAGCAGCTTGGATATTTTTACGGAACCGTTTTTTGTAAGAGCACTTATCGGAGGCATCTTGATCGGGCTGACCGCTCCGTTGATGGGTGTCTTTCTAGTGCTGCGGAGGCTTTCGATGATCGGGGATACTCTCGCGCATGTTTCGATCGCGGGGGTGGCGCTGGGATTTCTTCTCGGCGTGTATCCGATCGGCATGGGGCTTCTTTTTGCGCTTCTGGCATCGTTTGCAATCGAAAAGCTGCGCAAGGCGTACAAAACGTATGCGGAGCTGTCGATCGCGATTATCATGTCGGGCGGGGTGGCGCTGGCTACGCTGTTGTTTACGCTGGGCAAAGGGTATAATATTAATGTGATGAGCTATTTCTTCGGCAGCATCTACACACTCGATTCCAGCGACCTGTGGGTCGTTTTCGGCGTGTGCATTCTTGTGCTCGCCGTTGTTGCCCTGCATTTTAAGGAATTGTTCCTCATGTTCTTTGATGAGGAGGCGGCTGGAGTAAGCGGGCTGCCGCTGAAAGTGTACAACATCATGATCACGATGCTGACGGCGCTGGTTATCTCCGTGTCCATCAAGATTGTGGGCGCGCTGCTCGTATCGGCGCTGCTTACGATTCCGGTCGCCTGCAGCCTTCTTGCGGCGAAGAGCTTCCGGCATTCGGTCGTGCTGTCCGTCCTCATATCGGAGATCGGTGTTGTCGCGGGACTGGCCTTGGCGGCGTGGTACGATTTTGCGCCGGGAGCGACCATCGTTCTTTCCCTGATCGTTGTTCTCATGGTTCAGTTGGTTTGGAAAACGGTCCGCCGCGCTTAAAAACGGCGGCCCAAAGCAGGAGGAATGCTTACACATGCAGCATGTTAATGTTTGGCTCGCTTTCTGGGCCGGGTTCGCTTCATTTATTTCGCCGTGCTGTCTGCCGCTGTATCCTTCATATTTGTCTTACATCACCGGAATTTCGGTCAGCGAGCTTAAATCGGGGCAGACGAAAGGCGCGGCCAGACTGCAGACGATGGCCCATACGCTTGCATTCATTCTCGGATTTTCAATCATTTTTTACAGCCTTGGGCTTGCGGCCAGCTCCGTCTCGGAGTTTTTTGTAACGAACCGGGATCTGCTCAGACAAATTGCGGCTCTGCTCATCCTTGTGATGGGATTGTTCCTGCTCGGAATTTTCCAGCCGAAGTGGATGATGAGAGAGCGTAAGCTTCAGCTCAAATGGAAACCTGCGGGCTATCTCGGCTCGGTTCTGATCGGAATCGGTTTCGCCGCCGGCTGGTCGCCCTGCATCGGTCCGATTTTGTCGTCCATGCTTGTGATGGCCGCCGCCGAACCGGATTCGTGGCTTCCGCTGATCAGCGCTTATTCGCTCGGATTTGCGATTCCTTTTTTCGTCCTGTCCTTTTTCATCGGGTCTACCAAATGGATTTTGCGCTACTCCGCCATGATTATGAAAATAGGGGGAGGCGTCATGATTGTTTTCGCCATTTTGTTGTACACCAATCAGATGTACAAAATCACCATTTGGCTGAACAACATAACGCCCCAATGGCTGCAATTTTAACATAATCTTTGGAAGAACTGGGTTTAGGTAAAATATTCGATTTTGGCGTTCGGAAATTTATCGAAAATCTGCTCCGTAATAAATTCGCGCAGAGCCGTCGCCTGCTCATCGGGATATACATACTTGCCGCGGCCGTAGCGGCCCCATTTATATTTTCGCTTCGCCTCGTCCATCTCCAGCTTGGATTTGGGATAGCGGCGTTCGATCACGTTTTTAGCCGTTTTCGTGAAACGGTGCTGGATCAGCTCGAATGTCAAATCGTCGAGCGCTTCCGGGGGCAGGGCGTCATGGAGCTTGACGATCAGCTCCTCATAGCCCTTTTCCCAGCCGTCGTGCCAAATAATCGGGGCGATGATGAAGCCGAGCGGATAACCCGCGCGGGCCACTTTGCCGGCCGCCTCGATGCGTTCATGAAACGCCGAAGTGGCCGGCTCGAAGTTTTTAATGACATAGTCCGCGTTTACGCTGAACCGGAATCGGGTATGCTTGTTATGCTTCGCGTCAAGCAGAGGTTCGACATGGTGATATTTCGTAACGAAACGAAGACGGCCGAGCGGCTCTTTTGCCATAAATTCGATATACTCTTTAAGGGATCCGGTAATATGCTCCAAACCGACGGGATCGGAGGTGCAGGCCGCTTCGAACCGCGTAATTTCGGGGGCTCTTTCTTCGATATACTGCTTGGCGGCTTTGAGAATATCGTCGGTATTGACGTATACGCGCACGTAAGGTTTGCTGCCCAAGGTCGTCTGAAGATAGCAGTAATGACAATGTCCCATACAGCCTGTCGCAATCGGCATGGCATATTCGGCGGATGGCTTGGACGTATCGAACTTCAACGTTTTCCGGATTCCCACCACAAGCGTCCGCTTCGCGATCCGGTACTTTTCCAGCTCGGTTTCGCCCGGAAAATTTGTAATCCGGTTGTGGGAAGTCGTCATGTGGATGGGCAGGCCTTTGTTTTGAGCCCACTCCAGGATGCGTTTGCCCTTGGGATACAGGAGGGCATCCGGTTCGAAATAAACGAGCTCGGGCACGAACAACGCGGTGCTTCTGGTGCGGGTCATCTGTTCAGTAGCCATGGCGTGCTCCTTTAAGACGGGAAGTAACGGAACAGTCCTTCCGTTCGGCTATAGTCTGCACCCGGGACAGCGCTCGTAACCGTGGGAAAAGTTCGCGGAAATCGCTTCGGCGCATTCCGTTAACTTGCTTTATTAGTTAATAAACGGTATTATACTAAAGCAAATAAGCAACTAAATTTTAGCAAAAGCAGGGGGAACTCGGGATGGCGACGCCCAGTATGGAAGATTATTTGGAACGGATCTACAAACTGATCGACGAGAAAGGCTACGCCCGTGTGTCCGACATTGCCGAAGGCCTTGAAGTACATCCTTCTTCCGTGACGAAAATGATCCAGAAACTGGATAAAGATAAATATCTGGTATATGAGAAATACCGCGGACTCGTCCTGACTTCAAAAGGCAAAAAAATGGGCAAGCGGCTGGTGGACAGACATGCCTTGCTGGAACAATTTTTAACCGTAATCGGTGTTCAGGAAGAAAATATCTACCGTGATGTGGAAGGAATCGAGCATCATCTGAGCTGGGATTCCATTACCTGCATCGAAACGCTGATTGAATATTTGAACCGGGACCCAGCCAGACTGGAAGATCTCCGCAACTTAAGGACGGAGCTGGACAACAGCTCGGAATCCGAATAAGACTGGAACGTTTGCCGATCTAAGATGGCGGACGTTTTTTCGTTTTTTACTGTGAAAATCGCGTCTAGGAACGTCCATTGCCGCATACATACCTAGGGAAGGTGTGCGGAGGTGACGGAATGAAAATCAACGCGGTATTCGAAGGCGGCGGTGTCAAAGGAATCGCGCTTGCAGGGGCGGTCAGCTCGGCGCTGGATAACGGATTCGAGTTTCACGACGTGGCGGGAACCTCATCCGGCTCAATCGTGGCGGCTTTTCTCGCGGCGGGGTATACGGGGGAAGAAATCAAGCGGCTCATTATCGAAACCCCCTTTCACAAATTTTTAAAGCGCTCTCCCATTTTCGATATGGGAATTGTGGGGTCGGCCGCCAGGCTGATTTGGAAAAAAGGGCTCTATTCCGGTGACGCCCTGGAAGATTGGGTGCGCCAGAAGCTGGAGGTCAAAGGAATCCGAAAGTTCGGCGATCTGCGCAAAAACCAGCTGCGAATCGTGGCTTCGGATATTTCCCAGGGAAAGCTGCTCGTTTTTCCCGACGACGTCGCCCAATACGGAATCGATCCCGGCCGTTTTTCGATTGCCCGGGCCGTTCGGATGAGCTCTTCGATTCCGTATTTTTTCGATCCCGTGAAAATCCGGAAACCCGCGCGGCAGACCCGGCACGATGAACCGTTCCGCAACCAGTTTGTGTACATTGTGGACGGGGCGATTCTGAGCAACTTCCCGTTGTGGCTTTTCGACGAGCCGGAGCAGCAGCCGAGCCGGATTCCGACTCTAGGTTTCTCTCTGGTCGGCAAAATACCGAAACATATTCATAAAATTAACGGGGTTATCTCCATGTTCCAGGCTTTGTTCACGACGATGATGGATGCACACGACACCCGATACATCGAAGAGAACAATTACTTCCGGACGGTCAAAATACCTGCGCTCAACGTAAACTCGACCCAGTTCAACCTAACCCTGGAGGACAGCGAAAACTTGTACGAGGCGGGGTACCGGGCTTCCGACGACTATTTCCGCAAATGGTCCATGCATCTGTATGAGTCCGCTTACGAAAAATACGTTCTGCGCAAGCCGGTATAAGCGGGTATATGCCGGTTGCGTCGGATTCGTACGGCGTTTGCACGTATCCCCCCGTAAAACTCAAGGGAGGTACGTGCTTGTACGGCATGCGGACCTATCGCAGTACAAGATTAATGCCGCGGGGAGCGGCAGCGCATCCGGACAACCAAAAAAAGCGAACCTGCAAAGGTTCGCTTTTTTGGTTTCCGCCTTCTCAGTGGTATCTCGGCGGGTCTTCCGGAGGGTCGGAAGGCTTGCTGCCTTCAATGACCCGGAACTTGGCTTTGCGCCTCCGCTCCGACACCGAGAGCCGGTCCGGCTTGCGGCCCGCGGAGCGGGTTTTGTAGGAAGTACCCTGCCCCTTCCGGGGGGCCATCTTGTACAGGACGAAAATCAGTCCGAGTACCAGGACGGGAATGAGAAACTGGTTTAAGCTGTAGGCAAGTCCGATCAGAGCGAGCGCCGCGATGACGACGGTAGCGGCCGACCAGCGGCGATTCATGCGCTTGCCTTGGACTGGGTGAGCCGGCTTTCGGCTTCACGCATCCGGTTGAATGAGGCGATCGAGACTTCCACCTGATCGTCCGTAGGCTCTTTGGTCGTCAGCTTTTGCAGCCAGAGCCCCGGATAACCGAGGAAACGGAGAACCGGCACTTCACGAAGCGAGTTCGTAAAACGAAGAACTTCGTAAGAGACGCCGATGATGACCGGCAGAAGAACCAGACGCTGTACGATGCGGTCGATCATATTGTCGTAGGTGAAGAACGAGTATATGATGACGCCGATGATGACGGTAAAGACGATAAAGCTGCTGCCGCAGCGGTAATGAAGCGTACTGAACTGCTGGACGTTGCGGACGTTCAGCTCGACGCCGGCTTCGTATGCCGAAATGACTTTGTGCTCGGCGCCGTGATACTGGAACAGCCGTTTGATGACCGGCGTGAGCGAAATGATGTAAATATAGGACACGAGCAAAACGATCTTGATCAGTCCTTCGATGATGTTGTGCCAGATCTGATGCTGTTCGAAGAACTTGCCGAACATGACATCCTCCAGAATTGCCGGAACGAGAGTGAAGATCACCTTTCCCATCAGGAAGGACAGGACGCCGACTACGGCTACCCCGAGAATCATCGACAGGCTGAACCCCGACTTCTCTTCCTTGGCGGGGGCTTTGCCTTCGCCTTCCTCTTCTTCCGCAAAGCTTTCGGCCGAGAAGTTGAGGTGCTGCGCGCCTTTGGCGCTGGATTCGATAATTCCGACGATACCGCGCAGCAGAGGGATTTTCTTCAGTTTGTTGACCCAGCCGATTTCGGTTTTGGGAACTTCAAGAAAATCGATGGTGCGGTCTTTTTTGCGGACCGCGGTGACATGAACATTCCGGCCGGCAAACATGACGCCTTCAATAACGGCTTGTCCGCCGTAAATGCTTGTATTGGATTGTGACACGTTCTATCCACCTTCTCTAAATAGCTGGTTTCTTCTCTATTTTAGCGAATTTTCCAGCAGAATGCCACCGCTTTCTATTTCGGTTAAGAAGCGGGAATTGGTACATACTAGGTTGGACGTAAAGTTACGGATATTGGACTAGCCGGGAGGAAAAGGAACATGGTTAACCATACGCAGGGAACAGCCGCGGCAGGGAATGGAAATTCGGCATGCGGCGAAAGAAAGTCGTTTTCGCAAAACGGAGGAGCGGCCGGCGAAGAGAAGAAAACGAACCGGGCTTTTTTCGCCCTGTATCTGGGGTTTTTCGCGGGGATAATCTGGGGAGCCGTTAAAATCATCGAGTACATATTCAAATTTACGAGGGTAATTCCCGCCTTTCTGGCCGAACCGTTCTACCGGCACGATTTTCTTCTCACCTGGCAGGGGACACTGGTGGGTTGGCTGTTTTTTATCGTTTTCTCGATTCTGGCGTCTTTCATCTATATGTTCCTGTTCGGGAAAGTAAGAGGGCCCTGGATGGGAGTCGGATACGGAATCGCGTGGTGGTGCCTGCTCTATTTGGTGATCGGCCCCTGGACTGGCATGATGGGCTCGATGTATTTCAGCGACTGGAACACGATCCTGACGGATTTTTGCCTGTTTCTGGTTTGGGGGTTGTTTATCGGCTACTCGACCGCCTTCGAATTTACGGAGGAGCACAGCCGCAAACCCGCTTAGCAAACTACCTTTTCCAAGCAACTTATGGTAAAATGGCTACGGTAAAGCGAGAAGCCGGAGCACGTTCGGCCGGCTATGAAGGAGGCGCCTAAGCGTGAATAAAGTGCTGGTCCTTAACGGGCCGAACTTGAATATGCTCGGTATACGGGAGCCGGCCGTTTACGGAAGTATGTCTTTGAAAGACATCGAAACGGCAATGACGGAAATAGCGGGAACGCTGGATCTCCAGCTGACCTTTCACCAGTCTAATCACGAGGGCCAGTTGATCGACTGGATTCACGAAGCCCACGGGACGATGGACGGGATTCTGATCAATCCCGGGGCTTTTACCCATTACAGCTACGCCATTCGCGACGCGATCTCATCGGTCGGACTTCCCGCCGTGGAGGTGCACTTGTCGAACATTCACAAGCGTGAGGAGTTCCGGCACCGTTCCGTTCTGGCCGCCGTGATGGTAGGGCAGATTGCGGGCTTCGGGGCTTTCGGCTACGAGCTCGGATTAAGAGCGCTTCATCAACATTTTGTGGAAGCTAGGTGATATTATGCAGGACAAGCGTCTGGAACGTCTACGCCGGCAACTGACCGAGCAGGGAATCCCTGCGGTACTCGTTACGAATCCAATCAACCGCAGATACCTGACGGGCTTTACGGGCAGCGCGGGCATCGTACTGGTAACCGGCGGAAGAGCCGTACTGATTACGGATTTCCGGTATATGGAGCAGGCTCCGAAAGAAGCCGCGGGTTACGAAGTCATCGACCATAAAGGTAAAATCGGCCGGACCATTCTGGATATTCTCGGCAAAGAGTCCATCAAGCAGCTCGGCTTTGAAGAAAATGACTTGACTTATTCCGCTTATTCCGGCTATACTGGCGATTTGCAAGGGGTTGAATTGATCCCGACCGGCGGTATTGTGGAGAAGCTCAGGATCGTCAAAGACGAGTCCGAGCTGAAAATCATGCAGGAAGCCGCAGATCTGGCGGACCGGACTTTTTCTTACATACTAACGAGATTGAGAACGGGCGTGACCGAGAAGCAGATCGCGCTGGAGATGGAAATTTTCATCCGGGAGAACGGAGGCACATCCTCGTCGTTCGATACGATCGTCGCTTCCGGCGAAAGATCGGCTCTTCCGCACGGTGTGGCGAGTGACCGGGTGCTTCAGCCGAACGAATTCGTCAAACTGGATTTCGGCGCCTTGTATAAGGGCTACTGCTCCGACATTACCCGCACCGTCGTGCTGGGTCAGCCTTCGGACAGGCACAAAGAGATTTACGGCATTGTACTCGAAGCCCAACTGAACTGTGTCGGCAGCTTGAAGCCAGGCATGACGGGAAGCGAAGGCGACGCGCTGTGCCGCGATATTATTGCGCGCTACGGGTACGGGGACAACTTCGGCCATAGCACGGGACACGGCCTCGGGATGGAAGTCCACGAGCATCCGCGGCTTGCCAAAGGCTTTGCCGGCGTTCTCGAACCCGGCATGGTCGTGACGGTGGAACCGGGCATTTATATTCCGGGCTTCGGCGGAGTCCGCATCGAGGATGACGTCGTCATCGAGCAAAGCGGCATCCGCCTGCTTACGCATTCAACGAAAGAGCTTATCACCATTTGATTTATTTCCAGGAGGGAACTTGAGACGTGATTTCAGTTAACGATTTCAAAACAGGTTTGACGATTGTAGTAGATAATGATTTATTCAGCGTTATCGATTTCCAGCACGTAAAACCGGGTAAAGGCGCCGCGTTCGTACGCTCCAAGCTGAAGAACCTGCGCAACGGCAACGTTGTGGAGAAAACATTCCGCGCAGGCGAGAACGTGGGCCGCGCTCATATCGAAAACCGCGAAATGCAGTATCTCTATGCGAGCGGTTCCGAATACACGTTCATGGATACGGAAACTTACGACCAGATTTCCCTGGAAGAAGCCCAACTGAAATGGGAGCTGAACTTCCTCAAAGAAAACATGAACATCCACATCATGAGCTACCAGGGAGAAATCCTCGGGATCAACCTGCCTAACAGCGTTGAGCTCAAAGTGGTTGAAACGGAGCCGGGCGTTAAAGGCAACACGGCTCAAGGCGCAACGAAGAACGCGAAGGTGGAAACCGGCCTGAACGTTCAAGTGCCGCTTTTCATCAACGAAAACGACGTCCTTCTGATCGATACGCGCGAAGGCAAATATATCTCCCGCGCCTAGTTTACAGGCACGACAAGCCCCTGATTCCCGCCAAGGAATCGGGGGCTTTTTGCGCTTTGGCGTACACCGGGAAAAGGGCGCAAGAAATATCGTTTGAGGAATGAAACGTTTTCATTGACGACTTTAGGAGAGCGGGTTATTATAACAATAACGCTTTACAGGTTTTATGCTTTCATGCAGTAAAACATTAATTCAACCGATGGTTAATTTTAGGGGGAAAATAAAATGAAAATGAAACCGTTCGTTACTCTTTTACTGGCGGCTTCTTTGGTCACCGCCGCGGGCTGCGGCAAACAGGCGGCACCGGAATCAACCGGCGGCGGAGCCTCCGCGGCTCCCGAAGGCAAAAAAGTGAAAATCGGCATTATGCAGATCGTCGAGCATCCGTCTCTGGACGCCGCCCGCCAAGGGTTTATCGCCGCGCTCAAGGACAACGGCTATGAAGACAAGAAGACGGCCGATATCGACTACCAGAATGCGCAGAACGATATGAACAACAACACTTCGATTGCCCAGAAATTTGCGGCCGACAAAAAAGATCTCGTGCTGGGCATCGCCACTCCGTCCGCACTTGCCGCGGCGCAGACTGTAAAAGACGCGCCCGTCCTGTTTACGGCTGTGACGGACCCCGTTGACGCGAAGCTCGTCAAAAGCATCGAGAAGCCGGGCGGCAACGTAACGGGCACCTCGGACCTGGATCCCAAGGCCGTCGATCAGCTGACGGAGTTCGTGGGCAAGCATTTCCCTAACGTCAAGACGATCGGAATCGTTGCGAACGAAGGGGAGCGGAACTCTCAGGTGCAGATAAAGCAGGCGACGGAAGCGTTCGCCAAACACAACATCAAGGTCGTCAAGGCATCGCCTTCCAATAGCTCCGAAGTGAAGCAGGCAGCTGAATCGCTGATCGGCAAAGCCGACGCGCTCTACGTGCCGCTCGACAACACAGTCGTTTCCGCCTTGAACGCGGTGATCCAGGTGGCGGAACAGGGCAAGAAACCCCTGTTCGTAGGTGAGAACGATTCCGTTAAAGGCGGCGGTTTTGCTGGCTACGGCTCCAACTACTACGATCTGGGATATACGACAGGTCTTCAAGCCGTCGAAATTTTGAAGAACGGCAAAAAGCCTTCGGACATTCCGGTCGGGTATCCGAAAAAGCTCGATCTGGCCATCAACATGAAAGCAGCCAAAAATATGGGCGTTGAAGTCACGGACGCAATGAAAGCGGAAGTGAAAGAAAAGGCCAACCTGTTTGAATAAGTAAACATGGGGGCGGCTTCGGTTTTCGAAGCCGCCTTATGATTGAACACGAAACGGAGTGAACATGATGACCATCGATTGGGGAACGGTCTTGCAGGGATCGCTGGAGCAAGGACTGTTTTACGCGATTATGGCACTCGGCGTTTACATTACCTTCCGCATCCTGGATTTTCCGGACTTGACCGTGGACGGAAGCTTTACGACAGGGGCTTCCATCGCGGCGGTAATGATTACGCACGGAGTGTCGCCTCTGCTCGCCACATTAGCCGCATTCGCGGGGGGAGCGGTTGCGGGTCTTATCACCGGACTGCTGCATACAAAAGGCAAAATTAATGCCCTTCTTTCGGGGATACTCATGATGATCGCGCTGTATTCGATCAATCTGAGAATTATGGGCAAGGCTACGATTTCGTTGTTCGGAAGCGAAGTTCTGCTTGACAAGGAATCACTGCTGTATATCATGCCGATCGTCGTGGTCGCCATCAAGCTGGCGCTGGATTGGTTTCTTCATACGGAGCTTGGTCTTGCGCTTCGGGCAACGGGAGACAACAAACGGATGATCCGCAGCTTCGGCGTCAACACCGATAACACGATTATCCTCGGGGTTTCTCTCTCGAACGGGCTGGTAGCGTTGTCCGGCGCGCTGATCGCCCAGTATTCGGGATTTGCGGACATGCAGATGGGCGTAGGCATGATCGTTGTCGGTCTGGCTTCCGTCATTATCGGGGAAGCGCTGTTCGGGGCCAAAACGATCATCCGGGCCACGTTTGCCGTGGTTCTCGGCGCCATCATCTACCGGTTCGTTGTGGCGATTGCGCTGCAAGTCGGTCTGGAATCGACGGACATGAAGCTGATGACGGCACTTATCGTCATCATCGCGTTAACGCTGCCGAAGATTCAAGGGTCATTGAAGCAGAAAGCGGTTATCCGCAAACGGAAAACAGAGCTGGCGGAGAAGAGCGGAGGTGTGGAACATGCTTCACATTGATCGCGCATCGAAAATATTCAATCCGGCCACTCCGGATGAGAAGGTCGCTCTTTCGGACATTCAACTGCATCTCGCTCCCGGCGATTTCGTCACGGTCATCGGCAGCAACGGAGCCGGGAAATCGACCCTCATGAACCTCATTTCCGGCGTCATGCAGCCCGATTACGGCGTCGTCCGGATCGAGGGCAAAGACATTACATCGCTCTCCGAGCACAAGCGGAGCCGCTGGATCGGCCGTGTTTTCCAGGACCCGATGGCGGGCACGGCACCGACCATGTCCATCCAGGAAAACCTTGCCATGGCGCATGCCCGCGCCGGCAAAAGAGGCTTTAGTCTCGGTGTGACCAAGCAGAAGAAACTCGCGTTCAAGGAACATCTGGAGCGGCTTGGTATCGGCCTGGAAAACCGGCTGAACGCCAAGGTCGGCCTTCTCTCCGGGGGGGAGCGTCAGGCGCTCAGCCTGCTGATGGCGACCTTCACGCAGCCGAATATTCTTCTGCTGGATGAGCATACGGCGGCTCTCGATCCGTCGCGTGCAGAGCTTATTACCCAGCTGACGAAGCAGATCGTGGAGGAGTCCAAGCTCACGACGCTGATGGTGACGCACAACATGGAGCAGGCCATCCGGCTCGGCAACCGGCTGATCATGATGGACAAAGGCCGGATCATCCTCGACATCCCGGCGGCTTCGAAACAGGATCTGACCGTGGAGAAGCTGCTTCGGGAATTCGAAAAAATCCGCGGCGAGAAGTTCGTCGACGACCGGGTGGTACTGGGCTGAACGTCAAGGAAAGCGTGTCTGCTTCCGGACAACGGAGCGGGCAAGCTTTCTTTTTTTACAGACAAACAGAACGGGATTTCCTCCATTTCTTCTAGGGATAAGGGGAAATGTCGGAAAGTGGAGTTTTCCGCTCCCACAATTCCGAACGTTTATGCTATAATGATCTACAATTATTCATTTGCAAGCATAGGGAGTGAACAGGGTTGTCTTTAATTGTGATGAAATTCGGCGGCAGCTCCGTTGGCGATGCCGAACGGATGAAACGCGTGGCCAAGCGGATCGTGGACCGCAAAAGAGAAGGACACCGCTGTGTCGTGGTCGTTTCCGCGATGGGCGACACGACGGACGATCTCATCGATTTGTCCAAACAGTTGTATGACGGCGCTCCGCCGGCAAGAGAGATGGATATGCTGCTGACTACGGGAGAACAGGTTTCGGTCGCGCTTTTATCGATGGCGATCCAAAACATGGGCGAACCCGCCGTTTCTTACACCGGCTGGCAGAGCGGCATGATCACGGAAGACCTGCACGGCAAAGCCCGTATCACCGATATTCAGCCGCACCGGATTCACACGGCGCTTGAGAAAGACAACGTCGTGATCGTGGCCGGCTTCCAGGGCATGACCGAAGACGGCGAGATCACGACGCTCGGCCGCGGCGGATCGGATACGACCGCTGTAGCGCTGGCCGCGGCGATTCATGCCGATCTATGTGAAATTTACACAGACGTAGACGGGATCTACACAACCGACCCCCGTGTTGTCAAAAATGCGCGAAAATTGAAAGAAATCTCGTATGACGAGATGCTGGAGCTTGCCAATCTGGGAGCTGCGGTTCTGCACCCGCGTGCAGTGGAATATGCCAAAAATTACAATGTGGCGCTTGTCGTTCGTTCGAGTTTCACTCAAAACGAAGGCACGTATGTCAAGGAGGAAGCGGAGATGGAACAAGGAATTGTCGTAAGAGGCATCGCCTACGATAAAAATATCGCAAGAATCAGCATTCTGGGCGTACCGGACAAACCGGGCCAGCTGGCCAAGGTATTTACGTCCCTGGCGGCTGAACAGATCGACGTGGATATTATCGTACAAAGCGGCGTGTTAAACGGCCTGGCCGATTTCTCCTTCTCCGTCTCGCTTTCCGACCGCGATAAGGCGCTTCAGACCATCGAAGGCATCCGCGGTGAGGTCGGTTTCCGCGAAGTGACTTCCGAAGGCGATCTCGTTAAAATTTCAATCGTCGGCGCAGGCATGGTCAGCACACCGGGAGTGGCGGCCAAAATGTTCGACGAGCTTTCGAAAATCGGCGTCAGCATCAACATGGTGTCCACGTCGGAAATCAAAATTTCCTGCGTGATCGACGGCAAGCAGCTGGCGGAAGCCGTACAGGCTCTCCATACGGCTTACGGGCTCGACGCCCAGGAGCAGGTATTCGTGGGCGGACCTCAGGACAGACGTTAATTCGTCTTTCCGGTCAGGTTAGTCGTCCCGTAACTCCAGCCTTATGATCCACATGCGTATAACCAAAATAAAACCGGCCTCCCAAGGCCGGCAAGGCGCTGAACTGTCCGAAGACAGTTCGGCGCTTTTTTGATTTACAGGCTGCAGAAATCCGGACGTTCGGAACTCAGGAGATTCGGTCGGCTACGAACGTGAATATTTTCAGCAAAACGGCTGTAATGCCTGCCGCCATCAAAGGTCCGACGGGAATACCCCGCATAAAAATGATACCGAAAATGGAGCCGATCACGAGCCCGACGATCAATTGGGGATCGATTTTCAATAAATCGAGCCCTTTGCCGTTCATGTAAGTGGCGATGGCGCCGCCGGACAAAGCGAGAATGCCGGGCCAAGTCGTAAATACCGTCAAGATATCTTTATACGAAATCCGTTCGCTCGCGAAAGGGACGAGCACGCCCATCGTCAAAAACAGCAGTCCGAGCTCCAGCCCTCTTCGTTCGATGGCGGGCAGGTAGCGGTCCAGGCTGATCAATTTGACGACGAGCAGGACACAAGCCGCCGTTGTAATGATGGGGGAGCGTCCGATCAGGCCGACAATGATCAGAATTACGAGAAGCAGATCTCCGTTCATGAGAAAACCCCTTGTACCAGTCTCCCTTTATTGTATGAGCGGGGACAAGGTTTAGAACGAAGCGGCTCTTGCAGGCGTGCGAACGCCTCCCATTCAGCTGGAAAGATGCACTCTGGCCGGCGCCAAGGGGACGAGGATGCCGTCTTTCAGCAGGGGGACGACGTCCGAGACGTTCACGCGGGCTGCGAAGGCGACGTCCGTTTCGCAGCCGATGGAAGACAGCCTGCGCCCGCTGTCGCAGGCCGCCAGCGGCGTCGCGGGATCGTCCGCATGCCGCTCGTAGCAGGCCGCAAGGCTGCGGCCGAGATCGCAGACCAAGGCGGTGCCCCCGCAGAGCCGCTGCAGCGCGGAGACGACGAGTCCGGCGCAGAGGCCGTCCTCGAAGCAGAACGCGCCTGCCGTTCCCGCGCAAAGAAGCGCGACGTCGCGCTTCCACCCGGCGGCGGCCCTGGCGCACGCCTCGCCGTTCAGCAGGGCGGCTGCCACGATTCTATCCGCCGGAGCCGCCTTCTGCATCGCCCGTGTGCCGTTGGTCGTGGTCAGCACGACCCTGCGGCCGCCTACGGCTTCGGGCGTGTACTCCAGCGGCGAGTTGCCGAGGTCGAAGCCGGGAATGCGCCGGCAGCGGCGTTCCCCGCCGAGCACATCCCGCTTCCCGCGCAGCATGACCGCCTGCTGGACGGACTCGGCGGCAAGGACGCCGGCGCTGCCGCTTTCCAGAGCGGAAACGATCGTGGTCGTCGCCCGGAGCACGTCGATGACGATAGCGGTCCGTCCGGCCAGCAGTTCGCTTCGTACTTCGCTTAGGGAAGGGATGACGTCAATCCGCATGGACTTCGATGCCTTCTTTCCGGGCGCTTTTTCTAAGCCGTTCTCCGAAGTGAAACGTATCGGAACGCAGGCCGCGGCGCAGCGCTTCCAGGGCAATCACATCGGCCGGAGCGACGTTGCCCAGGTGAACGTCCGGACCCAGCAGCTCCAGCAGATGAATCTGCTGGTTTTTGAGCGGAGCTTCCCAGAGAAGAATATCGGGGCTGGGGACCGAGCGGAGCACACCGTTCAGCTCCTCGTCTTTACAGGCGCCGTTCTCGTCGAAGATACCGACTCCCATCCCCGATTCCCGGGCTTCAATCGTCACTAGCTCCGCGCCCATTTCCACATCCCCGGTTACCGTAGCGACCAACGCCTCCGCTTCAACCGAAGACCCCCAGCATTTTTTGCCGTACTCCGTGATCACCTTAAGCCCGGCCTCTATTCCCCGGACGATCAGCTCGCTGCGAAGGCTGCGGTCCAGCTCGATCGTTCCGTCCGATATTTCGACGCAGGTGAAGCCCAAAGCCGCGACGGTGTCGAAATAAGACGAAATAAGTCCTTCTTGAACCGCCACCTCCAAAAACGTGCCTCCGGGATAGACGTCGATTCCCAAGGCCTTCGCCCGTTCGATCTTGTGCCGGAGCAGCTCCCGCGGATAGAGCGGGGAAGTGCCGAAGCCCAGCTTTATATAGTCCACATGTTCTCCGGCGGCCTGCAGCAAATCGTCGTAAGCGTTCAGGCCGAGGCCTTTATCCATCACCATCGTTTTCCCGAGTGCCCGGGGTTTGCTCTGGCGGCACCCTGTCGGATCGGCGAGAGTCGGATGCCACTTTTTGCAAGAAGACTCTTCCATAACGTCCTCACCTCAGTACTTTCCGGTGGAGTAAATTTCGTAGTCATCTTATGCGGGCGCTTCTGGGTAGGTGCCGCGTATGCCTAAAATCAGACAGGCCCGCATATGGTGAATCGAATAGCTGCAAAAAAGGAGAGGTGACGGCTGTGATTAACAAAATCGTGCTCAGCATGGCGTCTTTGCGTCTGCTGTCGGGATCGCTGGAAATTATTGCGGCGCTGCTGATGATCCGTTTTAACCAGATTGAGAAAGCGCTCTTGGTCAATACGGGACTAGCCATGGCGGGGCCGCTGATTCTTCTGGCGACGACTACTATCGGTCTGGTCGGCATTGCGGAGAAGCTTTCCATCGGCAAGATGCTCTGGGTCGTGGCCGGCGTGAGCTGCATTTTTATCGGCATTCTCAAAAAGTAAATCAAAAAGTAAACCGACATATTCACTGCACCGGGACATACATATAAAGACAAAGGACAAGACAATTCCGGAGGTGAGGCTGTGCTTGCGTCCGTATTCGCCCATCTGCCCGCTTCCATACGCGGGATACTCGAATCGCTGCCGGTGAACCTGCATTCGGGGCTGGAAGAAATCCGGGTCCGTCAGGACCGTCCCCTTGAGATCGTCTTTGACCGGCGCTGCGCGTTCGTTACGCGTGAAGGGCTGACGGACGCCGACGCCTCGCGGGCGTACAGGCCGTCCCGCGAAGAATGCAAAAGTCTGCTCGAACTGTTGACCCGGCACTCCTTCTATTCTTTCGAGGAGGAACTGAAGCGCGGCTTTATCACGATTCCGGGTGGTCACCGGGTAGGGCTGGCGGGACGGGTCGTCCTCGAAGGGGGAAGCGTCAAACATATCCGCGATGTCAGCTCGTTTAACATCCGGATCGCGAGGGAACTCCCCGGAGCCGGTAAACCGGTTCTGCCTCATCTCCTTGACCGGGAGGCGGACACGGTTCACCATACGCTCCTGATTTCGCCTCCCCAGCTTGGGAAAACGACGCTGATCCGCGATCTGGCGCGGATGATCAGCAGCGGCGAAGCGGCATTTCCGGCAGCCGGCGGCGAGGGCAGTCCCGGCGGGGCCGGTGCCTCTCCCAGTGGCGGTTCCCGAACCGGCACAAGCGGCGGACCTGGCTTGCCGGGCGGAACGGGCAGCACCGGGATCTCGCCGGCCGGTGCCGGTCCCGAAGCCGGGAGCCGGGAGCCTGTCACAAGGCCGACTGCGCGGCACAGTCCGCGGAGGAGCGCCGGCTGGAAAGTCGGCATCGTCGACGAACGCTCCGAAATCGCCGCTTCCGAGCGGGGGGTGCCGCGCTTTGACCTGGGGCCGCGCACCGATGTGCTGGACGGCTGCCCGAAAGCGGAGGGCATGATGATGATGATCCGCTCGATGTCCCCCGAGGTGCTGATCGTGGATGAGATCGGGCGTCAGGAAGACGCCGAGGCTATCCGCGAGGCCCTTCATGCGGGCATCCGGATCATCGCCACGGCTCACGGACGGGACCTGGGCGATGTGTTGCGCAGACCGGCCCTGCGGGAGCTGCTCGAAAGCGGCGTTTTCGGCCGCTACGTGATTCTCGGCCGCTCGGCCGCGGGCGGGCGCCGCGTGCAAGTGCTGGACGGGGAAGGCCGCCAGCTTGCCGTCTTCGGCGCTTATCGTGCTCCGGCCGAAGAAAAGCCGAGCGGCTGGGAGACTATATTTTCAACCGGCGGAAGGGGATGAAGCGATGTGGGTCAAACTTGCGGGAGCCGCTCTCGTGCTCGGAGCCGGAGCTGGCTTCGGATTCGCCAAAGCGAGAAGGTACCGGAGACGGCCGCAGCAGATCCGGGAAGTGATTCAGGCGCTCCAGCGGCTGGAAACCGAAATCGTCTACGGCTCGACGCCGCTGCCCGATGCGATCGCAACGCTGAGCGAGCAGACGCGGGCGCCTCTGGCGGGCGTGTTCCGCGAGGTGGCGGACCGCCTGTCGGAGCCGCAAGACGACACGCTGAGCGCCGTCTGGCGCGACGCTGTGCAGCACGGCTGGCGGAACTCCGCGATGAAACCGGCCGAGCTGCAGGTCGTCCTCCGGCTCGGGCAGACGCTCGGGGCCAGCGACCGCAGCGATCAGGCCAAGCATTTGCGCCTGGCGGTTCTTCAGCTACAAGCAGAAGAGACGACGGCTGCGGAAGAGCAGAAACGATACGAAGCGATGTGGAAGAGCCTGGGCGTCCTGGTGGGAGCACTGATCGTTATTTTGATGTATTAAAGTGGGGTGCCGAACATGAACGTAGATGTAAACGCCATTTTCCAGATCGCCGGGATCGGGATTATTATCGCCATGATCCACACGGTGCTGAAGCAGATGGGGAAGGAAGACATGGCCCATTGGGTAACCGTCATCGGTTTCGTCGTCGTGCTGTTTATGGTGGTGAGGCTGCTCGATAATTTGTTCCAGGAAATCAAAACCATCTTTTTGTTCCAGTAGGGGGGATGACGTGGAGATTATTCAAATCGTCGGACTCGGCCTGATCGCCACTGTCCTCATCCTCATTATCAAGGAACAGAAACCGATGTTCGCTTTCCTGCTGGCGGCGTTTACGGGCATCCTGATTTTTCTTTTTCTGATCGGCAAAATCGCTTCGGTCATTGAAGTGCTTAATAATCTGGCGCAGCAGTCCGGCGTCAATATGGTGTTTTTGAAAACGATCCTCAAAATCATCGGCATCGCATACATAGCGGAATTCGGGGCGCAGATCGTAAGGGATGCCGGGCAGGAATCAATCGCTTCGAAAATCGAGCTTTCCGGCAAAATTCTCATTATGGTCATGGCCATTCCGATCATCACCGTCATTATCGAAACCGTGATTAAACTGTTTCCGGCCACCTGATCAACCGGACAAGCGTGTGCCGGAAGCGGACCGGATAGGGAGTGGAGAGCATTGGCGCAGCAGCTGTCGCACCGGACGTGGACAACCCTCGTCTTATTCGTCGCACTATTTCTGGGCTTTCTCAGCCACACGGGGGCGCAAAAACTAAACCCCGTAAACCCGATCGATACACTTGTGAAAGAGCAGACGAACCAGCTTGACACGGAGTCCGTCGAGAAATTCTGGGACAAGCTGATGAAAGAATACGGGGGCTATTTTCCCGATAACCGGCCTCCGAGCTTTTCCGACCTGATTACCGGGACCAAAACGTTCGATTTCTCCAACCTGTGGAAAGGGGCGCTGAAATATCTGTTTCACGAGATTGTGGTCAACGGGAAGCTTCTCGTGTCGATTGTGATCCTGACGGTGTTCAGCATGCTGCTGGAGACGCTGCAGAGCTCGTTTGAACGAAATAATGTCAGCAAGGTTGCCTTCGTCGTGTCTTATCTCGTGCTGCTGATCATAGCCGTGAACAGTTTTCAGGTGGCCATCGAATACGCCAAAGGCGCGATTTCGTCCATGATCCAGTTTATGATCGCCCTGATGCCTCTTCTGCTGTCCCTGCTCGCTTCATCGGGAGGGATCACGTCGGTGGCCATTTTGCATCCCCTGATCGTGTTTATGATCCATACCATCGGTACGGTGATCTACGTATTCGTGTTTCCGCTGCTGTTCTTCTCGGCCGTTCTTCATATCGTCAGTTCCATGACGGACAAGTATAAAGTAAACCGGCTGGCAAATCTTCTTCAGAAAATCGCCATCGGCACACTTGGGGTATTCGTGACCGTGTTTTTGGGCGTCATTTCCGTGCAGGGAAGCATGGGGGCGGTGACCGACGGCGTGACGCTGCGGACCGCCAAATATATTGCGGGCAATTTTATCCCGATTGTTGGCAGGCTGTTCTCGGACGCGACGGAAACAGTGCTGGGAGCCTCGCTGCTTGTGAAGAATGCGGTCGGCCTGACCGGGGTCGTCATTGTGATTCTGCTGTGCGCCTTCCCGGCGATCAAAATTTTGGTGCTGGCCCTGATCTATCACGTTTGTGCGGCGGTTATGCAGCCTCTGGGCGACAGCCCCATCATCGTCTGCTTGTCCACGATCGGCAAGAGCATGGTGTATGTGTTCGCCGCCTTATCGGCCGTAGGCCTCATGTTCTTCCTGGCCCTGACGATTATGATAACGGCCGGGAATATCGCCGTAATGGTGCGCTAGATTGGGGTGACCCGCAGGCTTCCGTCAAAAAAGTTGGTATATCCCGAGATGCGAACGAATATATACAAGCATAGGCGAACAAGCTCAAACAACCTGGAACAGCCGGATGGGGGCTTGCTCGCCTAAGAAGGAGGCTTGCCCCGTGGAGTGGCTAGGCGGTTGGCTTAAGACGGTCGTCGCCCTGATTCTGCTCGCCACGTTTATCGAGCTGATGCTCCCGACGAACAAGATGCAGCGGTATGTCCGGACGGCGATGAGCCTGTTCATTCTGCTGACGCTTCTCTCGCCCGTGCTGCAGTTGGCCCGTAAAAGCTGGGACCCGGCAAGACTTCTTGCCGAGGCTCAGTCGGGGCAGCAGCTTGGGGGCGGCGGCGCGGCAGACGGACGTCAGGCGCCCGCAGGGACCGGTCCTTCCGGCCAGCCGGCATCGCTGCAGACAGTCATGGAGCAGGCGGACCGGCTCCAGGCGGGCAGCCGGGAACAAGCGGTCCGCCTGCTGGAAGAGAAGCTTGCCGCCGAGATGAGGCAGACGCTGCAGAAGGAAACGCCTTATCCCATCCGGGACATCCGGGTGAAGACGGCGGTGGACGGGCAGGGCGCCGCATCGGTAGCAAGCGTCGAGCTGACGCTGGACGACGCGGCATCTCCGGCTGCGGAACCGGACGCCTACGGCGATGCCCTCGCGGGTGAAGCCGGAGCATCCGGCATGACGCCGGTCGCGCCCATCGCGCCCGTGGCACCCGTGGATGTCCGCATCGGCGGGGCAAGCGGCCCGGGCGGCAGAGCCGTTCCCGCCCAGACCGGGGAACAGCCGAGCCCGGCGCAGCGGGAAGCGGAGCGGAAGCTCGCCAAGGCGGCGGAGCTTGGCTGGAAGGTTGACCCGTCTCACATTTCAGTGCAATGGACGAAGGAACAGTCGAAGCTTTAGCAAAACCAGCAGAAGCGGCAGGGAGCGATGGTGAGGTGAGCGGATGGGCTCTTGGAAGCAGTGGAGGAGTAAATGGTTCGGGACAGGCGAGGACGGCAAACGTTCCAATTCCTTTCTTTGGATTGTACTGCTCGGTCTGGTCGGTGCCGCCTTGATGATTTTAAGCTCGTTTCTCAATTTCAAAGAAGTGGAGCCTGCCGGCGACAGCCGGGCGTCTCCCTCCACCCAGCAGGGCAAAGAGACGTTTATGGGCGGAGCGGCCAAGGACAAGACGCCTTTCCGGGAGTACGAGGAAGCCTACGAATCCCGGCTCCGGGATATTCTCCGTAAAGTAGTCGGCGTAGGGGATGTGGAAGTGCTGATTACGATCGAATCTACGGAAGAAATCGTCGTGGAGAAGGATTCGAAGGAAAATCAGCAGCTGACGACGGAAAAAGATACCAATGGCGCCAACCGGAATATTTCCCAGGTTACGAAGGAAGGCAAAGTCGTGCTTTATCAGGTGTCGGGCGATCAACAGCCCCTTGTCGTCAAGACGATCAAACCTAAAGTGAGCGGCGTGCTTGTAGTCGCCAAAGGGGCTGAAGATCTGACCGTCAAGAAAATGATGATCGAAGCCGTCGCCCGGGGCATCGACGTTCCGGTTCACCGGATTTCCATTCTTCCGAGGAAAACAGCCGAATAGCGGGGGCTTGCAAGGAGGACTCCGCATTCCGGCATAAGTGTAAAGCAGCTTTACAGCCATCCCATTACTTATTAATCCGTTAGGAGGAATTATTCCATGAATGCCAAAAGACAAACAATATGGCTCGTTTCCATGCTGAGCCTGATGGTCGTACTGTCCGCTTATTACCTGTTTACCGAGGATGTCAGCAAGGTGGATGTCGCTTCCACGGCTCCTAAAGCGGACGAAGTCAAGATCGATCTCAGCCAGGTGTCTCCGGAGCAGGCCGTCGCCGATGCGGGTAAAGCTTCCGCAGACAAAGCGGCAGATGCGAAGGCGGACGGGACGAAGACGACAGCGGATGCCAAAACCGATGCGAAAACCGATGCGAAAACCGATGCGAAAACCGATGCGAAAACCGACACGAAAACCGATGCGAAAGCGGAGGCCAAGACAGGCGACGCCAAGGCGCAGGACTCCAAAACAGGCGCAACTGCCTCGAAGGACGGCAAAGATGCGGCGGCCGCTCCGGCTTCGGCAGAAGCCAAAATCAGCCAGCAGACGCAGGCCAGCAGCAAATCCGGCCGTGACTACCTGACGAAGCTTCAGCTCGACCGCCAGGACGCCCTCTCCAAGAAGACCGAAGAGCTGCTGACGCTCATCACCGATAAAAATCAATCCTCCGATGCGGTGAGCAAAGCACAGCAGGAGCTTCAGCAGATCGAAGACACGAACACCCGCGTGACGAATGTGGAGGACGTTCTCTCCAAAGACTATCCGAATGCGGTGCTGACCCAGGACGGGAGCAAGTGGAAAGTGACCGTACAATCGGATAAACTGGAGAAAAGCCAGGCGGTTTCCATCGTGGAAACGGTGATGAAAGAATTGAAGGTCGGACCCGAAATTTCGGTCCAGTACGTGAAATAAGCGGCCTTAAGAAAAGCCCGTCCGGCCGCATAAACCGCATATTAATCAAGAGTGGAAAGAGTCCGGACAAACTGGACTCTTTCCATTTCTTACGGTTGTGATATAATACATACGTCGTATTACGGCATCGGTTCACCATTTTTGAAGGAGTGACATGGATGTTCAAGCTGAGCGAAATTAAAGAATTAATGAAACTAATGGACCAGACGTCCCTGCAGGAACTCGAAATTGAAAACGAAGGTTCGCGTCTGACGATACGCAAACCTAACAAAACCGAGTCCGTAGTCGTTACGGCGGCTCCCGTGCAGCAAGCGTACGTGCCTGCCATTGCTCAAGCGGTACCCGGAAGCGCTCCCGCACAAGTGGCAGCAGAAGCTCCGAAAGCGGATCAACAGAAGGAATCGGATTCTACCTTACATAAAATCGTATCGCCTATGGTAGGTACATTCTACCAGGCTTCCTCTCCGGGATCTGACCCGTTTGTTTCGAAAGGTTCGAACGTGAGCGAGAAATCGGTCGTCTGCATTGTGGAAGCCATGAAGCTGATGAATGAGATCGAAGCGGAAGTGAAAGGCGAAATCGTTGAAATCCTGGTCGAGAACGGCCAACTTGTCGAGTACGGCCAGCCTCTGTTCTTGGTGAAGCCGGAGTAATTGAACGGAGGGAACAAAATGGGTTTTCAGAAAGTCTTAATTGCAAACCGCGGTGAAATTGCCGTGCGGATTATTCGCGCCTGCCGTGAACTTGGCATTCAGACGATTGCCGTTTATTCGGAAGCGGACCGGGACGCTCTTCACGTCCGTCTTGCCGATGAAGCGTACTGCATCGGACCTACGCCTTCCAAAGACAGCTATTTGAATTTTACAAATATCATGAGCGTGGCCACGCTTACGGATACGGACGCCATTCACCCGGGTTACGGGTTTCTGGCGGAGAATGCGGATTTCGCGGAAATCTGCGAAAGCTGTAACATCACGTTTATCGGCCCTTCCCCGGAAGCCATTACCAAAATGGGGGACAAGGCAGTCGCGAAGCAGACGATGAAGGACGCGGGCGTTCCCGTTATTCCCGGCTCCGACGGACTGATCGAGGACCTCGACGACGCCATTTCCCTAGGCCGTGACATCGGCTACCCGCTGATTATCAAAGCGACGGCCGGCGGCGGAGGCAAAGGCATCCGGATCGCCGAGAGCGAGGATATGCTGATCCAGCATATTATGACGGCCCAGCAGGAGGCTCAGCTGAACTTCGGCAACTCCGGCGTTTACCTGGAGAAGTACCTTACGGGCATGAAACACGTCGAAATTCAGATCATTGCGGACAAGCACGGCAACGCGGTCCATCTGGGCGAACGCGACTGCTCGGTGCAGCGCCGCCGCCAGAAGCTCGTCGAAGAAGCGCCTTGCCCGACCTTGACGCCGGAAATCCGTCAGGCGATGGGGGAAGCGGCCGTTCGCGCAGCGAAGGCCGTCAACTATTCCGGCGCGGGCACGCTCGAATTTTTGCTGGGACCGGACGGGAACTTCTATTTCATGGAAATGAATACCCGTATCCAGGTCGAGCATCCGGTCACTGAATTCGTAACGGGCGTCGACCTGATCAAGGAAATGATCCGCGTCGCCGAAGGCAACCCTCTTCCGTTTACGCAGGAAGATATTCAGATCAACGGCTGGTCGATCGAATGCCGGATTAACGCGGAAGATCCCGAGCGCAACTTTATGCCGTCGCCGGGACGCATTAACTTCTACCTGCCTCCGGGCGGTATAGGCGTCCGCGTGGACAGCGCGGCTTACCCGGGTTATGTGATTCCTCCGCATTACGATTCCATGATCGCCAAGCTGATCGTATGGGGAGCGACCCGCGAGGAAGCCGTGAACCGGATGAAGCGTGCTTTGGCTGAGTTCGAAGTCGATGGCGTCCATACGACGATTCCTTTTCATTTGAAGCTTTTGAATCATCGCAAATTCCTGAGCGGAGATTTCGATATTAAATTCCTGGAAGAGCACGACGTGAACGACCCGGAATCCTAAGCGGGATTCATTGTCATAAAAATTCCGGAATGGTATAGTATTAAATTAGTGGGCTTATCCCAAACGTGCAGGAGGTGTGCATAGGATGACGATAATTGCAGCGGATTATGAAAAGACAGATATGGGCACCATTCAGATCGCTCCGGAAGTTATAGAAGTGATTGCGGGACTTGCTACCGTCGAGGTTGAAGGCGTGGCCGGCATGAGCGGAGGTTTTGTCAACGGCATTACCGAGCTTCTCGGACGCAAAAACTTTGCCAAAGGCATCAAGGTGAACGTCGGTCAGCGCGAGGCGGCGATCGATGTGTCTATCGTGATGGAATTCGGACACCGGATTCCCGAAGTGGCCGGCAAGATCCAGCAGAACGTGAAATTGGCAATCGAATCGATGACAGGGCTGAGTGTCGTGGAAGTAAACGTTCACATTCACGACGTCCAATTCAAGACGGCCGAGAAGCCGGTTGAAGAAGATTCAGCCGCACTGCGCGTAAAATAATAAATAGCAGCGGCTACACATTGACCCCCAACCGCTAAGGACGGGGGTTCCTCACTTATTTCGGAAGGAGCCATTTGCTGTGGTCAAACTATTGGACAGACTCCTGTTATTTCTATTCAGCCTCGCGATCATGTTCCTATCCGCCATCGCCGTACTCACAGCTTTTCAGCTCATTCCGATGAGATCGACCGATTATTTTCTCCAGGATGTATTTGACAGCGGTTTTACCGTATCCAAGGCATGGGTGATCGGTGCCGGAATCGTCATTTTTCTGATCAGCATCCGCTTTTTTTACATATCCGTACGCAGAAGCCGCACGCAAGCGCCGTCTATCGACCAGCGCAGTGAGTACGGGGACATCCGGATTTCGGTGGAAACGGTGGAGAATCTGGCGTTGAAAGCGGCCGGAAGAAGCCGCGGAGTTCGCGATCTGCGTGCCCGTGTGAAGGTGAGCGAAGCCGGACTTGAGATCGGCATCCGTACCGTAGTGGACGGGGAATCCTCCATTCCGGAACTTACGGAGGAAATACAATCCGCGATCAAGAATCACGTGGAAGAGATTACGGGAATCCCGGTCTCCGGCGTATCCGTCTATGTGGCGAATATCGTGCAGAATACCCCAACGTTTAAAAGCCGGGTAGAATAGAGGTGGGTCCTCTCATGTGGAGAAAATTGTGGCAGGAACACCCCGGAACGATAACCGGCGGAGGAGCCGGACTTGTTCTGGGCCTGGTCTATCTGTTTTTCGGCTTCTGGAATATGCTGATCTTTGCATTTATCGTGTTCCTGGGGTATTATATCGGCAAAAAAGTAGATCGGGGAGAAGATCTTTTGCTCCCGTTCCAGAACCTTTGGCAATTTCTTACGCAAAAATGGAGAATGTTTCGCTGAAATCCTGGGTTCATCCTTGGATTTTTTTGTTTGGGTTGGATTTAAAATGACGTATACTAGACGTAGACGAACGAACTAGCGGTTTAAGATGTGGGAGGCATACAATGAGGCGTAGAGTAGCCAGAGAAATAGCTTTGCAGAGCTTGTATCAGATCGATATGAACGGGGTCTCGGCGGCGGAAGCGGTGAACGTTGCCGTACATGAAGCGGAGAACGATAACGAAGCCCAGGTGGATCATAAGGAAAAAATCATGCCAGAGTATATCCGTGAACTCGTGGACGGCACGTTAAACAACCGGGACCGGATCGACCAGCTTCTGGCCGGTTATCTGAAAGGCTGGAAAATGGACAGGCTGTCCCGCGTAGACCGTGAAGTGCTGCGCTTGGCCGCATTCGAAATGCTGTTTCAGGAAGATGTTCCGCCAAAGGTTGTCGTTAACGAGGCCATTGATCTGGCGAAGCATTTCGGTACGGACGATTCCGGTAAATTCGTAAACGGCGTACTCGGCAAAATGATTAAAGACGTAGATACGCTGAGGGAACATATCCGCAGCGGCAAAGAGTAGTGAAACGGGCGCATGGTTGTCGGGACTTATGAGAAGTCGTCCGGACAGCTTTGCGCTATCTGCTTATTGCGGGATACAATAAGGAAACAACACGCACGACAGGTAAACAAAGAAAACCATTAACGGATAACTAGGGAGGAGAACCGTCATGGCAGCAGAAGTGATTAACGGCAAAGAAATCGTCCGTTCCATCCGGGAAGAAATCAAACAGGAAGTCGAGGAACTTTCCGCCCGGGGCACGACCCCCGGACTCGTGGTGATTATCGTAGGTGATGACCAGGCTTCCCATGTCTATGTCAATAACAAGGAAAAAGCTTGCGCCCAGGTCGGCATCCAGTCTCATGTGCACCGTCTTCCGGCAGACACTATCCAGGAAGAGCTTGTCAAGCTGATCCATGAGTATAACCGGAATCCGGAGTTCCACGGTATTCTTGTACAGTCTCCGCTTCCCGGCCACATCAACGAGGAGCAGGTTGTGGACGAGATAACTCCGGAGAAAGACGTGGATTGTTTCCACCCGGTTAACGTGGGCAATCTGATGATCGGCAAAGAAGGCATGCTTCCTTGTACGCCGGCCGGCGTCATGGAAGTTTTGAAAAAAATCGGAGTATCCCCGGCAGGCAAACACGCCGTCGTCGTCGGAAGAAGCAACATCGTCGGCAAACCGATGGCGATGCTGCTGCTCCGCGAGCATGCGACGGTTACGATCTGCCACTCCCGCACGCCGAATCTTCAGGATATTACACGCCAGGCGGACATTCTGGTTGCCGCGGTAGGCAAAGCCGGCGTGATCGAGGACCGGCACGTGAAACCGGGTGCGGTCGTGATTGACGTCGGGATGAACCGGAACGCCGAAGGCAAGCTTTGCGGGGATGTCGATTTCGATGCCGTTAAAGAAATCGCGGGTTACATCACACCGGTTCCGGGATGTGTAGGTCCGATGACCATTACGATGCTGCTCAAGAATACGCTGAGCTCGGCCCGCCGCGCGTCCAATACGGGTACAGAAGCGGGCGTGTAACGCATGAGCGAGCGCGCCGTATTATCCATTAAGGATCTCAACCGCTATATCAAAATGAAGCTGGAAGGCGACAACCGTCTCCAGGACGTTTGGGTGCGCGGGGAGATTTCCAACTTTACGCATCATTCCAGCGGTCATATGTATTTTACACTGAAAGATAAAGACAGCCGCCTCAAAAGCATTATGTTCGCGTCGTACAACCAGCGGCTTCCGTTCCGTCCGAAGGAAGGTACGATGGTGATCGCCCGGGGGAACGTTTCCGTCTACGAACGGGACGGGCAGTACCAGTTCTACGTGACGCAGATGCAGCCCGACGGAATCGGCGGCTTGTACCTCGCGTTCGAGCAGCTCAAACAGAAGCTCGATAGCGAGGGCTTGTTCCGCACCGAGCGGAAGAAGCCGATTCCCCGGATGCCGAAAGCCGTCGGCGTGATTACTTCGCCGACTGGAGCCGCCGTCCGGGACATCATCATCACCCTGCAGCGGCGGTTCCCGAATGTGCCGATTCTGCTGCATCCGGTGCTGGTGCAGGGCGCTCAGGCAGCCCCGTCCATCGTCCGCGCGATCGAGACGATGAACAACCTCGGTGAAGTCGACGTGCTGATCGTCGGCCGCGGAGGGGGATCGCTGGAGGAGCTGTGGGCGTTCAACGAAGAAATCGTTGCCCGCAGCATCTTCGCCTCCGCGATCCCCATCATCTCGGCCGTCGGCCACGAGACCGACTTCACCATCGCGGACTTCGTCGCCGATCTCAGGGCGGCGACGCCTACGGCCGCGGCGGAGCTGGCGGTGCCTCACCATCTGGAGCTGAAGCAGCAGATGGCTCATCTCGGCCAGCGCCTGCACCGCGGCCTGCTGCAGCAGCTGCAGCGCCGTCAGGACCGGCTGGAGCGGCTCCGCCGCTCGCCTTACCTGACGAATCCGCACCGGCAGCTTCTGCAGCATCCGGCCCAGCGGCTGGACCGGCTGGGCGAGCAGCTTTCTTTCCGCATGCGTCAGCTTGTCGGCCGGGCCGGCGACCGCCGCATGCGTCTGGAACGCACCCTGTCGGGCTTCAACCCGCAGGAGCAGGTACGCTACGCCCGCAAACGCGTCGAAGGCGCGGAGCGGGCGCTGACGCTGGCGATGCAGGGCGTCGCCAGGGGACGCAGGCAGCAGCTCGTATCCACGCTGCGCCACCTGGATGCGCTCAGCCCGCTTAAAGTGATGCAGCGCGGATACAGCCTTGTTTACGACGAGAAAGAAAAACGCGTATTAAATTCAATCGAGCAGGTTCAGATCGGCGACATGGTCCGAGTTCAGTTGACCGACGGACGGCTCGATTGCCACGTCTGGGCGATGGAGGAGAAAACAAATGGGGAACGAAAGTAATCAGGAAGAAACCGCCATCAGCTTTGAGGAAGCGATGGACAAGCTGGAGGGAATCGTTGCGAAGCTGGAGAGCGGGGATGTCCCTCTCGAGCAGGCGATCGAGCTGTACCAGGAGGGCATGAAGCTGTCTCACCTGTGCGGCCAAAAGCTTGAAACGGTGGAGAAGAAGATCGAAATGCTCGTAGAAAGCGAAGCCGGCCTCTCGAAGAAGCCGTTCGGAGCCAATATGATCGAGGACAAAGGGGAATCCCGTTGAACACAGACATGAACATCCAAGAATATATCGCTTCCTATGCGAAAGAAGTCGAGGGAGAGCTTCAGGAGCTGTTCCCCCGGCTTTGGGACATTCCGGATGTGCTGCGGCAGTCCGCCCAGTATTCGATCGATGCGGGAGGCAAGCGGCTTAGGCCGATTCTCGTTCTTGCAGCGGCGGAAGCGCTGGGGGGACGGAAGGAAGCCGCTATGCCGGTAGCCTGCGCCATTGAAATGGTGCATACGTACTCGCTGATCCACGATGATTTGCCTGCTATGGATAATGATGACTACCGGAGGGGCAAACTAACCAACCATAAAGTTTACGGAGAAGCGATGGCCATCCTTGCGGGTGACGCTCTGTTGACCCAGGCGTTTTACAGCGCATCACAGGCGCGCCGGCACGGTGTTCCGGCCGAACAGGTTCTGAACATCGTCGAGGAACTCGCCGAATATTCCGGAGCCCGGGGAATGGTGGGCGGGCAAGTGGCCGATATGAAGGGCGAGCAGGGCATTACGGAGCTTAGCGGCCTGGAATATATCCATCAGCACAAAACGAGCGATCTCATCATGTTCTCTCTCCGCGCGGGCGGAAGGGTTGCGGGCGCGGACGACAAGCAGCTTGAAGCGCTTACGGACTTCGGCCGCTCGATCGGGCTGGCGTTCCAGATCCAGGACGATATTCTGGATGTGACCGGCACGCAGGAGAAGCTGGGCAAAGCCGTAGGCAGCGACGAGAAGCAGCACAAGGTGACTTATCCTTTTTTCATCGGGATGGAGGAATCGGAGCGGCGGGTCGCGCAGCTGACGGACGAAGCCAAAACGGCCATCGCAGGCGGGGTTCTGCCGAAACCGCAAAGGCTGCTGGAGCTGGCCGATTACCTGATGAAGCGTGACCGCTGAAATTATGGTATAATGGTGAAATCAATTACACGAACACATGAACGTATTTCATAAATTTTGCTAATTTTCACCTTTGGAAAGCGAGGAAATTAATGTGCTGCTCGATCATATTAACCAGCCAGAGGATTTAAAGAGGTTGTCTACGGCGGAGCTTGAACAGCTGGCAGAGGAAATTCGGCAATTTCTCGTTGAAAAGCTGTCTGCTTCCGGCGGGCACCTCTCCTCCAATCTGGGCATAGTGGAGCTGACCATCGCGCTGCATACGCTGTACGACAGCCCCCGGGACAAATTTATTTTCGACGTGGGGCATCAGGCGTACGTGCACAAAATTTTAACCGGGCGTAAAGACCGTTTCGATACCCTGCGCAAGTACAAGGGGATGTGCGGCTTCATCAAGCGGGCGGAAAGCGATCACGATGTATGGGAAGCGGGACACAGCAGCACCTCGCTATCGGCTGCGATGGGGATGGCCATGGCCCGGGATCTGAAAGGCGAAGACTTCCGTGTTTTTGCCGTGATCGGCGACGGAGCCATGACGGGCGGTATGGCGCTTGAAGCGATGAACCATATCGGCCATGAGAAGAAGAATCTGACCGTTATTCTGAACGACAACGAGATGTCTATTGCCCCGAACGTGGGCGCGATCCACAATTATTTGAGCAAGATCCGGTCCGACAAGCACTACCGCAAAGCGAAAGAAGAAGTCGAAAGTCTCCTTAAGAAAATCCCGGCTATCGGAGGGACTCTGGCCAAGACGGCGGAGAAAGTCAAGGATAGCCTGAAATATTTGCTTGTTTCCGGTGTCTGGTTCGAGGAACTCGGGTTCAACTACATCGGTCCGGTTGACGGTCATAATCTGCCTCTGCTGCTTGAAACGTTGAAGCAGTCGGAGAAAGTGGAGGGCCCTGTGCTCATCCACGTCATTACGACCAAGGGCAAAGGGTACTCCCCCGCCGAGATGGATTCCCATAAATGGCACGGGGCCAGCCCGTACAAGATCGAGTCCGGCCAGTTTCTTAAAGCCGTGGGGAATCCCATGTACACCGAAGTATTCGGCAATACGCTTATTGAGTTTGCCGAGAAAGACGAGCGCGTAGTGGCGGTCACGCCGGCCATGCCGGGAGGATCGGGGCTGATGAATTTCGCCGCCCGCTTCCCTGAGCGCATGATTGATGTAGGCATCGCCGAACAGCATGCCGCTACATTATGTGCAGGCATGGCGGCGGAAGGGATGAAACCGGTATTTGCGGTTTACTCGACTTTCCTCCAGCGTGCCTACGACCAGGTCGTGCATGATATTTGCCGTCCCAAGCTGAATGTCATGTTTGCCATTGACCGTGCTGGTTTCGTAGGGCCCGACGGGGAAACGCATCAGGGCGTATACGATATCTCCTTCCTGCGCAGCTTGCCGAATATGGTGCTCATGATGCCCAAAGACGAGAATGAACTCCGCCGCATGATGCGGACGGGGATTGACTATAACGAAGGGCCGATCGCCGTCCGTTATGCCCGAATCAACGGGCTAGGCGTCCCGATGGATGAGAATCCGCAGCCGATTCCGATCGGCACCTGGGAAACGCTGACCGAAGGGGAAACGATGGCGGTTCTGGCCGTCGGCCCGATGAACCAGGTTGCTCTGGAAGCCGCGGATATGCTGAGAAAAGAAGGCATCAACCTGCGCGTTATCAACGCCCGGTTTATCAAACCGATGGATGAGGCCATGCTTCTCCAGCTTGCCAAAGAGCACATGCCGATCATCACTATGGAAGAAGGATCGGAACAAGGCGGCTTCGGCAGCGCGGTGCTCGAATTTTATGCGAAACAGGGCATCGAAGGCATGCGTGTCCGCACGATGGGCGTGCCGGATTACTTTGTGGAACACGGTTCCATCAAAGAACAGCGCCAAGAAGTCGGCTTAACCGCCGAGCACCTGATTACGCAGGTGCACACGCTGCTGCCGCGCAAACGCCAGCGTTCCGCCGGCCTGAACGCCTAACGCGGCAAAAGAAACCCGAAGGGCAGGGCCTGGTTTGGCGTCGCATGACGAGGTCAACCACGGGAACCAGCTTACACGTGCCGGCGGCAGCCGGCCCAAACGACGAACGATAACAGGAGCTTATGGAATGGCGACAGATAAAGAACGAATTGATGTACTGCTCGTCGAACAAGGCTATTTTGAAAGCAGAGAAAAAGCCAAGGCCGCCATTATGGCTGGCCTTGTTTTTGCTGATGAGGAGCCTGTCGATAAGGCGGGAATGAAAATTAGCCGCGCGGCCGCCTTAAAAGTAAAGGGTGCGGTGCATCCTTACGTAAGCCGCGGAGGTTTAAAACTGGAAAAAGCGTTGAAACAATTTAACATCGACGTAAAAAACGCGGTTATGCTCGATATCGGGGCTTCTACCGGCGGTTTTACCGACTGCGCGCTTCAGAACGGGGCCTCGTATGTATACGCGATCGATGTAGGATATAACCAGCTTGACTGGTCGCTTCGTCAGGATGAGCGCGTCCAGGTTATGGAACGCACGAATTTCCGTTACTTGACGCCGGAGGAATTGACCGGTCCGCCCCCGTCTTTTGCCACGATCGATGTATCTTTCATTTCCCTGAAAATCATTCTGCCTCCGCTGAAAACGATGCTGGGTGTAAAAGGGGAGACGGTTGCCCTCATCAAGCCTCAATTCGAAGCGGGACGCGAGAAAGTCGGCAAATCCGGAGTGATCCGGGATTCCGAAGTGCATAAGGACGTATTGGAAAGTGTCCTCGGATTCGCGAAGGAGATCGGTTTTTACTTAAAAGGACTTACGTTTTCCCCGATTACCGGCGGCGAAGGAAACATTGAATTTCTTGCGTACTGGACCTGCAACCCCGAAGATACGGAAAAGCTGGAGGAACCTCTTCAATCCCTGATCGACCGCGTCGTTCCGGAGGCCAAGGCCATGTTCGCCAAACCGGAAACCCGGTATTGACGGTAGGGCGGTTTTAACAGAAAGCCAGGTTTTCCGCAAGTAAACACAGGAAAACACTTGGAAAAAGACGTCACAACCAAAAGGAATCCCCGCCTCGCTTAGCGAATAGGTACGTCGAGGTGATCCGGTATGCAGCACGGGGATACGCTTATCCTAATTTTGCTCTTAGGACTTCTCGCAGCATGGGCCGGCATAAGTTTCCGAAAGTGGCTGTATGAGCCTTACGCTGATTCCTTCCAACCTAACCGCATTACGGACTATAACGAAGTCCCGGAAGACGATGATGTCGTCGAACTTCTGATCGGTGCCGGGTTTGACGTGGTGGGCGGGAAAACCAAAATCCCGATTTCGATGACCCTGAATCAGAAGGAAGAGCTGTACAGCCGCCTGTTTATCGACTATTTTGCTGAAAAAGAGGACAATCTGTATCTCGTCAAGGTGGCGCGCGAACGCAAGCCGCTCGAGATGACAGGAAGCGCTATCCGCGACATGCTGCTGGTGTACTCGCTCCTCGTGCCGGAAGCGGCCGGGGTGCTTTACGTGGACATGAACGGACGCAAGATCAAACAAATTACGTTTCACATTGAGGTGTTCGAATGAAAGGGCAACGCCACGTTAAAATCCGGGAAATCATTACGGGCCAAGAGATCGAAACTCAGGACGAGCTGGTGGAATCGCTGCGCACCGCGGGTTTCAACGTGACTCAGGCGACGGTTTCCAGGGATATCAAAGAACTGCATCTGATCAAGGTCCCGCTTGATGACGGAAGATATAAATATTCGATGCCGGCTGATCAGCGCTACAATCCGATGCAGCGGCTCAAACGGGCGCTAAGCGATCATTTTATCAACATCGATTTTACCGAAAATCTGGTTGTCATGAAGTGTATGCCCGGAACGGCAAATACGATTTGCGCTTTGATCGATAATTTGGAATGGACTGAAATCATGGGGACGATATGCGGGGATGACACGATTCTGATCATCTGCCGGACGAAGGATGTCAGCCAGAAAGTCGTGAATCAGATTATGTCGCTGATCTGACTCGGTCATGCAGCGAATTCAGGGGAGGACCTATGCTCACAGAACTGTCTATCCGCAATTTGGCGGTTATCGAATACGTTCACATCGGATTTAAATCCGGCTTTCATGTTCTGACGGGTGAGACAGGCGCCGGTAAATCCATCATTATCGACGCGCTGAGCCTGATTGTCGGCGGCCGGGGTTCCTCCGAATTGGTCCGCTACGGCAGCGAGAAAGCCGAGATCGAGGCTGTTTTCGAAATCGGCGAAGGACACCCCGTATGGACGACGCTTGCCCAGCTCGGCATCGAAGCCGAGGGGGAGGAGCAGCTGCTTATCCGCCGCGAAGTCACGGCAGGCGGCAAAAGCTCCAGCCGGATCAACGGCCAGCTCGTTAATTTGACGATGCTGCGCGAAGTCGGCGGCTGGCTCGTCAATATTCACGGCCAGCATGAGCATCAGTCTCTTCTCAAATCGGACGAACACATCCACTGGCTGGATGCTTACGGAGATAAAGAGGTGGGTCCCAACCTGGCGGCATACCGCGAATCGTACGACCGCTACACGAAGCTCCGCAAAGAGCTGAGGGCGCTCCAGGAAACGAGCAAGCAGTCCTTGCAGATGATCGACCTGTACCGTTTCCAGGTGGATGAAATCGCCGCGGCTTCCTTGAAGGAGGGCGAAGACGTCACGCTGGCGGAGGAGAAAAGCAAGCTGGCGAACGCCGAGAAGCTGTATTCGAGCGTGGCGGCCTCCTACGATACGCTGTACGGAGCGAGCAACGGGCTGGAAGCCATAGGCAAGTCCATCGCCCGCATCCAGGACGTGGCGGCAATTGACAGCGCGGGAATCGCTCCTCTGCTGGAGCAGATGCAAAGCGCGTTTTACCAGCTTGAAGATGCCGCTTACCAGCTTAGGGATTACCGCGACGACATTGAATTCAATCCGGAGCGGCTGGACGAAATCGAGCTGCGCCTCGATATGATCGCTTCGCTGCGCCGTAAATACGGCGACACGATTGCGGAGATTTTGGCGTACAGCGAGAAAGTGAGCGGAGAACTCGCCACGATCGAGAACAAGGATGAGATAATACAGAAGCTGCAGGAGAAGCTCGACCGTGAAATCGTCCAGCTCACGAAAGCGGCCCGGAAGCTGTCCGATTCCCGCAAAAAAATCGCGGACCGTCTGGCCGGTGAAATCGAAACGGAGCTCCGCGACCTCCATATGGAGCGCACGCAGTTCCGCGTCCAGGTGTCGCATACCCCGGTTCCCGCCGGTGGCGGAGGGCTGGAGATTGGCGACCAGCCCGTTAAATTCACCCGGGACGGAATCGATCTTGTCGAGTTCCTGATGGCGCCGAACCCCGGAGAGCCGCTCCGCGGACTCAGCAAAATCGCATCGGGCGGGGAGCTTTCCCGGATTATGCTCGCCATGAAGAGTATTTTCGCCCGGCTGGACCAGATTCCCGTACTCGTCTTCGACGAAGTGGATACGGGTGTCAGCGGACGCGCGGCTCAGGCGATTGCCGAGAAGCTTTCGCTGCTTTCGCGAAGCTGCCAGGTCTTTAGCATTACGCATTTACCGCAGGTGGCATGCATGGCCGACGTACATTTTTACATTCATAAAGAAGTACAGGGCGAACGCACGTTTACCCGCGTGACCGATCTGGACCGCCGCGGACGTATCGAAGAGCTGGCACGGATGCTCGGAGGCGTCGAAGTGACGGAAACGACCCTTCATCACGCTCAAGAAATGCTTGCTTTGGCGGATGAAAAAAAGTCAAGGAACTAACTGAGGTCTCTAGAAGCATTTGCAGTTATAAAACGAATGGAGGGAGGATACCTTAAGGGTACGCATTTGACGAGGGTTCGTCAGGGCAAGAAAGCAGAAGGAGGGTGTCTTGTGAAATCGAATCGTCGTAGAAGATTCATTGGTCTCCTGCTCGTTTTCTTTGTTTGTATCCTAAGTGTATCCGCCCCTTTCCAAAGCTTCGCCTCCTTCCCCGATGAGCTCCGGCTTTTTAGCGGGCAAGCCAAAGAACTCAGGCTTTCCATGCCGGTCAACGCCATGCTTACGGTGGAAGACCCCGAAATAGTCAAGGTTAACGGGAACTCCCGGCACTCATTTCAAGTTAATTTGAAAGATCCGATTTCCCTCCAGTCCAACCAGCAGGGCTACACCGAGATGAAACTGAAGCTGTTCGGAGCCATTCCTCTCAAGACCGTTAAGGTCAATGTCGTGCCGGACCTGAAAGTCCTTCCCGGCGGGCAAACCATTGGCGTCAAAATCAAGTCAGCCGGCATTCTGGTTGTAGGCCATCATCTGGTCGCCGTGACCGAGAAGCAGAAGATCTCGCCGGGGGAAGAAGCGAAGGTGCAGGTCGGTGATTTGATTGTTGCGATCAACGGTAGTCCCTCTGCGGACGTGTCCAAGGTATCCGGTCTCGTCAATAAAGCCGGTCAAAGCAAGAAGCCGCTGGAACTGACGGTTCAAAGAGGTCAACAGCGCTTCGAACTGAAGCTGAAGCCCGCTTATGACGTCGTGGATAAGTCGTACCGGCTCGGCCTGTACATTCGCGATTCCGCGGCCGGAGTGGGCACTCTGACCTTCTACGCGCCCGAGCAGAACGTTTACGGTGCCTTGGGTCATGTGATTACCGATATGGACACGCAGACCCCGATTGTGGTCGGCAGCGGCGAGGTCGTTCACTCCAACGTGACGTCGATTGCCAAAAGCCAGAACGGCGAGCCCGGCGAGAAGCATGCGCAAATTTTCCGGGACAGCAAGGTGATCGGGACGATTGAGAAAAATACTCCGTTCGGCATTTTCGGCAAAATGGAACAAGCTCCTGAGTATAGTTTATCCCGAACGCCGATTCCGGTCGCATTCGCGGAAGAGGTAAAAGAAGGACCGGCTCAAATTTATACGGTCGTGAGCGGACAGAAAGTGGAGAAGTTCGATATCGAGGTTGTGCATGTAGCCAAGCAGGGAAACCCCGCAACCAAGGGGATGGTCATCAAAGTAACCGATAAGCGGCTGCTTGAGAAGACCGGCGGTATCGTACAGGGGATGAGCGGGAGCCCGATTATCCAGAACGGCAAAATGATCGGAGCGGTCACCCACGTATTCGTGAACGATCCGTCCAGCGGGTACGGCTGCTTTATCGAATGGATGCTCCAGGATGCAGGCATTCTGCTCCGGCCCGAATCAGATGCGAAAGGACTGAAGGCGAGCTAGCCTTTGGTTCTTTTTTTTGCAAACGATTTGTCGAAAAATGTTGAAATACCCAAATAAAACTCTATTATAAAATAACGGCTCACAAAAATAAAGAAAATAATTTTTCGACAGAAGGAATTTGATTTGGCGTGTCGAAATGATAAAACAAGGAATTAGAAAACCCTCGATTTTTTTACAAATAAAGGAGGCTTTCAAGTTGCAAAAGATTCAAGTTTTGTTAGCGGACGACAACCGAGAGTTTACACATTTACTTTCCGAATTTATCAGTGAACAGGAAGATATGGAGATTGCAGGCATCGCTTATAACGGAAACGAAGTGCTCCGTTTTATGGAATCGCAGAAGGATGTGCCTGATATTCTCATTTTGGATATTATCATGCCTCATCTGGACGGCCTGGGTGTACTCGAGAAGCTTCGCGAAATGAACTTAAATCCGGCTCCGCGGATCATTATGCTCACGGCCTTCGGCCAGGAGAATATTACGCAGAAAGCCGTGCAGCTTGGCGCCTCCTATTATATTTTGAAGCCGTTTGACATGGAGGTTCTCACGAACCGCATCCGTCAACTGGTGGGCAACCAGCCGGCTATCACGTCAACCAGTTCCATTAAAGCGAATGTCGTTCAGATGCCGAAAAGCAAAAATTTGGACGCTAACATTACGACAATCATACATGAAATCGGCGTTCCTGCGCATATTAAAGGATATCAATATCTGCGCGAAGCGATCACGATGGTGTACAACAACATCGAAATTCTCGGCGCCATCACCAAGACGCTGTACCCCGCCATTGCGGAAAAATATAAAACTACCCCGAGCCGCGTCGAACGCGCCATCCGTCACGCGATTGAAGTCGCCTGGACGCGCGGCAACATCGACAGCATTTCGTTTATTTTCGGCTACACCGTGAATATTAGCAAATCGAAGCCGACGAATAGCGAATTCATCGCGATGGTGGCGGATAAGCTGCGGATTGAGCATAAGGTGAGCTGAAAGTAAGGGTGACGTGGGTTTGATGATGCTGGATTACGCTTCCATCCAGTATATAAAAACCTATAAACTTGTTTTGAAGCCGATAAACTTTTCACATCTCGCCCGATAAATCATTTTGATTTATCGGGCTTTTGTGTTTGTTCGCGAGATGGGGGAAAGCGGTATGAAAATGACGGATTTGGAATTTTACGTAGAGGATTTTCTGACGTTCTGTCAGAACAAGAACTTGTCGAGAAAGACGATCTTATCTTATGACCAGACATTAAAGTTGTTTCTGGCATATTTGAAGAATGAACATGGCGTTGAGAAGATAACGGAGGTTCGTACGGGTCATATTCGTCAGTACGTTGCCTATGTGCAGGAGCGGGGAAAATATACCGTAGTCAATCGGGAGTCGTCGAAACTCGTTAATTTTCCTGAGAACCGTACAGACTATAAGAAGCCGATCTCGACGATCACTGTGAATAACTACATCCGAAACATCAAGGTGTTATTCAACTGGCTCCAACAGGAAGGGGAGTTAGTCAAGAACCCCGTTGACAATATTTCACTCATCAAGACAGTCAGAAGGCAGAAGAAAGGAATCAATCAGGACGAATTCAACAAGCTGCTTGAACAATTCGATTACACCACATTCCACGGGTATAGGAATAAAATTATCGTCTTGCTATTGCAGGATACCGGCATGAGAATCGGGGAATGTCTTGAACTAGGCGTTGACGCCATTGATTTCAAGCACAAGATGATCTTGCTTACGAAGACGAAAGGGAATAAGGAGCGTTACGTATACTTCTCTAACGTAATGGGTCGTGAATTGAAGCAGTATCTAAAGCACCGAGATCGTTATACGGAGACGAGTTTGTTGTTTCCGACAACGAAAGGTACGACACTTAGCGTTCAATCGTTCGAGAAGCAATTGCGTGATGCCGGGCGAAATGCTGGCGTTGAAGTCCATCCCCATCAGATTAGGAACAACTTTGCAAGGCAGTATCTGCTCAATGGCGGCGATTTCTATACGTTATCCCGCATATTAGGTCATAGTTCCGTTACCGTTACGGAGCAAGCGTATATGGATTTGACGCGGGAAGAAATCGCGAAGAAGTATCAGAATCATAGTCCGCTTGGCCGCTGGAAAATTCAAGGATAATTTATACGACAACGCGTCCCGACCATTCTTGGTTCGGGCTTTTTTTTTATACAGCCGTTACTTTCGGCCTTTTCCAGACAGATAGATTCACGCCAAGGAACGAGCCGGACGTTCCCGCGGCGATTATATCGTGACTTAGCATTTATTTTTTGCTAACCGTTACTTTTGCTCATGACGGAACAGAAACATCAATGCAAGGTGAGACGCCTTGACAATATGAACCCAAATGGAGGAATACACAATGATGAACCTGAACGACTTTTTCCTTGCCGAAGGAAGCGATGCTAGAAAGGCCGCTGTATCTACGCGAAGGCGACTCACTGGTTGTTACAAAGCTAGACAGACTGGCACGCAGCACGTTTGATCTGCATCGAATCGCCAAGTCGTTAGAAGAACGCGGCATACATCTGGTCATTCTAAAACAGCAGATCGACACGTCCACGCCAGCCGGTAAATTGATGTTCACGATGCTAGGAGCCGTTGCAGAGTTCGAGAAGGACTTAATCAACGAACGGACTGCGGAAGGCCGTGCTAGGGCGAAGGCCAAGGGTACACATATGGGACGCAAAGGACAGGACGAGAAACAGGTTAAAAAGGCGTTATCGCTGTACGCGGCACGGGACGAGAATGGTCTAAGCGTCAATGAAATATCGAACATGACAGGCGTTCCACGTTCGACGATCTATGCGAAGATTAAGGAGCAGTAAACTATTCGAATTGACGTTAACGGACGAACTGGCGAACGGTTCGTCTGTTTTTGTAAGTCTAAGCTGCTCCCTGCCACCCCTTTGCAAGAGCGACCCCACTTTGTATTTGCCTATACGCCTAGTGATTGACGCACATGGACGCCTATTTCCGAACCTAGACGGTAACTGATCGCCGCGAGACGGTACCATCCGACTAGCCGACTATATGCTCCCCTGTTCCGTCCAGATCGCTTTCATTATAGCCTTCCATAGAAAATTTTTCGTGGTTGATTTCAGAACCTCGGGGGTAAACGTTTTTCCGCTAGAACGTTTCATAGTCATGGGTGTCCGTTTTGTGAAGCTGAATCTTGGATACTAGCTGTCATCGTTGGGGATATACGGTCACAGGTGTCGGTTTACTGCTTTACTGACCGATTTTATTAGGCATCTGTACTGTACTTACTCGTTACGAATCCTCGATATACAGAATACAATGTTATTGTCGAGCTCGTGGATTACCCTCCACACGTACCCATTCACATAATGGAACCGTCAATTGGCGGGGCGGTTCCCGTGTGCTACATACTCCTCTTGCAATAACGTAAAAAGACGACTGCCCTATGATGGGACAATCGTCCTGTTGCTATTACGATGGACGTGTAAATACCAGAACGTCGCGGCTGCTTGCCAGAAGCTTGAAACCATGAGTCAGCAAACAACGTTCGGCGGCTCTTACTCGTTTGCCTACTGCCAAGAAGCCCTGACACGGCTTAGCACTACCGATAACGCGGAATTCTTGTATCCTTCTTACACCAGCAACAACTACAAATTCGATCACTACTACGTCTGTTGCAATTTTAGCCATATCTACCACCTCAATTTCTACAAAGGATAATCCAGTAGATGTGAAGTGTTATTTTATTGTGTCGGCGATTCGATACAACTGCACAGCAAAACTAAAAGTTACGCTGTTGCTGAGGTTCTTTCGTCTTTGATTAATCCAGTTTCATTCAATAGGTAACGTAATATCTTCATCTGGTACTCTACCCGAATAGCTTTAGGCATACTGGTACTCGTCTCCACTGTAATGGAGTTTGATTTTAGTAAGCGGTACGCAGCGGTTCGGCCCGAACCTGGTAAGTGACGTATGCGAATTGAAAATTGCCTTGATTTCTGAGCGATGGAACGGTTCAAATGATTTACAATTCGTTTTACTAATGGTATTGCCTCACTTCTGGGGTTCGTAAGCAATGTTTGTCCTAGAACACTAGGGTCTATTTTTGAAAAACCCCTAGCTTCATGCAGATCAATGTACCACTCAGGCTGAAATTGCTTAGCTAGCCGAAATAGTTCTGACGCTAGCGGGTGACGTGCTGCAACGTTAGGTTTACATGGAAAAGTCCGATTCAAATCAGGAATGCCTCTAAAACGCCGTTTATAAGCAATCTGATTGACGATTGGAACAATAATCAGTGTGCCTTTGTCGATATGGTGAACGTTCTTCTGTAGTAAATCCACAAGTTTTTTAGCCGCGAGTACATTTGCTGTTTCATCTCCATGAACTCCCGCCGTAATCATCACTGTTTTCCCCGCTGTATTACCTTTGATAATGTAATATGGCGTTTCGAACTTTGTGCCTTTTGCTAATTGATGCTTCGTTATTTGCATATGCAGTAGTCACCTCCAAAATATAGTGACTAATGTACGCACCAATCAGGCCATATGCAACGTGGGCATTAGCACAAGCAGCCACTACAAAAAGCACATACTCTTATACGAATGATAATTTTCGACAGGGAGTTGGCTGTTAATGGGCGGACTAATAACTAAAAATAACGTAAGTAAATCTTTACAAACCAATGAGCTACTTAGCGGAAATGTTCCTGAGACAAAGATATATAGCGAGTCGATGCTGAAAACAATGTTGAATAAGTACAGCATGGTATACGTGAAACCAAACAGGGGAACTGGTGGCAAGGGCATATTTCGAGTAGAAAAGTTAGGGGCAGGTTCATATAAGTACCAAATAAATACAATGACTAAGACGTTTGAGTCATTTGACAGCATGGCAAAATCCATCAATATTAAAACAAAAAGTGAAAAATATGCGATTCAGCACGGAATCCATTTAATGAAACATAAAAACCGTCTTTTTGACCTGAGAATTATGGTTCAGAAAAACCCAAACGGCAAATGGGAAACCACCGGTGTAATCGGTCGTTTAGGTCATCCAAAGAAGATTGTGACTAATGTCTGCAAAGGTGGCAGTTCCAAGCCAATTGAGGTTCTACTTAAAGATCATGTGACGAACATTCCAGAGTATAAGAAATGGTTGGAAAATTTGGGGTATCGAGCAGCTAAGCAATTAAACAAAACATTCCCCAGAATTAAGGAATTAGGTTTAGATGTTGGCATTGACTGTAAATTACATCCGTGGATACTTGAAGCTAATCCTCAACCCGCGATTTATGGCTTTAAGACATTAAAGGATAAGAGCATATACCAGAAGATTTGTCGGTATCAAAAAGCGTATGGTCGACAGTAAGCATTCACAATTCTGGATAGCAAGTCGGTAATTAAGGCTGGTGGAAACGTGAAAATTTTGATGCTGGTTTCGCGGTTAGATATTGGAGGAACCGAGAAATACATTCAATCTATTTCTCGATATTTAATAACAAAAGGATTTCGAGTTGGCGTTGTTACTAATGGAGGGGCACTTGTAAATTCGTTTAAAAAAACAGGGATTACGAGATTATACACGCCCATGATTCAATGTCATTTCGTCATGCAGCAATACTACAGCGTGACCGGTTCCTAATCAGTTGGAGCCACGACATTAATGCCGCTCGTCCAATTAGCGGTCATCGTGATGACTATCCTTTCGTAAAACAACGTAGCCCCCATTGTAGAGTTTATAGGCTTACGTATTGCCTCGCTTAGAAATGCATTATATAATCTCCATAGACCAACAAACAACGGTCACTAAACCTACAAACACTCGTCGAGATGGATGGGTTTATACGATCAAAACAGGCCAAAACGTCGCGGCAACATCGACAGCATCAGCCACCTGTTCGGCTACACGATCAACATCGCGAAGTCGAAGCCGACGAATAGCGAATTCATCGCGATGGTAACAGATAAGCTGCGGATTGAGCACAAGGTCAGTTAAGAGGGCTAGAAGCGAATCAGTAATTCTAAGCCGTTAAAATTCTTTGCAGCCTACCAACCAATACCGTTATTTATTGGGTTTGCAAAAATCCAATGAAGGGCGGTATTTTTTTGATGACAAATCTCAAAAAGCAATTTCAAATGGAGGAAGTAAAGAAAGTTTAATCAGGTCATATGAATCCTGTTAAATTGCAAAAGATGCCATCCTAAGGTAAAAAATAGACATAATAAAGTCAAAATCGTTCACGATAGAGCAAAAAAATGAACTATGACGCTGCTAAATAGTTCTCTATGATTATTGAGAGGAATTTTTTTCTTGTAAATTCAGAATGAGAGAGGAGCAAAGTGGAATGACTTCGATGAGCAAAAGAATCTCTGTATTTCTGTTTTTTTGCTTCATGATGCAGGCGCTTTCATTTGGGACGGCAGTCCATGCAAGCGAGCTGCAGCCGGATTTGGTTTCAAATGGGGGATTTGAAAGTGTAAAGTCTGGGGCAGGAAAGTGGGAAGCCGGAGTTGAACCCGCTGGTTGGGGATTATGGCTAGCAAGCGGAACAGGAAAGGCCTCTGTGACCAAGGATGTTTACCATACAGGGACTCAAGCGGTCCAGCTTGAACATGCGGCACTGAGCAGAACGGGTCTTTCTCAAGATTTACCGATTACGGGTGGACAAACGTATAAACTGAGTGTTTGGGTAAAAACGAAGGATGTCAATTCGGGCATCGGCGTATTTGTTAGAACGCAGTTATTTAAAAGCATCAAAGGTCTTGACGGGAAAACGCAAGATGACAAGATAGGGTCCGGACCCTCGACGGAAGAATTAACGGGAACCCAGGACTGGATGAAGCGGGAAGTCATCATATCCACTCCAGAGGAAGCGAAATATATCCGGCTGGAACCGTTTTTCGAAACAGGGACAGGCACGGTGTGGTTTGATGATATTTCTTTAGTCAAATGGAACAGCGTGACGGGCCTGGCGCTGGATCAAACGAACGTAACGCTGGAAAAGTTGCAAACTGCCGTCTTAACGGCCAAGGTGACGCCTGAAAATGTAAGCGGTTTATCGCTCCAGTGGCGGGTAGATAACAAAGATGTTGTGCAGGTGGAGGCTCAAGGTTCTCTTGCTGTTTTGACAGCTTTGAAGCCGGGGAAGGCGATCGTAACGGTGATGACAGATGACGGTGCTTTTGCGGCTACAAGTGAAATTACAGTAAAAGAAGCAAGCATCCCAGGTGATCTTACGAACGATGGAAAAATAACCGTCGGTGATTTAGCCATGGCGGCCGCACATTTCGGTAAAGATACAAGCAGCCCGGATTGGGATACGGTAAAGGCTGCTGATGTGAATGGAGACCATAAAATCGATCGTAGTGACCTGATGTGGTTCACGGAACGGATTTTTCCATAAGTCAGTTACATGAACGAAAGGAGTGTTTATTTTCATGAAAAAATCCATTTTGCAAGTTGCAGTCATTGCTTTAACGATAGTGGCGCTCATTTTTACCTCTTATCCCGTTACTGTTCAGGCACAGCAGCCGGACCCGATTGATTCCATGAGGGACAAGTGGCTTGCGTTTTTGACGGGCGGCCAGCAAATCGATTTGAACGATGAAGATATCCGTCAAGCGGTGGAGGCCAACGCCAAAAAAGTAACCAACGACCAAAAAAACGGCTTTTGGGACCTGCTCCTTAAAGACCCGGCCCGCAAATCGTTGTGGGCGGATTATGCAAGTACGACGGATTCAAGCCATATTACCCTTTCTTATAACCGGTTGAAAGACATGGCGATTGCTTACTCGACTCAAGGCTCGAACTTGTACCGAAATGAGCAGCTAAAACAAGATATTATTGCGGGTTTGGATTGGATGTATACGAATCGTTTTAATGAGAATAAAGCGAAATACAATAACTGGTGGGACTGGGAAATCGGATCACCGCTGTCTCTCGGCGATATCATGACTTTAATGTATGATCACCTTTCTCCTGAGCAAGTTGCCCGTTATACCCGAACGATTGACAAGTTTATACCCGATCCCACCCTACGACTGGGCAGCACATTGAAAGAAACAGGCGCAAACCTTTTGGATAAAGCATTGGCGGTACTGATTCGAGGCGTTATCGGCAAAAGTGAAACGAAAATCGTTCAGGCGCGCAGCTCCATTAGCCCGGTGTTCCCGCCGGTAACAAGCGGCGACGGTTTTTATTCCGACGGTTCTTTTATTCAGCATAACAATATTGCGTATACCGGAAGTTACGGAAGCGTCCTGCTTGGCGATATGGCTAAGCTTTTGACGATATTGAATGATTCGCCATGGCCGATTCAAGATCCGAATTTGGCGAATACATACGATTGGATCACCAATTCGTTCGAGCCGCTCATTTACAGCGGACATATGATGGAAATGGTTAGCGGGCGGGCGGTATCGCGGTATAACAACAATACCCGCGGAACTGCGTGGACCATTAATCGGATGTCACAATTTGCACCTCCTGATCTTGCGGCCCGTTACAAAAGCATGGTAAAAGAATGGGTTTTATCTGATACAAGTGTGTCCAACAAATATGAGGGCATGCCGATTCGGGACCTTGTTCTTTTCAAAGCTTTAATGAAGGACACGTCTGTCGTGCCTCGCGGGGATTTGATTGTCCATCATCAATTTTCGGCGATGGACCGTGTTGTTCATGCGCGTAAGGGATATGCCTATGCGATCAGCATGTCGTCCTCGCGGATTTCCAACTATGAGGGAGGAATCAACGGCGAGCATACGAAGGGCTGGTACACGGGCGACGGCATGACGTATTTGTACAATAACGATGCCGCTCAGTTCAGAGACGCATTCTGGCCGACGGTGGATTCCTATCGGATGCCGGGAACAACCTCTGACGGCTTGCCAAGGACAGGCAGTAAAGTAACCTCGAAAAGCTGGGTCGGCGGAGCATCGATGGACCAGTTGTATGGTGCGGCAGGAATGGACTTGGCTCCGCCAGGAAGTAAATTAACGGGAAAAAAATCGTGGTTTATGTTCGATAACGAGATTGTTGCATTGGGAGCGGGGATCACAACCTCCGATAGCCGGAAAGTCGAAACGATTGTCGAGAACCGGATGATTAATTCGGCGGGAGACAACAAGCTGATTGTGAACGGCGAGACGATGCCGAGTAATCTGGGCTGGTCCAAGAACCTTACAGGAGTGAAATGGGCCAACTTGCAAGGTACGGCAGCCGGAGCCGATATCGGCTACTATTTTCCCGAAACGGCAAATGTCAGCGCTTTACGGGAGGCGAGAAGCGGTTCGTGGAGAGATATCAATCCAACAGGCCCGACGGACACCATCACGCGTAATTATGCAAGCTTAGCGATTGATCATGGAACCAAGCCGACCGATCAATCTTATTCCTACGTGCTGCTGCCTACTTTAAATGCGGCGGCTACCCAATCTTATAGTGAAAACCCGGATGTGCGTATCTTGAGCAACACGGCGAAAATCCAAGCGGTTCAAGAAACCAAATTGGGCTTGACCGGCATTCACTTTTGGGTACCGGGGACGCTGGATCGCATACGCGCTTATCAGCCTGTTTCGCTCATGATGAAGGAAAAAGGCGATGAGCTTACGATCTCGGTGTCAGACCCGACGCAATCCCAGTCCAAAGTGAAAGTGGAGCTGGCGGCCGCCGCCTCGCAGGTGCTTGCAAGTGATCCTAGCGTTAAAGTATTGCGGACGCTGCCAACCCTGCAACTGGAAGTAGATACTAGAGGTTCTTTGGGAAAAAGCCATACGATTCAATTGAAAATTAACCCGGATCAGGAAGTGGAGCTTCCTGGGGAAACCGATTATGAACCTGATCCGGCCGCAAAGGTTCGAATTCCAGTCACGGAAGATACATTCGTTAATGGCGGGACAGATGCGAACAACAATTTTGGAACAAGAGGATTTCTAAATATTCGAAACGGAAGCGGCAACACGGACCGCAAAGTTTTTCTGAAATTTGCGCTGCCTTCCTCTATACAGGAAATTCATTCTGTGAGCCTGAATGTATATGGGGAGACGAAAGACGGAAGCGGTAATATCTCGGATATTGGCGTTTATGAGGTGCCTGATGATAGCTGGACAGAAACAACCTTAACTTTTGCGAATAAGCCGGCCCCAGGTAAACAAATTGATGTGGCTACGTTCACAACACCGGAGCAATGGCGTAAATTCGATGTGACTCCGTTCGTGATGACACAACAGCAAGGGGACAAAGTGGCAAGCTTTGCTCTGCAGCAGGTCGGAAGCAACTTGGCTTCAACGATTCGAAGCCGCAAAAGTGAAGAAGGAAAATACCAAGCTTATTTGGAAGTGCTGCTTAAAGACACGAAAGCACCTACAACCTCCGTGCGTGTCGATGGAAATAGCGGAGCCGATCAAGAGAATTACAAGGACGTGACCCTACACTTTACCGCGGTGGACGATCCGAACGGTTGGGGTGTTTTGAGGAGCGAGTATCGAATCAATGGCGGGAAATGGATGGCAGTTAAAGCAGGTCAGGTCATTATTCGAGAAAAAGGCGTGCAAAACATCGAATATCGCTCGATAGACAAGGCCGGCAATATGGAAGAAGCACAAAAATTGACCGTCGTCCTAGCCAACGCGGATACTGAATTGAGCGGAAATCAATCCGTAGTTAAAGGTGAGCCACTCATTGTTACTTACCGAATCAAAAAAGCTGTGAGCGATATGTATGCCCATGACTTGACACTCGATTATGATGCTCATGTGCTGGAGTTTGTCTCCGCCGAGTCTATGCAAAGAGGCGTATCCATACTCAAGTCGAAGGCGGAAGACGCCGGACGTCTGCGGCTAGCGATTGCTGGCGAGGGACAAGAAATCCAAGGGAACGCCGACTTATTGAAGCTTACATTTAAAGTGAAAAAAGCAACGGACGCTGTAAGCGGCAAGATTGAGGTGGTCCAAGCGATCCTTGCCGATAAACAGGGAAGCGAAATGACGGTGACACCGAGTTCTCTTCATTTTAGCGTCCAAGATTCAACGGAAGGGCCTGGTCCGGTTAAACCTAACCCGGGAGATAACGGCAACGGTAACGGTAACGGCAATGGAAACGGAACCGGAACCGATAACGGTAATAGTAATGGTAATGGTAATGGTAATGGTAACGGTAATGGCAATGGCAACGGTACCGGTACGGATAATGGAGGCCATGTACAGCCCGAAATTCCAACAGACAACACAGAAGCTGTTGTTTTAAATGATTTGAATGGACATTGGGCAGAAGAAAAAATACAAGAAGCTGTTAAAAAAGGGTTGATTTTAGGATACCCGGACGGATCATTCCAGCCGGACAAGAAGATCACACGCGCCGAATTTACCTCCTTGCTCGTCAGAGGATTAAAGCTGAATGAAGAGACCGAGCTTACGTTCAGCGATCACGATCTAAAAGATCATTGGGCAAAATCGGACATCGCGAAGGCGGTTAAAAAGGGAATTATCTCTGGTTATGAAGACAACACATTCCGTGCTGAAAAGGATATAACGAGAACAGAGCTTACGATGATGGCGGTGAAGTCATTGAATTTGGCGGAAGAATCTCCAGATTTAATATCCTTCGTTGACCAAGCCGATATTCCCGTCTGGGCACGGGGATGGGTAGCAGCTGCAGTAAGCAAAGGCCTCGTTACAGGTCGGGATAACCAGACATTCGCTCCTCTAGCACCGGCAACTCGTGCGGAAGCGGTTGTCATTCTTCTGAATTTATTATCCTTGAGGAAGTAGTTCGGACTCGAAAGAGCACTTTATATTGAAAAAAAGAAAGTGGAGCTTCTCACGTAGTTTCTTACGATGGTAATATCCCCTTACGGTAGACAACGAAATGAAGACCTCTGCCAAGATGTTCTTTATGTTGTCTACCGTAAGTTTTTTTATGGGTAAACAAGGTCGTACGAATATCGCGAAGTTGCCTCAAGAGCAAGTTCAATGAATAAGCAAAAATTGAATAGGTTACATAGCCGGCTCAATAAAGAGTTGGAACGGGAGAACAATCGAAAATATAAGCTAATCTTAAATCAAACCGATAACGGACCCAGAATGCTCCAGTCCATATATAACCTGAAGCTTCGTTGTACGTTACACTAATTGGATAGAACCAGAATTTCTCTCCAGTCCAGAGCTGGACATAAGTTAGTTTATATAAACAGGGATTTGGTTGTACGAATGCAGGAGGATGAGGAGGCGGCGGGGGTTGTAAAAATGACATTTAATTCCACTCCTTTAATCAGGTATTCATTAAAAAATTCATATTTCAAGATATGTAGGTGAATAACTATTGACTATGCTGATGCCTATTGACAGTCCCGAATTTTGAGTTCCGCAAGCGGGTAGTTTATATATTTTTAAATAAACAAGTAAATGCTCTTACCCAATTTACTTATTACACCACACGAAACTTTATAGTCTATAAGCTTCTTTTAAGACAAAAAAAGTCGATTCCCACGTTTTGAGAATCGACTAGTCATTTTAATATTTCCTAATACCTTTTTGCGTATCTATTTTCTGGAAAGGGTAATCCCAAGTTTCCTCGTAACGTATTTGATTCGTATTCTGTACGGAAAATGCCTTTATCCTGCAAAATTGGAACAACTAATTCAATAAAATTCTCTAAACCCGAAGGATGTTCCTGTCTTACGATTAAGATATCCATCGCCCCTGCTTCATACCACTCCTGAATTTGATCGGCTACTTTCTCGGCTGAACCGAAAAATAAAGGTTTTGGTATCTTGTAGAAAGGCTTTAAACTTTGTAATTCTTGGAACATCTCTTCTGCTTCTTTTTCTGTTCTGCCAACAATCGGTCTTTGTATTGACGCGATGAAAAAATCTTCTGGTGAACATCCTTCTAAGGCTATTCTTCTTTTAACATCTTTACTAAAATTCAGAGTATATTCAAAATAATAATTCAAAAGAAGAGAAGGATCCTGACTAGGTCCAAAATCGAGGCGTGGTGCCAGCATAACATCCGCATATTTAGCAGCACTATTCATTGAATTAGCAGACACCTATTCAAAGGTTTTCTTTCGAAAATATCTCTTTTGCAATTAGTCTATATGATTGAATCCGATCTTTCGGAGAGTACGTAATTGTGTTGATCATGATTTCGTCTGCTTGATAATTAGTTTGTAACTCCATTAATTTCCGTTTCACCTCATGAGGATTGCCGATGATCATGTTCTGTCTCATTTTGTTTAACGAATCCTTTTCTTTTTCAGTTAACTTGTATTGCTTAGCTTCTTTAATCGAGGGAACACCTTGATGTCCCTCCCCTTGCAGAGACCAGATGAGAAAGCTTTCTGCAATTTCTTCTGCTTGTTCCGTAGTTTCTCCACAAATGGCTGAAACAGTTACGATGACTTGTGGAGCCTGTGCTTCCTTTCTTGGTCTAAAAGCATCCCTATATGCCTGGATGATAGCTATCCCATCATCGTCGCTCATAAAATGACCAAAAGTATACGGCATGCCATTTCTTGCTGCAAGTAGCGCACTTTTTTCACTTGTACCAAGAAGCCAAGGCACAGGCGAATTTTCAGGTATGGGAGACGCGGAAATCTTCGAATACTCATGATCTGCTGAAAAATCATCCTCTAAAAAATGGAATAATTCTTTCACTAACGCAGGTAACTCCCAAACTTTTTGCAAAAAGTTGTCAGATAAAGCGTTCGTCACTTCAGCTGATCCACCCGGCGCTCGTCCTATTCCTATGTCAATCCGATACGGAAATAGAGTAGCTAACATATTAAATACTTCTGCAACTTTATAGGGTCGATAATGAGGTAACAAAACAGCCCCAGAGCCAATTCGAATTCGATTCGTGTTAGCCCCGATATAACTTAACATCACTTCAGGTGCAGAGCAGGCAAGTCCAGGTAAACCATGGTGTTCGGCAATCCAATATCTTGTATATCCTAGTGCTTCTCCGGCTTGCGCTAACTTCATTGATTCAATCAATGCATCATTAGCTGTTTGATTTGAAGATATGGGGGATTGATCTAAAATACTTAATCTCATTACAACTCAGCCCTTTGCTTCATGACCTACTTCCATCAAAGTCAATTTATATTGTCCGACTTGGTCCTTTACGTACAAATTAGTAAGGGAAGTAGAATATTCATAAATGGTTCCCCTAAATGTTAAGTCTCTCTCGGGAATCTCCACGTCAAATGTTCCGCTATAGAGCAAAGTCGAAATGTCATGATATTCTTCACTTGTTACGTTAAAATCAACTGAAACTTTATGCAATCCATTTGTTTTTTCTTCCTGATAACTACGTAAATAAATCAAAGTGCCATTCAAGAACATCTTTTTCACCAAAAAAACACTCCTTCTTCAGTTAATATTAAATATAAAAATGGATAAACTGTAAATATTGGTTGAATCAAAAAGTTTTGTCTCACTCTAATATTAAATTGAAACTGGACATTATATGTGTTTTCTGTTAAATACACATATAATGTCCAGTTGATCCTCGTAGCCTTTTTCTCGTGCCACTCGCTGATTTAAGCCATTTCTCGTAACTAACAGAAAAACTTTATACTTCTTTATTGGATAATGCCGGGAAGAATGGAACCACTTCCTCCCCTAATTCTTGGATTACCTCTTCAACCGGCCGCTGACCATATTTCAAGTTGAATGCAAGATGGCTTACACCGATTTCTTTTAAAGCATGGAGGTAGTCAATTAAAAATTGATGTCCAGTTCTGAATCCTAAGTGTATAGGAGTGGGATCTTCATTCGGGTTCTCTGATAAATCTATATATAAAGACTGACTAAAAGGCTTAAATATATTTGTTAATGTACGCCATTCTTTAATAAGCGCTGCTTGATTATTTATATTTCGTGGGTAATAAAACCAGCCATCACTGTTTTCTGCTATCCATTTTGGCGTCTGCGTCGAATGACCCGTTACCAAAATTGGAATATCTTTTAATTCCGGTTTGGGTAACAAATCGCCACCCCGAAGGTTCAGCCTTGGTGAATGAATTTCCGGAAATTCTTCATTCCACACTTTTCTCATGACATCCAAAGATTCTCGAAATAAATTACTCCGTTGTTCTCGGTCTACTGAAAACGCTGAAAACTCGCTAGGGCGATCACCCGTAGCAATTCCAAGAACAAGTCGTTTCCCAGAAATTCGATCAACAGAAGCTGCTGCTTTGGCCACGTGCAGCGGATGGCGTAGCGTTGTGACAATACTCCCGGTACCCAATGAAATCTGTTTTGTATGGGCAGCCAAGTAACCAAGAAAAACCCATGGATCGTATAGCTGTCCTGCATCTCCAAAACTTGGGACATTTAACGGCACATCTCTAACGAATAATGAAGCAAAGCGTGCTTCTTCTGCCTTTTTTGCCAAGTTCATTTGATGTTCCAAATCCATCTCCGCGATACTTCCCTCATAAGACTCTAAAGGGAAATACAACCCGAGAGTAAGTTCCTTCTCTTTAAACATGTTTGAATAGCCTGTATGTGAAGCAAATTTATCCATTTTTCTTATCCTCCGTACATGAATGTAGTTAGGCAATAAAGCAGAAATCACAAAAGTACACATAATGAATCAACATATTACGAATTGATGATATGAAACAAAATAATAATATGCATTCTAACACATTAATATATTAAAATATATCAATATATAAAGGGTAAATAAAAGAGGATGTCGCTATATGATTCCAACCAAGACCCCCAATGACAGCACCAAATTTTGTTTTTCATTACTCATTATTTATACTCCTTTCTAATTTATAGAATTATATTGTTATATCGCAAATTGTAAATATTTAATCTGAAAAAAATACTGAAAACAGATTTGAAACCTGGATTCAGTCTTTTTTTAATTCTTTTTTCAAAAATAACCCTACTTGATTAATTGCATCTTCGTTTCTTCTGTAATAAGTCCATTTACCAATGCGAGTAGCTGTAATTAGACCAGCTCGTTGTAATATTGCAAGGTACTGAGAGGCTGTCGACTGATTCATACCTAATTTCTCCGTGATGTGACTTACACAGACCCCAATTTCTTCAAGATCAATCCCTTCTTGGGGAGAAAAATATACTGCCGGATTCTTTAACCATTCTAAAATTTGCAAACGAGCCTCATTTGATAATGCTTTAAATACTTCAATTTGCTCCATAGAGACATATTACACTAACATATTGTAATTTGTCAATGTGTTGTGCCGTAAAAAGTTATCACCATAGCTCTTCAGTAGATTGAAGCTCCACAAATAAAGGATAGCGTTTAGAGAATGAAATACTTACGGTGTCCCGTGTAAAAGAATAACGGACAATGCTGAAACACTACTAATACAAGAAAGAATTAATGCAAGAATAAGAAAACTGCGTTCTGCCATCAAATGATTGAGCCGCCCAATAACCTGGGAACCAAGAATTAGACCAACTGCATTTGTCGCAAGTAAAGCCGAATACATTTGAGGTGAAACACCATAAATATTCTGATATACTGTACCGATAACAAGTTCCGCTTTACAGCATACGGGCTCTGGAGAAATATGACCGGAATTGATTCCATACAACCTGAAGTGGATGAACAAGCTCAAGATTATATCAGCATAGAAGATGAGAAAAATATCCGCTTGGCGTTAAAGTATTTTAATTATACGATGTTATTTATAGCCGATGAACCCGAAAACCAGCAGACCCAAAACTTTACGCTCAAACAATACGTGGATTTTGTCAAAAAGAAGGCGGCTATTTCTAACGATGATATTCTGGATGAAAAACAAATAAGTGTGTTTGGACATGACGCTGTGCAATTGACTTACAAGAATCATCTGGATTGGAACAGCAGAATTGATACGCTTATCGTATTCAAATCGGACTCCCAATTTTATACGATCAGGAACTCATCCTATACGGAAACTTATAAAAGTTCGCTGGAGAATTTTCAGCAATTAATGGAGACGATGAAATTTAACGAAAAGCAGTAGATACTATGGAACATGGAACAAAACACATAAAAAACTCACTCCTGCCCTTGTGGCGGAGTGAGTTTTTTACGTTCAGTACCTTACAGCCGGCTCCAGCAGCGTAAGCGCTGCGGCCGACGCGTTCAAATTCACATTGGCGCCGATCGGAACGGCGGCTTTGTAGAGGCCATGCGCGGAAGCCAGGTTGGTCAGCAGCGGTTTTCCCAAGGGGACGATCACTTCGCTGATCAGGTCCTCGTACGTCTTGCCGTAGGCGGCCTCGCAGTTGGTGCATTCGCCCATGACGATACCGGCGCAAGCCTGGAGCTTACCGGCCAGCCGAAGCTGGTCGACGTAGCGGTACACGGTGTTGACCGGCTCGTGCGTTTCTTCCAGGAGCAATATTTTTCCTGCGGTGTCGACTTCAAACGGCGTTCCCAGCGACCCCACCAGGGAGGTGAGGTTTCCGCCGATGATCGGGCCGGAGACGTTACCGGGAACTCGCCCGATTAAAGGGATGCCGGGAGGGTTCGCGATGGGGCGCGGGGCCGTAATGGAGGATGTCGCCGTAAAAAATTGCTCGAAATTGTACGACGGCGTGTCCGGTCTGAAATCGATGAGCAGCAGGCTGTGAAACGTAATCAGATCCGCCAGCTTATAGAGGGTGTTGAGCAGGACGGTAATGTCGCTGTAGCCCGTCACGATTTTGGGATTTTGCCGGATAAAAGCATAATCCAGGTACGGCAGGATGTCCGCGACGCCTACGCCGCCTCTTGTCGGCAGGATCATTTTCACGCGTGGATCGGCGTAGACCGACATAAAATCTTCGGCGCGTTCCCGGTCCGTTCCGGCGAGATACCCGTTTACGGAGTACACGTAGCGGCCCAGAAGAACGTTTAGTCCCAAGCTTTGCAAATAGGCAATCCGTGCCTGAATGGTTTCGGCGCTCAGCGGACTGCCCAGGGTGACGATTCCGACTGTATCGCCGGGCAGCAGTGCGCCTGGCTTGATCGCCATAGAACCGCCTCCTTTCCCGCTCGTTTATTACTAACGTATGAGAGAGGGAGAGGGAATAGGCTAGCAACTTGGGCGCAGCCGTATGTTTACATTCGAGCGATAGAGGCTCCGCACCCTATATTCCTCTGACGCCGTATCATGCACGGGCATTTTCACGCGTCGAGAAGACTGCCGTGTGTTTCTGTACAACATGGCGAAACGTAAATTCTATCTGTCTCTGTACCGTTGTCTCTGTGCTGTTGTCTCTGTGCGGTCAATTCGCCCGATCCGATCTGATCCGGTTTCGGGAGCGTCGGCAGATGATCTCTGATACACTTAAGGCAAACTCACTTGAATGGAGAAGTCAGACTATGCAATCCGACACCTTGTGCATTATCCCTCCCGGCAAAAGAAAAATATGGGACCGGGATGCGACCCACGGACCGGCATCGGCGAGAGACGCTTACACCGGAACCTTGAACCGGAAAGCGCGTGCCTACGCGGAAGCCAGCGGCTACGATTGGATCATTTTATCTGCCAGATACGGCTTCCTGATGCCCGCGGATACGGTGCCTGGCAATTACGACACGGCTTTCGGAGCCGCGAATGCCGGCATCATCTCTTCGGACGAACTGGCCCGGCAGTGGGAAGAGAAAGGCCTTCACACCTACAGCCGGATTGAAGTGCTGGGCGGCAAAAAATTCCGTCCGATTATCGGGGCGCTGGCAGGTACGGCAGCCGTTTATTTTCCTCTCGAAAATAGCCGCGGAATCGGGGATATGCTGCACTCGCTCGATGCTTGGACAGTACGAATGATGAAAACGGATGACGAAAAAGGCGGACGTGGAATGAAAGGTCCTATGAACGATTAAGGCGATGGCGTGCGCATCGAAACAAACCGAAGATTAAAGCCGGCCGAAGGAAAAACTGCGCGAAAAAGTAAGCAAAAAGATTGAAGCGTCTACCGAAAAATTCCGAAATCGGCCGCTCTTATTTTTGCGGTTGTCCTGGCCGAATACGGTTGAGTGGTTAGTCCCGCCGATATGTTCCCTTCTGAACATAAAAAAACACCACAGGCCCGGGCCTGTGGTGTTGCACATAAACGGTGTTTCGCTGTGGTCGGTTGACCACACTGTTTGCAGCTTAAATGCAGCCTAGGGCTGTGTGAAATCCGAAACGGCTTTCAGTTGCGGTCGCATGAACAGTTGAGCTTGCTTTTGCCGATCAGCCTTTCAGCACACCGCCCAAGCTTGCTCCCGGAGCAAACAGCCGCCGGATATTCTTCTCTACCTCCGGATCGGGAACGAGAGGCGGGGCCTGATGCGGCTTAACACGGGCGTCGATGATGACGTTGTCGCAGGCCCAGTGCTTATACTCGTAGGCACTGTTCACGCCGTATATATCGTGCGACGGGTTGCTGCGCGTGAACGTGGCCCACAGAAAATTGGCGAAGTCCGCGCTCAGGAACTCGCTGTCGTCGCACAAAACGATCATCGGGCAGCTTGGGAGCGCTCCTTTGCCAGCAATGGCACCGCACAGATGCTCCAGCTCCAACGAAGCCTTCTCGTACGTCTCGAAGGCAGGTCCCCGCATCGCGACAACGCCCGGCATGACGAGCTGTGCCTCACCGAACGGAGAAAGTTCCGTCAGAGCAGTGGGAACTTCCGTGCACAAGTCTCTTTTCTTATCCCCGTAAGCGGCAAAAAGCACCTTGCTTCCGGTATTCAGGCCCGTACCCGAATAATCGAGCGTATCGATGGTGGTGTTCGTGTAAAAGTGAATGTCTCGCCTCAGATCGATCCGTTCGAGGATATAGGCGAGAAAATCTTTTTCTTTATGGGTATCGAGCGGCTGCTTGTCTTCCGCCGTCATAAACAAATACTTGGCGAGGCTCAGCTGGCCTGTGCCGAGCACCCGGTTGGCCAGCGTAAGAATTTCCGCAGGCTGCTTGACCTGCTGATAGGGCGTGTACCGTTCGCTGCCGATCGCAAACAGAAGCGGATGCACACCCGCCGCATCGACGGCATGAACTTCCTTGACGCCGGGAATCTCCTGTTTGATCGCATCCCCCGTCAACTCGTGTATGAGTTCGCCGAACGAGGTGTCCTCCTGGGGAGGACGTCCGACGACGGTAAACGGCCAGATGGCGTTTTCCCGGGCGTATACTTTGTGTACGCGCAGAACCGGGAACGGATGCGTCAGGCTGTAGTAGCCGAGATGGTCGCCGAAAGGACCCTCCGGTTTCGTTTCGCCGGGATGAATTTCTCCAGTAATGACGAAGTCCGCATCGTGGCTGACGCAGTAGCCCTCCGCATAGCTGTAGCGGAAGCGGCGTCCGGCAAGTAGGCCGGCAAACGTCATTTCGCTCAGGCCCTCCGGCAAAGGCATAACCGCCGACAGCGTGTGAGCGGGAGGCCCGCCGACAAAGATGCTTACTTTTAAAGGAGCGCCCTGCTTGTTGGCTTTATCCTGATGAATGCCGATGCCCCGGTGAATCTGGTAGTGCAGGCCGATTTCCTTGTCCGTTTCGTAATCGTTGCCGGTGAGCTGGACGCGGTACATCCCCAGATTGGAGTTCATGATGCCCGGCTTCTCCGGGTCCTCCGAATAAACCTGCGGCAGGGTGACGAAAGCTCCGCCGTCCATGGGCCAGTGCTGAATCAGGGGAAGATCGGAAATCGAGATTTCCCTGAAATCCGCGGGAAGGCCGGATTTTTTTAACGGAAGAGCTTTAAAAGCGGCCAGGCCGTTGCCCGCGGTTTTGAACGGCTGCTTAAGCGCCTTGACGGGATCGTTGCGGAGGGCGATGATGTTTTCGGCATCCTGCCATGTATGTCTGAAAATAAATTTGCTTCGTTCCAGCGTGCCGAACAGGTTGGAAACCGCCTGGAATTTCGAGCCTTTGACCTTTTCGAACAGCAGGGCGGGACCTCCGGCTTCATAGACTTTTAAGTGAATGGCCGCCATTTCCAGGTAAGGATCGACTTCTTCTTTGATGCGGATCAGGTGTCCGTTTTTCTCCAAATCAGCTATGCAGTCTTCTAAATGGGCGTACATGGTCGATAGTCTCCGTTCTCTTGAGGTCGGCTGTTTACGCGAGAGACGCCAGCCTTTAAAATCAGTTAAAGCCAATTTCGCGCGGGTGTCAAATGAATCCGTCCGGATTTTCGGAAACGGGTGGAAATAGTCCCTTTTCATCTGGTTTTAAAGGTTTTTTGTGTTTGCTGTAATAAAAGTCGTTACGTGTAACATTTTGTAAAAAAAGCTTGTTTAACGTGCTTAAATCTCCTATTCTAAAAGAGTGAGAACGCGTGGATACGAATAGAAGGTTACCGCGGCCCGTCAAGCTAAACGGATAACCGGAGGCGTCTACTATGAAAAAAATACTCGCATTAACCGTCCTGGCCGCTTCATTAGCGCTATCGGCCTGTTCGCAGACGGCAAGCACATCTGGCGGGACCAAGCAGGAGTCGACGGACGGGTTAACCGTGACCATTATGGCTCCGGAGAAAGTGCCGCTGAACCAGGAAACCGTTTTGAAGGTAGAGGTCAAACAGGGGCAAGAACCCGTCAAAGATGCGGGAGATATCCAGTTCGAAATCTGGAATATCAAGAACGTCGACACCGCCGTAAATGTGGTTGCAACCTACGAGGACAAGGGGGTCTATAGCGTAAAAAACACGTTTAAAGAGGACGGGATTTATTTTGTCCGGACTCATGTAATCGCTCGCAATCAGCACATCATGCCCAAGCAGAGAATTATTGCCGGCAACGTGTCCGACGAAGAGATCAAGACGTTTGAAGAGAATGTGAAGAAAAAATAGCAGTGCACGTAAAAAAGCCGGATCTGCGGAAGCAGACACGGCTTTTGCTGTGAAATGCGGGGCCTAAGCACCGTTATCTGGAAGCCCATGCGCTCTCCGCACCGACCAGACGGGAAACGGGATATATTCTCCGGACGGGAAGGACGATCAAAGCCCCGATAAACGCTTTTACCGCATCGCCGGGGAGATAAGGGATGCAGCCGACGGACAAAGCCTTTGTCAGGGTCATGTTGGAAACGACGTGGGCCATCCAGGGCACACCGGTAACGTAAAGCAGCAGCGAACCGAATACGAAGAGAGTCACGAAAGTAAGCACGAAAGCGGTGACTCCGCTGCCTTTGATACGCGGAACAATGAGGCCGATGAACAGAGCGGCGAAAGGATAAGCCCAGATAAACCCGCCTGTCGGACCGAGAACCAGATCCAGTCCTCCTCTTCCGTGCAAGAGCGGAAGCCCGATAGCCGTTAAGCCTACTACAAGAGCGATGCTGAAAAAGCCGTAGCGGGCGCCCAGCAGAGCCCCTGCGAGCATGATGGCGAAATTCGCCAGCGTAAAAGGCACCTGCGAAAAACCGAATTGAATATTGACGAAGCTTAGCGCAACAAGCAGTGCCGCAAACATGGCGCTGAACGTAATCCCGCGGACGGTGAATGACGAACGTTTCAATTGCATCTTCTCCAATCATTTGTTAACTTTGTATTATGTATTTCGGTTGACAATCCGCATTGTAGCATAGCAAGGGCGGTTTTGTGAATAGGTTTGTGAACAGGCTGGAGGTATTGCACGGGAAATGGAATACGAACATGAGAAGCATATGCAATCCCCCTATAGCATGCACGAAGTGTCCGTCGTCAAAAGAGGAGAGCCTGAGGAGGGCGTTTCCGCCGCGGATCAAACACTTCTGAACGAAATAAATATGGAGCTGAACAAAGGTGAATGGCTCGCCGTCGTCGGCCGTAACGGAAGCGGCAAGAGCACCCTGGCGAAAGTGATGGCCGGGCTCATTCCGGCGGCGGACGGAACTATCGAACCCGGCTGGACGGCAGGGGAGCGGATGCGCATGGTGCTGCAAAATCCGGATACCCAGCTTATCGGGGAGACCGTGTACGAAGATTTATGCTTCGGAATGGAAAACGCCGGAATAGATCCCGAACGAATGCTGGAAACAGCCCGTCATGTATTGGGGCTCGTCCGTTTGGCGGGTAAGCGCGATGATAGCTGCGAAGCTTTATCGGGCGGCCAGAAACAGCTGACGGCTGTGGCGGGAGCGCTGGCTGTCGGCGCTTCCGTTCTGCTGATGGATGAAGTGACCTCGATGCTTGATTCCTTTTCGCGCAGTATGGTGCTAGGCGCCCTTTCGCAGCTTCACGAACAGGGCGTGACTATCGTCTGGATCACCCAGCGGCTGGATGAGCTCGCGCTCGCGGATAAGGTTATCGTTGTGGACGAAGGAAAGACCGTCTATTCGGGCGATGTGCGGGATTTTTTCTATGGAAGTATGTCGGATGACGACTCTCGCGATAAAAGCCGGGGGAACAGCGCGGCCGCTTCTCCTTGTCTGGAGCTGGGATACGAGCTCCCCTACACGGTAGAGGTCACAAGGGAGCTTCACAGGCTGGGGGCCTTCGGCCTTGAAGAGCGGCCGGTCACGCCGGGCGAATTGATGGAGGTTTTGAACCGATATGGACTACCTGTACGTTAAAAACCTTTCGAAAACCGTCGGCGGGCCGGACGCTTCTTTTGCCGTCCGGGACGTATCTTTCACGGCGGTCCCCGGGGAGATCACGCTGCTCATCGGCCGGAGCGGAGCGGGGAAATCGACGCTGCTGGATATGCTGGGAGGGCTGTCCGTTCCGGACGGGGGCGTCATCCGGTACGGGGACACGGGGCTGTGGCCGGGCAGCAAACAAAGCGTCAGGGAGGCGAGGCGGAAGCTGGCGCTTGTTTTCCAGCACCCGCACGAGCAGCTTTTCGCGGCAACGGTCCGGGGGGAGTTCCACTATACGCTGAGACCGTTCAAGCTGAGCGGAGAGGAGCGGGAAGCCCGCACAGCCGAAGCGTTGGAGCTGTTCGGCCTCGGCCCCGAGCTGCTGGACGAGCGCCCTCACGAGCTCAGCGGCGGCACGCAGCGCAGGGCGGCCCTCGCGTCCGTGTTCGCGTCCCGGCCCCGCTGGCTGCTGCTCGACGAGCCGACGGCGGGCCTCGACCACGAGGCGGCCGCGAGGCTCACCGGCACGCTGCGCGACTGGACGCGGCGGACAGGCGGCGGCGCGCTCGTCGCGACGCACGATCTCGATGCGTTCCTGCCGGTGGCGGACCGCATCGTGATGCTCTCGCAGGGCACAGTCGTGCACGACTGTACCCCTGCGGAGCTGGCCGCGCGTCCCGCTATGCTGGGGGACGCGGGGCTTCTGCTGCCGGAAGCGCTGGCGCTCGGCAGCCTGCTTCGCTGGCACGGCGTGGACGTGCCGGCAGGTCTCCCCGCGCCGGAGGAGACGGCGCGGGCGATTGCCGCCGCGCTGGCGGCGGGGGCGCGGCGCGGGCACGGCGCGAATGCGGACGCGGGTCTTTCCGCGCCGGAGGAGCGGGCGGCGCAAGCGGAAAGCGCCGCGGCTTCCGCGCATGCGTCCGTGTGCGCCGGGAGCGCGTCCCGCGAGGCCATGCTTTGCGGCAGCGTTGGCGCGTCTGCCGCTTCAGGCAGCCAGGCCGCCGCGGCAGGTGCAGGTTCAGCCGGCCCGTTTGAATGCGGCAGAGGAGTCACACCGGCTATCGAGGATGACTCGTCCGCCGCGGAGACCGTACAGGCAGGCACCTCGGACCGCACCCCGGAAGAGGTACGGTCACCGGAGTCCGGCACACAGCCTGCTTCCGCCGCAAGCGGCACGTCTGCCCCGGCAGCGGCCCCCCGTCCGCGCGCCCTAACGGTCGGACGCCTTTTCGATCCTCGTACCTTCTGGATCGGGTATGTGCTTTTGTCGGCGGGAATCCTGCTGCAGCATTCGCTGATCGGCCTGGCTGTATCCGCGGCATTGACCGCGGCGGCCGTTCTGCTGTCGCAGGTCCCTTTCAGAGCCGTCTGGAAGCCACTGCGCGCTTTTCTGATTTTTACGGGCCTGTCGGCTGTAATTGCCGGACTGACGCTTGGGGCCGGTCAAGGAGGAAGCCCCGTAGGCTTCGACCCGCATGCGGCCCTTTCGGCGGTACGGGCGTTATCGAACCTGATGCTGGTGCTTGTCCTGGGCGTCCTCTTTCCGCTTACGGTGGGCTATTTGCGGATGAAGCAGGGAGTGGAGCAGGGGCTGGCCTTTCTCGGGAAGCTGAAGTTCCCGGTTGAGGCCATTGCGCTGACGGCTTCACTTATGTTCCGGTTTATTCCGCTTATCGGCGGGCAGTGGAACCGGTTCGGCCGTATCGCTAAAGCCAGGGGACAGGGACGCAGCGGCAAAAGCGGGCTAGGGCTTGCCGAGTTCCGGATTATGGCGCTGCCGTTCATGTTCTCTCTGATCCGCATGGCCGACGAGTTCTCGACGGCTTTGGAGATCAGAGGCTACAGCCGGACGGGAGGCAGAAGGACCCGAAGCCTGACACTGCGGATGAAGGCTCGCGATTATGCCGCGATGGGTGTTTTCCTCCTTGTGTTCCTCTGCCTGGCCGCCCTGGCCGGCATACTCGGATAAACACAGCGGCTTTTCCGCGTATACAGGCGGACGCAGCGGCTCTGAACCGTCTCATACGCCCGGTATATAAAAAGCCTGCAGAACGGATGAACGTTCCACAGGCTTTTTATGCTTCCTTCCGGGGAAGGGTTAGGATTCGATTTTTTGAAGGGCTTGGCCGGAGATGTTGTCCAGGTACCGATCCAGGCAGTTGCAAAGGAAATCTTTGCGGCAGATCGGGCATGGCTCCTTCAGAAGCCGGGAAATACGGGATGCTTTGATTTCTCCGGATTCCAGATTGCGTTCGAAGAAAATACGGCCGTGTGTACGGTCTTTCAGAACGACAACGACTTCAAACAAGCCGTTTTTCGGGTTATCGCTTACTTTGGTTGCTTCAACAACCTGCGGATCATATGCCATGTTTCTTCCTCCTTAGTCACTCCTGCGTCTTCGGACAAAGACAGGCAGTGGATTTTTATATTATAATAAATTCAACACGTTGTATTCAATAGAAAGGTTGGAGGCCCTTTGGAGATCGATTATGCGGAAGTGATTTCGGCGGAAAACGAACTGAATCTTGCCGTCGGCGTTCATTTCGAAGACGAACCGGATTCCTACTACGTCGTGGATATTCTGGCTTCGCCGGAAGGACGCATCCGCAGCCTGGAGCTGCTATTTAACGGTTTTTCGTGCAAATATACCTTCAAGCCGGACGAGAAGGAGCAGCTTGTCCGTTACTTAAACGCTCATAACCCGCTTGCTCTGCCCTGGGTGATCCCGGATGAAGAAGCCGGTGTAAAATAATAAACGGAACCGTCCTCCGTATGCGGGAACGAGTTCCGTTTATGTTTGTGCGCGACTCTTCTTTTTTTCTCCTGCAGAGTCGGTGTGGATTTGGTGACGGGTTGAACGCCGTCCCACGATCTTCGTTTGATTGCGGGATCGAGTTTTCCTTCGCGGATTTGTTTGTCCCGCAGCTTGCGTGCTCGGCTGATCGCCATGTCGGATTGGCCTCCTTTTAAGTCTTCGCAGACTTTTGAATACTTTATCTAGTATACTCCTTAAAGCGCCGGATTGACAATGAATAGTGCCGGCAGAAAAAGTCGGGAATGAAGCGCGGCCGGGCAAGCGGAACTGGCGGGCAGGAAACGGACGGACGCTTGTTGTCCTGCAAAAATCGCGAACATAGAGGGAGGTGCAGGGAAGCGTGAAAATCAGAATAGATCTTTCCGTAGGCGGCGAGAACATAAAAGAAGCTTTTCTTCAGATAGAGGATCGTAAAGTGGATCATTTAACGGAGGAAGAACTTCTGCAAGCCGTTGAGATCAATATCCGCAGCTGGGCGGACCGGGAAATCGGAATTTCCTGGGAAATCGTGGAGTTTCCCGTGCGGCCCGAGGAAGAAGAAGGCTAAAACGCCGCGGCCGGTATTCAAGCTGTTAGGGTGCGGGAGCACGGAACGGTGCCGACGCTGCCTTATTTACTTTTTCGTATGGGCGCAAGGCGCTTGGGGCACTCTACAGGAGACCAAAACGGAATCTGCCAGTGGGGTGAATACAATGAGTTCTGTAACACATGCGGGCGGCGGGGCGATGGACGCCAAGATCGGCGCCTATAAAACCGGAATTTCACAGCTGCAAGAACAACTTCCGTCGGTAGCGGACGCTTATCATCAGTTTACGGGCGAATGTTTCAAAGACGGCGCGCTTCCCGGGAAAACCAAGCAGCTGATCGCACTGGGCATGGGGCTTTTTGCCAACAATGAGGTCTGCACGTTCTACCACGTCCAAGAAGCGCTGAGCGCAGGGGCGAACGCCGAGGAAATCAGAGAAACGGTCGCGGTCGCGGCCGCAATCGGCGGAGGACACGCCATGTCCCAGGGAGTTACACGGGTAGAGCAGGCTCTCCAAGGTGTCGTTCATTAACGATTGATGATTTTTTACGCGGCATAAAAAAACAGCTCCCTGCTGAAAGGATTACCTTTCGGGCGGTGGGGCTGTTTGTCTGTAGCGGGGGCTGCACAGGTGCCTGCCCCCGATCTTAACGGCCGGAGCGGAATGAATCTGTGCCGGACGGGTAATCTTGGTCATGCGTCATGCGTCATGCGATGCCAAACCGGAAGCCCGGGAGCGGAGGATTCTTTCGTGCCGGGCGGGCCGGACGGAGGACGGATTACTGCCGTCTGCGCTTCGCTTTGAACCGCGGTGCGACGTAATTGCGCTTGCGGTCCCGGAAGAAAGTCCAACCGCCGATAAAGGCGACGCCGAGACCGAATAGAATGAAACCGAGGACGAATTTGCCCCAATGAATATAGCCTTCCGCCTCGAATTGATGGAAAAACGCGTCTTTCATGGACAGAAAACCGTAGGTCGCCATAACGCCGGGAATTACGAGAAGCATGATCGCGACAAAACGGCTTAATTTATCTTTCATAATGCGGCTCCTTTACAGATCAGAGAAGAGAATAAGTGAGGGCTCAGCGCCTTTATTCCCATGATACCGTGTCCGGATGGTTCTGTCTATTTTGGATGCCTACTATATTTTAAGGGCGTAGAGGGGTTACAATGAACGGGACGGGGATCGGCCGTACGGGGGCACGCGCCTGCCCGGCAGCCGGCTTTTACGGAAGGCCCTTGTACGTTGTACAATGAGGACGAATCAACCCTGCCATACATAACAGGTTCATACACATAAAAGCATGAAAGACCGTGAACGACCCAAGGCTTCGGAAAAGAACAGGAGGAACATAAAAATGAGTGGACAAGCGTACGATATCGTAATTTTGGGAGGCGGAACGGGCGGTTATGTCGCCGCTATCCGTGCGGCCCAACTCGGCAAGAAAGTGGCGTTGGTGGAGAAAGATAAACTGGGCGGAACCTGTCTGCACCGCGGCTGTATCCCGAGCAAAGCGCTGCTTAGAAGCGCGGAGGTTCTGGCGACAACGAGGCAAGCGGAAGAGTTCGGCGTTATTGCGCCCGAAGTTTCCCTGGACTTCACCCGTGTGCAGTCACGTAAAGACGGGATCGTGGCTCAGATCCACAAGGGCGTGCAGTATCTTATGAAAAAAAATAAAATCGACGTCTTTAACGGAATCGGCCGCATTATGGCTCCGTCGATTTTCTCTTCGAGAAGCGGGACGCTATCCGTCGAAATGCCGGACGGCAGCTTCGAGACACTGATTCCGGAACACCTTATCCTCGCCACGGGATCGCGGCCGCGCGTCCTGCCCGGTCTGGAGCCGGACGGTGAACACATCTTGACGAGCGACGAGGCTCTGGCGCTTGAAGCGCTGCCGGATTCCCTCATCATTGTCGGCGGGGGTGTTATCGGCGTCGAATGGGCTTCGATGATGAACGATTTCGGCGTGGACGTAACCGTTGTGGAAGCGGGCTCCCGCCTCGTGCCGACCGAGGACGAAGAAATCTCCCGCGAGCTGGACCGGCTGCTCCGCAAGCGCGGCGTGAAGGTGCTCACGAACGCAAGCGTACTCGCGGACACGCTCCGCAAGGACGCTTCCGGCGTCACGGTCGCCGCCGAGCAGAAAGGCGAGCGCGTGGAGCTCGCCGCCGGCAAAATCCTCGTATCGGTGGGAAGAGCGCCGAACGTGGAACAGTTCGGGCTGGAGAACACCGATGTGAAGATCGAGCGCGGCTTTATCCGCGTGAACGGGCACATGCAGACGAACATCCCGCACATCTACGCCATCGGCGATGTGATCGGCGGTCTGCAGCTGGCCCACGCGGCCAGCCACGAAGGCGTCGTCGCGGTCGAGCACATCTGCGGCTTGGAGCCGCACACACACGAGGCGCACCGCATCCCGAGATGTGTCTACACACGGCCGGAAATCGCGTCCGTGGGCTGGACGGAAGCGGAAGCCAAGGAGAAAGGCTTCCGGATCAAGACCGGCAAGTTCGGCTTCAAGCCGCTCGGCAAAGCCATCGTGTACGGGGAGAACGACGGCTTTATCAAAGTCGTGATCGACGCGGACAAGAACGATCTGCTCGGCGTTCACATGATCGGACCTCACGTCACGGATTATATCGCCGAAGCCGCACTGGCTCAGCTTTTGGAAGCTTCCCCGTGGGAAATCGGCAGCACGATTCATCCGCATCCGACGCTTTCGGAGGCGTTCGCGGAAGCGGTTCTCGCCGCAGAAGGACGGGCCATCCACATTTAACCAGAGGTTGAAAACGGCTGTCTGTGCCAAATGTCCGTTGAATTGGACAAGAATACCGTTTATAATAAGCATATAGTGTCTAGTATTAAGACCAGGTAACAAAAAGGAGGCACAGCCCCAATGTCCATCGGTCAATACGTTAAACATCAGCAATTAGGACTTTCCGATGAAAGAGTCATTCAAATGTATACATCCATGCTGCTCGCGCGCAAATTCGACGAGCGGTCCCTGCTTCTGCAGCGTTCCGGCAAAATTGCCTTTCACGTATCGGGCGTAGGCCAGGAAGCGGCTCAGGCCGGAGCGGCATACGCTCTCGACGCCGAGAAAGATTATTTCCTGCCGTATTACCGCGATTACGCGTTTGTTCTTTCGGTGGGCATGACCATGAAGGAACTGATGCTTTCGGTATTCGCGAAAGCGGAAGATCCCAACAGCGGCGGCCGCCAGATGCCGGGCCACTTCGGACACAGCAAGCACCGGATCGTGACGGGCTCCAGCCCGGTTACGACGCAGGTGCCGCATGCGGTCGGAATTGCCCTGGCCGCCAAGATGAAGGGCGACGAGCTTGTTTCCTTTGTGACCTTCGGAGAAGGTTCCAGCAACCAGGGAGACTTCCACGAAGGCTGCAACTTCGCCGGCGTACACAAGCTGCCGGTCATTCTCATGTGCGAGAATAACCGGTACGCGATTTCGGTTCCGCATCACAAGCAGGTTGCGGGCAATATCGCCGACCGGGCGATCGGCTACGGCTTCCCCGGCGTGAAGGTGGACGGCAACGATCCGCTGGAAGTGTACCGCGTGGTGAAGGAAGCCCGCGAGCGCGCTCTGCGGGGCGAAGGCCCGACGCTGATCGAGGCGGATTTGTACCGGGTTCCTCCGCATTCCACGTCGGATAACGATCTTTTGTACCGCACGAAGGAAGAAGTGGAAGAGAACCGCGCCAAAGACGGACTGCCGAAATTCCGTCAATATCTGATCGACTGCGGTATCTGGAGCGAAGAGAAGGACCAGGAGCTGCTGACTGCGATTCAGCAGGAAATCAATGAAGCGACAGCCTATGCGGACGCGGCTCCTTATCCGACAGGCGAAGATACGCTGAAGCACGTATACGCCGAGGCGTAAGTGTAAGAGCAGAGGGAGGCAGCAACGTGGCAGTAATAACCTATTTGGAAGCAATCCGTTCGGCGATGCAGGACGAAATGCAGCGCGACGAAAATGTGTTTGTCTTGGGAGAAGACGTCGGCAAAGGCGGCGTGCTCAACGCGACGAAAGGTCTGCGTGACCTGTACGGCGAGAGCCGTGTCCTTGATACGCCGCTGGCCGAATCGGCTATCGTCGGAACGGCGATCGGAGCCGCTATGTACGGGATGAAACCTATCGCGGAAATCCAGTTCGCGGACTTTATTTTTCCGGCGACGAACCAGATTATCAGCGAAGCGGCCAAAATCCGCTACCGTTCCAACAACGACTGGAGCTGCCCGATCGTCATCCGCGCCCCTTACGGAGCGGCGGGAGGCGGAGCGATTTATCACTCGCAGTGCCCGGAATCGGTATTCTTCGGAACGCCCGGCCTCAAAATGGTCGCGCCGTCGAATCCTTACGACGCCAAAGGGCTGCTTCTGGCGGCTATCCGGGACCCGGACCCGGTCCTTTATTTTGAGCATAAGAAATGTTACCTCTCGCTTTTGGCGGAAGTGCCGGAGGGGGATTATATCGTACCGATCGGCAAAGCCGAAGTAAAACGCGAAGGCACGGATCTGACCGTGATCGCGTACGGAATTGCCGTGCACTACGCCCTGCAGGCGGCGGAAGAGCTGGCGAAGGAAGGCATCAGCGCCCACGTGCTCGATCTGCGCACGATCCAGCCGCTGGACGTTGAGGCGATTCTGGAAGCGGCGGCCAAGACGGGCAAGGTTCTGATTGCCCACGAGGATAACAAAACAGGCGGGATCGGGGCCGAAGTTGCGGCTATCGTAGCCGAAGAGCTGCTGTACGATCTCGATGCGCCGATCCGCCGGTTATGCGGCCCGGATGTTCCGGCCGTCGGAATGAACCCGCCGATGGAGAAGTTTTTCCTGCTTAACACGGACAAATTAGCGGACGCGATGAGAGAACTCGCGCAGTTTTAATGGGGGAACGCGATATGAGCGAATCAAAATTCCGGCTGGCCGAAGTGCCGGTGCCTCATCTGGCGGAAAGTCTCGTTTCCGCTACGGTCGGTACCTGGCTGAAGCAGCCCGGTGACTATATCCAGCAGTACGACGTGCTTTGTGAGCTGTACACGGACAAAGTCAACGTCGAAATGCCCAGCCCGATCGAAGGCCGGCTGGTCAAAATTCTCGTCGGCAGCGGCGAGACCGCAGCCGTAGGAGACCCGATCTGCCTCCTGGAAGTGCCGGAGTCGGCAGAAGCGGCTTCCGCGGGCGCAAGCGGCGGTCCTGCATCGCAGGGAGACTCCGCGGCGGCAATCGCGGAAGAGAGTGCCGACCAAAGCATGCGCGGCCGGTACTCGCCCGCCGTGCAGCGTCTTGCCGCGGAGAACGCCGTGGATCTCGGCCGCGTCAAGGGTACGGGATTCGGCGGGCGCATCACGCGCAAGGACGTCGAAACCTACATAGCGCAGGGCGGGGCACAGGCGGCTCCCAGCGGCGGCAGCCAAGCAGCTGCACCGCTTGTTCAGACGCCGGCCGTGCCGCAAGCGCATGCGCCATCCGCACCGGCGCATCAACCGTCTGCGGAAGCGCCGGCTGCTAATCCTTACAGGCCCGAGCCGCAAATTCCGGTGCGCAGCAGCGGCATTCACCTTTCGCAGAATCCGCCGACGCCGCTCGAATTCGACGCGAATTCGGATTCGCGGGGGGAAACGTTCATCGATGTGACGCCGATCCGCAACACGATCGCGAGCCGCATGCGCCAGAGCGTATCGGAAATTCCGCACGCCTGGACGATGATCGAAGTGGACGTAACGAATCTCGTGACCCTGCGGAGCAAGGTCAAAGAAGAATTCATGCGCCGCGAAGGGATCAATCTCACCTATCTTCCGTTTCTTCTGAAAGCTGTGGTCAACGCCATCAAAGACTATCCGATCATGAACTCGGTCTGGGCGGTCGATAAAATCATCATCAAGCGGGATATCAACCTCGCGCTTGCGGTCGGTACGGAAGAATCCGTTCTAACGCCCGTGATCAAGAAAGCGGATCAGATGAATATCGCGGGGCTTGCCCTCGAAGCGGACAACCTAACGAAAAAGGCCCGCACCGGCAAGCTGTCGTTAAACGACCTGCAGGGGGGCACTTTTACCGTGAACAACACGGGCTCCTTCGGTTCCATCCTTTCGCAGCCGATTATCAACTATCCGCAGGCGGCCATCCTGACCTTCGAATCCATCGTGAAAAGGCCGGTCGTGATCCAGGATATGATCGCGGTCCGTTCGATGGTAAACATCTGCCTGTCGCTGGACCACCGGATTCTGGACGGGGTTATCTGCGGACGCTTTTTGCAGCGCGTGAAGGAAAATATGGAAGCCTACAATCTTGAAACCAAGCTGTATTGAGGCGTATTATGAGGTTGTCAGGAAGCTGAGGGAGACCATCAAGGTCGAAGCGACCATGCTGAACAGCATGATATACACGACGATTTTGAACAGACGGTTGCGTTTCATACCAATCACTCCTATTCGGACAAACTTTTCGCTGACTCTATTGTAAACCATAGCAACAACGGAGGGAACCCATGATCCAGCAGGAACGGTTAATAAAAGAATTTATCGAGCTTGTACAGGTCGATAGCGTTACGCAATACGAGCAGGAGATCAGTGTAGTCCTGCAGACGAAATTCAAGGAACTCGGTCTTTCCGTCCAGACGGATGATGCGGCCGAGAAAACCGGCCACGGGGCCGGCAACCTGATTTGTATGCTGGAAGCCAGCGGCGCGCCGGAATCGACTCCGTGCATTTTCTTTACCAGCCATATGGATACGGTGGCTCCGGGCAACGGAATCAAGCCGCAAATCGGTGAAGACGGAATTATCCGCAGCGACGGAACCACGATTCTGGGAAGCGACGACAAAGCCGGTATCGCGGCGATGTTCGAAGCGATCCGGGTGCTGAAGGAGCAGAATATCGCTCACGGTCCGATCCAGTTCGTGATCACGGTAGGCGAAGAATCCGGGCTGAAAGGCGCACGCGCGATGGACCCGTCCGTCATGAAGGCCGAGTTCGGCTATGCGCTGGACTCTAACGGCGAGATCGGCGAAATCGCCGTTGCGGCTCCGGCCCGCGCCGAAATCAAGATCGTCATGTACGGCAAATCCGCTCACGCGGGTGTGAACCCGGAAGACGGCATTTCGGCCATCCAGGTGGCAAGCAAAGCGGTATCCCGCATGAAGCTGGGCCGTCTGGATTCGGAGACGACAGCCAACATCGGCAGCTTCTCCGGCCTCGGTCCGCTTAACGTGGTCTGCGACCGCGTGCTTCTCGAAGCGGAAGCGCGCAGCATCGTTCAAAGCAAGCTGGAGGCACAGCTGGCCGCGATGGAGCAGGCGTGCAAAGACACGGCGGCCGATTTCGGCACGACGTGCGATTTCGAAGCGGATATCGTGTATCCCGCTTTCATGCACGACGAAACATCGCCGGTTGTGAAGCTGGCCATGAAGGCCCTGGAAGGCATGGGCTGCAAAACCAGCACGTTCCACTCCGGCGGAGGAAGTGACGCGAATATTTTCAACGGCATGGGAATTCCTACGGTGAACCTGGCGGTAGGTTACAAGGAAATTCACACCACCAATGAACATATCGCGGTATCCGATCTCGTGAAAACAGCCGAAGCGGTCGTGGCTATCGTTCGCGAAGTAACGGAACAAGCGAAATAAGCGGCTCGAACCCAAAAACCTCTATCCCGACAGGCCTAAGGCAGTCCGGATGGAGGTTTTGTCTTTAGGTTTCCGTTCTGCCCGTTTTATCGGCAAAGACGTACTTCTCCTCCGGGAGCCGTACGTCTTTGTTTCGGATTCACAAAGTTTCCCGCTTTCTACAGAAGATGTTAGGGGCGGGGATCTTTTTTTTGCCGGCGGTTTCCCCATACTACGGATATTGCACATTTTGCAGAATCGGGGGGTGAAACGGAACGGATGAAACGAGAACGCAGAAGAAGACGGTTCTGGCTCTGGGCTGTGCTGCCGCTTGCCCTGCTGCTCGCGGTCGGCGGCTATTACGCGTGGAACGCTTATCACAGCTGGAATATGGTGTACAAAGAACGGACCGAAACGGGGGTTCCGCAAACGACACCGGTTAACCCCGCGCCGGTCCGTGAAACCCTCGCCAAGGAGACGTATGTGTTTCTTATGCTGGGAATAGACTCGGGGAACGTGGAGCAGGGGCGTTCGGATACGAACATGCTGGCGGTTGCCGATTCTTCAAGCCAGAAAATAACGCTGCTTTCGATCCCGCGGGATACCCGGATCCGCATTCAGGGACACGGCAAAGAGAAACTGGCCCACGCTTACGCTTACGGGGGAGCGGATCTGGCCGTGAAAACCGTCGAAGCGTTTTTCGGCATCCCGGTAGACTACTATGTGGCTTTTAATTTTAACGGAGTCAAAGAATTCGTGGATACGCTCGGGGGACTGTCGATTGATGTGGAGAAAAATATGGACTTCGACGACCGGATCACCCACCGTCATGTGTATCTCAAGAAAGGCAGGCAGACGCTGAACGGTCAGCAGACGCTTAATTATGCCCGGTACCGGGGAGATGCGGACGGAGATTTCGGCAGAATGCGCCGCCAGCAGCAGGTTGTGCGCGAGCTGCTTACCCAGACGGTTCAATACCGCAACGTGGCCAAGATCAATAACCTTCTTAAAATTATGGGAGGCAATGTCCGCATGGACATACCTGCCCGAACTATTTTCCAGTTTGCAAGCACATTTTCCGCTCTTACCGGAAACGATGTGGTTACAATGCCGCTTGAAGCTACCACAGGGATGATCGGGGGAGTATCGTATATGAATATAACGGAGAGCGAGCGAAACCGGGTTGCGGCCGAATTACAGAGGCTCATCCGTAAACAGCCGGAAAATACCGCGCTTCCTTTACAATCTTACGGGATTTACGACTTGATTGATCCAGGGGCGGGCAACCGGTTCGGGAGGCCGTAACCGTTTTATACTTGAATGGAGAGATCTGCGCGGGTTCAACCGGATTTTTGTTCCAAAAAGACGACGAGAGGCAGATCGCGTCCGCCTTTCTGAACGGCAAGCTGAAGAAATTGTTTAATTTCCCATGCCTTTCCGACGAGACAGAGGCTTTCGGAAGCTGTATAATTTTTCATGATTCATTCCTCATTTCCGCAATTAGTTTAGGTTAAAACCTATGCGAGTAAGGGACGAGTTATGTCAGCTGTTAAAATAAGGCACAAAACCCTGTATTCATTCTTTCCCCGTTTTGCCATAATTCAACACAGGGTAAAGACGTTTTTTTTCAGCCATTTGATATAATAGGGGAGAAAACAAGCGTTTCCGGGATTCACCCGGGGGAGGAGCAGGACATGTCAGCAGATCAAAATAATCGGAAATTTGAGGAAGTTACGATAAAAACCGAGCCCATCTTCGAGGGCAAAATCATTACGCTGCAGGTGGATCATGTCCGCCTGCCGAACGGGGAAACGGCTACGCGCGAGATCGTGAAGCATCCCGGTGCGGTGGCCGTTCTGGCCTTAACGGACGACGACCGGATGATCGTGGTGGAGCAGTACCGCAAGGCGCTGGAAAAAAGCCAGGTGGAAATTCCGGCCGGCAAGCTCGATCCCGGCGAAGAGCCGATCCGGGCGGCGGTCCGCGAGCTGGAGGAAGAAACCGGCTATAGTTCGGAGTCGGTCCGTCCGGTCTGCTCCTTCTATACGTCTCCGGGCTTTGCCGATGAAATTCTTCATCTGTTCGTAGCCGAAAACCTGGTCCGCGGAGAAGCGCGGCCGGACGAGGACGAATTTCTGGAATGCGAAGCGATCACCCTCCAGGAGGCGAAAGAGCTGATTGCGCGCGGGAGTATCAGCGACGCCAAAACCATCACGGCCGTATACGCCTGGCAAGCGTACAAGCTGACGGGCTCGTTCTGATGCTGCGGACGTACTACGCGGATCTTCACATTCATATCGGCCGGACGGAGAAGGGAGCCGCAGTCAAGATCAGCGGAGCCCGGAACTTGACGTTCTACAACATTGCCCGTGAGGCGTCCGACCGCAAAGGAATCGAGATCGTCGGCATCATCGACTGCCATTCGCCGGCTGTACAGGAAGAGATCGAGCACTATCTCGCTGCCGGAGAAATGAAGGAGCTGGACGGCGGTGGCATCCGTTATCACCAGACCACGGTTCTGCTGGGAAGCGAAATCGAGGTGCGCGATCCGGGTATGGGCCCCGTGCATCTGCTTGTTTTTCTCCCGAAGCTGGCCCAGATGAAAGAGTTCACGGAGTGGATGCGCCCGCGGATGAAAAATGTGGAGCTGAGCTCCCAGCGCATGTATGTCACGGCCAGGGAGCTTCAGGCCGAGGTGCTCAGGCGGGGAGGCATCATGATCCCCGCGCACATTTTTACGCCGCACAAAAGCATCTACGGCAGCGGATCGACCCGCATGGAGCATATGCTGGATCTGGACGGGCTGGCGGGTGTCGAGCTCGGACTCAGCTCCGATTCGGAAATGGCGGGCTATCTGCCGGAGCTGGACCGCTACACGTACGTCACGAATTCGGATGCCCATTCGCTCGGGAAAATCGGCCGCGAATACAACGAGCTGCGGCTGGCGGAGCCTACGTTCGCGGAGCTTCTGCTCGCTCTCCGCAGAGAAGGAGGCCGCGCGGTTACCGCGAACTACGGTCTGAATCCGCGGCTCGGCAAATATCACCGCACCTACTGTCTGAGCTGTGAAAGCATCCTGGACGAGAGCGAGGCGGCCGTCGGAAGATGCCTGTACTGCGGCAGTCCCAAAGTAGTCCGCGGCGTTATGGACCGCATCATGGAGCTTGCGGGCCGCGAGGAGCCGTATGTGCCGGATTACCGGCCGCCTTATTACTACCAGGTACCGCTGGAATTTATTCCGGGACTGGGCAAAAGAAAGCTGGACGGGCTGCTGGCCAGATTTGGCACCGAAATGAACATCCTGCACCGGGCAACACGGGAAGAGCTGGCCGAGACGGTGGGAGACGACATTGCCGGGATGATTCTGGAGGCCCGCACGGGCGTCCTCGGTCTCCAGGTGGGCGGCGGAGGCACTTACGGTAAAGTCAAAGCGCCAGAGAAGGCGACCTCGAAAGCGGAGCAGGCTGACAAGGGAACGAAGGGGACCCGCGCAAAGCGATAAACACGGGCCCGTAATGGAAACGATCGAATTCCCGCAAAGGGAGAGGGGAATCTGGACATGATGAAAAAATGGGGCCTGCTTACGGCGACCCTTCTGTGCGCGAGCATGCTGGCAGCCGCCTGCGAAAGCGGCGGAGCCAAGCAGGAGGCGAACGGTGACGGCGCGGCGCATCATGCCGCCAACGGAGACTTGCAGGAGAAGACGGCTTCGTCCGCCGTCCTGCCGAAATTTCTGAACAAGCAGCGCGAAGAAATCCGCCTTGTTTACGAGCTGGCGGGCAAAAACGCGGACTTGCTGCAGTCCATGCCGTGCTACTGCGGCTGCGGCGAAAGCGCCGGCCACAAGAGCAACCAGAACTGCTTCATCCGCGAAATGAATGCGGACGGTTCCGTCGTCTGGGATGATCACGGGACGCGCTGCGGCATCTGCATGGAGATCGCGGTAAAGGCCATCTCGCTTAAGAAGGACGGCAAAACGCCGCTGGAAATCCGTAAGCAGATCGACGAGACCTATAAAGGCACCGCGGGCAAGCCGACCGATACGCCTCTGCCGGAGGCGTAGGACAGGAACGCGGGAAACCGCTTCTGCCGGATGACCGCCGGTTGCTGATTCGCAAAAAGCAAAAGCCCTCAAGTCGAGAGGGCTTTTTTGCTTTTTTCACATTGCCGTACGGCTTGGTCTATCCCGGTTATCCGCCGCATATACTGCCTATAGTGAACAAGCGGACAAGGAGGACTTATCATGCCGGCTATGCAGACCCTGAAGCAGTATTTCAAAGAACAGTTTACGCTCTTTCTATTCGTCTCGGTCCTCTTCGTTGTGGGTGTCGTGTTCGGCGCCGTCATGGTCAATGCGCTGTCTCTCGAACAGAAGCAGGAGCTGGGGCGCTATCTCAGTTCGTTCTACCGGACGATACAGGACGGGGCCCAGGTGGACGGGAAGCAGTCGATGCTGGCGGCGTTCTCGCTTCATATGAAGTGGATTCTGCTCATCTGGACGCTCGGGCTGTCCGTTATCGGGCTGCCGCTTATTCTCGTGCTGGATTTTCTAAAAGGCGTTCTGATCGGCTTCAGCGTAGGCTTTATGGTCGGGCAGCTTTCCTGGAAAGGCATCGCTTTCGCCCTTGTTTCCATCGCGCCCCCGAATCTGATCGTGGTTCCCGCCATTCTGATCTGCAGCGTCGTTTCCATCAGTTTCTCTCTGTTCATTATCAAAAACAGGCTCGTCCGCCGGAGCGGAACCATCTACCACCCGTTCATGCGTTACTCCGGCGTTACGCTGGCGATGGGCGTCTGCATGTTTGGGGCGGCGCTTTTGGAAGCATTCGTATCTCCGACGATGATGAAGTGGGTTACGCCGATGCTGGCGGCTCTTACTAACTAGAATAATTCTAAATAGTCGTTTGACTTTCGTGACTCCCTCCCTCTATAATGAAAAAAGGGAAACTATCGCGCCGTTTAGACGCGTTGTAAGAGGGGGAGGAGTATGGAAGCACGTATTGAGAAGATCAAGCAGCAGCTGCAATCCCAAGGTTACAAGCTGACTCCCCAGCGGGAAGCGACGGTTCGAGTGCTGCTCGAGAATGAAGAAGATCACCTTAGCGCCGAGGACGTATTTATGCTCGTCAAGGACAAAGCTCCTGAGATCGGACTTGCTACCGTGTACCGGACGCTCGAATTGCTCAGCGATATGCATGTGCTTGAGAAAATGAATTTTGGAGATGGCGTAGCCCGTTACGATCTTCGCAGCGACAGCACACATCACCATCATCATCATTTGATCTGCGTGCAGTGCGGCGCAGTGGACGAAATTATGGAAGATTGGCTGGGACCGCTGGAAGAACGGCTCGCCCGTGAATATAATTTTAAAGTGCTGGATCACCGGCTCGACTTTCAAGGTATCTGCCACAGATGTCTGGAGAAAGGCGCCGATCAGCCGAAAAATAAAGACGCTAATCCGAAGCATCACCATCACCATACAAGCGCAAAACCTTCTACGCTCGTTTAAACAGATGCGGAAGGTTTTTGTCTGCTTGATGCGTCCCGCAAGCCCCTTGAAGCCCGCTGCTCGTTCAGCGGGCTTTTTGGCGCGTCTGCAGCCGCTCACAGCCCTTTTCACACAGATGAAAATCGGGCGCGTTCTTTCGTTTCTTCGGGCGGTCCACCGGGTAAGGAGGCAGTGGAACATACCCATCGCCAACATGCCGCTGCCTTGCGGGTGTCGGCTTTCAGAGGAGGACGGTCCATGGAGCAGACCAACACCATACATACGGGGGAATACGGCCTGGCCGGGAAAACGGCGCTTATCACGGGAGCAAGTTCGGGGATAGGCAAAGCGGCGGCGCTGAGACTCGCCAAGCTGGGAGTTAAGGTCTGCCTGGTGGACATCCGCAAAGAGTATGCCGAGGATGTCCAGGAAATTATTATGCGCAAGGGCGGAGAAGCGATCGTCGCCGAAGCGGACATTTCCGACCCGGAACAGGTCAAAGAGGCCTACGCGAAGCTGCAGGAAACATGGGGACGGCTTGATATCGTGCTGGCCAATGCGGGCATTAACGGTAAAATAGCGCCGATCGAAGACCTGGAACCGGAGGAATGGGACGCAACCCTGCAGACCAATTTGAAGGGGACGTTCTTGACCGTAAAATACGCGGTGCCGCTGCTCAAAGAAAACGGAGGCAGCATCGTGATCACCAGTTCCATCAACGGAACGAGGATTTTTAAAAACTTCGGTTTTACGGCCTACAGCTCTTCCAAGGCGGGGCAGGCAGCTTTCGCGAAAATGGCCGCGCTTGAGCTGGCCCGCTATAAAATCCGCGTCAACGTCATCTGTCCGGGTTCGATCGACACGAACATTGAGGACAGCACGGAACGTACGCCGGAGCTGGAGGCAATCCGGATACCGGTGGAATATCCGGAAACGAGCATGCCGCTGGCGGACCGTCCCGGAACGGCGGATCAGGTGGCGGACCTGCTGGTCTTCCTGGGCTCCGACCTTTCCAGCCACGTTACGGGGACGGAAGTTTACATCGACGGCGCGGAATCGCTTCTTTAACGGCCAGGGAGGGTCCCGACGGGGCGCTCCCTCTTTTTATACCCGAAACCCTTACACAGGTGCGGCGGAGCCGCATATCCGGCGTTCCCCTCTCATACGCTTGTTATAAAGGGGGGACGGGTTGTATGATCGTATCCGTACATAAATGGCTGGAGAGGACCAAGTTTCTCATTCTGTTCGTCACGCTTACATATATTCTGTACAGGGTGTTTGCCCTGTTTTCGGTTTGGGTCGAACCCGTTGACAAGTACCGTCATCCCAGCGGCACGTCGGTAAAAGTGTTCCAGCAGCACGCGATTCAGACCGAAGGCAGCGAGAGTATGGCGACGAGGCTCCGTTTGTTTTATTGGTATGGGGAATAAAGAGGAATTATCGGTTTTGTGACGAATGGTATAAAGACTTAAAACCGGCTAGCTTAGAAATGCCATGAAGGAGCAAGGAAACTTGAGAGAAGATCTGGAAGTATTCATGGACTATCTGGAACATGAGAAAGGCTTGTCCCGGAATACGCTTGAATCGTATGCTCGGGATCTGCAGCAGTATATAGAATTTCTGGAGCAGCAGAACATCCGGACGCTCGGAGAGACGAGCAAGGTGCATGTGGTCAGCTACATCTCCCGTCTCAAGCAGCTCGGCAGGGCTACGGCGACCCAGTCCCGGACGCTTGTTTCGATCCGTTCCTTGTACGGTTATATGATCCGCTGCGGCAGGATGGATTTCGATCCTACGCGCGATATCGAGAATCCGAAGCAGGAGAAGAAGCTGCCCCAGGTGCTCACCATGGACGAAATGGAGCGTCTGCTCGCGGCGCCTCAGACGGACACGAGCAACGGCATCCGGGACAAGGCCATGCTGGAAGTGTTGTATGCGACCGGCATCCGCGTATCGGAGCTGATCAGCCTGGATGTCGGCGACGTCAACACGAGCCTCGGCTTTGTCCGCTGCGTCGGAAGCGGGGCCAAAGAGCGGATTATTCCGCTCGGAAGCATGGCCGCCAAAGTGGTCGACGAGTATGTGTCCGCCTCGCGGCCGCAGCTGATGAAGGCGCACAAGCCGGAAACGGCCTTGTTCGTGAATCATCTCGGTACGCGCATGACACGCCAGGGCTTTTGGAAAATGTTGAAGCGTTACGCCGCGGACGCCGAAGTGGACAAGGACATTACGCCGCACACCTTGAGGCACTCCTTCGCCACGCATCTCTTGGAGAACGGGGCGGATCTGCGCTCTGTGCAGGAAATGCTGGGTCATGCCGATCTTTCGACTACACAGGTGTATACGCATGTGACGAAGTCGAAGATGAAGGAAGTTTACGACCGGACGCATCCGAGAGCGAAAATGACGTGAACGGTTACCCGGCCCCTTAAGGGGCTCTTCTTTTGGGCGGAATATGAAAATACTTTAACGCGTCAATGCGGCATTGGGTATTTTTGCATCCCGGAGGCAATAATGAGATAATGTCCATGCTGTTTTTGCCTTACATAAACATTTACGGGGCTTTTAACCCGCATTTGACAACCGGAGGGGGTTGTCCAAATGAACAACTTTATTCAAGAAATTCAAATAATCGGACACAATAAGAGAGGAAGTGTTCTTACATGAGCACAGAAAAACAACGCGTCAATGAAGCGGCGGCCTATATCGAGAAGAAGCTCGGCTTCCGTCCGACCATCGGTCTCATCCTCGGTTCCGGACTCGGCGTCCTGGCCGATCTTATCGAAGAAGCGGTCGTTATCGACTACAGCGATATCCCGCATTTCCCGGTTTCGACCGTGGAAGGTCATGCGAGCGAGCTTGTAGCCGGCACCATAAAGGGCAGACAAGTCGTCATGATGAAAGGCCGCTTCCATCAATATGAAGGCTACGGCGCGGAAACGGTCGCATTTCCGGTGCGCGTCATGAAAGAGCTGGGCGTTCAGACGCTCATCGTAACCAACGCGGCGGGCGGCGTGAACACGTCTTACGAAGTCGGCGATCTGATGGTGATCCAGGATCATATCAACTTCATGTTCCGCAATCCGCTCATCGGTCCTAACGACGACGAGCTCGGAGTTCGCTTCCCGGATATGTCGGAAGCTTACAGCAGGAGACTCGGCAAGCTTGCGCACAGCGTTGCCGAGAAACAGAACTTCTCGCTGCGCGAAGGGGTTTACCTCGGGCTTCTCGGCCCTACTTACGAAACGCCGGCGGAAATCCGCATGATCCGTACGCTCGGAGCGGACGCCGTCGGTATGTCGACCGTGCCGGAAGTGATCGTCGCACGTCATGCCGGCATCGAGGTGCTCGGTTTCTCCTGCATCTCGAATATGGCCGCGGGCATCCTGGACCAGCCGCTATCCCATCAGGAAGTGATGGAGACGACGGAGCGGGTCAAGCCGAAGTTTCTGCAGCTGGTTCTCGGCATTATCGAGGAGCTGTAGGCTTTACGCAAACGGCTTTGCTTGGGACCGTTGACGGTCCCAAGCGGCTTACGGATCAAAATATCACGGAATTGTCACAAATTATTCGAAGTTTGCCTCAGGAAAGGATTAGGCAATTTCCGTTATTTTAGGTACAATAATTAGGTAATTACGCGATGGGGGGATCTTCATGTACAAGTGGATCATGTTTGTACTATTTATCGGCGCGAGTGCTATGGGAGTGGGTTTCCTCTTTCAAGATATCAATGCCCGACAAGCGGAAAGAGCCGCGGAAGAAACAGCCGGCGCTTCTCTCAAAATTGCAGCATCCAACTGGAAATTCGATCAAGCGGAGTACAAAATTCCGAAAGGCCAGACCAAAGTCTCTCTCCTTATGAAAGAAGGCGTGCACGCCATCGACATTACGGGTGAAGGCATTGACGTTAAACTGGACGGAACGAACAAATCCCAGGAAGTGAACTTTGAGAAGCCGGGCAAATACGAAATTAAATGTATCCTGCCTTGCGGCGAAGGCCACAACGATATGAAGTCGGTACTGATAGTGGAATAAGAGTAGTCGGTTTGAAAAGGGGGCCCTGGAGGGCTCCTTTTTATTTGTCCGAGCGGAGGAAAGTTTTACAAAAATCTAGTAAAGCCGGTTAGCAAATAACAGCGATCAATAGTATACTAGTTAAATTAAGCTGTTTGTTACGAACTGCAAAAGGCCGGGTTATTCAGGTCTCTACGAAGTCGCATGCCCGTCAGGAAGCATGCGGCCTTTTTCAGCCGTGCCCTTTTTTGTTCGTTAAAGAAAAGTATCCGTAACTAGGGGGAGTAAGAGTGGCGCGAGCATGGCGTTTCAGTATCCGGTGGAAAATTATGTCCGGTTATCTGCTTATCTTGATCTGCCTGGCGGCCTCGATTTTTGCCGTAAACGGACGGATTGTCTCTTTGCAGAAAGAGATCGATTTTGTCACGGAACACGATATTCAGGTCCATGATTTGACGTCGGAGGTAGAAAAGCAGCTTCTCGACATGGAAACGGGGCAGCGGGGGTACGTCATTACCGGGGATGACCGTTACCTGGAGCCTTACGAGAAAGCGCAAGCTAATTGGTTGGCGGATTACGATACGCTTCACGGTCTTGTTGCCGACAATCCTTCCCAGCAGAAACGGCTGGAGGAGCTGCGGTCCGTTATCGAGAAATGGATCGCGGAAGCGGGACAGCCTGTCATTGCGTGGAAAAAGGCCGGCAATACACCGCAAATCCAGCAATATTTTCAAGAGGACCCCGGTAAAAAATATATGGATCGGATTCGTGTCATAATTGACACCTTCCGCAGTACGGAAACCCAATTGACCCTAGACCGGGTGGCTAATCTGGACGAGCGGAACAAGGATATGCGCAGCGCCCTGTACCTCATGATGCTCGGCGTGGCCGTTGTAGCCGTCGCGACTGCGATCCTGATCTCCCGGTCGATTCAGGGGACGATCCGTAAGGTAATTCGCGCCATCGACCACCTGGCTTCGTCGGACGGCGATCTTTCCGAACGGATCGAGGTCAAGTCACGCGATGAAATACGCGACCTCGGAGATGCGACGAACCGTCTGCTCGACAATGTGCAGAGGGAAACCGGGGAGAAAACGCAGGTGGCCGAGTTGACGACCGCTCTGCAGGGCTTTACGGACACGGCGGCTTTGTCCGGCATGTTCGTACGCAAAGTCGCGGAACTGTTCAACGCCCCGTACGGCGTGGTTTACATGCTTCAAACCGTGGAAGGGGAGTACGGCCTTCACCGGATGGCGGCGTACGCGTCCGATGACGGAAACGGGGAGCGTTCCCGCATGTTTAAACTGGGCGAAGGCCTCGTCGGACAATGCGCGGAGGAAAACCGGATGCTGGCCGTCGATCACCTGCCGGAAAACTACGTGACGGTCCGTTCCGGACTCGGAGAAGCGGCGCCGCGGCACATTCTGATTGCCCCGGCTTCATTCAAAGGTTCGGTTACGGCTGTGGTGGAATTTGCCTCCTTCGAACCGTTTACGGCTTCACAGCGCCAAGTGTTGAGAGAGCTTCTCACTTCGTTCGGCATCATACTCAACAGTGTGGGAAGCCGCATGGAAGTGGAGCGCCTTCTTCAGGAATCCAGAGTCATGGCGGAGGAACTTCAAGTCCAGTCCGAAGAGCTTCGCACCCAGACGGAAGAAATGCAAGTCACGAACGAAGAACTCGAAGCCCAGTACCGGGTATCGGAACAAAAAACGCTGGAGCTTGAGCAGGCGTCGCTGGAACTTCAAGCCAAGGCGGAGCAGGTCCAGCTGGCTTCCCAATACAAATCGGAATTTCTGGCGAATATGTCCCACGAACTGCGGACACCGCTGAACAGTATGCTGCTGCTGTCGCAGTTCCTCGCCGAAAATCAGAACAACACGCTGAGCGAAGAGGAACTTCAATATGCGGAGCTGATTCATAAGGCCGGCAACGATTTGCTCGCGCTCATCAACGACGTTCTCGATCTTTCCAAAGTCGAAGCGGGCAAGCTCGAAGTTAATTACGCACCGTTCAATTTGACGGAGCTGCCCGACAAAATGGAACATCTTTTCGGCAAAATGCTGGAGGACAAAGACGTTGCGTTCAAACGCAGCCTGGAGCCGGGACTGCCGGAGATCATCCAGACCGACGGACAGCGGCTGGAGCAAATCGTCAAGAATCTGCTGTCTAATGCGCTTAAATTTACGCATTACGGTGAGGTAACCCTGTCGCTGCGACGGGCGAAAGAGGACGAAGAGAATCACCTGCTGCCCGGCCTTGATTGGACGACGGCACTGGCGATATCCGTCCGGGATACGGGGATCGGCATCCCAAAGGACAAGCAGGAGCATGTCTTCGAGGCGTTCAGACAGGCTGACGGAGCGACGAGCCGGCAGTATGGAGGCACGGGGCTGGGGCTTTCCATTTCCCGCGACCTGGCCGGCCTGCTGAACGGCTGCATCCATCTGGCGAGCGAGGAAGGAGCGGGAAGCACCTTCACACTGTATATCTGCTGCCTGGACCGGGCGGATACGGCCGGCATGGAAGCGGCGTCCGCACTGGAAGCGGAGGCCTCCGCCCTGCCGGCGCCCGCGAAACCGAAGCGCGAAGCTTCCGGCCGAACCGGAACGGTAATCGCGGGGAAAACCGTGCTTATCGTGGATGACGATCCCCGCAACGTCACGGCGCTCAGCGCAGCGCTGGAAAGCAGGGGAATGCGCGTGCTGACGGCAGGCGACGGCATCGAATGTCTGGCGCTGATGGACCGTACGCCGAATATCGACGTCGTGCTGATGGACATCATGATGCCGGGGATGGACGGGTATGAGGCGATGACCCGCATCCGGGAACGCGCAGAGTGGGCGGATCTTCCGCTCATTGCCGTCACGGCCAAAGCGATGAAGAACGACCGGGATAAATGTATCGAAGCCGGTGCTTCCGACTATATCTCCAAGCCGGTAGATTTGAATCAGCTGATCTCTCTGCTGAATGTATGGTTGAACGAAAACTGAAAATTCGTTACGGATGAAGAGCGCGGCCGAGGAGCCCGCTCTTTTTTTCTTGAAGTCTTTTGTTCGGATAGGGAATCTCTGGAATATTTTTGCCCGGTTCCGTCAAGACTGCTTAATGAAATTCCCGGTTTACTTACTAGCCACCCAGTTTGTGAATCGTATGTCTAATTGTTGAGCAGGAGGGGTAGAAGACGATGTGGAAGAAAATGAGCTGTGCGGTTCTGGCGCTGAGTCTGCTGCTGTCCGCAGCCGGACCGGCCGTATGGGCTAAGGAGGAGAAGCCTCAGCAGGTTGATCTCACTCCCAGTGCGCAATCGGCAGTTCTAATGGATGCGGATTCTGGCGAAATTATTGTGAACAAAAACATGGATACCAAGCTTCCGCCGGCCAGTATCACGAAAATTATGACCATGCTTCTCATCATGGAAGCCGTAGAGAGCGGAAAAATCAAGATGACGGATAAGGTAAGCACCAGTGAATATGCGGCGTCGATGGGCGGCTCGCAGATTTTCCTGGAGCCCGGCGAAGAGATGAGCGTTGAAGAAATGCTCAAGGGTATCGCGATGGCTTCGGGGAACGATGCGTCCGTGGCGATGGCCGAGAAGCTGGCGGGCTCGGAGGAAAACTTCGTCGCGATGATGAATGAGCGCGCCAAGCAGCTCGGAATGAACAACACCCATTTCTCGAACTGCAACGGACTGCCGACGGAAAATCATTATACCTCCGCGCGCGATATCGCGATTATGTCGCGGGAACTTCTCAAACATACCGGCATCACGAAGTTTACCGGCAGCTATCAGGACCATCTGCGGAAAGATTCCGCGAAACCTTTCTGGCTCGTCAATACAAACAAGCTCGTCCGTTTCTATTCGGGAGCCGACGGCTTGAAGACCGGCTATACGAGCGAAGCGAAGTTCTGCTTGTCGGCAACCGCCGCCCGCGACGGGTTTCGCGTGATTGCCGTCGTGCTCGGAGAACCGAACACGAAGACCCGCAATGCAGAAGTGACGAAGCTGTTCGACTACGCGTTTGCCCAGTACAGCAATTTCCCGATTTTCAAAGCCGGAGACGCCCTGGGAGAGCTTAAGATCAGCAAGGGCGATGTCGCTTCGGTGCCACTGACCGCAACGCGTTCTTACAGCATTCTGATGAAAAAGGGCGAAAGCAAAGAAGGAATCCGCCACGAGCTCCAGCTCAATCAGGATCTGAAGCCGCCGATCGCCAAAGGGCAGCCTATCGGCAAAATCGTGGTGTACAAGAACAACGAAGTGCTGACGGAGTACCCGATCGAGTCTCCCGCCGATGTCAAAAAAGCCGGCTGGTGGACCCTGATGAAGCGGTCGGCGCGCAGTCTGTTCGGCGGAGAACAAAGTCGCATTTTCCCGCTTCCGAAGAGCTTTTGGCGCTTTTCTTCTAGTTTTGTCAGCAGGCAGGAAATGCCAAAGGGATTGTAGAACTTGTGAGTCATGTGGGAAGGAGTGACATGGCACATGAGTTTGCAAATCGAATTTGAGCACAGAAGTAAAGCGCTGGTCGTTCGTCTGAAAGGGGAACTGGATCACCATACGGCCGATGTGGTCAAAACCCGCATGGAAGATGCCATTTTCCGGCAGGATACCAAGCACCTCATTTTGAGTCTGAAGGATCTTTCCTTCATGGACAGCTCGGGTCTGGGTGTCATTCTCGGGCGCTACAAGCAGATTACGGGCAAGGGCGGCCGTATGGTGGTTTGCGACATCTCGCCTGAAGTTTACCGCTTGTTCGAGTTATCGGGTATGTTCAAGATCATAACGATTGAAGACAACGAGAGATCCGCTATCTCCAGTCTGGAGGTCGCGTTATGAGCGAATCGAATTTCATGAAGCTCCAATTCGCCAGCAAGTCCGAGAATGAAGCTTTCGCGCGTGTCGCCGTTGCTTCGTTTATCTCCCAGCTCGATCCGACCATGAACGAGTTGACGGATATCAAGACCGTCATTTCGGAGGCGGTAACGAACTGCATTATCCACGGCTATGACAATAAACCCGACGGAGTCGTAACGATCATGACGGAAATCGTGGACGATGAGGTCTATATCACGGTGGAAGACAACGGAGCGGGTATCGAAGATCTGGAAGAAGCCAAGCAGCCGCTGTATACATCCAAGCCGGAGCTGGAAAGGTCCGGAATGGGATTTACCATTATGGAAAACTTTATGGATGAGGTCGACGTGGTTACCGAAGTCGGTACCGGCACCCGCATCCGGATGAAGAAAAGAATTGAATCCAAAAAAGCTTTGGTAAACTAGGGGTTTGATACGATGGATGTCGATTTGAAAGGTTCCTCGCACAGTTTCCTGGATGACAGTGAAGTCAAGCGTTTGATCGCACTCAGCCAATCGGGAGATTCGCTCGCCCGGGAACGGCTGGTTAACTCTAACATCCGGCTCGTCTGGTCCGTCGTTCAGCGTTTTCTGAACCGCGGCTACGAAGCCGAGGATTTGTTTCAAATCGGCTGCATCGGACTGCTCAAATCGGTGGACAAGTTCGATTTGTCCTACGATGTGAAATTTTCGACCTATGCGGTTCCGATGATTATCGGAGAGATCCAGCGGTTTCTCCGTGATGACGGAACGCTGAAAGTCAGCCGATCGCTTAAAGAACTGGCCAGCAAAATCCGCAAGACCAAGGACGAGCTCTCCAAAGGCATGAACCGCCTTCCGACGATCAAGGAGGTCGCGGATGCGCTGGGGATTACGCCGGAGGAAGTCGTCTTCGCCCAGGAGGCGAGTAAGCCGCTCTCCTCGATCCATGAAACGGTTTTTGAGAACGATGGGGACCCCATCACCCTGATGGACCAGATCGCCGACGAAACCCAGGATAAATGGTTCGAGAAGCTGGCTCTTAACGAAGCCATCGGCGCTCTAAACGAACGGGAGCGGCTGATCGTGTATCTCCGGTATTTCCGGGATCAGACTCAGTCGGAGGTCGCCAGCAGGCTCGGTATTTCACAGGTCCAGGTATCCAGGCTGGAGAAAAAAATCTTGCAATCCATAAAAGACCAGATCGCTCAATAGCGTTCTGGTCTTTTTACTTTTTGCCGGAGCGGACGCGAAAAAATCCACGAATCGTCCGCCCGCCGGGAGCTGAAACGTTTCGTGGACCTGTCCCCGATTTCCCTCCGGAGAAGGGCCGGGGGAAATGCCCGGCTAGCGTACGGACGCATCGTCCCGGAAGAAGAACGAAAGGCTGTAAATGCCCGCCAATCCGACCAATGTATAAATGATACGGCTGAAGGCGGAAGAGGTGCGGTGCACTTCGCCGCCGAAAATCGCGGATACCAGATCCCACTCGAAGATACCTACGAGGAGCCAGTTCAGCGCGCCTACGATAATCAGGGTAAGAGCAATTCGAGACATGGGTGTTCACCACCTGTTTGAAAGTTGAAAAAACTTGTTCGTTCCTAATGTTCCACGGCGGGAATTTTTTATTCATGGCGGGATTTTAAACGGGGAAATCATCGCGTACAAAGTTTGGGAACTGTTCCTTGGATGATTTTGCCGAATACGCCGCATACTACTGGCAAAAGGATGTTTTTGGGGGGATGAGGGTTGAATCAAACCGCAGACGCCTGTCTCTATATCCGCTTGCGCCGCAGAATACGGGTACCCGCACGGGAACCGGTCACCTTGGGGAGGGTCGCCCAGATGATCGTCGAGCCCGCGTACGAAAGCACGCTTCGGGGGCTTGTTCTGGTCCAACCGAAAGTCAAAGACGGCAACCGTATTCTGATCGATATGCTCAGCATCGTGGCGGCTGTCAAAAACGTGCACCCTAATTTGCAGATTGAACATTTCGGCGAGCCGCATACGCTCGTGGAGATCGACTCCGGTACTCGTAAACCTAATCTATTGTTTCTCGCGGCGGTTTGGGTTCTGCTTTTTATCGGGTCGGGCCTTACGATTATGAATTTTCATGCGGACGTCAGCATGCTGGAGGTGCATCAGCGGGTGTATGAGCTTGTAACCGGCAAAAAGACCGAGCATCCGCTGTTTCTGCAAATTCCGTATTCGCTTGGTATCGGAATCGGCATGGCGGTCTTTTTTAATCATTTTTTCAAGAAAAAATTCAACGAAGAGCCGAGCCCGCTCGAAGTCGAGATGTTTACCTATCAGGAAAATATCGACCGTTATACGATTGCCGAGGAATACCAGTCTTTAAACCGCGAGAAGCGAGAGTCTTCCCCATGATCACGCTGCTGGGCTGGTCTGCTGCGGTCGTGACAGGACTTGCCGGAGGTATCGCGGTCGGAAGCGGGATGGTGGCTTTCCTGCTAGTGCTGGATATCATACCGCGGCTGCTTCAGGTAAGCCGGGCTCAAAACCGCATCCGCAGCTGCGAGATCGCGGTCATTGCGGGTTCGCTGGTTTTTACCGTGATGGATTTCTTTAACTGGACGTTGTCCGTTCCTGTCTGGTGGACCGGTGTTTTCGGGTTGTTTGCGGGAGCGTTTATAGGCATGCTGTCCGCGGCCCTGACGGAAATCATCAATGTCCTGCCGGTTCTCGCCAAACGGGTGGGCATGACGTCTTATATGGTATGGCTGCTCATGGCCATGATCGCAGGCAAGGTTCTGGGCTCCTTGTTCGAATGGTTTATTTATTGAGGCTGAGGAGGAGTATGCATGAAGAAGTTGATCGGTAAGATGATGGTGAAAGATAAAGACCACAGGCATGGGGGGGCGGGGGGAGTTTCCGGTTCCGGCGCCGACGCCGATGACAGATCTAAAGCACCCGCCCTCCAGATCGATGAGGAAGGCAACGTTTTTGCCGCTCCGGAGATGGAGGAGAATACTCCATCGGGTACGGAGCTGAACGAAGACGCGGGGAATACTGGGCGTGAGGATCAGCTGCAAAGCCGGGCGAATGCCCCGCAAGAGACTCCGGAAAAAGAAGAGCCCGGACGGGCAAGGCAGGAACCGGCGCAAAGAGCCGGAAAACCGGACGAATCCCGGCGTGAAACAGGAGACGACGCAGCCGACGCCGGATTACGAACCGGAACCCGTGACGACTCATCAGGCGGCGCTGCCCGATCCGGGAAAGGGTCCGCGGCAAGAAAAGGCTTCCGGGCAGCCGGACTGCGATCCCCGGAAGAATCCCAGCAAGAATCCCAGGGCCGTGAAAGCGGAAGCAAGGAGCAGGACCGTTCCGCGGGCTTGATGGAAGAAGACGCTTTCGGGATCAAGAAGCTGTTGCGGGATGGGAACAAGGGGCCAATTCAAGCTTCTTTCTCCCGGAAGCGCTCGGCTTCGGATCAAGGCGGCGGGGAACAGCGGGCGAACGCCGAAGACCATAGCGCCGCGGCAGATGTCAGACGCAGCGAGAGCACCGGGCAGCAGAAGCAGGCTTCCGGCGGCAAGGGGGATAAACAAGGCCAGAAAGGCAAGGGGCCGTCGAATGGCGATGAATCGAAGCCGGTGGACGACCCGATCCCGCTCTCGATGCAGGAAGTCAAGGATATGCTGGAAGAGCGTTCGGGCCTGGGGACATCGTTTGACCTTGTGCTGCGTGAGATGGTGTTCGGCTCGATCCGGGTCGGCTTTTACTACGTAAACGGACTGGCCAAAGACCAGGTTCTCACGATGGTCCTGGACCGGCTAAGTTACGCGGATCACGCTGCGATGGAGCAAAATCCGGCCGAGAGCCTCAAAGAATATCTCATTCCGCACATCCAAGTGTCGCCGTACCAGACGATGAAAGAAGTCATCGGCCAGGTTATGGCCGGGGCGACCGGTGTTTTTATCGAAGGCGAAAAGACGGCGCTCGCCATCGACGCCAAAAACTTCCCCGTCCGTTCGACAGAAGAGCCTGACCTCGAGCGAGTCGTGCGCGGCTCCAGGGACGGATTCGTGGAAACGCTGATGACGAACGTGGCGCTTGTGAGAAGAAGGGTGCGCGATCCGAAACTGCGGGCCGAAATTATGCAGGTGGGGAAGCGGACCAGCACCGATATCTGCATCGGTTATATCGAAGATATCGCGAATCCGAAGCTGGTTGAGGCCATTCGTGACAAAGTCAAGAGCGTGGAACTTGACGGAATTCCGCTGGCCGAGAAACAGTTGGAGGAAGCGATCGTAGCGAAAGGCTGGAACCCGTATCCGCTGGTTCGCTACACGGAGAGGCCTGACGTGGCTGCCGCCCATCTGCTGGAGGGACACGTTATCTTGATGTCCGATACTTCGCCGAGTGTCATGATCATGCCGTCGACGTTCTTCCATCATCTCCAGCATGCGGAAGAGTACCGGCAGCTTCCGATTATCGGTTCCTATCTGCGCTGGGTCCGTTTTCTGGGGATATTGGCGTCGTTGTTTCTTCTGCCGCTTTGGTATCTGATGGTACTGGAACCCGGTCTCAAACCGACCGGCCTGGAGTTTATCGGACCGCAGCATCCGGGCCAAATTCCGGTTCTCATCCAGTTTCTTCTGGCCGAACTCGGGATCGATCTGATGCGGATGGCTTCGGTCCATACGCCGACGCCTTTATCCGTTGCGATGGGGCTGGTCGCGGCTATTCTCATCGGAGACATTGCCGTTAAAACGGGGCTGTTCACGAATGAAATTATATTCTACATTTCAATCGCGACGATCGGCATGTTCGCCACCCCCAGCTACGAGCTGAGTTTAGCCAACCGGATCGTCCGGCTTATCCTGCTGTTTTCAGTGGCGCTCTTCAAAGTTCCGGGTTTGGTCATCGCGACTACGGTATGGCTGATGTTCCTGTCCCTCCAGCGTTCGCACACGGCTCCGTACATGTGGCCTTTCCTTCCGTTCAATGCGATGGGGCTGATGAACATCTTGTTCCGTCTGCCGGTTCTGAAGAACAAAACAAGGCTCAGCATCACGCGTTCCAAAGACGGAACCCGTCAGCCTGCGCCCGAATGACAGCGCGTCCTATCCGGCTTGTCTCCTTCTGCGAAAGTTGTATTGTCAGCTAAGTGACATTGTGTTACTTTAGTTAATAATGTAATAGAGAAACAAGACGGAAGCAGTCATGGATACGGATAACGAAGAGGGGAAACGGACGATGCATCTTCATGGAACAAGCCGAGTTAATGCTCTAGGCCATTTGGAAGTCGGCGGTGTGGATACCACGGAACTGGCCGCCCGCTATGGAACACCGTTATATGTTGTGGATGAGGCGCTCGTTCGCAGACGCTGCCGCGAGTTTGTCGATGCTTTTCAGGCGTCCGGGTTAAAATTTCAGGTTGCTTACGCAAGCAAAGCGTTCTGTGTCATGGCGATGTGCCGCATCATAGCTGAAGAAGGACTATCCTTGGATGTCGTATCCGACGGGGAATTGTTTACGGCGCTGCAGGCGGGTTTTCCTCCCGAGCGCATTCACTTCCACGGCAACAACAAAACGCCGGCCGAGATCGAAATGGCGCTTGACGCCGGAATCGGCTGTTTCGTGGTCGACAATTTCACGGAGCTCCGCATGCTGGATGCGATTGCGGGCTCGAAAGGCAAGCGCGTACCGATTCTGCTGAGAATAACACCGGGCGTCGAAGCCCATACGCACGAATATATTTCCACCGGCCAAATCGATTCGAAATTCGGATTCGACCTTGGGAACGGGGCCGCTTTCGAAGCGGTCCAAGAATCCGCCGCGGCGAATCATCTGCTTCTGCTCGGCGTTCATTCCCATATCGGATCGCAAATTTTCGAGGTCGAAGGTTTCCGGGTGGCAGCCGAGAAGGTGGCCCAGTTCGCCTCGCAGGTACGGGATGAACTGAACGTGGTTTTCTCGGTCATCAATCTGGGCGGCGGCTTCGGAATCCGCTATGTGGAAGGCGACACGCCTCTGCCGATGTCGACCTATGTCGAAGCGATCGCGGAAGCGGTCAAAACCCGCTTCGAGGCCGTTTCTTATCCAATGCCGGAGATCTGGATCGAACCCGGCCGGAGTATCGTCGGCGATGCCGGAACGACTTTGTACACCGTAGGAACGCACAAGGATATTCCGGGCGTTCGCAAATATGTTTCCGTTGACGGGGGCATGACGGATAATCCACGTCCGGCCCTATACCAGTCCCAGTACGAAGCGATGCTGGCGAACCGGGCTTCGGAACCGTCTCAGGAAACGGTCTCCATCGCGGGCAAGTGCTGCGAAAGCGGCGATATGCTGATCTGGGACGTGGAGCTTCCTCTCGTGCAGACGGGAGATATACTGGCCGTTGCCAGTACGGGAGCGTACAATTACTCCATGGCCAGCAACTACAACCGGATTCGCAGACCCGCCGTCGTTTTCGTAAAAGACGGAATGGCCGACATGGCGGTCAAACGCGAAACGTACGAAGATCTGGTCCGCAACGATGTCGTGCCGGAACGGATGAAACAAATTCAGTCGGTCCGCTGATTTCAGAGTTTCAGGATGATTTCCCGGAAACGGCTGACAAGCCGGAGGGCTGCCTCCGGCTTGTTTATTTGTACATCCATCCAATATGGAGTACAATGAGAGTGATTGCTTTCACAATCATGAACCCCGCAATCTAAGCAGCAACCGATACATAAAAGGAGAGTGTCCCACATGGCAAAACAAGCGAAAATCACAATGGCAGGCGGCGGCGAAGTGCTGATCGACCTCTTTGAAAAGGATGCCCCGAACACGGTGGCAAACTTCGAGAAACTGGCTAATTCCGGTTTCTACAACGGACTTAATTTCCACCGCGTTATCCCGGGCTTCGTAGCCCAAGGCGGCTGCCCTCAAGGCACCGGCACCGGCGGTCCCGGATACACGATCGACTGCGAAATCAACCCGAACAAGCATGAGCGCGGCACGCTTGCTATGGCACACGCCGGCCGCAATACAGGTGGCAGCCAGTTCTACATCTGCTACCAGCCGCAGCCGCATCTTGACGGCCAGCACACGGTTTTCGGCAAAGTAACCAAAGGTATGGAATATGTGGACGCATTCAAAGGCCGCGACACGATGGAGAAAGTTGAAATCGTAGAAGTTTAATGGCCTCCCCCAAAAAGCCCCTGGACAACTGCTGTAACAAGCGGCTGGTCAGGGGCTTTTCAGGATCAGGGCATCGCGGCGTATTTCCGCGTACGCAACGTCCAGCAGGGAATCTACACCGGCTTTATCGAGTTCGTCCCAGAGGCGCGCTTTATCCCATTTGCTGACTGCCAATCCTTCATCGAGTACATGGCCGCGCACAATAACGGGAATCGCGTCAGATTTGCAAGGATAGAGGTTTGCGAGGCCGACAGCCGCCGTATTTTTGGCCGTCTTTAGGCCCTTTCGGGAAAAGTCTGAGTTCCTTTTCATCTATTTTGGCTTCCCTTTCGTATAAGACGATCGTCCGGGTTTTCCCGGTACTAGCTTGAGTATCGGGATGGCTGAATACCCTTCTGTCCCTCGCTGTCATCTCCATTTAGGTGGGGCACATATCTTTCCTTCATTTGAGACCCGTTCCGCGTTCATTCCGCGTTTATTACGCATTCGTTTCGCATGACATCCCAATGACAGACCTTATCCAGCCTTTCCCCGATTTGGCCCTGCTTATACTGTTTTCCGACCGGACTAGTCAATTTGACACTTGCAATTTGGAAATGACAGTGGTACTATTCAGTCAACAATCGAATAAGATTGAATCAATCCTTCGGGGCGGGGTGAAAGTCCCTACCGGCGGTGTTGCCGCAGTACCGGTTATCTGGTCTGCAGCTCAGTCCGTGACCCGGTTTGTCTGTTTTTAAGCGCTCGAACGCAGGACAACCGGCTGACTTGGTGAAAGTCCGAGACCGACAGTTAAAGTCTGGATGGGAGAAGGAGAACGAAACGATTCAGTCTGCATACGCAGCTTTACCTGCATTCGCGCAGAAAGGGCTTTTTTAGGTACATACGCGGCCTGGTTTGGCCGGCTTATTTGTGCTCTGAAGTTCATTTGCAGAGACGAGACCGGACGGTGAGCCGTCGCGGCCTTAACTTATGCATCTTTCCACTGCCGTTATTTCCGATAACGTCCTTTCTGCAAGCAAGATCCGAATGTCCGGTAACAGCATGTTTCTTTGGCATACCTGCCGGAGAATCCCGTATCCGTCCTCATTGAGGGGTCGGAGGTACTTTCCCGTACCCGCAGACTGGCTTCACGCGCGTTCTTGCTATTCCAACCAACCGCCCTTGTCCGAAACGGACAGGGGCTTTTTCAGGTTCAACATTTTGGCCGAAACGGGAGAGACTAGAAACAGGCGACAAGACGGCTGGGACAGGACGACAGGGCATCATAACAGGACATCATAACGCCAAGAGGTAAGGACGTTAGGACGAGTGCGGCATCAAGATGCCAGGACGTTAGGACGCCAAAGCCGGCAAACTTGACGGATGCTTACACAAGAAGAACCTGTCTTGGGCCCCTCCCTGAAAGAAAGGAGACCGCTCATGCTTCACCCTCTGCAGGACGAAACTTACATGCGCTTGGCGCTGCAAATGGCCCAGGCGGCGCTCGGACAGACGGGCATCAATCCCGTCGTCGGCTGCGTCGTCGTCAAGGACGGCCGCATTGTCGGCATGGGCGCCCATTTGAAGCGGGGCGAGGGCCACGCGGAAGTGCTCGCGCTGCAGATGGCCGGCCGCGAAGCCGAAGGCGCCACGGCTTACGTCACGCTGGAGCCGTGCAGCCATTACGGCAAGACGCCCCCGTGCAGCGACCGGCTCATCGAGAGCGGCATCCGCCGGGTCGTCGTCGCATCCGTAGACCCGAACCCGCTTGTGGCGGGATCGGGAATCGCGAGACTGCGGAGCCGGGGCATCGACGTGGAAGCCGGTCTGCTCGCGGACGAGGCGAACGCCTTGAACGAGGCGTTCGGCAAGTTCATCGTGACGCGCCTGCCCTTCGTCACGATGAAATCCGCGAGCACGCTCGACGGCAAGATCGCCGCCAAAACCGGCGACAGCAAGTGGATCACCGGCGCGCCCGCCCGCGAGCTCGTCCACGCGATGCGGCACCGCCACGCCGCGATCATGGTCGGCATCGGCACTGTGCTTGCCGATGATCCCGAGCTGACCACCCGGCTGTCCGTGCCGGCGCTCCACCCGCTGCGAATCGTAGTCGATTCGCAGCTCCGGACGCCGCTGTCCGCGCGGGTGCTGCGGCAGCAGGATGAGCGGCCGACGCTCATCCTGACCACCGACGGCGCCGATCCCGCCAAGCGCGAAGCGCTTGAAGCCCTCGGCGCCGAAGTGCTGGCGTGCGGCAGCGGCCCGCACGTCGATCTTCCGCTCGCGATGCGGCTGCTGGGCGAGCGGGAGGTGCCCTCCGTCCTCCTGGAAGGCGGAGGACGGCTCAGCGGGGCGATGCTGGAGAACCGCCTGGTGGACAAGGCGGTGCTGTTTTTCGCCCCGAAATGGATCGGCGGCGGGCCGGAGGCGCCGGACAACGCGGCGTTCGCCGGATTCGGCCGCATGAGCGAGGCGATCCGGCTGGCGCGGATGACCGTCGAGACCGTCGGCGAAGACGTCTGTCTCACGGGTTACCCGCAGTACGCCGAGAAGGAGGCTTCATCATGTTTACCGGATTAATCGAAGAAATCGGCGTGATGCGCCGCATACACAAGCAGGGCCAGGCGATGGTCCTGACCCTCGGCGCCGGCCTGGTGCTGGAAGATGTAAAGCTCGGCGACAGTATAGCCGTCAACGGCGTCTGTCTGACCGTCGTCGCCTATGACAAGGAGACCTTTTCCGTCGATGTCATGCCGGAGACGTACCGCAAAACGAACCTGGCCTCGCTTCAGACGGGAGCGCGCGTCAACCTGGAACGGGCGATGCCGGCGAACGGCCGTTTCGGCGGCCATCTCGTGCAGGGCCACGTGGACGGGACCGCCCGAATCCGGGCGAGAACTCCCGAGGAGAATGCGGTCGTCTACCGGCTGGAGCCGGACGACGATGCTATCCTCCGCTACATGATCGCGGGCGGTTCCATCACGATCGATGGAATCTCGCTTACACTTATAGACGTGACTGACAGCGCGTTTGCCGTTTCGATCATTCCGCACACCCTGTCCCAAACGATTCTGCAGGACAAACAACCCGGTGACAGCGTGAATATCGAATGCGACGTGCTTGGGAAATATATAGAAAAGCTGCTCCGCACAGGTTCGGGCGGGAGGACTCCTTCCCGCGCCGGGCAGGGCGGGCTGACCGAGAAGTTTCTGGCGGAGAACGGATTTTTCTGACGGCAAGCCGGACGATATTTTTTTGAAGGAGGGAACACAATGACAGAGACAGAAACCTATTCGTTTCATTCGATCGAAGAAGCGGTCAACGACCTGGCCGCAGGGAAAATCATTATTGTCGTGGACGACGAGGACCGCGAGAACGAAGGCGATTTTATCGCTCTGGCCGACAAAACGACGCCCGAGGTTATCAATTTCATGATCAAGGAAGGCCGCGGACTCGTCTGCGCCCCGATCACGGAGGAACGGGCGCAGGAACTGGACCTGCCTCCCATGGTATCCCGGAATACCGATTATCACGGGACGGCTTTTACAGTGTCTGTCGATCATGCGGAGACGACGACGGGGATATCCGCCCACGAGCGCTCCCTGACGATCCGGGCTCTCATTGATCCGGAAGCGAAGCCGCTTCATTTCCGCAGGCCGGGGCACATATTTCCTCTCATTGCGAAAAAAGGCGGCGTCCTGCGCCGCGCGGGCCATACGGAGGCGGCCGTCGACCTGGCCCGCATGAGCGGTTCGTATCCCGCGGCGGTTATTTGCGAGGTGATCAAGGAAGACGGGACGATGGCGCGGGTTCCGGATCTGATGGAAGTCGCCCGCACTCACGGGCTGAAGATCATTACGATCAAAGACCTTATCCATTACCGCAGCGAAAAGGAGAACCTGGTCAAACGCGAAGTGGAGGCGAAGCTGCCGACGGATTTCGGCACGTTCCAGGCCATCGCGTATACAAACCAGTTGGATGAGAAGGAGCATGTCGCGCTTGTCAAAGGGGAGATAGACGCCTCGGTCCCGACGCTGGTGCGTGTACATTCCGAGTGTCTGACGGGGGATGTGTTCCACTCCCACCGCTGCGACTGCGGTCCCCAGCTTGCTGCCGCTCTGCAGCAGATAAACGACGCGGGAGCGGGCGTGCTGCTTTATATGCGCCAGGAAGGGCGCGGCATCGGACTTATCAACAAGCTTAAGGCTTACGTCCTGCAGGAAGAAGGCCTCGATACGGTCGAAGCGAACGTGAAGCTGGGATTCGCTCCCGATCTGCGCGACTACGGAGTAGGGGCCCAGATTCTGAAAGATCTTGGAATCCGTCAAATTCGCCTGCTTACGAACAATCCTCGCAAGATCAAAGGTTTGGAAGGCTATGGACTGGAGGTCGTCGAAAGAGTCGCGATCCAGATGCCGCATAATGAAGATAATGCCAGATATCTGCATACCAAGCAGGAAAAGCTCGGTCATTTGCTCCAATTTGATCCAAACTGATGCTTTTTTCTAAAAATCTCTTTTTATCTGCGTCATCAATTTGTATACTAGAAGGAGTCGGTTATTGTGGTAAAAAATTATGAAGGTCATCTGATTTCCCAAGGACAAAGATACGGCATCGTTGTGGGCCGTTTCAATGAATTCATTACGTCCAAGCTGCTGGGCGGAGCGCTCGACGCGCTGAAGCGCCACGGAGTGGAAGATACCGAAGTCGAAGTCGCCTGGGTACCGGGCGCATTCGAAATTCCTCTGATTGCACAAAAACTGGCGGAAACCGGCAAATACGACGCCGTCATTACGCTGGGAACCGTTATTCGCGGCTCTACGCCTCACTTTGATTATGTTTGCAACGAAGTGGCCAAGGGCGTTTCCGCCATTTCATTAAAAACGGGTGTTCCGGTTATTTTCGGAGTCTTGACGACCGACTCCATCGAACAGGCGGTTGAACGGGCCGGTACGAAAGCGGGCAACAAAGGCTGGGATGCCGCCGTTACCGCGATAGAAATGGCTAATCTTACGAAGCAGCTGCAGGGCTGACCGCGGTTTTTAAGCTCGCGCCTCCCTACAGCGCTTAGCAAGCGATTCGGAGCCCCGGCCACTTAGGACGGGGATCTTTTTTTGGGAGAGCAGATTCATGAAAATGCTGTATAAACTTGAAGCGTTCGAAGGGCCGCTCGACCTGCTGCTTCACTTGATCGATAAGTCCGAGGTCGATATTTACAATATCCCGATCAAGGACATTACGGAGCAGTACATGGAATATGTCCAGGCCATGCATGAGCTGGAGCTGGAAGTGACGAGCGAATTTCTGGTCATGGCCGCCACGTTGCTGGCGATCAAGAGCAAAATGCTGCTGCCGAAGCCTCCCGTACTCGATCTGGACTTCGATTATTACGAAGAGGACGACTTCGATCCTCGGGCCGAACTCGTGCAGAAGCTGATCGAATACCGCAAGTACAAAGCGATTGCCGATCTGCTGCGCGACAAGGAAGTGGAGCGGAGCCTCGTGTTCACGCGCGAGCCAGAGGACTTGACCCCCTACGTACCCCAGGTGCAGGAGAATCCCGTTAAAGGGCTGGACGTCAATGACTTGATGCTGGCCTTCCAGCGGACGCTCCGAAAGATGGTGCACCGCAACCAGGTCACCAAAATCCGCCGGGACGAAATATCCGTTAAGGACCGGATCACGGATCTGGTGGAGCTTCTGCGCAATAAAGGCGGACGGCTCCTGTTCTCGAAGCTTTTCGAAAAGCAGTGCAGCCGCGAGGAAATCGTGGTCACGTTTTTGGCAATATTGGAACTGATGAAGATGAAAAAGATTCAATGCTTTCAGCACCGGCTGTTTGAAGACATCGTCATTCAGGCCAAAGAGGGAGAGTTGACGGATGGACTTTCAACAGATGAAATCGATTATTGAAGGACTGCTTTTCGTGGCGGGAGACGAGGGTCTGGACAAGAAACAGCTCGCCGAAATTCTGGAGACGGACGCGCACATCGTCACCGAGCTTATCGAAGAGCTCCAGGAAGATCTGCGCCGCGGAGGCAGGGGCATTCAGATTACGAGGGTAGCCGGTGCCTACCAGATGACGACGGTTCCGGAACATGCGCCTTATTTCGAACGGCTGGCCTATTCTCCTTCCCGTTCCTCTTTATCGCAGGCCGCGCTTGAAACGTTGTCTATCATCGCTTACAAACAGCCGATCACACGGGTGGAGATCGAGGAAATCCGTGGGGTCAAATCCGAACGGGCCCTTCATACGCTTATGGCGAAGGAGCTCATTGTGGAAACGGGGCGCGCGGAAGCGATCGGACGGCCGATTTTATACGGAACGTCGAAGCCTTTCCTGGAATACTTCGGCCTCAGTTCGATCGACGATTTGCCGGAGTCACCGGCTTTTGTGGGCGATTTCGATCTTGAGGAAGAGACGAAGCTTCTTTTTGACAAATTGAACGGGGACGAAACCGACCAGCTTACTTTCGAAGATTTGGGACGGGAGCTGCTGGACGAGCTGGATACAAGGAATGCCGGTTTGTCCGCGGACAACGGGGAGGACTTGACGTTCTTGGAAAATGACGGTGAGAAGCCCGCCTCTATTCGGGAACCGGACGACTTTGCGTCATCGGAACCGAACGATTGGGATTTTCCAGAAGTGCCGGAACTGCCGGAACGGCCTGAAGGGCTTGTCAAAGGTCCGGACGTATCCGACAAAGAATAAGCAAAAGAGAAGCGTCTTGGCTTGCTGTATGCAAGCGGGGCGCTTTTTTTGGTTGGAACCGATGCCCGGATCTCTCAAAATGTTTGAATGATCTGGATGGAGCGGGTGATACTAGGAAGGTCGGTTTGCCGGAGGAGGGTGCTTGTGTTAATCGGGGGAATAATAACCGCCATCTTGCTTGTATTGGTCCTGGCGGCCGTCCTGGCCATGCTCAGCTCCGTTCAGCTTACGCTTTACTGGAACCGGGTCGGGGAAAATGACGAAATGTACGTTCAGGTCCGTGCGTTGTACGGCTGGATTAAATACCGTTTTAATGTGCCGGCCATGCAGTTCAACAATCTGGTTGACGGACTGACGCTAAAAATCAATCAAACCGATCAGAATAAGATGGATATCACTAAAAAAAGCAAAAGCAGGATCGATAAAGCATATATTAAGGCTTTTTATCGAGAAGGAAAAGATCTGCTGCGGCATACGCAGGGGCTAAACGCCTGGTTTAAGCAGACCATGAGCGCCTTTCGCTGCACGGAGCTGAAATGGAGCACGGGAGTCGGGGCCGGCGACGCGGTACAGACCGCTATACTGGCCGGTACCGTATGGACTCTAAAATCGGCGGTTGTCGGGCTGCTGACGAAATATGTGCCGCTGTCCGCCGTTCCGAAACTGGCTGTGAATCCTCAGTATAACCGCACCGCTTTTCAAATCCAGTTTGTGTGTGTGATTCAGGCTAAAGCGGGGGCACTCGGTCTTTCCGGGTGCAGACTGATCTACAGGATTTTCAGGACGCCCGGAGGAATGCGCGCCTGGTTCAAGCTCCTGCGTCAAGTCATTCCCGGAGACAGAACGCGCGCCAAAAGGCCGGAGCCGGCCTCGACGTAAAACCGGCACGGGCTTAGGGCGGTTTACATACGAAGATCATTCCCGGGGCAACCTATCGGATGCAGACCTAACACTCCTTCAAGCATGGAACTTCCGCTTTGAAGGAACCAAAGGAGGAGACTTCATTGACCGATCATCCGATTCAAGGGCTGATGAAAACAGCCATGGAAAACATCAAGCAAATGGTGGATGTGAACACCATTGTCGGCGATCCGGTAGAAACGCCGGACGGCAGCGTCATTATGCCGATCAGTAAAGTCGGGTTCGGTTTCGCGGCAGGCGGCAGCGAATTCACGACGGAAACTCTTCCGGAAGTGGGGAGCCGTGGCGGTCTTGAGAAAGCGGCCGTGGAAATGCCTTTCGGCGGCGGAAGCGGCGGCGGCGTCTCCATTACCCCGATTGCGTTTCTTGTCGTAGGCAAACATGGCGTCAGGATTGTGCCGCTTGATAATCAGACTCATCTGATTGAGCGTCTCATCGACTCCGCTCCGCAAATCGTGGACCGTGTGCAGTCTATGATCAAACAGGGCGGCAGCGCTTCGGGCCTTGGCGGTTCGGGTACTTCGAACATTAATATTGAAGCGGATACCATCAAAATGTAACTTCCTCTCCCGTCATGCGAAAAGCCCGGAATCGGATAAAACCGATTTCGGGCTTTTTTGCCGTTTTGGCAGGTGTGACGGATTTCCGTTGTCAGGGCAGGAAAATCATGTAGCGGAAATAAAGATACAACTGCGAAATAACCAGAGAAACGAGAGTAACGGGCGCTCCGATTTTAAGAAACTCCCAATAGCTGAATCCTTTGCCTTCTTTAGCGGCAATGCCCGCTACAATGACATTGGCGGAAGCGCCGATCAGAGTCCCGTTGCCTCCAAGACATGCTCCCAGGGCGAGAGACCACCAGAGCGTATTGACCTCCATGGAATCGGCGGGAAGCTGCATGTTCACGGCCATATCTTTAATAAGAGGGATCATGGTGGCGACGAAAGGGATGTTGTCGATGGTGGCGGACGCTATCCCCGATCCCCACAAAATGAGCGGTGCCGCGAGCTTCACGTCCCCTCCCGTAACGTTCAGCACCTGCTGAGCCAGACTTTTGATGATGCCGACTTCCTGCAAGGCACCGACCAGGGCGAACAAACCGGCGAAGAAGAAAATAGTGACCCATTCGACGGAATCAAACGCCTCTTCGACCTCTTTTTCCTTTAATCCGAAAAGCATCAGAAGCACGGCGCCCGTGATGGCTACGACTGCCGCTTCCACATGAATGACGGAATGAAGCACGAATCCGATAATGGTCAGCCCGAGAATAATCAGCGATTTTTTCATGAGGACGGGATCTTGTATATAGGCTTTTTCGTCCAGATTCATCAGTTTTTCTTTGTGTTCGGAACTGGTTTTAAGCTGCTTTCTGTAAATGACACGCAGCATCGCCAGCGTTGCGATAAGGATGAGAACGGTCACCGGCGCAAGATTGCTCAGAAAAGCGTTAAACGTGAGATGCGGATTGGCCGACCCGATCATAATGTTGGGCGGATCTCCGATCAGAGTAGCGGTCCCTCCGATATTGGAAGCGATGATCTCGGAGATGAGAAAAGGCACCGGGTTAATGTTCAGCATCCGGGTGATTGACAGAGTGACCGGTACGACCAGAAGCACGGTCGTTACGTTATCGAGCATGGCCGAGCCGGTTGCGGTCAGAAGGGATAAGAAGATGAGAATGCGCATCGGATCTCCCTTGGCCAATTTTGCCGCGCGTACGGCTACATACTGGAACACGCCGGTTTTGTTGGTGATGCCGACAAGAATCATCATGCCCACCAATAGAGCGATGGTTCCCCATTCGATGTACTCCGTGTACACCTTATGGACGTCTACGATACCTGAAATGACCATGATAGCGGCCCCGAGCAGGGCGACGACGGCGCGGTTTTTTTTCTCCGAAATGATGACGGCGTACGTTGCCAGAAAAACGATAAGTGCGATCCAGACTTGACTCATAAGGTGATCTCTCCTTCTTGTTAGAGGCCTTGTTAGCGGTTTTCAAGCGTTCCCCGCGTCTGTGCGTTCAAGGGGATTCAGAGTGCTGCACGGCTGGCCCGCCGAACGGACGCAGAGGAAAAAAACGCAAAAAGGAGCCTGTGATGACAGGCTCCTCCGGTAATCTCCGTATTCAGTTGCTTGGTGTTCCTGGCCGTTTCTTAAACAATCCTAAAGAAGTATACCGGAGAACCGGGAGTTTGTAAAGAACCGCCCGCGGTCAGACAAGCGGGTCATAAGCGGGCGGGTCAAGCATATACTTGTACAAAGTTCCCTGTATGGAAGACAAGTCTTGACCCGGATGCGAGGGGCAATGGGAGGAAGGACATATGAGCAAGCGGATATGGGTATCCGGTATGCTGGCGTTTTTGTGCATGCTGAACGTGCTGGGTACAGCGGCCTTGGCGGCGGAACCCCCGGCGATAGGAACGAATGCGGAGGCCGCGGCCCTCGTCGACGTGAAATCGGGCAGAGTTCTTTACTCGAAGAGGGGAGACAGGCCGATGAGGATAGCGAGCCTGACTAAAATCATGACGGCGATCGTGGCCATCGAGGAGAGCAAGCTGACGGACATTGTCAAAGTGAGCACCCGCGCCGCCGGAAAAGAAGGCTCGTCCTTGTACCTGAAGGCGGGGCAGGAAATGAGCCTGAAGCATATGCTCTACGGGCTGATGCTCCGTTCCGGCAACGATGCCGCGACGGCTATAGCCGAACATGTAGGCGGCAGCGTGGAAGGTTTTGCCGTGATGATGAACCGGAAAGCCGAACAGATCGGTCTCGATCACTCGAATTTCACGAACCCGTCGGGATTGGACGAGAGTGCCGATCATTATTCCAGCGCCAACGATTTGGCGAAGCTGGCGGCCTACAGCCTGAAAAATCCGACTTTCCAGGAAATTGTCCAGACGAAAATGATCAAAGTGCCGAACCCGAACGAATCGTGGGAATACACCTGGTTTAACAAAAACAAAATGCTGGGCCTTTTCGACGGTGCCGACGGAGTTAAAACCGGCTATACGAAGCTGGCCAAACGCTGTCTGGTTTCTTCGGCCACTCGGAACGGCCAGCAGTTGGTCGTCGTGACCTTAAACGACGGCGATGACTGGGCGGACCATACCCGGCTGCTGCGATGGGGGTATGAGCATTACCCGCTGGTTCCTCTGCTGAAAAAGGGCCAGGCGGTAGAAGGGACGCCTTATGTGGCGGAGAGAGAGTTCTCGTACCCGCTGCTCTCCGTGGAAAAAGACCGCGTCACCTCCGAACCGGAGTCGTTTCCGCTGGAATCGCTGGACGCGCGTCTCGGCGAAAAAGGGACTCTCCGGCTTAAGCTGGATGACCGCCTGATCGGAACCGTGCCGCTAGTGGATCCGGCAAGCCCGAGGCTGAAAGCGGCCGACAAGGCGGCGTTCGGTTTTCAGGCTACCGATGCGGATGTAACCGCATGGAACGCATGGAGTCTCTCGCTGCGCAAAGCCATCCGGGCGATGCTTTCACCCGGCGTGTAAGCAAGTACAGGAAAGGAGGGAACGCACGATGGTGAATTGGATCTGGTTGTTTTTCATCGTAACCGGCTTTGCGGTTGCCGCAGTCCAGGGCAACGTGGAAGCCGTAACGCAGGCGGCCTTCGACGGCGCCAAAAGCGGCGTGACGGTCTGCTTCGGCCTGATCAGCGTGCTGGTCTTCTGGCTCGGCATGATGAGGATCGCCGAGGATGCCGGCCTGCTGTCCAAGCTGGCGGTCCTGCTTCGTCCGGTCGTCCGCTTCCTGTTTCCCAGCATTCCGAAGGATCATCCTGCGCTGGGATACATCATGTCCAACATGAGCGCGAACATTCTGGGGCTCGGCAATGCCGCTACTCCGATGGGAATTAAGGCGATGCAGGAGCTGCAGAAGCTGAATCCCCATAAGGATACGGCCAGTCCCGCCATGTGCACGCTCCTGGCGCTGAATACGGCCAGCATCACGCTCATTCCGACGACCTTGATCGCCATCCGGATGAATTACAATTCCATGAATCCGTCGGAAATCGTCGGGACGACTCTGCTGGCTACGATCGTGTCCACGGCGGCCGCGATCATCGTCGACCGCTGGTACAGGCGCAGGCTGCCGGCGAACCCCGCAGTGAAAGGGTGAGCCGCTGATGTACGAATGGGTTAACGTGCTCTCGGCGTGGGCGATCCCGGTCCTGATCGTCTTCATTCCGCTGTACGCCGCCTACCGGAAAGTGCCCGTGTACGAATCGTTCACCGACGGCGCGAAGGAGGGCTTCGATACGGCGATTAAAATCATCCCTCATCTCGTCGGCATGATGGTCGCGATCAGCGTGTTCCGGGCATCGGGGGCGCTCGAACTGACCCTCGGCTGGCTGAAGCCGCTGTTCCAGGCTCTCGGCATTCCGCCCGAAGTGCTCCCGCTGGCTGTCCTGCGCCCTATCACGGGCGCGGGATCCCTTGCCTTTACGACCGATCTGATCGCCCAGTTCGGACCGGATTCACTCGTCGGCCGGATCGCTTCAACGGTCCAGGGAAGCACGGATACGACGCTGTACGTCATAACGGTGTACTTCGGGGCTATCGGCATCCGGAAAGCCGGCTACGCGCTCAAAGTCGGCCTGATCTCCGATGTCGTCGGGTTCATCGCTTCCATCATCATATGTCTGCTCGTGTTCGCAACCTGAAGACCGCCCGGACGGGGCGGCTTCTTCGTTTTCCGGGGAAAGTGTCCGGCCCGGCCTGTATTTTGGCAAAAAAATGATTATTTTCCTCCTCTTAAGGGAACGATTAGCAGAAGAACCTTCCAAACTCACGCCGCCGGTACAACCGACCGGTTCCGCACTCTTATCCGTCAACGCCCGTCCATGAAAGCGGGAAGGAAGGCTTTAGCCCCGTATCCCCTGAAAAACATTTGCGGATTCGCCGGGAGAGAACTTGTGATTTCACGCAAGGATGGTTATCATTAGCTTTGAGGTGAACGTTGAGGATGGAGAGATTGCAGAAAGTGCTGGCCGAGGCGGGTATAGCTTCCCGCAGGAAGAGCGAGGAGCTTATCCTGGCCGGCCGTGTGAGCGTGAATGAAGAAGTCGTCACGCAGCTTGGCGTGAAAGTGAATCCCGCTGAGGATTTGATAATGGTAGACGGACGGGCCATTAAGCAGCAGACGAAAGTGTACGTGATGCTGAACAAGCCTAAAGGCGTTATTACGAGCGCTTCGGACCCGAAGGGCCGCAAAGTCGTAACCGATTACCTGCCGGGGATTAAGGAGCGCGTCTATCCGGTCGGCCGTCTTGATTACGATACGGAAGGTCTGCTGATTTTGACGAACGACGGGGAATTCGCCAACCTGATGATGCATCCGAGGCATCATGTGGCCAAGACGTACCATGCGACCGTCAAGGGTGTCGTGCACGGTTCCGTTCTCGACCGATTGAGAGCCGGCATTGAGCTGGAGGACGGCATGACCGCTCCCGCCGAGGTCGAATACGTCGATGTGCGCCCGGAGCAGAATGAGAGCGTGATTTCCATTACGATTTACGAAGGCCGGAACCGTCAGGTGAGAAGAATGTTCGACGCCGTGTCTTTTCCGGTGGCCAAATTAAGACGGGTACAATACGGACCCTTACTGCTTGCCGGTCTTCCGAGAGCAAAGTACAGAGTCCTGCGCAATGACGAAATTAACAGCCTGCGCGATGCGGCCTTGCAGTCACATAAAATTCAAAAAGGCCGCTAAGCTTGGCCTTTTTTTTCGTTATAATTAAGATAGTTATGTCTTATTTTTGAGGGTGCTCGCTATGAAAAAGAACAAAAAATGGGTTCAAATTATCATTTTAGGCATTGTTCTTATCATCGGTGTATTTACAATCGTCAACAACCTAACATCCGCCGACGATAAAAAATATCCGGTCGAGGGCTCCAAAGCGCCGGACTTTACACTCACCGGACTCGACAACAAGTCCTACAAGCTTTCCGACTTCAAAGGCAAAGGCGTCCTGATTAATTTCTGGGGAACCTTCTGTCCTCCCTGCAAGAAAGAAATGCCGGCACTGCAGAAGCAGTACGACATTTGGAAAGACAAGAACGTGGAGTTCTTGGAGGTCAACTTGGACACGAGCCGAGTGACGGTTCAGAATTTCGTGGACCAGTACAATTTGAATCTGCCGATCCTGCTCGATAACGAGGAGAAAGTGCGGAAACAGTACGGGGTCGTGGAATATCCGACGACGTTCTTCGTTAAACCCGACGGGACGGTCATGAAGATCCACAAAGGCGAGATGGACGAGGCTTTTATCGCTGACACGCTGAAAAAGCTGACAGACGGTACCGGCGGCGGCCAATAAAGTATCCATTTCAACAGCATAGAGGGGGAATGCGGCGTGTTTCAGAACACGAAGTGCGATTGCGGGCACCAGAACCACGTTGGGACTCTGCTCTGCGAATCGTGCGGCAAGCCGCTGACCGAAGAAGCGTTTTCGAGCGAACCGCTGGAAATGAAATATGATGGGGTCGCGCGTCGATCCCAGCGGGAAAATCCGTCCTGGCTGGACCGGGTCTGGAATTTCTTTTCATCGGTGAAGGTGGCCGTGACGATTATCGTCCTGACCTTGATCGGTTCTTCGCTTGGCACCATATATCCGCAGGAAAGCAATTTTATTCAGGTAAACCCTGCCACTTACTACAAGGATACATACGGAACATTGGGTCATGTGTATTATTTGCTGGGTTTATCCCACACGTACGAATCGTGGTGGTTTAAGCTGCTGATTCTGATGATCGGGGCCTCGCTGGTCATTTGCAGCCTGGACCGTGTTCTTCCGCTGTACCGGGCTCTTTCCAAGCAGAAGATCCAGAAACACCACAGCTTCCTGCTCCGCCAGAAGGTCGCTTACGACGGGCGCATTCCGGAAGGAATCAGCGAAGAAGAGTGGACCGAGCAAATGGCCCGCCAGCTCCGCAAAAAACATTACCGCGTACATACGGACGGAGCCGCGCTTCTTGCCGAGAAGTACCGGTTCAGCCGCTGGGGACCTTACGTGCTTCATATCGGCCTCATTATTTTTCTGCTGGCCGTACTGATGCGCAGCTTCCCGGGCTGGCAGATGGATGAATATATGGGGCTTCGCGAAGGGGAGATCAAGAAAATTCCCGATACGTCGCTCTATATCAAGAATGAGAAGTTCACCATCGATTTTTACAAGCCGGAAGAAATGACCGAAGAGTTTAAAAAAAGGGACCGGGCCGTCCCGAAAATTTATGAAACCGAAGCCGTGATCTACACCTGTAAAGCGGACTGCGACACTCCCGGCAAAAAACCGGAGCTGCAGGAAGTGCACAGGCAAAAAATTATCGTGAACGAACCGCTCGATTACAAAGGCCTTCTCGCTTTTCAATACGATTACAAGCAAGATCCGCTGCTTATTTCGGTCAAGCCTACGCTGACGAACAAACAGACGGGCGAATCTTACGGAAGCTTCGAGCTTCCGATGAAGGATCCTCAGGATACGTACCAGGCAGGCCCTTACAAGCTGTCGCTGAAGGGATATTTCCCGGAATTCGGCCTGGACGACAAAGGGGAGCCTATTACGAAATCGAATGAAGCGAAAGCGCCTGCATTTATTTTTCAGATTACGGGACCAGGGCTTTCTCCAAACGGTGAACCTTACATCTATTTCCCGAGACAAATAGACAAGCAGGAGTTCCGCCAGGACGAAATTAACGGATCAATAGGCGCCAAATTCGACTTATCTGTCGGATCGATGGAAAACGTCACGTTTTCCTCCTTTACCTCTTACTTGAATATACGGACGGACCGTGCGCTTCCTTATATCTGGATCGGGGCCGCGATCGGAATGATCGGCCTCATCATGGGCTTCTACTGGCAGCATCGCCGAGTGTGGCTCCGGATCGACGACGGACGGCTCGTACTCGGCGCACACACGAACAAGAACTGGTTCGGCGTCCGCAAGGAAGTAGCGGCCTCACTAAACAAAACAGGCATTACCGTGGATCAGAAAACGCTTGAAAAAGGAGGAAAAGCTACATGAATTGGTTAAATTTCAGCGGGAACGCGCTGCTGGTTTCATTTGTTATCTACTGTGTGGCTTTTCTGGTGTTTGTACTTTCAATCGCCGGCAAAACATGGAGCAACCGGGATCCCGAAGTTCATGGGCGCAAATGGGGCAGAGCCGCTTACGGCCTGTCTGTTTTGGGCCTTGTGTCCCAGCTTCTTTATTTCTTCACCCGCTGGTACGGGGGCGGACACATTCCGACCAGCAACATGTTCGAATTTATGACGATGCTCGGTATGATGATCATGATTGCCTTTATTATCGTATACGCAATCTATCGTACCCCGGTTCTCGGGGTATTTGCTCTGCCGGTCGTCGTGCTCATCATCGCGTACGCGGCCGTCTTCCCGAACGAAGTCCAGCCGCTGATTCCGGCGCTGCAGAGCTACTGGCTTAAAATCCACGTAACGACCGCGGCCGCGGGTGAAGCATTTTTCGCCGTAGGCTTTGCCGCGGGTTTAATGTACTTGATCCGGACGGTGAACTTTCAGGGTAAAACGGCCTCCGACCGCAAGGAGCAAAGAGGGGTGGAATTCACCCTGCTCATTATTTTTATGCTGATCGCTTTTATCGCTTCCGTATTTACGTTCAATGCTGCAGGCTACGAAGCTAAGTTCATCAAGGAACAAATCGTGGCCAAAGACGGCACCCAGCAAAAAGTAAGCCAGACCGTCACTTACGTGCTGCCGCCTATCGTGGCACCATACCAGACGACACTCGAATCAATGGATACATTCCTCGGCATGGACAAGCCGCTCTTCACGGCGCCTTCCTGGATGAGCGGTGAAAATGCCGGCCGGAAGTTCAATACGGTAATCTGGACAGTTCTGCTCGGCGTCCTTCTGTATGCGCTGCTCAGACTGATCCTGCGCAAGCCGATCGGGCAGGCGATCTCACCTATTATGAAAGGCATGGACCCGGAGGACCTCGACGAGATCGGATATCGTTCCATCGCTATCGGCTATCCGATTTTTACGCTCGGCGCCCTCATCTTTGCGATGATATGGGCCCATAAAGCGTGGGGCCGGTTCTGGGGCTGGGACCCGAAGGAAGTATGGGCCCTGATCGTCTGGCTCTTCTACGCGGTATTCCTGCATCTTCGCCTTTCCCGCGGCTGGCAGGGTAAACGCTCCGCTTGGCTGGCCGTAATCGGCTTTATCGTGGTTATGTTTACGCTGGTCGGGGTAAACTTGGTCATCGCTGGCCTGCACTCCTATTCGGGTGTATAATTTTAGCAAATCATTTATTACAATCGTTTACGGACGGAAGGGATTGTGAACGTCATGGAACAGAGATTGAATATTCTGGTTGTAGACGATGAAGAACGGATCAGACGTCTGCTTCGGATGTACCTGGAGAAAGAGGGTTACGGCATCGAGGAAGCCGAAGACGGCGAAACGGCCCTGACGCTGGCGACCGAGCGCGATTTCGATCTGATTCTGCTCGATCTGATGCTGCCCGGGATTGACGGGACGGAAGTTTGCGCCCGTCTGCGTCAAGTGAAGTCCACGCCGGTGATCATGCTGACCGCGAAAGGCGAAGAAACGAACCGCGTACACGGGTTCGAAGTCGGTGCCGACGATTACGTCGTGAAACCGTTCAGTCCGCGCGAGGTGATTTACCGGGTCAAGGCGATCCTGCGGCGTTCGTCCGCAACGGCTTTTCTGTCCAAGGATGCGAATTCGAGCAACAACATCGTGTTTCCGCACCTCGTTATCGAGCACGATGCTCACCGTGTAACGGCAGGCGGCCAGGAAGTCGCATTGACGCCCAAAGAGTATGAACTGCTGCACTATCTGGCCGTATCGCCGGATAAGGTATTTTCGCGGGAAGAACTGCTCAAAGATGTCTGGAATTACGAATTTTTCGGGGATTTGCGCACGGTCGATACCCATGTGAAAAGATTGCGCGAAAAGCTCAACAAAGTATCGCCAGAAGCGGCTGCGATGATTACGACGGTCTGGGGCGTAGGCTACAAGCTAGAGGTGCCGAAGTAACGTGTTTAGCCTGCGCAGTGTAGTCGGCAAGCTGTGGTTGACCATTATCGGTCTTGTGGCGGTTATTCTGATCACGCTCGGCGTGTTTCTCGTGCAGTCGCTGGAACAGTATTTTTCCCAGTCCGAGGATCAGGTTCACAATCTGAAACAGCTTGCGGGCGATTATTCGAACGGAGCCGCCCTTCATTTGCGGGACGAAGAGTTTTACAAGATGGCCAATCAGCTCTTGGAACTTCAGGATGCGCGTATGATTGCGCTGGATAAAGATCTGAAAGAACTAAATCCGTCGGTCGAGGGCAAAAACCAGGAGCTGCTCCGGTTCAAAACGGCCGACTTTTTTTCGGACACGGAGCTGAAAACCGTCTTGAACGGCCAGATGCTGGAGAAGCGAATTCCCTACAACAAACAGGGTAAAATCAACCAGCGCAACGATTATATCGCCGTGGCCGTGCCGCTCTATCACACGCCGGACGGAGGGGCCAAAGATACGGAGGGCGCTATTGTCCTGTATCAATCCCTGAAATCCCTGGAAGCTACCCAGTGGGACGTATTCCGGCTGTTCGTGATCGTTTCGATTATCGGGTTTCTGATGACGACGGTATTCGCGTTCTTCCTGTTCTACCGGATCACGCGTCCGCTGCTTCAGCTCAAAGACGCGGCGGGCAGAATCTCCCGGGGTGAATACGGCACGAAGGTTCCGATTCTTTCTTCCGACGAGATCGGGGAGCTTGCCAAATCGTTCAACGTGATGGGAGAAGATCTCCAGGAGAACGTGAAAGCCCTGCGGCACGAGAAAGAGAATCTTTCGAGTGTTCTGAGGAGCATGACCGACGCGGTCATGACGTTCGATGCCGGCGGCAAAGTCATTGTGACGAACCCGCAGGGGGACAAAATCATCCAGGAGTGGGAAGAACTCACCTGGAACCCGGACGGGCCGCCCGTTAACGGCGGCGTTCCGGCCGCGCTTCCTCTGCCGCTTGACCGGCATATTCCCGCTCCGCTGCAGCCGATGTTCCACCAGGTGGTGACGGAGGCGCGGGAGCAGACCGACAAGCTTCACGTCGAGAACGAGGTCTGGTCCGTCGCGATGACGCCGCTGCTTTCGCGCGACGGCGTACGCGGCGCCGTCGCCGTGCTCCGCGACGTGACGGAGGAGTTCCGGCTCGACAAGCTGCGCAAGGACTTCGTCGCGAACGTTTCGCACGAACTGCGCACGCCGTTGTCGATGGTGCAGGGCTACAGCGAGGCGCTGCTCGACGACATCGCCGGCTCTCCCGAGGAGCGCAAGGAGCTCGCTCAGGTGATCTATGACGAGGCGCTGCGGATGGGCCGCCTCGTCCGGGATCTTCTCGATCTGGCCCGCATGGAAGCGGGGCATCTCGAGATGAACATTGGCAGGACCGATATAGGCGGGCTCGTGAAACGGATGCACCGCAAATTTACGGTCCTGGCGAGGGAGAAAGACATCCGCCTGAATTTCGTGCTCCCCGAGGGGGAGCTGGTCTGTACGGCGGATGAGGACCGGCTGGAGCAGGTGCTGACCAACCTGCTCGACAACGCCTTCCGGCACACGCCGGGCGGGAAGACGATTACGATTAAGGCGGAGCCTTGCGCGTACAAGTCTTCTCCCGGCTGCAAGCTGGAAGTGACGGACGAAGGCCAGGGGATTCCGGCCGAAGATGTCCCTTACGTGTTCGAGCGCTTCTATAAAGCGGACAAAGCCCGGACACGGGGAGCGACAGGCGGCACGGGCCTTGGACTGGCCATCGTCAAGAACATCGTGGACGCCCATCAGGGGACGATCACGATGCGCAGCAAGCTCGGGCAGGGGACGACGTTTACGATCGTCCTGCCGTGCAAAGCTTGTTAAGACGCGCATGGCCCGTTTAATCCCCGCAGCGTCCTTAAAGACGAAAAGGGGATGGGAGAGCCGACAACGGGGGGCTGGGCCGACGAACCGTAAAAGGCTCCGGGCGGTTTCGGCCCGAACTCTGCAAGATTATATGCAAAAGGCGGAAAGCTTGCTGAGTCATTCAGCAGCTTTCCGCCTTTTTTGTTGAAAAAACGAACTAAATCTTGTTGTTCGTGAAACATATCGCAGGCCGGATAAGAAAGGGCCGTCGCCGTAACGGATGTTACAAGCGCCGGCCCGGTATAAATCGGCTGAGAAGTGCTTAAATGCCCAGTTGACGAACGTTGACGATTTCCGGCTGTTTCTCCAGCTCGGCAATAACTTCTTTCGGAGCGGTTTTATCGATGGTCAGAACCATGATCGCCGATCCGCCGACGATCGTACGGCCTACCTGCATGGTCGCAATGTTCACGTCATTGCTTCCGAGCAGCGTACCTACGCTGCCGATAATGCCGGGTTTGTCGTTATGCGAGATGAGAAGAAGCGAGCCTTCCGGCGCAAAGTCCACCGGGTATTGATCGATGCGGACGATGCGCTCGCCGTAACCGGCCAGCAGCGTACCCGCCAGTGTGCGGTCGCCTTGTTTGGATTTAACGGTAATCGTCACGAGATTGGTGAACGTTCCGGTTGTGGACGATTGCTGCGTCGTGACATTGATATCACGGGTTTTGGCCATATGCATGGCGTTCACGAGATTGATGCCTTCGAGATGCTGGGTGAAAACGCCTTTAACGATATAACGGGTCAACGGATTCGTGTCCACGTCGGCGAGATCGCCGGAGTAACTGACGACGATTTCATTGACAGGTCCTTCGGTCAGCTGACCGGCGATAAGACCGAGCTTTTCCCCGAGGTTGAAGTATGGCTGCAGTTTGCTCATCACGGTAGCCGGCACAGGCGGCATATTCACGGCATTTTTGAAAGGTTCGTTGCGCAGAATATGAAGGAGCTCTTCCGAAACGTCAATGGCTACGTTCTCCTGAGCTTCAACGGTCGAAGCGCCTAAGTGCGGCGTGACAATAATGCTCGGGTTGTTCAGGAACGGGTGGCTTGCCTGAGGAGGCTCCTGCTCGAATACGTCAAAAGCGGCTCCGGCTACAGTGCCGTTTTCGATTGCGGCTACGAGGGCGTTCTCGTCAATGATTCCGCCGCGTGCGCAGTTGATGATCCGGACGCCTTTTTTCATGATGGCGAATTGAGCCGGGCCTACGATATGGCGCGTTTCATTCGTCAGCGGCGTATGGACGGTAATGAAGTCGGCCGCGGCCGCGATATCGTTGACCGTTCCGAGCTTGACGCCGATTTTCTCGGCTCTGTCTTCCGTAAGGAACGGATCGTAGCCGATGACTTTCATGCCGAACACCTTGGCGCGTTTGGCGACTTCGCTTCCGATGCGTCCCATTCCGATGATGCCGAGCGTTTTGTTTCGAAGCTCGACGCCGACGAACGATTTGCGGTCCCATTCACCGCTGACCGTCTTTTTGTAGGCTTGCGGAATAGAGCGGGCTACCGACATCATCATCGCGAAAGTATGCTCGCAGGTTGCAATCGTGTTGCCGTCCGGCGCGTTGATCACCACGATACCGTGTTTGGTTGCCGCTTGGAGGTCGATGTTGTCGACGCCGACACCGGCGCGGCCGATTACTTTCAGTTTAGGCGCGGCTTCCATGATGCGCGGTGTAACCTTGGTCTGGCTGCGCACGAGAAGGGCATCGTATTCACCGATGATCGCAACAAGCTCGTCTTCGCTTAATCCCGGTTTCTTGTCTACCTCAACATCGCTTGCGTCGTAGAGCATTTGGATCCCCATATCGCTGATCGGATCCGATACAAGTACTTTAAACATTGTATATAGCCTCCTCTTGGGAAATAAAAAAACTCCCGAACCTCATACGTAACCCGTATGAAGGGACGAAAGTTATCTTCGCGGTGCCACCCTACTTCACCCGGCGTTCTCACGCAAGGCCTTATTGGTCCGTGTCGGGACCTGAACGATAACGGGTTCTGCCGATTGAGCCTGCGGCTTTCGCTTCGGTTCAATGCTCCGGAGTGCTTGGTAAGCATGCGTCCTGCCGATTCCCACCAACCATCGGCTCTCTGAAAGGCTGTCATACATACGTGTCTCCGTCAACGCTTTAACGTGGTATATGTCGTTAAGTTTCACTTAATGTAACATGGCCCCGGCAACGTGTCAATAGGGTTAACCGAATATTCATGCCGTTTTAACAAATGAAACGCCAAATAGGGTGATAAATCCGTACTATTCCTCTTGTATTCGGATGTAATATTCGCTATTCTTCAGTTATTACGAAAATTTTCCACATGTAAGCGCATGTAAAAAAAGGAGAAGCCTACATGAAACATCTTGCGCCCGAAAAATTTCTTGAGCTGCTGGACAAACCGGAGATGGTTAAAAAGATAAAAATCGTGGATGTCCGCGAGCCGTACGAATGGGACTACTACCATCTGGATGAACCGGAACTCATTCCTATGAATACCATTCCGGAGCGATTGGATGAACTGGCCGGTGACGTCGACCTGTATGTTTTGTGTGCGCACGGTGTGCGCAGCGAGATGGTGTGCGGTTATCTGGAGAGAAACGGCTTCGATCCGGACAAGCTGGTCAATGTTCAAGGCGGCATGGCGGCTTTGGCTATGCTGCGCGGTTTTGCCTACGATTAGGAGTCGCCGTCGGTCATGTCTTAGAAAAGGCGTGGCGGCCCGGCTGAGTGAAGTGAAGCGCCATCCGCTGCGGATAGGCGCTTTTTTATGTTCGGAGTGGAACTTTTGCCGGACTTATCCGTTCTATTAAGAGGACAAGATTTCCTCTATGTGAGATTCATGGTATGTTAATAAGGATGAAGATGATGGTATCGAGTCTCGGAATCATAGACAAATAATACCGGATAATAGGGGAAGTCCCTGGGAAGGACCATCATGAGAAAATGGAACTGGAAATGGAAAGAGCTGAAAAATATCCGCATTAAGACGGACATCCGGGTCGATGATCTTAATGACCGGATGCTGCTTATTAACTTATATGGAACCCAGGCGATTCTGCTGGTGATCGGCGTTATTATGCTGTTCGTTCAAGGAGCGGATTGGCGGAGTCTTTTCAGCTTTGCGCCCGGCTGGTCCATCGTCCTCTGGGGAGGCGGTATCGCACTGGCAGTGCTGGCCGCGGACCTGATCGTGTCCAAATATGTCCCCGAAGAAGTTACGGACGACGGGGGAGTGAACAAGCGTATCTTCGGCAGGCGTCCGCTGTGGCATATCGCGCTCATCTGCCTACTGGTTTCGATATGCGAAGAACTCCTGTTCCGCGCGGGCCTTCAACATTACCTGGGTCCATACTGGACAAGCATTGTTTTTGCGGCCATTCATATCCGTTATCTCCAGCATTGGCTGATGACGGGTCTTGTTTTTAGCATTTCTTACGGGATCGGCTGGATTTTTATCCATACGGGGTCCTTGTGGACAGCTATTTTCGCCCATTTTATGATTGATTTTATTTCGGGCTGCATCTTACGTTACGGCAAGGAGGAGTAATCCGGCATGGAAGGCAACAAGACACAGGAGATAGAGTACGAACAGCCGATACTCGCAGAAAGCGATTTAGTGCATGAAAATGAGGAAGAAAGCCACTACCTGCCTCCGAGAAGCTCGGTACATCCGTCCGAACGGGCCAAAGTTACACGCTGGTTTTACCGTCTGCTTCTGTTTTTGTTCATTCTTCTCGTCATGGGGCTCGGCTGGTGGGGAATCCGATATACATCCGGAGCTTGACAAGTCAAATCCGGCCGTAATCCGGATGCCTGACAGACCCGGAAGACGCGCGTCGTTTATAAGCCGTCTTGCCGCAAGGTTGGTCGGGCTTTTTGTTGTCTTGTCAGGCGGCTCATTTCCTGAAGTCCGAATCCCTCCTATTCCCACTTTGCGGGCGAATGGCCCCCGCCCATCGGACGCAACCTAACTAAGCCTCATACATTCTAAAAAACTTGGAGGGATACGGGATGAATTTAGGCAGTTTCCTTATCGGAAGCGTCGCGGGCGCCGCACTTGCTATGTATGCCGGCAAGCGGATAAAAAACATGCGGTCCGCGATGTTCAGTTCGGAAAGCAGCGGGATCGGCAGCTCTTTGAACGATGTATTCGGCCAGACGAAAAATTTTGTTTCCGGTTCCGGCCACAAGGAAAGCTCCAAGCACCAGTCGCATCAGAGCTCCAGCTCTTCTCACGGATCCGGCGGATCTCATTCTTCGGACGGCAAGGAAGCGCTGGAAAACCTGATCGCCAAAGATTCGCAGGTAAAAGCGGCAGTAGACGAAATACTGGTGAAAAACGCCGCGTCTTCCTCGGCGACTCACTGAGTATAAAGCTGCGCTGACCGCTCCGCGGGGAGCGTGAAAGACCGAAAGGCACCTCTTCTGCATTCCGCAGAAAAGGTGCCTTTAAATTTTTGCCGCATAGCTAACATTTTGGCTTTAACATGGTATACTAATACTAGGTGGCACCCATAAGCGTGCTTGTTTCCGCAAGCACACACACCATGGTTTTCAAACCGGCATATTTTGTTTATAACCATTCAAACAGAGGTGTCATGGAAAGGAGGATCCTGTCATGAAAATCGAACGTTTAAGCCCGGACAAAATACGGATTTTCCTTACATTCGATGATTTGACGGAACGGGGCATCCAGAAAGACGACATGTGGAGGGAAATCCCCAAAGTTCATGATCTTTTCAGCGACATGATGGATCAGGCCTATTCCGAATTGGGTTTCGAACCTGCAGGACCTTTAGCTGTAGAAGTTTTTGCGCTCCCTGCCCAAGGAATGGTCGTCATTGTGACCAGGGGCAGCATGGATTTGTCCTTGCAAGCCGATTTGCTGGATGACCATGATGACGAAGAAGTGTACGAGATGGAAGTGACGCTTGAACAAAGCGACATCGTTTCTTACGCCTTCCGCGATTTCGAAGATTTGCTTCGTGCTTCAAAAGTCGTCAATCCGATGCTAACGGATGGTGGAGCGCTTTATACGTATAAAAACAAATGGATCCTTCAGCTCGAACCGACTGAACTGCCGGAAGGCAAGTTCCATACGCTCATCGCCGTTCTATCCGAGTACGGAGATGCGACCAACGTGACGAAGGCTGTACTCGAAGAGTATGGAAAAGCTGTTATTGAAGCTAATGCGGTCCAGGAATTATGCCGGCATTTCGCATGAGTATGCCCTACACTCCAACTACCGGCGTGGACCATTCCCGACCTTGCCCGAATGTGCACGGCTCCGGGTGGCTGCATGCCGGACAAGATATAGGCGGCACCTGCTTCATAAAGCATTCTCCAAAAACAAGTGTTTTTGCAGGATGCTTTATTTTCATTGCGTTATAATACATAAACGAGGTGGTCAACATGGCTAACACCGAAAACTTGAACGTACTGGAATCTACTCAAACGATTATTGAAGATGCCCTGAAGAAACTCGGATATTCCGACGAAATGTACGAGCTTCTCAAGGAGCCGCTCCGCGTGCTGACGGTTCGGATTCCGATCCGGATGGACGACGGAAAAGTCAAGGTATTCACAGGCTATCGCGCCCAGCATAACGATGCGGTCGGTCCTACGAAGGGCGGAGTCCGTTTCCATCCCGGCGTAACCGAAGACGAAGTGAAAGCTCTCTCTATCTGGATGAGCTTGAAGTGCGGCATCGTGGATCTTCCTTATGGCGGAGGCAAGGGCGGCATCATCTGCGACCCGCGGAGCATGTCTTTCCGTGAGCTGGAAGTGCTCAGCCGCGGATACGTAAGGGCGATCAGCCAATTGGTTGGTCCGAACAAGGACATTCCGGCGCCGGACGTCATGACGAACTCCCAGATCATGGCCTGGATGCTGGACGAGTACAGCCGCATCCGCGAGTTCGATTCCCCGGGATTCATCACGGGCAAGCCGATTGTGCTGGGGGGTTCTCACGGACGCGAGACGGCGACTGCCAAAGGCGTCACGATCATGATCAACAAAGCGCTGGAGAAGCGCGGCATTCCGCTGCAAGGCGCTCGTGTCATCGTTCAGGGATTCGGCAACGCGGGAAGCTACTTGTCCAAGTTTATGCACGAAGCCGGAGCCAAAGTGGTCGGGATCGCCGATGTGAACGGGGCCTTGTACAATCCGGAAGGGCTCGACATCGAATACTTGCTCGACCGCCGCGATTCCTTCGGAACCGTGACGAACTTATTCCCGAACGTAATGCCTAGCACCGAAATTCTGGAGCAGGATTGCGACATTCTGGTACCGGCCGCAATCGAGAACCAGATCACGCAAGAGAATGCTCATCGCATTAAAGCGGGTATCGTGGTCGAAGCGGCGAACGGACCGACTACGCTGGAAGCGACCAAAATTTTGACGGAGCGCGGCGTGCTGCTCGTTCCGGACGTCCTGGCTAGTGCCGGCGGTGTTGTTGTGTCCTATTTCGAGTGGGTACAAAATAACCAAGGATATTACTGGACAGAAGAAGAAGTTCATTCCAAACTTCAAGAAGTGATGGAAAAAGGCTTCGAAAATGTCTATAATATTCATAAAACACGCGGAATCGATATGCGTCTGGCGGCCTACATGACCGGCGTACGCAAAATGGCGGAAGCCGCCCGTTTCCGTGGTTGGGTATAAGAAGGACGGAATCGTTCACCGGATCGGAAAGGGGGAAATGGGATGAACGTGTTTTCCGTTCTAATGGCGGCGGTTGCTCCCGGAATCTCCCTTCTTGCTTATTTTTATTTGAAGGACCGTTATGAAACGGAGCCGATCCATCTGGTCGGCAAGCTGTTTTTGTGCGGAGTGTTACTCGTTATTCCGGCCATGGTGCTTCAGAATTCGTTTATGCAGGAGATCGGCGGGGATAATCATTTTACCTTTGCTTTCTTCATCTCCGGCGGGTTGGAAGAGTTTTTGAAATGGTTCGTCGTGTACCACTTGATATACCGTCACGATTCTTTCGACGAGCCGTACGACGGGATCGTTTACGCCGTGGCCGTCAGCCTTGGATTCGCCACATTGGAGAATATTCTCTATGCGTTCGCCAATGGGATCAGCATGTCTTCGCTGCTCATGCGTGCCCTTCTTCCCGTTTCGGGACATGCGCTTTTCGGCGTTATGATGGGCTACTATCTCGGCAAAGCCAAGTTTATGCGTTCCCAGGAGCGCAAGTATTTGCTAGCTTCCCTGTTCCTGCCTATTTTATGGCACGGGGCGTTCGACTACATTTTGCTGGTGGCGGCGAATAACTGGATCTGGTTCATGCTGCCTTTTATGACGCTTCTCTGGATCCGCACGCTCTGGAAAGTGGACCGTGCCAACGATCGTTCTCCGCTTCGCGTCGTCCGCGGGGAAGAGGAGTTTAAAATCGGATAACGGTGACCATACTGGTTGTGAGAACACTTATTTGATGCGCGAGCAAAGGCGCGGAAGGTGAACACATGACCGTGAACCGGGTGAAAGTTACGATCCGTTGCAGACAGTGCGGAGAACGATTTATCCTGAAGGGGCGCCGCGACAAAGGCAAAATCGAAACCGGCTTTAAACGCTGTATCTGCGACAATGAGCACGATTTAGAGGTTGAAACGGAAGATTGAAGAGTAATCCAACCGAATGTAAGTAAGAAGAGCAAGAAAGTCTGCGCATGGCGTGCAGGCTTTTTTTGCTGTATAAACTTCGTTTCGAAGGCAGACAATAACGGCAATATCGCCTAAGAAAGGAGCTTACAAGCATGTACAGAAAAATGAGTATGGTTTTATTTCCAGTCTGCGCTGCGGCATTGGTCGGTACGGGGGTTTGGGGGTATTCTCAGCAAAAACAGAAAAATCAAGTCTCCATTAAGGCGGAAAACCAGTATCAGCGTGCTTTTCACGATTTGTCCTACCATGTCGAGAAGCTACATACGGAGCTGGGCAATACGCTGGCGATCAATTCCACCTCGAATGACACCTACCGTAAAGGTCTGGTGAATGTCTGGAGGCTGACCAGCCAGGCGCAGAACGAAGTGAACCAGCTGCCGCTGGGCCTGCTTCCTTTTAACAAAACGGAAGAGTTCCTGTCCAACGTATCGAAATTCAGTTACCAGACCTCGACGCGGGACTTGACGAAAAAGCCTTTGACGGACGGCGAATTAAAAACGCTGAGCACCTTGTATCAGCATTCCAAGGAAATTACGGGGGATTTGCGCGGAGTCCAGGAGAAGGTTATCGCCAATAACCTGCGCTGGATGGACGTGGACCTGGCGCTCGGAGCCAACAAGGAACCGAACGACAACACGATTATAGACGGTTTCAAAACGGTGGACAAAAAAGTCGGGTCGTACAACGACTTGAAAGAAGGCCCCTTCACCATGTCGACGCAGTCGAAATACACGGCTCAAATGCTGGACGGTCCCGAGATCGACGAACAGGAGGTCCGTAAGAAAGCGGCGGCATTCCTCGGGGTAAACAATCCGGCCATCTTTCATGTGGTCAAAAACGGCAACGGCGCGGTCGAGTACGAATCGTATACGTGTACCCTGCCCGGTAAGAACGGAACCGATATCACGATGGACTTTACGAAAAAAGGCGGGCATCTGATCTACTTCATGAATCCCCGCGATGTGAAGTCGACCAAACTTCAAGTCGAGCAAACGCGTGCAGCGGCGGCCCAGTTTCTGGAGCGGCACGGCTATAAAAATATGACTGCGGTCAGCTTCGACCGTCACTCGAACATCTGCAATATGACGTTCGCCAAGCAGGAAAAGGATACCGTTATTTACCCGGAGAAGCTTGTCGTAAACGTCGCTCTGGACGACGGCCAGATTCTCGGGCTCCAGGGAACCGATTTCGTGTTTGCCAACCGGAATCACAAAAATATCGACCAAGAGCCGAGGCTTTCCAAAGAAGAGGCGAGAAGCCACCTGAGCCCTCAGTTGAAAGTGACCCGTCACACCAAGGCGCTTATCGTCAACGATCTGAATGAGGAAGTGCTTTGCCATGAATTTATCGGAAGTTTGAACGGTCAAACGTACCGGATTTATGTCAACGGCGAAGACGGTACGGAAGAAAAGGTGGAAACGATCCGCAAGGAAGACGCCGAGCAGGCCAAACAGCAGCCTGTCACGCAGGGAACTTGACGGAATCCTTTCGAATAAGCGGCTCCGGGGAAACCCGGGGCCTCTTTTTTGTGTCTTCCTAAATGGTTGCGGCATGCTATAATCAAGTAGAAACAGGAAGGATTTAACCGAAAAAAGGATGAGGTTACCGTGGCTCAGCTTATGAAAATCAACCAGCTGCTGCATCTTCATGTCAATACGATTGACGAGGAAGAAGCGAAACAAGAATACAAAGCGAGAATTTCGGACGTGCTCCCGGACCGTCTATGGATCGAAACCCCTATGAACGAGCGGACGGGCCGTTTGAAACGGCTGTACACGGGGGACGAAGTAAGCGCCTTTTTTGTGACGGACGGAGGCGTGAAAAATTATTTCCAGACCTCGGTCATCGGCTTCAAGGAGGAAGGAATCCGGCTGGTCGCGCTGGCGATGCCCGATCCGGCCTCGATTACGAAAATCCAGCGCAGAAGCTTTCTGCGGATTCCCGCCGAGCTGGAAATTTCCGTACAGGCCGGCGAAACCGTTCCTATCGTAGCGTTGACGGAAGACGTCGGAGGGGGCGGGGTTTCCTTCACCTGCAAGGACAGCGAATTTCCGGACAACGTCACTCAGGTGAACTGCTGGCTTCTTGTGACTTACAAGAACGGGACCTTGGAGCATCTGCCTTTCAAAGCGGAGGTCGTCCGGGTTAAAACGCTGGAAACGGGACGAAAAATCGTCATGCTGCAGTTCAGCGAAATTACGGACCGCGACCGTCAGAAGCTGATTCAATACTGCTTCGAGAAACAATTCGATTTCCGCAAAAAATAGCTTACATAAAATCGGCCCGTTCGGGAAACACTGCATTCCAAACAAGGCTCGTTTGCGGGAGGATGCCAGTGAAAATCCGGAGGTCCGGGCAGCAACGCCCATTAACTTATGAACGTTACGAACTGTTGTTCGTTGAATTTTCCGAGCGGGTCGAGAAAATACTTTTAAGATGTCTATATGTTCTGTTGGCCGGTTTGCTGATCAGCCAGCTCCTTCTCCAATTTCCGGCTGTGCGAAAAGAAATGACCCGGGTCGATCCTCTGGAGGGAGTGCCGTACGTATGGCACGAGGAGAAATAGCCGCTTTCCGGCAAATTCAGGAAGGCCGCAGACTTTTGCATCTGTCTTCCGGCTATGGTATAATTTACAGCGTTAGCAGGCTACGCCTGCTTTTTTGTTCGTAAGGTTTTGTTAGGAGGAGCCTTTGTTTTGACTAAATTTAATATCGCGATAGATGGGCCAGCCGGTGCAGGCAAAAGCACCATAGCCCGCAAGGTCGCAGGCGAGCTTGGTTTTGTCTATGTGGACACGGGAGCGATGTATCGGGCGGTCACCTGGAAGGTGCTGCAGGACGGGGTTAACCCTCTGGACACGGAGGCTGTCGCAAGAACCGCTGCCGGCATGAAGATCGAACTCGTACCGGGACCGGACGGACAGCTGGTGTTTGTAGACGGCCGGGATGTATCTTCCGATATCCGTACCAAACTTGTCACGGACCGGGTTTCACAAATCGCTGCCATTGCGGAAGTGAGGAAGCTTCTGGTAGACAAGCAGAAGCAGATGGCCGCTTCCAAAGGCATCGTGATGGACGGCCGGGATATCGGCACACACGTGCTTCCCGATGCGGAAGTGAAGGTGTTCCTGACCGCGAGCGTCCGCAAGCGCGCAGAAAGAAGATTTCAGGAAGTTCAGGGCACGGCAATGGCCACGACTCTCGAAGAGATGGAAAAGGACATTGCCCGCCGCGATATGCTGGATGAAGGCAGGGAAGTATCTCCCCTTGTACAAGCGGCCGACGCTGTAATGCTGGACAGTACAGATCTGACCATTCCCGAAGTGGTGGAGAGCATCCTGGAGATGTGCCGGATGAGAACAGGCGGTGAAAGAGCATGAGCTTTTACCATTTCGCGCGGGGAGTCTGCAATGTGGTGTATTCCCTGCTGTTCCGGATTCGCGTGATCGGCAAGGATAACATCCCCGAGCACGGTGGCGTGCTGCTCTGTTCCAACCATATCAGCAACTTAGATCCTCCGCTTGTCGGCATCCGGCTCAAACGCAAAGTCCATTTTATGGCGAAGGCGGAGCTGTTTCAAATTCCGGTTTTAGGTCTAATAATTAGTAAAGTTGGCGCTTTCCCGGTTAAACGCGGGGGTGTCAGCAAAGAAACGATCAAGGGAACGCTGAACTTGCTTCGGGATGGAAACGTACTTGGCATCTTTCCGGAAGGAAGCCGTAAAAATCCCGGTGTGGGAAAGAAGGGCGCGGCGATGTTTGCCCTGAAATCCGGCGCGGCGGTTGTGCCAGCCGCAATCATCGGGGATTACAAAGTGTTCGGCAGAATGACGGTCATTTACGGGAAACCGCTTGATTTGACCCCGTTCAGCGAAGCCGGATCGGCCGATCTCGAGCAGGTGACCGAGTACATCATGCAAGAAATTCAGACTTTGATCCGGGAACACCGGAAAGAAGTCGCTTAACTAAAAACGAACCCGGTTGTAAGGAAATCCTGCCGCGCAAGTTGCGCCGTGCAGATGCCTATACAAAATTAACCGTCGGTGTGTTTATTTTCGAGGAGGGTATCCCATGTCAGAAGAAATCAAAAACGAAAATCAAACGAACGAAAGCCAAGAAGCTCAAGAAGCGATGAGCCAAGTCGCAGCTGTAAAGAAAGGCGACATCGTTAAAGGCAAAATCATTAAAGTCGAGCAGGATCAAGCAATCGTAGATATCGGTTACAAGTACGATGGCACGATTCCGCTTCGCGAGCTGTCTTCCGTCCAAATCGAGAACGCGGATCAAGCCGTTCAAGAGGGCCAGGAGATCGAGCTTAAAATCGTAACGATTGACGACAACAAAGAGAAGCTGGTTCTTTCCAAGCGCTCTGTTGACAGTGAAAAAGCATGGGAAACCCTGCAGCAGAAACTGGACGAGAAAGTCATCATCGAAGCTGTCGTGGCCGAAGTGGTTAAAGGCGGTCTCGTTGTTGACGTTGGCGTGCGCGGCTTCGTTCCGGCATCCATGGTAGAACGCAGCTTTGTCGAAGATTTCTCCGACTACAAGGGCCGCACTCTGCGCCTGAGAGTAAAAGAAATCGACCGCGAGAAGAACAAAGTGATCCTTTCCCAGAAAGACGTTCTGGATGAAGAATACGAAGCCCAGAAGAAAGACATCATCAGCAAAATCGAAGTGGGCAAAGTATACGAAGGTACCGTACAGCGTCTGACTCAATTCGGTGCGTTCGTGGATATCGGCGGTATCGACGGCCTGGTTCACATTTCCGAGATGGCTTGGCACCATGTTGAGCACCCTTCCGAAATCGTCAAAGAAGGCGACAAAGTAAGCGTGCAGGTTCTCAAAGTAGATCCGGAGAAAGATAAAGTGAGCCTGAGCCTGAAAGCAACTCAAGAAGGTCCTTGGGAAAAGGCCGAGAAAACTTTCACAACCGGCGAAATCATTACCGGTACGGTAAAACGTCTTGCAGGTTTCGGCGCGTTTGTTGAAATCGCTCCGGGCGTTGAAGGTCTGGTTCATATTTCCCAAATCGCTCACCGTCACATCGCGACTCCGCAGGAAGTTCTGAAAGAAGGCCAAGAAGTTAAGGTGAAAGTCCTTGACGTTAACGCGGCTGAGAAGCGTGTAAGCCTCAGCATCAAAGAAACGGAAGAAGCTCCGGCTCAAACCGCGTCTTCCGCGCCTTCTAACTACTCTTCCAGACCGGAAAGATCCTCCAACCACCAGAAAGAACTGGCTGGCAACGAGAATGTTTCCCTTAGCAATCAAGGCCTGTCCATGACGCTCGGCGAGCGTTTCGGTGACAAGCTCTCCAAATTCAAAAAATAATAGACGACTTGAACAGGAGGAAGCGGGATGCGCTCATCGCGCAAAATGGATCACGTGCAGTTTGCGCTCCAGACGGGTCAGTCCGGCAACCAGGGGTTGACGGATGTCAAGCTGGTGCCTAACTGCCTGCCAGACGCTTCCACCGAGTCTGTCGCTCTCTTTACGACAATCGGCGAACTCAATTTGAGTTCGCCGATTGTCGTAAATGCGATGACCGGCGGAGCACACGAAACCGAAGAAATAAACCGTGAGCTAGCAGTGGCGGCCAGGGAACGGGGACTGGCCATGGCCGTGGGCTCGCAGATGTCCGCTTTGCGGGACCCTATGCAGGAATCAAGCTACCGCATTGTCCGGCAAATGAATCCGGACGGGCTCGTCTTTGCCAATTTGGGAAGTGAAGCGACCGTGGAGCAAGCGTCACGCGCCGTGGACATGCTTCGAGCGGATGCGCTTCAAATCCATCTGAACGTCATGCAGGAGCTGATCATGCCTGAAGGCGACCGCAGCTTTCACGGCATGCTGGAGCGCGTCAGCCGTATTGCTGAGGGTACAGGAGTGCCTCTGATCGTCAAAGAGGTCGGTTTCGGCATCCCGCTTGAAAACGCGAGACTGCTCAAATCGGCAGGCGTACAAATATTGGATGTCGGCGGTTCCGGCGGCACCAATTTCGCCGCGATAGAGAATGTGCGGCGAAAATTGCCCCTTGACTGGCTGAACGACTGGGGCATGAAGACGAGCGTGACGCTGATCGAAGCGCTGCAAGTCTACGAACGCGGCCGGGTTATGGCGACGGGAGGCATCCGCACCAGCGAAGACATCGTCAAGGTGCTTACCCTCGGCGCTTCGGCGGCCGGAATGGCCGGAGCTCTGCTTAAAATTTTGCGAAACGAAGGTACGCAAGCTTTAATCGATCACATCGACGAGCTGCATCACGGCATCGTTCTCATGATGACGGCTCTAGGAGCGGTACGCATCGAGCAGCTGTGGACACGTCCCGTGATTATCACGGGATCGACCGCGGAATGGTGCAGGGCCCGCCGGATTGATTTAACTGAATATGCCTGTAGAACGGAAGCGGAGTAAAAACGGGATGTTTTGTCATACTAGGAGTAACGAAACGAGCTAGGGTGACAAACTATGAATCCAGGTTATCTTGCTTCCGTACTCCTCGCCATCTCTGTCATTTTTCTGCTCAGCGGATGGCGGGAAATTTTTATGAGAAGTATATCCGGACGTGACATACTTCTTTTTTTTATGTTCGCGCTGCCTGCCGCTTTGATGACCTTCTACGTAGGAGGCGCTCAAATCAACGGCACCGTGCCGGTCGCCTTCTGTACGGCTCTTCTGATCGGTATCCGTAAAAAGAGCCTCTGGGAAGGCGGGCATCTGTTCGCGACCGGTCTGCTTCTCGGGGCCGTTCATTTGCTGATGCTGGAGCTGTACAGCGTGGATCCCGTCATGATTGTGCTGAAACCCGAATGGGATATCGCCATTGTCCTTGCGGTATTGGTAATGGGAATGCACTGGGGAGCGGCCGAGCAGTATGTCTCGCTGACGACAGCCATGATTGCGGGAGACCTTGCTTTTGCCTGTATGCACGGCGGCACGATGCCGGTTCATCTCGGTACACCCTCGTTTCTGGACAAATGGTGGCTCTCCTTTTTTACGGCGCGGTTGCTGACCGTCTTCCTTGAATCGGTTTATTCGGGATGCAGGACAACCGCCCGGCAATGGATCCAGCGAAAGCGAGGTTGGAGGAAATGATTGCGCATATGTTGTCGCAAAAAGAAACAGTCGCGGTTTTTGTCGGATTGTTTTTCGGGATCGCGTCGCGTCTCTACTTATTAAGAACGGATTATCGTCAATATCCGACTTATCCCCACGGCAAAATCATTCATGTTTCGCTGGGAGTGATTGCAGCCGGCTTGGGTTCGGTGGCGGTACCCGCGCTGCTCGACAAAAATTACACGGCTGTCACTTTTTTGACCGTTGCGGCCCAGCAGTTCCGCGATGTGCGGAATATGGAGCGTCAAAGCCTGATGCAGGTGGATCAGATGGAGCTTGTCCCGCGGGGCGTTTCGTACATTGAAGGCATTGCGATGGTTTTCGAAGGCCGAAACTATCTCGTGATTTTTACTTCGATGATGGCTTCGCTGTTCACCCTGCTTTTCGCCTGGTATTGGGGGGCGGTTGCCGGGCTGGCTGCTGTCGGAGTATCGATTTATTTTAAGACGGGAAAAAATATGACCCACATTGCGGATATCCGAATCAGCGAAGTACGGCTGGACGGGCCGAATCTGTATGTAGGCGATATTTACATCATGAACGTCGGGCTGGAGAGCGACCGGGAGCTGATCGCGAGGCAGGGAGTTGGCCTGCTGGCCGTACCGAAAAATCCCGACGCCCGCGTTACATTGGCGAATCTGGGCCAGCGCCAGGCCATTCTGCATGATATCTCCACGGTTCTCGGCGTGTACAGGGACACCGGAGAACCCGCCCTGATGCCGATGGCCAAGCTCCATCTGGACTCGGGGACGCTCGGTATTTTTGTCCTTCCCCAAGTGAAGGACGCACAAAAGGCGGCCGCCGCGCTCAAACGGGTGCCGGTGCTGGAAAGCGCCATCCGCATGCCGACGGAGTCGGCGGCCGGGCCCCACAAGGAGGCGTGAAGAGTGGCGACGATCAAAGCGGTTGCGGTTGTGGAAGGCATTAAAGTCGATGGCGGGGCTCCCATTTTTTATGCAAAAGATGAAGCGGAACTCCAGCAGCTCGCTTTTAATCTGGAGAAAATTCTGGATGTCAACGCTCACGTTTTAAAACCGGGAACCTTCATCCTTGTCGATCACAAGGGATAGCGTCCGTTGAAAACATTAGCCAATCCAGCGCTTTTTTGCTATGATGAAGAATGTGAAATTTCCAATAACGAGAATTTGAGTGACCATCAGTAAGGAGTGAACCGAATGGCAAGACCCATTCTAGCGATTGTGGGGCGTCCGAACGTCGGTAAATCGACGATTTTTAACCGGATAATCGGCGATCGGCTGGCCATCGTTGAAGATAAACCGGGGGTGACCCGAGACAGATTGTACGGGATCGGCGAATGGCTGGACCGTGAGTTCAGCGTCATCGACACCGGCGGTATCGAAGTCGAAGGCGAAGACCAGATCATGAAGTCCGTACGCGTCCAGGCCGAGCTCGCGATTGAAGAAGCGGACGTTATTATTTTCATGGTAGACGCCAAAGCGGGCGTGACCTCGGCGGACCAGGAAGTTGCCCAGCTTCTTTTCCGGTCCCGCAAGCCGGTTGTCCTGGCCGTTAACAAGGTGGACAACATTCAGCGGCAGGATGAAATTTATGAATTTTACAGCCTCGGCTTCGGAGACCCGATCGGGATTTCCGGCGCGCACGGCATCGGAATCGGCGATATGCTGGAAGCCGCGGCCGCCCATTTCCCGGATCATGCGGATGAAGAGTACGGCGAGGAAGTCATCAAGGTCGCGCTGATCGGGCGTCCGAACGTCGGCAAGTCATCGCTTGTAAACGCCATCCTCGGAGAAGACCGGGTCATTGTCAGCGACCAGGCCGGTACGACCCGGGATGCGATTGATACGCCTTTCGAGCTTGACGATCAGAAATACGTCATTATCGATACGGCCGGCATGCGCAAACGCGGCAAAGTGTATGAGAATACGGAGAAATACAGCGTAATGCGCGCGATGAAAGCCATTGAGCGCGCAGACGTCGTGCTTGTGGTCATCAACGGCGAAGAAGGGATTATCGAGCAGGACAAACATATCGCCGGCTATGCGCACGAAGCGGGCAAAGCGGCTATATTCGTCGTCAACAAATGGGACGTGGTGGAGAAGGACGACAAGACCATGCACCAGTTCACGCAGAAAATCCGCGATCACTTCCTGTTTATGACGTACGCGCCGGTTCTGTATGTGTCCGCCCGTACGACCCAGCGTGTCCAGAAACTCCTGCCCATGGTCAACCAGGTGGCGGAGCAGCATACGATGCGCGTTCAGACACACGTTCTCAACGACGTGGTCTCCGATGCGGTCATGTTCAATCCTCCTCCGACCGACAAGGGCAAACGTCTGCGTATTAACTATGCCACACAAGTTTCCGTTAAGCCGCCGACCTTTGTTTTCTTTGTGAATGAGCCGGATATGATGCACTTCTCATACGAGCGCTATCTTGAAAACAAAATTCGCGGAGCTTTCGGTTTTGAGGGAACCCCGATCCGTTTGTTCACGCGAAGAAAATCCGACGACGAATAGGGGAGAGTTCGTTTGATCTACATCATTCCCGCAGTAGCAGCTTATTTGCTGGGTTCGCTCAGCTTCAGCTTTATAATTGGGAAATTGGTCAAGGGGATTGATATCCGGTCGCACGGAAGCGGAAATGCCGGAGCCACCAACACGCTGCGCGTACTTGGCAAAGGACCGGCTGTCCTGGTACTTGTGCTGGATGTCGTAAAAGCGATACTGGCTGTCTGGATCGGCAAGTGGATGGCTCCGGATCTGATCTGGGTCCATGTCGCTTGCGGGCTCGCCGTCATTATCGGTCATAACTGGCCGGTATTTTTCGGTTTCCGGGGAGGGAAAGGCGTAGCTACTGCCATCGGTGTAACGGCTACCCTATGCTTTCTTCCCGCGATCTTCGCGGGTATTATCGCCATTGCATCCATTTTTCTGACCCGTTACGTATCGCTGGGTTCCCTGCTGTTTACCGCATTTTTACCTTTTTTCGTATGGGGCATGGGAAGACCGGTCGAGATCTTGTGGGGCGTTATCGTAATCGGGGTATTTACTTTTTGGCGGCACCGTACAAATATCAGTAAACTGGTTCAAGGCCGAGAAAATAAGATCGGCTCCAAAAAGGCGTAGCCTGCTCGATGAAACGGCTTAGAAGGGAGACAGCCATGACTAAACACGTATCCGTACTGGTAGCGGGGAGCTGGGGAACGGCTCTTGCCTCCGTACTGGCCGCTAACGATCTGGACGTAACGATTTGGACGAGAAACGCCGGACAGGCGGAAGAGATCAATACCTTACATACCAACAGCCGTTATTTGCAGGATATCGCGCTGTCCCCGCGCATCCGTGCCACTACATCGATTCGCGAAGCGGTTGAAAATAAGGACGCCGTCGTATTTGTGGTACCTTCGGCAGGAATGCGCGAGGTGGCGTCCCAAGTGAGAGAATTCTTAAGCCCGGACACGCTCGTGATTCACGCGACCAAAGGCTTTGAATCGCTCACGCTGAAAAGGATGACCACCGTGCTGGCCGAGGAGCTTCCGCAGTGCGACCCGGGACGTATCGTCGTTTTGTCGGGACCGAGCCATGCGGAAGAAGTGATCCGGGAATGCCCGACGACTGTCGTTGTGGCATCGCCGACGATCGAAGCCGCCGAAGCGGCGCAGGATCTGTTCATTAATTCGTATTTCCGCGTCTACACGAACCCGGACGTAACGGGAGTCGAAGTGGGCGGCGCGCTCAAAAATATCATCGCCCTCGGCGCGGGTCTCTCCGACGGTCTCCGTTTCGGCGACAACGCCAAGGCGGCCCTCTTAACCCGGGGGCTCGCCGAGATCGCACGCCTCGGTGCGGAGATGGGCGCCAACCCGATGACCTTCGCAGGTCTCGCGGGAATCGGCGACCTCGTGGTCACTTGTACCAGTACGCACAGCCGTAACTGGAAGGCGGGCTACCTGCTGGGCCAGGGAGAACCTCTCGACCAGGTTCTCGATAAAATGGGCATGGTCGTCGAGGGCGTCAAAACGACGAAGTCCGCCTATGCGCTTGCCCAGGAGTACGGCGTCACAATGCCCATCACAAGCGAGCTTCACCACGTTCTGTTCGAAGGGAAAACTCCGCGGGCGGCGGTTGAAGATCTGATGGGCCGCGGCCGTACGCATGAGATCGAAGAGGTCGCCAATCAGACGGATAAATGGATTCTGTAGCCTACACCATTCCTGCCGAGCCTTCATACACTACCATAGATTCAAGTCCAGTTCCTTATAGCGGACACTATGGTTGGGAGGCGGCAGCGTGCCTAGAAATCCGAAAGACATTCTTAATACCGTTAAGAAAAAAACGGGTAAAAGCGTAACCGAGAAAGATATCCAGAAGCTGGCCAGCGGCGTGAAACCGTCGACCGTTCAGGATGAAGCACAGCTGCGGCAGCTGATTAAGCAGGTTTCCCAGCTTGTCGGGATTGATGTGGCGGAAGAAACCGTCAAAGAAATCGTTCATGCGGTTAAAAGCAGCAAACTCGACGGCGGCAACTTGCAGCAGATGATGAACCTCATCATGAAAAGGTAACGATAAACGCCAGCGGAAGCGCAGGGGGACCGTAGGAGGCCGTAAGGCAGCCCGCGGTCCTTTTACTCGTGATTCACAAAGTTTCGGCCGAAATGCTATAATCAACCTAGGAATGAAGCAGCATCGTTTAACTCGAAGGGGGAAACAGAGATGATTACACTGCGCACGAGAAAAGGGGACAAGACGGTCGAAAGCGAGACGGGACTTACCGTACTTGAACTGGCCCTCAAACATAAACTCGAATGGGGACATTCCTGCAAGCGCGGTACATGTGCGCGCTGCCGCTGTTTCGTCAAAGAAGGCCGGGAGCGGCTCGCACCGCCTACGGAAGCGGAACTTGACCGTCTGGAACCCGAAGAAATTGAGCTGGGCTACCGTCTGGGATGTCAGGCCGTGATTCAGGAAACCGGCGATGTTTCCGTTACTCACAAGCCTTACTTCTAGGAGGACCGGCATGAAAAGCGAACGATCAAAGGAGCGGCGGATTGCGCTCGAGATGCGTCCGGATCTTCCGCTGGAGGAGCCGTTAGTCCGGGTCATGCGTCAGGCGGCCCGTCTTCTCAACGGCACGGGAACCGGCTGGGTGATCGGCGGAAGCTGCGCTCTGGCGCTGCAGGGCGTGGAGATTGGGGCCCAGCCGCGGGATCTGGACCTGTATGTGGATACGGATCAGGCGGAAGCGGCGGCCCGTGTCCTGGAACCCTATGCCGTCGATGAGCAGAAACTGGACCGCACGGGCATCTACGAATCGCTGCTCAGCCATTACGCCATCGGCGGCATTCAGGTGGAGCTCGTCGGCGGGTTTAAAGTATGTGCGGCGGGATCGCAGTACATCGTCGAAGCGGCCTACTTGAGGGAGAAGCACGCGGAAGTGGGGCAATTGGAAGGCGAGAGTCTGGCGTTAATGCCGCTTGCGCATGAATTGCTCTTCAACATCCTACGCGAACGTCCCGACCGGTACGAGGCTATCGCAAGGACGATCAACGGCTGTCCATCCCGGCATGAAGCCGCCCTGACGGATCTGCTTTCCAGAAACAGCTGGGGAGAGCCCGCATTGTCAGTCGTCAAGCGACTTATTCCCGGATTATAGAAGCACCCGCGGTTTGCGGCAGCGGCGGCTTCCGTCTCCATGACGGGAAGCCGGAGCGCAAAGGGAACGAGCCGCGCCACGGTAATAAGCAAGTGCCTTAGACAGAGGGAGGGACGAGAATGAGCCAGACCAACGCGAAAGTGACATTTATGCCGGACAACCGCAGCGCTTCCGTCCGCTTGAATACCACCCTGCTGGATGCGGCACGGCGGGCCAATGTGCACATCCGCACCCGGTGCAGCGGACAGGCAGCCTGCCTGATGTGCAAAGTGCACGCCGGGGACCAGAGCGGCCTGTCCGAGCCCGGCAAGAACGAGCGGCTCAAGCTCGGCAGCCAACTGCAGGAAGGGCTGCGCCTGTCCTGTCAGGCCCGGATTACGGGCGATGTGACGGTTACCGTCCCCGAAGACCCGTTGAAAGCCGCTGTGCGCGCCCAATTGGCCAAGCAGCGGGAAGAGGATGACTGGCCTTAGAACCTCTCAGCGATCCGGAGAAACGAAACCAAAGGAGAACCGATGATGACTATCGCAAAGGGCGCTCTAGCAGGGCGCCTGACGGTACTGATGGCCGCTTTATTTTCGCTGGCTTTGCTTGGCGGCTGCATGTATCCCAAAGAAATGCGCAAAGAGAACCAGACGAATCCGGGCGAGTTTATTGCCGTAGTGCAGCAGAGTATCGACGAATATCATACCAAGAAAAGCGTCTTTCCCATTAAAAACAGCGATATGGAAACACCGCTTTATGAGAAGTACGTCATTGATTTTCAAAAGCTGAAAAACAGCGGTTATTTGTCCAACCTCCCGGGCAATGCTTACGAAAGCGGCGGAGATTTTATTTATGTGCTCGTCGACCCCGACACGAAGGCAAAAGTGAAACTTTTCGATCTGGTAGCCTACCGGACCACGGCTGACATCCAGAAGAAAGTAAACGACTATATCAGTAAAAACAACGGCGCCGTTCCGGGCGGAGAAACCTATTCTCCCGGCTTCAAGTATGTGGATTTCGGCAAAATCGGCATGAAAACGCCTGAAATCAAAAGTGTCTACAACCGTCAGAGCCTGATTAACTTCCTTGTTCATGACTCCGGCAAAGTTGCGATTGATTATGCACCCGATCTGGCTCAAAAGATCAAGGAAAAGCAGCTTCAGTCCGCGCTGAAGGACGGTCAGGACCTTCTTCCCCTTCTGGTGGAAGACTCTTATTTCGTACCTATCATGTCGTTTGAGTACAAATGGGACAGCGCGACAAGCAAACCTGTTCCCTTCATGAAATAGCCGATAGTATAAGTCTGCAAGGCCGTTTTATTTACCCTATACGGGCTTTCGAAACTCTTTTCTTCTTCATGGAGAAAAGGGTTTTTTTCACGTCCGGCGCATATCCGGGTTCCGGGAATCATATATTTTTTCAGAGATTATTGCCAGGCATATTTCGACGACCGGCACATATATTTGTTACAAGTCCAAATGATGTACGAGTTATGTCGCATACGGATGGCAAAGGGAAGGCCGGCTGAAGAACGTATCGTGGCTCTCGCTTCATTTAACAACCTGTAGGAGGGATTCTCTTGGAGAAAGTGGATATCTTTAAGGACATTGCTGAGCGAACGGGAGGAGATATTTACCTGGGGGTCGTTGGAGCGGTCCGTACGGGAAAATCGACCTTCATTAAACGCTTCGTGGAATCAGTTGTACTGCCTAACATCCAGAGTGAAACCGATCGCATCAGAGCCACGGATGAGCTCCCGCAGAGTGCGGCAGGGCGCACGATTATGACGACCGAACCGAAGTTCGTGCCGAATAACGCCGTGCAGATTTCCGTAGCGGAAGGACTGAACGTCAACGTCAGGCTGGTCGATTGCGTCGGCTATACGGTGGAAGGCGCCAAAGGCTACGAGGACGAGAACGGTCCCCGGATGATTTCGACGCCGTGGTTCGACGAACCGATCCCCTTCCAGGAAGCGGCCGAAATCGGCACGCGCAAAGTCATTCAGGAACACTCGACGCTGGGGGTTGTCGTGACGACCGACGGAACGATTTCAGATATTCCGCGTTCGTCTTATGTTCTGGCGGAAGAAAGAGTTATAGCGGAACTGAAGGAAGTCGGCAAGCCGTTCATCGTGGTCATCAATTCGCAAAAACCGAACAGCGATCCGGCCCAGGAACTGCGCAGCGAACTGCAAAGCAAGTACGACATTCCGGTCGTCACGATGAGCGTAGCAACGGCGGGCGAAGACGAAATGATCGGCGTGCTCCGTGAAGTTCTGTATGAGTTCCCAGTGCACGAAGTGAACGTAAACCTGCCGAGCTGGGTGATGGTGCTGCCGGAGAAGCACTGGCTGCGCACGCATTTTGAAAATTCCGTCCGGGATACCGTTCAGGACATCCGACGTCTGCGCGACGTGGAACGGGTTGTCGGACAATTCTCCGAATATGAGTTCATCGACCGGGCGGCTCTTGCCGGAATGAATATGGGGCAAGGTGTGGCCGAGATCGACCTGTACGCACCGGATGAACTGTACGATAAAATTTTGGTCGAAGTGGTCGGCGTCGAGATTCGCGGTAAGGATCACCTGCTTCAACTGATGCAGGAGTTCACCCATGCGAAAAGGGAGTACGACCAGTTCGCCGAAGCGCTGGAAATGGTCAAAACGACCGGCTACGGCATCGCGCCGCCTACGCTGGCGGAAATGGCTCTGGATGAGCCGGAGCTTATCCGTCAAGGTTCCCGCTTCGGTGTGAGGCTGAAGGCGACGGCTCCTTCGATACATATGATCCGTGTCGATGTGGAGTCGGAGTTTTCCCCGATTATCGGAACGGAGAAGCAGAGCGAGGAGCTGGTCCGTTACCTCATGCAGGATTTCGAGGACAACCCGCTCAAAATTTGGGAGTCCGATATTTTCGGCCGCTCTCTGCACTCCATCGTCCGGGAAGGTATTCAGGGAAAGCTTGCCATGATGCCGGACAATGCCCGCTACAAGCTTCAGGAGACACTCGGACGTATTATCAACGAAGGCTCCGGGGGGCTCATCGCCATTATTTTATAACGAACTTGACATTTCGTTTTCTACCGTTTTGGCGGGGAAATTCTTCAGAGAACTTCACGTTCTCCAAGAATCTCCCTGTTTTTTTGTGCATTTTCCACAAAATCAGTGACTTTGACTTGAAATAAGCTCTAGCGTATATTACTATAAGTTTGTTTCGTTTTCTTCGGTACTCGTTTTTCGTTGATGGGCTTGGGCTTTTGCCCGGTTCATGTATATTTTTTAACGAAACGGTGAAAACAGAAAGTAAAACAGTAGATATTTTGGGAGGGAGGTGAAAGGCATGAATAAATCCGAACTGATTGCTAAAGTATCTGAGACCTCCGAGCTTTCCAAGAAGGATGCGACGAAAGCGGTTGACGCTGTATTCGATGCAATTTCCGAAGCTCTTCAACAGGGTGACAAAGTTCAGCTTGTTGGTTTCGGCAACTTCGAAGTTCGCGAGCGCTCCGCACGTAAAGGACGCAACCCGCAAACAGGCGATGAAATCGAAATCCCTGCAAGCAAAATTCCTGCTTTCAAACCTGGCAAAGCGCTGAGAGACGGCATTCAATAATCGCTTCTCTTACATATGGATTTTGTGTAGACCGTGTGCCTTCGGGCGCGCGGTTTAGTTTTTATCTGCCCTTTTTTCCGCATTGACAACTTACGATTATCCGGTATAATAGGGATACGGCGTCGGGGTATGGCGCAGTCTGGTAGCGCGCACCCTTGGGGTGGGTGAGGCCGTGGGTTCAAATCCCGCTACTCCGACCATGAAACCATACATACACCAAATGCTTTCGCTCAGGAACTCATCCTGACGGAAGCATTTTTTAATGCGGCTCGGAAAGCTCCTTCCTCCCTCCGGCCAGGCAGCGGTCTCTTTTGGAAGCGGCGCCCAATTGTGTTACGATAGAATCAACAAATCCGCAGGAGGGGAACGGAGATGCGGCAGAACGGTCAAACACGTGTTAAAAGCGCCCTTTTAACGGCAGCGGCAGCGGCGGCGATAGCCGTCATGGCGTCGGGGTGTGAAGGGAAGCCTGCTTCCACAGGAGGCACGGGAGCCGGCCCTGCCGGTACGGAAGCGCCCGGTCCAGCCAACGCCGGCGAGGCACGGGGGAGCGGCTCCGGGAATGCTCCCGTCGTACCCGAGCTCGTCGAGCAGAACGCTGCGGACTACACGCGGGAGATCGTGGCTTCCGGCCTTAATGTGCCGTGGGAACTGGTTTTTGCGGCGGATGACCGCATATTTTTCACGGAGCGGCCGGGGCAGCTGCGGATGATCCGGGACGGCAAGCTGATGGAGAAGCCGCTTTTGAAGCTGCAAGACCCTTTTATCAGCAGCGGGGAGGGCGGGCTGCTCGGATTGGCGCTCGATCCGGGCTTCGCCGTCAATTCCTACCTGTACGTTTACCACACGTACGCCGGAGAAGGAGAGACGAAGAACCGGGTGCTCCGGCTGAAACTGCAGGGGGATCAGGCTCTGGTCGACCGCGTGCTGCTCGATGGCATACCGGGTGCGGAGAATCACAACGGCGGACGGATCAAATTCGGCCCCGACGGCATGCTTTATGTCACAACGGGGGAGAAATACGACCCGCCCCTGGCTCAGGAGAAGAACAGCCTCGGCGGCAAAATCCTCCGGATACGGCCGGACGGTTCGATTCCCGAAGACAATCCGTTTCAAGGTTCGCCCGTGTACTCCTGGGGTCACCGCAACGCACAGGGCCTGGCGTGGGACCCCCGAAGCGGCACCCTGCTAAGCTCCGAACACGGACAGTCGGCTCATGACGAGCTGAACGTCATCGTCCCCGGGGGAAACTACGGCTGGCCTCTGATCGAAGGGGACGAATCGGGATCGCCCAAGGCGGCCGGAGCGCTTATCCCGCCGCTTCTGCATAGCGGCAAAGACACATGGGCCCCTTCGGGAATGACGTTTATCCGCCAGGGTCCGTGGCAGGGACGACTAGCCGTCGCCGGGCTGAGAGGGACGAAGCTGCTGCTGTTCACGCTTGAACCTGAGCGCACGTCAGCTCCCGGAGCAGGGGCTTCCGTACCCGTTTATAAGCTTACCAAGGCGGAAGCCTCATTCGCGGGCACCTTCGGACGGCTTCGCTCGGTAACGGAAGGCCCTGACGGCTCTCTGTACCTGCTGACGAACAACCGGGACGGGCGGGGTCAACCGGCGGGAGACGACGACAAAATCATCCGCCTGAAGCCTAAGCGGTCCGGCGCGGAATAAGGGTTGACAGGCGGCTTCTTTTTAAAGCATGATAAATTGTAAGCCATATACGGATAAGCAGTACGGATAGAAGGGGGTACCGATTTATGGATCAGACACAGGGAGATTATTTTATTATTAAGGCGAAAGAAAACGGCGTACATGTGATCGGCCTGACAAGAGGACACGACACGCGCTTTCATCATACCGAAAAGCTGGACAAAGGCGAGGTTATGATCGCCCAGTTCACGGAGCACACTTCGGCGGTGAAGGTCCGCGGCAAGGCGCTGATCATGACGAAGTTCGGCAATATCGAAACCGAACAATAATTTGCGTCGGCAGGCATAGCCTGCTTTTTTTCATTGTACAATGGGATATAGACAGGAGGTGCCCTTGTACGATGAACAAAATTGCCCGTCTGCTGACGATAGGCGGCCTGTCGGCGGCAGTTGTGCTAACGATGGCGTTCGTCCCGTTTCTGGACAGAAAGAACGGCGGTCAAGGCTCGGAAGCCTGGAGAAATATTTCCGGTCCGGAATTGACGGAGGCTAATCTGCCCGATTACGTAAACGGACTCCCGCTTCAACTGCGCGTGCGCAAGGTGGAGCTCACGCATTCCATTCTCTCGCTCGATCTGCTGCTGCCGGGAACGGCCGAGAAGAAGGTGGTTTACGGCGATCTGCTGCGGATCGCACAATCGTCTCTGCTCCGGACCTCCAACATTAGCCGGGTGTTCATCAGGATCGTGGAATACGGCGCAAAACCGGGCGAGAACGGTCCGCAGCTCGTCATGGCGATGGAAGCGGCACGCACGGAGGCGAAGGCATTGTCCTCCTTGAAGGGAACCGACGGCGAAGAGAAGGTCGCTGCCGAGCTGCAGCGCAGATTTCTTCTGACCTTTACAAAGAAATGGCAGCGGCACTTTCCAGAATAATTGCTTGTGCGCCACTCAAAAGGTTATGCTATAATTACTTAGATACGATCTATGAAACTGGCACACGTACGGAGGCTTTTGTATGAACCCATATCGGATCCCTGAGATCGCTAAACAATATACGGATTATGACATGATCCGCCAGCATACGGATCTGCCTGATTTCCCGAACTTTCGGGCGCAGCTTCTGTATGCTTTTTTGAGCAGGGATTCCCGGCTTAACCCTTCGTCGGAATTGTTTGCGCTCGTCACTTCGCTTGTCCAGATGGGACTCGATACGCATGACGAGGTAACGGTTTCTAATGAGGTGAAAGAGAAGAAAGCCGCCAGATCCCGTCAGCTGAAAGTGCTGGCCGGCGATTATTTCAGCTCCCGATTTTACCACCTGCTATCGCAAGCCGGTCAAATCGACCTGATCAAACGGTTGTCCACGGCCATCTGCGAGCTGAACCGGCTCAAAACGAATCTGTATGTGACGATGAAGCATCTTAAAGTCACCACAGAGGACTACGTGCGGCAGTCCGTGGATATCAAGTCCCATCTGTTTAAGTCGTTCGGGGGACTGATGGAAGAAGTAAACCGCCGTTCATGGCCGGAAATTCTCGAAGCGTTTACCCGCTGCGAAGTGATTTTCAAGGAAATTTTCCGTTCGGAATCTCTTCAGGATTTTCATGGGAGTTGGGGCTATTGGCACATTATCCAGAACGGCTCCAAAGAAGAGCGGAAGCTGCTCGAAGCGCAGGAGCAGGATCCGGCTAAACTCAAAGCGCTGATCCACAAATACAACGTGCCGTCCCAATTGTACAACCTGCTTGTCACCCAGCTTCAACAGTTGGAAGCGAAAGTAAAGCAGCTTGATTCGGACAAGCTCGCAAGTGAACTGTTTCACATTGGCGAGCCATTTTTTCGTTTCATTTCCAAAACCAGATTACTGGAAGAGAGATAAAGGTGGGGAAAGCCGTGCAAGGCAAAACGAAAGAACAATTTGTTCATTCCGTGTTTGAAAGTATCGCGCCCAAATACGATAAAATGAACAGTATCCTAAGTTTCCGCAGGCACAAGGCCTGGCGGAAATTTACGATGGCCAAAATGAACGTCAAGCCGGGCTCGACCGCGATCGATATTTGCTGCGGCACCTGCGACTGGACGATCTCCATGGCGAAGGCAAGCGGCACCGGGAAGATGGTCGGGCTGGATTTCAGCCAGAACATGCTCGATTACGGCGCGGGCAAGGTTCGTGAGGAGGGGCTGGACAACCAGATCCGCCTCGTGCACGGCAATGCCATGAGCCTCCCTTTTGACGATAACACTTTCGATTATGCCACTATCGGGTTCGCGCTTCGGAACGTGCCGGACGTGGAGCAGGTGCTCCGTGAAATGCAGCGCGTCGTGAAACCGGGCGGACTCGTCGTTTCTCTGGAGCTGTCCAAGCCTACTTGGCGGCCTTTTAAAGCTTTGTATTATTTTTATTTTCAGAAAGTGCTTCCGCTGCTAGGCAAATTGATTGCCAAGTCTTATGAGCAGTACAGATGGCTGCCGGAATCGCTAATCAGTTTCCCTGACTATAAAGAGCTTGCCGAAATTTTTCGCCGAACGGGGCTTCAGAAAGTCGAAGCTTACCCGCTGACCTTCGGAATTGCGGCGCTTCATATAGGCGTCAAAGGGAATTCGAGTCAGGAGAGTAAGACAGATGCGACAACTCATTCATAAAACAAAAATTTTCTTGGAAATGATCAAATTCGAGCATTCCCTATTTGCCCTTCCTTTTGCCTACATGGGTTCTATTCTCGGAGCCGTTGTGGAAACGGGGGACCTGCCGACGTGGACGCAGATCATGTGGATTACGCTTGCGATGATCGGCGCCCGCACGGCCGCGATGTCCCTGAACCGAGTCATAGACAAAAAGTACGACAAGAAAAACCCGCGGACAGCGAACCGGGCGATCCCGGCTGGGCTGATTTCAGTCGCGGAAGTTACGGTATTTATTATTCTTTCATTCCTTTTGCTTTTCTGGTCAGCTTATCACCTCAACCTGCTGTCCGTTTACCTGTTACCGGTTGCGGTCTTTTTTCTTGTCTTTTATTCATACACCAAACGGTTTACGTGGGCGTGCCATTTTGTTCTCGGTATCACCCTGGGACTTGCCCCGCTCGGCGGATGGGTGGCGATCACCGGAGGAATTACGCCGGCCGCGCTTGTCCTGTTCATTACCGTAGCGATGTGGAGCGCCGGCTTCGACCTGCTCTATGCCTGCCAGGACGTGGAATTTGACCGCGAGGAAGGCCTGCATTCTTACCCGAGCCGCTTCGGTATTCCGGTGGCGCTCATAACGGCGCGCGTTCTCCATACGCTGACCGCCGTAGGTCTGATCTCGCTTTTCTTTATGACCAATCTCAGCTGGTGGTACCTCGTCGGCATTATCATCGCGTACATCATTTTGTTTTACGAGCACCGCCTTGTTTCACCGACGGATTTATCTAAGCTGAATACGGCGTTTTTCACCATGAACGGGATACTCAGCACGGTCGTTTTCGTCTTCACGCTGGTGGATATTCTGGTGGAGACGTTCCGATGAAGAAACGCGGCTGGGTCGTCGGCATTACGGGGGCAAGCGGCGCGATTTACGGAGTGACGCTCATTAAGGAACTTCTGAGAAGGGGCGTTCCCGTCCATCTGGTCATTACGGATGCCGGCTGGCGGGTGCTTCACGAAGAACTGGATTGGGTGGCCGCCAAGAGGAAAGAAACGCTGGAAGCTCATTTCGGCGGTTTTCCGGGCACGTACACGTATTATCCGCTCCAGGACATCGGGGCCGGCATAGCAAGCGGCTCGTTCCGCACAGAGGGCATGGTGGTCATGCCCTGTTCCATGGGCACCTTAGCGGGAATTTCCCGCGGCGCCTCGGACAACCTTCTGGAGCGGGCAGCCGACGTGATGCTGAAAGAAGGCCGCAGGCTCATTCTGGTTCCCAGGGAAACGCCGCTGCACGCCATTCATCTGGAGAACATGCTAGTCCTTGCCAAAATGGGCGTGAAGCTGATTCCGGCCATGCCGGCCTTCTATCAGCGACCTGAGACATTGGATGACATCGTTGCCTTTCTTGTGGGGAAGGTACTAGACAACATGGATTTGGATCATGAATTGTTCAGAAGATGGGGAGAAGGCAATGACGACAACAGAGAAGAAACTGCGCATCGGGAGAATTGAATTTACGAATGCTTGGCCTGTGTTTTACCATTTTCCGGTGCAAAAGCTGGCAAATTCAGTAGAGTTCGTAAGTCAGGTCCCGACAGGTTTAAACCGGGCTCTGGCGGCGGGAGAGATCGATATGAGCGCTATCTCCTCGTTTTCCTATGGAGAAAATTTCCGGGATTACGTCCTGTTTCCCGATTTGTCGGTCAGCGCTTACGGGCATGTGAATTCACTGCTGCTTTTTCATAAAAAACCGCTGGAACAATTGAAAAACGGAAGATTTGCGCTTCCGACGACCTCCGCAACAACGACAAACCTGCTGAAAATCATCATGAACAAAAAATACGGCGGCAATCCGACCTACAGCTATGCTCCGCCCGTACTGGAAGACATGATGAAAGACAATGACGCGGCCCTCCTGATCGGGGATCATGCCATCAAAGCCAACTGGCAGGACAGCGGGTATACCGTAACCGACCTAGGGCAAGAATGGAAGGAATGGACCGGGCATTGGATGTCGTTTGCCGTATGGGCGGTCCGCAAAGATACCATCGAACGGTCGCCCGAACTGGTTAAAAGCATCTTCGACGGTTTCGTGGAAAGCAAACGTAAGTCACTGGAAGACCTAACGGGCGTTATTAATGAAGCCGTCCTCAAAATCGGGGGTACGGAATCTTATTGGGAACATTATTTCAGAAATCTTTGCTACGAATTCGGTCCCGAGCAGTGGAGCGGTCTGGAGCTGTATTACCGCTATGCTTGGGAGCTTGGTTTTTTACCGGAAGAGGTCTCCATCCAGATCTGGTCCGATAATACGAGGGTGCGGGTGACGGAATGAAAATTCTTAACATATACGTGCGCAAGAAAAAAGACGTGGGCGCGATCGAGCGGGAACTGGAAGCGAACCTGCAGACCGACCACGCATTATTGACGGAAACATCCATGCATCTGCTAAAGGCCGGGGGCAAAAGAATCCGGCCTGTTCTTGTCCTGTTGGGCGGCGAATTCGGAACCTATGATATCGAACGGTTGAAAATGATAGCTGTTCCTCTGGAGCTTTTCCATTCGGCCTCGCTCGTTCACGATGATGTCATTGACGATGCAGACACCCGGCGCGGCCAGGATACGGTGAAGTCCAAGTGGGACAACCGGATTGCGATGTACACAGGGGATTTTATTTTTGCCAAAGGGCTGGAGATTGCCGCCAGACTGGAGGACCCGCGCGTCCATATGATTCTATCGAAGGCGCTTGTGGAAATGTCCATTGGGGAAATGGAACAGATCCGTTTCTTCTATCATACGGAGCAGACGCTGCGCGATTATCTTCTCCGCATCAAGCGGAAGACGGCTCTTCTTATCGCGATATCCTGCCAGCTCGGAGCTATGGTGGCGGGAGCCGACGAATACGTATCCAACCGGCTGTATTCTTTCGGCTACAACGTCGGGCTCGCTTTCCAGATCCGGGACGACATTCTGGATTTGTGCGGCACCGAGAAGGAGATCGGCAAACCTCCGGGAAGCGATATCAAACAGGGCAACATTACACTGCCCGTTATTTTCGCTCTGCAGGACGAGAAGCTCAGAGGCCCGATTCTGAGCGAGATCGAACGCATCCAGAAAGTGGACGGGCAGACGGACGTCAGCCGCGTTCTGGACATGATCCGCGGCAGCGGAGGAATCGAGAAATCCAGCGCGCTTGCCGACCGCTATATCGCTAAAGCCATTGCGGCTCTGGATACGCTTCCGAACATCCGGGCCAAGCAGGATCTCATCCAGGTCGCCCATTTTATCGGCAACCGCACGCACTAATCCTATATTTTATCGGCCCGCCGGACTCCGGTTTCACGGATGTGTGCAATTGTTCATTGTACGTGCTGCTGAAACGGTGGTACAGTAAGAGAGATTACTTTTCTACCAATTGGAGGCAGATTACATGGAAAAAACTTTTCTAATGGTAAAACCGGACGGCGTCCAGCGCGGACTGATCGGAGAGATCGTCAAGAGACTGGAGCAGAAAGGCTTCCAGCTGGTAGCCGCTAAACTGATGCTGATGACAAGAGAGCAGGCGGAAGAGCATTATGCCGAACATAAAGGCAAAGACTTCTTCGAACCGCTTGTAGAGTTTATTACTTCCGGTCCCGTATTTGCCATGGTGTGGCAGGGCGAGCAGGTTATTGCGCTTTCCCGCATTCTGAACGGTAAAACGAACGTACTGGAAGCGGCTCCCGGAACGATCCGCGGCGACTTCGCCTTACATACGAGATTAAACCTGATTCATGGCTCGGATTCACCGGAGAGCGCGGAGCGCGAGATCAACCATTTCTTCAAACCGGAAGAAATTTTGGATTACAAGCGCGACGTATCCCGCTGGCTTTAATCGGATTAGGGAAAAAGATATGGGCATTTTTGCCTATATCTTTTTCTTTTTTGCAGGAGAATTCGCCCGGGATAGGGAATATCAACACCTGGACAAATACATCAGAGGTGGGATACAACTTGGAAAACGACGATTTTCCGTTATTTATCCGCAAAATCAAAGACTTCACATCGATAGATCTCGCATTATACAAAGAAGCTCAGATGAAAAGGCGTCTGACGACGCTGCGGATCAAAAAAGGCTACAATACGTTCTCGGCCTATTTCGATGCCATGTCGAAAGACAAAGAACTCTTTTACGAATTTCTGGACCGGATGACGATCAACGTCTCCGAATTTTGGCGCAACCCGAACCGCTGGGAAGTGATGGAACAGAAATTTTTGCCGGAACTGAGAAACGCGAGCCGGAATCTTAAGGTCTGGAGCGCAGCCTGCTCAACCGGCGAGGAGCCGTATACGCTGGCTATGATCTTGTCCCACATGGGCGCTTTGCGTGACGCCTCCATCCTTGCGACGGACATTGACGAAGGAGCGCTGGAAAAGGCGCGCCGGGGCATCTATGTGGAAAGATCACTCAAGGACGTTCCGCCCCACTACGTGAAAACGTATTTCAAACAGGAGCAGCTCGGTTTCCACGTCTCCGACGAACTCAAGAAAGCGGTGAAATTCCAGAAGCAGAATCTGCTGGAGGACCGTTTCGACAGCGGCTTCGACGTGATTGTCTGCCGCAATGTTATCATTTATTTTACGGAAGAAGCGAAGCACCGGCTGTATCAGAAATTTTCCAAAGCGTTGAAACCGGGAGGCATTCTGTTCGTCGGTTCCACCGAGCAGATTTTTTCTCCGGCCCAGTATGACCTCGAACCCGCGGATACCTTTTTTTACCGGAAAAAGGGGTAGGAATGTATAACTTTTCCTTTTGAAACCGATACTTGGAGTACTGTCTTTCAAGGAGGACTCAAATGGATAAACGAAAAGTTATTTCCGCCTATCGCCGGGGGTTTATCACCATGCAGGAGTGTGCGCAGATTCTAGGCATAGATTCCGTGCAGATTCTCGGGATGATGAACGATCCGAAGATGGCCGGTCCGTCCGGTCCTTGGCAGAAGCAATCTGCCGGCGGCTGACGATCGGAAGCACAGGTCTAATGGAAACCGGATAAAACACGCTTTGATGCCGCCTGGCACGCAGGGCGTGTTTTTTGTGCGTGCGGTTGTCAAACGCATAGGGGTATACTATAATGATAGAAAAACTTAGGCACTTGAAAGCGCTAAAGTGTTTGTCGGTACCGTAGTTGTACGGATTAGAAGGGAGCAAGAGTAGTGAGATACTTAACGGCGGGGGAAACACATGGTCCGCAGCTGACTGCGATCATCGAAGGATTTCCGAGTAATGTAACGATTGATTTTGAAGCCATGAACTTCCAATTACATAGAAGGCAGAAAGGCCACGGACGCGGACGCCGGATGCAGATCGAGAAAGATACCGCAAGCATTGCCGGCGGTGTGCGCCACGGCAGAACGACAGGTGCGCCGATTGCCCTGGTCGTCGAGAATAATGATTGGAAGCACTGGACTTCCATTATGAACATAGAGGAGCAGCCGGATACGGACGAGGGAAAACGTCGGGTTAACCGGCCGCGTCCGGGTCACGCGGATCTCAACGGCGGCTTGAAATACAACCAGCGCGACCTCCGCAACATCCTGGAACGCTCCAGCGCCAGGGAAACGACGATGCGCGTAGCTTGCGGCGCCGTCGCCAGACAACTGCTTGAAGCGTTCGGCATCAAGCTGGCGAGCCATGTCGTCCGCATCGGCGAAGTGGAGGCGAAATCTCCGCAGCTTCCGATCGACGAACTCATCGCGATTACGGAAGAGTCTCCGGTAAGAGTGACGGATCCCGAAGCGGAAGCGGCGATGATCGCGGCTATTGACGCGGCGAAGGCCGACGGAGATACGCTTGGCGGCATCGTGGAAGTTATCGTGGAAGGAGCGCCGGTCGGTCTGGGCAGCCACGTGCAGTGGGACCGTAAGCTTGACGGCCGCATCGCTCAGGCGGTTCTGTCCATCCAGGCGTTCAAAGGCTGCGAAATCGGAATCGGATTCGAAGCGGCCAAACTGCGCGGCTCCAGCGTGCACGACGAGATTCAATATGATCCCGAGAAAGGCTTCCGCCGGGCGAGCAACCGCGCAGGCGGTTTCGAAGGCGGAATGACGACGGGCGAACCGATTGTCGTAAGAGGCGTCATGAAGCCGATCTCGACTCTATACAAACCGCTTCAGAGCGTGGATATCGATACGAAAGAAGCATTCACGGCTCAAGTGGAACGCTCCGATACCTGTGCCGTGCCAGCTGCCGGCGTCATCATGGAGAACGTGGTGGCCTGGGAAGTCGCGCAGGCGTTCATGGAGAAATTCGGCGGAGATTCTCTCGAAGAGATTCGCCGCAATTATGAGAATTACTTGAAGCAAGTGGAGAGCTACTAAGATGATGGAGCTGAAAGTTGATCTCGGCGAGCGCTCGTATCCAATCTACTTGGGAGAAGGGCTGCTGAAGGACTGTGCCGCGTATTTCGACAAACATGCCATCAGTAAACGCGCCCCGCTGCTGGTCGTTACGGATGAGTCGGTTGCGCGCCATCATCTTCAGCCCGTCATGGACAGCCTGACAGCCGGCGGGTACAAGGCGTCTTCTTTTATCGTGCCGCCGGGCGAGGGCTCGAAATCTTTGCAGATGCTGGAGAAAATCGTTACAGCAGCCCTTGAAGCCGGGCTGGACCGCAAGTCCGCCATTGTCGCGCTGGGCGGAGGCGTCGTCGGAGACCTCGCCGGTTTCGCTGCCGCAAGTTTTATGCGCGGCATCGCCTTTGTACAAATGCCTACCACCATTCTGGCTCATGACAGCAGTGTCGGGGGCAAGGTTGCGGTCAATCATCCTTTGGCGAAAAATATCATCGGCGCTTTTCACCAGCCGGAGATGGTGCTGTACGACGTAACCACGTTACAAACTCTGCCGCAGCGGGACATTTCCGCGGGATTGTCGGAAATGATCAAGCACGGTCTGATTTGGGACGCCGATTTTGTGACGTGGCTGGAAAACAACCGGGAGAAGCTGCTGTCCCTGGACCCGGAAGCTCTGCAGTACGGGCTTTACCAGGGCTGCAAGGTCAAGTCTCTGGTTGTGTCACAGGATGAGCGTGAGAACGGTCTCCGGGCGATTTTGAACCTCGGCCACACGATCGGCCATGCTCTAGAAGCGGTCGCGGGCTATAACGAGCTCTTGCACGGCGAAGCCATCTCCATCGGGATGGTCGGTTCGGCGCGGCTTGCCATGAAGCTCGGATACTCCGAGGACATCTATACGGTGACCAAGCGCATCCTGCAAAGCTTCGGGCTGCCGGTCCGTCTGCCGGAGCAGTACGACACGGCCCGGATTATGAGCGCATTGATGCACGATAAGAAATTTAAGGAAGGCACCATGACGTTCATTATACCTACGGCTGTCGGGCAGGTGGAAATCCGAAACGACGTCCGCCGGGAATGGGTGGAAGAAGTCGTGGAACAACTTAAGCGGGAGGCATAATCATGTTCGTTAGAGGAATCCGCGGCGCAACAACCGTGGAAAGCAACGAAGAAGGACAGATTCTGGCGGCTACGCTGGAGCTTTTGGAAAAGATTGTCCGCGAGAACGAAGTGAAACCCGATGAGATTTCCTCGGTTTTTATTACAGTCACCAAAGAACTGACCGCAACGTTCCCTGCGAGAGCCATCCGCCAGATGCCGGGCTGGGACCTCGTACCGCTTATGTGCTCCATCGAAATCGATGTAGACAACAGTCTTCCGAAATGTATCCGGCTTATGGTACTGGCCAATACGACGAAACGGCAGGATGAAATGCGGCACGTTTATTTAAAAGGCGCGCAGGTTCTGCGTCCGGATATTGTGAAATTGACAAATCCTTAATCCGGATAGTATAGTTATTATAGATGAGTAGAGCTTAGATGAGATCAGTTGAGAAGAGTAGAGTTGAGCATAGGCAGCGCATAACTATCGTTAGCATTTCGCATGAGTTGCGAAAGGACGATAATAACCGTTCCGTTCCTTTGATAACAAAGGGGGTTCTGTAGTTTTTTTCTGCAGATCGGGGAACAGTAGTCTTACAGCCGGTTCTTTTAGCGAACCTTTATGGCTTTAGACGGTGCGCCATGAATTTCTGCACTCTTACCAATCAAATGAACTCAACCAAACCTCTACGGATGCGTAGAGGTTTTTTTATTTTTACAAATGCTGCCCGTAGAAAGGGGAAAACAAGAATGAATACCGAGCTTCAAGAAGTGATCCGCTTAGGAAAAGAATACAATCTGATACCGATTGTACGCTGCCTGCTGGCGGATACGGAGACACCCATCCGAGTATTTCAGCATGTTGCCGAAGAGAAACGCGCGTTCCTGCTTGAAAGCGTAGAGGGCGGCATTAAGTGGGCCCGGTATTCGTTCATCGGTACAGACCCGTTTCTCATTATAAGGGCACGCGACGGCAAGACTCATCTGGAGACGCAGGGAAGAACGGTCACGACGGAAGAAAAACCGCTCGAAGCTTTGAAAAGCCAGCTTGCGTTATTCCGGAGCCCTTCGATTGAGGGACTGCCTAGATTCACGGGCGGAGCGGTCGGGTTTTTCGGGTATGATCTTCTCCAGTATTATGAGAACCTTCCCAAACACCGCGTCGACGATATTCAGATGGATGATATCCAGTTCATGTTTTGCGACCAGGTCATTGCCTTCGATCACTTCAAACAGCAGATGAACGTGATCGCGAACGTGCATATCCCCGACGGAGCCAGCGAGGAAACGATAGCGGAGGCTTACCGGCAAACTTGTCAGAAGCTGGACGCGACGATACAAAAGCTCAAAAAGCCGCTCCCTTCGACCATGATGACCCATAGTGAAGTGGAAACGACTGCGGATCTGAACGGTTTTCGTTCCAATCTGAGTAAAGAACAGTACGTATCGAATGTGAAAGCGGCCCAGGAATATATTAAGGCCGGTGACATCTTTCAGGTGGTGCTGTCCCAGCGTTTCGAAACGGATACGGATGTTTCTCCGCTGCAGGTTTACCGGGTGCTTCGGACATTGAATCCCTCTCCGTACATGTATTATTTGAAAATGGACGATGAAATCATCGTGGGAACCTCTCCCGAAATGCTGGTGCGCGTGGAGGACGAGAGAGTGGATACAAGAGCCATTGCGGGTACACGACCGAGAGGCAAAACGCCCGAACACGATCTTGAGCTTGAGCAAGATTTGCTCGCGGACCAGAAGGAACGTGCGGAGCATCTGATGCTGGTGGATCTCGTGCGCAACGATGTGGGAAGGGTTGCCGAGTACGGTACGGTGTCCTGCGACAGCTTTATGCAGATCGAGCGCTACTCGCACGTGATGCACATCGTGTCGAACGTGTCGGGGACGATGAACAAAGAAAAGGACTTCTTCGATGCCTTCCTCTCCTGTCTGCCGGCGGGCACGGTGTCCGGGGCGCCGAAGCTAAGAGCGATGGAGATTATCGCCGAATTTGAAAATGAAAAAAGAGGCACCTATTCCGGCGCTATCGGCTACCTTGGCTTCTCGGGGAATATGGATTCGGCGATTACGATCCGGACCATCGTTTTCAAAAACGGCAAAGCTTACATCCAGGCCGGAGCGGGCGTTGTTTTCGATTCCGATCCCGAGAAAGAATACGAGGAGACGGTGAACAAGGCGCGGGGGATGATGACAGCGATCCGTACCGCGGAAGCGATGTTTAGACGTGCGGCGGATAATCCGAACCTCGACTACTATGTCCACGTCCCGGCCCTTTAGGCGGGAAGGTTAGGCGGCCTGTAAGGCCGGAATTAGAAGACGGAACGAACGGCAGATAGATGGCAGATGAACGGCAGGTTAAAATCCATTTCGAAGAAGGAGGACGGTCAGATGGCGGCGAATGGTACCATTCAGCGGGCGATTTCGACACTCATTGGAGGCGGGAACTTATCCCGCGATGAAGCGAGGGAGGTCATGCTGTCGGTTATGGATGGGGAAGCGACTCCCGCTCAAATCGGCAGTGTGATGACCGCGATGAGGATTAAGGGAGAAACAATCGAAGAGGTGACGGGTTTTGCCGAAGCGATGAGGCTTAAAGCGACCTCGGTGCAGACCATCCAGGATAATCTGCTGGATACTTGCGGAACCGGAGGGGACGGGGCAGGAACGTTCAACATCTCGACCGCCTCCGCTATCGTGGCGGCAGCCGGGGGCATCCGGGTCGCCAAGCACGGCAACCGTGCGATGTCCAGCAGCAGCGGCAGCGCGGATGTGCTGGAAGCGCTCGGAGTAAACATCGAGCTCGACGGCAATCAGGCGGCGCAGTGCCTCGATCAGATCGGCATCTGCTTCATGTACGCCCAGCGGTATCACCAATCGATGAAGCACGCTGCGGGTCCCCGCCGTGAGCTGGGTGTCCGGACGGTGTTTAACCTGCTGGGCCCGTTGACCAACCCGGCCGGCGCCGACCGTCAGGTGCTCGGAGTGTTCGAGCGCGCTAAGACGGAACTGGTCGCCGAAGTGCTGGGAGCGCTCGGCCTTAAACGGGCGGTCGTGGTTTCCAGCTACGACGGTTTGGACGAAATCAGCATTTCCGCGCCTACCCAGGTGACGGAATTGAAAAACGGAACGGTGAACACGTACGCCGTTACTCCGGACGATCTCGGCCTGCAAACTTATTCCCTGCAAGACATCCAGGGAGGGAATGCGGCGGAGAATGCGGAAATCATCCGCACGATTTTCACCGGCGCCACAGGCGCACACCGCGAAATCGTGCTTGCCAATGCGGGCGCCTGCTTCTACGTGACCGGAATTGCCGGCACGCTTCAAGAAGGCGTCAAGGTGGCGGCCGATGTCATTGACAGCGGCAAAGCTATGGATAAATTACAGCAATTAGCCCACTATACAGGAGATCTGAGCTATGTTTCTTGAAAAAATCGTAACAACCAAACGCAGAGAAGTTGAAGAGCTTCGCGGACAGGTAAGCTCCTCCGAGCTGGAGCGCCGTATTTCCGGCCTGCAGGCATGCAGGGGATTCGAACGTGCCTTGCGGGACGGAAGAAATCGGCCGACGGGACTCATTGCGGAAGTGAAGAAGGCTTCTCCTTCCAAAGGACTCATCCGCGCCGATTTCGATCCCGTCCGGTTGGCTTCGGCCTATGCCGAAGCCGGAGCGGACTGCATTTCGGTGCTGACGGACAAAGATTATTTCCAAGGCGCCAACGACTATTTAAGCGCCGTCCGTGAAGCGGTAAACGTGCCGCTGCTCCGCAAAGATTTTACCATCGACCCGCTGCAGGTTCTGGAAGCGAGAGTCATCGGCGCGGATGCCGTTTTGCTGATTGCGGCCATTCTCAAGCCTTCCGAACTTAAGGAACTCAAGCAGCTCGCGCAGGATGTCGGGCTCGACGTTCTCGTGGAAGTTCACGACCGCCGGGAGCTGGAAACGGTTCTGGAGCAGGACGCGACACTAGTCGGCATTAACAACCGGAATCTGAAAACGTTCGTGACCGATATCAAGACGACGGAAGAACTGGCGGCGATCGTGCCGAACGACCGGATTCTAGTCAGCGAAAGCGGGATATCTTCCCGGGACGATCTGGAGTTCGTCCGTAAAGCCGGCGCACAGGCCGTGCTGATCGGAGAGCATTTTATGAGACAGCCGGATGTCGGCCAAGCCGTCCATGACTTGATGGGCGAACGCAGTATGACCCGGAATTTTTAATGCAAAGGAATAGCCGTAGAAGAAGTTTCCTTCGTAAGCGAGTGGAAGTAATGGCGGTAAAACAGGCTTTTTGACTGCCGGGGAGTGAAGAAAATGGGATCGGTTTCAAAAAGACCGGACGTAAAAATTTGTGGACTTCAAAGCGTTGAAGTGTTAAAATCAATCGTACATTTCCCGATTAGCCAGATCGGGTTTGTTTTTGCACCCAGCAGAAGACGAATCACACCGGAGCAAGCTTCCGAGATGATTTCGTTTCTGCATGAACGTGCTCAGCAGGGTCACCGTGTTCCCAAGACGGTCGGGGTGTTTGTCAATCCCACCCGGGATGAGCTCGCGGATGTTTTGTCCGTCGCCAAACTGGATATTATCCAGTTTCACGGGGAAGAGGCGCCTGAAACGTGCAGAAGCATCAAAGAACAATTTGGTGTGGAGCTTTGGAAAGTATCCTCGATTAAAAACGAAGAGCCTCCTGTCAACGAGAGCTCTTTTTCGGATATAAAAGACGGAGTGAACGGCTGGATACAGCGGTTGGATCCTTATCGCGATGCAGTGGATGCCGTATTGATCGATACGTTCGATCCGGTTTACGGCGGAGGGTCGGGGCGGACATTCTCGTGGGATTGTATACCCGCAGCCCGTAAATGGGCGTTGTCCGCGGGCATGCCCTTGATTGTAGCGGGAGGGTTAAATCCCGACAATGTCGGCGACCTCATTGAACAATATGAAATCGACGGAGTCGACGTTTCGAGCGGAGTCGAGACGGACGGTGTCAAAGATATCGCCAAGATTGCAGCTTTTGTGGAAAGGGTGACAGGATAATGGCAGCAGTACCAGATGAACATGGAAGATTCGGACGTTTCGGGGGGAAATATGTACCTGAAACATTAATGAACGCACTGATCGAACTGGAAGAAGCTTACCGTAAATATTCACAGGATCCCGAATTTGTGAAAGAGGTTGAAACGCTGCTGCACGATTATTCCGGCAGACCGACACGGCTTTATCACGCGCAAAGGCTGAGCGAGAAGCTTGGCGGCGCTAAAATTTATTTGAAGCGCGAAGATCTTAACCATACGGGCGCGCACAAAATCAACAACACGATCGGCCAGGCGCTTCTGGCTAAACGAATGGGCAAGAAGAAAGTGATCGCCGAAACCGGAGCGGGACAGCACGGCGTCGCCACGGCCACCGTTGCGGCACTGCTCGGCCTGGAATGCAAGGTGTTCATGGGCGAAGAAGATATGAAGCGCCAGCAGTTGAACGTATTCCGCATGCGTCTGCTCGGAACGGAAGTCGTTCCGGTCATGTCCGGCACCCGTACGCTCAAGGATGCGTGCAACGAGACGCTACGCTACTGGGTCAGCAACGTGCACGATACGTATTACATCCTCGGATCCGTAACCGGTCCGCACCCGTATCCGATGATCGTCCGCGATTTCCAGCGTGTGATCGGCGACGAGACGCGCTCGCAGATTCTGGAGCTCGAAGGACGGTTGCCCGATGCGGTCATCGCCTGTGTAGGCGGGGGCAGCAACGCGATGGGGATGTTCTACCCGTTCGTCGGCGATGAAGGGGTGCGCCTGATCGCGACGGAAGCGGCCGGACGCGGCGTGGATACCGAGGAGCATGCGGCAACGATGACGAAGGGAAGCCCGGGTGTTTTCCAGGGATCTCTCAGCTACGTGCTTCAGGACGAATTCGGCCAGGTGATTCCGGCCCATTCCATTTCGGCCGGCCTTGATTATCCCGGCGTTGGACCCGAGCACGCTTACCTGAAAGACTTGAAGCGGGCTGAATACTTGCCAATCACCGACGCCGAGGCGCTCGACGCTTTGCAGCTTCTCTGTAAGACGGAAGGTATTATTCCGGCATTGGAAAGCGCGCATGCGGTCGCGCAGGCGATAAAAACGGCTCCGACTATGTCCCCGGAGGAGCTTCTTATCATTTGCTTGTCGGGTCGCGGAGATAAAGACGTGGAAGCTATCATGGGCTATCTCGGAGGTGCAGATCATGAATCGCATTGATCGTAAATTCGCGGAGCTGAGATCCGCCGGCAAGAACGCACTCATTCCTTTTATTACGGTTGGAGATCCTACAGCGGACGTTACCCTGGATATTATCCATGAACTGGAGAAGTCCGGCGCGGACCTCTTGGAACTCGGCGTTCCGTACTCCGATCCGCTCGCGGACGGCCCCGTTATTCAGGAGTCCTCCGGACGCGCCCTGAAAAGCGGGATTACCGTGCTGAAGGTCATTGAAATCGCCAAGCAGGCGCGCAGCGAGGGCTCCGAGCTGCCCATGATCTTGTTTACTTACTACAATCCGCTCCTTCGCATCGGGCTGGAGCGCGTTTTTGAACTCATGAAAGAAAGTGATATCAGCGGTGTGATCATTCCGGATCTGCCGATGGAAGAAGACGCTGAAGCCAAGCAGCTCGCGGAGCGCAACGGCATTCATCTGATTCCGCTGATTGCTCCGACCTCCAATGAGCGTGTCCAGAAAATCGTCAGCCGGGCTTCGGGCTTTATCTACTGCGTGTCCTCCATGGGAGTGACGGGTGTGCGCTCCGAGTTTCATGCGGGTGTAGACGATTTCCTGGCTTCGGTAAAAGCGGCCACGGATTTGCCGATCGCAATCGGCTTCGGCATTTCGAACCGCGAGCAGGTCGAACGCTTCGAGAAAACGTGCGACGCGGTCGTTGTAGGCAGCGCCATCGTCCGCCGGATCGGCGAACAGGAACACCGTCTACAGGACGAAAGTACGAAACAAGATGCGCTGAAGCAAATCGGTGAATTTGTCAGAGACTTGAAAGGCGCGTCTTATCAAACGCAAAGTTAACGAATATAGCACGAAGAATGCAGACAGAGAGATTGGCAGAGGTGATGGATATGCGTCCCAAACAACAGGTAACGAAACTGCCGGTTTACCAGCCGGGCAAACCGATTGACGAAGTGAAAAGGGAGCTTGGCTTGAAGCACGTAATCAAGCTGGCTTCCAACGAAAATCCGTTCGGATTTTCGCCCAAAGCCAAAGAAGCGATTTTGGCTGACCTGGACAACTTGACCTTGTATCCGGACGGAGCCGGTGCGGAGGTGACGCGAGCCGTTGCCGGTCACTATGGCGTTAACGCGGACCAGCTTATTTTCGGAGCCGGGTCGGACGATGTGATCCTTATGATCGCCAGGGCCTATCTCGTACCCGGAGACGAGACGATCATGGCGACCCACACGTTTCCTCAATACAAACATAACGCGGAGATCGAAGGCGCGATTTCGGTTGAGGTTCCTTTAAAAGACGGCAAACACGATCTGGACGAAATGCTCCGCCGCGTCAATGAACGGACGAAAATCGTCTGGATCTGCAACCCGAACAACCCGACCGGAACGATAGTGACCGGACAGGAGCTGGAAGCTTTTATGAACAAGGTTCCTTCTGATGTCATGGTGGCTCTCGACGAGGCTTACTACGAATATACGACCGATGAGGCCTACCCGGATAGTCTGGAGCTGCTAAACAGATATCCCAATATCGTGATCCTCCGAACGTTCTCGAAAATTTACGGGCTTGCTTCCCTGCGGATCGGTTACGGAATCGGACATCCGGACGTGATTCGCACGATCAATCAGGTGCGGGAGCCGTTTAATACGACCCGTTTGGCCCAAGCGGCTGCGGCTGCGGCTATCCGAGACCAGGATTTTGTGGAGCAGTGCCGCAAGCTCAACCGGGAAGGGATCGCGTATCTCCTCGGCGAGTTCCGAAGACTCGGCCTTTTCTCGTATCCGGCCCACGGCAATTTTATCCTGGTGGATATCGGCCGTCCTTCCGGTCCGGTATTTGACGAGCTTCTTCGTCACGGCATCATCGTCCGCAGCGGGGAAAAGCTCGATTTCCCGACCATGCTGAGAGTAACGGTGGGCAGCAGAGAGCAGAACGAAGCGTTCGTTCGTGCGCTTGAGCTTGTGCTTCACGGGGCTGTCCAAGAATCATAATACGTATAGGAAAAGGTTATCAAACATGACGACAATCTCAATTTTCGGCGTCGGGCTCATTGGCGGCTCGCTCGCTTTATGCTTCAAAGGCAAACCGGACATTACGGTCATTGGCCACTCCAATAACCCGACGTCGGTGGAAAATATGGTGAAAAGACGCATCGTGGACGAAGGAACGACTTCGATGCAGGCGGCGGCCGAAGCCGCCGATATCATTTTTCTGTGTGTGCCCGTAGGGGCGCTGGAAACGTATCTCGAACGGTTAAAGCAGTTCTCCTTAAAAAAGGGCTGCCTTATAACGGATGTGGGCAGCACCAAACTGTCCGTCGTTCAGTGTGCGGAGAAACTGCGCTTTAAGGACGCTTATTTCATCGGCGGTCATCCTATGGCCGGTTCGGAGCGTTCCGGCATGGAAGCCGCCTCTTCGCATTTGTTCGAGAATGCATTCTACGTTCTGACACCGGGCACGGACACGCCTGTTGCTGAAGTCGAGCGTTTGGCCAAACTCCTTGCGTATACGCAAGCCCAGATTATCCGAGTGGACGCACGCGAACACGACGATATCGTGGGAGCCATCTCACACCTGCCGCACATGATTGCAGTCGCGCTCGTTAACCAGATCCGCACGTACAACGAATCCAATGAGCTTTACAAAAACCTGGCGGCCGGTGGTTTCCGCGATATTACGCGCATCGCTTCCAGCGATCCTTTTATATGGCGGGATATCCTCATCAACAACCGCACCGTTCTGCTGAAGCTTCTGGACGACTGGGATCAGCAGATTTCGGTGTTCCGCGAGCTTCTCGAGAAAGAAGACGCTGAGGGCATCGAGAAGCAGTTTGAGGTAGCCGGGACATTCCGCAAGCAGGTACCGGACCGCCGGAAAGGAATGCTTACGCCGCTGTACGATATTTACGCGGATATTCCGGACCATCCGGGAATGATCGGGCAGATCGCAACGCTGCTCGGTAAGCATCGGCTCAACTTGAGCAACCTGCAGATCATCGAGAGCCGGCTCGACGTGCCGGGCGTACTCCGTCTGTCTTTTCGGGACCAGGAAACCGCGGACAGAGCATCGGCCCTGCTCAGCGAGCAATTTTCCATCCACGTTTAGGTCGTTTTCTTGTGTGAAACAATGAAGTCTCTTTCCCGATATGCATAGATGCTTTATGCAGGCTTATGCGGGGGAGAGGCTTTTTTAGTGGAGGCAACCGGCCTTCAAAAACTTTTTCGTAAACGTTTTCAAAAAAAGCATTGACTTTTTGTAAACGGATTCATATAATAAAAGTACAGTATGGTTTCTCTCCACTCCTATCCGATAATCGCACATTGTGCAGCCGCCTCGTAGAGGTGGTTTTTTTTTGCCTTTTTTCGATATCGCAGCGGACGGGAGAAAATTTTACAGCTCTATGCAATATTTGTTATAGTGATATCATGTTGTGCTTCGATTGATGGAAGTTAGCCCGCAGACCGCGCAACTTTTTGGTTCCCGCCCGGTATAAGCATGTAACGGAAGCGGGGAACCCGAACGTACTGTGCAGGAGGGGTGCACGTAATGACGGATACCCAGTTGATTCGTGAGGTTAAGGATGGAAATGTAGGGAAATATAACGAGCTGATGCACCGTTATGAGCGCAAAATTTTCGTTTTTATTTATCATATGCTCAAAAGCGCCCAACTGGAGCTGATGGCTGAGGATTTGTGCAACGAAACTTTTTACAAAGCTTACCGGAGCCTGAGTTCGTTCCGTGAAGCGGAAGCTTCCTTCTCTACCTGGTTGTATACGATCGCACGGAACACCGTGCTGAGTGAAATGCGCAAACACAAAATCGTTAAAATATCGTTGGACAATTGCGGACATACCCCTCAAACTTCGTTTGAATCGCTTCCCGAACAGACCGTCATACGGAAGGAGAAAGTCTCCATGGTCCGGATTGCGATCAATAGTCTGCCGGAGAAGCAGAGATCGGCTCTGATCCTGAGGGAATACGATCAGCTGGATTACCAGGAGATCGCATCCATTTTGGGACAAACCGTCAGTTCGGTCAAATCGCTGTTGTTTCGGGCCAGAGCCAGTGTAAAGCTGCAGATGGAGCCCTACTACCACACCGATAATTGGCTGGAAGAATGCGAGGGGATGACGCGGAGATGAAATGTGAGGATGTTCAGGAATGGCTGCTTGAATGCATAGAAGGCACGGCCAGCGAGCTGAGGCGCCAGGCCGTCCGGGTACATTCGGACAGCTGCAAGCGATGCTCGGAACAGTTCCTCGCGTGGCAGGAGTGCCGGGACCTGATCCGCTTATCGCTGCGTACCGATACGCCTGTCCCGCGAGTATCCATCGCGGATTCGGTCATGCAGCGGATCGGCGCTTACGAGCCGTGGCGTTATCCCGCAGAGGCGGGAGCCGCGGCAAGCTCCGGACGCGCGGGCAAATTTCGCGGCGCGGGCCGTTTGGCGGCTTCCTTCTGCCTGCTGCTTTTCGTAGGCGTACTGCTGTGCCTCTCACTGAACTCGTCTCCCGCTTTTCTGGGGAAAGGGTTAAGCTTGACGTATGAGCATGCCTATGCCGGATCGCCGGGAATGGAAGGGGCTTCGGCGATGAACGGCCGCACGATGAAGCAGGCCGTTGCGGGCCTGAATGTTTCGGCGGTTATGCCGAATAAGAGTACGTTTGTTTTACCGCCTTACGTTCATCATCTCATCGCGTTATCGCTGATCGGCTTGTTTGCGAGCTTCTTGTTTCATGCCTGGATCCAACGCGGCAAACGATAAGAGAAAACTTAGGAAAGCACCCGCCAGCTCTTACGGAGCTGGTTTGTTTATGGAGGAGATTATATTGACCACAATCGGGTTAATCCGGCATGGCAGTACTGAATGGAACCTTTTGGGAAAAATACAGGGAGCGCTCGACACGGAGCTTACCGAAGAGGGAAGAGAGCAGGCAAGGCGGCTGGGTACACGGCTGCGCGGAGAAGCGTGGGACGGCATCATCAGCAGTGATTTGAAACGCGCGAAGGAAAGCGCGCAGCTGATCAGCGAACGATCGGGCATCCCGATAGCCGGAACGGACGGCAGGCTCAGGGAGAAAGGCTTCGGTCAGGTAGAGGGTACGACGCTTCAGGAACGGCTCGACCGCTGGGGACCGGACTGGCTGCAGCTCGAACTTGGCGGGGAGACGGACGAACAGGTCCGCAGCCGTTGGCTTTCGTTCTATGCGGATTTAAGCGTGAAATACCCCCGCAGCCGGATGCTGATCGTCAGCCATGGAGCGTTTATCGGACGAGCGTTGGAGACGATGAGATTGGAGCGTCGGGACGACCCGCTTACGAACGCGTCTTTGACGATTGTCCGCCAAGGCACGGCCGTTTGGGAATGCACGCTGTATAATTGTACGGAGCATTTAATCGTGTGAGCGACGGAAACAGGAAAAGCATGTCTGCCGGAAGGCGGATGTGCTTTTTTTTGCGTGAAAAGGTTTAATTCAGGGATTTATTCCCATACTGAGTAGTACCAACAAGTATACGGCTAACTAGAAGGATTGCGTTCATGAAAGACGGACAGGAATCGTGAAAGGAGGTGGCGGACTTGAATCTGGCCGATATGCTCAGTTACGCGGATATCCACGATTTAAACCGGATAGCGGATACCTATGCCTGCGAGTGCAATATGCATTCCAAGAACGAGCTGATCCAGTCTATATTGACTACGGTCAGCCGCAGGGACATTTTCGAAGAGCGGGTAGACGCGCTGACGATGGAAGATCTCCGGTTTTTAAACACCCTATTGTTTGAAGAGCGGGGGTTGCTCAGTCTGGAAGAGCTCGTTGCCCGCGTGCAGCAAGCCAAGTTTTTGAAGGAAGAGAAGGAAAATTCCAACCCGCGCGACACGATCTCGAAATTCAAAAAGCACGGCTGGCTGTTTCACGGCTATTCCCAGCAGACCAAGTATCTTTTTCAAGTGCCAAATGATTTGAAGCGGCGTTTCGGCGATGTGCTGACCCGCAATTACAAAAGCCGCCTTATTTATACGAACGATCCTGCCGTCTATCGTGAGGAACATACCCTGATGGCTGACGATGTGCTTCAGCTAATGCGGTATATCAGGGACCATGAAGTGCTGCTGACCCATGAAGACGTCATGTACAAGCGGCAGCTGTCCCAGATACTGGGCGGCATGGCGGTCAAGGAAGAGCTTGTAGGCAAGACGGCATGGAGATTCGGCTACGGACGCAAATTCAAGGAATATCCGAACCGGTTCTCGCTGATCTACGATTACTGCTTCTTCCAGGAGCTTCTCCAGGAACGGAGCGGGCTGCTGCACCTGACGGAGAAAGGCGCGGAAATGACGGACGCCGGGATTAAGCCGGGCCAGGACGAACTGTACCGCTTCTGGCTCCGGCTTTACAAAGGCCCTGTCTACAACCTCCAGTCGATCGTACAATGGACGGCCCGGCTGGCGGGCACTTGGGTGACGACCGCGTCGCTTGCGGAAGTGCTGTGTCCGTTAATCCGGCCGTTTTACTACGATACGCCGGAGTCGATTTTCGAACAGCGGATTATCGCCATGATGATGCATCTGGGACTGCTTGCCGTCGGGGAAGAAGAGCATGCCGGAGCCGTGGTCCGCATCACCCCTCTGGGCGGCAAAACGATTGCCGGCAACATGATTGCCGAGGAAGACAAAATCGAATTAAAAGAATAGCGCCCCGTCAACTCCGGCTGTCCTTAGCGGGCGCCCGGTACGTTGACGGCCTCTCCTTCCGGCATTTATGATGAGAAAAAAATCCAGAGGAGTGAGTGGCGCTATGCTGCATCCTTTTAAAGGCTTATTTCCCGCTATCGCGTCTTCGGTCTACATCGCCCCGGGCGTACAAATTATCGGAGATGTTTCTGTCGGTGAAGATTCCACCATCTGGTTCAATGCCGTCCTGAGAGGAGATTTGGCTCCGATCCGGATCGGGAACCGGTGCAATATTCAAGACGGATGCATCGGTCATGTTAACACGGACCAGCCGCTGATCGTAGAAGACGACGTTTCCGTCGGTCATGGTGCCCTCATACACGGCTGCCGTATAGGCAGGGGCACATTAATCGGAATGGGGGCGATCGTACTAAACGGCGCCGAGATCGGTGAATATGCTTTAGTAGGGGCAGGTTCTCTCGTGACTGAAGGTACGATTCTTCCGGCTTATACGCTGTCGCTGGGAACTCCGGCAAAAGTTGTGCGGGAATTAACACCTCAGGATCTCGAACGGATGAAACGCACGACGGATAACTATGTAGGCAAGGGAAGAGAGTACCGGATGGAACCAGGGAAGTAATACAATCCTATCGCTGCTCTGCATTGTGCGGACGATACCTGGAGGTAGATCCCTATGGGAAGAATGAATGTTTCAAATGAAGCGCTGCTGGGTCTGATCGCTGAATTGGTAATGGACGACGCCATGCGGAAATATAAAGAAAATCATCTCTATCAACAGATTGACAGCGCTCTAGCCGAGGGTGATGAAGCTACATTTCTAGCGCTTACCGCCGAACTCAAATCCATCCAATCCCCCAGCTAGGCTGCCCTGTTGTCACAAAACTTGTTAAAAAACAGGACTGCCGCAACCGGGCATGTCCCGTCATTACCCTCTCTTTCTTGCGGACCATCCAGGTGGATGCGTTTCTGCGGAAGGAGGGGGTTTTTTGATTTTCACGGGATAAAAAGGGTACCCGGCGTTTGTCCCGATATGGTAAAGTAGCTCTATTGACCGGAAGGGGAGAGAACGATGAAGTTTAGCGAAATTACGGAAAAAGACTGGACGGATCTGCAGCCGTATTTGGACACCTGTCTGCTTCCCGTTACGGGGTTAGGCGGCGGGGAGCAGCCCTGGGAAGCGGGAGATGCCCTGGAAAGCCTCAGGGACGTCCTGGACGTGCTGGAGATACCTTACAAAGGAAGAGTCGTCACGTACCCGGCTCTCCATTACTGCACCCCGGAGGATACGGATCGTGAATACGTGGAAAGGACCTGCGGGCAGCTAAGGAAGGCCGGTTTCACTTATGTCGTCGTGGTAACCGCACATCCGGAGATCGGGGCCTGGCAGCTGCAGAATGCGGATCTGATCGTACACATTTCCCCCGAGGCGCTGCGGTATCCCGGACAGGAAGCGAAGAAAGAGATAGGGGAACGGATCGAACAGCTCTGGTTTTCAAAAAAATCTGAAGAGATTCGTTAGAATTCGAAAATTTGGTAAAGATAAAAAGGATGGCGTGTTTCCCGGGGGAAATTGTGACAATTTTGTTAAAATCGCAACACAACCCGAGAAGGCACTCCCAAGACCTTGCGGCTACATCCTTGACGCCCCAAAGGTCGTAGGATATTATTAGTAATGTCCTAGTCTATGAAGTGTAAGATAATGTCGAACGACACGTGATATAGGTTCGATTTGTCATGCCGACAAATTGAATGGCTTAGGGGGGTAGCACGCGAAATGAGTGAACGCAACAATTCGAATGAGCACCATGGCAAGAAGCCAGTAGTACGGCGTCAAATGTCCCGCCGCCAGTTTCTTTCGTACACGCTCGGCGGTACCACCGCTTTCATGGCGGCCGGTATGGTAGCTCCAATGCTGAGATTCGCGGTGGATCCGGTGCTTCAGCCGAAGAAGGCTTCGGATTGGATCAAAGTAGTTGAAGAAGCCAAAATTACGAATGAGCCCACATCATTCACGTTTCAGGTCCATCAGGTGGACGGCTGGTACGAGAGCGATGTGGAACTGACCGCATGGATCACCAAGGGTCAAGACGGCAAAATCTTCGCCTTGAACCCGACATGTAAGCACTTGGGTTGTACGGTTAACTGGAACAACAATCCGGAGTACAAAAACCAGTATTTTTGCCCATGCCACGGCGCGCATTACACCGCTGACGGCAAAAACCTTGCGGTAGCTCCAGCTCCGCTGGACGAATACGACGTAAAAATCGATAAAGGATTCGTCTATCTGGGACAGCTGCACGCTAACACAAGGGCGAAATAAGGAGGGCGTAACGATCAGATGTTTAAAAATATGTACAACTGGATCGACGAACGTCTAGATATCACGCCGATCTGGAGGGACGTAGCCGATCACGAGGTTCCCGAACACGTCAACCCGGCTCACCATTTTTCCGCTTTCGTTTATTGTTTCGGCGGTCTGACGTTCTTTGTCACTGTAATTCAAATTTTGTCCGGTATGTTCCTGACGATGTATTATACACCGGACATTATCAACGCTTATGCAAGCGTTGACTATTTGCAGCACCAGGTAGCATTCGGCGTTATCGTGCGCGGTATGCACCACTGGGGAGCATCCCTTGTTATCGTTATGATGCTGTTACATACGCTCCGCGTTTTCTTCACGGGTTCGTACAAAGCGCCTCGTGAAATGAACTGGGTCGTCGGCATGCTGATCTTCTTTGTTATGCTTGGTCTTGGTTTTACCGGTTACCTGCTTCCTTGGGATAACAAAGCCTACTATGCTACGCAAGTAGGGATCAAGATCGCGGCATCGATCCCATTCTTGGGCCAATACGTTCAAACGTTCCTGCAGGGTGGAGATATTGTAGGTGCGCAGACGCTGACGAGATTCTTCGCACTTCACGTGTTCTTCCTACCTGCAGCTCTCCTCGCATTACTGGCCGGACACTTCTTGATGATTCGCAGGCAGGGGATTTCCGGACCGCTATAAAATGAAAGGAGGGTACTTAAGTGGCTCACGGACAAAAAGATGGCGAGAAAGTCGTCTATGTAGGCGATTCTCGTGTTAAGAAAACAGTAAAAAACACCGTACCTCCGGATTATTCGTCTTATCCGGGGAAATCCGAAGCGTTCATTCCGAACTTTCTATTGAAAGAATGGATGGTTGCCGTTGTATTTCTGGTCGGTGTATTGTGTCTGGTTATTTCAGAACCGGCGCCGCTCGGCTACCCGGCTGATCCTAAGAACACATCCTTTATTCCGATTCCGGACTGGTACTTCCTGTTTATGTACCAACTGCTGAAATATCCGTATACATCGGATCAGTACGTCGTTATCGGTACGCTGATCGTACCCGGACTGATGTTCGGCGGACTTCTTCTGGCACCTTTCCTGGATACAGGGAAAGAGCGCCGGTTTTACAGACGCCCGATCGCTTCTTCTCTGGCGCTTCTGACGTTAATCGCTTCCGCATACTTGACGTATACCTCCTGGCACCATTACCAGTTGGAATTGAAAGCGACTAACACGATTCCGGAGCACATCAAACGTGAAGAAGAAATGAAAGAGAAGAAAGCAGCCGGAGGCGCCGCTTCCGGCGGTGGCGGACAGCAGCAGAAAGCGGCAGGCGTCGTCGCAGCGGACGACCCGGCAGCTGAGATTTACAAGAAAGCGACCTGTGTATCTTGTCATGGCGGCGACCTGAAAGGGATGCCGAACAACGGAATCCCGGCACTTCGCGGTGTGGGCGACAAGCATGATAAGGAACAGATCATGAACATCATCAAGAACGGCCAGGGGGGCATGCAGCCTCAGTATAAAGACAACATCGCCAAAGGGTTAACCGATGCCGATTTGGACAAACTGGCTGACTGGCTTGCTAAACAAAAGAAAGCCCAATAAGCATGTCTAAGAACCTGACCGTACGCAGACGGTCAGGTTTTTTTGTAAAACGAAATGTACGCAAGAGATCCGTTAGCCGGATTTCCGAGGGGAGCAGAACGATGAGAAATAACGCCACCCTGCATCAGGCACTTACTCTCTTGAGAAGCCGGCCTATGCTATGGCTGCTGTTTTGGATTAATGCTTTAGGAACCGTTTACGGCTACTACTGGTATAAATATCAGTTAATAGATACGTATGATTTCGAGCCTGCCTGGTACCTGCCCTTTGTTCCGGATAGTCCGACGGCAAGCCTGTTTTTTACGCTAACCTTGCTGTATTTGTTAAGAGATGAGCGGACGACCGGAGTCGGTTTGGGGAAACGGTCACTGCTGCGGGGATTTATTGAAGCGTTCGGTCTCGTGACTTCCTTTAAATACGGCATCTGGGCCGTAGCCATGATCTGGTCCGGTTATGCGCTGGGAGACCCCGTCGCCTGGCAGGATTGGATGCTTACTCTTTCTCATTTGGGTATGGCGATTGAAGTGCTTTTATTCGCCTCAGTGATGACTTACTCGGTTTCCGCCGTGCTGCTGGTGGCTGTCTGGGCATTTGCGAACGATTGGATGGACTATACGAAAGGGATCTTTCCCAGACTTTCCGAGGTACTAATGCCGCATCTGGACACGATCCAGTGGTTTACCATCGGATTAAGCGCAGCAGGCATTCTTGCGGCTCTTGCCTGTCTGCCTTATCAAAAACACCGGCTCCGCAAGGTCTAAATGTGGACATCCCTCCATATGATGTGGTAGGAGGGATGTCCACATGTTGTTTAGTTCTTGCAAGCGGATCATCGGATTGCTCGGAGCATGGGCAATCTTCGCTTCGGCGGCGGTTGGTTGTGGGCCGGCCCCGAGAGAAGCAGTTCCCGCGGCATCGATGACTCCGGTTCAAATGAAGACGGCTGAATCCTTGAATGAAGCCGCAGAGGAGCTGTACAAGCTGTCGGAACAGGGGAAAACGACGGAAGCCAGAATCGAACTCGAACAGCTCGGAGAACTTGCGACTAAGCTGACGTATGACGGTTCGATTACGATAGAAGGTTTGCATGCACTGACGGAAACGATTACGGGGGCGAAGAAAACTTATGCCTCTGTTTCCTTTTCCCAGGATGAAGGGCGCTTTGCCGCCGCCAAGATTAGACTGGCCGCCGACGCGCTCACTCACCGGGGACAGCCCATGTGGCTCCAGTACTACAAGCTTATCAAAGATGACTTGAAACGGATTGAGACGAATGTAGCGGCCCGAAAAAAGCTTGAAGCTCTACTGGACTACAACAAGCTGTACCGGCATATGTCGACCATCCGACCGGCGCTGCTGATCAGCCGTGCTCCTGCGGAAGTGGAGAAGCTGGATTCCTTGCTCATGTTTATGAGAAAGGGATTGGCCGCTCCGGCACTGGACAAAACGAATTTACTTCAAGCCTCGGGAGAGTTCGGCAGGACAATCGACGGGATATTCGGCCGCTCCGACCGTGAAGCTTTCCTGCCGCTGCCCGACACGCAGGAGCCCGTATTCTGGTCGCTTGTCGTCGGCGCGTTCATTATCGGCGTCCTGCTCTTTGCCGGCTGGCGGATGTTCCGGTTAAAGCCCGGCTACGATACCGTCCGGCATAAAAATAGAGAAGGCTTCTAGTCAACCTTGAAGCCTTCTCCCAATACTTCGTGCACTTCATTGATAATAATGAATGCGGTGGGGTCAATGGATTTAACCAGTTCCTTGAGCCGCCGCATTTCCTGTCGGTAGACCACGCAGTAGACCACTTCTTTCTCTTGACGGGAGAAAGCCCCTTTAGCCGGAAAAAGAGTGACGCCCCGGTCCAATTCCTTTTGAATCGCCTGAGACACGTTTTCCGCTTCATTGGTAATGATCGTAAAGGCTTTGGCGGAATGCGAGCCTTCCGTGATGTAATCAATCATTTTGGAGCCGATAAACACGCTGACCAGCGAGTAGAGTACTTTTTCCTTCGGTATGTAGAGTAAAGACGTGCCGATAACGATGAGGTCGATCAGCAGGATGACCTGCCCGACACTCCATCCTTTCCACTTGTTGCCCAGTTGGGCAAGAATATCCGATCCCCCGGTCGTTCCCCCGAAACGGAATACGATTCCGAGTCCCAAGCCTATCGTAAAACCCGCATATAAGGCGGCAAGCAAATAATCCTGCTTGGTGGCAAAAGGGATAATCCATCCTTTTCCGATCATGATTTCCATCACCCATAAGAAAAACGAAGACGAAAGAGAACCGAAAATCGTGTAGACCATAGCTTTAGAGCCGAAATGCCTCCATCCCAAGTAAAAGAGAGGCACATTCAGAACGAGCGTCGTCGCGGAAGGCGGAAGCAGGAAAATATAGTGCAGAAGCAGCGATATGCCCGTGAGCCCGCCTTCCATCAACTCATTGGGAATGACAAAATAATGGACTCCGAACGAAAAGATGGCGGTTCCGAATGCGATCGGCAAGAACTGCTTCAAATACGGCATTGTCTTATCTTTTAATGCCAGTGCCATTGTTTTCTCCTCCTTCCCTGACTTGCCACTAATCACCAATCCTATTGTAATGAAATTCGGGTCCGTTGTCATCCGGGCGCCGGAGGCGACTTGATTGTTTCTGCGGATCATAGGGAAAAACAGGCCGGATTCCTTTCCTTGGCCTGTTTTTTTGCATAGGTAGAGAGGACGCTAATAAAATTCTTTTTTGCGGTATTTGCCGATAAATCCGGCTAAACCGAGCACACCGATGAAGCCCAGCCAGTCCCAGGTCGGATCGTCTCTCCTCGCGGAATCCGATACTTTGGAATCGAACGGCATCAGGTTGACGTTGTACTTTTTGGATGGAGGATAGTCTCCCGGCTTGGGAACAGGGTTTAATGGAGGCTGGGGCAGACTTGTGCCTACGCCGCCGTTTGAATACTGAGACGGATCGGACGTTCCGGTGGAGCCGCTTATGCCTGATTTGATCTGCTGAGTTCCGTAAGATGAGGGCTTTTGATCCGGGTAACCGAGCGTTCCGGGTTCTCCTTTTATGCCGCGCTCAGCGGATTGTGCGATGCAGGTACCGCTAACGGTCAAAAACATCATAACGCAGAGTAAAAAACTGTACAGCCGTTTCATCTGATTCCCGCCTTCCTGGTTGGCTTCGTTTGCTGCTTATCTTTGGTTTTCCCTCTACCCTAAATGTCATACAAGGAAAGTGTTGTCCGAAAATCGAAAATTGCAATAAAAACGAGTCTATAATAAGATGTTGATAAGATTGAAGTTAGGCTGGAAGGAAAGAGAGGCCGTATTATGCCGGAACGTTCAATGAAGGATCTGCAGCAGGAAGTGGATACATACATATCGCAATTCAAAGAGGGATATTTCAGTCCTCTTGCCATGCTGGCCAGAATGTCCGAGGAAGTCGGGGAATTGGCCAGGGAAGTCAATCATCAGTTCGGTGAGAAACCCAAAAAGGCATCCGAAGAAGAAAACTCGATAGAGCTGGAGCTCGGCGACATCTTATTTATTACCATCTGCTTCGCGAATTCGCTTGGCATTGATTTAACGGAAGCGCACGATAAAGTGATGAAGAAATTCAACACACGTGATGCGGACAGGTGGACGAAAATACACACCGATTCCGACTAACCCTCATATGCTGTACCATCCCCGGCTCTGTTGCGGGCGGAAGGAGGATGGACGAATGGATGGGGAACAGGAAATTCAGAAGGCTTACGAGGCTATTTTGAACAATGATTTCGAAGATGCGATCGCATGGTTCGAAAAGGCTGTTTTGTCGGAGCCAGACAACGCTTCCTACCATTATAAGCTCTCGATTACGTTCGCCAGGAGCGGAAAACTCGGAAAAGCGATTGATCATGCGGTTGCCGCTTATGAGCTGGAACCTGAAAGCGAAGCTTATCAGTATCATCTGACTACGCTGAAAGCCAAAGTTCTGATTGCGGAAGCGGACAAGTGTCTGGATCAAAGCCGGGAAAAAGAACAGCTTCAAACCGCGATCGGTCTGCTGAAGCAGGCGGCTGCTTTGGATCCGCTGAGTGCTGAAGCCTACTTGAAGCTTGCCGCCGCGTACGCGGAGGCAGACGACTATGATCTGGCCGTACACGCGGCCAAAGAGGCCATTCGCCTCGAACCGCTGAACAAGGCGGCAGCGGGACTGCTGGATGAGTACCGCAGGAAACTGCGCCAGTATTTGAAACCTTAAACACTGCACAAGATAAGAAAGGCGGTATATGTGATGACTCAGGAAGTAATTAATGTAGCGGTTGCCGGAGCAAGCGGACGAATGGGCCGTGAAGTGGTAAAAATGGTACTCGGAGATTCCTCCTTGAAGCTGGTGGCTGCCGTTGACCGGTCCTCCGGTCCGGTAGACGCCGCGTCTTTGGTGGGTCTTCCGGATTGCGGCGTTAAAATGTCCAACGATCTGGAGCTGGCTTTGGTTGAAAGCAAAGCGGACGTTCTGGTAGACTTCACCGGACCTCAGAGCGCTGTCGCCAATACGGCGCTAGCTATTCGTCATGGTGTCAGACCGGTAATCGGAACGACGGGTTTTACGACCCAAGATATCGAAGAGTTGGACAAACAATGCAAGGATAAAAAAATCGGCGGACTGATCGCCCCCAATTTCTCCATCGGCGCTATTCTGATGATGAAATTCGCTTCACAGGCGGCCAAATATTTCCCGCACCTCGAAATCATCGAATATCACGGAGACCAGAAGCTTGATGCTCCATCGGGTACTTCCGTGAAAACAGCGGAACTTATCTCCCAGAACCGGGAAGAGTTCCGGCAAGGAAATCCCAAAGAAGAGGAGCAGCTTGAAGGAGCGCGCGGAGCTTATTATAACGGCTTCCGGATCCACAGCGTCCGGCTTCCGGGTGTTTTTGCCCAGCAAGAAGTTATTATGGGGGCGTACGGGGAGTCGCTCAAAATCCGGCATGATTCCTATGAGCGCGCGGCTTATATGCCAGGCGTAAATACGGCCGTGCATAAAGTGATGACCTATGAAGGCATGATCTACGGGTTCGAACATTTTATCGACTGATTGTTCTTCATTCTTTCAATCGGACTTCCTAATTACTACTATTTATTTATCGTGCTTCTCTACGAACCATACATATCAGCAGACCCCCTGAAGGCAGGGAAGGGAGAGTTTACCAGTGAGCTTAAATATTGCCTTAATCGCCCACGACCGCAAAAAAGACGAGATGGTCAATTTCGTGACCGCCTATGAGCATGTGTTCGACGGGAACAAGCTTTTCGCAACCGGAACCACGGGCCAAAGAATTATGGAAAATACAAGTCTGACGATCCACCGGTTTATGTCAGGCCCCCTTGGCGGAGATCAGCAGATCGGTGCTATGGTAGCTCAAAACGAGATGGACCTGATTATTTTCCTGCGGGATCCTTTGATGGCTCAGCCTCATGAACCCGATATCATTGCGCTGCTCCGTTTGTCCGACGTAATGGGGATCCCCGTCGCAACGAATATCGCAACCGCGGAGCTTCTTGTCCGTGCTCTGGACAGAGGGGATTTCGCCTGGCGCGAGCTTGTCCACAAGTATAAGCCGGGTGAAGCTTAATGGAGACGGTGGATATCCTCGTATTCGGAGCACATGCGGATGACGCGGAGATCGGAATGGCCGGTACGATCCTGAAGCACACAAAAGCGGGGTATAAGGTCGGCTTGTGCGATCTGACCCGCTCGGAAATGTCATCGAACGGAACGCCTGAAAACCGGCTGGAGGAAGCGAACAAAGCGGCGGAAGCGATGGGAATCGTGCTCCGCTCCAATCTCGGACTTCCCGACCGGGGCTTATCGGCCGGTTCCAAGGATCAGATTGACGCGATTACGGAGGAAATCCGGCTGAGAAAGCCGAAAATCGTCTTTGCTCCTTATTGGGAAGACCGCCATCCCGATCATATCGCATGCTCTTATCTGGTGCAGGAAGCGGTTTTCAATGCCAAACTCAGACGATATTTGCCTGAAACGGAAGCTTTTCAAGTCGAGAGCCTATTCTTTTATTTTATTAACGATACCATTGATCCGGACATCGTAGTGGATGTCTCGGACGCCTATCCCGGCAAGAAAGAAGTGCTGCAGGCTTACCGTTCCCAATTCACGCCTCCGCAGGTCGGGGAAGACATCGTGCTGACCCCCCTGAACCGTAATTACGTGGAACGCGTGGAAGCAAGAGACGCGCTGCTCGGACAGAAGCGGATGATGGCTTATGCGGAAGGGTTTATGTCTAAGCTGCCCGTTGCACTTCAATACTTTCTACCCAAGAAAGGAACCTGAGCATGAACGATAAGCTCAAAATCGGAATCACGTGCTACCCTACCCTGGGAGGTTCCGGAGTGGTTGCGACGGAGCTCGGCAAGCTGCTCGCGGAAAAAGGCCACGAGGTCCACTTTATAACGCACAGCATGCCTTTCAGGCTGGGTAAATTTCACCGCAATATTTATTATCACGAGGTTGAGGTCAGCGATTATTACGTTTTCCGCTACCCTCCTTACGATTTGTCCCTCGCGAGCAAGCTTGCGCAGGTCGCGCAGATGCAGAAGCTGGATCTGCTGCATGTGCATTATGCGATCCCCCACGCCGTTTGCGCTCTGCTGGCCAAGCAGATGGTAGGACCTGATTTGAAGGTCGTTACGACCCTTCACGGGACGGATATTACGGTACTCGCTCAAGATCAGTCCATCAGCGACCTGATCCGGTACGCCATTAACGAAAGCGATGCGGTTACGGCCGTTTCCAACGATCTGATCGCGGAAACGAGAGAAACGCTCGATATTTCCCGCGACATTGATCTGACTTACAACTTCGTGGACAAACGGGTGTATTACCCGCGGGACGTGAAGTCGCTTCGCAAAGAATTCGCCCGGGACGACGAGAAAATTTTGCTGCACATTTCGAATTTCCGGCCGGTCAAAAGGGTCACGGACGTGGTCGATATTTTCAAGCGCGTCAGTGAAAAAATCCCGAGTCGTCTTCTATTTGTAGGGGAAGGTCCCGAGCTCTCCAAAGTGATTTCGTACGTGAAAGAACTAGGCCTTAGCGACCGGGTCAACTTTTGCGGCAAACAGGATGATGTCGCGCAGCTTATCTCTCTGGGGGACGTTATGCTGCTCCCTTCGGAAAAAGAAAGCTTCGGACTTGTCGCCCTGGAAGCGATGGCATGCGGAGTACCGACTGTCGGTTCGATAGCGGGCGGAATTCCCGAGCTGGTGACGCACGGCGAGACCGGCTTTCTAGCGGAAATCGGCGACACGGAGAAGATGGCGGACTACGCGGTGGAACTGCTCAGCGATCCGCAGCAGTACGAAAAAATGTCGGCGGCATGTCTGAACCGTGCCCGCACGACCTTCTGCAATGACTGGATTACGATGCAGTACGAGGAAATCTATTACCGGGTTCTCGGAAAAGAACTGCCTCCGTCGCACCGGGTGGACAAACAAGCTTGCGCGGAAAGGTAAGCGTGTTCCGGTAACGGAAGGAAGAGTACATACGATGGAAGAGAAAAACCGGACCATGATCGAAGAAGGGCGCCGTGTGCTTGAGAAACTGCAATCCCGTCAGCATGAAGCTTATTTTGTCGGCGGGTTTGTCAGGGATTTTGTTCTGGAAAGGCCCGTGAAGGATGTGGACATCGCGACTTCGGCCAAACCCGAAGAGGTGATGGAAGCCTTCTCCAAGACGGTGCCTACGGGACTTCAGCACGGTACGGTAACCGTTCTGACGGGGGCTTACAGTTTTGAAGTCACTACCTTCCGGAAGGAAACGGAATACGAGGGATTTCGCAGACCGGCGGAAGTCGAATATATTACGGATTTGGAAGAAGATTTAAAAAGACGCGACTTTACCATGAACGCGATGGCCATGGATGTCGAAGGGAACCTGATCGATCCGTTCGGCGGCCGCAGCGATATGGATAGAGGCGTTCTGAGATGTGTGGGAGAGGCGGCCGAACGTTTCGGGGAGGATGCCTTGCGGATGCTGCGCTGCATCCGCTTCTCAGCCGAATACGGCCTCGAGATCGAAGAGGCCACGTGGCAGGCTCTGCTGCGGCAGGCCCCTCTGCTGCGGCACATCGCGATGGAGCGCGTACGCGCGGAGCTCCAGCGCATGGTGGGCGGCGCGGACCCGGCCCGCGCCACGGGGCTGCTCCTCGCGAGCGGTCTTTGGCGGCACGCGAAGATGCCGCTCGCGCTGCACTTCGCCGCATGGGGGCATCCCCATGCGCAGGCGGTTATCGCCCATCTGTCCTCTATCCCTGCGGAAGAGGACAGATGGGCGGTTCTGCTGCTGCTGATCGGTTCGCAGCAGCTTGAAGCCGTCAGAGCGGAGCTGCGCGCGCTGACGTTCCCCGGCGAGGACATCGCGCGTCTGACGCGCATCCTCGCCGTGCACGCGCATCTTCAGAGCGGTGACGCTGAAGATGCGGCGGTGAGGCCGCGGCCGGAGGCGCAGGCGTCCGCGGAAGAGCGCGCAGCCGCGCGGTTCAAGCTTGCCGTGCTTGCTCACGGCAAAGAGGCTGTGCGCGGCTGGCTGCGCGCGGCCGGGCTGCTGCGCGCAGCGTGGCGGCAACGGCAGGCCGGAACGGGAGCAGCTTCACCCGCGGGCACCGGGCGTACGGGACAATATGGGACGCTGCCCGGGAAATCGGCGCAGTCCGGCTTGGCAGTGGCTCAAGGTGAGTCAGACTGCCTTGAAGCATCCCGCGCGGGAGCCCAGCGCCCGGAGCAAGACGCTCAGCCGTCTGCGAAGCACGGGCAGCCTAGTCAGGTGGTGCCACGCCTTGCATCCGGTCGGTACGAAGCTTCCGGGGGTCTCTCCACGGACGAAGAAATGCATACGTCTGCCGATAAAGCATGTCTGGAAGAGCTTTTCAGCTTCATGACGGAGGAAGCTAACGTCTACCTGGAAAACGGTGAACCATGGATACGGGTGATGCCGGTCTATAGTGTCAAAGATCTCGCCGTCGGCGGAAGCGACCTGATGGCGCAAAGCGGACAGAAAGCGGGACCCTGGATAGGCGAAACGCTGAATAGGCTTTTGGAGCGGGTTGCCTTAGGGCAGCTGGAAAACATCCTAGAAATTTTAATGACGGAAGCTTTCCGTCCTACAGAAATGCGAGATGAATGACTCATGACGGTACGCGAGCGAATTGTAGACTTGTTCCGGAGCAATCCGGGCGTATATTTGTCCGGCGAGCAAATCAGCCGGGAGCTGGGCTGCAGCCGGACAGCCGTCTGGAAGCATATCGAAAGCCTCCGGCAGGACGGGTTTCAGTTCGAAGCCGTCACACGTAAAGGCTACCGTCTGACAGAAGAGCCTGACAAGCTCCGGAAGGCTCATATAGAAGAAGCCTTGCAAACGCGCTTTATGGGCCGGCACATCGAAGTCCGCGAAGAGGTAGAATCCACTATGAACGAAGCGCACAGGCTCGTCGCGGAAGGGGCCGAGGAAGGGACGCTGATCTTTGCCGAAGAGCAGACCTCCGGCCGCGGCCGGATGGGCAGGCACTGGCATTCGCCGAAAGGGAAGGGCATCTGGATGAGCCTGATCTTGAAGCCGCGTGTGCCGGTTTACTTCGTTCCCCAGCTTACGCTGCTTACCGCGGTAGCTCTTTGCCGGGCTATCCGCAAGGTATGCGGCATCGATATCGGCATCAAATGGCCCAATGATCTTCTCGTGAAGGGCCGCAAGGTAAGCGGGATTCTGCTTGAAATGAGCGGGGAAGACGAGCGGCTGAAATACGTCATAATCGGTGTCGGCATCACGGCGAATCTGACCGAAGCCGACTTCCCGGAAGACCTGAAACCGGTCGCCACTTCACTTGCCCTGGAATCGGGAGCGCCGGTTCGGCGGGAGGCGATGATTGCGGCTTTTCTGAATGAGCTGGAGCAGCTGTACGACCTGTATCTGGAAAACGGATTCGCTCCGATCCGGATCATGTGGGAAGCGATGAGCGTCTCGCTGAATTGTCCCATCCGGGTCAAAACGAGCCAGGAAACGGTGGAAGGACGGGCGGATTCGCTCGATGACAGCGGGGCGCTGACCGTGATCACAGACGACGGCCGCAAGGTTAAAATTTACAGCGGCGATGTCGAATTACGCTAACCGTCTGTTCAAAAGACCGGGTTTTTGATATACTGTCACCGTAAGGCGGTATCTTCGGAACTGCACTTATACGGTTAATGCTTTAGACAATTGCATAAAGTACGTTTGTGTGTTTTCTGATTCTGCTCTGAGCCTGAAGGACCGAGACAGAAGGATCATACGATTCACGATTCTTTGACTATGCGCCCTTTCAGTCTGTTTGCTGAAGGGGTTTTTTGATGCTTAGAACCCGGTCAAGGCTTGGACGGAAGCACGGTTTTATTTTTTCCACATTAAAAAAGAAAGCGTGGGATTGACATGGCGCAAGAGCGCAAACCGGTGACGACTGTCAAGCTGCAAAAAATGAAAGCGAGCAAGGAACCGATTTCAATGGTGACGGCCTACGATTATCTGACGGCCAAACTGGCTGACGAAGCGGGAGTAGACATGATTCTGATAGGAGATTCCCTGGGAAATGTCATTCAGGGACATGAATCCACTCTGCCGGTCACGCTGGACGAAATGATTTATCATACCAAAGCGGTGACACGTGCCGTGAAATCGGCTTTTGTCGTGACGGATCTGCCGTTTATGACGTATCACGGAAGCCTTGATACGACGCTTCAGAACGCGGGACGGATTATGCGCGAGGGTCTGTCCAAAGGCGTGAAGCTGGAAGGCGGCGCGGAAATCGCCCATGCGGTTAAAGCATTGACCCAGGCGGGCGTTCCTGTCGTCGGTCATCTCGGATTGACGCCCCAGTCGGTTCACGTGCTGGGCGGTTACCGCATACAGGGCAAAAATTCCGAACAGGCCCGCAAACTGATGGAAGACGCCAAAGCGCTGGAAGAAGCAGGCGCAATCGCGATCGTACTGGAATTGGTAACGGAAGAACTGGCGGAATGGATCACAAGCAAGCTGTCCATCCCGACGATCGGTATCGGAGCAGGAGCTTCCTGTGACGGCCAGGTTCTCGTTTTTCACGATATGCTAGGCTACGAGCCGGACGCTCCGGCCAAAAAATTCGTTAAAGCTTACGCGCAGGTCGGCCTGGCCATCCGCGAAGGGATCGGGCAGTATGTGGCCGAAGTGAAGGGCCGCAAATTCCCGGCCGAGCAGCACGGCTTTAAAGGAGACAACGAAGTTCTCCAGTATTTGTACGGAACGGCCGTGAAATAAACGGTTATCCTAGCTTTAGTCCCGAAGGAGAGAGAGACGTTGGAAGTTATTCAAAGCGTAGCCTTGCTGCGCAGCACGTTGCAACAGAAAAAATCCGGGATCGGGGCGTCCCTTAAAGCCCCGGTCGGTTTCGTGCCCACGATGGGCTATCTTCACGAAGGGCACTTGAGTCTGATCAAAGCGGCCCGCGAAGCGAGTGAAATCGTCGTGCTCAGCATTTTCGTCAACCCGCTTCAGTTCGGTCCTACCGAAGATCTGGACCGTTACCCGCGGGATACCGAGCGTGACCTGAAGCTGGCGGAAGAAGCCGGCGTGGACATCGTTTTTCTGCCCCAGGTCGAAGAAATGTATCCGGGACCGGTCAAAACGACGGTTTCGGTATCGGGCATCACTTCGGTGCTCTGCGGCGCTTCACGACCCGTGCATTTCGACGGGGTGACTACGGTAGTTGCCAAGCTGCTCAATATCGTTCAGCCCGATAAAGCTTTCTTCGGACTTAAGGACGCGCAGCAGGTTGCCGTCGTTTCTCAGATGGTGCAGGACCTGAACATGAACGTGGACATTGTGGCCTGCCCCATTTTGCGCGAAGAAGACGGACTTGCCATGAGCTCCCGGAACGTATTCCTGAGCAAGGACGAACGCGAACAGGCGCTGGTTCTGAGCCGCTCATTGAAAGCTGCGGAAGCCTGGGTGCGGGAGCACGCTTCATTTCGGGCGGAAGACCTCCGCGGCGCCGTAAAAGCCGTCATCGAAGAAGCTCCTCTCGCCGATATCGATTACGTGGAGGTTTTGACGTACCCGCAGCTGGAGCAGCCGGAAGCGGTGGAAGCCGGCGTACCCGTGCGGCTCATCGTCGCGCTGGCGGTCAAATTCGGCGCCACGCGGCTTATCGACAACACCATTTTAACCCTGGGGAAGTGATCGCATGTTCAGAACAATGATGAAGGCCAAAATACACCGTGCGACGGTGACCGAGGCGAATCTTAATTATATCGGAAGTATTACGATCGACGAGGATCTGCTGGATCAGGTCGATATGCTGCCCAACGAGAAGGTTCAGATCGTTAACAACAACAACGGGGCCCGCCTGGAAACGTACATTATACCGGGTCCGCGCGGAACGGGGGTCATCTGCCTTAACGGTGCCGCGGCGCGGCTCGTGCAGACAGGCGACACCGTTATCATCATTTCTTACGCGATGATGACGGAAGAAGAGGCGCGGCGCCACAAGCCGACCGTTGCCATTATGGGAGAAAACAATAAAGTGGCCCAGCTGTTAAAAGAGGAAATGCATGCAACTGTACTGTAACGTCTGGCACCCTTAAAGAACTTGTATGAAAAGCCCTTCGGCAACGCAGAATGAGTGTACGACAGCAAAGCCGAAGGGTGGGGGATGCACAGTGTTCAAACATTTGTTCGCCACGATGAATGAAGTGTTGGATGAAATTTTGCTTCAGTTGCCGAATGCAAAAGGTGCGTTAAAAGCGGAACTTGAAGAAGAGCTTGGGGCCCTGAAGGCCATTAGTGACGATTGTATCGAGCACTGGCTCCTCTTTGAGGAGAAGCTTGGGAAAACCCTGTCCGTCGGAAACGCGTCCGTCACGTCCTCTTTAGCCTCAGCCGCCGATTCGAATCAGCTGCAGAACGTGCCGCAGCCTGCCGAAGAGGCTCAGCCTCATTCGGCCGAAGGGAAGGATGCGGTGGAGTTTATCCGCGGACAGGGGTTTTATATGCTGCTTATGTACGAGCAGGCAACCCGGGAATTCGAGGCTCTGCTTACGCGCGAACCGGACTTTTTACTTGCGAGGGCTTATCTCGCCATGGGGTATCTGCGCCAGGGAGACAACGAGGAAGCCGCCCGGCACTTTACCCTTCTTCTGGCACTCACCGAAAATAAACAGATGAAAGCCATCTCTTACAACGCGATGGGCTGCATTCAATTTCAGAACCGGAACCTGGAACAGGCGCTTGAGTATTTCAAAAAGGCCTACCATGCCGATCCGGACTGCCTGGAGCTTTTTTCCGCATCAAACGAATAAAAAGAATAAGAACGGATGATCTCCTTATTTGCGGAATTGACAAACTAACTTCCCCTCTGGACCTCTAAATGTGGTATGCTTAGGATAGAAGCTGGAGAAAGGAAGAAGGCTTGAACTTATGAAATTTGCTGTTTTGGATTTTGAAACGACTGGAACGGGCCCGGCTGACGATATTATTCAAGTCGGTCTCGTTATTATAGATGATATGGAAGTAACCGACAGGTATACTTCCCTGGTAAATCCGGGGATCAGTATACCTTCTTCGATTACGGAGCTTACGGGCATTACCGACGAGATGGTGGAGCATGCCCCTAAGGTCGACGATATTATGGCGGAGATGTATCCGCTGCTTTTTGACTGTGTTCTCGTGGCCCATCATGCTTCGTTCGATCTCGGTTTTTTACAGCGGGCCCTGCGCAAAACGGGCTATCCCGATTTTACCGGGCGCGTTCTGGATACGATAGACATGCTGAGAATTGTGTTTCCTTCTCTACCGACTTACCAGCTCGGCATGGTGGCTTCGGCCTTCGGCATCGAACATGAGCGGCCCCATCAGGCCGACAGCGATGCGGACGTTACGGCGGAAATCTGGACGATGAGCCTGGACAGGCTTCTGTCCCTGCCTTTATTGACGGTTCAGCGGCTGGCTCAAATCCTGCCGGCCGAGACGAGCGATCTCGGCTGGTTTATGTCGGAAATCGCCCGGTTCAAGGAACAGCAGACTCCCTTGGACCAGTCGATTCACCAGTATTACCGCCAGTTCGCGCTGAATGTGCAGGACTGGGGGGACGAAGATCCGGTACGTGACGAGAACGATGTGCTGGAATTGAGCGACTCTTTTGAAGACGTTTACGATCAGGTCAAAGAAGCTTTGAAAGCCAAGTTCGAGCATTTCGAAAGCCGCGAAGCCCAGGAAATCATGATTCGTGAAATCGAAGAAGCCTTCCAGAACGACCGGCACCTCATGATCGAAGCTGGCACGGGCACGGGCAAATCGCTCGGGTATTTGATCCCGTCCCTCTATTACGGGATTAAGCATGACGAGAAGGTGGTCGTCAGCACGCATACGATCAATCTGCAAGAGCAGCTGCGTGAGCGGGATATTCCGCTGCTTCACGACATTTTTCCGGTAAATTTCAAAGCGTCGGTTCTCAAAGGCCGCAGCCACTACTTGTGCCTCCGCAAATTCGAGAACCGCATCTCCATGCAGGAGTTCGATACGGGCAAGGAGGATGCCATTACGGCCGCCCAGATGGTCGTCTGGCTGAGCCAGACGCAGAACGGCGACGAGGAGGAACTGCATTTCGGGAACAAAGGGGCCGCTTTCTGGCATACCGTTTCCAGCGATGCCGAGTCGTGTCAGAACCGGCACTGTCCGTGGTTCAAAAAATGCTTTTATCACCGTGCGCGCCATGACGCCAACAATTCGGACGTAGTCATTACGAACCACTCGCTGCTGTTTACCGATATGAAGGCCGAGAACCGGGTGCTGCCGGCTTATAAGCATCTCGTTCTGGACGAGGCCCACCATTTCGAAGAAGTGGCAAGCAAGCATCTGGGCAAGGAGCTTCACTACCTGGGGTTGACGAATCAGCTTCTTTGGCTGTTTAAGGACAGCCGGAACGGGCAGCTGCCGGCGCTTCGCACGAAGCTTCAACGGTATGACGACGATTACCGGGCGGCTACCTGGATGAACGGAATCGACAACCTTTTCCCGAAAACCTTGCTCATTAAGGAAGCTTGGGATTTACTCTGTGAAAAGTTTTACGAGCTGCTCCAGACGAATTCCGAGCCCGGCCAAATCGACCCCGGTTCCCTGGTGATGCGTCTGAAGAAAGAATCGTTACCCCCGAACTGGAGCGATTTCACGGATCTTGAGGAGATTTTGGAACAGCATATTCAAGAAGTGTATAAATCCGTGGATTCGCTTGTGCAGGATTTGAAAGAAGTCCAGGAAGAATACGACGTCCAGAGCTTCGTAACCGATCTCGGCGGCGTGGCGAAGGAACTCCAGGCAGCGAAAGAGACGCTCCGCTTCTTTATGAAGATGGCGGACGATAACTTCGTTTACTGGGTGGAAGCGGGGACGTACAACAAAAGCCGTTCGATCAACCTGATCTCCGTGCCGATGGACGTAAGTCCGCTTATCCGCGAACATTTCTTTGACAACAAAGAGAGCGTTATTCTCACATCGGCCACCCTCTCGGTCAATAAATCGTTCCAGTATTCGGCGGATCAGCTGGGGCTGAAACTGCCGGTCGAAGAAGAGGAGAATCCGAAGCTGAAAACCGTCCAGCTTCCGTCTCCGTTCCAGTACCGGCAGCAGGCTCTTGTCTGCATACCGCGGGACTTTCCGATGATCCGGGGCCGCAGCGGCGAAGAGGAGTTCCTCAAAGCGCTGACGGAGTCGCTTACGGATGTGGCCGTGGCTACGCGAGGGAGGATGCTCGTGCTGTTCACTTCGAACCGGATGCTGAAGCTTGCCCACGCGGTTCTGAAGGAGAATCTCCGCCCGCACGGCATCCATGTGCTCGGCCAAGGGGTGGACACCGGCAACCGCAGCAAGCTGACCCGGCTCTTCCAAGAGCATAAAGCGTGCGTGCTGCTCGGCACGAGTTCATTCTGGGAAGGGGTGGACATTCCGGGAGAAGCCTTGACTTGTCTGGCCATCGTACGGCTGCCTTTCCAGCCGCCGAACCATCCGCTGGTTGAAGCGAAGAGCGAAAACCTGAAAAAACGGAATCAGAACCCGTTCATGAAGCTGTCGGTGCCTCAGGCCGTCATCCGATTCAAGCAGGGCTTCGGCCGACTTGTACGCAGGGCTTCGGACAAAGGGATTGTGCTGATTTACGATACGCGAGTCATTGAGACGCAGTACGGGAAGCACTTTCTCTACTCCCTGCCGGGACCGAAGATTGAGCATATGCCTGTAGAGCGCATCGTACCGAGAATTCAGGAATGGATGGGAGAGAATTCGCTTGAAGTCACTTAAAATATCCGAGGCGGTCGTAAAACGGCTGCCGATCTATCTGCGTTTTCTAAATGAACTATCAAAGAAAAACGTATTAACGGTTTCGTCCCAGGATCTGGGGCAGAAACTGAATCTGAACCCGGCCCAAATCCGCAAAGATTTGGCTTACTTCGGTGAATTCGGTAAGAAGGGGATCGGGTACGATGTGACCTATCTTATCGAGAAGATCCGGCAGATTCTGAAGCTTGACCGCCAAATACCGGTTGCCCTCGTGGGATCCGGTAACCTGGGGCGGGCGCTGTGCAACTATAACATCTACTTGCGCGATCAGATGAAAATAACGGCGATTTTCGATTCGTCGCCGGACAAGATCGGCCAGGTCATCAATAACATGAGCGTTCTGCCCATGGAGCATCTGGCCGATGTTATCCGGGATTCCAGCATTCGAATCGGCATCATAACCGTTCCGGCGCCGGAAGCGCAGAATGTCGCCAACCAATTCGTAAAGGCGGGGATCGAAGCGATTCTGAACTTCGCTCCGTCGATTCTGAAAGTACCGGAGGAAATCCGCGTGCATCATGCGGACTTTACGGCAGAGCTCCAGAGCCTGGCCTATTACCTTCCGGAATAAGCAAGTGAGGGTTTTGGTCTTGAAAACCAGAAAAACCGCTATATGGGCCTTTTAGGCCGTATGGCGGTTTTTTAATGGAACTCGCTATTTGAATTACATGTTATACGAAGAACTTAAACAACACGGTGTACAGCACATAAGACAAAATGATGCTGATCGGAATCGTAATGATCCAGGTAACGATCATGCGCGTTACGGTACCCCATTTCACCTCATGAAACCGGAGTACGGAACCCGAACCGATGATCGCGGAGGAAATCACGTGAGTCGTCGAAAGCGGCATCCCCATGTGCGTGGAAGTCTGAATCACGATGGAGGAAGTTAAATCCGAAGCGAATCCGTTGATCGGCTCGATTTTGATCAAGTTTTTGGAGATCGTCTTGATAATCTTCCAGCCTCCGATCGAGGTGCCGAGACCCATTGCGGTCGCAGCGGCGATTTTCACCCACAACGGCACGTCCATGGTTGTCTGGGCTCCGGCAGCGACGAGTCCGAATACGATAATGCCCATCGCTTTCTGAGCGTCGTTCCCCCCGTGGGAGAAGGACAGCAGCCAGGCGGACAAAATCTGGAAGAACTTGAATACGCGGTTCAGCTTCGAACGGGATTTGTTGCCTGTCAGGATAACCAGGTATTTGATGATCGTCATGATGATGTAGCCGGCCACAAATGCGACAATCGGCGAAAGCACCAGAATCAGCACAATCTTGCCGAGACCGCCCCATTTGACGTAGTCGGCTCCCGCCCCGGCCAGCACGGCTCCGACAATGGATCCGATGAGGGTATGGGAGGAAGAGGAAGGAATGGCATAATACCAGGTTGCCAGGTTCCAGATAATGGCGGAAAGCAGGGCCGCGATGACGATAAATTCACCGTGGTTGATCTTGGACGGGTCCGCGATCCCGCTGCCGATCGTCTTGGCCACTTCCGAAGAATACAAGGCGCCGACGAAGTTCAGACATGCGGCGGATATAATAGCCACTTTCGGACTCATCGCACGCGTAGAGATCGAAGTCGCTACCGCGTTCGCCGTATCGTGGAAACCGTTAATGAAATCAAAGGCAAGGGCGAGAAAAACGATCGCAATCAAGGTAATAAGAACTGTTGTCGTCATGAAATCCTCCTAAACTGCTGGGCCTACGAGTAGCGCAGCACGACGCTTTCCAAGATGTTGGCAACGTCTTCACATGCATCGGTGGTCTGTTCGAGACGTTCATAAAGTTCTTTGAGCTTGAAATCTTCGTAAGGATCGCGTTTGGTGATAAAAATTTCACGGATGCCTTCGCGCATCAAGCGGTCGGCTTCGTTTTCAAGCGCATTGATTTCAACCGTATGTTGCGGGATCTGCATGTACTTCTTTTTGGAAAGAAGCTTGAAGGCATCGAGCATATGTTGGCAGCTGGACACGATCACGGCGGAGAATTCCTGCATAACCTTGTCTGTCTGGCTGATGTTGAGATAGTCAAAACGTGCCGCTGTCGCTTCAATGCCGTCCAGTACGTCGTCGAGCTTGGAAGCCAGCTCCATAATATCTTCACGGTCAAGCGGAGTGATAAAGACTTTGTTCAGCTCTTTAAAGATTTCGTGGGTGATCTGATCGCCTTTGCTCTCAATGTCTTTGATCATCTGGAAAAAGTTTTCCGGAATTTTATCTCCCATCATCGCGTTTCTGAACATCTGGGATGCATGGAGTGTGTTTTCTGCCGCCCGTATGAGCAGGTTTAAAAAATCGACGTCTCCTCTTTTACTGCTAAAAAGCGATGCCATTACGGTTCCTCCTAGTGATTCGATTGTAAAGATTCCGTGAAGTTAAGTTTAATGTATGTAGAATTTTGTAGCTTAAACTCACAAACTTAAAAATATCATAACATTTCCCCAGAAAGCAATCACTGGATGAGCGTTTTTTCAATTGTTTGCTTCGCTTGATTTTAAACAAGTGACGTTGTACATTGAAAAGATAAGAATAACTGCCGATTTCGGCGGATTTATACGGAATGAGGGCTAACGGATGAAAAAAACGATTATCATAAACGGTTTGTTCGTAACCGGGGACGCCGCTGCTCCCGTAATCGAAGGCTGTATGGTTATGGAAGGGAATCAGCTTACATATATAGGAAAGGATGCGCCGCAGCCGCTCGAAACTTATGACGAAGTCATTCGCGGGGACCGCAAGCTCTACATGCCCGGACTCGTCAATACGCACGGCCATGCGGCGATGACTTTGCTGAGAGGCTACGGAGACGATCTCGCCCTCCAGGTATGGCTGGAGGAGAAGATGTGGCCGATGGAAGGCAAGTTCACGGCGCAGGATGTGCGCTACGGAACGCTCCTGGCCATCCTGGAAATGATCAAAGGCGGCACAACGACATTTGTCGACATGTACGACCATATGAACGAAGTGGCCCAGGCCGTATCCGATTCCGGTATGCGTGCGCGCCTGACCCGCGGTGTCATCGGACTGTGTCCGGCCGACGTTCAGGAAGCCAAGCTCCGGGAAGCGATCGCATTCGCCAAGGACTGGAACGGCGCCGCGAACGGGCGCATTACGACGATGATGGCCCCGCACGCTCCTTACACGTGCCCGCCGGATTACATCGAACGGTTTGTCCAAGCCGCCCACGATTTGGACCTGCCTATTCATACCCATATGTCCGAGACTTTAAAAGAAGTGGAAGCGAACGCAGAGCAGTATGGGGCACGGCCGGTCGAGCATCTGGAAAAACTGGGCGTTTTCACGCGGCCGACTCTCGTCGCTCACGGCGTTCACCTGACGGACGAAGAGATCGCCGTTCTTGCCAAATACAACGTCGGGGTTTCGCACAATCCGGGGAGCAACCTGAAGCTTGCCAGCGGCGTTGCCCGCGTGCCCGAGCTGCTCAAAGCCGGCATAAACGTGTCCCTTGGCACGGACGGTGCCGCGAGCAACAATAACCTCGACATGTTCGAGGAAATGCGGCTTGCCGCCCTGATCCACAAAGGCGTAACCGGCGATCCGACCGCGGTGCCGGCCGCCGCCGCTTTAAGCATGGGCACATCGATGGGCGCGCGCTCCATCTGGCTTGACGATATCGGCACGCTCCAGCCTGGCATGAAGGCCGATTTTATCGCGCTGGATATCGACCAGCCTCATTTTCTGCCTCGTACGGATTATGTTTCCCATATCGTCTATTCGGCATCCGCCCATGATGTGGTAGATGTGTGCGTAGACGGCAGTTGGATCGTAAGCGGCCGCGAATGCCTGACACTTGACGAAGAGAAGATTAAACGGGAATTCGAATCGTGCTTCGCCCGTTTGACGAACAGCTAGTCTTCAGCAAGAGGAAGGAGGGAACGAAATGCTTAAAAAAGCCATTTGGATCGGACTGTTTGTCGTGCTGACATCGGGGTTCGGCATTAACCGTTTTTACGTGAACGTGCAGGCGAACCACTGGGAAAGAAATTCCGAGGCCGTTCAGGCGGCTTATGAGAAAACGACGATGACCAAGGCTAACCGGGTCGAAGCTTTTCACGGAGCCCGCTCCTATGAAGTCGTGTACGGGGAAGACAAGCTCGGCAACGGGCTGATCGTCTGGGTGCCGCTCAAACAGGACGGAACCGGTCTGGCCATCGACGAGATTCATACGGAAATGACCGCCGAGAACATAACGGAAGAAGCCGTGCGCGGAATCATGGCGAAGAAAAACGCCAAGCTGGATATTCTGCGCGTTAACGCGGGCGAATTCAAAGGGAAGTATGTCTGGGAAGTCTTTTATAAAGACGAGCAGGACCGGGCGTTCTATGATTATTACAATTTAAAGACGGGTGCACTCGAAGATACGTTTAAGCTCAGCCTTCAATAGGGTGAGCTTTTCTCTCATTTCGTTATTTTGTCAAAGTCTCCATCGTTTTTTTTGCCCATGGGTTACGGACTGTGATATACTATTCGTATAGCATTTGCTAAATACGAATGATATAGAAAGGGGGACGTAAGTTGCGTAAAATACGTCTCTTGCCCGTCCTTTTAAGTGTCGTCATCACCGCTTTTTTCCTTTTTGGCGGCTGGTTCGCTTATCAAACCTACGCCATCGGAAAACCGCTAGGCAATATCGTGAAAGAAACACCGGGGGTTGAGCAATCCCAGGTCACATATAATGATAAAGAAGTTTCGATCCGTCTGTCCCTCAAACCTGACACCAGCTTAAGAGAAGTGTACGGCCGCATTACAAAAGAAGGGGCCTCGACAATCGGTTCCCGTGGCGTGAAACTGTCGGTCAATACAAAAGAATCTCCGGATCTCGATAAATGGTGGGCGCAAGCGTTATTTGATGTCGCCCAGGCGATGGAAACCCGTCACTATGCCGATATACCTACGGCACTGGAAAAGCATAAAACAGACAAAGATAGCAATTTGGTCGTGAAAACCGAAATGGACGAGCAGAACGTTTATGTTCATCTGCAAAAAGGGGATCAGCACAAATACGTGGTGCTGCCGCGAAATGCCGAAAAAGTTGGGGTGTTTAAATGAGCAAATACGGAAAAGAGATAGCGATTGGCGCTGCTCCGGTACTATTCATTTTTCTGGCCTTTATTAAAGTCAACATTATCCCTTTACTGTTTACAGCCGCCCTTATTACAGCCGTTCTTTATATGATGAAAAGCCGTGGGGGTTCCGGCATCGGAATCGGCGCGGGAGCCGGTACGCGCGGGAAATCCCGGCAGCCTTCCTACCTCAGCTTCGATCAGATCGGCGGTCAGGAACGCGCCAAGAAAGAGCTTGTCGAAGCGCTTGATTTTCTCGTCAAACAGGAAGAAACGAAGAAGCTTGGCATCCGCCCTCTGAAGGGCATCCTGCTGACCGGTCCTCCGGGAACGGGGAAAACGCTGATGGCCAAAGCGGCCGCCCATCATACGAATTCCGTTTACATTGCCGCTTCCGGCAGTGAATTCGTAGAGATGTATGTCGGTGTAGGTGCTTCACGGATACGAACCCTTTTCCAGGAAGCCAGAACGAAAGCCCAAAAGGAAAACAAAGAAAACGCCGTTATTTTTATCGATGAAATCGACGTGATCGGGGGCAAGCGTGACGGCGGACAGCAGCGCGAGTACGACCAGACGCTGAACCAGCTCCTGACGGAAATGGACGGCATTCATACAAATACGACGCCGCGCATTCTGATCATTGCGGCGACCAACCGCAAAGAAATGCTGGACCCGGCTCTGCTCCGTCCGGGACGGTTTGACCGTCATATCGACGTCGAGCTGCCGGACAAGAAGGGACGCCTGTCCATTCTTAACATTCATGCCCAGAACAAGCCGCTGGACGAAGCGGCGGATCTGGAGAAAATCGCGGAGCAAACCTTCGGATTTTCCGGAGCGCAGCTCGAAAGCGTGCTGAATGAAGCGGCCATTTACGCCTTGCGCGGCCAGCAGGAGACCGTCATGCAGAAAGATCTGCTCGCCGCCATCGATAAAGTGATGATGGGCGAACAGACAGACCGTGAAGCGACCCAGGAAGAGAAGATCCGGGTTGCCTATCACGAACTCGGCCATGCCATTATCGCAGAGCTGGTGCGTCCGGATTCCGTCGCCCAGGTTTCCCTGCGGCCTCGCGGCAAAGCGCTCGGTTATGTGCGCCACAACCCGCCGCAGGACCAGTATTTGTATTCCAAAGAAGCGATCGAAGATCAGATTATGATCGCGCTGGCCGGCGCGGCTGCGGAAGAGATTATTTACGGCGGCCGCAGTACTGGGTCTAGCAACGACTTCGAAAAGTCCATCGACATGGTCCGCACGATGATTTCTTCGGGCCTGACATCTCTCGGCATTGTCGATCTGAAAATGGTTCCGCAGCAGAAGCTGATGGAAGTAAACAATGCCATCCTCGATGAGTTGATGGCTCGTACAAAAGAGCTTCTGACGAAGCACCGGATCGTATTCGAGCAATCGCTGGATATTCTGCTTAAGGAAGAAGTCATTTCCGGGCAGCAGTTCCGTGATCTGCTTGAAGGAAGCAAAAGACATCTGGAGCCGGTATTGGCTTAAATCGTATAATCGTATACAAAACGAGAACCAGTCTAGGCTGTTTACAGCCAGGCTGGTTTTTTCTTTACAAAACGAAGCGGCCATTGCCCGGGCAATATTGAATCTTTTTGATCCTATTTTAACGCGTAAATCTAGCAGTTACCTTTAATTACGGTTTTTGAAAATTCCAGATTTCCACTATTTCTAAACGGGTAAGAAACCGTATAATGAAGCGTGGTTGTCTGTGTCCTTTTTCACAGCTTGCGAAAGTTGTCGAAATTGCGCATTTGCTTTTGAAAGTTTTGTGTATACTAATGAAAAAGGTATGAAAACGTTGTATGATGGACTTGAAAAGAGATATAAAAATCGACAACCCTAGATTAACGGACGAAGAGGAGAATAGGGATGCAATATAAAAAGATAGGTGTAATCGGTGGAGGAACGATGGGGCAGGGGATAGCCGAGATGTTGGCGGCTAAAGGCCTTGAAGTTGTCCTGGTGGAGAAAGATAACGAACGAATGGAACATTCTTGGGCCATGATTGAGCTGAGTCTGGACAAACAGCTGGAGAAATGGGCTATTACCGGTGCGGAGAAGAAACTGATTCTATCTCGCATTCATAAAACGACGGATCTGAAAGAGCTTCCTTCCTGCCATATGGTGATTGAGACGATTTCAGAGGATCTGGATCTTAAAAAGAGTTTATTCCGAAAGCTGGACGAAATTTGCGGCCCGGATCTGATTCTGGCTTCCAATACGTCCACGCTTAGTCTTACGGAATTGGGCGCTTCTACGAAGCACCCGGAGCGGGTGATCGGCCTTCATTTTATTCATCCGGTTGCGAAAATCGACCTTGTCGAAATTATCCGCGGTCTGAAAACCTCGGAAGACACGTACATGCTGACACGCCGATTCGTGGAAGATGTGATTCAGAAAACGGCGATTAAGGTGTACGAGTCGCCTGGTTTTGTCACGTCCCGGCTTATCTGTCTGCTCATTAACGAAGCGGTTCATACGCTCGCCGAGCGTGTGGCTTCTGCGGAAGATATCGATCTGGCGATGCGCAAAGGCTATGAGTTCCGGCACGGGCCTCTCGAGATGGCGGACCGCTTCGGACTGGACTCGGTGCTGGCCGCACTGGACCGGATGTTCCGTGAATTCGGCGAATTGAAATACCGGCCTTCCTTCCTGCTGAAGCAGATGGTGCATGCCGGACATTTGGGCGTTAAAACCGGCGAAGGATTTTTCCGGTACGATAAGGAAGGTGACAGAATGTGAATATTCTCGTCATTAATGCAGGAAGCTCATCGGTCAAATATCAGTTGTACAACATGAAGGATGAGACCGTTCTGGCTAAAGGTCGCGTAGAGCGGATCGGGCTGGATTCGGCCATTCTCACCCACGAGCCGGAAGGAAAGACCGAGGTCCGTGAGGTCAGCGAAATTCTCGAGCATACGACGGCGATCAAAAAAGTGCTGGATAAGCTCGTTCATAAAGAGCACGGGGTTTTAAAGACGGTGAATGAAATCGATGCGGTGGGTCACCGCATCGTACATGGAGGGGAAGCGTTTTCTTCCTCGGTAGTCGTTACGGAAGAAGTGAAGAAGGAGATCAAGCGCTTGTTCGATTTGGCGCCGCTCCATAACCCTGCTCACATGCTGGGGATTAACGCCGTCGAAGCGAACATGGGCGACGTGCCTCAGGTGGTCGTTTTCGACACGGCTTTCCACCAGACGATGCCTTCTCACGCTTACATGTATGCGATTCCGAAAATCTGGTACAGCAAACATAAAGTCCGGCGCTACGGCTTCCACGGCACCTCTCACCAATATGTGAGCGAGCGTGCCGCCCGGTTCCTGGACCGTCCGCTGGAAGAGCTAAAAATCGTGTCGGCCCATATCGGGAACGGCGCAAGCTGCACGGCTATTCAAGGCGGCAAATCCGTGGATACGAGCATGGGGCTTACCCCGCTTGAAGGCTTGATGATGGGGACGCGGAGCGGGGATCTCGATCCGGCGGTCGTCACATTTGCAATGGGCAAAGAGGACTTGTCCCTCAATGAAGTGAACTCCATGCTGAACAAGCACAGCGGGCTGCAGGCGATATCCGGACTGAGCAGCGATATGCGTGAAATTACGGAAGCGATGGACAGCGGCGACAAAAACGCGAAACTGGCCTTCGACATGTATACGTACAGGCTGCGTAAATTTATCGGCTCTTATGCGGCTGCGATGAACGGCATTGATGTATTGATTTTTACCGCGGGCGTAGGCGAAAATTCCGTTATTTTGCGCAAAGCGGTATGTGAGGGATTGTCCTATCTCGGTCTTGGACTCGACTCCGAGCGCAACATTAACGGATGGGGAATCGAGAAGCGTATCTCGACGGACGATTCGAAGGTAGAAGTGCTGGTTATTCCGACGAACGAAGAGTGGATGATCGCGCGGGATACGTTTGAACTAGTGAACGGGCTGAACGAAGCGTAGCGGTAAATGATTTTTTTTACCACTGGTTTATAGTACAATAGGTGGATGGGAGAAGACGGCCATAGAGCCGTCTTTCCATGTCAACCCAAGGAGGAAGACGTTAGATGAGCAGTGTGAGTACGATTCATGAAGTCAAGGACCATGTCGGCGAATCCGTAAGAATCGGATGCTGGCTGCACAACAAGCGCAAGAGCGGCAAAATTCAATTTTTGCAGCTGCGTGACGGAACCGGCTTTATTCAGGCGGTTGTCGTAAAAAGCGAAGTGAGCGAGGAAGTTTGGGAAGCCGCTTCGAAATTAACCCAGGAAAGCTCGCTTTACGTGACGGGCTCGGTTCGCGAAGAACCGCGCAGCAAGAGCGGGTATGAACTGACGGTTGAAGGCGTGGAAATTATTCAGATTACCCAGGATTATCCGATTACGCCGAAGGAACACGGCGTCGATTTCCTGATGGATCACCGCCACCTGTGGCTGCGTGCTCCGCGTCAGCGCGCCATTCTCGTTATCCGCGCGGAGATTATCCGTGCGATTCAGCAGTTTTTCGATGACAAGGGCTTTCAGCTTGTCGACCCGCCGATTTTGACGCCATCCTCCTGCGAGGGGACGACGAATTTATTTCATACGAAATATTTCGATGAAGACGCTTATTTGACCCAAAGCGGTCAGCTTTACATGGAAGCCGCCGCTATGGCGCTGGGGAAAGTGTATTCCTTCGGGCCGACTTTCCGTGCGGAGAAGTCCAAAACGCGCCGTCACCTGATCGAGTTCTGGATGATCGAGCCTGAAATGGCGTTTGTCGATCACGAAGAGAGTCTTCGCGTGCAGGAGCAGTTCGTTTCCCATGTGGTCCAAACCGTTCTGAAAAACTGCCGCAGCGAGCTTGAAACGTTGGGCCGCGATATCTCCAAGCTGGAGAAAATCCAGGCTCCGTTCCCTCGCATCACATACGATGAAGCGGTTCAGTTCCTGCAGGACAATGGGCATGAATTCCCTTGGGGAGATGACTTCGGCGCTCCTCATGAAACGGCTATCGCCGAGAAGCACGAGAAGCCGGTCTTCATTACACACTATCCGACGGGCATTAAAGCCTTCTACATGAAACCGGACCCGAACCGTCCGGAAGTCGTGCTTTGCGCCGATATGATCGCACCCGAAGGGTATGGCGAGATTATCGGGGGCAGTCAGCGGATCGACGATCCGGAGCTGATGGAAGAGCGTTTCAAGGAACACGAGCTGTCTTCCGAAGCGTACCAGTGGTATATGGATCTGCGCAAATACGGCACGGTTCCGCATTCCGGATTCGGACTCGGTCTGGAGCGCACGGTCGCCTGGATCTGCGGTCTGGAGCATGTGCGTGAGACGATTCCGTTCCCGCGTCTGCTTTACCGTCTGTACCCGTAATACGGCAGCAATGCAGCCTTTACGTACGGGGTGGCCGGTCACACCGGCCGAGCTAGAAAGAGGAGGATGGATTTGAAACCGAACGATAACGATCGCAAGCGGGTAGAGCGGGCTCTCCTTGCAGGAATGACAGCAGGAACCGTGGCCGTTCCGCATCTGCTTTTGAGGTATTATCACCGGATGAAGCTGTCCGAACTTGAAGTCATGCTGCTTATTCATATCCTGGCTTTCCAGGAGAATGAAAAGAAAGATTTCCCGACGCACGATGAGATTCAAGACCGGATGACTACCCCGCAGGATCAAGTGATCGAAGCGATTCAAAAGCTTGTGAACAGCGGTGTGCTCCGGATTGAGCAGGAAATCGACAGCGTGTCGGATATCCAGTACGAGCGGTACAATTTGAGGCCGATGTACGAAAAAATCGCGGGCTGCTATGCGGAGGATCTCCTTCAGAAAGCGGCCAGGCAGGCGGAGGCCCAGAAGCCGGAAGCACAGCCCGGACGGGAAAAGGACGTCTATTCGATCTTCGAAGCGGAATTTGCCCGGCCTTTGACTCCGATGGAGCTAGAAACGATAACGAGCTGGCTGGATAGGGACGGCTACAAGGAAGAGCTTGTGCTGGCCGCCCTCAAAGAGGCCGTTTTCGCGGGCAAAGTCCATTTCCGCTATGTGGACCGCATTTTGCTGGAATGGAGCCGGAACCGGATTACGACAGTGGAGCAGGCGAAAGAATTTACACAGAAGTTCAGAGGCAACCGCTAGTCGGGTCCTCTCGTTCTTACTGAGCAGTCCGCCCGCTAACAAGAAACCCCCGATTGGATTCTCTTAATGAGATTCCTTCGGGGGTTTTTGCGTGTTGCTTATTTTTTAAGAAGGTGCCAGCGGTATACATATTCGAACATGAATTCGAATGCCTCCAGATGCCGCTTGGCTTCGGCCACGCTTGCGCCCCAGGCATAGATCCCGTGTTTGCGCAGCACGATCCCCGGAATGCGCGGGACAATGGCCCCCTGCACCAGTTCGGCGATTTTCGGAATGTCGGCGTAATTCGGCAGGACGGGAATGCGGATGGTGGCATCCTCTTCCCAAATGTTGAGCGCTTTGATGATTTCAATACCCTCAACCGGGATAAAACCTTCCTCGCCGTACAGCTCGGAGGCTAGGTTGTTAAACATGGTATGCACATGTAAAATGGCGCCTGCTCCCGTATACTTGTAAATTTCACAGTGGATCAGGGTTTCGGCGGAAGGCTTCAAACGGGTCGCTTCGACCGGTGTTCCCTTTTCATTGACGAGAAGGAAGTCTTCCGGAGATTGCAGAGACTTGTCCTTTCCGCTGGATGTCACGGCAAATGTGAACTTGTCGGGGGTGAATTCGCCGACGCGCACGGACAGATTTCCGCTGGTAGCCGGAAACCAGCCCCGGGCGGCCAGATTTGCTTTGATCTCGCGTAGTTCGTCATACGCGTGCTGTTTTTGCTCCAAGGTCAATTCGGTCATGCTTGTATCGTCGCCTCCAGGTCGCGGATAATATCGTGGAACGTTTCGAAAGGCACGTAAGACAGCTTTAGTTCCTCGCAAAGCTCAATAAGATGAGAGCGGGCATAGACGTTCTCCACCAGCTTAGCTCCCTGAAAATCGGTTACGCTGTCCCCGATGAGAATGCGTTCATAGTCGTCTGCGGGATAGGAACGGATAATCGACGTTTTGCACATTCCGCAGTCCGCTCCGCAGTGCTCGTCACAGGCGTGCGGCCACAAAATTTCGATGGTTTCGCCTTCGAATGAACTTCCGTTGCAGTAAATATGCTCACGGGGGATATCAAACGATTCCAGGAGCGGATAGACGAAAAAGTCGATCCCGCCGCTTGTCACGAGCAGTTTGATGCCGTTTTGTTTGCAATAGGCGACGAAATCGGAGAAGCCTTCGCGGATGACCGCATTCGAGATGGCAAATTGAATTACTTCTTGTTGACGGGAAGAAGGGAGCAGCCGGAACATTTCGCCGACCGCGTGTCTGACGGAGATCGCCCTTTCTTCCACGAGACGTTTCACGATCGCTTCCCAGCCGGGCGGATCGAAATGTTTCATAATCGCTACGATGTTGTCGCTAACGGTAATCGTGCCGTCGAAATCACAGAACACGATCTTTTGTCGGGTACTCAAGATTTAACCCCCCAGGCTTCGATTGCGGCTTTCAATTCTGGATGCTGCTGAGCGGCTTCCTGGAGCGGTTTCCCGTCCAGCGTTGCCCCGATCGCCTGCCGGAAAGCTTGTCCGCCGGCAATGGCGCCCATGGGATGGCCATGAATCCCGCCGCCGGCGTTAACCACGACATCCGTGCCGAAATCACGCAAGATGAGCGGAACAAGTCCGGGATGGATTCCTGCCGAAGGGACGGGGAAGCTTGTTTTAAGCGCTGCGCGTACGTTTGCCGAAGCGGACGGCTCACGTTCAGGGCCTTCCGCCGCGGAATGCCGATACAGATAGTCCTGCTCGAGGTTCTCTGTTAGCAGGACCTGTTTAATCGCCAGGTTCTCTTCACGTGGCATCACCACAGAGCCGTACGGGGAAGGGAACAGGACGAGATCGGCCCCGGCTACCCGCATCAGCTTGCCGAGCAGCAGGGAGGCGGAAATGCCATACTCCGGAGAAGGGTAGAACGCACCGGCCATAGCGGGATGCGCCATAATCGGCACGGAGATGTCCGGGTCGGCGCTGAGCTCGCACAGCGTATCGAATCCGTAAGCGAGCACATTGAACAGAAGCGCGTTCGCTCCGGCATGGATCGCTTTCCTCGCCTGATCGGCCAGCTTGGACGTCGGGCCGGTCAGATTCGTCGCGTAGAGCAGCTTCTGTCCCGTCACATCGTATGCGCGGCGTGACGCTTCCATGCAGACGGCTACCCTTTTCTCGATAGGGGTAAGCGGGTTCTCGAACAAGATCTCGTCGTCTTTAATGAGATCCACGCCGCCTGCCGCCTGCGCGTAAAACTGTTCCCCGAGCCCTTCTAGATCCTGGCCGATGACGGATTTGAAAATGCTCATCAGAAGCGGCCGGTCGTGTACGCCGAGCAGCTCCCTTACGCCTTGAAGACCGAACTTGGGGCCGGCAAAAGCCGAAAGAAACGACTCCGAAAAGGACAGGTCGGTCAATTTGATTTTCCCGTCCATGGACAGCTTGCCGAAAACGGTGACAAGCAGGGCGGGAAGGTCCCGGCTGAAATTCACATCGGGATACGCGATACGGATGTCCGCGTAACGCCTGGATTCGGGTGAAGCTTCCCCGGCTTCGCTGACGTCGACGGAGACTACATGACCCAGATGCTGCTGCATCTGGGCTTTGCGGGCTTCCGGCAGATCGGTCCAGCTTCCGACGGTCAGACCGACTGCGATCCCCTGCGCTTTTTTGTTAAAATCGGCTGTATCGTCATAACAGCGGTAAGTCGCCAAACAGTAGGAACTCACAACATATCACCTGCTTAAGAAAGGAATAGGAGGCAGAACGCCTTAACGGATATGGGGAGCGATTTCTGCGCCCATTTCCTTTGCGCGTTTTGCGGAGCTGAAAACAGCTGCGGCTACGGCTTCCGGGAACTTGTAGCGGTCCAGCGTCTGCAGAGCGGCCAAGGTCGAACCGTTCGGGGAAGTCACTTTGCGTCTGAGCTCCGCGGGTTCTTCTCCCGTACGTTCTACCATGTGAACGGCTCCGAGCAGTGTCTGCATGGTGAGCCGGCGCGCTTCGTTCTCGTCGAGTCCGCCCGCGATGCCCGCCTGAATTAGGGCCTCCATAAAATAGTATACATAAGCGGGACCACTTCCGGAAAGTCCGGTTACGATTTCTAAGTAATCTTCGGGAACGGCCGTCACCATTCCGACGGCTTCGAACATTTTCGTCGCGAGCTCCTGCTGCTCCTCGGACACGCTTTCGGAGAAGCTCATGCCGGTTGCGCCAAGGCCGATGGTCGACGAAGTGTTGGGCATGGTCCGTACGATCGGCATTTGGGTATCCAGCAAAATTTCGATTTTGCGGATCGTCAGCCCGGCGATGACGGACACGAGAAGCTGGCTGCCGTTAAGCATCGGTTTAAGCTCGTCGAACGAAGCTTCCACGTCTTTGGGCTTCATGCAGAGCACGACGATGTCGGCGGACGAGATACGTTCTCTTTTGACCACCGGATCACAGCTCGCTTCGACGCCGTACCGCTCTCTCAGCTCTTGCAGCCGTTCTTCATTTTGCCGGTTGGATGCAAAAACTTGCCCGGGCGTCGTGATTCCCCGTTCGATGAGGCCGCGCAAAACAGCCTCAGCCATGGAGCCTGCACCGACAAAAGCGATGCGTTTAGTATGAATTATGCTGTTCACAAGTCTCACTCTCCTGTTTGTGAAGACCCGTTCCTTCGCGGAACGGATCTCTTTGTTCAAGGAATTATTCCCGGATTTGGCCGTCGCCATAAATTCTGTATTTGGTGGAAGTCAATGCGGGAAGTCCCATCGGACCTCTCGCATGAAGTTTTTGTGTGCTGATGCCGATTTCCGCGCCGAAGCCGAATTCGAAACCGTCCGTGAAGCGGGTGGAGGCGTTGTGATAAACGGCGGCCGCATCGACTTCCTGCAGGAAGCGGGATGCGTGAGCTTCGTTCTCCGTCACGATACACTCAGAGTGCATGGTTCCGTGACGGCGGATATGAGCGAGAGCCTCCTCCAGGGAATCCACGACTTTGACATTCAAGACATAGTCGTTGTATTCGGTATCCCAGGCCTCGTCGGCCGCCGTTTTAATTTGCGGGGCCAGCTCGCGGGACTGAGGGCAGCCGTACAGCTCGACACCCAGAGCGGACAGCTTTCCGGCCAAGACAGACAGATGTTGTTCGGCGTGGCTGCGGTGTACGAGCAGCGTTTCCATCGAATTGCAGACGGAGGGGCGCTGCACTTTCGCGTTGATGGCAATCTTCTCGGCCATCTCGGGTTTTGCCGATTCGTCGACGAACGTGTGGCAGATCCCGGCTCCGGTTTCAATAACGGGCACTGTCGCGTTTTTGACCACGTTTTGAATGAGGGAAGCTCCGCCTCTGGGAATGAGCACGTCAAGCAGTCCGTTCAGCTTAAGCATTTCATCAACCGAAGCCCGGTCGGGATCGGAGATAAGCTGCAGGGCGCCCGGAGGGACGTCCGTGCCTGCCAGTGCGGCTTGCAGCACTTCTACGATCCGTTCATTGGAGCGCAGCGCTGAAGAGCCACCGCGCAAAACGACCGCATTTCCCGTTTTCAGGCAAAGTCCGGCGGCGTCGACGGTCACATTCGGACGGGCTTCGTAAATAATGCCGATTACACCGAGCGGCACGCGGATTTTCTCGACGCGCAGACCGTTGGGCCGGGCAAACGATTCGAGCTGATCGCCGATCGGATCGGGCAGCTCGATGATCTGGCGGAGCCCTTCGGCCATGCTTTCGATCCGCTCGGGTGTGAGGGCCAGCCGGTCCAGCAGAGAAGTGCTAAGGCCGGTATCGGCGCCCCGCTTCAGATCCTCGGCGTTGGCTGCGATAATGGAGTCTTGCTCGGCTACCAGGGCCTCAGCCATTCTTAAGAGAGCGGTATTCTTCTGACCGGTGGTTAAGTTGCCGAGACGGGAAGATGCATCTTTCGCGATGGTTGCTTTTTGTCTGACTTCACTCATGGGGCTCACTCCTTGGCTAATCGAATTGGATTTCATTTTTCAATAAAAACAACGGAGCCGAATCCTACAATCCGGCAATCCGGCGTTCCGGGATTTTTTCCGTTTTACGGCAGCCGCTTCGATAAAGGCACGGGGCCGCCGCAGACGTCACGTGTTTTGCGAAGCGCGGTAAGCTTGAAGAGTGACCCACTCATCCCGGTGAATGACCTCGATGCGGGGAACCTCGACTCTGCGCTGGATTTCCCCGGTGCCCAGTCCCATAACGGCCTGGAGCTGCCAGGCCACGTAATTGGCGACGCCGCGTCCGATCACGGAGCCGTCTTCGCCGCACACCTCGATTACATCGCCGGGGTGGAAGTCGCCTTCGACGGCGGTCACGCCGGCAGGCAGCAGGCTTTTGCCGCCGGACAGGAGAGCGTTCTCCGCGCCTTGGTCGACGGTTACTTTGCCTTGGGGAACGGAGTGAAAACCGACCCACTGCTTTTTGATGGACAGCGTATGGTCGGCGGCGGAGAAATACGTCCCCCGGCCGTTCCCTTCAGCGGCCAGCCTCAAATCATGCGGTTCCGTGGCGCGTCCGACGAAGACGGGAATCCCCCCGCGCATGGCGATGCGGGCCGCTTCGATTTTGGAGCGCATCCCGCCGGTGCCTACGGAGCTGCCGGACCCGCCGGCGATTCGGTAAAGCTCGTCGCTGATTTCATCGACACGCTCGATCCGGCGCGCGTCTTTGTTTTTGCGGGGATCGTCCGTATACAAGCCATCTGTATCCGTAATGATGATCAGCTGCCCCGCTTTGAGCAGATTGGCTACGAGAGCCGACAACGTATCGTTATCTCCGAATTTGATCTCATCGACCGACACGGTGTCGTTCTCATTGATAATCGGAATAAAGCCGCGCCGGAGCAACTCTTCCATCGTTGCGGTCGCATTGGAGACCCGCTTGCGGCTCGTGAAATCGTCCCGGGTCAGCAGGATCTGGGCAGCGCCGATACCGTATTGGTGAAAAGCTTCCTGATAAGCGCGCATGAGCAGCGCCTGACCGACGGAAGCGGCCGCCTGCTTTTCGTGAAGCAGCTTCGGCCTTGTTTTATAGCCGAGGAAAGAGAAGCCTGCCGCCACGGCCCCCGATGTGACGAGTACGACTTCGAAGCCGTTTTGCTGAAGCCGGGCGAGTTCGGCGGCGAAATAGGCGATAGGAGCCGGGTTTAATCCTCCGGCATCCGAGGTAAGCGAGCTGCTTCCTATTTTTACAACGATTCGCTGCTGCATATTTTCACTTCCTTAGGAAAACGGTCCGTACGACCGTCTAGTTTACGATTGATTCCGGTCTTGCTGTACCTTCTTCAAAAGAACGCGGGCAGGACGGCAGGGATGAGCCGAACGGGAGAATGCAAAAAAGGCTCTCGTCCTCGTAAGGACGAAAGCCTGGGCTTCCGCGGTACCACCTTCGGTTGACGCGCCGTCTGAGCGAACCTGCCGGCACCCGTTGAGAACAGGGGCCATACATAAACAAGGTCCGATCGAGATGCACATCCATCTCTGTCCCTGATAACAGCAGGGGACTGTTCAGCTCGTCGCTGACCGTTCCGGGGCGGGTTCGGGAAAACTGCTGCAAAGCTCTTTCAGCCGGGGAGCTTTTCTCTGAAGCAAAGCGGGTAATCCTTACTATTCCCATCACAACGTTCGATGTTTTCTTACTAGGATAGCACGCGTGCCGCCGGTTGTAAAGAAGGGCTCTCCGGGAAGGAGAACCGGGTCCGCTTCGGCGGATTATTTGCGGATTACTTGTCGAACAGATGAAGCTTGCCGATACGACGAACAGCTTCTTGCAGGCGTTCTTCACCCGTCAGTAATCCGAGCCGTACGTACCCTTCCCCGTGAGTGCCGAATCCGATGCCGGGCGCCACGACGACTTTGGCTTCGTTCAGCAGCAGATCGGCGAATTCAGCCGAACTGTATTTGCGGGGCACCGGAAGCCAGGCGAAGAAGGACCCCTGTGAAGGTTTGGCTTCCCAGCCGATTTCGTTCAGAGCGCCGAAAAGCGCATTGCGGCGGCTTTCGTAGACGGCTCTCAGCTCGTGCACGCAGTCTTGGGGAGCGGTCAAAGCGGTGGCGGCAGCGGCTTGTATCCCGCCGAACAGGGAGACGTACATATGATCCTGCATGAGATTGATGATGCGGATAATGTCCGGGTTGCCCAGCGCGAACCCGACTCTCCACCCGGCCATGTTGTAGGTTTTGGAAAGCGTATAAAACTCTACGCCGACTTCCTTGGCGCCCGGCCGTTCGAGGAAACTGACGGGCCTGCCGCCGTCGAATCCGATCGCGCCGTAAGCGAAATCGCTGGCCACGACAATCCCGTTCTTCGCGGCGAAAGCGATCGTTTCGTCGTAGAAGGCTGCGGAAGCCGTAGAAGCGGTCGGGTTGTTCGGATAGTTGATGAACATAAGTTTGGCGCGTCTTACGTCGTTCTCGGACAACGATCCGTAATCCGGCAGGAAGGCGTTGTCCTCACGCAAAGGCATGAAGGCCATTTCGGCGCCGGCTAGCGCTACACCCGACCAGTAATCGGGATAGCCCGGGTCCGGCACGAGGCAGACGTCTCCCGGATTCAGCAGGCATTGGCTGATTTCGACGAGTCCGGTTTTGCCGCCGAACAGAATCGCCACTTCCGTCTCCGGGTCCAGGGTGACGCCGTAATCCTCCCGGTAGCGTGCGGCAATCGCTTCTTTCAGGAAGCCGTACCCGCTGAAGGGCGGATACTTGTGGTACAGCGGGTTCTCCGCGGATTCCTGAAGAGATTTTACGATATGAGAAGGGGTGGGACGATCGGGATTCCCTTGTCCGAGATTGATGACATCATGCCCCTGAGCGATTTGGGCATTGGCTTTTTTGACGAGTCCCGCAAAAAACTGCGAAGGCAGGCTTGCCATGCGGCTGGCCGCTTCGATCTGCAAAGGTCTTACAGGCGCGTTCGTTGAGGGGGACTGGCTATGATCCGGCTGCGTGGACCGGCCGGTTTGTAGGTTTTCGTTCATGATTTTACTGCCTCCATCATGCTGATCCGTTAGGGATAAACCCGGTATGATCCTAAATTTACCCCTACTTTATCATGATTTCAAAAGGATGTATACCACTCGGAATTGTCCGTTTAAAAGCTGTCTTTAACGGTTCCCGTTCCTTCGTCGAGAACATTCTGCCCGTTGCCTGTTCCTCCGTTGCCGAAGAGCAGGCTGCCCGTGCTTTTCTTGCCGGAAATCCGGATGCCGGCTGTTTTGCAGCCGCTGAACAGATTGCCGCTGGCCGCGGTTTCGCGAGAACCGGTTTCCCCTCTCGATTCGATGTGAATGCCGCTTGCGCCCAGATTGCGGAACGTTCCGCCGTGAACCGATGCACGGACCGCGTTGCTGATCACGACTCCGTTTCCTTTGATTCCTTTCAGCACATTGCCGTGAAGGGTATGGTCCGCGGGCTGGAGCTTGCCGGACTCCTGATCGCCTTCCAACCGGATGCCGTCCCCGTCGAGACCGGTGATTTCATTGTGGGAAACGGTACAGCCGGAGACATTGCGTTTCAGCAGAATGGCGGTTATCCCCGATTTGGCGGCATCCAGATTGGTGATCCGGTTGTAAATAATATCAATCCGGGCGGCAGGTTCGGCTGCCTGATCGGATTGGACGAGGAAGGCGTACTGATCGATGTAGGTGACGTCATTGGATTGGATCACCGACCGGGAACATCCTCCGTCCAGATACACGGCTGTGTTCGTTACGCTCTTGAATGTGTTGCGGAAAAAGGTGTGGCCTTCGCCTCCGCTGCAGTAAATGCCGGTGCCGTAATGCGGTTTACCCGGTATGTTGCCCAGAATAAGCTCGAAGTCGCAGTGATCGACACGGCACGAGTGGCAGTTTCTGAGCAAGACCGGACTGGACAAGGTGAAAAAGCGGCAGTCCGTGATGCTGACATGGCTCGCTTGCAGCAGAGAAATGATGCTGTCTTCGACTGGTGAAGCGACAGGACCGGGCGCACTGCCGCCGTGGAAGGAGAGGCTGGCGATTTCGATATCCGATGCGGGCGGCAGGGAAGTAAAAGCGCAGCCGGCGGTAGCCGTCAGGGTCGTCAGACTGATCCCCGCTCCCATAATCCGTATGCCGCTTTTCAGCTGAACCGGCTTGGTCAGGATATACCGGCCCGCGGGTATGTAGACGATGCCGCCGGTCTGAGCGGCTGCGTGAACGGCGCTCTGAATCCCGGCGGAGTCCGTGTCGCCGTAGGAGCCCTGCCCCAGGGCGCCGTATTCTTTTACGTTATGGATAAGCGTTTCCGCTCCGCGCGCTTTGACCGCGGAAGGAAGCGAACCGGCAGCCATAACGGCTCCAGCCGCGCCGAGTGCGGCCAGCAGCTTTCTTCTGCTGAGAGGTCGGGACGAATTCATGGGTATCTCTCCTTATCGCTACGTGATTGGATGGTTGAACATGAATTTCGCCGCGGGACCAGGATTTTCCTTCCGAATGGTTTGACGAAAGAGAGTTCGGTCCCTTTTTGCCCTAAGCAGGACGGGAAGAAAAGAATTGATCTATGGGGGACGATCCTCTATCATAAAAGCAGACTGACTTACCCGGCAGACTAATTTAGGAGGTGCTCAGGTGGATAATCAGCAATCGTTTCCGAACAGAGTCCGTCTTGCGCTTATTCAGATGGATATTACAATCGGAGAGCCGGAAATAAACCGGCGGAAAGTAGAGCAGCTTCTTCTGGAAGCGGTCGGCGGCGCGCAAAAACCGGACATTATCGTGCTTCCCGAAATGTGGAACACGGGGTATGCCCTGGACCGGATTCATGAGCTTGCCGACCCGGAGGGCCGTATAACCCGGGACATGCTCGGCTCTTTTGCCAAAGAGCATGGGGTACATATTATCGGAGGCTCCGTAGCGGAGAAGAAGGGCGAGGAAGTTAAAAACACCGTCTACGGATTTAACCGGAACGGTGAGGAGATTCTCGAATATTCCAAAATTCATCTGTTCCAGCTGATGGACGAGCATTTGAGCCTTGCCGCCGGCAGTCAAAGGGGCAGTTTCGATCTGGATGGGATTCCGGCCGCAGCCGTAATCTGTTACGACATCCGGTTCCCGGAGCTTACCCGCAAGCTCGCTCTGGACGGGGCGCAGATGCTCTTCGTGCCCGCTGAGTGGCCGCATCCGCGGCTTCATCATTGGCGCACTCTTCTGATGGCGCGCGCCATCGAGAATCAGATGATCGTCGTTTCCTGCAACCGGGTTGGAGAAAGCAAGGGAACCTCATTCTTCGGTCATTCCATGGTGATTGATCCTTGGGGGCAGGTGCTGGCCGAGGGCGGGGAAGAGGAAGAAATCATTTTCGCCGAAGTCGATTTGGCCGAGGTGGCCTCCGTACGCGGTAAAATTCCGGTATTCGCCGACCGTCGGCCTGCCGTATACGAATAAAGCGAACGCCAAAAAACGCAGTCCCTCGAGATGAAGGACTGCGTTTTTATCGTTCCCTTTTAATGGAAAAGGGTTGTTGGATGCAAACCGGAATCCGGCGTCAGACGGAAGATCTTCGACCTGTTATCAGTGTAATAACGAACAGGATGAGGAACAGGAAGAAAAGGACTTTGGCGATGCCGGCAGCGGCGCTGACGATTCCGAAGAATCCGAAAATACCCGCTACGATCGCGATGATCAGAAAAATCATAGCCCATTTTAACATGAGAAACCCTCCTTTAAAACGATAGTATTTTTATATGGGTACGGTCGTGTGCAAGTACGTTAACGGCTGTACATGTATGGCCTCACGGCCTCATTCTGCCTGCCTTAATTAGAACAGATTGCTGTTCTGATTATCGCGGCCGCTCATGTAAATGCCCGTAGGCGGGAGCGTCGTTTCCTCTCCGCGAAGACGTCCGTCGTGAGGATAGCCGTCGCCGTCGCGGTCCGCATAAGCGATGACAAGGATTTTACCGCGGTCAAGCTCCTTCTCATAGGTATCCGCTTCGGAAGAGCTCAGGCCGAGCGATTCCATTTTGGCACGGAGCTTATCGCCTTTCGAACGGAACAGGTTGGCGGCGGCCGTCATCAAGCCTTCCTCCGCTACACCGACTTCATTCGTATTCGTCATTTCCGCAACGCCTTCGGTACGGTCGTTATCATGTGTCATTACGTAAATTTCATCCAGATTAAAGCCTTCCGCCTGCAAATTTTTCACCTCGCGCAGGGCTTGTTCTTCGTTAGCTGCAAGTCTCACTTTGGTTTCCATATTCATTCTCCTCCTTATCGTTTAAGCCGCAGCTTTCTTGTCTTATTGCTGATGCCGCGGCGACTTCGTTGTTCAGGTTGTTTGCCTGTCGTTCATGACTCTTATTAACCGCCCTCCTTTTCGCTGAAACAAAACTATTGACAAATTTGCCTGTATATGAACTATCAAATCTTTCCTGATTCAAGAGTCGTTTTCGGGGTTACTTTTAAATAGGATATTTTATATAATAGGATAGATATGCAGCTACCTTTATTTTCAGGCGCACGTCAATCTCTGGCGATACCGACGGGAGACAAAGTGTGCGGTAGTCGATATATCCCCCCAGACCGACGCGTTTCGGCTTTACCCGATGCTGCGGTAAGAAAGCGGACGCGGGCGGCTTTGGTTACAAAATACTCCCAAGTAGATCAAGGAATCACGGACAGAAGAATTCCACTATAAAAGGAGAACATGGAATGAGCATCATGATTGTAGACGATAATCCGGTCAATCTTATTGTGATCGAAAAAATATTGAAAAGCGCGGGCTACTCTAATATGCACCGCGCTTCTTCTGCTATGGAACTGTTTGACATGTTGAAAATCGACAATCCGAGTTCCTCGGATTTACAAATCGATTTGATTTTGATGGACCTGATGATGCCGGAAATCGACGGGATCGAAGCCTGCAAAAAATTGCAGCAAATCGAAGAACTGAAAGACATTCCGATTATTATCATCACGGCCATGGGAGATTCCATTAAACTGGCGGAGGCTTTGGAAGCGGGAGCGATCGATTACGTAACCAAGCCTATCAACAAAATCGAGCTGGTAGCCCGGATTAAATCCGCCCTGCGGCTCAAATACGAGAAAGACTGGCACAAAGAGAACGACAAGCGGATTCGTTCCGAGCTGCAATTGGCGAAAAACGTGCAGAGCAGCGTACTCAGCCTGCCGATCGAAACCGAGAAAATCCGAATCGAAGCGTACTACAATCCTTCTTATGAGCTTGCGGGAGATTTGTACAACTGGTATCCCATAGACGAAGACCGTTACGGGGTTATGCTGCTGGACATTATGGGTCACGGCATTTCTTCGTCGCTCGTCTGCATGTTTATCTCCTCGGTCCTCCGGGATACGATTACTAAGTTTGTGACGCCGGAGCTTGTAATTGCCGAACTGAACCGGTATATGAACCGGCTGCATAACGACCAGAATCATTTGAACTATTATTTCACGGCGATTTATATGCTGGTAGATACGAAGAACAAAACCATCGACTACGTAAATGCCGGCCACCCGCCGGGCTTTCTTATGAACGACAGCGGTAAGGCGATCCCCCTTGCGAACGGAACCTGTGCGGTCGGTTTTTTCGAGGAAATGGATATCAAGCCCGGTCGGATCACTTACACGGGAAAATCACGGATTCTGCTTTATACCGACGGACTTCTCGAGGAAATAGAAGAGGCCGAGACGGAGCTGCCGACGCGCCTTATCACGGCTGTTCAGCAAAAAGGGGATATGGGACTTCACGCGGTAGTGGACGAACTGCTGGACGAAGAGGTCCAAAACAATCACATGGATGATATTTGTCTGATCTGGATCGATATTCCTTGAGGATGGACCGTTTACAGAGAAAGGAATAAAGGGGAGAGGGAAGTTTTATATGAAAATATCAACAAAGCTCATGGCGGGTTTCGGGCTTTTGTTTATCTTGATGTTCGTGCTGGCGGGAATCGGGACGACTCGGATAAGCAGTATCGACGAGAGCCTCGATAGCGCGTTTGTCAACCGTTTTAACAAGACACGGTTGGCCTACACGGCCCGCTCGGACGTCAATTCGATCGCCAAATATATGGCGAATCTGCTGCTTAACTCAGATCCTAATCAGCCGGGAGCCAAGGAAAACCTGGCTAAAGCGAACACTTACAAAGAGAAGCTGAAAGAAGGGGTGGCCGCTCTCCAAAAATCCGCCGATTCGGATGTGGAGAAGCAGCTTACCTATGAGACGGTCAAAAGCACCGAAAATTTTATGTCCTACCTGAATCAGGCGATCGAGCTTTATGACAACGGCAAGGTAGCGGAAGCGAACAAACTGAGAACCGATATCGGCGTTAGCTATCAAGATCAGGTAACAGAGAGCGTGGATCATTTAACGCAATATCTGGACGATAACGTACAAAAAGGGATTAACGAATTTAAAGCTTCCAACAGCAAAACGCTGCTCTTGACGATTCTGCTGACGGTTGCTGCTCTGGTCATCGGCCTAGGGATCATGTACTGGATCATGCGCAGCTTGTCCCGCGGGCTCGCCCTGCTGACCGGCATGATCAAAGGTTTCGGCAACGGCCGGTTTGACCCGGGATACCGCGTTGAGGTGACGACGACGGACGAATTCGGCAAAGTAGCCGAAGTTTTCAACGTGATGGCCGACGATCTGGAAGAATTAATGCACAACGAACGGACCTTCAACAAGCAGAACGAAGATCAGGCATGGCTGAAGTCTAACGTGGCGAACATGAGCATGCTCCTTCAGGATCAGACGAACATGCACGACTTGACAAACAGTTTTATTTCGGAAGCGTCCCGCATGATCGGCGCCACGTTCGGAGCGGTGTATCTGTTGGAGCGGGAAGGTATGAGGACGAGGCTCGTTCTGTCCTCGGCTTACGCTTTCGACAAAGATCCCGAGGACAATCTTCTGCCCGAGTTCGCGCTCGGTCAAGGTCTTGTAGGCCAGGCGGCCGCCGACGGCCGGCGGATCATGGTCCAGGACGAAGTGGATACGTATTTGACTATCCAATCTTCTTTCGGACAGTTGGACGCGAAGTATCTCGTTGTGGAGCCGGTCGTGTCCGAAGAAGAAGTCGGAGCCGTCGTTGAATTTGCGGGACTGAAAATGCTCAGCGAGAATGAACTGGATCTGCTGGAGCAGTTGACGGAGAATCTCGCGGTTTCCATCGGGCGGATCCGTTCCCGCGAACGGGTCGAGGAGCTCCTCCGCATGTCGCAGGCCTTGACGGAGGAACTGCAAAGCCAGTCCGAAGAGCTCATTTCCCAGCAGGAAGAACTGCGCACTTCCAATGAGAAGCTGGAGGAGCAGACGAAGGCGCTGAAAGCGTCCGAAGAGCTGCTGCAGTCCCAGCAGGAAGAGTTGGAGCAGAATAACGAAGAGCTGCTCCGCAAAACGAAGCAGCTCCAGACCCAGGTTCAAGAAACGGAGCTGGCTAACCGCCAGATCGAGGAAGCCAAGGAAGCGCTGGAAAAGCAGGCGTTCGAGCTGGCGATGGCTTCGAAGTACAAATCCGAATTTTTGGCCAATATGTCGCATGAACTGCGTACGCCTCTTAACAGTATGCTTATTCTTTCGCAGATGCTTGCGGAGAATAAAGACAGCAACCTGTACGACAAGCAGGTGGAATACGCGGAGACGATTCACTCTTCCGGCTCCGATTTGCTCAAATTGATCAATGATGTCCTCGACCTTTCGAAGGTAGAAGCCGGGAAAGTGGAGGTCCAGGCCGAGTATGTTCTCGTGCCGGATATCATGGAAACGATCCAGCGTTCGTTTGAACAAGTCGCGCGCAAGAAGGCGCTGGGCTTTGAAATTACGATCGACAGCGGCGTTCCGCGCATGCTCTATACGGACAGCATGCGGCTGGAGCAGATTTTGCGGAATCTGCTGTCCAACGCCTTTAAATTCACGTCCCAAGGCTCCGTACTTCTGCATGTCTATCCCGTCAAGGAGGGAGAGCCGCAAATCGCTTTCTCCGTCAAGGATACGGGAATCGGGATCGCCGAAGAGAAGCAGCAGATTATCTTCGAAGCGTTCCAGCAGGCCGACGGGACGACGAGCCGGCAGTTCGGCGGAACGGGACTCGGGCTGTCCATCTCCAAGCAGCTCGCGGGCCTCCTCGGCGGTACGATCGAAATCTGCAGCCGGGAAGGGGAAGGCAGCACGTTCACGCTGTTCATCCCGCACCGGAAGTATTCCGAGCGCGTAGGAGGATCGGCCGAGGCGGCTGCCGCTGGACAGGAGCAGCAGGCACTGCCGCTCCCTGACGCGCCGGCAGTGCCACAGCTTCCGGCACCTGCGCCCGTGCCGGTTAAACCGGTTCCGAAAGCCGCCCAGCGAGAGGTGGAGGACGACCGGGGCAGCATCACCGAGAACGATAAAGTGCTGCTGATCGTGGAAGACGACGTGCACTTTATGAACGTGCTCGTCGACATGGCCCGCAGCCGCGGATTTAAGGCTCTGGTCGCGATGCAGGGGGATATCGGGCTGCAGATGGCGAAAGAGTATAAACCGGACGGCATCATCTTGGATATCCAGCTGCCGATCGTCGACGGCTGGTCGATTCTCGTCCAGCTCAAGAACAACGCCGAGACCCGGCATATCCCGGTGCACGTGATGTCGGTAGTCGACGAAGTGCACCAGGGGCTCTCTATGGGCGCGATAGCCTATATGCGCAAGCCTTCCAGCAAGGATGTGCTGGAGCAAGCCTTTATCGAGCTCGAAGGATTCATAGATCAAAATCTGCGGAAGCTCCTGCTTGTAGAGGATGATCCCGTCCAAATGAACAATCTGATCGAGCTTATCCGTCACGACGATGTCCTTATCGAAGTGGCGACAACGGCGGATGAAGCGATCGTGAAGTTAAGAGAGCGGCATTTCGACTGCATGGTTCTTGATATTGGCCTAGCGGACCACTCCGCATTCGATCTGCTGGAGCGGATCAAAGCGGAGGAAGAGCTTCGCCGTCTGCCGATTGTTATTTACACGGAAAAAGAATACGATAAGAAAGACGAGATGAGACTTAAGAAATACGCGGAGTCCATCATCATCAAGAACGTAAAATCGCCGGAACGGCTGCTTGACGAAACGGCGCTGTTCCTGCACCGGGTGGAAGAAACACTGCCGGAGGAGAAAAAGCGGATTCTGCAGCGTCTTCACAGCAGCGAAGCGGTATTTGCCGGCAAGAAGGTACTTCTCGTCGATGACGATATCCGCAACGTGTTTGCGCTATCCAACCTGCTGGAAGGCTACAATATGAAGGTGCTGTTTGCGGAGACCGGACGCCAAGCCTTGTCCATTCTTGAGAAGGAACCGGATCTTGATCTCGTTCTGATGGATATCATGATGCCGGAAATGGACGGTTATGAGGCTATGAAGGAGATCCGCAGCATGCCGCAATTCGATAATCTGCCGATTATCGCCTTGACCGCGAAGGCCATGCGGGATGACCGGGAGAAGTGTATACGGGCCGGCGCGTCGGATTATATAACAAAACCGATAAATAATGATCAGTTAATGTCTCTAATTCGCGTTTGGTTGTTTAAGTAAGAGAAGGAGCAAATGCGAACCCTCTGAATAAGAAACATCTAAAGACGTGCCGCAGGATCGATTCGGAGGAGAAGGAGAGAGACAATTTGGATTCGAATTTTCACCCTATAGATCAACTGCCGACTTTTTCCGGGCTGCAGGCCGAGCATGAACGCATCGAGATCAGTCTGCTGCTCGAGGGCATTTACCGGATTTACGGATACGACTTCCGTAATTATTCGTACCCGTCTATCCGGCGGAGGATCTGGCACCGCATCCTGGCGGAGAAGCTGACGACCGTTTCCGGCCTGCAGGAGAGAGTGCTGCACGATCGGGAGTGCCTGGAGCGCCTGCTGTCGGATCTGGTGATTCACGTAACCGAGATGTTCCGCGATCCCGAGGTGTTCCTCAGCTTCCGCCAGAAGGTGGTTCCCCTGCTCCGCCAGTATCCGGCGATTCGCATCTGGCATGCGGGCTGCGCCACCGGAGAGGAAGTTTACTCCATGGCGATCCTGCTGCACGAAGAGGGGCTCTACGACCGCACCCGGATTTATGCGACGGATATAAACGAGGATGTGCTTAAAAAGGCGGAGAAAGGAATCTATCCGCTGCGCAGCATGAAAGACTATACGAGAAACTACCTGCAGTCCGGAGGCAAGGAAGCTTTCTCGAAGTACTATACGGCTTCGAAGGATTCCGTTACGTTGCATTCCTTTTTGCGTGATAATATTGTTTTTGCCCAGCATAACCTGGTTACGGATCGTTCGTTTAACGAGTTCCATGTGATTTTGTGCCGGAACGTATTGATTTATTTCAATACGCAGCTCCAGAACCAGGTGCATACGCTCATCTACGAAAGCCTGGGACCGTCCGGGTTTCTGATTTTGGGCGATAAAGAAACGATCACTTTCACCAAGCACGCGTCCGCTTACGAAGCCGTCAGTACAGCCGACAAAATTTACCGCAAGGTGCAGTGACGCTGCATTAGATGAGGAGACGAGTTGGAGGAAGGGGTTTCTCGAAGTGAACTTGGATGAACCGATTAAAATACTGATGGTAGACGATCAGCCCGAGAATTTGCTGGCGCTTGAAGCCGTTCTTGCGGAAGAGAACTACCATCTGGTAAAAGCGGGCTCGGGTGAAGAGGCCCTTCGATGTTTGTTGCACGACGATTTCGCCGTAATTGTCCTGGACGTTCAGATGCCGGGCATGGACGGTTTCGAGACGGCCCGTTGGATCAAATCCCGGGAGAAATCGAAGGATATCCCGATTATTTTCATTACAGCGGCTTCCCATGAGAAGGAGCATGTCTTCGCGGCTTATTCCGTCGGTGCCATTGATTATATCGTCAAACCATTTGTGCCTCACACGCTGAAAGCCAAGATCGAAGGATTCGTGAACCTGTACCTCGTTCAGAAAAAGCTCCAGCACCAGTCGGAGCTGCTGAATATGCGGACACAGGAACTGCTGACGGCTAAAGAAGCGGCGGAATCCGCCAACCGGGCCAAATCCGAGTTTCTTGCGCTGATGAGCCATGAAATCCGCACGCCCATGAACGGGGTCATGGCGATGACCGATCTGCTCCTGGAAACGGAGCTTTCGGATGAACAGCGGGAATATGCCGATACCATTTCGCGGAGCGGTGCCGCGCTGCTGCATATTATCAATCAGATTCTCGATTTCACCAAACTCGAATCTTCCAAAATGGAGATGAACACCGAGCCGTTCGATTTGGACGTCTGCATGGAAGAAACGATGGATCTGTTCTACGGCGAATGCCGCAAGAAGGACCTCAATCTGGAACGGGAAATTGCGGAGAATGTTCCGACCCATCTCATCGGGGATGAGCTGAAGCTCCGTCAGGTGCTCATTAATCTGATCGGCAACGCGGTTAAATTCACGGAGACGGGCGGCATTAAGGTTCAAGTGACGAATCTGGGAAAAGCCGGGGACGGCAGCCGGATTATTCTTCAATTCCGGGTCCGCGATACGGGAATCGGAATTCCAGCCGAGAAAAGAAACCGGCTGTTCCAGCCTTTTACACAGGTGGACTCTTCGATGACGCGGAAATACGGAGGAACCGGCTTGGGGCTTGTCATTTGTCAAAATCTTGTGGAGCTCATGTCCGGCAAAATGGAAGTTTACTCACAAGAGGGCCAAGGCACCGAATTTGTTTTTACCGTACAGGCGGAAGAACTCCGCGTTTGATAAAAGCTTCGTAAACACGCGCAGAATGCGGTTTGCGGGGCTTTTTTTGTTGTCTTTTTTTATTGATTCAAAGGAATGGGAGGCGGTGTAAGAACAGGTACTATCAAGATATAGAGGCGGGTGGGAATAAGATAGAAGCGATATAAACCGGGCTGACCCCTGACAGCAATAGTTTTACAGATTGTACAAATAAAAGCGAACAAATCAAATTAAGTTGATTATGAATTCTCCGCACGGGGTATTTAAAGTTAGACAAGTTTTACTTGAGACTAAATAAACAAGAACTCTTTCTTATAGAAAAAATAAAATCGACAACTACGAAAGGATCAGGTGACAGAGATGAGAAAACAGAGTGTAGCTTTACTACTAGCAGGAGGTGAAGGCCGCCGACTCGGTGCGCTTACCCAAAATACGGCGAAACCGGCGGTTCATTTCGCGGGCCGCTACCGAATGATCGATTACGCGCTCAGCAACTGCCGCAACTCCGGCGTCGACACGATCGGTGTTGTCACCCAATACAAACCGGAATCCCTTCATCAGCACATCGGAACGGGTGAAGCTTGGCTCAGTGAAACGGACAAAGGGTGCGTCGAAGTGCTTTGCTCGAACCAGGAACATGTAATCGGCAACGAATTTACGGGAACGGCCAACGCGGTTTATCAGAACCGCCATTTTATTGAAAAGCACGATCCGGAATATGTATTGGTGCTTTCGGGCGACCACATTTACCAAATGGATTACAGTAAAATGATCGAACAGCATCAAAAGCTCGGTTCGGTCGCGACGATCGCGGTTAAGCCGGTAGGCTGGGACGAAGCGAGCCGTTTCGGAATTATGAACACGGACGAGGAAGGACGTATTGTCGAGTTTGAAGAGAAACCGGCACAGCCGAAGAGCAATCTGGCTTCGATGGGAATATACGTATTCAACTGGGATTTCCTGAAGAAAGTGCTGGAGCGTGACGATTTGTCGGCGGATTCTTCTCACGATTTCGGTAAGGATGTCATTCCGATGATGGTCGAAGAAGGTGTTCGCGTTCATTCCTTCTCTTATGAGGGCTATTGGAAGGATGTCGGCACGATCGACAGCCTATGGCAGGCCCAAATGGACCTGCTGAACGGTTCTCCGCTTATGAGCGAACTCGAATGGCCGATGTATACGGCCCGGGTTGCCAATGCAAAGCCGCACGTCGACCGTACGGCTAAAGTCGACCGTTCCCTGATCAGCGAAAACTGCGCCGTGTACGGTCAAGTTCAGAACTCGGTAATCTCTCATGGAGTTTACATAGGCAAAGGCAGCGTTCTGACGGACTGTGTGATTATGCCGAATGTCCGGATAGGGAACAACGTAAAGCTCCATAAAGCCATTATCGGCGAGGGAAGCGTATTGTGCGACGGTGTAACGGTAGGCAAGACGGATGCCCAAACGATTAGTGTGGTCGGAGATCATGAGGTGCTTTACAAGATCAACGACAAAGCTCCGAAAATTTACCTGCCTCGTCTCGAGCAGCGTATCGGTTAAGGGGGATATTCACGTGAATCATTCCATTATTGTCGTCGACAGCGAGAAGGAAATCCGCGATGTCATTCGTCAGCTTCAAACCGCCGGGTGCGAACCGCACTGCATTCACGTGCTGTCCGATGAAGCGGTAGACACGGAGGAGATGCTGAGGCCGCGTTATACGAGCCGTATCGGCTTCTCCGCAGAGCAAATGGCCTATACGATGGCGACTGTTTTCCGCGGCAGCGGCATGGCGATGCGCTCCAAGCTCATCTCGCTCGGACTGGCAGGAAGCGCGATTCCTTATTACGAAGAGGAAATTTCGCGGGGGCGCATTGTAGTCGTGGCGGTTCCCAGCCAGTTTGTTTACGCCTATGACGCCAGTTATGCGGATCAAGCGTTTGAAGCTTCCGCTGCGGGCCAATAACCACACGATTGGTTGCACTTTCAATCATGTTTTTAGCATATTTTCAGACTCTGTAATCATCCCTTAGCCGCTCATGACCCCAATACGTCTTAGGAGGGACTCCAGATGAACAAGAAATCACTGACGATGGCGCTGCTTGGCGGTGCGCTGCTTTTCGGCGGCGCTCATGGACTTGAGGGGCCTGCGTCCGCAGGTGCGGATGACGGACTCATTTCTCAGGCGGCACCTCCTTTGGTTCTTGGCGCTGGAGGTGCCATTACGGAGATAGCGGGATACAAGACGGCTAATGCTAACGGTACGGTGTCGGCAATGCCGGCGGTAGCTCCGGCCGAAGTATCGCCTGTAGGGACGTCCGGTTCCATCAAACTGGAACGCGTAAACGGCATCTCTCTGTCCGACGATGTGAATGCGATTGTGAAGCGGAAGGGAGAGCCGAAATCCATCCGGAAGGATGAATTTTTCGGTGACACGAAAATTCTTGAGTATCCGGATTGCCGCGTTGCCGTAGGGGAATATGGGGTTGAATATGTAGAAGTTACCCCGGATCACAAACAGATTAATCTCGACGGCAAGCCGGTGGCGAATAATTTACAGGCGCTCGAAAAGACGCTGGGAGAGCCTTACTGGGTAGCCGAGGACGGCCTGGTCTACACGCACGACAGTCAAGCGCTGAAATTGTTTGTAGACCCTAACAGCGGTCAGTTAAAATCGGTTCATTTCTTCTCCAGCGTTACGGAATAAGAACGACCTGCTTGAATCCTATTAAGAAGGTAAAACCCGCGTTAAGCGGGTTTTTTGTTGTTTTGTTTCGGATAAAATCTGAAGTCGAGATTGTAACGAGTTAAAAGGAGGAGACAGACACCTCTGTGTAGGGTAACGTGGAGCCGGAAACCATGACCGGGCCAAGGCAGACCCGAAAGGGCCTAGGTCCTAGCATTTATGCTCGACTCGATTGACCAGACACGACAACCCGGCAGCCGACTTGGCAGATCCGGAAAACTAGAATCATATAAGGTGCAGCCGATAGGTTTTGTCTATTTGGAGAGCCTCAAAGGCGCTTATACACCTACGCGTAGAATATGGAGCAAGGGTGCCGGTGACACAAAAAATCAGCCTTGCAAGAAGGCTGATTAAAGGAGATCTATTAAAATTTAGGGAATACATATTTAATGAGGAAGTAAAGGAAACCAAAGAAGATGATGAGATAGGCCGCATATTTGATAAAAGTAGAAGCGACGGCGCTCGAATCCGATCTTTTCTCAATGTGTCTCTGCTCGATGTCGACATTTTTGTCTTGATCCATGGGTATCCCTCCTTCCTTTATGGAATCAATTGCGGTAGTCTTAGTCGTTTATGTAAGACTCCAGCATCCAGATGTGTTTTTCAAGGTTGGTGCAGATTTCAGTCAGCATATCGGCCGTACCGGGATCGCCTTCGTTTTCGGCGGTTTCGATCGCTTCCTTGGATTCTTTCGTAATGGTGCGGAAGTCTTGGATAAGCTCTTCTACCATTTGGCCGGCATTGCGCTCCGGAGAAACTTCTTTGATAGAAGAATTCGTTTGGAATTCTTTCGTTGTGGAAAGCGGGCTTCCCTGAAGTCCCAGGATACGCTCGGCAATCGTGTCGAGGTAAAGATCGGCTTCTTTATAGAGCTCTTCGAATTTTACATGGAGAACGAAGAACGAAGGGCCCTTGAGGTACCAATGGAACTGATGCAGCTTGACGTACATGACACCCCAGTTTGCCACTTGTTTATTCAGTAAAGTTACGGTTTGTTTTTCTTTAGCTGTAGATGTTTTAGCCATGTTAATTTCCTCCCTTGTACTCTGAATAGTCGTCTCTACAAGCTCATTACCCGCAGCCCCACCCGGCGAAACAAGACAAATTATAGCGGGAAATCCAGTGTTTCAAAGAGCCCGGCAGGTGGTAAAACTGAGATGAGCCGGTCGATTCGGCGGGTTTCATGAGCAAGGTTCACGTATAAGGGAGGGGATAGCTTATGATATGGCAAATTAGTTTAGCGGTTATTGCGGTTGCCTTTGTGGTGCTCGTCGTTTTTCTGGTGAAGACACTCCGGTCGGTGACCGATCTCGTTGCCCAGACGAACCAGACCATTCAGCAAGTTCAGCAGCAGGTGACGGTAGTAAGCCAGGAAGCAAACGAACTGCTTCGTCATACCAATGAGGTTAGCCTGGACGTGCGCAACAAGCTGCATGCGCTCGATAAAACCTTTTATACCATTAAAAATGTCGGGGATGTGGTAAGCGAGATTACGACTTCCGTGCGCCAGACCTCGGCTACCGTAACGAATACAATGAGAAACAAAGTGGAGAAAGAGCTGAACTCTCCGAAAAGCATCGTGAACCGAATCGCGCCTCTGGTTCCGGTAGCGGTCGATATGTGGAAGAGATTGAAGCAGAGCCGCACGACGAACAGCAAAAGCGTAGCCGTCAAGTAAGACGGCTTCTTACAAAGAACAGCCCGAAGCGGGCTGGTAAAAACAAGAAAGATAAAAAAGCTGTTTCACTTGGAATTATGGCGGGTAAAGTAAGTAGTATGCGCAGGTTATTATAATTGGTGGGTCATTTACTAAGGAGGACAAATAAATGGTGCAAGAAAACAAATTCCGGATGGAAAAACAAATTACAGATGATGATAACATCATTTCTTTGATTGGGGAGCTGGATCTTTCCAAGGCTTCCGAATTTAATACAAACGTGGACCCGTTTGTGCAAGATGTGGGACGCAAACTTATTCTCAATCTTAAAGAACTGACCTATATCGACAGCACGGGAATCGGAGTTATCCTTACGATCATCAAAACCCGTCACGCTTTAAAAGCGTCTTTTGCGGTTGAGAATATCCCTCCCAAGGTCCAGAAGTTGTTTGACCTTACGGGGTTGACACCGTTTTTGTCGGCTGTAGCGAATACTGTGAATTAAGAAAGGAAAGAAAAGGGTCTATGGAATCCAAAAATCGTACTGTGAGTTTAACGTTGCCTGCTGAAGCTGAATACATCGATCTTGTCCGTTTGACGCTCTATGGAATCAGCTCCAAGATGGGGTTCTCTTATGAAGATATCGAAGATATGAAAGTCGCCGTTTCGGAGGCTTGCAACAACGTTGTGGTTCACGCTTACGAGCCGGGCCAGGGCGGCAAAATGGAAGTTCATTTCGAAGAGGTGGAAGGCGGCATTAAAATTATCGTGCAGGATCAGGGTCTCAGCTTTGATCATGTCACGAAAGTGGGTTCCGCCGACTCTTTGCACAACAAATCACTCGATGAAGTGAGCAGCGGCGGCCTCGGATTATATCTCATGCAAGCCCTGATGGACCATGTAGAGGTGAAAGGGGATCATGGGACTGTAGTTATCTTAACGAAGCTGGTCAGCAAAAGTGAGGAAATGGTATGAAATTACAATCCGAGAGGAAAGAGATGGAGCATATCCATGATCTGATTCGACAGTATCAGGAAACCGAATGCAATGATATCGCTACCTCTTTGCTTATTCAATACGAGTCTACTGTGAAAATGGCTGCAGCGAAGATGTCCCGCAACCGACCGGATCTGTATGAAGATCTGATTCAAATCGGGCAAATCTCCCTGTTGAAGCTGTTTAAACAGTTTGACCCTTCTCACGGTGTGCAGTTTGATGCTTATATGATGAAGAGCATTATCGGCCACATGAAGAATTATCTTCGTGACAAGTCCTGGTATATTCAGGTTCCGAGACGGATTAAAGAAAAAGGATTCCAGATCCAACAGGCGATCGATCATCTGACGATGCGGCTGGAACGCTCCCCCAATGTCAATGAGATTGCGGAAGAGCTGGGTCTGACAGTCGAGGAAACGATTGAAATTTTGGCCGGACGTGAATGCTATCATTATGTGTCCTTGGACATGCCGCTTTCAACGGAAGAGAACGGGTCGACGATTGGCGATGTATTGGGTACTCAAGTGGATGAGTATCTCAATGTCGACAATAAACTCGATTTGCAGGAGGCGCTGAGCCACCTCAAGCCTGAGGAGCAGAAAGTCCTGATGCTGGCTTACGTGGATGGATATTCGCAAAGAACCATCGCCCAGGATCTTGGCGTTTCTCAAATGAGCGTATCCCGTATTCAGCGAAGGGCGCTGGATAAGCTGCGCAAATATTTCGAGAAGAACAAGCCCGGTGAAGGAGCTTGACCCGTTCATGCAGCAATAGAACCTGCAGAAAAGAACACGTTGCTATAGCGTGTTCTTTTTTAATGACAGCATTCTGGTAAAGGAAGGGTGTACATGGAAGATAAAGAGCTGGAATCTTCATCGAATTGGGTTTGGCACGACCTGCATGATAAGGAAGGAGATCTGAATGTAGCGGTCGATGCGCTGCCCGAAGAGCTGAAGCCGCTTGTGAAACAGGCCGCAGCGGAACCGTTCGAGGCCCGTTTATACCGTCATAAAGGAAGCGAGCTGCTGGAGGGGGCTTTTTATTACGATTTTGATTCCAAATGCCGGGAAGGCACTCCGATCTTTCATTTTCTAGTCAACGAGCATCATCTGGTTACGATCAATTTCAAAGAAGAGCTGCTGTCTCCCTTCGATCCGGACTTGATCCGCGAACAGGCCTTGAATGCCAAGAATGCGCTGGAAGGCCTTTTCGTTATCCTTGGCTATATCGCGGAGCGGCTGCTGCATGTTCTGACGGAATATGAGAAAAAGATGCGCCAGGTCGGGGAGCATATGAGAAAAAGAAACAATTCCAAACTGCTGGACCGCATCCTTGACCGCCGTCACGAGCTGCTGGACCTGACCAAATGGGTGCGTCCGCTCAAAGACACGATGATGACGACCAAAGAGTTGTTTGTCGAGAATATGGAAGAAGGATTGGAACACCGCAGAATGTGCATCAAAATCGAGCGGATTATGACGCGGCTGAAGCTGTATACGGAAGAGGTAGAGGCTCTGCTGGCCTTGGATACGAGTATTGCGAACTACCGTGGGAATGAGATTACGAAGACGTTGACGGTCTTTACGGCCGTATTTGCGCCGCCTACGATGCTGGCGGGAATATGGGGCATGAACTTCGAGAATATGCCGGAGCTGAAGTGGACGGCGGGCTATTATCTGGCCTTGGGTCTCATCGTCGCTCTCCCTATTGTAGTCCTCGGCTGGCTTCATTGGAAGGGCTGGACAGGCGATATTATCAAGGGGAAAAACAAAAATTCCAATCTGAAATAAACGGATGGGCTTCGTAAGAGGCCGGTCCGGTTTTTCGGATAACGGACGGCTGCCAGAAGAAACGGTTTCAAGTAGGGGGAAACATGGGTAAATACTATCCATACCCAATTAAAATGTATTCCCACTATAATGGAGGCGGTGAGTCTTATGACAGTCAAATATACGATCGACTGTGAAGGCAGCGAGATTCTGGTTCGTGAAGTTGACGGAGCAACTTATCAGCTTTGTATACGTGCTAGTACGAACCCGCTTGGCAATGGGAATGTTTTGGAAACGTATTCAGAATTCTACCGTGCGGTCCGTGCAGCCGATCATTTTTGTGAAACCTACGCCAAGGCGAAAGAAAACGGGTTTTACCTGCAGGAGACTTTCCTGGTAAAGCCGGATAAACATCCGATTCCGGTCAGCAAAATTCTGAACGAAGAGATGCAGAGTGAACAAGTGAATGCACTCTTTGCATAATGAAATAACGACAGTCCGGGGCAGAGTGATCTGCTTCCGGGCTGTTTTTTGTAGAAGAAAAAAGACTGCCCGAGCCTTTGGCCCGCCGAGCAGTCTTCGTTTTATTTATACATATCCACGTAGGATACGAGCTTCGCGATAAATTCCCCGATGATCGGCATGGATAGGAACTGGGAAACGATCCAGCCGAGCAGAGCGACAACAACCGTGGTACCGATCGTCAGCCCCAAGCCTCTGGCTAGGCCGGCCGTAAAATTCGTAATAATCCGTTTGCGCGGATTGAGATAATTTTCGAGCACATCTTTATACTCGGAGCGTTCCAGGATGGTGGCAAGGCGTTCCAGCGCCAATTCCTTCCGGCTCGGTTCCTGGGAAGGAATCGGTACCTCTCCAGGGACTCGGCGCTCACGGGTGGGAGAAGAATGTCTCATACGGAATGCACCTCTTTCGGTCAGTTTGAACGGCTCCTGGGGGCGGCTTTCGCCAAAACAGCCAGCTCTCCGCAGAGAAGCTGGCTGCCGATGCTCGGAACAATTTCAATGGGATGTTCCCGAAGCGGTTCAGTTCATCGGTTTGTTGGACGAGTCCATGCTGTTAAGCATCTGGTCCGTACGCTCTTCTTTCATTTCTTTCACATTATCGAGAGCGCGGTTGGTGGAGTCCGCTGCGCTGTTTACCAAATCCTTCGAACGGTCAACCAGATTGCTGGTCTGTTCGTTCACGCGGCTGGCAACATCCGCAACTTTCGTTTTGGCGTCGGATGCGAGTTCTTGACCTTTCGCCATCCATTCGGAATATTTGGCCGAGAGATCTTCTCTCATTTCACGGCCTGTTTTAGGGGCAAGAAGAAGGGCGGTGATCGCGCCTACACCTGCACCTACCAGAGTACCAAGCAATACGCCATTACCTTTGGATTCGTTAGACATGTGATCCATCTCCTTTACCTGAATATCAGTTTTTTAAAACACAGAATACATTTATAGAAATGTGAAGTGTTTCCGCGTGTTAAGCATTGGTGCGGTGAAAAGCACGGCTGGCAAGACCGATCAGGAAAACGAATAACGCTGCACCGATAATAGCCGGAATGACAGAGAAGCCGCCGATTTCGGGACCCCAGCTGCCGAGAAGCAATGAACCGAGCCACGCTCCGACAAAACCGGCCAGCATGGATCCCAGTATGCCTCCCGGCATATTGCTTCTGACGATCGCGTCGCCGATAATCCCGATGACTACGGCCATTATAATGGTAATAATGAAGCCTATCATGGTTCCACTCCCCTTTCTCTTGTTGATTCTGCCGTACTTTTTTCTACCCGGCAGGAAGCGAGATGAAACAAATGGAGGCTGCACGAATTCCTTATATCCGCTTATTCGAAGCTGCCCTGTTCCTTCATGACCGCCTGAATCGTCTCGATAAAGGCGTCTGCCGCCTTCGACAGGTAACGCCCCCGCCTGTGGGCGATCACGAGCGTCCGGGACGGATGATTCCGGAGCGGAAGGTGAATAGGGGACAGCTCGCTGCGCGTTCTTTTGGCGATCAGATAAGGAACGAAGGCGATGCCCATTCCGGCGGCGACAAGAGACTGAACCGTCTCCATGTTGGAACTCTCGAAGACGATATTCGGAGTGAAGCCGGCTTCCTGACACAGAGCGACGTTGATTTTGCGGAACCCCTGGCCTTTCTTGAGCGCGATGAACGCTTCGTTTTCGAGCTCGGAGATCGTGACAGGCTCCCCGTTTTCCATGTGACGCTTGGCAAGAGGGTGGCTTGGCGGAAAAGCGATGACGATTTCTTCTTCCAGCAGGTGGGAGTATACGAGCGAATCTTCCTGCAAGGGGAGGGAGAGCAGGGAGATGTCCGTCTGGCCGCTGGTCGTCAATTTCTCCAGATTGGCGGAAGTCTCCTCGACGAGAACGACCTCGATATCCGGGTAGGCGGACTGGAAGACGGGCAGCACATAGGGCATGATCGTAGAGCCGGTGATCGGCATGCTTCCGACAACGAGCTTGCCCTTTTTCATCTGGGAGATATCTTCCATCTCCTGCTTCAACTGCTCGAGCGAATCAAGAATGGCCTGGGCTTTATCTACAAAAATAGAACCGGCGTGAGTCAGCTCTACCGAGTTGGTGCTGCGCTGGAAAAGCAGAACGCCTATTTCGCGTTCGAGTTTGGACAACTGCTGGCTGAGCGAAGGCTGGGCGATATGAAGCTTTTCGGCCGCCCGCGAGAAATTGCGCTCCAGTGCGATTTGTACGGCGTATTGCAGTTGGCGAAGTTCCATATGAAGGCTCCTCTAATTATTGGTTTTACCTATGAAGGTTATAGTTATTATATCTTGGAACAATGAAGAAAGAAATGATAGCATAAGATTATCAATTAATTAACGGAATCTTTATCTGGGGTGAGCGACATGAGCAAAAAAACATTATTCGAAAAAATTTGGAACAACCACGTGATTTACCAGGAAGAAGGAAAACCGAGCATCTTGTATATCGATCTTCATCTTGTGCATGAGGTAACTTCTCCGCAGGCTTTTGAAGGACTCCGTCTCAGCGGGCGCCGGGTGCGCCGTCCGGAGCTGACTTTTGCCACGATGGACCACAACGTGCCTACGAAAGACCGTTTTAACATCAAAGATCCGATTTCCAAGCAACAGATCGACACGCTTTCGCAGAACTGCCGCGATTTTGGCGTTACCCTGTTCGACCTGAACCATGTGGATCAAGGCGTTGTCCACGTTATGGGGCCTGAACTCGGCTTGACTCATCCGGGCAAGACGATCGTTTGCGGCGACAGCCATACGTCCACGCACGGTGCTTTCGGCGCCCTGGCGTTCGGTATCGGCACAAGCGAAGTCGAGCACGTGATGGCTACCCAGACGCTGCAGCAGGCGAAGCCGAAGACGCTGGAAGTCCGCGTGAACGGCGCCCTGCCCGTAGGCGTGACCGCAAAGGATCTTATTCTGGGCATTATCGCCCAGTACGGAACGGACTTTGCGACAGGCTACGTCATCGAATACACGGGCGAAGCGATCCGCGGATTGTCCATGGAAGAGCGCATGACCGTCTGCAACATGTCGATCGAGGCCGGTGCGAGAGCGGGACTGATCGCGCCTGACGAGACGACGTTCGAATACCTGCGCGGCCGCCAGTATGTACCGCAGGACGCGGCTTTCGATCAATCGGTCGAAGCCTGGAAGCTGCTGACTACGGACGAAGGCGCATCCTACGACCTCGTCGTTGACTTCGACGCCGCGTCCCTCGTTCCGCAGGTTACCTGGGGCACGAGCCCGGGCATGGGCACGGGCGTAACGAGCAGTGTGCCTAACCCGCAGGAAATGACGACGGAGAACGAGCGTAAAGCGGCCGAGAAGGCGCTTGAATATATGGGCCTTGAGCCCGGAACACCGATGACGGAGCTTGCCGTCGACCGCGTATTCATCGGCTCCTGCACGAACGGCCGCATCGAGGATCTGCGTCGTGCGGCGGCCGTGGCGAGCGGCTACAAAGTCAATGCGAACGTCAACGCCATCGTCGTTCCCGGTTCGGGCCGCGTTAAGCTGCAGGCCGAGAAAGAAGGCCTCGATAAAATCTTTATCGAAGCGGGTTTCGAATGGCGCGATGCGGGCTGCAGCATGTGCCTCGCCATGAATCCGGACGTTCTCAGCCCGGGCGAGCGCTGCGCGTCCACATCGAACCGCAACTTCGAAGGCCGTCAGGGCCGCGGAGGCAGAACGCACCTTGTTTCTCCGGAGATGGCCGCGGCTGCGGCGATCGAAGGCCGCTTCACGGACGTGCGCGGCTGGACGTACAGAGTGCCGCAGGAAGCGTAACCAGAACGAGATAACAGGAAGCGAGGAAATCAATCATGGAAGCATTCAAACAACACACCGGACTCGTCGGACCGGTTGACCGTGTCAACGTAGATACAGACGCTATCATCCCTAAACAATTTTTGAAACGTATCGAGCGCACCGGCTTCGGACAATTTTTGTTCTTCGAGTGGAGATTCACCGAGGACGGTCAGGTGATCCCGACCTTTGACCTGAATAAGCCGCGTTATCAGGGAGCATCCGTGCTCATTTCGCGCGCTAACTTCGGCTGCGGATCTTCCCGTGAACACGCGCCATGGGCGATTCTCGATTACGGCTTCAAAGTCGTCATCGCGCCTTCTTACGCGGATATTTTCTACAACAACTGTTTCAAAAACGGCATTTTGCCGATCAAGCTGAGCGAAGAACAGGTGGAAGAATTGTTCCAGTGCACAGCGAAACACGAGGGTTACAAGCTCAATGTCGATTTGGAAAACAAGACGCTGACCGACGAGTACGGTCTGAAAATTGATTTCGATCTTGACGAGCACCGTCGCCAATTTCTTCTTCAAGGGCTTGACGATATCGGGCTGACGCTGCAGCACGTGGATAAAATTTCCGCTTACGAAGCACAGCATCAAGAACGCCTTGCACTGAATCTGTAAACGGCGTGTCCTCCTCTTTACCAATAGCCGTTCCCTTCCACAGGGAGCGGTTTTTCGCCGTTATCTTCTTTTCCAATATATCTCTTTAAATCTATCAAACAACCCCCAAAAAGCCGATATACAAGGTTATTAGGCGAAATAGTGCAACTTTTGGCATTAAACCTGCGTCTAACTCTATGTTCGGCGCCGTCGAATCTATGCTCTCGTTGTCCGACCGTAGCATAATTTGGTAGAATAGAGAAGAGGCGGGCAACTCGGTGAGAAGAGACGAACGCTGAAAAATAAGTGTAAGAGGTGTATGATGAAACTTTGGTCCACTGTCGCCACGCTGCTCATGATCGCTCTGCTCCTGCCCTCATTGGCTTTCGGTGCAACGTCCCCCCCAACCGCTAAAATCGTGCTGGACGGCAAGACGCTGACAACCGAAGTGGACCCGCTCAACGTGGATGGTAATGTGTTGGTTCCGATTCGGCAAATTTTCGAGAAACTCGGCGCCAAGGTGACCTGGGATCAGTCGAAGCAGACCGCGACTATTGTTCGTGACAGCATGAAGATCCAGCTTACGGTCGGGGACCGCAATCCGGTCGTCAACGGAAGCAGGGCTGAACAACTTGAGGTCGCCCCGATGAACGTGAAGGGCAATGTGCTCGTTCCCGTTAGGTTCGTCGGACAGAAAATCGGCTACGATTTCAAATGGGTACAAGCAACCAGCACAGTACAAATTTTCCCGAAGAGCGGACAAGGCTCCGGTGCGGGAACACCGCCCACAACGCCGACTCCGACACCGACGCCAACGCCGAATCCCGGTCAGGTATCGGATAAGGTGCTTGTGAAAACGATCGAACTGACCAAGGATCAGCTTCTGGTCGGAACGGACAAGAAGTCTCCCCAGGCGAACGTATTCAAGCTTACCTCGCCGGACCGGATCGTCATCGATCTGCCGGGTACGGAGCTTGACGCTTCGCTGGCCGCCAAACTCGTCAACAATGTCGGAGAAGCCCCTTCCCTGCATCCGATGGTGGAGAAGGTAAGGTTTTCGAATTTCGACAACGATCCGGCTACCGTAAGAATTACGCTTGACATGAAAGCGAAAGCGGATCTTACGATCAGCGCCGCAGCGGGACAAGCCAACCTGCTCGTTGGAGTTTTGAAAGCTCCGGAACCGGGTAAAACCAAATACAAAGTCGTTATTGACGCCGGTCACGGCGGAACCGATTCAGGCGCGGTTTCCCTGACCAATAAGAAAGAAAAGGATTTTGTACTGGCCGTAGCGAATAAAGTAGCGAAGCTGCTGGAGAAAGAACCGAACATCCAGACCTATATGACACGTTCGACGGACACTTTTGTCACACTGAAAGGCCGTTCCGAATTTGCCAATAACCTGGATGCCGACCTGTTCCTTTCAATCCACGGGAACAAGGCGACTCCGACAGCCGGCGGTACCGAAACCTTCTATTACGAGCGTGCGGACAGCAAAGCCTTCGCGAACGTCGTTCAGAAGCATTTGCTCGAAGCAACCGGGTTTAAAGACCGGGGTGTTAAGGAAGGCGACCTGCACGTCGTAAGAGAAACGAAGATGCCGGCAGCACTTGCCGAAGTCGGATTTTTGTCCAACGCGCAAGAGGAAGCCCTTATGTACACGTCCGCTTTCCAAGACAAAGTCGCGGCCTCTTTCGTAGCTGCCATCAAAGAGTATTTGAAGATTTCGTAATAAGCAAGGAGTGGGTGTAGCATGAAGAAAAAACTATGGGTACAGGGAATCGTGGTAGGCTCTCTGGTATTGGCGGTCGCTTCAGGCTGCGGCCAGAAGCAGCAGCCTCTGGCAAGCAATAACGGAGGTTCCACACCGGAGCCGGTTCAAACCGTCAGCCCTTCACCTGAACCGACTATTTCCGTAAAGCCGTCACCATCTCCTACACCGGAGGCTAAACAAACTGAGATTAAAGCTTATTACAGCGATCCGGATCTTACGAAGCTGGTAGAGAAGAACGTCAAAATTTCTTATAAAACCGAAGGGGACAAGTATAAATCGGCCCTGGAAGCTTTGAAGAAAAGCGACGATGCCCAAGCCGTACCGCTTTTTAAAGACGTGACGTTCCAGTCGGTTAAGTTCGAGAAGGACGAGCTCAAGCTCGACCTGAAAATGGGCGAATCCGCTCAGCTCGGCTCGGGCGGGGAACAGTTTTTCCTGGATGCCCTGAAGAAAACGGTATTCCAGTTCCCGGAAGTGAAAGCCATCTACATTACGAAGGACGGCGGACAGGTGGAATCCCTGATGGGCCATATGGATCTGCCTTACCCGATTAAACGCAAATAAAGAGAGAACGTGCAATCGAGAGGAGAACACGGGCAAGCATGAAAACGAATAAAACCGCAATGTTGCTGGCAGGCGCTTTGATCGCCTCCAGCATTTCTTTAAGTCCGGCTTATGCGGACAACAAGACGACCGATACTTCAACATCTACACAAGCTGCACTTGCAGCGGAGCTTAAAAAGAATTTTCCGGACGTGGTGAACACTCACTGGGCTCTGAGACATATTACTAAACTCGCGCTTGAAGGCATTGTTGAGGGTGACGAGAAAGGCAATTATCGTCCCGAAGCTTCCGTCTCCCAGCAAGATGTCATTATTATGGCCGTCCGCACACTGGGACTAGAATCGAGCATCAGCGAGAATACGTCTTACAATCTCCCGCTGAAAGTGGATACATACGCCCAGAAATATGTAGCGGCCGCCATTGAGAAGAAGCTGATTTCCGTGGACGAAGAAAAAGACGGCTCGAAAAACTGGGGCAGCAAGCCGGCTTCCCGCGAATGGGTGGCGAAGTTGACGATCCGGGCGATCGGACAGCAGGAAACGGCTAACGGTCTTACGGACGACACACCGGCGTTTACTGATCTGAAGAGTATTTCGAGCTGGGCTAAGCCTTACATCAGCGCGGCTACCGTGCTGGGAATCGTGGACGGCTTTGAAGACGGAACTTTCCGTCCGAAGGGAGAAGTCACCCGCGCTCAGATGGCCACGTTCCTTAGCCGGGCTGAGCGTCACAGCAAGAACTTGTCGACCCGCGTCGTTCGCGGTTACGTGAATCATGTAAGCGCGGATAAGATCAGCATCTTCGACGAGAAGGGGAAAACCACTTCTTACAAATTGACGCCGGAATCCGTTTTCTACGGAAACAAGAACGACAATCCGATCCAGCCATCGGAGCTCGCTTACACGTATCAGGTTTCCCTTGTTCAACAGGGCGGAACGGTTTATTATGCCGAGATTCTCAAAGACGAAGACCGCTCCGAGAAGATTAAGGGTACATTGCTGAACGTGAAGGACCGCAAGCTTACGCTGGATAACTTCGAAGCGTACGAAATCGGCAGCGGTGCTTTGGTGCTGGATGCCAAAGGCCAGGAAATCAGCCTGTCTTCGCTCGTCGTGGGCAGCAAGCTGGAACTCCGCCGCAACTCCATCACGGGAAGCAAGGAATACGGCCAAGTCGTCGTCCGCGAAGTGCCCGTGAACAAAACGTCCGACGGTACGGTTCAAAGCGTGAACGGAGACACCGTAGCGGTCGTGGACTTGACGAGCGGACAATCGGAGTCGTACACATTGGCCAAAAATCCGACGATCGTAGATGCCGATAGCCGCCTCGTGGACAAAACCGCGATCAAAGCGGGGGACGCCATCTCCTACACGATCGAGAACAGCCAAATCACGCAGGTCAAAATCAAAACAAGAACCGGCGTCAGCAAAACGGTTAAAGGTAACTTCTCCAGCCTTAGCAGCGATAAAACGGGTATCTTCTACAAGGAAACGGACGGCAGTTTCGGCGCCGGCAAACTATCCGCTAACGTTCAAGTTGTTATCGACGGCGTAGGTTCCCCGAGTTTGTATGACCTGGATGAGAATGACGAGCTGTCGATGGACATCGCGAATGACCAGATCGTGAAAATCACCGTGACGAACCGTTCGATTTCCAATCTTTTGTTCGCTACGTTTATCCGTTTCGATTCGAAATACAATCAACTGAACGTTCAGCATGCGGACGGGACGCCGGGTGCGTATACGATTTCGGATAATACGGTCGTAACGTATGGCGGTACGTCGATGTCGTTTAAAAACTATCCGGGCTTCGCTTCTCTCTTCACGGAGGGCAAGAAAGTCGACCTGAAAGTATCGAAGAACAAGGTGACGGCGATTCAGCTTTCCCTTGACGTCAGCGGTACGATCACGCAAATCAACACGGTAGCCAACGAAATGTCGATCCGTGCGAACAACGGACAGTCGTTTACATTCAAAATGTACTCGCCGGCCGTAGAAATTCCGAACAAAAGCGGCGCAACACTCGCCGATCTTAAAATCGGGGACCTGGTAACGGCATCCCTCGATTACAATCAGGCAGGCTTAACGAAAGTAGTCGTCGACCGTTCTACGCTTGTAAAGGTTCAGTATGTAAACAGCTCCCAGCAGGTTACGGCCGTAGACGAGCTTAACAACGGCGTGACGTTTACCCTGAAAGACACTAAGATTGTCAAAAGCGACGGTACGTCGGCGACAGCCACGGATATTTTGCCGGACGATTACCTGTATGTGACCTATAAAGGCGGAAGCGTCGTGAAAGCGGAGATCGTAAGTCCGTCCCGCGGAAAAGTGACGAATGTGGATTCCGTCAACGGTACGCTGACCATCCAGGAGCCTACGGGCAAAATCCAGCTTTACACCATCGGCACGGATGCGGTGGTTAAGAACGGTACAACTCTGATCGGCCTGAATGCGGTAAAAGCCGGAGATCGCGTCCAAGTGATTAAGCAGTCGAACGGAAAAATCAACGTCCAGCTTGCCGCTGCCATGACCAAGACATTCAGCAGCTACGAGTACGCGGTGAACCAAATCCAGTTCGAAGCGGGCGGTTCTATCGAGCGCTACAACATCCACCGCAGCGCCTACTATCATAAAGGCACCGAAACCCTCACCGCTTCCTCTTTCAACAAAGGAGAGACGGTAACGGTTTACATCGTGGATAACAAAATCATCGAAATGGAAAAGTAAGGATTGCCTGACCGTCCTCTCACGAGGGCGGTTTTTTGTTTGTCCGAATTTTTTTGAAAAATGTTCGCATTTGTTTGCATCCTTCCATTGCAACCTGACAAACATTCCGCTACACTTGTAAAAGGAAAACGGGGAATTGAAGAAGAGGTACTCATGAATCAGAAGGTAAGGCACATTTTGGACACGATTGGTGAAATGTTTCCAGACGCTCACTGTGAATTGAACCATTCGAATCCGTTCGAGTTAACCATTGCGGTGCTTCTTTCCGCCCAGTGTACAGATGAAACCGTGAATAAAGTCACCCAGACGCTGTTTCAAAAATATAAGACGCCGGAAGATTATTTAGCCGTCCCTCTGGAGGAGCTTGAGCAGGACATCCGTCGCATCGGTTTGTACCGCAACAAGGCGAAGAACATTCAGAAGCTGTGTCAACTCATTCTTGAACGCTACGACGGCCAAATTCCGACCACGCACGAACAACTGGTGGAACTGCCCGGTGTAGGCCGTAAAACGGCTAACGTAGTCGTCTCCAATGCTTTCGGAGTCCCCGCAATCGCCGTCGATACTCACGTGGAGCGGGTTTCGAAGCGCCTTGGGCTCGCGGGCAAAGACGATTCCGTACTCGAAGTCGAGAAGAAATTGATGCGAAAAGTGCCTCGCGAGGAATGGACCTTGACGCATCACCGGCTTATTTTTTTCGGAAGGTACCACTGCAAGGCGCAGTCGCCGAAATGCGATATTTGCCCGCTGCTTGATATCTGTCCGGAAGGAAAAAAACGTATGAAAATCAAGAAAGTAAGCAAAACTAGTTAAAAAGAATGTGTAGTGAGGGATGAGTAGAAATGAAATGCATAGCTGTTTACACGAAAGATTTTGAACTTTTTTCCGATTTGTACGAGACAATCATGAACACACCGCTCTCCGAAAATGAAGAAAAAGAAATTCAAGGCGTTATCGTCAGCGAATCCGGCGAAGTGCCTGAGAACTATCTCGAAAAAATGAGAACAAAACCGGAAGTGGTTGTCATGAAAGTGAAAGAAGGCGACATTACCATCCTTCAACACGGCGACGTTTTTGAAATCTTCCTTCCGGAAGAAAAAGAAAGCGCAGTGGTTTCCTAAACCCGCGCTGCTCCGCACCAACCGGGCTTCCAAGCAGGTTACCCGTCTGTCCGCGCAGGGACACGCCGATATTTCGGCGTTGTTTCCGTGCGCGACGGACGGGTTTTTGCGTATAAACAGAAATTGACTTCCGGAACACCCGGGATTACACTTAAACCGATATCAATCGGCATGGGAGATTAGAAGGAGATTAGAAACTCAATGAATGGACTTATGGAGCAACGAAAGGACGAGGTTCTCCGCGCATTTGACCGTCTTCGGGAAGAAATGAAGGGGGCCGGCGACGGCGCGCGGGTGCGCAAACTGATTCAACTGGAAGACAAGCTCGGCGGCGAGAAGACCGTCCTTGCGTTCTGTGGACATTTCTCGGCGGGCAAATCCACTTTGATCAACACCTTATGCGGGCACCGGCTTCTGCCCTCCAGCCCGATTCCGACGAGTGCGAACATCGTTAGCATTGAGAGCGGGGAAGAAGGGGCGGAAGTCGTTCAGAGGAGCGAAGGCGAGGAAGAAGCCAGGAAACGGCGGATTCCGCTGAGCGAACTCGACGCTTACTGCGTCAACGGAACGGATATCGAGGAAGTTCGTATTTCATATCCGCTGCCTTTTCTCGGGGAGCACGCCGTGCTTTTGGATACTCCAGGAATCGATTCCACGGACGGGGCTCATCACATGGCTACGGAGTCGGCGCTGCATCTGGCCGATGCGGTTTTCTATGTCATGGACTATAACCATGTTCAATCGGAAGTAAACCTGGCCTTCACGAAACAGATGAAGGAGCGCGGCAAGCCGCTTTATCTGATCGTGAACCAAATCGATAAACACCGGGAAGAGGAGCTTTCTTTCGATACATACAAAGAAAGCGCACTGGAAGCATTCCGCAGCTGGGGCATTTACCCGGACGGGATGTTCTTCGTGACGATGAAGCAGCCGGACCATCCCCGCAACGAGTCGGGCAAGCTCAAATGGCTGCTGTCGCGATTGATCGGGATGCAGGAGGAGCTTCGCGAAGCGAGCGTGGACGCGGCGGCGGATCATCTGATCGGCGAGCACATCGAATGGCTGAGGGAACAAAGCGAACCACAGAAAGCGGTTCTGCGCGAGCGTGTGGACGAAGAGGAGTCGGCCGGAGTACTGGCCGAGTTCCAGGAGCTGACACGCCGCCTGAACGAAGCGCAGTCGCTGCCCGGCCACCTGACGGACTCGCTGAGGAAAGAGATTGCGGCGATCATCGACAATGCGAATGTAACGCCCGCGCTTACCCGTGACAAAGCGCATGAATATTTACTCAGCCGGAAGCCGGGTTTCAAGGTCGGCTTCTTCGGAGCGGCCGCAAAGACGGCCGCGGAGGTGGAGCGGCGTCTGGACGTATTCCGCGAGGATTACGCCGAGCAGGTTCACGCCCAGATGGACTGGCATCTGAGGGACGCTCTTCGCAGAGCGTACAGCGGCATCGGCATGACCGACGAGAAACTGCTGGCCGATATCGACGCGTTCAGCGTGGAAGTCACTTCTTCGTGGCTCGCTTCGCAGGTCAACACGGAAGCCGTGTTTGGGAACGAATACACGATGACGTATATGCGCCAGACGGCCGCGGAGCTGAAAACGGCCGCGCGCCGCTCGGCGCTCGCGATGATCGACCGGCTTGCCGGCCTTGCCGGCAGCTGCTCGGTCCGGCTCGATTCCGAGCTGGCGCCCGATCTGCGGCAGCTGGAAGAGCGGCTCGGCGCACTGCGCGAGCTGAAGCGCTTCGAGCGCGAGGAAGCGGCCCGCGAGGAGGCGCTGCGCGCGCTGGCTTCCTGGCCGCACGCGAAGGCGTTCGAGCTGCCGGATCTTGCCGCTTACCGCGGCGAAGAGGCCGCGGTAAGCGGCGTGCTGCACACGTCCGAGATGGAGACGATCCTGCGCGCGGCTCATACCGCGCCGGGGGATCGTGACAGCCTCGCGGACGGGGAAGACGGCGCAGCCGCTGCGCCGCAGAACGCTCCGGCTGCCGGAGCATCCGCAGCCCCGGCCGGCGGTAACGCCGCCTCCGGCGCCGCGGCGGTGGCCGCGGATGGGCTGCAGCTCGGCGGCGCGAAGCGCGCGGAGCGCCGCGCGCAGGATCTCGCGGCGGCGGCGGATCTCCTCGGCGATATGCCGTCGATGAGATCGATTGTGCGCTCGCTGCGCGAGAAAGCCGAACGTCTGCGGCATAAGACCTTCACCGTCGCCTTGTTCGGCGCTTTCAGTGCCGGCAAGTCGTCCTTCACCAACGCGCTGATCGGCAAGCGCGTACTGCCTGTGTCGCCGAATCCGACGACGGCGGCGATTAACAAAATCGTGCCGCCTACGGCCGATTGGCCGCATGGAACGGCGAAGGTGCAGATGAAGACGGCGGAAGTGATGCTCCAGGACGTGCTGTTCTCCTTGGATGTGCTGGGCGTCCGGGCATCCGCTATGGAAGAGGCACTGGCCGCTATCCGCGGGCTTACGCCGGAAAGCGTGACGGCCAAGGGCAAGCCGCACTTTACGTTCCTCAAGGCGGTTGCCAAAGGCTGGCCGGATGCCGCCCCGCTTCTCGGAACGCAGCAGAGAGTCGGAGAGGATGCATTCGCCGGCTATGTGGCGGAAGAATCCAAGTCGTGCTTCGTCGAGTACATCGAGCTGCATTATTCCACGCCGCTTACGGAGCAGGGAATTGTATTCGTGGACACGCCGGGAGCGGATTCGATCAATGCTCGCCACACGGGCGTCGCTTTCGACTATATCAAGAACGCGGACGCAATATTGTTCGTGACCTACTATAACCATGCCTTTTCTCAGGCGGACCGTGAGTTCTTGCTTCAGCTCGGAAGGGTTAAAGACAGTTTTGAACTGGATAAAATGTTCTTTCTCGTTAATGCCGCTGATTTGGCCGCAAGCGAGGAAGAGCTGCAGGGCGTTGTCCGTCACATTGAAACGAACCTGCTTCAGCACGGAATCCGTCATCCGAGGATTTATCCGGTGTCGAGCCATCTGGCCGCCGAAGGGAAGCTGTCCCGGGATAACAACAAGCTGGAGGCTTCCGGCATAGTTCCGTTCGAACAGGACTTTATCCGCTTCACGCTGGAGGAGCTGACGGATATTTCGCTGCGCTCCGCCGACCAGGAGCTTGAACGGGCGCTGCATGTTCTCCAGGAGCGTATCGATGGAGCGCAGCAGGGGGAAGAGGCGCGCAAAGCGCGTTTGCAGGCGCTGGAGCGTGCGGAGGAAGCGGCCGTCCGTCTCCTGAAGGATATGGACCCTGCGCCTGTGCAGCGCGAACTGGCCAAGGAAATCCAAGAGCTGCTCTATTACGTGAAGCAGCGGACGATGTACCGGTTCGGCGAGCTGTACAACGCCTCTTTCAACCCGGCTTCCTTCCGAGAAGGGGGCGGGGACCCCAAAGCCGCCCTGCGCGAAAGCTGGCGCGACCTCCTTCGGATGATCGAATTCGATCTTCAGCAGGAAGTGCTGGCGACCAGTCTGCGGATCGAGCAGTTTCTGAACAAGCTTGCGAAAGGGACTTACGAATCGTGGGGAACCGGACTCCGCAAACTGCTGGAAAGCTACGAATTCGAAGCGTACGAATCCGTTTCTTTCGACACGCCGGATAACAAGCTGCCTCTGGAAGCTCCCGATGTAACGGACAAAACGCTTGCCGTTCATTTTAAGAACGCCAAGCATTTCTTCGAGGGCGAAGGAAAAAGCAAGCTGAGGGCGGAGCTCGAGGGCAGACTGAACGATCCGGTGGCACTGTTCGTAGAAAACGCCGTGACGATGCTGAAGGTATTGTATGCGGGACATCTGTCCGATACGTTCGCGGCGCTGGAAGAAAGACATCTTGAGAGCTACCGGGAGCATCTGGAAGGCATGAGAGACGCGCTCCAAATGCGGACGGACGTTGGCGTGCTGGCTTCGAAGCGCGACGAGCTCGCCAAATGGATTCCGTCGCGGAGCGGAGAAGCTTCAGCGGGGCATTAACAGGAAGCGGGATAGCCCGGCGCATTTGGCTGTTTTAACTTGCGGCAGCGCGTGGTTAAAGGACTCCTGCCTCAGTACCGCTCTGCTCTTTCAGGGGATGGTGGAGGCCGGTTTGCCAGGTCCCGATACGGCCTAGCGTTACGGGGCCAACGACTGCGACGGCTGTTCTGTCCTTCTCCGGGCAGAATTTCCCCGGCCCCGCTGTATCGCAAGAAGGCAAACCAGCCTTGAGGCAGGCGAGGCGTCTTGGCGGTCAGAGCCACTGCCGTCTTCGGTCGGCCTTGGGCATATCATACAATTCTTAAAAGAAACAGACCTTCACCGGATTTCGGGTGAAGGTCTTTCTTTTTTGACAGCAAAAGGGAGAAGCAGCGGCACGTATTTAAAGACGGATTAAAGAAAAATGCGGGTTTAGTTAGGTTTGTTATGATACCGCTTTCATTCATGGGAAATTTGATGATTTACAAGGATAGCAACTCTCAGGTGTCTAATTCGTGAACAAATGAAAGGTTAAGGGGAATTCAGCCTCTTTCCACTCGTTGCCCCCCTCCCGGGATGGTGTTAAGATTCATTAAGGTTTGCTAGGTAATGCCTTGCTCAAAATTCGGTGAACTTGGCCCATGTCCAGGAGGATACTATGGAAGTCTTTAAGGGGCTCAAACGATTTTATTGGCCCGAACGGAAGCTGCTTTTCGCTTCTATCTTTTGCTTGATCTGCACGACGGCCCTGGGGCTTGTGTACCCGAACTTGCTGCGTTATCTCATTGATGACGTTATCGCGGTGAAGCGCTACGATCAGGTCCCGCTGCTGGCCCTATTCGTAGTAGGGGTGATTGCGGTGAAAGCGCTGTTCCAGTTTCTGCACGGGTTCAGCGGGGGACGGCTCGGCAATCGGGTCGCGTATAACATGCGGGAAGCGATGTACGAGAAGCTCCAGTACTTGTCTTTCCAGTACTACGACAAAGCCCGAACCGGGGACCTGATGTCCCGTTTGACGGCCGATCTTGAAGCGATCCGGAACTTTATCGGCTTCGGTTTCGCGCAAATTTTGAACGTGTTTCTGATGGTTATTTTCGGAATGGTCATGATGTTCTCGATCAGCTGGAAACTGACGCTTCTGACGATGCTGACGATGCCTTTTCTGGCTTTTGCGGCCATCCGTTTTGAAGGAAAAATCCATCCGGCCTTCCGTTCGCTCCGGGCTTCCATGAGCAATATGACGACGGCAGTGCAGGAAAATATCACAGGGGTGCGGACGGTGAAATCTTTTGCCCGCGAACCTTACGAAGTCGAGAAATTTACGCTCCGCAACGAGGAATACCGGGCGAACAACGTCATTACCTCGGAGATCTGGTCCAAGTATTTCCCGGTGATGGAGCTGATCGCGAACTTGAGCGCCGTTATTCTGCTCGGTGTAGGCGGTTATATGGTGATCCTCGGATCGCTGTCCGTGGGAGAACTCGTCGCTTTTTTCAGCCTCGTCTGGTATATCATCGGACCTATGTGGGGGATCGGATTTCACATTAATAACTATACGCAATCCAAAGCGTCGGGTGAGAAAATTCTCGAAATTCTCCATCAGTACGTTCATGTGAAGGACGGGGAGCATGCGGTCGAACTGAATCCCGCTACCGTAAAAGGGCATGTTTGCTTCGAACGAGTAACTTTCGCTTATCCGGATGCGGAGGCCGCTATCCATGATCTCAGTCTGAACGCGCCACCGGGGACCGTCATCGGGTTTCTGGGCGGAACGGGGTCCGGGAAATCGACGATTATTTCCCTGCTTATGCGGGCATACAACGTGAAAACCGGACAGATCACACTGGACGGAATGGATATTAAAGACATCCGGCTGGAAAGTCTTCGAAGCCAGATCGCGACGGTTTTCCAGGAAACGTTCCTGTTCTCCTCGACGATCAAGGGCAACATCGCGTACGGACGCAAAGACGTTACGATGGACGAGATTATCCGCGCCGCCAAGCTTGTGAAAGCGCATGATTTTATTATGGAGATGCCCCTTGGCTACGACACGGTCGTGGGTGAGCGGGGAATGGGCCTCTCGGGCGGACAAAAACAGAGAATCGCCATCGCTCGCGCTCTGATTAAAGATCCTAAAATTCTTATTCTGGACGATGCGACCAGTGCGGTCGATATGGAGACGGAACAGGAAATCCAGGCGGGATTTAAGGAAGTGATGCGGGGCAGAACGACGTTTATTATCGCTCACCGTATTTCTTCACTCAAACACGCCGACGAAATTATCGTGCTGGATAAAGGGCGCGTCGTACAAAGAGGGACTCATTCGGAGCTGATCCGCCGGGAAGGCCCTTATCTGGAAACGTACCGTATCCAATATTCGGATCATCCCGATGTCGCGGGAGCGGCGGATGCGCAGCAAAGGAGGGCGGCAGTCCATGAGTAACCGGCAGCGTCAGTCCGAAGAGAAAGTCAACGGCAAAGGAGCCGGGAGCGGCGAACGGTTCGTCTACCAGGACGACGAGATGCTTGAGAAATCGTTTGACTGGGGGCAGTTTAAACGGCTTGCGGTTTATATGAAGCCTTACAGCAAGCAGATTATTCCGATCGTCATCGTCATGATGATCGTCGGAGCGATAACGAAACTGTCGATCCCGCTTATCATCAGTACGACGATTGATTCGTCGCTGCACGTCGGCGGGGACGCTAAATTTTTATTCGGCATGGTCGCTTTAATGCTCGCGGTGTATATCATCCAGTGGCTGTCGAATAAATACCGCATCAAGTATACGAGTGTAATCGGCCAGCGCGTAATTTACGACCTCCGGCACGATTTGTTCCGGCACATTCAGCGGCTGTCTTTCGAATTTTTCGATAAGCGGCCGGCGGGCTCGGTGCTTGTGCGTGTAACGAACTACGTGAACTCCCTTCAGGATTTGTTCACGAACGGTGTAGTCAACATGATGATCGACTGTGTCCAGCTTGTCGGGATCGTGATTATTCTGCTGACGATCAACTTCAAACTGGGAGCCGCGATAATCATTACGGTTCCGCTGATGTTTATCGTTTCGTCCCAGCTTCGCAAACGGGTCAGACGCTCGTGGCAGACGGTTAATATTAAGCAGTCCCGCCTGAACGCCCACCTCAACGAGTGCATTCAGGGAATCCGGGTCACGCAGGCATATACGCAGGAGAAGGAAAATATCCGGTTCTTCGAACAGATGAACGAGGACAACAAACAGGCGTGGAACCGGGCTTCCAAGCTGAACCAGAGCTTCGGGCCGATCATTGAGATCACGGGTGCGATCGGGTATTTTATCCTGTTCTGGTACGGAGCGAGCCTGATCCAGTCCGGTGAGATCACAGTGGGTCTTCTCGTCGCCTTCGCAAGCTATATCGGGAACTTCTGGGAGCCGATCAACCGCATGGTGCAGATGTATTCCCAGCTTCTTGTGGCCATGGCTTCGGCCGAGCGCATCTTCGAATTTATGGATGAGCAGCCGACCGTCGGCGAGAAAGAAAACGCTGCCGAACTTCCGCCGATCCGGGGGCAGGTCAGCTTCGAGAATATCGTATTCGAATATGAAAAAGGCCGTACCGCCCTGAACCATATCAATGTGGACGTTCAGCCGGGGCAGAGCATCGCGCTTGTCGGTCATACGGGTTCGGGCAAGAGCACGATCATTAACCTGCTCTGCCGCTTCTATGATCCGACGGAAGGCAGCGTGCGTATTGACGGGAAGGATATACGCGATGTTAAGCTGCAAAGTCTGCGGTCCCAGATAGGGATCGTCCTGCAGGATACGTTCATTTTCTCGGGAACGATCCGCGACAATATCCGGTTCGGGCGTCTCGATGCGACCGATGAAGAGGTCGAAGCGGCCGCCAAAGCGGTTCATGCGCACGACTTCATCGTGAAGCTGCCCTTCGGCTACGATACGGAGGTCCAGGAACGGGGGAACGCGCTCTCGATGGGGCAGCGGCAGCTGATATCGTTCGCCCGGGCACTGCTCGCGGACCCTGCTATCCTCATTCTGGACGAAGCAACCGCAAGCATCGACACCGAGACGGAGCTGCGTATCCAAGAAGCGTTAAAAACGCTCTTAAAAGGCCGAACTTCCTTCATGGTTGCCCACCGGCTGTCTACGATCCGCGGTGCGGATAAGATTATCGTTCTCGATCACGGGCGAATTATGGAAACCGGCGATCACGACGAGCTGATGAAACATCAGGGCATTTATTACGGGCTGATTCAGGCTCAATATAAATTTTTGCAGGATGCGATTTGAATCAAGGGAACTCCTTCGGGAGTTCTTTTTGTTTGAGGGTAAAAATGGGGGCAATCCCGCTGAAAGCTGCCGGAGGGAAAGAATGTTAACCGTTCGCTCTCGACAGAAAGGGGCAAGTCGTGATAGGGTAATTAATTGGATGGAACACGAGTGAAGGAGGATTTGTTTGAACAGCCAGATAACTACAAAAACGAGTAAACTGAAAATTTTTGAAATGGACATCGTGCGTGCCGTCGCCATTATGGCCGTCGTACTCATCCACTCGACAACCGAAGCGGCTGTATATCCTTGGGAAGGGCAGGTCGTTCCGGACGAGGGAAGTTTGTCCCAGATCATTTTGTTCACCCTTAACCGGGCCTGCCAATTTGCGGTACCTGTCTTCATTCTGATCAGCGGACTTGTCCTGTTCTACCGGTATTCGGGAAGCTGGAGCGTGAAGACGGCCGTCCAATTTTACAAACGCCGGTTATGGAGCGTTGTCGTTCCTTATCTGATCTGGTCTCTTTTTTATTATATATACAATCCGTGGATTTCCGGACAGCCTGTAGAGCTTGACGCGAGGGAGTTTCTGGGGGACATTCAGTGGGCGGATACGGGGTATCATCTTTATTTTATGATCATTATCCTACAGTTTTATGTGGTTTTTCCGGTACTGATGTTCCTGGCCAAGTATAAATGGTTCCGTGTTTCGATGGTTCCGCTCGGTATTCTGATCCAGCTCGGCTTCTATTCCTACAACCACTGGGTAGAGCGCATCGATCATTACCCTTCGCTGGCGCCGACCTACTTCAGTTTCTTCCTGACGGGCGGGTTTATAGGCCTGTATTACGATTTCTTCCGTCAAAAAATGAAGAGCGTCGTATCGTGGGCCCTGCTCGTTATGCTGGTGTCCGGCGGCACGTACGTGGAGATGTTCCTGCTTAACCGGTACGATAACCGGATGTTCGAGAACACCTGGTATGTGATCGCCATGCTGTTCTATGCGACTACTGTATCGGTAGTCCTGCTCGGAGTCGGCAAATGGCTGCTGGATAAACTGCCGGGCGCCGCGAAATGGCTGCTGCCGCTCGGTTCCTATTCGTTCGGCATTTATTTGATGCACCCGCTGATTTTAACGGCTTTTAAGCTGAAAATTCCGGCGCCGGGCGGTATGGCGGCTTACAATGTATATGTGCTGCTAAGTTTCCTTAGCGCTTTACTCGGCTCGCTGCTGGCCGCCGTTCTATACCGCAAAGCGGCGCGCGCATTAAAGCCGGGCAAAAGCAAACCTGCCTCGCCCGGCAACGTTCCGATGAACGGCTAGGTTCCGTAAAGAAAATCACGTCCAAACGGGCGTGATTTTCTTTATTCGGCGCGGGCGAGACGCGTTTACTCCAGGGTAAGGTACATCACAAAAGCATAGGGGGCTTTTGAGGCTTCCTCCTCCGGCAATTTTCCGGAAGTAAACGTGACGGCATTGGCGTTCGAAGCCGCAAATCCCCAGACAGCGGTCGGGGTAGAATCGGGAATCGTAATTTTCTCCTGGAGCTTTAACAGATGGGACTGGGTAAAGGGCTTGCGGTTCACGGGTACGGTAAAGCTTGAAGTCGTAGAACCTCCCGAGTCCTTAAGGCTGATCGTGACGGTATAGGAGTTCAGGATGCTCTCATCTTTATCGTCTGTAACCTCACGGACCGAAATGATGAACTCTCCGTTGTAGTCCTTTGGCACAGTCGCGTCCCCATTCATCATAGGCAGCGAATGCTTAGAGACCGCGGACTCGGATGCTTTTCCGTTTTCCCATACCTTGTAGGAAACACTCAAAACCTTTTTGTCGCCTTTGTAGCGCAAAAATACGCTGCCCGCATAGCTGCCGAGGAAAGGGCTGAATTTGGCAGCATCCCCTGCGAATAGATCGGCCGGCTCCACTATCAATTGTTCCGGGCCTGCCGCAGAAGGGAGCGGGGAAGGGCTTACGGACGGAGGCGAAACCGCCGGAGCGGAGCAGCCGCCTGCCAGCAAAGCCAGCATCAACAAACCCGTCAATCGGTTCCGGACTTTTACGAGACGCATAAATGGGTTCTTCCTTTACTAGTAGAGATAAAAAACGAAATAAACCTTTATCAAATTACCATATATTTCAAAACATTACCAGGGGTAGTTCATTAGGGATCGAAATATCCTTTGAAATTAGAGAACGTGTGTTCTATAATGGAGGAATCATGCCAGTGCGCAGCTTTGTCCCCTCCGCTCTTCCATTTGCAAATAGACGGACGAACGGATACTCTTTTAAGTAGGAACGGACAAGACGAGGGGGCCTCTATACCTATGAAATCGCGAACGTTATGGTTTGTTGTCGGCACAACCGGCCTGATTTCCACGCTGCTGTTTGCCGGAGGCTTCGGCTATGCGGTCAAGGATGTCCTGTCTCCGGGTTCCGGCGGGGAACAGTTGACGGCAGCTCCGAAAGAAACGGCGCCCGTTAACGAACTGGACCGGAAAAATAAAATTCAGCTCGTATCCCTGGGCGATTCGCTTACGGCGGGCACCGGAGACGGTACGGGAAAAGGATATGTGGGACGATTCCGGGAAAAGCTGGAGGAACAGACAGGCAAACCCGTTTATGTGCTGAATAATCTGGCTATTCCCGGCGCCACGACCGATGCGCTGCTTAAGGAATGGGACGGCAAGAAGACGACAGATGCGCTGAAGCAGGCGGATCTTATTTTGCTTACGATAGGCGGCAACGATATCTTCCAGGGTGGAAGCGACATTTTCACGAACAATGACCAGGGCTTCAATCCGGAAGCGGCAGCCAAACGCGTCGAGCCTACTCTTGCCAATCTCGACAAGATCCTGACGAATATCAACAAGGCGAATCCGGATGCGAAGGTGTTGTACGTGGGGCTGTATCATCCTTTTTTGGATCTCGATCCGAAGAAAGCCGGTTCGCTGATCGTGCAGAAGTTTAACGACGGGGCTTTCGCGCTTACGAACAAGTTTCCGAATGCCGTTTTCGTGCCCACGTACGATTTGTTCGAACAAAATTTGAACAAATATTTGTTTACGGATCATTTTCATCCGAATCAGGACGGGTATGAGCGGATAGCAAGCCGGATGGCGCAAATTTTGAAATGACAGGGGGAGTGAACTGTGGCCGGTGACCGTGAACGGGTGCTGTCTGTGCGGGATGTCCGAAAAAGCATCCGCGGCAAGGAAATTATCAAGGGCATTTCATTCGACGTGTATGGCGGTGAAATTTTCGGATTTCTGGGGCCCAACGGCTCCGGCAAAACGACGACGATCCGGATGCTCGTGGATCTCATTAAGCCGTCTTCGGGAGTAGTGACGATCTGCGGCTTCGATGTCCAAAAGCAGCACAACGAAGCGATGCAGTACGTGGGCTGTATCGTTGAGAATCCTGAACTTTACGGCTATTTGACGGGTTGGGAGAACCTAGAGCACTTTGCGCGGATGCTCCCCGATACCGGCGAGGAGAGAATCAGGGAAGTCGTCGAGCTGGTAGGAATGGATGCGCGCATCCACGATAAGGTGAAAACCTACTCGCTCGGCATGCGCCAGCGTCTTGGGATCGCCCAGGCGCTTCTGGCAAGGCCCAAGCTGCTCATTCTGGACGAGCCGACCAACGGCTTGGACCCGCAAGGGATCAAGGAAATGCGGATTTTTATCCGCAAACTTGCTAAAGGCGGGCTGAGCCTGTTCGTATCCAGCCACCTGCTCAGCGAAATTCAGCAGCTCTGCGACCGAGTCGCCATTATCAGCAAAGGGCAGGTGATTGCGGTCGGGGAAGTGGACGAGCTGATCGTGCAGTCCGGCAGTACGGTTCTCTGGTCCGTGGACCCGGCTGACGAGGCGGAAGCTTGGCTGGGCAGGCAGCAGGGAGTCACGGTGCTCGGACGGCGTGAAGAGCTGTCGGAAGAAGACGAGCCTGCCGTATTATCTTCGCTTCATGCGGGGGAAAGGGCGGGAACGATTGTCACGCAGTTGAGCGAAGAGCGGATTCCGGAAATAAATCGCGGGCTGGTGGACGCAGGAATCCGGATCTACGCTATCGAAATGAAACATCCGACACTGGAGGATCTGTTCCTGAGTCTGACGGAGGGTGAGAAAATTGGGTAACTTGGCGGCGCTAGTCCAGAACGAAAGCATCAAAATGGTTAAAAAACGGCGTTTTCTCGTGGTCATCCTGATCCTGCTTGCTCTCATTCCCATGTTTACTTATGCACAGATGCGTGTCTCCCAGAATACAATCAAGCAATTCGGTACAACGGATTGGAGAGCTTCGGAACGCCAGAAAATCGTGGATTACCAGCGGAGTCTCAGCTCCGCCCGCGTTCCGGAGGAATGGAAAGAGTTCAGGCGGGCACAAATAAAAATATCCCAGTATTATCTGGATCATGATATTAATCCGCAATCTCCCAACGGTGTCACTTTCACCAGAGAATTTCTGAATAACTCCATCTCGCTGTTCATTCCGCTCATCATTATGGTCATCGCGGCGGATATCATTTCATCCGAGCATTCGGGCGGCACCATCAAATTGTTGTTGACAAGACCCGTAAAGCGATGGAAAATCCTAATGAGCAAGTTGATCACGCTGATCCTCTTCGTTTCGCTCGTCGTTTTGTCAACCGCCGCGCTCAGTTATCTCATATCCGGGCTCGTTTTCGGGTACGGGGGATGGAACATGCCGGTGTTTGTCGGCTTCAAGACGAGCGGAGGAGACGTGGATCTTAGCGGGGTCCATGCCATCGACCAGTGGAAATACCTGCTGATGGAAACCGGACTTGTCTGGTTTGTCGGCATAGTGGTCGCCATTCTTTCCCTGATGTTATCCGTGCTCATCCGTTCAACGGCGGCCGGAATGGGAATCATGCTGGCCGTGCTTATTTCCGGCACGATTCTGACCAATATGGTATCCTCTTGGGAAGCGGCCAAGTATTTGTTTATGGTGAATCTGAAGCTGACCGATTACATGACGGGCGCCCTGCCTCCGATTAAAGGCATGAGCCTCGGGTTTTCGCTGGCCGTTCTGTCGGTCTGGGCTGTGATCTCACTTTTTGTTTCGTTTGGGGTATTTACCCGTAAAGATATTTTAAATTAACGTATGAACCCGTTCGGGAATGGAAAAAGGAAAGAAGGAGGCGCTTCGATGACCGAGCAGCTAGAGATGATGACGAATCAACCGAACCAGTCGGCGGAATACGATGCCGATGCGATTCAGGTACTGGAGGGGCTGACGGCTGTCCGCAAAAGGCCGGGCATGTACATCGGCAGCACAAGTACTTCGGGACTGCATCATCTGGTTTGGGAAATCGTCGATAATGCGGTCGATGAACACCTCGCGAAGCATGGTTCCAAAATTGAGGTGACGCTCCATAAAGACGGATCCGTCACCGTACAGGATAACGGCCGGGGCATCCCGACCGGCATGCACAAGACCGGCATACCGACGCCGCAGGTTGTATTTACGATTCTTCATGCCGGAGGAAAATTCGGCGGCGGCGGATACAAGAAATCCGGCGGCCTTCACGGCGTCGGCGCATCGGTGACGAACGCTTTGTCCGAATGGCTGGAAGTTACGATCTTTCGAGACGGCAAGATACATAAACAGCGTTTCGAATACTGGATCGATGAGAAGGGCGTGGAGCATGTAGGGGAACCGAGAACCGGACTAGAGGTGACGGGGACCACGAACAAAACAGGTACGCGCGTTACCTTCAAGCCGGACCGCCGCGTTTTCCAGAACGGCATTGCGATCAGCTACGATACCCTCGCCGAACGGCTTCAGGAAATCGCTTTTCTGAACTCCGGGCTGGAGGTCATTTTGAAAGACGAGCGCACGGATCAGGTCGAAACGTTCAAGTACGACGGCGGAGCGAGCGAATTCGTCAAGTTCCTCAACGAGGGCAAATCGGTCATGCACGACGTGATCCACTTCGCATCCGAGAAGGACGACATCGAGGTGGAAGTCGCGCTCCAGTATAACGACGGCTACACGGAAACGATCGCTTCGTTCGTGAATTCGATTCCGACACGCGGCGGCGGGACCCATGAAACGGGTTTTAAAATCGCCTATACGCGGGCGATGAACGAATATGCCCGCAAAACCGCTATTTTGAAGGAAAAAGAAAAAAATCTCGATGGAACGGATCTGCGCGAAGGCATGATGGCGGTAATCAACATCAAGATGAGCGAGGTCGAATTCGTCGGCCAGACGAAAGACCAGCTCGGCAGCGCATCGGCGAGAAGCGCCGTAGACGCTATCGTGTCGGAGAAAATGGCTATATTCCTGGAGGAAAACCCGCAAATCGCCCAAAGCATGCTGAAAAAAGCGATCCAGTCGGCCAAGGCCCGTGAAGCGGCCCGCAAAGCCCGCGAGGAAGTGCGCAGCGGCAAGAAAGGCCGCAGCGAAAGCTCCAATCTCGGAGGCAAGCTGACGCCTGCGCAGTCGAAAGATTACGCCCGCAACGAGCTGTTCATCGTAGAAGGCGATTCCGCGGGAGGCTCCGCGAAGCAGGGCCGCGATTCGAAGCATCAGGCGATCCTGCCTCTGAAAGGGAAGCCGCTCAACCCGGAGAAAGCGAAGCTCGCCGATATTCTCAAAAACGACGAATACAGGGCGATCATTGCCACTATCGGCGCGGGTGTCGGCTCCGAATTTGCCATCGAGGAGAGCAACTACGGCAAAATCATTATCATGACCGATGCCGACACGGACGGCGCCCATATCCAGGTGCTGCTGCTGACGTTTTTCTACCGGTACATGAAGCCCTTGATCGATAACGGCAAAGTCTATATCGCGCAGCCGCCGCTTTTTAAAGTGACCAAGAAGGCAGGCAAAAACAGCGCGGTACATTACGCTTGGACCGAAGATCAGCTGCAGGCGCTCCATAAGGAGCTGGGCAAAGGCGTCGAACTACAGCGTTATAAAGGACTGGGAGAGATGAACCCGAACCAGTTATGGGAAACGACGATGGACCCGGGAAGCCGCACTCTGCTGCAGGTGCAGATCGAGGACGCGGCCAAGGCGGAGCGCCGGGTATCGACGCTGATGGGCGACAAAGTCGATCCGCGCAAACGTTGGATTATCGAAAATGTAGACTTTACCGAATCCCAAGAGTGACTGAACGTCTAGAGGTGAACCGAGTTGAGCAGTTTGGAACAGTTTTTACCCGCGTTTCTGGAGGAAGTAGTAGGGGACCGGTTCGGCCGCTACTCTAAATATATTATTCAAGACCGGGCGATTCCCGATGTCCGTGACGGACTGAAGCCCGTACAGCGCCGGATTTTGTATGCGATGTACGATTCGGGGAATACCCCGGACAAACCGTACAGGAAGTCGGCCAAAACGGTCGGAGATGTCATGGGTAACTATCACCCTCACGGGGACAGCCCGATTTACGAGGGTATGGTGCGCATGGCGCAGCCTTGGAAGATGGGCCACGTGCTCGTCGACGGCCACGGCAATTGGGGCTCGATCGACGACGATCCGGCCGCCGCTATGCGGTATACCGAAGCAAGGCTATCGCCCATTGCGATGGAACTGCTTCGCGATATCGAGAAGCGTACCGTGCTTTTCAAAGATAATTTCGATAATACGACCAAAGAACCCGTGGTTCTTCCTTCCCGGTATCCGAACCTGCTTGTCAACGGCGTAAGCGGGATTTCGTCGGGATTTGCGACCGAGATTCCCCCGCATAACCTGCGTGAGGTGATTGATGCGTGTACCGCGCTAATCGATGCGCCGGAGATCGGCCTGGAAGAGCTGATGCGTCATATGAAAGGCCCCGATTTTCCGACGGGGGGCATCATCATGGGCGAGGAAGGCATCCGGGACGCGTACAACACGGGCAAGGGCCGCATTTACGTCCGTTCCAAGACGGAGATTCAGGACCTCAAAGCGGGCCGGCAGCAGATTGTGGTGACGGAAATTCCGTACCAAGTCGTGAAGTCGAGACTCGTTACCGCCATTGAAAATATTCGTCTGGAGAAAAAAGTTGAAGGCATTGCGGAAGTCCGCGACGAGAGCGGAAGAGACGGCATGCGCATCGTCGTGGAGCTGAAGAAGGAAGCCGACGCTCAGGGGATTCTTGCTTATCTGCTGAAAAAGACCGATCTCCAGGTCACCTATAATTTCAATATGGTGGCTATCGTGAACAAAACGCCGAAGCAGCTCGGTTTGAAAGACATGCTGTCGGCTTACATCGAGCACCAGAAGGAAGTCGTCACGTTCCGCTCCCAGTACGATCTCGAGAGAGCCGAAGACCGTGCGCATGTCTTGGAAGGGCTTGTCAAGGCGCTGAACATTTTGGACGAAGTCATCGCGGCTATCAAAGCGTCCAAAAACCGTCTGGATGCCCAGAAAAATCTCGTCACCCAGTTTGGTTTCACGGAGCGTCAGGCCGATGCGATCTTGGTACTCCAGCTTTACAGGCTGACGAATCTGGAGATTACTTCGCTTGAAAAAGAGCTGAAGGACGTGCAGAAGACGATTAATCATCTGCGCGGCATTCTGGGAAGCACGAAGAAGCTCCTCGGCGTGATCAAGGACGAAATGACCGAAATCCGTACCAAGTACGGCATGGAGCGCCGTTCGGATATCCAGAACGAGGTTGAGGAAATCAAGGTTAACCTCGAAGTGATGGTGACGCCGGAGGATGTTCTCGTTACGCTGTCCAACGAAGGGTACATTAAGCGGACAAGTATGCTCTCTTATACGAGATCGGGCGGCGCGGTCGACAACACAGGACTTAAGGAAGGCGACTATCTCCGCCATCTGAAGGAAGTCAACACGATCGAAAGCCTGCTCATTTTTACAAACAAAGGGCAGTATTTCCTTCTTCCCGTCCATCTCATTCCGGAGTACAAATGGAAAGATAACGGTACCGCTATCGTGAACATTATTCCGATTGCGAAAGATGACCGGATCGTGGATGTGATCCCGGTGAAAGATTTTAACGAAGAAGGCAAATCGCTCGTCTTCATTACCCGTAAAGGGCAGGTCAAACGGACCGACTTAAAGGAGTATTACACGAACCGCTCCAGCGGCATTGTCGCTTGTAAAGTAGGAGTCGGCGACGAGATCCTGCATGTCCAGCTTAGCGACGGAACGAAGGATATCATGCTGGCGACGAAGCAGGGGATGAGCATCCGTTTCCGCGAAGAGGAAGTCAATCCTATGGGGCGCGCGGCAGCCGGAGTCCGCGGGCTTCAGCTTCGAGAAGGCGATGAAGTGGTCGCGGCGGATTGGGTATACGGAGATGAGGGCGAGGTGCTCGTGATCTCCGATCTCGGCTATGCCAAACGTACGCTGCTGGTGGATTACCCGCTGCAGGGACGCGGAGGCAAAGGGATCTGCACGTTTGAATTTAAGGAAGGCAAGCGCGTGAAATCTAACGGCAGCGAGCTGGTCGGCATGTTCTATTTCAAACAGGACTACGAAATCACTGCCTGGAACAGCAGCGGAGAGAAAACTGTCTTCAAAACCAACCAGGCCCCGCTTGATGACCGTAAATCGATTGGGAAGCAGCTTGTGCCGGTTTCCAAAGGCGGAAGCATTGCCGCCCTTGTTAAAAACGCAAGCCTGGATAAGCGTCCGCCGAACGCGTGACATATCTCCATTAAAAATCAATCATAGCTGGTGGTAGGCGGATCCATCGTTTCCATGAGCTGAAAAGCGATTTCCAGTACGACCCACAGGGGCACTTGTTCGTCCAGACGCTCGAGCCAGCCCGGGTCCTTCAATAAACCAAGATCAAGTGCGCGCTGTCCCAGCGCGCTTTTTTTTATGTGCACGGGCAATCCCTCCTTCTGCCGTTTACTTACAGTGTATGTGCATCCGCCCAGAAATGTGCAGGACAACCGGCGTTTTAGAGAACAGGGGCAGAGAAGCGTGCAGAGAGTGGAAATAGGAAAGGGATGTGGCCTGAAAGGGAAAAGAAAGAGGATAGCGGCATCAGTCATCGACCTGATCTGGTCCGAATCGGACCGTGCTTACCAAATCGCGCAGAAGCAGGTGGAGGGGATTTGGTGCGAAACGTTAGGCGAGCATAAGCGGAGGGATGGATTGAAAACAAGGGAACTAAACCGTGTAAAAGATGCCGGTCCGGAGGAGCAGAAACAACTGTGGGGAAAATAAGGCTAAGAAAAAAACGAGGCTAAAGACACAGACGCTCGTTCTCGCAATTCGGACAACTTTTCCGTCAACAGAGCCCGTAACTTAGCGAAAAGGCACGAAATGCCTGATTTATTGTCTTAAAGTATTAACGGCATTAACCTATATTTCGCCATTGGACACGTGATATACTTGGATAGAAGAACGGATGAGCCTTGAATCGGAGGAGTGATTGCAATTGTATTCGGTAGAATTTGCGAAACTGTGGACGAAGCTTTCCAAGGAACTCAAATCCAATATGGAAGATCAGCTTGCACCGACGATAACGGAAGGGCAGCTTCACGTGCTCGAGCTGCTTGCGGCGAACGGCACGATGAAGCCTTCCGATTTTATTGAATATTTGGCTACGACGCCGGCGGCCGTAACGACTTTGCTGGACCGCATGGAGCGGGCGGGGCTTATTACCCGGAGCCGGGATGAAAAAGACCGCCGCGTCGTATGGGTCGACGCGACGGACAAAGGGAAATCCGAGCGGGAGCGCGGGCTGCAGATCCGCGAAGAAGTGCTGGACGCGTATCTCAGCCGCATTTCCTCCCACAATCAGCAGCTACTCGTTTATCTGCTCGGGAAGGTTGCGAACTAGTTCCTGCCACAAGAACCAGGGATGACGCTCGGGAGGAGATGACCGGAAGGTCAGCGTCTCCCGCTGCGTCGGGTGCGGGAAGGACAACCGGGCCGACCAGAGGGCAAGCTGCTGCCCCGGTTCGTTCGCTCCGGCGCCGTACCGCTGATCGCCGTAGAGCGGGCAGCCGATGGCCGCCAGCTGCACCCGGATTTGATGCGGCCTGCCCGTGTGCAGCTTCACCAGGACGAGGCTGAGCCCTTCGGCGCTGCCGAGCACCCGGTAGTCAAGGAGCGCCTCTTTGGCGCCGTCCTTGCCGGGTTTGACCACGGATACGGTGTTTGTCCGCGTATCCTTGAGCAGCCAGTGCCGCAGAGAGCCCTGCGGCTCCTTGGGTCTGCCCCGTACGACGGCCGCGTACGTCTTGTCGAACGTCCGTGTCCGCACACTGTCGGAGAGGCGGGAAGCCGCCTTGGACGTTTTGGCGAACACCATGACGCCGCCGACGGGCCGGTCCAGCCGGTGCACAAGCCCGAGGAAGACGTTGCCCGGCTTATGATGCCGGCGCTTCAAGTCTTCCTTGAGCACGCTCAGAAGATCGGGATCGCGCGAGCTGTCCTCCTGCGTCGGCATATTGACGGGCTTCTCCACGACGAGCACGTGATTGTCTTCGTAGAGGACGGGAATCGCCGCCCCGTCCGCCGCATGCTTCGGTCCCGCCATGGCTTACGCCTCCCAGCGGCCGAGAATCCCGCAAGGCAGCGTCAGCTCGCTTGCGGTGATCGGAAGCCCGATTTCGCCTGCGGTGATATGTCCGCCGTAACGCTTGTGCATCGCCAGGGTCAAAATATTTTTGAGCACCGTGGAAGAGATGCCGGTCGTATACGAATTGACAAGCAGGAACAGCGGGTTGTCCGATAAGATCGTCATGCACGTCTCGATAAACGGATACAAATCGTCCTCAAGCTTCCAAGTTTCCCCGTTGGGTCCGCGTCCGTAGGACGGAGGGTCCATGATGATGGCGTCGTATTTGTTGCCGCGGCGCTGCTCGCGCTGGACGAATTTGAATACGTCGTCGGTAATGAATCGCACATGGCGGTCTGCGAGACCGGACAGCTCGAGGTTTTCTTTCGCCCACTGCACAACGCCTTTCGAAGCGTCGACATGGACGACCGAAGCGCCCGCGTGGGCGCAGGCGACAGTGGCGCCTCCCGTGTAAGCAAACAGATTCAACACTTTAATGGGACGGCCGGCATTGCTTATCTTGTCCATCATCCAGTCCCAGTTGGCGGCCTGCTCGGGGAAGAGGCCCGTATGCTTGAATCCGGTCGGTTTAATATGAAACCGGAGTTTGTTGTCATACGAGATCGTCCAGCGTTCCGGCAGGTTCTGGCGGAAGTCCCAGTTGCCGCCACCGGAAGAACTGCGCCGGTAATGCCCCTCGGCCTGCTTCCAGTTTGCCGTTTCGGCCGTCAGCGGCCAAATAATTTGCGGGTCGGGACGCCGCAATACATAAGAACCCCAGCGTTCGAGTTTTTCTCCTCCGCCGGTGTCCAGGAGTTCATAGTCGTTCCAGCGATTAGCTACATACATCGGTTCATTTCCTTCTTTCCTCGCGTCAAAATGTACAGCGGTTCCTCATTCAAAAACAGCAATCCGTCCGCGGGCGGATGCCGGTATAACTTGCGGTTTTTAACACCGTTTTCTTCTAAGCATCTATTGTACAACATCCCTTGATGGAAGCCAATATAAGGAGTGTGCCCGATAAAGCGCCTATTCGTTTCACGATGTGCCGAATCGGGTACAAAAAGATGACTATACAAGAGGGGGATGGGTTGAAGCATATGGCGGGTAAACAGATCCCCGGCTCCGAAGACATCTACTTGTTCCATGAAGGAACTTCTTATCACAGTTATCGCCTATTCGGGGCACACGCAGAGAAAAGGGGTAAGACAACGGCCGTACGCTTTACCGTTTGGGCGCCTCATGCCCGTGAAGTGCGCGTCGTCGGCGATTTTAACGAATGGAACGGAGAAAACCACCGCATGGAGACCGTGTCGGAATCCGGCGGAATATGGACGCTTGCGGTTCCCGGTCTGGCGGAAGGCTCCCTATACAAATATGAAATCCACACACCGGACGGCCGGATTATCCTGAAAGCCGATCCTTATGCCGTTTATTCGGAGCTTCGCCCGGAAACCGCTTCCCGCTTTTACAATTTGGACGGGTACAAGTGGGGAGACCAGAACTGGCGGCGCCGGCGCGCCCGCAAACCGGTATACGACCAGCCTTTAAACATTTACGAGGTCCATCTCGGAACCTGGAAGAAGAAAAGCCGCGAAGAGGACGAACTTCTCACCTATCGCGAGCTGGCGGACGAACTTGTCGACTACGTTCTCGAAATGGGATATACCCATATCGAGCTGCTTCCGCTTGCGGAGCATCCGTTCGACCGTTCCTGGGGCTACCAGGCGACGGGCTATTATTCGGTGACGAGCCGGTTCGGCGAACCGAAAGACTTTATGTATTTCGTGGACCGGTGTCACCAGGCCGGCATCGGCGTCATCATGGACTGGGTGCCGGGCCATTTCTGCAAAGACGCCCACGGTCTGCGGCAGTTTGACGGACAGCCGCTGTACGAGCCGGATCAGACCCATCTCGCGGAAAAGCCGGAATGGGGAACGCTGGCTTTCGATTTCAACAAGCCGGAGGTTCACAGCTTTCTTATTTCCAACGCGATGTTCTGGATGGACAAATATCACATCGACGGCATCAGGGTCGATGCGGTAGCGAGCATGCTGTATTTGAACTTCGGCAAGCCGCAGTCCATGTGGGTCACAAACGAGCACGGAGGGGACGAAAATCCGGCCGCGATCGGGTTTTTGAAGAAATTAAATACGGCCGTCTTCGGCTCCTATCCGAACGCCTTGATGATGGCCGAGGATTCCACGGATTGGCCTCAAGTCACATCGCCTGTCGATGCGGGCGGGCTCGGTTTCAATTACAAGTGGAACATGGGCTGGATGAACGACATGCTGAAGTATATGAAGATGGATCCCATTCACCGGAAACATCATCATAATCTGATCACGTTCTCGTTTATGTACGCGTTCAACGAAAATTTCGTGCTGCCGCTTTCGCATGACGAAGTCGTGCATGGCAAGCGGTCCATTCTGCATAAAATGCCGGGGGACTACTGGCAGAAGTTCGCCAACACCCGCGTGCTTTACGGTTATATGTCCGGTCATCCGGGGAAGAAGCTTCTGTTCATGGGAGGGGAATTCGCCCAGTTCGACGAATGGAAGGACTTGGAGGATCTGGACTGGTTTTTGCTGGACTATGAGCTGCACGGCAAAATGCAGACCTATGTCCGGGCCTTGAACCGCTTCTATCAGGAGCAGCCTGCCTTATGGCAGAACGATCACGGCCACGACGGGTTCCGGTGGATTTCGCCCGACGATTCCAGCCAGAGTATCGTCGCTTTTATCCGCAAAGGCAAGAAGCCCAAGGACGATCTCATCGTCGTGTGCAACTTCACGCCGGTCGTCCATCCGGATTACCGGATCGGCGTTCCCGAACCGGGGACCTATGCGGAAATCTTCAACAGCGACGACGAAGCATACGGCGGGTCGGGCCAGGCCAACCGTCAGTCGCTTGAGAGCGAAGCGGTTCCGCTGCACGGTTTTGACTACAGCTTGTCGCTTCACGTACCGCCGCTTGCCGCAGTTTATCTGAAACGATCACAAGTCGAACGTACCTCGCGACGAAAGGGGAAATCGAAAGATGCGAAGTAAAGAATGTATTGCCATGCTGCTTGCCGGAGGAGAGGGCAGACGACTCGGCGTGCTGACGCAGCAGCTGGCGAAACCGGCCGTTCATTTCGGCGGAAAGTACCGCATTATCGATTTCACGCTCAGCAATTGCACGAACTCGGGCATCGACACGGTAGGGGTGCTCACCCAATACCAGCCTCTCGTGCTGAACTCCTACATCGGCATAGGCGGAGCGTGGGACCTGGACCGCAAAAACGGAGGCGTAACGGTGCTGCCTCCTTTTATGGAGCAGGGCGGAGGCGACTGGTATCAGGGGACGGCGAACGCGATTTACCGCAATATCGGATTTATCGACCGCTATGAGCCGGAGTACGTGCTGATCATCTCGGGGGACCACATCTATAAAATGGATTACGACCGGCTGCTCACTTACCACAAAACGAAGGGTGCGGACGCCACGATCGCGGTGATCGAGGTCAAGTGGGAGGAGGCGTCGCGTTTCGGCCTTCTGAGCGTAAATGAAGAAAGCGAAATTACGGAATTCGCGGAAAAACCGAAAGAACCCAAAAGCAACCTTGCTTCCATGGGCGTGTATATGTTTACCTGGACGGCGCTTAAAAAATATCTGATCCAGGATAACGAAAATCCCGACTCCAGCAAAGATTTCGGAAAGGACATCATTCCGTCCATGCTGGAAGAAGGGGCGAACCTCGTAGCGTATCCGTTCCAGGGCTACTGGAAGGATGTCGGCACCATTCAGAGCCTGTGGGAAGCGAACATGGATCTGCTGGACGATCCGACCCAACTGAACTTGAACGATAAATCGTGGCGTATCTATTCCGTGACGCCTTATCAGCCTGCCCAGTTTGTTTCGAACGGGGCCAAAGTGCGCCGTTCGCTCGTGAACGAAGGATGCTCCGTGTTCGGAGATGTGGACCACTCCGTCCTATTCTACGGCGTACATATCGGCGAGGGTAGCGTCATCCGGGATTCTGTCATTATGCCGGGAGCGAGTATCGGCAGCAATGTCACCATCCGCAAAGCGATCATCGGGGAAAATACGATTGTGGACGACGGGGCGGTCGTAGGAGACGGGGAAGAGATCGTGCTGATCGGCGGAGGAGAACACATACGGGCCACTACGGAGTCGAAAGGGTGAGGATGGCATGAAGCATGTAATGGGCGTTATCAATCTGGTGAACGAGCCGGACGATCTGGAAGAGCTTACGCTTCACCGCTGTGCGGGCTCGGTTCCGTTCGGAGGCCGTTACCGGCTGATCGATTTTATTTTATCCAACATGGTGAATTCCTCGATCGGCAACGTAGCTGTGTTTACCCAGCACAAATACCGTTCCCTGATGGACCATCTGGGTTCCGGCAAGGAATGGGACCTCGACCGCAAGAGAGGCGGCCTGTTCGTGCTGCCGTCCGTCCAGGACGATCCGGCGGGCATGTCGCGCGGAGATTTGTTCCAGTTCTATTCCCACCGCGATTATTTCTACCGGGGCCGGGAAGAACTGGTCATCATCGGACGCAGCCATATGGTATGCAACATTAATTTCGAAGACGCCGTCCGCTACCATGAAGATATGAGAGCGGATGTGACCGTCATTTATAAAGAGGCGGAAGAGGAATACTCGGGAAGCTACCGCCGCCTTGCGGTACGTCCGGACGGCAGAGTGACGGTTATAGAGGACCAGACCGGACGTCTGCGTACGGATTACGTGTCCATGGAAATGTATATCATGAGCAAAGCGCTCCTTTTGGACATGGTGGAGACTTGCCTGGCGCAGGGCTACGATCATCTGGTCCGGGACGGGATCATGAAGAACGTCGACAAGCTGAACGTGGTCGGATACCATCATGACGGCTATCTCGGAATCGTGAATTCGATCCAAGGCTACTACCGGCACAGCATGGAACTGCTGGATCCGTCGGTGCTGCGGGAGTTGTTCTTCCGCAAGGATCTCATCTATACCAAGGTAAAAGACGAACCGCCTGCCCGTTACGAGGCTAACGCGAGCGTGCGCAATTCCCTGATCGCCAACGGCTGCGTCATTGAAGGCAAGGTCGATAACAGCATTTTGTCGCGGGGTGTAAAAATCGGCAAGGGGGCTGTCGTGAAAAACAGCATTATCCTGCAGAACTGCTCCATTGAAGAAAATGTCGTGATCGAGAACGCCATTCTTGACAAAGACGTGTTCATCAGCCGCGGGCGTGTGTTGACCGGGGATGTTCGAGCACCGTTCATCGCGGCGAAAATGAAAGTCATTTAAAACGGATTCCGACAATCAAAAGCCGTAACCGGACGCCGCCATGCGGTTTTCGGTTTGGCTTTTTCAAATAGAAAATTAGAAGAAACTTAGAAGACGGGAGTGGAAACGTACATGAACATTTTGTTTGCGGCTTCGGAAGCGGCGCCTTTCGCCAAGACGGGCGGACTGGGCGATGTAATCGGGTCCCTGCCCAAGGAACTTAAACGCAACGGAGCGGATGTCCGGGTCATTCTGCCCAAGTATGACGAAATTCCTCAAGTATTCAAAGACAAGATGGAGACGGCGAACCTCGTCACGTTCCGCGTAAATCTGGGCTGGCGCTTGCAGTACTGCGGCATTCAAACCCTGGAACACGAAGGCGTCACGTTTTATTTCGTGGACAACGAGTTTTATTTCCGCAGAAGCGGGCATTACGGATACGGCGACGATGCCGAAAGATTCGCGTTTTACTGCCGGGCCGTAATCGACTCGCTTCCGCACATCGGTTTCAAGCCCGATGTGATTCACTGCCACGACTGGCAGGCGGGCATGATTCCGGTTTTGCTTAGAGCGCAGTACAGCCCGTACTATCCGTTCTATGAAGATATCAAAACGGTCATTACGATACACAATCTGCGCTACCAGGGGCTTTTCTCCAAAGAGACGATGATGGATCTCTTCGGCCTGGATGCCGGCTATTTCAACGGGGATCAGCTCGAAATGTACGACGGCGGCAGCTTCCTGAAAGGCGGACTGCTGTATTCCGACCGCATTACGGCGGTAAGCCCGACTTACGCGGAGGAGATCCGTACGCCGTTCTTCGGCGAGCATATGGACAGCCTGCTGCGCTACCGCAGCGAGGCGACCGTGGGCATCGTCAACGGGATCGACTACGATCTTTTTAATCCGGTGACCGACCCCCATCTGGCTGTCACGTACCGGGATTCTTTGTCCAAAAAGCGGCTGAATAAAACGCACCTTCAGCAGCGGCTGGGGCTGCCGGTCCGCGACGACGTGCCGGTTATCTCGCTGGTGACCCGGCTGGTGCAGCAGAAGGGGATCGATTTGATCCGTCACGTGCTGCCGGAGCTTCTGTCCCTGGATGCCCAATGGGTGATTGTGGGGACAGGGGATCATGAGTACGAGCAGCTCTTCCGCGAAGCGGCGGCTCAGCATCCCGACAAGCTGGCCGCCTACATCGCATTCGACGACGGGCTTGCCCGTCAAGTATACGCCGGCTCGGATCTCTTCCTGATGCCGTCGCTCTTCGAGCCGTGCGGAATCGGTCAGCTTATCGCGATGCGCTACCGCACGGTACCGATCGTCCGCGAGACGGGCGGCTTGAAGGATACGGTGCATCCTTACAATGAATTTACCGGCGAAGGCACGGGCTTCAGCTTTAGCTCGTACAACGCCCACGATATGCTGCATACGGTTAGACGCGCGGTGCACTTCTATCTTCATGACCAGGAAGCCTGGCGCAACCTGGCGGCGAACATCAAGAAGACCGATTTTAGCTGGAAAAAATCGGCTTTGCAGTACAAGTCGCTGTACCAGGAACTTATCCGGGAGGCGGCGGACGCGTCCAAAGAGCGCCAGAGAGCGTGGCAGGAAGCGGAGCGGCGGCGCAGTGAACAGGAAGCTCAGCTCCGGGTCGCGGCGGCTCATGCGGCACAGCTGAGAGAAGCGGCTCCGGCCGCAAGCGAACGGACTCCGGCCCGGCCGAAAGCCGCGGCTGTAAGCGAAGCGGGAGAAGATGACGGCGGGGGCCCAGGAGGCAAAACCTGGTGGAAAGAGAGCGTCGTCTACCAGATTTATCCGCGCAGTTTTAAAGACAGCAACGGAGACGGAATCGGCGATATTCCGGGCATCATCTCGAAGCTGGATTATTTGAAAGAGCTCGGCGTCGACGTGATCTGGCTGTCTCCGGTCTATCAATCGCCCAATGACGACAACGGCTACGATATCAGCGATTATCGCGGGATTATGGACGATTTCGGAACGATGGCGGATTGGGAGAAGCTGCTCGCGGAAGTACACGGCCGGGGCATGAAGCTGATTATGGATCTCGTCGTGAACCACTCGTCGGACGAGCACGCCTGGTTCTTGGAATCCCGCTCCTCCAAAGAGAATCCCTACCGGGATTATTACATTTGGAGGCCAAGCCGCGACGGACAGGAGCCGAACAACTGGACGAGTATTTTCAGCGGTCCGGCGTGGGAGTACGACGGGCAGACCGGGGAGTATTACCTTCATTTGTTCAGCCGCAAGCAGCCGGATTTAAACTGGGAGAACCCGAAGGTGCGCGAGGAAATCTACGACATGATGACGTGGTGGCTGGATAAGGGAATCGACGGGTTCCGCATGGACGTCATCAACATGATTTCTAAGACGGAGGGACTTCCAAGCGCGGGCGGAGACCGGTATGCATGGGGCGGGGACTATTTTATGAACGGCCCGAGGGTGCATGAGTTTTTGCGGGAAATGAACGAAAAGGTACTTTCCCGTTACGATATCATGACGGTCGGCGAAACACCGGGTGTAACCCCGGACGACGCGGCCCGTTATGCGAATGCGGACGGAACCGAGCTGAACATGGTGTTCCAGTTCGAGCATATGGAGCTGGACAGCGGCTGGGGCGGCAAATGGGACCCGTGCGGCTGGAAGCTGAAGGATCTGAAAGCGACGATCGGCCGGTGGCAGACGGGGCTGCATGGACGCGCGTGGAACAGCTTGTACCTGAACAACCATGACCAGCCGAGAATGGTGTCCCGGTTCGGCAACGACCGCGAATACCGCGTGGAATCCGCCAAAATGCTGGCGACTTTCCTTCACACGCTGGAGGGAACGCCTTACATTTATCAGGGCGAGGAGCTCGGCATGACGAACGTGCCTTTCAAAGGGATCGAGGACTGCCGGGACGTCGAGACGCTGAATATGTACCGGGAGCGCGTCACCGAAGGCGGCGGCAATCATGACGAGGTCATGAACGCGATCCGCATCAAAGGGCGGGATAACGCACGGACTCCGATGCAGTGGAGTACGGAGGCGAACGCAGGTTTTACGACCGGAACGCCGTGGCTGCACGTGAATCCGAACTATACGGAGATTAACGCGGAAGCGGCTTTGGCTGACACGGATTCTATTTTTCATTATTACCGGAAACTGATCGCGCTCCGTAAAACTCACCCGGTGATCGTGTACGGCAGCTATGAGATCGTGTCCGAAGAAGACGAGCGCATTTACGCGTATACCCGCACGCTCGGAAACGACAGGCTGTTCGTTATGCTCAACTTTACCGGAGAAACGGTCTCCTTTGCGAGCCCGTACCCGCTTCTGGCCGGGGGCGGCGGTGAGCTGCTTATCGCCAACTACCCCGTCGGGGAAGGGAGCGAGACGAGCGGTCTGGACGCGGAACTCCAGCTTCGTCCTTTTGAAGCCAGGGTCTATCTGCTGAAGGCAGTTTAATCGGTCCCCCGCTTGGATACGTAAACCGTTCCCGCATCCTGTTGAAAGCATCTGAGACCCCGGCGGTTTCAGGTGCTTTTTAACAAAAAAAGGCGGGGCGGATTCGCATACGCCTCAAGTTCCGCAGAGCGCAATCGCGTCGATTGTCGATTAAGGTGCCTCAAGCCTCGCCGCCCGGAAGAACGAACGGGCTCTGGCGCACGGGGCATCCGGCCATTTTCAAGATTCTTAAAAATGTTCTGGATAAATATCCGTTGAAGGAGGAGGAAACCCGTTGAAAAAGTGGTTGTTGTCTGGTGCGGCTTTCCTGCTGCTCGCAAGCTCCGCCTCTATACTGGCTCCGGTCCGGGCGAAGGCTATGGTAATCAACGTTCCGTGGGACGTGACGCTGCTCCGGGAGACGATGATGTACGAAGACGAAGCGTTCACCAAGCCTGCGGGAAGCCTGTCTCCTCTTCAAACTGTCCATATTACGAAGAGAGACAGCGGGTGGAGCATGGCGGATCATACGGAAGAAAAGGGATATCTCATCGAAACGTGGCAGGGGGAGAAATGGATCAAAGCCGATCCCGAAACGCTCGTTCCCGGCAAGTACAAGGCCGAAACCGCGACGATCACTCTGGTCGATAAGCAGGAGCTGTACGACGAGCCTCTTCAGGAAACGGCCAGCGGCACGATCATTTCCCCGCAGCAGGTAACGGTCACGGGAACAATCGAATGGGATGGAGCGGACTTCGGCCCTCCCCGGACGATTACCTTCTACCGCATCCAGACTTGGCTGGGAGACAAGTGGATCTACGACAGCTTTTATAAGGAAGCCGTTCGGGAAAAAGCGGTCTCCACTACCGTCGACCTTTTCCAAGATACGGACAGCTTCGAGCTGCCTTACACGGGGCTAACCAAAAAGGGAACGCTGAAAACCGGGAGGTACCCGGTGACGGCAGTATGGGAGCTTCCGCCTACGCTCGGCGACGGCAGCCCGACTTGGTATAAAGTTTCCCTCCCGGAAGGGGAACGGTGGATTTTACCCGGGGATGAGCTGGCGGGTGTCCGGGAAACGACGGGGAAAATCGAACTTCCTACCGGCGGCAAAGGGTTCGCGAAGCCGACTTATTACGACGATGAAAATTATACGGAAGTCGCGCCGGGCAGCTACGACGCTTTCGAAACGTGGAAGGACGGGGAGCTGGAGTGGGTGCACATCCGGACGGAGTCCGAAGCGTTATGGGTCAATCCCGGGCTGGCGCTCAAAGTGCGGCCTGCCGGCATTATTCCGACGGACGATGATATTCCGCTGACCTCGCGATCGGCAACGTACAAGTACCCGGATTGGAGCCGTATCCACAATATGAAGGGCTTCTTTGCCTCGCAGACCGTCAAAGCTTTCGAAAAGTGGCTGTCTCCCGAGGGGATCACCTGGTATCATGTTCACGGTACTTGGGACGATTGGTGGATTCCTGAGAAGGATGCCGAAGAACCCGCCGCACAGCCGGTGGAGCCGGAAATGAATTCAGCGGCGGTATTTGGGCAAAACGGACAATAAGATTTATTTTTATTTCTAGAACCGGCATGCTAAAATGGACCTACTTGCGAGACGACACCTGATAATCCGGTGTTCGTCTTTTTTTACGAAATCAACGAATCGAGGAGGGACATCAGCATGAGCGCCAAATGGCTGGAATGGGCCAAGCAGATACAAGCCATCTCGCAAATCGGGCTGGCCTACAGCAAGGACGTGTACGATCTGGAGCGGTATGAGATGCTCCGGGATTTGAGCCTGGAGATCATGAGCGAGTATACGGACCTTCATCGGGAGAAAATCCGGGACCTTTTCGCGAACGAGACAGGGTACGCCACCCCGAAAGTGGACATCCGCGCGGTCGTTTTCCGTGAGGGCAAGCTCGTACTTGTACGGGAGAAGCTGGACGGGTATTGGGCGCTGCCGGGAGGCTGGGCGGACATCGGGCTATCGCCTTCGGAAGTGGCCGTGAAGGAAGTTAAAGAGGAGGCCGGGCTGGAAGTGAAAGCGGACAGGCTGCTGGCCGTATTCGATAAAAAATTCCACGATCATCCGGAATCTCCGTATCACGTGTACAAATTTTTTGTGCTCTGCACCGTTACCGGAGGCGAGATTCAAGGAGGGCTCGAAACGAGCGAGGCGGCTTTTTTCGGAAAAGAGGAACTGCCGGAGCTGTCGGCGGAGAGAAACACGAAGGCTCAACTGCTCACTATGTTCGAGATGTGCGAGGATCCCGGCAGGCCGGTTTTGCTGGATTAAGGTCCATGCGGAAACATCGTGAAACGCCAAACCGGCGGAGCAGCATCAGGGTGGGAGCGGACTTGACCGGATTCGGGAAGCGGGGTGTTCGATCACATGAACAAAAAGCTTGCGATCGTTTTAATGGGAGCGGCATTTCTTGCCGGATTTATGCCTTTTGTCGCGGTCAAAACGAAATGGTTCCAACCTGCAGCGGCTCAAGCGAACGCCGACATTCTTGTGAATCTCGATCAGCGGGATTTGAAAAGGCTGGACGAGCTCGTAGGCCGGTTTAACCGGGCACAAGGAGATAATCTGATGGTGATTTCGCCTACAATTGACAGCGGCCCGTGGATACATGATGTGTATACGGACGGGACGGTGATTGTGTGGACGGTAGACAACGCCAGAGATGCATACAGCTCGCCCAAACAGAAGCAAACGTACACGTGCGCCTCCGTCGAAAAAATCGAAACTTCCGAACGTTATGTGCTCCAGTTAAGCAAGTGCGGCGGCGGGCAGAACGACAAGCTGCCGATTCTGGATATTGAAAAGAACAGGGAACGCTGAGGGAAAAGCTTTCCTGGTCACGCGGGAGAGTGCGGTTGTCTACTCTCGAATGTTGCCGGTTATGACGGGCAGGAGATGTTTTATGCACGAAAAAGCAGCCGTAAACCATACGGCTGCTTTTTTTAGTTCGCGCAGGGGCTACCTGTTGGCTGCTGCGGGTGCTCGGCCGGTGCTCGGCGGGCGGGCTTGTCCGCCAGCCCGCCGCCCACGCCCAGCAGGCTGCCGCACGCCCGATGCGGAGAAGAACCGGCATGCTGCGTTACGGCTGATTAAGCGAACCGGACGCGAGCGGAAGCCGGGAAATATTTTGCAGCGCATGCGGGCCTTTTCTCTCCAGAAGCTGCTGCTTGTACAGGCTGACCGGCGTCAAGTGCCCCGGTGGACTCCCAGAACGCTTCGCTGCGCGGTCTCGGATCATAGGTGCTCGGCACGAGTCCGGGCACTACGGTCCCGACGTGGCCGATAGCGTAGTTCTGCGCGGTGGGAGGCTGCTGAGAAGTAAGCGCGCCTTCCGTGTTCCACGTCACATAGTTCGCGCCCGCCCAGCCGTGACCGCTTCCTAGCCATGCCCGGTCGCGGATCGAGATCGGCGCCTGGATATTGTCGTACAAGCCGCCTACCGACCATTTGTGGTGCGGCTCGCTTGTGTTGAAGTTCTTGTCCGTGGTTCCGTCCAGGAAGACGTTAGGTCCCTGCACCCGGCTGTCTACGACGAAAGCGTGCCGGGACGTCTCGACGTGATTGCGTTGGGCGAGGCTCTGCTGACCCTGGAAGTGAATAGCGTATCTGCGGCCGCCGGTGATGATGCTGACCATATCCAGCGTCGTCGTATCCTGGACGGTGATCCATTTCGCCTGGCGGCTGACCAGCGCCGTGGAATAGGAGAGATGGGTTGTGGTCACTTCGCGCAGCCACCCGTTCTTCACGCTGTTAAAAACAACGAATCGTTCCGCATGCTTCTCATCGGCGTAATACGGGTCCGTTTTTTCGTTGTCCATGACGGTGTCGATCACGCTCTTGTCGAACTCGGAGTCAACACGCATGTTTTCCACGCCGACCTGTTCGATACGCCCGGCGTCGCTGTACTTGTACAGCTCGCCGCCGCCCCATTTCAGATCAATGGAATTGGCCAAGGGCACATCAAGGGTGATCCGGCTGCCTTCCACCTTGAGGATGGTGCGGTCAAAATCGAGGTTGAACGCGCCCCACTGCTGTGTACCTCCCTGTCCCGGCCGCATATAAATGTGGTCCATTCCGATTTCATGGATGAACCGGTCGTTGCCGATCCGGCGGACGATGACCTTGTCTCCGGCTTTATAGGCGCTTGCATCCGCCACATGGAAAGAAGAAGCGCCGGACGGAACGTACAGGTCGGTAATCGCCGTTTTTGAGGCGCTATCCGTCACAACGCCGGAAGTGCCGCCGATTTCGACGAGGTTGCGGGCCGTGGTGCCTGTTCCGAGAATGACCGTGCCGCCTGCATCTTGGCCTTCTCCCCGGAGGACGACACCGCCGGCGGTTATTTTCAGCGTGCCGGACACTTCGAATTGACCTTTCGTCAGCAAAACGGCGCCACGGAAGCCATCGGGACCGAGCGGCATCTGGGATACCGAGTCAATCGCGTCCTGGATGCGGCGGGTATCGTCGCCCGCTCCGGGTGAGACGACGGCCTTCGCCTGTACGTTCGGGATCGGAACCCCGCCGCCTTTATAGCCGCTGCCGGAAAAATCGAGAATCCGGTTGCCTTTGAAATCCGGGACATACGTCATCCGGTCGTCCTCGTTCAGGTAGGCGATGCTGCTCTGCGTTCCGGCCGCTTTCGCTTTGTCCGGCACGGTGAACGAGAAGGTGTCGTGGTAATCCGGTCTGCCGGGAGACGAGAACGTCAACCGGATTTCGTAGAGGCCGGGGGCAGTGCTTGGTCCGGCCAATTGCACCGTTTTCCGCTGGCCTTTGTCAAACGCGGTGACCGGGAGCGTTATCCCTGGGGCGGGGTTGCCGTTCCGCCGCACTTCTCCGCTCAGCGTCAAAGCCGTGTTGGCCCGGACCGCGATGGCCGGGAGAGCATCGCCGGCCTTGAGAATCGCGGGCTGACCGATTTCCGTGCGGAGCGTAGGATGGGAGAGGCTCGTTCCGGCGATGAACGCTTCTCCCTTGAATTCGGCCGGATCTTCCACGACTATCCAGAAGTCGGGGGATTTGATTTTCCTGCCGTTCACGGTGGCTTCGGCATTGACCATCGAGGCCCCCGTTTTGAGCGCCTTGACCGCTCCGGCGGAGCTGATTTCGATGCTTTTGGCGGCGGAGATCCAACTGACCGCCGTGCCGGGCAGAGAGACGATGCTGCCGGAAGAGGTGACGCCTTTCACGTTTAACGTTTTCACGGCGTTTTTCTGAAGAGTCAGTTCTCCGTTAAGCGGAACTTCCTGACCGTCGTCATTTGCGAAATAGATACGTTTCAGGTCGCTGGGCACGGGATTTTCGCTGTTCACATCCTTCGTAAGCTGAAATTCGAACACATTCACATTCAGGTTTTTGCCGAGGGTTAGATTAAGCCGGAAATAGCGGGCCGTAACCTCTTCAAAGAAAGCGCTCTCATCTTTGCTCAGCGATTGGTTCCGGGAATAGGCGGTACTCCACGTTGCGCCGTCGGACGAATACTGGATGGCATAGGAGGCCAGATTATCCGCCCGGTTAAGCGAAAACACGGCTTTGTTGACGGGTGTGTTCTGACCCAGATCGACCGCAAGCCACACATTCATATCTTCGCGGTCGGCGCTCGAAGGCTGCCAGTAGGTGGCGGCGTCTCCGTCGATGGCTTTGGAAGCTTCCCGGCCGCTTACTTCGGAGCTTGCCCAAGCTGTCCGGTCCGCTGCCTGATCGGCTGCGGCCATTGCGGTTTGCACGGCCCGCTGCTCCTGTGCCCGGGCTCCCGGCGGCATCAGCAGAGGCTGGGGCAGCACGAGAGCGGCCGTCAGGACGACCAGCAGCTTTTTTGATTTGACGGAAAAAGCTTTCATGTTCTGAAACACCTCACCTCGTAAGAATGGTTTAAAACACCTTCACTATAGCAGAGAGGCACTTTAGAAAAATATGGTTTTTTTTAAGGACTTGCCCGGGTACCCGCAATCGTAAAAAAGCACAACTCGATCTTAATTGACTCTATTCAGACCGGCGGCAAACACTTTTATACTGGATACAGAGGACGATGGAAGCAGGTAAAGATTTTAAGCCGCATCATAATGGCTGAACACCGGAGGGAACGATGACATGAGCAAATCTTTGTATCAACCCCGCAGCGGCGTGCTGACGGTTCAGTACGGGCCTGACGCGCAGACGAAGGTGATCGAGAATCCGCCCCGGTTCACGTGGATTCCCACCAGGCTCGAGAAAGATTGTTATGTGCTGGAAATATCAGAACGGGACGATTTCCCATCCGGGCTTACCCGGACGTATGCACCGGTTCCCTATAATTTTTTTACGCCGGATAAAACTTTCGCGCCCGGCACGTATTATTGGCGGTATGCGCTGTATGAGAACGATAAACGTACGTCCGAATGGAGCGTCGCACGTTCATTTTCGGTACCGGAAAATCTGCCCGAAACCCCGCTGCCGGCCAAAGGTGAACGTTTTAAAGAAAGCGGTTACGCGAGACCCCGGTTATGGCTGCAAGGAGAAGAGGGAATTGCCCGCTACCGCGAAAAAATCGCTGCCGATCCCGAAGGAACCGGCTGGAAGCTGTTCTACGAGCTGTCGGTTCTGCCCTGGGCGGAGCGGGAGCCGCATGCGGAACCCGAGCCGTATCCGGGTAACAAGCGGACGGTGGAGCTTTGGAGGCAATCTTACATCATCTGTCAGGAAATGCTGTACGCGATCCGCCACCTGAGCATAGCAGGTAAGGTGCTGGACGATTCCCGTTTGCTCGGCCGTGCGAAAGACTGGCTGCTGGCGGCCGCTTCCTGGGATCCGGCCGGCCCGACGGGCCGCGACTACAACGACGAAGCGGCATTCCGCATGGCGGGTGCTCTGGCCTGGGGTTACGACTGGCTGCACGGCGAGTTGGATGCCGAAGAGAAGGAGCGGGTGAAGCGGAGCCTGGCTGCCCGGACCCGCCAGGTGGCGGATCACGCAATCCGGCGTTCCAAGATTCACCAGGTGCCCTACGACAGCCATGCGGTGCGGTCGTTGTCGTCCGTACTCACGCCGTGCTGCATTTCGCTTCTGCATGAAGAACCGGAAGCGGAAGAGTGGCTTCATTACACGCTGGAGTATTTCTGGACCTTATACACGCCGTGGGGCGGCGAGGACGGCGGATGGGCGGAAGGTCCCCATTACTGGACGACCGGAATGGCGGCCTTGCAGGAAGCGATCGAATGGATTCGCGGCTGCACGAAGCTGAACTTGTTCGATCGGCCTTTTTTTCACAAAACCGGCGATTTTCCGCTGTATGTCTACAATCCGAACGCTTCCACGCGCACGACCTTCGGGGATAACTCAAGCCTGGGCGGGAAATTCGGCGCCAAGACGGGGTACAATATGCGCCATCTGGCGGGTGTAACGGGCAACGGCCGGTACCAGTGGTACTACGAGCGGATCAAAGAGATGAACCCCGAAGCGGCCAAGCTGTTCCACAATCACGGCTGGTGGGATTTCCGTTTCGATGAGCTCGTATACCGGCAGGCGTACCCGCAAATCCGGCCGGAAGCGCCTTCGGATGCGGAGGAACTGAAATGGTTCCGCGATGTCGGCTGGGTAGCGATGCATCACCGGATGGACGATCCCGGCGAGCAGATCATGCTGCTGACGAAGGCCAGCAAGTACGGTTCCGTGAGCCACAGCCATGCGGACCAGGGCGCTTTTTATATCCATGCGTTCGGGGAGGCCCTGGCGGTGGAGACCGGGTATTATGTCGCGTTTAACAGCACGATGCACCGCAATTGGCGGAGGCAGACGGTTTCCAAAAACAGCCTCCTGATCGACGGGGCCGGACAATACGCGGACACGGATAAATCGCTTAATATGGCGGCGTCCGGCACGGTCGCTGAGGCGAAGCGGGACAAGATCGGAAGTTATGTGAAGATGGATGTGACCGCCGCTTATTTGGAGCAGGTGCCTTACGCGAAGAAGGTGGAGCGTGAAATCTATTTTGTGGACAACAGTTATTTCGTTCTAGTGGATTCGGTTGATTTGAACCGTCCGGGTAAAATCGAATGGCTGTACCATGCCCTGTACGAGATGGATTTGCGGGAGCAGTCCTTCCGGGTGAACGGGAAAAAAGCTTCGCTGGAGGGACGCTTCGTATTCTGTTCGTCGGGCGAGCTGACGCTTACGCAGAGCGGCGAATTTGCCGGCGTGGACGAGAAGGAGATCGAGGGCCTCGCCCGGCAGTGGCATCTTAAGGCCGAATCGCCTCCGGCGGCTTCCCACCGTCTCGTAACGCTTCTCGTACCCAAAAAACCGGACGAAGAAGACCGCTACGTTTCGTATTTTATGGACGACCAGGGCTTCGTGGTTTCCTTATATTTTACGGATAACGGAAAGACGCGGAAAATCGACGTACAGAAGGCTTTCTAGAACAAGGTCACGGCGGATGTCGGGAAGGGCTGCCGGTATTATCAGGTGAACGTAAGCAGGAGCTGGAAATGAAACGTACACAAGGAGGAATCGCACGATGAGCAATATTAACGTATGGGAAGACGCGGAACCCGGAGTCAAGCGCAAAATTATGCAGCCGGGACAATCGCTGATGCTGATGGAAGTCCATTTCGAGCCGGGTGCGGAAGGATACGAGCACGCTCACCCGCACGAGCAGTTGTCGTACTGTATGAAAGGGCGGATGGAGTTCACGATCGACGGTGTAAAAAAGGTCATCGAGTCGGGGGAATCCATCTGCATCCCCCCTCATGCCAGACACGGCGCCAAAGCGCTGGAGGCGAGTATTCTGCTGGACTGCTTTACGCCGGTCCGGGAAGATCTCGTGAAACGTTGATACCCGTTCCAAAATCCAAAGCGGAAGAGAGGGATGCATCGTGCGCGAGAATGATCCGCTGATGGACGGAGCCGAAGCGGAAGCGAGACGCAGCCGCCAGCCGGGAAATCCGGGCGGTGAGATGCGCGCTTCCGGAGACGGAAGCTCCGATGCCAGACTGGCCTGGTGGCGGGAAGCGCGATTCGGAATGTTCGTCCATTGGGGCCCGTACTCGCTGCTCGGGGGAAGGTGGAAGGGCGAAGAAGTTCAGGCGGCTTACGCCGAGCATATTCAGCTCAGAGGACGCATTCCCGTCCGGGAGTACGAGAAGATTGCCGCCGCCATGGATATGAGCGGATTTCACGCGGACGAGTGGGTCGCGGCCGCCAAACAAGCCGGCATGAAATACATGATCGTCACGGCGAAGCATCATGACGGTTATGCCATGTACGACTCGCAGGCGTGCGGGTACAACATCGTGCGGCTCGGTCCGAGCGGCCGGGACCCGATCCGCGAATTAAGCGAGGCATGCGGGAGGGGCGGGATTACGTTCTGCCTCTATTACTCGCACGCTATGGACTGGCACCACCCCGATTCCCAAGGAAATACATTGGATTACCCCGATAACATTGGCGCCTGGGATTCGCTCGAAAGCTGGACCGGGGATGAAACGAAGAGCCGCAGGTATGACCGGTATTTGCGGGAGAAGGCGTTTCCCCAAATCCGCGAGCTGCTCACGAATTACGGCCCGGTCGGCATCCTCTGGTTCGACTGCGGCCACAAGATCACGGATGAGCAGGGACGCGAATTCGCCGAGCTGGTCCGTTCGATTCAGCCGGGCTGCCTGATCAACAAGCGGATTCGCTCCGACGAATTCGCGGATTACGGCAATCCGGGAGACAACCAGCTCAGCGTCCGCGTCACCCGGCCGGATTGGGAGTCGATTTTCACGCTGAACGATTCGTGGGGCTTCCGGCACGCCGACCGGAACTGGAAAACGCCGGAGGAACTGATCCGGATTCTGGTTGAAACGGCGAGCCGCGGCGGCAATACGGTCTTCAATGTCGGCCCCGAGGGCAGCGGTCGCATCGACGCTCATTCGCGCAGGCTGCTGGAGGAAGCGGGACGCTGGATGGCCGTCCACCACGCAAGCATCCGCGGCACGGAGGGGAGCCCCATCGGCCGCCCCGAGTGGGGCTGCTGCACGGCGAACCGGCAGGAGCGGAAGCTGTTCCTGCACATCCTGCGGCGGCCGCCGGGAGGCAGGCTGATCGTCTCCGGCATCGCAAGTCCGGTCACCGCGATCCGCTGGCTGCACGATCCGGCTGCGCCCGCGCCGCGCTTCCGGCGGCTGAACGGGCTCGACCTGCTCGTGGAGCTTCCCGGCCCGCTGCCGGACAACGCTTCTTCCGTATTGGTGCTCCAATACGAAGGGGAACTTGCAGCCGATCCGCACAAGCGGCTGATGGAGGAAGGCGTGACGACTTTCCCGGTTTTCGACGGGGAAGCCGCCGGGGAGCGGCTGCGCTACGATACCGGCAAGAAGGGCCGGGATAACGTCACGGACTGGAGCCGGGCGGGCGACAGCCTCTCGTGGACGTTCCGGGCGGCGGCGCCCGGCAGGTACGCCGTCTGCCTCTCGTACGCGGCAGAGCCCGGCGTATCGGCGGGCGGCTCCTACTCCGTCTGCTGCGGAGATCACGCGCTCCGGGCGGAAGTCGTTCCCACGGAAGGGCCGTATGATTTTACGGTCCGTGAGATCGGAGGACTCGAAATTCCGGGACCGGGCACATACACCTTGACCGTACGGGCCGAAGACATACGAGGCGGTTATTTGATGAATTTGCGGCAGGTGGTTATGAAAGCGTTAACGGAGGAGGAGAAGCCCGATGTTCAGTTTTAAGCCGGCTCCTGTCGGCGGCGGATTCCGCATGGAAGGGTACTGGGTCTGGTGCGGTTCGGCCGTGAAAGGCGAAGACGGGCGCTACCATCTGTTCGCTTCCCGCTGGCCGGACAGTCTGCCGATGCATCCCGGCTGGCTCGTCTCGTCCGAAGTGGTGCGCGCCGTATCGGACACGCCCGAGGGGCCTTACACGTACGCGGAAACGGTGCTGCCCGCCCGCGGAGCGGAATACTGGGACGGCCGGAGCACGCACAATCCGCATATCGTCCGGATCGGCGATACTTACGTGCTGTATTACATGGGATCGACCCACCCCTTCGCGGACCCGGAGCCGGGCGAACCGCTCCGTCCGGAAGATCCGGTGACGGTCGTGGCCCGTTCCAACAAGCGGATCGGCATCGCCACGGCAAGCCGTCCGGAAGGCCCGTGGCTGCGCCGTGACGAGCCGGTGCTGACCGTACGTCCGGGCAGGTTCGACAGCTTCTTGACTTCGAATCCGGCTCCCTGCGTCATGGATGACGGCTCCGTGCTTCTTGTCTACAAAGCCAGGAAGTACGAAGGCTTCCGTCACGGGGAGATGACGATCGGGGCCGCGAAGGCGCCTCACTTCGAGGGGCCGTATACGCGGCTGGCCGAGGGGCCGCTTTTCCCGCCGGATTTCAACATCGAAGACCCGTTTGTGTGGAAGACGGAGGACGGATTTTCGATGATCGCCAAAGACATGACCGGCCGCTTGTGCGGAGAAAAATACGGAGGCATCCGCGCTTACTCGCCGGACGGGGTGACGTGGTCGCTGTGCGATCCGCCGAAAGCTTATTCCCGCACTTTCCTGTGGGATGACGGCGTCACGAGGCAGGCGGGCAATCTGGAGCGTCCGTTCCTGCTCATGGAGGGCGGTGTGCCCACTTATCTGTTCGCGGCCGCTTCCGACGGCACGAAAGGCTTTCACGACTGCACGAAAACGTGGAATATGGTCATTCCGCTCAAGGAGGGTCCCCCGACATGCTGATCCGAAAAAACGATGTCGTGTTATTTCAGGGAGACAGCATAACCGACGCCAAACGGGAGCCGGGACACGAGCTCGGCAGGGGCTACGCCCGGATGGCGGCGGCCCAGTTTGGCCGTATGTACCCGGAACTGGGCGTTACGTTCCTCAACAGGGGAATAAGCGGCAACCGGGTCCGGGACCTTCAGGCCCGCTGGGAGGCCGACTGCCTGGAGCTGAAACCCGGCGTAGTCTCGATCTATATCGGCGTCAACGACACGTGGAGAAGATACGACCGCAGCGATCCGACATCCGCGGAAGCGTTCGCCGCCGGCTACCGGGACATTCTGGACCGGACGGTAGAGGGGCTCCCCGGCGTGAAGTTGATGCTGGTCGAGCCGTTCGTCCTGCCGGTTCCCGAAGACAGGCGGCACTGGCGGGAAGATCTCGACCCGAAAATTCACGGAGTCCGGGATCTGGCGCGGGAATACGGGGCGGCTTACGTGCCGCTGGACGGCTTGTTCGCGCAGGCCTCGGTGAAAGCGCCGTGCCCGTACTGGGCCCCGGACGGGGTACACCCGTCTCCGGCCGGACATGCGCTTATCGCGGATGCGTGGCTGAAAGCGGCCGGCGTGTCCCGCGCCCTTTTTTAACCCTGTCCTACACGATATCAAGCGTATCATCAGCCAATTCCGACAGCCTAGGAGGTACTTATGGCCAGCAAAATTCAGCCGTCCGACAAAGTCAGGTACGTGCAGAGGCATGAAGTCGGATCGAATCTGCGCAAATACAAAGCGCTCTATCTGCTCTCGATTCCCGGCATTCTTTACTTTATCGTATTCAAGTATGTGCCGCTCATGGGGAGCGTCATGGCTTTTCAGAACTACAACTTGTTTAAAGGAATTACGGGCAGTCCCTGGGTCGGCCTGGACAATTTTATCCGGATGTTCGAGTACGACGAGTTTTTGGAAATTTTCACGAATACGCTCCTGATCGGGCTGTACGATATCGTGATCGCTTTTCCGGTGCCGATTATTTTGGCGCTGCTGCTGAACGAAGTACGCAAAATGGTGTACAAACGAATTCTTCAAACCGTCGTTTATATGCCGCACTTTCTGTCCTGGGTCATTATCGGGGGGATCGCGGTGGGCATCCTCTCTCCGACGACGGGGATCGTCAATACGATGCTCGGCTGGTTCGGCATGGAGCCGGTGTATTTTCTCGGGGAGAATTCCTATATCCGCAGTATTCTGATCGGTTCGGGCGTCTGGAAGGACGCGGGCTGGGGAACGATCATTTATTTGGCGGCGCTCGCCGGGGTTAACCCGGAACTTTACGAGGCGGCCAAAATCGACGGGGCCAGCCGCTGGAAGCAGACGACGGCCATTACGATTCCGACCATTATGCCGACGATCGCGATCATGTTCCTGCTTCATATCGGGCATTTTCTCGATTTCGGATTCGAGCGGGTCTATGTGTTCCTGAACTCGCTGAACTCGGAAAGCGGCGAAATTCTCGACACGTACATTTACCGCGTCGGGCTTCTCGGTAAACAGTACAGCTATACGACCGCCATCGGGCTGTTTAAATCGCTGATCGGCCTCGTGCTTATCATGATCGGAAACCGTCTCAGCAAAAAAGCGACAGGCGAATCTTTATACTAGGGGCAGGTGACGTTTTATGGTGAAAGAAAGCAAGGGAGAGCGCTCCTTCCAGGGATTCAACTACGTGCTGCTGACGGTGGTGGCGATCTGTATGATCCTGCCGATCGTCCACGTGCTGGCGAAGTCGTTCAGCAGTGAGCTGGCGCTTAACCAGGGCAGAGTGTCCGTTTTCCCGGTGGAGTTTACCCTCTCCAATTTCGCGTTCGTGCTAAGCGACAGCTCCGTGTGGCAGGGCTTTCTCGTTTCCGTGTTCGTGACGGTCGTCGGCACGCTCATTAACTTGATCGCAACGACAACGCTTGCGTATCCGCTGTCACGTCCGGAATATATCGGGCGCCGGTATTTGCTGCTTATGGTGCTCGTGACGTTTATTTTCAGCGCGCCGCTGATTCCGAACTATCTGCTGATCAAAAATCTGGGGCTGCTGGACACGGTCTGGTCGCTCATTATTCCCGGCATGATCAGCGCCTACAATTTGTTTATCATGCGTTCGTTCTTCTCAGGGCTGCCCGGCGAGCTTGTCGATTCCGGCAGGATTGACGGCTGCGGCGAAATGCGGCTGATCTGGAGCATCGTGCTGCCTCTGTCGAAGCCGGTTATGGCGACGATGGGCTTGTTCTACGCGGTGGCCCACTGGAATTCGTACTCCAATGCCTTGTATTATATCAATAACCGGAATCTGTTTCCGCTGCAGATCAGGCTTAGAGAAATCGTGATTACGGACAATTTCGGCGAGATGACGTCCACCTTCGAGAATACGCTGAATATTTCGCCCGAAGGCATCAAAATGGCCGTGATCGTTGTGGCGACCGTGCCGATCCTGCTGATCTATCCTTTTTTGCAGAAATACTTCATTAAAGGTATGCTTATCGGGTCGATTAAATCATAAAAGAACACAATGCCAAAATAAGAATCCCAATACCCGTAAAAATCTCCAGCCCTTATCATGAAAGTGTACCAGGGGTCTCATAACGAGGAAGAGAACGAAAGGAAGGGTTCTTGATGAAAAAAGGTTGGGGTGTACTTCTCGCGGCAGTTCTCACTACCGGAACGCTTGCGGGCTGCAATTCCAAGGAACCGGCAAAAGAAAGCGCGGCGGGCGCAGGTCCCGTAAAATTCTCCGTCTCCTTCTCTACGGGAGGCAACGCCTATCTGGAATCCGCATCCGATATTAACAAAGACAAATGGGTGCTGGAGCTGGAAAAACGCACAAACACAGACCTGGATTTGAAACCGCTTTCTCACAAAGAATTCGATCAGAAAATGAGCCTGATGTTCGCAGGCAACGACATCCCGGATGTCGTCAGCAATTTGCGCGGCGGCCCGACAACGTCCTCCATGTCCGGGTCGGTGGAAGCCGGCGTATTCATGCCGCTCGACGATCTGCTCAAGGAAAACGCGCCGAATCTGATGAAGCTCGTTCCGAAGGAAGCCTGGGAGGAAACGTCGTACGACGGCAAAATTTACGGCATACCCGGCTGGCTGACCAACCCGTCGAGACGAGCGACCTTCATCCGGACGGATCTGCTGGAGAAAGCGAATCTGAAGCAGCCTGTGACCGTCGAGGAATATCTGGACGTTCTGCGGGCGTTCAAGAAGATGGGCGTCGAAAACCCGTACCAGATCCGCGAGCAGTTCAAATATGCGGACACGTTCCTGGGCGCTTACGATGTCATGCCGTATCAGTTCGAGCTGATGAACGGCGAAGTCGTTCCGAAGTTTTTCGATGCGGAAAATATGATGAAAGCTCTCCAAACTTACAAAACGATGTATGAGGAAGGACTCATTCCGAAAGATTTTGCAACCGTTTCCCAAACCGACTACAACAAAAATATCGCGGCGGGCAAATCCGGCATCTGGTCGGCGAACGGAGAGGGTCTGCTGAGTTTCCGGGGAAAGATCAAAGACGCGGTGAAAGACGGCAAAGTCGATATCGTCGCATCTCCCAAAGGTCCCGAAGGAAAGGGCGGACACGGAGTGTACGGGTATATTTCCACGGCGAAGTATATCAACAGCAAAGTGGATAAGGAGAAAGCCAAGAAGATCATCCAATTCTTCGACTGGATGAGCACGGAAGAAGCCGAAGAGTTCTTCACCTTCGGGATCGAAGGCGACACGTATACGAAGGAGAACGGCAAAATCAACTACAAGCAGCCGAAGACGAAAGAAGAAATCGACGAGGCGAACTACCGCCAGACGACGCTCTGGATGGTTCACGACCTGACTTACAACAAGAAGCTCTCCGAATTGACGGAGGACGGCAAGGATATGGTAAAAGCGTTCGATAACGTGCTGTCCAAGGAAGGCGTAGGCGGCATTACGTTTACGACGAGTCTGGCCTCCTTTACGAAATACCCGGATCTGGCTTCCGGCGGGGATACGGGTCCCAAATTCATTCTGGACCAGATGATTCAGATGATTTACGGCAAACGTCCGATCTCCGACTGGCCTAAAGTGATTGAAGAGTACAAAGCCAAGGGAGGCAAAGAAATCATTAAGGAAGCTACGGAACGGTACAACAAAAAAGAAGGCGTGGTTGACCGCGCCCGTTAAACAAAGCTAAACTAAAGCTGAAATGAAAGCGTTTTAATTCCGGCTGCCCAAAAAGGTTCGCCTCCCTTGCAGACGTTATCGGGGAGGCCCCCTTTTTTTGCAAAAGCACATACTTCGGGACGGGGAGCTGTTACCATGCATTTGTTGATCGTCGACGATGAGCCGATTATTCGCAAAGGCCTCGTAAAAATGGCGGAGCTTTATCCGTTCGAATTCGCGGGCATTCATACGGCCGCGAGCGGCACCGCCGCACTCGAAATCATCCGGGAGCACGAAATCGACCTGGTGTTTACCGATATCCGGATGCCGAAGATGGACGGGCTGGAGCTGTGCCGGATTATTCACGAGCAGTACAGCCACATTCCGTGTATCGTGATCTCGGGTTTCGGCGATTTCTCTTACGCCCAGAAATGCTTGTTCTACGGGGTGAAGCATTATTTGCTGAAGCCGGTGACGGCGCCGGATCTTCATGAGGTTCTGGCCGATTTTATGAAAAACCGGGTCAAAGGGTTCGTGGCGTTGTCGGATTGCGTGGACGTGATCGAACAGATGGAACAACTGGTCTGGAATCTTGAAGAGGACAGGCTGCGAACGCTCATCGGGGAGTGGAAGCAGAACTGTATGTCCAGCGGAATGAACTTGCTCCAGCTCCGGCAGCTCATCAAAGAATGCATGGCGCTGCTTCTCAAGAGGCTTCAAGCCAGGGGCCTTCCGGTCAAGAACGAATGGGAAGACAAGCGGTGCGTATCCAAGGATCAGATCTTCGAGGAGATGCAGACCCGGCTGGGGGACATCATGGAGAAGCTGCTTCAACAGCGCAGCGGCACGTACAAGAACCTGCTCGACGAAGTGAAGACGTATATAGACACGCATCTGGCGGAGGAAATAACGCTCGACGAGGTGGCCGAGATGGCCGGCTTCACTCCGACCTATTTCAGCTCCATGTTCAAGAAAATGACCAATGAAACGTTTGTGAAATACCGGATCAAGAAGCGCATGGAGAAGGCGCAGCAGCTCCTGGCGATCCCGCATATCCGCATCGTCGATGTGGCCGCCAAAGTCGGGTACGAAGACTATCCGCATTTTACGAAGATGTTCAAGAAAACGACCGGCTATTCCCCTTCGGAATACCGGCAGCAATTGGGGATTAAATGATTAAATGGAACCTTTCCCGCAAAATTTTTCTCTACTTGCTCTCGATAATTTTGATCACCTTGACCTCTGTCGGGATCTTTACGTATAAAAAGGCGTCCGATGAGCTGGATAAACAAAACCGGCTTCATATGAACCAAATTTTAACCAATGCGCTCCATCATACGGATGTGTATGTGAAAAGCTACGACCGGCTGACGATTTCGCTGCTGACGAACCGGGACATTAAAAAATTCGTCGATCTTCCTCCGGTCCCCGAGCCCTACGACTATTACAAGTTCTGGAGCACGATCCGGGAAACGGCGCTGCAGCCGATCTTTATCCGTAACCCGGAGATTGTGTCCATGTACGCGATAAGCTTTGCGGGCAACGGCATCTACGGCTACAGCAACGATCAGGCGGAGGGAACTTACCCCCGGGAACAGATGCTGGGCCAACTGGAGCGGCTGAAGAACGTTACGGAACCGGACGGAACGCTGAGCATTACGACGGACAGCATTGTTCCGGCCATGAACGGGAACGTAATCCGGCTGTCCCGGCAGATCAAAGGGCTGCAGTCGGCGGAATACAAAGGAATTCTGGCCGTCGAGATCCGTTCGAACGATCTTTCCATGCTTTGGAAAGGGATCGATCTGGGCGAAGGCGGCTACTTCTTCATCGTCAACGACAAAGGCGAGATGATTTATCAGCCTTCGAAGGACGGAGTCGGCCCGCAGGCGCTGCCGGAGCTGCTGCCCCGGATTGTCCATTCCGGGGAGACAGCTTCCTTCGAGCACAAAGGGCCGGGCGGAGAGGAACGGCTTTACATGAGCCGCAAGTCATCTTACTCCGGCTGGAATCTCGTCGTTTCGATGCCGCTGAGCGAGCTGAAAAAGCCGGTGACGGCCATTCGCACGACGACGATTCTCATCGGCTTGTTTACACTGGCTATCGCGGTCGCGCTCGCGTACCGGTTCGGCCGCTCGATCACCCGGCCGATTCTTGTGCTTATTCAGGGCATGCGGCAGACGGAGCAGGGCAAATGGTCCACGGTGCCGCTGCCGAACAGGCGGGATGAGATCACGGAGCTTATGCAGCGCTATAACCTGATGGTAGGGCGCTTGTCGGAGCTAGTGGAGCAGGTCTATGAAGGTGAACTCAAGCAGCAGAAAACCCAGCTTGAACGCCAGCAGGCCGAATTTCAGGCGCTTCAGCTGCAGATCAATCCCCATTTCCTCTACAACACGCTGGAAACGATCGTGTGTTATGCCGTCGTGCAGGATTCCGAGGAAATTTCGGAAATCGTCAAATCCATGGCCTACATGCTGCGCTATTCCGTTCAGACGAATCTGGAGGAAATAACCGTGGCCAACGAGCTGAATCATGTGCTGAACTACATGATTATTTTGAAGCACCGGCACGACCGGGAATTCGAGCTGGATGTTGCGGTTCCGCCGCAGTTTCTGCTTAAGAAAATGGTGCGGCTTACCCTGCAGCCGCTGATCGAGAATGTGTTCCAGCATGCTTTTCCGGACGGTCTGGAGGATCATCACTGGATCCGGATTGATGCCGGGGAAGAAGGCGGGAGGTTTTGGATCTCGGTGGAGGACAACGGGACCGGGATGACCCGGGAGACGCTGGAGAACCTTCAGTCCAAGCTGAAAACACAGCAGTTGACGGATGCTTCCGCTGCGGCAGGACTGGAAGAAAGCGGACGGGGCGGGATCGGTGTGCTGAACGTGCACCGGCGGATACAGCTTGTATTCGGAGCGGAATTCGGCCTTCGTGTCGAAAGCGAACCGGGCATCGGGACGAAAATGACGATGATCATGCCGGTCTCAAAGCCCGCCAATGGAAGTCCCGACGAAGGCCGTGGCGAATTGCCGGAGCCCCGAAACGCCTGGCGCCCCGAACCAGGGGACAAAGAAGGAACCGGAAGAACGGAGTAAACGGCAGAATCGAAGCGTGTAGAACGAAAGATGCAGGCGGAACATGAAGAGCGACGGATGAAGAATGAAAAATGAAACATGAAGTACGAAACATGAAGTACGAAACATGAACATTGCGTGACACCACGTAAAACGAATAGGTGAGCGTCACACGGATAGTCAATTTAAAAAACAGGCGGGCGTCTCGTAATTCGGTTACGGCCCGGGGAACTTGTAAAGGAGGCAGGCCATGACCGCTAACAAACTCTGGTACACTAGTCCGGCCCAAGCGTGGACCGAAGCGCTGCCGGTCGGAAACGGCAGGCTGGGCGCCATGATTTACGGCCGCGTGGAGGAAGAAGTGATCTCTCTTAACGAGGAGAGCTTGTGGTACGGGGGTCCCAAAGACCGTACGAATCCGGAGGCCGCCGCCGCTCTGCCGGAAGTCAGAAGGCTGCTCATGGAGGGCCGCGTGACCGAGGCGCAGGAGCTTGCGCACATGGGGCTGACCCCGATTCCGAAATATGCCGGCCCGTACCAGCCGCTGGGGGACCTGCGTATCTGGTTCGCGGAGCATGAACCGGATGCGGGGACTTACCGCCGGGAGCTGGACCTGGCGACGGGCCTGTGCCGCGTCGAGTACGCGACGCAAGGCGCAAGCTGCACCCGGGAGCTGTTAGCAAGCGCCCCGGCGGGGGTATTGGCCTGCCGCCTCACAACCGCTCATCCGGAAGGACTGAACTTCCGGTTTCATCTGGGGCGGCGTCCCTTCGACGAAGGAGCGGCGCCCGCCGGCCCGGATGCGGTGCTGATGCAGGGCCGCTGCGGACCGGACGGCGTCCGGTATGCCGCGCTTGCGAGCGTGAGCGCCGAAGGCGGTACGGTCCGCACGATCGGCGACTTCGTCCATGTGGCGGGAGCCGCCGAGGCAACGATCTATGTCGCCGCGCAGACGAGCTTCCGCCACGGAGATCCCGCGGCCGTTTGCCGGCGGCAGGTCGAGGAGGCCCGGCGGAAGGGCTACGAAGCGGTCAAAGCGGAGCATCGGGCCGACTATATGCCCCTGTTTGCGCGGATGAGCCTGGAGCTTGGTACGCCGGACGCGGATATCCGGCTTCTTCCCACGGACGAGCGGCTTGATCGCGTCCGCGAAGGCGGGGAAGACCCGGAGCTTCTTGCGCTGTTTTTTCAATACGGACGCTATCTGCTCCTGGCCAGTTCACGGCCCGGTACGCTGCCGGCGAACCTTCAAGGAATCTGGAACAACGATTACCAGCCTCCGTGGGAGTGCAATTACACGCTGAACATCAATCTTCAGATGAACTATTGGCCTGCTGAAGTATGCAATCTGAGTGAATGTCATGAACCCTTGTTCGAATTTATCGACAGGCTCGTCGCAAGCGGCAGGGAGACCGCCCGGAAGCTTTACGGGTGCAGGGGGTTTGTGGTGCATCACAATTCGAATTTGTGGGCGGAAAGCGGCATCAACGGGATGCTTCCGAGGGCGGCTGTCTGGCCGATGGGCGGGGTGTGGCTCGCGCTTCATTTGTGGGAGCATTACCGGTTCGGCGGGGATAGCCACTTTCTTGCCCATAGGGCGTATCCCGTCATGAAGGAAGCCGCGCAGTTTCTGCTCGATTATATGACGGAGGACGGCAAGGGCGGACTGCTCACGGGCCCTTCCGTATCGCCGGAGAACAAATATGTGCTACCCGGCGGCAAAATCGGCTATCTGTGCATGGCCCCGGCCATGGACATCCAGCTCACGCGCACGCTTTTCGGGGCCGTCCGCGAAGCGGCGGATGTGCTGGCGCGTGAGCGGGGAGCGCGGGGCGCGGATCGGCCGGACCCGTGCAGCATGGACGGCGGCGCCGGTAGCCCGACCGTCTCCGCGGAGGCCGGGTTGGCCGGCACGGAGGCCCGCTCCGGCGGACATGCGGCCGCCTGCGGAGACGCCGCCCCGCCGGCCGAAGCCGAGTGGCTGGAGCGGCTGACGGCGGCGGAGTCCCGTCTGCCGCAGCCCGCGACGGGCAGCCGCGGGCAGTTGCTCGAATGGCTCGGCGACGAAGAGGAGTCGGACCCGGGCCACCGGCATATCTCGCACCTGTTCGGCTTGTTCCCGGGTGAGCTTATTTCCCCGGTCCGCACTCCGGCCTTGGCCGAAGCGGCCAGAGTAACGCTGGAGCGGCGGCTGGCGGGCGGCAGCGGCCATACGGGCTGGAGCCGCGTGTGGATCGCGCACTACTGGGCAAGGCTGAGGAATGGGGATGAAGCTCATCGCCACCTGACAGCCCTGTTTCGCCATGCGGCTGATCCGAACTTGTTTACGGAGCATCCTCCGTTTCAGATCGACGGGAACCTGGGAGGCACGTCCGCGGCAGCCGAAATGCTGCTCCAGTCCCAGGAAGGGATGCTGGATCTGCTGCCCGCTCTGCCATCGGCCTGGCCGTGCGGCCGCGTCAAAGGACTGCGCGCCCGAGGAGGGTATGAAGCGGACTTGGAATGGGAACGAGGCCTGTTGACCGCGGGACGTGTTGCCGCCTCGGTCGCCGGAATCTTGCGTATCGGGTACAAGCTGCCGTTTACAGCTTGCCTGGACGGCAAGAAAGCGGCGGGAGAAAGCCGGTTTTCCGAGTCTTGCGGACTTTATGTGACGGATATCGAACACGAAGCTCATGCGGTTGTGGAGATCCGGCTTTGAACGCTGCCGGGCAAACGGCCAAACATAGACTGAAAAGAGACTGTCCCTTATTCACTTTCGTGACTTTTGGGACAGCCTCTTTTTTATTTATTTTAAGGGTTTCCCGGTCGTCCGGATCGTGATCAACTCGGCGGTGGGAACATTCGGATTCTGATGGGATGAAACCCCGTCACGGGCCAGCATAGGGCCTTAGCGGTCTGCTTTTACCTCGGACTGCTTCCAGACCGTTAATTATCCGTTCCTTCCGGGCCCGAACGGAAAAAGAAATTTTTACAAGCCAAACCAACTTCCGCTCCCCCGTAAGCTTCCGGTTTTTCTCAAGCATGTCCCGGCAGCCCGGCTCAAAAATTTACAGGTGACCTCACATGTTTTTGGAACTTCGGCGAAAACTAACAAGGAAGGAAGGCCAGGATCTGAAACGATTAAAAAAGACCGATAAAAGTCAAGCGGGGTGAAAAGCCGGAATGGGAAAAGGGAAACGGAGTGTCTTTTTGCTCCTTGCCGTCTGGGGAGTTTTGTTCCGTCCCGAAGCGGCCTACATGCATGGGTTTTCGGCGGCCGGGGATGGCGGGAGCGTTGTACTTTCCGTACAGACGACGCCGGATGCGGCTTACCGGAGCGAAACAGGGGTTACGCTGAGCGTGGGTAAACTTTTCGGCCAAAGCGTACGCAGAAAGGCGGAATCCTTCCCGTATACGGATACGTTTATGAAGGTGAGGGAAACAGGCGGAGAACATATCTACCCGGTCAGCGCCATGGGAGAGCTCTACGATTCATCGGGGCACGAAGTGATCCGGCCGGGCGAGGCGCTTAGAGGGCAACTTGTGAAGCAAATCGCGGTTCTTCACCGCAAGCATTACGGAGAGCTCATTTCCTGGAACGACGCGCAGAAAGCCGTCCCCCGTCAGGCCAAATTCGAGGTGCTCGATCTGGAAACCGGACTTGCGTTCCGGGTTCAGCGCAGAGCGGGGCGGCAGCATGCGGACGTTCAGCCGCTTACGAAGAAGGATACGGCGGTCATGAAGTCGATCTACGGGGGCAAATGGAGCTGGAACCGCAGGGCCGTTCTCGTCCGTTACGACGGGCATAGTTATGCCGCTTCCATGAACGGAATGCCCCATGGGGGAGACGGCATCCCGGAGAACGGGTTCAGCGGGCATTCCTGCATCCATTTTGCGGGCAGCACGACCCATAAATCCCGGTCCAAAGACACCGCCCACCAGTTTATGGCTCACAGAGCCGCAGGTATGGCGGGCAGCTTCGCCGGGAAGGCTTCGCCTCAGGAGCTGGCCGATCTGGTTGTCACGGCTTTGGACCAGCACGATGACGCGATGCTGGAGCTTCTCGGCCGCCCGCATAACCGGGACCGGCTGGAAGAGCTGAAGAAAGACAGCCGGTCTTTCGTATCCGTACGCAGATTGACGGAATGGAAGCCGGATGAAGCGCGTAAAGCGGAACAGGAGTATGTTTTTGAACTTCCGGTTGAACTTGCTTTCGAAGAAGCGGGGAAACGTCCGCGCAAAGCGATTTGCCGTTTCGCTTTCACCCGGGCTTCTTTGTACGATCCATGGGAGCTGACACAGTTCGAATATCCGGAGCCCGACCGCCCGGGGAAGCGTACCGAAGGCGGAAGGAACAGCCGGTAAAAAAATGAATGCGGGCGCGGGGATCAACATGAACAAAGGACAAACGCTTTTGAAGATAAAGGGAGTCGCGCTGACCGCAGTATGCCTGCTGAATGTTCTGCTGCCGGGAAATGCCGCGGCAGAACGCATAACGTTACCGGCAGACGTGACGGAACCCGCGATCCCCATCGTTGCGGACCGGGGGCCTTTCTCGATCGAGGTCTACCCTTTGCGGCACAAGCTTGTCGTATTCAAAGACAAGAAACATTATAAAACCTACCCGGTCGCGGTCGGAAACTTGGCAACGCCTACGCCTGTCGGCGAGTATCAGGTAATTTATAAAGGCAAGAACTGGGGACCTTCTTTCGGACCGCGCTGGCTGGGTCTGAATGTTCCGTGGGGAGCGTACGGCATCCATGGAACGAACAAGCCGCATTCCATCGGCCAGCATTTGAGCCATGGCTGCATCCGTATGAGAAATCGCGACGTGGAGGAGCTTTACGACCTCATTCCTATCGGCACCAAGGTGACGATTGCGGGGCACGTTCTGGGCGATCCCGGCCGTGAACCGAGAAAGCTGGCCCAAGGAGATATCGGGGCGGATGTCCAGCTCATTCAGAACCGGCTGAAAAGCGCAGGCTATTACAGCGGAGTCTGCAATGGGAAGTTTCTGGCTTCGACGGCCGAAGCGCTGCGGAGGTTCCAACGGGACAACGGGCTGAGAGCGGATGGCGTCGTGTCCATAAGCGTTTATGAGAAGTTCGGCCTGATGGAATAAAAAAGAAACCTCCAAACCCGTCGGGATTGGAGGTTTTGTTTCTTTTCATGCGGACGGACATCCCGGATAGGGGGTTACCCGGCTTCCTGGCTGTCTCCTTCGTCCATAAAATGGCGGAGCTCCCGCAGCCGGATCGTAAACCGGAATTCCGTCCCCACACTCCGGCCGGGAACGGCCCAAATCCGGCCCTGCATGAGCGTAACGAGCTTGCGGCAGATGGCGAGTCCCAGGCCCGTCCCCTCATATTTACGGTTCGACGCCCCGTCCAGCTGGGTGAAAGGCTGAAACAGCCGGTCCAGCTTGCTGCAGTCGATACCGATACCGGTATCGGTGACGGCGAATTCGAGGAGGCAGCCTTCATCACCGCGTTCCGAGAGCCGGACTTCGAGAGAGATAAGGCCTTGATCCGTAAATTTAACGGCGTTGCCGATCAAGTTGACGAGAATCTGGCGGACACGGCCGTAATCGCCGACGAGAGTTTCCGGCACGGCGGGGTCTATGGACGTGTCCATGGCGAGCTCCTTGTTGCGGATAATAATCGCAAAGAAATCGAGGCACTCCCGGATAAGCTCGCGAAGCTGAAACGGCTCCTGGTGAAGCGAAATGCGTCCGGCTTCCATTTTGGACAGCTCCAGGATGTCGTTGATGACCCTCAGGAGCGCTTGCGAGCTTTTGGCCTGAAGCGCCAGCAATTCTTGATCGTCCGGGGACTCCGCAGACTCCGAGAGCAGCTGGTTGATCCCGATAATGCCGGTCAGCGGCGTCCGGATCTCGTGGCTCATCGTGTCGAGGAACTCGCTTTTCGTTTTGACAGCGCTTTCAGCCAAGTCTTTGGCTTTCCTCAGTTCTTGTTCGACTACGATCCTGTCGGTTATATCTTTGGATACGAAATAAACGAGCAGATGCCGGTTGTGTTCGAGCGGAAAAACCGAGGTTCGGTGATATTTTCGCGCTCCCTGCTTCGTGCGGATGGACACTTCGATTTTCGAAGGCTTTCCTCGGGCCGCTTCCGCGAGGGCAGTCATGACTTTCAATTTTTCTTCCCGGGAGTAAAGAAGATCGTGCAGGGAGAGGAGCATAAGCTCCGCTTGCGTGTAGCCCGTGTTGGCATACACGGACGGGTTCGCGCTGACGATCATTTTTTTGACGGGATCCATACAGATGACAAGATCGGGACTATGCTCGAACAGAGCGGTATATCTCTGCTCGTTGAACCGCGAAGCGGTAAGCACGTTCTGCCGGTCGCGGTACAGGACGAGCACAACCCAGAAAAGCACGCAGAAGGTCGTACAACCTACAAGAACCGTCAGCAGCGTATTGCCTATAATCGAGCTGCTTGTAAGAGAAAGCTCGCGGTCGGACGGCGTAAACGAAGTCCCCGCCATCGCCGTGTAATGCATGCCGGCAATGAGGCCCCCAACCAGCAGGCTGCCCCCGGTTTTCCAGGGCGAAAGCAGGTTGTAAGCAGGCAGCCCGCGTGCGTAGATCGCCAGTGCGAGCATAAGATACGAGGCGAGCAGGGCCAGCGCGATCGATACGATCAGACTGCCCGCCGTCTGGTGATACACGGCCGGTATTTTCATGGCAAGCATGCCGGAGAAGTGCATGGAAACGAAGGCGAGCCCGGCCAGCAGGCCGACGGCTGTGAAAAATCGTTTTCCGGGCTTCCGGTCCGGCGCTAGGATTAGCAGCGACAGAAAAAATGCGAGAATGGGCAGCATTAATGAGACGGCAAGCAAAGGCAGATGATAATGGACTTCGAAAGGGAGCTTCAAGGCCAGCATGCCCAAGAAGTGCATGGACCAGACGCCCAGTCCCGTTACGACAGCGGTCAGCAGCATTTTACGGAAAGAACGGTCGCCGCGCAGCAGGCGGTCTGCCATGTCCAGCGCGGTACAGGAGGTCGTCATGGACATCAGAATCGAGAGAATGATCGGCAGCGCATCATAATTCCCAGCTTCAAGTTGCATTATCATATCTCCTATAACTAATATTCCTGTACCTCCCATAGTAAAGGATGCAAGGGTGGGAAGTCCACCTGAAATCGCTTATTTTTCGACTAATTGTTACATAAAAAAGCATAAAATTAGAAATTTTATGAGAAAATAAACCGTTTTCATCAAGAAAATCTTAATTTAATCAAGAATCATCTTGATCTGCCAAAGCGGAAATTTATTTTGATCCCCGCCGAATTCCTTGGTAGACTGTAGGAAATCTTCACGATTTGAATCATCTGGAGGCAAAAACAATCATGTCCATCCGCGCCCGCCTGCTTGCTTCTTTCACTTTGCTGCTCGTCGCCACGGTGCTGCTTTTTACGGCGGCCGCTTTTATCGTAACGACAGCCGTAACGGGGGATGTGAGGGGCATTTCTTCTTTTTACAACGTCCATCTCCGGTTGAAGCCGCTTACGACCGAACAGGAGACGCTATTTCTCGATCTTAAGCATCTTGCCAAAACGAAGTCGGAGGAACTGCTTGTACCGGACATCTACAAAGAATACGATTTTCAGCTAAAAGTCGCCAAGGCCTCCCTCCTGATCCGCAAAGGGTCCGGCAGCGCGTTTATTTCACCGGCTCTGGCGGAAAACCAACCCGAAGCCGTCCTGCCTCCGTACGAAGCGGAAAACGTGCACATGAGAAGCACTTTGCAGACGGGGAAAAACTTTTTCGGCTACGCGAAATACGACTTCCGGTTTGCGGACGGCGAACAAGGAAGGCTGTTCGTGTTCCGGGAGGTCAGCCCGTTCGCCGTTCTGATGAGCAAGCTGCTGCCTTTGTTCGTGTCGGTTTTGTTTCTGCTGCTCGTCGGCTCGAACATCTACATCTATCTGTTCCTCACCAGGCGGATGATCCGGCCGCTCAATCTGCTGCGCGCTTCGGCGGCACGTATCCAGCGGGGAGACTTGCGGTTCCGGATCGAGCCGGGCGAAGACGAGATCGGGCAGGTTTCCGCGGCTTTCGAGGAGATGAGGGGGAAGCTTCAGGAATCCGAGGAGCTGCAGAAGCAGTACGAAAGCAACCGCAAGGAGCTTATCGCCAACATCTCGCACGATTTGAAAACGCCCTTGTCCGCCATTCGCGGCTATGTGGAAGGAATCCGGGACGGGGTGGCGGATACGCCCGATAAGCTCGAAAGTTATGTGGATATCATTTACAGCAAAGCGGAGGAAATGGATCATCTCATTGAGGAGCTGTTCCTTTATTCCCGGCTGGATCTCAATAAAGTTCCGTTTGCCCTGCAGGAAGTGGACCTGACGCGTTTTGTCGCGGACGTGGTGTATGAACTGCGTTTCGAGCTGGAAAAAGAAGGCGTCGGACTGGAAACCGGCGGACACTCTGCGGGTCCTTTGCACGTCCGGATAGACCCTATGCACATGAAAAGGGTCGTGAACAACGTAGTCGGAAACAGCCTCAAGTTTATGGAGGGGCCGCATAAAACGATTGCTTTCGATCTCCGGCGGGACGGGGCAGCCGCAGTGCTTGAAATAACCGACAACGGTCCCGGGATCGATCCCGCGGCGCTGACTCATGTATTTGACCGGTTTTACCGGGCCGAGACGTCCCGCAACCGGGAGTCGGGTGGTCAGGGACTGGGGCTCGCCATCGCCAAACAGATTGTCGACAACCACGGGGGAAGCATCTGCGCGGAGAATGCCTCGGAAAGCGCGTCTACGCGACATCCGCAGACAGGCACGCGGATTGTAATCCGGCTCCCGCTGCTGAAAGGAAATCATACCGATGAAAAAAATTCTGATCATTGAAGACGAGGCGACGATCGCCCAATTGCATAGGGATTACTTGAACTTGCACGGGTTTCAGGTCGAGATTTCGACCAGGGGGGACGACGGGTTGAACAAGGCGCTCACGGAAGGCTTCGATCTGATCGTCCTGGATCTGATGCTTCCCGGGAAAGACGGTTTCGAGGTATGCCGTCAAATCCGCATGGCCATGGAAGTTCCCATTCTCATCGTATCCGCCCGTAAAGACGAGTTCGATAAAATCCGCGGGCTCGGCATGGGCGCCGACGATTACATGACCAAGCCGTTCAGTCCGGGCGAGCTGGTTGCGCGCGTGAAGGCGCACTTAACGCGTTATGAAAGGCTGGTCGGGCTGAAGGAAACGGCGCCGGGAGAAATCCGCATTCGTGATCTGGCCATTGAACCGGAATCGCGCCGGGTCTATATCCGGGGTAAAGAAGTGCCGCTTCCCGCGAGGGAGTTCGATCTCCTGTTATTTCTCGCCCGGCACCCCAACCGGGTTTTCCGCAAGGAGGAAATTTTCGAAAAAATATGGGGAATGGATTCGATGGGAGACATTGCGACGGTAACCGTTCATGTGCGGCGTATCCGCGAGAAAATCGAGGCCGATCCTTCCGCGCCGGAATATATCGAGACGATTTGGGGAGTCGGCTACCGGTTTTCGGGCTGACGGGAGGAGCTGTTTAGAAAAAGTTTCGAATTTGTTTCCGGGCCGTTTAGTTTCGTTCTGTAGGATGAAATCAAGAACTTATCACTCACCCTACAGGAGGAACTTTTATGAAAAAAACATTGCTTCAACTGCTGACGGTTTCGGCTGTAGCCGCTTCGGTCATGCTTCCCTTAAATGCCGCTCCCGCTGCCGCTCAATCCGCCAAGACTCCGGCCGTATCCGCGAACGGGGACCTCTCGCCGGCAGGGGGGCATCACTCGGACCACGGGAGATTGATGCTGACCCAGCAGGAGCTTGTCAGCCGGATCGCCCAGCTTACAGAGAAGAAACCTCTGGTCATTCAGCAGTGGCTGAAAAACTACGAGCCGGGTGCCCGTGTCACTAAAGGGGAGGCGGCCCGTCTCGGATTTAAGGCGATTGCCCATATTCCGTCGGAGCATGCGGCCGTGACGGATATCAAGGTGCTTTCTGTCGCAACGCTTGAAATCACGTTCGATTCCCCTTTGACCGCGGCCGACGTGAATCTGGACAAAGCGAAAGCGAATTTTCAATTCGACAACGGGATGACGATCCGCAACGTTCCGCAGCTTAAGAACGGAGCCCGCTCCACGTATGTGGTGCCCGTAACCGTTCAGCAGCCGGGCAAAACATACAGCCTGACGTACAAAGGTAAAGCCGCGGGCAAGTTTACGGGCTCTGCCCACACGGTAAAACTGGCGGTAGCCCGGCAGGTGACGGCAGATACGTTCGAGCTGGAATCGTTCCGTAAAGACGGAGTCGTCGATTACGGATATGTGGTCGAATCGTACTTCGGTACTCGCGGGGGACTGGAAATGTACCTGAACGACCGCAACGCAAGCGGCGGAAAATCGTACGACATCATTTCCTCGCTCCGTGATATGTCCGTCACCCTTACGCCGGAGGGCGGGCAGCCGATCCGGGCCGCTTATGTTCCGTATACGCAGGCTACCGACGACAGACAGGCGCCGAAATTCCGCCTTCCTGCCGGACAGACGCTGACTCCCGGCGTAACATACAAGGTCACGGCAGATTGGGCGACCGTGACGGAAGCGTCTTTCACCGCCCGTTCCGCCGCGCCGCTTGTGATCGCGTCCGCAAAAGCCGTCAGCCCGGCCTCCGTCGACATTACGCTTGCGGCCGACCCGCGTGACGAGCTGTTCTCCGGCCGCAGCGTAGAGCTGACGGACGGAGACGGCAAGAAGCTGACGGCCGTCTACAAGGTGACGAGCCGCAAAGGAGCGGTCGGCACGTTCGAGCTGGCGGCAGGCACGCAGCTGAGTCCCGGCAAGTCTTACACCGTCACGGCGTCCGGCTCGTGGGCAACCCAGCAGGGCAAGATCAGCTTGAATACCGATGCTTTGAAAAACAGCTAAACGTAAGCTTCGAAAAGACCTCCACGGAGGTCTTTTGCCTATAGAGTTTAAGGAGGCGGCTGCCGATGTTCATGCGGATCAATAGCTTCATCCCGGCTCTGATCGTCCCGGTCCTGATCTCCGCGGCGCTGACCGGATGCGGGATGGCCGTCAGCCCGGACCCGGGAACGGCGCAAACGCCGGTTTATCAAGGATCGCAAGTACCAGAAACGGAGGGGATTGGAAAGATGGAAATGCCCAGTGAAAAAAACACGCAGCTGCTGGAGGCGGCTGCGAAAGGTGACGCGGAGAAGGTTCGGACGCTGATCGGGGAAGGAGCCGAGGTGGACGCGCGGGATAGCCAGGGGAATACGGCTGTAATGGCGGCCGCGATCAACCGGCGGCACGAAGCCGTCCGGGTGCTGCTGAAAGCCGGGGCGGATGTGAATATCCGCAACGACCGCTCCGACAATCTGTTCCTGTACGCCGGCGCCGAAGGGGATATGGAGCTGCTGCGGCTGGCCATATCCGCCGGTGCCGATCCCGCTCTTATCAACCGGTACGGGGGGACGGCGCTCATTCCCGCTTCGGAACGGGGTCATGTGGACATTGTGCGGGAGCTGCTCACCCGGACCCGGGTGGACGTGAATCATGTGAACCGCCTGGGCTGGACGGCGCTTCTGGAAGCCGTCATCCTCGGTGACGGAGGAGAAGCTCACCAGACGATAATCCGTCTGCTGCTGGAACATGGGGCGGACGTCAACCTGCCGGACGGAGACGGTGTCACGGTCTACAGGCATGCCGTCTCCCGCAATTTCACGGCAATCGCCGCGATGCTGGAAGCGGCCGGAGGCCGGTGAAAGGCAGGCTGCCCCAATTTGTCATCTTCCCCCGTTGGTGGTATCGTAGAATGATAACCGACTAACATGATAGGGATAGAGCATCTCAAACGGGGGACAGAACCATGGCAAACATTGCAACGAATTTGACGCAGTTGATCGGAAACACACCGCTGCTGGAACTGGTGAATTTCGGTAAAAAACAACAAATTGAGGCGCGGCTGCTGGCTAAGCTGGAGTATTTTAATCCGGCGGGCAGCGTAAAGGACCGCATCGGATACGCGATGATCAAAGACGCGGAAGAGAAGGGGCTGCTCCGGCCGGGTTCCGTCATTATCGAGCCGACGAGCGGCAATACGGGCGTCGGCCTTGCTTTCGCGGCCGCGGCCCTCGGCTACAAGCTTATCATCACGCTGCCGGAGAGCTTCAGCATCGAGCGCAGGAAGCTGCTTGCGGCGCTTGGCGCGGAGCTTGTTCTGACACCGGCGGAAGAGGGGATGTCGGGCGCGATCCGCAAGGCGGAGGAGCTTGGGGCCGAACTGCCGGGCGCTTTCGTGCCGCAGCAGTTCGAGAATCCGGCGAATCCGGACGTACACCGCCGGACGACAGCCGAAGAAATCTGGCGGGATACGGATGGAACCGTCGATATATTTGTTGCCGGAGTCGGCACGGGCGGGACGGTTTCAGGGGTTGGACAAGCGCTGAAAGCGAAAAATCCCGCGGTGAACATCGTCGCCGTGGAGCCGGCTGATTCGCCTGTCCTGTCCGGGGGAAAAAGAGGCATGCACAAAATCCAGGGAATCGGAGCAGGCTTCGTGCCGGGTAATTTCGACTCCTCCGTGGTCGACGAGATTCTGACCGTGAAAAACGAGGAAGCTCTTACGACGGCCCGTCTGCTGGCGAGAAACGAAGGTTTGCTCGTCGGAATTTCTTCCGGAGCGGCCGTTCATGCGGCTTCCGTGCTGGCGGAGCGCCCGGAGAACAAAGGCAAGACGATCGTAGTCCTGCTGCCCGATACCGGGGAACGCTACTTGTCCACCGACTTGTTCCAGGAAGAGTAGGACGGGGTTCCTCTCTCAACCCGCATAAAACACTTTAAGGCAGCCACCTGAATCGTGGCTGCCTTATTTGGCGTCTTAAGCGTTCCGCCGCTCGTCTTACAAGCCGTGCTCCGCCGCATGGCGGCCCCAATGGGGCCTTCTGCCGTCGACATCGCTGAAACCGTACTCGTCGGACAATCCCCAGCTCGTCAGCACCTTGCCCGACTTCGCGAATTTGTCCGGATCGGCCGCAAGCGCGGCGATTCCCCGTCCGATATAGAACGGCGTTTCGGACTCGCTGTAATGAGGCTCCTGCGCTATGGCGTCTCTCCAGTTTTCTTCCTTGACGCCGAAATGATCAAGCATCGCTTCCGAGCGGAGAAAACCCGGGGTGACGGCTGCCGCCGTTACTCCGTGCGGCTTTAGATCAGCGGCCATCGCCTCCGCCAGATGAATGGCGGAAATTTTGGCCAGACTGTAATACAGGTTTCCCCGGTAGCGGTAATCGAAACCGTCCGTAATTTCGAGAATCATGCCCTGCTTGCGGGAAACCAGCAAGGGGGCCCCGTAATAGCTGGTGAGCATATGGGAACGAACCGCACGCTTCTGAATAAGAAGTCCGTCCTGCAGAGAATGCTCCCAGAACGTTTTTCCCCACTCGGTCAAAGGATCTCCGCCCCACACATCGTTCACCAGGAGGTCAAGCCTGCCGTTCTGCTCCAGTTTTACCCGCTCGAAGAGCGCTTTGACATCTTCTTCTACCGTGTGGTCCACGCGGACGGCGATTCCCCGGCCTCCTTTAGCGGTTACAAGCTCGGCCGTCTCCTCGATCGTTTCGCTGCGCCCCATGTTCGAGAGGTTTCCACGGACACTGCGCCCGGTGCAGTACACGGTCGCTCCCGCCTCCCCGAGCATGGCTGCAATGCCTCTTCCGACGCCGCGCGTCGCTCCTGCCACTACGGCGATCGTTCCTTCCAGTGATTTCGATTTCATTGCGATCTCTCCTTTTTGGTCTCAACTAATAGCGGATTGCTGTGTCTGTGCAGGCAGCGGATCGATTAGCCGCCCGCAACCTGTACCCAGTATAAGAGGGGATATATGACAACCCCTGTCATAATTGCTATAGTAAATTGAACGAAAAGCCCCGCGCCGTTCAGAACTGCCGATGGAGAATAACTTTCCATAAAAACAGCCGACCAACCTCAACCAATCAGAATCAGCATTTAACCATGAAAAATTCCGAGGAAAGAGAATGGCCGGGGGTGCCGAAAAAGGGTAGAAAAGAGGAATAACGATGAGAGCCGACCGATTGCTGTCTCTTTTATTATTGCTGCAAAACCAGGGGAAAATGTCGTCCCGCGAACTCGCCGAAAAGCTTGAGGTGTCGGAACGGACCATCTTCCGGGACATGGAGGCGTTGAGCGCTGCGGGCATTCCGGTTTATGCGGAGCGGGGATCGGGCGGCGGATGGTCCCTGACGGAAGGCTACCGCACCCGGCTGACCGGCATGAAAGCGGAAGAAATCGCGACGCTTCTGATCGCGAACGATTCCGCCCTGCTGTCGGATCTCGGCATGAGCAGCGAATACGACAGCGCTTTCCAGAAGCTGCTGGCCGCTTCGCCTGCATCCATGCGGAAGGAAACGGAGCGCGTCCGGCAGCGCATCCACATCGACGGGGCAGGCTGGCACCGCTCGGCGGAGCAGCTTCCCCATCTTCCGCTCGTACAGGAAGCGGTGTGGGAGGAGAGGAAGATGCGCATCCGCTACCGGCGCGACGACCGGATCGCGGAGCGGATCATCCATCCGCTCGGCCTTGTCGCCAAAGGCAGCATCTGGTATGCGGTTGCCGAAGCAGAGGGAGAGATGAGAACCTACAGAATTTCCCGGCTGCTTGAAGCGGAGCTCTCGGAGGAACATTTTACAAGGCCGGCGACATTCGATCTTGCCGGGTACTGGGAACAGTCACTGAAAGAGTTTACGGCAAAGCTTCCGCGCTATCCCGCAAAAATTAAGATCAGGGAGCCTGAGTTTCACCGCTTTTCCAGAGAACGGTTTGCAAAAGTACGGAATCCAAGCGAAGCCGACAACGGCTGGGTGGAAACGGACACCGAATTCAATACGTTGGAATCGGCTATAGGCATCCTGCTCGGTTACGGCAGCAGCGTTTATGTTCTCGCGCCGGAAGAGCTTCGTTCGGGATTAATCGCGGTAACGAAAGGGATATTGGAGCTTTACGACAATAAAGGGAATAAAGAGCTGTGAAGAGGATTTAAGAGGTGGTAAAATATAACAAGTGGGCAGAGGCCCGGAACATCGCTTTTACCCGCAAAAGCTTCGTAAGATGGATCTAAGCTTTAGTTACAGGAAGGAAGATGGATATGGATAGTGGTGCATCTGCAACTGCTGCGGCGGTAAATCCGTTCGTACTGATTCAAATGCTGATGATGGCGGGGTACGGGGTCCTGCTTGTACTAGGGATCGTTCTTCTGATCGTGTTAATCAGGCTCGCCCTTAAAGCGAACAAAGCTCTCGATACGTACATGGCATCCAAACCGAATACGGCGGTGCTTCCGCCGGAAACGAAGGAGAGCTGAGTGGTCCCTCTGAAAATCAGGCTGGTTTATAACGCCATCTTTTTGGGTACGTTCGGAGTCCCTTTTTATTTCGTGTACTCGTTTATTTTCTTCGACTCGACACACCCGGCCCAAACGATCTATTTTGTCCTGATCTCTCTGGCTGCGATGAATATCCGGCTTCGTGAAAAGCTATTGTCTGTTCCCCAGAAAGAATCCCGCAAAAAGAAGATATTCGTGGGTGTGCTCGGCCTAAGTATGTTAACCGGTGTCTTTGCTTATTACGAAGGCTGGCAGACGGCCTTGCAGAAAGGGCCGCTTGGGATGCTGCTTATTATGGGAGGGCTGTATACGGGGCATCTGCTGCTAGAAAAGCTCATCGCCGCCCGGTTCCGGGCGGACAACCCTCCAGAGGAGAGTTCTTTGTCCTCTTAGGATTCGGGTCTCGCCTCACCCCGGTCAAACGGCAGGGAACCAAAGGTTCTCCTATCGAAAACACACTAATATGCCTGAGAAAACCGCGCGATTATCGCGGTTTTTTTAATACGGTCGCCATGGCGTTAACCTGTAATCATAGCGATGCGGATAACGCGCTCCTTTCTTTGGACGGGGATGGACTTTATCATGCCGTTTAGTATGCGGCCGGCAAGCCGCATTTTGCAGATCGTGGTGTGAGTCTGAAACCATAAACTGTGCTTAAAATCCACGCCCGGGTAATGTTTATATTGATTAACGGTTCCAAGCACGGTAAGATTTGTAAAATCAGAGTCATTGGGAGGAAGGCCGTTTGTCTGATGAACGAAAAGCATACATAGACCATTCGATGGTAAACATTCCGGGCGGAGAAATCGAATTAAGAGACGACCGTGTCCATACCAAATGGAAAGCCGAAATAAGACCGTTTCTGCTTGCCCGTTTTCCTGTAACCGAGGGGATGTACAAGGCAGTTACGACGAATTCAGCCTATTCACCGGACGAAAATTCGAAGCCGGCTGTGAACATTTCCTGGGAGGAAGCCGTTTCTTTTTGTAATTTATTTTCACGGCAAGCCGGACTGAAAGAATGTTATTCGATAAGCGGAGACGGTCTAACGATCCTGTGCGATTGGGAGGCGGACGGCTACCGGCTTCCTACGGAAGCGGAGTGGCAGTACGCATGCAAAGCGGGGACTGCCGGTTACAGATACGGAGATCTGGATGAGATAGCCTGGTACAACGAAAATTCGGGAGGCGGGGCACATGAAGTAGGGACCAAGGAACCGAACGCCTGGGGACTCTACGATATGCTGGGGAATGTCTGGGAGTGGTGCTGGGACGTCTATGACGAAAAAGTGTACGGTTCCTACCGGATTTTCCGCGGAGGCAGCTGGGCGGAAGAGGCCAGGGGCTGCGGGGCAACGTGCCGCCGTCGGAGCCATCCGACCTTTGGCATAGACGATCTCGGATTCCGTCTGGCCCGGTCGGGATAATTTTCGAATAAAAATGGTATAACCTGGGTATCGGTGAAAATCGCCGTCGTATAAAGGTGTACGCAGCACAAATAACGAATCCTATCAAGTCGTATTTACTTTTTACGGATACATCCGGCAGGGCAGCGGTTGCAAAAAACTAGCGGCTATGCTACTATGTCAATAATTTAGTGAATGGAGTTGAAGAGGATAATGTAAACTTTCTTGCTCATAATAATAAAACATAATAGCGAGAATTATCGCTAGTTTTATGTATTATTATGCAAGAAAGTTACACATCCTTCTCAACTCAAATCGGATATACATGTCTGACCCCGTCGCGGGTTGGATTTGTTTTTATATTTGAGCTGCGGGAAAGGTAACTTTCTTGCAGCTCTTATTTTTTTATTCAAAGGAGGAGGATTCAATCATGTCATTGATTAGAGTCTCTAACCTGACTTTCGCTTATGACGGCAGTTACGATAACATATTCGAAGAGGTAAGCTTTCAGATCGATACCGATTGGAAATTAGGTTTTACCGGGAGAAACGGCCGGGGGAAGACCACGTTCCTGAACTTGCTGCTCGGCAAGTACGAATACAGCGGAACGATTTCCGCCCAGGTCCAGTTTGAATATTTTCCTTATCCGGTGGATCACAAGGAAAATCTGACGCTGGATGTGATCCGCGACATTTTTCCGGATTATGTTCATTGGGAACTGATGCGCGAGCTTTCCTTGCTCAAAGTTTCCGAGGATGTGCTGGACCGGCCTTTTGACTCGTTATCGAACGGAGAGCAGACGAAAGTGATGCTGGCGACCTTGTTTCTTAAGGAGAATAGCTTTCTGCTCATTGACGAACCGACCAACCATCTCGACATGGAAGCGCGCAAACTGGTCAGCAGCTATCTGAGGAACAAAAACGGATTTATTTTGGTCTCTCACGACAGGGCTTTTCTCGATCACTGCGTCGATCACATTCTGTCCATTAACAAGACGAATATCGAAATCCGGAAAGGCAACTTCTCGGACTGGTGGACAAACAAAGAAATGCAGGACGAATTTGAGCTTGCGGAGAACGAAAAGCTGAAAAAAGACATCAAACGGCTGTCAGATGCGGCCAAACGGACAAACAACTGGTCGCATGAGGTCGAGAAGACGAAAAACGGGACAAGAAATTCCGGTTCCAAGGTAGATAAAGGATACATCGGTCACAAGTCTGCCAAAATGATGAAACGCTCCAAAAACATCGAGCAAAGACAGCAGTCCGCGATTGAAGATCGTTCGCATCTCTTAAAAAACATCGAAAGCTCCGAAAGCTTGAAGATTTCCCAGCTTGTTTATCACAAAAGCCAGCTTGCCGAGCTTGACCACGTGTCGATTCAATACGGAGATAAGACGGTCTGCAGCGATATCAGCTTTACGGTGGAGCAGGGAGAGCGGATTGCGCTTTCGGGTAAAAACGGTTCCGGAAAATCAAGTATTCTGAAGCTGATTCTCGGCGAAGATATCGACTACACGGGCACTTTCCGAAAGGGGAGCGGGCTGAAAATATCCTACGTATCGCAGGATACCGCGCATCTTCGGGGCAGCTTATCCGACTACGCCCGGGAAAACGGAATAGACGAAAGCCTGTTTAAATCGATCTTGAGAAAACTGGATTTCGCGCGGGTCCAATTCGAGAAGGACATTTCGTCTTATAGCGGCGGGCAGAAAAAGAAGGTGTTGATCGCCAAAAGTCTGTGCGAGAACGTTCATCTGCATATCTGGGATGAGCCGCTTAACTTCATCGACGTCATTTCACGGATGCAAATTGAAGAGCTGCTGCTTGAACATAAGCCGACCCTTCTTTTTGTGGAGCATGACCGTGAATTTTGCGACAATATTGCGACCCAGGTAGTGGAGCTTTAACTCTCATGGGCATACTCGAACACCGCAGTCCTACTGGACTGCGGTGTTTTTTGTGCGCAACTTCAATGAGTTGGATTCCATTGTTGCCCCTTGTTCTCTTGGGTCACAGATTATTTTCCCTAACCCGGTATACACATTTTCCTCCCCCGGCCAAAATATACTCGACACGTTCGACAAGAACATGCTCTCCGAGAAGTGTATTAAATAAATGCAGTTCATTATTGCATAACCCGGTACATGCAGCAGCGGCTTCACAGATCGGACAATGCTTCTCAATAAACAGAAAGCTTCCGTCGCCTTGATCCTTAACCTCGGCCATATAGCCTTCGATGGTTCGGATTTCGGCCAGTTTGTCCAGCTTCTCGCTTACGCCAGCTGCGCCGCCAAGGTGCTGAAGATATTGCTCCTGCATATTTTTATTCCGGACAGTCAGCAGCTTGTCCAGCCCCTCGTTTCCGAAAGCCTCTTTCATCGAATTGATCAGACTGACGGATAACTCCGAATATCCGCTTGGAAAAAAACGATCAGCCGCGGGAGTTAATCTCCACAGCTTAGTCGGCCGGCCCATGGGGCGGGCTTCTTCTTCGTAAGTCACCAATCCTTCTTCTTTCAGCGCATTCAAATGTTGGCGAATCGCCATTCCAGATAGCGAAAATTCGGAGGATAGTGCTACAACATCCGTTCCCCCCCGCTGCTTGAGCAGATCAATGATCGCTCTCCGGGTACTAGTCGAGGCATCCTTATGGGTTCGATTCCGGTTCATCATGAACCTCCTTATTCAGCAGCCGAATCTAGTTCACTTTCTACATTTTAAACAAAAATGTTGACAAAGTCAAAACCGGACTGTAATTTAAACTTTATCAACATAAATGTTTACTAAGTATCCGGATACGATGTATACATAAAATTTTTTTTGGAGGTCACATTTCATGTCGTCTAGTTCTCAGAGCATTTTCAGCCCGCGTTATTTTGCGTTGTCCATAGGAATCATACTGTCGGTGATGGCAGTCGGATTCGAAGGTTTATCGGTCACGACAATTGCCCCTTCTATTGCCGGTGACTTGAACGGCCTTGACCTATTCGGTTGGATATTCAGTACTTATCTGCTTGCGCAGATTATCGGCACCTTGGTCGTCGGTCGAATCATTGATAGACAAGGACCTGCAACCCCGTTCACTTTCGCGCTTATTTTGTTTGTCGTCGGTCTGATCGCTGCCGCAACAGCAGGCGATATGTATACGATGATAGGGGCTCGGGCTATGCAGGGTTTAGGTGCCGGAGCTATGATGACTTGCGTGTACACGGCAATATCTTTAAGTTATCCCGACGAATTACGTGCCAAAATCCTCGGCGCATTCGGTACTGCCTACGTTCTTCCGTCTATGCTCGGTCCGTACGTTGCGGGTCTTATCGCGGATCAATGGTCCTGGCGGTTTGTTTTCTGGGGGATATTGCCGATCCTGATTGTTTCGGCACTGCTGAGTTTACCTGCATTCAGGAAATTAAAAACACAGGGGACGCAAGGGGATAGCGGGGCTTCAGCCACATGGCTGGCCGTACTGTTAACGATAGGTACGGGGATTTTCTTAGTGGGTCTAAGCATGCTGCCGATCTTTACTGGGTTTGTTTTAGTCCTTATCGGCTTAGCGCTGATGGGATATCCGCTGCTCAATTTGCTTCCCAAGGGCACTCTTGCTTTCCGAAGAGGTATGCCGGCTATTCTGGCAACACGCGGGCTGTTCTTCGCTGCTTATGCCAGCACACAAAATTTCTTGGTATTGGCTTTAATCGATGTGAAAGGTATCACTCCTTCTCAGGCCGGATTAATTGTAGCGAGCGCCGCGTTAAGCTGGTGCCTCATTGCCTATTTGCAAGGACGCTGGGATGCGGCAGACCAAGGCCGGGGACGTCATACAAGAATTATTTTGGGTGTGCTATTGCTTGCAATTGGAATTGCCTTGGTTTTTTGGGTACCTGTTGTGACAGTGGCCGTTGCGGTTATCGGACAAATCATAGCCGGAATCGGTATTGGGTTGGCGCATCCTATTAGCGGGGTTGTGGCATTTTCCCAAACGGGGAATGGAGATGTTGGAGAAACTTCGGCAAATCTGCAATTCGCGGATTCTTTTACACCTGGCGTGGTCATTGGGATTGGCGGTTCTATTCTTGTCGTTTGTCAAGCTGCAGGGATGTCGCTGCAATCCGGATTAATTGTAACGATGGGCTTTCATCTCTTGTTAATCGTAACGAGTCTATTCGCCAGCACCCGGATCAGACCGGCAAACTAACCTATAAACAAGCATTCTAAAATTACAAATACAGCCGTTCCATGTCCTTTGTGAGGTGGGACGGTCCATACAAGCCATGTATAGATCTGCTCTTGTTACAAACATACCGACTAACAAAATGACGTTCAAAGGAGACATGCAATGATGATAGGGGTCAGTGAAGCGGCATCCGAAAAAATCGTCGAAATCTTATCAAGCGCTAATGCCCAAAATTCTTTTCTTAGAATAGGCGTTGAAGAGGGAGGATGCAGCGGTTTATCCTATACGCTTATAGCGGATGAGCAGAAAACAGAAGGGGATATCTTATTAAACAAAGGTGAATTTAGTCTATTGGTTCATACGAATAGTATTCAATACATTGAAGGTCTTCAAATTGATTATGAAGAAAGGGGAATGATAGGCGGGTTCACTTTAAATAACCCTAATGCAAAAGCTTCATGTGGATGTGGAGCTAGTTTCAGAATGGAAAATTACCGTGGGGAAGTTAAAAAATGTGATTAGCCTATAAACGCCAACTTGGTTTCAAACGTAAATATGTAAGGTGTTAAGAAATAGGGTGGCTCGGGACGGAATCGAACCGCCGACACTAGAATTTTCAGTCCTATGCTCCCGGTAAGTCATTTTCTAGGCTTCACGGCACTCTTGACGAATGCGGGAACAGTCCGAAAGACTCTTTTTGTGAGAGAGGATCTTTTATTCTTTCGTGAAATCCCGTATATTTTTCAAAAGGAGTAAAGGAGCTGCCCGTATGAATGAAGAATTGCGAGAACTGAATTTGGAGGAAGGCTCGGATATCTTTGAAATGACGCGCGAGATCGGCCTGGGGGCGAACGGGTTCGTGAACAGCTTTTACAGCGAAACCCGGGACGAGTTTTACAATCTGCTGCTTAAAAATTATAACATGGCGCGGGCCAAGCAGCTCCCGGAAGGGCTTGTCCCTCAAACGGTGTACTGGCTTTACGTGGGCGGCAGGCCCGTCGGCTACGGGAAAATGCGCCACGCGCTGAACGGCCAGCTCAAGAAACGGGGCGGCCACATCGGTTATGTCATCCGCCCGACGGAACGGGGCAAAGGCTACGCCAAGCTGCTGCTGCAGCTCCTGCTTAGGGAAGCCGCCGTCAAAGGCATACATGAAGCGCTGCTGACCTGCAACGAAGATAACGCGCCGTCGCGCCGGGTGATCGAAAGCTGCGGGGGCGTTCTGCAGGACACCATCGACGGCATTTGCCGGTACCACGTTCCCGCCGGACGGGTACTCGGATCGACCGGTACGTAGACGATTTACCGGACGCGTAGAACAGGCCGGGCATTGAAGCGGTTAAGCCGCTTGCCTTTCCCGCCATGTTCCGCCCATAAAAATACCCTCCATCCCGATAAGCGGATGGAGGGTATTCGTGTTATTTCGCCTTCGCGAACCTGCCCGGCACGTCGGCGGAGGCGGTCCGGCTCGTCGTGCTTTCGTTATGCAGCCGGTCCAGCGCGGTCACGACGTAACGCAGGGGCTTCCCGGCCGGGGCGGCGCGGTCGGTGAACGACTGGGCCCCACTTCCGCCGCTGCGCACGGTGCCGACCAGTCGTGCGGCCTCGGAGCCGCTGCCTTCGGCGCGGTAGACGGCGTAGTAGGCCGGGTTCCCGCCGCCGTCGCGCCAGTCCAGCCGGACGCCGTCCGCCGTGCCCTCGGCGGTGAGAGCCTTCGGCGGCTGGGGCGCCGCGCTCCCCAGCCAAGGCATGGGCGGCACCAGCGCCGGGCTGGCATACAGCTCCGTGTTCAGCCGGTCGCGGAATCCGAGGGGATTGCGGCGGATATCCTTGAGGCTGAACAGAATGCTGCCGCTGATTTTGCCGGCGCTGCGGGCGTTGAACTTGAGCTGATCCGGCAGCTCGTCGGGGTTTTGCCAGCCCGGCGGCTCATGCTGGCCGATTTTGAAGGGCGCGTGCCCGATGTACAGTTGGACCGGTTTGCCCTCGGTTTCTTTGATCCACCAGTCGGCCAGCTTATCGTAGGCCGCGGGCTTGAAGCCGAAGTTCCAATACAGCTGCGGAGCGATATAATCGACCCAGCCGGCATTGATCCACGCTCTCGTATCCGCAAAAAGCGTGTCGTAATTCGTCGTGCCCGCCGTCGTTTCCGATCCGGTCGGGTCCGCATTCTGGTTGCGCCATACACCGAACGGAGAAATACCGAATTTGACGTAGGGCTTTTCCTTTTTGATGGCGGCGTGGATGGCTTCAACGAGCCGGTTTACGTTATCTCTGCGCCAATTGGGCTTGGAGCCGAATTCCGATTTTCGATATTTTTGGTAAGCGGAATCGTCGGGAAAATCTTTGCCTTTCTCGGGATACGGGTAAAAATAATCGTCGAGATGAACGGCGTCGATATCGTATTTTTTGACGACTTCGCTAATGCCGGCCACGACAAAATCCCTGACCTCCGGTATACCGGGGTTGTAATACCGGGTTCCCGCATAAACCGCTACCCAGTCGGGGTGCTTCAAAGCCGGATGATCGGCGGCAAGCTTCGCGGTGTCTTTGGTTTTACCGATTCGGTAAGGGTTGAACCAGGCGTGGAATTCCAGGTTGCGCTTGTGCGCTTCCTCGATCATAAAAGCGAGAGGGTCATATCCCGGTGACTGGCCTTGTTTCCCCGTCAAGACATCCGACCAGGGGCCGTACTCGGATGGGTAAAGAGAGTCGGCGTTGGGCTTGACCTGTACGATGACGGCGTTCATGCCCACATTTTTGGCTTCATCCAGCATGGCGATGAACTCCTGCTGTTGTTTGGCGGCGGACAGCCCTTGGCTCGACGGCCAGTCGATGTTCCAGGCCGTGGCGATCCAGACGGCCCGAAGCTGCCGGGGGGCGGATAATGCCTGATTTTCCGCCTGTGTAATCGAGCCTGCCTTAGAGCCCGCGGCGCTCAGCGTTTGGGCAAGCAGCGATTTCCGGCCCCCCAGGGACCCGGTCAGAAACACGAGCAAGGCTGCTGTAAAGGCTAATGCGACCAGTGCGGCGATGTGCTTTTTGTTCATGAGTGAAGACATCCTCCTTGCAGGTGATACCCCATTCTATGAGGGGAAAACCGACTCTATGACGAAAAAAGCCGAAGGGAGAGATGCTAGAGTGTTCACAAAGCTGCAATAAGCGGTGTGATTGGAATCACCAGGGGAAGGGGTGTGATTTTTTATACTGAGAACAAGAACGAACACGAAGGGGAGATTAATTATGTTGAAACCCGAAACGATTGCGATCATCAAGTCCACCGTACCGGTGCTGGAAGTACACGGAAAAGCCATTACGACCCGTTTTTACGAAAAGCTGTTCAAAAGCCACCCGGAGCTGCTGAATTTGTTCAACCACGGCAACCAGAAGCAAGGGCGGCAGCAGACGGCTCTGGCCAACGCGGTGTATGCGGCCGCCGTTCATATCGACCGGCTTCATGAAATCATGCCGGCCGTCAAGGGGATTGCCCACAAGCACGTTAGTCTGGGCGTGACGCCGGAGCAGTATCCGATTGTCGGCGAGAATCTGCTCGCGGCGATTTCCGAGGTGCTGGGCGATGCGGCGACGCCGGAAATTCTCGGCGCCTGGGAAGAGGCATACTCCGTAATCGCCGCGGCTTTTATCGGCGTGGAGACGGAAATGCGGATGAGGCGCTCCATCAGCCGGGGGGCTGGGCGGGATTCCGCAAGTTTACGGTGCAGAAGAAAACGCCGGAAAGCGGGAACATCACGTCGTTTTACCTGGTGCCGGAGGACGGGGGAGCGCTGGCATCTTTCGAGCCGGGTCAATATGTGACCGTGCAGATGAAAATCCCCGGACGGGAACATCTCGTGAACCGGCAGTACAGCTTGTCGGACCGTCCGGGACAGCCTTATTACCGGATCTCGGTGAAGAAGGAAGCGGGCACGGATACCCGCGAGCCGGGAGTCGCGTCGACTTATCTGCATGAAGCCGTGCGGGAAGGCGACACACTTCTGCTTTCCGCTCCCGCCGGAGACTTTACGCTTAACCGGTCCGCGGATACACCGGTCGTGCTCCTGTCCGCGGGAGTCGGCTTGACGCCGCTGATGAGCATGCTGAGAACGATCCGGTCCGAGCAGCCGGCGCGGTCCGTTACGTTCATCCACAGCGCTGCCTACGGAGGACTGCACGCCATGAAGGATGCGATGACTGCGGCGGCGGATGAAACCTGTCTGCGCACGCATATCTGCTACACGAACCCGACGGAAGAAGACAAAGCCGCTGGCACCTTTCATTCGGAAGGCCGGCTGACAGCGGAGAAGCTGAAGGAAATAACGGCGGAAGCCGGCGGACATGCCGACTATTATATTTGCGGCCCCGTTTCGTTTATGCGCGACATGATCGGGTACTTGCAGAAGCTGGGTGTTCGGCCGGAATCCGTCCACTATGAATTTTTCGGCCCGTCCCTTACCCTGTAATAAAAAAACGGGTCCGCCATGGCGGACCCGTTTTCTTGGCGCTTATCGCTGCTTCCGGAGAAGCCGGTTGACCGTTTCGCGCCGCAGGCCGACGAGCTGCCCGATCTCTTCCTGGGTCAGCACATCGCTAAGCGGAATATCCCCGACATAGCGGGCGAACCACTGACCGAGCAGCTCGATTTTGCGGGCGGGGGTGAGCGCGGTAAGCTGATCGATGCGCTGCTGCATCGCCCTCAGCTTATCTTGCAGCACAAGAGCGGCATCCCGGTAGCGGAGAGGATTCTCTTCAAGCCCGGCGTACCACTGTGCGGCCGGAATGACCTCGACTTCGCTTGTAATCAGGGCAATCGCGGTCCCGTGGTATTCTTTGGGCGTGAGCAGCGAATGGTGCGGAATCAGCTCGCCGGGGTTCAGAATGTTGAACAGAAACTGTTCCCCGTTCTCCTGAAGGCGAACGACTTTAAACAGACCGCTTCGGATGCGGAACAAGGGGCCTTGTTCGCCTTGGCGGAACAGCACCTCGCCTTTATGCAAAATCATCGGGGAACCCGCCTTTCTTTTTGTTCATAGAAATGTAGAAAGAATGTACCGTTTTCGCCCAGTTTCCGGTTATAATCGAGGAAGGATCTTTACAGGATACCGGAAAACCAATTTTATCGAGGTGGAAAACGTCGTGGCAACAACTTCTTTGGACGCGTTAACAACCGGCATGTTCGTAACGAGCCTGCTGCTGATCCTTTTTATCGGGTCAATGGTCAGCATGAGCATCATGCGGTTTTTTCAGAAAAAGAAAGTCCAGGGGACCGTCTACCTCGTAGTCGGCCTCGCGGCCCTCGTTACGTTCATCGTCATGGCTTCGGGATGGAGTTCGTAACTGTCCGGCTCCGGTTAAAAAATTCGCCTGCCCGTCTTCCCGAGAAGGAAGCGCGGACAGGCGTTTTTTTGTGCCGTAAAAAAAGTGCGCAAAGCCGGTAAACCCGGGTAAACCGGATTTGTCCGCAGAATCCGTTACTTGTTCATAACCTGCAAAATTTCGTACAGGAGAAAGAGCAGGGCAATGACGTACAGGGTTGCGGAAACCTGGCGGCCTTTACCCGCCGCAAGTTTCACGACCGGGTACGCGATAAAGCCGAACGCGATTCCGTCGACGATGCTGTAAGTCAGCGGGATCATCGCGATCACGAGAAAAGCGGGAAACGCTTCGCTGAAATCCTCGAAAGGGATCGCTTTAATGCTGCCGAGCATAAGCGAGCCGAGGATAATCAGCACGGGCGCGATCGCGCTGTCCGGAATGGCTTGAAGCAGCGGCACCGCAAAGTAGGAGCCGAGAAACAGAACGCCGGTGAATACGGCGGTCAGACCCGTGCGTCCGCCGGAAGCGATGCCGGCCGAGCCTTCGACCGCGGATACGGTCGGGCTCGAGCCGAGCAGCCCGGCGGCCGCGTTTGACACCGCCGCGGCCTGAAACGCGCGGCGGTAGGTGTCCGGGCGCCCGAAGCTGGCCGTCTGGCTGTGGATCAGGCCCAGGTTCTCGAAGACGATGACCATCGCCATCGAGAAGGCCGCGATCCAGAACGGAAGCGACCATAGGCCCCCGAAGGAAAGCGCGCCGAAGACGGCGGCGGCATCGCGAAGCCCGAACCCGGGGCCTTCCGCAGCCGGGTTGATCAGTCCGAGCAGCCAGGCGACGGCGGTTCCGAACACGATGGCGATGAGGAAGCTGCCGTTCACCCCGCGGACGTACAGCACGGCCATGAGGGCGAGCGTCAGCAGGGTCACGAGCGCTTCGGGGCTGCCGAGATCGCCCAGCGCGATAAACGTCGAGGCGCTCGGCACGACGATCCCGCTTTTTTGCAGCCCGATAAACGTCAGGAACAGCCCGATGCCGACCCCGATCGCTTCTTTCAGCGTATGCGGGACCGATTGCGAGATCCGCCCGGCCAGCCCCGTGAAGGCGACCAGACAGAAGAGAAACCCCGAGACGAAGACGGCCGCAAGCGCTTCCTGCCACGACAGTCCCATCGTATGCACGACCGTGTACGTGAACAAGGCGTTGATTCCCATGCCCGGCACGATAACAAGCGGCGTGTTGCTCCACCAGCCGATCAGCCAGCAGCCGACGAACGAAGTGGCGATGGTGGCGATCATCCCTGCCTGAACGGGTATTCCGGCGTCCGCAAGAATCGCGGAATTGACAATAATAATATAGACGCTGGTCACGAATGACACCAATCCGGCCATGAGCTCGCGGCGCACGGTCGTTCCGTGGGCTTTAAGCCCGAACCGGCGATCGAGAAAACGTACCAACATTCATCCTTCTTTCTGAAGTATCCCTCGGCCCACCCTCGAAACGCCGGGTATGTAAATCCGTATCCGTTTCGCTTGAATCATTATAACCAGAAACACCTGAGGAAGCTACCGTTATTGTGTTAGTATGGCAGCTTTCTCCCCAAAGTATCGCAGGGGGCGAACAAGCTTCGCAAGTCGCGCCCGAACTCCGTCACAGCCCGGATCAGGATCGCCCTGTACAGGGAAACTGTGTGAAACGATGAAACGATGACCAAAAGCCCTACCACAGCCCTTGATCAAATCTCCGTTAACGTGCCGGCCGAAAAATAATGACGGATGAAGTCCCGGAATTTTTGCGCGGCTTTGGACAAATAGCGCTTTTCGTGCCAGGCCAACTGGTAAGAGCTTAAACAGACGGGGTCCGTAATCGGAATCCGCACCATTAGAGCCGTCGGCGGCTCTTCGCTGCGGTTGCAGGCTCCTACGAAGGCGACGCCGAGACCCGCCTGGACGAGCGCCGCTTTGGCCGACGGTTCGTTGACTTCGCACGCGAAATCGGGCGTCATGCCCGCCTGCCGGAACAGCGCGTCGTCCCTTTTGCGGAAGACGTGCTCTTTTTTGTACCCGATAAAAGACTCCCCGGCCGCTTCGCTCAATGTGATGCTCGTACGGTCCGCCAACCGGTGCCCGGGCGGTACGGCCAGAAAAACTTCTTCGCTGAGGATCGGCTCCTCGATGATGCCGGGGCGGCCGACCGGATAAGCGGTGAAGCAGAAATCCGCTTCCCCGCTTTCAAGCATCTCGGCCAGCTCTTCCGTCGGTGCCTGTGTGAGACGGAAGCGGACATGGGGATACAGCGCGAGGAATTCGCCCAAAGGGCCTGACAGCCGGTTAAGGACCGGCGAAGCGACGGAGATGCTTCCCTGCTCCATCCCGGCCAGATCCTCAACTTCTTTGCGGCCTTCTTCCAGCGCGTTGAGGGCGACCTCCGTTTTTTTCAGGAAGGCTTTCCCGAACGCGTTGAGGGTGATTTTCCGTCCTTGGCGGTCGAATAAAGGCACACCCAGATCATCCTCGAGACGGGCAATTGTTTTGCTCAGCGCTGGCTGGGCGATGTGGAGCTCTTCGGCGGCTTTAGTCATGTGCTGAAGCCTGGCGACTGTGCGGAAGTACTGGAGCTGCAAAATTTCCATACGCCCCTCCTCTTATATACTCTATGGAATAAGTAATATGCGGTAAGATGTATTTTTTATTATGAGATCTCCATTATAAAATGCAGATAAGGGTGCGGGCAACAACTGAAAATGGAGCGCAGCGGCCTATCGTGCAGCACATGCAGCCGCATAAAGAGGAGGAATCATGGATGAAAGCAATGGGGTTTACCAAGTTCGGCTCTCCGGAGGTTCTGGAGCCGATGGAGCTTGCAACGCCGCAGGCAGGCGAAGGGGAAGTGAGAGTGCGGGTCAAGGCGGCTGGCGTCCAGCCGGTAGATTGCGCGATTCGCACGGGGTTCCGGCCCCAAGGCGTTCCCGTATCGCTGCCTCACGTGACCGGCGGCGAGTTCGCAGGCATCGTGGATCAGACGGGGAGCGGCGTTACCGCGTTCGCGCCCGGGGACGAAGTGCTCAGCTTCCGCATGCAGTACACGTACGCCGAATATGTCGTCGTCCCTCAGGAGCAGCTCGTCCGGAAGCCGACCGCGATGCCGTGGGAGGCGGCGGGCGGCCTGTCGGGAGCGGGGCAGACAGCCCTCACGGCGCTGGAAGAGCTGGCCGTCGGCCCCGGCGATACGCTGCTGATCAACGGGGCTGCGGGCGGGGTGGGGACCGTTGCGGTGCAGGCGGCCCGCGCGAAGGGAGCCGCCGTGATCGGAACCGCCAGTCCCGCCAACCACGACTATCTGCGCTCGATAGGAGCCGTACCTGTCACGTACGGGCCGGGACTTGCGGAGCGTGTCCGGGCACTCGCGCCGGGCGGAGTGGACGCCGCTCTGGACGCGGGGGGGAGCGGACGGGCTGCTTGCGGCGGCGGAACTCGTTCCCGACCGGAACCGGATCGCGACGACGGTCGCCTTCGAGCTTGCCGGTGAACTCGGCGTCCGCTGGATCCGCAGCAGACGGTCGGCGCAGCGGCTGGCCGAGCTGGTTGAGCTGTATAGCCTGGGACAGCTCCGCATTCACATTCGGAGAGCGTTCCCTTTGAGCCAAGCCGCCGAAGCGCACAGAGAGATGGAGACCGGTCACGGCCGGGGTAAAATCGTGCTGACGCTGGAAGATTGAAACCTTCACGGAGGCAGAGAGAAAAGCCTGTTGAACAATTCAACAGGCTTTTTCGGCGCCGGAATCGACCTACTGAACGGGCGAAGGGAATTTGCCTATGCCGGGGTGCGGTTTCGAGCTGACGTATGCGCGGGGATTTACACTCCTTCGAGGCGTTCTTTCAACCGGACAATTTGTCCCAAGTGGTGCTCCAGATGTTCTTCATAATCTTCGATGAGCCAGCGGAGAGTAACGGGCTCGTGTTCTCCGATTTTGCAGAGCAGATCCCCCTGCTCCGGGGTGATGGACGCGATAGCCCGCGCAGCCTGGCGGTTCAGGCTTCCCCACAAGGTGATAATTTCCTCGGAAGGAGTATGCCGGTAATCCTGCGCGGCTACCCACTCATCCTGCTTGCAGGGCTGGAACACGGCAGGCTGCTCGGCATACCGGGTGACGATAAAACGCGGCAGATTGTTGAGAGCCGAGTCGCAAAGATGACCGAGTATTTCGTTAACGGACCATTTGTCCGCTCCGGGCCGCCTCGCGAGAAGCGTTTCATCTACCGGTTCCAAAAGGGACGCAATCTCATACGTTCTGTCGTGAATTCTTGCGGCAATTTCTTTCATAGGAATACCTCCGTCGGGTGGACTGATTTCTTACTCCAGCATACAAGGAAAAATGAAATCGGAAAATTCGAAAGTTTAGATCGAATCAATCGGTTATTTCGATTGTTGTCTCTTTTTTTTTTCGTGTAAAAAAACTCTATCCCGCAGGGGGACAGAGCTTGACTCGGCCGTGCCGTAAAATCCGTACAATCCGGTTTAGTTCATATTGATCCAGACGCTTTTGACTTCACAGTAATTGTTCAGCGCATAGGAACCCATCTCGCGTCCGAGGCCGGACTGCTTGTAACCGCCGAACGGAGAAGCCGCGTCGAACACATTGTAGCAGTTGACCCAGACGGTGCCCGCTCGGAGCTTGCCCGCGATGTAGTGGGCATTTTTGACGTTTTCCGTCCACAGCCCGGCAGCTAGTCCGTAATCCGTATCGTTGGCGCGGGCGATCACATCGTCCAGATCATCGAAAGGCAGGGCCGTGACGACGGGGCCGAATATTTCTTCTTTGGCGATGGTCATGCTGTCCTGAACGCCGGCAAAAACCGTCGGCGCCACGAAATAGCCTTCCTCGAACGGATTCGTCCCTCCCGTCAGAAGCTCGGCGCCTTCCTCCAGACCGCGCTCGATGTAGCCGAGCACCCGGTTCTGCTGCTCCTCCGACACAAGCGGCCCGATCTGGGTGTCGGGGCTTAAGCCCGCGCCCTGCTTGAGCTTGCGGGAATACAGCACCAGGTCGGCGACGACGTTGTCGAACATCTTCTTCTGGATGAACAGGCGGGAGCCCGCGCAGCAGACCTGCCCCTGGTTGAACATAATCCCCGAAAGCGCCCCCGGAATCGCCCGGGACAAATCGGCATCGGGGAGGATGATGTTCGGGGATTTCCCGCCCAGCTCCAGTGTCACCCGCTTCAGACGGTCGGCGGCCTGGCGCATGATCGAGCGGCCGACTTCCGTGGAGCCGGTGAAGGCGACCTTGTCGACCTGCGGGTGGCCCACGAGCGCCTGGCCCGCCGTCTCGCCGTAGCCCGGCACGATGTTGACCACGCCCGGCGGGAAGCCCGCTTCTTGGATCAGCCCGGCGAGATAGAGGGCCGAGAGCGGCGTCTGCTCGGCCGGCTTGAGCACGACGGTGCAGCCGGAAGCCAGCGCGGCGCCGAGCTTCCACATCGCCATGAGCAAGGGGAAGTTCCACGGGATAATCTGCCCGACCACTCCGACCGGCTCATGCCGTGTGTAGTTGAAGTACCCGCCCCTGACGGGGATCGTCTGGCCGACGATTTTAGTAGACCAGCCGGCGAAGTAGCGGAGATGCTCGACGGCCAGCGGCAGATCGGCGGTGCGCGTCTCCGCGATGGGCTTGCCGTTGTCGAGCGTTTCGAGCTGGGCGAGCTCCTCCAGGTTGTCTTCGACGAGATCGGCCAGCCGGTAAATAAGCCGGCTCCGTTCCGCGGCGCTTAACCCGGGCCAGGGGCCTTCGTCGAAAGCGCGCCTGGCGGCTTTTACGGCCAGGTCGATATCTTCTTCGGTCGCTTCGCTCACGACCGCCAAAATATCGCCCGTTGCCGGATTCGGGGTCGTGAAGGTGCTCCCGTAAACGGAATCGACGAATTCTCCGTCGATGAAAAGCCGTTTCGTTCCGTTCAGGAACCGCTGGATTTTGGGTCGGACTGTCAGGGTCAGTTCGTTCATTTCACACTGCCTCCTTAGGAAAGGTATCATGCTCGGCTCAGTTCGCGACGCTTGTCATCCGTGATATTGTATCTATATCAAACTAGCGCGGAAAATATGACAGAAGTCTTGCAAAGTTTCCGGGTCTATCCCGCTGATAAGCGAACATGATAAAATAATGAGACCTTTGTAAAAAGGGAAGAAGGAAGCCGGCCTGACGGGCGGGCGTACAAAAGATTTGCCGGGGAAAGGGAGGTTGGGATCATGCTGCTCAGCCGGGATCAGAAAGAGCTTATTTTGACGGTATTGAAGAAGGAAAACAAACGGATACTTTCGGGCCATAAAGGGCCGCTGCTTAAAAAGACCATCGCCGATTTGGAGCAGGCGCTCCGCAATGAAGCGATTAACGACAAGCGTTGAGCGGGGAGAGATTTCCGGTCACCGGTCAAACAACAAAAAAGATCCCGGACGGGATCTTTTTCGCGGGGCCGTATGTAAGAGGCCGGATCAACTATTCGTGACTGAGTTTTAATAGAGAGACAGAGCAAGTGTATCGCTTTCGCGGCGGGAGTGCAGAATCGCTTCCGTTCCCTCGATTTCGATGGAGATAAGGTTCTCCAGACACGTCTTTACAGCGCGTTTTCCGTTGTTCCACTTCGCTTCCAGGGCAATTTTCAATAAGCTTAATGCTTTTTTGCTCGCTTCTGTATAAAAGACGGGTATTTTTTGATTGTTAAATACGATAATGGTTTTCATGTGATTTCTACCTCCTGTAAGATAGATCAATCTTTGAAAATAGTATAAATTACGAATATTAAAGGAAACTTAAAAAAACGATAGATTTTTCAATTTTTTTTTGGAAACGATCAACCTCCGCCACAGAATGTTTGAAATTTAAGGGGAAAAGCGTTTGTTTTCATAAATTTAAAGTCAAAAACTAGGAGTTTGCCGGCTAATCCGCAAAGATCCACTTACTACTAAACGGTTTTTCATAATATGAAACGAAATATGTTTCAGAAAAGTTTTGCTTAATGTTCAAATCCGTGGAGGTTTAAAAATGAGAACACCTATATTTTACGGTTCCGTTCATGTTTTTCTGTCCCGCAATGGGGAAACGCTTCTATTAAAGAGAAAAAATACGGGGTTCATGGACGGGAAGTGGAGTGTCGTAGCCGGAAGAATCGACGGCGGAGAAGAAGTGAAAGCCGCCGCCGTACGGGAAGCGAAGGAAGAGGCGGGAATCGACATCCGGCCCGAGGACCTGGAAATCACCGGCATTATGCACCGCAAAAACACGAATTCCGAGTGGATCGACTTTTTCCTGAGGGCGCGCGGCTGGCAGGGCGAAATCGGCAACATGGAGCCCCATAAGTGCGAAGAGCTCCGCTGGTTTCCGGAAGACGCGCTTCCCGCCGATATGGTGCCCTATGTGCGCGAGGCGCTTTTGAACCGGCAGGAAAGCCTCTGGTTCGATAGCTTCGGCTGGGCGGGCGTTCCGGTGCAGGCAGCACCATAAAATTACTTTAAAAAAGCTATGCTTTTGTTGTTTGTTTTTTATGGGAAAACCATGTGTTAGTTGCTTCAGAGTCAGGTATATTTATAACATAGGAAATCGAGAGAGACACACGAACACCGGAAAACACTCCAATCAGCAGCCATCGGCTTTTATAGCCCGGCTGCTTTTTTATTTCGCCGGATCATCCGAAAACTCTCTCGATTGCCTAACCCGAAAATCCGCCCGTAACCGCCAGCCGGTCACGACGGATTTTTTTATGATGGAAAGGAGGCGGGGAATACGAAAACAAACCGCTATAAACGGAGGCGGCCGCATCGGCCGGAAAACGCCAAAAGCGGCATCCGCGGAGGTGAAGCCCGGTGAGCACGAGCATTCTGCTTCAGACGCTCAAAAGCTTCGTGGAACAATCGGTGCGGGACACCGGAGCGGGCGATCGGCCCGTGAGAGTCCATGTCGGCTGGCTTCCCGGAGCCGAAAAGTTTCCGCCGGCCAAGCCGGATGAACCCGCGCAATTGCTGCCGGAGGGCTTGTTTCCTTTTGTCCTGCTGAGGGCGCTGGAAGGGGAGGACGGGAATGAAGAAGGCTCCGTCAAGGTCCGGCTTCATTTCGGAACCTCCTCGACCGATCCGTTCGGTTATGCGGACGTACTGAATCTGATCGAGAAAGTACGCCAGGCCGTTCTTAAGAAGGAAATCATCGGCGGGATGTTCGAGCTTCAGCGTCCGCTGAAATGGAAGCTCGCCAACACGCAGGCTTACCCGCAGTGGACGGGCGAAATGGTGACCGAATGGACCGTGCCGTCGCCTGTACGCGAGAATCTGGTCTACGACTAAATCGTAGAGACGCAAAGCAGCCGCAGCAGCTTCAGGTTTTAAGGAGTAAGGATTAAAGAGTTCTACCAAAACCAACTTGTTCACATTCGAAGGGAGATTATTAACTATGTCAGAACGTCACGGTATTTATACAAGCGAGGTGCCCTTCTCGGTCATGACCCCGGTATCCCCGCAGGCGACCATTCCGGTCGTATTCGGTACGGCGCCCGTTCATCTGTCCAAACTGGCCGCAGCGCCGGTGAATACGCCGATCCTTTGCAAAAGCTGGGACGAGGCGGTAGACGCTTTCGGCTACTCGGAGGACTGGGAGTCTTACACGCTGAGCGAATTCATGTACTCGCATTTCCGCTTGTACAAGCAGGCGCCGGTTGTGCTGATCAACGTTCTCGATCCGGCCGCGCACAAAACGTCCGCCGCTCCTTCCGAAGCGGTTGTGACAGCGGGAATGGCCGTAGTGAGTGCGGAGGGTATCTTGCCTTCCAGCGTAACGGTTCAATCCGCGGACGGCGCGACGACTTACAGCAAGGAAAAAGACTATACGCTCGCTTTTGATAAAAAAGGCCGTCTGATGCTCTCCGTTGTGAAAGGCGGCGCTATCAGCCCCGCCGCAACCGCGCTGAAAGTCGGCTACGACAAGCTGGACCGCTCCAAAGTGACGGCGGCCGATCTGATCGGCGGTACGGACGCGGCAACGGGCGAAGTGACCGGTCTGGATCTGATCAAGCAGGTTTTCCCGCGCTTTCAGCTCGTTCCGACACTTGTGCTCGCACCGGGATTCTCTCACGACCCGCAAGTCGCATCCGTGTTGGCCGCTAAAGCGGAAAGCATCAACGGTCATTTCAAAGCGATGGCGCTGACCGATCTGCCTGCCGACCGTCCGTTCACCGACCTTGCCGTTTTCAAGAAAGAAAACGGATATGCCAGCGAACGTCAAATCGCCGCTTATCCGAACGTGACCAAGGACGGCCGTACGTACCGCTTCTCCACGCATCTCGCCGGCGTCATGTGCCGCACCGATCTGGAGAGCGACGGTGTGCCGCACCGCTCGCCGTCCAACAAGCTGCTGCAAGCCGACGGAACGGTGCTGGATAACGGTACCGAGCTTCCTCTTGGACCGGACGAAGCCGAATATTTGAACAATCAAGGCATCTTCACCGCGCTGAATTTTGTCGGAGGCTGGAAAACTTGGGGCAACCGCACGGCCGCTTTCCCGGAAATTACGGACCCGCAGAATGCGTTTATTCCGGTCCGCCGCATGTTCGACTGGATTCAGAACTCGGTCATCCTGACGTACTGGAAGCATGTCGACGATCCTGCCAACAAACGTCTCGTTGAATCGGTGACGGATTCCCTGAATATCTGGATGAACGGTCTTCAGGCGAGCGGTTATATCCTCGGTGGCCGGGTGGAATTTATCAAAGAAGAGAATCCCGCAACGGATCTGATGAACGGCAAGCTGAAATTCCATATTTTCGTTACACCGCCGAGCCCGGCTCAGGAAATCCAATTCAAAATCGAATATGACGCGCAGTATCTCGGCGCTATCCAATCCTAAGGAGGAATTTCAACATGGCTAAACAAGTACGCGATAAAATTGTAGGGTACACGGTATACAAGAACGGCAGTCAATTTCTGGGGGTAGCGACAGTTGAACTGCCCAGCCTCGAATATCTTTCGGAATCCGTAAAAGGTGCGGGCATCGCGGGTGAAGTCGAGAGCCCGACGATCGGCCAATTCGGTCCCATGACCTGTTCGCTGACCTGGAATACGATGGACCCGGCCGCTCTGGAGCTTCTTGCTCCCGAAGCGCATGCGCTAGATTTCCGCGCTTCCCAGCAATCCTATAATACGGCGACCGGTATTTACGCGACCGAAGGCGCCAAGATTACGGTTCGCGCTTTCCCTAAAACCGGTACGCTGGGCAGCCTAGAAGTCGGTGCGGCGATGGAAGGTTCCACCGAGTTTGAAGTCGTTTACCTGAAAGTGTCCGTTGGCGGTAAAGTCATGCTGGAAGTGGACAAATTCAACTACATTTTTGTCGTGAACGGCAAAGATCAGCTCGCATCCGTCCGCGCGGATCTCGCACTTTAATTCAAATCCATCCGATACCTGAAGGGAGAAATTAATCCATGTCCGAAAATAAAACCAAAACTCCAGCCGCAGAAGCAGGTCAAACCGAAACGGTCGATGAGCGTGTCTATAAGCTCAGTCGGCCGTTTACTTTTGAGGGAACCGAATATACCGAGCTGCTGCTCGATTTCGACAGCCTGACGGGCGGAGACCTGCTCTCTTGCGAGGGACAAATGAACGCGATGTCCTCGGGTAACGAAGTCGTGCCAGTGAAGCAAATTTCCCAGACGTATCAAGCTTTGGTAGCCGCCCGCGCGGCCAAAGTCCCCATGGATCTGATTAAGGCGCTTCCCGGCAAAGATTTCTCCAAAATTCTTGTCCGGTCGCAAAATTTTTTGCTGGGCTAGGGATGGGCAGAGAAGGAGGACGCACCCTGCGCAAGCTGGTGGCCTCCTTCTCGGTTGCCACCAAAACGCCCATTCCTTACTGGCTCAGTCTTCCGGTAGCCGAGCTGCTGGAGTGGACGGAACCGATCCAAGAGGTAACTGCGAAAAGGGGGTGAGAAAAAATGGCGAATGGGACTAATCTTCCGGCGACAGTAAATCTTCAACTGGATACGGCTTCCGTGACGAACGTCACAAAAATGATAAAAGATGTTCAATATACGCTTCAACAGTTAGTTATAGTTAATATTCCACCAGACATGTTAAAACCGCTTAGTGAAGAAGTGAAAGAAACCGATTCTGCACTTAAGAAAGCTAAAAAGACACTCGACGGTTTTGCTAATGGACTTAAGACTATAAAAGGCATTCAGGCTTCTTTCATGGGCGTAGTCACTAAAATCGATGAATTTAATGTAGCCATGAAGCAAGTTCAGGCGTCAACAGGGGTCAGTAAAACCGAAATGGTTGAGCTGGAGGCTTCAGCGAAGGCTTTGTATAAGCAAAATCTTGGAGGTACCTGGAATGATCTTGCAGGCTCGCTATCCACGGTTAAACAGTTGACTAATCAACAGGGTGCCGCTTTACAGGAAACGACTAAAAACGCGATTGTCTTTAAAGACGTTTTCGGAAAAGATGTAAAATCGTCCGCCGCTTCAGCTGAGTACATGATGAAAGATTTCGGTATTTCGAGTACGGAAGCCTATAACTTATTTGCTCAGGGTGCGCAGAAGGGCCTGGAGAAATCGGGAAATCTTTTGGATTCCGTGAATAAATACGGGGCCCATTTTAAAACCATGGGTTTTTCGGCAAACCAAATGTTCAATACCTTCGGTTTGGGAACAAAGCTGGGTGTATCCGGGTTAGATACTATCGGCGGGGCCATGAAAGAATTTAGCACAACCTCTACAAGTGGCAGCAAGGATAGTGTTGCGGCATTTAAAGCCCTTAATATGGATGCTGAAAGTATGACCCAAATTTTCTCGAAAGGCGGTCCGGAAGCTCAAGCCGCTTTCAATAAAGTTGCAACTTCCCTGGCATCTATCACAGATCCGATGAAGCGCAATGAAATCGGCATTAAATTATTCGGAACTTCGTTTAAAGGACTACAGCAGGATGTCCTTATGGCTATGGGATCGGCAAGAAGCGAATTTGATATGACAAAAAATACGATGGCCCAGCTTTCTACTGTGAAATATGACACATTAGGAGATGCTTTTAATTCGATTGGCAGACAACTTTTTGTTGAGATTTTGCAGCCGATTCAAAACATGGCCATGCCTGTATTATCTCAGTTTGCTGATTCTCTTATCGTTGCCATTCCGGCTGTAAAAACGGCGATTAACGAAGTATTTAACACGGTCATGACTATGGGACCTCAAATTGGTTCATTTATTACCGGTTTTCTTGAAGAGCATCAAAAAGCCATCCTCGGGGTTGCTGGGGTTCTAACCTTGGTTTTCGGACCTGCTCTAGTCAAAACGGGCTTACAAGCTTTATCAGCAGGTTATCAAGTTGTCACAACCTTTGTCAAAAGCATTGTGAAAGCGGGCCTTGAGTCGGTCGTTGCAGCGGGTAAAATGACAGGGGGTATTATAGCTGCCATGTATAAATTCGCTGCTCAGGGATGGCAATCTGCGCTAGCGTTAGGAAGAAACACTATCGCAGTATTGAGAAACGTGGCAGCCATGGCACTTTTGAAGGCTCAGCAAATAGCAACCACTGTCATATTGTGGGGGATGGCAGCCGCCCAAAATGGAGTGAATTTAGCTTTTCTAGCCAATCCTATTACATTGGTCGTAATTGCATTGGCGGCTTTAGTAGCAGGAGGAATAGCGCTCTATAAAAACTGGGATACGGTGAAAGCGAAGGCGTACGATCTGTGGACTGCCATGCAGGGCACATTCGGAAGCATAGGAGCTTTTTTCAGTAATCTCTGGACGGATATAAAAAACGGGGCAATTGACGGAATAAATTTCGTCATTAATGCCATCAATTCGGGCATCTCAAAAATAAACGGTATGAGCATCAATGTACCTAGCTGGCTCGGGGGCGGAACTTTCGGGATGAATATCCCGCCGATTCAGACTATCGCAAAAAGCACTCCTTCCCAAGGAGCCACAAATAAAGGGAATCCGGGTTCTGGAACAGCCTCCCCCCCCCAAGGGTTTAATTTTAAAGGTTATCCGCTCATCGGGACAGGCTATTCCCCTCCTAAAGGACCTCCATTTAAGGCTTATGCAAAAGGCGGAATTGTCTCAAGTCCCGAGCTCGCCTGGATCGGCGAAGGAGGAGACCGCGAGGTCATCATTCCGATCAACAATTCGGACCGCAGCCGCGGATTGTATGCGGCCGCAGGCCGGATGCTGGGCGTTTCGCCTGCCGGAGGTTCGTCCGGAAGCGGGGCCTTTGTTTTTAACCCGTCGTATAACTTCTACGGAAATGCCGATCAGGCCGCTGTCCAGCAGATGGAGCAGAGAACGAGACGGGATTTTGAAAGAGAATTCAACACCTATCTACGTCAAAAAGCGCGGGTGAGCTTTGTATGATTTACACCACGATTCAAGGAGATACCTGGGATGGGCTCTCTTATCAGTTTTACGGGAGCGAGCGGTTTATGCCGCTCCTCTTGAATTTTAACGAGAAACATGCGGAAATCGTCGTTTTTCCGGCCGGCATTACACTTGAAATTCCGCCTAAACCGGCTCAGTCGTCGGATACGCTCCCACCTTGGAAAAGGAGGGAGCCCGTATGAAGGACGTATTGGACGCAAGAAGGGCGGAGCTGGTTGTCGAGTACAACGGAAAAGATATCACCCGATCCTTGGCGGATTCTCTCGTGGATTTTACGTACAACGATGCGGCGCCGGGATCGCTCGACGATATTCAACTTTCGCTTGAAGACAGGCTGCAAAATTGGCAGGGGCCCTGGTCGCCGTCAGCCGGCGATACGATCAAGGCCGAAATCAGGACCTTCGGCTGGAATTACCCGGAGGAGGAACAAAAGCTCCCCTGCGGGACGTTTGAAGTCGACTCCTTCGATTTCGGCGGTCCGCCGGACACCGTGAGCATTAAGGCTGTTTCACTTCCCGTCGATTCCGGTATCCGTCAGGAGAAGCGCACGAAGGCGTGGGAAAACGTCACTCTGCGCACGTTGGCGGGCGATGTGGCACGAGCGGCCGGACTGACGCTGTTCTATTCGGCTGACGTCGATCCTGCCTATGAGAGGCTGGAACAGACCGATCAGTCCGATTTGGGCTTTTTGAACGAACAGGCCATGAAAGAAGGAATTGCGGTAAAAGTATCCGAAGGCCAGCTCGTCTTGTTCGATGAAGCGGAGTATGAGAAAAAGGATCCGGCGCTGACCTTGGTCCGCGGAGAAGACGCCGTTGCGAGTCACAAGTTCGGCTGGAGCACCGCTTATACCGCTTACCGGGCCTGCGAGGTCACCTATTCGGATTCCGCGAAAAACACGACTTACCAGGCGATGTACGTGCCTCCGGGCGCTCCGGCGGAAGGACCTGTTTTGAAAATTAACGAACAAGTCGATTCCGAGGCGGCGGCTATGCGTCTTGCGGCCAAAAGCCTGCGCGAGAAGAACAAAGAAGCCGGAAAAGCGAGCCTCTCCTTGTCGGGGGATGTCCGCATAGCTTCCGGGGTTACGCTTCTTCTTCAGGGATGGAACCGGTTCGACGGCAAATATTTGATCGAGAGTGCAAGCCACAAAGTGGGCAGCGGCGGCTACACGACCGATATTGAAATCCGAAAAGTACTGGGGTGGTGAGATGGCTTCAGAAAATCCTGTAATCCGGGCCGGCATCGTATCCAGCGTCCAGGCTTCAGAGGGGACCGTGCGGGTCACTTTTCCGGACCGGAATCAATACGTTACGGCCGGTCTGCCGGTTGTTTCTCCCATGGGAGGATGGGCGCGCGGGAACAGCCTGCCGGCGGTCGGCGAGAATGTGCTTTGCGTTTTTGCGGGAAGTGGTCTTCAGGCGGGTTTTTGCCTGGGGACTTTTTTTACGGCCGCTAAAAGCCCGCCCGGCTTACCGTCGCAGCGCGGCGTGTGGTTTGAAGACGGCAGCAGCGTCTATTACGACCGGCAATCGGGCGTGCTCCATGTTAAACCTGCCGGCAGCGTGAAAATTGAGGGCGACCTGATCGTAACCGGAACATTGACGAGAGGCGGTGAGGCGCTATGATCGGGACATTGGGCGATATTGTGTTTATTGCGACTGCCGACACGATTCGGACTTTCGACGATTTTAAAAGAAGCAGCTCAAGCCGTTGGGCCAAACATGAGATTCTCGGCAAAAAAGCCAGAACGCAGTGGATCGGTCCGGGTTTGGACACGATCTCTTTTACGATGCGGTTCGACCTCCGGTACGGGATTAACCCGCGCAAAGAGCTGGACAAGCTGGTAGAAACCGAGCGTTCGGGCAAAGCGATGTCCCTCACTATAGGCGGCAAGGGACTGGGCGTAGCCTTTTGGGTCATTACGTCTCTGGAGCAATCTTGGGATAAAGTCGATAACCGGGGCAATATTTTGCTCGCGTCGGCTTCCGTTTCTTTGGAGGAATATGTATGAAAATAGACTATACCGTTGATATGCGAGAGCCGGGAGGGTTTTATTTCGGCCCCAAGAGCGAAGCGGAAGAGGTCATCCAGAACTTGCGGACGATTCTGAGCCTGCCTGCGGGCTCGGCTCCTTTTGCCAGGAATATGGGGATTCCGTTCGAAGAACTTGACGAACCCATGCCCGTTGCGAAAGCCCGGATGGGCGGCAGCGTGATGACCGCGATTCTGGAACAGGAGCCGAGAGCTCTGGTGGAAGAGATCCGTTTTTACGAAGATGAAACGAGCGGAAGCGCAGGCAGGCTTATCCCTGTCATCCGCTTTAAGCTGAGAGAGGGGTGAAGAGTTTGAACGAAGACGCTTATCCGTTCATACAGGAGGATGCGGCGGAAACGATTCAGGAAATTCTGGCCGTACACGAGGCGATTACGGGCCGTAAGCTTTTTCCGGCTGACCCCGAACGCCTTTTTTTGATGTCGCTGGCGAATATGATCGTGCATCAGCGTGTGCTGATCAACCAGACGGCGAGGCAAAATCTGCTGCGATATGCGAGGGGAACCCTGCTCGATCATATGGGTGAAATGACCGAAACGAAGCGGCTTCAAGCGGCGCCTGCCGTTACGACTGTGGAGTTTACGCTGTCCATGCCGCTCAATTCGGCCACGCTGATTCCGAAAGGGACCCGGATCGGGCCCCAGGGCGGCGGCGGTGCCCTTTATTTCGTGACGACAGAAGTCGTCGAAATTGCGCCGGGACAGCTGAAGGCGTCCGCATCCGCGGAATGCGCGGTACCGGGAACGGCCGGGAACGGGTTTGAACCGGGGATATTGAACGTCCTCGTGGACCCGGTTCCGTTTGTCGTTAGCGTCCGCAATACGACGGAGTCTTCGGGAGGTTCCGAGACCGAGTCGGACGATGCATACCGCGAACGGATCCGAACCGCTCCGGAGTCGTTTTCGACAGCGGGGCCGGAAGGGGCTTACGAGTACTGGGCGAAATCGGCGAATCCCGCCATCGTGGATGTAGGGGTACATTCTCCTGCCGAAGGCGAGGTTGTCGTGCTGCCGCTTCTGCGTGGAGGCGAGCTGCCGACCGCGGATGTTCTGGATGCGGTAAAAGAGGCCGTTAACGACCGGCGGGTCAGGCCTTTGACCGATCATGTCACGGTGCGGGCTCCGGAAACGGTGCCTTACGACATCGGCTTGACCTATTGGGTCAGCCGCAGCCGGGCCGCCGATTCGGCCGCGATTCAAGCGGCCGTCGCTGGAGCGGTCGAGGGGTACCGGCTCTGGCAGAAATCCAGACTCGGCCGGGACATTAACCCCTCCGAACTGATCGGCCGCGTGATGGCGGCGGGGGCCCTGCGCGTGAATGTCGCCAGCCCGGCGTACACGGAGCTTTCCGCCCTTAAAGTCGCTCAGGACGGCAAGGTGAATATCGTATACGGAGGGCTTGCCGATGATTGAGCTCAAGCACGCAAGTCTGTTGGACATTTTGCCGCCGAATTTGAAGAGAGACGAGACCGTAAGGGCGGCGGCTCTCTCATTGGACGGGCAGCTGCGGCAGCTTAGTGAAGAAATCGGACGTTTGACGTACTACGACCGGTTGGACAAGCTGACCGAGGAAGAGGCGGACGAGCTGGCGTGGCAGTTTCACGTCGATTTCTACGAGCCGGGACTTCCTCTAGAACAAAAGCGCGAGCTCGTCCGGAACGCTTTTCGCTGGCACAAACGCAAAGGAACGCCTTCCGCGGTGGAAGAGCTGGTCGCCGCGCTTTTCGGCGAAGGCAAAGTCGAGGAATGGTTCGAATACGGCGGTCAGCCTTTCCGTTTCCGGGTCATCACGAACAACCCGGAAGTGACGCAGGAAAGAGCGCGCGAATTTTACAGGGCGGTCGAGTCCGTTAAGCGGCTCAGCGCCCGGCTTGAGCGTGTGATTTTATCCCAGACGGAAGAATTGCCTCTGTATATCGGGGGCGTTTTTCATATGGGCGAAAAAATGACAATTAGGCAGGTGGGATAATGGGAGCCTTTGGCGGATTTGTATTGACGAACAAAGGGCGTAATTTGCAGGCCAAAGCCCAGACGGGCGTAACGCTGAATTATACCCGGATGGGAGTAGGGGACGGGCAGCTTGGCGGGCAGTCCATTCCGGTGTTGACTAAACTGATCGGCGAAAAGAAATCTTTGGCGATTTCGAAGCTGAAAATTCAAACCCAGGGCCGTGCGGTCATTGGAGCCGTACTGTCTAACCAGGATGTGACAACCGGCTTTTATTTCCGGGAAATCGGCATCTATGCGCAAGACCCGGACGAGGGAGAAATTCTGTACTGCTACGGCAATGCCGGTACCAATGCAGAATACATTCCGCCCGTTGGCGGGGCGGACATCATCGAGAAGTCCATCGACGCGATTGTGATTGTGGGCAATGCGGCGAATGTGACGGCGGAGATCGATAAATCGTTGGTTTTCGCCTCACAGAATGATTTGGCCGAATCGGAGAAGCGTTTGAGAGACTATGCGGAGTCTCATCTGGAGAACGCACCTTCCAAGGCTTTTACTTTGGAGAACGGATTACAGGTCGTTAACTCAGAGAGGATGTCCCGCTTCAAGCTGGAAAGTTTGAAGGGGCGTACGCTTGTGAATCGGGTCGGCAGGACAGGAAGCGAAGCGAACGTTTCTATTTTTGCGAAAGCTAATATCCTTATCAGCAAGGATGCAGCAACCTATACAACGGGAACGTCCTCATACAAGATCACGGCGACGGGGACGGGGTCAAATGAACATTATTGTGAAAGCCCCAGGTATTTTATCGAGCCTAATAAGTCCTACGTGATGATTGGTGACGCACGAGTCGGTGCAGGGAACGTTGTGGCAGGTTATAGGCTTATTATCAGGGATGCGGCAGGAAACGTTGTTAGTGATGCCACAACAACAACCGCGTCGAAGACTGGCGTCTGGTCAGTAGTCGGTATGCGTTTCGTAACACCGGCCACAGCCGCCACGTTCGAATGGCGGGGACAGATTTTTAAAGCCGATGGAAGCTTTCCGTTTATTCCGAATGCTTCTACACCGGAGCATGCCAATTTTGATTCTTTGAGGTTATTCGAGATCGGTCCGGCTGACTATGAATTTCTGACTACAAGCGGCTGGGATAAAGCTTCTTTGCGATTCCCATATGTCGATGATATGAAGCATACGACCGGTGCCTATATTATTAAAATCGGGGAGAATCTTGCTCCTACGTCTAACGAATGGGAGCGGGGAAATGCGGCTGAAAATGAAGTCGTATTTAAGAATTCCTATACTGCGGATATCGTGTATAATCCGAACAGAAACGTTTATGCGCGTTTCTATGCTCCGGTTTTGGCTGGTCAATCTTATACCGTTTCCGCAAAGACAGCTCCCTCAAATGCGGCAGCTTATTACTACTACACGGATTATGACAAAAATCGTCTAAGTGATGTCCTCCGGGGTAGTAACGTGGCTCCTCCGAAATCAGCTTTTATTGAAGTGGTATTGAAGGCAATAGACGTCAATTTGAATCCCATTGCCGGAACCGTAACGTACTCGGACGTCATGGTTAACCTTGGAACAAAATCTCGTCCGTTTAAAGCGCGAGAAGATGATTATTTGTTTTTTTCGGACGTGAAGCTTGCTTCCAATGTGGACGGAAGTGTAACAGATGAGGTCACAGAACGTGACGGTAAGTACTGGAAAACGTCCAGATTTCGTGAGGTAGAGGTCAATGGTTCACTACCGTGGTTGTTTAATATCGCAAGAGCTGGACTTAAAAGAGTTTTTGCTTCTTCGGCAGTTGCAGAATATGTATCTCGCTGGCAGCTAGGGAGCTCTGTGCTTAAGTATGATGGTAAAATCATGATTTCAGGTGCCCACATGGATGGGGTGGACCGGTATACTTTTGAAGATAGTGACTTGTTATATATTACGATTGCAAATACAGACAGTGGCTGGGGAGATAATTACACGCCATCTGCAGATGAGATCAAGGCTTATTTTAACGGCTGGAGAATGTATTATTGGAATTCAACGACCCAACAAACGGAACTTTTTAACAATCAAGGCACAAAAAGCTGGGAACCGATCGTAAATACAGAGGCAGGGGCGGAAACAGTTGTTTTGCCTAAAACGAAATGGAAGAATCACACGCCATATCGTCTAACCTATCAATTGTCACGTTCGTTCGAAACGGAAATTGTTCCGGAAGGTGCTATCACGTTACACGAAGGCTTCAATCAATTTGAAGCAGGCACAGGAATGATCGTACGTGAACGCGTGGTTGCGGCCTACGACATTGGATCGGGAAAATATAACATTAATGCGGCTGGATACGCGGCTATGTTAAAAAATAAAGTGAAAAGCTTTTTTAAGCTGTATCGAAATAGAAAAGCAATCTCTGACTATTACATCGTAAAGGCAGGGATCCCGGCTACTGGCTTAGAGGCTAATGGGGATTGGCTTACGAATGTTGACGACAGAAATCCGGATAAACCTCCGTTTTACGAAGTCACGTATCTGACGCTGAATCCATTGTCTGCTCCCCTTTCTAGTATCGGCGCCAGCTTAAGTATGAATTTGAAAACAATTGTAGATATGCAAGCCCAAGCTAACGCGGATATCGAAACAAGGGTCAGCACACTTGAAAGAGATGCCATGTCTATCAAAGGCGGTAACGTTGAGACTCTCAGAATTAATGGCAATGCTGCAACTGTTGCGTTAGTCGGAAAGGACCATACGTATTTAGAATTTTACCCGCAAGGAAATGATGCAGGTAGAAAGGGGTACGTTGGTTATCCTTCAGCAGGATTTAGCAGTATGCACATCCAGAATGCTAATCCTTTTGGGAATATCGACATATTACCGGGCACAGGGGGATTATTAAGAGTTGATGGAAACCCTGTATGGCATGAAGGACGTTTAAGGATGATTAACGGAGCATTGGAATACCTCGATGGATCAACTTGGAAGGCGGTGAGCGGCGGAATGGAGCAGTATAAACCGATCATTAAAAGACAAACGATAGTGCTTAACGGAAATCAGACCTTAAATGCAATACATTTTACTGGAAAATGCTATTTATCAAGGATTGCGGCGTTAACATTATCGGGTTCCGGTGGAGTTGGAAGGTTAAGGGTATTTGTGGACGGTTCTTTATATTATGATTCAACATTAGTTGTTAATTATGTGAACGGTATTTTTCAAAACAATGATGTTAGTTATAACTCCGATAGTAGCTTAGCCGTATATCAACCGACATTAAGGCCGTCTTCCGGTTGGATCGGCTATAACAATTCCACTTCCTCATATGGAAGGGTCAGCGACTTTCCGAATAGCAATGCGTTACAAGGATCTGCAGCTATTATCTCTCAACCTATTTTTGCAAAATCATCGATAGTCATTGAGTTGACAAATACCTCAACATCAAGCATAAACATGGATGTTGACTTTGCAGGAGGCGTTTTTCAATGAGCCAATACCGCATCGACGGCAGCGTCGTCTACACTATCGAACCCTACGGTGAGTCCTATTACGACTTGCTGACCCACCTCCGCTTATCCACCGACAAGCAGCCGGAATCTGCTGAGGATATCGTTACTCTTACCGTTAGCATTTACGATTACGTCGGTGAGCCGGCGCAGGAAAATGCAGACGTACAGCTAACCATAAACGGCAAAAAGCAAACGCTCTTGGTTACCGAGGGCGTTTCTTCTATTACGTTGTCCGGTGAGCCGTTTTACGAGGTAACAGCGGATGCTGAAGGCCGGCGAGGGGCTGCTCTATTGATCGGCAGCAAGCCGGAGCCTCTGAAACCTCCGACCCTAGAGGAATTGGCCCGTGAAAACGAAAAACTGCGAAAGGAAATCGCACGGCAAAACGCCGATTTTCAAGCCTATATCGAGTTTTCGATAAATGAGCAGACTAGGCTGAATGAAGAGCAGGCCAGGATGAACGAGGATTTTCGTAATTTCATGGAATCTGTTGCGACTTAAATTAGGGAAGGGGAACAGCAACAATGGTTACTTATGATTTCTTACGCAACACCTACTGCCGCAGCATTTACGTCTACGGTACCGACCGCTTTACGCAGCGGGATGGCTTCAAAGGCATTCGGGAGGAATACCGCACACCCGTGCAGCTATATTTTGCGGCAACATACGGAGCGGAGCTGCTAAAGGAAGCCCTTGATAAGGGCTGGATCAATCAGAAGGAATACGACGAGACTCGGACTATTATGCAAGAAACGGTTCCGGCTCAGCCGACGCCCTCCCAATCTCATCCCGAACACCAAACCGGCAGGTAAACAGCCTGCTTACGACGGGAGGTGACGATAACGATGGCCATCGCCCCTGAAAACTTCGGCGAGCATCTCGCAAGGCTGAACATGGAAAGCCGGCAGTTCCGTGCGGACATCGAGGAGCTGAAGAGATGCGAGCAAAAAAACGAAGCCGATATCCGGCAGCTGTATGCGGGCCAGGCCAGGACAGAGACCTTGGTCGGTCAGGTGCTGACGAGATTCGACGGCTTTGAAACGAGAATGTTCAACGTGTTTCAGCAGATGACCAGAGACAACGCCGAATTGCTCCAGCAGGTAACGCGGGACGGCAGCTCTGAACGCCTGGAAGGACAGAAAGAACGGACAAGCGCACAGCAGGCCTGGATGAGCTTCTCAAAATATGTAATTGCGGTTACGATTGCGGCCGTGATCGCGTATATATTCAGCTTCTTCCCATTCTGATTGTGTCCGCAAACGGCTCTCGGCTTAACGGCTGAGGGCTTTTTCTATTTTGTAAGGAGGTTATGACTCATGAAAAAACCTGTAATTGTCCTGGATCCCGGACACGGGATGAACGACCCGGGCGCAATCGGCAGCGGATTAATGGAAAAAGAACTCACGCTGAAAATCGCGTCCCGAATTGCGAATAAACTCCGAGGCATGGCTGATGTCCGCATGACTCGCACAGATGATACGGCTTTCGATACGGATAAGTCCTCCGATCTGAAAGCAAGATGCGCGTTCGCCAACCGGCTGCAAGCCGATTATTTCGTTTCGGTCCACATCAATGCGGGGGGAGGCACCGGGTTTGAATCCTACGTGTACAGCGGGACGGCCGCAGGCTCCCGGACGGAAGCACTCCGCTCCGTGATTCACGCCAAGGTATCGGCGGCCTTTGCCAAATACGGGCTCGAGGACCGCGGCCGGAAGTCCGGCGATCTCGCGGTGCTTCGTCAGACCGCCATGCCGGCGGTTTTGCTGGAATACGGTTTTATCGACCGGGCGGCGGATGCCTCGCTTTTGAAGAACGAGGCGTTTTTGGATCAGCTGGCCGCGTCGACGGCGGAAGGTCTAGCCGAGGCTTTTGCGCTGGGACCGGTATCCGTGTCCCCGGACAAATCTCAGCCACAGGCGCAGCCCGATTTTTCCAAAGGGGTGGAGGCGGCAATTGCCAAGCTTCACGAACACGGAGTGATCGACTCACCCGCGTATTGGAACAACGTAATGACCAACGGGCAGACGCCGGACGCGGAGTACACCGCCGTTCTCATTCGGCGGATGGCCGATAAACTGCGAGGCTGAGTGATTACGTGAAGCGAACCGGAGTAAACCTTCGGCAGCCTGCCTGCCTTTTTTTCGCATATTCCACACGAAGAAAAGCCCTCACATATCGGGGTTAACCCATGTACCCGAAATATGACGCGCGCAATACTCGTTTTCCGCATGACGGTGGACCCCTGATCGGTTTTGTCATCTGCGGAGAGCTTCGGGCAGATATTGTTTGACGTTTTTGATAGGTTCAACTACGGACTTAAAGGAGGAATTCACCAATGGCACAACAGCTGACGGATTTACTGACACCAGTCATTTTGGCGCTCGTCACGGCCTTGGCCGGTGTTTTAACTGTCCTTATTCACGCGGCCAAAACGTCGCTGATCGCCTGGCTTCAGGCCCGCACGAACGCCGCCCAGCAGGAAATCATCATGAGAGTGGCATCGGAAGCGATGGCTTTTGCGGAAGCGCAGGGACTGATTTTAAAAGGAAAGGAAAAAATGGACGCGGCCATCGTGTATGCGGCCAACGAACTTCAAACAAGAGGAATGAACGTAACGCCGGACAAGCTTCTCGCGGCTATTCAAAAAGCCTGGATGGAATACAATCCCGCTCAAAATAAGGCGGATCATGCTGCGGAAAGGAAAGAATCCGACACGACACCGGCAGCCGGTTAATGTCCGTATAATATAGAAGGAACCGTTTCATGATGACCGATACCCTTTCAACCGATTCCGGTTGGGAGGGCTTTTTTTTGTTTCCGGTTGTTTTTGCTGACTATTTTCTGAGAATAAGTCAGGTTAGTTAGGGAGCTAAAAACGATCGAATGTAAGGGATAGTAAGCTGAGAGGAACCTGGATGATAGGGGAAAATTGGTTTTGTGCACATAAAATACGAACTTACGTTCCTATTTGGAGGTGTTTTGTGGTATAATAAGTGTACATCTCATACGGATCTCTACCATCATCTTGGAGGTGACAACCTATCGCCCCCGTGAAAGTAGACCTGAAATCATTGGCTGTCATACTTGACATCGAGCTGAAAACCTTGATTAAGGTCGCTACTTATTCTGGCGCAGCGTGCGGACAAAAGCGATTATGTTCTTCGTCTCCGACTTCGAAAGCTCCCGACCGTCAAGTTCCAGACTGAATTGTTTCAATAATTCTTCATCCGACAGTTCGATTTTATCGACAAACTCCTTCTCGTTGCGGTGCGGGTCGGAGTTTTTGGATTGGCCGCGGGTTTCTTTTCGGTCCGTCTGGTCAGGGGAATGTTCGTGGGTGGGAAGATCCGAAAGACCGAGCAAATAATCCGTCGTGACCTGCAGAACTTCGGCAATGCGGGCGACCATATCCGCGGACGGATTTTTAATGCTGCCGTTCAGTAATGTACTCATCGTGGAATGCGGAATTCCGGCTCTTTGAGCGAGCTTGTATTGGGTAAGGCCCTGTTCTTTCATTAATCCTTTTATAGTATCGACAAGTGTCATGAGATTCACCCTCTATCTATTCCAGAATACTGTAATAGTAGTTAAAAAACTAAGAATAGTCAAGAAAACAAGAGCATTTTAAAGGGAACGCATGTTCGTATAACACAATCGAACTATTACCAAATTATGATATAACGTTATATTGTAATATACTAAAGATAGGAAAAAGAGAGGTCCCAGCGCAAGCCATGAAGCTTGCCGCAAGAGGAGATACATAGTATAAAGGAGGGCTTACCGCCTATGAAAACGAGTATCGAGATGCCGGAACTTGACCGAAAAAAGACGAAAACAGCCGTTGAGGGAGCGCTGCTCAAATACCGGATGTATAAAACGATCACATTCGAAGAAAGAACGGCGACGATTACTTCGAGCTATACGGAAAAATTTCACGGGCCGACGAACGTCACAAGCGATCAGACCGCGAGCATAGCCATTTATAACGTGGAAGAACCGGAACGCCGGCGCCGCTACTGCGAAAGAATCGAGATGGCGGTAAGCCGTCTTCATCCGAAAGAAAGGCTGCTGATCGAAGAGCGTTACATGAAGGACGATTATGTGAAAGATTATGCCGTTTACAATCATAGCTTCGATCCGCCGATCAGTGCGGTTACCTATTCGTCCATCCGCTGGAAAGCTTTTTATAAATTAGCGCTTATACTCTCGCTAGGGGTGCCGGGGCCAGCCGGGCAGCAGCGGGAAGGGGCTACGGGCTAGACGCAAGCAAGCGTGTGAACCACGGCCAATTGTGCGGCCAAGACAGAATCAGCGAAGGCTGCACAGTCAAAAAAGGCACGGAATTCACCTTATGCAAGCAGGTGATTCCGTGCCGGGATTACAAAGGAAGGCCGGGTGTATATCTCGTCTCGGTCAAGGCGCATCTCAAGAGGAAATTTCCATTTCCGTCACTGCCGGAACGGCGGAAGAGCCGGCATTCCGGCGGCGCGTCAACAGATAGACGCCGTACACAAGCAGGAACAGCGCCATCACACCGGCGGCATAACGGTACATTACCGCATAGCTGGTGCCGGAGGCGACGAGGCCTAGCAGCATGGAGCCGATAGCGACTCCGAAATCGATGGAGTTGTAGAACAGGCTGTTCGTCGTGCCGTGCTGCTCCGGGGGCGTTTCACGGAGCATCCAGGCCTGGGTCGTCGGCTGAAGAGCGCCGAATCCGAGACCGTAGAGCAGAGCCGAGACGATCAGCACGGGCATCGTTGTCGCCACGGACAGAACGAGCAGGCTCGCGATCAGAATGAGGGCGCCGGGAATAAGGATCGCGGAATGCCCCTTGCTGTCGAACAGGCGGCCGGAGATCGGGCGGACGACGAGAACGGTAATCGCGTTGAACAGGAAGAACAGCCCGATCTGTTCCAGATGCACTTCCTTGCCGTACAAGGCGATGAAGCTGAGCAGGCCGCCGTACGTCACCGACAGCAGCGCGTTGAGCAGAGCCGGCAGCAGCAGCTTCTTGTTGAAGCCGCTGCGCTTCGCGGTTCCGCCGGCGGAGGCTGCCGTCTGACCAGCAGGCGAAACGACCGCGGCCGCCGGCTGCGGCGGAATGCTCCGCGAGCCGAGCAGCAGCGGCACGATCAGGGCGGCCGCCGCCGTGCCCATGGCGGTCAGCGGGCCGAAGCCGTAGCTGCCGATCATCGCGAGGCCGATGGTCGGCCCGACGGACATCGCCAGGCTGCTCGACAGGCCGAAGTACCCGACCCCTTCGCCGATTCTGCGGCGGGGGATGATCTGGGACACCAGCGTCGGCATAACCGTGCTGGCCATCCCGAAGCCGATGCCGAAGCAGACGCGCAGTGCCAGCAGCGCGCCCATGGAGCCGGCAAACGAATAAGCCGCCGTCGAAGCGGCGGCGAATGCCACACCGCAGAACAGCAGCGTGTTGCGGTGTACACGGCGCATCAAGGCAGCCGTTACGAACCGGGTGATAATCGCCGAAATGGCGAAGAGACTGGTTAAGAGGCTCAACGTGAAATCGCCCGAATGAAACCGGTCCTTCGCGTAGGTGGGGAAGGGAGACAGCAGCATTTGCAGGCAGAGAAACAGAAGAAAATAGCAAAACGTAAGCATAATAAACGATTTCGTCCAGAGCGGTTCAATTTTCCCCGCATCCGGATGGTGAAGCAGTTCCAGCTGTTCTGGATGTTTAGACATGATGTAGACACTCCTATTCGCTTTCTGATGTCAATGTAAGGTTGTCGATGATCCCTCGCAAAAAAGTAATGAGCTGGTCGTACTGCTCCTGAGACAAACCCGCAGCGGCATCGCGGATCGTCTGCTGCTCAATGGAAACCGTTTCCGCAATCAGAGAGCGGCCTTTGTCCGTCATATAAATATGAAAAGAACGCCGGTCTCCCTGACCCACCTGCTTCCTTATAAATTGCTTCGACTCCAGCGAATCCAAAATGCGTGTCGTCGTCGGCTTGTCTTTACCCGCTTTGGCGGCGATGTCCTTCTGGATGAGACCATCCTGCTCGTAGATCCGGTAGAGTACCGACCATTGTTCGGGTGTGATGTCATACTCTTTCAGCCGCTGTGACAGGGAATTGGAAATCTTCCGGTAAGCCACGCCCAGCAAAAAGCCTAAGGAATCGTTCAATCCGTTCTTATTGAAGATGGGTTCCGTTGTCATTAGATCCCTCCGCGCTAAAATGATTGTCTCAACAACTATATGTTAAACAACTATTATTGTCAATGGAAAACAAACCGCCGAAAGCGGACAAAAGCAGCCTAGTCTTGTTGCACTGTATGCGCCTTTGCTATAATCAGGAAAACATGCAGAGTTGAAAGGGAGAGTGCTTGGAAGTGACTGTGCTTTTATTGTTCGGTCTGGTTCTTGTCCTTATCCAAATCATCCTTGTCAGAAGGATTACGTTCCGTCCGATCCCGTGGTTTACCAGAATGGCCGCGTCGGCCAGACTGAAATCCCCCTACGCGTACGGGGGCTTTTTATTTATCGTGAACATGGTTATTTTCCTTGTCATTTCGGCACTTGTGGTGCTCACCGTCATGATGAATGTCGCGTTTTCCCTGTTTTTGTTTGCGGGCGCCGGCGCGTTTATCAGCTTTATGATCTGGATTCAGATGAGTATCTCGCGTGAGAGCACGAAGAAAGAAAAGCGGATTATCGGCGGAGTCGGAAGCGCTTTTTATTGGGTGCTCACCGTCTATCTTCTTCTGCAAATCTTCTTGCTACCGCCGTCCGCTCCCGAACAAGATCCTTTCATGCAGTTTGTCGGTCTTCTGATGGGAGTCGTTATTTCCCTGACTGCCGCCGTATCCTGCTGGGTAACCGTTTACTTGGCGAAAGGCAAACCGGTTAATCCCGTCACCCGGTAAACGACGAGCGATAAGACCCTAATCCTTTTACGAAAAAGGACAAAATACCGATCACAATGAACCTGCCAAACTAACGGACCCTGCACAATACAGGGAATCTGCACAACAGAAGCTGCGCAACACCTGGAACCTACAAAAAGGAGCTGCGCAGCACCCGGAACCTACAAAAATTTCTATTAGCCGTCTGCGTCCTGCAGGCGGTTATTTTTGCTTCGGTGTCCCGGGCGACCAAAACTCACGCAGAACCATACAAGACAGACGAAACCGGCCGGCATACAAATGTTGCCCCGGGGGAACTCTTTTTAAAAGAACTTCATGGTTCAACTGCAAAGGAGAGACTTCCCGTGGAAAAGAAGCAGACGGCCGAGGAAGACGAAAAGAAGCTGAAATGGTGGCAGCTCTCTCTGCTTGGCGTGGCGTTTACGATCGGAACCGGCTATTTCCTCGGTTCCGGTCTGGCGATTACGATGGGCGGTCCCGCCGTGCTGATCTCGTTCGTGCTGGCCGCAATCGGAACCTATATGGTATTCGACGTGCTGGCGAAAATGACCGCTGCGGACCCCGTCAAGGGTTCTTTTCGCTCTTACGCCAAAAAGGCTTACGGCCGCTGGGCCGGATTCAGCAGCGGGTGGGTGTACTGGAGCTCGGAGCTGCTCATCATGGGCAGTCAGTTGACGGCTTTGTCCCTGTTTTCCCGGTTTTGGTTTCCGGCCGTTCCCATGTGGGGATTTGCGACGGGATACGGCGTGCTCGGGCTTGGGATTATTATGCTGGGCACAAAAGGATTCGAACGGATGGAAAATTTGTTTGCCGTAATCAAAATTTCTGCCATCGTGATGTTTCTCGTCATTGCCGCGCTGGCTCTGTTCGGCATCATTGGCGGAAGCCGGGCGCCGAGGTTTCCCGTTGAAGCTTCGACGCTGTTTCCCGCCGGGGCGTCGGGTCTCTGGTCTTCGCTTATTTTCGCCTTCTACGCCTTCGGCGGCATCGAAATTATGGGGCTTATGGCCCTTAGACTGCAGAAACCGGAAGAAGCGCCGAAGGCGGGGAAAATCATGCTGCTGCTGCTCGCCGTCGTGTATGTCTTGTCCATCGGACTGGCGGTCACGCTGCTGCCCTGGAGCGTCTTTCATACCAAAGAAAGCCCGTTTGTGCTGGCGCTGAGTCATTACCGGCTGCCGTTTATCCCGCACGTTTTCAACGGGGTGCTGATTATCGCCGGTTTTTCGACGATGGTGGCATCGCTTTTCGCCGTGACCACCATGCTCGTAACGTTAGCGGAAGATAAGGATGCCCCCAAACTTTTCGCCCGCCGTTGGAAAAAAAATCTCCCGCTCCCGGCGCTCGGTCTAACGGCCTGCGGGATGACGGCTTCGATCCTTCTGGCCTTGCTTATGCCAGGAGGCGTGTACGAATACATCACAACCGCCGCAGGACTGCTCCTCCTATATAACTGGCTGTTTATTCTGATCACGGCGGGAAAACTGCTTTGTCTGAAAGCGCCGGGACAAGCGAAGCGGATCACGGGCATCGCCCTTATTTTGCTTGCCGTCAGCGGAACGCTTGCACACCACGGCAGCCGCCCGGGCTTCTATGTCAGCTTGGGCTTTATCGGGGTTATCACCTTGATTACCCGGATGATGAGCCGGAAGTGGAAAAAAGCCGTAGACAGTTCGGAGGGGCAAGAACAAGTGTCTCCGGACGCCGAAGAAGAATGGGTGTTTAAGCCCGCCCTTTCGATGCGTGAGAAGACGGATGTGTTTTTTCGCAAAAAGTCAAGATGAGAATAAGAAAGCGGACGAACGAAACATTCTTCGCAGCCGAGTCTTATATATGAAACGGGACAAGTGATTAGAGCGAAAAGATGTGAAATAAAAGTTTATAAAATATAATTTCGTTGAAAAAATATTTCCGTCCCTCTATAATAAAGCCAACTGGAACCCGTGCGGCCTGTTCCACCTATTTGTCCGGAGGCACGGGGACGACGCTTGGGAGGGGTATACATGATACTCGGCATAAAGGAAGAGGAAGTAATCGCAATCGGGCTGATGTCTGGAACTTCGCTGGACGGGATCGATGCCGCCGTTGTGCGGATAAACGGAAGCGGGCTGGATACCCGGCTGGAGCTGCTGCATTTCTACAGCAGACCTTATGACGACGCGCTGCGGGAGAAACTGAAAGATCTTTGCTCCGTCGCTCGTTCGGACGTTGCCCTCGTCTGCGGAATGAACGTTTTCCTTGCCGAGCGGATGGCGGAGGCCGCGCTGGAGGCGGTGCGCGAAGCGGGCCTGACCATGGACCGCATCGGCTTCGTCGCCTCTCACGGACAGACGGTCTGGCACATCCCCGAGGGGGATGCTGCCGATCCGTACCTCGTCCGCTCGACGCTCCAGCTCGGCGACCTGTCCGTCCTTGCCAAGCGGACGGGCGTCCCTGTCGTCGGCGACTTCCGTCCGGCCGACATGGCGGTCGGCGGACAGGGCGCGCCGCTGGTCCCTTATGGCGATCTCATCCTGTTCCGCCACGAAACGAAAGGCCGCCTGCTTCAGAATATAGGCGGCATCGGCAACTGCACGGTCCTGCCCCCTCAGGCGGGGCCGTCCGATGTGTTCGCTTTCGACACGGGGCCGGGCAACATGGTGATCGACCAGGTGGTCTATCAGCTGTCGGGAGGCCGGCATTCCTATGACGAAAGCGGCTCGTGGGCGGCGCAGGGACGTGCGGATGAAGGGCTTGTCGCAGACGCCATGACGCATCCGTACTTCTCGTTGAAGCCGCCCAAATCAACCGGCCGCGAAGTGTTCGGCAAAGCGTACGCGGCCGATTTTATCGCGCGGGCGAAGGCCCTCGGACTGGCGGACGCGGACATCGTGGCGACGGCCACGGCGTTTACGGCCCGTACGATTGCCGAAGGCTGCCGGCGGTTCGTGTTTTCGCGCTGCCGCGTGGACGAGGTCATCGTTTCCGGCGGGGGCGCCCACAACCGGACGCTGCTGTCGATGCTCGCGGAGCTGCTGCCGGACCAGCATGTTACGACCTCGGGTGCGCTCGGTGTGCATGACGACGCCAAAGAAGCCGTCATCTTCGCGCTGCTCGGCAATGACTTCCTGCGCCGCATCCCCAACAATCTGCCCTCGGCAACGGGGGCGGCGCGTCCGACCGTGATGGGGAAGCTTGCGCTTCCTTAAACATTTCGCTGTCACTCTGCTGCGGCAAACCGGGCGTTTCGCCACAGCAGAGCTGCAAAGGTGTTAGAAAAACGAATACAGACGGTGGAGGCACGGCTGATTATGGCGGTGTCTCTTAGTGTTTGCGCGAGGGTACTTTCCTCATCCGCCAAACAGATCATTCACCGTTTAGAGAGTATCCTATACTAATCTGCTCCGGAGGACCGGACTTCATGAACTCCCGGGGAAACAGCGTAAAGAGACCGCCGGTCTGACGGTCTCTTTTTGTGCTTTTAAAGTGCGGGTTGTGTGGGCTGTCCCTGCTCACCGCTTTTCGATCTTGCGGTACATTTCCCCGCCCGTATCGTCTTTTTTGGCTGTTTCTTTGAGAAAAAGCGTGCCCTGATGACCGAAAACAAGTTCCATCACAAGGACGGCCGGCAGGACGAAAATCGCTTTAAGAAGCCAGACCAGAAATTTCATAAGCACACCTCGTTCCGATAATAAATTTCCTTTTTTTACCTTTTTGGGGAAGTTGTAAAATAGTTTTTCGAACGGCAAAACAAAAAGAGAACGGTTCAGACCCTCACACGGTCCGTTCCATTCTCTTTTTTTCTAAGATTGCTTATACCCATCCGAATGCTCTGGCCGCTTGGGCGGTGGCGAATGTAACCAGGATGGCGATAGCCAGCGGGATAAGCGCGGACAGGATCGTCCATTTCGTACTTTTGGTTTCTTTATAAATGTTGAACAGGGTCGTGCCGCACGGGTAGTGAAGCAGCGAAAACAGCATCATATTAAGGGCCGTCAGCCAAGTCCAGCCATGCTGCAGGAAAAGATCTTTGATGTTGTCCATTCCGTCCGCATCAACCATGGCGCCGGAGGACATGTAGCCCATGAGCAAAATCGGCAGAACGATTTCATTGGCCGGCAGGCCGAGTAAAAATGCCATGATGATATAGCCGTCCAGACCGATCAGATGCGCGAAAGGATCGAAGAAAGCCGCCGTATGGGCAAGGATGCTCGTTCCGTTAATCATGATGTTGCCCAGAATCCAGGTAATGATTCCGGCGGGAGCCGCTACGATTACCGCGCGTTTGAGCACGGCCCACGATTTATCGCGGGAGGAGAGCAGGATCGTTTTCCACATCTGGGGTTTCCGGTAAGGGGGAAGCTCCAGCGTGTAATGCGTGGGCACGCCGCGGAGAGCCGTTTTGGACAGCACCCACGACACGGACAAGGTGATCACGATGCCGAATAGCACCAGCCCCATGACGAACAGGGCGGTTCCTAAAGTGTGCCAGCCTCCTGAGGCGCCGGCCGCCATGAAAAGAGAGGACAGCAGGATCAGCGTGGGCCAGCGGCCGTTGCACGGGACGAAGTTGTTCGTCAGGATGGCCAGCATTCTTTCGCGCGGGGATTCGATGATCCGCGTGGACAAGATGGCCGCCGCGTTGCAGCCGAAGCCCATCGACATCGTCAGGGCTTGTTTGCCGTGTCCGCCCGACTTCTTGAACAGGCGGTCCATGTTGAACGCGACCCGGGGGAGATAGCCGAAATTTTCAAGCAATGCGAAAATCGGGAAGAAAATCGCCATGGGCGGAAGCATGACGGAGATTACCCAGGCGGTACCCCGGAAGAAGCCGAGAACCAGTATGCCGTGAAGCCATGCGGGTGCATGGACGGCCTGGAAACCTGCCGTCAGGTAGCCTTCGATTACCCCGAAGAAATCCGCGATCCAGCCCGAAGGAACGTTGGCCCCGGCAATCGTGATCCAGAAGATCGCGCCGAGCACCGCAAACATGATGGGATAGCCCCACAGCTTTGAAGTCAGAATCTTATCGAGATTGTGCGTACCGGCAAGCTTTTTCTTGTCTTCGTAGCGGACGGCCGCATTGCAGATGTCGCAGCTCGTCTTATAAATGTCGCTTACAATTTCGTCCCGGATGGAACTGCCGCTCGTGATGGTCTGCGCCATGGATAGCAGGGAATCGATCGGATCGGGCCTGTTAGTTGCATGCGGTGTGGCCATAGCTCATTACCCCCTGTCCCTGCGCCGGCGCCGCGCCGTTTAGCCGCTGTTTCAGCGAGGCGATGAGATTCTCGTCCCCGTCGAGCAGACGGAGCGCGATCCAGCGGGCCGGATAGCGGGCTCCGAGCGTCTTGCGGACGAAAGGCTCCAGCTCCCGGACCTGGCGCTCGATTTCTTCGCTGTAGGGGATAGGCAGGGGCTCGGGATGAAGGACGCCTTCAGCCACCTTTTCGACGAGATCGAGCATGGGGCCGATGCCTTTGTTGTTGCGTGCGGAAATAGCGGCCACGGGCACGCCGAGCCTCTCGCGGATCCGATCCAGATCGATCCGGATGCCGAGCTTCTCGGCTTCGTCCATCAGATTGATGCAGACAACCGCACGGCTGGTCATTTCTAGGACCTGCAGCGCAAGATTCAAATTCCGCTCCAGCGAGGTCGCGTCGAGCACGACAAGCGTGACGTCCGGCTGCTCGAAGATGATGTAATCCCTGGCAGCTTCCTCATCCGCCGAATTCGAGTAGAGGGAATAAGTGCCGGGCAGATCAATGAGCTTGTATAGAATTCCGTTCCGCTCAAATTCGCCTTCCGCGGTCAGCACGGTTTTGCCGGCCCAGTTCCCCGTATGCTGCCGGAGTCCCGTCAGCCGGTTAAACAGTGTGCTTTTGCCGGTGTTCGGATTGCCGGCCAGTGCTACGGTATAAGTTTTCACAGACTGTCGCCTCCTTCCGGCTCCGTATAAATGAGCGAGCTTTCTTCTTTCCGGAGCGCGATGGTTGTATTGCTGACACGGAATGCGGTCGGGTCGCCGAGCGGGCTTCGCTGGATCACTTCCACGCGGTTACCCGGGACGAATCCGAGATCAAGGAGCCGTCTTCGCATCCCTCCCTGTACCTCGATCCGGCTTAACCGGACAACGCTTCCCACCTTGACCTGGTCCAATGACAATTCTGATAAAGACATAGGGCCCACCTTTCTTTTTCCCTTCGGACAAACTGTTTGCCGAGTGCAAAATTTTATTTATGGAAATGTGCCTTCCGTTAACGCTGCTTTATGGTGTTAGTATAGGCAAACAGTTTTAGACTGTCAACAAAAAGTTTCTCTAGGGAAAAACTTTTAGGAGGAGGAATAAATCGGGGATGGCCGCACGGTAACGAATGTCCTAATTGTTAGCCACATCTTATGTGAAAGAAAAAAGGGGGAACCTTGTTCGCCCAAAAAAACTTGATTTTATTTTGAATGAAACAATAGGGGCCGGAGCTGTGGTGTTCCGTTTTTGATGGGAGGATGAAGAATCGTTATAGCTTCGTGCCGGGCGATCGAACACGAATTGAAACGTTAGTGCCTTTTTGCGGCGAAGTTGGTAAACTAACAGGTATGAAGCGGCTGACTGGAATAACCATCCGGACTATTATGTAAGGGGGAGTAAGCATGCCTAGCGATTTTTTTATTTCGGACCATCATTTCGGGCACAAACTGATTATCGATTTCGAGTCCCGGCCTTTTGCGGATGCGGACGAAATGACGGACGTTATGATTCAAAAATGGAATGCCGCAGTCGGAAGCGAAGATAAGGTGTTTCATCTGGGGGACTTTTCGTTTCTGAATCAGGAAAGGACACAAGAAATCGTCCGAAAGCTGAACGGCTATAAATTTCTTGTTCTGGGCAATCACGACAGAGGCAGGTCCCGGTCCTGGTGGCTGGACGCCGGATTTGACGAAGTGAGCGAATACCCGGTTCTGTACAAAGACTTTTTCCTGCTGTCGCACGAACCGGTTTATATGAACAAACATATGCCGTACGTCAATGTTCACGGGCATATCCATGGACAGAAGTATGAGGGCAAGAACTATTTCAACGTGTGCGTGGAGCACTGGGACTATATTCCGCTGACCTTCGAACAGATCCGGGATGCGGTTGTCGTCAGCGAGGAGCAGGCATGATAGCCGTGTACGCGGGAAGCTTCGATCCCATTACCCTCGGGCATACGTCGGTCATTGATCGAGCAACGAATCTGTTCGACGAGCTTCACATACTAGTTGCCAACAACCGTGCCAAGAAGCATCATTTTACGATTGGGCAGAGAACCGAGCTGGTCAGGCTTTCCGTTCCGCCGGGCAAAAGGATCAAAATCGTCGCTTTCGAGGGCATCGTGGCGGACTATGTCAATGAAACGGGGGCCAAGGCGATTGTCCGCGGCATCCGCAACGCGACGGATTTCGAGTACGAAATGCAGCTGGAACAGTACGTCCGGAATACGACGAAAGCCGATACCGTCTATTTATCGCCGTATACGCCGAACATGCAGACGAGCAGTTCTCTGGTCCGGATGTTTATTGCGACCAGAAAAGTCGAACCCGCCGGAGCTTTTATGGTCGAGGCCGCTTTCGAGCAGATGAAAATGTATGAGAGCGAGAACAATCAGAGACGCAGCGGAATCGAGTAGAACGAGGTCCGCTCTTCCGCTCTTTTCCGTTCTCCGACAGAGCGTATCTGATTTCGCTGCGGCGGATGGGCGGTAACGGCCCGGACCGCCGGACACTCGTGGGGAGGTCAAACGGTCAGCATGCTGATCGGTGCGTGCGTCCTCGATGCCCACGGTGAACCGGGAGAGAACACGGGCGGCGTTAACGCTTATCCGGCGAAACCTCGGCCGGGTTCTGAGGTTTATTTCCGTTTGACCGGTTATCCGCCGCAGATTACCAACGCTTCCACAAAAAGCTTGCAGTCGAGTCCATCCGGACAGATTTTGCGGGCTTTTTTCTATTCATTGGCTTTTTATCTCTCCGGCAGGGATCATTTCCCTCCCTATTTCTATTATTTTTCATTTTTAGCTATTAATCTTGTATTTTATAATAATTGCGCTTATGATGAAATTGTTTTAGGGGTGAACCATGTTGATGACACCGTTTCACCTTCTTTTGTTACGGTTCAGTTTCAAGAATTTATAGCGAGTAGGGAAAAATATGGCCATAAATGATAACGTTTTAATTAAAATCCGCCAAATGAAAACGAGTCTGACTCCCGTCGAGAAAGCGGTAGGCGAGTACATCCTGGAGAACGTGGAGGAAATCCCGCATCTCTCGATCAAAAATCTGGCCCGGCTGACGAAGACCAGCGACGCCTCCGTGCTGCGGTTCTGCAAAACGATGGGATATCCGGGCTACCGCAGCTTTATCGTCAGCATTTCGGCTTCCCTCGGCTCCATGCACGAAGAGGATGCGAATCCGTACCGGGATATCCAGCCGGGAGACGACCTGTCCACGATTATTTTGAATATTTCGCGCACGAACAGCCAGTCCATTGAAGATACGCTGCAGGTAATCAACAAGAGCGAGATTGCGCGGGCTGTTGATGTGCTTCGCTCGTGCAGGCGGATTGCCTTCTTCGGAATCGGGGCATCCGGTCTGGTCGGAACCGACGCGGAGCAGAAATTTACACGGATCAATAAGATGTGTCATACCTATACGGACGGACACAGTATGCTGACGGCGGCAACGCTTCTGGAGAAAGGCGATGTGGCTATCTTCATCTCCAATTCGGGAGAAACCGTTGAGATCCTCGACGCGCTGGAAATCGCCAAAAAGAACGGCGCCTGTCTGATCGCCATAACGAAGTATACAAAAAGCAGGCTGGCCGATCAGGCGAACATTCTGCTCAGCATTTCCACGCCGGAAATTACGATACGAAGCGGCGCGATGGGTTCGCGGATAGCCATGCTGACCGTCGTGGATATTCTTTTCGCCGGAGTGGCAAGCGCGGAATATCAGCACGTGAAAAAATATTTAGCCAAAACGCACAATATTGTGGCGGGGAAGCAGCGGCGTTAACGAACCGAAAGAGGTGGAATGCTTCTGACCAAAGAGCACGCGCCGCGTCTCCATGAGAAAATGTTTGCCGATATGCAGGATATGGAGCTGCCTTCGGAAACCGAGTTCGGATGGACGAATGAAAGCGACCGCTAATCTTCTTCCTGATTCGCGGCAGCGCCCAAGCATAAACCGCCGCCGGATCGAATATGTCAAATCAAGGACCGAATAGGGTCCTTTTTATTTTGCGCGAAAAGAAGAGAGAAATGCCGTGCGGCAAAGGGGAAAAGAAAATAAAACAACAATAAATTATTTCATCATAAAATATTATTTCAAAAACTGTTGACCAAACTGAAATTTCTCGTTAAGATGAAATCAAGAAGTTGAACTAAACAGATGGGGGGGAGAAAGCTGTGGATGAGTATCTGGCGAGACTAACGACCGAAGAGATCAACGAGAAAACACTAAAGATGGACGAATATACGACGGAACAGATGCTGCGTCTGATGAACGAACAGGATGCGACGGTTCCGGCTGCGATTGCGGCTGAAATACCGCAAATTGTGAAAGCGGTTGATATTTTGCATGGAGTGCTTAAAAACGGCGGCAGAATGTTCTATATCGGAGCGGGATCTTCGGGCAGGCTCGGTGTACTCGACGCATCTGAATGTCCTCCAACTTTCGGTATCGATCCTCTGCGGGTGCAGGGGCATATCGCCGGAGGAGATGGGGCACTAAGAATAGCTGTAGAAGGTTTTGAGGACAATAAAGATGAGGGAATCGCTCTTATCGAACGGTGCGGCGTAACGGACAAAGACGCGGTAATCGGAATCACGGCCAGCGGAAGCGCGCAATTTGTCATTGCCGGCTTGAACAAGGCAAGGGAAATCGGAGCGGCGACCATCGGTCTGGTGAACAACAAACATTCCAAACTCGAATCCGTTTGCGACGTATGCATTGCCCCTGTTGTCGGGCCGGAAGTCATTATGGGATCGACCCGGTTGAAAGCGGGTACGGCACAGAAGCTGGTCCTGAATATGCTTACGACCTGTACGATGGTAAAGCTCGGCAAAACCTACAACAATCTGATGGTGGACCTGAAAGCCAGTAACATCAAGCTGAAAGACCGCTCCATACGCATCATAAAAGCGGCCACGGGCGTGGATGACAAGACGGCTGCTGCGGTTTTGGAAAGCGCTTCCATGAGTTGTAAGCTGGCGATCATGATGATCAAAAGCGGCTTGGACGCGGCTGAGGCGCAGCGGGTCCTGGATCAGTGCGAGGGCAGTTTGAAAGCGGCAATACGAACCACGACCAACGTGGTGTAAATTTTCATATCCTTGGGGGAGGCTTGTTATTTATGAAAAGAAAATTGCGTGCAGCAGCATCGGTATTGGCGTTAACCATGGCAATGTCCACACTGGCGGCTTGCGGAGATTCCGGTAAAAAAGAAGGCGGCGCGGCGGGCGATCCGAACGCCAAAGACACCATCACGGCCCTGCTTCCGCCGGTTTCCGCGAGCTATCAGAACAATTTTGCCCAAATGGCGAAAGATTTCAATGCGCTGTATCCGAACCTGACGCTGAAAATCGAGCCGGCAAGCTGGGAAGACATTACACAGAAGCTCGATACGCAGGTGAATGCGGGAAGCCCTCCCGATATCGCGTTCATGGGTTCCGACGGCATTTCCAAGTATATGCAGCAGGAAATGATGATGGACATCAAGGACGTGGCTACCAAAGAAATGGTGGAAGATTTCGACCAGGCTCCGCTTGAGTATATGAAGAAAGGCGACGGCCTTTACGGCTTCCCGGGCTATATGGAAGTTCACGCGATCGGCGGCAACCGCGAATACCTCGAGAAAGCGGGCATCGACTGGAAGAAAGTCCAGAAAGACGGATGGACGTTTGACGAGTTCCGCGAAGCGATCAAGAAAGGCGTCGTTTCCGAAGGCGGCAAAACATCCCGTTACGGCTTCGTGTTTGCGACCGCGGGCGTAGCGTCCAAAGACTATCTCAACATTCTGATCAAAAATGCCGGCATGCCTGCGCCGTTCACCAAAGATCTGAAATATGCGTACACCAGCAAAAACTATCTTGAAGTGTTAAAAGATATCCGCACGATGATCGATGACGGCTCCATGCCGAAAGAACTTAGCTCCATCGACGCCGGTAAACGCTGGAACATGTTCCTGACCGGTCAAACGATGATTACCGGTAAAGGTCTGGCGACGTTCGAGAACTCCGCCAAGAAAAACAACGAGAAGCTGAAAGCCAATGACGGCAGCGCCGTTAAAGGAAGCGTCCCGGTTGAATACACGGTCCTGCCGGTTCCGACTTTCGCCGGACAAAAACCGCAGTCCAGCGTAGCGGTCGACGGTTACGTGACTTTCCGCGGCTCGAAAGAACCGACGGCCGAGCATAAAGCCAACGTCGTAAAAGCGGCCTACTTCCTCGCAAGCGGTAAAGTAGCGGCAACGACGAACAACGACCTGTTTGTCGCTCACATTACGAAGAGCGGTAAGAAAGAAGCCGAAAGCATGACGGTTAACCGCGATGCCGATAACAAAGCGGCGGTTGAAACGATGCTGAAGAATGCGGCTCCTGCCCGTCCGGATATCCCGGCCGACCTGGGCGCCAAAGCGATCAAGCTGGAAGAAGAAGTGATCATTCCTAAGCTGCAGGCGTTGATTTCGGGAGAAATGACTCCTGAAGCGATGTTCGAAGCGGTTAAATCGGCAGCCGTGCAAACGTTCGGCGCGGACGGTGTCGTAAAAGAATAGAGAGCTTGGAATCGGATAGCCGTGTGCCTCAACATGCGGCTATCTGATATGTAGAATGACTTAGAGGATGGAGAGGGGTGCGGGAGATGACTCAACCAGCTAAACCGGTTAAAAGACGGAAAATCAGAGGAGACGGCGCCTGGGGCTATGCCTTTATCGCGGTTGCGCTTCTCGTCTATGCGCTGTTTACGGCTTATCCGGTTATTAGTGCCTTTATCATTAGTTTTCAGAAATACAGACCGCTGGGTTCCACCTTTATCGGATTCGACAATTACACGGCGACCTTTAAAGACCCACTGTTCTGGAAATCCGTCGTAAATACGATCGTGTATACGGTTCTGACGGTGCCTGTCGCCCTGTTCCTTTCTTTTGCGGTTGCGATCCTGATTCTTCCGCTGAAGAAAAAACTGCAGACGACATTCAAAGCGATTTACTATTTGCCTGCAGTAGCTTCCGGCGTTGCCTTGTCGGTCGTATGGCTGTGGATTTTCGACCCAATGCCGTCCGGTATTCTGAACAAACTGATCAGCTATATCGGAATCAGCAACCAGAACTGGCTCGGATCAAGCGCTACCGCAATGTTCTCATTGGTTCTCATGGCCTGGCTGTCCAGTCACGGCACAAGCATTATTATTTACTTGGCCGCGCTGCTGGGTATTGATGAGAGCTATTACGAGGCAGCTGAGCTTGACGGAGCGTCGTTCATTAAAAAGCTCTGGTATATCGTTATTCCATGTTTGAAACCGACTACGTTGTTCCTGCTCGTAACGGGCGTTATCGGCTCGTTCCAGGTTTTCCAGAACGCGTATCTCATGACGGGCGGCGGTCCGGACAATGCGACGACGATGGTCGGCCTGCTTGTGTTCAACAACGCGTTCAAATACTTCGACTTCGGCAAAGCGGCCGCACAGTCCCTGATTTTGGCCTTTATTATCGCGGGGATCTCACTGGTTCAGTTCAAATTCCTCGGCAAAGAAGTGGAATATTGAGGAAAGGGGGGGCGAGATATGGCGCTCTATAACAATCACGCAGGAAATCGCGCGGCCAGATACAGCCGGAATACAGTCATTATCGTAATCCTTACCCTGTTTGCTCTGGCTACGATTTTCCCGATTTACTTTATGCTTATTTCTTCCTTTGGAGATCCGATCGAGGCTGGCGCGGTGAGCTACTCCCTGCTTCCAACCAAATTTACACTGGAATCCTACAAGTTTTTCTTCGATTATAGCGAGTATTCCATCCGCTGGCTGCTCAACTCTCTGATCGTAGCCACGACCGTGATGGTGTCCAATGTGATTTTCGCCAGTATGGCCGGTTATGCCTTCTCGAAAATCAAATTCAAAGGCAGGGCGATGCTGTTTACCATCCTTTTGATCGCGATGATGATTCCGTATCAGGTTACTCAAGTTCCGCTTTATATCCTGATCGTTAACATCTTTCATATTCAAAATACGTACAGTGCGCTCATTCTGCCGGGTCTGGTGACGGTGTATAACATCTTCCTTGCCAAGCAGTTCATGGGTAGCATTCCGACCGAGATTATCGAAAGCGCCAAGATTGAAGGCTGCAATCAGTTCCAGATTTATTTCCGGGTCATTCTTCCGTTGTCCAAAACGGTATTGGCCGTTATGGCGATCCTGACGTTCATGGACAGCTGGAACACCTTCTTCTGGCCGTTCCTCGTTACCAATACGATGGATATGCAGACCATTCAGGTCGGACTTAAAAACTTCCGGTTTGCGAACACGACTTATTTTGCGCCGATGATGGCGGGTGCCACCATCTCCGCCCTGCCGATGTTCGTCCTCTTCTTCAGCCTCCAGAGATACTTCCTTGAAGGTGTCACTGTCGGTGCGGTGAAGGGTTAACACGAGCGCGCCGAACCGGCTGTCTCCGTTAAACGTAACGGAATAACAGGCTGGCGGGATGACGGCGCACTAAACCAAGACGGGCTTTTGTTCCGAAAAGCGGCCGCATGCAGGCATTCGAATATTCTTTCGATGCCGGTGCGGGTGCTTTGTCCGAGAATCTCGGCGGAGTACAGGGGCCCGTTTTTTAATAGGCGGAAACCGGGACCTGCGGTATGGTTAGGCGGGTCGGGCTTACAGCGGCGGGCTTTACAAGTTTATGAGATATGAGGAGGGAGTATCGGCATGATCGAAACATGGAATCCATCTTATTCGGACGCGGTGATCCGGCTGTGGAACACGGAAGCCGTAAAGGACGGCTACAAAGAACTAACCGGCCGGAGCTTTAACGACATTTTCCTTTCCAGTCCTTATTTTGACAAAGACAATACGTTCGTTATGCGTGAGGAGGATGGGACAATCACGGGATTCGCTTGCGGCTGCACAGGCAGCGACCTGCCTTTGGGCGCTGTCGCCGGCTATATCACCTGCATCGTGTTGTCTGAGGACCGTCAGACAGATGCGAATTACCGCCTGCTGCTGGAAGCGCTTGAAGGGCGATTCCGGCAGCTCGGCAAAAAGCAGGCGGATGTTCTGTTCTTCAATCCGATGATGCTGCCGTGGTACATCCCGGATACGCCGGGGCACGAACACAACAATGCCCCGGGGGTTCCGGCGGACAGCCGTTTGTACGGATTTCTGCTCGGCGAAGGGTACATCGAACGCGCCATGGAATGCGCCATGTACCTGAACCTGTCGGCATTTTCTATTCCGGACGAAATCCGGGCCAAGGAAGAGCGGACCGCCGCAGAAGGCTATGCGGTCGAACTTTTCGATCCTGCCCGGCATGAAGGCATCGAGGCGATGCTGCAGGGCTTCGACAACCCGCTGTGGCAGCAAGAAATTGCCGCCGGCACAGCAAACGGCGTGCCCGTCGTTATCGCGGCCCACCGGGGACAAGCGGTCGGCTTCGCGGGTCCCGTTATCCGGCAGGAAAGCGGCCGCGGCTATTTTGCCGGCATCGGCGTTCATCCCGATCATGAAGGGCACGGGCTGGGCAGCCTGCTTTTCTTCAAGCTGTGCGAAGCTTTTAAAGGGATAGGCACGGAGTACATGTCCCTCTACACGGGCAGCGCCAACCCGGCCATCCGAATATACGAGAAGGCGGGCTTCAAGACCGTGAAACAATTCGCCGTTATGCGAAAGGCGTTGTAAGGCGGTTCTCCGCTGTGCGCAACCTTGGTCAAGTCCTCAGCCGATGCGGCTGTAGTGGATCGGATGGTTTTAACTATCCGCAAAAGGCATCCTTTTAGGAGGATGTCTTTTTTTCTATTTAATGAGACGAGGACAAGCAATACTGCGATAAAAGGAAAAAAATATAAAAACAATCTAATATTTTAATAAAATCCCTTTAATAATCATGGATTCCTTCTTATAATGACGATAGCAGGCTTTTAGTTTACGAGGAGCCGCTGACGGTACAGCTTAGAACAGTTTACCGGACCGGTCAGGACGCACTTCCATTGAAATTACCCGGACCGGCTTCTTGTACAAATAAGGCGCGAAGGAAGGAACGATGGGAATGGAAGCGGAACTGGAACGGTTAAAACGGCTCGTTTTTCAACTCTTATTAACCACGGAGAACCGGACGACGGATTTTCTCGAACTGATTACGGGAGAAACCATGATTCCTTCCGTTCTAAAACAGGCAACGGCCACTCAAGCACCCTTAGTGGCGGTAAAAGAAGGGCCGCGGGATGCGGTACTTAGAGAATCGCTTCTTCGCGCGGAAAAAAGCGGCCTTGTCGTTTCCCAGAATATTGCGGTGATGTACCCCGATTTTATCCCTCTGCCGATCAATCTAAAGCTAGCGCAAAAAAAAGAAGGCATCGGCAAAATCATGCGGGATTTGAACATCCGCAGCACCCGGACCGTTCTGGACTTCGGTTGGAAAAAGCCGGAGCATACGACCGATCTGAACGGAAATCCTTATTCCGTTACCTTTGCGGACAACACGGCCGTTCCTTATAAACAATACACCATCACTTTTGAAGAATTCGCTATGCCGGGTTTGCATCTGCTGGAATACTTCAATCCGCGGATGCTCGAAGGCAAGGAGGTTGGGGCTGGGCAGGGGATATATAACGCGGGAGTGAACTGAGCGAAGCAACGAAAGTTGGCAGCAAAAAGACACTGATTTTTCAGTGTCTTTTTTTATTTAAACTGTTATAAAATTGATTATTTACAAAGAAAGTGCATGAAAAGTAATGATATTACCATAAAAAGTAATCGAAATACACTTACATTCAATTTGGATAAAAGGTAAGATCTAAACAAGGAAGTCAAATAAAGGAAAACAAAGCAAATAGTTGAATTTACATTCCATTCTACCGGGAGGGAACAAAGTGCATTCGGTACAAGAGGAAAAAGATCATAGAAGATTCTTAAAACAAACGATCGAGCATTTCAAACTAGGAAACTATTTTCCCGAAGAACTGATTCTTCTTGCCAAATCCGATCCTGTAAGCTTTGAGTGGATGAGGCATACCGAACACGGGACAATCGTTTTCCTGATGAGCACCGGCTGCTCCGCCTGCAACATGGATTATGCGGTTTCCTTTATGAACAGTCAACCCGGATTTAACTACTGCATCCTTTTCGAAGGAAGCCGGGAGTCGGTGGAGGAGCTGCGCAGCGAACTCAATCCGCAGGTACGGATTCACCGGTGCGAGACGGCTAAATTGCAAGCCCAGCTTAACGTAAATGCGGTCCCTTACGCGATTGTTCTGAACAAAGTCGGACAAGCTGTAGGAGCGGATATTTTTGACAAGATAGCAAACTTGAACCGCGCGGCTGCCCCCTTGATCCGGGTCTATCATAATCTGAATCCGGACAAATGAAATCGCTTGCATATACAATTCGGACGACATGGAGCGCTTTTTCCAAGGTGTATGCGTTTAACAAAATCATCGTTCTTTTCTCCTTGTTCGCATACGTCTTCTCGGCTGTCCAAGCGAATGTAAGCGTTTATCTCAGCAAGTTAATCGTAGATCAGCTGACGATTAAAAACTTCTATCTGCTGATGGGCGGTATTGTGCTCTTAATCTTGTTTCAACTGCTGCGGGCGGCTTTGGATGCGTACGCTCAGCTGAAGAGTCGTAAGATGAGCCTGATGTTTGCCATCCAGTGCGAGGGCAAGCTCATCGATCTTGTAGAGAAAACGGACTTGATCGAGAAAGAACACCCGCGTTTCAAAGGCGATTTTTCTTACTGGTCTTACAGCAACAATAAATATTACGATACCTACTTAATCGCTATTGGCCTGATCAAACAAATCATACTCGCGTCATTGAGCTTGTTCTTTCTTCTTCACTCTTATTGGCTTACGGGAATACTCGCTCTACTGGTCGGTATGTGGAGAGGTGTTTACGATCTGCTGGCCGTACGCCGGCGGGTTGAAATCGATGAGCAGCTAATGAGGAACACGCGGAGCCATCATTATTATTACGATCTCCTTACAAATTCCGAGACCCAGAAAGAAATGATGCTGTTCCGGTTGTTCCCTTACTTTAGAAAGCGCTGGCTGGAAAAGAAAACGGAATACGCGGAGCTGCAAATCAAGCTCGATAAACTGAATCACCAACGGACTTTTCGCGGCGAACTTCTCTCGATCTTAAACACTGCGGCCGTTACGGTCATAACCGCTTACTTGATTTATAAAGGTTCTTTGAGCATCGGTGATTATGTGGCGATAACGATGGCGCTCAGCATGACGGAAAACAATATCAGCTCTATGTTCACTTCTTACTCGCGATTAAAAGAATACTGCACGCACATCGCGAAGCTGAAGCTGATTGAAGAGAAAAACGAGGTGGCCGTCAGTGCCGAGAAAAACGTCCGCAGCAAACCGTTTGTTTTCGAAAAGGACATCCGGATTCAAGACTTATCTTTCCGGTATCCGAATCAGGATCAGCCTGCTCTAAACGGGATCAGCGCTGAAATCAAGAAAGGAGAGGTTGTCGCCATTCTGGGCGAGAACGGCTCCGGCAAATCGACGCTCATTAAGCTGCTCCTCGGGCTGTATCAGACGGAAGAGGACTCGATCTTTTACGACGATGTCAGTTTGAAGAATATGGACCGATTTCAAATGTGGCAAAAAAGCAGTGCCGTATTCCAGGACTTTATCCGGTACATGACGGACGTAAGAGAAAATGTGGCTGCCGGCAAAATAGGTGAAATCGAAGATTCGGAGAAACTCGAACAGATGATTGCCAGAGTCGGTTTGGCCGACACCTTCAAACACGGTCTGAATAGCCGGTTGGGGTTTCTGGATGACGGTGCCGTCAATCTGTCGGGAGGACAATGGCAAAGACTCGCTTTATCCCGCGTTTTCGTTCGGGACGACGATGACCTTGTCGTGTTCGATGAACCGACCGCCGCCTTGGACCCGCTCAGCGAGGTTCGTTTGATGAATGACCTTCTGGGACACTTTAAAGGCAAAACCGTCCTGCTCATTTCCCATCGGGTCGGAGTCGCACGAAATGCCGACCGCATTATCGTGATGGAGCGCGGACGAATTGCCGAGACCGGGACTCACAATGAACTGTTGGAACGCCAAGGTCTATACAACGAGATATGGAACCAGCAGAAGCAGTGGTATGTGTAACGAAATCACAAGGAGGGAAATGTCCATGACGTCATCTGCCAACCCGTCCCGCTTGTCGGATACCGGTCTGCCTTTAGGCGCCTCGCTGCCCGAACTTCCGGACAACTTGAAGGAAGGCATGGGGGCCGCCTGGAACCAGTCGAACACTATTCGAGTCCTGCTGTTCGCCTCCGTTTATTGCACGCATTGCATAGATCTGCTGCCTCATCTTCAGACGATCGCGGAGAATCATCCGACTTTTTCTTTCGGTCTCTTCACTACCGGAGACGAAGAGGACCATCGCAGCATGAAAGAGTATTTCGGCTGGGATTTCCCCGTAAACACGATGGATCAAAGCGATATGGAAGCTTATTTCGAAGTTACCGCGCTGCCCTTTATGATGCTCACAGACAAGTCGGGCATTATAGCGGCCAAAGGTGTCATCTACAATGCCGATGATTTTGAACAGATCCTACGAATCAGCGGAATTCATTTGACTTAAACGCGGTATCACGGTGCTTGTCACCTTTACGATACAACTCCACCTATGAAAGGAGGTGAAAAAGATGGCTTGTGAATGTCCGGATGGAGCAGTTTTGAGTGAGTCCAGAGCTTGCCTGACTGGTTACTGCACGGCTAACGGAACTCAATATCCTAAAATTTTGACTTCCACTAAAAGTGTGGGCTGCAAGGACGGTAGAACAGTAGTTTGCACTTTCAACGCTGGCTGCTGCTACTAAGCACTACAAAGGAGAAGGGCGCTGTCCCTTCTCTTTTATTCCATTTCAAAGGGGTTGCGTGCATTGAACGCTCAATTACTCGTCTGCGATCAGATTACGAACAATACTTTACTGGGAGGCCATGCCTTAGGCACTGTATTGAATCAAGTGTCTATTCCGGCGCTGCCCTTTGTGATAGAAATGCATGTCCTGATCAAACTGTTTGATTTGCCGCGTGATGAATTTGTCGATACCGCTTTGATCATTACAAACTCGTCGGGAGAAATCATTGATCGTACTCCGGCTTCGGTTCTGCGTAATTACAGAGCGGAAGATCAGGTTCCGGGAGTGGATCAGGATGTATCCATCCACCTGATCGTGACGGAACCGGGGATTATTTACATCCGGTGTATGGTAAACGGAGAAGAAGCGGCCTGGTACCCGTTAACGATTCGTCTGCAAGAACAAAAAGTCTCTTAAATGCTGGTTACACTTGCCGCGCTATAAAGAAATGGGTGATTACAAAATGATCCAGTGGTCAGGCTATGTTCTGGATATGACTATGTCGGTTCTGTTTTTCATGCCGTTTTACATAAAAGCCATCCGGTTCCGCAATTTCCGCATCGAGTTGTACTCTTACGGCATCCTTCCCCGTTCTCTCGTTTCGATAGCGGCTTTGGTCGTCCTGTCAGTGGAGTTTCTCCTGTTTCTTTCGTTTGCCATAGGATTGTTCGGAGGGTGGAGGGAGCTTGCCGCAATCGTTCTGCTTGCCGCGTTTGCCTTCTTTTCATGGCGGAAAACAAAACTGACGGGTGTCGATGCGTGTGCCTGTTACGGAGAAATCGCATTTCTGAACCGGTCTCCGGTTTACCGCAATATCATTCTAATCGGATTGCTGGTGGTTGATTTGCTGCTGCCTACTCCCGAACAAGACGGATACGGCCAAATCAATTCGCTCCTTTTTGTAATGGCTCTGTCGATTTCAATCGGGCTGCTTCAATCCGCATGGACCAAGAGGAAGAGGAGGAGGCACCATGAGCACCCTGCTGTTCCTATGTAATCTGGTCTGGTTTCTTGCTTGTGTGCTGCTCTTGTTCATTCAAAAGCGAAAAGAGCGTGACGAAGTAACCGCATTGATCGGAGAAATCAAACGACTTTCGAGCAGGCAGCAAAGCGTGACGAGGATAATATTCGCGGATCATAAGGACCCTGCATTTCAAAAAATCGACTCCCTGCTCTCGACGAGTGCTGACGGTCCCGAAACTATCGTGGTGATCAATGCTCCTTCCTGGTTGATCGCGGCCAGGGAAAAGAAGTGGACAAAGCATGAGGTGATTGATGCCAAAAGGATATCTTCCGCGAGCAAAAGCGGAATTATTGTGATTCGCGGCGGAAAGTACGACATTTACGATGAAGCGGCAGCGTATCTGGCGTATACGTCATCGTAAGTCTCATTCGCGGCTGCCGAAGGCACCCTTCATGGCGAGCAAACAAAAAAGCACGCAAATTCCCATAAAGGAATGAGCGTGCTTTACATTTGTCCGATGGAAAACCAATCCGGGCAAAAAGGCTCCTAATTTGCTGAAATCCCCAGCAAAAGCTTCCGGAAGGCCGAGGCCTATTGAAAATTTATAATTGATAATGAGAACCATTATCAATTATAATAAACGGATAATGAACCCGCATGGTTCCGAGGAGTTGGTGAAATTGATGCGGATAGACGACCCTTTATTCCTTTGGAATGAGGCGTCCGTTAAAATCTTGGACGTCCGCCGCATAGCGCCGATTTCGGACGGGGAAATTCGGTCATGGAATGTGCCGGCCTGCTGTTTTATGTACACGGTGAGCGGGAGAGCGTGTGTTCGAATGGACGGCGAGCTTTTTGAGATAAGCGGTTTTCATGTTCTGCATGGGGGCAAAGGCAGCCGTTTAGATATTTATGCGGTTGAAGAACCGTTCAGCTATTATCTGCTCTATTACAAAGCGTATTTTCCCGTCCCTTTACGAAAAGAAGCGGCTCAGTTGGCGAACAACTGCAATCCGTTTCAGCTGCAGTATGGCCTTACGCCGCATCACCCTCTTTCTCTGATGAGCAAAATCCGGCTTATGCATCAGGAATGGGTGACGCAGGGGAATCTGGAGCGGCTTCATGTAAAAGCGCTGTTTTATCAGTTCGTGTATGAAGTACTGGCCCAGGTGCACGCCCGCAACATTCCGGCTGCAAAAGCGGATGTCGTAGACCAAGCCCGCCGCTATATGCAGGAGAATTACACAGAGCCTGTTACCCTGGAGAAATTAGCGGAACTGCTCGGCAGCAGCCCCCGGCATTTAACCAGATTGTTCAAACGCAAAACCGGCACAAGCCCGATTGATTATATAATCCGGCTCCGCCTGAACAAAGCGAAGGAAATGCTGCTGTCGACGGATTTGACCTTGCAGGAGATTGCCGAAAGCATCGGGTATCCCGACAGTTATTCATTGGCTAAAATGTTCAAAAAACAGGTTGGAATCGCGCCGGTCCGCTACCGGACGGAACAAAGAAACAGGAGAAGCTGTCCTGATTTGCCATCGGATACGGCCGTATTTGACATTGCGGGAAGAGATAGGCTGAATTATATTGAATATGATAATCATTCTCAATATAAAAAGGAGCTAAACTTCCCCATGTTATACAGCAGAAGACCTTCCGCAGCAATCACTTTGCTGCTTTGCTTGATGATCCTGCTCAGCGCATGTTCGACGGGCAAGACGGGCGGTTCCGCAAACGGCAATTCGCTTCCTTCGTCCAGTCCGGCTTCTGTTGCCGCCAACACCGACAGCAGTCAGACTGCGCCAAGCAAGCCTTCGACTAAGATGATTTCCACCGCCAAAGGCGACGTCGAAATTCCCGTGAATCCCAAACGGGTCGTCGTTTTGTATTTACTGGGCGATGTGCTGGCTTTCGATGTGATGCCCGTGGGGATATCGGACGTTTACAAAGGAGCGGCGTTTGAAAAGGAACTGTCGGGAGTCCGGTCGCTCGGCGAATGGTTCAAACCAAGTCCGGAAGCCGTGCTTGCTCTGGAGCCCGATCTGATTATCGTCCCTTCGGAAGAGACCTACGGAATGCTGAACAAAATCGCACCTACCGTCTACATCCCTTATGAACAGATGACGATGGAGGAACGGTTGAATAAGCTTGCGGAAGCGCTCGGTAAGGAGAAGGAATCCGCCAAACTGCTGGACAACTTCCATAAGAAGGTGGAACAAAGCAAGGAAAAGCTGAAGCAGGCGGGGATTTATGATAAAACCGTTACCATAATGGAAGGCGGGAAAGGCAGCATGGCTGTCATTTCATCCCGAAACTACGGCCGCGGTTCCCAGGTTATCTATGAATATTTAGGCATGAAAGCACCTGCTGTCCTTCAAAGAGATATCGATGCGGGGAGCAAAGCGGCGAGCTCGAAGAACGTCTCGTTGGAAGCGCTCAATCAATACTCGGGCGATTATGTGTTCCGTTCGGCGTACGAAGGGATGGAGGATTTGTCCCAAAATCCTGCCTGGAAACAAATTCCCGCGGTGAAGGAAGGACGGCTAATCGAGATCAGTTTCGGTTTGTCGTACTACAACGACATCTATTCGCTGGACAAGCAGTTGGATTTTGTTATGGACAACCTGCTGGCGAAGGCGGAAAAGCGGATAAACTAAATACGCAAACGGTCCGCGATCAGTGTCACCGTTCTTGCTTGCAGACAAAAAACCACAGCCCGTGCGGCTGTGGTTTTGTTATAGGGAAACAAAGCGCGGGGGAGCGGATCTGTTTGAACTCCCCTCCGTGCCCTATTTTTCTGTTCACGGCTCGCGGATGTGCGCAGCTACAGCTGAATTTCCCATGAACAGGCTAAGATTCCGCATGTCTTGATTACTTGTCGATCGGCTCCGCGACCTCTCTGCGCAGCAGAGCGATCTCATGTTTATACGGAGCGTTTTTATATTTAACCGGACCGATAGAGGGGGTCTCCAACAGTTTAGGCACTCTATCAAACCGGGGGTGATGGACGATATAATCAAGGGCTTTAAGCCCGATGAAACCGTGTCCGATGTTTTCATGCCGGTCTTTGCGGGAGCCTCGTTCGTTTTTGGAATCATTGACATGAATGACCCGAATGCGGTCCAGCCCGACGATTTGATCGAATTCATGCAAAACTCCGTCGAAATTCTCGGCGATGTTGTAACCGGCATCGTGGATATGACACGTATCGAGGCAGACGGATAGCCGCTCATTATGGGTGACCCCGTCGATGATCCGGGCAAGTTCATCGAACGTCCGGCCGCATTCCGTTCCTTTGCCCGCCATCGTTTCGAGCGAGACTTGGACGTCCCTTTTCTCCGTCAGAACCTCGTTCAATCCCTCGATAATTTTCCGAATCCCGGCCTCGGCTCCCGCTCCCATATGTGCGCCGGGGTGAAGGACGATCTGATTCGATCCCAACACTTCCGTCCGCTGAATTTCAGAACGCAGAAACTCAATGCTGTACTCGAAAGTCCGCGGATTCACGGTATTCCCCAAATTAATGAGAAAAGGGGCGTGAACCACGATATTCGAAATGCCATGGGCTTTCATATGCGCTTTCCCCGCATCAAGGTTGAACGCTTCGATAGGTTTGCGCCGTGTATTTTGCGGGGCACCCGTGTAAATCAGAAAAGTCGTTGCGCCGTAAGAGGCCGCTTCTTCGCTTGCCCGAAGCAGCATCGTTTTCCCGCTCATGGATACGTGCGAACCGATAAGCAGCGACATGTTCTCGCCCCCTGTCATTTGTAGGATGTCTTGGTGATGGAAGAACGTCGGGGGAGGTATCATTTATGCTTGGAATCATTTCTCGGTGGCGTCCATTAACCGCTTAATCCTAGTTTAACAGTTGCTGCTTCTTGTGTTGAGAGGGAGATGCAGGGAAACCAATAAAGGCCGGGAAGAATTCCACGGCCCTTCGCGGCATTACTCGATCGTAATAATGAATGTGCCAAGTTTTGCGACAGAAATGCAGCGGGCTATCCCGGGAATAGAGTTACTCGGCTGTATAAGGTTGCAGGCGGGCGGCAAATTCGGCAAAATTGTCGGCTGCCTTCCTGACGTTCTGCTCCATCAGCTCCTGCGCTTCTTCGAGCGTTTCAGACTCGCTTTCCGCGTCCTCCCGCACCATCGCTTCCTCGTGATCCATGAGAACAACGGCAGGGCAGGAGAGGTTCGTGCGGTAATCGAACAAGTAGTTGTTGCCGCTGCTTACGCTCCACGCAAAAGGAATGAGCCGTTTGGGATCGGGATTCACCTCATCCACAAGACTCCGGTTTGTTTCGATGAAGCGTTCATCCAGCTCGGAAAATCGGATTTCCCAGTCGGTGACGTCTCCGTTTTCAACGAAGTTATATCCATGTTGCTCCACCTTTTGCAGAAAGTTTAAATAATCGGATGGGAAGACGATTCCATAGTACTGCTCGATTTTTTTCCATGCATGGTTTTTCATAGTCGGGGTCCCTCTTTCTTTCACGTTCGGATGGTTTATGATAGATAAAGTATAACCTATTAAAAATAAAGGAGAAATACCATGCAAATTGTTTCGGCAGCCGATACGGATTTTGATTACCTGCGTGATCGCGACCCTCATATGAAAGAAAGTCTGATTCTGCCCAAAATTAGAAGCAAGGAAATTTATATGCTGCGGAATGAAGAGAACGTGAACATCGGTTGGATGAGATACGGATACTTTTGGGATAACACTCCGTTTATGAACATGCTCTGGATCGACGAACCGTATCGGGGCGGAGGTTTCGGGAAAGAAGTTGTCCTTTTTTGGGAAAAGGAAATGACGCAGCGCGGGTTCAAGCTCGTTATGACATCTACCTTGGCCAATGAAGAAGCGCAGCACTTTTACAGAAAGCTGGGGTACCGGGATGCGGGATGTTTGCTGCTCGAAAACGAACCCCTCGAAATCATCATGACAAAGAGATTGTTACCAACCCTGTCATCTTCTAAATAGGATGGAAAGTATGGTTCGGGTAATGGAGAAACGGACAAGGACGTGAATCGAGTGGATAAAAAAGCGAAAAAAATATTGGCAACCACTTTTTGGTCTGCCGCGGGCTGGAAAAACAGACCGGAAGTTTATGCCGGTGAGGATTTTGAGTATGCCAAAAGCAAAGGACTCATGTTCGATCCCCTTAACACTGGGCATGACGAACTGGTCAAACGGCTTCGCGACCTCCATCAGACCATCACCAAAGAGCGTGTAGCCGCCGCGTTTCTGCATAGTCTTTCTACCAAAAAGGTTCATTTGCGAAGCGCTCTTTCAAGCTGGGCTTTGACTGCGGAGATGCCCCTTCATACATATGGCGAACGGAGCGCAGTGCGGCCCAATTACAGCAGCTGCGGGGACTGCAATTACCGGGGGATCATGTCGGACCGCGAATATGTGAATGCGGATCTGAACGTGCTGAATTTCGAGCGGATCAAATGGGGAGGAATCCGTTTGAACCAGCTTCTTTACTGCTGGCTGGATCTCGAATTGTTCAGCAAAGAAGAAGCCTTTGAGGTTACCGCCGAGGATAGGACCATCCTTTGCAGCATGATTGAAGCGATTCAGGAATGTGAGGATCATGACAGCGCCCGGAAGCTGGAAAAGCGCTGGAAGGATATACTCCCCTCGAGCAAAAATGAACGGGATGTAGTCATGGAAATATGGGGGTATGCCGGATTGCTGGTGCCGAGGGACACACCTCGCAAGCGTCGCGGCGGAGACCATGATTTCAATTCCGTGGCGGTTTGGCAGGGGGATGACCGTTATTCGCGGGAAGCGATGGAGTTTTATTTCGGGGCGTATTTGTAGGGAAAGACTATTAAGATAGGACTTTGAAAGGAGGAATAATAATCAAATATCTTACGGCTGCTTTAATAACATCTGTACTTTTTACTTTTTCCATGAGTGCTTACTTTCTGAACAAGATGTTAATTGATTTTCCAACTCTATTATTCTTATTCGGTTTTTATGGCATCCCTTTAATTTTGTTGATCGGCACCCCTGTTTCTTTTGTATTGGAGAAAATTAGCCAACGTTTTTTTCAGAAAGAATATAAGAGAAAGTTAGCTCTGCTCATTATGTTTTTAATTACAGGTACGGTGATTTCATTGGTGTATAACATTTACTTGGGGTTCCTGGAGGAATTTGTCCTGAAGTTGGGATGGGTTGCTTCAATGATTTTTTATTTTGCGCTGCTGTTTACAAAACTAATATTTCGGATTAGTACTAAATCCTCTCCTTCACTTTAATCCATATCGCACAGGGCCGCTGAACCGACTGGTTTAACGGTCCTTTTTTTTGAGCAACTTGCCCCGATTGACAGACTTTGGGATGAAGAGTATGATAACTTTAGATTTAGTAATTTAGTAAATTAGTAAATTAGTGAACCATAAATTTATCGAAATTGAATTGGAGCGTGTTAATGATGAAAATCCCGACAACGTTAAAACATAAGCCGGTCATCGTATCCGAAAATTACGAGCAGGTCGACGGACGCCTCGCCCGCAACACGGACGCCAAAGGATTGTCTCTGGGGCTGGCCCAGTGGAATGACCGGGGAAAGGTCGATATTTCGGCAAAAGTATGGAGACACACGGGAGAGAAGTGGTCCAGACAGTCCGAGGAGCTGCCTATGCACCGTGTTCTTGACCTTGCTATTCTGATTTGCAGAAGCAGCTTATATTTCCAGGATGCCTACCGCTTCCCGAAATTGTATGATCCCGAGAACCCCATGATCGACCGAATCGGGCTGCAGGGGGATGCGATGAGTGTATCCGTTTGCGAGGACAATCCCATGCTGGATCAAGACATTAAGCTGTTTGCCCAGGCTCTTAGCGAGGATGGCGAAATGATCGGGGAGCGGCTTCGCGTGTTATCCCGGCTGTTGGAGGAAATGGGGTATTGACCCTTTTAAGAGGTGAAAAGAGATGAACGTCAATCAGGATTATTACGTGTCTCCAGACAGGCAACTGACGGATGGAGAACAAGCACTGGTTTGGAAAAAGCCGGCCTCCCATAAGGTCAGCGAAGAGGAAATTCGGATTTGCCAAGAAATCAAGCGCAACTGGAACCACGGGGAAATGAAAATCGCCAATATTTTGCTCGAAGGGGACGCGGGCTCCGGTAAAACCCAGCTTGCCAAAGCCTTGTCGGCTGATTTGGGGCTGCCTTATACGAAAGTGACCTGTTTTGCCGATATGGATAAATCCGATATTATCGGAGCCATATTGCCGGTTATTTCAGGTGATCGAGTTGAGAAGATGGAACCGGCAGAGCAAACCGTCTTGAGAGCCTTATATGATAGCGACGGCTTTCAAAGCGCGGCTGAACTCGTGATGAACGTGCTTGGAGGTACCCGGGAAGAGGCGGCTTTAACGATGAAGCAGCTGCTGAATAAGATAGAGCAAAACTCCGGTGACGATGTGGTGGAGTACCGGTTTTATCCTTCCGAAATCGTCAGAGCCTATCGCAACGGCTATCTTCTTGAAATTCAGGAACCGACCGTTATCCGGGACGCCGCGGTGCTTATGGCGCTCAACTCCGCCTTGGAGCCGGACGGCAGCATTAACCTTCCTACGGAAATCATTCGCAGACACCCGGATTTCGTCGCGGTCATCACAACCAACCGCAGTTATGCGGGAACAAGACCGTTAAACGAAGCCCTGCGCGACAGAGTGCAGCATACGGAGAAGATGGACCTGCCGACCAAAGAAATCATGGTAGAGCGGGCCATGTCTAAAACCGGCTACAAGAATGAGAAGGTACTCGCTATTTTAGCGGATGTCATTGTGGTTTTGGATAAAACAGCCCGGGCCCATGCGATTAAAGGCGTCGCGGGCATGCGTTCCTTCTTTTACTGGGCGGATGCGGTTGCCGGCGGCGCAATAGCCAAAGAGTCCCTTTACCACAAAGTCATCTACAAGATTACAACCGATTCCGAAGAAATCAGCTTGCTAGAAGAGGCGTTAAAAAACCGTGGATTACTGGACGTGCTTGACCAAGTCGATGCCGAAGCAAAAAAAAAAGAATAACGGACGAAGCGGAACTAAAAACAGAGGGAACGATCGGTAGCACGGAACTTGAACCGGAGGATGAGCTTGAAGAACCAGGGATCGTTTTAAAAAAATCCGCTGATAGTGACGAAAATACAGCCGATGTTTCGGATGACTCCACCACCACGGAATTTTCGGATAGGGAAGAGGACGGGGCTGCGAAATATCATCAGGCCAATTTTGAAACGAAGTCTGAGGAAGCCAAGCAAAAGGAGCGGGATTACCGCAAAAAGCTGAATCGCGACGCCCGGGAGATCGTGTCCGGTTCCATTCATAACAAGGTGAAGCTTATTGTTCACCGTCCGGATTATGATAACGATTCCGAACGGGAATATGCCCGCCTAAGTGAGGAACTGATGCCTGTCGTCCGGGAGATTGCCAGAAAAACACTTCCGCTGCTGGAACACGAGACATCTTCGGAATTTGCGAGGCGTCAATATTACGGCAGCAAATTTCAGGCGGACAGCATTGCATACCGGGATTTCAGGACGTTTGCCAAGAAACTTCCGCCAACCGATTCTCCTTCTCTTGTGGTCGGTCTAAGGGTTGACGAATCGGCATCCATGTCCGCTTTCGGGAGGCTGGAAGCCGCAAAACGTGCAGTGATAGCCGTCTATGAGTTCTGCCAAATCTGCCGAATACCCGTCTTGATCTACGGAGATACGGCGGATGCTTCCAGGCTGGAACAAATGTCGATTTACGCCTATACCGATTTGGACAAAACCGATTCCAACGACCGGTACAGACTGATGGGCATTCGCGCCAGAAGCAACAACCGAGACGGAATGGCTCTTCGAATTATGGCAGACCGGTTAGCCGCTTCACCGCAGCAGACCAAATTGCTTATCAGCATAAGCGACGGGCAGCCCAAAGCGATGGACGATTATACCGGAACCTACGCCGTCCGGGATATGCAGCAGACCATGGCCGAATATGAACGCAAAGGAATCACCTTTCTAGCAGCCGCGATAGGCCAGGACAAGGATGTCATTCATCAAATCTATGGAAGCGAGAGATTTTTGGATATCACGAGTCTGCCTGATTTGCCGGCTAAGTTAGTCCGGATTATTGCGCGGTATTTGTAACATCCATTTATCATATAGAGGCGAAAGGAGAGAAAGACATGGACAAAAACAAGCGCAAGGAGCTTTTGGAAGAATACAAGCAGGTGAAGACCTACATGGGTGCCATTAAAATTCTCAACAAGACCAACGGTAAACTATACGTGGACACCTACCCCAACCTGAAAAACAAATGGATCACCCTGCAAGCCCAACTGGACATGGGTAGGTTTGCCAACTCCCAGCTTCAGAAAGATTGGAAGGAACTGGGCGCGGAAAACTTCGCCTTCGAGGTGTTGGAGCAGAAAGAGGCTTCGGAAATTACAGACATGCGCTGGGAGCGTAAGCAGTTGAAAAAGCGGTGGCTGGAGAAGCTGCAGCCTTATGGGGACAGGGGATATAATAAGCCGCCTGAAGAGTGATAATAGGAACTTTTTTATATCCTTTTAAAACTTTCCTTAATTCTCGCTATGTGAGAGACATATCCTTTTATAGTATATTTTACAAGTAAATACCAAATAAAAGGATAGAGGAGAGGACGAAACGTGAGGAAATTTAAAGCTCTTGTTTTAGCGGCCGCCGTAGGGATAGCCTTCAGCAGCAGTGTACACCTTCCATCTGCGGCAGCAGCACAACCGACTTCGATCGCTATACCGACCAATTTGGCTTTAGACGGGAAAGTATCGGCAAGCGGAGAATTTGCGCCGCACCAAGGGAAAGATAAAGCGTTCGACCAGGATGTTTTTTCAAAATGGTTGACATTCAGCAGTCCGGCCTGGCTGCAATATGAATTTTCCGCTGCGAAAGTCGTGACCTCATACACCATTACTTCCGCGGAGGACGAACCTTACAGAGACCCGAAAAGCTGGGTATTAAAAGGCTCTAATGACGGATCTAACTGGACTCAACTGGACACACGGCAGAATCAAAGCTTTACCTCCCGGCATCAAGCGAAAACGTACTCTTTTACCAATTAGACAGCTTATAAATTCGTGAAATTCGATGACTTTAATAATCAGAACGGAAGCGGTATTTTGCAGCTTTCTGAAATCAAATTATTCGACGGCAGCGCAAAGACATGGAGTACCACCAAACCCACCGTTACAGCCAGCGGAGAACATACGCCTACCAACATCAAAGAGAACCTGGTGGATGGAACAAGCGTGACCAAGTGGTTGATTAAAGACGATACCGCATGGCTTAAGTTCGACTTCGGCCAACAAGTGACGCTCGATGGCTACGCGCTTACGGCAGCTAATGACAGACCCGAACGCGATCCCAAAAGCTGGGTTCTTCAAGGCTCCAACGATGACAAGACCTGGACCAGTATAGACACGAAAAGCGATGAGAACTTCAACGTTCGGCATCAGCGCAAGCATTACCTTCTAACGAACAATACCAAGGCCTTTCAATATTATAGGCTCAACAATATAAAAAATCACAGCGGAAACTCCATACAATTGGGGGAAGTTGAATTTTCGCGCACCAATGATATCGGGCATGCCGTCAATCCGGTCATCGAAGTAAAAAACCTGGATTCATCGGGCAACGGCAGCTTATTCACCAAAGCCCTTCCCAATGCCGAGAAAGAAATATTGACGGTCGCACGTAAAGTACACGAACTGTTATACAGTAATCCCGCAGATGCCCCTGTTGACGTCAAAAAAATCTTGGTGACCATTGAAGATGTTCCCGGAGTGGCTTGGACATCGGGAGACTCTACGCAGAAGACGGTCGGTTTCAGTTCCCAGTATCTGAAAAAATTCGTGGCCAGCCCTTCCAAATCGCTTCGCGAAGAAATCATCGGCATTCTTTATCATGAGATTGGTCATGTTTATCAGTACAGCAACTTTGACGTGGAAGCGATAGCCGACAGCTTGCGCTTTGAAACAGGCTACCATGACCGGTATAGCGCCACCAAGGGTGGAACTTGGCAGACGAAAGGCACGGCGAACTTCCTTCGCTGGGTTGAAGATTCGAAGAAACGCGGCTTCATCCGTGAACTGAACGCGGCCCCGATCCCTTACAACATCATCGGCAATGCAAATGAAGTTCAGTTGTGGAAAGAAAATCAATTTAAAGTGATTACCGGAACAGACGTGAACACGCTTTGGAGCCAATATCAGGCGACGTTGTCTGATTAGCGGCGAAAGTTAATGATGATTGAACTAAGATGAAATTATTTTGTGAAGAACGTAAATTTTCGGATGAATTTCCGAGGTTTGCGTTCTTTTTTGTTTTTTGATTCGGAAGACAAGGAACTGGTACACGGTTTACAACGCCTTCACAAGGCACAAAGAGTACGAGAATTCATTCAAAATAACCTGAAATAGAACAAGCCGGAGCATAGATAGCATTTGAAGACGTTCTCTGAAAGCATAGGGGAGCCCTTCTGGCCATAATCGAAATGGGGATCAAAAGGCTATACTTGGGTTGCTATTGATAATTCAATTGATAATGATTATCATTGTTTTGTGATGAGTTTCCAATCGGTAGAAACAAGCATTCGTGGACGCGATCGGGAAACTCCTGCAATGATAATATCCATCCATTTGAAAATGTGTGGTCCTCCGAAAAGGGCGGCTTCTGATAGAAACGGGGTTGAATTTATGCAAAGCGCTGAGCGATATTGTGAGATTGCGAATGCAGAAAATAGTAACTGCGCACTCACACTTAATCTAAATGAAATGTATCGAACATGCTCTTTTGAACAGGTAGTGAAGGTGCCTGAAGAGATGGGCAAGGGCTACTGGAAATGTATTCGTACGTATTCTTCTATAGACCTAGTAATATGCGACGTGCGCTTTACTAAAAATATGACCCTGAGCAGTAGAGAAGGAGGGAATAACATAAACCTTGGATTTTGTCTCGGAGACAGCATCCGTTGGAGCGTAGAAGGAAGAAAGGGCGAATTTGGACTCGATCCATGGGAGGTCTCCGCTTTTGGCAGTATTCAAGCGAGCAATCGATGTCAGTATGACGTCGACAGTCACTTTCAGGGTCTTTCTCTAAAGCTTAATCACATGGAGTCCATTGGGCCCCTGCACCATCTTCCGCTACACAAAATATCGTCCGCTTTATCTGGAAATTCCCGACTCTTCTATAATAGTCAAATGACATCCGGAATGAAACGCATTGTTCATGATATCATTCACTGCTATTACCATGGCGATATCAAGCATATTTACTTGGAAGGCAAAATATTGGAACTAATCGCCTTGTATCTTTACGAAGTTATTTTGGAAAAGAACACCTCCTCTCCGCCGCTTGGTCTGTCCAGAACAGAGGTTGCAAGCCTTCATCTCGCCAAAGACATACTGGACGGCGATTTGATGTCCCCACCTGGTCTGGAAGCACTCGCCAAGCGGGTATGTTTGAACGAATTCAAACTAAAAAAAGGATTCAAATTGCTGTTTGGCATGCCGGTTCATGCTTATGTGATCGACCGAAGGCTGGAAGCTGCCTTCCACATGTTAGAAGAAGGCAGAATGAAGATTACTGAGGCGGCCTATGCAGCGGGTTTCGGGAAGACAGGTCATTTTTCCGAACAATTCAAAAGAAAGTACGGTGTCAATCCCTCTGAGTACTTCCGACAATTTCGCCGTTAAGAAAGAACAAAATCCGTATTTGTGGTTTTTACTCCCGATTTGGGTATCTGGATCAAGGTAGGAAGTGGGATACTGGTTCATGACAGTTGCTATGAAGCAATCGTCAAGGCCTTTTTTAAAAAAAATAATTGATAATGATTATCGTTATCGATAAATGAAAGGGAGAGACGATGAAACGAGTAATAGTTTTGGCCATCCTATGTTGCATGTTGGTATTAACCGCATGTGGAAACCAGGAGACCCGCGACGGGGAGAATCAACAAAAATTTAAAGAGGTTGAAAATGCCAAGGGCGGCAAGGTTAAAATTCCGATCCATCCTAAGCGCATCGCCGACCTTTCGGGATCGACGGAGGAGCTTCTGTTACTTGGAATACAACCGATCGCTTCAGGAAATACGGATTTCGGCAATAGAGCAGTATTGTCTCCAACGATTAAAAATCTTTTAAGCGCAGATACAGTCAATTTGGGTTGGTACGCAGAGCCGATCAGCCTGGAGTTAGTCGTATCCGCTAAGCCGGATTTGATTATTCTGGGAACCTTATTTAATGAAAATCTGTACGAGCAGCTATCCAAGGTTGCCCCGACAGTGATTGTGCCATATCCCTATTACGAGTGGAGAAACCGTTTTACCTTTTTAGCGGATCTTTTTGGAGAAGAAGAGAAGAAGGATAAATGGTTGTCTGAGTATGACAGAAAGGTAGAAGAATGGAGCAAAAAATTAGAACCTGTTCTTGGGAACGAAACCTTTGCTGTAATCGAAACCTATCCTAAAAATCTTGTTATCTACTCCTCATCCGGAACTGCTGAGCTTATTTATACGGATCTAGCATTGAAGCGTACGGACGGCATTCCGGAACCTGAAAGCTGGGGAGGGCGGGAAATAAACCTTGAATCCTTAGCGACCATCAATCCTGACAACTTGATACTAATGGAGAACAGCGAAAACACAATGAACGACAGTAAAGTTTGGAACAATCTCAAAGCCGTACAGAAAGGGAATGTCTACAAAATAACGAATATCGACAATTACAATTATTCCTTCACGGCCATTGGTCGTATGGAGTTGCTCGACCGACTCGGAAAGCAAATATTGAAAAACCATAAAAGCAACGAATAGACAGCTCCAATTTTGTGCATAGAAGCTCTGGGTGTCCTTGCCTGATTTTCGGGCAGGGATGATTTCGTTTTTGAGTACATAAAAGGAAAGGAGTGTAGGAAGATGAGTTTCAAGTCCGAAGTGTCGGGCCTGTTGCATATTGCCGGCGAGAAAAAGGGGCTGTTGACGGTCGCAAGCGTGTTCTCCTTCTTTTCCAGTTTGTTGCAGCTTGTTCCTTTTGTCGCGGTGTATAAGATAGTCGAGGAATTGTTGAACCATGCACAAAGTCCTGAGGGCGCAGACAAGGAGCTTATTCTGTATTGGGGGGGCGTCGCGTTTATAGCCTGTATTGGGGCTTTGGTAGCTCTGTATATCGGCGGGATGTGCTCACATATCGCTGCGTTTAATATTCTCTATCAGCTTCGGGTGCGTCTGGCAGAGCATGTTGCCAAAGTGCCAATGGGTTACCATACGAATACGACTACGGGCGAATTGAAAAAAATTATCGAGGTCAGTGTCGAAAAAATCGAGAAATTTATTGCCCATCAATTACCCGATATCGTCAGTGCGGTCATGATACCGATTTTATTGATGGGCTATTTGTTTTGGCTGGATTGGCGCTTGGCGCTGGTTCTGCTCATTCCGATCGGATTCGGATTTTGGCTTCAGACCCGTATGTTTACCAGCGTAAGAGGACAAACAGCGTATCGCGGATTTCAATACGCCGTGGAAGAAATGAATGCAACTGGTGTCGAATATGTCCGTGCAATGCCCGCTGTGAAAATATTCGGTGTTACGGCCGAATCCTTCCTGACGTTTAAGCAATCCGTTGCCAAGTACCGTGATATCTCATTAAAAATAACGGATTTATGCAAGACGCCGTACAGTCTTTTTTTCGTTGTTGTCAGTTCTTTGTTCACTTTTATCGTACCTGTGGGCATTCTTCTTGGAAATGGTCATTCCGGAAGTCAATCGTTTGCCATTACTTTTATTCTGTTTCTGATCATAGCACCGAGCTTATCGGTACCGTTATTGAAGTTGATGCATGCGGGAAGCGGGATGCGAGAAATTGTTGAAGGCAATAAACGTATTGAGGCCATTTTTTCCGAAGCCATGGTGACGGAACCGGTATCTCCCCAAGTTCCAACAGCGCACGATATCGCCTTTAAGCAGGTTTCCTTCGCTTATGAAACCAAAGAAAGCAAGGATTTTAAGCCAGTTCTTAACGGTATCCATTTTGTTGCGCGAGCGGGTGAGATGACCGCGTTGGTCGGTCCTTCAGGCGGTGGGAAATCGACCATTGCCAATCTGTTGCTGCGTTTCTGGGATGTTCAGGAGGGCGACATTACGATTGGGGGCGTTCCGATTCGTGAGATGGGGACGGAAAAGCTGATGGATACGGTTTCCTTCGTGTTTCAGGATGTGCATCTGTTCTATGATACGATCGAAGCGAATATCCGGATGGGAAATACGACCGCTTCCAATGAAGAGGTCATCGCAGCTGCGAAGACGGCCTGCTGTCATGAATTCATCGAGAAACTGGCGTACGGGTACGATACCAAAATCGGGGAAGGCGGAACCTATTTATCCGGCGGAGAGGCGCAGCGGATTGCGATTGCCCGTGCATTGCTGAAAAATGCGCCGATCCTCGTATTGGATGAAGCAACAGCTTATGCGGATGCTGGGAACGAAAAGAAGATCCAGCGGGGTCTGGCCGAGCTGGTCAAAGGAAAAACCGTCCTCATCATTGCTCACCGCCTGTCTACGATTCGCGCGGCAGATCAAATTCTGGTCGTGAAGCGGGGAGAAATTGCGGAACGGGGAACGCATGACGAACTGCGGAAATTAAACGGCCTGTATGAGCAGATGTGGCAAGCTCATATCAGCGCAGCTTCATGGAGACTCGGCGCGAAAGACAACTCGCCGGCACATGCAGTCGCTGCAAAGGAGGGCTCAGGCTAATGAACCGTTACTTTACTAACATCTCAGGAGGAAACATCAGAAACTTGTGGCCATCCTCCTTTGCGGCCTTACTGGATGGGATCTCTAAAGTCATTCCGGCAGCTTTGCTTGTTGATATTTTTCATACGATATATAGCTCCTTTGCGGAACCGGAGGCGGGCTTGAGTATAGGACGGTTATGGGTGGTATGCGCCTTTTTGTTTTTTTGGCTGATGGTGTCCTACGGGGCGTACGCCTTACTGTACGACAAGTCGTACAAAGCAGCCTATAGCCTGGCTGCATCCGGCCGGCTGAAGTTGGCCGAACATTTGCGTCATCTGTCGCTCGGATATTTTGGCAAACGTGATCCGGGGGATGTTACCAACCTATTATTAAGTGACTACTCGCAAGTTGAGCACACGATTTCCCACAATGTGCCTCAACTCATCAGTGCTGTCATACTGCCCCTCCTGGCATTGTCGGGACTTGTGTTTCTGGATTGGCAAATGGCATTAGCGATGTTCGTGGCTGTTCCGTTCGGCGTACTGCTGCTATGGCTGACGGACGCGCTTCAGGCGCGTTTAAGCGAAACTCATGTCAAGGCCAAGAATGAAGCCGCCAGCCGGCTGCAGGAGTATTTAAGCGGAATACGCGAGATCAAGGCCCATAATATGGGGGGGAAACGGTTTGAGCGATTGCGTCTTTCATTTGATCGGTTAATGCGTGCGTCCATCCGCTTGGAAGGCGTTATGGGACCCTTGATTATGGGAGCGATGCTGCTGACCCGCTCTGGAATGACGATCATGATTTTTGCCGGCAGCTACTTGCTGGTAGGCGGAACACTTTCACTTCCCGTTTTTCTCCTGTTCTTGCTGGTGGGTACCCGAGTATTCGAGCCACTGACTGTGGTGTTGATGAACTATGGAGAAATGCGGTATTCGGCCTATAGCGCCCAACGTATCATGGACGTGCAGCAGGAACAACCGATGCAGGGGACAGAAAGCATTCAACCTCAGGGGCAGATTGTTTTTGACCGGGTCATATTTGGCTATGATGACAATGCACTTATCATTAGGGACTTGTCATTTACGATTGAACCGCAAACCATTACGGCTTTGGTGGGACCGTCAGGCAGCGGGAAGAGTACGGTAACGCGCTTGATTGCACGATTTTGGGATATCCAACAGGGGACGATCGAGATTGGTGGTCAATCCATTCGACACGCAAATCCGGAGGATCTTTTGAAACATATTTCTATGGTGTTCCAAGACGTTTATTTATTCCAGGATACTATCGGCAACAACATCCGAATCGGAAAGATGGACGCTACTCAAGAAGAAGTGGAGGCAGCGGCCAAGCGTGCTTGTTGCCATGAATTCATCTCTCAATTGCCTCAAGGCTATGATACGCCGGTAGGAGAGGGCGGCTCGACGCTGTCCGGCGGAGAGAAGCAGCGGATATCGATTGCCCGTGCCTTGCTGAAAGACGCGTCGATCGTGCTGCTCGACGAAGCTACCGCTTCACTTGATCCTGAAAATGAATCTGCTGTACAAAAGGCTATTAACGAACTGGTCGCCGATAAAACCGTCATCCTTATCGCGCATCGATTGAAGACGGTTCAACATGCGGATAAGATACTTGTACTTGATCAAGGTCAGCTTGTTGAAGAAGGTACTCACATGGAGTTGTTGAAAAGAAAGGGATTATACGCAGATTTGTGGAGCTTGCAGCAAGAATCCGACGGATGGCGAGTCAAATAAGGACGCTTTGTATCTAGCAAGTTAGGAGGATTTTATATGAGCCAAACAACCGTAGATGAAAAAGGAAAACAGCAGTATTTCATCTTGAATGTAAATCTGTGGAAAGTCATGCTCCAATTATCATGGCCGGCGATCATTGCCATGGTTCTCTATGGATTAAATGCGGTCATTGCTGCCGTTTTTGTAGGTCGTTATATCGGAGAAACCGCTCTGGCTGGGGTTTCCGTAGCCTATCCTCTAACCCAGATCAGTGTCGGTTTAGGCTCCTTAATTGGGGTTGGCGCCGGCTCAGTATTAAGTATGGCCATCGGCCGACAGGACAAGCGCACACAGGAACGGTTGCTCGGGCATGTCAACTATCTTTCCCTTATCGTAACCGTGATTTATATGATACTGGGTCTGCTATTCTCCACTCAATTAATAAGGATGATGGGAGGAGAAGGCGAAGTGTTATTCCTGGGGGACCGTTTCTTTAGAATTACAGTCATAGGCTCGTTTTTCTGGATCTATGGTCTGGCAGCCAACATGATTGTAAGAGGGGAAGGAAAGATGAAGTCCGCGGCCGTCATGATGGGAATCGGTCTGGCGGCAGATATTTTGTTCAACTATATTCTGGTGGTAATTCTTGATTCAGGTGTAGAAGGAGCCGCATGGGCAACCAATATCAGCATGTTTGTCTACACGCTTCTGGGCTGGATTTACTTTGGCAAAGGTTTTGCGTCCTTCAAAACAAAGGTCTTTTCCATTTATAGGGATGCCGCCACTGTCAAATCGATCATTGGACTGGGCTTGTCTTCGCTAATTATGAATGTGATGAGTCTGGTGCAGGGGGTTGTCGTTTTCAACGCACTTGCTAAATTTGGTACGATGCTGGATATTGCCTTTTATGGCGTGGTCTATCGTGTGTTTACTTTTCTACTTACGCCGATCTTTGGTTTAATGCGCGCACTGCAGCCGGTCATTGGTATAAACTACGGCGCTGGGCAATATGAGCGCGTTATAAAATCCTACAGAATATTTACCGTTGCCTCCATGCTGTTGACCTTGCCTTTTTGGATCTTTTCCATGGCCGCTCCCGAAATGATTCTGGGCTTCATGTTGCCGGATCAAGTATTTACGGGAACACAATCGATGTATTTCCGAATTCATATGGCTATTTTACCGCTATTGTCGATGATTTTTATGGCAATGACATTTTTCCCTTCTATTAATAAAGGAAAACCGGCAGCCATTATCGGAATTGCAAGACAGCTCGTTCTCTATATACCGGTCATGCTGATTTTACCTAAAATGATGGGAGTCTCCGGCATTTATTTTGGTTCGCTTGCGATTGATGCCATTATTGTGCTCTGGACTGTTGTCATGGTCAGAAAAGAATTTACGAGGCTCAGGACAAAAGATAATGCGAACCTTACATTAAATTAATGCCAACATTACAGGATCCTTAAATGGGATAAAATGTTCCAACTCCATTTGAATTAGAATCAGTTTTATGGTAAATATAAATACTAAATAAATTTAGTGAGTGAATTAGGGGCGGAATATCAAAGTTCCTATAAAGGAGGGAGAAACAATGTCAGCATATACTCAACCAATCTTTGTGGCAGCGATTTTTTTTGTTGTTTTAACATTTGCCTTATTTATCCCATGGCTCATTTATACATATAGAAAATATAATTTTCTTCCATTTTCTACCACGTTAATTTCATTTTCATTTATCTTTTACTTTTTAGCCGCGTTATTTTTAATATTGTTGCCTTTGCCAGAAATACGCAATACTTGTTCGCTACAAAAACCGGGTACACAACATTATTCACTTCTGCCATTTCAATTTATAGTGGACACCTTTGGGAATAGTGGTATCGTGTTATCACAGCCTGCAACTTATAGACTGTTATTTAACCAACCATCATTCTATCAAGCGTTTTTCAATTTCTTGCTATTATTACCTTTTGGTGTTTATTTGCGATACTTTTTTCAAGACAAGAAATACTGGAAGAAAGCTCTAGGAATCACGTTCTTATTAACATTATTTTATGAGGTAACACAGGTAACCGGCATTTACGGGATATATAATTGCCCTTATCGTATTTTTGATGTGGATGATTTATTGTTGAATACTACTGGCGGGGTACTGGGTTTCTTTATTGCTCCAGCTGTGTTAGCGCTATTCCCATCAAAAAAGAAAATTAATGAGAAAGCAGAAAGATTATTGGCTCTTGATGAAGTAAGAGGGATGTCTGTGTTGCTGGCTGTTATTATTGATCTATTTATCAGCAACATGGTAGTTAAAGTTGTGTTGAGTATGACCAACGTTAATATGATTAGTGAATTTATTGCGAGTACAATTACACTTTCTGTAACATTTTTTATTATTCCATGGATTTGGAACGGATCGACAGTCGGTACGAAGATTATGCGCTATCGCTATGACAGTAAAGTAAGTCGTGTGGAAACAAACAAGCGATTATTTAAACGCTTTGGTGCTATTTACGCGATGTACTTCATAACAGCAATTGCGAATACTTTGAATAACGTAGAAATATCAATGGATTCTCCATTTTATAAGGCATCTATATTCTTAACGCTAGGTGCTGGGTTGACCTTTATCACTTTAACGATCGTGTTGTTCATCCATATTGTATTCGTCGTGTTTGGCAAAGAAAAACGCCGCTTTTATTTTGATGAAGCTTCTGATTTATATACAACCAGAAAAAAATAATGCAGAAGGGCGATTCCATTTTGTTATTTTAGAGAAGATTGCCGAGACAGTCCACACGGAGCGCCCGCTCAAAACACTCACCTAAATCCTATTCAATAGCAAAGGGGTACCCCGTAGTCTTAAATGGCTACGGGGTACCCCTTTTTTGTGGATTTAAGCTTGTTGTAAGGTTGGTATGAATTTGCTGTAAGGTTCGCAGCCTATAGTATAAGTATCAGCAAATTAAGAGGTGAAATGAATGGAACCATTATTAAAAGTAGAAAATATAAAAAAAGTGTACGGGAAGTTAAGTGCTGCTTACACAGCGTTAGAAAACGTGTCTTTTGACATTCATGCAGGTGAGTTTGTAGGGATTATGGGACCTTCCGGAGCGGGGAAATCAACCTTGCTAAATTTGTTAGCAACCATTGATTCTCCAACTGAAGGGAAGATTTATATGAAGGACAAGAGTATTCATGACATGAAGGAAGCAGCTTTGGCAGACTTCCGACGTGATAATCTCGGTTTCATCTTCCAAGATTACAATTTGCTCGATTCTTTGACTGTAAAGGAAAACATATTGCTTCCTCTGGCGATTGCTAAAATTCCAGCGAAGAAAATCAATCACCTCGTGACTCAGATCTCTAAAGTATTTGGTATTGAAGATTTACTGACAAAATATCCTTACCAAATTTCTGGTGGTCAAAAGCAAAGAACCGCTGCCGCTAGAGCGCTTGTGACAGAGCCTGCACTGATTTTGGCTGATGAACCAACAGGTGCGCTTGACTCCAAATCAGCAACAGATTTATTGGAAAGCTTAAGTACTTTAAATGAAAATAACAATTCGACCATTATGATGGTGACCCATGATGCGTTTGCCGCAAGCTTCTGCCGCCGGATTATTTTCATCAAGGATGGTTCATTTTCAACAGAAATATATCGTCGTGATCAGACACGCAAAGCCTTCTTCCAAGAGATCTTAGATGTTCATGCAGCAATTGGAGGTGAGGTAGATGACGTTATATAGTCTAGCAAGAAGAAATATAGCACGAAACTTTTCTCAATATTTCTTATACATTGCATCGATGGTGTTTAGTATCATCATTTACTTTACATTTGTGACATTAAAATATAGTGATACGATAGCAGAACAGACGGCTTCATCCCAAAAACTAGGTTCACTAATGAGTGGGGCGGCAGTCATCCTCATCTTTTTCGTTTTCATATTTATAGCCTATTCCAATTCATTTTTTATGAAAAAACGTAAAAAAGAAGTGGCATTGTATGCGTTGCTGGGTGTACGTAATCGTCAAATAGGCTTTATGCTCTTTTTTGAAAATTTATTATTAGGATTATTCTCTTTAGTAGTAGGGATTGTACTTGGGTTCCTTTGTTCAAAAGGATTTATGACGATTTTGATTCATTTAATGGGTTATGACGTTGTAGCACCCTTTACATTTTCAGCGGCGGCAGCGATGAACACTGCTATCGTATTTCTGGTTATTTTCTTAGTGACATCGTATCAAGGCTATCGTTTGATTTATCAATTTAAGCTGATTGATTTATTTCATGCTTCGAAAAAGGGAGAAGTGGCGCCCAAATCATCTATGATAGTAGCTGTTCTTGGAGTAGTACTAATTGTCTTGGGCTATTGGTTGGCGCTGCAGGACCTTTTCACTTCTAAGGTATGGGAAAAAGTTGGATTTCTCATGACCGTATTAATTATTTTAACAACGGTTATTATGGGTACATTTTTATTGTTCCACAGTGTGACTGGCTTTGTGTTAGCAATGATTAAGAAAAATGAAAAGTGGCTGTGGAAAGGCCTTCATGTAATCACCATTTCGCAACTGCTCTATCGTATCCGTGGGAATGCACGTACATTAACTGTGATTGCCGTGTTAAGTGCTACGACAGTAACTGCCGGTGGAGCGGTGTATAGTCTTTATTACAATACGAATGACTCGGCGAAAACTATTAATCCGAATACCTTTATGTATCAATCAACAGATGCAGAAATTGATAAACAAGTGAGTGCTGTACTATCAGATACAAAATACGATGAAAATATCGAAGCACTATCCATTACGTTTCATACGAAAGAATTAAACTCGCCATCAACATTCGATAGCTCTGATAAAAGAGGATATACAGTTATCGATGAAAAAACATACAACAAATTAGCAAGTGTACAACATAAAGAAAAATTAAATGTAAATGATGGCTGCGCGGTTATTTTAGATATCGGATATGATAAGAGGTTCTCACCTATATATACAGGAAAAACGATAACAACAGGAAACGGCCATCTACTCACATTCCAAAGCTTTAAAACACAAACCGTATTGAATGGAGGCACAGCAGGCATAACAGTGGTAGTCTCGGATGACCAGTATAAAGTATTGCGAAATGATGGGGAAGTGCTACACTATCGTGTTCTTGGAGTAGATCGTGCCTCTGTAGATTTATCTAAAAAAATTGCAAACCAATTACCTGAAGAAGCGCTATTTTCCAGTGCTCCTCAAGATTACCAAACAAGCTTGGAAAGTGTGGGTTCTCTACTTTTTATCGGAAGTTTCCTTGGACTTGTATTTCTGGCTGCAACAGGCAGTATCATTTACTTTAAAGTTTTAACAGAGGCAGAAGAAGATAAATCACAGTACAATATGCTGCATAAAATGGGTGTCAGTGCAAAAGAAATGCGAAAATCCATTGCGTCACAGGTATTCGTTATCTTTGTTGTACCGTTGGCAGTAGGGTTATTGCACAGTGTAGTGGCTTTAAAAGCATTCTCTGGTCTACTGATGATAGATTTAGCAAAACCTGTGTTGCTCTGGATGATTGCTTATACCGTAATTTACGGGTTGTATTATTTCTTAACCGTAGCTTCTTACAATCGTATTATCACACTAAATAATAGAACAGAAGGATGATTGAGATGAGAAAATTTCTAATTACTATTGGTATTTTGTTTGTTATAGGAGCTGTAGGTGTCTTTGCTCTAGCTAAAATTGACTTCAATCGCTTCAATGCCGAAAGTTACTATTTACAAATAACAGAGGACGGGAAACCCCATGAATATAAACTGAGCGATGGTACAGTGATGACCTCCTATTCGTATACACTAGATGCTACAAATGCCAAAGGTAAAACAATTCCGCTTGAATTTAATGCACAAAAAAATCTTCGTAAAGGAGCCTACTTGAAAATGTATGTAAAAAAAGGCGATCAAGTATCATCATACGATGAAGTGAAATTAGAGGATATTCCGCAAAAGGCGCAAAAAAACTAATAAATTGAAGAAGGGCTGTCTCCTAAAAAGAACAGCCCTTTTCTCTGCCTAATGAGTAAGTAAGGCAATTGTATTATAAAAGGATAGTAATGGTGGTTCCAATATGTTCAACGCTCTTCAAATCGAGTTTCCCCTCATGAGCCCAAATAATGTCTCTTGCGATTGCCATTCCTAACCCAGTACCATGCTTGCTTGCCGTATTTGTACCCCGATAGTAGCGTTCGAAAACCTGTTCCAGATCTTTAGCTGGAATACCATGGCCATTATCAGAAATCGAAATTTGGGTATGAAATTCCGGACCTGGAGATAGGCTGCCGGACGGGTGCTCTTGTCCATATTTTAGATGAATGGTTTCCACTCGAATCTTCACCACGACATTTTCATCGTTATGCACCAGCGCGTTGTAGATAAAGTTAAGGATCGCTCGTTTTAGTAATTTTTTATCCACTTTATGCACGGCTTTCACCACATTTGCTTCAAACTCTACCTGCCGTTCACCCAATGCCAGGTCATTTAAAAGTTCAATCGTCATTTCTCGTAGAAACTGAACGAGATTCACATCTTCAAATTGCAGGGATAGCTGGTGATTACGCAAACGCATTGTTAAATTGAGGTCATCTAACAAATCTTTCATATACATAGATTTACTCTTGATAATGGATGTGTATTCCTGTAATTCTTGGGCTGTTAAATCTGTGGCACTGTCGTTTATAAATTCTGCATAACCTTGAATAGAAGCAAGTGGTGTTTTCATGTCATGTGAAACATTGCTAATCCATTCCTCACGCATTTGGTCGAGACGCTTACGTTCCTCTTCATGTCGATCGAGCTTTTCAGATAGTTCATTCATATTACGAAAAACATCTTCATAAACGCCTCTGGGAGTAGGCATTTTCTTAAAACGTCGTTCCCTAAGCTGTTGAATACCATCTATTAATGTATGAAGTGGTGCAGTTAACTTTTTCCCAAATAAAAATCCAACGATGATTACAATAAGAACATCAACGATAAAAAAAATGGAAAGAAAAACATTAACGTCCTTAAAAATTTTAGCATAGTCATAGGTCATTACGTAGCGGGCTACTTTCGGATTTTTAATCCCTAAAAAGTAACTAAAATTTTGAGCTTTGCTGACAAAAACAGTTGTGCTTGCATCTAATTCTTTATATTTATACATTTGTACAATTTCAATAGGGGAATACTCTGTTTGCAATTCTTCAGGTGCATAAAATGCGGATACTTGCTCCCCATGGTTATTCAAGAATTGTACCCAAGCGCTCATATCTTGTAGTTTTTTGAGGCCTTCTTCGTTCACAACAGGTTTGCCAGAATGTAGTTCTACATATTGTGAAAAGGTCCGGCTAAAGGTTTCTGCAGACGCTTCTTCAGTGCCGAAAATATTATACTTTAGCTGCATAAAGAATAGGGAAAGGAACAAAATCGCGTTTACAATACCAACGATCACAACAATAGTCATAACCGATCTTAAAAAGCGGAGTGTCAATTTCCATTTCAACTTGTCTCACCCCTTGGTATGTAATTTATAACCTAACCCTTTAACCGTTAATAAAAAGGAAGGCTTTGAAGGGTCTACCTCAATTTTTTCGCGTAAGCGCCGAATATGTACCATCACTGTATTATCGGAACCAAAAAAATCTTCACCCCACACCTGTCCAAATAAGGTTTCTTTGCTTATTATCTGATTCGGATGATGCATAAAACAGCTCATTAAACCGACTTCTTTGGCGGTAAGCACAACGGCTTCGCCATTCTTTTTTAATTCTGTCTCATTGGCACTAAGCTCAAAGGGGCCAACTTGCAAACTTTTCGGAGCCTTTTTTTCCTCTGAAAATCCAGCCCTTCTCAGTTGTGCTTTTACCCGATAAGCGACTTCTTTCGGACTGAACGGTTTAGTAATATAATCATCGCCACCTATCGCCAGTCCTAAAAGCTTATTAATTTCCTCATCCTTTGCAGACATAAATAAGATCGGTGCATTTGACGTTTCTCGAATTTTCCTGCATAAATCATATCCTTCTCCATCTGGCAGCATAATATCTAGCAAAATAAGCTCAGGATTATACTCCTGAAACTTTTCCCAACCCTCCGCAACGGTTCCGGCAGTTACAACGTCTGCAATACCTTCTTTATGTAAAACTGTCTTCATCAGACGCGCTAAATCATCTTCATCGTCAATGATTAAAACCCATTTACGACTTACCATTTGTTTCCCTCCATAACACACTCTTTATCTACATTATAAAGTACCCTTTAATTCTTTCGTAAAAAAATTCACGGTTCATACCCATGAAGCCGCTGAACACTTTCAAGTATTGGAATAAATCCCTGGTTTATTCGATGAAGTCAGACCCGGCACCTCCGTAGCGGTCAATGCGTAATTGTAGAGCTTAACCTCATCCATAAAGCCGTTCATCGTCAGGCTGGAATCCGTACCTATGGTTGTGATATTGACGGTAGTATGCATAATTAAGCGAGTGTGTAAGATTTTTCACCTAGAATTCATGAATTCCACCCAAAAAAAAGCTGACACCAATCGGTGCCAGCTTTTTTTATTTCTCCTGCAGCATCATTTCCCACAGCTGCGGGGTGTCGTAGCCGAGACGCCAGGCGGCGACGCCGGCCAGGTCGTACTTGCGCGCGATAGCCAGGCGCTGCTTGACCGTGTCGTTGTCTTCCAGCCAGAACACGTGCTTTTTGCCGTCTTCGGTATAGTCCACCCGGTACTGCTTGAACTCGTTATCCCACGTTTTAACGGCTTTCTTGGCCGTGATGAGAGCGGGGATGTCCTTGAGCAGGATCGCCTTGTTCTCTACTGGCTTGCCAGCGGCATCCAGGGTCCAGTCACGGACATAGTAGGGGATGCCCATGATCAGCTTGTCCCGCGGAATCCCGTAACTCAGGAATTCGATCACGCCCTGCTCGGCCCAGGGAAGACCGGATACGGAGCCCGGCTCCGTGCTGCCTTTCCAGTATTGGTCATAGGCCATGATGGCAATGTAATCCACGTATGAAGCGAGCTTCTCATGGTCATACGCGGTTTTGTCGTTCCACTTGATGCTTCCGCGCGGCAGATCGACCGAAACGCTCAATTTTTTCGCGTGGGCGGCATCCGCAAACTGCTTGACAAAGGTGGTGTAGCCCGCCCGGTCTTTGGCACTCAGGCTTTCAAAGTCGAGATTGAGCCCGTCCACTTTCAAAGCGGCGGCTTTATCGACGATCTGGCGGATGAAGGCGGTCTGCGCAGCGGGATTCGCCAGGAAAGCCGAGGTCATTTCCGCATTAAACTGATTGTTGATCAGGGGATATACGGTAAATCCCTGCTTTTTGAGCCAGTCGACCGTAGCCGCTTCGGATTTGTCGTCGACTTTACCGCTCGCGTCCGCAAGCTGGAAGTAGGTAGGCGATACCACATCAAGGCCGACGGTGCCGGATGCTTGCGCTTGGATGGTCGAGGCTGCGGAAGAGCCTGTCCAGCCCCAGTACTGCATTTTGCGGAGATTATCCCAGATGACATTGCGGTCCAAGGTGCGGATCGTGCTGTTCGAGTATTTGGATGCGTACTCCAGCGCCTGGGGAATGGTGTTAAAATCTCCGATCAGCGTATTGTTCTGCAAAACCTGATAATACGGATAATTGCTCCAGATAATTTTGCCGTTATAAGAGATTTCACTGTGGCCCCAGCGGGAAGCGTATGTCGCGGCCGCGTCCAGCGACTGGAATTCACTCAGGAAATTGTCGTTCTGATACACTTTGTAGGAAGCCTCGTTCGTATGCAAAACGGCATTGTCGGTCGTTCTGACGACTTTGGAACCTCCCCATTTGAGAGATTCGTTAACGGCGTCTTCCAAATAAGCGAAGCTCCAGGAAGGTGCCGAATATGTATCCTGATAGACCCGGTAGACAGGCGTTCCGGAACGGAGGGAGCTTTTGTCGGCGGCACTGATATTGTCCCAGACCCACTTGTTCGTGCTCAGGTCGATGATATGGGCGTGTCTCCATTTACGGGCTTCGGCGGTCGCGTCGGCCAGCGTCGTGAAATCCCACAATGACTGCGTGTTGTCGCCCTGATAGACGCGGTATTTGGGATAGTTGTTCCACACCCAGCCGCCGCTCTGCAAATCTCTCACGCTTGCATGCCCCCAGCGTCTGGCTTCGGCAACGGCCGCGTCCAGGGTAGGAAACGTCCACTGAGGCTGTGTAAAATCATATTGAAACACCTGATAACGGGGAAAGTTGTTCCAAAGCCACTTGCGGGTGGAGATTTCTTCGACGTGGGAATTTTTGAACTGCTTGGCGTAGGCCTCGGCCTGACTGTAGTCGGAGAGCTCGGTTACGATTTTGTTGTTCTGGTAAACCCGGTATTTCGTGGTTTTGTCCGCCGCCTGAGCCTGCAGGGGGGAGCAAAGACTGACGACGACGGCTCCTGTTAGTATCCAACGCACTGCTTTCATTTATCACGCCTCTTTCTATCAATCTTCCTATTATTTGACGTTCAGGCGTGCCGTTTAGTTGCGTTTTTCGGCATAAAAAAAGAAAAAGCCTCCCCGGCTTCTGCCGGAAAAGGCTTTTTTTCCACTCTCTTCGTCTATTCGTGGATATAAGCGACGATTTCGTCTTCGAGATCAAGCTGGATCTGATCGCGGAAAACGCGGATTTGCTGCTGGCTCAGATACTGCATGATGGCCTCATAAATGTTAGCCTCGATCAGAATCTGATTGCGGCCTTCCGCAAATACTTCCGCCGAGAATCCGAGATCCTCGTCCCACATGAGAACAACCTCGACTTGGGAAGGGTGGAGCTGTTTGCGCTGCGCCATGTTGACGCATAACGCGTTGGTGATTTCCTGTTCGGTCAGTTTCATGTCAGGTTGTGCTTCTCCTTCATCTTATCGGCTTTACGCTTGTCCATGAAGTAGACGACAATGCGGCGGATCACCATCACGATGAGCAGGATGGCAAGCATGTTGACCATGAAGCCGAGTACGTTGCCGAGCATTCCCATGCCGCCGAACAATCCGCCGAAGAGCATGCCGGCCAGACCGCCGATCAGAAGGCCTTTCATCAGACCGCCGCTGAAAAATCCGCGTTTTTGAGTCGGAGCGGTGGACGTCGTTTTGGACGAATTGCTTGGTGTCGATTTGTTCACGTTTGTATCGTTGGATTTATTGGTTGTAGATGGTGTATACGATTTTTTGGTGGAGCTGTACGACTTCTTGGCCTCGACGGTTCCAGGCATAGTCACCGAAAACGTAAGCATACAGGCCATAACTAAAAGCAACCATTTCTTCAAAATAAATGTCCCCCTTAAATAATTATGCGAACGATGTTCGTCTGCAAACATGCTATACGTACGGAAGCGGGCGGCGGTTTCACTTTTTTATAAAAATTTATAGGAAGGCTCAAAATTTCGACATTCACTGATAATAATTATCATTATTGGTTACAATGGCTGTAGAACTAAAAAAAGAGGCCCGTGGAAGGCCTCTCTTTTCCGGTAAGCATCAGGACAGTTTCGATTCGAAGGTTTTGCAGTCGGTTTCTTCGGAATGACGGGCCTGGTTGCCGTCGTGGTGGCTCACGACATAAATCGATTCGGCCGCGCACTTGTTTCCGTTGGACCAGTGTCTGCAGGAATTCACTTCACACAGTACATCTTTAGCCATGTTGATTCACCTCCCTTTTCCAGCTTTATTAGGGTGGGCGTATTCGGCATGGTTTTATACGTGCGCGGCCAAGAAAATTTTAAATTTTACAGGCATTCGGTAAGATTTTTAGCGATGTTTTGGTCTCTGGGGATATCCGTCTAAGGCGACGTTGGACGATGCCGCGTATTTTGGTTAACATGGAAAGGAAGGCATAATGTCGGCGATTATTTGGGATGAGGGGAAACGGACTATGGAGCGTTATCCGAAAGAAGTACTGAATTATTTGGTCCATTTTCACGGGGACCGTGATTTTTTTGAATGTCACGAGATTTTGGAAGAATACTGGAAGGAAAATCCGGGTCATCCGTATGCGGAAACGTTGGTCGGTTTGATCCAGGTGGCCGTCGGCCTTTACCATCAGCGGAGAGGGAACAAGGCGGGGGCCGTTAAAATGCTGGGCAGTTCTCTCTCTTATCTGAAAGAGGAAGATTTGAAATGTCTCGGCTTGGCAGGGGAAGACCTGGTTGCCCGGGTGCGCCAAAGAGTGCGGGAAGCGGAGCTTGGTGCGGTGCCTTACGAAGATCTGGATCTTCCCGTAGAAGATCCTTCCTTGCTGGAAGCGTGCAAGCGTGAGTGCGCTCTGCGCGGATTCGGTTGGGGAGAGGCGAGCGACGCAAGCAATCTCATGCTGGTCAACCGCCACAAGCTGCGGGACCGCAGCGATGTCGTGGAGGAAAGAGCCCGCCAGTTGGAAGCCAGGAAGCTGCGCCGGAAGGGAGGCGAGGGCCAATGAAGGACAAAATCGCGGTCGTCGACGACGAGCCGTACATCGCCGAAGTGGCCCGCCTCTATCTGGAGCACGCCGGATACCAGCCGCTGCTGGTGGATCACGCGGCGGAGGTGCTCCCTCTGCTGCGCGAGCACAGTCCGTCGCTCGTGATCCTCGACGTGATGCTGCCGGACGGGTCCGGCTTCGACGTGTGCCGCTCGATCCGCTCCATGAACAAGCCGCTCTGCGACGTCCCGGTCATTATGCTGACCGCGCGCGGCGAGGCGTTCGACAAGCTGGAGGGCTTTAATGTCGGAGCGGACGACTATCTCGTGAAGCCCTTCGATCCCAGCGAGCTGATCGCGCGGGTCAAAGCGGTTCTCCGGCGCAGCAAACCGGAAGAAGCGGCCGCCGCGTCGGCCGATCCGTCGCTGCCCCAGCCGATCCGCATCGGCGCCCTGACCATCGACTTCGCCCGTTACCGGGTCGAGCTGGAGGGGAGCCGGATCGATTTGACGCCGAAGGAGACGGAGCTTCTCTATTTCCTGGCCAGCAAGGCGGGGAGGGTGTTTTCGCGGGACGATCTGCTCGCCGGCGTCTGGGCGTTCGATTTTCCGGGCGGTACGAGAACGGTGGATGCCCACGTCAAAAATTTGCGCAAGAAGCTGGGCAGCCATCCCGAATGGCGGATCGAAACGCTTTGGGGGATCGGCTATTCGTTCGAGGTGACGGCGCATGAGAAGGGCTGAGCGCCTTCTGGAGTTTTGGCGGGGGCGGTTCGGCAGTTTGTACTTGCGGGTCTTTCTTCTGTTCCTTGCCGTGTGCGTGCTGTTTTTCGTGGGACTGGCCTTGTTCTGGAACATGTATTTCCAAAATTTCTTTTACAAAGACAAGCAGGAATTTTTGAAAAAAGGCTACGTGGAGGTAACGAAGCTGTTGGCTCCATTCCAGGAAGGAACCCTGTCCACCCGGGAGCTGCGGATGGCGACACGCATCGTCGCGCGCGGAGTGAACGGGCGTATTTTTCTCGTGGATGGCAAAGGAGTTATTCTGAACGGGTCCACCGAATACGAGACGTTCAAGCTGCCTCCGACTCTGGAAAAATCGCTGGGCAGCGGCCTGGAAGGCAAGTCCGGCTTCCTCTTCGACCAGCCGCCGAGCGAGAGGCATCCGGGCGACAAGCGCCCGATGGACACGCTGCTGACGTACTATGCGCCCGCCCAGATCGGCGGCGAAACGATCGTCGTCTTCCTGCAGGTGCCGGTGGCGGAAATAAGGCAGACGATCTCGGTCATCCGGCTGATCATCCTGCTGCCGCTCCTGTTCTCGCTGCTGGCCGTCGGACTGCTGCTTTATTTCATTTCGCGCCGGATGACGGCCCCGCTGAAGCAGATGAACGAGCTGGCCACGGCCATCGAGCAGGGAGACTTGTCCCTGCGTGTGCCTGTCACCTCGAAGGACGAGGTGGGCGAGCTGGCGGAGAGCTTCAACCGCGTGGTCGACCGGCTCCAGGAGTGGGAAGGCACGCGCCAGGAGTTCCTGGCCCAGGTCTCCCACGAGCTGCGCTCCCCGCTGACCTCGCTCCGAGGGCTGATCTCCGCCATGCGGGACGGGATTATCGAGCCGGACAAGTACGGCCACTACTTCCGGATCTGCGAGTCGGAGGTCCGTCGTCTGGAGAGGCTCGTTCAGGAGCTGCTCGATCTGGCCCGCATCCAGAACGGAGCCGGACTGCGCGAGCTGAAGCCGGTGGACATGGTGGCCCAGACCGGAGAAGTGCTGGACGTGATGCGAGAAATTTTCGCCCGCAAGCGGCTGGAGCTGTCCGAGCGGGTCGACGTGCCTGCCGGGGAAGGGCTGTTCGCCAGTCTCGACGCCGACCGCTATGCGCAAATTGTGCACAATTTGCTGTACAATGCGGTTCAATTCACGCCCGAAGGCGGGGCGGTTAAGGTCCGGCTGGAGCGGAAAGCGGACAAAGCGGTTCTCACCGTGAGCGATACGGGAATCGGGATGACGGCGGAAGAAATCCAGCGGATCTGGGAGAAGTTCCACAAAGTCGACCGGACCCGCGGAGGAACGACGGAAGGCGTCGGACTCGGCCTGACGATTGTGAAGCATCTGGTCGAGGCGATGAACGGCCGCATTACGGTACAGAGCCGGCCCGGGGAAGGTACTTCTTTTTACGTGGAGTTTGCGCGTGTAAACGGAAACGGCGGGTATCCGGGCGGAATACCCGGTAATCCGGATTCCTCCGCTGGATGATTTTCACACTTCTTTTACAAATCGAGCATCTTTTCATCAAAGCCGTTTCTTATCTTGTTCATAGGGACAGGTTGAGAGGGCGGCAGGGCAAAGCAAGTGCCGGACCGTCGTCAAAACCAATCCTGTCCTTCGGGGCAGGATTTTTTGCGTTGGGGGAGGGGGCCATGAGTTTTCGCCGGAAGCTTCATTTGCGCTGGATAGGGGCGGCCTGCTTGCTGCCTCTTGCATGTACGCTCACGTTTGCGTTTGCGGGCAGTATGTCTCCTCATGCGGGTACGCTTGAACCGGAGGCGGAAGCGTTATCCGCTTCACAGCCCGCTTATGAAACGAACGGGGCTGCCGCTTTTCAAGGCGGGAACCGCCCGGAGAATATGGAACCTGCCATACAGACGAGCAGGGAACGCCTTCTGGTTTTGTTTTGCGCAACGCTGCTCGAGGTCGGGAAAGAAGCGGGCTTTTCGCTTACCCCGGCTCAGGCGGAACAGCTTGCCGGGATCCTTCAGCGCAGCGTCGGCCGCGGTGAAATGACGCAGGAGGAGAGCGAAGAAGCCAAACACCTGCTTACGGGGAAGCAGAGGGACATGTTTGAGAAGGTCTTTGCGGACGACGCCAAACGAAGTTTACAGGGGCGCGCCCTCGAAACCGGAGGAAGCCGGGAGCACTGCGGCGATACCGCTCCCAATTTTTACGGCAGCGTTCCTAACGGAGGAACAGATGCGGCCGAGGAATCTTCGGCTCTCCGGCCTGCGGCATGCGGGCCGCTTAAGGAAGAGCCGGAACTAAATCTGGAGCAGCAGACACTGCATATGTTGAACCGCCAAAAATCAGCGGCCATCACAGGGAGGAACAAATAGACGATGAAATGGTCAGGTAAAGTAATCGGAATGAGCTTGGCCGGCGTTCTGCTGGTCGGGGGCGGAGGCTATTTTGCTTTCGGAGCCGTTAAAAAGCCGATGGCGGGCGCCGCCGCTCAAGAGGTCGTGACTGCCGTCAAGAAAGGGGATATCCGCTCCACGGTTTCGGGGACGGCCCAATTCGAGCCGAAAGAAAAGCAGACGATCGTCTCTCCTGCGGACGCCACGATTAAAGCGATGCATCTTACGCGGAATATGCCCGTTAAAGCGGGGGATGTTCTTGTAGAGCTGAGCAGTCCGACACTGGAAAATAATTTACAAAAAGCGTTGATGACCCAGGCGGACATCGAGAAACAGATCGCCGAGCTGCAGCGGCAGCAGGCCAATATGGGCACCTCCGCTCCAATCGGCGGACAGCTTGTGCTTGCTCCCAATATTGAAGTCGGCTCGAACGTCAATAAAAATACAAAGATCGCCACGGTCAACGATACGACCAATCTGCTGGCGACGGTGCTTTTCCCGTATGAGGAAGCTTTGCAGCTGCGGAGCGGAGAAGAAATCGACCTCGCGGTCGACGGATTTTCTATCACCAAAACAGGCAAGGTAGACGCCGTGAACAAGACGGCCAAGTCCGACGGAAAGGGTGGAAAAGCGCTTGAAGTGCAGATCCGCATCCAAAACGACGGCACGCTTGATGCCGGACTTAAAGTGAAGGCATCCGCACGGATCGGAAACGTCTCTGTGGATGCGGTGGCCGAGAGCTCGCTGGAATATGCCAAATCGGCGCCCGTCGTAGCGGGTGTGCAGGGCACCGTTTCTTCACTTCCGAACAAGTCGGGAACTCTGGTCAAGGCGGGGGCCAGCGTGGCGGTGCTGGAGAACGACACGATCCAGAGCGACATTTCCGATAAGGAAGCGGCGCTGGAGCAGCAGAAGCTCGCCGTGCAGGAGGCCCGGGACAAAGTAGCCGATCTTGTGGTGAAGGCTCCTTTTGACGGCGTGTTCTCGACCGATTTTGTCAATACGAAAGAAAACATCCTGGCAAGCCTGACGCCCGGAGCCAAGGTCAAAAACGCGTTCGAATTCGGCGCCGTGGCGAACATGGAATTGATGCAGCTGCCGATCCAGGTGGATGAGCTCGATCTGAATGCGATCAAAACCGGAATGAAAGCCGAAGTGTCGGTCGACTCCCTGCAAGGGAAAAAGTTCGAAGGCGAAGTGACGCAAATCTCCAGTATGGGCACGACGACCAACGGGGTGACGTTCTACGACGTGATTTTGGCCGTCAAAAATACAAACGAGCTGAAATACGGCATGACGGCGACTGCGAATATTCTGATCGAAAACAAAACGGGTGTCCTGTACGTGTCACCGGAGGCGCTTCAGTCGCGCCAGGGCAAGCGGTACGTGACCCTCAAGAAAGCGGACGGCACGCTGGAAGCGCAGCATGAGGTGAAGATCGGCATCCGCAGTACGACCCAAGTGGAAATCACCGAAGGGCTGAAAGAAGGAGACAAGGTCGTGGTGCCTCAGAAAGCCCAGCCGACGAAAATGACCCAGCAGGAGATCGACCGGCTAAGGCAGCAGTATCAAGGAGGCCAAGGCGGTCAGGGCGGCGGAGGTTTCCAAGGCGGAGGCGGATTACCGGGCGGCGGTCAGGGAGGCCAGGGCAGTCAAGGCGGCGGAGGCCAGCGTGCGAACCAGACGAGATAAGGCAGGTCCGTCAAGGAGGTGATTGGCATGAATATGATTGAACTTCAGGGCATTACGAAAGTGTACCGCCAAGGCGCCCAGGAGCTGACGATTCTGAAAAAGTTGGATTTATCGGTCGCCGCCGGTGAATTTGTGGCCATTGTAGGTCCGAGCGGTTCCGGAAAATCCACGCTGATGAATACGCTGGGTCTCCTGGACGTTCCGACGACCGGCAGCTACTTTCTCGACGGTGTCCGGACCGAGCGATTATCGGACAATCAGTTGTCTGAACTGCGCAACCGCAAGATCGGATTTATTTTTCAGCAGTTTAATCTGCTTCCCCGTTTGTCGGCTTTCGAGAATGTGGAGCTGCCGATGATTTATGCGGGTATTCCCGCCAAGCAGCGGGCGGAGAAAGCGAGAGCCGTGCTGGAGAAGCTCGGCATGAAGGGGCGGGAGCATCACAAGCCCAGCGAACTGTCGGGAGGCCAGCAGCAGCGTGTGGCCATTGCCCGCTCGCTTACCTTGTCGCCGCCTCTTCTGCTCGCCGACGAACCGACAGGCGCGCTGGATACGCGGACCGGGCAGGAAGTGTTGGAGCTGATTCTCGAGCTGAACGGGCAGGGGCATACCATCGCGCTGATTACGCATGATCTGCACATCGCGGACTGCGCGAAACGTATCGTGTCGATCCGGGACGGGGAAATCGTGGGAGACCGGCTGAGCCTGCCGCAGGCGGCGCAGGGGGTGCCCTCATGAAATTCACCGAACTGATCCGGATGGCGATGAAGACGGTGACCGGAAGCCCGCTCCGCACGTTTCTTACGATGCTGGGTGTAATCATCGGCGTCTGCTCCGTCATCGCGCTCGTTGCGCTGGGTAACGGAACGACCGATAAGATCAAGGCCCAGTACGAAAATCTCGGCACGAATCTGCTTGTCGTGAACGTAAACGGCATGGGCCGCGCGACTCAGTTGGATTACAATGAGCTGATGCAGTTCGAGGGCTTCCCCGAAATTAGCGCCATCGCGCCCACGATGACCAAGAACGGGGCTCATATCAAAGCGGACCGCACGCAGGATACGTCCAATGTGATCGGGACGAACGACCGTTACCAAAGCATCGTCAAAGCCGATGTGGCTTCGGGCCGGTTTTTAAGCCCGTCGGATCTTGAGTTCCGGAGCAAAGTGGCGGTCATCGGCAGCGAGGTTGCCAAAACGTATTTCGGGACGCTCGATCCGGTAGGAGAGACGATCCGCATTGAAGGCATTCCTTTTACCGTCATCGGGCAGTTGAAAGAAAAAGGCTCGAATATCGGCGGCACCTCCGTGGACAGCTCCATTCTCGTGCCGCTGGAGACGGCGCGCCGCCAGTTCCAGCTCGGAACGATCCGGACGACCTATATCGAAGCTCCGACGCGTGATGATATTTACAAAGCGCAAAACACGATGAAGTCGTATCTGACTTATAAATTTAAATCCGATACCGGATTTACCCTGATCAATCAGGATGAGCTGCTGGCCGCGAGCACGAAAGCGACCGATACGCTTACCAAACAGCTTGTCAGCGTGGCCGCGATTTCTCTGCTTGTAGGGGGGATCGGCATTATGAACATCATGCTGGTCACCGTAAGCGAAAGGACCCGCGAAATCGGAATCCGCAAATCGATAGGAGCCAAGCGCCGGAGCATTCTGCTGCAGTTTCTCGTGGAGGCAACCGTCATCAGCGGGCTGGGCGGCCTGTTCGGTCTGCTGCTCGGCATCGGCATCGTGTACGGCTGGCCACTCTTTTCCAAAGAGCAGACCTTGCGTCTGTCGCTGGACGTTTGTGTGTACGCGTTCGCGTTCTCGGTACTGGTGGGCGTCGTATTCGGCCTTTATCCGGCGAACAAAGCTTCCAAGCTGCATCCGATCGACGCGCTGCGTTCCGATTAAATCCGCCCGAATTCATCTCAGGAGGTAACGAAGTGGAAAAAGACAAACGCAACAAGCTTCCTAAACTGCTCGTCACACTCACAGCCGCTGTCGCGATCTCTTCCGCCGGCTGGTCCGGCCCGTTCACCGGCAAGGCTTCCGCAGGGGCGGCAGGGATTTTCGTATCGCCGAAAGTTTACTTTACCGTCGAAGACGTATCTTTGGCCAAAGGGACAGGCAAAAGCTCTCTGCACTTCACGCTGCTGCTTCACAATGAAGGAAGCGGAACCGTCGACCTGAACGCGTTTGCGGTCAGCGTGAACGCGCCGGACGGGAGCAGATACACCCCTAAGCTCAGCGGAACTTCCTCCGCCCGGGTTTGGCCGGATTCGACGGGACGCTACATATATACGGCTGAGGTTTCCTCGCAGGCTTCGCTCGATACGCTGAAGCTTTCGCTGAACCGCTGGGCTTCGGACGGGATCTCGAAGGGAGCGGACATCGGCAGCCTGCCGCTTGCGGCCGATGCGGCTCCCGCTCCGGATAAGCCGGTCAGGGTCCAGCTTAACGAAGCGGATGCGTCGCTGCCCGAGGATGCCGTGCTGACGATCCGGGCGAAGGACTCCATCCGCTGGAACCGCGACAGCGGCCAGGAGCTGTACACCCACTTGACGGTTGTCAATCAGGGATCGGCAGCCCTCAAGTGGAACGACAACGTCCAGCTGTCCGTGCAGGACGCCAAGGGCCGCACCTACACGGCTGCGGTCGTCAGCGGGGCGGACATCCTTCTGGAGCCGCAGGAGCCGGCCGTCCTGACGGTGAAAACATCCGCGGCGGGCAGCACATCGCCCGGAACGGACCTGAAGCTCGTACTCGGCGCGAAAAACAGCGGAGGCGCCTTCACGATCGGAACTGTGCCGGTTCCAGGTGAAACGACTGCCATGGGCGTGGGAGACGCCATTCCTTACGTTTATGGCGACGGGCTTGAACTGACGTACCGTAGCGCGGTGGTCAACGCCAAAACCGACGGGACGACCGTGCAGACCGTAGTCGAATTCCGCAATACGGCCAAGGAATACGTCCGGCTGCCGGATTTGTCCGCGGTGTACCAGTTCGGCAGCCGCGCAACCGTCGACGGCGTGATCGACGCGAAGCCGTCCTCGGCTTTTCTCGCCCCGGGCGAATCCGCGTCGTACCGCTACACCGCGTCTCTGCCGGCCGGCGTCTCCAAAGACGCGATCGAGCTTCTGCTGCTCGCGAAGGAGTCGCTGGCGGAGACGGCGGCCGAGAGCGGCGGCGGATCAACCGGATCGGCAGCCGCATCCGGCACGCCGGGCACGTCCGCCTCGGGCGCGAAGGCATCCGCTTCGTCCGCCGGGACGGCCGCAGGCGGCGCGGCCTCTTCCGCGGCCAAAGCGACCGCCTCGGCGGACTCTTCCTCCGCAGCCGCCGCGTCGTCCGGCTCCGGCAAGACCACGGCCGCCGGCTCGACCGGCTACGTGCCGGCGGCCTCGCTGTCCCTCGCCAAGGCGGAATCCGGCAAGGGCGGCGATTATGCGGCCGCCCAAACGTACACCCTTGGCGAGAAGCTGCCGCTTCCGAACGGAGCGTTGGAAGCGGGGCTCGGCGTTTCGCTTGTGGAATTCCACAAGCACGAGAACGAAGAGTACGGCTATCAGACAGCCGTCGCCAAGTACAAGTTCACCAACACGTCCGGCAAAACGCTGGATCTGCCGCAGCTCGGCATGGAACTGACTACGCCGGACGGGCTCGTCTACGCGGGTACCCGCCAGTCGTCGGCAGCCGCAAGCATTCTTCCGGGTACATCCGCGGTGGTGAGCTACTCCTACATGGTCCCGCCGTCGGACAAGACGGAAACGCTCGCCATGACGGTCACGGACGCCAACAAGATGTCGCTCGGTTCCTACAGGGTCGCCTTCCAGGCGGAGGCGGAGAACGGATCGGTGTCGTTCTATCCGTTCGAGGTTGCGTTTAACGATTCCACGGTCGGCTGGACTTACAGCACGAAGACCGATGCCCAGTATACGTATAAACTGATACTGGATATGACGATTACGCGCAAAGAGCAGGTGATCGTGGATTCGAATTTCTCCAAAATGGAGATCGAGCTGCTTGATCCCGACAACCGCTCTCTGGCCAGCCAGACGGTTCCGTTCCTGGGCACCGGCCGCCTCGTATCCGGCAAGCAGACGTTTTTCTTCAACGACGTCAAATCGGAGCAGTTCAGCTCGGGCGCCCATTTTAATATCTACGAAGTGATTGAAACTCCGAACGGTCCCGTGAGACGTCTGATCAAAACGATACAGGGCTGACCGCCGTAAATGAAACCACGATAAAACGCCGCCGACAAGCGGCGTTTTTTTTCAAGAAAAAAAACTTCCTGAAGGGATCTAATAAAGACTTTTTCCGATTGTATATTTTTGGGAAAAGATTTCCGTTGTAAAATTCCGCTTCCTTTACTAGCATAGAGGGGACGCGTTAATCCGGGGAGTAGGGATGTGGGCGCTTATACAGAATACGATCGGGCGCTTGGCGGATAGCTGGCCCTGTCGATAGAGGAGTGAGTCGGAGTTGAAACGTTTTGCACAGGCATCTTATGTGATGTACTTTCTGGCGGGATTGGTTATCACGACGATCGGTTCCGTGCTGCCGCAAATTTTACGGCATTACGAGGTTACTTACACAATGGGAGGCCAGCTTGTTTTCTGGGGCTCTATCGGATTTTTGGTCGGGGTGCCGGTGGCGACTCTTTTGTTAAACCGTTTTAGCGAAAAGCAGATCTTGGCGCTGGCGTGTCTGATTATTGCGGGTTCCCAGTTTATGATGTGGTCGCTTCCGCCGTTTTCGGCTTTGCTGGTTATCAATTTTATGAATTGTCTCGGAACGGCTGCCGTCGAAACGATTGTGGCGACGCTCATGATGGAGGTTTTTGTAGGGCGCCGGGCGGTTGTGATGAGCTACCTGGAAGTCTCGTTCGGCCTGGGGGCTCTGCTGATGCCCGTCATCTCCAGCCTGTTGATCTCGCTGGATTTGTGGAGATACTCGTTTGTGGTTACGGGAGTCATGGCCCTTGCGATGACGGGAGTGTGGGTCGTTATTACATACTCCAAAACGGACCTCGACGAAAACGCCGCGAAGGACGCGAGCAACATGGCGCCGCCCGAGAACATTTCGGCCCGTCTGAAATGGCTGCTGCTCGTTTTCTTCGGCTTTATGATTTTTATGTACTGCGGAATCGAAGGGAGCATGAACAATTTCCTGTCTTCCATTTTTATCTCGTACCTGGATGCGGCGCCTTTCCTTGCGGCACTCAGCGTCGGTCTGTTCTGGGGAGCGATGGTTCTGGGACGTCTCGCCACGGGCTGGATTATCCGGAAGGTCACTTACAGCCGGTTTCTGTTTATCAGTATGGCAAGCAGCCTGATCGTGCTGGCCGCCTTCATCGTGCTGCAAAACATCTGGACCGGGTATATCCTGATTATTGCGCTCGGATTGCTGTTGTCCGGCGTGTATTCGATTACGATGGTGTATGCCAATCATACGTTTCCGGGTCTCGCCCGGCTTGTGACAAGTCTAATTACCGGCTTGGCGGGTCTCGGTGGAGCCGTTTTCCCGGCGTTGATCGGATATGTCATGGATCAGGCGGGCAGCTCCTGGGCGCTCTGGATGACGGTCGGATTCGCCGTTTTCTATCTGCTCGGTCTTGCGGTGGTCGAAGCCGTTTACAAAAAAACAAGGAGATCGGGCAATCCCGCGCAAGCTTCCTAAAGCAGGAAAGTCCGGCAGCAAACGGCCTCCGGTAAGTACAAAAAAACCGCCTTCGGGCGGGCGCAATGCGTTTGCAGCGCCTGCCGCCGAAAGGCGGTTTTTTTGTATGTAAACAAATGGACGAGTGACGTCCCGTTAAATCAAATGAACGGAAACTCTTCCGGATTCGTTTTTACGGGGGTGGCGTCGTATCCTTCCGTTAGCAGGTCGAGTTTACCCGTTTGCGGGTTCATGACCAGGCCGTGTACCGGAAGGTTTTTCGGCAGGAGCGGGTGATTGCGGATAATGTTCACGCTTCCGATGACCGCTTCGTCGATCTGCTCGAAACCCGTCAGCCACTTGTCGAGGTTGATGCCGGAGTTATGCAGGGTGTCCAGCACTTCGTTTTGCACGCCGCGTTCCCGCGCCTTGCTCAGAACCTTCTCCGAGTTCAAACCGGTCATGCCGCAGTCGCGGTGTCCGATTACGAGTACTTCATCGGCGTCCAGCTCGTATACGGCTACGATAATGCTCCGCATAATACTTCCGAACGGATGAGAGACGAGAGCGCCGGCATTTTTAATGATTTTGGAGTCGCCGTTGCGCAGGTTCATCGCTTTGGGAAGCAGTTCCACCAGACGGGTGTCCATACAGGTCAAGATAACCATCCGTTTATCGGGAAACTTGGTTGTCAAATACTGTTCGTACTCCTTGGAATCCACAAACGCTTCATTGTAATTGAGAATTTCGGATATTAAACTCATATAAATCCTCCGCTTCTTTTGTATGGTTTCTTTTTATGGCAAAGACAGCCTGGGGCCGCCTCGTGCTAATTCACGCAGTTGACCAGTCTCATGGCCGGATTGTAGGTCTGCTGGCTGCTTTTCAGGACATAGGTTCCCCGCTGGGGCATGTAGTCGACCGACAGTTTTTCTTCGAAGAAAACCTCTTTGCGAGGATCGTACTGCACGGTGAACGCATTGCTCTGCGCCTCTACGTCTCCTTCGGTATGAGCGGCTTGTATGTGAAGAGCGGCTACGCCGGCCAAGGCGCATCCGCAGCCTTCCGTATCGTAAAACAGCCTAAGGATCGCGTCTTCCGGAAGACGGTTAGTAAGGGCTTCGACGGCCGCTTCGCTAAAGTGAATATACATTTCGTAAGCTCCCTCCTTTTTATCAATTGTATCACAAACGGAAGAATTTGATTATCTCCCGCATAGAAAGTATGATGACAGTATACCTGTTTAGTGAAAGGAGAATCCACCATGAGCCAGACAGACTATCAGGGCAAACTGGATGAATTCCGCAAATACATACGTAAAATCAAACATTATGAAGAAGCAGTCGGCCTCATTTATTGGGATTTGCGCACCGGGGCTCCCAAGAAGGGCGCATCCGAACGTTCCGAAGTCATCGGCGAGCTGTCCACCGAAGCGTTCCGGTTGTCGGTATCCGACCAAATGGGCGGATACCTGGATTTCTTCTCCGATGCGGCGCGCATTGAGGAACTTGACGAAACGAACCGGCGCATCGTTCAGGAAGCCAAGAAGGAATTTGACCGCAGCAAAAAAATTCCCCCGGAAAAATACCAGGATTACGTCGTGCTGACCTCCAAAGCGGAAAGCGCATGGGAAGAGGCGAAGGAAAAGAACGATTTCGCCATGTTCCAGCCTTACCTGGAAAAAATCGTGGAGACGAACCTGGAATTCGTCGAGCTTTGGGGCTACAAAGGGCATAAATACAATACCCTTCTCGATATGTACGAGCCCGGCATGACCGTCGAGAAGCTGGACGAAGTGTTCGGGGCTCTCCGCAGCGAAGTGGTGCCTCTCCTGGCCGAAATCAAGAAAGCGCCGCAGCCGGACCGTTCGTTCCTGCGCCAGACGTTCGACAAAGAGAAGCAGAAGCATTTCTCGTTGTTCATCTTAAAGGAACTGGGCTACGACTTCGAAGCGGGACGTCTGGACGAGACCGTGCATCCGTTCGCGACCGGCCTGAATCCGGGCGATGTCCGCATCACGACCCGTTATCTGCCTGAAGACGCGACAAGCGCGCTCTTCGGTACGATTCACGAGTGCGGGCATGCGCTTTATGAGCAGAACATTTCGGAAGACTTGATCGGAACGAATCTCTGCACGGGAACGTCGATGGGCATTCACGAGTCACAATCCCGTTTCTGGGAGAATATGGTAGGAAGAAGCCGCGAGTTCTGGTCCCGCTACTACGCCGATCTGCAGCGGACCTTCCCCGGACAGTTCGACAACGTGAGCGAAGAGGCGTTTTACCGGGCGATTAACCATACCGAGCCTTCGCTGATCCGGATCGAAGCGGATGAATTGACCTACAATCTCCACATCATGATCCGCTACGAGCTTGAAAAAGCGCTGTTCAGCGGCGAGCTCAAAGTCGCCGACCTGCCCGAAGCCTGGAACGCGAAATACCGCGAGTACCTGGGCATCGAGGCGGACACGAACGCGGAAGGCGTGCTTCAGGATGTGCACTGGGCCGGCGGTTCCTTCGGGTACTTCCCGTCTTATGCGCTCGGAAACATGTACGCCGCCCAGTTCACCAACACGCTGCGCAAAGAAATTCCGGCGTTTGACGAGCTGCTGGCCAAAGGCGATTTCGCTCCGATCAAACAGTTCCTGGTCGAGAACATTTACCGCTACGGAAAATCCCAGACGCCTAACGAGATCGTCCGCCGCGTGACGGGCGAGGATCTCAATCCGCAGTATCTGGTGGATTACCTCAAGGATAAATATAAGCCGCTTTACGGCTTAAGCTGATAGATAAAACAAAAAGCTTAAGGTTTTTGTTTTAGTAGATATTAATTCTTAACATTGCAGTTTCTATATATTGTTTAATAAGACTGTCTAGGAAGTTTGTCTAGGCAGTCTTATTAATTTGATTTACATAAATTGGTATACAAACATACAAATAAATGGTAATATATACTTTGAAAGGAGGAAAAACCATTATAAATACATAAGACAAGGAGTGTTTTAAAAATGAAATTGTTTAAAGGTTCATTTATGTTGTTAATCTCTCTTATTGCAATAATATCGCTGAATTTGCAAACAGTCAGTGCAGAAAGTGTTGCATGGTATGATGGTCTGCCAGCAAAAGCGGGTCAATGGACTCCTGTTCATAGCGATCATATATATAGTGAGCCATTTAATGTAACAGGGGTGTCTTCTGTTACCATAAAAGGCTATCAATATTTTCCTGCAGACTCGACAGCGAATGTCAAATACCAGATTGTTTTAAGAAATGCAATTTGGGATGAGGTTTTAGCCGAAACTACAGTAACAGGTGACTATCCAAAAGAGGGGACATGGTTTTCTCGTGTATTAACTCTTAATAAACCTATTATTGGTTCAGTAAGTCTAAAAATAATTAATCTTAATCCAATAAATGGTGTAAAAGTTGCTGGCAACGTTTATAAATAATCAAAATATATTTTATATGAAATTTTTCATAAACTGAAGTCGATAGATGACTTCAGTTTTTTTGTCGTAAGTTAACCCGCCCGCCTGCCTGTGCATAAGCTGATAGCAATCAAGAAGAATGGAGGAGACGCCATGAAACGAAGATCTATCGTCTTCCTCCTGCTGTCGGTGCTGTTGGCGGGATTGGTTCTGCCGGGCTGCTCGAAACAGGAAGAAGTCAGCAAAATCCGTATCGGTGAAGTCACGAGATCGATCTTTTACGCGCCTCAATATGTCGCGCTTTCGCAAGGCTTTTTCAAGGACGAGGGACTGGAAGTGGACCTGACCACTACGGCCGGAGGGGACAAAACGATGACCACGCTGCTCTCCGGCGGCATCGATGTGGCGCTGGTCGGATCGGAAACGTCGATTTACGTGCATCAGCAGGGCAGCGACGATCCCGTCATCAACTTTGCCCAGCTTACGCAGACGGACGGCACCTTTCTCGTATCGCGCACGAAACCGGCCGGAGATTTTGATTGGAACTCTCTCCAAGGAAAAACCTTCCTCGGCCAGCGCAAGGGCGGAATGCCGCAAATGGCCGGCGAGTTTGCGCTGCGCAAGCACGGCATTGACCCGCATAAGGACTTAAACCTGATCCAGAATGTCGATTTTGCGAACATCGCTTCCGCTTTTTCTTCGGGCACGGGGGAATATGTTCAGCTTTTCGAGCCTCAGGCATCCGTATTCGAGAAAGAGGGAAGAGGATACGTCCTGGCCTCGTTCGGAGTCGAAAGCGGCAAATTGCCGTACACCGTTTACATGACGAAACAAAGTTTTATCAAGAAAAACCCGAACGCGGTTCAGAAGTTTACGAATGCCGTACAGCGGGCCCAGAACTGGATGCACACGAAAAGCATCAACGAAATCGCGGATGCGGTTCTGCCTTATTTTAAGGATACCGATCCGGAAATCGTGAGAAGCGTGGTGAAACGGTATAAAGACCAGAACACCTACTCGGCCGATCCCATCATCGACGAAGCGGAATGGAACAACCTCCAGGACGTCATGACTCAGGCGGGTGAGCTGAAAGCGAAGGCCGATTGGAGCAAGCTGGTGGACAACAGTTTTGCCGAGAAAGCCAAGGTGAACGCGAAGTGAGCAGGCATGGCCTGCCTAGTGCCGCGGCTGCCGGCTCTGGCCGGGGGGCCTTTCTCATGCAAGGGGATAAGGAGGGATGCGGCCATGGATACAGCGGCCACGGTTCAAGTTAGCGGCATGACGCATGTGTACGTGTCGGACGCCCAGGCGAACCCGGCACTGGAAAATATCGGGCTGACGATCCGCCCCGGCGAGTTCGTCAGCCTGCTTGGCCCGAGCGGATGCGGCAAAACGACGCTTTTGTCCATTATCGCCGGTTTGATCCGTCCCACCCGGGGGCAGGTGCTGATTAACGGCCGGGAAATAGTTTCCCCTACTTCCCGGGTCGGGTATATGCTTCAGCAGGATTACCTGTTTCCGTGGAGGACGATTTACGGCAATGCCGTCATCGGACTCGAGCTGCTGGGCAGGCTGAACAAGGAAACGGGAGCGTACGTCGATCATCTCCTGGAGGAGATGGGGCTTGCCGCATTCCGCGATTACCGGCCCGCCCAGTTGTCCGGCGGAATGAGGCAGCGCGTCGCCCTCGTCCGGACGCTGGCCGCGAAGCCCGAGCTGCTGCTTCTGGATGAGCCGTTCTCCGCGCTCGATTACCAGACTAAGCTGCAGCTGGAGGATCTCGTCGTGCAGACGCTCCGTTCACGGGGCAAAACGGCGCTGCTCGTCACGCATGATATCACGGAAGCCATCGCGATGAGCGACCGGATTATCCTGCTTGAACCTCACCCGGGCCGGATCCGGAGGGAGATTGCCGTGCCTGAGCACATCCGGCGGACGCTGCCTGTCGAAGCGAGAGAAAAGCCGGGATTTCACGAGCTTTTCCACGAGATATGGCAGGAATTCGAGCGTATGGGCGGAAAGGAGGCGGAAACGTGAATCATTATCCGGCAGATGAAACGGCACAGAATCAAGAAGCCGGTACCCGCGCACAGGTGCACGGCAAGGAGCATACGGACGGCAGAACGCTTGCGGATACTATTCATGCGGCCCACCTGGAGACTAAACGCAAAGTCGCGGTTCGTGTCCGTGTCACCCAGCTGCTCATCCTCGTGATCGGCCTGGGCGTATGGGAAGCCGCGGGCCGCCTGAAATGGATCGATGTGCTGCTGTTCAGCTATCCGAGCAAAGTGTTTGTTCTCCTGGCTTCCAAAATCGCGGACGGCTCTATTTTTCCCCACACGGGATATACCGTCTATGAGACGGTTGTCGGCTTCGTGCTCGGCACGCTTTTCGGGACGGCGCTGGCGATGCTGCTCTGGTGGTCGCCTTTCCTGTCGCGTGTGCTCGATCCGTATATCGTCGTGCTGAACAGCATGCCGAAAGTGGCGCTGGGTCCGCTGTTTATCGTCGGCTTCGGTCCCGGTATGCTGTCCATTATCGCGACGACGCTTTCGGTGACGGTCATCATTACGACGCTTGTGGTGTACGGGAGCTTCAAGGAAGTCGACGACAATTACGTGAAAGTCGTCCGCATCTTCGGAGGAAGTCGGGGCGAGGTCTTCCGCAAAGTGATTCTTCCCGCCTCTTTTCCCACGATCGTGGCAACGTTGAAAGCGAACGTCGGCCTTGCCTGGGTCGGGGTCATCGTCGGCGAGTTCCTGGTTTCCAAAATGGGACTCGGCTACCTTATCGTGTACGGTTTCCAGGTGTTCAACTTCACGCTCGTCATTGCAAGTCTGGTCGTTATCGCGATCGTCGCAACCTTTATGTATCAGGCCGTCGTCTACCTGGAGAATAAATTGATGTCCCGCCGGTAAGTCTGATAGAAGCGTAAACTGCCGGCTCGTGTGACCGGTGGACTTGAACAATATCGCTGAACATGGAATAATCGAAGCAGAAAAAATTCACTCGACGGAGCAAACATCTATGAACATTCCTTTCATCGGCATTCGCGTCTTAAAAACGGCTCTGGCCGTCATCGTATCGATTACCTTGGCCCGGTGGATCGGCTTAACCAGCCCGAATTCCGCAGGGCTTCTTGCTATTTTGGGTATTCAGGTAACGAAGCGCAGAGGCATCAACAACGCTTTTCAGCGGATTGCGGCTTCCATTCTGGCCGTCCTTTTCGCATCCGTCCTGTTCAGCCTGCTCGGCTTCCGCGTTTGGGTGCTCAGTTTGTTCGTACTTATCGTTTTCCCGGTCCTGCACCGGATAAAGCTGAGCGACGGAGCGGTCACGGCTTCCGTCACCATTTTTCACATTTATAATGCGCAGGCGATCAGTGCCCCGCTTATTTTAAATGAAATCATTCTTCTTATCGTCGGCCTGGGAAGCGCCACGCTGATCAACATTTCGTATATGCCCAAAGCGGACAAAGAAATCGAATTTTACCGGTCCAAAGTCGAGGGACTTTTCTCGGATGTGTTTCTGCATATTGCCGAACATCTAAGGGATACGACCGTCGTCTGGAACGGCAAGGAACTTCTCGAGCTGGACGAAGTGCTGAAAACGGGAACCGAAACGGCCAGCCGGTCGCTTGAGAACGCGCTGCTTTTCGGCACTCATACGTATACGGACATGCAGCTCTATTTTTACATGCGCAACGAGCAGTTCGAATCCCTTCAGCGGATGGCGCTGCTGGTGTCCCAGGTCAGCCGGGAGCTGCCTCTCGGGGAAAGTCTTGCTTCTATTTTCGAAGAGCTTAGCAAAGACTGCAAAGTAGACTACTACACCGGACGTTCGGAGAAAAAGCTGGCCGCCCTGCAGGCGAACTTCAAGATAGAGACGCTGCCGCAGACGCTGTCCGAGTTCGAGGCGAGGGCGGCCCTCCAGCAGTTGACCCGCGAACTGAGCCATTATTTGAACATCGCCAAAAAGCAAAAAAAACAGAAGCCCGCATCCGCGCGCTCCTGATCATGTTGCCCTAGGCGACTCCCCCGAGCCTGACGGCCGGGGGCTTTTTATATCGTTGAAATGAAGACTATGCCAGTTTCTCGATTGAAAGAGAAGCGCTTACCGTCGGTGTTCCTCCGCCGATTGCGTTCTGTAAAGTTAATGTTCCCGTATTATCAATCCGGTTTAAGGTCAATACTCCGCCGGCCGTTAATTGAACGATAACCTGCCCGGGGTAGGGGTTGTTTCCGGCGCCGGTTCCATAGTTGCTGCAAAGAACCAGAGTCGCAGGGGCCGGGCCGGCCGCGTCAGGGTCAAAGAACAAGCCGAAAGCGTTATTTCCTTGTGTAGGGAACACCTCATACGTTATTTTATAAAATCCGTTCTCGTTTATGACAATGCTGGACGGAGGTGCGAATGTGATGGCTGTCGCACTGATGACGGAGCCGTTAAAGGATACGGCTCCGCCTTGCCCCCCCGGTGTGGGTGCTGCGGCTATCGTCTGCGCCTCTGTGCTGCACAAAAAGGCAAACGATGAAATTCCGCCTGCGGGTCCCTGGGGTCCTTGGGCACCGGGGAGTCCTTGCGGACCTTGGGGTCCGGGAATAGGCGTTACGTTTACGGTAGGCGGGGGACAGGATACTTTTACGATTTTCTTTTTTACAATAACGACTTTCTTTTTTCTCTTCGGTTTACACACGATAATCGTTTTTTTGTGGCATCTCTTTCTGTGTGGACAATTCATTAAGATACCTCCTCGGAATGTTTAATACACGATCATCCTATGACAGGTGTCTAAGGTTTGAAAGGACGATAACCTATTGTTGGAAAAAGAGGTTAACGCGGAGAGGCAGTCGTTTAGTGTCTATCAATTAAGTCCAGTCAAAATTTTATAGGTTTCATAAAGTGATAGTGGACAATGAGATACCTCATTATTTAAGGCCCCCTTTTAGGGGCTTTTTTTTATTCAAAAGATTCACTTAACCCGTAAGATGTCAGCCTCAGGTCCCGGCCGTATACGGTAACGGGCATAATTATCCCGCGATGAAGCGGTTTGCCTCCCTCGAATCTCTTTTTAGCCACTCCTATTCGTTTATGATTTTATGAATAAACGCATTCGAAACATCGAATCGTGGACCCGTTTGCGGATCGCCCGTCAGACCGGAGTTTCGATAATTCGAAGAAAAGAGCACTAACGTAAGCTTTAGTATTTCCGGTAAAACATGTCTTAGTTAGGCGAATGTCCTTCTGATGGGAGAGGGCTGCACAGGTGTTCTTGCGAAGGAGGATATCGCTAACCGCTGAAGTCATCGTGCGAGGTTTGCATCAGCTTCAATAAAAAGCTGTGGCGCATAAAGAAGTTCCGCGCAACCGGGCCGCTTGATTTGAGCATGGTTCCGGAAGGCTTTGAAGAATCTTCGTGCGGGGTTCTTTTTATCCACGGTAACGATTTCGTTTGCAGCGGGCGAAAGCAGCCGATCTATGTGCCATGAGGAATGGCTGTCGATGGTTTGGGGGCTTGTGTCAGCGGAAACACGACACGGCCGAAGCTTGATTCGTGAAGCGGAACAAAAAGATAACCGGCTGCGTTCAACCGCAGCCGGCTATTGAAGAGTGACCGTTACCGGGCCCGATTTCATCTGGATCGGTTTATTTCCATTTAACTAGTATAAGAAGACGAAGCTTGATTTAATGCGGAATTTACAAATTATCTTGATTTGATTACGTCCGTTCAATCAACAATCGCCTATGTCCTGCATACACTTGTAATGAATGATTGCATGGAGGAGGTTGAAAGGATGTCAATAGATAGAAATTTGCAAAGCAGAGAGATCATCGTGAAAGCTGTCTGCGGCAAAGGACGCAAATTTTCGCACGTAAGTCATACCGTGACTCCGCCTCATGCTCCAACCAGTATCTTAGGCGCCTGGATTATCAACAATCAGTACGAAGCCGTCAAGTCTGGAGAGGGAGTCGAGGTCGTCGGTACTTACGATATCAACATCTGGTATTCGTATGATCGGAATACGAAAACCGATGTCGCGAAAGAAACGGTATCTTATGCGGAGGTAGTCGGTTTGTCGTACCTCGACAAGCGGCACAAATCTGTCACAGCGGAAGTTTCTGCGGTCGCAACGCAGGAACCGAACTGTGTGGAAGCAAGCATCTCCGGAGGCGGGAACGTGCTGATCCGCGTAGAGCGCGAATTCCATGTGGAGCTGACGGCGGAAACGAAGGTGCACGTGATCGTCGATCCGAGCGGCGGAGATTACGAAGAGAAGCATGTAGACTTCGACCTCATCGGCGATGACGGAGATTTCGAAGATTTGAACCCCGATCTGCTGGAAGATGATTTAAGTTAAAGGTTACTTCATCATATGCCGCGGAAGAAGCTGGGGCAGAGGGCATTTGCCCTCTTTTTTGTTTCTCCGGGTAAAAATGGGCAGCCGAGAGGAGGACGACTATGCAGCTCTTCGTGCAGTACTCCGGGCGGGATAAGCAGACGGCTTCTGTCATAAGCCGAGAACTGGATCTCCTGAACATTCCGCATGGGGAAAAGCTTCCGGACAAGACGCCTGTGAGAATCGCGGCCTGGGGCAAACTATCGGCGGAGCAGGAGCGGGTATTGACCGCGCTGCCCCGGCGCGTTCTGCTGCAGCCTCCGGAAGCGGTCTCCCTGGCGCTCCGGGAAGAGGACGCAAGGATGCAGCTTGCCGTACACGGCATCCGGACGGTCCGGAACTTCCCGGGAGAGGCGGCAGATCGCCGTGCTCGCGGCAGCCGTCCGGGCGGGCCGTATTCCTACGAATACCGCATACCGGTTTTCCATATGGAGGCCCTCGCCGTTTACCGGCAGAAAAACAACCTGCTGCTCCTTCCTGGCACGGCCGGAAAAAAGCCGTCCGGTTTCCAAGAAGTCAGCCTCGACCAGCAGACGTTTCACACCCAACGCGCCGTCCGCGAGTCGGTCAAGGCGGTGTACGCTCTCGGCCTCGACTACGGCCTCGTGCATATCGCCATCGAGCCTTCCGGCAGGACGCTCGTGCTGCGCGTAGATCCATCACCGCCGCTGGATGAGCCTCTGGCGGCGCTCTTCGCGCAAGCGATCGGACGCTATGCCGATCAGCTCTCGCAGGAGCTGGCGCGGACGGAGCCCGCAGTACTCGGGAGCGATCCCGAGTTTCTGCTGGTTAATCCGCGCGGCAAAGTCGTGTCCGCCTCCAAGTATCTGGAGCGGGAAGGCCAGGTCGGCTGCGACGCGATCGTGCTCAGCGGCCACCGCGTCATTCTGCCGCTGGCCGAGCTGCGGCCGCAGCCGAGCAGCGAGCCGGCGCAGATGGCCGCCAACCTGCGCCGGACGATGCGTATGGCCGCGCGCAAGATCGGCGACGACAGCCTTGCCTGGATCGCCGGCGGCATGCCGCTGCCGGGCTTTCCGCTTGGCGGGCACGTTCATTTCAGCTGCTGCTGGCTGAATTCGCACTTGCTGCGCGCGCTGGATAACTACCTGGCTCTCCCTCTTATGATGATCGAGGGGGAGACGACAGCGCAGCGCCGCCCGCGCTACGGGCTGCTGGGGGATTACCGCCGTCAGCGGCACGGCGGGTTTGAGTACCGGACGCTTCCGAGCTGGCTGGTTTCGCCCGAAATTGCCCTCGGCGTGTTCGCGCTTGCACGGATAATCGCGGATCGTTATTTCGATCTGGATCAAAGGCCGCTGGACGATATGGAGGCTCAGAAAAATTATTATGCCGGCAATAAGCCGGCCCTGGCGGATGCCGCGGAAGGCTTATGGACCGATCTCGAGAAACAGCCCATGTACGGGGAATTCGCAAGGTATCTGCGTCCGCTCCGGGAACAATCGCGGCGAATGGAAGGCTGGCAGGAACTCGCCGATTTCCGGCGGAGCTGGAAAATCGGCCCCTACGGACGGAAACAGGATGCCGTGCAGGAAAACATGCTATAATAGAAGAATCATAGACAGCCTTATCCGCTGAAAGTTTCGTCGGAGGTTTAGAATGACTCAATACACACCCATGATCCAACAGTATCTGGCAATCAAGGCTCAGGTGCCGGATGCTTTTTTGTTTTTCCGTTTGGGAGATTTCTATGAATTGTTTTTCGAAGACGCCATCAACGCTTCCCGCGAGCTGGAGATAACCTTGACGGGGCGCGGCGGCGGTACGGAAGAACGGATCCCCATGTGCGGGGTTCCCTATCATTCCGCGGACAATTATATTTCCCGTCTCATAGAGAAAGGCTACAAGGCCGCCATCTGCGAACAGGTCGAAGACCCTTCCGTAGCCAAAGGCGTCGTCCGCCGGGAAATCGTCCGGATCGTGACGCCGGGCACCGTGATGGACGGCAAAACGCTCGGAGACGCGAGCAACAATTACATAGCGGCCGTCGCTCAGGTCGGCGGCCGGTACGGCTTCAGCGCCTGCGACGTGTCCACCGGAGAATTGTATGCAACCTCCCTGTCGGACTCGCTCCAAATGCTGATTGACGAGCTGAACGCGTACGCTCCGGCAGAGATTATCGGGGACGGGCCGCTTCTTGACCGGGTCCGGGGCCAGATTCCGCTTACGGCGAAGTCGACGGTGTTTACGGCGTGGGAGCGGGCGGCGGACGACAAGCTCGCTCCGCAGTTCGGAGAAGAGGCGGCCGGGAAGCTGGACGCCTCCGCAAGACGTGTCGTTTCGCTTCTTCTTGCCTATTTGCATGAAACGCAGAAACAGAGCTTGACTCATATCAAAGAAATTCGCGCCTACTCGCCCCAGCAGTTTATGACGATGGACCCTTTCACCCGCCGCAATCTTGAGCTGGTGGAAACGGTCCGGGAGCGCAGCCGCAAGGGGTCGCTCCTGTGGCTGCTGGACGAAACGGTTACCGCCATGGGCGCCCGCATGCTGCGCCGCTGGATCGAGAAACCGCTGATGCAGGCCGATGCGATCCGCAGCCGGCACGACGCGGTGGAGACGCTGTACAAACAGTTTATATTGCGAGACGATCTGCGCACCGTTTTGAAAGAAGTGTACGATCTGGAGCGGCTCGTCGCCCGGATGGCTTACGGAAGCGCCAACGCCCGGGACATGATTGCGCTCCGGGTTTCGCTGGAGCAGGTGCCCCGTCTGAAGAATGTGTGCGCCGGCGCGGGCGCCCGGGTACTCGAGCGTCTCGTCGACGAAATGGATCCCTGCTCCGACATCTCGGAGATGATTCTGGGAGCCATCGAAGATGACCCGCCTGTGTCCGTACGCGACGGAGGCATGATCCGCGAAGGCTATCACGACTACCTGGATCAGCTCCGCGAAGCGAGCACCAACGGGAAGAAGTGGATCGCCGAGCTGGAAAGAAGCGAGCGCGAGGCGACCGGCATCAAGTCGCTCAAAGTCGGCTACAACAAAGTGTTCGGTTACTACATCGAGGTAACCAAAGCCAACGTGGGGTCCCTTCCCGAAGGGCGCTACGAACGCAAGCAGACACTCGCGAACGCAGAACGCTTCGTCACTCCGGAATTGAAGGAGAAAGAAGCGCTTATTCTCGAAGCGGAGGACAAACGCACCGATCTGGAGTACGAGCTGTTCGTTCAGCTTCGCGAACGGGTTTCCGCGCAGATCGGACGCCTCCAGAAGCTGGCCGAGGCAATAGCGGAGCTCGACGTGTACCAGTCGCTGGCTGCGGTGAGCGCGTCCAACCGGTTTATCCGGCCGGAGATCGGCGACGGTTACGACCTGCATATCGAAGAAGGCAGACATCCGGTCGTCGAGGCGGTGCTTGAAAGCGGGGCGTTCATCGAGAACGAGACGAAGCTTACCGCCGGCGACGGAAGCATGCTGCTGATTACCGGCCCCAACATGGCGGGTAAAAGCACGTATATGCGGCAGGTTGCCGTTATCTGCCTGATGGCGCAGATCGGCTGCTTCGTACCGGCAAGCAGCGCCAGGATTCCGATCATCGACCGCATTTTTACGCGGATCGGCGCTGCCGACGACTTGATCGGGGGCCAGAGCACATTCATGGTGGAGATGATGGACATCCAAGTCATGACGGAGAAGGCCACCGAGCGCAGTCTCGTCATTATCGACGAGCTCGGACGTGGAACCTCGACAGGGGAGGGCATGGCGATTGCCCAGGCGGTCATCGAGTTCCTCCATCACGAGATCGGGTGCAAAACGCTCGTCTCCACCCATTTTCACGAGCTGGCTCACTTGGAGGAAAGTCTTCCGCAGCTGCGGAACTATTGTATGGCCGTCAAAGAAAGCGGCCAGCAGGTTACGTTCCTGCGCAAGCTGATCCGGGGCGCGGCCAGTACGAGCTACGGCATCTACTGTGCCCAGATCGCGGGCCTGCCGGACGCTATTATATCCCGCTCGTACGAGCTTCTGCAGACTTTCGAGGCGCGTGCGGCAGCCGACGGGCCGGAACCGGGAGCCGGGTCATCCGGCGGGGCCGTTCTGACGGAGGAGCCTGCAGCCCGTACGTCCGCGAATGCGGCAGGGGCCGGGGAGGCGAACGCTCCTTACGGTGTGCCGGATGGAGCGCTGTCCCAGCGCTCCGCCGTAGAGCAGTTGAGTTTTTTCGAGGAGGCGAAGCCGGTCCGGGCACAGGCGCCTTCCGCCAAGCCGGACCCGCAGACGCAAGCGGTTATCGACGAGCTTAAAGCGCTGGATCTGCTAAACATAACACCGCTGCAGGCAATTAATGTCATTTACGAGCTGAAGAAAAAATTACAGGCCTGACAGCGGAAAATCGCTTTTTTCCAACTAAATGGTTCCAAAGAAGAATGACGCACGAAGCCGGGATTAAACGATACCTAGGGTCCGCCCTCCGTTTTCCTACGCATCGTATCTTAATAAAAGGGTGATTATGAATGGGTTTTCCCGGTATTCGTAAATTAAAAACGGCGGTAGCCGCCATAGTAGTGTTCGGTGCGGTAATCCCTGCTTCGGCATGGGCTCAGGAGAGTGCGCGGACAACGGATGAAGTAAGACAAGTACTCGGCCAATACCATGTAAGCGGGATTACGACCGATGAGCTTAAAGGTCTGAGCATTGCTGACATGCTGAAAAAAATTAACGCCAAGGACCCGTACACAACGTATTTCACTAAAGAACAGCTGGAGAAATTTACGGACAGCCTGGAAAATAATTATTACGGAATCGGCGCCCAGATGGGTTATGACGAGACCGGCGTATATGCGGACAAAATTTTCGAAGGGTCCCCTGCGGAAAAGGGCGGACTAAAAAAAGGCGATTACATTCTGAAAGTCGCCGGCGTTTCCACGCAAGGGAAGAACCTGAGCGAAGTGGTAAGCGGAGTTCTCGGTCCCGAAGGAACCAAAATCGAACTGACGGTCAAGCGGGACGGCAAAGAGCTGAACCTGACATTAACCCGGGCAAAAATACATTTGCCGAATGTGGAAGGCTATCTCATAACGCCAAGCACCGGTTACATTAAAATCGACAGCTTCTCAAGCGATGCCGATGAAATCTTCGACGCGACGTTTTCGGCCCTGCAAAAAATGGGCATGAAATCGCTGGTCATCGATTTGCGCGATAACCCGGGCGGTCTCGTGGAATCGGCGCAAAATATCGCCTCCAATTTCATCAAGGAAGGCGTCTTCGCCCATACGAAAAACCGTAACAACGAAGATACGCCTCTGCAAATCAAAGGCGGATCGACTCAGAACATTCCGGTCTTTATGCTGCTGAATGAAAATAGCGCCAGCGCTTCCGAAATGCTTGCCGGGGCCCTGAGAGACTATGGAGTTGCCGAAGTGATCGGCATGAAGAGCTACGGCAAGGGAAGCATGCAGAGCTTGCACAGTCTCAGCGACGAAAGCGCCGTGAAGGTGACCTTCGAAGAATATTTGACGCCCAAAATGAAGCCGGTCAACGGAATCGGCATTGCGCCCGACATTGAATCGGACGGCTATACGGCCCAGCTCATTACGGCCCTGCGCAAAGCGGGAACGAATTCCTTCGAGGTGCGGGTAACCAAGCATGACGTTACCGTCAATCAGGTGGAAGTGACGGAGCCGTACAGACCGATCCGCGAAGGAGGGAACGTTTTTGTCGCTTCCCGTACGCTGGCAGCCCTGATCGGCGCCGATATCAAGTGGAATCAGGCCGAACAGGCGGTTAACATAAGCACCGGTAAAGGAATCCACACATTCGCGATGTCGCCTGACACCCTTCTGCTCAAGAACGGGACGAGCTACATCAATCTGGATAAATTCGACGATATCTATCCGCAGCTGCACTGGGAAGATGCCGATAATCTTTTGCAGCTGGAGACGGAGAAGGAGTAGGTTAAGATGGGCAAAATTCGGCTTCTTGACGAGCATATCGCCAACCAAATCGCAGCTGGCGAAGTTGTAGAGCGTCCGGCATCGGTCGTAAAGGAACTGGTGGAGAACTCCATTGACGCCGGAAGCAGCCGCATCGATGTCGTGGCGGAAGAAGGCGGATTGCAGCTTATCCGCGTAACCGATAACGGTTCGGGAATCGAGAGCGAGGATTGCGAATTGGCTTTCTACCGCCATGCGACGAGCAAAATACAGTCGGGCAAAGATCTTTTTTCCATCCGCACATTGGGATTTCGCGGCGAGGCGCTTCCGAGTATCGCGGCTGTCTCCAAGACGGAATTCGTGACGTCGACGGACGGCAGCGGTCTCGGGCGCAAGCTTGCCGTGGAAGGCGGGGACGTCGTTACGCAGGAAGAAACGTCCGCCCGTAAAGGGACGGATATTTCGGTCAAAGAGCTGTTTTACAACACTCCTGCCCGGCTGAAATATATGAAAACCATCCAGACGGAGCTTGGTCATATTTCCGACTATATGTACCGGCTCGCGCTGGCACATCCGGAAATCGCTTTTACATTGAAACATAACGGCAACAGTCTGCTCCAAACTCTCGGCGGAGGCGACCTGCTTCAAGTTATCGCGGGCGTGTACGGGTCGGCTGTCGGCAAGCAGATGATCGCGGTCGGAGGAGAGAGCCTGGATTACAAAATTTCCGGCTACATCTCCCGTCCCGAGCTGAACCGCGCGAACCGCAGCGCCATGTCTATTATGGTAAACGGCCGGTACGTGCGGAGCTTTGCCGTTCAGCATGCCATTATGAACGGATTCCATACGCTTCTTCCGATCAACCGTTTTCCGGTGGTTGTTTTGCATATCGAGATGGACCCTTCTCTTGTGGATGTGAACGTGCATCCGTCCAAGCTTGAAGTCCGTTTCAGCAAAGAGCCGGAACTGGTAAAAATGATCGAGGACATGATCAAAGAAGCTTTGGGGCGTCAGGTCTTGATTCCGAAAGGCGTTCAGGCTTCCGCCCGGATCAAGGAATCGTTCGTTCAAGAGACGATGACGCTGTACCGGCCGGAAGCGGATCCCTTGCTGAAGCAGGGAATTACGCCGGCACAGTGGAGAGAACAGCTGTCTGTCCCTGAGGACGGACAAGCCCCGGCTTCCGCGGACAACCGCGAAGGAGCCGGGGAAGGGCGTGACACCGCCCAAGAGGCGGACGAGCGCCGGCGCAGCCTGGCTTCGCTCGACTCGCTTGCTCCGCCGGAAAGCGGGGCCGGATCGGCAGGCTCCGCGGCAGAGGCCCTCGCACCGGACGGCGACGGCAGGCGAGAGCAACAGCCCCTTGCCGCCGGCGGAGCCGCGGGCTTGTCCGGGCGGGGCGCGGCGGACGACCGGCGCACAGGCTCCGCCTCGGACGCGGCAGTCCCGGACGGCGTGCCCGCGCCTGCCGCGCAGGAAGCTGCGGCTTCCCGCCTGCGCGAGCCGCAATCCCGGCCGGCCGCAGCGGAGCCCTACGGCGCTCCGTACGGCTCCGGAGCTTACGGCAGCCAGCCGCGGAGCGGAGCCGCCGCCGGCGCGGGGGGCCGTACCGGCCGCGCACCGGCGCCGGACGACCGGCCATACTCCCGCGAAGCGGCGGGGAGCCTGCTTGCCGCGCTGCCGACGCGCAGCGACAAGGAAGCGCTCAAGCGGCCGGATTTTCCGTCGCTTTCGCCGATCGGCCAGCTGCACGGCACGTATTTGCTCGCCCAGAACGAAGCGGGCTTTTATATGATCGACCAGCATGCCGCCCACGAGCGGATCAATTACGAATATTACTACACCAAGTTCGGAGAGCCGCAGGAAGCCAGCCAGGAACTCCTTGTTCCGATCCCGCTGGAGTTTACTTCGGCGGACTTTCAAGCCCTCCGGGACAAGCTGCCGCTTTTGGAGCAGGTAGGCGTTTATCTGGAAGCTTTTGGGGGTAATACGTACCTGGTGAGAGCCTATCCGCACTGGTTTCCGGCAGGAGACGAGCAGGCGATCGTAGAGGAAATGTGCGAATGGATTTTAACGGAGCGTAAAGGGGTGGACCTATCCAAGCTGCGGGAAAAATCGTCCACTCTATGTTCCTGCAAAGCTTCGATCAAAGCCAACCAGAGTCTGAGTACCGCGGAAATGGAAGCGCTGCTTGACCGCTTGGGCGGATGCGGCAATCCTTACACGTGTCCTCACGGCAGACCGATCGTCATTTCGTTTTCGACCTACGAGCTGGAGAAAATGTTCAAACGCGTCATGTAAAAGTTGGCATCCGTCCGCTTGGTTGAAGCGGCAAATGCCCTGATACGGCGTGCTTTTCCGGCCTGTGCCCGATTCGAAAGGATACGAACACGCGTTTTGACGTGCGGAAAGACTTTGTGATATGGTGTACATGTCCTTTGGCGGAACGGGCGACCGTCCCGTCATCGGACTTAAAACTCGCTAACGGATAATGAGGGAATGTTGTGCTTGTAACCACATCGTACGACCCAGCCTCCGAAGACGTGGACAAAGCGATCGCCGCAGCCCGGACGCTGGGCGGCCGCTTTGTACCGCGAAAACGGCTGACGCTTTCCGGATTGCGTTCGCGTTTCGGAGAAAACGAAATCCTTCTGATTACGAAGGAAGGCTTAAAATATGACTTCGGCGGTCCTCACGCGCTCTTTTTCCATCCGAGCATGGCCCTGGTCCGCTATAAACGGCTTCGGCAGGGTTCTTCCGATCCGCTTCTTGAGTTATCGGGAGCAGGCCGCGGCGATGCCGTTGTAGACTGCACGGCCGGACTCGCTTCCGATTCGATCCTTTTTTCCTTCGCAGTGGGGGAAGAAGGTTCCGTAACGGCTTGGGAGCACGGCCGGGTGCTGGCCTATTTGCTCGAGCAGGGCCTGGGCTCCTACCGGACGGGAGAAGCCGAATTCGACGCCGCCATGAAGCGCGTTGCCATCCGCCAGGGAGATCATCTTGACGGGCTGCGCGCCATGGAGGACAACAGCTGCGACATCGTGTATTTCGATCCGATGTTCCGGGCGCCTATCCAGGAGTCTTCGGGTTTGTCGCCTCTGCGCAGTGCGGCGGACGACCGTCCTCTGGAAGCGGCCGCCGTGGAAGAAGCCCGGCGTGTCGCCCGGCGCTGCGTCATCCTCAAGGAAGGCCGGCAAAGCGGAGAATTCGAGCGGCTCGGTTTCCGGGAGACCGTCCCTACGGGCAGCAAGCTGGCATACGGGGTGATCCGATGCTGAACAGCCAAGGCGCCAAACCGAAGCTGCTTGTTCTGATCGGTCCCACTGCGGTCGGCAAAACAAAGCTGAGCCTTGAAATAGCGGAGCGGTGGAACTGCGAGATCCTTTCCGGGGATTCCATGCAGGTCTACAGAGGGATGGATATCGGGACCGCGAAAGCGACGCCCGAAGAGAGGGCCGCAATCCCTCATCATATGATCGATATTCACGATCCGGGTTACCCTTACTCCGTCGCCGAGTTTCAGCAGCGCGTCAGGCAGCTTGTGCCTGAGATTACGGAGCGGGGGAAGCTTCCTTTTCTCGTCGGCGGGACGGGACTTTACGTGGAATCCGTCTGCTACGAGTATCAGTTTCTGGAAGCCGGGGCGGACGAAGAATTCCGCCACGAGAAGAATCGGTTCGCGGAGGAGCATGGAGATGAAGCTCTCCACCGGACGCTTGCCGAGGTGGACCCGGATTCCGCGCTTAAGCTGCATCCCAACGACCGGCGGCGCGTCATCCGCGCGCTGGAAGTGTATCATCTGACGGGTAAACCGTTATCGGCCCATAACGCCGCCCAGAAAAAAGAATCCCCTTACGAACTATGTATAGTCGGGCTGACCATGGATCGTCAGCTGCTGTACGGGCGCATCGAAGAGAGAATCGACATCATGATGGCCGAAGGGCTGGTTGATGAAGTGAAAAGTCTGCTCGAAAGCGGAGTGCCCCGCCAATCGGTTGCGATGCAGGGCCTCGGCTACAAGGAAATGGTCTCTTACCTGGACGGGGAGATCTCCTTGGAAAGAGCGGTCGAACTCTTGAAACGGGACACGAGACACTTTGCCAAAAGGCAGCTTTCCTGGTTCCGCCATATGAAGGATATCCAGTGGATAGACGTCACGGATACCGCAAACTTTTCTGGGCATCTCGAACATTTCCATGCTATAATAACAGGAAAGTTTGTACACGATAACGAATATAATGCATAAGCAAACGCTTGCTTTTAGACTTGGCTTAGTTTGATTATGTTAAGGGGGACCTTCTGATGAAACAATCGATCAATATTCAGGACAATTTTCTGAACCAGCTCCGTAAAGAAAGCATTCCCGTTACCGTTTACTTAACCAACGGGTTTCAAATCAGAGGGTTGATCCGCGCTTTTGACAACTTTACGATCATTATCGACAGCGACGGCAGACAGCAAATGGTGTACAAGCACGCCATCTCCACGTTTACGCCTCAGCGTTCCGTATCTTTGATGCCGGCGCCTGAGCAGTCCGCTGCCGAATAAACGATCGGCAACTTTTTGTTTACCTGCTTCGTCTAAACTAAAGAACCGTCCGGAACAACCTTATTTTATAGGGTTGTTCTTTTACTAGTGTGACACTTTTGCAAGGCAGCCAGCCCCAGAGAGAGCCATGCACAGAAAGAGAGGGAGCGTTGATGGCAGCAAGCAGTAAAACGCCTTCGAAAGGCAAGAAACCGAAAAAAAAGGGGAGTGCGGCGAAGGTTATATTGGGTGTGATTATTGCCGCCCTTCTCGCGCTCATATGCGCGATGAGTATTTATTTAGTCGTTTATTTGAATGGTCTTAAAATTCTTACCGCGAACATAGACAAATTGGACGATGCCCTGGGAGCATCGGTTATTTATGATGCCGACAAACAGGAAATCGCCAAGGTCATCAAGGAGAACCGCGAGAACGTCAAGTTCGACCAGTTTCCGAAGCAGCTTGTGGATGCTTTCGTGGCGACGGAAGACCGCCGCTTTTTCGAACATGCGGGGGTTGATTTCTGGTCGCTCGGCCGTGCGGTCGTCAAGGACGTTATCGCCCGGAGCGCAGTCGAGGGGGGCAGCACGATTACCCAGCAGCTCGCGAAGAACGTATTCCTGAACTCGGATAAAACGTTCTTCCGCAAAGGGACCGAGATGTCCATTGCACTAGCTATCGACAACAAGTACACCAAGAATGAAATTTTGGAGAAATATCTCAACCGGATTTATTTCGGCAGCCAGGCTTACGGGGTAAAAGCGGCGGCGAAACGATATTTCGGCGTGATCGAACTGAAGGACCTGCAACTGTGGCAAATCGCTACATTGGCCGGTCTTCCGAAAGCACCTTCGAAGTACTCGCCGATCTCGGATCCCGAGGCGTCCAAAGACCGCAGAGCCGTCGTTCTCAAACTTATGGCGGATCAGGGGTTGATCACCGAAGAGGAACGCGCCCAGGCGGCGGCCGTCGATTACGATCCGAAAACTCAGACACCGGTTGCGCAAAGCAACCTGTTCCCGAGCTTCCGTGACTACGTCATTAAAGAAGCTTACGATTTATACGGGGTTACGGATGAGCAGATCTCGAACGGCGGGTATAAAATTTATACGACGCTGAACAGCACGGCTCAGAAGGCAATGGATAAGGCGTACACGAACGCGAAGCTGTTCCAGCCGGACGGACCGGAGCAGCCGATGCAGAGTTCGATGGTCATTATCGATAACGCCAGCGGCGGGATCGTCGCGATGACAGGCGGCCGGGACTATAAATCGGGAACGTGGAACCGTGCGTATAAGCCGCGGCAGCCGGGCTCCTCGTTTAAACCGCTGGTTGTTTACGCCCCGGCGATCGAGAAGAAGGGCTACCTGCCTACATCCATGCTGGACGACACCAAGCAGGAATTCGGCAAATACGCCCCGAGAAACTATGACGGGCAGTATCTGGGTCAAGTCGATATGACCTATGCGATCAAGAAATCCAAAAATATTCCGGCCGTTTGGACGTTAAGCAAAATCGGCATCAACACCGGTAAAGATTTTGCCAAGCAGCTCGGCATAACGTTCGACGAAAACGACAATAACCTGGCCATGGCCCTGGGCGGTATGACCAAAGGCGAGTCTCCGCTGCAGATGGCGCAAGCTTATGCGGCCTTTGCGAACAACGGCGTTTATAATCAGGGACACGCGATCTTGAAAATCGAGAAAAGCGACGGAACCATAATCGATTATAAAGCCGAGCCTAAGAAAGTGATGAGCGAGAAAACATCCTGGTATATGACTCAAATGATGAAGGAAGTCGTAACCAGCGGCGGAACGGGTGTAAGAGCGGATTTCGGTCGTCCTCTCGCCGGTAAAACAGGTTCGACCCAGCTCGATTTGAAGGGGCTTGAATCCCACTACCGCGATATCTGGTTCGTCGGTTATACGCCTCAGTGGACCGGAGCCGTCTGGGCCGGTTTCGACAAGACGGATTCGAAGCACTATATCCGCAAAAATTATTCGGACCGTGCCAACATGGTCTTTAGCGCCGTCATGGCCGAAGCGATGAAGGGCATTCCTGTAAAAGATTTCGAGCGTCCGAGTGGGGGCAAACAAATCGAGCAGGAGAAGCCTCCGGTCCAAGAGAAGAAGAGCGTGACGGACTTGAGAGCAGGCTGGCAAAACAGCGGCGTGCGCTTGAGCTGGACGGCTCCCGAAGGAACAAGCGCCTACCAGGTCTTCCGCAAAGGACCGGGGGAGACAGACTTCAGCCAGCTTACGCCTTCCAACTCAACGGAGTACATGGACCAAACCGTCCAGCCCGGCGGCACTTACGAGTACTATGTCGTTCCGGCCAACGGAGACGCCGCAGGGGTTCAATCCAACGTTGCGTCCGTTAACGTTCCGGGAACGGAGCCGACTCCGACGCCTCCCAATCCGGATGACAACAACGGAGAAAACGGCAATGGAAACAACAACGGAAACGGGAATGGCAACGGAACTAACAACGGCAATAACAACGGCAATAACAACGGAAATGGAAATGGACATAACAACGGAAACGGAAACGGAAACGGCAACCCAGGTAAAGATAAAGACAAGGATAAAGACAAGGATAAAGAGAAGAACCCGGGCAATACGGGCGGCGGCACAGGAAACGGCGGCAGTACCGGAGGCACTGCTTCTCCGACACCGACCCCAACTCCGTCTGAACCGGCAGGATCGGGAACCACAGGTTCCAGAGACGGTGAGCTGCAGCCAAATAACGGCTAGCACGTTCATTCAACATCCCTTACTTAACAGGTGAGGGATGTTTTTTTTATGAGCTGAAAACAGCTGTAAATTATTTCAATTCCCCTCTTGTATTTCTTATTAATCCCAGTATAATACTAGGTATAAGATGTTGAAGGAGCTGATGGTCATGCGAACCCCCTCTGTACAAGAATGGTCCCGTAAATGGGTAGATGATCATCTGGATCTGTATAATTACGCCGGCTCCCTTGGAGATACGGAGTGGCAGCAAGCGATAATAGAATTGCTCAAGTTCAGGGACAACTACGTTCAGCAGGAAATTCGGGCGAGGTTGAGACAAGATCTTTGGAAAATGTATGATTCGATTAATTTGAAAATGCTGGAGCTGTTCGAACAGCTGAGGCAGAGCAAGGACAACACTCAGATTGAAACGATCCGGGAGCAGGTATGGGTTCTTAAATCGCAGAGGATTGAAATATCGAAGAAAATATTAGCGGTCAAGTAAGATGGGGATGTTTTGAAGTTCATTCGGTTTCTTACGCCGTAGAGTCTTAAAAAGCAAAAAAAAAAGACATGCGGTCGTCCGCTCTGCCGGGATGATGATCCTACTCATTGTGGGATGAATAGGAGATTCAGTTAGAAAGTCCGGATTACATAGACATTTGTTTCATCTCGCTCATCATCTTCATCATCATCGTCATTTTCTCGTCGCACTCTTGCATTTTGCCCATCATCATGTCCATATCCATGTTCATTTCAGACATCATGTTCATCTGCATCATGCTGTCCATCATGGATTTCATGGTGTTCATTTTGCACATCATTTCATCCATACACATGGTCATCATCATTTGCATGCACATTTTTTCCATTTTAGTCGCCTCCTTTCACTATCAAATTTTTACTACTCTAGTAAGATACCCCATTTACCAATAAAAGACAACCTATATCGGACAATTCGACAGAAATATTTCTGTCTTTTTTTGGATTTTAACACAATTGTCAAGATATCCGGACCCGGATAGCAAAAAACTGACGAGAGAATGTCTCTGCGTCAGTTTTTATCGTTAAACCGCTGGCGTTATCGGCTCAGCCATTAACGACGGTGCCTCCGTTGACGTGAAGAATTTGCCCCGACATGTAGGAAGAGTCGTCCGAAGCAAGGAAGACGTAGCTCGGAGCGAGCTCCTCGGGCTGCCCGGCTCTTTTCATAGGTGCATCCGAACCGAAAGCCGCTACCTTGTCCTCCGTAAAGGTGGACGGAATAAGCGGTGTCCAGATCGGTCCCGGAGCTACGCCGTTTACGCGGATCCCTTTTTCGATAATGGATTGGGAGAGCGCGCGGGTAAAGGAAACGATAGCCCCTTTGGTGGACGAGTAGTCGATCAGCGTCGGGTTTCCTTTATAAGCGGTGATGGAAGCCGTGTTGATTACGGCGCTTCCTCTTTTTAAATGAGGGAGAGCGGCCTTCGTAAGGAAGAACATCGAGAATATGTTGGTCCGGAACGTTTTTTCGAGCTGTTCCGCCGTAATATCTTCAAGGCTGTTCTGCGGATGCTGCTCCGCCGCGTTGTTGACGAGAATGTCGAGTTTGCCGAACTCGCTGACAGTCTGGTCGATCACCTTTTTACAGAAGGGTTCGTCTCCGAGGTCGCCGGGAATCAGAAGGCATTTGCGGCCCTCCCGCTCTACAAGGGAATTGGTTTTCTCCGCATCCGAATGTTCGCTTAAGTAAACGATGGCCACGTCCGCCCCTTCTTGGGCGTATGCCACGGCAACCGCACGCCCGATTCCGCTGCACCCCCGGTAATGAGCGCGACCTTGCCTTTAAGCTTGCCGGCCGGCCTGTAGTTGCTGTCCTCGAATTGCGGCTGAGGAGTCATTTGCGTCTCGATACCGGGTTGATTGTTCTGGTGCTGCGGCGGGAATGTCTGCTTCTGCTCATTGTTCGTCGTCATGAAAACCGTCTCCTTTCTGTTCTAGCTTCCCTTTGCACGGAAAAAAATCATGTTTGCTGCATAACCCTGTAATGGTACCTGAATTCGGGTTTGAATCCTGCGCTTTCATACAAATGAAGAGCGGCCGCGTTGTCCTGTAGCACCTGCAAAAAAACGGACCGTGCCCCGTTATCGGCGCACCAGGCAGCCAAATGAGCCAGCAGCGCTTTCGCGAAGCCGTGTCCCCGGCGGTCTTCCCGGACAATGATGTTGGACCAAATCGCCCGGCCGCCGGAGGCATGGGCCGTACCCAGTGCGACAGTCTCGCCATCCCGCGACAGCAGGCGGACGAATGCCTTCGGAGCGGGCATGCGTTCCAGCAGACCTTCGTAGAAGGAGCGTGCTTCCACGGCATGACCCTCCAGCAGCATGTAATCTTCCATCCATGCCGAGTCCGGGGACGCAAGCAGCTCGGCGCTGACGTCGGTCCGGTCTTGATGCGGGCGCAGCCTCGCGTTCAGTTCCGCTGCCGGAGCGATCATACCGAAGCAGGGGACCGTTACAATGCCGCCCCTGTCTTCCAGCATGAGATCCAGCTCCGGCGGCGACGAATTGCTGATATGAAACACGGCCGGCTGGCCGCGGTCACGATAGAAGCGGCATATCCGCTCATACCAGTCGGGCTCGGCCGGAAAGTCTCCGACGGCAAGCACACTGTTCGCGCGCTTCGTAAACCCTCCCGAGGCTCTCAGAAGCCAATGGCCAAGCGCTTCGCTTTCCTCCGGAGGCCACTGGTCCGCCGCCCATTTTTCCAAAGCAAGCCAATCCATCTTCGTGTTCATCGGGTCATCTCCTTGACCTAACTCGTCTTTACCACACAAGGGAAACAGTTAAACGAGCCGGCATCTTATAAACATGCATAGTTATGTATAAAAATACATCGTTCTTCATTTTTATTCAAGCATTTTCATGATCAGCTCCGCTAATGGCTTGAAAATATCTTTTTCGACAAAAATGATTTAAAATAAAAGAAAAACGCTGTGGAGGTCCCTATGCTGTTTATCGATAATCAATCCATTACAAAACCGCAAATCAATTTGGCGATAGAGGAATATGCACTCAAAAATTTGCCTGCAGACGAAACCTATCTGCTTTTTTACATAAACGAGCCTTCGATTATTATAGGAAAAAATCAGAACACGGTTGAGGAAATCAACACGGAGTATGTGGAACAGAACGGGATTCACGTCGTCAGACGTTTGTCGGGAGGCGGGGCCGTTTATCACGATCACGGAAATCTGAATTTCAGCTTCATTACCAAGGATGACGGTGAATCGTTCCATAACTTCCGTAAATTCACGGAGCCCGTTGTACAAGCCCTGCGCAAGCTGGGGGTGGATGCCGAGCTGAGCGGACGCAACGATATTCAGGTGGGAGAACGCAAAATTTCGGGCAACGCCATGTTCGCGACGAAAGGGCGCTTGTTCAGCCACGGAACGCTGCTTTTTCAGTCCGACATCGAGCATGTCGTTTCGGCCCTGCGGGTCAAAGCGGACAAAATTCAATCCAAAGGGATCAAATCCATCCGCAGCCGTGTCGCCAACATTGCGGAATTCCTTAATAAGCCCATGACGATCGAAGAATTCAGACAAGAGCTTCTGGAAACTATTTTCGGCATGAGCGCATCGGAAGTGCCTCAGTATGTTTTAACGGAGAAGGACTGGAAGGCGATCCACGAGCTTTCCGCGGAGCGCTACGGCAATTGGGATTGGAATTACGGCAAATCGCCGAAAAGCGAGCTCGTCAATTCCAAGCGTTTTCCGGTGGGAACGATTGATGTACGCATGAATCTGGAGGAAGGCCGCATCGGTAAAATGAAAATTTACGGCGATTTCTTCGGGGTCAAAGATGTCGAGGAAATCGAACGCCTGCTTACCGGTGTGAAGTACGATACCCAGTCGCTGGAACAGGCACTCGAGGGGACGGATATTACCGCCTATTTCGGCGCAGTCGGCAAGGAAGAATTTATCGGGCTGCTGACTTTGAAAGGAGAGGAGGCGTAATGCCTCGTCTCTCCCGCAAATCATCGCCTCCGGCGGCATGTCCCCAGTGCAGCGGCAAGAAGTATATTTCGTTTAACTGGGCCCGGTTCCAGCACGGCCACGATGCCGAGTCGAAGCAGGTGCAGCGGGCGCTCAAGATCGAGAGACAGCTGAAGCACGGCTGGGAATACGCGTGTGAGAATTGCGGCAGCAGGTGGTACCTCGGCAGGGACGGTATTATGATGTCGTATATTCACCCTTCCAAAGCCGGTCTGGTGGAGCATTGGAATGCGGGTACCTACGAGGTATCCGATGAGATTTGGGACGAGCTGGGGAAAATCGGGGCCACGGCTCAAGGCAGCATTGCCGGCGGCCGGACTTCCGCGGAAGTTCCCTGCCGGGTGACGACCGTGCGCGGCGAAACGTTCGACATGGCGTACGTCAGCTTTCAAAGCCGGCCCCCGATCGATTTATGGCAGGACGGCCGCCGTATCCGTTTTTGCGACGAGGTCGCAAGCGTGGAGCCGTCTCCTTATACGCTTTCGGCCGATGTCCGGCTGGCCACGTCCCGGGCGCAGGAGATCCGGATGGGCTACGCGCCTACTGCGGTTCAGGCGCCTGACGGCCATCTTTTCCAGTTGAACTGGGCGAACGATTTTTTTGCCTCGGGACCCTATAAGGGTGAAGATCTGAGGCTTACCGACTTGGCCGGGGATTGGGATCAGGCGGACATGGCAGGCGTGCCTTCGGAGTATATCCTCTACTTTGTCGCGGATTGGCGTGCCGATCTGGATTCACTTTATTTGGACGCGGCAGTCGGCCGTGCTTCGGAGCAAATTTCCGCGGCGCTGGAGGAAGACGGTGACACTTCGGCAGAGGATGAATCCGGAGAGTTGGAGCAAGCTGGAGGCACGGAAAATCGTGAATAGTGACTTCCGTTAAGTCGGTGAACATCTAGTGCGTGCCTGTTTTTGAAGTGAATAGATAGAGCAAAGAGGGGCGGAAGATCCCCTCTTTTTTTATGGTTAAACCGACAATAGTCCGGTTTTTTTATGAAGCTTTTGCGGTAAGGAAAATGAAAGGTTAAACCCGGTTTCACCCGTATAAGGGTTTCTAAAAATCAATGGAGTATTCTACAGGTTTCGGGGCTTTGGAAGAAACCGTTTCAACAATCCCCCGGTCATAGTGAACCTCTCTTACATAAATGGATTTGTAATATTGTTTATAAATATCGGTCTGGCGCACCTGTGTGGAAGAGGTATCGTACTGGACAGCTCCATAATAATCACGATGAAAAGGCACGGTTTCCGGTGCCGTGTACACCTTGGAAGGGGGCCATACATAGCTGAGTTCCCCCGAAGCGTTTCCGATTACGGCCAGCCTTACAAGTTTGACGATACCGCTGTTGTAGACTCCGCTAATTTGCAGAGAAGCGCTTATTCGCCTGGGTTCGGTTAGGGTATGACTGCTGCCGCGAGCGGTGGACACTAGAAAAATGTCATTTTCTCTCGGGCTGGATGTCAAGCTCGTCATGCTCGTTCCCCCGTTGGAATAGACGGAGTGATCATAAACTTCGGAAATTTGTTCCGCCGGCGCGAGAGCAGCTTTACTTTGCAGGGCAGGGCTCTTCTGTTTACGCTTTGGATCCGTATACCGGACGGCCGCATCTGTGATTCCCCGGTGCTCGGAAAGAATGCTGAACGTGCTGAACCGGATACCGCTCGCGGCATCCGTATACTCGGATTCTATAGCTGCTCCATAAACCGCTGTGGCAGGGGAGACTGCCGGAACAGCTGCGGCAAGCAATGCCGAAACCAATTTCTTCACGGACTCACTTCCTTTAAAAATGAAGATACAAGGCGACCTTAACATATGTACCAGAATATGGCAATGTCCGGTTGGTTCGGGAGCCCGGCACCCGAGCCGCAGCCTCCCTTAAAATACGCGTCCGTTCCGCCGCCAAGTTTGTTGCATGACCCCGTTCCTTCCCTGCATATAATTACGAAAGAGGTGAGGAGAATGGACGCAACTTCAAGACGAATAACGGTCAGAAGCAATTCACAGATCAATATTGTGTTCAACAGTCAAGAGGCTGCGCCACTTATACAGGAACCGGAAAGCACGACTTTGGACATCCAATCCGAAACGTTCAACGAAACGCTTAAGGAACTGAACACGATGATCGGCCTGCAGGAAGTGAAAGATCTTATTTATCAAATGTACGCTACGCTGCATATCAACAAGTTAAGAAGCGCAGCCGGACTTAAAGATAATTCGCAGGTTTACCATATGATTTTTAAAGGCAATCCGGGGACGGGAAAAACGACCGTGGCAAGAATACTGGCCAAGTTGTTTAAAAGCCTGGGTGTTCTGAGCAAAGGTCATCTGATCGAGGTGGAGCGTGCCGATCTCGTCGGAGAATATATCGGGCATACAGCCATCAAAACGAGGGATTTGATCAAAAAAGCGCTCGGGGGCATCCTTTTTATCGATGAAGCCTACAGTCTGGCAAGAGGCGGGGAGAAGGATTTCGGCAAAGAGGCGATCGATTGTCTCGTGAAGAGCCTGGAGGATCACAAAAATGATTTTATTTTGATTCTCGCCGGGTATCCCGACGAAATCGATTATTTTTTATCGACGAATCCGGGGCTGCCTTCGCGTTTTCCGATTCAGGTTGATTTTACGGATTACAATGTGGATCAGCTTATTCAAATCGCGGAATTGATGATGAGCGAGCGTGATTACACGATGCGCCTCGAATCGGTCAATAAACTGAGGGACATCATTATGATGGAGAAAGAAACGAGCCTTAATTTCAATAATGCGCGGTTCGTGCGCAATGTGATTGAGAAATCGATAAGAAATCAGGCGGTCCGGTTATTAAGCCGGTACAAAAAGCCGTCCAAGCAGGACCTGATGGAGATCCTGCCTCAAGATGTGGCGGCAACGGAAAATAAGCTTAAAATGGAGTACGGCGTTTCTTGACCCGACTAAATGGGGACTGTACGGCTAAAGCAGCGCCATAGGCAGGCATGAAAACCGCCGACTAGAGCTCGGAGCACGGTTTGCCCGGCATAGGGCGAAAAAACTTATCTGCAAAAGATAAGTTTTTTTATTTGCAAGCTGCTTGTGCTTTTCCGACTTAAATGCGCTTAACGGCTGCGGGAAAAGACCCCGTATAAGCGATGAAAGGATAAGACCTCGCCGGAGGCAAAAGAAATTGGTGAATACCTTTGTAAAAAAGGTAATAATGAGAGATAATGATGCTTTAGATCCCTTAACGAGCCTATAATTTCCACCGATATGGCGATACATATACCCAAAAGGAGACACTGCATGAAACAAACAGGTCATGAAGTCAGAACCGGAATGAAAGACCGCGCTATTCTCGTAAGCCTGGTTACGGATAATATGAAGAAACACGAAGAACTCGTGGCTTACTCTCTCCAGGAGCTGATCCAGCTCGCGGAAACGGCCGGCGTCGAAGTGCTGGAAACGTTGACGCAGAACCGGGAAAGAGCCGATACGAAATGGTTTATCGGCAAAGGCAAGGTCGAAGAGCTGAAAGCGCTGATCGATGAGCATGAGGCGACGACGGCGATCTTCGACCAGGAACTGTCGGGCGCGCAGGTCCGCAACCTGGAGGAAGCGCTGGACGTCAAAATTATCGACCGGACGCAGCTCATCCTCGATATTTTTGCCGGGCGCGCCCGCACCCGCGAAGGGATCGTACAGGTGGAGCTGGCGCAGCTGAGCTACCTGCTTCCGCGGCTTTCAGGGCACGGCAAGAACTTGTCCCGTCTCGGCGGGGGCATCGGGACAAGAGGTCCCGGCGAGTCCAAGCTGGAGACGGACCGCCGTCACATCCGCGGCCGCATCGGCGAGCTGAAGGCGCATCTTCAGGAGATGGTCCGCCACCGCACGCTGCACCGCGAACGCCGGCGCAAAACCGGTGTCTACCAGGTGGCGCTTGTGGGGTACACGAACTCGGGCAAATCGACGCTGCTGCGTCAATTGACGAACGCGGACGTGTACGTGCAGAACGAGCTGTTCGCCACGCTCGATCCGACTTCCCGCATGCTGGAGCTTCCGAGCGGCAAGGAAGTCGTGCTGACCGATACGGTCGGATTTATCCAGAATCTGCCCCACGATGTCGTAGCGGCATTCCGGGCCACCCTGGAAGAAGCGTGCGAAGCCGATTTTCTGCTTCACGTCGTGGACAGCTCCAGCCCGATGCGCGAGGAGCAGATGCGGGTGGTGAATGAAGTGCTCGGCGATCTGGGAGCGAGCGGCAAGCCTCAGGCGGTGCTTTTTAACAAGATCGACTTATGCACGGAGCAAGAGCTTCAACTGCTGACGACGAACCTGCCGCACTTGCGGATCTCCGCCTATGAGGAGAAAGACCAGGAAAGAGTAAAACTCCTGATTCAAGAAACGCTGATGGGAGACAGCCGCACGTTCCGCATTCCTGCGGATAAGGGAGATATCATCGCTCTTGTGTACCGGGTAGGCGACGTGGCGGAAAGCGGGGCGGAGGAAGACGTACTGACGTTCCGGGTGAACATTAATAAGGATGATTACGATAAAGTGCAGTACCTGCTTTCTCCTTACGAAGTCAAGGAAGAGAAGGACAAGCAGGACACGCAGGGAGAATAAGGGAGAGGGAACGGACGATATGCAATTCGATTCAGACATCATGGCCATTATGGAAAAGGCGGAGGAGGGCGTTCAACCACGCTTCCGTGAGATTGAACGGACGATCGACCACAACCAGTGGAAGGTGGTCGCCGCTTTTCAAAACCAGGGCATAAGCGATTATCATTTCGCTTCTTCTACGGGTTACGGCTACAACGACAGAGGCCGCGAGCTGCTTGATCTCGTGTACGCGGAAGTGTTCGGCGCGGAGGCCGCGCTCGTACGTCCTCATTTCGTATCGGGGACCCATACGATCGGCACGGCGCTCTTCGGCGTATTACGGCCGGGGGACGAGCTGGTTTACATTACGGGCAAGCCTTACGATACGCTGCATAAAGTAATCGGGAAGCCGGGAGACGGCACCGGTTCTCTCCAGGACTTCGGGATCGGCTACCGGGAGGTACCGCTTCTGGGTGACGGCTCCCTCGACGAAGCCGGTATCCGTGCGGCGATTACGCCGAAAACGAAAGTCATCGGCATCCAGCGTTCGAGGGGATACGACTGGCGCGCGTCGTTTACCGTTGCGGCCATCGGGGAGATGGTGAAGCTTGTGAAAAGCATCCGTTCGGACTTGATCGTATTCGTCGACAACTGTTACGGCGAATTTACCGAACGGCTGGAGCCGAATGAGGTCGGAGCCGACCTCATCGCCGGGTCTTTGATCAAGAACCCGGGAGGCGGGCTTGCGGCTTCGGGCGGGTATATCGCCGGACGCAAAGAGCTTGTCGAGCTGGCGGCCTACCGGCTGACGGCGCCGGGAATCGGCGGCGAAGTGGGGGCCATGCTGGGAACGACCCGCTCGCTGTATCAGGGGCTGTTCCTGGCCCCCCATCTCGTCGGACAAGCCGTGAAGGGTTCGGTGGTCGCCGCGGCCGTTTTCGAACAGCTCGGCTTCAAAACCCGGCCGAGACCGGAAGATCCCCGCACGGATCTGATTCAGGCGATCGAGTTCACGAGCGCCGAGCATCTGATCACGTTCGTGCAGGGGGTTCAGCGGGCATCGGCGGTAGACGCGCATGTGACGCCGGAGCCGTGGGATATGCCGGGGTACGAACACCCCGTCATTATGGCGGCAGGCACCTTCATCCAAGGGGGAAGCCTGGAATTGTCCGCCGACGCGCCGATCCGGGAGCCGTATATCGCCTACATGCAGGGCGGGTTGACCTATTCCCACTGTAAACTGGGCGTGTTGACGGCTTTACAGCATATGAAGGAGCGGGGTTTGCTATAAATGTCATGTGAGGTTCGGGCAAAAGGTTGAGGATAATCCGCGAAAAGCGGAAAAGAAACGGACATTTCGGCTTTTTATGGGGCCGAAATGTCCGTTTCATTTTCTCTTGTAAATTAATCTAACATAACTTGACATGTTTCCGTACTTTCCTTTACAATAAGAGCAGAACTTAACGTTCAGGAGTGAATCGATCATGAGTGATGATATCCGCAGAAATATGGCTCTTTTTCCAATCGGTATTGTGATGAAACTGACCGATTTGACTGCCAGACAAATTCGTTACTATGAGCAGCACGAACTCGTGATCCCGGCAAGAACCTCCGGCAACCAGCGGTTGTATTCGTTCAACGATGTGGAGAGATTGCTTGAGATCAAGGATCTGATTGAGAAAGGCGTTAACATTGCGGGCATTAAACAAGTGCTGCTGCCAATCTCCAAAGACTCCGAGGAAGCTACCGTTATTACCGAACAAACCGAAGTGAAACGCAAAGAACTGACAGACACCCAGCTGCACAAAATGTTGAAGCAGCAGCTGCTCGGCGGGGGCAAGCGTCCGGGTCAGGTATCGCTGATTCAAGGTGAGTTATCCCGATTTTTTCCAAAATAAAAAGCAATGGGGTAAGAGGAGGAGAAGTTTATGACAGTTTCTTACACGAAAGAGGATATTCTAAGAATCGCCAAAGAAGAGAACGTCCGTTTTATCCGTCTTCAATTCACCGATCTCCTTGGCACGATTAAAAACGTGGAAATCCCGGTCAGTCAGCTTCAAAAAGCGCTTGATAACAAAATGATGTTCGACGGTTCGTCCATCGAAGGTTACGTGCGTATCGAGGAATCCGATATGTATCTGTACCCGGATCTGAATACGTGGGTCATCTTCCCTTGGGTGACGGAAAGCAAAGTTGCCCGTCTGATCTGCGACGTTTATCTGCCTGACGGCACTCCTTTCCCTGGCGATCCGCGCGGAATTCTGAAACGTGCTCTGAAGGAAGCCGAGGAAATGGGTTACACGTCGATGAACGTAGGTCCCGAGCCGGAATTCTTCCTGTTCAAAACCGACGAGAAAGGCAACCCGACCCTCGAACTGAACGACCAAGGCGGATATTTTGACCTGGCTCCTACGGATCTTGGCGAGAACTGCCGTCGTGAAATCGTGCTTAAGCTTGAAGAAATGGGCTTCGAGATCGAGGCTTCCCACCACGAAGTGGCTCCGGGACAGCACGAAATCGACTTTAAATATGCGGATGCGGTTAAAGCTGCCGACCAGATCCAGACGTTTAAACTTGTCGTTAAAACGATCGCCAGACAGCATGGGCTGCACGCAACGTTCATGCCGAAGCCGCTCTTCGGCGTAAACGGTTCCGGTATGCACTGCAACCAGTCTTTGTTCAAAGGCGGAGAGAACGCATTCGTAGACGAGAAAGATCCGCTGGGTCTCAGCGCAGACGCTCGTCACTTCATGGCCGGTGTCCTGCAACATGCCCGTGCATTCGCAGCGATTACTAACCCGACCGTCAACTCTTACAAGCGTCTCGTGCCCGGTTACGAAGCACCTTGTTACGTAGCCTGGTCTGCAAGCAACCGCAGCCCGATGATCCGTATTCCGGCTTCCCGCGGCCTCAGCACGCGTGTTGAAGTTCGCAACCCGGATCCGGCGGCTAACCCGTACCTGGCTCTGGCGGTTCTGCTGAGAGCGGGTCTGGACGGCATCAAGAACAAAACTCAGCTGCCGCCTCCGACCGACCGCAACATCTATGTAATGACCGAAGAAGAGCGTATCGAGCAGGGAATCCCTAGCCTCCCGGGTAACCTTAGAGAAGCGCTTGACGAGCTGCTCAAAAGCGAAGTGATCGGCGACGCGCTGGGCGAACACGCGCTTGCGCATTTCGTGGAACTGAAAGAAATCGAATACGACATGTACCGCACTCAAGTTCACGCTTGGGAACGCGAGCAGTACATGACGCTTTACTAAGATAGCCGGGCCGGGTAAGGCTGATCGAAGGTTGGTATCCAAGATCATCATAAGATCAGCTCCCGGGCTGCCTCATAAAAAAAGAACCCGCAGAAAGCAATTTCTGCGGGTTCTTCTATGTTATTAGCGTAATAGGCAGCTGCATTGCCAAGGCCGGATTAATGGATGTTGCGGAACAGACCAATCACTTTGCCCAGAATCGTCACATTATTAAGCAAAAGAGGATCCATGGTGGAATTCTCGGGCTGCAGACGGATATGATCGCGTTCTTTGTAGAAACGCTTCACCGTCGCTTCGTCTTCATCGGTCATGGCGACGACGATGTCTCCGTTGTTCGCCGTTTGCTGCTGACGGACGATCACCATGTCCCCGTTGTGAATGCCGGCTTCGATCATGCTCTCGCCCACGACATTCAGCATAAAGACGTTATAATCGCTAACGAGGTGCATCGGAAGAGGGAAGTAGTCTTCAATGTTCTCGGTAGCCGTAATCGGCATACCTGCGGTTACTTTGCCGATGAGAGGGACTTGCGCGATGGAAAGCGCGAAATCGGAATCTCCGTCCGTAATCTCGATGGCTCTCGGTTTCGTCGGATCGCGGCGGATCAGTCCCTTCTTCTCCAGACGTTCGAGATGCCCGTGCACCGTCGAGCTGGATGCGAGACCTACGGCTTCCCCGATTTCTCTGACGGATGGCGGGTAGCCTTTATCTTTCACTTCATTCTTGATAAATTCAAGGATGGCCAGTTGGCGCTGCGAGACCTTGCCCATTACGTATCACTCCAGTATGTATAAATTACCTAGAGTATAGCACAGAACCGGAGTTCGTACAAACATAAGTTCGAAAAAATGCGTTGACACAAACATTCGTTCGTGTTAAATTCAAAACAGAACAAATGTTTGGGGGCGTTATTGATGAATGCATACTTTGCCAATCCGGAACTTTCCTTACATACAAGAAGCGGGGATCAGCCCGCAACTGACAAGGCTTCACCGCATACAACGGCGGCTAATAGAGCGAACGATCATCGGGAGAACAGCAGCCGTTTTACGTCGCGTGTTTCCGATTTCAAGAGCGAACAGGGTGCCCTTAAAGCGGGGGAGAGAACGAATGTTCGATATGCAAAAAAATCCAATCGCAATATCGTGCGCACGGCCGTAATCGCGATTGTGCTGCTGATCGCCTTCAGCTGCGGCATTATGGTTCAAGCGTTCGCGAGCGGCGAGAACAGCCCGGCCGACGGACAACGTCAGGCAGCGGTTCTTAACAAGCAGGAGAGCGCAGAGCCCTCCGTCATCGTACAAAGAGGGGACACGCTGTGGAGTATCGCTGCGGCTCAGGCTCCGGAAGGTTCCGATGTGCGGGCGTATATTTACAAACTGCGCAAGGTCAATCAGTTATCCGCGGGAGACGTCCTTAAAGCAGGCGATGTCATCAAACTGCCGTAAGTCTTTCTTCTATTAGAAGGTTGATCTGCAAGTATCTGCATGTCCTATCCGCAGGCCGTTAACGGACTCGAAATGAAAATACCGAATAATCGAAAGACATGTCCTGTCAGGATATGTCTTTTTATCGTTTATCGTGTCCGTTTAAGTCAGGCGGCTTCTTGACAATCCCCATAGCGAATGGCAAAGTATAAGATATTGAACGGCTGAATAGGAGGTTTACGTATGAGTGACACTTTTCAACTTAAAGTACAGCGCATTAACGAGTTGGCCCGGAAAGCAAAAAGCGTCGGATTATCGGAGGCTGAGCTTGAGGAGCGCAACGAACTGCGTAAAGAATATATTGCAGCTATGAAAACACAGCTAAGAGGTCAGCTGGATTCCATCCATTATACGGATGAACAATAAATCATCGGCCGCCTGAGGCAGTAAAGGGGATCTATAAGATGACGGTAAAAGCAATTTTGTTTGACTTGGACGACACTCTGCTGTGGGATGACCGGAGTGTGAAGGAGGCGTTTCAAGCTACCTGTGAGGAAGCGGCCCGCCATGCGGATGTGAATCCCGCGGAGTTGGAAGCTTCCGTGCGCAAGGAAGCACGCGCTTTGTATGAAGCTTACGAAACGTTTCCTTTCACCCAGCACATCGGAATCAACCCGTTTGAAGGGCTGTGGGCCAACTTTGTGGAAGGAAAGCAGGAAGAGTTCCGCAAGCTGCAGGCTCTGGCACCCGGTTACCGCAAGGAAGCGTGGATCCGCGGACTCGCTGCTCTTGGCGTTAACGATCCGGAGCTGGGAGCGCGGCTCGCCGAGCAGTTTCCCGCCGAACGGAGATCTCGTCCCATCGTTTACGAAGAGACGTTCGAAGTGCTCGCCGAGCTTAAGAAGTCTTACAAATTGCTCCTGCTGACAAACGGATCCCCCGATCTGCAGCGCGAAAAACTGGCGGGAGTCCCGGAGCTGGCTCCTTACTTCGATCACATCGTAATCTCCGGTGATTTCGGCGACGGTAAGCCGGCCGTCACGATTTTCAATCACGCCATGGAGCTTCTCGGTCTTCAAGCCGGGGAATGTGTAATGGTAGGCGACAAGCTGACGACCGATATTCTCGGGTCCTTCCGCTGCGGGATGAAGAACATGTGGATTAACCGGCACGGTATGCTCTTTAACGGAGAAGCCGAGCCAACGTTTGAAATCACCTCTCTTCGCGACATCCGGGGTATTCTGGAAGCGGAGCGGGAAGTTCAAATATCGGGATAAAAAAAACCCGCCGCTCGTATCTAAACGAGCGGCGGGTTTTTTTTGGATAAGTTAGATGAGTAAGCGCCGTTATCCGGCTTGAGGCGTCTTATGCTTTTTGAAAAGTCGGATCCTCGAACGGGTGGGCAATCCAGCCTTCGGTTTCGATAAAGAGGCGGACGGCAACGATTTGACGATTGTCCATCAGCGTAAAGAAGTGCGGCTTGTGTTCCGGTACGGAAATAACATCGCCCGCTTCCAGCTCTACGTTGAAATAACCGACATCATCGGAACCTTTGATGATAAAAATTCCTTTACCGGCCGTGATGGCACGGACTTCGTCCTCGGTGTGCGTATGCACTTGTTCGAATTTTTTAAGAAGCTCGTCCAGGTTCGGAGTCGCGTCGGAAAGTGCGATGATGTCCCATGTCTGGTAACCGCGGCGTTTGGCGAGATCGCGGATTTCCTCGTCGAAGGTGCTCAGAATTTGAGCTTTCTCCTCGTCGGACAAAATAAATTTCTCCTGAATGTCGGCAGGCAGCTTGGTCGGATTCCAATGCTCGTACAAAACTTCCTGGCGGTCCAGAAATGCCCGGACATTCTCCTCTCCGGAAATGCGTTCACCCGTGTTGCGAATATGAATTTCAGCCATTTCTCATCCCTCTTTCTTTCTCGGAAATAATAGCCGCCCGTAGGTCGGAATAGGTTTATACCTGATTATAGAGGATAAACCTCCGGCTGTCGATGATTCCCGGTAAAAAATACAACTTTTCCGATGGGATTTGAAAAGAACGCTTCTCCTGCTGGAGAAACGCTCTCTTTTGCCGATATAGAGGTCCGTTAAGGAGCCAAGTCGAGATGAAACCGTCAGGATTGTTTATCCCGGTCTGACGTTTCGATGCTTTTCTCCACATCGTCCACCATTTCTTTGGTCGACGTGCGGAATTCGCGCAGCGTATCCCCGAAAGCGCGTCCGAGCTGCGGCAGCTTGGAAGGGCCGAACAAAATGAGGGCCAACATCAAGATGATGAGCAGTCCCGATATGCCGATATTGTTGAGCATGGGAATGCCTCCTTTCCAGATTGATTTGGGTGTTCGAATCGGACTTAACTTGTTCCGGCGGACAGGTTCATCCTGCGGACGTAGCGGGCGGACAGAAGGATGCTGCATTCAAACAGCGCTATCAGCGGAATCGTGACGGCAATGTGGGAGAAGAAGTCGGGAGGCGAGATCGAAGCCCCTACGATTGCCAGTCCGATGTAGGTATATTTGCGCGTTTTACGCAAGTTTTCGGGCGTCAGCAGACCGAGCCTTGTAAGAAACAGCACGAGAAGCGGCAGTTCGAACGCGATCCCGAGCGGGAACACGACGTTGAAGACGAGACCGAAAAACCGGTCGATGCCGTAGGTCTCGGCGGCCCCGATGCTGCGGTTGATGGTCTGCATAAACCGGATCATCATCGGAAGCACGACCGTGTAGCCGAAAGCGGAGCCCGACAAGAAAAGCGCGAAGGAAGCGGGGACATAGATCAACGTTCCCTTGGCCTCCTGTTCGCTCAGGCCCGGCCTGACAAATGCCCACAGCTGGTACAAGAGCAGCGGCAGAGTGAGCAGGACGGCGAACAACACGGCGCATTTCATGTAGATGGCCAAGCCGTCCGGAAGGGCGAACACGTTCCAGTGAAACGAAAGCGCCGCCGGAGAATTTTTTACCGCGTTCAAAATAACGGGGGAGACGTAAAGCCCTCCGATCAGAGCCAGCAAAAACCAGGCCGCCACCAGAATGAGCCGTTTGCGCAGCTCCTCCAGGTGACCGATCATTTCGGATGGCCGGTCCATAAGCCGTCACCTCATTTCTATGCCCAGGGCCCTGACGGTTCAGACCAGCGGGCCGCTTTTTTTCAAATAAGTCAAAATTCCCTCGGCGGCGCGATAAGCCAGTGCCCCCAGTGTTCCGGTCGGGTTATACCCGCTGTTGTGAGGGAAAGCGGAAGCGCCGACGACAAACAGATTTTCGACATCCCACATCTGCATGTAGCTGTTGACGGCGGAGGTTGAAGGATCGGCCCCCATGATGACGCCTCCCGTGTTATGGGTAGACTGATAGGGCACGATGTTATAGGTGCTGATCGTGTTGGACGTCTCGACCTTGGTCGGTTTCATTTCCTTCATCACGGCCGTCGTTTTCTCGGAAAGGTATTTGACCATCTCCTTGTCCTGGTCTTCGAAATCGTAGGTCAGGCGAATCAGGGGAAGCCCGTAAATATCCTTGTAGGTCGGATCGAGATCCAGATAGTGATGCTGCCAAGGCATGTTGGCTCCCTGCGTGCTGACGTTCAGGAACCGGTTGGCGTATTTGATCGTGGTCTGCTTAAAATCTTTGCCCCACCTCGGGGTGCCTTGGGGCGCCGGGTTATGGGCGATCGGACGCAGTCCGGCCTGGGTAAAGCGGATGTTCGCCCCGTGCAGAAAATTAAGGGAGCCGTGGTCGAAGTTGTCGCCGTTAAAATCGTCGAAGCAGCTCCCCAGGGCACCCGCACCCGCGAAGATGCTGAACTCCTGGTCGTCGTAGAAGCCGGCTGCGCCCCCGCCCGTAATCTGATAGGCATAATTTTTGCCGATGACGCCCGTTCCGCTTTTCGGATCGTAAGGTTTGCCCAGATTGGACGTGAGCAGAAGCCGGACGTTGTTGAACACATAACTCGCCAGAATGACAAGGTCCGCAGGCTGCTCGAATTCTTCGCCGGTAGGCGTATTGACATACACGACGCCCGTCACTTTGCCCCCGGTGTGCAGAATTTTGGTGACGTTCGAATTGGTGCGGATTTCGAGATTGCCGGTTTTCTCGGCAACGGGAATAACGGTAACGACGGGATCGGCTTTCGCCCCGTACTCGCACCCGTACCGTTCGCAGAACGCGCAGTACTGGCAGGCCGCACGGGCGATTCCGTCGGGATTCGTGTAGTTCTCCGACAAGTTGGCGGACGGGATGGCATACGGGTGATAGCCGAGTTTCTTGGCGGCGTCCTCGAAAAGGACCATCCCCGGCGTCTTTTTCATCGGGCCGGTCGGAAAGGCGGCGGAACGCTTGCCTACCATTTCGTTTTGCTCTTTTTCGCCGGAGATCCCGGCCATTTTCTCGTACTTGTCGAAGTACGGTTCCAACTGATCGTAGGTGATGCCCCAGTCCTGCAGCGTCATGCCCTGCGGAATTTTATTTTTGCCGTAGCGTTCGATCGTTTTGGTGCGGATTTCGAAATCGTAGGGCAGAAAACGGTAGTTCTGACCGTTCCAGTGCACGCCGGCGCCGCCGACACCGTCTCCCATCAGGAAGGAACCGTAGGAACGCATCGGAAGGGCGCGTACTTTCTCGCTGCTGCGGTACGTCACCGTCTCCTTCGACAAGTCCTGCATCAGCTCGTAACGCTGGGAATAGCGGAGTTCGTCGTGGGCCATGTAATAGTCTTCGGTTTTGCGGCTTTTGCCGCGTTCCAGTCCGACGACTTTGTGCCCGGCTTTCGTTAACTCCGCGGCCAGAATACCGCCGGACCAGCCCATTCCGACGATCAGGATAGGTACTTTGGGAAGTTTGGTTGCCATTCTTCGTTGTTCCTCCTTGTCAGGAATGATTCGTGTGGTCGTGCAAGCTGAGCGGTTCCATGACGGTAAACTCTTTTTTGTCAATGATCGCCGTGTAACTCATCTGATCGCCGGGGTACTTACGCATCCTCCAGCCCGCCATGTTTTTGTTGCCGCCGTAAAGCGGGTCCGCATACGCGCCCTCGATGGTCAAACTGCGCAGCATTTCGAAAAAAGTCTGGCTCGGTACACCGTTCAACTGTATGTCTTTGCCGCTTTCGAAAGCTTTCAGCACTTCGTCCTGCTCGTTCCCGGCCAGGTCCGCAAACCCTTTCTGGTACTTTTGCTTGCTGTGGTCGTTCATGACCGTAAGGCCCATCACAAACAGCTCATGCCGCTTATAGCTTGCCTGATAGCCCTGAGTCGCCTCGGCTTTATAAAAGGGACCCATCATATAATCGCGGGCGTTCATCCCCCACTGGCCGGCAAGCTGATGGTCGATATAGTAAGCGGCACCAAGCTCCTTGGCTCCGGGGCCCAGTTCGTCTTTCGGAAAAATACGCTCTGTCGCGGCTTCCGTAATACGCAGCTGCTCTTGATTGAAAAACATGGGAGCCTGGTTGTAGTCCTTGGTGTTGCCTGCCTGCGCCTGCCCTTGACCCTGGGGGCTGCCCGGAGCGGCCGGTTTGTTCTTGGCCATGGAATTGCCGACGATACCGCCGACGACTCCTCCCGCCACAATTCCGCCGAGCGCTACGCCGGACAGTTTCAGAAACTTCCGCCGGGACTCGTCCCGGGGCTGCTTGGTCTGCTGATTTTCTGGCATGATGTTCCTCCTGTAAGGGAAGTGGGGTATTCGAGATAGGTGGTTATTCCAAGTATCACCTTTTTGCCGATATGTATGTAAGAAAAAAGAAAAAACGGAATCTATCGGAAGATTCCGTTTTCTAAAGCTGTTCCGTGTGCTTGTCTGAAGTACTCGTTGATTGCTTGAACGTGGGGACCGCGACGTTATTTCTTGGCGGCGAGCCATGCGGCCAGCGCCTGAATATCCGTATCGCTCAGGTTGCCCTTGAAAGCAGGCATTCCGCCTCTTCCGTTCAGAACAATGTTCTTGACGTCCGCCTCGCTGAGGCGGCTGCCCGCCTTTTGAAGGTTCGGGCCTACGCCGCCGCCCAAATCGGCACCATGACAGGCGATACACTGGGCCTTGAAAAGAGATTCGGCCTGGGCCGTCTGGCTTCCGCTGCCTGCGCCTTCGGGCGCGTTGCCGCCTGCGGCGGCTCCGGGGGAAGCGGTCGGCGATGCCGCGGGCGGTGCCGTTGAAGCCGGAGTCGTCGGCTGAGGCGTAGGCGCGGTTTGCTTTTGGCCGCAGGCCGCCAGCGAAGCGGTTACGAGCAGGATGCCGACCAAGGCTGTCATCCGTTTGTTCATGCAAATCACCTCCGTTCGATTACATTCAGTAAAAGTTTCCGACTATAGTTTGGCGTCCGTGTCCCGGAGATATTCTCGCTGGCGCATTACGGTTTCGAAGGCTTTTGCAATCCGTTGGGTTTTATGGCGAAAAAACGACAAATTTCTTTTCTTCGCCCCACGTATCTGCTAAACTATTTCTTAACTTGTGCGCTTTTTTACGTTAAAGGGCGCGTTCTAGCAGGAGGTTCGTGGAAAGGGTAGGGTGGACGATGAAACCTAGTTTGAAGGAACAATTACAGAAAAAAATTCTCATTCTGGACGGTGCCATGGGCACGATGATCCAGCAGGAAGATTTGTCGGCCGAAGATTTCGGAGGAGAAGAACTCGACGGCTGTAATGAAATGCTCGTTCTTACACGTCCGGATGTCATTCAGCGCATCCATGAGAAATATTTCGAAGCCGGTTCGGATATCGTTGAAACCAATACCTTCGGGGCAACGAGCGTCGTACTGGCCGAATACGATATACCGGAGAAGGCGCGTGAGATTAACCTTGCCGCAGCCAAACTGGCCGTCGAAGCCGCCCGGAAATATTCAACTCCAGAATGGCCGCGTTATGTCGCCGGCGCACTCGGGCCGACGACGAAGACGCTTTCGGTAACCGGAGGCGTTACGTTCGAGGAGCTTGAAGAGAGCTACTACGAGCAGACGATCGCCTTGATCGAGTCGGGCGTCGATGCCATTCTGCTGGAGACTTCCCAGGATACGCTCAACGTAAAAGCGGGCGGGATCGCGATCCAACGGGCTTTTAAGACGACGGGCATCGAATTGCCGATTATGATTTCCGGCACGATCGAACCGATGGGTACGACGCTGGCCGGGCAAAATATCGAATCCTTCTATATTTCCCTGGAGCATCTCAATCCGATTTCGGTCGGACTGAACTGCGCGACGGGACCCGAATTCATGCGGGATCATATCCGGACCTTGTCCGGGCTTGCTGGCACTTATATTTCGTGTTATCCGAATGCAGGGCTTCCCGACGAGAACGGACATTATCATGAGTCGCCCGAATCCCTGGCCAAGAAAATGGCCGCATTTGCCGAGCAGGGCTGGCTGAACATCGCGGGCGGCTGCTGCGGCACGACTCCCGCTCATATCCGCGCGCTGGCCGAAACGCTGAGCGCTTACAAACCGCGTACCGAACTGGGTACGCACCCGTCGGCCGTATCCGGTATCGAGACGGTATACATCGAGCCGGAGAACCGCCCCTACATGGTCGGCGAGCGGACGAACGTACTCGGTTCCCGGAAGTTCAAACGCCTGATTGCCGAAGGCAAGTATGAAGAGGCTTCCGAGATCGCTCGTGCCCAGGTTAAGGGCGGGGCCCACGTCATCGACGTCTGTCTGCAGGACCCGGACCGCAACGAAACGGAAGACATGACCAAGTTCCTGGAGCTTGTCGTCAAAAAAATCAAAGTTCCGCTCATGATCGACTCGACGGATACGCGTGTTATTGAGCTGGGACTGAAGCATTCGCAGGGGAAAGCGATCATCAACTCCATTAACCTCGAGGACGGGGAAGAGAAGTTCGAGAAGGTACTTCCGCTTATTCACCGTTACGGAGCCGCGGCGGTAGTCGGCACGATCGACGAGCGCGGCCAGGCGATTACGCGCGAAGATAAGCTGGAAGTCGCACAGCGTTCGCACGATCTGCTCGTCCACAAGTACGGGATGAATGCCGAAGATATCATTTTCGATCCGCTTGTATTCCCGGTCGGCACCGGGGACCAGCAGTATATCGGTTCCGCCAAGGAAACGATCGAAGGCATCCGTCTCATTAAAGAAGCGATGCCCGCAACCAAAACCATTCTCGGTCTCAGCAACGTTTCGTTCGGTCTTCCCGAAGCCGGACGCGAGGTGCTGAATGCCGTTTATTTGTACCACTGCACGAAAGCGGGTCTCGATTACGCGATTGTGAACACGGAGAAGCTGGAGCGGTACGCGTCCATCCCCGAAGAGGAAAGAACGCTTGCCGAGAAGCTCATTTACGAGACGAACGACGAGACTCTGGCCGAATTCGTGGCTCATTTCCGGGTAAAGAAGGTTGAGAAGAAGGAAAAGATATCAACTCTTACGCTCGAAGAGCGGCTGGCCTCTTACGTGGTTGAGGGAACGAAGGAAGGGCTTCTTCCCGATCTGGAGCAGGCGCTTCAAAAATATTCGCCGCTGGAAGTGATCAACGGTCCTCTGATGAAAGGGATGGCGGAAGTCGGACGCCTGTTCAACAACAACGAGCTGATCGTAGCGGAAGTGCTTCAAAGCGCCGAAGTTATGAAGGCGTCCGTCGCTTATCTGGAGCAGTTCATGGAGAAGAACGAGACTGCGGTGAAAGGAAAAATTATTCTGGCCACCGTAAAAGGCGACGTCCACGATATCGGCAAAAACCTTGTGGAGATTATATTATCCAACAACGGCTACCAAATCGTGAACCTGGGCATCAAGGTTCCGCCGGAACAACTGATCGAGGCTTTCCGCAAAGAAAAACCGGACGCGATCGGGCTGTCGGGTCTGCTCGTGAAGTCCGCGCAGCAGATGATCGTCACGGCGCAGGATTTGCGCAACGCCGGAATCGACGTTCCGATCATGGTGGGCGGCGCCGCTCTGACGCGGAAATTCACCAAGACGCGCATCTCGCCGGAGTATGACGGCCTCGTGCTGTACGCCAAAGACGCGATGGACGGTCTGGACATCGCGAACAAGCTGAGCGACCCCGTGCAGCGGGAGCGTCTTATCCAGGAGCTTCGGGAATCGAAGGATTCCGATGTAATGGAAGCCGGCCGCAAGGAAGGGACCGAAATGCCGGTCCTTACGCGCGTGTTCTCGTCCACGGTCGACCGCACCCTGCCGGTGTCGGTACCGCCGGATCTGGATCGCCACGTCCTGCGGGATTACCCGATCGGCCATCTCATGCCGTACGTGAACATGCAGATGCTTCTCGGGCATCACCTGGGCCTGAAAGGCAAGGTCGACAAGCTGATCGCCGAACAGGACCCGAAAGCCATGCAGCTGAAGGACACCGTAGATACTATCCTGTACGAAGCGCAGAAGAACGGCATCATCCGTAGTCAGGGGATGTACCGGTTCTTCCCGGCCCAAGGGGACGGAAACGATGTCGTCGTGTACGATCCCGAAGACACGTCGAAGGTGATCAAACGCTTCACCTTCCCGCGCCAGGGAACCGAGCCGTTCCTGTGTCTGGCCGACTATCTGAAGCCGGTTGACAGCGGCGTCATGGATTATATCGGCTTCCTCGTCGTCACGGCGGGGCAGGGCGTAAGCGAACTGGCGCGCGAATGGCGCGAGCAGGGCGATTATCTGCGATCCCATGCGCTTCAGTCGACGGCTCTCGAGGTCGCGGAAGCTTTTGCGGAGCGCGTGCATCATATTATGCGCGACGTGTGGGGTATTCCGGATTCCGCGGAAATGACGATGCAGGAGCGCTTCGGGGCGAAGTACACCGGCCAGCGGTTCTCGTTCGGGTACCCGGCTTGTCCGAACCTGGAGGATCAGGAGCCGCTGTTCGAGCTGATGAAGCCGGAGGATATCGGGATCGAGCTGACCGAGGGCTGCATGATGGAGCCGGAAGCGTCCGTGTCGGCTATCGTGTTCGCCCATCCTCAGGCGAGATATTTTAACGTCGATAAAGTTTAGCGTTTCGTCTCGTCCGCAGATGAGTATGAATAAATAGGCGGCTGAAGTAAGGTTCGGCCGTCAGGCTGCGCAAAGCAGGACGGTTCTTCCGAGAGCCGTCTTTTTTGCCCTCTTCCGGAGGCGGAAGGATCGGGGCTGCGGAGGACTTTGCGGGAACATCCCGCGGGATGCGGAGCCGTTTGACTTCCGGAACGAATTTTTATAGCATGTTAAAAAGCAGGGAAAGTGACATCTGCAGAAACGAGGAACAGGGTCGTGGAATTGTATTTTCTCGGAACGGGAGCAGGCATGCCTGCCAGGCACCGTAATGTGACATCCATTGTGCTGAATTTGCTGCCGGAGCGGGGGAGCATCTGGTTTTTTGACTGCGGGGAAGGGACGCAGCATCAGATCTTGAGATCGCCGGTCAAGCTGAGCAAGTCAGAGAAGCTGTTCGTTACGCATCTTCACGGCGATCATATATTCGGCTTGCCGGGACTTCTGAGCAGCCGTTCTTATCAGGGCGGGGATACGCCTTTTACGATTTACGGACCCAAGGGCATTAAAGCGTATGTGGATATGTCCCTGCAGCTTAGCCAGGTTCATCTCGACTATGAGCTGGCTATCCGGGAAATCCCCTCCGAAGGCGGAGTCGTCTTCGAGGACGAGTCGTTCCGGGTCGAAGCCGCTCCGCTGGACCACCGGATCGAATGCTTCGGCTACCGCATCGTCGAGAAAGACCTTCCGGGCAAGCTCCAGCAGGAGAAGCTCCATGAGCTGGGCATTACCGCCGGACCGCTTTACGGCCGTCTGAAGCAGGGCCAGACGGTCAAGCTAGAGGACGGGCGAGAGCTGCACGGAAGCGATTTCGTCGGCCCTTCGATCAAGGGCCGGACGGTCACGATCCTCGGCGACACGAAGCCATGCGGCAATTCGGCGCTGCTGGCGGAAGGCGCCGACGTGCTGGTTCACGAGGCGACGTTCGGAGCCGAACGGGAAGATCTTGCCGGGGCGTACGACCATTCGACGACGGAACAGGCGGCGCGTACAGCCGCGGAAGGCGGCGTGGGCACGCTGATCATGACGCACATCTCCTCGCGTTATCAAGGGGAGGGAGCCGAGCGTCTTCTCGAGGAAGCGAGAGCGATTCACCCGGATTCGTGGCTGGCCGAGGACTTCTACAGCCACGCTGTCCCGCGCAGGCAGAGCTGAGTCGGGCTATTCACACCGGGCGGTCTTCGTCGATTACGCCGGATTCACCGCGCGGTGCGGGCTGGCGGGGGAGGTTCCGGCAGCGGTATGCGGAAATCGCTTGAGGACGGATACAGAAGTACACAAATGCATATAGAAAAAAGTCCCGGCTGAAATCCAGCCGGGACTTTTTTCTATTACAGCCGCTCAAGAGCCGCCGTGTGCTTCCGCTCCACCGGTGAATCCGGAATCACTCGGTCGTTTCGAATTTGGCTTCATCCTGCAGTTCGCTTTTGAAGCCGCGGACGCTTTGACGGCGGCGTTCGTTTTTGGCTTCCAGCGTTGCTTGTTCCGTTGCGGAAATTTCGTCCGCATGCTCGTCCAGATATTCCTGAGACTCTTGAAGACGGGCTTCCGTGTTCCGGATGCTGTTTCTCAGGTGAACGGCGTTATCCCCTCGGTTATCTTTTTTGGCCATCGGTATCCCTCCTTTCCATCTCCTACGATTCGCTTTTGGCGCACGCCGTATTCATAAAATCTTCATCTACTGCTAACGCTCCAATGATGCAGGCTTGCTAGGCTGATCCCAGGGGAGTCGGGAATGCCCCGAAGGAAAAGCAGTCAAGGGGGGGAATTAGCATGGATACGGGTAGTCATCTGCTTTTCGGAATCACGTTGGCCGGATTGGCGACACTGCAGCCGGAGGTCGCGCACGATCCGCTTCTTCTGCAAGCGGTGCTGGCCGCAACCGTAGCGGGCTCGCATGCGCCGGATCTGGATACGATCGCGCGTCTGAAAGGGTACGCCGTCTATCTCAGGCACCACCGGGGAATCACGCATTCGCTGCCTGCCCTGCTGGTCTGGCCGGCTTTGCTGAGCGCCCTGGCCGCAGCGGTTTTCGGCACGTGGGACCATTACGCTCTCCTCTACGGCTGGGCGGCCATAGCCGTTATACTCCACGTCGGACTGGATTTGCTGAACGCATACGGCGTGCAGTGTTTAAGACCCTTTTCCTCCCGCTGGCTCCATCTCGATATTCTTCCTCTTACCGATCCTTTTCTTTTGGCGCTTCACGGAGGCGGGGCTCTCTTGTGGGTGGCCGGAGCCGCAAATCCGGAGATGTGGATGGCTGCCGTATATGGGGCCAGCTTTACTTACGTAATGGCGCGATGGCTTCATAAGCGCATCCTTCTCCGCAGGTTGACCGGTTATGCGAAAGACTTGCTCGGAGCAGCCGGCCCGCTGCAGCTGGTTCCGGGGTTGACTTGGAGAAGCTGGCAGTTTGCGGCAGAAACGGAACACAGTTTTCACAGCGGAACGGTGCGCGGGTCGAGAATCGTTCTGAAAGATACCTACGTCAAGGACCGGACTCATCCGGTTGTCGAGGCGGCGATGGCTGCCGAAGGTGTCCGGGCATTTCTGGATTTTGCGCAGAGTAGTCATGTAAGCTGGGATTCGCATGGGGAAGGCTATGTGGTGAAATGGCGCGAAGTGAGATTTTGGCACGAGCACAAACTGCCGTTCGGCATTGACGTGACGCTGGATAGGGAGATGAAAGTTCTGTCCGAACAATTGGGATGGACAAAAAAAGCCTGGGAGCCTCCCTATGTATAAAGAGAGGACCCTAGGCTTCCCGGCCCGGCCTATACCGGTTCGGATTATTCGAAAGAGTTCCCGAATCGCCCCGCAAACAAAGTCTCTTTGAGCTCGCGCCTTCCCGACGGCTGCTCGCGCTGCAGATGCTGGTCGGAGAGCGACTGCGCATCTCCGTGATACCCGATGGCGATGACGGCATGAATATCGTAATCGTCCGGCACTCCAAGCAGCCGGCGGGCACTCTCCCGGTCGAATCCGGCCATGGCATGGGAGATCAGTCCCTGACGCACTGCTTCCAGGGCCAGATAGCTCCAGGATGCCCCTGCATCAAACGCGTGAGAACCGTTCACCCCTCCAGCGGGCGACGGCGTATGGGAGAGAATGAGGGCAAGCACGGGCGCCTTCAGGCACCAGGTTTTGTTGGAAGCTGAAATAAATTCGGCGAACATCCCCTTCTCTTCCTCCGTACGCGCGACAATGTAACGCCAAGGCTGAAGATTGCTGGCGGAGGGAGCCCAGCGGGCCGCCTCGAACAGGCTCATCAAAATTTCATTCGAAATTTCCTTTTCGAGAAAGGCCCTCGACGACCAGCGGTTAAGAAAAATCGGATTGATATCATAAGCGGCATGACGCTCATTTTGTACGTCGAAACGATGTTCCGGCATGACCATTCCTCCTGTCTTTTTCTGACACGAAATCAAAAAACGGTTCACCTTTTTATTTGGACGCAAACGGCGAATCCTAAACAAACCGGCGTATGATAAAGGAAAAAACAGGGCATGCTAGTACAGCTTCTTTTTAACAAAATGGGGGTGCTGAACATGAACTTTACAAGCCAGGATATCATTGTGATTGAAAGAGCGCTTCAGCTTGCCATCCGCAGCGAGACGAAGGAGACGAAAGCCGAGGAATACCGCGAGGTGCTTCATAAGCTCCAGCTTAGTTCCATGCAGGCTCTGCAGGAACAGAGCGCCGTCACAACCGCCGTTCAGGATGGCATCCGCTATGATTATGACGATTCGTCGGATCTCGTGTAAGCATCACGGAACGGATAGCTGCGGGATACGGCTTCTGCCGCCGGCATACCGCTGGGCGCGGCCGTCGGTGTCCCTTTTCCGGGATGTGTGGTTCCGCCCGCATCATAAAGGCCTTGAATCCGGCGGTCCGCGATGGATGGCCGGAAGAAGGCCGGTTTCAGTCCGTGGGACCGGGACATCGGCCCTATAGTACTCCATACATGGAACCGCCCGTTCAACTAGGCAATGTCTCCCGGGTGGAATATCCGTTCCACTCCCGTGTTCACGACAAGCCTGCCGGGGTTCCGTGTAGGACGAGTGCATACCTGCAGCGCCGGATTGAGGGGCCAAACCTCGCCCTTGCGTGGCGTAATCATCGTTATTCGATACGACAAACTGAGCCGGACCGAAGCTGACGGGAGTTATTTCTCCCTGCACTTTTCCGCGCCGTATAGAGATATGCCCAACCGGAATGGACGTCCTCATGTCCACTCCTTTTTTGCGTGCCAGCCTTTCCAGCGCTTCGATGAAAATAAGGATGTTCACCCGTTCTGCTTCTCCAATCATTTCGACGGCAGGATGACAAGGCGATGGGCAGGGACGCTCTCGCCCTCGCATCCGGCGCCAGTGCTTCGCATAACGAAAGCCCCGTATAAAAACTGGGGCTTTTTTTCTTTTGCCCGGGGAGCGTATAATAAATGAGAACAGCCGTTCTAAGCAGTTGAGGTTAAGAAGGGACGCGAACCATGAGGAAGAAACAACTTGCCGAATTAATTCAGGAACTCCGGACCGATGAAAATATAGTGAACTGGCACGAGATCGAACCCCAGGAAGCGAAAACGAAAGCCATTCCCGGGAGCGTGGATGCCCGGATCAAGTCCGCTTTGGCAAAGCGGGGGATCACGGAACTGTACACCCATCAGCACACCGCTTATGAGACGGTGCACACCGGACAGAACATCGTGGCGGTAACGCCGACGGCTTCCGGCAAAACGCTCTGCTACAATCTGCCTGTGCTTCAGGCCATTGCGGATGACGATACGAGCCGCGCGCTGTATCTGTTTCCGACGAAAGCTCTGGCGCAGGATCAAAAGAGCGAGTTGAACGAAATTATCGGTGAGATGGGCATCGATATCAAAAGCTACACGTACGACGGGGATACTTCGCCGGCTATACGGCAGATCGTACGAAAAGCGGGGCATATCGTCATTACGAATCCGGATATGCTTCATTCCGCCATTTTGCCGCATCATACCAAATGGGTCAGCCTTTTCGAGAATTTGAAATATATCGTCATCGACGAACTGCACACGTACCGGGGCGTATTCGGCAGTCATGTCGCGAACGTTATCCGGCGCCTGAAACGGATCTGCAAGTTTTACGGCAGCGATCCGGTGTTTATCTGTACCTCCGCCACCATTGCCAACCCGAAAGAGCTGGCGGAGCAGCTCACCGGCTCTCCGATGAGGCTCATTGACGATAACGGCGCGCCCAGAGGGCGGAAGCATTTCGTGTTTTACAACCCGCCCGTTGTGAACAAGCCTCTTAATATCCGCAGAAGCGCCGCAGCGGAAGTGAATAATTTGGCCAAGCAATTTCTGAAAAATAAAATTCAGACGATCGTTTTCGCGAGAAGCCGGGTGAGGGTGGAAATTATTCTGAGCCGAATCCAGGAGCTGGTAAAAAACGAGCTTGGGACCAAATCCATCCGGGGGTACCGGGGCGGTTATCTGCCGAAACAGAGGCGCGAAATCGAGAGAGGCTTGCGGGCCGGGGAGATTTTAGGCGTTGTCAGCACCAACGCGCTGGAGCTTGGCGTAGACATCGGACAGCTGCAGGTTTGCATTATGACCGGCTATCCGGGAAGCATCGCGAGCACTTGGCAGCAGGCGGGACGCGCCGGACGCCGGCATGGAGAGGCGCTAATCGTGATGGTAGCCAGCTCTACCCCTATCGATCAATATGTAGTCCAGAATCCGGACTATTTTTTCGACAGGACGCCGGAAGCTGCCCGGATCAATCCGGAAAATTTAATTATTTTGGTCGATCATCTGAAATGTGCGGCTTACGAGCTGCCGTTCAAAGAAACGGAAGAATTCGGCCCCCTAGAAGTTGCCGAGATTATGGAATTTTTAGTGGAAGAACGCGTTTTGCATCATAACGGGGATACGTTCTATTGGGCCAGTCAGTCGTTTCCGGCTAATGAAATCAGCCTGCGCTCGGCTTCTCAGGAGAACGTCGTCATCGTCGACCAATCCGACGTGGCGAACGTGCGGATCATCGGGGAGATGGACCGGTTCAGCGCCATGACGCTTCTGCACGACGAGGCCATTTATTTGCACGAAGGCGTGCAATATCAGGTCGAGAAGCTGGATTGGGAGCACAAAAAAGCTTACGTGCGCGAAGTCGATGTGGAGTACTATACCGATGCGAATCTGGCTATCCAGCTTAAAGTATTGGAAATCGACAAAACGTCGGACCGGGACCGTTCTTCCCTGAACTTCGGGGATGTCACGATTAATGCCATTCCGACTATTTTTAAGAAAATCAAACTCACGACCGGAGAAAATATCGGGTCGGGACCCATCCACCTGCCGGAAGAAGAACTGCATACAAGCGCCGCATGGGTAGAGCTGAAAGAACCGAATTTGGAGGTAGGCACGAAAGCTCTGGAACAAATTTTATGGGGCATCGCAAACGTGATGAAGCACATTGTGCCTGTTTTGGTGATGTGCGACCGGAACGACGTTCATGTCATTTCTCAAATTAAAGCGAACCACACCGGACTGCCGACGATTTTTCTCTACGATCATTATCCCGGTGGTATCGGCCTTGCCGAAGAAGTCTATACGCGTTTCGACGAAGTCAGAAAAGCCGCGAAAAATCTCATTCAGAAATGTCCGTGCGAAGACGGCTGCCCGTCATGTATCGGGTCCGAGATTGAAGGAATCCATGCGAAGCGAACGAGCCTACAGTTGTTGGATCAGTTTTAATCTCCGCGCATCTTCCAGCGGTAAACTTATGAAATAAACGGAGGTGTCCGTATGGTCGCGTTAGAACCGATGTTACCCGAGCAGTTTAATGAATGGCTGCAGCTTTCCGTAAAAGAATACGCCGAAAGTAAAACAAAATCCGGCAACGTGGCGGCTGAGAAAGCGCGGGAGGATTCGGCCCGTGAATTTAAAGAGCTGTTACCGGACGGATTAAACACGGCGGACAGTTATATTTTTAATGCGACGGATGAGGAAAGCAATCATATCGTCGGCACGCTGTGGATCAAAATCCGAAGTGAACAGCGGGAAGTATTTATTTACGGGATTCGCATGAGTGAAGATTTTCGCGGGAAAGGGTTTGGCAAGCAAACGCTGCAGGCTCTGGAAGCTTTTATAAAAGAGAGGGGCTTTCCTCTAATAATTTCCCTGCACGTCTTCGGAGACAATGAAATCGCCCTGAACCTCTATAGATCGGTCGGTTTCGAAGCGACCAATATTCGTATGTCCAAGGTTATCAGCGGATGAACGTTAAATACCCGTTACCCGAAAATGCCCATGTAAGGATGGATGCCCATCATGTACCGGTACCGAAACAGAAAGACTGAACATTACATTAAAAAGCCTGCATCTGCCAAAGAGGCTGTGGCGATTGAAACTTGCGAGACCGGAGGTTCACAAGAGATCTGTGAACCCAGCGAGGCGTGCGGCCTTGGCGGGGCAGCGCCGGGAGCGGCCCGATGAGCGGGCTGCGCGACCGGCTTGCCCGGCATCTGAAGCCGGGCAAGACCGCAGCTGCGCCGGAGGCGGGAGCGGAACAGCGGCAGGCTGAGCTGACGCCGGAACAGGCACAGCATGGACCGGCGGAAGGCGGCGGCCCGGCCGTATGTCCGCTGAGCGAGTCCGCCGCCGGCGCGGTGGCCGGCCCGGCCCGCGAGCCCGCAGCTGCGCCCGTCGCCGCCGGCAATGCGCCGGCAGAGGGCAGTGCGCCGGCAGAAGGGGCCCACGGCTATGCCGGGCACGCCTCCGGCGGCTCTCCGGCGGACGCGCGGTCCGGCAGCGGGCAGGCGGTCGAGCCTGCGGCTTCCGCAGCTCCCGCAGCACCGGCCCCGGCGCATCCGGAGGCCGCAGCGTGGGCGAAGCTGGACGCGGAGCTGTACGAGTTCCCGGGAGGGTCCTTCGTACGGCGCGTACGCACCTACCCGATGGATGCCTACCATGGCCGGTATCGACTTGACGCGCTCCATGAGCATGTCCGGGAGTTTGGAGCGTTCCACCCCGAAGCGGAGCCGGTCCATGCGGAAGGCCTCCTGTTCTTCGATACGGAGACGACCGGTCTCGGAGTCGGGGCGGGCAATGTCGCCTTTCTCGTAGGCATCGGCTATTACGAAACCGGCCGTTTTGTCGTCGAGCAGCTTTTTATCCGGCATCCTGCCGAAGAACGTGCGATGCTGGCTTATCTGGAAGAGAAAATGAATCGGTTCACCCATGTTGTCTCTTACAACGGGAGGACCTTTGACTGGCCGATTTTGCAGAACCGGTTTATTCTGAACCGGATGCGGCCGGACATCGACCGTCTGCTTCATCTGGATCTGCTACATCCTTCCCGCAGCCTGTGGAAGCATTCCATGCCGTCCGTACGGCTGGGCAAGGTAGAAGAAGCGCAGCTCGGGTATGCACGGGAAGACGACGTTTCCGGGGCGTTCGCTCCCGAGTTGTATGTCCTGTATCTGGCCGAAGGCAAGACGGACGTACTGCGGGGCGTCTTCGTCCATAACGAGCGTGATATAGTGTCGCTTGCGGCATTGTCCGCTCTGATTACACGGTATTTGGCCGATGAAGAGCCTCTGGAACCGAAATCGCCCGGAGATCTGTTCCGTCTGGGCCAGTGGCTGCTGAAAATGAACCGGCTCCCATCCGCCGAGAAGATATTGGAGCTGGGGTTTTCCAGACTGCAAGAGCAGGGGGAAGAGGGGCGTACGGTCAGCGGCGATCTGCTTCTCCGTTACGCGGCCTACTATAAAAAAGCCGGCGTCCGCGATAGAGCCGTCGAATTGTGGAACCGGCTGATTCGTCAGGCGGGACCTGCGGCTGCGGCGCCGGTGGAAGCCTACATCGAGCTCGCGATGCACTATGAGCACGGATGCAAAGATTATGCGCTCGCTTTGGAGTTGTCGCGCGAAGCGCTGGACGTCCTGCGCCAAAGACGCAGGCTTTTGCGGCGCAGCGAGAAGGCGGCCGACGAAGAGCGGCGGATCGCGCACCGGATCGAACGGCTGCAGCGCAAGCTCCGGGATTGCGGCAAGTCCGTTTCGGAGAAAAAAGCGTCCGTTAAAGCCGCTATTCCGTCCAGGCCGCCCAAGCCCCCCGGTCAAGCCAGGTCCGCCAAGCCGTCCGGCAAACCCCGGCCCGCTTATGCGGCCGATAGTTTGTTCGACGTGGCCCGGAACCCCGGCTGAACCGGCGGGCAGTGTCGCTGTTTGCCGTCCCAATTACCGAGGAATACAATTCCGCGGTCCGATTTTTCTAAACGCCATGCCCATTTATGAGCATGACGTTTTCTTTTTTTCACTAAATAAAAAAGGAGAATGTCTACCAATGAGTCATCGATCCGGTGCGGGAGGCTACGTTTTTGTTGAGTTTGCTGGCCCCCGGAGAAAGCCAGGAGCAGGCCGTCCCATTCCGTTTGCCCGAGGGTCCCGAGCCGGGAACGTTGTTTACGAATACTGCCGGGCTGCGGACCGATCAGACCGCACTCGCCGTATCGGTTTTGGGCGTCGGTAGCCTCCATTCTGATCACCGAAAACGAAGAATAATGCCTGGCGCGGAGCGTTTTTTGCGGTCCGCGCTGTTTTGCGGGCAGTCTGAGAAAGCCATGACGTTTAAAGGGGGGAGAGCGCGGACATACCAGTAAGAAGCCGGAGAAAGGATGTGGCCTTATGCCCGAATGGCCGGAAATGGAACATTATCGGCAGGAATTGAACAAAAGGATTCAAAACCGCACGATCAGCGGTATCACCGTAAATAGACCGAAATCGTTGAACGTGCCGGAAGAAGAGTTTCGCGCGGCCGTCCTGGGAGCGGTCGTGGAGCGCGTGGACCGGAGGGCAAAGCAGCTCGTTTTCGTGCTGAGTGGAGAACACTATATGCTCCTTCACCTTATGCTGGGTGGAATGATGGTTCTCGGAACGGAAGCGGACAAGCCGGAGCGGACGACGCAGATCGAGCTTCACTTCGGGGAGACGGTCCTGTATTTTATCGGGCTGAGGCTCGGCTATCTGCACCTTTACGGCAAGCGAGGACTGGAGGCGGAGCTGGCTTCCCTGGGACCGGAGCCGTTTGACGCGGATCTGACCGCCGGGCGGTTTGCAGACATGCTGAAAACCGGCAAGGGCAATCTGAAAACGAGCCTGACCGATCAGCACTGGCTGGCCGGAGTCGGCAACTGCTATTCCGACGAAATTTGCTTTGCCGCGGGTCTCCTGCCTTCAAGGCGTCCGGCTGCTTTGGAGGAGCACGAGGCCGCTCGTTTGTACACGTCCATGCGCAGTGTCCTTACCGAAGCGCTCCGGGCAGGCGGCTACATGGAAATGCCTCTCTACGATGGGGACGAGCGGACGGGCGGCTTCAACGAGCTGTGCCGTGTCTACGACCGGGGCGGCGAACCGTGCGTAAGATGCGGGAACCCGATTGTGTTCCGGACGCTGTCTTCGCGTAAATGCTTCTTTTGCGGCAGCTGCCAGACATGATAAGCGGAGGGGTAGAGAAGAATCATGGTGCGCGAAAAGAAAAAAGATCTTCACATCGGAGCGCATATCAGCACCCGGAAAGGGTTTTACGGGGCCGCAGTGACCGCTTCCGCAATCGGAGCCGGAGCTTTTCAATTTTTTCCGAAAAATCCCCGCAGCTTGATTCTGAAAACAAACGTAGACTGGAGCGACGCCCGGCGGTGCGCGGAATATTCCCGGGAGAACGGCCTTCTTTCCATCGGGCATGCCCCATATCCGCTTAACCCGGCTGCCGAAGGCGGCCAGCAGGACGTGATGGTGGAAGCGATGCTCAATGCGCTGGAGATCGTGGACGCGTGCGGTTCCGTAGGTCTGGTCGTGCATTTCGGGAAGTTTTCCGGAAAAGATCCGTTACAAGGCTATAAAAATATAATACAATGTACGAATAAGACGCTGAGCCGGTGGCGGGGCAGCGCGCTTCTCCTGCTTGAAAACCAGGCCGGCAGCGGTTCCCAGATGGGCACGACCATGGAGGAGCTGGCCCGGATCAGAGAGCTTTCGGAATATCCGGACAAAATCGGTTTCTGCCTGGATACTTGTCACGCGTTTGCGGCAGGTCTTTGGCACGGGGACGATTGGGACGAGGTGGAGAAAAGAGGCGGCGAGCTTGGGTATTTCGACCATTTGAAGGCTGTGCACCTTAACGATTCCCTCTATCCCCACGGCTCCGGCAAGGACCGTCACGCCAATATCGGCGACGGGTACATCGGCCTGGAAGGATTCAAATCCTTACTGGCTTCGGATGTCGTGCGGGGGATTCCGCTTGTGCTCGAAACGGGCAGCGGCCCGGACGGTACGCACAGGAAAGAGATTGCGCTGGTCAAGCAGACAGCCGGGGCGGCGGGAAAGGAATCCTGATGAAGATTCACGTTTTTTTGGACGATCAGCGCAGATGTCCGGCCGGTTTTACTCTTGCGCGAAATGTGGAGGAATGCCGGCTTCTTTTGCAGGATTGCGAGGTGGACATCCTGTCGCTTGATTACGATCTGGGCTGGGACGAATCCGGGTGGGATATCGTGGCCTGGATGATCGGGACCGGCACTTTTCCGGCCCGCATTTACTTGCACACGTCCAGCCTGGAAGGCCGGAACCGGATGTACCAAGCGTTGTACGCTTCTGTTCCTTCGACGACCTCTCTTCATCCGGGACCTCCGCCTGCCGGTTTATTGGCCGAGCTTGCCGGGGGCTGACTCATTTATACGTTTTTTAGAGAAGAGAGGAGTCTTCGACATGATTCATTTGAACGATATTCATTTTATACGCGAAGAACGGCATATCCTGCAGGATGTATCTTTTCATGCGGAAAAAGGCGAGCACTGGGTTCTGCTGGGCAAGAACGGGTCCGGCAAAACGACGCTCCTTGAGCTTATGAACGGCTACCAGTTCCCTTCCAGGGGCAAGGTCGAGGTGCTGGGCAACCGGTACGGACAAGTAGACGTGCGCGAAGTCCGCAAGCGGATCGGCTATATTTCCCAGTCCCTGTTTGAGAAAATGAATCTGGCGGACACGGTGTGGGAAGCGGTGGCGACCGGCGAGTACGCCTATCTGCGCTTTTACCAGGAAATCCCTGAAGATGTGAAAAAGAAAGCGATCGGTATGCTGGAAAGAATCGGACTGCCGCATGTCGCGATGCAGTCGATCGGAACGCTTTCGCAGGGCGAGCGCAAAAAAGTGATGCTGGCCCGTTCCATGATGCAGAAACCGGAGCTTCTGATTATGGACGAGCCCTGCTCGGGGCTGGACCTTTACGAACGCGAAAAGCTGCTGGCGGCGATCCGCGAATTCAGCGATCAGGATATGACGGTGCTTTACGTCACGCATCATATCGAAGAAATCATCCCGATGTTTACGCATGTGGCGCTTATCGAACAGGGACGGATCATTGCGGCCGGACCCAAGGAAGAAGTGCTGACGCCGGAACATCTCTACCAAGCTTTTCAGGTTCCGCTCGAAGTGGAGTGGTTCCGCAATAGACCATGGATAAAGGTGCTGTAAGGAATGACAGAACATGATTCGACTACAAACACGGCCCGCCTGATCGGCACGGCCAACCGCGGGTTTGCCCAGCATGCCCAGGAGGAAGTGCGGCGGCTTATACCCGGCGTGAAATTCCGGACGCTCGTTCCGACGGAAACGTTTCTGGCGGAGGCGCCCGGAAGCTGGGAGGAAATCTCGGAGGCCATCCGGGCGCAGGAGCCGATTTTTCTCCGGCATATGCAGCCTGTCCAGGGGGGGCGCGTTTTGTCCGGAACGGACGAGGATATTTTGGCCGCCGCGGAACTTGCGTCCGAGCTCGGCGGTTTGCACGCCGGCAGCAGCTCTGCGGTCCAGGTAAGAATCGCGGACGGGACGGAAGTGCCTTACGGCGCCTCCGATGTCCGCGCGGCTTGCGAGATCGCCATGAGCGAGGCTACGGGAGCCGAGACGCTGGTGCGTCATGCGGACAAGATCCTTTCGGTCTATGTCGGGCATCAGGCGATTTATGCCGGGGTCTCCGCACCGGAAGAGAACTTGTCCGACTGGAGCGGCGGCGCCATCCGCTTTCAGCGCGAAGAGAACCAAGTCTCCCGCGCGAAATTCAAGCTGCTTGAGGCGGAACGCAAGTTTCATCTGCATTTTGCGGATTTCCGCAAAGCGGTCGATGTAGGCGCGGCTCCCGGCGGCTGGACTTCGCTCCTGCTGGAGCGCGGGCTTCACGTGACTGCGATCGACCCGGCCAAAATGCATCCGAGCCTCATTAAGCACCCGCGCCTCACGTATCACGGCAAGAACGCGGCGGACGTGAAGCTGCGCGAGGGCGAGTTCGACCTGCTCGTCTGCGACATGAGCTGGAGCCCGCGGCAGATGAGCCGGCTAATCCTTGATCTCCTGCCTGCGCTTCAAAGCGGGGGGACGGCGGTCATCACGGCGAAACTGATGCACAAAAAACCCTTTCAGACGGTGAAAGAGCTGAAGCAGGATTTTGAAGGCCACCTGGAACTGCGGCAGGCGAAGCAATTGTTTCACAACCGCGAAGAGCTTACGCTTTATTTTGTCAAAAAATAAGCCCGCCGGAGTCATTCGGTGTTCATTATTCGTATGATCCATGTAAAAAGAGTCGTTAGGCAGCTCCAGACCAGATAAGGCAGGAGCAGCCAGGCGGCTTCTTTCGATAGCGGCGCTGTCAGGACAAGCAGCCACCAGCCCGTAAGAGCGGCGATCATGCTGTCCGCCAAAGCCAGCCCGAAGCTTTTCGCTTTGAAAAGAAAAAAGCCATAAGCCTGGCCGGCTAAATAATGGAGGATCACAACGAAAATCCAGGCGATCCCCACATTTTGAAATCCGCCCGTTTTTACGTAGACGAGCGCGACGGACGCGGCCATGCAGGCGTGCATAAATCCCCTAGCGCTTATGATCAGCTGCCCGGAAGGAGCCCATGCCGGCTTTTTGACGGAAGAATACCACCGCATATCGGCAGGAAACAGAGCGGCGGACAAGAGAAAGAGTCCGTACGTGACAACGGCAGCCAGCATAAATGGGTAGAACAAAAAGGCACCCCCTTCCGGATTGTTTGTCCATTAGTATAGGTATATGGGAATGCGGGACGGGTATGCCTGTAAAATACGAAAAATAATCGTTGACCATATGGGTAAATATGGTATAATTAGCGTTAATTAAACAACCGGATGCACAAAAGCGGAAGCACCGCTGATGTGGAAGAACACGTTTCTTCCTGTCAGTGGTGCTTTTTTGTGTTCATTTCCGGTACTAAGCGAGGTGAACGATGACACGGCAAACCAAATGGCGTATCGCGCTTGCCGCAGGCGTGTCCGGCGCGGTACTTATACTTGGCGGGATTGTACAGTGGACTGGCTGGTAAGGAGGCTGAAAGATGAAAAGGCTGTTGATTTTGATCGGGCTCGACAAGGAATTCGCGTCCGCAATGGAACGGTTTATCCGGGAAGGGGAGTACTGTGAGCGGCTGAATATCCGGTCGTTTACCCATTGCGAACACGCCGGAACGTTTGTGAACGATAACAGAGGTGAGTCCCCGGTGATCCTTCATGGGGAAACGATTGCGGATGAAGAAGTCATCCGTTGGTTTGGCGAAGGACATAACGGCCTTGTTTACCGGTTGTCGGAAACCCCGGAATGCACGGATTTGCCGGCTGGAAACCGGATATACCGGTATCAGCCGTTTCGAACGATGCTCAGAGATTTGCTGCTGCGCGCGGCCGAACAAACCGGCGTTCCCGGACCTGGGAGGGCCGGATTCCGAAGCGGCCGTACGAGCATTCTCACTGTGTATTCGGCTTTCGGCGGAAGCGGCAAAAGCGTTCTTGCGCTGAATATGGCGACGCAGCTCGCCGCACAGGGACGGAAGGTTCTGTATGTGTCTCTGGAAGCGGTGAGTTCTTCCGCACTGCTGATGAAGGACGGCCCGCCGGATTCCTTGTCGCGGCTTCTTTATGCGTGGAGGAAATCCCCGGACCGGACGGCGGACTATGCGGATCTGCTTCAGTGCCGTCATCCCGCCTACGGCTTCGATTATTTGGCTCCTCTGCCGAACATCCGGGAAGCGGACGAGCTGCAGGCGGAGGACGTGAGCGGGTTGGTCGGGCGCATAGCCGACAGCGGAATTTGTGACGTCCTGCTGCTCGATCTGGACAGTGCCGTCCAGCCGAGGACCTTAGGTGCCCTGCGGGCGAGCGATATCGTCTTGTGGCTGGTTACGCAAGACGCGCACGCTTTGTACAAAACCCGGAAAGTCCTGGAGGCCATGAAGTCTATGTTGTCTATGGAGTCCTGTGCAAACAAGAGCTTGTTTGTTGTGAACAAATATACGGGAGGGGATTTGGGCTTGGCGAAGGAGTATGACGTTGCGGTATTCGAAACGCTTCCTTATATTCCTGCCTGGAAGACCGTTTCGGACCCCGCCGACTGGCTCGGCGAGCCTGTTTTTGCCGCGCAAGTCGGCCATATGCTGCGCAGGTTTTCCGAGGGGGCTGAGGCGTTGTGAATGAAGAATGGGTCCGTACGTTCAAGGAAGCCGTCAACGCCCGTCTGGATCCGACCCAGTCCACTTCGGACGGAGAATTGATGGAATTGATCGAGGAGGTGGTGCTACGGGAAACAGGAGACGGCAGACTTACGGCAGGAGAAAAGTGGGAGATGGTGCAGCGGATTTTCCACTCCTATCGGGGCCTTGATATTTTACAGCCCTTAATCGACGATGCGTCCGTAACGGAAATTATGATCAACAGCCACCGGGATATTTTTATCGAGCGTGACGGGCGGGTCAGTCGAAACGAAGCCCGGTTCGAAAGCCGGGAGAAACTGGAGGACATTATCCAGGCCATCGTCGCCAAAGTGAACCGGACCGTGAATGAAATGTCGCCGATCGTAGACGCCAGACTGCAGGACGGCTCCCGTGTCAATGTGGTGCTCCCCCCTGTGGCGCTTCAAGGTCCGACGATGACGATCCGTAAGTTTCCGGCACAGCCGCTGACCATGAGCGATCTGATTGCCGTAGGAGCGTTGACTAGGCAGGCAGCGGAGCTGCTCGGCGTTTTTGTGAAGGCGAAATACAATATTTTTATCGGAGGCGGCACCGGTTCCGGCAAGACGACTTTTCTTAACGCTCTGTCCCAGGGAATCCCCGTGGACGAGAGGATTATCACGATTGAGGATTCGGCCGAGCTGCAAATCCGCACGGTTCCTAATCTGGTGAGCTTGGAGACGCGTAACGCGAATACCGAAGGCAAGGGCGGAATCGGGATTCGGGACTTGATCCGTTCCTCGCTCAGGATGCGGCCGAACCGGATTATCGTCGGGGAAGTCCGCGGAGCGGAGGCGCTGGATATGCTGGCGGCCATGAATACGGGACATGACGGTTCGTTTTCCACGGGTCATAGTAACTCAACCGCCGACATGCTGAGTCGTCTGGAGATGATGGTGCTCAGCGCGGCGGACCTTCCGGTGGAGGTAGTCCGGAAGCAAATCTCGTCGGCCATAGATCTCATGATTCATTTGTCCCGGATGCGGGACGGTTCCCGGAAGGTTGTTGAGATCAGCGAGCTGGCCGGAATAGCAAATGGCGAAATTTTTTTGAACCCGTTGTTCCGGTTTGAAGACCAAGGTGAGGATGAGAACGGCAAAGTGAAAGGGGAATTGTTCTATACGGGGAATTCGCTCGTTCACGGCTGGAAATGCCGCATGGCGGGAGTGGAACTTCCGGGCTGGATCACCCGAGAGAAGGAGGCGGCGTCATGATGCTTCCGGTTGCGGCCTGTCTGGCCGGGTTGGTTCTCTGGCTAGTTTTATTGACGCAGGATAAAAGAAAGCGGCGAAAATGGGCGAAGGGAGGCGATAATGGCGGGGAAAAGGGATATGCACGGCAGCTCGGGAATGAGATCCGACTTCCTGAAAGGAAAACGGAGGCACGCCCTGCTCCCGCAGGTCTTACGGATTACGGCAGCTACCGGATGACGGGCCGCGAAAAGCTGTTGACGTCCGGATTATCCGGACTCGGTTTTGCGGGGATCGCGTTCATTTTTTACAAAGAGCCTCTGCTTGCTATACTCTGCGCGCTGCTCGGCCTTCTGGTTCCCCGTTTCCGCAAAGTGCGGCTGATAACCGGGCGGAAAGCAAAATTGATCCTTCAGTTCAAGCAGGCACTTTACTGCATGTCCACGTCACTTACAGCCGGAAGGTCCGTAGAAAATTCAATTCGCGAAGCATGGAAAGATCTTCAACTGCTCTATCCGGATCCGAACTGTCTGATTATCCGGGAATTCGAAATCATCGTAAGGCGGCTGGACAACGGGGAGCCGATTGAACATGCCGTTGCGGATTTTGCGGTGCGGGCGCAGTGCGACGATATTACGAATTTTTCCGATGTATTTACGACCTGCAAGAGAACGGGCGGCAATCTGGTGGAGGTCATCCGCCGAACTGCCGGCATTATCGGAGATAAGCTGGACATTGAGCAGGACATTTCGGTTATGGTGGCCCAGAAAAAACTGGAATCGCGAGTTCTCCTTGCCGCTCCCGTTTGTATGGTCGCAGTACTCAGTTTCAGCTCCCCCGACTATATGGCGCCGCTGTACAGCGGAGCGGGACCGCTCATTATGACGGGAGGGCTGCTTGCTCTGGGAGGCTGCTTGTGGCTGACGGGCAAGATTATGGACATAAAGGTGTGACGACATGCTTGTACTGCTGTGTTTAAGTATGGGTTCTTTTTTAGCGCTGCTGCTCTTGTACGCCCTGGGTTCCAGACGTTTTAAGGATGTGAGGACGGACTATCCTTGTACGCTGCATATGAAAAAACTGGCTCCCGCAGGTCTGTATGCGGTTGAACGGTTCAAAACCATGGAGCGTTTCCCGGATGCGGGCGTCCGGATTATGCAGCGAATCCGTTCGCTTTACGGCCATAAGGATACGCTGGTCATGGCCAAGCTTGTGATGGGGGACATGCTCCTGACCGCACTGATTGTCCTGGTGTTGACCGGTCTGCTGGGAATTGCGGGAGGCGGAGACCCTGCGGTAGCTCTACTGGGTGTATTGGGCGCCGGTTTGACTCCTTGGCTCATGCTGAGACAGCTCGATCAGCAAATCAGGCTGCGAAAACGCCGGATTGTTCTGGAGCTCCCGGAAGTGCTGAGTAAGATGATTTTGCTCATTAATGCCGGTGAAACCGTCCAGAAAGCGCTTATCCGCAGTGTGGATACATCGCGGGTGGGGGCATCTCCGCTTCATGCCGAGTTTGGGCAAGCGGTGCTTGAGCTGGAAATGAATGTTTCGCTTCCCAAAGTGCTCGAAGATTTGAGCAAACGGTGCGCCATGCAGGAGATGGCACTGTTCACAACGACAATTTTGCTGAACTACCGGAGGGGAGGAGAAGATTTTCTGGTCGCTCTGCGTTCGCTCGCGAAGGAATTATGGGACCGCCGCAAGGCGGAGTCCCGCAAGTTGGGCGAGGAAGCTTCCTCGAAGCTGGTATTCCCGATGGTTGCTATCTTTCTCGTTGTCATGATTATCGTTGCTTCGCCGGCCGTCCTGTCCATAAACGGATGACGGTAAACCCGATCCACACTTTTTGGGAGGTCATAAACCATGAAAAACCGATTACAGACGTCCATGATCCGTTTCTGGAACGACGAAGAAGGGCTGGGCACGCTTGAAATTTTGCTCATCGTCGCCGTACTCATAGCCGTAGCTGTTATTTTCCGGAAGTGGATTATTAAATGGTTCAATGAACTGATTGGTAAAGCGGACACGGAATTTAACAATTCCAAAAGCGATGATGCCATTAAAACGCCGTAGGTGGAAGCTCACGGAATTACGGATATATGGGGCCCGGATTCGCTTATTCCGTTCCCAAGCCGGTAATTTTGCCTTGGAAGGAACTTTGCTGTTTCCGGTAGTGATCTTAATTACTTTAACGCTTATCATTTTCGGCATGTTTGTATACAATCGGGTCGCCTTGCAGCAGCAAGCCGGCGTAGCCTCCGAACGAGCCGCGTTTTCGTGGAACAACAGCCGCAAAGATCCTGCGACAGGAGCTTTTACACCGGGAGCCGGTGACGGGCTGTACTGGCGTTTAACGCAGGACGGCATCCTCGGCATTTTCGGCTATAGCGGAAAATCCTCGGTTGTCCATGTTCCGGACACATCTGTTGGAAGCGGTCCTGCGGGTAAACTGTCGCGTGCGGCCGCTCTTCTTCCGCCGGGGGTTCATGGCTCAATGTCTTACGTGAATCATATCTGGGAACGGAAAGTTTCGGCCGAGCTGGAAAAGCCTTTCCGCACGCGTTCCTTTCTGCCGGGGAACGTCATACGCGATCAAGTGACGGGGCAAGGCGCTTCCCACGTAGTGGACCCCGTTGAACTTATCCGGACTGTTGACCTGACACGCAGCTACATCCCGGCGATAAAGAACCGCATAACCGCCTCAAAAGCCAGAGAAGTGCTGACAGAGCACGCAGCCGAAGCTATCCCTCCGACAAACGCTATCACGAGCGAAGCGCAGGCAAGTGCTTATATCCGGAAACTGGTCAGTGGACGGAAAACGGAGCTGATTACCCCTGAGGGAGATAAAAGAACGATTGACGCAATAGATGCTGGCGGTACGGCACATCTTGCTTTCTACACGTTCAATGAGAAGAACCTTAAGGAACAAATGCGTAAAGACATTCTTCTGAAAAAGGAGGGGACACAGGTTAAAGGGATCGTGTGGCACTTTTTCAAAACCAAGTCGGGAAAGGCGCCTTCACAAGCCATTCAGCGGGAGCTGGCTCAAAACGGCATCTCCGTCATTTTGCATGAATAAAACAAGGGCGGCTTAGGCTGCCCGGAAAGGAGTATGTTTTGAGAAGCTTCTATAACTCCGAGACGGGTGCCGTTTCCATTTATTTGATCATTATTCTCGTCCCTATCTTTTTTCTGCAAGCGGTTCTGATCGATTTCGCACGAGTAAAGGCGGCTGAAAGAGAAGCGGATACGGCAGCAAGGGCCGCGGTCCGTTCCGTTCTTTCCGCTTTTGATACGGAGCTTCAAAAATACGGACTGTTCGGACTTACCGGAGAACCGGAAAGCTCGGAATCCCTTTTTAGCATGATATACAAAGAAAATCTTTCCGGCAGTTCAAGCGGTGGTTTTTATAAATTGTTGGATACAAAGCCGGAAGAGGGGCACGCATCACTGACCTCGCTATACACGCTTGCCAATCATACGGTGTTTAAAGAACAAATCCTTGAACATATGAAATACACGGCGCCGATCGAATTCGTGCTGGAGATAACGGATAAGCTTCAAAAACCCGGTGCGGTCAAAACGCTGGCAAACGGATCTGCATACGCCAAAGATGCGGAGAAAATCGAAAAACTGCTTGTCAAGCGAGAAGAACTGCTCGATCGGGCATGGATGGAAACGGTCAAACTGAAGGAAGAGCTGAATGGCCGGCACCATACCTATCGGGCACGAATAACCGAACTGAATCGTCTTTCGGAGCTGATCGGCTTAAACACCGCGGACGGGGTAAGGTCGCAAATCAAAACCTTGGAAGAACAAATCCGTTCGCTCTCGGACTCCATTTCAAGCTTGAACGGCTCCCTTGCAGCTGCCGCCGCAGCAGGACCGGAAGCGGCCGCGGCCATTCAAGGGATGATGGACAACATGCGTTCGCTTCAGGACCAGCTGACCGAACTGCAGCGCAGGCTTTCGGATCTGAAGACGCTGCTTGATAATATTGTGAAATACACCGGGCTTTTGGCGGCAACCAAACTTGAAATCGTCAGTGACGATGAAAAAGTACAAAACCTGCAAAAATCCGTTCAAGAGCTGCTCGGAGAAGCGAAGAAAGCAAACGATGAGTTAAACACGGAGCTGAAACGCGTATCATCCGCTGCGGGCAATGAACTAAAAGTTTTCGAAGCGTTCAAAAGCTTGAAAATTCTTAGCGAAGACGATTTTCGTACTTATCAGACGGGAATCGCTTCAAGCGCGGCAATGTTCAGCGGTTTTCGCAGCGGCATCGGAAGCATCAATCTTTTCACGAATGCCAACGCTCAAAAGATACACGCCGCAAACGATGCCTATCAGGCCCAAATGGACGAAATCTATCAAAAACAACTTGTCATTGAAACAGAGCGAAACAAGCGGAACGAAACGATCCGTAAAGAAAAAGAAAAGCAGCGCTCGAAAATACAGGCGGCGTTGGACCGGGCCAGACAGGCGATGGGAGACTGCGGCACGGATCAGACGGCAGGTTCGGTTTCGGCTTTCTATGAGACTTTGGAGGGGAAGGACGGATTATACGGAAAATATATGACGCTAAACGAGAGTCCTTCGAATGCCGGCGGCAGCCCGGTGTATGATCTGGAGGGCAAACCCGACACGGAAATTCAGCATGCCATGAGTTTACTTGAACGGCTTGGCCAAACGGGGGAAAGTATTCGCAATGAGCTGTTCGTAAACGAGTATGCCTTGTCTTTGTTTAACTATAGAACGTACGGGAGGGAAGTGGACGGGTCGGGGCAGCCAAAGCCGCTTCACGCGATGTCCGAGCCGTCGGGCCATAAGCTTCCCGGCCAAGAAGTCGAGTATTTACTGTATGGATTCAATTCCTGTGCCAAAAATAGGTCATCGGCTTATGGTGAAATGTTCGCTTTCCGTTTTGCAGTCCGGATGGTGGAAGAATTGATGGACCCGAAAAACGAACTGCTTCAGGCAGGTTCTCCGCTGCTGGTACTGCTGGTCAGTGCTGCCGAGGCAGCCGTCAAAGCACTGGCGGACATGGACAGCTTAACGGATGGAAAAGCAGTTCCGATATCAAGCAAACTAACGAATCCTTTGTTTACTTTCACTTATAAAGACTATTTGAGGATATTTCTTCTCCTGCACAGCTCTGACACGAATCTGTTGGCGCGTCTTCAATCCTTGATCGAACTGAATACAGAGCGGACGTTGGACCACGCTGTAACGTACATACAGGGTTCCGCCGAATCCTCCGTATCCTTATGGTTTTTGCCCGGTGTAATGAAGCTGATGAACGGGACGGGCATTTCTTCCTGCGAAGTAAGGGAAAACCGGTGCCGCTTTATCAGTCGGGCGGATTTGGCCTATTAGATATAAACACGCGAACCGAACAGGACGGGAGCGATGCGTAATGCGCATGTTTAGAAAAAGTGAGCAAGGGGGAATGGTGCTGGAAGCGGCGCTTATTCTGCCGATGTTCGTCGGTTTTATCGTCGCCCTTATCGTATGCATCCAGATAGCGGTGGCGGATATGGCGCTGCGGTCTGTGGTAAGCGAGTCCACGAAGGTTTTGGCCGCGGGGCTTTATCCGGCAGAGGTGCTGTACAAACAAGGTAAAGAATCTTTCGATCAGACAGCTCTGGCGTCAGGAGGGCAGCAGGTAATGGATACTCTTCAAAACTTAAGAGAACAAGCCGCGCAAGCGGGAGAATTTATCGATTCGGTTGAAGCCTATCTCCCGGATCCGGTAATCGGACTTCTGTCATGGGTTCGCCAAACGGGCGAAAGCGGTGTGGATGGGGCAAAGGAATCGGCAAGTTCGGCACTGCGTGATGCCATGAAGCCGATAGTGTACAGTTTTGCGGACAAACGGATTTTGAAGAAGGAGCGATTCCGCATCAGCGGGGTGACATTACCCAGTTTAACTAGCCGGGAACGGGCTTATCTGGGATTCGAAGTTACCTATGATTTTCCCCTTGCCGTTCCTTTCTTCAACCGGACGCTTGTTTTGAAAAAGAAAGCGCTGGAGCGGGTCTGGCTGGGCGCGTAAAAGGAGACATCACTATGGAGGAGCTGCTGCTTTCTCTTCTCATTCTGGCCGCGTTTATAACCGATGTACGAAAATCGATTATTCCGAACGTCTTGACTGCCGCAGGCGCCGGTATCGGAATGATGTACCATCTTCTTATAGATGGCTGGAGCGGACTTGTTTTCTCTGTTGCGGGATTCATGACCGGTTTTATTGCGCTTTTTATTTTGTATGCGGCAGGGGCGCTCGGTGCGGGGGACGTTAAGCTGTTCGGGGCGATTGGAGCTTTAACGGGCGGGGTCTATGTTTTTACGTGCGCGCTTTATTCTTTATTGTTCGCGGGAGCGATCGGCTTGTGCTTGCTTCTTGCGAGAAAAGAAGGAGTAAAACGGCTCGGGCGCTTATTCGGGGGATTGGCCCTAGGTTTGTTTCTGAAAGATTTGTCGTTCTGGAAAAGCTTGAAACAAAGTGATCAACTGCGTTTTCCTTTTATGTATGCGGTACTGCCGGGGGTTCTGGCTGCTTACTGGTACGGAAGCCTTGCTTTTTGACAGAAGCCCGCCAGAGATGTGAAAGGATGAAGTTATGGAAATATTCGGATTGCAGGCAAGCGTACGGTTGTCGCAAGGCAGATGGCTAGAAGTGGGTTTGGAAGAAGGGCTGAACATTGAACACCTAGCGCCCTTGCAGCTAAAGATGCTTAAAGAAAACCCTATTCCGCGGGTACTGTCTTTGAAGGTGGAAGAGATCGATAGTCATGTCAGGCTGATCTATAACCTCGCCTCCAGACGGTCTCTGGCAGCTATCCTTAAAGAGCGGAGTCCAGATCCCGCCGGATGTCTTCAACTGCTGCACGAAGCGGCGGCTTGTGTAAGCGATAGCGGCAATTTTATGCTGAATGAGGCTCAGTTTGTAGTGGATAAAAATTACATATATATCGAAAGGGGCTGGGCAGACGTCTCGCTGCTGTGCCTTCCTATAAAGGAAATTCCGGCTGCATCTGCATCCGTCATGTGGAGCGCGCTTGTTCGAGACTTGGGCAGACGTCTCCAAGCGGAAGAGCGTGGAAGTCTCGAGAGACTTGCCAAGTACTGCGAGCGTGAAAGCTTCTCCGTTCGAGAATTCAAAAGGCAAATTTATCTGGAAATAAGCGAAAATAGGCTAAGTATTGAGGAGGACATCGGGAAAGGAGGCATGGAGTCGGACCCGATTGTTCAAGCTTCAAACATTCCGAACTCAGAAATGCAGGGTTCAGCAGAGTTCAGTGAGCGGAGCGGTTATGCGGTTTCCGTTTTGAAGAAGCTGGGGCAAGATATTCATGAAACGGACCCGCTGCATTTTCAGAGAGAAAGTAATGATGTTGGTGACGGACTTTTGCGAAGAGAGAGCGCACATGTGCCCCAAGGCGGGACTAGATCGCCTCATAGGCTTGTGGGCGAAAGCCGTTCAGATCCCAATCCGCGCGGTGCTGCAGAAAAGTTTATCCGAAGACGTCAGCAAATTGCTGCGGATGACTCCGGCGTGCAGGCGGCCGGGCAATCGCCGCAGCTCCACGACACGCCGCACGCAGTGCCGCAGCCCTACGCAGCGCCACGGCCACCGCAGCCGCCGCAAGCCGCGCCCGCCGGAGCGGCTACCTCCGCAGGACCGCTTCGCGGGTCCCGCGGCAAAATCCTCGCGCTGGTAGGCGCATTCCCGATCATCGCGATGATCTGGAACGCTTATTTCAGCGCGCCTGGGCCCCCGCTGCTGTACATCAGCAGCGGAGCGACGCTGCTGGTGCTGGATGCCGCTTACGTACTGCTGGCAATCGGCCTTCCGGGCCGGCGTAACAGCCAGTTGAAAGAAGCGGCCCCCTCCGGCAGCAGCCCGTATCCGCCTGCGGCGGCACAGGAGCCGGAGTCGCTCGAGCGGTACTACGCCGGACTGGGCGCACGTACGACGCTCCTGGCTCCGCCGCTATCTGCGGTGAACAACGCGGATGAAACCGTCTTCCTCGGTGCCGCGTCAGCCCCGCCGCATGCGAAGTTCCGCCATCCCGTGCTCGAAGTAATGCGGGAAGGGCGGAAGGAAACGATTCTGCTCGACGCGGATTCTTTTATTATCGGGCGAGGTGGAGGAGATGCCGACTATATCGAAGATGTACTCGGAATCTCGCGGATACACGCGCAATTTTTACGGACACCGGAAGGTTATGCGGTCAAAGATCTCGGTTCGCGAAACGGTACGTTTCTGAACGACGGAATGCTCGTTCCTTATCAAATGGTCGCTTTGAAAGACGGGGATGTGGTGCGGATCATTCACACCGAATTTAGCTTCCGATTCGGCTGACCAGTTCCTGTCGTGGAACGAAAATGGTATAATGGACGGGTTGTTGAAGAAACGGGAAAGAGGAGAATGTCCAATGATTACACATGTCGTGTTTTTCAAGCTTAAAGACCGCAGCCCGGAGTCCGTCGAACAAGCAAGAGCCAAGCTGCAGAACATGGAAGGCAAAATTTCCGAACTGCTGCATATCGAAGTGGGCGCGGATGTGATCCATTCCGAACGTTCTTACGACCTGGTTTTGATCACAAAGTTTAACTCGCTTGAAGATCTCAAAGCTTATAATGTGCACCCCGTCCACCAGGATGTGCTCGCCTATATGGGCGAAGCCAAAGACGGCGTCGCTCCTTGCGTAGACTTTGAAAGCTAATTTTATCGAAAAAAATCAACTAACACCCGTAAGAACTTGCCTTTATTCGCGGCAGGTTCTTTTTATGGTGGAGCTGGCGGCAAAACACATGATGTGAAAGTCATAGCTAACATCATTTCTAGGTGAGCGAATTCCTATGTTCCGACGTCATTCAACGCCGCAGGCCCCTTTCCGAATAGCGAAATGCCACTGTAACCCCATCCGAAATAACGCGGCCGCATAAAGCTTTCCTTCTGAATCCCCTTATCTTAATGTTGCCGAAGGATTAACCGATACCGTACTTCAATAACTTGTCCAGCTTAGTTTCCCCCAGGTCTTCTGTATTATGACTACTTGCTCCTGCCTGGGGCATCAGGCTCCTAGCCGGCTGTTTTTCCGCAAAAAAAAGCGGCCGGTTCCAGTTTCAGGAACGGGCCGCTGCTTTTCATAGCTGCATTAGATTGGATTGTAGGATCAAAATTATATCCATAAATTGTATATTCGCATTCGTACACTTACAAAATGAAAATCGGATTAGTTCGCGATAAACTCTTGAACCCATTCGCCGTTATAGTAAGCGACTCCGATTTTGGTAAAGTTCGGGCTCAAAATGTTTTCCCGGTGACCCTGGCTGTTCATCCACGAGTTCATTACTTCCTGCGGAGTGCGCTGTCCTTTGGCGATGTTTTCGCCTGCATACGTATAAGAGATGCCATAAGATTTCATCATATCAAATGGAGATCCGTACGTCGGAGAGTTGTGGTCGAAATAGTTATTTGTATACATATCCTTCGCTTTGTCCAAAGCCATCGCGGCAAGCGCGCTGTCGGAAGCAAGCGGTTTTAATCCCGCTTTGGAACGTTCTTGGTTCACCAGCGTTACGACCTGATCCGCGAATTCCGATTGGGAAGAAGCAGGTTTTTCAGTTGGTTTCGGTGCCGGAGTCGCGACAGGTGCGGACGGCTTGGTTGTCGGTTTCGGCGTGCTTACGGGTGCCTGAGTTTCCGGAACGGGCGTGCTCGGTTTTACCGGTGGTGCGGAAGGTTTCTGGGCTTCCGGTTTCTTTTCAGGTGCGGTTGGCGCAGCCGGTGCCTCGGCAGCCGGTTTTTCCGCAGCGGGAGGTGCGGCCGGTACGACGATCTGCATGCCTTTCCAAATGAAATTCGTATTATTGAGCTGCGGATTGGATGTAAGAAGAGAGGCGAGATCAATGCCGTATTTGTTCGAAAGGGTCGCGAGCGTGTTCCCGCCGGAAACGTTGCATGGCTCGGCGGATGCGGATGCGGCGCCTGCTCCGAAAACGGACGTAAGGGCAAAAACACCAACGAGAGTTGCTTTTTTAATAGATTTCAAGTTAAAATCTCTCCTTTTATCGGCCTGCGAGGTTAGCTGACGGATTCGGGTCAAAGAGCAATCACCCGGCCATGAACATCATGGCTTCACCCCAAATATGGGTTCCCCCGTGCTTCCGCAGAAGCTTCGGCCTTATTTTTTTGCTTTCTGTCTGAGAAGAGGAGCGGGCATGTCGCGCGGCTCTGCACTCTCACTCGGAAGAAGCCTTTTAATCCTAGCATGCGATTTGCTAGATTTCACGGGACAAAGTTTTCCAACCGCGGCCGGATTGTTTTTCTCGAAACGGGTTTATCGTTTGAAAACAACGGGGAAACAGTGTAGTATCACCAGTAAGAGACCGCTTTTGCAGGCACGCCGATTTGGCGTAAATTTCCGGTATTCACAATCGTTTTTACGGAAAGCTTGCAAGATTGTAAAATAAGTGAGAGTCTCAAACGGAACTTCACCGGTTAACTTTACCTGCACCGGCAAAACCGTCCGGACGGATAGAACCCGGCGGATCTGCGCTGCGACAATTAGGGTTGATGGATAGAGGAATTTTCGGGGTATTAAGTAGAAGCAAGTCTTTACATAGCGCTCAGAAACGGAAACCGGCCGCCGGTCAGGCGGAGAGCTTTACCGTTAAACGGTTTCGTTAGCAGAGCGACACTACTCGTACCGGGATAGGAAAAGGAGAGGTTGAGTTATGGAGCAAGTAAATAGAACGTATCTGCTGGAAGTGCTGGACATGCTTTTGCAAACGCCAAGCCCGAGCGGTTACACCCACCACATTATGGATAAAGTAAAGGCGGAGGCCGAGAAGCTGGGCTATAAGCTGGAACTGACGAATAAAGGTTGCGGCATCATTACGATTCCGGGCAAACGGAGCGATTACACGATCGGGCTCTCGGCCCATGTGGATACGCTCGGGGCGATGGTGCGGTCCATCAAGGACAACGGGCGTCTGCGCCTTACGTCGGTAGGCGGTTTTATGATGGCGGCCATCGAAAACGAGTACTGCCGCGTTCATACTCGCCAGGGACTCAGCTATGAAGGCACTATTTTGACCACCAAGCCTTCTGTTCACGTTTTTCCGGATGCGAGAGACCATAAACGCGTCGAGGAGAACATGGAAGTTCGCCTGGACGAACTGGCTTTCAACAAGGAAGAGGTACAGAAGCTGGGAATCCGCGTCGGGGATTTCGTCTCTTTCGAGCCGCGTGTCCGCATGCTGGAGAACGGGTATGTCAAGTCCCGTCATCTGGACGATAAAGCGAGCGTGGCCGCACTGTTCGCCCTTCTGGATCTTCTGAAGAACGAGCTGATCGAACCGGCCTGCACCGTTAAAATCATTTTGACCACTTACGAGGAAGTCGGTCACGGGGCTTCTTACATCCCGGCCGACATTGACGAGCTTCTTGCCGTCGATATGGGAGCCATGGGGGACGATCTGACCTGCACCGAGCAGGACGTCTCCATCTGTGCAAAAGACTCCAGCGGTCCTTACGACTACGCGATGACCTCTCAGCTTATCCGCCTCGCGGAACATTCCGGGATCCGCCACGTGGTGGATGTGTACCCGCAGTATGGCTCGGACGCTTCCGCGGCGCTTCGCGGAGGGAGCAACATCCGTGCCGCGCTGATCGGTCCCGGCGTTCATGCCTCGCACGGCATGGAACGCACGCATGTGGACGCTATCGCGGGAACGGCCTCTCTGCTGCTGCAATATATTCTGCACCCGGCCGCGGCAGCGAGCGACCCCGGACAGCCGGAAAATCCGGTCAGCCCGGTTTAAATCCGATAGAAATCGATTATACATCCGGCTGGTCTCATCCGTACGCCCGACGGCGGGCATGAGGGCAGCCGGGTTCATTTGGCGCGGCGATTAAGGACGGAGGAACTCATGAGTATTATTCATGCCGAACATCTAGTAAAAACTTACGGAGAGAAAGTTCTCTTCGACGATATTTCCTTTACGATCTCGGAAAAACAGCGGATCGGCCTGATCGGTGTCAACGGCACCGGCAAGTCTTCCCTGCTGAGAATTTTGGCCGGTTTGGAAACGCCGGACTCCGGATCGATCGTTCATTCCAATCATTTCCGAGTGGAATACTTGCCTCAGCAGCCGGAGTTCGATGAACGTTCAACGGTTCTGGAGCAGGTTTTCTACGGAGAAACGCCGCTTATGAAGGTGCTCCGCGACTACGAGCAGGCGCTTGCGGCCCTTGAAAACAGCCCCGAAGACGAGGCTGCCCAACAGAAGCTGATGCGGGTGCAGGCGAGAATGGACGAGCTGGACGCGTGGGAAGCAGGCACAACGGCGAAGACAGTCCTCACCAAACTGGGCATCACGGAATTCGGCAAGCCCGTAGGCGAGCTGTCCGGCGGCCAGCGCAAGCGCGTGGCCATGGCCCGGGTACTGATCCAGCCCGCCGACCTGCTTATTCTCGACGAGCCTACCAACCACATCGACAACGAGACGGTAGACTGGCTGGAGCAGTTTCTAAGCAAATGGAAAGGCGCTCTACTGCTCGTTACGCACGACCGCTATTTCCTGGAGCGCGTGACGAGCCGCATCTTGGAGCTCGACCGCGGCAGCATATACAGCTATGAAGGCAATTACACGACGTTTCTGGAGAAAAAGGCTGAGCGCATGGAGCGTGAGGCAGCCAGCGAAGACAAGCGGCGCAATCTGCTCCGCAGAGAGCTCGCCTGGCTGCACCGCGGCGCGAAAGCCCGCACGACGAAGCAGAAAGCCCGCGTCGAACGAGCGGAGGAGCTGCGCGACCGCAAAGTCGACGGGCCTGCGGCTAAGCTCGATATGGCTCTGGCAGGCAGCCGCCTCGGCCGCAAAGTCATCGAGCTGAAGCAGGTGAGCAAAGGCTACGAGGGCCGTGAGCTCATCCACGATTTCAGCTACATCGTGCTGCCGGACGACCGGATCGGCATTATCGGCCGCAACGGAAGCGGCAAATCGACGCTGCTGAATATGCTGGCCGGACGCCTCAGCCCGGACAGCGGTGAAATCGAGCGGGGGAGCACCGTCAAACTGGCCTACTACACACAAGAAAATGTAGAGATGGATGACAAGCAGCGTGTCATCGAGTATGTCCGCGAGGCGGCCGAGGTCATCCGGACGAAGGACGGAGAGAGCATCACGGCGGCGCAGATGCTGGAAAGATTCCTGTTCCCGCCGAATCTCCAGTGGACGCCCATCGGGAAACTTTCCGGAGGCGAGAAGCGCCGGCTCTATCTGCTGCGTACACTGATGGGAGAGCCGAATGTCCTGCTGCTCGACGAGCCGACGAACGATCTGGATATTCAAACCTTGTCCATTCTGGAAGACTATCTGGAACAGTTTCCCGGCGCCGTCATTACGGTATCCCATGACCGTTATTTCCTGGACCGGACCGCCGACCATCTGTTTTCGTTTACGGGCGGGGGCGAAATCGAACAGTATATCGGAACGTACTCCGAATACCTGGAGCTCAAACAACAGCGTGAAGCTTCCGAGCTTAAGCCCGACGCAAAAGAAAAAGCCCGGACCCAGGCCTCCGCCCCGTCCGCTCCATCCACCGGCACAGCCGGAGCGGTCTCCGGCGGGGAACGCGCGAAGAAGAAAAAACTCTCCTTCAACGAGCAAAAGGAATGGGATACGATCGAAGACCGCATCGCGGCTCTGGAAGAGAAGCTGGAGCGGATCAAGAGCGATATCGCGAAGGCCGGAAGCGACTACAGCCGGGTACAGGAGCTGTACGCCGAGGAGATTGCCGCCGGTGAAGAGCTGGAGCAGGCGATGGAACGCTGGACGATTCTCTCGGAGCTCGTGGAGGAAATCGAGCGCGGCAAGTAAGCTCATTCCCGCAATTACGAGCGGGGAGTCCTTTTTTATGCTATACTAAAAGGAATTGGCTTGGAAGAAGCCACGATTATACAAAAAGGCAGGTTAACCGCACTCATGATTACTGTAACGGATGTAACGCTTCGATACGGCAAACGCGCTCTTTTTGAAGACGTTAATATTAAATTTACTCCCGGCAACTGCTATGGCCTGATTGGCGCTAACGGGGCGGGGAAATCCACGTTTCTGAAAATTTTGTCCGGCGAAATCGAGCCCAACAAAGGCGACGTTCATATCGCTCCGGGCGAGCGTATGGCGGTTCTGAAGCAGAACCACTACGAATTCGACGAAACCGATGTTCTGAAAACGGTCATGATGGGCCATGCGCGCCTCTTTCAGATTATGGAAGAGAAAGACGCTCTCTACGCGAAATCGGACTTCTCCGAAGAAGACGGAATCCGTGCGGGCGAGCTCGAAGGCGAATTCGCAGAGCTTGACGGATGGCAGGCGGAATCCGATGCAGCCGAGCTTCTGATCGGTCTAGGCATTCCGAAAGAGCTTCACGACCAGAAGATGAAAGATCTGGACGGCAACGAGAAAGTCCGCGTCCTTCTTGCACAGGCTTTGTTCGGCAGCCCGAATATTCTGCTGCTCGATGAGCCTACCAACCATTTGAATCTCGAATCGATCCAATGGCTGGAGAACTTCCTGGCCAGATTCGAAGGCACCGTCATCGTGGTATCCCATGACCGTCACTTCCTGAACCAGGTTTGTACGCATATCGCCGACATCGACTTCAGCAAAATTCAGATGTACGTCGGCAACTACGACTTCTGGTACGAATCCAGCCAGCTGGCTTTGAAGCTTGCCAGAGAGCAGAACAAGAAAACCGAAGAGAAGCGCAAGGAACTCGAAACGTTTATCGCGAGATTCAGCGCCAACGCTTCCAAATCGAAGCAGGCGACATCCCGTAAGAAACAGCTCGAGAAGCTTACTCTGGACGACATTAAGCCTTCCAACCGCAAATATCCGTTCATCAACTTCAAACCGGAGCGGGAAGCGGGCAAGCAGCTTCTGGCGATTGACGGTGTGAGCAAGTCAGTTGAAGGGCAGAAGATTCTCGACAATATTTCCATCACCGTGAACAAAGGCGACAAAATCGCTTTCGTAGGTCCGGACGGACACGCGAAAACGACCCTGTTCCAGATTTTGATGGGCGAAACGGAAGCGGATGAAGGCACCTACACATGGGGCGTCACCACAACCCAGGCTTATTTCCCGAAAGACAACTCGCAGTACTTCGACGGTGTCGATATGAACCTCGTCGACTGGCTGCGTCAATATTCCAAAGATCAGGACGAATCGTTTATCCGCGGCTTCCTGGGCCGGATGCTTTTCTCCGGTGAAGAAGCGCTTAAGAAAGCGAGCGTTCTGTCCGGGGGCGAGAAAGTGCGCTGCATGCTGTCCAAAATGATGCTCGCAAGCGCCAACGTTCTGATCCTCGACGAGCCGACGAACCACTTGGATCTCGAATCCATTACGGCTCTCAATAACGGGCTGATCGATTTTGACGGCACAATGCTGTTCGTATCGCATGACCATCAGTTCATTCAGACGGTTGCCAACCGCATTATCGAAATTACGCCTAAAGGCGTGATTGACCGGATGATGCCTTACGATGAATATCTGGAAAACGAAGATGTACGCCGTCTGCGTGAAGAGTATTACGCTTAAACGGTAGAGGCATGCGTTCGGAATACACAGAAGAGGCGCTTGGATGTTCATCATCCGGGCGCCTTTGCTGCGCTCCGGAGATGCGGCAGCAGACGGATTTTCCGTTTGCCGCTCCGCACTGCCGTAACGCAATGAACACTGATCGAAAAGGAGCTGCCCGGTATGTTTGATCCGACGGTTTACGAGAATTTAAAAGTCGTTTTGGAAGGCGCTGTCTACGATTTGGATCTGTCCGGCGAGATTCTGGTGACGAACCGGTCAGACGTCATGGATTTATCCAGCTTGGGCCGCCAGTACCGGATCCGTTTTGTCCTCCGCGGCGGCGAAGAGAACACGGCTTCTCCGTGGGCGGAGCTTCATCTGGCGGCTGAACTGGAAGATTTGGCCGCGGAGCTGTTGAGCCGCAAAGGAGCCGAGCCGGGCTGTTCGCTTACGGTGAGATTCGGATTCCTTGTCGGCGATCCCTCGCGGGACTGTCCGGCGGTCGGATCGTCCCTGGAATCCATCTGGAGCGGAAGGCCGCTCATCACCCAGACGCTTTCTTACGTGTTCGGCTCCGAAAACGAAGGCTGGCACAATGAGGTTTTGCTTGAGTTCGGCCGCAAGGTCAACGAAAGCCATCTCGACGACTTCGAAGGGCTGCTGGAACATACGTTATTGTCGCTGTCTGCGCTTAGGGACAACCATGCTTTCTGAAACGGGGCAGCGCTTCCTTTTGCGCCAGGCTGCTGCCCTTTAAGGAATTTTCTTAGTCTTAGATGTATCCGGAGGTTTGGCAGCCGGAACACGGCTTTTTTTATGGAAAGGAGACTGGTATGCAGGAATGGAACGATGACCAAATCAAGCAGGCCCTCATAGAAAAACAGTCGTTCGCCGTATTTTTTCATACCCCATTTTGCGGAACTTGCAAAGTCGCCCGACGGATGCTCGACGTCGCTCTGACGATCGAGCCGGAATTGCCCCTTAAAGCCTGCAATGCGAATTACGCGGGGGCATCCGTGCAAAAGTGGAAAATCTCGTCCATCCCCTGTATAGTGGTGGTAGAGAAGGGAACTGCCGCACGATTCATTTACGCCGTGAAATCGGTCGACTATTTGCTGGCCGAGCTTCGTCATTTGACGGGGATGCAGCATTTGAGGGTCGTCGCGTCGTCGGATTTTCCGGACAATACTCCGTAACAGAGAGGAGCATCCACTTATGAACTATAGAAACGAAAGCACTGCTTCCGTCGGTGATCTGGTCATAGCATCTTACAAAACAGGGGAGTATATAGGCCGCATTGTGGAACCGCCGTCCAATATAAAAGCAGCCGTTCAGGTTCTTGCGGTCGTTAAGCATCCTTCGCAAGGGGATCTTCATAATCCGCAGCAGGGGGATGTCCCGTTCTTTCACCAGCGCCGCGCGCTGGCTTATCAGGAAATTGGGCTGATGCCGCTGTCGGGCATCCATGCCTATCATGGGAATGTGCCGGATTACACCCTTTCGCTCCAGCAGGCCCTCGAACGCGAGCTGAACATGCTGCATCAGACGGAGGAATGGGCAAGGCGTTCCATTGCGGAACTGGAAGAACTGCATCGTGAATATTTCCCGCAGTAATTCGGCCGCTGTACATGTTTTAGAGCCGTGATTAACTGATAACATGCGTAAATAAATCCGTATAAAAGAAGAAAAAATCCTGTATTCACACATCATGAACAGGATTTTTTCTGTTTTTGAACACCTTCCAGTAAGTTTCGCAGCTCGTCGGGCTCATAGCTCATAACCCGAAGGCCGCAGGTTCAAACCCTGCCCCGCAATCCCTTGTATTCAGGAAGAAACCCGTGACAGGCTATTCGTTTCATTTATTGGAGCGGGTATTCACGCGGTGACTACTGTTTGGGCACTTCCACGGCAACATTCCCACCGATTACGTTGGGCGTTTGCGTTTTGTTATAGAACCAGAAGCCAGGCGTGTCTTTAATACCGCGCAAAGTCAGCCGGAATTCCTTTTTGGGAAGGCGGTCCGACCGGATCAGCAGATTGCTGCCGTCAACCGAGATTTCTCCGGGATTAAGGGTAAAGCTCTGCGTTCCTGCCGAAACCGTCACATTTCCTTCGGATTTCGCCGAGCCTTCGTCGATTCTTTTTTGAAAAGGAATCTTTACTTCCGTGCGTGAAAGCCGCTGCGCTTTGCCGGGGACGGGAGCTTCCTTATACATATAACCGCCGAGATGGTATTCGTATGCGGTCCAGGTGGAATAGCCGAGTGCGCGGACGGAATCGGAAAAAGCGCTCACCCACCCGCCGTCCTTAACCATCGACAGGGCCGAGCCGATATCCGCCTGAACCCCGAGCGGAAGATCCGGGTACTCCGCTTTGATTTTATCCGCAAAAACCCGGTAATGCTTCACGTAATCGGGAGGAAGACTCTCCTGCGGTTTGAGCCAGTCGGGCCAATGGGTTTGAAGAAAGTGGATGTCCGGCTTAACCCGGCCGACCATGGCCGCGGCATCGAGGCCCTGCAATTCTCTCAACTTGTCGAAGGAACCGGGGCCCGCGTCTATAGCCAAAGACCAGGTCGCCACCAGTATATTAGGACGGGCTTCCCGCACTCCGCCTTTCCCGTTCATCAGCTCGTTCAGGAAATCGTTCACGGCTTCAACCCGGAAATCGACCCACTTCAGGTAGGCCGCCGTGTCGGTTAAATAATAGCGGGGCGAGGAGGCGTTGGTGAAATCCGGCATCTCCAGGCCCGTTTTGTCGCGGAACGCTTTCTGCGCGAGCGGCCCGACGTCTCCGTACACGCCGCGGTTGATTCCGTCCCATTCGGGAAAGTAGGGCTCGGCGACCTCGATCCCGTCGAAAGGATAATCGCGCACGAGTTTAGCCAGCGCCTGCTTTTTCCACTGGACATAAGCCGGGCTGTGGGGAGAGAACCGATAATACCCGTCGTTCAGAGGCTTAAGCAGCTCCATCTGCCACGAAGGCCAATCCGCCGGAAAACGTGCCGTAGAGTAACTTCCGTTACCGAGGACGAGCGCCCATACCCCGATGCCTTTTGCCTGGAGGGCTTCGATAAAGCTGCGATTCACATCGGTTTCGTTGACGACAAAATAATGGACCGTTTTGTACCCGCGCTGAAGAAGCTCGTCGGCTATGCTTTCGGGCGACCGGTTCTGATAATACGGAAAAGAGGGATCTACCTGGATGGAAGGGCCTTTCAGGGCGGCTTCTTTGCGTTTTTTCTCCGCCGCTTTGGAGTGAGGGGGCGGGGACAACGCCAAATCTTCCTGCGCGAGTGCGGGCACGGCCGACAACAGGTGAACGAGGAACGTCATCAGAATCGTCAGCGTAAGGGTTTGAACCAGCCTTCCCTTGCTCCGCCGTGGATCAGGGCCGTGCTTTTTCCAACTTGTCATGTCGTCATTCCTCCTTGCTTTCCGTTAGGATGGGCATTTCGGGGACGGATTTATAAATTTTGCATACGTTAAAATATTTCGCTTTTTTATTATATTACGGTAAAAATGTTCTTTATATGTCCGTGTATAGAAAAGACAGCGTTTTATTCTTTCGAAAACCTTTCGGAGAAAACCTTTTTGAAAATATGGCCGGAAGGCTGATGCTGTCCTTCATTTGTGTTAAAATAAAGCCGAACTTACTTTAACGTGATATCGGAGGGTTTTGCACAATGGCACTCAATGATGAGATCAGAATCGGCGTCATCGGCGCGGGCAATATCGGTAACGTGCACATACTAGGGCTGCTTGAAACCCCGGGCGTTACGGTAGCGGCGGTAGCTGACGTGTTTCTTCCGCTTGCCGAAGCGCGGGCCAAAGAACATCAGATCTCTAAAGTTTACGGAAATGGTGAAGATTTGATCCATGATCCCGACATAGATGCAGTGGTTATCGCCGTATCGAACGAATGGCACGCACCCCTTGCGGTAAAAGCGCTTCAGGCCGGGAAGCACGTCCTGCTCGAGAAGCCGATGGCCATTGATGTTAAGGCCGCCAAGGAAATCGTTCTGGCCGAACGCGAAAGCGGCAAGGTACTGATGATTTCTCACCAGCGCCGCTGGGAACCGCTTAATATGCAGGTGAAGGAGCTCGTTCAGCGCGGCAAGCTTGGCAATATCTACCATGCCAAAACCGGCTGGCTGCGCCGCAAAGGAATTCCGGGCTGGGGTACCTGGTTCACCCAGATGTCCAAATCGGGCGGCGGCCCGCTGATCGATATTGGCGTCCATATGCTGGATTTGTCCCTCTCGTTGATGGGAAATCCCCGTCCGGTTTCCGTCTTCGGCGCGACCTACTCGGAATTCGGTCCCAAACGCCGCGGAATCGGCAGTTGGGGCAAACCGAACTGGAGCGGCAGCTATGACGTGGAAGACTTGGCGACAGCCCTGATCAAGATGGACAACGGGAGCACGCTGACGCTCGACGTGAGCTGGGCGGCACTGACCGAAACCGACAATCAGCCGTATATTCATCTTCTCGGCACGGAAGGCGGAGCTACCTTGAGAGGAAGCACCTACGGTAAGCTGTTTGCGGAAATGTTCGATAAAGAAATCGACGTGGAGCTCCAGCTGCCCGAGCAGCAGACCGATCCGCGCCTCCTGATGAACATGCATTTTCTGGAATGCATCCGGACCGGAAGCGAACCGCTGACATCCGTCATGTCGGGCTATACGAACAACTTGATTCTCAATGCAATCTACGAATCGTCCCGTACCGGCAAAGAGGTTGAACTGGATTGGGATTTATCTAACTAACCCGGGGGAGCTGCAGAAAAGTGGATTGGATGGCGTTAAGCTTAATCGGAACGATCGCGTTTGCCGTCAGCGGCGCGATTGTCGCAATGGAAGAAGATTATGATATCCTGGGCGTTTATGTCCTGGGCTTTGTAACCGCATTTGGCGGAGGGGTAGTCCGCAACCTGCTGATCGGAGAGAAAGTGACGATGCTCTGGCAGCAGGGGTTCCAGTTCACGATTGCGCTGGCCGCAATGACACTGGTTTTTATATTTCCGCTGGCCTGGATCAAGCGGTGGAAATCCTGGGAATCGTTCTTCGACGCTATCGGTCTGGCGGCCTTCTCGATTCAAGGGGCGCTCTACGCGTCCAATCAGGGGCTGCCTGTAAGCGCCTCGATCGTTGCGGCCGTACTCACGGGAATCGGCGGCGGGGTAATCCGCGATCTCCTGGCCGGGCGCAAGCCTCTCGTTTTAAGAGATGAAATCTACGCGGTCTGGGCCATGCTGGCCGGCTTTCTTATCGGCATCGGCTGGCCCCAGAATCCGCTCGGTCTGATTATTTTGTTCATGATCGTAGTCGTGTCCCGGATGTTCTCGGTGATCTTCAAATGGAAGCTTCCGCGCCGTTCTCTCCGGACGCTGCTGCAGCAAAATGACGTGCCGAACAAACAGCGGCCTCCCGCGCTGCAGGAAGAAAGGAGAGAGTTCGATGTCAGCTGAATCTTTCTCGGCCCACGGCAAAATTTCAGGGGATCTTCTGCAGGAAAGACTGGAAACGGTCAAAGATTTGAAGCAGAGCGAGCTGGAGATGTACGCCTTGTCCAAAGATAAGGAAACCGGCGAGCACTACGTGCATTACGCGTACAAACACAGGCAAATTTCGGGTACGGGGGAAGAAGAACAGTTTCATCAGCTCCTCCCCGTGGAGAGCGACGATGTGCTCGGAATCCTGTTCTCGGATCAGCCGTACGAATATCCGGACGCCTGGAACCGGCCGTTCCTGCGCAACGGTCCCGAAGGGTTCTACATCTGGTTTGATCCCGCTTACGCCGAGGATACCGATGTGGATGAACATTTTGCCCGGGAAGTCCGGGAACGGCTGCTCAAAATGAAGCAGGCGGGCAAAGTGGATGAAGAAGCGGTAAGAAAGCTTTTTCGCGAGCTCGATGACTTGAAATAAGCGACACGGAAAGCGTCCCTCATGGGACGCTTTTTTTGTGCGCCAAGGCTGAGGGTACCCGGGCAGGACGGTGCCATCCTCCAAGGACAGAAGGAAAACAAAAAATCTCCATTCGCCGCAGCGTAAGGAGATCTTTTATAGATACGAACGAATTATTTGAAGTACGAAGTGGTGAGAGGGACGAACATGCCGCCGTCTTCCTTGATATCCGCGTGGACGAACAACTCTTCGACGCCGGCGATGTCGACTTCGATGGTCTTCAAGCCATCTTGGATGGCGATTGTCGTTGTTTTCAGTTTGATATCTTTTTTGCTGTCTTGGACATAAAAACTTTCGATATCATTTCCGGTAGCCGCCACCTGAAGCACAAGCTTCTGGTATTTGCCTTTGGGGTACAGCATGAAACTGCTGGAGCGGCTTGACTTCGCGTTGTCGAAGTAGACTTCTTTGTAATCTTTGCCGCCATAAGTCGTCAGATTGGGATCTTTCGTGTGATAGGACGAATTTTTGAAGTCCTTGGCCAGTGCGACCCCTTCCGCTTGCTCGCCTAACAGGACCGTGTTGGTTGCTCCGTCGTAATTGACGGCTACGTTCAAGGTTTTGGCAATGCTCCGGACAGGCAGATAGGTGTTGCCGTCATACGTGATCGGAAGCACGACAGCTCCCTGCTCATCCTGCAGTTGGACAGGGGAGCCGTTATATTTGACCGTAATGGAACCGTTCAGGTAGGCTTTAATTTCCTGTAGGTTGGCCCCGGCCAACACTCCGGTTCCCATACTCAGCACCATGGCGGCACCGATTGCGGTTGCTGCTAGTTTCTTTTTCAAATCATTCTCACTCCTCTTCGGGATTAGGTCACCTGAAAACGGGAGTTGAAAAACCCATTCAGGCGGCTTTGGTTACTTTATATACGTCAGGTTTTTACAATAGTTGCGGATAATTAACATTATAAGTGGAAATTAATTGATTAATAAGGGGCGGAATACCCAAATTATACGAAAAAGCATCCTTGCAAGGCTGCTTTTTTTGGAGCCCGGCAACGGGGAAGGGATAACTTTTAAAAAAGAACAGGCGTGGGAAGAATAAGAAGCGGTACGGCTCAAGCCGAAAACCATTCGACGGGAAGACATCCGACAGATCCGACAGGAGGCTTAACACATGAAGACGAACGGATACACGTTTGCCGAATTGAACGGAAAAGAAGAACTGATTGAAGAGATCCGCAGCTTGGAAAGCAAATTGCAGGAACAGACTGGGGAACCGATCACCTTGATCGCTTACGAAAAAGAGCGGGCCGGGAACGGAGAACGGGCATGAGTCTTCCTACGCCATGGCGCTGATGCTCAATGACATCCCTTCCTATATGAGCTGTCCTTCCTGCGGAAATGATCTGCATTTTTATCCGTTTGCGCTTATCGAGGAGCCGGGAACTTGACACCGCTTGTTCTTTTGACAGATAGTTAAAAAGAGAGAACGCAACACGGGAAGGAAGAACGCAGGATGAACAGCACACCAGCCGATTTCATGCGGCAATGGGAACTCCCAGAGAGTATTACAAATCGACTCCTTACACTGCGCGGCCGGATCGAATCGGGCCAGTTAGCAGAGGAACAGCTCCGTTTAATCGGAAAACCGGGGTTCGTCCCCGCACAGCCCGAAGTGCTCACAGATGCGATCATCGCTTTGGCGCTCGGCAAGCCCGTTTTGCTGAAAGGACCGACGGGTTCCGGCAAAACGAAGCTGGCCGAGCACTTGTCTTTTCTGACGGGCCAGCCGATGCACAGCGTCAATTGTTCCACGGATCTCGACGCGGAAGCTTTGCTCGGGTTTAAGACCCTGAGCCGGTCCGGGGAAGGCACGACGATTGAATTTGTGCCGGGGCCGGTCATTACGGCCATGAAAGCCGGGCATATCCTTTACATAGATGAAGTAAATATGGCGAAACCCGAGACACTGCCGCTTATTAACGGAGTTCTCGACCACCGGAGAACGCTGACCAATCCGTTTACGGGCGAGACGGTCACGGCTCATGAAGATTTCCGCGTTATTGCGGCGATTAACGAAGGATACATCGGGACCGTTCCGCTTAACGAAGCGCTGAAAAATCGTTTCGTGGCCGTCGACGTCCCTTACCTTCAAGGAGATGCGCTCCTCGGCCTGCTGACAGAACGTACGGAACTGCGGGACACCCGGCTTCTCGAAGCGTTTGCGGCGCTGTCCGCCGATTTGCTGGCTCTCGTGCAGATGGGTCAGTTGTCCGACGAAGCGGCGTCTGTCCGCGCCCTGCTGGACGCGTGCGATCTCGCCGCGTTCATGCCGCCCCGGAGAGCCGTGGAACGGGCCATTGCCGCCAAGCTGGAAGACGAACGCGAAAGGGCCGCCGTGCGCAACGTGGCGGAGACGCTCTTTTAGCGATGTTCGTCGGGAAGCTGAATCTGCTCGATAACCGGCTGGAAGCCTTTGTGCTTATGCAGCTTGTGGATCTGGCCCGGACCTTTACCCGGAACGGGGATCTGGAGCTTCAGCTCGCTTTTCATTCCCATTATGAGGAAAGTAAGGCGCTGCTGACGGTCAGCCAGTTCTGGCGGGACTGGAAACCGGCACAGCGGGAAGCCGGCATGAAAAGCGACGTCTATCTCCGCGCGCTCGGCAGTGCGTGGTATTCGGGAAGACGGGAAACCGAAGCGTTCCTGGAGTCCGTTACGGAGTCGCCGCTTTCCAGGCTGGGGAATGAGTTGTTCGCCCTCTGCGAGGACTTGCGGCTGGAACAGATCTGCCGTCGCATCCGTCCCGGCACCTCAGCTGTGTTTGAGGATAGAGCGGACGTGTACAAAGGGTATTTCACGCACAAATTCAAAACGCACCTCGCCCGTCACGAGTTTGCGGACGCGCTGTTCGTTTCCGTTTACCTCTGGTTTAAAGGGGCGGACGTACATGCGCTCTATAGTGAAACGGGCAGCAGGATAGGCGAAACTTTCGCGGAATCTGCTGCGCCGACGAAGCATGTAGAAGAACTGCTCCGGCTTGTGCAGCCGCTGCTGGAGGAGGCCGAAACGGCGGAGACGACGGCAGAAAACGCCCGGCTGTGCCTGCAGATGCTGGAGCTGCTGGAATACCGGCTGGAGCGTGATGCGGCGGTCGCGTATTTCTCGGCCCAGCCCGGAAGCGGTACGGACGCGCCCTTGAGGCGCGGAGAACGTCCTGCCGGCAAGAAGGCGAAACGCCTCGCGAATGACGATGCGGAGCGGCTTAGCCCCCGGCAGGACAAAGACCGCAGAAGCGAGCGCCAGTCGATGTGGCACCGGGAGACCCGGAGCACCGCCGGGGAAGCGCTGCGGCAGTCGGTCGAGCGGGGCACGCGGACCGCACGGTTCAGCGGGGCGGCCGCGAGGCCCGGGGACGACACGGCCGAAGAGGCGACGGCCGCCGCCCGCGGGCGTTCCGCCGCTTCCGAGCGGAAGTCCGAGCCGCCGCCGGACAGCAGCGCGCCGTTCATACCGTCCGGTGCCTCCGCCGGAAGCGGGGAGGGCTCCTCGGGCCTGCGCGCGGTCGCCGAGTTTCAAGCCCCGCGCAGGCCCACTCCCGCCGAAGAAGACGCTTACCGCGAAGCGATCCGTGCGGTGGAGCCGCTGACGAGGCAGTTGACCCGCACGGTGAGGCTGACGCTGGAGCGCAAGCGGGTCGCCCCGCGGAGCGATCTGCTCTACGGGCGGCTCGGCCGAAGGCAGCTGCTGCGCTACGTGACGGACGAAGCGCCGCGGCTCTTCACCAAGAAGCAGAACCCCGCGCCCAAGCTCGATGCGGCCTTCTCGCTTCTTGTCGATTGCTCCGCTTCCATGTACGATAAGATGGAAGAGACGAAGCTGGGCATCTCGCTCGTTCACGAGACGCTCCGGACTCTGCGCATCCCGCACGAGGTGACGGGCTTCTGGGAAGACGCGGACCGGGTCACGGCCGAAGAAGCGCCGAACGTGTTCCACACGGTCATCGACTTCGGCTCGTCCTCGGCTCCGCGGAGCGGCGCCGCTCTGCTGCAGCTGGAGCCGCAGCAGGACAACCGTGACGGGTTCGCGATCCGTCACGCCGCCCGGCGGCTGCTGCGGCGCCCGGAGAAGCAGCGCGTGCTGCTTGTCTTCTCCGATGGCGAGCCTTCCGCCGCCGAATATCAGGAGGACGGCATCCTCGACACGTACGAGGCCGTCCTGGAATGCCGCAGGCTCGGGATCGACGTCATCAGCGTCTTCCTCGCCAGCGGCGAGGTTCACGAGACGCAGCGGACCACGATGCGCAACATCTACGGCAGGCACGGGATCGTGGTCCCGCACGCCGCCGAGCTGCCGGAGCATCTCGCTCCGCTCCTGCGCAAGCTGCTTCTGCACAGCGGCGGGTAGGGCGTCATCCCGAATAATTCGGTAGTCTCTTTTTCGGCGCCCGCCGTCAAGAACGTGATCACACATGGGAATACTTGCCTAACCGCAAGCTCACAAAATATAGAGGCACACTGCTGCACTCTGGGGAGAGGACACCGTATGTTTGGAGCACCGCTATCAGGGAAATCGAAGAAAATCATGCTGCTAGGTTCCGGGGAACTTGGCAAAGAAGTCATTCTGGAGGCGCAGCGGCTCGGAATCGAAACGATCGCGGTCGACCGCTACGATCACGCGCCTGCCATGCAGGTGGCGCACCGCAGCTATGTCATCGACATGCTGGACAGGCAGGCGCTTCGCGAAATCATCGAACGGGAGCGGCCCCATCTGATTGTGCCCGAGATTGAAGCGATCGCCACACAAGAGCTGGTCGAGCTGGAGAAGGAAGGCTACCGTGTCATTCCGACCGCGAACGCGTCGCGCCTCACGATGGACCGGGAAGGCATCCGCCGGCTGGCTGCCGAGGAGCTCGGTCTGCGTACGGCGAAGTATGCCTTTGCCGATACGCTGGACGAACTTCATGCCGCGGTCGCGGAAATCGGCACGCCATGCGTCATCAAACCCATCATGAGCTCGTCGGGCAAGGGCCAGAGCGTATGCCGGTCCGAAGCGGACATCGAAGCCTGCTGGAATACGGCATTGGAAGGCGGACGGGCGAAAAAAGCCCGCGTCATCGTCGAGGCGTTCGTCACGTTCGAGTCCGAAATTACGCTGCTCACCGTCCGCTCCGTAAGCGGCACTTCCTTCTGCGCCCCGATCGGTCATGTGCAGAAGGAAGGCGACTATATCGAATCGTGGCAGCCGCACGTGATGAGCGAGTCCCATATCGCGGAAGCCGAGCAGATGGCGCGGACGATCACCGATGCGCTCGGCGGATACGGAATCTTCGGCGTCGAGCTGTTCCTCACGAGCGAAGGCGTATATTTCAGCGAGGTTTCGCCGCGTCCGCACGATACGGGCATGGTCACGATGGCGACTCAGGACCTCTCCGAATTTGCGCTCCACGCAAGAGCGATTCTCGGGCTGCCGATTCCGCAAATCCGCCTGCTTACGCCAGGCGCTTCCCATACGCTGAAGGCGGACCGCGGCAGCACCGATTTCCAAATCGGGGGGCTGGAAGAGGCGCTCGCCGTACCGGATGTTCAGGTGCGGGTTTTCGGCAAGCCGGAAACGAAACCGGGCCGCCGGATGGCGGTTGCCCTTGCCGCCGCGCAGGACACGGAAACGGCCAGAGCCATGGCCGCCGAGGCGGCAGGCAAGCTTTTTATCCGGTACGGGGAATAAAGCCCGTACCCGAAACGTTAGCGTTTCGTACAGCCGGGACGGAAGATGAAGTTTACAAGCTTTCGCTCCGGCCGACGAGAAGGAGGTTTTGACCCATATGGAAGCGAAACCGACGAGCGTCTCCCGCTCCATTATGACGGAAGTAATTTTTCCGCTGGATACCAACTATCACGGGACGGTTTTCGGCGGCAAAATAATGGAATATATCGACAAGATCGCGACAATCGCAAGCATGCGCCATTGCCGGCGGGGCGTCGTTACGGCTTCGAGCGACAGTCTCGACTTTCTGGCCCCCGTGCATCTGGGTGAAGCCATCGAGCTGGAAGCCTTCGTGTCCTGGACGCACCGGAGCTCCATGGAGGTTTACGTGCGCGTGGTGGCCGAAAATATGTTTACCGGCGAAAGGCGGACCACAGCCACCTCGTTTATCACTTTTGTGGCGTTGGATGATGAAGGCCGGCCGACCCCCGTCCCTGCGGTCATACCCGAGACGGAACGGGAAAAGCGCTTGCACGAATCCGCCCCGGCACGCTACGAGGCGCGCAAGAAACGCAAGGCGGAGCGGGAAGCCGATTGAAGAATCGGCGCGTGCTTAAATTTTTCGCCGGAAGCGGAACCGGCGTCTTTCGGAGCCGTACCAACAGGTAAAAGTACGTGCTAACGATATCGGTTCCTATTCCAATGAACAAAGGAGTGCTTGCGCTTGAACGCTCACGAGATTGATTATGTCATTCACGGCAATGAAATGCAGTACGTGGAGATTGAGCTTGACCCGCAGGAAAGCGTCGTTGCCGAAGCCGGCAGCATGATGATGATGGAAGGCAATATCGGTATGGAAACGATTTTCGGCGACGGATCGGGCAGCGGCGGCCGGGGTCTGATGGGCAAGTTGATGGGAGCGGGCAAGCGGCTGCTTACCGGGGAAAGCTTGTTTATGACCGTGTACACCAACAACGGGCGGGGCAAAGAGCACGTCACGTTCGCGGCTCCGTATCCGGGCAAAATCATTCCGATGGATCTGCATGCGCTGGGCGGCAAGCTGATTTGCCAGAAGGATTCGTTCCTGTGCGCGGCCAAAGGCGTATCCATCGGCATCGAGCTGCAGCGCAAGCTGGGAGCTGGCTTTTTCGGAGGGGAAGGCTTCGTCATGCAGAAGCTGGAAGGCGACGGACTCGGCTTCGTGCACGCCTGCGGTTCTATTCTGGAGCGCGAGCTTCAGCCGGGTGAGGTGCTTCGTGTCGATACAGGCTGCTTCGTTGCGATGACGCCGGACGTCCAGTATGACATCGAGTTTGTAAAAGGCATCAAAACAGCCGTTTTCGGCGGCGAGGGGCTGTTCTTCGTCACTTTGAGAGGCCCCGGCAAAGTGTGGCTGCAGTCTTTACCGTTCAGCCGCCTGGCCGAGAGAGTGCTCGGCGGAGCTATCCGGGGCAAGGAAGAAGGCAGCGTGCTCGGGGGCCTCGGCAATCTGTTCGAAAGGCACTAGAGCGGCCAAAGCCCCAAGCAGCGGGGCGTTCCCGTTTTCAGAGAACGGCTGGCGCTTCGAGAGGTTCCGCGCGGGGAGCCTGTCGCTTAATCGCTCCGCTTTGTCCACAGCGAAGCGAACGTGCGCATACACATTGAAAAAGGCAGTTCCTTTCATCAGAAAGGAACTGCCTTTTTATGTGAAAAGCCCGGGGGCTTCTGTTTTAATCAATATTGCAGCAGCATCTGATCCAGGCGTTCATTAAACTCGCCCATCGAAATCAACTCGACTTGGCGTGCGTCGTAATCCTGTTCGTCGAGATAAGAGTCCACATCGACTTCGCCCGGTACATTTTCCACCACGATATCATTATTCAAATAAACGATTAGAACGCGTTCGGCGTCAGCGGTAAAATTGTTGTTCATCTTTCTTTGACCTCCAATAAAGCAAGTGATTTCAAAGCTTGCGTGTTTGTTTCCAACATAACTCCCACGCCTTTCTTACACGCTGCAAGCGCGTTTGAAACGGGGATTTTTTTCCTCGGAGTCAGGCGGACCGGCACTTACAATTTTTACAAAAAAACGTATTGACACGATTTATAGGCGATGCTATATTGATGTATAAATAATTCTTACTAAACTTATAGGATTTGTTTATTTTGTCCACCGGATCACCGGAGACGCGAAGACAAAGTTCAGTAGGGAATGTGAAAAGCTAGACAACGAGGTGCCAAATTCGAAAGGGGTATATGTACATGGCTGCTTTAAAATCGCATTCTTTCAAAAGGGTTCTCGGACGCTCTGTTTCCGTCCTTGCCCTGACTTCGCTGCTCACCGGTTTAACCGCATGCGGCGGAGGAAACGAAACAACATCTACGAAAACGGGAACCGAAAACGGCGGCTCTGCACCAAAATCGGTCGAACTGCTTAATGTATCCTATGACCCGACGAGAGAACTGTACCAGGCATACAACGAAGCTTTCATCAAGTACTGGAAAGAAAAGAAAGGCCAGACCGTAACGGTCAGCCAGTCTCACGGCGGTTCGGGCAAACAAGCCCGCTCGGTCATCGACGGACTGGAAGCGGACGTGGTTACGCTTGCGCTGGCTTACGATATCGATCAGGTTCAAGCGGCGGGTCTTATTGATAAAGGCTGGGAAACGGAATTGAAAGACAACAGCACTCCATACACATCGACGATCGTATTCCTCGTACGCAAAGGCAATCCGAAAGGAATCAAGGACTGGGACGATCTCATCAAGCCGGGCGTGTCCGTCATCACCCCCAATCCGAAAACTTCCGGCGGAGCGCGCTGGAACTACGTGGCGGCCTGGGGCTACGCGCTCAAGAAAAACAACAACGACGAAGCCAAAGCCAAGGAATTCGTAACTCAATTGTTCAAAAACGCGCCGGTGCTCGGAACGGGAGCGCGCGATTCAACGACCACTTTCGTGGAAAGGGGCCTCGGCGACGTCCTGATCGCGTGGGAGAACGAAGCCTACCTGTCGCTCAACGAGCTGGGCAAGGATAAGTTCGAGATCGTAACGCCTTCGATCAGCGTGCTGGCGGAGCCTCCGGTAGCGGTAGTTGACAAGAATGCCGACAAGAAAGGCACGAAAGAAGTGGCCCAGGCGTATCTGGACTACCTTTATACGGAGGAAGGACAGAAAATCGCCGCGAAAAATTACTACCGGCCGCGTCTGGAATCCGTCGCGAAGCAGTACGAAAATCAATTCAAGCCGGTGAACCTGTTTAAAATCGACGATCCCGAATTCGGCGGCTGGGCCAAAGTCCAGAAAACACACTTCGCCGACGGCGGTGTATTCGACCAGATTTACAAACCGAAATAATTATGCGTGCCCGGGTGCGACGGTACAAACCGGCACCACTCGGTCTGCGATCAAGGGGACGTGTTCGCAATGGGAAGACGAAACAAAACGAAACGTATTTTACCCGGGTTCGGCTTGTCGATGGGCTTTACGGTGCTTTACTTGAGCCTGCTCGTGCTTTTCCCGCTTTCCGCGGTCGTGTGGAAAACGACGGGGCTGACCTTCGACCAGTTCTGGCAGGCAGTCACCGATGAACGGGTGGTCGCTTCCTACAAGCTCAGCTTCGGCGCTTCTTTAGCGGCTGCGCTGGTCAACACCGTATTCGGCCTGCTCGTGGCCTGGGTGCTTGTGCGCTACCGCTTTCCGGGCAAACGGTTCGTCGACGCGCTGGTCGACATGCCTTTTGCGCTTCCGACGGCCGTGGCCGGCATCGCGCTGACAAGCCTGTATGCCGACAACGGCTGGATCGGCAGCCTGCTCGCTCCGCTCGGCGTCAAGGCGGCGTATTCGCCGCTTGGCATCATCATCGCGCTCACGTTTATCGGGCTTCCGTTCGTGGTCCGCACCGTGCAGCCCGTGCTGCAGGAGCTGGAGCACGAAACGGAAGAGGCCGCCGTGAGCCTCGGCGCTTCACGCTGGCGTACGTTCCGCCGCGTCATTTTCCCGCAGCTCGTGCCCGCGCTGCTGGCGGGGTTCACCCTCGCCTTCGCCCGGGCGATCGGCGAGTACGGCTCCGTCGTCTTCATTTCCGGCAACATGCCGATGAAGACGGAGATTACGCCGCTGCTCATTATGACGAAGCTGGAGCAGTACGACTATGCCGGAGCGACGGCCATTGCTCTGGTCATGCTGATCATCTCGTTCGTGCTGCTGCTCGTCACCAACGCGCTGCAGATGAAATCCAACCGGCGGGTGAGCGGATGACCGCGAAAGGAGCTGAAGCATAATGGCAGGCAACGTAGCTGCAAATCTGAACGGACCTTCGTCAGAACCGGCGAAGCATATCACCGAACCCAGGGTCGTCCAGTGGCTTCTGATCGGGGGAGCCCTGCTTTTTCTCGCCCTGCTTCTGGTGCTGCCGCTTGCGACCGTTTTTATCCAGGCCTTCAAAAAAGGCACCGAAGTGTATCTGGCGGCCTTGACCCAGAAGGAGGCGTGGGCGGCCATCCGGCTGACGCTGACGACTGCGGCGATTGCCGTGCCCCTGAACGTGGTGTTCGGCGTGGCGGCCGCTTGGGCGATCACGAAGTTTAAATTTCGCGGGAAGAATGTGCTGGTTACGCTGATCGACCTTCCGTTCGCCATTTCGCCCGTCATTGCCGGTCTCATGTTTATCCTGCTGTTCGGGACGAAAGGCTGGTTCGGTCCGTGGCTGGCCGATCACGATCTCAAGATCGTGTTTGCCCTGCCGGGCATCGTGCTCGCGACCGTCTTCATCACCTTCCCGTTCGTTGCGAGGGAACTGATCCCGCTTATGCAGGCTCAGGGCACACAGGAGGAAGAAGCGGCGGCGACACTCGGCGCCAAAGGCTGGCGCATATTCTGGAAAGTGACCCTTCCCAACATCAAGTGGGGACTGCTGTACGGAATTATTTTATGTAATGCGAGAGCGATGGGGGAGTTCGGCGCCGTCTCGGTCGTCTCGGGTCATATCCGGGGCAAGACGAATACCGTTCCGCTCCATATCGAGATTTTATACAACGAATATCAATTTTCGGCTGCATTTGCGGTTGCTTCCCTGCTCGTTATGCTGGCCGTGCTGACGCTGATCGTGAAAAGTCTGGCCGAATGGAAGTTCCATCAGTCCAACCGGCAGCATGCCGATTCCGGCTTAAACCAGGCAACGGAGGGGAGTTAACCTATGCATATCAGTGTAAGAGGAATCAACAAGTCGTTCGGCTCCTACGAAGCCGCCAAAAATATCTCGTTCGACATTGAGCAGGGCAAGCTGATCGGCCTTCTGGGACCGAGCGGAGGAGGCAAAACGACGATACTCCGGATGCTTGCCGGACTGGAGTCGCCCGATTCTGGGGAGATCCTGTTCCATGGCGAAAAGGTGAATGCCCTTATGCCGCAGGAACGCCATATCGGGTTTGTTTTTCAGAACTATGCGCTGTTCAAGCACATGTCCGTGTACGACAACATCGCTTTCGGCCTCCAGGTGCAGAAGCGCGGCAAAGCGGAGATCCGCACCCGCGTCCATGAACTGCTGCAGCTGACCGGCCTGGCGGGTCTGGAGAAGCGGCTGCCGCACCAGCTGTCCGGCGGCCAGCGTCAGCGGGTGGCCTTCGCCCGGGCGCTCGCTCCCGAGCCTCAGCTGCTCCTGCTGGATGAACCGTTCGCGGCGATTGACGCGAAAGTGCGCAAGGAGCTGCGAAGCTGGCTGCGGGAAATGATTTCCCGGGTCGGCATCACGACGATCTTCGTCACCCACGACCAGGAAGAAGCGGTCGAGGTAGCCGACGAAATTATGATCGTCAACAAAGGCCGGATCGAGCAGAAAGGCTCGCCGATCGACATTTACCGCGAACCGCTGACTCCGTTCGTCGCTTCCTTTATCGGTGAATCTTCGCCGCTGGAGGAGGCCGGCTCCCTGATCGGGTTCGCCGATGCGGGCGAGGCGTCCGCTATCGTCCGGCCGGAGTTCGTGGAGATCGGGCTGCCCGGCGAAATCAGCCGCCAGACGGCATCGGCGGAGGCCGTTGTCAGAAGCACCTATTTCCGCGGATCAAACTGGCAGGTCGAAGTGGAGAGCGGACCTTACCGACTGGTCGGTTACCGTTCGCTGGAACTGCCCCAACTGGAAGCGGGGGACCATGTCCATGTTCTGGTCCACCGATTGTACATCTTCGACGGTAACCAGACCAAAACCGTTGAAAATGCCTTAAAAAACGATCCCATGCCGGTTCATATCTGATCCGGACCACACAGAAGCGCACTTGCAGAAAGGACTAGGGCTATGGAACATCACATCACAATCCCGAGCGGGGATTTAGAACTGGCGGCTACGCTGCACTATCCGACGGACGGGGAGGCCGCCGACTGCCGGGGAGGCGCGGGCAAATGGCCGGTGGTCATTATCTGCCACGGCTTTATCGGCAACCGGATCGGCGTCGACCGGCTGTTCGTCAAGACAGCGAGGGCTTTGAGCAGCCAAGGCTACATGGTGCTCCGCTTCGATTACGGCGGCTGCGGCGAAAGCACCGGCGATTACGGAGCGGGAGGACTCGATCCGATGATCGCCCAGACACGCCGGGTGCTGGATTACGCGCTCAGCCTGGACTGCGTGGACCCCGGCAGCGTGACGCTGCTGGGCCACAGCCTGGGCGGTGCGGTCGCCCTGCTGACCGCCGCATCCGATCACCGCGTGCGGACCCTCGTGATGTGGTCGGCCGTAGCCCACCCGCACAACGATATTGTACGAATTGTCGGCAAGGAAGCTTATCGTCAGCTGGAGCCGGACAAAGGCATCGACTATCAGGGGTATCTGCTTACCCCGGCTTTTTTCGACTCTCTCTCCAAGCATCAACCGTTCGAGCAGCTGCGCAAATTCGGGGGAGATGTTCTCATCGCACACGGCACGGCGGACGAAGACATACCGGTAGATTACGCCCCGCTTTATCAAAAAATGTTCTGGCTCCGGGCGGACGGACGCTGCGATCTGGAACTCATTTTCCAGGCCGACCACACGTTCTCGAACCGGGACGCCACCTTTACTTTAATAGGCAAAACGTCCGCTTGGCTGGTAGACCTGCAGAAGCGTAAAAGAGAATGGTACGATTGGATGATTTGAATCGAGAGTAGAGAGGATGAGAATTATGGCCAAACCTGTTGAACTGAATGAAGTCTGGATTGACCGGATCATTCAAAGCATTAACGGATTGGAGTACGGAACCGTTCAAATCATTATTCATGACGGTCGGGTTGCTCAAATCGAGCGGACGGAACGGAAACGTTTCGACAACGAGACGAAGCGGAGCGCGGCAGGCGCCGAAGCCAAGCTGCATATCGAACGCAAAGCGAGCGACGGCAGGGGATAGCCTCCTTTTTCTTGAATCCTGTACTTAATGAAGACCTGTTATCCATAGGGATAGCGGGTCTTTTTCGTTGTTATGGCTTGAAACTAAGGGGTACGGGAAATAATGTTAGATATTGGAATCGAAAAGAAGGTACGGCCATTCAAGCGTGAAATAAATTCAGCGTGAAGTCTATCTCAATCCATGATACAATTCTTGATTAGCGGCAAGGAAAGGACTGGAATTGATTGGACAAGGCAGAAGCATGGTTTAAGTTAAAAGAGCGCCGGACGACGATCGGCACGGAAGTGCTGGCGGGATGCACGACGTTTATGACGATGGCGTTCGTAGTGATCGTGAACCCCGGCATTCTAAGCGCATCCGGTATGGATTTTCATGCGGTGTTCATCGCAACGATCCTGACGACTATATTATCGACGCTTATTATCGCACTGGCGGGCAACTACCCGATCGTCATCGCTCCCGGCATGGGCATTAATGCGTTCTTTGCCTTCGGCGTCGTTCAGGGAGCGGGGGTATCCTGGCAGGTAGCGCTGGGCTCCGTATTTTTGGCCGGACTTCTTTTTATGCTGATATCACTCAGCCGGCACGGCCGGTTGTTGATCGAATCCATTCCGGCTTCGCTAAAATATGCGATCACAGCGGGCACGGGATTGTTTATTTGTTTTGTAGGGCTGCAAAACGCCAAGCTGATCGTCGCTTCACCGGATACGCTCGTCACAATCGGAAGCCTGCACGAGCCGGCGGCTCTGCTGTCCGTTATCGGACTTGTGCTCACACTGGTCTTGATGTCGTACCGCGTCCGTGCGGCGCTTTTTATCGGAATGCTGCTGACGGCCGCGATCGGCTGGCTGATGGGGCTGCTGATTTTGCCGGATCACTGGTTCGCTTGGCCCGGAACGATGACGGGGACGTTTATGCAGATGGACGTGAAAGGCGTATTCGAGCAGGGGCTGTTTGCCGTCACGTTTACGTTTCTGCTGATCTCGGTGTTCGATACGACGGGAACATTGGTCAGTCTGGCGGAGCAGGCGGGACTCATGAAAAACGGCGTTTTTCCCCGTTCCCGGAGCGCGCTTATGGCGAACGCCGCAGGCGTTACGGCCGGTGCCGTAATGGGAACAAGTCCGGTTACGACGCTGATCGAATCGGGCTCGGGAATAGCCGCAGGGGGCCGGACGGGTTTGACGGCGGTCGTCACCTGCGCGCTGCTGGCCGCCACGTCATTTCTGGCCCCGGTAGCGGAAACGCTGGCTAACCTGCCGTCGGTCACGGCGCCCGCGCTGATTGTGGTCGGGTATTATATGATTACCGACCTGCTGCATATCGACTGGAAAGATTTCGAAGAATCTTTCCCGGCTTTTCTCGTTCTCGTTACGATGCCGCTGACGTACAGCGTATCGACGAGCATCGGGATCGGATTTATTTTTTACATTGTGCTGAAGGCGGCCCGGGGACGGTTCAAGGAAATCCATCCTGTGCTTTACGTGTTCGCTGCGCTGTTTATCGTGCAGATCGGATTTTTCCATGGCTGATCCCCGTTCCGCTCAAACCGAAAAACAAGGGTGATCGGATGAAAGAAAGTCATTTTCATTTAAACGAAGAGACGCAGACGCCTGTCTTTGTTTACCGGTGGGAGCCGGAACCGGGCACTCCCCTTCGAGGCGCCGTACAGATCGCGCACGGCATGGCGGAACACGCGCTGCGCTACAAGCGGTTTGCGGAGAAGCTCACGGCCCGAGGTTATATCGTCTACGCGAACGACCACAGGGGGCACGGAAGAACGGCCGCCCACAAGAACGACTTGGGATACCCGGGGCCTGACGGGTTCGCGGGGATGACGGACGATATGATCGATCTGGGCAGACGGATTCATGAGGAACAGGGCGGGCTGCCTCTGTATCTGGTCGGGCATAGCATGGGCTCGTTCCTTTCCCAGAAAGTCATGTACCGGGCTCCGCAGCTATATGAAGGCGTGGCGCTTCTCGGGACGAACGGACCGAAAGGCGTAATTTTGAAAGCGGGCGTTCTGCTGGCGAAACTGCTCGTTACCCGCAGCGGCGACTGCGTGCGCAGCAAGTTTCTGAGCCACACGGCGCTCGGCAGCTTTAACCGGCCTTTCCGTCCGAACCGGACGGAATTCGACTGGCTCAGCACGGACGAGGCGGAGGTCGATAAATTCGTGAAAGATCCGCTTTGCGGGTACGTCTGCACAACGGGATTTTTTAAAGACTTTTTTATCCATCTGTCCGATATTCATCTGAAACGTCATATGCGGAGCATTCCGAAGCACCTTCCGGTCCTCCTTCTGGCCGGTGATAAAGATCCCGTCGGCGGGCAGGGCAAGGGCGTGAGACGTCTTGCGGCCTTGTACCGTAAACTGGGGCTGGAGCAGGTGGACTGCAAGCTGTATGAGAACAAACGTCACGAGATTTTGAACGAAGTGAACCGCGAAGAAGTGATGGAAGACGTGATAAGCTGGCTCGTTTCTACCGGGGGCCTGATTAAAGAACCCGCTACATCCTGAGGAGCAGACCGGACCGCGAAAGCGGTCTATTTTTTTAGATGCCGGCCACCGTATAATTAGGGCTTAACAAAAATTCCAAATAAAGGTATTATGGAATCATCTAATCAGGGATGTGATCTTCATAGTGGTTACCGGCACGGTGGTTGGTCTGCTTTTGTCGGGCTTCGTGGCCTGGAAGACTTATCAAGCCCGGCAGGCTTTTAAGAAGGTAGGCGTTGTGGTGGCGAAGGGACACATGTATCCACTCGATTTTTGGGTTTTTGCTGCCAGCATGCTTGTCGTTGTTCTTTTGATGGGGCAAGACGGCTTGTGGTTTGCCGCATTATGCGGATTCATCTTCTATCTGGAATGGGTTAGACTGTTTTATTTGGGTACGGAAGGACTTAAAACCGGGACGAAATTTTACAAGCGCAGCAGGTTGATCACTTACGAAATTACGGAAGGAAACGGTCCTGTCATCCATATTATTGTGGCGGGTGAGATGGACCCCGTACGGCTTTCCTGCAAGGAGAACGATTTTGCTATCCTGAAGGATCAGGTGATCCGTTATTTCGAGGAAAGGCCGGAAGGCTCCCGGTCGGCGGACACGGGAAGAGGGACCATTTCCACGGTGTGAGAACGGGAAGCATGGCGTATAAAAACAAATAAGAAACGTCCTGCGGCTGACCGGTGAATTCCGGATCGCTGCAGGACGTTTCTTATTTAAGCGGAAGGCAGCGCCTGCCCTTCGTTCAGTAAAGGCCGAGCGAGATATATTTGATCTCTAAATATTCCTCGATCCCGTATTTGCCGCCTTCCCGGCCGAGGCCGCTTTCTTTCATGCCTCCGAACGGGGCTTGGGCGGAAGAAGGCAGGCCGTCGTTTACGCCGACGATGCCGTACTGGAGCCGTTCGGCGAGGCGGATGGCGTGATTGATGTTGGAAGTGAACACGTAGGACGCGAGCCCGTAAGGGGAATCGTTCGCCTGCCGGACGGCATCGTCCGGATCTGTAAACTCGACGATCGGTGCGACGGGGCCGAACGTTTCTTCCTTCATGATCAACATGGAGCTATCCACACCTGTCAGCAGAGTCGGCTCGAAAAAGTAGCCGGCACGCTCAGGCACTTCCCTCCGGCCGCCGCCCGTAATGACGGTTGCTCCGCGTTCCACGGCATCCGACACGTGCTTCTGAATCTTGTTCAGGCCGTCTTCGTCAATGACAGGCCCGATTGCGGAGTCCGGGTTCATGCCGTCGCCGACTTTCAGGGCCCGGATTTTATCCGCCAGCAGCTTCTCGAACGCCGGGCGAATGCCCTTCTGGACGTAAATCCGGTTGGCGCAGACGCAGGTTTGTCCGGCATTGCGGAACTTCGACAGCAAGGTCTGCTCGGCGGCGAGCTCCGCGTCGGCATCGTCCAGCACGATCACCGGGGCGTGTCCGCCCAGCTCCAGCGATATTTTCTTCATCGTATCGGCGGAAGCGCGCATGATGTGCTTGCCCACCTCCGTCGATCCGGTGAAGGTCACTTTCGCTACCCGGGAGTCCGCAAACAGCGTATCGCCGATCACGGAAGCTTCTCCGGTCACGATGTTGACTACCCCGGCGGGTATTCCGGCTTCTTCGGCCAGCTTGGCCATGTACAGCGCCGTTAACGGCGTCTGCTCCGCAGGCTTGACGATGCAGGTGCAGCCTGCCGCGAGCGCCGGACCTACCTTGCGCGTAATCATGGCGGCGGGGAAGTTCCAAGGCGTGATTGCGGCCACGACACCAACGGGCTGACGCAGGACAAACATCCGCTTGCCCGAGCTGGTCGCCGGGATGATGTCCCCGTAAAGCCGCTTGGCTTCCTCGGCATACCAGGATATGAAGCTGGCCGCATAGGCGATTTCGCCCTTGGCTTCGGACAACGGCTTGCCCTGTTCGGCCGTCATCGTTCTGGCCAGATCTTCCTGATGCCGCATCAGCAGGTGGTACCAGCGCATCAGCATATCGGAACGCTCGTAAGCGGATAAAGTGCTCCAAGATTGAAAAGCGGTGTGTGCCGCTTCGATAGCGGCCTTCGTTTCGGCTTCCCCCGAATCCGGTACGGTCGCAATCTCGCCAAGAGTGGAAGGGTTAACGACCGAAATCGTCTTACCGCTGTCCGCTTCGATCCATTGGCCGTTCACGTAATTCAGCCAGCGTTCGGAAGTGCTGCCGGAAGTTGTCGTAGTCATGAAGATCTCCTCCTTTTTGTTACAAAAAAAGCTTACGCAGTAAAAAAGGCGCAAAATCGCCTTTTCGGAAAAACATACATGAGGTGAATGCCGGGCAAATGAAAGCAGGCGGAGCCCGTAAAGCTTTTCGCCAGCCGGTATCCCTAATGTATTATACCCCTTCCAAAAGCCGATCGCACACCGGGCCTCCTGCGGGTTCTATTTCAATGCTTTCGCGGGTTTGCGGCAGGGAAACAGCCCGTGGAAAATGCCTCAATATCCCAGGGGGATTGGGGGATTTTATCATAAGCGGCGGATCCTTTCCAACTTGCGGGTATCAGCGTCAGCTAAAACGGGTATCTATGAAAGGAGGCTTTTACCGCAAACCGGTAAGGCGTCCGGCAGGACTAAGAGCAAATAAGCACGGCATTTACCGGAACCGTCAACGCGCTCTTGTCACGAGAGACCGAAGAAGATTGAACGGAAGGAAGGGTGAAATCATGACCGAACAACAACCATCTATGGAGCAAAATACGAAGCTGCGCACCGCAGGTGATTCTCTGGGTCAGGTTCAGCTCCCGGCCGATGCCTATTACGGAGCTCAGACTCAGCGCGCGGTGTTGAATTTCCCGATCAGCGGATACCGTCTGCCGAGGGAGTTTATCAAAGCCCAGGGCATTATTAAAGCATCGGCCGCTGCCGTACATAAAGAACTGGGCGAGCTGGACGGCGAGATCGCGGATGCCATCCTGGCGGCGGCGGACGAAGTGATCGAAGGGCGGTGGGACAGCCAGTTTGTCGTCGACGCTTTTCAGGCCGGGGCGGGAACGTCGCAGAACATGAACGCCAACGAGGTGATCGCCAATGTTGCGCTTGAGAAACTGGGGCTGGAACGCGACCGCAAGGACAAGATCCATCCCAATGATCATGTGAACAAAGGCCAGTCCACCAACGATACGATTCCGACGGCAATTTGCATTTCCGTGCACGAATCCGTGGAGCGGAAGCTCCTGCCCGCCCTGGATAAGCTGATCGGCGAGCTCGCGAACAAGTCAAGGGAGTTCCATTTGGTCGTAAAATCGGGCCGCACCCATTTACAGGACGCGGTTCCGCTCCGCCTGGGACAGGAGTTCGAAGGCTACGCGGCCACTATCGGCCAGATGCGAAAGCAGCTGGAGCAGGCCGCGGACGGCCTCCTGGAGCTGGGCATAGGCGGCAATGCCGTCGGCACGGGCGTGAACACCCATCCCGAATATGCCGCCAGGATGGTGGCGGAGATCGGACGCCGCACAGGCACACCTTACCGGCAGGCCCCGAGCCGGTTCGCCTTTATGCAGAACCCGTCGGCGGCTCTGCGTGTAAGCGGGCTTCTCCGGGATTTGGCCGTGCATCTGATCAAGCTGTCCAGCGATATCCGCCTGCTTAATTCCGGCCCGCAGACGGGCCTTGCCGAAATCCGGCTGCCTGCCGTACAGCCCGGCTCTTCCATTATGCCGGGCAAGGTGAACCCGGTCCTGCCGGAGATGCTGTATATGGTCTGCTGCCAAGTGATCGGCAACGACACGGCGGTGCAGACCGCGATGATAGGCAGCCAGCTTGAAATCAACGTCATGATGCCGGTCATCGCCCATAATGTTCTGCAGTCGGCTCACATTTTGAGCACCGCGGCGGAAGCGTTCTGCGAACGCTGCGTGAAAGGGATCGAAGCCGATGAGGAGCAGTGCCGTTACTGGATGGACCGCAGTTTGTCCCTGGTAACGATGCTGAATCCGGTTATCGGTTACGACAAAGCGGCCGAGATCGCGAAGGAGTCGCTGAAAACGCAGAAGCCGCTTCGTCAGCTCGTCGTCGAGAAGGGGATTCTAACCGAGGACGAGTGGGAGCGGATTGTCCAGAACAGTCTTTCCGAATAAAACGGAAGCCGCCCGCTTGGGAATTCAGACAGGTTGGCCGAAAAAAAGTCCCGGCTCGTGCAGTATCCTGCATGCACGAGCCGGGACTTTTTGTGTGGAATAAACAGGGACTGGCGCGGGGAAACCGTTTGTGTTTCTGAACCGCCGTTTTCTGTCTTCCTTCCGTGCGGTTCAAACGGCTTTTAGCGCGTGAAGCGTACTTCTTGCAAGCCGCCGTGCTGTACAGCTTCAAATGTAGTTTAGCCCTGCCGTATACGGGAAAGGAAGCGGGAAGACGGACTTCAGCTCTTCCTGCCACCGGGCAGGGACAATCCGGACAGCGGCGTCGGGATTGAACAGCAGCGCCATCCAGTCGTCTACGCTCAGGAGAAGATCGGGCAGTCCGTTCAGCGTTAGCCGTACGCCGCCTTCTCCGGTTTCCCGTACGCCGAGCCGCTCCCCGAGCCTGTTCCCGCTCTGCTCGTCCAGGTAGGGACGGAGCTGTCGCAGAAGAAGCGGCGCGTCCGTCACGAGAAGCGTCCCTTCATTCGGGCTTTCTTCCGATGGAAAGCTTCGCAGGGCTTCGTGCAGTCCCGTTTCATAAAACGGGACCGCCGCCTGAAACTCGGCCAGCCCCAGCTTTGCGGTAAGACCGGTGAGGAGCCGGGCGGCCGCTTCGGGTTCACCGGCCCACTCGATCAGCCGGGGGAACCGCGTGGACGCCACGGCCGGGTCCGGCACGGCCGCGACGATAAAGGCCGTCGGCTCACCGTCCTTCTCGGCGATCCACGTCTCGTGCCGCAGCTTCAGGCAGGCGGCATAAGCATGCGCGTCGATCAGGCTGCCGAGATCCCACGGGCTCTGCTCGAAAGCCGAGCGGCGGGCGGCGGCCAGTCTGCTCATGGCCGGCAGGTCGCCCCGCTCGTACGGCCGCAGCCGGTAGCCCCCTGCGGACTCTTCCGCCTGCTGGGCGGCCCCGCTTCCCAGCGCATAGCGGCGGAGGGAGCCGAACGGCCGGCAGCCTGCGCGGGTGTAGAGGGAGCGGCCGCCGGAGACGAGCAGCAGGGAGCCGCCCGAACGCGCCGCTTGCCCGCGAACGGCGGCGAACAGTTCGCCGGCGATGCCTTTTCCGCGGCTTTCCGGGTGCGTACACACGGAGCCAAGCGAGTAGACCGTAAGCCGTGCGGGACCGATGCGGATGACAGACGGGAGCAGGCCCATGAAGGCGACGAGCCGCCCGTTTTCGAAAGCACCCACGGATTGGGAATGCAGAGCGGAGAAGAGGAACGGGAAACCTTCAGCCATCGAAATCTGCTCGGAATCCCGGAAAATCGAATCCGCCAAAGCGGCGGCCTCCCGCATCTCTTCCTGGTTGACAAGCCGGATGTTCATGTAAACATTCTTCCTTTCCGCCGTTTTTAACGGTTTTCTCTATTATAGAAAATGCCCGGCCGCAAAGGCAGGTAAAATTTACAAAATCGACAAAATTTCTGACGAGCCGATAAGAAGCGGATTTTGCTGTCCGGACGCTGCGTCCAGCTTGTAAAGGTCTAAAGCCGCGCTGGATAAGTAGGAACGCTCTTTATATATGGTATAGCGTCGAAAAGGAAAATTAAGGTATAATTACCCCGGTATCCTCATCACTTCATTAGAGCCGGATCGATGTTAAGACAAGATTATGGTACGGGGAGAGCTGAGAATGAAACTGCGCTGGAAAGGGCTGGCATACGGCCTTGGGGCTGCCGCGATTGCAGGCGGGATTTGGTTGTTTACCTCGGATTACGAAGTGAGAAAAGAAGGGGAAGCCCGTAAAATAAGCGCGGAACAGGCGCCTTCTGCCGAAGCGATTATCGTGCTTGGAGCAAAAGTGCATCCGGACGGGCGGCTTTCGGATATGTTAAAGGACCGGATGATCACGGCCGCGGAGCTGTATGAGAACGGAAAGGCGGACAAAATCCTCGTGTCCGGCGATCATGGAACACTCGGCTATAACGAAGTAAGGGCGATGAAAAATTTTCTGCTCGAGCGGGGGATTGCGGAAGAGCGCATTTTTATGGATCATGCCGGTTTTAATACGTATGAGTCCATGTACCGGGCCAAGGCTATTTTTCAGATCCGCAAAGCCATCGTCGTCACTCAAGATTATCATCTGGCGCGGGCGCTGTATGATGCGGAAGGACTCGGCGTTGAGGCGTACGGCGTGGCGGCGGACCGTCAGGAGTACCGGGGCATGGCGAAATTCAAAGCCCGCGAAATGGCGGCAAGAAGCAAAGATTTCGCTTTGATCCGGTTCTTCAAACCGGAGCCGACTTACTTGGGGGAAGTGATTCCCATTACCGGTGACGGCCGGGCGACCGAAGATTCCTGGCTGATCGAGGAGGCGGTATGGCGGCCCAATGCCTGAGAATCCGGTCAGGAACAGATATCGGCACCGACAGAAAAAGCGCCTCTTGCGGGCGCCTTTTTCAGTGAATCGTCATGAACGGGGAGCTTGTGTCCGCCGAGGCTGTCTGTCCGGTAAGCGGATCTTGCGGCTCGAACCAGATATGACGGTAATCGATATGGCCGAAGGCGTTCAGTCTTAGCCCGCGTACGCTTTTGTGGTAAGTGGTCTGCATTCTCCGGTGATAGAGAAAATGGATCGAACAGTCTTCCGTAAGAAGGGATTCCAGCTTATCGAAAAGATCCAGCCGCTTGCGGGGTTCGGGTTCGGCAAGCAGGAGGGCCACTCTCCGGTTCAGCTCCGCGCGCAGCGGATCGTCGAACATGCGCCGGATCGATCCTTCCTCCTGCATGAACAGCTCCAGCAAAGAGAGCGTCTCGCTTTCATCCAATACGACTTCATACAGAACGAGATCGGCCTCATCCATGACATCGGGTGTGAGGAATTCATCCCGCTCATGGAGCGCCACCTTGATGTGAAGTCCGGCTTTGAGGCAGCGGTTTACGATCCAGTCGATGTCTTCGTACGTTTTGTAGGAATCTTTGCAGTGGAGAGTAAGTTCGGTTCCGGCGTAAGCGGAGGAGTACGGAATATCGGCCGTTTCTTTCTCGTCCCGGTAAGGGTCACAGCCTATCCGCAGGCTTTTATCAGGCAAAAAGCTCGCGGCCGCAATGGCCCGGCTCTCTCCCAATTCTTCGACCATCGCGCAAGCTTGAATCACGGAACGCACGTACCGGCGGAGTCCGGCGTCCTGCAAGGGGCCTTCCTTGCGGCGGTTAAACGAAAGTAGCGCACATCCCGAGGAAATGCATTCTACCGCCTGCCAGTCATGCTCGGGCTTGGAGCGGGGCGCGTAGGGGGCGCGCTGAACCATATTGCAGGCGTCCGTCATCACGACAAGCTCAGGAGAATCCCGGAGCAGGATATGCTCAACGACATCCAGGAACGGCCGCCCCAGGTAGTAGCGTTCGTTGGCGTGCAGCAGATACCCGTAGCCGGGCCGGATCTCCAGCCGGAAAGGACCGGTACCGACGGGGCAGGCGAAGTAGGCCGCGGGGTCCGCTTCGCAAAGTTCCCGGGGCAGAATTGCCGCAGACGGCGAGGTCAGACAGTGCGGGAAAAGCACGTGCGGTTTATCCAGCACGAACTGGATGGTTATCCGGTTCAGGACGCGGATCCGCCGGACATCTTCGAGCATCCAGCGCTGGGGCGAGAACACCTCGGGACTCAGCAGCCTGCGGATGGAATAGGCGGCATCGGCCGCTTCCAGCTCGCGGCCGTGGTGAAAGAGCACGCCTTTGCGCAGATAGAACGTCCAGACCGTGCACGATTCGTCCGATTCCCAGTGATGGGCGAGACTCGGCACAAAGTCGCCTGCGGCTCTGTCGTACCGCACGATGGTATCGAATACCTGCCGGCTTAAATGGACATCATTGGCAAAGAGCAGGGCGGCCGGATCGAACGTCCGGTAGGTTTTGTTAATGGGCAGCCGCAGCACGTCGGCATCCTGCTCCGTGACTTTCGCCTTGTATCCGAAGTAGCGGGAGACGTGCTGGAGAAGCTGTTCTTTCATTAAAGGCGTGTCCGCATACTGGTGTATCCATTCGAAAGCTTGCTGATACTGTTCTTTCTCGGCAAATTCGGCGGTTTGCTTCATGAGCATTTCTTCCAGGGTATAATGGAAGTGGAGCTCGGATTTGTTCCCGCGGCCGCGGCCGGGAACCCAGGTGATCCAGCCCGCTTCGGACATTTTGCGGATCACGAGTTTGACGTTGCGCACCGTGCAGTGGAGCCGTTCGGCGAGTTCCTCCAGGGTGAGGGAGACGGGAAGCCCTTGCGGCACCGCGCTGTACGCTCGGCACAATTCAAGATAATGATGGGTAATCTGCATCCCGATCCCGCCTTTACATGAGAATTTTCTCCTGATTATACAAGAAGCGGGTACGGAGCGAAAGCGAACAGTCTCAAAAATAAATCGATCCCGGGAGGGTTTCCATCATGAAAACAGAGCCTGCCGGCAAAGCCGTTATTGTGACGGGAGCGGCATCCGGCATCGGCCGCGTAATCGCGCGCCGCTATGCCGAGCGGGGAAGCGCCGTCGTCCTGGCGGATACGGACGAGACCCGCGGAGAAGACAACGCGCGGACGATCCGCGAAGGAGGCGGAGAAGCGCTGTTCGTCCCGGCGGACATGAGCCGGCCCGGCGACATCGTCCGCCTTATCGAACGGGCAGCCGCAGCGTACGGCTCTATCGGCTGCCTGATCAACAACGCCGGCGTCTCCGACTGGAAGTCGCCGTACGACTTGACGGTGGAGGAGTGGGACCGCGTCCTCCACACGAATCTGCGCGGCACGTTCCTGTGCGCGCGGGAAGCGGCGAAGCGGATGCGTGAGACCGGAGGCGGCAGCATCGTGAACATCGCGTCCACGCGGGCGCTGATGTCGGAGCCGTCCTCGGAAGCGTACGCCGCTTCGAAGGGAGGGATCGCGGCGCTGACGCATGCGCTCGCGATATCGCTGGGCCCGGACGGCATCCGCGTGAACTGCATCAGCCCCGGCTGGATTGAGACCGGGGACTACGAGGCGCTGAAGCCGTCCGATCATAAGCAGCACCCTGCCGGCCGCGTCGGCACACCCGACGACGTCGCCAGGGCCTGCTTTTATTTGACGGATCCCGCGAACGACTTCGTTACCGGAGAGAATCTTGTCATTGACGGAGGCATGACCCGCAAAATGATGTACGAAGAATAGAAAGACCGGAGCTTCTCGCTCCGGTCTTCGCTTTTTACCCAAAAAATTGTAAACTAATAGAGAAAGGGACTTTATACTAAAGAAGAGGTGTTCTCCATCAAGATTCTTGTCCTATATCTTCTTGTCGTTAATCTTGTCGCATACGTCTGGATGGGCGCCGACAAACGCAGAGCGCGCAGCGGGGAATGGCGGGTACCGGAGAAGCGGTTGTTCCTGACGGCTCTTATCGGGGGGGCTCCCGGTATCTGGGCGGGCATGTATGCCTACAAGCACAAAACCAGACATTTTACGTTCAAATACGGAATTCCGCTTCTGCTGATCGTCAATGTGATCGTTTTTTGGAAGCTGTTCCGTTTTGTGGGGGAGTAAAGTTTCATACCGGGGAGAGCCGGGTAAACGGGACTGACTCCGTGTGAAGAATAATGAAGAAAAACTCCAATTGATGTGGTAGAATAAAAAAATACATAGAAACTGTTTCAAACGGGATTACACAGGTACAGTGACAGTCGTTAAGCCGGGAAGCCTCATGAGGCACCGGCGGAAGAGCAGGGAAGTAAGCCATCCGACTTGACTCCTTGAACCAAACACCCTATGATGGAAAGGCTGCCGTCCGCTGCTGCTCGCGGATGGCTTTATGCTGTGGACTTTAATCCCCGGCTCTCGGCGCGATGCGCCCTGGTTTCGGCCGGAAACGCACATTCTTTTTAACGACCGGAGGAGATCGTGATGGACCATACATTTCTGATCGTCAAAGTGGCGGAACAGGAACAATTACATACGGTGATCCGAACCTTAAAACAACATATGCTGGCTCCGCTGGTGGCCTGGAAAACGCCCGGGAAGAGACACCGGTCCCATCTGATTTTGCGAGGGGATCTCGCCCGTTTGACGGAGGCCAAACTATTGCTGGGCGGACTGATGTCGGCTCAAAGCATCGAGATGGATTTTCAGGTGCTGATGCTCGCGTCGTAGCGGCTTTCTCCCCGTTTTGACTCGTTCGAATTGAATCCTCGTCAGGTTGTCAGTCCAATATCGGTATGATAAGGTGGACATACATCCTTTTTTTGAAGGGGGCGCCAGACGGAATGAATCCCGATTTTATTTCCATCCAGATGACAGACGGCGAATTGAAATATTCCCATAAGAAAAGTGGTCTGGGACTTACGGTCACGACGAAAGAACTCATCGTCCAGAAACCCCACGTCAATTACTATATCCCTTTGCAGGCGATTCTCAGCATCGTGCCGTTCGAAGCCAAAGGACGCACGCTCACGTTCTCTTCCCGGAACGGAGGCGGGAGTGAGCTGACCTCGATGTCAGCGGGCCTTCCGCATTACAGGCTTAGCGTCAGCGGCCTAAGGCTTCATAACCGTAGCGGCATCTTTACGATGGGCGCGGTGGAATTCATCGTTCCGCTGCGCGACGAACTGCTGCTCACCGTCTCGCGTTTGAGCGGTCTTCACGCCGTCGAGTAATCGTCGCAGCGCAAGCGCAAGCGCTTGCGATCCGGAGCGCCGGGAACAGCCGGCACATACGAAACCCCCGCAGTTTCAAAGCCTTACGGCCTTGAAACTGCGGGGGTTTTTGCATAGCCGGTTCCGGCGTTCGGAGCGTCCGTGCCTTGTCCGGCTAGCGCGTATGCCGTCTACAGCGGAAGGTTCAGGCTCTGTCCGACGAGGACTCGGGCCGGTAGCCGGCTTCGGCTTGCGCCTCCTCGCCCAAGCCACCGTCGTCTTCGATGGTTCCGGCTTCGTAAGACTGGAGGAACTGCTCTCTGGTCAGTTCCGTTCCATGCGCGGATGAAGCTTCCGCCGAATCCAACGAGGAACGCGGAGCACCCAGTTCGAAATTGGGATCGTGATTGTCGGTCATAGACATCATCTCCTTTTAAAAAACCTCCGCAGGGAGGCCGTGATCGGATTTAGTATGTGTCGTATCCATACGGATTATATAAAAGAAAAAACAGGCGGGACATTAAAAAAACTTAAGTCCCGTCTGTTTTTCGTTTTCTTCCGCGCCTTTGAAAAACTGCTCGACCAGTTTATCCAGCCGCACGATCTGGTGGCCGTAGTCATAGATCCCGGAAGCGACCACAACGAGCCGGTGCAGGTCACCGGTACTGCTGGAGGCGTCCGTAATGAGCCTCAGGAAAGCGTCGTTTTTGAGATCCATCGCTTCGAGCTTCTCGTAGGACTCGTTCTTGTATTTCTTCTCGAATTTCATAAGGACATACTCGTGGTATTGAGTAAGGGCTTCCAAATGCTCGTCGACGAACTCGTTCATTTTTGAAGTGCGCGATGCTTGGAAATAATGCTCTTCGACCAGTTGTAGGATATCCACGCCTTTGCGCAGGGTGTGAAGCATCTGCTTGTAGACGACAAGACGCTTGGACTGGCTGTATTTCAGCCGTTTGAGTTTTTTCTGCTCTTCTTCGAAGAGCTTGTATTTCTCCTCCAGGCGGAACAGCGCGCCCACGACACCGTCTTTCGTTTCCTGAAAAACGGATTCTTTCATTTCATTGGAGATGACCGTCCTCTGAAGAGGCGATATCTGATTGAAGACCCCGTGAACTTCTTCCATAAACCGTTTCTGCCAATTAGGCGGGAAAAAAAGCACGTTAATGACGAAAGCGGACCCGACCCCGAGCGAGGTGAGCAGGAACCGGTTAACGGCGAACCACCAGTGGCCGCCGGAAGCATCCATCACGGCGATTACCGTTACGAGGGTGAGGCCGATGTTCGCTTCCATTTTCATTTTAAGACAGATCATGATGGCCAGAATACAAACGATCCCGATCGCGATCGGGTGCTTGGGAAAAAACGTACCGGCGACGAGGGCGAGCGCGGCTCCCAGTGTGTTGGTTTGCAGCTGATCGAGAAAATAACGCCAGGACCGGTAAATGGACGGCTGCAGGGCGAAAATCGCGGCAACCGCGGCAATAACCGGGGCGGTCGTATGCAAAAGCATACTTAAGTACAAAGCTAGAGTGACGGCCATGCCCGTCTTTAACATTCTGGCTCCGAACGTCACATGCAGTAACTCCCTTCAGATGGTTCGAGATGACGAACTCATTATCGCATTGCAGGTGCGGCCACGTCAATCGGCCGGGAAATTCCCGGCGGGGCGGGCTGTATAAGCGCCTCGGGAAATGGAAAACGTGACCGTTGAAAGGTAAATGCTGTTAGTTTCACATACCCGCAGGAGCGGTTATTGAAAAGGTGTAGAGGCTGGGAGGCGTATCATGGAGCTACTGTTAATCGTCATCTATTTGGGGATCGTCCTGCTCGTTATCGAAATTTCGGCGGTATTGATGATGCTCACCGGGCTTGACAACGAAATTGCCCGCTTTCAAGTCACTTCCCTGCTGACAGGCACGGGTTTCACTACACAGGAATCCGAGCTCATTATCCGGCATCCGGTTCGCAGGCGAATCGGTATTTTTTTGATTTTATTCGGCGTGTTTTCTCTTGCCGTCATCATTACGTTGGTGTCCAACCTGCTCGAAAAGCGGTTCAGACTACCGGAGCTGCTGATCATAACGGGCATCCTGGTTTTTCTGCTGTTCGTTTTAAAACTGAAACCGATGCAAAAACGGCTGAGCAAAAAACTTCATGCGCCTCTGGAGGAAGATGAAGGCGTGGAGGAGCTGCCGGTAAGCGAACTTTTGTATAACGACGAAGAAGACTGGATCATTGATATTCCCGTTATCGAAAAATCCGAGTTCGAGCATTGTCATATCGACGATCTATGTACGGCCAATGAAGATATTAACCTGCTCTTTGTCCAGCGGGGGCCGTTAAGAATCCGGAGACGGGGCGAGAATTCCGATACCCGCCTTGAAGCAGGCGATGTTCTGTACGTATACGGGAACAAAAAGCAGATCTCCGAAAAATTCAGCAAAGAACTGGAGCATCGGCACGAAAATCTGGTAGACGAAAACAAGACGGTCTCTCTCTTGTAACGAAACTATTCCTTCTTCCATGCGTTTAATAATATGGAAAACTCTAACAGTCGGGGAGAGGGATATAGATGTACGATAAACGCGCTTCACGATTGCGTAAAGCGGGTATGCTCACGGTGGCCGGCTCTCTTGGAGTCGGTCTTCTGCTGCCTGGAATTACAAATGCGGCGAATGACTCCGCTCCGGCGTATAGGTTTCAGGAGGATGCGAAAATCGTGTCCGGAAGCGGTCCGGCCCAGCCGTCCGAATCCTCGGATAGCGCCATTTTGGAAAAAGAGGCGAAGATTACAAAGGAACAGGCGATCGGCCGGCTGAGAGAATTATTTCCCGACTTGAAAAATACGGAAGTATCGTCGGCAAGTCTGGGTGAGTCGACGGATCGCTATCCCCCTGTTCCGAGGCTTGTATGGACCATTTCCTGGTCCGTGACCAAGGGGAATTCCACTTCTTCCTTTCACAGTGAGGTGGATGCCCGGACAGGAGATGTTTGGTCGACTTCATTTCCCGGGGCCTGGCTTAAAGAGGAGGAGAGTTTTTATCCGCCGGCAGTCAACCAGGAGAAAGCTGCCCAGATCGCGCTGGAGCTTGTGAAAAAGGCGATTCCGTCCTTGCAAAACGATACGCTGGAATCCTTTCTTTCCTACGGCTCGCAAAGCGCGCTTTTCGGTCCGGTCCTGTACGATTTTACATTCAGACGTAAAGTGAACGGGCTGTTTGTCGATTTCGAAGGCATCAACGTCCAGGTGAGGGGGGACGGCCGGGTTACGGGGCTGCACGCCAGTTTGCACAAAAGCTCGTATCCTTCCCCGACTCCCAAAATAAGCGAGCGGGAAGCCGCCGCCAAATATAAGAAAGATTTTGCGGTCGACTTGCAATATGTGAAGCTTCAGAACGGATCGGGCCCAAAAGAATGGATACTCGGTTATGTGCGGAACCCGTTATTTTATGCCCCTGTCGACGCTCAAACCGGAGAGTATGTATTTCATGGGCTGTATGCCGCGTACGGCACTTCGGCTTACGCGGATGTCCCGAGAACAGGAGCTTCTTTCAAAGCGCATACGGGAGGACCGTTAAGTGCGGAGCAAGCCGAAGAACTCGTAAAAGCGACGGGGTACGTTCCGGAGGGAAGCAAGCTTGCCCAGAAGTCCGAGCAGGAAGGCTGGCGTACGCCGGGGCAGCTCGTCTGGAGTCTGAACTGGAAGAACGAGAACGGACGCGATACCCATGCGATTGTCGACACCCGGACGGGTCAAATCCTGGAACTGAGCGAGAACGGGATTTATCCGCCCTGGAACCAAAATCCGAATGTGAAGCCGCGAAGCATTACATCGGAATCCGCGGATGCGAAAGCGCTCCAATGGTTTGACGAGCTCGTTCCGCAGGCTTCTGAAAATTGGAAACTGGTGAAGAAGAACAGTGCGGGAAAAGACAACGTCTCATCTAAGAAAAACGAACCGTTTACATACCAGTTTCAGCGGTTCTATAACAGGATTCCCGTACAGGATCAGCAGATTATCCTTAACTTGAACGGAGACGGAAATCTCTACACCCTTCAGCTTCCATATGAGCAGGAGGCGATTGAGGAGGCGTTGAAGGCGGTGAAACCTGCCGCCGTAACGAAGGAAGAGGCGTCGAAGCGGCTTCAGGCTGACGGCCGGATGAGCTTGTCCTATACGATGAACGGGGCGTTTTACACGGGCGGCGACGATAAGGAAAGAAAACTGCTGCTTGTTTACCGGCAAGGTTCCGAGGCGGAGTCGGCCCCGCAGGTGCTCGATGCCGCGTCGGGTAAGCTGCGTGATTTGAGGCCGATCCCGGCTGTCCCTAAGCCGTCCGAGGGGAAAGATATTACGGGTCACTGGGCGCAAAAAGAGTTGGCGGAGCTCGTCCGTCTCCAAGTTCTCGTTCCCGACGCGGACGGGAATTTGAACCCGGATGCCGTTCTTACTTATGGAGACTGGCTGACGATGTTCGCCCGCGGAATCAGACCGGATTCGTATTACGGAGAGAACTACCGCACGGCTGAGGCGTTTTATGCGGATGTGCAGCCGGGGAGCCCGTACTACCGGACCGTCAGTTTGCTGACGGATATTAACCGGTTGCAGCCGGACCCGGACAGGAAGCTCGGCGTGGATGAGCCTTTGACGCGGGAGAAGCTGGCATCGGCGCTTGTGAACGAGCTCCGGTACGAGAAACTGTCGTCCTTGCTGGATAAGCCGCTCGGCAAACTTGCCGTCACAGATGAAGGCCGCATCACAAACAAAGCCGATGTTTTCCTCGTCATGAAGCTGGGCCTGCTGCAGGATATCGGATGCGAATTCCGACCGCAGGACGCAGTGACGCGGGCGCAGGCGGCCATCGTTCTGATGAGGTTGGCTGGGCTTCAAGGCAAAACGGATCAGCCGATATCTTATTAAGCGGCGGAAGAGCCTAGTACAAAGACGAAGCAGATCCCACCTTGCGGGATGAACGAAGCTTCAAAATAAGCGATATGGGCATAACCCGGCGCGGAAAGAAAGCGTGTGCGTGGGGCTCAGTCGTGACAGTAACGAAGTTCTAAAGAATAGTTGAAAAAGACGCTGTACGATACCGCGAACGATGAGGTGTTAGCGGGGCACATACAGAAGTTAACATAACGGCATTGAACAAGCCCGGCCTGAATCATTCAGGCCGGGCTTGTTCGCGGTGCGGATCTGTTGCGGCGTGCAAAGTTAGCTTCATGACCTGCTGAAAGCGGAATCGGAATACAATTTGGCTCCGCGGCTGGTGCCGAAAGCGCGGCTTCGGTAGGCGATGGAACCTGACGCCACTTGGGGCCGCATGGCAGGCTGGAGACTCCGCGTACCGCTTGGGCCGCACCACGCTGGAAGCACGAACGATGCGGAGACTCCTAGCCGCCGAGCCGAGGGTCCCGTGCGGCGGCTAGTACGTGCTGCGCGGCCGGCCGGGCAGCCTCCGCTGCAGCCAGCGCAGGGCCCGGGCCGCGTCCGGCTCGATGCAGGGCCGCATGACCGCGGCGAACCGGCGGCCCGACAGCGCGGCCACGATCACGGCTGCGGCCGCGCATCCCGCCGCAAGAGCCGCGGCAGTCCCCGCCGCTCCCGCGTCCATCAGCCGGGCGAGCAGCTGCAGGAGCCCGGCTGCGCCCAGCAGCTTGATGGCGGCGCCATGCAGCAGGAAGACATAGACCGTCCGTCCTCCGAGGACGGTCAAGCGGCTTTCCGCGCGCGGGAGCAGCAGCAGGAACGCGGCCGATGCGGCGGCCTGCGCCGCATAGCAGCCGAGGCGCAGCATCGTGCCCGCCGCGGCGGGCACGCCGAGCTGCGCGTAGCTGCTGCCGCCGGCGAGCCACTGCGCGGCGGTCTCTGCACCCGCCGCGTGCCAGAACGCGGGCAGCGCCAGCAGCAGTAGCGCCGCGGCGGCCCGGATCGCGCGGCGCTGCGGGGCCGTGCGCCGGCGGGGCTCCCGTTCTTCCCGCCAGTAGTATCCGGCGAGGAAGAACGGGAAGAACACGAGCGTGCGCGTCAAGCCGAGCCACGCGCCCGCTTCCGCCGGCAGGAAGCCGGCCGCGGCGCCGAGCAGGACGGCGGCGGCCACCGGATGCTTGAGCCGGGCGAACGGGATAAGCAGAAGCTTCCAGCCGAAATGCGCGGTCAGAAACCAGAGCATCCAATACGGAAGCCAGAACGAATGCCGGATGCCGGGGCTGTGGAGCCAGAACAGATCCAGGACCGAGTACAGCGTTTGAAAGAAGAGATACTGCAGGGCGATCCGCAGCATGCCGGCTGCCGCCTCGGGTGTCTGCCAGTACTTTTTGGCGAAATAACCGGTTACCAGCACAAACACCGGCAGATGAAAAGTGAAGATGGCGGTCACGACAGCTTGCGCTGCCTCCGGCAGAGGCGGCAGGGTAAGCAGCAGGTTGACCAGAACAACGAGCAGAATCAGGAAAAAACGGACATTGGTAAAATACACGGCAGTCGGGTTTCGCATAGGGGTCATCTCGCTTTGTGCAAATTTGGTTTTATTCTTATAGAAGAAACGCAAGCAGCCAAACCTGTCTGGATGCGGCTGTTAAAGGAATTTAGCTATCTAAAGAAAGTATAGAACTTCTTGTTTTAAGTGATTGTGATATTATTCACATGTACATATTAAGTAACGGTTTTCATTATGAAGAATGTTTGAACATGATTATAATCACTTATTTTGGGCTAAGTGTGATTAATATCACATACATAACTCTTGGGCAGGACTATACTAAAGTCAGAAAGAGAGAACAACACACGAAAGAAGGTGAAGGAGCCATGAAAGAGACAGCTGACCCGCAAGTTCAACAAGGAAGATGCCCACAGTGCGGTTCCCGTATCCTCGCTGCCAAAGAAACAGTGTCCGCCTGGGTTTGCGAAGACTGCCGGTTAAAGCCTCTGGTATCCGGAGTTGAAGGCTCCGCCGGCTCATCCGATCTTCCTGAATGATTCAGGAGGAAGAAGGGGAAAGCTTTTTACGGCTAACAATGTGAAAATATTCACAATAAAATACGGGATAAACGAAAGGATGCGAGTACCATGACCGCCCTTCATCTTGTAAACGCGGCACCCGCACACTGTCAGGCATGCGGAGCACGGCTTCAGACACACCCCGAGGGTTATAAGGATTTGTGCTTCGACTGTGTGCAGACTTGGCAAACCGCCAAGGCGCAAAAAGCAGGCAAAACCGGACTTCCTCTTCCTCTGGAAGCGGAATGCGGCTTGATCGAGCAGTACTGGCTCTAAATAAAGGAAACACACTCAACATCCAATACAGAATACGCAGCTTGAAAGGGGAAATTCATATGTTTAACTGGTTGAGAACGAACGTTTATGCGGCAGGTCTGATGGTGATCCTCCGCTTCTATCTCGGATACGCATGGATTACGGGAGGATGGCACAAGCTGACGGGCGGATTTGACGCCACGGGCTTCCTGAAAGGCGCGGTAACGAAGCCGGTTATGGATAAAGCGACCAATGAGCTGGTCTATCCGACCTTCACCGCATTCCTGGAAAACTTCGCACTGCCGAACGCCAAACTGTTTAACGTACTGATTCCGCTCGGAGAGTTTCTGGTAGGACTGGGTCTTGTCCTCGGCGCACTGACTACGGCGGCAGCATTCTTCGGGGTCCTGATGAACTTCATGTTCCTCTTCGCAGGTACCGTAAGCACTAACCCTTGGATGATTCTGCTCGGTGTCATCGTCATCGCCGCAGGAGCCAACGCCGGCAAGTTCGGAGCCGACTATTACATCCTTCCTTACCTCCGCAAGCTCCTTCGCCATCGCGGAGATCACGGCGCAAACCCTACCCTCGGTGGAGGCAAGACACGCGCCCATATCTGATCGGACAATAAAAGATCTTCAAAAAAGCCACGGGTATCCGGGGCTTTTTTTTATTAAACGGAGAAAGAATGAGCTTGAATCAGCTTGAAGAAGTAACACTCAAATGAATAGGGTTACATGGCAGAGAATGGCAGCGGGCTGTCCTCCGGGATTGTTTACAGGCCCGATTAGCGGGGGTAACATACTCTCATGGTCCGTCAGATCAAGCTTCGGACACCATGTCCGGACGCCGGCTGCGGCCTAACCATCATCTTCATCTGCGCGCTTAATTCTCGTAAGAGAAGCGGGGGACCCACGAACTGGGGTGAATCGGAATGTTTATTCCGTAGGGGCCTCTCAAATCCGAACCCGGCAGCTAACCTCGCAAGCGTCATTGGGAGAAAAGGAGTGAAAAGGAAGAAATGGACCGACGAATTATCCGGATTGAATTGTTTGAATTCGATGTATCCTGCTGTTACCATCATGCCAGAGGAAAGCTCGAGAACTGCAGGTACGGGCTGCTCAAACTCACGGACGAGGGCGGAGAGACAGGCTGGGGAGAATGTTTGATGTCTGTGGGCGAGAAGCATTTCGATCTTGTGAATTGGGCCCGGTTTCTGTACCGCTTTCAAAAAAGCACGCTGACGCAAGCTTTTGACACTGTCCGTTTGTACCGTGTTCTCTGGGGGAATGTCAAGGCGGATCTGGTGGAAATGGCCTTGTACGATCTGAAGGCCCGATCGCAGCGCAAACCGTTTGTGGACGTTCTCGGAAGCTTCAGCGGCCTCGGCAGCTTCGGAAGTTTCAGAAGCGCCAGACATTCCGGACGTTCCGAAAACGGCTCCTTCCACCTGGAAACGGCTGCCGCCCGAAGTGTCGGGGGCGGCCCTTGTCCGGACACGGAATCGCCCTTTTCTTCTCGCGTCAGACAGACGGCGGGCTTCGGACACACTGTGGCGGACCGCGTGTTTCCGGTAAGCGGGCTCTTCCAAGCCGGGCGGGAACTTCACCCCGGCTGCTGCGGCTCTCTGCTGGACGATTTGCGCAACGCGTGCATGCTCCGGCAGGAAGGAATGGCGCTGGCGATGCACAAAGATTATTTGATCGGTCCGGCCTGCTGCTTATGGGAGCATACAGCTGCGGTATTGGGAGCGGACTGGCTGGAAGAGGGCGGCAACCCCGAACCGGCGCGCCTTGCTTCCCTGCAGGCCAGCGAGCGGATAGCCGGAACCGGATTTCAGCTGGATCAGCCGGTGCTTTTTGAAAAATCTCGGGCTTATTTTGTCGTTATATAGAACGGAACGTTTGCTTTTGAGGGGGAGTTCGCCTACAATAATACCAGAATTCCCCTGAAAGGAGAGGTTCTCGTGTCTACTAACGAATTGAACAACCAGGAAACACTTAAAAAATCACGTATCGTTGTCATCGGAACCGGTGCCGTAGGTTCCACCACGGCTTATACCCTGCTGCTCAGAGAGCGGATGTCCGAGCTTGTCCTCATCGATTATAATCATGCGAAAGCGAACGGGGACGCACTGGATATGAACCACGGCCTGCCGTTTACGGGCAGGGTGAAAGTATGGGCGGGGGACTATTCCGACTGTGAAGGCGCCGATATTATCATTATCTGTGCGGGCGTCGCGCAAAAGCAAGGGGAGACCCGTCTCGATCTGCTCAAGCGCAACGTCGACATTTTTAACGGCATCGTCGAGAATGTGACGAAGTACAACCAGACAGGCATTATTCTGGTGGCGACCAATCCGGTCGATATCATGTCTTATTTTACATGGAAAAAATCGGAATGGCCCGTTAACCGTGTCATCGGCTCGGGAACTTTGCTGGACAGCGCGCGTTTCCGCTATTTGATCGGCGAGAAGCTTCAAGTGGACCCGCGCAGCATTCACGCTGCGATTATCGGGGAGCACGGAGACTCGGAAGTGCCTCTATGGAGCTTGGCTAATTTTGCCGGACTGCCTCTCGAGCTGAATCAAGAGGATAAGGACGAGATTTTCCAAAATACGCGGGACGCGGCTTACCAGATTATCGAGGCGAAAGGATCGACGTATTACGCGATCGCGTTGGCGCTCGACCGGATCTGTACGGCGATTATGCGCGACGAAGGCGCGGTGCTGAACGTCTCGACGTTTGTTTCCAATTACCACGGGTTGTCCGACGTTTATCTCGGGGTTCCGTGTATTGTGGACCGTACGGGCGTGCGGGAGGTCGTCACGCTGCCCTTAAGCGAAGAGGAAGAGAACAAGCTGCGCAAATCGGGAGCCAAGATCCGGGAAATGATCGATTCGATTTCGGAACGCCTGTAAGCGCAGAGACATGAACAAGTGTAGAACAAGTGAATAAAACGTTGAAAAAGCGGCTGGCTATCAGCCGTTTTTTTGTATGCCGTAAGTATTTTTTAAGGGAATGGACGATTGAATTGACAAATTCGCTTAACAAAACTTATAATTACTTATAAACAATTATCATTTTGCATGAATTCACTTAAGGGTGTGCCGATATGTTTCAGGAAGAACGAATCGAAGCGATTATGGAATACTTAAGGGAACATCAGCGGATGGACGTCAAGGAAATCTGCGACAGATTTGACGTGTCGCGGGACACCGCCCGCAGGGATCTCGTCCGTATGGATGAAATCGGGCTAATCGTAAGGACCCGCGGAGGGGCTATGCTGCCGACCCTTAACCGTGCGGTAACCGCTTATAAGGACCGGATGCAGAGGGCTACGGACGAGAAAAGGCAGATCGGCCGGGAAGCCGCCAAGCTGATCCGCGACGGGCATTACTTGTTTCTCGACACGTCCACGACGGTTGCGACGGTCGCCGAGCACATTCGGACGACGGGCAACGTGATCGTGACGAATTCCATCGATATTGCGGCGAAACTGGCGGACAACAAAAGCTTGAAGGTGCATATGCTCGGCGGCCAGCTGGAACTGGAGCACCGGTTTCTGTTCGGAGCGACCGCTCTGGCGCAGCTGGCGGATTATTACGTCGATACGCTCTTTCTCGGCGCCTGCGGAATCAGTCCGGACGGATTGTCCTATCCGCATGAAGAGGACGGCTCCATCAAACGTGAAATGATCCGCAGAGCCGACCGTGTCGTCGTTTTGGCGGATCATACGAAGTTCGGCAAGCAGTTGTTTTATAAAGTTGCGGGTCTGGACGATCTGGATGTGATCGTGACGGACCGGGAACCGGAAGAAAGTATGCTCCGCCTGCTGGAAAGGCATGATGTGGAGCTGCTCATCGTAGAGGGGGACAATCAGCATGATTAAATTGATCGTAACGGATTTGGACGGTACACTCATGAATGCCGATCTGGAGGTTGCGGACGCGGATGCCCGTATGCTGCGGGAGGCGGCCGGACAGGGCGTGCAGATTTGCATCGCATCGGGCCGGCTGTATCCCGATATCCGGATGATTATGGACCGAGTCGGGGTGAAGGCATACGGCATCAGCCAGAACGGCTCCGCGGTTTACACCCGGGAAGGGGAGCAGGTGGATGCTTCGCATTTCCCGGCGGACCGCGCGTCCGACTTGTTCGAAATTGTCTCGAAGCGGGAAATCGTATTCTTCGTCTGCTGCTCGGACGAAACGATTCGCCTTCATAAAAGTACGGACGCTTCCCGGCCTTATGAAGAGCGTCTGCTCAGCCCCGCCGTTCATCAGGCCGATATCGGCCGGGAGATTCGCTCGGGGCAGGTGAAGCCCTGCAAATTTTCCCTGTTCGGCGATATGGAGAAGCTTCTGTCTTTTCGCGAGGAACTGATGGAAAAATATGCGGGAAGCGTGGAAGCCGTCATTTCCGATCATGACTGTATGGACCTGATGCCTGCGGGGATTTCCAAAGGAATAGGCTTGGCCCGGCTGCTTAAGGAGCTGGGGCTGAAGCATGACGAGGCCGCCTGCGTCGGCGATTCCTACAACGATCTGCCGATGTTCGCCCTGACGCCTCACAGCTTTGCGATGATCAAAAGCCAGGATGAGGTAAAAGCGGGGGCCGGTCATACGACTTCGTCGGTGGCGGAAATGGTGACGGCCGTTCTGGAGCACAACCGAAGCCGCCGCGGCAATGAGGCGGTGGAAGCGCAGGTCTGACGGCCGGGCCGCCGTACGGCCGAAGCTTCCCGGCTTTCGAAGCCAGCCCCGTCCGTTCCTGCAGTCGCAGGACAGCCGGCGGTGTTCGTCAGCCGGAGCGGACCCGGCCGGAGCGTAATCCCGCCCGCGCCAAGGAAGCTTTCCGCGGGTGGGAGCGTGATCCTGCGGAGTCCGCAGGCGTTTTGCGGGAAAAGCCGCCCATTCGGGCTTACCCGGCGCGCAGTACCCTGTGGCCGGTCCGGCACGATGACGGCCAACGACAATAACGCGAAAAAGCCCGTCCGGGATACCCGGACGGGCTTTTTAACGATGCGGAGTCCCGCACGCTGGACTCCTTTGAATATTCGGCTTCCACAATCAGGCACCAACCTGCTGTTCTGCCCATATCCTGATATCAATTCCCGTTATTCATTCCATAAGAATACCTGATATACAGGAGGATGCGGCATGAATCTGCTTCAATTAATTGAACAACACTTCGGCGGCTTAAAAAAACCGACGCTGAACGAGCTGAGGGCCGGGCTGGAAGCTTTGTCTCTGACGAGGGACAAAATCTCCCCGTACGTTACCGAGCCGGAGCGGCTGGCCTACGGACGGCATGTCCTGCTTCGGACTGCCGATGTGGAGGTCGTCGTGATCCATCTGCCGGGGCACAGCAAAACGGCTATTCACGACCACGGGTCTTCGATCGGCTGCGCCCGCGTTATTGAAGGCGAGATGCTCAATGTGTGGTATGAACTGGACCGGGGCGGTTATCCCGAGCCTTTTATGGCGGCTCCCGTCACGGGCGGGGAGTGTATGTATGCTCCACGCGGGCAAATTCACGAAATGCGCAACGAACATGAGGAACGGATTGTAAGCCTTCACGTGTATTCGCCTCCCTTAACGGGAACGAAAGCGTACCTGCCCTACCGTGAGGTGCTCGATTTCGTGATCTGATGTTCACGCGTCATTCTGCACACCTGCGGGCCCGGCCGAATTTGAGGATAGGTGCGGCGCCCTGCGGCAGCGGTTCTGCAAAAAAAGACAAAAGCCCTGCTTAATCCAGGGCTTTTTGAGCTGTTTTCAAGCGGCCGGACATGCGCCCTGGCCTTTATAACGGCCACATCGCGGAAACAAGCTATCCCGGAGTCGCGGTCTTTTTCGGCTTTTTGGGAAAAATGACATACGACAACGTAATGGCGGCGTCAACGGCCAGAATGAGACTCCATACTTTCAAAACGGAGGCCGCAGTCTCGTGGTTCACGATGCCTGCCAAGACCAGGCGGAGTGCCGGCGGACCCGAAGGTTCGGGAGGGAGTGATCCCGCAGGCAAAATTCCGTACGTCACGATCAGGACGGCCGTAACGGCGGCATAGAGAATGAAATGAACGGAGAAATTTCTCAGCTCGCGGCGTGTATGTGCGGCTCCCGTTAATTTAAGCTCCGGGGGAGGAAGTTCGTTTTCCGGTATGCCCCGCCATTTGGCCGTCTTTCCGGCGATAAAGGCATCCAGCTTGCGCAGATCGCCCCGTCCGAAGAACAGCGCGTAAGCGAGAAAGATCAGGATCACCAGCTGAAAGGTCTCGAATTGTCCGGTCCGTCTGTAATCCAGGTAGCCGATGGTCGCCATCCACAAATCGCTCAGCAGGAACAACAGGATAAACACCTTGCTCAGTTTCCGGTAGTTCCAGACGTAGCGAAGCAGGAGAAAGCACACGATGCTGCCCCAGAAAACCGCTTCTCCCCCGATAAAGAACGCCCACTTATACTGCAAAATAAAATCTAACAACCGAATATCACCTCTGCTTCATGGCTATGCATGGAGAATAACACATGACGCAGCGTGAAGTTCAAGAGATAATCGTCCCGGTTTACATCGGGGTCGGCTCGACGTGCACATGCACATGACCGACCTTGTGCTTGCGGAGCATCCGCTGCTCCACGTCCTCCGCGATATCGTGGCTCTGGGCGACGGTCAACTGGTGATCCACGACGATCACGACATCGAGAAGCACCTGATTGCCGTGAACGCGGGCTCTGACGTCTTCGATGGCTTCCACACCGGGTGTGCCGGCAATCGTCTGTTTATAGAGCGCCAGCTTCTTGTCGTCGAAGCCGTCCGTTAAGGCGTGGGCGGCATCGATGAAAATGCCCCAGGCCGTCTTGCAGATCAGCAAGGATACGAGAACGGCCGCGACGGGATCGAGCCAGGGAAGCCCGAGCCTCGCGCCGATAATGCCCGCGAATGCGGCCAGGCTGACGAAAGCGTCCGAACGGTTGTCGTAAGCGGCGGCCAGCAGCGCCTTGTTGTTGATCTTGCGGGCAAGCCGGATATTGTAGATGTACACTCCGTACATAATCGCCGCGCACAGCAAAGCGACCCAAGCGGCAAGCATGCCGGGGGCTTCCAGCTTCGGTCCCGTGAAAGAGCTTATCGCTTGGATAAATACCTGAATGCCGACGGCAAACATGATAAAGGAAGCGATAAGCGCCGCGATGGTTTCGGCGCGGAAGTGGCCGTAAGGATGATCGCTGTCAGGCGGTTTGCGGGAGATCCGCAGCCCGATGAGGACCGCCACGGAAGCGATCAGATCCGTGGCATTGTTGAGGCCGTCGGCAGTGAGCGCTTCCGAACCGGCCCGGTATCCGATACCGAGTTTAAGCACGGTCAGTGCGATATAGGCGACAATGGATGTCCAGGCACCCCGTTCGCCTTGTTTTAAGTCGTTGTATGCTTCCACTTGCGCTGCCTCCATTGCCCTGCTTAGTTCTGGACTTCTATCGTACCGGACGATACCCGTGTGGGTCTAGAGAAACAGTGTTTACCCCTGGCTGAAAACATGGGCCGGGTCCACTATGTTGGTACCGGACAACTTTCGTAGAGAGGAAAAAGGCGCGCTGTTCAGGCACCTTATTCGCCGAGGGGTGGAATGAAAGCGAAAAATTCTTTACAATAGAGTGAGGTATTTAACCCCGCGAAATTTTATAGAGGGATGTTATCCATTAAAAAATGCGCCGATTGCCGGCAAAACGGCATACAAAGAGGCCGACCAACAGGCCCACCAAGTGAGTGATACAAAGGGTTGTATTTGATCGGTAAGGAGGTATCAGCATGATTCGCAGAAGCACCCTGCTCCTGATAGGCCTGCTGCTTGCAGGCATGTTAAGCGGCTGCCTGAGTACCGGCTCCAACGAGGCCAAAGCGCCGCAGGCGCCGGAACCTACGGTGACTCCGGAACCGCAGCCGACGGCAAAACCGGGAGCGGATACCAAGAAGGATACGCCTTCCGAGTTTCAGATCCAGACGAGGCTGCTCGATTTTCATCTGATCGACGAAAGGACGGGTTACGCCTGGGGCGTGACGAATCAGTCTTTGCGCATGTACCGGACGCTGGACGGCGGGCAGACTTGGCAGAACGTATCTCCGCCGTCAGCCGGTAATTTTAAATTTTCGCCGGGCTACGGGCAAGCGATATCCTTCCTCGACAAGCAGAGAGGATGGATCGTCCGCAGCGACCTGGAGGGTAAGCAGTCCACGATCTGGCAGACGGAGAACGGGGGAGGAAGCTGGAAAGCCGTGGATCTGCCTGAACAGATGAATCCCGTCGTGCTGGATTTTCAGACGCCGCAGAACGGCTGGATGCTCAGCATCACGGACCCGTCCAAGGCGGACTCCGGCCGCATCCTGTATTCCACCTCCAACGGAGGATCGACCTGGCAGCGGGCCGCCGATGCCCAGCTTCCCCAGGAAGGGACCATTACCGGGCTGACTTTTCAGAATCTGCGGACAGGCTGGCTCTCCATGGAAGTGAAAGGACAGCCCAAAATGTACCGGAGCGAGGACGGCGGGCGGACCTGGAAGGAAAGTAAGGTGATCGCCGCGGCCCGGAGCAGCGAAGCTTGCGAGGTTGTGGACGTGCTCCAACCGGTATTCTTCGGATCGGACCGCAGCAAAGGCTGGATTCCGTTCAGCTGCCCGAGCAGCGAGGCGGATCAGTTCCACGGCTTGTTCACAGACGACGGGGGCGTCAACTGGAGTTACGCGCCTTTCAAAGTCGGAACCGACAAAGAGTCCAACGCCTTCACGCTGCCTTTTTTCCTGAGCGAGACCGACGGGTGGTACCTGGATAAAAATATCGTCTACCATACGTCCGACAAAGGTAAAACGTGGGCACCGCTGAACGAGGACAAAATTTTGTCCAGAACATGGAGCAAATATCCTCAATTGACGCAGCTCCAATTTGTTTCGGAAAATGTCGGCTGGATTCTTCTCGAAACGAAGGATCAGAAGAGGTCCGTTCTTGTACAGACCAAAGACGGCGGCAAATCGTGGTCCGTTTTATAAAAAATAAGGCTATGTTAATTCTCAATGTTGTTTTTCAAACTAAAATATAACCGCCCCGTAAAGGGCGGTTTATTAAGCTATCTTACCCGTTAATTAAATTAATTAGTTGTCTGTTTTTATTGAGTGTCTTCGTCGCTTTTGTACTCCAAAATATCACCTGGCTGACAATCCAAAGTCTTACATATCGCTTCTAATGTTGAAAAACGAACCGCTTTTGCTTTCCCATTTTTCAGAATGGAAAGATTTGCCATAGTAATTCCAACCCTCTCCGAAAGCTCCGTTACGCTCATTTTCCGTTTTGCTAACATCACATCAATATGAATAATAATTGCCATATCCTCACCTCAGACCGTCAAATCATTTTCTGATTTTATGTTAATCGCTTCTTGCAAAAGCCGTTGTAGGACAGCAGCAAAAAAGGCGATAACCAACGAAGAAAAAATGATGATGAGTCCCAATAATCCAATAGGAGGGTCAACTTTCTTTGCTATAAAATGAATGAGTGGCATGCCTAATACATATAAACTGCTGATGGTAATCGCACAATGTTTTATATTCTTTAATGCATGTACTGATAATTGCGAAAATGATTTGCTTTTATCCATATAACGCAAAAGATTGAAAGCTTGATAGAGAGCAAAATAGAAAGGGATAGCCGCTCCATACATAAGGATGAAAACGAGATATTTCATTGAAGCGATAGTTGGGTATAATTCGGATGCAAAATTCGCTACATTAGGCACTAAATATATACACATAGCAAGAACTGGAATCCCCATAAGAATAACCGCTAATTTTAAAAACAATGTGGATGCTTTTTTCATTTATAACACCTCTTTTTTATTTTTTATCCAGGAGATTTTTTATTGGTTTTTGAAGAACTTCTAAAATGACTGCAACAATACTTGTTGCAAAAATACCCATTAGACTTAGCGATATCGGACCCGCTGCGTCATCTCCTGTGGTTTTAGCAAGCACCATTAAGTTTACTAGCACTAACAAAATGAAGAAAATGACAGTAAAGGCACATCTCTTTATAACCTTCAAAGATTTGAGGGATAACTCGGAGAAAGCATTGTTCCTTTCGCTATAAGTTAATAGCTTAAAAACATGATACATTGCAACAGAAAACGTAATACAGATTCCATACGCGCATACTAAAAAGGGGTAAACCTGGTAATGGTAATCTGGATTTGCTAGGGCATCTCTCCTCGTTGCTTCAGGCAACCAATAGATACACAAAGCAAGCACTGCAATTCCAGCCAGAAAAATAATTACCTTTAAGAAATGGGTCGAACCTCGTTTAACATTCATTTAAAACACCTCACTTATTTATGACAACATGATTTTAGCAAATGATTTATCGTTTTACAATAATTTTATATTGTATTGCATTTTATTATTATTGTTATTGAAGTATCCTTTTGGTTTTGACAAAAATAAAAAACACCCGTCCGTAAAGGCGGGTGTTTTTGTGCGGCCGGATGGTTCAGCCGGATTCTCCTGAAATTCTATTGTTTCAGCAAAAATTCGTTCCCGTCGATATCTTCGAAACGCGCGTAGGTTCCCCATGGCATCTGGTTCGGCGCTTCCAGAAAACGGACGCCTTTGGCGGACAACGTCTTGTAGGTTTCCTGAATATCGTCGCATTCGAAAACGACGGCGGCTTTCTGCTCTTCCCACCCCGGCATGATGGCCTTAGGATAAAGCACGAGGCGTGTCTGGGCGCCGGGCGGCGCCACTTCTATCCAAGCCGCATCCGGACCCATCGGATGGTTGGCCACTTCGGCGAACCCGGCCCGTTCCGTCCAAAATTTGAGGGATGCCTGCTGGTCATCCACATAAACCGCAATCGTGCCCGCTTGTTTGATCATGGTTGTCCTCCTGGAGTATACTCGACATAGGATCTGGATGGTGTATCCAGCCTATAGTATAGTCAAGCTCCCGTCCGAGATCAAATCGGCAGGGAGAACCGGTAGTTAGCGGAATCGGCCGAACCGGACGCCGAACTGATCCGAAGCCGGAACCGGCCCGGCAAGCCATAAACCGGACCCGGTACATGTTCGATCCGCCGACCGCAGCCCGGAAAAGAAAGGGGAGCGCAACTCCCTGAAACGATCCGAGGAGTGATTGAAGCCATGAACTCAAACTTAACGCACAAAAGCCGTATGCTGATGATGGCAGCCGTTATGTCCCTGCCGCTTGCCCTGTCGGCGTGTGGCTCGGAGTCGCAACCCGCGCCCAGTCCCACGGCCGCGCCGACCGTATCCGCCGCACCGACCCCGTCTGCAAGTCCGAGCGGAAGCCCGGAACCGAGCGGGGCCCCGGTTCCAACGGCCAAGCCGGGTGAAGGAGGCTCGACCGGTTCCGATAAAGCCGCGCAAGTTAAAGGAATCATGGAGCTGGCGCGCAAAGGTCAGATTGCGGGCGTGGAATATGCCGCCCACACGGGACTTTTTGACGACGTAGAGAAGAAATGGGGCAAGCCCGACAAGCAGGAAGGCGCGGGAAAAGGCCAGTATGCGACCTATTCGAAGCGCGGAGTGACCTTCGGCTTTAACAAAGGGATGCTGATCTTCGATGTCCGTTCCTATGACAAAGCGCTACAGCAGCTTGCTCTGGCGGATATCAAACAGACGCTCGGCGAGCCTGCGGAAGTAACGGTCAACGGCGACGACACGATTTATACGTACGGAGCCGGAAGCCAGTATCAGTTGAAATTCGTTATCCCTAAATCGACCGGCAAGGTGGATCACATCTCGGTTTACAGTCCCCAAGATGCCAAAAATCTGATGGCCGGATAAAAGTCAGGAGGCTGCCCCGAAGTCACGAAAGTGATGAAGGGACAGCTTCTTTTTTTAAATTCTAACCTGATTTATATGTAGCGCTTCGGCAGGTAAATGAAGCTTGCGGGCGAATTTCAATGTACAGAGCCTTTGCCCAAGGAGGGAACAACATGAGACAGGGGGAGCACAAGCTTTCTTCATGCAATGCGTTTCATTGGGGTGGGGTAAGGGGGAACACTTTTAACGTAAATGTTTATGCGTATGTTTGAATGTACCGACTTACTGCGGAGCTTTGCAAAAAGTTCCGCAGTACCTGAGGCGTTTCTATCACGCAATCTTCGGAGGTGCTAATATTCATGCATTACTTGGCGGATAAAGATCGCTACGCTTCGATGGTTTACAATCGGGCAGGCCGCTCCGGCTTGAAGCTGCCGGTTATTTCGCTGGGCCTTTGGCACAATTTCGGCGGATCGGATTCCTATGAGAACGGCCGTGCGATGATCAGAAAAGCGTTTGATCTGGGAATTACCCATTTCGATCTCGCGAACAATTACGGGCCTCCCCCGGGTTCGGCGGAAGAGAATCTCGGCCGGATTCTGAAAACGGACCTTGCGCCTTACCGGGACGAACTCATCATTTCTTCGAAAGCCGGTTATCTTATGTGGGAAGGCCCTTACGGAGAATGGGGGTCGCGCAAAAATCTGACGGCCAGTCTGGATCAGAGCCTGAAGCGGATGGGGGTCGATTATGTGGATATTTTTTATTCCCACCGCTTCGATCCCGAAACGCCGCTCGAAGAAACGATGATGGCGCTGGATTCGATGGTCAGACAAGGCAAAGCGCTCTATGTCGGCGTGTCCAATTATACGGCGGAACAGACGGCCGATGCGATCCGCATTCTGAAAGAGCTGGGGACGCCTCTGCTCATCCATCAACCGTCGTATTCCATGTTCAACCGGTGGATCGAAAACGGCCTGCAGGACGTGCTGCGGGACAATGGCGTCGGCAGTATTGCTTACTGCCCACTGGCGCAGGGGCTGCTCACGACCAAATACTTGGGCGGAATCCCGGCGGATTCACGCGCGGCCAAACCGTCGGTCTTTCTTCAAGAAAAAGACGTGACGGACGAGAAGCTGGAACAAATCCGCAGGCTGAACGAGCTCGCCGGCGACCGCAAGCAGACTCTGGCCCAGATGGCGCTTGCCTGGGTGCTGAGAGAGGGACGCCTGACCTCGGCGCTGATCGGCGCAAGCCGGCCCGGCCAGATCGAAGAGAACGCGGCCGTTGTCGCCAATCTCGACTTTTCCGAGGAAGAGCTGGCCTTGATCGAATCCGTGCTTGCCTGAAGAGAGAGCAGCTCCTTGCCATCACCCCCGGCCGGACAAAATATTCCCATAATGCTGGAAGGACCCTACAGGAAGTGTTATGATGGTAGTTGACTATTTTGGCTGTGCCGATTTACAAAGGGGGAAGAAACGATGGGCCGACGCTTTATTATCGAGTCCGTCCTGGTTGCCATATATGGACAACTGCTGGTGCCCGGGCGTCCGGTAGAATATATTCTGCCGTACTCCACCGTTGCCGAGTTGTACGAGTTGAAGGACAGCCCGGAGCCGGTTATGCCCGAACCGCAGGAGGACGCGCATGTTAAAGAGATGATCGGAGAGCTGATCACTTTTTTCGAGGATCCGCTGAACAAGAAAAAAATCGAACGGGCCTTGACTGTACCTTGGCGTAAAAGCCCGCCGATCCTCGTGAACGATATGGTATCCTTCACGGTTGTGAATTCCGTGGACAACGCTCATTACGGGGAATCGTTCGATCCGGTGGAAACCGAACTGATTTTGACCGCCTTGCACGAAAAAGTGCCTATGCTGACCGATCAGGTCGAACTGGTGGAAAAAATCATTCAGGCGGAAATTCCGGTACAGATTTACGATGTGGACGATTTCGAGTTTGCGGTGGAAGAGGGCATATCCGCGGACGATTTCAAAAATTTGCTATAAGGTGTTCCATTCAAGGAACGCGGGTACACGAAAGACCGCCGAAAGGCGGTTTTTTCGTTTTCGGTTTAGTAGGGCAGCACCTGTCGACTCCTGTAGGCTCTCGGGCATATTGCACATTTTCACACCGTGCCGTAGGATAGAGAGTAGACGATTTTCGAGTTGGATCGTTATAAACCGCATCCCGGATTCGACACCTAAGACCTTATCGCAAGGAGGACAAGACTATGTACAAAGCATTAACGATTGCGGGTTCCGATACCAGCGGAGGAGCCGGCATCCAAGCCGACCTGAAAACATTCCAGGAGCGCGGCGTATACGGAATGACCGCCCTGACCACGATTGTCACGATGGACCCGCACAACGGCTGGGCCCATCAGGTTTTCCCGATTTCCACTGAGGTGCTTGCGCCGCAGTTGGAGACGGTTCTTCACGGAGTCGGCGTGGACGCCATGAAAACAGGCATGCTCGGCTCGGTTGAAATCATCGAACTCGTAGGCCGCACCATCGACCGGGAGAACGTCGGAAATGTCGTGATCGACCCGGTTATGGTCTGCAAAGGCAACGACGAGGCGCTTCATCCCGAGACGACTGTCAGCCTGCGCGACGTCCTGGTGCCTCGTTCCACGATCGTGACACCGAACCTGTTCGAAGCGGCCCAGCTTAGCGGACACGCTCCTCTGCGCACCGTAGAAGACATGAAGGAAGCGGCTGCGGCGATCAAGAAGCTCGGCGCCAAGTTTGTGCTCGTGAAAGGCGGCGGCAAGCTGCAGCACGACAAAGCGGTCGACGTTCTGTACGACGGCGAAACGTTCGAGCTGCTGGAGTCCGACCGCATCGAAACGGCGAATACGCACGGCGCAGGCTGCACATATTCGGCGGCGATTACGGCGGAGCTGGCCAAAGGCAAGTCCGTGAGAGAAGCCGTTCGCACGGCGAAAGCTTTCATCACCGAAGCGATCCGTCATTCGTTCCCGCTGAACCAGTACGTAGGTCCGACGCTTCATTCGGCGTACCGTGTGTACGGCGGCGGAAACTGAGAAATTTTTATCGTTAAGGCCTCGCTTGCATCGAAAAAAACCCGCATACGGAGAAAATCTCCGGATGCGGGTTTTTTGTGCGTCTATTGGGTCAGGGCCTTACTTGCGCTTGTCCGTATCGCCGTTTCCGGCGTTTTTCGCCGCTTCGCGGAACATATCCCGCAGCGTGTCCCGGTATTTCCGGTCGTCGTACTTCTCGTCCTTTCGCGGTTCCGGCACGATTTCCGGCTCCGGTTCGGGGCGGAGTCCGCGGCGAAGCGCTTCGCGGTAGTCCACGTCCGAGTGGACGCCGCCGTCTTCACCGGCCGATCCGGACCTTGCGGCCGGGGCCGCGTGAGCCGAGGCGCCCATTTCGGCGGCAAGCGGCACGGGAACGCCGGACGGTGCGCGATCCGCTGCCGGGGTGCTGCCGGCTGCGGCCGCAGGAGCGGACGGCGCCGGGTGTTCCGCCGGCGCTTCGTCCGCCCGAAGGCTGGCTGCATCTTCCACGTGCGGCGGTTCGGGGCTGCGCTTGCGGTCCGCGAACGGGTGCAGCTGCAGCCGCGGCGCTTCCCCGGCGGAAGCGGCCGCGGCTGCAGCGCTGATTCCTGCGGCGTCCTCGGAAAGCGCTCCGGCTGCGGACGGCTCGGCCGCTTCATGCGGCGGCTCCGCCGGCAGCGGCGCCTCGGCGCGCGGTGTCTGCGCACCCGGACGGATGCTGCTGCCGCGCAGCGACGCTTTGCGGCCGTGCGTGTGGCCCGCGTGCCGCTGGCTGCGCGGAGGCAGTTCCGGCTCGGCCTCCGGCTGCGCGGAGGAAGCCGTCTCCTCGGCCGCAGGGGCGAAGCGTGCTTCCTCCTGCTCTACGGGAGCAGGAGCGGAAGCGGCAGCCGTGCCCGGCCGTGCGGGGGCGGGATCCGGCTCCCTGGAAGAAGCGCCCGGAACGGTCACTTCCGGTGCGCGATCTTCTTCCAGACTCTCGGGATGCGTGCCGGCACGGGCCGCGTCCGCAAGGTTCGGAGCGGCTGCAGGCGCAGCGGCTTCCGCTCCGGCATGTACAGAAGGAACTTCTCCATGCGGCCCGGCGGTTTCGGGAGCGTGTCCGTCCGTTAAGTTGTTGACCCGGCTACCGGAAGCTGGCTCCTCGGCCGGTTTCTCCGGCTGCTGGCTTTGCGCCGACTTGCGGAACAACTTCAAGTTAACCGGGATGAGCACCAGAAGGCCGATGACCACAATGGCCAGAAAATAAAATAAGTCCAACGGGTATCATCCTTTCCTTAACGCTTTAAGCTAGCTTTTGGGCGATATCGGCAACCCGTTTGCCCAGGGCGCGTCCCAGAGCCAGATCCGACTCGGTCGGCAGGTTGGGAGGGGCATCCTTGGACGCCTCGACCGGACAAGTGATGCCGACGCCGTAATAGGAGCCGTAAAGCACATTTTCCGGTACGTTGCTCGGCAGGCCGACGATGATCATGCCGTTGTGGAGCATCGGTGTAATCAAGTTCCAAAGCGTCATTTCGATGCCGCCGTGGACAGTCGCCGTTGTGCAGAACGCGGCGCCGACTTTCCCGATGAGCTCGCCTTTGGCCCACATGTAGCCGAGCTTATCGATCCAGCTCTTCAGCCCGGAGCTGATCGTACCGAAATGGCCCGGACAGCCCCAGATGATCGCATCCACGTCTTCCAGCTCGCTGATTTGCGCCTCGTTGACGTGGCGGAGGAGTACCTCGGCCTCCGGATGAGCGGCGGCGCCTTCCGCGATGGAGCGGGCAAGCGCTTCGGTATGGCCGCTCTCGCTGTCGTAAACTACAAAAATTTTCATAATAGACTTCCTTTCCTGACAAGATCAAATGAGAAAGCGCGGATGTTACACCCGCGCTGTTTGCCCTCTCGAATCCGTCAATTCAATCGGTTCTGCCGGTTTCTCGGCCAATTTTTTCTTGGCGGATTTGCCGTGAGCGACGCGGCGGAAGAAGAAGGAGACAACCAATGCGATAATCGTGAGTCCAGTTGCAACGACGAAGGCGTCATTGATACCTTGAATCGTAGACTGCTTCGTAACGAGCCCGTACAGCATCTGGCTGGCATACGCTTTGCCTGCCGCAAGGGACTGGCCCATCTGTTGGGCGAATGCCGCGCCCATGCTTTCCAGCCCTGACGGATTGTAGTTCGGGTTGGATAAAGACAGGTCGTTGGCATATTGTCCGACATGATAGGTTGTGCGATTTGTCATGATGGTAACCAGAACTGCCGTACCGATCGAAGAAGCTATCTGGCGCGCCGTATTGGATGCCGCCGTGCCGTGACTGGCCAGCTCTCTCGGCAGTTGGTTGAGTCCGGTCGTCATAATCGTCATCGCAATGAACGACATGCCGAACATGCGGATCGTGTACAGCCACATCAGGGTCGAATAGGTCGTATCCGCATTAAGATGGGCGAATTGCCAAGTTGTGATGGCCGTAATGGTAAGGCCGATAAAGGCGAGCGGCTTGATGCCGAACCGGTCGAACAAGGCGCCTGAAATAGGCGACATGACCCCCATCAGAAGCGCGCCGGGCAGCATAAGCAGACCCGCTTCGATCGGGCTGTACCCTCTGATGTTTTGGACATAGATCGGAACGAGGATAGAAGCTCCGAACATGGCCATGTTCACGATACAGCTGACGACGGTACTGAGAGAAAACATGTTGTACTTGAAAACCCGCAAATTCAGAAGCGGGTTTTTGGCGGTCAGCTCGCGAACGATGAACAGGGCGATAAAGACAATGCCGATGACAATGGTAGAGACGACCGTAACGGAACCCCAGCCCTTGCTGCCGGCTTCACTGATTCCGTACAGGAGCGAGCCGAAACCGATCGTCGACGTAACGAATCCGAGGAAGTCGAATACGGGCTTCGTTACTTTCGTGACGTTTTTCAGCACAAGGAATGCAAAAATAATATCGAGGATGGCAATCGGCATGGCGACGTAGAACAAGATTCTCCAAGTCCAGTGCTCGATAATCCAGCCCGACAGAGTAGGGCCGATCGCCGGAGCAAAGAACATGGCGATCCCGATCATACCCATGGCACGTCCCCTTACTTGAGGGGGATAGATGTTCAGAATAACGGTCATCATGAGCGGCATAATAATACCGGCGCCCGCGCCCTGTACGATACGGCCGATCATCATAATGGTGAAGTTCGGCGCCATGCCGCATATCAAACTGCCGACGGTGAATGAAATCATCGCGGAGATGAATAGCTGCCGGGTCGTAAACGTACCGATCAGGAATGCGGAAATCGGAATAATGATCCCGTTAATCAGCATGTAACCGGTGGACAGCCATTGAATGGTGTCCGCAGACGCGTTGAAATCATTCATCAAATGGGGCAGGGCCACATTGAGAAGCGTCTGATTAAGAATGGTGACGAAGGCACCCAGAATTAAAACGAGAAGCACCGTACCACGATGCTTCGTCATGTCTTCTTCGGGTTCTTTCTCCTTATAGACAACTAATGCTTTTGTTTCAGACATTCCTTAATCGCTCCTTACTTATGGATGCGGACCTCGGCGCTCATACCGGGTACGAGTGCAACCCCTTGATTATCGGTCAGCATAATTTTAACCGGGACAACTTGAGTGACTTTCGTGTAGTTCGCGTTGCTGTTGCTTTGCGGAAGCATGGAAAACGTACCGGCAGTAGCCTGGCCGATCTGATTCACGGTTCCGGTCAGCGTATTGTTCGGGAAAGCATCGACATAGATATCGACGGTCTGGCCGACTTTGACGTTTTTGAGCTGCGTTTCTTCAATATTGGCATTTACGAAAAGACTTCCCATGTTATAGGCATAACCGAGCGGTGTGCCGGGAGCTACGGTTTCATTGTCATAAGCGCTTGTCTGTACGACTGTGCCGTCTGCAGGCATAGACACGTTCACGGCGGTAGTTCCTTGAGCTCCGGCCGTTTGAACGGTACCGATCACGTCGCCGGCTTTAAAAACTTGGCCGACTTTGCCTTTCCAGTCTTCAAGCTTTCCTGTGGCAGGAGCGGTAATCAGCATTTGCTGGCCGGCGATCTGCGCATTTTCGGTTTTGATATAGGTGGTCGACTGATTATAGAAATAATAGCCGGTAACAGCGGCGACAATTAAAACAATAATGACAACTACGTTGGTGATAACGATTCTGGTGTAACCCATCTTACTTTATTCCTCCTTGGCGTTTAGCCGATCTAAAATTTTTTGGTGCGTGTCCAGCATGTTTTGAATCTCCTGAGGCGGGACTTCCAAGATCCGCACAAGCTGTTTATAAAGATGCGAATCTTCATTCATTGAAAGCCTTACCTTCTCCGTACCTCTATCGGTCAAGTTTAATTTGACGTTCCGGCGGTCTTCTTTGCTGCGGATTCGATTCACAAGTCCCATCCCGACCAATTGTTCGATGGCCACGCTGACCGAGCTGTTTGTCTGCTGCATGCGCTCTGCAAGCTCCGTCACATTCGTGCCGGGACAATTACTCAGGAGCCGAAGAATCGTGAACTGCACATGGGATAACCCCATCGCTTCCGCATTCGTGCGAAGGATACGCTTGATCGTCTGATTAACTTCACGAAAAGAAGTATAGATGGGGTAAAGCGGGCTCTCCATGCTCTCGCCTCCTATCGTTGCACTGTTTAATGATTCACAAGTGAAACATTCTATAGTAAATATTATGCTACGGAACAAATCACATGTCAAACAAATCAAAACGGAAGATTCTCCACATCTTTCCAATCGTCTCTAGGCTGCTTTCGGGCCAAAAAGAAAGAAGGCCGACGCCCTTGGAGGGCGCCGCCTTCTTGTACAGGTGCCTGCGTTATGTCCCGGCTCCTGTTACCTGATGATACATTATTTGCGGACGGGAAGCAGCTTCACATATTCATCGGATAGCTGCATCAGGTCCATGATGTAGTCGTAATCTTTGCGGTACTGGCTGAAATCAGCCACGGGCTTGTGCGTTTTGAGCGAGACCGCGGTCCCGTCGTCAAAGCCTTCGCCCGGAACGAACAAGATATCGTTATTGACGAAGGAGCCGGTCGGCAGGTAGTACCGGATTCCGGAAACGTTCTTCGTCACGTTGAGCAAATCGTGCCCGAACGGCACAATCCCCGTTTCATCCAGCCGGATGCCGAGCAGATTGGCTACGGTCGGCATAATGTCCAGCTGGCCGCCGGCCGTTTCGATCTGCTTGCCTTCCTTCTGGGAAGGGGCATGGATAATGAGCGGGATGTTGTAGCGGGAAATCTGCTCGTGGTAATCGATTCCGAGCGCCTCGCTGACCATCTTCGGATCGTTATCCTGCGGCTGCAGGCCGAAGTGGTCTCCGTACAGAACGAGAACGGTATTATCCCACATGCCGTTCTCTTTGAGCTGATTGATCAGGGTTCCGAGGGCATAGTCCGTATAATGGACGGCTTCCAGATAGTCACCGAGCTGCTTGCCCTTGATGTTCTCCGGCAGATCCAGCGTCTGTTTATCCGCGGGTATTTTGAACGGATGGTGGCTGGAGGCCGAAATAAACTGGGCGTAGAATGGCTGATTTTCGTTCTTCAGCTCAACGAGCCGTTTCATGCCGGTCTTGTACAGCTCTTCGTCCGAAGCGCCGAAGGCATTGAAATTATCGTTCGTAAAGGACGGCTTGTCGAAATACTGTTTAAATCCGAGTGCGGGATACATCTTGTCCCGGTCCCAAAATTTGACGTCGTTCACGTGAAACGTATTCGTTTCGTATTGAAGGGCGTTGAGCGCTCTCGGCAGACCGGGCAGCTCGCGGTTGTTGAAGCCGCTGGACATGGCCACGGTAGCTGTCGGGTAAATGGACGTATTGGAAATAAACTCGGCGTCCGAAGTGTTGCCCTGCCCGACCTGCTGGAAGAAGTTGTTGAAATAGAAGCTGGATTTGAGCAGCTCATTCATATTCGGTGTGATCGCCTGGCCGTTCACTTCCAGATTGATCGGGAAGTTCTGGAACGCCTCCAGTTGGACCACGATCACGTTTTTACCTTTCTCCGTGCCGAAATAATTAGGCGCCGCACCTGGCGCGAGCGGGGCGCTGCGAGGGAAGGAAGCTTCCAGCTCCGTCAGATTTTGTTTCACCTCGGAAATGTCCGCGTAATTGGTTCTGTTGGCGCGGAGTCCGTCAAACAACGAAACGGCCTGATAGGCGAAGAATCCGAGCTCTTCTCCTTTTTTCAGTTCGTTTTTCGTGCCGGAAGCGGCCGCTATGGAACTGGAGGCCAGCAAAACGCTCACGATCATGAGAGCGTATGTAACCGGTGACGGAAGCCGGAAAGGCACGTAGTTTCTTTTCGGTTTTTTGCGCACGACGAGTTTGAATAGCAGAACGATGAGAATATCCGCGAAGAACAAGAGGTCCTCCGGTCTCATAATCGAACGTACGGATGAAGAAACTTGTCCCACTTGATGCAGCTGCTTTAACGTTGTGTAGATGGGGACTGTTCCAAAGTTTTGGAAGTAAATAGCGGATGCGAGCAATGCCAAACTGACTAAGAGATTGAAAATCCAAAAAAGTGCTGTTTTTACACGCCCGGGCCGGAAAAGCTCGATTAGACAGGCTATTACCACCACATCGAAGGCGTCTATTAAAATTTTGTCCAGAGTCAGTTTGTCATAGACCAAGATCCGGAACAGTGCCATTTTGGCAAGCAGCAGCACGATCGTCCAAACAAACATGCTTTTATACCATTCTTTCCATCGAATGCTCATGCAATAGGCTCCTTTCCTTTCGATCTATACTTTTATACAAGAAAAATATTAAGGAATTATGAACGAGTCCCTTTTCATGTCAACCCAAATCATGGATATAAGACTTTATTTGATGAAATGCCCATTCATATTGAAAAAGTCTATTTATTAACAAGAGACCGATATACCCCATATTCTTCTGGACTATTGTACCCCAAAAAGGGGAAATGACCAATTTTTTTGTCTGAAAATGTCGGTAATTGTCTAAAAAAGGAAGATAAATTAGAATATATTTCCTGGGACGCGGCACAATAAAGCGCAAAAGGATGGTGAGTTCCATGTGCAAACAATATTCGCTGACGGCCGATCTAGCCGAGCTTCAGAACCGGTTCCAAGTGAACAAGATAGCGGTTCCGTACAAAGCCCGGTATAACATCTCGCCCAGACAGCATGTGCCTGTAATCGTTTCCGTAAACGGGGAGCTTGTGTTGGATGAATACCGGTGGGGGTTCGTTCCCTTTTGGGCGAGAGATGCGGTTAATGCGGACGGGATGTCGGTTCACCAGGACCCCGCTTACCGTAAAATTTTTATGCGTCAGCGCTGTATCGTTCCGTGCTCGGGCTTTTATTATTGGAAAACGGAGGGGAAGAAAAGCTTTCCCGTTCGCGTGGTGCCCCGGAATCGTGAGGTTTTCGGCATCGCCGGTTTGTATGATGTATGGAGCGACCCGAGAGGGAAAGAGCTTCGGACCTGTACACTGCTGATGACGGAATCGAACTCGCTGATCACTTCCTTCCATAACCAGATGCCGGTTATTTTGAATCAGCATTCGATCGGAGAGTGGATGTCACAGGGGGCGATAGATACCGACCGGCTGATCCCGCTGCTCAAGCCTTTTCCGGCCGAAGCGATGGAAGCCTATCCCGTCACGCCCGCCATTTCCAACCTGGAACTGGACGAATCGCATTGTATAGAAGAGATGAATTTAAAAGTCGCCTGGATAAAAGAGTGAGAGGTGAGCAGCAAGATAGAAGGAAGGAGAAGGAAGGATCGTTCCGAGAATGTGGGTTTCCGTAGAAGAGGAGGCTTGTCCCTGAAGACAAGCCTATTCAAATTTAGGCGGGAGAAGGCTCCGGTTTGGCCCGGGGCTCTTCATCCGTGGACGGATGGATGGCGAATAAAGCGAGAATAGCCGCCAGAAGGCAGGCCGCACCGAGTACATAGAACAGAATAGTCGGATATCTGGACAGCAGAACAGACACGGCTGGAGGACCGACCGCAACGCCGATGAACCGCATAGAACTGTAGAAGGAAGAGATCGTGCCCCTCTGGGCTTTGTCGATTCCCGCGGTAATGAAGGCGTCCAGACACGGAAGTGCGAGCCCGATTCCGATTCCGAGCAGGGAAAGCATCGTTAGCAGGCCATATAGCGAGTTGAAGGGAAGGCAGCCCAGAGTCGCGCCCAAAGAAAGCAGGCTGCCGATAAAGGTCAGCCATTTCATCCGCTTCTTATGCTGACCGATGATTTTGCCGGTAATAAAAGACGTCAGGCAGAGCAGAGTCAAAGGGATCGCCAGAACGAATCCTTTCAGAATGCCGTGCAGATTGTATTTCTCTTCGAGGAGCTCCGACAAATAAAAAAGAACCCCGAAAAGCAAAAACATACAGATGCAGCCGATGGCAAAAATCGCGTACAGCCACCTGCCCTTCCTGGAAAAGATCCATTTCAGATCTTTCAGAAAAACCGGAAGCGAGATCGGCGTTCCGTCGGTGTTACCCGATTCTTTGGGGGAATTCGCTTGCGGCTTTCCGTTTTTGTCTGCCGCTTTGCTTACCGCCTTCGAGCGATTTTGGTCCGGGCCGGCTACCTTGTTGCCGCTTTTCTGCGGTTTTTTGACGAGAAAGAGGACCATCAGGACAGAAGTCAGAGAGAAAACGGGAATGGCCATAAAAGGCAGGAACCAGACCAGGGCGGCAAGCGCGGACCCGAGAATGGGGCTCAGTACTTTGCCTCCCGTGTTGGCCGTTTCTATAATACCCAGGCCGCTGCTGACGTCGCTTTCCTTCACAAACATGTCTCCGACGAGAGGCATGGCGACAGGTGCCGCGCCGGCGGCTCCAATTCCCTGCAGCAGACGGCCGAGCAGGATCGTCATATAAGGATTAGGCATAAACCAGGCTGCAATTCCGCAAACGGCGCCGCCGATGCCGGCGATAATCAGGCTGGGAATGATAACGATTTTACGGCCGTACCGGTCCGACAGGAACCCCGCGACGGGAATAAGTATGATCGCTGCAATCGAATAAACCGTAATGAGCAGGCTGACCTGAAACGAGGTCACGTGAAGCTTTTCACGGATCAAAGGCAGAATAGGAATGAGCATGGAGTTTCCAAGAGTCATGATCAGCGGGATGGATGCCACAGAAATGAGATCCCATTTTTTTTTCGCCTCCATAAGGCGGATTCACTCTCCTCGGTCAGAATTCCTCAGAATCTCCGGTGATCCGGTCGCCAAAGCTAGGAATACTTTGTGCAGAGGAGAGGAGTTTTATCCTGCCGGCCGGAGGCGTCTCTCGCGGCTCCCCGAACGGGTGAGAGCGGACGAGGCTTCAGCCCGCGGAAAGCAGCCGAAGGAGCTGCCGGCTTAGCTGCACGGGATGCCGCGGGAATGCCGCGAGCCGGAAATCCCCCGTCAGCTCGGCAGCCTGCACCGGTTCGGGCCGGTCGGTCAAGCCCGACAGGCGAGGACGCCGAGCAGTGTCTCGGCCGGGACTCCCGCGCGGCGGATGGCGGACACGGACAAGGAGCCGTGCCGCTTGGACAAACGCTGGCCGTCGGGCCCGTAGAGCAGCGGGACGTGCGTGTAGCGCGGCGGTTCGCAACCCAGGGCGCGCAGCAGCATCAGCTGGCGCGGGGTGGAGTCGAGCAGATCCCAGCCGCGCAGGACGTCGGTGATGCCCATGGCCGCATCGTCGACGGCGGCGGCAAGCTGGTAGGCCACGATGCCGTCCGCCCGCTGCACGACGAAGTCCCCTCCGGCCCCGCCGGAAAAAACCTGCGCTCCCGCGGCCAGATCGCGGAAAGCGATGTCTTCCGCAGGCATCGCGAAGCGGAGCGCGGGCGCTTTGACCGCCGCGCGCGCCTCACGCTCGGTCTCCGTCAGGAAGCGGCACGTGCCGGGATAGGACGGGCCTTCGGAGGAGAGGCCGTGCGGAGCGCTGGAGATGGCGTGAAGCTCGGCCCTGCTGCAGTAGCAGGGATACAGATGCCCGCGTTCACGCAGCGTCTGGAGCGCCTCCTCGTAGAGGTGCCCTCTGGCGCTCTGCACGTAGGGCCGAAAGGATCGCCTGCTTCCGGGCCCTCGTCCCAGTGGAGGCCGAGCCACCGCAGGTCCTCGGTGATTTGTTCGGCCAGCTCGGGCCGGCAGCGGGGCTTGTCGATGTCCTCCATCCGCAGGACGAACGTACCGCCCGCCGCCCGGGTTTGGAGCCAGGCGAGCAGGGCGGTACGGGCGTTGCCGATATGAAGTTCGCCGGACGGAGTAGGGGCGAAGCGCCCCCGTACTATGTTTGAGCTCATTGTGGTTACGCCCCTTTCATACGAGATATCTATGAAGATACTCCTTTAAGCGGCATCGTTCAACTTTTCGAGAATGCGGCGTTTCCGGTACAGCATTTTGCCGGCTTCGGCAACGTCCCGTATCGTCCCCCGGTTAAAATACGCCCCGAACAGCATACCGGCGATCGGAATCATCTGAAACAGCTTTTTCCAGCCGAAATTATCCCGGTACGTGGTGACGACCTCCCGCCAGCCTTGGAGCTGGGAGACGGACTGCCGGCCTTCCGCATCGTAAGCGGACAATTTCTCCAGGATGGCTTTCTTTCCCACGATATCGGAGGACGAAAACTGCAGACAGTTGATAATAAAAATACGTTCCTTCTTGTCGTTGGGGTCATAACCGTAGCAGACGGCAATCTCTTGGAGCACTTTCAGGGAAAGGCCCAGCAGGGCGGGAATATCGATCGCCAGTGTAAAAATGCCGCCGAAACCCGTGGTGGCCCCTTGCACGGTCGCGAGCGCGGATCTGGATTCGGCCAGGGAATCCGCGGCACGGTCCATAACGGCAAGCGGAAGATGCGCGGCTTCCCGGATGGATGGGACGTCTTGACGGAAATTTTTTTCCTCCGCCGTATGTTTGGAAAGATGTTCAAGCATCCCTTTCTCCGAAACGAGATATTTTCCGCCGGTTTGAATGTAGCTTCCGATCTCATCGATAAGCTGTCCGATGCGGTCCTGCAGAAAGCGCGGGGTAACCTTGTCCAGCAGGGCGAAGGGAAGGCGGCCGAGCTTTTCCCAGAAAAAGATATCTTTCTGCTCTTGTTCCCATTTGTCGATTTCGTTGAGCCGCATGAGAAGTTCGTCTTTGGTTTCCGTCGGGTGCATGGCCAGACCTCCTGGTGTGGTTTCGTGTTTTTTAGTAATACGAACAGAAGAAGTAAACCGGTTCAGAAAAGGGGAAATCCGTTTCCGTTCTTTTACCTTTTTTAGTCCGGAACGATTTGGTAAACTGGGAAAATCAAAACAAGCACCCAGTACCGACGGAAGATGAGGAAACGGATATGAGATTCAGAGATTTTCACCCCAATGTAAAAATACGGATAACGATGCACTTTGTGACGGGCATCCTAAGCGGTATGGTTCTTCCGTTCATGGCGGTTTATTTCGCCAAAACGCTCGGAACGACGACAGCCGGACTTGCGGTCATGGGCAACATTATCGCAGGAGTCGCCGCGACGTTTATCGGCGGGTATTATGCGGACCGCATCGGTCGCAAAAAACTGATGCTGATCAGCGAACTTGTCTGTACCGCGGCTTATGCCGTGATGGCGGTCGCGAATTCGCCCTGGTACGTGTCGCCGTACCTGACCCTGGCGATGAGCCTTGTCATCGGAGCGGCCTGGGGACTGAGCAAGCCGGCGGCGGACGCCATGCTGATCGACGTGACGGAGCCCGGGGCCCGTAAATTCATGTATCGCATTACGTACTGGCTGAATAACTTGTCGATCTCGATCGCGGGTATTATCGGGGCATTTCTGTTCAGTTCGTACTTGTTCGAACTGCTGCTCGGGGCATCGGTGGTTACGTTCATCTCTTACCTCGTTACCCTGATCTGGTTGTCTGAAACGCTCGAGCCGGCGGCCGGGCACGTAGAGCAGGGAGGCGTCCCGAAAACCGGTGGACCTTTTCATATTCTGAAAAGTTATGGAGAAGTATTCCGGGACCGGACGTTTATGATTTACGTCCTGGCCAGCCTCCTTATGGTTTCGGTGGAGTTTAATTTAACGGAGTACATCGGAATCCGCCTGGAGAGAGACATTCACGGAGCTGTTCTGCTGCCGGGCATGACCGGCCTGAACGGTCTTGAGCTTCTGGGCATTCTGAGGACCGAGAATACGTTCGCCATCGTTGTCCTATCGCTTTTTACCGGTTATCTGCTCAAAAAATACGGAGGTACCCGCACGATGTTCGTCGGCCTCTTCCTGAACATTGCGGGCTACAGCTACCTGGCCATGGGCAATCATCCTTGGGCGCTCCTTGTCCTGATGCTGATCGCCACCATCGGCGAACTGATCTATGTTCCGATTAAGCAGGCGTTCCTCGTGAACATCGTTCCGGATCATGCGCGCAGCTCGTATATGGCGGTCAACGGCATGCTGTACAGCGGCGCCCATTTCATCTGCGCCATCAATGTCGTGATCGGCGGGTTCCTTCCCGCGTGGGGAATGGCCCTGGTGCTCTTCGCAACTGGCCTGACGGGCATGCTGCTTTTGGGCTCTATCCTTCCGAAGCTTGTGCCAACCCCCAACACGACTGCCAAAAGCAATGTCGCCTCCGCTCTTTGAGAAGAAGGTTAAAGAGAGCGGCCGGATTTAGAAGGTATGGAATCAGGTAGATGAACGCGGATTTAGTTACTTGCCGGATCCGGGCTTCACGGGAAGCGACCGGTTTACGGCCTAGGAGGCGGACCTCGTACAAGGCGTTCGCTCCAAGGGGACGATGGCATCGTCCTCTTTTTTTGTGCAATCGGGTGAATGGACGGGAAGCGGTCATTTGGTTTATGCTGTGAAAAGAACTTTACTTCCGGTTATTTGCTTTGCCGGATTGAACCGGGTACAAGGCCGGCCGCCAGCGGAGCGGTTCTTTCGCGTTTTGGAAAAAACGATCCGGCGCAAACTTGCAAGCCGGGTAGTAAACAGGATCGGCCGCAATTCGGCTGCGAATGACTGCGACCCTGCCGATAAAAAGATTTTGCCTGCGGGAAAAACGACGAGGCCATTCGTAGCCGCTGCCATGAATACATACCCTGGGCGGGATGAACTCTTAAAGTTCGGCGGGCTGTAAGGGTACACGGAAAGCCAGTTTTAGAATCGCTTCTATAATAGAACAAAGCATCATTGAAAAAAGCAATCGTTGACTTTTGATGAATTAAACGGGGGATACAGATATGAACGTACCGGTGGAGGCAGTACTCCCGGAACTGCTGGATGTGCTGAGGCGGGAGCGGAACGCCGTCCTTATCGCCCCGCCAGGGGCGGGTAAAACGACACGTGTGCCGCTTGCTCTCCTCAAGGAGCCCTGGCTGGACGGCAAACGCATCCTGATGCTGGAGCCGCGGCGAATTGCGGCAAGGGCCGCCGCGGCTTATATGGCGTCCCTGCTGGGGGAAAAGACGGGCGAGACGGTCGGGTACCGGATGCGCTCGGATACGAAGGTCGGGCCGAAGACACGCATCGAGGTCATTACGGAAGGAGTCCTTACGCGCATGCTTCAGCGTGATCCGTCTCTTGAAGGAGCAGGGATCGTGCTATTCGACGAGTTTCACGAGCGGAATCTGGCGGCCGATCTGGGCCTGGCCCTCTGCCTGCAATCCCAGTCTCTGCTGCGGGAAGACCTGAAGCTTCTGGTTATGTCCGCAACTTTAGAAGGAGACGCGGTGGCGGCGCTGATGAACGGTGCTCCCGTCGTAACGAGCGAGGGCAGAATGTATCCGGTCGAAACCCGTTACAGGCGGGAAGCCGTAAAAGGGCCCGTGGCGGCGGCCGTCCTGGATACCGTTCTGCAAGCTTGGCGCGAGGAGGAAGGGGATCTTCTCGTATTCTTGCCGGGAGCTCCCGAAATACGGCGGGCGGAAAAGGAACTCGCCGCCCGGTTGCCGGCCGGGCAGGCTCTTGTTGCGCCGCTGTACGGCAGCCTGACGCAGGAGCAGCAGGACCGCGCGATTCTGCCGGACACGCAGGGAAGGCGCAAGATCGTGCTGGCGACGACGATCGCCGAGACAAGCCTGACCGTCGAAGGCGTGCGCATCGTCGTTGACAGCGGCCTTGTGCGCGTTCCGCGCTTCTCGCCGCGCACGGGCATGAGCCGCTTGGAGACGACGGCGGTCTCCCGCGCCTCCGCGGATCAGCGTCGCGGCCGCGCCGGCCGTCTTGCGCCGGGTGTCTGCTACCGGCTGTGGACGGAGCAGGAAGAGAGGCGCCTGGCCCCTGCTGGACGGCCCGAAATCGCGGAAGCGGATCTGGCTCCGCTGGCGCTCGACCTCGCCGTGTGGGGAGCCCGGCCGGACGAGCTGGCCTGGCTCGACGCGCCTCCGGCGGCCGCTTACGCGCAGGCGTGCAGCTTGCTCCGCAGGCTCGGGGCGCTCGATGAAGCGGGCGCCGTGACGGCGCACGGCCGCAAGGTCGCCGCGCTGGGCCTGCACCCGCGTCTGGCGCACATGGCGCTGACGGCGCTTCCGCTGGGCGCGGGAGGGCTTGCCTGCGAGCTGGCGGCGCTGCTCGGCGAGCGCGACATTCTCCGCGGCACGCCATCGGCCCGGGACGCGGACCTGCGGCCGCGCGCCGAGGCGCTGCGGGCCTACAGCGGTCCGGGGCGCGGGACGAAGCGGCCGCCGCACGACAGCGGTGCCGCCGGCACAGCCGCCGCGGAGCCGGCAAGCTTCGCGGACGTGTCTGCGCCGGGGAGCGCGGATGTCTCCGTGCTGCGCCGTCTCGGCAGCGATGCGGCCCGCTGGAAGCGGGAGCTCGGTGTGCCGGAGGACGAATCCGGCAGTACGGAACGGACAGGCCTGCTGCTCGCGTTCGCTTTTCCCGACCGCATTGCGGGACAGCGGTCGCCCGGGCGGTTTACTCTCAGCAGCGGCAGAGGGGCCGTGCTGCCCGACATGCAGCTGCTCTCGTCTGCGCCTTGGCTCGTTTGCGCCGACCTGGACGATCAGGGCGCGGAAAGTACCATTTATTTGGGAGCTCCCGTGGGGCGGGACGAGCTTGAAGAGCATTTTGCCCATGAAATCGTCGAGGAAATAACGGTGAGATGGGACCGTGATGCTCAGGCTGTACGGGCCCGGAAAAGAACGTCGCTCGGCATGCTCACCCTCCGGGAGAGCACTATTGCCGCTCCGGACCCCGAACTTATAAAGGATGCCCTTCTTCAGGGGATCAGAAGCCAAGGGCTGGAAATGCTGGGCTGGAGCAAACAGGCGAGGCAGCTCCGCGAGCGGTTGAGCTTTATGGCGCATCATGATGCGCGGTGGCCGGATGTCTCGGACGAAGCTTTGCTTGCCGCTCTGGAGGAGTGGCTGGGTCCGCACGTGTACGGGATGAAAAGCCGGGGAGATCTTCAGCGTCTGAATCTGGCGGCCGTGCTGGAAGCGATGCTCACCTGGGAGCAGCGGAGGCTGCTGGATGAGCAGGCGCCGACCCATCTGACCGTGCCGAGCGGCTCCCGCATCCCGGTCGATTACAGTACGCCGGAAGCGCCGGCTCTGTATGTCCGGCTTCAGGAAATGTTCGGGCTTCAAGCTACGCCGGCCATCGGCGGCGGACGCGTGCCCTTGACCCTTCACCTGTTATCTCCGGCACAGCGGCCGGTGCAGGTTACGCGCGATCTGGAGAGCTTTTGGAAAGAGGCTTATTTTGAAGTAAAAAAAGATCTCAAAGGCCGCTACCCGAAGCATTACTGGCCGGACGATCCGCTTGAAGCGATTCCGACCAGCCGGGCGAAGCCGCGCAAATAGTCCGAAGACAGACGAATAGGCGGTACGTATATGAACGAAACGGCAATCATCCGGCTAATCCGGCACGACGAGCTGGACGGGCTTCTGGAGCTGTACCGGCAGCTGCATACGGAAGACTCCGTCATTCCTCCAAGTGAGGACCTGAATCATCAGTGGAACGAAATGTTCCATAATCCGAAAATGAAGTTTGTCGTCACGGAAGACGGCGGCAAGCTGGCTGCCGTATGGGGTATTTCGGGCACTGACCGACCGGAAGTCTCGTAATCGAACAAACGAAGTTTTAAGTTAGGAAAAGAATGGAGGTGCCGCTGTGCTTATGAAGCGGGTAGGGCAAGCGATTGCGGCAGGAGTCCTGCTCTTGGGACTCGCCGCATGCTCCGCTGGACAAACCGGCAGCCAGGGAGGCAAACCGGACTCGAGCCGGGAAGAAAACGGGAAGGCGGCGGAACTGACCGTATCCGCAGCCGCGAGTCTTAAAGATGCGCTGGAGGAGATCGGCCGGCGTTACGAAAGCGCCAATAGCGGCGTTAAGCTGCTCTATAATTTCGGGTCATCGGGCACTCTGCAGAAACAGATCGAGCAGGGAGCTCCCGCCGATCTCTTCATTTCGGCTGGAGTGCCGCAGATGAAGGCTCTGCAGGATAAGCAGCTCATCGACAAGGACCATTCGGGCGTCCTGCTGACCAATGAGCTGGTTTTGATCGTGCCGGGGGATTCGCCGGCCAGCATCGCCGGTCCGGAAGATCTTTTGAAAGAGCCGGTGAAGAAGATCGCGGTCGGGGAACCCAAAACGGTTCCGGCGGGCAGTTACACGCAAGAGGTCTTGAACGGAGCCGGGATCTGGGATAAGCTGCAGCCCAAAATCGTGTGGACGAAAGACGTCCGCCAAGTGCTGGCTTATGTGGAATCGGGAAATGCGGACGCGGGTTTCGTTTACAAAACGGATGCCCTTGCTTCAAGCAAAGTGAAAACGGTGTATACGGCAAAAGAAGCGGCGGGAATTTCGTCGATCGAATATCCGGCGGGAATCGTTTCGGGCACGAAGCAGACGGTGGAAGCACGGAAGTTTTACGAGTACCTGTCCGGAGCGGAGGCGCGGGATATTTTCACCCGGTACGGTTTCGGCCTGAAAAGTCCCTGAGCCATGCCGGTGAACATGGAAATGTTCCTCTCTCCGGTCTGGTTGTCGCTGAAAATCGCGCTGTTGTCGGGAATGCTGGCGTTCGTATTCGGCGTACTGGCTGCCCGGCTCGTACATAAACGACCGTTCAGGGGGAGGACTTTGCTGGAAACAGTCTTTATGCTGCCTCTTGTCCTGCCGCCTACCGTCATCGGCTTTCTGCTTCTGCTCGCTTTCGGCCGGAGAAGCTGGATCGGCCGTCTGGCGGAATGGCTCTGGGACCAGCCGGTCGTTTTCTCCTGGGGAGCGGGAGTCATCGCGGCGACGGTCGTCGCTTTTCCGCTTGTCTACCAATCGGCCAAAACGGGCTTCCAGACGATCGACCCGGATCTGGAAGGAGCCGCCCGGTCTATGGGAGCCGGCGAACGGCAGGTTCTGTTCCACGTTACGCTGCCGCTTGCCGGACCGGCGCTCGCGACCGCTTTTGTGCTCGGTTTTGCCCGGGCGCTGGGGGAATTCGGGGCCACGATCATGATCGCGGGAAATATCCCGGGACGGACTCAGACGGTACCGACGGCCATTTATACCGCTGTCGATTCGGGCGACTATGCGCTCGCCTGGTGCTGGACGGGGGCGATTGTCGCCTTTTCTTTTCTGCTCCTGCTTGCGGGCAACTTCCGCAAAAATCCGCCTGCCGGAAACTCCGCTCCATAAAAAAACCTGCCAAGGCATGCCTCGGCAGGTTTTTGGTCGTTCGTTTTTTTACGGGTCAGGACCAGCCGTCCTTCTTTAAACGGGCGTCCAGCACGAAGGTGCCGAACGGCAGGAAGGAGGCCAGGATGGCGGTCAACACTTTGAGAATCGACCAGCGGTGGACGAATGTGACGTGGGCGACGGCGAGCAGGAAGAGGACGAACAACAGTCCGTGCAAGCCTCCTACGACCGTGACGGGCTGAGGGACATCCGCGAAATGCTTGAGCGGCATGGCGATGAACAGCAGCAGGAGGAATGAAATTCCTTCGAGAAAGCCGATCACGCGCAAGCGCCCGATGGGAGTGCTGAGCATGGTTAACATACACCGCCTGTGTAAGAAAAATAAGGAAGGGAAGAGGCCTTCGCTTCTTTACTTTATCACAGAGCGAATCCTACTCTCAAACAAGCCTGCCGAGCGGGCTTCACCGACCTGTCCGCTGGCCTAATCAGGGGGGAGTTATTCCACAGTCTCCACTGTATAAACGGCCGGATCCAGCTCCGCGACGAATGGGGTCAGCGTTCCCGCCGAATAGAGCTGGAGCTTGTGCATGGCCCGCGTACAAGCCGTGTAAAACAGCTTCCGCTCGCTTTCGCGGCTGTAGGCGACGGCGGAGGCGTCGTAAATGAGAACGGCGTCGAATTCGACCCCCTTGGCGAGATAAGCCGGAATGACCATGACGCCTTTCTCGAACGAAGGCGTATCCTTGCGGATGAGGCGTAGCTCATCCAGGCCGTTCAGCGCTTCGAAGGCGCGCTCGCTTTCGGCGGCGGTTTTGCAGATGACGCCGATGGACGTGCTGCCATCCGCCTGCAGCGCCTTGATTTCCGCCGTCATCCGGCGAACGAGAGCGTCCGCGCATGTGTTTGCGTCCGTGCCCTTGCCCGCACCCGCGCCCGCGCTCGTGAAAACAACGGGCTTGCCGCCTTCCCGGTCGAACGGCTCGATCTGGGCGCCGTCCTTCAGCATGCCGCGCGTGAACTCGACGATCTCCCTCGTCGACCGGTAGCTGCGGTGCAGCACGATCTGCTCGGTCTCGCCGGGACCGTACAGACCGGCAACCGGCGTGCTTCCTTCCAGCGTCGTCGCCTGGGCGAACACGGCCTGGTTGAAATCGCCGAGCACGGTCATGCGGCAGCGCGGGAAGAGCCTTTTCAGAAATTCGAACTGAAAAGGGGAATAGTCCTGCGCTTCGTCGATCAGAACGTGCCGGACGATCGTGTTGGTACGGAAGCCTTCGGTCAGTTCCTGCAGATACAGGAACGGAGTCGCGTCTTCGTACGGCAGATCGCCCCGGTTCATCCGCTCCAGCGTGTACGCGCAGATTTCATCCCACCGGGCGGGAAGTCCGTCCCTGTCGTCGGCGTTCTCCGCGGGAACCGGGGTATCCGCCGCCGCAGCCGTCCGGTGCAGGGACTGAAACAGGAGCTTGTTCTCGTACAGCTGCCTGTACAGGCCGGGAACATCGACGAAGCGGAGCCGCTTTACCCGTGACCGCAGGGGCTTGAAATGCTCCCGGACGATCATTTTCCGCAGAAGCTGCTCTTCCGCGTCCGCATCGTCGAAGCTTTCGGCGCGCCCCCGCCGTTTGCGCAGCTGATTGTAGGCCCGTTGGTACTGCTCTTTATCGAGGAAATCGAGCTCGTCGCGGACCCAGTCCTCCTGCATTTCCTGCTCCTGATAGGCCGCAAGCTCTTCCAGCAGCCATTCCTTCATAAGCTCGATGCGGTTGGCCAGTCGGATAGCGGGATCGTAGCCGTAAAAGCGGTCCGATAAGGCTTGACGGGATACAATTACTTGATCACGGAAAATGATGTCTTTGAACAGCATATGCTCCTTCAGAAGTTGGTCTTTATACGCTTGTATGACGTGCAGGAAGCGGGTGGAAGCCTTGTAGCGGATTCCGCTCACTCTTGCGGCATACCCGGGCGTTTTTTCGTCGGCCAGCACATATTCGATCTGATCGAACGGATCCTCGATATTGAAACGTCTGCCGAGCCGGTGGTGCAGATAATCCTGAAACGTCGTCTGCTGCATATTTTCCTCGCCAAGCTCGGGCAGAACGGTGGACACGTAGCTGTTGAAAAGCGGGTTGGGCGAAAAGAGCACCATCTGGTCGGCGGTCAAAGTTTTCCGGTGTTTGTACAGCAGATAGGCGACCCGCTGGAGAGCCGCGGACGTTTTGCCGCTGCCGGCGGCGCCTTGTACGATAAGCATTCGTGAGCTGTCGTTGCGGATAATACGGTTCTGCTCCTTCTGAATGGTGGCGACAATCGTCTTCATCTGGGAGCCCGCTCCTTTGCTGAGCACCTGCTGGAGCAGTTCGTCGCCGATCATCAGCCCCGTATCGAACAGGAAATGGATATGGCCGTCACGGATGATAAACTGGCGCTTGAGTTCGATTTCGCCCTCCACAAGGCCGCCGGGCGTATTGTATTCGGCCGGACCGGGCGCATAATCGTAGTAAAGACTCGCGATTGGCGTCCGCCAATCGTAGACAAGGAAGGTTTCGCCGTCCTCATCGAGAAAGGAAGACACGCCGACGTATACGCGCTCGGCCGGGTTCGCGCCGTCTTCTTTAAAATCAATCCGCCCGAAATAAGGGGCGGGGAGAAGACGATTCATCCGGTCGGCCTGTCTTTTGAGCTGCCGGTGGGTTCTCTCTCTCTCGGATAAAACTTCGGCCTGCTGCCTCAGGCTGAGGTACGTATCCAGGATATCGTCGTCATGAGACAGATTGACGGTCACTTCATCCCAAAAATGTTTGCGGATATCGACAACTTGAGACTTGAGCTGCCCGACATCGGGCTCGATTTTACTCAGCTGCTTCCGAAGCTTGGTTCGGACAAGATCGATCCTTTGCTGTTCATGCTGCCATTCTTCTTTGGAAACCGACACGAAAACCCCTCCTTAAACGTGAAAAAACAACCCGCATAAGCGGCGATTCAAAAAAAGTTGACAAAGCTGCGCTAAGGTGATACGATAATATTAGATAAAAGCGCTCAATACTTTTAATTACTAGTATTGACAGCGGTTTTTTATTTTACCATGCATACTTAACAAAATCAAACTTATTTTAAGCCGTCAGGATATCTGGCGGCTTTTTGGTTTTTCAGGGATCTGATGAAAGACGGAAGCCCGCTCAGGTGACGATTTTGTAAGCCGGCAACGTGTGTTTTGCAAGGGAAATCGATGGGTCATCTCTCCTTATCGCCTTAAACTGGTTCTATCAGCGGAAATGATAATCCCGGAGGAGACTGGATGAGGATGAACCTAGGAGCTATAACCAAACTTACGAGAAGCGAGAAAGTGCGAATGAGAATAGGGGCGCGAACCCTGCTTGCGGCGGCCGCGGCACTTCTTATTGCGGTGCCGGTACCCGCCAAAGCGGCGGGGAGCGTTTCCGGTAAGCCGGATACGACCGCGCGGATCGACGCTTACATGGAAGCGGCCATGAACAGGCTGCATATCCCCGGCGCGGCGCTTGGCATCGTGAAGGAGGGCGGCGATACGTTCTATCTTCAGGGCTACGGCACGAGCGGTCCAAGCGGAGCAAAAACGACCCCGCAAACCGCTTTCGTGCTGGGATCGACAAGCAAATCGATAACGGCTGCGGCCGTGATGCAGCTTGCGGAGGAAGGGAAGATCGATCTGGAGGCGCCGGTACGTCGCTATTTGCCGGACTTCAGAACGGCTGACCCCGAGCGGTCCGACCGGATACGGGTAAAGGATCTGCTTTACCAGACGAGCGGGTTTTCGAAATACGACGGTGTGGCCGCTCTGACGCAGGGGGATTCGACAATCGGAGCCCATATCGGCGGTTTAAATAAAATTTCGCTTGTCCGGGATCCCGGAACCGGTTTCGAATATTCGAACTTGAATTACAACGTACTGGGCGGCCTGGTGGAGAAAGTATCGGGAACGTCCTATACAGCTTATGTAAAAGACCACCTTTTCGAACCGCTCGAAATGAAGAGCAGCTTCAGTTCGCCGGAAGAGGCGGGCGGGGCGGACATGGCGGACATGGCGGCGGGGTATCAATCGGTTTTCGGCTTCAAAGTTCCGACTCGGCAGCTTGCGCATACGGGCACGGTGCCTTCAGGCTATCTGATTTCCACGGCGGAAGATATGACCCATTATCTCAGCGCGCAGATGAACGGGGGCCGTTACAAAGAGAAATCGGTCTGGAGCGAAAAGAGCAACGCGGCGCTTCACGAACCGGAAGCTTCCATGGGCGGCGGTGCTTCCTACGCGATGGGATGGACGGTCAAAAACGGGGTTCTTTTTCATGACGGAGCGACCGAAAACACGTATTCGTTTATGGTTATTCACGGAGACACGGGCATTATTCTGCTTCTCAACACGATGGATTATCTCGTGCCTTACGATCAGATCGTGATGGGGATATACGGGATTCTGCAGGGAGAAGACGCCCCCGTCGAGTCGCTGCCGAACTACATCCGGACGTATGCGCTGGCCGATATGGCGCTCACCGCCGTGCTTGTGCTTGCCGTCCGCAGTTTTTACAGCCTGTTCCGGAGGAAAAAACGCGTAAAGCCGACGGCCGGCCGCATCGCGCTCAGCGCAGCGGGAATTGCGGGGATTCACCTGCTGCTTCCGGCTTGCATCCTGCTGCTGCCCAAGCTGCTTCATGCGCCTTGGCCGGTCTTGATGGTTTTCCTGCCGGGGCTGTCGCAGGGGCTGTATTTTATGGCGATCCTGCTGGTTTGTACCGGTTTGCTTAAGACCGCCGCTGTTGTCCGGGCGATTCGGACGAGAAAAACGGCGCTGTAACCGACATCGGTCCCGGATTGATTTCCCGGACGAAGCCGCTCTCTTTCCGCTCCGCGCGTTAGACGCTTCAACCCGGCATTTTTTGGGGTAAGCATGGGTAGCGAAAAAGCAGCGGAAGGATGATGAGCATGAATTCGGCACGCTTACAGCGTATCCGGCGCGAAGAAAAGGCGTATCACGAGCAGTATTTTGAAGAGCACGATTTGTATGAGAAAGACAGTTGGCTGGAAGAGCCGGATGAACGGGTTCTGGAGTATTTAGAGATGCTTCAGGACGGGAAACCTCTGCGGATGCTTGATCTGGGATGCGGGGTCGGACGGAATTCCATTCCGCTGGCCCGGAAGCTCCAGCCGACAGGCGGAAAAGTCGTTTGCGTGGATCTGCTGGACAAAGCGCTTGAGCAGCTTGAAGCAAACGGCGGCAAGTACGGCGTGAAAGAGGTTATCGAAACCGGACGGGCGGACATCAGCGAATACGAGGTGCCGGGGAACACGTTCGATTATATCCTCGCGGCATCCAGTCTTGAGCATGTCCGTTCCGAATCCGCCTTGGATAAGGTGCTGGCAGGACTTGCGGCGGGGACCAAGGACGGGGGCATCAACTTCATTCTCATGAATACGAACATAAGAGAAGTGGACGCGGAAACCGGCGAAGGGCGCGAAACGCTAATCGAGCTGATTTTGACGAAAGAGCAGGCGCTCGAAAAACTCCGGCAGGCATACGCCGGGTGGGAGGAGCTTGAGGTATCCCATAAGCCGCTGGATATCGAAATCAACCGGGGCGAAACGCCGGTCATAATGAAAACGGACTGTTTGAGCTATGCGGTCCGAAAGCGGGAAGCCGGGCGTTAATCGGTTGCGGAATTATAGAATACGACAGAGCCGTCGGATAGACGGATAAACGAAGAACCGCAGAGAAACTGCGGTTCTTTTGTTTTTTCGCTGAGAATAATTTTCAATTAGGGATTGAAAACGGAACGGAGACCCTCTATACTAATTATGAAAATGATAATCATTATCAATGAAATGAGACCAGTCATAATCAAATTACATAGATGGAGGGATGTGTGACGGATGAGCACATTTATAGTCGTTTACGCAAGTTTAACGGGCAATACGGAGGAAATGGCGGACGCTGTGGTGGAAGGGATCAAACAGGCCGGCGCAGCGGTGACGGTCAAGGACATTCTGGATGCCCGCGCGGCTGAACTGGAAGCCTACGACGGTATCGTGCTCGGAGCTTACACATGGGGAGACGGAGAGCTGCCCGACGAGTTTCTGGACTTTTACGAAGAGATGGATGAGCTGAAGCTGAACGGCAAAATCGGGGCGGTATTCGGCTCCTGTGATTCCAGCTACGCTCAGTACGGAGCGGCCGTCGATCTGTTGACGGAGAAGCTTCAATCCCTCGGCTGCGCGATGCAGGAGGGGCTGAAAATCGAGCTCTGTCCGTCGGCTCCCGAACGCGAAGCGTGCAGAGAATTCGGACGGCAGGCGGTACTCCGCCTCCAGGGGGCCCTGTGAGCGGCGCGCCGGCGGCAAGCCGGATGGAGGACGGCCGGCTGGAGCAGTTTATCCGCTGCCCCGGCTGCTTTTACTCCGGCGGTAACTGTCAGGAGAGCGAGCCGTGGCGCGAGAGCGCGAGAACGTCGGCCGACCGGATCATCCGCGAGTTTTACGGCATTGACGCTTCCCGGCGGACGGCGGACATTATCCTGGAGAGGCTGGAAATGTACCTGATCGGTCCGGAAGAGTCGGGGCTTGTCATGGAAGATTATTTGCGCATGAAGAAGAATCTGGCGAAATATTTGATTCTCGCCCTGTTTCAGGAAGAGAAGACGGACCCTCCTTTGTTCCTCTTCGAGACGCTGTCGGTACAGGTCGAAGAACTGGACCTGGAGCTCGTCATGCACCTGCATGTAGGCGAATGGGCAAACGGGTCCTATACGCTGAAGCGGTACTATCTTGACGAGGACTGGTCCGTCGTGAAGGCGTATCTTCAGCTGTCGCTCGTTTTCGCCTACAAGGCGTTCGGCAGGCTGCCGGGCCAGATCGAAGCGTACAACCTGCTCACCGGCGAAGCTTACCGGATCCGGCCCAAATCGGACGATCTGCAGGCTTCGATGGATTTTCTGCGGCTGACGGATACGCTTATGCGTGAGCACAAGCGCGGCCGGATTATGCTCGCATAGCCGGACCCGGCAATTCCTCATGAGCATGAGCGGTTTTCCTTTTCTCCTTACACGGTACGGAATCTTGCAGCTTATTTATAAAAACATCCGGCCCACCCGTCGCCTGACTGGAAAGAGATGTGATAAACTATCTTTATCGAAAGTTTATTTTTCAGAAAACAGGATGATTGGAGATCGCCATGATTATCGCCGAACGACCCTTTAACGTGAACGGGTTATCGTATACGATCCGGTCAGCAGCCCTCCGAGATGCGGAGCAGTTGTCCCGGCTAAGAGTGCAAATCGACGGAGAAACCGAAAATATGGACCGGGAACAGGGGGAGGCGTTCATCGACACGCCCGGCTTTGAGCGGCTGATTCAAGCGGATTCGGACAGCCCGAGAAACTTGTTTCTGGTCGCGGCCGTGGAGGACCGGATTGTCGCCTTTTCCAGATGCGAAGGAAATCAGCTGATCCGCTTCTCCCACAAAGTCGAATTCGGGGTAGGCGTGCTCAAGGAGTTCTGGGGGCGCGGCATCGGAAAAAATCTATTAAAGACATCCATCGATTGGGCCGATTCCAACGGGATCAAGAAAATGACCCTGACGGTGCTGGAAACGAACGAGAAAGCGGCACAGCTCTATCGTAAGCTTGGTTTTGAAATCGAAGGGGTCCTGAAAAAGGACAAAATTCTTTCGGACGGCAGCTATTACAACACCCTCATGATGGGGAGATTTAACGAATAATACTTTTTTGCGGCGCAGGATGGGGACCGGGACCTCATCCTGTTTTTTCTGTCCCATACAGCGACCACATTATCCGCGAACTCGTGGAAAGCAAGAGCATGAAGGGACTGGAGTCCTTTTTCCGTAATGGGGCAAGAATTTCTTGAATGGAACGAGATTTGCAAAAACCTCTTTACACGTTGGGAAAGTCAAAGGTAAGTTTAGAGAAAGACCTTTCAATCAAACGGGGGAGTGATGGAAGTGGAAGTGAAGCAAGCGGGAAAAATAGATATCGCCCGGTACGACAAGAACTTACAAACGGATACAATGGCCGATGAGGCAGCCGTGTGGCATGATCCGCGCCGGGCTCCGTTTACGGTTACGGGGTTTCCGTGGCTGAAGACGGAAGGCCGGTACCGGAGACTGCCCGTACGTCCGGACCGCAAGCTGCCCGAGGCGGTCGACCGGCTCGCGGATTGCACGGCGGGCGGGCAGATCCGCTTTAGTAGCGATACGGCGCAGTTGTCCGTCCGCGTCCGGCTCGGCGGTCATGCCGCCATGCCTCATATGACGGCACTGGGCCAGTGCGGGTTCGACTGCTACATCGGGGAACCGGGCAATCAGCGATATGTTGCAACCGCTTCCTTTAAGCCGGGAGACAGCGAGTACACGTCCCGGCTCTACCGGTTCGGGGAGAAGCGGATGCGGCATATCACGCTGAATTTCCCTCTCTACCAAGGGGTCGAGGAGGTCTGGATCGGAACGGACGAGGATGCCCGTGTAGCGGAACCGCTTCCCTATGAAAGTCCGGGCAGGATAATCATCTACGGCACCTCGATTACCCAGGGCGGCTGCGCGAACCGGCCGGGCATGAGCTATCCGGGCATTTTGAGCCGGCAAATCAACCGGGAGTTTATCAATCTCGGTTTTTCGGGCAGCGGCAAAGGCGAGCCGGAAGTAGCCGAGGTCATCCGCGAGATCGGGAATCCCGCTCTGCTGGTCCTCGATTATGAGGCCAACACGGGCGAGCCGGAGAGTATCCGGGCCACACTGCCGGTTTTTATCGATTTGTACCGGGAAAAGCACCCCGAAGTTCCGATTCTCGTTCTCTCCTGCATCGAGTTCGCCGCTGCCGGGTTTGACCCGGCTGTCCGCAAGAAGCTGGACGACCGGCGGGTTATACAGCGACAGACCGTAGAAGACCGGATCGCGAAGGGAGACTCGTTCATCACGTTCTTCGACGGATCGGCGCTTCTCGGGGAAGACGGGGACGAGTGTACGGTGGACGGGATTCACCCGACCGATCTCGGTTTTAAACGGATGGCGGACGGACTTCTCCAGGTATTTAACCGATGCTTGCAGGCAGAGTGAGACAGCGGATGTTCATATCGAGCCGACTCGGCAACCGTTCGCTTCGTCCGCTTGCTTTGCTGAGAAGTTCGCTCCTCCTGGGGGCGCTGGCCGCCGCTTCCGCAGGTTGTGAACATTCGCCGGAGACGGCCGGAGGCGGATTTATTCCGACCGGTTCCGCATCTCCCGCCGATTCCATCTCGATTGTGACGAACGCGATCGGGATGAGCTTTCCCCAGGGGCTGGACGAGAATAACAATCCTTATCTGCGCTATATTGAAAAAAACACCGGACTGAACATTAAGGTGACCCTGCCGCCGCAGGATGTGTATCCCGAAAAGCTGAACGTCATCATGGCTTCGGGCAACACGCCGGATCTTATTAATTATTCCGATAAAGTATGGATGAACGATAACGCCAGACAGAACAAACTGATGCCGCTGGACGAGCTGATCGACCGCTACGGCAAAGACCTCAAGGAGAAGATTCCGAAAGAAGCCTGGGATCAGGTCACCGTCGACGGCAAAATTTACGCGGTTCCGAGTCTGAACGAAGTGAAAGGGCTGGAGCTGATGTACGTGCGCAAAGACTGGCTGGACCGTCTCGGACTCGCTCCGCCCGTCACCTTGGACGATTACTACAAAGTGATCCGCGCTTTTACGCTGGACGACCCGGACGGCAACGGGATTAACGACACGATCGGGCTGACGTTCGGCGAGTCTCTGGTCCGTTCCGCGCCTTTCTTCGGAGCGTTCGGCGTGCAGCTCGATCAGTGGGCGGACCGCTACGGGGAGCTTGCTTACACGAGTACGCTGCCGGAGACGAAAGAAGCGCTCGCTTTTCTGCGCAAGCTGTACCGCGAAAAGCTGCTGGACCCCGAGTTTCCGCTGAACCGCAATCCAAGCATGATGGACAAAATCAAGAACGGCAAGGTCGGCCTGTTCTCCGCCGCTTGGTACGATACGCGGGGGCCGATTGCCGCCAATATGCAGAAAGACCCCCGCGCCGTCTGGATTCCGCTGGAATTCCCCAGGGGTCCGGAAGGGCACAGCGGCGTCTACGCGACCAACCTCGTCCGTTCGTATAACGTGATTCCGGTAGGGAGTGCCAATCCCGAGGGCGTAATCCGGTACTTAAATTTCATTGCGGGCGACGGCTACAAGACACTTAAACTGGGTTTCGAAAACGAAATTTGGTCGATGCAGAACGGGAAGATGGTGATCAACTTCGAGGAACACAACAAGCATTTGTATCGTGGCATCTATCAGGCGATGGAGGATGTTCAAGACAAAGAGACCTCGAAAATACGGCTCGATGCTCTGGGCGATTTTCATTTATACGACAACTTAAAGCGAATTGAAGGCCATCTCATCCCGAACGCCTTCTACGGCTCGCCGACCCCGTCGATGAGCAAATACTACAACATCAAGGGGAAAGAACTCATGGAGCATTTCGTTCGTATCATTGTGGGCGTCGAGCCTTTGGACTCGTTCGAAATGGCTGTGGAACGGTGGAGGAAAGAAGGCGGAGATGACATGACCCGGGAAGTGAACGAGTGGTATAAGAAGCAGGGCATCCCGCAGGGTGCGCGATGAGGAAGACGCTGCGATGGTTGCGGGACAAGTTTCAGCGGAATATACAAGTCCGGCTGACCTGCTACTTTCTGCTCATTCTGCTGCCGCTCGTGCTGGTGAGTCTCTTCGCCAATGAGCGTTCCCAGCAGATTCTCGTCGAGCAGGCTGCGGAAAGATCACGGCTGGCTTTGAATTCCGCGATGGACTACATCGATTTGACGCTGCAGAGCGTCGAGGAGCTGTCGACACTGATCTCGACGGACTCAGAGCTGATCGGCACTTTGTCGCGCAACGGCAGGGAGCTGACTCCCCGATACGTGATGGACTTTTCGCAAATGATGAAGCAGTTGGCTAACATGAACTCCATCAATCACATTGCCGCCCAGATTTCCATTTACCATTATCCGTCCACCAGGATGTTTTCCACGAATTACGGCCCGAGAGACCTGGATAAGAGCCAGCAGGAGTTTATGCACAGCATGACGCTCCGAAACGGCACGGGTATCCTGTATATGCTGCCCGGCGAAATCATATACGGGAGCACCACCTTCGGAGAGTTGATGAATTCGGACAGCGTGACCCTGGTCCGCTCGATGGACCTGTACAACCCTCTGCGGGAGCAGAACGTACTGCTTGTCACACTGAACAAAACGCGGCTGCTCAATCTCATCAAGCCGCTGCTTCCTTCACCACAGACTAAGATCTATCTGACCAACGCCAACAACAACCTGATCGCGGGGATCAGCCAGGAAGGGGAGACCCGGGACAAATACCTGCCCTCCGAACCGGACATGCTGTCGGTCACGATTACATCCAACACGTCCAATTGGAAGCTGACGATGATGCAGCCGAAGAGCGAGTTATACAGCAAAACGGAGCAGGTCAAGCTGTATACGTACGGCATTATTACGATCAGTATTTTGCTCGCGCTATGGATTTCCTGGATCGTCTACACGGGCATCGCATCGCCGCTTCAGAAGCTCTCGCACGGGATCAAGCGGCTCGGCAGCGGCAAGCTGAGCATCCAGCTGGAAAACAGGCGCAGGGACGAATTCGGTTATTTGACGGAAGCGTTCAACCAGATGGCTCAGCAGCAGAAGCATCTGATCGAGGATCATTACGAGCAGGAGCTGAGGCTGGCCAAGACGGAGCTGAAATTTTTGCAGTCGCAGATCAATCCCCATTTCCTGTACAATACGCTTGATTCCATCTACTGGACGGCCAAAAACTACGAGGCGGACGAAATCAGTGAAATGGTTCTGAATTTGTCGCGGTTTTTCCGGCTCAGCCTGAACAAAGGCCGCGAAGTTTTTTCGGTGGAAGAAAGCTTTGCGCACCTGCATTACTATATCCGGATTCAGCAGATCCGGTTTCTCGAAAACTTCGAGGTGCAGTACCGGATAGAAGAGGCGACGAAAGGGGTCCCGCTTCTCAAGCTGCTGCTCCAGCCGCTGGTGGAGAACGCCATTCTCCACGGTATGGACGGTAAAGAAGACGGGGGCCGCCTCGTTGTTTCCTCCCGGCTGGAGGAAGGGTTTCTTGTGTTGGAAGTGAAGGACAACGGAAGCGGCATCCCGCAGGAGCGGCTGGCCTATATCCAGGAGGAGCTGGGCAAGCTGCACAGGCGCAAGGGTAAGCTATACTCGCTGGATGAGGAAGGCGTGGACGATCTGTTCGGGCTCAGGAACGTCGTGTCCCGGATCAAGCTGTATTACGGCGGAAGCGCGGAGCTCAGCATCGACAGCGCGGAAGGCGGAGGCACCTGCACGGCGCTTAAACTTCCCCTGGTCCGCTGCAGAGAAGATTTCAGTCCCGGTGCGGACAGCATGATCGACTACAAGGAGGAGACGGGAACATGAATGTAATGATCGTCGAGGATGAAGTGCGTCTGCGCACTTCGCTCGTAAACAATATTCCGTGGGAAGAGAACGGAATCGAAGTGATTGCCCAGGCGGCGAGCGGGACGGAAGCGCTGTTTCTGTTCGAGCGGAAAAAGCCGGACATCGTGCTGCTCGATGTCCAGATGCCGGAGATGGACGGGCTTACGCTGGCCCGCAAGCTGCGCGAGAAGGATGCCTTCGTGAAGATGATTATTCTCAGCGGGCACGACAATTTCGGCTTCGCCCAGAAAGCGATCGAAGCCGGTGTTTCCCAGTACCTGCTTAAGCCCGCAGGGGACGGGGAAATTCTGGAGGCGGTTCTGAGCGCGGCCGAACAGCTCCGGCAGGAACTGGAGCGCTGGCACAGCCAGGCGGAGCTCCAGGAGAAATGGTCGGAGCATCTGCCTCAGCTGCAGAGCGCGTTTTTCCAAAACCTGATCGGCGGCAAGTACGCCCTCTGGGAAATCCGCAAGATCAGCAGGGACTATCTGCTCGATCTGGATGAAAGCATGCAGTACGCCGTAGCCGTAGCCGACGTCGATCCGCTCGGCCCCGGGGAGCCCCGCTACAAAAGCGGGGACATGCCGCTGCTGCGCTTCTCGCTGCAGTGTGTCGCCCGCGAATTTCTCCAGCCGCATTCGTGCTGGGTGAATACGGACGCAAGCGGGTACACGCTGGTGCTCTTCGCCATGCCGGCGGACGATTCGCCCAACGACGTGATGCTACGCGTGCATGCCGCGGTCGTGAAGCTGCTCTCCCAGGCCAAGGAATGCCTGAAGGTCACCTGCAGCGCGGGGATCAGCGGAGGGACCGGCGGCCTCACGGAGATCAGCAAGCTGTACGCTCAGGCGTACCAGGCGCTGCAGGACCGCATCGTGTACGGTGCCGACATCGCGGTTCCGTACCGGGACAAGCCGGCGGCCGGCTCATCGGTGCCGCTTTCTCCGGGCCTGGAGAAGACGCTGGAGATCGCGCTTGAAACCGGCGACGAGGACAAGGCCATGGATACCCTCTCGGAGCTGTGGGATCAGGCGATGGAAGGAACGGAGACCGCTGCGGGCATGCACGAAGCGCTGATGTACTGGACGAGCCTTATGATCCGGCTCATTCATAAGCAGGGCTGGAGCGTGCGGGATGTCGCGAAGGACGACTATCCGTACTACCGGGACGTCACGATGCTGAGCACGAAGCAGCAGATCCGTGCCTGGCTGGAGCGTTCCGTGCTCCATTACACGGCCTATCTGCAGGAACAGCGCAAAACGACGAGCCACGGGGTCGTGAAAACGATCCTTTCTATAGTCGAGAAGGAGATCGAAAGCGACATCACCCTCCACAGCGTGGCGGACCGGCTTTATGTCAATTCCTCGTACTTGAGCCGTCTGTTTAAGCAGGAAATGGGTGTCGCGTTTTCCACGTACGTATTGGAACGGAAAATGGACCGCGCCAAGGCGGCGCTGCTGGAAGGCGCCAAGGTGTACGATGCGGCCAGACTGGTCGGCTACCGGGACGTCAGCTATTTTACGAAAGTGTTCCGCAAATATTGGGGCGTTACTCCGGGCGAAATGAAGCCGTAACACGCAGGGGAGCTGCCGGGGCATCGCAGGCGGAACCTCAGTGACATGCTTGTTTACCCGCACTCTCAGCAAACTTTAATCTTGTGTTCAGCTTCGTTTAAGGCCGCCCTGTTATCTTGATGAAAACGTCGTACTACAGGGAGCTGCCGAAGATGAATACCCTCCTTCATGCGGATAGAAAAAAACGGGCATGGAACGAGTTGATTCCCGCAAAGGAACGAAAGCGGGTTTATGCCGCTGCGCTGCTCACCGGTGTCCTCGTGCTGGCGGGTATGCTGTACTTGCTCCAACAGTCCGGCTACCATACACGCGGTTTTAAAGGAATCTTTAAAAATTACGGCTCGCTGGCCAGACTTGTTCTTTTCTTCGTTCTGGCGAACTATGTTCTGCTTCACGCTTTTATATAAGCATTTGGATTGAAAAAGGTTGCCCGGCTTCGGCCGGACGGCCTTTTTTTTGTTTGCCTGTTTAGCCGGCCTCTAACGGCTTGGGAAGCATCAGCCCGCCATGAAAGTACCACAAATAGTAATGAGTGTCCTCTACTACGGATTTCGCGCAGGTTCTACACTTAGTACTATACAAAAGCGAAAGCGCATAAGGGGGGATTCGATGAGACAGCCTGCTTCTGAAGTAAACGTCTCCCGGTCGAAACAAAGTTATTCCAGGCAATTGGGGTCGGATATCCGCAAGGATTGGGATTTATATCTGCTGCTCGTGCCGGGTATCTTGTTTGTTTTACTGTTCAAATACACGCCGATGTACGGCCTCGTCATCGCGTTCAAGGATTTCAATATTTTCGACGGAATGGCGGCCAGCCCGTGGGTAGGACTCGAGCATTTCAAAAAACTGTTTACCTCGCAGGAGTTCGGCGGTGTTTTCGTCAACACGCTCATTATTTCTCTGTTGAAAATCGTCATCCTGTTTCCGCTTCCCATTGTCGTCGCCATTCTGATGAACGAAATGAAAAACATGCTGTTCAAGCGCACCATCCAAACGGTCATTTACCTGCCGCACTTTCTGTCTTGGGTCATCGTCAGCGGAATTTTCATCGACCTGCTGTCCACAAACGGCGGGCTTGTCAACAAAGTGCTGATGAGCCTCGGGCTGGAACAGATCGCCTTCTTCATGGACAGCAGCGTATTCCGCAGCGTCCTTATCACGTCGGCCGGCTGGAAGGAAACCGGATGGGGCATTATCGTGTACCTTGCCGCCTTCTCTACGATCGATCCCCAGCTTTACGAAGCCGCCAAAATGGACGGCGCCGGGCGTCTGAAGCAGATCTGGCACATTACGCTGCCCGGAATTTTGCCGACGATCCTGCTGATGTTCATCCTCCGGCTGGGCTCCGTTCTCGAAGCGGGCACGGAACAAATTCTCGTAATGTACAACCCGACGGTTTACAACGTTTCCGACGTGATCGGCACGTTCGTGTACAGGATGGGTCTGGGCAACCAGGATTACAGCTTTACGACCGCCGTCGGACTTTTCGAATCGGTGATCGCCTTCTCGCTTGTCATCACCGGCAATTATTTGAGCCGCAGATATTTGCAGCGCGGAATCTGGTAGAGAGGAAGAGACACATATGAATACAGACGCAGCCCTGCCTGCCGTAAAGCCGCACAAACGGAGAAAACCCCAGACGACCTGGTCCGAGAAGCTGTTCCATCTGATCAATTACACCCTATTTATCCTGTTCGGACTGGCCACGCTGCTACCGTTCCTTAACCTGATTTCCAAATCGCTAAGCGATGAATCCGCTGTCATATCCGGGCAGGTGAGCCTGTTTCCGGTCGGCTTTCAGCTAAGCACTTACGCCTATGTGCTGCAGGATCAGATGTTCCTGAATTCGTTTAAAATATCCATCACAATCACAGTCGTCGGCACCCTGCTCAGTCTTTTTCTGACCACGATTACGGCATATCCGCTTTCGAAAACAAGGCTGCGGGGCCGGAAATGGCTGCTGCTGGTGTTCATCTTCACGATGCTGTTCAGCGGCGGACTCATTCCGATGTACCTGCTCATGCAGAACTTGAATCTGGTCAACACGCTGCCCGCTCTTTTCCTGCCGGCTATGGTGAACGTGTATAACATGCTCATCATCAAAAACTATTTCGAAGGGCTGCCCGAAAGCCTCGAGGAATCGGCAAAAATGGACGGGGCCAGCAACCTGCGCATTTTGTTCAGCATCATGCTTCCGCTTTCTCTGCCGGTTCTGGCTACGATTGCGCTGTTCTTCGCGGTGTATTTCTGGAACGATTATTTTGCCGCCATGATTTACATTACGAATCCGAGTTTGAAGCCGATGCAGCTGTTCCTGAAAGAACTGCTCATTTCGTCCACCGGCGATTTTCTGCGGAATAACAATCTGGATTCTTCCATGAATACGACCCCGCAGTCGATTCAAGCGGCCTCGATTCTGCTGGCTACGCTGCCGATTCTGCTCGTTTATCCGTTTCTGCAGAAATATTTCGTGAAAGGCGTTCTGGTCGGTTCCGTCAAAGGCTAACACGACACTCCATCCTGAAAGGCGGTGAGGCCCTTCTTTTGAGGCTTGCGATCTCGGTTCGGTCTTGTTGTTCAACTAAAAGGGAGGTTTACATCTATGTTAAAAAAAGCAGCGCTTCTGCTCACAGTCGCAGCGCTTGGCGTCACGACGGCGGCATGCGGCGGAGGAAAAGAGACCCAGACCGGCGGTACTTCGCCGGCACCGGCAGGAGGAGCCAAGCCGGCCATGCGCCAGCTTATGCAGTACGGTAATTTCGATCCGAACAAAGAATTCACCGCCAAAACGATTTCGGAGAAGACGGGCTATACGGTCAATTACGAGATGCTTCCGGCTGAAAATCCGGATGAGAAGCTGAACCTGCTGATGGCGAACAAAGAAGAATACGACGTGATGAAGCTGAGCGCGCCTCAATTCGAGAAGCTGGCTGCATCGGGTGCCCTGGAGCCGCTTGACGACCTGCTCGAAAAGCACGCTCCGAACATTAAAGCGGCCATCGACCCGGCTGCGTGGGAAAGCGCCAAGGTTAACGGCAAAATCTACGCCATTCCGGAAACGGGCTCCGGGCTCGCGGTCGGGGAAGAACTGGTTGTCCGCCAGGACTGGATGGATGAGCTGGGTCTGAAAACGCCGACGAACACGGACGAGCTGTATACGGTGTTGAAAACGATCAAGGAAAAGAAAAACATCGCCCCGCTTACAGGCTCCAAAGACTCGAAGGAATCCATTATCGGCGATATCGGCGCCGCCTTCGGCGTTACCGCGGACTGGGTGGACCAGAACGGAACGCTCGTCCATCAGGTAGAGACACCGGCGATGAAAGAATTCCTGACTTACATGAACAAGCTGTACAAAGAAGGCCTGATCGATCAGGAAATGCCGATCAATACGAGCGCCAAAGCGATCGAAAAGTTTTCCAGCGGCAAAGCGGCTATTTTCAAACAGGCTTACTGGAACGCGGGAACGACGGAGAAAGCGCTTAAAAAGAACGATCCGAACGCAAAAACGGCCATCATTCCTTTCCTGAAGGACAAATCCGGCAAAGCGTCCACGTTCGTCAAAGCGAACACGACCTGGTTCGTCACCATTCCGAAGGCTTCCAAGCATAAGGAAGATGCTATGAAATTTCTGGATCTGAAGCTGAAGCCGGATAATTTCATCGAAATTGCCATCGGCAAGCAGGGCGAGCACCATGAGATTAAAGACGGCAAATACTACCCGATTCTGCCGAAGTTCAACGACGAGCTCAACAATGGAAGCGGTTTCCTGACGGGTGTCGATTACAAGAAATATCCCGACTACTGGCAGGCCCGTGTTCGTAAAGATCCCGTTCTGCAAGCGTTCTTCGAACAGATCAACAAAAACGCCGAAGGCATCATCGTCACAGATCCGCTTGCCAAGGCGCCGCCGATTGCGGACATCTCCAAAAGCAAGCAGAAGCTCGACAAGTTCCAGACCGACAGCATGCTGAAATTTATCAGCGGAGCGGATCCGCTGTCCAATTACGATCAATTCTTGGCCAAATGGAAGGCCGATGGCGGCGATGCGATGATTAAAGCGGCCAACGAGTGGTTCAAAAGCGCCAAAAAATAACACACATCCAGAATCATTCACATCCGGCAGCGGCTTACGAGCGGCTGCCGTTTTGTTCACCGGCCACGGCCGGGTTCGACTCTACACTTTGAGAGAAAGAAGGGAGCCGCTATGAAAAGCTTGCTGCGCAAGTGGAATGGGATGATGATTATCGCTTTGGTGATTTCTTTGCTTACTCCCGCATGGGGAAAAGCCTCGGCACAAAGCTTCGGGCAAGAGAACGGGGGAGTTCGGCCCCAAGCCGCCGCCGGTGTGACGGATGATGTGTACGTCCTGTCGCAGGACGGTACGTTCCGGCTGCCGGTCGGGCACATCAACGTCAATGTCGATGCGCCGCCCCAGAAGACGAACTATGTGGCCCTGTTTACGAGCGGAGCCCAGGTGACGAATTCACCGGAGACCGACAAAGTATTCGTCAAGAAGACGAACACGGCGATTGCCGTGGATAAGCACGATCAGGTGATCCGCGTCATCGGGCCGACGGCTGTGCCGCCTACGGGCTCCACGTGGGAGGAGAACCAGAACTTGCCCGTACCGGAGGGCGGATACGTACTTCTCGCCAACGATTCTTCCTGGGGGACATCCGTAACCCGGAAACCGCTTTTCGAGCATTACAAAACCGGAGACACCGTGTCTTTACATAAAGGAGGACAAGTTGTGCACGCAGGCGATTTTCTGAACCCGGACCCGGGCCTGAATCTCGTGACGGCATCCGGCACGACGGTTACATCGCCTGATTTTACGGTATCGGGGCAGGTGATCCGCTACGGCAGCGGACAGGGAATCTCCTTGACCGTGAACGGGACGGAAGCCGCGCTGAAGGCGGATGGAGCTTTCCAAAGCGTGGTCCGGCTGACTGCGGGGACGAACGCCATTCCCGTCAAGCTGCTGAAAGACGGCCGGGAGATCGTGACGTCCACAGTAACGGTTACGTATAATGACGCTCAGCAGCCGGCTGATCTGATAGAAGTCGAGGCGGCGCCGATCGACATTACGATCAGCATCGAAGGCCCGCGCCACGCGATCGGCTACGTGGACCAGGATATCGCGGGAATCGACGACACCGTGGCGCTCTTCACGAACGATTGGGGGCCGCAGATTACCGTTCCCCAGTTTAACGTTGCGGTTCAAGTGGACGCGGGGAGCAAAGTGACGAAGGTCATCAACCCTTCGATAGACGGCAAAACCCCGGCCTGGACCGGTCCCACGGACCTTGAAATTCCGCCCGGAGGCTATGTGCTGGTCGCGCAGGACACGAGCTACGCCAGCAAAAACATCAAGAAATATTTGGCGACGTATTTCAAAGTCGGGGATGCGATCAAGCTCCGGAAGAATGGCTTCGCGGTCCCGGTCAAGGATCTGATGGGAACGGGAGGGCCGATTGCCCGGCTGACGCTCGACAATTACGCGATGTATACGGAGACGAAGCCGTCCACCGAGCTATCCGGAACGATTACGAATATGGACGATCCTTCGAAAATCGCGTTAACGGTAAACGGGACTCCGATTCCTTTTAGCCCGGACGGAAAGTTCAAGACTTCGTACACACTTGCCGAAGGCATCAATTACCTCGACCTCGCGGTTACGAAGGAAGGCAAAGAGCAGGACTCCAAGGATCTGGTCGTTTACAGCCGTCCGGGCTTTTCGACCGAGAAGAAGGTGATCCTGTGGGTCGATCAGGCCGCGAACGCAAGGAAATTCCAAACCAGTGACAATGTGGGGAATTTTTTGCGGACTGCGAAAGAGAACGGCGTGACTTCCGTCGTTTTTGACGTAAAAGGTGTGGAGGGGTACGTATCGTACAAGAAAAGTACGCTGACCGGCCGTCCGTACGTAAGCGAAATTAAAGCGCCCGAAAAAGCGGGCTCCAATCCCGATCTGGATCTGCTCCAGGAATTTATCCGCTACAGCCGCGAGCTGGGGCTCGATATCCACGTCGCCTTTAACATTTTCGCGGAGGGATCTATCGCCAGCAATGAATACGCGCTGCTGAACAGCCATCTCGACTGGGAAGAACGTGTGTACAATGCGGCGGACAAAGGGCAGATCAAACGTCTCCGCGAGTCGGCCAAGCAGGGCGCAGTCGCATTCGTGAATCCGTCCAATGACGAAGTGCGCGACTTCCAGCTCAAAACAATCGAGGAAGTGCTGCAAAATTACGACGTGGACGGCGTTGTATTGGACCGTGCCCGGTATGACAATGAAAGCGCGGATTTCAGTGACTTGACGAAAGCCAAGTTCGAATCGTTCCTCGGCGCGCGCGGCAAACAGCTTCAAAACTGGCCGGAAGACGTGTTCACTTACGCGGGCAATGAGCGCAAAGACGGTCCGCTTATCGGGGACTGGTGGGAATTCCGGTCGAAAACGATCAAAGGCTTTACCTCCGAAGTAAGGCAATTGGCCGACCGTTATAAAGCCGAAAAAGGCAAAAAGATCGACGTATCCGCCTATGTAGGCTCCTGGTTCGAATCGTATTACTTGAACGGGGTACACTGGGGCAGCACGGAATTCCGCTACGACGAGCGTCTGCGGATGAAAGACGAATCCGTTTACACGCCGGGTTACTATGAAAGCGGTTACGTAAAAAATCTCGATTTTATCATGATCGGCGCCTATCAGACGACCGCTCCCGAAATCGAGCATTACATAACACTCGGCAATATCGTAACGAACGGGGAAGTGCCGCTCTACGCCGGCATCGCCCTTACGAATGTGCAGGAACCGGCTCTCCAGCGGGAAGTTTTCCAGGCGGGTCTGGAAAATACGCACGGGCTTATGCTTTTCGACGCGTCACAGGTGAACTGGCCGGTGGCGGGCGCGGCTCTGCGCAATCTCGTTTACGTGAGAGACTATCAGCTCGGCATCTCCCTTCCGGACTCGTCCGATTCGTTCCTAGAGGGAAGTTACTACAACACGAATCTGATCGAAAATAATATCGGCGTGCTCACGGACACCTTCGGCTATTCGACCGGCAACAGCCGCTTCGGCGTGGAAGCGGTCGTGGACAGCTCCGGCAAAGTAACGGCTGTGCCGAACAAAACCCAGGCTATGACGTGGAACTGGGGCAAGCCGGAAGAGACCAACAGCGTCATCCCGAAAGGCGGCTTCGTCGTATCGACGCTTGACGCTTCCGGGATCCGCACTAAGCGGCAGCTTGTCGCGAACGCGTACAAGATCGGCGACTCCGTAAGATCGGCGGCTCTCAGCGGCTTCCTGCCGTACGAGGGGCTCAGGACTTCCGCCGAGACAGTGACGCTCCGGGGCAAAGTTGACGTCCTTGGGCCGGGCAAGGCAGCGGTCACCGTAAACGGGCAGGAGGCGGCGCTTCGGGAAGACGGGACATTCCAGGCCGATACAGCCATCCGTCCGGGAGCGAATCCGGTTGTCATCACCGTTCGGGTGGACGGGTTCAAGACGAATGAGAAAACCGTCACGATCATCGGGGATGAAACGGCGGCGAAATCATTGAAACTGGACCGCGGCACGTACAGCATGAACAAGGGCGAGAGTCTCCAACTGGCCGTCACCGCGGAATACCTTAATTCCGGCAAGGACGTGACGGGACAGGCGGCTTATGTTTCCCTCGACCCGTCCGTTGTCTCCGTGAACGCTTCCGGGCGGCTCACCGCTTTAAAAGAAGGCAGCGGCACCGTTCAGGCGACATACGAAGGCCATACCGCTACGGCCCGGGTGAGCGTAACCTCCGGGAGCACCGGCGGCGGCTCGGACACGGACTCCGGCACAGGTTCCGGTTCCGGCGGCGGGTCAGCCGGAGGAGGCGGAACCGCCCCGTCCGGACCGGAGCGCACGTCGGTGACGGAGACGAAAGGCTCCGACGGGCAAAACACGACGATCGTATCCGCGGATGCCAGCGTGATGGAGGCGGAAATCGCGGCGCTTCAGGGAAAGGCGGACCCGGTCCTTTCCTATGAGATCCCGGGCCGCGAGCCTGTGGGGATCGTATCGCTGCCGGGGACGGCGCTTCGCAAGGCGGCTGCCGGATCACCGGACGCGATCCTCAGCGTGAGATCGCACCTCGGCGCAATCGAGCTTCCGGCTGGCCTGCTGCTCGCGGACCTTCCCGCAGATGGCAGCTTCGATCTGCTTGTGCAGATCGCAAGGACGGCAGCGGGAGAGACCGCGGAAATTGCCGCCCGGGCGGCGAAAGAAGGCATGCAGGTACAGGGCATGCCGGTTGGTTTCCGCGTTTCGCTGAAAAGCGGAGGCGAAACGAAGGAAATCGGCGGCTTCGGAAGCTACGTCCGAAGAACCGTAAACTTGCCGGGAGCGGTTGATCCTGACCGCGCCACGGTGGTGAAGCTGGACCCGGCCACAGGAATGTTCCGCTTCGTGCCGTCCCGCTTCGAAACGTCCGGGGGCGCGCAGCGGTCCGTGATCCGCGACAGAAGCGGGGGAACCTACGCGGTGGTTACCTCCGATGTCAGTTTCTCCGACCTTGCGTCCCACTGGTCGCGCAAGGATGTCGAACTGCTGGCCGCGAAGCGTATCGTCGACGGCATGGAAGGCGGCGCCTTCTTGCCGGACGAAGCGCTGACGCGGGCACAGTTCGCGGCCCTGCTGACGCGGGCGCTCGCGCTCGATGCGGCGCCGGCCGCGGCGGACTTCACCGACATCCCCGGTGACGCGTGGTATGCCGGTGCCGTCGGCGCGGCCGTTCAGGCCGGGCTCGCGGACGGCTTCGAGACCGGGGAGTTCCGCCCCGTGGAGGTTCTGACACGCGAGCAGATGAGCGTGCTGCTCATGCGCGCCATGAAGCTGGCCGGTGTCCGGACGGCGGACTCCGCGGCGGGCGTGCTGGCGGACTTCGCGGACCGGGGCGAAATCTCCGGCTGGGCGGCCGGTGCCGTCTCGCAGGCGGTGGATGCCGGCCTGCTGAACGGGCGCGGGGACGGGCGCTTCGTGCCCGGCGGCACGGCTACCCGCGCGGAAGGCGCGGCTGTACTGAAACGGCTGCTGCAGACAGCCGGTTTCGTGAACTAAGCGCTTCTGCGCACATAAGGCTCCGTCGGCACACGTGCCGGTTTAAGCTCGGAAAGGCGCATACCACTCAGGTATGCGCCTTTTTGATAGTGCGTTTTCAGCCGATTCACGAATTTCGTCCTTCAGGGTGAGCGGATACAACGCGACCGATAACAGGATGACAAACAGCGATGTTTCGAGGATAGGTTTAAAACGTGCCAGGGACCGGTTTCTTTCCTCTATGATCCAATAAGCCGTATGATTAGCTGCCCCGATCCCGCCGTTTGCTTCCGGAATCAGACTTTAGGTATAATTTTGCGACAGGCTTATGGCGGCAACTAGAGCACGAAGAAGGAGAATTAAAACGGCTTTCGAGTAAACGGCATCCGTTTGTATAGCAAGACAGGAGCAGCCGTCCTATTCTAAAGATTTCTAAATCTCAGATCTGGAAAATGGATCTTAAAAAGGAATTTTGTTCCTAACGGCGAATAACAGTAATTTCCGTTTAAAGACGGGACATTTTTCAAAGCGGAGAAGGGCCGGAGAATGAATAGGGCCGTGCAGGCGGATCAAGATCCGTAAGCAGCCGAATTTTAAGGAGGAACTAACCAATGAACGAAAGTACGCGTAATTGGCCGGAGGAGCTTCTTGAGCTTCTCGGGCAGACGGAATTAACCGTGAATAAGATCGGATACTCCGGAGATCACGTCTATCATGTGAAGGAGTACAAGGGAGCCCCCGCCTTTCTGAAAATCGCCCCCAGCATCTGGTGGAGAACGCTCCAGCCCGAAATTGAAGCGCTCGCTTGGCTGGACGGGAAGCTCCCGGTCCCCAAAATTCTATACACGGCCGAACACGGCGGGATGGACTACTTGCTGATGGAGGCGCTCCCCGGAAAAGACGGCTCTCACGAAACGATCCAGGCGAAGCCGGAATTTTTTGTGAAGCTGTACGCGGAAGGGCTCCGAAACATACACGGCCTCGATATCCGCGAATGTCCGCTGTCGAACGGGCTGGAGAAGAAGCTCCGGGATGCGAAAAGGATCGTCGATGAGAGCCTGGTGGACCCGACCGATATAAAAGAGGAGTACGATTGCACGCCGGAGGAATTGTATCAACAATTGATCGCCAAAAAGCCGGCAACCGAAGATCCGGTTTTTGCGCACGGAGATTACTGTGCACCGAATCTGATTATCGCCGGAGAGAAGCTGACGGGGTTTATCGATCTCGGACGTGCGGGCGTGGCGGACCGTTATCAGGACATCAGCCTGGCGATCCGCAGCCTCCGGCACGACTACGGCGACGACCGCTACAAAGCGCTCTTCCTGGAACTTTACGGACTAGACGGGCTGGACGAGGACAAGGTCAAGTATTACATCTGGCTGGATGAATTTTTTTGAACAACCTAGAAGAGGAGGCGGCCCGATGCTGTATCATTTCAGCGAAGAACCCGATATCCCGGCTTTCCTTCCCCGGAAGCCGCAGGGATGCGAAGATTTGCCGCCTGTAGTCTGGGCGGTGGACGAAGGCCACGCGCATCTATACTACTTCCCTAGAGAGTGCCCGCGCATCGTCTATACGCTAACCGGCGATGTCGGCGAGGAGGATAAGCGGCTGTTGTTCGGGCCGGCTGCCTCCGATACGGTCATCGCGATCGAGAGCGCCTGGCTGGAGCGGCTGAGACAAACGGTTCTGTACCGGTACACCTTCGAAGAGCGGGACTTCCGTCTGCTCGATGCGACAGCGGGCTATTACACGGCCGAAGAGCCGGTAACGCCTGTGTCCGTCGAGCCGGTTGGGGATCTGCTGGACAAGCTGGCGGCGACGGGAGCCGAACTGCGGATTGTGCCGAATCTGAATCCCTTGCGCGACGCTCTTTTGGCTTCGTCCGTTTCGCTTTTTTCGGTGATTCGTTTCCGCAATGCGCAGCCTCCCGAGTAGATTCAACCCTCGCTATTTTCTTTCTTTATACTTGCCTGTATGAGAGATGTTTACCTTCACGTCGATCTTCTCTATAGAGTCTTTGTCCAGCGGAAATTCTTTTCCTTTAAAATGCGTTTTCCATACGTCCGGGTATTTGCGGTACAGCGTTTCGCTTAGCTTCAGTACATCGACACGCTTTTTGATTCCTTTATGGAAGGACATAAGGATCTCGTTTTTGATGTCGGTCTCGGCTGCGGTTTCAATTTCCGCCTCCGTCGCGCGCTCCCGGAATTCGTCGATAAACGCTTTGATTTCCATTGAAATGGTAAATCGTATTTTTTCGTTTACGACATGAGCGTCGACTTTATATTTGGGGCTTTCCAAAATAAGCGCGACGATAGGGTGTTCTTTGGGAACGCTTAGAGGGGTACGCTCCAGTTTCGTTTGAAGCCAGCGTGCTCCTTTCAAGTCTTCCTGCGACAGCCAAGCGGTGTATTTGGTACCGTTGAAAAAATAAGCGCCGTTTATTTCGTATAAGGAAACTTTCGACCGGTCCTCTTCCCATACGACGGAGTTGGCCGTGAGTGAAGGCAGCATGGTCGAATTGCCGGCTTCGTTTAGATTGGCTATAAATTTGTACCCGTAAACGGGCAGGATCAATGATTTTTGGGAAAAGTACTGCTCGGGACGCGTCAATAAGGACTCGATCGGCGAAAAATTAAGCATGGACGTCAGGGACAACATCTTATCCAGGGGCTTGTTCGTGCCGTAGAACAAAATGTTGTACCGGATCTCGCGGTACCGGTTGAGCATGTCGTAGACGTCCGGGAGCCCTTTTTTCATCAAAGCTTCGCTTACGATGACGGCTTTGACATGTCCCCAAAACAAGCGCAGCTGAGAGGTGGAGTAGATGGACGTAAGCGACTCCGATACGGTCTTCCCTTCACCGCGGCCGACCCAGATCGGAATACGGGTTCCGACCTGGTTGTTTTCGCTTTTGGCAATATTGGAGAAGTTCAGGATCTGGACATACGTGATATATTTTCCGTCTGCGTAATCGATGCCCAAGGCTGTCGCATAAGCCATCGTCTGGAGGTCTTTGGAGTTCCAGCAGCCGGTCAGCAGCAGAAGGATACCCAGCCAGGCGCTCCTTTTTACGATACTCACGGGTTATCCTCCTTCTTATGGTTCTTGTCCTGCGTATGCAGATTTTTGGGCCTTCCGGTCATCAAGGACCAGGGAAGACGCATAAAGGCGGGCACCCAGTTGCTGTAAATGGGCGGCGAGAACGGGGACAGATAGGGAACCCCGAACGATCTCAGCTTGGACAAATAAACCGTCACCACGATAATCCCCATGATAAGTCCGAACATGCCGAGCAGGCAGGAAAGGAAGAACAGGAAAAACCTCAGCAGACTGACGGCTGAGCTTAAGTTCTGGTTGACCAGGGTGGCGTTGCTTACGGCCGTAATGGCGCCGACTACGACTACTGAAGGGGAGACGAGCCCCGCCCGAATGGCTGCGTCGCCGATAATGAGGCCGCCCACTACGGTCAATACCTGACCGATGGCGCTGGGCAGACGAATTCCCGCTTCGCGGAAAACTTCCAGCAGGATCAGGAGGATCAGGAGCTCGAACTGCCCGGAGAAGGGCAGGCCGAGACGGGCGATCGTGATGGTGGCGAGCAGCCTGAACGGAACCTGGTCCTGATGAAAAGCGGCCAGCGAAACCCAGAAACCCGGCAGCAGTACACACAGGAAAATGCTGAGTATCCGAACCAGACGGGAAAAAGACGTATAGTAGAAATTATTATGCAGATCCTCGGGCGATTTAATCTGCATAGCCATGGTTGAGGGCGCGATCAGCACCATAGGATTGCCGTCGACAATCAGGACGAATCGGCCGTTGAGGAGAGCGCTGACGGCAAAATCGGGTCGTCCCGTGTAATCCATCAGGGGCATCAGGGAAAACTTCTGGTCCGTGACCATCTCCTCGATTTGGGAAATGCTGTAGATGCCGTCTACATCAATGGACTCCAGCCGGCTGCGAACTTCAAGGAGCACTTCGGGCGAGAGGATGTCCCGGACATACATCAAGGCCACCTTGGTTTTCGTCCTTCTGCCGATCACAAATTTCTCGCAGCACAACGTATGGCTGCGGATTCTCTTGCGGATTAAGGCGATACTAACCGAAAGGTTCTCCACGAAACCGTCCCTCGGTCCTTTAATGGACAGTTCCGTATTGGATTCTTCCGGCTTCCGCTCCGGCAAACTGCTTATATTCATAAGGAAAGCCGAGCGAAGATGCGGGAAAACAAGCAGCAGCTTGCCTTCAAACAAGCTCTCCGAGATCGTATCGGCCGTAATGGGACCGGCAAAGGGAAGAAGCGGCAGACAAGAGCTTAGGACGGTCCCGGCCGTCGGGAAGCCTTGATCCCTGTCAAAGGCCATTTCAAGCCCGGGCAAAACCAGCTCGCCGATGAGCTGGCTGTTGCTGGTAGCCTCGCCGTACAGTAGAAGAACTTCCGCAGAGTTCGGGCCGTTTTCCCCGAAAGTATGGGGAAGCAGAACGACATCTTCACTCTGGTCGAACAAATGCTCGAGCTGTCCGGCTGTCCATATTTCGGCATTGCCGCTGCTTGGTACCATCAGGAAGTCCCCTCCTTGCCCGTTTTAGTCGTGACGGATATAAGCGTCCATACTAGGGTCGAGCCCAGTATCACAATAAGAGACAGGTGAAAGTAATACCGGTGCATGAATTCATACAGATTTTGTTGGGTAATCGGCAGCAGGGTTATGAGCAGGTAACTTAACGCCATGCAGGCGATAAAGCGGTTCCGGTATTTCGCCCGCTTAAAGGGGAGCAGATCCCCGAGCAGAAACAAGGATAAGCTGATTCTGACCATAGTTCCTGCCAGCCACTGGAAGACGGAGAAAAAATCGACATGCTCGATGGAGTCTCCCACTTTGACGAGCCGCCACTGTTCATAGGGCGATTCCGCCTGCTTCGCGGCCTCCTCAGGCCCGAACTCGGTGATGGCGCCGACGAGGGGACCCAGCATGATGTGAATGAACAGCAGGGCCAGGACGAGCAGCTGCCAGCTCTTGATTCTCGTTTTCAAATGCTGTTGAAGGGTAAGGATAAGAACGAATTCCATAAAACCGCTGCCTGCATAAATCATCCCGTTCATAACCGGGTTCATGCCGAACTCCAGCATGGGAAAGAGCCGATCGTATTCTTTGTTGGGCATGTTGGCTATCATGACGAAGTAACCGAGCACAATCACGAACGGCAGGAGAACACCCGCACTGATCGCGATCGTCCGCAGCCCCGATATCGCGCAGTACGCGCACACCGCAATGAGAGTTAGGCTTAAAGCGAAGTGCGGAGTGGCCGGCAGGTAATTCGTAACCGTCCAGATGCTTGTGTGCAGCAGCGTCGTCATGCCGATCAGGTAGATTTGAATGTACAACGGGACAATTAGAATCCAGGAGACGACCGGATGCGTCCGCTGCGCCAGCCATGGCTGAAGTTTTTGCTGCCCGGATTTTTTCATGAAATAAACGAGAAGAAGACACCACGGGAGAAGGAACAAGGCGGAGAAAATGGGAACGAGCCAGGCATCCCGGCCTGAAGCATCCAGAACAATGGGATTGAGAATAACGTGATTCATCAGTCCGTTAACGAGCAGAAGAAGCATGGCGAGCTGTAAAAACGATATTTTGCCGCCTGATTGTGCCATAGGACCACCGCCTTCCCCGAGTGATAACGGGCTGCTACACAGCCGCTTCCATAGGGTTTGCAGGAAGTGGAAAATCTATGTCCTTTCCGGACAGGTTTTAGGAAAAATGATGGAATAACGTCTAAAATAGACAAGGACTACTGTCTACGGACCGGTAACCGGCGGGATGCAAAGAGGCAGGTAAACAAAGGAGTCGCACAGGAATAGCAAAGTGAAAATCAATTTGCCGATACGGGATTTCGAAGTACACGATGCTTCTTTTTACGACAAAAGCGGGTTTCAGCCGTGCCCCGGCGGTCTGTGGAAAAGTGGATCAAATTGACAATGATAATCTTTATCAATTACAATGAAGCTATATTTCATAAATAAGGAAGTGTATCTTCATGTTCATTCAAACGAGATCCGTCGTAGTGGAAAAAGGAAATGCCGAGCAGGTTGTCGAGCGTTTCAGCAAAGAAGGCGCCATTGACAGCCGCGAAGGTCTTATCGACGTCAGCGTGATGGTTAACCGTTCGAAGAAAGAGAACGAGGAAGTGCTGATCCTGATCCGCTGGGAGTCGGAAGAGGCCTGGAAGAACTGGGAGAAGAGCGAAGAGCATATCCAGGGGCACCGCCAGAACAGAGGACAGCCGAAGCCTGAGTATATTATCTCTACCAGCGTAAATTCCTATGAGCTGAAAAAGAGAAAGATCGGCAAAGCAGGCCAATAAGACACACAAATGCACCTCGCGTGCATGTACATATCCGTTTCGGATGAGTGTTACTCCGCCGGCCCCCGGACTCTTCCGAGTGCCGGGAGCTGCGGGAACGCCGCAGGACGGAACAAAGAAAGCCGCCGATAGGCGGCTTTTTTTCGTTTTGGGAGACCTCATTCGTCCCGACCCGTCCGAGAGCCGGGCGGGAGATAAGGCTGCCTTCGGAAAGTGAGGGCTTAGAGGGAACGGGACAACGCAAGCAGCTTGTTCATCGTGTTCCAGTTCCGCGTCGTTGCGGGGGTTTTCAGCTTGTGCAGGCTGGCGGCAAGCTTGGAATCGCGAATGCTCTGATGAAACAGAAGGTAGACGTCGCGTCCTGCCGTCTGATATTCCTCCAGGCGGGGGTCCGGCTCAGGCACACGCCCCAAATCTTCCGGAGCAGGCCGGTCTGCCAGCAGCGTCACGTAAATGCTCTCGCCTTCTTTCAGGTCTGCCGCGTCGTAGGGACAGTTCCGGATAATCTGCTCCCATTCTTCCGCCGTTCGTATAATAACGGAGACCTGAAAGCCGAAGACGGCGGCGATTTCATCTTCAATCCGCCCCCGGAGCGCCTCTTCAGAATTCGCGAGGTCTGAACGGAACAGAACGTTGCCGCTTTGGATATAGGTTTTTACCGCGAGAAAGCCCATCGCTTCAAACATGTTCTTGAGTTCGGCCATTTTGATCAGCTTCTGGCCGCTTACGTTAATTCCTCTCAATAAGGCGAGGTACGTCGTCATGATTCAGCCCCGATTCTTTTTTTGATCCAGTATAGCATGTACGGGCCGTGAAGTGAGAGTGAGAGAGAACGGGGCAACCGTCATTTCGCCGTCAATTCCGAATATTTCCATATAGGGAGTGCCTCAGGCGATCGGCATCACGAATACATCTCAGGGCGAAACGAATAATCGAGTCGGAACGAACAACTTCTGGATGAGCGCCGCATGTTCCTATTATGCGGAATACTACAAGTATAGTCCCGAAGGGGCTACGGTAAGCAGCCATTTGACCATCCAAAACAACCCGTAGGGTTCATAAATGAGATCAGGAAAGCCGCAGCCAATGCGGCTTTTTCTTTTTATAAACCGCCAAACTCCCCGCCGATGACCTGGCTCTTGCGGTATTCGCCGGGCGGAAGTCCCGTCATCTTCTTGAACATCCGGTTGAAGGAGGTGACGTTGCGGTAGCCGATTCTCACGCTGATCTCCTGCACGCTCAAACCGGTACCGCCGAGCAGTTCCTTCGCCCTGCGGATGCGGATGGCGTTCAGTTGTTCGCTGAAATTGGCGCCCGTCTTCTCCTTGATATAGACGGATAAGTAGGCGGCCGACAAGTTCAGCCTATCCGCCAGCAGATCGAGCGAAATATCGTTCGCGAATTTGTTCTCCAGCTCGTTCATCACGAATTCGATGACGGAATCCCGCTCTTCCTTGCCCGCCGCGATAATCCCGGCCGCCTCCTTGAACATCTGCGCGTAGAACCGCCTGAACTGGTCGGGCGTGTAGCAGGTTCTCAGCCGGCGCCGGTGCCGCTCCTGGAAGGAGAGGGCTTCCTCCGGGCCGCAAGCCCCGCCGCAGGCGCAGGCCGCTTCGCAAGGCGTGCCAGGATCTCCGCCGCAGGTAGTGGCCGTCCCGGACACCGCAGGGCCGGCTCCGCCGGTGCCCTCGCCTTTTCCGGCTGCGGCGGCTCTTTCGGCCGCGCCCCCGTCCGGAGGCGTTTCCGCCGGACGGTGGGCGCTCGCATCCGTCGCAGGAGACGCCTGGCGCGGATCGGCGCCCGAATCCGGCCGCGCCACAGCGGCTGCGGCGGCGCGGCCGTACGGCTCGACGGCTCTCGCGGCGCGGAGCAGGATGCTCTCGGCGATTTGCCGGTACTGCGCGAGTCCCGCGTCTTTCTTCTCCATCTGCTCCACGACGCGTTCCGTCAGCGACACGCAGTGGGCGAGATTTCCCGCCTGGATGTGCCGGAACAGCTCCTGCTCCTGGGCAGGGGTCGGCGCATAAGGAGGTGAAACGCGGTAGCTGCGGATAATCTGGCACTCGTCCAGAGGCCGGGCCTGCTGCGCCATTTCCTGCGCCTGCCTGTAGGCGGCGTTGAATTGGCTGGAGCCTTGGTGAACCGAACCGACGGCAAGCGTGACGAGAAAATAATCTTTGTCCCGGTCCAGGATAGGCTTCAGCTTTTCCAGCGCTTCTCCGAGTTTTTCCGGCTCATCCCCGCCTTTTACAAGTGTCAAAATCTGATTCGTGTCGATCTGAAACGTGTGCGAATGAGGGAGATGCTCGGTCATGACGACGTTGATATACTCCCGGATATAATAGGCGATCCGGTCCGGCCGCGAGTGGCTTTCGGGAACGGTCCCTTCTTTGAAATGAAGCTGGGCCAGCACGAGGCGGAACGGGTCGTCCATTTCCGCGATGTCCTGCCAGTCGTTGATATTCGATGTAATCGCTTTCAATTTATTGATGTATCCGAAGCTGGTCAGAAGCGACTTTTTTCCGAGAAGCTCCTTCTGGACGGCTTCTTTTTCCTGCATCAGCTCGTGGAGGTTCTGATGGATCAGGTCGAATTCGCGGATCGCGCTCTTCGGCCGGACAGGGTCCCGGCTCACAATGGAGCTGAGCATCTGTTTGACGGGCCGGTGAATTCTGCGGCTGAAGAACAGCGAGGCCGCAATGCCGAGCAGAAGGGCGACGGCAAAAATAAGCAGCAGCGTCAGGCTCGCGTTCCGCACTTTAGCCGTGATATTCGCGTAAGGCAGCGCCGTGACATACGTAAGCCGGGTGAGCGGGTCTTTTTCGGCAAAAAAATACGTGTCGCCCGCCTTCGCATACCCGGCTCCTTCCGGTCCGAAGGAAGGGATATCTCCGGCGCCGAAGGCGGAGGAAGACCGGTACAGCAGGGAGGCGTCTTCTCGGAGAATCATAAACTCCCGGCTGTCTCCGGGACCGTAGAACGCTTCCTGCAGAGCTCGGGCGTCCAGGAGGGCGACGATCTGATAATTGGAGCCGGGCATGCGGAACGAGAACGGGATCAGCCCGACATCCACCGACGAGTTTAAGGTTGTCACGTTGAACGACGACTGCGGATGCAGCACGTAGTTGCCGCTTCGCGCAAACTGTTCCTTCCAATAAACAAGCGGATAATCCGCGCTCCGGTAAAAGCGCTCGAACAGCATCGGCGCGCTTACGCTGCCTTCTTTTTCCACGATCAGCGAATGCGAATCGTAATACACCAGCAGATTATTCAAGTAAAACATCGGATTGTAAGCCTGCGCGCGGACCGTTTTCAGAACCTCGGACGCTTTCCAATAGTCGATGTCCGGCTCTGCCTTCGTCAGCAGCTGGCGGTTGAACGCCACGACCGTTTCGTTCGAATAGAGGTCGAACAGCATCGTTTTGATCCGTTCGAAATGGGTCTCGTACCGTTCGGCCGTATTTTTAAGCATCAGTCGGTTGTACTGGATAATTTCGTTTTGCATGCTTTTGTTAAAGAAATAGACGGACACTCCGTTAAAAACGGAAAACAACAGCAGAATGCCGAGAAAGCTGAAAAATAGTTTGTAGACCAGCGAATGCCGGTTAAGCAGGACCCGTTTCAAGCGCATCAAGCTCCCTTTCCGTGTTGTCTTCTTATTTTATCTAAAGAAAGCCGGAGGACAAATAAGCCTTTTTTTAGATTCTTATCTTTTTTTTATCCGGCGAATCTGGGGCCAAGGAGATAAAGAAGTGTAAATACCCGTCGGCGGCTCCGTTTGCTATGCTCCGGAAAGAATACATGAAAAGTGGGGTGGGGATTTGTCACAAGAAGCGTCATCGTCACAAACAGCGGCTCCGGCATCGGCCCCGGCCGCTTCGGCCGTCCGTAAACCGAAACGATCCGCGTTCTTTAAACGGGTCCGGAGAAACTGGGATCTGTATCTGCTTATCATGCCGGTCCTCGTCTTCTTCCTGGTGTTCGAGTATTTTCCCATGTACGGCGTACAAATTGCCTTTAAAAATTTTATCGCGACCAAAGGAATCTGGGGCAGCCCGTGGGTGGGCCTCAAACATTTCGAGCGGTTCTTCGAAAGCTATTATTTCTGGCGGCTGCTGACGAATACGCTGGGCATCGGTCTCTACCAGCTTGTCGTCGGTTTTCCGGTTCCGATTATTTTGGCCCTGATGATCAATGAAGTCCGCTCCAAAAAGTTCAGCAAGTTCGTCCAGACGGTCACGTACGCGCCGCATTTTCTGTCCACGGTCGTTCTGGTGGGCATGGTCTTTATCTTTCTCTCGCCGCAGACCGGCCTGCTGAATATGGCCGTGACGTGGTTCCGGGGGGAACCCGTTAACTTTCTGACCGATCCCGCCTGGTTCAAAAGCGTCTACGTCCTGTCCGGCGTCTGGCAGCAGATGGGCTGGAGTTCCATCATTTATTTGGCTGCCCTTACGGGAATCGACCCGCAGCTGCACGAGGCGGCGAGGGTGGACGGGGCAAGCCGCTGGCAGCGCATCCGGCATATCAATCTGCCGGGCATCATGCCGACAGTCACCATTTTGCTCATTCTGAATATGGGGTCTCTGCTCGGCGTCGGATTCGAGAAAGTATATCTGATGCAAAATTCGCTGAACATGCAGGCATCCGACGTCATTTCCACGCATGTGTACCAGAAAGGGATTATCGACGGTCAATACAGCTATTCGGCTGCGGTCGGCCTGTTTAATTCCGTCATTAACTTTATTCTGCTGCTAACCGTGAACCGGATCGCCCGCAAAGTCAGCAGCACCAGCTTGTGGTAGAAAGGAGGACTGCCCGATGAATACCATTCAAAGCACCCGGGAAAAAGCGTTCGACTGGGCCGTGTATGCGCTGCTCACGATCGTATCCCTGATTGTGCTGTATCCCCTTGTCTTCGTTCTGGTCGCCTCCTTTAGCAGTCCCGAAGCCGTCATGCGGGGAGAAGTGTGGCTGTGGCCCAAGGACATCACGTGGATGGGCTATACGAAAATTTTTCAGAACAACGAAATTTTGACGGGGTACTTGAACACGATCGTCTATACGGTCGTCGGTACGGCGATCAATCTGATTCTGTCCGTTGCGGCCGCTTACCCGCTCTCGCGCAAAGATTTTGCCGGACGGAACGCGATTTCCGCCCTCATGGTGTTTACGATGTTTTTCAGCGGAGGCATGGTTCCGACCTATCTGCTTGTGAAAAACCTGAGCATGCTCAACACGATGTGGGCGCTCGTCATCCCGGGGGCCGTGTCCGTGTATAACATCATCATCATGCGCACCTTTTTCCAGAGCTCGATCCCCGGCGAAATGCAGGAAGCGGCCTCGATCGACGGCTGCTCCAACCTCGGCATTCTGTGGAAAATCGTGCTGCCGCTTTCGATGCCGATCATTGCCGTGATGATCTTGTTTTACAGCGTGGGCCACTGGAATTCGTATTTCAGCGGACTGATGTATTTGACCGACCGCGACAAGTATCCGCTCCAGCTCTTCCTGCGCGAAATTCTCATCCAGGGGCAGATGCAGGAAATGCTCGGGGTCGGAGACGATTCTCATGCCCGGAATGTGATGGAGGGCGAAGCGATCAAATATGCCGTCGTCATTGTGGCCAATCTGCCGGTGCTGATGCTGTACCCGTTCCTGCAGCGGTATTTTGTCAAAGGTGTCATGATCGGCTCGGTCAAAGGCTGATTTTGAATGAACGGAAAACTTCTCGGGTCCGCCGGGGCTGACACCCCGGCTGCCGATAGATACAATGGATTAAGGGAGGAAGATTTGCTGATGAGAAAAATGAGATGGACAGCCGTGACGTTAACCGTTGCCATGGCCGTAAGCGTACTGTCGGCATGCAGCGGAGGAAACGAAGGCGCGGGAAGCGCGGACGGCAAAGACAGCAAGAAAGAAGTGGCGAATTTGAATCCGACGGGAATGCCCATCGCCAAGGAGCCGGTATCGCTCACCTTCTTCACGGGGAAGGCGGCGACGAACGGCAATAACTTCGAAGAAACGCTCGTTTGGAAAGAATATGCCAAAATGACCAACATGAACATCAAGTTCCAGCTCGTCCCGTTTGAAAATCTGACGGAAAAACGCAATCTCGCGCTGGCCGGAGGAGATTATCCCGACGCGTTCTATTCGGCTCGCGTGCCTTCCTCCGACCTGATGAAATACGGGGCGCAGGGAACCTTCGTCAAGCTGAACGACCTCATCGACCAGTACGCTCCGAACTTCAAGAAACTGATGGAGAAATACCCGGATTTGAAGAAGGGGCTGACGATGCCGGACGGCAACATTTATTCGTTCCCTTCCTTCTACAGCCCGGAATTTCTTCCGATGCTGATCGGGACCCCGCTCTGGGTCAAGCAGGACTGGCTGGATAAGCTGGGCATGAAGGAGCCGGCCACGACGGAGGAGTTTTACCAGTATTTGAAAAAGATCAAAGAAACCGACCTGAACGGGAACGGGCAGGCGGATGAAATTCCATATGCGGGAGAGGGAATCAACCCGCTGATCGAGCAGCTGCGCGGGGCGTGGGGCTTCGGAAACCGCGGTCTCGGCCACAAATTCGTCGATGTGGACCCGAAAGGCGGCGACCTGCGGTTTTTCCGGACGGACCCGGGTTACAAAGAAGTGATCGAGTACATGCGCAAGCTGTACACCGAAGGCTTGATCGATAAAGAAATCTTTACGATCAAGACGGCGGCCCTGTTCGCGAAAGGACAGAAAGGCGTATTCGGCGCCACCATCAATCCGAATCCGAAAACCCAGATGAACCAGACCGGCTATTTCGGGCTTGGCGCACTGAAAGGCCCTCACGGCGACCAGCTGTACTCGCACGTCAAGGTGCCTGCCGTATGGCCCGGCGCGTTCGTCATTACGGACAAGAACAAGAATCCGGAAGCGACCGTGCGGTGGATCGACCATTTTTACGGCGATGAAGGCGCGACGTTTTATTTCATGGGAATCGAAGGCCAGACTTATACGAAAACGGCGGACGGCAAGCTCGAATTCGTCGAGGAAATCACGAAAAACCCGAACGGCCTGACGATGGACCAAGCTCTGGCGAAATACATCACGTGGCTCGGGGGTAGCTATCCGGGATACGTGCAGCAGAAATATTTCAAGGGCTCGGAAACGCTGCCGGAATCCGTGGAAACGGGCAAAAAAGCGGAGCCTTACGCCGTGAAGGAGCTGTGGAACAACTTCAACTTCACCGAAGAAGAGACCGAATTCCGCTCGACAGTGGGCAAGGATATGGAAACGTACATCGGCGAAATGGAAGCGAAATTCATCACCGGCTCCCAGCCGATGTCCGAGTGGGACAAATACGTGGCGACCGTGCAGAAGATGGGCGTGGACGAATATATGAAGATTTACAAGCAGTCTTACGAGCGGTATAAAAGCAGCAAGTAAGGGTTTGAGGCAGAGCGGGAGGAGGACGTGACGTCCTTCTCTTTTTTTATAGCCCGGTAAGGAAGAAAGGGGAATGGTTCATGTCCCGTCGCCGGATTATCTGTCCGCGCATAAGGTAGACGCGATACGTGAATCTGAACGCGGCATATCTAGGCCAGCGGTTCAAACAGGTGATGTCGCTGAATTTATCTGATTATACCGCAGCTGCTCGGATACAACGCGCGAAGCAGTTGCTATCCAATCGACCACGATGAAAATTTTCGATGTAGCGAGGTTATCCGGGTACCAGAGCCCCAAGCATTTCATGCTTGTATGTAAACAAAAGACAGGTCAGACACCCGGCGAATATTGGTAATATCCCCTTACTGTCCAGGCTGCCTTCTTTTTAATAAATGAACATTCAATTTGTATGGAACTTGATGAAAGGTGGGGGATAAATGAGTGATAGTGGATATAGAATAAAATGTATTCGTAAAGAAAATAATCTAAACCAATCTCAGTTTGCAAAAAGTATGGGAATCTCTCAAGGGAATCTGAGTGAAATTGAAATGGGAAATAGTAACTTACGAAGATAAACGGGATTTTTATGAAATGGCTGTACTCTGGGAGGTTTGGAACTCTGTCCGTAGATTTTAGACGTTGGGGTTGGTTTGGACGGAGCGAATGTGGCTGCGGATGTGGAAGAGACAACAGCCTCCCGGCATGATGGTCCTGTTGGTGAAAAGCTTGCAAATCAAGCGTTTATTCTCGTGCAAGACCGAGCCTACGGAAAGATTGAACGGTTCGATCACTATGTTTCAGAAAGTCAGTATTTTGTAATTCGATTAAAAGAAAATGTCCACTTGGAAAAACCCTGCGCCTTACGGAGGCAGTAACCAAACGATTCGCCTGTCACACGTGACATTACCTGTCAGTTTGGAACCAAGCAATGTCGCTCTCGTTGGCGACATCGCGTAGTCATGTTTGATGATGGGCATGGACGTGAGATTCGAGCGGTTACCAATTTACTAGGTACTTCGCCGGAACAAATTGCTGACATGTATAAAGCTCACTGGAAAATTGAGCTTTTTTTCCGTTGGATCCACCAACATTTGAACGTACCGACCTTGTTTGGCACATCTGAAAATGCGGTCTATGGCCAACTTTATGTTGCTTTAGTTGTAAAACTCGCTTTTCTTAATAAGAGAGAGCGATTAATTACTATAGATGAAAGTTAAATATACGGTTAATCAACAGGCATGGTACATATTTTGATTTAAAATCCTTTTTTTACACAGGATGTTGTTTTTCCAATTATTAAATCGAATATAAAATAAAGCGCATACAAACTTTATACTACAAAATATTACAAAATTTTTAGGATAAAGGTTGTATGCTATAGCTATAATATTATCCAAATTAAAGGTGGAGAGGGAAATGAAATACTGGTACGCATTATTTGTTGAATCCAATCAAGAAGAAATAGTGCTCCAACATCTTAATCTGCATTTTGACTGCTCCGTTTTAAACGCCGTAGTTCCTAAGCGAAGAGTGCCCGAGAGAAAAAACGGCGAGATTCAACATGTTATAAAGAAACTTTTCCCTGGCTATGTTCTGATCAATTGTAGGTTGACCGACGAAATCTACTATAAAATTAAGAGAATCCCCCGCTGCTACCGTATCGTACATAATGGAAAGAGCTTTAATCAAGAGGAATGTAAAATAGAGCCTCAAGAAATCGAACCCATTATTAAATTGCTTGGTGATAGAGATACATTGGAGTATTCTAGCATTTATCTTGTTAAATCAAAAGTACTTGTCACTTCAGGGCCTCTAAAAGGATTAGAAGGAATCATTAAAAAAGTAGATAGCCGTAAAAATAGAGCTAAGATTGCACTGAACTTTTTGGGAAACGAAAAACTGGTAGATGTCGGAGTTGAAATTATTCACAAATTAAATCCACGTTCCTATGAACCTTCAAATTAAAAATCCCGCGAAAAGCTGCCTCTAGCCCTTGCTGGATTTATGTTATAGAAGTAAGAAACAAATTCATTTCTTTTAATATCTAAATAATATCTAGCATGGAAAAAAACGAATAACTTTACACCATCGTCCTATATTTTGATAACTATTGACAAATTTTGTGTACGGGAGTATTATTTGATCATGATATATCGCTTTATAACATATTAACATTATTAAAGATATTAATAAAATGAATATAACAATACCTGACTGGCAATAATCGATGTTTCGGCACGTTATTGGTCATAAGGAAACATAACAAGTAGCTTCAGTAGTTCGGTGAAAATATGGCTGGACGAAAGGGCGAAGCTGGGTTTTTTGTGAAAAATGTCGAAAATTTCACAAGGAGTAATTAGGAAAAAATACATAAGAGTAAGCGGCCTGTATTTAAATGGATATAGGTCGCTATTTTTTTGTGGATTGAGTTACACAATGTGAAGCTTTGATCAAATAGATCATTATTGATGAAATTCATTCGAATCTTCTATATTTGAATGAATTTCATAATGCATTGCCTTAAAGAGCAACAGACTCCTCCAATTTCATCAACTTCATTTTTGAATCCATAGTTGCATACTTAAATGTGTAGTTTAGATACTGTAAAGTGAACCCTTTAAATCCATATTAAAATAGATGTTTCCCCCTAACTACTTTTCTTGATTCCTCATCGAGGCTCGATGGGTATCTCGTCTCTTAACGTAAAATAAGTACCGGTTAGTTGAGCTGCAATTCTTCTTCGCAGATTGATTTCTGTTCGTCCTCCATTTGCTTTTTTTAACCAAGCTTCACGCTCGTGTTTAGGCTTTCTTTTTTTCAACTTCAACAGGCGCTCCGTGACGCGACTTTTTTCTGACTAAACTCAGGATCGATGAGATACCTAGAGTTGAAAATATAATGTCAAATCGATGTTTCCGGAATATAAGGCATAGGGAGTTCACCTCGTCTCTTTGGTTTGCTTAGTCGCTTAACCTATTCGAGATTTGGGGAGGTGCTCTTTTTTATGCCTAAAGAACCTTGTTATATCAAGGACTCAGATTTATTAAATTGATGCATTTACTATTAATGTGGGGGTAGAACATGACGACCTGTATTATGGAGGATGTGCGTATGATAATCGAAGTTTCAGACGTGGTCAAAAAATACAATAATCTCGATGTGTTGAAAGGGGTTACTCTGAGCATACGTGAAGGTGAGATATTTGGGCTGCTAGGACCGAATGGGGCTGGGAAGTCTACGTTGATGAATACGATTTTAGGACTTTTACGTTTTAACAGTGGCTCAGTGAAGATACTCGGCAAAGACTTTTCAAAACATGCAACAGAGATTAAACGCAAAATTGGTTACGTTCCTCAGGAAATTGCTGTATTTGAAACGTTAAATGCGATAGATAATGTCACTTATTGGGGCAGATTGTATGGTCTGCGAGGAAATGAGTTAGCACAAATGGTTAAGAAGGCACTGGAGTTTACTGGTCTTTGGGACAGAAGGAAATCGAAAGTGAGCACCTTTTCAGGCGGCATGAAGCGAAGGCTCAATATTGCTTGTGCGATTGTGCATAAACCGCGTGTTCTATTTATGGACGAACCGACGGTTGGGGTTGATCCGCAATCACGCAATCATATCTTGGAATCTATCCGTATAATGAACAAAGAAGGCACGACGGTCATTTATACGACTCACTATATGGAAGAAATCGAGGCAATCTGTGACCGTGTTGCTATCATGGATTTTGGTCAGTTAATTGCACTTGGGACAATTGACGAATTAATCGCTGACCATATCCACGAAGTGTGCCTAAGATTGGAATTCACTGCTAATGCAGCGGAATCTGTCAAAGTAATCGAGTCCTTTGATGGAGTTTTGTCCTTTAGTGTTAACGAAGAGATATTAGAAATTAAACTAGACAAAGATGACAGTCGTATTCCTCTTATATTGGAACAATTAATCAAGCAACACTTTAATATAAAATATATGGCAGTAGAAAAACCGAATTTAGAAACTGTTTTCCTCCAATTAACAGGTAAAAAGTTGCGTGATTGAATCGGAAAAGAGGATATGCAATGAATATTTTGTTCCAGATGTTCTATGCGGTTAAACGGATGATCATGAATCCAAAAGCAATTTTGATTAATTTGCTTACTTATGCTATCGTTATTCTCATTTTGGGTTCGGTATTCGGTAGTACATATGATATACAAAAGTCATTGGGGAAGGTCACAATAGCTTATGCAAACCTTGATTCAGGCAGGAATGGCGCTATTGTTGATGCTGTTTTACATTCAAATGATGTTACTCAGCTGGCGGAACTAAAGCCGGTTATGTCATTAGATGATGGCAAAGTTCTTATTAATAAGGACGAAGCAGATGTCATTATTTATATTCCTGATAATTTCTCAGACGATAAAGATCTCCCCCATGTCGTCAAAGTCTACTTATCAACAGATTATGGTGTACCTACGATGGTTGTTAAGAACATTGTAAGTAGTCTAACTAATATGATGAATACGTCTAGTGTTATTTATAAGATAACAGGACAAACAGAAGTCGATGCGATGGCTTCCGAGCTGCAGAAAAATAATGAAGAGAATGTCAAAGAACAATCCTTAACAAGTTCAAGTTTGCAAGCGACGACTGCGATGGGGTATTACAGCATAGCGATGATACTGATGCTATTATTATACGGGCAAGAATACGGTATTTTTATGGCGTCTGAAGACTATTTGGGCCCTTTAGGTAATCGAATGCGCTTGTCTGCTGTGAAACCGTATGTACAGTATATTGGCAAAGGACTTGGTTTGTCATTGGTGACATTTCTCCAAGGGGTCATCTTACTCTTGTTTACAAAGTACGTATATGGTGTGGATTGGGGAAACCATATTATGGTTGTACTTCTTACTTTGTTTATATTATCCATACTCGTTACACTACTTGGGTTGATGCTGGTTATTATTACACGTAGTATTCAAAAAGCACAATCAATATCCAATTTTATAAGTCTGGGGGGGACTTTCATCGTTGGCGGTTTTGTAATCGCGGACTTTGGATCAGTTGCCTATCTATCACCAAGCTATTACGCTAAGACTGCTCTTTTCAATGTCGTATATGGGAATCAAGTGGAACAGGCACTTATTAATATTGGAGTAATGATACTAATTTGTATCGGATTCGTGCTTGTAAGTTTGGTTGCTTCGAGGAGGACGGTAGAATGACAATATTTCTTAATTGCATTAAACGTGTTTTCCAGAAGGGTTGGAGTTTGTTGTTTATTTTTGTTATACCGATTATACTGATTGTTTTTTTGATTGTGGTGAAATCTCAGGAAGTTCAATATAAAATCGGGATAATAGATGAAGACAATACCTTGTTTACTCAAGATTTTATAGAACAATTGGAGGGGCAGTACAAGATTATCAATCTGACAAGCAATGATGATATCAAAAGTAAGGTTATTAATTCAGAACTAGACGGTGGATTGCTTTTTCAGCAGGGCTTCACCGAAAGCTTGTTGGATGGTGAGGACGTCTCTGTATTAATCTATGATATAGCAGGTACTGACATCTTTGGTCCTGTAAAAGTGTATGTGTCGAGCTATGTATCTTCTGCGAAAAAAATTGCAAGTGCGTCTGGAGGTGATGAGAAGACTTTTTACCAAGGCATGGACTATTACAAGAACAGCGCGTTTAACGTTACCTATGAAAGTTCGCTTAACTATGCAGGTTCAGAACGAGACGTCAGCAATGCGGTAAAATCATTAGGATTTATTGCTAGTGGTATGATATTTCTCATGACATTCTCCACCAGTTTAATCTTGCAAGATAAATTATCAGGTGTGTATGATCGTATTGCAGTTACGCCCATATCGAGATTTAGTTATCTCCTACAAAATATGCTGGCATGTTTTGTGATCGCTGCTATTCAATCAGTATTGTTACTGAGCATTATAGCTAGCATAGTAGATTTTCCATTCGGGCAGACATTTGAGCAGAAACAAGAAGTGTTGCTCGTATGCTTGGCTTTCTCCCTAGTTTGTGTCGCTCTAGGTATAGCAATCAGTAGATTCTCGAACACCCGCCTAATGGCTGGGTCGCTCTCGACTTTAATTTACTTTCCTATGCTAATGCTGGGGGGCTGTTTTTGGCCGCGGGAGATTATGCCTAAATTTGCGCAGCAGATCGGAGATTTTTTTCCGACGACATGGTTTTTGCAAGCAGGTAAAGATGTTATAGCCGGGAAAGGTATTGCTGCTGCTTCACAGCAACTGATATATTTGCTTTGTTTTGCAGCTTTACTTATATTTGTTTCCTTTATCGTAAGAAATGAAAAGGTAAGGACGTGATGTGAACATACAAACAATTGTGGTAGATCAAAAAAGTAAATGACATGCAAAGACAGGTCGTAATCCAATGGATTACGACCTGTCTTAACATCCAAGGAGGGAGTGTTGCGTTTATGTCCAACATAGCGATCTTACTGCCAGGCATAGGATCACAATATTTAAAAATGGGAAAATCCATGTATGACAACTATGCATCAGCAAAAAGGATTTTTGATATTGCTGACGAGTGTCTAGGTTATCATCTGCGGGAACGAATTATGTACGGTGATAGTAAGGAATTCAATGATAAAACATTTGTGCCGGCAGCTATTTTGACAACGAGCATTGCGTTTTTCACTGTATTTCAAGACGTATTTAATATTAAGGAGGCTTATTATGCAGGTCACGATATAGGAGAACTGTCGGCATTAGTTTGTTCAGGGGCAATCGATTTTTCAGATGCACTTAATTTTCTCGTAGAACATAGTCAAATTACTTTGTCCCAAAACGATGCATCAAATAAGGAAGAAATATCATTTCGGTTACAGGAACTTATTTCAAAACTAACTTTAAAAAGGCATGTTGAAAACGTTATCACCACTGTAGATGGCATAATATATACGGACAGTGAAGATATTGTCAGGTTAATGTTACAACCTTATACCCAGACCCGATGGAAAGATACGATTCGATATATGACGAACCAAGGTATTTATCGCTACATTGAAATAGGTCCTTCCAACATGTTGCGTCCTCAGGTTTTAGATGTTGAGCCTGCAGCACGTGTTCTTACGGTGGATTATGAAGGCGACCCTTATTATTCCACGGAACTGTTCAAGAAAAGAAAGTTATTTAATAAGACGTATTTGTTGTCAAGGATGTTAGGAGTTGCAGTTAGTGTACCAAACAATAATTTTGACGATAGGGATTATCTTCAAAATGTCGTTACGCCTTACAATCAGTTGAAAGACATCTATGATAAGTACTCGTCCACCAATGAACAACCTTCCGACTCGGATATGGCAGATGCAAGCCGCTATTTTATGCAAATTATGCATGGAAAAAAGACTGAGGCCAATGAGATAAACCTAAGACTATCCGATCTCCAGGAAGAAACTCTCATCGAAGAAGTCGATATGTTCATTGATTTGAATAAGACCACGTTACTAGCAAAGGGCACACCGGTTAGTGGTATGTCTTAAGGAAGGAGCGACAATATGGTAACAACTAAAAAGACGAATGCAATGGACCTTGTTATCTCGATGTTTAAAGACGGAAGAATAGATAAAGCAGAAGCGGGTCAATTGTTAAAGGGACTGAATTCGCAAAAGACACCGGTTGCTATAGTTGGGATGGGTTGGAAATCTCCTTTGTCGGATAATTATAACGACATATGGGATGTAATATCGAACAAGCGCACGTTAGTACAGGCATGTCCAAAGGATAGAATAACACGTGCCGCGCAATTGTTGGGTGGATTAGATACTGATGAGCGTAATTATCATTATGGTGCCATCTTATCAGATATCGATGAGTTTGATTATGAGTTATTTGGTATATCGCATGAAGATGCATCATTGATGGAACCTAGCCATAGAATCATGCTTCAAGCTGCATACCGGGCACTTGAAGATGCCGGTTATCTTGGCACAGACCGCAGAAATGAGATTACAGGGGTGTATATCGCCGCTAATTTTACTGCTAACCAATTAGTTAATTATCTTAAGCATATCGATGATATTAACATGAAATCGTATATGTTGAATTGGACTAGCTTTCTTGCTACACGCCTTTCAAATAAATTTGATTTGCGAGGTCCTTCAACTGTAATTGAGAATAGCTGTGTTAGTGGTGCAGTAGCGCTTTATGAAGCTTGCAATTTGCTTGAAATGGGTAAAATTACGTCAGCACTTGTCGGGGGAATCAATATTTCGCATTTGCTTGATCAAAGAATCGTATTGAATGAAGTTTTTCATCATGCGCCGGATATTGCGAGTAAAGGCTTTGATGATGAGCCTGGTGGTAACTATGTAGGAGAAGGAGCAATCGCCTTGTATTTAAAGCCGCTTGATAAGGCGGTGGCGGATCAAGACCGGATACATGGGATTATCCGGGGGATAGATACAAATAACAGTGGTGGGGCGACCATTGACTTTCTGCAAACAAGTTCGGAAATGATTACACAAGTCGTACAGGGAGCGCTTATTGATGCGAATCTAAGCGCGGAAGATATTACGTATGTTGACGGTGAAGGGTATTGTGAAAGAATTGAACAAGCGTTAGAAGTTAAAGGATTGATTAATGGCTTTCAAACTTCTACACAGAAAAAACAATATTGTGCACTTGGACTAACGAGTGTGAATTTAGGCTATTCAGAAGCAATGCTAGGTTTTAGTAATGCTGTGTGTTCTGTGCTTGCCTTAAAAAATAAACAGATACCGCCTGTCTATAAATTTGATACCCCTTCCTCCTATTTGGATTTAATCAATTCGCCATTTTATATTAACGACAAATTAAAAGACTGGGAAGTTGAGGAAGGGAAAAAACGTATCGTTGCATCGTTTTCTAGTGGGTATGGCGGAGGGAATGCACTTACCATATATGAAGAGTATATTCCTGATGAACGGAATTTACAGCCATGGATTAAAGACTGCTATTTATTTTGTATTTCGGGGCACACGCTTGTTTCCTTGCAACAGACAATCAGCAAATTTACGGAATTTGTAAAGCAATATAAGGATACGGAGACGGCTAACGCGCTTGATTTTTCCTATACGGTTCTGGCACGTCGGCAGCATTATAGTCCGTATCGCCTAGCGGTTGTTTACCGTACATTTGATGACCTCTATGATACTTTAAGCCAATGGATCGTTCAAAACAGATCCAGTCATGATATTTACTATGATGAGAAAAGAAGAAAGAGCGTTGCAGAAAATCGTAATGTAGAGCAAGGCATGTTGTCTTCTTTTGCCAGGTATGATATGCGTGAAATCGCTGAGTACTATGTAAACGGTTATGCCATTGATTTTAATATATTGTTTCATGATGAACAACCCAGATTGATTGATGTTCCAGGTTATTGTTTTACACAATCGAAATGTTGGATAGGAGGGTAGATTAGGGCGTTAATGAACGTTCTAATCAATTATTATGATGAGAAAAGCATTCTATTTTCCGGGACAAGGTTCACAATATGTTGGCATGGGGAAAACACTATGTGAAAATTCTAAAATCGCTTCAGATGTATTTGCGGAAGCGAGTGATGCATTGTCATTTGATCTAAAGAAGCTGTGTTTTGAAAGTGATCAAGCGAATTTAACATTAACACAAAATGCCCAGCCTGCGATTTTAACAACAAGTGTAGCCATGTTTCGTGTACTGATGGATAGGCATATGATTAAACCTGACTTAATGGCCGGACATAGTTTAGGTGAGATTACTGCACTCACTTGCGCAGGTGCCATCGATTTTGCTGATGCGGTCAGAATTGTGCGTAAACGGGGAGAGTTGATGCAAGAAGCGGTTGCACCGGAAGCAGGCTGCATGGTGTCAGTGTTGACGCGTGATGTGGAGAAACTTGAGCATATTTGTCATTCGGTTACTCAATCAAACGAGTTGGTAAGTATCTCTAATTATAATTCACGCACGCAAACCGTGATTTCCGGACATCGTAAAGCTGTTGATAAGGTTGTAACTTTACTGAATGAAGAGGGGCTAAAATCTGTTTATCTCAATGTAAGCGCTCCATTTCATTGTGGCATTATGCAACCAGTCGCAACGCTCTTTGAAGAAGAACTTAATAAATACCGGTTTACAAATTTCACGATACCTGTGCTTTCTAACGTAACAGCTAAGCCTTACCTTGGCAGTGAAGATATCATTCCTAATCTTACAGCGCAAATTTACACACCTGTTCGCTGGGTAGACTGCATGCTCTATGCTAAAAAATATATGATTCAGTATGGCGTGGAAGTAGGTCCGGGACATGTACTTAAGAACTTGATGAATAACATTTTCGGTGACACGCCTATATTTGCGTATGACCATACTAATGATATCGAAAAACTTGAAAAACACATTCAGAATACTGCTATTCCGTTTTTGTCCAGAAGTTTAGGTATTTTTGCGGCTACCCGTAATAATAATTGGGATAGTGAACAATACCAACGTGGGGTTATTGAACCCTATAGCAAGTTAAGTGCACTTCAGAGCGAGATTGAAAATGAAGGAAGAATTGCTACTGAAGATGAGATGCAACAGGCTATTACGATGCTACTAACGATGTTCAAAACGAAACAAACAAGCCGGGAAGAACAGATCGCAAGATTAAAAGAGTTATTCAGAGATTCCAATACAGAAACCATTTTCGAGCATTTTGATTACAATGCAATCTAACAAAAGAAGGGGGCTATCCAGTGGATTTGAATATGATTAAGCAAATACCGTATTCGCTATCCGATTCCGATTGTCATGAACCTTCTGCTCAAGATATAGCGATCATTGGTTTACATGCAAAAGTTGGAAAAGCCAACAATGTTAATGAGTTTTGGGAGTATATCCGCGATGGGATGGACCTGATCACTGATTTTCCGCAACAACGGTATCAGGATGCGGTTCGATCATATCAGTGCATGCAACAGAAGGAAATGCCTGAAGGTTTAGGGCAATGTGCTTATATGGAACGAATCGATTTATTCGATCCAAGTGTATTTAATATCTCACCTCGGGAAGCTGAATTCATGGATCCAGCGCAGCGTATGTTTTTGGAGTCGGCTTGGACAGCGCTTGAGGATGCAGGTTATGGTGGCGGTTGTTTAAAAGGAAGTCCGACAGGTGTGTTTTTAGGCTATACAAGTCCGCCTGATTCCTACCGTTCGTTGCTGAAAGAGAGTGATGCGCATACGTACGGAATTTCAGTTTCTGGGAATGTGGATGCCATTATCGCAAGTAGAATTAGCTACCTATTAAATCTAAAAGGACCGGCAGTTAATATTGATACGACTTGCTCATCCTCTTTGGTAGCTGTGCATATGGCTTGTGAGCAAATCATTAATGGCAGCATTACAATGGCGATTGCGGGTTCTGTTCGCTTCAGACTAACACCCGCACCACAAGTGATTGAGAACAAGATGGGGATTGAATCTTCTTCTTCGAGAACGAAGACGTTTAACTATGATGCAGACGGTACAGGCACAGGAGAAGGTGTTATATGTTTTATCCTGAAGTCGTTACGCGATGCGGTCCGCGACCGCGATAATATTTATGCGGTTATTAAAGGAGGAAGTATCAACCAAGATGGAGCTTCGATTGGCATTACTGCACCAAATGCCGAAGCTCAGGATTCTGTCATAAGAAGCGCATGGAAAGACGCTCGAATCAATCCTGAGACGATATCATATATTGAAGCGCATGGTACAGCAACAAAACTTGGCGATCCTGTTGAAATTAACGGTATAGAACGTGCGTTCAGCCGAGTGACGGACAAGAAACAATTCTGTGCAATCGGATCTGTAAAGAGTAACGTGGGCCACCTTGATAGTGCAGCAGGAGCGGTAGGGCTGCTTAAAGCAGTTTTAATGCTAAAGCATAAGCAATTACCTCCAACGCTTCACTTCACGGCACCTAACCAAAAGATTAATTTTTCATCATCTCCTCTTTATGTTAATGATAAGTTACGTTATTGGGAGCCGACGCATTATCCAAGACGATGTGGCGTTAGTTCCTTCGGCATGAGCGGAACAAACTGCCATCTCGTTTTAGAAGAAGCCCCCCAAGTAGAGAGTGTAATAGATAGTCCAAAACAGTCTCGGATATTTACAGTTTCAGCCAAAGATGAACAGACTGTTCGCCGTTACATTGAGCTGTATAAGCAACACTTGACGCAAATGCCAAACTGCAATCTTGATGATTTATGTTATACCGCCAATGTCGGGAGAGTTCATTTTGAATGTCGTTTTGCGATGATTCTTCATTCTCCGGATGATCTTTTTGCGATTAGTTTCACACAGCATGCTAACGATAACCGGTATGTCTTTGGCGAACATAAAATAACGGATTCCGATATTACGGATGGATATATTCACCGCGATACGGTGCAATTACTTTCGCAAAAAGCTGCTGACATAACGCAGCAAATTATCCATGAGCCGGACGAAGGGCACCATAAGGAGTTATTAAATGAATTAATTGCACTATATGTCCAAGGTGCGGCTATTGACTGGGAACAATTATATGGAAAAGAAGAACGCCGTAAATTGAGCATCCCTACTTATCCGTTCGATCACAAAAGATATTGGGTTTCGTTACCGTCTAGACAAGAAAAAGAATTATTCGAATCTCGCAAAGAGAATCTTCATCCATTAGTTCATACATGTGTGTTAGATACCCATCGTATGCATGTATATATGACAAAGATGAATGTTGAACAATGCTGGGAATTAAAATGTCATATGATAAATGGTGTTCATGTTTTACCTGGCACTGTTTTTTTTGAAATGGCCGTATTCGTAAGTACTCGGTATTTAAAACATGCTCAATTTGATATTGAGAATCTATTATATTGTGTTCCATTTGCTTGTGGCAGGGATGAAACTCGTACGATTCATACCATCATAAGGGAGGAGCATGATGTCATTACGGTAAATTGCTTTAGCAAAAACGATAAGGAAGTTGAATGGATCCATCATTTAGAAGTATCTGTGCGCACAAGAAAACATGCATCCCCTAAAAATAGGTCAATCGATATCACTTCGATTATAGCTCGTTGTGAGGTAATGGATAAGCATACATCGTTGGCACCTAAATCAATTGTAGAAATTACAGGTAATAAGTGGAACAATCTATCGGCGCTTTATAAAAATGATAAAGAACTTTTACTTTGTTTCTCAGTTGATAAAACATTACTAGCAGAAGTGGATCAATATATACTGTTTCCGTCTTTACTAGATCCGGCAATTAATTCTGGAAATTTGATTATTAATGATGTATTTTTGCCGTTCTCCTGCGAACAAGCGCGCTTCTATCAACCTCTTCCGCCTAGAATGTATAGCTATATTAAACTAAAAGAGCAAGAACGTGTAACTCAGGAGTTTGCGGCTTTTGACGTCACGCTATTGGACGAGGATTTTCATGTCATTGGGGAGCTGAACAATTATGTTATTAAAAAAATCCATGACGAGGAGAACTTTATGAAGTCCTCCCAACAACAGTATAGAACGACACACTGGATTGCTTGCTCTGACCCCATTGATAAAACGGTGAATGTTGTGAAGGAAGACGATTGCATACTCATAATGTATCGTCGAGGGCAGCTTAATTCGTCTTTGATGTTGGAGATACGTCAGTACTTTGGAAAGCGGATAATAGCTGTAGAGTTAAATGAGACCTGTGATTTTGATACCATTCTATCTTCATTGGCGAAGGAGAATATTAAATATATTGTTCATATTGCTTCGCTTATTCATGAAGAGATGCAATCAGTCTCACAGGTTATAACAGAGATGGAGTTGCTCTTCGAAAGCACATTTAATCTGATAAAGGCCTTACTTAACCAAGATGTTCGTCATTCAATAAACTTGGTTATATTCACCTCAAATGCAACGAAAGTAACCGGTGAGGAAGAACGGATTCAACCGTTGAGCTACGGATTGAGTGGGATGGTCAATACGATCGGCAGAGAGTATGCGAACATAAAGACACGCGTAATAGATATTGATAACGATACGTCTGCAGATGTTCTAATCGAAGACATGCTTAGCAATGAATTGTTGCATGCTGTGTCCTATCGAAAAAATGTGAAGTATATGCAACAACTTAACAATGTCACACATGGAACAACCCTTGATGATGAACAAATGACGTTAGTCGATAACGGGGTTTATATCATCACAGGAGGGTTAGGTGGCATGGGGTTAGCCATTTCCCAGTACTTATTCCGCCTTAATCCCACTATTCATATCGTATTGCTTAACAGGACCTATTCAAGAGATACATTTTCGCTTCTATCGGAGCCTCTTGATCCAACACTGCGTAAGAAACTGGAGCAGGTACAAAGCCTTTGGTCTCAAGGATATTCATTGGATATTATGCAGGTTGATATTGCTGACTATGTACAAATGGATGATGCATTACAGCAATTACGAGATGCACATGGAGCGATCCGCGGGGTAATACATGCTGCCGGTATTGCTGGAGACGGTTTCATTATGAATAAGACATGGCATACGTATGAATCGGTCTTAAGGCCTAAAATTGCCGGAACCTGGGTATTGCATGAACTGACGCGCGATGATCCGTTAAGCTTTTTTGTGATGTGTTCTTCTTACGCCTCCATATTCGGTGCAGCAGGACAAAGCGATTATGTCGCTGCGAATGCGTTTCTGGATAGTTTTTCATATTACCGCCGTACATTAGGGTTGCCTAGTTTGACCATTAACTGGACAGGGTGGCGTGAATCAGGGATGGCGGTAGTAAGTGGCATACGCGAAGAAGGGGTGTATGTGCGATTCCTTAATGATGAAGAAGGAGCCGCCGCGTTCTGGCATGCCTTAAAAACAAAGCTGCCACAGGTACTGATCGGAGATATTGATTACAAAGCATTAGAAATAGAACATGACAATCTTATCATCAGTTTGTTTGAGAATGGCAGCAATCATAGAGGTAACGATCAGAGTCATTGGAGTAAGGGGACTAGCCTTGAGGATAAAGAGATCGTTGTGATCGGGAAGAGTATGAGCGATATTACGGATATTGAAAGAAATGTAATCTACGCTTGGTCGCAAACTCTCGGTAAAGATCAAGTGGATATCTATGCTAAATTTTTTGAATCGGGTGGCAATTCATTGCTTGCTGCATATCTTCAAAAAGAACTGGATAAGTTCTACCCCGGTATCATCGTGATTACGGATATGTTTGTGTATTCTACAGTAGTAGAAATCGCGCAATATATTGAGGCAAAGACAATGAAGAGCGACAAGATAACAGTTAAGAAAGAAAGTAGTAATAACATACAGGATATGGTTGACCAATTCGTTTCAGGTGATATGGATATGGAGCAGGTGCTAGCCTTACTTGATAAGGACAATTAAAAGGAGGGATTTAGTTATGAACACTGTAAAGAGATTTATTTTAGATCAACTCAGCATGAAGCATATTTCCCAAACAGAAGCAGTAAATTTGTTAGCGAAGCTTCAACAAAATGAAGAAGAGAAATTAACCGAAATAGCGGTCATTGGCGTTGCAAACAGGCTGCCTATGGCAAAAAATCCAGGAGAATTCTGGGGTAACTTGGTAAATAGTAGGGTTTGTTTTGTACCGAAACCTGAAGATAGGCTCGTTTTTGACAAAATGCTCTTAAAGAATAGTGCTTTTGCCGAGTATATCGGCTATACACCTTCGCCAGAAAATTATGACAAACTTGAACAGTTTCAAGGTGGTTATGTTACGGATTGGGATAAATTTGATGCAGCCTTTTTCGGAATTCCTCCCCGGGAAGCACGCTATATCGAACCTGAGCAAAGGGTATTCATGGAAACTGCGGTGACGGCCATCGAAGATGCCGGTTATAGCATTCCGTCGATAACCAATTCGAACATGGGTGTATTTGTAGGAAAAGATGAAACGAACTCTATCCATTATAAATACCTGACCGAAGATGATCAGATGAAACTAAGTGGATTTTGGAATGGGATCTTAGCAAGCCGTATTAGCTATACGTTTAACTTAAAAGGGCCCGCTCTCGTCCTTGATACTGCCTGCTCTTCCGGACTTGTCGCAATACATGAAGCGTGCAGCGCTCTTCGCAATCAAGAGTGTGACATGGCACTGGCGGGTGGAATTAACCTCGGCATCACTGGTTTCAACATGCAAGATAGTGATAACAAAGAAACATCAGATGAGGATATGAGTATTATGGACACCGTCCAATCCAAGGACTATCGCATCCGCACCTTTGATAAGAAGTGTAGTGGTACGGTGTTCTCTGAAGGTGTTGTTGTATTCTTATTGAAGCCACTAAAGAAAGCGATAAAAGATGGCGACCACATTTACGGTGTGATAAAGGGGAGCTCGGTAAACAATGATGGGGCTTCAAACGGTATCACTGCTCCGAATCCGCTTGCCCAAGAGGAAGTCATCATTAATGCGTGGAAAAGAGCTAACGTTTCACCAGAATCTATCAGTTACGTCGAGACACATGGTACTGGAACGTTGCTCGGTGACCCGATTGAAGTTACTGGCTTATCTAATGCTTTTTCAAAATTTACGGATAAAAAGCAATTCTGTGGAATTGGTTCTGTGAAAACAAACATCGGACATACGGTCGGTGCTGCCGGTCCTACAAATCTTTTAAAAGTTCTTCTATCTATGAAACACCGGATGTTACCACCGAGTCTTCATTTTGAGGAGACGAATCCATACATTAATTTTATCAATTCACCTCTATATGTAGTCGATAAATGCATGGATTGGGATAGCGGGGAAATGCCGCTGCGAGCAGGAATAAGTGCGTTTGGTTTTAGTGGAACCAATTGCCACATTATCGTAGAAGATTATAAGGATTCTGATCTGTTACCGGACACGACTTCAAATAATGTACTTACTCTATCGGCAAAAACTGAAACCGCTTTAATAAACTTAATTCATAACTATGAACAATTTCTTGAGAATGAACAAGATATACCGGTCGGTAACCTATGCTATACGGCGAACACGGGCCGGGGGCATTATACCTATCGAATCGCTATTGTATTCAATACCCTCAAAGACCTAACAGACAAACTTGCTATTCTGAAACAAAACGATTTAAAAAATATGGTCAATCATAGCATTTACTATGGAAAAAATCATGTCGTATCGGATAAGCGGCAAAGTATAAATGAAGGCGATATTTCAACTAGTGAGCTATCTCGGATAACACAAGAAGCGCAAAAACTTGTTTTAACAGGGAGAGAGGTGAGTGAAAACATTTCACAACTTTCCAAGCTTTGTGAACTATATGTAAAAGGAGCCACAGTTGATTGGAAGCAGTTGTATCAAAACGGTTCATATAAGCGCGTTTCCTTACCAACTTATCCATTTGATAGAACGCATTATTGGGCTGAACCGATTACAATGGCACAATCTATTACTAGGAAACCGGATAATACGATATTACATCCGCTTGTTCATCAATGTATTGTTGATTCGATGAAGCAAAGTGTGTATCTCATTAATCCCGAACTAACAAAAGAATGGGTTGTTACCGACCATAAGCTTATGGGCACCCATCTGCTGGTCGGAACGGCATATCTTGAAATGATTAAAGAAGCATGCCAGCATTGTTTTAACAATGCAAATATTGTGATTCAGGATCTCGTTTTTATGGCTCCATTGTTGGCTTATGAGGGGGATATGGACATCCATATTGTTATTACCCAAAATGACGTTAATGCAGATTTTTCGGTTGTATCTAGGCATGAGGAATCGACTGGGGACGTGTGGATAGAACATTCCAAGGGTACGGTTAGTATGCATGATGATACGCCGCCTAAGCAGCTGCAATTTTCAGAAATAGAATCAGATCCCGCTTTGAAAAAGTTTAGTATTAAACAAGGATTGGAAGAAAAAGAACTAATTCTTAATAGTTGGGAAAGTGATAATTATTTTGGTGAGCGTTGGGAATCCATAATGAATTTCTTCACCAAGGCAAATGGTGATCGGGATGAGATTATAACCGAGATAAAAATTCCAGACAAGTATTTGTCTGATTTAGACCATTTTTCTTTCCATCCGGCATTGGTTGACAATGCCATTAATATTCCCGTTATCCGACTTTATACGGGTGGGCGTAAACTATTGCCTTTCTCGTATAAAAACTTAAAATTCTATCGCCGGGTTCCTAATCATTTTTATAGTAAGATTACTATTTTGACGAAGGATAATAACACGGAAGTTTTCTCGTTCCGCGTCTCACTCGTGGATATATCCGGCAATGTGATCGCAGAGGCGGAAGAAGTCACGCTTAGGCAAATTAGCAAAATGAATGAGTTTAAAAAGAACGCCTTTTACGGCGTAAACTGGATGTTGCAACCTACAACGATACAAAAAACTCAGAATGTGCAAGGTAATATATTAGTTTTTTGTGACCAGGGTGAATATTATGCTCGTGCACTTGCAGAACGAATCCAGCATCCAGACAGTCGGTTGTTCTTTGTCTCAATCGGCAATAAATTTAGCCAAATTGATGCAACCCAGTTTACTGTCGGTGAGGACGAGGAAGATTATGACAAACTGCTTGCTGCGATTGGTGTGAACAACCTTTGTTCAGTCTATCACTTCAGTACCGTTAACTTTACACGAACAGACGTTTCGGCGGAGCAATATGGAGAAGAATTACATCAAGGTCTCTATAGTGTGGTTTATTTGACCAGAGCGATACTTAGAACGATCCGTGATTCTGTCGAGTTTGTGTTGATGACTGACTATGCACATGAAGTAACAGGGGAAGAAGCTTGTATCAAGCCTGCACACGCAGCCTTTCTAGCAGTAACCAAGTCGACTGCGACAGAGTATCCTAATCTTCGCTATCGTTGTATCGACATAGATGAGGCAACAGATATGGAAACTGTACTAGATGAGGTGTTGACGGAGAATCCAACCTTCCGCGTCGCATATCGAAACAATCAACGATTCACGGAGGCACTTACTGTGATCGAACAGAAACCAGAATCGATAAGGGAGCTGGAGATTAAGCCAACAGGCGTCTATTTAATTACAGGAGGTACCGGTGGATTAGGGTTGCAAATGGCAATAGATTTAGGAAATAGGGGAGCACGAACAATCTGCCTTCTAGCTCGTAAAGCATTGCCTGACCGGTCAACGTGGCAAACATTACTTTCGAATGGAGATCGTAAACTTAAAACCCTGATTGAATCGATCTTATATCTCGAAAACCTAGGGTGTACCATTTTGCTTCGCTATACGGATGTTGGTGATAGGGTACAAATGGAAAGTATTCTATCAGAGCTAAAAACCGCATATGGTCCTATTAATGGCATTATCCACTGCGCTGGAATGGCAGGAGATGGATTCCTGTTTAACAAAAATATGAATACATTTCATGATGTCATAAGACCAAAAATTAATGGTACGGTAGTATTGGACGCTCTGACGAGAGAAGAGACGCTTGATTTCTTTATCCTGTTTTCTTCGATGACGGCTTTATTAGGAGGACCGGGGCAAAGTGATTATACCGCGGCGAACGCTTTCCTTGATGCATATGCACCGTACCTTAGGAAAAAAGGTATACCTGCGCAAACTGTGAATTGGCCAGGATGGAGTGAAGTGGGTATGGCAGTAGATTATCAGGTTGCTGATGCCGTTACCTTATTCCGTTCACTGGAGACGGAAGTAGCTATTCAGGCGCTAAATGAGATCATAAAGTACGATTTAAGTAATGTTTTACCAGGGCAAATCAATTACGACATTCTTCAACAAATAGGGGAGAACAATCTTCCATTTAGACTGTCGGCATGGTTGAAGAAAAACCTTGATCGTCATATGAGTCGTCACAATACACAGAGAAAACAAGTAGCAAAACAAACGATTACACCAGAAGATATACACGTTATAGGTAAAAATGATAATTATACGACCACAGAGAATGAAGTGGCGTTCCGCTATGCTGTCGTTTTGGATTTAAGGGAGATTGATATCTATGAGAGTTTTAATTCTCTCGGAGGGGATTCAATTCATGCGATGGAGCTTTTAAAGGAACTAAATGCGATATATCCTAGAACGATTGATATTACGGATATTTTTACGCACTCTTCCGTAGAAGAATTAGCGGGGCTCATTGATAAGAAGCGCGGTATCGGTAAAGAACAATCCGATGACAAGGCGTTTATTGTACCGGATTATAAATTGTCAGATGACGATATTATGTCAATGTTAGACAATGTGGAAAAAGGCAATGTATCCTCTTTAGATGAAGCGATCAAAGTAATTAAAAGTAACAAATGATACATGATTGTTTCATCATATCTCGGATGTCGAACTGTAGAAAGGGGTTATTGATATGGGCAATGAGATTAAACTGTTTTGCATTCCTTATTCAGGGGGATCCGCCGAAGTATATCGCAAATGGAGCAAATCGTTATATAGCGAGATACAATTATTCCCTGTGGAATTGCCGGGTCGTGGCAAGAGAATATTTGAGCCACTTAAGGACGACATAGATAGTATTGTGGAGGATATCACTGCTACGATAGCAAGCAATGTTACTTCGAACGACGATTATGCGATATATGGACATAGTTTAGGTTCATTACTTACGTTTGAAACCTATTACAAGTTAATCGAGAACGGTGTTCATAAACCGCAGCATATTTTTTTTAGCGGACGTAACGCACCACAAAATATGCATAACCAAACTTCAATTCATCTATTGCCAGACGAGCAATTTTTGCATGCGGTTATGAGTTATGGGGGCAGTACGCATGAAATAATTCAAAATCCAGAGTTGCTTGATTTATTCTTACCGATATTGCGCGCTGATTTTAAGATATCAGAAACATATTGTTACCAAGAGAAAAAAGATAAGATCGCTTGTGATATTACAATCATTAATGGTCGCAACGACCACAGTGCTATAAGGTATGACATGGCCGAGTGGAAATATTATGCAGGTGGGGCAGCGAATTTTCATACGGTAGATGGTGGTCACTTTTTTATTACAGAGAATTATGGACCTGTTGTGGATATTATCAAGCAGACATTGACAATATCGGACAAAATTCTAGAAAGGCAAGGATAGATCGTTTTATTGTAAAATAATCTTCTCTTATCTTAATTGGAAAAGAGGTTTTGAATCTATGAATAGCAAGATTATATGGGGGATAGTACTATTAGCACTGAGTTTGTTTCTTAAGCCAATAATGGCGATTGCGGGGCTGAATGAAAGGTTGTTCGGATTGCACTTGCAAGGTGAAACCTTGTTTTCATTGAGTCCATTCTTAGTTCGGATTATTTTAGCAGTAATTGGGGTTATTATGCTTATCATCGGCGGTATGCAAACTGCAAACCAGAAGAAAAAATAATTGAAAGGATAGAGAGCCATTATGAGAAAATTCGTTCCAAACAAAAAACATGAAGAAGACAGGTCTTCTTATTGGACATATTTACTTGATGATGATAGTTCGACTGCGATTAAGCCCCTTTTTCCATACAGACCGAGTTCAAAACGGACAGTGGGTACGAATCAAATGGACTGGGTATTCCCGCAACATGTATGCGAAAAACTTAGAAAACTTAGCCGAGAACACAATATCCCTATGAACGTTATTATAGAGGCTGCCTGGGGACTTGTTTTACAAAAGTATAACTATACTGATGATGTCATGTTTGGAAAAATAATCGACGATCCTCATTTGAACAGTGTGATGATTCCGGTAAGAATGAAGTGTAATCGAGACGACGTATTATTTGATCTATTACAGCAACTAAAAGAACAAGAAGCGGAAAGTAGGAAATATGCGCATTGTGATATATTACCCCGAAAAATCAGTCACTTGATTAAAACGGTGTGTATAATTAAGGATAGAACGGACAATGGGAAACAATTGATACACCTTCCCCTTGAGGATCAATTATCTCATAATCCACCTGATTTGCTCCTTCATTTTTCTTTTGATTGTAATCAGTTGAACGTAATGATTCGTTTTGATGAATCAAAATACACCAAATCTGAAATAAACAATATACGAACAATGCTTACGTTTGCTTTGTGTGCCTTTGCTGAGAATTCGGAAAGTAAGGTGCGTGATATTTCATTCGTGAGCGATGAGGATAGAGATAAAATCTTAACCCTGTTTCAAACCAAGCCAACCCAATATCCGCACGAGGAATCGATCAAAAGCTTATTTGAGGCGCAGGTGAAGAAGACACCGGATCGGATAGCGATATCTTGCGGGACGGAGCAACTGACGTATGCGGAGTTAAATGCGAAGGCAAACATCGTTGCCAATCGGCTGCTTGCTGCTAAAGTCAATAGCGGAACAGGCAAAGGCGAAACGATGGTAGCGCTGCTGTTAGAGCGAAATATGGATATGGTCATCGGAATACTCGGGGTCGTGAAGGCCGGATATGTCTACGTGCCAATCGATCCGGAGGCGCCGCAAGACCGTATCCAGTATACGCTGGCAGACAGTGGAGCAAGCTTGCTTCTCGTCAATCAAGGAAAAGAACAAATGGTGTCTCTTCCGCAAGGAAGTATCTATGCGATAGAGCAGTTGTATTCGGATGAACCGGATGCGGCACGGGGGGCAGAACTAAAAGCTAATCCGGATGTAGCCATCGCACCGCAAGATGCGCTATATATCATCTATACGTCAGGCACGACCGGTGAGCCGAAGGGAACGGTAATCGAACATGAATGTGTCGTCCGGTTGATGCATAACGATGACATGCCGTTTCATTTCCATGAAGAGGATGTATGGAGCCTGTTTGCCGCCTACAACTTTGACGTATCGGTATGGGAAATGTATGGAGCGCTATTATACGGAGGTCACCTTGTCGTCATACCCAACGACGCCAAAAAGGACAGCTATGCTTTGTTAGATCTATTACGCGAAAAGAGGGTGACGGTACTGAACCAAGTACCGTCCTCTTTTTATAATCTGATGCAAGTAGAGCTAGCAGAAGCAGGGGAGAGACTGTACGTCAAACATCTGATCTTTGCCGGAGAGGCGCTGCAGGTAGGGAAATTAAAGGCATGGCAGGCGAAGTATCCGGAGATGAACATCGTGAACATGTACGGTATAACAGAGACGACTGTCCATGTAACGTACAAAGCGATCACTGCAGAAGATATTGCGCTAGATGGAAACGACGTCGGTAAGGCGCTTCCTACTCTCAAGATCTATATATTAGATGGGGACAAGCTATGCGGGATTGGTGTACCCGGGGAATTGTGTGTGGCAGGCGTCGGCGTCGCAAGAGGCTACCTTAACAAACCGGAGCTAACGAATAAAAAATTTGTTGCGAATCCCTTCGTACCAGGGGAGCGGATGTACCGGTCGGGGGACTTAGCCCAATGGCTGCCGGACGGGAACATCGCCTATTTAGGCCGTATGGATGACCAAGTGAAGATCAGGGGATTCCGGATAGAGCTGGGAGAAGTGGAAAATGCGCTGCGGCAGCTGGAAGGAATCCAAGATGCGGCGGTCATCGTACGGGAAACCCATGACGGAGAGAAAGCGCTGTCTGCTTACCTCATATCGAAAGATATCGTCCAGCTGCAAGCGGTGAGACGGGACTTGGAGGAAGTGCTGCCGGCCTATATGGTACCAGCGTATATGATGCAGATCGAACAACTGCCGGTGACGCGCAACGGCAAGCTGGATAAACGGGCACTGCCGGAGATCGTGGCAGTAAGCGAGAAGGAATACACGGCTCCGAAAAACGAACTTGAAGAGCAGCTGTGCAATATCTTTAGTGAAGTACTGGGCGTAGAGCGGGTCGGCACGCAGGACAGCTTCTTTGAACTGGGCGGAGACTCGATCAAGGCGATACGTATCGTATCGAAGTTAAGAAGTGCAGGATATTGTGTCGCAAGCAAAGATATTATGCAAAAGTATACGGTCGAGGCGATCAGCTACGCGGCGCAAAAGTCTGCCCTAGAGGAGCAGTACGAGCAAGCTGAAGTAAGCGGCATCGTACCGCTGACACCGATCGTCAGGGAGTTTGCGTCCTGGAATCTTCCTAAGCCGCACCACTTCAATCAGGACATGCTGATGGAGATTGATCTGGAGGATGAGAAGCAGCTTCGGGAAGTGCTGAATGCCCTCACAGCGCATCATGATATCCTGAGATCGGTCTACCGGGAAGGTCAGCTAGAGATCGTAAAGGTGAGTGACAGCAGAGCATATGAGCTGAAGGTGTATGACTATAGCGAAGAACAAGCAGCAGCAGAGCTCATGGAAGCGGCATGTACGGATCTGCATAGCAGCATTAACTTAGAAGAAGGACCGCTGGTGAAGGCAGCGATGTTCCGGACAGGTGAAGGGAATCTGCTGTTTCTAGGAATCCATCATCTTGTGGTGGACGGGGTATCGTGGCGTATCCTGCAGGAAGATATCAGCACAGCCATCCGGCAAGTAAAAGAAGGGACAAAGATCCAATTCCCGTCAAAGACAGCGTCCTATAAGGCATGGGCAGAAGCACTGGCAGAATATAAGGACAGCCATTTATTGCTGAAAGAAAGGCCGTACTGGGAGCAAGTAGCCGCGCAGATGGCGGCAGGCGAACTAAGGATGGACGAACAGACAGGAGAAAGCGGGTATGACAGCTACACGATCCATTTAAGTGTGGAAGAAACGGAAAGCCTGTTGCAACGAGCAGGAAAAGCATTTCGTACTGAAGTACCGGATTTGCTTATCAGTGCCTTGGGAATGTCCGTTAAGAAACTGACAGGAGCAAGTGTAGTAACGATTGGTGTGGAAGGGCATGGGAGAGAAGCAATTCATAGACGGATCGATATCGACCGGACGATAGGATGGTTTACGAGCGTCTATCCGATTATGGTGGCGTGTCATGACGAAATGGCGGAAAGTATCATTGCAACGAAAGAGATGCTGCGCAAAATACCGAACCACGGATTTGGGTATGGCCTATTATACGATCTATTAACGGGCAGTCAGCTACCAACCTTATTGTTTAACTATATGGGGCAAATGGATGCTGAAGCGAAAGGTAAAAAGATAAACTTTCTTAGTTCGAGTAAAGGTTTAGCGGATGAGAATAAAATGCTGTCGGAATTGTTTATCAACGGTGTGATAAGTGAAGGGAAATTATCATTTGCGTTCCGTTACAATAGAGGTCTCTTTTCAAATGATACGATACAAAGATTCGCTGAGGTATATAAAGGCTGTATACAGTCTACTCTTACATATTGTATGCAAGTGGAAGAATCGGTTCCGACACCGTCTGATTATCATGCAGCGGATTTGACACGTGCAGATTTATCAGTCATTCAACAAGCAGTCGGGGGTTCATCTCAGGTAGAGCGAATATACGGACTCACTTCACTGCAGAAAGGGATGCTATACCATAGCATCGCCGAACCAGAATCGACAGCCTATAGAAACCAGAATATTTTTATAGGGCAAGGCTATGCCGATGAGCACATGGTGAAGCAAGCGCTTAAGCTGCTTGTAATGAGGCATGAAGTGCTCCGTACAGCGATTATTCATAAAAATATATCGATACCAAAGCAAGTCGTGATCCGAGGAAGGGAAGTAGAATACGAAAGAACCGATTTAACGGGAGTTGAACCATCTGTGCAGGCTAAACAGGTGGAAGCGATCGCCCAGGACCAAATCCAGCGAGGATTTGACCTTGAACATGACCCGTTATTGCGGGTACACCACGTAGTGCTGGCAAGAGACCGTTATCAATTGATCTGGAGTTTTCATCACATTCTTTTGGACGGTTGGAGTCTACCGATAATTTACGGGGATTTCAATCGGATTTACAAAGCACTTGAGAAGGGTGCTTTGACATCTACGCTGGAGACACAGGTGATCACAGAAAAGCAGTACCAGGATTCCTACGAAGATTATATTAATTGGCTAGAAAAACAAGATCAACAAAAAGGGCTGTCTTACTGGTCAGATGTATTAGCAGGATATGAAGAAGTTGCCGAGATTAAACCGATATATACACCGCAAGAGAGTGAACAGCAAGTACAGAGCATGGCGATTACATTATCTACTGAAGATGCCTTGCAGTTGAGGGATCTGATAGCTACCCATCAATTGACAGTGAGTAATGTGGTGGAAACGGCTTGGGGAGTTGTTTTACAAGCATATAGCGGTCAGAAAGATGTGGTGTTCGGGAAAGTAATGTCCGGGCGTCAGGCCGAAGTGCGCGGAATAGAGGGCATCGTCGGTCTGTTTATTAATACGATCCCGGTGCGTGTAGCGAGCAAAGAAAGCATGAGTATATTGGAACTGATCCAAGAAATGCAGCAGCAAGGGACTGAAAGTGAACAATATGCCTATTGTTCGCTCGCTGAGATTCAAGCGCAGACGGTGCAGAAGCAGCATTTAATCCAAGTGCTCTATATGTTTGAAAACTACTATGTGGATGAGGACAAGCTAACAGATTTTATGTACGAAATTGAGTATGGCTTGGACCAAACCAATTATAATTTGACGTTATGCGCTTATGAATATGAAGGGAAGATAGTATGTGAAATAATATACAATCCGAACGTGTATGCACGTGAGGACATAGCGCAAATTGTTGTACGGCTAGAACATGTTATACATGCTATCGTAGCAAACCCTGAAGGGAAGTTATCTGAGCTTGAAACAATAACAGAGGAAGAACAAGAACAGATACTAGGTGCATTTAATGATACGAACTTACCGTATGCAAAAGATAAAACGATTCCAGCATTATGGGAAGAGCATGTTGCTAACACACCGGATGCAATCGCCGTTGTATTTGAAGACAACCATGTGACCTATGACGCGTTAAACAAACAAATCAACCAAGTGGCATGGGCGCTTCGCTCACTGCACATTAAACCCGATGACCGCGTGGTTATCGTGGCAGAGCGAAGTGTGGAGATGATTGCCGGGATGTATGGCATCATCAAGGCAGGCGCTGCATATGTGCCGGTCGATCCTACGTTTCCAGCAGAGCGAATCCAGTACATCCTAGCTGACTGTAAACCAAAGGCAGTGCTTGTGTATAAAGCTACGATTGAAACGGATCTGCCGACGATTAATCTGGCGGACGATATGCTATGGGAAGGGAAGAGCGTTAATCCCAAGCAAATCAATCGCCCCAATGATTTGGCTTATATAATCTATACATCCGGGACTACGGGGCAACCGAAGGGCGTAATGTTAGAGCATGGGGGTGTTGTGTCCTTACGGTCTCATCTTCTGAAGCAATATAACGTTACAAGTCAAGATAATGTGCTTCAATTTGCAAACTATGTTTTTGACGCTTCTGTATGGGAGATGACATTATCTTTATTGCTAGGGGCTACGCTAACATTGGTATCAAAACCCATAATAGCGGATGTAACACGTTTTAATTCTTTTATGCAAGAAAGCAGGATTACGTTAGCTGTACTACCGCCACAATATTATCTTCAGACGGCGTTTACTGGAGTTAGATGGTTAACAACGGCTGGAGCCGCAACCAATGAGTCGGTTATTGAACAAACACGAAATAATGATTGCGGGTATTGTAACGCTTATGGTCCTACGGAATGTACGGTACAGGCTACGTATTGGGAATATGATGGGATAAGTGACGTGCCAAACAACATCCCGATTGGTAAACCGATTGCAAATAATCATGTATATATACTTGACGGGGACAAATTATGCGGGATTGGTGTGCCAGGGGAGTTGTGCGTGGCGGGCGACGGCATTGCAAGGGGCTACCTCAACAAGCCGGAACTGACCAGTAAAAAATTCGTAACGAACCCCTTTGTACCAGGTGAGCGGATGTACCGGACCGGGGACTTAGCTAAATGGCTGCCGGATGGGAATATTGCTTATTTGGGTCGTATTGACGAACAAGTGAAGATCAGGGGGTTCCGGATAGAGCCGGGAGAAGTGGAAAATGCGCTGCGGCAGCTGGCAGGGATCCAAGATGCGGCGGTCATAGTACGGGAGACCCATGACGGAGAGAAAGCGCTATCTGCCTACCTTGTTTCGAAAGATCGAGTTGAGCTGCAAGCAGTGAGGCAGGACTTAGAGGAAATACTACCGGCATATATGGTGCCAGCGTATATGATGCAGATTGATCAACTGCCGGTCACGCGCAACGGTAAGCTGGATAAACGGGCGCTGCCGGAGATCGTAGCGGTAAGCGAAAGGGAATACACCGCTCCGAAAAACGAACTTGAAGAGCAACTGTGCACTATCCTTAGTGAAGTCCTGGGCGTAGAGCGGGTCGGCATGAAGGATAGCTTCTTTGAGTTGGGCGGGGACTCGATCAAAGCGATACGGATCATATCGAAGCTAAGAAGTATGGGTTATCATATCGCCATCAAAGATATTATGCAAAGGAATACGGTTGGAGCGATCAGCTATGCGGTACAAAAGTCTGTCATCGAGGAGCAGTACGAGCAAGATGAAGTGAGCGGCATTGTACCGCTGACACCGATCGTCAGAGAGTTTGCATCTTGGAACCTTTCTAATCCGCATCATTTTAATCAGGATATGCTGATGGAAATTGATCTGGAAGTTGAAAAACAGCTTCGGGAGGTGCTTGATGCCCTCGTAGTTCATCATGACATACTCCGGTCTATCTACCGGGAAGGTCAACTAGAGATCGTAAAGATGAGTGACAGCAGAGCGTACGAGCTGAAGGTATATGACTATAGCGAAGAACAAGAACCAGCGGGGCTAATGGAAGCGGCATGTACGGATCTGCATAGCAGTATCGACTTAGAAGAAGGACCGCTGGTGAAGGCAGCGATGTTCCGGACGGGTGAAGGGAATCTATTGTTCCTAGGGATCCATCATATTGTGGTGGACGGCGTATCATGGCGTATCCTGCAAGAAGATATCAGCACAGCCATCCGGCAAGTAAAAGAAGGGACGAAAATCCGGTTTCCGGCAAAGACGGCGTCGTATAAGGCATGGGCAGAAGCACTGACAGAATATAAGAGCAGCCCCCTATTGCAAAAAGAACGGGCGTACTGGGAACAAGTAGCAACGCAGATGGAGTCCGGAGCACTTAGCATGGACGAACAGACGGGAGAAAGCGGGTATGGCAATTACGCGATCCATTTAAATGAAGAAGAAACCACACAGCTTATTCACCAGGCAGGTCGGGCGTATAATACCGAAATTAATGACTTGCTTATCAGTGCCTTGGGGATGACTGTGAAGAATTTGACAGGGGCTAGAAATGTAACGATTGGCATGGAGGGACACGGAAGGGAAGCGATTCATAAGCGGATCGATATCGACCGGACGGTCGGATGGTTTACAAGTGTGTATCCGGTAGTGGTATCGTGCCATGATGAGATCGCAAAAAGTATCATTACTACCAAAGAAATATTGCGAAAACTCCCGAACCGAGGACTTGGGTATGGTCTATTGCAGGAAGAATTGTCGGTCAGACCGCTTGAAATCATGTTTAACTACATGGGACAAATGGACGCTGAGGCAAAGGGGAGAAAACTACACTTTTTTAGTTCGGGTAAAGGCTTAGCGGATGAGAATAAAATGCTGTCGGAATTGTTTATCAACGGTGTGATAAGTGAAAGAAGATTAACGTTTACTTTCCGTTACAATAAAGGTCTTTTTTCCAGCAGCACGATACAAAGATTCGCTGAGATCTATAAAGCGTGCACTCAGTCTATGATTGCCCATTGTATGCAGCAAGAAGAAACGGTTCGGACACCGTCTGACTATTCTGCAATTTCGATTACGGATGAAGATTTGAGTGTCCTGCATCAGCTCTATCCAGAGAAAAATGATATACAGGATATATTTGATTTATTGCCGCTACAGGAAGGTATTTTGTATCATGGCCTAAAAAGCAGTGGTTCTGAGTATCTTACCCAGTTTATTTATCAGATTAATCAACATATAGATAATGATCTCATGCGCAGTGCGTTTCAATGTTTACTTAAAAAGCATGATGCGTTGAGAACGGCGATAGTGTATGAAGGGTTAAAACATCCGAAACAGATCATACTGTCACATCGCTCACTTGATTGGGAAGAAATTGATTTAACCACATACGATGAGAAAGAACAACTAGCTAGATTAAATGAACTGATAGAGCAGGATGTCAAGCGGGGATTTGATCTGCAGCTTAATGCGCTATTTCGCATAAAAAATATTAAACTATCCACTAATTGCACGCAATTAATCTGGAGCTTTCATCATATTATCGCAGATGGATGGTGTAGTGAATTATTATGTAACGACTTAAAAAATTACTATAACTTGCTACAAAATGGGTATAGTACACACGATGTAGAACAAGCTATTGATCAAGAGAAGTTCCAGGTTGCGACGTACGGTGATTATATTCAGTGGTTTCAGAATCAGGATGAAGAGCTTGCGCTCACGTATTGGCGCGAACGACTTCGTGATTATGACCTAACATACAAATACCGTCCGTATTTCGATCCTCCATATTCCAGTTCCAACTTGGCTCAAGTGAAAAAGCAGCTGGATGTTGAATTAACAGACAGTTTGTTACTTCTTGCACAAGCGCATCAGATAACGATAAATACAATCACCGAAGCAGCTTGGGGAATCGTATTACAACAGATCAACTTTACAAATGATATCGTGTTCGGCAAAGTGATTTCGGGAAGGCATGCCGAAGTAAGAGGAATTGAAAAAATAGTAGGTCTTTTCATTAACACGATACCGGTAAGGGTGAGCGCAGACGAGGATACAACGATTCTAGCACTTTTGCAGGAATTACAAGATCAAGGTATTGAAAGTACGATGCACGCTCACTGTTCACTGGTTAAAATTCAAGAACAAACCGCACAAAAATCAGATTTGATTTCATCGCTTTTTGTTTTTGAGAATCATTTGGCACAAGAACAGCAAAGTGAACATACAGATGGTTTGCAATTAGCGCTTGTTTCTTCGAGAGATGAAACAAACTATCCGCTTAATCTATTGGCTGCTGTAGAGGACAAGGCATTACGATTTACAGTTCTCTATAATCCAAACAAGCATGCTTTAGAAGAAGTAGAGATGATGCTCAGCATGTTAAACAATGTATTATGTGCGTTTGCTGAGTATCCTGAGAAGAAGATTTTCGATGTTGAATTAATTCGCAAGGAAGATAAGGCACGAATACTGGGTGAATTCAACAATACGGCAAGCACATATCCGAAACATAAATCTATTCCAGATTTATTTGAAGAACAGGTTCAACTTACGCCCGATCAAATTTGTGTGGTATGTGATAAGGAACAATTAAGCTATCAACAATTAGACAAGGCCGCGCAAGGTATTGCCACCGAATTGCGAAAAAGGGGGGTATCATCAGGTCAATTAATTGGCATCGTATGTGAGAAAAGCGTGCACATGATTGTAGGGCTGCTGGGGATACTCAAGGCAGGATGTGGCTATGTACCAATTAATACGGATGAACCGGATAACCGCCTGCGCTTTATTTTGGAAGATTGCGATTTGAATATCGTACTGTGCGGTGATGTAAAAGGGGATATGATTAATGTCCTCCAAGAGTACTGCACCGTCATTGATCTAAATGGAAGTTATGCGGCTATGACAGAGCGTGCCTTAGTAAGGGCAGATGATATGGCGTATGTCATGTATACATCCGGTACGACAGGATATCCGAAAGGTGTTTGTGTTACACATCAAAATGTCGTACGGCTTGTGAAGCAAACGAACTATGCTGATTTAAATGGGGCACATATTTTGTTAACCGGAGCACTCTCCTTCGATGCGTCGACATTTGAAATATGGGGTGCGCTTCTCAATGGCGGGAAATTAGTGTTAGCCCATATGCAAAACATAACAGACGGGAACATGTTAGGAAAGTTGATATACGAGCACCAGATTACGATGATGTGGATGACTGCACAGCTTTTCAATTATATGGTAGATACTAGATGCGAAGTTTTTCAACCATTACAGTATTTATTGGTGGGAGGAGAAAGGTTATCGGCGAAACATATCAGAGCGGTAAGGGAAAAGCATCCGACACTCAGAGTGACTAATGGTTATGGTCCAACAGAAAATACGACCTTTTCCGTTACGTATGCAATAGAAACGGATTACTTCAATATCCCCATCGGGAAGCCAATCAGCAATAGTAGAGCGTATATTTTGGATAGAAAGATGCAGCTATGCGGTATTGGTGTTCCAGGGGAACTTGTTGTAGGCGGCGACGGCGTAGCGAAAGGATATATGAACCAACCAAAACTTACTGTGGAGAAGTTTATTGAGAATCCGCTTATTCCTGGTGAGCGGCTGTATCGTACCGGAGATATTGCGATGTGGCTGCCGGATGGAAATATTGCGTATATTGGACGTATTGATGACCAAGTGAAAATTCGAGGGTACAGGATTGAAGTGGGCGAGGTAGAGCATGCTCTTCAAAAATTAGAAGGTATCCAAGATGCGATCGTCATCGCCCGTGAACAAGATGGAAGTGAAAATGAACTATATGCATACCTGGTATCTAGCACAGAGATTCAGATGCATAATGTTCGGAATTCTCTTGGTAAGACACTTCCTGCTTATATGGTGCCGCAGCATATGGTACAGATTGAGAAAGTTCCTATGACACGAAACGGAAAGGTAGATAAGCGAACGCTTTCTGAAATACAAATCGTGCATGAGCAGCAATACACGGCTCCCACGACTGAACAGGAATTTATCCTTTGTAAGATATTCGGCGATATACTTTCTGTTGATCGTGTCGGTATTTATGATGATTTCTTTGCGCTAGGAGGTCACTCGTTACATGCTGTACGCGTTATAAATCAGATTGAAGCGATGATTGGAATACGTTTACCGATAATAACATTGTTTGAGAATCCGCATATTAAAGCGCTCAGTCAGCACCTTGAACTAATCAGTGAGGGGAATACCTCGCACAATACCTTATATCCGAAGGCTGTGTTTGAACCCATCCCGCATGCTATGCAGAAAGAAACATATCGGATGTCTTCCGCTCAAAAGCGTCTTTATGCGATTCAAGAGATGGATCAGCATAGTACGGCTTATAATATGACGTTATTGCGCAGAATGGATGCAGACCTTGATAGTGAACGACTTCAGCTAGCACTGAAGCAACTCATACAACGGCATGAAAGCTTAAGAACAAGCTTTCATATGGAGAACGGAGAAGCAATACAGCGTATTCATGACCATGTGCCGTTTACGCTTCTGATTACTGAGGAAAAAGATGATGATGTTACAGGGTTTGTGCGTGCATTTGATTTGTCTCAAGCACCATTAATACGTGTTAAAGTAATCAATCAAAAAGAAGATGGTTATCTCCTGGCCTTCGATATGCACCATATCATTTCTGATGGGACATCGATTAATAATCTAATGCAGGATTTGTCCAAGCTATATAATGGCGAACCCCTTGAGGCAATGCCGATTCAATATAAAGATTATAGCGAATGGTTGCAGACTCAAGACATGACGGGACATGAGACGTATTGGTTGAACTCGTTGCAAGGTGAACTACCGGTACTGAATTTACCAACAGATTTTACACGTCCGCAAGTACAACAGTATACAGGGAAAGCAGTCGTGAGTCATGTAGAGTTACGGGAAGCTGTAACAGCATTGTGCCGGATGTCGGGTGCAACCGAGTATATGATACTACTGAGCACATGGATGATTTTGTTGAGTAAATATAGCCGTCAGGAAGATATTATCGTAGGTTGCCCTGTTAATGGACGTTTACATTATGATACAGAGCCTGTAATCGGTATGTTCGTGAATACGATTGCATTACGTGGAAAACCATCGGGAAAGAAGAATTTCGTGGATTTTCTGTCGGAGATGAAAGAAGTATGTCTAAAAGGGATAGAGCATCAAGCATTTCCGCTCGAAGATCTGGTTGATCTTATGGGCTTGCACCGGGATATGTCCCGGAATCCGCTTTTTGATGTGTTGTTTGTATTACAGAATAATGAAGAAGCAGACTTTGATTTTTATGGCATAAACAGTACGAATGTTCATGATGAATATAGTTTACAGCACAGTTCGGCTAAATTTGATTTAACATTAGAAGTGACGCCAATGGCAAGTGGCTACCGCATCGAAGTACGCTATGCAACAAGTCTGTTCCAGGAAGAAAGCGTACGCCGAATGGTGAAACATTATGAAACGTTGTTGGGAGCAGTTACGCAATCCCCTAAACTTGAAATATGTCAATTGCCAATGATGACGCAAGCAGAAAGACAGCACATTCTAACCTCATTTAACGATACGTCCTGTGTTTATGATGTGACGACACCCATTCATGAACAATTTGAGCAGATCGTACAGGCTATGCCGGCGAAAACAGCTCTACGCTTTCGAGATCAGGCTCTGACATACGAACAGTTAAATGTGAGAGCGAATCAGCTTGCGAGAACACTGCTACTTCATGGTACGCGCCGCGGAGATTTTGTCGGTATTTTATTCGGTCGCAGTATAGAAATGATGGTTGGAATACTCGCAACGTTAAAGGTAGGCGCGGCTTATGTGCCAATAGATCCGACATATCCTTTGGAGCGGATTCAGTATATGGTGGAAGATAGCGGGTTATCGACCGTATTGACTCAGAGGCAATACGATGACACGATCGAGCTGCCTTCCCATGTAAGACGCATTCATGTGGATCAAGATGGGTGTGATGAACCTAGTCATAATCTGCATACGATTGTAGACGCAACCGATATCGCTTATATCATCTATACTTCAGGCTCTACAGGCAAACCAAAAGGGGTAATGGTGGAACATCGTTCGATTAGTAACTTGATTGCAGGTCTAAATCAGCTACAAAACTTGGATTCGATGAAAACAATGTTATGTGTATCGAATATTTCTTTCGACGGCACAGTCTATGAGACACTATTTGCCTTGCTCAAAGGAATGCAGATTATAATTGCCGATGAGGAGGCACAACACGATCCAAAGTTACTCTTGCAATTGATTGAGCAATATGACGTGAACATCATGAAGGGGACACCGACGCGGATGAAGATGCTTATGGATGAAGTTCGGGATGTTCATCCATTACATGGTTTGGAAGTAATTGTTGTCGGCGGAGAGCCATTAACGGATGATTTGGCTACCGCTTTGCTTGAAAATTGGAATATTCGTTTGTTCAATGTGTATGGTCCGACGGAAGCAACGGTAGACGCAACTGGGATTGAAATTCATTTACATGATAAAGTTACGATTGGAAAACCGATTGTCAATGTACAAGTATTTATATTAGATTCGTACGGATTTCCGCTTCCGATCGGTGTGGCAGGTGAGCTTTGTATCAGCGGAGCGGGTGTTGCCAGGGGATATCTTAATCGGAGTGATCTTACCGCAGAGAAATTCGTTGACAACCCATTTTTGCAGGGTGAGCGGATGTATCGCACGGGTGATCTTGCCCGCTGGCTTCCAGACGGTAATATTGAATATGTTGGCCGCATCGATGATCAAGTAAAGGTTAGAGGCTACCGCATCGAACTGGGCGAGATTGAGCATGTCCTGCGAAAACAACCTGACGTGCTGAATGCTGTTGTGATGGTTAGAGAAGATGCGGTAGGGGACGATTATATATGCGCCTATGTGGTGCCAAATGATCAAGTGACATTGGATACTGAAGCAATTAGAGAAGATATTCGCCAAGTTTTACCTGATTATATGATCCCAGCATACATCGTTCCACTGGTGCAGTTTCCTATTACGAATAATGGGAAACTAGACCGCCGCAGCCTACCTGAGCCAGATCGTAAGGGGAGGGGGAATAAGTATGTTGCTCCGAGAGATCAAACCGAATCGGTGCTTGCGAATATTTTCCGAGAGGTACTTGGTGTTGAACGCATTAGTATAAAAGATAGTTTCTTCGAACTTGGCGGAGACTCCATAAAAGCTATCCGGATTGTATCGAAGATGAGAAGCGCCGGTTATCTTATTTCGGTACCGGATATTTTAAGTCAATACACAGTTGAAAAGATTGCATACACAGTAGGCAGGGAATCAGAGATCCAGTATGATCAGGGCGAAGTTACGGGTCAGGTCCTGAATACACCGATCTTACATGATTTTTGTGCAAGAAATTACGCTAATCCTAACTATCATAATCAAGATGCTCTTTTGACGGTTAGAACGGATAATGAGTCGCACATTCATGAAGCCTTGAAAGCTGTTGCTGTTCACCATGATATATTACGGGCAATTTACCGGGATGGCAGTCTGACAATTTTAAGTAGTACGGACAGTAAACTTTATGAGTTACAAGTGTTTGAGGTTCCTGCGGATCTTAACGGTTCGACGTGGATTGAAAACGCTTCCGCTATCATTCATCGAAGCATGGATATTAACAAAGGTCCTATGATGAAAGCGGCACTCTTCAAAACCGAGTCTGCCAATTATCTTTTCTTGTGTATTCATCATCTTGTCATTGATGCAGTATCATGGCAATTTTTGCTTGAAGACTTAGAGACTGCTCTCCAGCAGCTTAAAGACGGGAAGGAAATAAAGTTACCATCAAAAACGCTTGCTTTTAAAGACTGGGCGGAATCATTAGAAGAATATAAAAACACAAACGAGATTACTACCCAAGCGAATTATTGGAATACAATCATTGCGGCCATGCAGGAAGAGAAACTGTTTATAGATGACGATCCGCATGATCATGGGTTTGAAGATGTGACAATAACGTTCCGTAAGGACAAGACAGAACAGCTCATAAGGCAAGCAGGAAAAGCGTTTGGTACCGAAATCAATGATTTACTTATAAGTGCAATCGGCGCTGCAACACATGCGTTGACGAAACAATCCAAAGTGTCGGTTTGTCTGGAAGGCCATGGAAGAGAAGCGATACACAAGAAAGTAGATATCGATCGTACTGTAGGATGGTTTACGGTTAAGTTCCCAATTAGTGTTCCGTGTCATGATGATTTACGGAAGAGTATAATTGAGACAAAAGAAATGTTACGGAAAGTACCTTTACGCGGGTTGGGATTTGGCTTATTGCAAGGTGATTATTTGGCGATTGAGTCCGATATTTACTTCAATTATTTAGGGCAGTTGGATACAGAATCGGATGCTACCCTGTTTACGAACAACAAGAGTATAGCGAATTCGAATAGTACCGAAGGCGCAATTGATATGAACGGGTATATTGTACAAAATATGCTACATTTTATAATCCGCTACGACCGCAGTAAATATAATAGGAAGACTGTAGAGCGTTTTGCGGCATTATATAAGGAAAAGCTTAGCGACATTATCACCTATTGCTGTGTACAAGACAAACCGGTGAAGACGGCTTCTGATTATTCCTGCGATGACTTGACGAGTGATGAATTAGTACGGATCCAGGAGTTCATTGCTGATAAAGAGGATCTTGATGATATTTATACGCTAACTCCGATGCAGGAAGGAATCTTATACCATTATTTATTGAATCGGCAATCAACCAGCTATGTTACACAAATGGTGTATCACTATAACGGTAATCAAAGTGAACATACGTTTGAGGTAGCGCTGAAATTGCTAACGAAACGACATGAAGTACTTCGCACTGCAATTGTATATGACCATGGCGATAAATCTAGACAACTTCTTTTGCGTAGTCGTGAAATCGAATATGCAGTTTTGGACTGGTCGGGCAAGGATCGTGCAGAACAAGCTTCTCATATTTCTACATGGATTGATTCTGAACTGCAACGGGGTTTTGATCTACAGCAAGAAGCATTGTTACGGGTTACCAATATCATGTTAAGTAGAACAGAAGGGAAATTAATATGGAGTTCTCACCACATCATCTCGGATGGGTGGTCAGACAACGTTATATTTAATGACTTTATTCAACTATGCGAAAAGCTGCAACAAGGCTTGTCTGTTGTGGAGCTTGAGCAAGGGTTAGAGGAAGAGAAGGAAAAGAGCTTAAATTTCAAGGACTTCGTTAACTGGTTGGAAAAACAAGATGAAGAAAGGAGCTTGTTATACTGGAGAGAGCTCCTTCTAGACTATGAAGAGTCTGCTGACATTAAGCCGCTCCGTCAACCTGAAGAAACATCTAGCGAGATGAAGCGAATTAATCATAAACTTCCTGTTGATGTAACCAGACAACTTCTTAATACGGCTGCAACGTACAATATTACGCTGAATACTATGATAGAGACGGCCTTAGGTATCGTATTACAGGAATTGTGCGGCATAAAAGATGTTGTCTTTGGCAAGGTGGTCTCCGGAAGAAATGCTGATTTAAGAGGGATAGAGCATATTGCCGGAATATTTGTTAACACCATTCCCATTCGTATTTGTTGTGATGATGAAATGCACATATGCGATATTTGGAGAAAAACTCAAGAACAAGCGATACTAAGTGATCAGCATGGACATTGTTCTTTTGCCAAAGTACAACGACTGACCAAACAGAACACCGATTTAGTTAAAGTTTTGTTTACATTTGATAACGATGATTCATGGGATGAAGTACGCCAAAGTGAAACTTCAGCTTTTCGGTTTACCGTAGAGGATGGACGGGAGCAAACCAATTATACGACCACGTTTAAAGCGTATCTTGATATCAGTCAGCTACATGTTGATGTATTGTATGATCCTAGAAAGCTGGCAGCAGAAGACATTGTCAATATTATGTCAAAGCTACAAAATGTATTATTGTCCTGTGCAGCAAACCCAGAAATGAAGTTATCTGAAATCGAGACGACAACAGAAGAAGAAAAAGAGCAGATACTAGGTGCGTTTCAAACCAAGCCAACCCAATATCCGCACAAGGAATCGATCAAAAACTTATTTGAGGCGCAGGTGAAGAAAACACCGGATCGGATAGCGATATCTTGCGGGACGGAGCAACTGACGTATGCGGAGTTAAATGCGAAGGCGAACATCGTTGCCAATCGGCTGCTTGCGGCTAAAGTCAGAAGCGAAGCAGGCAAAGGCGAAACGATGGTAGCGCTGCTGTTAGAGCGTAATATGGATATGGTCATCGGAATACTCGGGGTCGTGAAGGCCGGATATGTCTACGTGCCAATCGATCCGGAGGCGCCGCAAGACCGTATCCAGTATACGCTGGCAGACAGTGGAGCAAGCTTGCTTCTCGTCAATCAAGGAAAAGAACATCGGGTATCACTTCCGCAAGGAAATGTGTATGCGATAGAGCAGTTGTATTCGGATGAACCGGATGCGGCATGGGGGGCAGAACTGAAAGCTGATCCAGATGTAGCCGTCGCACCGCAAGATGCGCTATATATCATCTATACGTCAGGCACGACCGGTGAGCCGAAGGGAACGGTAATCGAACATGAATGTGTCGTCCGGTTGATGCATAACGATGACATGCCGTTTCATTTCCATGAAGAGGATGTATGGAGCCTGTTTGCCGCCTACAACTTTGACGTATCGGTATGGGAAATGTATGGGGCTCTATTATACGGAGGTCACCTTGTCGTCATACCCAACGACGTCAAAAAGGACAGCTATGCTTTGTTAGATCTATTACGCGAAAAAAGGGTGACGGTACTGAACCAAGTTCCGTCCTCTTTTTATAATCTGATGCAAGTAGAGCTGGCAGAAGCAGGGGAGAGACTGTACGTCAAACATCTGATCTTTGCCGGAGAGGCGCTGCAGGTAGGGAAATTAAAGGCATGGCAGGCGAAGTATCCGGAGATGGACATCGTAAATATGTACGGTATCACAGAGACGACTGTCCATGTAACGTACAAAGCGATCACCGCAGAAGATATTGCGCTAGATGGAAACGACGTCGGTAAGGCGCTTCCTACTCTCAAGATCTATATATTAGATGGGGACAAGCTATGCGGGATTGGTGTGCCCGGGGAATTGTGCGTGGCAGGCGTCGGCGTCGCAAGAGGTTACCTTAACAAACCGGAGCTAACGAATAAAAAATTCGTAGCGAACCCTTTTGTACCCGGGGAGCGGATGTACCGGTCGGGAGACTTAGCCCAATGGCTGCCGGACGGGAACATCGCCTATTTAGGCCGTATGGATGACCAAGTGAAGATCAGGGGATTCCGGATAGAGCTGGGAGAAGTGGAAAATGCGCTGCGGCAGCTGGAAGGAATCCAAGATGCGGCGGTCATCGTGCGGGACACCCATGACGGAGAGAAAGCGCTGTTTGCTTACCTCATATCGAAAGATGTCGTCCAGCTGCAAGCGGTGAGACGGGATTTGGAGGAAGTGCTGCCGGCTTATATGGTGCCAGCGTATATGATGCAGATCGAACAACTGCCGGTGACGCGCAATGGCAAGCTGGATAAACGGGCACTGCCGGAGATCGTGGCAGTAAGCGAGAAGGCATACACGGCTCCGAAAAACGAACTTGAAGCGCAGCTGTGCAGTATCTTTAGTGAAGTCCTAGGCGTAGAGCGGGTCGGCACGCAGGACAGTTTCTTTGAGCTGGGCGGAGACTCGATCAAGGCGATACGTATCGTATCGAAGTTAAGAAGCGCAGGATATCATATCGCAATCAAAGATATTATGCAAAAGTATACGGTCGAGGCGATCAGCTACGCGGCGCAAAAGTCTGCCCTGGAGGAACAGTACGAGCAAGCTGAAGTGAGTGGCATCGTACCGCTGACGCCGATCGTCAGAGAGTTTGCGTCCTGGAATCTTCCTAAGCCGCACCACTTCAATCAGGACATGCTGATGGAGATTGATCTGGAGGATGAGAAGCAGCTTCGGGAAGTGCTGAATGCCCTCACAGCGCATCATGATATCCTGAGATCGGTCTACCGGGAAGGTCAGCTAGAGATCGTAAAGGTGAGTGACAGCAAAGCATATGAGCTGAAGGTGTATGACTATAGGGAAGAACAAGCAGCAGCAGAGCTCATGGAAGCGGCATGTACGGATCTGCATAGCAGCATTAACTTAGAAGAAGGACCGCTGGTGAAGGCAGCGATGTTCCGGACAGTGGCAGGGAACCTGCTGTTTCTAGGGATCCATCATCTTGTGGTGGACGGCGTATCGTGGCGTATCCTGCAAGAAGATATCAGCACAGCCATCCGGCAAGTAAAAGAAGGGACAAAGATCCAATTCCCGTCAAAGACAGCGTCGTATAAAGCTTGGGCAGAAGCACTGGCAGAATATAAGGACAGCCATCTATTGCAAAAAGAACGGCCGTACTGGGAACAAGTGGCCGAGCAGATGGCGGCAGGCGAACTAAGGATGGACGAACAGACGGGGGAAAGCGGGTATGGCAGCTGCACGATCCATTTAAATAAGGAAGAAACCGCACAGCTTATCCACCAGGCAAGTCGGGCGTATAATACCGAGATCAATGACTTGCTCATCAGCGCCCTGGGAATGACCGTGAGGAAGCTGACAGGGGCAAGGGATGTAACGATAGGCATGGAAGGACACGGAAGAGAACCGATTCATAAGCGGATCGATATCGACCGGACGGTCGGATGGTTTACAAGTATATATCCGGTGGTGGTACCGTGTCATGAGGAGATAGCAGAAAGTATCATTACAACCAAAGAGATGCTGCGTAAAATCCCGAACCGAGGCCTTGGATATGGTCTATTACAGGAACAATTGCCGGTCAGACCGCTTGAAGTCATGTTTAACTACATGGGACAAATGGACGCTGAGGCGAAGGGGAGAAAACTACACTTTTTTAGTTCGGGCAAAGGATCAGCCGATGAAAATATTGTATACCGTAAAGTCAATATTAACGGAAGCTTGCTAAAAGAACAGTTGCATTTCAGTTTTGTCTATGACAAGAGCAAGTTGTCTGCTGGGAAGATACAACTATTTATTGAAACGTTCCATGATTGCTTAATGGCTACGATTCAATTTTGTGCATCACAGGAGGAGGTTGCCATCACGATCTCGGATACGGATGCCACAGATTTGGCTGCAGACGATCTCCAGGTGATAAATGAGCTATTCGATCTAGAATAAATCTATTATAAGGTGGAGAGCGGACATGAGTTCAAAAATGGTTTTAGGTTCTAATATTGAAAATATTTACTCTCTTACCCCAGTACAGGAAGGGATGCTGTATCATAAGCTGGCGAATGGTGATTCTACCGCTTATGTCGTTCAGCATCGTTTTGAACTGAACGGTCTGATTAATGAACAAAAGGTAGAAGAGGCAATACAACTTGTAACGATGAAGCATGACGTTTTAAGAACCTCCATCGTATATGAGAAATTGACTATGCCAAGACAAATTATACTCAAGAACCGGACAATAGAATATGAACGGATAGATTTATCGGATATTGCGGCATATGATCGAAACAATGAAATGGATATGATTGCGCAACTTGATGTGAAGCGCGGGTTTGATCTACAACGCGATTCTTTATTAAGGGTTAAGCTCGTTCATTTTGGAGCAAACCAATATAAGATGTTATGGACTATTCATCACATCATTATTGATGGTTGGAGTTTATCTATTTTGTTCAGTGATTTCAAAACGTATTATGACATGCTTGAAAATGGAAAGAGCTTGCCATCTATCATGTCGATAGTGGAAACTGACAAGAAGAGAATCGAAAAATATGGAGATTATGTGAAGTGGCTGGAGCAGCAAAATGCTAGTGAAGGAATTGCGTATTGGGAACAATTATTATCTGACTATGATGGAACAGCGGATATAAAGTCAATGGAGCAAACGCCATTAGAGGTGGAAACCGTTTCTTTGAGTGAAATGAAATTATCTAAAGAACAGACGGCAAGTTTGCAAAATCTCGTTGCGACCCATCATATTACAATGAATACGATTGTGGAAACAGCCTGGGGAATTGTACTGCAAGCGTATACTGGTGCCAAAGATGTTGTTTATGGCAAGGTAATTTCAGGCAGGCATGTTGCAATCAGAGGAATTGAAAAAATTGTGGGTCCATTTATCGTGACGATTCCCGCAAGAATCAGGTATAAAGAAGAGGATAGGGTTGTTGAAGTTTTGCGCAGCACGCAGCTACAAGGGACGAAAAGTACAGCTTATTCTTACTGTCCCTTACAACAGATTATGAGTTTAACGAAGCAAAAATCAGAGTTGATTAAGTACTTATATGCCTTTGAAAATTATGAGCTTGATGAGACTTTATTGACACAGCACAGTGAGGGACTTGGGTTAAAAATAGAAGCTTATCGGGAGCAAACTAATTATGATTTAGTCTTAATCGTAAATAATGAACACGGGTATTTGCGTTTTCAGATGCAGTATGCGTCAAATCATTATGGATCAAGGGAAATAGAAGCCATGTTATTGCGCTTACAAGCTGTCTTACTCTCTTTCGCCAACAATCCAGAAATGAAGCTATCTGAACTTGAGACAATAACAGAGGAAGAAAAAGAACAGATACTAGGTGTATTTAATGACACGTACTTACCGTATGCAAAGGATAAAACGATTCCAGCATTATGGGAAGAGCAGGTTGCTAACAGACCGGATGCAACCGCCGTTGTCTATGAAGACAACCATGTGACGTATGACGCGTTAAACAGAAAAATCAACCAAGTGGCATGGGCGCTTCGCAGACTGCACATTAAACCTGATGACCGGGTGGTTATCGTGGCCGAGCGAAGTGTGGAGATGATTGCCGGGATGTATGGCATCATCAAGGCAGGTGGTGCGTATGTGCCGGTCGATCCTACAATCCCAGCAGAGCGTATGCGGTTTATCCTAAATGACTGCAAACCAAAGGCAGTACTTGTGTATAAAACTACGATTGAAACGGATTTGCCGACGATTAATCTGGCGGACGATAAGCTCTGGGAAGGGCAAGGTGAAAATCCGGAGCAAGTCAACCGCCCCGATGATTTGGCTTATATTATCTATACATCCGGAACGACGGGGCAGCCGAAAGGGGTGATGTTAGCGCACAGCGGCGTAGTTGCGATGAGGAGTTACCTGCAGGAGAAGTATGAAGTGACGCAGCAAGATAACGTGCTTCAGTTTGCCAACTATATATTTGACGCCTCCGTATGGGAGATGACCCTGTCGCTTTTGCTGGGTGCAAAGCTAACCCTCGTGTCCCAAGGGGTTCTATCGGATGTGAGCAGCTTTAACGCCTTTATTAAGAAAAACGGAATCACGTTGACGTTGCTCCCGCCGCAATACTATCTGCAGACGGATATAAGCGGACTAAGGGTACTGACAACAGGGGGATCGGCAGCAAACGCGGAAATGATCAAAAAGGCAGGGAGCGGTACACGATATATCAATGCCTATGGACCGACGGAAAGTACAGTATTGGCAACTGGATGGGAATACGATGGAGAGAGTGACATTCCCTATCCTCTACCTATTGGGAAACCAACGAGCAATACGCAAATTTATATTATGGATGACATGAAGCTATGCGGGATAGGTGTACCAGGGGAGTTATGCATTGCAGGCAGCGGTGTGGCAAAAGGATACTTGAACCTTCCGGCACTAACCGCAGAGAAGTTTATTGAGAATCCATACGGGGAGGGGAAATTGTACCGGTCGGGGGACTTAGCCAAATGGCTGCCGGACGGGAACATCGCCTATTTAGGCCGTATGGATGACCAAGTGAAGATCAGGGGATTCCGGATAGAGCTGGGAGAAGTGGAAAATGCGCTACGGCAGCTGGAAGGAATCCAAGATGCGGCGGTCATCGTGCGGGACACCCATGATGGAGAGAAAGCGCTGTTTGCTTACCTCATATCGAAAGATGTCGTCCAGCTGCAAGCGGTGAGACGGGACTTGGAGGAAGTGCTGCCGGCTTATATGGTACCAGCGTATATGATGCAGATCGAACAACTGCCGGTGACGCGCAATGGCAAGCTGGATAAACGGGCATTGCCGGAGATCGTGGCAGTAAGCGAGAAGGCATACACGGCTCCGAAAAACGAACTTGAAGCGCAGCTGTGCAGTATCTTTAGTGAAGTCCTAGGCGTAGAGCGGGTCGGCACGCAGGACAGTTTCTTTGAGCTGGGCGGAGACTCGATCAAGGCGATACGTATCGTATCGAAGTTAAGAAGCGCAGGGTACCATATCGCAATCAAAGATATTATGCAAAAGTATACGGTTGAGGCAATCAGCTACGCGGCGCAAAAGTCTGCCCTAGAGGAACAGTACGAGCAAGCTGAAGTGAGTGGCATCGTACCGCTGACGCCGATCATCAGGGAGTTTGCATCCTGGAATCTTCTTAAGCCGCACCACTTCAATCAGGACATGCTGATGGAGATTGAGCTGGAAGAGGAGAAGCAGCTTCGGGAAGTGCTGGATGCCCTTATGGCGCATCATGATATCCTGAGATCGGTCTACCGGGAAGGTCAGCTAGAGATCGTAAAGGTGAGAGACAGCAAAGCGTATGAGCTGAAGGTGTATGACTATAGCGAAGAACAAGCAGCAGCAGAGCTCATGGAAGCGGCATGTACGGATCTGCATAGCAGCATTAACTTAGAAGAAGGGCCGCTGGTGAAGGCAGCGATGTTCCGGACAGTGGCAGGGAACCTGCTGTTTCTAGGGATCCATCATCTTGTGGTGGACGGTGTATCGTGGCGTATCCTGCAGGAAGATATCAGCACAGCCATCCGGCAAGTAAAAGAGGGGACAAAGATCCAATTCCCGTCAAAGACAGCGTCCTATAAGGCATGGGCAGAAGCACTGGCAGAATATAAGGACAGCCATCTATTGCAAAAAGAACGGCCGTACTGGGAACAAGTGGCCGCGCAGATGGCGGCAGGCGAACTAAGGATGGACGAACAGACGGGGGAAAGCGGGTATGGCAGCTGCACGATCCATTTAAATAAGGAAGAAACCGCACAGCTTATCCACCAGGCAAGTCGAGCGTATAATACCGAGATCAATGACTTGCTCATCAGCGCCCTGGGAATGACCGTGAGGAAGCTGACAGGGGCAAGGGATGTAACGATAGGCATGGAAGGACACGGAAGAGAGCCGATTCATAAGCGGATCGATATCGACCGGACGGTCGGATGGTTTACAAGTATATATCCGGTGGTGGTACCGTGTCATGAGGAGATAGCAGAAAGTATCATTACAACCAAAGAGATGCTGCGTAAAATCCCGAACCGAGGCCTTGGATATGGTCTATTACAGGAACAATTGCCGGTCAGACCGCTTGAAGTCATGTTTAACTACATGGGACAAATGGACGCTGAGGCGAAGGGGAGAAAACTACACTTTTTTAGTTCGGGCAAAGGGTCAGCCGATGAAAATACCGTCTTCCGCAAGATTATCGTCAACGGGGGCATCCTGGATGGAAAGCTGCAGCTGGTGATCGGGTATAACCGGTCCTATCTATCCAGTGATCGGATGCAATCCTTTAGTGAACGATACATGGCAGCATTACTTGCGGTAAAAGACCACTGTATAGCGATAAAAGAATCGGTTCGGACACCGTCTGACTACCGGGCAGCGGATTTAACCCGAACGGATTTATCGGTCATTCAACAAACAGTCGGGGATTCATCTCAGGTAGAGCGAATATACGGACTCACTTCATTGCAGAAAGGGATGCTATACCATAGCATCGCCGAACCAGAATCGACAGCCTATAGAAACCAGAATATTTTTATAGGGCAAGGCTATGCCGATGAGCACATGGTGAAGCAAGCACTAGGGCTTCTTGCGATACGGCACGAAGTGCTGCGTACGGCGATTATTCATAAAGATATATCGATGCCGAAACAAGTCGTGATCCGAGAGAGGGAAGTGGAATACGAAAGAACGGACCTAACGGGAGTAGAAGCAGTCGTGCAGGCAGAAATGGTGGAGGCGATCGCACACGGTCAAATCCAGCGAGGTTTTGACCTAGCACAAGACCCGTTATTGCGTGTACATCACGTAGTACTGTCAAAAGACTGTTATCAATTGATCTGGAATTTTCATCACATTATTATGGATGGTTGGTGCCTATCAACGGTATACGGAGAGTTCAACCGACTCTATACAGCGCTGCAAAAAGGTGCTTTGACATCTGATCTAAAGAAGCAGGTAATAAAGGACAAGCAGGATCAGACATCCTACGAAGATTATATTAATTGGCTAGAAAAACAAGATCAACAAAAAGGGCTGTCTTACTGGTCAGACGTATTAGCAGGGTATGAAGAAGTTGCCGAGATTAAACCGGTGTATACACCGCAAGAAAGCGAACAGCAAGTACAGCGCCTAGCGATCACATTAACTCCCGAGGACAGATTGCGGATAAAAGAACTGACATCCGCCCATCAAATGACGGTGAGTAATATAGTGGAAACGGCCTGGGGAGTTGTTTTGCAAGCATACAGCGGACAAAAAGATGTGGTATTCGGGAAAGTAACATCTGGACGGCAAAGCGATGTGCGTGGAATAGAAGATATCGTCGGTCTGTTTATTAATACGATCCCCGTGCGTGTAGCGAGCAAAGAAGGCATGAGTGTAATGAGGCTGCTCAAAGAAATGCAACAGCAAGGGTCGGAAAGTGAACAATATGCCTATTGTTCGCTTGCAGAGATTCAAGCACAGACGGAGCAGAAACAGCACTTGATTCAAGTGCTCTATGCGTTTGAAAACTATTATGTGGATGAGGATAAGCTAACAGATTTCACGTACGAGATTACGTCATCCCGCGACCAACCCCCGTTCAACTTGACGTTATGCGCATACGAGTCGGGAGAGAAAATAGTCTGTGAAATACTTTACAATCCGAATGTGTATGCGAATGAGGACATTGTACAAATGCTTGCGCGGCTAGAACATGTGTTGCATGCCTTAGCAGCAAACCCAGAAATGAAGTTATCTGAACTTGAGACAATAACAGAGGAAGAAAAAGAACAGATACTAGGTGTATTTAATGACACGTACTTACCGTATGCAAAGGATAAAACGATTCCAGCATTATGGGAAGAGCAGGTTGCTAACAGACCGGATGCAACCGCCGTTGTCTATGAAGACAACCATGTGACGTATGACGCGTTAAACAGAAAAATCAACCAAGTGGCATGGGCGCTTCGCAGACTGCACATTAAACCTGATGACCGCGTGGTGATCGTGGCAGAGCGAAGCGTGGAGATGATTGCCGGGATGTATGGCATCATCAAGGCAGGTGGTGCGTATGTGCCCGTCGATCCTACAATTCCGGCAGAGCGTATGCGGTTTATCCTAAATGACTGCAAACCAAAGGCAGTGCTTGTGTATAAAACTACGATTGAAACGGATTTGCCGACGATTAATCTGGCGGCCGATAAGCTCTGGGAAGGGCAAGACGAGAATCCGGAGCAAGTCAACGGCCCCGATGATTTGGCTTATATTATCTATACATCCGGAACGACGGGGCAGCCGAAAGGGGTGATGTTAGCGCACAGCGGCGTAGTTGCGATGAGGAGTTACCTGCAGGAGAAGTATGAAGTGACGAAGCGTGATAACGTGCTTCAGTTTGCCAACTATATATTTGACGCCTCCGTATGGGAGATGACCCTGTCGCTTTTGCTGGGTGCAAAGCTAACCCTCGTGTCCCAAGGGGTTCTATCGGATGTGAGCAGCTTTAACGCCTTTATTAAGAAAAACGGAATCACGTTGACGTTGCTCCCGCCGCAATACTATCTGCAGACGGATATAAGCGGACTAAGGGTACTGACGACTGGGGGATCGGCAGCAAACGCGGAAATGATCAAAAAGGCAGGGAGCGGTACACTATATATCAATGCCTATGGACCGACGGAAAGTACAGTATTGGCAACTGGTTGGGAATACGATGGAGAGAGTGACATTCCCTATCCTGTACCTATTGGGAAACCAACGAGCAATACGCAGATTTATATTATGGATGGCATGAAGCTATGCGGGATAGGTGTACCAGGGGAGTTATGCATTGCAGGCAGCGGTGTGGCAAAAGGATACTTGAACCTTCCGGCACTAACCGCAGAGAAGTTTATTGAGAATCCATACGGGGAGGGGAAATTGTACCGGTCGGGAGACTTAGCCAAATGGCTGCCGGACGGGAACATAGCTTATCTAGGCCGTATGGATGACCAAGTGAAGATCAGGGGATTCCGGATAGAGCTGGGAGAAGTGGAAAATGCGCTGCGGCAACTGGAAGGGATCCAAGATGCGGTTGTAATTGCAACTAATAATCATGAAATCCAATCGTTATGTGGGTATATAGTATCTCATACAGTGGTTGATCCATTTGAGATTAAACAACACTTAAAGAAGATCCTTCCGTCATACATGATTCCATCGTTTATTATGCAATTGGAGCAAATTCCTGTCACACGCTCAGGGAAAGTGGATAAACATCGGTTGCCTTTGCCAAACGTGCGTGCCCTTATGGGACACGATACATTTGTTGCCGCGCAAAACGATAGGGAGAAGGAACTTGTAACTATTTGGCGTGATATTCTTGCGAGTGAGCAAATCGGCATTCATGATAATTTCTTTGAACTAGGCGGAAATTCATTATTAATCATGAGTATGTTGGCACGAATCGAAGAAAGGTACCCGGGGATTGTAAAAGTGGGCGATATATTCGCAAATTCTACTATCGCTCAACTGGCAACGTTCATTGATGTAAGCAGTCAAACGGCAATGAGATGTGCACAAGTTCCGTTCCCAGATTCGTATCTGTTAGGTAGTAGGAATAAGGTATTCGTATTCCATTTCCAAGATAATCGTGATTTATTTCATGCACTGAAGGAAATGCAATCAGAGAGCGAGACAGCACTGGAGTCGTGGCTATTGTTTCTGTACACCTATAGTGTTATCGAGGCGACAGGTCAGCAGGAGCTGTCGGTTTGCTATGGGGCGAATAATACTTTTGCATCGTTCGAGATCAGTAATCACGACGATTTGAATGTATTGTTGGAGAACGTAAAAAACAAGGAGCAAGCAGCTCCAAAATGTACACAAGCGAAATTTATTATTGATTACAAGCAAAATGGGTTATTTCCGATGTTTTTATATCAGTTCACAGGAGATAAAGGCTATACGGAATACTGTGATTTCTCATTCTCTTTTACTATGAATGAAGAAGCTGTTTATTTTGAGGCAAAGATTTTAAATCGTACCCTCAATTCGGATTATATTCAATCGTTGTTTTCAAGATGGATTCAGATTGTCCAGCATGTCAGTTTGAAAGATAAGATAATAACAAAGTAGGATAGGATCCATTCCTGTAATAAATGAACTGAATGAAAAAAACGAATTCAACAAATACAAAAGTTTGCTCGCTACGTTGGTATCGGGCAAATAAATGCAAAATATTCGAATCTGCGCTAATCTGATATTGAGCCATTTTCAAATCTACCTCACTAGTTTGTTGTCTCGACAAACTTGAGGAGTTTGAATATGGCTCTCTTCATTTATTGGGAGAAGATATTTTACAAAAAAATTTACGGACTCAACTAAAAAGTACTGTAGAACCTTTCTGAAATTTAATTAGTGTATGAGCACTTTTTAATGAACTTTATTTCTGGGATGTACTTGACGAAGTATCTGTACGGTACTTTCTGAAATATTGTTGTGAGACTCCTTGGTCCAACCATTTTGCTCTGGCTCTAATATGCTTAACGGACAGAGATCTATCTCCTGGATCAATATTTAATATGTTGACTGCATTGAATGCAAGGTTCCGTGACATTTTTACAGCGTTAGAAATAAAAACGATGGGCGAAATGAGCTATGTTCATATTAACAAATATTTGGATGGTGAAGTACACCATGATCATTCATCTCAACAGAGACAGACTTTTGTAACCTACTATAGATCTTTTGTGTTTAATGTTACAAAATGGATAAAATCTAAATTGTCAATTGAAGAACAGAGCTACTTTTCTAAATACACACTTCCTGATTTTCCTTTTGATAATCGTGATTATGATGCAAGAAAGAATGCCATAGAATCTGCACAAAAAACGAGAAAAGATGAAACTTCAGCAGTGGCCCCCTTACTTCCCAGAATCCGCGCACAAGTTCACTTCAGATACAATCCAAATAAAACGTCTACGAGAGATTATAAACAAACTAATAATCGCTGTGAAAAACAACTTTGAAGAGGTTCCTTTAGAGTTTTACTATGGCGAAACTGAATATCAAAACGAGCGAATCCATTTTATTCCTTGGGATAAATTATCTTTAGACCTACATCACCAGAACATTATTCAAAACAAGGTAAAATATCAAAAAATAAACTATATTCAAATAAAATTGAACAAAAGTGAGGTTGCTATGAAAAAATTTAAGCGATGGGGTGAACCTGCAGCTTACTTCTACGTGCTGCCTGCTATGGTGCCGCTCACTTTATTCTGGCTGGCTCCGATGGTGTATATCGTTTATTTAAGCTTTACGGATTGGGACTTTATGAGTCCAGTGAAGACTTGGGTAGGATTTGAAAACTATAAGGAATTGTTTGCGAATGAAGAGTTTTATAAAGCATTAAAGGTGACGCTGCTATTCGGTCTTGGGATGGTCATTCCGACAATGACCGGGGGATTAGCTTTGGCTCTTATTCTTAGCAGGCAAGGAAGAGGGGCCGGCGTATACCGGGCAATTTTGTTCTCACCATGGGTTACACCGACGGTAGCCGTATCGATTGTATGGTCATGGATCTTCGAACCGCGATCAGGCTTAGCGAATTCGATCTTGATTGGACTGGGGGCTGACGGTCTGCCCTGGCTGCAAAGCTCGAAGTGGGCGCTTCTTTGCGTCATTATTGTCAGCGTGTGGAAATATGTCGGCTGGGCAATGGTTTTTTATTTGGTTGCATTACAAGGGGTGCCGAAGGATTTGCGGGAAGCAGCTTTCATGGATGGCGCCGGCGAATGGAGCATCTTCAAAAGTGTTACGCTGCCGTTGATCTCGCCGACCTCCTTCTTCCTATTTATTATTTTGTGGCTGCAGTCGTTCCAGGCTTATGATCAGATCAGCATTCTGACTCAAGGAGGACCATCCGGCTCCACGCGCACGCTGTTGTATATGTATTATCAATCTGCTTTTGACAGCTTTAATGTCGGAGAAGCTTCGGCGGTTGCGCTTGTGCTGGTGTTCATCTCTGCCTTATTCTCTTTAGTTTCCGTGACGATGAGCCGCCGCTCCGTTCATTATTTGCAATAGGAGGAATTCCAAATGAGAGTCGGATCAATGATAGTGCGCCCGCTGCATCATGTCATACTTGCTGCATTTAGCTTTATTATGGCGTTTCCTTTTATATGGATGATCACCAGTGCGTTCAAGACGAATGATGAGATTTGGGCTTATCCGCCTGTCCTGCTTCCAGACAAGCTGCTGTGGGAGAATATTTCGAAGGCATGGCATGCGGCGCCTTTCGATCTTTATGTATTCAACAGCGTATTCGTATCGGTATGTATCGTATTGATTCAGACGGTGAATTCCGCGATGATGGCTTACGCACTTGTCCATATGCGTTTCCCATTGGGACGGCCGCTGCTGGCAATCATTCTTGTTAGCTATATGCTGCCGGGTGCGGCGACCTACTTGCCGGGTTACATCATTTTATCGAATCTCGGATTAATCGACACGTACGGAGGGCTCATTATTTCCAACTCGGTGAGTGTATTCACGATCTTCATGATCTATCAAGCGTTCCGGCAAATTCCGAGGGAGGTGGTGGAAGCGGCGAAAATCGACGGCGCTCCCCACCGGCGAATTCTCTGGACTATGGTGATTCCGCTGACTGCACCGTATTTTGTTGTGACGGGTCTTATTACTTTTATTGAAATGTATAACAACTATTTGTGGCCGTCGCTAATTACCCATAATCCCGATCTATACCTTGTGTCTGCCGGGCTGCGCAGCTTCTTCATCGAAGGCGGGGCTTACGGGATGAATTGGGCGCAGGTGATGGCGGCCAGCTCATTTACTATTTTGCCGCTGCTTATCCTGTTTATATTCGCTCAAAAATTCATTATGAAGGGGGTGAGCCAGTCTTACGGCGTCAATAAAGGCTAGTTTGAATGAGAAGGCAATATAGGTTGATGTTAAAAATTTATGAGAGAAGAAAGAGGAAAGAAGCATGCTAAAGACATGGGAAAAAGGTAGAATTCTGCTGATGACCGCCATCGTAATAATGTTCTTGGCGGCGTGCGAAAACGGCAATAGTGGCAAAAACGCAAACAACGGGAATGTGAAGCCGGTGAATGCAGAGACGGCAGCGAAAGAGCCAGTCGAAATTGAATTCTGGTATGCACTCGGCGGCAAGCTGGGCCAGAATGTAGCAGCGTTGATTAAGGAGTTCAACGCATCTCAGGATGGCGTCATTGTTAAAGGTGTAGCGCAAGGCAACTATGAGGAGACACAACAGAAGCTGCAGGCGGCTATTGCCTCGAAGAAAGTGCCTGCGGCTGTATTGACACAAAACAATGACTGGGCCCGCAAAGGTTACTTTGCAGCATTAGACGACTATATTACGGTTGATGTCGATTTTAACAAGGACGATTTCATTCCGGCGTTTCTGCAGCAAGGTGTTGTGGATGATAAGCAGTTCTTCCTGCCGATGTATGGCACGACGCAGGTACTGTATTACCGCAAGGATATGTTGGAGAAGGCTGGATTGACGGAAGATGTGTTTAATACATGGGAGACTCTGGCAGATGCAGCAGCTAAGATGACGGTAAAGAAAGGCGATACAACGAAGGTATTCGGCTGGATGCCGATGTGGGGCCGCGAGAATATGATGGACGCGGCATTGAGCCGCGGCGGCAGAATTTTGAGTGAAGACGGCAAAACCGTAATGATTGACAGCACGGAATGGATCGAAACATGGGAGCAATTCCGAAAGTGGATTCATGAAGAAAAAATTATGGGGATCCACTCCGGTGGTCAGGGCTGGGAATATTGGTACAAAACTATCGATGACGTTATGCAGGGACGAGCTGCAGGCTATACAGGTTCTAGCGGCGACCAAGGTGATCTGGATTTCAATGTTGTAGCTGCGCATACGCAGCCTGGCTGGGCGAACCGTGCACCAGCGCCTATGGCACGAGCGCTGATGGCTGGTATCCCGGCTCTGGCTTCAGATAAACAGAAGCAGGCTGCTTATGAATGGCTGACCTTCTTCTCGAATACGAAGAATACCGCCAAATGGTCCATTAACACAGGATATATCTCAGTTCGTTCCTCTGCACTTGAAGATCCGGACTACAAAGCGTTCAGCGAGCAAAACCCGCAAATCAAAGTGCCGCTGATGCAGGCGCAATCAGCAAGCAGCGCCTTTATTGACCAGACAGGCGGCAAAATTGATGATGCGCTGAAGATCGCAGCAGATAAAGTGCAAATCGAGAATGTTCCTGCGGCTGATGCGCTGAAGGAAGCACGGCAAAAAGCGCAGGAAGAACTCGATAAAGTGACAGGAGTGAAGTAACACGATGATGAGTACGGTAATCTGCACTGAAGTCCGGGAAGCAAGCCTGCTTCCCGGTCCTTCCTTGCTGACATATTCATTTAGCATGAAAGAGCCGATGGATTGGATTTCTCTTGTTATAACGTATGAGAAGTTGGATTGGATGCAAGTATTCGTGAAGGACCCTGGTGGATTCATCCGAATGCAATATACGGGCAAGAAGCGGGCGGAACGAATTTTGCTAGGAAGGCTGCAAGAGAATTGCTCTATCGGCTCTGTACCGGGAGATGTTGGAGCGGGAACCTGGAAGGCAGAGGTGATTGCCTATGCTAGAGATGAAGATAGCATGTTCAAGCTGGAATGGATGCACGGAAAAGGCGTGTCGGCGGAATCGTCTACCGTCCCGATTGCAATCGGGATACCTTGGGTAACGTTAGACGGTGATGCTCGGTATGAGCAGGAGCGGCTCAACTGCGGCGCAAGATGGTATAAAGGCGATTTCCATATGCATACATCGTTATCTGACGGCAAGCAGTCTCCGGAGCAATTGATGGAATCCTCATTGAGGCAGCAGTTGGACTTCATCGTAGTGACTGAGCATAACCATCGGCATACGGCGTGGCCTTCACATGACAGACTCCTTGCGCTGCCGGGAATGGAAGTGACGGCGACTCAAGGCCACTGGAATGTACTGGGAATCACGGATTGGCTTCCTTTGTATGATGAGAAGGGGACTCTTACAATGGAAGACGCCGAAGGAATGAATCGAATTATCGCCGCAGCGCGCGAGCAAGGCGCGGTATGCAGCTTGAATCATCCTTATTTGGCTCCATGGGATTGGCGTTTCGGAAGGGCGGAGCTGAGCTTGTTCCACGCGATTGAAATATGGAATGATCCGACCTATGAAGGCAACGCCGAAGCGGCAGAACGCGCATTGATGCTGTGGGACGCCTGCTGGGCGAGAGGACTGCGTCTGGCAGGGATCGGAGGCAGTGATACGCATCTGTTGCCGCATGAAAGCTACATGGAAGGAGGACCTCCTTCTCTGGTAGGCGATCCGGCCACTTACGTGTACTGTGACGAGCTAAGCGAAGTTCAGCTATTGGACGCTGTAAAGAAAGGGCGCTGTATCGTATCTAGAGGACCGCAGCTTGAGCCCCGCATTTATAGCGGAGGAAGGCAAATACTGCCGGGAGATCAAGTAAGTATTGATGCACAAGCGGCAGTCCCGATCCGCTATAGCATTGCTGTAAAAGGTATAAAGGAGAAAGGTAAGTTGATCTGGTTATTGAATGGTTTGCCCGTATTTGAAGCGGTTGTTAATGAGGATGGACCTTACGTATATGAGACAGAATGGACGGGAGAAGCCTATCGCTGGTTAAGAGTGGAGCTCAGATCAGAATATGGGACACTGTTAGCTTTTATCAACCCCATTTATGCCAATCCGATCGGATGTTCTTCATTGACGTGGGAGGAAGTGAACGCAGAGCTATGAGTATTCGAATTCAATGCGGGGCATCATCGTGGGAGGTGGATGGGGTTCTGTTTGACAAGGATGGAACACTGCTTGATTTTGCATATCTTTGGGGGGCTTGGAGCAGTCTGCTAATGGACCGATTACGTCACAGGGCGCTGGGTGTAAATTGGGAGACTGTTCTTGGCTTGTGTCGTGACGGGGAGAAATTTCATTACGACCCTCTTGGCCCGCTTGCGATGGGTTCCAACCGGGAAATCGCGGCTCTGCTTGCAGGACACTTGTACCTTTCCGGCCTGGCATGGAATGAGGCGATTACGGCAGTATTGACCGATATGAAGCATGTATCCACACAGATCGACGAGCTGCGTCCAGTTCGGGCTATGCCTGGTGTTTTCTCGTTCGTACAACAGCTGAGCCGGGAGGGTGTTCCGATCGGAATTGTCACATCGGATGATACCGAAGCCGCTGTAAAGCATCTGGAGTGGCTTGGGATGCGCAAACATTTCCAGGTTATTCTTGGCAGTGACGGCCATGTAAATGGGAAGCCGCATCCGGATTTGGCTATTGCGGCCTGCGCTAAGCTTCAGATTGCACCGGAGCGCACACTCATGTTCGGCGATACGAAAGCCGATATTCAAATGGCCCGGGAGGCGAGGCTTGCCGGCATCGTTCGAATTGGTCTGGAAAGAACACAAGCTAGTGACGGCGAAGAAGAACAGATTAGTCATTATGAGCAATTGCAATGGACTACATTAACATCATAGAAGGGAAGAGGTGCATTTGAAGGGTTAGCTGCTGTTACTGCTTGCCATAATTTTAGAGTTGTTTTACAATAATGGTCGTTTTCAGAAAAAATTAAACAACCGCTCCCCGGTTGAATAGCGGGAAACGGCTGATGCTTAATGACATGTCTTTTTATTCGCGTCTACTTGACGGGGGATAACCATATCGCGGCGATCATTGACCTGTCTTCTTCCTGTTTTTAAGAGCTGCATCTCCTATAGAGCAAGAAACTCTTTTTCGGATAACCTTGCATTAATATAATCAATCGCTTCCTCGATGCTCATCATCTGATTCATCACATTTTTCACGCCGAGACCGATAATCTTCTCGACTTTCCGCAGATTGAAGTTATGTCCCGTCGGGAAGGCGGATTCTCGAACCCCGCGGTACTCCAAGTCTTTGGCGAACTTCAGCCAAGGATATTGATCCATGACATTCTGGTTGCTGTAGATGAAATCGTTGACCGAAGCGCCGCCGAGCAGCGTGACTTGCTCGGCAATTTCATGATCATAGAACCAACGGAAGAAGGCGGAGACTTCGTCGTCTTTCCGGCAATATTTTGATACGCCCAGCGAGCCTCCGCCGAGCAGCGGCTGTTGGCCCGGGACCTCTGCGAACCCAACGAGCGGGGATATCTCGCTGTGGGCGATATTCGAGAATAAGTTCATATACACGATGAGCATCGCGATCTGACCGTCTTCGAATAACGAGATGGACTCGTCCCACCATTTGGCAGGTAAGTTCTTAGCTATGGATAAATGATCGATATAGCTATGAAAGGCATTAATCGCAATCTCTTTGAATAGAGCCAGCTTGTTGTCTTCTTGGATCAAATGTCCGCCTTCGGCATAATACCTGACTAAAAATTCGGAAGCGATAATCTCTGAATTTCCCGTCGTTACGCAGGATCCATGGGATAAAGGCGACTCGGGGTTACTCGCTCGAGAGAAGAATGCAGAAACCCGATTGAACGCTTCGAAGTCTGAGGGTGTTCGCAGTTCGGCTTTATACTGCTCATAGAACATTCTTCGCACTTTGGTATCTTCGAAAATATCCTTACGGTAGAAGAGCATTTGAATGCTCGGATCGAAAGGTACGGCGTAAGGGATCTCGTTCACATAAGCATACCGATCAATAAGCTGTGGAGGATAATTCCTCAGCAGCTCCCGCATCTCCGGGCTTAACGGCTTTAAAGTTCGGCCCGCGAACCAAGATAGCCCGGCCATATCAACACGAATGATATCGTAATGTTTATGGTTGTCGATATCGGATAAGATGTCGTAAATTTCTTCGAACGAATAGACAGCAAGTCGAAGATCAATACCGGTCGTCTTCTTAAAATGCGGCGCTAATTTCTTGAGCGCATCCGTGGTTGGACTCGGGATCGTCAGAATGTTCAGCGTTTTGTTCGCCGTTGGATGACCGAGCGCTTGGTCCTCAAACATAAACCCTCTATTCAACCCGATGATCGGGGCTCCGTCACGCTGGTCCGTCGTCTCATGACGTAGTATCGTCTCGGCAATTTCTTTGCCCAGCCACTGATAATTGATGTGATACTTGTGAATGAAATCCTCGGTTAAAAACTCCGAATCGGCTAAGCTGTATATCTCCGGACATTGGCCCGTACTCCCTAAGAAATGAGCATTTTTGATATAGCGTGCACGTTCCAGATCACTGGTCACAATGCAATCGAAGCCATCCCCCGCAAAGAAATCAAATGCATGATTATAGGCCGTAGATTGCGCGGCAGCAATCGTATGTATGCGCAAATCCTGAGGGGATAGTTCTTCCATGATGGCATTTCTAAAATCCCGATCACAGGAATATCGGAGCAAATCGGTGAATATTCCGATCTTCCGATGCGCTTTTTCTTTTATTTTCTGAGCAATCGCTCGTCCGGATGCATCTGCATCGAAGCTGGCGAATTTCATTGTGTTTTGCAATTTACGATAGACAAAAATGATGTTCTCCCGTGGAATGCCGAGCAGGTCATAATATTCCATGGCATCGTCCAAACAGGAGACCGTGATTACAGCGCAGTCTCGATTAGCAGCAATTTCTTGCAGAAGAGCTTGTTCATTTTCTTTCTGATCTTGTGTGAGATATAAATTTGTCGTGTACCCCACACGGAGAAGGGTGCTATGGATTGCGATATATAGCTTATTGTAGGAATCCGATGAAATGTTAGGCAAGATGAGGGAGACGGTTGTCGTGCTTCCTTCACGTAAAGATTTAGCCCGCGCGTGGATCTGGTAACCCATTTTACGAGCGGCTTCTTCCACGAGATTGATTTTCTCCAGACTTACATTTCCTCTTCCGTTCAGCACATTCGATACCGTTCCATGCGACACCCCCGCAGCTTTGGCGATATCTTTGATCGTAGGCATGCTTCATCCTACCCCTTTTTGATGATATTTGGATAAATTAATTATATCGGGTCTTCTGTTGACATGCCATCACCCACTAATTTTGACACGTTCCAATATTTAAAAGTGTCCCGAACAAACGTTAAAGGATTGTTTTTATGGTGTTTTATGCATATACATTGCGTTACAGTGAAAAAACTCTTAAATATTTATTGACACGTTCCAAAAATATGTTAGAATTCTATTCAAGAAAGCGTTAACATCCCATATGGATTGATCGTTTGTCAGCGCGGTTGATCAAGATTTTCACGACATCATGATTAAGGGGGAGAGGAACGCTGTGGATCCAATCCAATATGGCCAGATGTTCGGACATTGGGAGATGTATGTCAGAATCCTTGCGAGTGCATTGATGGGCCTGTTTATTGGCTGGGATCGATCACATAAACATAAGCCCGCCGGTATGAAGACGTATACCTATACCTCAGTGGCTTGTACATTAATTACGATTATTTCCATCTCTACCGCCAGTCATTACAATGAAGCGGGTCAACTCATGCGCGCCGATCCGATGCGGCTAACGGCTCAAATCGTATCCGGCTTAGGATTTATCGGAGCGGGAGTCATTCTTAAGGATGGGGAACGGGTTAAGGGGTTAACATCGGCGGCCATGATATTTTTCTCAGGCGGAGTCGGAATTGGCATTGGAGCGGGGTATTACGGCATCGTTATTTTCTCCGTCGTCTTAACTTTTTTCCTCGCAAGAATCAGTCGATTTCTTCCGATGAACAACCCGGGAGATGATCGGAAATCAAGAAGCGGCAATGATGCCGCCAGGAAACAACAAGAGAAAGAATGTATCTGAATTCCTGCATATCTGCGAATCGAAAAGGAGATATTTGTATGAAAGTTCATTTTCTAGGATCTGCCGCGTCGGAAGGGATACCGAATCCATTTTGCAAATGCGAGGTTTGCGAGAAGACGCGAAGCGAGAAAGGGAAGAATATAAGAACGCGGTCAGCTGCGATTGTTGATGATACGATGCAGATTGATTTCCCGCCAGAATACAGCTACCAAGTCATGCGGGATGATGTGGGTGTTACTCGTATTTCGGAACTGCTCTTCACGCATACGCACCCCGATCATTTTAACGCAGGAGATTTGTTCAGTCGGATGGAAGGGTATGGTCACCACGTTACGCATCCGCTGCATATTTTCGGGAATGATCGTGCTGTTAATGGTTGTCTGGATGTGTTGTCCGGTTATAGTCCGGAGCGGTTTCAATTCACTCGGATGATTCCATTCGTGACAGTAGAGTCCAGCGGAGCGCGCATTACGCCGCTTCTCGCCAATCATGCGAAGTGGGAGACGTGTCTGATCTATTTTATCGAAAAGGAAGGCAAGACATTGCTGTATGGTCATGATTCAGGATGGTTTCCGGAATTGACGTGGTCGTGGCTTGCGGACAAGCATATCGATCTGACGGTACTCGAATGCACACATGGTTACAATCAGAATCCGCATTCCGATGGGCATATGAGCATTGAGACAGTGTTGGAGACACAGAAGCGATTGCTGGATAGCGGCATTCACTCGGCAACGAGCCAGATCATCGTCTCGCATTTATCTCATAACAGCGGTTTCATGCATGACGAGCTTGTGGACATATTCAAGCCTCACGGTATCGAAGTGGCTTACGACGGTCTCATCAAATTTATTTAATAGGGGATATTACACATGAAGACTACTATCGTTCCGAGACTATTAATTATGATGTTTCTGCAATATTTCGTCCAAGGCGCTTGGAATATGACTTTAGGATTAGTTCTCAGCACATCGGGCTTATCTTCCATCATCGGTACTTCTTATGCATTGCTCGGCATCGCGACGATTCTGTCGCCGCTGTTCATCGGGATGGTCGCGGACCGGTTCATCGCCTCCCAGAAAATTATGGGCATCCTGCATATTGTTAATGCTTGTGTGTTGTTAGCGATTCCGGCTCAGATTCAATCGGGCAACGCGACGATGTTCCTCGTATTGCTCTTTATCGTCGGTGTGTTGTTCTATCCTACGACGGGACTGTCGAATAGCATCAGCTTCAGACATATTCACGGCGCTAAAACATTTCCGGTGATTCGGGTGTTCGGAACATTCGGTTTTATGGTGATCGGGTTCCTGCTCGGACAGATGGGCTTCTCGGGCAGTATTATGACCTTCAAAATTGCGGCAATCTCTGCCATTGTGCTCGGGATCTATTGCTTCACGCTTCCGAATACACCGGCAGCCGGCAAGGGTAAGAAGTTCCTGATAAAGGACCTGCTCTGTCTTGATGCGCTCGCATTGTTCAAGGATAAGAACTTTACGGTATTCATGGGCTGTACGATTTTCTTGATGATTCCTAAAACAGCTTACAGTGCTTATGTGCCGGTATTCCTGGGCGCGCTAGGGTTTAATAATGCAGCTACAATTATGCAAATCGGTATTGCAACGGAAGTTATCTTTATGTTCTTACTCTCTCTGTTTCTCTTCAAATTCGGATTTAAAAAGATTATCCTGTGGGGCGCGATCACGTGGGTTCTTCGTTCGTTGTTGTTCTCCTTCGCGGCAGTCGATGCAGGCATTCTCGTCATCGTCATTGCGCTGGCACTGCAAGGGATTTGTTGGGATTTCTTCTTCACGGCGGGAGACATCTATGTGGACAATAAAGCGGACGTGACGATTAAAGCGCAGGCACAGAGCTTGAAGTTCATGATCTCGAACGGGCTAGGGCTGTTGTTCGCTTCTTCGGTCACAGGTTATATCTTCAATCATACGGTCGTGGATCAAGGGGCGGCTGCACTGAAGCAGTGGCAGCAGTTCTGGATTTACCCCGCTGTCGTGGCGGCTGTCGTCGCGCTGGTGTTCTTCCTGTTCTTCAAGGATAAAGGGATGATATTCCAGAAGAAAAATGCGGAAGAAGGTGCGGTTTCGGAGTTAAAGGCCGTGTAATAAAGGAGCCGAAAGGCTATGGAAAAAGGCTGCCGATAAGGTCGTTAGCCTTTTTCTTAGCATTTTAGTGAATGTTTTGGAATCCGCTAGGGAGCGGATTTTTTATTTTGCGGCGATACTTTTTGTCGGGTTAACCTCTATTATCTTCATCCAATCGTGCGGCCGTCTCCCCGAAAATCGTAGTTATGATCCAGAGGAATTTCCAGAGTCCGAACTTAAAGGAGCGGCTGGAAAAGAAAAACGTAAACGTGTATTCCACCGGGCTGAACGGAAATATTCCGCTTATATCCGACGGCTTCAAGATCGAGGTACTGACGGAAAAAGACGGGCTGGCGCCTAAGAAAAGCAAACCGTAACGTTACCGGTTTCTCGGGGGAGCTGCTGCCTGTCGGTGCGGCTACTGTCTTTTCGCCCGGCAGTCCATTCGATCGCCGTGCACTCCACACGGCGTTTTTTTTTACGAATAGATCCAGGAGAAGAAGAAGTTATCCATCGCTCAAAACCGGCATCTGGTGGGGCTTCCATACGAAATCGACCTTAAAAAACGAAAGGAAAACAAGACGGGAGACGTGCACGGTTGCCCAGAAATGTTTGCAAGTCTTTTTTAGTATCGTATATAGTAAGGATTATATCGTACATAGAAGGAAAAAGTTGACATGGGAGGGACTTAGATGTCCGAAGTTAAACTATCAATCGATTACGACCAGTATGAAGACGGCAAGAAAATGAAAGATTTGCTCGAGGAACTTGCGAACAGCCCGCAAAGCGGGGAACTGACAAGCCTCATTATCGGCGATTGGGGCGGTGCTTACGAAAACGATTCCGAAGAAACCGTCGAGACGCTTGTCGCGCTGAAAGGCCGGTTTCCGAAACTGACGAGTCTGTTTATCGGCGATATGAGCTTCGAGGAATGCGAAGTGTCCTGGATTATGCAGACTAACCTGGCTCCTCTGCTGGAGGCTTACCCGGCACTCCGGTCGTTTACGATCAAAGGAAGCACGGGACTGGATCTGAACCCGGCCCGCCACGAAAACCTGGAGGAGCTGACCATTATTTGCGGCGGCCTCGGCAAGGACGTGATTCATCAAATTTACGAAGGGTCTTTCCCTCGTCTGAAAAAGCTGGAACTGTATCTCGGCGTGGACGAATACGGGTTCGACGGCGGCCTGGAAGATGTGCTCAAGCTGACGGAGCCCGGCAAATTCCCGGAACTCACTTACCTTGGTCTCAAAAACAGCGAAATTCAGGACGAGCTGGCGATCGCGCTGGCCGATGCGCCGATTCTGGACGGGCTGCACACGCTCGACATGTCCGACGGAACTTTGTCCGATACCGGGGCGGAAGCGCTCTTAAACAGCGAAAAAGTGAAGAAACTTCAATATCTGGACTTAAGCCATCATTATATGTCCGATGAAATGGTAAACCGCTGGAAATCGTCCGGCCTTAACGTGAACACGGACGACCAGCAGGATATGGACGAAGACGACGATTACCGGTACCCGTCGCTTACGGAATAACGGCCGTGCCGCAGAGGATGATCCTGATCGGCAACCCGGACAACCGCCGCACGGCGGGGCTGCAGAACGCCCGGGCGAAGCTGGGGCTGCCCCCGGCCGTCGTGCTGCCGTACGCCGGGCTGCTGGACGGCACAGCCTCGCTCGCGCAGGCCGCAAGCCTCGCCGGGGCGCCGTCGCAGCCGGCGGGCGAACCGGCCCCGCTGCTGCGGTTGGACGCACCCGGCGAGCTCTTCGCGGTGGAGCGCGGGCTAATCGCCCTCGGCGCTCCCGACCACGAAGAGGCGGCGCACGGCGACCGCCTGCTTCCGTTCGGGCACCGCAGCGATCCGCAGCCGCTCTCCGTGCGGTCCGCGCTCGCGCTCGCGGAGCAAGAGGGACGGCAGTACCACCCGTCCCAATGGTTCCGCGGCTTTGCGCGGCTGCTCGCCCGGCTGCGGCGGGAAGCGGTGGAGCTGTGGCCGCAGCCGCAATGGACGAACGCGCCGGAGGACATCGCCGGCATGTTCGACAAGCGGCAGACGCACCGCGTCCTGTCCGCTGCCGGCGTGCCGGTGCCCCGCCTCCTGGCTCCGCCGGAGGAGATCGCGGGCTACGAGGCGCTTCGCGATCTGATGCTCTCCCGGCGGGTTCACCGGGTCTTCGTGAAGCTCGCTTCCGGCTCCGGCGCTTGCGGCGTCGTCGCTTACCGCATCAACCCGCGTACGGGCGCGGAGCAGGCGGTTACGACCGTGGGCGTCGAGAATTACGGCGCCCGCGCCCCGGTGTTCTATAACGCGATGAAGCTGCGGCGTTACACGGACGAATCCGCGATCCGCCAGGTGCTGAACTGGCTCTTGAGACACGGCGCCCACGTCGAACAGTGGATCGCCAAAGCTGCTTACGGCGACCGGACGTTCGATATCCGTCAGCTTGTCGTGGCGGGAGAAGCTTGCCACAGCATCGCCCGGGTCAGCCGGACGCCGATCACGAACCTGCACCTGCGCAGCGAAAGGGTGAGCGTGGATGACCTCGGTCTGGCGCCGGGCATCCGGGCAGAAGCTGCGGCCTGCGCCGTAAAAGCGCTGGCCGCTTTTACGCGCTCCCTTGCAGCGGGAGTCGATGTTCTGCTCGACAGCGCGACGCATGCGCCTTACATACTTGACATGAATCCGTTCGGAGATCTGCTGTACCGGGTCGTTCACAAGGGAATGGACCCTTACGAATGGCAGATGAGCCGGCTCACAGGCGGTACGGCTGAAGCTGCGGAAGAGTCCTCAAGGTCCGCAGCCTCCGGGGCTGCCGACCCTACGGGTTCCGCCGCTTCCGCCGGATTTTCCGAAGCCGGGAATTCCGGGAAACCGGGAGGCGCAGCGGGATCTCCGGGCGAGGGAGGAACGCTACGATGAATATGAACGAAATCGTGGGCACCCACGATATCCTGATGATCACGCTGGATACGCTGCGTTACGACGCCGCCGTGCTGGAGGAAGCCAACTGCCCGAATCTGTGCGGCGGCGGCTCCTGGGAGAAGCGCCACACGCCCGGCAGCTTTACGTATGCGGCGCATCACGCTTTTTTCGGAGGCTTTCTGCCGACTCCGGCGACAACGGACAAATCGCAGCATATCCGGCTTTTTCACTCCAAGAACACGGGGCTTAAAACCCATCCCCATACATGGCTCTTCGACACACCCGATCTGGTGTCCGGTCTTCAGGAAGAAGGCTACCGGACGATCTGTATCGGGGGTGTAATTTTTTTTACGAAAAAAGTTCCGCTTGCCAGGGTACTCCCCGGCTATTTCCAGGAAAGCTACTGGCGGATGACCTTCGGGGTAACGAACCCGCGCTCGACCGAGCATCAGGTCAATCATGCCCTCAAGCTTCTCGAACGGACGGAACAAAGCGAGAAGCTGTTTATGTTCCTGAACGTTTCGGCGATTCACGGGCCCAATCATTATTTCCTTCCCGGCGCGAAAAGAGATTCGGTCGAGAGCCAGAGGGCCGCGCTTCGTTACGTGGACGGCCAGTTGGGCCGTCTGTTCGAAGCGATGAGAGAGCGGGAGCGGCCCGTATTCTGTCTGGCTTTCTCCGACCACGGAACGTGCTACGGCGAAGACGGCTATGAAGGCCACCGGCTCGCGCATGAAGCGGTCTGGAACGTGCCTTACCGCGAGTTTGTTTTGTAAATTGACGTAAAGGAAGTGAACGGCCGATGACCTCTTCTCAATTGAGGAACCAACCGGTGCAGTCAGATGAAGAAATGTCCGTTTCCGCTTGGGAAGAAAATCTTCGTTCGGCGCCATACCGCTCGTATTTGTATTCCTATCCGCACAAGACGGCTTACCGCGAGCTGGACAGAAAAATCCCGCTGCAGGAGCTGTGGACGGACGAGCCGGCGGAAACCTTCTTCTTATATATGCATATCCCGTTCTGCGGGGCGCGCTGCGGCTTCTGCAATTTGTTTACCCTGCCGGATAAACGCACCGGCGCCCACGAGCAGTATGTGGATGCGCTGGAACGTCAAGCCCGCGAGTGGGCTCCACATGTCGCGCACAAGAAATTCGCGCGGTTTGCCGTCGGAGGAGGAACCCCTACGCTGTTGGAACCGGCGCTGCTGGACCGCGTTTTCCGAATCGCGGAGGACGCTATGGGGCTGGACAGCGGAGAAGCTTCCATCTCGGTCGAAACTTCGCCGGAGACGGTCACCGCAGAGCGCCTGGATATTTTGCAGGCTCACCGGGTGGATCGGGTGAGCATGGGTATCCAGAGCTTTGTGGATGCGGAGGCTGCGGCCATATACCGTCCGCAAATGCCCCTGGTGGTCGAGAAGGCGCTGGAGCAGCTGAAGCGGTACAAGTTTCCGATTCTCAATCTCGATCTTATTTACGGATTGCCGGGCCAGACCGTGGACACCTGGCTTTACTCCCTGGAACGGGCGCTTGCCTACGAGCCGGAGGAAATCTTCATCTACCCGCTGTATACGCGCGAGCATACGATCGTCAAGCCCGAAGAGATCCGGCAGCGGGGAGCGGATATCCGCATGGCCTGCTACACGGCGGCGCGCGACCGTCTCCTGGCCGCAGGGTATACGCAGTATTCGATGAGGAGGTTCGCGCGAGCGAGCGCCTCGTCGCCCAAAACGCTTCTGCCGTACGGCTGCCAGGAAGAAGGCATGGTCGGTCTCGGCTGCGGCGCACGCTCGTATACGCAGAACGTCCACTACGCGACCCGCTATGCGGTGAGCCGCAGCGCGACGGCCGGCATTATCGCCGACTATGTCGCTGCGGAGCGTCATGACCTCATCGATTACGGCTTCGTTCTGGACGAAGGGGAGCGGAAGCGGCGCTTTATTCTGAAAGCGCTCCTCCACCGCGAGGGGCTGGAGCTCGCGTCCTACGCCCGCCGGTTCGGCACGAAGGCGCTTGAGGACTATCCGGAGCTGAACCGGCTGACGGAGACGGGGCTGGCCGAGCATGTCCCGGGGACCGGGGCAGGCGAAGACGGCAGCCTCTTCCGGCTGACGGACGACGGGATCGCCCTCTCCGATTCCATCGGAGACTGGTTCATCTCCCCGGAGACCCGCGCCCGGATGGAAGGATACACCTTCAGATGAAGGCGACGCTGTATTACCGGGGGAGCCTGTCATCGTGCAATTACGACTGCCCGTACTGCCCGTTCAGCAAGAACAAGGACAGTGCCGCCACGCTGGCGAAGGACCGGCGGCAGGTTGAAACTTTTACGGACTGGGCAGAGAGCCAGGGAGCCGAAGGCCATCGCCTGTCGGTTTTCTTCAATCCTTACGGGGAAGGGCTGACTCACCGCTGGTACAAGGAGGCCATGGTCCGGCTCTCGCACATGGAGCACGTGGATAAAGTGGCGATCCAGACGAATTTGTCCGCCGGTCTTGCCTGGACCGGTGAACTGAACCCGAAGAAGACCGCCTTCTGGGTCACGTATCATCCCGGGCAGACGACGGAAGAGAAATTTCTGGAGCAGGTTCTGCAGCTTTACCGCAGAGGCATTCCGTTCAGCGTCGGATCGGTAGGAGTCAAAAGCGCCTTCGGCCGGCTGGAGTCGCTACGCCGTTCGCTGCCTTCCGACGTGTATATGTGGGTCAATGCGTTCAAAGACAAGCGGGATTATTACACGGATGAAGACCGGACTTTCCTGAGGAGCCTCGATCCGCTTTTCGACCTGAACGCAGAGGATTACGAAAGCCTGGGACGGGCGTGCGGTACGGGCTTCGACGTTTTCTACGTGCAGGGTCCCGGCATAGTGAAGCGCTGCTACAAAGACCGCCGGGTCATCGGCCATTTGTACCGGGACGGCCTGGACGCGCTTTCTCAGCCGCGCCCGTGCGGGATGGACTGCTGCGACTGCTATATCGGCTACATTCATATGCCGGACCTGCAGCTTCGCAAGCGGTATGGCGACGGGCTGCTCGAACGCATCGCAGGAGCCGGCTCACAGAGGCGAATGCCGCGCGTTTACGAAGAAGGAGTGGAGAGTTGTGACGCACACGCTTAACAAAACAGCACCGGCCGGCCTCGCTTACTGGCTGACGGGACTTTCCGGTTCGGGCAAGACCACGACGGCCAAGGCTCTTGCCGCGGAGCTTGCGGCCCTGGGGCACGCCGTCGAATGCCTGGACGGGGACGAGCTCCGGCGGCAGGTCGGAACGGGCCTCGGCTTCAGCCGGGAAGACCGGATGGAGAATGTCCGGCGGGCCGTGTTCATAAGCGGTCTGCTTAACCGCAACGGCATCACGACCGTGGTCAGCCTGATCAGCCCGTACCGCGAAATGCGGGAGTACGCCAGGCAGAACCTGCCGCGTTTCATCGAGGTGTTCGTGGATTGTCCTCTTGAGGAGTGCGAGCGCAGGGATGTGAAAGGGCTGTACGCGAAGGCGCGAAACGGCGAGATCCCGGCTTTTACCGGCATCAGCGACCCCTACGAAGTACCGGAAAATCCGGAGCTGGTTATCCGTACGAATGGGGATACGCTGGAGCTCAACGTGCGCAGACTGCTCGATTTTTACGTTTAAAAGAAGGAACTCGCTCTGCGGGGTCGTATGTTATAACGTAGGGAAGAGAAGGAACCCGACAAAAGGGACCGCAAAGGGGGCAGCGAACGAGATGGAAATCCGCAAACCGATTCCGGAGGAGATTCAGCAGATTCGGAGGCTTTCGCCGCAGGCCCTATCGGAGGGAACGCTTGGAAAGGCCGAACCGGACCGGGACAAAGTGAGGCAGCTTGTAGATCCCCTTCTGAAAAAAGGTTGCTATTATCTGATCGCTGCGGAAGAGAAGCGGCTGGCCGGATGGGTGCTGATTGGGGAGAGCAAAGATTCGTTTACCGACCGGGTTATCGGGTTTGTATACGAGCTCTATGTGCTCGAACATTTCAGAGGACGCGGCGTCTCCAGAAAACTCATGCAGGAAGCGGTGGAGCAGCTCAAAAGTCTGGGCTATCCCGAAGTACGCCTCAGCGTGTATGCCGGAAATCATGCGCTTCATCTGTATGAGTCGCTGGGCTTCGCTCCGAGAACGATTACGATGACCCTTCCTTTATGACATGTCTGTCGCAGCAGCAAAACGAATAGCCTGACGGTACGCATAAAAACCTATTTCCCCCGGAGGAAATAGGTTTTTTCAGGTTGCACAAAAAATAATATTTCAAAATTCACAAAATTGTAGAATTATTATTTCACCCCCACTATAATACAACTAAAGGGAATTGTGAGAACGCTTTCATTCAATCTTGCCGGGATGCCGTACCTTTATCTGACCGTTTCCGGTGATGCGGGTTTTCGTCCCCCGTGCTTTCTTGTCCCCGTTTTCTCTCCTGTATTCCTTTCTTTCAACCTTCCGTGAAAAGGTGGTAGGCAGACTATGATTCCGATTCCGAGACCGCGTTCTTTCCGTATCGCCTTGTTCTGGCGTCATTTCGCCAACTATTTCGTCGTCATTCTGATTCCCGTTATCGTCGCCTGCACGTTGGCCCATTTCCTCGTCGTTTCCCTGATCGAGAAGGACGCGCAGAAATTAAACCGCGTCATTATGAGCCGTTTTTCCGAACAGACGGATACCGCTTTTAATTCCCTGAAAACGAATATGATTAACATGCTTAGCACCTCCAATATCCGCAGCCTGCTTAAAGAAGCCGGCGATTTGTCCGGCGAGAACACCCAGCGTATGGAGCTGATCCACGCTCTGCGGGAGCAGCTGATTAAGCTGCAATCGGATGAGCTGGTGACGAAAGCGTATCTGGTGTTCGCTCATCATGATCTTGTCATTGATGTGGATACGTATACCGATAAGTCGTACTATTTCGATTTCCGCTATCCGATGGGGGCGGAGGAGAAGGCGGCATACCTGGCCAAGTTTACAAACAAAAAAATGATGGAATTTACGGAACCGAAGCCGGATGGCTCGGCCTTGTCCGCCCTGATGAGCTACCCGTTTAATACAAATGTTCCCGAAGTGTATCTGGTGGTGGACGTGAGCAGGGATAAATTGCAGCGGCTGATCAACATACGGGAAAACTGGGTGGCCGGTACCGCGATTGTGGGCAGCCGGGGAGAAATCATCAGCTCGAACGGGGTTGTGTCGGACGGTATCAGCCGGATTCCGTCGCCGCTGGCGGCCGACTCGGGCGAGTCCAAATTTCTGATTACGAATGACAAAGCGATTTCGCTGGTCAAATCGGGTTTTGATGACACGTCCTATTATTTGAGCCTTGTCGATTTGCCTACGCTCATGAAACCTGCCCATCTTACGCGGCTTATCAGTTGGATTTTTCTTGCCTTTTTCATTGTGGTGGGGAGTTTCGTCTCGTATTATTTGAGCCGCCGCATGTACCGGCCCATCCTGGAGATCAAAGAGGGCCTCAAATCGCACCGTTCTGCCCAGGTGCTGCAAATGCGAAGCGACGGGAACGATTACGATGTGATCAAACGGTTTTCGCAGCTGATCATTTCGGAAAACAAACAGCTTAACCAGCGGGTGACGGGCATGTTTCCGATCGTGCAGGAGCATTTTGTGACCAAAATTTTGCTGGGTGAATACAGGGACGCCCTCTCCATCGAGACGTACGCCGGGGAAATCGGTTTTACTTATACGAAAAAAGCGGCGCGGACCGTGCTCGGCATAGCGCTGCATTACGATCCGGACGTGTACGGCCGGCTTTCGGAGACGTCCAAATCGTTCCTGATGGCGGAGCTGAAAGAGCGCATTCTCCAGCTCGTGCCCTCGACGATTTGGCTGTGCGGAATCAAGTCTGACTTGCTCGTCTGCGTTATTCAAAAGGATCCATTCCTCAGCCGGAGCCCGGAGGAGGAGGCGAACCTGATCCGGGCGGCTCTGCAGCTGTACGGCAGCTATTTTAAAGCGACGATTGGCATTGGCAGGACGGTATACGGCATTGAGGAGCTTCACTTGTCCTACGAGCAGGCCGTGTCGGTTTTGCAGCGCCGCGGACTGAACGCCAACGTCGAAATTTGCAGCGGGCAGAGCGCGCTGGACTCGACCCAGTGCGATACATTCCTGAGCGTGCAGGAGGTGGGGCGCATTCTGAACCGCTGCAAAACGCGCGACTACGACAAGCTGCTCCAATCGGCATACGAAATGGTGGAAGAAGCCGTACGCAAAAACGCCACGGCCGTTCAGATCAAATATTTGTGCACGGACATTTTAAATACATGGGTGCGGGCGGTGGAAACCGAACGCAAAGATTTCAACGTGCCTTTTTATGCGGGGCTGTTCGATAAGGTCAACGCCTGCATGACGCTGGAGGAAGTGAAGCGCTGCTTCCGGGAGTTTCACGAGCTGCTTTTCCAGCCTGCCAAGGGGGATGAGCGGGCCGGCAAATTTACCGACATCCTGGCGTATATTCATGAGCATTACGATGAAGAGCTGTCGATCGAACAGTTTGCGAATTCCATGAATATGTCCGTGGGTCATTTCAGCCGGACCTTCAAGGAAGAAGTCGGGGAGAAATACGTGGAGTACATCGCCAAATACCGGCTGGTCAAAGCAAAAGAACTGCTTCTTCAAACGGATTTGAAAATGGACGATATCGCCGAAAAAGTCGGTTACTGGGGAAGGAATTCGTTTATCCGGATGTTCCGGAAATACGAAGGCATTACCCCCGCGAAATACCGGACGATTCATCAGTGAATGCGGCCGGACTCCTAATTTTCCGGAGTCTCTTTTTTTTCCTGAACATACCCGGAAAGCCACGGTTCTCAAGGCAGAGAGGAAACGGTACCCGGGCCAAAATATGTACGCTTTACCGGAAAGAGCGGGTTCTTTATAGTTAGGCCATCACCACTTTGCAAGCGCTTACTTGAAAGGAGGAAGAGGCCATGACGAAGAGTGCCCGCTTCTGGTATCTCGTCAGAAAACACAAAGCGCTCTACCTGCTGATGCTTCCGGGGATCTTGTACTATATCATTTTCAAGTACGTGCCCATGTATGGCATCATCATCGCTTTCCAGGATTTTTCCATCGGCCGGGGCATTCTCGAAAGCAAATTCGTAGGGCTGAAGCATTTTATCGAATTCTTCTACGTCACGCCGGATTCCTGGAAGCTGATACGCAACACGGTCATGCTCAACGTGTACGATCTGCTGTTCCATTTCCCGGCTCCGATCGTGCTGGCCATTTTGTTCCACGAGCTGCGGAACAAATGGTTCAAGGGATTTGTCCAGAGCGTCAGCTATATGCCTCACTTCCTCTCCACGGTAGTGATCGCGGGCATTCTCGTGACGTTTCTGTCTCCGACGACCGGGGTCGTCAACCACTTTCTCGTGAAGGTATTCGGAGCGGAACCCGTCATGTTCCTGGGCATCCCCGAGTGGTTCCGGACAATTTACGTAAGCTCCGAAATTTGGCAGAAGATCGGCTGGGGAACGATTCTGTACCTGGCGTCCATCGCCGGCATCGATCCCACGCTGTACGAAGCGGCCAAAATGGACGGAGCGAACCGGTTCCAGCAGATTCGCCATATTACGCTCGTCGGCATGCTGCCGGTCATGATCGTTCTGTTCGTCCTGACGCTCGGTCACTTTATGGAGACGGGCTTCCAGAAAATTTTGCTTCTCTACAACTCGATGAACTATGAAACATCGGATGTCATCAACACCTTCGTGTACCGGCGGGGTATTCTCGATTCCGATTTCAGCTTCGCGACGGCTGTCGGCCTATTCCAGTCCATCATCGGGCTTATCCTGGTCGTAACGGCCAACCGGATCGTCCGCAAATATTCCGAAACGAGTCTGTGGTAGGAGGAGGACCGTGATGAAAATCAAAACCAGCCTGGGCTCCAGAGTGTTTGACACACTCAACATCATTCTGATGCTGCTGCTCGTCGTCGTTATGATTTACCCGATGGTGTACGTGTTTTCGGCGTCGATTTCGAATAACGCCCTGGTGGCAAGCGGAGAGGTGCTGCTTTTTCCGAAGCAGGTCACGCTGGTCGCCTACGAACGGCTCGTTACCAATCCCGATCTGTGGATCAGCTACTGGAATACGATCCGTTACACCGTTCTTCATGTGGCGCTTACCCTGATTGTGACGGCGGCGATGGCTTATCCTTTATCGAAAAAATGGCTTCCGGGCCGCAGGACCATTCTGCTCCTGGCCGCGTTTACGCTGCTGTTCAGCGGGGGGATGATTCCGACCTTCCTGGTCGTTCAAAAGCTCGGCATGCTCGATACGGTCTGGGCCATCGTCCTGCCGTCCCTGATTTCGACGTGGTACCTGTTTATCATGCGGACGTTTTTCGAAGCGCTGCCCGAGGAGCTGGAAGATGCCGCCACAATCGACGGCTGCAGTTCTTTTCAGGTGCTGCTGCGGATCGTTCTGCCGCTTTCCATGCCCGTTATGGCCACGATCGGCCTGTTCACCGCGGTTAATCAGTGGAACGCTTTCTTCGACGCGCTGATTTACCTGAATGACAGGAGCATGTATCCCTTGCAGATTATGCTGCGCAATATTCTTATCGCCGGAACGAGCGTTCAGGGCGAAGGAGATCTGAATCACCTGGAGACGCTCAAATACGCCATGATCATGATCGCCACCCTTCCGATCTTGTGCGTGTATCCGTTTATCCAGAAATATTTCGTTCAGGGCAGCATGATCGGCGGCATCAAAGGCTAGACGGATATGGAGATAGTTCTGAATTCCCGTCGGAATTCATGACTATAGAGTAAAGTCTGCGATCCGCGGGGCAGCAGCAAAAAACATGAGTACAGTTCGCCCTGCCAACTGCGGCAGCGCTCGTGCTTCCGGTACGGGCAGCGTGACCAGCAAGACCAACAGAACCAACAGGACTAGTAGGACTAAAAGGACTAAAAGGACCAGCGTGACCAGTAAAGCTAGCCAGCAGACCAGAAGCTACCATTATGGGGAGGTTTGGAAATGAAAAAAAGACCGTTTGCCGTGATATTGACTGTCGCTCTGCTTGCCGGTGTCGTTGCGGCGGGATGTTCCAGCAAGGATCAGGGGGCTTCACCGGGGGATGGCGGAGGATCGGACGCCAAGAAACCCGTTAAATTTTCATGGCTGGCGTATGACCGGGTAGAGGGAAAAGTGCGGCAGGACTGGGAAATTTTCAAAGAAATCGAGAAAAAGACAGGCGTCAGCGTCGATTTCCAGATTGTCAGCCAGGAAGGACTCACCGAGAAAAGACAGATCATGATCGCCACGAACTCCGTCACGGATTTTATCCAGGTGAGCACCCAGGAGGGCAGGGAGCACGGTCCCGACAAAGTGTTTCTGAACTTGAAGGACTACCTGGACAAAGCGCCGAATCTGAAAGCGTTCTACGAGAAATACCCGGAAGCGAAAGCGGTCGCGAGCGGAGCCGACGGCGGCATTTATACGGTGCCCGTAATCGAAGGGGACGCCGAGGGCAAAGGCTTTAACTTCATCTGGTACACCCGCAAAGATCTCATGGATAAGTATGGGCTGAAGCCGCCGACAAACTTGGATGAATTTTACCAGTTCCTGAAGTCCTATAAGGAAAAAGAACCGAGCTCGTATCCGCTCATTCCCAATGCGATTGTGGGCGATACAGGGCTGTATACGGTGTTCGGCCGGGCGTTTACGGGCATCCAGGGCTTCTTCAACATCGACCCGACGACCGATAAATATGCGTTCGCCCCGTATCACAAAGGCTACAAAGACTCGCTCGTTTTCCTGAATAAGCTGTATACCGAAAAGCTGCTCGATCCCGAGTACTCCCTGCTTACCCAGGCCCAGTGGGAGGAACGCATTCTGAAAGGCAAGTCGCTCGTGACCTACTTCTGGAAAGCGGATCTGGAATCGTTGACGGACAAAGGCCGTAAAGCGGGCACCTCCACCTTCGAGCTCGATGCGATCCCGCAATTTGCCGCGGAGGGTATCAAAAATTACCAGTTCTCCCGTCCCGTAATCGGAGCCGTCGGGCGAGCGATTTCCGCAAAGGTCAAAGACAAGGACCGGGCGGTCCAGTTTCTGGATTATCTCGTCAGCGAGGAAGGCTCGAACTACCTGTCCCTCGGAATCGAGGGCAAAACCTACACGATGGAAAACGGCAAGCCCGTTTATATGAAAGAATTCGGCGCTTCTCCGTTCAATACGCTGCGCAAGGACTGGGGCGTCTGGTACGACCTGATCACCCTGGACAATGCGAAATCGCGTGAAGTTTGGGAACGAGGGCTGAGCGACAAGAGCAAGGATATCAACAAGCGGTATGAGCCGTTTATCGTGCCGTCCCCGAAACAGATCGTAAAAACGGAGGAAGAGCTGGAACTGGAAAAATCGAAGCTGAACAACCTGAACAAATTCCTGGAACAGAAATTAACGGAGTTCGTCATCGGAAAAACACCGATCAACGATACGACTTACCAGCAATTCCTGGATCAGGTTAAGAAGATGGGAGCCGACGATTTGCTGAACATGTACAATACGGCCTATACCCGGACGTACGGCAAGAAATAGACTTTGAGCCGAGTACAAGGACAGCATCACTACGAAGGAGGGAAAGCTGTGGCAGCAGCGGAAAAGCTGAAAGTCATCGATACCGACGTTCACAACGAACAGAACGACTCGGCCCTGATTCCGTATTTGCCGGAGCCATGGAAATCCAGAGTCGCGGCAACGGGCATCGGTTACTCGGGCTCCGGTTATTACTCGCCGATCGGCGTGATGAAGAAGGACTCGATTCCGCCGGGAGGAGACAAAGCGGGTTCCGATCCCGACTTCATGATCAAGCAGCTTATCGAAGGCTACAACGTCGAGTACGCCGTCCTGACGGGCGTCGTCTACAACATCTCGACGACGCACGACCCGGATTACGCGGCGGCTATCTGCTCCGCCTACAACGACTTCCTTATCGCCGAGTGGCTCGGCAAGCATAAGGCGTTCAAGGGCGCCCTGGCGGTATCGACGCTCGACCCGCAGCTCGCCGCCAGAGAGATCGACCGGGTCGGGGATCATCCCGACATCGTCGAAGTGATCATCTCCAGCGCCGCACGCTGGCCGCTGGGGCACCGCTTCTATCACCCGATCTACGAAGCGGCGGAGCGGCACGGCCTGCCCGTCGCCATCCATCCGGGTGCCGAAGGAGGAGGCAGCTCGACCGCGCCTACGGCGGCCGGGTATCCGGCGAGATACATCGAGTGGCATACGTGCTTGTCCCAAATGTTCATGGCCCATTTGGTCAGCCTCGTATGCGAGGGGGTATTCGCCAAGTTCCCCCGCCTGAAGGTTGTGCTCGTCGAGGGCGGCATCGCCTGGCTGCCGCCGTTGATGTGGCGGCTCGACAAGAACTACAAGGCGCTCCGCTCCACCGTTCCGTGGTTGACGAAGATGCCGAGTCAATACGTCGCGGAGCATTGCTTCCTGACGACGCAGCCGATCGAGGAGCCGGACAATCCGCAGCATCTGGTCGACTTGTTCAACATGTTCGACGCGGAGAACATGATTCTCTATTCCAGCGACTATCCGCACTGGGACTTCGATGCGCCGGATATGATTCTGCGCAAGCTGAAGCCGGAAGCCCGGCGCAAAATCTTTTACGAGAACGCGAAAAAGCTCTATAACTTAACGTAAACGGAGGGGCGTTTGATTATGGCGGTACACGATGTGCTGGATGCGGCAGACGTTCCCGAAGGCGGGGGTGTCCTGGTCGAGGTGGAGGGGCGGGAAATTTGCATTTACCGGATCGGCGGGGAATTTTACGCGCTTCACAATTACTGCCCGCACCAGGGGGCGCCGATGTGCGCGGGGCTTGTTTCCGGGACGAATCTTCCGTCGGACGTCTACGAATACGATTACAGCCGCCAAGGTGAAATTGTGCGCTGCCCTTGGCACGGCTGGGAATTCGATATCAAAACCGGGAAGTCCTTGTTCAGCGACCGGACCCGGGTCAAGAAATACGAACTGGAAATTAAGGACGGCCGGATTGGCATTGTGCTTGGAAAATAGGGAAGTCATCGTGTCGTGTCAACGAAGAACGCGGAACGGGATATACCGAAAGGCATCTCCCGTGTGCGAAGCGGCGTGCCAGAGCTAAAGAGGCGGACAAAAAGAATGGAAAGAATGTCCGGAATCAGCCGTCTATATACCAAGAGCTGCGTTGTGCAGCTCTTTTTTTGTTTAAAACAGATCAAGGCATGCACGTAAGAATCTCCGCATAGTGAAACCGAATCCCGCTCAAAACGGTATTACCGTATAAACGGAAACAAAAGGAGGCTTTCGATTCATGAAAATCAGACTTGTCCTTGCGGTTTTGACCGTTTTGATGCTATCGGGCTGTTCGCTTCTGGAAGGCGTAAACAGTACCTTGAACTATGGGGAAGAAGCGAAAACGTATCTCCAGGAAGCGGCCGCTTTCGCCGAAAATCTGCCCGCCGCCGCCCGCGATGCCGCAACCGATCCCCAGGCTGGAGAGAAAGTGAAAAAAGAACTGGAAGCGATGAGAGAGAATATTTCCAGTTTTAACGGCCTGGACGCGCCGGGCTTTGCCGAAGACCTGCATAAGCAGATCGTCGGATATAACGAAACGATGCTGGGCACGATTAACGGACATCTGGAGCAGCTTAACAGCCAGGTGCTCGATTATCAATCGCTTCTCCAGTCCCCGGTGATTCAGCAGGTGAACGAAATGAAGCAGCTTACCGAGAAGATCCAGAACCTGGGTCAGTAAAACAAGTTCAACAGCACGGCCCTCTATCTGTGAAAAAATCGGCCGGAACGCATAAATATCCCAAGCCCCTCGGGGGCTTTTTTTGTTGGAGCGCGGCACATTTACCGGTCGGCACCCGCCGTGAACATTCGATTTATCCGTATACGCTTCCGCACGTGCGGGTCAATTCCTCGGCGGCCTTTCCTTCATATAGGAGGAAGGGGTGCGGCCGGTCGTTTTTTTGAAAATCCGCTGAAAATACGAAACATCCTCGTACCCGACAAATTCGGCGATTTCGGCGATCGTCAGGAGCGAATCCATCAGCATATAGACGGCCTTCTTCACCCGTACGGAATGGACATATTCGCTGATCGTTTGCCCCGTTACTTTTTTGAAAAGAGCGGCGGTATAATTGGGGCTTTTCGAGATGAACTCACTGAGCTCGTCTTTCGTCACTTTCTCGCGGTAATGGTCGCGGATATACTGCTTCATCCGTTCCGCATGTTTTCCCGTTTCGGACGATACCGCCGCTTGATCCGCTTCACGGCTCAGCAGAGCGAGCATTTCCAGGAGAATGGCTTGTCCGCGAATTGCCGCGTACGGTTCGTTCTCCTTCCAATCGGAGTAGCACTTACGGGTCCGTTCAAGCAAAAATTCAGCCATGCCGGAGCGGATTTTTATCCATGGTTTACTCAATAGCGGCAGCTCGTGACCCGTATCCGTAAGATGAAAGCTTGCGACATATTTGTTGTGCAGGAAGGTCGGAATGCTTTTGCCGTAGTAGGTTACACCCTCTCTAATGAGGAGCAGGTCGCCTTTCTCCAGCATAATTTTGTCGTTTTCGATCCAGTACAGGCAGCGGCCGTAGCTCAGCATGATCAGCGAAGCGGCCGTATTGCCGCCGGGCCCGCTTTCCTCGTACCATTCCGCCAGCCGGTCGTGCCGGATATTTGTCAATTTGATCATGGTTCCCTCTTCATAAAACATACTATAGTACAATTGCAATACTATAATTCATTTTCTCCCGAACGGAAACGAATTACAATAGGGACAACCAAAGAAGAGGAAGGACCGATCATATGCGGAAGACGAAAATTGTTTGCACCATGGGGCCCTCATGCCGCTCCGTCGAGGTATTGAAGGAATTGATCGCAGCCGGAATGAACGTGGCAAGAATTAACATGGCTCACGGAGAGCTGGAAGATCACAGCCTGCAGATCAGCCGGATCCGCCAGGCGGCGAAAGAAATGGGCGCCATCGTACCGGTGCTGATGGACATCAAAGGACCGGAAGTACGGATCGGCCTGCTTAAGGAAGCGTCGTGCGAAGTGAAAACGGGGGAATCCCTCACGCTGACAAGCGAAGAAATCGCGGGAGACAGCACACGCATTTCGGTTAATTATGCGGAACTGCCGCAGGTCGTGAAGGCTGGGGACAAAATTTTGATCGACGACGGTCTGATCGAGCTGAGAGTCGTTTCGGCGGCGGGAACGGAAGTGTCGTGCGAAGTGATTAACGGCGGCGTCATCAAGCCGCGCAAAGGGGTAAACCTGCCGGGCGTGCATACGACGCTTCCCGGTGTCACGGAGCGGGACATCCGCCATATCGAATTCGGCATTCGCGAAAAGATTGAGATTATCGCCATGTCCTTCGTGCGTAAAGCGGAAGACGTGCTTACGGTCCGGCAGCTTCTGGAGGATCAAGGATGCGGTCATATCCAGATCATCTCCAAGATCGAAAATCAGGAAGGCGTAGACGAGCTGGAAGCTATCGTGGAAGCGTCGGACGGAATCATGGTGGCCCGCGGGGACCTGGGGGTTGAAATTCCGGTCGAAGATGTCCCGGTCATCCAGAAAGTGATGATCGAATCCTGCAACCGGGCGGGCAAGCCGGTTATTGTCGCCACTCAAATGCTCGATTCGATGCAGGTCAACCCGCGCCCGACCCGGGCCGAAGTCAGCGACGTCGCGAACGCCGTTCTGCAAGGCTCCGACGCGATCATGCTGTCGGGAGAGACGGCGGCCGGCAAGTATCCGGTCGAGTCGGTGCGCACGATGGCTACGATTGCCAAGAAAGCCGAGGGGCTATACATGGCGGAGGCGAGCCGCCGGCAAGCGGGCGTTCCCGCGGAGGTCAACGTGACGGAGATTATCAGTCAGGCGGCCGTCAGCGCTTCGGAGGCAATCGGAGCGAAAGCGATTCTGACGCCGACGATGAGTGGGTACACCCCGCGGATGGTGTCCAAGCACAGACCGAAGGCGCCGATCATCGCGATTGCGCCGAGCGACGAAGTTTTGACCAAGCTGTGCCTGCTGTGGGGTGTCTTTCCTGTGAAAGGCGAGTTTGTCCAGACGACCGACGACATGTTCAAGGCCGCGGTATCCAGCGGCACTGCGCAGGGGCTGCTCCAAAGCGGCGATTACACCGTCATCACGGCGGGAGTGCCGATCGGCAAGACGGGAACGACGAACTTGATTAAAATCATGCAGGTATAGAAAGAAAGCCTCCCGGCGACGGGAGGTTTTTTTTGCTGCAAGCGTGAACGCTATTCATTCGGCTGCCTTTTTAGGGTCGTGTTAAAGACATTGTATCCGCCTTTGTCATGCAACTTTTTCCAACTTATAGAGTCTAAATGGTAGGATTTAGGAAAGGTGGAAAATCACAATGAAAACGGCGTTTCTGCTGGTCTTCCTTCTTGCGGTTAACACGATCTCCACATCCGTTCCGGAATCGGCTTCGGGAATAAGCTCCAAGCAGGCATTATCTATCGCCCAAAGTCATGTTTCGGACCGGAAGGCGGAATGGAAGGTCGGCTTAACGCAGTATCCTCCCGAGCTGTTTGGAGAAGAAGCCGGACAAAGCGGATCGTCTGCGGCACGCACGGAGAAACGAAAGGTTTGGAAGGCGGAAGCGAAATTCGAATCCGGAAACAAGGAAGTCTATTACATCGACGCATCCAGTGGCAAGCTGCTGAGCTTGTCCGAAATCGAGGCTTCCGAAAGCGGTTTGCGCGAACTTCCCGTCGCGTTGGAAGCGAGGCAGCTTCCTCATCCGTCTTTTCAGGAATCCGGCGTGTCAGCTTCGGAAACCACTGGAGTTTCCAGTTCTCTCAACGTAACCCTGGAAGAGAAAAAGGGAGGATTTCGGCTAAAACTGGCTGAAGAGAAGAATACGACGGCAACTGTGATGCAGTCTCTCGTTTCTCCCGATAGCGGAAAAACCGTCCTGCACCTCGTCCGCAGGACATCCCCGGCCGAAGGAGGAATCCGGTACCGGCTCGATCTCGTAGCCATGCAGCCTGCGAAGAAGACGTTCAAGGTGTTTTCGTTTGCCGATCTGCAAATGGGAGACACTTATTCGACCGATACGCTGGCCATGGGATACGGCTTCGGAGACGATTCTCATGTCGTTATGATCCAGCCTGTCGGGAAGGCGGGCGGAGCGGGAATCGGCTACCGGATCGTGTCGCTGGACGTCGGCAGCGGACGGCTTCGTGAGCTGGCGGCTAACGTCCCTCCCGATCTGTCCCCGGATTTTCTGGCATCCGGCTGGTTAAACGCGGACGGAAGCAAGCTGTACTTGAACAGCTACCGCGGGGGCAAGCTGTGGATCGCGGACCTTGCGGGCGGCGGCGTCAAAGCGCTCGATGGTACTTTCAGCCACACGTGGCCGGTGTTCCGTTTGTTCAAATCGCCGGACGGGGAGCGCTTCTGGTATGAGAAGGACGGCTACCGGCTGTATGACGGTAAAGGCGTCAAGCTGGCCGATCTGCCGGCGGATACCGGTTTGCATTCGAACCCGGCGTTCAAATGGAGCCCGGAGAGCCGCTACGCCGCTTACGATTATACGTTCACGAAAAGCGATGAGAACGTGATAGGCGGAGAAGATCGCAAGGTGATTGCTCCGCAGGGGATCAAGATTTTCGGCCGGGACGGAAAACCGGTGTGGAGTACCGATGCGCGCGAGCTGAAGCACGGGGATCGGCTGGAGCTTCGCGGCTGGATCGGCGGCAGTGGCGAAAGCATCGGCAGCGCCCTGAGCGCCGGTAGCACCGCTAACGCCGAAAGAAGCAGCAGCCCCAACGCGGCTATTCTTCGCAGCTATACCCTGGAGCGAGCGGAAGACCGCGAGCCGAGGAAAACGGACTCGGTCTATCATCTCGTTCAGCCCGCAACCGGGAAGCTGACGAAGCTAAGCGAGGCGAAGCTTGCCGAATTGCATAATCCGCAGCCCGTCCTGGGACAGTCTGGTGCGCTCATGCTGGTGGATGCAGGGAGCGCCCTGTATACGCTTGTCGGTGACGAGACGAATTCCGCGCGGCCTGTGAAGCTGCTCCCGGCCTCTGAATCGAAGCTGCTCTGGGCGGAAACCGACTATGCCAAAGGCAGCGTGACCATAACCGCGTATGACATCGCGTCGAAAAAGGTCCGGACCACCGAAACGAAAGATCTGTCGGGCGGGGATCTGCAAGCGGCCGGTGAGGAATATGTGATCGATTCCGAGCTTGTTTACCAAAAGCTTCAATGACTGAGCCGGCAAGTTAGAATTACGAGATCCGCCTCCGGGCGGATTTTATTTTGCGCTTCTAAGAAAAGGAGGATTCGCACGGGGATCTTTTGCGGTATAATGGACAGATGTACGTAACGATGATGTGGAGGCACGGCCAGATTGAGAAATTATCCATTTGCATTTGATCCGACGAAACCTTTTATTCAGCAGGCAAGCGACTGGATTGCCGACGTGTTTTACGAGCTTCTGCCGGAAGCCGGTTTTGAAGTGAGAGACGAACAAATTTATATGGCGTTTCAATTGGAGAGGGCTTACCAGGAGAAACAGACCATCTTTGCGGAAGCGGGAGTGGGAACCGGGAAAACGCTGGTGTATCTGCTCTACGCTCTTACGTATGCGCGATATACAAGAAAACCCGCGATTATCGCTTGTGCGGACGAGTCGCTGATCGAGCAGTTGGTCAAACCCGAAGGGGATATCGCCAAGCTCGCCCGGCATCTCGATCTGACGATTGACGCCCGGATGGGCAAGTCGCAGCATCAATACATTTGCCTGAATAAGCTGGACGACACCCGGGGCGGCGGTTCTGACGACGAGGAAGTCTTCAGCGAGATTTATCACGGCCTTCCTTCGTTCGTCCACTATCCGGACACGCTCCAGTCCTTCTATCCGTACGGCAACCGTAAGGAGTACCCTGAGCTGACGGACGAGCAGTGGGAACGAATCGGCTGGGACGTGTTCCAGGACTGCCTCGTCTGCAGCCAGCGGCATCGCTGCGGCCAGACGTTGTCGCGCGAGCATTACCGCAAGTCCGCCGACTTGATTATTTGTTCCCATGATTTCTACATGGAACATGTCTGGACCTACGAGGCCCGAAAGCGGGAAGGCCAGCTTCCTCTGCTGCCGGAGCACAGCTCCGTTGTTTTCGACGAAGGGCATCTGCTTGAAACGGCCGCTCAGAACGCGCTCACGTACAAATTGAAGCATGCGGTGTTCGAAAGCATCGTCATCCGGCTTCTGGAAGGCGAGATCAGAGAAACGCTGGCCCTGGCCATCGAGGAAGCCATCGTCCAGAGTGAAACGCTGTTCCGCGTGCTGGATGAGAGCAGCTATTCCGTCCCGGCCTCGGACCGGAAAGAATTCGCCTGGAGCGAAGAGTTGAAACGGGAAGTAAGCCGGTTCCGGCAGCTGATCGACGTGATCGAGGAAGAGCTCGTATTCGAGAGCGGACTGTCCACACTGGATGATTACCAGCTCAAAATCGTCGAGGAGCATCTGGAAATGATTCAGCTTGCTTTGAGCTTGTTCGATAAGCCCGGCCAGCTCATTTCATGGGTTACGGAGGATTCCGACGGCATCACCCTGGTCATCATGCCGAAAATGGTCAAGGAGATTTTAAGAGACCGCGTGTTCTCGAAAAAAATGCCGGTCGTGTTCTCATCGGCGACCTTATCCGTCAACGGTTCTTTTGACTACATGGCGGGCAGCCTCGGTATCGAGAGCTTCCTTTCGTTCTCCGTTCCTTCGCCTTACGATTACAGCACCCAGATGAAGGCGAACCTGTATCCTGACAAGCCGGAGGAGGATAAGACCGGTCGTGTTCTGGAACTGCTCAAGCAATCCGAAGGACGTGCGCTTATTCTGTTCCCGTCCCGCGAGGCGCTGGGAACTTTCAGAGGGAGCTTGGCGCTGTATCCCGAATCTGCCGATTACCGGTTTTTGTTTGAAGGCTCGGCGGAAATCAGTCACCTCATCTCGTCGTTTCAAAACGACGAGGAAAGCGTCCTCTGTGCGGTAACGCTGTGGGAAGGATTAGATATTCCGGGGCCCTCCTTGTCCCATGTTATCGTCTGGGAGCTTCCGTTTCCTCCGAACGATCCCGTCTTTGCGGCCAAGCGGAAAGATTCGGCTCAGCCGTACGAAGACGTGGACATGCCGTACATGCTGCTCCGACTGAGGCAGGGCATCGGGCGGTTAATCCGGTCACGCGACGACCGGGGCATGGTGTCCGTTCTCGGTCTTGATTTGGACAATCCCGCAATCAGAGAGCAAATCCGGGGCCTGCTGCCGGATTAAGCGGGATGGAAGATGTTGCCGATTTCTGTCGTATCCGCTATGATAGACAAGATGCTTCCGGTTCACATTCCGTATTTCGTGTAAAATACGGCCGGACGATGAATTGAATAACTCGGTACAGGTGCTTGCCGCAGAGATTTTGCCGCGGTACAGCTTAATAGGGAAGTCCGGTGCAATGCCGGCGCGGTCCCGCCACTGTAACAGAAGAGTCGCAGCAACCATAGTCACTGGTATCCGTACCGGGAAGACTGCTGCCGATGATGACGCTGATAGCCAGGAGACCTGCCTGTATCCGTAACACGATCAACCTACGGGAGATAGGGAGGTGTTAGATGCGTTCCGTACTGAAATTACGAGCGTCTTTCCCTTTGTCTGCAAACGAAGGGGGAGGCGCTTTTTTGCATGGTCAGTCCTAAATATATCAAGGATCGAGGTGAGGACTTGCAGTCGGTTTGCAATAAAGAATCGGTACGGGAGATCGGGGACGCACGCTCCGCATCTGCCAAAAAATACGGAAAGGCACGCGCTTTAACCGCTTTTCCGCTCCTCCTGGGCGGCTTGTCGCTTTTCCTTGTGATCTCCGTAACGGCAGCCGTCATGCTCGGTTCCGTGCGGATCGAGCCCGTCACGGTCTGGAAGATCGCACTGTCTCATATGCCGGGAATCGGCAGCCTGATCGAGCGGGATTGGACGAAAGCGCAGGAGCAAATTATCTGGAACATCCGCTTTCCCCGCGTCCTGCTCGGTCTTGTCGTAGGAGCGGGCCTGTCCGCGGTCGGAGTGACGATCCAGGCGCTGATCCGCAATTCGCTCGGCGATCCTTACATACTCGGGGTATCGTCGGGCTCGTCGGTTGCGGCTACCCTCGTTCTGCTATTCGGCGGCTTCTCGTTTCTTGGCGCTTACGCGCTGCCGGTTTCGGCCTTTATCGGCTCCCTCGTCGCGATGGCGCTTGTCTTTACCTTCGCCAAGGTAGGAGGCCGCATTTCGACCACCCGGCTGCTGCTTGCGGGAACAGCCGTTGCGAGTATGATGTCGGCGTTTACGAGCTTTATCGTCACGATGGCCCCGAACGCCCAAGGCATCCGCTCCGTCGTTTACTGGCTGATGGGCAGCCTGGCCGGCGCGAAGTGGGAATACCTCACCGCACCGGCTCTGATCGTGGTGTCCGGTATCCTTTTCCTGCTCTTTCAGCACCGGTCGTTGAACGCTCTTCTCGTGGGGGAAGGCGCAGCGGGAACGATGGGGGTCAATGTGCCCGCGTTCCGGACCTGTCTGGTGATCGTGACCGCGCTCATCACGGGAACGATCGTGTCCGTCAGCGGCTCCATCGGTTTTGTCGGCCTGATGATTCCTCATATCGTCCGGCTGGTGCTTGGCTCCGACCATCGCAAGGTGCTTCCGGTCAGCGTCCTTTTCGGGGCGGTCTACGTCATATGGGCCGATGTGCTGGCCAGGCTCGCGCTTGCGCCGGAAGAGCTGCCGATCGGCATCGTCACCGCGATATGCGGCGGCCCGTTCTTCATCTGGCTGCTCCGCAGAAGCTCATACGCGTTCGGAGGAACTTCAAAATGAACATGGAAGCGAATCATCTTTCCCTGAGCATAGGGGCCAAGAAAATACTCGATTCCGTAACCCTGAACGTTCGCGAAGGCGAGTTTATCGGCCTGATCGGCCCGAACGGGAGCGGGAAATCGACCCTGCTCAAAACGGTCTACCGCGAGCTTAAGCCCGACGCGGGACAGGTGTTTTTGGATGAGCGGGAGCTGCTGAATCTGCCTTACAAAAAAGCGGCCGAGCTGATGGCCGTCGTCAGCCAGGAATCTTCCGTCGAGTTCGATTTCAGCGTGGCGGACATGGTTCTGATGGGAAGATATCCCCACAAGAAATGGTACGAAAGTGATACGGAGGCAGACCGGGGAATATGCCTCCGGGCCTTGGAAACGGTCGGACTCGGACACTTCGGAGAACGCAGCTTCGCGACCTTGTCCGGCGGAGAGAAGCAGCGGGTGCTTATCGCCCGGGCGCTGGCTCAGCAGGCGAAGTTTCTGATTCTGGACGAGCCGACGAACCACCTGGATATCCGCTACCAGCTCCAGATCATGGAACTGGTCCGCTCGCTGGGGATCACGACGCTGGCCGCTCTTCACGATCTGAATATGGCGGCTTACTATTGCGACCGTCTCTACATCATCAGCGAGGGAAGGATTGCGGCGGAAGGAACGCCTGCGGAGCTTCTCGTCCCTGCTGTTCTCCGGGACATATTCGGCGTTCACGCCGAGGTGAACCTGCATGCCCTGACAGGCAAGCCTGTCATTACATACTTGCCGGAATCTTTTTATAACGAAGGACTAAAACAGACGGAGGAATCCTTTTGAACCTTATGAAATCTCTTAAACTTTCTTTATTCGTATGCCTGGCTCTTGTCTGCATGGCCGCTATAAGCGCCTGCTCCGCTGCCGATTCAACCAAAGAACTTGTACCGAGAGGGGCTGCGGAGTCGGCGGGAACACCGGCGGCAGCCGTAGAACTTGATAATATGGGACAAAAGCTTCATTTTTCGGAAGCGCCCAAACGGGCCGTGTCTTTAAATCAGCATGCTACGGAAGTGATGCTTGCGCTTGGCCTGGAGAAAAATATGGCCGGCACCGCATACCTGGACGATCAGATCTTGCCGGAGCTGCAGGAGGCGTACAAGAAAGTTCACGTTCTCGCCAAAACGTATCCGTCCAAGGAAGTTTTCGCGGAGGCCGCTCCGGATTTTGCCTATGCGGGCTGGAAAAGCGCGTTTACGGAGAAAAGTCTGGGCACCCGGGAAGAACTCGCCAAACAGGGGATTCAGACCTATGTGCAGGAATCTTCCAATAAAGCCGCTCCGACCTTAGAGGATGTGTACCAGGATATTTTGAACATCGGCCGCATTTTCAGGGTGGAGGCCAAAGCGAATGAGCTTGTGGACGGCATGAAGCAGCGCTTGAAAGACATTCAAGAGCAAATCGGCACGGTCGGGACTCCTCAGAAGGTGTTCATCTACGACAACGGTGAAGACAAAGCTTTTACGGCGGCCAACACCTACATTACGAGCTTGATCAACATGATCGGCGGCAAAAATATTTTCGACGATATTCAGAAAAGCTGGGTCGAAGTCAGCTGGGAAGAGGTAGTCAGCCGCAGCCCGGACGTGATTGTCATTATGGATTACGGCGATACGCCGGTAGACAAGAAGAAAGAGCTTCTCCTCGGTAAAAGGGAGCTGGCCGATATTCCGGCGATTAAGAACAAGCGGCTGCTCGTTCTTCCTCTGTCGGCCGCTTCCGAAGGAATCCGCGCCCCGATCGCTCTGCAGACGCTGGCGGAAGGGTTATATCCCGATAAAGTACATAAAAAATAACCCTTCTTTTCCGATCCGATTTTGAACAGCGCCGATAAGAGCCGCCTGACTGGATGGAAGGAATAAAATGAGCCCCTGCGAAAGGGGCTTTTTTTATGCGATTAAGCTGAAATTGGTCACAGAGAAGTGATTTAAGAAAGTTTTAATAGATGTTTCATAAGGGGTTTATTTTTTTTGCCTATGATGACAGTGGCAGTAAAATACGAAGGGTTCAGGAGGAAGAAGATGAACAAGAAATGGCTTGTGCTGGGAAGCGTAATCGGAATCAGCAGTCTCATGATGGTCACGACGGGAATTAGCGCCATGGCGGGAACTTCAGGGTATGACGCCTACAAGTCCGCGTTGAAGAACACCAAGACCGTGCAAAGTGTGACCGTTCAGGCGGCAGGATCTTTGCAGGATAACGGGAATGTGGCCCTGAGTGCAAACGGCACGTTTAAAATGAGCCGGGAAGGCGGCTCGGCAAGCGGTTCGGGTGAAATTTCTGCGAGCGGCGTGAAACAATCGTTTCAATTTTACAAGCAGGGGGACCAAGCGATTTTCAAACCGGGAAGCGGCGATGTGTATTATGTAAAAGATGCGGCGGCCGAAGCGCATAAGCGCTTTAAAGGCTCCGCGGACAAAGAAATGCCGCAGCAAGTGGAAACCGTGGTCGACGCGTTGGTCGGCAATCTGAAAGATTATGTCGCCATCGATGTGAAAGAGGACGGGAGCAAACGCGTATCAGCGGAGCTGGACGGCGCTCAACTGCCGGCTGTCGTTCAGGCGATTGCGCCGATTGTCATCAAGCAGGGAGCCAAGGAGCACGGAGAGCCGGAGAAAAAGAAAGCTGACACCGCGGCCAACCCGTTCGGCAATGATTTTCTGAAAGGAGCCGCACCCGAGCTGACCGATGCTATTCGCCTGGAGAAGGTGGCCGTTAACGCGACGATCAGTCCTTCCAACTATATTCAGCATCAGGAGGCGGAACTGACCGTATCCGGCAAGGATGCCGGCGGCAAGACTCATCAAGTTGTCGTACATCTTCAGGCGGATTTGTCCGGATACGATAGCACCACGCCGGATACGGTGGATCTGAACGGCAAGAACGTACAGCCGATAGAGTCCAAGCACCGGAACAAATGGCAGGGCAAAAACGGCTAAACGGGCCGCATATTGTTTCGTCCGCAGCGGATGGACGCGGGTTACCGTCGTCCGCCGGCTGCCGGACGAAAAAGGAAGAGGTGATACGGATGCAACCTATTTTGGAGGTCAGCAGCTTAACGAAGCTATACCGCGGAAGCGGACGCGGAATAAGAGAGGTCAGCCTGCGGCTGGAGGCAGGTGACATCTATGGTCTGCTCGGCCCGAACGGAGCGGGAAAGACGACGCTGCTGAAGCTGATCACGGGGCTGATCCGGGCCGATGGCGGCACGGTTACCCTGTTCGGCGTCGACAGGAGCCTCCATCACGAGCAGGCGATGGCGAATGTCGGCTGTATGATCGAATCGGCCGATTTTCCCGATTTTCTGACGGCCTGGCAGTATCTCCGGCAGTCCGCACGCTTTTATCCGCAGGTGACGGAACAACGGATGGAGGAGGTGCTGGATACCGTCGGATTGCTTGGGGTTCGCCAGGAGAAAATCAAAGGCTTCTCGGCGGGTATGAAACAAAAGCTGGCGTTGGCGGCCGCTGTGCTGCCGAGGCCGAAGCTTGTTCTGCTGGATGAACCTACGAACGGTCTGGATATCGAGGGAACGGTGATGTTCCGAAGTCTGATCCGCAGGATGTCGGCGGAAGAAGGGACCTCGTTCCTTATTTCCAGTCATATGATCCACGAGCTTGAGCAGCTTTGCAGCCGGGCGGGGGTTCTGGCCGGCGGCAGTTTGAAGATAGAAGCGGACGTCTCCGGTTTGGTACTGGAAGGCGGGACGCTCGAAGATTTTTACATGAAACAAATCCGGGAGAAGGGGGAGCTTCAAGGTGCATAGATGGAAAGCGGGTTACGTGAACGAGCTTTATTTGCTGTTGTACCGGAAAAAGGCCGGCATCTTCGGGGCGGTCTCCATCCTGCTTCCGATTCTGTTTGCCGTCTCGTTACAGGCGCTCGAGCCTGTGCTTGGATTGCTGGCGGTCGGCGGCTCTTTTCCGATCCAGATGCTCGGTTTCTACACGGCGCTGTGGATTCCCCTCTTTATTTTGACGCTTACGGGCGACCAGTTTCCTCACGAAGTTGCCTCGAGGACGCTTAAACTTGCTTTTCTGCGTCCCCATACACGCTTTCACATATTCACCGCGAAGGTGGCTGCCCAGGGAACCGCCGTCGCTGTCCTGCTGGCGCTGCTCTTTGCGGTTACGCTGCTGTGCGCGATGTTCACGGGAACGCCCTTGGGCTTAGCCGAAGGATTGTCAGCCGCCAAAGCGTATGCGGCCGCGTTTGCCTCCATGCTTGCCCTGTCGGCCGTATTTGTTTTTGCCGCGCAGTTTTTCAAAAGCGCCAGCGGATTCGTCGTCTTCGGTATCGCTTTGTATGCGGCCGCCAAGCTGGCTCCTTTCTTCGTCCAATCTTTCCCGGCGTTCTCGCCCGTGTCTTACACGGATTGGCATCTGCTTTGGCTGAATGACGGGGTTCCGGCGGGCAGACGGATAACGGCTTCTCTGTTTCTGCTTTCCAGCAGCCTCTTGTTTTTTGCCTTCGGTTATTATAAATTTGATCGAAAAGAAGTGTGATCGGGGAAAAGCCTATGTCTATCCGTTTCAAACTGCTGCTTTCGTATGCCGCAATGCTCGTTATCCCGCTTGTTATGATGCTCATAACGGCGATGCTTCTCGTCGTGGTGTTCCGCGGGGATTTGCAGTCGATCAAAGACCAGTACGGCGAAGGCGAAGGCCGCTTCGAGAATCACGGCATCGAGCGGCTGCTCAAAGAAATCAAACGCACCACGGAAATTGATCCCGCGGCTTTGACAGATGCGTCCTACCTGGCGGAAATCGACGGGGAGCTGCAGCGGAACCAGTCCAATCTGATCCTGCGCAAAGGCGATGAAATTGTTTATGCGGCAGCCTCCTTTCCTTATCCGCAGCTTCTTAAGAACCTGCCGGCATATGAGAAGCCGGGATACGTGAAGATGTCCAAATCCGAGCGGATCGGCAAACAGCTTGTCGAAGTCGTTCATGCGGATTTCAACTTTGAAGACGGTCAGAAAGGCAGCCTGTTCGTCGTGACGGCCGTAAGCCCGTTCGTCACTTTCGCCCGGAAATTTTTCCCGATCTTGTTTATCGCTTTAATCGTCATTCTCATTCTTACGCATACGCTGCTGACTTATTTCGTTTCCAGAAGCATCATTAAACCGCTGAATACGCTGAAAGCCGCCATGAAACGGATAGAGGCCGGCGATCTCGATTCCCGGGTCGTGCCTTCGGGCAGGGATGAAATCGGGGAGCTCAGCGCGGCCTTCGAGCAGATGAGGATGAAGCTTAAAGCGTCCATCCAGACGCAGCTGCAATATGAAGAAAACCGAAAAGAGCTCATTTCGAATATTTCTCACGATATCCGGACTCCGCTAACGGCCATACGGGGGTACGTTGAAGGGCTCGGGGACGGAATTGCGGATACCGAGGAGAAACGGGAGAAATACATCGGCATCATTACCACCAAAGCGGAGGAGATGGATCACCTGATCGACGAGCTGTTTTTATACTCCAAACTCGATTTAAATCGTGTTCCGTTCAATTTCGAGAGAGTCGATCTGTATGCGTTTATCGAAGATTTATCTTCGGAGCTGGAGTTCGAGCTCGGTAAACAAGGCATCCGGTACTCGGCCGATATCAGGCTGAAACCGCACACGGAGCTGGCGATAGACCGGGATAAAATCAAGCGTGTTTTCGTAAACATCGTCGACAACAGCGTCAAATATATGAATAAACCCGATAAACAGATCGGGCTGAAGGTTCTGGGAACCGGAGAGGAGGTCCGGATCGAACTATCCGATAACGGACGGGGCATCGATCCCGAATCTCTTCCGCATATCTTCGAGCGATTTTACCGGGCCGATCCGTCGCGCAACAGCGATACCGGAGGCAGTGGCCTGGGCCTTGCCATTTCCAAGCAGATTATCGACGGCCACGGGGGCACGATCCGGGCAAGCAGCCTTCCGGACGAGGGCAGCTGCATTACGATCGTGCTTCCGATCCGAACGAATAAAGAGAGTGATTCCGTATGAAATCCATATTGATCGTGGAAGACGAGCGTCTGATAGCCGAGCTGCAAAGAGATTACCTGGAGGTTCACGGGTTCGGAGTCGATATCGCGGAGGACGGGGAGAACGGACTGCGTCTCGCCTTGACCGGAAATTACGATCTGATCCTCCTGGATCTCATGATTCCCCGCATCGGCGGGTTTGAGGTGTGCAGGAAAATCCGGGAAGAAAAGGACATTCCGATCCTGATGGTCACGGCTAAAAAAGAAGACATCGACATTATCCGGGGTTTGGGCCTCGGGGCCGACGATTACATCACCAAGCCTTTCAAACCCGCCGAACTCGTCGCGCGTGTGAAGGCGCATTTGTCCCGTTACGAGCGGCTGATCGGTCCCCTTAAAAGCAAGGAGGAAGTGTCCATTCGGGAGCTTGTCATCCAGCTCGATTCCCGCCGGGTTTTTCTGCGCGGCAGTGAAATTACGCTGACGACGAAGGAATTCGATCTGCTCTGGTTTCTCGCGCGCAATCCCAACCGGGTGTTCAGCAAGGATCATCTTTTCGAGAAATTGTGGGGCATGAATTCGCTCGGCGATTCTCAGACGGTTACGGTCCATATCCGAAAGCTGCGGGAGAAAATCGAGCTGGACTCTTCGAATTCTGAGTATATCGAAACCGTATGGGGCGCGGGCTATCGCTTCCGCTTATAGAATATCGGGGCAAATTGGAGCAGGAGGCGGTTGCGGGCCTGCTTTTTTGCTTTTCGGAGAAAGTCGGCGGATTGGCAACTATTCCTTTTACGGCTGGTTTGCCGGGAAAATGTTTGTTCCGGTGAAACACCGTGCGGTCGAAAACAGAAACCTTGTTTCAAAAAATTGACCGAGGGTAAATAAGACATAGGCAACGCCACAATGCCAAAAAAATTCAATACCTGTAAGGAGTGATTCAAAATGGCACGTAATGACGACAACAAAATGAGCCGTGAAGAAGCAGGACGTATGGGTGGAGAAACAACCTCAAAAAATCATGATAAAGACTTTTATCAGGAAATCGGTCAAAAGGGCGGCGAAGCCACTTCCCGCAATCATGACAAAGATTTCTACCAGGAGATCGGTCAAAAAGGCGGCGAAGCACGCGGCAACAACGGAAACAACGGTAGCAGCGGCGGCGATGGCAAAATGAGCCGTGAAGAAGCCGGTCGCAAAGGCGGCGAAGCAAGAGCCCGCCAGCGTGATCGCAACTAAACGAACCGTAGACAATCGGACACGCAGCGCCCCTTATCATATAAGCTATGGAAAAAGTCCGCCTAAATCCGGCGGGCTTTTTTAATTATAATCAAACTTTAGCCTTACTTTTGGTTAAATGCCCTATAAAATAGAACACAATCTATTCAGGAGGTGTCGTTCATGCAACAAAGCTCAAATGAAACCCCGAGCAGAAAAGAACAAACCAAAAAGTGGGGAAGACGGCACGTGCGATAAGCTTGCCGATGAGCGGATAAGTGGATACAAAACGTGACGTGCCGTCTGCCTGAAAGGCGGACTTATTCATGAATGTACACGCGTCACAAGTTTATTTAAGATTAAAATTCGGCTTGGCACTGGCCAACAGTGTCATGTTTACAACGTATGCGGTGTATTTTATCCAGACACTGGGCCTGACACCGCTGCAGCTCCTGCTCGTCGGAACCGTTCTGGAGCTGACTGTGCTCCTGTTCGAAGGAATTACCGGGGTAGTGGCGGATACGTACGGCCGCAGGAAATCGGTCATCCTCGGGATGTTCGTGATGAGCGGCAGCTTTTTCCTGGAAGGCAGCGTGATAGGGGCGGGTGCGGTCGTGCCCGTTATCTCGTTGTTTGTCTGGGTGCTTATTTCCGAGGCTATCCGCGGATTCGGAGAAACGTTCCTCAGCGGCGCGGATACCGCCTGGTTCGTCGACGAAGTCGGTGAAGAGCATGCGGGACCGGTCTTTATGCGTGCGAAAAGGTGGACGCTGACTGCGGCTTTGTTCGGAATCGGAATCAGCGTGGGACTTTCTACGCTGGCTGCGAACTTGCCGTTTCTGGCAGGCGGCCTCTTGTATGCCGTATTGGGGGTTTACCTTCTCCTGCACATGAAGGAGACCAAGTTCGTCCGTCAAGAGAGGCCGCCGGGAAGCGGACCTTGGACGGAACTCAAGTCTACCTGGCTCACCGGTGCCCGAGAGATTTCCTCCCGGCCCATCCTGCTGATGATGTTGGCTGTGACCGTATTCAGCGGGGCGGCATCCGAAGGCTACGACCGGCTGTGGGAAGCGCATCTTTTGAAGGAAATCAAGTTTCCGGCCGAACTGCCCATATCCGCCGCCCTCTGGTTCGGGCTCATCTCCGTCCTGACGATTCTGCTGAGCATGCTCGCGATGTGGATCGCCGAGAAGCGGCTGGATACGACGGATGAACGCATCGTGTTCAAAAGCATGTTCGTGCTGACGGCGCTGCGAATCGCAGCCGTTCTGTCGTTTGCCTTCTCGCCGAATTTCGGCTGGGCTCTGGTCTCCCTTCTCGCCGTAGGAGTCATCGGTACGGTGAGCGCCCCGCTTTTCGAAACTTGGCTCAATCTCAACATTGAGAGCCGGGCGAGGGCGACGGTGCTATCTATGATGAGCCAATCCGATGCGCTCGGCCAAACCGCGGGCGGTCCGTTCGTAGGCTGGATCGGCAACCGGCTGTCCGTCCGGGCGTCGCTTACGACCGCGGCGGTCCTGCTGCTGCCCATTCTGTTCGTGTTCGGACGCGTTCTTCGCAAACGGCAGTAAACCGAAATACACCGAAAGACCTATGTCTATAGACATAGGTCTTTTTTTACTCGGAAAAGTCGGAACTTCCTCAAGAAAGATTGATTCTCTTTGCGAATGGTCCTGCTGAACAGGAAGTCTCTTATCGTACGGGGTACGGGGATCCTACCGCCGTCTTTTAAGCTGCATTTTGAGCCGACTGACGAACAGATGGGCGGCTTGGGAGTAGGGCTGTTCTTTGGGATGTACGCACCAAAGGTACGAGGGCTGCTCGCCCGGAAGCTCCGCGTCAACCATCACAATATCGCCGTTTTCGTAATCCGGGTTCCCGTAAAACGTGTAATCCGTTCCGAGAGTGACGGCGATTCCCTCCCGGACCGCTTTGATGATCGCGTCGATATTGTTGCTCGTGAACAGAACGTTCACAGAATCGCCGAGCGTGGCGATAAAGCGGGCAATATACTCGTCATGGTAAAGCACAAGCTGATGAGCGGCCAACTGGTTCAGCGAAAGTGATTTTGCCGCGGCCAATGCGGAATGCCGGCTCACGCCGACGACCATGCGCCCTTCGACAAGCGGTTCGGCATGCAGGCACGCGTTTTCCAGAATCGTATCCGGGAACAAAACAAATCCGATATCGACGCGGTTATGGCGCACATCGTCGATAATTTCTTTGGTGCCTTTCTCGATCATTTCCAGCCGGATGCCGGGAAAATCTTTTTTAAGTTCCGTCAGCGTATCGACGAGCAGAGAGACAGGACCCGGGATCGTGGCCACGCGGAGCCTCGCGTTTTGCAGCTTTCCGTAGCTGTTCGCCTCCGCTTGCAGCTGATGGACCTGACTTAGAATGGCCGACGCTTTACCGAGAATCATTTGCCCCTCCGGTGTCGGAACCGCCCCAGTACGCGACCGGATGAAGATGCGTACGCCGAGTTCTTTCTCCAGGAAAGATATCGAACGGCTGATTCCCGCAACTGTCATATGTTTATTTTGCGCAGCCTGGGTCAACGTTCCCGCCCGGGCTACCTCTACGATGAATTCCAGCTGTTCCAGATTCATTTTAACGACTCCTTGATATTAACTTTAAGTTAAGGTTAGTTAATTAATATGAAATATAATTAATCTTGAGTATATGATACGATCTAATCAAGGTCAACGTGTGACAAAGCGCACACCACCGACATATATACCAGACAAGATTTTTTTGGAGGCGGAATTTATATGACAACCACTCAACGTGTAGCAGTAATCACAGGCGGCGCAAGCGGTATCGGCCGTCAAACTTGTTTAAAATTTGCCCGCAAAGGCGACCGGGTCGTCGTAGCGGACTTCAATGAAGCGGCCGGTATGGAAACCGTAGAGCACATAAAAAAAGAAGGCGGAGAGGCGATTTTTGTCAAAGTCGATGTTTCCAGTCAAGAAAGCGTACAAGCTCTCGTGGATGAAGCGGTTGCCAAGTTCGGCCGTATCGACGTGATGTTCAACAATGCGGGAATCGGCGGTGCCGGACCCGTTTTGACTCAAAATATGGATTTGTATCACAAAACGATCGCGGTCAATCAGCACGGGGTCGCGTACGGTATTATGGCCGCTGGGAACAAGATGAAAGAGCTCGGCATCAAAGGTGTGATCATCAATACCGCTTCGGTTTTCGGTTTCCTCGCTTCTCCCGGAACCTTCGCCTACCATGCGACCAAAGGCGCCGTTATCATGATGTCGAAATCGGCGGCACTCGAGCTTGCTCCTCACGGCATCCGTGTCATTGCGATAGCGCCGGGCGCGGTGGATACACCGATCATCCAAGGCTTCAAAGATAACGGCATGCTCGAAAGCATGAAAGCGAAAGTGATGGGCGGCGAGCTGACGAAGCCGGAAACGGTAGCAAACTCCGTCTACCTGCTTTCGCTGGAAGAAGCGGATGCCATTAACGGCAGCGTAGTCATGGTCGACCAAGGGTACGCCTCGTTTAAATAAGAAAATTGCCTCCCCGTACCATCAGGCAAAAAGTCTCTCTTCATCCGGAAGAGAGGCTTTTTTTATGAAATCCCCCATCCTAAGTAAACTTTATGTAAAATCAAATTCACCCGTTTTTTTGCCGATGGCCGTGGTATGATTTGGGAAAATAGTCATTAAGGAGAAATGGTATGGTTATTACGATCCGAAACATGTGTATACCTGAAGACTACGAAGGCACGGCCGTTTTGCTTAGCACATTTTATTCCGAGCCGATTACGGTACAGCGCATGCGTGAAGAGGATGCCGCGAGTCCGCAGAAGGGCGAGTTGACACGTGACGAGAACGGAAGACTGACCGGTCATGACCGTCAGCGTCTTGTGGCCGTAAACGAATCGGGTAAAATTATCGGCTACGGCTGTTCCTGGCGGGCTCCCTGGACGGCTCCGGGTACGTTGTACCAAAAGGTCCTCGTCGATCCGGCGGAAAGGAAAAACGGCATAGGACGCGGAATTTACGCGAAGCTGGATGCCTATGCGGACGAAAACGGAGCCAGTAAAATCGTAGGCGAAGTCCGCGATAACGATCGGGATTCTCAAGCTTACGCGTCAGGACGCGGTTTTGTCAGGGACCGTCACCAGTTTGAATCCCTCATCGAATTAGACGGGTTGGCGGCTGAGACAGATGGCAGATCGGCAGACACGCCGGAAGGGATCACGCTGACCACGCTGGCGCAAGTTCCCGGAGAAGAGATGGAGAAGCGGGTCTATGAGCTCTACCGGAAAACCCACCCCGACATTCCCGGCTCCGAGGGAGAATTTATGTGGTACAGCCAGTGGCGCAAAGAGAATCTGGAACGGGAAAGCTTCGATCCGTCGCTGTTTCTGCTCGCTTTGGACGGAGACAAACCGGTCGGAGCCGCCGAGCTGTATGAAATGAAGCAAACCAACAGCGTTTACAATCTCTATACATGTGTGGACGGGGATTACAGGGGAAAAGGCATCGCTCTCGCGCTCAAACGCAAGTCTATCTCTTTGGCAAAAGAGCGGGGCTACGGCTATATCCGGACGAACAACGATTCCCAGAATGCGCCGATGCTTGCCATTAACCGGAAGCTCGGTTATGTGCCTGTCCCGGGCTATTACCGCATGTTTAAAATCCTCGAATAAATCGTCTCGCAGCCTGCCGGCTTTATCCGGCAGGTTTTTGGCTGTTTAGTGACCCAAAAGGGCAGCTTACAATTTTGTAAGCTGCCCCCAGTATTTTGTCATGGAAATCGATGGGACCTGCCTCTGGAATCCGTTACACTGGAAGCAACACGATACCAGTAAAGGGGTACAGTCAGCGATGAAATCACAACCACCGCGTATGCTTACTATCTTCTTGTCAGCCGCCATTATCGGCAGCTGCATGCCTGCAGCCGCCATGGCTTCCCAGGACGGAAAAATCCCGCAGACACTCGCTTCACAGGCTTCGGCTGCCGGAGAAGACTACTTGCCGCTTCGCGCGCTTTGCGAATGGGTAGGCATTCCCATTCATTGGGACGAAGCCAAGCGGACCGTAACCGCCGCCAAAGACAAGCATATTCTTAGTTTCGTTCTTGCGAAATCCGGTATGCCGGCGGCCGACCTGGAAGGCATATCTTTAGCACCGGATGAAGTGATCCTGCTTGACAGCACCGCCTATATTAAACGGGAAACTGCCGTTAAAGCGTTTGGCATTGAAGCGGCTTGGTGCGGCGGAAAGCTGGAGATTCCCGCCCGTGATCTCGCCGCAAGAGCCCGAGCCTTTGTGACGCAGCTTCAAAAAAACAACCGTGCAGGCACGGACGCCCTGACGAACGATGCATTCAAGGAAGCCGGACTTCCGGAAGGGACGGTCCAGCTGGTCAAACAGCTTGCACAGTTTCCGATCACCCGAGAACGGATCGAGAGCAACGCAGTCCACCGGACTGTCATCCTCACCTCTGAAAGCCCGAAGATGAATTTTGATCTGGAGATCCGGTTCGACAAAGACGGCTGCGTGGACGATTTTTATGCCGGAATGGCTTTTGAAGGGTACCAGCGGCCTTCGTACGACAAGCCCGACGCTTATAAGGAGCGCAGAATGGTTATCGGGACCGGCGATCATGCCGTGGAAGGCACCTTAACCGTTCCGGCCGGAAAGGGTCCGTTTCCGCTGGTGATTCTCTTGCAGGGCGACGGGGAACTGGACCGGGACAGCACGGTGTTCGCCCAAAAGCCGTTCCGGGATCTCGCCGTCGGATTGGCAAACGACCAGGTAGCGACACTCCGGATGGACAAAACGACCCGGGAGCATTTCGCGCAGCTTAACAGTCATTATACGATCGGAGACGAGTTCGTGGAACCGGTACTTGAGGCGGTCAAGGCGGCCCGTGTAGATCCGGACGTCGACCCCGGCCGAATATACGCGGCAGGCCACAGCCGAGGGGGCTGGATGATACCGCGGCTGCTGGCAAAGGACACGGACTCGCTTATCAAAGGAGCTGTGGTGCTGGCTGGAGCCGATCCTCGCTATACGGAGATCGATTCTTACGAGCACGAAGAACTCGGCGGGATGATTCCGAAAGAACAGCTGGCCTATTACCGTAAGCAATTGGAGCTGGTGAAGGCCGATTCATTCGATCCAAAGTCGCCTCCAGCCGCTTTCGAGCTGCCGCCGAATCCTTACTGGTGGCACGATATCCGCGGTTATTCACCGGCCGATGAAGCCAAACTCCGCAGCGCCGCTATGCTGGTACTGCAGGGAGAAGAAGATTTCCAGGTGCCGCTGGCGAGCCTGAAGGGGTGGAAGGAAGTATACGCGGGGAACCCGGCCGTGACTTATAAAACGTACCCGAAGTTGACGCATTTGTTTACGGAAGGCAAATTGGAGAACGGCATTGGGAATTACAAAATTCCCGCGAGTGTACCGGAGACCGTTATCGCAGATATCGCGGCTTGGATCAACGGCAGCGCGTCGGTCCCAAAATAAAACAAACAAAAAAAGCCTGGTTCCCAGGCTTTTTTTTGCCACCAACTTTGAGAGGCGGTGTCTAGTATTTTTGGCTGTTGTTGGACATATAAGCGATTGACCCGATGATAGTACCCAACAGTACGAGGGCGACCGGAATTCCGATCAGCTCCATGATGGCAGCCTCTGTACCGCGGTAGGTCGTAGTTCCGACGACCATTGGAATTTCCAGACCCAGCACGTTCAAAATAAACACGATAACCCCAAGAATGACTCCCAGCAGAACAAACGGCTTTAAAAACCGGAAAATATATGCGGCCATTTTCAAACGCCTCCTTCACTTACTTCTTTTTATTTTCTTAACCCTTAGACGACCTCCAAAAGGATACCCCTTCAAAATATGGGTGAGGTTAACAATTTTATTTAACCTTTAATTTCCGTTTTGAATACGTCGCCAAAACAAGCAGAACCGATGCCGCCAAAAGAACGCCAATAATAAGCAGGGAAGCGGAAGTAAGATGGTTGGCGGAGCCGGCGGGTACTGCGGTGCCCATAAAATCCGCATAATACAGTTGGTTGAAAGGACCCAGGAACCACAGGAGCATGTAAATAAGTTCAAAGGGGCGTTTGGACTCCGTCCATATGCCCAAAGCAAGGGCAAAACTCGGTACGAAAAACGCCGCCGCGACAGCGTAAATCAGATGGACCACATCGCCCGTTACGATAAAACGGATGAGCATCCCGCTCCCTGTAAGGAGCACGGCCAGGAAACCGGACAGCCACACGGCAGGGATTTGTCTTCTGACATAGCCGGGTGACGAAGCGAGGACGGACAGTGTGCCGTACTGGTATTCGCGATTGCCCATCGAAGACCAGAGTGAAATCGGCCAGATCCAGGCAAGCGGCCAAATCCATCTCAGTGCCGTCGTAAAGGGAAGGAACAGGCACAGAAGACCGAGAATCACCGCCACAACATACCAGCCGGGTGGAAAAGCGGCGAACTGAAGCCGGAACTCCGCTCCGACGAGGGGGAGAAACCGGTTGTTCACCCGCACAGGCGTCAGCCCGGCTGCCGATGCAAGGGCGGGACTTTTCGCCGCAGCGGGTTCCGCCGGCGTTTTTTTCGCCTGCTCCGGGGCTGGCGCTCTGCCGCCGCGGGAACGGGCCGGTACGGTTTGACCGGCGGCGGTGCCGGCATTGGGCCCTTGGACGACGACCGGGCTTTCCTTGAAGCCGCGGAAAAGGCGGGAGGCCAGCAGGCAGATCAGGACCGCGACAAGCAGCAGAGCCGCTTGTTTGATCACAACGTCCCAGGTCCAGCTTATGCCGTCCCAGACGAATAGCTTAAGCGGACTTTCCAGGAATAGAATTCCTTGCCCGTATGTACCTTCATAATCGGCGTGAGTGAGCAGCAGCTTTTCGCGCATCGCCTTGGTGATGACGTCGTTTCCCATGCCCGAATACAGCGTGGACATCGTAACGCCGGTAAACAAAAGCAGATATAGCACGATGCCGAACGGACTCCTGAGCACCGGACGGGTTTCGAACAGGACGGCCATGGCTGAAACAACCGCCAGGGCAGGAATTACAACAAACAGATACGGGGCCAAATAAGCACCCAGGTGAAGCGTGTAGTCTTCGCCCCGGACCCACTGCATACAGATCGCGACGGGAATGACAACGGCGGCAATCACCGCCAAAACCAGAAAATTGCTGAGTGCTTTTCCGAGCAGATAATGGGATTTTTTCAGCGAGGAGCCTTCGATGATCTGGCCCACACGGGTTCTTTTATCGCGCTCGATGCCGTTTCGGACCAGAAAGAAGCCGAAGAAGGATAAAAACAAGGAGGTCGAAACCGCCGTTGTTCCGCCCACCCAAGCCGAGTTATAGATCCCCCGGAATTCTTCGAAATACAGCGTAACGTATCCGGCATCCGAGGGAGGCACGAACAGATAAGCTGCTAGAATCGTTAAACCGAGCGTAACGAGAAAACTGAACCGCCGTGTTCTTTCCAGAAAATCCGCCAGGGCTACCTGATAAGTAATGTTCCATGCGTTCATCACGCGTCACGCCTCCTTATCCTGCGCTCAAATAGAGGTAGGCGTCTTCAATTCCCGCATGAACCGCTGTCGCCTGCTCGTTTGGCGGAGTCTCCGACACCACGCGGAGCAGGAGCCCGTCTTCGCGACGGACGGTTGCGCTGATGAGCCACTTGGCGCGGGCTTCCTGGAGCTGGCTTTCGGGTATGACCACGTTCCATACTTTTCCCTGTACATGCCGCAGAAGCTCCCCGGGATTGGAGTCGCTGATGAGCCGGCCTTTGGAGAGGATGGCGATTCTGTCCGCCGTCGCTTCAATGTCCGATACGATGTGAGTGGAGAAAATAATAAGACGTTCACCTGACAGGTCGGTCAGCAGATTGCGGAACGATAGGCGCTCGGCGGGATCCAGCCCGATTGTGGGTTCGTCGATAATAAGCAGCTTGGGATCGTTAAGAAGGGCCTGAGCGATGCCGATTCGCTGTTTCATGCCGCCCGAGAAGCTGCCGATTCTTCTCTTGCGCACGTCATACAAATGCAGCAGTCCGAGGAGTTCGTCGATGCGTTTCTCCGCGGCCTTGCCGCTTATTCCCTTTACCGCCGCCATATAGTTCAAAAATTCATGGGCGCTGAGATGCGGATAGACGCCGAAATCTTGCGGAAGATAGCCGAGAATACGGCGAATTTCTTCGGGATTTTCACGAATGCCGACTCCGTTCCACGTAATGGTGCCCTCGGAAGGCTCCGAAATGGTGGCTAATAGCCGCATTAAAGTAGATTTCCCGGCTCCGTTAGGACCCAGTAGGCCTAGAATGCCGGGCTGTACCTGCAAATCGACATGGCGGAGCCCCCATACATTTTCCTGGTACTGCTTACCGATATTGCTCATTGAAAGTAGGATGTCGGCCACCTCAAATCTAACAAATATTAGCAAAATAACCAAGATATCAAGAAAAAGTATACACAGGAAATATGGAAATGTCTATAACTAAAAACCATATTTACCAAAAAATTATAATTTAAAATTAAATAATTAAAAGACAAAATAAGTAACAATAATTTCAATTTTTTATTATTTGAAAATGCATTGACAACATTTGTAAACCTACTCTATCATAATTTATGAAAGAATTGGTAAATTCGACTTTCTTTTGCTACTTTAGACCTCCAAGAACTCCTCAGATGATTCGTTAGTCTCGCGTTTAGTCGGGCGTTTGGACTAAGGACACCTCAAGAACCCAGCCCACATTACTGGAACAAGCTCTGCCCTCATCATGAACTGCCTGAATAGCTTTTCGGATTGAAGCTGACCTCGAGCATTTTTTTAAAATGCTGCTTTATCAGCGGTTATTTGTCCTGCAAAAAAACACAGATGGAGGATGAAATGATGAATTCGTTCGAACTTTTGGAGTCAAATGTAAGATCCTACAGCAGGGTATTTGGAGATGTGTTCCGCACGGCTAAAAATTCCATGATGTTTACGGAAGAAGGCAAATGCTTTCTCGACTTTTTCGCTGGAGCGGGGGCTTTGAATTACGGGCATAATCCCGATTTTATCAAAGGGAAATTGCTGGAATATATCGGGTCCGATGCGGTAGTTCACGGTCTGGATATGTACACGACGGCCAAGCGGACTTTTATCGAAACGTTCAACGAACTGATTCTGGCGCCGAAAGGGCTGGACTACAAACTGATGTTCTGTGGGCCTACAGGCACAAATGCGGTCGAAGCGGCACTGAAGCTGGCGAGAAAGGCGAAGAAACGGACAGGCATCTTTTCGTTCAGCGGCGGTTTTCACGGCATGTCTTACGGCGCCCTGGCCGCAACGGGTAATTTGTACAACCGCGGGGGCGCAGGCGCTCCGCTGCACAACGTGACGTTCATGCCATATCCTTACGGGTTCAATGAGTCTTTCGACACGATCGGCTATATGGAGAATGTGCTTACGGACGCGAACAGCGGTATCGAGAAGCCGGCTGCCGTCATTCTTGAAACCGTTCAGGCCGAAGGCGGCGTAATCGTGGCTCCGGCGGAGTGGCTGCAGCGGTTGAGCGCTCTGTGCAAAGAGCATGACATTCTGCTTATCGTCGACGATATCCAGGTCGGCTGCGGACGTACGGGATCTTTCTTCTCGTTCGAACGGGCGGGAATTCGGCCGGATCTTGTCGTGCTGTCGAAATCGATCAGCGGTTATGGTCTCCCGATGTCGCTTCTTCTCCTGAAGCCGGAGCTGGATGTATGGCAACCGGGCGAACATAACGGTACGTTCCGCGGAAACCAGCTTGCTTTCGTCGGTGCGACGGCGGCGCTGGAGTTCAGAATTTCTTCGAACCTGGAGGAATCGGTGAAAGAGAAGGAAGCATGGGTCAGCGACTATCTGCAAAAAGAAATCGTTCCCCTGCACCCGGCCATCACAGTCCGCGGACTCGGCCTGATCTGGGGAATCGATCTGGGCGGATTGGAAGGCGGCGAGCAGGCAGCCAAATTCGTGGCGTCCCGCTGCTACGACCAGGGTCTCATTATCGAACGGTCCGGAAGAAATGATACAGTCGTGAAACTGATGCCTGCCCTGACGATTGATTCCGAGCTGCTGGAGCAGGGCTGCAAGATCGTCAAAGAAGCGCTTGCCGCTTATTTCGAGCAGGCGGGACTTTCCGCCCGCAAGGAAGCGACGCTTGAGCCGGTTTGATTTTTAACCGCCTTCCGCAAGCTTTTACAAAATGGTTACGAATGGGGCAGGTGACAGGATGAAAAAGATATTCTTGTTTTGTCTGCCCTATGCGGGCGGGTCGTCGGTGATTTACACAAGGTGGAAGCCCTTGCTGGATTCCGGCATTGAGCTGGTGCCGCTGGAACTGGCGGGCCGGGGAAGGCGCATTAACGAGTCTTTCTACGAAAATGTGGACGAGGCCGTAAATGATCTTCTGCCCGTAGTGGAACCTTATCTCGACAAAGGTCAGGCTGCTTTTTTCGGTTACAGCATGGGCAGCCTGATTGCCTTTGAACTCATCCACCGCATTAGGGAGAAGCACGGACAAAACCCGCTGCATTTTTTTGCGGCTGCCAGGATGGCTCCTCATATACAGCGCACAGAGCCTCCTTTGCACGGGATGGAGCCGGAATTGTTCAAAACGAAAATTGCGGATTTGGGGGGAACCCCTCCTCAATTATTTGAAAATTCAGAACTAATGAATTTGTTTTTACCTCTTCTCCGGGCGGATTTCCGGCTTGTCGAAACATACGCTTACGCCGAGAAAGCGGAGAAGCTGGACTGCGCCATGACGGTATTGGCAGGGAAGCGGGATACGATGCGGGAAACGGATGTGCTCGACTGGAGGCGTCATACGACGGGCGCTTTTACGGCTCATTCGTTTGACGGCGGGCATTTTTTTATCAATGACTTCCAGAAAGAAATCGTGGATATCCTGCACGCTTCCCTGGGAATCCGTTACTCATCTTTGTACGCGTAAGAAAGGAGCGGGGCATGGTTACTACCGCCTGGTTATTTCCCGGGCAGGGTTCCCAGTATGTCGGCATGGGGGCCGCCTGGTACGCCCGTTACGACGGGGCGAAAGCATTGTTCGAAGAAGCAAGTGATCTGGCCGGCTACGATATGAAATCTTTATGTTTCGAAGGAAGCGCCGCCCAGCTCTCCAGAACGTCTTTTACACAGCCGGCGCTGCTGACGGTAAGCGTTTTGGCAAGCCGGGTATACCTGCACGAGATCGGGATCGAACCCCGATACTCGGCCGGGCACAGCCTTGGTGAATACTCCGCGCTCGTGAGCAGCGGCGTCCTCACATTTGCGGAGGCGCTCGGACTGGTCATCCAGCGGGGCAAGTTTATGGAGGAGGCGGCGGAAGCCGGCCTCGGCTCCATGATCGCTGTCCGCACGTCCGATCAGCTTATGCTGGAGGAGCTGTGCCGCAGGCATTCTTCCGACGGGCAGCCGGCGGCCATTGCCGGGTACAATTCCGGCAGCCAATTGGTCGTTTCCGGCCACCGGAACGCAGTGGCAAGCGCCGCGGAGGAACTGGAGCGGCTCGGCATCGAAGTGACCCGGCTCGCGGTCAGCGGACCGTTTCACAGCGTGCTTATGCAGCCCGCAGCGGAAAGCCTGGAAGAAGCGCTGAACAAGGTCACATTCAAGGAGGGCCGCTGGGCGGTCATTTCCAATACCACGGCGCTTCCTTATCCGGATGCTGCGGCTATCCGCCGGGGGCTTGTCGATCAGATGACCACACCGGTGAAGTGGTTGCAAACCGTTCGGTTTTTAGCGGAAGAAGGCGTTGAACTGGCCGTTGAACTGGGTCCGAGAACGGTTCTGAAAAACTTGACCCGGGATAGCTCAGGGCAGATCCGGCCTTACGCTTACGACCGGGAAGCGGATGCGGAGAGTTTGGCGGACTTGTTTCCGGTCCGGCAGTTTATCGAGGCAGGATTCTCTGCCGCGGTTTCGGCGCCCAATGCGAACTGGAACGAGGAAGAGTATGCGCAGGGAGTGCTTGAGCCTGTCAGACGCGTGCGTGAAATGCTGAGTTCATACACGGAAATGAACGGTTCCGTCCGGGATGCCTATGGTCTGAGGCAAGATGTACAGGAAAGCGTCCGGCAAGTGCTTCGGACTAAGAAGATATCCGAGAAGGAACAAGACGAGACGATTCGCCGGTTGTTTACGGACTCTTTTACAAAAAGCTTGTGACAAGGGGATAACTGCGGAGGGATGAACGTGGAACAATTTCTGACACTGATTGACGTTATCCGGGACAGGGGAGACAAGAAGTCCAGCGGAATAATCTTTATTAACGGTGACCAGAACGAAGAAAGTATTACTTACGGAGAGCTGCTTGAAGACGCGCTTGGCGTTCTTCACCATCTCCAAAGCTCGGGCATGAAAGCGGGCGACGAGCTTCTTATGCAAATCGACGATAACAGGTCTTTTCTGAATGTGTTCTGGGGCTGCCTGCTGGGGGGAATTATCCCGGTACCGGTAACGGTCGGCAATAATGACGAGCACAAGATGAAACTGTTTAAAATATGGGATACCCTGAACAATCCTTACTTGATCACCGAAGGAAAAGCACTGGACAATCTGGAGAAATATGCCCTCCAAAACGGAAAAGAGGAGGTGTTCGAAAAGGTCAGAGAGGTGTCTCTTTTTACGGATAAAGTACATTATTCCACTGGGGATAAGGGGGTTATTCATGAGGCGAAGGCGTCCGATCTGGCGTTTATCCAGTTTTCGTCAGGTTCGACGGGAGATCCGAAAGGGGTCATGCTGACCCATGAAAATCTGATTTATAACACGAGGGACATGGCCGTTCAAACGGAGATGGACGAAACGGATGCCTATCTCGGCTGGATGCCGCTCACGCATGACATGGGATTGATCGCTTTTCACCTGACCTGCGTCATGTCCAACACCAGGCAGCTTATTATGCCGACCGCGCTGTTTATCCGGCGCCCGTCTTTGTGGATGAAGAAAGCGTCGGAGCATAAGGTTACCCAGACTTGCTCACCCAATTTCGGGTATAAATTTTTTCTGGCCCAGTACAAACCGGAAAATGCGGCGGATTGGGACTTGTCCCGGCTGCGTCTGATTTATAACGGGGCGGAGCCGATTTCCAGCGAGCTATGCGACGTGTTTATGGAGGCCATGAGCAAACACCACCTGAGAAGTACCGCCATGTTTACCGTATACGGCATGGCCGAGGCAAGCGTGGGCATGTCTCTGCCCCCTTTGGAAGAAAATTTCCGGCGTCTTCACCTGGATCGTGAGCATTTGAATATCGGCGAAAAGGTGGTTCAGATAGACGCTTCGGATAACCGCTGCTTGACGTTTGTGGATGTCGGTCATCCGCTGCAAAACAGCTATATCCGCATCTGTGACGACGCGAACCTGCCTCTGGACGATTACGTGATCGGGAATATTCAAATCCGCGGCATGAACGTAACGTCCGGCTATTACAACAATCCCGAGGCGACCGCCAAGGTCATTACTCCGGACGGATGGCTCATAACAGGCGACCTGGGCTTTATGCGAGAGGGTCGGCTCATTATTACGGGCCGGGCGAAGGATATCATTTTTGCGAACGGGCAAAATGTGTATCCTCACGACATCGAGCGGGTTGCGGAAGAAGTGGAAGGCGTGGAGCTGGGTAAAGTAGCGGTTTGCGGTGCCTACGATCCGGCGACCCGCCAGGACCGGATTATCGTTTTTGTGATGCACACGAAAAAAATCGAAGATTTCGCCCCGCTGGCCAAACGTCTCAAGGGTCATTTGAATTACCGGGGAGGGTGGGACATTCAAGCGGTTCTCCCCATCCGGCGGATTCCCAAAACGACCAGCGGCAAAGTGCAGCGGTACAAGCTTGCCCAGGACTATACGGACGGGAAGTTTGAAGAAATGATTGCTGGGCTCCAGAAAATTTGGGAGCAGGAAAAGCAAAGTGCGCGTGCGGCTGTCATTCCGCGCAGCGTAGCGGAGCAGAAGCTGCTTGCCATCGTGAAGCAAATTTTGCAGGTTGACGATATTGATACGCACGAGAGCTATTTCGATATCGGGGCCAGCTCCCTCCAGCTCGTGCAAATCGTTGAGGAGCTCGAAACCCAGTTGGGCGTTCAAGTGTCCGTGACGGACTTTTTCTCCTATCCGACGATTTCGAAGCTGGCCGGCTTTATTTCGCAGGGGGATGAGGCCGACCGTGTCGAGCAGAGCGATAGACTGGCGGATTCCGGCCAGGAAACCGACGGCGATATCGCGATCATCGGAATGTCCGGGAAATTCCCGCAGGCGGACAACCTTAAGCAGTTTTGGACGAATATCTCCGAGGGCCGTGATTGTATAGCCCCGTATGGCGAAAAGAGGAGAAAGGACGCCGAGGCGTTCATTTCTCATTTGAATACGGAGGGCCGGGATTTGTCGCTCGCGGAAGGCGGTTATCTGGACGAAATCGATACGTTCGACTATTCGTTCTTCAAGCTGACGCCGCGCGAAGCTTCACTGATGGATCCGAACCAGCGGCTTTTTCTGCAAACCGTATGGAGCGCGATCGAGGATGCGGGCTACGGCGGTTCCAATCTTTCCGGCAAACGAGTAGGCGTTTACGTCGGATTTTCCAAAACCAGCTTCGAATACGAGCGGCTTCTGTCCGAAGTGTCCCCGGCTTCTCTTCCGAATTTCGCGATCGGAAATTTGTCCTCGATCATTTCAAGCCGGATATCGTATCTGCTTGATCTCAAAGGACCTGCCGTCACCGTTGATACCGCATGTTCTTCCTCGCTGGTAGCCGTTCATCTGGCCTGCAAAGCGATTCTGAGCGGAGACTGCGATATGGCGCTTGCGGGCGGCGTGAAAACGATCCTGCTGCCGGTTAAGGCGGGCATCGGCATGGAATCCTCCGACGACCGTGCCCGGGCTTTCGACGACAGTTCGGACGGAACGGGCTGGGGCGAGGGTGTGGGTGCCGTTTTCCTGAAACCTCTCGGCAAAGCGATCAAAGACAAGGACAACATCCTTGCTGTGATCAAGGGGAGCGCGATTAACCAGGATGGAAGTACTGTGGGCATATCGGCCCCGAACGCATCCTCCCAGGCGGATGTCATTTCTCAAGCTTGGCGCAATGCACGGATCGATCCGGAGACGGTGACTTATATCGAAGCTCACGGAACCGGAACCAAACTCGGCGATCCGGTCGAAATCGACGGAATCGGGAAGGCTTTCCGCAGAAGGACGAAACGCAAGCAGTTCTGTGCCATCAGCACGGTTAAATCCAATATCGGTCACTTGTATGAAGCGGCCGGAATCGCAGGATTGATCAAGACGGTGCTTTCCCTGCAGCACAAGCAGATCGCCCCTTCCGTTCATTACCGGGTTCCGAACCGGAAAATCAGTTTCGAGGAATCGCCGGTTTATGTGAATACCCAGTTAAAAGAATGGAAAACGGACGGCGCCCCGAGAAGATGCGGGATCAGCTCGTTCGGCTTTAGCGGAACCAATTGCCATGTCGTACTGGAAGAGTACACGGGAGCCCCCGAACCTCTGCCCGAAGCATCTGCGGCAAATAGCGGACCCGAAGGCAGCGTCCCGCTGCTGCTCACGCTATCGGCTAAAACCGAGGAAGGACTGCAGGAGCTTATCCGGGATTACGACCAACTGTTTGCCCGTACGGATGAACGCGACATGCAGAATGTATGTTATACGGCCGGCACGGGCCGCAGCCATCTGACTTACCGGTTGGCGGTTACGGCATCCGATGCAGCCGAATTGAAACAGAAACTGCAGCGTCTTCATAGGGAAGGCAAGGGTTCGGACGGCGTTTATATCGGCAAAATAGACAGCGCTCAAGTGCAAGAATACACGCATCCGGGAAATTTCGCCGATCTTGGCGCGGAAGCTGTGCAGGAACTGGCCCGACAGTATGTACAGGGAGCATCCGTAGATTGGAAGGCCCTATATGCGAAAGGATCGTTCAGAAAAGTATCCCTTCCGACGTATCCGTTCCAGCGGAAAAGATGCTGGGTCGACGTTCCCGTCAAGGCCGGACAGGCAGCATCTGCGGCGCAATCGCTGCATTCGGCGCCAACGGGTCAACCGGAACGGGAACAATATATATCCGCAAAGGAGCAGGTGAGTGTGGTGAACGAACAGCTACAGGCGGAAACAGCCTCCGCCCGTCACGCCGATTCCATCCGTCAGACGCTGATTACGATGATCGGCAACGTATCGCAGCTCAGTACGGAAGAGCTTCAGCCTCAGACACATTTCCTGGAGCTGGGACTGGACTCCATCAATTTATCCCAGGTCCGTCACAGCATTAAAGACGCGTTCGGACTGGATGTACCCATGAGCGATTTCTTCGAATCGCTCACAAACCTGGACCTGCTGACGGCATATATCGTCGAACGGGTGCCGCAGGCCGAAACCGCGTCCGTGATCCGTTCAGAAGAGGTCCTGCAAGTGTCTCCCGCCGAGACGGCGTCTGCCGTTTACGAGCGAACTGTTCCTGCGGAGCCGTACAGCTACAGCGAGCCTGCCGGAACTGCGGGCGGACAAGGACAGGCAGAGGCCGCGTCCGTTCCTGTCGTAGGTATCGCCGGAAGCGCAGCTTCTTCCGCAGTCGAGCGCATCGTGGAGCAGCAGCTACAGCTGATGTCACAGCAGCTGCAAGTGCTCGGAAACCGTCCGGCAGCGCAAGCGCCGCTGCCCGTTCAACCGGCCGCCGTGCCCGGTCCGGCACCTGCCGTGAGGGTGATTGCGGCGTCTCCGGCGCAGTCTGACGCCCGGCTGCATGCCGGAACGACGAGAGAAGTCGCCGCAGCCGTCGAAACGAGACCTGCCCCGCCACAGGTAAACGGCGAGGAGCCGAAACCCTACGTACCTTATAAAGCTTTGGACCTGAAGGCCCGCGAATCGCTGTCACAGAGACAGGAAAAGCATGTGCGCGAGCTGATAGAGCGGTACACGGCACGGACGGGTCGTACGAAAGCGTACACCCAGCAGTACCGCGATGTGTATGCGAACAACCGCAATGTCGCCGGTTTCCGGCCTCTTTTGAAAGAAATGGTTTACCAGATTATTTCGGAACGCGCCGAGGGCTCCAAGCTGTGGGACCTTGACGGCAACGAGTATGTCGATTTGACGATGGGTTTCGGTGTGAATCTGTTCGGACACAACCCTGCGTTCGTGCGCGAAAAGATTGAACGGGAGCTTGCGAACGGCATGTGCGTCGGCCCTATGTCCAACCTCGCCGGTCAGGTCGCCGAATCCATCTGCAGGATGACCCGAGTGGAACGCATCGCGCTGTACAATTCCGGAACGGAAGCCGTGATGGTTGCCCTGAGGCTTGCCCGTGCCGCGACCGGACGTGCGAAGGTCGTTATTTTCGCCGGTTCTTATCACGGTACGTTCGACGGCGTGCTCGCATTGGGAAGCGCGGGAACGAACAAGGAGCATTCGACTCCGCTGGCCCCGGGCATTTTGCAAAATATGGTGGACGACGTGGTCGTGCTCAATTACGGAAGCGAAGACTCGCTGGAATATATCCGTACGCACGCCCATGAATTGGCTGCCGTAGTGGTCGAGCCCGTGCAAAGCCGCCGGCCCGATTTCCAGCCGAAAGCATTCCTGGAAGAAATCCGCCGTATTACGGCCCAGTCCCGCACCGCTTTCATCTTCGATGAAGTGATTACCGGTTTCCGCCTGCATCCGGGCGGCGCCCAGGCATGGTTCGGCATTAAAGCGGACCTGGTCACGTACGGGAAGGTCATCGGGGGCGGCATGCCGATCGGTATCGTCGCCGGTTCCTCGGCATTTATGGACGGCATTGACGGAGGAACTTGGAAATTCGGCGACGATTCCTTCCCGCAGAACGAACACCGGAGAACGTTCGTAGCGGGTACGTTCTGCCATCATCCGCTGGCAATGGCGGCATCCCTCGCCGTACTGAACCATCTGGAAGCCTCGGGAGGCCAGGTTCAGGCTGCGCTGAATGCTCGCACGGCGCGTTTCGCCGATGAGCTGAACACGTATTTCGGCCGGGAAGGCGTGCCGATCAAGGTGGTGCACTTCGGTTCGCTTTTCCGCTTTGTACTTAAAGGCGACCTTGAGCTGTTCTACTATCACATGCTCGATAAAGGCATTTATATCTGGGAGGGGCGCAACTGCTTCTTGTCCACCGCCCACTCGGAAGAAGATATCTCACGCATTGTACAAGCTGTCAAAGACAGCATCGGCGAACTGCGGAAAGGCGGATTTCTTCCCGACCGGGACCCGTCCCCGGATGATGACGATCCTTCCGGCAGCAGGCTTCCCGCCGACAAGCTGCCGGCAGACGGTCAAGGAGAAACGTTTCCGCTGACTCCCGACCAGAAGCAGCTCTGGTTCGCCTCCGTTTCCAATCGCAAGGATTCCCCGGCGCTTCACGAAACCGCACTTCTGCGGTTTCGCGGACCGCTGAGGAATGAGGTGTTCGAGCAGGCTGTCCGGGCCGTTACCGCTAGACATGAAGCACTTCGTCTAGTCATCAGTCAAGACGGTGAAACCCAGATCGTAACGGATGCCTTGAATGTGCCGGTTCCGGTTGTGGATTTAACGGGTTTTAATTCTGCGGAACAGGAACGCCAGATTCGGATTTGGCTCCATAGCGAGAGTCAGACGCCGTTCGATTTGGAGCAGAAGACACCGCTGTTCCGTATTCATCTTCTCCGTACATCGGCTGACGAGCATACGGCCGTGTTCACTTTTCATCACCTGATTGCGGACGGATGGTCCATGGCTCTGTTCGTCCAGGAACTGGAGCGGATTTATTCCGCTCTTGTCCGTCAGGAAGCTTACCGCCTGCCAGAACCGGCGCCTTTCAGAAGATATGCCGCTTGGCAGTCCGAACAGCTGAAGAAACCGCAAAGCGCTGAAGCCGCCGCTTATTGGAACGGACTTTTCGAGAAGCAGGTTCCCGTGGTCGAGCTGCCTTCCCCCGTCCGGGGAACGGTTCTTCCGACTTCCCGGGGCGGAAGGCATACAACTATACTTCAGACCTCTCTTGTACAAGAACTGAAAAAAACCAGCATAAAGCTCGGAAGCAGTCTTTTTGTGACGCTGCTTTCGGGATTTCATCTTTTTCTGCACCGGTTAACGGGCCAGAGCGATATTACGGTCGGGGTACCCACGGCCGGACAGTCGCAGATGGAAGCTCCTTTTCTGATAGGAAACTGTGTCAATCTGCTCCCTGTTCTCAGCCGGGCTTCCTCCGAGCAGAGCTTTGCCGCTTATGCGGGTTCTATCAAGCAAAGAATGAACGAGCTGGACGCATATCAGGCATACAGCTTTGCGGCGCTGGCGGAGCGCGGGCTGCGTAATCTGCCTGTCCTTACGGCCGTATTCAACATGGACCGTCCGCTGCCGAAGCTCGCTTTTCACGAGCTTGACACGGAACTGCTTGTTCATGATCCGGCGTATTGCAAGTACGAGCTTTTCTTGAACGTGACGGAGATTTCGAAAGAGCTGAGGCTCGATTTCGATTATAATGCGGACCTTTTCCAGCCTGAAACGGTTGAAACCTGGTCCCGTTATTTCATTCGTTTGCTCGAGTCTATCGCTCAAGGGGGCGATAAACGCCTGCCCGAACTGTCTCTCCTTAGTGCGGAGGAAAGCGAGCGGGTGTGGGCGAGATGGGCCCTGCATGCGGATGAGAACGGGAGCTACGAATGTATTCTGGACGCTTACAAATATCCGGCCCCACCCGGAACGATCGGCGAAGTCTATGCGGTTTCGGGCGGAAAAGTCAAATCTCCGTCGAACCGTTTCACGGGTACGGGGAAATGGGCCTACAGCTACCCCAGCGGAGCCATTAAACGGCTCGGAAAATCTTCGCGCTCTGTCTTTGTACGCGGGAACCGCGTGTTTTTGGATCAGATCGAAGAGCATTTGCTGCACACGCTTCACCTTGAGGCATGTGTCGTAACCGCTCAGCTTCACCCTGAAAATGAAGCCGTTGACTATATGACGGCCTACATCGTTGCTAACCCTTCAAAAATATGGAAAGAAATAGAAAGTTTTTCGCTGCTGCACGAAACCTTGCCGGATTATGCGGTCCCCCGGTATGTGATTCCGATGGCGGAGCTTCCGCTGCTGCCAGACGGTGAGACGGATTTTGCGGCTTTACCTGCTCCCTCCGGCGGCAATTTGCCGCTTCCCGGCAAACAAAACTTGCAAGGAAGCGTAACGGACAAGCTCACAGCTATTTGGAAAGATGTGCTTGGCGCCGCTCATGTGAATGCCACGGATAATTTTTTCCAGCTGGGCGGTGATTCATTAAAAGCGACCGTCATTCTTTCGAGGGTAAACAAAGAATTCGGCATTCATATTCCGTTAAGCGAGCTTTTTGCCCTGCAGACGGTTGGGGACCTGGAACAGTTCATCACGGGCGGTTCCGGACAAACGTACGAACCTATCCAGCCGGTTCAGCCGAAACAGTCTTATCCAGTCTCGTCAGCCCAAAAAAGAATGTACGTTCTCGATCAATTGGGCGGCGGAGGGACGGCTTACAACGTGCCGGGACGCCTTTTTATAGAAGGAGAAATCGACCGGGAGCGTCTTATTCGGGCACTTCGGCAGGCGGCTGCGCGACATGAATCGTTTCGGACCTATTTCGAGCTGGAAAACGGGGAAGTGGTACAAAAAATCGCGGAAGAAGCCGATCTCGATGTTCCCGTCTCGACAGTGCGGGCGGAAGAGATAGAGACGCTGCAGATGCAGTTCGTCCGGCCGTTCGATCTCACAAAAGCGCCTTTATTCCGGGCCGGTCTGTTCGAGCTGGAAACGGGCGGCAGCGTTCTGCTGATCGATGTTCACCATGCTGTGGCGGACGGTTATTCCATGGCCGTGCTTCTGGATGATTTTATCCAGCTTTATCAGGGGCGGCTTCTGCCTCCGCGAAATGTGCATTACAAAGATTATGCGATCTGGCAGAACGAACAGCTGGCTGAAGGAAAATTCAGCAGACAGGAAGCTTATTGGCTCCAGACGCTGGAAGGCGAGCTTCCCGTTCTTCAGATGCCGACGGATTATCCGCGCCCGGCCGCTCAAAGCTTTAAAGGGGACAGCTTCGTCCAGCTTCCGGACGGGAAATTGACAAAGGCGCTGTACAGCCTGGCGAAAAACAATGAAACGACGCTATACATGGTGCTGCTTGCTGCCTATAATGTGCTGCTGGCCAAATATTCCGGTCAGGAGGACATCCTTGTCGGTACGCCTGCCGCAGGGAGAAGACACGCCGATACGGAAAATATGGCGGGTATGTTCGTAAATACGCTGGCGATCCGCAGCAAGCCCGAGTCCTCTCTGGCTTTCGGACAATTTTTGCAAGAGGTGAAACGTCAGTCTCTCGAAGCGTTCGAAAATCAGGAATATCCGTTCGAGGAAATTGTCGAGAAGCTGCAGCTTGTGCGGGATTTAAGCCGCAATCCTCTCTTTGATACGATTTTCAGCCTGCAGAATGTAGGAACGGACGTCGTGAAGACGGGCAAGCTTTCCTTTAAGCCCGGAGAGTTTAATGTAGGCATCTCCAAAGTTGATTTCTCCTTGCATGTTACGGAGCAGAAAGACGGGCTGCTGTTTACCTGGGAGTATGCTACAGATCTGTTCGCGCGTGAAACAGTGGAGCGTCTGGCCCGGCACTATTCGGTCATCCTGGAGACGATAGCCGGATCGGCGGATATTCTGCTTGGGGATATCGGAATGCTCACGGCAACGGAGAAAGAGGACTTGATCAGCGGATTAAACGCCACGGCGGCGGAGTTTCCTACTGGCATAACGATCCACGAAGCATTTGAGGAGCAGGCTGCGAAAACGCCGGAAGCTGCCGCGCTCGTTTTCGAAGGCCGGAGCTTGACGTACCGGGAATTGAACGAACGCGCCAATTCCGCTGCCCGGACACTGCGAGAGCTGGGCGTGGGACCCGACCGGCTTGTCGGGCTTATGGTGCCGCGCTCGATCGAAATGATCATCGGCCAGCTGGCCGTGCTGAAAGCCGGAGGCGCGTACGTGCCCATCGATCCGGATTATCCTTCGGCACGTGTTCTCTATATGCTTCAGGACAGTGAAGCAGCGGTGCTGCTGACCAGCCGCAGCTTGATCGAAGACCTGGACTACGACGGAAGCGTGCTATTCCTCGAAGAGGAAGAAATCTATCGGAACGACGGTTCCAATCTGGACGTTGGGGGCACAAAGCCTGAGCATCTGGCTTATGTCATCTATACGTCGGGATCGACAGGAAATCCGAAGGGTGTCATGCTGCCGCATCGTTCCGTCATGAACTTCGTAACCGGGATGAAAGAGCAGATTGCTTTCCGCCCGGATAAAACGATTTTGTCGTTAACGACCATCTCGTTCGACATCTTCGTTTTGGAATCTCTGGTGCCCCTTCTGACGGGAATGACAGTCGTCGTTGGAGACCGGCATCATCAGCTTGAAGCCGAAGCTCTCGGTGAACTCATTCGTTCGCGTGAGATTGAAATGCTGCAAATGACGCCTTCCCGTCTGCAAATGCTGCTCGCCAACGAAGAAGGCAAGCGGGCGCTGAACGGAGTGAAGGAAATTATGGTCGGCGGCGAAGCCCTCCCGCATGCGCTGCTGGAGCACCTGCAGACGCTTGACGGACTGAGGATCTACAACATGTACGGACCGACCGAAACGACGGTATGGTCCGCGGTCAGGGAACTGACTCAGGCAAGCCGGATCGATATCGGCCGACCGATCGCCAACACGCAAGTGTATATCGTCGATGCGCGTTCCAACCTGCAGCCTGTCGGAGTGCCGGGCGAATTGTGTATAGCCGGAGAAGGGCTGGCACGGGGGTACTGGAAACGTGAGGATCTCACGGCGGAGAAATTCGTGCCCAATCCGTTTGTCCCCGGAACGAAAATGTACAGAACAGGCGATCTTGCACGCTGGAAGCCGGACGGGAACCTGGAATTCCTGGGCCGGATTGATCACCAGGTGAAAGTGAGAGGCTTCCGCATCGAGCTCGGGGAGATCGAAAATGCTTTGATAAGGGTGCCATCCGTTCAGGAGGCGGCTGTTACGGTCAATCAAAGCGGTGGACACGAGGCCGTTTTGTGCGCGTATGTCGTGCCAAAGTCGGATTCGGCTATAAGCGCGGCGGAGGTCAGGGAGCAGTTGGCCAGACAACTGCCTTACTATTCGGTCCCGTCGCACTATGTATTTCTAGACAAGCTTCCGCTTACGCCAAACGGTAAAACCGATCGGAAGTCGCTTCCCGAACCGGATGATCTGTTCCGTCCGGATACGGAGTACGCCCCTCCCCGCAATGAAGTGGAAGAGGCGCTGGCCGGTGTATGGCAGGATGTGCTGGGTCGAACCGGCATCGGCATTCACGACAATTTCTTCCTCCTAGGGGGAGATTCGATCAAAGGCATCCAGGTCGTGGCCCGCATGAGAGCGGAAGGGTATGCGCTGGATATCAAGCAGTTGTTCGAGCATCCGTCCATCGGGGATCTCGGCGCGTATGTGAGGTCGTCCGTCCGTGAAATCGCACAAGGTCCGGTCGAAGGAGAAATGGTGCTGACCCCTGTGCAGAACCGGTTTTTCGAACAAGGCGGTTACGAATCCGCATCGTCGCTTTCGGCGCTGTTGTTTTCCGAAGCCGGTCTGGAAGAAAACCATGTCCGTTCGGCTTGGGACAAGGTGCTGAAACAGCATGACGCCCTTCGTTTGCGTGCCGTTTTGAAAGAAGGGAACTTGAAGCTGGAGCACCGTTCCTTGGAAGAAGATGCGGGACTAAGCGTCATACGTCTGGACGGGGATAAGTCCGATTTCAGAGCGGCCGTTGAACTGCAAAGCAAAGGGATCGAATCGGGTCTTTCCCTGAAAGAAGGACCGCTGGCAAAAAGCGTGCTGTTCAAGACAGGCGAAGGTGACTATCTTCTGATTGCGATCCACCGTCTGATTACCGACGAGACTTCTTTTTCGGTAATTTTGGAAGATTTGGCGACCGTTTACGGACAGCTTATAGCGGGAGAAAGCGTATCGCTCCCTCTCAAAACAGATGCTTTCCGAACGTGGGCAGCCCATTTGGCAAAATACGCGGAGAGCAGTCAGTCGCAGGCCCAGCGGGAGTATTGGACTCTGCCCGGCAATGCGGAGGAATGGACTGTTCCGCCTGATAAAGAAACCGAGGCGGGTCTTCCGCCGCTCCGAAATTCGGTCTGTGCGGTTATCCCGGCGGAAAAGACGAGCCAATTGCTCACAGGCGTGAAAGAGATTTATTCGATGGAGGCCCGCGAAGCGATTTTATCCGCACTCGGCAAAACATTCGGCGAATCCTCGGGACTCAAACGTTTCCCCGTGGAACTGACGGCAGACGGCAGAAAGCTGTGCGCTGATAAGAGGCTGGATTTCTCGCGGACAGTGGGCTGGTTCGATACGCAGTATCCGCTTGTGCTGGATACCTCGCATACCGGTGATTTGGCGGGCTATCTCAAACAAGTTAAAGAAACGGTACGTCAAGTCCCGGACGGAGGAATCGGGTACGGGGCTTTGTACGATCTTGCGTCTTCGGGTCGGCAATCAGAAGAAACCGCAGTCCGGAAGAAGCCGCGGATCGGGTTCGTCCACTTGGAGCCTTCGGGTGTCGTAACTCCTTATTTTGATTCGTTTAACGCGGGCGATAGAATAACAGACGAATTGTGGGCGGCACGGGAGTACAGCTGGTATCTCAAGAGCACGTTCGAATCGGGCGTCCTCACCCTCCGGCTCGATTATGACGGCCATGCGTACACGGAAAAGACAGCATCGGATTTGCTTCATCGTCTGGAAGAAAATTTGGATGAGGTGCTGCGCCACTGCGAAGCCAAAACAGAGAGAGAGTTAACGCCGGCCGATGTCGGGGCAAACGATCTGGATCTCGATGAGTTCGAGGACATTAAACAATTTTATGAGAGCGTATAAGGGTTGCAAAGGGGGAGTTACGGATGAGTAAAGGACTAGAAATTGAGAAAATGTCCCATTTGACGCCTTTACAAGAAGGTATGCTGTTTCATGCGCTGATGAATCCCGATTCGCACGCTTACCTGGAGCAGGTGAGCCTGTCCATACGCGGAGATCTGGATATGCAGGCGCTGGAAAGGAGTTTTCGCCTTCTTGTACAGCGGCATGAAACGCTCCGTTCGAATATGTATCACAAAAATGTCGCGAAACCCCGGCAAATCGTATTCAAAGAACGAGAGGCATCTGTCTTTTTTAAGGATCTGGCCTTGTTGCAGGACAGCGAACGGAATGCCGAACTTGAATCGCTGATCCAAGCCGATAAAAATCGTCCTTTTGACATAAGCAAAGAACTGCTGGTGCGGTTAACCGTTCTTCGGACAAGCCAGCAGGAATATACGCTGCTCTTCACGTTTCATCATATTATTATGGACGGCTGGTGCATCGGCATTGTGCTGGAAGAGTTTCTTAGTTACTATGAAGCCGAAAAGAACGGACGGCAAGCGTCCCTACCCGAGGTCCGTCCCTACAGCCTGTATGTGCAGTGGCTGCAAAAGCAGGATCAGACGGCTGCGTCGGATTACTGGCAGGCTCTGCTGGAAGGCGTGGAAGAACCGTCGGGATTGCCCGGCAATACCGCGATATCCGGCGGCAAAGGCTACCTTCCGTCGGAACGGAAGTTTACGGTCGGGGCGGATACGGGCCGCCAGCTCCGCGGTATTGCGGAACGCAGCGGAGCGACAATCAGCAGCTTGTTTCTGGCCGCTTGGGCGCTCATTCTCGGTCGCTATAACCGAAGCGAAGATGTCGTTTTCGGGACCGTCGTGTCAGGCAGACCGCCGGAGATTGAAGGTATCGAGCGGATGGTGGGCTTGTTCATTAATACGGTTCCCGTGCGGATCTCGCTGCAGTCGGACAATACGTTTACCGGTTTGTTGAAGGAAATTCAGCGGCAGACGGTTCAATCACGTGCGTACGACTATTATTCACTGGCGGAAATCCAGGCTCAATCAGCCTTGAAACAGGATCTTATCGGGCATATCGTCGTATTTGAAAATTATCCGCTGCAGGAACTGATCGGTCAGGAGGACTTGGAAAACCGGCTCGGATTCGCTATTACGGAGGCGGGATTATCCGAGCAGACTCCTTACGATTTTAATATCGAGGTAGAAGACGGGGATGTTTTAAACATTACCCTTTCCTATAACGGGCACACATACGGAGAAGCGGAAATCGCGAGGATTCAGGGGCACTTGGAGACGGTTCTGGGCCAGGCCTCCAGCCAGCCGGAAAAAATCGTCTCCGAATTCACTCTTTTGTCCGAGCAGGAGCGACAAGAACTTACGGAAGTATGGAGCGGTACCTCGGCCGCTTTCCCGGAAGGGACGTTTCATGAGCTTTTCGAGGCACAAGCGGCACAGACTCCGGACAAAACGGCGGTCGTGTACGAAGAGACTTCGCTGACCTACCGGGAGTTGAACGAGCGGGCGAATGTGCTGGCGCGAATTCTCAGAAAACAGGGCGTGAGACCGGACAGTCCGGCCGCCGTTCTGCTTGAGCGCTCGGCCGATATGGTGACGGCGGTTCTCGCCATTCAGAAAGCGGGCGGTGCCTATATTCCGATCGATCCGACTTATCCGGCAGAGCGCATTGCATACATGCTCCGAGACAGCGGTGCGGGGGTACTGCTTACCCAGGCAAAACTGACCGGTCTGCTCCAAGGAGCGGATTATCCGGGAAGTATTCTCGATATGCAGGGCCTTCTGGAAGCCGCAGAAAATCAAGGTTTTGTAAAGCCTTTGAAAGCGGGAGAGCAAGCGGCCTCGAATTCAGGTGAGGAGAAAGCCTGGCTTTCCGGCTTGAACCCGGAAGAAGCGGTAAGCAACCTTGAGCCGGTCAATAAACCCGATGACCTTGCTTATGTGATCTACACGTCGGGAACGACGGGCAATGCCAAGGGTGTGATGATTGAGCACAGGCATTATGTGAACACTTCGTTCGGATACCGGTACGGGTATCGGTTGAGGGAATTTGACGTAAAACTCCTGCAGATTGCGAGTTTTTCGTTTGACGTATTTGCGGGCGATCTCGCACGGACGTTCGTGAACGGGGGGACGATGGTTATTTGTCCCCAGGAGGTGCGGATCGATCCTTCCGCATTGGCGAGCTATCTGGAAAAACACCGGATCACGGTGTTCGAATCTACGCCGGCTCTCATTTTGCCGCTTATGGAGCACGTGTACGATCACGGGACGGACATCAGCGCGCTGAAGCTGCTGATCACGAGCTCCGACAGCTGCAGCGTGCACGATTACCGGACGCTGCTGTCGCGTTTTGCGGGAAGCATGCGGATCATGAACAGCTACGGTGTGACGGAAGCGGCCATCGATTCCAGCTTTTACGAGGAAGCTGCGGACAAGCTGCCTGAATCAGGCAATGTTCCTATCGGCAGACCGTTGGGCAATCACCGCTTCTACATCGTGGATTCCGCGCTGCGGCCAGTCCCGGCGGGGGTGGCGGGCGAGCTGTGCATCGGCGGAGATTCCGTGGCGCGCGGCTATCTCAACCGTCCTGAACTGACGGCGGAGAAGTTTGTCCCCAGCCCGTTTGCGGAAGGCGGCCGGTTGTACCGGACAGGAGATTTGGCCCGTTGGATGCCGGACGGAAACGTCGATTTTATCGGCCGGATCGACTACCAGGTCAAAATCCGCGGATACCGCATCGAGCCCGGCGAGATAGAATCGGCGCTGCTGAAGCTCGAAGGAGTTGCGCAGGCCGTTGTCACCGACCGCACGGATTCAAGCGGGCACAAGTATTTGTGCGCTTATGTAGCGGGTCCTGCCGACGAGGCATGGCTGCGGAAGCGGCTCGCCGCCGAACTGCCGGGCTACATGGTTCCGGCCCATATCGTGCGGTTGGATAGCCTGCCGCTTACGCCTAACGGCAAAATCGACCGCAAGGCATTGCCGGCGCCTACCGGGGATCCGGCACCGGTGTCGGCTTACGCCGCTCCGCGCACTTTAACGGAAGCGCAGCTCGCGGAGCTGTGGCAGGAAGTGCTCGGCGTCAAAACCGTCGGCATCGACGATTCGTTCTTCGAGCTTGGCGGGCACTCGCTCAAGGCGGTTCTTCTCATCGGCCGTATCGCCAAGCAGTTCAGCGTCGAGGTGCCGCTGCGGGAAGTTTTCGCCCATCCGACCGTGCGCGGGCTGGCCCCGCTAATCGCCGGCTCGGTGGAAAGCGCCTTTGCGGATATTGAACCAGTCGGCGAGAAGGACTACCATCCGGTATCGCCGGCTCAGAAAAGATTGCTCATTATCGACCGTCTGGGAGACGCGGAGAGCGCTTATAACATGTGCGCCGCGCTGGAAATGACAGGTCCCCTTGACAGAGAGCGGCTGGAAGAGGCATTCCGGACGATGATCGATCGCCACGAGTCGCTGCGAACGTCTTTTGCCGTAATCGACGGAGCACCCGTACAGCATATCCACAAAACGCTGGATTTCCGGGTTTCCTACCGCGAGCTGGACTCGGACGGGCACCACGAAGCCCGCAATGAAGCCGCCGCGGCATCGGTAAGCGGGTTGCCGGCAGAAGCCGAATCCGGCTCAAGCGGTGCCCAAGTCGGTGCGAAGCAGCCCGATTCGGCGCTGGAATCGCTTATTATGCCGTTTATCCGCCCGTTTAATTTGGAACAGGCGCCTCTTATACGTGCGGAGCTGATCAGGCTGGAAGAAGGAAGGCATCTGCTTCTGGCCGACATGCACCACATTATTACCGACGGTATCTCGATCGAGGTGTTCGTAGAGGAGTTCAGCCGTCTTTATGCCGGCGAGACGCTTCCTCCGCTCCGCATCCAGTACAAAGATTTTGCCGCGTGGCAGAACGGGCAGATCGCCCAAGGGGCGGCCGAGAAGCAAGCCGAGTACTGGAAGGAGCTATTTGGCGGCGGAGAGGACGTACCTGTCTTGGACATGCCTGCCGATTATATCAGGCCGGCGATCAAAAGCTTTGAAGGCGACAGCCTGACCTATGAAATCGGCAGCGGACTGACAGCCGACCTGCAGCGCTTGTGCGCCCAGACGGGGACGACCTTGTACATGGTTCTTCTCGCTGCTTTCAACACCCTGCTTCATAGATACACAGGTCAGGAAGATATTGTCGTAGGATCTCCGGTGGCGGGACGTCCGCACCCTGATCTCGAGACGATGCTGGGAATGTTCGTCAACACGCTGCCGATGCGGAATTTTCCTTCCGCTGATAAGCCGTTTTCGCATTTTTTGAAGGAAGTAAAAGACAGAGCGCTGCATGCCTACGAAAATCAGGACATTCCGTTCGAGGAAGTCGTCGAGCGTCTGCAACTGCGTCGTGACGTGAGCCGCAATCCGTTGTTCGATGTGATGTTCGTACTGCAGAACACCGGCATGAACCAGTTCCAGTTCGACGAGATTACGTTCCGGCCCGTTGAGTTTGAAATGGGGATCGCGAAATTCGATCTGACGCTGAGCGTCGAAGAGTTCTCCGATAGGCTTGGCTTGTCGTTCGAATATGCGGTCAAGCTGTTTAAGCGGGAAACGATTGAGAAGCTGAGTCGTCATTTCCTTAATATTCTTGAAACCGTCGTCCGCAATCCGGCTGTGAATCTCTCCGATATCGAGTTGCTGACCGAAACGGAAAAACACCGGATTATCGTGGAATTTAACGATACGAAGGCCCTGTTCCCGGAAGATAAAACGATCCACGGGTGGATTGAGGAACAGGCTGCGGAGGATCCGGACCGGATTGCCGTCGTTTTCGGCGCGAACCGGCTCACCTACGGGGAATTGGACGAGCGTGCGAACCGCCTCGCCCGTACTCTGAGGGCCAAAGGCGCGCGGACAGACGGAGTTGTCGCCATTTTGACCGAGAGATCGGCCGAAATGATGATCGGTCTCCTTGCCATTCTTAAAGCGGGCAGCGCATATTTGCCGGTCGATCCCGCTCATCCCCGTGACCGGGTCGCCTTCATGCTGGACGACAGCGGAGCGCGTATCGTGCTTACCGCTTCGAAGTGGGCCGAGCAACTGCCTGCCGGATACGAGTGCGTCCTGCTGGATGAGGAGAAGTCTTACCATGAAGATTTCAGCCCGCTGTCTTCCGAAGGATCGGCAGGGCCCGGAAATCTGGCTTATGTCATTTACACCTCGGGTACGACCGGTAATCCGAAAGGCGTTATGATCGAACACCGTGCGCTGGTGAATCGAATTCACTGGATGCAGAAAAAATACCCGATCGGCCGCGACGATGTTATTTTGCAAAAAACACCTTACAGCTTCGACGTATCCGTATGGGAGCTGTTCTGGTGGGGGACACAGGGCGCACGAGTCGTATTCCTGGCTCCCGGCGGAGAGAAAGAGCCGCAGCTTATTGTGGATGAAATCAAGCGAAGCCGCGTGACCACCCTGCATTTCGTTCCCTCCATGCTGTCTGTATTTCTTGACCATATCGAGCAAAACCGGCAGGCGGGAGAGTTGGGCTCGCTCCGTTATGTTTTCGCCAGCGGGGAGGCGCTTCAGGCCCAGCATGCAAACCGGTTTGACCGGCTGATTGGTACTCCGGGCGGAGCCGTACTGGCCAACCTGTACGGTCCTACCGAAGTGACCATCGATGTGACGTACTTTGACTGTCCGCAAGGTCAGCAGCTGGAGCAGGTGCCAATCGGCAAACCGATTGACAATACGGAGCTGTTCATAGTGGACGCCAAGCATCAAATCCAGCCGGTAGGCGTACCGGGGGAACTTTGCATTGCCGGAACGGGCTTGGCCAGAGGTTACCTTAACCGTCCCGAGCTGACGGCGGAGAAGTTCGTACCGATCCCGCACCGTCCCGAAGCGAAGATGTACAAAACGGGAGATCTGGCCCGTTGGCTGCCGGACGGCAGCGTGGAATATATCGGGCGGATCGATCATCAAGTCAAAATCCGCGGTTATCGGATTGAACTGGGTGAGATCGAAGCGAAGCTTTTGAACCGGGACGAAGTAAAAGAAACAATTGTCATGGACCGAACGGACGCGAACGGGCAGAAATATTTGTGCGCCTATCTGGTTTGCGCGGAAGATGCGGAGTTGACGGTTTCCGAGCTTCGCAGCGGACTCGCCGAAAGACTGCCGGATTATATGATACCCGCGCAGTTCGTTTTTCTGGATGCGATGCCGCTCACAAGCAACGGCAAAATCAACCGCAGGGCTCTTCCGGAACCGGACGGCTCGGTTAGACTGACGGCCGATTACGTCCAGCCGGAAACGGAGATGGAGCACACATTGGCCGAAATCTGGCAGGATGTGCTGGGAACCAAGAAGGTGGGAGTGCGCGATAATTTCTTCGAACTGGGCGGCGATTCGATCAAAGCCCTGCAAATTGCCGCGCGTTTGAACGGAAGAGGGCTCAAAATGGAGCTGCGGGATTTGTTCCGCCATCCGCAGATCGAGCTGGTGATTCCTTATATCCAGGTTGTACAGAGGACAATTCCTCAAGGGACCGTCCAAGGACAGACGGAGCTTGCTCCTATTCAGCGGAGATTTTTCGAGCGTCACCATACGGACCGGCATCATTATAATCAGGCCGTTATGCTGGAAAGCAAAGCCAGGCTGAATGAAGCTGTGCTTCGCCAGGCTTGGGATAAGCTGACCCTGCACCACGATGCGCTGCGCACCGTATTCCGGTCTACGGAAGAAGGCGGCGTTACAGCTGAAACGCTGGACTGGAAAGAGGGAGAGACATACGAGCTGCTCGCCTATGATCTTACTCCTGCGCGAGAACCCGGCCCAGAGATCGGGACGCTTGCGGATAAACTGCAAAGCGGATTCGCGCTGAATCGCGGCCCGCTTGTGAAGCTAGCTCTTTTCCGCACAGCCGAAAGCGACCATCTTCTGATTGTTATTCATCATCTGGTTGTCGATGGAGTTTCCTGGAGAATTCTGCTGGAAGATCTGGAAACCGCCTACGGACAAGCGCTGGACGGCCATGCCGTTTCACTTCCGGCCAAAACCGATTCCTACCGCGAGTGGGCTGCCCGGCTGGCGGAATATGCGAACAGCAGCCGCGCTCAATCGGAACTGAGCTATTGGTCCGCTGTCTCATCGCAAATTCCGGATTCGCTGCCGTACGATAATAAGGCAGCTTCGGATAAAGCCGAAGACGGCAAAGACTTTGAAATCGAGCTCGACCGCGAAAGTACGGAAAAGCTGCTGAAACACGCCCAGCAAGCCTACAACACCGAAATTAACGATCTGCTCCTTACGGCGTTAGGAATGACTTTCCAAGAATGGAGCGGACTTTCCCGGATTGCCGTCAGCATCGAGGGACACGGCCGGGAAGAAATTATGAAAGATGTGGACGTATCCCGTACGGTCGGCTGGTTTACCGTCATGTATCCGTTTGTGCTGGATATGAACGGTCAAGGAGACTTGGGGCATCAGATCAAGCTGGTGAAGGACGGGCTGCGACGCGTACCGAACAAAGGAATCGGCTATGGCATCCTGCGCTATTTAGCAGAAGGTGTCAATCCCGAGGAACTTCCTTTCGCTTTCGAAGAACCGCAAATCAGTTTTAATTACCTGGGACAATTCGACGGCGAGGGTGACGGGGGAGCAAGATTCACGCCTTCCTCTCACCAGACAGGCGATGAAATCGGCGGCGGCAGCGAGAGACCGTTCGCTTTCGATATCAACGGACAGGTCTCGGATGGAGTGTTCCGCTTGACCTTCAATTACAACCGTCACCAGTACCGGGACGACACGGTCGAGAAGTTGGCAGGCGGATTCAAGAAATATCTGCTGGAGCTGATCCGCCACTGCTGTGAAAAAGAGACCGTCGAGCAGAGTCCGACCGACTTTACTTACCAGAACCTGTCCATCGGACAGTTCGAGAATATGGCGGCCCAGTTGGCCGGCAAACTAAAGCTTTAAAAACCTTTGGTTCTCCCCGTTTCACCGCTTAAGGCGGACATACGCTTCCGGGCTGTCCTGCGGGACGGCCGGAAGTTTAAAGGAGAGTGAAATTGTGTCTCAAGTGAAGATTAAGGACATCTATCCGCTGTCCCCCATGCAGGAAGGCATGCTGTATCATTCCATGCTGGATCGGGATTCCGAAGCTTATTTTCAGCAAAATATCATTACCGTCGGTGAAGTGTTGGATCGTGAGCTGGTGCAGCAGAGCCTTCAGCTGCTTATAGAGAGATACGATATTTTCCGCACGGTGTTTGTATATAAAGAAACGGAGCGTCCTCTTCAGGTGGTGCTTCAGGAGAGGGAGGCGCCTTCCGTCCACACGGAAGACGTTAGCGGCTTGAGCGAAGATCGCAAAACGGCTGCGCTTGAACAATTTACCGGAAGTGACAGGACGAACGGTTTCGATTTGGAAAAAGACGTTCCCCTTCGTCTGGCTTTGTTTAAATGGAGCGAGACCACCTGCAAACTCGTATGGAGTTTTCCGCATATCGTTATGGACGGCTGGTGCCTCGGCATCGTCGCCAACGACTTTTTCAGCCTGTACACGTCGCTTCGGGACGGAATTCGAGCCAGCCTAGAGCCGGTGTATCCGTTCAGCAGTTTTATCCAGTGGCTGGAAAATCAGAACAGGGAAGAAGCCGCAGACTATTGGAGCAAGTACCTGGATGGCTTGGAAAACGAAACGACAGTTCCCGGGTTCAATCGGGCGGAGGGCAGCACCCCTTTCCGGCTTGAACATCATTCTTTGAAGCTGGACGCCGCACTTACACAAAAGATGGAGCAGATCGCAAAGCGCCAGCAGGTTACGGTAAGCACTGTTTTCCAGACAGCCTGGGGCGTGCTTCTCCAAGGGTATAACAACAGCACGGATGTCGTTTTCGGCACCGTCGTTTCGGGCCGGCCCGAAGAAATTAAGGGCATCGAGAACATGGTCGGGCTGTTCATCAATACAATTCCGTTACGCATCAGCGGGGAGAAGAGCGAAAGCTTTGCCGCCTTATTGAGCCGTGTGCAGAGCGACTGGATGGAATCCAACGCGCATTCTTATCTTTCGCTTGCGGACATTCAGGCGCAGTCCCAGTTAAAGCATAATCTGATCCGTCATCTCGTTGTGTTCGAAAATTATCCGATATCCGAAGAACTGATCGGTACCGGAGATGAAACAGGAGGAGGGCGACGGGCAGACGGGGAACCGGCCAAAAACAGCCTCCGCATCACGGAAGTGGACGGCTTCGAGCAGACGAATTATGAGCTTACGCTGACGGTAATACCGGGGCGAGAGCTTGAAATCAAATTCAGCTTTAATGCGGAGAATGTCGAATTTGGGGGAATCCGTGCGATTGCCGGGCATCTGCATCAGGTGCTGGAGCAAATTACGGAAACGCCTGACATTCCGTTAGACAGCATAAATCTGCTCACGGATGAAGAACGCAGCCAACTGCGTAGTTTTAACGACACCGGTGCTTCCTATCCTGCCGAGAAAACCATGCACGGCTGGTTTGAACTCCAGGCAGCCATGACACCGGAAAAAATTGCCGTCATATTCGGCGAGAAGCGTCTTACGTACCGTGAACTGAACGTGCGCGCCAACCGTCTTGCCCGGCAGCTGCGCTTAAAAGGCGTGGAGCCGGACTCTGTGGTCGGTATTCTTTGTGAGCGGTCCATTGAGCTGATGGTTGGGTTGTTGGCCATATTAAAGGCGGGCGGTGCCTATCTGCCGATTGATCCGGGGCATCCGCAGGAAAGAATCGATTACATGTTCGCCGACAGCGGGGCTGTCCTTGTACTTGCGCAGAAGGAACTGTTGGAACGTGCTCCGGCCGGTGCGGAAACCGTCGAGCTCGATGCTGAAAATCTTTTGACGGGTGACGGAAGCAATCTTTCTCGCGGATCGGGACCGGAGCATCTGGCTTATGTCATATATACGTCCGGCACGACCGGAAATCCGAAGGGGGTCATGATCGAGCATCGGGCTCTGATCAACCGCCTTCACTGGATGCAGAAACGTTACCCGTTGGACGAAAAAGACGTCATTTTACAGAAAACGCCTTACAGCTTCGACGTATCCGTCTGGGAGCTGTTCTGGTGGGGGGCGTACGGGGCTAAAGTCGTTTTTCTGGAACCGGGAGCGGAAAAAGATCCTGCGCAGATCGCAAAGGCTATCGACAAGTACAATGTGACGACGATGCATTTTGTGCCTTCCATGTTATCCGTTTTTCTCGAGCATGCGGAGAGCCGGCTGGAACCGGGTGCTCTGGCTAGTTTGCGCTATGTATTCGCCAGCGGAGAAGCACTCAATCCTCAACAGGCAAACCGGTTTAATTCGCTGTTTTACCAAACCAACGGCTCTCGGCTGATTAACCTGTACGGACCGACGGAAGCGACCATAGATGTTTCTTATTTTGATTGTTCTTTTGGAAAAGATTCGCTGGATCGCGTGCCGATCGGAAAACCGATCGATAATATCCGACTCTACATTACGGATAACGCGGGCCGCCTCCAGCCTGTCGGAGTTGCGGGCGAGCTCTGTATCGCAGGAACGGGGTTGGCCAGAGGATATTTGAACCGGCCCGAGCTGACAGCTGAAAAATTCGCGGCAGCGAATTTTGATCCTTCCGGCCGCATTTACAAAACGGGTGATTTGGCCCGCTGGCTTCCGGACGGCAACATCGAGTATCTCGGACGGCTGGATCACCAGGTCAAAATCCGTGGCTACCGGATCGAGCTGGGCGAAATCGAAGCGGCTTTGCTCCGGCATCCGATGGTAAAGGAAGCACTCGTGATGGACCGGACCGACGGGCAGGGACAGAAGGTGTTGTGCGCCTATCTCGTCTGCGGACCGGACCCTGCCCCGGAAACGGTACTTCTGAGGGAGTCCCTTGCCGTAAAGCTTCCGGGGTATATGATTCCTTCTTATTTCGTATTCCTGCCGGAAATGCCGCTTACATCCAATGGCAAAGTGAACCGCAGAGCGCTCCCTTCACCGGACACGGCCTGGGATGAAAGCGGGTATATTCCGCCCGAGGGCGAAACGGAAGAAGCGCTTGCCGCCATCTGGAAGGAAGTGCTGGGGGTCGAACACCTCGGTGCCGGCGATTCGTTTTTTGACCGGGGCGGGCACTCCCTGAAAGCGGCGCTGCTGGTTTCCAAAATACATCAGCGGCTGCAGGTTGATCTACCGCTGCGTCAGGTGTTCGAATCGCCTACGATCCGTACGATGGCCGAGGCGATCCGCAAGGAAGCCTACTCGGCTCACCAAGCTATCGAGCCTGCCGAACCACAAGACGTTTATCCTGTCACTTCGGCTCAAAAAAGATTAATGGTGCTGGATCAGCTCGAACAAGAGAGCACGGCTTATCATATTCCGCATGTGCTGATCAGCAGGGTTCCATTGGATCGCAGACGCCTCCAAACCGTTTTTGAGAAGTTGATTGCCCGCCATGAGCCGCTCCGAACTTCCTTTGAGCAGATTGAATCCGATATCGTTCAGAGAAGTCACCCGGAGGTGGTTTTTGAAGTAGAAGAAGTCACTTTGTCAGGAGCGGAGGCACCTTCCTTAACGGAACTTGGCGAAAGGGCGGAAATAAAGGAGAAGAGCGGGATTGAGGAGATTCCGGCCTTTTCAGGATTTTCGGCGGTTTTGAAAACCGATGAAGAGATCACGCCGGAAAATACGGACGGTAACGGAGCGAGCGGGCATCCGGAAGAGCGGACTGCTGTACAAGATATTCTTACAACTGCCGAGAAAGAGGCGCTTGACCGGGTTATCGAAGGGTTCATCCGTCCCTTTACACTTGGGGAGGCTCCTCTCATCCGAGTTGGAGCTGCGGATCTGATCTGTGGGGGAACGGCGCTTCTCATCGATCTACACCATATTATAGCCGATGGTGTTTCCATGGCGGTTATTGCCAATGAATTTAACCGGCTTTATGCCGGAGAAGAGCTGGCCCCTCTTAAAATCCAGTACAAGGATTACGCCGTCTGGCAGCAAAAACGCAGCTCCAGTGGCGTATTGGACGCCCAGGAAGCTTATTGGACGGAGAAACTGAGCGGCGAGCTGCCGGTTCTGAACTTCCCGACCGATTATATGCGGCCACCGCTCCAGAGCTTCGAGGGAGACCGGTATGTCTTCACGCTCGGATCAAGTGAAGCCAACGCGCTGAAGCAAGCGGCATCCCGTGCCGGCGCGACTTTATATATGGTCCTGCTCGCTTCCTTCAACACGCTGCTGCATCGCTATACGGGACAAGAAGACATTATTGTCGGATCGCCCGTTGCCGGCAGGACGCATGCGGATTTGCAGCCGCTGATCGGGATGTTCGTCAATACGCTGCCGATGAGAAGTTTTCCCGCCGGGGATAAAACGTTCAGTCAGTTGCTTAAAGAGGTTAAGCGAACCGCTCTTGAAGGTTTTCAAAACCAAGAGATACCCTTGGAGACGATTCTGGACAAGCTGTCTCTCAAGCGTGACTTAAGCCGTAATCCTTTGTTTGATATGATGTTTATTTTTCAAAATCTCGGTATCGAAGAGATCGGCCAGCCGGGTGAGCTGTTCCAATCTTATGAGTTCGGGCATGCCGTATCGAAGCTGGATCTCACACTCCAGGCGGAAGAAAACGAAACCGGCGGCATCGATTTCCACTTCGAATATGCAACCGGCTTGTTCAGAAAAGAAACGGTTCAGAGGCTTGCCGGTCATTATGTTCGCATACTGGAGGCTGCCGTTCGCAATCCGGACATTAAATTGTCGGCGATCAATATGCTGGAAGAACGGGAACGACGCATGCTTGTGGAGTCATTTAACGATACGGTCGTAGCGTTCGCCCACGACAAAACGATTCACCGTCAGTTCGAAGAACAGGCGGCTTTGACTCCCGACGCCCCTGCTTTATTGTTCGGCGATCAGGTCTTCACTTATCGGGAGCTGAACGAAAAAGCGAATTCGCTGGCCCGCACGCTGCAAAGTCACGGAGTCGGACCGGACCGGCTCGTCGGGCTGCTGACGGAGCGCTCTCCTTCAATGATGATCGGCCTCCTGGCCGTTCTGAAAGCGGGCGGCGCCTATGTGCCGATTGACCCCGATTTCCCGGCGGCACGCGTTGCCTACATGCTGGAAGACAGCGAAGCCCGTGTGTTACTGACCGAGGGAGCACTGACGGAAGGTTTACAGACTGCGGGTGCCGTCATCTCCCTTGATGATGAAGGAGTTTACAGCGGCGAAACAGGCAATTTGGAGCCTGCCAGCGAACCTCATCATCTCGCTTACGTCATCTACACGTCGGGCTCAACGGGCAATCCGAAAGGGGTCATGCTCCAGCACCGTTCCGTATCGAACTTTTTTACCGGGATGCGGGAAAAAATCGAATTCGTTCCCGGTCGTAAAATTTTGGCTTTAACGACCGTATCTTTCGATATCTTCGTGCTGGAAACGCTGCTTCCGCTTACCTGCGGGATGAGCGTCGTCCTTGCGGAAACACTGCATCAGACGGAACCGGGAGCGCTCAGCGGCCTGATTTCCGCTCACGGCATGGATACGCTGCAAATTACTCCTTCTCGGCTTCAAATGCTGCTCGGCAGCCCTGAAGGAGCCTCAAGCCTGCAGAACGTCCGCAATATTCTCGTAGGCGGCGAGGCTATGCCGGTTGCGCTTCTGCGTTCATTGCAGGAGTTCCCGGGTTTGAACATCTTCAACATGTACGGACCGACGGAAACGACGGTTTGGTCTGCCGTGCAGAACCTGACAAGAGCCGATTCCATCGATATCGGCAGGCCCATCGCCAACACGCAGATTTACATTGTCGACGCGGGAGGCAAGCTGCAGCCTGCCGGAGTGCCGGGCGAGCTCTGCATTGCGGGCGAAGGGCTGGCACGCGGTTACTGGAACAGGCCTGATCTGACGGAGGAGAAATTCGTTCCCTGCACGTTCGGCAAAGGGGGGGGACGCATGTACAAGACAGGCGACCTTGCCCGGTGGCTCCCGGACGGCAGCCTCGAGTTTCTCGGACGGTTGGACCATCAGGTCAAGGTCAGAGGGTATCGTATCGAACTGGGCGAGATCGAGACCGCTCTCGTACGCCATGAAGCCGTGGAAGAAGCTGTTGTCCTCGCAAGAGAGGATGCTTCCGGCGGACACACGTTAACGGGATATCTCGTTGTGAAAACGGAGATTCCGGCATCGGAAATCCGTACCTTCCTTGGACAAATTCTGCCGGATTACATGATCCCGGCCGCATTCGCCCAGCTTGAGAAGTTCCCTTTGACGCCGAACGGAAAAACGGATCGCAAAGCGCTGCTCGGCATGGATGCCGTGCAAACTTCCGTAGCCGTTTACGTAGCTCCCGGAGATGAGATCGAAGAGCAATTAGCCACCATGTGGGCCGGTATTCTGAGTGCTGCAAGAGTGGGAGTTCACGATAATTTCTTCGAGCTCGGCGGACATTCGCTTAAGGCGTCTTTGTTCGTTGCCCAGGTCCGTGAACAATGGGGGGTCGAGCTGGAGCTGCGCCAGCTTTTCCGGCAGCCGACTATCGCGGAAATTGCGGAGCATCTCCGGCAGGAATTGGACGAGATTCGCAGGCTGGAGGAAATTTTACGGGAAATCGAAGCGCTTGAGCAGGTGTAGAGGGTACAGACGGTACAGACCAGGAGAGGGGAGTGCGCCAAGTGGATTTATCGAAACGAATAGCCAGTCTCTCGCCGGAAAAACGTAAACTTCTGGAAGCGAGGCTTGCTCAGGAAGGGTTGTCCGCGTCCCGCCCGGCAGGAGGCGGGGCGGGCACGTCGGCCGGTCTAAGGCCCCTGGAGAAAATGGACGCTTATCCGGTATCGGCCGGCCAGAAAAGGTTGCTTCTGATTCAGGAAATCGGGGATACGGCCGCCGCCTACAATATGCCCTTCGTCCTGCTAGCAAGAGGTCCGGTACATGTAGGGAAGATTCAAGGAGCGTTTGAAGCCTTGATTTCCCGTCATGAAACGCTACGTACCTCCTTCCGGAAGAGGGATGGGGAGTACGATCAGATCATTCATGGACCGGACGAGATCTTGTTTAAGCTGGACTATTCGGAAGAAACGGTTTCCAGCGTGGAAGAAGAGAGAAACGTCATCGAAAGATGCGTTTCCTCTTTTATCCGTCCGTTTGATGTAAGCCGGGCACCGCTGTTCAGAGCCGCTTTGATCAGGTTGGCGCCGGAGCGGCATCTTTTGATGACGGATATGCATCATACCGTTTCGGACGGCCTGTCGCTGCAAATTTTGGCGGAAGAATTCAACCGGCTCTACCGTGGTGAAATTTTGCCCGAACTGCCCGTACACTACAAGGAATACGCGTATTGGCAGCAGGAACGAATGCGTGACGGTGTATTCCTTAAGCAGGAAAAATACTGGCTGGACGTGTTCGAGGGCGAAATTCCCGTCCTGAACATGCCCGCCGATTTCCCGAGACCTCAATTGCAAAGCTTCGAAGGCGGACGCTGCGAGTTCGAGACGGACAGAGGGCTGGCGGATAAACTCCGCCGTCTGGCTTCGGAGACCGGTTCCACACTTTACATGGTGCTCCTTGCGGCTTATTACGTCCTGCTTCATAAATATACCGATCAGGAAGACATCGTCATCGGAACTCCGGTCGGGGGCCGGACTCATACTCAGCTTCAGCCGCTGATCGGGATGTTTGTGAATACGCTAGCCATCCGCCAGGCACCTGCCGGATCCAAAACCTTCCTCTCCTTCTTGAACGAAATCAAGGAAGGAACTTTGGGAGCTTTTGATCACGAGGAGTATCCGCTGGAAAGCCTGCTTGAAAAGCTGGGCCTTCGCAGGGATGTCAGCCGCAATCCGCTTTTCGATACGGTTTTTTCCTTGCAGACTAAAGGTTCCCAGTCGATGGAAATGGAAGGACTGCTCCTGGAGCCTTATGAAGCCCAGTCGGGCGTTTCCAAATTCGATCTTTCGCTTTTGGCGGAAGAAGACGAAGAGCTGACATTTACTTTTGAGTACGCGACCAAACTATACGCAAAACAAACTGTCGAGCGGTTAGCCGGCCATTATATACAGATTCTCCGGGAAATTGCGGAGAACAGGAGTTTAATGCTCTCACAAATCGGCATGCTGTCCGCAGAGGAGAGGCGGCTGCTTCTGGAAGAACTGAACGAGACGGCTGCACCGTACTCTCGAACCTCAACGATACATGGCTTATTCGAAGAGCAGGTGGAAAAACACCCCGACCGTATCGCCGTGTCGTTTGAGGATCGGCGGTATACCTACTACGAGCTGAATGCACGTTCCAACCGGCTTGCCGCAGCAATGCAGGATTTGGGTGTCGGGCCGGATACCATTGTAGCTATTATGCCCGAACGCTCTCCCGAAATGGTGATCGGAATTCTCGCCATTTTAAAAGCGGGAGGCGCCTATCTCCCGGTAGATCCCGAGTATCCGCAGGAGAGAATCTCGTACATGCTCGAGGATAGCGGAACCCGGATTTTGCTGACGCATCGGCATCTTGCGGGCAGTACGGAATTTACCGGGCATACGGTCTTTATGGAGGACGAGCAGTGGTATACGGGGGTTGAAACCAATCCGCACGTTTCTGTCACCTCTGACCATCTCGCTTATGTGATATATACATCCGGAACTACGGGCAAGCCAAAAGGCGTCATGATCGAGCATCGGGGTATGGCAAACATGAAGCTTTTCTACGAGAATACGCTGGGATTGGGTCCCGAAGACCGTATCGTGCAATTTGCCAGTTTTTCATTTGACGCTTCCGTTTGGGAAATGTATATGGCGCTCTTTATGGGCGGAGGACTATACCTGGCCCCGAAAGAAAAGCTGGTTCAATTGGATTCCTTTGAAGCGTTTGTCCGGGATAACGGAATAACGCTTGCCATGCTTCCGCCGACTTTCGCCGTTTATCTGGATCCCGGACGTTTACCGTCGTTGCGGATATTGATTACGGGAGGTTCCGAATCTTCACCGGAACTGGTCCGCAGATGGAGTCCGCATGTGGATTATTTTAATGCTTATGGTCCGACGGAAGCGACGATTTGCGCGACTGTATGGGAAGCGAAGCGGGGCACGGCCGTGCAAAATCACCGGATGATTCCGATCGGCAAGCCGCTTTACAATACGCAGGTGTACCTGGTGAATGCCGATTTGCAGCTTGTACCTCGGGGAACGGCAGGGGAACTTTGTATCGGCGGAGAGGCTTTGTCGCGCGGCTACTTGCACCGCGAAGCTCTCACAGGCGAAAAATTCGTTCCGAATCCTTTTGACCCCGGGCGGAAAATGTATCGTACGGGCGATCTCGCCAGATGGCTGCCTGACGGCAATCTGGAATATTTGGGCCGTATCGATCACCAGGTCAAAATCCGAGGCTACCGGATCGAGCTCGGTGAAATCGAAACGCGACTACTGCAGCACGGCGGGGTAAGGGAGACGATTGTTCTCGTTCACGAAATCTCGTCGGAAAAAACGCTGTGCGCGTATTACACATCCGAAGGGGAATCTCCGGCCGCCTCCGAGCTTCGCGAACATATGGCTTCGGGTTTGCCGTCTTACATGGTGCCGGCTCATTTTATCCCGTTGAAGGAGTTTCCGCTTACGCCTAACGGCAAGATCGACAGAAAAGCGCTCCAAGCGCCCGATCCGTCCAGTGGAGCTTCCGATGAGTATACAGCACCGGAAACCGAGACAGAAGTTCGTCTGGTTTCGTTGTGGCAAGAAGTGCTTGGTGCCGAGCGCGTGAGCCTCCACGATAATTTTTTCGAACGTGGCGGGCATTCTTTGAAAGCGGCGCTTCTTCTTGCCAAAATATCGAAGGAATTCGGCGTTGAGCTTCCTCTTCGAAAAGTATTCGAGGCCCAGACATTGCAAGCACAGGCGGATGCAATCACCGCAAAGGGCAGAACGGAGGCAGCGTATGCACCGATCTCTAAAGCTACTGAAAAACCCTGGTATCCGGTATCTCCGGCCCAGCACAGATTGCTGGTCGTACAGGAAATCTCGGGAGCTGCAACGGCCTATAACGTTCCTTTGATTCTCGAGGTAAAAGGGGCGCTCAATCCCGAGAAGGTTAATGAGACCTTCCGTAAGCTGATTGCAAGGCATGAAGCGCTTCGGACTTCATTCACTCGAATTCAGGAGGAGTATGTACAGGTCATTCATGATCCGGCGCAGATCTCTTTTCAGGTAGAGGTTACGGAGCTTGCCGATTTGTCCACAGATTGGACGGACGATCAAAATGAAGCGCATATAAAAACAATTGCAGACGGCTTTATCCGTCCGTTTGACTTGGGAACGGCACCTCTTCTGCGTGCGAGTCTCGTAAAGACGGAGGTCGAGCGTCACCTGCTGCTGATCGATATGCACCATCTTATTACCGACGGCACTTCTCTTGAGCGGATGACCGAGGAGTTTACCCGGCTCTATCGGGGAGAAGAACTAGAGGAGCTTTCTGTTCAGTACAAAGATTACACGTTGTGGCAGAATCAGTTATCGGCAGACGGCACCGTGGCACGTCAGGAAAAGTTTTGGCTGGATACGTTCAGCGGCGAGATTCCTGTCCTGAACTTTCCTTTGGATTATGCGCGTCCGCAACTTCAGAGCTTTGAAGGGGCCGTCTATGGTTTCGAGGCGGATCACGATCTGACACGGAGGCTGCAGCAAGCCGCTTCCCGTCAGGGTGCAACGCTTTATATGATTCTGCTTGCCGCTTATAACGCGCTGCTCGCCCAGTATTCCGGACAGGATGATCTGATTATCGGCACTCCTGTAGCCGGAAGGCCTCATGCAGATTTAGAGGACGTTTTGGGCATGTTCGTAAACACGCTTCCATTGCGCAATTATCCGTCAGGTTCGAAGACGTTCGCCGCTTTTCTCGATGAGGTGAAACAGAACGCCCTGCAGGCGTTTGAAAACCAACTGGTACCGCTTGAAGACCTGATTTTGAAACTTCAACTGCGCCGGGATGTTAGCCGCAACCCGCTGTTCGACACCGTATTTGTACTTCAAAATACGGAATCCCGCGAGCCGGGAGCGGATGGCGTCGAGTTTGCTGCGGTTGAGCATCACAACGGAATTTCCAAGTTTGATCTGACTCTCACCGCTCAGGAAACGGAAAGCACGGAAGGCCCGCTTCTTTCTTTAAGCTTTGAATATGCGACAAAGCTGTACAAAGAAGACACTATACGAAAATTTGCCGATCATTATGTGCAGCTGTTAAAGCAGATTTCTCAGAACCCGGATATGAAACTGTCGGATATCGACTTATTAACCGTCAGTGAACGAGACCTGATTCTGGAACAGTTCAATGCGACGAAGACAGAGTATCCGAGGGATGCCGCCGTACATGAATTGTTTGAAGAACAGGCTGCGCTGAGGCCGGACGAAGCGGCTGTTCTTTTTGGAGACAAGGAGATCACCTACGCCGAGCTTAACCGGAAAGCCAATCAGCTTGCCTGGAAACTGCATGAAATTGGTGTCGCAAAGGATACGCTAGTGGGGATTATGGCTGAACGGTCGCCCGAAATGATCGTTGCAATACTAGCCATTCTCAAAGCGGGAGGAGCTTTCCTGCCCATCGATCCTTCTTACCCCGAAGATCGCATCGCATACATGCTGGATGACAGTTCGGCAGCAGTAATGCTTGCAGGAGACCCGAATTCGGCCCAAAGTTTACTTGGCAGCTTCAAAGGGACTGTTTTGAGTTTGGCGGACCCTTCAGTGTATACCGGCAGCGAAAGCAACTTACCGCGCACGGCGAATGCGGAATCTCTCGCTTATGTCATGTACACATCAGGTTCGACAGGGCGTCCCAAAGGTGTAATGATCGAGCACCGAAGCGTTGTCCGTCTTGTCAAAAACACCAACTTTGTTACGTTTGGACCATCGGATCGCATTTTGCTTACTGGCGCGCTTGTGTTCGATGCTTGCACGTTTGAAATCTGGGGCGCTTTGCTTAACGGACTCCAGCTATGCATTGTGCCGGAATCCGTTTTCCTGCACGCCGGCAAGTTGGAAGAGGCTTTGCAAGCATATGGAATTACCACGATGTGGTTGACATCGCCACTTTTCAATCAGTTGGCGTTAACCAATCCGGCCTTGTTTGCGCCGCTTCGGTATCTGCTCGTAGGCGGAGACGTGCTTTCGCCGACCATGATCGCTTCGGTAAGAAACTCTTGTCCGCAGCTTACGGTTATCAACGGCTATGGCCCTACGGAAAATACGACGTTCTCCTGCTGCTTTCCTATCGACCGGGAGTATGGAAACATTCCGATCGGCCGACCGATCGCGAATTCAACCGCCTATGTGGTGGACTTGTCGGGCAGGCTGCTGCCTGTCGGTCTTCAAGGAGAAATCTGCGTCGGCGGTGACGGGCTGGCTAGGGGCTATTTGAACCGTGAAGATCTGAACCGGGAGAAATTTGTGCCGAACCCGTTCCGTCCCGGTGAAAGAATGTACCGGACCGGCGATTTGGGACGGTGGCTGCCGGACGGAAGCATCGAATATTTGGGGCGGATGGACCAGCAGGTCAAAATCCGCGGCTACCGGATCGAACCGGGGGAAATCGAGACCCGGCTGCTTGGGCACGAATCTGTGCGCGAGGCATTTGTCGCCGTGAAAGAATCCGGAGAGGGACTAAAATTCCTTTGCGCTTATATCGGAACAAGTGACTTCCTCACGCCGTCTGAGGTGAAAGCGTACTTGAGCGGGCGCATTCCCGATTACATGATCCCTGCCCGCTTCGTGTTCCTGCCTTCTCTACCGCTTACGAAAAACGGAAAAATCGACCGCCGCGCACTTCCAGAACCGGAGCAGGACGGACTCTCCTCATCCCCGTATGCCCCGCCGAGAAGCGCCAAGGAAAGACTTCTGGCAGGTGTATGGGAAAGCGTACTTGGTGTGGAGAGGGTCGGTATCGACGATAATTTCTTCGAACTCGGCGGGCACTCCCTTAAAGCTATCCAGCTTATATCCAAAGCGCAGGAGCTGGGTCTGGAAATAGGGATGCATCAGTTATTCCAGGTGCAGACGATTCGCGGATTGTCGGAACTTCTTCCTGCCTTTAAGGAGGCGGAAGAAGCCGGATCAGAGTCTCCCGGCAAGCATTCCGACCATGTTAGGGACAATGCCGTCACTAAGATTTTCGAAGAAGCGGAACAGCTATTGCGCGACACGTTCGGTCCCGGATTCGGGTTGAAAGCAGACATGCGTGAGGACAAAAAGGTAGTGATTCTACAGCTTTTCTCTGATCACGAGAAGCGGCTGCCGGAGATTACTCAATTTATCCGTTCCAACTTCCATAAAGACCTTCATCCACATTTTATAGAACCGCAGCTCGTTTCTGAAGAGGGAGACGAGGAGAAGGTTGCAGCCGCCGAGATTGGACAGGCATTGCAAGCAGAAGCGCTTAATTTAACGGAATCGGACCTGCAGGATACTCTGATGCGTGTCCTGAAAAAAGTCTCATCTGCCCATGAGGCTTGGGGAACCGCCCTTACGCAGATGCCGGCTGCCGAGCAGTACTCGTTGGCGCCAATCCAAGAGTATCACTTGGCTTATCCTGAAGCATCGGGCACGATCCTATCTTTTGACGAAATAATCGATACGCAGCGGTTAAATGCGGCTTTGCAGCGGGTGATCGAGAAGCATGATCTGCTGAGAAGCCAACTCGTACAGACGGGTGAACAGTGGGGATGGGAACTGAAAGAAAAATCACCGGGATTTGCTCTTCCAGTTGTTGATTTATCGGCATACTTGCCCTCCGTGCAGCAGCGAATCATGTCAGGACTGTTAAAAGAGCTTTATTTACGCCCTTATGAGCTGGGAGGCAGCGCCGCTCTATACCGGTTTGCTTTGATTTCACTCAATTTGCGGGAGCACATCCTGCTGCTGCCGTGCTCGCACATCATCTTTGACGGCATGAGCAGCGAAATTTTGAGATCTGACGTACTTGCGTATTACAACGCAGACGAGGACCAGTCCTCAAGGCACGAAGGAAACAGGCCTGACCACTCGTACCGCAGCTATGTTGGTCAAGTCCGGCAAGGTCCGGCTGGAATCGGCGATGCAGAGATTAACGAACGCTTCAGATTGGAATCTTTTTACCAGCAAACATCGGTGATCGGAGAAGCCCTACAGGGGAAAAAACGTTCCAAAGCCACAAAGTATCGGCATGAGATTAACATGGAAGGGCAGGATGCCGGAACGGATCTCGCCGAGCGTATGTGGGAGAAGGCTCTTGACCTTGCAGAACGATTTTTCTCAAGGTATGTCGGCTTGGAAGAAGTACCAGTCTGGCTTACGAATTACGGAAGGCATTATACGGGGCGCCATTATTACGATACGATCGGCGAATTCATTGATCAGATTCCGGTTCTGCTTGGCGGAATATCAGGTGATGAGAAGCGTTCCGTACAAAATCTTCTTCAAGCGGCTTCAACGCATAATCTGAACTTTTTCAACCTGATCTATAACCGGGAAACGGCAGAAGATTATCCGCTGTCGGGCTATTATTTACAGAACAGTCTTCATAAGCTGCCAATTGTTGTGAATTATCTCGGCGAAACCCAGCAAGACGGAGAACTTCTCCAAGAACTGGACGATCCGGACATTGATTCAACGGAAGTTCGGCCTGTCATTTATTTCACCGTACAGCATACGGGCAACCTTCTGCACATTTCTCTCCTGCTGCCTTATGAGGAAGACGAAGAAACGATCCGCCGCATGTTCGAATCCGTGATCCCAACCTTCCAGACCATCAAGCTGTAAGGAGTTGAAATGAGATGTCTTTGTTTAAAAACAGTTTGTTTGTCCGCTTTTATTTGTCCAGAACCTCTGCCAACATCGCGGATAGCATTTATTCGATCGTCCTGCTGTATTTCATTCAGAAGTCGACGGCTTCCGTTTCGTTTACGAGCTTTACGTTTACCGCTATTTCGGCGGCTTCTATCTTCAGCTTTTTGTTGGGACCGCTGGTTGACCGGTATTCTCCGTCCTTGCTGGCCAGCATCTCTTTATTCGTGCAGGCCGTACTGATTTTGGCGGTACCGTTCCTGATCACCGATGGAGGCGCCAATTTACTAGCGATACTTATCCTTGTATTCGTTGCATCCTGTTTTTCGATGCTGTTCTATCCGGCGAACAATAAAATGCTTCCGCAGTTGATCCAGTCGCCGGACAGAATCGTCAAAGCCAATGCCATGATCTCGTCAACGGACCAGCTAATTAATGTGGCGGGATACTTGGTCGGGGCCTCTATTATTTTGCTGTTGGGGATGAAAAATACGTTTTATCTGGCCAGCGGAATGCTTTTCCTGTCGGGACTCATCTATGTGCAGCTTAAGAAACAGATGGAGCCTGAGAAAAGCGAAGGAGGCGCGCCAAAGGGTCCGCTGAAGATCAGAGAGTATACAAGCGAGCTTGTGGAAGGCTACCGGTTTGTCGCGGGCAACCCGTTTCTTAGAATCATGCTGCCGTTCTTTGCGTTGACCAACTTCTCCATGTCTATTCTCATCATCACCGTTCCTTCTATGTCGGTCTCTTACGGATCGCCGATTTATTACAGCCTGCTGTACATCGCCTTTTTCGTCGGCATTTTCGTAGGGTCAGCGCTGATTAACGTGCTCAAAAAAAACGGGCTTATGATCGCAATATCTTGGCTGCTTATGGGCGCTTCGCTGTATCTGTTCGCGATTGTTCCCGCGCTGTGGATGAAGCTTTCCGCGATCCTTTTGATGGGCGTGTTTACAGGTATTATTAATGTGCTGCAGACTTCGCTGATCCAGATTATCACTCCTTCTCAGTTGATGGGCCGGGTGATGGCCTTCCTGCATACGCTGTCCAACGCGGCTTTACCGCTGGGAGCGTTTATCGGAGGCATTCTCGCTTTGCGTTTCGAACTGGACAGCGTTTTGTTCATCAGTGCTCTGGTCATTGTCGCGTGCGGAGTTTTGCTGCTGGCGTTAAAAGCGGTGAGGACATTCCAGATTCCTTCGGAAACCGCTGACAAAGAAAAAACGGAAGATAACCTTGCCGGTAAAGGCGCGGTTGCTAAAGAATTTCTGTAAACCGAAGCAGCATCGGTTTATGCCTGATTAATGTTGGGAAACGGCCTCTAGCTTTTGAAGCAGAAGGCCGTTTTTTTCTATGCGTCTCACCCGAAAAAACTGAAATCGCTTTATCGAGTTCTCTGAGTTATGGTAGGCTCGAACTATAGATTGATGAGTGAAGAGGTGCAGGGTGTTCATTTCGGATCCTATTTACGGAGAATTTATTGTGGACGGACTGCTTGAAGAGCTTATTCTCAGTAGCTCCGTACAACGTTTAAAAGGCATTTATCAAGGAGGGGCGAGCTACCTTGTGAACGAAAAGTGGGATGTTACAAGGTACGAGCATTCGGTAGGAGTCATGCACTTAATCCGGCGGCTCGGAGGTTCTCTGGAAGAGCAGGTTGCGGGGCTCCTTCACGATGTGTCCCATACGGCATTTTCACACGTGATCGATTACGTGCTGGACTGCAAAGAGGAAGACTATCACGAGAAAATATACGGTCAGATCATCACGGAATCCGAAATCCCAAAGATTATGGAGAAATACGGATATGCGTACAAGAGCCTGCTACTGGATGACTCCAAATGGACACTGCTCGAGCAGTCAGCTCCCGCGTTATGCGCAGACCGGGTCGATTATACGCTGCGGGATCAATATCACGACGGAAAGATTACTTTGGAAGAGATCAATCTATTCTTGGAAAAGTTAACTTCATTTGATGGAAAAATGATGCTCACCTGTATAGAGTCTGCCGAATGGTTCGTTAAAACCTACTATCGCGAAGTGGTTGATTTCTTTATGCATCCTTTAAATGCTTACGGCTGTTATTTTTTGGCGGAGACGGTAAAAGTAGCTTTGGCTAAAAAAACAATTACGCTCGGCAATTTGCTCCTGACGGACAGGGAGGTCCTGGACTTGCTTCGTGCATCGGATGATCCGGATACTCAGCGGCTTCTGAAGCATCTACATTGTGGCGTCCAGGTAAAAGAAAGCGAGATCGATTACGATTTTCATCGGACGAATAAAATGCGGCTGATTGACCCCGATGTGATGTACGGGAATAAAATATGGAAAGTATCCGAATTATCCGGAAGCGTTAGAAGATGGGGAGAGGAAGCAAAAAGGAAGTCCGAAAGAGGAGTGTATGTAAAAATAGTATCCGCTGAATTACCAATCGGGTAATCGGGATATGGAAAAAGGGGCACAGGCCCTCAAAGGAAGATAGAACCTGTGCTGGCTATCAGGGAAAACATCCGGCTTACAGACAGATATGTTTCGTCAGGAAATTGTCGTCACAACCTGATCGATAATCCCGTATTCCTTAGCTTCTTCCGCCGACATAAAATAGTCGCGATCCATGTCCCGGTCGACTTTATCGATGGGCTGCCCGGTGCGCTCCGAGGTGATCCGGTTCAGTCTTTCCCGTATGCCGAGTATCCGCTTGGCGCTGATGGCGATGTCGCTTGCCTGGCCCTGAACGCCCCCGTGAGGCTGATGAATCATGATCTCGCTGTTCGGCAGCGCGAAGCGCTTGCCTTTTTCTCCGGCCAGCAGTAGAATAGCGGCAAACGAAGCGGCAAAACCCGTACAAATCGTATGAACAGGCGGCTTCACGAGCTGCATCGCATCGTAAATGGCAAATCCGGCCGACGTAGAACCGCCGGGACTGTTGATATATAGACTGATCTCCTTTTGCGGATCTTCGGCTTCGAGAAACAACAGCTGGGCGATGATGCTGTTGGCTACCTGATCATCAATCGCCGCTCCCAGAAATACGATCCGGTCTTTGAGCAGCCGGGAATAAATATCATAGGATCTCTCACCACGGCTCGTTTGCTCCACGACGTAAGGGACGTAATTGCTCATCGTCAAAAACCTCCAATGTGTTTCGTTATGGCATTTCTCCTTGTAAACGAATGCATCCCTCCAAAAGATACGAATGCCAACACAAAATTTTAAATCCTAAAAATATTTTAAGAATGTGTGAAACGGCGTATCCTTTTCGGTCGTTCGTTCGTTTACTGATTACAGCGGCTTTGCCGTTAAGATCCAAATACAAGAAGAAAATGAAGTCGTTTTGCAGAAGGATTACTAAAACCGGAAAATGACGCTCAGAATATAAAAAGGTTCATTACAGGCCGGGAGCCGGATGCATTTGAACGGCTGCAGGAAAAAAGGGGGCGAATACGGATGTCGACAGCCGATTTTCTATTAAAAGGAAAAGTAAAGGACAGCACCCGGATCAACCAGCTTCAGCAGACGTTAAAACGGTACTGCCTGTCCATGACAAAATCTTCATGGGAGGCGGAGGATCTGGCCCAGGAGACCTGGTTGAGAGCGATGTCTTCACAAGGAAAGGGGCACGCCAACGTAGAAGCTATGCTGCTTCGCATCGCTAAAAATACGTGGATCGACCAATCGCGGCGAAAGCAAGTCTTAGCCCGCATTATGAAAAGCGAGCAGACGCAGGCGGTAACGCGGCGGGACGAGGGGCTTTTGGTAATCGAAGAAGCCTTTCGCGCTTTGTTAAAGCATTTGCCTCCGCTGCAAAGAACGGTTTTCCTGCTCCGGGATGTGCTGGGGTTTTCCAGTCTTGAAGCAGCTGTCAGGCTTGGAACTACGGAAGGAGCGGTTAAAGCGGCCCTGTACCGTGCTCGCCAATCCTTGGAAGCCGTTAGAAGAGACATTGAGACCGGCACGCAGGTCGAACCGGCTGAGAACGGAATGAAAGCTTACCTGCGTATGATGGCGGCCGCTTATGAAATAGGAGATATCGCCCTCCTTGTCGAGCTTGCCCAGCGTGATGAAGTGGAGCCGGGGGTTGCCTTCGGTCTCGCCCAGAATCATATTCTGCGGAGCGGCAGACGCCGCACAGGCGCCGTGCCTCATTTGCCAAGCAGTCTGCGGATGACCGCGTAGATTTTACCGCGGCCGTTTTATCCGCCGCTCCCGTTAGGGGCGGGAGCTTCTTTGACTTAAATTTTTCTCCTCGGATGTGGTACAATGGCAGTTGGACACCGAATGGACGAGGAGATGGCGATTGATGGCAGAACAGATCAACGAGCAGGAGCTCATAGCTTACATCGCGGGAAAAACTAAAGCGGACCCGCAAAAAATAAAATCGGTGCTGAAATACGAGCAGGATTTTATCAACAAAGCTCATAAAAATGCCAAGGGCGAGGTCGACATCGACAGTGACGATATTGCCGACTATGTGCTGAGCAGGCCCGATATCAAGCTGGATGAGCTGACAGTGGACAATATTCTGGACGCAGAAATGGACTTTCTCATGGAAAAAGGGATTGCAAGCTATCTGGATTGATAGTATCCGGACATCGTTCGGGACCAAATCATTCAACGCCAAGGAGCGTGTGAGACTGTTTTGGAGAGCGGAACTTGCAAAGATTACAATTTTCATGCTAAAGTAAAAGCAACTTTGACGATGAGGAGGTGAGGTAGGTGAATCTCGAGAAGGTTAACGACCGTATTAGCCAGCTGCCGATTGCTATGGCTGGCATTGTTCATGCTTTTCCGGTTAACGGGAGAAGTCTGTCCATTTTCACGAATACGGTACACCCAATCGCGAGAAGACGCCTACCTTAACCGATACGGATAGTTTCACATCCGAAGAAGGGTCGCGGGCTTATTGCCGCGGCTCTTTTTTGTCGTATGGGAAAGGGTCTTCATTCCTAGGAGGATCCATAATGATACTTGTTAACGGTCAACAGATAAAGAAATACCACGCAGCTAACCTCGTGCTGGATGGAGCCACATTCGAAGTGCATGCCGGAGAAAAAATCGGTCTGATCGGCCGAAACGGCAGCGGCAAATCGACGCTACTCCAGCTCATCTCCCGTCAGCAGAGCATAGACGAGGGAATGCTGACAGTCAAAAAAGAGCTTATGATCGGTTATTTGCCGCAAATACCAGTGGAGTTTGAAGGGCTTACGGTATATGAAGTGCTCTCTTACGGCTGCCGACATTTGACGGCGTGTCAACAAGAGATGACGGCATTGGAACACGATATGGCAGAGCCGGGCGCTTCGGCCGATTCGGCTCGAATGGAGGGGCTGCTGAACGCGTACGCGTCGGTCCAGGAACGCTTCGAGCGCGGCGGCGGCTATGAAATGGATGCCGTTATAGACTCCGTTGCAATCGGGCTTCAGATCTCCAAAGAGACGTATGCCCGTCAGTTCTCTACCTTTTCCGGCGGAGAAAAAACACGGATCGCGCTCGCTTCCCAGTTAATCATGCGACCGGATCTGCTGCTGCTTGACGAACCGACGAATCATCTGGATTTAAGAGGAATCGAGTGGCTGGAGCAGTTTTTGCAAGGCTTCGCGGGGGCTTGTGTCCTCGTTTCGCATGATCGTTATTTTCTTGACCGTACCGCTTCTAAAATGATCGAGCTGGAAGACGGGGAAGCTTTTACGTACCAAACGAACTACAGCGGATATATGAAAGAGAAGGAAGAACGGCTGCTGCAGCAGTTCGCGCAGTATCAGGAACAGCAGAAAGCGATCAAAAAAATGAAAGAGACGATCCGGAAGCTGGAAGAGTGGGGGCGGATCGGGGACAACGAAAAGTTTTTCAAAAGGGCGGCTTCCATGCGTAAAGCATTGGAGAGGATGCAGGTTATGAAGCGTCCGATACTGGAGCAAAAAAGCGCCGATTTCGCTTTGAACCTCCAGGACCGCTCCGCGAAACGGGTAGCGGAGTTTTCCGGCGTGCATAAATCGTACGGAGAGCGCCGGATTCTGAAAGGTGCGGAAGGAAGCCTTCATTACGGCGAGAAGATTGTTCTGGTCGGAGACAACGGTACGGGAAAAACAACCTTGTTTAAGCTGTTGCTTGGGCAGGAAGTTCCGGATTACGGAGCGCTTGAACTTGGCTCGCGTGTGGAGATCGGCTATATGGCCCAGCAGGAGGAATCGAGAGACCCTCAAAAGACAGTCCTAGACTACTTCCGCCTGGAGGCCGGAGTAGAAGAAGGAGAAGCAAGGGGGATTCTTGCGAAGTATCTTTTTTATGGGACGGATGTGTTTAAACCGGTAAGTATGCTGTCGGGAGGAGAGCGGTCCCGTCTTCGGCTCGCGCTGCTTGTCCGGCGGAAGCCGAATCTGCTGCTGCTGGATGAGCCGACTAACCATTTGGACATCGCTTCCCGCGAAGCACTTGAAGAGGCGCTGGAGGAGTATCCGGGAACCGTGCTTGCCATCTCCCACGACCGATATTTCATCAACCGTCTTGCGCAGCGGGTCTGGGAGCTTCAAGACGGACAAATAACGAGCTATATCGGACAGTTTGACGAATATCGGGCTAAAAAGCGCGAGCTGGAGCAGACGGCTGTGGATCGGGGGCACGGACGTCCGCCGGCGGACGTGCCCGGCGCAGCCAGCACCGCAGTACGCGCGGGCGAGCAGCCGCTCTGCGCGGCGGAGGCCAACGCCGCAGCGAAAGCCGCGGCGGCCGAGGCGCGGGCAACCGAGCGGAAGCGGCTGCAGTTGGAGGCGCAGATCGCTGCGCTGGAAGCACAGCTGGCCGCATCGGACGCGGAGCTCCAGCAGCTCGGCGGCTGCGGCGATACCGCGCAGCTGGAAGCGCGGTGGCGCGAGCGGGAAGAGCTGCAGGCGCGGCTCGACGCGGAGATGACGGCCTGGCTGGAGCTGGGCTGACGCCCCGCGAGAGAATACATCACGCGGGCTCGGCAAACAAAAAACGGCGGGAAAGACAGGAGCTGCATGCTGCAGCCCGGGCTCTCCGCCGTTTTTTCTATGCACTCCGTCACGAATAAATCGTTATCCGGTTTCTTCCGTCGGTTTTGGATTGATAGAGCGCGTTATCCGCCATTTCAATGATGGTTTTGACGTCCGTATCCCGGCTGTAAGAGAAGGAGACCCCGATCGAAACCGTCAGGGGTTGAGCGATCGGACTTTTGCTTCTTTCCACTTTTTCGCGCAGCCGCTCCGCAATACGGGTGGCTCGGCCGAGATCGCATCCTTTCAGCAAAATCCCGAATTCCTCTCCGCCATAGCGGAAGCATAAATCTTCTTCTCTTGAAAAAGCGTCAATCGTCAAAGCCAAATATTTCAGCACTTCATCTCCGATCAGGTGTCCGTGAAGATCGTTGACTTTTTTGAAATGATCGACGTCCATCAGAATAAGGGTAAAAGGAACTTTCCGCTCCGCCCACTCGGCGATGAGCAGATCGAAAGCTTTACGGTTGGCAAGGCCCGTCAATCCGTCGGTAAGTGATTCCGCTTTCAGCCGGTTGAGATTGGAATTGATACTTTGGTACAGCTGCCTGACCTCGTAAAGTCCCGAATGAATGCTGGGGGAAGCGGGTACCGTCAGGTTTCCATGGACGGCCGATTCTTCCGAATACCGGGCAAGCGTATACAGAGGTCTCGTAATCCAGCTCGCGAGCCACCAGGCGACGGTCAGCACAACGCCGAGCAGGGGGAGCGCTTGCATCAGCAAGTTTGAAATCATCTGCTCCAGCGGTTCCTCAAGCACTCGGGTAGGCGTCTGGGAAACAATTCCCCACCCGCTTATCGGCTCAAACGCATAGCCTGCGAAAAATTCGTTTCCTTCCGAATTTACGATTTTTTGGGAGCCGTTTTTGCCTGCCAGCGCTTTTTGAATGACTTCATTGCTGGAGATAGTCTGATAAATCCGTTCTTTGTTGGGATGAAAAATAAGCCGGGACTCTTTATCGACGACATAGACGTAGGATCCGTTCCCGTAAAAATGCTCTTTAAGCAGCTTGCTCAGGGCGTTTTCTTCCTCCAGATAGATCGTGCCGCCGACAAAGCCGGCATAGGATCCGTCCCCATTAAAAATTGGCGAGGAGACCAGCACGATCAGGCGTCCGGTTGTACTGACATAAGGCTCGGAAATAAACGGTGTTTTAGATTCAACCGCACGTTTGGAAGCTTCGGAGAGCAGCCGTGTGCCTGCAACGACACCGGCATCGGCAGGCAGAGTCACTTTTATTTCCCGCTCGTCATCCGCGACAAAAACCGAGTTAAAGTACTGCCGGTTAAACGTGAACCACATGTCCAGGTCCTTTTCCGTAAACGATTGCTTGCCCGCTAACTGCGCGATCGAGTTCATACTCGTCTGCATCAGATTGAGCAGGTTGCCCGTGTTGGAGGAGAGCTTCTGGGCATATTGGGAATTATTCACCAGATAGCTCGCGGACAGGGATTTTAAATTGGCCTGATAGGCCGCATATCCGCTTACGGCGGCCGTCAGGAAAACGGTAGCAAGAACGAGTAGGCTTAAAATCAGGCGCAGCGTCAGCCCTTTGCGCAGGCGTTTTGTTTTCATGGGCGCTTTAGCAGGCCGGCCAAGGAATCTGCGGGAAGGGGGCGGCTGAAATAATAGCCCTGTCCATCATTACAGTTTTCGCCGAGCAGATACTTGTGCTGGATCTCGTTTTCAATGTCTTCGGCGACCATGTTCATATGGAAACTGTGCGCGAGCGAGATGATCGCGGAAGTAATTTGTTTCCCGTTCAGGCCCCGGTTAATGTCTTCGATGAACGGCCGGTCTATTTTTACTTTATCGAATCGACATTCACGCAAATAGTTCAGGGAGGTGTACCCTGTGTCAAAATCGTCAAAAGAAATTCCATTTCCGTCCTCTTTCATAATTGACAGGACATGTCCGGCAAAAAAAGGCCAATGTCCGTCTTTATGACGCGTCCGGATACGGAGGGGGGCGCCTTTCCGTCTGTCGTCCGGTTCGGAAAAAAGAGGTACGGTCATGGGGCAGTCACCCGGTTCGAGAAAACCAAACTCCGCCGGGCGGATTTTTTTCGCGGCATAGCCGACAGGCTTGGCGTAAGAATCGTTCGCATATGTTAAGGCGCCGTTTTCCATTGCATAGATGCCGACTGGCGTATGTTCGGTCAGGACTGTAATTAGGGTCCGATAAAAGGGAAGCTCTTCTTGACCCTTTTCTATTGGAATTTCCATTTTTATCGTTTCTCCTGTGTCAAGGGGCTTGGGTTAACTAGAATCATAGCACTGGACATAATTCGGATTCTACAGGATCGGAAATTTTTGCGTGCACACGCAAAAAATTTGCGTGATCGGTTCGTTCCGGGGATGATATATTGGCGAAGATGGACATGCACCAAGAAGTTTGAAGGAGAGCTGAACGTTGCGTATGAAAAGAACTGGGCGTCTTGCGGGTGCCGGATTTACGACCGTTGTGGGGATTATGTTTTTTCTATATTACTATTTCGTAATCGAGGAGGCCTGGGAAATGCAGGCGGCGGGTGCCGTTGTTTGCACCGTCATCGCTTATTTTCTGGGCGGTTTTTACGATAGAGCCCGCTATTATGCGGCCGAATTGAATTTGATTAATGAGGAGCTCCATATCAGCAGGGAACAGCTGCGTCGCATTGACGAGAGATATTCCGCGCTTCAGGCGAGTCTCGACAATTTTTCTCATGATCTGTTCGGCATTATGAAAATCGCGGAGCTGGAGGCACGGCTGCTGGCCGAAGTGAAGTTAATTTTTCAAATCGACTGCGTCTCCCTGATTGAAACTCAAGCGGGTCATCCGTCCTGCTCGGTAAAAACGGGAACCGGTAAGGTACCTAGGGCCGTTTTGAACAAAATCCGGCAGCACCAGGGCCAGCAGCTTTCGATCGGCGAAGTTTTCGAATATGAAGAAGGATCTTTTCTGAAAATAGGGGAATTCAAAGGCAGGACGTTCTGGCTCATATTCGGGGAGTTGACGGATAGTATGCGTCTTCCCGTCAAAAGAATCTGGCTGAAAACTCTGATCCGTTACGTAAACGTCGTGTATGAAAATCTCATTGTCATCGAGGACTTATCGGCTGAGCTGAAGCGGACGATGGAGGAACAGGAGACCCCTCCCTGGCTGCTGCGCCTGTTCTTCAGTTTGTCCGAGCACGAGCGGAAGCGGCTGTCCCAGGATCTGCACGATGCGGCCCTTCAGGAGCAAATTATCTGGTACCGGAAGCTGGAGCAGCTTCGGACTTCGGGCCTTGGACCGGACGAGCTTAAAGAAGGCCTCGCTCAAATCGGAGACGGTCTTCTCGATGTGATGTACCAGATCCGCCTGACCTGCAACGAACTCAGGCCTCCTTTTCTTAAAGAGTGGGGGCTTGTACAGGCTCTGGAGGCCCTGTTCGATCACATCCAGCTACACGCGGACTTTACGATCTATTTCGAAGCGGAGCATTTCAGGGATTATTTGAACGATGAACAGCGGATTGCGGTGTACCGGATTACACAGGAGCTTATGTCCAATGCGATGAAGCATTCCAAGGCAGATGAGGTCCATGTGATTTTGACGGGCGGCAAACAAAATCTGCTTCTGTCCTACCGGGATAACGGGGTGGGCACAAAAACCAGGGAACAGGCGGACAACGGGTTCGGAAGTATGGGGATTTACGGAATGCAGCAGAGAGTCCGGAGCCTTCAAGGAGAAATTCAGTGCGTGTCGGACAAGAGCGGATTAAAGATGCAGGTCAGCATTCCGTTGAAACCGGTTCTGCATGTGATCCCGCCGCACGGAACGTTTGTGTCGGTCTGAAGATGGCGGATTCAGCGGCAGACTAGGTTCGCAGTAAGGGGCTGTTCAATCTTATTTTGCCGGAATATAAACAAATGAACGTACATGTTCTCCAAGTAAAAGAGCCGCTGATAATGCCGCATTAAAGGCATGCACACGGAACCGTATGAACCGAATACCTGTAATAAAACGGCACTACCGAACCACTGGCTCCATAAAAAAAGGATTCCTCCGCACGCCTAACGTGCAGGGGAATCCTTTTGGGCGTTTAGCGGCGGGCGCTTACTAGACGCGTCGCACGCGGCTGCCTGCGTACAGTGCGGCGCGGCGCGTCATTACTGCGGCATCCGTTTACGTCACTCTTACGCCCCGATGCTCGCCGTACTGAAACAGCGTAAGCTCGTGGGCGGGTTTACCCGCTTTTTTGGCTGCAAACTCAATTTCGATTTGAAGCTCCCGGACAAAAAAACGTTCTTCGGACAGCGGTAAAATCTCGTACTGGGGCTGTCCGCTTAGCTGGATGAACAGCTGATCATACTCGGGGCCTGTCGTTACGCTGAGGTCGAGCCCCATATCCATCTTGTAAACTCCCCGGTACAGCATATACACGGTTTTGTCGATCTTAACGGACCTGAGTTCCGCCGGAACATCGGGAACGGAGTGGGGAAGCCCGAACAGAATGTTCTCCGCCTCGTTGATAATCTGCTGCTGAATGTCCAGCTGGCGATCCGTGTTGGAAAGATAAATCGCCGTTTTTCCGTGATCCGTGTAACGGGCCAGATTCGTACTGTAGCCGGGCCAGCCGCCGCTGTGAGAAACGACTTTACCCAGGTGCTCCTTCTGTTCGACGATCCAGCCGTACCCGTACGAATAAGGTTTGTTATCCGGCAGTTTTCCGGAAGTGAAAGCTTCGTCGAGTGTCTTTTTGCTGACCAATTTCTCCGTATACAGGGCTTGATCCCAAAGCAATAGATCGTGCAGCGTGGAATTTACGGTCCCGTCTCCCTGGATTCCGTCCAGGTATACGACAAAATCGGTCGCAGGCTGTTCGTCCGGCAGGTGATAGCTGTGCGTTTCGAAGGAATATACGTATCCGAAAGCGAAATCCGGGGGCACGTTTCCGGAAAGACGCCGGTTATGAATCCGCGTGGAATGCATGCCGAGAGGCTTGAACAGCGTTTCACTCATATATTCGGCGAAGGAGAGACCCGATATCTTTTCGATCAGCAAGGCCAGTAAAACATACCCTGTATTGGTGTACTCCCAGTTCTCGCCGGGCTGAAATTGCAGCGGAGGCCGACGGACATTGAAATACTCCAGAACGTCCCAGTTCGTGGCGATTTTGGAGCGGTCCCAGTCTTTTATGAAAAGCGGCGTATAGTCGGGCAGGCCGGAGGTATGCCGGAGAAGGTCCTTCACCGTGATGCCCTTGTAGGGGAAATCCGGTATCCATTGTTCCACGAAATCGCTCAAAGAAAGTTTTCCCTGTTCGGCGAGAATAAGAATGCCCATGGCCGTAAAGGTTTTGGAAACGGAAGCGAGTTCGAAGACGGAATGAACGGTCAGAGCGCGCCCCGTCTCTCTATCCGCGAGGCCATACGCGCCTTCAAAAACGATTTCTCCTTTATCCGCCGCCAAAAACACCCCGTTGAAAACTCCTTTCTCCGACATGGCCGCAAAAAGTTCTTGAAGCTGTTTTTGTTTGTTCTGCATGGTAATCCCTCCTATTTTTATAAAAATAATTAAGCTAACATAATAATTAAGGCATCTTACATATTGGACGAAAAGCGACGTTGGACGTCACCTTAGTTCGGCTTCGATAATTTTTTGAAGCTTGAACGTGATTTTGCGCAGCGCGCTTAATTCCTCGGGGTCCAGTTTGGAATAAAAACGTTCCGCGATGCTCTTCTCGACCTTCTGCTGACGTTCGAAATAATCCCATCCGGCTTGATCGAGCTCGACGAGAATTTCCCGGCGGTTGTTCGGGTTAATCTCTCTCTTGAGGTAGCCTTCCTTGTCGAGCTTGCCGATGAGCTGACTAACCGCGCTGGAAGTGATCAGCATCAGGTCCGCCAGTTCTTTGACCGTCAGACGCTTGTGTTTGTGAATGTGTTCAAGAACGACCGCTTGCTTGGAGGTCAGATCTGCTTGCAGGAGTTCGTTGTACTCTTGTAAAAGGAGCAGGTTCGCCGTATATTCGGCTTCGTTAATCTCCTTTACGGTCTGGTATAAGCGTTCGTCCATGTCATCACCTTAATTGTTAAGTTAACTTAATTATTTATACTCTCAGTATATGCTCCGAACGTTCACTTGTCAACAGGACCGTTTGGTACCTGCGTGAGATGTCTATTCAAGCCAGATGTACACGGCACTCACAAAAAAACACCTCCGCCGAGGCGAAGATGTTCAAGATGGGGGATCAGATTCGGTCCTGCTTGCAGTGAGGCGACCATATCTTCAGGACGCGTTCAACTTCCGGAGCAAACACCGGCTTGCTTATAAAATCGTTCATGCCGGAAGCGAGGCACATTTGCATATCTTCTTTCTGGGCAAAAGCGGTCACCGCCACGATCGCCGGGCGCGAGGCTTCTCCTTTCATCCGGCGGATGGCCGCGGTCGTTTCGAAGCCGTCCATTTCCGGCATCTGAAGGTCCATAAACACCATATCGTAGGTGTCGGACCGGACCGCCTGCAGCGCTTCCGCACCGTTCTCCGCATAGTCCGCTTCGTATCCGAGTTTTTTGAGCAGGGTAATCAGCAGCAGGCGGTTTACGGGGTTATCGTCCGTAACGAGCAGTTTCATCGGACCGAACTTGGGCGAAGGAAGGGCGCCGCTTTCTCTGCCGCTTACAAGTGATGACGCCGTTTTGCTGCGCTGCGTTTTTTCCGGAGCGGAATCCGGGGCAGGCGATTCGCCGGGCAGCTCGAAGGGCAGCACGAAATGGAACGTGGACCCCACGTTAACCTGACTGTCGACGCCGATCGCCCCGCCCAGGAGCTCCACCAGCTTCTTGCAGATGGCAAGCCCGAGCCCCGTGCCGCCGTATTTGCGGTTAATGGTCGGGTGCAGCTGTGTGAAGGACTGGAACAGCTGGCTCTGCTTGTCGGCAGGAATTCCAATGCCCGTATCCCGGACGAAAAATTGCAGCACGGCATCGCTGCGTCCGGGTATCTTGTCCAGCTTGGCTGAGATGGAGACATGGCCGTCCTTCTCGGTGAACTTGATCGCATTCCCGACCAGATTGACGATAATCTGCCGCAAAATGCCCTCGTCTCCGATAAGTGTAGAAGGAATGCTCCCGTCCAATTCGTACGTCAAACGGATGCCGCGCTCCGCGGCTTTCGGATGAAACAGCTCCGCAACATGATTCAAAACGGAGCGGACATCGAAAGGTTCGTGGGTAACGACCATTTTCCCGGCTTCGATTTTGCTGAAATCGAGGATCTCGTTCAAAATCCGCAGCAGGGCGTAGCTGCTCTGCAAAATAATGTCGGCATAGCTCCGCTGTTCCTCGGACAGCTCCGTTTCCGCCAACAGATCCGCCATCCCGATAATCCCGTTCATCGGCGTCCGGATTTCATGGCTCATGATGGCCAGAAACTCGGACTTGGCCTGATCGGCTTTTTCCGCGGATTCTTTGGCCCGTATGATTTCTTTCTCGCCCGTAATATCTTTGAAGACGACAACGGCGCCCCGCAGCTCCTCGTTATCGATGAGCGGCGACACGTGATAGTCGGCGAGGAAACTGGAGCCGTCCTTGCGCCAGAACACCGCTTCCTTGTTATGGTAGGAGCGGCCCTCCCGGATGGCGCGGTAAATAACCTGTTCATCCTCGGACTGTTGGGCGGGGCTGCCAAACGTGTTTTGCAGCAGCCCTAAATACGGCTTGCCGATGAGTTCCTCGGGGACGAATCCGAGCATGTCCGCCCCGGCCGGATTGATAAACATGGCGTTACCGGAGAAGTCGACGCCGAAAATACCTTCTGTCACGGAATTCAAAATCAGCGTATACTCGCTGCTCAGCTTCTCGATTTGCTCGAGATATCTTTGCCGTTCCGTAATATCGATCGTGATGCCGTAGACGCCGACGACTTCGTTATCGACGATGATCGGAATATTCGTCGAATTGATTTCGACGGGGTGCCCGTCTTTGTGAATGATGGTCAAGTCATAGCTTTGGGGGAAGCCCTGCTTGGCGAGCTCGAAGTGGTGAAGCGTTTTGGGCAGATCTATGGGGGCGACGATCGGTCCCCAATACATGCCGATAAGCTCTTCCAGCGTGTACCCGGTGATTTTCTGTAAATTTTTGTTGGCGGTTTTATAATCGCCGTCCAGATTCATCGAATAGACAGCGGCAGGGTTGTGGTCGAACAACGATTTGTAGCGCTGTTCGCTTTCCTGAAGCTGCTGGTCCGCTTTTTTGCGCTCGGTAATATTCCGCGATATCGAAACGATTTCGCTCACATTCCCGTCTTTATCGTACGTGTAGCGGGTGGTCGATTCCAGCCAGACGTAGACGCCGTTTTTGCAGCGAAACCGGAACGTTACCTTGTCGCCTTCCGTATGCCGGTTCCGTTCCAGGAACATAAGAACTCTGTCCAGGTCATCTGGATGAACAAGAGGAATCGCGGCCTGTCCGATCATTTCTTCGGGCTCATAGCCGAAAAAGGTTTTGCAGACGGGAGACGAATAGGTCATGGTCGCCATCTCGTCCGGTGCGTGCCTGGAGATCCAGTCCAGCGACGCTTCCGTTATGAGCCGGTACTGGCGTTCAATGTCCAGAAGCTGCTCTTCCCGTACTTTACTGGCCGTCAGATCAACGGCTTGAACCAGAAAAGCGGCAGGTTCCGCGGAGTCCGGAGGAAGCGGGGAGAGGCCGACGGCAGCCCAGACGATTCCGCCGTTTTTGTGCACATATCTTTTCTCGAAGCGGAAAAGGGAAGGATCAGCGCCGGACAGCGCGATATCTTCCGGGTAAGTGATCCGCCTGTCGGAGAGGTTCACCAGCTCGTCCTCCGTATACCCGAGCATGCGGCAAAAGGAGGGGTTGACCCGTAGCCAGCGGTCTTCCGCCAGCGAATAAACGCCCATGGCAAACGGCGCGTTCTCGTAGGCTATTTCAAACAACCATTTATCTTCAAAGGGTTTCATGCCAACAGTCTCCTCAGGCTAAGGATTGCCAGTTCAGTATACCTCATTTTTGCAGGGCAATGTAAGGTCTCTTCTACGCAGGTATCCCCGGTAAGGGGACGGGTTTGCGCGAATGATCTTTTAACCGGACTTCGATCTATCTTGGATTACACTTTTTTTACTGCCGCTAATCAGACGGTTGTTCGTGTACGGCTATGGAGAAACAACGCTTTACATAAGGAACTCCGGCTGAATCGAAAAAAGCCCGTGTGGGTATGCGCACAAGCAAGGGCAAGATCCTGGCATATCGATAGACTAGTGCCACGAATCAAGAAAGGATGGATGAACTTGGGAGGCTATGCGACCAAACAGAACGTATCTGATTCTTTGCTGAAACAGGGAGAAATCAGCCGGAACGTTCCGGAAACCCGGCTTTACAGTAAAGGGACATTAAAAACGATGCTAGATACGTATAAAATGGTGTATGTGAAGCCGAACAGCGGTACGGGAGGCAATGGCGTTATCCGGGTGGAACGTAAAGAGAACGGGTACAGCTTTCAGCTTCATACTTTTGTGAAAAAATTTCCGGACTTTGACAGCATGGCAGCGGCCCTCCGGAAACGGATTAAAAAAACCCCCTACGTTATTCAGCAGGGGATTCATCTTCTCCGCCACAAGGGGCGGCTCTTCGATTTGAGAATCATGATCCAGAAAAATCCTAGTGGAGTCTGGGAAACGACCGGTATCATCGGCCGCATCGGCCATCCCCGGAAAATCGTTACGAACTTATGCAGGGGCGGTTCTTCCAAACCTGTTGAGGTTCTTCTTAAAGAGCATGGGGCGGACATCAAACGGTACCAGGCATCTTTGCGGAGTTTGGGCCTCAGGGCGGCCCGCCATCTCAATAAAACATTTCCGCGGATTAAAGAAGTGGGATTGGACATCGGGTTGGACCCTAACCTGCACCCTTGGATTCTGGAAGCGAATCCCCGTCCCAAAATTCGCGGATTCAAAACATTGAAGGATCAAAGCATTTACCGGAAGATGCTGCGCTACCAAAAATATCACGGGCATGCCTAGCAAAGCCGCGGACAATGAAAAGGCCCGCCTTGGCCGAACTTTCCTGATCGGCTGGGCGGACCCGGGTGCTTCGCGGGAGTCATTCCTGTGCAGCAGCGGGACAACCTCCGCTTAAATCAGGCCGTCACCAGCGCGAGGACAAACCCGTCGTAGCCTTTGCTGCCGACGGTTTGCAGAGCGGTCGCGGTAACCCGCGGCTCGGCCGCGATCAGCTCGAGGAAGGTGCGGACCCCTTGAACGCGCGGGTCGTCGCTGTGCGGGTTGGCGACTTCCCCGTCGCGGATGACATTGTCCCCGATGATGAGACTGCCCGGGCGCGACAGCTTCAGCGCCCATTTGAAGTAATCGGGGTTGTTCGGTTTATCCGCGTCGATGAAGATGAGATCGAACGGCCCGGCCCCTTCCGCGTAAAGCTGCTCCAGCGACACGAGCGCTTCGCCGATCCGCAGCTCCGCGAGATGGCTTACGCCCGCCCGGCTCAAATTTTGGCGGGCCGTCTCCGCATGGTGAGGATCGTACTCGAGCGTGACGATTTTGCCGTCCGCGGGCAGCGCGCGAGCGAGCCAGATCGTGCTGTACCCGCCGAGCGTGCCGATTTCCAGGATGGAGCGGGCTCCTTGGATTTTAGCGAGCAGGTGGAGCAGTTTCCCTTGGTTGGGCGCCACATCAATGGGCGGGAGGGAGGCGCTGGCGTTGTTTGCGAGAACCTCCGTCATGACGGGGTCGGCAGGGACAAGCCATTCGTTCAGGCAGGCATCCACATGCGACCATTTGCCGGACAGGTCGGCCTCGGCCTGGGCGGGAGTGTTACGGACTTCGGGAGATTCATTTGAAAGCGTCATAGGGGTAAAACTCCTTTCGTATTGGAATCTACCTCTACTGTATGCTGGAATGATCCATAAATAAAATATATAATTATTATCAAAGTATAAATTTTAGTTAAGAATAGGTGCGTGCGAAATGAATCTTCACGCTCTGCGGATTTTTTACGAAACGGCCAAAGCGGGGAGCATAACGGGAGCGGCCGAGGTGCTTCGGATTTCCCAGCCTGCTGTCACTTCCCAGATCAAACGGTTCGAAAAGGAAATCGGGATGCGGCTGTTTGCCGCACGGGGAAGAGGGATTTCCTTAACCGATGCCGGACAAAAGCTGCTGGAGTATGCGAGAAAGCTGTTTGCCCTGGAGGAGGAAATGGAAGCTTTTGTCGACGGTTACACGTCGGGAAGAAACGGTGCGATCCGCCTCGTATCCACCTATCTGCCGGCCAATTTCCTGCTCCCGGCTTGGGTCGCCAAATTCAAACGGGACCATGAAGAAGTGGATTTCGTCATCACCACGACGAATTCCCGGGGCGCTTTCGACAGCCTGCTCAATTACGAAGCCGAAATTGCCGTTTACGGCGGAGCGGGCGAAAGGCAGCCCGGCATCCATTGGGAGGAGTTGTTCGAGGATGAGCTTTGGTTTGTAGTGCCCGTCCATCACAAGTATGCCAACGAGCACATCACTCTGGCCGAGATCGTGAAGGAGCCGTTCATTATGAGGGAAGAGGGAAGCTCGACTCGGGAGTGGCTTTTTTCCTTATGCAGGGTGCATAATGTGAGTCCGCCCCAGATCGCCCTGCAGTTCAACGGCTTGAATGAGACGATCAGTGCGGTGATGGCCGGGTACGGGACGAACTTTATTTCCTCGCTTGTCGTCCGGGATCATGTGGAGCGCGGGGCATTGGCCCGGGTATATGTGAAGGACATCCTGTTAAAAAATATCATCGCGGTATGTACGCGTACAGATGAGGTTCTGTCGCCCCCTGCGGAGCGGTTCATTCAAATGATTAAAGCCAGCGTAGGAGCGGGACAAGCCCTGCCTTGAAACAAACGAAACGGAGTGTTCGAGCTTAGGCTCCGCACTCCGTTTTTTATGGCTTGCCGGCTGCAGAGCCGGCCGGTCCGGTCTCGCGTTTAATAATCAATTTCTTCCCAGTCTTCGAGGTTCTTGTTGGAAATATCCAGCAGCTCCGCAAAGCTGTCCGCCGCATAATAAATGAAGTCCGGATCATGCACAAATGCGATCACTTGTCCCGCCTTACCGTGTTCGGAAGGGTCAAAATCCAGCATCAGATACAGGCTGCCTCCGGCGAGCTGCGCAATGGGAAGCCATTTTCGGTTGCCGTAGTAAGGCCGGATCCGTTTATCGAGCCGGGCGATTTCGTCTTCCTCGAAATGCTCGCTGAGCAGGATGTCCTCGCTGCAGAAATAAGCTTTCAGTTTGTCGATTTCCTCCAGAGAAAGCAGATAAAAAGGAGAAACGGCCCCTTCACCGTAAGAGGGATAAAAAATATGGAAATGGTAGCCGCTGCCGTTTTTGTAGCGGTAAAATTCCTTGAAATCGTCGGGCAGGATCACGCCGTATTTCATTTCCAGGACAGCAAACTGCTCTTCTCCTGCGCCTTCAAGCTTGAGATAGGTTTCGTACTCTTCTTGACAGTCTTCTCCCACTTTGAGGGGAAGCAGCTTTTCCAGCCTATCAATGTGATGCTTGATCATTCCGGTTCCTCCTGTAACGGTATCATTAAACGGTTCATTCACAGTATACAGGAAGGATAAGGAAGAGGTAAAACGTGTGAAACAGGCGCCACACCATAAAGCGTTACAAATGGGATTGCAGCGGAGGGCCGGTCCCCAGTCGTAAGTAAATGCCGTGTGGTTAAGGGACGGACGCGGTATAATCCGGGTTACGGCGCTCTTCGCGAATTGAACCGTTAAGCGAAGAAACACGGTCTGCAGGAAGCAGGCCGTGTTTCTTCTTGGCGGAACGTCGGAGCTTGCGAGACGGGACACGGCCTTCCAATCCGTATTTTTCGTTCTTCCGGATTAGGAATAAATCGGCAGAATCACGGTGAATTGGATCGTATTCGCTCCGGAAATTTCAGCGGAGACCGTTCCCTTGTACCGCTGAACAAGCTGATTTACGATGGCCAGACCGAGGCCTTTGTGGACGCCGTCTTTTTTCGTGGAGAAACCGCTTGTAAACATGGCCTGCAGATCTTTCTCGGACAAGCTCTTGCTGATATGGTTGGACAGTTTGAAGATCAGCCGGTTCTCTTCCGTATAGCCGAGAAGATGCACGTTTCTTTGCTCCACGTTCATTCCGCTTACTTCATCGAAAGCATTGTCGATCAAATTGCCTAAAATTTTCACGAGATCGACGGATTTCAGTCCGGAAATGCTCGTGAGATCGTCCGCCAAGTCCAGCTCGTAAGTGAAGTGGATTTTTCTCAATTGCGACTGCGTAATCTTGGAACTGATCAGGGAAGCGAGGGCCGGATGCCCCACATGGACGATGCTGTTGACGAGTCTGGTTTCTTCCACTAGCTCGTGGATATATTTTTTGGTTTCTTCGAATTTTTTCAACTGGACCATACAGCTGATCGTGGTCAGATGGTTGGTAAAATCGTGATTCTGTCCTTTGATCGCGACCATAAGGCTGTTCATTTCATCCGTATAATTTTCTTGGATCGTCTGGGCTACGGCGTCTTTCGTCCGGTTAACCCCTTTGTAAATAAAGTAGACCATGATCAGGCTGGCAATCGAAACCGAAACGATGACGAGGAAGAAATTCAGCAGCTGTTTGTTCAAGGAATTGTGAATATACTCCATGTCGTTGACCAAGCCGATTACGTATGGGAACTGAACGCGTTCGCTCTTAACCGGATAAAAAATTTTCAGCACGTTTTTGTCGTTGATTTTAGTAGGGAAGAAGATCGGCTTATCGAGTTTAACGGCTTGTTCGATCAGGGTGACGTCCTCCGGCGATCTGCTGTTGTACTGGCCGAACAATATTTTGCGTTCGGAGTACCGGATGTTCTTGGAACCGTTCGTTACGGTATAGAAGCTGGGATCGTCATCGGGCTTGGAGAAGGTCCGCGGATTGAATCCGGTAATTTCGAGCAGGCTTTTGTTGTTCTTTAACGTCTCCGCAACGATAAACTCCGAGCCGTCGTTCTGATCGAACTGCTCGATGAGAGAGCTGTTCATCGTCGGATTAATGATATAGTCGGTCGTTCCGTCGTAATAGAAGCCGAATTTGTTTCTTTTTGAACCGGGATTGGAGGCGGAACCCGATATTTTACCCGCCCAGAAACTCTGAAGCGTAGTGCCTTCGGATACGGTAACCGTTTCCAGTCTGAACAATTGTTCGAGCGCGATCCGGTAATTGCCCCAATACTTCGCGTTCAGGTTAATTTCCTTGGGGTCCGAGGAACGGACGCTGACGATCTCGTCCCCGATTTGGGCGAACAAGGTGAGGTTGCTTACGTTATATTTGACTCTGAGCTCTGCCAGCATGCTGTTGTCGATATCCCGGTAACGGGAAGGCAGGGAGGCTTTGACGCCGAGGGCCACTTGCCTTAACGAATCGGACAAGAGTTTATCCCGGGTTTGAGATGAATATTCCACGTGGTCAATGCTTAACTGGATTTGCTGGGAAAGAGAAAACAACTCCGTTTCCATGTTCGCCGTTAGGGATTTTTTCGTGGAAAAATAAAAGACGCTGTCATTGACGAGCAGAATGGCCATAATAACAGCTAAAAATAGGACAGATAATCGTTTTATAGACATTTTCTAGTTCCCTTCGAACGCATAGTTCCCTCATCATTCTAAGTTATTCGACCTCGTTCTACAATATCAAAAACTGGGTGAGTTCACACAAGATAGGAACGGGGAGCCAAGCGGTTAAGAAGCGGAGATTCGAGGCTTCATGCGGCATTGCCTGCCGTGCCCGGCGTTTTATTGAGCCAAGGTCAGTCAAGAGGTGTATACGAATGTAAATAGGAGTATATGGAAGCGCGGGACCCCGTTTCATATACTTAAGCTACGCAAGGAACGAGAGGCCGGTCACAGCGGCCCGTACAGGAACAATACCCAGGAGGGATTGCATTGAGCAGAAAAAACAGACATAAAGGGCTGCTTCCGGCAGCCGTCATAGCCGCAATGTTAACGGTTACAGCATGCAGCACAGCGGCGCCCGAAGAGGCGAAAACGCCGGAAACGGGCGGAGTCATGGAGGTATCCACGGTCCGGGCAAGCGATCCGTATCTGAAATTCGATCTGGGCGAAACCTTCGACAACAATGCGGTTTACGCGGCGTACGAGAAAGAAACCGGGGTTAAAATCACCAACAAATGGGTGGCCGACGGAAGCCAGTTCGCGGAAAAGCTGAAAATGTCCATCGCTTCCAACGAGATTCCGGATTTCTTTCCCGTAGATGCGGCTCAGCTACAGCAGCTTATCGAAGCGGACATGATCCTGGATCTGACACCCGTATACGACAAGGTCGCCACCGAAAACACAAAGAAAATGATGACCATGGACGGCGGCCTCCAGATGAAGTCGGCCACGTTCGACGGCAAGCTGATGGCGATTCCCTCAACATCCAATCCTTATTACGCCCAGTTCTTGTGGGTGAGGACGGACTGGCTGAAGAAATTGAACCTGCCCGAGCCGAAAACGATGGAGGACGTTGCCAAAATCGCGGAGGCTTTTAAAACGAAGGACCCCGGTGGAACGGGAAAAGCTTACGGCCTGGCTTTCAACAAAAATCTGTTCGACGGCGCCCTTGGTGTCACGGGTTTCCTGAACGGCTATCACGCCTACACGAACCAGTGGCTGGATGACGGAACCGGCAAGCTCCAGTTCGGGGATATTCAGCCCCAGATGAAAGACGCGCTGCGGGGTCTTCAAGATCTGTACAAGAAAGGTCTGATCGACCCGGAGTTTGCGGTTAAGGATGCGACCAAAGCTTCCGAAATGCTGTATAACGACAGCATCGGTATGGTCTACGGGGCGGAGTGGATGCCGGCCCAACTGGCAAGCGGAGCGGTCAAGGACGGCAAAGTCGTGCAGGAGTGGGGCGTTTTCCCGCTTCCTTCCTCGGACGGCAAACCCGCCAAGTCCCAGATCGGGCTGGGCGTGGATAAATACTACGTCGTATCCAAGAAAGCGAAACATCCGGAAGCGGTCATCAAGCTGCTGAACCACTGGATTGTCGTGAACAACAGCCAGAGCGAAGAGAGCAAGGTATACGAGTTCGGCAAAGACAAAGTGGAAAAATCGAGCAACTACTGGCTGCTGAACCCGATCTTCGTCAATAACCAGACGAACAATAACGGGGAAGTGCTTCCCGACGCGATCGCGAACAAAGACGAAAGCAAACTGCAGACCAAAGATCAGAAGACCCGCTACGGACGCGCCATGAAATACGTCAACGGAGATACGAGTCTCTGGTGGGAATACTTGATTTCGGGTCCCAATGGCGCCGTCTCGCTGTATCCGGAAATGAAGAAAAACAACCAGTTCGAGCAGAACAAGTTTTACGGAGCGCCGACACCGACTATGGTGGAAAAAGGTGCGATTTTGAACAAAAAACGGGATGAAGTGTTCGTCAAAATCATCATGAATCAGGTGCCGGTCGATGAATTCGACAAATTCGTTGCGGATTGGAAAAGCATGGGCGGCAACGAGATCACGAAAGAAGTCAACAACTGGTACAGCAAGAACAAATAGGGCGCACGCCGCCCATACGGGTGAGTTCAGTCAAAATCCTTCAAGGGGGATCGGAAAGGATGCGATCCCTCTTTTTCTATCTACATGAAGCTAATAGGGCAGGTGAGGGTATGCATACGAGGTTTCGGACTTGGAGGCGGGAGTGGCCTCTTCATCTGATGGTAGTTCCGGGTCTGATTATCGTGATTATATTCAGTTATATCCCGATGGCGGGGATTATGATGGCTTTTCAGAAATTTATCCCGTCCAAAGGGCTGTTCGGTTCACCTTTCGTGGGATTGAAAAATTTCCGTTTCCTGATGGAATACCCGGATATCGGACAAATCTTTTTCAACACCCTGTTTATTGCGACGATGAAAATAGCGGCGGGTTTAATCGTGCCGATTACGATCGCCATTCTTCTCAACGAACTGAGCAGGCAGTGGATCAAACGGACGTTTCAGACGCTCGTCTATCTGCCGCATTTTATGTCCTGGGTGCTGCTGAGCGGCATTCTGATCGACGTGCTTTCGCCGTCGTCGGGGATCGTCAACCAGCTTCTCGGCGTCTTCGGGGTGCAGCCCGTTTTTTTTCTCGGGGATAACGCCTGGTTTCCTTATGTGATGGTCGTGTCGGACGTATGGAAGGAGTTCGGTTTCGGCACCATCGTGTATCTGGCTGCACTTACCGGCATCAATCCGTCGCTCTATGAAGCTGCGGAGATGGATGGAGCGGGCCGCTGGAAGCAGACCCTTTACATCACATTGCCGGGGATGATGCCGATTATCGTGCTCATGCTTACGCTGAATATCGGCAACGTGCTTAATGCCGGGTTCGACCAGATTTTCAATCTGTACAGCCCTCAAGTTTATGAAAGCGCGGACATTATCGACACGTTCGTCTTCCGCATGGGGGTGCAGCAGTCGCAGTTCGGTTTCGCTACGGCGGTCGGACTTCTGAAGTCGATCGTTTCATTCGTTCTGATTTCGGTATCGTACCTGCTCGCTTACCGTTTCGCCAATTACCGGATCTTCTGAGGAGGGATTGCCTTGCGCCACCAATTGACCATGGGCAGGAGACTGTTTCTGATCGGCAATGTCGTGTTCCTGGCCCTGATTTCTTTCGCGTGCCTCATGCCCATTATTCACATTCTGGCCATCTCGCTCAGTTCGGGAGCGGCGGCCTCCGCCGGAAAAGTTCTGCTGTGGCCCGTGGACTTTACGACGGCCGCCTACGATAACGTGTTCGGCAAACCCGAATACTTGCGGGCGTTCTGGATATCGGTTCAGCGGGTCGTGCTGGGTACGGCGATCAGCATGTTTCTGACGATCCTCACGGCGTATCCGCTCTCGAAGGACCCTCGCGTGTTCCGCCTGCGCACCTTTTACGTCTGGGTCTTCGTCTTTACGATTTTGTTCAGCGGAGGGCTTATTCCGTGGTACATGACGATCAAAACGCTCGGCCTGATCGATACGGTTTGGGCGCTGGTTCTTCCGGGCGCGCTGCCCGTATTTAATGTGATCCTCCTGCTGAACTTTTACCGGAGTCTGCCGAAGGAACTCGAGGAATCGGCCCGGATCGACGGCGCCGGTCATTTTGCGACCTTGTGGAAAATTTATGCTCCGCTTTCTCTTCCCGCACTGGCGACGACGGGCTTATTCACGGTGGTCGGCCATTGGAACAGTTGGTTTGACGGGATGATTCTCATGAACCATCCCGATAAATATCCGCTTCAGACCTTCCTGCAGACCATTATCATTAACATGGATTTCCGGTTTATCAAAGCGCAGGACGCCGAACTGCTGGTTAAACTATCGGACCGCACCAGCAAAGCCGCTCAGATTTTCGTCGCCGCTTTTCCCGTTCTGCTGGTGTATCCGTTCCTTCAGCGTTTTTTCATTAAAGGAATTGTGATGGGGAGTGTCAAAGAATAACGGGACGGGCATTCGAGCGTAAGGGGAGCGGTATTCATGAAACTCAATCTCAGCCTGCAGGACTCCTCCATTTTCAAAAAAATTATGGCGGTATTTATGGCCGCCCTGCTTCCGATTATGGCCATCACCTGGTTGATTAACGAGAAGGGGTCGGAGAGCATCCGCCAGGAAAGGTCCCAGTCCATCCTGAATACGACCGGGTATTATCTGGATTCGCTGGACAAGGAAGCGGACCGGATCAACCGGTTTCTGCCGAATTACGTAACGGACAGCGATTTGCAGGAAATCGCCGCCATGGGCAATGAACTGTCGGATTACGACCGTTCCCAGAAAATTCTCGCCATCCAGAAGCGTCTGAATCTGACGAAAGACTCCAGTGCGTTCATCCAGGAAGTGAAGGCCTACGTGCCGCTCATTCAGCGGACGCTGCTCAGCGTCAAGTACGATACCTTCGTGGATTTGGCGGAATATGAAGCACTTCAACTGCGGAATAAACGGGCCGATGAGCCTTTTGTCTTCTGGGACGACCGGCTGTTCCTGAGCATGCAGGTGCCCTCGAATTCGACCCGGGAGCCCTTGTATATCGTCGGCGTCGAGCTGTCGACGGCCAAAATCAGACAGTCGCTGGCGCAGATCAGCGGCTCCTTCGGCGGGGAAACCCTGCTGATCAACACGGATCGAGGGTGGAATTTTCAGAGCGGGAATGACCCGCAGCTGCTGACGGCGGCGAAAGCTTTTGTCGGGGAGAAAAGCGCGGAAGGGAACAAACAGGGCTACGAGACGATTACGGTAGGCAGCGACCGGTATATGGCGGTCTACAACTACTCGGCCCTGTGGAACTCGTATTCGGTCAGCTGCATTCCCGAGAAAACGCTGCTCGGCCCCATACAGACTTACCGCGTGTGGTTCAGGTGGGCGTGCGTTCTGGCGGTTGCGGTGGTCCTGTTCTTCTCGTTCTTCCTGTTCCGGCTCATTTACCGGCCGTTATTAAAGCTGGTGCAGTCGTTCAGACGCGTCCAGCAAAACCGGCTGGAGCTCATTGCGGTCGACCGGGGCAACGACGAATTCGGGTATTTGTACCATGCGTTCAATCAGACGATCCATTCGCTGCGGGAGCTGATCGAGCAAAATTACGAGCAGCAAATCCGCAGTCAGCGTTCGGAGCTGAAACGGCTGCAGTCCCAGATTAATCCGCATTTTTTGTATAACTGCTTCTTTGTCCTGTGCCGCCTGATTAAATCGGAGCATAAGGAGAAAGCTTACCAGTTCTGCTTATACATCGGGGATTATTTTCATTTTATTACCCGCGACGACGAGGATGAAATTCCGCTTTCGCTAGAAATCAACCATTCGCGTACCTACGTGGATATGCAAAAAGTGTGCTACGGAGACCGCATTGAAGCGGTGTTCGAGGTAGAGGAGCTTGACACGCGCGTCCCCCGGCTTATCCTGCAGCCGATTATAGAGAACGCTTACAAACACGCGCTCGGAAGCACGCCGGGCGCCGGGTTTCTCCGGGTCTGGAGCAGGATGGACGCCAAAGGTATTACCATCTATGTGGAAGACAACGGTACGACATTGACGGACGAGGAACTCGGCAAACTCCGCAGACGTCTTGCGGACGGAAATCACGAGCTTGAAGAGACAACCGGTCTTGTGAACGTTCACCGGAGAATCCAGCTCCGCTACGGGCAGGGCTACGGGATCACGGTGGACCGATCGGAGCTGGGCGGCCTGAAAGCAGGCATTCACATCGGAAACAGCTAGAGGAGGAGACCGAATGTACCGATTGCTGATTGTAGACGATATCCCGATTATCGTGGAGGGCCTTAAGGATCTTTTCGAAGAAACCCCGGAGCTTTCCCTGGAGATTCATACCGCGTATTCCGGAGAAGAGGCGCTGGAAGTATTGCGGAACAAGCGGATCGATCTTGTCATTTCGGATATTAAAATGCCGGGGCTGGAGGGTATCGGCCTGCTCCGGGAAATCAAAACGAATTGGCCTTCGTGCAAAGTGATCTTTCTGACCGGCTATAACGATTTTCAATATGTGCAGAATGCGGTTAAATACGGCGGCTTCGATTATCTGCTGAAAATTGAAAGCGACGAGAAAATCATCGCTGCCGTGACCCGGGCGATCGGCAAGCTCGATGAAGAAAAAGCGCGTGAAGAGATGATTGAACGCGCGGAGGAAAGCATGAAGCGGGCGCTCCCTTCTCTCCAAAAAGAATATGTGAGCAGTCTGCTTCAGGGAAAAAAGCCGGCCGGGGAGCAGCTTGACCGGCATTTCCGGGAGATCGGCATTCCGCTTCAGGGGGAAGAGCCGGTTTTGCTGCTTCTGGGAAGAGTGGATGTATGGCGGGAAATGCTGACGCCGCCGGATAAAGCGCTCTTTGTGTATGCCGTACAAAATATCGCGGAAGAGATTTTGTCGCCGGGTGCACGCGTGTACACTTACGTGTACGACCAGGTGAAAATCGCCTGGTTCATTCAGCCGGCGGAATCGTCTTGTCCCGAAAAGAACGTTTCCGGGGACAACTGGGACCGTACACGGCGTTTCGTCGGAAATGCTCTTGAAACGATCCAGCGGGCCTGTAAACAGCTGCTTAAGCTGCCGGTTTCTTTTGTAGTGGGCAAAAATCCGGTTCCTTGGGACGATATTTCCGACAAATTTCATGAGCTGAAATATAACTTTTTGTTCGGAGCGGGCCTCGGAAATGAAATCATTTTAACGGAACCCGCGCCTGACAATCACGGGGAAACCGGCCACGCGCAAAAGCGGAGCGAGTTTTTTACGGCCGCCCGCGTGCAACTGCTCGGAAAATGCCTGGAGAACGGCCACCGCTGCGAATTTTTTAACGTGTACAAGGAGATCAGCGATCTATGGGAAAGCGACGAATGGCCGTTTGAACGGAAGAGAGAAGTGTATCATTCGCTTTCCGCCGTTTTTCTCGCCTATGTGAACAAAAATGACGAGCTGAGGGCGTACCTGAACAGCAGCCACGATTTGTCGACTTTGTTCCACAGTGAAGCGGATATGACCGCGGCTGCGCTCAAAGCGTATTTTTTGCAGACGGCGGAGCTCATCTTCGACTGGAACGGCGAGCAGGCGGCTCATTTTCCGGATGAGCTTGTCCAGCGGGTTCATACTTACATTGCGGACAATCTCGCGAAGGATATCTCGCTGAATGCCATAGCCGATCACGTCGGCCTTAACCCCTCTTACCTTTCGCGGCTTTATAAACAAATGACGGGGATCGGATTGTCCGATTACATCAACGATTACCGGAATTTGAAGGCCAAGGAGCTGCTGCTCGGAAGTCCGATGAGGGTAGGGGAGATCGCCTCTATGCTGGGCTACAATTCGGCTCTGGCTTTTATCCGTTTTTTCAAAAAGCAGAACGAATCCACCCCGCAGGAATACCGGAGCCGGCGGGCAAGCGGCGACAGCGGCTGATCGGGAGGCACACACGTCAACAGAAGTATATGAAAGTAACGAACGATCTCTTTAGGCCGAAGTCTCTCTCTTGTACAATCGGAACATAAGCCGAAGCAAGAGGAGGAAGTAAAGTGGCAGCATTAACAGCGGTACTGCTCGGTGCCGGAAGCAGGGGGCGTTACATTTACGGACCGTACGCGGAGAAATATCCCCACGAGCTCAACATTATATCCGTAGCGGAGCCCGATGAAGGCAGACGGAAACTCATTTCGCGGATACACGGAATCAAGCCCGACTATGTATATTCGTCATGGGAGCAAGCATTCGAGCGGGGTAAAATCGCCGACATCATGATAATCAGCACGCTGGACCGGATGCATTTCGTGCCGGCTATGAAGGCGCTGGAGCTCGGTTATCACGTTCTGCTGGAAAAACCGATGTCGCCCAAGCTGGAAGAGTGCGTGCAGTTGGTCGGGGCGGCCAAAGCCCATGACCGGCTTCTCGTCGTCAGCCACGTTCTGAGGTACTCCCTGTTCTGGGCGGGAATCAAACAGCACCTGGATGCCGGAGAACTCGGTGATATCGCGTCCATCCAACTGACCGAAAATGTGGGCTACGCCCATATGACTCACAGCTACGTGCGGGGCAACTGGCGCCGCGCCGAAGAGACGAGCCCGATGATTTTGGCCAAATCGTGCCACGATCTGGACATTATTTCGTGGCTTATGGGCGGGGAGTGCACGAGCGTCAGTTCATTCGGCTCCTTGTTTCATTTCAAGAAGGAGAACGCCCCCGCGGGATCGACCGACAGATGCATCGAAGGCTGCGTGGTCGAAAAAGAATGCCCGTTCTCCGCGCTGAAGCTCTACATTCAGCCGCCGGATCATCCGTGGGCGCGTTACATGACACACGACCTGTCCCATGAAGGCATCGTCAAGGCGCTGAAGGAAGGGCCGTTCGGACGCTGCGTGTACCGCTGCGATAACGATGTCGTGGATCATCAGGTCGTGAACATGGAGTTTGCCGGAGGAGCGACCGCGGCCTTCACGATGTCCGGTTTTACACAGGGCGGCGGCAGACGGGTCCAGATCATGGGGACCCGAGGCGAAATTCTGGGCGATATGGACACAGGCACGTACACCCTGCACCGTTTCACTACCGGAGAAGCGGTGGAAGTCCGCTGCAATATCGCCGGGGACGGACACGGAGGCGGAGACGAGCGGATGGTCGCCTCCTTCCTGAAGGACGTCCGCGAGTACGGCCGCGCCCCTGCCGCAAGCCGGACATCCGCCTCCGCTTCGCTGCAGAGCCACCTGATGGCGTTCGGCGCGGAAGAATCGCGGCTGAACGGCGGCAAGAGTGTGAGCCTGGCCGACTTTAAGCGGGCATCCGCGGCCGGAATCGTGTAGCGGCGGGGACCGGTTCAGCCGCACTTGAAACGGCACGGCTGCAATAAAGAAACCAGGAACTCTTTCGGGAGCTTCCTGGTTTTTTATTGCGGTTAATCGTTCAAGACGTCTTCCTAGAACGTAATCCCCTTACGTTCGATTTTCAGCCGGATGTCCGGCTCGAACTGCACTTCCTTGTAGTCTTCCTCCCAGTTCATCTTCTTCCAGGCTTCGGGATGAAAAGCCATCAGCCTCAGCGCTACACCGTATCCGTCGTGATTGGCTTCCTGCATTTTGCGCGTAACGGCTTTGGCCCGGGCAGTCAGCAGTCTGGAAAGTTCTGCATTCAGTTTCTGAAGCGTTTCTTTTTTGTTCAGCCGGTCAAGCGGGTACTCGATAATCGCGGCATTGATTTTCAACTGGATTTTGACTCTGACCCCGCCGCTCTCCGTCAGCTCCACTTTTATTTTCCGTGAGTACTTATGGAGATCGACTGTAATGTAGCGGTCCGCCTTTGTCTCATGCTCTTCCTCCTCCTCGATGTTCACGGGAAGTGTGAGGCGCGCCGTTTTTCCCCTTTGTCCCTTGAGAAGCAGATAGATGAGAGATTCTTCAGAGTTGAGGGAGGCCGTCATTACATTGCTGTGGAACAGCGCTACACCTTGAACAACGGGTTTTTTGTTGTGAATCGACACATAGGGGAGGGCAAAGTCCTGTCCAGGCTTGACAGGGCCGATCGACTGGAAATTGATCCGCGGGATGACGGTACCGTCCTCCATGTTTTCGAGCAGTGCATCCAGAAAGCGTCCGAGGAGCTTCGTTCCGACCTTTTTCAATCCGATCAAGTCTTCCGCTGTTCCGTTGACTACCGCAAGCCGGGCGTTCAACGGGCTTTTGGGATCGCGGTAATACACATCCATGTAAGGCATAATATTTTGGGCGCGCGCCCATTCTTCGCCGAGCAGAAGCACAAGCAGCTTGGACGGGGAATAATTCCCCGATATTTCATGATCGAGAAATCCGCGGGCCTGCTGAGTCGTATTGCTCGTTACCGTGTGTAGTTCGTTGGTTTCGCTTCGCCCCCCTTCAGTACTGGATACGTCCGGAAAGGCGACGGTAACTTTCAGTTCATCTCCTTCTCCCCGGTCGAATCCCCCGATATGTATGATACGGGAGCTTTTGAGAAGCTGCTGATCCCAGCATCCGCCGAGCAGGAGAAGAGTCAGCAGGCTTGCCGCGGTTTTGGAAAATCGGTTCATTTTACGAGCCGCCTCCCTCCCTCGCGAATATGCAAAGCAAGCGAAATCAGAAGTAAAAGGAGGGGAACGAAGCCCAGGAAAAAATAGCTCGACAGCGATACGATTTTGCCCAAAGTTTTCATTACATCCTGGTCATGAATCAGCAGCGCAATCGCCAAGAACGCGATGGCCGTAAACAGAACAGGTTTGCGGTGGTTGCTCATGCCTAACAAATGGGAGATACCCGTCGAAGCCATATACAGACTAGCCATAATGGACGTCGCGACCACGACGATCCAGGCGGAGAGGAAATACAGGTCGGGACGTTCGATGATCGTGAACGTCAGCGCTTTAACCATATACAGAACCGGATGGGGCAGCAGGCCAAGTTCGGAAGGGCTGAATACAACGATACTCGTAAAGACGAGAAACGTGTACAACAGGGTTGAGAAAGCGTTGGCTACGGATGCCGCAGCCAGCTTCCGCCGGGGTGTCCCTTCCACGAACGGATAGCAAAAAAGAATCCATTCATAGCCGGTCAGCGTATTCATCGCTTCGTGCGCCCCCCGTACAACCGGGAGAAATCCGGCCTGCCCGATCGGGAAAATATACAGCAGATTGGAATGCGTATAAGCATACACGGATATAAAGATCATGACGAGAATCACGATGCTGACCAGCAGAAAGAACCGGGCGATGATCTGCAGATTTTCCTGGGTCAGATAAATGCAGGCGAGCACCATGAGACCGGTAATGAGCCATTCCGGCGTCTCGGGAAAGACCCAATCGCGGATCACTTCGTAAAAAAACATCAGAATGAGACTGCTCTGGACGGTAAAATAAACGATATACAGTACCTGAAGGAACGCTGCGGCCGCTTTGCCTGTCAAGCGGGGCATAAAGTCATACAGAGTAGCCGAGGGAAAGCGTTTGTTCAGGGCCCACATCATCAGAATAAGCAGTTGGCTGAACAAACCGGCGAGCAGGACCGACATCCAGGCGTCGCCTTTGGCAAACGCCTGTACCCGGGAAGGCATGAAAAGCACCTGGACGCCGATCTGGGTCTGGAGAACGAGAAAAAGCATCTGCTTCGGACTTATTTTATTCGAATTGTGTGTCATTCTCCTGCAGCTCCTTTGAATCCGCGTTGTCCTTCTTCACAGAAGGTTTTGCCATGTTGACGCGGTTGTCTTTTTTCCATAGCGGGAACCGGAAAATAGTGTCTTTCCAGTCCTTCAGGCGGAAAGGAGCCGCCGGTGCCAGGTACGGAGTGCCGAACGACTCCAGCTTGCACAAATGGATCAGGATGAAAATCAGGCTGAAAACGATGCCGATAAAGCCGAGCAGGGCAGCCGGGATCATGACGGCAAACCTGAGCAGCCGCACGGATGCGCTCATCTCGTGGGAAGGGACGATAAAGGAAGAAATGGCGGTGAGAGCGACGACGATAATCATCGGATACGATACGAGTCCGACCCGCACGACCGCGTCCCCGATCACAAGACCTCCTACGATGCCGATCGTCTGTCCGATCGGTCCCGGCAGGCGGATTCCCGCCTCCCTCAGCAGCTCCAGCGTCAGTTCCATGAACATAGCCTCCAGAAGCGGCGGATAAGGCACCATCTCCACGCTTCCTTTAATTTGGAACAAGAGCTCGGCGGGAATGACCTCGTAATGAAACGTAATGACCGCGATATAAAAAGCGGGCAGCGTAATCGCAATGACGAAGCTCAGCAGCCGGATGAACCGGATGAACGAGCCGGCAAGCGTGCGGCTGTAATAATCGTCCGGGGACTGATAGAACGAAAAAAACGTCACCGGCATGATCAGTACACTGGGAGTCCCGGCGGATATCAGCACAGCTCTGCCTTCGAGTAGGTTAGCGGCCGCCCTATCAGGGCGCTCCGTCTTTAGTATCTGGGGGAACGGAGACAGCGTCCGGTCTTCGATATATTCCTCCATCAGGTCAGTTGACAGTGTGTTGGCACCCGCAATAGTACGGAGGCGTTTGTCGATTTCCAGAATGAGCTCCGGCTTGGCGACATGGTTCAGATAAGCCAAGGCGACCTCGGTGCGGCTTTCTTTTCCGAGCGTATACCGGCGGATGACAAGGTGGCGGTTTTTGATCTGTTTGCGGATCAGATGCAGGTTAGCCGTCATATTTTCGATAAACCCTTCATGGGAGCCGCGGACTGTTTTTTCGTTCTCAGGCTCTTCCGTCGTCCGCTTGACTTCCGCATTGACCGTAATCGTATAGCACTCCGTGCTGCCTTCCTTGAAAAGAACGGCCTGCCCCTGCAGCAAAGTATCGGCGGCTTCGTCCAGCGAAGTTTGTGCGTAAACCCTTGGAGCGGTGAATACATCGGCCAGATTTTCTTCCTCAGATTCCGCGAGAGGCTTCAGAATAAAGCTCCGGATTTTAACCTCATCGCACATCGGATCTAGGTAGCAGAGCAGCAGGTTCTGGTTTTGGTACGTAAGCGTGAGCTTCACCAAATCATCGGTATGAAACAGCGCCTGATCGAGGTACCGTTCATTTTCCGCAAGGGAGGATTTGATGGTGACGGTATCCGCTGTTTCTTGTACCGAAGCCGGAGTTGGAGCGGATTTTTTGTTCATATGGAATAAATGTCTGAATAGCTTCACGCGCGTGCCTCCCTCCTTCTCGCAAACTTGTCTGTAGATTTCCCCGAACTTGTCACTTTATACCAATAAAGCAGAGCGCAGCCGAAGAGTCACACCATGCCGTGCAGGACTCAAGCGGGAAGCGTCACAACGGCGGGCTCGAACTTGGCTGAGCATATTCAAACAAAAGAAAGGAGAACAAGTTCATACGAACTTGTTCTCCTTTCTTTTTCAGGTTAATCGGCAAGGTCCGCTTGAAGGCTGACGATGTGCGACGCGTAACGATCGGCTTCCGCCTCAAGTTCCGCCTCGGGCGCATCCGACAAATGATAGGCTGCAAACACGGGGAGAAAAACGCCGTTGCATTTCTCAATCGTGCTCTGAATCGGTTTCATGAACTCGCTTAGCGTGTGCCAGTTGGAGCCTCCGGAACGATATTGATTTTCGGTTCCGCCCGTTGTCGTGGCGACGATAAATTCTTTTCCCGTCAAATGGACGCCATCCGTTCCGAACGCCCAGCCGTAGGTGAGCACATCGTCAAACCATTTTTTCAGCAGGGCCGGAGAGCTGTACCAGTAAAGAGGGAACTGGAAAACAATCCGGTCGTGTTCAGTGAGCAGCCGCTGCTCTTTTTCCACATCAATCGTCCATTCGGGATATTCCCGGTAAAGGTCGCGTACATAGACGCCGGGGACGGTAGAAGCTTTGCGGGCAAATGCCCGGTTAACTCTGGAAGCAGTCAAGTCGGGGTGAGCTGTAATCACCATTATTTTCATGAACGAACATCCTTTCAAAATATATTGGAGACCGTGGGGAAATCTGAATCACCATCTCATTATTGTTTAGATTCTTATTTTTGAGAAGTAGGATCTTTAATCGGACTTAGTCTGTAAACTCATACCTTGAACAGCCGCGCATAGTACGAAAAATAGGACTAGGTACGAAAAAGAGAAGTACTTTTATTAAAGGGACCGATTTGGTAAAGTAACAGAAAACAGGGAAGTTATTAAAAAGATGACGGAGGGGAATCGGATGCCGCTAAATGACCGACAGCCGGGGACGACCGAAGGGATTATGACCACGCTGGATGTGATCGGAGGCAAGTGGAAGCCGCTGATTTTGTTTATCCTGCTTCATCAGGGCACCAAGCGTTTCGGAGAACTCAGGAAACTCCTTCCGTCCGTTACCCAAGGGATGCTAACCAATCACCTTCGCGAGCTGGAGCGCGACGGGTTGATCGTACGCAAAATCTATCAGGAAATTCCGCCCAAAGTAGAATATTCGATGTCCGATCACGGACGTACGCTGAGCACTGTACTCGCGGATATGTGCGGCTGGGGATTTATGCATCGGGAAGTGATTGAAAGCGGCGGTCAGGCTGAGCGGAGCAGGACGGGGGAGAGCGATTGAGGCCGGCGTTTGGAAAATGGAGAATTCCTCTTCGTACACCGAAACGTTTAGAGTGGAACCGTCCGGTTTTGGGAATATAAAAGAGGCTCCTTTGCTTTGGGCGCTTAAGTAGTCCCAGCCCTGCTTTTCGAGTTGTCTTCTGTAGCTGGACGGCAGGCCGTCCGTCTGATGAAGTCCCGGCCATGTGTAGTTATAAAGGGTGCCTGGCGATTTGGTTATTTTGTCTTTAAAGACGGCTTTTACCGGGAGAGGGAATCCTTCTTCAGACATTTTAAAAGTGTAGGCTCCGGTGCTGTAAATATATCCGGCTATCACAAGAATGCAGACGGCTAGAAATACGGCAACCTTTTTCATAAAATCACCTCAGATAGGAAACATGCAGGGATGACTTTGTTTGAAAGCAAACATCTTACATATATTATAATATATGGTAATGTGGTGGAGTCAAAAAAACGATAGGATACGATCTCACCAGTACTCATAACCGGCCATGCGGATCAAAACCTTTTCCAGGGGTCATTTTGTACATATTTTCTTTGACACATAAAAAAGACTATGACTTGTTCAGTCATAGTCTCTTCAAAGTTTAATCTGCGTAGTAAGTAATGGTTCCTTGATATTTCACAAGCCAAAGCCATCAGAATAAGGAAAATAAACTGCAGTCGCGAGACGCCATAGCCACGTTGTTGCCTCCGCCTATTCCATATATTGTACGCCAAAATATCCCACCGATAGGTGGGATATTTGAGCAAAATTCCATACAGTAGATTCTAATAAGGGCTCCTATTTCGGTGCAGTTATCGAGCGAGGGACACTGAACAACCGGTCAAAATGCCGCATAGATGACTCAAGCGGACCCTGGGGCAGCCGTGAGATTAACCAGCCTGCTACCAATGTTATTAGGGCAACTAGCAGATCACCGAGGGGAACTCCAGCCAAACTATAGTCGATACTTGATAGCGTAAGCAGCCAAACGACGACGAACTGAGCCGCATACATGGTCAACGCCACGCGTCCTACTCCCGCAAAAGGGACCAATATGGCGTCGGTTTTCTTTGGTACGAGGAATACGATTCCCACTACCAGCAGTGCAAACCCGAGCCCGGTCAGCGTCTGGAACGTTGAAGCGCTATGCGGAACCGTCCATAGAAGCATATGCCACATCGGCTGTTCCATGTTAAGCGGCCAGATGGCATACGGGTCCGGCATAGCGGCGATACCTTGAACAGTGACAAGCCAAGATTCAAATGAACGGTTAAGCTCAGGTAGGACATTTGCGGCCAGTGTCTTACCTATAATGAGCAGCATGAGGCCAACGATCGCTAGTAAAAATGCGGTTCGTTTTTTGGTCAGCTCAAGGCTCCCGATTGCCATACCCGCTACGAAAGCAGGGGCGAGTGCTAGGGTGGACATCGGACCGCCGGCAACGTCTCGAAGCAGGAATGCTCCGGATAAGGCACTCATGCCCAGAAGCATAAGCGGGGGGGCTAGAAACATCAGTGCAACGGTAGTCGTAACGAGTGTGCGGTTTGAATGACCCGCCAGTATCAATGCCAAGACGAACATGGCAGCGTAGGCGGGCAAAATCACTCCGAAAGGGGTATTCAACATGATGAGCAAATATCCCATAATATCGATGAATACCGCGCGAGCCAGCATCTTTGCCCGAAAGGCGGTTGCATCCTTTTGTCGATCCTTCATGCGCTGAGCCATGATGGAGTAGGAAATCCCGCCGCAGAGTACAAACAATAACGTTGAGTTTCCGGAAACGATGGTAGTAATCCTTTCGTTCGATGCAAAGTGCTGCAAATACATACCGATAACCGCCAAACCTCTCGCCGCATCCAGCGCCAGAAGACGCCCGGCTCCCTGTGGGTTGCCTCGTCGATTCGGGAAGGCGTTTTCCGGTCGTCTGTGTCCGCTGCCCGTTCCTTTCTCCTTTTCATTGCCGTTCTCATCCGGCATTTTGAAACGATCTGACAAATTCGATTCCTCCTCACTAGTGCTGATTTCGCTTGTCGCAATGTGTTTCCACTATATCGGGAGGATGTCGCCAAAGTTTGATCACGATGTAAACAAAGTGTCACAAACCAATGCTGTGACAATTTGTTTACAAATTGATCAAACGATAGTGACATCTGCCTGTTATATTGAAAAATGGGGCTAATCCTCATTTTAATAATCCCAAAAGAAGGCCATTCTCATTTCAAGTCCGCGTTTTTGGGGCATAACGAACTATAATTTGTTACGATTTGAATGTTCACTAATTGAGTCATTGGCTTTAGGGAAAGGTATGGATGATCCTTACAAAAAAACGGGGGTTACGATGAATCAAGCAAAAATTCTCATCATTGAAGATGACGCGGCAATAGCGGACTTACTATCCTACGGACTTTCTATGGAAGGGTTCGAAACGAAAACGACGGCAAGCGGAGCCGAGGGAATGATGGAGCTTCAGCAATTTCAACCCGATCTCCTGCTTCTCGACTGGATGCTGCCGGACCAAAGCGGGCTGGATATTTGCAAGAAGGTAACGGCAAGCCATAATTTACCGATCATGATGATTACCGCGAAATCGGATATTACGGATAAAATACTCGGACTGGAATTCGGCGCGGATGATTATATAACAAAACCTTTTGATTTGCGGGAAGTAGTTGCTAGAATACGGACCATCCTGCGGAGGGTTGATCAAGCGAACAAAAGACATGACGATCAGCGGGAAGTGATTCGGCTTGAGCATATCGAGATCATTGTGGAAGAACGTCTTGTTCAAAAAGATGGTCATACAGTTGATTTGACTCCAAAAGAGTTTGATTTACTGATGACACTGATTGGACATCGAGGAAAAACCTACACACGTGCGGAATTGTTAGATATCGTATGGGGGTATGATTTTCACGGAGATACCCGTACGGTGGATACTCACATCCAAAGGCTTCGTAAAAAGCTGGATGCCGGAGATCTAATCGCCACTGTATTTGGAATAGGCTATAAATTCGAAAATAGGCGGTAAAACGTATGATTCGAAATATTAGCGTCAAATTTATTATCGGTTTCTTCTTCATATTTTCGCTCTCTTTTCTGGTGTTAAATCAAACCGTGAAGGAGTCTATTCAGACCAGTAACAAAAAAATAGTGACCTCTGAGTTAATTGGGCTGAAGAACAACAGTAACATTTATGTACGACAAGCTTTTCTGATCAATCATTTTTCGAACAATAGGCTTTACTTTGGCCAAATGGCTGAGGAAATGGCTAACGACTTGAATCATGCCACCGGCAGCAGCGTCGGCGTATATACAGTGGACGGGGAACTGCTGTATTCATCGGATAAGTCAATTCCGCCTCTAACAAATGGTGATTTAAAAGAAGCAATAGAGGGGAAGACTGCATACAGCATCACTTACGATCGGAACAAAGCATCCGTGCTATTCTCGTACCCTGTTTTCATTGATGGAACGAAGGTTGGAATTTTACGGTTTTCCAGAGATTTCAGTCTGCTCTATGAACAAAGCGGACGGATTAGGGAAATCATCTTTTACATTGCGATGGCTATTTTCGCGGCAGCATTCCTCTTTTCCTATATCCTCTCCAGGCACATTACCATCCCCCTTGTCAGACTAACTCGAGCCTCTAATGAGGTGAAAAGCGGAAACCTGGAAGTGCGGATCCGGTTCAGACGGAAGGACGAGATTGGAAGGCTGGCAGACAACTTTAACGAAATGATCGATCAAATTAGCAGGCAGATGACGATTATCCGAAAAGACCGGGATCACCTTCAGGCTCTTCATGAACAGGAGAAGCGCTTTTTTGACAACATCACCCATGAACTTAAGACTCCGTTAACTTCGATATTAGGGTACGCTGAGATTATACGTAAAAAAGGAGAAACGGACCGATATTTTTTCGAAAAGGGCATGAACCATATCATCGAGGAAAGCAGACGTCTTCATGATATGGTTTTGAAACTGTTGGAGGCGACGCGCCAAAACATTCAGATCATGGAGCCTGAAAGGGTCGATGCGGGAAGCATTTTGAAAGACGTGTGCGAATCGATGGGCATCCGGGCTCAACGCTATAAGAAAAGCATTCGGTACGAGGTCCAAAATGAATTGCTCGTATATGGTCAAGGAAACCGATTACGCCAGCTGTTTATAAATCTACTGGATAACTCTATCAAATACAGTACGGATCAAGCAGAAATATTCGTAACGGCGAAGAGGGCCGACACGAAAATTCAATTTGTTTTTAGCAACCCAAGCGATCCGATCGAGGCCGATCAAATTGCTTATTTATTTCAGCCGTTTAATCTGGGTAACCGTCAAATATCTGAGGAGGGAAGTGTCGGACTGGGGCTCAGTATCTCCAAATCCATTGTCGATGAACACGGCGGGAACATCCGTATGACGAATGAAAACAATCAAACGGTAGTTTCGGTAGAATTAGAATATATGAATGTCCGAAAGGACGGAAAGCCGATATGAAGAATGCACTTTTCGCAATAGCAGTACTCTTGTTTCTAATCTTGGTTTTATCCGGCTGCGCTCTATTCGAACCCGAAACAGAGACGATTGTAATTCCGAGTCAGGAAGAGAAGCAGACCGAAAATGAAGGGATACAACCCTTCAAGGTAAAGACCATCTATCGGCTGCCTGATGAATTCACAAACGCCGGTCAACTATTAGGATGGTCCGGTAAAGATTCCGTAATTGCTTCGAATAAGCAAGTTAACATGTCCGAACAAACCGTATTAAAACGTATGGCTCCTCCTTACGAAAAAAGTGAGATTATTTCCGGAATTCAAATGGATTCGCCCGTTATCGAACTGTCTCCTGACGGTTCACTCATCCGTGAGATCTCAATCACAAGGTTTGGAACTAAATTGAAGCTGATATCACTAAAGGATGGCAAAGAAACCGAGGTAGCGAATTTCAGCAATACGAAGGATCTGTATCTTCAGAATGCCGCATGGTCCAACAACAACCAATATCTTTGTTATTTGGTCATTGATCCGATTGAAAGTGGAAAAGCCTTTGTTCACTTATTGAACGTCGGTAACCAATCCTCCACAACCTATACGATAAAAAACTACGGAAAGGGAAACAACCTTACAAAAATCAACGTATCCGATGACGGACACAGTGTACTGTTAACCGCCTTTCAAACCGGTAAGACCAAGAAAAACATCATCATGCTGGGAACGGTCAATGGAAATTCAATCGATATACAATACGAACATCAGAGTGATGAAAACCAAGTGGCCTGGCTGAATAACGATCAGTTTGTATTCCTTGGAACCGATGGTACGTTATTCGAGTATGATCAACGTACCAAAGAACTATCTGTGCTGCTGGAAAAAGTGGAGGGATTTAAACTGTCAAAAGACAGGAAATGTATTGCCTATTCAACTTATGACCAAGACACGATTTACGCAGGAAAGATTCAAGGGAATAATGTGCTGTCTAACGAACCTGTTTATCATGGTTTGAAACCATCCCAAATGTACTGGAGTCCTGGCGAAAAAGGTTTACTTGTCTATGGGCAAAAGTTTTATTCACCTTCATCAAATACCCAAACGATGACAACGGATGGACAGGTACTGCTTATCGAATTCCAATAAGCCTCGTTTATGATTCAATTTAATGAGCCTGAATACCTACAAAATAACCTTGTTTACGGATCAAATCGTAAATAAGGTTATTTTTTTGTCCAAAAAGGAGCGGAGTTTGTGACAACTTGTTTACATCCTGATCAAACTTTAGCGACATCAGGCAGCTATATTAAAAGAGTAATAAACAGCCCATATACAGACAAGGATGAAACATAAAGGATGGGGAAGCAAAAACAATTATTGAAACGTTATATACCCGGATTAGACGGTTTAAGAGCCATATCCGTATTAGCTGTTATTGCGTACCACTTCAATTTGAAGTGGGCTAAGGGCGGGCTGCTGGGAGTAGAAGTTTTCTTTGTTCTATCCGGCTACCTGATCACGGATCAACTTTTATGGGAGTTGAAAACTCAACGCAAAATCTCTTTCTTGCATTTTTGGATTAGAAGAATACGCAGACTACTGCCGGCGATGGTCAGCATGCTTTTGGTCGTGGCGTTAGGGTTGATTCTCATAGATCCATCCAGAATGCAAACATTGAGAGGAGATTTCCTTTCCTCCGTTTTTTATGTGAATAACTGGTATCTCATCTTTCATCAGGTATCGTATTTTGAAAGTTTCGGTTCACCTTCTCCAATCGGACATCTTTGGTCGCTGTCTATTGAAGAGCAATTTTATGTGGTATGGCCGCTTCTGTTATTCTTTCTAGTCAGGCTTTTAGGGCGCCGGGGTAGACTTGCTGTATTCATTCTTTCAGGGGCTGCCGTTTCCGCCATCGCAATGGCGCTCCTGTATGAGCCAGGGACGGATCCTAGCAGAGTTTATTACGGAACGGATACCCGGGCATTCGCTATCCTGATTGGAGCGGCGTTAGCCGTTGTATGGCCAAGTTGGAGGCTAACGGACCGAATTTCCTCAGGGGCCCGCTTGCTTTTGGATTTATTGGGAGCGGTGGCGATGTTGATCTTGTTTATCATGATGAACCGAACGAATGAATATGATTCTTCACTGTACCCGGTTGGCTTCTTGTTTCTGTCTGTAGTTACTGCGGTTATCATTGCCGTGCTGGTGCATCCAGCCAGTCAATTGGGATCCATCCTGGCAGCCAAACCTCTAAGGTGGATCGGGAAACGATCTTATAGTCTTTATATATGGCATTATCCGGTCATTATATTATCAAGTCCGGCGGCGAATGTCGGGGAACCCGGATTCGTTGACATTTTGCTGCAGCTAACGCTCATTTTTATGTTGTCCGCTCTGTCCTACAGGTTTGTTGAAGAACCGATTCGAAGAGGACGTTCATGGTGGACTCGCTCCAAGGAACTGAACAAATCTACCTTGTAAACACCAACAAATTGAATCTATTTTTGAGAGGATGAAATGAAAATGAAGAAACATAAAGTAGGGATAACATGGGTTTTTATCATTATCATACTAGCCGCTGGATATTTCAGTCAGCGTCATCAGAGGTCGAAAACAACAGAGCAGGGAGAACTAGGGGGACAACAAATCACAGCACCACAGCAGATCAAAGCATCCTCAGAATCTGCTCCCCAAAAAACGGAGAACAAGAAACCTCCTCAATCTCTCGATGGAGAAGGAATTACGGTCATTGGAGATTCGGTCATAGTCGGTATTGAGCCTTATTTGAAAGAAAAACTACCCAAAATTACGGTCGATGGCAAGGTTGGAAGACAAATGTCCCAAGCCCAGAAGCTAATCGATGATTTAAAAGACGAAGGGAAATTAGGTAATCGCATTATTATCGAACTCGGCACCAATGGACCTTTTAACAACAAGAGTCTTCGCAGTCTGCTTCAGTCTCTCTCGGACAAGCAGGTATTTGTAGTCACCACGAGAGTTTCAAAAGGATGGCAGGACACGGTCAATACAACTATCAAGGACGTAGCCGGTGAATTCCACCATGTTAAAATTGTTGACTGGTATGCAGCCAGTGAAGGGAAAAAAGATATTTTTTATGAAGACGGGGTTCATTTAAAGCCTGACGGATCGAGATATTATGCATCTCTTCTGATCGAAGCCTTGCAAAAACAATAAGCGCAGCCTCCTGTTATCGTTCAAGAAAGGAGAACCAAATGTCATTAAAAACGAAGAGGATAGCAGCCGTTCTCACTTTGATTTTGATTGTGCTTTCCGGTGCGGTTGTCTGCTATTTCTACTCTCTATATAGAGGGTTGGAAGGTTTAAATAAAACAGATAGCCAAAAGTCTCTATTTGCGGGAGTTAACGCAGCGGAAGCCGAGTACACAGAGCCCCCTAAATGGTTGGGAACTGAGCCGGTCAATATTTTATTAATGGGGGTAGATGCTCGTGGAGTCCAAAAAGGAGAGATTCCCAGATCAGACACCATGATGGTTGTCTCTCTAGACCCTGAGCGTAAAAGAATTCATTTGTTTTCAATTCTTCGCGACACGTATACGGATATTCCCGATCACGGCAAAAATCGGATTAATACGGCAATCACGTATGGGCCTAACACGGCTATGAAAGCGGTAAGCGATTTGCTTGGAATCCCTGTTCAGCGCTACGTGTATACAGACTTTCAGGGTTTTATAAAACTAGTGGACGAAATAGGGGGAGTTGATTTCTATGTCGAGAAGGACATGAACTATGAGAGCGCAGCCGATCAGCATGCATATGATATTCATCTTACCGAAGGACAGCAGCATTTGGATGGGAAAGCAGCCTTACAGTACGTTCGCTTTCGTCATGACGCCTTATCGGATTACTCCCGGACGAAACGCCAACGGGACTTCACCGATGCGGTGGCCCGGAAAATGAAAAGCACAACCTCTATTATGAAACTCCCTTCCATTCTTGAGAAAGTTAGTCCTTATATGGATACCAATCTAACGGTAAATGACATGTGGAAGCTGGCGTCGATAGGGTATCAGAGCACACTGGATGGAAGCGAACAGATTCCGCCAATGAAGCTGATTAAGGAGACCTATAGGGGCCAAGCAGCCGTTCTGGATGTATCGAGCCGCAAAGAGCTGAAAGACTTTGTTCAGAACATAATGGAAGCGGAAAAATCTATTCCTGCTGAAACTCCCGATTCTTTGAAGTCCGGGGAGTCAGGAGTTACTGCCGGGATGAACGAATGAAAGAGGAGGAGCGGAAGTTGAAGAAGAAGTTAAACAAACATGCCCTTGGCTTAATGATTTCATTTTCCCTAATGATCGGTACCGTGGCTCCAGGCGATGTTAAGGCGGAACCCATTAGTCGCATAAAACAAATCGAAGGCTAATCGGCAATTTAAAAGAGGCATTACATAGAAAATCCCCGACTCTGATTTGAGCGGGGATTTTGTTGATTTTAGGACTCAAGGCTGCGAACAGCAATCCAATATGAACCATAGGAGCCGTCGCTGTTCCGAATATATACGGTGTAGTTTCCAGTTTGGAGTGGAGATGGTTCTGGAGAGGTATACCAGTAATGATTTTCTGTTACCTGCTGTCCTGGGGCAAGATTACCGCTGTCCAATACATCTCCGTTGGGGAGTTTAACCGTATATGAGAAGCTTGTGCTTCCCTCGTTTTTTAGAAAAATACGGAGATCTTTTCCAGTTGTATAATAGAACCGGCTAGAAGATTCTCCGTTAAAATTAGTGTGCTCGTCCTTAATCAGATCAAGCGGTGTAACACCACTGATTACGGGTGGATTTTTAATTGTGGTGAGGTTCATCGGAGATGCATAACTAATAGAAGAAGCTGATCCAAGTAAAACAAATGCTGCTGTTGTGGAAAATAAAGTTTTCTTCATTCCTATCCCTCCAAATATATTTGTACCATCTTAGGACGGTCATATATATAGACATAGCGGGAATTAAAATAGTTACCAAATATACAAATAATTAACATTTATTAGAGGTGTATATAGTAGTGAGAAAAAAAGGAAGGACATTTATGAATCAATCTTCATTAGATAAGTACGATAAAACAATCCTTTTACAATGCCTATAATATTGTGTTAAGTATAGTTTGTAGATTAACTTTAGCTGTTACAATTCTAAGACCGTGCTTTTTCTTGAAAAAAGTTAAATACACCATTGCAAGAAAACAATTCGAAGGGGGCATTTTTAATGGCATTTAAGACAGAATATGAGTTTGAATTACCGAGAGGGTTTGAAGACAGCAGCGGGAATACACATAAAAAAGGAGTAATGAGACTTGCAACAGCCGCCGATGAAATTCTACCCATGAGAGATTCGCGCGTTCAAGCAAATCCACAATATTTATTTGTAATTATCCTTACAAGAGTTATCACTAGATTAGGCGACCTTCCAATGATTGACACGAAAGTGATTGAACAATTATTTATAGCTGACCTTGCATTTTTGCGAGATTTATACCTGAAAATAAATAAAGATGAAGATCCTATAATACCTGCCACTTGTCCAATTTGTGAGCACGAATTTATTGTTCCGATTCCAGTTGGACTTAAATGGGAGGACTAGAGTAACGGTGAGTAACACATGATTTATATAACCGGAGACATACATGGAACCGTAAGCGTGGGTAGTCGGCTTAATAAGAAGAACTTTCCAGAACAAAAATACTTAACGAAAAAAGATTGTGTAATCATTGCCGGTGACTTTGGTTTAATATGGGATGGGAGTAGAGAGGACCAGTACTGGCTAAAGTGGCTCCACAAAGAAAAGCCTTTTACGACTCTGTTTATTGACGGGAATCATGAAAACTTTGATTTGCTGGAGCAGTACCCGGTTGAAATTTGGAATGGCGGAAAGGTACATAAAATCAACAGCAGCGTTATTCACTTAATGAGGGGACAGGTATTCACGATAGAAAATAAGAAGTTTTTTACGTTTGGTGGAGCTGCGTCACATGACAAAGAGTATCGTAAAGAAGGGAAGTCTTGGTGGAGGAGAGAAATGCCTTCTAAAGATGAATACGAAGAAGGCTTAGAAAATCTTAACAGGAACAATTGGATTGTTGACTATGTGATCACTCATACTTGTTCTACTTCGGATCTAGATTATATTTCATCGGTATTCAATATTCACATGGAGAAGGATGAAATGCATCCTTATTTTTATGAGGTTGAACAGAAACTGAAGTACAAACGGTGGTATTTCGGCCACTTTCATCAAAACGTTGAATTGCCGAAGAACAAGCGTCTTATCTATTCAGACATGATAAAAATACAATAAAACGAATCATTTATGATAAGAAGTCGACAGTGTATTGAAATGAATTTTCCAGAAATCATAATAAAAAGGGCATCATAAACATTTTTCAGGTCTATAAATTTCACAGCTTTATAATCCCTGCAACAATATGGTTTTCATATAAAGCTTGATTATTAAAGCTTAAAAGAGTTGGCCTACTCATTTTATTGTGTAAAGTGTTCTTCTGGACACTGTTTACCATCGCACCTTCATATGAGTTGTCTTTAGTTGAACTGGTAAATAAACCAGAATCTTTTTTCCCACTCACTAAAAACTCGACAACAACACTATTCTTCGTATCAAACACTTCTTCAGGCTTAGAGAAACTGATCTTTCCGCGGCTCATCCAGAACGCGAACAAAACCATTACCATGGCCATATCCTGCACCTTTGTTTGTTAATCTAACCTTATAAGACCCGGCTGGTACATTTGACCAGCCAATGGTTTTATTTTGAGATGTTAATTGTTCATATACTCTTTCCGATTGAACCGGTTTATTAGTTTTTACATCAATAAGTTCGTAGAGCATATCTACTTTTCCAGTTGCACCATTATAATAATCGGTAGACCACTGTACTAGAATAATATAGACCGCCGCCGTTGTGTTGAAGGTTGTTGTCCCTTTAGTAAGTAATGGATCAGACGCTCTTCCAAAATCGGAAAATTCATAAGAAAACCCGGTCACATCTTGTGGGGCTACCAATTCAGAAATCTTTGGTGCAGTTATCTGCTTCTGGGAATCTGACGTAGCTGGTGTCTGAGCATATAGATGATAATGATAACTATTCGGAAATCTTATCAACTGTCCGTTTTTTTAAACATTTATATGACGGAGTAAAAGAGTAGTGCTTGATGCATCGAGTGAGTAAACAATTATCGAAGGTAATGGTGGAGCGGCGCCAGGATAATGCGCTAGTACTTATTCCGTCGAGTGGAAATATGTCTATGCATGCTCCTACTCAAAAAGGAAAGAGCAAGGGTTGCCACAGGATCAATGTGAAGTTTGGATTCCCGAAAAAGTAATTAAAGGAAGTGACGCGTTAACCGATTTTAGCGCATTCGCATTATTGCGGTTGCCTAAAAACCGTATACAAAATCATTTGATAAATGAACAAGATGCAGATAAGACCGAGGTGAAATAATGTCGAAAACTAATAGATCACTATGAAATTTTAATTTTATAGAATAGACTGGAAACTAAAACACCCAAACAGGGTGCTAAGTAAATGTATCTTAAGATTAATTTTCGATTACAATACCGTTTAATTTGAGATTGACCAAGTTTGCAATTGTATCTCCTACAGGGCAAGTTTCTTCTAAGAACTTAACGAATTCCTCAACTCGTTCTCTAGGCGCATCTGTTTTGATATAAAAAGTGTAACGAATGTCAGAGTATCCTGGACGAACATCTGCCTTCTTAAAGAATCCATCCAGATCCAAATCGCCTTCAACTTCTACTCGAAAGTCTTCAAGATTTATATTAAACTTTTTAGCATATACTCTGGCTACAATTGATTGACACGCACCCAACGATCCAAGTAACACTTCAACTGGATTCATCCCAGTGTCCGTTCCTCCCAGGCTTTTAGGTTCGTCAATAGTAAACTCAAAATTTCTTGAACTAACTTTTACAACTACACCTTCTTGCAAGTGTGCCGATGCCTTAAATGTTGTAGTAGCCATTTTACTCACTCCTTTGGATTAAAAAGATTCAAGATAATAATACCATATAATTCCGACTTAGTTATTAGGATTTTTAAAATCAATAGTTAGAGGAATTAAAGACTCCAACACAACCGAAGAGTACGGCTTTTATAGTGTTGTTTTGAATCCACTCATACAATAAAATGTTACTTTTATGGGAGGAATAGAAAATGAAAATATGTACGGGAAGCTGTGCGGTTATTGAAGAGTACAAAGGCGAAGTGACACTATGAAATCCATTCGCCATCAGCTAATACCACTTATTCGAATCGGTTTTGGGAAACCGGCTCATTCCTACAATACGAGTTTGATGGATTCACTACAGAAACTGACGCAGCCTACGTTGAATTTGATAACGGAGAAACGATTAGTGTAACTGTAGGGTTGCTGGTTAAAATAGAGGAAGGTGAATAATTAAGGAGCATCTACTTCAGTACAGTATATTTGATATTTATAAAACACGGATTTCATAGGAAAGAGAAAGAATTGCGACATCTGAAAAGAAGAATTGCAAGTGCAGTTCGAAGTATTTTTTGAAATAAGAGGAGGGAATAGAGCTTTGAAAAACGCTGTCTTCTACGATCCGAATCTCGTCAGATCCGTCAATTTGCCTGAAAAGATAGAGGCATTCTTGCTTAAGGAAGGGCTTCCTCTTATCGAGCTTGCGGGTGCCGTCTTGGGCGTTCGCTTCCAATCGTTCACGGATATGGGACTTCTGTACGATGGCGAACGCAAGCTTCTGCCCATCGGATACGAATGGGAGCCGGAAAGCTCCATTCTGGGGCTGGCTCAAGGTTCGGGGCATCTATATTCCTTCCACCCAGCCTCCGGGCAATCAGGATTCGTTAACTCGGACATCTGTCTGTTTCTGTTGTTCTTATCCTGCGTCCGATCGTTTATAGCAAGTCGCTCCGAAAGTGATCAAGCGACAATATGGACGGCGGAGGAAATGCGCGAACGATTGGCCGCCTTCCAACGTGGCGAGATCGTCCCTAAGCGTCCGAATCGGCCGGTCTTCAATCGCAAGGCGGAGTTGACCCGCATGCGGGCTATGTTTGAAGAGAAGGACGCGGCCAGCCTGGCAGACGAAAACCATTGGTGGAGCTGCGTGCTTGAGCAACTGGAAGATGGCTTGTTATAGGGCTTTGAAGACGGGGCTTTCCGTCTGAACAGGGTTGAAGGTTTCGATGGTCGGGGGTGAAAAAAGAATCGACATTTTAAGGGCTAGGGGCTGGTGTATATTGATGCGATAAAAAACTGATTTTATAAGGAGATAATTATCGATGGCACATAAAAAATAAACTTTTTTACACATTGAGAAAGTAGGCAAAAATGAAAAAATGGATAGTCCTATTTTTATCAGTTGCAGTATGTATTTATGTATTATCTTTTTTAAATTTGTTTAATGGGAAACCATTACCAGAAGCACCTAGAGCCTACATTAAAAGTGCGAGCATAGATATACCAGTGGAAACCGCATCGTATTATTGGAAATTTGGTAAAGAAAAGAACATGTCCCCTTGGTATGCAGTCAAAGATAAAGAAGCTATAATCGTACCTAAAAATTCAGTAATTAAGATTTCCTTTAAGAGAGAACCGGATGGTCCTCCGATTATTAGACAAGTCATTACTGACAATGACAATAGAGATATAGAAACAAAGAATTCTAACGAAATAACAGTACCGTCCTCAGAAGGAATTTATATGTATAGTATTAGTGCAGACTGGTCTGAAGGAAGCGCTCAATATGCAATAAAGGTGCATGTTAAGTAAAGCTTACGCATTAGGTTAGACGAATTTAGAATGATCGTTAAAAATTCTTTGAGTTTTTTTGCATATTCCTAAATTTGTCTGACCCGTTCTTCAATCATTAATCAAGATAATTAAGAGTTGACAATAAAAATAAAAGAATGAAATATTATGGTTATTTGATACCTTAGATCAGTTGGTTAGAGCGGTCGGCTTACATAAAAAGAGTCCTTGCTGTAAGACCAACAAGAACTCAAGAAAAATGACTATATTCTGACGGCTGTAAACGTATTTTTTGTAAACCAGTCACCTAACCATTTTGGTGCCTCAGGTCCTGGCTCCATAAATTTCAACAATACCTTGAAGTTACCTTGACTATTCTGCGGCAGAATCGAGTTTAAACTGCTCTTGGATATATTGTGAGTGGCTTTTGTAGTTAGCGTTCCTCTTGCAACCTCTACCATATGCGTGTCATTTTTGAAATAGACTAAATAAAATTGTGAACCAGGTGTTGATTTCTCTACCGTAACTGAAATAGTATTTGCCCCAGTGCCATAAAAAGTATCGTCCGTATAAACCCTTGCTCTTATATTATTCTGAGTTTGCCACCCTGAATCAGCACCAACTGCTTGAGGAGTAACTAGTGACTGTGGATCCATAACATTTTGTTCTGCAAGAGCTACGGAAGATACAGAGCTGAGAAGTAAGGCAGCCGACAAAAATGATACAATAGATTTTTTCATAGTAAACCTCCTATTAGTTTAATAAAATCCATACTATTTAATTATAGTAAAATATTAACTGTAATAATATATAAAGACACATTATGGACATAAATGAATTGACTTTGTATTGGCAGAAGTGAGGAATAAGACAAAGTTCTACATGAATAATCTTCATTATAAAAGATGGAGGTGCGCGAATTGTTGAACTTAAATTACCCACAAAGAGCGACAGACTTGACAGGAGAATGGATAGCGAATAATGGGAAGCAATACATAATGAGACAGTTTCAACTGCCAAGAATAGGTCCATCTTTTTGTTGGGCGGGTTTTGATGGACCTACAGGTGCAAATATCAACATCGGTGCAGTACGTTATTCTCAAGCAAACCCAGAGATAAAAATAATTACGACATCGTGGGTAGATATTCCATATACTTCGGGTGGCGGCACTCTTGGGCGACTAGGGCTGCGATCAAATGATACGCAAACAAAACTATTTAAAGAATCGGGAAATGATTTTCCGGCAACGGAGTGGAGTAAATTTCAATCAACTCGTCTACCTATACCAATGTCCGGAACAAGCGAGTTTGAACAAACTCGAGGCGTGAACTACTCGGTTTGGAATGGCAATGATGGTGGGACTTATTACATGACATGGGAAACGAACGAAGGCCCTTGGAGCGAATTCAATCTTGTGACTGCTGGATTGGGTATGTTTCAAAATGGAAAACCTATGAGTGTGCTATATACGAACAGAGCACCATCAAGTCCATTCGTATGCCAAGGATATTGGATTCAGGTTGGGAGTCCTTTTACTCCAGATATGGGATTGGGGAGAGTTAAGTTTAATTGGAATGGTAGGGACAAAATGACTCGTAACGGATTTGAAGGAAGTGGAAATCCACCAACTGAACTGACCTTGAAAGGAAATAGATAGCACAAAAAAACTTGGAATTTCTTTTTTTACGAGGGACAAGCATTATTTTTATATGGTAGTTAGAGGGGGGATTTTACATCCGAAAACTGGTTATTTTCCAAAAGAGTCCGCAGCACTTTATTCCTACACTAAACTTATTTTAATTTTCACCCTAAATTTCCATCGTTTTTGCTATCGAAACGTTATCTCGATACCTGATATTGACGGATCGACTTCTTGTCACTCAGTGAAAACAGACTAACTTATTGGGAGGCCAATTCGTATATATTTTGACTAAAATGTTCATAAGTGCAGCGTTTTATCATACCGATCTGTATTTATATTCATAGTACAAGCAACAAATGTAATCAGTATTCAGAGCGGACCATTTAGACCTTATTTTTATTTCAGGCAACTGAAAACGTTATCTGAAGACGCATATTTTATCTGTACAACATCACAGAAAACAAAATCTTAATGTAATCATATGGATGTTTTATACAAAAAATGGTATACTTTTATCAATACATACCGGGTGTAGATTTTGAATTAATTCGTATTAACACTAGGAGGTTTTTTATGTTTAATAAGAAATTGGCTATTGTAATTCTGTCGGCTGCACTTACTTTTACTTTATCTAGTGTGGCTTTTGCTATTGATGAAGGGACATATGCAGCAGTTCAAGGAAATAACACAGCCTCTACACAATACATTACTGGGCAAGATAAAACTGGAAGATTTATAATCAAAGCCAGTGGCGGTACAGCAGACGCTCGTTTATATGAAAAATGTACTTATAATTGGTCGCAAATAGAATCTCTTAGCGCAACCCAAGAATCGACAACTGGGTACGCTAAGAAGTCCAAAGATGTCTATTTAAAAAATGGTTGCACGTATAAGGCAGATTTATATGGGTCAGGTAGTGTTTCAGCTGGAGTAGAATTGTTTAATTACTAGCCTTTAGGTTCTTAAAAATTAAAGGGTATGCGTTTATTAGTTAGCAAAGAAAGAATACAACCGTAACAATATCTGTTGTAAAAAGATCGCCTCCTACTAGTTGTAAGGGGGCGATCTTCAAAAAATAATATAAAATAAAAGTGTGAAATAATAAATAATATGATGCACTTTTATTATACCTTCGAATGAGAAGATACAAGCTGCTAATTCAAACTAATAATTAGACGATAAAACTATGATTTTATTGTACGAAGATATGAAGAAAGCCCTCTATTTGAGGGCTTTAAAGTCTTTATTGTATTTACATAGCACCAATTGCAGCAACCGCACTCATTTTACTAGCAGATAGCCAGGCGTACGGGCTGTATACCATATCGGCAATATAACTATGACCATCTATAGCTATATTAGAACCATAATAAAAAGCCATCCAAGGTATCTTTGAACAATAAACTTTATCTTGGTCTCCTAACGTATTGATTAGGCTGAATGTTGCGTTCGGATGAGTGCTTACATAGCTCTTTGCCCAAAACCCGGCATTAATAGCCTGAGAGGAAGCACCTGTCCATCGCATTACTTTAGTATTAGGGCGCTTCTTAAACCAATCGTCTAAAGATGTGAGTCCTGGACTGTAACCCGAGCCTTCAATGCTAACCGTTACACCATCCCAGTCGCCTACAATAGCTGCGTGCCCGTGTAATCCCATACTACGAGTATCGTTTGTAACTAAAACGTCTCCCGGAATTACACTGACGTTGGTTCCAGGATAAACACGTCCACCACCAGGAGGGACAGCGTACACTGTACTATTATCAGAAGTGGACTCGTTTGCAAATATAGTAACAGGAATCAATGCCATTACTAAAGATAGTATTTTTGAAATATTTTTAGACAGTCTAACTCTCCCATATATCTTATTCGCCGGACAGATAGATAAACTTACTATAGTAATATTATTGAGTAAAATATATTTATTTTTTCCTTGTGGTTATTACTCAATATGTTTTTGTCCATTCCTACTTGATTGATATATCTTTCCATCTGTATCTTCACTATAGTAATAAGTATTCTCAGCTTCATCGTTAAATTGAACCGCAACTGCATAATCATTAATACCAACAAATTTTTGCGCCTTAACTGTTTTGAATGTGTAATCCTTTGATTCGAAGCCCTTAATACTAAGATGTTCTACTGTTCTTTTTTCAAGAGATTGACTAATTGCAGTGTTAATTTTTATTTCACTTCCATAAAAATCTCCAATAAAAAAACCTACAGCCAACATGAAGACAATTAACACAATAAGCCAAATTTTACGAATAGTTTTCACTCTCCTTGGTGGAATAGAATAAAAATTCGAATAGAGGGAGCCCTGTGAAACGCACTCACAGGGCTTAGAGATGATTCTTGAAACGCAATCAATATACTATATATAGTAAAATATGTAAAGTTATATAATGGTTAATGAAAAGATAAATTGATACACGGCCATTGATATAAATAAAAATATGCGATACATGATAATCAAAAAGGCAATTTTACTGAAAGGTAACTCACTGTTTATCATCTTAATAGCGAACTTAGCAATCCAACAACAAGCATGGTTATGGATTTTACGACTAAGTTTGATCAGTAGCCCAAATATAAAAAGGACGGGGCGATAGCGCGCGTTATATTTTGTGCTAAGATGCTAAAAGGAGATACAAATGGAAAATAAAAATCCAACATTTCATATCAACAAAGCAGATCTGCCTTTAGTTTTAACAGCAGAACAAATTATTCAGGTTCTAGGCTTTGGAAGAAGGAACGACTCTGAATTTTGAAGGACCTTCTTTTTTCAGTAAGTCGGATAGAGAAAAAGAGATACGATAAACATATTTAAAGACGTGATTTTCAATCGGTTAAAAGGCAAAGAAAGCAGGACATAAGCCCTTGCTTTTTTTATTTTAGAGTGTTAATATTTCAATTACAGTTAAGTGTTCTAAGGTGAGTTTTTTGGCAGGAATCTTGGTAGGATTTAGGCAGGATTTCGTTCTGAAACCGGATGATCTTAGCGGTAACAATAGGTCATCAACGGAAAACCAATATTGCCAAAAACCCAGCAATATCAAGGGTTTCAGCACCGAAACGACTGCTAAAGGTCTCCAGAAGAACATACGAAATTGAATATTGAACCTTCGGGGTAGGAATATATCCACGTAATAATCCATAAGGCTAAAACCCAGTATTATCAAGGGTTTTAGCCTTATTTGTTTTGAAAAAATTATAAACTGGCAGTATTTACGGCAGGAAACCATAAGTAACAATATACACTCAAGGGAAACGAGTTAACATAGATTCAATTTAACATTTTTTCAAGCGTTTTAACGGCATCCGCCTGGATGTTTGGCATCATGTGAGAATAAGTATCAAGGGTGATTTTAATGGACGAATGCCCAAGCAATTCCTGAACAATTTTCGGGTGAATTCCACCGCTCAAAAGTAGTGAGGCACAGGTGTGTCTTAAATCATGAAATCGTATTGGACGGACATTTGATTTAGAAAGTATTCTTAGCCAAAACTTATGAAAATTACTCCAGCTTACAGGCAATCCATTTTTGCGACACACTACTAGGTCATGATCTTTATACTTCTCTTGAGCATCCCACTTTTCTTTAATTATTGTAGACCGGTGTTTGCGTAATTCCGATACTACGATTGGAGGGATAGAAATTGAGCGATTGCCAGAAACGGTTTTTGCACCATCTTTAATTTCACCTTTAAAAGCTAATATTTGGCTGATCCTAATCTGACCATTCTCTAAGTCAATATCTCTCCAGCGTAGTCCGAGTATCTCACCACGCCTCATTCCAGTGTAAATAGCAAGAACAAATATTATTCTGTGCCGGTGCTCAAGTCCATCTAGAAAATCCTTAACTTCATCAACTGTCCAAAAATCAACTCTTCCTTTTTTGACAGCAGGCTTAGAGCCAACGTCCATTAAATCAATTGGATTTTTAACGATTAACTCTTTTTTTACTGCTGATTTCAAAGAGGTGTTGACCAAATTAAAAATCTTCTTAACAGTTCCAGATGATAAACTTTTATTTTTTAATGATGTTATCAAAATTTCAATATGTTGTGTTGTAAGCTTTTGCAGCAAAACATTGCCAATCACTGGATTGATATGGTTTTTAATTTGTCCTTCATTTGTTTCCCGGGTTTGGGGAGATATGTTGTGCTTATTTGTTATCCAAGATTTCAAATATTCTGCGTAAGTAATTGTGGAAGGATCTACAAACAACCCCTTTTCCCATTCTACGCGCGCTTCTGCTTCTGCCGCGCGCGCCTCTCTCTTTCCAGTAAAGCCTTTTTGTTTTATGGTTTTTCTCTTTCCATGAAAATCTTTAACTTCAAAAGAATAAAAATAGTGAATTTTCCCTCGTTTGCTGTATTCATAAATAGCCAATTTTTCACCTCCTTTGTTATATGGTTATCTGTATTATATTATGATCTATAATTATAGTAAACATTTATTTTTATTATTTATGATAGAAAGCGGTGTTATGGAGTTCCTGTTTAGATAACACCTGCGAACTGTAGGAGAGAGAGGGCTGTTGAAAAAAATAGGACAGCCATATTTGATCGTTTGATCTATTCTGGATGCCCTAATATTATTTCTTTTTACTATCACCAATTAATAAGTTCAATCGATTAACTACACTTTTAAGAAACTCAATCTTTAAGTATCCTCGACTGATAAAAGAAGGTAGAGAATCGTCAATAAACTTACAAATGTCATAATCTTTATCTAAAGTTGTTTGTATTGGAAACCCAATTGTCCTGCAATCATCTCTGTTTATACCTGATTTTTTACTATTCCTTGTCCATTTTACGAAATCATATATATGTACGAAGAATGTTTCGGGTGGATAGTATTTGGTTTTTGTACCTCTTTCTCTAAAGTTAAATATGAATCCAGGTATCAATCCATCTTTAGTTGCAAATTTCATGAGCGATTTAACCTGATGAGCTTTGATCATTACATGTGTGGTTTTATTTCGAGGTTTCTCTTCAGGTCTTTCAGGATTAAAACTGATCGAACTCCCTTTGGTACTTTTTAATTCTACTAGCCAAAGAAAGGGGGCAGCATACTGAATCCCATCACATGGGTTCTCGGGTGTAAAAGTTGCGCTAGAGCCTCTAAGCCATTTTGGTGCATCTTTAAGCCTAAGGAAAAAGTGAGATGTGCTATTTACAGAATTTTCGTAGTTTTTTTCAAATTTTTTTCCTTCATTAGCTTTCTTCAATTCACTGCATACCTGCGGATTCGGCTTCTACACTTAAACAATCTTGTTTGGCCGCAACAACCGAGTTTAGAAAGGCCAGTTCTCCTGCTGTCAATTGCCTACATCTAATTCTATCAATCCATTTCCAATCTGTAATTTCACCTTTGTTATATCGTTGACTCCAGATACTATTAAGCATTTTCCATTCATAATCATTCAATTGCAATGACATGTTTTCATCAGCCTCCTCACAATTTAAGCAATCATAGTATTCTTTTATCACATCTTTTTTAAGTTGTGCATAAGATCTTCCCGATTTTGATAATCCATTTTCAGGGTCGGTTTTTCGCTTAGGATCGAGAATGTGATGTCCTATTAATTCTGTTGGTTGAATGTTGAATTTGTAAAATGAATAAGCTAAAACCCAAACAAATCGCTTGTAAGCCTCATTGGAATTTATATTGGTTCCGTAGCAATATTCAATACCTCCTGCAGCATCGTTTGCATCGCATCCAAATAGTTTATTATCTACATCGACATTATACAAAACGTGCCAAGCCTTCTCGGGTTTATCAGTAAGGAATGGCACACATTCGATGATCTCCTTATCATCAACGAAAATATGAGCAGATGCTTCAATTTGGTTGGCGGAATTATTATAATATTTTACATTTCCTCTTGCAGTCGAGTTTGGATTTCCGGTATCATGAGCAACCATAAACTTTATCTTATTAGCAGTAATTCCCGTCCGTCTCTTTGTTTTTGTAGGAAGATATAGGGGAGTAATGGAGTATTTCATTTTAAAACTCATGATACAGTACACCTCATTTATTTTGGTTTTTATTTCGAAGCACAGTAATGATTTGTTTGAGTTGTTCTGGAATGAGTACATCGATGCGTCCAAGGTTTTCGATAATAGAGATGGTTTCATTCGCAATGTAAAAATAAATTGCTGCATCCATCAAGATCCCATTCAGATTCATAATGCCATCGAACCAATGACACATTGCGATAACTACAAAGATAAATACCTTCTTACTAATACCAATAAAACCTACACGAGAGCTTAGTCCAGTTCCGTCTTTAATCGATGCCACAATACCTGTTACTTGGTCAATTACTACAAGTGCTACAAGGACCCCCAATACTGCAGACCAGCCCCCAAATGCGTATGTAGTAATAGTTGCTCCCGTACTAAAAATTAGTTTCAAAATTGATTCGTTCACTTTTTGTCCTCCTAATGTAGAAAAGAGACCCAGAAAAGAGGTCCCTTATAATTATAAAATAATCATTTTATTGTTTTCTTTTATTCAACTGAAAACTCTTCATTTGTAATAAGCTCGTATTGTTCAGATGTAATTTTGTTCTTTACCACAAACACTTTTACATTGTCATTGGTGTAGAATCCTTTGTCGTAATAAACTTTTACTGTTTTAAACCAGTCCATTAGTCTTCCTTTCCTCTCATATTATATGAGGCCAGCATCCACTAAGGCTAACATCATTACTGCTTGTGCTGCTTGCATATCCTGAATTATTTGTTCTTGTGAAGGTGGTGCTAGTGTATATTCATAATACAGACATTTTTTATCGGGATCAAATTTCAAAGTTGCTACATGTGTTTTACTTTTTTCTGGATCTTGTAAAATATAGTCTACTTCAATAGGCTTTGCATCCTTAGGCGCGTATTTTAAGGACGCATAAATAGTACCTATTTCTCCATCGGCGTTTAATGTGATATAACGTTTTTCCATTGTGTATTCCTCCTAATTAGCCAAAGTAAGTATTTAGATAGTGCAAAGATAGATACTGGGTTGTGCCGTTATTCGGTATGGGCCTTGTTATAGCGAATGCACAGTTACCGAAATCCCACGAGAAACTCTTACCACTACGATTGGCTCCAAAGGCATTAGGGTCGCCAGGATCAAATCTAGCCACAACAGCTTTGTCTGATGTCCTTAGTATGTAGGGAGTAACAACAGATGAATCTCCCATAAAATAAAATTCGCCGTCATTTATAGGCGTACATACACCAGTACTCGATGTACAAGGCACACCTGACACTCCCTGCAGAACACCGCTCTGATTTACAAAAGCAAGTTGTGGTGCTAATGCTCCAGTATTCACAGCTTCACCATTGTTTGCATAGGCATAGCTACCACCACTTACACATACCTGACCCAAGGCAGGCGCCCAGAAAGCCCCTTGACCAGATCTGAATATGGCCGATAAGGAAAGAGACCATTGCTCTTTGCCAAAGTAATTACCACCAGCATCGACTGATGTGGTACCAGTAGCTTGAAATTTTCGGAGTCTCCTGTTGTCATCGAAAAGGTAATAATACTGACCGTCCGGTTGGACGACTATCTGTGGGCCATTGCCCGGACTATGTGTTTGCTTGGCTTCTAAAGTGCCTGATGCTGAATATCGAGTAATGGCGGAGTAAGTGGTACTAGTATAAAATGAACCAATGAGCCAAATTTTTCCGTCCGCGGTTTCTTGTAATGCCCCAGCAGTTTGGTCGATATATTCCACATTGTCCCAAATAGTAGCACCATCTGAAAGTCTAATCTTCCGTAATTTCGGAGAATATGTATTACCTGAACTGTTACCATAAGACCAAAATACGTGGGCACGATCCCGAGAGATTAACGAAGTACCCTCCAATGCATAATTGCTACCCCCAGCCGGTACAGTATGTCGCCATACCTCAGTACCTGTAACGTCCCAACAGATCAGCAGAGTAAATCTGTTGGTGCCATCGTAATAACTCATGCTACACACATAGCGGTTATCCACACAAGAAGGGCGTCCTTCGAGTACATAGTTAGAACCTGCAAAGGTCTTCTCCCATCTCTGCAGCAATCGGTATTTTTGGATACGTCCAAATGAAATCCAATCTCCTGCACCATATTCTAGAGAATTTCCCTGTACTCCACCAATCCAAACTCCCTTTTTAATATTTTCAGGCCGAATATTCACATCCCCTGCTACTGTGCCGCCTGTATAATAGCCGGGTGTAATCGTTTGATTATTAGGAGAGACGTTAAAAGTTGGAGCGCCTCTATTAGGCATTGTACCTGCTACACTTGCAATTGCTGTTCCCGTCAAAACTTTATCTGCAGGTACGTTCACTTGAGCAATCTTGCTATTAGAATGAATACCGTCTGGAATTACAACCTGTCCTGTTCCACTCGCTGTCAAGGTCATAGCGCCACGGTCGGGTAAGGTTCCAACTTGATCTGTATCAATTTCAGATGAAAATGTTTTACCTGCTCTTACATCGCTCGATTGAACATCGCCAGACGCCCCTGGCTTGATCCTCATGTCTCCTAAACGGCGAATACTCATACACACTCAACTCCAGAGATATAGACTGATATAGCGCTTGCTGTACCCTGAGAAACTTGAATCGTGTCACCAGAATGGAGAACAGAGGAGAGATCGACACTAATACTGTCGTTTGGCTTGACTGGGTAGGAGGCGATAATCTTATTCGAATTAGCTGCCGTTTGCCCAAATGGAACCAGATGAATAGTTACAGTTGAAACAACTGAAGTATTGTTTGCAATATGAATATTTTTAACGATAGTTGTTGTTAACGCTGGCACAGTATATGCAGTAGTAATTGTTGTGCCTGGCAGATTTACATATAATCTCTTTGGTGTATTAATCATTTTATACCCCCATCCAATAAGCAATCTCTAAATTAGACTTGATTTCATTAATTGCTTTTACAATATTGCTTTGATCAGTGGAATTTAACCCCGATAAAATACCGATTTTATTGTCTACTTTTATATTGTCAGATCGGAGCTCATTGGCCACTTTAACAAGAGATTGTTTATTAATTGTCTCCAAATCTCCCATGACACCAATATCGTTTCTTAAAGCTCCTGCTGTAGTTCCATCAAGGTAGGTGATTACGTTCTCTTTTTTTTGCTCAATGGTTTGTAGAGCCGAGTCCTTTGTTGCTTGAACAGTATTTTTGGCTGCATCGACATAGGTTGTAAACTCCCCTTGCTTGGTTAAGATATAACCTTCGACATTATCTTTAATGAATATCTCCATGTTAACCAAGGCATCTTGGAACCTGTTAAAATCATCCGCTGAAATAAACTTTTCCCGATACTGTACAGTTAAATTAGCCAGTTCAGTCTCTTCCGCAGGAGTGCGATTGGCTTTTAGCTTTAATTCCTGAAATCTTTGTATCCCTGGAATATCTTGAGCTTGCAACTCATAATGACGCTGAAACTCATCAATTTTAACAGGAAAGGTCGATAGATTAACTGCCATATTTCTAATTCACCTCACCAAATATATTCATGTCTCCGCCAATCTGTTGAATGCATAAAAAATAGCCATTGCCGGTTAGCGGCTGGCTGGAGTAATGCGAACGGTAATTGTAAACTTCTCTGAATAGGTGAAATCGTTGGTCATCATCCCAATATTGCAGAGTCATAATACCGTTCTGTCCTTTTAGAACTAACAAATCTGTGTATGACTTTATGTTCTCTAACCATAACTTTAGAGTAAAATTTGCATCCACATGAAATCCATCTGTAAATGTAAAAACATCATCGCGTAGATCCAGTTTCTCACCATTCAAATAAATGGGCTGTTTAGTGGTATTTCCGATAATCTGAATAGTTTTCCACGACAATTGGATTCCGGAATTCTTAATGTTCTTCGCTTCAAGATTAATGCTAATGTCGGGCTGCAGATAACTGACCGAGAAGGGGATCAGACCACTAGTGCCAACGGAACCTTTGTTACTTGTTGCCTGGAACTCAATAAAATAGGATGAACCGCTTTTTAAGTAATTAATTAAATAAACTAGAGGGGTCGATGTCCTAACGTTAGATTGACTAATTAGCGTTTTATCTTTGTCATATAAGAACGCAATCCATGATCTGAATGGAACGTTTTCAGTCTGAGTGTAACTAGCCGAAAACTCGTAGGACCGAGAATTCACAACTCCAATTGGAGATACTAAAACATTCGGCCTAGACGATGTTTGGAATATCTCTGTGTCCGAGACTGCAAAGTTATTACCAGAATCCCATATCGTGACTTGAACTTTCAATTCGTATCCATTTGGCAAAGCAAATGCTGGAAGGGAATAGTTCTTCGCAAACGATGTTATTCGACCACTATCATAGAGCAGATTGTTATCTTGATTTCTATAAATCCGAACCTCAAAAGCTACACTCATGTCACCTGAACTTTGCCAAGATACTTTAATCGAATCTTTTGCATCAACAGTTGTACCCTTTAAATTAATGTTATAGGGTTTTTGTGTGGCCAATAAATCACCTCATTTCTTTTAGTATTTGGATATAAGAATCTTCGCAGATTGAAAACCTTCACCTAGATAACCATAAGCGCCAAAGTCGGTGAATGTGGCATTTATTGCACCAAATTGTTTAAGTGAACCGTTGGATTGAACACCAATTACACCTGCTATAAATGTGTTACTCTTATTCCATGTTGAGTCGGGATAGTTAAAATTAAAGTCTGTTCCGTTAACAGTTGCATTTGCTACCAGAGTAGCTGAAACAGTTCTTTCTTTTAATTTCATGTTGCCGTCCATGTCTACGGACATAATATCTTTCCAATTTTCAATTTGATGTCCTAAATTTTTGGGTTTTACTATCCATGCGAGTCGTAAGTTATCCATTGAGGCTTGATTGGAATACGGATTGAATTGCCCTGTGTCATAGAAGTCGATAGGGCATATTTGACCAAAGAAAGAGCTGTTTCTGTTACCCTGGTCACTTCCAAACATCCCATGAAACGAATTCCACAAATCTCCGTTATAAGCATATCCATATTCTTCGTATTTCTTGTTTGAGTCCAGACTTCCACCATTAAACTTTCCAAGCGACACCCGTTTATATGGACTAGTACCATTTCCGTCGATTTCAAAGCCTGCTCCACCTACAGTAGTTCCACCATAAGAGTCGAACATAAATGTGTTGTTCCAGCCAAGCATAATTCCAAACTCTTGCCATTTCCCGTTTCCGTCAAATGCACCAATTTCCTCACCGACTAAATTTCTGGTAGGATCGTTTTGTGAATATTGATTTCTTCCACTAGTTCTCCAGATTCCTATACTTTGATTTGTATAGTCGCCGTAATTTTCTTCTCCTGGATACGTCCCTTTGTTCTGAAATTGCAGACCGAAAGAGTTGTAATTTATGTTCTTCCTTTTGAATCTTTTTGCCTCAAAATCGTAGTGAGCGTTAATTAGTATCCATAATTCTGAGTATTCTACACCGCCCCGAATACCTTCAATGACGGTAAAGTTAAACGGTGCATTTTTGGTGAAATCCTCTTTTGATCCAATTGCCAAATTGCCTAAAACTTTATTCGCCAAAACCATCGTTTCATAATTTTTGTCTGCAAATCTTTTGTAGGGTACAAATTTGCTTTTAGAGTCACCGTTTACATAAACAACGTATACAAGATCTCCGTCATTAAAAATTACATCTGGGTTACAAGGGACATCTTGAGTCTGAGATGAACCATCAATATTAATCGAGAGCAACGTTTTAGTTTTTACCTTGTTTACAGTTCCTAAATGCCAATGACCATTTAAGAGTTTCATTTCTTTTAATTCAAGCTGCACAATCTGCCTAACTGCTTTTATAAAATCTTCATTCGTCAACCGATCACCTCCTTAGATGAAATTCCAATCGGTTATGACGCGGCGATACTTCATGCATTCACAATTCATTAATTGAGGATTTAGAGGTAGCGAGAAACTACGGATAAGATATTTTCCCGTAACAGAGTTTTCTTCGTCCTCTATCTCGATAACATCATTTACATCATGAAGATAATTTGGACTAAGCGATAAAGAGACTCTTTCTGCATAACCAAGCCGATTCATAAGTTCATATTTAGCTCTCCATTTACATTCTTCGTTCGTTGAGAGAAGACTGTCCGGATTGCCGCTGTTGTGCTCATAGGTAATTTCTCCAATCTTCTCAATGGAATAGGGGTGGCCTTGCCAAAGTGGATCGGCTTCTGTAACGACTAACTCAAATCTGCTCTCAGCAATTTGGCTCGATCCCCCTAAAACCAATATTCGATTAGCTAATTGATTTTCATCAAACTTTCTCACGTTCCCCGCATAAAACCGTTCACTCAGATCGCCGTAGGTGTATCTCCAAACTGATGGCGATTGTTCAAATTGATTCAGATCGATCTTGCGCAACCTAAGATACCCGTTTACATCATAAAAAAGCTCACACTTAGCAAGTAGAGCCAGATCAGACATTGCTTTATAAATATTGTCGCTCGGTTGAAAAGTAAACGTGTATGGAATAGTTTCTGAGATAGGGTCAAAGTTAAATTGGGTTTCGCCATATTTTTGAGCCAATAGTTTTATGATAGCTCCAATATTTCCACCAACTTCAATTGTAGTTTCTGTTCTAAACTTCCCTCGCTTATCCGTACAAAGAAACATTTTATCCATACCCGATAGGCTAGTTAGTTTACCTTCTGATGTATGACTATCTTCAGGCTCAGACAGGACAAATACTCCTTGTGGAATGTACTCAACCTCGCCAGTCCTAAGCTTTAGACCTGTATACACTTTGACTCGTTTATCAATCCAAATAAGATTATCTTCACCAAAGTTAAACTCGTTTTTCTTGTTCAATAACTTGAAGGAGAAACTACGTCTAACTGGACGAGAAGCATCAACAGAAATGGAACCAGAATCTTGAGCCGTGATTTGCTTTGTAAACTCGCTAATGTAATTCATTTGAGAATCATAAAATTCAAATTTCAAATACATTTGTTTGATTGGGCTTTTTAAAGCAGCCAAATATTCAGATGAGCAATATTGCATTTTTCACCTTCTTACTCATTCATAAATTCGTTGTAGTCTTGAATTTCTAAGAAATCAATCGTTAAAACTCCATAATCATAATCTCTCCATGTATTTAGCGGCGTACTAAACCTCGGATTACTACAGTCGCAGACAAAGATTCTACCTGTATCAGATTTAACGATAAAAGGACGATGGTCGCGAATAAACGTATTCACAATCTTCTCATAGTTCTGGCCAGAACGTTCGAACTCACTTGGAATAATTGCGGTGCTTAGAGAAAAAGTGTGATAATCCTTATCGAAATAATATACAGAAGGGAATCGAGAGAGTGTTTCAATTACCGTTCTGCCTTGATTTAAAGCTGTTTCGACACTACCGATTTCTCCAATAGCCGAATCAAATCCGAGTATTGCGTCTGTTTCTTTATCAACTAACCACCAGCCAACAAAATCGGATTTTACATGGACTTCAACCGGCTTTCCTCCCAAATCATTTTGGGCGATAGGAACGATTGTATAAATTAGCTCATCATTTGGTTGCGTGTAATCTTCGTAGTTGATGCTGAGATTATTTACAAAAGGAATATGATCAAGGGTAACAGAATCAATTTCATTGACTCTTCGGCGCTTAATTGCAAAGGATACAATCTCTAGACCACTATTAGATATATTACCGCCTTCCAGGTCTCCAGCGAATTTAAATATCGCTCGATGGTCAATCTCCCATTTGGTTTTACCTTTATCAGTTGGCGTATCTGTGCGGTCTCTAATCTCTAATTCATCATAAATTCCGCCTTTAATTTCACCATAAAAGATGTCTTTTATTGCGTTTCCTGGACTGCGGAAAAATTGCGTACCATAAAAATCGTATCCGATAATTGTCATAATTCACCTCCATAAAAAAGAAAGAGAGGCCGAAACCTCTCTTCATTAAGTTCTATTTGATTTAATTAAGTTATTCAATCCGCTAAACAACTCAGTTGGGTTATTAGCTTGAATTGTAAAATTGGACAAGTTGTATGTTGGTACGGCGGTTTCTTGATTGTTTCTAATTGGAGAATCGGGAATAGCATTACGTACATTTCCCAAAATGCTTCCAACAAAATTAATTGGCTGCATAATGATACTTTTTAGTTTAGCTATGTGATCCTGTGTGAATACTTGCTCTCCAAGTTTCAGGATTGCCGGGACTTCATTATTGGCAAGAGGGGGAAGCCCAGCGGTTCCACCTGTGTGATATTTAGGAATGCTCGAAGAGGATGGGGTTGCGCCACCAGACATGGATGCCATAGCCGCCATAATAGCCTGCATTTGCCGAAGCCTGTCTTGAGCTGCCGACACCATTGAATCAAGTCTTGATATGGCGCCGTTTTTATATTCATCTAATACTTTATGAAACGCCATCTTACCTGCTTCTGTATTCTCAACCATCTCTTTAAGATGTGTTTTTAGATCTTCAGCTTCTTTGTCATAAATGGTTTTAAGAGCATCTATCTTTGTTTGGGTATCCTGAGTAAGAAATTGATTTAGTTGCGACAGATAACCGGCATACATATTCATGCTGTCTAGTTCGGATTGATGAACCTGTCTAAGCGTATCTAATCGCGCCTGTTCATTTGCAATTTCAGTATCATATTGCGATTTTAACTGACCAATTTTGTTCTGTACATCCTGTAAACCAATCCGATACAGATCCTCTAAACTCTTCACATAAAGCTTCTGTGACTCAAGTTCATTCTGATGAATAACTTTAGTTTTATCTAGCTGTTCTTGCAGTTTCTGAATAGTTTCATTTTTGGTCTTTTCTAGTTGATCAATGCTATCTTGGAGAGCTTTCTTTACATCTTCGCGCTCATACTGCTTTAGAAGATCGTCGCGCTGCTTCTCTAATTCAGCAACCTTCCCTTTATCATAGGTGAGTATTTCCTTGCCATCGGCATTAATATAAGAAAAGCGCTTATCATTCTTAACCTTATCAAGCTCGTCATTGATATCTTTGAGTTTCTTTAAGCGATCCTCTTTATCAATCTGCTCATCAAGATTCTTTAATGTTTCTTTCTGCTTATTGATTTCATCGTCATAAGATTTCTCTTTTGCTTTGATTAACTGGACAAGCGCTTCTTCTTCATTTTTGTACTGAAGCTCTTTGACTCGGATGGAGTCGTTAAGCGAATCAATTTGAGTCTTCAACCCATTAATATATTTAGTCTGCTCTGTAATTGAGGAGGATGAGAAGTCAGCACTGTTTTGATAATTCTTAATGGCTTCAGCTATCTCGGTAACTTTCTTCTTATACGATTCTAAGTCTTCCCGTGTACCCAGAGTGGATTCAACGAAATTACCTTTAACATACTTACCATCTAATGCATCTAAAGCAGACAGAATGGAGTTGATAGAAGTACTAAAGTCAGTTGTATTAAAGGTATCCTTGACTTCAAGCGCCTTGTTCAAACCTTCAATAATTTTATCGTTTCTTTGCTGATGCAGTTTGATTTGATTTTCTAACGATGCCTCTTGCATACGGTAGGCCGTTTCAGTTTGCTTAATAAGACTATTCGTTTCATTCATAAGCTTTTTGATATTTCCAGCAAACATGATCTGTCCATCAATCATATTTTTAAGTTGATCTGCGTTATTGTATGGCATCTCCATCATGCTTTTCATGTTGGATGCGAGAGCGGTAACATTAGCCTTATAAGCATTCAATCTTACTCTGGCATCGTCGGATGTATCAATAGGGGAGAATCCGTTCGGATATTTCCTGTCAATCATATCGATACTTGCCATGATAGCATCTACTGAATCCGTTAGTTCACTTGGATTGAACGTTTCCTTTGTCTCCAACTTTTTCCGAAGCTTCTCGATCGTTTCATCTGTAGCTTGGGAAGTTTTCTCCATTACCTTGTTGAAATCTTCCTCATACTTGGACAGGAGTTCTTGCCTGACGCGGTAAACTTCCTTATCCGCATTTAACCGCTCTTCAGAACCTTGCTCATACCTAGCCTGAACACGTTCCCAAGCAGCTAATTCATCGTCTAAGGATAGCCGCTTATAATATTTCTCTTGATCGATCCAATTTTTAGAAATATCAAATTGTTCTTTATTGTACTTAGCCATGCTTTCGGTAATCTTCTTCTGAGTCGCTTCAACCGCAACTTGATAGTCCCACCATTTATTGCTGAGTTGGCTAAGATTGTTTTCTTTTTGTTCAAGTTGCTTAAGCAGGTCGTTCTCCTGTTTCTGATTAAGTTTTCCTACGGCGATTTTATTCTTAACATCTGAAATTTCAGAACGAAGGCGTTCGGCCTCATTGTGAGCGAGAGCCTGCATCTTCTTCCGAATCTCAATTTGTTTTGTTAACTCGTCCCTATAATCCTTTGACGTGTCAGGATAACGATTGATGATTGCTTCGGACTCCCTGAGTTCATCGTCAAGTCTCTGCAAAGCGCGCTCATATTCGTTGATTTTATACTTTTCCGATTCGTCATAGGGGGACGGTTCGGACTTTGTTTTAGCTTTTTTCTCTTTAGCTTTCTTATCTTTTGCTGGCTCAGACATACCAACCTGTTCAAGACCGCTCCTAGTTGTATTGGCCAACCCTTCAATTCGTTTCTTTATTGCTTCGATTTTGCCTAGTTTCACTTCGGTATCAAAAAGAACATCAAAAGTTTTTGTTGCCTCTTCGACTCCAGCCATATCATTTTCTCTACCCATTTGACGAATATCAGCAGATACTTGGCTCTTTTTTGTAGAGATTTCCCCTAAGGCTTCGGCGACAGATTTGATACCTTCCACCTGTATACCATAGAGCTTTAACTCTTGAATAGTGGTCTGTTCAAGCTTATTGAGGTTATCAATCATTCCTTGCTCTTGATCTTTATAAGCCTGTATTTTCTCATCCCGAAGATTGATTACAGCATCGACGTTATTTTTGATTTGACCGTTTTCGTCGATTATCGCTTCGGTGAAACCTTCAACCTGAAATGAGAGCTGAGCAACCTCGTCTGCGGTCATCTTTTTCCCTTTACCCATCGCATCAATCAATTGATTTAAAGGTTTTATTTGATCGGATGCCGCTTTATAGTTTCCTGTTAAGCTCGAAAAGACAGTATTCAGGTTAACAGCCGAATTAGCTGCGCTATCAAGAGATCCCTTAGCCGAATCAAAACTGCTTCTAAGCAAAGATACTTGGCTATCCGTTAAGCCAAGAGTGTCTTTTAAAGCGTTGAATGCATTTTTTGCCTCTTCAGTACCACTATTTTCTTTTAAAAGTTTTAGAAAAGAGGAGAAGTTCTGAACAGTCTGAGTCATTTTTTCAGAGTCTTTAAAATTTGACACATCTAAAGATTTAATTACAGTGGCAATATTTTTACTTGCTTCTGCCGGTATGTCAATGTTATTTAACTTTAGGAAAGACTCTACAACTGTTTGCATTTTGTTTTTTAGGACATCTGTTTTTAATGCAATCTCATTTTCTTTATTTAGTATTTTGATTTGAACAGCATTAACATCGCCGTATATATTTTTGATGTTGTCTTTATTTACAAAAAGATACTCACCGACTAAATCTTCTTTTAATTTATTGAGCGATTTTTTAGCTTTTTCAATTTCTTCGATTGTACTGGAAAAGTCAGATTTGGCATTATCGACTTTTCCTTGTCTTTCAAGTTGAGCTAATTCCTTTGTGTATTTTAGCTCCCTCTCAATGGCATCTGCATTAAGCAAATGCTTTTGACCTTTTTCATCTATACGAGCCACTAAATTAGGGAGTAGGGTAGAAAGGTCGTTTACAGTTTGTAGATACTTTTGTTCTTGATCTGGACTACTAAATGTCTTACCTTCATTTGTAAGAGCGTTTAAGGCTCTATACTGACTCAATAATGGTTGGATTTTATCCTGCTGCGTGTTCCATGATTCGGCAATCTGCTCATTCTGTGCTTTAACTTGATCTTGTATATCTTTATTTTTTTGGTGAGCCTGGTAAAGAGAAGTTAATCCACTGATTAAACCTGCTACAGCGATAGATAAACCCATTGTCATAGTAGCCTGCAGAGCTATGGTAGCAACTCTAGCCCCAACCGCTGAACTTGTATATAAATTTGTAAACCAGGATAGCGATTTAAATTGGAGGGCTGCATTAGCGAGGCTCTGGCTGAGCGCTCCAACAGTGTTACTTCTAACGGAGACATTAAAAGCGATTAGGGCAGCAGTGGCAACTCCTGCTAGTGAGCCCAATCCTCCGAAGGTATCTGTTACACTTCTTAGTACTCCTATAAGACTTGTTCCCAGATCAATTATTTGATTCAAAGCCCCCGAGTCCATTACTCCTTGCCAGAAGTTTGTTGCCTCATTCTTCAACTTAGCGATATGCCCCTGCATGGATTTAAGGTAAGTTTCATTTTCCTTAGCGGCACTTCCAAAGCTATTTAGGCCCGCTTGTAGAGCACCTTCCGCATCTTTAAAATTAGAAATGAGGGAGGCAGCAATATTGCCTTGAAGTTTGCCTGCAACAAGCTCTAGGATGTCACTTCGTTCAAATTCGCTGAGCTTACCCCAAACTTTAGATAGATCCTGGAATATTTCATAAGTACTCTTAAACGTATTTTCGTCTTTTTGCAATGTTAAACCAATTGACTGAAATTTTTGTTCTAAAGAGGGAACAAGGTTAGATAAATCTTCCCCTTCTTCGGAAATGCCGCGTAATCTCATGGATATAGTTTTAAGCGCCTGTCCGACTCTCGCTGGATCTTGAATAGTGCTATTCGCTCCAGTTGCTAATGCGACTGCTTGTTCAATTGTGTTTCCTGCTTCGGAAAGACTCGCCGCGCTTCTTCGCATTGCTTCGCCAATCCCCGCACTTGAAATAGCAAACTTATTGCCTACTTCATTGTAAATATCTACAATTTTTCTTACATTCTTACCTTGAGAGTCAACTTCCATACCAAAGCCTTTAATTGTGGAAATGAGCGATTTAGAGGCATCCTCTGCACTCTTTATGTCTCCGACATTTTGGTAAACCAGCGTCTCTTTAGCAAGGACTTTAGCCTGCTGAATGTTGTAACCAAGTCTAGCCCATTCGGTTGCAGATTGAATTACATTTACCGTCAAGTTACCAACAGAGTTCGCAATTTCACCAGACTCACGAACAAATTGAGCGTATGTTGCAGTCGTCTCATCAGTTACTTTCTTAAGATTTGTGAGCGCCGTATCAATTTCAAGTATTGATTTTAGCCCTTCCTGAAATTGACGAAGAGGGAAATAGAAGGCGGTCATTGCGCCCATCCATAGTGGTATTCTCTGAATGGCTACAGCAAATTGTTGTCCGAATCCCATAATGTTTGAACCGGCAGTTTTCGCAGATGTTACAACTTTCTTCAATTCAGTATCGATACTACTTAAAGCATTTTTATAATTTCCAATTGAGGATACATTGCTGAGTTGGTTATTTAGATTCTCGATTTGATTGCTGACATTTGAATCTGCCCCAAATCGACGCTGAATATCATTAAGTTTATTCTGCATATTAGCTTTTGATTGTAGATAGTCCTGGTCGCGCTTTTGGTTCTGCTGTAGTGCTAAATAGTGTGTTTTCTCAAGCTCTTCTTCACGCTTACGAGCGTCTTTTAGAGCTGAATAATGAGCACGATCTAATTCCTCAGATTTCTTATTTAATCTCTCTTGCTCCTTAATTAAATCTTCACGCTGTTTCTTATAATTGGTTACTGCTTGAGAATTAATAAGAGTTGAACCGTCTGATTCTAAACGGTTTGTAGTGGTTTTATACCCATCTGTTGATTTAACGGTGTAGCCATTTATCTTGTCAGCTTTATTTTTGCTGATTTTAATAGAGTCGAGCTCTGCTTTATTAAGCTGCTCAACGCCCTGAGTTAGCTTTTTAGTAGCAGTCTCTTCGTCCTGAATTGCTCGTTTATTTTCATCATGAATCGTTCTTGTTTTACTGATTACTTCGCCATTTTTTAATACTTTTTGAGTTAGGGTTTGAACAGACCCATCTAAGCGTTTATGAACCACTTGAGATTCCGAGACAACCTTATTTTGATCTTGACTTATACTTTTCATTTTCTCAACGGAAACTATAAGGTCTTGAATTCCCTTGCTAAGATTCTTATCGATCTGAATATTTAGTTTTAAATTATTTATTTTATTCTCAAGCAATTTTACTGCATTATTAATTTCATTCGTCGACTTTCCAATATTAAGTCCGGCAGATATTAATATTCTTAGATCATTGGACATAATTACCTCCAAAAGTGAAATAAAAAAGAAGCGAACAAAGTCGCTTCTTAAAATTCAATATTTATATGTGTAGAAGGTTAAGGATCAATATGATATATTTTCCTTATAACTAAATTGGGGGTTCCTTATGGCGCTAATTTGGATTTTAATGATAATGGCATGTCTCCTTGCGGTGACTGTAAGTATCGGATTGATAATTTCAAAATCAAATAAATCTAAGGGAATTTTGGGACAATTTCAATCAAAGCACGTATGCGGAATACCCAATTTGGATTCCGGGGTAGGGGCAGACATAAAGATTTACTCAGATAAACTGACCATAAATGACACACAGATAATTCCTATTGACAGGTATGTTCAAGCAAGATGTCTGCTTGCAAGAGAGCTAAAATTAAGCGAAAAACAAAAATCTGTTATCCTTCGTGCGGTAACTGGCGGTATGCTGCTTGGTCCTATTGGTGCAATCGTGGGCGGTATGAGCGGTCTTGCCAACCAAAGTAAACAAGATGAAATTCTTCAGCCATATATTCAAGTGGTTTATTTTGATAAAAATAATGAAAAAAAAGAAGCACTCTTCTTGACTGGGTATAGTTACGATTTTACAAAAGGTATTGTCAGGTTGTTTAATGAGTCTGCAGGCAGAGAAACGAATGTCGAAGAATTACAATATGAAATATAACTGGACTATCTTAACCGATCTTTAAGATCGGTTTTATTATTATCAAAATGACACTGCACCTTAATAGATGCAGGCTGTTTTGATAATAATGCTATAGATTTTTCAGAAAACACTTTAAAGACTGTTCATTAAGCGACAATTGCTTCCAAAGCTTAGCGATATTTATATGTATTTTGATAACAATCTCCTCCTTTTGAAAGAGATGATACCAGTTATCATTCAAATATACAATAGTTTTACTTTTATTATCTTTTGCTTACTATAAAATGCTGATTTTATGGTTAAAAAAGATCATCCACATCATCTTCGCCCTCTTTAACAACGTAGATTTTTGTTGTCTCGGACGATTGATGCCCAAGCAGATTCTTTACCTTTTCGATGTCCTTACCTTCGACAGCTACTAAGTTTGTTGCTCTAGAAGAACGAAGTTGATGGGGATGAACCCTGCGTCCAACAATTTCCGAAAAAACGTCTGTGCACCAATCGTTAAATGCTGTAGGACTGAGCTGTTTAGTATTTCCAGCCTTTGTCTTATGTACAAAAACATAGGGGCAGTCGTCGTCTCCACGTACGGAAAGCCATTTCTTGATAGCAGTCATCGACATGTCTGAAAAAATTAGCTTTCTGACCTTTCCTTCTTTTCCTCGTCCTTTTGTACGGATATTATGGGTCAGGTAGTAATTCTTTTCTTCTCCAGTTTTCATATCCTTGGAATACTGGTAAGTGGCAACTTCTTTTAGGAGTTGACGTGTTTCTCCTCTTCGACAACCTGAATCATAACTAAATAAAACATACGCAAGCATTTGCCACTCTGATCTTTCTTCTAATACATGTATCAAATTATCTATTTCAGCCTGAGAAAGCGGCTTTTTCTCATGTCTTGCTGTTTTGGGTGGATTAGGTATCTTCTTGTTATAAATGTTACGGAACAATGGATGTTCGTCTGCATAATAAACTTCTAAATAGCCGCATAGGGAAGAGACTGCTGATCGTTTTAATTTAACGGCACTAGAAGATAGTCCTCTACTCATCAAAAAGTTTTGATACTGAAGTGCATGCTTAGGTTTCAATTCATAAAGAGGTGCGTTCTTACATTTCTCTCTAACAAAGCGGAAAAAGATTTTCAATGCTGATTCATACTGTTTTAAAGTTTGAGGGGAGAGGTGCTGCTGTTGGAGAAACTCATCCACAATCTCTATGTTATATTCGTTTACACTATTCCATTCTTCCTCTGTTACTTCGGGCAATTTTTCAACTTCTGCCATCCATTCACTTCCTTAATCTGTCTTGATGCCTCTTTTATGCAGTCCGTTCTTCATACTATGAATTAATTTATTAGATTCTCTTAATTCTTCTCTTGTTGTATCAGTGAAGGGGCGTGGCTTACCTGCATACTCAAAATTGTAAGTGTAACCCTTACCAGTCTCAACAATTTCACTTACATTTCGGTCCTCATCATTTCTCACTGATTCTACAGATAATAAACTTCCATTTATTTTAACTTCGATGTTCGAAGGATCAATTAATCCACCTTGATAACCCGATCGATCATATTTTTTGGGTTGATACACATCGTAAACTTCTTTCTGCATATTCTCTTGAAGTGTCTTCACTGTTAAATCAGAAACCTCTTCTTTGAGCGATGAATTGATCTGTTGCTGCAAAAAAGATAGAGTATCCGTTAAATTATTGAACTCTTTCATTGGATACAGTGTCTTTTAGATTCTCAAAAATATCGCTATTTTGGAGTTCAAGATTGTCCAGATTATTTCTGACTTCTTCTCTTGCTGCATTGATTTGCTTCGTTGCCTCTTTGTGAATGCGGAGGCTTTTTTCAATTACCGAATAAACTTTAGCGATCTCGCTTACATCGAAGCTTTCTTCAAGCTCAACGACATACTGATTATCGAGTAGCTTAAGGAAGAGATCAAGTTTAGTAGGAAAGTCTGTTGGCAACTCGGGGATCAATTTGGAAAAATAAATAACTATGTGAAGATATAAAAGACTGTAAAACATTTTGTTGTCATTAATTTTTCCTTGATGTTTCTCATATTGAGTTATAAAGTTTGCAAGCGACTTTACCATTTCATCTATCTTGGTTGGTCGAAAAGATTTATAAATTTCAGTGTAGCTTCCATCTTTAAAGTCTACTTTTTGAAGCATGTCGTAGTCTGTATCGAGGGCGTTAATAGAATCACTCGTGAGTGTTAGTCTATTCATTATATTTTCCTCCAATTTAATTAAGTAGGGGACTATGTATTTAAATTCTAATCGTTCGTAGTTTTGAGCTCGGCAAGTGGCGATAAGTCATAAAATGTGTATTTCATTGTCAAGATAAAAAAATGGGAAGAAACCGAAGTGGCGTCTTCCCAGGAAGATAAGGACTAAGTAAGTGGAATACGAAGTACTTGTCCAATCACATTACTGTCTTTAGGTTTAAGCACTTTTAAATCAAATTGCTGCGCCTGACCGTTGCGCTCGGAAGCTGTCTTAATCGAGAAATTGCCCGTAGGGACTGCGCTTTCGAAAATGTATTGGATCTTATACAGAGGGGTTTCATCGTTATCAATTTCTAAAGTTTCAAGAATTAGTTTTGTACCTTTTGCAAATACACTGTTGTCAATGTTAATGGTTTCTGTCTTTGCAGAAGTTGCATATTGATAAGTCCTAACATCAACTTTTTCACCTGCAGTAACACCTGTTGTAAAGGTTACATCTTTATTAGAGAGTGTATAATTGGCTTTTGGGACAAGGGTCCCGTCAGCTTTGTAAATTACCAAAGTATCAGCAATCGGTGCTTCAGGAAGCGAAATTTTGATTGTGCTTGAACCGCTGGCAGTGTACCATTCTGGCATAGCATACGCTCTGCCTGCTCCTGTTACAATAGACTGACCGAGTTGACGGGCCATCCAATCATAACGGAATAGACTGTCAGTCATCTTGACAGAAATATCTCTGTCAGAATGAAGAACGCCTTGTAGTGCATTACCGCGTCCACCTCGAACCTCATTTTCTTTTACGTTAAAATCAATATCTCCACTTTGAAGAGTAGTTGATGCAAAAGTTTGACCACTCGGGTCAACTAAAAGTGCAATAAATACGTCTGCAATCAATGCCACTAGTTATTCCTCCTATAAAAAAAATAAAGAGCCAAATGCCCTTTTAATTTCTTAGTGCTTTATTTAATTGATTTAGGTTTTCCTTGCCGACGAACAAATTGTCATATGGATTTTCAAACATATTGATTTCCTCTGCAAAATGCTCGATAGAAACTTTTTCAGCACCAGCACATTTCATCGCAATCGAAGTGTGATAACTCTTATCTCTCGCTATGCGTTTGAAATCAGCGGTTAATTGATAGATGGTTTGTTCCCCAATTTGGTCGTAGGTTTTACCAGTAATTACAGAGACCGTTGTAATCATGTCTTCGAAGGTGATAGGGATACCGTTTTTACTTTTAGCTTCAATAGCCTTATTAGCCCATTCTTGAGTGAGCTTATTTTTGTAAACCTTTTGCTCAAACAGGAGGTTCTGTCGCATGACAATTCTACGAAAGTTTTCATAGTTACCGCTATATACCTTCTTATCAGCACTTATGACAAACGAGCAGCCATTATTGTCTTCGTGAAGTAGAGGATCGTGACCAGTCACTAACTTAATAAGCAGCTTAAGCTGTCGTATCATCTCGACATCTTTATAACCGTATACTATAAGATCTAATAAAGGGTATTCTTGATATTCGTTAGAGAAATGATTCTTATTAATGTAGAGGACATTCCTGCAATCATTAAACTCGTCGTAGTCTTTTACTTTGACAGGGTAAATAAAACCGGCGTCTTTTTCTAATTCAGGTTTGCCCAATATGTACTTAACGGATTCCATCAATTAACGCTCGACATACTATAGGTTACCTGGTAGCCAGAATAATCCGCGTTGTAACGGATAAGTCTACCTCTGTCAAATTCCATTTTTTTTATACCGGCTACTCGTTCATTGTTAACCATCTTATCGATCTCACTCAAAATAGAGTATGGACGGAAAAGACCTGTCCCATGTAAATTCCATATTTCGTTATGAATAAGGATATCAATTACTAGGCTACTGTCTTTTATTCCTTTGTTTTCATTGGCCAATTTGAAGTTGTCAAAATAGATGCTTAAAAAACTAGATTGTGCAGATTGTTCTCCTGGAATTTTCGGCATGGGGTAAATGTGTGTATGTAATAATTCAAAGCGTTGATCTTCTGTCAGATCCACTTCAGAAAGTGGATCATCTACTGCGTAGAATAGTAACTTACAAAGATCCTGATTCTCAATGAGAACGGAAAATATATTGGTTACATATTGATTAAGTTGTTCAAATTTTGCCATTCATTCACCTCAATAATCTTATACTAGAGGTTTCATTTGCAGACGTAGCCATCTATATATTGAGGCATCTTTTACCAAAGATACCTTCAGTTGGATGTAGCCGGAATTTGATCTGTTATTTTTTACAATACAGGATTCATTGGTTTGAGAATTAATCAATCCGAGAGAGGTGGGGGAGATCTGATCGTCAGAAAATAACTGCCATTCTAAATTTTCCAAAACCAATGAACTATTTTCATATACTTTTGCAATATATGTTTTAGACTGACCATTCTTAATCTCGTGAGGTAATGTGGAATTGGACTCAATTTCAATAGTGTAAAGTTTAGGAATATCTACAATAGTCACATCAATAGATGTTGAGATTGAAGGATTGTCTGCTAAAGATGCTGTAATTATTACTTGACCGACACTGTGAGCTGATAAAATTCCACTTTCATTTACCGTTGCCACTGCTTCATTATTAGCAGACCATATAATAGGCTTACTGACTAGAGTTCCGTTATTTTTTACTTCTGACCGAAGTTGCAATGTGAAACCAACGGAGATAGAAGATGGGTCGTCATTGATAATTGCTAATGAGTAATTGGCAGTATTACCTCTGTAATCCGCAACTTCTAACTCTAAATTATCAGAGTTAGCCACGGCATCTTCTTTTAAGGTTAAATTGATAATACCTCGTTTGCTAATTCGATCTACTCCTATTGCCTTCCAAGCGCGTTGATCTAAAATAAATCTCTTATCTTTACTTATTAACTTTGTATTCTCATTAAGAGGAATAAGAATGTGCCTATACTCGTTACCTAAATTGATGATCTGGCCCTCATTCACGCCTGAATTAGCATTTGATATGCTATTAAATGTAAACCATGTGTCTCTCATAAGACCATCGCCGTTAAGCCATTTTAAATTTCCAAGGCACTTTGACATCGTTCCAGCATAATAAATGGTAGATATGCTTTCCATTGAAGTAATAAGCCATTTTTCATAATTCCATTCAATTAAGTCCCCGGCATAGAGTGGAACTTTTAACTGGGAAACTATGTCTTTTGTTCCCTTCGAATCTGAATTATCTGTTATCCATACATCAGCAGGAGTAGCGGCGTCATTCTGATAAACTAATGCATAAGAAGGAGAGTCGCTAAAAATTTCACCTATTCTAAGAATTTCATTATTTATCTCACGCTGTCTTATGGTTGTGCCGATGGCGTTCATACGTAGAGCAAATCTTTCTTGCCAACTCATTAGGTGCCACCGCCTAAACCACTATAATCAGGTTTATTATAATTTTCTCCTGTTTGAAGATATGAGTATTGCCTTTTTAGTTTGAACACACGTCTCTCCGTTTCTTCTCTAAGTTTTAGAAGAGCTTCTAAATGATTAGCTTGAGAAGTAAACTTAAAGTCTTTACTGGACATACGCTGTTTAATTAGGGAAATATTGTTTATCTGGCGGTCTTGCCATTCAAGTACCATAAGATTACCAAGAATACTAATAGTGCCTAATGATAAATCTTCTATGAACTCCTTAATTAAGTCGTCTTTATTTCTTATATCCTCTTTAGGGAATTCAAATTTAACGATTGATTCATTTAACAAATCTATCATATCAAGTTCGGCTTCCTCTACAGAAAGGATAGAGTAGAGGTCATCTTGAATTTTACCAGTGAAAATAGAAAACACCTTAGAAAATGGAGTGGGCAAGCATACCTCTCCTTTATTTAGTCTTTACGCCTGTTTTTTGATCTTCTTTTCCTTGTTGGATTGCAGAAAGAATATCGATGCCAGTATTGGCCTTTATGACTTCAATTTTATTCAAGTCGGCAAGTTGAATTAGTATCGCAACATGTGCAATTTTTTCTTTGATTGCGTCTGAAGCATTACTAAGAACTTCTTCCAAATCTTCTTGTGATCTACAGAGCAATTCTTTGATTCCTTGATCATCAAGCATATATTCTTTTTCTACGGGTAGACCTAATTCTTCGCGCACATCAATGTCTGTGATTAAAAGGTCATCACGTAGAAGTTCATAACCACCCGCGGTATTTACTAGTTCTTTCAATTCTTCAAGAGATATTTTCTTGTCTACGTTTGGCTTATCCCATCTTCGTTTTACTCTATTGAGTTCAGAATAATAGAATACAACACCGCCGTTATTATTAAAGACTGAGACCATAGTTTTATCAGTTAGTTTTCGATTTGCCATATTGAAATATTCGCTCCCTTTATAATTTAATAATAGAGGACGGGATTATCCGTCCTCAAAAATGGATGTTATTGTAGAGCCGTGTTCTTATAAACCGCAAAGTAATTAGTGAACAAAATATTGCTACCGATTTTTTTGTATGCTTGGAATTCCATGGAATCATCGGCATTTTGTACTTCTTTTACAACTGTCTGCCCCTCAAGAGCCACTTTTACAATTTTTTCATCTTCTGTACCACCGGTAGGTACAATGAAAGCAAATTGAGGATTGAGAACTTTGGTTGTGTTACTGGAATCAGTAAAGGATTGTGGAAGTACGATTACATTCGCACCTTCAAAACGGCCAATATATCCTTGATTGCGCATATCTGCCTTGTCTGGGTCACCGACAAATCCAGATGCAGGCGTAATTGTACCGGCGAATTCTGGTGTACAAATGATGTTCGCATTACCGCCATATGCCTTAATAGTTGTAATCAAGCGTCTCATTTCTGCCGCATCAAAAGCTGCACCCGATGCTTTATTGGCTGCGGGAAGGCCATTAAAAGTAGCGATGAGTGCTGCTTGTACTTCTTCTAAAATTTTATATTCAATTCCATCGATGATGAGATTGACCAAATCGGTGAAATCCATCGTTCCATCTAGGAATTGTTCGAATTCCACATATGCAGCCCCGCCGTAAGCATGTGTGGCAACGTCTACATAATCGCTATCCAAGCGTACACGTTCGTAAATTCCACCAAGTCCAACACGTGTGATGAAGCGTCTAACATTATTACGACCAAGCTTACGTTTGAAGCGCGCGCGCTCACCTTGACCATAAGTTTTGACTTCTGCGAACATACCAATTGCTTCGATAATTTTTTTAGGTGCGACTTCATCGATTACTTGCTCAATGAGTTCAAAAATCTCAATTTTATTACGACGATAAGTATTAAAATCTGAAGCAAGTTCGCGGAATTTATCGCGCAATGCGCCTTCCATATCATTCAAAGAGAAGTTAGTGGGGGCTTGTTTTTTATAAACAGCGACCGCAAGTTGTTTAATTGTCATATCTGCCATTGTGTATTATCCTCCTAGTATTTTAAGTTTTTATTTACTACCCTTTATCTACGACAAATTTAAGACCGAGTTCACCGTTGGGAAGAGTAACACCTTTAACAACTTTTAGAGTTACTGCCTCGGTACCACCGGGGGATGCAACAATGCGAATGTATCCAGATGTAGAAGGAATTCCGTAAACTGTAGTGCTATTAATGGCCGCAGTGATGGCCACATAGTTGGCATAGGTCGCTGTGTCATATTCAAAGCTGTTTGTCTCGAAAGTGTCACCTCTTTTCAATTTCAACAATTTAGGAAGAAATTCACCGGGTTTTACACTGAAGTGTTTGCGCCCTTTGCCTTCGTAGTCTTTTTCTACAGAAGCATGAAGATAGACATAGTTAGTGATTCCAGTTGGTTTTTTGATGTCTTCAATTACTTCGTCAACGATTAATAGCATGCCATTTTCTGCTGGTGTAGATGCAAAATCAGTTGTATTCAAAGGGAATTGAGCTTTAATTTCACCTGTTTTAACTGCTGCAATGTGATTTAATTCGACCACACCATATACACTCGGTTGTTTAACAATAGCCATGATTTATATTGCCTCCTAGTTTCAATTACTTTTATTTTTAAAATCTTCGACTAAACTTGCCCATGTGGGTTCGTTAGATTTAGTCTGAGCCTCAAAATTAGCTAGAGATGTAGTTAGATATTCCTTAGATCCACGATTCGCAGAGAAGCTAGATAGACCCTTGCGTCCAACAAAAGAGAAGAGCTTATCTTCAAGTTCTTCTATAGCATATTTATCAACTTCATCTTGAAATGGTTTCTTCTCGTCATCAGTAAGATCTTTGAAGTTCTTAATTACATCGAGCTTATCCTGCTTTTCTCTTGCTAGTTTGTAAGCAGAGAGTTCATTGATTTGCACTTTTAATTTTTCATTGTCAACATTAGAAGAATATTCAGATACTTCAGCTTGCAATTTTTCATTCTGTGCTTTCGTAGCTTCAAATTGAGGCTTTAATTCGTCTAACTCAGTATTTATTTCCTCTAACTTAGTGAAAAAATCCTGTTCAACAGTCTTCTTTGTAATTTCCAATTCAGCGGCACTGCGATCAATAGATACAAAGGAAACAGCAGTTTCAATGCCTTCTTCTAGATCCTGGGGGACCCATTTGATCCTTTTCTTACTTTCAAAATCAATAACTACTGAGTCGCCACTTTTTGTATAGTTAAGACCAACTGGAAGATAACCATCTTGAGTGTCTTCAGCATATACTCTATTATCATCATGATCTATATACCAGTAAGCACGAACACTGTCATTCCATTTATCAATCACTCGCTCTAGAGTTAATGCTCCTCTAATTTCCTGTTGGAGTTGCTGTGCAGTAAGAGAGAAAGTGTTGCTATCTGTTTGTGACTTAACGATCTGATTCAAGTTTGTTTCTAATTCTTCAAGAGAGTATTGCTCAATGTTTGCTTTAAGTTCAGCAATGTCTTCATCTTTAAGAGTCGGAAATTTCTTGAACAGCTCCAATTTTTCGTTCAAGTTAACTCCTCCTTTATATTTATTATCATCCTCCTTAGAGGGTTGATTTAATTCTGAATATGTTGTGTTAAATTCATTCAACATGGATTGAAGTGAAGCGCTATTAAGACTAAAATCTACATTTTCAATTACAGATCCGCGCATTGCCGGAGTAATATTAGATCCCAAAATGCATGCGCCTTCAAATTGAAATTTAGAAAAATAGAAAACACCATCTTTTTTGAAGTTGCCTTCAATTGAAGATGGCGCTAGCTCCATAGATTGTGGACGAGAGTCATTATTAATAATAATCTCGGTTGCGTCTTTAAATTTGTTCCATAAGACTCCTTCAACAACTAGAAACTCTCTCGTAACATTATCATCGCACAGCTTATTTTCAAAGTAAGCTCTATTGTCTTCTGGGATAACACCATAGGCCCTACCTAAATACTCAACAGTTACTCCGTTTTCATCAATCATAAGTCGCTGTTCGTGACCTTTAAAATCTGCTTCATTAAGATTATCTACTTGTATAAAACCAAGGATAGGAATGTTTGCCAATGATGGAATAGCTTCTTCAATTACACTCTTTTCAAAATACGAGTTATTTAAGTTTTTTCCTGTATGACAAAGATATATTTTTACTTTTGTAAAGCGCGAATCAGGTAACTTCTCAATCTGCTCGAAGGTGATAGGGAGACTCGTGCTGACTGTAAGATTCATTCTTAACACCTCCTTTCCTATTTAGATCTATTTTTATTCCCATTTTTATTTCTCGTTTCTATTCCTTTTTCGCTTAAAGATTTTTCACCTTGCTCTGGTCGCCCTTGTTCACCACTTTGCGTATGAGTAGAGCGAAGAGGGGACATTAAATCATTCAAACCTAGCAAATCATTCTCATATTGAAGCAGGTTTAAGAATGTGGTTTGCTTTATACCCATTGTTACAATGGGCAATAACTTTGAATAACCAAGCGTAGCAGCATCTTTATACTGATCGTATTTTTCCTTCCAGTTAAATCTTGTGACTTCAGGAAATAGATTTTCAAACCAATAATTTTTTGTATTAACTAACGATTTAAACTTGTTGTCATACCATCTTTTAAATTGGTCAAGTAATGGAAACATCGTGTTTTCGTCTACATTAATGGAGTATGAAAGTCCAATACTGCCACCATCGGAACCTCCATTGAATATAATTCGTGAAGCACCGGCTTCATCAAAAACCATATTATTTGCTCTATTAATGTTGTCATTGATTGTCGATCCTCGTTCCTGCAGGTTAACACCTTGAACTTCGAGGGGAGTTGTTAGTACATCTATACCTTCTTGTGAAATCATTTTTTTGGCATTAGAATGTAGCGCCTTAGCTTCTTCTAATAAAATCGTAGGTTCTCCATCGTCATCTACTGGAAGCTTCTGAACGATCAATTTATATAAATCCATTTTTGTTTTTGATTTATCTAATTCTTTGTATTCCTTAAGGTTTATTAACTCAGGGAATATGTCTGCCAACATTGGTCTGGCGTCATCTTGAAATTTATGACATCTTGCATAACTCGGATTTAATTGAACCCATTCGGTCGATTTTCCATCTTTATAATCCAGGTATAATTGCAAAAAATCTTCAGGGAACATTTCAAACAACTTTAACTTCAATTGGATATCTTTATACGTATCGAAAAAGCGTAAATTAAACTCAATAGCATAAGAACCATTTATTTTATATTTAGATCGACAAAATTGCGGAGGGAGCTGCTGTAGAGTAATAACGTCATCTAACTGGCGTTCATAACCATAGAATACTCCATCCATTAAAGTCACTAACGCAATGAATCTACAGGATTCCTCGATGTAGGCTTTATCTGTATAGTCAAGAACTTTTTGAAAGTCGTTTTGGAACCTAACATTACTATATAATGATTTATCTTTTACTCTGGGTATTGTGAGGTAGCTGTAAGTTAGAATAGTGGAATAGTGTTGTATTAAATTTCTATATTGGCCTGAAATAGAGAAGAAGTAGTGAGATGCATTTCGTAACTTCTCTTCATCGTTGCTCTCCAGTATTGAGAATACCTGGTCTTTGGTAAACTTTAGCTTAGTCGAATTTGTTTTGTAAGATAGTGCATATATCCCTTGCGATAATTTTTCATATTGGACTACATCTCTTGTTGGTGGACCGATATTGGCTCACCTCCTTGAATTTCTAGTTATAAAATACATACCTTGAAATGTCGCTTTTGGGTCGAGACTTATTTGTAATGCTTTCGCGTCTAAGCTGTTGAAGATACCAGGCAAGCATTGCAACACAATATGCTCGGTCGTCATGCATTTTGCTTTGCTTGTCGGGCGGTAAATCATATCGGCAATTTCCGTTTGTGCTTTCAAATCGATAGATGCTAACCAGTTCTTCTTTTGCCAGATCTAATTGAATTAATGATGTAATCTCATCATTGGACAACTTGTATTTACTTTCTGTTACATTGCCTTTATCATCGAGTCTGTTGGTAAGGATAATGCCCTTATTATCATAAGTATCCGTAAATGAAATTAAGTCCAGATTCATCATTTCAATTAGTGCTTCAAACATATCTTTTTTGTATTTTTTTGGAGAAAGAAGTTTTATTTTGTCTACAGCAGAAGGAAACTTATTTATATAGTCTGCCGATTCGATCTTATCGATTAATCCCTTATGAAGACGGCCGCCCTTATCAAGCCATTGTTCCATAAAGTAGTCGGAGATAATCGTACCGCCTCCACCTGCGCCCGAATCAATTAATAAAGCTTCTATGTTCTCGTAATCAGCAAAACCTGCACCATTATAGTCTAATATCATTTGTTTAATGAATTCGGTTTGTTCCGGAGTACGCATAGGTGTCTTTTTCTTTTTTGCCATATCTGAAAAACTAACAGCATTGCATATTTTTAATTTATATCCAATTTGCTCATCACATATAATTTCTCCAACAATAGCAACCGAATTATCATAACTTCGAGCGGGATCATATGCAATTATATACCTTGATCCCCCTTCATTTGCTAAGGTGGGAGGGCGTAATTCGGAGTTTCTGATGATAGCTGCACGTTTAACAATTTGATCATTTCCTCCTTCAGTGGAGAAAACATTTTTATACTCGCGCATAGCTTTTTCTTTATTATCTCGCATCGCGGCGTCAACGGTTTCTTGCGATAGGAGTGAAACAGGGTACTTCTTACCGTTATGTGTGGCATTAATCACCAAATCACAACTAATATCTGCTACAAAGTACCTTTTGTCACCGAGAAACATTTTTTGCGCAAAATCACGATACTTACTGAAAAAATATGTATCAGTCGATGATGCAGAAGACGCATAAATTAATTGATTGGGAAATTGTTTTGGCAACATAGTTACATCAACTTCGCCGCCAAGTCTAAAATCGCTATTTTGCACAGTAAAAGGTTCGGAGGTTAAGAATAAATCATCGGGAGCAAATCCGCTTTCGTCATAAAAGTTTAGATTAGAACGCTTAGAGCGGTTATTATCAAAAGCTCCATTTAGAGAGTTAACAGCGCTGTTATTATATAATTTGTACTGAAATGAGGCGGGATTGTGTGTAAAGCCGTCTGTATTCGCGGCACTTTTAATTGTTTCGTTATAAAATATATCTGTTAAACCGGTAAATGAGGCAATTTCTCTTTTTGCAATTTTTTCAATTTTCATAAACATTTCCTGGCTTTGACTACCCACGCCTGCCAATATGTATACTTGCAAATTAGGAACCAATAGACTTTTTGCCATGATGAAAGGGGAGCCAAGAGTAGTTTTCCCAGCATTCCGGCTCATAACCCAAAGTACAAAAGGGGTAGACCAGCTTTGCATAAAGATGTATTTTTGATAGTCGAGAAGCTCAATGCCAAAAAAACGTTCTACAAATCGGACGGGGTATCTTCTGCCCCATTGAATAACTTCTACTAATTTTAAATAGCCATCAATTTTTCGTTGTGACATATTTTTATTTATCATTGCCTAAGCCCTGTTTCTTTTCATTTCTTTTTAATAATCTATTTTCTTCCTCAAGAGCCAAAACTTTTTTATCTAGTTCCTGAATCAATTCTCTTTGTTCAGTTAGCATTGAAACATAATCATTTTCATCAAATTGTAGCTGATTTAAGATACTTCGATTGCTGATGTCTGCAACCTGTAACATTCCTTCGGAAGTTTCAATATCGAAGAGGTTAACTTGCGCCTCGTCAAATCCATTTTCATGGAGGGTTTTGATAATACCTGAAAGAGTGCCAGAGCCTTTACTTTTATTATTGTTATGATTTACAGAGATACCATTATCTTTTGCTAGAGCTAAAACAGATTTAAGCATTTTCTCTTTAGCATTGACAAGAGATGTAATGCCTCCAATATTACTTGCAACAGATTTCGAATCCGTCATAATAGAGGATAGCTGAGCATTTATTTTATCTATTTGATGGAATGTCTTAACTATTTCAACAACTGCTGGCAGCTTAAAACCGTCTTCTAACGTACTTTCATCTAGAAAATCGACAAGTCTTCCAAATAGAAATATTCTATCTGCTGCCGTCTCAACTACAAAGGGATCGTATCCAAGCATGGTTACTACATCTTCTTCGTTCCTTTTATCATTTGTGTTGATTAAGATATTTATTTGATCAGAAGTAGCTGTTGGATTTATTTTGTTTTCGATTAGAGGCCCCACATACTCCACATCTGAATCTGGCCAGGTCAATTCTTTATATGATAATTGGATACTTTTAAGGTAGAGTCCAAAAGGGTCTGAGTTCTTTTTTTCAGCTTCAATCAATGCATTAGACCAAACGTTAAAAAGAAAGGGTCTATTCATCTCTAGTAGAACAGATCGAATACTACTCTGTTCGTTAATATTCAAATCTTTCTTAATACATACCTTACATACAGGATAGCGCCTGTCAGAATGATGTTTTGAATTTGACATATAAAAGTCTATTCTCATTTTTTTAGTTTTCCCGCAAGAAGTACATGTTTTATCTTTTGATTCTTCAATAGTTGGAGCATTGTTTTTTAGTTTTGGCATTATTTCACCACCTTAAATATCCCCCTAGATAATAAAGAAGGTGAGTAGGGGGGAGAGAAACCTATTTATAAACCCTTTAAAAAGAGTTACCCACATTCTTTTATGAATAAATGAAAACACACCAAATCATTTCGATCTGATGTGCTTGATATTTGCTCATATGCTTACCAACTCTTTGTTTGTTCGAGAATTGCCGCTTTCATCTGTATTTCTTTTGTAAGGATTTCGCGCAAGGTAATCTCCCGTATTTCCTGTGCAACCATACGTAATACCGACTCATTATCAATTCTTGACTTGCAAGTTTCCAAGATATCCAAACATGCAGCTATCATACAATCGGATTCTTTTTCAAAATCACTTAGAACGATTACGTTAATTGGAGAAATATCATTTTTCATTCACATCACATCTATTCAGTGGGATATCAATGGTGTACTCAATTCTGTCACCATTAAATATGTGCATTTTTTGCATTGGTTCAGCGTATAAGCGTTTAGATACAGCGTAATCATCTACACCAATTAACGACCCATTCGAGATAACCTTAGTTCTGCCATGCTCCTTTACTGTGTCATGATGGATGTGCCCGCAGAAAATATACCTCGGTACAACACCAATAACCTGGGGGATTGTTTTAGCTACGCTTGACACATGGTCTAAATCTCCATGAACGTAAACATGGCTAGGCGAGAAGGAATTGTCTACATAATAGCCGTCTGTATCCTGGCATATCTCGACATTCTTGAAATCTTTTAAGCGACTATGCAGATACCAAGGGATTAGGTTTTCAAGGTTTTCATTTAAAATAGATTCGGTTTTGTTCGGTATTAGCCTAGCGTGGTTACCAATGATATTGATAAAGCAAATCTGCTGCACATGTTTTGATAGCTCGGCTAATGACTCTGCAAGAGCTTCGGAAACGACTTGGATTTGTTCGATAATCGTCTCGCTGGATTGTACACGGTTAGATATATGGATAGCGCCAGCAAGGAAATCGCCAAGAGCTCCAACTGTCAAAGTATTAACTTTGTGCAGTTTGATATATTTTATGGTTTGGGAAACTAATCTTTGTAGCCTGGCTCTGAAAATATCCGGGTTGTATTCATTGAGACTGTTTTTAAAATCGCTGCCGTAGTGCCAATCCGACCATAAAATGTTTGCTCTGACATCTGAAAATACCGGTGCAGGTGATTGAAAGTTTAAGGGTTTAATTTTTGCCAATGCTAGAATTGACTTATGTATTTCATTTTTTAGATGTTCAAAACGAGCCTGGTATCGAACAGTAGTTGTATATTCTCGCTTCTGGTCTTGGAGTCGTATTTTTTCCTTAAGTAATTCAGTTGTTTTATCATGAATTTCTTGTAGATACTCTCCGTCATTGGATAACTTAAGAGTTAATTTATCTTTCCATCGTAAATAACAGTTATAGTCTTTTCTCCATTTTGACTCACTATATTCATCTTCTGCCTCTGAGTTGAGCAGGGAAGAGGCGGTAGTCCATGTCAAACCGTATAAATCAAAGTTATCTCCGAGACGGACAAGATAATCGTCTAAGTCTTCGCCCGGCTTCCTAAATGTTTCTGGTTGATCCATATCTTATTCCTCGTCAACTATGGCTGCAGGAGTCTCGGCTTCAACACTGAGGGAAATATTTTGACCGTCTAACTTTTCGAGGGCGGATTTCAGGTTAAAAGTGTAAACTCCATTCTTATCTTCATAGTTAATAGTCATTTTTTCATAATCAAATAAACCCGTCCGATTGAACGAGCTTTTATCATGATTCTTTTTTGACATCTAGCGCTTTCACTCCCATGAAATTATTATTTTATTTACTTAACGAATAACGAACAAAGCCCCTCGCACATGACGAGGGGTGGATTATCAAAGTATTATTTGCAATTAAGGGCGTCTTTAAATTTTTTTCCTGCAGAAAATGCTGGTCTCTTAGATTCCGGAATCAGCATCTCTTCGCCGGTTTGAGGATTACGACCTTTGCGTGCAGCACGAGTTCGATTTTCAAAGCTGCCGAAACCATGAAGTGTAACTTTGTCTCCATTTGACAGTGCCTGCTTAATTACTTCTAAGGCATGATTGATTGTTAGATCGACATCTTTATTGCTTAAGTTGGTATCATTTGCTACCTGTTTTACTAATTGGTCTTTATTCATAATCATCGTTCTCCTTTATAAATTTCAATATTTTTATATCGGTTAAAGCAATTGTTTAAATGAATTAGGAAGGAGTGAACATCACTCAAGTTTTCTGCGCTGGTTGTTGATATACATCTCCCTTTAATACGATTAAGCGATTTGACTAAAAAGGCTTTAAATAAGCCAATATAGGTATGTAATTTTTAATTTTATGCTACTATAATCAACAGAAAGCCAAGCGTAGCAAGGGTTACAGCATCTTTCTAAAATTCTAGCAGGTTTTTCTATATTTACTTTTATGCTTGTGCCAACTTTCTCTTTTTATCCTTTTTTGTTCCTCTTTCCAGCAGCGTTCACAATATTTTCTTCGGTTACTTGTTTCTAAAATCCTATCCCCACATACATTACACAAAATATAGCCGCCTTTTAAAGGGTGAGTCACGTTTCTTTTGATGTTTTCAACAATGACATCTCCAAAACTGCTCCAAAGTGTTGTTTTATAGCTACTTTTTTTATACACATACAAATACTCAACTAATACGTCCACAATATAATTAATATTTGTATTATAATCGAGTAGAATATCTCTGATTTCCTTATACCGATAAGATTTGCTGTATAGGTCTTCTTCATCAACAAGAGAAAAGAATCTTCGTTTCAAATCAAGCTCTTTAAATTTCTCAATTAAATTATTTTCTTTCGATACATCTATGTATTTGTTTGTGTCGCTTAAAAGCGTTTTGTAAGTAAATTGTCCTAAGTTTGCAGCTCGAAAATTCAGTCGTGGATTAGGAATCAATTTTTGCAATCTATTCACTACACTAGCGTTGGCATTTTCTACACTATCCTTAGATTTATCTTTTGCATAAATAAAGAAGTTAGGATTTTTAGCCTTAGTGTAGCCTTTAATTAGTTTTGCCATACTGTCAGGTCTTGTTGGTTTATATAATGTTTTAGCATAATCAATCACAAAGTTATTTTCACAACAGAGTAGCTTAATTACGTCCAGATTAGGATTTTCACTGTTCCAAATCTTAGTGATATTGTTGCTATAGAGCCCGATGTTGCCGCCGGTGTAAGCGGCAGCTAAGCCATTATAAACTTCGGCATCGGTTATCATTTGAGCCTCAGCTTTGGACATATTGTAATACAAAGGAACAATTTCTTTCATATTTCTCTTGGCTACATCAATAATAACGCTGTCCGCACAGACAAGACTCTTGTCGCCATCCACATCGAACTGAAGAAGTTTACTTATAGGATCATGACAACTAGTATAGACTCCTTTAGTAACAAACCATCGACTTTTTTCTTTATCGACAATATTCTGACGCACTGCGTGCTCTCGATATAAATGAGGACTCCTAAGACAATCGAGAGTTGAATATTCTTTAAACAAACTACAGTAAACTTGGCCATTATCAAGTAGTCCCGCGGGTGTTAAGTCATTTAGAAATAGATACTCGCAGAACGCATAAAGATCTGGAGATACAAATGTGTAGTAACCTTCTACGTCAATTTTTCCTGATTTGGCTTCTTTGACGATGCTTTTCTTGACCTGTTTTAGAACTTCTCTGCTATATGTATCGTTAAGTAATTCGGGATATAACTCCAGCGCTTGTTGGAAATAATCCTTGTTATTGCTCTCTTTTACCCCAAGAATACTTAGCATGGTATCGCGATCTCTGCCGATATTGTTTATCTTCTCAATCGTCTTTGCACTTACAGACATTAATTCGTTATCTGAAAAGTCGGTAAGCGTCTGTAACATTTGATAATTAAGTTTAGCTTTTCTAAAAACGTCATCTTCTTCGTTGCACTTACTTGCGTGACAACCATGAAGTTTGTAGAACGCTCTGTATTCATCCCACGAAGAATAGTATTTCCACATCTTGAATTGACTCTTTGTAAAGATGACCTCAATTCGGTCTTTTATAATATCGTACTCCTTGCCGTAAATGTCTTTTACTTTTGAGCTTTTACTTTTTTCTCTAATGAATTTATCAAAAGGGAAAGGGACAAGTAGCCCCTTAACCCAGGGAAGCCGAACCATCATGCTTTTTTTATTTTTTCTCGGCAGAACCATTCCGCAACCATCGGTATGATTAATTGGTATATCCATCTGTTGCCGCGTAATCTCATAACTCTTGTCATCGACAAAATCCACAACGCTTCGCACATTGGTTTCCATATCATCAACTACAATTGCTCGATCAATATTGAAGTCCTTCCAAGGATCTGAAGCACTAAAGCATAGCGCAAGATAGGCAAGGTATTTATTTATGTTTACTCCACCGAGACTATTTATTTTTTCAACTGTTAAACCGCATGTCAATGTATCACGGTGTTTTTGTAATAAACTCTCCTTGATAAATACTGTCTTTTTAGTGCGTATCTGACCAGCTGATGCTGTTAAATATACATACTTTTCATTTTTAAATATAAATCCTTGTGTTATGAGATTTTCAAGCACTTTAAGATAATAAGTGCGCACAATTATTAGATCGGCACAGATACAATTTATCTGAGCATTTATTGTCCGGGTAAGAGTGGATTCAAAAGCGGTGACAAGTTTACTTGAAATAAGATGGTCCTCGCGTAATTTGCGAGCATTAGTGTTTTTGCTCAATTTCTCTTCGAGGAGAAGTTTATATTTCTTAATTCTGATACCGATTTTACTTAGTACTCTCTTTGCTTGATCTTTTTTTGCAGTATTGAGAGCGATTTTTATACTCTTTTTTAGAATATAATATTTATTTAGTTTTTTATGTATTTTGTATTCGAATTCGTCATAAAAAGCGCTTGTATCTACACTATATAGATAAATTTGTTTATCTAGACTGATTGTTTTTACCTCCTTGCCTTTTAAGTGCCAACAAATAATCGTCTGAAGTATCGTTTATATATTCATCGTACATCTCTTTTTCTAAACCACGGTATTCAAACTCGTCATTTTCAACCCCATCATAATAATTATCTTGCCAACTAGCAAAAGAAGCTCCAATCATACGCACTAAATTGCATACCTCCATTATCATTTTATAATTTGCTCTTAGCAAACTATTTAAAATAAAGGTAGCATATAAAACAAAAGAATGCAATAAATATTTATATTGTTGACGTACCTTACTATATAATGATAAATTGTTAGTAAATAAAAGGGGAGATGATTAGGTTGAACAAAGCAACAAACAATATTGTGAGTCTGCATCATGATTCAGTATATGAAGATATTCAAGCTTTTTTATCAAAGCATGAGATTCAAAGCGCCAGCACAGCACAAAATTACGAAAGAGGTATCAGAAAATTTTTCATGTATATGAAAAATAAAAATATTGAAGATTTAAAGCGTGAGGATCTGCAGTTTAGGAATGTTGATATGATTCGTTACCAGAAGTATCTTATTGATCAATACAACAAAAAAACTACTGTTAATGCTTACATAGCCGCAGTATTGAGTCTCTTCGAACATCTTGAAAGAAACGAGTATCCCATTAAGAGCAACATACTGAGGTTAGATTTTTTGCCAGCAGATAGCCAAAGTTACGGAAAGCTAACTTTGGATGAAGCTCGATTGTTTGCTGAACTTGCTTTAAGCCAGGATAAAGGTCTTGAGAAATCCGTATTAATCAGACTGGCATATACAACTTCGATAAGGGAGGGCGCATTACTGTCATTAAAAGAGGATAATATTCGCCAGTCTGAGTGTGGTGAATATTACATTGTTGAGGTAATTGACAAAGGAGGAGTAAAAGATAAAAAACCTATTCGTCCGGACTTATATAAAGCTTTAATGGATCTTAGACAGCAACACTATTGCAAGAGATACACAGATAACAAATTTTTTCATATTACCCCTAAGACTATTTCTGCTATGATGAAAAAAATTAGGAATCAACTCGGAATACCGGAGCATAGAAATATCGTTTTTCACAGTTTGAAAACCGTGGCGATTAATTGGGAACTTGAGACCACAGGTGATATCCATAGAGCTAAAAGACAAGGGAATCACAAAAACGTTAATACAACAATGATCTATGCGAACAATGAAATAGGAATGGAGAATATGGCCGGTATCCAAATGGAAAATGACATCAAAGAAGATATATTTGAGGAACTGTCTCGCGAAGAACTTATCTCCTTACTAAAGGGAATCAAGAATGGCCTAGGGTATCAAGTTAGGTCGGCAGCTCGTAATATGATTGCTAACAGGGCCTAGAGGTAAACTCAAATTATGGCAATGAGAAGAAGAGAACTCGTATATATCCATAACGAGATATTTGATGACTTAAAAAATTTTGACGGAATCAACACTGGCAACATTGCAACTGTTTATTGTTATTATTGTCTTTTGTGTTATCTATATCGCTACTGTAAGTATCCAATACCTGCTGAAAAAATTAAACAAATGCTTGGGTATTCATCAAGCTACACTAATATTAATAAAATTATAAAAAGAAATGGACTTACAGATCGGATTGGCTTAACTCATTCAACAAGGGATTTTCCTTTGCAATATAAGTATGAGACTGGAGAATTAAGTTTTACTACATATTTTAGTTTAGATGCAGAAACCAGAAGATTAGTCGATATGTCCAAAAATTATTTTATAAAACAGCCATTAAAAGCATTTTACAGAACAGAGGAGAGTAAGCAGATTGGGATCAAAGATGGTACATATTTCGTAATTGACAACACTCATGTATTCGACTTCGTGTGTTTTCAAACAATACTCCAAGACGAGATAGGACTAAATGGATTTTACATTTATCAATACATTAGTCATAAGTGCGATTTATTTTTAAACGGTTTTGATATAGGCATTACCCAGTTAGAAAAAAGTATTAGTATTCCTAAAAGGACGATTTTCAGATACTTAGAGTTACTTCAAAGCAAGGGTTATATTACTATCAATCAAAGCAATAGAAGGGGAGAAGCAACAAAAGCAAACGTTTATTCAATTTCTGGGAGAAAAAGTTAAATGTTTAAAAACATAGATTTTGGCATACACCTATAATAGAGTAATATGTATTATATAATATAAGTAATAGATATATTAATTATTCTATTATAGGTGTATGCCATTTTCTATGTTTTTAACTGACTAAAGTGTAAACATGAAAATACCACAGATTAATCAATGAATTATTGATGCAACTGTGTTAAACGAATGAAACCATTAATTAAGTATTAGACCTGGGAAATCTATTAATAATTGTGTTGAATTTTGACTTAGAAATGAAATTATAAGCACAAGTCGTTTACGGTTCGTATTTTGAATAAATTATGATTTGATTATCTGTCGATAGATATATATCGAGCGTTGATTAAAACTGGGCAAATTAGATATCTGGAATCGTTGTAGGTATAAGGATTATTGTGCATAAAATTGTCAAAGTAAATAGTTTAGTAACGAATCATATCGTAAACCCTTATTGTACAAGGGTTTTTTGTGTTGAATTGGTGAATTTGGTGAGAAAATTAGGCTAATAAGGGTATCGTTAAATGATGGATATTACGATGGTTACGGCAATATTACGATAGGCCTACGATAGGGATTACGATAGAATTTTAGGTGAAATTTAAGATGAGGAAGAAAATGAGGATGAGAAAATTTATAAGTTGAGTCTAGGAGTAGAAGTGCTGCGGACTCTTTTTTGAAATTGAACCGGCTCTTTGATGTAAAATACCCCCCCTTATTTACTATATAATATATGTTGTATGGTAAAGTGAAGTGTTGAGAAGTATAGAGTATTATATTTGTTTACTTGTGTAATAATTCTGTTTAAAATTGTAATGAATGAGCAAAAAGAGAGCGCTGATTTATATCTAATTGGCTATCTACTTTGTGCTATCATCGCCTAGTAACAATTGTAACATGTCAAAAGTCTTTTACATTTTTGATTGCTTTATGATTACATTTTACTACTACTTTAAGACTACATAAGTTTACATTAGCTTGCTTTTTGTGATCACTAATATATGATTACACTTTATATTTCCATCTATATTAATCGCAACTCTATCTAATCTAATCCACCCAACATTTATCCTTATGTATCTCCATTACTTATATCCTTTCACACAACTAATCTTAACATATATACCTTTCTACCTAAACTACCTAAAATTTGCTAGACCAATATAGGTCCAACGGTATATAAATGTATTTGCATAAATTAACCAATATGAGGGAGTAACTTACTATGATTAAACGTCTATCTAAGACAATTATAACTGTCTTACTATGTTTATCGGTTTTAACTTTGTCTGCCTGTGGTATGAACAGCGAGTTTGTTAAAGATACTAAAGCGGTAATGGAGAGTATAGCTTACGATGTCATGCACAATGTAACTGATACAGAAAGTACACAAAAGAAGGTTGACGCCTATCATGCTAAATGGAAAGAAAAAGTTAAAGAAGGTGATGAGACTAACCTATTAAACATTGTCGGTGAACTTATGGGATATGAAATATTGTATGCTTTAAAGACTGATGGGGCTGATAGAATGGTTGTATTTACTGATTATCGTAGAAAGGAAAATGAAGCAAAAAAGCTTATGGAGTAATATAAAACTACTTACTGTCCGTTCTAATAAACCAGACGGGCAGTTTTTCTTGATTGAAAATTAATATAATTAAACTATGTAATATACAATTATTTTATTGACTTTGTCAAAAGTAAAGTGTATACTTGACTTATAGATAGGAGTTGATACATAATGGTTTCAGCGGTACTTACTAAAATTCAATCGCTTGCAACTCAGGGTAATTACTTTATGACTAAGCATGCAAGGATACAAATGATTCAACGGGGTTTAACAGATGCTGATGTTCGAGATATCCTGACGAATCCTAATCAGATCCTAAGAACCGATACAAACAATCCTGACGGTGTGACATCTTATAAGATTAAAGGAGGACAGCACGACCATAGGTTAGCTATCAAGTTTGTACATAATCCGGATGAATTAATCGTTATTATAACTGTTATGGATAACCAGGTTAGGGCGAACTAATGAAGCTTTCGCCCTTTAAAAGGAAAATGGGGGAGTGGAATCATGGAATTAAAAGTGTGTGTCGAATGCGGATCTAAGCAATTGTCACCTATAATGGATACCATTGAGCAAACCGTGGAGGGGAAAACTTTAGTTATTGAAAACATTCCTGCTGTTCAATGCGATAGCTGCAAAGAAATTTATCATTCATCTAAGGCATCGCAATATATTGATAAACAAATTGAAGTGTTTAAGGCCGAAGGGTTTGAGAACAAACTAAGGGAAGTAACAAAAGAGAAGGGGTTAACTCAGGAGCAACTGGGACAATTACTTGGAGGTTTAACCAAACAGCGTGTGAGTCAAATTTTTAAAGATAACAACCTTGACGTTAAAACAATGTATAAATTATCAAAGGTTATTGATGAACCTATAGAGAATCTGTTTACATTTAATCGAGTAGTGGAAAAGGATAATCGATTCTACATTGTACATAAAGATTGAAGCCCAAAAATTTGGGCTTTACAATTACAGAATAAAAGAATATAATAATTGATTTAAATAGTTGAATGTGGCATAATTAAGTTAAGAAGAAGAGATAAAACAAAAACTATTATGAGGTGGAAAACAATGAGTAAAACAGCGTTGGCAATCCTTGCGAGTAAATGGCAGCTAAAAAAGGAACAACAAAAATTAACCATTGTTGGAAGTCTTATAATAAAGTAAAAGAAAATAATATAAGGAGGATTTAGAATGTCTAATGCCTTCGTTATTGCAAAGTTTTCTAACAGTAAGGGTAAAACGGAAATATATTATGGAGCTACTGATCCAATTGTAAGTAAACTCGATTCAGTTTTTGCAACGTACGAATTCTTTCCAGATGAAAAAGCTATAATTAACCGGCTTTCTGAAATTTCTAGTCATTGGGGAAATAGAGGTTTTATCTATACTAACATCAATAATAACAAAGAAAAAAACATGTATTGGATTCTCTCCATATTCAAAAAGAATACACGAGAATATTACTATGGTGAGCGGAGTCATGTAATTGATAAAGCTACTAGCGTCAAAGGTAAAAACAGACTAATCGGCAAAGCTTATAATACTAAAGAATTAATGTTATGGCAGCTTGAATATCATAAGAAAAATTCTCCTAAATCAAAATACATAGCAGTATAAATAAAAGAATGTATGCAAGTATTTTTTCAGATGGGATAATGGAGGTAGTGAAAATGTTTAATTTTGCAGTTACCGAAAAAGTATTTGAATCAAAAACTCAATTTAAAAAAGCGATTCAAGCAGTAAAGAATAAGGTGTTAAATACGGAAGACGTAATCTTATTAATAAATGCAAATATATATAATCTCTATAATTCTCTTGTGTCACATTTCTTTGGTGGAGGACCAGTAAATCAAGAAAACATCTACAAACAAAACTTAGTAATTGAATACATAGAGGAATATGAGCCCAGAAATAAACATTTATTTTATATTCTCATTGAAAATGGACTAATTGGTGTATGCGGTAGAGGATTTACATTTGAATCGGATAGAATTAACCAGCCACAATCGGAATATGAAAGAATGATCGAAATCATATTTAATAAAGGTTTTGTATTTTAATGAACGATAAAAGTTTGATTTTATTTGATTTAATGTAATGAGAAAGTTGCAAAGCCTAAAAACAATAATGGGGTGCTCAATGTGAATGGAATAAATAAGGTGGCTCGAATTAACATATACAACCGAACAGAAGAGGAGTATAAGACGCTCCAGCAATTGATTGATTTAGATATAAAAGAAAATAATATTAAATCGTATAGGCGTGACAGCGGTTTTGTAGCTCCTTATTGGGGGAATTATTGTATGGTTGGTCTGCCATATGAAAAAGCACTTGAGTATGCCGAAAAGTATGATTTGACAGTGGATCTCATTCAAACAATTATGCAAAGAGAAGTTATCCAGTCTTTAAATCAAGGAGATAAGGTCCGTTACACGGTTGATACAATATTTGGTGAGATGAGCGGCAAAGGAACTGTTCATTTTGCAGATGACAACTCGGTTACTATTAGGATATACAAGAGTAAAACAAAAGCTCACATAATTAAAGTTGGCGATTTTGCAACGATTAAAAAGGGATGGAAAGAGTAACAAAAAACGTTTTAATCAGGCAATGAAATTTCGATTTTATAGGAGGAATAAATATGTCAAACCAATACATTTTAAATCGTGAAACACAGAAAATTGAATTGCGTTTTACAAAAGACGAATACAAATCAATGCCAGAAGTGCAGAAAAAAGAATTGAGGCGGTTTTTTACATGGTCAAGCTATGCAGGAGCTTGGGTGTCGAAATCAACGAATAATCATTATTCGGCCCTTCGGGTTGCTGAACAGTTGGGCTTTACAAACGGAGGACAGGAAGGCGAGCGTTTGTCATATGCTGAACAGCTAGAACGGAAAGCGGAGAAAGCAGAACGTAGGGCGGAACGCTATGAAGAATACGCAGATAATGCAGCCAATAGAGCGAAAGGATTGCAACAGGAGTTTGATGAATTGCGCAAAGACTGGTCATGGCTGACGCAACCGAATATAAACAGCAGCGCAGGTAGAGCTTTCACAAATCAAAGAAACAGGGTTTTAAACCGTTACCATAAAGGATTCGATGAGTATCGAAAAAGCGAATATTTCAAGGAACGAGCAGAAACTGCGCATGCAACAGCAGACCAAACAAAACTCAATAGTAAGCCTTATTTGAATAACAGGATAGAGGAGTGCCAAAAGGAAATTCGTAGCCTTGAAAGGTATATTGTCAAGGCAGAAGAAAGAAATGATGAAGAATGGCTGCAAAAATTGCTAGATCGGATGGAATACGAAGTCGATAAACTTGCTTATTTACAAAACCGCATGGATGAAATTGGAGGCTTTGAATATAGCAAAGATACTGTAAAGGTAGGTTATTTGATAAAAGTAAGAGGACTCTGGGCAACTGTTTTAAAGGTAAATCCTAAGAAGGTTAGCGGCGATTACATTGACCAGCATTTAAAAGGGTGCTACTGCTACTATCCATATGCCGAAATCGAAGAAATGAAAATTCCCGAAGGATGGACAGATAAGAAAGAAACTGAACCCAATCCGTTTAATGTTGGTGAGATTTTAGTTTTAAAATGGAGTACAAGCGATAATATACGAGCAGCTTTCCAAATCGTTAAGACTACGGATAAAAGTGTCTTAACTCAAGAAATCAAGATTGAGGATCTAAAACCAATCGCAGACGAATTTATCAGCGAGAAACAACAAAGGCGTTTAGTTAAAAAGACCCGCGACGGCATAAGCGCTGTTAGCCATGGTAACTGTTATTTGTATAGATACACCCGCTAATTAGAATACTGTGCTTGTATTTAATCAGGCAATGAAATTTTAATTTCATAGGAGGATAAAACGATGAATCAAGAATTAAATATACCTATTAGGTTCGATGGGCGAGTTGCATTAAATAATAAGAATAGAAAATGGGAAATAAAAGCTTTAAGATTTTATCCTCTAACTGGCTCTTTGTGCGAGGCTGGTGGATGGGTAATAAATGTATTGAATAGTAGAAAAAATGCTAAAGAATGGGCAGAAGAAAACGGTTATACAGTTATACGATAAGGAGCGATTAGATGAAAACAAAAGAAGATGAAATTATTAAACAGTTTGAACAATTAATAAAAGAAGAGACAGACAAAAAAACAAAGGAATTATTAAAAATGACTTTAGCTTCATACGTTGCAGCCGATTCTTTTAATACCAAATAAAATGTTACTATTATCCCTTGCATTGATCATATAACAGCAACTAAATCTTGAATTTAAAAATAAAATAATACATAGCAAGGAGATGTAATATTATGTGGTATGGAGATAAGAGAGAAGCTAAAGTATTAATTATGCGGGAACTCGTTAAACGTGGCTGGAAGACTTATGGGTATAAAGAAGATTGCAGCGACTCAATGACTGATTATTTTGACCCAGCTTCTTGGGATGGTCTCGCTGAAAAAAATGGTTATGTTCTCGTTATCGATCATTCTAATACATACTATTCGGGATATGAAAAGAAGCAAGTACTTTATAGCAGTGTTAAAACCAATCAGGATATTAATCGTAAATTAGAAAAATTACACAAACTTGCGGCCGCTAACTCTGGTGCTACCGAAGGGGAGCGCGCGGCGGCTCTAGCAGGTATCGAACGTCTGAGATGCAGGGATACGGAACCGCAATTTACAGTTGTTGAAACTTACCCTTCATTCACTTATGAAAATCCAGGTAATTGTTCTTGGCATATTGAAAAGGACGGTCAAATTATAGGCAAGGGAACCGGCGTATTCGCTTGCAATGATTATGATTATAAAGATAAAACAAAAACGGCTGAACAACAGAAACAAGAAAGAGTAATTGCTATTGTGAACCGTTTCGAAAAGGTTCTGCGCAATTCCGATACACTTGAATCAGAAATTATACTTGTTCCTAGAACGATCGTTAAATTTGTAGAAGTTGAAAAAACCTTTATAACAGCAGAAGATTTTAAAACTGGAACTACGTTCATTATGAAGTGCGACTACACTAACGGCAATTGGAAGGGTACTAAGTGGCAATGTGTGTATGTTTATGATGACAAGAAAAGCGGATCTTTTTCCAAACTTGGCAAGAATGGCAAGCCTTCTAAGGCTAAAGGAAAAACAATGTTTGTGTCTACGGACAAAATAAACGATCTCCTTCAGAAAGGACACATTTCTATCGTTGAATTGCAAGAAGCAACAGAATATGAAGAGAAAATTGTATTTAAGAAGACGTCGCGTAAACAACCTAAAGCAAATATGGACGCACCAGCATTGTCCGGAGACACCGAAGAGGCGTCAACAGAGAAGAAGCAAACTTACACGAAAAATGAAACTGTAACTGATGAAAAACAGGCAACTAAGCGTCAATTGTGGGCTCTCCATTGTGCTACAAAACTCAATACGACAAACCTTGTCATTACTAAAGACAAAGCATCACAACTTATTACCAAATCGAAGAATGGTCACGATATCACAGCAGAGTTAAAAGCGCTATTAGGCTTTGCAGAGGCTCAAGAATCACCTATAACAGCCGGCGCTCATGATACCAGCATTACCATAGAAGATGCTGCAGATTGGATTATGGACTATTCCACATCTATTATGTCGGATCAGTATGGCAATATTAAGCGTCCAGAAACTGAGGAAGAGAAAACAGAATATAAAGCAAAGATATCGGACTATGTAAAAGAAAGAGGCTTCTTCGTATCCGAGATCTTGATTGGACTATTCCGTTCCTATGGGCAAGGCTCTTCCCTCATTGTGGAGGCTCTGGAATCGCTAAAAGTAATGAATATCAGCAGCTCAAAGATGAAACAGCAAAATGGAGAGAAAACCGATAAAAACCCAATTTCATCCAATCAGGAACAAAATATTGGCAAGATTGAGAAGCAAATTGAATCGGCACAAAAGAAACTTAATGCAATAAGCAGAAACTATCTTACTAACACATGGAAGCGTCAAAATGAGGAGGAAAATAGAGAAAATAAGCGGGAAAGGCTACGACTTGAAATTGCTTTGCTTCAATATCTAAAAGATAAAGCAATCCATAACAGCATGACACAATTAGAACAAGCTCTTTTAGTTGGTACGTTTAGAGATGACATTCATAATCGATTTATCTCAAGAACAAAGTTTAAACGGGAGACTAAATATCCTGAAATTGATTATAGTTTACCTCTTGATGGCATGTGGAATCTTCAAGTTCCCAAAAAACAAAAGATGCTTAATAGAGCGAATATATGCAATACATATCAATACAACAGTGCATTAGATGAATATGAAACAATCATCGCGGAAATTGAGAAGCCGGTAAACCCAATAATAAAGAAAATCAAGAAACTTGAAGCTGAGGTTAAATTCAAGAAAATAGACGGCTACTATCCTACACCTAAAACCATTGTTGAACACATGCTGAGCTATGCAGATATTAAAGACGGAGAGACAGTCCTCGAACCGTCTGCGGGTAATGGGAACATTCTAGACAGTATAACAGCACATTGTCAGCAAAACGGCATAGCTGCGGATCTAGAGGGGATAGAGTGGAACAGTTCACTTCGTGAGATTTTAGAACTTAAACAATACAATATTGTTGGATATGATTTCCTTGAACATGTTAGATATAACCATTTCGACAAAATCATTATGAATCCTCCATTCGAACGCAACAAAGACATAGCCCATGTGCAGCATGCCTATAAGTGCCTAAAGAATGGTGGACGTATTGTTGCTATCATGTCTCCTCATTTCACCTTTGCGAACGATTTTAAAAGTGTAGAATTCCGCGAATGGTTAAATGAGCGTGGATACTACGATATGTTACCCGAAGGATCTTTTAAAGAATCGGGAACCTCAGTTAATACTGTCCTAGTTATTATTGATAAGATGGAGGATGACGCGGCAGAAGCTATATAACAGCGGCGTCGATCAAAAGGATCAAGGAATACATAATCAAAGTTTAATGGAACAAATGTTACCCTACCTATGATTGTTTTGGTTAAATCAGTATAATAAGAATATATAATGCAAATGGGCGATATAAGGGTTATTTTATGAGGAAAGAGAGGAAAAGAGAAATGCTTGAAATTGATTATAAGCCAAAGTTTTATAAACGCAAATTAAAGGGATTAATTCAGGAATCGCGAGGCTCCAAGTTTCAATTTGAAGATACTTTAGATGGTGGGGCATCTTATATTCTGGTTGATCAGTCCGTTGAGGGAATCAATAATAGAATACTAGATGTAATAAATGGAACACGTGATAAAGCATATTTAAGTCATGGAATGAGAAATATTGACCTTGAAAAACTATCAAATGTAAAGTGGCAAATCTGGGACGAATTCGATATTTATGAATTTGAAATGAAATGACTGTTTTATTCTAAATTAATTTACATTAACTGAACGAGTCACGAGGTGGATATTATGAAGTTCTTACAAACTGAATTATTTGGCGAAGTATTTGCACCAGAATCTTTTTTAGAATTAACTGAGTTGGTCATTATTAATAATTCTGGAAGATACAATAATGTTAGGTTATGGCGGGGTCAAAGTAATATTGATTGGCCTATACATAGTGGCGCCTATCGAAAACTGATTAATTCGAAGCCCAATATTTTAGAGAACGATATCATTAACTATGAAGAATCTCTGATAAAACAAGCGAGACACAAAGGCTACGGAAAGCTGTATGGGAATGAGATTAGTGATTCAGAACTTCTTGCCAAATTGCAACATCACGGAGCAGCGACAAGGCTTGTTGATTTTTCTAAAAACTCACTAGTTGGTTTATGGTTTTGTGTTCAAGCGAATCAAGACAAAACAGGACTATTGTTAGGTGTACATACAAATTTTGTAGGGGGTGGTATTGAAGGTGTTCTTGATGATCGTGATTATAGTGATTTAACAAAGGATCTAAGTAAATACGATCATCCTATGTTCATTGAAACTCCCGTCGTATCGAAGAGAATTGCAGCTCAACATGGAGTATTTTTATACAGCGATGTAAGCGGAATAAAAAGTGGCAGTTTAAAATTACCTAAGGAAAATAACGCCAATTTAAGTATTGCAATCACAGCTAAATTAAAATTGGAGTGCCGAAAAATTTTAATTGATTGTTTTGACATTAGAAATGAAACCTTATTTCCTGATTTGGACGGGTTTTCGAATGCCAACAGTACAAATAGTGATAGCAATGATATGTTTAGATGGTAATTAACAATGAGGAAATTTTATGAAATGGCTATTTCATTACATAAATAAATATGGTGAACACAAATTTGTATAGAACGAGATATATTAAATCTCACAAATTCATTTGGCTGAGCGTCATACCAATAAACAAGTTTGCTTGCTCATAGTAAGAAGTCATAATTCAAAATGTGGTATAAACTTCCTGTATGTTTATTCTATATAAGGGGGAGAAACTAATAGATTTTTTCAAGCATATAATGAGTAAATTATCAAAGGAAGAAGCGGACGAAAAAACTAGTGTTTATAACTCAGATGTCAAAGCATCCTTTGGTCAAAAGAAGATATTGTTCGATAATTTAATGAGCTATGCAAAGATCGTGATTGAAAATCACGAGCAAAGGCAAATAAAATGCGATCAGATCGAAATGCCAGAACGTCATCCAATATTTGATACTATTAAACTTATAGGATTACGGCTGCAAACTAAGTACATTACAAACCTTTTATATCAAGGCAAGGAATTTGAGAGGTTACCGAATATTGATGCATGGCATGTCTTGTTTAGTATATCCGAGGTGATCGACAAAAGTAACGGCAAAAAGATGTATGATTTCTTCATGGATTTACCTGCAGAAAATGAACGAGTAGTTTTGAAAGAGGATCTTGTACTACCTTGGCCTTGGAATAAAGGGAGACAATTAAACTCGATGGTTAACATTGGCAAAGGTCGGTTTTGGGGTGAATGGGAGGAGAAAAGCAACAATCATAACATTGAATTTTGGTTGCCAATGAGGATAGGCTTTGTAAATGGAGGTAATCACTCTATTTCAGCAGGAATATTAAATGGTGTTGGAGATCTTAAACCTGCATATGTTTATGATATTAGTCCTATATATGAGCATGTATATACTGATGGAATAAATTTTTACAGAACCAACGGTAACACGATAATCGCAAAGGCATTATCAGTTGAGTTCGCGGCATTATTTGAAATAGGAAGACTTATGAAAGATAAAAATATTACAAAAAGAAATGAAATTGTTTTATCTCAAACGAATGACGAAGTGAGTAGAATATGGTGATGGTAAATGGTTTGATGTTCAAGGGGAAATATAGAGAGGTATGAAGTTATAGAACGATGAAAAACTGTTTTCATCGTTTGATTAATAAAATAAAACTATACTATTAATCTAGTTTGTGTTATAATAAAGGAGTAGGAAATACATAGAAGGGGTGAAGCGAATATGGATTTTACACCAGGAAACATATACTCGTTAGATTATGGTGTCGTCATTAAACTTGCAACTTTTAGTCGGAAGGAAGGAGAATACAACTTCTTTTTTGACAAAGATGGCGAGTTCGCTTTATCCGACAGTTTTCTATCTAAAGGGATCATTTCAATAAAATTAATGAATGATGAATTATAAAATAAAAGTATACTAATTAAATTTATTAAGGAGTTTTTATTATGAGTAGTTATCACACTGCTATAAACAAATACGGCAATCTTGATGTTATTGATGAGAGCAGGAGTGTTGTCATTAGCTTGAGAGATGCTACTAAGATCGATACTAGAAAATCTCAAACGAAAATATTCGATGATGCAGACGATTTAATTGAATTTATCAATGAAAGAACCGCGGCCGCTGATAAGATGAACAGTGTATATTTTTCTCCGCGCGCATATGAAATAATCGATGAACACTATATCAAGTTGTATCATGAAATGGTTGTATCATTCGCATAAGCATTTTAAGTACATATAGGTAATAAAACATTGATTTTATCATCTAGCTAGCAAAATTGGTAACAGCAACAAATGACTCGTTGTACAATATTACCATATCGAATTCTTCAGGAGGCACTAATATATGATTAGAAAACCTTTATCCTGGAACGTTAAACAAATTTGCAGCATGATCGAGCGGGGGGACTATTACTTTTGATCACCCTATTCAACGTCCATCAGGGCAATGGAAGATTGAAGACAATTCGTTGCTTATTCATTCGTCTCTAACTTTGTTCGTTCCTGATGTGTATGCTGTTCAGACTCCTAAAATTATTAATGAAAAACAGGTAAACGTCTATGATGTCATCGATGGTCAACAAAGGCTTACCATCTTTTATTCTTACAGAAAAGATGAATTTGCTTTGACGAAGCTGGAACCGGTGACGCTTGAGTCTAATGGTGAAACCTACGACATATCCGGATTAAGATTTTCAGAGCTTCCTGAAGAGGTGCAAGATTCAATAAACAGTTTTATGATAACCTTCAGGGTTTTGGAATTCGATGAGAACGATGATGAAGAAAGTATCATAGACACTGTCTTTTATAGACTGAATAACGGAAAACCTGTTTCAAAAGAGCATCTTGCTTTTGTATCTGCTTCGAAAAAAGTTCAAAACTATGGACATGAAAGAATTAATAAAAGCGGCCTGTTTCTAAACGTTGCACATTTCCCGGAGGGAAGTATTAAGAAATCGGATCGTCAAATGTGCATACTTCAATCCATAATTATCGCGGGTAAATTAGATTTCCCCTCTTTTTCAACAAAGGATGTTGAAGCTATCTTTAAACAAAACGAAATTGAAGATGAGACACTACAATTACTCGATTCTGCATATAACAACATTGAGAAAACATTCCAGGACAAATCCAAGTTCGTAACGAAGGTAAATATTCCTTCGATGGTCGCCTTATTCTTGAATAACAGCGATCAAGAAAAAGTATCGGCGTTTTTACAATGGTACTCACAGAATAACAAAAAGGGGGATTCTTATCGTCGCTACTGCGTTGGGGGGACTACAAAGAAGGATCAGGTTTGGGGGCGTGTAAATGGACTCCAGGCTCTTTACAACCACTTTGTATCTGAGAGCTCGGAATAGAACAATACAACTTATGAGCTTAATACGGAGGAGAATGTTCATGTATACAGTTACAACAATTGAAAAGTGGAGAAATGAGTTAGCCATAAACAATTACACATTTGACGATTTTGAAAAATTCAACTTGTTTACTCAAATGTGTAAGGATGACAATATTTTTTATGTAACTAAAGGAAACCGTGTGGCCGTATAACAGCGGCCACTTTTTATTCCACGATAAAATTTGTATTTCATATGGCTTTTACTTTAGAAATTCAATAAGCATGCGGTATATTTTATCTCTATCCGCTGTATTACACTGCGAAAGTAATTCAATAAGTGGCAACATCTTATCTTCTGTAATTGCTAATTCTGAGGGTTTCACAATGCCGGTATCAGAGAATGCTTCGAAAGCAAATAAATCCATTACGCGGACATTTAGAGCGTCAGCAAACCTGAATAACGACGATAATGTAATGTTTTTTTGACCACGTTCAACATTGCCAATATAAGGACTCGAAGTATTCATTCTTTCAGCCAATTCCTCTTGAGTTATACCTTTATCATTTCTAATTTGCTTGATCCTTGCACCGAGCAAAAGTAGATAGGATTCTTCATTTTTAAATCGATTCATCTGTCCACACTCCTAATGGTAAGTGTAGACAATTGTTCATATCCCAAACATATCCTATAAGATATTTTCAGATAAAATTTACATTATGGGGTCAGAGGTGATATAATTCCAATAAGTGTAAAAATTGAAATGGAGTTAGTGAGATGATTCGTATATTCAATGTAGTCAAGAAAATCCTTAGAATATTCTGGTTAACTTTAATGTTAGGATTTTTAATATCTGGTGCTATAGCATGGTACGTAACTATTGTTGGAGATCTTCATTAACCCAATACTTACTAGATAAATATCTTTTGAAAAAGAGTTACAATGTAATTGGGTGATGAAAAATGTTTGTTTCTCCTATGCTTTTACAAACGGCAAATAATCCAAGTGATGAAGCTGCTTATATAAATGAATTGAAGTTTGATGGATTTAGACTGATAATCAGTACTATAAATGGTGTGAAATTATACACTCGGCACAATAACGAGGTAACGTCTATATTTTCAGAGTTGCTAGATTGTCCATTACCAGAAGGAACAATTATTGATGGAGAGGTAGTCATAATTGACGCCCAAGGAAAACCTGATTTCGAAGCATTATCTAAAAGATTCAAGTCCAAAACCGATAAAACCTTAGTCACATTCTTTGCATTTGATATTATAAGATATAAAGGAATTGATACATCAGGATTGCCACTGTTAAAACGAAAAGAATTGCTTTCGGAATCTTTTAGTGAGACGGAGTCATATAAACAGGTTAAATGGTCTCTCGGCTCAGCTAGTGCCCTTTATGAGCTTGTAGAGGCAAATGCATTAGAGGGCTTAGTTCAAAAGATGGCAGAGTCAAGATACGAAATAGGCAAGAGATCTTGGAATTGGCAGAAGGTAATAAATTGGACATATGCCGAAGTGTTTATTACAGGTTATAAAAAGAACGAATTTGGATGGCTCACATCAGTTATAGATGAGACAGGCAAAATGAGAGCTGCCGGTGTTATTGAATTGGGTGTGAATCCAGAAGCAAAAAAAGCATTCAATGTCATAAAAAGATCGATCACTTACAAAGAAGACAAAAGTACTGTCTATCTTGAGCCGCTAATAAAGGCTCGGATTAAAACAAGAAATTGGACTAAAAAAGGACTATTGAGATCGCCAGTGTTTGTTGAATATGTTTTATAAATAAAAAACCCCTACCTTATGGTGGGGGTTAACTTGTCTTCTCTAAGACGCCTAGTGATCTGGCGCGTTCAATTATTTTTATCATGTTTTTAAAATCCTCGCTCAAAACCACATCCGGCCTGCTATCCTGTAAAGTAATTTTCAATCTGGTGTTTTCATTCTTTACTCGATCTAACTCTTTTTCAAGTAAGCTTATTTTTGATTTCAACTTTTCGAGTAAACCGCCAAAGGTATCTTCGTAGTCTTGCTCAACCTGTTCTGAGTAATCATTATTTGATCTTTTCATTTTGGATTCGGCGCGCGCAGTTTTAGCCTTCTTAATCTCTTCAGTATAGATCTTTCTTAATTCGCTATTCCATCTAAATCCACACGCTGCTGAAGATCTATCGACTTTTGCTGACACCTCTTCAAAAGCTTGTAGTTGAGTGCTTCCGCTTGCAATATGTGCGAGAATAGTATCTGCCAGAATCTTATCTTCCTGGCTTGTCCAATTATCTTTCCTCAAATGTGCCACCTCCGTATAATATTAAATCTATCCAGTTTGGAGGGAATTTATTCCATTACCATGCCTATCCATTTATGTAAAGGATAAAATACTTTGTTTTTTGAGCGATTTTCCATTTGACAAATAACTATTGTATTTTATAGTTTTGTTCTTTATAATAGGGGGTATAATACTATTGTGAATAAAAAATGAAAATATAGCGAAAAATCAAAAAGGAGAGATCGATTGATGGCTGCAGTATTAGAACGGAAGTATAGCGATGTGAATAGAATGACACAGAAAGTAGAAGTGAATAGGGGAGAAGTTTGGACTGTTAGGCTTGATGGAAACGTGGGATCTGAGCAAGGAGGCATTAGACCTTGCGTAATCATCAGTAATCAAAAGGGTAACAAGTTTGGAACTACTGTAATTGTAGCAGCTATTTCGTCTCAAATCCAAAAAGCAAAACTGCCTACACATGTTGTCTTAGAAGGGGGTGTAGATGGAGTACTCTTGGATTCTGTTGTTATGTTAGAGCAGGTCAGAACGGTTGACAAATCAAGGCTAATAAACAAAGTAGCCGAGTTGAGTAGCGATGTAATGCAGAAAGTTACGCAGGCTCATAAAATAAGTTGTGCTGACATGTTTAATTAACGTTCTTTGATAATAAAATAATACATTATGGATTGCAATTGTGAATGTAAAGGATTTGATCCAGAATGTCTACCGGTACATAGGCCTAATTAGTGTAAAAACTAATTAGGCTTTTTAAGTGAAAAAGGATTGACGTTAATATAATAAAAGAATATAATATATATGTATGATATACGATAAAACTATATTTTATTTATCTAGGAGGAATTCGGATAAATGCAAGACATTAGAGATTTTTTAGCAAAGAGGATAACTTATGCTAAACGAAGAGCTTTCACCTATAAAAATGAACATGGAGAAAATCCAGAACAAACTCATAATTATTTTGGGGGCTATAGTTTAGGTTATTGGGAGGGTAAAGTAGCAGCTTATCAATATATACTCGATGAGTTAGAAGGAGTGGGCGACGTTGAAAATAAAAGAACTTGAAAAACTAATCGATGATAGACACTATAGAAATGATCCAGTAATTACTGGAATGTTAGCACTGATTAAATCGCAGTCAAAAGAGATTGAGTATTTAAAAAAGAAAACCGAACAAATAATTAGAGTGTTTTAAGCAATAAAATGATCCTTTTATCAAATTGCTCAACTTATAGGAGCGTGAAAATTATTGAACGGTTTAAGATTGGCTTGTAATCTTTATGGAAAAACTTATTCAGATATTGCTAATAGTATAGGAATTAACAGGGCGAATATATCTATTTGGCTAAAGACAGGGGTTATTCCGGAAAAACGGATTTCTCAATTGAAAAAGATGTTTCCCGAATTTACATACGAAGATTTTTTTAAAGAACTATCTGAAGATGAAATCATTGCAATTAAAAAATCTCACATTTGCCGGTTGGTTAATGAGTATGGTATTAATAGACATTAAAAAATGAAATGAATATTTTATACAAGAATTGACTTGTATAAAGAAGAAGAAATATGCTTTAAGTACTTGGTGAAGAGCAATGTCTGTTCTGTAAAAATAAACGATTATACATAGGGAGATAGTTACATGGTAGATGAGAAAACGCTTTTTTACGCTCATACTGAAAACCTAAAACGAGAACTGAATGTCGATCCCTTAGTCTTCTTTGGAGAAGAGGCAAAAGAAAAAACTAAAAAATATGGTTCGTTATTTTTAGGGGCACATGTTTGGGAAGAAAACCCCGAGTTTGTAGCTGTTGCAGACACAAATAACATTGGAATTCTTGCTCATGAGATGCGACATAGCTGGCAGTATAAGAATAGAAATAAAGAGAATTACACATTTCGTAGTAGCAGTAATAAGCCATGGATATTAAAAAAACTAGCGCGCGCTTTATATTTAATCTATTACTCATTCAATAGAAAAGAGATGGATGCAAATAACTATGCAATTGAATATTGCAGAAAGACAGGATTGCATCACGAAGTGTTAAGAATTGAGAAGCTAATAAAGGAAAACAGGTTAGCTCAGGTAATTACAATACTGGCACATCCTTTATTTGTGTATTTGTTATACGTCGTTTGGGCTTACTTGATCGTTTAATAATCAAATGATTTCTTTAAAAATGTAAGAGCATACACCTATATTACGTTTCGCTAGGACTCAAGAGCAAAATCAGAATTTAATACGATGAAAAGATTATTTCATGGGGAGATGTTTCAATGTGATTTGGCATGTTGGATATGATGGAGCTGCAATGCCTGTGGAAGCTTTAACAAAGCAAGAGGCCGAAAACAAGGCTAAGACTTACTTAGATGTGAAGGGAACAAAATGTAACTTAATCTATGCACAAGAAGCATCTTCTGGATATTTGGAATGGATAAATGATTTTGGAATTAATGTAATACGATGAAAGGATTCTTTTATCGGCTTATTCAGAGGAGGAGTAGTAAATGAAAATATATAAGTTAGTCTGGAGATTTGACAAGGAAGAGTATGTAATCGGCACAAATATTGCGAATGCTTGCAATGAAGCAGGAATTGGAAATGGAGCATTGATTGCACTTGACTATTGGGAAGAAGTAAATGAACTTCCAGATCAACTGAAACGTTTTGAAATTGTTATTGATGATAAGAGCGATCCAGATATAATTCATAATCCAAATTTCATAGAACAACTTAAATCATCTGGATTCCAAAAAGGTGCAGTAACAGAGATTAATTTGGCTAACCGAAAGTTTTGTTTTGAATATGTGGGCAATTCACCTACAGGATATCAATATCGGAAAGTAATATAGCCAAATGAAAGAAGTATTTCATTCAGAATATGAATAGGAGACGAATTATTATGTTTAAAAAATTGGAATTTAAATCAACTTCGATTCATAAACACGAGTCATGGGTTGACTTCGGAATTAAGAAAAGTCATTATCTCATTTCTAAAGGAAATAATGACACTTATATGATCTGGTTCGATGGTAAAGATATTGGAAGAGACGTTCACACTTTAGAGAAAAGCAAGGAATTAGCCCAAGCACATTATGATAATTCATGTCGGTTAATTGTCGAAGCAATTACGATGAAATAAGTCTTTTATGAGGTGAAAAATGGATCAATTAATTGAAGATCTAACTGTTGTACTTATTCATTTAACAGCAAGTGGAAATGAAAGCTGGAGGGGTTACGATACTGACGTTCTAAGAAAATTGAAAAAAGAAAATCTAATCGGGTTAAGTAATAGCTGGCAAACAGTTTATATAGGTGAGAATTTTAAAAATAAAGCTATTGAAATTATAAATAAATATCAATTGGTCCCGGAGGGGAAAGAATGATCAAAGTGAATTTAAAAGCTTTGGATTTTACTCCTCATGCAATACAACGAGCAAAAGAAAGATTTAAGATGTTGAATGAAGCCGACATTATTAATATGTGTAAGTCAATTATTAGGGCGGGTACATACATAGGAGAAATTACTTGCGATAAAGGTAACAGAAGTCATCTGTTCGCTTCTGGGAAAAAGGGAATTATTCTTTCACAAGACCTTACTACAGTAATAACGGTAATAGAATATAAAAGAGGACATATTCCAGATTTAGATAAAAAGAATCCTCTCCATGATAAATTAGTGAAACTCTATCAATCTGAAATAAGAAGGTTAACAAAGCTAGAAAATACATTGTATAAGAAAATAAAAGAAACAAAATTATACAATGATATAGAGTTAGCTAATTTAAATCTTAAATTATATAAAACAAGATCTATTAAAGTTAAGAAGGAAATCGAACAAAGAATGGCTGAAATCAAAATTGAATTTGAAGAACAGGAACTAGTGATGAAGCAAATAGAATCAGACAAGAGGATTATCGCTAAGTCTATGGCTTGCCTGACTTAACAATAAAAGAGCGATTTTATAGGAGGGAGGATGAACTGAAATGTATGGTAAATGGGTAACTCTCAATCTAGGGGAAGACTTTCAATGTAAGGTATGGGTATCATGTTTACCGAGTACTCTAGAGTCTGAATTGCAAAGAATGGCAATCAATAAGCTGCAATGCAATTTACCTAAAGAAAAGAAGGGCTTCTCGGCTGCGATGGATTCTCTAGAAATCATTTTAGATCGCGCGCGCGCTGAGGATTTTGACTCAAAACAGAGCAAATGTTTAGAACAAAGATTGCGACTGGGTGAGCATAAATAAATATTAAAAAGTAAATTCAACAGGGGGGATTATATGGGGAAACTAATGCCTATACGAATTATCCAGCACTATGATGAGAAGATCATTGGTCACATATTCTACGATGAACTGCAGTACTGTATTGAATGTAGTTTACATTTTTCATGTAACATAGTTGATTCAAATGGAAATGGTATTAAATGTCCTAAGTGCAGTAGTGGCGATCATCTGTTAGATGTAGGAACCGTTGAAATTAAGTTGGTCGAAACGAGCAATCCAAGTAATATCGCTTCGGAGTGGGCCGCAGCTTATGAAGACGAAGAGTTGGAGCCAGAGTACCATTACTTTGGGGTAAAGCCTCAAATCATAAATAATACCAATTGTTATCCGTGGGATGGTAGTGAACTATAAATTGATATAACAGCCCAACCTAATTGTTACGGAGCTTTTAAATAATCGGCGAACCGAAAGGAGACATATAAATGCAAACTCCATCAATATTCCAGCTTGGCAAACTTTCAAATCTACTAGACGAGATCAATAAAGGAACCGGCTCAGTTTGGTCATTTGTCTCATGTGGCAGCGATTCAGCAATGACTGTATCATTAACATTCCCTAACTTAACAAGCGATCTTGAGTCAATCAATAATAGTAAAAATAAAATAACTGAATACTTTGGATTAGATGAGAGTGACAAGAGAGTGTCCATTAGTTCGGGTTATGGCAAGACAGAACTAAGTATCATCCTTGAGTCGCAGCAAATCATTATTAAGGTTACAAACAAATAGAATAGACTAGAAGAAGCAACGAGAAATGAAAAAGCAATTTCATTCACAAAAACGAAAGGACGATCAATAATCATGGGTAATATTCCAGAAGTAATCTGTAGCGAATCGCTAACAGTTGATGAATACAAAATAATTATGAGTAAAATATGGGACAGTCACAGGTTCGGTAGACTTAGTAAAAATCGAAACAGAATTTGTAGGCATATCAAATATGTTTGTCCGAATTGGGATTTGAGAGATGGCCGTTGTTTTAGTATTGGATTTGATGATGTACTTTTTGATTTTAGGGGTAGTTATAGATCGATGTTTGAGCGCATTATAGGATGGCTTGAAGGCGAAGAGCCTGAATGTGGTGGAATGCTTGTTCAACCTAAATAGCAAAAAAAGCAGATTTCATAAGGAGGGAACTACAAAATAATGATTAAATATCATGAGTCTATAATCAAACGGGAATTATATAAATATGATGATGTAGAAGAAAGAGAAAGGCATCACAGACAAATGTTTGAGAATGGATGGCACTGTAAATCGCAATTTGATTTTCTTGAGAATTATGATTGGAGCAATGGGACGCCTGCAGCCGAATATTTGAAACAAGAGCAAATGGACGATAAAAAGTGAATTATATAAGGGAGAGATTGGGTATGAGCGAATCGAATATAGGTGTTAAGGCGATGCATGAGATTATGAGAAAAGCTAAAAAGTATGATGAACTTCTTGTTTTCCCAAGTATCGAGAATGAGTTGCAATGCGATTTTTGTGGTAAGTTTCAAAGCGAATTAAATAAAATGATTGCTGCCAGACGAGTTGTTATTTGTAATGAATGCGTAGAAGTGTGCAATCAAGTACTTGAAGAAGACAATTCTTAAAAACAAAAATATATAGGATGGTGTTAATAATGATAAAAAGAAGATTTTTAGAGTATGAATATTTTAAAAACCTTCTCGTGAAGCAAAACGATGGTTTGACGGAAGAGGAAGCAGTTAAAGTCCTAAATGAGAAAGACTTAATATGGGGAGATCTCACCTTTACTTTTAAGCAACAGGGTAACGGATGGCGCACGGATATTTATTGCAATAACAGCGACACCTATATAACACCACGAGAGTTGAATCCTGTTGAAGAGAAATGGTTCTTAGACCAGGTAACCGAATTATCTATGCAAAAGTATCTAGCGCTCCAAACTGCTTGATAAGGAGATGGAAAACGAAGTGAAGAGATACTGTCTGCAACGCTATGACGGACGGGATGATAAAGCAGGAATCGAATACTGGCAGCGAATAAAAGATAGCGAAGATCTCGAAGCACTCAAACTATTTTGTCCAGTCGGTTACAGGATAATTGACAATGTAACTAAAGAGGTAGTTTGGGAAAATAATTAAAATAAAAGTATAAGAATATAATTTATTATTATATGATATACTAGATATTGGAAACGTATTATAATGTATATAACAGTTTTCAAACTACATAGGGGCTGGTCTTTTTGATATTTCATCGTGGAGATCGAGTGAGACATATTGGATTAGGAACTGGCTTTTTCCTTCAGTACGAATTTGATGGATTCACTTCAGAAACTGACGCAGCCTACGTAGAATTTGATGCCGGTGAAACGATCAGTGTAACTGTAGGGTTGTTGATTGAAGTTGATGAGTGAATAAAATAATATTCTTTTAGATTAGGTGAATACATGTCGATTGGCGAAAGACTTCGATATTTAAGAGAATCAATACGTTTATCACAGGGCGATCTTGCAAAAACTTTGAATATCGCTCGTACTACGTATTAAGGATACGAAAACGATATTAGAGAGCCTGATTTTAAATTTATAATTAAAGTAGCTGATTTCTACAATGTTACGCTAGATTATTTGTTTGGCCGTCAATTAAAAGAAGAAAAAATAGTGGCACCTAAGAAAGAGGAAATATCACTTAGACTTAAAAAATCTAGAGAACTTAAAGGACTGTCTCAAAGAGAGGTTTCCCAGCTCTCAGGTATAAATAACAAAACCATAAGCGGATATGAAAACAATGTTAGTGAGCCCGATTTATTGACCATATCTAAACTTGCTTCTATCTATGGTGTGTCGATTGATTGGATTATAAATGGACTTCATTTTAAAATCGAAGGCAGCAACGGCGTTTTAGAAGAACAACTAGAGCATTCAAGAGAATTATTACTGAAATTTAAAGAGTTGGCCGAGCAAATAAAAGTCTGATTTCATCAAGAAAGAGAGAGGGAATATGTTTTTAGAAGATATTATTAAATTTGCAAATGAAAATGAGATAATATATTTTATCAATGAATTAGACCCTGATGAAATCGAAAGAGTTAATATTTCTATTAGTAGCTCTAAGGAAAATTTCCTTAAATTATTTCTTTTAGCAAAAAGGGGAAACTACCCAGTATTTATCACTGAATCAAAACTCACAATGGATGAAGTTCAAAGTTCACTTATTTCATACGAGGATTTGATTAAGAATCATTTGTATAAAACAAGCGGTAATGAAGTGAAGTTGAAAATTACTAATATAGTAGATGAGTACAATAAAGTTATTGAAGATATACCTGTGGATGTAACATATAAGGTTTCAGTGGTTGTCATATTAAGTACATATTACATGAGCATTGACCATTTCTTGAATGATGAGGGTGCTATATGGGATTCTCAATTATTTTATTCTTTAGACGAATTGATTGAAGAGAAGTTTGGCATAGAAGAAATAAATAAACTCGAACAAAATAGAGTAATTTATACTGAAGAGATTACGCAAAAAGTTCAAGGAAAATGGATAGAACATTTACGAAACGATGATGAATTTAGAGGATGCACTAACAGGGACTTAAGATTGGCATACCTCAGTAAACAGTGGTTAAGGTTCAAGCAAACTTTAAGTGATGAAGAGAAAGAAATTAATTCAGTTCATCCACAGATAGTCATGGAGCAGGTTTGGAAAGAGATTAAGGAGAGTATCAGTATTTCCCGGATAAAAAACAAATAAGAAACTAACATATTGATAACCGCGGAAGCGCAGTGCTAAACAATCTAATAAAAAACTGATTTTATAAGGGGTGTTTTGCTTGAAGTATACTTTAACCTTACTGAGCGAAGCAATTGAAAGAGTGACAAGAACAACAATCAATGCTGTTGAAAGCTCTCAGGCTGCGCCATATAAAGCGATACATGCATTCTTTGGTAAGGACCCTGAAATAGTAAAAGGAGATCACATTTCGGTTTTTTGCGGATATATTCATCATGGAATCTATATAGGTGATGGAATGGTGATTCATTTCACAAAGGTAGATGGCTTAGGAATTATACAAATGGATACAATCGAGACTTTTAAAAATGGGAAAGCAATTGAAATAAGAAACAGCCCATTGAATTGCAGCCGGGAGGAGGCAATTCAAAAAGCATATAGTAAATTGTATACAACAGGCTATAATCTAGTATTTAATAATTGTGAGCATTTTGTTGTGTGGTGCAGAGATGGGGATAATAAAAAAATTTACACACCATCTAGTGCTGCGTGGCAAGTGATGGGAAACAGATAGGAATATAAAAATAATTTACTTGTGGATGGAAGCTAAAAAAGAGCTCTAAAGAAGAAGATAAAATGGAGATTTTATGATTTTAGATGGAGGGTTGTTTTGTGAGTAGAGTTAGATATGACTTTGATTCAGTGCTGAGCAATGCCAAAACCTTTTCTGATGGAGTTATGGCCGACGAGAAGATTCGCGAGATGACAAGGGAAAGTATAATTCAAATGGTTGTCTCTTCGTGTTTTGAATATAGAGACAATGAAGAGTTTAGAAAACGCGTCGATGAGTATGTTGAAAATAAATAATGGATTGGTTTTATGAGGAATGATGGCATGATTGGTTATGATTCTGAAGAATTATAAGTTGTAGGGCATCCCATAAGAAGCGGAGGAGACAGAATGCCTAATCGAAATAAGATTATCTTGGGATTTATTGGATTGACAACATGCTTGTACTTTTACAAGAATCCAGGAGTATTTAGCAGCCTTTTAACTGGTGGCACAAGGTGGCTTACTGAGACGCTGAGTACCTACATAAAAATTGGATAAAAGACTGGCTTCAACAATAAAATAAATCAAAAGGATCGGAAAAAATGAATGTTGATTTGAGTCATTTTACTGTTGCAAATATTTGGTCTATTTTTGGCCTAATTATGGATCTTGTTGGTGTAATTTTTTTAGGATTTGCATTTTTCTCAAAAAGCTTCGATGATCTTCGTAAAGAAAGTGGAACATTTTTTAATTATAATCCAAGTTTGTTTCTTAACCTCCTTGATCAAAAAGCTTCGGGAGTTGCTGGTACAGTTGCGCTCTCTCTAGGCTTTTTACAGCAGTTTATTGTAAATATTCCAATATCCACAAGTATTCCGAGTTTAGTATTGGTAGCGGTTCTACTGTTTTTCAATATATTAATAGTCGTTGGTCTTTTAGTTTGTAAGAAGTATTATGTATTATATCAACTTGCGAAAATTGCACTCTTTTGGGATAAGGGAAAGTTTCAAGATGATGTCCAAGTAAAGGGAAGAGCATTTCAGGAAATGATTATTATTGGTAAGGTTAAAATGCAAGAAATTCAGAGACGGTAGTAACCAATAAAATACTAGTTTTATTTTTTTGGAGTTAGGAGGGCCTAAAATGGATGATAATATTATCAGATTTCCAGTAGGTTTTTATCAAAGAAAGAAGAATGAACTGGGCGCAAAAGCTTTGATTTGTGAAGTATCCCCAAGATGGATGGAAATTGTAAATACTTCGCATGAAAAAGACTTTATTGCGAATGTCATGACCCTTGGTGCAGATAAAAAGGAGAAGAAATTATGCGAGTTGGTCCTCCTCAAGGAAGACATTTATAAACTTGCTGAGTTATTAAAAACTGATAAAACTTGAATTTCATAAGAATAATATCCAAGGAGGTAGTTTAATGTTAAAAGACTTATCATTCGAAGAGATCCCTAAATTCTTTGAAGAGCTGGCAATGAAGGATACTGGACGCTTTCAGTTATCTCGTATATACGGTATGGCAAAATCATTTTTGGAACAAAGGGAGAAAGAGGAATCCATAGAGAAGCTAATTGTAAAAGACTATAGGAGCGTAGTTAACACAACAATTATTAGTGAAGATTTAGCGATTGTTGAAGCAGAAGTGAGATTGAATAAAGGTAAAGAAACAGCTTTTTACCCCGTAGTTGATAATAAGTTCTTTAATGAGTCGAGAAGTACTTTTGATGAAGCGCTGCTACTTGGTTTTTGCAGAAAATACAGCGGAGAAAGGTGTGATTCGGCGATCTTCAACATGCTTAGAATGGACTTGTATATGAATCGTACAGTCGATGAAAACTGACTTTTATTAGATGATCTACTTGTTCGATAATGGCAAAAGGAGAACTATAAACTAATGATATATTCAGTGCACTGTTATTTTCATAAAATTAATAGTAGAAAAGCGGGATCAAAATTTGAAGGAATTGTGTTTGCAAAAAATAAAGAACACGCTGAAGAGATTGTCAGAGCGTTATTTTCCAAGTACCCTATCGAGATAGAGAGCATGTCTGCTGTTGGTAGAGAAGATAGAACATTAGATGAGGTGTACACAGAGCGTCCAGAACTAATTGGTATATCTCCTGAACGAGGTTATCTTTATAATGAGTATACACACAAAGTCAGAATCAGCAAGTATGCCGGTAAGTAGGGTTAATATTAAAAAATAACGGAAGGAAGTGCGAATGGGAAGCGAGCATGATATCCCTGGGGGATTCGCACCAAATTTCATCTAGATATATGGGTGTTTAAACATTATACGGTAATTTAACTAGGGATTATAAAAATTAAACTCTTTATTAATATTAGTAGAATGCCGTTTTAGACCCTATATTGGTTGGGAAACGGAGTCGCACCCCTTACGGGTGCGTGGATTGAAATACTCTGTATTGGTTTTTTAAACAATGTGTTGGTTACGTCGCACCCCTTACGGGTGCGTGGATTGAAATACGTTCATACATTTTAGGCTCATATGCATCATATAATGTCGCACCCCTTACGGGTGCGTGGATTGAAATCTCCATTTAGATTCAGAAAAGTCTTCATTTGATGCCGCACTCTACAAGAGTGCGTGGATTGAAGCAGCATTATGATATAGAGATAAAAGGTCAATTTCATCGGACAAGGAGAGGTGTATAGTGAGTAATTCTGTTATGATATATGTAAGAGTTGGAACACAAGAACAAGCAGAAGAGAAACTAGGTAAACAGATTGTGGGATGCAAACAGTTTGCCGAGGACAATGACAAACGGGTCATTGCCGTATTCAAAGATGTAATCTCGGCAAACCAGCGGAGTGATCGGTTTGAGAATATTCTTGATGAAATGAAAAACCAAGGTATTAATGAGTTACTTGTTCAAAACTGGAGCCGAGTATCGAGAAACACTAAAATTGTTTATGAGATTGATCAGATGTTTAGAGATCAGGGTAGTTTTATTATTCCAATTGAACAGTAGTATTAGAGATATCCGCGGCTAAATTTTTGAATAGGGGAAGAGAACATGTCTACTCCAATCACTCTTGATTATTTAATAAAAAATATTGATCAACCTTTAATGAATCTTCTAGATATAAAGGATGACTTTAGAAACGAGACGCCTGTAGAAGATCTATTTGTGAATCCAGGGGCAAATAGAGAAACAAGAGTTATTAACGCGTTACGTAGAGGTGGAATTTGCAACCTTGAAAACGTGATGAACGTCAAGTTCTCATATATCTATAGATTGCGTAACATGGGCAAAGTATCTATAACTGTTTTACTAAATGCAATTGTTAACCATTATCATATCAATTCACTTATTCCTTGTTTAAAAAGTAGGTCAGATTATCAAGAAGAGTATAAAAATATCGTCTGCACAATTGAACCCATTTTGTTACAGAAAATTAGCACATGCATGTTTCAAAATTTATCCTTAGAACAACAAAGAAAATTGCTTAAATTAATTACCGGTCAATAAGTTGAAAATAGCGGTTTTATTGAGGAGTTCATTTATGTTCACGGAAATTAAACCCGAAAACAGATTTACCACTGAAGAGATGGATGAAATATACGGACTCATGAGAGAAAATGATTTACTACGTAGATTTATTATAGCATTATGGGATGACAGGAACAGTGTAATGAAAACTGCTCTTGAATGGAGAGGAAATTCAGCAAGAACATAGTTTGTATAATCTTATTTATTACGAGGGTGAATTAAGTGAGTATTGATGATAATTTTAAAAACACTAAAGGCGATATTGTTCACGCAACAATCAAAAGCACAATTTCGGCTATCCCTGCAGTTGGGGGATTTTTATCGGAATACTTCGGTTTAGTTGTTACGTCCCCGGCAGAAAAAAGAAAAGAGAATATATTGGTTATGTTGGACCAAAGACTGAATGAACTAAATAATAAAATCGAGACATTTGACATCTATTCCTTATCTAACAATGAAGCTTTCTTGAGCGTTGTTTTACAAGCTATAAATATATCAATCAGGACTCATCAAATTGAAAAACGTGCAGCACTACTTAACGCGGTCAGCAATTCAGCGCTTACTAATTCAATTGATGAAAATCGACAACAAATGTTTTTATCTTTTATTGATTCATTTAATGAATGGCATTTAAAAATTTTATTCTTTCTCAATGATCCAAAACAAAATTTGCAAAAGGCTGGGCACTCAATAGATTTAGATAAGGGAAGTATTGGGCTAGTTATTTTTCAGTATTATCCGCAGTTATCAGGCGAACTAGAATTTACGAAACTGATAATGAGCGATTTGTACAATAGAGGACTTATTAGTAAAGACTCAAGCGATTTGCATACTATAATGGGTGGTAGCGGAATGGTCGCCTCTAGAACATCTGCGTTAGGCAAGCAATTTATTCAATTTATAAACACTCCTGACGAATTGAGTTAGAGCGTGGAGCTTCTTTCATAGCATTAACCTATAAAAACAAGATTTTATTGTAAAATAATACGTTAATTAAATTGAAAATATACATAGGGATATATCTCAAAGCAATAAGGCTTTTCATGAGATGTATTTCTGTGTATATTTTTATTATTTATAGTCAACAATCTGTGATATAATGACTATAGTATGTGGTATGAAGGAAGGAGTTTTTATTATGTTGCGTGACCGTAGCGAACTTGAAAGCAATCTGACTAATGCAATAGAAAGAATAAAATATAAAAGAAAAAATATTGAGGAAGTAAATAAAAATTTATCCGAATATGACATACCTTCTGGATTTTTTAACGAAATTATTAAAAACGAAAATTTACTTGGAGAAATTGATACCGCTGTTCTCTGTCTTATCTCAATGGCCGTATTTAAAATTGATGGGTCTGACGAAGTGAGAGCAGAAAATTATTTTACTGAAGGTGAGATATCAGAAGCAAGGAAGTATACAGGCAAGGAAGTTAAAGATGTTAATCTTCCTATATCGATTAACAGTGTGCTACAAATTGATCATGAAAATTTTGTTACTACAATTAAAATTTCGGAGCCAGTAAAATGGTACCATAACAAGATTATTGTTTACGATTTCGAAACACAGAGAAGCGCCAAATATAAAAAGGGAAGAGATGGGGTTGTCCCTGTACCAGATGTTAATTTGCAAAGCGTAAAAGATATTGCAGAACATATGTTAAATGAAACATATCTGCCTGATATGATTACTCTAAACGTCTATTCTGAGGATTTCGATCCGATAACATACAATCCAAAATCTAAAGTCTTGACTATTAAGGAAGGAGCTACCATCTCTATTCTTGATGGATTTCACCGACTTCAAGGAGCAGTAAGGGCTTTATCTGTTAATCCGGATCTGCAGCAAGATATAATATTGAGTATACGAGTTTATGACACAGATACCGCTAAAAAGTATTTTGGTCAAATTAACACTATCAACGTAGTTAAAACTGAACGACTTGAGCAACTCAAACAAGAGAAAGTTTCTTATGTTGCCGTTAAACAATTACAGATCAATTCCGATCTCAAAGGAAAGATTGCCTCAGGTTCAAAGATTAGCGAATTGGCAGGCCATTACACGACTACAGATATTTTAGCAAATGCAATCGACCAGGTATTTGAGCCAAAAACTGCTTTCGAAGCAAAGGAAGTTGGGGTATATTTAACAGACTTCTTCAACAATTTGCTAGGGGTTTTTGATGATGAGTTCAATACAAAAACAAGTCTTCTAAGGCAGCCGCGCATGTTTATTGGGTACATTGTTATTGCAAAAATATTTAAAGAAAACGATGTGTCGTTTAGTAAAATAAAGAATGTCATTGAGACAATTATTGAAGAAGTTAAAGAGCTAGATAAAGTGGTTACTTACAACAAAGGAGCTTCGTCTCGTCTGCAAAAGTTAGTAAAAGATCACTTCGAAAAAATTGATATTAAGAGTTGGATATCTTGAATTAGAGGGAGTAATCGCTAATGTCAAACAAAATTTATGAAGGCGGGTATTTTAACGAGTATCAAAAAATGAGATACGTAAACTCTCTGCCAGAGACTACTTCACTCCAAGCGCGTAGAATTCTTTCAAGGGCCAAATCAATAGAAGAAACATATGGGCAAGATTTGTATAATTTTACGCTGGATCAGATTGAAAATTTACTTCATTACCTAAATCCATCAACTCTGAATGCCAGCCGCTCGAACTTTTATATGGTCCAGAACTATATAAGATGGGGAATAGAACAGGACCTGAGAGATACAAATATTAATCCATTAGATGTGCTGGCAGAAAATAATTATTTTAAAAAGTTTATAGATATATCTAAAAAGTCGCTTTATACAAAAGATGAAATTGATAGTATGATTAGTGTGTGTGTAAATGCTCAAGATGCATTTCCGATAATCGCAATCTTTGAAGGCGTTTTTGGTAAAAGTGGCTACGATGAATTGCTAAATCTGAAGCGTCAAAGCATCGTGAGTGAGAATCTGATTTCTTTAACAGACGGCGAACACGAGAGAGTTATCAACGTGTCTTCAGATTTTATGAATTTAATGTATAAAGCTCTTGATCAAAAGACCTATATTAAAAAAAATGGTATTCTAAAGCCCACTATGAGATCGTCAGCAGAGGCTAACTTAGAACAGAGCGATTATGTATTGAGGAATGTTATTACTCGCAGTCAGACTAATGGTAAGGCAGATAAATTTTTGATTCAACGGAGAATCGCGGCAGTTAAAAGTTATAACGATGATTGGGTAAGAGTTTTGTCGCCATATATAATAAGAAATTCTGGAATGCTCTATATGGCCAAAAGCTTTTATGATAAGCATGGAGAAATTAAAAAAGATCATTATGAAGAAATAAGTGAGAAGTTTGGTATATCAAAAGTTATGAATAATGGTTATGAGGTATATAACTACCACCGACTTAAAGAGGATTTTTTGAATGTTGAAACGATCATAAAAGTGTATGAACAATAACCCTGTCGGGTTATTTTTAACATAATAATAAAACTTTACAATAAAATATTATAATGATATATTAGTAATAGGAAAATAATTCTTGTGCGATTTACTGAGAACAACTATATTAAAGGTGGATAATGGAAGGAGTGGTGGACGACTGGTTTATTACCTCGCAGAAACACTTACTGATTGGATTCTAAACAAGGATACTTTAAATAAATTAAAAAAAGATGAATTAGAACGAGGCTTAAAAAAGATAATAAATTTTGGGTTGATAATTTTGTTGGTATTGATTTTATCAGTAGTCACCAATAGGGTAATTGAAACTTTGCTCGGAATGGTTCTTTTGGGTGTAATGCGCGCTATTTTGGGAGGACATCACCTTCCTTCAAGTGACTTATGCGTTCTATATACTGTTACTCTTATTATTGTAATACCATACATAGGGCATGCGGTTGATGATTACAAGTTGCTCATGGACAGCTTATCGTTCTTTCTTATTATTTTATTTGGACCTTTTAGAAAGGGAATGTCATTTAACAAAAACTTTTTACTCTATAAGATAATCGGCCTCATTATAGTAACAGGCAATATATATATATATCGATCAGCTATCATTAGCGCCGCTATATTTATACAGGCGATTCACCTTATCTATTTTACAAAGGGCGTGCATGACAATCATGTTGATTGCGGCTAGGTACATATTCCTTTCCTTTTTGGAGTTCAGTGCGTTAATCGTATTATCACTGACTATTTTTGGTTTCAAATTACAGTACTACAAGAGAGAGATTTTATTCACCAGCTTACTAATGTCCGTGCTTTCATTCTTACTTTATGAGTATGATCTATTAGCAGTGATGACGATTGTTCAAATAGGAGCATTGATACTTCTAATTAGGAACGTTTTCAAAGAAAAAAACTGGCTTTATTCAACCTGGGTTGTTATCGCAGGAAATGTGTTTTACGTCTTAATACAAACCGTTTATGTTCACCTAAGTGTTCGCTCTGGGTTCTTCTCAACATTTGAAGAGGCTACACTACCGATGAACTATAAATCAGATATATCTCAAGTAATTTGTTCACTTATTGCCTATACAATTTCCGTATACATTATGATTATGAAACAAGGATTTGCTTTTGGTTTTAGATCTATTGATAAAAAAACCACAATTTATTTTCATGTATCGTTGTTCATTATTCTAATCCTTTCTGCAGGTTATACTTTAGTAGACACCCCTGTAAAGTACGGCAGCTATTACATGTACTCTATAGCAATCTTTACACTCTTTTGCTTATTCCTGTATTTTTCATATAGAAGAAATTCGGATGAAACTAGCTACCATATTAGTAAATTCGAATCGAAAAATTTGAAAGGAGGACCTATAAATGAATAAAATTATCGTAGGGTTTGGGAAAGCAATCATGAAAATTGGTAAAAAGAATGAGCAAAATACTGTAGATAAAGTTAACATCTGGTTCCATGAACCAAAAGTTAGAAAGTGAAAAAGCTATAAAACCAATTGGCCCCTTGGTATCTAATATCAAGGGGACTAAAAAAGTAAAGGTGATTAATATGTCCATTATCAAATTCGTTAGGGAGGCATTGTTTAATAAAGTTGGATCTTTGCTCTGCGAGTCAGATGTATTGGAGATAGCGGAGAAAGTGAATAGTGAGTATAAGCCCAGAACGATTATGACTGTTGAGGATAATGCTCTGATATGGATAGATATCAATGATATTTTGTTTGTTGATAAACCGGGTAAGGAAACAATGGTTCATACTATAACTAAGACTTATAAATATCACGATAAGCATTTAGATTTGATAGGTATGATTTCGGAAGAAGAGGGATTTCTGTTTGTAGACAAGCGACTAGCTATCAATATACCGAAAATCAAAAAATTTGACTCAAAGTTGAGGAATATATATTTTACTGAGGCCGATTACACTAAACATCCTTTCGTCGCAGGCATCCAGGATAGAGTTATTAGAGACTTTTTAAAAACTCACCTAAGTAAAGACATGGATGTTTGTAATGATAGGTTTGAATACTCGCCTATTGGCATTAAAAAGACAACCTTTCATTAGATTAAATACCGCATGAAGTAATGCGGTATTTTTTGTTAAGCAAAAGGTTGTCTACAGCTATTTCGACATTATTCGATACATAAAATGGTAATTTTAAAAAAGTAAATATTAAAATTCGAAGAAAAACGACCATATTTTAATGATGCAATATAATATGTAAGGTGTTACCATTATTAACAGATATAATGATATTGAATGGACAAACGGACATATTGTTATATATCTTACAGTTTAGAAGAGGAAGTTAAAATGCAAATTATATTTCCCTAATTAAAGGCTAATTATTGTATTCTTTGTTTATTGCTCATGGTATAATGAGAAAAAAAGCGAACTCATGTTCTTATATTTTTCTGCATGATAAGCCTAAATACGACAACCGGGATAACCAAAAGGGGAGCTCATAATGAACGATTACACGATTGGTCTTGTTTATAGCGATAAAGGTTGCGACATCTATTTTGGCTTAAAAACCAAAGTGATGAATGTTCTAACAGCAGCTAACCTAGCCGGTTCTAGGCCGTACGCTAAATTTTATCGAACCGAAGATAAGATGTTGCTTCAATTAGAATATTACCGCTCTGAGAAGCCGGAGTCCTCAATTTTTCATGTATAAGTACAATTAGAAGCTGGTGAGCAGCTTCACAAATTTATAAAATAAAAGTATATAAGTTATTGACAAAAATCATTTGAAGTATTATATTTAACACAAAGATCAATACATAAGTCGTCTATATTTCGGAGGTTAAAAAGAGAAATTCCTGCAGGAACTGAGGTTTGAACATCAAAAGGGAAAGGAATTTTCTGGATCTCTGATGAATTAGTATGTATGGCAAAATTTGAACGAACAATTTGATTTCGAAAAATTACGATTAGATGATATCAATACGATTTATATTGTGCCATCTAATAAAAAGATAATTTCATTGGAGGAATTAATAAGTGGATCTTAAAAAAATTAATTCGATTACGAAATATCCAAGCATCCTTACATATCATAAACTAGGTGAAAGAGGAAAACTAACTGAAGAAGCAGTAGAAGAAAGAGGGTATCTAACTGATTCAGATAAAATTTTTGTGTATGAGAAAGTAGATGGCGAGAACTCACGTATTATTTTCTTTAGGAATCAATTTGATGAAATTGACTATTTAATTGGCTCAAGAGAAGAACTGCTTTATGCCAAGGGAGATCGTATTGGAAATCCATATGGGAATATAGCAAATTTCCTTAAGCCAATGGCAGAAAGATTTGTCGAAGATAACTTTCCTAGTGGGGATTGGGCATTGACAGTCGTATATCAGGAATCTTACGGCGGTAAGACAAAGGCAGCGAAGAATTATACGGACAGTAAAACGCAATCATATAAGGTGTTTGATGTATTCTCCTTAACCGTGAATGAACTTGAAAACCTTCTATCTTTATCCAGTGAAAAAATCGCTGAATGGCGCGAACATGGAAATCAACCTTTTTATAACGAGGAAGAGAGGGGGAAATTTGTTCAGGCGAATGGGTTGGAATGGGCTCCACTTCTGGACGAAGTGTATGGATCAGAGTTCCCAGTTACCTTAGAGGAGACCTATCGATATTTGAGAAACTTTGAGCAAACAAAGGTAGGCATTGATGCTATTGGAGAGTCGGAAGGTATAATTGCTCGCTCTGCAGACAGAAAACAGATTCGTAAGATTCGTTTTGAAGACTACGAAAGAACTTTTAGAAAATAGGCGGCCGATAAAACAACAATTTCATTAGGAGGATGACTTATGAAAATTAATGATAAAGTGATTGTATCAGGAAAAGGAAGAAACGGCGTTGTTTATCTGGAGCACCCCGGTTCATACCAAGGATTTTCGAAAGATGTTATTTCAAAGGTTAAAATTAAATTGTACAACGGTGTAGTTGAGGAGTTTGACCAGGATTCTGTTAGGCTATGGGATTACAAATAGTAATGATACTTTCCGGAAGGAGATACAGACAGTGAATACAACTGAGGGGTTCAATTTGAAGAAGTTTACGGATTATCTTGCAAGTTTTGATTTTGTAGACGAAGTCTTAATTATTGGATCTCAAGTGACAGGGCGCGCACATATTGATAGTGACATAGATGTATGTGTACTCTGCGATGGTTATGATTTTGTGAATTACAATCTAGATTGGACTCTAAAAAAGAAAGATTATGAACACAGGGCTGAAATACATCTTATACCGCTGTCTAAAGATGACTCTCGAAATATGAAGTTCTATTATGATAATAAGGCTTCGAGCGTCTTAATGTACAAAAGACAATAAAACAAATATTTTATGGGAAATGGATGGCGCTAAGAGTGAGTGAAGGAAAGATTAACTTTGCGACTGAACTTTGGAAAGAATTTAAAGATGGTCCCGCAAGCACAAAACTAGGGATCATTAGTGGGATCTTTACCATTTTTGGTGTCTCTGGAGTTTATTTTTACTCCAACTTCGCCATTGGTAAATTGTTGAAATTAGAATTGTGGGGCGTTGCTGCGCTATTATTATTATCTACTTTTTTGATCACCATAACACTATTGATTATTGGTGGAATGGTATATGTAGCTTCGCCCAAACGCATGAACTTGAAGTTGTCATATTGGTATTTTGTTGCAATAGTATTATTTTGGGGATTGGGATTTGCTGTTCTTTCGGCTGCTTTCGCATTATATTATGAGTTGATTAAAATGTTATTTAGAGATCTTTCTATAAGTTAATTTAGATGAAATAATACTTTTATGGGAAGTGATTAGCTAATGAAAAATGTGAAGATGAGGAAGAAAAGTGTAAATAAACGTTCAATGACCTTCTGGGACAAAATAATAAATGATCAAGAAGAAGATCGAAATGAAATTGTTGATAGAATAAACAGCCTTTCATATGATGATGCCGAAGAACAGGTAGAAGAATTAATTTTCGAAATTGATGATTTTATTTCTACGTATGAGTCAGACTACCATTCTTTTATGAGGGAGTATGAGAACGTACTTGAAATTAGTTTAGATAATTTAAAGTTAAAAAGATTAACATTGATAACGAAAAAAGAGTTAGGGATTGATGTTGTCCTTTTATTAAAATATCTCAACAATTGGTATGAAAAAAATAAAAATGACGGATGGCTTTTCCCATATATCACACCTTATGGATACTGGAACGATAAAACGATTACGTCAATTGATAATAATGAATATGGTAGCAATGGGAAAACGCATTTGCATAATTGTATCAATTGGGGAAAGAGATTAGAAGATGAGCTTAACAATTTTATCATTACAAATAAAAGTTTGGAGAGTGATTCAGAAACAAATAGGTTTATGGTTGATTTAGTAGAAGAATGTGTATTACCAATCGTTATTACTAAAAACAAACAATTAAACTCTGTGCTAACTAGATCTCCTAAATTATGTTAAGCTGAGCAGTAATAACCTTATACAGGAGAAACACGATAAAACAATTCTTTTATCGGATAAGGAGGAGAAACATATGATTACATGGAAAGACACTACATCTTATAGTCAAAGAAAAAGAAAGGACACAGAGCCTAGATCTTGGACCGCAGTTATTAATAAGGCTGATATTATGGTTCACAGACATATTCATTATGGTTCTGACATGTGGCTGCTAAGTTCGAGATATCTCGATTTAGATAAAATAGAGCTAAAGAGTAAGGATATTAATGAAGCAAAGAATGAATCATTAGATAAACTGAAAAGTATTTTAGAACATAACATTAATGAAATGGAAGCAATTATTGAGCAAATAAAATGAGTCTTTTATGAGAAAGGGCGGTGACAATGAAAGTAGTAGCTTTATATGACATGAATTGCGATTCGTGTGGTTGTTGGGCAAGTACGGATTGGGGCGTTTCACAATTTTATAATAAGAAATCCTGTCTGAAATGGGCAAAAAAAAGCGGGTGGAAAACCGTAAAAGGGGAAACGCATTGTTTAGGGTGTGTATTAAAGCCAAAAATCAGAAAGATACTTGAGAAAAAATATAAAGTCACACGCTTAGAATTCGATGGTTCAAACATAGAATTTAGTATTGTTGTTGAAGGTAATAAATCTGAAGTATATGCCGACGAATTGAAAGTAGTTGGTTTGGAATTAAAATATTTCAGTACTTTCAGTGTTAAAAACATATCTAGTTAAAATTAGCCTTTTATGAGGAATGGGAGATAAGAAGTGAGCATATTTGAGGCGTTCAGAATGATGGAAATAGGTCATACAGTACGAGATGATTACGGGATCTTATTTAAAAAGAAAGGGGATCAACTTGTTGATTCTATAGATGATGGAAAGTCATGGTATCCCACTGATGAATTTAAATATGGATATATAAATCAGAAATGGCATTTGGTTGAGTAAATCTAATAAAACGAATCTTTTATAGGAAGTGATCGTTCGTGGATATGAACAAAGATGTTAAGCAGCTTTTATATAAGATGTTGAACGAGGTCAATATATATCCAACCGATGAACAGATAGCTATAGTAAACAGAGGAAGACCGCATAAATGTACCTTTAAACAAGGCAAGATGTATGTTTATACTTTTAGCTTTAATGGAGATTATTTAAAAATAGGGAAAGCAGGAAGCAATAGCAAGGCTAGATTTTATAGTCAGCACTATAATCCGGAGAGTTCACAGAGTAATCTCGCGAAGTCAATTATTTTAGATCCGGCAATGGAGTTCTACTCACTTTCAAGTTCAACAGTAGGAGATTGGATTAAAAACAATGTTGATCGAATTGACATAGAAATAGATGCGAAACTGGGCGTCTTTACTTTAAATTTAATTGAGTCAATATTACATTGCTTATATTTGCCTAGATACGAAGGGTTTAAAACTCAAAGAGCGGATAAAATGTGAGTTTCATTAACTCCCGGGTAAGAAGATAAAAATAAATGTTGACAATAAAAACAAAAGGATATAATATTGGAATTGTAAGGGCCCTTAGCTCAGTTGGTTAGAGCGGTCGGCTCATAACCGATTGGTCGGGGGTTCGAGTCCCCCAGGGCCCACTAAAATAACACCATATGGTGATTATATAGATACTCTGAGAAAGGAGAAGAGAGCAGCAATAAAAGAAGAATTTTATAGTGAAATGCACATATAAAGTAAAAGAAATTAATATAAAAGGAGAATGATATTTTTAAATGACCGATAAATCGATAGTAAAAACTAATAAAGATCATGGAGGTAAAGAATTTACTAGTAGTTGTCACTTTGTTGGAAAAGTAAAGCCGGTAAGAAACCAAGAGAACGGTACAGATAATTGGGTTGATGTTCCGTATTATCGAGAAGAGACTGATGATAATGGAAAGATTAAGAAAATTCTTGAATTCATTATTGAGACTGCTGAGAGTAACGATCTCAAGGTAAAGTTATCGGGTAGAGAAATGCCGTTTGTTTATCCTTACAGTAGTTCAAAAAAGAAGTCAGTTAAACTTTCGTGGGAAGATCGGTTTGACAAAGCAAAGTATCCTGACGATACATATCATTACATTGATTCTGAGTGGGATAAAATTGATAAATTTAAAGAGCTCATCTATACAGATGCTTGGATCGAGGTTAAAGGAAAACACAATCCATATGAGTTCACTGATGAAAGAGATAATGAAATTAAAGGAGTTTCAAGAATCCCTAGCTATATTAATCCCATTATTGATGGAAAAGTCAAAATTGGAGATGAGCTCCGAGCAATTCAGGTAAATAAAGTAGATATCCCATACATCTGCGATTTAAAATCGCCCGATTTTGTAGAAGTAAATAATTTTAAAATGCAAATCGGTATCAGAAGCACATACGCCGATAAAGAAAAAGGAATGACAAATGTAAATGGAGTATTTCTTACATACGGTAAAACAAGTTCTGAACCCAAAAATGTACATTTGATTGTATATCAACAAGAGGCTTCAGAAGGCAAGAAACCGCTCGCCGATGCGTTTGAATCGCTTGACGAGTTCGACTTTATTGAAGTTACAGGTCAAGATAATAATCGAGCTACATTTACTTGGCTTCCAATTAAAGAAAAATTAGATGACAACGATCCCTTTGCGGATGTAGATGAATCTAATAAGCAAGTTAGTTATGAAAAAGTTACGAATGGAGCAAAGAAGGGACTGGAAATTACAGGTTATGTTGCAGGGTCATTAATTCGTGAATATTTAACAGAAGCAGAACTTGTAAAATCAGTCTCGACAACCCAAGAAGATCCTCTTAAGACGGAAAATAAGAAAGATCCATTCGACGATAACGCTCATCCCATTGATTTTTCAGATGATGATTTGCCATTCTGATTAGAAGTAAAACATTAAACTAAAGTCTAGAAATAGAAAAAACAAAGGAGAATAACTAATTGTCTTTTCGAAATCTCGTTACGGCGAATATTCCAAAGGTAGACTTACAATCCTATATCTTATTAACGGCTGGAAATTATAAATCAGGCAAGACTCGTTGGTGGAAGGAAATCATTGAATACTTTTTCCCTAACGAACCAGAAGCAGGACTGCTTGTAGCTTGGGAACCTGGGTATAAAACGTGGAAACTGAAATCGAAAATCGATTTGGTGGAATATAAAAAAGAAGAAGAAAAAATTAAAAATGGTAAGATAAAAATAAAGACCGATATTGAGATGGATTCAGACAGGTGGATTTATTTCAAACAAGAAATAGTAACTGGGCTAGTACAGGAATCAAAGGTTTCTCGTATTTCTAAAGTGGTAGGATTCGACACTGTTGACAGAATGATTGATTGCGCTTCTGCTTATATCATCGTTAATGCGAATAACAAGTATCCCGGAAATAATTTCACATCAATTCAAGAATTATCAGAATCGAAGATTTATAAAGATAATGTATGGAATAATCTATATGACGAGCTTAAACGCCCAATTGATACATTAAGGGCTGCAGGCTACGGTTTGATTTTTTTAGCTTGGACAAAAGAAAAAACAACAGAACTCGTCAATGGCGTGAAATATAACTCAATCGAGCTAATGATGAATACTACTTGCCGTAAAGTATTCCAGTCGCAAGCAGATCTAATTTGTTGCCTACACAATGAAGTTACAGCTTTAGATAAAGAAGGAAATGAATTAAATAAAAACCTAGAAAACAAAAATGGCAAAGAGATTGCTACGAAGTTTCATGAATCACAAACTTATATGTACTTTAGAGAATCTAGTTATATTGGTATCGCCGGTGGACGCTTTAAAGTGTTGCCAGAAAAAGAGTTGTATGGAATTGATACATATGTAAGGGTGTTTAAAGAGGCAATTGAAGGACAACTTGACGAAGGTGATTCCTTTGAAGATATCCGTAAGAAAGAAATTGAAGTGTTGGAAGAGAAAGCTAAGCGATTTTCCGAAGACATGATCGACAGTTTGAAAGATGAAGATGAGAAAACTGCTGAAGACTATCATAATGAACTGAAAAATGCCTTGAAGGATATTGCCAACGAGGTCAAGAGTGATATCGTGGCGCCTAAAATGAAAGAACTGCTCGGAGTGGTTAATTTTCTAAAATCGGATGATACAGAAAAACTTAAAGAAGCTTTAGATTTTGTGAATGCCTTAAATCAATAAAACGAACATTTCATTAGTCGAATCGCTCCTTGTCCAAACTGAATCTGTAAGGCGAGGAGCGATTTTTATATAGATAAATTACAGTATTAAGAAGGGAATGTTATGAGCGAGAATAAGACGCTGTCTTTCATTTTCATGGCTGTGCTAATTTTTTTAACTGGATGTGAGGCCAATGAAAATGTCAAAGATCCGAAAGAGACAACTCAACCGACAATTGAAATGCCACTAAAGCCAATAAGAAATCTAGTGCATTTGGAGATTCAAAGCACTCCGGCGCCATCTTTAGAACCGATCCCCGCAGCTACAGAATTTGATGTTAAAAGTATAGAGATTGAAGATAAGAACACAGTAACAAAAGAAGTAAAACATAAAGACAAATATATGAATTTCGAAGTTACTGCTTATACAAATAATCGAGAATCAACGGGCAAGAGCCCTGGCGACAAATACTACGGTGTTACAGCAAGTGGTCAAACAACCAAGGAAGGTGTTACCATAGCGTGTCCTAAAAGCATGCCGTTTGGGACGCAGATTTACATACCTTATTTTAATAATACATACACTTGTACCGACCGAGGAGGAGCAATCAAAGAGGGCAGATTAGATGTGTTTATGAGCAGCGAGAGTAAGGCGGTAAAGTTCGGGCGAAGGAAGCTAGAAGTCCAAATTATCGAGAAAAAAGGTGAATGAGTATGAGTTACGTGGCTAATGAAAGAGAAACCGTAATTCAGTGTGACGACGAGAAAATGAAATGGAACTTGTACACCCTACAGCCAAGAGTAATATCAAAGTTAAAAAAAGCTGGAATTGAACCGGTAAGAATCAATGAGGACGGCGCCCATTATTATGAGGAAATTGATTTTGGCAGAGTTTCTTTCCGGAATGAAAGCACCAGGACTATGAGCGACGAACAACGGCAGGCGGCCGGACTAAGACTAAAGAAGGCGCGTGAGAAGAAGAATTGAACAATAATAAAATGAAGATCATCAGCATTGGTGGATTAGACAAAAGCGGAAAGCACACCCAATCAAAATTGCTTACTGAGAGATTACGTAGCGAAGGATTTAAAGTAATGTCGAGCGAGTTCCACCGCTACGAAACACCAACTGGTGAGCTGATTATGAAGTGGTTACGTAAAGAATGGGAAGTATCTGCAGAGACGATTGAATTGATTATGGCTGCGGATAAGCAGGCTCAGCAGGACTGGTTTACTGAGCTAGAGAATGAGAAATATGAATTCTTAATCCTGGATAGGTATAGCCTCTGTCAAGTCGCTTATGGGCTTGCTAACGGGCGAGATGGACGTTGGATCATGGAATTACAGAAGTATATGCGGAAGCCTGATCTAGACATTATAATCGACATTCCAGCAGAAGAGAGCATGAAAAGAAAAGGAAAGCATGGTGAAAATGACAGATATGAATCAGATTTGGGCTTACTCACGAGAGTACGTAGCAATTATAAAAATGTATCTACAAATTACTCTGCACCGGCTAAAGCGATTGTTGATGGATTAAGATCAGTTGAGGAGATATATAAAGATATAGCAAAGATCGTCAACAAGGAATTCAGACAATAAAAACTTGATTTTATAGGCAAGTAAAACGATACAAAGAAGATTCATCGACGGCAGTACAACATATTGAATAAATTTGTCGCAAAGGAAGGCGCTCTATGAAATACGTAATTCGGTTGAAAAAACCGGTGAATTTTTGCGAAGTGAGTCGTCAGATGACGCATATTCTCCTGATCTTGGAGAAGCCTTAATTTATGACGATTACGCTGATGCGGGGTCCATACGTCAAAATGGCGAAGATGTAGTTATTGTTACGTGGGAAGAAGATGGATGTCTGAAACTAGGCGAAGTAATTCGATGAATAAAATTGTTCCAGGGAGCGTTCGTATGGACGAGTTAGTAGCGAGCTTTGGAACTTGATGAATGGCACAAGCTTCCGATCACCGTGGGCAGGGGAGCCAGGACAGGAAGACATCTTACAGAGCCGATCAATACAGGATTACAGAGCTTGGCAAAGAAGTTGCCGCGAAGCTTCGCGAAGTATCTAGATGAATAGGGGTGTTCGTAACAAATGGTAAAACACGACATTGTTTATGTGTTGACAAGCGTCATTAACGGCAAGGTGGAGATGGTAACGGGAAATGATTCTGAAGCATGGGCATTTTATCGGGACACAAGGGACATAAGGATATACGTGTTCATTTCAGGCAATTGTATTGCATCCGTCGAACCGACAAGAACGAGCATGTAATTCAGTTCTGAAGTTCGCAAAGTTGGGTGTAGAAGATGTAAAAATGCTTGGGGTATGCATGACGGGGTTAAGGCTTTGGTAGAATGGGATGAAGAATTAGAAGGATTGCATGAAGTATCAAAACTGAATAATCGAAATACATGAGGAGGTTTCATAATGTCCGAAATACCAAAATTATATAGGATTTTAACGCAAACTGAAGCTGCGATGATAACTGCTGATACAACTACGGATATGACAGAGTTGGAAGCTAAAGCACTGGCCCAGAAAGATATCATCGCACCAAATGGAAATTATCAGCCATTTGTTTTGATTCCTATCTGCACAGAATTTCAGTGGAGGTATGGACAAATAAACTTTTGTCCTCGATGCGGAAAGAACATTTGTGAATCTGTTGGAGGCGACTATCTAGAGGGTGTGACCGATTATTTAGAGTTTGATTGCCCGGAATGCGAGGCGACAATGTTCGTTCATATTATAAGTACACCGGAAGAAGCAAATAGCATCGATGTGGAAGATCGAAACTGAAAGGAGGGCTATTTTGAAAGTAATCGTTGCCGGTTCACGAACCTTTAGTGACTATGAGATGTTAAAAAGAAAGCTCGATTTACTTCTTGCATTGCAACCTCGCAATGAAATCGTAATTGTATCGGGAGCTGCAAAAGGAGCAGATAAGCTGGGCGAAAGGTACGCTACTGAAAAGGGCTATAGAATTTCTAGTCACCCTGCAGACTGGGAAAAGTGCGGAAATAATGCGGAATACATAAGAAATGAAGAGATGGCGAAAAAGTCTAATGCCTTAGTCGCTTTCTGGGATGGAACGAGCAAAGGTACAAAACATATGATTGACTTAGCGCATAAGTATGAACTACAGGTTCGCGTGGTTAGGCATTAATAAAAACAATATCGGAAAGGAGTGAGCTTCTTGCCCATTAAAACAGATAACAATATAAAATATCTTCAATTTGGATATGGAGATATTTTCGTAGCAGAATTAAAAGATGATGGTTCTAAATTAACATATGGAGCAGCGTTTATACAATCAAAGCCCCGAGAAATAGGCGAGGAATGGAAGGAAGTTGTAGGTACATCTCTTGATAACCATGATGCTCATGTAATCATGCTATTTGATCGCATAGCTTCGTTAGATGTTGTAATTGAGACTTTGAAGGAGATCAAGGAAGAAATGATAAAACAGGGATTTGATTATTAGGAGATAAAATCGGATTTTTATAGGAGCGATAGAAGTGGATTATAAAATCGATCAAAATTTTTATGACATTATCGATGGTCGCGAGGTCGAAATTACTGATATCCACTTAGATAAGGATGGTAACATTGAAGGTTTCAGCCTAAAGAAGGGAATTAATCAATGGTTTAGCACGATCAGATCGTTTCAAGAGTACTATCGGGCATGCCAATGAGTATGCACAAATTCTTAATGCCTATCCTATGTGCCACGAAGATGCCATCGAGATATTGAGAGCAGCAGCGCGAATGAAGATTGTTGGTTACGACAATAAGACCATTATCTTGAGGATGACAAGAAAACTGTAGACAATGAAGTGGAAAATTTATTGAATAAGTCAGTACGAACAAGGAGATGTAAATGAATCTAGATGATATGAGAAAAGAGTATGAATTGGCAAAGCAAGATCGTCAAAATGCAAAATCTGCAACGGCCAGGAATGGAATAAGAGACGCCTTATATATTTTAACAAAGAAAATAGACGCGGAAGAAATCCGAGTGAACAGCAATTTAAAAAAAGTGGAAATTGGGGGAGTGACTTATAACCTTCCTACCTCGTTTAGCAATCGTGGTTTAGAAAAGAAAATTTTATATTCTGTTGGGGAGATAATGTATTTTATAGATGAAAATAATACATACGAAACGGATGGTTCATATTGTTGGCATCATTATGCTTGGGTTCCTCAGCGAAAGGATAAATACGTTCGATTGTTAGTTAGGACCCTAGGGGGAGATCATTTTGGAGATAGGTTTTTTACAGAGACTAGCTACTATAAGCATCCGGCAGATCCATATCCTTATTTGACTAAGGATATATATGTAGATAATCGTACGTATAGCCCTCATGTAAAGTTTATCATCAGTAAAATTGGACTTGAGATTGATAAGACATCTAGGGAAGCTAATAAACTAGTAAAGATTCTGAAGGAGAGTTAATGAAAAAAAATTTTATAGTATCCGTACTAAGTCTTCTATCAGTCTTAATAGCTGCTTGTGGTCAGACCGAAACCGAAATTAAACGGGCGACAGTTGATAGTCAAGAATTTTCGGTAGTATCTGTAGATCAAGCAGACACTGCGTCATTAATTACAGTAAAACATCAAAAGACTGGATGTTATTTTGCACTAAGCACTTCCGATAGGAATGGTATCGGTTCATTAGCACAGATTTACGACCAGAGCGGAAAGCCTTTTTGTGAATAAAAGGTAGATTTTATTCGGGGGTTTAAAGAGTATGTTATACCGAGTTTATGAATGGAAAAACGACTGTATAAAGGTATACGATGTTGGAGTTAACTTAAGTGAAGAAGACGCACGAAAATTGTGCCATAGCGCTAAAAAAGGTTTTTCCAGAGATATGGAGCTAATGAATATGTATGACGATGAGTAAGCGATTTATTGACTTTAGTAAGTTGTGAAATGAACTCGCGAAACTTGGTAAAAAGAATGTGGAAATTATTATTGGAGGAATTAAATGAAGTATACTTTTGAGAAAAATAAACTGTATGACTATCTTGGTAAACATGTAGTAAATGCTTTTAAAAGACACGAGGTTTACGTAGCCGGTGGAGCAATCACAAGCCTGTTCAGCAACAGGAAAGTTAATGATATTGATGTGTATTTCCGACATGAAGCCTCGCTTATTGAGTTCGTTGAGGAAGCCTGGGAAGGTAGCGATTGGGTTAACATTCTCACTAACAAATCAATTATGGTTAGAATGGGCAGAGATAAGAATGTACAGTTGATTCACTTTAAGTACTTCCCAGAAGCCAAGGATATTTTTGATACTTTTGACTTCACATCGTGTATGGGAGCTTTCGATTTTAAGACTGAAGAGTTTGTGCTACATAAACATTTCCTGAAAGATAATGCTCAAAGAATGCTCAGATTCAACAAAGATACCGCTTTTCCAATAGTTTCATTACTTCGAGTCCATAAGTACACTGAAAAGGGATACACAATTTCAAAACCGGAATTTATTCGGATTGCACTCAAATGTATGGATCTACAAATTAAATCCGTCGATGAGCTGAAGGAGCAACTCGGAGGAATGTATGGAATCAACTATGACAAACTGATTCAGTTTGAGGAAGGCGAAGAGTTTAGTCTGGATAATGTGATTGATAAAATAGCCGATTTATCGTTACACGAGGATTATTTTAAAAAGCCAGAGGAAGTTAAATTTGAATGTGTAGAGGACATTATTAAAGAGATTTCAAAAGAGCCGGTACAGATAACGTATATTAATGAGCGCGATTATCGCCTAACGAGAAAAGGGACGCTTAAGTTTATCAGTGATATACCTAAAAAGTATACCGAGTTTGATGGAAAAACATACATAGAAAATAAAAGGTTTTATAAGTTTGTAAAGTACAATAAAGATGGGAATTACAGCAGTCACTACGACTCTAATTTCATTTATAAAATCGGCGAATTTGCAATACCTAAAAACGACTATCTGTATTTTAATGAACAGAAGGAAATTAACGAGTCAAACTATCGGTATCAAGGAGCGCTTATTGAAGTGATCATTCCTTACGAACACTTTGACCATAAGGATGATGCTAAGGTTCATGCAAAGAAGTGTTTTGTAGTAAGAGAAGTACCGCGAGAAGAATACATGAGCTGGATCGATTAAGTGAATGTTCAGAAGGAGGGGCATTAATCAGTGAAACCAATGACAGAAAAACAGCGAAAAGCTATCTGGGGGATTGAAAACATTCTAGATATTTCATATAAAGGCAACGACACAGCACAGGAAGCGTTCTTTTTTCTTAGTGAGCACTTACCCACTGCACAAGAACAAGTAAATAGGATGATACAAAACAGTGCTATCTACCAGACAGGAAATGATAATCGTTTCAGCCCTAACAAAAGTATTATGGATCAGATGTCTTTTTATCGATTTGACAATTCTAATAACCTTTCAGATCCAGAAGACGATGATTCATTTGCCGAAACTCCAACATTAGAATCGCTCGATGCCGACCTTGCTTTTTTGTATAGGCTAATTTAAGAATAAGATCTAATAAAAGAAGGCTTTTATCTAAATGCATTAGGAGATTAAGTATGAATGACAAATGGTATCCTCTTTGGATGGGCCTACTGGTAAGCGTCATAGTTTTCATCGGAGTGTTCTTAGGAATGTATATAGAAAAAAATATGAATAGGTCAACTGTGTTAATGACAGTTTTAATTTCAGTATGCTTTATTGTTATAACCGTGATAGCTGTTGTTTCTAATTCTTGAAAGGAGTTTGAAACTGCTAGAGTTAAATAAGATTTATAATGTAGATTGTCTTGGTGAGAACGGTCTGAGTTTAATTAATAACAAGTCAATTGATTTGATTCTGTGCGACCTTCCTTATGGCACAACTCGTAATAAATGGGACTCCATTATTCCCTTAGACGTATTGTGGCGTCATTATAAGAGAATTATAAAAGACAATGGAGCAATCGTTTTGACGGCTCAAACCCCATTCGATAAGGTGTTGGGCAATAGCAACCTGGATTGGTTAAGATATGAATGGATCTGGGAAAAGACTACAGCAACAGGTCACTTAAATGCTAAGAAAATGCCTATGAAGGCTCATGAGAATGTCTTGGTGTTTTATAAAAATTTACCTACTTACAATCCTCAAAAAACTATTGGGCATAAGCCGGTCAACAGTTATACAAAACACCAAGACGACGGTAGTAATTATGGTAAAACAACGATTGGTATTTGTGGCGGAGGCAGCACAGAGCGTTATCCTAGAAGTGTACTAAAGTTCTCAACAGACAAGCAAAAACTAGCCATTCATCCCACGCAAAAACCCGTTGATCTATTTAGATATTTTATAAGAACTTACACAAATAAGGGCGACATAGTGCTGGATAATGCAAGTGGAAGTGGCACTACTGCGGTTGCATGTCTAGAGGAAGAAAGAAACTACATATGCTTTGAAAAAGAAAGAGAATATTGGGAGAAATCTATAGAAAGAGTTTCTAAAAAATGATTATATGCAATAAAAATTCATTTTTATTGGAGGTTGCCAAATGGGAACGGATCGTTCTGATTACATCATTATTGGCTGTGATGTTAAGCAGCTCGTAGACAAGATGGACGAAGAAGGAAAAGATAATTTTTACGATGGATATTATAGATGGAATCGTCGAAATGGAGAGATCGTTCATCTACCAGATAACAATAGTGGGGATTATGATTATTTTGGAGTAATAGTTGAGCACGATCCAGACGGATACGAAGGGCTCAGTCCTTTTATTTATGAAGAGAACAGATACGCAGAGCACAAGGAAAAAGTAACCAAAGCAATAAAGGAAGTCTTCGATGTGGAATTGGAGCCTAAATTGATCGTTTTAACTCATTGGCAATGAAAGCTGTATTTGAATCGATGAAAGGGCTTGTATTAGGGATGGTTGGAGAGTTATCCGTGAAATTCACGCAACTAGATTACTGGCCGTTAGAAAATTGAAGGCTGGTAATTAGAAAAATAGAGCTTACACATATTAAATTCAAGGAGATGCTAAATGACAAAATCTAAGAAAAGAATACTGTATCCGATTGTTCATGAGAATAAATATTGGCAAGGTAGCTACAGAAATGGTGAAATTCATACTTACAAAGGCAGCCTACTTTCATATTCGCACAACTATCCTTCCGTGCCGGTTATTGATAAAGAGGCAAATGTCGAATGGGTCGACAATATGTTTTCGAAGATGTTTTAACATTTACTGGTTATGGTAGGGGAAGATCTTCCGCAGTAATGCATTTTAGTGGTAGTACCGGTGCTGAATACAATATGTTTTTAACTGATACCGAAGATTTGATTAAAGCAAAAGATATTATTGACGGGAGAGTTAAAGCGCATTGGACATTCTGTAAAAGGGGCAGCAACTATGGAATACGTCTTGCGGACATTGAACTCGGCAAATGAAAATCTTAGTTTATAGGATGATTGGAGGTGGAACTATTGAACTTATGGCAAAGACTTGAGGATCGCGGACGTGAAGAGTTGAAACTTGGTCAATCATGGTATTTGTATGCGGTCGACTTGGATAAATCCGGATTTGGTTGGTCTGAAGTGAAATTTGCACGAAAAAATACACAGGGTATGTTTCTGACATCAGATTCTGTTTGGGGAAATATTAAATATTCTGATTTACGATAAAACCTGTATTTTATCCTAAATAAAAAAGGAGAAAGAACTATCTTTCTCCATTAGGGCCTAACTATCAATTAATATGTCTGGAACCTCATCAAATCCGCGACTTCCAATCTTAAGAATTCTGTTGAAAAATAATTCGCTCAAAACTGACTGTGGCAAATCATAATTTCTATTAAACCCTTTGACATCCCAATTTTCCGCAATTGCCTTTTCGCCTAAACGTTGACAATTTGTTATTACAGAGTTTGCTGCTTGTTGCTTTGGAACTTGTCCTTCCTGGTAATATCTTGTTGCGTTAGAGACCCCTCTGTATATTAACGCGTGAATTTGAGAAGTTGAGAAGTGGTCTAATAGATCGTTAAATACAGAGATTGTTTTATCACCGATAGAGAAATCAAACTTAACTTTTTTCATACTATATAGAAGATACTGCTTAGTTTCTTCTAAAGCTATTTCTCTCCACATTTTATAAACAAAATGTGGGTCATTTAAAAAAATAGTAGAATCAGGATTTAGAAGAACGCTTAATTCTTCTTCGACGTTAACTTGGTAATTTACACGGTAAATATAATAGGTGTTTGGAAAATCTTCATCTTCCTTGAATGAATTAATCGGTGATGAAGAATGAGGTACAATTATCTTTTTATTAGCTAACGAGAGAACTAATTCTTTGGTTTTATCGCTTGTTGGAGTTATGCTTTCTATATAATTTTCTAATGGTTGTATAATTGAGAAATTTTCATCAAGCCTACTGCGAAGAAGACAGGCCAGATATAAAACATCGCGCAAATTTAAATCATTAATCTGGTTGGATTTATAATTTGCAATATCGTATGTTTCTGCAATCTTTATTTTCTTATATTGATTTTCGGAAAGAATCTTTTCTTGCTCAAGCTTCTTACAATTGGTGCATCTACAAAGCGGAGTTTCTTTATGATCACAGTGAGGGCAAAAAGCGTAATTTTTTGCGTTTGAGGTGCGGGAGGGCATCATTGTTACAAGATGCACATTGCAATAAAAACATTTTATATTTTCAATAGTAGCCGGAAACATTTTGTACAACTCACTCGCACGAGCAGATATTTGATATTCCTTCAATAGAGTTTCAATTTTTTCTCCGTCATAATACCGGCTAATAAGTTTATTTATTTGATCGTGATTTAAATGTCTTAACCGACTATCGATATCATTCATTTCGAACAATTGTGCCACCTCTGTACCATCTGTTTTCAACCATATTTTCCTATTATAACCTTACACGAAGACAGTAACAAGAGCGGATGAATCATTATAAAACTTGGATTTTATCGATAAAAAAATCCTCACTAGGAGGATGGTCTTAAACTGTCTGTATATAGTTTTATATCAGTATACAACAAGTCGATGAAGTTCCTACAATCTGTAATTACTTTTTCAGAAAAATGCTCATTGAAAGTTATAGTATTAATTTCGTTTACAGAAACAAAAGATGATTGTTCAATTTGGTTCAATAACGCTCTATCCTTTCTTTTGTTAATTTTACCTAAATCATGAACGACCTTATTCCTAAGGCTTTTGTAAAAGAGAATATTTGTCCACTCTATTGACCCCGAGGAATTTGGTAAAGGTATTGATTCTTGCAAGCTTTCTAGGACTTTTTCTATGGTGCTTCTTCTTGAAAATCTTCTATTGTTGTAATTTAAACTTAGTCCTGTTTTAAGCTTTAAATCCTCGTGAAAATTTACCATTGTTTTTTCGAGATTAGAATAGCAAGAAATCAAGACAGATGAACGTAGTAATGTAGGGTACTCATAGCGCAAATCATTAACTTGGTCTATGTTATATTCCCAAAACATTTCCAAGTTATCATCTTTATAGTTCTCAGAAATTGCTTCAAGATGAGCAATATATTCAGCACTAGATGTTTTTATTGAATGCTCAATATCGGAAGAAAAGTTACTTAGAGTGTGAAAATGTATATCAGATAGAGCATAGATAAAACCGCGTTTAATAATTGACATGATTATCCATCCTTTGATTAAGATATATCTATAATATAATGTTAATAACTAAAAGTAAATAAAACATCAAACAATAAGAATTATTTAATCATTAATCTTCTTTCAATTTTCCGGAGCGAGTAGATACAATTACGAAACCCCATCGCGCACCGTTCATTAAGAAACCATTCGTTACACTCTACACGTCCGTTATAGTTTTCATTTAACATCAAGTATATGGTCTTTTCCATGTTCATCCGTCCTATATAAGATACCTTACACCATCTCAAAAATTTTTTCTCAAATGATAATCAGCGAGAAAATGAGTAATCAAGCACTGAGTCTTAATAAATTATGGACGTAATTTAAGAAGGTATAAAAATTTTAAGCATTGACAAATACAATGAGAATTTTATTCTGTAAGTGAGGTGGAGCAAATAAAAAAGGAAATTCTAAAACTGAACCTTGTTCTAGAAAACACAGATTGCATTGAAATTGAGAACAAGCATATTGGTAGAATATCAATACTTGATATAAAAACTTCTATCGTAGCTACAAGGAACTCTACATGCAAGTTTAATGAATGCGATCATTTTGCGCTTGCTTCATTTCGAGATGGTGATGAGCAATATAAATTACCCAATGATTTTATGAGTACCAGCAGTAAATATACTAGGCTCAAAGGAAACGACATTACTTCGATCCATATTATTTATAATGATTATACCGAAGAGGAGTTATATGTACCTTGGGGAGATTCAGAATATAAAAATGATTACCAACACACATACATAAACGAACATGGCGATCTATTCATAGTAATTAATAAAAATAAAAATATTGAAGATGAATTCCCATATGATCTGGAAGACACGGCCTGCTTAGAATATATGCTATTTTGGGATTGTTAAGATACGAGGAGCATGAATGATGGAAAAATTGAAGTGTAAAGATCCTGAGTGCATTGAGCTGCATGAGACAGAATGGGAAGATATTGAACTGATTCTCAATGTTGAAGAGGCCCAAACTACACAATATAAAATTGGCGAGGATGGAATCTTGAAAGTAATTGATTCAGATTGTACCGCTCAAGAGTTATGGCTCATATGTCCTTGTTGCGATACAAGGTATGAATTTAAACAAGAGTATGTCGAGGTTGAGAAGTGTGCTAAGCTCACGTTTGATATTGATGATAACAATAATTTCAAGATCAATAGAATTAAAAAAGCTTGGGAAGATTAATATAAAATTGTGATTTTATGGGAGAAAGGGAGAGTGAAAGCATTAACAAAATTGTTCTATATATTGACCAGAACGACAAGGTGCAATTAGAAGCAGAAGGATTTAATGATTCAATTGAGGATTTAGAGGAAATTTTTCATATCTTAGCAAGCGGAACAAGAATGATTGCTACCAAAGTAGAACAGATGAAAATGTAATTTTATTCATATAAAGGAGAATGGTATTTTGGATTTTAATATTATTAACCACAACGGTAATTTGTATATTGAGAGCCGTCAGGTCTCTGAGATGATTGAAAAACCACATAATGATCTAATGAAGAGTATCCGTATCTATGCACAATATCTTACTCAGGGGAATATCTCCCTCAGTAATTTCTTTATAGAAAGTACATATCAAGATACCACAGGTAGGACTCTCCCTTGTTACTTTCTAACACGCAAAGGGTGCGATATGGTTGCAAATAAGATGACTGGGGAAAAGGGAACGCTATTTACAGCGACCTACGTAACTAAGTTCGAGGAAATGGAAAAGAAGTTAAGCCAGTTATCGCCATTAGAAGTAATGCAGTTAGCAATCAATCAGCTTGTTGATCATGAAAAAGAAATAAAGAATCATGGTAAAGAAATTGATAGTCTCAAAGAAAATGGTTTGATGCTAACACAGGATATTAACAGCCTTAGAGAAGATTTTGAAAAATACACAATTAGAATTGGAGACAAATCAGGATACATTGTCGCAAGAGAGTTGAAACTCTTTTCTTCCAGTGATAATCCACATTTTAATTTTGTTGATGCTGTAGCAAAGAAACTTAACATTTATAGTGGTATTTTAGGAGATAAAAATGAATATGTAAATGTAATTATGGACAATACTCACAATGGAAATTCTGGAATTGCCGTATATTATACTGAGGTTGCAGTCCAATTAATTAAGGAATATCTTGCAGAAAACTTTAAACTTGAAGTAATTCTTTACCAGCGAAGCACAGGAGGGTTTAAAAAAGGAGAACCGAAAGAATTTATCTTTAAACTTAACAATAAGAACTGGCAGTTTAACAAGAAAACCTATGAATACTTTTATAATTTAACCCAATAAAATAGGAATTTTATTTGCTAAAAGGAGACGAATTGAATAGTTAGAATCAAAGCGACATTTAAGAGTGGAAAAACTTTAGACTTCAACATGGACAACTACTCTAATTTCAGAGAAGCATCAAACCATCTACTAAAAGCAAATTGGAATATTTTTGATAAGTTTGCGTTTCAAACAAATGAGCTGATGTATCTTGAAGAAATAGAGCGACCAAAGAAATAGGGAATTATAAATAAGGAGTTGCTAGATGAAATTGGTTAATGCTGACAATACCTATGCTATTATAAGAGGGCTACGATTGAACAATCGGTTTACGATTGGTTTTGGATGGAGCCGAAATAAAGGAGATTGGTGGTGGAAGGACTCTCCTCAAAACGTAAGACTGTTTGATATCCGGAAAACGATGGGAAATGAAATTACTAAGTATGGTATTTACATAGCTAGACTAAGTATGGTGCTTATGAAAAAAAGCGGAGGAGGAAGATCTGAATATGAATAAAACTAAACTAAAATACGTAGAATTCCGACTGGATTTAGAAAAGAAAATTCTTGCCGAATTAATGCCGTCCCATCTTCGTTTGGATTTTTTAAAACATTCATATATAGCGGGAGGCTGTATATACAGTATTTATCAAAGCCAGGAACCAAAAGATTATGACTTTTTTCTTACGGATGAGTCATTCGCAAGCCAATTAAGAAAGCACTTCTTGGAGAAAGAGTCGGGGTATCACGGAAAAGAAGTTTCCGGAGGGATGTATCTTGATTACCCGTTGACGATTACTGAGAATGCAATTTCTATCGGCAGGTATCAAATTATTACTCGTTGGATTGGCCAGCCAAAAGAGGTCGTAAAAGAGTTCGACTTCAGACACTTACAATTTTACTACGTAGGTAATGGAATCGAGACTGTTACACAATATGACTTCCTGGACAGCAGGGATTTAAAGTACAACGAAGATAGAGCCAGAGATATCTGTGGCAGCGTATTTAGAAGCAGCAAATTTGTAGCCAGAGGCATGAAGATTTCACAAAAAGAAATGGCAAAGATGCTACTCCGACTCAAGAATGTAGGCTTTAGCGAGAAAGAAGTGGAAACATTGATTGCTTGTAAGGAGAAACCCGATGCAGATCACTTTGGGTCTTAGCAAGGAGGACATGAAATGCGAAGGGCAGAATTGAAAGGGTATATAATATTTAACGAAGATAAGCTCAATCATGGGAATAACATTATCGGGCAGATCGATCACGAGTTATTTAATGTAGATGGAATTTTAGAATGGGAACTTGAAGAGATTAGCAATGAGGAAGTTGAGCATATTGATGAAGATTGAATATAGCATAAATTTTTCCGGTTTACCACGAACATGTGTTTGGTTATAATAAGTACACAAACATATAATCGAAGGTGAAGCGTATGGTCGCCGCATCCTGTAATCATGAGGATCTATCCTGTATCAAAGAGGCAGCCTTAAATCCGATATTGCTTGATGTCTTAGAAAGAGATATCAAATTGATGATGGATTCTGAAATCAAGATGAAACAAATTTATGCTAGAAAGCTCAAGCACATTCAGAACCTTATTAGTGAAGACTTTGTTGATACAAAAAAGGATCTGAAAAACCGAGGACTGAAAATTTATGAATATAAGCGCGACTCAAAAGGTGTTTATGCGAAGTTTTTATGCCGCGGATATCATCATGAATTTAGCATGTTGGGAGTACTAATTAAAAGCGAGGTAGAATTAAGGCTTGCAGCTTATCTTGCCATGGACTTGAAGGATGATAAGACAGAGATATAGTGTTGAAATTGCGATTACCCAAGCAATAAAATAACTATTTTATGAGGAGGTGATTGGCTAATCATGGGTATGGTGAAGTGTCAGTATTGCCTAGTAAAAGGCGATAAAACCTTGATGGAAAAGGGAATACATAAAAAGGGCTACATACATAAAAATTGCATTGTTGATTTCCGTGATAATGAAAAGAAAAAAGCAGTCGAACAAGAACAGCGAAGAGAATTATACAGTTATTTATTATGCTTGCACAATGCTATAGAAATACCGGCACGGAATCTCTTGAGATTAAAAGAAATAAAAGAAAACAAAAATATAGAGTACAAGTTAATTTTAGAAGCTTATAAGATAAGCGAAGAGAAGATAAAATGGTTTATCTCAAATGTGCTTGATTACAGAAACGATTCGGAAGGAATTAACGCATGCATTACATTGATGCTGAAACACGGAATTAATCCGGCTTTTCAAGAGAGAAAAAATAAAGCCAAACAAGAGATACATCAAAAAGAAATGTATGAGGTTAAAACGAGAGCCGATATGTCATTGGGAGCTGCGGCAAGATCTAAAGTAAAAGACGAGATGGATATCTCTCACTTGTTATAAAGGAGCGATTTATTGAGCACAAAACATATCACAGAATTTATTGCGCCTTCGGAAGTTCACGAATCATTGTTTGTGGGTTATCTTTGGAAAACTCCGACACTGTATTCGAAATATAAAATACATAAGATCGATAAAACCACATTTACAAGGCCGATATGGTACTTTTATTATTATGTTGGAAAAGAAATGTTCGAGAGTGGCTTACGGAGTTTTGAAGACACTTCTGTATATTCGTTTCTTTCTTCAAAGCCAAAAGAAAAAGGAAAGGCGGATTGGCTTGAAGTATACAATGAGTTTGGTGCATACAGCACCATAGCTGAACTTGTTGAAGAGTGCAATCCGGAGAAAGGTAACGAAGATTATCATCTCGCAGAAATCCAAAAATATGAGAGTCTGAGAAAACTCCAAGACGAGGGCTTTATCAATGTCTTGAATCTTGAACTGATACATAAGTTAACAAGTATGTCATTAAGTCAACTGCAGACTTTCTATCAGACTAAATTTAAATCCTCGTTTGCACAAATAAACGCCGGTGAAGTTGTCGAGTATTATCTAGGCGATAATTTAAATGAAACCATTGAGGAGTTAAAAAAGGGTATCCAGTCAGGCATTCCATTCTTTGATTCACCTCGGTTAAATAAGAAGATAAACGGGCTTAAGCTTGGTAATCTCAATTACTTGGTCCTACCATCGGGAGTAGGCAAATCGAGTATTCTCACCGAAAAGGCCGTACTAGGCATTTATGAATCTGATGAGAAAGCTATTGTATTCGCAAACGAAGAAGGAATCAGGCGTTGGAGATCAAGGCTTCTAGCAACGGTTGCCTCCAGGATATTAAAGAAACCTCTCGCAAGAGATATAATTGAAAGAGGAACGTTTACGGATGAAGGGGAGGCAATTCTTAACGAAGCAAGAGAGTGGATCGAAAAACATAGAAAAGAGAATATTCTTTTCATCAATTTAAAGAAGTACAGAGTGCAGGACGTAATCGGTCGAATTGAGCTTTATCGCGCGCGCGGCTACAAACATATTTTGTTCGATACATTTAAACCAGATTTGTCACAGCAAATAGAAAGATGGTTGGCCTTTAGTAATTCGGCACAGGATCTGTACGATTGTATTAAAGAGGAGGCGTATAATTGCCATTGCTTGGCCACCGTACAGCTAAAAATCGGTAGAGAGTATCGATTTATCGATCTTGACTGTATTGGAAAATCATTGGAAATTGTTGAGGTTGCGGCCGTAGTGATGGCTGGCAGACTGATGTTTGATGACGAATATAAAGAGGATGGTCATAAGAATAGACTATATCCTTACAATTGGAAAAAAGATGATTTTAGTGGCGAATGGATTCCAATACCATATAAACTAGATCCTAAAAAGAAGTACTTAATTCTGTTTCTCCCTAAAAATCGTGAAGGCTCGGAAGATGAACAGATTGTTTTTGAAGTTAATTACGATTTTAATATTTGGCGCGAAGTTGCATATGTAAAAGTTCCAAATAACGGCAGGTAGCATTCCCACGGGGGAGTTTAATGATAAATGATTTAATGCTGATTAAGAAGCGAATTATCACGGAAAATCGTATTGAAGAAATACTGTCTAAAGCCGGTTGTGAAAACATTAAAGAAAAGAGCAATCGGTATGAATCAATGTTGCCTGACAAATTTGAGTCTGACAATAGTCGCGGTTTACAGGTCTATCTCAACGAATCCTTGACGTGTAAGATCAGAAACAGGACTTTTCTCGGTAGTGATATATTTGATCTCATTTCATACATTGTATTTGATAAAATCGAGGCTTTAGACATACATAAATGCCTGCCAAAGTCTAAAAGGTGGATCTGCGAACAATTAGGCTACCATGAGTATTTGACTGGCGAACAGGTTGTAGTTTTTAATGACCCCTTGAAATGGCTGAAGGATATAAAGAAAAATAGAAGTAAATCAATTCTGGAAGTTAAAGAGAATAAAGTACTTAGTGATGACTCCCTAGATCGATTTGTAATGTTCCCACATGCTGCGCTTATTGAAGAAGGAATTGAGTATGGTATACAGCAGGAGTTTCAAGTTGGTTTCGATCTGAAGTCGGAAAGAATTATATTTCCGATACACAACAGTTACGGAGAGATAGTATCGATTAAAGGACGAACGACAGACCCGGACTACAAAATAAAAGATATACCTAAGTATTTATATTTGCATAATTTCAATAACATGTGGGAGCTTTATAACTGGCATCGGGCTTTATGGTATATCATTGAGAGCAAAGAGATAATTATATATGAAGCCGAAAAAACCTGTTGGCTATCTACACAATTTGGTGTAAGGAATTGTGTAGCTCTTGGTGGCAGCGAGGTAACCGATTACCAAGCAAGAATGATTAAATCGCTTGGCATCGATATAAAAATTGTATTGGCTTTTGACCGGGATAAGAAACCTGAAGAGATTAAACTGCAAGCTCAGAAGTTTGGTAAGAGTCGCAGTATTTTTGTGATGTGGGATGGAAAAAGTGTCTTTACGGTTGAAGCAAAGCACTCACCAACGGATTTAGGTTTTCAGTCATTTATGGATCTCTATAAGGATCATTATAACTATAGGATTAGTTAGATGCGAAAAAGGAAATATGTGTATTGACATTATAATAATAAAAGAATACAATAAATATGTAAGAAGATGTTTTTAGAAATACATATAAAATATTGATTTTATCGTATGGATACAGGATTAAATTTGAGAGAGTCAGCGATTTGATGAATTATTTATCTGAACAAGAGCGAATAGAAGATGAGATATATTACGCTCAATGGCAATTAGAACATCCAAACAGTAAATATAAACACGAAAAAATAAATAACAAAACGGAGGATCAAATGGAAGAGTGCTTACTTAATATCGGAAGTGTTGTGAAGGTCGCTCCAGATAACGATGAACAGCAGGAGTGGATTATTATCGGCAGGCGGATCGTCAGTCCAAAATCACTCATTGCATGGGATTATGTTTCGGTTTCTACTAAGGGCTTTCAATGGACTGTAAGTCAAGACAAGAGTTTTTCTCCATACTTTTTCTTCTTCAACCATCCAGATATTGAGGAAGTAGTCCATACAACAAAGTGAATACGGAAGGACATGAGAAAATGAAAACCTTGATTACATATTCTAATTTTCTTGGACAGGATTTGTACCATGGTACGCCTGATGTAAGAGGTGCCAAGGTTGTAGATGTAACGACATCTGTAGTTGATGACCATTATAGTACTGCGTTGAAACTAGAATTGAAGAATGGGTTGTTTATGGTAATTGACATACGACAAGAAAGATAGTTTTTATGAACACCGATGAATATTGACGAACTTGGGAGGGTTTATATATGCCAAGAATAGAGATTGAAGTGCGACAAGTAGGTTCGATGTCAACATGGAAGGAAAAATACGATTTTCACGAAGGAGATCCGCAGGCATGGGCGCAGGCTATGATCGACAGGTTTAATAGCAAATTGAGGCCAGGCGAGAATCCCCGCGAGCTTGTGGATGTGGAAGTGTTGCCCGAAGAGAGCATAGTCGAACACCTATGGGAGAAACAAAACACAATTACCATCATCAGAGGGGCGCACATTTACGATAAAATGCGCTGCGAGCGTTGCGGTGTTACAGGGAAACGGCATGGACTTAGCTCCGGTATTAAGCGAGATTCGGAGTATAGGGCAAAAAAGTACGAAAAGTGCACTGGTCATGTCTGAATAGCGAAATACATGGAGGTCTATATAAAATGAGCAGAACAACCTTTAATTCAAGTCGAGAAGCGTATGCTTACATCCTAGAAGAGCAAGAAAAGGCAAAGGAGCTTTTGGAGAGAACGAGGCTTGACATATCGTTCCTTTGGATGAATATAACGAAGGGGAATTTTGAAGATGATTCAAAACAAGAACACGCTCTAAAGGAATTGGGGGACCTAGCAAAATCATCTTATAGTTTGGCAGATTCTGCAGCTAGACTTTCAAATCTAGCAAAGGCTTTATCTGCTTACTTCGCGGATGAAATCAACGGAAATGTAGATTGATCATTCGTAACACAGAAATACATGGGAGGGAATGGGCATATGTACATCGATAATTTTTTATTCGATTTAAGTTTGAATAGCAAAGGCGAAATATCTGTACTGATTAAAATCCCTAAACATTTGCGAGATGAACCAATCGACGAGGTGGACATAAGCATTACAGAAAAGGATTTGCGTCATATGCAACATGTCTTTGAAATGGCCAAGAGGTCAAAATCAATAAACACCAATTGACCATGGAGTAACATCAACTAAGGGAGGGTTTATATTGGCTATTGAAGCGCATAAATGCAACCAACCAGAATGTAAGGGGTTTGTCTTGATCGAGAATGCAGATTTTGACCTTAAAGACATACCATTGGACGAAAAGTACGGATGCTACGCATTCGACAGACCACATTGTAGCGAGTGCGGGAAAGAATTCTTGGTCGTTCCTCATTACATCGTAATAGAGGTCAATGACAAAGACTTTAGTGAGTGGGAGCAGATCGAATCAACTTGCATGACCCAATTTGAACGGCGTCAGCGCGAGTTAAAGATGTTATCAAGCTGAATATGAAAGCAGCTAACCAATAAAATGTAGGTTTTATCTTTAAAGAAAATACAAGAAAAGAGGGAAAAATATAATTACCTTTTTAATTACGAATTTTGTTATATTTGTTGCGGCTGTTCTTTCAGTTGATTGGCTTACCCACATTATTATGACAAGAGATTTCACCAATCAATACGGTTGGGGTAATTACAATAATTTTATAAAAGAATTTAATAAATACACTTGGTCTCGCGAAAATTGGACTGACGGAAAAAGTCTTTGGGATAGACAAAACAATTGCAAATTCTTTGCTAGCATCATCGAATTTGAGTCCAAAGGGATGGTTCTTAGCTCGCCTATTTCGCTGTGGAGAGCAAAAAAATACGTGAGAAAATATTACAAAGAAACTCTTGGTTTTAGTCGGCGCATTAAATGGCAGTGAATTTTAAAAAAATAAAACTCTACAAAAGTAGAGCCTCTAATTGATCACTTATAATTTATGAGCATTATCTCTGCTAAGATAGATATTGGAATTGCTGCAAGAAGAGCGTAGACTATAAACTTTCCGAGGCCTTCTTTCAAAACTGCTGAACGGATGGCAAAAAGCGAAAAAAATATCATAAATGCAACTGATACACCTAGCATATAATACCTCCCCTAAATATTGTAGCAAAGGAAAAATGTTCTATATATTCCTTTGCTACAATAAGAATACAATTATTGAGTCCAGTTTACAACATCGGCATAATCATTAGACTTATCAAAGCTGATTGATGGACTGATCGAAATTTGAGGCTTGCCATCAAAAAGACCGAAAGAGAGCGATCCATTACCTGCGATTTCTTTGTGGAAATAGTTTCCAACTGCTGCGGTTGTCATTGGGGTTCCAGGCTTATCTTTGGGACGTTGAATAATTACCTGACCCCATCCCTTGTGCCTGCCGACAGGATAAAAAGTGCCGTTTCTTGTAAAGCCTGCAGTTAGGTTGATTTCCCACCCAATGCCTTTTTTAATATTATAATCGCTGTAGTCGGAAGTGTTACCCAGTTCCGCATACAAACCTGATGCGTTATTAACAGCCTTGTAATTATACTTTGCGGTTTCTGGTAACGCAGTGAAATCATCAGACCAGGCTATTCCGAATTTATCTTTTGAAGTAAAGACAGGCATGTAGTTCCAATCGAAGTTAAAATCTAGAATAATTTTTGCATAACCACTAGGAGATGATATTTGGCTGCCAACTAATTGTGCAGAAAAATTGGCTAATTCTTGCGGTGTAATCAAAGACTTTTCTTGACCATCAGTTAATAGTTCAGAACCACTTTTAACAAAAGCGAATTCCGCCTTATTATTGTAAATAGTCTCCTTCTGCTCTTTGTCTAAGATATTAATTACATTCTTAGGGTAGCGCGCCTTTGAAAGATAATCATTTAGTGTAGTTTCGGAAATTGAACTAGCTGCGGCAACAGGTACAATAGAACTAAGAACAACACTGCAAATTGTTAAAGACAAAGCAAGCTTTTTCAAAATACTGACCTCCAGATAATGAAGTGCTCGTTTGTACAAACTGCAATTACTGTCGACCTATACATATTAACCTCATATTCCAGAAATTACAAGAAATAGATGTGATTACATGAAAAATAAATTATTGATTGACTGAATAAGAGGTTGGTGCTATTCTTACAAAGTAAAAGAATATAATAAAAAAGAAGGTGCTTTATGATTGAGATAAGCCAATTGGTTGGAGTAAATAGTTTTGACGAGGCAACTCATATCTCAGTAGACAAGGATCTTAGCAATATCACCAAGGATAAAATATACGAGCTATATGTTGGTAAACCAATTGGCATATCGTGTGGTGAAGACGAGCACTACATTATAGATGACAATGGAGAAAGAATGCACGGTGTATGGGCATTTATAAAGACTAAGTATTATAAACAAAATAATACATAGATTATACGAATACACATGAAGTCATTAAATGAGGTTCTTGGTGCAGCAGAAGAAAGAGGTTTACAAAAGAGTGTTGAGGAAATCAAAGAAGAGGCAATCGACTTATTTAAGGGAGAATAAAATACGGATTTCATAAGGAGAGCGAAACGGTGGGAATGTTCACACAGGTCAGAGGTTGGTTGAACATAGATAGTATTGGAGATTTCAACAAAGAAAACTACAGAGCGTTGAGAAATAAATTGAATGAGGTCAGAAAAGATTACCTCGACTTTGCAGAAGGCCGAGCTTGTATTAGTGAGGACACCAATATTCATTTGGGAGCGAATAATTCAATCTTTTTGTTTATAGGAACAGAGTTGAAAAACTATGATGATGACGCAGAGGAATGGATTAAGTATTTAATTGCTCGTTTCCCAAACGCAGAAGGCAGAATTGATTTTCAATATGAAATTGAAGATTTCCGCGATCAGGACTCTAAAAGTAAGTATTGGCTCATTCGTGGAGGAGAAATCATTGAAGAAGGATATTGTAAAACATGGTGTACTGGTTATGGAAACACGATTGACTAGACGATAAAAATTACATTTCATGAGGTGCCCAATTGGACTTTGAAAATAATCGGATTTTCAAGGATATAGCAAAGACTATCTCTGTGGTTCAGAATGTGAGTTTAGATGAAGCCGAATGCATGATCGACGCATTTATTAATTCAATTGTAAACAATCAAAAGAAGAACAAATTGTCTCTTCTCAATGTCATTAATAATGGAATTGTTCGAAATGAAAGAAATTCTAAAAAGCTGAATCATTGAACTAAGGAAATACTTATATTATAGGGGACGATAATGATTAAATGGACTATAGTTTTGGCGTTGAGCGCACTATTGTTAGCCGCTGGATGTAAGGCTAAACCTGTAAAAATAATCAAAGATTTAGAATATGTTGAACAAATTAAGACTAGCAGAGGAGACATCCTTCAATTTATTGATATCGAAGGGTATAAGATTAACTACTTTGTTGATCCTAGTCAGTCATATAATTTAGAAAAAGGTAAAAGTTACGATGTAACTGTTACAATCAGAAGTGCGATTCAGGAAAAGGATTTTGTAAATGATGCGATTCTATCAAAGCAATGAATAATAATACGAATGATTTTTTGGAGGGAGATATGAAGAAGGGACAGTTGGTGGAAATCAGTTACAAACATCCAGGCGGTTGGGAATACGGAGTTGTTTCAAAAATTTACGATGATCGATGCCTCATTCTTAAAGAGTACGGAGGAAGATTAATGTGCGAGTTCACTCAGCCTAACTCAGAAAAGAATCCGAATGAACAATGGCTTAGTGATGATGTAAAAGTTGCCGAATTGTTTGTTGATGGTAAACCGGTCATGGCCAAGAAGAATTTGCTTGGTGGCTATAAGTTTTTATAGTTACCATTAAATATCATGCAGCAAATGAATGAATTTTCGAGAGGATTGATTGTGTGGGCTTTTGTTACAAGGCTAAATCGGGAAGCGAGTTCTATTTAGATGCAAGAAAAAGTATGACCCAAAGAGGCGAATGGAAAAAAGTGATTAATGAAGTGAATAAGTTGCTTGGAGAGTCAGTAAAAAGCATTTGGCCATCGACCAATATTCTATGCTTAGATGTAAGAGAACTGTCTAAGGATGAAAACAAAAAGCTATTCACCAATGAAGGTAGATTGAGAAAGAACGATAAAAAAGCAAAAGATTATAATTCTGAATACATAAAAATTCTAAATCGATTTGGATTATCAAATTATGAAGACATTAAACTGGTCGAGTTTAAGCACGGTATATGCTCCTTGGGAGGTGAGTCCTTAGAAAGGTATATTTCATTAGATAAGGAGATTTACTATAAAGCAGACTTTAATTTAGAAAAACGATCTCAAGGTAACTTCGATCTGATTACTGAAATCGAGTATCAAGAAAAATACCTTGAAGATCTCAAAAAGTCAGGATGAAAACAGGTATATGAAAAAGGCTGTTATTATTAGTTGTGATTCACCTCTGAATTGGTGGAGAAGGCATAGGGGACGAATTTGTGAAATTGTAGAAGAAGAAAATGAATATGGTTATATAAAAATTCGCTTATTAGTAAATGACAATACATCATTTGAGGCTAAGCAACGTGAGATAATTGGCGGTATACCTGTCAAGCATATTAGAACTGTTAGTTGATAAAAAGTTCATTTTATAGGAGACGATGAAATGTTAGAAGAAATCAATACATATGATTGGAAGGAAGCATTCGGCTACGCTAATTCAGTATTTACTGTTCACTTTGCAAAACCAGTATCTACGAGGCCATTTAGTAGGGAAGATGTTGTTGAAATTATCGCAATGGATGACGGAGAGAACGATACGTCTAATTGGATTGGTATTTTCAAACTTAAAGATGGCAGGTACGCGATTATTGATGCAGGCTGCGACTATACAGGTTGGGACTGTCAGGCGTGGGGAAGTGCGGAAGTAACAGGAAGCCTTGAAGAAGCGATTCGGTTTGGGTTGGACAATTCTCAAAGAAATAGATTAAATCTGAGAATTAATGAATAAAAGTTTAATTTCATAGGAGGAGTGAGTGTGCTTGAGATCTCTAAAGTTGCTGACACATTAGCTAATCAGGCGGCTATATTTAATTGTACATTTAAAAAAGCTTGGAAGTATTACATGCATCCTGCAATTACAGAGAATTTCAGTTATGAAGATATTGTTTTCTACATCAATGTGAAAATGAAATTAGGTTAAGAGTATTTGAAATGAATAATTTTACAAAAGGGAGGCTGATTTATGCCAAGACCAAGAGTTTATAAACTTGAACACTTAGCAGTCGTTGAAGCAGGGCAAGATCCGAAGATATATTTTAAAACAACATGGTCGGATGAAGATCTTACGATGTTGATTAAAGTATGGATGTACAAGATTGCAGACTATGTTCCTGAGTATGAGTTTTATGAAGAGGAAATGATGGAATTACTTGAAACATTTGGTCACAAACAGATTTCCGCTTACAGTCCTTTTAGAACATATTTTTCAGCCGACATGTATGAGATCTGGGAAGCAGCTAATATTAGGCCTACCGTTGAAGACGAAAGCAATCCAAAGTTTATTAATGACAATGCGATGAAAGTTTTTGAAAGAGTGTTAAAACGTAATGACGATGAATTTTTAGAATACGGTCTAAAAAACGATAATTATAAAAAATACAATGAACATGCACGTAGAGACTTTGATAAAGTTGCTGCGAGAAACGGAATTACTGTATGAACCAAGATATTCATAGTTATTTTGGGCTGTCCTATGCAAACTATCTAGTTTTGCCTCGTACTGTTCTCCAATCTATGCCTATGGAATGGCAGATTAAATTTGTTGAATTGCTCGAAGAGGTCGATGATACAAATTGGCGAACCGAGTTAATGCCAAAAAATTGGATGGACTATTTAGTAAAAGTGCGCGACAAGAACGGTAGATTTATTTCAGACCCGCTAGACAATTATGACCGAGGAAGAAGAAGAGTCTTTGATACGGACCAATAAAATCAATCTTTTATGGAAAGAAAGAGGGGCCATATGCTCGGATGAATGAATTCGCATCCTTGCAACATGGCTAACACTTCCGTAAAAAACAGAAACTCCAGACTAGTGTGCCTGGAGAAATGAATAAATAACGTACTATTTTCTACCTGCACGAGATTGCGCCAGTACGGAACCGGCAAGTGACTTTGCTGTCTTACTTGAAGAACTAGATCTTAGTACTGAGGAAGCCTTAGTAGACATTGCTGACGAAGACACTTTTCGAGTGCTGCTTTTAGCCATAATAATGACCCTCCTTCTTGTAAATATTTTCTACATATAGACAATATCACACTATATATAGTATGTCAAACAAATGTTCCTACTGTATACAGTGGTAAACGAGTGTGTACGTATGTGTGCAAATGTACACAAATGAATACATTTTGTTGATAAAAGTTAGATTGTTTATTTGCTCACTCAATTCGAATAATGAGGTGAAAAAAATAGCTCGAAAATATGATGGGGTAAAAAGTGAATCCTTTAGGATAGATATCTATAATGCCAAGGAAGTTAGCGACAAAGGGTCTCAGGTTATAAAAACTATAGATAATCTGACCGATCTCCCTACCATTAAAAGGATTGAGAATCTGGCAAAAGAAAATGGGTTAGATACATTTGAAATTACTAAAATAACGGAAAGAACAACTCGCTATATAGTTGACCGGGAAAAATGATTAAAACAAATGATAGAACGCTATATTTATACGATAAAATTTGCCCTGAGGCTGCTGGCAAATTAATTGAACAAATTATCAATATTAATGAAAGAGACGACGAAGAGAAAATTGTCGATCGACAGCCGATTAAACTAATTATTAATTCCTATGGCGGACAAATCTATGATGGAATGGCAATTGTAGCAACCATGTTATCAAGTAAGACACCGATTCATTCATATGTTTATGGATATGCTATGTCAATGGCACTGCTTGCAGCAGCCGCTGCACATAAACGTTACGCTCACAAGTTGGCAACATTCATGTATCACGATAGCCTAACGAATCTTGAGGGTAAACTTGGGCACGTTCATGACACCTTGGGAGAGCTGCGAAGAGTAAAAAATATGTATGATGATGTATTGCTGACCAAAACGAAGATTCCAATGAGCAAGTTAGATGAAGTTAGGAAAATGAAAGATGATTGGTACATTACCGCCGAACAGGGGTTGGAACTAGGCATTATCGACGAATTAATATAAAAAATATTAATAACTGATAGTTGATGATAATCGGGATGGGAAATTTCTTAGCGCTTGATTCTAATAAGGAGTGTGATGCATTGTCAGAAATAATTTGGAGTTGGAGTAGACTAAATACATATCATTCGGCACTTGAAGGAGATGGATGCTTTCACCTTTTTAACCAACAGTACAACATAGGTAACCGTGGGGAAAACAACTATTTCGCCGAGTACGGAACTTTGGTTCACGAGATGACTGAACGGCTGCATAACGGGAGTTTAATTGCCTGGGATATTGAAGACGAACTAAAACGAGGACTCAAAAATTTTCATTACAAAGTGCCATTTCAGAAAATGAGGGCTTCTTACGAGAATTCATTATTTAAATTCTTCGATGAGTTTGAGGATGTATTCAAGGATTATACAATTACCCAGGCCGAAGAATTAAAGAATTTCGAAGTCGACAAGATTAAGCTCAAGGGGTTTCCTGATATGTTTGCACAGCATAGAGAATACGGGAAGGTGATTGGAGACTATAAAACTAGCCGCGTATACGATACGAAGAAAATGAAGCACAATATCATGCAATTATATCTATATTCTATTCCTTACTACAATGAATTCGGAGTCTATCCCGATAATTTAGTATACATATTCCCGCGGGAAAAGGAAAATCGTGAACGTGTATTTAAGTTTGAAATTGAAGAACTGGAAAGAACAAAGCAATGGGTTAGAGACACTGTATGTAAAGTCTTAAATCATAAAGATACTTGGACGCCGCGATGTAAAACTGTCGATGGTAAAAAGGATTTCTTCGCATCACAGTTATGCAACTTGAGAAACCAATGTGCTTTCAGGTATTCATGTGTACATAGAAATGAATTCACACCATATTAAAATAAAAGGAGAATATAAATACATGAAATTTTACGCAATTGTTAATAACGAAGAGGGTAAGTCTGTTATCTTGGAATCTACAGAGAATACAAGACAATTGGCAGAGAAGGATGTACTTGCTCAGTGCAAAGATAGAGGGTATAAATTTAAACATCTTCACCTTCTTCAAGGAAGCCAGAAACAAGGCGGAGTAAATACAAAATTTTTCAAGGATCGTAAGCGAACCGGCAAGAATGGCAAAAGATATGCTTCTTTTATGTAAAAGACAATTTTAAAAACGTTATACCTACAAGCTTTTTTATAGCTATTTAGGCAATAAAACTGTTATTTTATCCGCTGAAAAGGTTTAAAGCAAATGATTATAATATATGATTCGAAAACGGGTAATGTTGAACGTTTTGTTAAAAAATTAAATCTGGAATGCTATCGGATTGTTCCGCAGCTTAAAGTGAGTACTTCTTTTATTCTTGTTACATATACAACCGGCTTTGGAGAGGTTTCTAGGTCGACCAAAGATTTTTTAGAAGCTAATCATGTTCATCTAAAAGGTGTAGCTTCGAGCGGTAACCGAAATTGGGGAGTTAAATTTGCTAAGGCTGCGGACATAATCGCAGATACATACAAAGTACCAGCAATACTCAAGTTTGAACTTTCTGGAACTGAGAAGGATGTTGCTAAATTTATGTTGGAGGTAATGAATTTTGTCTGATGCATCAAAATGGATTCAACTTAACAATCAAATAATGGTTCAAAAAGACGGCAAGTATCAATTCGAAAAAGACAAAGAAGCCGTTAAGAGTTATTTTGTCGATCATATCAATCAGAACACTGTATTCTTTCACAATTTAAAAGAAAAATTAGATTACCTGATTGAAAACGATTATTACGAACATGAAATCATTAATCAGTACGAATTGGAAGATATCAAGAAATTGTACAAACATGTATATGGCATGAAATTTAGGTTCCCCTCTTTTATGTCGGCGTTCAAATTCTACAATAATTACGCGCTGAGGACTGAAGACAATAAAAAATACCTAGAGCGTTATGAGGATAGGATTTGTATTGTCGCACTTACCTTGGCCGAAGGGGATACCGATAAGGCTTTTTGGTTTGCAGACAAGATGATTAAGAGAGAGTATCAGCCTGCCACACCAACATTCTTATCTGCAGGTAAGAAACGACGAGGAGAACTTGTTAGCTGCTTTCTCTTGATGACGGACGATTCGATGAACTCCATTTCTCATTCCATCAACAATGCTCTTCAATTGTCAAAGCGGGGCGGCGGTGTGTCACATAACCTAACCGACCTTCGTGCATTAGGAGACCCTATTAAAGGTATTGAGGACAAATGTAGTGGTGTCATCCCAGTGATGAAACTTCTGGAAGACAGTTACTCCTATTCGAATCAATTAGGGGTAAGAGATGGTGCCGGAGCTGCATGGCTGAACATATTCCATTTAGATATCCTAGACTTCTTATCAACAAAAAAAATCAATGCAGATGAAAAATCGAGGATTAAAACTTTGTCGCTTGGCGTGATTGTTCCCGACAAGTTTTTTGAACTCGTTGAAAAAGATTATGACATGTACCTGTTTTCACCGTATGGAATCTACAAGGAATATGGAAAGCGGATGAGTGAAATCAACATCAGTGAAAAATATGATGAATTGGTCGAAAACCCGAACATCAGAAAGAAGAAGATTTCTGCTCGTGATATGTTGACTATGATTGCGCAAATTCAAGTGGAGAGCGGATATCCATACCTGTTTTTTGAGGACAATGCTAACTCCGTACATCCGTTAAGCGAAGAAGGCAAAGTGAAATTCTCAAATATCTGCACAGAAATAATCCAATTATCTGAAACATCGACAATTAACGATTATCATGAACAAGATGAAATTAAACGAGACATCTCGTGTAATCTTGGCTCATTGAATATCGTCAACGTGATGGAGAATAAGGATCTTGCTGGTGCGGTTTCTGCTGGAATTAGAATGCTCGACGTGGTTTCGCGGATGACCAACATTAAGTCTGTACCAAGTGTAGATAAGGCAAACAGACAGATGCGTTCTGTTGGACTTGGAGCGATGAACTTACATGGGTTCTTGGCAAAGAATAAGATTTCTTATGAATCAAAAGAAGCTATTGAATTTGCCAATGTTTTTTTTGCCGCAGTGAATTATTATTCTCTAAAAGAATCAATGCTGATCGCCAAAGAAACGGGGTTTAATTTCAAAGGATTCAGAAATTCATCATATAACGGCGGTAATTATTTTGATCAATATCTTAGTAATGATTTTTTGCCAAAGTCAGACAAGGTGCGATTGCTGTTTCAAGACATCAAATTACCAACCAGAGAAGATTGGTCAATGCTGAAGGGCGATGTAATGGAATATGGGATTGCCAATAGCTATCGTTTGGCAATTGCTCCTACGGGAAGCATTAGCTATGTACAATCAAGTACAGCTAGCATAGCTCCAATCACTGAAAAAATTGAGCATCGTACTTATGGAGACAGCGATACCTATTATCCGATGCCTTATCTGGATGAATCAAGCTTCTTTTATTACAAAGAAGCCTACGACATCGATATGTTTAATATGATCGATCTGTATGCAGCTATTCAAAATCATGTTGATCAAGGAATTAGCTGCACGCTATATCTCAAAGACACAATGACTACAAGAGATATTTCCTTGTATTACATTTATGCTTGGAAAAAGGGCTTGAAGACACTGTATTACAGTCGAATGAAGATGACGCAAATTGATGACTCGTGCGTTAGTTGCGTTGTGTAATCAAAATGAAAGAATGGGTGATTAATTGATTAAGCCAGTAAATTGGAATGAACAAACAAGTGATTATGCGAATATATTTTGGGAGCAAAACACAAAGCAATTCTGGTTGGACACGGAGATTCCTGTAAGCAAAGATAAAAAAGTGTGGGAGTCCTTAACCAATACGGAACAAGAAGTTTATATGAAAGTTCTTGCTGGACTCACCCTGCTTGATACTGAGCAGGGGGGAGTGGGTATGCCGAAAGTATTGCAACATGTTGATGATTTGCAAGAGAAGGCGGTACTTGCTTTTATGGCCGCAATGGAACAAGTTCACGCAAAGAGCTACAGCACCATTTTCACAACTCTGGCAACAAAGAAGCAGATTGATGATGCTTTTAAATGGGCAGAAGAAAACAAATGGCTGCAGGCAAAAGCAATGAAAATAGATTCTATTTATGAAGACATCAAAGATGACTACACATTGGCAAAAGCGTTGATTGCTTCAGTATTTCTTGAATCGTTTTTGTTTTATAGCGGTTTTTATTATCCGCTATATTTGGCAGGGCAGGGCAAGTTAAAAAATTCAGGCGAGATAATTTTTCTTATTACCCGCGATGAGGCTATTCATGGTGTATTTGTGGGTTTACTTTTTCAAAAAATAAAATCAAAGTTAACAAAAACAGATAAGAAGCGAATCGATGAATCCATACATGTCCTACTTAATGAGCTTTATGAAATTGAGTGCAGATACTCTGAAGATATTTATGATGATATCGGTATTGCTTCGGAAGTAAAAAAGTTCGTTAGACATAATGCAAATAAAGCTTTAATGAATTTAGGTTATGAACCTTATTTTCCGGCAGAAGAAATCGATCAGATTGTTCTAAATGGACTCTCATCCGGGGGAACCTTCGATTTCTTTTCGCTTAAAGGCGGAAGCTATGTGAAAGCTAAGGTCGAGCCAATTAGAAATGGTGATTTTGAATATTTAAACGAACTCATGAAAGGATATTATAAATAATTAATACGGCCAAACTAAATCGTTTTGTGTTAAAAGATGGAGAGATATTAAAGAAAGTAGACAAATGCCCTTGGATGATTTCCAATAAGGGAAGAATAAAGTCGCTAAAAACCAATGCAGAAAAAATTCAATACATGGGGACTTCGGGATACTACTTTGTCAGTTATAATAGCAAAACCTATCTTACACATAGGCTCGTAGCACAATACTTTATCGATCCAATCCCTAAGGGTATGGTTGTGAACCATAAGGACGGAAACAAAACCAATAACCACGTTGACAACCTTGAAATAGTTACATATAAGGAAAATACACGTCATGCTTTTGATCATGGATTAATGGTTCCACTTTGTGGCGAAGAAAATAGCATGAGTAAGCTTACAAATTCTCAGGCCAGAAACTTGATCAATGACATCATAAAAGGCTTAGCAAACGGAGAACTAGCAATAAAATACAATCTACATGATCGATACATAAGTTTAGTCAGACATAAGAAGCGATGGAAAAAGCTTTGGAGCGAATTCGGTTCTATTAATGCCGAGATGTCAAATGGAAACGACAGAAACAAATCATTGAGCCCTCAGCAGTTTGTTCAAGTAGTCAAAAAAATTAAGAATGGCGTTTCGAATGCATCTATAGAAAGAGAGTTCAACTTATCATCGGGCACAGGCAGTAGAATAAGACATAAAAAAATTTATTGCAATTGGTGGAAAGATTACTTTGGTGAATCAATATAAAAGGGAGCTATTGCAATTTGAACATTAACGAAAACATGTATTATCAGATGGTGCGAGAATTTCATAAGGCATTCAATCATCCTGTAGCAGAGCAACCAACTATCATGGATGTCGAAACTGCTTTAAATCGCATGTCTTGGGATGCAGAAGAGTCGCTTGAGCTTCTTCACGCCAGCTCTGAGACAATCGAAGAATTCCAATTTTTATATCTCAAACTTCTCGCCAATATGAAAAATACATACGAACAATTACTGAAAACTGAATTTCCTGAAGATAGACTTTCAGCTCAAGTGGACGCCCTTTGTGACAAAGAATATTTCAATCAGGGATCATTTGTGATGATGGGTGTTAAGCCTGACAGAGTTGTGGAGGCAGTTCATAATTCAAACATGAGTAAACTCTGGAATGGAGTTCCCAAGTTTCGTGAGGAAGACGGTAAAATTATTAAGTCCGACACTTTTGTAAGCCCAGAACCTATGATCAAAAAAGAAATCGAACGACAACAAGTGTCAAGTAAATAATTTAAATAACAGACGGTAGATAGATAATTCTGCCGTCTTAACTTTATTAACAAGGAGCATACAATAATGAACAATGTAGACAAAGTGTATCTCAACCTAGGAAGAGACATTCTTGTAAATGGAATTGAAAAAAATGATCGTACCGGTACAGGAACAAAATCTATTTTTGCTAGACAGCTACGCTTCGATTTGAATGAAGGCTTTCCTTTACTTACAACAAAACGTGTTCATTTTCGCTCGATTTTGGGCGAACTCCTATGGTTTCTGTCTGGATCTACAAATAAATTTGAGTTGAGTAGGAATTACGGTGTAACAATTTGGGATGAGTGGGGAGACGATGAGACAGGAGAACTGGGGAGAGTGTATGGGTCTCAGTGGCGTACTTGGCAAGCGCCTAATGGTCGAACTATTGACCAGATAGCAAATGTAATCAACCAAATTAAGGGCAACCCCGATTCACGGAGGCATCTCGTGAGCGCCTGGAATGTTGGAGAGTTGGACTCTGCATCACTTCCGCCCTGCCACTACGCGTTCCAGTTCTACGTGGCAGACGGTAAGTTGTCATGTATGTTTCAAATGCGATCTACAGACTATTTTCTAGGATTACCTTTTAATATTGCATCATACGCCTTATTAACTATGATGATTGCGCAGGTATGTAGTTTACAATTAGGAGAGTTGATTTATTCAGGAGGAGACATACATATATATAGCAACCACGTAGATCAGGTAAATAAACAACTGGCTAGAGAGCCAAAATCTCTTCCAAAAGTTTATCTAAACAGTAATATTAAGAAGATTGATGATTTCTCTATGCTTGATTTTATTCTTGATGACTACAATCCCCATCCAGGCATTAAAGCGCCGGTGGCAATTTAACATGAGTGAGTATAAAATTTCACCAGCCTCTGCAGCCTTCATAAGTAGATGTTACTGCGGTAGAGAGCCGCGAGTAATTAAACCGTTATTTAACCAAATTTATCTAATAAATGAAATGAAGTATAAGTTTACAGAGACTGTTTTGGACGAGATGAGAGACAGCGGTTTGGTTAAAGTGTTGAGCACAGACAAGCATTCGGCAAATATAATTGGACTATAAAATTCATGTTTTATTACTCTTTAAGAAAGAATAAAGGAGTCCATTCGGACTCCAATCTCTAATATTGTTGTCTGTTGTCTCAAGTCAACATTGTTCGCAAGTTTAATTTTTTCGATTGTCTGCAGATTTTTTCAAAATGAAGAATTTTAGCGCAGCCATAATAAACTCGTCAATCGCAGGATTTTTCAGTAGCTCTAAGGTAATGTCTGCAATACCCTCCTTGTTAATTAATATCCATAATGCCAATTGCTTTATTTTTTTCATCCGATTCTCATCTCCTTCAATGTACAAAGCGATGAGAGAGAAAAAATCCAACCCCTAAATAAAAATTTTTTTCTAAGGAACGAATTACCTCTTGATTAACGAACATGTGTTTGGTGTATAATGAATAATACAAACGCACGTTCGCATATAAAGGAGGAGCAAAATGACTTCTAAGACGAAATCCATTATAATGCTTTTCGATATGCAATCATTTTACGCCAGCGTAGAGAAAGCCAAAGATCCTACGCTGACAAACAAACCAATTGTTGTTGCTGGAGATCCATCAAGAAGGTCTGGGGTTGTATTGGCAGCTTGCCCATTAGCTAAACAGTATGGTGTTAAAAATGCAGAGACCTTGGGCGATGCGTTAAGAAAGTGTCCTGGGCTAGTTGTCATTCGTCCTCATATGGAAACATACATAGCAGTGTCAATGCAGATTTCTAACATACTTCAGCAATACAGTGATCTAGTTGAACCTTACAGTATTGACGAAATTTTTATTGATTGCACAAATACAATGCATCTATTCGCTAACACACCCGAAGAAATGGCTAAAGAAATTCAACGCAAAATTAGAATCGAAACCGGTGTACATGCGAGAGCTGGTATTGGAGAAAACAAAACGTTATCAAAGCTATGCTGTGACATGATTGCCAAGAAAAACAATGATGGAATTTTTATTTTGCGTAAGAATGAACTTTATAAATACATATGGGATATGCCAATTAGAGATATGTGGGGAATTGGATCGAGAATGGAGAAACATCTACTCAGAATGGGTATAAAAACAATTGGCGACCTTGCCAATACACCGTTACCTAGACTCACTAAAAGATGGGGAGTAAACGGTCAACTCATTTGGATGACAGCAAATGGAATGGATGACTCCCCGGTTACACCGAGCACTCACATGTCTCAAAAGGTAATTGGTAACGGAATGACTCTTCCGCGTGACTATTGCGAACCCTGGGAGATAGAAGTCGTTTTGTTGGACATAACGAACGAAGTGACTAAACGAGCTAGGAATAAGAATCTAATGGGGTCTGTTGTTTCGGTTGGTTGCATGGGTGCCGACTGGGATCATCCGACTGGCTTCCACAGACAAATGAAAATGCCCGATCCTACTAATGTTTCTGGCGATATTTACAGTGTTGTCAAAAGGATATTTTATACTCATTGGGATCGGCAACCAGTCAGGAAATTAAGTGTATCACTATCAGATCTTTCTGACGCTAACACTTATCAGCTATCGCTGTTTGATGACTGTGAAAAAAAGAGAACATTAGATAGTGTGATGGATAGTATCAAAGATAAATTTGGGGAATTAGCAATTCTGAGAGCAAGCTCTGTAACTTCTGCTGGTCAAGCCAAAGATAGGGCGGCTAAGATCGGAGGTCATTATAGATGAGCATAAAACTAAGTGGAAATGGGCGTTGGGAGAGTAGTCGTATGATGTTACCACAACATAAAGAGGCGATAAACCAGCAAATAAAAGAAATTGGGTTAAAGGGAAAGCCGGAGCTTCATGAAGATGAGCTGCAGATAGTAATGGAGAATATCAGCATTTCCTTTAAGAGAAAAACTGAAATATGTGTAACGATATATGGGGAGTATGAGTTTCAGGATTTAATCGGCGTTGTTACATCAATTAATCCATATAGGCAAAATTTTAAGATCGAGCTGGTTGATGGCTTCGAATTTATCGATTTTGCAGAGGTGATTAAAGCTGACTTGCGAGAGGAGAGTTAACGTGGGTGTAAAAATTGTTCAAGGTAATTTAATGGAGGCCAACGAGGATATTATTGGTCATCAGGTAAATTGTATGGGGGTTATGGGAGCAGGACTAGCTAAATTAATTAAGCGCGACTACCCAGAAGCTTTTAAACAATATAAACTATCGTGCGGTAACAAAGGAGAGTTATTGGGTCGTTGTCAAATTGTATCAACGCAATGTGAAAAATACATTGCTAATTTGTTTGGACAATACGGATATGGAGTTCAAAAAAGACATACAGACTATATTGCATTGCGTGGTGCATTAAATGAATTAAAGTCTTTGGCGATGAAGTCGAATCAGTCTATTGCTCTACCGTACAATATTGGTTGCGGTTTAGCCGGTGGAGATTGGGATATAGTAGAGCAAATTATTGAAGAAGTTTTTATAGATTATGATGCGACTCTATATAAATTCGAATAATTTGGGGTGGAAATATGATTGATTTATTCTTGGACGATTTGAGACCTTGCCCTAAAGGGTTCCATATCGCTAGGACTGTTGAAGAAGCTGTCTCAATTTGCGAATCTAATAATATACGCAGGCTTTCCTTAGACCATGATTTGGGAGGGGTTGAAGGAAATTATACTCTCACAGGGTATGATTTTTGCAAGTGGTTGGTTGAGAAGTGGGTTTTAGGCGATTATTCAGCTTTACCTGAAGCAATATTCTTGCATACATCAAACCCTGTTGGGCGCGATAACATGCGTCAAATACTCCATAGATATAATCCAGGTGAAGTTAAAGTCTATAATTCACCAATGCCCGAATACAACTTAGCTACAGGAGGCTTTGTTGAAGGTTTTTAATAATGATTTATTAGTTAGAATTAAAAAGATGTACCATTTATATTGGGTAGGATATCACAACAGGTCAAAGTTTTATCATGATGAAAAAAGAGAAGTTCATCATGCAAAATACAGGATTTTACAACAGGACGATGAAAAATTTAGACGATAAAACTATGTTTTTATAGGAAATAGGGGAGCCCTGTGAGTACATTTCACAGGGCTTTTGAGATGATTATTGAACCGTATTGAATGTACTATATATTGGTAATAATGTAAAGGTTAAATTAGAGAAACAGACAAATGAAATTCAGTTGAATAAAATAAAAGAATGTGATAATATATGATTAAGGAGGCGATATTGCTGAGAGATAATTATACGGTCTACCATTGCCACAGCGATCTAAGTAATCCGACAACGAGTATGTCAATGGATTCTACAACTAAGTTTGAACAGTATTTAAAAGTGGCAAACGAATTAGAAATGAATTCTTTCTGCTTTTCAGAACACGGATCGATTATGAATTGGATCAAGAAAAAACAGACTGTCGAAAAATACGGTATGAAATACATACATGCCAATGAGATTTACGTCACCGAATACATAGATAGAGAAAAAGGTTTAATCCGAGACAATATGCACTACATGCTTATTGCAAAGAATGAGTATGGAGTGAAAGAATTAAATAAACTAACAACGTTATCTAACAATCGTAAAGATGGTCATTATTACTTTAACCCTAGACTGTCATTAGATGAAGTGATCAATACATCAGACAATATAATTATGACAACTGCCTGCCTAGCGTCCCCACTATGGAGAGCTTTACAAAAGAACAACGCAGCGATGCTTAATAAACTCTTAGAGTTTTTAACAAGAAACAAACATAGGGTTTTTTTAGAAATTCAATACCACTTACATCCAGAACAAATAAAATTCAATCAATGGCTTTTTGATTTTTCAAAATCAACCGGTATACCTCTCATTGCTGGAACTGATACACACTCATTGAACCAAGATCATGCAGCAGCCAGAAAGATAATGATGAAAGCTAAGGGAGCAACATACGGCGATGAGGATTTATTTGATTTAACTTTTAAAAGTTATGAAGAACTGGTTGATAAATTTGAAGAACAGTCTGCTATTCCTCGTCATGCTTATTTAGAAGCTATTCATAACACAAACGTAATGGCAGATATGGTTGAAGAGTTTACCCTTGACTCTAGCCCGAAATATCCAAAGCTATACGAAGACTCTGAAAAAGTCTTTAAAGAGAAAATAAACGAAGGGATTGTCGCGAGAGGCACTAATAAACTGCCTTCCGAACAGAAAAAGAGATACTACGAGAGAGTTAGGGAAGAGTTTGATACATATAAGAAATTGGGAACGATTGACTACATGCTTTTGCAGAAAAATATTATCGACTACTGTTATACCAAAGAGATTTATCCAGGATATGGTCGAGGCTCAGTTAATGGAAGCTTAATTGCTTATTTATTGAGAATTACCGAAATGGATAGCATAAAGCATAAATTAAATTTTTTCCGGTTTTTGAATCCTGAACGAATAAGTCTTGCAGATATAGATATCGATTTTCCACCTTCGCGAAGACAAGAAGTTATTGATTATGTAGCAAGCATTCCAAACATTCACTTTTCTGAAATTATCACATTCAACACCGTTGCTTTAAAGGGGGCAATTAGAGAGGTTGGCCGCGCACTTCAGTTAGACGCTTCATTGGTTGACGAAACTGCAAAAGCCGTCTTTAAAGATGAAGAAAAGAAAGATTGTATACCTGATAGCTACAGAAAAAAATATCCTGAACTATTTAAATATGTAGATTTGGTAAGTGGAGTAATCATAAGTGTGGGCTCCCACCCTTCGGGATATGTAGTTTCACCAGTGAACTTAGATGATTCAATTGGTCTATGCTATACAAAAGAAAGCAAGTATCCTGTGAGCCAAGTAAACATGAAAGAGCTGGATAGCTGCAATTTTGTGAAGCTGGATATACTCGGCTTAGACAACATTGAGATTATTAATGAGACTTGTAGGCTTGCAGGTATTGAACGTTTGGTTCCTGACAATATGAATGTGAATGACGAGGTAGTATGGGAATCCATGAAAGATTCGGGGTTAGGCATATTTCAGTGGGAGAGCGAATCGGCACACCGTTATTACAAAGAACTGTTCAAACAAGAGACAATAAAGAAGATTAGAGAAGTTAATCCTGAAATCAGTTTAATTGAGCTCTTCTCAATCGGTAACGGTGCAATTCGTCCTTCTGGATCGTCCTATAGAGAAAGTCTAGCTGCCGGTATCTTTAAAGATCATGGACACAAAGAACTCAACAACTCATTAAATAATACTCATGGCTATCTAATTAGCCAAGAGCAAATCATGAACTTCTTGGTTGATTTTTGTGGTTACTCTATGGCTGAAAGCGATACTGTACGTCGAGGACTTTCGAAAAAGGAAGGAACTGAACAGTACATCCCATTAATTCGAGATCGGTTCGTCAGTAACATGAGAGAAAAATTTTCTGAAGATGAAGAACATTCAAAAGCAATCATTGAGCCTTTCTTACAGGTAATATTGGATGCTCAGTATTACGGGTTTTCAGATAATCACTCTAACCCATATAGTCATATTGGATATGGAAACGGCTATTTAAGACATTACTATTCTTTAGAATTTCTAACTGTAATGCTGAATATTGCAGAGAATCTAGACAAGGTGGGTAAAATTGCTGAATATGCAAATAGCATAGGAGTAAGTATTAAACCAATTATGTTTAGAAAATCTGTAAGCGAATATATGATGGCAAAAGAAGAAAATGCAATTTATAAAGGCATTAAGTCAATCAAGTATCTCAATGAACAAATAGCCAAGGAACTTTATGAATTAAGAGATAATACATATGAATCTTTTTGTGATCTACTGGTAGATATCCTTGAGAATACAACGTGCGACTCAAGGCAATTACAAATATTAATACGACTCAATTTTTTCAAGGAATTTGGTGAAAACAAAGAACTCATTAGTATATATGATGAGTTTGTCGGAGGGAAAGACGCTTACAAGAAAACTTTGAAAGATATAACTAAACTAAAAAGATTAAATATGAAAAAGAAAAGAGAGGCGGAGATAAGAAGTAGTCTTAAGGAAAAAAGATATCCAATCCACGAAACTGTTCTTTATGAAAAAGAGTTAATGGGATATGCAGGTATTAGATATCCAAATGCAATAGACTGGTATTGTATTGTAGATATGGATAAGAAATATACTCCAAGATTAACAATATACGATCTTATGAGGGGTATTGAAAAACAAATTAAAGTAGATAAAAAGAAGTTCTACAGCAACGGTAATGATAATTTTAAAATTGGCGACCTTTTACACCTATCGCAAACTGAAATGAGGCCAAAAAGCAAGTTGGTTGATGGAAAGTGGGTAAAATCAGCAGACCAATTCGATGAATGGCTAGTGAGTTGTAAAATCAAAAAATGAACTCGCTAGTACTGCTTAATGCTCGCTAATACTCAATTATACAAAGCCAATGAAGCAATAAAATATCAATTTCATATAACAGTAAAGGAGAGACTATATGGGTCCAATCACAATGAGTAGATATACCGAAGCTCAACTAAATAAAGCAATTATGGATAATATCAATAGAGGATATCATGTGGTTAAAATTTGGAATCATCCAAAACTAGATAAAGATAGATTGGTGAGGTACAACAACTATGCAAGGATGATGAAGTTATAAAATTAAAGTATACAAAAATATTTAAGGAGAGATCGGTTGAACAAGAAAAATGAGGGTAAGATATGCGAACAAAACTATAAGGAAAGTGTAAACAAAACCGAGCACTTCTTTTTGAGATTAAAAGATACAGCTAAATGGTTGCGGGGAGGCCTCAAAAGTTGGCAACTTAATAAAGATCACTTTAACTGAGATGAGACAAAAAAGTAAAAAAATTGACGGCAAATGGGGTAAGATTGAAAACCAATTCGAAGAATGGATCATTAGTTGTTTCATAAAGAAGTAGAAGTATATTACAAGAATGTAGGTGAATATTTGCAGCCGATAATAATGAAAAGATACGAAAGCGCGCAGTTAGATCAAGCGATTAATGATAATGAACGTAGAGGCTTTAAAGTAGTGCAAAAATGGGAGCAACCCAAATATAATAGGGATGGTTCAATAACTCGTTTAATATATTGTGCCAAGATGCTAAAGAATGATTAGATCAAACATTGATAAAAAAGGAGAATACATATGGAGAATAAATTTAATATTAACAAAACAGATCTGCCTCTAGTTTTAACAGCGGAACAAATAATTCAGGTTTTAGGCATTGGTAGGAGGGCCGGTTACGAATTATTGAAGGCTCCGCCGTTTCCAGTAAGACGATTGGGAAAAAGAGGAATAATTAAAGCGTCAAGAGATGCGCTTTTCAATTGGTTAGAAAGCAAAGAAAGCGGGGCATAAAGCCCTTGCTTTTTTTATTTTAGAGTGTTAATATTTCAATTACAGTTAAGTGTTCTTGGGTGAAATTGTGGCAGGATTTCAGCAGGAGCTCATATGAGTTCTGCCAGTATTTCGGTAGGATTCTGGCAGGTTTTCTGGCAGGATTTCGGCAGGATTTCGTTCTGAAACCGGATGATCTTAGCGGTAACATTAGGTCATCAACGGAAAACGAAGATTGCCACAAATTCAGTGATATCAAGGGTTTCAGCACCGAAACGACTGCTAAAGGTCACCAGAAGAACATACGAAATTGAATATTGAACCTTCGGGGTAGGGTGAAAGTCCCAACCGGCGGTGATGGGTACGCAAGTACCTTAAGCCCGCGACTCCCGGCTGTTAAGGCCGGGACTGACTTGGTGCGACTCCAAGGCCGACGGTAAAGTCCGGATGGGAGAAGGTGAAAAGCAGCTTCATTAAAATTTTTATTTTAATGAAGTCTGTTTGTCGATGCCCCCGTTGAAATTCCAGCGGGGGCATCGTCTCTTTTCGGAAGGTTCAATTCAAAACATTCCACAGGAGGTTTTTGAATTGGAAAATGCTTTAGGTCTTAACGGAAAGTCCGTATTAACGAAAGGAAAAGGGATTAACGGCATTTGGTATGTCGCGATGGGCGCCACTTTGTGGGGGCTCGATCCGCTTTTCCGTATCCTGCTGCTGAAAAGCTTAACATCGGCGCAGATCGTGTTCATCGAGCACCTGCTGCTCGCCTGCTACGCGCTTCCGGTCCTGATCCGGTACCGCGAACAATTGACCGGGAAGCTGACGCTGGCTGTTATCGGCGCGCTGCTGTTCATTTCGTGGGGCGGATCGGCGATCGCCACGATTTTATTCACGTCGGCGTTTGCTCATGGAAGCGCGAATGCCGTGCTGCTTTTACAAAAGCTTCAGCCCTTATTTGCGATTACCTTGGCGCGTGTACTGCTGAAAGAAGCTCTGCCGGCCCGATTTTTTAAATACATCTTTTTCGCGCTTGCGGGCACCTATTTGCTGACGTTCGGGTTTCAATCCCCGTCGCTGGGGCTCAAAGATCTGGGTACCCTGAGCTGTCTGCTGTCGATTCTGGCCGCAATTCTCTGGGGCGGATCCACGGTCATGGGCAAATATTTGCTGCAAAAAAATCTCGATTTCCCGATCGTAACTTCGCTCCGGTTTTTACTGGCCATTCCGCTGCTGTTTATCGTGCTGATGGCGAGTGGGGACGCCTGGCAGCTTCATAAAGCTACGGGCGAGTGGGCGCTCATTGTGGTGAACTTGCTGTTCCAGGCGTTTTTCCCGGGGCTGATCAGCATGCTGCTCTACTATAAAGGTTTGTCCTCGACCAAGGCGTTTCTCGCGACGATCGCGGAGCTGTCCTTCCCCGCCGTCGGTGTTCTGATCAACTGGCTCGTATTCGATCAGGCCCTGACAATCGGACAGTTGATCGGCTTCCTACTGATCTGGTCCACGCTGTGGTTTATGGGACGCACTCCGGAAAGCAAAGCCGCCGCGTCCGGCGCCAACGAAAAGCTTGACGCTTCGACCGTTTAATTGCAACGCATCAAAAAGACTGCCTTGTCGGCGGTCTTTTTTATATCCGCCGAAAGCGGAACTCCCTATGTAGGGACCGAAGGGTTTGAGTTTAGTGAACCTCAGGCAGCCATAGTCGGGAGTATAGCCGGATTTCCGGAAGGGTGCTATGCTAAAATAAAATAGAGTACCATTATTTTACATAACCCCGCTAAGTGAGGTGTGCGGAATGAAACGCCCGGATATGCTTGACGAAATTCACGCCCTTCATCCCAATGAAGCCAAAGGGCTGCTGCTGCAAATGCTGGAGCAAGCGCGGCGTTACGACGAGCATTCCGAGAAAGAACATGGTTTTCAAAAACAAATTTTAGAAATATGGAATGGACATGTGTCCCGAAAACGGGCGGAGAACGAGGGAAGAGCAAGCCATGTCCACATCGTGATGGGACTGTCCGACGCGGGAGCTTTGAAGTGTGCGCTCAGCAGCCTGGGCAGAAGGAAAGAAAGCGAGATCCTCGCGTTCAACGATTGTTTTTCCGAAGGGCCGATCCGGGGGCTGGAGACGGAGGAAGGGCGGAAGTTCCGGCTGGAATGGATGTTCGAACGTTTCAAGGGGTATGGGTACGCCCAGTTAACAGGGATCCGGCACGGTTCAGATCTCATTCTGGAGGCTATACGCGGCTTACCCGCCGACAAGGACATTACAATCTGGACCGGTGATCACGCCCATGAGCAGATCGGGATGCGTCTAGCCCTGGCTGTCCTCCGCGATGCTCCGAATACCGTCTATATCGGCCATGTTTCGCAGCTGTATGAAAGGATAGCCCACCGATTCGACCCGGTGCCGCATTCTTACGCGTTCGGTTTCCTCTCCACGGAAGCGATTGAAGAAATCGTGCGGCTGCATGAAGAGGGAAAGCGGCCTTTGCCGGCGCAGACACGGGAAGCGTACATCCGGGACTGGGAAGAGCTGTCGGCTTCCGATGCGAAGCTTCATATCTGGTCGGACGGTTTTTGTCGGTCAAATGCAGCGTGACGCCAGCGATGACGAAGAGGGGTTCGTCCGGGCCAGCCGGGTGATTATGGAAGCGCTGGAGAGCTGGGGCGGCGCCGTTATGGTGGAGTTTATCGAATACCGGCTGTGGACGTTGATCAGCGACGGACGGCTAAGGTTCAAAGGTGTGCCGGCTGCCATGCAGTCTTACGGAGTGGCGCTGGCCGAATCGCCTTGATCCGGAATTGCCGGACTCCACAGAAATCGAAACGAGCACCGTGAAGCATGTGTAACGGTATGGTCGCCGGAGCGAAAAGCAGCGATGAGGGCCGTGCGGGCCGGCTCTGCATCGCAGCCGCTCAAAAACCGCACACCGTCCCCCAGGCAGCAGAAAAAAGCAGGTTCCCCTCATCAATCGGGAACCTGCTTTTTTTCGAGTGTGCTATTCGCCCTCGGCGGTTTTTTTCACTTCCGACGCTTTGATGCCGCGCATAATGCTGACCTCGACGCGGCGGTTTTTGGACCGGCCTTCGGTTGTGACGTTTGAATCCACCGGCCGGTACTCGCCGTATCCGATCGAACGGAACCGGCTCGGGTCGATAGCGTTATTTTCGAGCAAAATTTTCATGAAATTCAGGGCCCGCTTGGAGCTTAAATCCCAGTTCGAATCAAACTCCTTGTTGTTGATCGGCACATTATCGGCATGTCCGGCCACTTCGATCCGATATTTCGGATATTGGCTCAGCATATCGGTCATGGCCTGGGCCAGAAGGCGCGATTCCGGTTTGATGACGGCAGACCCGGAGGCGAATAAAGCTTTGTCCTGGATGGTGATCATGAGCTGGTCGTCAGTCAGGGTCGTTGTCAGCTCGGAGCCCAGCTTGTTGTCCGTGATGTATTGATCGAGCTTCTGTTTAAGCTTCTCAAGATCGGCCTGCTCGGCCTCGTACTGCTTTTGAAGCGCTTCGCTTTCCGAAGGGTTCGGGTTGTCATGCTTCTTGAGCGCGGTACTGGAGTCCCGGTTCAACGGGATTTTGGCGGACGATTCGAACGTCCCGGTTCCCCCGGTAAAAGCGGAGTTCAAAGCCCGCATAATACTGTCGTATTTTTTCGAATCCACCTGGCTGGAAGCGAACAAAATAATGAACAGGGCCAGCAGAAGCGTCAAAAGGTCGGCATAAGGGATGAGCCAGGTCTCGTCGATATGTTCCTCATGATGTTCTCTCCGGTGCTTTTTACTCATTGTCCATACCCGGTTGCTTCGAGGAATCCTCATCTTCACGCTGGGAGCTTGGTACGAATACGAGCAGTTTCTGCTTGACGGCGGAAGAAGAAATACCGGCCTGAATGGATAGGAGTCCTTCCACCATCATGAGCTTCAGCGTGACTTCTTTTTTGGATTTCTGCTTCAGTTTATTGGCGATGGGATGCCAGAGAACGTAACCGGAAAAAATACCGAGAAGAGTCGCGACGAACGCCGCGGAGATCAGATGGCCGAGTTTCTCGATTTCGTTCAGGTTGCTCAGCGCTGCGATCAGGCCGACAACCGCTCCCAATACCCCCAGAGTAGGGGCGTACGTTCCCGCCTGTGTAAAGATTTGAGCGCCGTTCCGGTGCCGCTCTTCCATAGCCGCAATATCTTCCATCAACACTTCGCGTACGAAGTCCTGATCGTTTGCATCGATAATCATCCGCATTCCGCTTTTAAGGAAGGGATCGTCGATATCGTTCACTTTTTCCTCGAGAGAAAGAAGGCCTTCGCGACGTGTGAGAGCCGTCCAGTCCGCGACCATGTTAATGAGGTCTTTTTTGGGCATAAGCTTTTGTTCGGTGAAAACGATTTTCATCAATTTAGGAAAATTTTTAAGTTCTTCGCCCGAAAATCCGATAAAGAGAGTGGCCGCCGTTCCGACAAAAATAATGAGTAAAGCGGCGGGATTGAACAGAGCAGTCAGGCTGGCCCCTTTTAAAACCATGCCGACGCCTACGGCGATAATCGCCAGAATGATACCAATGATAGAAGATTTCTCCAAAATTCGCGCACCTCTTTGTTGTAGGTTGTATGACCTATATCGACAAGGGTACTCATAAAGTTAACAGTTATTTTCAAGTTCCCGCAAGTGTCACAAAAATCACACAAAAAGGCTGAAAATCAAGCTTTTTGGACGTTTTTGGATCGTTTTGAGAAGGGGTTTCCATCCTGTCCGGCGAAGGGTTTCCGAATAATTTCGATTCTATTCGACATGACTGGCGTCTTGTATATTCAACCATTTTAAGGTATAAACGGAAATGAATACACGCATATCTTCATTCCGGCTTCCGGTGATGCCCGGCTTTTTAGCGATGCCTGGTGAATGTTTCGATGTGAAAAGGGCATGTACGCGTATATGAAGACGCTGCTCTTGGCATGATGTGCATAGCGGCATGACTTGTGCTAAAATCAGATCTTACCAAATCTCTGACAGCAGGTGTTTCCGTGTTCAGTTTCTATTTGTTTCCGATTTCGTATGCTTTTCTGACGTTTCCGATTGCGGCGGTCCTGTTTACGCTTCCTTTTCTGATTGTCCAGTACCGCAAGTACGGGTATGTACACTTTTACAGGGCTTTGCTGCTTTACTTGTTTCTTCTGTACATGATGAATGCCGTATTCCTGATCATTCTGCCGCTTCCTCCAAGCATCCACAACGCGCCTCCGGCGGTGGAGTCGTATGCCCAGTGGATTCCGTTCCACTTCCTGGAAGATATCCTCAAGGAGACGGCCGTAGTGGCGGACCAACCGCGCACCTATCTCCATCTGCTGAAGGAACGGGCGTTCCTTCAAGTGTTCTTTAACGTGCTGCTGACGGTGCCGTTCGGTATTTTTCTGCGGTATTATTTCCGTACAAGCTGGGTCAAATGCCTATTGTTCTCCATAGGTCTGTCTCTGTTTTTCGAAATCACGCAGGTCACGGGCCTGTACGGGATTTACGATTACCCATACCGGCTCTTCGATGTCGACGATATTATGATGAATACGGCGGGGGGCATGATCGGATATGTGGCGGCGGAATGGCTTTCTTCCCTGCTGCCGAAGATCGAATCGCTCGATGACAAAGTGGACTTGGCGGCCAAACGCGTCACCTACACCCGCCGCGGGCTGGCGTTCCTGTTCGACTGGTTCGTGATGAGTCCGATACTTGCCATTCTGGCTGTACTGAACGTACCTCTTCCTTATGCGGCGGGCGTCGTGCTGTATTTTATCGTGCTGCCTTATTTCACGAACGGCCAGACGCTCGGCAAATGGATCGTCCGTATCCGTCTCACAGGCAAATCCGATAAAATAACGCTGTACGAACTTTTCGTTCGGTACGGGCTGTTGTATCTCTTCGTCGGGGGCCTGAATCAGTTGTACATCCGGGCGGGGATCGAGAATCTTCCGGATATCCTGATGGTCATCGCGACGTTCGCCATGTTCCTGTTTAATGCCTGGTTCGCTATTCACGTCCTGCGCTGTGTATTCAACCGCAACCGGCAGCTGTTTTACGAGAAGAAAAGCGGTACGCGGCACGTCATCAAGTAGGGAAGCGGAAAACGCGCGGAGACTCATCCCATCTTCCGCTTCCCCGGTTTTTCAAAACAAAAGCAGCCTCAGTCCTCTTTTATAGGGACTGGGGCTTTTTGCAGCGGGCTGAACAGGGCCGGTTTACAGAAACCGAACCTGTTTTAACCCCGGGCAGATTCTTTTTTTCGGCAGAAACCGCTATATTTAATAGAGAACTTAAATGAAGGCGCTTCCTTTAATAGAAACCTTGAAGCGGAGGGACCGGAATGAAGAAACCCGTCGATATCGGTATCGTGCTGAGCCAGCTTGACTTGGCTTGGCAGAAATGGCTGGACTATAGGCTGCCGCAAAATCACAAGCAGCCGCTTTGAGAATTTGGCACCGGTGCAGGTGCCGGTACCGACAGCGGACAAACGGAGGTAAACGATGTTAAAACCGAAGACGATCGAGGCCGATTGGGGAGGCCATCTTGTAAAATTGACCTGGATTGCTGCCGCAGCGCCTCCCGAAAAGGATGTCACGAGTGTGCATGGCGTCTGCTTTTACGAAGGCAAAATAGTGCTCGTCCGCGTCAAAACACGCGGTTATAACTTGCCGGGCGGGCACGTGGAGGCGGGCGAGACACCCGGGGAGGCCCTGCACCGCGAATGCCTGGAGGAGGCTTGCGCGGAAGGAGTGATCCGTCCGGTCGGGATGATCGAGGTGAGCCATGAGAACAACCCGAATTTCGTTCCGGGCGGCAAGTATCCGCTCGTCGGCTATCAGGTTTTTTACCGGATGGATATAACCGCCTGTCACCCTTTCACCCGGGATAACGAGTGTACGGCCCGCATCTGGGTCGAGCCCGGGGAGCTGCCGCATGTGATCGAGGATCACGAGCTCATAATCTGCGCCGTGGAAGCGGCGCTGGACTGCGGGCCCGTAAGCAGGCCGCTTGACGATTGAAAAGACGAAGGAGGAGAATGGCATGCCAGAGAAACAGAACGGACAACCCCCCGCCGTACTCGTAACGGGAGGAAGCACCGGAATCGGCCGGGGCATTGCCCTTGCATTTGCGGCGGCAGGCTACCGGGTCGCGATTACCCATTATCAGGATGGGGAGTCCGCGGCGGCAGCCGCCGAGGAGATTTCACGCTTGTCGGGAGTCCCATGCGGAGTTATCGAAGGCGACCTGAGGAAGCTTGAAACGGCCGAAGCGACCGTGCCGGAGGCCTTGCGAATCCTCGGCCGCCTCGACGTTCTCGTGAACAATGCCGGCATCGGCTTGTACGGCCGCATACAGGAGCTGCCCGCGGAAAACCTGGACAGCTTATACGGGCTGAATTTCCGCGCTCCGCTGCTTCTGATGCGGGATGCCTCCCGCCACATGATTGAGCGAGGCATTCGCGGCTGCATCCTGAACATTACCTCCTCGCGGGCCGAACGGGCTTATCCGAAGGATGTCGCCTACGGAGGACTCAAGGCGGGTTTGAAGCGGGCAGCGGAAGCCGCCGCGCTCGATCTGGCGCCTTACGGCATACGCGTCAACTGCCTTGCTCCCGGTGCCGTCCTTGTGCGGGAACCGGAGCCGGAGCCGGACAAGTTCGCCGAGACGGTCCCCCTGGGCCGGATAGGGCTGCCGGACGATATCGGCCATGCGGCGGTGTGGCTGGCATCCGGGCAGGCGTCGTACGTGACCGGCGTCTCTCTGCGGATAGACGGCGGCTTGATCCTGCCGGGAATGCCGGAAGACGGCAGCGCCTCTTGGAATCCGGGCGTATAACGGGCATAGGTCTACAAGACCGGCGGGTCAGTTAAAGACGCCCGAACCCACAATTTCCACGTTGACTTTCGGATGGAAACGGACATTTCTATACTCCTGTAGCCAATCCATGGACTTCCACAACTTTGTATGTCGGGCCATCAGCCGTCTGCCGATCCCGAATGCGTCACAGCCGCTTTCCTGCAGCTTCTCGATCAAGGCTTCGGCGTCCTCGGTCAGGAGAGCGGACAAGTCTTTGTTCAGCCGGTTCACCGTGTCTTTTTTATGCAGATGATCCTCTGCAAATTCCGTCACTCTTACGGGAAGGTTCAGGTCCAAATAAACATCCACTTTACGGTCCCGGACCTGGATTTTCAATTTGCGCTTGCTTTTCTTTCCCCCGGCATCGAACGTGATGTAATTCTCCAAGTTACTCCGGTCCCCCTCTTTAATTTTCCGTACAAATCTTGCCGTATCTTTGTGAGATCCCGAGAGAAGCGAGTACAGAATGGCTTCCTCCACATTCAGGCTGCCTGTCATCCGTTGACCGTTAAACAGAGCGACCCCTGTGGCTTCGACGTTTTTACCGACTTGTTTAAGATAGGGGAGTACGAAGTCCTGACCGGGGTCCAGCAGCAGCGTGAGCATCGTTTCCAGCGATAATTCGGGGAAAATGCTCATCTCTTCCAGGCTTTCGATTTTCCTTGTAATAAATTCGCCGATGAGAATGTTTCCGATCTGTTTCAGCCGCAGCATTTCGTTTGTGGAGCCGTCCACGACGGCAATTTTAACCCGGGAAGTCGGGTTGCGCGGGTCGCGGTACAAAACATCCAGGTACGGATAAAGATCTTTTTCCGCTACGCTTTTGCCGAGCAGCATAAAGCCGTATTTGAAGTACCGGATATCCCCGGTTACCTTGGTGCGGATGATGTCACTCGTCTGCCTGACGGAATAACCGACGCCGGATTCGACCTCGTTCTTCGCCGAGCCCTGCTGCTCGGGTTGTTTGGACTCATCCACAACTTCCATCGTCTGCATCAGCCTGCCGTCGGGTGTGAGATCATACCCCGCCCCGTATCCAAGTCTGGCATTTCTCAAACTGTCCTCATCCCAGCAGCCCGGCAGCACGGCGAGCAGGAGCAGCACGGTCCCGATACGTCCGGCCCGTTTCATGCGGGATCACCTTCTTTCTTCTTGAGTGCGTAGGACAGCAGGAGGAGCAGAACCGGGAATCCGATGAGGAAAAAATAAGCCGACGCGTCGGCGATATACGAGAATAGCTCGAACTGCTCCTTCGTCTGCGGCAGATACGCGATGATACAGGAAATAATTACCGCAAAGGGCGCGGCTTTTTTATGATCCTTATGCTTCAGCAGATGACCGATGCCAAATGCGGCCGCATAACAGTAGCCGGTCATGGAGGCTACCATGGAGATCATCCAGATGGGGAGGAACAGCAGATCCGCGCGGTCCATCGCCCCGAACGGCAGCGAACGCAGCAGATACATGACCGGCTCCGGAATCATGTTCAGCTGCTGGGGACTGAAAACGGTCATGCAGGTAAATACCGTGAAGGCGTAAAACAAAACGACAAACCAGGTGCCGGCCGAAACGGCTTTCAGTTTGCCCCCATGGCTTCCTTTTACAAAAGGATAAATGATGAGAATCAGCTCGAACCCGTACATGGCGGTTATCGTTTCTTTCGAGCTTACAACGATATTCCAGATTCCCGCCTCGTCAAGCGGAAGCAGGTACAGGAAATTTGCACGGTGCACACCGTATCCGATAAGGAACATCATCGGCCCGATGAGAAACGTGAACAGGATAAAGATGCGCGAAATGGTGCGAAACGTGCCCCGGATCAAATAAACGCCGGTCAGCATAAACAAGAATAACACCGCCCAGCGCGGGGTGTTCTGGAGAATCCAGCGGTTGATGATATCGAACGCGCCCATCATGACGACGCCCCCGACCAGAAGAAAGTATGCGACGTAGGCGGCTCCGATCAAAGCGCCCGCATATCGGCCCGTTACGACGGACGCGATCCGGAACACGCTGTAGGAGGGGAATCGTTTCATCAGCATCCACATCATAACGAGGATCAACTGCAGGAAGACACCGGCGATCAGGACCGAAATCCAGCCTCCGCCTTTGGCGAGCTGGTGAAGACGGTACGGCAGCGACAAAATTCCGACACCGATCTGGAGTTTGATAATGAGCAGAAAAAGCTGGCCTTGCGAAATGGTGTCCTTGGGTTCAATCTTCATCCCGTTTCCAGCTCCTTGAGGTCGCCTCTTCTTGCTTCATGATTTTAGGATTGGCGTCATGGGGACGCGCGTTGAGCAGCCAAGAAGGGAAGCGGACAAACACATCCTTCATATCTTTTATTCTCAGCGGTGCGAAAGGAGAGAAGTAAGGCGTTCCGTAAGATTCCAGTTTGCACAAGTGGATCGTCAGAAGCATGAGACCGAAAGCGATTCCCACATATCCGAAAATCGAAGCGGCGATCATCAGCGGAAAGCGCAAAATCCGCACGGCCGAGCTCATTTCGTGGGACGGGACGAGAAAAGAGGCGATCGCGGTGAGCGAAACGACGATGATCATCGTGTAGGAAACGAGTCCCGCCCGCACGATGGCATCCCCGATGACCAAGCCGCCGACGATACCGATCGTCTGTCCGACCCGGCTGGGCAGCCGGATTCCCGCTTCGCGGAGCAGCTCGAAGATGAGTTCGAGCAGCATGGCTTCGACGATAGCGGGAAACGGCACGCGTTCCAGCGAGCTTTTGATCGTATGAACAAGCTCCAGCGGCAAAATATCCGGATGAAAGGAAACGGTCCCGATGTAAATGGCCGGGAGCGTGAATGCCAGCAGGAAACTGAACATCCGAATCATCCGGACAAAAGAACTGACGATCCAGCGGCCGTTATAATCGTCCGGCGATTGGTAGAAGGCGAAGAAGGTGACGGGAACGATAAGAACGGTCGGACTTCCTTCCGTAAGAATCGCGACGCGTCCTTCCATTATATTGGAAGCGGTCCGGTCCGGACGCTCGGTGGCCAAATGCTGGGGGAACATGGAGAACGGGTGATCCTCCGTCATCTCCTGAATAATTCCCGTGGTAAGCACGGTGTCGGTGGAAATGGCCCGGATCCGTTCCTCGACTTCCTGAACGAGCTCGGCATTGGCGATATTTTTCATATAAACGATAGCTATCCGGGTTTGCGTATGCGTACCGGCCTTATAGTAGCGGACCGTCAAATACGGGCTTGCGATCAGCTTGCGGATCAGAAACAAATTTACGTTCAGAACTTCGATGAAGCCGTAATGCGGATCCCGGATCACGCCTTCGTTCTCGGGTTCTTCCACGCTCCGTTTGCAGACCGCTTCGGTTGCCAAAATATAAAACTCTTGAAGACCTTCCAGAAAATAAACGCATTTTCCCAGAATCAAAGCCTTGACGGCGTTATCCAGCGCAGTTTCACGGGTCGTTTCCAAAATATTAAACAGGTTGTCCGGCTCTTGGCCGGTGTTCTCGTGCAGAGGCTGGATCACATGAAGCTGTATTTTGTCCTGATCCACGAGGGATTCGAGGTAAACCAGCATCCCGTCCGTTCCGGCGAAGGGGAGAGGCTTCTGCTTCATATCTTCCGTATGGCATAGACTATGGTGAAGATAACCGATATTGATGGCAATGGAATCGGAAGCCTGGAGGGAATTTTCCGGTTCATGGAAATTTTCACCCGGTCCTGAGTTCCGGGCAGCCCGGAGAAGCTTGCGGTAGAGACTCATGCAATACACACCTTTGGATTCGATACCCCTAATGTGTTCAAACGGGATTGCCATTATTCTCTATGGGAGGGGGAAAGCGGCACATTCAGCCTTTCGCACAGCCGGTAGACACAGTACGCGCCCTTCAACTGATGCAGATTCATCCGCTCCAGATACCGGAGCGAATCGCGCGCGATGGCTATGGCCGCTTCGAGATTGTCAGGGTCGAGAAGCCCGATCGCTTTTTTCAGCTCCGCGAGCTCCTGCGAATAAACGGCCTGCCGGAGCGTGTGGATCAGCCGGATTTTGCGCACCTGCAGGCGGTTAAACGTCCGGTAGCCGTTGGCGGGATTCCGGTTGGCGGTGATGAGCCCCGTCTTCTCCCAGTGACGGATAGCGGAGCGCGGGATGCCGGTTTCCGCCGACACCTGGCCGATGCTTTGGCCGCCCGGGTCCTGCGCTTCCTGAGCCGTTGCGGCTTCCCCGCTTTCCAGATAAGCCAGCGTGTCGTCGGCTCTCCGTTTGTCCCGGAAGAGAGCGGTTTGCGCTTCGGTCATGCACCAGAGGGCGGAGGCCCACTCTCCTTTTTGGAGCCGGCGCAGTACTTCCGCGGTGATGTCCATGCCGAAGCCGGGCGACATCGCCTGGATGCACTCGAAATAAGCCGCATGCAGCTCTGTGTATGTCCGGTGACCGGAAGGGGTCCGATTTGCGGGAGGGACGAGTCCGGCGGCTTCGTAATTTCTTAAAGCACTTGTGCTGACGCGCAATTTTCGGGCGATATCGATGGGTCTGAAATTCATGGGAATGACCTCCACAGCAATCTAAACCTTCAAGTAAGGTTATAAGTATTCTATCAAAAAAGTGAGGTTTCAAAGGATCTAATTGTTGAAAACTTGGAATTCGCACGCATGTTATACAATGAAAATGAGAATATGGAGAGCCGGAGAGTTTAAAAAAAGCTACCGGCGGGAGAGGAGCGGACTGATGAGATTTGAAGAAGAATTTGAAAGACAGATCCGAAATTTAATAGACAAAGGCTACCCCGGTTTCATGGGAATGGAGGAAGCGGCTTTCCGCGAGCTTTTCGCCCCGTTAAAAGAAAGAGCCGCCGAGCGGATGCGGGAAGATTTCAAGCCGGGAGAGGGCAGTCTGCCTTTCGTCCTGGTCGTGACGACCGGGACACTTCCACGGGATGAGATGATGCGGCGGGTGGAACGCAGCGGGAAAAACGGCTTCAGCGTCATGGAAGCCGAAGATCTCGCGAGGTTCGAACCTATCGAAGGCGTGGAGCTTCCCGAAGGAGAAGCATACTTGCTCCTGGATGTGGATACGGGCTCGGAAACACTGAACCGGACGCCGAATGAAGCGATGAAATCATTTGCGGAATGGAACCGTTCTCCGCTGACGATCGAGGAGGGAATTGCCGTGATTACCCATTTGCCGGACGTTTTGCAGAAAAATCACGGGTTTTCTTTATGCGGCTCCAGATGCGGCGACCGGAGGGTAAGCGCGCTGTGGATTAGCGGCGGCAAGCCGAAGCTGGGCTGGTGCTGGGCGGGCAATCCCCATACTTGGCTGGGATCGGCCTCCTGCGGAGCGAGAATTTGAACGTGCTGCCTACGTTTTGAATGCCGTCCTTCCCGGTATTGGTCAAGAAGATTCCTAACGCGGCGCCGCGGGTAATAAGGGAAGATTGTCCTTTAACCCGCCGTGAATAATAGGCTTTGCATAAAAACGGGTACAACGCGGCAAATTACAATCACTTCACTTCTACGAATAACGGAGGGATACGTATGTCAGCGGAATCATTTTTGCAAGCGGTCCGGGAAAGACGCTCTATTTATTCAATCAGCGGAGAATCCCCGGTTTCGGACGACAAGATTGTGGAAATCGTGAAGGAAGCGGTCAAACACACGCCTTCGGCCTTTAACTCCCAAAGCGCGCGAGTGCTCGTACTTCTCGGTGAGCAGCATCATAAGCTGTGGGATATCGTCAAAGATATTCTTCGTACGATCGTCAAGGAAGAACAGTTTGCCGCCACGGAACAGAAGGTGAACAGTTTCCGCAGCGGTCACGGTTCGGTTGTGTTTTTCGAGGATATGTCTGTCATCGAGGGTTTGCAGGCGCAGTTTCCGAGCTACCAGGACCATTTCCCGAATTGGTCCCAACAGTCAAGCGGCATGCTGCAATATGTCATCTGGACGGCGCTGGAGAGCGAAGGGCTCGGAGCGACGCTTCAGCACTACAATCCTTTGATCGACGAGAAGGTAAAAAGCACCTGGAACCTGCCAGAATCGTGGAAACTGATCGCCCAGATGCCATTCGGCAAGCCGACCGCGCCTGCGGGCGACAAGGAATTTAAACCGGTTGAGGATCGGGTCAAACTAGCCAAATAAATATCGGCGGTCCCGAACCAGAAGCCCCATTTCTCCCACAGAAATGGGGTTTATTCTGTTATCCGCACGTTTACAGTACCTTTTTTTATCCTAACCCACATAGATGTGCCTACTTCCCAGAACGGAAAATATGAGACATAATTACTTTGAAGTCAAGATAATTTCCGATAAGAAGGGAAGAATTCAATTATGGCAACAGTCCTATACATTACGGCTCACCCGCACGATCACCAAACTTCTTACAGCATGGCGGTAGGAAAAGAATTTATCGAGGCGTACCGCGAAGCGAATCCGTCCGATGAAGTGATCGCCCTTGATCTTTACAACTCGGATGTTCCGCAAATCGACGCGGACGTATTCAGCGGCTGGGGCAAGCTGCGCTCCGGTTCCTCGTTCGACCAGCTTTCCGCTTCCGAGCAGGCGAAAGTTCAGCGTCTGAACGACATCGTGGAGCAGTACATTGCGGCCGACAAATATGTTTATGTATCCCCGATGTGGAACTTCTCGTTCCCTCCGGTTCTTAAAGCTTACATCGATGCCATCTGCATCGCCGGCAAAACGTTCAAGTACACGGAAAACGGCCCGGTCGGCCTGCTGACCGACAAGAAAGCCATTCATATCCAAGCAAGCGGCGGCGTCTACTCCGAAGGTCCTGCCGCGGGCTTCGAGAGCGGACACAGCTTCCTGAAAAAAATCATGATGTTCCACGGCGTACCTTCTTTCGAAGGCATCTTCGTGGAAGGCATGGCGGCTATGCCGGATAAAGCTCCGGCGATCAAAGAAGCGGCCATCGCGAAAGCGAAAGAAGCGGCGAAACGCTTCTAATCGCTCCCGGCGGGGAGCCGGAGCGTCCGGCCGGGAATGGCCCGGCCGGCGCAGCAAAAATAACCTCCGTTTCCCTGTCAGGGACGGAGGTTATTTTTGCTGCGCGAGCTCAGGCGCGAGGCGTCCCGCGTCCGCGGCAGGCCGCACACGCCACTTGAGACGCCGCATCGCGCGGCGGGAACAGCGCGCAGTGCGCGCGTACGCGTCTGCGCCGAGGCGATGGGCCGGGCGCTACGGTCTGGCCGAAGCCGCCCGGCTTTCCGCGTCTGCGGCGGCTTCCGCGTTCCGCTGCTTCATATGCTCGACGTGGGCCGCGCCCCAGACGTGCATGGAGTGAAGGATCGGCTCCAGGGTCCGGCCATACTCCGTGATGGAGTATTCCACCTTAGGAGGAACTTGCGGATATACGACCCGCCGGACGATGTCCTGTTCTTCAAGCTCACGGAGATGCAGGGTCAGCATACGCTGGGTAATATCGGGCATCAATCTTCTGAGCTCGTTAAACCGCAGCGTATCTTTGCTGATTAAATGTTGAATGACCAGAGGTTTCCATTTGCCGACAATCATGTCCAGAGCCACGACCACTTTGCACTGCTCGGGGATAATTTCCATGGGACGGCCTCCTTTCACAGTACCTTTTTTATTACTATAGCATATCTTCGCTTCTACTGCCTCAAGCCCCGTATATAAGGCTCTGCGCATGTACACTTGACACCGTTAGGCCGCTAACACTACAATGGGTAGTGGAAGGGGGTGGCCTCGTGAAAATTCATACGTTTAAAACGAACGAAAGCGGGCTTAACCGGTTTTTCGGACCTCTGGAAGCCAAGATCATGAACATTTTGTGGGACGGGCCCGAGATGGCGATCAAGGATGTCCAGCACTCGCTGGAACGCGAGAAGCTTGTGAACTTCAACACTGTTATGACGGTCATGAACCGGCTTTTGGATAAAGGAATTTTGTCGAAAAGAATGGACAGGAGGACATCGCTTTACAAGCCAGTCCAATCCAGAGACGAGTTTCTCGAATGCCAGTCGAAAGAATTGACCCACGAGCTTATGGAGGAATTCGGATCGTCTCTGGTGGTCAACCATATGCTCGATGCCCTGGAAGAGGTGGATCCCATGCTCATTGAGAAGCTGCAACAGAAAATCCTGGATCTGCGGAAGGACAAGTAACATGTGGCAGTCCCGGTCCAGATTCATTTTCCGTTCGTCGGTTTTGATTGCGGGCGTTGTCCTGTTTCAGATGACCATGTATGCCCTGCATGTCCTGTTCGGTATCCGAATCGGGTTTAACGTGCTGAATGTCTGCACCGAATGGATGCGTTCGAAGGGGATTTTCTCCATCGCCCATCTGCTGGACGTCTTTGTGATCGGCACGTTCGTGTACAGTATGTGGCAAATCCTCCGGCAGTTCGTCCTATCGCGGAGAATTTTCGCCAAGCTGGACGCATACCGGCATACGAAGCTGTCTGCGGAGTTGAACCGGATGTATCCCGAAGCGCGGGGAAACATCGTCGTGGTCGTGTCGGACGAGCCGATCGCGCTGACGATGGGATTCGGCAAACCGGCGGTTGTCCTGTCCACCGGACTCTTGGATATGCTGGATGCGAGTGAGGCGGAGGCCGTTATCCACCATGAGCTGCATCATCAGCAGACGGGAGATCCGCGCAGTATGTTCTTCCTCTCGTTATTAGCTTCGGTGCTGTGGTATCTTCCCGTACTGAAATGGTTCCACCACCAGTACAAAATCGCGCGCGAGATACTTGCGGACAATTACGCGATTTCGCGCCAAGGCTCTTCCCGCGATCTCGGCAGCGCATTGCTGAAACTGCTCCGCAGAGGCGGTACGGTTGCCATGCCATTCGCATACGCATCGTTCGCGGATACCTCGATCAATTACAGAATCAGAAGAATCGTCGATCCGGAATCCCCGATTTCATTTCGCCCGCCACTGACACCGACCATGATTTCCGGTTATGTGCTGGTTGTAATGACGTGGCTTTTCGTCCAGATCTTGTTCTGAAAAATTTTTAAGCACAGACACTACATTTCGTAGTGTTCTTGCGACCATAAACACTACAAGATGTAGTGTAAAACCAAGGAGGAAATTAAAAAATGAATTCACTTAACAAATGGCAGTATGGAGCGTTTATTTTACGGATTGTTCTCGGTTTGATCTTTCTCGTTCACGGCTATCAGAAATTTGAAGGCGGATTGAGCGGTGTCGCCGGATTTTTCGGCAGTCTCGGTCTTCCCGGATTTATGGCGTATGTGGTGGCGGTTATCGAGCTGGCGGGCGGCATCCTTATGCTGATCGGGCTTGGAACGCGCTGGATTGCGGCGGCATTTGCCGTTATCATGCTGGTGGCGATCTTCACGGCGAAGCTAAGCCTAGGATTCACAGGAGGCTATGAGCTGGAGCTGGCGCTGCTCGGCATGTCCCTGGGCCTGTTCTTTACGGGCAAGCAATTCCTGGCTTTGGAAAACGTGTTTTCCCGCGGGAAGGCGAACGCCTAGTAAGAACGGGCTGGCAGCAGACGCGCTGTAAGTATGCACAGAGATTCGCAAGGCCGATTTACAAAACGAAAACCACAGGGCTG
>NZ_BBJT01000004.1 GCF_000739915.1 Paenibacillus chitinolyticus NBRC 15660 | reverse complement strand
CCACGGCCACACCGGGCCCCGCCACCTGCGCCGGGCGCTTGGCCGCCGGGCTGGCCTCCGCGGGCCTCTGTGCGGCGGCCGCCCTCAGCGGGCAGCATGTGCTGCTGCTCGTGCCGCAGGGAGAGCGGCAGGCGTGGAACGCCCGCCTGTGCGCGCTCAAAGCGGCGGACCCGCAGCTGCGCTGGACGGAGGGCGCGGCGTTCGCCGGCGCGTCCGGCTGGCTGGCGGAGGTACGCAGCCTGCACGGACGCATCGAGCTGGAGACGCGCCACCGCGTGCGCATCGGCGAGTGGCCCGAGCCGATTGCGGCGGCGGTGCGCCTGATCGTCGAGCAGGCGGACTCGCAGCTCTCCGTCGCGGAAGCGGCCCATGAGGTGGGCCTGAGCCGCAGCCATTTCAGCACGCTGTTCAAGCGCGTGGTGGGCGAGAGCTTCGTGGCGTTCACCTGCCGCACGAAGCTGGGCATCGCTTCGGAGCTGCTCGCCGCCTCGAAGCTGACCGTGCAGGACATCGCGGACCGGGTAGGCATGCCGGATGCGAAATATTTCAGCAAATGGTTCAAGCGCTGCACGGGTCAGACCCCGAGTCATTACCGCACGGAACGGCGGATGACGGACGCTCGCTAGCCGGTTCTGTCTGTGCGGTTTCCCGGAAGGGAAACCTTCTTTTTTTTCCCGGTAACGGATCGCCGGATAAAAACACCCCCTCGCGCCGGACGTATTGGCACCTTCCTCATGAGCTGCGCGGAGAGCGGGCAAAGCGGCACTTTTTTTCGGACATTCTTCCGTTTTGAAAACGCTTTATTTGCCGTAAACTGAAGTCAATTCAACGCATTCATCTCATCACACCTAAGATGTTTATGGGGGGAACTTTATGAAAAAGACGCTCGTTCTCGCGCTTACCGGATCGATGGTTACCGCTCTTGCCCTCTCGGGCTGCAGCTCCAAGCAGGGAGAAGCCCAGGGGGGAGGAGACTCCGGCTCCAGCGGAGGCAAGGTGACGCTGCGCTTCGCGACCTGGGATACCGGCGATCTGCTCAAAATCCAGGAAACGATCGCCAAAAACTTCGAAGCGAAGCATCCGAACGTTAAGGTGCAGGTCGAAGCTTACGGGGACGGATTCGATCAGAAGCTGGCCGCTTCAATCGGGGCCAACAATGCGCCGGATGTGATGTACATGTGGGATTTTCCGACGTATTACAAAAACCTCGAACCTCTGGATGAGCGGATGAAAAGCGATGCGACACTGAAGCAGGACGATTTTTACCCGGGACTGTTCAATTACGTCAAGATCGATGAAACCGCTTACGGAATACCGGCAGGGTTTACGACAAGGGTGATGTATTACAACAAAAAGCTGTTTGACGAAGCGGGCGTCCCTCAACCTAAAGAAGGCTGGACGTGGGACGAATTCAAAAGCGCTGTCCAGAAGCTGACGAATCCGGCCAAAAAGCAGTATGGTTTCGGAGTCCGTGCGGAGAACGATCCGTACGATCTTCAGGGAATCGTATGGAGCAACGGCGGCAGCTTTATCTCGGATGACGGCAAAACGATCGAGGGCTACATGAACGGCAAGCCGGCGGTCGAAGCGGTCGGCATGATCGGCGACCTCGTCAAAGCGAAAACGGCCGTGATTGTAGGCGGCAAGAACCAGCAGTCGGGGGACGACATTTTCAAAGCGGGCAAAATCGCCATGTGGGAAAGCGGTATCTGGCCGCTGGACGGCTTCAAGGAAGCGAAGGTCGATTTCGGCACTGTATCCATGCCTGTCTTCCCGGGCAAACCGGTTAAAGGCGTAATCGCCGAATCCGCGGTCTCGATGTCCAAAAACTCCAAGCACAAGGAAGAAGCGTGGGAGTTTATCAAGTACTACGCTTCCGAGGAAGCGATCAAGCTGCGGACAAGCGACCTGCCGGTGCGCAAAAGCATCGTGGAAGGCAACAAGCTCGACCAGGACCCGGTGTATAAGGCGTTCTACACGATGCTCGAAGCGAGCGACAACACCCCGGCTTTCCTGCTCAGCCCGAAATGGAACGAAGTCAACCGCAACTTAACGTCGGCCATCAACGCGATTATGCTGGGACAAAACGCCCAGGATTCGATGGATACGGCCGTCCGCGATTCGCAAAAGTTTTTCAAATAACCCGTTAGGGAAACGGAAGTGAGCCCATGCAACCGAACACCTTGCAGCTTCAAAAAGGCGTGCGGCGCAGCATCTGGAGAAGAGGCAGGCTAACCCCCTTCCTCTTCATTCTTCCCTGGATGATCGGGTTCGTGGCCTTTACGCTCGGACCCCTCCTGTTTTCGCTCGTCATTTCCTTTTACGATTGGCCCATTGTCGGCGAACGAACTTTTGTCGGCTTCCAAAACTATGTGAATATGTTCACAAATGATCCTTTGTTCTGGCATTCCTTGGGCGTAACGATCCGGTTTGCCGCCATATTCGTACCGCTGAATCTGGCTATCGCTCTTCTGCTGGCTGTTCTGCTCAATCAGAACGTCCGGGGAAGCGGGATTTTCCGCACCGTGTTCTATCTGCCTTCCGTCATCTCGGGCGTTGCCCTGGCGATGATCTGGGCTTGGGTGTACAGCGGGGAATACGGCATCCTCAATTATTTCCTGTCCCTGATCGGAATTACCGGTCCGGATTGGCTGCGCGAGCCGAATTGGTCGATGATCGCGATGGTTGCCGCAAGCCTGTGGGCGCAGGGGTCCATGATGCTGATCTTCCTCGCGGGGCTGAAAAATATCCCCGGCGATCTGTACGAAGCCGCCGAACTGGACGGAGCGGGCGCGTTCAAGCGATTTATCCGCATCACGCTTCCCATGCTGGGGCCGACCCTGCTTTTCAACCTGATTACGTCGATTATCGCCGCTTTCCAGCAGCTTACGCTAGCTCTGACGCTCACGGGCGGAGGGCCGCTGAATTCGACTTACTTTTACGCGATGTATGTGTACGAGAACGCTTTTAAATATTTCAAAATGGGTTATTCCGCAGCCAACGCCTGGGTCATGTTCGTGATCGTGCTGGCGCTGACGATGATGGTCTTCCGCTCCACCTCCATGTTCGTCTATTACGAGGGTGAACTGAAGAAGAACAAAGCCCGGAAAACGAAGCGCAAAGCGCTGTAAAGACGATTGCGAGGTGAAGACATGAAGAAAGTACTCACATATGCCCTGCTGCTGTTTTTCTCGCTGCTGTTCCTGATGCCGTTCTTCTGGCTGGTTACGACGGCTCTGAAAAGTCCGGAAGAGGTTTACATGTATCCGCCCAAGTGGATTCCGTCCGAGCTTCACTGGGAGAACTTCGCCAAGGCGTGGACGATACAGCCGTTTAACGTGTTTCTGAAAAATTCGCTGACCGTTACCGTGCTGTGCAACATCGGCCAGTTGATCTCATCCTCCCTGGTAGCGTACGGCTTTGCACGTTTCCGCTTCAAGGGCCGGGACGCCCTGTTCATGGTCGTGCTCGCCACGATGATGATTCCTTGGGACGTTACGATGATCCCGCTTTACATGGAATTTAACTTCCTGGGCTGGATCAATACGCTGAAGCCTTTGATCGTCCCGTCCTGGTTCGGCTCCGCGTTTTACATTTTCCTGCTGAGGCAGTTTATTATGACCATTCCGACGGAGCTTGAAGAGGCGGCGAAAATCGACGGGGCGGGGGATCTGAAAATTTTCACGAAAATTATCATTCCCCTGATGTTTCCGGCGCTCGTGCTTGTCAGCGTCTTCAATATGCTGGACACGTGGAACGATTATCTCGGGCCGCTCATTTTCCTCAACGATGCAAGCATGTATACGCTGACGCTCGGTCTGGCGCAGTTTAAAGGGATGTTCGGCGTCGACATGACGTCGGTTATGGCCGTTACGACGATTATTTGTCTGCCTCCGCTTGCGGTGTTCTTCCTTGCCCAGCGGTATATCGTGGAAGGCATTTCGATGACAGGCATTAAGTAAGGTGATCGAAGCGGTATCTCCTCCGATGTTCTTTTGTGGAGCGGGAATGAATGGGATTAGAGGCTGTATTTTCAATGTGTTTTCAAAATCAAAACCGTAAGCAAGGAAGTTAACTCGCAAGTTTCGGACAGCAAGGGGATTGGACAGATGTGTTTAGTTTTCGCAGCAGCAACACAAGCATGACAACCGGAGTCAGGCGGTTTCTGGCGACGGAAGCGCTGTACGGGATCGGAATCGGGCTGTATTCGCTGGCCCTGAATCTTCACCTGCTGGCGCTTGGCGCAAGCGGCGGCCAGATAGCGAGCATCTCCGCCGTGGGCATTCTCATCATGGGAATCGGTGCGCTGCCCGCCGGTATGCTTGCGGGAAAAATCGGCCGCAAGCCCATGCTGCTGGCGGGTTCGATGCTCGTTGCCGCAGGAGCGGCCCTATTCGCCACCGGACGCAGCCTGCCGGTCTGGTATGCGGCCCAGGCGGTCGCATCAGCCGGATTTATGTGTATCGAGACGACGGAAATCCAGCTTCTGTTCCGGTACTGCCGTTCTCGCCGGGAGGAGAGCCGGGCTTTTCACGGGATGTTCGCGGTGTTCACCGCATTCACGGGACTCGGCAATCTGCTCGGCGGCATCCTCTCCCGGGCGGACGCTTCGGCCGCAGGCCACGCCCCGTCGCTCTATGCTTCCGCCGTATGCATCGCGGTGCTGTCTCTGCTGCGCTTGCGGCTGCTTCCGGCGGAACGGGCTGCGGGCGGCAGCGGCGGAGCGTCGTCGATGGGCGATTCCGGAGACGGCGGCCGTCCGGGACCGGCGGGAGCGGATGCATCCGGGAGCGGGTTGCGTCCCGGAGCCGAAGCCGCGGCGGGAGGCGCAAGCGGCAACTGCGATGCGGCAGAAGCTGAAAGCAGGGGCCGTGACACGACGGATAAGGGCCCCGGGGACAGCGACCGCAGGGAAGCGCCGGAAGCGCCGGAAGCAGCCGCAAGCGAAGCGTGTGACGCCGAAGAGAAGAACGCGTCCCGCAGAGGGCCGGCGAAGCCGCCTGTATCACGCGAGAGACGACCTGCGGGGCGTGTTTCGCGTTTGCCGCAGGGATTTCGCAGGCTGCTCCGCAATCGGTCGCTCTGGCTGCTCGCATCCAACGCCTGCCTGATCGGATTTGTTTTCTCGTTCATCGGCCCGTTTATGAATGTGTATTTGAAGTTCCGGGCGGCATGGGGGGACGATCTGATTTCTTACGTGTACACGGTAAACGGGCTTGTGCTGTTTGCCGCTTCGCTGGCCGCTCCCAAAATCATGGAGCGCTGGGGAGCGAAAGTCGCCTTTACCGGCGCGTTCCTCGGAAACGCGGGGCTGGCTCTTCTGCTCCTGATCGCGCAGCCGGCGCCGGTATTTGCGGCCTTGCTCGTTCTCCGCAGCGGAAGCTTTTCGCTGCTCGGCAATCTTGTAGACAGCGAAACCATGTCTTCGCTGCGCGAAGAAGAACGCAATCTGTACGCGGGAATGCGGGCGGTTTTCCGCTGTATCGGATCATCTTTGTCGACGATGACCGCGGGTTTTTTTATGAACGCAGGCGATTACCACACTCCGTTTCTCATTGCGGGCGTGCTGCTGATCGTGAATTTTATGTATTTCCGCAGCCGCGTGCTGCCTTTAATCATCAAGCGCAACGACAATCTAAGGGGTGAGCCCCAAGCAGGAGGAGCATAGATATGAAGGAACTACATTTGCAGCGCCGGGATTGGGAAAATCTCGATGTACTAGAGCGGGACCGACTGCCGGCCCGGGCCAGCTTTATTCCCTACGGAAAAGAAAAAGAGGCTCTTACTTACGCCGGAGAGCGTTCGGACCGTATGCTGCTTCTTAACGGCACGTGGGCTTTCCGGTACACCGGCTCGCCCGAGGAAGCACCGGCCGGTTTTTACGAGCCGGAGTTCGACGCATCCGCCTGGGACCGGCTTCCTGTGCCGAGCTGCTGGCAGATGCACGGGTACGGCGCTCCCCATTATACGGATTTGTACTACCCGTTCCCGGTTGACCCTCCGCGTGTGCCCGCAGCCAATCCTACTGGCAGCTACCTGAGGGAATTTACCCTGCCGGACGATTGGACGGATAAGGACATTGTTATCCGGTTTCACGGAGTAGACAGCGCCTATAACGTCTGGCTGAACGGGGAGTATGCCGGGTACAGCGAAGGGAGCAGGCTGACGGCGGAATTCGATTTGACGCCTTTTATCCGCAGCGGCCGGAATGTTCTTGCCGTGCAGGTCTATCAGTGGTCGGCCGGAAGCTACCTGGAAGACCAGGATATGTGGTGGCTCAGCGGCATATTCCGTGATGTCGTCCTTACGGCCCGGCCCAAGCTGCATCTGCAAAATATCCGGGTAAACGCCGGGCTGGATGAAGCGTGCAGGCACGGACTTCTCCGTATGGCCGTGACGGTAGCTGAAGCCGCAGGATGCGCTGCGCGGATCGGCGGCCAAAACGGCGAGCATAACGGCACGCAAACGGGTACACAAACCGGAACGCAAACCGGTACACAAATCGGTACACAAAGCGACGCACAGAACAGGGCCCATAGCGATGCACAAACCGGCGCACAAAACGAGACCCAGAACGGTTCTCAGACCCGGACGGGGTCAGCAACTGACACGGCTAGCCGTCCATTCACTTTAGCTTGGAAACTCCAGGACCAAAAAGGGAACCTTATCGACTCGGGGGAAGAAAACGGGATTGCAGGCAGCGGAAAAACAGACGGAATCGCAGGAACGGATAAGGAGCGGTCATTTACGATTGAAGCCGAAATAAAGGAACCCCGCAAATGGTCCGCGGAAACGCCTTATTTGTATGACCTGATCGTCACTCTGCTGGACGAAGAGGGAGAGGTGCTTGAAACGACAGCGCTGAAAACCGGATTCCGCCGCATTGAGGTCAAAGGCGGCCTCATGCTCGTTAACGGGAAAGCGATTCGTCTGCGCGGAGTGAACCGTCACGACCATCACCCTGATACAGGCAGAACCGTCACACCGGAGACGATGGAGAAGGACATCCGGATGATGAAGCGGCACAACATCAATGCGGTGCGGACGGCTCACTACCCGAACGACCCGCGCTTTTACGACCTGTGCGACCGGTACGGCCTGTATGTCATGGATGAAACCGATCTGGAGACGCACGGCTTCGAACTGATCGGGGACGCTAACCGGCTCAGCGCCGATCCTGCGTGGAAGCATGCCTATGTGGACAGAATGCGGAGAATGGTCATGCGCGACGAAAATCACCCTTCGATTATCATGTGGTCACTCGGCAATGAATCCGGTTTTGGATGCAATCATGAGGCGATGTACGAGTGGTGCCGCTCCTACGATCCATCGAGGCTCGTTCATTACGAGGGGGACCGCGAAGGGAAAGCCTGCGATGTGTTCAGCACCATGTACTCGTCTCCCGAGAAAATGCGCGGGTTTGGGGAAATGAAGGAGCTGGACAAACCGCATATCTTATGCGAATACGCCCATGCCATGGGGAACGGCCCCGGCGGGCTCCAGCACTATGAGGAGCTTTTCAGAACGTATCCGAGGCTTCAGGGAGGTTTCGTCTGGGAGTGGATCGATCACGGTCTGCGGCGGAAAAAAGAAGACGGCCGCGAATATTTCGCTTACGGCGGGGATTACGGCGATCAGCCGAACAACGGAAACTTTTGTATCGACGGACTCGTAACGCCGGACCGCATGCCGTCTCCGGGTCTGATGGAATACAAGAAAACGATAGAACCGATTTCGGTAGAGATCGCAGGATGGGAGCCGGGCAACAACGAAGGAGCCGCCGAGCTGATTATCCGGAACCATTACGATTTTATCTCGCTTCAAAACTTCCGCTGCACGTGGAAGCTGGAGGCGGACGGCCGCCTCGTTGGCGGGGGGGCGGCCGAGCTGCCGGACCTGGCCGCCGGAGAAGAGGGAACTCTCCATATTCCCCTTTCTGTGCCTGCGGCAGATGAGGGAGGCCCGGTCGAGCACTGGCTGACCGTGCGCATCGTGCTGGCCTCCCCGGCATCTTGGGCGGAGGAAGGCCACGAGATTGCGTGGGCGCAGTTTCCGCTTCATGCCTGTTCCGAAGAGGCGGCAGGAGCGGCGATAAATTCCGACGCCGAATCTCCCGCAGCAGCTTCAGAAGGCCAAATGGCGGCTTCACAAGCATACGGAGGAGAAGGATCTGCGGCGGATAACGCGGCTGTTCCGGCTGGCGTACCCGGAGCGGCGCTTGGGCATCAAGAGCCCGCCCCGGCAGCCGCCGCAGCCGCCATCCGGGTCGAAGAAGCGGACCGCCTGCTCACCTTGACGGGAGGGGACTTCGCGCTCGTCTTCGACCGGGGAAGCGGGCGCATCGCCTCCTGGCGGCACGCGGGCACCCCGGTGATCGCCGAAGGCGGCGGACCGCGGCTCGCCTTGTGGCGCGCACCGATCGACAACGACATGTACGTTGTCGCCGACTGGCGCAAGGCGTGCGTGCATATGGCGGCCGACGATGTGCGCGGCAGCGGCTGGGAGCGGCTCGCGGACGGCTCCGTGCGCGTGAGTGTCTCCATCCGCACGGCGCCGCCCGTGTACGCCTGGGGCTTCTCCTGCACGTGGGTCTACACCGTTCGTCCCGATGGGACGGTGGACTTGACCGTGCAGGGCGAACCGGACGGCACGCCGCCGGATATGCTGCCCCGTATCGGCTTGCGGATGGAGCTGCCCGGCAGCATGGACCGCGTGACCTGGTACGGGCTCGGTCCGGGGGAATCTTACCCGGACAGCAGACAAGCCGCGCGGATGGGCTTGTACGACGCCGCGGTCGACGACCTGCGCTTTCCGTACGTCAAGCCGCAGGAAAGCGGCAACCGCTCCGATGTGCGCTGGGCGTATCTGCGCGGCGTGCAGGGCTCCGGGCTTCTGGCGGCCGGACAGCCGTCCTTTGACTTCGGAGCCAGCCGCTACACGCCGGAGGACCTGGAAGCGGCCTCCCACGAGTGCGATCTCGTTCCGCGCGATTATGTCACGCTTCATCTGGATTACAAGCAGAACGGGCTGGGCAGTAACAGCTGCGGGCCGAAGCAGCTTCCGCCGCATGTGCTGGAGCCGCAAGCTTTTCGGTTTGCGGTACGGCTGGGGCCTGTATCCGGCGATGCTCATCCTGAACAGACAGCGGCTGCGCTTCGTTCCGGCGGCATAAGCTGAGCAAGAACCCTTTCAACCAAACACGTCCGATGCTCCTGTGAGCAAGGGCGTGTTTTTTGTAAAGTTTTTTAACCGTTAAAGGGTATGCTCATGCTATCCACTCTCAGAATAAGTGGGGTTCGGCCGAATGCCGCGTAGTGCCGCAACGCTGCCTATGAATCGCGCGCTTTGGAAGAATAGAGAGTCATACCCGCGTATACGAATTTATGTTCCTGTGTCATGGTATTAATTTACATATAGTGATCCGGGTACGTCCTGCCACTTTTCAAGCGTGACCTCCGGAAACCTTGATTTTACTGGGAAAACTGCAATTTTATCCGTAAAAAACCGCATGCCCATATGGCGGAAATTTCTGAGATATTTTGGATAGAAGAAAAAGCTTGTAATCTTTTAAATTTCTGATACAATAATCCTTGTCGCTAAAAAAGACAAACATCAAGGCCCGTTGGTCAAGGGGTTAAGACACCTCCCTTTCACGGAGGTAACAGGGGTTCGAATCCCCTACGGGTCATTTTATTCCTACTATAAGATATGGACGCTTAGCTCAGCTGGGAGAGCATCTGCCTTACAAGCAGAGGGTCGGCGGTTCGATCCCGTCAGCGTCCACCATCCAGATTTTATGAGTCCGACAATCATAATTTTTCTGGGACTGGGGAATACTACTTGGAGCTGTGGTGTAGAGGCCTAACATGCCTGCCTGTCACGCAGGAGACCGCGGGTTCGAATCCCGTCAGCTCCGCCATTTAAGTTTCACAACCGTTCATCGATCCCGCATATTCCGATTGGGTTGGTGCAAACCATGCAAGGCTCGGTAGCTCAGTCGGTAGAGCAGAGGACTGAAAATCCTCGTGTCGGCGGTTCGATTCCGTCCCGAGCCACCATTTAGACAACTTTATATGCCGTTGTAGCTCAATTGGTAGAGCAACTGACTTGTAATCAGTAGGTTGGGGGTTCAAGTCCTCTCGACGGCACCAGTTTCATGGAGGCTTAGCGAAGTGGCCAAACGCAGCAGACTGTAAATCTGTTCTCTGACGAGTTCGGTGGTTCGAATCCATCAGCCTCCACCAGTTTTTAAGAGCCATTAGCTCAGTTGGTAGAGCACCTGACTTTTAATCAGGGTGTCGAAGGTTCGAGTCCTTCATGGCTCACTTTTCAAGTGTCTTATGCGGTCGTGGTGGAACGGCAGACACGCTATCTTGAGGGGGTAGTGCCCAATGGGCGTGAGGGTTCAAATCCCTCCGACCGCACCATCAAATCCTCATGCGGACGTGGCGGAATTGGCAGACGCGCTAGATTCAGGTTCTAGTGGTGTAACAGCCGTGGAGGTTCGAGTCCTCTCGTCCGCATCACGCATCAATAAAAAGGTTTCTGATCTGCTTTTTCCGGCAGAGCAGGAACCTTTTTATATTATTCATCTTTAAGCAGGTGCTCATTGCCTGGGCAGAAGAAAGCTTGGACCTGTAATCCAAATGAGCGTAGATATTAGCTGCAGTGGAGAAGTGACTATGACCGAGCTATTCTTGAATCTCCTTCATGCTTACACCTTTCCTTTCGCCAGCAATAGGCTAACGCAACTGTGCCGAAGATCGTGAAAACGAATTCGGCGCATTTCAAGTTTCTACGGTACAAGCGGGGAGTGTTGAGTTATATACCCCGGTTTAATCCTTTGCCCCAGCTTATCTTAATACATGTAATCCTTATACTCATTTCCGGCTTCTTACATGATTTTATCTGCTCGTAGCCTGGAAAAATCTAAAAAAAACCCGCGAAAAATCTTGATTTTACAAGGCTTTTCGCGGGTTTTATGTTCCTCTTCTTGGACAAATAACATGTACGACTCAAAATCGTGAGGGAAACTGTGGAGGTTCGAGTCCTCTCACCGGCACCGAATGCACGAATCAGTGGTTCATTAGATCATGTGTCTAATTCGGCGTTTTACAGCTAAGGTGGCATTAAAGGTTTTTATTCCTGATTCCTCCAGGCTTTTTGTTTTACGTTAACAACGTGTATTTTCAAACAAATTGCGTAAACGTTTTAACAAGAGATTGGTTGGGAAAGGAAGTTTTAAATGAGGGAAACAACGGGTTAACATTTCTTGTTTTTTTGAGGAGTGGCTGAAAGTTGGATTCTAATGAAAGTTGTATGTTTTTTCCTGAGGTATACGCGATATTAATGAAAAACTTGGTTTTATGTAAGAATATAGGACGTTTTTACTAGTTTTTAATGAGAATTTAGTTAAATATCGAAGAAATACCTAAAATAAAAGGTTATGTACGAAAAATGTAAACGCTTTATTATTTTTTTGTTTTTATAAAAAAACTATTGTAATCTTATTGGGAACGTACTAGAATGAAACTAGAAATTGCGTAACCGTTTTCATTAAATAATATGATAGATTAGATTCATAGCGTTTATTGTCAAAGGGAAAATATTGAGAAAACGTTATGACATAAAACTAAAGGAAGGGGGGTGGCTAAGACGAACAAGGAAATCACTATTAAGGACGTGGCCAAGCAAGCGGGTGTATCTGTCGCTACGGTATCCCGAGTGATGAATGGACGGGATCGCGTAAGCGAAGCCACTCGCAAGAAAATTCTCAAAGTAGTTGAAGAGATGAACTTCGTGCCGAATACGATGGCTGCATCGATGGTCAATAAAAAAACCAACATGCTGTCCGTCGTGGTGCCGGAGATTCAGAATCCCTTCTACACCGCAGTCATTGGCGGTATGGTCGAGGTAGCCAAGAAGGAGGGCTTCACCACTCTAGTCGTTGCCACGAATAGCGACGAGGCGGAGGAGGAAGAATTTTTTGAAAGCTTCCTGGGGAAAAATGTGGATGGAATCATTTTAATAGGCACTCATAAGGATGCGGAGTTTTATCGGAACATTCGCAAGCCAACTATCCTTGTCGACCGTTATATCAACGATTGCGGCCACGACGGTGTCTTAATCGATAACTTCCGCGGCGCTTACGAAGCGACCAAGCACTTCGTGGACTATGGTCATGAACGCATTGCCATTATAGATGGGGCGCATGATTTTAACGACGGCAAGGACCGTTATTGGGGTTATCGTCAAGCCATGCATGAGAGCGGCCTGACACCCGATCCTGCTTATCACAAGCAGGGGAGCTGGCTGGAAGAGGACGGCTACCGGTTTACGACGGAGCTTATGCAATCTGAGCAGCCACCGACAGCCATATTTGCGGCTAATAACGTCATCTGCACGGGTGCGATTAAAGCGATACGCGATTTGAATCTCCGAATCGGAGAGGATATATCTTTAATTGGGTTTGATGAGAACGAGCTTGCTCAATTCGTGCAGCCAAGAGTGACCGTGGTTAGCAGACCGACAAGAGAGATGGGAATTCAAGCGGCGGAGATGCTCATTCAAAAAATCAAGGGAAAGCCTAAAGAACAGACGAAGCTGAAGAAAATGATATTGGATGTTGAATTGAAGAAATTCGGCTCAGTCAAAAGACTGAAGACGTAATACTGGGGGAGAGCCATGGCGAAGATCTTGGTAGTGGGCAGCATGAATATGGACATCGTCACACAGGTTGAACGTCACCCGATTCCCGGCGAAACGATACAGGGCAACGAGACCCGTTTCTTCATTGGAGGCAAAGGGGCTAATCAGGCTGTTGCCGCTTCCCGCTCTGGAGTTTCGGTCGCTATGGCCGGTGGACTGGGCGTGGATTCATTTGGCGCCGACATACGCAGGGGATTGGCGGAGGATAACATTATTCTTGATTATGTTGCCGATCAGCCCTGTATGACGGGGCTTGCCTTGATTACAGTAGATGGGGCCGGCGAGAACAATATTATATTATCCTCCGGCGCTAATGGAAGATATGGCGCGGAAGAGATTGACCAATTGGATCTTTCAGGTTTCGACGTCATCTTGCTGCAAAATGAAATATCATCGGCAGTCAATCAAAGGGTGCTGGATAAAGCGGCAGAGAAGCATATTCCGGTATTTATGAATCCGGCTCCAATTGACGGGTTTGACCGGAGCCAACTGCCCAAGGTTGCTTTCCTCATTCTGAATGAGGTCGAGGCGGAGGTGCTGAGCGGCGTCCGTATTGAAGGAAGCAGCCAAGCGCTGGAGGCCGGGAAGAAACTGCTGAAAGACGGCATTCCTCATCTTATTATTACTTTGGGAAGCAAAGGGTCTATCTATATGGATCAATCGGGAAGTCAAATCACATTTCCCGCATTTTCAGTTGACGCAGTGGATACGACAGCGGCAGGAGACACCTTCATCGGAGCATTCGCAGCTAAATATGTAACGGGAGCGGAGCTGCATGATTGCCTGCGCTACGCGACAGCGGCATCGGCGCTGGCTGTAGCTCAACCGGGCGCTCAGAGCTCGATTCCGACAGATGATCAGGTACAGTCGTTTCTTACGGCATAGAACAATAGGTCAATAAGGCCGCTATAAAAAGGCAATATACGGGGTTTCTTTCCTGGAAAGGGACACCTGTAGTCTCGGACTTTTATGATTTAACGCATAGTCTTGTTAAAGTTATCCAAAAAGCAGTTGGGTAAGGTGAATAGGAGGTCTAAAGATGAGGCATCCGGTTTTGAAAATGGAAGGCATCAGCAAAGAGTTCCCGGGGGTCAAAGCGTTATCCGATGTTAGCTTTGAGCTGTATCCGGGCGAAGTTCATGCGCTTATGGGGGAAAACGGAGCAGGAAAGTCTACACTGATGAAAATTTTGTCCGGCGTATATTCACCGACGAAAGGAACGATCAGACTGAAGGGCAAGGAAGTAACATTCGGCAACCCGCTTGATGCCCAACGGCAAGGCGTGTCCATTATCCATCAGGAATTCAATTTGTTTTCCAATCTGACAGCCGCGGAAAATATATTTATTGACCGCCCGGAAATGGTCGGCAGATTCGGACGGATACAATGGTCCAAAATGTATGACGAGGCGCAGCGTCTGGTTGATTCGATAGGGGGAGGCGAAATTGATGTCCGCCAGGAAGTCCGGCATCTCGGAGTCCACAGCCAGCAAGTAATCGAGATTGCGAAAGCGCTTTCTTTTCAGGCGGATGTGCTCATTATGGATGAACCGTCGGCGGCGCTCCCGGAAAACGAAGTGAAAAAAATGTTCGACGTGGTTAACCGGCTTCGGGCGCAAGGCGTTGCCATCGTGTATGTCTCCCACCGCATGAAGGAAATATTTGAAATTGCGGATAAGGTAACGGTGCTGAGGGATGGAGCCAAGATTGATACCCGAGGGATCGAAGAGGTTACCGAACAGAACTTGATTCAAATGATGGTGGGCAAAGAGGTCGGCCAGTTATATCCGGTAAGAGAGCAGAAGCACGGTCAAGAGGTTGTGCTGAAGGTGGAGCAATTGTCGCTCGATTCCGCGCACCGTGTATCTTTTGAGCTGCGAAAGGGAGAGATAGTAGGGCTGTTCGGCGTTCCGGGTTCGGGCACGCATACGATTGCCGAGCGTTTATTCGGTCTAAGGCGGGGAACGGGTGACATCATTGTTCATGGCGCAGCGGTGAAAATCAATAGCCCAAGCCAGGCCAAAGCGAAGAAGATTGCTTACGTTCCGCCGGATCGTCACCGTCAAGGTATCATAAAACCGATGTCAATCCGGCAAAATCTATCGATCCCGATGCTGCCCCAGCTTTCAAAGTACACGGTGCTGGACGAGGCGCGAATTAAACAGATGAGCGGGGAGTATATGGAGAAGCTTCGGATTAAAGCACCCAGTGACGGACAAAGCGTAGATTTTCTGAGTGGCGGCAATCAGCAGAAGGTCGTGATCGGCAAATGGCTTGCAGCGAACCCTGATATTCTTATTCTGGAAGAACCGACTCGGGGAGTTGACGTCGGAGCGAAGGCGGAGATCTACAATATTATTCATCAACTGGCTCAGGAAGGCTTGAGCATCCTGCTGATTTCGTCCGAAATGCCGGAGGTGATTGGTCTCAGCGATCGGATCTTGGTGCTACACAAAGGCACAATCGTCCATGAATTTGCACATGGTGAGGCAGACCAGGAACAATTGCTGCAGCGTGCTTCACATCCGCTCCCGGAAGGAGGCCTCTTATGAAACGCCTGCTAAATGTGCATGAAGCGCCTATCATCTTATTTACCATTCTCGTCACGCTGTTGTTTTCCATCATTTCACCTGACTTTTTGCAGTTCGAAAATATAAGGCTGATTGTGGATCAGAACATCTCCATGTTTATTGTGGCGATAGGGATGACGATGGTCATTCTTCTGGGGGGCATGGATTTATCGGTCGGTTCCGTGCTGGCTGTGACAGCGACATCTGTCGGGTTGTTCCTCGGCCATGGCATTCATCCATGGCTTGCAGCCGCTATGGGGATATGCATCGGGGTGCTATGCGGCATGGTCAATGGCTATTTCATCGCTGTAAGGAAGATACCGGACATCATCGTCACCCTGGCCACCATGTACATCTTCAGGGGCATTGCGGTAGGCATCAGCGGGGGAACCTGGATGACGAACTTTCCGGAAGGATTTCGATTCTTCGAACAAGGATATTTGCTCGGCATTTCCTTTCCGCTGCTGACAGCCGTCATTCTCATAGCGATCTTCATTTATTTAATGAAATTCACCCGCGTGGGCCGAAGAATCTACTCGATTGGAGGGAACGGTCCGGCAGCCAAGCTTGCGGGAATCAGCATAGCCCGAACCAAGTTTAAGGTTTATGTATTAACCGGCTTGCTGGTCGGGATCGCCTCCGTTATCTTCGCGGCAAAGGTAGGAAGTGTGCAAGCCTCGACAGCAGGCAGCGGTTTGGCGTTTGAAGTCATGGCAGCCGTTCTTATCGGCGGGGGAAGTATATTCGGGGGCGTCGGTACTATAGCCGGAACGATGCTGGGTGTACTCTTTATGGGCATCGTTAAAAACGGGCTCATTATATCCAAGGTTTCTCCGTTCTGGGTTGATGCCGCAACTGGTTTTCTGATTATTCTGGCAATTGTTATTAATACGCTGCAACGTATACGGCAAAACAAAGGAAAAGAGGGGGATTTGGTATGAGTGCATGGACAAGCCGGTTCCCGCTTAGGGGAAATAAGCTAATCGTTCAAATGCTTCTGTTGCTCGTCATTATCGTGCTGTTCAGCTTCTTGTCTCCCTATTTCCTGACCGTCACCAACTTTATGAATGTGCTAAACCAGATGGTTGAAGTAGGGCTGATCGCCATTCCGATGACCATGATCATCATATCCGGTGCGATGGATCTATCGGTTGGCTCCATTCTGGCTTTCTCCGCTGTATGTATGGGAGTTGCGTATGAGCGGGGCATCGATATATGGATCAGTGTGATCATTGGACTACTGGCCGGCTTGCTGTGCGGGGCCGTTAATGGCTATCTGATCGCGAGGCACCGCATGCAGGCTATTGTCGTCACCATTGGCATGCTCGTGATGCTGCGGGGGCTGGTCTACGTGATCAATCAGGGGAGACCCATAAGCGGTTTTCCGGATGCTTTCTACTTTATGGGCCAGCAATATATCGGCGTTGTTCCGGTTAATGCGATTTTCCTTGTGGTGATGTTCCTGCTGGCCAACTTTGTAATGAAAAAAACCAGATTCAGCACCTATGTGTACGGGATTGGCAACAATGAAGAGGTTGTCCGCTATTCCGGCATCTCGGTCGTACGCATCCGGTTTATCCTGTTTATGCTTAGCGGATTGTTTTCGGCCTTGGCGGGTATATTTCTGGTGTCGCGTCTGGCAAGCGCAGAGGCGACATCGGGTACCAATATAGAGCTGGACGTGATTACAGCGACTTTGATAGGAGGCACACATATTTTTGGAGGAAGGGGAAGTCTTTCAGGCACATTTGTCGGGCTGCTGATCATTGTGTTTTTGCGTAATGGATTGAATCTATTAGGTGTATCCGTGCTTTACCAGGCAGTCATTTTAGGAGCGTTGCTTCTGCTTGCTGTAGGAAATAAAAAATTCAATGGAGAGTGAAACCTATGAAAAAGCTGGCATTGACGTTACTAACGGGTGTATTGGCTCTGAATTTGGCAGCATGCGGAAGTACAGGCGGGAACCAAACGGATAACGGAGGCAAACCGAACCAGGGAGCTTCCGGCTCAAAAACTTACTTTATGAATCCAAAGTCCATTGGCCCTGCTTATTGGGCGGCGGCTGAAAAGGGTGCCAAGAAGGCGGCAGCCGATTTGAAGGTAGAAGTTCTGTTCAATGCGCCGACAGAGGCGGATTCCTCCAAGCAAATTAATATGATTCAGGATATGCTGACCCGCAAAGTAAGCGGCATCGGCGTATCGCCTAATGATGCGAAAGCGGTAGGCCCTGTGTTCAAAAAAGCGGCAGGTCAAGGCGTCAACATTGTGACTTGGGACAGCGATGCGCCGGGTACAGATCGCCAATATTATGTAGCTCCGGCCACTGACCAAGAAGTGGGGGAGCTTCTGGCCAAAACGATCGGAGAAGAAATCGGCGGTAAAGGACAGGTAGCGTTCATGGTAGCCGGTCTCGGCTCACAAAACCAGATTGCGAAATCCAATGCGGCTAAAGCCTATTTTACAGCCAAATATCCGGATATTAAGGTCGTAACGACTGTTGCGAGCGACGACGATCAACAGAAGGCGTATGCCAATGCGCAAAACCTGCTACAAACTTACCCTGATCTGAAAGGCATTATCGGATTTGCAGGCGGCGAACCTACGGCTGCTGCGGAGGTAGTAGAGCAAGCTGTAAAGGCAGGCACTTTAAAGAAAAACCAAGTTGCCATTACAGGCATTGCCGTGCCGAGCGTCGTGAAAAATTATATCAAGAACGGCACGATCAAAACGGATATTATTTGGGATCCGGGCAAGCTGGCTTATGTAACGGTCTACATTATGGATCAGTTGGCTCAAGGCAAGGAAATCAAGGACGGCATGGAGATTCCGACGATAGGGACTGTGAAAGTAGACGGACAAAGTGTGTTTATTGGCACGCTTGAAGTCACGAACGATAATGTGGACAGCTTTGATTTCTAAATAATATCCCTGTTAGGAGGCGGCCTTAATGGAGTATAAGGTGCGGATAGAAGAGTTGACGGAGGAGGCTTTTGCTCCCTATGGCAAAGTAGTGGATCTACCGGCGATTGATCCCTCCAAATCCGGGGACGGGTGGGATTGCTGGAGCTATGTGCAAATGCTGGACGTATGGGAGCCGATCGGATTTGGCCTTGTGGTTACCAAGCGGCGCGAATTTGCCGTAACGGCAATGGAGAGGCATGTCAGTCGTGAAGAGCTGCTGCTTACCTTTGATCGTGAGATTGTACAGCCTGTAGCATTGTGCATGGACATCGACGATCCTGATGAAAGTCCTGACCCGTCCACCGTCAAGTGTTTTCGAATTAAGCCCGGACAAGCTATCGTCATCCATCGGGGGGTCTGGCATAGTCCGGCTTACCCGGCTGCGGACGATGCCCGTTATATGTTCGGCATTGAGAAGAAGAAGGATAAATTCGGCGATGAAATGATTAATCCGTGGGTTGATTTTATTGACGGAAGCACCGTTCGATTCGAATAAGCGAGCAGGCACGGCTCCTGATGCGCTTGCTTACGACAGCTGCGGATTCATGCTGTATCGGGAGAGTGCTGCCAAAAGGAGAGAGAGAGATGAACCAAGAACAGAGAGTAATGGAATGGATCGAGAATCATCAAGATGAAATTATTCATTTTTTACAGCAGCTCATTCAAATTCCGAGCGTCAACCCCTGGTTTTTCGAGGAACCGGCGCCATCCAAAGAGAAGGACCTTCAACAATTTATTGCCGGCAAGCTGGAGAAGCTCGGCGCGGACATCGAAATCTGGGAGCCCGTCGCCGATGAGCTGAAGCAATATGAAGGCATGGCGGGCTATTATCCAGGAAGAGATTTTACGGGCAGACCCAATCTGGCGGCTACGTTCGGCAAAGGATCGGAAGGCAAGTCCCTGCTCTTGTTTGGTCATATCGACGTCGTCATGGCAGGCTCAAAATGGACGGTCGATCCGTTCGAGGGCCAAGTTATCGATGGGAAGATGTACGGCCGCGGCACTGTTGATATGAAGGGCGGAGTCGCAGCCATGATTATGGCTGTCGAAGCTATACTTCGCAGCGGGTTTAAGCTTAAAGGGCCGGTTATCGTCGGCACGGTTGTCGATGAGGAAGCGGGAGGCATGGGGGCGCTTGATTTTATTCACCACGGCTATCGAGCGGATGCTTGCATTTTAACGGAACCGACCTCGCTGACGATTGCCCCGCTTTGCCGCGGGATTTTATGGGGAAAAATCAAGATCCAAGGTCGCAGCGGCCATATTGAGATGCCGCAAGCGGATTGGCGGGACGGCGGCGCGGTTGATGCGATTAAGAAAGCGAGATATATTCTGGAGCATCTGGACCGCTTGAATGAGAAATGGGCTGTCAGCAAGACCCATCCATACTTGTCGATCCCTTGTCAGGTGCATGTCGCGCAATTAAACGCCGGGGAATACCCGACCTCCTTCGCGAATGAGGCCGAAATCGTATTCAATGCGCAATACTTGCCTTCGGAACGTGACGAGAAGCTTGTAGGCGGCAAAGTTAAGAAGGAATTGACTGATTTTCTACGCGAGGTATCGGAATCGGATCCTTGGCTTTGTGAGCATATGCCGGAAATCGAATGGCTGGTGGATGCCGATTGTGCGGAAACGGATGTGGCACATCCCTTTGTTCAGACCTGTGTACAATCCTTGAAGACCATTGGTGAGGAAGGCAAAATCGAAGGACTGGGCTTCCATACCGATATGGGCTGGCCGGTGAATGTCGGCATTCCGACCGTTAACTTTGGACCTGGCGACCCGAGCCTTGCCCATCATAGCGACGAATTTACGCCTGTCGATGAAGTGATTCAAGCGGTCAAAATGATTGCCAAAACGATTGTGGACTGGTGTGAAATCGAGGAAGCGTAAAAATGGGATCAAGACGGCCTGCAGGTGTAGGGCCTGGTGGTATAAAAAATACGGAGGTGCTTGAACTGATGAAAATCTTGTTTGTTGGCGAGTCCTGGGTTGTGCATATGATTCATACGAAAGGTTATGACAGTTTTACCTCGACCAAGTACGAAGAAGGTGCAACCTATTTGCTGTCCTGTCTGCGTCAGGAGGGAATTGACGTTACCTATATGCCTGCGCATGAAGTACAGGTACGTTTTCCTCAATCGCTGGAAGAGCTCAAAACCTATGATGCGATTGTGCTGAGTGACGTAGGTGCAAACACATTCCTGCTCCAAAATCCAACCTTCTATCAAATGCAAATCATTCCGAACGCCCTTGAGCTTGTGAAGCAGTATGTCGCCGAAGGAGGTGGCCTGCTGATGGTTGGCGGTTACCTGACCTTCATGGGGATAGAAGGAAAAGCCAATTATAGAAATACGATATTGGCCGATGTGCTGCCGGTTGTCATGATGGATAAAGATGATCGGGTAGAGATGCCGAGCGGCTTCTCGCCTGTCGTATCGCAGCCGCATCCATTGGTAAACGATTTGGGAGAATGGCCTAGGCTGCTAGGTTATAATAAGTTGTCCGCTAAGCCGGGGGCAGAGGAACTGCTAAGCCATGAAGGCGATGCTATTCTGACGGTTGGAACTTACGGCCAGGGAAAGACGGCGGCGTTTGCAAGCGATTGTTCGCCGCACTGGGGATCGTTGGAGTTTATGAATTGGGAGCACTATTCGGCCTTTTGGTCCAAGCTTATTAAGTATCTGAAATAATGGAGCAGTGAACATTCCCATACGCCAAAATAGAACCTGCTGGCTCAAGGCTAGCAGGTTCTAGTGGTGTAACAGCCGTGGAGGTTCGAGTCCTCTCGTCCGCATCGCGCATCAACAACGAAGGAAGCCTTGATCAACCAAGGCTTTTTTTGTTTTTTTTCTTTAAACGGCAGGAATGTGGTAAAAAGGTTTGTTTTGTTCGTTTTCGTTTGAATGAACATTTTCATACCTAAAGGGAAGTCCTTTCTGCTATAATGAAGAAGGAACGGATTCTTCTAAATTAACAAATCCGGACCGGAGCTTTCTCCGATGACGGATTCAAGGATGAGATACAAACCTGTACGGAGTGATTCCATAAGGAAAAGCTTTTTCTGCGCATGATAATGCGGACAAGGGATCGTTTTTCGGTGGAATAAAGGAAGCTAGCATGGGCCGGGTGCCGCCTGCGGACGATGCCTGAGCCTGCGAGAATCTAACGGTCGAGGTGGATGAACGATGGAGCAAGGCAAAGAGCAACCCCCAATTTATCCGGATGTGGTGACTTTCGGAGAGTCGATGGCCCTACTGATGCCGGATTCGGGAAAAGGAATTGAGTATTCACCGCAGCTGACCACTTCGTTCGGCGGTGCCGAAAGCAATGTGGCGATCGGTCTTGCGCGGCTCGGGCATCGTGTCGGGTGGTTCGGACGCTTGGGGAAAGATCCTTTCGGCCGGATGGTGCTCAAAAAAATACGCGGTGAAGGCGTGGACGTCTCCAGGGCCGTGTTAGCGTCCGAGGCGCCGACGGGTTTGATGCTGCGGGAAGCGGTATCGGGCAAAGCCTCCGTCTACTACTACCGCAAAAATTCGGCCATGAGCCTAATGAAGCCGGGCGATCTGGAAGAAGATTATATAGCCGGGGCCAAGATTCTGCATGTAACCGGCATTACGTGCGCGCTGAGCGAAAGCTGTAAAGAAGCGGTGATTGCCGCCGTCCGCACGGCCAAACGGCACGGGGTGAAAGTCTGCTTCGATCCGAACCTGCGGCTTAAGCTCTGGGGGATCGGGGAAGCCAGAGAGACTTTGCTGGCCCTGGCGGAGGAGGTTGATTATTTTCTCCCGGGTCTGGATGAGCTTCAGCTTCTTTACGAGACGGAAGATTTCGACGAGATCGTCGGAAAACTGAGCAAGCTTCGGGCCGTGACGGTGCTTAAAGGCGGCGACAATGAAACGTTCCTGATCGAAGGCGGCCGCGTGTCCTCCGTTCCTTTTGTCAAAGCGGAGCGGGTCGTCGATACGATCGGGGCCGGGGACGGCTTCTGTGCCGGCTTCCTGTCCGGTATTCTGCAGGGGAAGAGCCACCTGGAAGCGGTCGAGCTGGGCAGTTTGCTCGGTTCCCTGGTCGTTCAGGCTCCGGGAGACTGGGAAGGCCTGCCGACGCGTGAAGAAGTCGATGCCGTGCTTCAGGGAAGCCGTCATATCGAACGCTGAATGCTGAGCGCTGTGTTGTTTTGCCGCTGAGTCTGATTGAGGTTCATACGGCATTTCAGATAGAAGGCGTATCCGCCGCCTTATACTTGCGGAAACTGATTTTACCGACAGAGAGAGGATGAACTGACCCCATGAAAAAAATACAGCTGATTCAAAAAATTACGGAACAGGGCGTAGTCGCCGTTCTGAGAGGCAAGACGCCGGACGAAGTCGTCGAAGCCGCCGAACAGGCCATCGAAGGCGGCATCAAAGTCATCGAAGTGACGATGACGGTGCCGTTTGCGCTCCAGGCCATTGAAAAGCTGGCCAAAACCTACAGCAGCACGGCGCAGGACGCGTCCAAATTCGCCATTATCGGCGTAGGTACCGTCCTGGACCCGGAAACGGCGAGAGCGGCCATTCTGAGCGGCTCCGAGTTCGTGGTGGGGCCTTCGCTGAATCCGGCGACCGTGGCGCTCTGCAACCGGTACCGCGTGCCGGTGATGCCGGGCACGATGACCGTCAAAGAGATCCAGGAAGCGCTGGAGCTCGGCGTGGATATCGTGAAGTTGTTCCCGGGCAACTTGTACGAGCCGTCCGTAATCAAGGCCATCAAGGGGCCTCTGCCGCAGGCTAACATCATGCCGACCGGGGGCGTATCCCTGGACAATCTCGCCGATTGGATCAAAGCGGGCGCCGTTGCCGTCGGGATCGGTTCGGACCTGACGACGGAAGCGTCCAAAACCGGCGATTTCAGCCTGATCGCGAAGAAAGCGGCTCAATATACGCAGGCTTTCAAAGAGGCTAAAGCGGCTCTTTCTTAAGGGAGCGGAAGTGTTCTTGCGGATGGAGCGGACGTTGGCCGAATCGTTCATCCGACTGAGATGGAAGGACCGGAGAAATTTACTCCGGTCCTTTCTTTTTAGGTGCGGAAATGGCGCCTTTTCCCTGTTTGTAGGAAGTGTAAAAAATTGGATTAAAATTTAAGCGGAAAAGGGATTGAGTTTTCATTAATTATTTGTTATGATATCTCTTGTCGATTCGGAAATGTTTCGAACGAAAGTTTGCGGAAGTGGCTCAGCGGTAGAGCATCGCCTTGCCAAGGCGAGGGTCGCGGGTTCGATTCCCGTCTTCCGCTCCAATCACCTTTGCGGGTGTAGTTCAATGGTAGAACTCCAGCCTTCCAAGCTGGTAGCGTGGGTTCGATTCCCATCACCCGCTTACAGAATTCAGAAGAAGCAGTCTCCTTTGCGGAGGCTGCTTTTTTTCGTATACCCGATGGATACAGCGTCCAGCCCTACTAGAACCGGGCATAGCGATACCCGGCTTTTATACTGCCCTCCCATCCCTCTGCCGGTTATGCAACATTTACAGACTTGTGCCGTTTAACTGGGTAAGAAAGTCACTGGGGGTTGTCTTATGCGGCGGAACAAATGGATAGGGCTGTCCGGCGGACTTGTTATCTTAGTGATGGCTGTTGCCGGGGCCGCCTCGCTTTGGCTTCCTTCAGCCGAGCTCAAGCCGAAGAAGGTGGTTCTCAACTGGGACGGACGCATCATCGAGGTTCCACAAGCGGATTCCCGGTATCAACGTCTGGTGGACGATGCCGAAGCAGTGATAGAATCTACCGCGAAGGGGCCCTGCAAGTGTACGGCCGAGCTGACCGGGGATGTGCCGGACAAGCCCGGACTGCTTCTTATGCTGCCGCCGGGCCAGTCGGTCCGCATCCGGAAGGAGCTTCCGTTGGCCTCACTGGTCAATGACGTCCGCAGGCTCTACGTGTCGTTTCAAGACGGCGGGGATTCGCACCGGATGGAGTTGGACGGAGGAGTCTATGAAGTGAGCAGTGAGAGCCTGAATGCCCTTAAAAAGACTGCCGCCGAGGCTGCCGGAAACTTCCGAGAGGAATAAGATGGGCCGGGAAGCGGAGCTGTGGTACGATAAGCGTTGAAGAAGACGGAAACGGCCGGAGAAGGACAGCGGACATCCAGCGGTTCGGATCGGCAAAGTAGAGATGCCCCGGACCGGAGAGTAAACGAACGTCCCTGAACGAATGATCCAAGGAGGCGGAGAATGACTGAAAAAAGACGATCGCGCGGCAGAAAGTGGCTTCTGGCGCTGGTGATTTTTATACTCGCCGCCGGAATTGCGGCGGCATTCTATTTGCGGCCGTACGGACCGGACCGCACGGCGGTCGAGTCCATGCGAAGCGGCGGCGGTGTTACCGTTACGGACAGCAAGGATGTAACGGTCTACGAAGGCGCAGAGCCGAAGGAGCCCGGCGTGATCTTCTACCCGGGCGGTCTGGTGAAGCCGGAGAGCTACGCGCCTCTGGCCCGGGAGCTGGCTCGGCGCGGGCACCGCACGGTGGTCGTCAAAATGCCGCTGAATTTGGCGGTATTGGGAGGCGGCCGCGCCTCGGCGGTGCTGGAGGCCCATCCCGGGGAGTCCTTCGTCATCGGAGGGCATTCGCTCGGCGGCGTGATGGCGGCCCGCTATGCGGCGGAGCATCCGGAAGGGCTGCGGGGCGTGTTTTTCCTGGCGTCGTACGCCGATGACAAAGGAAGCCTCCGGGACAAAGGGCTTCCGGTTCTCTCCGTGACCGGTTCGGAGGACGGCGTGCTGAACCGCGACAGCTTCGAGAAGAACAAGAAGAACTTGCCGGAGGACGCCAAGCTTTTGACCCTGCCGGGAGGGAATCACGGCCAATTCGGCAGTTACGGCCCTCAGAAGGGCGACCGTGCGGCCTCGATTTCACCGGAGGAGCAGACACGCCGCACGGCCGAAGCGATTACAGATTGGATGACCGGAATCCGGGAGAAGGGGAAGAACTGACACGTGACAAACGATAACAACGGGCAAAAAAAGCGGGTAAACCCCGAAATGCTCCGTCTGCTCCGCTTCGGGGCAGTGGGAGTCGGCAATACGGCAGTGGACTGGGCCGTGTTCTGGCTGCTGTTCTCGGGCCTGCATCTGCATTACGGAGCGGCTCAGACGGTTTCGTACTTGTGCGGAACCTTGAACAGCTACCTCTGGAACCGGAAGTGGACATTCGCCAGCAAAGAACCGGTGCGGGTATCGGAAGCATTGAAGTTCCTTCTGGTCAACGGACTGTGCCTAGTTCTGTCCTACCTGCTGCTCTATGTGTGCAGCGATGTTCTGGGCTGGAACATGCTGTTTAGCAAGCTGACGGTGACGGTTCTGCTGCTGTTGGTGAATTACGCGGCCAGTAAATGGTGGGTTTTCGCGCCGGGCGAAAAGCGCAAGGACGGCGAATCATTGGAGCCTTAATTCGGATAGAAAATTCGCCGGATTTTAGACCAGACGGCGGAGGATTTTTGCAGTATAATGGACCTGAACTTCTGTAACGGATAAAAGATTTCTTCTTTTGTCCGTCTTCTTTTACTCAACGCGTAAGTGCAAACATTTTGCTGACGAAGCCGGAAAACAGCACCGGCTCAAAGGAGAGCTACCGACGTGCAGGCCAAGACCCGCTCCTGGAACCGTTTTACCCCGACCCGTAAACATCTTTGGATCGCGACTCTCGAAGGGGCTCCGGCCACAGTGGTTCAAACCCTTCTCAACGGTCCGTTCCTGACGGGTTATTTGCTCTATCTCGGCGCAACGTCCGCACAGATCGGGCTTGTGCTTGCCATGACGACGATTGTGAACGTTGGTCAGATCCTGATGGCTTTTTTCATGCAGAGATGGAAAAACCGGAAGCTGCAGATTCTCATCTTCGGAGGGCTTCACCGGATTCTGTGGGCGGCAACGGGATTAATTCCGCTATTGCTGGACCGTGATTTGTGGATTCCGGCTTACATCGCCTTATACACGTCGGCTTTTCTTTCGAACGCCTTCGGGGGCGTAGTCTGGTCCACGCTGATGGCGGATATGGTGCCGTCTTCGGTGAGAGCCCGCTATTTCGGCATCCGGAACATGACTCTGAACGCTCTCGGAGCTCTGTGCCTGTTTGCGGGCGGACAAATACTCGACAAGCTCGGTAACGAGGCGGGGTTTGAGGTTCTTTACCTGGTGATCGGCACGGCTGCGGTGCTCAATGTAATCGCTTACCTGTTTTATCCGAACCCGCCCTTCGAGCCTTCCGCGGAAAGCGGGCTTCTGCCCATGCTTACGCGCCCTATGAAAGATACTTCGTATATCAGGGCGACGGCGTTCCTGTCGTTCTGGCTGTTTTTGCAGGGGATTGCGGTGCCGCTCTTCTCATATGTCATGCTGAAGCTGCTGCAGGTAAGCTACGAGACGATTTCCGTGCTGACGGTGCTGCAGACGGCTGTGATGATGATTTCTTTCTACGTATGGGGAAATCTTAACGCGCGGTGGAGCAACCGTCGGCTTCTGTTCTGGACGCTCCCGCTTCTGTCGCTGTCGTGTCTGCTGTGGGGGATGCTCGCCTGGCTTCCGGTCCTTCCGGTGCTGATTGCGGTTCACATCCTGCTTGGAGCGGGGACCGGGGGATTCAACCAACTGGCTTTCAATTTCATTATCGGGGATACGCCGAGGGGCGAGCGGCCGATGTTTATCGCCATGTACAACACCTTGACGGGACTGGCGGCTTTCCTGGGCCCTCTGCTCGGGGGCGTGCTTTACGAAAAGGCGGAAGGGCTGCCGCTCTGGGTTCAGCAGTACGGAATTGCCGCGGGAACGGGCACGATTATGCTCGTCCTGGCTCTGACCCTGGGGCGGAAGGTGCTGCTGGAACGGCAGAGCCGCAGGACAAAGACGAAAGACGCCGGATAAAAGCATGCCGGTTTAGCTCCGTACATACAGTTTTGAACCGGAAGAGTGCGGCGCGCCGTGCTCTTTTTTTGTATACGGGAGCGGAAGGTCCATTGTATCGGCACCCGGAACCCTCTACAATAAGAGCATAAGAACTCATTGGGAGACTAAAATGGAAGCATGGATACGAAAGATCGAGCGGGAGCTTCTTCCCGGCCTCGACTTTAAAAGCGAAAAGCCATATGACCCCGTCGTGGTACATAAACTTCCCGCCCCTTGGCAGTTAGTCGGTGCGGGCAATTACGCGATTGTCGTCTCGCATCCGGACATGCCCGGGCTGGTCGTTAAAGTATACGCCCCCGGAAGAGACGGTTGGGAAGACGAGGTCGAAGTCTACCGCAAGCTGGGCGAGCACCCCGCGTACTCCCGCTGCCATTATGCGAAAAAGCCCTACCTCATCCTGAAACGGATGAACGGGAGGACTCTGTACGATTGTATCCGTTCGGGGATACGGATTCCGGAACGGGTCATTCTCGATATCGAAGAAGCGTGCGACTATGCGCGAAGACTGGGACTGGTGCCGCAGGATCTGCATGCCAAGAATGTCATGATGGAAGACGGACGCGGGAAAGTGCTGGATGTTTCCGATTTTCTGGGCGACACGCCGGATACGATGTGGGAGGATATGAAGAAGGCCTACTACCGCCTGTATCTGCCGCTTCTGTCCAAGCGCCCCATTCCGATGCCGGACACGCTTCTGAACGGCGTACGCAAAAGCTACCGCTGGCTCCGCCGCAACTCCTCTTAGGAGGAAGCGGGATGCGCCTGCGCGGGTTTATGCTCCGCCGGACGTCCGGCATACGAAAAAGCCGCACCCATTGCAAACGGGTGCGGCTTTTTCGGCTCCGTGACGGAGGCACGGTTCCGCGTAAGCGGCCGGCAGCGAAGGCTGCTTTAGGCTGCGCGCGGGCTTTTTTCATGCAAGAATAGAAGCTTACATGACGTCCCTGCGGCGGAACACCGTCCAGGTGAGTACGTTAAAGACGATAAAGTAAGCGGCCAGCACGAGGATCGAGAAGGTCATCGTCATGCCCGGGACAAGAGGCTGACCGTGCAGGTAGCGGGTCAAATCCATGTTGGAGAACAACAGGTATTTGCTCCAGTCGTACCGGCTCAGGATCATGCTGACCGTGTTGCCCAGGAACATGATGCAGAGCGAGATCCCGATCGCCAGCGAGTTGCTGCGGAACAGGGTGGAGATCATGAAGGCGAGCGTGACGATCATGATCAGCTCCACGCATTTGAAACCGTAGGTGCTCAGCATGTCGATGATGACGTTCTTCTCGACGATGGCTCCCATGCTGTTCAGCTCCAGCACGGTCGGGCTTGTTCCCGCCCCGCCGTACAGCACCAGGTTGATGACCAGGGCCGAGGTGAACAGCAGGAGCAGCATAAAGATCGAGAACTGGAAGCCCGCCGCATACTTGGCGAACACGATTTTCGATCTGGAGACGGGCCGGATCAGCAGCAGCTTGATCGTTCCGCTCGAGAACTCACCGGACATGGCGTCGGCGGCAACGACCACGGTGAAGACGGTAATGACCGCAATGAGGCTGGACATGGAGCCGACGGCCTGCCATACGGCAGCCTGGTTCGGGGACATATCCCGGTTCAGATATTCCTGGGCCAGCTTGATCTGCTGATCCAAATCGGCAGCGTTGTCCGGGAAGTCCGCCTTGGTCTTCTCCAATTGCTCGATGCGCTGAGTCTGTGCCTGGCGCCAGTCCGCACTGTTCATTCCTCTGGAATCGTAGTGGATCAGGAACGAAATCAGCCCGACCAGCCCGACAAGCAGAATGACCATAATCCAGGTCGTCAGCCGGCGGTAAATTTTCATATTTTCATTACGAATGAGATTAAGCAATTTGATCACTTCCCGTTATCTGCAAGAATTTGTCTTCGAGCGATTGCGTGAGCGGCTTCATCGCGTACAGGCGAAGACCCGCCTGGATAAGCAGAGCGCCGATGTCGGCGGCTCTTTCGCGTCCGATCGTAAGCTCGATGCCGTTCGGATGCGGGGTCACGTGCAGGTGCGGGTCAATTTCCTGCACCACAGCCTGCGCCGTTGCCGGATCGTTCACCTCGAAGAAGTAGGACGTCTCCTTCGGAGCAGCCCCTTCTCCGCGCAGATCCTGCACGTCGACGAGCTTGCCCTGCTGGATGATGGCGACGCGGTCGCACATCAGCTCCATCTCCGACAGCAGGTGACTGGAGACGACGATGGCGATGCCTTCTTCGCGGGCCAGCCGGCGAAGGTAGTCGCGCAGCTCCCGGATGCCCGCCGGGTCGAGACCGTTCGTCGGCTCGTCGAGAATGAGCAGGGACGGCCGGTGCAGCAGGGCCTGAGCGACGCCAAGCCGCTGGCGCATGCCGAGCGAGTAGGTCTTGACCTTCTCTTTGATGCGGTTTTTCAGCCCGACCAGCTCGACGACCTCGTCGATTCTGGACTGCGGGATGCCGCCCGGAAACATGCGGGCGTAATGCACGAGATTGTTCTGGCCCGAGAGGAATTTGTACATCTCGGGATTTTCCACAATGGCGCCCACGTGCTTGATGGCGCCTTCGAAGCTTTTCTGGATCGACTGTCCGTGGATCACGATGTCGCCTTTGTTCATTTTCATCAGACCGACGATCATGCGGATCAGCGTCGTTTTGCCGGCCCCGTTCGGTCCCAGAAATCCGAAGACTTCACCGGGATACACTTCGAAAGACAGGTCCTGGATAATCTTTTTGCCGCGAATTGTCTTGTTGACGCCGCGTATTTCCAATACGGGTTGATTGTTCATTTTTTTCTCTACCTCCAAAAATCCGTAATCCGTTATCGCTCGTGCAGTGCTCTCGGTTTCTCATTATATAGACCGTTCGTGTCCGGTCACACCGACTCAGGTCTAGGTTTGCTGCCCGACCTTGGTACAAATAGGTCCCCGACCCCGACCGACCCAATGGAGAATTTATTTGCTATAATAGGCATACCCAATAGATTGTAACCGTATACAAAGCAGTTGGCGAAGCGGGTGACAGCTAGAAAACAGGCTGTACGGAGGAGGAACAACGTGAAGAAATGGGCCCCGTCCAAGTGGACCGTCGGCCTCGCTGTGCTGTTTGCGCTGTTCGTGCTGCTGCTCGGCAGGTTTGCTTATACAAACGCCGAGATCAACGGGATTGTCCGGGACATAGAGGACCGCGGCCGTACCCCGGCTTCAGGCGGTAAGACGAAGCATGTGGTCATGATCTCCCAGGAGCTGGACAATCCTTTCTGGCGGACGATTGAAAAAGGGGCGAGAGACGCCGCGGAGCAGTATAACATCAAGCTGGAGTACAGCGGGCCTTACCGCAACAATATCGAAGAGCAGGCGGAGCTTTTCGGCAAGGCGATCGCCGGTAAGCCGGACGGGATTCTCATCCAGGGAATCCGCAGCGAAGCTTACAACAAACAGATCGACAAGGCCGTCGAACAAGGAATCGCCGTTCTGACTGTCGATACGGACAGCCCGGACAGCCGCAGGCTGAGTTATGTCGGCACCGATAATGTGGAATCCGGACGGCAGCTGGGCGAGCTTGTGGCAAAAGCTTACGAAGGCCGCAGCGCGTCCATCGGCATGGTGATCGGCAGCTATGAGGCCGGCAACCAGCAGCAGCGGCTGGAAGGCTTCCGGTCGGTTGTGGACGCTGAACCGAATCTTAAAATCGTGGAGGTCGGCGTCTCCAACATCTCCCGCATCCAGGCAACCCAGGCCGCGGAGCACATGCTGCGCAGCAGGGAAGGCATCAATGTGATGGTCGGCACGAGCGCGCTGGATGCGCTCGGTATTTTGCAGGCGTCCAAAAGCTTGAATAAACAGGAGCAGGTCCGCATTTTCGGATTTGATGACCTGACTGAGACGCGCGAGGCGCTGGCCCGCAAGGAAATTGAAGCCACGGTGATCCAAAAGCCGTATACGATGGGCTTCCGGTCGGTCGAAATGCTGAACCGCTATTTTCAGGGGGAAACGCTGCCAGGTTTTTCTTTTACCCGGATTGATATCTTGAATCCGCAAAATGTAGGAACGGCGGTGGCGCCGTGAGTATCCGCATGAAGCTGTTCCTGTTTATTCCGGCACTTGTCATTTTGATGAATTCGGTTACGTTTTTTATTTATCAGAGCGGACGAACGATACAGGAAAGTTATCATTTGACGATGGACCGCATTTTGCTCTACAAGGAAATTGCCCATAAAACGGAAGAAAGCTTGCGGTCCCTCAGCAGCTACCTGATCAACCTGAACGGAGAAGGCCGCGGAGCATTCGTCGCGCTCCAGGAGGAGCTGAGCAGCCTTCAGGGCAAGCTGGAGTCGGACGCCAGAAGCGAGGAGGACAGCTTCGCACGGAGGAATTACGCAAACATGCTCGGCACCTATCTGGCGGCGGCCGATTCCGTTCTTGCGGCGGTCGAGAGCAAAGACATGCAGAGATACCTCCAGCGGTACGAAGAGGCGGACAAAACCGCCGGGTACATAAAGGCCGAACACCAGAATCTGGTCGATATGGAGCTGAGCTTCTACCAGCCTCTCTACAAACAGATGCTGCTTAAAACCGGCGAAATGAACATGCTCGGCCAAACGCTTGTCGCGGTGAACATGCTGCTCAGTCTGGTTTTCGCCATCTGGCTGTCCCAGAGCATTACAAAGCCGATCGGGCGTCTGGTGCATGCTGCCAGGCAAATGTCCAAAGGCCATCTTGACACGGCTCCGCCGCCCGTGCAGAACGAAGACGAGATCGGCATATTGACGCTCGCTTTCGGGCATATGCAGGTCAATTTGAAAGAACTCATCGCGAAGAACCAGGCCAATATGGAGAAGGACAGACTTGTAAAAGAGCTGGAGATTAAAGCGCTGCAAAGCCAGATCAATCCTCACTTCCTGTTCAATACGCTGAACGTGTTGTCCAAACTGGCCCTCCTGGAAGGAGCCGAGAAAACAAGCGACCTGACGGTGTCGGTGTCCAATCTGTTCCGCTATAATCTCCGTAAGCTGGATCAGCCGGTCAGCCTTCGCGAGGAAGTCGATCACGCTAGGGAATACTTCGCGATCCAGCAGTCCCGCTTCCGGGACCGGATTTCTTTCGAGACGGACATCGACGAAGGGGCCCTGGAACAGCAGATTCCGTGCCTGACGCTTCAGCCGCTGCTGGAAAATGCCTTCATGCACGGGATCGAAAGCATGGAGGAGGGAGCTTTCATCCGGCTCGGCATCATGAAGGCCGGGGGGAACGTCCGCGTCACCGTGGCGGACAACGGAGCGGGGATGAACGAGGAGACCCGGCTTCATTTGCTCCGTTACGGATCGGCGTCCGGTGACGGGGCGGTGCCCGCTGCGCGTGAAGGGATCTCAGCCGGAGAAGAGGAAGGAGTGCGGCGGATCGAGGCGCCCTCCGGGTACGACTTCAGCCGTACGGAAAGGAAACCGTCCACGGGCCTCGGGACGCAAAATGTATTCCGGCGCCTGCAGCTTTTTTACGGAACGGACGGATTAATTGAGATTGAGAGTGCTCCCGGAAAAGGCACGACCGTGGTGCTTACACTTCCGGAAATGACCGGACAGCGTGCCGGGATAAGGGGGGATGCCTATGTACCGCTTGCTGATCGCGGATGACGAGGCGCTCGAAAGAGAAGGGCTGGAGTGGATGATATCACGCTCCATGCCCGGCGTATTCGAGGTGATCCATGCCGAAAACGGGCGGACGGCCATTCAGCGCGCCGAGCAGCACCGGCCGGATATCGTGCTGATGGACATTAAAATGCCGGGAATCGAAGGGCTGGAAGCGCTGCGCCGCATCAAAGAGATTCATCCCCGGATGAAGCTTGTGCTCGTCACGGCTTACGATTATTTCTCTTATGCCAAGCAGGCCCTGGAGATCGGAGTCCGGGATTATATGTTGAAACCCGCGAAGCGGGAGCAGATGATTGGACTCCTGACTTCACTTGTGCAAGAATTAGAGGAAGAGCATGTCCGCCGGGAAGAAGAACTGAAGACTACGGAAAAACTGGCCCGTCTGGAACCTTTGGCGGAGAGTGAGCTGGCTATGCATCTGATGCGTGAGCGGACTTCGGAAACCGGGGAGAGCGATCTGCTGGAGCTGCTGGACCTGCCCGCCGACCCTTCGGGTTACGCGCTGGTTCTTTCATTCGAGGAAGAGGAGCCGCACCGCGTAAGCGGCGGACCGGGACTCTGGGGAAGCGGCGGAGAGAACGGGGATACGGCTTCCCGGAAGCATATGTACGACGCGGTCAAAAGCTGGTGCCGCACGCGTTACACATGCGTGGTCAGCCCGCTCATGGGCCGTCACCTGGCTGTTTTTGTGATCCGGCCCGGTGAGACGGAAGAGAGCGAAGGCTCCGGCCGGTCTTCGCACAGTGTGCCGAGAGGTACTTCGGCAGAAGAAGGTGCGCGGGTCGGCGGTGAAACCGCAGCCGCAGCCGCAACCGCTAGGGCGGCCGAGTCCGCGGGGGAGGCCGACAGCGGCCGGGACGGCGGAAATGGAGCGGGAAGCAGCCGGTACGAGACCGCCGCGGCGAATGCCGTACTGGACGACAGCGGCCCAGACGGAGCGGCCGTGAAAGCGCGTCACGGCCGTCCCATTCCGCCTGCCCCGTCAGCGGAGGCCGCCGAGCCTGCCGCAGCCGCGGGCAAGCTGCACGGCTACGTGAGCGGCCGGCTTGGCCGGCGGGTGACCGTCGGCGCCGGCAGGGCGCATCGCGGCCTGACCGGGCTGCGCCGGTCCTACGCCGAAGCCTGCGCCGCCGCTATAAACGCGGACGAATCTGCGTTTGTCCGCGTATATGACGGCGAGCCTGCAGGGGACGGCCCGCCTGTCTTTGCCGGGAACGCCGCGGCGGGTCACGGCGTTCCCGGCGAGCTGGAGCTTGCCGCGCAGAGGCTGCTGAGCGAGCGCGAAGAGCGTACGACCTCCGTGCTGAAGGAGGCCAAGGATTGGATCGACGGGCACTTCGTCGAAGAGATTACGCTGGAGCAGGCGGCGGAGCGGGTGCATTTGAGCCCCCATTATTTCAGCAAAATGTTCAAGCGGCATATGGGGGCGACGTTCATCGATTATGTCACCCGCCTGCGCATCGAAAGGGCCAAAGAGCTTATGAGGAACGAGGAGCTAAGCTTGAAGGAAGTCTGCTTCGAGGTCGGCTATAAGGACCCCAACTACTTCAGCCGGGTATTCCGCAAAGTAACCGGGGTTTCCCCGACCGAATACCGGGGGCGTTAGCTCCATGGCGTTTTCCGGGGCCGACGACCGTCATGCTATGCCCCGCCGGGCTGGGAGCCCACGGTTTTGCGAAGGGATCATCGGCGGCCCGGCAGTAAACCGTGCAAGCTGCACAAACTGACGTGGTAAAGCGGGATTTTGCGATAAGTATACACTCATAGAATGGAAGAGGACTTATGTATTCTTATATAGAAGAAACTTACACAGGCACGGATTTCAGCGGGCGCGATTTGGGAGAGGGAGAGCTGAGGAACTGCACGTTCGAACGATGCCGCTTTATCGGCACCCGTCTGGAAGAAGCCTGGACCGAGAGCTGTCAATTTATCGACTGTGACTTCTCTGGAGCGCAGTTCAACGCCTCTTCGCATAAGCGGAGCGCTTTTACCAACTGCCGGTTCCGGGGAGCCAATTTTTTTGTCGCCAAATTTGAGGAGTGTAAGATGATCGGTTCCGATTTTAACGAAGCTTCTCTGGACGGAATTACGATTGCCGGGGGAGACTGGTCTTACACGAATTTGCGCTTTGCGAATTTATCGAAGCAGGCCATGAGGGGAATCCGGCTGATCGAAGCCGATTTATATTCCTGCAACCTGGAAAAGGCCGACCTGAGGGACGCCGATCTGACCCGGGCGAGAATGGGCAAATCCCGGATGCAGGGGACAGATCTACGCGGAGCTGTCATGGACGGGGTCGATTTTATGTCGCTCGATATAAAAGGGGCCCGCATGGACGCTCATCAGGGAGCGGCTTTCCTGCGTGCCTATGGGGCCAGAGTGGACGACTAGACCGGGAAAAAGGAAGGAACCGGGCCGATCCGCTCTCTGCGGTTTCTTTCCTAGATGCGGTGCGGACGCAAAGGCCATAAAGGGCGTAAAGTCAGGCCGTGCAGGAGGCCATTGCGGTGCATATCGCTCGGAACGCATGCTTTGATGAGAGAAAAAGTCATCCGGGCTGCGTCACGCATTGCCAAACATACACGCTGGTTTACAGACCGGGGAGGCGGCAGCCGCCCGGCCAAATCCATTCCGTTTATATAGCGGGATGGATTTTTTTGTGGAGATGAAGAGCTGGCAGCGTAAAATAATGCTGATTTTTGAAAAGGGGCAGAGTGTGCTTTCATACAATACAAAATTTTCCAGAACACGCGCAAACTTGTGCAGATTATTCCGCAGCCGGTGGCCGTCAGCCTATGCTACGATATTTATGTAAACGGATACATCAAGGTTGCGGCCCATAAATATAACGAAAAAGGGGATCGATCACATGAAACGCAAGATGGCCACCGTACTCTCTGTCATGACGATAGGTACGACACTGATCGCAGGCTGCGGGTCCGGAGAAAGCGGCGGGAACGGAGCGCAGACAACCCCCGGAGCGTCTTCGCCGGCTCCGTCGGCAGCGGCAGGCGGCTCCAAGAAAGTGGAAATTTTCAGTTGGTGGACAGGTGCCGGTGAAGAAGCGGGCCTTAAAGGGCTCATTGATCTTTTTAAAACGAAGAACAAGGACATTGAGCTGGTCAACGCGGCCGTAGCGGGCGGCGCAGGCACGAATGCCAAAGCGGTGCTTGCCAGCCGGATGCAGGGCGGTGATCCTCCCGGTACGTTTCAGGTGCATGGAGGCGCTGAGCTGAATACGGGCTGGGTGGCGGCCGGCAAGATGGAAGCGCTGAACGATCTGTACGACAAGGAAGGCTGGAAGGATAAATTCCCGAAAGATCTGATCGACCTTGTGAGCAAGGACGGCAGTATTTATTCGGTTCCGGTGAACATCCATCGCGGCAACGTCCTCTTTTACAATAAAAAAGTATTCGACGCGAACGGCCTGAAGGCGCCGAAGACGTTCGACGAGTTTTTCCAGGCGGCCGACGAGCTGAAAGCGAAAGGCATCACACCGCTGGCGCTGGGCGATAAAGAACCTTGGACCGCCACGATGATTTTCGAAAACGTGCTGCTCGGCACGCTGGGTCCGGACGATTACATGAAGCTGTGGACGGGCGAGATTTCTTTCGAGGACGCCAAAGTGAAGCAGTCGCTGGAAACGTTCAAGAAGATGCTCACGTACACGAACAAAGACCATGCCGCCCGCAACTGGCAGGATGCGGCGCAGCTCGTGGCGAAAGGCGATGCCGCTATGAATATTATGGGCGACTGGGCGAAGGGCTACTTTACTACCGATTTGAAGCTGAAAGCCAATGAAGACTTCGGCTGGGCGGCGACGCCGAACACCGAGAACAGCTTCATGGTCATCACGGACACCTTCGGATTGCCGAAGGGCGTGAAAGATCCGGAAGCCGTGAAGGAATTTCTGAAGGTGCTAGGCTCCGTCGAAGGACAGGACGTCTTCAACCCGCTGAAAGGCTCGATCCCGGCACGCACCGATGCCGATACGGGCAAGTATGACGCCTACGGCAAACAGACGATCGAGGAGTTCAAAAAGAGCAAGCTCACGCCGAGTATGGCGCACGGCTCCGCGGCTCCGGAAGGCTTTGTGACGCAGGCCAACCAGGCGATGACGATCTTCGTGACGAAGGGCGATGTGGAGCAGACCGCGAAGATGCTTCAGCAGGCGGCAGCCGCGAGCGGCATGAAAAAATAAATGAAGCGGTCAGGTGGGCGGCCATCTGACCTTCTTTTTCGGGAAGGAGGCTGGAGGCTGTGCGAACGGAAGCAGCGGTGCATGTGCCCGCAGAGACAGAGCGGGGTGTGAAGCCCCGGCGTAAGAGAAAAGGCGGCAGGTGGGTGCCGATTTTGATGGTGCTGCCGTCTTTTGCCGCTATCCTGGTGTTCGTATACGGCTTTATCGCCTGGACGGGGTACGTGTCTTTGTCCAATTGGAATACACTGGTGAAGGATTTATCCTTCGCGGGTTTAAGCAACTTCAAGTTTCTGTTCGCCGATTTCCGTTTTCAGTCGGATCTCCGCAACACGCTGATGTTTACCGTCCTGTTTATCGCGGCCACGATGGCGATCGGGATTTTCCTGGCGATGATGGTGGACGCGAAAATTAAAGCGGAGGCGCTGTTCCGCAACCTATTTATTTTCCCGATGGCGCTCTCGTTTGTGGTAACCGGAGTCGTCTGGCAGTGGATTCTTAATCCGTCGACGGGGGTGAACCTCATCCTGAAGTCTTTCGGAATGATGGACCCTCCGAAGTGGTACACAAGCACGGAAATCGTGCCGGGCATCGCCTGGGGACTGATCGATTTCGGCCTGCCGCTGGCCCTCATTGCCGTTGTCATTGCCGCGGTATGGCAGATGTCCGGCTTTACGATGGCGATGTATCTCGCCGGGCTCCGTGCGATACCGGACGAGCTGAGGGAAGCGGCGCGTATGGACGGGGCTGCGGAGCGGCAGGTGTTCACCAGAATCATTTTGCCGCAGCTTCGGCCCGTGACCGTGAGCGTCGTGATCATTCTTGGGCACATCTCGCTCAAAATCTTCGATCTCATCTTCGCGATGACCGGACCTGGGGCGATGTTCCTGACTGACGTGCCGGGTGTCTACATGTTTGAGACGACCTTCCGCGGCAATCATTACGCTCAGGGGGCGGCCATCGCCATTATCATGCTCCTGTTCGTATCGTTGTTGATCGTTCCGTATCTTTTCTCGAGTCTGAAAAAGGAGGAAGGCTGATGCGTCTCGCGCAGATCAACCGTTCGCTGCTCTATATGCTGCTCGCCGTCATGGCCTGCCTTTACCTGGTGCCGATCTACGTGCTCGGGGCGACCAGCTTCAAGGGCTTGGACGAGATTACGCTCGATCAGATGTGGAGGCTGCCGTCTCATCTGGATTTCTCGGGATATAAGACCGCTTTCGACAAGCTCGCGCCGAATTTCTTGAACAGTCTGTATCTTGCCGTACCGGCGACGCTGCTGTCCGCACTGTTCGGATCGCTTAACGGCTACGTGCTGTCCAAGTGGCAGTTTCGCGGATCGAACACTCTGTTTGCCCTGATGCTGTTCGGCATGTTTATCCCGTACCAGAGCATTCTCATTCCGCTCATTCAATTCCTGCAGAAGATTCACCTGTACAATTCGATTCCCGGCCTTATCCTTGTCCATGTCGTGTACGGTCTGCCTATCTGCACCCTGATCTTCCGCAACTTCTACGCGGGCGTGCCGGACGAAATCATGGAAGCGGCGAAAATCGACGGCACCGGTTTCTTCGGGGTGTACCGCTATATCATTATGCCGCTGTCCATTACCGGCTTCGTAGTCGTCGGCATCTGGCAGTTCACGAACATCTGGAACGAGTTCCTGTTCGCGGTGACACTGACTTCCCAGAAGCAGCAGCCCGTTATGGTCGCTCTGCAAAATTTGTCGGGAAGCCAGATCGTGCAGTGGAACGTGCAGATGGCCGGAGCCATTCTGGCGGCCCTTCCGACTTTGCTCGTTTATATTTTCCTCGGCAAATATTTTGTCCGCGGCCTGCTTGCCGGCTCTATTAAAGGCTGAACGCGAGACCCCGCGGCGGCGGCAAAAGTCTGCATCCCTTCCGGAGAAGGATGCGGACTTTTTGCGTATCCGGCGAGGAAGGGGGGCCGGACCGGACGCCGGACAGGCGGGCAGGTGAACAGGCAGAGAGGAAGCCGGGTGCAAAGGACGGTGTTCCCTTGCACCTTAAGTCCCAAAATTTAGAAAATATCGGAACTTCAGGCGGTTGTTTTCCAAAAGGTTTGATGATACAATTTGTATCGTACGACAAGATTGAGGGAGGACCTTTCTTGAAGAAAAAAACCAAATGGAAAATCGCGGCGCTCAGTGTTCTCGTAATCGGGGTTTCGGCCAGCGGCTGGGCTTACTGGAGCCTGGACCCGTCCAGGCATTTCGAGAATCAGGATATCCCCGTACTGGCACAGCCGCAAACTGCCGAAGCGGCAGCACCCGGACCGGTTCAGGAACCGCCCAAACCGGACATGAAGTCGTTTAACATTCTGATACTCGGTGTCGATTCACGCAGCGGGGAGCCTTCCCGCAGCGACGTCATGATGGCGGTTCATGTCGTACCGGCGGAGCGCAAAGTCAATATCCTGTCCCTGCCCCGGGATACGCGCGTGCCCGTTAAGGGAGTCGGTTTGACGAAGCTGAATCATGCGCACATCGTGGGAGAGTCGAAGGGAGGCAATCAGCAGGGAACACTTGTGGCCACGCAGACGGTCAGCGATTTCCTCGGCGTGCCGATCAACTATTATGCGAAAACGAATTTCGAAGGATTCAAGCGGATTGTCGACAAAGTCGGAGGTGTGGACCTGACACTGGAGAAAGACCTGCACCTGAAATTTCAGAAAACGACGATTCCGAAAGGTCAGCAGCATTTCGACGGAGACACGGCCCTGAAGGTCGTACGGGAACGTTACGGAGCGGAAGGGGGAGAATTCGGCCGGCAGGAAGAGCAGTCCCAAGTTCTTCGCTCTATTGCCATCGAGCTTTTAAAACCGGATAAAATTCCGCAGCTGGCGACACTCCTGCCCTCCTTGCGCAAAGACATTCTCGATACGAATTTCTCGGATTCCGATCTGATCAGCCTCGCCTGGCTTTTCAAAGGGGTCGGTCAGGACAACTTCCGTTACACCCAGCTTCCGGGGCACAGCGGACGTGAAGAAGACCCGCTTGTCGGCTCCAATTTGTACTACTGGATTCCCGATTCCGAGTCCGTCAAAAAAATAAAAGAAGATTTATTTTAGATATTATGATACAATTCGTACCAAAATGAAGTCTTTAGACCTAGATACAAAGATTCATTCCCGCAGGCGGACATGAGGATTAAGTAATGATAAAAGATCGCCAAAGGGACTAGGCATACGAAATGTGGTGTGCTATAATGCCCTTGATACAAAATGTATCATACCATGGGTTAACTAATTTAATGGAGGGATTTCTTACATGCAAGTGGCCCAACCTATTCGTGACCCCGAAAAAATTATAGAACTTCAGGGCGTCCTGAAGAATCATTCCATGAGGGACTGGCTTCTTTTTACGATCGGCATTAATTCGGGTCTGCATCTCAACGATATCTTGAGACTCCGGGTGAAAGACGTGAAAGACCGCAATGAAATCAGCATCACCGAGGAGAAAACCGGCAAGAGCAAATCGTTTTGGATCGATGACGCCCTGAAGTCTTACATCGGCGAGTATGTGCAGTATATGGGTGACGAGGACTATATGTTTCCTTCGCAAAAAACCGGCAAACCGATCAAGCGCATCCGCGTCTACCGGATATTAAACGAAGCCGCCAAGCGGGTGGGATTGCAGGACATCGGAACGCATACGCTGCGGAAGACATTCGGTTACCATTATTACCAGCGAACGAAGAATATTTCCGTCCTTCGCGACTTGTTTAACCATTCGGCTCCTTCCGTAACCTTTAAATACATCGGCATTGATAAAAGAAACAGCGGTTGAGCGTTTACTTTTTATTACTCCGGAGGCTCCGAAAAGAGCAGGAAAGACCTGCTACAGCAGATAATCCGGTAATGTATGCGGTTTCATAAAAGATCCCGGCTAAACAAAGAATCGACACCCGGGATGGAGGAGTCGAAAGGTTTGAAAAGGATACAAAATGTGCTTGACACGGATACAAGATGTATCATAAATTAAATTCATGAGCAGAACGCTTGGGTATGATTACCATTTCAAAACCGGTGAGGGTGCCATAAAAATGACGGATGAAATTGTTATTGATCTCTATAAACTAGTGGACCAGCTGAATTTGAATCCGGCTATACTAAGCTCGTTTCAGACACGAGGTCCGGGAGACGGAACCGAGCCGCCTACTCCGACATCGAACGTTCCGCCCTCACGAAAGCGATAAAACGCTTGGCTTCTTCGGCAGTCAGCTTGCGGCCGTCAATGGACAGTGCGAATTTTTCCAGAATCTTATCGTCGGAAAGTTCCAGGCTGTTCACGAAATCTCTCACATCTTCGTCGAGCACCGCATGCGGGTTGGTCGTTCTTCCGAGCAGATAGTCGGCGGACACTTTGAAGAAGGTCGCGATCTTGTTCATCGTTTCGAAATCCGGCTCGCGCCGGCTCGTCTCGTAATGCGATAACGCCGCGCGTGATATGCCGAGTTTGTTGGCCAGCTCTTCTTGAGTCAAAGCATGCTTTTCTCGCAATTGAGCAATGCGATCCCCATGTTTATTCATCTTAGAATTCCTCTCATTCCACTAGAAAGTAATAACCAGTATAACCACGTCGGCCAATCGTTTAAACCGGTATCACCTAACAACCGCTCGCTTGAATAGGGCTCAATCGGTTACCCGTCAGAGATTACATTGAAAGGTCGATATACTGAAATTATAAATTTTTTGATACAAAATGCAACTATTTGTCGATAAAATGTTTCTCCACAGACCGTAATAACCCCTTTTTTTATGCCGTTTTTACTTTAATTTAAAGAACTTTATACATTATATTCCGTGCTTGACGACTTATGTAATGTTTGGGATTGTATCATAATTTGAGATGGAAAGCATACGCTAACTATCATTCGATCGTCCCAAGCCCGGGTTCCTTCTGCCCACTCATGAAAAAATGAAGGCGGACTTTCATGAAAATTTCATGAAAGTCACGCAAAACTTAACCCGGTCCAGACCGGAATCCGGATGAAGGAGGCGGTCATATGTATACGGATCTGCACTGCCACATCCTTCCGGGGCTGGACGACGGCGCTCCGGATCTGGAAGCCGCGCTGACGATGGCGGAGCACGCTGCGGCGTCGGGCATCAGCCGTGTCGTGGCAACGCCTCATCACGGCGGCGCCTACGAGAACGAAGCCCCGGCCGTGCGGGAGGCCGTCGAGCTCCTGCAGCAGGCGCTGGACCGCCGGGGCATCGCCCTGACCGTCCTGCCCGGACACGAGATCCGCGTCTACGACCGGCTTCTCGATGACCTGCTGGACGGCCGGCTCTGCACCCTGGGCGGTTCCCGCTATCTGCTGCTGGAGCTCCCCGGCGGCCGCGTGCCGGGCGGCTTCGCCGAGCTGCTCCATGAGCTTGGAGTGCGCGGAATCGTCCCGATTCTCGCGCACCCCGAGCGGAGCAGCGAGATTCAGCGCCGGCCGGAGCTGCTGCGCGAGTGGATGGACGGCGGCCTGCTGCTCCAGGTGACGGCGGGAGCCCTCACCGGGGACTACGGCCGCCGGATGCAGGCATTCTCGCTGAGCCTCTGCCGCGCTAATGCGGTCCATTTCCTGGCCTCCGACGCCCATGACGTCGTCGTCAGGAAATGGCACCTCGCGGACGCCTACGCGCTCGCAGCCCGGAAGGTGGGGCCGGAACAGGTCGCGGCCTACCGGGCTAACGCGGACTATGTCGCGCGTGACGAAGTCATTGTGCCGGCTCTTCCGGCCCGTAACATGTCGCTATCTCGGGCCCTGTGGCCCTGGCCCTTCAATATTCGAGTTAAAGGGTAGGGATTGGTCATTTTTCGCTTGACAAGATACATATCGTATCATAAAGTTAGTATTGTAGATACGAATTGTATCGGTTTGGTGTGAAACGGATACTCGTTGTAGCAGAGTCCCTTTCATAAATAATTATCCGCAAGGAGTGAAGCTAGTGAAGAAGGCGTATATCGCACCGACTGTTTTAAAACACCAGCAGATCGTTTTCGAGACCAAGCCGTCCAAGCCGCATCCGTGCGATAACGGCGGTCACACAGGCAGTCCGAATTGTAAATGACACAGCCCCTCATCCGATTTATGAACGACCTGTATGTGGTTCACGGTGCATTCTCCTTCACTGAGGAAGAATACGGACAGATCGCCGAAGACTTGGACCTATTCTCCATCACGGCTCAGGTGTACCACATGCTGAAAGAGAAAGGGAGACTGGGTGAGCTCCCCCTCTTTCTCCAAGACCATCTGAAGCGCAAGGCGGAAGCGACTCTGTTCCAGAACTTGCTTCTCAAGACAGAGACAGACCGGCTGCTCCGATTGTTTGAAGAAGCGGGGCTTCAGGTCCTGCTTATGAAAGGCATCTATTTCAGCGAGCGGTATTACGGCGGGTTCGGAGTAAGAGGGACGACGGACATTGATCTTCTTATCCAACCGGAGAACCTTTCCGCAGCGGCTGCTATTGTCGAGACCTTGGGGTTTGAAAGGTTTGACGAATCGGATGCGAGCCATCACGTCGTATACACGAGAGAAGGAGCTGCCGGCCGGCTTCCCATTACGGTTGAAATTCACTGGGGACTGGTGGAGTTTCGTACAGCCGATATCGATTACGATTTATTTTGGAGTCAGTCCCTTCCTTTGCAGAACTACGTGCATATCCGGAGGATGAACGATTCGGATACATTTTACAGTATATGTTTACACGGTTCTCAACACAGGATGAATTCCATACGCTATTTCTTGGACGTTGTTCATTTGCTCCAGAATGCGGATGTTGAATCCGTCAAGAAAGGAGTGGTCCAACGGGCTGCTCGGGAATATACCGTGAAAAGAATGAAAACGGTGCTGGCGGCCGTTGATTATCTCTTCCCGGGTCTTCCGGTTATCGTGCCGGTCAGACCATCTATCCCGCCATTCTGGTCCTACTCGCTTATTCGCAACGTGCAGCAGGGTCATAAAGGATCTAGGAATGCCCTTTACATCCTGCTTTATCATCTGACACAAGTATATGACAGGTCCGCACATACGGGTGCCTGGTTCTGCAATTTTCTTTTCCCCTATGTTCACCCCGCTTTGCTGGGATTGGATGGAGTGAGGAGCGCCTCACGCTGGAAGCATTTTAAATCCGTTTATGCTGAAAGGTGGAAACGCTTGACTCGTCACGTCAAAATGAAAAAATATGTTTAGGAGATTCGCTGGATGGAAAAAAAATTCAGGCGCCATCAAGATACGGAAGTCATGCTTCTGGACGGGGAATACGTGATTATGCAGATGAACAGGCAGAGCATCACTAGAGTCAACGAAGTAGGCGGTATGATTTGGTCCCTGCTCTCCGAGACCAGAACCGTGCATGAACTTGTGTTATGTTTGCAGGATCACTATGAGACGACTTACCAGACGGCCGAGAATGACATTCATTTGTTTTTACAGCAGCTTGAAGAATATGATTTGGTTGAGATTATGGAAGTCGTAGAAAAAGAATCTGCCCCGCTACCGTATCGTTCGGCGGTTACGTAAACTAGAAACAGGTTGTTATTGGTAAAAACTGTATTTTTATGTTCATTGTGATACAATACGTATCAGTGATTGAATAAAAGTGATACAAATTGGTAAGAGTAAGGCATTTCACTCCACTGGAGGTTAGAACCATTATGGAACTCGACTTGAAAGAGTACTTGCACATTATTCGAAAACGGATTTGGCTGATTGCAACTATCGTTGTCCTTTCTTGTCTTGTGACGGGGTTAATCAGTTATTTCTATATAAAACCGCAGTATGCGGCCAGTACAAAATTGATTGTAAATTCCTCGTATCAGACGGAGGGAATTTCCAGAATCGATTATAGCGAAGTCAGCGCGAGCATCATGCTGGTGAACACCTACAAAGAGATTATACGGACGCCGGCCATCTTGGATAAAGTGGCGGCTCAACTGCCGGAACTTCAGCTGACAGCGGATGAGATTATTTCGATGGTAAAAGTGAGCGCCGTTAATGAAACGCAGGTTTTGACCATCACGGTCACCGACTATAGTCACGCTACGGCCGTAAAACTGGTGAATGCGATATCCAATGTCTTCAAAACGGATATCCCCCAAATTATGAAGGTAGACAACGTAACTCTGCTAAATCAGGCGAAACAGGAAGAAGCTCCTTTTCCGGTTAAGCCGAACCCCAAAATGAATATCGTCATCGCCTTCATTTTATCGGCGCTAATCGGAGTCGGTCTGGCGTTTCTGCTGGAGTATCTGGATGACACGCTCAAGTCGGAGAAAGAGATTGAACAGTATCTCGGACTTCCTACATTAGCGGTAATCAGCCGGATTAAGGCTTCGGATGCACCGAGTAATGTCCCTTCCAAACCGGAACAGAAAGTTGTAGGTGAATCGGTCTATGCCGGCGTTAACCAATAACCGCTTAATTACACATGTTAATCCTAGGTCGAATATTGCCGAAGCTTATCGAACTTTGCGAACGAACATTCAATTCTCCTCCATTGATCAGGAAATTCGGAGCGTTCTCATTACCTCCGCACAACCCGAAGAAGGGAAGTCGACAACGGCGGCCAATCTTGCCGTGGCTTACGCTCAGGAGAACAAGAAAGTCCTGCTGATTGATGCGGATTTAAGAAAGCCGACCTTACACAAGGTATTTAATGTCTCTAACCGTTCCGGACTTACTCATGTACTCGTAAACCAGGATCGATTTGAGGATGCTTTAACCGATACGGGAATTCCTAACCTGACCCTACTTCCATCGGGACCGGTTCCGCCGAATCCCGCTGAACTGCTTGGCTCTAACCGCATGCTTACTCTGCTTGAAGAAGTCGGCGATTGGTATGACATGGTCATTATTGACTCGCCCCCGCTGCTTGCTGTAACGGACTCGCAAATCTTGGCGGCCAAAGCGGACGGAGTCGTTCTTGTGCTCAATCACGGCAAGGTCAAACGCGACCGGGCTCAGAAAGCTCTGTCGCAACTTCAATACGTAAAAGCGCGCGTTCTCGGCGTGGTGCTTAACAATAAAGCCTACTCCAAAAAAGAGTCTTCTTATTACTACTATTACGGCGAAAAAGCTTAAAAAGCGGTTTGTTGTTCGGCTCAGGTTATGTCTACTGTACCTCTATCACTGTAGGCACTCGGTCATGCTGTGGGCGCGAAATGCGCCTTAGACGTTAATCGTCGAAGGGATGATGTGAGGGGGGGTTCGATGCCCCGGTTTTTATTTTGACTTGTCAAAATAAAAACACGAGCTATGCGGTTTTAAGGAAAACCGCATAGCTCGTGTTTTTATAACAATCTTTTAAGGGAGGTAGACGGTAATGTTTGCTGCGTCCAACTGTCATCCTTAACGATCTTAAACACCAGATGGCCATGGACCTTTTTAAAATATGGAGGTAGATGAAACATGTATAATGACCAAAATGGGCTTCTGAGGGAGCCGGCAGTGTCGGTGGAAGTGTCAATTCGTGAGAAAAAATATTTCTTTGGTTTTTATTCGTTTTATACATACGCGAAAAGAATTTCTGATTTTTTGTTAGCCTTGATTGGTATCGTGCTGTCTCTGCCCATTATGCTCGTTGTTGCTCTAGCTATCCGCCTGGAGTCGCCGGGCTCGGTCTTCTTTATGCAGGAAAGAGTAGGGAAGCATGGCAGGCTTTTTAAAATTATTAAATTCCGTTCTATGACTATGGATGCGGAGAAGAATGGAGCCCAGTGGGCACAAAAAAACGATAGTCGGGTGACCCGTGTCGGCAAGTTTATACGCAAGACAAGATTAGATGAAATCCCGCAGTTCATAAACGTTTTAAAGGGAGATATGAGTCTGATCGGCCCTAGACCGGAAAGGCCTGTGTTTACGGAGCAATTTAACGAAGAAATTCCAGGCTTTATAAATCGGCTGGAAGTAAAGCCCGGAATTACGGGATGGGCTCAGGTAAATGGAGGGTACGAGATCACCCCTAAGCAAAAACTGGAACTGGATTTGTATTATATCAAGAAAAGTTCTTTTAGGCTTGATATGAAAATTTTACTCAAAACTGTTGGCGTCGTATTTACAGGAGACGGAGCACGATGAATGCATGGTTGTTGAAACCTTTAGGGGCCAGGTGGAAAACAGCTTTATTGACCCTGTTTGTAATTATTTTGGTTAGTATATGCTCCATTCTTTTATTTGCCCATATCCTTTTAACCCAAATTACTGTGTTTTGCTTGGTGAATATTGCTTTTATTCGATTATATCTAAAGTTAAATCCTGCTCTAAACGCTTTTACAAGCGTTACTGTTTTATTTAGTTTCTTTTTTTTGATTTATGGCATAGCTTTGCCGATGGATACTTTGTTTCAAAATATAAATTTGATCCAAAGTGATGAAGTAATTGGAACCTTTAAAGCCTATTTAGCTGCTAACCTTTGCTTTGTAGCCGGTGTTTTGGTAAGTCAATTTCTGAAAGTTCGGGGAAAGGATAAGTTAGTATCGGATACACCGATAGATCTATTGAAAATACAAGCAGCTGCTATTGGATTATTACTGATCGGTCTTACCCTAATGGTGTATGACCAGTTTCGATTGGGTGGCTTTGATGTAATCGGTGTTGAGAATAGAATGAATAATTTTGTGGCACAAAGACAGTCAACCAACCTTGCCATTCCTTGGAAGATAATGATTACGGCAGGATTTTTTGGCTGGTCTATTTCTGTCTGTAGTAAAAAACAGCTTTATCTTCTTTATTTTACCCTTATAAGTGTTTGTTTGTTTTATTTTTTTGGTTTGGGAAGCCGTTCTTTAATTTTAATGACGATTCTGCCGACCTTCGCCTGGTTAGTTAACCAACGTAAAATAAAGCTGACGAGTATGCGTAAAGTTATCCTTGTCGGAATCGTTTTAGCTATGATGTCACCTATTTTTAACAATGTACGGCAATCCATAATCGAAAATAAAAGCATGGATTCTCCTAAGCAATCGTGGTCTTTTTCCGAAGGAGAGACAGGAACGGCCTTTGAAATCACAAATGACATACTAACTACATCCATCTACCCGAATGCCGATCCATCTTATTTAACAGCCGTGTTATATTTTCTCCCCTCCTCAATATATAAGTTTTTTATAGATCATGAGAAACCTTTAAATATGGGGGACTGGTATGTCAGCTACTTTCACCCTTACCTTTACCAACATGGCGGGGGGATGGGATTTTCTCCAGTAGCTCAAGCTTGGATGAATGGGGAATGGTGGGGAATTTTCGGTGTTTTTATCATCTTGGGTTTTATTCTTTGCAGCTTAGATAGAACCCTACATATTCATTATTTGGTTCTTCCCTTTGCTATCTGGTTTCAAAGGTCTTCATTTCATTCGGTTATGACAGACTTTATCTTTATCTTGATCTTTTATTCATTCATTCGGTTTGTCGGTACACTAGGTCAGGTTTCCAAAAAACCAAAATATAAAATTCAATAGAATTTAATGTAGGAGACGAAGGAATGGAGACGGATAGAAAGAGAATCGCCTTTGTAGCTACTGTATTTGGGCACCTGGAGGCTTTTCATATTCCTTACATGACTTTGTTAAAAAATAAGGGATATGAAGTCCATGCTTTCGGTGCTGTAGATCATGGCTATCCGGGAATCAGCAACCGATTTAAGAGTTTTCCAATTTCTTTTAACAAAAACCCATTTCATAAAGACAACTGGGAAGCATATATGGACTTGGTTTCTTATTTTAAGGAAAACGAGTATAGCATGGTTCATTTTCATACTCCCATTGCCAGTATAGTCGGGAGGTTGGCAGCCCGGAAGGCTAAGATACCTTCAGTAGTCTATACGGCACACGGCTTTCATTTTCATGGAGGCGCACCGCTTTTAAATTGGCTGCTGTATTATCCGGCTGAACGAATAATGGCTAGGTATACTGATTATCTTATTACAATAAATAAGGAAGATTATTTGAGAGCCAAGAGATTTAAAGTAAGAAAAGAGATTATCTATCTGCCTGGAATAGGTGTAGACACTTCAGCATTTGACAGTAAAATTTCACAGGAAGATTCCCAGTCTTTACGGAAGTCATTGGGAATGCAGAACGGTGATTTTATTGTGACTTGTATCGCTGAATTAAATAGCAACAAGAATCAGGAGCAGCTCATTAGGGCGGTCCATATATTGGTCTCCAGGTATCCCCACTTGAAATGTTTATTCATCGGGCAGGGAAACAAGGCTGAATATTATAAAGACCAAGTCGCAACGCTTCAATTAAACGATCATATTCAATTCCTTGGCTTCCGTAGAGACATACCTGAGTTGTTGGCCATTAGCCAAGTAGTAGCGCTTGTTTCAAAAAGAGAAGGTCTGCCAAAGGCTTTATTAGAGGGCATGTCGGCCGGAAAAGCTCTTTTTGGAACTGATATAAGAGGCATCAGCGATCTGATAACAGATGGAAAAAACGGTTTTTTAGTAGAAGTTTCTAACATTCCCCAGTCTGTAGAGGTTCTGGAGAGTATGCTTCAAGATCCGCAAAGGATTGATGAGATGGGATTACAGAGTAAATGTCTTGTCAGCAAATATGATCTTTCCGTGGTTATTAGCGAAATGAATGATATTTATGAAAAAGCATTGTCTAAAAATGTAATTGGGTATATCACGGCAAATGGGGAACCTGCAGAGCTTAGTAAGTAATTGATCGTATAGAGGGTGTAAACACATTTTGGATTCTAAAAGCGATATAAAAGCCCAGGGACCAGTGAAATCTTTGTCACTTAAAATGAACTTTTCTTGGACCTTTGCTGGAAACTTATTTTACGCCATTTGCCAATGGGCAATGCTTTCTGTTATGGCTAAATTAGGAACCGCTGAGATGGTCGGTCAATTTTCCCTTGGGTTAGCGATTACTGCTCCTGTTTTTATGTTTACAAATCTGCAGCTTCGTGGGATTCTGGCATCAGATCGTAAAGATGAATATACTTACGGTCAATATTTTGGTCTAAGATTAACGGCTACCCTAATAGCCTTTTTAACCATCGTAGGAATATCTTTTCTCGGTCCTTACAATTGGGAGACGGCGGTGGTCATTGTTTTGATCGGTTTAGCTAAGTCGGCGGAGGCCATGAGTGAAATTGCTTTCGGTTTGATGCAAAAGCATGAGCGAATGGATAAAATATCGCTATCTTTAATAGCTAAAGGAATTATATCTTTACTGCTATTAATAATTCTTCTTTGGCTGACCCAAAATATTATCCTCGGTATGGTCAGCTTTGCCTTATCCGCCATTTTGCTTTTTTTAACCTATGATTTAACTAATTCAAGAAATTATGATTCCACCAAGATTATTCTAAATCTTCACGAACTTAAGAAATTAATTAAAACAAGTCTGCCTATGGGCTTAGTCATGCTTCTAATTTCATTAAATGCGAACATACCGAGATATTTCATTGAACACGGGATGGGGACAGATAAATTAGGATACTTTTCGGCTATATCATATATGATGATGGCGGGTACGACGGTTGTCAGTGCTCTCGGACAATCAGCTGTTCCCAGGTTCGCAGGATACTACGCTGAAGCTAAGTGGGGTATGTTCCGTAGCCTGATGATAAAACTTGTTATGATAGGTACCATCCTTGGAGTCTCCGGTGTTTTTATTGTGTTGGTGTTTGGAAAAGAAATGCTAACCATTATTTATAAGCCGGAATATGCTTCCTATCAAAGTGTCTTCATCTTGATCATGATTGGAGCGGGAATAAGTTATATCAGCTCGTTTTTAGGTTACGGACTCACTTCAGCGAGGTTGTTTTCTGTCCAGCCGTATATATTTCTTGTCGTTTGTTTAACGACTCTTCTAGCTTCCTATTGGCTGATCCCGCTATGGGGATTGGAGGGAGCGGCAGTAGCTGTAATAGTAGGCAATGTTATCAACCTTGCAGGTTGTATGACAGCCAATTCATTCATTTTAGGAAGATTAAAGGGCTCTCAGGAGGTTAGAACGGTTAATGAAGCCAATTAGAATTCTGCATGTAGTCAGAATTATGAATCGCGGTGGTGCGGAAACGCTTATTATGAACCTGTATCGTCAGATTGATAGGAACCAAATTCAATTTGATTTTGCTGTAAGTTCAGATAAACCTGGCGATTATGACAACGAAATACGGGAATTGGGAGGGCGGATTATCATCCATCCACATCCCACAACTGAGGGAATCATAGCTTTTCAGAAGAGTTTCCTTAATACTTTAAGAAGTCATGGTCCTTATCAAGCCGTTCATAGCCATGTCTATACGTTTAGCGGATTCGTACTGAAAATAGCAAAAAAAGAAAATATTCCGGTTCGTGTTGCTCACTGTCATACCACACAAGACGGCCATGGCCATAATCCTATGAGGGCGATGTACCGCTGGTATGCGAGAAAAATGATCCTTACGTATTCTAATCATATGATTGGCTGTTCAAAAGCAGCTAGTGAAGCATTATTCGGGAAAAATTGCTTTAGCGATCCTAGAGTGCAGGTACTCGCCAACGGAATTGATTTAGAACCTTATAAAGCGTTGAATAGCCAGGCAAAATCGGAAGTTAGAAGGAGACTTGGACTTCCTGTTGACAGTAGAATAATAGGCCATATCGGTCGTTTCTCGGAAGTTAAAAATCATAAAAAGATCATTGAAATTTTTGAGTGCGTAGTAAAGGCTAGACCCGACACTCAATTGGTATTGGTTGGAGACGGGCCGTTGAAAGCTGCTGTAGAAGAGGATGTAAAGAACAGAGGATTGGGAAAAAAAATTCACTTTATGGGTGTGCGTAAAGAAATTCCGGAAATTCTAAAAGCTATGGATGTATTTTTAATGCCTTCTCTTTTTGAGGGAGTTCCGGTTGTTTTAATTGAAGCACAAGCTTCGGGTCTGCCTTGTATTGTCTCCAATACTATTACAAAAGCAGCAGATTTAAGCAGCAGCCATTTTAAATTTTTAAGTTTAGAGGATTCCGCTGAACATTGGGCTGATGAAGTCATAGATTTTCTAGAGAATGATTTGCCAGAGTGGGATATGCGGGAAAAAGCAATACAACAAGCAGGGTATGATATCCGGACAGTTGTGAATAAACTAAGTGCTGTATACATGTAACCAAAATATTAAGGGGCCCTCCTACAGAGGGCTCTTTTATGTTGGAAGTTTTACCAATGTTTTTTGCATAGAAATAAAATTATCGGAGGTCGGGAAATGAAAGTACTGGTTACAGGCGGAGCCGGATTTATAGCATCCCATATTACGGATAAATTGATCGAACAAGGACATGATGTTGTATGCGTGGACAATTTATCGACAGGCACTGAAGAAAATATTAATCCACAAGCTACCTTCTATAAAGAAGATATTACATCCGATAATATAAGAGAAATTTTTATTATTGAGCGTCCCGAATGTGTTATTCATCATGCCGCACAAATTGATGTTCAAAAATCAATTAGATATCCGGTTGAGGATGCGAAGATAAATATCCTGGGAACCATTAATATCTTAGAAAGCTGCAAAGAAGCGGGAACCAAAAAAATAATCTATGCTTCTTCTGCAGCTGTGTACGGAGATCCGCAATATCTTGGAGTAGATGAAATTCACTCTATAGTTCCTTTGTCTCACTATGGAATTTCCAAATATACTCCGGAGCATTATATTAAAGCTTACGAAAAATTGTATGGACTTAGGTACACAATTTTGAGATATGCCAACGTGTATGGCACTCGGCAAATATCTAAAGGCGAAGGCGGGGTTATCTCTATTTTTGTGGAGAATCTGCTTAATAATAATTCTCCTATCATATTTGGAGACGGTGAACAAACCAGGGATTTTATTTACGTCGAGGATATTGCTGCAGCAAATGTAGCGGCCTTAACTTTTGGTGATAACTTCGTACTTAACGTAAGCACAAATGAAAGAACAAGTATCAACCAATTGGTCAATATGCTTAATCGCGTCGCTAACACAGAACTTCCAATAGTTTATCGTGAAGCCAGAAATGGAGACATTGTGCATAGCTGCTTAGATAATACTTTGGCTAAGTTGGAACTGAAATGGGCCCCGAAATTCACTTTGAAAGAAGGACTCCAAAAGACGGTTTCTTACTATGCTTTGAAAAGAGAATTGCAGCCGCAAGTCCAAGTTCTATAATGAATGAAGGAAGGATTTCAATGAAACTTACCTTTGCTTATGATGTGGTTATCGAGCATTTAGAGGGAACGGAACAGTACTTTCATAATTATTTTGACTATACGGTTTGGCAGAGATATTTAAGTGTTTTTGATACGATAGAAGTAATTTCTAGACAAAAAGAAGTGGATTCAGGAAGCAGACAAAACTTAAAAGTTTCAAGCGGGCCGGAAGTCACTTTTTTAAAAGCGCCGTCTTTAAGTGATCCCGTTTCTATGATTACAAAAAGAAAAGAAGTTATAGAGATAATAAAAAAATCACTTTCTACCACTGATGCAATGATAGTAAGACTTCCGAGCGAAATTGGCCCATTGGCGGTGGAAGTAGCTAAATCGATAGGGAAGCCATACGCGGTTGAAGTAGTAGGTCATGCTTGGGATGCGCTTTGGAATTATGGAAACTGGAAGGGAAAGGTTTACGCTCCGATCATGACATGGAAGATGAAGAAGACAGTGAAAAACGCTCCATTTGCTCTCTATGTAACACGTGAATTTTTACAAAAGCATTATCCAACTAAGGGCCATTCGATAAATTGTTCCAATGTAGAGCTCCCGTCCCTTCCTAAAAGTATTCTAGAGGATAGAAAAGTTGTTATGGACGGTAATAACGATACTATAAAGATTGGCCTAATTGGTTCTATGGTGTCAAAATATAAAGGCATTGATATTGCTCTCCAAGGCCTTCATTTGATTAAAGATGAAATTTCATTTGAATTTCGTGTTATTGGAGAAGGGAATCCCACAGAATGGGATGAGTTAAGCAGGAATCTTGGTATTCGCAATAAAGTTAAATTTTATTCTCCAGTTCCTAGCGGAGAACCTATCTTTAAATGGTTGGATGATCTTGACTTGTATATTCAACCCAGCTTTCAAGAGGGACTGCCACGAGCCTTGATTGAAGCCATGAGCCGTGCATTACCAGCTATAGGGTCTGATGTCGGAGGAATACCGGAATTGCTTTCTCCAGATTGTGTATTTAAAGCAGGTAACGCTGAAGAATTGGCTTCTATTTTATTAAGGATGGTCCGAGACAGACAAAAACGTGAAAAAGAAAGTGAAAAAAACTTCAAGACGGCGTTAGAATATACGAACCTTATACTTAACGAACGAAGAACAACATTCTGGGGTGAATTCAGTCAGTTTGCTGAATCATTCAAAAAGGTGATGTAATATGATCTTAGTTACCGGTGCTGCTGGTTTTATCGGTTTTCATCTGGTCCACAAACTTTTAGACGAAGGACAGATTGTTGTAGGTTTAGACAATCTGAACGACTACTACGACGTTCAATTGAAAAAAGACCGGCTTGCACAATTAGGTAAGCGGCCATCCTTTCATTTTGTAGAAGGGGATTTAGAAAACGCAGATGCGGTAAATTCCCTTTTTGAAGCGCATAAACCTGCCGTTGTTATTAATTTGGCTGCACAAGCGGGTGTCCGCTACAGTCTGGAGAACCCTTCGGCATATATTTCTTCGAATATTGTCGGGTTTACCAATATACTTGAAGCTTGCCGTACGTATAAGGTGAAACATCTAATCTACGCTTCGTCTTCTTCTGTATACGGGCTCAATAAGAAAATTCCATTTTCGGTGGAAGACTCTGTAGATCATCCGGCCAGTCTCTACGCAGCGACTAAAAAGTCTAACGAATTGATGGCCCATACCTACAGTCATTTATTCGGGATACCGAGTACGGGCCTGCGCTTTTTTACAGTTTACGGACCATGGGGAAGACCGGATATGGCTTATTTTTCTTTTACTCAAAAGATTCTGCAGGGTAAGCCTATTGCGGTGTTCAATCATGGAGATATGCGTCGTGACTTCACTTATATCGATGATATTGTGGAAGGAATAGTTCGGCTTGTGGATCACCCGCCGCAAAGCAAGACAGGAGCAGACGGGGAGAAGGCCGCTCCTTACAGCATTTATAACATCGGAAATAACAAACCGGTCCCTTTAATGAAGTTCATTCAAGTACTGGAGGATTGCCTGGGCCAAAAGGCGGTCATAGATTTTCAGCCCATGCAGCCCGGTGATGTAAAAGAAACATTTGCTGATATCGATGCGTTGGCAAAAGAAGTGGGGTTTGCTCCGTCCACATCCATTGAGGTCGGATTGAAACGTTTTGTGGAATGGTATACGGAGTACTATAAGACATCGGAAAAAAGTGTGACGCAGACCAGGTAGCTAATCAACCCTGGTCTTTTTTATTTCATTGGGTCTAGGAGGGAACCATGACAATCAAAAAGGCGATCATTCCCGCAGCCGGTCTTGGGACCAGGTTTCTGCCGGCAACGAAAGCGCAGCCCAAAGAAATGCTTCCCATTGTGGATAAACCGACTATTCAATATATCGTCGAAGAGGCCATTGCCTCGGGAATTGAAGATATCCTGATCATAAGCGGCCGGGGTAAACGTGCGATCGAAGACCATTTCGATAAATCTTTTGAGCTGGAAGAAACATTGGAGCAAAAAGGGAAATTAGAAGATCTGAAGCAAATTCAGGCAATCTCGAATTTGGCGAACATTCATTATGTGAGGCAGAAGGAACCGAAAGGGCTTGGACACGCGATCCTGTGCGCCAAGTCTTTTATCGGTCAAGAACCTTTTGCCGTACTGCTTGGAGACGATATTGTTCAGGCGGAAACTCCTTGCACCGCCCAGCTAATTGAAGTCTATGAAAAATACAAGTCAACGGTAGTCGGCGTTCAGTGGGTTGCGGATAAAGATGTTAACAAATACGGCATCGTAGACGCGGGCAAAGAAATTGTTGATCGCCATGTAATCCCTGTCCGATCTCTCGTCGAGAAACCGCAGCCGTCGGAAGCGCCGTCCAATTATGCCATAATGGGCCGCTATATTCTGACTCCCGAAATCTTTAACATTCTGGAGACGCAGCAGCCTGGAGCCGGAGGGGAAATACAGTTAACGGACGCTATAAGAAGACTAAATGAGAACCGGCCCACATTTGCTTACGAATTTGAAGGAATCCGTTATGATGTCGGGGATAAATTAGGTTTTATCAAAGCGACAATCGATTTTGCGCTTCAAAGGCCGGATTTAAGCAGTGATTTATACCGTTACATAAGGGAGATATACGAGAAGGATCTTATTCTACAAGGAGGCTGACAGGATGAGCACTATTGGAGTCATTGGAACAGGATATGTCGGGCTGGTATCCGGAACTTGCTTCTCGGAAGTTGGTCATCAGGTCATTTGTTGTGATATAGATGAAGCGAAGATCGCTAAACTGCAAAGGGCTGAGATCCCGATTTACGAGCCGGGTCTTGAAGAACTGGTAAAGCGGAATACAAATTTAAATAGACTTTCCTTTTCTTCTGATATAGCCTCCGTTATCCACAGGAGCGACGTCATCTTTATTGCAGTGGGAACGCCGATGTCACCAAGCGGAGAGGCTGATCTGAGCTATGTAAGAGCAGCCGCTGCTGCTATAGGGCAGAGTATTCGTGACTATAAGGTGATTGTTACCAAAAGTACGGTTCCTGTCGGAACGGGAAGACTCGTTCAGGAGATCATTCGGAGCAATCAGTCAGATCCTTCTATCCCGTTCGATGTCGCGTCCAATCCGGAATTTCTACGCGAGGGTTCGGCTGTCCATGATTGCATGAACATGGAGAGAGCCGTTATCGGGGCGACGAGCGACAGAGCGGCCGAGATCATAGCCAGGCTGCATGATCCTTTCCGTACAACGATTTTTAAAACGAGTCTGGAGAGCGCGGAGATGATTAAATATGCAGCGAATACGTTTCTGGCTGCTAAAATTTCATTTATCAACGCGATTGCCAATATTTGCGAAAGAGTTGGAGCGGATGTGACCGAAGTAGCCAAAGGGATGGGGCTGGACAGCCGCATCGGTAACAAATTTCTTCAAGCGGGCATTGGTTACGGGGGAAGCTGTTTCCCTAAAGACACCCATGCTTTAAAGCATATAGCCGATGTTTCCGGCTACGATTTTAAGCTTCTTGAGGCTGTTATCGAGACGAATGACAAGCAAAGAATGCTGGTTATTGAGAAATTGGAAAAGGCGATCGGCAATCTGACCGACAAGAAAATCGCTGTACTGGGCCTTGCCTTCAAACCCAATACAAACGATGTAAGGGAAGCACCTTCTCTTACGCTTATTCCCAAGTTACTGGAGAAAGGGGCTCGCGTCCAGGCGTATGATCCTATTGCGGTGGAAGAGGCGCGCTGCTATCTGCCCGATAGTGTGGTATACACCCAAGATCTGTACGACGCCGTTAGGGACTGTGATGCCTGCGTGATTCTGACCGAATGGAAAGAAGTCGTCACGATGGAACTCGATCATATCCGCGAGCTATTACGAAAACCTGTAATTATCGACGGAAGGAACTGCTTTGCATTGGAGAGAATGAGGCAGGAAGGGTTTGAATATTACTCCATCGGGCGGCCCGAAGTTCTTGCTCCAAACGCAGTTCTTTCCGTGTAAACCAAAAGCGGGGGGCTAATATGGATAATCATTCGAATCAGTTGCTTGTACATTTGCAGCAATTCATTGAAAAAGTCGAGAGGCAGCCGGCCCCATTCTCCCATCTTCAAGTAAAACCATTCGTTGAGGATTTAAAGGATATTTTACTGCCTCATCTTTCCGAAAAATCAGGTTCGTCCAATTAGCGATTCCCCCAACGATCTTTACGGTCGGATGGGGGAATTTTTTTATTTAGCACGGAAATGGAAGTGATACTAATGACGCATCGCAGCCGGTTGCGATTTTTTGTTCTGTTCGGGCTTCCTCTTCTCGTCTGGATGGCGGTTATTTACCATTTTTCTTCGGAGCCATACAGCAAGCAGAATCTTAGGCCCTGGTTAAAGCAGGAGTTTTCCGATAAACGTATTAACCAGCTCTTTTCGGAATCCAAGATTCAATATAACGGGAAGGAGGTAAGTATCCGAAAGAGCGGAACGTGGGGATTCGTGGAATTTTTCATCCGCAAAGCCGCCCATTTATTCGTTTATGGGGTACTTGCTGTTCTGATTGCCCGTTTGCTGCATAGAGGACTGGGACAAAGTAAATTAGCCGTCTATGTTACGGTGATTTTGGCCTCGGCTTTGTTTGCAGGTTTGGATGAATTCCATCAATCCTTTGTTTCACAAAGAACCGCCGCAACCGAAGACGTTATCCTGGACACCTGCGGTGCCCTTCTAGGTACAGCGATGTATTATTTTTTTCTAAAAATTCTACAAAAATCTCGTAAAAACGCACCGAATTACCCAAAAACTTCTTGATTTGTTACAAAACGTATCTTATAATAATTTATAAATACAGAATGTAACAAGTTGCGACAACAAGAAGCAAAATGAAGAGGTGTGTGAGAATGAAAGCTTTGGATTTGGTCTACTGCATTCACTGCGGTTCGATTGTGTCCCGGATACAGGCGGATCATATTTTCAAAACCGGATTTTACCGGGTGTCGATACCGCTGGCAAGCTGCAAAGGCTGTGCAGCCCCGAATTCGAACACCACGAGCTGTCACGATCTGCCGCATCATGGACGTTTGAACGAGTACGAGACTCGCCTTCCGTTGATGGCGTAATGCAGAACCGGGTTACATGCTCCCCAAGTCGGTAACGTTCAGGTCAGGGAAAGTAGGATGAGAAGAATGGTTGTTGAGGGGGATAAGGCATGGAAGCCTTGGCTCCGCTGGCTGATCAGCTCGCTTTATTTGCTTCTGGGGATCGTTTCATTGACGCTGGGCCTCTGGCTGTTCTAGTCGATCCCGGTCGTGTTGTGTGCCGCTTTGACTTTGCGAAAAAAAATGACCGCTCCTGTCCCGAGAGGGCCGAGCGGTTTTTTTGGCGTGTATCCGGATCGGTCTGCCTGAAATCTTCCTGCGAGTATGGATAGAAGGATCAGGAATTGATCAGATGTTTGTAAGGCGTGTAGTCAATTTTCTCGCGTTCAAGGAAATTCATCAGGCTCCGGTAATCCCGCTTGGGAGTGGCGATGATATAACCTTTGATGCAGTGCTCGCGCGTAACTTCCGCCGCCTCTTCTTCCAAGGCGATCTGCCCGATTTTGGCCGCGATGGAGTGCTTGGCGATGTCACGGAACGGGCCGGGCACAGGGGCGACAAGTTTGTTAAGAAAGGCTTTGGAATCGTCCGTCCACATATGGCGGGATTTCTCCACGTAGTAGTTCTGCCAGTCGAGCTTGGATTTTCCGTCGGCCTTCGGCAGCACCTTCAGGAATTTACGGAACATAAAATATCCGCCGATCGCCATCAGACCAATGAGGACAAGGGGCCAGAAAGTAATAAACCACATAAACAGGGAGTTGTTCAAAACTCGTCACCTCGGAATCTATATATTCCCGCGCGGGGCCAGGTTTAAGCACTGGATCTCTCTTGAAATTATACCTTATTTCTGGCTTTCTTGCGACATTGCCTGTAAAATAGGGGGAAAAGATTTTACTAAGCAAGGAGCCAATTCCCTATGATTAAAATCGGTTCACACGTTTCATTTTCCGACAAAGGTTTGCTGAATGCGGCCCGGGAAGCTGTCTCGTACGGCTCCGGCACATTCATGATCTACACGGGTGCACCTCAGAATACACGGCGCAAGCCTATTGAAACGCAATATATCGAAGAGGGCCGGGAAGTCATGCAGGAGCACGGGATCGGCGAGATCGTCGTTCATGCCCCTTACATTATCAACCTGGGTTCCTACAAAGACAACACGTACGAGCTGGCGGTCCAATTCCTGCAGGATGAAATCCGCCGCACGGACTATCTGGGCGTGAAAAATATCGTGCTTCATCCCGGCGCGTTTACGGACAAGGATGCGGAGTACGGCCTCGCCCGCATTTCGGAAGGGCTTAACGAAGTCCTCGCCGGCGTCAAGGACACGGGTGTGCATATCGCCCTGGAAACTATGGCGGGCAAAGGCACAGAGATGGGCCGCAGCTTCGAGGAGCTGGCGCAGATTATCGACAAGGTCGAAGACAACGGCCGCTTGACGGTATGTCTGGATACGTGCCATATCCACGATGCAGGGTATGATGTCGTAGGCGACCTGGACGGCGTGCTGGATCAGTTCGACCGCGTGGTCGGTCTGGACCGCATCGGGGTCGTCCACCTTAACGACAGCAAGAACCCGCGCGGCGCGTCCAAAGACCGCCATGCTCCGGTCGGAGCGGGCTGGATCGGCTTCGAGGCGATGAACCGCGTCGTTCATCACGAGAAGCTGCTCGGCCTGCCGATGATCTTGGAGACTCCGTGGATCGGGAAGGACCCGAAAACCCAGCGTCCGATGTACGAAGCGGAAATCGCGCTGCTCAGCGGAACCGTCCTGGAACGTTTCGGCGCATCCTTTGTGGAAGACGTGGAGCGGCTGGCTTCCTTTTTCGAGAAGAAAGAGGTCGATTCGCGCGGCTTCGTCTTGCAGACCTGGGAGCTGCTCAAAACCGACGCGAAAGCCAAGAAAGCGGACGGGCGCGAACCGATGGAGCGCTTGTACGACATGATCGCGGAAGAGCGTCTGTTCCCGGAGCTGTCCGAAGAGCAGATCAATCAGCGCCTGACGGCATGGTTTGCGGGCAAAGATCTGCTGAAATCTCTGTAAGTTAACGGGCAACTCCGTTTTCATCACCGGCTAGACCCGGATAGGTTACTATTTTGCAGGTACAAAGGAGAATCCAGTAGAGATGGCAGCAGCAAACACGTCCGGCGCAGCCGGCAAACAAAACCGCGGCAGAATGCTCATTTCCTGCCCGGACCGGCCTGGAATCGTGGCCGCGGTATCCAAATTTTTGTCCGACTACGGGGCGAACATCGTCCAGTCGGACCAGTACACCATGGACCCGGAAGGCGGCATGTTCTTTATCCGGATCGAATTCGACTTAACCGACCTTGAGCAGCGCAAGCCGCGGCTTGAGGCCGATTTTGCCGGAGTGGCGGCGGAATTCTCTATGGACTGGAGCCTGTCGCTGGCCAGTCAGAGAAAACGTCTGGCGATCTTCGTGTCCAAAGAAGATCACTGTCTGCTGGAGCTTCTGTGGCACTGGCGTGCCGGGGATCTCGACGCGGACATCGCCATGGTCGTCAGCAACCACCCGGATATGGCGCCGCTCGTCGAGCCGTTCGGTATTCCGTACCACCATATTCCGGTAACTCCGGATACGAAGGCCGAGGTGGAGAAGCGCCATCTGGAACTGCTCGAAGGCCAGGTGGATCTGATCATCCTCGCCCGGTACATGCAGATTATTCCACCTTCTTTTATCAAGCATTACCAGAACCGGATCATTAATATTCATCATTCCTTCCTTCCGGCTTTCGTCGGAGGCAAACCTTACGCGCAGGCTCACGGGCGGGGAGTTAAGCTGATCGGGGCGACCGCGCATTACGTGACCGAGGAGCTGGATGGAGGTCCGATCATCGAGCAGGACGTGCAGCGCGTCAGCCACCGCGACAATGTCGACGATTTGAAGCGCATCGGCCGTCATATCGAGCGGATCGTCTTGGCAAGGGCCGTTTCCTGGCATACGGAAGACCGCATCCTCGTTCATCAGAACAAAACGGTCGTCTTCAGCTAACGCCGCAGCCGTGGAGCGATATCGCATCAAGGCTTTTCAGAAAAAAATCCGAAGAAGGCTTCTATGCCGCTTCGGATTTTATTAAAGGAGCATCCCCCTGGACTGTGCCGCTTTAAAGCGGGTCATTCCTTTTTAGAGGCTCGAAGAGCTTTTGTGCCTAAAACGGCGAGTATCACGCCGTAAAGAAGGTGTCCCGCGATCCACCAGATCATGGCGGTTACATCCGAAAGGACGGGTGTTTTCGCCGATACGGCCAGTTGGGTAAGAGGTACGAACAAGGGGATAGGCGAGATACCGAGCAGGATCCCGGGCAGCCACGGTTTTTCCGTACATCTGAGCAGAATCGCGTACAGGAAACCGATAAGGACCGACACGGCCAGATGCAGGGTCAGTTCGAACCATTCAGGCTGATCGCCCCCAAGACCCGGGATAAAGTCGACATTGAGCAGAAGCGTATAGACGCGGGAACCTGCAAAGAATTCCACGGCTTTAAAAAACAGAGCGAGTGCGGCCCCGGGCACCAGCCCGAAAGCAAAGCCCCGCGCGACAAGCGTGTTTCCGTTTTCAAAAAAAGGGCGGCTCATCCGCGTTTCACTCCTCTTGCCCGAATGCGGGCGCTTACACGGCGGGCCTGACATTGCGGTTTCGGATTTTAGCTTTATAATGGAACTAAAGCTTCAATATTGGTGATAATATCAACAACAGTATAACACGAGACTATTCCTAGGAGGATACACCATGTCTGCAAGCAATACGCCTATTCAGGAACTTGCCGTTCACACGATCCGTACACTCGGAATCGACGCTATCGAGAAAGCCAAGTCCGGTCACCCCGGCATCGTTATGGGAGCCGCGCCTATGGCTTATACGCTGTTCGCGAATCAAATGAAACATAATCCGGCCAACCCGACATGGATCAACCGCGACCGCTTTGTCCTGTCCGCAGGCCACGGTTCCATGCTGCTTTACGCGATTCTGCACCTGACGGGTTACGATCTTCCGATGGAAGAAATCAAAAATTTCCGCCAGTGGGGAAGCTTGACTCCGGGACATCCCGAGTTCGGTCACACGGCGGGCGTAGACGCGACAACCGGTCCGCTCGGACAAGGTATCGGCATGGCCGTGGGTATGGCGATGGCCGAAGCTCATCTGGCAGGCCTGTACAACCGTGAAGGTTACCCGGTTATCGATCACTATACATACGCCATCTGCGGAGACGGCGATATGATGGAAGGTGTATCTTCCGAGGCCGTATCACTGGCCGCAACCCTTAAACTGGGCAAGCTGATCATGATGTACGACTCCAACGACATTTCGCTTGACGGCGATCTGCACGTTTCCTTTACCGAAAATGTTCAAAAGCGTTTCGAAGCATACGGCTGGCAGGTGCTCCGCGTAGAAGAGCAAAACGACCTGGAAGCCCTCAATCGTGCGGTTGAAGAGGCGAAAGCCGACACGACCCGTCCGACTCTGATCGAAGTGAAAACGACGATCGGCTACGGCAGCCCGAACAAAGGCGGCAAGGGCGGACATGCCGGACCGCACGGTTCCCCGCTCGGTCTGGAAGAAGCCAAGCTGACGAAGGAATTCTACAAGTGGAACTACGAAGAAGATTTCTATGTTCCTGAAGAAGTCCGCGAGCATTATGCGGCGGTTAAAGAAAAGGGCATCCAGGCCGAACAGGCATGGAAGAAGCAGTTCGACGACTACCGCAAAGCTTTCCCTGAGCTCGCCGAGCAGTTTGAACTGGGCGAAAGCGGCAAGCTTCCGGAAGGCTGGGACCGCGATCTTCCGGTGTACACGCCGGAAGACAAAGCTCTGGCTACGCGCGCCGCTTCCGGTAACGCGCTGAACGCCATAGCGAAGAACGTGCCGTTCTTCTTCGGGGGTTCCGCCGACCTGGCAAGCTCCAACAACACGGAGATCAAGAACGCTCCGATCTTCAACGCGGAAAATTACGCGGGCCGCAACATCTGGTTCGGGGTGCGCGAATTCGGAATGGGCGCCGCCCTGAACGGAATTTCCCTGCACGGCGGTCTCCGCGTATACGGCGGCACGTTCTTCGTGTTCTCCGACTACCTGCGTCCGTCGATCCGTCTGGCCGCCCTGATGAAGCAGCCGGTGATCTACGTCTTCACGCACGACAGCATCGGCGTAGGCGAAGACGGCCCGACTCACGAGCCGGTCGAACAGCTTGCGGCCCTCCGCGTCATTCCGGGCATGACCGTTCTCCGTCCTGCGGACGGCAACGAGACGAGCGAAGCTTGGCGTTATGTGATGGAGCACAACGACGGACCGTACGCGCTCATTCTCACCCGCCAAAACCTGCCGCAGCTCGAAGGCTCCGCCAAATATGCGCGCGAGAACCTCTCCAAAGGCGCTTACGTCGTATCCGACGCGCCTAACGGCAAGCCGGACGCGCTTATCCTTGCGACGGGCTCGGAAGTCCAGCACGGTGTAGCCGCTCAGAAACTGCTCGCCGAAGAAGGCATCCAAGTACGCGTCGTCAGCATGCCGAGCTGGGAACTGTTCGAGAAGCAGTCCCAGGAGTACAAGGATTCCGTCCTGCTTCCGGACGTCAAAAAACGCCTCGGCGTAGAGATGGCTTATCCGCTCGGATGGGAGCGTTATGTAGGCGACGAGGGCTCTATCCTCGGCATCAGCACGTTCGGCGCTTCGGCTCCGGGCGATCTGCTCATCAAGGAATTCGGATTTACGGCAGAGAATGTCGCCAAGCGCGTCAAAGAACTGCTTAAATAAATACAAGAATGCCATCCGGACGACCGCTTTCACAGGGTCGTCCTTATGTGCAGCCGCCAATCACGAGGGGGAGAACAGGTTGTCGAATTTCGAAGGAGTTACCGTAGTCAAGAAAGCGAACGTTTATTTTGAGGGGAAAGTGACCAGCCGCGCCGTTCTGTTCGCGGATGGCACGAAGAAGACGCTGGGCATCATGCTTCCGGGGGAGTATGAATTCGGTACGGACTCCAAAGAGATCATGGAAATCCTGGCCGGCGACCTGAGCGTCCTCCTTCCCGGCGAATCCGATTGGACAGACATTCAGGGTGAAGGGGAGTTTACCGTCCCGGCAAACGCGAAATTCAAGCTGAAAGTCCGGACCGTCACGGATTACTGCTGCTCCTACATCGCGGAATAAGCTTCCGGTTTTAGCTGCGTCTGCGGCTATACGCGCCGGCAGGTACATGCACCGCGGCAGCACACGATTGCGGGCATGCGCAGCGGGTATACGCGCCCGCAGGTGTATGCAAACGCGGCAGCACGCGGTTGCGGGCATGTGCAGCGGGTATACGCGACAGCAGGTACATGCAGCGCAGGCAGCACGCAGCCGCAGGCAACAGAAAAGGCCCTACCGAACGCAGCGTTCGGTAGGGCCTTTCTTGCCATGCGGAGCTCTCGGCACGCGGTGGTTGGCTTCGCATGACGGTGGTTCGCCGGAGCCGCGGTTTCAGCAGCGTGTACCCCCTAGGGATCTCGCGACCGCACGCAGGCGGAGCGGCGAGCTTACGCCGCCTATGCTGAATTGTTTTACACGGTACGCGGCATCACCCCGATAAACGCCGATAAAACCGAAGCGCGGTTACCGATACTGTTAACGGACGGATGATGCGTACTAAACGGTGGTGAGCCCCTAAACGGCGCATAAATCACGAAGCAAGCGGAGATGCAAGTCCCGTCTGCCGTTACGTTGGTACCCACCGGAACCGGCTAAAAGGCGAGCTTTACTGCCCGCCTTTTTTCTCCACGCGCTCGTTCATCCATTCCTCGTAGCACTGGATGGCGGCGGCCAGGTCTTCCTCGCCTAGGCCCTTGCTCAGGCCCATCTGGAAGACGGTGGTGGCTGCATGCAGCATGGGAGCGGGCAATTGGAATTTGCCTGTCAGGTCCGACGCCAGCAGCAGATCCTTCAGCATCAGCTTCAGCGAGAACTGGTTGCTGAAATCGCGCTCGAGGATCTTCGGGCCTTTGAGCTCGGCCTGCTTGCTGTTCCCGGAACCCGCCTGCACGATTTGCAGGAACTGCTCCGGGGCAAGGCCTGCTTTCGTCGCGATCGAGAGGCCCTCCATCAGGCCGATCGCGTTGATGCCCACAATCGTGTTGTGGGCCAGTTTCGTATAGGAGCCGGAACCGGACGGCCCCATGTAAAGCACCTTGCTGCCGAGATCGCTCAGCAGCGCGTGCTGGGCGTCGAACACGGGGCGGTCTCCGCCGACCATGAACACGAGCGTCGCCGCTTCCGCAGCGGGCTTGCTTCCCGTTACGGGCGCGTCCAGGAAGTACGCCCCGCGTTTGCCCAGATCGGCGTGAAGACGCTGGCTGAGGGCCGGGGAAACGGTGCTCGAATCAATCACGGTAAGGCCTTCACCGGCCTTCTCCAGAACCCCATTCTCGCCGTAAAAAACGCTCTCGATGGCGGAATCGTTGCTTAGCATCGTGAACAGAACCTCGGCGCCGGAGACGGCTTCCGCAGGGGTTGCGGCAAGCGAAGCGCCCGCCTGGACGAGCTCCGCCGCTTTATCGGCACTGCGGTTGTATACGGTGACCGCGTACCCTTTGCGGAGCAGATTCAGGGCCATCGGAGCGCCCATGGTGCCTAATCCGATAAATCCGATTTGTTTCATCACTAATCACCTCGTTTAGAGTCACGCCAGACACGATAATTTCACTTGCAGTTTGTCCGGAAAGCTTTTATAGTAAGGAATCAATGCATGCGAAGCCGATGCGCCGGGTGTTTCCGGAGAATAAATCCGCCATCCTGGCAATACTACCGGAGGGTTGTCCGGCAGGCCCGCCCACACGTATCCGTTCCATGTAGCCTTCCCCGCAAGCGCTCGGATGAAGGTACGGCACTAGGCGTTTTTCCTATTGTAGCACGTTTTGCAAAGAGGCAGCATGCCTTGGGGGCGCGACTTGCGGACAGCGGCACAGAAGCGGTATGCTAGAGGAAAGAACCAAGTATAAGAACCGAGGAGGAGAGAAAGTTGACCCAGAAGCTGCAATTTGATTACAGCAAGGCGCTTGACTTCGTTGCCCAGCACGAAATTGATTACCTGGCCGGGCCGATCCGTACCGCACATGACCAACTGCATAACGGAACCGGAGCCGGTAGTGATTATTTAGGGTGGATCGATCTTCCGGTCGCTTACGACAAAGAAGAGTTCGGCAGAATCCAGAAGGCGGCGAAACAAATTCAATCCGATTCCGAGGCGCTTGTCGTGATCGGCATCGGCGGTTCCTACCTGGGGGCCCGTGCGGCGATTGAAATGCTGTCCCATTCTTTCTATAACCTGCTTGATAAAGACAAGCGTAAAACTCCGGCCGTGTACTTCGTCGGCCAGAATATCAGTTCTACATACGTAACGCACCTTCTGCAGCTGCTGGAAGGCAAGGACTTCTCCGTAAACGTCATTTCCAAATCCGGAACGACGACGGAGCCGGCGATTGCTTTCCGTATTTTCCGCGAGCTGCTGGAGAAAAAATACGGCAAGGAAGCCGCGCGCAAGCGCATCTACGCGACGACTGACCGCGAGAAGGGCGCTCTTAAGCAGCTTGCCAACGGCGAAGGCTACGAGTCCTTCGTTATCCCGGACGACGTGGGCGGACGCTACTCCGTGCTGACGGCCGTAGGCCTGCTCCCGATCGCCGTGGCCGGCATCGACATCGAAGAAATGATGAAGGGGGCGGCCGATGCACGGGAAGCTTTCTCCAATCCCGAGCTGAGCGAGAATGCGAGCTACCAGTACGCGGCTGTCCGCAACGCCCTCTACCGCAAAGGCAAAACGACGGAGATTCTCGTGAACTACGAGCCTTCTCTGCATTATGTATCGGAGTGGTGGAAACAGCTTTACGGCGAGAGCGAAGGCAAAGACAACAAAGGGATCTTCCCGGCTGCCGTCGATTTCACGACTGACCTTCACTCCATGGGCCAATTCATCCAGGAAGGCACCCGCAACCTGTTTGAAACGGTTCTGTTCGTAGACCAGTCCGCAGAGGAGATCGTCATCGGAACCGATGAAGAGAACTTGGACGGGCTTAACTTCCTGAGCGGCAAGACGATGGATTTCGTAAACAAAAAAGCGTTCCAGGGTACGATGCTGGCTCACTCGGACGGAGGCGTGCCTAACCTGATCGTGACACTGCCCGACACTTCGGCTCACACGTTCGGTTACATGGTTTACTTCTTCGAAAAAGCCTGCGGCATCAGCGGCTACCTCCTCGGAGTGAATCCGTTCGACCAGCCGGGTGTGGAAGCCTACAAGAAAAACATGTTTGCCTTGCTGGGCAAGCCCGGTTACGAAGAAGACAAAGCGAAATTGGAAGCCCGCCTCAACGACTAGTTTCGTCTAGACAGAACCCGTATCGGGCTCTGTGAGCGGGTTTTGAACGAGAACAGGCCTTTTCCTTCGGGAATAGGTCTGTTTTTTGTTGGAAATAATATTAGAACTAAATTAACTATTGTACTAATATTCTGATTTGTGTAAAATGATATGAAACAGAAGGCGCATTCGTCAGGAAATGGAATGAAGAAGCGGCATGATAGCATCCTACAGAACGGTACAAAAGCATGGAGCCGATGAAATTATCATCAAACGTTCCCGGTTTATCGGTCAGGCGTTGCCGGTTTCGTCCGAAGAGGAAGCGCTTGCTTTTATCGCCGGCGTGAAGAAAGAACACTCGATGGCGACTCACAACTGCTCCGCTTACATGATCGGGGAACGCAACGAGATTCAGAAACAGTCTGACGACGGGGAGCCGAGCGGCACAGCCGGCAAGCCGATTCTCGAAGTGATCCGCAATATGGATCTCAAGAATGTGGCCGTAGTCGTCACCCGGTATTTCGGCGGTATTATGCTGGGAGCCGGAGGGCTGATCAGAGCCTACACGGATGGCGCCGTCGCGGGAATACAGGCCGCGTTGCCCGTTTACAAAGTAAGTCATCAGGAACTGCTCGCTGAAATCGATTATACTTGGCTGGGTAAAGTGGAGAATGAGCTGCGGAACCGCAACATGCGGATGGGCGATACGGAATTTACCGACAAGGTGATCCTCCGGTGCTATCCCTTATCTGCCGAGGCGGATTCTTTTGCCGACTGGTTTACCGATTTGACCCAAGGTCAAGGAAACATCATACGCGGCGAACATACATATATCGAACATAGCGAGCTACCCTAACAATTTCATACACCACCGAAGCGGAGGGATTCTTATGGCGAGGAAGGCAGTCGCTCAGGAACTTAGCAGAGAGCGGATTCTTGAAGAGGCCAGGGAGTTATTCGTAACTCGCGGTTATCGCGCTTTAACGATGCGAAGCATCGCTAAAGCAATGGGTTACAGCCATGGCGCGTTATACTATCATTTTAGAGAAAAAGCAGAGCTGTTCAATGCGCTCATTCTGGAGGATTTCAGCATACTTCTGCAGCGGCAGCGGCAAATCATCGTCGAATCCGCTGTTCTCGGGGTTCCCCTGCTGCAGAAACTGATGATGGAGTTTATCCGGTTCGGGTTGGAGAATCCGAATCACTACGAAATCATGTTTATGATCCGGGACGAGGAGCTGCGTCAGTACTCTCGTACCGAGCAGGCGAAATGTTTCGATCTGTTTGCCACGGTCGTACGCCAGGTCATTTCGGGAATGCCGGACAAGGAAGATCAGGAATACCGGCTCCCATGGAACTTGTTCATGTCTATGCACGGATTTATCTCGCATTCCATTCATTACGGACAGACGTACGAGCTGGTGGAACAGCTTGCCGAAGAGCATGTACAGCTGCTGTGCAGCAACATGGTCTCTACGGCGGCCCGTTCCGAATCTTCTAAAGTCAGTCTGGTCAATCACGAATCAGCTTAACGGTAAACGTACGGCTGCGGGGTCCGTCAAATTCGCAGAAGTAGATTCCCTGCCAGCGGCCCAACTGAAGGCGGCCTCCGCGGATAAATACGGTTTGCGAGGCTCCGACGGTCATGGCTTTCAGATGAGCGGCCGTATTGCCTTCCGCATGACGGTCGCGCGGATGCTCCCAGGGAAACACTTCATCTAAGCGCATGAGCACATCTCTTTTTACATCGGGATCGGCATTCTCGTTGATCGTAATTCCTGCCGTTGTATGAGGGCAGTATACGATAGCGGTGCCGTCTTCCAGACTCATGTCCTGAACCAGCCTAGCCACGATGTCTGTAATTTCAACCATTTCGTCCCGTTTGCGGGTAACAAGATCATAGGTATGCAGCATAAGCGAATTTCCTCCTTGCGGCGTTTGTAACCGGCGTGCAGTAAAGATTGGATGCATAGGAAGCCGAGCGGGCTGCGCATCCTCTTATATGCACGGCATGGTCAAGCCCGGATCTGGGTCAGATTCTATCGTAACGGACGGGATTTCCGGTGTCAAAACGTGTTACAATGAAAGCATAACCGGATAACGAGAGGATGAAACGCATTGGATTTGGCGGTATGGTCGGAACAGAATGTAGAGTATATGTTCGACGAAATCAAAACCAAACTGAGAATGGCGACAGGCGGTTCGATTAAAGCGTCCAACTTTAGCCAGGAACAATATGAAGATCTTAAGGATTTGTACGATCTGGTGATGAGCAAGCCTAATTTCAGCATTAGCGAAATTGACGCGATCACAACGGAACTGGGCAAGCTCCGCAAGGCCTGAAGCCTGCTTGCCCTTTTGCGAAAAGCCTTTCTGCATGGAGATGAATCTTCCGGCAGGGGGCTTTTTTCTATGAAAAAAAGACACCTTCCTTCAACTTGCACTCCTTGCATTCTCTCGGAAAGAATACCTTTACTCCATAAAAAAGGAAGAAGGGACAGCTATCCAATCGGGCCGTTAGCCGGCCGCATATGCTGTAGGGTAGCATGCATGATTCGCTGAAAAGGGAGGTAGACGGTATGAGTTCCAAACTTCGTAATGACGCGTCCAAGCTGGTCGGGCAGAACATCGTGGCCGTCCGCAAGGATGGGTCCATGGTAAGAGGCAAACTGGTACGTATTCAAGGTAACGAGCTGATTCTCGAGCCTCAAGAGGGAACCGCTCAAACAAAAGCGTTCGTTCCTCTCGTCTTGTTCGATTTGCTTGCCATCGGCACATCCCCGTTTGTCAACGGATTCGGTTACGGCGGCGGATTCGGCGGCGGATTCGGTTACGGCGGCGGTTTTGGCGGTCCCGGATTTTTCTGGTAAAGAGCGAGACAGTACAACAGGTTCCGTTTACGGGACCTGTTTTTTTATTTGCGGGCGGGCTTGACCAAACACTAAAGGCCCGGCTGCGGAATAGGCTGGTGTGTATAAGGCGGCGGGAAACGACGTTGCGTTTCTTGAAAGAAGCGGAAAGAGGGGAAGAAGATGAGCAGAGGAAAGAACGAGTTCGACTATGAAAAAGAGTGGGAACGAAAATTCGGATTTCGTTCCGGTGAGATTCCTTCGTTTTCCTCCATATTCGGAGGTGGAGAGACTTTGTTTACCGAGCTGTCCAAACGGATTTCAGAAGACCCGGAAAACACGGCGTGGCTGGACCAATGGCTGGATAAGCTTCTCCGGCAGGCGATGCCGGGCTACCGGATTCCGGAGTGGATGGGAACCGATTGGGAAAACGAGCCGGCCGGGGGGCCGGCGGGCCAGAACGCGCAGGGAAGCACGATGCCGCGCGGCGGGGAGAAACGCCGGGCGAGCGAGGATCACTCTGCCGCCGCCAAGCCTCCCGCGGCCATTCCCATCCCCGGCCTAAAGCCTGTTAAAGGCCTCGCTGCGGGAAGCAAGAAACGGCAAACCGCCAAGGTTAAGGCAGCGGAGTCTTTTGCCTACTCGATAACCGAGGACGGAAGCCGGCTGGTGGTAATCGTGCAGCAGCCGTCGGGGATACGCCCGGGAGAGATTGAACTGGCGGCGGACAGGCGGAGCATCCGTCTTAGCGGCAGCCGGGTCGGCGGGAAGCAGACCATCCGCCTGTTCAGGCCTATCCGGCCGGGTTCATGCCGGATGACCAGCGAAGACGACTCTCTGGTCATCCGGGCCGATTTGGCCCGCCGGTGACGGACGGAGCCGCAGCTTTATGCTCAGCCGCGCAGAGCGGCACACTTGCGGGCACTCCTGGCAGGCTGCGTTCCGGCGTTCCGGGATCACTTCGGTCCGCCGCGTTCCGCCAGCTGCTTCTGCGCCATCCGGACAAGCTCCCGCACCATGCGGCCGCCGATTTCGCCGCCGATTTTACCGGCATCCTCGGTGCGGAGCTGACCGTTGTAGCCCGGCTCAAGAGGCACTCCAAGCGTGCGGGCGACTTCGTATTTAACCAGGTTCGGTTGATCGGCGGACACGTTGTAGCCCGCGTCTCTCATAACCTGGCCCTTGAGCTTATCCAGACTGCGTTCGCTTCCGGGAACAGCGGCTCTGCGGCTTCGTCTTCTTGCCATGCTATCACCTCCTGCGGTTAGGATGCCCAAGAGTTCCCGGAGTATCACTGGGTCCGGCGGTATCGGGTCCGGTAAGATAGTCGTAAGCCCCGGAGCCTGAGTCAGTCCATATAGAAAAACACCGTGCGCAGTAAGCACACGGTGTGATGAGAGAACTGCGGGCATAAAGCTCGCAGCAAAAAGGCTAAGCCTCGTGCTGAAGCTGGCCGTGAGGATATCCCGTCGGAAATTCCGGCAAAAGGGGAGATGTCCACATTTTCACTGAAAGCCGGTTCCCGTCTAAAAAGCTAACGCCCCGCTCGTTCCGCCCCTACCGGAATCCGGTCGAAGTCTGCCGGGCCTTCATAGTCCTGCTGCGTCGGGATTGACTTTTCGATGAGATACAAGGGACGGTGTTTGACCTCACGGTAGATTTTGCCGATATATTCTCCGATCAGCCCCAGGGCAAGAAGCTGCACCCCGCCGATAAACCAGACGGATAAAATAAGAGAAGTCCAACCGGAAGCCGTCGTTCCCCATAATTTCGAAATAATGGCATAAGCGCCCGCCAGCAGGCTGATAATGGAGAACAGAAAACCGGTGACCGTCACCATCCGGATCGGTTTAACGCTGAACGAAGTGATGCCGTCCAGTGCAAACGACAGCATTTTGCGCAGCGGATACTTCGATTCCCCGGCAAAACGTTCTTTCCTCTCGTACATAACCTCGGCCGTACGAAGTCCCAGGAGCGGGACAATCCCTCTCAGAAACACGTTAACTTCCTTGTAGCGGGACAAATAATCCAGAGCGCGTTTGCTCATAAGCCGGTAATCCGCATGGTTGTTCTTAATCTGGACGCCCAGACGTAGCATTAATTTATAGAAGGATTCGGCGGTCGTTTTTTTGAACCAGGTGTCGGTCGTCCGGTCGCTGCGGATTCCGTAAACGATCTCGGCCCCCTCCATATACTTCCGTACAAATTCGCGTATCGCGTCCGTATCGTCCTGCAAGTCCGCATCGATGGAAATCACGATGTCCGATGTATGCCGCGCCGTCATCAAACCTGCAAGCAGGGCATTCTGATGGCCCGCATTCCGTGCGAGCTTAACGCCTGTTACATAGTCATGGGAACGGCTGTATTGATCGATAAGATCCCAGGTCCGGTCTTTGCTGCCGTCATCGACAAGCATCATCACACTTTCTCTTGCGACAAGTTTTTCTTGGATGAGGCGGTCCAGAACCGCGCTTAACCGGCTTACCGTTTCCGGGAGAACTTCTTCTTCGTTATAGCAAGGCACCACGATTGTTAAAATTGGGCTCGACATCCCGCAAAATCTTCCTTTCTTATCCTGGACTGGACATTGCTGCATCCCACCGGATTATTCTTATTGTAAACAAGCACGGTCGGATAAAGCAATTGCCTTCTCGTCGGAACGTGTAGAAATCAGGCGATTTTTTTCTAGATTAAAATAATTATAATTTTATAGTCATTCTATTGACGAGGACAAGAAGACGATGCTATACTACCGTCATGACATTGATAATCATTTTCATATAATAATAATTATAAAGAGGTGTAGAATGAATCCACATCGTCCTTATCTCACAACGAATCAAGGCTTGCCCGTTTCCGACAATCAGAATTCGAAGACAGCCGGTACTCACGGACCGACGCTGCTCGAAGATTATCACCTTTTGGAGAAACTGGCTCATTTTGACCGTGAACGTATTCCGGAGCGTGTCGTTCATGCGCGGGGTGCGGGGGCGTTCGGAGTCTTCCGGCCTTATGCCAGTATGAGCGAGTATACGAGAGCCGCTTTTCTGCAGGACCCTTCCATTGAAACGAAAGTGCTTGTCCGCTTCTCGACGGTTATTCATCCGAGCGGATCGCCGGAGACGCTTCGTGACCCGCGCGGCTTTGCCGTTAAGTTCTACACGTCCGAAGGAAATTATGACCTCGTCGGCAACAATTTGCCCGTATTCTTTATCCGCGATGCGCTCAAATTCCCGGACATGGTACATTCACTGAAGCCGGCTCCGCATACAAATGTCCAAACGCCTAATCACTTGTGGGATTTCATGTCGCTTTCTCCCGAATCGACTCACATGCTGACCTGGGTCTTTTCCGACCTCGGAACTCCCGCCAACTACCGGGAAATGGACGGATTCGGGGTGCACGCCTTCAAATGGGTGAACGCGGAAGGCAAGGTCGTTTACGTCAAATACACCTGGAAATCGCTGCAAGGTGTCCGCTCGTTGAGCCGCAAAGAAGCGCAGGAACAGGGAGGCCGCGACCACAATCACGCGACGCGCGACTTGTATGACGCTATCGAGGCGGGCAGCTACCCGGAGTGGGAACTGAATGTACAGATGCTGGAACCGGAGCGTTTGGACTCGTTCAGCTTCGATCCCCTCGATCCGACGAAGGAGTGGCCGGAAGACCTCGTTCCGTTCGTTAAAGTGGGACGGATGACCTTGAACGAGAATCCTAAAAATTTCTTCGCCGAAGTCGAGCAGTCCGCTTTTGCACCTAGCGTGCTTGTGCCGGGGATCGAACCTTCCGAAGACAAACTTCTGCAGGGCCGTCTGTTCTCCTACCCGGATACACAGCGCCACCGGTTGGGACCGAACTACATGCAGATTCCCGTAAACTGCCCTTATGCGCCGGTACGCAATTATCAGCGGGACGGTCAAATGGCGGTTCGCCAAGATCATTCGCCGATCAATTACGAGCCGAATTCCTACGACCATTTGCCGAAAGAAGCGGGAAGCGCCTATGCGGAGAGTGAGAAGCCGCTGACGGGCTCCACTACACGCCGCAAAATCGAGAAAACGGACGATTTCACGCAGGCAGGCGAGCGTTACCGCCGGTTTACGCCGGAAGAGCGCGCTAACCTGATTGATAACCTCGTGAACGATCTCAAACAAACGGACATGCAAATCCAGCTTCGCGCCGTCTGCAACTTCTTCCGTGCCGATGTGGAATACGGGACACGGCTTGCGGAAGGACTCGGAATCGATCTCGGCGGTTTTATTCCGCAGGGAGCGGGTTCCGGTTCCGGACAAATGCCTCCGCGTTAATTTGTCACCCTGAGCGGAACAGCGGCATCGGGCTAAGCGGCCCGCCGCCATGCAGGAGGAATTCCCCCCTTCCCGCATGGTGTCATAATGCCCGCGCTCACGGATGGTTGGAGGGCACCGGCTGCTCTATCGTTTCCGGCGCGAGGTTTTTAAGATAGATGGCCCTGTGGTCCATCGGCTCAAACAAAGATGCCGTAGGCCGTGTCTTCAAGGGCCGGTACTAAAAAAGAGGCTGTCCCCAAAGTCACGAAAGTGACTAAGGGACAGCCTCTTTTTTTCTGTGAGCTTAGCCGAGCTAGAGGCTCTGCTGCTTTATCGGCATCATGAGCGCATGGTTACCACCGGTTTCGTGATGCAGTCCGATGCGCCGCCTTCGATGCAGACTTCCCGATCGCCGGGAAAGGCCCGGGCGGTCAGCGCGATTACCGGTTGCTTTCCTCCGGAAGCGGAGAGGAAAGCGGCGTAAGCCGGGGAAGCTTGGCGTCGTCCACGAGCTGCCGAAGCTCCCGCTCCTGACCGCTCAAGCTGCTGGAAGGAAGGAGGAGGGTAAACGTGCTCCCGGTCCCTTCTTCACTGGTCAGCCGGATTTCCCCGCCCAGGAGCCGGGCAAATTGGCGTGAAATAGAGAGGCCGAGTCCGGTTCCGCCGAATTTGCGGCTGGTCGTGCCGTCCGCCTGGTAAAAGGCCTCGAAGATCTGCTCCCGCTTGTCCGCCCGGATGCCGATACCGGTATCCCGGATGGCGGCGGCGGGATGCTGAAGGCCTTTGGCGTCCATTTCGATGTAAAAGGTAAGCGTAACACCGCCGCGCTTGGTAAATTTGAACGCGTTGGACAACAGATTTTTCAAAATCTGCTGAAGCCGCTGTTCATCCGTATGAATGATGTCGGGAACGCCGGTTGAACGGATGTGAAAGTACAGGCCCTTCTGGGCGGCAACGGGTTCGAACGTGCGGGTCATCGCTTCCACGACTTCGCTGACGTTCACTTCTCCCGGCGTGATGGACATATGGCCCGCTTCGATTTTGGACAAATCCAGAATATCATTAATCAGCGTAAGCAGATCCTGCCCAGAGCTGTGAATAATCCCGGCAAATTCAATTTCTTCTTCCGAAAGCGTCCCATTCTGATTTTCGGCCAGGAACTGGGACAGAATCAGCATGCTGTTCAGCGGGGTCCGGAGCTCGTGAGACATGTTCGCCAGAAATTCGGATTTGTAACGGGAAGCGGCGACCAGCTCTTCGTTTTTCACTTCCAACTCGTCATGAATCTGCTGAAGCTCCGCGGTTCTTTCTTCGGCCAGCCGGAACTGTTCGGCCAATTCTTGATTGGTCTTGTTCAGCGCTTCCCGCCGGAGAAAATCAGCTTTGAAATCGTGCAGGATGAACGTAAAGAAAAAGCTGAAAAACAGGCCCGCCGTGCCGGACAGCGGAGCAAGCTCGATCAGATATGTAGCGACCGGATATACTCCTAGAATGGCGATATTCGCCACATTGAACAGATTTACGATAAGAATCAGCAGTAAAATCCGGACGGTCTGACGCAGAGACGTGCGTTTGAGCAGCTCGCTGGTCAGAGCCGTTACGATGCCGAGGATGACCATATTGCCGAAGCCCGCCCAAGCGGCGTGGTCCAAGCCGAACGATAAGCGCGTCAGTCCGATTCCGATTCCGATGAGCATAATGTGGGAGGGGCGCGAGAGGAACAGGGGAGCCGCGAGGATAGGAACGAATCTTAAATCGAAGATGACCGACGGGGTCAGCCGGGCTCCGTACAGCATGGAGAGCCAGCCCGCCGCTATCGAAAGCAGGATGTACAGCACTTTCATCCAGTTGACGGGGACCCGGTACAAAATATATTTATAAGCCAGACTGCCTAAATAGGTAAATGTGAGCAAGGTGCTTATATTGGCAAAAAACGATTTGAAATAATCCCCTAAATTATCCATTCCTCTTCCTTTCCCATTTCGAAAGTCCTTCAACTCAGCTCCAATTAGATGATCTTTCCTAGTATACCAAAGTTATCGGCATTCCATCGGCATAAAAAAAGACCCTCAAGGGGTCTTTAGGCATATCGCCGGGCGATATATTGAAAATAACGGAACTCATTTTCGGTCAGGAGCGGGCATGGGCTAAGCTGTTTACAGCCGGTTAAATGAAGTCGGCGGCTTAGCGGTTATCAACCTTTTCCGGATAAAGGTCGTGGTTCATCAGGCGGTGCTCCGCCATCTGTTCGTACTTGGTTCCGGGACGGCCGTAATTGCAGTAAGGATCGATGGAGATCCCGCCCCGCGGGGTGAATTTGCCCCAGACCTCGATGTATTTCGGGTCCATGAGCTTGATCAGATCGTTCATAATGATGTTCATGCAGTCCTCATGGAAATCGCCGTGATTGCGGAAGCTGAACAGGTACAGTTTGAGCGATTTGCTTTCGACCATTTTGGCGTCCGGCATATAGCTGATATAAATGGTGGCAAAATCGGGCTGTCCCGTGATCGGGCACAGGCTCGTAAACTCGGGACAGTTGAATTTGACGAAATAATCGCGGTAAGGGTGTTTGTTATCAAACGATTCAAGCACTTGCGGCGCATAATTAAACGGATATTGTGTCTGCTGGTTGCCCAGTAGGGTGAGATCAAGTTCTTCCTGGTTTCTTCCGGCCATAAAGGCACCTCCGGTTTTGATTTGTGAAAGTTGCGGGTGACTGCATGATAGGTAGAGCTGCAGGAAGGCAGGCTGCTATGCTGTCTAAAAGCAGGATGCGCCGGGCACCGCGCTGTGAGCTTCGCGCGGTACGGAAAAAGCAAGGCTGCCAGGCAGCATGTCGTAGCATCTGTTTTTCGGGCGGTTAGACCGCCTTAGACAGATGCGGGGTCCGGCCCTGCGGTCTGCTGCGGTCCGCTGCCGTCCGCGGGGATCAGACGCCCCGCTTGTTGCCCCACAGCAGGGCGTGAAGCTGTGGCAGCACGCGCACGTCGTTCAAATCCTCGGACGCCATCGTCAGGTCAACGAGCCACTCGTATTTGCGCAGCAGCTGCCCGCGAAGCAGGTCGTCGTCCGCGAGACGGACGTCCTCATTGCCCGCCTGCAGGTAGAACGGGACGGCAGGGTAGCGGCGGTGGACTTCCCGGGCGAACGCGAAATCGCGTTCGTCGAACACGACCACCTTGAGACTGACGCCGTCCGGGTTCAGCCGCCGGACGATATCGTCCAGCTTGGCGAAGTCCGTCTCCATGCCGGAGCTTGGCGGCTTGGGAGAGAGCGTGACCTCGTCGATCTCGGTCAGCCAGTCCTGCCAGCGGGAGCCCTGCGTCTCGACGGCGGTGCGGATGCCTTGGGCCCGCAGCAGCTTCACGAGCGGGCCCAGGCTGCGCAGAAGGGCGGGATTGCCGCCCGACAAGGTCACGTGGGAGAAGCGGGAGCCGCCGGTGCGGACGAGCTCCTCCCATACCGCTTCCGCGGTGAGCGGACGGATATCGGCTGCGCCCGATCCGTCCCACGTAAACGCGGAATCGCACCAGGAGCAGCGGTAATCGCAGCCGGCGGTGCGCACGAACATCGTCTTGCGCCCGATGACCATGCCCTCGCCCTGGACGGTCGGGCCGAAGATTTCGAGCACGGGGATGGTTGCTTCACCCGCTGCCGCTGTGCCCGAAGGGGACACGGCGGCAGCCGCCGTTTTGCCCGCTGCAGGCAAAGTCCGCGGAGGGGACGGGACCGCCGCATTTGTTTGGCTTGCGCTCATTCGGACATCCACTCCCGTCTTGCTTCGGCGTAACTCGTCGGCGTCTCGTACAGACGGACGAATTCGACCCGTCCGCCCCGGGCTTTCGCCTGCATTTCATCCGACTGCAAAGCCGTCTCCATCTGTTCGTACAGCCAGACGACCATATTCTCGGCGGTGGTGTTCATGGGCGGGAGCGTCTCGTTCAAATACCGGTGATCGAGATAAGGCTCGATCCGGGCTTTCCAGATGTCTTTGATCTCTCCGAAATCAAGCGTGAGGCCGATCTCGTTGACATAGCCGCTAATTCCGTAAACGGCTTTGTACGTATGGCCGTGAAGGTTTTTGCACTTGCCCTCGTAGGCGTGAAGATGATGCGCCGCATCGAACGTAAATTCTTTGGATACGAGGACGCGTTTGGTATGGTAACGGAGCTGTTCGTGCCGGATGTCCTGCCCGTACTGCTGAAGGTTCTCTACGATGCGGAATTCGCCTGGCGCCTTCATCGGGCATCGGCTCCTTCGCGCTCCAGAAGATAGTTCTGCAGACCGGCCGAACGGAGCTTGCATGCCGGGCACTCGCCGCAGCCGTCCCCGACGATGCCGTTATAGCATGTAAGCGTCTTGGTGCGCACAAAATCGAAAGCGCCCAGCTCGTCGGAAAGCTTCCACGTTTCCGCTTTATTCAGCCACATCAGCGGCGTATGGATAACGAATGGATAATCCATGGATAAGTTCAGGGTCACGTTAAGGGATTTTACGAAAGCGTCCCGGCAGTCCGGGTAGCCGCTGAAATCCGTCTCGCACACGCCGGTAACAAGGTGTCTGGACCCGGCCACTTTGGCGTATACGCCTGCAAAAGAAAGAAACAGCAGGTTGCGTCCCTCTACGAACGTGGAAGGAAGCTCGCCTTCTTTTTCTTCAATCTCGATATCGCCGCGCGTCAACGCATTGGGTGCGAGCTGGTTCAGCAGGCTCATATCCAGTACGGTGTTTTTTACGCCGAGCTCGCGTGCAATCCGGGCCGCGCACTCGATTTCGAGTTTATGGCGCTGTCCGTAATCGAACGTGAGTGTTTCCACCTCGCCAAAATGCTTCAGGGTCCAGAACAGGCACGTTGTGCTGTCTTGTCCGCCGCTGAATACGACAACCGCTTTTTCTTGTTTCATCGCTCTTCCGTCTCCTTTTAAATAAAAAAAATAGGTGATGGAGAGAGTTCTTGATCCGTCATTTTAAACAAAACAAAAACAATGCCTCAAGGAAGGACGCAGCGCAATCATAAAGCGAACCGGAAGTGAACGTCAAAAAAACGCACATCTAACGTCCGCTTTGTAAGCAGGTGTGCCCGAATATCCAGGGATATTGTTTTTCCTTAGTTTTTTATAGAGGGAGTTCGCGAACCTCTCCCATATGCGTGGGGCATATGGATTTTCTTATTGGGTTATGAATCCGGCACCTTCATCGTTCCGTTCCAAGCCGTGCCGCGCATCGGAACCGTCTCATTATAACGCATTTGCCACGCCCGTGTAAGGGAGCGGTGGAAATTTCCTTTATAATCGAACAATCTGTACAGGGGATCGTGATGCCGTTTTATACTGAAAGTAACAAAAAGCCTCACTAACCAACGTTAGCAGGAGGCGGATGGAGGTACTCATGCACGGAAATAGGCCGGATTCGGCAAATAAGGCTGTTGAACGCGCTAAAGAAGGCCGTGCTCCTGTTGCCATCGTAACGGGAGTTTCCCGCCGGATCGGTATCGGCGCCGCGATATGCCGGGCGCTGGCGGCCAAAGGAATGGATGTGATGTTCACATCCTGGACCGCATTCGATAAGGGAATGCCGTGGGGAGCGGATGAAGAAGGGCCTGACGCGATTCTGCGGGAGCTGGCCGAATCGGGAATCCGCTGCGAAAGACTGGAGATCGACCAGTCCGATCCGGAAGCGGCGATGCGAATTGTGGATGAAACGGAGAAACGGCTCGGGTTTCCGTCAGTCCTCGTCAATAATGCGGCCTACTCGGTAAATGACGGGTACGAGAAGCTTGATGCGGCGACTCTGGATGCCCATTACGCCGTGAACATGAGGGGCACCGCCCTGCTCAGCGTGGAATTCGGCCGCCGCTTTAACCGGGGATCGGGCGGCCGGATTATTAACCTGACATCCGGCCAGTCTTTGGGTCCGATGCGGGGAGAGATCGCTTATGCGGCTACGAAGGCCGCTGTCGAAGCGATGACCGTCACATTGGCTGCCGAGCTGGCTCCGAAAGGGATTACCGTCAACGCGGTCAATCCCGGTCCTACCGACACCGGCTGGATGACGGAAGAACTCCGGAACGGGCTCGCAGATCAGTCCCCGTTTGGCCGGATCGGCAAACCGGAAGACGCCGCCCGGCTTATCTCGTTTCTCGCGGGCGAAGAAGCGGAGTGGATCACGGGCCAGATCCTCCATTCGGAGGGCGGTTTTCGGCTGAGCTAAACGTTCTCTCTACTTTACAGGAGTGCAACATTCCCTTTGGATGACCCTTGCTCCTTTACTGGGCCCATTTGAACCGGGCAACTTCCGACTCGCCCAAGGCCAAATTGGAGGAAGAAATAAAACGAGCTCTGCAGCCTATTCTGCAGAGCTCGTTTTATTTTGCCTGTCCCGCAGGCTCGTCCACGAAAATCGTTTCCGCTTCTTTGCCTTCGAAGCAGAGATTGACGGTGCGCACGTCCGCCCTCGTCCGGTGGATCGTGCCCGCCGGAATCGTAAGCGTGTCGTTCGCTTTCAGCGAGGCAGTCGTTCCGTCCTCGATGTCTATGAAGAGTTCTCCTTCAAGCACCATAAACAGTTCATCCGAATCGGGATGAAAATGCCAGCGGTAATTGCCGGTCATGACCGCGATGCGGAGCACATGCGAGTTTACGTCCGCAACGGCGAAGTTGACGTGCCGCTCTTGGATGTCCCGGGTAAGTTCAAGCAAATTTTGAGTAGTCAGGTTCATTTCGGTTTATCCGGTTCTGCGGACAACTTCGTTTCGATCCGGTCCCGATACCGGGCAAGTGCGGGTGAGAGGTTCATGCTCCGCTCTTCCATTAACATATTGAAGCGAAGTTTCTTGGCGTTGAGCGTTTTCTTCAGCTTGCCGCGTTCCTCCTCGTCATGACAGCATGCAAGGAGTTCCTCCAGTGTGATCATGTCTTTGCGGAGCTGCATTTCTTCGGGAAGGAATCCTGAATTTTTCATGATTTTATAGGACAACCGCAGCTCTTCGGGAACAGCGGACCAATCTTCGAGAACGAGCGGTTTGCCTTTGCCGGGCAGATTGTCGAAATCGCCGTTGCGAATCGCTTCCTGGATACGCTGCTCTACCAGACTGTCGAGAAAACTCATAGGTAAACGCCTCCTTCAAGTATGTTGAAGCGGGAGTTTAGACGGATTTACTGCCGATTCCTGCAAAAATAAAGACATGAAGCGGAACCCTCATGTCTTTGCCTACTGCTTATGACGTTCAAAGGTTAGACACCCATACGTCTTCTTTGATTGTTTTGTTTCTTGGTCTGCTGGCTTTTCATCATCTGATTGCCGGTTACCTGGTGCTTCTGCTGGGAGTTGGCCTGGGCTTGCGCCGCTTTCTTCTGGGCCATTTTCTGTTTCATGGCTTCCGCGAGCGAAACTTTGCGCGGTTCGGCGCCTTCGACCGGTTGTGTTTCTGCGGATTGCGGTGTCTGTTGATTCTCTGACATTCGTATCACCTCACTGCGTTCATTACTTTTAGTTTATTGGTTTTCAGGCCGCTTTACAATAGGGTTTCAGGGCTCTTGTACAATTTCCTGCACCCGTCCGACCTGGCCGTCCGTCAGCCTGACTTTGATGCCGTGGGGGTGATTCGGCGAATTGGTCAAAATATCTTTCACGACTCCGCGCGTCCGTTTGCCCGTACGCTGATCCTGCTTGAGCACAATGTCGACGGTCAGTCCGGCATGGATATTTTTTCTCGATTGTCCGTTCATGGAATTCTCCTTTTATGATGTGGGCTTGCCGGCGAAAACACGCAGAAACTTGCCCGGAATTTGGGTCTCGAACCTCATCGGTTGTCCCGTGGAAGGATGTTCGAACGCGATGACCCGGGCGTGTAAACCGAGCCGGCCGATCGTATTTTTCACGGAGCCGTACTTCTTGTCGCCGACAACCGGATGGCCGATGTCCTGCATGTGGACGCGGATCTGGTTTTTACGGCCCGTTTCGAGCTGAACTTCAAGCAGGGAGTAATCGGAGGAAGCCTGCAGCACTTTATAATGCGTGACTGCCTTCTGACCGCCGTTGTCAACCGGGCTGGAATACATCAGCAGCGTTTTGCTTTCTTTCAGCCACGACACGATCGTGTCTTCGGGCTTCTTGACCTTTCGTTCGACGAGCGCGACATAGGAACGCTCCTGTACGGCCTCCTGCCAGGCGTTTTGAAGCGCCTGCTGGGTTTTCTCGTTCTTGGCGAACAGCATGACGCCCGATGTATCCCGGTCCAGACGGTGGACGACGAAAATACGTCCCTTCGGGTCTTTTCGGCGGACATGCTCAGTGAGCTGCCAATAAGCGGTCAATTCTTTCTCGTCTCCGCCGGAGATCGAAAGCAGGCCCGCTTCTTTATTGATAACCAGAAGGTCCTCGTCTTCATGCAGGATGTGTAGTCCGATCGGTTTCTCCTCTTCGGTAACGACACTCCACTGAACCGTAACGCGGTCGCCGGGCTGGAGAGGATGGTCGTGGCGGGTCGTTTTTTTGCCGTTCACCGACACTTGGCCTCTGGATAGAATGCCCTTAACGGTATTTCTTCCTTTACTTGCAAGCTTTTCAAGCAAAAATTTCATCAGCTCGGCCGGCTGCCCGATTTCGAATTGAGCGGGTTCTTTATCCGTTTTGGGAGTGGCCGGCCTGGCCGTTTTCGTTTTGGGATTATAAGGGGGACGCTGTTTTCGCATAGGTTGGCTCCTTCGGATCTTCTATCCATTTACTATAGCGCATTGGGGATTTAATTTCATCCCGCCCGGGCTTGTGGTAAGTGCCTGATCGAGTGATATAATGGAAAAGCTGGAATTCCTTTTGGGAAAATGAACGCGAAACTCGTACCGGGTTCGGTATCTGACGGAACTAAACGTACATAAAAAATTGAAAAAAGGAGGCTGGGAATGCCGCAGACGGACGGATTATCTGACGAAATTCTCATTGATGTGGACGGGCTGGTCAAAACATACGGAAGCTTCACGGCCGTAAACGGCGTGCGCTTCCAGGTACGTAAGGGAGAGGTGTTCGGACTGCTCGGTCCCAACGGTGCGGGCAAGACCACGACCATCGAAATGATGGAAGGGCTGCGCAAGCCCGACGGGGGAACGGCGAGTATTGCGGGTTACGACACCATCCGGGATCTCCGCAAGGTCAAGGAAGTAATCGGCGTTCAGCTGCAATCGACCTCCCTGTTCGATCTGCTGAAGGTGCGCGAGATCGTGGAGATGTACGCCAGCTTCTATCCGAAATCGGTGCCTGTCGGCCCGCTGCTCGCGGATATGACGCTGGAAGAGAAAGCAGGTGACCGCGTGAAGCACCTGTCCGGCGGACAGAAGCAGCGGCTCGCCATCGCGATCGCGCTGGTCAACGATCCGCAGGTGCTGTTCCTGGACGAGCCGACCACGGGTCTCGACCCGCAGGCGCGGCGCACGCTCTGGGACATTATCCTGCGCCTGAAGGAGAAGGGCAAGACCATCGTCCTGTCCACGCATTACATGGACGAGGCGCACGTGCTGTGCGACCGGATCTGCCTGATCGACAAGGGGCAGGTCGTCGCGCTGGATACGCCGGCCAACCTGGTGCGCAGCCTTCAATCGGAGAATGCGATTGAATTCCGGCTGCCCCAGGCGGATTTGGCTTCCCCGCGGGAGCGGACGGAGCTGACGGACACGCTGCGCAAGGTCCAGGGCGTGAAGCAGGTGGAGCTTGCCCGCGACACCCTCGTGCTGTACACCGACCACCTCCAGCAGTCGCTGACCGGCCTGATCCGGGAGGCGGAGCTGCGGGGCTGGAAGCTGACGGATCTGCTGACACGGACAGCCACGCTGGAAGACGTGTTCATTCACATGACGGGAAGGAGCCTGAGGGAAGAATGAAAGCGTACATTCAATTGACGCTCGCACAGCTCCGGATTTTTATCCGGAACAAACAGGTGCTTCTCTGGTCTTTTCTGTTCCCGGTCTTCTTCATGGTCATGTTCGGCACGTTCTTCGGCGGGGGTAGCAGCATGTCCATCAACGGAGTCGTTATCGACCAGGACCGGTCGGCCCAGTCGGCTCAATTGGTCGGCGCTCTGATGAAGACGCCTGCCATGAAGCTCAAACAGGAGGAGCATACGGCTCCGGGACTCCAAAAGCTCAAAGACGGCGGTCTTCAGATGGTGGTCATCATCCCCGCCGGGTACGGCAACAAACTCGATGCCGCCGTCAAGGGGGGAGAGGCCTCCTCCGTTACCGTTTATTATGACCAGACGAACATGATGACCGCCGAGCTCGGCAAAACCGTCGTGGCCCAGGTGGCGGACGGCATCTCCAAAGAGAAAACGGCCTACAAGCCGGCGATAACGGTCAAAGCGGAAGGCGTTCAGGCGCTGAAGCTGTCTTATATCGACTTCCTCGTTCCCGGCATCGTGTCGATGATGATCATGTCCAACAACCTCAACGGTGTGGCGGGACAGATCGCCTCCTGGAGGGAAAGAGGCATTCTTCGCCGGATGCAGAGCACCACGCTCAAGTCGTCCACGTTCATCGCCTCGCAAATTACGGCGAGGCTCTTGCTGAACGGACTGCAAGCGGTGATCGTTCTGCTCATCGCGTCCGTCATCTTCGGAACGAAAGTGAACGGTTCGTGGGGGCTGCTTCTGCTTTTCGTTATTCTCGGCACGCTGGCGTTTATGTCGATCGGCTTTATCGTCGCATCGCTGGCGAAAACGCCGGAAAGCGCCGGACCGATTGCGGGATTTATCTCGTTCCCGATGCTCTTTCTGGGGGGTGTCTTCTTCTCGGCGGACAACATCCCGTCCTTCCTCCAGCCGGTCGTGAACCTGATCCCGATCACGCATCTGTCAACGGCTATGCGGCAGGTCATGAACGTGGGGGCGGATTTGACCGTGCTGTGGCCGCAGGCCCTTATCCTCGGCGGCTGGATGGTCGTGGCTTTCGCGATCGCGAGCTTTACCTTCAAATGGGAGTAAGGCGGACGTCATAGAGTAACCGCCTGAACATAGAGCAAAGAGCCGTTTCCGTAATAGGAAGCGGTTCTTTTTGTTGTTCGGATAAAGGTTCCGTACATCAAATCGGAAGAGCCAGATAAGCGATGTCGATAATTTTTAACGTAAGAGGATCGATTGTATACTGCTGTTTGTACCGTTCGGTGAATGTCTTTCCGTCCAGGTTATATTCGATTTCTCCCTTAATGGTAACGATGGTTTTCCCGCCTGCGATTTCATGAGTCGCAATGATATTACGGTCCAGCTTCCGCAGGGGGAGATGGTCTCCCGGACGCGAGAGATAGCTGCCGTCGCTTTCTTTCATATAGCCGTAGTCGAAAAAGCGGGCGGCCAGATTCGGTCCGTAGACGGTTTCGAGCTGTTTCAACAGTTCTCCGCGGCCCTTCTCATCCAAGGTTTCTTTACCCGGCTGATAAAGAGTGTCAAATGTCCATTTCTCCACGGCGCCGTAATAATCTTTGGTTGCGACGGAGAGATCTGCTTTTGCGGCCGATGGCTTGGTCTTGAGAATTTCCGCTTGTTTGAGCGAATCGTTCCAGGTCACGGAAGCTCCGAGCAAATCACCCAGCGATTTCAGGGGGACATACGTGCTGCCCTCGTAATTTAGAAGGGGAAGATCGGGAGAAATGTACGTCTGCCCGTCAACGGTTACCGGATAGGTCGCCGCTTGAAGAAGATAGTCGATTACAGGCTTGGCCCACACATCTGTCTGGGAGAAGAGCGTTCCGATCAGAATGCCTCCCGTTAAATAAAGAACCGGTTTTTTGCTTTTCATAAACGAATCCCTCCTGAATGTTCGGTCCGTCCGGTTTATCGTGAACTAGGTCCGGCCGCTTTGAAACTTTAGACTGTATGGATAGGAGAAATGTTTCAATAAAAGAAAAATATGTAAGCGTCGCGATTTACGGTTTCCTCCTGACGGTATGGCCAGGCGGCTAAAAGGGCAACCTGATACTTAAATGACAGCGCTTTAAAAGGAGGAAACACCTATGATTTTGTACCAGCTTACCCAGTGGCTTCAGGAGCATACCAGTATCCGCAAAGCGATTCGGCAGGAGGCGGGGGACCCCGGCGAACTTATGCAGCGCAAAGAACAGGTGGAGCGGCAGCTGATGGAACAGGCGGAGCGGTGGAGGAACGTGTACGCCGATGTGCCTGCCCTGCCCGCCGCCGATCAGTTTCCTTCCTGGTCTTCCGAATCGGGCGCGGGGTGGGAGGACGGGGAGCCGGAATTCGACACGCCGCGCTGACGGGGTGCATGCGCCCGTTTCCGCCCGCTTTGTCAACTCGGCGAGGTTCGTGTAGAATAAGAACGATCCTTGATTTTATTGATAAAAGAGGTTGTAAACGACCATGAATATCGTTCTTGCCACATTGAACGCCAAATACATTCATACTTCGCTGGCTCTGCGGTACCTGAAGGCATTCAGCGAGCCCGAATTTCCGATTGATATCGTGGAGTACACGATCAAAGATCCGGCGATGAACATCGTTTCGGACTTATACGGCAAAAATCCCGACGTGCTCGGTTTTTCGTGCTACATCTGGAACATTGAAGAAACACTCCGCGTCATCCGCATGATCAAAAAAATCCGCCCCGATTTGACCATCGTACTCGGCGGACCGGAAGTCTCCTACGATACGGAGGAATGGATGCGTACGGTACCGGAGGTGGACTTCATCGTGATGGGCGAGGGGGAGGAGACGTTCAAGCATTTCCTCCAAGAGCTTTCAACCACGCGGAAGTTTCATTTCGTGTACGGCATCGCATACCGCAAAGGGGAAGAAATTATTTTAACCCCCGGCCGTCCGAAGCTGGATCTCAATGCGATTCCTTCCCCACACCGGTTCGAGGAAGATCTGAAGGACCTCGGGAACCGGGTCGTTTACTTTGAAACGAGCCGGGGCTGTCCGTTTTCATGCCAGTTCTGCCTGTCCTCCATCGAAGTGGGGGTGCGCTATTTTGATATGGAGCGGACGAAGTCCGAAATTCTGTACCTCATTGCGAACGGAGCCAAACTTATCAAGTTTGTCGACCGGACGTTTAACATTAAGCGGGATTACGCCCTGGAAATTTTCCAGTTCCTGATTGACAATCATCAGGGCTGCGTGTTCCAGTTCGAGATCACGGCCGATATTATGCGGCCCGAAGTGCTGGATTTCCTCGCGGAGAACGCGCCTCCGGGAATTTTCCGCTTCGAGATCGGCGTCCAGTCCACGAACGACGAGACGAACAACCTGGTGAAGCGCCGCCAAAATTTCGCCAAGCTTACCCGTACGGTGACGAAGGTGAAGGAAAGCGGCAAAATCGACCAGCATCTGGATCTGATTGCCGGCCTTCCCGAGGAAAACTACGACTCCTTCCGCAAAACGTTCAACGACGTCTTCGCGCTGGGCCCTGAGGAACTTCAGCTCGGGTTCCTGAAAATGCTCCGGGGAACCGGTCTGCGCATTGATGCGGCCAAGTACGGCTACATTTTCATGGATCAGGCGCCCTATGAGATTCTGGGCAATGACATTCTGCCTTTTACCGATCTGATCCGGATCAAGCGGGTGGAAGACGTGCTGGAGAAATACTGGAACGCCCACCGTACCGATCATACCGTGAACTACCTGATTGCCTCGGAATTTCCATCGGCTTTCGATTTCTTCCAGGAGTTCGGCGATTACTGGGAGGAAAGAGGCTGGCAGAAAATCGGCCACCAGCTGGAAGATTTATTCACCCGGCTGCATGCTTTCCTGACCTGGCGAGGCACGAAGGGAATGGGCGTCATCGAAGGGCTGATGAAGCTCGATTATTTCCTGAATCACAAATACAAGCCGCGTAAAATCTGGTGGGATTTCAAGCTGGACAAAGCCGAACAAAGCGATTATCTAAAAAGAGCTGCGGATCGTCCGGACGAGGTTTCCGGCGATTTCAGCGAGCTGCGCATGGGCGAAAAGGACCTGCACAAGCATGCCGTCATCGAAGTAGTCCCGTTCGACCTGCGGCGCTACCTGCAGGACGGCTCGCTCGACACGTCGGCGGAATCGCTGCTCCTGGCCGTCTACCGGCCGGAAGCGGGCGGTCGTCCGACGGTGTATTCGATGCCGTTAGGCCGCGCATCGGCGCCGTCCGTGTCTGCCGGGAACTGAGCAGGCGTACGGCAGAAAGGCTCCCGCCCCTCGTTATTGGGGGCGGGAGCCTTTTTTGTTCGTGCACGTGCTTCGTCGTGACGACGATGCGCACGGGTCCTTTTGCCGGATTCATCACGTATCCGATGTCAGGAGTCTCACGCGGCCGGGAGGGGCGGCATCGCACATGGCCAAGGCCAGCCGCCCTATGTAAAGCCGTCCTATGTGAAGCCGCACGATGCGCGGCAGCTTCGCATAGGGCGCCTTGACGCAGCATGCTTCGCTTTCCGTACTGCGCGAAGCTCCCAGAAGCGCGGTGCTCGGCCTCACATGACGGTGGTCAACCGCATGCTGCCGGGCTCCCGCCGAGCGAAGGGCGCAAGGACGGCTGCCGGCGACCTGCGGCTCCGTGCCAAGCCCGGCACGCTTGAAGCGAGCGCTACACGGTCGCGCGTTCAATGAGGCGGAACGGCAGCTCCCGGTGTTCCACGGGGCTGGCGGGGTCCTGCAGCCGCTTCAGCAGCAGGGAGAAGGCCGTACGCCCGATTTCGACGAGCCGGTTGTCGATCGTGGTGATATCGAACAGCTGCGCAATCGGGTGGTTGTCGAAAGAGACGATCGCCAGATCCTCCGGTACGCGGAGGCCGTTTTTGACCGCCTCGCTGATGATGCCGGCGGCTACCTGGTCGCCCGCCACGAGCAGAGCGGTCGGACGCTCCTCCATGTCCAGGATACTGCGGACTACCTCCGCTCCGTCTTCGATGGAGTAGATCTGGTAGAACATCCACTCCTCCCGGACGGGAACGCCCGCCGAAGAGAGGGCGTCGGAAAAAGCGCGCCGCCGGTTCCGGCTGTTGAAGCTGTGCCCCCGCCCCAGGCAGTAGCCGATGCGGGTATGCCCTTTTTCCAGAAGAAGCTGCATGGCCAGCCGGAAGCTGCCGTAATGGTCGATATGGACCGAGGAGATCCGGTCGCTCTCGATATATTCGCAGGCAATGATCGGCCCGAACTGCGAGTAAGCCTCGATGACTTCCCATTTCAGGGAACGGGAACAGATCAGCAGGCCGTCAATCTGTTTGATTTTCAGCATGTTCAGCAGCTCGGTTTCTTTATCCGCCGCATAGTTGGTCTGGCTGACGAGGAGATGCACATTGGCTTCCAGCGCCTCCTGCGCGATGCCTTCCATAATGCTGTTGAAGTAGGGCAGATTAAGATAGGGGATGACGACCCCGACCATGTTCGTTTTGCCGGTGATGAGATGAACCGCATTCACATTGCGGGAGTAGTTAAGGCGTTGTACGACTTCCTGTACAGCCGCGCGTTTGGCTTCGCTGACGTAAGGATGATCGTTGAGCACGCGGGAAACGGTCGCTACGGAGACTCCGGCCAGTCTGGCAATATCCTTGATGTTGGCCATAGGTCCGGCCTCCTTTCTGTCCTCAGTTTAATGCAGCCTAATCATCCGCGTCAAAAATTTCGGAAGAGAGACTTGACGTGAAAAGCATTTCATACTTTACGCTTAATTTGCAAGTCTTCATGTCTCCGTCCGGCGTAACCTCCGGGGCGTTACGGACGAGGCGGAGGGCTTCCGATCAAGACCTTGTTACCTCGGCAGATTTCAAAACGAACTTATACCGGAAGGGGTACAGAGAGATGGAGAGAGCGATCGTATTTTTTGATATCGACGGAACATTGCTGGATGAAAATAAACAGATTCCCGCATCCACCCGCAAAGCCGTCAGGCTGCTGCAGGAACGGGGCGTGTATACGGCCATCGCGACCGGGCGCGTACCGTCCATGTTCAAGGACATAAGGGAAGAACTCGGCATTTCGTCCTACGTGTCCATTAACGGACAGTATGTGCTGTTCGAAGGCCGTGAAATTTATACGAATCCGATGGATCCCGAGAAGCTGGCGGAACTGGTCCGAGCGGCGGACGAGCAGGGGCATCCCCTGGCGTACTGCGGCCACCCCGAGATCCGCGTAAGCAGCTCGCATCCTCATGTGAAGGAAAGCTACGACAACCTCAAGCTTCCGTGTCCGGAAACCGATCCGGAGTTTTACAAACATTCTGCGGTTTTTCAGGGACATTTATTCTGCGACGCCGAATCCGAGAAATTGTACGCGGAGCGGTATCCGTATTTTCAGTTCATCCGCTGGCACGAGCATGCTCTTGACGTTCTGCCTGCCGGAAGCTCCAAAGCGATTGGCATTCAGGAAATGCTCAAAGCCGTCGGAATTCCGAACGAGAATTGTTACGCTTTCGGCGACGGGTTGAACGATATACAGATGCTCACCAGCGTAGGAACGGGAATCGCGATGGGCAATGCGGCTCCCGAAGCGAAAGCCGCGGCCGATCTGGTCACCGACTCGTGCTCGGAAGACGGCATCCTCAAGGGACTCGTCCAGGTAGGTCTGCTTCCCGAAGAGGCCCTAGAAGAACTGGGCGAGCATGCCCGCTGAGACAACCCGTCTCCTATAACGTTAAAAAGCCTTCTTCCTTTACGTGCGTCGGCACGGAGGGAAGAAGGCTTTTTTATGTTCGGCCGCAGGGCCTATCTGTAGACTAAGAGCCTAACGCCTTGGGTCTAAGGCAGATAAGAGCGCAGCACCGTCTGGCTGCCGCTTAGCGTATAACCGCCCAGCGTGGCCGGCAGCAGGAAGCAGTCGCCCGGCTTCATCGCCAGGGAGCCGTCGGCCCATTCCAGCGAGCCGCTGCCTTCGCAGGCGATCAGCAGCGTGAAGCTTTCCGGCGTTGTGGACAGGTTCCACGGAGCGGTTACGACGCCTTTTTCCACCACGAAATAAGGGGAAGCGGCCAGCTCCAGCCATTCGTTCGGCGCAGCGTCCATCGTTTTCATAAAAGTGGCGCCGGCCTTACCGAAGCCGATAACATTCAGCGAGTCTTCGATATGAAGTTCCCGCGGCTTGCCGTCGAGTCCGGGGCGGTTATAGTCGTACAGGCGGTAAGTCGTGTCCGAGTTTTGCTGGATTTCCGCTACAAGCACGCCGGAACCCAGCGCATGGACCGTACCTGAAGGAATATAGAAGCTGTCGCCCTTCTCGGCTTCCACAGACATCATGGTGTCCAGAATGCGGTCCTCTTGAACGGCGGCTTCGAATTCGGAACGCGTGATTCCGTCCTTCAGCCCGTAGATGATCTTGGCGCCGGGCTTAGCGTCCAGCACGTACCACATCTCGGTCTTTCCGAGCTCGCCCTGCGCGAGGTTCTCATAGTCATTGCCGGGGTGTACCTGAACGGACAGGTCGTCGTTGCAGTCAAGCAGCTTGACGAGCAGAGGAAAACGTCCGTTTCCGGCGGAAGCGCCTTTCGCACCGAACCATTCGGCGCCCAGCTTTTCGCGGACTTCGTCCAGGCCGAGGCCTTTCAGCTCTCCATTCGTAACGGTAGAGGTGCCGTTCGCATGATCCGCGATCATCCAGCCTTCGCCGACATGGCCTTCGGGAATCTCGTAGCCGAATTCCTCCAGGGCGCGGCCGCCCCATACACGGTGTTTAAAATCGGGTTGAAAATGAATCGGGTAAGGTTTCATTTCAGTACTCCTCTCGGTTTCTTTTTCTCTATACCAATCAGGTAAGGCGACCGTGCCGCACTGTTGATAAACCGGTAGCAGAGCACGCTCCACTTCTCCTGGGGAAGCCCGGCGGCCCAGCTTTCGACCGCCTGCGCCTCGGAAGCTCCGCCATCGTGGCCCGGGTACAGGGCGACGGTGAGGATGCCGCCTTCGTGCAGAAGAAGGAGCGCGGCTTCCAGAGCGGGCAGCGTGGAAGCCGGCACGGTAATAACCTCGGGATCTGCGCCGGGCAGATACCCGAGGTTGAACATGACGGCGGCCGTCCGTCCCAGGCATTCGCCCGGGACGGCGGCCGCCATGTCGGCATGGCTGCGCAGCAGAAGCGAGACCCGCTGCGCGCCGCCGGAGCCGTCCAGCTCGCGTTCCAGCCGCGTACGGGCCGTTTCCAGCGCCTGCGGCTGGATATCGAAGCCGTACACGCGGCCGCGGCTGCCGACGAGCCTAGCGAGGAAGATGGTGTCCACCCCGTTGCCTACGGTGGCGTCGATCACCGTATCGCCGGGGCGGACACGTCCCTCGATCCATTTATGCGCGCAGCTCAGAATGGAGAGAAATCCCATGGCGGCCTCCGCTTATGCCGGTCCGGCGGGGGCTGCGGGCGTCCAGAGCTTCCCCTGCCAAGTATCCCGGCGTTTCAGCTCGGCGTCGATCGCGTTAAGCACTTCCCATTTCTTCAGGCTCCACATGGGGCCGATGAGCAGATCGCGCGGCGCATCGCCGGTCAGCCGGTGAACGATCATTTCCGGCGGGAGCAGTTCAAGCGTATCGACGATGAGCTTGATGTATTCGTCTTGCTCCAGGAAGCGGAGCAGGCCCGCTTCGTACTGCTTCACCATCGGCGTTTTGCGCATCAGGTGGAGCAGATGGATTTTGATGCCCTGCACATCCATGGCGGCAACGGCTTTCCCGGTCTCGATCATCATATCATCGGTTTCCTGAGGCAGTCCGTAAATAATATGCGCACACGTGCGGATGTTGTGTTTTCTCAGCTTGGCGACCGCTTCCGTGTAGCACTGCGTATCGTGAGCCCGGTTAATGAGGGTCGACGTGCTTTCGTGAATGGTCTGAAGGCCCATTTCGACCCACAGGTAGGTGCGCTCATTGAGTTCGGCCAGATATTCCACGACATCGTCGGGCAAGCAGTCCGGCCGCGTGGCGATGGAGAGCCCTACAACGCCGGGCTGCTGAAGAATGACTTCGTAATACTCCCGCAGCTCGTCCACGGGCGCGTAAGTGTTGGTGTAGGCTTGAAAATAGCCGATGTACTTCGCATCCGGCCATTTCTGGTGCTGGCGGTCCCGGATCGTGTTAAACTGCGTTACCAGGTCGTCGCGGCGTCTCCCCGCAAAGTCGCCTGACCCTCTTGCGCTGCAGAACGTGCAGCCTCCGGTAGCGATTTTGCCGTCCCTGTTCGGGCATGTGAAACCCGCGTCCAGCATGACTTTAAATACCTTCTCGCCGAACTGGCGGCGCATCTCGTAATTCCATGTATGAAACCGTTTATCCCCCCACAGGAGAGGCTCGGTTGTAATTGCGTTCATGAGGTTTCAGTACTCCTTTTTCAAATCTGACTTTTCCTATTGTAGCCCAAAACAAAAGGGAATGCACCCCTTCCTCTGCCAGTATGTACCCCGTTTAAAGCAACCCGGGCCGGACATCCTAAGGGAGCAATAAAACAACTGCTTTGAAAGGGGACTGTCCATGAAAAAGCTTCGCTATGCTACGCTTGCTGTTGCCCTGACTTCTATGCTTACGGTGGGTGCCGCGCACGCCAGCACGTTGGGAACAGGTTCGACAACAGGAACGACCAACACGACGGTGACCGGCACGACGACTCCGGGGACAACCATGAACGGTGTCAACCCGAACGCCACAGCTCCGGATCAGTTGAACCGCGCATACAACACGGGCCGTAACGCCGTAACAGGTACGGTAGGCGCTGTAACCGGTGGTGTGACCGGTGCCGTTACCGGTGCCGTAAACGGCGCGGCAACGGGTGCGGCGACAGGCGCAGCGACAGGCACAACGAGCGGCGTGAATACCTACGGTACGGGTCACAACGTCAACACGGGCACGTACGGAACGACCGGTACGGTCGGTACCAACGGCAACCGTATGATGGACCGCATGACCACGACGGGCACCAACAACCGCGGTGCTTACGACACGTCCACCTACCGTACGTACGGAACGACCCGCAACAATAATATGAACTGGGGTTGGCTCGGTCTTCTCGGCCTCATCGGTCTGGCCGGTCTGGGCGGACGCAACAAAAGAGAGAACGAAATTCATAACCGTTAACCCACGGGAAGCAGAAGGGCATCTCTTTTGGAGATGCCCTTTCCCGTCTTCGGAATATATGGTGCCCGAAAGAAGCCATGATCTTGACGGGAACCGCAAATTTTGCTTGGGACGCCCGGGCCGTGGCCGAAGCGCGCCGAAAAGTACGCGTGAACCGGAGGCGGTTTCGATTAACCGCTGACCCTTTTAGCCGGATAGAGCGTTGATTTGGAACGTTTCCGGGGCTTGCCGGATGCTTATTTTCCTTTGCATTTTCCGGGGGAATCGTCTATTATTTGAAGCATGTTTCCGTGATCCCACAGGGAATGACTGCAGGTGACCGGGTAAGGATTAGGGGAGGTAAGCAATGCGTTTAAGAGGAAGAAAAGGAATCCGGGAAGCAATCGAGAAGCAGCGCGATCTCATTGTTCTGGAACCGGCTTTATATAAAGGAAAGTGGGCGGAAGTGTTCGGAAACGGCAATCCGATTCATGTGGAACTCGGGATGGGGAAAGGCCAGTTCATCAGCGAAATGAGCCGGCGCAATCCCGGAATCAATTTCATCGGGGTAGATATGTACGATGAACTGATCCGCAGAGCGAGCGAGAAAGTCCGGATCGCGCACGGCATCGAGGAATCGGCCGTGGATGTATCGCTTGAGAACATCCGGCTTGCTTTGTTTAATATCGAACGGCTGGAAGAAGTTTTCGACGAGAATGAACTGGAGCGGATTTATCTGAATTTCAGCGATCCGTGGCCCAAGAAGAAACATGCCAGACGCCGCCTGACTCATGCGGGCTTCGTCCATAAATACAAACACGCGCTTAACGAGCGCGGCGAAATTCACTTCAAAACGGACTCCAGATCCTTGTTCGAATTTTCGTTGAACTCTTTTGCGGATCTGGATCTGAGAATGCGGAACATCTCCCTCGATCTGCACGGCGGTTTCGAGGAAGGGTTTAATCCGGATCACGTGATGACGGAGTACGAAACGAAATTTGCCAAGCAGGGCATGAATATACACCGTGTGGAAGTGGTCCTCGGGTCCCGGGCTCTTGCCGAACACGTGGAACGCCTACAAGAAGAACAGCAGTCCTAAACGGACTGCTGTTCTTCTTTGTGTATAAGCGTCATGATGACTTGAGAGTAGTCCGTCTGGAACATATTGCGGCAGCTTTCCCGGATATCTTCCCGCATCCGCCGCATTTCGTTTCCGCGTTCCGACAACCCTTTGAACCACAAGCGGATGGTTTCTTCCGACAAAATGGATTCCCCGAAGCCGTTTTCCGTGAAAAACAGCAGATTTTCCTCTTCCTGTCCCGGGATAGGCTTGTGAAAGAGCATCGGAATGCCTTTGGCCAGGCCTTCCGTGCAGGTCATTCCGCCCGGCTTGGTCACCAGCAGATCCGAAACTTCCATCAGCTTGTCGACTTCGTTCGTAAAGCCGAGCAGCTTCACGTGGGGATGAAGGAACCGCGGGTCCTCCTGGCATTTCGCCAATGCCTTCTGATTGCTGCCGAAGCAGAAAATAAGCTGGACCCGGTCGCGCCAGCGGAGCATTTCGTCAAGCACGGTGTCGCCCCCGATGAGTCCCCAGCCCCCTCCCATGACGAGCACCGTAGGAATGGAGGCCAGCTCGAACCGGTGGCGTATTTCCGTCTTGTCGTGAGGCTGTCGGAAACCGGGATGCACCGGAATACCGGTGATTTCGATCTTGTCGCCGGCCACTCCGCGGTGGAGCAGCTTGGTTTTGACTTTGTCGGAAGACACGAGATATTTGTTGACTTCCGGCGAAATCCAGGTGCCGTGCACGTCATAGTCCGTTATGACCGTGCATAAAGGCACAGACAGTCCGGCCCGTTTCAGACGGGATACGACGATGCTGGGGAACGGGTGCGTGCAGACGATGGCGTCCGGACGCAGTTGAGTGATGATCTGGGCCGTCTGGGCGTAAAAAATTCGGTGAAGCGCCATTTGCGTGATGGGATTCAATGACTTTTTGTATTGGAAGCGATAAAGCTTTCCGTATAATTTCGGCTGGGAATGAAGCGTTTTACGATAGGCGGAAAAAATCCATCTGGCTAATGTTGGGTGAAGGAAAGCGCCGAGTTCCAGAACGCGCGTCTGGATGCCTGGATACAGCTGCCGCATATTTTCGGAAAGGGCGTAAGCGGCCTGGGTATGTCCGGCACCGAAGCCTTCGGATAACAGCAGTACTCTTTTTTTGCGCAAGTCTATTCACCTTTCCTTCTTATCCATGAATTTCCATCCTATTACCATACTCAATTCAAGGCCACAGCGCAACGGAGGCAGCAGCCGCTCCCGAGCCGATTACCGCGCCGGCCAGGCAATCGCTGGGATAATGAAGCCCGAGGTACATGCGGGACAGAGCGACCAGCAGGGCGAGCGGAATGAGGACGAAACCGAGAACGGGCATATGGGCCACAAACGGGACGATCACGGAGAAAATGGCCGTCGTGTGTCCGGACGGAAAGCTGTGGTCCTGCAGCGGCTTTCGGCCGGTTCTCGTATTGGGCACAACCAGATACGGGCGTCTGCGAGGATACAGCTTTTTGACGATGGCTACCGGAATATGGCTTATCGCAAGGGCGGCAAGCGCCTGGATGCCGGCAATCTGCCAGACTCCTTTTCCGAATAGGGACAAGAGCAGTGTGACCGCAATGGTTGCGGTCGCTCCCCCGAGATGAGTAAGCGTCCCGAGAATACCATCCAGTATGGTGTGCCGGAACCGCTGGTTGACATAGAGAAACATGCGTGTTTCGTGCCGGTGCATCCAATGAACGACTTTGCTCATGATGATGCCTCCTTCCCTGTTAGCTAACGGTAGTTTAGCTGTTAATTCTTAAGGAGAACGAGTGCTAATTCTTAAGAAAGGTTTAATTTTTCATGGATTTTCTTCGTTTCTTATTTTGACGAGGAATTCCCTCGGACACCTTCAGTATAAAAGCATTTTGTTAGCGCAGTATCAACGGAGGCCGACGCCGGATATTTACAACTTATTAACCGGGTTATGACTTTTCAAAGCTCTCTCGTTAACAAACGCCCTATACAATCGAGAAGAGAAACTTCTCGGAGCGCAGCGGATTGCACTTTCCGGGAGGTCATCCGAGCTGTGGAAACGGAGGGCTGTCTTATGAGAGTCGCGTTATTTACGGATACGTTTCTTCCCGATGTCAACGGGGTCGCCAAAACGCTGGGACGCTGGGTCCGCTACCTGGAATCCCGCGGAGCGGTGTGCCGCGTATTTGCGCCTGCGGCCGGAGAGGCCGGAACTTCGGGCATCCGGAGTGTGGAACGATTTTACAGCATTCCTTTCTCATTGTATCCGGATTGCAGGATGGCGATACCCAATCCCTTGTTGGTCGGCAGGATGCTTAAGGAATTCCGCCCGACCCTCATCCATCTGGCGACGCCGTTTAACCTCGGCCTGACGGGCCTCCACTACGGGAAAAAGCACCGCATCCCCCTGGTCGCCTCCTATCACACGCATTTCGACCAGTATTTGGCCCATTACCGTCTTCAATGGATGGAGCCGATGCTCTGGAAATATCTGCTTTGGTTTCATCAAAACTGTGTAAAAATATATGTACCCTCGCCTTCGACCGGTGAAATACTCCATACAAAAGGGCTGACAGGTATCGAATTATGGGGGCGGGGCATCGATACGGCCGAATTCCGCCCGCATACGGATAGGCGGAAAGTTTTGAACAAGCACAACCTTTTGCCCGGCAAGTTCGTATTACTATATGTAGGACGTCTCGCGCCCGAAAAAGGTTTGGATGCGCTGGTGCGCGCCTTCGCCAATCTGCCCGAAGCCTTCCGCTCGAAATGCGCGCTGATCCTTGCGGGAGACGGCCCCATGCGGGCGGAGCTGGAGAAGCGGCTTGCCCCGTACCCGGACGTCCGCTTCTGCGGCTTCGTGGAGGGCAGGGAGCTGGCGGAACTCTACGCGGCCGCCGACGTATTCGTGTTCCCGTCCGCCTCGGAAACGTTCGGCAACGTGGTGCTGGAGGCGATGGCGTCCGGAACGGCCGTCGTCGGTGTGAACGCCGGCGGAGTGGCGGATAACGTCAGGCATGGGAATACCGGCCTGCTTTGTCCGCCTGACGATGCGTCCGCGTTGGCCGCGGCGGTGCAAAGGCTTTACGAAGCCCCCGAACTGCGTCGAAAACTGGCGCTTGAGGGCCGTTCGCACGCGCTTACCAGGAGTTGGGACTCAATTTTCGCAACTCTCTACGAAAGCTATAGGGAGGTTGCGGGAGACGCCGGCGGCGGAGCCCGAAGGGCGGCAGGCATCGTGAAATAAGCGCCGCGCCGGGATAGTCCGTCCAAGTTGTTTTGGCCCTGCGCCTCGATTATAATGGAGCAGACGGCCCGGCCCGCCGCAAATTAAAACCAAAAAAAGGCCGGCAAACATGGATTTTATAGAGGCCAAAGTCACAAAAAAGCAGAAAACCGGGGGAAGAAGCCGCAATCGCACACGAGAACGAGCGCCGATTACTTTACTGGGGTCTTTTCGCGCTAAAATGTTCGAACCGACCAAATAGTCCATTAATAGGGTTTTGACAAAAGCATGGAAACCCGTCACAATCAAGAACGATTGCATTGGCTTCTGCAAAAAAATGATTACAATGGCTTCAAGTGGAACAAAATGGGTTACATACAAAGCGATAAATATAAAAACAGACTTTGTTGTGAACATTAAAAGGGGGGTTTACGATGCTGGATACAATTTTGCTGGTCTTGCAAATTGTATTGGTGTTATTCGGGGCTTATCAGTTGTTTCTAACATTCTTTGGCTGGAAGCGTCCGAAAAAGAAAACGCAGCATCCGCCGCAGAAATCATTCGCAGTTCTGGTAGCGGCGCATAACGAAGAAGAAGTAGTAGGGGCCTTGCTCGAGAACCTGAAGCAGCTCGACTACCCGAAAGAGCTGTACGACGTTTTCGTCATTTGCGACAACTGTACGGACAGCACCGCCGATATTGTGCGCAGCCACGGACTGTATGCGTGCGAGCGCAACAACCCGAATCTGCGGGGCAAAGGGTACGCCATCGAATGGATGCTCAAAGAGCTGTGGAAGCGTCCGCGCCAGTATGACGCCGTCGTCATGTTTGACGCCGACAACCTGGTCGGTCACGACTACCTGCGTCACATGAACGACGACCTGTGCAGCGGCTCCCAAGTGATCCAGGCTTATCTGGACACCAAGAATCCGAACGATTCCTGGGTTACCGCTTCCTACGCCATTTCGTATTATTTCGCGAACCGCTTCTGGCAGGTTCCGCGTACGAATCTGGGCCTTGCCAACTATCTTGGCGGTACAGGCATGTGCTTTGAGTCGAACTTGCTGAAGCAGATCGGCTGGGGCGCGACGAGCCTCGTCGAAGACCTTGAGTTTTCGATGCGCTGCGTCAAACTCGGCATCAAGCCGACGATGAACTACTACGCGAAAGTCTACGACGAAAAGCCGCTGACGTTCAGAGCGTCCGTCAAACAGCGCCTGCGCTGGATGCAGGGACACTTCGACGTCTGCCGCCGCTATCTGTTCCCGCTTCTGTGGCAGGGACTTAAAGAGCGCAGCTGGACCAAAATCGACGCCGCTTTCTATTCGGCTAACGTATATAACTATTTCTTCGGTTCCATCCTGAGCGTGGCGATTTGGATCAAAGCCATCGTGCCGGGCGGAACGGACATGAATCTGTACGAATTGGCTCCGATTGTCAACGTCCTGGCCATCTCGATTTATGTGATGCTGCCGATCTCGCTGTTTATCGAGAAGGCGTCCGGCAAGACATACAAGTACCTGATCGCGTATCCGATCTTCATGCTGTCCTGGTGGCCTATTACCGTGTACGCGTTCTTCACGCAGAACAACAAGCAGTGGAGCCATACGAAGCATACGCGTGTTATCCGCCTGGAAGAAGTGCAGAGCAAGCAGGTCAGCTAACTTACGGGAGGAGCAGAATAAAGTTGACTTGTCTTCTCCGGAGTGGTATAGTGGTACGAGTGATTGAAAAACTGCATATCTTTGAAAGAAGAGGCGCCCGCTTCTCACCTGACCGATTCCGTCGGCTGGTTACGATGAATAACGTCAACGTTTTGTTTTTGTGTGAACAAACGAACCGTGGGGATGTGGGCTGTTAGCCTGCATCCCCTTTTTATATCCTGGCAACAAGCTTGGAAACAATGGTTGGAGGTGGAGAATATTAGTAAAGATCACATGGTTAACGATGAGATTCGCGCGAAAGAAGTCCGTTTGATCGGGCCCGACAGCGAACAGCTCGGCATTAAACCGATTCGTGAAGCGCTCCAAATGGCGATTGACGCCAACTTGGATCTGGTGAACGTAGCGCCAACGGCTAAACCGCCGGTATGCCGCATCATGGACTATGGGAAATACCGTTACGAAATGCAGAAGAAAGAAAAAGAAGCCCGCAAGAATCAGAAAATCGTGGACATCAAAGAAATTCGCCTGAGCGCTACGATCGACGAGCATGATTTCCAAACGAAGCTGCGCAATGCGGTTAAATTTTTGAACGACGGTGACAAAGTGAAAGCTTCCGTCCGTTTCCGCGGCCGTGAGATTGCTCACGCCGAGAACGGAAGAAAAGTACTGCAGCGTCTTGCAGCCGAAACCGAGGAGATCTCCAGCATGGAGCGTGCTCCTAAGCTCGAAGGACGCAGCATGATCATGATCTTGACACCGAAAGTAACAACCTAAAATTTCTGGGCGCGTGTAAACGCGCCCTGCCTATGAATTTTATTTGAGGAGGACTTCCAGATGCCTAAGATGAAAACCCACAGCAGCTTGAAAGGCCGTTTTAAAATTACCGGTACCGGTAAAGTGAAAAGATACAAAGCTTACAGAAACCACCTGCTCAGCGGCAAATCCGGCCGTCAAAAGCGCGTACTCGCTACAAACCCGGTTATGGCTCCTGGCGATGTTAGACGCCTGAAGCAAGGTCTTGCACAAATTAAGTAATCACTTCGTTTCCATTACCCAAAATCGTTTAGGAGGTCATCATTATGGCAAGAGTCAAGGGCGGATTCACATCCCGTCGTCGTCATAAAAAAGTTCTGAAACTCGCAAAAGGTTATTTCGGTTCCAAACACCGTCTGTTTAAAACAGCTAATGAGCAGGTAATGAAATCCCTGTTTTACGCATACCGTGACCGTCGTACGAAAAAACGCGATTTCCGCAGACTGTGGATCGTGCGTATTAACGCGGCTGCTCGCGTAAACGGACTTAGCTACAGCAAACTGATGCATGGTCTGAAACTGGCCGGTATCGAAGTTAACCGTAAAATCCTGGCTGATCTGGCTGTCAACGATGCTAAAGGCTTCGCTGATCTGGCAACGGCTGCCAAGCAAAAAGTGAACGCCTAAACCGGCGTTTTCCGAATCGTCATGCGTGATAACTGCGTATGGCGATTCTTTTTTTGTCAGAGCTTGTAAATGGGTCTTACAATTATTTTAAAGAAAAGTTGTTGACTATAGAGAGCGGCGTGCATATAATTATCTCTAAATCAATATTCTAAATTGTAAGACTCATCAGAAATCGGCTATGAAGAGGACGAAGTTATAAGGGCCCTTATGCTCAGAGAGCGATCGGAAACGCTGAAACCATCGCCATAATCCCTTTGTACGAGCTCACCTCGGAGCTGTTTTCCTGAAAAGCAAGCGGGCTGGTTAAGCCTTAACGCTTGGTGATTAGGGAGAATCGGAGCGGCACACGTTACCGTGCCAAGTGTGCATTATGTCTGACATAATGTAACCTGTTAAGGTCCTGTGCCGCGAGGCGCACGACAAACTAGGGTGGTACCACGGAAGAATTCAAACCCCTTTCGTCCCGTATGACGCCGGAAATCCGGCGCCGGGAGGATTGGGGTTTTTTGCATGCTGCCATGCGTTGATTTTAAAAAAAATGGAAAAGAAACGAGAGGAGGATTCTCATGAATGTGGGGACAGCCAAAAGGTCTAAAGAGGAATTGATGGAAGCGATGCGCAAGCCGGAACTGATTAACGGTTCGGAAATCTTGCTGCGGAGCCTGGTGCTCGAAGGTGTGGAATGCGTCTTCGGTTATCCCGGAGGCTCGGTACTTTATATTTACGACGCCATGCATGGATTCTCCGATTTTAACCACCTGCTGACGCGGCACGAGCAAGGCGCGATTCACGCGGCGGACGGTTATGCGAGATCGACTGGCAACGTGGGAGTTTGCATCGCGACGTCGGGGCCGGGGGCAACCAACCTGGTAACCGGAATCGCAACGGCGTTCATGGACTCCGTACCGCTCGTTGTCATCACCGGCAACGTGGCGACGACGGCGATTGGTACGGATGCTTTCCAGGAAGCGGATATCACGGGAATCACGATGCCGATTACGAAGCACAGCTACCTGGTACGCGATGTGAACGACCTGCCGCGGATCATTCACGAGGCCTTCTTCATTGCAAATACAGGACGCAAGGGCCCGGTACTGATCGATATTCCGAAGGACGTATCGGCACAGACGGCCATGTTCCATCCGGCAAGCGAAGTTAACATCCGCGGGTACAACCCGACGGTTCATCCGAACAAACTGCAGGTAGAGAAGCTGATCAAGGCGATCGAAGAGGCGGAGCAGCCGCTTATCATCGCCGGCGGCGGAGTCGTTTACTCCAACGCATCCAAAGAACTGCTGGAGTTTATCAACAAGACGCAGATTCCGGTCACGACGACGCTTCTCGGTCTTGGCGGATTCCCAAGCGCTCACGAACTGTGGGTGGGAATGCCGGGCATGCACGGCACGTATACGGCAAACCAGGCGATCCAGAATGCGGATCTGCTGATCTCGATCGGCTCCCGCTTCGACGACCGGGTGACGATGAAGCTGGACGGCTTCGCGCCGAAAGCGAAGAAAATCGCCCACATCGACATCGACCCCGCCGAGATCGGCAAGAACGTGAAGACGGACATTCCGGTTGTCGGAGATATCCGCTCCGTGCTGGAATATGCCAACACGAAAGCGAAGCCGGCTAAATCGGAAAAATGGATCGAACGGCTTCAGGAGAGCAAGCGGAACTTCCCGCTGAAGTATAAAGACTCCGACACGGTGTTGAAGCCTCAGTACGTGATCGAGATGATCAACGAAACGACCAAAGGCGAAGCGATTGTGACCACGGATGTCGGCCAGCACCAAATGTGGGTAGCCCAGTACTATAAATTCCAGCATCCGCGCTCCTGGATCTCCTCGGGCGGCCTGGGCACGATGGGCTTCGGTTTCCCTTCCGCCATCGGAGCGCAAATGGGCAATCCGGATAAGCTGGTCGTCTCGATCAACGGAGACGGCGGCATGCAGATGTGTTCCCAGGAACTTGCCATCTGCGCCATCAACAACATTCCGGTCAAAATCGTTGTCATCAACAATCAGGTGCTCGGCATGGTCCGGCAGTGGCAGGAAATTATTTACGACAATCGCTACAGCCACATCGACCTGGCAGGAAGCCCGGACTTCGTCAAACTGGCGGAGGCATACGGCGTGAAGGGTCTGCGGGCCACGAACAAAGAGGAAGCTCAGAAGGCTTGGCAGGAAGCTCTGGATACTCCGGGGCCGGTTCTAATCGATTTCGTGGTTGCCAAGCACGAGAATGTGTTCCCGATGGTAACGCAAGGCAGCACGATCAGCGAGATGTTGATGGGGGAGGACGACTAATATGATCACGAAACATACCATATCCATTCTGGTTAACAATCAGCCCGGCGTCCTCCAGCGGGTATCCGGCTTGTTCGGCCGCAGAGGATACAACATCGAAAGCATCACTGTGGGAGAGTCCGAAGAAGTCGGACTCTCCCGGATGGTGATCGTCACCGAAGGCGACGACAATACGCTGGAGCAGATTTCTAAGCAGCTGTACAAATTGATCGATGTAATCAAAGTAATCGATCTCAGCAAAAACCCGATGGTCGCCCGGGAGCTCGCTTTGATCAAGGTCAATTCGGAGCCCGCCCAGCGCCCTGAGATTCTCGGCATCGTAGAAACGTTCCGGGCCGCTGTAGTCGATATCGGTCCAAGCTCCCTGATTGTCCAGACAATCGGCGACTCCGAGAAAATCGACGCGATGATTGAACTGCTCCGTCCTTACGGAATACGTGAGCTTTCCAGAACGGGCGTTACGGCGATGATCCGGGGCGCTATCAAGTAAAGCGGCCCTATACCGCCGGACTTTTTAACCTAATACCTTCATTCTTCGTTCTTAACGGAAATCAGAAAAGCCGATTCATCAGCTAAGTCCCCTTGAATGGGACTTTCAGCCCTTAACTCTTTGCTGCTGCAAATCAGTAATTCATTGATGGTTGAAAGCTGAAAGGCCCATTCAATGGGGAAATCATACACGGTTATTTAATTTAAGGAGGATATTATCCAATGGCAGCTACTATGTACTATGAAAAAGACGCAGACTTCGCATCCCTTCAAGGCAAAACGATCGCAATCGTAGGTTACGGTTCCCAAGGTCACGCTCAAGCGCAAAACCTTCGCGATAGCGGACTGAATGTAATCATCGGTCTTCGCCAAGGTAAATCCTGGAACACCGCACAAAACGACGGCTTTGAAGTGTTCACGGTTGAAGAGGCGGCTGCACGCGCAGACGTGATCCAAATCCTTATGCCGGACGAAACGCAAGCACGCGTATACAAAGAAGCGATCGAGCCGAACATGAAAAAAGGCGTAGCGCTCATGTTCTCCCACGGTTTCAACGTTCACTTCGGTCAAATTAAAGCGCCTGCCGACGCAGACGTATTCCTCGTAGCGCCAAAATCCCCGGGCCACATGGTTCGCCGTACGTATGTGGAAGGTTTCGGCGTTCCCGGCCTGATCGCGATCGAGCAGGACGCAACCGGCAACGCGAAGCAAATCGGTCTCGCTTATGCCAAAGGTATCGGCTGTACACGCGCGGGAGTTATCGAAACAACCTTCAAAGAAGAAACCGAAACGGATCTGTTCGGTGAGCAAGCCGTTCTTTGCGGCGGTGCAAGCGAGCTCGTTAAAGCCGGTTTTGAAACACTGGTTGAAGCGGGTTATGCGCCTGAAATGGCTTACTTCGAGTGCCTGCACGAACTGAAGCTGATCGTTGACATGATGTACGAAGGCGGTCTGTCTTCCATGCGCAGCTCCATCTCCAACACGGCAGAGTACGGCGACTATGTAACGGGCCCTCGCATCATCACGGCTGAAACGAAAAAAGCGATGAAAGACGTGCTGACGGATATCCAACAAGGTAAATTCGCACGCGACTTCATCCTTGAGAACCAATCCAACAACGCGTTCATGAACGCGACACGCAGAAACGAAGCCGAGCACCCGCTGGAGCAAGTCGGTTCCCAACTGCGTGAACTGATGCACTGGATCAAGAAGTAAGCGGAGTCCGAATAGATAATCAAAACTCAAGCTTCAGGAGGTGAACGCAAGTGAGAAAAATCTATGTGTTTGATACGACGCTCCGGGACGGAGAACAGTCACCGGGGGTCAATCTCAACATGCAGGAGAAGGTCGAAATTGCGCTTCAGCTTGAGAAGCTGGGCGTTGACCGGATCGAGGCCGGGTTCCCGGCCGCTTCTCCGGGAGATCTGGAAGGAGTCGCTTCCGTCGCCCGCGCCGTGAGAAACGCAACGATTATCGGTCTTTCCCGCTCGCGGGAACAGGATATCGATGCGGCGCGCGAAGCGCTGAGGCACGCTCAGGATCCTTGCCTGCATTTGTTCTTGGCCACTTCGCCGATTCACCGCAAGCATAAGCTGCGGATGGAGAAGCAGCAGGTGCTGGAGACGGCTGAAGCCGCTATCCGCTATGCGAAGAAATATTTCGATAAAATTGAATTTTCCCCCGAAGATGCCGGACGGACCGAGCTCGACTTCCTCTGCGAAGTAACCGAGATGGCGATCCGCGCAGGCGCTACCGTGGTGAATATTCCGGATACGGTCGGATTTCTGAATCCGAGCGAATTCGGAAACATTTTCAAAACGCTTAAAGAAAACGTGCCGGGCATCGAGAAAATCCAGCTCAGCGCCCACTGTCACGATGACCTCGGCATGGCTACGGCCAACGCGCTGGCGGCGGTTCTGAACGGTGCCGATCAAATCGAAGGCACTATCAACGGGATCGGCGAGCGTGCCGGCAATACGTCGATCGAGGAAGTCGCCATGGCGCTGGAAACCCGCCAAGAGTTCTTTCAGGCGAAGACATCCCTGGTGCTTTCCGAAATCTACCGCACAAGCCGTCTCGTCAGCAAATTGACGGGAATGGATGTGCCGGGCAATAAAGCGATCGTCGGCGCCAATGCCTTCGCGCATGAATCGGGTATTCACCAGGATGGCATGCTGAAGGAGAAGACGACGTACGAGATCATGTCTCCGGAGACGATCGGTCTCAAGGAAAGCAAGCTCGTACTCGGCAAGCATTCCGGCCGCCACGCGTTCCGCGAGAAGCTCGTCGATATGGGGTACGACCTCGGCGACGAGCAGGTAAACGCGGCGTTCGCTAAATTCAAGGATCTGGCCGACAAGAAGAAGAACGTGCTGGATGATGACATCCGCGCTCTTCTCGAAGAGAAGCTGGTCAGCACACCGGAAGTATATGTGCTGGATTCTCTGCAGGTATCCTACAGCAACCAAGCCGTTCCGAGCGCTTCGGTGCGTATCCATGCCGAGGAAGGCAAAGTGCTGCAAGAATCGGCAGACGGCAACGGTTCCGTAGATGCCATCTACAACGCAATCGATAAAACGACCGGCGAGGAAGTGGAGCTGGAGGATTACACGATCAAATCGGTTTCCTACGGCAAGGACGCTCTCGGCGAAGTTCATGTCATTTTGGGCCAAAAAGGCGTTTCCGTACAGGGCCGCGGAATTTCCACGGATATTCTGGAGGCAAGTGCCAAAGCCTATATCGATGCCTTGAACCGTCTGATCGAAAAGCGCAAAACACCGACTGCCAAACGCAGCAATGTCACGTTGATTTAATACGCAGCACCTCACTCCCGCCGGGCGCGGAAGTGAGGTGTTTTGTTAACACGAAAGGGGCGGCACCATGAATTATCGGTTCTCAAAAACATTGGGGGCATTTTCCTCCTCCGCTGTACGTGAAATCCTCAAACTTACGCAGGGCAAGTCCATCATCTCTTTTGCGGGGGGCCTTCCGGCGGAGGAATTTTTTCCGGTAGAAGCCGTCAAAGAAGCGATCGGAAGAGTCATGGAGGGCGGAAAGTCCGCTTTGCAGTACGGGCTGACGGAAGGCTACACTCCGCTGCGCCAGAGCATCTGCAACCGCATGGCAACGAAGGGCATGAAGGTTACGCCGGACGATATGCTGCTGACGACGGGCTCCCAGCAGTCGATTGATCTGCTTACTCGCGTCTATATCGACGAAGGCGACGTCATTCTGGTCGAGCGTCCGACCTACCTCGCGGCCATTCAGGTATTCCAGGCGCGCGGCGCCAAAATCGTGTCGGTCCGGAGCGACCGGCACGGGATGGATTTGGAGGATCTCGCCGTCCAAATCAAACAGCACCGGCCGAAGATGGTGTATGTGAATCCGAGCTTCTCCAACCCGGCGGGCCGCGTGTGGAGTCTGGAGCGCCGCAAAGGCCTTCTGGCGGCCTGCCGTCAGAACGATGTGCTCATCCTAGAGGACGATCCTTACGGCGAGCTGAAATTCGGCACGACCGAAATCATGCCGTCTATCTTCTCGCTCGATCAGCATCCGGAGGGAAGCTGCGTCGTGTACACGAGCACGTTCTCCAAAATCGTGGCGCCCGCACTGCGCACCGGCTGGGTCATGGGCGACCGCGCCGTTATCCGCAACATGGCTCAGGCCAAGCAGGCGGCGGATCTGCACTCGAGCACCCTCGATCAGATGACGCTGCACCAACTGATGGAGCAGTTTGATATGGATGCCCATATCGGGCTGATCTCGGTCGAGTACGAGAAGCGGATGCGCACCATGGTACAGGTGCTTCAGGAGAAGAACTGGCCGGGCGTCCACTGGAACGATCCGCAGGGCGGCATGTTCCTGTGGCTGGAGCTTCCGGCGCACATTGACACGCAGGTGCTGCTGGCCGCCGCCGTCCAGCAGGGAGTGGCCTTCGTCCCCGGCGTTTCTTTCTTCGCCGACGAGCCGGAGCGCAACACCATGCGGCTGAATTACACGCACGCGGGAGAAGCGGAGATCAGGCTGGGCCTCGACCGCCTGGATGCCGTTCTGCAGCCTCTGCTGGCGGCTGCGCCGAGGGTGTAATTTTTTGAAGAGTTATAAGAGACCCTGCCGGGTTATGTCTGAACGTTAGAGTCAGATAAAATCGGTGCGGGGTCTTTTTTTTATATCGTTAAGGGGAGCAGGACAGGTGGAAGAGACGATGAGATCATGAAGTGAAAAAAAGAATGAGGTCTCTCAAAAAGATGTTTATAGGTTTTTCCTATGAAACTGATAGCTTTTATATCTTAGTCATCCGTTACCAAATGTGTTAAAACTGAAAGTAGAGATGCAGTAGGGATCGGATTAGCACGGCCCTGTCAGCTACGGACAATCCAAAGGAGTGAACGAACATGTCAGACGTGAAAAAAATCGCCGTCATCGCGGGGGATGGAATCGGCCCGGAAGTCGTTGCGGAAGCGGAGAAAGTTCTCAAGAAAACCGAGGAGCTTTTCGGTCATCGCTTTGAGACGGAGCATGGCTTGTTCGGCGGAATCGCCATCGACGAGAAAGGCACGCCGCTGCCGCAGGAAACGCTGGAACTGTGCCAGCGTGCGGACGCGGTACTGCTCGGAGCCGTAGGCGGTCCGAAGTGGGACAACAATCCGAAGGAGCTTCGTCCGGAAACGGGCCTCCTCGGTATCCGCAAAGCGCTCGGCTTGTTCTCGAACATTCGCCCGGCTGTCGTGTTCGACTGCCTAAAGGACGCGTCCACTCTCAAGCCGGAAGTGCTTGACGGTACGGATCTTATCGTGGTCCGCGAGCTGACAGGAGGCATTTACTTCGGCGAGAAATTCCGCCGCGAGACAGAGAACGGACAAGAAGCGGTCGATACTTGCGCTTACAACGTAAGCGAAGTGGAACGCATCGCACGTCAGGCGTTCGAAATCGCCCGCACCCGCAGCAAGAAACTGGCTTCGGTCGACAAGGCGAATGTGCTGGAGACTTCCCGGTTGTGGAGAGAGACGGTCATCCGCATTTCCGCGGATTACCCGGATGTCGAACTTGAGCACGTGCTTGTCGACAACTGCGCGATGCAGCTTCTGCGCCGTCCTTCCAGCTTCGACGTTATCGTCACCGAGAACATGTTCGGAGACATCCTGAGCGACGAAGCGGCGATGCTGACCGGATCGATCGGCATGCTCTCGTCCGCCTCGCTGGGCGAAGGCAGCTTCGGCCTGTACGAGCCGGTACACGGCTCCGCACCGGATATCGCCGGTCAAGGGATTTCGAACCCGATCGCGACAATCCTCTCGGTAGCGTTGATGTTCCGCCTGACGTTCGGTTACCACGAAGCGGCGGACGCGATCGAGCGTGCCGTGAAGGAAGTGCTTGATGCGGGCCACCGCACGGGCGATATCGCGGTCGATAAGTTGAAAGCGATCGGCACGAAAGAAATGGGCGACCTGATTGTCGCGGCCATCCGTAAATAAAAGAATGCCTGACACCGACACGCAGAAGAGAATTTGCTTTCTGCGTGTTTTCTTTTGTGAAGAAAAGATGTAGGCGGCGGGATGCAAAATGCGCACTATTATAATAGTAGAGATTCGTTTGAAAACTTTGCGTTAGCGAACAAAAATCAAGAAGCGGAAGGCCGGAATGGCAGCAAATGTTCGCACATTGGTCATATTTTTATAATAATTATTATTTAATAGACTCTATAATCTTGACTTTCTTTTGGGCGGATGATACCATTTTATTATTCGACAAGGAATAGATCAAAGGAGGAATTTTTGACATGGCAGAACGTTTGGTAGGCAAACCGGCTCCGGCTTTCACTATGGAAACTGCACTTGGAGACGGAACGGATTTTGGAACAGCGTCTCTTTCCGATTACAAAGGCAAATGGTTGGTACTTTTCTTCTATCCTCTTGATTTCACTTTCGTATGTCCGACTGAAATTACGGCGCTTAGCGAAGCTGCTTCCACTTTCAAGGATCTGAAAACCGAAGTCCTCGGTGTTTCCGTGGACAGCAAGCACTCTCACCGTGCATGGATCAACACCGCTCGTGAGGACAACGGCCTGGGCAAGTTGAACTTCCCGCTGGCGGCTGACCTGACGAAATCCGTAGCTCGCGACTACGGCGTCCTGATCGAAGAAGAAGGCGTAGCTCTGCGCGGCCTGTTCATCATCGATCCGGAAGGCGAACTGAAATACCAAGTCGTTAACCACAACGACGTAGGTCGCAGCGTAGAAGAAACTCTTCGCGTTCTGCAAGCTCTTCAGTCCGGCGGCCTGTGCCCGATGAACTGGAAACCTGGCGACAAAAACCTGTCCGTAAAGTAAGTTGACGGACTGATTATAGGAGCTCCTCGCTTTCCGCTTAACGGCGGCGGGCGGGGAGCTTTTGTTACGATTGCGAACGAAAGGAGGAGCAGGATGGATATCCCGCAGGAACTGTTGTATACCCCGAATCATGAGTGGGTCCGGGTAGACGGAAGCCGGGCTACGATCGGGTTGACGGATTACGCGCAAATGGAGATCGGAATGATTGTGTTTGCAGAGCTTCCGGAGGAAGGGGAGGAGCTGCAGGCCGGCGATTTTCTGGGGATAATGGAGTCCGTTACGGCGGAAACGGATGTGTTTATGCCGTTGTCGGGAACGATTGTATCCACTAACCGGGAGTTGGTTAAGAACTCCCATTATATCAACCGTTTTCCCTATGGCTCGGGATGGCTTATTCAGATTGAGATGAACAAGCCGGAAGAGCTTGAGGCTTTGTGGAGCGCGGAGAAATATGCGGAAGTGTTTGAAGAACGGCTGTAAATGCCCCCGGTCATGAGGTGCCGGTACGGTCTTGGCACCTTTCGTCTTTCCCGTGCCGCGGCTCGGGGCATCCAAGCGTGTACAGCGGCGGGGAAAAAACAGCAGAACTTTCACGCCCTCGGAGGGCGGGAAAAGCCCGTAAAAGCGCCGTAAAGCGTCTGTAATGGCTTTTCGGGTGGAGAGCGGTTTTTTGCCTTTTTTGCAAGGGACAGGGCGGCTGACCGCCTGATAAAGCAGGGAGATGCTGAAAAAACCGCAGGCCGAATTTGAACGGCTTGCGGTTTATTTCGGGAGCAGGCAGGGTTATTTTCCCGCAAGCTGCTCATATTTGCTCAAGTATTTGACGACGGCGAGAACGAAGGTAGCGTGCGACCAGGTGAGAGGGGCGACGGACACGGGATCGCCGTTATACGGATCGAGCTGCTCGGGAAGTATTCCGCTCTCCATTTGATGCTTCACGACCCATTCCAGCGTCTGCCGCGGCGCTTCGAGATCTTCCAGCTTCTTGGCGCATTCGATTTCCCACTCGGCGATCCACAGCGTACAGATGATCCAGGGGTTGCCCGGCACCTGATTCACATCCTGCGACCGCTGGAAATAATAATCGTGATGATAGCGGGCTACGCCGCCGACAGGGGTCTTGATGGACAGGCCGTTCTTGTTGGCCTGCATGGTGCGCACGACGCGATCGTCGTCCGCCGGCAGAACGCCGAACTCGAATATCCCATAGACCGAGCTTTCCAGCGTCATGTCGCGAACCCAAGTTCCGTCCTTTTGATGCAAACCGCGGGCGAAACGGCCTTCTTTCTCATCCCAGAGATGAGTGAGGATGCCGTTTTTGATTTTCTCGGCCGTATGGCGGTAGCGGCTGCTGCGTTCCTCATCGCCAAACAAGTTGCAGAAGTTAGCCGCGGCGATCAGCCCTCCGTAAACCGCGGAAGCGGTGAACGTATAGATACCGTATCGTTCTTCCCACAGATCGTAGCTCGGCTTCGGCAGGTTCAGTTCTTGGTCGATATAAGTGGACATGAAACGTGCGGCCTTGCGGATCAGATCGCGGTAGAGGGACTGTACCAGCTCCAGATTGCCATGCTTCTTGTAGTCCTGCCAGAGAGCGAACAGCACAAGCGCCGTCTCGTCTTCCTGAATCGGCAGCTGCTCGCCGCCGTTGTGTACATACGGATGCCAGCTCGATCCGACGGTTCCGTCCGGGTTGTATTTGTGGTGCAAATACCCCTCGGGAGAAATCACGTTGGCGCAGAAACGGTAAAATGGTTCCATCATCGCCTGATGGCCGGCCATGGACATGGAGTAGGCGACCAGAGCGCCGTCGCGAGGCCACATGTAGCTGTAATGGTCGCGGTTGCTCTGCATGATGTCCGAATCGTTGGCCGCGATAATCGCGCCGTTCACGTCGGTTTGGGTGCGCACAAGGAGCAGGCTCTGCTTGAACAAGCGGATAATTTCTCCGCTCAGATCGCCGAATGACCGCTCCGTCTTGTTGACCCAGCGCTGCCAGTAAATCTGAACGCGGTCGAGCAGCTTGCCGGGATGGCTTTCCTTGACATACTTGTCGAGCTTTTTCACGTCTTCAAGCGTGCGTCCCGCACTCAGCCAGTAGTACAGGGTATGGTCGCCGGAAGGCGGCACATACATCCGGAACGAGATGGTGCTGTCGACCGAGCCCTGCGAGATCGGGTTGCCCATCAGATGGCCGTCTTCGGCGTCGCGCCATGTGCCTTCGGCATTGTAAAAGCGCTTGACTCCGGTTGTGTACTGAAAAATGCCGTCCGTTCCCGTACTTCCGTTGAACATGAAGTATTTGTCTTTTTTATAATGGAAAACGGTGTGATTGGCCGGGTAATAGGCGGCAGTATCGCCGACTTCCGTCTCGTTAATGACGAGATCCTGGTTAAAAAATACCCGTACTTCCTTCACCGCCGAGTGATGGTTGGTGATCTGAATCCGTTTTAGAAAAATATCCTCCCGCTGATGCACGCCGTCTTGAATGCGAAGCGTAACCCCGAGGCCGGGATGCGTCGCCTTCACGTCGGTCACTAAGGAGTCTTCCACATAAGCACGCTGAAACTGCCATTCAGGCGCGTCCAACCACGAAAAAGCACCGTCCACCCAAATTCCGACACGACAATGATACCCGCCGATATGATTCAGCTGCCCTACATACGGATAGTACAAATCCCGCATGTAAGAGTGTTCATCCAGATTGATGAGAAACTTCCCGTTACCGACAACGAAATGTCTGGGCAAAAAATCACTTCCTTACTGGTTACTGGTAAATCCAGGTTATTCGCCATAAGGTTACCGTTTTCAGAAGAAGAGGTCAACAAGTTTTTGTCGATCTTTGGCAATTTATGGCGCTTTGGTAAACGTTCGCGGTGGCGGCGCCGATTTCCTTCATATTAAAGCATGTGTGTAATTTAGCAGAGGCGCGCTTCGTAAAAAGAGCCGCAAGCTCCGGATCGCCCAGCAGAAGGCAAATCTTCCCGGCCCAAGCCCGGGGATCGGCCGGCGGGAGCCGGAAGCCGTCTACGCCGTCTTCGACAAGTCCGGCAAGGCCGCCGGTGTCTGCAGCGACGAGAGGGACGCCGGCTCTCATCGCTTCAAGCGCCACGATTCCGAAGGGCTCGTATAGGCTCGGAATGGCGCAGACATCGGCTTCCGCCAAAAGCTCCGCTTTGGCGGCTTCGTCGGCGAAGCCCGTAAACCTTACGCGGTCTCCGAAGGGAGCGGCCAGCCCGCTGAGGGAAGCCGCCTCCGGTCCCGTTCCGGCAATGACCAGTTCCGTCTCCGGGAACTGCTCCAGGACGTAAGGGAACGCTGCCAGAAGCAGCGGAACATTCTTCTCGGGGACGAGGCGTCCGAGATATAGAATCCGGCGCTTTGCAAACGCCGAGCGCAGCGTACGTCCGGAATCTCCGGCACATGCCGGAGCCGGATGCGGCTTCCGGCTGCTTTCCGCATCGGAAGCGGCAGGAAGACCGTTCGGAATGACCGTCACGCCGGATTTTTTAAGGTTGAAAAGCGACGTCACTTCCTCCGCCATCGAATCGCTGCAAACGATAAGTTTGTCGGCCAGCTCCGCCAGACTGCTTTCCGCGGCGTGAATTTTGCGGGAGACGGGATCGTCCAGCCGGCCCAGCTTGCGGCCGTGTTCGGTTGCGTGCAGGGTAGCGACAAGCGGCAGGCGAAGAGCCTGCCGGCAGTCACGGGCGGCGTAATACACCAGCCAGTCATGCGCGTGGAGGATATCGAACCGAAGCTCCTGATTTTCCTCCAGCAGACGTTCCATCCGTAAAATCATGGCGATGTTCAACCTGAACACCCAGTCGAGAAAAGCCGGGGATTCGGGGCTTTGCAGCACTTCCACGCGATGAACGTGCACTCCGTTCCATAGACTGTCTGAGGCCTCGTCATCCCGGCGGCATGTTATCACATGCACAGTATGCCCGTCACGAGCCAGTTGTGCCGTAAGGTCTCCGACCGCTCGCCCCAGCCCTCCTATCAGATGAGGCGGGAATTCCCAGGCCAGCACGAGAACGCGGAGGGAGGTTTTTTTGCCGGTATTCGGACCAGTGGTGAAGCTGTTTGCGGCAGGCGGTTTAGCCTGTGAACTTCCGGCGGATGGTTTGCCGGTTTCGCTCTCTTGGGCGGCCGTTTGCTCTTCAAGCAAAGGAGCGGCGAGAGCAGAGGCGGGTGCCTGGGATCGTTTTTTACCCGCTAGCGTTTCGGAAAGATACCCCGTGAGGTAGGCTCTCCAATTAACATCGGGAAAAAGAGAAGCGCTTCTTTCCATTCTATGAAGCAATTCTAGCTTTTCGGGTGAAAGAACGGCGGGTTGTCTCTCATCTATATCATCCAGTATCGGTAGCAACTGATAGAAGTTATTCCTATGTTCGTGAAATCTTCCGGCGGCATAGCCCGCCATTTCTCCCGCTTCGATCATAAACGCCCAATCGCTGCTTTGGGCGAGCATAAGCTCCCGCGCAGCTTGGCGCAAAATTCTATCGGTGATAGCGGTGTGCGAAAGATTTTCGTCATCGCGCCGATTCGGGCCGGGGTCAGAGGAATAGAAGGAAAAAGGATCCGAGCTTGAAATAGCGTCAAGTTCCACATTGAGGGCTTGGTGAGCTTTTCTCGCTGCGGTGTCTGTCCGGGCAGCTCTTGCGGCGGCCAGCGCCATGGCTTCTTCTGCGGCATGCAGAAGCGGATACATCCAGTCTGTAGCGGGATTCAGCCAGACTCTGGCATCGCCTCCCCGTCCCCAGCTGGATAGAACGGGGGCCGTGCCTTTGCCGAAAGCGTAGCGCTTTTCATATAGAGAGGGCGTAAGAAACACGGGCTGCTTCTCCGAATCGGGAAGTGAAGGGCCGCTGTGCGAACCGCTGGCGGTATACCGCCGCCGCTGTTCACGGTCGCCTTCGCGCAGCAGGGTTTCCAGCCAGAGGGGGCCTTCGTGCCACCAGTGTCCGAAAAGCTCCAGGTCGAAGGCGCAGACGGCAACCGGCCGGGGCGGCAGCAGGCGTGCCTCCGAGACGGAGGCGGCCTGCGGTCTGGCCCCGCTCTCTCCAGCATAGCTGGCGGAGAGACGTACGGGCTCGGCTTCCGGTGCTGCGCAGGAAGCTTGTCGATCGTAGCGGAGCTCAGCGTCTGAGAGTTCGGCTCGCGTCTGCCGTGCCGCGTCCCCCGCAGGGGCCGAAGCCGGGGGAGCCTCGGCAGGCTGGCGTTTGGCTGCAGCGGAGGCGGGGGAGGCAAGCCCGGCTGCAGCCTGGACGGTCGGCACGGCAGCAGCCCAATCGGCAGCGGAGCCAGCGGCATCGACGGCCGCCCCGCCCGTTGTCGCTGGCTCCGCCGCCCCGAGGGATGCGAGGAAATGCCTCGCATGCACGGCGGCCAGCTCCGCGGCGCGGCCGGCGTCGTACGGGGCTTTGCCGCCGGCTTCGTCTGCGCCCCCGGCGGCGCCCGTTATGCGACAGTACTTGTAGCCTGTCGCAACGGACGTGCCATCCGGCAGCACGTACGGCCGGATGTAAGCTTGCTCGGCCGGAGTGCCGCGGCCGAGTTCGTACCCGATATCGCGATAATATTCGCGATAATCGGGGTGGCCGGGGTAGCCGCTATCCCGGCTCCATACAAGAGCCGAGGCGGCCGCATCCCGGGTGAAAACCCGGAGGCCGTCCGGTGTGACATACGGAGCGGCCGGTCCTTGCCCGGAGTCCCCCGCTTTGTCTTCCGGCGCCTCCAGGATCGTAAAGCGCAGCCCCAGCCTAAGCAGGATAGGCTCCAGCATGGGCGTATATCCGCATTCCGGCAGCCAGATCCCGGAGGGGGCGAAGCCGAAATACCGCCGGAACTCCGTCACGGCGGTATACAATTGCGCGAACGCGGCTTCCTCCGTTTTGAACAAAGGGAGGAAAGGGTGGGTAGCGGCTGCGGGAATCAGCTGGATCAGGCCATGGTCGGCATACAGGCGCAGCCGCGGGATGATTTTACCGTCTATCTTGTCGAATAAAGCAAGCATGTCCGTATACCTTCCCGCATAACGGGAGGCAAGGGAGGCCGGCCCGGGCTTGTCTGCAAGCCGCTCTTTTTCTTTGTGGCCCAGCTCCACGCGCCGTTTCAATATTTCCCGCGTACGTTGCTGCAGGTCGGGATTCTCCCACATAGACAGCAGTACGGGGCTTACGGACAAGGTCACCGCGGAGCAGACCTTGCCGTTTAGCAGACGGTCCATACAATCCGCGAAGGGCAAATAGACGTCGCACATCGCTTCATGGAACCAATATTCTTCTAGAGTGAGACCGCTGCCCGGCCGGTAGACGTAAGGCAAATGCGCGTGAAAAACGAGCAGAGCGGAAACGGGCTGGGATACGCTCACGGCTTTTCTCCTTCCTGTTTGGGCGGCGGATAGATCGTGTAAGTAGAATAGAAGCCAAAATCTACCGGCAGAAGAGGAAAAGGGGGATGATTGTTCCCGCTGTGCCGCCCTTCTTCGGGGAACGGACTTTCGCCGGAACCGTCACCCGTCCTAACGGGAGCGGATCTCAGTAAAGGAAGAAAGCCGCAGTTGGCATTCAGTATTCCCAATTCCGCCTGCCATAGGCCTTTCCGGCCTTGCGTGCGGATATAGGCGGAACCGGCATTTTCGGCCGGTGGCATGGTTCGGACCTCATAAACGACAGACTCGTCGGAACTTTCACCATACCCGTTTATGCGGACGGATACCAGACCTTGTTCGGCTTCGGTTCCGTACTCGGCGATCATGGGTGCCAGGCGGGATGAAATCGACCAGTAAACAAACAGAACCGTCTGCCGTTGAATCATAAGATGCACATTGCCGAGCTTGAGCTGCGGCAGTGGGGAATGGTTTGGACGGATACCGTGCAGAGTAAATTCCTCTCTTCCTTGCCGGGCATATGCCGTATCGTTTTTGAATGCTTCTATTGTAGCACAGCGGAAGGAAGCTCCCAATCTTTGAGCGGAGGAAGCCAGAGAATGCAGCGACGGCAGGGTGTCCCGCTTCCCGTTGTCCGGTTACCGCCGCTTATTTTACCTCCGGTCCGTCATCTTCATGTAGGGGTAGTCTGGGGAAGACGCCGCGATTCCGTCAAGCGCATCAGCGTATCGTAACGGTTCGCCGAGTCCCAAAGGGCTTGAATGTCTTCCAGGTTGAAACCGGTGTAATTCTCCACCTTTCCCGTGTGGTAATAGACCGAGAATTCACCGGTCTGGCTCTCGAATTTGGCAAAAGCAATCTGCCGAGAAATGATGGGAATAATCGTCATTTCACGTCCCTCCGATCTGGTGGTAAAACGGACTCCGGCATGGTTAGCGCAGTTCCCGGAAGTCCTGTTCCTCTTATTTTATGCGGGCTGTGTTAGAGTTAGAAGCGCGGCAAAGCTTGGCCCCGAAGGGTATAAGCTTACGATTTGGGGTTAAAAACCGGTGTCGGGCGAGGCCTATATTGCTAGAAAAAGAGGAATTTTCCTTTGTGCCGGTGAATAGGAATGTTGTAAAATAAAGCATCACATGCAAACGACATGCGTAAATTCACTTCCGCAGGCCGGGAAGGTCTGCAGGACGATCCTTGGGAGGGAAGTATTATGAGTTTTTGCTGCGGTGCAAGTATGATCGGGTCGAAGGGGACCCTTAAACATATACGAACAAGCATTCACAATGTCCCGATTCTTTTCTGTCCGGTGTGTCACCGGATCGAGGTTCATCATCTGATAGAAAACGAGTATGAGCTGCTCGCCGAATACGCGCACGGAGACGGCGCCGCCGAGGTTGATTTCATCGATTATGTGGAAGGCAAGCAGGGACCGGCTATTTATGAGAACTGCGTGAACCACGAGGATGAGGAACCGATGGATGTAGTCCAGAATCAGATCGACATGGGACTGGATCTGCTTTCGGTCGCTAAGTCTCTCGGAGACAGCGCGTGGGAGGACCAGCTCAAAAAACGTCTTCAGGTGCTCAGCCGCCGCCGGAGCAAGCTTGTTAAAGGGCGTACGCCTCAAAGTCCGTAAGCCTCAAAGCAATCGCATTTATTATAGATGGTATTCTCATATAAAAACGGCCAGAGGGTGCTCTGGCCGTTTTTTTTGTTTCATGCAAATGTGCAGGAAGAATCGGCTTTCGTACAGCTTTTTTTAATACGTATAGGTGTTAGTAGGGATCGATTAGATGACGGATAATACCATTAGTTTACTGATCCTGGAATATAATTATGCTTCATCCGCGATTTTTGAGAAGATAAGGGGTATTCCGCTCTTTTTTCTGAGAAAACTCTGTGAAATCTCTTAACTTTTTCGCCGATATTAAAGCTTGTGCTATAATAGCAAAGATTGACCCCCCGAAGAAATTGCTGGAAATCGAATTGTATAAGTGAGGTGGAACAGTGATTCTGGTACTGTTTAAGAAGTTATTCGGCAGCAAACGTCAGTCCAGCCACCACCAAAAAAACGCACCGCAGCCTGAAGAGGTTGTGAAGAAAATACAGCAGGGAGACCTGCGTCTGCGCAATCAGTTTATCTCGGATTACCAGCCGTTTGTCATCAAGGTGGCAAGCCGCTTTTGCAAAAGATATATTGATCCTGCCAGAGACGACGAATTCAGTATTGCTTTAGCCGCGTTTAACGAAGCCATTAATCAGTTCTCCCATGACATGGGGCGTTCGTTTCTCGGTTTTGCCGAGACGGTGATGCGCCGCAGACTGATCGACTATTTGAGAAAGGAGCAGCGGTTCAAAGGACAGATTCCGTACAGTGCGTTTGACCAGGAGGACGAAGAAGATCATTACGTGAATCCCATCGAGATTCATCAAGCGCTGGAACAGTATGAGAAACAGAAGGGAATAGAAGAACGCCGCGGAGAAATTGTGGAATTTAACCGCAATCTTGCCGTTTTCTCCATTCAATTTACCGATTTGGTCGATGCCTCTCCCAAGCACGAAGATTCTCGTATCATGTTATTCGGGATCGGTAAGCTCCTCTCCGAAGACCCAGAACTGATGCGTCTTCTGCTTAGCAAAAAGCAGCTTCCTATTAAGGAACTTCTGGGTAAGGTTAGCGTTTCGCGCAAAACGCTGGAACGAAACCGAAAGTATTTGATTGCCATAGCGCTCATAAACACCGGCTCCTATCCATATCTCAAAGAATATCTGCATATTAAAGAGCAATCAAAGCAAACTTTCCAGGAAAGAAGAGAGGCATATGAGTAAAGGCATCGTCATGGAGCTGAAGGGAAACAGCATTATTGTCATGACGGAGGAGGGGCGTTTCGAGCGCATTTCTAAGAAAGGGCGAAACTGCCAGGTCGGACAAGAAATCCATTACAAATCGACAAGGGGATTCGGGCGTTCTCAGATTTTGGTGCTGACATCCGGTCTTACGGCTGCCGCGATTATTTGCTTTGTTTTCATCGGCGGTTTGTTAAACATGGGCGGTCAGGTAAAAGTGGCGGCGTATGTGACGATGGACGTTAATCCGAGCGTAGAGCTTGCGCTCGACGATGAGGAGATCGTACGGGAGGTCAGAGGGCTCAATCAGGACGGTGCTCGGATGGCCAAGGCGCTTCATGTGGAAGGCAAGCCGCTGACTCAGGCCGCGTCCGTTATTTTGGATTGGCTGGATCAAGGACCGCTCGCCAAAGGCGAAGGGGATATTATCATTTCGAGTACGGTTATAGGCAACGAGCGCAAGGTGAGCGACGTTCTGCTGGCCGACAAAATGGAGAAGCAGGTAACGGACCATCTGCTCGCGAATCATGCCGACCTGAGTAAATATGCGGTCGCGGCTTTCGCGGCGCCGCCTGAACTGCGGCAGGAAGCGGGTACGCATCAGCTGTCCACGGGCAAGTACGCGATTTATTTGAACGCGAAGAGTATGGGAACCGAAATCAGTCTTGATCAGCTGCGTGAGATGTCCATTTACACACTGGCCAAGCAGATGGGCGGAATGGGTAAGCTGTATAACCGCACACAGCCCATCAACAAAGACAACCTTACAAATTGGCTGGCCATGGAAAAAGAAGGCTCCTGGAACAAGGACAACATGGCTCTTCCGAACGAGGAAGAAAAGAATCAGCCGGAGGCTACGAAGACGCCGGAATCTACTCCGACGCCTACGCCTCCGAACAATGCGGCAGGAAACACGGCGAATACGTCCGGCAAAACCTCCGGAACCCAGAATACACCGGTTCCCACACCCACCCCGAAAAAGGAGAATACCTACACGGGCAGCGGCAACGCGGACAACGCGCGGGAAGAATGGCTTCGTCAGAAAGTGGAGCGGGAATACAAGCGCGCCCAGGAAGAGTTGAAGAGGAAACAGGAAGCACAGAAGGAAAAAGAAGAAAGAGAAAGAAAAGCACGGGAGAAAGAACGCGAGAAGCAGCAGAAAGAAAAAGAAAAGAAAGAAAAGAATCGGGAGAACGACGACGACAGGGATGACCAAGGTTCCTGGAAAGGCGGACATTCTTTCGGGGTCCCATTCAAGGAGGGCCCGGTTTATTATAACATCAGCTGAGCGGATGCGCGTACAACGCTTGAACGAATAAGCGCCCCATCCGCAGACAGGCTCGAATAGGAAAAGATAACCCCGCCGACCGCGGGGTTATTTAGCTCGCATATCCAGGCAGGACAGTGAATTTCGGCAGCCGGCAGGCGATCCCGGTTTTAAGGCGGATTCTTACATTTTCCTCTTTTTATGCTCCAAATCGTATCGTAATTTTAAACTTCCTATGTTACAATGAGTGAGATTCCGATAATTAACAAATTCGCGAGGAAATGTAAGAAAATGACGAAAAACCCTTGATTTTTGACGAAAAGTGTCGTTGTGCCGGGTACACAACCCCACGCATAATCTAGGAGGAGTCACATGCCGGATATCCGAACGATGTATCTGCAAGTTTTGCAAGTATTGATGCAAAGCGGACCGGAGGAAGCCCGCTCATATTCCAGCACCCTCAAACCGCTTATCTCCTCTATGCCGCCGCAAGAGGTGACTCTTCTGCATGATAGATGCATGCGGGAGTTAACCGGCCCTGCCAGACCTGAAGATGTTGTGCTGTATTATCAGCAATCGTTCCAAATACTTAGTGAAGCGATATCCTTTTGCACGTCTCAATCCGAGCAGGTTGGTAGAGAACCGTCAAGACGCTTTACCGACAGATTGATGCAGGACTCTTCCTACCCGCCGTCCAACAGCAAGTATGAGAATGTGCTCCAGCATATGGACAGCGGAATAGCGTTATTCGACCAGGAAGGCTTTCTTTCGTTTGCTAACGTAAAGCTCGGCCAATTCCTGGGACTTCCTCGCAAAAGCATGATCGGACGCACGTTCTACGAGCTGGTCAGGCTGCGGAAGCTTTCGAGAGGAATGCGTAAACTTCTGATCAAGCTTCACCGCGAGATGTTCGTGTACCGGCTGCCCTTTCAGGAAGTTCTGGACGAGAAGGGCCAGCATTTTCTGGTGACGGCCAAGTACGATGAGGAGCTCGACGGGGACATTCTCATTTCCGTCAAGGACGTGACCGACTTCAAGCGGATCGAGCAATCCGTCTATTATAACGACAAGCTGGCCATGCTGGGGAAAATCGCGGCTTCCATCGCTCACGAAATCCGTAATCCGCTTACCTCGATCCGCGGGTTTATTCAGCTTTTGCAGCCTGAACTGCTTCGTTTGGGCAAACAGGATTACGCCGATATTATTTTAAGTGAAATCGACCGCGCCAACGATATCATTTTTGAATTTCTGAATTCGTCCAAGCCTACCGCTCCGGTGAAGCAGAAGATCCAGATCGCCTCGCTTATTAAGGAAGTCGTGCTGCTGTTCGAGAGTGAGGCTTTGTTAAAAGGCTGCGATATCCAGTTAAGCGAATCCGACCCGAATTTGTACGTATGGGTGGACGTGAAGCAGATCAAGCAGGTGCTGCTCAACATTGTTAAAAATGCCATAGAAGTGATGTCCGACGGACAGAAAGAGCATGGGCTTATTCGCATCCGGACGATTAAAGTGGATCATCAAGTATGGATTTACATAGAAGACAACGGCAGAGGAATGGATCAGAAAACGCTTTCAAAACTGTTCGATCCGTTTTTTACGACGAAAGAAGACGGGACCGGCCTGGGGCTTTCCGTCTGCTACCGCATCATCAAAAACCATGGCGGTGTCATTCATGTGGAAAGCGAAGTTGGAGAGGGGACAAGCTTCCGGATTCAGCTCCCTTTAAACTGACGCCACGGTGTATTACAATAGAAAAGAACACCCATATGCTCCCCGCTGACGATGTTGCTGATAAACTCGCCGGCCTGAGGGAGTTTTGACTATTTAGAACGGGAATACTGCAAACGCGGACCGAAGGGAAAGACTTGCCGCCAGAGGCATGAGAGGGGCTGAACTCTTAGATGAGAGCGGACTATACAACGAATACGAAAATTTCTATTGCGGAAAGCGGCGGATGGGCTTCGGCGGATGCCGACGCCCTGCTGTTCTTCACGACTGAGGGGGAAGACCCGGGGAGCCTGCCGGATCTGCCGGAAGAGCTCCGGGCTGAGCTGGACCGGCTGAAGCGGGCCGGACGCTACAAAGGAAGCGCCGGTGAAGTGACCGTGCTTCCGGCATACGGGAGCCTGGCTGCGCCGTACGTGATCGCCGCCGGTCTCGGTGCGGCGCCGGCGGGCCGTGACACGCTGCGGCTTGCCGCGGTACAAGCGGCCCGCGAAGCACAGCGGCTCGGGCTGGGCCGCCTGGCCGTGCTGCTGCCGGAGGGGGCCTTCCCGGCTGAACCTCCGCGCGGCGGGACGTATGCGGCTCCGCTTGCGGCGCAGGGCACAGGCGGAGCGGATGCCGCGAGAGGCGCTTCGGTGAAGGCCGCAAGCGTTGACGGCGTGCAAGAGGAGCCGCAGAGCGTGAGCGGAGCGGATGCACGGACGGCGGCAGGCGCGCCAAGCACCGGCTCGGCAGACGAGCGGCCTGCGGGTGCGGCTTCTGCCGCGAAAACGGTGTCCACCGTCGCGGAAGGGCTGCTGCTCGGCGCGTACCGCATCGCGACGTACGCGCGGGAGGCGAAGCCGCGGCAGGAACTGGCCGCGGCGCAGCTGTTCGTTCAGCGGGACGCGCTGAACGGGGAAGCGCTGCAGGCGGCGGTGGCCGCCGCCGAAGCGTATGCGGTCGCGACGAATTATGCGCGCGACCTGACGAACTTGCCCGGCAATCTGCTGCTTCCTTCCGATCTGGCGAAGGAAGCGGAGAAGCTGGCCGGGCAGTTCGGAATCGCCTGCGAGGTGCTGGATGAGCAGGCGATTGTGGAGCGCGGCATGGGAGCGCTCGCGGCCGTCGGCCTCGGCAGCGCGAACCCGCCGCGCATGATTACGCTGAGCTACGACGGCGATCCGTCGTCGGGCGAGGTGCTGGGGCTTGTCGGCAAAGGCGTCACCTTTGACACCGGCGGCATTTCCATCAAGCCTGCGGGCGGCATGGAAGAGATGATCAGCGACATGGGCGGCGCGGCGGTGCTGCTCGGTCTGCTGATCGTGGTGGGCCGCCTGAAGCCGCGCATCAACCTGCGGATTGTCATACCGGCCGCCGAGAATATGCCGTCCGGGACGGCAATGCGCCCGGGAGATGTTATCACGACCTTAAGCGGACGCACGGTCGAAGTGCTGAACACGGATGCGGAAGGGCGTCTCATCCTTGCGGACGGCGTCACGTATGCGATCGAGAAAGGGGCAACCCGTCTGATCGACATCGCCACGCTGACGGGCGCGGTTCTCGTCTCTTTCGCCGATGTCGCCACCAGCGCCCAGACGAACGACGACGCCTTCCTCGCTTCCGTTCTGCAAGCCTCGATACAAGCGGGAGAAAAGGTGTGGCAGCTCCCGAATTTCCCTGAATACCGGGAAATGCTGCGCAGTACGGTCGCCGATATCAAAAATGCTGCCGCCCATAAGTGGGCGGGAGCGATTATGGGCGGCTCGTTTATCGAGGCGTTCATCGAAGATAAACCGTGGATTCATCTGGATACGGGCGGTACGGCATGGCTTTGGGGTGACCGCGGAATCGATCCGAAGGGCGGCACCGGCGCTATGGTGCGTACGCTGGCCGAATATATTTGCGGTGCCGGTCACGGAGCGTAAGGCACTTTAGAAGTCGCCCCGGTCGATTGGGGTCAGGTGCCCGCGAACGTTCCATGTGCGTTACGGAGTCAGCAGTCAACAGTCAACACCGGGCAAGCTCAAGAGTGCAATATGGCCTAGATGGCGTTGGTAAATCCGATCAGGAAATTTATAAAAGAAAGACCCGGTCCTTGTACTAGGACCGGGTCTTTTCGATTTTATTTTAATAGGGAATGTGTCCGATTTGCTTGATGGGCTTACAGACGGCGCGAACGGTCAATGTCATCATTCGGCGCATTGTAAGGCAGACCCGAATTGACGTCGTATGCCGGGGTATCCGTATCGCGGAATACCTGGTCGTCGTAAGTGGATGCGTTCAGGGAACGGTTCGTGCGAAACGTGTCGTAAACGTGAGCGTCGCGTTCGGCATCGGAATCGACGAGCACGAGGATTTTGCCGTCATTGACATAGTTGTCATATTGCTGGGCTTCATCCTCCGGGATGCCCATGCCTACCAGGCCGCCCACTAGGCCGCCTGCGCCCGCTCCGACAGCGGCGCCCGTCAATGTAGCGGCGATCGGTCCCGCCGCGATGAAGGGACCTACGCCCGGAATGGCGAGCGTGCCGATTCCGGCCAGCAGGCCGGTCACACCGCCGAGAATGCCGCCTGTAGCTGCGCCCGTGGCCACGCCTTCAGGCGCTTTCGTTCCGGTTTCATCTAAAATATCGGCTGAATCTTGTTTATCCTTGGCAATAACGGAGATATCATCGGCATGGAAACCTTGCTGTTTAAGACCGTCGATCGCTTGAATAGCTTCTCTTTCTGTATCGAAAACACCAACAATTTTCTTATCCATTTGAACTACCTCCTCAAGAGTCTAGTGCGTATTCTTTCATTTGGCTTAGCTTTCTTCCGGTTACAGCATATCCTTACCCCGCAGGTACCGTGGGTAAACGGATTTCGGACAACTTACGGACGTTTCCAGATATTGACGGACCCCGTGAATAACCCAGATGAAGCACGAACAATGCTTCCCTTTAAGGAAGCGATTTATAAAATGTAAAAACTATTTGACATTCTTGCCCGTTCTTTTATAATAAATATATGTAAAATATATTTGACATTTTAAATAAAATCACTAGAGAGCTTTTGCATCGTAGATCGGGGAGGAAAAGGTTATGAAACTGAAACTGCGTAAAGCGGATGAAATGGAACGATATCAGACGGACAAGTCGGCGAAGATCGCTTTTATATTTTATACGGGGGCTCTGCTTGCCTGGGGGCTTTATAATTTTTTCAGCACGGGGAAGACGGGGGGGGAGTTTACGATTCTGCTTGTAGGTAACGCGATTTTTCTGTGGTCCCGAGTGGTGTACAGGCGGAAAATGCAGTAAGAGGCTGCCGGCGGAGCCTGAAGAGGTGCGCAGACGTGTTTGTGAGGACAGATGTGCCCGAGTTCCGTTTACGAGAGGATTTTGCTTCTTCTATCGCGAAAAGTACTGCATACCATGTGGTGATAAAATACATATCCAAACAATGAGGGGGAGAATAGAAGAATGAAACGGTCTTTTTGGAAAAAAAGCGCACTGGCCGCCGGAACCGCGCTCGTGCTGGTCACGGCTGCGTCGCCCGCAAGCGCTCACTGGCTTTACGAGGATATCGACGGGGTTCCTTGGGCGCAGGACAGCTTAATCAGCACGTCTCAAATGCGCGTAATTGACGGGGTGTCCGAGAAAACGTTCGATCCGGGTGCGAAGGTAACGGGCATCCAGTTCGTCAAGATGGCCGTGATGGCGAACGATCCGTCTTACGAACCCGATCTGGGCAGCTATGCCGCCTGGTACGGAGCTTATTTAAATAAAGCGCAGGCGGAGATAGGTCTTGTGGACGAAGCTTTCCAGAAAACGATGCTCGATCCCGCTTCCCGTCTCGAAATCGTGCGTGTGGTGAGCAAGCTGATTCAGCCGGAATGGAGGTTTAAATCGGTTCCGGATGAAGACGCCGTGGCGCTCTGCGTAAAAGAAGGCATCCTGCAGGGGCGTGCGGAAGGTGATCTGGCCTTGGAGGCTCCCGTTACCCGTGCGGAAGCGGCCGTCCTGATCGACCGTGTCATGGAGAAAACGGGCAAGTACGGCAAGCGCTTCGATAAGCCGGTTGTCGGAGTGGAAGGCGGGGCATTTGTCCTGAACGGACTGTATCTGGGACAGAAGGCGGAGGAGGTCACCGCTATTCTCGGAACTCCGTTCCTGAAAGGGCAGGATGAGCTGGACGGGGATGCTGCCGAAGAGTATAAAAATTTCTATATCGCTTACTATGAGGGCAACGCATCGAGGATTATGTACAAAGCGGTAGATGAAAAGCTTCAGTCCGGCGATGTCGAGCTTCCGGGTGCGGCCGTTTTCAAAGGCTTCGACTCCACTTATTATTACCTGGAGCAGTCGGAGGAAATCCTGATGGTGAAGGATCAGAGCACGTACCTCGGCTTCGCGGACGGCAATTTCTATTTCCACGTCGATAACGGCGGCATCCAGCCGTATAACGAGGCGGCGCGCAAGCTGAACGATTTGTTCGAAAAGCACAAAAACAAATAATAGAGGAACGTTACCCGAAGAGATTCATTCCATGAATCTCTTTTTATTTTGGCCGAACGGGGAGGGACGGAATTTTTCTGCACGGACAATTGTTTATGGAGATTGAGGCTAAACATTTTGTTCCCTTTTGTCGATATTAGAAGAGAGGATTCCAACAATTGGGTAAACCGCCAGTCAAGCGTTAATGAAACGCTTAATCGGAAGTTACCGTTTCTGCCGGGCGAACGCCTTTGACCTAAAAGGGGGATTACATTTTCCAGGTACCGACAAGGACGTCGAAATTACAGTTCGGGTTCGGCACGAAAAGAAGGTCAGCTTTTTGAACAGTTGCGGAAGGAATGCTTGTCTAAGCAGGTTTCCGTGAGGGCTGTCCAACAAGAACAAAGACTAGGAGATGAAATGATGCGGGCAATGAGGATTTTGGCTTTATTCCTTACCTTAACTCTGGTATCGAGCAGCTTCGGCGCAATGAGCGCGATGGCGTTGGAAGTTACCAGCCTGGTGCTGAACAAAAACGAGCTTTCGCTGGAGGTAGGCGGCACCGCTTCCCTTACGGCAACCGCGGTTTACGACAGCGGCGCGACCGAGAACGTAACGGTTAAAACCGACTGGACCTCCGGTTCTCCGGAAATCGCATCCGTGTATGCGGGATCGGTTACGGCGAAGAAAGAAGGCAAAGCCGTTATTACGGCCACTCATAAAGGGAAAACGGTTATCGTCAACGTGACGGTAAGCAAGCATGTCCGTTCCCTCATTAAAGACGTACAAACGATTGATTTGCGCAAAGGCAAATCCGAACAAATTAAACTGACGGCCTACTATGACGACGGTACGAACGAAGACGTAACGAAGAAGGCCGAATGGAACATCGACAACGGTTCCGTGGCTACGGTCGTCAACGGTCTCGTCACAGGTCAAAGCTCGGGTACGGCGATCGTATCCGCGAAATATAACAACCAGACCGTTTCCGTACCGGTCAGCATCGAAATCGCGAAGCGGGTAGATCCCGATAAATCGCAGATCTCCATGCTTCTGAAAGACTCGGAAGCGATCACGTTAATCGCGACTTATCCCGACGGCACTTCCGAGGATGTTTCGGACATCGCCGAGTGGGAATCCGACAACCCGAATGTGGCGGATGTCCTGAAAGGCAAAGTTACCGGGTATGGACCGGGTAAAGCTACGATCAAGGCAAGCTACGGCACGAAGTCGGTGACTATCAAGGTAGACGTGGACAATGCCATCAAGCTGGACTTGGGCAAGGAAACGGTTCTGCTGAAGAAAAACGGCACGGAGCAGCTGAACCTGAAAGCGACTTATGCCGACGGCAGCTCCGATGATATTACGGCTCGTGCGGACTGGTCGTCCAGCGACGAGAATATCGTCAGCGTCGTCAAAGGCAAGCTGTTCGCGAATGCTACGGGCGAAGTGACCGTTACGGCCAAGTACGGCACGAAAACCGTTTCGGTCGTCGTAGACGTGGATGTTCCGAAGCGTCTGGAAGCCGAGAAGGATCCGTTGTTCCTGCAAACCGGCAAAGAGGAGCAGATCGTCCTGTGGGCGACCTATGCCGACGATACGAAGGAAGACGTGGCGGATGAAGCCAAATGGACGGTCGACAACGAAGCGATTGTCAGCGTGACGGACGGCAAAGTAACCGCGCGTAAAGCCGGTGAAGCCAACGTAACCGCGACTTACGGCGGCAAAACCGTCACGGTTAAAGTGTCGGTCGATATTCCGAACACGATCAAAGCAAGCGTGAAAACCGTTAACTTCCAAGTGGGCAGTTACGAGAAGGTAACGCTGAACGCCATCTACAGCGACGGCAAGGTGGAAGATGTAACGGAGAAAGCCGACTGGACCTCCAGCGCCGCGGACATCGCGGAAGTACGCAAAGGCGTGATCACCGGCGTAGGCACAGGTGCCGCGACAGTGACGGCGAAATACGGAACGAGAACGGCTGTCGTTCAAGTGTCCGTAGGGGTGCTGAAAACGTTGACCACCGGCAGCAAGACGACCATTTCATTGAAAAAGACCGGTACTCAGGTACTGGACCTGACGGCGACGTATTCGGACGGCACCAAAGAAGATGTGACGAAAGAAGCGGCCTGGACGAGCTCCAATGAGAAAGCGGCTACCGTAGATGCCGGTCTGGTAACGGGTGTCGCTTCCGGCGAGTCCACCATTACGGCCACTTTCAATAACAAGACGGTTACATTCAAGGTTCAAGTCGACATGGCGGACAAGCTGACGGCGAATCCGACATTCCTGAATTTCGATCTCGGCGAGAACAAACTGATCACCCTTACGAGCACGGACGGCAGCGGAACGCCGAAAGACGTGACGAAAGAAGCGGAGTGGACCTCCAGCAGCGCGGCAGTTGCTACGGTGGATAACGGTCTCGTGACTCCGGTCTCCCGCGGCAAAACGACGATCACCGCGAAGTACGGCGGCAAGACGGTTACGATTCCGGTCGAAATCGGCGTCGTTTCTACTCTTGAAGTGGACAAGCGTTTCGTGACGACCAAATCCGGATCGAGCGTTCAAATCAAAGTAACGGCGACCCTTTCGGACGGAAGCAAGAAAGACGTCACTTCGAGCGTCCTCTGGAAGTCCAGCAACTACAAAATTGCGGATGTGAGCGCAGGGAAAGTGACGGGCGTCAGCGCGGGAAGCACGACGGTTTCCGCAACGTTCGGCGGCAAGAGCATTTCGATTCCAGTCGATGTGGACAAATTGAAATACTTGCAAACCGATAAAGTTACCGTGGAGCTGAAAGCGGGAGCTACGGCAAACGTGAAGGCTACGGCAACGTTCGAGGATCTGTCTGAGCAGGACGCTACGGTCCAGGCGTTGTGGAAATCTTCCAACATCCGTGTAGCGGATGTGAAGGACGGTATCATCCGGGCAACCGGCAAAGGCAAAGCCACGATTACGATTACGTATGCGAAGAAATCGACCAAAGTTTACGTGACGGTCAACTGATAGCATCGGATAAAAAGGATCTGCAGCCGCAGGTCCTTTTTATCGTTTCCCGCAAGGCTTTGGGGGCATACAAAGAGCATCCGCTCGAATTACAAATAGCGGGCAGGAAATTGTTCCCGAAAATACGGCGCGCCTCGGTTTGTTTGTTACCACCCCGTTCAACGTGGCATGCGGATCGTGCCGGTACTCCAATCACGAGCTGTATACAGCCAGTATCGGCAATCCCGATCCGTACGGGGACATAAGCGGATTTTTCGGCCAGGTAAAAGAAAAAGATCAGGTTCCCCCTGCACCGGAGAACCTGGTCTTTTTCTAGCGGATCAAGTCAGCAGATGCCCGCCGTCGACATGGAGGACGGTGCCCGTTACGAAGCTGTTGTGAAGCAGATAAAGCACGCTTTGCGCCACATCTCCGGGCTGTCCGACCCGCTTGACCGGCAGTCTGGCGGCCACGGATTCGTAGAAAGCGCTGCGCGCCGCGTCATCCATGCCGGCCCGGGAAGGCGTATCAATGATGCCGGGCGAGACGACATTGACCCGCAGGGGAGCCAGCTCCAGGGCGAGCGTCTGGCCGAGCGAAGCGACGGCGGCATTTACGGCGCCAAGACTAGCGGCGCCGGCCATCGGCTTGAAGGCGACCAGGCCGGAGAAGAGGGTGATGGAGCCGCCTTCAGCGAGAAGAGGGGCGGCATGCTTCGCCGCGTAGTACTGCCCCCAGAATTTGCTGTCAAACAGCTCCCGGGCTTTGGACGTTTCGGTGGCAAGGAAGGGACCGGACCAGGTCTGCGCCGCCGTGACGACCAGATGATCCAGACGCTTGACGTCGCGCGTCATGAATTCCTTGACGGCCTGCTCGTCGGCCATGTCCAGCTCATAGGCCGAAACGGAGGACCCGAGCGTATTGTGGGCTTGGCGGAGCTTGTCCGCCGATCGGCTGGCGATCACAACCTCGGCCCCTTGCTCCAGGGCCAAAGCCGCGGTCTCCAGCCCGATTCCGGAGCTGCCTCCGATAATCACGATTTTTTTTCCTGCGAGTGTCATGTTAAATTTCCTCCTCGGTTTGAGTTCGCAATGATGGACCGTTTCTGCCGTAACCGGGATAGGTAGATTGGCAAAGGTCGGCCGGTGTTGATTATTCTAATTCCAATTATTCATTTAGGAAAGTAGTGATATTTAATTCACCTTATTTCCCTAAAGTAACTATTGTGATATAGTTAGTTCCACTCAGGCAATAAAAACGGGAGGGTTATCGTTGGAAGAAGTCAAATTAAGCAAGGGCACCCCGGGTACGAAGTGCCCGATCGAGGCGGCCCTGGGGATAATCGGCAGCAAATGGACCTTTCTTATTATCCGGGACTTGCTGATTGACGGAACGGTAAGATTCGGAGAACTGCTGAAATCTTTGGAGGGCATCAGCCCGAAAACATTATCGGTTCGTCTGAGGGAGCTGGAAGAGAGCGGAATAGTCGTGAGAACCGTGTATCCCGAAGTGCCGCCCCGCGTGGAATACACGTTAACCGATAAGGGAAAACAGCTGGAGTCCATCTTCATCGAGTTGAAGGTGTGGGGCTTGAAGCTGTAGCGCGGAATTGCAAGCGGCTGGTTTATTTTCGGATAACAGCCGGCTGCCGTCTCTCTGAACTTGGTTAGCCATCGGAGAGGAATCCTAGATGAGACGTCCTTCTCACTGCCGTACAGCAGACAAAAAAATCCCCGTTTCGGCCGGCGGGGAAAGCACCGGACCGGGCGGACGGTGATATGAAACGGTTACATCGTATTCGAAGGGGAATGCGTATTATTCTTGTATGAGTGCTTCTCGATATACATTTCTTTATCCGCGGCTTCGATAATTTCGGCGGCGGACATGTCCGTGCCGGGTCCGACAGCGAAGAAACCGTGGCTGACCGAAACGGGAAAAGGAATGTCCGGCTCCCGGCTAAGAGCGAGCAGATCTTCGCGGATGCGGGTCCAGATGAGTTCGGCGGCGTCCGGCGGGGTATGGAGCACGAGGACGAATTCATCTCCTCCGTAGCGGAACAGATAATCTTCCGGCTCCAGATTTCTCTGCAGCACTTCGCACGCCTTGTTAATGAGCGAGTCTCCTTCGGCGTGACCGTAACGGTCGTTGACTTCCTTCAAATTGTTGATGTCGACGAAGCAGACGACCAGCTCGCCGCTCTGCTCTCTGCACTGGTCAAGTTCCTGCTGGAGAAGTGCCATCCCGTGCCCCCGGTTCAGCGCACCGGTCAGAGCGTCGAGGGATGCGTAGCGCGCGAGCTCGGCCTCGGCTTTTTTTAACTCCGTAATATCCGTAATCCCCGCGAGTACGCACGTTTCGTTGTCGTATATAATGAGCTCATAGTTGATCATGACCCATTTCTGGGAATGAGGCGATACGGACAACTGGCAGATACGGTTCTTGATGCTGTCTTTTTGCAGCAGCTCATGGATAATCTCTTCCTTCTCCGCGCTGCTCGGATAAGTAAAGGAGGCGTCGGCAGGCGTGCCGCTGTCCAGCGGAATTTGAAAAAAATGCGCGGCTTCCGCATTCAACTGTACGACGGTATTGTCCCGTATCCGGGACAGCACGAGCGGATAAGGGTTGACGGAGAACAGCTTCCGGAAATGAATCTCGTTCTCCTGAAGCTTCCGGGTGTTGATAAAATCTTTTTTTCTCAAGTTATACAAGGTAAGGACGATAAAGCACGCGATGATCGCCGTCCCCGTCGTGTTGATTTGCTTGGTCAGCAGATCAAATTTGTCTTTGTTTGCCATAGAAAGAAGGACTAGGAACACCGGATGGTTAATTAATAGAATAACCAAAAAATTCTTAGGGTGTATGGGAAGGATTATGGCGGCACTCAGCAGAATGATGATATAGGCGTCTACGTTTCCGGTCAGGCTTTGACTGTTGATCGAAGACAGCATGCCGATAAATAGATAGAGGGCCGTGTAGATAGTTACAAGGAGGCGTGGCCAGACTGTCCGTGAAGCAGCTGTCTGATTCCGGAGCAGACGGTACAGGATGAGGAACAGAACCGATAGCAGCGTACTCAGCAAATGTATGCCGATGGAGCCGTATCTGTAAGCCTCGACGGGAACGTCCAGGTAAAGGAAAAAATCCGCGTAGAAGTAATAAGGATAGACGGCAATCAGCAGTATGGAAACCAGTTTGATCCGGTGAAACAAGTGTCCGTGATGGGACTGGGCGAACAACAGCGAATCACCGGTCTGTTTGGAGGGAAAGATCAATTCTCGCAAAGTACTCATCCTTCTTTATCTGCTATACAATATGAATCATTTTATCACAAAAAGCGGAAAGGCCGATTCTTTTTTCGGCGGATTTACGAGAAGAAAAAAATAGAAAAACCCTTTTCCACGAAAAGTGAAAAAGGGCTTGAATTTGAAGAGAAGCTGTGATAAAATCACAAGTACTTATTTTTAGTTAGATATTTAGAATATATCATAATTTCATCTTGGTGTCAATACTCATAATTATAGCAGTTGCAATTGCGATCATTACCCGGAGCTTTGGCGGGTGCAGACGAAGAGAACGACAATGCACTGGACGTGATTCCGGTTTCGGGAAGCAGGGGGCTGAGCATATGACAAAAGATCAACACACAGGAACAGAAGCAGGACAATTCCAACCGGTACTAGATCCGTTTATGAAACCGGGGAAAGACGACTCCCGGGAGGCGGAACAGGGCGGGCAGCAGGATGACCTGTCTTTGCCGCATGGCATCCGTATGGATGATCCCGTACGTATGTACCTGAAAGAAATCGGACGTGTAGGGCTTCTTTCGGCTGAAGAGGAAGTCAATATCGCCAAACGGATCGAGCAGGGTGACGAGGAAGCGAAGCGTATTCTGGCGGAAGCGAATCTGCGTCTGGTCGTCAGCATCGCCAGAAGATACGCGGGCCGAGGCATGCTTTTCCTTGATCTGATCCAGGAAGGCAATATGGGACTGATGAAGGCCGTCGAGAAGTTCGACTATACCAAAGGATATAAATTCAGCACCTATGCGACCTGGTGGATCCGTCAGGCCATCACCCGCTCCATCGCCGACCAGGCGCGCACGATCCGTATTCCCGTTCATATGGTGGAGACGATCAATAAGCTGAGCCGCGTATCGCGCGAGCTTCTTCAGGATCTCGGGCGGGAGCCCGCTCCCGAGGAAATCGCCAAAGAGATGGAGCTCAGCGTAGAGAAAGTCCGCGAGATTATGAAGATCGCCCAGGAGCCGGTGTCGCTTGAAACCCCTGTCGGCGAAGAAAGCGACACGAACCTGGGAGATTTCATCGAGGACCAGGACGCGATGGCTCCGGCCGACGCCGCCGCGTTCGAGCTGCTGAAGGTGCAGCTGGAGGACGTGCTCGACACGCTGAGCGAGCGGGAGGAGAACGTGCTGCGCTTGCGCTTCGGGCTCGACGACGGGCGTACCCGCACGCTGGAAGAGGTCGGTCAGGTATTCGGCGTTACCCGCGAAAGAATCCGCCAGATCGAGGCGAAAGCTCTGCGCAAGCTTAGACATCCGAGTCGCAGCAAACGGTTGAAGGATTTTCTGGACGAATCATAAGAGCAGGGGGATGAAAAGCATGACTGCAGGATTTGTCATCCGCTGTCTGAACTGCGGAGAAGAACATAAAGTGGTGCCCGGCCAGCGTGCTTACCGGGATGAGCGCATCGTGTTCGGCACGGACAATTACGGCGCCGATCAGATTTCCTGCGAATGCGGGAACGCTCTGGAGGAGCACAGCGAATATGAGGGCGAAGCGTTTCACAGCGAGTTCGTCGTAAAATGGCGGGATTTATCCGGCAAAGAGCCGGTCAACCGAACGAATAACATCTGAACGGATAGAGCCGTTCCGGCAGGGCATTTTCCCGGTCCAGGTACTCGCGCGAGGCGCGGTATCTCCCGGCGGAAATGCCTTTTTTTGTTGAAGCGAGAGAAAGAGGGTTGCATAGTCCGGCCGTTCTGTGGAAAAATTAGCAGGGATTAAAGCCCGACCGGCGAAGGACGGGAAATTAACGGCAAGGAGGCGGAGTCCGATGATTCATTTGTATACACATAACGATCTGGACGGAGTGGGCTGTGGCATTCTCGCCAAATGCGCGTTCGGGGAAGAAGCGGAGGTCCGGTACAACTCCGTGGAAGGACTGAACGTCCAGGTCCAGAAGTTTCTGGAACTTGTCCGGCAGGGAAAGGCCAAGCACGAGTACCTCTACATTACAGATTTGTCAGTTAACGAGCAAAACGAGCAAGAGCTGAACGAATACGCGCAATCCGGCGGCAAAATCAGCATGATCGACCACCATAAGACGGCGCTGCACTTCAATGCGTATCCGTGGGCGGCGGTTACCGTGGCATATCCCGACGGCAGGCTCGCTTCCGCGACGTCCCTGTTCTACGAGCATCTGCTCCGGAACGGGTTTTTGAAAGCGACTCCGGCGCTGGATGAATTCGTCGAGCTGGTCCGCCAGTACGACACGTGGGAATGGGAGGCGAACGGCAACGCGCAGGCCAAACGGCTGAACGATTTGTTCTACCTCGTGTCCATTGACGAATTCGAGGAGAAAATGGTGCCCCGCCTCCTGGGAAGCGAACCGTTCGCTTTCGATGATTTCGAAGAAAAAATTCTGGATATGGAAGAGAGTAAAATCGAGCGCTACATCCGGAGAAAACGCCGGGAAATCGTCCAGACCTTCATTCACGATTACTGCGTAGGCATTGTCCACGCGGAATCGTATCATTCCGAGCTGGGCAACGAGCTGGGCAAGGAGTACCCGCATCTGGACTACATCGCGATTCTGAATATGGGCGGCAAGCGCGTCAGCTTCCGGACCATCCACGATCACGTGGATGTTTCCCAGGTGGCCGGACGCTACGGCGGCGGCGGTCACGCGAAGGCTTCGGGCTGCTCGCTGACCGACGAGGTTTATCCGGCCTATGTGGCCGAGCCGTTCTCCGTCGAGCCGATCCGCACGGATGCTTTTCGCAACTACTACAACGTGAAAAACAGCAGCTTCGGAACGCTGTATGAAGGCCGCAGCGACACGCGGTTTTTCCTTTATCCCTTTGACGGAAAGTGGAAGATGGAGATTAACGGCGAAGAAGTCGACGCTTCGTACGAAACGTACGAGGAAGCCGAGCGTTTTATTAAACGGCACTATGCCGCGTGGCTGGTTCGCGATGACGCGTTCGTGAAATTTCTGATGAAGCATTTCAGAAAAGAAACGTGAGCCCTGCGGCAGGGCGGAAGGCCGCGAAAGGCTGCTGAAGACTGCAAAGGCAGCGGAAGGCGACAAAGTGCATGTCCCTGCGGGTATGCACTTTGTCAATTTTACGGGATAACTTCGGCTTCCTAATTAAACAAACCGGGCAGCACCTCCAAGCTTCCAGCTTAGAAGGGCTGCCCTATGTTTTAACGAGTATCGGATGCTATATGCCCAAATGCGCCCTCAAAGTCGAGCCTGCATACTCGCTTCTGAACAGGCCTTTTTCGACCAACTGAGGCATAAGTTTTTCAAAAAATAGTTCCATAGATTTTTCTGAACCGCCCGGAAGAGCTATAAATCCGTCAATAGCACCGGCCTCAAACCGCTCAATAATATCGTTCAACACGTCCTCAACCGTCCCAACGGAAACCCAGTGAGCGGATCCGACGACCTCCGGCCTCGCCAGCACCTCTTCCACCGTAGGCTGGCGGTTTGTAATATACCGGCGCAGCAGCTCGGCATGTGTTCGGCTGCGGACTGGTTGATCGGGATCGGGAAGCATCTCGGCAGTTACACGATGTTCCGAGGTGAAGCCGCTTAAATCGAGGCCCAGCACTGATTTGAGCGATGCGAGTCTGCGCTCCATGCTCAGATTTGCGTGGGCAGCCTTATGTAATTCCCCCGCTTCCTCGCGAGTTTCACCCAAGAAGAAATATAAGCCGGGCAAAACTCTGATGGCGTTCGGATTGCGCCCGTGTTCCCGGGCCCTTCTTCTCAAATCATTGCGTAATTCCACTCCGGACTCCAGGTCCGGCATCGCCGCAAAAATAGCATCCGCTACGGAAGAGGCGAAGTTTCTTCCCGTATCTGACGCGCCTGCTTGAAATAGGGGAATGGAGCCCGACTTATGGGCAGGCAAAGTAAGCGGTCCCTGAACACTGAAAAATTCACCCGAATGATGAATGGGGGAGATTTTGTCCTTATCCGAAAATATGCCTGACTCACGGTCCATCACAATTGCTTCTTGCGGAAAACTTTCCCAGAGCTTGCGTACGACATCCGTAAATTCCATGGCTTTCGCATATCTTTCTTGCGGTGAAGGCATAGGAGAGTCGCTGAAATTTTCTGCGCCTTCAATCGAAGTTACGATATTCCAGCCGGCGCGCCCGTTGCTAAGCCAGTGCAGCGACTGAAGCTGCCTTGCGACAACATAAGGCGGGTTGAAAGTGGTGGAAACCGTTGTAACCAGTCCGATCCGCTCGGTTTCACGAGCAATCGCCGCAAAAATCATGGTAGGATCAGGGCTTCCGAAATTAGCGGAATCGCCCAGCATCTGCGGGCTGACATAAAGATAATCCGCTTTGAAAAGAAAATCGAGTTTTGCCTTCTCCGCCGTTTTTGCCAATTCGATGTAGTAGTCAATGGAATCCATTTTTTCCACACCGCTGCCCGGACGCCTCCAGCCGTCTCCTTTCATCCAAGTTGCAGATAAGGACAATCCGATACACAATGGTCTATGTGTAATCAATTCTACCAACCTCTCTATGTCCTAAAAGTAGTTTCGCAAAATTAATAATGATTCTCATTATCAATGTCAAGTGTAGCAAGGACAAAAGAAAATGCAAATACACAAATCGCGGATTCGATATGCAGGATTATCTAATCCGGACTTGCCGTGTGATTATTTATAATTCTCCATTTTATGTATGTATGCGGAGGGAGACACACCGAATTTCTTTTTAAATATTCTGCTGAAATAAAGCTGATTGGCATAACCGACACTGACAGCAATATCGCGGATGGGAAAATGGCCTGTTTTAAGCAATTCACTCGCTCTTTCCATCCGATAGCGAATGACATAATCGATGGGACGGAACCCCGTATATTTGTGAAAGAAGTAGGAGAAACGTTTGGAACTCATTGCATGCAGCTCGGCTAACCCGTCGAGTGTCAACGGATTCATATAATGCCCATTAATGTAGGCAACGGCCTCCTCTATCACTCTTTTGCTTGGAAAATGGCTGTTCTCCCGATACCTGCAGCCCGCCAGAACTTGATGCACGATGCTTAAGAATAATTCCTTCACACGAAGTTTTCCTATCCCTCCTGGTGTATGGACATTCTGTTGGAGCAGGATCAGTAATTCCGTCACTCTCGGATTTGCGCCAGGTTCTAGCTTGAAGTGAGAGTCGCATTCATGATCTCTATTTTCATTACCTAGCTTGTCCAATCGATAAAAGAGTAAATAGTACTCGAGCTCTGATTGTCCTATAACCCGGGAATCCAGCCGCATGCCCGGAGCCGCATGGAATACCGATCCCGGAAGTAATCGGTAAGCCGTTCCGTTCACGCACATTTTAGCCTCTCCGCGAATGATAAAAAGAAATCCGTGCCTTACGGTCCTAAAATCACTCAATACGCTTTGCGGCTGGATGACTAAACGGTAGGTGCCTTCTATATCATAGGAACAGCCAGCGAATATCCCGGCTAATTTATCCAAGTCTATCATTGCGTCACACCTGCTTCCTCTCAGTTGGTTCAATAGTGCCAAACCATATATCCGTTCTTGGGGTTTATAATTGATCCCATTTATTATATGCGAAACTTATCCGCAATACAGTTTCCTGTTCAACAGAAATCTGTTGCGCCGTTAATAGTGAACGGCCTTAAGGGGATTACCGTGCGGGCAGCGGGGGTAAGTTGTACACATAACGGGCGGGAAAATTTCCGTGAATGGCGCTTTCTGCCGGGGGGAGCCGCCCCGTAAACTTTTTTTTGGGAAGGGGAGAGGGCAGTGAAAAGAAAAATTCTCATCACGGGAGCGACGGGAAGAATCGGCAGCACGCTGCTGGCCGGGCTGGGAAACCTGGACCGTTACGACATCACGGGGGCCGATCTGGAAGCCGATGAAGAGGCCGGGATCGTACGGTTGGATGTGACGGATGCGGACCGTCTGGAGGAACTGACGAAAGGCGCGGATACGATTCTGCACATCGCCTGGGCCGAGGACGACGAGGATTTCCTGGGGAAAGTGCTGCCGGTCAACGTGACGGGCGCTTACCGGCTCTATGAAGCCGCACGCAAGAACGGAGTGAAGCGGGTCATTTTCGCCAGCTCCAATCATGCGACGGGGTTTTACAAGGTCGGGGAGGATGTGGAGGTTACGGACCCTTACCGGCCGGACAGTTTTTACGGACTCAGCAAATGTTATATCGAGCTGCTCGGACGCTTATATGCGGATAAGTACGGCATTTCGTCCTTCAATATGCGGATCGGCAATTTTCCCGGCGATGACCGCCCTCATTCCGAGCGTTCGGCTCACATCTGGATCTCGTCCCGGGACATGGTGCAGCTTGCCGAGCGCTGTATAGAAGCGGATGCGTCGATGAAGTACCTCGTTCTCTACGGAACGTCGGCGAATACCGGCAATTATTACGACATCGGTTATTTAAAAGAATTGATCGGCTACGCTCCGCAGGACGATTCCGCCGTTCTGATGGAGGAAGCCCGGCAGCGGCGCGAGACCATCAAGGAAGACGAGACCCCGTTCCAGGGGGGAAGCTTCGTCGATAAGAAGCCTTCCTAGGAAGTGGGCGGAAATTACAAGCTGCGTGTAACTTTAGCCGTATCCGCAGCCGGACCCGGCTCTCGGCCCGCCAGTCATGCAAGCATAAACGCAACCCCCGGTATAGAGAATACCGGGGGTTGCGCGGTTTGAAGTGTGCCGTCGCCGATGGCGGCGGAGGGATGGCGGTCTTCCGGCTCCCCCGGCTCCCTCAGATCCCAAAATATCCGATCGCCACGCCGCCGTAAATGAACGCGGCAATGATCACGAACGCCGGATGGATTTTGCGCCTCTGCATGGCCCAATAGGCGACGGCGGCAATGCCGAGCGACTGCCAGATGCCGATGGATTGGACGGAGCCCTCGGCCATCTGCCAGGTCAGCACGACCATCATGACGGCGATGACGGGCTGGACGAGCAGCGTCATGCCTTTCACGACGGAGGACTGCCGGTGCTTCTGAAGCAGCTTCAGAAGCACGATCAGGGCGATCGCCGACGGAACGACCGTCGCGGCTATGGCGACGGTCAGCCCGAACCAGCCGGCGACGTCGTAGCCCACGTAAGCGGCGATCTTCGTCGCGATCGGCCCGGGCAGCGTGTTGCCCAGCGCCAGGATGTTGGAGAACTGGCGGTCGTCCGCCCAGTGATAATGCGTGACAACTTCCTGATACACAAGGGGAATGGAGGAGGGTCCTCCCCCGTAACCGAGGACGTTGGAGACGAAAAAACCGATCAGCAGGTTCAGCCAGTCCTCTATCATGAACCGTCCTCTTTTCCGTCATCCGGTGCCCCTTGTTTGCCCAGCCTGCCGCGCAGCCAGCGGACGGCCTTGAAATGAAACGCTCCGTAGGCCAGGAAAACGATGATCACAATCGCCGCGTGGATTTGAATGATTTCGAGCATCAGCAGCGACAGCGCGAAAAATCCGAAGCCCGCCGGCTTACCGAGCCCTTTGACGGCCCGTTCGGCGAACTCGTAGGCCATCAGGCCGATCATCACGGCCACGACCGGGATGACGGCGGCGATCATCCCCTGCACGACGGCGGAGCTGCTCAAGTAGCCCACCACGGAAAGCAGCGCGATCATCGCCAGCGACGAAGGCAGAATATGCGCGATGACGGCGACGATAGCGCCGGAAGTGCCTTTCTGCCGGTAGCCGAGGTAGGCGGCGATCTTCGTCGCGATCGGCCCCGGGAGGGCGTTGGCGAGAGCCAGGATTTCGCCGAACTCCTCGTCCTCCATCCAGCCGTAATGATTGACGGCCTCATAACGGATCAGCGGAATGACGGAGGGCCCTCCGCCGTAGCCGAGAATGCCGGTTTTGACCATGGCCGAGGTCAGTTCGTAGTAGGGCTTTCGCCCGCGGGAAGCTTGTTCCATCTTACAACCTCATTCCCATGCGGCTTTTGAACCGGGTAATCAGCACCTGGCAGTCCACGCTCGTAATGCCCGGCAGCGGGTACAGCTTTTCTTTGAGGAACAGCTCCATCTCATGATGGTTCTTAAAAAGCCCGTGCATATGCAGCTTGCTCGGACCCGTCATATGATAGAGACTCGTCACCGAAGGCTCTTCCGCCAGCTCGTCGGCCACTTGGTGCAGAAACTTGGGCTCTACCTCCACGTTAAAAAAAGCGGAGACCCCGATCCCGATTTTTTCGGGGTTGATGACCGCGGTAAACCTTTCGATTACTCCCGTTTCCATCAGAGCTTGTATCCGTCCTTGGACGGCAACACGTGATAACCCGATATCTTTGGCCAGGTCGGTATAGGAAATGCGGCCGTTGGCGTTCAAGGCCCGGATAATTTTGCGGTCGGTTTCGTCGATTCCCGCGGATTTGGTTTCCGGCGGATCTTGTGTGTTCATTTTCGGATCGTCTCCCTTTGTTTCTTTTATTAAACATATTGCAGGATTAAAGATTACAAAAGTTTCGTTATGTAAGAATATATACGTATTTGATTTCGTTTTCAAACTATTTTTCTGAAAAATTGCGGCATTCGCATGAAAATAAGCCGGTTTATTCCCGGCACGACGGAGCTTCCGGGTCCGGAAGTTTTGGTTTCGGGGCTCTCGAGTCCGAAAAATCGGGGACTTGTTCCGGTCCCCCGAGCCATACTGTGGCCATTCCGGAGCGGACCAGGAGCTTCCCCTTAGCTCTTCTGCGGGAACCGATGTATGGGTCGCGAGATTGCGGAGGGTGGAGAGGAACAAGCCGCCGTCCGGTTAGTTTGACCGGAAAGAGGCCGCCGCATGAAAGAGCAGGCCGAAAAGACCCGGCAGCAAAACCGGGTCTCCCGCGCCTCTCTTTACAAAGCGGCCTGCGCTTCCGCAAACTGGCTGTTCCACAGAGCGCTGTAAGCGCCGCCCCGCCGCATAAGCTCGTCATGGCTGCCGGTCTCGACGATACGGCCCCTGTCCATGACGCAGATCCTGTCGCAGTGCCGCACTCCGCTCAGCCGGTGAGAGATCATCACTGTCGTGATGCCGAGGCCGGCCGTCAGCGAGGAAACGGCCTTCTCGGTGACGGCGTCCAGGCTGCTGGTCGCTTCGTCCATCAGAAGCAGGTGGGGCTTCTTCATGAGCGCCCTCGCTATCGAAAGTCTCTGGCGCTGGCCTCCCGACAGGTTGGAGCCGTTCTCTTCCAGCACTGCCTCGTAATGCTGGGGAAGCGAGGCGATGAAGTCGTGAATCTGCGCCTGTTTGCAGACTTCCGCGACTTCTTCCAGGGAAGGCTTGGGATCGAGTCCCAGACACAAGTTGTCGTAAACCGTGCCGTGGTAGAAAAACGTTTCCTGCGGCACATACGCGATCCGGCTGCGAAGAATACCGGCGGGGATATCGCGCAGATCGTGTCCGTTGATCTCGATGCCTCCCTGCTCGGCTTCGAAAAATTTCATCAGCAGCTTCAGCAGGCTCGTTTTGCCGGAGCCGCTCGGTCCGACCAGAGCCGTCGAGGAACCTTCGCGTATCGTGAGGTTTACATCGTCTAAGGTAAGGGGCCTGCTTCCGTAGCGGTAAGAGAGATTGCGGATCAGCACATCTCCCCGCAGGTCCAAGGCGTTCCCGGAGACGGGGGATTCATCCGGCGAAAGCTCTTTTTCCGGCGCCAGATCCATATATTCACCCAGCCTGGAGGCGGCGACATAGGCCGACTGGAGCACGGGCTGAAGGTCGATCAGCCGCTGAAGCGGGCTTAGAAAATAGGCCAGGAGCACGTTAAAGGTAATGAGCTGGCCGGCCGTGATTTCCCCTGCCAGCACCTGCCGGGCGCCTATCCATAGCAGGACGACTCCGCTGATAAGCTGGAGGGCCGTTTTCAACGCCGACTGGACGTTGTTCATTAGACCGTACTTAAACGCCGTGGCCAGAAAAGCTTCGTATTTCGCCCTTGCGGTTTCTTTTACTTCCCTTTGTGCCGTGGAGGCTTTGACGGTCTCGATTCCTTTAATGGATTCGATGACATAGGAAGTCAGCTCGGCATTTTCGTTCATCATCTTCCGGTTATACCGGTCGAAAAATCCGCGGAAGCCCGCCATAATCAGCACATACACCGGGACGAGCAGCAGCGTAAGGCCGAAGAGGAGCGGGTTTTGATTATAGAGGACGGCAGCCGCTATCAGCAGCGTCAGGGAATCGACCGCGATATGAAGAGAGGCTTCGGAGAGCGCGTCCCGGACGTTGGAGGCGTCGGTCAGCCTTGAGGTGATTTCACCCGTTTTGCGCGAACTGAAAAAGCTCATCGGAAGCGAAATGACATGATTGTAATAGTCCAGCACAAGACTGCGGTCGATCCGCTGGGCGAGATACAGGAACAGATGATTTCTCGCGAAGTCGAGCAGAGTCTGGACCGCATAGAGGACAATGATACCGACCGAAACGAGCGTGAGCGTGCCTTGCAGCTTTTCGGCCATAATCGTATCGAGCAGAATTTGAAAATAAAAAGCGCCGGCCATGCCGATCGCCGTTACGAGTAGCGAGGCCGCAAGGATCGGCAGGAGAAGCTTCCGGTTGCGGCGGAGCAGGGGGAAGAAACGCTTCGCAGCGCCCGTCACCCGGCTGCCGGGTTTGAAGCTTTCGCCGGGCGTCAGCAGAATAAGCACGCCGGTCCACAGGTTGAGGAATTCTTCCGTTTTGTAAGTCCGCATTCCTTCGGCGGGATCGGCTGCAAGGACCTTATCGGGCGTAATCTTGTAGATCACGATATAATGCTGAACTTCCCTGTCGATCACATGCGCGATAGCCGGAAGTTCGAACCCGGCGAACAGAGCCGGGGCATCGCCTTTTACCGCTTCGGCGGTGAAGCCGAGCTTTCCCGCCCCCTGCACGATGCCGTAGGCGTTCGTCCCCGTATGATCCGTGCCGCAAGCTTCGCGGATTAGGGATAGCGGCATTTTCAGACCGTAATAACGGGCCACGGCGGCCAGGCAGGCGGGGGCGCAATCTTTCCGGTCGTGCTGCCGGATACAAACCGGTTTACGGCTTAACCTCAACATAATCACGCCTTCCTACAGCAGGTTCTTACCTTTACATAACCCGTTAAAGCGAGATTAATAACATGTTTTATAATAATTAAAACCTTCAAATAAATGGATAATATAACCAAATAACGATTGAATTTTGGAACTCCGGGTTAAATAGAGACGAGGTTATTCAACCTACTTCGGAAAGGAGAACTTACAATGAAAACACTCAAAAGTAACCACTCTTTCACCAAGCTGGATGAAACCGAAATGATGAACGTCAACGGTGGCGACTGGAGAGACCATGCGCGCTGGACGGCTGACTTCCTGCGGGGCCTCTTCTCGAATCCGCTCGGCTGCGGACTCGGAGATGTGACCGGAGGCAACAGCAAACCGGCGAAGGGCTGCTCGCCTTATCCGGCGAAGAACAGCAACTGCTAATCAGGAAACGGGGCGGGGCCGGTATAACCGGCCCTGTTTTTTCATATCGCTATGCCGGGTAATAATCCCGGTATAAAGATTCAAGAGGCGGAGGAGTGAGCGCATGACTACGATGGACCGGGATTGGCTGAACGCGTACCGATACAATCTCCCTTTCTTTGAAACCATACATAAGGAGCTGCTTCGTTCCGCGGAGGAGTCCCGGAACCCGGGGCCGGAGCACGCATTCGGAGAGGTGCGGGCTCAAGCAGAGCCGGGGATGCCGCTCCCGCTCTCCGGATCTGTCCACTCCACACAACCGTCCAGCGCGGACGGGCTCGCGGAGAACCTGCTCCGCCGGGTTGAAAAGCGGATTACCCTGCTGGAAAAGGTGAGGGAATGCTCGGATGAGCTTGCTTCCCTCATCGGAGAAGAACCGCCTCACATGCGGGAAGAATTAGCGGCGCTGAACGGCAGCGAATACGGAGAACTGCTCGAGGATCTGCTCCGGCCGGGCCAGGCGTCGATATCGGTCGTTATTCCCGTCTTCAACGAAGAACGGTGCATCGCGCGCTGTCTCGACAGTGTGCAGGGGCTGGCCGACGAGATCATCGTCCTCGATACGGGCTCGACGGACGGCACGGTCGACATAATCCGCGGCGGCCACCCCCACGTCCGGATCGAATTTGCGGAATGGCAGGACGATTTTGCCGAAATCCGCAACCGGCTGAACGATCTGGCGGCCGGAGACTGGATCTTCCAGTTGGATGCGGACGAAGCCCTGATCGGCGACGGGGCGGAGCTTAGAGCTTTTTTGGGGCTGTTCTACGATTGTCCGGCCGAAGCGCTGGTCGTCTCGCCCAAAATCGTCAACCATGACGGCGGGGAATTGACGCTGACCCGCAGAATGTACCGCCGGGAAGACGGGCTGCGCTACTACGGCGTCATTCATGAGGATCTCCGGAGGGAGATGGACGAAAGAGGCGCGGATCTGCGGCATCTTATGACGAATTTCACGCTGTCTCACGACGGGTACGAGCCGAAGGTGATCAAGGCGAAGAATAAGCACGAGCGGAACATCCGGCTGGAAGAACAGATGGTGTCCAGGGAGCCGGATAACATCCGGTGGCACTATTTTCTGGCGAGGGAAAAGCAGGAAGCGGGATATCCCGACCATGAAGTCGTGGAGGGAATCCGCAAAGGACTCCGGCTAAGGGGAACGCGTACCGAGCCGGACCATTTTCATCTGCGCAGCCTGCTGCTTTTGGCCGGTATACTGGACAGACAGCCTCAATACAACGAGCCGCTGAATGCCCTGGCAGAGGAAATCAACGCGATCTATCCCGATTGCACCGACGGGCTGTACTATTTGCTTCTGCATGAGTATACGGACGGCACGGGGAATCTGGTGACCCGAGCCGAATCGGGGCTGAACCGGCTGAAACAGCTGGAGCATCCGTATTCCCTGCTGCACCCCAGAAGCGATCATGTCACGCGGCTGATCGGGGAGATATTTATGGCGGCCGGACAATACAAGCGGGCGTTCCATCTCTACTCCCTTATCTCTGACGAAAGAATCCTCCAAGACCTCCGGGAGAGGCTGGGCGGGCTTCAGGAGGAGATAGCCGCATTTTTGGAAGGATGATACGAACAGAACATCCGCATTAACAAGGTTTCTGCGCCGAGGTCAAGCTGCCGGCACGGAGGCCTTTTTTTCTATAATGAATCGTACCCTTGTAGGAACGGTCTGCCCTCTGGGATAATGGGAGTGTAACGAGAACCGGGAAACAGACGGAACTTATTTTAGCGATGAAAAAGAGAGGGGAACCGCATAATGGTTTTATTTGCGGAAGCAACCATTGCCGGGCTGCAGCATGCCATGGAGCAGGGAGAATGCACGTCGTTCCAACTGGTCCGGTATTATATCGAACGGATCGCGGCGTTCGATCAGCAGGGGCCCGGCATTAATTCAGTCCTGGAGCTGAATCCGGACGCTCTGCATCTGGCGGAGGCGGCGGATGCACAGAGGCGGCTCGGACAAGTACGCGGACCGCTCCACGGCATTCCCGTCCTGCTCAAGGACAACATTCAGACGGCGGATAACATGCATACAAGCGCGGGTTCCCTTGCGCTCAAGGATCATTACGCCGGGGAAGACGCCTTTCTTGTCAAAAAGCTGAGAGAAGCCGGGGCGATTATCCTCGGCAAAGCGAACATGACGGAATGGGCCAATTTCATGGCCGACGATATGATTTCCGGTTACAGCTCCCGCGGAGGCCAGGTGCTGAACCCGTACGGGGCGGACCTGTTCGCCGGCGGATCGAGCACGGGAAGCGGCGCCTCCGTCGCCATCGACGTCACGACGGTTGCCATCGGAACCGAGACGTCGGGCTCCATTCTCAGCCCGGCGATCCACAACTCCGTCGTCGGCATCAAGCCGACGCTGGGACGCATTTCGCGAAGCGGCATCATTCCGCTCGCGCACAGCCAGGACACCGCCGGACCGATGGCCCGGACGGTGGCGGACGCCGCCGCGCTGCTTAGCGTGCTCTGCGGGTACGATCCGCAGGATGCGGCGACAGGCAGCGCGGCAGGCTTGGAAGAGCCGGACTTTACCGTCCATCTGGACAAGGACGGCTTGAAAGGCGCACGGATCGGCGTTCCGCGCAGCGAGCACCTGGACCCGCTCACCGACGAGGAACGGGAGCTTTTCGAAGGCCTGCTAGAGGAAATCCGGGAGGCGGGGGCGGTCATCGTCGATCCGGTGGAGATTCCTTCGCTGGAAGAGCTGTCCGGTCACCATTCGAAGGTGTTCTACTACGAGTTTAAGGCGGATATCAACGCGTATCTGAGCAGGCTTCCTGACGGACTGCCGGTGTATACGCTGGCGGAGCTGATCGCCTTTAACGAGGCCCATGCGGACGAAGCGCTGAAGTACGGGCAGCAGGTGCTGATCCGGTCGGAAGCCACTTCGGGCAAGCTGACCGAACCCGAATATCTGCTTCACCGGCTGGCCGACCTCCGTTTGTCCCGGACGGAAGGGATCGACTTCGCGATGCGGAAGCATCAGCTCGATGCGCTGCTGTTCCCCAACACGGCGGGCGACGAGATCGCGGCCAAGGCCGGTTATCCTTCGATCGCGGTGCCGAGCGGGTACTTGCGGAGCGGGATGCCTTTCGGCGTGATGTTCACGGGAGGAGCTTTCGCGGAGCCCATGCTCATCAAGCTGGCTTACGCCTTCGAGCAGCTTCGCCCGCGCAGGAAGCCGCCGGTGCTGGGTTAGCGTCAGCGGAGGAAACGACGCCGGCAGAGGCGCCGAACAGAGGCGATTGGCAGAGACACCGCGCAAGGGCAGCATGCAGAAGCACCACGCAGAGGCGCTGGGCAGGGACACGGCGCAGAGACAACGAGCAAAGACACTGCGCAGGGACAGCATGAAGAAGCACCACGCATAGGCGCTGGGCAGGGACATCGTGCAGGGACACCGTGCAGCAACACTGTCCGGGAATTTAGGCTCCTGCCCATTCTGCAAACAAATCCGGCCCTTGCCTCAGACTGCAAACAAAACCCCCGCGGGTTAATCCGCGGGGGCTTCTTCTTTTCTGGCCAGCACGCCGTCGAGATAAGTCTTGTTGGCCAAAGCCTGGCGGTCGCCGGGACGGTACTCCAGCACCGTCTCGTTGTGCCGGTGCGCAAGCTCGTGTTCGCCTAGACGGTCATAGCAGACGCACAACTGCAGATGCGGGAGCCAGGTCGAGCAGGCGACATGGGTCAGCGCCCACGAATCCGTATGCTTTCCCGCCTGTAAAGCGGCCTCGTACCAGTACGCGGCGGTGCGGTACTCCTTTTTCCGTAAAAAGACGTAGCCCAGCCGGCAGCAAAATTCAGCGCGGGGGCTTGCGTAGAGGAACGAGCGGAACACGCTGTCTAGCTCCCGCTTCTCGTCCCCGAGCGCGTGAAAACAGTCCGCCAGCCTGCCGCATGCGGAGATGTTGTCCTCGATCCAGCCGTTCCCCGTCCCGAGAAACTCCTCGTAATAATGGATGGCCCGGTTGTACATCCGGTGGTCTTTCAATTCATTGGCGAAATAAAACAAGTCCCTCGGCGAGAAGGTTTCTCTCCGGGCCAGCCGGTTTTCGTAAATGCGCAAATTGCGGCCGCTGTCGTGGTACAGAGCCCGGTGGGTGACGGCGATATCCGTCGTCCGGACACTTCCGCCGACTTCCAGATATTCATGCACGGGTCCGTGCCAGAGAAAGCCGCAGCTTCTCTTGACGAGGCGGTTGCGCCGGATACTGGCGGATACTTGGCCGAATTCGTCAAAAGCGAGGTTGTAAACCATATTAACCGCGTCCACGGAAGGTTCCAGGGTTTTCTTGAGCGAGGCGAGCTTGATCCGGTCCGGCTCCTCGAATACGTCGTCCGCGTCCAGCCAGAGGATGTACTCTTTTTCGGCCAGGCTAAACGAATAATTGCGGGCGGCGGCAAAATCGTCGATCCACCGGAAATGATGGACGCGGTCCGTATACTCCCGCACGATGGGGACCGTCCGGTCCGTGGACCCCGTATCCACGATGATGATCTCGTCCACGAGATCCGCTACGGACGCAAGACAGCGCCCGATATGATCCTCTTCGTTCTTCACGATCATGCAAAGGCTGATGGTAGGCACGACAATCCCTCCCGAAGGTTGCTTGTAGCATCCTATTCAGCTTGCGGAAGGGTGTGACGGGCTGTCCGCCTGCCGGGCCACGCGCTGCCGCCAAAGCGGAGAGAACCCGGGGATGCGAAGCGAGCCCGCGGATGCGGAGTGAGCCGTGACAGGCTGCGGACGGGACTTGAATCTAGGGTCTTCGGGCCAAGAGCGTGACGGGCTGCCGGCCGTGACTACATGAGCCGATGAAAAATCGTGGATTGCGGCCAAGGTCGGTCGTCTGGCAGCTAAAAGACTGGACGAAACGGACCGGCAACCTGACTCAGCCGTAATCGCGTGACGAACGGCAAGAGGGCTTGCCTTGCAAGCGTGTGCCTGCATGCTCAATAAGAATGCGAAGCATGGGCGTCGTCCGGCGGGGAAGTTTACCGGGACGGAACATCGGCGCCTTTTTCCCCGAGTACCTGCTCCACTTTGGTAATATGTTGCTCCATTCGCGTCGAGGCTTCCTGCGGCTGCCGGGAACGGATGGCGTCGAAAATGGCCTGATGCTCGCGCAGCAGACGCTCCGCCGATGAACGCTCGGCGTAAAACCAGAGCGCCCGTGTGTCTTTCATGCTGTCGTGCAGCTTCTGCGAAAGCGACGCCATCAGATCGGCCAGCACGGGATTGTGCGTGGCGGCGGCGATCTGTTCATGGAAGCGGACATCGGCCTGCTCGCTCAGCGCTTCGTCGCCGAGATGTTCCTCCATGCTGCGGAGGGTCTCCGCGAGCGCGGCGAGATCGTCATCCGTCCGGCTGACGGCGGCTAGAGAGGCGCAGCCGGTCTCCAGCACCCGCCGGACCTCGAGGATGTGCCGCAGCGATTCGGCCCGGCCGACCCATTCCGGGCGCAGCAGGCCCGGGTGCGGGGGCTCTGTGGGGAGCGCCTTGACGAAGGTGCCGCCGCCCTGCCGGATATCGAGCAGGCCCATGGCCTTCAGGACGCTCAGCGCTTCGCGGATCGTGGAGCGGCCCACGCCGTATTGCGCGGCAAGGTCCACGACGGAAGAGAGGCGGTCGCCGACGGCGAGCCGTCCTTCCTCCAGCTGCTTCCGGAGATCGTTCAACACCCATTCATGACTTTTAAGCGGCCGTCCGTTCGTATTTACATCCATTTGTTAAGCCCCCGTGTTAAAAATTTTATTTTCCGGCTTCCGGTTGATTTATTTTAGTGTATACTTAATTGTAAAGAAAGTCATCAGATGACCTGATCTATTATCGAAATTTATTTCAACGCTTAAATGGCTTTATCAAAGAGCAATCACAAAGAAATGAAGACGTTTTCAGAAGCGGGCCGATTTTATAAAAGGGGTGCTGAATTTGCTGAACGAACAAGTCAGACAAAAATTGATCGCCATTGCGGGCGCGGAAGGGTTTAAAGACGATCCGCAGTCGCTCGTGACCCATTCCTACGACGGGACGCCGATGCTCCAGTCGCTGCCCGACGGCGTAATTTATCCGGCGGATACCGCTCAGGTGTCGGCCATTATGAAGGTGCTGAGCGAACACCGGGTACCGCTTATCAGCCGCGGATCGGGTACGAATTTGTGCGGGGGAACCGTGCCTGTGCAGGGCGGGGTCGTGATGGTGATGCACCGGATGAACCGCATTCTGGAGGTCGATCTGGAAAATTTGACGGCGGTCGTGCAGCCGGGCTTGAATACGAAACAGTTTATTACCCATGTGGAGTCTTTGGGGCTTTTTTACCCGCCGGACCCGAGTTCCATGTCGATCTCCACGCTCGGCGGCAATATTGCGGAGTGCTCCGGAGGTTTGCGCGGGCTGAAATACGGGACGACGAAGGATTACGTTATCGGTCTGGAGGCTGTGCTTCCTAGCGGGGAAATTATCCGTACCGGCGGCAAGCTCATGAAAGACGTGGCCGGGTATGACCTTACGAAGCTGCTTGTCGGATCGGAAGGAACGCTGGCCGTTATAACGGAGGCGACCTTGAAGCTCATTCCGCCGCCGAAGGCGAAAAAGACGATGCTGGCGATGTACAAAGATTTGTACGGCGCGGCTCGCACCGTTTCGAAAATTATCGAGAACCGGATCATCCCGGCCACGCTGGAATTTCTCGATAATCCGACCATCCGGGTGGTCGATGATTTCGCCAAGCTGGGGCTGCCTCTCGATATGGAAGCGATTCTGCTGATCGAGCAGGATGGCGACCCCGCCACGGTGGAGCGGGATATCGCGATGATCGAGAACATCTGCCGCAGCGAAAACGCGGACCGCATCGCCGTCGCGGCGGACGAAGAGGAAGCGCTGAAGCTGCTGACGGCAAGGCGCAGTGCGTTTACCGCGCTTGCAAGGCTGCGTCCGACGACGATATTGGAGGATGCGACCGTTCCCCGCTCCAAGATCGCCGATATGGTGATGGAGATTAACCGGATCGCCAAGAAGCATGACGTAACCATCTGCACGTTCGGCCATGCGGGCGACGGAAATCTTCACCCGACGGCGACGACAGATGCGCGAGATCCCGAGGAGGTTCACCGGGTCGAGGCCGCTTTCGAGGAAATTTTCGAAGCGGCGATCCGGCTCGGGGGTACGATTACCGGGGAACACGGAGTCGGCCTCGTCAAAGCCCCTTTCCTGGAGTGGAAAGTGGGCGCGGCGGGTATTGAGGTCATGAAAGGGATCAAGCAGGCGTTCGATCCGTTTAATCTGCTCAATCCCGGCAAAGTTTTCGCCAAAGAATCACGCAAAAGGGTGGTGATCGACCGTGGCTGAGAAAGCAGCATGCACCACGAGCAATCCGCTGGCACAGAAGCTGAAGCTCCGCCTGGACGAGGACCAGTTGACGAACTGTATGCGCTGCGGCTTCTGCCTGCCGGCCTGCCCGACTTTCCGGGAAACGGGCATCGAGGCGGAGTCGCCGCGCGGCCGCATCGCGCTCATGAAGGCGGTCGCGGACGGGATTATGGCGCCGGACGCCGCATTCGAAGAGCAGATGAACCACTGCCTCGGCTGCCGGGCCTGCGAGCCGGCTTGCCCCGCCGACGTGAAGTACGGGCAGCTTATCGAGCAGGCGCGCGATGCGATCGAGGATCACACGGACAGTCACCGGGGCTGGGTGAAGCTTGCCCGCCGTACGGCGTTTAAGGCGGTATTCCCGAAGCAGAACCGGATGAAGCTGCTGGGCGGCGCGCTTGGATTTTATCAGCGTTCGGGGCTGCAGAAAATCACGCGGGGCAGCGGCATCATGAAGCTTTTCCCCGATCATATGAGGGAAATGGAACAGATTTTGCCGGAGTCGTCCTCGCGGGGCGTAATCGAGCGGATCGGGAGCCGCCATCCGGCTGTCGGGGCCAAGGTGGCGACCGTAGGGCTTTTCCGCGGCTGCCTGATGGACGTTATGTTCACGGAAACGAATGTCCATACGGTCGAGCTGCTCACCCAAGCGGGCTTCGAAGTGGTCATCCCCGACACGCAGAACTGCTGCGGCGCGCTTCACGCGCACAGCGGGGAGGCGGACGGGGCACGCTCGCTGGCCCGCGGCAATATCCGCGCCTTCCGGGAAGCCGGCGTGGATTATATCGTCTCCAACGCGGGCGGCTGCGGAGCCATCCTGACGGAGTACGACCATCTGCTGCATGAGGATGCGCAGTGGAAGGACGACGCGGCGTGGTTTGCCGCCCGCGTCAAGGACGTCAGCGACCTGCTCGTCAACTTCGGCCGGGTGCCGAAATTCGCCGAGCGGGGCCGGGCTCTCACGGCAGGCGGTCCGGTTGCCGCCGGAGCGAGTGCGCCGCAGGCCGCGGACCCTGCGGCGCAGGCGGAAGCCTCTGCCGCCGTTGCGGGCACGCCTGCAACCGCAGCGGCCGCCGGCAGCACGGCAGCCGCTCCCGCGGACATCGGCGCCGAGCTCGCGGCGATCGAGGACGCGTCCGTGCAGCCGTCTGCCGCGAGCGCCGCTGCCGCCTCGGCACCCGCGTCTTCCGTTCGCATCACGTACCAGGACTCCTGCCATCTGCGCAATGTGATGCGCTCCTCCGACGCTCCGCGGAAGCTTATGCGGCAGGTGGCGGGCGTCGAGTACGTGGAGATGTTCGAGGCCGACCGCTGCTGCGGTTCGGCGGGCATCTATAATCTGACCCAGCCGGAAATGGCCAATCAGATATTGGATCACAAAATGGTCCATGCCAACGCCACGGAAGCCAGATATCTGCTGACGAGCAATCCCGGCTGCCTGCTTCAAATGAAGCTGGGCAACGAGCGTCACGGCGACGGCAGCATGAAGGTCATGCATGTCGTCGACTTTCTCCATGAGCGGCTGCTCGGGGACAGATAAGGCCGTCTGCAATTTTTAAACCCTTCGCTTATAAAGAAGGGTTTTTCTTTTTTGCTGCGTTTCGTTACTCGCTATCTTCGCCGAAATGCCGTCGGCCCGCTTACTTATTAATGACGTGAATGATACAATGAACCCAACATCATGAATTACTGAGGGGAGAAATAAAGGTTGGCATACACCCGCGGGAGCTGCCGACTTAGGCTGCTGCTTCAAAGGGCCGGGATGAGACAGGCTGAATTGGCACGGAGGACGGGCTATTCGAGGCATCAAATCTCCAACTGGGTCAACGATCGGGAGAAGATGTCTTTCGATGCGGCCGCCACAGTCGCGTTCACTCTTGACTGCCATATGGAGGAGCTTTATGAATTCCATGAAGGATGAGCCTATGTCGGCTCTTCTCCGGTTGTTTTGTATAGACATAACTATACAAATTGTGTATGATCAGAGTGTTGTGAATCCCATTTATTGTAAAGTTTTAGGTGGTTAAGACTTCATCCCGACCTATATGTTTATGAAGGCGTCAAACGGTTTGGCCCCTCAACTTTACCAAAATAGAATTGAAAACTGGAGGCTTGAAAGAATTGGAGAAAGCGTTTCAAGTGTGTGTCCTGCTTTTTAATCAAGCTAATGAATATCAGTTAACGGCAAAACTTTACGATTCCCTGGGGTATAAAGGACAAGCCAAAAGGTACGCTCATAAAGCGGAAGCTTTTAATGAATCGGCTTATATCGTCCGGAGTTGTTTAGGTATCTCCTTTTCGGATGTGATCGAAGCCGTATCTGCCGCCGAAGCTTGCCCGGAAAATAAGGAAAATTAAGAAATTAACAAATTTATTTACAAAAGAATCATAAAACGATTTCTAAATTATGGTTGACAAGGAAATTGAAAGCGCTTATAGTTTGAGTTAGGATCAAAACGCAGCAGCTGCCGAATTACTCTGAAAAACGCAATTTCGTTCACGATTTTGTTGGGTCAGGTGAGGACAGCTGTTTTTTTACGGCCAAAAGTTAAAGCGCTTTAACTTTATGTACCGGACTGTGGAGTGTGGTCTGGCCGATGCGTTCCGGGAGGTGATGGCCCGCGCGAAAGGGTGGGGATTTTGCTGGTCCGATTCATACGCAGTGCAAATCAGAGAGGAGAATGAACGATGAAGAAAACATTACTGGGATTCACCGCATCCGCTTGTTTGTTATGCAGCCTGGTGGCCGCTCCGGTTATGGCGGGCGCTCAAGGTGTACCGGCCGCATCCGCTTCGGAAGATACCCTGGTACAAAGTCAGGCTGTTAACGCGGTCGCGGCAGCCGCCCTAAAACCGTTCCCTCAGCATGTCTCGTATACGTCCGGCACGATCAAACCGAACAATTATACCCAGGCCCAGCTCGATCAGCAGGTCAAAACGAAATATGACGAATGGAAATCGAGATACCTCGTCAAGCATCCGAAGATTTCAAACCAGTACTACGTATTTTATAATAAAGAAAAAATCGTAACGAAACCGAAGGACGTCGTTTCCTGCTCGGAAGGCCACGGATACGGCATGCTGATCACCGCTTATATGGCGGGTCACGATGCCGACGCCCAGACGTATTTCGACGGGCTTTACCGCTTCTATAAAGCCCACCCGAGCTCGATTGATCCGGCTCTGATGGCATGGCAGCAAGCGAAGGATTCGTCCGGCAATATCGTGGACACTTCGGGCAGCGACGCGGCTACGGACGGCGATATGGATATCGCCTATGCGCTGCTGCTTGCCGACAAGCAGTGGGGCAGCTCGGGAACGGTCAACTACAAGAGCGAAGCCGTGAAAATTATCAACGCCATCATGAAGCGTGAAGTGCACGCGAAATATTTCCATCTAAAGATGGGCGATTGGGCCTCCGACAGCGATCCCGAATTCGGTCCGGGCACACGCGCGTCCGATTTTATGCTGAATCATCTTAAGGCATTCAAGGCCGCCACGGGCAATGCGAACTGGGATAAAGTGACGGACACGACTTACAACGTGATCAATACGGTGTTCAAAAATAACTCCCCGAATACGGGGCTGCTTCCGGACTTCATCGTGCGCAAGTCGGACGGCACTTACGCGCCGGCGCCGGAAGGTTATCTGGAGGAAGCGACCGATAACGACTACAGCTGGAACTCCTGCCGAACGCCTTGGCGGATTGCGACGGACTACCTTATAAGCGGGGATACCCGGGCGCTGAGCCAAGTCCGCAAGATGAACAGCTGGATCCAGTCCGCAACCGGAGGCAACCCGGCCAAGATCGCTTCGGGCTATGAACTGAGCGGCAAGGTGATCGAAGCGGATCACGCGATCGCGTTCACCGCTCCTTTTGCCGTCAGCGCGATGGTGGATTCGTCCAACCAGACGTGGCTGAACAAGGTGTGGAGCGACATCGTGAACTCGCCGACCTCCGACAGCTACTATTACGACAACAGCATCCGCGTGCTCAGCATGATTATGGTGTCCGGCAACTGGTGGACGCCGTAATCGATCCAAGTAAGATGCCCATCCCGGGCATCTTTTTTTGTCCGTTTTTTCGGCAGGAAAGAATTTTCGACGGAAAAGAAACTTTTTTTGAAGAAATAGAGTCTGTAAAAGTGTGGAAATAAATGGATAGAACAGGTGGGCGTTTATGATCCGAAACATCCTTCTAGTTATTTTCGTGCTTGTCTGCTTGCCGGGATGTATAGAGAGTCCAGAAAGTCTAGAAAGTCCAGAACAGTCAAAAAGCACTTTTACCGGATATGTGGCGGAAAAAGACACGAAGGCGAATCGGGCGCTGCTTGTGAGCAATTCCGAAAGCAGCTTAATGGGTAACGAAAAAATTTATGATGCGGACTGGATAGCGGGAATTGCGGATCAAGTTAATGTGGGGGAAAAAGTTACGGTTGAGATTACAGGGATGATCATGACGTCCTATCCGGGACAAACAAGCGGAACCTTCCTCTCTAAGGAAAAAACGGAGAAGCCTGAAGGCGCGGTTCTGGAGCCTGAAGAGGTGCTGCGAAGGGCCTTTCATCAGGAAAAGACCCATATCCCGACTGTGAAGAAAATCTCTCTGGACAACGAAAAGAATGTTTGGAATGTAACTCTCTATGACAATAGCCTCCATAAGGATATCGAAGTTGTTATCGAAGATCGGGAATAGTTTGGGAGGAAGTTCGTTTATATGGTGAAAGTAATCCGCTACACCCTTTTTCCGGTGCCCTTGTTTGTTCGAGAGGATAGCCTGTTCCGGCTTTCTTATGACCTTAATCCGACCGGCTTCATCCGCTGGGACGACGCGCAAATTTACAACAATATTTTGTTTTCGGTTCCGTTCGGGTTCGACCAAGAACAAAGGTGGCAAAACCAAGTACAAGCCTTACGCTTCCAAAGAGCTCTACGACGCGAACAAGAAGCTCGACCGGGACAAAGACCAAATTGCCTGCGAACGCTGATGAAGTGGAACCTTTCCGTATTGAGGCTGTGGATAGAGGGTGGGAACCTGGCGAATTATCAACAGATTGCTATTTCCTATTCCTACCGGGATTTGAGATCAAATGCAGGGGTCAAAAGTAGAACACAAAGAAGACGAAACGGGGAAAAATCCTTCCGTCCGGTGGCGGATGTAGCCCCACGGGAGGTGAAACGGAAAGAAACGGTTTAGATGAAAAATACATTAGCCTGGCCACAGTCGGCCGTCCGCCGGCGCCAGGTGCTCCTTGCGGATCGAATTAAAATGAATCTTTCTGACAAAATTGAAGTATAATGTAAATGAGCTATAATTTTACAGACCCCCCCATCTTCCGCCAGATAAAAAAGAAAAAGGAGTTGAAACGTTTTGAATCACTTACTCGCTGCTGTTTGCGTACAAAGCCTAATTTATTTAATACTATTTTTGTTCATAAGGAAATTGATAGAAAACCACAAAGTAAAGCTCAAAATTTATTGGGTAATGTTAACTCTCTTTGTATTGGGAATTCTTTCATCGATATCAATTTTTATTATAGCAACCTAAATAGTTGCTTTTAATCCCGAATATGCTATTATTTATTTGTGGTAAAAAATAGCATTGGAGGGATTTTTTTGAAAAAGATTTCGATTTTTATGTTGTCCGTTTCTCTTGTTTTAATGTTTGTATTTTCATCGAGTGGTTTCGCTGCTCCAATTGACAACAAGGTCAAATTTGAACAGTATCTTTACAACTTAGATAAATCTGATCCTCTTGTTAGCGAACAGATTCAAAAATACAATAAACTGTCTGAAACAGAAAAAAGTCGTTTGGTTGAACTTATTTATGATCCGAATGTCACTAAACAAGCTTTTGATTCTATGAAAACGGTAGCTTTAGGAAGATCCACTTCTATTTCAAACGGAGAAGTAGTTATACAAAGCAAGGTAGAAGAATCATCCAACAAAAAAAGAGCCATCACAACAGCAAGTGAAGAAAGCTATTGGGGGTCTTATTCCTGGACTATGACATTTTTAGGGATTGATTTAACAACTCTAAAAACAAAAGTATTCTATACCATTGACGGAAATAATAACGTGCTCTCAGCAGACACTGCTGTGAATTCACACTGGAACATCGATCCTTTAGTTATTGTAAGTGATGGTGTTTCAAGCGCCTATAAAAGCGGAGGCTACGCTTATGGAAACGGTCCGTTTACAGTTTATGGAACTGCTACGCTAGGCTTCATTTCTGCATCAGTATCGGTCATAGTAAAATCAAAACCTGGTGACACTACTGGTTGGAAAGAATCCGCAATTACTTAGTAAAGGTGTGAGGTAGTTAGCCTCAATCCTTTCCAAAAACAACAACTCCAAAAGTAAAAAATCGGCCTTTGTTCGCATTCTTTGCGACAGGCCGATTTTTTAGTGGGGTCAGTTCCAGCGAAAAGGAACAGCTCTCTCCCATCACAACAGTCGTATAAAAATGTGCTGCATGGAGCCGTTAAGGGGCACGAAAGGCCTGTTAAATCCGCCGGGAAGGTTCTTTTTTATTGGATACAGGACGGTCTTGCGGTAAATGCTGATTAGGGCATGAAATCTTTCGCGGCAGAATGTTCGGTTAAGAATTCTTCAGACTGCCGCCGCAGGAACGGCACAATCGGTGCTGCTTGGAGTATGCGTCCCGCTCTCTGTCCAAAACGCCCCGGAATAGGGTAAAATCAGAGAGACAACCGGTTAGCCGGAAGAACGGGGGACTCAATTTTGAAAGTAGAAATGGATCTTTACAACGATTGGATTGAAACGGTGAAGGAAATTTTCCGAGGTTCGGGAGCGCCTCTGCCGCAGGGTTGGAGCGCCGAAGAGGTCGGCCGCGAGTATTACCTCCAGACTTCGCCGTCCGAAGAGGAAGCGGAGGAGCGCCGGAAGGCAAACGAACAGAGGCTGACGGATATGCAGCGGACGCTGATGGACAATATGGAGACGGTGGTCGTTCCCGATATCCGTGAGAAAACGGGCTATGGTGGCAGTCACTTCCGCTTCCGCTGGATTTATTCGCAAGGGGAGCATATCGTGGAAGAATGCTCGCAGTACCGCATCCCGCTGGGGCCTTCTCCGGAATAGACGTCTGTTTTATTTAGACAGGCCCAAAAGTTTCGGACCCCTATTGCGAATGTGCTTGACACCTCTTTCGAAGAGGTGTATATTTATCTTAAATTAAAGATATTCAAATTTGAGATATAAACGAAACGGTGGTGAACCGCATGAAAGAGCAGGACAGCACCTTAGTGAATGAAGACATCGACTTATCGCTTAAATTGTTTGTCGTCCTTTCGAAAGCCCAGAAGGTTATTATGGACCGCTCGGTCAAGGATATGAAAAGACACGGCTTGTCTCCTTCGGAGTTCGCCATACTGGAGCTTTTGTACCATAAAGGAAAGTTTCCGCTTCAGCAGATCGGAGACAAGATTCTTGTGACCAGCGGAAGCATCACCTATAACATTGACAAACTGGAGAAGAAAGAGCTTCTGAGACGGATCTCGTGTCCGAGTGACCGCCGGGTGACTTATGCGGAGATTACGGAACGGGGTACGGAGCTGTTTAACGATATTTTTCCCGAACATGCCGAGGTTGTGAAGGCGAGCATGAACGGATTGACGGCCGAAGAGAAGAAGCTGGCGATCGGGCTGATCAAAAAGCTGGGTACGGCGGCTCAGAAGCAGAGCTGAAAAATTTTTTGGCACATATCTTAAAATTAAGATAACCAAATTTAAGATTTCATGTTGAGTTCATTCGGATGAAGGGAGCGGTTCTCATGATCAAAGTACATGGAGCGCTGGCGCGCATTACGAGAAATTTCGGCTGGCTGTATACGAGCCACAGCTTTTCATTCGGCGGATATTTCGATCCGGGGAATACGGAGTTCGGGCCGCTGAGGGTGTTTAACGACGATCGGGTGCAGCCGCTAAAAGGTTTCGATTTCCATAAGCACGAGGAAATGGAGATTGTGACGGTTGTGCTCCGGGGAGAGCTTCAGCACGAAGACACGCTGGGCAACAAAACGGTCACGCGTGCGGGAGAAGTCCAGCGGATGACCGCGGGGACCGGCATCGAACATTCCGAGACGAATCCTTCGGCTTCGGAAGAAGTGGAGCTGCTCCAGCTCTGGTTTACCCCGAATGAGGAAGGGCTGACCCCTTCCTATGAGCAGGCAGCCTACGACCTGGACAGCCGCAAAAACGAATGGGTGCCCGTCGTAACGGGACGGCCCGGGGAAAGCGCCGCCGGTGACGGCGATGACGGAGTGAAGCCGGCCCGCATCCATCAGGATCTGACGCTCTACCTGGCCGAGCTTGAGCCTGGACAAGCGCTTACGTTCAGCCAGAAGCCGGGAAGACGGATGTACGTCTTCGTCATCGAAGGCTCCGCCACGGCGGACGGCGCTTACAAGCTCTCCCGCAGGGACGCGGCGCGCATCACGGAGCAAGAGCGGCTCGAACTGCATACGGAGACGGGAGCCCGTCTCATGCTGATCGACCTGCCGTAAGCGTAAGAGGACTTTTGTCCGGCACGCTTCCGTAACAAGTCCGCACGACCGAAACACATTTCCCGCAAGCTTCCGCTTGACGGTTGATATAGACGCAAAACCCTACCACTGTTGAAATAGGAGAGATGATCATGAAAGAATTCGAAACGGTATTAAAAGAACGGAGATCGGCTACCAAATTCGTGCAAGGTGTCGAGCTGCCGGATCAGGAACTGGATGCGATTTTCAGCCTGGTCAAATATGCGCCGTCGGCTTTTAATTTGCAGCACGCGCATTACGTGGTCGTGAAAGACCCAGCGGTAAAGGAGCGGATATATGAGGCCGCTAACAAGCAGTACAAGGTAAAAATGGCTTCGGCCGCGATTCTGGTGCTCGGTCATATGGACGCCCATCACGATGCCGGTAAGATCAACGAAGGGCTGCTGAATTTGGGCGTAATCAACAAGCAGGAGTATGATCAGACGATCGAAGCGGTCACGGCGTTTTACGAGGACAGAGGCGAAGCGTTCAAACGCGACGAAGCGATCCGCAACGCGAGCTTGTCGGCGATGACCTTCATGCTGGCCGCCAAAGACAGAGGGTGGGACACCTGCCCGATGATCGGCTTCGACGCGGACGCGATGCGCGAGGCGCTGAACATCCCGGACCGGTATGTACCGGCCCTGCTCATTACGATAGGCAAGGAAGACATTTCCGGCCAAAGGCCGCGCGGTTACCGCAAGCCGGTCGGCGAATTCGTAAGCAGGGACTCTTTCTGAAGGGTTCCCGACTAATTTTCTCCTGTAAAGCCAACCTATATTAAAACCGAAGAGGTGCTAAACCATGACGAAAAAAACAGCAGGCATTCATCATATTACCGCTTTTGTGAAAGACGCGCAGGCGAACGTTGATTTTTACGCGGGTGTACTCGGTCTGAGACTTGTGAAAAAAACGATCAACTTCGACGCGCCGGAAGTGTATCATCTGTATTTCGGCAATGAATCGGGAAGCCCGGGCACGGCCATCACGTTTTTCCCTTGGGCAACGTCGCGCAAAGGCCGCATCGGCGGCGGGCAGGTCGGCATTATCACCTTTGCGGTTCCGCAGGGAGCGCTGCCTTTCTGGAAAGAGCGGCTGCGGAAACTGGATGTTTCGTTCCGTGAGACGGAACGTTTCTCGGAAACGTACATCCAGTTCCAGGATATCGACGGCTTGGAGCTTGAGCTGGTGGAACGCGCGGAAGGCGCGGACAGCAAATGGTCGTTCGGCGGCGTACCCGCGGACAAAGCGATCAAGGGCTTCGGGGGCGCGGTGCTCTACAGCCTGAACCCGGAAAGCACGATGCATACCGTTGAACATGTTATGGGGCTGACAAGAACCGCCGAGGAGGACGGATTGGTCCGTTTCGTATCGGAAGGCGACATCGGCAATGTGGTGGATATCAAAAAAGACGAGGTGCCTCACGGCTCGGGCGGATCGGGTACGGTCCATCATATCGCTTGGAGGGCCAAAGACTTCGAAGACCACGAGGACTGGAGAGATCATGTCCAGACGAACGGATTCGAGCCGACGCCGGTTATCGACCGACAGTATTTTAACGCGATTTACTTCCGCGAGGCGGGCGGAATCTTGTTCGAAATCGCCACGGATCCTCCGGGCTTCACGCGTGACGAGCCGTTCGAAGCGCTTGGCGAAGAGCTTGTGCTGCCGGAGTGGTACGAACCTCACCGGGCGACGATCCAGAAAGGACTTCCTCCTATCGAAGTCCGTGTATTGGAGGCGGATAAACAATGACGATGAAACATGTGTACCGCGAAGGAAGCAATCCGGCCGCGCCTGTCCTGGTTCTTTTTCACGGGACGGGAGGAACCGAGCACGATCTGCTTCCGCTGGCCGAGCGCATCTCGCCGGAATCCTCGGTGCTGAGCGTTCGGGGCAATGTGCTTGAAAACGGGATGCCGCGTTTTTTCCGCAGACTGGCGGAGGGCATATTCGACGAGGAAGATCTCGTATTCCGTACGGAGGAACTGGGCGGGTTTCTGGACGAGGCGGCGGAAAAGTACGGGTTCGACCGCAGCAATCTCGTTGCCGTAGGCTATTCCAACGGAGCGAACATTGCGGGAAGCCTGCTTTTCCACTATAAGCAGGCGTTGAAAGGGGCGATCCTTCATCATCCGATGGTGCCTCGCAGAGGTATCGAGCTCCCGGATTCCGCAGGTCTGCCCGTCTTTATCGGCGCCGGCAAGAACGATCCGCTCTGCACGCCGGGCGAGACGGAGGAACTTAAGAGCCTGCTGGAAGCGGCGGGAGCCGAAGTGGACATTCACTGGGAGAACTACGGGCACCAGCTGACGGGTTCGGAAGTTGACGCCGCGGCCCGTTGGTTTGCGGATCGCTTTAAGGGCTGAGGCTGCGTGCGAGGCACGGAATCAGGGCAGCGGTCGTAACCCTGTAGGGCAGGAAGCGCCGCCTAATGGAGCTTCCTCGCCGGCGTCACAGTACCCCGCCCCGCGGAAGCGGAGACGGGAAAGGGGAGAGGAATATGATTGAGATTGACCCGGAAAGCCAGAGCGAACGCGAAACGTATAAGCTGCTGATCGGGAGTATCATTCCCCGGCCGGTCGCTTTCGTGACGACGCTGTCTAAAGAAGGCATTGTAAATGCGGCGCCGTTCAGTTACTTCAACATTGTGGCGGCGAACCCGCCGTTGATTTCCGTCTCCGTCCAGCGGAAGAACGGAGAGCCGAAGGATACCGCGCGCAACGCACGCGACCTGGGCGCGTTCGTCGTTCACATTAGCGACGAATCGTACATCGACGCGATCAACGCGACGGCGGCCGGTCTGCCGCCGGATGAGAGCGAGATCGAGCTTGCGGGACTGACGCTCGTCGAGAGCGGCAAAATCGCCGTGCCCGGCGTAGCGGAAGCGAAGATCCGCATGGAATGCGTGCTGGAGCGGTCGATCCCGCTCGGCGGCATCGAATCCGCGCCGGCGTGCGATCTCCTGATCGGCCGCGTGGTCCGCTTCCACATCGCCGACGAGCTGTACAGCGGAGGGCGCATTGATCCGGCCGCGCTCCGTCCGGTCAGCCGGCTCGCCGGCAGCAGCTACAGCAAGCTCGGCGAGATTTTCTCGCTGGAGCGGCCGGAGTGAGCGCGGGCGGTGTTGGCAGACGGGCGGCGGCGACAGCTAGCGGTGACGGCTAGGGGCGACTGCCTGGCTTCCGCTCAACCGGAGAAACGGTGATCGAAAAGATAAAAAGCTGCGGTCTTTGCCGGGATACCGGAAAGATCCGCAGCTTTTGTTTTGCGCGGGATTTACTCTGGGTGAAAGGTCGTTTTCATGGATTCACCAAGCAACTCATGAAAATAGTTGTCATCATGTTGTTTGAAGTTTTCTTCTGCGAATGCGGCTATATTATTACCTTTGACTTACATGTAAATTATTGGTAACATTTAACAGTGATGACTATGAAAGACTACTACAATTTTAAATAAGTAGTAAAACGGTGGTGATGCTGTGAAAACCCGCACCCAAAGAATAATTCTGACCGTCCCTTTTGTCCTTGCAGTCGTTACGATTGCAACAAGACTTGACCTTTATTATGATTCAAACATGACTTATCAATCTATTGCCACACTCCTGGTTGCTTATCCGGCTGGGTATTGGGCGGCTGGGGGAACGGAAGAGAATTAGGTCAACACTCCATACACCCAGGTACTAAATAAAAGCCCCGTCCAATTGGATGGGGTTTACTTGTTTATATGTGGTCCATGAGGAGGAAGCCTTGCCTTGCTGAATGCTTCTTTGAATCTGTGATCGGATAATCAAGTTCAATTCGCCTCCGGCGATTTCACCGGAACGATTCCATACTCGTCATGTATTTTCGTCGGGTCCGTCCCGGGCTATAATGGGGGATAACGACTAGCGGATGCTTGAGGCGTTTGCGGCAGGGAGTGTTACATAGTGGGTACGAGGCTCATTTTGCACGGCATTTCAAAAAAAAGGCACGACCGACCCTCCGATTACTTGTTCCGGGACATCTCGGCTGAGGTTGGGGAGGGTGAGCGCGTTGCGGTGATCGGGACGTCGGGGCAGGGGAAAACGACGCTGCTCCGCATACTGGCTCGTCTCGACCGGCCGGATGAAGGGGAACTCAGGCTTCATGGCAAAAGCGCAGACGGCTGGAAACCGCAGGAGTGGCGCAAAAAAATCTGCTACGTCGCCCAGCAGCCGGTTATGCTGCCGGGCAGCGTGGAAGAGAATTTGCAGACGGTGAGCAGGCTGCACGGAACCCCGTTCGACCGCGGGCTCGCAGAGCGGTCTATGGCTGCACTCGGTCTGGAAGGTCTGGACTGGTCGAAGCAGGGCGGAGATTTGTCCGGCGGCGAAAAGCAGCGGACGGCTCTCGTCCGGGCCATGCTCCTTCAGCCGGACGTGATGCTGCTCGACGAAGTGACGGCGTCGCTCGATCCCGGCAGCAAGAGGGCGGCCGAGCGTCTGCTCGTCGATTGGTCGCAAAGCGGCGGCGCGTCGCTGGTCTGGATTACGCATGATCTGGAGCAGGCGGCTCAAACGAGCGATTCCGTATGGTTTATGGACGAAGGGCGGCTGATGGAGTCGGCGCTGACCGCAGAATTCTTCCGGGGGCCTTCGACCGAGCAGGCGCGCCGGTTTATCTCGCGTCCCGACCGGGAAAGGGAGGAGTACTGATGTCCAATCTTGCGCTGGCCAGCACGCTGGTGTTCGTGGCCGTGACGATTTTACTGTCCATGAGACAGAAGCTGGGGCTGGAGAAAGAAATTATCGTCGGCACGATACGTTCCGCCGTGCAGCTCCTGTTTGTCGGGTATGTGCTGCATATGGTGTTCGATGCCAAGCACCCGCTGTTTATGGTCTTGATCGTGGCGGCTATGATCGCGGTCGCCACCTGGAACGTGGGCAAACGGGCTAAAGAGATTCCCGGCATAAAAACCCGGATTGCCCTCGCTCTGGCTTGCACCGAGGCTGTGACGATGGCGCTGCTGCTCGGGTTCGGCATCATCGAAGCGATTCCGCAGTTCATTATCCCGATCAGCGGGATTACCATCGGCAGTTCGATGATCGTGGCGGGTCTTTTTCTGAATGCGATGAAAAGGGAAATGGAGGCGGCTCGCGGAGAGATCGAAGCTCTGCTTGCTTTGGGCGCCACCGCGAAGCAGGCCATTCATGCATCGATCAAGCGGTCGGTCCGCTCCGGCATGATTCCGACACTCGACGGCATGAAGACGACGGGACTCGTCCAGCTTCCGGGCATGATGACCGGCATGATCGCGGCGGGAGCCGACCCGGTGGAGGCGGTGCGCTATCAGATTCTGATCATGTTCGTGCTGTCCTCGGCCGCGGCGCTGACCGCCATGCTGCTCGGATTGCTGAGCGCGCCTCTGTGGTTTACGGAGGACGGGCGGCTCAGAGTGCAGGACGCGAAAAAGCTGTAGAGGGAGGCGGTCCGTTCTTCCCGGTGCTGCGGGGTGCCGCTCCCGGCTTCCGTTAACGCGAAGTCGGCCGGAAACGTTTTTCCTCTCAAAAAGGGGAAGCGAAGCCGGTGGATTCGGAGGCCGTGAAGCCTCACAACGGCACCGGTCGCATAAGGCTCGGACCGCAAACAAAAAAAGCGCCTCCCCGGCAGACGACGGGCAGGCGCTTTTTTTGCGGAGGGGCGGGCAGACGGGGAGGCGCCGGCAGAACCCGCTTCCGCGAGCGTTGTGCTGGTGTCGTGCCGTGCCCTGCAGTGACGGGCCTGCCGCTACGGCTTTAGCCCGCCGGATGATCGAACAGCTTACTGCGCAGAGCGGTTCCGAACCATTTGAGGGGCGCGGGTCTGAAAGCTGGCCGGGCATCGACGGCGCGGCGCCGTTTTGCCTCAGATTTCTATATCTCCGCTCGATATCGCGGCCGGAGCACATTTTGATCGAAGTCCATGCGGCGCAAGCCGCCGCTATTTTGCCGATAGTACCGGGCATGATAAACTAGGAATCATACATAACGGTTGAAAAGAAAGGAAGACGAGGATGATCAGATTTGCAGTCGTAGGAACGAATTGGATTACGGAAGAGCTCATTCATGCCGGCAGGGAATCGAAAGACTTCCGGCTCACCGGGGTTTATTCCCGCACGGCGGAGCGCGCGCGGCAATTTGCGGACAAATTCGATATCCAGCACATATATACGGACCTGGAAGCCATGGCTCAAAGCGGCGAATTCGACGCGGTTTATATCGCCAGCCCCAATTCTTTTCACGCCGAGCAGGCCATTGCGCTGATGAAGGGCGGCAAGCACGTGCTGTGCGAGAAGCCTATCGCTTCCAATACGCGGGAACTGAGCGCGATGATCGAGGCGGCGAAGGAGAACAAAGTGCTGCTGATGGAAGCTTTGAAATCCACGCTGCTTCCGAACTTCAAGGCCATCCGGGACAATCTTCACAAAATCGGTCCGGTACGCCGGTATTTCGGCAGCTACTGCCAGTATTCTTCGCGCTATGACGCGTACAAGCAGGGCACCGTCCTGAACGCGTTCAATCCCGTTTTTTCCAACGGGTCCATGATGGACCTCGGGGTATACTGCGTGCATCCGGCCGTTCAGTTGTTCGGCAAACCCGACGCCGTAAAGGCGGGCGGCATGCTGCTGGAATCGGGCGTGGACGGAGAGGGCAGCGTGCTGCTCAAGTACGGGGAGATGGACGCCGTTATCATGCACTCGAAAATTACGCATTCCTATCAGTCCTCGGAGATTCAGGGCGAGAACGGCACGATGGTGATCGACAAGATCAGCCAGCCGGAAAAAGTCGAAATCCGCTACAGGGACGGTTCCGTGGAGGATCTTACGCAGCCTCAGATCGCGCGGAACATGTACTATGAGGTTCAGGAGTTTATCGACCTGATCCGGGACGGCAAGACGGAATCCGCCGTCAATTCCCACGAGGTTTCGCTGACCGCGATGGAAATTATGGACGAAGCCCGCAGACAGATCGGGCTTGTATTCCCCGCGGACAAGCAAACATCCGTGTGACAGACCAGATTTCCCAGGTATAGGTAATAAACCGGAGTAACCACGGTCGCCGCGACCGTGGTTATTTGCTGCGGATTTGGAATTCACCCGTCAGGATGACAAGACGGGTCCTGCGGCCGGATCTGAGCTGGTCACCTGCTCCCGGTCCTTCTTCTTAATCTCCTTCCGGTCATCGTCCGGCAGTCATTTTTCACCTTGAGTTCCTGCAGGCGTTCCCCCAAAGCAAAGTCAAAATAGTGCACATTTAGGTCAGAATCCGAATCGGTCCCGTTCGTCCGGCCATCGTATAGTGAAGGTACCATCAAGGTAGAGAGGTGCTTGAGTATGAAACAGGACAGCTCGAATGTGAGCAGGGCAGCCGCGTCGGCTCCCAAGAAGCCGTTTTGGAACCACCGGAGGAAAGAGGCTACGATAGGCTGGCTGTTTCTGTCCCCGGAGCTGATCGGCATTGTGCTGCTGTATTTATTCCCGGTCTTATTTTCCCTTTATATGAGCTTGTGCGATTGGAACCTGCTGGGCGGGATGTCTTCCGTCAAATTCGTCGGTCTGCAAAACTATGTAGAAATGTTCCAGGACGATAAGGTTCTTGCCGCGATCAAAAACAACTTGATCTACACCGTCCTTACGGTACCGGTCGGCATGGCGCTGTCCCTGGTGCTTGCGGTGCTGATTCACACGAAAGTGTACGCGCAGAGCTATTTTAAAGTGGCGTTTTTTATTCCGTACATTTCGTCGATTATTGCGGTCGGCGCGGTCTGGAGCGCTTTGTACCACCCTTCGCTGGGGCCGATTAACGGTTTTCTGAAAAGCATGGGGATCGACAATCCGCCGATGTGGCTGGCAGATCCGAAGTATGCCCTGCTGTCCATCGCGATTATCGCCATCTGGGCGGGACTGGGCTATCAGATCATTATTTATATGGCGGGCCTGTCCGGAATTCCGGACGATATGTACGAAGCCGCCAGCATTGACGGCGCGAGCTCTCTGCAGAAGTTTTACAAAATCACGATGCCGATGCTCGGCCCGACGAATACGTTCTTGTTTATCACGCTGCTGATGGGTTCGTTCAAGGTATTCGATCTGATCGCCTTCCTGACGAGCGGCGGCCCCAATAACGCCTCCACGGTGCTGGTGTACCGGATTTACGAAGAAGGATTCCGCAACTTCCGGATGGGCTACGCTTCTTCGATTTCGTGGCTGCTGTTCGCCATTGTCGGCATTATCACTCTGATTTCCTGGCAGATTCAGAAGCGCCAGGTTCACTACGGATAGGAGGAAGCACCTATGAGTCTGCGCAAATTCGACTTCTGGAAATTGTTTAACACCGTGATTATCGGCCTGTTCTCCCTGTGCTTTCTGATTCCGCTCCTGTGGATGACCTCGGCTGCCATGAAATACGAGAAGGACGTCATGGTTTTCCCGATCGAGTGGATCCCGAAGGCATGGAACGCGGTAGGGAACTTCAAAGCCGTGTGGGCCGGCAATGTCCCGTTTCACCTGTTTTATTTTAACTCGATCAAACTGTCCGTAATCGTTACGGCTCTGACGCTGATCATCTCCTCGATGGCCGCGTTCTCGTTCACGAAGCTGAACTTCCGGGGACGCAATATCGCGTTTACGCTGCTTCTGACGTTTATGATCGTGCCGGAGCAGGCGACGCTGATTCCGCGCTTCCTGCTGATCCGCTGGCTCGGTCTGTATGATACGCACGCGGCGCTGATCCTGATGATGATGTTCTCCATCTATTTCACATTCTTGCTGCGACAGTTTATGATGAGCATACACAGCGACTTCATCGAAGCCGCCAAAATCGACGGCGCGGGTTACTTCCGCATTTACTGGCAGATTATGCTGCCGCTCTGTAAGCCGATTCTCGCCACGGTCGCGATCATCAAATTCATCTGGACATGGAACGACTACCAGATGCCGCTTATTTTCCTGCTGGACAAAGACCTTTATCCGATCACGCTCGGTATTCAGCTCTTCAAGGACGACTATGCGGACAACTTCGCGGTGCTTATGATGGCTTCTTTATCCGCCATTATCCCGCTGCTGGTTATTTTTATCGCCCTGCAAAAACAAGTGATCAAGGGCATCGCCCTCGGCGGTGTGAAAGGATAACGCCAGGACGCGCAAAATCGTGCACAGAGTCAAAATTGTTCACAAAAGTAGTCAAATTGTTGCACAACGTTTGCCCCGCACGGGGGCTATAATACCGATTGTAAAGGAAAACACATACAGGTTGAGGGGGAACAACACAATGAAAAAGGCGACGGCATGGGTACTCATCTGCGTCATGTTGGCCATTACGGTTCTCAGCGGCTGCGGCAAGTCCGAAGAGAGTTCCGCAGGCAAAGACAGCTCCGGCAAACAGGTCACCATCAAGTATTACAACTGGGATAACGAAACCCAGGCGCAATCGACCAAGAAATATATCGACCAATTCCAGGAAAAATATCCGAACATCAAAGTTCAGCATATTTCTCTGGTACCGGGGAACTCGCTGGAGTCTCTTAAAAAGCTCGACGTCCTACTGACATCCGGTGAGAAAGTCGATGTCGTCATGTTCCCGAGCATCAGCGAGCTGGATACGCGTGTAGCCAACAAAGTGCTGGCTCCGCTGGATGAGTTTTACGCGAAAGACAACGTTAAACCGGAAGAAGAATACTTCGTTAATCCGAAGTTTGAAGGCAAATATTACGGCATCCAAAACAACATCACAACCAACTTCGTGCTTCTGAATAAAGACGCTCTGGACGAAGCGGGTCTGCCGGTTCCGAAACTGGGCTGGACGTGGGACGAGTTCCGCGAATACGCCAAGAAGCTGAACAAAGGCGAAGGCACGGAAAAACGCTACGGCGCCTACTTCCACAACTGGCCTATGTACGCTAACCCAGACGCGCAAATTTACATGCAGCATCCGTTCCTGACGGAAGAAGGCAAAACGAACTTCGACAGCCCGACCTACACGTATTTCTTCAATCTCCGCCGCGCGATGGAGAAGGAAGACAAGACGGCCAAGCCTTACGCGGACGTAATCGGCGCGAAGCTGAACTACCGCGCGGAATTCTTTAACCAGAAAGCGGCTATGCTGCTGTCCGGTTCCTGGATGATCAGCGAAATCGGGGATACGCAAAAATTCCCGCATACGTTCAAAACGGCCGTCGCGCCGGTACCGGTTCAAAAGAAAGGCGATTCGACCGATATGTTCATGGGGGGCAACTACATGTCCGTAGGTGCAAGCTCCGAGCATAAACAGGAAGCTTACCAGTTCATGCGCTTCATGTCCACGAACCTGACGGACGCGCGCGCCGAGCTTCCGGGCTGGAAGAAAGGCGATGCCAAGCCGCTTGCGGAGCGTCTGATCGGCCAGAACAAGGACCTGTACGATGTGGATTCCCTGATGTACACGCTATTCGGTGCAGGCATTAAGGCCCTGCCGCCATCCAAGAACAGCATCTCTTACGCGGCTGCTCTGGACAAGATCCTGACCGACGGATTCAGCATGTTCATTCTGGACAACAAGAAAGTGGAAGATGTTCAGAAATGGATGGTAGACGAAGCGAATAAGGTCATCGAGAAGAATAAAAAGTAATTGAAGGACGATTCTGCGGCAAAGGCCTCCTGAACTGGGGGTTTTTGCCGTAGCTCGTTTTCGGCCATTCTTGGTATAGTGAGAAAACAACCGGTTCGAAAGCGCTTGCGAAGGTCCGGACAGAGGAGGAGCGTCATGCTGCAGAGCTCGTTTTACCGCAAAATTCAATTCTCGTTCCTGATCTTCATCCTGCTGCCGATCGTGACCGTATCCTCGCTTGCCTACATCACGATCAAACGGACCACCATGGATAAAATGGAAGCGGCGAATCAGTCGATTTTGCAGCTCATGACCAAGGATATCGAAAAGCTGCTGGACGACATCTCTTTCGCTTCGCATTTCTACGTGCAAAACGAGGAGATCCGGGACAATCTCCGCGAAATTCAAGGGATGACCGGTATTCATACTTTTGACGATTTCAACAAGTACACCAAAATCCGCAACAGCTACGATCAGGTGTCGATTAACGCCCTGAACAAGTATGTGCGGCTGTTCCTGGTTAACGATACGGGCTTTATCGTGCCGTATATGGATGTGGGGAGCGGGCAGACGCTGCCGCAGATGGAGAACGACTGGAGGACGGTCAAGCCGCGGATTGTGCTGGACAACCCGACCAGTATCCAATGGCTCGGAACGGTCGCGGGATCGGGTCCGGACAAGGACACGTACTATTACTTGTCGCGGGTCATCCGGGACACGGATACCGGAGGCCTGCTCGGGACGCTGATGATCGGCATTTCCAGCACGTATTTCGATCCGTACTTTTCGTCGTCGACTTCCGGCCAGTTTACGCTTTTCGAGAAAAACGGGCAGCGCATCGCGGGCAATGCCTCCATCGCTTTTACGGAGCCGGAGCTTCCGCAGAAACAGGGAGACCGGAATATCCGCAGCGAGGCGATTATCGCCCAAGGCAACTGGAAGCTGGTGTACGAGACTCCGGAGAAAACGGCAACGGGACAAATTACGAAAACATTCTTTGTCAGCGCCATGGCCCTAGCGGTGTTTATCATCATGTTCCTGATGCTGTCCTTCTTCCTGGCGCGCAGCCTCCATCGCCCGATCCGCAAGCTTCAGCGGATTGCCCACCAGTTCGGGGAGGGAAACCGCAGCATCCGCTTCCCGGACAAAGGCAGGGACGAAATCAGCGATCTCGGCCGCTCCTTTAACTCGATGCTCGACGAGATCAACGGGCTTATCGCCGGCATCGAAACCGAGCAGGAGCAGAAGCGCGTGCTGGAGCTTCAGGCCTTGTTTGCCCAGATCCGGCCGCATTTTCTTCTCAACACGCTGAATTCGATCAAATGCAGTCTGTACGTGTCGGAGGATAAGCTGCACGGGCGGATGATCGATTCGCTGAGCAGTCTGCTCCGCGCTTATATGCGAGTGAACGAGCCGTCCACGCTGCGCAGCGAGAGCGCGCTCTTGAAGCATTACCTGGAGATCATGAACATGAGAAACGATCTCGCGCTGGAGCTTTCCGTCCGGATTCCGGCCGAACTTGAGAGGCAGCCGATGCCGATGCTGCTGCTCCAGCCGATCGTCGAGAACGCGGTGGTGCACGGTTTCGTCGACAAGGAGGAGGGCGGTCTCCTTGAGCTCACGGCAGAGCGCGCGGAAGACCGGGTCGTGATCCGCATCTCCGACAACGGCAGAGGGATGACGGACGGGCAGCTCCGTGAGCTGCAGGCCGTGCTGAACCAAGACCCGGACCAGCAGTCCTCGTACCGCCGTGTCGGCCTGCTTAACGTGCTGCAGCGTATGCGGCTGACCTACGGCATGTCGGCGGAGATGGGAATGGAGCGCAGCGAAAACGGGGGCGTGACAGTGCGGCTGTCATTCCCGATTCAACCTTTGGAGGGGGAGAGCCATGTATAACGTCATGCTGATCGACGACGATGTGCCGATGCTGAAATATTTGCACAAGCTGATTGACTGGGAGGCGTGCGGTCTTCACGTAGCCGGAGAAACTTACTCCAGCGTGCGGGCGCTGCAGATGTTCAAGGAGCTGCTGCCCGACATTGTCGTGACCGATATCGGCCTGCCCCAGATGAACGGGCTGGAGCTTGCCGCCCAGTTCTCGAGCATCAAGCCGGGAGTCCGGATTATTTTTCTGACCTGCCACGAAGATTTTCATTATGCCAAACAAGCGCTGCTGCTTAACGCCGACGATTATCTCATCAAGGACGAGCTGACGGAAGATCAGCTTCTCCGAAGCCTGAAGCAGTCCGTGGGACGGATTCAGCAGTCCGTCGTCAGTCTGGAGCAGGTGTCTTACCGGGAGGACGTGAACCGCAACCGGGATCTGCTGAAGGAATCTCTGTTTCAGCGGCTGATCAAGGGAACGGAGGCGGACGGCCTGCTCGGATACGCCGAGCGTCTCGGAGTGGAATGGAAGCATCCGGCTTATGCGCTGCTGCTCGGGCACTTGTCTCTCGCCGGGCTTCCCGAAAAATACGCGAGCCGGGACATGCCGCTTCTGCGCTACGGCGTTTACAACATCGCGTGCGAGGTGGCCCAGACGTACGAAGGCGTCACGGTTTTCAACACGGGCGATTTTCTCGTCATTCTGCTCAATTACCGGCCCGGGCTGACGTTTAACGAAAAGCAGTATCTGCACGATTACACGGCCGATCTGCGGGACAAGTGCGACCGGTTTCTGCATGTGGGCCTGCGGTTTTGGTCCAGCCCGGCGAGGCTGGAGCTGTCTTCGGCCGGCCCGACCTTCCGGAGCATGGCGAAGAACCGGTACCGCTTCTATTACGCGGACTCGGGGTATGCCGCGCCGAAGTTCGACGACGGGTCGGAGGTGTACTATTTGCCCGCGGAAGGGCTGTTCGGGCAGGAGCTGGAAGACATCGGGGCGGCCGCGGCCCATCGGGACCATGCGCTGCTGGAGGAGGCGATCGAGCGCATCCGCCGCACGGCGTGCGGCAAGCTGGCCGATCCCGAGGAGCTGAACCGGCTGTGCGTCCGAAAAGTCCGCCAGCTGTTTATTCAGCAGGCCCGGCCAGGCGCGGACGCGGAGGAAGACGAATGGATTCCGTATCTGCAGACGGCTATGCACGTTGATGATGCGCTCGCCGTCTTCGGCTGGATGATTCAGCGGCTTATGATCGGAACCGATACGGGAGCCGCGCCGGCCGTGAAAGAACCGAAGCTGCAGGTGATCGACGATTACATCTACCGGCACCTGGGAGAGAATGTGAGCTCGATCGACGTGGCGGAGCACCTGTTCATGAATCCGAGCTATTTCTCCCGGTACTTCAAACGCCTGACGGGGGAAAGCTTCACCGATTACGCGCACCGGTACAAGGTGAAAATCGCCTGCAAAGCGCTTCAGATGTCGGAAGACCCGGTGGAGCTGATCGCCGCCAAGCTCGGTTATTCGGACCGGACTTATTTTTCCAAAGTGTTTAAAAAGTACACCGGCCGCACGCCGCGAGAGTATCGGGAGAGATAACCCGGTGCTCTTTTTTTAGGTAAAAAAGGGCCGGCCGTCGGCTTGCGAGAGACGCGCGGACATGCTGCGGAACAGGCGGCGGCGCTTTGACGGGGCTGGGGGCATAGCCTCGAATTTCCGTGCGCGGTGGCTTCGTCTGCGGAACCCCAGGTCAAAATAGTGCACATCCCTGCCAAAATCACACCTGTGTCGGAGGAGCGGCTCCCGTTACAATGGACGCATCACACTCAGCTTGTTAAAGGACATGTTTTCAGACAGGAAAGGGGAATGGCCATGTGGAAGGCGGCAATTGAAGATGCGGTGCTCAAAACGCGCCGGAATATCGAGAAGTTCGGCGACAAGTTCCCGCACGTGAGCGACGGCGGCAGGTACGAACTCCGGGATAACGACGAATGGACATGCGGATTCTGGCCGGGCATGCTCTGGCTCTGTTACGAATATACAAAGGACGAAGTGTTTCTGGAAGCGGCGCGCAGCACCGTGAGAGGCATGAAAAAACGGATGGAAGAGAACAAGGTGCTCGCCCATCACGATATCGGATTTCTATACTCGCTTTCCTCCAAGGCGGAGTGGATCGTACTCGGAGACGAGGACGCCAAAAACTTGACGCTGGAGGCGGCTGACAAGCTGCTCGAACGCTGGAACGACAAGGGGCAGTTTATTCAAGCTTGGGGACCCATGGGTGACGAAACGGAAGGCGGCCGCATCATTATCGATTGCCTGCTTAACCTGCCGCTGCTTTATTGGGCTTACGAGCATACAGGGGATGAAAAATACCGCAAAACCGCCGTTATTCAGGCGGATAAAAGCAGACGGTTCCTCGTGCGCGGGGACGACAGCTCTTACCATACGTTCTTTTTCGAGCCTGTCACGGGTGAGCCGATCGGGGGCGCGACTCATCAGGGCTTTACGAACGGTTCCACATGGAGCCGCGGCCAGGCTTGGGGCGTGTACGGTTTTGCCCTGTCGTACCGGTATACCGGCAATGCGGCGTATCTGGAAACGTCCAAGCGGATGGCACGCTACTTCGCTTCCCAACTGCCGGAGGATTCCGTGGCGTATTGGGATTTCTATGCGGAAGTAACGCCGGAGACGCCGCGGGACAGCTCGGCTTCGGCCATCGTTGCCGCGGGATTGCATGAACTGATCGGACTCCTGGAGCCGGATGACCCGGACCGGGCCGAGTTCGCGGATCTGCTGGAACGTTCGCTTGCTTCTCTCGTGAAAAACTATTCGACGGCCGGCGAACCCGAAGCGGAAGGGCTGCTTAATCACGGGTCCTATCATGTACGTGGAAATCTCGGCCTCGATGACTATATGGTGTGGGGCGACTACTACTATCTGGAAGCCTTGATGCGCGTAGAGCGGGATATTCCGGGCTATTGGTATGACCGCAAGGAGCGGACCTTAGGATGAAGAGCGGCCGGATCGGGGAAGGGTTGAATGCCGGACAGCCGGATCTTGCCACTGCTGCCGCTGCTGCTGCCGCGCTCTTGAAGCCGGGCGGAGAGAGACGGAACGAAGCTTATGATACGCTGAAAAGGCATTACGAAACACGCACCTCTCCGGTGCTGTTTATCCGTGAGGAAGAACGGGAGCGTCTTGTGAGTCATGTCCGTAATCATTACGGGGAAGACATGCGGGAAGTGTTGGCCTCGGCCGAACGCGTTGCCGCGAAGACGTTCCTCTTCCGCGGGGAATGGGACATGGAACCGACCTGCGTTCCGGTCACCTTCGCGGAGGACATCGACTGGCAGCATGTGCCTGCAGGCGATGTGGAGTGGGCTTACATGCTGAACCGGCATGCGTACTGGGTCGATCTGGGACAGGCGTACCTGGTCACGGGCGACGGCAAGTACGCGGAAGCGTTCTGCATGCAGCTGGACGACTGGCTGCGCCGTAATCCCGTGCCCGCCGGTCCGGCGGAAGCATCCGCTACTTTGGCGTGGCGGACGATCGAGGCGGGGCTCCGCTGCATAAACTGGATCCGGGCGTACGAGTGCTTCCGCGATTATCCCGGGTTCACGGCCGAGCTGGTCGGCCGGATGCTGAAATCGCTGCATGAGCACGGCGAGTACATTGCCGGAGCCTTCGATCCTTGGAGACGCCTCAGCAACTGGGGCGTGCTTGAAAACGCGGGCCTCTTCGCGCTCGGCGTATTCATGCCCGAGTTCCGGAATGCGGCGTTCTGGCTGGAAGTAAGCGCCGACCGGCTGCGGCAGACGGCCGCCCTCCAGATCGGCCGGGACGGCATGCACTGGGAGCAGTCTCCGCTTTACCATAACGAAGTTTTCTTCCAATATATGCACGTGCTGCACCTCGCCGAAAATAACGGCATTGGATTGTATCCCGAGTGGATATCGGCCGTGAGGCGCATGGCAAAGGCGAATTTGTATTCCGTGAAGCCGAGCGGCAGGCAGCTGATGAAAGGCGACAGCGACGACAACGATATGCGCGACGCTCTGACCGCGGGCGCGATCCAGTTCGGGGACGCGGAGCTGAAATACGCCGGCCACGCCCGCGTGGATCTGGCGAATCTGTGGCTCTACGGCCTGCATAAGGCGGAAGCTTATGAGCGCTTGACGCCGGTACGGCCGGAAACGGCCTCCCTCGCGTTCGAGGAAGCCGGGCAGTATGTCATGCGCTCGGACTGGGAGCCGGACGCCCGGTTCGCCAGCATGAACTGCGGGCCGATGGGCGGCGGTCACGGCCATGCGGATATGCTGCATGTGGATCTCTGCGCATACGGCCGGGATTTGCTGATGGACCCCGGCCGCTACACGTATTACGGCGGGGACGAGTTCCGCCGGTATTTCAAGCTGGGAGCCGCCCACAACACGACTCTTGTGGACGGCAAAGAATTTACGGAGTACCTGGGCACATGGGACTACGGCCGTATTGCCGCTCCGCTGGGAACCCGGTGGACATCGGGACCTGCGGCCGACTATGCGGAAGGCAGCCACGACGGCTATCTTCATCTGGCCGATCCCGTCATTCCCAAGCGCCGCCTGATCTTCGTCAAGCCGGACTACTGGCTGCTGGCCGACAGCTTCCGCTGCGGGGACGCGCACCGTTTCGAGCAGCGGTTCCACTTCGCGCCCGGCCAGGTGCGTATCGAAGAGCGGGGAGTCTGCTTTACGACGGAGGACGGAACGGCGGGGCTGCACGTGCTGCCGGTTACGCGGACGCCTCTTCTGACGGAAACGGAGCCGGGGACCGATGGAAACAGCGCCGATGCTTCGGCAGGGAAGACGGCGTACGAGCAGAGCGGCGAGTGCGCCGATCAAGCGGGAGTAACGGCCAGCCCGGCCTCCCTCTCCGTGCCCACTCCCGGCGAGGGAGCGGTACCCGCGGACACCGGCGCAGCCGGGCGCGGCCCGCTGCACGTCCGGACGGAGGACGCCTACGTGTCCTACCGGTATAACGAGATGACGCCCGCTCCGGCCGTAACTTTCTCGTGCGGCTCGACGGGTCCGGCTTCCATGATGCAGGTGCTTTACCCGGTCCGTCCCGGAGAGACGGAGGTTCCGGTCGTAGAGCAGGCGGACGTCTTCACCTACAACGGAGCCAAAGTGCCCGACTCCGCCGCAGAAGCCTGCCGCCTGACTTGGACGAGCTCGGGGGAGCAGCATATTGTGGTGGTTTGCCACCAGAAGCCATCGACGAGCATTATGTCTTACGTCGTGGAAGGCGTTCAAATTTTCGGCGAAGTTGTGCTTATTAAAAAAACGCCGGAAGGCATCGAAACAATCAATGTAAGATAGCGGAGCCGAAGGCGGCAGCAGCACAAAAGACATCGGAACTTGGTCTCTCGGGACGGTTCCGGTGTCTTTTTTCTATTTTCAAAAAGGGAAAACTAACAAAATTTTTTGCCATTTTTAAATTAAATAATAAAATAATACTTCAAAAAGCGCTTTCTTTCCCTGATAATAGAAAAGGTGGGGGTATTTCTAAATCATGAATGAAAGTGCTCCCGGTTCATAAAATCTTTATAAAGATAGGGGGTGGAGTTTACAAGAGAACCGTATACTTTCCTGGCACGGCCCACTGCTCAACAGCCGGAATGCGGAAATGACGACAAACTTTGAACCAGCTTGGGAGGTATGTGACGATAATGGCGAAAAACAGACGGAGACTGGCATCTTTTCTCAGCGGAATGATGCTCTGTTCCATCCTGCTGCCGGCAGGACAGGGATTAGCGGCAGTGCCCGGCACGACAGCGTCGGCAGGGCAAATCGTGGACAAACGGGTGGTGGAAATAGGGCCCGGCGCCACGTACCAATGGATGAACATGAAGCTGGACCGGGGACCGGAAAAGCTCCATTTTGTAGAGTTCGATCCTAAAAACGCGGCTTTGGAGCTGCAGGCGGGCAAAACCGGAGGCAAGGTTTACGGGATGCAGGGCGTCAGCCAAATGGCTGCGGATGCGGACCGGACGGGCAACCGGGTCATTGCGGCGGTTAACGGAGATTTTTACGATATGTCCACGGGAATTCCGTCGGGGCTGTTTATGGGAGAGGGCGAAATTCTTGCGAGTCCTCCGGCGGACTGGTACGCCTTCGGCATAAAAGCCGACGGGACGAGTCTTTACGGGCGGAGCCCGAAGCTGACCCGGACCCTTGCGTTCGGCGGGCAGAGCAGTCCCCTTACGGAAATCAACCGGCTGCGCGGAACGGAGTCGCTTGTTCTTTACACACCCGAGTTTCACACTTCCACGATGACCAACGACCTTGGGGACGAGGTGGTGCTCGATGTGACGGGCGGAGCCGTGCAGAGCGGCCAGACGCTCGCGATGAAAGTATCCGAAGTACATAAAAACAAGGGAAATACTCCGCTAGCCCCAAATCAGGTGGTTCTGTCCGCCTCGGGCAAGTTCCGGGATACGCTGGCCCCTCTGAAGCCCGGGGATGACGTCACCGCCAGCTTTACGCTGGAAGGCGAATGGAAAGATGTCCGGGTGGCCATCGGCGGCTCGGGGCTGCTCGTCAAGGACGGGGCCGCCCAGCCGAACGGCGATCCGGCGGCGCATCCCAGGACGGCCGTCGGGACGAAAGCGGACGGTTCCGTCATCCTGCTGGAAATCGACGGCCGTCAGCCGGGCTTCAGTGAAGGCGTGGACTTGACGGAGCTGGGCCTCCTGATGAAAGACCTCGGCGCCGTCAATGCGCTGAACCTTGACGGGGGCGGCTCTTCCACCTTCGTGGCGAGAATGCCCGGCGAGAAGACGCGGAAAATCCTGAACACGCCGTCTGACGGCGGGGAACGTAAAACCGCGAACGGTCTGCTGCTCGTCAACAAAGCGCCGGAAGGCGCTGCGGACAAGCTGGTTGTCCAGCCGCAAACGGAGCGTGTGCTGACCGGCTCGTCCGCTGAGTTCAAAGCGGCTGCCGTGGACGCCAATCTGCATCCCGCGTCTTTTAGCGGGACTCCGCAGTGGAGCGTCGATCCGGCGGTCGGGACGTTTGCCACGGACGGTACGTTTACTGCCGGCTCCAAGGCGGGAGAAACCGTCATCACGGCCGCCTCGGGCGGGTTGACGGGAACCGGGAGGGTGGAAGTCGTGGAAGATTTGACCGAACTCAAATTTGCCGATGCCGTCAAAACCTTCACGTCCGGCAGCTCGGAGACGTTGAAAATAACGGCTTTGCGCGACGGGCAGGTCGTTCAAGCGGACAACAGCCGGATTCAGTGGCGCACCGAGGGGCCGATCGGCTCGATTGACGCCGCCGGGGTGTTCACCGCCACGGCCGAAACCGAGAAAACCGGAAAGATTTATGCCACATACAAGAACGTAGAAACTTCTCTGGATGTCCATGTCGGTGTTCCTCCGGTTATTCTGGAAGACTTCGAGAACGGGCTGGACCGCTACAATCCGAGTGCGGGCGCCCAGTTCAAGAGCACCAACGTGAGCATCGAAACGGATGAAGAATTCGTGCGTTTCGGTAAAAACTCACTGAAGCTGGCCTACGATTTTACCGGGATGCCGGGAACCTCGGGGGCTTATCTGCAAGTAAAAAGCGGCGCCCAGCCCATCCAGATTCCGGGGTACCCCGAGAAAATCAGCATGTGGGTATACGGGGACGGGAACAAGCACTGGCTTCGCGCGCAAATGCGCGACGGCAAAGGTGCCGTGGCGCTCGATTTTGTCGACCAGACGGTAGGGGTCGATTTCAAAGGATGGAAGTACCTGGAGGCCGTCGTGCCCAAAGGAAGAACCCTCCCGCTGACGATGGATATGCCGGTCCGCTATATGGAGACCTCCTCGGCCAAGAAAGACGCCGGAGCGATCTACGTCGACCAGATCCGGGCGCTTTACGGGCCTGCGCAGGACGATATGGACCCGCCCGTGCTGAAAAATTTCTCGCCGGCCGACGGCGAAACGATTAAAAGCAATCTGCCGACGATCAAAGTGTACGGGGAGGACTACGGCTACGACCCCGCCAAGCATCCCGGCACGACCTTGATCGACCCGGACAAAATCCGGTTCTATCTCGACGGAACCTTGGTCCAGCATACGCTGTATCCGCCGGAAGGCCGGATTTACTACACGCCGGGTACGCCTTTGGCGGACGGAATTCATCAGGCGAAGGTTTCGATCCGTGACTTGTCGGGCAACCAGACGACCAAGGAATGGACGTTCAACGTGGATACGGGCTCGGCCAAAATAGTGTACGACACGCCCAAAGAGGTGTATGCGGGCGGCACGTATTCCCTCGATGTTAAAGGAATCAAAGCTGCAAGCATCAAAAACGGCCGCATCGACTTCGCTTTCGATCCCGGTAAAGTCGAAAACATCCGGCTTGTCCGCGGTCCGAAGCTCAGCGATATGCAGCTGACAGCGGACATTGACGGCGCAGCGGGTCTTGTAAGCCTGAAAATGAAAGAGCTGCAGACGGCCTCCCTGACGGATCAGGATATCATCGGCCAAATTCAGTACGATATCCGCAAGGATGCGGCCGGCACGAATCTCATCGCCTTTAAGTCCGGCTCCGTTTCGTTTGCGAATACCGGGGATACGAGCTTCTCCTTCTTCGGTCTGCCTCTCTCTTCGGAGATCAAGAATCAGTTGAAGCTGGAATGGAACGATTACGGCCACGTGCAGGGGTACGAGACCGAGCTTGTCGTGAAAGACGAGCGTGGAGCCGCTGTCGAAGGAGCCGGGGTGCTCGCGGACGGTTCCTCCATCGGAACGACGGACGCTCAGGGCAAGCTCCGTACGCAGGCGCTGACGGCTGCCGTCAAAAGCTATAAGCTGCAGGCGGCGAAAGGGAACGCTTATAGCGCGGTTTCCGTGTTCGCGGTATCTCCTCTCGGAGGAAACGAGACGCCTTATAACATTGGCGTGAACATGGGCTCCGACCCGGCCTCGTCCCGGGCGTTTATCTGGCATACGAATCCCGGAACCGAACCGACTGTGGTCGAACTCGTCAAGCAGTCGGAATTTACAGATTTTCAAGGCGGCAGCGTGAAACGGATTACGGGAGACAGCAGCCTGTACAGCACGCTGGATATCGGCACGATCCGCATTCATAAAGCGGTCGCGGACGGTCTGGAGCCGGGAACTTCTTACGTGTACCGCGTAGGAGACGGCAAAGGCCACACGAGCAAGCAGGGAACGTTTAAGACGGCGGAACTTGCCGGCGATCGTACGAAATTCCTGTATTTCGCGGATTCCCAGGCAGGCGATCAGGCAGGCTTTAATTTGTGGGGCAATACGGTGAAAAAAGCGGTCGCCGACAACCCGGACGCGGAATTTATGGTTCATGCCGGGGATATGGTCGACAAAGGCTTTAACGAAAAAGAATGGAACATGTGGTTCGGTGCGGCCCAGGATGCGTTTTTGAATACGACGCTCGTGGGGACGATCGGCAACCATGAAGTCATGGGAACGAGAGAAAACAGCGACTTCCTGGCGCATTTCAACCAGCCGGGAACCGGACTGGACAGCTTGAAGGGCAGCAGCTTTTCCTATGACTATAAGGACGTTCACTTTGTGGTGCTGAACAGCGAATATCAGTATGAAGAGCAGAAAGAATGGCTGAAGCGGGATCTGGCCAAAACGAACAAGAAGTGGAAGGTCGCCATTTTCCACCGGGGTCCGTACGGAAGTATCTACGATACCGCCGAACTCCGGAGTTTGTGGGCTCCTGTGCTTGAGGAGAACAAGGTGGATCTCGTGCTGAACGGGCATGATCACATTTATTTGAGAACGTACCCGATGAAAAATAACCAGATCGCGGCGGACGGACAGGGAACGACCTATGTGGTTGCCGGTTCCAGCGGTCCGAAATTTTATCCGGTCACCAAACGGGATTGGCAGCGGGTGATCGACGAGGAGCAGACGCAAATGTATGCTTCCATCGACATTGCCGGCGACGAGTTGAAATTTGTGACGAAAACGGTCGGCGGCCGGGTCGTGGACGAATTCAGCTTATATAAGAAAGAGGTTCCTCCGGTATCCGTTGAAATTGAACAGCAGAATCTTAAGCTGGCCGTAGGGGAAAGCGTGAAGCTGACCGCCGCCGTCAAACCGGCTGACGCGACGGACCGGAGCGTGACATGGTCCGTGTACAGCTCGACTCCGGCGGATGCCGTAACCGTGACGGCCGATGGTACGGTCAAAGCGGCGGGTCTCGGCAGCGCGGTGATCCGGGCGACGAGCGGCACGGCGCCGGATGTGTACGGAGAGACGACCGTGACGGTGGACCGTCTGCCGTCGGGCCAGCTTGCTTCCATTGAGCTGTCCGGCAAGGGTTCGCTTAAAGTCGGGGAAACCGATCAGACGGTTACCCGCGCGGTTTACACGGATAACAGCCGGTTCGACCTGACGGACGGCGTGACGTACAGCAGCAGCCGTCCGTCCGTGGCGCAGATCGACACGCACGGAGCGGTGAAGGCCTTGACGGAAGGAACGACCGTCCTGTCAGCCGTCTACGGCGGATTCACCGCGCAGTACGAGCTGACGGTGAAGGCTTCCGGCAGCGGAGGCAGCGACGGCGGCAGCGGAGGAGGCTCCGGCGGCGATAACGGCGGCGGAACTCCGCCCGTACCGCCGGTACCACCGGTAGAGCCGCCTGTGAAGCCGGAGCCCGGCTCCGCCGGCAAGCTTGCGGCCACCGCCGCAGAGCTGGCGGCGATGAAAGCCGCAGGCGCGGTCACGTTCGTGACGTCCGCGCCGTTTGAAGAGCTGGCGCTGCCGGGGAATGCCGGCGCGCTCTTGGACGGCACCGCCGTCCGCATCCAAGCGGGCAACGTGGCGGTGACGCTTCCCGCAGCCGTGCTGAGCGAGCTGGGCGAGCTGGTGCCGGCCGCCGAGCGGGAAGGCAGCATGCTGAAGCTGAGCGCAGCACGGATCGCCGGCGAGGACGCCCGCAGGCTGCTCGGCAGCGCATCGGCCGCTTCCGGGGCGCGGCTTGCGGCTGGAAGCGACCTGCTGGAGCTGCGTCTGACCGTCACGACGAAGGACGGCAAAACGAGCGAGCTGACGAGGTTTGCGAAGCCGGTCACGATTGAGCTTCCGGTCGGTTCGGGCGTGGATGCGAAGCTTGCCGGCATGTATCAAATCGCCGGAAGCGGCGCCCTCGAATATGCCGGGGGCACTTGGCACCTGAGCAAGCTCACAGCCGATGTGAATCATCTCGGCACGTATGCCGCGCTGGAATACGGCAAAGCTTATGCCGATGTGCCCGCAGATCACTGGGCCGCCGGAGTCATCGGGGAGCTAACGGCCCGGCACCTGATTGACGGGATGACCGAGAACACATTTGCTCCCGAGCGGAAAGTGACGCGGGCGGAGTTCACCGCCATGCTCGTCCGTCTGCTGAATCTGAAGGCGGAGGGAGTGCCGTCCTTCTCCGACGTGTCCGGACAGGATTGGTACGCGGGCGCCGTTGCCGCTGCTTCCAAGGCCGGACTCGTCAATGGCGTCAACGCCTCTGGATTTGCGCCGGAAGCGGTCATCAAGCGCCAGGAAATGGCGGCGATGATCGTGCGAGCGTATGAGGCTGCGGCCGGGAAGAAGGCAGCCGTCGGCGAACCCGTCCGTTTCGCCGATGTGGAGGCTTCTCCCGCATGGGTGCGGGAAGCCGTCGACGCCGCCTCGAGCCTGGGGCTCGTGAACGGGCGCACGGCCGGCGGATTCGAGCCGGAAGGCACCGCCACTCGCGCCGAAAGTGCGCAGGTGACCGCTAACCTGCTGAAAATGCTGGGAGGCGTCACCCGCTGATGGGGGTGACCACCGTCATGCAGCGCCACACATGCGCCGGGAGTGCGGGCGGTGTGTAAATAGACGGGATAACGCGAGTAACCCGAGTAACCCGAGTAACCCGAGTAACAAGAGTAACAAGAGTAACAAGAGTAACAAGAGTAACAAGAGTAACAAGAGTAACACAAGTAACTCATGAGTAACGCGAGGAATCCCTCCTGCCTCGGGAAATTTTATAAGGTGCGGAACTGAGCTAATGGGCGAAGCGCCGATCACGCTGCGGTTCTAGTATTTACTTTCATGTTCCGCATTCCGGTGAGTGCCGGAGGGAGGACCTTGGGAGGACAGCTCCCCCGTCGAATACAGCCTCGTTTTAACAACCTGCCCGGCGTCTCAGGACGACGAGGCAGGTTTTATTTTGCCGTAAAACTTATGGAACTTTCTACCGGGTCTTTCCGAAACATGATATGATTCAACCGAAACAGATTGCAGGAATGGACGGGATGAACATGCAAAATACACTGCTGCTTGTGGAAGACGATACGGAAATCAGCGATATGGTAAGCGATTATTTGACGAAGGAAGGGTTCGTAGTCGTGCGCGCCTACGACGGGGAAGAAGCGGTCCGCAAGTTTGCCGGCCGGCAATTCGACCTGATTCTGCTGGATCTGATGCTGCCGAAACTGAGCGGCATGGACTTTCTCCAGAAGGTGCGGCAGACGAGCCTCGTCCCCGTCCTGATTACGTCCGCCAAGGACGGCGACGTCGATAAGGCGCTCGGTCTCGGTTTCGGCGCGGACGATTATATCGCCAAGCCGTTCTCCATGATCGAGCTGGCCGCCCGGATCAAGGCGGCGATTCGCAGGGCGACGCAGTATGCGGCGGCCGCACCCGCGGAACGGACGCCGGCCCCGCCCGAAGTGCTGCGCGTTGGCGATCTGGTCATCGACCTCGAAAACTTTTCGGTAAGCAAAAACGGGGCAGAGCTGAAGCTGACGTCCAAGGAGTTTCATCTATTGAAACTGTTTGCCGTTCATCCCAAACGGGTTTTTACGAAAGCGCAAATTTACAGCTCGGTATGGGAAGACGATTATTACGGGGATGAAAATGTCATCAACGTCCATATGCGCCGGCTGAGGGAGAAAATCGAAGACGATCCGTCGAATCCGGTTTACATCAAGACGTTGTGGGGAATCGGCTATAAGCTGGGAGAATTCGGCGAATGAGCGGTTGGACGGGATTGCTGCTCGCCCTGCTTGCCGTCTCTCTCGTGCTTCACTTCGTTCAATACAGAAGCAAAAAAAAGCGGGACGAAAGCCTCGCCTACATAACGGCCCGGTTAGACGGGATTTTAAGCGGAGGCGCCGCCCGGGGGAAATTGCTGCACTTGACGGACGACAAGCAGCTAATCGCCCTGCTGAACAGGCTGAACGGGCTTGTGGAGACCAATCAGCGGATGACGGCTACGTACAATAAAACCGAAGATTCGATGCGCAAAATGCTCGCGAACATTTCTCACGATCTCAAAACGCCCCTTACTGTGGTGCTCGGCTATATGGAAACGCTCATTCAAAATCCGTCCACACCGGCGGAAGAACGGGAACGGCTGCTCGACAAAGTCCATGCGAAGGCCCGGGAAGTCCTCGTTCTGATCAATCAATTCTTCGATCTCGCCCGCCTGGAGTCCGGTGACCGGGACATCCCCCTGAACCGTATCCTTCTTAACGAAGTGTGCTCGCAGACGATCCTCGCTTTCTATGAACCGCTGACCTCCAAGGGGGTGGAGGTTGTAATCGCGATGCCGGAGACTCCGATTTACGTGATGGGGAACGAAGAGGCGCTGGTGCGCATTTTGAACAACCTGATCTCCAACGCCTCCCAATACGGCAGCGACGGGAATATGCTGGGCCTCACTCTGCGCGAGGACGAGGAACATGCCTATGTCGAGGTGTGGGACCGGGGCAAGGGAATCAGCGAGTTTCATCAGGACCGGGTCTTCGAGCGCATGTATACGCTGGAGGATTCCCGTAACCCTCTTTATCAGGGAAGCGGCCTCGGGCTTACGATCACGAAACGGCTGGTGGAGAAGCTCGGCGGCGTTATTACGCTGACCAGCAAGCCGTACGTGAAAACGTCGTTCACCGTAAAATTCAAAAAAACAGCTTACGGAAGGACGTAAGATTTTTGTAAGAATCGAGTAATAAAAAAGAGAAAATCGGAAGCTAAACTAAGAATCAGAAAGAGGAGATACGAAAGGGGCTAATGAAATGGGCACACTGCTGAAAACGACGCGGCTGACGAAAGTGTTTGACGGCAAAGAAGTGATTTCGGACGTCGATATGACGATCCGGCAGGGGGAAATCTACGGGTTTCTCGGATTGAACGGAGCGGGCAAAACGACCGTGATGAAAATGATGACGAACCTGATTAAACCGACCGGCGGCGAAATTGAAATTTTCGGTGAAAAATTAACGGAAAACTCTTACGAGATTCTGAAACGGATGGGCAGCATTATCGAGTATCCGGTGTTTTACGACAGGCTGACCGCACTGGAAAATCTGGAGCTCCATTGCGAATACATGGGCTTCCATAATAAAGCCGCCATCGGGGAGGCGCTGGACCTGGTTCAGCTGAGAAATATCGACCGCAAGCCGGTCAAAGACTTCTCGCTCGGCATGAGACAGCGGCTCGGAATCGCACGGGCCATCACGACCCGTCCGGAACTGCTGCTGCTCGACGAGCCGATTAACGGACTGGATCCCGTCGGCATCAAGGAACTGAGAAGTCTTTTCAAGATGCTGAGCAAGGAATACGGCATCACCCTGCTGATCTCCAGTCATATTCTGGGCGAGATCGAACAAATCGCCGATACGGTCGGCGTCATCAGCGAAGGCAAGCTGATCGAACAGGTACCGATGGACGAAGTAAGAGGCAGAAATACCGAATATATCGAAGTGGTTACGCCGGACCTCAACAAAGCGGTTTATGTGCTGGAAAGCGAGCTGGGTATGCGCAACTACAAAGTCGTCGGCGATACAACGCTGCGCATTTACGAACGGGGAGTCTCGCAGGCGGAAATTTCCAAAGGCTTGCTTCTTAACGGAGTTCAAATCGAGGCCTTGAACAAGAAGGGTAGCTCGCTCGAAGACTATTTCCTGCAATCCATTCACGGAGGTGGCGTCCATGCTTAAATTGATGAAACTCGAGCTTAAAAAATATAAAATCGGCCGATACTTCCCAGGCATTCTGATCGCCAACGCCGTGATTCTGCTGCTTATCAGCGGTATTCATGTGGCGGAACAGGTAGACGGCGGCATTGATGTTTTTCAGGACTATAAGATGGCGTTCGGTGTCATCATCGGGTTCGTCAAGATCACCTTCGTTATTTTTGCCTCCGTTATCCTGGCCAAGCTTGTGATCGGGGAGTACAATGCCAAAACGGTCAACATTCTGTTCACCTACCCGGTCCGCCGGAAAAAGATCATGGCAGCCAAGCTGCTGCTGGTCAGTCTCTGGACCTTCGCTACGGTTTTCCTCTCCGGCTTGTTTGTAACCGGCGGTTTTCTGCTGGCGGATGCTTCGCTGAATATGGTTCACGAAACGTTAACCGCCCCAATGATCGTGGATCACGTTCTGCGTATGCTGCTGAACGCCGTGTCGGCGGCAGGGCTTTGCCTGATTCCGCTTCTGTTCGGCATGATGAAGAAATCGGTTCCCGCGACGATTGTTTCCGCCGTCATCCTGGTAACCATCACCGATTCGAACAACATGGGGTTCGCGCTGAGTGCCGGATATATCCTTCCGCTTGTTTTTGCGGCTGTCGGTGTGCTGGCCGCGTTCTGGTCCATCCGTAAAATAGAAACGTCCGACGTCCTTTAGATGGGCCCGTCAGGGAATAAAGGAAATGTATTGAACCCTTCCTCCAAGATAGTGTATGATGATCCGGTGAGGAAGGGGGAATAGGGAAATGTTTACTTTAAAGGAAGAGAACCTGAGAACAAAAAAAATTTTATATGCGCTCATGGCAATTGTATTGGCCGTTTCCGCCTTTACGGCACTTTATTACGGAGACGCTTTTTTATTGGGTACCTACGAGAAAATGGACAATGACGACGTCAAATATATGTATGCGGCCAAGGTGCTTCTGGAGGAAGGGACGCTCGTTTACAAAAGTTATCCGAACCCGACCTTGTTCATTATGCCGGGCTTTCCCGTGATGCTGGCTTTTTTTATGTGGATATTCGGGGATTACGAAAATACGGCGATCGCCGTCAGACTCTTTCAATGTGTTCTGCAGGCGGCTTCCGTTTATCTGCTGTTCGTTATCGCCCGGCACATGTTCAATTCCCGGGTCGCTCTGATCGCCTGTATCATCGCCGCCTTGTATCCGCCGAATTATTATACCAGCGGCGTGATTTTGTCGGAGGGGATCTTCCAGATCATTTTCTTGCTGCTCGTATGTATGACTCTGTACGCGCTTCAGAAGCCGTCCGTCGGCAAATACATAGCAATCGGGGCTCTTCTGGCCCTTTGCGCTTATTTTAAGCCTCAATTTATTTTATTTCCGCTTGTTATCGGCGTCACTTGGCTGATCCGGCGGGTCCCTTTCAAGAAAATGGTCCTGTACACGGCGACAATCGTTCTAACCGCCTGCCTGCTGTTAAGTCCCTGGTGGGTCCGGAACTATGCTCAATTCGGCAAGTTTATCCCGTTTACGGACTCGTCGGGCAATCCGATGCTGATGGGGGTGCTTCCGGGCGAGCCTTCTCCGGGATTTTTTAAAGAATATCCGCAATATTCGCCTGACGTCTACGACGACTCCACGGAGAAAGTCGGCCACATTATTTTGTACAGCCTGAAAACGAAACCGTTCGAAACGATCAAATGGTATTTGTTCGACAAAACGATTCTGGCTTTCGAGCAGACGTTCTACTGGCTGGACTTCTGGGGCATGTCTTATCATTTCGTTCTGGCTCTCCATATTATTTTGTGCGTGCTGGGAGTCGCGGGTTTTATAGCGGCCTTGATCAATCGCAGGGGAGATATTCTCGTGGCGGCGCTGACAGTCGCGTACGTGATCGCGGTTCATATTCCGTTCGTCCAGTTTTCGAGATATATGTATCCGATCATATTTATCTTTACGATTTTTGCCGCCTACCTGATCGCTGTGCCGTTCGGATCGCTGTCGTTCCGGAGGTCTTCCTCCGTCACCCGGCACTTTCCGTAATAACGCCCTGCAGCTTTATCATGGCCGGAAGGGTATCCGCAAATGGTTACGAAAGCGGAGAATGTTGTAACTTTAAAAGACAGCCTGAATTTGGTAGCATGGAATAGTCTTCCATTTCAACCGAATCAGGCGAAGCGGCCGGACTTCTGAAAGGGAGTCCGGTCTTTTTTTATGTGATTTCCATTAAAGGGACTGGAGAGTGACCGGTGCTATGAAAAAAGGGGCTAGAGCGGCCACGGCCGTGCTGTTGGCTTTCAGTTTATCGGGTGTCTACGCTTCCGCGATTTACGGTGAAGGGAGCGCGTTCAAAGACGTTCCCGGCGATTTCTGGGGCAGGGACGTTATCGAGTGGGCCGTCGGCAATAAACTAGTGGACGGTTATCCGGACGGAACCTTTAAGCCTGCCCAGGCGGTTGTGCAGAACGAGTTTCTGGCCATGCTGATCCGGGCCTACCAGCCGGGAGATTTCAAGTCGGCCCCAGACAGCTCCGACTGGGCTTCGCCTTACGTGGACTATGCGAGCCGGCTGGGGTGGCCCGTCGTTCAGACGTCCGCCATCGACCGGAACGCTTCCGCGCGGAAAGCGCTGACGAGAGGCAGGGCGGCCCAGCTTCTCGCGAGCGCATCGGGCCGACATTACAGCGTGGACGATTCCATCCGGTATCTGCTGGATGTGGGGCTGGCCGAAGGCAAGGAAGAGCGGACCCCGGAAGGTTTCGGCAAAAACGATACGCTGAGCCGGGCCGAAGCCGTTACGTTCGTGCAGCGGCTGAGGGCGAACGAGAGCCGTCTGCGGCCTAGCCCCGGCAGTCTGGAGGTCTATGATTTGAGCAAGCTGAATACGGTGGCTTATGCCAACAAGACGTACGGATATTCGTTCAAACTTCCGGCGGGATGGGCAGGCAAAATCGACATCGAAGAGGACGGGGATTCCGTCCGGTTCATTCATCGTGCAAGCAAAGCCGCCGGCGGCCTTCTTTTTTCGATAAACGTGGGCTCCAAAGAGGATTACGAGCAAACGAGCGAACTGATCCGCACCGTCTATCTGGGCGCGAAAGGGGACCGGTACGTATATATCTGCTACCCGTCCGATGTGCAGTACAGTCTGGAAGACGCTAAGTCGAGCGCGGAGTATCACGATCTGTTCGACGGGATCAAGAGCTTGAAGCCGACCTTCCAGTGGCGGGATTCCGCACTTTCGGCTCAATAAACAAACAAAAGGACATTTCCCCGCCTTTAGACGGGGGAATGTCCTTTGCTGTTGTTTTAACATGGATAAAGAAGTTCAACGGATATGAATCCGGTCGGTTCCGGGCCGTCACGTTTTCAGCATACGCCCGGAATCACTGTTCGATATGGTTCACATTGATTTTGTACGCTTGCACGGAGCGGTCGCCCTGAAGAATCTTCGTCTCGCCGGTATAGGTGCCCGTAACGACCGCATTGCCGGGCTTCCAGGAGAACTTGCCGGACAGCAGGACATTCAGGCCGTCCATCTCCGCCACGGCCATTCCGCTGCCGATCCGGGTAATCGCCAGAGGCAGGCGGACAACCGTTTCCGCCTGCTGCTGCGGGAGCTCGGACGGTTGGATGTCCTTCGCTTCGAGGGAAGGGTCCGGCACCCGCTGCGGAACTTCCGCCAGCGCATACTGCCCTCCCTGAAGCTTGTAGACCGCTTCTTGTCCGCTACCCGCTCCGGCGGGATTGCGGACGAGCAGTACGCCCGCGCTCTGCAGCTTGTAGCCGTCGGCTTCCACGTCGAGCAGCGCGTTCAGGCCGGAGGCGTCCACTTCGTAAGCGGTGTACCGGGCATTGCGGGTGCGGGACTGGCTCTCCAGCATCACGACCGGGAGTTTGCCCGCGCCGAGCCCGTCGGCGAAAGAGACGGCCTTGACGGCCAGTCCGCCGCCGATCTCGCCTTCCGTCGAGACGACCGAACCGTCGGCCAGCAGGCGCGCCGTCACCAGCGTCCCGCGGTCGGTTACGCCGGCGGCGATCGCTTCGGAGCCCCAGAGGCCTTTGGCTCCGGCGGTCTGCACGAACCGGACGTTGTCCTTCGCCTTCGCGAGAAGGACGCCGGGCTCGGCCGCCATCCACCGGATCTCGGTCTGGCGGATTTCTTTGCCCGTATCCTTATAGTCCCCGAGCACTTTGTACAGCGCGATCGCGTCCGCATATTTGCCTGCGGAAGCAAGCTGCTCCGCTTTGGCCGTTTGCTTGCGCAAGGACGATTGAATAAAGGCATTCACTTTGGAGGAAGAGCCGGAGAGCTCTTTCAGATTCTGGAACGTTTTCGCATGAGTCAGAAATCCGGGTACGTCGTTCGTTTCCAGCAGCCGGGTCAGCGTGCCCTGCACATAGGTTTCCGCTTTAGGGAGCACCCACGCCGCTTCCACTTTACGCTCCGAGTAGAACTGGCGGATCCGGACGATTTCCCCGAGTGCTTCATCGAAAGATTTCTGATTGAAAATCGTCTGGAGCCGGGTCGTATCGTATTTTTGGAAAAGCGTGTTCAAATCTTTTCGCTTGGTTTTATCGTCTTTATAGACGGAAGCCGGAAGCTGAAGCAGCAGAGACATGGCGGATTCGCCTTCCTGCGCCGAGGCACCGTTTCCCTGCTGGAGCAAGGCCGTAAGCGACTTCTTCGCTCCCGCCAAGGCGGCGGCAAACTGCTCGTCCAGCTTGTAGGCGTCCGTCAGCTCACCGAAGCGTTTTTTGGCGGATTCGTCTGCGGCGGCCACTTCCGCTTTCTTGGCCCCATAGGCCGCATAAGCCTGCAGCAGCCGGGCCTGTTCCTGCGAACCCCCGTTGGTCACGGCAATTTCGGAAGCGAGCGAGGCGAACAGACGCTTCAATTCGGTAACGGGACGCAGGGCGGACAGGGCAGCGCTGATTTCGTTATTTTTATAATCGAAGGAAGAAATATCCCGGGCCAGCATGTAGAGGTTCTCCGCTTCGACATCGCGGCCTGCGGCTTGTTCGGCCGCGGCCCGGGCGTACAGGTCGGCCTTGTGCCAGACGCTGTAACCTTTGTATCCCGCAAGGCCCAGCATGAGGACCAGCAAAAGAATGGCTCCGTTTCTGTAACGAATGGACCGGTGGTACGTAGAACCTAGCATAACGTGCAGTCCTTTCATAGGAAGCCCTCAAATTCGGGATCGTTGCCGTATTTGCGGGCGGCCGTTTCCAGTACTTTCTGCCGCAGCTCGGGAGCCCGGTCGGGGTTGTCCTTCACCAGCCGGCACAGCCGCAGGAACCGCTCGCGGGGCAGCTCGTCCACGAAATCGTAAAGGAGGGAAGCGTACTCGAATGCGTATTCCTTCACGCGCAGCGCGGCTGCGGCAACCAGAGCGAGCGTCGCCCGCCCTTCCACCATCCCGCCGATCTGGACGCGGTATTTCTGCACATAATCGAGGGTATCGCGCTGCACCAGGCCCGGGTTGACTTTGGCCGCTTCGTACAGGTAAGTGATGAAGCCGGGTTCGAACTCATCCGGAATGAGCGTGCCCAGTTCCAGCTCCATATCGCTGCGCAGAATAAACCGGTTCAGGCAGTACACCTTGAGGTTGCGGATATGGCTGCCGGTAATGAGGGCTCCGATTTCCCTCAGCTTCTCGTAGGCGGACTTGAAATCCCCGTCCTCCATATCGGAAGCTGCGTCGTCGACGTCCAGCAGGATGCCCCTGCGGATCGCCCGGTTTTCGCCGAGCAGCAGCTTGCGCAGAGCGTTGTTCATCAGCGCCTCGGCATATCTTCTGCGCAGGAAAGCGTAGACGGCGATGAGCAGAACTCCCGCTCCCGCCGACAGGGCCATCTCCTGGAAAGTGCGGGCGAGATAGAAGGCGGCGCAGGCGATCGCGGCCAGAATGAGAGCATCCCTCTGAATATTGCGTCTGAGCACGGAAGAGACGATGTCCCCGATGGACAGGAATTTCCGCTCGGCTCCGCATGAGAGACAGTTATCGTGCCAGAGCACGGAGTAAGTGCCGCAACGCGTGCACTGTTTCAATCGTTCATAAGTATGGACCGTTTGACGGGCTTTGCGCAGCTCTACCGGAATTTTGCCGCTCATGAGGGGTCACCTTCGTTCAGCTCGGTCATAAATTCCCGGTCGATGCTCTCGGAAGTCAAGGCCGCGCGTTTCGCGGAGTTCCACGTCAGCCAGCGGATCAGGACGAAGAGGACCAGGAGGGCAAGAACAATCATCGTCAGCATAACATTCTCCTATCGGACAATTTCATAAATTTGCCGGATTTTTAGGTTCCGGACCCCCGTAAAAGTGGAATTAGCTTCTTGAAAAAGTTAAGATGTGAATGAGATGTTCAAACATTCTACCACCTTTTACATTTTACTACAAAAGAAGCGCGGACGGCTCTTAACGCCTGCCGCCGTGCGTAAACTTACAAGCTTTGGAGGAAAACATCCCGTGATGAAATTACAACGATACGCTTATATGGCTCTGGCATTGCTGTTGCTTGTCATGGCGGTGCCGGGCGGAGTCTTTGCGGCTGATGCCGCCACCGATACGAAGATCGATGCCGTTCTCGCTGCGGACGTCAGCACTTCTATGAACGAAAGTGACGTCAATAAAGTCAGCTACGAAGCGATGAAAATGTTTGTGGACATGGCTTCCGTACAGGGGGACAAAATCGGCGTGGTCGCTTATACGGACCAGATTCTGAGAGAGAAAGCGCTGCTCAAGATCAACAATGCCGGCGACAAGAAAGATTTGAAAACCTTTATCGACCAGCTGACGCGCGGACCGTACACGGACGTGGCGGTGGGACTTAGCGAAGCGGTGAAGGTGCTGGAATCCGGCGCGGAACAGGGCCATGTGCCCCTCATTGTGCTGCTGACGGACGGCAACAACTCCCTGAATCCCGGCAAAACGCAGGCGGATTCGGACAAAGTGCTCGGCGAAGCCGTGCAGAAAGCCAAAGACAAGGGCATCCCGGTTTACACTATCGGGCTGAACGCGGACGGCAAGCTGAACAAGGATAAGCTGGAGTCGGTTTCCAAGGAAACGGGCGGCAAGCTGTTCGTCACCAGCTCGGCGGAAGATCTGCCGAAAATTTTGAGCGAAATTTATGCGAGTCATTTGAAGCTGAAAGTCGTTCCTCTGAACGGCTTTACGGCAAACGGCCAGTTTCAGGACGTCAAAGTGACGATCCCCAACGGAAGTGTCCTGGAAGCGAACATCTCCATTATGTCAGGCAAACCGGTGGAGGCCAAACTGCTCGATCCCAAAGGCAAGGAGCAAAACATTCCGTCCGATAAAATCGTCTATACTTCGTCAAACGCCTATTCGCTGATCAAAATATTGAACCCCGCGCAGGGCGACTGGACGCTTAAGATCAAAGGGGTTCCGCAGGAAAAAATCGACATCAACCTCGTGTACAACTACGATGTGCAGGTCGTGCTGGACGCGCAGCTCCCCAAAACGGCCAAAGCAGGCGACAGCATTGCCATCAAGGCCCACCTGGAATCGGGAGGCCAGAAGGCTGCCGACGCCGGGTTGTACAAGAATGCCAAGGCTTCGCTGGTCGTCACCGACCTGGACACGAAGCAGGCGTCCGAAGCGCCTTTGACGCTTACCGACAAAGGCATCGAAGGCAGCTGGAAGGTTGCCGATTCCCACGCTTACGAGGTGAAGGTAAAGGTGGAAAGCGCCAACTTCACGCGTGAATCCGCACCCGTCTCCGTTTCCGCCAAAAGCGGCGGCGCCTCCTCTTCGGGAGAGGCATCCGGCGATAAAGGCGTCAACTGGGTGAAAATCGGCTCCTGGATCGCCGGACTGGTTGTCCTGCTGGCGGCCGCTTTGTTCGGACTCGCTTTCTGGAAGAAGGCGAACAAAGGCTTTTTCGGCCAGCTGGTCATAGAGATCAAGGACGAAGAGACCGGCGAGCGGACGAACCCGCAGTACAAGAAGCTCAGCGGCTTCAAAGGCAAGGTTCAGCTGCACCAGCTGCTCTCGCTCGCGCCGGAATTTGCGGAAACCAAAGGTATCGTCTTCAAGCCGGGCCCGAACGACACGCTTCTTCTGTTTAACGAGTCCGCCTGCACCATCGAGAAAGGCGGCCGGGTGTTCGATGCCGCGAAAGGCAAAGAACTCAAGAAAAACGACCGTATCCGCGTGACGGTTCCGAATATCCAGAAGTCCGTTTCGCTGGAATATCTGAAATAAGAAATTAAATAAGCCAATGCTTGAAATCCAATAAAAACATGCACACATGGGGGGCCTTTAGATATGAAAGCAACAGTCAGGGAACATATCCAGCAGCTCGACGTCTCTCTCGGCGGCGGAATTATCAGCGATAAAATCCGCGTCGATACGATCGACAACCCGATGCTTGTCATCGGCCTTGGCGGTACGGGCATTGATGCGCTGCTGCGCCTGAAATACCAGATCAACCGGAGATTCAAGCTGCCGGAAGATCCTTTTACGAAGAAAAAGAAAGAAAAGCCGAACAACGTCGAATTTCTCGCGATCGAAACGAACGAGCACGACCGCAACAAGAAATACAAAGGCATCGGGCTCGATCCGCTGACGGAATTCGTGCTCCTGTCCAATGCCGAGATCGGCAGCGTGCTGCAGAACCGCAGCATCCTGGAGCCGTACATCAAGGAATGGCTGTCGCCGGAGCTGACGATCACCGACGGCATCAACGGCGCTTCGGGCGTCCGTCAGGCGGGCCGTCTGCTTCTGTTCACGAAGATCGTGCAGGTCGTGCAGACGCTGGAGCGCAAGATCAAAACCTTGTCCATCGGCACGAACAAAAAGCTGATGGTGTTCATTCTGACCGGCCTGTCCGGCGGTACGGGAAGCGGCTGCTTCCTCGACATTTCGTACATTGTCCGGGGCATTCTGGAGCGCGATTACGGCTCCGCCGGCGTCGACAAGATCAGCCTGCTCGGCTATCTGTTCACGCCGGACGTGAACCTGGCGAACAAGAGCCTGACCGAGCATTCGCGCGAGTATATCAAGAAGAACGGCTACGCGGCGCTCAAGGAACTCGACTACTGGATGAACGTCGACGAGCGCACGGAACGCTTCAAGCAGCAGTACGCGAATATCCTGACGGTCAATTCGCCGATGCCGCCTTTCAACCTGGCGCACCTCATTTCGGCGACCAATCTGGAAGGCAAGCTGCTGGAGAACGCGTACGACTACTGCATGAACGTAACGGCGGAGAATATCACCAACTTCATGGCGAGCGAGGACAAGCAATCCGGCGAAGAATTTGCCATTCACGACTATATCAGCAACATCCGCACGAACATCAACCAGATGCCGAAGGCGTATGCCGCCAACTACCAGTACAACATTTTGGGAGCTTCCTCGGCCGTACTGCCGATCGAGGAAATGACCACCTACCTGGCGTACCAAGTCTTCAAGCGGATGGAAAAAATGTTCGACGCCGGCCCGTCCCAGGAAGAGGTAGAGAAGCTCGCGCATAAACTGGGCCTTGATCCCGATTCGCTGCACCGCGAGTTCGACAAGCGGGTGCCGGAGCCGATTCCGGGCTACCAGAACAGCGAGCGGCTCAGCTATACCAACGTGATCAAGCAGCAGGTCGTCAACATCGACACCGAGCTGGAGCAGAGCTTCTTGTCCCGGGCGCGCGAAGAATACATCAAATCCCGCAAGCAGCTGCCGGGACAGGTGAAGGAAGCCTTCTCCGAGCAGGTGACGAAAATATTCCGCAATCCGGAGCAGGGGCCGTTTTACGTGTCCCGGATTATTTTGCAGGACAAAGGCTTTTGCCTGCTGAAGCTCATTTCTTCCTATATCGAATCGCTTAAGGAAAGCTTGTACCGCATTCCGCGGGACATCCAGGCGGCCGAGGAAAATTCCGAGCAGAAAATGACCGAAGCGCGCAGCGCGTTCATTTCCAAGGACCGGAAGAAAGACGCTTATATCGAAGCAAAAATCCAGGAGTATCTGCTGCACGCCGACCGTGAGCGGATGGAGCAGATGATCGAGTTTTACGAAGATTTGTACAATCTGATCAATCAGGAAAACTCCCGCATTTATCTCGTGTTTACGGAACTTTTATCCGAACTCAACAAAATTTTCGAGAAAAACGGCGACATCCTCACAAGAGGCGACGAGGAAATCGACCACAAAGGCAATCGCACGTACTACTGGAACGTCGTCAGCGTTCCCGACATCGCGAAGCTGATCGGCCAAGTGACGGAAGACCGCAACGCGGACGAGCTGATCCGCGATTTCACGAACGAGCTGCTGGAGAAGTCCAACCAGTGGATCAAGGAACAGGAAGTCGATGTTATCGGCTCCGTTTCCGAGTTCCTGACGGATCATTTCGGCGAGCTGATTACGAAATCGATGGAAGAGTATCTCGTCATCAAGTACGGCCACGAAGATTCCATCGAGAAGCTGGTGGAAGGGCGCATCGCAAGCCGCTTGTACGAGGAAGCGAAGCCGGTGTTCCATCTGACGAACAGCTCGGGCCACTTCAACTTCCCGTCCTGGGGATTCGTTTCGGTTCCGGTTCAGGCCCCGAACATTTTCAAGGGCATCCGCAACTTCCAGGACAACGCGATCGCGAACTCGCGCTTTACGATTAAGGAGAGTGAAGTGAAGAACCGGATTTTCTGGCTCAATACCCAGAACGGAATTCCGCTGTTCCTGTATACGCCGCTTAAAGTATATGAAGAAAGTTACGAGAGAACTATTCTCGAGCCCGAAGGTATCGGCCGCCACCTCGTGCAGACGGACCGCGTGAACTGGACGTATCTGCCGTCTCCGATTCCCGAGAAATCCTGGGGCGAAACGTATGAGAACGGACGCGTCAAGTCCTACAACGCGAGTGTCCGCAGCTTGTTCGAACGCGCCGCGGAGTACCGCTCCGTCCGCCTGAAGGGCGAAGACAGCGGGACGATCAACCGCTACGAATGCGTGCTGACGAAGCCGTTCGATGTCGAAGCGTTCATTTCCGCTTATAACCTCCAGCTGGGTTCGCAGCGTCCGAACTTCGGCGAACTGCAGCGCTGCGTCAACGATCTGAAGGCCCTTCTTCAGACGGGTTTGGAGGCGGACCGCAGCAAAGATATCTTCGGCAGTGTCAACGAAGAGCTGGCGAAGGAAAATCTCATCCGCTCTCCCGAACTGCTCAAGCAGGTAAGGGAAGAGGTGCGCAAGTACGACAATATCGTGCGCAAAATCGGTGAGCTGGAGCAGGCCCTCAGCGCCCACCAGGACGAGGAAAAATTCGTCGCGCAGTATATCGAAGCGATGTACACGTCGACGATCGCCAAGAAAGGCGCCCTGTATGTCTACGATCACGATGCGGACGAAGATCCTTGGGAGCCGTTCGTGAATCTCATGCAGACGAACAAGTTCGTCGAATACGAGATTTACAGCAAAATGCGCGCCCTCGACGCCAAGCGGCTCAGCCTGCTGCAGCGCAAATCGTCCAGACGCAGCCAGGAGATGACCGCTTCCGAAGATATCTCGGGACTGGTGGAAACGCTGCGCGGTATGGCAGCCTCTTATCAGGAAGCCAAATCGGCGCTCGATTACGACCGTTCCGAATATGCGGCCGGGGAAGACATGTACCAGTTCTACAAGCTGGTGGCCGGTAAAGTAAACGATATGGTCAAGAGCTTGAAATAGCCCTGTGAAGATTAGAATCAAGCAGAGACAAAACGACGGAAATGCAGAAATTACGCGGGTATTCCACGGATAAAAGGATGCAGGCGGGACGGCGTGTTCACACGAACCGTCCTTCTCTGCACTGACGCCCAAAGGATAGGAGTGAGGAAACCATGCGGGAGAAATTGGTGGCGTTCGCAAACGAATATGCCGCGGAAACGGACAGCACGGGTTTGGACGGAGATGAGCAGCGCAGCATTCACCATCCGCTCGTTTTTCTGTTCCTGGGCGATACATCGGCGGAAGCCCTGCAGACGATGGCGGAAATCAACAACCGCAGGTGGAACAACAGCACGGGGGTCGTTTACCTCCATGTCGGAACGGAGCGGTCCCGCGAAGAATCCGGCGGGCCGCATGCGGAGCATGAGGCCGCAGCCCGTCAGGATTGGCCGCAGGCTGATCCGCCGGAGGCGGAGAAGCGTTCCGGGCAGGCCGTCCCGGATTACAGGGACCTGCCCCGCAGCGGCGGGACGCACCGGAGTGATCCGGCCGGCGGCCCCGAAGCCGGCAATATCTACACCTGGACGCTGCCGGTCCCGGGAAATAACGCACGCACGGCAAGACCGGACCTCCACGACAGCTTCCGGTCCAACCGGGAAAAGCTGCTGGAGCTGAACGTTCTGCTGCGCAGAATGAACAGCCGGATTTCCGAATTCGGCAGGCTGTACTCAAATCTCCAGCGGCTGAACATCGCGGTCGTCACAAGGCTCGACGATCCCTGCAACGTGCTGCTGCCGGAGCTGACCGCCCTGATGGAGACGATCTTCGGCGAGCATTTCCGCTCCGTGATCGTGGATCTGTACGGGCTGCTCGAAGAGAAGCAGGTCGGAGAGGAATTCGCTCTCCGCGCTTCCATGAGCTTCAGCTTTCTCAGGGAGCTGGAAGTGCTGCAGAGCAGGGACTATACCTTCTCAAGCCCGCTTCAAGTGACGGGCGAAGGCATTACGCTTCCCGCTCAGCACGGCCCTTCCCCGCTTTTCGACACGGTCTATCTCTTGAGCGACAAGGATGAGCGGGGCATTTTTACCGAGAGCGGAATGAAAGGCAGCTACGAAACGATCAGCTCGCTGAATCTGCTGAAATACCGGCATATCAAAGCCGAAAACGAAGGCGATTCGTCTAAGGCGGGCACGTACAATCACCAGCATTTCAAACAAAACATAGCGCCGCCCGGAGAAGAAGGCGTCGGCTACGTATCGGCGGGGTATTCCAGAGTCAGCCGTCCGAATTCGGCGATCGCCCTGACCGTCCTGTATCATCTTTACCGGCATGTACGGGAGAAGATGGAGGAGAACGTCCAGGGCGGCGCCCGGCTGCTGCCCGATCTGATCTCCATGGAGCCCCAGTTGTGGGACCGTGAGGTCGAATCGGTCGTGCCGGGACGGGAGCAGGCCGTGGAGGAGATGTACGGACTTATGCACGACCCGGTTTCTTACGGGGAGCTGAAGTCCATGTCTTTGAAAGAGGCGGAGCTTGCGCTGTTTCAGGACAGCGCCCGCCGGTTTTTCGACATGAACGTCCGGCAGAGAGCGGAGGCGGCCTTCGCGGAACGCGGCTTCGCCAAGCGGCTGGAGCGCACCCTGAAGGAGCGCGTCGTAGACGACCCGGCTTACGGGTACTACGCTCTGAACCGCTGGCTTGCGGAGGAAAGCGGCGCCGGAAGCCGGAGCCTGCCGGGTGAACTGAGGCAGCAGCTGAAGGACGCGGGGAACCGGGCCGATCAGCTCCGGGATGAGCTGGACAATTTTTACGGCGAACGTGTGGACCGGCAGCCGATAGGCAAAGGCTCGCTGTTCGGCTGGAAATCCGACAAGGCCTCGGTAAAGAACCTGATCCGTCACCTGCTGGATGAAGCCTACGGCCTAAGACGCGATCTGCTCGTTCTGGAATTGAAGCAGAAGCTGATGACGGCATACCTGGACAAGCTGGAGGAGCTGAGGGAGCGGGCGGCCGCGGCCGTCCGGCAGATGGACAGCCTGGAGAAGCTTCTGCTCGATACGAGCCGCAGCGGAATTACGGCGGCGAGCGACTATCTGGGCCGCAATATCAACGAGTACTACGAGCACGTGGTGAAGCAGATTTTGACGGAGATGGAAGGGCGCAGAGAGAGCCGGTTTTATTTCGACGAACGGTTCCTGGGGAACGTTTCCGTTGAAATCGACCGGGATGCCGCTCAGTGGCTTCGGAAATTGATGGCCACGGCCCGCCGGGACGTGCTCGTTCATCCTCTTTTCCATCAGACGTTCGAAGCGGAGCTGCTGGAGCGGGCCAATGTGGCCGCCAGCTACGATAACCGGGATGTGCTTTCGAAGGAAGACCTTTTCCGCGATCTTTATACGACGCTTGAGAACGAAGCCGCGGTCCGGATCGATGTGTATCATTCCACCCACCGCAACCGTCATGAAGAAAAATACTTTTTCGGCGACTCGCGGAGTGAGTTTATCCAATATGCGTTTGCGGTTGACGGCGGAAGCCGGACGTACAAGCTCGGCTGCGTGCATGAGAAGAAACCGGGCGGAATCGAAAAGCTCCGGCTCATGGGCGGCTTCAGGCTGGAGGATCTGATGGTGTACCGGAACAGCAGGCGCTATTACGAGACGTATACGGAGAACGGCTATCGCTTTCACAGCATGGAACTGCCCGAAACAGGAACGGACAGCACGAAGCTTTCATAAAGTACGGCTAGGTGACGGCACTCTGCTCGTAGGACAATAAAGAAAAGAGGGGGAGACCTGTGAAACAGAGAAAATGGAATCCGCTGCTGACCTTATTCAGCGTAATCGGAGGATTCGTCGGGTTTATCGTCGGCGAATTTATTTTGAACCGCTGGGAAGGAAGCTGGCATGAAACGGTGCTGATGGGGGTCTATTTCGGGCAGTTGGCCTTGTTTGTCGGCCTGTTCTGCCTTGTGGCGGAGATGATTTCGCCGCAGCTGAACGGAAAAAACTGGCGTCTGCGATACGCGGGCGACGGCTGGAAGTTTCTCGTCCCGGCTACGCTCGTGATGCTGTTTATAGCGGGGGCGCTGTTCCAGGTTTTGTACGGCTTCCAGGTGCTCGGCACGAAGAAGGCGCCGCAAAACTATGTGCTGGTCATCGACAAATCGGACAGCATGTCGCAGAACGATCCGCAGAAACAGAGCCTCCAGGCGGCCAAGTCTCTGATCGGCCGGATGGACGGCAAAAACAGTGCGGCGGTGTTTACGTTTAATGAGGAAACACAGCTTATCGCCCCGCTCACGAAGCTTACCGGCTCCGGCCGGGAAGAACTCCGCGGCAGGCTGGACAAGATCGGCGAGCCGACGGGCCAGACGGATATCGGCCGGGCTTTGACGACGGTCATGGATCAGCTGAAGAAGGACGGAGCGGCGGACAGCTCTTCTTCTGTTATCCTGATCTCGGACGGCTACAGCGATGTGAATACGACGGAGGTGCTGTCTCCGTTCGTTAAGGCGGGGATCAGCGTCCATACGGTCGGCATCGACGATTCCCAGGTGGAAGGCATCCAGCTGCTCCAGCGCATCGCCGAGCAGACGAGCGGCTCCTTCCATGACGTGAAAAGCGCGGACCGCATTACGGATGCGTTCGAGCAGATTTACACGGCCCAGCAGCCGTGGCATCTTGCGGGGGAACGCCTGGGAGCCGCCGCTTCGGACGGGTTCCACGCATTCCTGCGGGTGGCGTTTATTCTGCTGATCGGTACGCTGATCGGCCTTTCGCTGGGCATCATCTTCGACAACCGCCATCTCGCGCTCAGCTTTGCCATTGGCGGTACGCTTGCGGGCCTTTTGGCCGGACTTGTGCTGGAAACCGGAATGCCCGGAACGAACATTCCGTTCTTCTACCGGGCGGTGGCTGACATCGTGCTTGCCTTCGTTTTATCGCTGGGGGCTCTGCTCATCCCGGTTAGCACGAACGATTCCCATTCGGGTCTGCGCAAAAATTACCAGCGGGCCCGGCTCGAAGAGGGGCGTTACGGCAGAAAGGACAGCGCGCCGGTCGGCAAGAAGTTCCGCTGAACCGGGCTGCCCGCAAGCAGGGGAGAAGCGCAAATCAGCGTTCGGTGCTCCGGAGGCATGTGGTTGACCACCGTCATGTGACGCCGAGCACCGCGCGCTGGAAGCTTCGCGCGGTGCGGAATACAGGGGGCCTGCAGCGCCAGCGCACGACGTTTAACAAGTAGGCTAGTGATCAAGTGAGGCGATTTGCATGCAATGGGAAGAAATCAACGAAGAGAACCGGATCACGAAGCTGGCTTCGCAGCCGGCGCGTGAAGGGGAGTGCCTGCTGACATGGCAGTGGCCCAAGGAAGTCGGCGCGGTCTATGTGTACAGCTTCGAGAGCGGAAGCGAGGAGCCGCCCGAGCAGCTTGCCCCGCATCAGCTCAAGCTGTTTACGCGGGAAGAGTACAAGGCGTCCGGCGGTTACCGCGAGCGCATGGAGTACATCGGAATGCGGGGGTACCGCATTTTCCCGTGCGTCATGAAGGACGGCCGCGTGGCTCCGTACCGGCAGACCGGCACGGACAACACCATTCGGGTCAGCGCAGGCAAAGCCCGGATCCGGTATTCGATTAAATACGGAGGCCGGTTGTTCGGCAAATACAAGTCCGCGAAAATTCAATTGTTTTGCGAGATTCCGGTGCCACAGGAAGCGCTTTGTTACGTGAAGAAGGAAGGCGGCCATCCGGCGGGACGGCAGGACGGCACCGCTTATCCTTTCCGCCGGGATTTCGAGGCGGGCACGCAGACCCTGCCGGAGATCGAAATCGGCAAGCACGATTTTCTGCGGCTTTTTTTCACCGATTCCCGTTACGGGGATGTTTATGAACTAATCCAGGAATGAGGAGAGGCGCACATGCTAGGGTATCTGAAAAGTCTTTTCGAAAAAAAGCCGCCCGAGAAAGAGCGGCCGCCTTATTACAGCATCGTCTGCCCGTACTGCTTCAATAAGTTCGAGCCCAACGATGTTGTGTTCCGGGCCACTCATATCAAGGATAGCGACGATGATTTTATGCTTCAGGAGGACGAGCGTCTGAATAGCTGGAGGCGCAAATTCAATTTGTCCGAGGTGGACATGGAGGCCGTTATTCTGCCTTCAACGATTCCCGACTCGTACAAGACATATGTACAGAACGTGCTCGTCGCCGTAACCGACCGTTACGGGGAAACGACCCGGCGGCGCTTGTGTCCGTACTGCCATAACGAGCTGCCGATTTCGGCCGGTAAAGTGCCGAGCAATATTATTTCGATCGTGGGCGCTTCGCAGGTCGGCAAGTCTGTCTATATGACTTCGCTGATCCATACGCTCCAACATACGACGGCTTCGAATTTTAACGCGGCCTGCATGCCGCTGAGCGCGGAAATTTCCCGCAAATTCCGGCAGCACTATCACGAGCCGATCTTCGAACGGGGCAGCATGCTGCAATCGACCAACCCGAACGAACAGCAGGAGCCGTTTATTTTCCAGTTCGTGTTTAAGGATGAGCGTGAGGCTCCGCTGACGATCGTCTTTTTCGATGTGGCGGGCGAGGGTATGGTTCAGAGGGAATATCTCGATATTTATGCGTCTCATATCAAAAATTCATCGGGTATCCTGTTTCTAGTCGACCCTCTGCAAATCCGGAGCATCCGGGACAAAATTCAGATCAATGTCGGCGGGGAGCAGGGCGAATTCGCCAACCGGTACGACGAGCCGCGCGAGGTGGTTATTTCGCTGTTCGAGAATTTTATCGCCCACCAGAGCAACTCCAAGACGGAGATTCCGACGGCGATCGTCTTGACGAAGAGCGACATGCTCCAGTATTTGAAGGAAGAAGACAGCGAGTACATCCAGCCGAACAGCAACGTATTCCGAAATGTCGTCCATCAGGGCTATCTCGACGAATCGGAGTTCGAAAACATTAACGGCGAAATCGGCCGTTTTATTGAAAAAGTGGACCGTCCGTTCAAGGACGCGGTAGACGTCTATTTTTCGAATACGGCTTACTTCGCGGTTTCCGCACTCGGCACCAATCCCGTGAACAAGCAGATTTCGGGCGTCATTAATCCGACCCGGGTCGACGAGCCGTTCATCTGGCTGCTGCACAAGCTGGGCTATATCGCAAGGAGAGATGCGACGTGATGGCTAAACACATTCAACAGCACCTGTTTACGCGGGACCGCGAGGGGGTCTTCCGCACAAGCGAAGGGTTCGATACGGTCGCCAAATCGCCGGGGCTGGACCCTTCCTTTATCAAATCCGCGCTGCACCCATACTGCGTCTATAAGGCACCGCAAGAGCTTCTGGAACGCGGGGAAGAAAACTCCGGGCTGTATCCGGAGTCGGTCGTCGCTTACCACGCGGAGAACGGGGATTTCGTAATCGGGCGCAGCGTCTACGTGGCGACGGACTTCACGGGGCAGCGCAGCGCTTCCTTCACGCACCAGTACGTGATTCCGAAGGAGCGCAAAGAAGCGTACATCCGCGAACCCCGCCGCATTTTCGGCATCCGCGGCTTCCAGAGCCGCTACGACATCCAGGGCGGCAAGGAAATCCCCGAGCTGGAGGATATCCCGTTCGAGCCGGAAATCCGCGCGGGCGAAGGGGACAAGCTGCTGGAGAAGCTCGAGATCGACCGGGATCTGTTCCGCCAGCTCGTCTTCGCGGTGCTTGCCTCCGTGGCGAACAAGAAGAAAGTGTTCATTTCCCTGAACACGGACATCTCGGAGAGCGCCATCTACGCCAAGCGCCTGCTGGAACTCCTGTACCGCTGCCTTCCTTACGCGGTACGCCGGCAGCTCGGCTTCATGACCTTCAACAGCGAGCCGGAAGCGAAGCAGCATCTGCACGTCGTGTTCACGGAAAAAGGGAGCATCCGCTTGCCCGACCGCAAAATCGAAAAAGATTTCATTTTCGATTTCGCCGGCGGCCGCTTCCTGAACACGGAGCTGCCCGCCCAGGACCACGCGTACTTGGATTACGTGTGGTCTAACCGGAACAATCCGGCTGAGCTGCAGAAGTACTTCGACTTCTGCGACGAAGCGGTCTCCGGGCTGGATACCCAGACCTTGCTGAGCGCCGCAGCCTATTCCCGGCTGTGCGTCCTGTATGAGATCGAACGCGGCCGCACGGAGCTGTACGAACAGGACCGGGCCGCTGTTATGAACGGGATTCTGTCGTTCTTCACGACCGAATCTTACCCGCGTAAACCGCGCCTGAAGGAGCTGTTTGTCGGTCTTCTCACCCGCGAAGCGTCGGATAAGGGCCGTGCGGTGGCGGCGGACTATGCGGAAGCCGTCATGCGCTACGAGAAGTTTGCCGAACCGCAGTTGAAGGCGCTGATCGCCCGCTGCCTCGGCATCTTCGTCTCGCGGGCCGCCGATGCGGACGCGGGAGACGGGATCGAGGGCGCGGCTCCGCTGCTGGACCTGCTGGCCGCTTACCCGGCTGTTTTCGCCGGAGTATTCGGCGGGCTGATGGCGAGCCGTCCTGCCTTGGGCGAGGGCTACATCCGCTACCGGATGAAGCGGGTCAAGTCGGTGCAGGCTTTTACCGGCGAGATCGGCTTCTGGCAGTCGCACAGCGAAGAGCTGATGGGAGAAGAGCTGTTCTCCCGGGAAGCTTACGATCCGCTGCGCAAGCTTATGCGGACGGATCTCAGGAAGAAAGTCGCTCTGGCCCGGACGTTAACCGATTATTTCGAACAGTTGAGACAAAATTCGGCCGGAGAGAAGCGGCACGGCGTGAGGCAGTTCAGCCGGTGGATGAAACTTGCCGTGCATCTGGAGCTGGCGGATGACTTGAAGCCGAGCGGCCTCGGCATCGAAGATATCCAAGGGCTGGGGTTCCTGATCGATCCGATCAATCCGGACCTGAAAGGTCAGGCATCGCGCGATCAGGAGGGAGTTCTCCGCGTCTTACAGGCGGCGTACAAAGTGCTGACGCTTGACGGGAAGAAGCAATCCGAAGCGGAAGATGTGATGGCCCGTCTGGATCCCGTCGATTTGGACCGGGCGCAGCTCCTTCTTCAGAAGCTGATGCAAAACGAGGTCACCCCGGCCCGTTTCGGGCAGCTTGTGACGGCTTTCCATAAACCGGGAACCGGCAGAGGTCCGGATCGGCAGCCCGGCTACGATTACGAACGGCTGCTGAACTTTGTGGCCTCGGCCGGGCAAGGAACGGACACGTTTACGGATTTCGCCGCCTGGTCCGCGGAGGATATCCGTTTCCAGGACGGGAAAGGCGCCATTCATCCGTACTACAAGGCGGCGCTCAGCCGCGCGTTCGATGTTCACGCTCCGCAGGCTTTCCGCAACAAGGCTTTATCCCGTAAGCTGCTGGAGACGGGCAATCCTTCATTCGCGGCATTGTTCGAAACCGTCAGACTGCGGCAGTCCGGCAAATGGGCCCGTATCTGGGCCAAAAACAAACGGAAAATCGTACTTAGAGGCTCCATTTTTCTGATCCTGTTTATCGCCATTATCGCCGTGCTTTGGAAGCCGGTATCGGATTGGATGGCTCCGACTCCGGTCGTTATCGTGGGAGACTTACAGGAGAAAACCGGCAGCGAGACGGTGACGGTCAAAGCCTCGCTGAAGGAGCCAGATAAAAATACAAAGCTGTATGTCAACGACAAGGTTATCGAGAACGGGAGCATCGACCTGAAACTGAACGAAGGGGAGAATCCCCTTGTTTTCAAGGCGGTGAGCAAGTCCGGCAAAGCCTCCGAAACCGTGAGCAAAAAAGTGACCCTGGTACCGCGGCCGCTGGTAAAAGCGGAGCAGCCGCCGTTGACGGTGAAAGCGGCCAAGGTCACCGTGACGGTTAAAGCGGAAGACGGCAACGATCCGAGTCCGGAAATTTATATTAACGGGCAGCTTGCCGGGACGGGCAGCGTATCCCAGCAGGTACAGCTCATTCCGGGCGACAATCCGATCGAGATTACGGCGAAGAACAAGCTGGGCCGCCTAAGCGAGCCCGTACGTTATACCGTGAAATCGAATCCTGTGCCCGTAGGGCCTCCTGCCGGGGCAAGATAAGCACACGTGAACAAACCTGCTATTTTAGCCGATACGAATAAAAAACGTTTAAGCACATATCGCCAAAAGGCGGCCTCATCCGGTTTGGAGGGGCCGCTTTTTCGTGTCGGTTATGTTAGTACACGCCAAAAACACCACTGTCCCGAATGGACAGTGGTGTTCGGTTCGCGCCCTTATGGCGCGGACAGTTCAAGGATCGCCTGCACGATCGCTTCCGCATCCCAGCCGACAATCCGGTCGGCATTCTGCTTCACGATCAGGGAAGGCTCTCCCGAATCCGGGGGCCGGACGGCTATAAGCGGCTTGTTCATTTCGCTTGTGGCCGCGATGATTTCTTTGTTGATCCATCTGCTGTAGGCGGAAGGTGCGTCGGCCGGAATAAGCACGGCTTGGCAGTACTTCATCTTGCCGCGCACGGCTTCGTAAAGGGACCGCTCGTTATCCGCGCCGGCCGCCGGATGATCTTCCGGCAGCAGAAACGTATCGAAGCGGAAGCCCCGGTCACGGCAGGTTTGCAGCAGCGCAACCAGCTCGCGGAAGGCTGACCTGTCATTCCAGGCACAGCTCAGATACAGACTGGTTTTATAAGGTTTTGCCGGGGGCAGCACATCGTTCGCCTCCTTGGAACCAGCGTTTTATTCGATGCCCTTGATCCAGGCGTTCACCTTGTCGGCATTCGCGTCGGCCCATTCTTTGGCCGCATCTTCCGGCGATTTGCCTTCCTGGATCGCGACCATCACCTTAGCCATGTCGTCCGGGGTCCATTCGAACTGGTCCAGGAACTTGTAGGCGTTCGGCTGGTCTTCTTTCAGGCCTTTGCGGGCGAGCGTGTGAATTTCTTCTTCGCCGCCGTAGACGCCTTTGGGATCGGCCAGATACTTCAGCTCCATCTTGGCGAACATCCAGTGCGGTGTCCAGCCGGTGACGACGATCGGCTTCTGTTCTTTATAAGCCTTTTGCAGCTCCTGAGCCATGGCGGCCGAAGAGCTTTCGACCAGCTTGTAGCCGGAGAGGCCGTAGTCGGCGACCGCTTTTTCCGTGGACATCATAATGCCCGCTCCGGGTTCGATCCCGATGATCTGATTGTTCAGCGACGCGCTGACATCGGCTTTCTTGAGATCCTCGATCGAGTCGATCTTCATATAAGCGGGAACGGCCAGTCCCGTCTTCGTGCCTTTCAGGTTCGCGCCGAGATCCTCCACGCTGGATTTATACTTCTCCAGGTAGGAGGCGTGAGTGCCGGGCAGCCAGGCGGCTACCATGGCATCCGCGCTTCCGTCGGCGATACCGGCCCACATCGGCCCGGCGTCTACCTGGAGCATTTCGACTTTGTAGCCCAGCTTGCTTTCCAGTACATATTTGGCTACGTTCGTGCTGGCAATCTCAGAATCCCAGGCTACATATGCGAGCTTGACGGATTTGCCTTTGGCTCCGCCTCCGGTGGAACAACCGGCGACCAGTGCAACGGCGAGAACGACGGACAACAACAAACTCCATTTTTTAAAAATAACGATGACACCCCTTAGTTCGATTTTTTCTTTTTAAACACATTCTGGGTCAAACGGTCCAGCAGGATAGCCATAATGACGATGGCGATACCGGCTTCGAAGCCGACGCCCGTCTTGGCCTGCGTGACGGCCCGGTACACGTAAGCGCCGACCCCCTGCGCGCCGATCATCGAGGAGATGACGACCATGGACAGGGACAGCATGATGGTCTGGTTCACCCCGGCCATGATGGTCGGCATCGCGATGGGCAGCTGCAGCTTGACCAGCTTCTGCGCCGGTGTCGAGCCGAAAGCGTCGGCCGCCTCCACCAGCTCTTCCGGCACCTGCCGGATGCCGAGGTTGGTCAGGCGGATCGTAGGCGGAATCGCGAAGATGATCGAAGCGATTACGCCCGGCACGACGCCGAGGGAGAAGAACGACACGGCGGGAAGCAGGTAGACGAAGGCGGGCATCGTCTGCATGAAGTCGAGCACCGGTGTCACGATATTTTGCAGCAGCGTATGCCGCGCGCAGAGAATGCCGATCGGCACCCCGATCACGATGGACAGGATGGACGCCGTCAGAACGAGCGCGAGCGACTGCATGGACAGCTCCCAGAAGCCCAGGTTGTCGATCAGCAGCAGGCCGATAAACGCGAACAGCGCAATCCGCCAGCGGCCGATCCAGTAGGCAAGCGCCGTGATCAGAACGATCAGAACGAGCGCGGGAAGCGCGGTCAGAGCGGTCTCGATGGAGCCGACCATAGCGGCGATGACCGCTTTGATCGCGCCGAAGAACGGTCCGAAATGATCGGTGAGCCAGCTTTCGAGGAATTCGATCCAGCGGCCGAGCGGAATTTTAGGCAGATTCATCGCACACCACCCGCTTCCGGTTCCGCATTTCCGGCCAAGGCCGAAAGCACCGCTCCTTTAATGACGATGCCTTTCAGCCGTTCTTCCTCGTCGACGACGGCAACGGGAAGCCGGGTTTCGGCCATCATTTCGAACAGGTCGTTCAGAAGTGTTCCGGGCGAAACCGTAGGAACCTCGCGCTGCATGACCTGCTCCAGCGACTTGCCTTCTTTGAGAGCCTGGAGAGCATCCTCGGCGGTTACAATACCGAGCAGCTTCATCCCTTTGCTCGTCAGGTACAAGCTGGACACGCCGCTGTCGCGCATAAGTTGAAGGGCTACACGCGGCCCTCTTTCGAGGGAGATCGTTTCCGGCTTTTTCATGACATGGGCCGCCGTGAGGACTTTGGACAAATCCACGTCTTCGACGAAGCGTTCCACGTACTTGTTGGCCGGCTGAATCAGAATTTCCTCCGGCGTGCCGATCTGAACGATGGAGCCGTCTTTCATGAGGGCGATCCGGTCTCCGATGCGCAGCGCTTCATCCAGATCATGTGTAATGAAGACAATCGTTTTCTTGAGCTTGGACTGAAGTTCCAGCAGTTCAAGCTGCATATCCTTGCGGATGAGCGGGTCCAGCGCGCTGAACGCTTCATCCATAAGCAGGATTTCAGGATCGTTGGCCAGCACGCGGGCAAGGCCGACGCGCTGCTGCATACCGCCGCTGAGCTGATCGGGCAGGCTGTTTTCCCAGCCTTCTAAGCCGACCGACTTCAAAGCGACGGTTGCCATCTCCGTTCTCTTTTTACGTTCGACACCCTGAATTTCAAGTCCGTATTCCGCATTTTCAAGTACGGTCCGGTGCGGGAAAAGAGCGAATTTCTGAAAAACCATCCCGATATTTTTCCGTCTGAATTGACGGAGCTGCTCGGGGTTCATTTTAAGCACATCGGTTCCGTTAAAAAGAACCTGGCCTCCCGTCGGCTCGATGAGCCGGTTCAACAGACGGACGAGCGTCGATTTGCCGCTTCCCGACAGTCCCATAATGACGAAGATTTCGCCTTGCTCAATCGAAAATTCCGCCTTATTGACCCCCACGGTCAGTCTGTGTTCTTTCAAAATCTGTTCTTTGGTGCGGCCTTGATCCAGCAGGGTCAAAGCTCTCTTGGGGTCCGATCCGAATACTTTGGTAAGTTGTTTTACCTCAATGATAGGCATGTGGACCTCCTTTCCTGGGTCTTTTGACTGGCTTGCTGACTTGTTTCAGTGTAACGGCATTCTTTTTTGACCGTCAAAGTCCGTATAAGCTTATAAATGTTTGTACAGTTTTAACTTTACGTACGATACGTTAAGTATACTCCGTATAACGCCGTATTCCTTCTTTCGTGTTTTCTTTACTTATCGAGGGGACTTTGATTACAATACAATTTAGAGGTTGAGAAGCAGCAGCTTGTTCCTCAGGAGGGAAACCATGAACGATCTCAGCGGCTTTACGACAGAGCAGAGCCAGAAAATTCAAAAAAACCGTGAACGAGTTATTGATTCCATCGGCAAAAATATGGATTTATACGGCATTACCTTGTCGATCGGGCACTTATATGGTTACATGTACTTCAATAACGGCCCCGTCACGCTGGATGAACTGAGCAAAACGATGGGGATGAGCAAGACTTCCATGAGCACCGGTGTCCGGACGCTGATGGATTTGAAAATGATCGACAAGGTATGGGGAAAAGGCACACGCAAAGACCTGTACGAGGTGGAACCGGACTGGTACCAGAATTTCAGCGATTTTTTCTCCATTAAATGGCGTAAAGCGGTGGAAGGGAATATGAACGCCCTCAACAAATCGCTCGTCGAACTGCGGCATATGAAGAAGGAATACGAAGAGAGTCCGGAGCTCCAGGCCGTGCTTGATGCGGACGAAGCGAAAATCTCGCACGCCATGGATTATTACAAGTGGCTACTGAGGCTGATCGAGGCGATGGAAACCGGCAAGATTTTCGAGCTGATTCCGAAAGAGCCCCGGGAACCCGCTTCAGACGAAGCCGGCCGGCCGGAGCGCGACGGGAAAGAATAAGAAAAAGGACAAGCCGCCTAGGCTTGTCCTTTTTTATTTGGAGAGAATGCAACAGCTCGGGGGGCAGCGGAATAACGAGCCCCTCCAGATTGAGGGATATTAACGTAAGCAATCGCAGTCGCATATGCAAAAAGTGCCCTGTAAGGGGGCTTTTTCCGATTACGGACAACGCCTTTGTCCAAAGTTAGGCGGACTAAATTTAAAGGTTTATTTTTACAAAACATTAACATTAGAAAAAGAAACAATATTTGTTGTTTTACGTCTAATATTGGAAAAAAATAATTTTACAGAGGAGATGTTTCTATGAAGGCTGGGCTGTTTAAAGTTATGTCGCTTGTGTTAGTTTTTTGCATTATGTTATCTCAAGTAGCTAATGCGGCAACGGATACCCTGAAAGAAAGTTTAACTTCCTATCAGCTTCCTGTGAGAGATTTAAATGGTAATGTTATTGGAACTCAAAATACTACATTGCGCTTAGAACTTTCCAAAGAAAAGAATGTAGAAACGGTGACTATGTTTGACGAGACTACTTACAATTTTTTTAAAGATGAGGACGTTTATAAAAAAGTATATAAAAATGGTTCCCGTGTAACAAAATTAGAAAAGCAAGCTAATGGGGAATTTTTTATCAATGGCTCAAAAGTCAATTTAACGATTAATGAAACAAAAGCCAGCGGAGCATCTCCTCGAGCAGTTGATTCTGGAGGAAAAGAGTGGCTTACATATTATACGAATTTTTCAGATAATCCGGATTTGTACGAGTGTTTGGGATACCCTAGTGCGAATAATTTTTTAGACTATGGTACTGGAACCAAACTAGATAGGTTTGTAAAACCCATCGCCCCTTATACTATGTATAAGTTAAACGATTTTAAAATGTATGCGAATTCAGTTGCAAATGCTAGATCTAATATTAACACTGCCTCTGTGACACTAACCGCAGCAATCGGCACACTTGTTTTGACTTGGGAAACTGTCATCGGTGCAATGGTGGGCACCGGCGGAGCTGCAGTTGCTGCTTATCAAATATATGTAGCTAGTCAGGATGGAAAAGACGCTATGGCAAGCGCTTATAATGTGCTAAAAGGATGGCAGCCAGGGGTTAATACATAAGTAAGCAATCTTTTATGCCTAAGGAGGAGCTCCATGAATAACTTGGCAAAAATACTTCCTTTAGTGGTTGTCATTTGCATCATTGTAATATTCATATACCGACTCTCAACGGGGACGATTAAGACCCGTAAACGAGAAAATATAGGTCTGCTCATATTTTTAATTTTAATGATATGGTTATTTATTTCATATAGATAACCTTTCATGGGTTCAAGCCTCTTTTGGCGAAGTAGGATGATGTCTCAGCTTTGCTGCCTTCTATAAGAGTCAAAGTTCCAGCCGCAGGTATTAGACAAACGCCTTTGTTTCCAACGGGACAAAGGCGTTTGTCTGTCCGTGGGCTAGAGGTCCTCACGAAGCATTTTCTGTGTGTTTCCGCATCCGCGTTTGACTATTGCCAGCCCTAAGCAAAAGTGATCTGTAAAGTCTGCGCTTCACCTGGCACATCCGTAAAACAAAAAAGGACAAGCCCAGGCTTGTCCTTTTTTGTTTGGAGAGAATGCCGCAGTCCGGGGAACAGCGGAATAACCCAGAGGGGACCGGCAGAACGAGCCGGAGTTTGAACCTGCCCCTAAATAGCTTATTATAGAAGGAGTATAAGCTCGTATTTCGCCCTATAGGAGTGGGACCGGATGACCTTAAATGAAAAGATTGCCGCTTATGTCGAATTGATGAATGAAGCTCGTGAAATTTCGAACAGGGCAAACAGCCGGGCCTACGAACTCCGGCAAACAGCGGTTCGGATAGGTTTCGAAGCTACGGCCGCGGCGGAACATGCTGCTCTGATGGCGGAAATCGTGAGGGAAAACACGGAATCGGGCTCCTTATCCAAGCTGATTCACGCCAGCCGCGAAGCCGCATCGAGAGCCGCGGAAGCTACGCTGAAGGCTCTCGATGCCATCAAACAAGCCAACGTAGCGGATCATGAAGCGACCGAAGCTTTTGAACGTACGCGTGAAGCCGCGGAGAAATTGACGGAAGCCCTCCAGGTTGAGGGATATTAACGTAAGCGAACGGAAGTCACGAACGAAATCACAATAGCAATCGCATACGCAAAAAACGCCCTTGAGGGGCGCTTTTTTTATTCCGCGGGCGTCAGCTTGGCGGCTCTGCGGTATTCGCCGGGGGTCTGTCCCGTCCACTTTTTGAACATGCGGTTGAACGACGTGATGTTCCGGTAGCCGATGCGCAGACCGACTTCCACAATGTTGAGCTGAGTTCCCGTCAGCAGTTCCTGTGCTTTGGAAACCCGGATGGCATTCAGGTGGTCGCTGAAATTCGCTCCGGTTTTCTCCTTGATATAGACCGATAAATAGGCGCTCGACATCTGGAGGCGGTCCGCAAGATTTTCGAGGGTCAGCTCCTCCCCGTAGCCGTCCCGAAGAGCGTCCATGACGAAGCGGATCACGGGATCTTCCGTATCTTTCTTCTCGTAGATGAGCGCGGCCGCGGAGAAGAACAGTTCCCGGTAGCCTTCGATATAGTCCTCGAAGGTGCAGCACTCCTTGAGCCGCCGGATAAGCGGTTTGACGGACCAGGCAGCGTCCTGCGCGATTTTACAGATGTCCATGAGCTTCCATACCTTGCCCGCCATGGACTCCGCAAGCTGCCTGTACTGGACGACGCCGGCCCCGGACTCACGCATTTCGGCAAGCTGGCGGCCGATCAGCTCCAGGGCGCCTTTGTCGTCCCCGGCCTGAAGGCAGGCGTTCAGCTCCTGCTCCCGGGCGGGGCTTAGCGCGCAAGCCTGCAGGCCGGAGCGCGTTTCCAGGATGACCTGCGTTTCCTCCGCAAGGGTAGCCTGGCCCGCTCTTTCCAGCGCCTGCCGGTAGGCGTCGTTGAACTGGGAAGCGTGCTCGAACCGCGAGCTGACCGCCACGGCCGCCAGGCACTGCTGCTCGTGGGAATCGAACAGATGCCGGATGTCCCCGAGCATGGCCTGAAGCGTGCCGGCAGCGACTGCGCTGCTGATGACCGTAAGGATCTGGTTCTTCTCCATCTGGAACGTATGCGAACCGGGACTGTGTTCCCTCAGAAGCACGTCGAGATGCTCACGGTAATAGGAGGCAAGCCGCTCGTGCGGGACGGGTTCCTCACCCGGTTTCGCCTGCCGGAACCGGAGTTCATAGACGATAATCTGAAAGCTTTCGTCGCTCGCGATAAAATCCTGCCATTCGTGAATATCCGTATGAATGCTTCTCAGCTTGTTAATGTAGCTGTATTTCGTAAGAAGCGACTGCCGGCTGCGCAGCTCGCTGCGGATTTCAGTCTTTTCCTTGAGAAGATCGGCGATTTTCTCCTGGATGAACGCGAATTCCCGGATCGCGCTGGGCTCGCCGCCGCTGCCGCTCATAACTGCCGAAACCATCTGTTTGACGGGCCGGTTGATCCGGCGGCTGCTCAGCAGGGAGACGGCAAGGGCGATGGCGAGCGACAGGAGGAAAATCGCCAGCAGCGTCCAGTTCAGCTTCCGGAGCTGGGAGACCACGCTGGCATTGGGAACGCCGGTGATGTACGTCAGACCGTCGTCGCCGGTATAGCGGAAATAAACCATTCCGCCCGCAACGGCGGTTCCGCTGTTTTCTTCGAAGGCGGGAAGCCCCACCGGAGCCCCGCTTTCGTCTTCGCCCGTCCCGAAAAGAACGCTTCCATCGCCGTTCAGAACATAAAAGCGGCGCCCGTCTCCGCCTTCCCCGAGAAAGTCGCGCTGCGTCTTGTCCACGTCGAGATAAGCCGTAACGAGATAGCTGCTGCCGCTCAGATGAAAACTGACGGGAAGCAGCTTCTTCTCGGCGGGCGAATTCCAGACGGTCTTGAAATCCGCTGCGGGCAGCAGGGAGAACGCATCCGCCGATTTCAGGCGGTTTTCCCAGAAGAAGAGCGGATAAGCGGAGCTTTTGTACAGCCGGTTGTACTGGTCTTCCGCACCGCTGCTGCCGTCCTTGTCGAGCGTAACGCCGTGCGGCAGGAAATACACCTCGAGGTTGTCGAGAAACAGGTGCGGGTTCGAGGTATCCGAACGGAGCCGGGTTACGATGCTTTTCGCCTCCAGATAACGGAGCTCTTCATCCGTCGCGCCCTGCAGATGCCGGTTGAAAGCGATCACACCGGGATCGTTGTATGTATTGAACAGAAGCGTTTTGATCCGGGAGAAATGCGTGCTGTATTTTTCGGCCGTATTTTTAAGCATGGACTGGTTATGGGCGATAATTTCGCCGTGATATTTGGTCTTGAAATAAGCGAAGGCCGCCAGGTCGAACGCGGCAAACAATCCTATAATGACGAGAAAACTGATCAGCGTCGCAAGGAACAGGGAGGTCGGTCTGGTTTTGTTGAACGGCATCATGCGGTATCTCCTTACTCGTTTGGTGGAAAAGCGGCCGGTCTCTTTCCATTGTACGAGCCGAATGTTAGGGGAGTGTATACGCACGGAACAATTTGCCGCACCCTTGAAGCCTCTGTGCGAAGCCAAGTCGTGAAGCCAAGCCATAACGGGACCACCCGCACAAAAAAAGGCAGTACACGGTCGCCGCCGTATGCTGCCCTTTGCTTATTCCTGTTCCTTTACGGCAGAAAGCTTGCGCCGCTTTACGCTGATTTCATCCAATGAAACTTCGTTCGGATCGATCATGCCGGTAAACTGGTCGTCGTAGGTCAGATCCGCCGTTACGGCGTGCCGTTCTCCCCGTTCGTAGAAAACAATGTCGGCGGGCGCGTTCGTTCCGTAAAAGCGGGAGAGCGCTTTTACAAAATCGTGATACGTCGGAACCGGCATTCCTCCGAGGCTGGTCACGATAACCCCGCCATGCAAACCGGCCCGGCTGGCCGGACTGTTCGGGTACACGGTCGCGATGAAGTTCCCCCGTATGCCCGCGCCGGCAAGTCCCTGCTCTTCCAGTTGTGCGGCGGTTGCCGTATAATTCATGACCCCAAGGCGGGGATAATTAAAAATCGAGTTGCGCAGGTCCAGGCCGAGCTCGATTGTATTTTTCAGATGAAATAGAGATTGTCTCCAGCCCGTTTCTCCGCATTCCCTGACCCACTGCATCGTTTCATCCTCCGTATAGCCTTCAACGGTGACGGTCACCCTGGTACAAGTGCCGCAGCCGATGGGCTCGAAAGCGAACGAGGTCCTTAAGTTGTATTCCCAGAGGGAGCCGTCCGGCAAAATGGACGTGTAGCGCTCGTCGAATCGGATGAGCTCCGGTTTAACGCATTCGGCGCAGACGGCGCGATTCGTTAATTCTCCGATTACGAGGGTGAGCTCGTCCCCCTGGGCGATTTCGGGCTGTGCCCCCGAAAAGGTCGCGATGTCGCTCAAAAAATGTTTCCAGCCTTCCGCTGTCGCCACATACCACCAGATTGCGTCCGCAGACGCGTCGATATAAACCGAATTGACCGTTCTTCCTCTATCCGCATTCATCCCGAAAGCAGTCCTCCTCCGCCTGTCACTGATGCCCTTATTCTATCTTTTTTTACGAACAAATGATCGGTTTTTATCGGCATTCCGAAGGAATAAAAAGCCGAGCGGCCGGCAAGGAAAGCGTTCTATAATGCGGCAAAGCGCATGTTTTAGTTGGACTGCCAGGTCCGGAGGTGGTGGTGTTTTATGACAAAAATGAATGTGGTTATCCCGGTTTACAATCAAGCCTACGCTTTATCCCTGACTTTGCACGGGTTAACCAGGCAGGCGGCCCCTTATAACCGCTGCCCGGTTATCGTCGTAGACGACGGGTCCGAAGAGCCGATCCACGCGGTTGCGGAAGCTTACAGTGGGCGGCTGAATCTCACCTACGTGCGCATCCCCCGCAGCGGCAGGGCGGCCGCCCGTAATGCCGGAGCGAGGCTTCTGGACGAAGGCTGCGTCCTGTTCTGCGATGCGGACCGGATACCGAGGCCGGGATTCATCGAAGCGCATGAACAAGCCTGGCGGAAGCACGGAGGCCACTTTGTGGTGGGGCAGGTCCGGGAGCTCTATGTCCCGGATGCGGAGCAGAACCGGGATCTGGTGCTGGCCCGCTACGGGGAGCAGAAATATGACCGCATTCCGCAGTACTGCCGGCTCGTTTACCGGCTGTTTAACGAAAGCGGGTCGACGGTCTCGCCCGTTCCGTGGATAGCCGCCTTGAGCGGGAATATGTCCCTCCCTCTGGACCTGTTCCGGGATCTGGGAGGCTTCGACGATACATTCCGCGAGTGGGGCTTCGAGCACCTGGAGTTGGGCTACCGGGCCCACCGCCGGCAGATTCCCTTCGCTTACTGCCGGGAAGCGGTGAATGTGCATCTGGCGCATCCGCGGGCGGGCGCCTCTTATGCGGATTTTATCCGGCGGAGCCACGACACGTTTTTCCGCAAGCATCCGCACCCGGTGATAGGGGCTTTCTATGATTTTATGATGGGCAGAATCAGCCGGATTCAGCTTGAGAACCTGGCCTCTACGGGCATGCTCGGCAGCGCGGGGAGAAACACTCCCGACGAATACGTCAGGATTCTCAATTTCAAGGCATGAACCAATCCGAAACGGGGGAAGGACGATTGTCACAACAACGTGTGCAGACCAAGGCCGATTCTTTTTTGGGAAAAACGAACCGCGAGCTGGCCGGCTTGTACGTCCCGATGATGAATTCGCTCTGGAAAGTGATCACGACGGGCGAGTTCCGCTACGTCAAGCAGTGCGAACAAGACGAGAAGGATTATCAGGAGGCGCTTGCCTCTCCGGTTCTGCGTAAGCAGACGGAATATTGGCTGAACCGTCCGGGCCTGTCCGCAGACCAAGAGCGCGAGCTGCAAGTGTTGAAGGCTGAAATGGCGGAATACCGGATGGAGGCGGACGAACGGCAGGCCGCCGCTTCCTTGTGGAACGATCTGCATTACACGATCGGCACGTTCCGGGCGGAAGCGGGCGGCGCTCTGTTGTCGGAGCATGCGGCGCGGGTTCTGATGCGCAGGCTCAAGGACGGGCCTCAGCGCAAGCAGATCTGGCAGGCGGAAATGCGGCTTGGCGGCCTTGTCGCGCCCAAGCTCCTGGAGCTGGTCAAGCTCCGCAACCGCACTGCCCGGCGGCTCGGCTACGCCGATTACTTCGCGATGAAGCTGGAGATCGCTGGGGTCGGCACGGATACGCTGACGGAGCTGATCCGGCAAATCCGCGGCGGTCTGGATTTCGCCTACCGGGAGGTGAAATGCGGGATCGACCTGGAACTGGCCGACCGGTTTCGCATCGCGCGAAGCGAGGTCCGCTCCTGGCATTACACGCATCCGTTTTTCCAGATGCATGATGCGATGGAGGAGCCGCTTGGGGCGGGCACGGATGAAATGGCGGACAAGGTGTCCGGGTGGCTGCTGGAACGCGGATTCGATCTGAGCGCCGTCATCCGCAAGGCGGATCTGGCCGAGCGTCCGGGCAAGGGCCAGGCGAACTGCTGCCTGAACCTGGACCGGGGCCGGGATATCCGCATGTCCTGCAACTTGTCCCCTGACACGAAGGGACTGGCGGTGCTGCTCCACGAAACGGGACATGCCCTTTTCGAAAAAGAGCTGGACCCTTCGCTTCCGTTTCTGCTGCGTCAGCCGGCCCATCCCTTCTTGAGCGAGGGCGTCGCCCTGCTGCTGGAAAGACTGGCGTGGGATGCGGAGTGGAGAGAGGGGCTGTTCGGCGGGCAGCCGGAGGGCGATGCACGGTCCGGTCAAGAACGGCTGCGGAAAGAAACGCTGGTCAGGCTGTATTGGACGCTGACTCTGGTGGAATTCGAGAAGCAATTATACGCAAATCCCGATCAGCCGTTAAACGGCCTATGGTGGGATCTCGTGGAAGAAGTGCAGGGCATACCCCGGCCGGCCGAGTGGGATTATCCGTACTGGGCCGCCAAGGCGCATCTGTCCACGCTCCCGGTCTATTACTACAATTACCTGCTCGGCGAGGCGGCCGCCTCGCAGTTTCAGCACACGCTTCAGGCCCGCTTCAAGGTATGGCACGGGAAAGAAGCGCTGGGGCACCTGCGGAAGGAAGTGTTCCGTCCGGGAGCTTCGGCAAGCTGGCGGGATTTGTTAGCGGCGGGCACTTCGCAGGAGCTGAACCCGCTTTTCCTGATCCGTCAGCTGCAAGGCTGAATTTCGTATCTTAAGGAGGATGCCGGCATGGCAACGATTCATATCCAGAAAAGGACGATCGTTTCCCGTATGGAACGGGATTCGACCGAACCGGTTAACAGCCGGGTCAAGACGTATACGCTCACGCCCGAGGAGCTGGACTATTACCGCAGGCTGCCCCTGTCCGCTGCGGACAAGGCATTCAAGCCCGGACTTAAAGTGATGGCGATGGAACGGAGGGACGGAGATGGCGACGGCAGCCGAGAACCTGATCCGGCAGTTGGACCGCTTGTCGGAGGAACTGAGGGGGACGCTCACGCCCGAGAAGCTGGAGGGGCTTGACGAATGGTTCCGTCTGGAGGCGCCGGAGGCGTGCAGAAACGCCTCTCGTTTGCCGTTTCCGTATAACCAGCGGATACTCCGCCACTTCCGCCGTATGCGGGAGGAAGAACGGCCTTTGCCGGCTATCGCCGGCTTTCTTCGTCACGGGCTGGACGAGATCTACGATATTTTGCGCGATTATCAATCTGCTTAAAATGAAATATTTACCTATAATTCTAGAATAGACAAAAAAATCCTAATGCCATGCAAGAGAACCTGATCTTTCTTTCTTGCGGTTTGATACCATGACGGCACCGAAACCATTACGTGTAGGGGGAATGGGTGCCAGTGGACGTGCTACTTATTATCAGCCATCAGCTTAAGGAAGACGAGTTCGAACGAGTACAGCGGTTGTTTTCCCATATGTCCATCATTGCCGAATCGGATTTTAAAGCGGTCGAGAGGTCGCTCCACCGACAGGAAAAAGCTCACAAGCTATTCGTTTTCCTGTCCTTCGACGAATCGCTCCCCGAGGAATGGAAGATCGAGGAGCTTCAGCTGCAAAGCCCGATAATGGTGCTGCTTAAAGTGAACAAACGTGATCTTTTCGTGTTTTATTCTTTTCTCGATTCAGTGGGGCTTTTGTCCAAGCCGTCCGCCGATGTGTCGGCCAAGCCGGAAATTTCGCCGATGCTGTATCAGTCTCTTGAATATATCGAACAAAATTTGTGCGAAAACGACCTGTCCTTGGAGAAAGTGGCTTCGAGTATTTTCGTCAGCCGGTGTCATTACTCCAGGATGTTTAAAGAATATTTTGGCTTCGGCTTTAAGGAATACGTGATGAACAAACGCATTCAGAAGGCAAAGGCCATGCTGCAAAAAGGAGTGCCGGTCACGGATGTATGCTATGCCGTCGGCTACGGGGATTTAACGCATTTCGGCCGGGTCTTCAAAAGGCTGGTCGGGATAAACCCTTCGGTTTACCGGGGACAAAGGCGGGAAGCGCCGTCCTGCGGATAACGGGAAAGGGGGGAGGAGCTATGGAAACGGAGCCGATTCGCTCCCGTTATTTCAACCGGCTCACGATCGGGCCGGACGGGCGGTCCGTCCGCAAAACGAGCCGTCACGACAAGAAACTCCGCGACGAGATCAGTTGGTACCTGAATCTGCCGGAGGAATTGCAAACGTATATCCCCGGTATCCTGGGCTACTCGCTGCAAGATCAAGTATATCTGTGCCTGGAGTATATTCAGGCCCCGACTTTATCGGAGCTGTACATGAGCGGGCGGATGGATCAGGAAGGCTGGGCGGGCGTTTTCGCCCGGCTGGACCGGCTCTTCGGCCGGTTTGCCTCCTTCCCCGCCGAGCTGGCTCCAGCCTGTTTGCACGAGATGTACATCGGCAAGACCCAAACCCGCATGGCGGCCTTTTTAAACAGCAACGAGCGGGCCAGACGGTTTTACAACCAGGGCTATTACCGGCTGAACGGAAAGATGGTGCTCTGCCCCTTCCGGATTTTCGAAAGCCACCTCGGGGGTTTCCGATCCCTGCTCGCTAATCCGGCTATCGCTGTTTTGCACGGCGACCTCTGTTTCTCCAATGTGCTCTATGCGCCGGACACACAGGCCGTCAAACTGGTAGATCCCCGGGGCAGCTTCGGCAATCCGGGGATCTACGGCGACAGGCGGTACGACCTGGCGAAAATCAGACACAGCTTGAACGGGTACGAGCATATTGTCCGAGGCCGCTACTCCTTGCAAACGGAGGGCAACGACATCCGGCTGGAAATCCCGTTTACGGACGGGCAGATCCGGCTTCTCCGCGACTGGGACCGGCATCTGGGCGGCGGTCTGCGGGATGTGGCCAAGATCGAGGCGCTTCTGTTCCTTTCCATGCTGCCGCTTCATAGGGAGAGCCCTGAGCGCCAACTGGCTTTGTACGCCGTGGCAACCCGTCTGTTGTATGAAATTTTCGCCGATTAAAAGCCCCTCGTTAAGCCGAGGATCTTGGCGCTCATTCTTCTATACTGAAAAGGAGCCCAACAGAAAAGGAGAGTGACAAGAATGAATCAGACGGCTGCAAAATTTGTGATGGCGACTGCGATTCTCGTTTCGCCGGCGGCGGGAACAGCGCTGAAGGCAAGCGCTCAAACCGCTGCGGTTCAGGCCCAGCCTGCGGTTCAACCGGCCGGTCAGGCTGCGCAAGCTGCACAGGCTGTACAATCGGCGACATCCGGCACATTGTCCCAAACCGGAGTTTCCGGCGTGAAGACGGAGTCCCGGGAAAAGCTGCAGGAGTTCGGCGGAGCCAACTATTTCACCCCGTCAGTTGTGGGGAAAACTCCAGCGTGACCGGTCAAAAGAGATAAGCGCCCGACGCTTATCTCTTTTGTGTGTTCAGGCAGGGTCAAGGCCGGGAAGGTTTCGTGGTGCACGAAACTTTCGCAGGTTGAAGTCATCCGGTAAAGCCGAGAGAGCCGGGGGCTATTTTTCTATACTGAAGAAGTAGTCCATCCGAACAAAGGAGGTGAAACGAATGAAAGAGATCACGTCTAAATTTATTATCGCCACCGCTATTCTGGCGGCTCCTGCGGCCGCAACCGCTCTGCAGGTCAGCGCCCAGACCGTGGCTGTCCAGCCGGCGGCTTCCCATGAAGCGGCTTCGGCCGTTCAGACTGCGAAGCCTCAGGTACAGGCTGCGGAGACGTCCAAGGCGTCTGTGTATGAATCCGCCCGTATCGGCAGCATAGAGGAATATACGCTGGCGGGCCCTTCTTTCGGTCCCCCGCAAAAAACGATGGCCTAGTTTCTGTTTCATTGACTGTGCACTCTTGCCTGCGCAAGAGTAAGGGAGGATGGGTAACATGAACCAAACGGCTGCCAAGTTCGTTATCGCCACCGCTATTCTGGCGGCTCCGGCGGAAACCGCTCTGAACGCCAGCGCGCACGCCGCAGCTGTCCAGAGCCAGCCTTCGAAGAGCTCTGAAAGCGTGAGCACGGCCGTCACGGCTTACCGGCCATCCATTGCTGCCGCTTCCGAAACAAAGCCTGAGCCTCAGTCCAGGGCTTCCGCCGGTATTGTTGAATTAGTCGAGGCGGAGCCTTCTTTTACGTTCAATGCGGTTATAAAGAGATTGGCTTAAGCCGACTAAAAAGAGAGATGAGCGGGTTAGAGGCTTATCTCTCTTCTCTCTTTACGCCCATGCAGACAGGGAGGGAGTACATGAATCACCGGATGTTTACATGCCTCGATCTGAGGCCCTGCTTGAATAATTGCGGAACGACAGGCAGCCATAACTATCACGAGGGCTACTTAAGCTTGGCAAGGGCTTCTTTTCCGGAAGAATCGTTTCCGTTCGATACCCCTTTTGAATTTAAACAAATTCCGTTCGTTCTATTTAAGCGGCACACTTTCGATAATATCGTTACGGAGGGACAGTCTATCGAGTTCCCCCGGCAGCGGGTGACCAAAATTCATCTTCTCGGCACTTCAAGCGACGCCAATATGGCGGATTATGTGTATTTAATGCTGGACGAGCGGGAGGTCTCGAAGCAAAAGATTCTGTTATCCCATTTTATTTCGGAGGTTCCTTTCCCGCGTAACGAGTGTGTAATCGAAACGTCCTGCCTACATACGATGGATGGCCCTCTTACGCACAGATCCGCCAGGCTCTGGTATGACGGAATTGAATTAGACCGTCCGGTCGAGATGAACCGGATTACATTTGAGGACAACCCTTGCATGCATGTGTTCGGCCTGACGCTCGAAAGCGAATCCATACCGGACAGTAGGTAATATTTTCCTAATAAATGGGAGGGATACAGCCGAGGACCACGCAAGGAAAACTTTTATACTGAAGGAGAACCGGTATTCTTTAGAAGAAAGGAGGGTGGATGGAATGAAAGAAACGACTTCTAAGTTTCTCATTGCAACTGCTGTACTGGTGTCTCCCGCTATGGGGACGGCCCTGGACGTCAGCGCAGGGCAGCCTGCGGTTATCCAGACGTACTCGGCGCTTGCGGACGTTCAGCAGGATCGGGCGGTCTCCGCGTCTGAAGACACTTATGCAAGCTTACAGACAGCGAAGAAGGCGTCCGATCTGCGTTTGCAGGAACCGGGAGAATATACGGTTTCGGGCGTATCGTCACTGTGCGTAAAATGTGTGGCCTAAGTACCTGAAAAACTCCGGTGAGACGAGCACACAAGCGCAGTCTCCCGTTTTTCATGCGAAGAATTGCCCATTCCGGGGAAAGGAAGGTGAAACGGATGAACCAAACGGCCGCGAAATTCGTCATTGCCACCGCCATTCTTGTCTCTCCTGCGGCGGTTGAGACTCTTAACGCGAGTACGACTGTACAGGCGTTGACCGCCCAGAGCACGGCTGCGGATTCTTTGCGGGCGGAGCCGGCGAGCGGGGCATTTCTTTCCGGCAGCACCCTTGCGGGTGTCCAAACTACCCCGTCTGAGGCCGGGAAAGATGTGCGGCAGGAAGCAGCGTACACGGTACCGCCTCCAGACTCGACTTGCGCAGGATTTGCCCTGAAATGCTAGGTGAGTTTGGCGGCAGTTTCCGATGACCGGAAGAGATAAGCTGTAACCCGGCTTATCTCTTTCTCTCATTTATGAAGCGATGGAATCCCGATTTACAGCTTAACGGAGGAGGACGGACCGACGGATGTCTTTTACGTTATACAAAGAAACCCGATTGAATTGTTTCTATGTCAATATTGCCGCTCTGCTGAAGCGCCTTCCCGTTGAAGAGGGCCATCTGGTTTACCTGTTCAATCAGGCCGGATTGTTTTACCGCGATACGGAGGACGAGGATGAGTTCCAAATCAGCCCCTATTACCGGCAGCTGGACGATTTCGTATATGGGCTGTTCGGCGCCCGGCTCCATAAGGAGGCAGCCTCTGCGGGAAACGAGTATATGCGGATGCTGAAAGCGGCTCTTGCAAACGGAAAGAGCGCAATCATCGAATCCGATATTTATTATTTGCCGTACAGCGGGTTTTATAAAAGGACCCATTTCCCGCACGCCTTGGAGGTGATCGGCTGCCGGGAGGGCACGTTCGAAATCTGCGATCATTATTACGAATATCACGGCTTTCTCGAAGAGTCCGAACTGCAGGCCGTATTCGACGCTTCGCTGAACAGCGCGTTTTATAAACGGTTGTATGTGTGGTTCCTGGTAAGAACGGACGGGCCCCCTCCCGAGGAGCTTACGCCGGCATTCTGCAAAAGCGTAATCCGGGACAACCAGGCGAATATGACGGGAGCGATCACGTACGATTGCCCGCCGGGCAGCTATGCCGGTCTCGCCGCTTTCGTGCCCATTTGCGACAAAATAAGAAGCTTGAAGACGATCGAAGAGGACGCCGTCAAGTTTAAGTCGGCCAGTTATTTGTATGAAGGATTCAAGGAAATCGCCAACTCCCGGTATCACCATCACCTTTTTCTTAAAGCGATCGGAGAGCACCCGCTTGCCGAATCGTATCTGGAAGCCGACCAAAGCTGGATGGTGGCGGCTAATCTGCTTATGCGGGCGGCGACGGGCAATCAATTCGAGGCTTTCGAAGAGCGGGTATTGGCCCGAATGGAGCGGGTGAAGCAGAAGGAAGCCGATAATACCGCCCTTCTGCAGCAGTGGCTCGACCGGCGGAGGGAGGGGCCGTCCGATGACGTCCGATGACGTCCGCAGGGATGAATCAACAACCGCCTAATATCCCGCAACGGAATCTGATTCTTGTCCGGCCCGCTCTGGTACGATTGCCGTAGGCAAAGAATGGAGGAATACTATGCGGATCGTATTGGATTTGGACGGGACTATTTGCACATTGAAAAAAGAAGGCGAGTCGTATGCCGATGTTACGCCTTTACCGGGCTCGGTCGAGGCTCTGCGCAGGCTGAAAGAAGAAGGGCACCGGATTATCATCCACACGGCCCGTCATATGAAAACGTGCGGGGGCAATGTCGGGGAGGTTCTTGCCCGGGTCGGCAGCCTGACGCTGGACTGGCTGGAACGCTACGAAATCCCCTACGACGAAATTGTTTTCGGCAAGCCTTACGGCGACGTGTACGTGGACGATCTGGCCCTGGTCTACCACAGCTGGGACGAGGTTCTGGAACGGCTGAACATCGGATGAAGCCCATCCAAATCGTGATTCCGATGGCGGGCCGGGGGCAGCGCTTCCGGGATGCGGGCATATCCGTTCCGAAAATGCTCATACCCGTTGCGGGAAAGCCGATGCTGCAATGGGCGCTGGAAAGTTTAACGCCGCATTTTCCCGGGAATACAATCTTGTTCGTCTGTCTGGAAGAACATCTGGAGCAGGGAGAATTGGAGACGGTCATCAGAAGCTGCTGCGGGAATGCCGTTATCCGCTCTCTGCCCGAAGTTACGGGAGGACAGGCGGAGACGGTGTTAAGCACGGAAGCGTGCCTTGATCCGGAGCTGCCCCTTCTCATTTACAATTGCGATACGTATACGGAATCCTCCATAGGCAGAACGATCCGCACGAGAGGAAACGAGGCCGACGGGATTATCTCCGTGTTTACTTCCGCCAGCCCCGCTTACAGCTATGTGCGGACAGACGAGGGGGACCGGGTCGCGGAGGTCAGGGAGAAGCGGGTGATCTCAAACCGGGCGACGACGGGGCTGTACTATTTCCGGCAAGCCGGACTGTTTCTGGAGTCGGCGGAGGAAGCGGTGCGCTTCGGAACGGCGGAAGGCGAAACCTACGTGGCTCCGCTGTACAACCGGCTGATCGCGCGGGGATTTACCGTCGTCGCGGACCAGGCGGACAGATGCTTTCCTCTGGGAACGCCGGAGGAGGCTGCTTCTTTTACAAGAAACTACAGAAAGCGGGAGAGTGATGGGGCATGACGAAACGGATCTTTTTCGGTTTAAGCGGCGGCCTTGGCCCCGTGCTCCGGTGTTTGCCGGTAGCCGAGCACTTCCGGCGTTCCGGACATGCTGTGGCTTTCAGCATATACGGGGAGGGCAGCGCTGCTTTTATTGAAAGCAGAGGTTTCAAGCATCTGCCTGACGACGATCCGACCGTTCCGTCCGCGGAGAGGATGATAGCCGGGGGTCCGGTTTTCTATAACCTGGACCATTACTATGCGGGAGCGGGCCTGCTCGACCCGGATTTCGTCCAGGCCTGGATTCATCACCGGATTCGCATGCTGGAGAAATTCAACGCCGATCTGGTTATTACGGACATGAGTCCCCACACGGCAATCGCCGCCCGTTATCTGGGCATTCCGGTTGCCTCGATCACCCAGTCCTGCTTCCATCCGGACGGGCAGCCCATGCATTATTGGGGGCGGCCTCCCCGTAATCTGCCGAGAGTGACGCCGGTCGTCAACCGGGTGCTGAACAGGCTGGGCCTGCCGGACATCCGGCGTATGGAGCAGCTTAATGCGGGGACGCTCAACTTTATCCCGGGCATTCCGGAGATGGACCCTGTCTACACGAACGGCGTTCGTTATGTGGGCCCGATCGAATACCCGGCCGCAGGTCCCGCCGGCGCCCGTCTTCCGGACGAGCCGTTTGTCCTCGTCTATCCGGGCAGGCTGCAGGATACCGCGGGCGCTACGGGTTTGCAGCTGCTGAATCATGTCACGGAGGCATTCGGAGGGAAAGCGGAAGCGGTCGTTATAGCCGCAAGCGACGGACTGCCGGAGCGTTTGAAGGCGGGGCTTCCCGCGAATGTCACGGTCATCCCGTATTTTAATTCGCATATGCTGCAGAACTGCCGGTTGTTTATCCACCACGGGGGACATGGAAGCTGCCTGTCCGCCATCATGAGGGGCATTCCGTCGCTTATCCTGCCGACGCATACGGAGCGGGAGTTCAATGCCCGCAAGGTGCAGGAAACGGGAGCGGGAGAGTATATGCTGCCGGGAACGTTTACGGCCGATCATTTGTATAAGCTTGCCTTATATATAATCGAAGACGGTTACAAAGAACGGGCCGGGGAACTCGCTTCGCTGATCCGGAGCCGCAAGTACGGAGGAGCGAGGGAAATCTACAAGCGGTGCATGTCGCTTTTGAACCGAAGGGCGATGGCCCTGGAGGAGCTATGATCTACGGAATTGGCGTGGATTTACAGAACATTGCCCAGCTTGAAGAGGCGGTGAAAAGGCAGGGGGAGAGCTTCCTGCGGAAGGTGTTCACGGACCGCGAGCGGGCTTACTGCAGCCGGCATACGAGTCCCGCCCAGCATCTGGCGGCAAGGTGGGCCGTCAAAGAAGCGTTCCTGAAGGCGACGGGTTCCGGGCTGGGCGGGCAGTACTTATTTAAGGACCTCGAAGTCGTTAACAAACCCTCCGGTCAGCCTGAACTTATCCTGCACGGAAAGGCCCAGGAGGACTGCAAGCGTCTGGGACTTCACATTTACATAAGCATCTCTCATTCGGGGGAGTATGCGCTCGGCCAGGTGGTCCTCTGCAAGGCCTGAACATGTTCCGCAGTCTGTTGAAATGTCTCCGCCGGAGGCAGCCAGCAGGCTTTTTTTCCGTGGAGCGCACCCATTATTTCTTGACGCTCGAACAGCCGCAAAGGTAAGATGTAAATAGCTTTATCCAATTATGGAAGTGTATACCTATAAAGATCAAGGAGCTGATCCCGTGACCCAGACTTTGACCGGAATAGATCATGTTCAACTGCCTGTTTCTGACCTGAAGCAATCCATTGAGTGGTATGGGAAAATGTTCGGCTGCACGCTGCTCGACAACTACGGGGAATGTGCGATGCTGAAACTGGAGAACGGCCCGAATTTAATGCTGTGGCAGTCCAGCGATTATTCTTCCGCACATTTTGACAAAGACGGAGAGACCATGCCGGTCATTTTCTTCAAAAGCAACGAAATCGATCTCCTCGCCAGCAGGCTGGAAGAAGAACAGGTCAGAATCGTCAGCTTCGATGACGGCGGCTTCGCCAAGTTTCTGAAATTTTACGACATTAACAATAATTTTATCGGCGTTTTACAATTGGCGGAGGCTTAAAAAACCTCGGCAAGCAACCGGTACCCGGAAGGGGCCGGTTTTTTTGCGTTCTCCGGCGGCCGTCCAGCTTAATCCCGCAGCATTACGCATGGAAACCCGAGAAGACCGGGCGGCGGAAACCTACAATAAACCTATGCGGCGAACCTGGATGGCAAACGATACGGCGGCAACTCACAAAAACAATGAAGGTGCGTGAAGATGACACAGATGTTTCATCGTTCGAAAGTTTCTTGCCAGCTCACTCCGTGGGGGGAGGCATACCGGACCGGCCTGAAGGAGCTGGCCGCGCTGGATGTGGCCTATGTGGAAATCGGCAGCCGGCTGCTTCTGCCTTTTGAACGGGAAATGGACCGATGGCGTGAGCTGCTGGACGAAACGGGCCACAGGGTGTCCGGTGTGTTCGAATTCGGGCATTTCGCGGGCTGGAACCGGCGCCGGGAAATCTATCTTCACCATGACCGGCTGGCGAGAATGCTGGAGTCGGCCGGAATCGGCCGGGTTATTCTGGGCCCCGGCATCCGGCTGAAACGGGATTGGACCGGGGAAGACCGGCTCCGCATGGCGGCCATGGCGGCCGAAATTAACAAGCGGTACGGCTTTCACGGGGTAGCCGCCGCCATTCATCCGCACATTTCCCACTGTATTTACACACGAGAGGAAATCGATTACGTCATGGAGCGGACGCCCGGCGATCTCGGGCTGGTCCCGGATGTGGGACATCTCCATGAAGCCGGTATCGCGTTGCGGGATCTGCTGGAACGGTACGGACAGAGAATAACGGCTCTGCATGTGAAGGACGTCCGTCCTGTAGAGGGCGATCCGGGGAGCGCCCGGCCGGGCAGCCGGAAAACCGTTTTTACGGAGCTGGGAGGAGGGATGCTGGATCTTTCTTCTCTCTTGCGGGACCTGGCCGGACATGACTTCTCGGGTTTTCTGACCCTGGAAATGGACGAGGTCTCCTGTCCTCCGGGTGAAGCCGTACGTCTGTCTCTGGACGTTCTGAAGAGTGAAAGTTCGAAATTCAGTCAAGAAAGGAAGAAAATAGACGGACATGTGGACTAAGCTACCGATCCTCCCTTATTTTCGCCTGGTCGGCCCTTATCTGAAGCAGCACAAAAGCCGCTTCGCGCTGTTAACGCTGCTGCTGGCCGCCAATATCGTCGTACAGCTTACCATGCCCTGGCTGTTAATGAAGTACTTCGATTCACTGAATTCTCCGGAGCCCGCGGAAAGGTTCATTTTTCTTTTCATCCTGCTGGGCGTGTGTTATCAGATTCTTTCGCTGGCTTCCGACTATGTCGGAGAACATGTCGGCTGGTCGGCCGCCAACAAGCTCCGCAGCCGGCTGATGCGGCATTGTCTGGGGCAGGACATCGCTTTCTTCCACCATTACAGCCCGGGAGAACTGCTGGATCGCGTAGACGGAGCGGTCAACGGACTGGCTGAGTTTTTTTATAAATTTGTGGTCCGGTTCACGAACAACCTGGTGCTTCTGGGCGTCACCCTCATCGTTCTTTACAACATCCACTGGAGTATCGGAGCCGTCATGACTTTGTTTGTGGCGGGCTCGGCACTTGTATATTACCTCCTTCGCGATTACGCGCTGCCGCATTGGGTCCGCGTCGGTGAAACGTCCTCCGCCTTCTTCGGTTTTATCGGCGAACAGCTGACGAATACGGAAGATACTCGCTCGAGCGGGGCTTCGGGGTACGTGATGCGGAAGTTTAAAGCGCTTCTGAATCAATGGCTGCCTGTTCATATGGAGGCCGGCCGGGCGTTCTCCGTTATGTGGATGAGTTCCATGCTGCTGCTGGGTTTAAGCACCATCCTCACATTCGGCGTCAGCTCATGGCTGTGGCATGCCGGTTTGGCAGGTCCCGGCGCCATCTACATGATCATGATGTACACGGTTATGCTGGTCGGGCCTATCGATACCATCCGGCTGGAGCTGGGCGCCCTGCAGCGCGCTTCGGCCAATATCGAACGAATCCGGCAGCTGTTCGAAATCCGGCCGTCGGTGGGCGACCCGGCGGAAGGAGGAGACACCCTGCCGGGCGGCGCGCTTTCCGTCGAATTCAGCGGTGTCGAATTCGGCTATACGCCCGGCGAGCCTGTGCTGCACGGGATCGGATTCAAGCTGGAAGCGGGCGAATCGCTCGGTATAGTGGGCCGCACGGGGAGCGGCAAAACCTCGATCGCGAGGCTGCTTTTGCGCCTTTACGATCCCCAGTCGGGCACAGTTTCTCTGGGCGGAACCGACATCAGCCGCGTAAAGCTGTCCGGGCTGAGGGAGCGGGTGGGCATCGTCACGCAGGACGTGCAGATTTTTAAAGGCACGGTCCGGGACAATCTGACCTTCTTTGACCCAAGCATCCCGGACGGGAAAATTGTCAGCCTGCTGACCGAATTAAGCCTGGACAGCTGGTTCGAGGCGCTTCCGCAAGGCTTGGATACGCAGCTCGAAGCCGGCGGCGGCGGACTGTCCGCAGGCGAGGCGCAGCTGCTGGCGTTCGCGCGCGTTTTTCTCAAGGACCCGGGGCTGATTATCCTGGATGAAGCTTCTTCCCGTCTCGACCCGGCGACGGAAGAAAAGCTCGACCGCGCCGTAAGAAAACTGCTCCGGGGAAGAACGGCTATCCTTATCGCCCACAGGCTGAGTACGCTCCGGCATGTGGACCGGATTTTGGTCATGGACGGCGGACGGATTGCGGAGAACGATCTGCAGGGGGCGCTGCTGGAAGATCCGGATTCGCGCTATTCGCGGCTGCTGCGTCAAAGCTTGCGCAACCGGACGGTATGAGCCCACTTCGGCTGATGTGGAGATTGTCCGTCTGCCATCCCCGGCTTTTCTGGAAGGGGGCCGCGATCTGGCTGCCGTTCAATTTGTCGCCTCTAATCGCGGGGCTGCTGGTCAAGCTGGTCTTCGACAAGCTGGCAGGCACCGGGGAGGAGGCCGGCGGGGTGTGGTTTGTCATCGCGCTGCTGGCCGTGAATGCGCTGGCTTCGGCGGGGTCCATCGTGTGGGGGACCCGGACGGAGACGGAGCTGAACTTCCGCGTCAAGAGCCTGATCCGGCAAAATCTGCTGGAGCATATTCTCAAGCGGCCGGGGGCCAGGGCCCTCCCATACACGACGGGCGAAGCTGTCTCGACGTTCCGTGACGATGTGGAAGAGCTGGCCGATCTGCTGCGTTTGTACAACCTGCTGCCCGTCAAAGTCCTGTTTGCGGCGGCGGCGGGCGGAATTTTATGGTCGGCTTCCCCCGGCATCACGCTGCTTGTTTTTTTACCGCTAGTGTTCATGTTAAGTCTCGGTCAGTTGGCGGCGGCTTCTCTGCAAAAAAGGCGGGAAGCTTCCCGGAAAGCCGAAAGCGGGATATCGGGCTTTATTGGGGAGGTTTGCGGCGCGGCCCAGGCGATCCGGCTGCAGAATGCGGAAACGTTCGTAAGCCGGCGCTTCCGGTCTCTCGGAGAGGTGCGCATGAGGGCCGTTCTGAAAGAAAGGCTGCTGGACCGGACCGTCTCCGCTTTTTTGACGAACACCACGCAGACCGGAACGGGTTTCATTCTGCTGGCTGCCGCTTTTCTTTCGGGGAAAGGGGAGCTGACCGTGGGGAACTTCGCCCTGTTTGTCGCCTATATCGGAGTGTTGACGGGGTTTGTCCAGTACGTCGGTTATCTCTTGAAAACATACCGACAGGCGAGTGTGTCCGTAAACAGACTCCTTCATCTTCTGCAGGAAGCATCGCCCGATACGCTGCTCGCGCGAAGGAAGCTGGAGCTGAAGGAAGAAGCTCCGACGCCGTCTCCGGGTCTTCCCGCCTCCCCAAGCCGGCTGCATTTGCTGGAGACCAGAGGGCTGACTTACCTTCACCGCGGCACGGTCAGGGGAATCCGGAACATTGACCTGCACATTCCCGGAGGATCGTTTGTGGTCGTTACGGGGCGTAACGGCTCGGGCAAAACGACGCTGCTGCGGACGCTGCTCGGCTTGCTGCCTGCGGATGCGGGAGAAATACGCTGGAACCTGGAGAAAGTGGAAGAGCCGGACATGTTTTTCACGCCGCCGCGGGCCGCTTATACCTCGCAGGTGCCGGGCCTTTTCGACGGTTCCCTGAAGGAAAACATTCTGCTCGGCTTGGCCGAAGAACGGCTCGGGGAAGCGGTCTATCAAGCTGTGCTGGACAAGGACATCAGTCAATTGGAAAAAGGTCTCGAGACGATTGTCGGCGTGAAGGGGGTCAAGCTGTCCGGAGGACAGATTCAGCGGACGGCGGCGGCCCGGATGTTTGCCCGCGAGAGCAGCCTCCTCGTCCTGGACGACTTGTCCAGCTCTCTGGACGCCCGTACCGAAAGCGAGCTGTGGAAGCGGCTGGATCGGCTCCGGGATACGACCTTCCTTGTCGTGTCCCACCGCAGGGCGGCTTTCGAGAGAGCGGATCATATCGTCGTCTTGAAAGACGGCGCTATCGCGGAGCAGGGCACCTTGGATGAACTTCTGCGATCCTCCGGTGAAATGCGGCGCTTATGGGACCGGCCGTAAGACCCGCCGTGAAATCTGATCCTGCAAGGAGGAAAAGCCGAGTGGCCTTTTTATCGATACCCAAGGTTCCGGTGCTCCGTTATTACAAGCTGCTTAGAACCTATCTGGCCGCGCTGCGCTGGCCCGTTCTGGCCCTTTGCGCCCTGGTCGCCCTGAATATCGGCCTGCAGCTCATCAATCCTCAGGTGCTGCGCGTGCTGATCGATACGGGACTGTCCTCTTCCGCCGCGGGCATAGCAGGGCCGGCCTTATTGTTTGCCGGGCTGGCTTTGGTTCAACTGCTCGCCACGATCTCCGCCGACTACGCGGGGGAATGGATCGGCTGGACGGCGGCGAACCGGCTCAGGGCGGACTTGCTGGAGCACTGTTTGATGCAGGACGGTTCTTTTTTTCAGGCGCATCCGGCCGGCGAGCTGATCGAGCGCATAGACGGCGACGTGAGAGGACTGTCCGGATTTTTCGCCATGCTGACAGTTTCGTTGTGCGGCAATCTCGGTCTTATCGCCGGGGTGCTTGCCGTCCTTTTTTACGAAAATAGCTGGATGGGAGCCGCTATGACATTATTTGTCGCGGCTGCTTTGCTTACGTTTGGCCGGATCAGGGAATGGACGCTTCCGTTCTGGGTGAGGGTGGGGGAAGCGGGCGCGGATTTTTACGCCTGTCTCGGGGACCAGTTGTCTCATACCGAAGATACGCGCTCCAGCGGAGCCGAAGCCTATGCTCTCTACAAGTTCAGGCGGATGCTCCGGCAGTGGTTTCCGAGGCATATGCAGGCCGGATTCGGTTTTTCCCTGATGTGGGCGGCTTCCGTCGTGATTCTGGGTCTGGGAACCGTTCTTGTCCTGGCGCTGGGCACGTATTTATGGACCGGCGATTCAATCACCGTGGGGACCTTATACATGATGCTGTTTTATATGGGCCTTCTTGCGGGTCCGATTGATCAGATCCGGGATTTGATCGGAAATTTACAGCGGGCCGAGGCCCATCTGGAAAGGATCGGCGGACTGCTGGCCGAGGTTCCGATTATCCGGGACCCTGAGCCGGGGGAGGAAGCGCCGCTTGGGGAAGGCCCGCTCTCCGTGGACTTCCGGGGAGTGCGTTTCGGCTACGGGGGCGAATCCGGCAGCGTCCTTTCGGACCTTACGTTCAGCCTGCAAGCGGGCCAGTCGCTCGGCATCGTCGGCAGGACGGGCAGCGGCAAAACTTCCGTGATCCGCCTGCTCCTGCGGCTGTATGATCCCGCAGAGGGCACTGTTCTGCTCGGGGGAACGGATATACGCCGGGTCCCGCTGGCGCAGCTTCGCGAGCGCGTCGGTCTCGTAACGCAGGAAGTGCGGATTTTAAGCGGAAGTGTCCGGGATAACGTCACATTCTTCGCCTCGCACATCCCGGACGAACGGATTGTGGAAGTATTGGATCAATTGGGGCTCGGGGACTGGTATCGCGCGCTGCCCTCGGGACTGGATACGGAGATCCGGGCGCAGGGAGAAGGATTATCCGCAGGCGAGGCCCAACTGCTTGCTCTTGCCCGCATTTTTCTGCGGAATCCTTCGCTGGTCATTCTGGATGAAGCTTCTTCCAGGCTGGACCCTTCTACCGAGGAGAAAGTACAGCAGGCCACTAACCGGCTCCTGCAAGGCAGAACGGCCATCGTCATTGCGCACCGGCTGAACACGCTGCGCGGCGTGGACCGCATTCTCGTGATGGACGGAGGCCGGATCGCGGAACAGGGGAGCCGTCAAGCATTGACGGAACAGCCGGGTTCCCGCTATTCCCGGCTGCTAAGACAAACATCCGGAAAGGAGACTATATGAACACGAAGCAGTTTTTATGGAGGATGGCCGCATACCATCCCGGATTGTTTTGGAAGGGCATCTTTCAATGGCTTCCCTTTAACCTGGCTCCGGTTGCCGCCGGCCTTCTGATGAAAGTGTTTTTCGACCAGCTTACGGGTCATTCGGCATCGTCCGACGTCACCTGGTTCGTCGTGGCTCTGCTGGCTGCCAATGCGGCCGCAACGCTGGGATCGATCCGGTTTGCGTCCCGCACCGAAACCGCGCTTAATTTCCGCATCAAGGGACTTATCCGCCAAAACCTGCTGAATCACATACTCGGCCAGCCGGGAGCAAGAGCTATTCCGGGGTCGCCGGGCGAGGCCGTCAGCCAGTTCCGGGACGATGTCGATCAACTGGCCGATACGATACGGAACGTGAACCTTCTCGTTGTCAAAACGGTCTTTTTCCTTACGGCGCTGGCCGTGTTATTCGCTATAAACGTCCCGGTAACGCTGGGCGTCATTCTTCCGCTGCTTGCCGTATTTGCTCTTGTGCAGACCCGGATCATCCGGATGAGCGTCCGGCTCCGGCCGAAGGGCAACGGACGGCGGGAATTGTCCGGCTTTATGAGCGAGGTTTTCCAATCGGTGCTGGCGGTCAAAGTAGCCGGAGCCGAGGACAGTGTAGTGGAAGAATTCTCGCGTCTTTCCGATGACCGGCGGAAGCAGGTTTCCCGCGATAGAGTCATGAGCCAGCTGATGTACGCGCTGCTTCCGAATCTGGTCCAGATCGGATCGGGCATCCTTCTGCTCGCCGGAGCTCGCCTGCTTGGACCGGGAAAGTTTACCGTCGGAGATTACGCCTTGTTCGTTCATCTGCTGCTGCATATGAGCAAGTTTATTGAGTACAGCGGAACCAGCATCACACAGATCAAACAGGTAAAAGGGTATTTAAGGCGCCTGAACTGGCTGCTGCAGGGTTCGTCTCTAGACAGGATGATCGACTTCAAGCCCCTGGATCTGGCGGAATCGCCTCCGGCCGCCCCGCCGCCTGCCGTTTCGGAATCGAGACAGTTCAAACAGCTTCAGACGAAATCCCTGACCTATTTTTATCCCGGCACCGCCAAAGGAATCAAGCGGATCGATCTTCAGATCTCCCGCGGCTCTTTTGTCGTCATCGTAGGGCGAGTCGGCTCGGGCAAAACGACGCTGCTCAGAACGATACTGGGTCTGCTGCCGGCGGCGGCCGGAGAAGTCCGCTGGAATAACCGGCGGATCGCGAATCCGGGAGAATTTTTTGTCCCTCCGCGCACCGCTTATACGCCTCAAGTGCCTAAGCTGTACAACGGAACGCTGAAGGAGAATATTTTGCTCGGCCTGCCTGAAGAGGGCTTGGAGCAAGCCGTTTATGACGCCGTGCTGGAAGAAGATGTGCGCCTGCTGGACAAGGGGCTCGATACGGAGGTCGGAGTCCGCGGCGTAAAATTGTCGAACGGTCAAATCCAGCGTTCCGCCGCCGCCCGGATGTTTGTCCGCGGCAGCGAGGTTCTGGTCGTCGACGACATGTCGAGCGCCCTGGACGCCGAGACGGAAAGCAGACTGTGGGAGCGTCTGAACGCCCGCGAGGAAGCGACCTGCCTTGTCGTTTCTCACCGGAGAGAGGCACTGCGTCGGGCCGACCATATTATCGTTATGAAGGACGGGGAAATTGAAGCCCAGGGTACCTTCCGGGAGCTGGCCCTCTCTTCGGAGGAATTCAGAGCTCTGTTGGACGAAGCCGGCGGCACTTTACCGGGGAATCGTCCTTAAAAAGCCGAGTGCTCCGACTCCGTGCTTCTTACACTGGACGTATGGAAGAACCGATTTGGCTTTGGCTAAAGCAAGCGGCTTTTTCCGAACAGAAGAGAAGGTGATGGATTGGAACCGAGCCGCAAAGAGAAGCTGCTGAACCGCCTGGGGCGCAAGCCGCCGGGAACCACGATCGTTCTCGGCGATATTCTGCTTGATGAATACACGGCCTGTACCCGGGATTATTCCGCTAACGAACACTGTGTCGTCCTGCGTAAAGGACCGAGCCTGTTTTTTCCGGGCAATGCCCTCAACGTTTCCTTGAATATCGCGGCATTGGACGGGAGCGCGGCCATTCTCGGCGCGATGGGCACCGATACCGAGGCGGATAGGCTGCGCAGTCTGGCAGGAGACCGGATTGATTCCGGCGGACTGATCGGCGAGACCGGCAGACAAACGACGCTGAAAACCCGGTTGTCGGACGGAGACGGTCTGCTGCTCCGCGTGGACAGGGAGGACAATACGCCGTTGTCCGCATCCGCTGCGGGGCTTCTGCTGAAGCATGCGGACAGCTTGCCCGCCGTCAGCTGCGCCGTGCTGTCCGACCTGGGCAAAGGCGTGCTGCCGGATTCTCTGATCGCCGGTTATATCCGCCGGGCGGCGGATAAAGGCATTCCGGTTCTCGTCGATCCGGCCGGGGAGAACATACGGCGCTACGCGCACGCCTCCGTGCTGTTCCCGAACCTCGCCGAGTTCAACAAGCTGACTTCGCGCAGTTGTGAAAATCCGGCCGAGGCGGCGAGGTACGCCCAAAGAAAGCTGGCCGAATGGGAGATCGGCGCTCTCGTTCTAAAGGCGGCGGAGGCGGGCAGCTATCTGATTACCACAGAAGAAATCCGCCATGTTCCTGCCTATTGCAAGGAGCCGGTTTGCGAGGTGGGCGCGGGGGACTCTTTCCTCGCGGCTTTTGCGGTCGGAATTGCCCACGGCCTACCGCTGGAAGAAAGCTTTATGCTGAGCAATGCGTCGGCGGCCGTTTCGGTTTCCAAGGCGTACACCTCGACAGTGAGCACCCGGGAATTGACCGCATTTATCGGACAATTGAAACAATGGGACGACAGGCGCCCGTGAGGAGGTGGAGTTATGGCGGACGAAGCTTTTCGGCAGCAGGTGAAAAACAGAAGGGACTACCTCCGGTCGTCCCGCGGCAAAATTCTCGTATGGACGGCGGCGGAATGTGAAGAAGACGTCATGAGGCTCCTGTCGGAGAAAACGCCCGATCTGGCGGCCGTCCGTCTGCGTATGCCGGATCTCGCCTTGTTCCGGGCGGGAGGGTTTACGGTGCTCCCCGTCATTGACCGGAACGGGCTGGAGGCTCTGGCGCGGTTTTTGCAAGGGGAGCGCGGCCGCGCAGAGATCGAATCCGATTCCGGCGCAAATCTTACCGCAGCGGCGGACTCCGGCCGGATTGTGACGGCGTTCGTTTTTCATGAGCCGAGGACAGAAAGCGTAACCGGTACCGGAACCGGCACCCGCATCGAAACCGGATCGGAAGCCGCGGATTACGCCCACCTGATCGGGGACATTCCCAAGCAGTATGAGCCTGCGGAGCTGTACGTCTACAGGGAACGGTTCTGCTTCCCGTTCTACTTCCGGGCGGCCGAACCGGCCGAGAAGCTGGACGCCCGCACCGCGGTTCGCGGCAAGCCTAAACCGAAGGCCGTTATAGCCGACTGGTTTCTCGGATACGGGGACGGCGTCATCCTGCTTCCCCTGCTGCGGAAGTTTATAGACAGGGAAGCCCGTCTCGGGCAAGAGGTGCATCTCATAGCCAAGGAAAAGCTGGCGTCGTTTTTCGGGACTTTCCTGCAAGGCTGCCGCATTTACCGGAGTCCGGAAAGCCCGGCCGTGTACGAGGCGGTGCTGCGGTCCTCTCTGTACCGCAAAGCCATTCTTCTGCCGGTTTCCGTTTCTTCGCCTCCTATGCGGCACATAAGCGGGCTGTTCGGCGCGGCGCTCGGCTTTAAGCGGCCCTACCCGCTTCCGGAACCGGCTCCCGCCGTTTACCCGCCTCTGCCTGCCGAACAGGCAGAAGAGCTGGCGGTACTGCGGGCGGCGGGCTGCAAGGCCGTGGGCATCCAGTTCCACACCGGGGACGCGAAGCGCTCCTGGCCCGAAGCCAGAGCCAGGGAGTTTATCGCCCTGTGCCGGGAATGGGGACTCGCGCTGGTCAATTTGACGCCGCTTCCTTATCCGGCGGAAGGGTGCAGCGACTGGAGCATGCTGCCGGTGGAGGAGTTGTTTGCCGCAATTGAAGGGCTCGACGCGGTGGTCGGTATCGACAGCGTCTGCGGGCACGTAGCGGGCTTTCTCGGCGTGCCTCATATCACGCTCTGGGGCAGAAGCTTTCCCCATCTGCAGTTTCCTTTCACGTCCGACGAGTCCCACGTCAGTTTCCGGACGCTGAGAGCCAATTACAGTCTCGTGCCGCAGAGCGCGGATATCGCGGATATCCCTGCGGAGCTGGCTTTTGCCAGGCTCACGGATATTTTGGAGGGAAGACTTTCGCCCGGCAAGGAACTTCATACGGCGGAGGACACGCTGAAAGGACAGGGGATAGAGTGGGTGAGCGGGCGATGAGCACAATCGTGTATATCTGGGACCGGACGAGGGACGGAGCGGACCTCGAAAATTTGCGGGCGGAACTGTCCCGGACGATCCGGGAGTACGGCTATTCCGTTTCCGCAGCTTCCGATAACGAAGGACTGGCCGATTTTCTGCTACTGTCCGAGGCGGAGACGACGGAAGGGAACGCGGAGAATAAATCCGTCCTGATCGTAACCGACGATGAGGAAGTTTTGTCCGATTCGGTTTGTTACCGGAGCGCGGAGGAGATCTGGCAGACGCCTTTCGACGTCGGAGGGATCGTGCTGCTTGCCGAGATTCTCGGGTTTGCCCACCGGTTTACGGGCTTTTCCTATTCTCCCATGTGCCTCGTTCACGTTCCGTCCCGTTCCTTGTCGTATCACCGGCTCGTTTCGTATTGGATACATAAATCCGGCAGAAAGGTCCGGTGAACGATGAGGAACAAGATGGCGGATTTGCCGGAATTGAAAGCGGAGCTTGCGCGGGTGCGGGCCGGAAAAAGCGGAGAGAGGACTAAGACCGTCGTCATGGCCGGAGGCTGCTTTGATATTTTTCATATCGGGCATCTGGATTATTTGCAGGCCGCCCGCGGCATGGGAGATATTCTCGTCGTGGCTGTCAATTCGGACGCTTCCGTCCGCAGAATCAAAAGCCGTCCGCCGGTTTTCGAAGCGGGGCAGAGGGCGGGTATCGTAGCCGCTCTTGAGGCCGTGGATCATGTGTTTATTTTCGGGGAGGACGATTGCTGCGAATCGCTGAGAGTCATCCGCCCCGATTTTTTTGTCAAAGGCTGGGATTACAAGGACAAAACGTTTCCCGAAATGGCGGCCGCCCGCGAAATCGGCTGTGAAATCAAGATTGCCGGCGAGGATAAGAAATCTTCTTCCTCCCGGCTGCGTTCTATTTTGCGGGGCGAAAGGAGGTTTTTATGAACATACTGGGCTTGGGCGGCTCTATTCACGATTATTCGGCTTGTCTGGTTCGCGACGGCGAAGTCCGCTGCATGATGGAAGAAGAAAGGCTTACGCGGGTCAAGCATTGTCTGGGTCTCGGGGGAAAAGTGTTCCGGTGCAGAGCCGCCGATTACTGTCTGCAGGCGGAGGGACTGGATGCCGGGGCGCTCGATCTGGTGGTAGGAAACGATCTGATCGACCCCGTCTACTATATGAAGTACGCGGACAGCATTCAATTGATCAATCATCATTTGGCCCATGCGGCCAGCGGGTTTTATCCGTCTTCGTTTCCAAGCGCGGCCGTGCTGGTGGCGGACGGAAGAGGCAGCTTCACGGGTTTTCCGGCTGAGCGGGAGACGGTCACCTACTATTTTGGAAACGGCTCGGAGCTTAGCGAGATCAAGAAGGTGTCGGGAACGGACACGCTGGATTTCGGTGCCGCCCACGATTCCGAATCCGGTCTGACGGATGCGGATATGTCCAACTCGGTCGGGGGGTTCTATGAACGGGTCACGACGGAGATCGGCTTCGGGCTGCTGCAGGAGGGCAAAACGATGGGGCTGTCGCCCTACGGAACCGCACGGCATACCGACGCTTTCGGAAGCTTTTATTCGATGGATGACGAGGGTAATTTCCGCCAGACTCTGGATCAGGTAAAAGAACTCCGGATGTATATCCGCCGGACGCTGGAAGCTGCGGAAGACCCGGAAAAGTTCCAGGCAAAGGCGGATTTGGCTTATGCGGTCCAGTATCATATGGAGCGCATCCTTGTGAAGGCCTGCCGGTATTTGTACAACGTAACGGGCAGCCGGAATCTGTGTCTGGCCGGAGGGGTGTTCCTCAACAGCGTCGCCAACTACGAAATATTGCGGCAGACGCCGTTCGAGCATATTTTCGTCCAGCCGGCGGCCGGGGACGCGGGTACTGCTATCGGGAGCGCGCTGTACGGCTACCATGTACTCGGCGGCCGGGCGCGCACGGCAGTGAACATTCCTTTCTCGCCCTATCAGGGCAAAAGCTACGGGCCGGACGAGTGCGCGAAAGCGGCCGGGGCATTTGCGGACCGCATCGAACGAGTGGAAGCCGCCGACGTCTCCATGAAAACCGCCGAGCTGCTTGCCGAAGGCCATATTGTCGGCTGGTTTCAGGGCCGCTCGGAAATCGGCCCGAGAGCGCTCGGCAACCGGAGCATTCTGGCGGACCCCCGTCAGGCGGCCATGAAGGATACGATCAATACCCGCATCAAGCACCGGGAGCATTTCCGTCCGTTCGCGCCTGCCGTTCTGGAGGAGAGGCAGGCCGATTTTTTTGACCTCGGCTGTCCTTCCTATTATATGCTGCTGGTTCCTCCTTTCCTGCCGGGCAAAGGAGAGGAGACGGCGGCGGTGTGCCATGAAGACCGGACCGGCAGAGTCCAAACCGTCTCGCGCGGGCTGAATCCCCGCTTCCATGAGCTGCTCGTGCATTTTGAGAGCCTGACCGGCACACCCGTGCTGTTAAACACTTCGTTCAACGACAACGGAGAGCCGATCGTCGAGACGCCGCATGACGCCGTCTCCTGCTTCCTGCGGATTGATCTGGATTACCTGGTCCTGAACGGGACGATTTATAAGAAGCGCAAGGAAGGAGGTGCCGGCCGTGAAAAAAGCGGTGAGCCGCCATCTGGACACGCTGGTTCGGAAGCATGGCCGTCTTGAAGACAGCCGGACTGCGATGGGGGAAGCGTTTGCCGTGATGGAGGGCAGCTTCCGAAACGGGGGCAAGCTTCTCGTATGCGGAAACGGAGGCAGCGCCTCGGATGCCGAGCATATTGTCGGCGAGCTGATGAAGGGCTTCCGCTTGAAGCGCCCGCCGGAAGCCGCATCCCTCAAACGGCTGAAAGGGCGGATGCCAGACACGGCAGGCCTTCCGGGCGAGCCGGTACCGCCTTGTCTGTACGGGCTTCAGCTCGGGCTGCCCGCCATCTCGCTTGTCAGCCAGACCGCTCTCGTCACGGCCGTTCTGAATGATCTGGCGGCGGATGCCGTTTTCGCCCAGCAGGTTCTGGGCTACGGGAATCCGGGGGATGTGCTTCTGGGCATCAGCACTTCCGGACAGGCGGCCAACGTAACGCGGGCCATGGAAGTGGCCCGGACGCTGGGACTCGCCACCGTTGCGCTGACGGGAGCGGGCAAGGGCCGGATACGCGCCTGGAGCGATGTGGTGCTCGCCTCCCCGTCTTCCGTAACGGATGAAATCCAGGAAGACCACGTGAAGATGTACCATACCCTCTGCCTCATGCTGGAAGAGGAGTTTTTCGGACCGGAATCGGAAACGGAGGGATAGCATGCAAGACGGCTATTATTTGTCCGCTTATTTGCACATCGATCCTCTGGATCATTTGCTGGGAACGATTATCCGTCACGACCAGAACGCGGCTTTGTTTCAGAAGAGCGGGAGGACGGTGAAGCTGATCCGGCTGTGGGAGCTGGAGCGTGTGACGGGGATTAAGGAGCACTACGTCTCCTTCCATAGCCCGGAGCAGGCGAAGCGCGTTCTGAACGAGCTTTTGAAGCCGCTCGGCTTGTCGCTCCGGGACATGGTGGAAATATGGGGGACTCCGGGCTTGCAAACGGCGGCTGATTATCACAGCGTTCAGGAATACCGGGATCTTTCTTATCACAGCATTTCCCATCTGTTTTCTGCGGTTATGGCGGATTCGGAGTTGTTTTATAACAAGCGCATTCTCGGTTTTTCGGTTGACGGCGGTCCCGACGGGGTTGTGGACACGAGGGAACGGACGGAGAAATATTTCTTCACCGGAGGCTATATAAACGAGGGCAGGGTTAACCTGTTTCCGGCGGAATCGCCGGGTATGCTCTGGGGTTGGGCCAAGTTTTATTTCCGGATGCGGGAGGGCACGCTCATGGCGCTTGCTTCGGCAAGCACGAGCGAGATCTACGGGGAGAGGACGGCCGGCTTTCCCGTGCTGGACGGACTGCACGACATGTGGGAGTCGGACTGCATCCGCGACCTCGTCAACCGGGTCGAGCAGTTGACCGACGAGGATGCCGGGCGGTTGTTCAACGGATTCGATCCCCGTTTCTCCCGGCGGGAGAACAAGATCAGCATGATCATGAAAATCGTCCAGCAGGTCTCGATGGAAGTCATGGACGCCAATATCGACCGCAGCCTGGCGGCGTACTCCATCGATCCGTCGGAAACTTATCTGGCGCTGGCCGGCGGTTTTGCGTTGAACTGCCCGACGAACAGGCATTTGATGAATAAATACGGGTTTGCCGGATTTATCGCGCCTCCTTGCGTCGGAGATTCCGGGCTTTCGCTGGGGATGGGGCTCTATGCTTTCCACAAAAAGCTCCGGGGGGAACCGTTCGAGTTTAAGCTGGCTCACGCCTATTTCGGGGAGCCGGACTCTTCCCTCCCGGACATCCTTTCGAGTGAAGCCTATGCCCCGTTTATCGAGGGGGCCGGGCCGATGACCGAACAGCAGGCGGCGCGGGATATTCAGCGGGGCCTCGTCCTGTGGTTCGACGGCGAGTCGGAAATCGGCCCCCGCGCGCTGGGACACCGCTCTCTTCTGGGAGATCCGCGGACGGAAGAATCGAAGCGCATGGTGAACGAGGTCAAGCAGCGGGAGTGGTGGAGGCCTGTAGCGCCGATCATTCTGGAAGAGGAGACGGCGGAATGGTTCGAGACGGATTATCCGTCGCGGTTTATGCTGCATACGTTCAAGGCGAGGCCAGACAAGGCTCCCCTCATTCCGGGGGTGCTGCATCTGGACGGCAGCGCCCGTGTTCAGAGCATCGGCCGTCTGGAGAATCCCCGCTTGTACGGGGTCATCGGCGAGTTCCGGAAGCAGACCGGCGTCCCCGTCATTTGCAATACGTCGTTGAACGACCGGGGCGAGCCGATCGTCAACATGATCCATGAGGCGCTCAATTTCGCCCTCCGCAAAGGCATACCGGTGGCTTATATCAACGGGATGCGCATCCGGCTGCGGAATCATGGCGATTACGCCCAGGCTCATGAAGGTCCGTATCCCCGCAGGATCGGCATGAATGCCTTGAGCGACCGGGAAAAGGAGGCAGCGTGGAAGGAGCTGAACCCGTGGGACGTTCCCCGCGACGTGCTCTACCATTACCGGGACCCCAACGAACAGGAACCGGCGGGTGTTTACGACATCCGCAGCCGGGAAGATGCCGAGCGGCTGTGCAGGGAAGTCCGGCTTGTGCAGCGGCATAAGAAATTGTTCCGCACGATCTAAACTGGCGTAAAGGCGTGAATAACGATGCTCATATTGGGATTGGGAGGTTCTATCCACGATTTTTCCGCTTGTCTGCTGCATGAAGGAAAAATCGTATGCGCGATCGAGGAAGAGCGGCTGTCCCGCTCCAAGCAGGCTTTCGTCGATGCCTCGACCTTTCGCTGCAAAGCGGCCCGGTACTGTCTGGATTATGCGGGCGTGACCGAAAAAGACGTCGATCTTATCATCGGCGCGGACAATATCGAAAGCCGGTATTACGCCCGGTATGTCCCGGGAATCCGGCTGATGAACCATCATCTCGCTCATGCGGCGAGTGCGTTCTATCCGTCTCCCTTCACCGAAGCGGCGGTACTCGTGGCCGATGGCCGGGGCAGTTACCTGGACCGGGAGAACAAGATCGTGGAAACCGTTACTTACTATGCGGCAGGAGGTGCTGAAATCCGGGAAATCCGAAAGGTTGCGGGCCGGGAGAGTGACGATTTCCGCAACGTGTCCAACTCCGCCGGCCTCTTCTACTTGGCCGTGACGGAGGAGATCGGGTTCGGGCCGATGTACGACGAGAAGACGCTGGCCGTCTCCGCGTATGGAACCGACCGGCTGGTGGAGCCGTTCCGCGCCTTCTATTCCCTGGACGACGAGGGCGGGTTCAGCCAGACTCTCGGGCAGATGAACGAACTCCGGAGTCTTATCCGCGCGGAGCTCGGCCGCTCGGAAAGCGGCGGCGAGCTGTTCCGGACGAAGGCGGATGCGGCCTATGCCGTGCAGGTTCATCTGGAGCGGATACTGATCCATGCCTGCCGGTATTTGCATAAGCGGACGGGCTCGGACAACCTCTGCCTGGCCGGCAGCGTTTTTCTGAATCATGCGGCCGTAAACAGGCTGCTGCGGGAGACTCCCTTCAAGCGGCTGTATCTGCCGCCTGCCCCAGGCGATGCCGGAGCCGCGGTGGGAAGCGCACTGTACGGGCATTATGTGCTGGGCGGGCACCACAGAGAAGCGCTTCTCCCGGCCACCCCATACTTGGGGAAACCGTATCCGGCGGAAGCTATGGAAGAAGCCGCGCGCAAGGCCGGGGATTTCCTGGAGGAAGTGAAGACCGAGGATATCAACGGACAAGCGGCACGACTGCTTTCGGAAGGAAATCTGGTCGCCGTTTTCCGGGGAGGCGCGGAGTTCGGGCCGAAGGCGCTGGGAAACCGGAGCATCCTTGCGGATGCGGGGTTTCCCGGAAACATCTCGCGGCTGAACTCGGCCAAAAAGCGGGAAGCTTTCCGCCCCTTCGGTTACATTGTGTTGGAAGAGGATGCCGGTAAGGCGATCCCGCCGCAGGGAGAACGCCGGTTTCAGGCGCATGCAGCCGAGGCGTACGCGTCCGGCAGGCTTGACGATGCGGAGAGTGTCGGGGCAAGCCCGGCAGACCGGACAGACCCGGCGGGCCCAGTAAACCCGGCCAGCCTGGCAGACCTGGCAGACCCCGCAACCCCTGTAACCCCGGCAAACCGGACAGACCCGGTGGGCCCGGTAAACCCGAGAGACCCAGCAACCCCGGTAAACCCGCGGGGCCTGACGACGGAGGGGGCAGCGCAGATGCATGCCATCTCTCCCGGATTAAATGCGGAAATGGCCGCTCTTTTAGAAAGCTACAAGCGCATAACCGGCTGCCCGCTGCTCCTTAACACTTCGTTCAATCTGGACGGAGAGCCGATGGTGGAGACTCCGGCGGAGGCCGTCCGCTGCTTCCTGAAAGCCGAGCTGGATGTTCTCCTGATGGGGAATAAGCTGTATCGACGGAAAAAAACGGAAGGGGAGGCATAGGCGTGAAGCATTTGGACGACAAGCTGCTGCAAGATTTCCGCCGTTTTTACGAAAGCATTCCCGAAAAGAACGGCGTGTATTATTTGTTCTTCACGACGGGACTTCTTCACTGGGCGGCCAAATCGCTTCAATTCGTACCGGACACGGTTCCGGTCGTCTTAATCGGGGCGGGGTTTACCGAAGAAGAGCAAATCTGGGTCCGGCAAGAGATCCGGCGCCCTTTCTTTTGTTTCGGGGAAAAAGTAGACGAGGGAATTGTCTGGCATTACCTGACGGCCGTAAACAGGGAGGACTTCGGGTGGCTGGATATCGACTGTTTCGTTTTGAACGACCGGCTGTTCGGTGAAATGGCCCGCGTACCGCGCTCGGCCTCCATGAACTGCGTGTGGTCGTATGAGTACGGAAAAAGAACGGTCCCCCCGGCGCATTTTGATTTTCGCGTCCTCCGGACGTTCTTCTTGTTCATTAACCAGGATGTTATCCGCGAACTGGACGACGGGGATCTGCCCTGGTCGCCCCGGCCGTTTCTTCTTGATGCGGCGCCGGTCTCGTCCTCTTTTAAAAGGTACGATACGCTCCACGTGCTGGACGATGCCCATAAACGCACACTGGCCCGAATCCTCCCGGAAAACGGCGACGGAACGCCGATATTTCCCGCCCAGATCATAAAGAAGGACGGGGTCGTGACCCGCCATCTGGACACCCTGGTTCTGTATCAGCTTCTGGCATATTCCCGGGGATATCCCCTTCATCGCGTAAGATGTCTGGATGAAGACGAGACTGCTTTGTCGGATGAAGTCGTGCATATCGGTTCCGTCTCTTATTACCGTTCTTTTGCGGATCCCGGCTATGAGGTGGTTAGCGGGGAAGAACGGGCCCGGTACAACGAAATCTATGAAAGAGTCCTGCTGCTGGACTATACGATAGTCAGCCAATTCGAACGGCGTCTTCCCAGATCTTACTCCGTTTACCGCAGAATGCTGGAACGGGATATCAAACGGCTGGGCATATCTTCCGAACATGTGAAGGAAGCAGCTTTACAAAAGCTGACCGGTCAGGGCATGAGCCGGGAAGCGGCCGAACGCATCTGCGGGGACCCGCTATGAGGAAAGCCGCACGCAAAGTCCTTGTTACCGGAGCGGGTGGGTATATCGGGTGCAGCCTTGTGCCCGAGCTGGCTAAGCGGGGGTATGAAGTCCTGGCTCTGGACAAGTATACCCGGAGCCAGGACAGGCATTTTATTCACTCGGGCGTAAGCCGGATTTATGCGGATACGAGAACATGGAGCGGCGAAGGGCTTGAAGGCATAGACGCCGTTATCGATCTGGCCGCCATTTCCCATGACCGCCGGGGGGAAATCACTCCGCACGAGACGCTGGATATCAATCAGTTTGCACGCTACCGGACTGCGAAGAAATCCAGGGAAGCGGGAGCGGGGCGGTATATTTTGATGTCCACCTGCGGCGTGTACGGATTCCGGGACGATCCGGGCGGAGCGGATGAGAAAGCGGTCCCGAACCCGCTGACGACTTACGCCAGAGCCGCCTCCCGGTCGGAGCGGGATATTCTTCTTCTCGGCAGGGAAGGGTTTGACGTCACGGTGGCGCGTCCGGCCATCCTTTACGGATACTCTCCGAGAATGAGATTCGATCTCGCCGTTAACGCGATGGTCCGGGCGGCGTGGCAGACCGGTACGATCACTCTCCAGGGCGGGGGCGGGCAGTGGAGGCCGTTCGTCCATCTGAAGGATGCCGTCGAGGCCGTCTGCTGTCTGCTGGAAGCTCCTGCGGAGAAGGTGTCCGCCCAGATATTCAACATCGGTTCCGGTGGGCAGAACATCCGGATCGGGGATCTGGCGGAGCTCGTTGCGGCCGTACTGCCGATTCCCGTCGAGATCCGACGGGAGGGACCGGCCGATCCGAGGTCTTACCGGATCAATGCGGATAAGATCGGCGCGATGCTGGGCTGGAAAGCATCGCATTCGCTGAAAGAAGGGATTGAAGAGCTGTACGGAAAACTCGCCCGGGGTCTCGTCTGAAACGCCCGTTCTCCTTCATCAAGGGGCTTCTCCTTCGGAGCTTCTCCCTACGTCGCAGCCCCGAAGGAGAAGTCCCCAAACCGGAACAAAGAAGCTTCCAAACCCGCATCGCGCAGCGGGTCGGGAAGCTTCTTTCAGGTTTCCGAATCCGGGTTAAAGGCATCCGCTGAGAAGGATCGCAGATTGACTTCGGGGACGGATCGCTCCTTAGCTGCCTTTTTTATACACGAGCGGGTTAAAAGGGGTGTCCGCCGTCTCGCCCGTCTTCTGTCCCCCGAAGTATTGGTTAAGATGCCCGGTAGGGTCGGTCTCGAAAGGATTGACGATAGAGGCTCCGTCCTCGTAATACATCATCGTCATGGCTTCACGGGTATCACTTGTTTCGTTGGGCGGGGCATTGTGAAGCGTCCAGCCCGCGTGAAAGGTCACGTCTCCCAGTCCGATTCCGCCGTAAGTCATCTCCTCCAGCCCGAGTCTGTACGCCGCTTTCAGGTTCTGCTTGGCTGTTTTTCCGCGATTATCGAGCGTATGGGACCGCGAAATAAAGTGAAGCGAACCCATGGAAGCGGTAACCTCCCGAAGAGGAATCCAGGCTGTAATGGAGCGGTCCGTGTCGAGAAGCATGTAGTTGTTGTCCTGATGCATGGGCGTTGCGGCCGCACCGGGCTGTTTGAAGAAGGCGGAGTCCCGGTAAATCCGGACGCCTTCCACGCCCATCAGGTCGGCGGCGATCTTGGCAATCCGGCGGGAAGCGGTGAAGCGCCCGACATCCGGGTGGCGGAGACGCAAATTGACCGTGCCGGAATCGTCCGGACCCGATGAGGGGATCGTATTGGTCATGTAATCGCGGATGGCTTCCAGAATGCGGGGCCGGTAGGCCGTAATTTCCGCTGGGGTGAGAACCTGTTTCAAACAAATATGCCCGTTGTCTCTGAAATAACGGATTTGCTCCTGCGTCAGCGTGTAGCCCGACGATAAATCCGGCAGGGCTTTGTTTGCGGATTCGGATTTCAACTGAATACCTCCTTGTGCGCGTTTACTTTTTTTCTATTATAGAATCCGGTCCGTTTCGGGCCTCAGGTTTTCTTGTCCGGTTAACGCCTTAGAAACGAAGCGGGAAAGAATGTCCGATTAACGAGCAAGAAGTTCAGATTGTCCGTTCCACGGCGTTGTTAGAATGGAAATAAGTTCATGTGGCGAGGTGAAAGCATGCAGGACGGTTACTATCTTTCCACCTATTTTCATATCGGCCCCCTGGATTATTTGACGGGGACCTGTATCCGGCACGATCCCAATATGGCTCTGTTCCGGAAGGAGGGCGGCGATATCCGGCTTATCCGCTATTGGGAGCTGGAGAGATTTACGGGGCACAAACAGCACAGGCAGTCTTTCTATAGCCGTGAGCATGCCACAGGCGTCGTCAACGAATTGCTGGGCCCGCTCGGCCTGTCCTTGGAAGACATGACGGAAGTATGGGGGACCCCGGGTCTGGCTACGTGTTCGGATTACCACTCTCTGGACGATTTCCCGGACTTGTCCTACCACAGCATCTCTCATCTGTTCTCGGCAGTAATGGCGGACAGCAGGCTGTTCTACGAAGGGAATGTGCTCGGGCTTGCCGTGGACGGCATCCCGGATGACGTGGTGGACAGGGAAGCGGGGAGCAAACCGTTTTTTGCCGGCTGTCTGGTGCGCAGGGGGAAGCTGGAGCTGTTTCCGGTACAGTCCCCCGGTCCGCTGTGGGATTGGTCCAGCACGTATTACAACCTGAGAGAAGGCACGCTGATGGCGCTTGCGTATGCTTCCGAATGTGCCGTAAATCCTGTTCCTCTGGAGCTTCCGCCGGCCTACGACCGGAATTTCAATATCTGGGAGCACGATTATTTACGGCCTCTTATCGAAGCTGCGGACAAGCTTTGCGAGAGGGATGCACGCGAAAACCCCGCTTGTACGGGCTTCGATCCCCGTTTCACGGAGAGGGAAAACAAGATCTCCGCCGTGATGAAGCAGGTGCAGGAGGCATCCATCGCCCTGATGGAGCGGAATGTGGAAGCCATTCTCGACACATATGGCGTCAAGCCGGAAGAGACCTATCTCGCTCTGGCCGGCGGGTACGCGCTCAATTGCCCGACGAACAGCCACCTCATGCGCAAGTACGGGTTTAAAGGCATGATCGCGCCGCCCTGCGTAAACGATTCGGGCCTGTCGCTCGGCATGGGGCTGTACGCGTTTTACCGCAAAATGTCCCCGGCGCGCATCCGGTTCCGGCTCGGTCATGCCTACCATGGCGCAGCCGGGGGCCCGCTGGAGGAAGTCCTCCGGTCCGGCACTTTCGCCGGCTGCATCGGAAGCGTGACCCCGCTCGAAGAAAACCGGGCGGCCGAAGATCTGTGCCATGCGCCTGTCGTCTGGTTCGACGGACCGGCGGAAATGGGGCCCAGAGCGCTCGGCGCCCGTTCTCTTCTCGGAGACCCGAGGTCGCCGGCGGCGAAGGATGCGCTGAATGCCGTCAAGCAAAGGGAATGGTGGCGCCCGGTCGCGCCCGTCATTCTTGCCGGTGAGGTAGGGGAATGGTTCGAGGAAGGCTGCCCGTCGCCCTATATGCTCCACACTTTCCGCGTAAAGGCGGAGAAGCGGGAGCTTATTCCGGCCGTCCTTCATCTGGACGGCACGGCAAGGGTGCAGACGGTGGAGGACGCCCCGTCTACCCGGAATCTGTACAGGCTGCTCCGCGCTTTTAAGGAAGCGACGGGCGTTCCCGTTCTGTGCAACACTTCCCTGAACGACAAAGGAGAGCCGATCATCCAGGATATCGGGGAAGCGCTGCATTTCGCCCTGGTGAAGGGGATCGAAGTGGCGTATATCAACGGCGTGCGCGTCCAGTTGGTCAACCACGGCAGCTACCGGGCCCGGGCGGGGGCCGCCTCTTTTCCGCGAAGAATCGAATTCAGCCGGGTGAGTCCCGAAGAGAGAGAGGCTGCGATGCTGCGGCACAATCCTCACCGGATTCCCCTGGAGATCCTGAAATTTTATATGGAACGGATCGAAAGAGGCGGCATCGAGCGCTACGACCTGACCGATCCGAAGCAGGCCCGCCGGCTGATCCGGGAAGTCCAGCTGCACCGGTCGAGGCCGGGAGAACGGGAAGCTCGCGATCCTGAAGCCTAGTCATTCTATATCATTCGAAGGAGGCTGTTTATGACCGCGTATTCATTAAGTGTGCAGGAGAAACAATTTTTTGCCGAGGAAGGCTATCTGGTGCTGAAAGGCGTGTATTCGCCGGAAGAAGTGAACGCTTTGAAGGAGGAATACCACAAGGTTTGGCTGGATTCGATTCTCGACAAGAAAATCGTACAGGACCCGGAGAAGCCGTTAACGAGTCTGTTTCCGCGCATGAAGGATTTGCACAAAGACCATGCTCTTGTGCGCGAATTTGTTTTTAAAGAGAAGGCGGTAGCCGCCCTGGAAGAATTGGCCGGAGAGGAAGCGCTTCTGGTATCGACCAACTTTTATTTCAAGCCCCCGGGTTCGACCGGCATGCCGTTTCATCAGGACAACTACGGAATCGGCGTCCTTCCGGGCACCTGCTATGCGATATGGGCGGGCCTCGATCCGGCGGATGTGTCCAACGGCGGCATGCGGATTGTGCGCAAGACCCATACGCAGGACCTTCAGGTTCCGCAGAAAGTGTACACAACGGCGGAGGATACCTTCGGCGGCTATGTTCAGACTCTAGCGGTTCCGGAGGAACATGAGCTTATCGAGCTTCGGACAGATCCGGGCGATGTCGTGATTTATCACGGAAATTTGATCCACGATTCGGCGGACAATGCGAGCGAGGTTCTTTTCCGCCATTCGATTATCAGTCATTTCGCCGGGACGAGTGCCGAGAAGACGACGCTTAATTTTAACTATCTGATGGACAAAGAAGGCCAACGCGTGCGCAAGCGGATGAATGCGGGCGCCAACTTGGGCCGAAAGGGGGAGTGACCGATGAATGAAAAGCTTCCGGACGACAAGCTTGCCGCGTTCGCCGGCGAGGGATATCTCGTCCTGAACGACGTGTATACACGGGAGGAAGTCAGCGAGTTAATCCGCCAGTTTGATCTGCATTGGGTGCGGCTCACCGCTTCCGGGCAGATTATCCAGAACGGCAACCGTCCGCTCGAAAGTCTGTACCCCCGCCTCCGGGATTACCACCGGAAAAATGAAAAAATTAAGCGGTTATCCCTCAAACCGCAGTTGTTCGATTATCTGGAGCAGCTCATCGGCGAAGAGGCGCTTATTATTTCGACCAGCTATTATTTCAAGTCTCCTTCGACGAGAGGTCTTCCCCTGCATCAGGATAATTACGCTTTCGGCGTCTCGCCGGGAACGACTTATGCCGCATGGATATCGCTGGACAGTTCGGACGAGGACAACGGGGGCATGACTTTCGTGCCCGGTACCCACTCCTTAGACCTGCAGGTACCCGAAGGCGACGCTTCCGACGTCCGCCGGTATTTTTCCGATGAAGGGCAATGGCTGAAGGATTACGAAACGGCGGAGATGGTGAAGGTTGCCACGAATCCGGGCGATGTTATTTTTTTCAACGGGAATATTGTCCACGGCTCTTCGGACAACTTGTCCAGACACCGATTTCGCAGGTCGCTGCTCATTCATTTTACCGGGGTGAGCGTGGAGAAGCTTGCGCTTAATTTTAACAATCTGATGGACAAAACGGGCGCCAGAGTGCGCAGAAGGCTCAATACGGATACGAAAATTACCGAAGGCCAGGACTCGGTGTTTTCGATTCAGGAAGCGGATTATTTTGCCGGGTGGAGGTAGAAAGAGGCGTGGAGAAAGCGGGTGACAGGATGTTCATTCGAGTGCCGCTCGACAAGGTGGCGAAGGCCGGAGATCTGATTCAGCTCATGGAAAAAATCTATTATCTGTCCGATCGCATTACGAACGTCAGCCGGGATGAGGCGGCTTTGACGATCGAGTATGGGGGTTCGGACGAAGAAGAAGTCGTCCGCCGTCTGGATGCCTTATGCGCATCCATGGCCGGGCGCCGGAAGCTTCCGTACCGGAAGGTGAAGGATAACCGCAGGGACGGGAAGGCGGGCGGACGCGCCCAAGCGCAAACCGGAGCGTTATCGTCACGGGAGCGGGACAGCGAACGCAGTGAGGGCAGCGGAGTGAGCGAACGGAGCGAACACAGTGAAAGCGCCAAAGAGGCCCATGTGCTGCTGGAGCAGGCGCTTGTGAAGCTTCTGCGGGGCCGTGCGCATGCTTACGGGGCGGCTCTCCGCAGATACCCGGCGATGATGCCGGAATCCGTTCTGCAGAAGAGCGGGTATATCCGGAATTTCCCGCAGAATGTTTACGCCGTAGGGGAATTCCGGCATCAATTCGACACGATGCAGGAGATCCGCACCCGGCTCGAGGACAACGCGCCGCTGCACGAGCTGCTGCAGCCGAGCGGCATGTATCTGCAGCCCTGCGTCTGCTACCACGTGTACGAGGAACGGAGCGCGACAAGAAGCGGCAGCCCTGCGGGGAACGGGAGCGGCCCCGGGTCGGCGGGGGCGGTTTCGTCCGGCCCGAAGCTCGCGCTCTACTCCGCTTACGGCCCGTGCTTCAGGCACGAGCATGCCAGCCGGATAGACGATTCCCGGCTGCGCGAGTTCGGGATGTTCGAGATCGTCTACATCGGCGGAGCGCAGGAGGTAAGGGATATGCGGCAGAAGCTGCTGGAGGACACGTGGCGCCTCTTCGGGCAGTTGGGGCTGGAGGGGTACGTGGAGACGGCGTCGGACCCCTTCTTCCTGCCGGAAGACACGGACCGCCGGCTGTTCCAGCTCGCTGCGGAGTCCAAATTCGAGCTGCGGTTCGCACCCGGCGGAGAGAGCGCGAGCGATTATGCGGTCACGTCTTTCAACGTATGCGGCGACGTGTTGTGCAAAGCGTTCGGCATAACCGGAGAACCGGCGGAATACGGAGACTCCGGTGAAGCGGGCGAGGCCGGCAAGGGCGTTCCCCTTCATTCGGGCTGCACGGCCTTCGGAGTGGACCGCTGGGTGCAGGCCTTGGCCGAAACGCACGGTTACGAGGCCGGAAGCTGGCCGCAGCTCATCAGGGAGCATCTGTAAGATGGGTACGAGACACCTGCTTCCTGTCGTGGAATCGCCGGGTTTCGAGACCGAATGCTATCACAATATCCGGTTGAGTCTTCTGCTTGCGCATGCCCGGACGCTGCCTTGGTACCACAGCCATTTTATGAATCTGACCCTCAAATCGACGGGGGCCGATCTGTTTCCGGTCGTCCGCTTTGAAGAGCATCTCGACGTCTACTCGGAAGTTCTCGAGGAAACGCCTCTTGTCCGCTGTGAGGATTGGGTGGAGACGGCACGGAAGAACCTGGGCGAAGGCCGTTATATGATCGTGTATTTTAATTGGAGAAACATCCCCTGTTCCCGTTATTACAACAAACAGGATATGTTTCATGAAGCGCTCGTGTACGGCTTCGACGATGAACGCGGGGTTTTTCACTTTCTCGCTTTCGACGTGAACGGCAAAGGATACGGAAGCTCGGAGGTCCCTTACGGCCTGTTCGGCCGGGAGATGACCAGACTGTCCGATGAAGATTTGCATGCCCAGCGCTGGTTTGCTTTCTACGGGTTTCCCGCGTCGGTTATCCGGCTCAAAGACGGGCTGGCGTCCCGTCCCGATACCCGGAACATGTATTTTGCCCTGGAGAGAGGCAGGGTTCGGGGGAACGGCTCGCCGGATGAGACGTTTGCGATGGGCCATTACGTCAACGAGGTTCTGTCCGTTTATTTCCGGCAGCTTGCGGAGGGAAGACCTCTTCAGGTCAAGGAATTCATCTACTGGAACATTATCGTTCATAAAATGATTCTTCACAAAAGCCTGATGCTGCAAAGGATTATTTATCTGCAGACCGGGACGGATTCCAGTCAGCTCGACCTGCTGAAAAATTTGTATATCAAAGCCAAAACGGAGATGGACCGGGTCAAGTGGACGAGCATCAAATATCAGCGGACGAAAGCATCCGCGTACCTGCATCAGCTTGCGGATAATTTTCAGACCCTGTACGAGCTTGAAAAACGGGCTTCCGCCATGCTGATGGAGTTCCTTACGCTGTCGCATTTGAAATGAAAATCTGAATCGTCGAGGTGTAAGCATGGACCAAACAGCCATGGAAGCTGTGATTATTGAACATGTCAAACAGATTTTGCCCCAACAGATCGAGATTGAGCTGACCACCAAGCTTCTCGAAACGGGAATCGACTCCATGAGTTTTATCCGGCTTGTGGTTCTGCTGGAGGAAGCTTTTAACATCGTGATCGAGGACGAGGAGATTCTTCTTGAGAATTTTACCAGTGTGGAAACGATCCGGAACCTGATTCGGAAATGCCTGGACAGCAAAGGGTAAACCGGACGGCACGCACGCCAACAGAAGACGAAGAGGTCATGGTCAAAAGCAGAGTAACCGGCTGGGGGATATGAGATAGTAAAAGTACCCCGGGGAAACAAAAAACAGCCACTCAAGGAGGCAAAACCATGAAAACCGTATCGTCCAAAAAGAATGCCAAGCAAGTGACCATGACACTGGAAAACTCCAACAGCAAAACTTATCTGGAGCTGCTGGACGGACGTTCCGAGGAGCTTCAATTCACTCAAGTAGCGCCGACCGAGTTCACCGTTAACGATTCCGAATTCAGCCTGAAATCCGGCATCAATGTGGAACTGGGCATCAAGAACGTCGATCTTGTCGCGACTTCGAGCGTGATCTGGCCGGGACAAACCATCCGCGTCCGCGGTGGTCTGCACGGTCAAGGCGCGGCCATGAAAGCCCAAGCCACAATCCCGTTCAACAGAAAAATGGCGGACGGCGTTCAAGGCGAGTCCTGGCTGTACTGGGTGATCGAAACTCCGGAAGGCGAATTCCACAACAAGCAGGCGATTCACATGAAAGGGACCCTGAAAGGCCTGCCTCCGAAAAACGCCACGTTCTATTCGGACAGCGTCACTCCGCTGTTTGACAGCGAAGACAATCAAGTGGGAACCGTATACGGATGCCTGCAATCTAACTAATCGAACGGTCAAAGGAGGGGTCATCCACACGGGCCCCTCTTTCTTACTTGAAAATTGCCGTACGAGAAGGAGAATGCGATGTACGACGTGATTATCGTGGGCGCGAGATGCGCCGGAGCTTCGCTGGCTTCCTTTCTGGGGCGGCGCGGACACTCGGTTCTGCTGGTCGATCAATTTCCATACCCGAACGCGACAACGTCAACCCACATCCTGGGCGAGAGCGACGTGTACGAGAGGCTCGGCATTCTCGGGAAAATGGAGTCTGCCGGAGCGCCTTTCTTGACGCGGATGCGGGTGGATTTGGAAGGGACTGTTTTCGAATCGGATATTACGGTGACGAAAAGGGCCCTGGGACTCCGCAGAGAACTGCTGGACCCACTGCTTCTGCAAAACGCTGCCCGTCATCGGAACGTTGAAGTGCGGCTTAACACCAGAGTGACGAAGATTTTACTGGAGAACGGACGAGCCGCAGGCATCGAATGCCGGAGGAAGGACGGGCAGCTTCAGCGTTTCGCCGGAAAAGCCGTAATCGGCGCGGATGGCCGGTATTCGGCGGTGGCCAAAGGGGTGCGGGCCCCTCTGGAGACCGAGACGGAGCGGCCGCTCCACGGGGTTGCTTACGCGTATTTGTCCGGTGTGCAACGGCTGCCCGTTCCGGCGGTCGAATGGTACTGGAAAGGTTCGTCCGTCGTCCTGTGCAATCCGATCGACGGCCTGATGCACTGCGCAGCCATCATGTATTCCCCCGAGGAACAGGAGCGGATGGCCCGCCTCGGACGAGGGGAATTCATGGAAAGGCTGCTGGAAATCCGCACGCTGGCGCCGAGACTGGCGGAGAGCGGATTGGAAGGAGCCGTCCGGGGAATTCCCCCCGGTAAAAGCTTTATCCGTAAAGCTTACGGCTGCGGATGGGCGCTGGCGGGGGATGCCGGAGCCTTTCTGCACCCGGTGGCCGGCGTCGGAATCGACAACGCCGTATGTACGGCCGAAGTCCTGGCGGACGAGCTGCATGCTTTTTTCACGGGCGCGAAGGAATGGGAAGAAGCGATGCGGAGCTACGAAGAGCAGCGCAACAACCGGATTTACCCGCAGTACCGGCATTCGCTGGCCACGCTGGAAACGGCCGGCGACCCCTTTACGGAAACGTCGGCCGGCGCCCTGAAGATGCTGGCGACTTTCCCGAGTCTGGTCAAGAAAATCGGCCTGCAGGCGGAAGCCGTCATTTCATTTTTATCTGGAGGTCAAAATCATGATTGAATGTCCAACGGATCGTACACGCAATGTCACTTATCTCGAAGCCGCCCCGGAGCAAGTATGGTGGTCGATCGCCACGACGGAAGGAACGAATACGTATCTCACCTACTCTTCCTCTACGACAGGCGATCCCTCCCTGCCGAAGGCGGGGGATGTCTACACGCTCAATTACGGCGACATCGAGAATCAGTCTGTCGTTGTGGAAAGCGTGCCTAACCGCCGTTTCGTCCTCTCGGACGCTTATCAATCCCTGGCACCCGACGGCAAGGCGGAAATCTTCTACGTAAACACGGCTTTTACCCTGGAGGAATCGGACGGCTTTGTCAAATTGAGTCTGCAGGTGCAGGGATTCGCCGAAGACACGTACGGGCAGTGGCTGCGCGAGTGTCTGGAAATGGGCTGGCGGCGCTCTCTGATGAATTTGAAGTCGGTGCTCGAATTGGGCCTCGATCTGCGGACGGAGTTATTCAGTTATCCCCGGCTCGGCGTAACCAACTGCACGGTGAACCCGGAACAGAGCCGGGAGACGGGAGTTTCCGTGGGGGGCGGAAATTATTTGCTGGAAGTATTCCCGAACAGTCCCGCACAGAAAGCGGGGCTCCGGGCACACGATGTCATTCTCGGCATCGGGGGACGGAGAACGGCCGTTTACGGCGATTTCGTCCGAGTCATTTCGTCTTACTCCGGTAAAAAGGGGCCCGTATCGGTAACGTTCAGCCGCAGCGGCAAGCGGCACGAAACGACAGTCCTGCTGTCTGTCGAAGAGCAGTTTACCGGCTTGAATAAGGAAAGCCTCTCCCTGGAGGAAATTAAACAAAGGCGCGAGCTTATCGCGAAAAGCCGTTCGGCATCCGGAGCGATCTGGACAGGCACGGAGAACGGCATGAAGACTGCGGCGGAGAACGGGGAAGACGGCGCAGCGGGAGCCCAATGAAACGAAAGGAGCGTGAAGGGAATGATCGGGGAAGACCGCAGTGCGACAGCCGGGCTGGACAGGGAGTACAGACTTACCGGCGAGCAGATTAGCCGCTACCGCAGGAACGGGCATGCTTACCTGGAAAAAGTCTGCTCGGCCGAGGAAGTAAAAGCTTACCGTCAGGCGGTTACGGAAATTTACCCTGCGTTCACGGCCGATTCCTATCCGCCGGACGAACGGGAGTTTTACGGAGTGGAACGGGCTTTTCCGACCGTGATGAACATGTGGGAGAGAAGTTCCAAGGTGAGAACCTTCACCTTCGCCCGCCGTTTTGCCCAGATCGCCGCCGACTTGATGGGCGTGGACAGGCTGCGCCTGTACCACGATTCGGCAATTTTTCTGGAACCGGGGGGCGGAGCGATTCCCTGGCACCAGGACAGCCCCTACATGCTGCAGATGGACCCGGACATGACGATGACCATGTGGATGCCGCTTGTCGATCTGCCGGAGGAGCTCGGCTCCATGCGCTTTATGTCCGGCTCGCACGAGCTGCCTGCGGACAAGCATACGAATCTGCTTCTGCAGGCTTACCGGAAAGGACAGGCCGAGGTCCATTACGGGGCGATGCCCGCCGGAGACGCGACCTTCCATTCGGGCTTGACCCTGCATTATGCGGCGGCTAACCGGACCTCCATCGTAAGGGAAGTCGCCACGATTATTTACGTAGCGGATAACCTGCAAATCGTCGAACCGGATACCGAGGCGAGGGCGTATCACCTGAGACGGATTTTTCCCGGCATGAAGCCCGGGGATACAGCCGTCAGCCCTTGGACGCCGCTTGTGTTCGACCGGTTTGCAGAGTCCGGCAGCCGGACGGAAAGGAAGGGATAAGATGGAGAACACGCACGGTTTTGATGCGCTGGAGCAGGAATGGAGCGTGTCGCGGGAGGATATCGACGGGTTCCGCAGGGACGGACACCTGCTCCTGAAGCAGTTGGCCTCGGAGGAAGATATCGGCGGGATCCGGGAAGCGTGCCGGCGCGAGATCGCCCGGCTGGACGACGGGCTCAGGCTGCAGGTCATGAACGTCTGGGAGAAGGATGCCGCCGTGAAGGCGTTTGTATTCGCCCGGAAATTTTCCCGGATTGCCGCGGATCTTCTCGGTGTGGACGGAGTCAGGCTGTATTTCGACCAGGTCTTCTTCAAAAAGCCCGGGGCGGGCGCAATGCCTCTGCACCAGGCGAATCAGTTCATGCTTGAACTGGACCCCGATTCCGTCCTTTCGATGTGGATGCCGCTCACCGATATTCCGGGAGAGAAGGGGCCGCTCTCATACGTTGCCGGTTCGCATCTTCACGAGAAGCTCCGGGGCGCCAAAAATCCTCTCCTCGCGGCCATGAGACTGGGCCTCTCGGAGAAGCCGTGCGGCCCGATGCAAGCGGGGGATGCCTCCTTCCATACGGGCTGGACGCTTCACGGCGCTTACGGCAACGATACGGAGATCACGAGAGAGATGCTCATTATTACCTGGTTTGCCGAAGACGCCCGGATTACGGACCCCGCGGACAGCGCCGGCAGGAATCCGCAGCTTCAGAGCCTTTTCCGGGGCTTGGAGCCGGGCGGCAAAGCGCAGGGACGGCGGCTTCCGCTGCTGTTTTACCGGCCCTACCGGGATGTGGTCAAGCTGGTTCATCAAGCGGAGGAGGATGCGGAATGAACGGAGCCGTTCACGATGACTTGCCGCCTCTTAGCGACAACTACGCACTGCCGGAGGGCCTGATCGCACAGTTCCGGGCGAACGGGCACGTCTGCATCAGGCAGGCGGCCTTCATCCATGAAATCAGCGCCTACCGTCCGCATATCATCACGGCGGTGGAGGGCTACACGGGAGACCGTAGCGTCCGGCCGCATAAGCAGCTGTATATGAACCTCTGGGAGGAGGACACGCGTGTCCGGCAGTTCGTATTTGCGCGCCGGTTCGCCAAACTGGCGGCGGATCTGATGGGCGTCACGGGAGTCAGGCTGTACCTGGACCAGGCGAATTTTATCGAGCCCGGGGCGAGCGTGACGCCTTGGCATCAGACCGAGGCTTATATGCTGGAGCTGGACCCCGCGCAGATTATCACCATGTGGATGCCTCTGGTGGATCTGCCGGAGCCAGGCGGGCCGGTGACCTATTTGTCCGGCTCGCATCTGCTTCCGGGAGGCGCATCCAAGAATCCCCTGCTGGAAGCGAAAAGAGCGGGACTCCCCGAAGAGAACTACGGTCCGCTGAGGACCGGCGACGCTACGTTTCATGCGGGGCGTCTGCTGCACAGCGCTCCGGGGAACGGCGGGGCTTTCACTCGCGAGGTGATGACGGTAACGTATTTTGCGGACGGCGCGAGAATCCTGGACCCCGAGGACAAGTCCGGCAGAGCCCCGCACCTAAGGCGCCTCTTTGCCGGAACCGGGGCGGGGCGGCCGGCCGAAGGGCCGCTGACGCCTCTGCTTTACCGCAGGCTTTTTTAAGAGGAGGAAACCAGGTGGAAAATTCTCTTTTCACGGCAAATTTGCACGAGGAGATCGTGCTGTCTCCCGGACAAATAGAAGAATACCGCAGCAAGGGTCATGTTTATGCCGGACGGGTCGCCTCGGAAGAAGACGTGGCGGCCCTGCGTCCCCTGGTGAGGGAGCTGGTCCGGACCTGCGTGAAGGAAGACCGGCCGCTGGAGGAGCGGGACGATTTCGGCAAAGCTTTTCTCCAACTGATTAATTTATGGCAGAGAGACGAGGCGATGAAGCAATTCGTCTTTGCCCGCAAATTCGCCCGGATGGCCGCCGATCTGCTGGAAACGGACGGGGTGCGGCTGTACCTGGATCAGATTTTTTACAAGGAGCCGGGAGGCGGACCTACGCCTTGGCATCAGGATGGCGCGTATATGCTCCGCTTTAAACCCGACAAGCTCATTACCCTGTGGCTGCCTCTGACCGATATTCCGGACGATATGGGCTCGCTGCGGTTCATTTCCGGTGCGAATGAGATCGAGAGGATGAAAAATTCCGGCAATATTTTGCTGGATGCGGTCCGCAGAGGGCTGCCGGAGACCGGGTACAAGGGAATGAAGGCGGGGCATGCGACGTTTCATTCGGGTTGGACGCCTCACAGCGCGCTGGCGAATCCGACGGACTCCATGCGGGAAGTCCTGACGATCACGTATATAGCGGAGGATGCGGTTATAGCCGATCCGGAGGATAACGAGGCGAGGCGGAAGCATCTGGAGACGTACTTTCCGGGGCGGAAACCGGGAGAACGCGCGGACAGTCCGCTTAATCCGGTTCTGTACAGCAGGGACGGGGACTGCCCGGTCTGCGTCTGAATCCGCGGCTCAACAAAGCAAGAATTGTTTGCAATCGAAGCAGAGAGAAGCGGCGGCGTGACCTTTACAATGAAAACAACGGAAAGTTTGGAGGGGGGAGCAACGTGTCTGCGAAAGAGTCTGCGAAAGATCAAATACGTCTGTTTTTAAGCGATCAAGGCTGCGGTATGCTGCCGGTCGAGGAGATTAGCGAAGAAAAACGGCTTTTCGATGTGGGATTCGATTCGCTGAGGTTTATGGAGCTTGTCGTGCTTATCGAGGAGCATTTCGGAATCCAGTGGCCGGACGAGGCGCTGGAAATCAGCGGCAGTACGCAGGTCGGGGATATCGTTCAGGCGCTTGAAGGCTGCCTATGAGCCGCCGCCCGGACTACGGTCATTTGCTGACGATGCTGCCCCATCAGTTTCCCCTCCGGCTGCTGGACGAGGTAAAGGATTATTCGCCCGGAAAATTTCTCGTAGCCGGATGCAGCCCGCTACCGCTGAAGATTTACTTCGGCAATACGGATACCATTCCGCCTACCCTGCTCATTGAGGGGCTGGCCCAAGCGTGCGTCATCCTGACCCAATTGGAGACGGCGCCCCTGGAGGAAGATGAAGTTCCCCTGCTGGGAGCGATCAAGGCCAAGCTGCTGATGCCCGTATCCTGGCAGGAACCCATTACTTACAAGGTAGAACCCGTCCGTATTTTAAGCAAAAAAGCGATCTTTACCGGCACTTTGTACCGGTCGGACGGAACAATGGCGGTATCGGCCGAACTAAGCGTAGCTGTTGCCGCGACATCAAATTCATAATAGGCGGGGACCCTCGTATGCCGGCAGAGGCTTATTTGCATGAAGCAAAACCTTGGACCATGGTGGACCGGATTATCGGAGAAAGCGATAGGGCCATCTCAACATTGAAGAATATTTCCGGCAGTGATTTTTATTTGATTGGTCATTTCCCTTCATACAGTGTGTATCCCGGTATGCTGATGGTGGAATGCATCCTGCAGTCGGCCGAGCTTCTGCTGCGGCGTCAATCGCCCGGGAAACCGGGAGACTGCCGGTTCGGCGAAATCGCTTCGCGTTTCCTCAGTCCGGTCGTTCCGGGGGACTCCGTAAGGTTTGACGTCGGCTTTACAGCCGGAGGAAGCGAGCTGGCGGCCGTTGGCAAAGTCGGCGGCCGCACCGTGATTCACTGCAAAATGAAACTGCTGCGGGAGGAGAGAGAGAAGGATGAACGGAGATGAAAGGCTGGTGGAGCTTTACGACCAGGGGAAACTGGCGGGAATTCTGCACCTGCCTCCCGAACACCTCCGACCTTGTCCGGTTATAATCTACTGTCCGGGCAAAAACGGCGAAAGATATGAGGTACACCGGCTTGCCGTGAAATACGCCCGCAGATTGGCAGAGCAGGGGATCGCTTTCCTGCGTTTCGATTATTACGGAATCGGCCTGAGCGACGGGCATTATTTCGACATGACGACCTCCGGCAAAATATCGAATGTGCTGAAAGCCTATGAGTTTGTCTGCGGTCATCCGGATCTGCTGGAACGGGAGGCCGTCTTCCTCGGATTCAGCGATGGGGCCAGGATTGCCCTGATGGCCGCACAAGGCAGCGGGATAGAGAAGCTCGTCCTGTGGAGCCCGCTGTTTTTCGAATTCGGCGGAAACTATCCGAGCGGAAGGCATCCCCGGTTTATCCGGCATCCGGAAGCGGGCAAGCTGGTTATGCCGTGGGCGGGCCTATGGGTTGGGATGGATTTTTACCGGGATTTGCAGAGCATGGACACCGAAGCCGCCCTGGAATCATATAGTGGCTCTTCCGTCCTCATCTACGGAGACAACGATCCTCTGATCCTGGAGGAAATGGAGCTGTCTGAGTCCCGCCGGTCGGCGATTTACAGGCATTCCGCACAGAATCGGGTGGTCCGGGTTCCGGATGCGGGCCATCTGTTTACATCCAGGCCTCTGGAGGAAACGCTGATGGAGCATACAACTTCCTGGCTCCGCACGGAGCATCTGGTTAGGGGAGGGTGGGGGTGAATCATGTGGAAGCAAAGAAGATTCGGCCGTGACCGCGGCATCTACGGACTCGTGGAAGAACCTGACGGCCCCGGGAACGATCTCGTTGTGATGTTCGCGGGACTGGGCCAGGCGATGAGTGAAAAAAATTATTTTTTCTCCAACCTGCGCAAATATTTGGCCCGGAGCGGCGTAAGAGTCGTTCAATTCGACTACCGCGGCCACGGGGACAGCTTCGGCGAACTGGGGGACACGACGGTGTCGGGCATGAAGCGGGACGCGCTCGAAGTGCTTGCCGAGGTTCTGGAAGAGCGCCCGGCGGAGAGGATTTTCCTGATCGGCAATGCCCTCGGCGGGATTATAGCCCTCCAGACGGCAGCCGAGCTGACGGAGAAGGGGGAAGCTTCTCCCGTCTGCATTCCCGTGCTGCTGGCGCCGCCCTTCCGGGCATTCCCGGAGAAGGAAGCTTTGTTCGGGCGGGAGGCGCTTCAGGCTCTGGAACGCGAAGGGAAGCTCGACGCCCAGCTTCTTGTGCCGGGCTTCGACTATTACACGCTGAGCGACTTTAACCGGGAGCCGTACGACTTTTTTATGGCCTGGGGTGCGCATATGCTTTATTTGCACGGCCAGTGTATTTCCGCCGGTATGCTGGACGAGCTTCTTGAGCTGGATACGGCCCGTCTCGTCAAAGAATACGGCGGGCCTCTGCATATTCTATGCGGCAGTGAAGATGAGGACGCCCGGACGACGGCGGAGGAAACGGACCGCGTCATTCTTCATAGAATGCGGGGGTACCGGTATTTTTACCAGCATCCTGCGGCAATGGACCAATGGATAACCGAGGCCGCCTCCATTGTACGGAGCGATAACGGGGAGAGGGAGTAATTTAATGGAAGAAACCCGGAAAACAATAGCGCAAACCATCCTGTCCCAAAAAACCGACTGGCGGTTTCCGGACGGCGAAGGATTATCCCAGCGAACGCTTGACTGCAGACAGCTCTGCATGATGGAGGTGCTTAAATGGAAAGGAGAGCGGCAGCTTACGCCGGTGTTCCTGAACGCCTTCGACTGCGAGTCGAACGGACTTATGCTGAGGCGCAGCGAGCCCGAGCCGGGGAGAGGCTGGAGGCTGACGAAATATTCCCCTTTGAATACGGAGGGGCTGTATCCTCTGATTGATTCCGTTTTCGATCATGAAGGCTATTGCCTGCTGTTTTACAATGCGAAGGAAGCCGTGTTCTCCTCGTATCACGGGAAGCACGATATCGTTCATTGGTCGCTGCTGGTCGATTATGACGAGGCGGGGGTGACACTGGTCGATGACGAAGGGGCCCCCGCTTTTTTTAACGGTTATATCGGCAAAGTCCCCTGGCAAACGCTGATGAGCGCACATGCGAGCTCGGAGAAGGGCGGTGTGGCCATCCTTGGACGCCGGCCGGGGTATGCGAAGACTTGGGAGGAAGAATTCCTCTCGCTGGTCCGTGCCTCGGTACACAACATGGTCGATCAGCAGGGACTTAAGAATTTGGAGAACTTCGTAAAGGCGGTTGCGGAAAGCCGGGCGGAAGCCTTGATTCCCATGCTGGAAACGCTGGAGTTCGATGTCCACTATTTCCGCCGGTTGAGGGAGTTGTGGAAAGCGGCCGTGGAGAACGGCACCGTACCGGACCGGTACAAAGCCCCCGGCTGGGTGGAGGAGCTCGTTTACGTGTGCAAATTATGGTCCCTGGTTATGGGAGTTCTGGCAAAGTGGAAACGGCAGCCGGATAAAGACTATTCGGCCAAGCTTACCGATTACCTCGGGCAAGCCCTGGAAAGCGAAAAGGGGTTTTACCGGGAGCTACGACATCTGGTATGAGGTGAATCATGAAAGAAGAGTTCAAGCGGATTGCGGACACGGTCGTCAGCCATTCATTGAGTCTCCGTCCGGGGGAAAAGGTGATGGTCAAAGTCCGCGGAGATGCGGCGGACTTGACCGAAAGCCTGATCGCGCGTATCTACGAGGCCGGAGCGGTGCCTTTTTTGCAGACAACGGACGTCGAGGAGCTTAAATGGCTGCTGGCGGGAGCCTCCGAGGAACAGATCCGCCAGTGGGCGGAGCATGACCTGGGCCTTGTCGAAGCCATGGACGCGTACATCGGGATTCACTCGGAAGAGAATACCTTCGAAATGGAGGATGCGGACCGGACGCGCTACGGCTATTACGTGAAGCATTATCTTCAGCCGCTGACAATGACAATGGCGTCGAAGCCCAAATGGGTGCTGCTCCGCTATCCCACCCCGGGAATGGCCCAGCAGGCGGGCATCGGAACATCGAAGCTCCGGCAAATTTACGCCTCGTCCTGCCTGATGGATTACGGGGGACTCCAAGATAAGGCGGAGCCGCTCCGGAAGCTGCTCGGGCGGACAAGCCGTATCCGTATCGTCTCGCCGGGGACGGATTTGTCTTTCTCCGTGCAGGGCATTCCCTCTTTCCTGTGCGACGGCCGATACAACCTTCCCGATGGGGAGCTGTTTACGGCGCCGGTGGCGGGGTCGGCGGAAGGACGGATCACGTTCAATGTGCCGACAAGCTGCATGGGCAAAACGTTCGATTCCGTCGCACTCACGTTCCGGCAGGGCAAAGTGACCGAATGGTCGGCGGACGATATCGAAGCGCTGAGCGGCATTTTAAAGACGGACGAGGGAGCTTCGCGTCCGGGCGAATTCGGCATCGGGCTGAATCCCCATATCCGGCGGCCCATGCGCAGCCTGCTGTTCGACGAAAAAATGGCGGGAAGCATTCATCTTGCCTTGGGACAAGCCTACGAGATGGCCGATAACGGGAACACCTCGGGTATACATTGGGATCTCGTTTTATGCCAGCTCGAAGCCTATGGAGGCGGCGAACTTTATTTTGACGACATCCTGATCCGTAAGAACGGTTATTTCGTTGTGCTGGAATTGGAACCGTTAAATCCTTGAGCGGGAGGGAAGCGGATGGCTCACCTGTTTATCGCGGTCCAGAGGGTTCTGGGACATGTAGTTCCGGCCTTGGCCATCGGACAGCAGCTTAAGAAGAAGGGACATGAAGTCACGCTGGCTACTCACCCCGCCAATAAGGAGCTGGTTGTCCTTGCGGGACTGGATTTCCTGCCGGCGGGATGGGGGAAGTTTCCGGAGAAGTTTATTTATGAACAGGCGCTGGAAATGGATGCGCTGCTTGCGGGGAGGGAAGTCGATTGGATGATTTGCGATTCTTCCCAGGCGGCCCCGGCTTATGCGGCGGAGAGAAGAGGAATCCCCTGGATCAGCCTGCAAACGACGGTTCCTTATCCCGAAGAAGCGCTTCCCGGCAGCCGGACAGTCTTTAACCGGCTGAGGCAGAGCTACGCCCGGGAGCTGAACGGGGTCAGGATGAGACTGGGACTGCCGCCGCTTACCGATGACAGGAGAACGCGGGGAGATCTGGCGGGGCTGTCTCCCCGGCTTCATCTGGTCAACGTCCATGCCGCCCTGTACCCGGAAGAAGGCGGCATTCCGGAACAGTCCGTGTTTACCGGGAGCTGCACGCTCCAGTCCGGAGACCGTGACCGCGTAAACGAGGCGTCCCGGTTAGAGCCGGAAGCGTACCCCGGCCGTCCCGTTGTTCTCGTCTGCGCTTCTTCGACCGAACGGCATGATTCCCGGGAGGTCATGAACCGGTATATCGGCGCGGCCGTGAGTCTGTCGGAGGAGAATTCATTTAATCTGATCGTTGCGGAACATAAGCCGTACGAAGGGAAGCGGCCTCTGCCTCCCCATGTCCGCTGGATAACGGCTTATCCCAATCACGATCTCCTGCTGCCCCGTGCGGACGCTGTCATTACGCATGGAGGCTGCGGCACCGTACAGTCCGTCATGAGGTACGGCGTTCCGATGGTTGTGATTCCTCTCGCGTCCGACCAGCATCTTCTGGCCCGGACATGCGAGCGCCTCGGAATCGCCCTGACCGTCGGTCCGGAGGAAGCGGGACGCGGGCGGATCGGACAGGCGCTGCACAGCCTGCTGGCGGAGGGAAACCCTTATATGCCGCGGGCCAAGGAATTGGCGGCGATTGTGGGGCGGGACAACCCGAACGAAGCGGCCGTCCGCGCCATCGAACAAGTTCTGCAAAATAATTCGTAAAGGATGAAGCGCATGTTGACCGGAGAAGCGGCACTGGAAGTCATTCAGAAAATCGGCGGGCTCGATAGCGTGGCTATGGATACCAATTTTCTGGAAAAAGGAATAGATTCCGTTAAGATCGTTGAAATTCTGATTGAGTTCGAAATGATGTTCAATATCGACGTTCTGGACGATCAGCTGAACCTGGACGAACTGTCGACTCCCAAACACATCCAGGACTACGTAAACGGAATTATCGCCAAGTAGCGCAGAGTCGCCAGGAAAGCCGAGTAACACCGCCCTTCGACCCTCTATGCTTAGAGAGAGAAGGGGGAACGTTCCCCGCTAAACGGAAGGAGGGGTACATTGAGCAAGGAAATCATGACGGGCGAAATGATGGAGCACTACAGGGAAAAAGGATTCGCGGTCATTCCCGGGGTGTTTTCGCCGGACGAGGCGGAAGAGGTCAAGCGGGCCTTGAAAGAAGTGTGGACGCGGGGCATCCGCAGCCGCACGATTCTGCAAAGCCTGGTATTTCCGCTGGAAAGCTTATTCCCGCCCTTGAGGAATGTGCATGGGAGCCATGAGGCTCTCAGACGGTTCTCGCTCGATTCCAGAGCCTTCGGGACGGCTGCCCGGCTGCTCGGCGAGAATGCGCTGCTTGTCGGAACGACGGGGTTTTATAAATGTCCGGGGGCCAAGCAGCTGCCCCTGCACCAGGACAATTACGATATCGGGGCCGAGCCTGCCGCGGGCTGCGCGTTCTGGGTGTCCCTCGACGGGGCGTCCCCGGAAAACGGCGGGCTCCGGATGGTTCCGGGCAGTCACCGCCTGGGTCTGCTGAAACCCCGGGCTCCGGGCAGCCGTTCCACCTACGGGCAGTCGGTTCCGGTTCCCGACCGTCACACGGAGGTCGATCTGACCACCAAGCCCGGAGACGTGGTGGTGTTTAACGGCTACACCGTCCACGGCTCCCATGCGAACCGGACCCGGTACGGGTTCAGGAATTCTCTCGTGATGCATTTCGTCGGCGAAAGCGTCAGAAGTCTTTTTGTGCAGAACAGGGAACTTCTCAATTCGGCTGGCGATAACATATTCAGACCCGTCAACAAATCTCACAGCGTGAAAAGGTTGTTTCTGAAAAAGGATTCCAACTAAACGGGGAGGAGCGGGGATGGATGCAAAGTTATTTTTCCGTCAGCTACTTGACCATTCTGGCCTATGCGCAGTGGATGGAACTCATGAAGTCTCCTACAGCCGGATAACGGAGCTTGCGCAGAGTCATGCGAGGATGCTGGAAATAGCCGGACTCGTGGCCGATCCAAACCGCGGACAGCGGACCGTCGCCATCGACGTTTCCGTCGGCTGGAGAGCCATCCCGCTGTTCCTGGCGGCTCTGAGGCAGAAAGTCACCCTCGTTCCGGTCGATCCCGCCAAAAATCCCGGCTTGACCGAAAATGTGCTGAGCTGGATCAACCCGGACCTGTACATCACACCTGAGCTTCTAAACGAAGACGGCGAGCTTCTCCCCGGGCTTAAGCCGGTAACGGCCTCGCCGAGAGAAGAGCTGCGGGACGTCGCGGTCGTCCTGTACACATCGGGGACGACCGGCCGGCCCAAAGGCGTCATGTTGACCTACGGCAACATTTGGTCGAACGTCGGCAGCATCCTGGGCTACTTCAAGCCGGCTCCGGAGGATAGGCTTTATCTGTTCCGGCCGCTTACTTACGCTTCGGCTTTTACAGGCGAGCTGCTGCCGTCCTTATTCCGGGGAGCGGCCGTCTACTTCCGGCCCCCGGATACGAATCCGCTGAGCACGATGAAGAGCATTCAGCGGGACGGCATTACCATTCTCGGCACAACGCCCACCGTCGCCGCCACCTTCGCCCGTTTCCGGAAACGGTTCGATTTCGGCAGCCTCCGCTGCCTCATGCTGAGCGGGGAGTGCCTGACCGTCAGACAGGCGGAGCTCATTGCCGAAGCGTTTCCGGGCGCGGCTGTCTGGAACGCTTACGGACTTACCGAGGCTTCGCCCCGGATCAGCTGTCTGACCGAGGTGGGCGCCTTCCTGAACCGGAAGGGCTGCGTCGGCAAGCCTCTCGCAGGCGTCGAGGTGAAGGTGCTGGCGGAGGAAGCGAAAGGAAGGGCTGCCGCGGAAGGCGAGGAAGGCGTCCTGTACGTGCGGGGACCGAACGTCATGAAGGGCTACTACGGCGATCCGGCCGCGACCTCGCTGAAAATCAAGGGCTGCTGGCTGAGGACGGGCGACCGGGCCGTAATCCGGGAAGGCGACATCTATATTCTCGGAAGAGCCGATTCCCTGATCATCCGGGGGGGAGTCAATATGGACCCGAGCGAGATCGAAAGCGAGCTGATGAAGCTCCGGGGAATCAAGGAAGCGCTCGTTTTTGCGGATCATTCCGAAGACCGGACGAGAGTTCATGCCTGGATCACTTGCGAGAAAGGGGTTCCGATGACACAAATCCGTTCGACGATCGTTCACGAGATCAAAGATTCCCGCTTGTGGCCGGACGTGATCGAAATGAAAGAAGAGCTTCCGAAGACGGCCAGCGGAAAGCTGATCCGTCCAATCCAATCTTTGAGGTGAGTTCATGCACAAAAGCTATCCGGTCGTCCATCCGTTTACATGGATGCCTCCCAGCGGCACGCTAACGACGGACACCTGGCTCGGGCAGGTAACCTGTCTGGAGCGGGGAGACGGTTCCTGGGTGTACGACACGCAGGGCAAAGCCTATCTGTATACGACTACGGCGGTTCCCACGGTAGGGCTCTCCAACTGGCGGGTCATCCAGGCGATGAAGGAACAGATGGAACGTTTAAGCTTCGCGTCGACCTGCGCCCAGACGCACGGCCTGGTCGAGCCGCTGGCGGACAAACTGCTCCGCCTTTGCGGAAGCCGGTATGCCAAGGTGTTTTTTACCAACGACGGATCGGGGGCCGTGGAAACGGCAATGCGTCTCATCCGGCAGCATTTCATCTCCCGCGGGGAGGCGAAGCGGGACAAGTTTATTTCATTCGACGGAAGCTTTCACGGAACAACCTACGGCTCGGGCTCGGTTACCCATCTGGGCATTCGGGAAATGTTCGGAAGAGGCCTCGAGGATTGCTTGTGCGCTCCCGCGCCTAATTTGTACAGGCCTCCGGGGGGCGTCTCTTCTCCCGAAGGTGCGGCCGACTTCTGTCTGAAGGAGCTGGAGCGCCTGATTGAGGAAGCGGGGCCCGAAACGATCGCCGCCGTTCTTGTGGAGCCGATTCAGGCCGTGAACGGAGTGGTTCTTATGCCGGAGTCGTTTTTTTCACAAGTCAGGACTTTGACGCGGCAATACGGCATTGCGGTGATTTCGGATGAAGTAACGACGGGCCTCGGCAGAACGGGACATTGGTCCTTGAGCGAAAAATACGGGCTGGAGCCGGATGTTCTTGCCGTATCCAAAGGATTGACCGGCGGTTATTTCCCGATGGGGGCCGTGCTGATGTCGGGCGAGCTGGACGACAGCTTGTTCGGAAGCGGCGGCATCCTGCTCCACGGTTCGACGCAGTGCGGACATCCGGTCGGCTGCGCGGCGGCGCTGGAGGTGCTGGAAATCATCGAGCGGGATGGGCTGCCGGACCATGCGGCCGTGCGCGGACAGGGGATTCTGGATGATTTTGCGGACGCGCTGGCCGATCATCCGCATGTGGGCGATATCCGGGGAATGGGGCTTATGCTTGCGCTTGAATTCGTGAAGGACAAGGCGACCAAAGAGCCGGTCGATTTCGAATGGGGACGCCGGTTGTCCGGGCATCTCCATGACGAAGGCATACTCGGCAATTATTTTAACGGCATTCTTCTTATGTACCCTCCCCTGAATGTCAGCGGGGAAGAATGCGATTTTCTCGTTCACGGGGTGACGAGAGCATTACGGCGAATGGGGTGAAGACAGTGGCGGCAAGAGAGCACTGGCACGACTTTTTCGGGAAGGACTATCTCCTTTTCTCGGAAGTGATTCTGAATGAAGAGCGTACCCGCTTCGAAACGGGGCAGCTTCTGTCCCTGCTGAATCTGCCGGAAGGCGCGTCCATTCTCGACCTGGGCTGCGGGCAAGGCCGGATCGGCGTCCCTCTCGCTCTGAGAGGGTACCAAGTGACCGGTATCGACGCGTCGGATACGCTGCTGGACGAGGCGCGGCGCCGGGCTCAGGCATCCGGAGCCGAGGCGGTATTCAAGTCTCTGGATATGAGAGAGCTTGATTTCGCGGATGAATTCGATGCGGTTCTTAATCTCGGCACGGCATTCGGCTATCTGGAAAACGAAGAAGAGAATCAGGATATTCTGCATCGTGTCTACCGCGCTCTAAAACTTGGGGGACAGTTGATTCAGGAAACGGAAAACCGGGACTTCAAGCTTCTTTACAGCGCGAAAAAAACATGGGACATGATGAACGGCTGCCCCGTATGGTCGCGGCGGGAGTTCGACAGCGTAACCGGCAGATGGAATGAAGAGATGACGTGGTTTGACAATGGCGAGCTCAAGTCATCCCGGTTGAATCTGCGTCTGTATACGGCCGCCGAACTGCTGAGGCTGCACGGTAATGCGGGACTCGACGTCAAGGGAATATACGGAGGATTCGATCTGTCTCCGCTTACGACCTCAAGTCCGCGAATGCTGCTTCATCTGGAGAAAAAAACGGATTAATCCGGGGAGGGTTCTAGATGGAAACCGAAAATAAACACAAGCTCATTAAATGGGAAGAAATGAACTGGGAGCCGGGCATTTATGAAAACACCGAAATGAGTTACCTGTACGAAGACGAACAGGGCCGATTGTGCTTTCTGGTTAAACTTCATCCCGGAAGCTTCATTCCGATGCACGACCATCCGAGAAGAGAATTCGCCTATCTGATCAAAGGCGATCTTATTTTAAACGAGAACGAAGTGATGAAAGAAGGCGATTTCCTTACGGCGGGCCTGGCGGAATCCCATGACGTCCGCACCGAAAACGGCGCGCTGCTATACGTCTTCATCGACTATCATGTGATCCGGCAGCGGATCGTTGAGATCGAGACCACATCGTAAGGCTGGGAGGAACAGGGGTGAGTGGTGTTACGACCGTTAAGACGGCTTTGTTTAACGAAACTTATCATGCGGCCTATGAATATGTATCGGATTTTACGGCCTTTACCCTTTTGAACGCGATGAAGGCGGAAGGCATCGACCTGAACGGCCCGGTGCGGGAGAGCAGGCTGCTTTCTCAGATCGCCTGCTCGGAGGAGAATAGGCCGCTGTTGAACTGGGCCCTTCATTTTTTGGAGCAGCAGGAGTTTGTCCGGAAGACGACCGGGCCCGGGGGCGCAGTAGTCTTGGCGCTGACCGCCAAAGGCAGAGACTGGACGAACCGGGGGAATCCGTTCCCGGCCGTGCACGTGGCCCCCTCCCTTAAGCTAATCGAATACGCGGGTACATTCTGGCTGCGGGCCATCCGGGGAGAGGTTCAGCCTCAGCACAGGCTGTTTAACCGCGAAGGCATCGCCCTGTGGGAAGTGTATTTCCACAATGCCCATGACTTGTACGCGGTACACAACCAGTGGGCGGCGGAGGAGCTGGCGGATCTGATTCCCGCGGAATCCTGCACAATCCTGGAGCTCGGTACAGGTTTCGGTTCGGCGACACGCGCTCTGCTGACGGAAATCCGCCTCCGGTCGAAGTTCGTCGAGGAGTACACCGTCTCGGACGCCAGCAGACTGCTCACCGCTAAAGCCGGCCGGATGCTCGAAGGAGAGCTCCCTCCGCATAAGCTCCGCCAGCTGACACTGGATATCAACGAGGTGAAGAGCGGCGGGGAGACGTACGACTTTATTTATGCCGTCAATGTCATGCACTGCGCGGAGGATCTCGCTCTTTCCCTGGACGCGCTGCGCCGGCTGCTGAAACCGGGGGGAACGATCGTGTTGTCCGAGTGTGTGAGGGAGCATTACCGGTCCAGGCTTCATCAGGAGTTTATTTTCTCGCTGCTGCCCGATTTTAAGCCGGTCGGCGAAGCGGACGGGAACACGTCTTGTTTCGGCTTTCTTCGCCCGGAGGATTGGTGGAAAGTCATGCAAGCCGCGGGCTTCCGGGACATCAGCGTCAAGATGAACGAGGGGCCGGTCCGCGGTGCGATTATAACCGGAAGCCGGGAGGGCTAGCTTATGATCGTGTTCTGGGACAGGGAAGCCGGCAGGGAGGCGGACAGCGATCCGCTTGATTCCCGCGATACGCCCGCTGCGGCTTATGTGGCCGACGGATTGATTTTGCACGTCGGTACGGCGGAAGATGCCCGCAGCCAGGCTGCAAACGGAAGCTGCGAGGCACTGGTCGTTCTCACGGAGAACGAGCGGGTGGAGGACGGCGGATTGCTCGCGGACGTTTCCGTGCCCGTGTATGTTTTTACGAAAGCGGACAAGCAGTCACGGTTTGTGATCCAGCTTCTGTTTCACTATCTGGCGTCGATCCAGAGCCATGTCTTCTCGAGGAAGACATTCACGGGTGCCGGACCCGATGCGGAGATGGATTGGGAGCGCGTGCTGAAGCACATCCAGGACAACCTGGGCACGGGAGAGCTCTCTCTGGAGAGCGTGGCCAAAGAATGCTACGTATGCAAATGGCAGTTTTCGAAAGTGTTTAAAAAACGGTTCGGCATTACCTTCCGCGACTATCTGATCGAACAGCGGATCGGGGAGGCCAAGAAGCTGCTCGTAAAAGGACACTCCGTTACGGATGCTTGTTACGCCGTGGGATACGGAGATATGACCCATTTCGGAAGAATTTTCCGCAAGAAGGTCGGTGTGAGCCCTTCCGATTACCGCAAGCATTATTACAGCCAGTTTATTTTATGAAAGCCGAAGGGAGATCCCAATCAAGTCAAAGCGAGGGGTAACCGTATGAGAAAAAGATGGCAGTTCTTGCTTGCCGTTCTGATTGTGGCAGGACTATTAACGGAATTTTACTATTACTGGAACCGGCCGTATAAGCTTCCCCCGGTATCCGACGGTATGCGGCTTGAGGAATACAATCTTGCGTTCGAGAAGGAAAAAGCCGCAGCCGGCGGACTGGCGCAGGGAAGCGCGGAAGAATTGCAGAAAAAGGTCGCCGCCGAGCCGGACAACCTGGCCTACGGCAATGCGCTCCGGGTAACGATGGGCAAAGAAGGCCGGATCGACGCCTTCGTCGCGTTTATGAAATCGCTGGAGCAGCCCCCGGCAAGAGCCAAGCTGCAGTTGGCGCTCGCTTACGTGGACCAGATGCAGAACGAATCTCTGGGAACCGCCTCTCTCGGACAAATATCCGTTCATTCCATTGAATTGATGAATGAGGTGCTGGAGAAGGACCCTTACGACTGGCTGGCTCATTATGCCCGCGGAATCAACAATTTGTACTGGCCGGTGGGCTTGCAGCGGATCGACAAGTCCATTCAGGACCTCTCCTTCTGTCTGGCCGTCACGAAGAAATTCGAACAGGACCATCCTTTCTACATGTGGACTCTGGCGTACACGGCACTTGGGGATGCATTGGTTAAAAAGGGCGAGATCACCGACGGGATGAAGATCTGGAAAGAAGGACATCAAGCCCATCCCGATGATGCTGCTTTGAAGGAGCGGGCTCAGGCCTCCAAGGATCAGGCGGTCGAGATTGTCGTGCGCGAGCGGGGCATGGATCAGTTTCAGCGGCCGGAACCGGGAATCAGCGACCTCAGCCCCATTTGGAATCCCGCGAAAGAAGGGAAGGGCCAATGAACCACGCAGATTTTGCATCCGGCGAACGATCCCGTGAGGGGGAGCAAAGGGCAGTGGTAACGGGCCTGGGAGTCGTAACTTCGATCGGCACGGACGAAGTATCCTTCTGGAGAAACCTGCTGCGGGGAGAAACGGGCGTCAAACCGATTACGGTGTTTGACGTGGAGAAGCATACGAACCGGATGGGCTGCCAGATCGACGATATTCCTCTTTCCGAATACGCTCCGGATGCGCTCTTGAAATCGGGAAGGGCGACCCGGATTCTGATGCCCGCCATCGAGCAAGCGCTGCGGAATGCGGGGCTCGATAAGCCTGTGCTTTCCCGCTGCCGGGTCGGGCTTTGCGTGGGCACCACGATGGGGGATATCGACCCGCTCGAAGACGCCATTCAAGGAAAGCGCAGCGAGGCGTTCGGGGGGCCGCATGTCATAACGGAGCAGATCGGGCGGCTGCTCGGATTGAGCGGGCCCGTATGGACGTTCACTAACGCCTGCGCAGCGGGGAATTTCGCCATCGCCAGAGCCATGGACGAGATTGCGTCCGGCCGAGCGGACGTGATGATCGCCTGCGGAGCGGATTCGCTGTCCTGGGTCGCTTTTACGGGATTCAGCAGCCTGCGCGCCATGGCGCCCGACCGCTGCCGGCCCTTCGACGTCCGCCGGAAAGGGCTCATCCTCGGGGAAGGGGCGGGCGTGCTCGTCATCGAGTCGCAAGCTCATGCGCAGGCGCGCCGGATACGTCCGCGGGCCGGGCTGCTCGGGTACGGGATGAGCTGCGACGCTCATCACATTACCCAGCCCGATCCGCAGGGGGAAGGCGCCGTGCGGGCCATGCGCGCCGCTTTGAAGATGGCGGCGGTTCCGGCGTCCGCCGTCGATTATGTGAGCCTGCACGGAACGGGCACCCAGGCGAACGACAAGATGGAAGCGGCCGCTCTGACGGCCGTCTTCAAGGAGACGCGTCTTCCGGCTGCCAGCTCGATAAAGGGCCACATCGGCCATACGCTGGGGGCTGCGAGCGCGATTGAAGCGGTGATGAGTGTGAAATGTCTGGAAGAAGGGTTGGCTCCGCCGACGCTGAATCTGGAGCAGCCCGATCCGGCGTGCCCGGTCCCCGTTCTAATGAAGGAACCCGCGCCCGGCAGATACCTTATCGTTTTGTCGAATTCCTATGCGTTCGGAGGAGTAAACTCCTCGATCGTTCTGTCCGCCGTTCACCCGGAGCGGCCGGAAAACTTGGAATAAGGGGGAGATAGCGGTGCCTCAGTTCATTTATTTAAGCGGGTGCGGTTATTACATGGCCCCCAGCTTTGCGGCGATTGTCGAACGTCCGGACAGCCGGCCTTCGGCTGGGGATTCAGCTGAGGATTCGGGCGACGAGGCTTTGTCTTCCCGGATCGAAGATGAACCGGAGGAGGCGGCAGGGGGGCTTAAGGGGCTGAAGAGGCATTCCAGAGCCGTCCGGCTGGCCTGTCTGGCCATCCGGGAAGCGCTGCAAATGGCCTCGATTTCGGGGCACGCCCCGGGTGGGAAGAGAAACGACATCGGCGTGGTTGTCGGAACCAACGACGCGAATCTGGAAGCCATCGACCGGCTGCAGCAGGAGGCGGAAACGTACGGGGTGAACAACACGAACCCGGGTCTGTTTCCGGAAACCGTATTGAATGTAATAGCCGGCCAGGCATCCATTTACTTCGGGCTCGGCGGCCCCAATGTCACGATATCGGGCAGCGACTTCTCCTCGGTGAAGTCGCTGCAGTACGCGGCCGACATGCTGGAGTCGGGCAGTGCTTCCCATGTGGCGGTCTGCATCGTAAGGCTGCAGCCGCCCGCCGTCTTCGAGGGAAGCATCCGGTACCGGGCGGCCCGGGAGTCCGTCGTAGCTTTGGTGCTGTCCCGGCAGCCATCCGGGGGGAGCGGGAGCGGCCTCAAGCTGCGCTTAGAAAGCGTGACGGACCTGCCGGACGCGGCCGCAACCCGCGTGACGGACGAACAGCTTCCGGCGGTTCTGGCCGTCAAGCTCAGAAGCGGGGAGCTTCCGTCCGGAACGTCCGTGATTTATGCGGATGCCGGCCCGGAGGGGCTGCTTGCCGTCGAGTTTTAAAACCGTGCAAATCCGCATCGTTAAGAGGAGATAACCGTGAAGAATACTAGCGTTCTGGTTACGGGAACGAACATGTTGTGTTCCTTGGGCATGACCAATCACGAGGTATGGCAAGCCGCGCTGTCCGGTTCGGTGCCGGAGCCGTCACGCCGCTCTTATCCTTTTCCGGACGGCACCCGCCTGGAGTATCCGGTCTTTTCTCTGCCGGATTTCGACCTGTCGGATTGGCTGGAAGAGAAGAGCGTGCGGTGGCTCGCGGAAAATCACCTGCTGGACGACCGGGACTTCTGCATGCTGCTTCTGTCTATCCGGCAGGCGCTCGAAGATGCCTCTTTCCGGATAACCGGAGGCAGCAGAATCGGGCTCGTTATCGGTCACGAGAATTTGGGCGCCGTGAAGCTGACGGATAAATTCATCCGATATCAGGATGCCACCCCACAGACGGATCAAGCGGAGAAAATGCCGCTTTTCAACGAGTTCCGGCGTGAATTTTTTAATATCCAGACCTTTCCCTACCTGTTTTACTTGGCTCAGCTGCTGGGGGTGAACGGCCCGGGCTATGTCGTAAACAACGCGTGCGCCTCGGGTTTGTATGCCCTGGAGCTGGGGAGGATGCTTATTGCGAGCGGCAGCGCCGATCTCGTTATCGTCGCCTGTTCGGACTACGCGCACGCATCGGAGTATTTGTGGCTGCAGGAGAAGGGGTTCGTTTCCGGACAGATGAAAATCAGACCGTTTGACCTGCATAGGGACGGCTCCATTCTTGGAGACGGTGCGGGCACGATCATTCTCGAATCGGCCGAACATGCGGCGGGAAGGCCGGTGGAGCCGCTGGCGGTTTACCGCGGAGGAGCATTCCTCCAGGAACACTGGCATATGACGCTTCCGGACGTTTCGAGGCACTCTTACGCGTCGGTCATCACGGAGGCCGCCGGACACGGAACGGCTCCGGAAATTGACGTTATAGTTCCGCACGGGTCGGGCAGTACCCTGTGGGACCGGTACGAGGCTAACGAAATCCATCGCGCTTTCGGCCGTCTGAACCGGCCTGTTCCGGCCGTGACCTCCTTCAAGGGGTATTTCGGACATTTGCTGGGAGCGAGCGCCATGATCGAAACCGTACTGCTTCTGCACTGCATGAAGAGAGAGATTCTGCTTCGTACGCTGAATTACGAACAAGCCGATCCGAGGGTGCAGCTTCCCGTTCAGATGCAAACCGCGCGCAAAAAGACGGTTTCCGCCTTAAAATCGGTACCCGCTTACGGCGGATTCCACGCGGCCGTACTGTTTAACAAGCCGGATTAGGAGGAACTATGGCAACGACGACTTACAGTTTTGCAGGAAAAACGATTTTGGTGACCGGAGGGTCCCGGGGGATTGGCAGGGCCGTCGTTAAACAACTGGCTTCTGCAGGCGCCCGCGTGGTCTTCACCTACTCGAAGGACCGGGAGGCGGCGGAAACGCTCCTGGATGAGACGGGAAATGACTCATCGCGTGTCTCTTGCGTGCAGGCGGATTTTACAGATAGGCTTGCCGTCGCAAAGATGGTCGCAAACCTGCTGGAAGAGGGGCCCGTGCACGGTGTCGTCAACAACGCCGGCATTTTGCGGGATACGCCGATGTACCGGATGGCCGACGAGCAGTGGGACACCGTCCTTCAGGTGAACCTTACCTCCCTGCATATCATTTTGAAAAACCTCATCCGTCCCCTTGCCGCTTCACGGGGAAGCGTGGTGAACCTCTCCTCCGTGACCGGAATTGCCGGAGCGGCCGGACAAACCAATTATGCCGCATCCAAGGCGGGCGTCATCGGACTGACCAAAGCGCTTGCCAAGGAAGCGGGGCCTCTGGGCATACGGGTAAACGCCGTTGCTCCCGGGTTTATCGGCACCGACATGCTGGAATCCATTCCCGCCCGCCGCAAGCGGGACCTGGAAAAGGACATCCCGTTGAGAAGACTGGGAACGCCTGAAGAGGCGGCCTCCGCCGTCCTTTTCCTTCTCTCGGAGGAGGCTTCTTATATTAACGGCGCCGTGCTGGTTGTGGACGGAGGATTACTTTGAAAAGGAGAACTGTCATGAACGTTAAAGCTGTGAAATCCCGCATTATCGAAGTAACGGTGAGTCTTCTGGATTCTACGGAGCCGGTGGAAGAATTGGACGCCGACGCTTTCCTGCGGAAACCCCTGCCCGAAATCGGAATTGATTCTTTGGCTGTCCTGGAACTTGTGGTTACCCTGGAAAGAGAATTCGGCGTGAGAATGACGGAGGACGATCTCGGCGGCATCGCGACACTGGAGGATATTCTGACCTTTATTACAGGCAGGGCGGGACAAAGCTGAGCCGGATCTCATTATGAACGGATGGGGAGATGGAGAGTACATGCAGGTTAAACCTTTGAGCAAAATGCTGCTTGCCGCGACGGCGCTGCTTTTAACGGCCACAGGCTGCGGCGCCGGGCAGAGCCGGACGGATTTCGGCTTTTCGTTGAAGGAGACCACACAGGCTTCCGGTGTCAAATTCATCCACAGCAAGCCGACGTTCGACTCCAAAGTGGCGAACATTATGCCTTGGATGGCTTCGACCGGAGCGGGCGTATTTACGGCGGACTATGACGGGGACGGTTTTATGGACCTTTACTTCATAAACTCCGCCAAAGGCTCCAAGAACGCCCTGTTCCACAACAATGGAGACGGGACCTTTACCGAAACGGCCGAATCCGCCGGGCTTGCGGATGTTAACACGGACGGAATCTCGGAAGCGGCCGTCTGGTTCGATTACGATAACAGCGGATATCCGAGCCTGTTCGTCGGTTCTTGGGGCAAAAGCCGCCTGTTTCACAATAACGGGAACGGGACTTTTACGGAAGTCACGGACCAGGCGGGTGTCGGATACAAAGGCTACGTCAACAAGGCGATCGTCCTCGATTACAACAAAGACGGCAATCTGGATCTGTACTTGTCTTGTTATTTTCACGAAAAGAACGACCTGTGGAATTTGACGACGACGAAGATTATGCATAACGATTTCGAGAGAGCGCGCAACGGCGGAAGGAACGTGCTGTACCGGAATAACGGGGATGGCACCTTCACGGACGTTACCGCAGAGCTCGGGGTGGGCGATACGGGCTGGACCCTCGCTTCCGGGACATGGGACGTGAACAACGACGGCTGGCCGGATATTTACAATGCCAACGATTTCGGACCCGATACCCTGTATTTGAACGAGCAGGGCAAGAAGTTTACGGCCGTGGTTCAACCGAGGGGAATCGGAGATGATACCTTCAAAGGAATGAACGTCGATTTCGCGGATATTTTCCATGACGGCAAGCCGGCCATGTACGTCAGCAACGTCAGCAAATCCCAGTATATTCTGGAAGGCAATCAGTTGTGGCACGAGAAGGACGGACAGTTTATCGACCGCGGCAAAGAAATGGGCGTGAATTTGGCCGGCTTCTCCTGGGGGGCCCGTTTTATGGATCTGGACAACAGCGGCAATTCGAGTCTGGTCGTACAGACGGGGTTTGTTTCCGCCAGCAAGAAGAAAGATTACTGGTTCGACCTCGGGACACTCGCAACGACACCGGGCAATATCGTCGAGGATACGAAGAACTGGCCGGCTTTCGTCGACAAGAGTCTTTCGGGCTATGAGAACAAGTTCCTTTTTTATCCGCAGGGAAATAAATTCACGGATATAGCGGAGCAGGTCGGGCTTGACTTCGTGGAAGACGGACGCGGCATCTCGGCGATAGACATCCGCAACCAAGGCAAGCTCGACCTTGTGTTCGCCAATCAGGGCGGACCGGCCAGAGTGTACGAGAATACCGTCACCAATCAGAACAATTGGATCAAGCTGGATCTGATCGGCACGGCGCCGAGCAGCCGGGATGCGATAGGGGCGAGGGTGACTTTTGAAGTGAACGGAGTCGAAACGGTCATGGAAAAAGACGGAGCCAACAGCTTCGGCGGCCAGAGCGATCCGCGTCTGCACTTCGGCCTCGGCAAGGCGGACAAAGCGGACAAGATCACGGTGCGCTGGCCCAGCGGAAGAGTGGAGCAGTTCCGGGACGTTCCCAAAAACCAGATTTTGCGGCTGACCGAAAAGAAGGACTAGATGAGCAAAGATCCGAGACTGTACATTTTGGCGTTTTTGTTGTCCTTTGTTGCCGCAGGCCAGCTGTTTCTCGGTTTTTTTCAGAGATGGGACTCTTTCTTCGCGTCTGTGTTTACAGCGGTCGTTCTTGAGTTTGTTCTGGTCGGCTTGCTGAAGAAAAAGTGGGCGTTCCCCTTGAGCGCCCTCATTACGGGGATCGGCATCTCTCTGCTGCTTAGCTCTTATGCCGTATGGCCTTACGTCCTGACAGCCGTCCTGGCTGTAACGATCAAGCAGTTCGTAAGGCTGCGGGGCGCCCACATTTTTAACCCGAACAATGTCGCGATGGTGATCATGCTGATCGCTCTGCCCGCCTATGCCGTGAGTACTCCCAAACAATGGACCAACGGGATCGAGGTCATGAGCCTCATTATGATTCTTGGCCTCTTCGCGGCCTATAAAGCGAAACGGCTGGACTCCGTCCTGGCTTTTATCGGGGGTTTTTCCTTCTTCGCGGCTATAAGAGTCGGATTTTTCGGAGAACCGGCTCTGTATGCCTTCGGTCCGATGATGGGGGCATCGTTTCAGCTTTTTTCCTTCTTTATGATCACGGATCCCAAAACGACGCCGCCCACCCGGAAAGCGAGGATTCTGTTCGCCTTTCTGATTGCCTTTACGGATGCCTGGCTGCGCGTGAATCAAATAACGAATTCGCAGTTTTACGCTTCATTTCTGGTCACGCTCCTGCTCGGGGTTCCTTACAGGCTGCTGGCCAAAAAAGCGGGGGAAACGGGCATTCCCGTCTAAACCGTCTAAAGACGCAGCGGCAAGGCAGGGGACTTTCCTCCGGAAGAGGAGAGCCGCTGTATGGCCGGTTGTTTACACGCCAAAAAGTCCGGGGGAGGCGGCTCCGTTTGGAGCTTCCGTTCCCCCGGACTTTTTCTCGGGCGGCTATTCCACATAGCGCTTCTCGGCGCCCAAATGCCTGGCGATGCAGGCTGCGCTGCAAAACCAGTCCCGGTCGAAGTCCCAGTTCTTCTCTCCGGCGTAAATCGGGCTGCGGCATCTGTCGAATGCGCATTCCGTAACTTGACTGGGTTCCTCTGCCTGACGGTCCGGCAGTCCGGCATCAAATCGATCCAACGACGGCAAGTCGAGCCCTCCATTCATCCGTTATGAAACTAGCATACGATGACGGAGGTCGGCGGGACTCCTCGTTTGTTGCCGGCTGTACGGCGTTTGTTGACGTCCGGGCCGGTTTATTCGGCGTCCCGCAGCACGCTCACGACTTTGCCCAGTATGCTTACGTTGGCCGGATAGAGAGGCTGAAAGCGGTCGTTGGCGGGCTGAAGCCTGACGCGGTTGGATTCTTTGAAGAAGGTCTTCACCGTCGCTTCTTCGCCGTCGATCAAAGCGACGATCACTTCCCCGTTGTCCGCCGATAACTGTTGACGGACGAGCACCAGATCGCCGTTCTCGATTCCTTTATTGATCATGCTTTCCCCTTGAATCCGCAGGATGAAATGTTTTCCTTGGCCCACCAGATTTTTGGGGACGCTGAAATACTCTTCGATATTCTCCGCAGCCAGGATCGGACTGCCCGCCGTAACTTTACCGATCAGAGGAAGCCGGACGTAATACTCCGCGGAGAGCGAAGCTTCACGGAGCTCGCTGCCCGATTGGATGGAAGCGGCCCGCACCTTCCCGGACCGGTATAGATCTAGATCACCCGGCGTCTGAGCCCGGTTCTTGTTTGCAAGATGAGCGGCCATCGTCTGAAGGAGGACAAAATCTTCATCCTCAAGCTGCCCGGCGACATCATACAACGCATCTATGTATGGATGGCTTTTCTCGATAGGAGGGAAGGGGACGAAGTTCGCAGGAAAATCGGGAATCGTACCTGTCATCAGCCAATCAAGGGAAACGTTGAATTGTTTGGAAATGGAGATCAATGCTCTAGCAGTAGGGGTCGATTTTTTTTTGCCATTTTCCCAATCACTGATGTTTCCCGGAGAAACTCCGATCATAGCGGCCATCTTGGCCATGGTTAAGTTGTGCTTTAACCGCAGCTCTTTGATGCGCTGATTAATTTCATTCATTTTCAAGCCCCCAATTCGGCATATTCCAGAACAACCAACAAACATATGTTCTAATAGTATATCAAACATTAGTTTCAGAAAATAGCTATTTCTTCCTAGCTTACAAATAGTCAAAAATACGCATTTTCGAACTTTGTCTTGAATTCATACGCATAAGCGTTTATAATTTATTTTACCAGTTTCCTCCAAATGAAATTTGAATGATTATGCCTATCTTTTTCTAAGGATGTGAAACTTCATGACAAAAAAAGACGGATAGGTGACAATTCAAGCAGATCACCGACAAATTATTATTGGTAAAATTTATTACAGAAGCATTTAATAAATCTTTTTATCATTTATCGCTATTTTATGAAATAAAAGCTAATTATCAAGAGGGGGATGAACGAAGTGGATTTGCTGGTCTTTGTACATAAAGCCGAGAAATGTAAAGATTACCTGGCGGATTTGCTGCTTCTTTCCAAAAAAGTGAAGTTGACCGAGTTTGTCGATTTTAACTCCGCTCTCCAACTGGTCAAGCAGGCGCACTACAAACTGATCGTATTTCTTACCTTTGAGCCGGCCTTTCCGAGAACCTGGAACGTGAACGAGCTGCGAATCAACAGCCCTCTGCTCGCGTTAGCCGGAGCCGATAAAATCAGCTTATCTTCCTTAATATCTCTGATTGATATGGTGGCTCAGAATGAAGAAGTTTCCCATGATAACCGGCTTTTCGCGGAATCGCTGGCCTACATCGACGAAAACATATGCGAGAACGATCTGAATCTGGAGAAAGTCGCTTCGCAAATTTATGTCAGCCGGTGCCATTATTCCCGGATGTTCCAGAAGTATGTGGGCACGGGCTTCAAAGAATATGTGATGAATAAGCGTATCCAGAAAGCGAAACTTCTTCTGCAAAGGGGAGAGCCTGTGACCGATGTCTGCTTCTCGGTAGGTTACAACGACTTGACTCATTTCGGCAGAATTTTCAAAAGGAAGGTGGGGGTTAACCCGTCCGTCTACCGATTGAACAAAGCCGCTTCGCAGTAAGGAGAAAAAGGAGGGAAATGAAGAAAATAAGCAGGTCACTGTCTTTTACAAACGCGTCAACCGTTTCAGCCATAAGGAAAGCGGAGGAGATGGATCCATGCAGGTTATTGCAGTCGTATCGGCAATAGGGGCATTCCTGGCCGTTCTTGCTCCCTTCATTTATTTAAAAGCTTTTCACCGCAGCATCCCGAAGATGGTTGCCAAATTTCCGCTCACGCACAATGTCCACTACGACCGCAAATTTCCGCAGATTTTAAGAGCGTTCTTGTCCGGCAGCAACTGGGCTTTGAAACCGGTACTGCCGATGTCGGGGCTGCGTGCCAGGCTGGACAACCGTTTTGAACCGTTCTACAAAGGCTTCGCTTACGAAGGGGCCGGAATGGGACTCGGCGTAAAATCCGCTTTATTCCCGTCCAGAGGCAGGCGTTTCGAAGCTTACATTCATCAACTGTCGCCGGGGTATCTGTATCAGTATTACGTGGGACTCGGATGGTACCTCACGATCCGGCACGGCTTCCGGTACGGGGGATACAAGCGCTGGATCAAGCAGCTCCATCCAAGATACGCGCCTATTGTGTTCGACGGAGCGGGATTTAAAACGGCATTGTTTCACTATAAGAAAAATAAACAGATAATTCAGAAATTTCGACATTTTCCGTTCTCCTACCAGCGAGTCTGTTACCAGGGCTTCGGCCGTTGTTTATGGTTTTTGACGGAATTCGATTTACAAAAAACCGCTGCCGAACTGGAAAATTTGCCTGCTGAATTCAGACACGATGCATATAGTGGAGTAGGGCTAGCCGCAGCTTACAGCTTTTTCGATCAGCTTGCGTTTGCGGCCCATGCGGATAAACAGATTCCGGAGCAATACCGGCCTGCTTTCCGGCAGGGGCTTGCCTTCGGCTGGGAGGCGCGCCGTTTGCAGGACCCCGTTTACTGGGACGAACAATTGGAGAGATACACCTATCCCGTCATTCTCAAAGTCACCGGATTTGTGGACCGTGTCCACGAGGCCGTGCAGTTGTTGGGAGAGGACGATACGGAAGCGGATTATTACATGAGATGGATGGATACGGTACGGAGTCTGCTTAAGGAAAAATAGCTCGTAACCGCAGCGGGAGCTGCCGGTGTAAAGGAGAGAGGGTATGCGTGCGAAGAAGCTTGTGAATACCCGGGCTGTGTCTGATGGGGAATGGCTGGCCTGGCGGAGACAAGGAATCGGCGGCAGCGATGCGGGAGCCGTCTGCGGAGCGGACAAATGGAAAACGGCGCTGGAAGTTTACCTGGATAAAACCGGAGAACTGCCTCCTGTGGAAGAGAAGGAAGCGATGAGGCTCGGCAGTAAGCTCAAAGATTTTATCGCACGGGAATTTACGGATCGGACCGGACACCGGGTGATGAGAAGAAACTGGATTTTTCAGCACCCGGAGCACTCTTTTATGCTGGCCGGCCTGGACCGCTGGGTGATCGGCTCTCACGCGGGCCTTCTATGCAAATCAACCGGCGAATTCAGCAAGGAAGAATGGGAGGACGGCCGGGTTCCCGCGAAGATTGATTTTCAGTGCCAGCACTATATGGCCGTTACGGGCGCGGAGCACTGGTGGGTAGCCGTTCTGATCGGCGGCAACAAGTTCCGTACAGTGCGTCTGGAGCGCAGCGAAGAGCGGATCAAGCGGCTTATCGACCGGGAAGCCGTATTTTGGAACGAGCATGTCCTGAGAAGAAGACCGCCGGCCTTCGACGGAACGGACGCTTCGTCCGAACTGCTGAACCGGCTGTATCCCCCGGCGACGAGCCGGAACTCGTCCGTGCCCTTGACGGAAGAGGCAGAACGGTGGATCGGACAGTACCGGCAGGGGGCGGAGGAAGAAAGGGCGGCGGCGCTGCGCAAGACGGAGGCGGAAAACAAGCTCAAGGGACTTCTGGGCGACCACGAGCAGGGCACGGTAGGGAACTACAAAGTGGAATGGAAAAGCATCAACCGGAAGTCGGCCCGTTTCGCCCCTTACAGGCGGTTTCAGATTTCAACCATTTCGAAATAACGGAGGAATTGCATGCGCAACGAAATGAATACGCATTTGCGTTCGGTCGTATCCTGGCGGGATTACCGGATTGACCCGAGATACTTTATTCTGGTGTTCCTCAGCAGCTTTGCGATAGCCGGGCAAGTGTACTTGGGCTTTTTTCAGAAATGGGACGCGGTTCTTGCGGCCGTCGTTTGCTGCACGGGAACGGAAATCATTTTGAACCGGTTAAAAAATAAAACGTGGATGTTTCCGCTCAGCGCCCTGATCACGGGAATCGGCATCTCTCTGCTGCTCAGTTCCAATCAGCTATGGCCTTACGCGCTCACCGCCGTCATCGCGATCGCGCTGAAATATGCCATCCGCTTTAAGGGCGGGCATATTTTCAACCCCAACAACGTGGCGATGGTCATCATGCTCTACTCCCTGCCCCAGTATGCGGTGAGTACCCCCAAGCAGTGGACGAACGGGATCGGCGTCATGATTCTGATCTTGTGCCTGGGCATCGTGGTGTGCTATATCGCCAACCGGCTCGACGCGGTGCTGGCTTTCCTCGGGAGCTTTACGCTGTTTGCGTTCGTGCGGCATTTCTTCTTCGGAGCGCCTTTGTTTGCGGCCCTTGGGCCTCTCATGGGCGCCTCCCTTCAACTGTTTGCCTTCTTCATGATCACGGACCCCAAGTCCACGCCTGCGACAAGGAGCGCCCGCATCGCGTTTGCCTTTTTCGTGGCCCTGCTGGACGCGGTCTTCCGGATCAACCGGATTCCGAATCCGCAGTTCTACGCGCTGTTTCTTGTCTGCCTTGCTCTGATCATTCCTTACCGGCTGTGGGCTTCCCGCAAAACGGAGCCGGAGCCGGGACTGACGGCAAATTCTTAATCTGACGGCAAACTCCTAAATAGAGGATAGATGACGAAAAAAGATGACCGGGCGATTAATTCGACAAAAGAGGTGAACGCCATGTGCCGGAACGGGACATGCAGGGGGGCTTTCAACGGCGGAGAGGGGACAGGCTGCGGCAGACACTGCGCTAACCTCCGGACGGAAGCCAATTTTAATGAAGAAACGGATGATACAATAGCAAAACCGGTCAGTCGGGCCGCAAACCAGGTCGAAAAGCAGCCGGAAAATCGGATGCCAAGCCGTACGGAAACTCAGCCGCAGCACAGGGAGCGAAACGACGAACTGAAACAGGAGATGCGCGACCGTCTCCCGGCCGACCATTTGCCGTCGAGGTATTTCCTGCGCACGAAGTATTTTAAATACTGGGACTTCTGGGATCATTTCCGCTAACCCGCAAGCCGTAACCCGTAACCCGTAACCCGTAACCCGATAAGTATACAGACAACTCCATAAAATAAAGACAAGGACAGGACGAGCGATCCCGTTTTTGTCTTTTTTTATTTATCCGAATAAAAACAAACATAAAAATAAATATTCAAAAATAAATAAAGATATGATACGATTAAATAAAAGAAAGCAAATGCAAATAAAGCAAAACAATACTCGTTCAATTCCTGAGGAGGAGCACAAAATGACGGCAAATTTATGGGATGCGGAAATCGCGGTAGGCGTTAAGAAAGGGTTGGACGAACTGGTGTACCGGTCGAACCTGCTCGGGTTTGACCGTACGGTCGCCAACTGGGGCGGTGGCAACACCTCGGCCAAAACGGCGGTCACCGATTTTCGCGGGCGGGAAATCGAGGTCATGTGGGTAAAAGGCAGCGGCTCGGACCTTGCGTCCATGAAAGCGGAAAATTTCACGGGTCTGCGCCTGGACGATATTCGTCCGCTTATGGAGCGTGAAGAGATGACCGACGAAGAAATGGTCGCCTATCTGGGACACTGTATGATAGACGGCCGGCATCCGCGGGCTTCGATCGAAACGCTGCTTCATGCGTTTCTTCCTTTTAAACATGTGGATCATACCCATCCCGATGCCATCATCGCCCTCTGCTGCGCGGATAACGGCAAAGAGCTGGCGCGCGAAATATACGGCGACCGGTTTGTCTGGGTGCCCTATGTGCGTCCGGGCTTTACCCTTTCGAAAATGATCGCCGAAGGCGTACGCGGCAACCCGGCCGCCGAGCTTGTCCTGATGGAAAAGCACGGACTGGTCACCTGGGGAGAGACTTCGGCGGCCTGCTACAAGAAGACGATCGAGATTATCTCGGAGGCGGAAAATTTCATCGAATCGCGCGTGAATCGCGCTGAGTTGTTCGGCGGCGCGAAGTACGAAACGCTGGCGGATTCCGCACGCAGAGAGATCCTCGCGCAGGTGCTCCCGGTCATCCGCGGAGCTGTCGGCGGGGAACGGAAGATGCTGCTGACGGCCGATGCCGGAGAAGATGTGCTGGCTTTCGTGAACAGCCGCGAGGCGCAGGCGCTCTCCCAGGTGGGGGCCGCCTGTCCGGACCATCTCGTTCATACGAAGATGAAGCCGCTCTATGTGGATTGGAATCCCGCCGAAGCGGATGTTCCGGCCCTTATCGAAGCGCTGAAGTCCGGCATCGCCGCTTACAAGGAAGCGTACGGGGCCTACTTCGACCGCAACAGGAGCGAGGGTGATGTGATGTTCGAGGCGGCGCCGAGAGTGATTCTGATTCCCGGCCTCGGGATGGTGAATACGGGCAAAAGCCGGGCAATGGCCCAAGTGAGCGGCGCCCTTTACCATCGTGCCATCGCCGTGATGAGGGGGGCGACGGCGCTCGGAAACTTCGTTTCGCTGAGTGAAAACGAGTCCTATAACGTTGAATATTGGCCGCTGGAGCTGTACAAGCTGACACTCGCCCCGGCGGAAGCCGAATTCTCCCGGAAAGTGGCGTTCATTACCGGCGGAGCGGGGGGCATTGGCGGCGCGGCCGCCCGCGAGCTGCTGAAGGGCGGCGCCCATGTCGTGCTGGCCGACCTGAACTTGGAGGGGGCGCAGACGCTGGCCGCGGAGCTTAACCGGCAGTACGGGCAAGGACGCGTCATAGCCGCCGCAATGGACGTTACAAGCGAAGAACAGGTCGGGGAAGCATACAAGGAAACCGTCCTTGCCTTCGGCGGGGTGGACATCATCGTGAACAACGCGGGTCTCGCGACATCGAGTCCGTTTGAAGATACGACACTGAAAGAATGGAACCTGAACATGAACGTGCTGGGAACGGGCTATTTCCTCGTAGCGAGGGAAGCGTTCAAGATCATGAAGGTTCAGGGAACCGGCGGCAGCATGGTATTCGTCGGCTCGAAAAATTCCGTCTACGCGGGCAAAAACGCTTCCGCCTACAGCACCGCCAAAGCCGCTGAAATTCACCTGGCGCGCTGCATTGCCGCCGAGGGAGGCGCTTACGGCATCCGCGTCAATTCGGTGCTGCCGGACGCCGTCCTCCAAGGCTCTGCCATCTGGAATTCCGGCTGGCGCAACGAACGCGCCGCGGCTTACGGCATCGAGCCGGATCAGCTGGAGGAGTATTACCGCCGGCGTACGACGCTGCTCGTCAACGTCTATCCGCGCGACATCGCGGAAGCGATCGCCTACTTCGCCTCGTCGAAATCGGAGAAGACGACCGGCTGCATGCTGACCGTAGACGGCGGCGTTCCGGCGGCGTTTACGCGATAGCCGGAGGGGTGCGGCGGGTTTCGCCTGGCCTTTCGTCTAGTCCCTTCCCGCCCGATATTGTACAATAAAAGAAACAGAGGCGAAGCCCGGACTGCCCGCATCCGTGCGTACGGCAGAAGAACAGGCCCGCCTCGGCAAGAATGGAACCATGAAATGAGGATGCACGATGCTTGTAGCGGAAAGATGGCAGAAAATACTCGCGCTGGTCAATGAAAGAGGCAGCATACGGGTGACGGAGCTCAGCGAGCTGTGCGGAGTCACTGAGGAAACGATCCGGCGCGATCTGGACAAGCTGGAGAGCGAAGGACGGCTCATGCGCAGTCACGGCGGAGCGGTCCGCGTGGGAGAATCCCAGCCCGAAATTCCGTTCAAGGAACGGGAAACGGTGCACGCGGACCTCAAGCGGAGTATCGCGAGGGAAGCCGTCAAACATATCCGGGAGAACGACCGGATCATACTCGATGCGAGCACGACGGCGTGGTATATGGCGCAAATTTTGCCGGACGAACCGCTCACGGTGCTGACCAACTCGATCCAAGTCGCCGTGGAGCTCAGCTCCAAGGAGAAAATACAGGTCGTTTCCACCGGCGGCCGTCTTCTTCCCCAGTCGCTTTCCTACGCCGGTCCGCTGGCCGAACGCTCCCTGGATACGTACCATGTGGATAAAGCGTTCCTGTCGTGCAAAGGCGTGCATACGGCCCGTGGCATTTCCGAATCGAGCGAGCTGCAGGCGCTGGTCAAAGCCAAAATGGTCGCCATCTCCGACGAAGTTTTTTTGCTGGCGGACCACAGCAAGTTCGGCCAGCAGTCGTTTGCTCACGTCGCTTCATGGGAGCGGATCGGGCATGTCATCACCGATTCGTCGACGAGTGCGGACAGCCTGGAAGCCCTGCGCGAGAAAGGCGTAAAGGTTACCCGGCTCACCTGAACCGCCGAGCCGCATCGTGCCCTGCCCGTTCCCCCATCTTGTACGAGGAACGGAACGGGCTTTTTTTCAATCATCGAGACGTATCGTATTTCTTCTATATAAAAGAGAGCGCTTTCAATCGAAAGGGGCGATTCATCTTGAAGGTTTCTTTATTTATCACCTGTTTGAGCGACCTCGTGTATCCAAGGGTCGGGCAGGCAATGGTGCGGCTGCTCGCCCGGTACGGCATCCAGGTTCATTTTCCGGAGGTGCAGACCTGCTGCGGACAGCCGGCTTTTAACAGCGGCTACTGGGACGATGCACGCAAGTCGGCCCGGACTCTGCTGGAAGCGTTTGACGACAGCGACTTTGTCTTGTCGCCTTCGGGCTCGTGCACGGGCATGGTTCAGCATTATTATCCGAAGCTGTTTCAGGATGATCCGGAGATGCTTGCCAAGGCGGAAGCCCTCCGGGAAAAAACGTACGAGTTTACGCAATTTCTCGTCGGTGTGCTGGGCGTTACGGATCTCGGTGCGGTGTTTCCCCACAGAGTCACCTATCATCCGTCCTGCCACGGTACGCGGCTGCTTGGCATTAAGGACGAACCGGCCTCCCTGCTGGAGCATGTGCGCGGCCTTGAACTTGTTCCGCTGCCGCATGCGGAGGACTGCTGCGGGTTCGGAGGCACGTTTGCCGTCAAAATGAGCGACATATCGGGCGCGATGGTCGCGGAGAAATCCGATCATGTCCTGGAAACGGAAGCGGAGGTGCTCGTCGGTCTCGATATGGGCTGCCTCATGAATATATCCGGGAACCTGCTATACAGAGGCAGACCGGTTAAGGTCATGCATCTGGTGGAACTTTTGGAGGAAGGAGTGAGACGGGCCGATGAGCATGTCTAGTGGTAGGGTCAGTGTTAAAGACCGGGCGAAAATCGCGCTTAACAACGATTTCCTGCGGAAAGCCGTCAAATTCACGACCGAGCGTCTGAAAACCGGCAAGTTGAACGCGGCCGCCGAGCAGGGAAACTGGGAAGAATGGCGGGAGCGGGGACGGCAGATCCGTCTGCATACGATCGCTCATCTCGATTATTACCTCGGTGCCTTCGTTGAAAATGCGCGGGCGCAGGGCGTCCATGTCCATTTCGCCGAGACGGCGGAGGAGGCAGTCTCGATTACGATGGAGATCGCCCGTCACCGAAAAGCGAAGAGCGTCGTGAAATCCAAATCCATGGTATCCGAAGAGATTCACATCAATCGCGCGCTCGAAGAGCTCGGCATTGAAGCCGTGGAAACGGACCTCGGCGAATACATCATCCAGCTTGCGGGGGAAGCGCCGTCTCACATCATCATTCCCGCGATCCACAAAAACCGCTACCAGATTGCGGAGCTGCTGTCGGAAGAAGCGGGCGAAACGCTCCCGCCCGATACGGCCGTGCTCGCCGGGTTCGTGCGCCGGAAGCTGCGGGAGAAGTTCCTGGAGGCGGACATCGGCATGACCGGCTGCAATTTCGCCGTCGCCGAGACCGGTTCTATCGTTCTCTTCGAGAACGAAGGCAACGGCCGGATGGTCAGCACCGTCCCCAAGACGCAGATCACCTTCATGGGAATGGAGCGGATCATTCCCACGCTGGACGATCTGGAGGTCATGGCGACGCTGCTGCCGCGCTCGGCCACCGGACAAAAGCTGACCGTGTACATGTCGGTCATCTCCGGGCCGAGAAGAGAGCCGGACGGGGACGGTCCGGAGGAGATGCACGTTATCATCCTGGACAACGGGCGCTCGCTTCAGCTCGGAGACCCGGATTTCCAGGAGCTGCTGAACTGCATCCGCTGCGGCGCCTGTCTGAATGCTTGCCCGGTCTACCGGCACATCGGCGGGCATGCGTACGGCGGCACTTACAGCGGTCCGATCGGGGCCGTCCTCACCCCGGCGCTTAACCGGAACACGGCCGAGTGGGACGATATCGCCGGTGCTTCGACCTTGTGCGGCGCCTGCTACGAGGCTTGTCCGGTCAAAATCCCGCTGCACGACATGCTGGTCTATTTACGCGGCCGCAAGGTCGAGAAGGGCCATGGGGATGCGGCGGAGAAGGCGGGAATGTCCGCTTTCGGTTACATCATGGCCGATGCCAAGCGCTTGAGGCGGGTTGCGGCTCTGGGCAGATTCGGCCAGCGGTTCGTGGCCCGCGGCGGCGTGATCAAAGCGAGAATCGGTCCGCTCAAGGGCTGGAACGCGCACCGCTACGCCCCGGCGCTTCCGCCGAAAACATTCCGCGAGGACTGGAAAAGCTTCGCCGAAGAAGCCGCCGGAAGCCTGCCGGAGATGGACGCGGAAGTGAAGAGCCGCATGGAGCGGATTTTGGACGCCCGCCGGAAAGGGGGCGGCCGCCATGAGTAAATCCGCCGCCGATTTCCTGAAGGGGCTGGAAGCCGAGTCGAGGCGGAAGCAGGAGGCGTTCTTGGGCGGCATCGCCTCCCGGCTGGGGCGTCCCCGGATAACGGAGCCCCCGGCAAGACCGTTCCGGGGAGCGCCGGACTTCTGGAACGCCGTAGATTTGGACGAAGAGGCGCGCATCCGCCTCTTTATGGACAACTGGCGCAAGGCGGGCGGCCATGCCGAGCAGTTGGCCTCCATGGAGGAAGCGGCCGCTTTCGTGCGGCAGTTGATCCGCGACCTGGAGGCGAGGCGGGTCATCCGCCAAGACCAGCCCGAGCTGGAGGCGATAGCGTCCGTGCTGGAGACGGTGGAGGGACTCGACCGCCTCACCGTCTGGAACGCGGAGCATGCCTCGGACGAGGAGAAGGAGGCCATGCTGGCAGACGCGGCCGGAGCCGACATCGGGCTTGTGGCGGCCGACTGCGCCGCGGCTCATACCGGTACGGTCGTGCTGATGTCCTCGCCCCGCAAAGGCAGGAGCGTCAGCCTGCTTCCGGCTGTCCTCGTCGCGGTGGTTCCCGCCAGCCGGCTGAAAATGCGCCTCGGCGAGGTGCTCCGTCCGCTTGACGGACTGGCGGCCGGAGCGAGGCCGGCGGGGATCCACTTCGTATCGGGCCCGAGCCGTTCGGCGGATATTGAGAACGACCTTACCATCGGCGTGCACGGTCCCGGCATTGTCTATGCGCTTGTGGTGGGAGACTGTTAACATCATTCGTCCCCGCCGGGCGGGTTCGGCGGCTTGTCTGCGGAAGCAAGCGAAAATTTTATGGAAATCAACTGCCGTTTCCGAGCGGCAGTTCCTAAACGGTTCTTTCTTTTCATGCCAGTACGCGTTAAAGGCCGGGAACGTTTCAACCTCCCGCAACTAACTTCGTCATGCCGCAGCACCACGCCTGAGCGCAAAAAAAATGCCGTCCCTCAAAAAGGGACGGCATTTTCTCGTTAGGATTCGGCAGGCTCCATGGCCCGTTCGATGAATCCGGCGTTACTTCGCTACCGGTACGGCATTCAAATACTCTTCCATCGTCGTGTTTTTCGTCTTGATATCTTTGGCCATTTGGGTACCTACATAGCGCAGGTGCCACGGCTCGTACTGATAGCCTGTGATGGATTCCTTGCCCTTCGGATAACGGATGATAAATCCGTATTCGTGGGCGTGGTCTTCCAGCCACTTGGCTTCGGGCGTTCCGCCGAAGCAGTCTTCGGCCGCACATTTGCCCGTGCTGCCCGAAACGTCTATGGCCAGTCCCGTTTCATGCTCGCTGTGTCCCGGTACGGCGCTGTATTTCTTGGCCGCGGCCTCGCCGTCCTTTTGTACGTAACGGTTGAACAGGGTCGTCTGCGTGGAATGGGAGCGGTAAGCGGACACGCCGGCCAGCGGTGCTCCGTCGTTCTTGGCCGCGGCGAACATCTTTTCCAGCGCGCCTGCCGCTTCTTTGCGCATCATGCGCTTTTCGATTTTTTCGGCGAATACGAAATTTACATCCGGATACACCAGATCGGAAGGCTTGTACGAGTCCGGAAGCTTGAATTGTTTGTTAACCAGAACGGTCATGCTTTCCGGTTTGGCGGCCACCTGCTCCGAGCCATCCGTTCCTTTGCCCGCTCCGGTTTCTTTGGAAGACGGATTCGGTGTCGGCGAAGTCGTCGGCTTGCTCGTGCTTCCCGGTGTCCCGGACGGATTTGCGGAAGGCGAAGTTACCGCTGACGTACCCGGAGTCGACGTGGCGGACGGGGAGTTCCCGCCCGCTTCCTTGCTGCTCTCGCAGCCGGCGAAGAGTGCGACGGCGGAAGCCAGGATCAGAAGCCGGGTGATTCTTTTTTTCGGGGTCATGGTAGTTCCTCCTTGAATTAAAAAAAGGCGCATTCTTATTCGGGACGGGCCCGGAATACAACCTATTTTATTATACCTTAAGCGGATTAAAAAACCCAATGCGGGGCAATTGTGACTAAGCGGTGAAAACACTATCATCTTGCCATTTCATTCGCTACAATGGGGGTAACGAGAAGGGAGGCAGCAGCTATGATGATCGCATCTCTGATTATCGGCCTGGCTTTGGCGGGTCTGATTTTATGGGCAACGATTTGGATCACCAATAAGGCGTACTCCAGAAAATGGGAAAATCCCGACGAGGATTGAATCCGGGATACCCGGCGGTTCCTGCCCGGGGCCCGACTCCGCCGTCCGGGGGAAGGGCATTTTTCGATTCATGCGTTACCCGTAAGAGAGAGAAGGCAGCAGCAATTGTCGGGGATAAGCCGCAGGAGACGGAGCGGACGCCTTCTTTGCTCTTTTCAATTCATTCCATTTTGCAACCATCGGGTTTACCTCCTTCATAAAGCGTTCTGCTATATATTCGCACTTTTTGCGGATAAGGTTCGCTTTATTCCGTGCCGGGTATGTACATATCCCCCGAAAAAACCTTATGACCCCGATATTCATCCGGTTCTACCCGCCGTATGAGGTCATATTTTCCAAAATAAACCGTTCTTGGCGTTTCACACCTTTCCATTTCGGGTTAACTCCAAATAGGGCAGGATTTCTTCAATTTCCTCCTTTATACAAATTTTTGTCTTTGCTTCCTTTGGAAGCTGTATTATAATCGTTCATGTTCTTAATTATCGTGAGGGATAGAGAGAGGGGAAATCGTGTGAACAAGAAAATTTGGACGTCTGTACTCGCATTACTATTGACTTTTACTGTCGTGTTGGCGGGTTGTGGCAAGAAAGAATCACCGAAGACGGCTTTGGAGGAATCCTACACCGCCGCTTCAACGATGAACAGTGCGGATTTCAACATGAATATGACCTTGAACCTGGATTTCCCGGAATCCGCGCTTAAAGCGGATCCGAGCTTGGAGATGGGAGCCAATCTCCTGAAAAACCTGGATGTTACGGCTAAAGGTGTTTACCAGGCCGATCCTATGCAGCTGGAAATGACGCTGGAAGCCAACCTCAAAGGCGACATGCCGATGAAGATTTCCCTGCCTATGGTCATGACCAAAGACAAGATGTATGTGAAAGTTCCGAACATTCCGCTTCTGCCTATTCCTAAAGACGCTGTCGGTAAATACATCGTCGTGGATGTCAACGAGCTGAATCAGACGACGGAAGGCAAAGTGAACGTAAATGCCATCGACGTGAAGAAACAGCAGGAGTTCGGCCAAGAAGCGATGAAAATCTTTACGACCAACTTTGACGAAAAAACGTACTTTGTCGAGGTCGACAAGAAAAACGCGGGACTGCCCGAGAGCGTAGACGCGAAGCAGGTCGTGAAATTCCAGATCACCAACGAAAACCTGGAACCTGCGATCAAAACGATTGTCGAGAAAGTAGCTCCGCAGCTTCTGGATCTCGTATCCAGCGACAAGTATAAAGACATGCTTCAAGTCGATCCGGCCGAAATCGAGAAGGCAAAGAAAGAACTTGCCGCCGGTTCGAGCAAGGAAGATACCCAGAAGGCGATCGACGAACTGAAAAAAGTGCTGAAAATCAACGATTTCAACATTTTGACAGCCATCAATAAAGATAAATTCCCGGCTTATCAAGAAATTAACGCCAACCTGGACATCACGGAAGAAAAGCAGGGCACGATCAAAATCGGTACGAAAATCAAAACCGAGTACAGCAATATCAACAAGAAGGCTAACCTGCAGCCTCTTCCTACCGATACGCTGACGATCGAACAATTCTCGCAAAAAATGCAAGCTTCCGGTATGTAATACCCGCTCCGGTAGCGTGCAAGACAAATCCCCGGTTTCCTTGATGGAAGCCGGGGATTTTTGCCGTTGTCCGTCGTTAACGGCATGCAGAAACCGTCGGGAAGGGAGGGGGATGCCCGGGTCAGCCGGGTTTATTATTCGGATGTAGAATCGCGATTAAACAGCTTATGCGAATAGTTCATCACGAGGATCATGGCGGCTCGCTGCTCGTCCGTTTTGGCCAGCAGGCAGTGGCGTCTCCAGTCCAGGAAGCGGATGGCGGCCTCTCGGCTGCCGTCCCGGGCTCTCTGCCAGGTGTCTTCGATCTCTTCAATCGACGGAATGACCTGATGTCTCCGGTAAAAGCCGACCGTCCGGGAAATGGAGGACCAGTCATATTGCATGGGAAACCCTCCAACTGTTTCTTTTTCCGCCTTGCCGCTCGAACCCGGTCCGGAACAGGAAGTCTATTTGGGGCTCATTATTCATCGTGTCTTCCTCCTTCGCCTGGCTGCCGGATTTGTATGCAGAGTGTGGACGACTTTTACCGTATCCTGTATTATTACCTCCGTCTCTTTTAAAGAAAACAGCGAAATCAGTCACAAGGGGTTCGTACGGAGACGCTTTTAGAAGGAAGAGGGATTATAGGGCGCTATTTTTACGAAAAAGGGGGTCTGGGTGCCGTTTACGCTCCTATATGAAGTAGAAGAGAGCTTGCTTCTTGCGGAACGGTTTTCTATGATACAGGTGTACATATAACCCTTACAGAGAAACGAGGCGGCCTCTTTTGAAAATCGGATTAAGCTCTTACAGTTTGTACCGTGCCATCAAAGCCGGGGAATTGGACTATGTCAGTGCGTTGGATTGGATTGCGGCTAACGGCGGCGAACACATGGAAGTCGTTCCGCTGGAAATTGATTTTACCCGGGAACCCCAGCTTGTGCAAAACATCAAGGAAAAAGCGAAGTCCGTAGGCATCGAGCTTTCCAATTATGCGGTCGGAGCCAATTTCCTGACGCAAAATGAGGGCGCTTACGAGGAAGAAATTTCCCGGGTGAAGCGGGAAGTCGATGTAGCGGCCGAGCTGGGCGTTAAGCTGATGCGCCATGATGTGGCCCGCCATGAAGACGTTTCCATCCGTACGTTCAACGCGAATCTGGACCGCATGATCGAAGCGTGCCGGACGATTGCGGATTACGCCGCTCAGTACGGGATTACGACCAGCATCGAAAATCACGGCTATCTGGTGCAGGCGAGCGACCGGGTGCTTACCGTCGTTCAAGGCGTGAACCGCCCGAACTTCAAGACGACGCTGGATATCGGCAACTTTATGTGTGCGGATGAAAATCCGGTCGCTTCCGTGCAGAAAAATCTGCCGTTTGCTTCTATCGTACATATTAAAGATTTCTATCTCCGCCCTTCTTACCGGAATCCGGGTGAAGGCTGGTTCAAGACCACGGCCGGCAACTACCTCCGGGGAGCTATTGCCGGGCAGGGCGATATCGACATGTGGGAAGTGCTGCGTCTGGTGAAACGTTCCGGTTTCGACGGCTATCTGTCCATCGAATTCGAAGGCATGGAAGAGTGCAAACAAGGCTCCAAAATCGCCATGGATAACGTGAAACGAATCTGGGCCGAAGTTTAGGCGATTCTGTCTTTGCAGAACCGTTCAGGCTCTATAGAAGAAGCGTTCTGCTTATAAGAAAGGGGACGCTTCTTTCCGGTTACCGGAAGGGAACGGGGAACAGGGAACTTTTTCTGAATAAGGAGAAGTTCTTTTTCATTTTCCGGGAAGGTGGAAACTGATATACTAAGGACAGACTTTGTCCGGATAAAAAGGAAAACCGATGATTTGAGGTGCGCTTGGAAATGAATAAATATTTGGAACTGCTTAAGGATATCAAGGAAAACGGAACCCGCAAAGAAGACCGCACGGGGACCGGCACGATTTCCGTGTTCGGACGTCAGATGCGGATGAATCTGGCGGAAGGCTTTCCGCTTTTGACGACTAAAAAACTTCATATGCGCTCGATTATCCACGAGCTTTTGTGGTTTCTGAAAGGTGAAACCAATATTCACTATTTACACGACAATGGCGTCACCATTTGGGACGAGTGGGCCGACGAGGACGGTAATTTGGGCCGTGTGTACGGCGCCCAGTGGCGCACTTGGCAGGCGCCGGACGGACGGGCAATCGACCAGATTACCCAAGTGATCCATCAAATTAAAACCAATCCCGATTCTCGCAGGCATTTGGTTAGTGCTTGGAATGTCGCAGAGGTAGATCAGATGGCGCTGCCGCCCTGCCATTACGCGTTCCAGTTCTATGTGGCGGACGGCAAGTTGTCGTGCATGTTCCAGATGCGTTCGGTCGATACGTTCCTCGGTCTGCCGTTCAATCTGGCCTCGTACGCGCTTCTCACGCACATGGTCGCGCAGCAGTGCGATCTCGAAGTCGGGGACCTGGTATGGACCGGAGGGGACGTGCATATTTACCTGAATCATCTGGAGCAGGTGGAGAAACAGCTTACGAGAGAGCCGTTTCCGCTGCCCAAGCTTGAAATCAAGCGCAAGCCGGATTCTATCTTCGACTACGCTTATGAAGACTTCGAGTTTGTCGGGTACCAGTCGCATCCCGGCATTAAAGCCCCGATCGCGATCTGATTGCGGGAGTTGTCCGCGAAGAACGTTTCGGACCGGATTCGAACGGAAAATAGGATGATCCATGAACGGCCGCAAAGTCCGCATGGGTCGCAGGAAGAGGTGTTGGTCAGGTGAGTATTTCTTTTATTTTTGCGATGGACCGCAACAATGCGATCGGGATCGACAACAAGCTGCCGTGGCATCTGCCGGCGGATTTGAAATATTTCAAGAAAATGACGACCGGTCATCCGATCCTGATGGGGCGGAAAACATACGATTCAATCGGACGTCCGCTGCCGAATCGGGACAATATTGTCCTGACCCGGCAAAGCGGCTTTGCAGCCGAAGGCTGCACGGTCGTGCATACCGTGGAAGAAGTGTTGGAACGTTACACGGAAGGGGAGGTTTTCGTGATCGGCGGAACGGAAGTGTTCCTGCTGTTCTGGCCTCACGTTGACAAGCTGTACGTGACGTATATCGACGATACCTTTGAAGCCGATACGTTCTTTCCGGAGATTGATCCCGGCGAATGGACGCTTGTTTCCGACGAGCCCGGCATCCGGGATGAGAAAAATCCGTATGATTACACGTTCCGGGTGTACGAGCGGGCGCAGTGACGCCGAAAATGCCGGTGCCGGAACCGAAATCACAAGCGGATACTTATGCGTCAGAAGAGGGTTGGAAGTCCGGCACGGTAACGGAGGGGCCCGGGTGCGCAGGGGATTACGAAGGACGGTAAACGAGCGCTCAACGGTTGCTTTCTCATCTTCCTCCGGCGGCCCAGTCCTCTATACGGCATTCCTTCTAAAAACCGCAGCACGACTAACCCGGCGGCTTACATAAGCCGGGAAAGCTGAACGGGGGGCGTTAAGGTGCAGTCATCAAGCTTACGGATCGGCATGATCGGATTGGACACTTCCCATGCCGTCGAATTTACGAAACTGCTCAACGATCCGGAACATCCCTGGCATGTGCCGGGGGGCCGGGTCGTAATCGCCTATCCGGGAGGATCGGAAGACTTCGAGCTGAGCCGTTCCCGCGTGCGGGGGTTCACCGAGAAACTCCGCGGCGAATACGGCGTGGAGATCGCCGATTCTCCGGCGGCCGTTGCGGCGGCATGCGACGCCATCCTGCTTGAATCGGCGGACGGCCGGGTACACGCCGAACAGTTCCGGCAGATCACCGCCTACGGCAAGCCGGTGTTCGTCGACAAGCCGCTGGCCGTCAGCTCGCGGGATGCCGGCGAGATCGCCGCTCTGGCCGTACGGCACGGCGCTGCGCTCCTGAGCAGCTCGTCCCTCCGCTTCGCCGAAGGCTTAACGGAAGCGCTTAGCGACTCGGAGAAGGGAGCGGTCACCGGAGCCGACTGCTTCGGTCCGCTGGCGCTGGAGCCGACGCAGCCCGGCCTGTTCTGGTACGGCATCCACATGGTGGAGATGCTGTACGCTGCGCTTGGCCCGGGCTGCGTGCACGTCACGGCGTCAGCCGGGGAGTCGCACGAGGTGGTGGTCGGCGTCTGGGCCGACGGCCGCATCGGGACCGTGCGCGGCAGCCGTGCGGGCAGTCCCGCGTTCGGCGCGGTGGTGCACCGCGAAGGAGGGAGCCGCGCGGTCGATATTTCCGCGGACGCGAAGCCCTTCTACGCGAGCCTGCTTGAGCGCGTCATGGAGCTGTTCCGCGGTGGCGAACCGGCGGTCGATATGCGGGAGACGCTCGAAGTGATCCGCTTCATCGAAGCGGCGAACGAGAGCCGCGAGACGGGCCGGCGGGTCCGGTTGTAGGCGGCGTATCGGCTTGCCTCGTGCGGAGCCCCGCCGTTTCCCGTCGCACCCGGGGCCGCGCGACCTCCATCGCCCCAGGGCGTCTCGCTTCGCCTCAGGCCGCTAGCGCCGACTTGCATCGCTCAGGCGGTCTCGCCTCAGGCTGCCCGCACCGGCTCGCACCGTCCCGCGCAGGCTCGCCTTAGGCCGCGGCCCCACGGGGCACCGGCTCACATCGCAAAAAAAGACCTGAACCGCTCTTTACAGCGGTACAGGTCTTTTCAATTGAACCAAAAAGCTGCGGAATTCGTATTCCCGCAGCTTTTTTCCGTTTCCGTCCCGCTGCTCCGGCAGGGCGGAAACGGAACGCAGCTTCGCTTAGGCGCGTTTTCTGAACAGGCTGAGCAGCAGGGAAGCCGCGCTCAGTACCACAGCGGCAATCGACAGATACAGCGGCGTATTGCTCGCGGAAGCGCCTGCCTGCTGGGCCGGAGCCGCAGTGGCGCTGCCCGGCGCCGTGCTTGTATTGCCGTGGCTGTCCGTGCCTGCGCCGGACGGTTTAGCGGCAACCTTCGTTACGGAAGCGGGCTTGTCCGAGCCTTCGGCGCCGGTCCACTCCACTACGCTGCCGTCCTGGTAAGTCTGATAAGCCTTCCAGACGATGGAAGTGGCGTTGTCGGCGACTTTGCCCTGCATATTGAATTCGCCGAATTCGGTTTTGCTGAGGCCGCCGTTTTCCGCGGTCCAGGTCACACCCGTGATTTTATCCGCTCCGTCTTTGGCAATTTCGTATTTCCAGCCCGGTTTCGGTTCGAAACGCGAGATGGATACGGCGTCTACCGGGAATTTCACTTCGATTTTGGTAGTCGGCACATCTTTTTCCGTCGGTACGCGAACGGTAAATTTCTGATAGGAACCCGCCGTCGCTTCGGCAGGATTAACGGTAACGTGGGCGCTGGCCACGCCGGCAAAGAGCATCAAACCGGCTACAACGGCGGCCGCTTGCATTTTAAGCTTGTTCATGATTAACTCCCCTTCTCTCGCAATCTTGTAGTATTTCTACTGTACCCAAAGCGGGCGGAAGAAAGTATGACTCAACTGGGCCATTTTTGCCCCCTAGTTATGATCTTTTCGTGACATTCCGTGTTTCACGGCATAGGCGGTAAGCTGGACGCGGTTATCCATGCCGAGCTTTTCGAAAATATTTTTCATATGGTTTTTAACGGTGTTTTCCGAAATGAGCAGCTTTTCCGCGATTTGCCGGTTGTTATATCCTTCGGCGACATAGAGGACAATTTCATGTTCGCGGGCCGTAAGCTGGGGCAGGGGCTGACCGGAGGCGGCCGATGCCCCGGACGGACGGAAGCGCCGCATAAGCCGGTCCGCCATCTGGCGGGCCACCTGGGAATTGTCGTCGAGCAGGGCGTGCAGATAGTTGAGCCACTCGTCGGGGTCCATATTTTTGAGCAGATAGCCTTGCGCTCCGAACTGGACGGCCGTGAACAGATCGGCCACATCGTCCGACACGGTCAGGATTACGATGCGGATGTGAGGGTAGCGCTGTTTGATCTGGCGGGTCGCCTCCAGGCCGTTCACGGGGCTCATATGGATATCCATGAGCACCACATCCGGCTGAAGGTTGCCGCAGAGGGCGATCGCTTCCTCGCCGTTATAGGCTTCGCCGACGACGTTGAATGAAGAATCGTCTTCCAGCAAGCTCTGGATTGCCTGGCGGGCAAGGGGATGATCATCCGCGATGAGAACGCGATAGCAGGTCTCTGACATGAGGTTTCCTCCTTGATGAAGTGACGGACAGCTCCGTACCGTTTTCGGGCGAAGACTGAAGTTCCCACGACGCTCCGAGTTCGGCCGCCCGCTTGCGCATCATGGTCAGGCCATAACGGTGCCGCTGGGATTCGTCCTCTGCGAAGCCGACTCCGTTGTCGGCGATTCTGAGCGACCATTCCGGGCCGCTCGTTTCCAGGTCGATAGAAGCCTGGGTCGCGCGGGAATGCTTGCGGATATTGGTGAAAGCTTCCTGGATGATGGCGAAAATCTGCACTTCTTCGGCAGCCGTGAGAACTTTGTCGGTTGCCCGCAGATTTTGGACGGTTTCAATGCCGGTCAGCACTTCCCAGTCCTGCAGCCACTTGCCGATGCGCAGGGTGAAGGAGGTCCCTTCCTCGGGCAGGGACCGGAGATTGAAAATCGCCTGACGGAGATGATGGTCGATTTCGGAGACGGCGGCTTTGGCTTCCTCGGTCTTCCCCTGCTTCAGCTTCACGTTAATAAAAAACAGCGTCTGGGCGAGATTGTCGTGCAGCTCCCTGGCCAGCCGCTCGCGTTCTTCGTAGACGGCGCGTTTGGACGTTTCGCGGGCGAGCCGGTTATTGGTACGCTCAATACTGCGGAACATCCAGGTGGCGAATATGTAGGAGACGAGGAGAGTGAGGAACGTAATGTACCAGTTTCCGGTTTCCATGGACATATAGCTCAGCATGAACTCATGCCGGATAAACTCGAATCCTCCGATAAACAGGGCAGGGGTCAGAGCGGCCAGCCATTTGAGGGTTTTAAGCGACATAAGAGCCCGTCCTTTGCATAAATTAATCATTCTTGTCTTAACGGATGTACCCAATATACCGTAACGCGTCCGGAGCAACAAGGCGAGAGAAATTTTCCTCTTCGCAGACCGCGACTTTTTGGAGAAACTTTCGTCTAATGGATTTAGCGTCCTTTTTCGGACGAAAAAAAGCCTTCGGGCAAAGCAAAACCGGCCCCTCGGGTCAAAGGGCCGGCTGCGGATCACTCAATAGAGCATTTCCCGTAAGGAAGCTCCTTTATTAATCGGTTGAGCGGGCAGGTCCGCATAACAGAACGGATCGCCCTCTTCCTCCACAACTTCAATCATGAGAATGTGTTCGATCGGCAGAAGGACGTTATCCATCTTAATCAGACCAAACTGTTCGTAGTGATTGGAAATGATACCGGTAATGGTATCTTTACCGCAGCTGACTTTAACTTTCTGCTTCTGGTATATGAGTATATCAAACATAAATAAACTCACCTCTCTATTAAGATATGACAAGTCATCTGTGATATTCGTCACACCATTTTTTAAAAAGAAAAAACATTAAATTTAATTAAAGACAATTTAAAGATTTGTCTTTAAATGAAGTCTTTCTTTAAAATAAAGGAAGAATGTAAACGCCTACAACAAACGGATTGCCGAGGTGCGTGCTAATCGCGGCGGAAATCCGGCCAGGGACAAGGAGGATGTGCAGCATGGAAATAAAACGACCCCCCAGCCGGGACGAAATCGTAATCGGGCTGATCGGTCCGGAAGAGCTTCTCGATAAAGCGGAGGAGACGATCAAAGCTTTTCCTTCTTTTCATCCTTTGTCTTTAAAATGGGAAGGGGAGCCGCACCGGCTTCCAGACGTTCAGCGTCTCGGCGAGCAGGCCGAGGTGCTGCTCTTTACGGACCCGGACACATTCCGCCTGGCTAAACAGAGCGTCACGTTCCGGATTCCGGCGCATTATGTGCCGCTGACGGGCACGGGCTTATACCGCGCGCTCTATCTGGCCGGCCATACCGGCTCCCCCGGCAAACTGACCGTGGACGGACTGACGGAGCCTGTCGTAGCCAAGGCGCTGAGGGAACTCGGGGTGAACGGCATGGACGTGGTCTGTTACGGCGGACAGATCGACGGCAGCCTGCAGGAGCTGATCGACTTCCACCGGGCAGGCGCATCGGGGGACACAGTTGCTCTAACGGGAATGAAAGCGGTTGCGGAGGCTCTGGCGAAGGAAGGACTGCGCAGCGAGTGGATCGCCCCGACCGAGCACGATATGACGATTTCGCTGCAGCGCGCGCTGCTCTCCACGGAGACGCGCCGGAGCAAAGAGGGCCAAATCGTCATCGGGTTCATCAACATCGACGGATTCGAACGGCTGGCCGCCAGGTCGGGCTCCGAGCACGAAGTGCAGCGGATGAAGCTGGACCTTCACCGGATGGTGCTGGATTACGTCGAACATCTCGACGGGTATCTGAACACGCTCGGCGGGGACGAGTTTCTGTTCATGACGACGAGAGGGATATTCGAGCGGGAGACGGGCGGCTACAAATCGATTCCGCTGGCCAAAGATTTGTCGCTCATGCACGACCTCACGCTGAGCATCGGCATCGGCTTCGGCCGTTCCGCTAACGAGGCGGGTACGCATGCCCGCCTTGCCCTGCGGCGCTCCAAAGATGCGGGCGGCAACATCACGTTCATCGTGCGCGAGGACCGCAGTGTCATCGGTCCGCTGGAGATGACGGAGCCGAACCGCTTCGATCTGTCCCTGCTCGATGCCGAGCTGATCAAGGAAGCGGGAAGGGCGGGCATGACGCCCGCTTACCTGAGCCGGCTGGTCGCGTACGTAACCCGCTTCGGGAAGCTGGATTACACGGCGCAGGAGCTTGCGGGCGTCCTCGATGTGACGGTGCGCAGCACCCACCGCTTCCTGCTGGCTTGGCAGGATGCCGGACTTGTCGACGTTATCGGCGAAGAACGAGGCGTTTCCAAGGGACGCCCCAAGCAAATATTCCGCCTGGCCTTTCTGCAGGAGAGAATCCGTTCGTGACGGTGACCGGTGATCGGTCACCAGCGACCGGAGGTCCTGCCGGACACCTGCGGATTTCGTGGAACGGACCTCTCCTTCACGGCAGCGGGAATAAAGACCGGAGAGGCGGAGCAAACTGTCAATGATTTACTCCATGCCCGCACGCTTCCAATCCGCCTCAAGTTTTTTGGCAGCCGTACCCAGGCAGCGCGGTGCGCAAATAAAAAAGCTCCTCGGCAAGGAGCTTTCAAGTATCGGCTGCGGAACGGGTTTATTCCACAGCGGAGTTTTTTAAGCCCGGTGCATGCGGGTCTCGAATTTTTTGCCGAGCAGCCACAGCAGGACGATTACGACCAGGACGATCAGGAACTTCCAAGGCTGGCGGATAAAAGACATGATGTCGTACCCGACGAACGCCATGGTAAACACCATAACCGCCTTCCCGGCAACGATAGCCGGCAGAAAAATCATTTTCTCGACCCGGGACAAAGCCGCCGCCACCACAACCAGCGAAGAAGGCGTGAACGGGAAGCAGCTCAGCAGGAAGATCGTGCCGAACCCGTGGTTATGAATCCAATTCATTCCGTTGCGCAATTTGGGCGAGCGGGTCAGCTTTTGCATAAACGCCGTATTGGACAGTCTGCGGAACAGCAGGAACAGGCAGATCGCCCCCAGACTCGTGCCGAGCCAGGAGTACAGGAAGCCGAAGCCGAGCCCGTAGGACGCGGCGTTTCCCATGACAATCACGAACAGCGGAAGAACGGGGATGAAAGCTTCGATAAACGTCAGCAAAATACCGGGCAAAGGACCGAGAGAGTTATAATGAGACAACAACTGGGCAATATTTTCTTCGGTCAGCACATTTTTTATAGATTCCCAAGTCACGGCGGTTTCAATAGCTCCTTTTTCGGGTAGTGAAAGATCAACTGGACTGTTTTAATGTTTAGTAAAAAAGGGTTTATACATGAGTATAACGAATGAAATCCCGGAATGGTTTCTCGGGCAAAGGCGGCATCCATATCCGGCAGATTGATCCGTTACCCAGTTTTACCTTAAAACAGAATATTTCTTACACAGCACGAAAGGGGAATTTTGTTCATGGCAAACCGCAATCACAACGGAGGTGGCCCTTTGAAAACGGATCTTACCCGCATTCAGGATTACTTGGAGTGGCTTAAAACGAAAATCTATTTGGACTCCCTGTCCGATAAAGCGAAAACGCGTGCCCTGCGCCGCGGCGAAGTCTACAAATGCAACTTGGGAAAAGGCATCGGAAGCGAAGAAGAGAAAGAGCGTCCGTGCATCATTTTACAAAACGACGTTGGCAACAAACATTCCGGGAACACGATCATCGCGCCTATTACGCATACGGCGGGTATTCCTAGCGTATCCGTAGAACTCAAGGGCAACTATACGTATTTGGAAGTGGGCAAAGAAAAGCAGCTTACCGGTTACGTACTGCTGGCCAATATTATGACTGTCAGCAAGTCGCGCATTACGGGGAGCTGCCTGGCGAACATCCGCGGAGAGATGGATGAGATCGAAGAAAAAGTGATGGTCTCTCTGGGCATGTTCAAAAAATATAAAGATCTTCTCGACAAAAAAGAGAGGGACAAAGCGTTTATCAAACGCCTGCTGCAGGAAAATTACGCGCTCAAAGAGAAACTGGATTTGTATGAGCGTCCGGACAGCGCCTCGGAAATACATGGTTGACAAAGCTTATTTGGTGTGGTTTAATTGTTTTAGCGACTTACAAATATGTTTGATCGGTTGATCGAATCGTATCCAAAGGTCCATTACAATTCAAATATAAGGAATCCGTTGATTCCTTCGTCTTTCGAAAAAAGATCTCCCGCCAGAGGTCTTTTTTTCATGTCTACTAAATAATACACGGCAGGGGATATTTTGAAACGGGGAGACGTAAAAAGTGGATCCTAAATCCAGTTCTGCAATCGTTTTCGAGCCGCTTGGAGACCAGGCCGTCGTGCTTCGTCTGGGTGAAGGCATATCCGAAGAAGTACACCGGCGTGTTCTGGAGGCGGCGGAGGCGATCAGCCGCAGCCCGTTTCCGGGAATGGTCGAGATCGTACCTACCTATACAACAGTCACGGTCTGGTACTCCGTCGTAGAGGCGGCGGTAGCCGCCGGCAGACATTTCTCTCCCTCGGAGCTGGAAGAAACCGAGGCCATGCTGGCAGGCGGAGAGCCTGTCGTTTACACCTGGGTCCGCCGGCATCTGGAACGTGTCCTAGAAACGGGTACTGCGGAGAATCCGGTTCTTCCAGCTTCTCCGTCGCGGGAAATTTTTATTCCGGTATGTTATGGAGGTTCCTTCGGCCCGGATTTGGAGGACGCCGCGCGTGCTCTCGGGATGAGCCCGCAGCAAGTTGTGCGGCTTCACAGCGGAGGCGTATACCGGGTTTATATGATCGGCTTTGTACCCGGCTTCCCTTATTTGGGAGGGCTTCCTTCTTCTCTGGCTCTTGCGCGAAGATCGAACCCCAGGGTCGCCATTCCGGCCGGATCGGTGGGAATCGGAGGCAGCCAGACAGGAATCTATCCCCTTCCTTCGCCGGGAGGCTGGCATATTATCGGCCGTACGCCGCTTGATATGCTGCGGACGAGCGAAAACCCTCCCGTGCTGCTGCAAGCGGGGGATACGGTCCGCTTCGTGCCAGTCGACGAAGGAGATTACGAGCGGCTCTGCCGTGAAGAAGCCGGGACGGCTAAGGAGGGGAACCGCCGATGAGCCTGCTTGTCGAAAATCCGGGGTTGTACACAACCGTGCAGGATACGGGACGCTTCGGCTTCCGCCGCTTCGGATTTGTCTCCGGAGGGGCGATGGACACCCTGTCGATGCAGGCGGCCAACATCCTCGCGGGCAATCCCCGGCATGCGGCCGTGCTGGAATGGACGCTGCAGGGTCCGCGGCTGCTGCTGCGTCAAGATACGCTGGCCGCATGGTGCGGCCCGGAGCTTGCGGTATACGCCGGAGGGACACCCGTACCCGGCTGGCGCCCCGTATATATCCGGGCGGGGACGACGCTCACGCTCGGCAGCGGGCGTAACGGATGCCGGGGCTATCTTGCCATCGCGGGCGGCTTCGACGTCCCGCTTGCGCTCGGCAGCCGGAGCACTTATACCCGCGCCGGGCTGGGCGGGTTGGAAGGACGGCCGCTTCAGGCGGGCGACGAGCTGCTGCCGGGCAGGCCGTCTCCGGCCGCCGAGCGGATGACGGCAGGGCTGCGGCTTCAAGCTTCGGCTGAGGACAACGATGTCCGGGCAGCCGCGTGGGAGGCATCCTGGGCCGTCAGACCTGGCGGGACGGGGGGAAATCCCGCGGTGCTTCGTGTCGTCCGCGGCAGTGAGACCGGCCGGTTCAAGGAAGGTCTGGACGCCTTGACCGCGAGTGTTTACCGGGTGCAGCCCCAATCGGACCGCATGGGCTGCCGGCTGCAAGGCCCCGCCCTGGAGCTGTCCGTTCCGGGCGAACTCGTATCGGAAAGCACGGCGCCCGGGACGATCCAGGTTCCGCCGGACGGACAGCCGATCGTGCTGGCCGCCGACAGCCAGACGACCGGCGGGTATCCGCGAATCGGGCATGTCATCAGCGCGGATCTGCCGGTTCTGGGCCAGCTTGCTCCCGGGGCGTCCGTGCGTTTCGCGGAAGTGACGCTGCACGAGGCGCAGGCGGAGCTGATGCGCCAGGAAATGAACCTGAGGCTGCTCCAGACCGGAGTACGCGCAAGGATGGGGAGATAAGACATGGCATCGATCGATTTGAACTGCGATATGGGCGAAAGCTATGGCGCTTACCGGTTCGGCCGGGACGAGGAGCTGCTGGAGAGCATTTCATCGGCGAATATCGCCTGCGGGTTCCACGCGGGAGATCCCGGCGTCATGCGCCGGACAGTGGCGCTCTGCCTGGAGAAAGGCGTCGCCGTAGGCGCGCATCCCGGGCTGCCCGACCTGGCCGGCTTCGGCCGCCGGGAGATGGCGGTCGGCGCCGAAGAAGTCTACGAGCTGACCTTGTATCAGCTCGGAGCCCTTCAAGCCTTCGTACAGGCCGAAGGCGGCACTCTCCGCCATGTGAAGCCTCATGGCGCTCTGTACCACATGGCGTCCGCACGCGGCGATCTCGCCGATGCGGTCGCCCGTGCGGCGCTGCGCGTCAGCGGCGGCGCTCTCGTGCTGCTCGGGCCGCCGGGCAGCGAGCTGCTCCGCGCCGGGAAGGCGCACGGGCTGCGCGTGGCGGCCGAGGCGTTCGCCGACCGGACGTACCGGCCGGACGGCACCCTGACGCCCAGGACGGAGCCGGGAGCGCTGCTGAGCGACCCGGCGCAGGCGGCCGCGCAGGTGCTGCGCCTCGTGCGCGAAGGCGCCGTGACTAGTGCGCGCGGCGAGACTGTGCCGCTGACTGCGGAGACGGTCTGCGTGCACGGGGACGGCCCGCACGCGGCGTCCATCGCACGCTCGGTCCGGGCGGCGCTGGACGAGGCGGGCATAGCGGTTTGCCCGCCGCACGGCGCGTGAGGGGCCCGCGCGGGCTCAAGCTTTGTGGCGCCGCAGGACGGCGGTCACCGGAGCCGGGCGCGCAGCCCGCGCAGACGCGCTTCAGGTACGCAGGACGGCTCACGACGCCTTCACGACGCGCTTCAGAGCGCCGCAGGCCGGGTCTGCGGAGCTGCTCCGTTTCCAGGCGTTTTTGGAAAGAACGACTATAACGAATCTCCCCCTTGAGAACGGGTCCGCAAATATGCGTTAATAGAGATGCAGCCGGCCGGCTCCACTCTATGAGGAAAGGAGTGATTCGGAACAATGAACACGACAATGGAGGTGGCTTCTGCGTAAGCGGAAGCCCGTGTCGAACCGGGGGCGGCAGCGCCCCCGGTTTTTATTTTCCTGAAATTATGCGAAATATGCGTGACAAACACAGGCCGACTCCATATAATTGGAAATAGTAAACCCAAAAAAACTAGGTGAAAGGAGATGGTTTCCATGAAATTTATTCAAACAGTAAGAGTGAAAGTCACCGTAGAGGTGCTCATTTTCTAACTGCTATCATCATGGAAGTACCGTTCACCTGTTTGTATATACATACAAGCTGCGGCACGATACCTATCGTGTATATCTTTCCTTATGAATGATAGCAGGTGCGGAAGATGAAGACCCTCTACGTTTGACGATGCGGTACGGATCATACACGACCAATTCGAGGAGGTTTTCATCCGATGAGTTATAAGAACGGCAAGGATATTCTTCCGGCCAGCTTGCTTAAAGAGCTGCAGAATTACATCCAGGGAGAGATCATATACGTTCCGAAAAAAGAGAAGAAACGCGCAGGCTGGGGAGAAAATAACGGAACCCGCCTCATCATAGAACGGCGCAACCGCGAAATATTCCGGTTATACCAAAACGGTTCAACCGTACTGGAGCTGATTCAGACGTTTCATCTATCGGAAGACAGCATACGCAAAATCATTGGAAAAACACGCGAGCGGCTGAAAGAAGCTGCTGCGACACCATAAAACGGCGACCTCTAAGGCCGCCGTTTTTCTATGTCTTCGGACAGTCTCCCCCAGAGGCTGGAGATTTTTTTACCCGGATCGGGCCCGTGTGCTATCATAGATAAAAAGTTGCGGTGGATGGTTTATGGAAGGATTTCGGAAATTTTAATCGAACCCTATTCGGTGTAGAGACAGACCGCAGACGAACAGGAGGAATGGACTTGAATCCATACCGCATTTTGCTCGCAGACGACGAAGCCGCACTCCGGTTTTTATTGACCGAGACGCTTTCGGACGAAGGATACGCCATCACGGAGGTTATGGACGGTAAAGAGGCGGTTGCCGAGCTCGTTAGAGAGCGTTACGATCTGGTTATTCTGGATTACATGATGCCGGAGAAAACCGGGGTCGAGGTGTGCGAATGGCTGCGTTCGGAAGGCGGAATCAACCGCGAAGTGCCCGTTATCCTGCTGACCGCCAAGGCTCTGGACAAGGACCGCGAGAAGGCGACTGCGGCCGGTGTCAGCACTTATATTGTCAAGCCGTTTAGCCCTCTTCAGCTGGTCGATACCGTGGAGGCTCTTATAAGCGGCGCATGATAGCGATTACGCGATTACGAACGGAGTGAATCTCAACGATGAATCAACCGAGCTCCCGAGGGCATGGCGCAGATGCCGAGGGAAGAGACAAACGGCTGCTGAAACAGGGGCGCAGGCTGTTCATAAAGGAATTGGCCCATCAAATCGCACAGATGGACGATCTGCTGGTGATCATAGCTTCCTCACCCGAAGCGAAGGATCTTCAGGATATGTACCGGATCGTTCATATGTTGAAAGGAAGCGCCCCCATGTTCCAGTTCGGGAGGATCGGCAAAATCGCCGAGGAACTCGTCCGCGTGTGGGAATGGACGCAGTCCCTTCATCCGTCTGCGGCTTTAACGGCGGATTTCACCCCTCTGGTTAATGAGAGCGTTACGCATACGAGCCAATATATCCGTCATCTGCTGATGGAACACGATGTTTCGGTGATCGAGCTCGAGGTGGACGAACAGAAGGAGAACGGGATCGTACAAACAATGGGCGGCAAAAGGCGCCTGTTGATCATAGACGATGACGATGTGCTGCGCACGTATCTGGTTCGGCGGCTCGAACTGGATGGCTACAAAGTGGACGAAGCAAGCGACGTTCCGTCCGCCAAGCTGCTTTTGCGGCAGCAGGCCTACGATTTGATTACGCTGGATCTTATGATGTACCCGCAGTCGGGCTATGAACTTTTCGATTTTCTTAAGGAAGATCCGACTTTGAAATGGGTGCCTCTGATCGTGCTGTCCGGTCGTGACGATTTAAGCGATAAAGTGCGCTGTTTTCATCTGGGCGCGGATGATTACGTGACGAAGCCTTTTCAATATGAAGAGCTGGCCGCACGCATTTACGGAATTGTGAAAAGAACCAAAAATTTCGAAGAGCTGGCCTTCCGAGATCCCTTGACGGCGGTGTTCAACCGCAGGTATTTCGACCACCAGATTCAACTGGAGCTGGAGAGAGTGCAGCGGTATCCGTCCGCCATCTCGCTCGCTTTTATCGATATCGATAATTTCAAACGGATCAACGACCGGCACGGCCACCATACGGGAGATCTGGTTCTTCAAGGTCTTGCGCATTTGCTGCAGACCCGGATGCGCTCGACGGACCTTGTGTTCCGCTTCGGAGGAGAAGAGTTTGTCGTGGTCATGCCGGGGACGGGAGCGGAAGCGGCGGCGGAGTCGCTGCGCGCTCTGCTCGGTATGGCGCATCTTCAACCGATCGTGTCCGACGAGGGGGAGGACTACTGGATTACGTTCTCAGCGGGCGTGTCGGCGTGGCACCCGGATTTGTCCATAGACGAATGGATTCTGAAGGCCGACCAGGCGATGTACCGGGCGAAGCAGGACGGCAAAGACCGGATCTATATCGAGGAGGAGACGGAAGCCGCCCCGGCCGGTTCCGAGGGAAGCCTCCGGCATCGTCCCAAGCTGCTCGTCGTGGACGACGATAAGATTTTGCGCGCCATTGTGGTCTCGGGCCTTCAGCACCTGTCTCTTGACATCGAAGAGGCGGCGGACGGAGAGGCCGCGTACGAGCGTATCCGCGAAGGCGGCATAGATTTGTGCATTTTGGACGGCATTATGCCCAAAATGAGCGGTATCGAGCTGCTGGAGCGTCTTAACGCCGAGCCTCCCGTGTCGGGAACCATGTGCAAGGTGATCATGCTTTCCGGTCGGAAAAAAGAAGAAAGCATGGACACGCTTCAAAAGCTCGGCGTTCATGAGTACATGACGAAGCCGTTCTCGATGGTCGAGCTGGAGATGAACGTGAAGCGGCTCCTGGGTTAAGCGGCGATCGTCCGCTTCATCCAATTAAAAAACCATTTCAGCCTGCAGCAGGCCGGAAATGGTTTTTTTAATGGAAGATAAGCCGGGACATGACGAACCCGCCGTGAGACTAACGGATCTGGCCGGGACCTAGCGCACCCGCCCGGTACCGGCGGCTGAACGCCTTACACGAGCTGCCCCTGCGCCGTAAAAAATACGCGTCCGCCGACATGGATGGCGAATCGGCCGTCAATTTCGCTCGCCCGCAGATACAGCAGCGATGGGCGGCCGATCTCATAGCCCTGCTCGACAACCGTGTCGACGGACGGGCCTCCGAGATAGCGGCAGCGCGCCAGGTAAGCGGCCAGGCAGCCGCCCGCGCTGCCCGTAGCCGGATCTTCCGGCACTCCGAGCTCGTCCACGAACACGCGGGCATTGATTCCGTTCGCCTTGTCGTAGGTTTCCGGGCAGAACGGCATAACGGGGACGGCGGCCTCGGCGGGAAGCGCCGCCGCCGCTTCGGACCGGTAAACCGCGCTACGCACGGAAGCGAGCGTTTTCACGGGAATGAGGAGGAAAGGGATGCCCGTCGATACCACTTGAGCAGGGTAACGTTCGTCGATTTCCTCCGTTTCCAGTCCGATTACCGCTGCGGCGGCGGAAGCGGAAACAAGGCTTCCGAAAGTAGGCTGAAGCTGCTCCATCCAGAGGACGCCGTCGCTGCCGAAAGTGACCGGAATGTTTCCGGCGGGAACTTTCAGGGTAATTTCTTGTGCATCGGGACTGTAAAGGTGACGGATGATCCAAGCGGTCCCCAGACAAGGGTGACCGGCGAACGGCAGCTCGCTGTTCGGCGTAAAGATCCGGACCCGGTAGCTCCCGTCCGCATCCGGTTCGGGCTGGAGGAACGTGGTCTCGGAATAATTCATTTCGCGGGCAATGCTCTGCATATCCGGAGCGGGCAGCGGCTCGGGACAAATGACGACGGCGAGAGGATTTCCCGCATATTTCCTTTCGGCGAATACATCGACGATATAAAAATCCTGCTTGGACAAGCTCATGGGGGCACCGCCTTTTTTCGGAAAATAGGTTTTGAAAATGATTTTAATGAGATTTTTTTTGAAAGTACAGCACAGAAACAGAAGCAGGACTTCTCCCTTCTTTCATGGAATTGTCATCTGAGCTTTCTTTTTACGTCTTTTTCATCGCGTATACTGGAGAAGGCCGACAGCTCAAGACATTCGATTCGGGGAACCTGTTTCTGGTACACTCATCTTAGGGGGTGGAGTAAATGGCCAAACGGTATTTTACGGTAGCGGAAGCCAACGCCCTGCTGCCTTCGGTGCAGGATCAGATCTCCGGTCTCAAGGAAATCAAGAAGAAGTTTGAGGACAAGTATGCGGAGCTGCGTGAAAAAAGACAGGCGGTCCACAAGTTGGGCGGAACAGAACCGAACGATCCGCTCTTCGAGCTGGAATGCGATCTTGAATTTCTGCAAATCGAAGCCCGCGGAATGATTCAGCACTTTTATCATCAAGGAATTGAGCTGAAGGACATTGATTCCGGCCTTGTGGATTTTCCGTCCATTTTGGGTGGCGAGGAAGTCCTCCTCTGCTGGCGCAGCGGAGAGGAACGCATCGGTTATTATCATAGCCGGCATGACGGATACACGGGCCGCAAACCGCTCCCCGGAGATTAAAGGTCGGGGAAGCGTGACTTACAAAATTGCGGGAGGCGGATGGACTGAACATGAAGGAAAAGGTAGTAAAGCCGGCTAGGCGGGCCTTTATAGCGGCCGGTCTGCTGTGCCTGCTCGTCATCCTGGGAGGATTGTTTCCCCGGGAGGCGTTTGCGCATGCGATTCTGACCGGGACGGACCCCGCTCCGAACAGTACGCTGGCGCAGGCGCCGGAACAGATCAAACTGACCTTTAACGAGCCGCTGGAAGAAGGCGTCTACTATATACGTGTTCTTGACCAGTCGGGCGCGAAGGTTACGGACAATGCGGCGGTGATGACGAAAGACCGGACGGGGATCGTTCTGCAGCTGCCGAAGCTGGACGACGGGCTGTACGTGGTGTCCTACCACGTCATCTCCGGTGACGGTCACCCGGTGGGCGGGAGTTACCCGCTCACGGTCGGCAAAGCGGCGCCCGCTGCCGGAAGCGGCGCTACGGGCGGCACGGGCGGTACGACCGCCGGACACAACCATAATCTCGGCAGCTCGGGCGTAGACGGGCTGATCCAGTATGCGGCACGCGGTCTGTGGTACGCGGCGATGCTCGCGCTGACCGGATGGCTGCTCTGGAGGCGTTCGAAATCCGGCCGGGGGCTGCCGCAGGAAGTTTCCGCGAGATGGACGCTGAATTTACAGCGGTTTTACTTGGTTGCTTTGCTTTTTGTTATTCTTACACATGTGGAGGCTCTCCTCGGCGACGGAGGACTTTCCCAGCTCGGCAGTCTGCTGACGGGTACGGGAATCGGTATTTCCTGGCTCGTATCGCTTGGTTTGTCTCTGACGGGCTTCGTACTGCTCGGGCGTGCCGCCTGGCTGGACTATGCTTGGGCGGTCGCGCTGCTGGCGGTTAAAGCCCTGTCCGGCCATGCGGTAACGTTCCCGCCCGTCTTGGCGAGCGTAGCCGCCGACTTTATCCATCTGGCGGCGGCGGCTGTCTGGGTAGGCGGCTTGACGGCGGCAGCCGCGGTGTACCGGAACAGAAGGGAGGAGTTTACCTCCTTCCTGGGCCGTTTCTCAGGCGCGGCGCTCGGATCGATCGTCGCGCTTACCGTGAGCGGTGTCGTGCTGACGCTGTTATTCCTGCCCAGTCTGGATATGATCATTTATACCCAGTGGGGTATTCTTATGCTCATTAAGGTCGGCGTCGTCGTGCTTGTCGTAGGGACGGCCGCCTTCTTGCGCTATACGATGAAGAACAAGCGGGACAAGGCGACAGCAAAGCTCTACAAGGTGGATTTCAGCCTCATGCTGATTATCCTTGCGGTGGTCGGCGTCCTGACTTACTTGTCCCCCGCTCCCCCGAACGAGCCGCTGAACTGGCACGAGATGGGCAAAACCGTGCATATGACGGCCGAAGTGTCTCCGAAAGCACCGGGCACCAACACGTTTAAGGTGACGGTCTGGGTGCTGGATACGATGGGACCGCCCAAGCATGTGCAGATGAACGCCCAGTACGAGCCGAAGGAAGAAGAGGAGGCCACGCTGGCTCCCATCCAGATTCCGCTGGAGCTTCAGGAGAATCAGGAAGAGAACTGGCTGGAGGGGTACAATATGTACACCTATTACACCCAGGGACCTTACCTGCCGCTTCCCGGCAAGTGTACGCTGGAAGTCCGGATTATGGACTCCAACGATGACGAAGCGGTTTACAAGAAGGAATTCCGGCTTTATTAGATAGCGAAAACAGCCCCTTGTGCTTGAAAGCACAAGGGGCTGTTTTTTTGTACGGCGCGGGATTCCGGGAAGAGTGGGCCGGAGAGCGTGATTCGGACGGGAATATCGGCGGGATGATGAAGGCTGCGCGCCGCCGGAGATTTGCTTACCGGCTTTGCCCGCGTCCCGGCGAGAGGCGGCCGTACGTCCATTTTCTCCAGAGCCACTCGACGGGCCCGTAGCGGAATCTTTTCAGCCAGAATGCCGAAAAGGCGATCTGCAGCGGGTATATGACGAGGCAGAGCAGGGTGCCCTGCCACAGACTGACTTGACCGTATAAGCGGAAGCCGAGAAACAGAATGACGCAGAGGACTGTCTGCGACAAATAATTGGTCAGCGCCATCCGGCCGTAAGGCTGGAGAAACCGGAGCCGCCGCTGCCAGAGCGGATTTTCGAGAAGCAGGGCAAGGCAGGCGATGTAGACAAACGCCAGCGTGAACCCGCTCATGTAGACGAGGAAGAACGTCACGAGGCTGAGATCGGTTTCCGCCCCGATCGCGTAAATGGCGGCGATGGCCGCCAAAAGCGGCAGGCTAAGCGCAAGGCCCCGGCTGCGGATCTTACGCCACCGCTCCCGGTGGGCGCTTACGTCATGGAGCAGGCCGCTTCTTCCCGCCGCCAGCCCCAGCAAGAACATGCCCAGAACGACGGGCAGCATGGAAAGCTGGCTGGACAGCGAGTCCCACACTTCGCTGCGCCAGTGCCAGGCCAGCCAGTCGGGCCAGGAGAGCGTACGGAACGCGTGAAGGCTTGCGGCGGCTTCGGCTTCCGTGTATAAGGGGCCGCCCAGGGAGGGATCGATCCCTCCCTTCGCGTAAGCTACCAGCGCCACGATCAAGGCGGGCAGGCCGAGAATCAGCAGCAGGTAACTGAGCGCGAGGAGGAGTCCCCACTTGCGGACGGTTTCCGTTTTCATCCGGTAAAAAACGGGAAGCAGGAAACCTGTGATGGCGTAAAGAGTCAGAATATCTCCTCTCCAGAAGAGCGCCAAATGCAGGAAGCCGATCAGCAGCAGCGCGAGGAGGCGCCTGCGGAACAGACCGGGACCGAATCCCTTCTGTTCGGCTCGCGACATGAAGATGTAAAATCCAAGACCGAACAAGAAGGAGAAAATCAAATAAAATTTTCCTTGGACGAACAAATCGAACAGCAGCCGGAGCCACCTGTCCGCGCCGTGGTAGACCGCAAATTCGCTTCCGCTGAAGGTCGGCATATTGACCAGGAAAATACCGAGCAGAGCGAAGCCGCGGATGATATCGAGTGCGATGATGCGTTCATTCCCTGTGGAGGGTCCGATCATAGGAGTAGCACCGTCCCGTCATAGCCCAGAAAGGCGATTTTTTCCTCATCATACGGGAAAGAGCCCCCGGTAGCAAATCGGGGGCTTGCAGACGGAAGAGAGGCGATACGGGCAAGTCCCGAAGCTCTCATCGGAAGCCGCTGCGGTCCGGGTGACGGTCGGTCGATCTGGTTGGTCCGGTCGATCCGGTCGGCCCGGTTGCGCTGCCGGCGGGCGGGTTCGTTCTCCCGCACACGGCCGTGCTTCCGGACACGGCTGACAGCTTGCCTGGCCGTCCGTTTCCGGCAGTCGGCTTCAGTTCCGCGCCCGCGCGCCCCGCTCAAAACAGCGTGAGCGCCCACAGAATGAACGAGGTGGCGGGGACGAGCAGCGCCTGGGCCAGAATCGTTCCGGCGAGACGGGACAGCATGAGGAGGCCGAACATTTTGTTTACGGCCTCCTGACTGGCTTTGCCGTGCATGGCCCGGTCCGTCAGCAGCCCGACTTTCGGGTCGATCAGCAGCGTCATAATAATGGTGGCGATGCCGTTGATGAGGGCGGAGGACATGGTGGCCTGCGACTTGTTGTCTGGGCTGTAGGCCGACGCGTACAGGGCCGCCAGGACGCCGACCGTGTAGATGGCCGTGACGATGACATTGAGCAGCACGAGGCGTTTGGGCACCCCGCCGATCCTTAGGCGGGAGAGCATTTGCAGACGGGGCGGGCGCAGGTGCTTGCCGGCCTGTTTGATGCCGTGTACGTTGGCCGTAGCCTTAAGCAGGGACGGAATGGACCCCGTGACTTCGAAATGGGCGATCAACCTCGCCGACAAGGAGACGAGCGTCGGAAACAGCACGATCGCTATTGCCGTTCCGACCGATGCCGACATCAGGACGAAGCGGAACGGGGCCAGCGCCAGATGGGGGTCTGATTGTCCGGCCTTATCGGCAATGCCGGAGATCATCAGGCCCTGCACCATGTTCGAAGTCCGGGAAATCAGGACGATCATTCCCGCCAGCGAAAGGGCGACTGCCAGTTTGGCGGTCCGGATTCCGGCCAGACGGAAGGCGTAGGCGGACGTTTCGGCCGCGTGAATAATCAGGGTGAACAGACAGGCGAGGAGAAGCATGGTCAAGAGATATCGACTCTCCTTTCGAAGGAATGGAATCGCGCCGACGGGCCCGGTTCTTGCGGGACTCGTACCTTGGCAAGGGTCATAGGGAAGACGGTGCGATATGCCGCGCGGCATTGCCGCACCGTTCGTTTATTTTTGCGCGCTATTGCCGTCGTGTTCATTTTGCCGTACGGTCTTTCTAGTGGAATTATACAAGGAACCTTTCCTATTAGCGAGAGAACCCGGCAGGCAGAGGAAGTTTTACACGGTCAAGGGGATCGTTATGGCGGAAAAGCGAGTGATGTCAGGTTGACAACCTCTCTATAAAAAGGTATCATTCCTTGTGAATGATAATCATTATCACCAAGAGAACGGACAGGGGAGAATAGAACGAATGAAATCAGCAGCACGCAAATCTTACGTATTATGTCTGATCGTCCTTGCGATGGCGCTTGCTCTGGCAGGCTGCGGCAAAGGCAACCAGGCTTCTGATGGGGGAGCGGCGTCGCCCGCGCCCGGAGATACAGCGAAACAAACGATCAAGGTTAAACATGCTATGGGCGAGACCGATGTGCCGGCTGCGCCGAAACGCGTCGTCATTCTGACGAACGAAGGAACGGAAGCCTTGCTGGCTCTGGGCATCAAGCCGGTCGGTGCGGTTAAATCGTTCACCGGAAACCCATGGTACGACCATATCAAAGCCGATATGGAAGGCGTAACCGTCGTGGGCGACGAGCATCAGCCGAACATGGAAGCGATCATCAGTCTGAAACCGGATCTGATCATCGGCAACAAAATGCGTCAGGAGAAGGTTTACGCTCAGCTCAGCGCGATTGCGCCGACCGTATTCTCCGAAACGCTGCGCGGCGAGTGGAAGAACAACTTCAGCCTTTACGCCGAAGCGGTCAACAAAAAAGCGGACGGCGAGAAAGTCATCGCCGATTTCGATAAGCGCATCGAAGACTTCAAATCCAAAGCGGGCGACAAGCTCAAAGAGAAAGTGTCCGTCGTGCGGTTTATGGCCGGCAAAACCCGCATCTACCTCGACGATACGTTTACCGGCATTATTTTCAAACAGATCGGCATTGCCCGTACGCCTGTAAAAGCCAAGGATACGTTCGTGGAGGAAATTACGAAAGAGCGCGTGCCGGAAGTGGATTCCGACCGTCTGTTCTACTTCACGTATGAAACGGGCGACGGCAACGGTACGAAACAGGAAGAAGCGATTACCAAGGACCCGCTCTGGCAGAACCTGAACGTGGTGAAGAACGGCAAGACTCAGAAAGTGAACGATGTAACCTGGAACACCGCAGGCGGCGTTAGAGCGGCTAACCTGCTTCTGGACGACCTGTACAAGTTCTACGACATCAAGTAAACATAACTGGCGAAGCTTTGGCGGCGCCAAGCGAAAAACTCCGTCCTCCGGGCGGGGTTTTTACTATGTTACGGGCGCTTATCTTAAAATAGTTTAAGAAATCCCACAAAATAGGATATGGTATCATTAAGGACAAAGACAGAAAACGGGCGGTTGTCCAAGCAAACCGTTAGCCGTGTTGGAGGTACAGTTATGTACGGGGGAACGATTCTACTCGTCGACGACGAGACCGAGATCACCAATCTTCTGGAGATTTACTTGAAAAACGAAGGCTACCGGCTGTTGAAAGCATCCGACGGCGCCGAGGCTCTCGAGCTTTTGAATGAAAACGAAGTCGATCTGATCATTCTGGACGTCATGATGCCCCGGATGGACGGTATCGAGGCGTGCATGAAAATACGGGAAGAAAAGCATATGCCGATCATCATGCTGTCGGCCAAAAGCCAGGAGATCGACAAAATCACGGGGCTGAGCATAGGGGCGGACGATTATGTGATCAAGCCGTTCAGCCCGCTGGAGATGCTGGCACGGGTCAAATCGCAGCTCCGCAGGTACAGGCAGCTCAACAGCCATTCCGCCAAAAACGAGAATGAAATTCTCATCGAGGACCTGCTCATTAATTTGGGAACCCATAAAGTATATGTGGAGGGCAGCGAGGTCAGACTGACCCCCAGAGAGTTTGCGATTCTTCAGGTTCTGGCACGCAACAGAGGGCAGGTGCTGAGCATGGAGCAGATTTACGAAGCCGTATGGGACGAGCCTTTTTTTGAATCGAACAATACCGTCATGGTTCATATCCGCAAAATCCGCGAAAAAATCGAAAAGGATCCGAGCCGTCCGCAAATGATCAAGACGGTCTGGGGAATCGGCTACACCATCGAATAAGTTCGGCTCGGAGGGGCAAGACTGGAGTGAACAACTTGAAAAACAAATTTATCCACACCGTGCGCTGGCAGTTTATTTTTATTTTTATTCTCAGCATTGTGTTCGCTGCGGGAACCGTGCTTCTCGCCTACCGGATAGTGAAATCGATCGTCGGCCTCAGCTATTACTCGGGACCCCTCCGCTGGGTCGTGAACAACATCGGCTCTACGCCCGTGATGGTCGTGGTCGGGGGCGGGCTGTTTCTTGTTTATTTTTTTATTTTCAGCCGCAAGATTATCGGGTATTTGGAAGAGATTACGCAAGGCGTGCAGGAAATCGCGAAAGGCAATCTGGACTATGAAATCGTGGCCCGTTCTACCGACGAGCTGGGCGAGGTTGCGGAAACGATCAACGTGATGACCCGGAAGCTGAAAAAGTCCATCGAAGAGGAAAGAAAAGCGGAACGGACGAAAAACGAGCTGATCACGGGCGTTTCGCACGATCTCCGTACCCCTCTGACGTCGATTTTGGGCTATCTGGAACTGATTGAGACGGACCGGTACAAGGATGAGGTCGAACTCCGGTATTATACGCGCATCGCTTTTGAGAAAACGAAAAATTTGAACAAGCTTATCGACTACTTGTTCGAATACACGTCTCTGCCTGGCGAAGGCATCGAGCTTGAAATGAAGAAAGTGAACATCTACGGCTTTCTTAAGCAGTTGGCGGAGGAATTCGTCCCGATTTTAACGAAAGCGGGCATGACGTGCCGGGTGACTGCGGAGGACGACACGCTTTATATCCGGGCGGACGGCAGGCAGTTGGTCCGGGCCTACGAGAATCTGATCTCCAACGCGATCCGTTACGGCAGCGAAGGCAAGTTTGTCGATATCAAAATCAGCCGCAGCGGGCAAGAAGCTGTCGTGGAGATTGTCAATTACGGAGAGCCCATTCCGGAATCGGATCTGCCGTATATCTTCGAACGGTTTTACCGGGCGGAGAAGTCAAGATCGTCCCGTACGGGCGGAACCGGCCTGGGACTGGCTATCGCCAAGAGCATCATCGAGATGCACGGCGGGAAAATAGGGGCGCGCAGCCACCGGAAACAGACGGTTTTCGAAACGCGGCTGCCTTTGCAGCCTTCGCGACAACCCGGAACAGACAGCTAAGGAAGGCCGATCGTCAGCGGCCTTCTTTTTTTCTATCGGCAGGGAAATCCTTAAGTTTTCTTAAGAATGCTTTAAGCGGGCGGTAAGCGGTCCTAAACCGCGCCTTAAACTCTCTCTTGTATACTAGGAATCACGGGAACGCCGAAAGGAGCAGAATTATGAACCGTAAAAAACGGGTATGGGCCGCATTGGCGATAATTTTGCTGCTGGCGGCATATGTGAGGATCGATTTTCTACGTTCGGTCGATCACGAGATGCCCCATGACTCGCTGAATTACGATAAGATGGTCAGGCAACTGCTGGAGACGGGAGTATACGCCTACAACGGCGAGACCCCGAATGCGTTCGTGACGCCCGGTTATCCGCTTTTTTTGGCGGCGGTATATGAGATCGCGGATTATAAGGAGCACGACCCGCTTCCCTGGGTCCGGTATATACAAGCGCTGCTGAGTCTGGCCGCCTTAGGGTTCATTTACCGGATTGCGAGGAGGTTTTCCGGCGAGCTGCCGACCCTCATTGCGCTTCTGATCGCGGCCGTATATCCGCCGTTCGTCTGGGCCAACGGAGCCATTCTGACCGAGGTGCTGGCCATTTTCCTCTTATTGGGATATCTGCTTGCTCAGATCCGGGTTTTCGAAACGCCCTCTTACGGACGGGCTGCCGCCGCTGGAATTTGGCTCGGTCTGACCGTGATTGTGCGTCCGGAGTTTCTGCCGCTGATTGCCTTGGCCTTCGCGTTCCAGTGGCTGCGGGACAAAGAAGCCAGGAAGCGGACGATCCGGCTGTTTGCCTGCTCCGCCGCGGCCGTTGTGCTGTTGCTTGCGCCCTGGTGGATTCGCAATGCCGTCACGCTGCATCAGTGGGTCGTGACGGCGACCCAGGAAAATCCCTTCCGGGCTGGAACGTATCCGTACAATACGTTTAACGACGAGAGCCTGGTGGACCCCGTGGGCAAAACGGAAAAAGAGCTGGCCATAGCCCGGTTGAAAGCGGGTTTCACGACCCAGCCGGGGCTGTTTATCAAGTGGTACACGATCGGGAAAATGCAGTACGTGTACCAGAGCGTCTACCGCGGCGGCGGCCATCAGCCGTATTATCCGGTGATCCCGTTCAACGCGAACCTGCTTCACCGCACGCTCATGCTGTCCGGCGCGATAGCCGTTCTGGCCGCACTGAGGCGCTGGAGGGAACCCGTCACGCTGCTGGCTCTCGTGGTCATTGCAATGAGCCTGATCCGTCTCGGCTTCGTGGCGGATTACCGCTACAACGTCACGATGATGCCCCTGATCATCATTCTGGATTGTGTCTTGGGCTGGCGTGCGTTTATGTGGTGGAAGGGCAGGCGGGCACAGAAAGCCGCCGCTTTGAACCCGACTAAATAACGAAATGAAGCATGAACGAATTAAAAATTGAAATGAATGAAAATGAAAATGAAAATTACGAGGTGCGAACATGTCCGGTTCTTTTTTTACAGGTAAAAAAGGTTTATTGCTCGTTCTGGTTCTAGTCCTTCTGGCGGGTGCCGGAGGGGGCTGGTATTATTATTCTTCTAAATGGAAGGCCGCTGTCGGGGGACCGCTTCCGGCCAAGCAGGAGCTGACCAAAGTCGTATCGGCCGACAAGCTGAAAGACAACTACGACGTTATTGTAGTCGGCACGGATCCCGAAGGCGTCAGCGCCGCCGTGTCCGCTTCCCGCAACGGGCTGAAGACCCTTTTGATCGAACCCCGCAAACGTACGGTTCTGGGCGGCCTTATGACGGAAGGCTGGCTGAACAGCATCGACATGAACTGGGACAAAACCGTGTCGACTCTGCCCGGCAAAGAGCCTGAGTATTTCAATCAGGGCATTTTCAAAGAATGGTACGAGAAAATCGAAGGTCATTCCTTTGACGTAACGACGGCGGCTAACGCATTCAACAAACTCGTTACCGATGAAAAAAACATGGATGTCTCGATGGACGGATACAGTGTGGAACCGGTTCTCAAACAAGAAGGAGCGGCTCAAACCGTAACCGGCATTACCGTAACCAAACAGGACGGGACGAAACAGACCATCGGCACCAAAACCGTTATCGACGCGACGCAGGATGCGGATTTCGCCGCGGCTGCGGGAGTGCCTTTTACGATCGGCCGGGAAGATATCGGGGATAAAAAAGCCCGGATGGCCGTTACGGCCGTATTCCGGCTCAAAAATGTCACGGACGAAGTGTGGAGCAAGGTGGCCAAAAGGCTGAACGGCGACAATGATAAGGATACGGGCCTGGACAAAATGTCCGCCTGGGGCTACGGCAAAGAGATGGCGGGATATGTGCCACTGAATAAAGAACGGATGAAGATGCGCGGACTCAATATCGGCAGACAGCTTGACGGAACGGTGCTGATCAATGCGCTGCATATTTTCAATATCGACGGCCTGAACGCGAAATCCCAGCAGGAAGGGCTGGAGATCGCTGCCAAGGAAATTCCGAACGTCGTCAAGTATTTGAAGACGTTCGATGAATTCAAGAACGTCGAGCTGGACAGCATCGCTCCCGAGCTGTATGTGCGCGAAACCCGCCACATGGAGGGGTTGTACAGGCTCAGCGTCGTGGATTTGCTGGAAAATCGCGACCAGTGGGACCGGATCGCCTTCGGCTCTTATCCCGCGGATATCCAAAGAACGTCGCCTAACGATAACGGCGCGGTCGTCGTTCATCCGACGAAGTACGCGGTTCCGTTCCGCAGCATCGTGCCGCAGAACGTAGACGGCCTTCTCGTCGTCGGCCGGAGCGCCAGCTACGACACGCTGGCGCACGGCAGCGCCCGCGTCATCCCCGTCGGCATGGCCGAGGGCGAAGCGGCCGGAGCGGCGGCCAAGCTGGCCGGGGAGAAGGGCACGACCTTCCGCGCCATGGCGGAATCCAAATCCCTGATCGCAGAGCTGCAGAAGCGGCTGAACGATCAGGGGATGGACCTCAAGCCTTACAAGCTGGACGAAGCGGCGTTTATGAAACATAAGGCCTATCCCGGCCTGAAAGCGGCAGTGTCTATGGGCATCGCTTACGGCTCTTATGCCAACGTAGGCTTTAAGGAGCTGGATAATCCGTCGAACGCGCAGCGGATGGTAAACCAGATGAACAGCGTAAGACGGATGTACTTCGCTTCTTTCCCGGGAGATCCTTCCGCCGCCGTGAAAGGGATGGAGGAGCCCGCGAAGAAAACGCTGACTCTGCAGCAGGCGAGCTACACGATCGCGCTGGCCGCGGGGCTGAAGGTGGAAGCTGGGGAGGCACAGGCCGCGCTGGAAAGCGGCGGACTGCTCAGCAAAGCGACCCTTGGCATCATCGCCAATAAAGAGAAGTTAAGCGACGGCGACGTCTACATGATGCTCAAAGACGCGGTAGAAAAGCAGGCGGGAGCAAAGTTTTAGAAAACCGCAGACTGTATAGGGGGATCTAAACGATGCAAGATCCGGTTCGTTTAGAAACCGTGCCTGGGTGTCTTGAAGCGTCCCCTCCGCAAAGATGCTTGCTAGGGACAGGCTTACAGAAACGAAACCGGTCCCGAAAAAAATTAATGCCCTGTTCCGTCGGCGGAACAGGGCATTTTTCATTGTCCGGGCTTATCCCGCCAATTTATTGCAGATTGATTTTAACGGCCTTGTCCGGTCCCGTGTCTTCTTTGTGAAGAAGCTGGAGCTTGGGATCGCCCTTTGGCTGCTCGAACACCAGCGTACCCGAAACTTTGGCCCCGGGTGCCAGCTCGCCGTATTTAAGCCCGGTTTCGCCGGAGAAGGAAGCGAGCACTTTGTCGCTGGTCATCCCGCGGCTGTTGGCCATTTCAAAGCTGTACGGGTTGTACGCGAGCTCTTGGGCCCCCGAATTTTCGATATTCAGCGTCACCACGACAAATTCGCCGTCCGGCAGGTTGGGCGTTTCCGGACCCTGCTCCGTAAATTTTTCCACTTTGCTTACTTTTATTTTCGCATCGCCGATTTGAACGGTGTCTTCTTTGGAGTATTCCTGAGTGAGGGACGCGGCAAAACGCGGTGCTTTGGCGGCGGAAGAACGGTCTGCGGCGCCGCCGCCCTGCTTGAGCGGGGATGCTTGCTCCTTATAGTCTCCGCATGCGGTCAAGGCCAGACACGAAACGGCGGCAAGCAGCCCGAGTTTTATTTTCAAAAGACTCTCCCCCAATCTGAATGTGGTTCGTTAAGACTTATAACCCGCAAACGAAACCCGGTAAACAATTCCGGCGCGAACAATTGCCTTCCTCACCGCAGCCTGATAAACTGTTGAAAAGCAAGCCGAAAGCATATCCGTCACGATGAAGAAGAAGAGTAAGCGTCAGGCAGGACTTCAGAGAGCTGATGGCAGGTGAGAATCAGTGTCAGGCAGACGCCGAATGGGCTTCCGAGTGCCGGTCCGAACCCCTTTTGCGGGCAGTAGGAACCGGCGGCATCCGGTCCGGCCGTTATCCTTGGACCCCGTATCGAAAGCGGACCGCTTTCCGTACGTTAGAGCGCGTTTGTCATAGGCAAACGAACAAAGGTGGTACCGCGAAGAGCAACTTCGTCCTTTTTAAGGACGGAGTTTTTTTGTTGTCCGGTTTACGCTCCGGACCTTATTCTTCGAAAACATTTTATTATACATAAAGGGGGTGATGGCCGTGGAAGACGGTTGGTGGTGGCGTCTGGAAAGCAGGACGCGCGGAGGTTTGACAGATTTGCGAAAAGGGATTGAAACCAACATTCAAAGGAGAAATGAATATGGAACGGATATTAACGGGAGACCGCGTCACCGGGAAGCTGCACCTCGGCCATTACGTCGGAAGTTTGAAAAAGCGGGTGGAGCTGCAGCATCGGATGGAAACGTTTCTGCTGCTGGCGGATGTGCAGGCGCTGACGACGCATTTTCAGGACCCGGATTTGGTAAGAAGACATCTGCGGCTTGTCGCGCTGGACTACTTGGCGGCCGGAATCGATCCGGAGAAGGCTGTGCTCTGCGTGCAGTCGCTCATTCCGGAAATCGCCGAACTGACGGTGTTTTACTCGATGTTCGTCACAGTTAGCTCGCTGAGGCATAACCCGACGACCAAAAGCGAGGCAGAGCAGCGGGGGTACGACGATTTGTACTACGGCTTCCTCGGTTATCCGGTCAGCCAGGCGGCGGACATCACGTTCTGCAAGGCCACGCTCGTTCCGGTAGGCGACGATCAGATTCCTCATATCGAGCAGACCCGCAAAATCGTCCGCAGATTCAACTCGCTCTACCGGCCGGTGTTCGAAGAGCCCCGGGCGCTGGTCGGCGATACATCGCGCCTGATCGGTCTGGACGGGAACGGCAAAATGAGCAAGAGTCTGGGCAACGGCATTGAGCTCGATGCCTCTGCGGAAGAGGTAAGAGAAAAGCTGAAGAAGGCCAAGACGGACCCTTCCAGAATCCGCAAAGACGATCCGGGACATCCCGGGATTTGTCCGGTCTTCACCTACCATGAAGCGTTTCTGGCCGAAGAGGCTCCGGAAATAAGAGAGAGCTGCGAACGGGGGAGCATAGGCTGCACAGCCTGCAAGGAGAAGCTGGCGGAAGGGCTGAACGCCCTGCTGGAGCCGATGAGAGAGCGCAGGGCTCATTACGGGGCGAAGCCTGCCGAAGTGGACGAAATTCTCCAATCCGGCACAGCCAGAGCGCGCGGCATCGGCCGCGAAACGATGCGGGAAGTGCGGGAAGCGATGGGGATTGATTATTTCGGACGTTGACGGGCCGGTGAGGTAACACCGTGCTTTGCTGCCTTAGCACGGGGCAGGCCTCCGGTCGGACCCTTTCCGCGTCACCCGGAGCTTCGGGTGCTCCGGAAATCGGAGCGGCCATGGCCTTGCGGAGCCGGATGCGCATGCGCCTAGGCGGGAGCCGGGCAAGCCTCGTGCCTACGGCAAACCCGTCCGTGCAGGCCCGCGGCGCACCTGCCCACGGCAACACAAAAAAGCCTATCCGTTAAAACCGGATAGGCTTTTTCGCGTGCGCAATCATGCGCCGGAAGCTTCCGCTTCTTCCGTCCATGCTTGCGGGTGATTGTCGCTCAGATACTGCGCCGCTTTCGCGTTGCTTTCGACTTGAGCGACGTTTTTGCAGCCCGGGATGACGGCGCTGACCGCGTCATGCTTCAAGCACCACGCGAGGGCCCACGTCGCCATGTCCATCGCTTCCGGCACTTCGTGCTCGCGGATGCGCTGCACCTCCTCGAGCTTACGCTGCGTCTCGGCGGGGTCGTGCCGGTGGCGCGTATCCGTGGCGGCGAAAGTGGCGCCCGGCTTGTACTTGCCGCTGAGATAGCCGCTGGCGAGGGGAACGCGGGCAAGCACGCCGAGGTTCTGCTGCAGGCACGACTGGAACACACTCTCTTCGGGAGCGCGGTCGAGTCGGTTGTACACGACCTGGATCGCTTCCGATCCGACCTGCGTGGAGGCGGCTACCTGATGCAGGTTGTCGTTCTTCGCGATCGAAGTGCCGATGTGAAGAATTTTGCCCGCCTGCTTCTGCTTGTCCAGCGCCGTCCAGAGAGCGTCGTTGTCGAACGCGGAATCCGTTCCCGAATGGAACTGGTACAAGTCGACATAGTCCACTCCCAGCGCTTTCAAAGAGGCGTCGAGCTGCCCGATCATATCTTCCGCCGAAAAACGCTCGTCCCGTTTAAACCGGTCATGGTAATGATGGCCGAACTTGGTCGCCACTACCCAGTCTTCACGGCCCCGACGGCTCAAATAATTGCCGATAAACGATTCCGACAAATGATCGCCGTAGCATTCCGCCGTATCGATGAGGTTGATCCCGAGCTCCTTTGCCTTATCCAGGACAGCGTCCACTTCATCCTGTGTAAAGTCCTGTCCCCATTCGCCGCCGAACTGCCATGTGCCGACGCCGATTACGGACACTTTTAATCCTGTTTTACCGAGTGTGCGGTATTTCATCGTTTCAGCCTCCCGCGTGCGTTTTTGACCGTGTTGGACCCGGAATCCGTACGGTATGTTCTCTTTCATTTAACGGGAAAATGAAGACAAAGTCAAAATGCCGCTTGATCCCAAAGCGGAAATGTGACATACTGTACCTAACTAATGTTAGTTAGGAGAATGAGGCTCATGAATACCCCCGACCGGATTAAAGCGGCCGCACTCGATTTGTTTGCGTCACAAGGCTACGAAGGCACCTCCATGGCGAATATCGCCGAAGTCGTAGGGATAAAAACGCCTTCCATCTACGCACACTTTAAAGGCAAAGAGGAATTGTTTCTCAGCGTGCTGCAGGACGCGTCGCGCGGCGAGCTGGATTTTGCCGCCTCGCATCTGGAAACAGGGGGCGAGGCGCTTGACCGCAAGCTGTATAAGCTGTTGTCCCATACGCGCGGCAAGTACGAGCACAACGGTTCGACGAAGTTTTGGATCCGGATGATGTACTTTCCGCCGGCCTCGGTGTACAGGGAAACGATAGATCTCTCTTATACGTACCTGTCCCGGATGGAGGAGCTGCTTACGTCCGTGTTTACCGGGGACCGCTCGGCTATCGGCGTCGATCCGGATAAAGCTGCGGCTGCTTTTCTTTGTTTGATGGACGGGGTCATTGTGGAACTGCTGTACGGTACGGCCGAAAGTTACGATAAAAGGCTGGAGGCTTCGTGGGACGTCTACTGGCGGGGAATCTCCCATTCATGAGCCTTCATGAGCATACGGAGAAAGAAGGAGGCACGATTCGATTATGAATCGGAACTGGATTTATGTACTGGCGGCGGGATTGCTGGAAATCGGCTGGGTTTCGGGTCTGAAACATGCGCATGACGCGTTTACCTGGATATTGACCGGAGCCGCGATCCTGCTCAGCTTCTGGGTGCTGCTGATGGCGACTAGCCGTCTGCCCGTAGGAACGGTGTACGCGGTATTTACTGGGATCGGCACGGCGGGCACTGTCCTTACGGAAACGATCGTGTTCGGAGAGCCGATCAGTTGGCTGAAGATTGTCTTTATCCTGATTCTGCTCGGCGGCGTGATCGGGCTTAAAATCACGACGAAAGAACCGGAAGAACCGGCGAAAGGAGGGAATTCCTGATGGCATGGGCCGCACTGATATTGGCGGGATGTTCGGAAATTTTCGGCGTACTCGCCATGAACAAAATCGCACGGAAGAAGACGATTGGGGCTTACGTGCTGCTTTTCTTCGGCTTCGGCATCAGCTTTTCGCTGCTGTCCTATGCCATGGAAACCATCCCGATGGGCACGGCTTACGCCGTGTGGACCGGAATCGGCACGTGCGGGGGCACACTGCTGGGCATGTTTATGTTCGGGGAGTCCAAAGACTGGCGCCGCATCCTGTTTATTGCCATGATTATTTCGGCGGCCGTAGGACTCAAGCTTCTTACGTAACCGCCGCATGTTCTTTTTTTACAAGGAAAGCGGGCTTTGAATGGGCTTGCAACGCCGCGCCGATTTTCATATAATAGGTGGCATAGTTAAATGCAGTAACCAATTCCATAACAAATGCAATGAAGGAGAAAAGTACGCAGTGCTTCCTGACAGGGAGGAGACGCCGGAGATTGAGAGCGTCCCCGTGGAACCAGGCTGCCGAAGTTCGCTCCCGAGCAGTTTCTTGAACAGTGGCCTGGGGCCAGTCAGTAGAGAGTACCGGCTACGAACCGTTATTTCGAAGAGTGAGACACGTCAGAGGCGGATGACCTTCCGAGAAGGCATTTTGCGCAGCAGGCGGTCTAACAAGGGTGGTACCACGGCTTTTTCGTCCCTTACCGGGCGGAGAAGCTTTTTTTGTTGTCCGGAAACCGTCAAGGGTTGCCAGATCTAAAGGAGGGATTACACATGAGAGAACGTTTGGAAGCGTTAAAAGTACAAGCGCTGCAGGAATTGGCCGCTGTCGGCAGCCAGCAGGAGCTGAATGATCTCAGAGTCAAGTATTTGGGCAAAAAAGGGCCGCTGACCGAAATTTTGCGCGGCATGGGCGCGTTAAGCGCGGAAGAGCGCCCGGTTATCGGCCAGGTGGCCAATGACGTCCGCGGTGCGATCGAAGAAGTGATCGCGGCGAAGCAGGAAGAATACGATCGCCAGGAGACGGAAAACCGCCTCCGCGCCGAAACGATCGACGTTTCGCTGCCGGGCCGTCCGTCCGTGCAGGGAGCCGTTCATCCGCTGAACAAGATCGTCGAAGAGATCGAGGACATTTTTATCGGAATGGGATTCACCGTCGTGGAAGGGCCGGAAGTGGAGCGCGATTACTACAACTTCGAAGCGCTAAACCTGCCGAAGGACCACCCGGCGCGCGATATGCAGGATTCGTTCTACATCACCGAGGAGCTCCTGCTCCGCACGCATACGTCCCCTGTCCAGGTCCGGACGATGGAAGGCCGCAAAGGAGCCGTGCCGGTCAAAATCATCTCTCCGGGTAAAGTGTACCGGCGCGACGATGACGACGCGACGCACTCCCATCAGTTCACGCAAATCGAGGGTCTTGTCATCGACAAGAACATCCGTATGAGCGATCTGAAAGGAACGCTGCTGCAGTTCGTGCGCGAGCTGTACGGCCCGCAGACTCAAATCCGCCTGCGCCCGAGCTTCTTCCCGTTCACCGAGCCGAGCGCGGAAGTCGACGTGTCCTGCATGATGTGCGGCGGCGAAGGCTGCCGGACCTGCAAGCAGACCGGCTGGATCGAAATTCTGGGCTCCGGCATGGTTCACCCGAAGGTGCTCGAAATGTCCGGGTACGATCCGAACGAATACAGCGGGTTCGCTTTCGGCATGGGGCCCGAGCGCGTAGCGATGCTTAAATACGGGGTTGAAGATATCCGTAATTTCTATACGAACGATCTGCGCTTCCTGAAACAGTTCGTCCACCTATAAACGGGAAAGAAGGAGGAAAAAGGCGATGAAAGTATCTTATCAATGGCTGTCGGATTATGTAGACGTGCAGGGCTTCACGGCTGAAGACCTTGCAGATAAAATGACACGGAGCGGCATCGAAGTCGACATTGTCGAATCGCTGAACAAAGGCGTGTCGGGCGTTGTCGTCGGCTATGTCAAATCGAAGACGAAACATCCCGATGCGGACAAACTCAACGTGTGTACGGTCGATGTGGGAACGGGCGAGGATCTGCAGATCGTCTGCGGAGCGAAAAATGTGGATGCCGGACAAAAGGTCCCGGTTGCCGTTATCGGCGCCGTACTTCCCGGAGATTTCAAAATCAAGCGTGCCAAGCTTCGCGGCGTGGAATCACAGGGCATGATCTGCTCCGCCAAAGAGCTGGGCATGAACGATAAACTGCTGCCGAAGGAAATTCAGGAAGGAATTCTGGTTCTTCCGGAAAATACCGAAATCGGAAAGCCGATCGTGGACGTGCTGGGTCTAAGTGACAATGTCCTGGAACTCGAGCTGACGCCGAACCGTTCGGACTGCCTGAGCATGATCGGCACCGCGTATGAAATCGGCGCGATTCTCGGACGTCCGGTGAAGCTGCCGGAAGAAGGACGCAACATCAACGTCGATTTCAGCACCGTCAAAGCGGAGGATAAAATTTCCGTCTCGATCGCCGCACCCGATCAGTGTGCGCATTATGCGGCGCGCCTCATTGAGGGCGTCCGCGTCGGTACGTCTCCGCTGTGGCTGCAGAACCGGCTGATGGCGGCGGGCATCCGTCCCATCAATAACATCGTAGACGTTACGAATTACGTGATGCTGGAATACGGTCAGCCTCTTCACGCGTTTGACGCGGATCAGGTCGCGGGCGGCAAAATCGAAGTCCGCCTGGCGACGGAAGGAGAGAAGCTTGTGACGCTCGACGATGTGGAGCGTACGCTGGAGCCGCACATGCTGCTCATCACCGACGCCTTCAAACCCATCGCGATTGCCGGCGTTATGGGCGGAGCCAATTCCGAAGTGACGGAGGGCACGACTTCGATTTTGCTGGAGTCGGCTCGGTTTGCCGGCCCGTCCGTCCGTAAAACGTCCCGTCAGCTCGGTCTGCGTTCGGAGGCGAGCCTCCGTTTCGAGAAGGAAGTCAATCCGGAAGCGGTGATTCCCGCGCTTGACCGTGCGGCGGCTCTCCTCGTGCTTTGCGCCGGAGGCCAGGTAGCCCAGGGTATCGTGCAGGAGACCGTTCAAGCCTACTCCGGCGTCAAGATTCCATTGAAACTGGAACGTGTGAATACGTACCTCGGCACGGAACTTTCGCTGCAGCAGGTCAAAGAAATTTTTGACCGTCTCGGTCTCGAATACGGATTGCTCGAAGAAGATTCTCTCATCGTTCACGTGCCTGGCCGTCGCGGAGATATTACCCGGGACGTTGACCTCATTGAAGAGGTTGCGCGTCTGTACGGGTACGATAACATCCCGACGACGCTGATGACCGGCGTAACGACCCCCGGTTCCTTGACGCGCGAACAGTCCCTGCGCCGGACTATCCGCCGTCTGCTTACGGGAAGCGGTCTGCACGAAGTGATCACGTACACGCTGGGACAGCGGGAAAATGCCGCCGATTATCCGGGTCTTTATCCGGAATACGCGCCGATTCCGCTTGCGATGCCGATGAGCGAAGACCGCAGCGCCCTGCGGACGTCGCTAGTGCCTCATCTGCTTGAGGTTGTGAGCTATAACCGCAACCGGAATAACGATGATGTCGCGATTTTCGAAACGGGCACGGTATTCCTGTCCAAGGAGACGGCCTTGACCGCACAGCCGCAGGAAAAACGTCTGCTGAGCATCGCGATGACCGGTAACTGGAGTGGGGCCCACTGGGGACAGAAAGCCCGCAAAGCCGACTTCTACGATTTGAAGGGCGTGCTGGAACGGGTGATTTCTTACCTGGGCGTAACGATCGAATTCAGGTCCGCACAGAAAGAAGGCTTCCACCCGGGACGCACGGCGGAACTGTTCCTGCTCACTCCGGATGGAGAGCGCCGGTCCATCGGCTACATGGGGCAGCTGCACCCGACGCTTCAGAAGAAACGGGACCTTGAAGACACCTACGTGCTGGAAGCCGAGCTTGATCCGCTTCTCCAACATGCCGATTTCGAAGTGGATTACCGCATACTTCCCCGCTATCCGTCGGTAGGGCGCGATATGGCGCTCGTTGTCGATACGGCTGTGCCGGTAGGCGATCTGGAACGCCTGGCGGCGGAAACGGCTTCGGAGCTGCTGGAATCCATCCGCGTTTTCGATGTTTATACGGGAGAACGCCTGGGCGAAGGCAAAAAGAGCGTCGCTCTGGCGCTGGTATATCGTCATCCCGAGCGCACGCTTCAGGACGAAGAAGTCACAGAAACGCATGCGCGTGTCGTGGCGGCATTGGAATCGGCTTTCGGAGCCGAGCTCCGCAAGTGATCTTTCGCTGAAATATCAAGGCTACGGAAGGAAATAGGGCCGGTCGCATCGAATTCTTTTTCGATGGACCGGCTTTTTTCTATAAAACAAGGAAACAAATGGAAAAGTCCGATGTCTTCAACCGGAACCGCCATGCAGGCGGCCGGATTTCGAGTGTTTAAACCGAAGGAGGATATCTCATGAATTCGGAAGAAAAAACGAAAATCATCGTTGATATATATGGAAATGAATATAAATTGAAAGCCAATAACAGCCCCGGCTACGTGCGCAAAGTGGCGGCGGAAGTCAATGATCAGATGGTTCAGATCGCCGAAAGCTATCCGCGACTCGATACCTACAAAATCGCGGTGCTTGCGGCCGTCAATCTGACGGATGAGAAAGCCAAAGTCGAACAGAGATTCAGCGAGACGGAAAGCCGGCTGAACGATTTGCAGCGGGCGCTTTCCAAAGCCGACGCCGCCGTGGAAACTGCACGCGGGCAGCTCGAAAGAGCCCAGCAGGAGGAACAGCTGCGCAAAGCCGAGCTGGCGGAAGCCCGGGAACTGGGAGCCAAAGCGGCCAAGCGCCAGCAGGAGCTTACGGCATCCCTGGAGCAGACGAAGCAGCGGGCGGAACAGAATCTGCGAGAGTTGAACGCGGCGAAGGAAAAGGCCCAGCAGGCAGCGAAGCGGGAAGAACAGCTTAAGTCTGAGCTTCAGCAGGCCCGGCAAAACACGGAGAAGCTCCAGCGGGAACAGGCGTCTCTTAAGCAGCAGATGGAAAAAGACGCTCGCCAGGCCGATCAGTGGAAGAAGGAGCTGGAGCAGGCGGCGGGGCAAATCAAGACGCTCGAAAGCAAAATCGGGCAGGCGGAGCGCGATGCCGAATCGCTGCTTGAGCAGTTGGAACAAGAAAAAACGGCGGCCGGTCAGGCAAGAGAAGAATCGGCGGCCGCTCTTCTACAAATCCAGGAGGCCGCAGAGAAGGAACAGACCCTACGGGCCGAGCTTCAGCTGGTCAAACAGCGCAGCGAGCAAGTCCAGCGCGATCTGCAGGCGTCCAAGCAGCGTGAGCAGCAGCAGAACGGACAGATGGAGCAATTGCGGGGGGAGCTTGCGGAAGCGGCCCAAAGAGAAGCCGCGGTCCGGAAGGAAGCGGATCAGGCGAAGCAGGATGCCGAAGCGCTTTTGGAGGAACTGGAGCTTGAAAAAGCCGCCGCCGAAGAGAATCGGCAGCAGGCGGCATCCGAGCTGGAGAAGCTGGCGCGCGAGCAGAAGCACACGGACGAACAGCTGCGCCAGTTGAAGGACGAACTCGAGCTGGCGAAGCTGGAGGCGGACGAAAGCCGTGAAAGAGAAGAGCGGCTGAATGCCGACGCGCAGCAGGCCGCCGAACGCGAGGAAATGCTGCGCAGCGAGCTCCAGCAGGCCCAGAGAGACGCCGAAGCGCTTCTGGAGGAAGCGGAGCGGGAAAAAGCCGCAGCGGACAGCTTGAAGGAACAGCTCCGCGAAGCCGGGGAACGCGAGCAGACGCAGCGCACCGAACTTGCGCTTATGAAACAGCGCGGGGAGCATATGCAGCGCGAGCTGGCCCAGGGCAAAGAACTGGCCGCCAGCCGCGAGCAAAAGCTCCGGGAAACGGCCGATCAACTGGAAGAAATCCGCGAAGAATTGGAAAAGTCGCGTAAAGATGCGGAGGCGCTTCTGGAAGAGCTGGAAGCGAACAAGGCTTCGGCGGAAGAAGAACTCCGCGAATCTACGGAAGCGCTCAAAGCGGCGCGCTTGGAATCCAAAGCGGTGCGGGAAGCGGCGGAGACTGAGAAAGCGGCAGCGGAAATGAGGCTGAGGAATGCCGAAGAAGCGCTGGTAACGGCTCGGCGGGAAGCGGAGGAAAGCCTGGCCGCAGACCGTCTGGAAGCTGCGGAGAAGCTTGAAGTTCTGCAGAAAGAAGCGGCCGAGCGGTTGGAACTGGCGCAGCTTGAAGCAGAAGAGCAGCTTGAAGCATTGCGCAGGGAAGCGGCCCATCTGGAAGCGGCCCGGAAGGCGGCTGATGCGCAGCTGGAGGCTCTGAAGCGGCAAAGCGCCGAAGAGCTGGAGCTGGCTCAGATGGAAGCCGAGGAGAAGCTGGAGGCCGCACGAAGGGAAGCTGCGGAGAAGCTGGCGGTAGCCGAGAACGAATCGGCAGACAAGCTTCTGACGGCCGTACGAGAGGCCGAAGAGATAGAGGCCGCCCGCAAGGAAGCGGCAGCAAAGCTCCAAGAAGCGCAGCGTGAAGCGGCAGTCGCTCGCGAGGCGTTCCGGCAGGAGATGGAGGCGGCGCGTGAACGGGCCGAGCAAGAGCTCCTGGAAGCGATGGAAGCGGCGGAACAGGAAGGCGAGGCGCGCAAGGAGGCCCAGCGGGGCCGAGAGGCCGCCGAGGCCAAGCTGCGTGAAGCGTCCGAGGCTTTACAGGCATTGGAGCTGAAAGCGTCCGGGCTGGAAGTGGAGAAGCAAGAAGCTGCCGCACGTCTGGAAGCGCTGGAACGCGAAACCGCCGATCGGTTTGAAGCTTTGAAGCGCCAAGGAGCGGAAGAACTGGAGCTGGCTCAACTGGAAGCCGAAGAACAGCTCGACGCCGCGAGAAGGGAGGCGGCAGCGGAGCTGGAGGAAGCGCGGCGCGAAGCCGCCGCACAACTGCAAGCTGCTGCGAGCGAAGCGCAGGAACTGGAGGCTGCCCGCAAGGAAGCGGCGGACAAGCTGGCGGAAGCGCAGCGTGAAGCCGAGGCCGCGCGTGAAGCGTTCCGGCAAGAATTGGCGGCCGAGCGGGAGAAGGCCGAGCAGGAGCTGCTGGAAGCGATGGAAGCGGCCGAGCGGGAAACCGAGGCGCGTGCTGAGGTCCAGCGCGAGAAAGACGACGCCGAGGCCAAGCTGCGCGAAGCGTCCGAAGCGCTGCAAGCGGCGGAGCGTAAAGCGGCCGAGCTGGAAGCGCTGATGGAAACCGCTGCGGCGCAGCTGGAAGTTTTGAAGCGGGAAAGCGCGGATGAGCTGGAATTGGCTCAGTTGGAGGCGGAAGAGCGCCTGGAAGCCCTGCGCAAGGAAGCGGCAGCCGAACGGGAGGCCGCTGAGAGCGCGGCGGCGGAGAAGCTTCAAGCGGCGGAACGCAAGGCGGAAGAGCTGGAGTCCGCCCGCAAGGAGACGGCGGACATGCTGGAGGCGGCACGCCGCGAGGCGGAAGCCGCACAGGAAGCGCTCCGCCGGGAGCTTGCCGAAGAGCGCGAGAAAGCGGAGCAGGAGCTGCTGGAAGCGATGGAAGCGGCCGAACGGGAGTCTGGTGCGCGTCTGGAGCTCCAGCGCGAGAAGGAAGCCGCGGAAGCGCGCCTTCGCGAGACGGAGCAGGCGCTTACGGTCGTCCGGCAGGAAGCCGGAGAGCTGGCGGCTTCCCGCAGCGAAGCGGCGGAGGAACTGGCGGCCGCCCGGAGAGATTTCGCCGAACAGCTCGAGTTTGCGGAGTTGGAGGCGGCGGAGAAGCTGGCTTCCGCACAGCGGGAAGCCGAAGCCGCCGGCCGGCGCGAACTTGCCGCGGAACGCGAACTTGCCGCGGAACGCGAACGTGCCGAGCGGGAGCAGCTGGAGACGGCGGGAGCGGCGGAGCGGGACAGAGCGGCGCGGGAAGCGGCCGAAATGGAGAAGGCCGCTTTAGAGGCCACGCTGCGCGAAACCTCCGAAGCGCTTGAGGCGGCCCGGCAGGAAGCGGTGCAGGCGCGCGAATCGGCCGCGAAGCTTGTCGAAACGCTCCGTGCGGAGCTGATGGGGGCGCGGCAGGATGCCGAAGCGCTGCTCGAAGACCTCGAGCAGGATAAAACCGCAGCGGACGAGGAGCTGCGGAAAGTGTCGGAAGCTCTGCGCGCCGCACAGGAGGAAGCGGCAGCCGCCGCGAGTTCCGCCAACGCCGCGAAAGCCGCGGAGCGGGATGCGGAAGCCCGTACGGTTTCCGTACGGGAGGAAATGGCGGTCCGCTTGAGAGACTCCGAAGAGCGCGAAGAAGCGCTGCGCGCCGAGCTGGAACAGGCGCGCCGGGATGCCGAGGCGCTGCTGGAAGACCTGGAGCAGGGGCAGACCACCGCGGACGAGCGGCTGCGTGAAGCGGAGAAGGCGCTCGAAGAAGCGCGCTTGGAAGTGGAGCGTGCCCGTGAAGACCGCGCCAAGCTGGAGGCTTCTCTTAAGGAAGAGCTGACCGAAACGCTCAAGCAGGGCGAACTCATGCTTACTCAGGTGGCTGCCGCCCGCGAGAAAGCCGACAAGGAACTTGCGTCGGAACGCGGCCGTTCGGCCCAAGAACGACTTGCGGCGGCTGAACTTGCCGCCCAGTTGGAAGGGGCCCTTAAGCGTGAAGAGACACTTCGGACCGAGCTGAACCAGGCGCGTCAGGACGCGGAAGCGCTCCTCGAAGATCTGGAGAAAGGCCAGGGCGCGGCGGCGGCTAAGCTGCAGGAAACGGCCGCCGTATTGGAGGCCGCACGCGAAGCTGCGGTACGTGAGCTGGCAGCCGAGCGCGACAAGTCCGCCGGAGAGCGGCGGAAAGCGGAAGAGCTTGCCGAACAGCTCCATGCGGCGGTTTCCGGCCGGGACGAAGCGGCCGCAAGAGAGGCGAAGCTGCGCGAGGAGCTGAACCAGGCGAAAGCGTCCGGTGAGGCGCTGAATGCCGAGCTGACGGCTGCCCTCCGCGAAGTTGCCGCGACCCAGCAGATGGCTCACGAGCAGGTGCTGCAGGAGCAGTCCATCCGCCGGGAGCTGGAGAGCTCCATGCAGGAGCGCCGGTCGTTGCAGGAAGAGCTGGACGCGTACCGTCAGCTTATGGACGAGCAGGCCGATCAGGAGCGCGCCAGCCTTGGTGAACTCGGCGGCCTGCGCGGAGAAACCGAACAGCTCCGTCAAGAAGTGGCCCGGATTACCGAAGAACTGGAAACGGAAGCAAAGCGGAGCGGGCTGCTCCGGCATCAACTGGAGGAATTGGAGCAGACCCATCTTCAGGCGGAGCAGAGCCTCAAAGAAATGAGTCGTTTGCATGAACAGACGAGCGGGCGATGGGACGAGCTGCAGGAAGAACACCGCAAGCTGCAGGACGAGTATGCGAAGCTTCAAACGGAGTATAACGAATGGATTCAGCTTGTGATGGAAGAACCTAAGGGATAATGACTCTTCCTCCCTGGAATGTACTGGATTGGTCTATCCTCGTGCTTATCGCCGGAGGACTTGTTCTCGGCTATGCGCGGGGGTTGATCTCCCAGCTGGTTTCAATTGCCGGATTGTTTATCGCCCTGTACGTCGCCGTCCGTTTTTACGAGCCCGTTGCCACGTATTTATTGCAATGGCTTTCCCTTTCTTCCTTTTCCGGTTATGATAAATATGAGTTTTTGGTAAAAGGGCTGAATTTGGAGCGTTATATCGCGAATGCCCTCTCTTTCGCCCTGCTGTTCTTTCTGGTTAAGCTTGCCCTTGGAATCGGGGGGAGAATGCTCAACCTGATTGCCCGGCTACCTGGTTTGCATACCGTTAACCGGGTGACGGGAGCGCTGCTCGGAGCGATAGAAGCGTTTGTGATTGCCGCGGTTGCGGTTCATATCATGACGATTCTGCCGTCCGACTATGTTCAAGACAGGCTCGGCGAGTCCCGGTTTGCTCCTTATATTCTGAATGACGTAATGGAATGGGCCCGGAAATTGTGGCAGCGAAGCATGTAAGTTCAAGGATATTTCCTCCCGTAAGGGAGGTTTTTTATTCATTTTAATCGGCTCTCCAGCGATCCGGTCGGCGTGAAGCGCGGAGGTTGGAATTTGCACCGGTACTCCTCGTACAAGCAAGACTATGCAGATGCACGCGGCACTCCCGCCTAAGCCTGCTTCCGTCCCGGCGAGCGACGACGATGCGATTGTGGAGCAAGGGAGGGAGAAACCGTATGGAACAAACGTTAGCCGCCGGCAGCGTTGTGACCACAGCTTGTATCCTGGCTGCAGCATGTCTGGGTTGGTTTTATGTATGGATTCGTAGAAAACAAAAAGCGGAGGGTGCCGCTCTCTTGCAGTCGGTCATAACGGCTTTGGCCGTGACATTCTTTTTCCTGCTGCCGCTGCTGATTATGTTCGTGTGCGTCTATGCGGCCCTTCTCAGTGCGGGGACGTTCCTGCCCGACAGTATCTGGTTCCAGCAGTCGGAGGATTTGCTCAGCCTGGCTCTGCTGCTTATTTTCGCCCAGACGCTGCTGAGCATACCGGTAAGGCTGCTGCTTAGGCTCGGGGCTTTGAAAGGGCTTGGGGAATTCCGTAAAAAAATCGGGATGCCGCTCGTTCCGCTGCAGCTCAGCCTGACGATGCTGACTTTCGCACTCGGCTATATGGCCGCCAGAGAGTGGCACCTCACTTCGGTCGATCTGACCGAAAGCGGGCTCTATTATGTGTCTATCCTGCCGCCTCTGGCCGCATTCGGTATTTTTACCCTGCTGCGCAGAAGAAGAGAAAACCCTCCGGGAGCGTAGGACGAAAATTCCTTAAAGACTGCGACAGGTGTGTCTCCCTTGCTGGAAAAGCGTTCACGTACTGCCGTCCCGCATGACGGCGGTCAATCTAGAAGCTTTTTCAGGGGCGGCTGCTTTGCAGAACAAAAAAGGCTTGCGGACGTATCGACGATACGTAACCGCAAGCCTTTTTTTAATTCGCCGGAAATTGCCGGCGGGTTTGATTTATTCTACAACGAGCTTGGCTGTCATCGTGGAGTGGCCGCTTCCGCAAGGAATGCTGCAGAGAATGTTGTAAGTGCCGGCTTTCTCCGGAGTGACGACTTTGCTCTTGCTGTTGTTGTCGAGACTGACTTTCAAATCCGGAATCGATACGCCGTGAACGCCTTCCTTGATGTCCAGGTTAATTTTAAGCGGTTCGCCTTTTTTGACTTTATATTCAGCCTGGTCGAATTTCCAGTTGGACGCTTGAAGCGTAATTTCCTGGCTTGCCGTCGCGTTCGCGTCCGTTGCCGCCGTATCCGTTTTTTTGCCACAGGCGGCCAGAGCGAATACAAGGACAAGAGCCATCAGCAGTGCTGCTGTTTTTTTCATAAATTTCCCTCCCTTTGTATCATACACCCTCATCATACACCCGGAAGGTAGGGAAGTCAGCGGCTAACAAGTGAACCCTTTATGACAAATCATCGAATAAGATGTGAAAAATGAAGAAGACCGGATCCCGCCCGAGAGAGCGTGAATCCGGCCGCGGCATCCCGCCGGTCAGTGCGTGCTTTTGCGCCGGCTGTCTTTTCTGTCAAACGGAGAGACCGGAATAAACAGATCGACAATCCCGACGACGAGAGCGGCAAGGATCGCACCGATGATGGAGGCGTGTACGCCCGTAACGATGAACTGGGACAGCCAGATGACAAGCGCGCTTGTCAGGAAGCCCACGATTCCCCGTCCGAACGGCGTAATCTGCCTGCCGAAGATGCTTTCGATAATCCAGGCCAGCACAGCGATGACGATGGCCAGCAGCAGGGCGCTTACGAACCCGCCCACTGAAAAACCGGGAACGATCCAGCTGACAACCATCAAAACCAGTGCGGAAACGATAAATCTGATCACATGACCGAGAAATCGCATCGGAAAGGCACCTCCTTGATTTGTTGACGGAACGGCGCAAAGCAGCGGTCTGCGCTTAATTCCCCCCGCTTTCGCATGAACCGGGTTCCCCGCTTTTTGCGGTCCGGGGACCGAAAGCCGTAAAGTACGCTTGCCGCGGTCATGGCAGGATGCGCGTTTTTAGCATGCCCGTCTTGGTGTTTTCGCATGAACCGGAGGTTATAAAAGAACTCTCCATAGCTTCGTCGTCCCGGATTGGATATAATAAAGAGATCATACTAGATGTGATGAGGGAGAATGCTTTGAATACCAAAACTTTTAACACAATGGAATTTCATAAAATCACACATAAACTGAGCAGCCACGCGGCCACCTCGCTGGGAACGGCAAAAGCGGCGGAGGTAAAGCCTTCCGGGGATTTTGAGGAAGTGAAGCTGCGCCTGCAGGCGACGGACGAAGCTTTCGCCGTCGACCGGCTTAAGGGCGGTGCCCCTTTCGGGGGCATCCGGGATATCCGTGCGGCCGTGCACCGTGCCAGAGTGGGCGGCATGCTCAATCCGAGCGAGCTGCTGGATATCGCGACTACGATCTACGGGGGCCGGAGGCTCCGCAAGTTTCTGGAGACGATGGACGAACAGCATCCTGTTCCGAGGCTGCTGAGCTGGGCCGAACTCCTGAGCGACAACAAGGAGACCGAGGACCGGATCAAGAGCTGCATCGACGACAACGCGGCGGTGATGGACAGCGCGAGCAGCGAGCTTTCCCGCGTGCGCAGCGAGCTGCGGACGGGCGAAGCGAGGGTCCGCGAGAAGCTGGAGCAGATGATCCGCAACCCGTCCGTGCAGAAAATGCTGCAGGACGCGCTGGTGACGATGCGCGGAGACCGTTATGTTATCCCCGTCAAACAGGAATACCGTTCTTCGTTCGGGGGTATGATTCACGATCAGTCCGCGTCGGGCGCCACTCTTTTCATTGAACCGGAAGCCGTCGTTACCCTAAACAACCGGCTCCGCGAGCTGAAATTCAAGGAAGAAGCCGAAGTGGAGAAAATTCTCCGGATGCTGACGGCAGGGGTTGCGGAAATCGAGGAAGACCTTCTGTCGGACGTCGAACTGCTCGCGCAGCTGGACTTTACGTTCGCCAAGGCGGGACTTGCCCGCGAAATGAAGGCAACGCTGCCGAAGTTGAACGACCGGGGCTTTCTGAAGCTGAAAAAGGCGCGTCATCCGCTGATCCCGCTTGATAAGGTCGTTCCGATCGATCTGGAACTCGGCGGGAGCTTCACGACGATTATCGTGACGGGACCGAATACAGGCGGTAAGACGGTGTCTCTAAAAACCGTCGGCCTGCTCAGCCTGATGGCGATGTCCGGCCTCTTCGTCCCGGCGGAGGAAGGCAGCGAGCTGTGCGTCTTCGACGGCATCTTCGCCGATATCGGAGACGAGCAGAGCATCGAGCAGAGCCTCAGCACCTTCTCCAGCCATATGACGAATATCATCGGAATCCTCCGCGATATGACGCCGAAGAGCCTCGTGCTCCTCGATGAGCTGGGGGCCGGCACCGATCCGGCGGAAGGCTCCGCGCTCGCCATCTCGCTGCTGGAGAACATCCACCGGATGGGCTGTCGCATGATCGCGACGACTCACTACAGCGAGCTGAAGGCGTATGCCTTCGAGCGCCGCGGCGTGATCAACGCGAGCATGGAGTTCGACGTGCAGACGCTGAGCCCGACGTATCGTCTGCTCGTCGGGGTTCCCGGCCGAAGCAACGCGTTTGCCATCGCGGAGCGTCTCGGTCTTCCGCGCGCGATTATCGAGAAAGCGCGCGGACAGGTCAGCGACGAGGACCAGCGCGTCGAGACGATGATCGCCTCGCTGGAGGAGAACCGGCTGACCGCCGAAGCGGAACGCCACAGCGCCGAGCAAATCCGGCGCGAGAACGAAGAGCTGCGGGCGGCGCTCTCCGCGGAGCGCGCCAAGCTGGATGAGCAGCGGGACAAGGTGCTGCTCAAAGCCGAGCGCGAAGCGCAGGACGCGATCGCCAAAGCCCGCCGCGAAGCGGAAGAGATCATCGCCGACCTGCGGCGTCTGGCGAAGGAAGAGGCCGGCGCGATCAAGGATCACAAGCTGATCGCGGCCCGCCGCCGTCTCGACGAGGCCGAGCCGAAGCTCCGCAAGCCGGGAGCTAAGCGCCCCGAGCGGAGCAAGGCGGAGGTCGAGCCGGGCGACGAGGTGCGCGTGGTGAGCCTCGGCCAGAAAGGCCACGTCGTGGAAATCGTGAATTCGTCTGAAGTGACCGTGCAGCTGGGCATCATGAAGATGAAGGTGAACAAGACCGACCTCGAAGTGATCAAGGCTTCGCCTCAGAAGAAACCGGTCCAGCAGGTGGCCGCCACGGTTAAAAGAACCCGGGACGACAACATCCGCATGGAGGTCGATCTTCGCGGAACCAACGTGGAAGAAGGCATCATGGAGCTCGACCGGTTCCTGGACGAATCGTTCCTGAACAACTTCGCCCAAGTGTATGTCATCCACGGCAAAGGAACGGGCGTGCTGCGGACGGGCATCCAGGATTATCTGCGCAGGCACAAGCACGTCAAAAGTTTCCGGATCGGAGCTTATAACGAGGGCGGCCACGGTGTGACGGTGGTTGAACTGAAATAACCGGACAAAAGCATCCGGAAAAAATATTTGGAAATGGTTGAAACGTTCTTGAAGGTCCCCCGTATGAAAAAGTATGAAAGTTATAAAAGCACAATTCAAACGAAAGCGGGAGGGAATTCCAAATGGGAATTTTTAAAAGACTTAGAGACTTGACGATGGCTTCGATGAACGATTTACTCGATAAAGCGGAAGATCCGGTAAAAATGCTGAACCAGTTCCTCAGAGACATGGAGCAGGACATTCAGGAAGCGGAAGTGGCGGTAGCCAAGCAGATCGCGATCGAGAAGAAATTCAAACAGCAGTACGAAGAAGCGGAAGAAATGGTCGGCAAGCGTACGGAACAGGCCATGAAAGCTCTGGAGCAGGGCAATGAAGATCTCGCCCGCCGCGCGCTGGAAGACAAGAAGGAGCACCAGACCCGTTTCGACGAAATGAAGCGTCAGTACGACATCGCCAAAACGAATGCGGATCAGCTCCGCAATCAGCTCTCCGATATGAAAGACGAATTTTCGAAAATGAAAAACAAGAAAGACCTTCTGATCGCCCGTGCCGAAGCGGCGAAAGCCCAGAAGCACATCAACCAGGCGATGTCCGGTTTCGGAACCGACAACGCGGCGAAAGGCTTCGACCGCATGTCCGAGAAGGTGCTTCAGCTTGAAGCCGAAGCGCAAGCAAGCGGCGAGCTCCGCTCCAAAGGCAAGAGCCTGGACGACGAACTCGACCAGCTCGGCAAGAGCGACGGAATCGACGACGAGCTTGCGGCCATGAAAGCGAAGCTGGCTGAAAAAAAACAATAAGCATGATATAATGGCGGTATGCCTAACGCGGAGACTGAGAATTTTCTCAGTCTCTTCCCTTGTTTACCATTCCTTGCGACGGAGGAGGCATACATTTGTACGAAGAGGTGAATCAGTTGGTCAGCAATCCTTACCTTGGAGCGCTAGCGTACTTCTCTGTGGCGGTCGTGGCCGTTATCGTATTTCTTACCATTTTCGAGATTGTAACGAAGTATAATGACTGGGAAGAGATCAAGCGCGGGAATGTTTCTGTGGCAATGGCTACGGGCGGTAAAATATTCGGAATCTGCAATCTGTTCCGGTTTGCTATCGAAAACAACGATTCGCTTATCCGCTCTCTCATCTGGGCGGGATACGGCTTCCTTCTATTGATGGCCGCTTATTTTATTTTTGAATTTTTGACGCCGTATTTTAAAATCGACGAAGAAATCCAGAAAGACAATCGCGCGGTGGGACTGCTGTCGCTGATGATATCCGTCTCCATTTCGTATGTCGTCGGAGCTTGCGTGCCTTAAAGGCACCCTGATCCGGCTCTTCGGCCGCTTGGCGATGGCGGAAAGGAACGCGAACGATGAAATATTTATGGGGAATCTTATTTGCTCTGGCCGTGCTGTTTATGGGGCTGGGCGTCTGGTATTTGATGAATCATTGACCTGTCGGAGGTGAACTGGCGTGAACGAGGAAGAACTGAAAACCGTATGCCCGTGGTGCCAGACGGAAATCGTATGGGACCCGGAGATCGGACCGGAAGAAGAATGTCCGCACTGCTATAACGAACTGAGCGATTACCGCAGCATCCGGCTCGGAGCGGATGAAGAAGATGCGGACGAGCCGGATGAAGAAGCTGTACCGGCGGCCGGTTCGGATGATTTCCTGGACTGGGAAGAAGAGGACAGCTATACCAACGAGTACGCCGAAGCTGTCCGGAATGTGCTGGATACCCAAGAGGAAGCACCGGAATGCTCCGCCTGCCGGGAACTTATGCTCCACGGGGGCACGCAGGTAACCGCGGGTACGGGCTATGCTCCCGTCATACCGGGAACGGTCGGCAAGGCTTTCCTGAATCCCGGCTACAAATTGAATGTATTTGTGTGTCCGTCCTGTTTCAAGGTCGAGACTTTTTTGGCGGAGGAAGACCGGGAGAAGCTTCTGGCCGTATTGAATCCGTCCAAAGAGCAACCGGCAACCGACAACTAAAACAGATCCGCGTAAAACGCTGCCGTCCCGAGGACGGCAGCGTTTTTGCTGCACAGGGTGAGACTCACGGCGCAGAGCTCGGCGTCACATGACAACGGTCAGCCGCCATGACGCGGGTTGAGCTGGAGAGGTGCGGTCTGCGGCGTTCACGCAAAAGCGGAGTCGTTTCGGTAATTGAAAACAGGAAAAAAGCGGAACTTAGCTGCTTCTTTGAAGAGACCTTCTTTTGGACAGGATAAGGAAGATCAGGCTTCGAAAGGAAGGGATTTGAGGATGCAGCAGGACAAAGAGCGGGGTCGCTCCCGGCTGGCAGGCTGGCTCGGAACGGCCAAGGAAACGCCGGCGGCGGAGTCTTGGGAACATGAAGCGGATGCCGCAGCTTCCGCCGGGGAGAAGAAGAAACCTACCATTGGAAGACTGGATGCCCAGTCCGCCCTGCTGCTTATAGAAAATATGCTTTTTGCGGCCGCCAACGCCTTATCCGGAACGTTCGTCAGTATCTATTTATGGAAAGCCAAAAGCGATTTTGCCATGATCGGATGGTTTACACTCACGCATCAGCTTGCGATGGCGCTCACCTTCTGGGTGGCGGGCAAGTGGGTGAAAGAGCATAACAAAATGAACTGTCTCCGTGCGGGTGTTGTCATGTCGGCGGTTTTTTACCTGCTCGTTTTGATGCTGGGTCTGTCCAGCGTGAATTATATTTTCCTGCTCGGTGCGGTTCAGGGAATGGCTGCGGGTTTTTTCTGGCTGGCGTTCAACATCGTCTACTTCGAGGTTACGAGCAGGGAGACACGTGACAAATTCAACGGCTGGGCAGGCTTGCTGGGAGCGGGAGTCGGCATGCTGGCGCCGTGGATTTCGGGACTCATCATCGTTCATATGGCGGGAACGAACGGTTACCGGGTTATCTTCTCAATCTCGCTGGGTATTTTTGTTCTCGGCGTGGCGGTGAGCTTTTTCCTGAAAAAGCGGAAGATCGAAGGCACATACGGCTGGACGTACGGTTTCCGTCATTTGCGGCAGGGTGATACTCCGTGGAGGCCGGTTTGTGCCGCTTTGATGGCTCAAGGTTTTCGCGAAGGCGTATTCGGGTTTATGATTTCGCTGCTGGTGTATATCGCGACGACGAGCGAGCAAAAGCTCGGAAGCTACGCTTTGGTGACTTCGGGCGTTTCCTTCGTCAGCTTCTGGCTGGTCGGCCGTGTGCTCAAACCCAAATACAGAAGCAGAGGGATGCTCCTCGGGGTGCTGATGGTCATCGCGGCCATACTTCCGTTTTTCTGGAAAGTGAATTATATGACCCTGCTTGCGTTCGGTATCGGGACGTCCCTTTTTCTGCCGTTGTTTACGATTCCGATGACGTCGTCCGTATTTGATCTGATCGGAAGAGACGAGGAAAGCGTGAGGCACCGGGAGGAGTTCGTCATTCTGAGGGAGCTGGCGCTGAACGCCGGGCGGATTCTGGGCACGCTGCTGTTTATTGCCGTTGTATCCCAAAGCACCTCTGCGATGGTGATTAATACCCTGCTGCTTGTGATCGGAAGCGCGCCATTCCTGAGCTGGCTCTTTATGAGGAAAGTTCTGCATCCAGAAAACTCTTGACAGAGCTGTCCATTCCTATAAAAATAGTGGGTATATGTTTGGAACCCAATGCGTTGGAAAGAGGAACAATCGTGCTTCGGGGAGGAGACCGGAAATGAGCGGGAAACTGGTAAACAGCATCGCGGAACTGATTGGAGACACGCCTGCCGTGAGGCTTAACCGCCTGACAAGCGAAGAGCATGCGGAAGTCTATGTTAAGCTGGAATATTTCAATCCGAGCGGGAGCGTAAAAGACCGCGCGGCCTATAATTTGATAGCGCAGGCCGAGAAAGACGGCCTGCTGAAGCCCGGCGCGACGATCATCGAGCCGACGAGCGGCAACACCGGCATCGGACTGGCCATGAACGCGGCCGTGAAGGGGTATAAAGCGATTCTGGTCATGCCGGATAACATGACCAAGGAGCGGATCAATCTGCTCAAGGCCTACGGAGCGGATGTGGTGCTGACGCCTGCGGCGGAGCGTATGCCGGGTGCGATTGCCAAAGCGCTGGAGCTTCAGCGCGGCATTCCCGGCAGCTTCATCCCGCAGCAGTTCGAGAACAAGGCGAACCCGGACATTCACCGGGTGACCACCGCCTTGGAGATTCTCGAGCAGACGGACGGCAGGCTCGACGCGTTCGTCGCTTCGTCCGGCACCGGCGGGACGATCACGGGCACGGGCGAGGTGCTGCGCGAGCGGATCCCCGGCATCGAGATCTACGTCGTCGAGCCGGCCGGATCGCCGGTGCTGTCGGGCGGAGAGCCCGGCCCGCACAAGCTGGTCGGCACGTCGCCGGGCTTCGTGCCGAAGATTTTGAACACGGACGTCTACGACGAGATCGTCCGGGTAGAGGACGAGGATGCGCTGCGCACGACCCGTGAGCTCGCGGCCAAGGAGGGCATCCTCGTCGGTCCGTCCGCGGGCGCGACCGTGTGGACGGCCATCCAGGTGGCCCGCAAGCTGGGGCCCGGCAAGCGCGTCCTGTGCATCGCGCCCGATACGGGCGAGCGGTACCTCAGCATGGGCATCTTCGGCGAATAAATCGTCGGAGGCGGCGGGATGCGGCCATATCGCAGCAGCATCGCGGAAGGATGAATTCCCGTATGCCGGTCTGATCAAGGACGTACCCTTGAATACGGCTGCCGTCCGGGGCGTTTTCATAAGCGCGTGCGAGGATGCGATGCGTAATCGGTGTCCCTATAAATAAGAGAGCTTTTCCTGAATCCGGGGAAAGCTCTTTTTTATGCGGTCGATTTTATGAACAGGAAGATTGAGGGTCCCTATAAATAAAAAATAAAGCGGCTGCCCGTATGCATGAAGGCAGGCCCGGAATGCCTCACTGATTTTGTGGGGACTTCATACTTACGGAACGGAGAGTTTCGCCTCCGGCGCCTTGGGCCGGAAGTCACCGTCATGCGATGACACACGGCCGCGCCGATAACTGTGCGCGGTGTGAAAGCGGAATGGCAGGAGTAAGTTGTCCTGTGCATATTCAGGACGATGCTGCCGGAGGAGAAATAGGATTTTTTTGTAAAGGCGTGGAATATGAAAGGAAGTCGTTGAATAAAAATACAGTATCATGTATAATTATCACAGATTCACTTGTTCGTAGAAAGGTGGCCTGCAAGAATGATTTCGTTGTCCGGTGAGATGCCTAAACCATGGGTCCTGAACCCCTTTATACAATCCTATACAGAATTAACTTCCCAGAAGGTCGATCGCAAAAGTTTGAAGCAAATCGGAAACGGCCGTTTTATTTCCGCTTACGAGGATCAGAAACTGGTCGGAATCGCCTTTTGTACCGGAGACGTGGAGTGGGAGAACGAAGTCTCCCTTTCGGTCCTTATTCTGCCTTCTTACCGCAAAAGAGGGATCGAATCGGCCATGCTTCGTCTGCTCCGCGGCAAGCAGTCGTCCTACAGCCGCACAGTAGGCTAGAGCGGAGTGCAGCAGTTGGCGGGTTCCCGCGATCGGCAAGACCCGCAAAAGCACGTCCGGCAGCCCCGGAGACCGGGCATAAGGAGATGCCTGTACGGGGAAGGGCTTTCCGAGCAGAAATCCGCGAGACCGAAAGCCCCGGCAGGCTAGGGGAGCGACCTTGCCGTTTTGCGCCGCCGGGCGATGCCGAACCGCTTGCCGGGGCAGGGAGATGAAGCTGCAAGGAGCGCGTGCTTGCGGCTTTTTTGCGCTTCCGTTTTTTATTGAATTCGGCGGGGGCTGCGTGTAATATGGAAGATAACGATTTTCCCTATCCGATGCTTGATTTCATTGGACCTTATACATGATCGATTCTTAGTAGGAGGCTTGACGATGGACGATTTGAAGCACAAGATTCTGGATATTCTGAAAGAGGATTCCCGCCGCTCTCCGGCGCTTATCGCGACCATGCTGGGAATTACGGAAGATGAGGCAACGGCGGCCATCCGCCAGATGGAAGACGAGCACATCATCGTGAAGTACGCCACCGTGCTCAACTGGAGCAAAGTGGACAGCGACAAGGTGAACGCGCTGATCGAAGTGCAGATCACGCCTGAACGGGGAACCGGATTCGACGCGATTGCGGAACGCATTTATTTATATCCAGAAGTGAAGTCGGTCTATCTGATGTCCGGAGCTTACGATCTGCTTGTGGAGATCGAGGGCCGTACGCTGCGGGAAGTGTCTTCTTTCGTTTCCAGCAAGCTGTCGACACTGGACCGGGTATTGTCAACGAAAACTCATTTTATTCTGAAAAAATACAAACAGGATGGGATCATTTTTGATGACCGTGAGGATGATCATCGGATGCTGGTCTCACCATAAAGGACGATGACGATGATAAACCAGGAAGAAATCGGAAGCAAACCGAAATCCATGCAGGGCTATTTGTCACCGCTGGTCCGGGATATTCCTCCTTCGGGCATCCGGCGTTTTTTTGATTTGGTAAGCGGAAGCAAGGATATTATTTCTCTTGGCGTCGGGGAGCCGGATTTCGTGACGCCGTGGCATGTCCGCGAGGCGTGCGTGTATTCCCTGGAAAGAGGCCGGACGAACTATACGCCGAATGCGGGCCTCCCTGAGCTTCGCGAAGCGATCGCCGAGTATTTGTACACGAATTTTGCCGTAAAATACGAGCCTTCGAATGAAGTTGTCGTAACGGTCGGCGGCAGCGAGGCGATTGACCTTGCGCTGCGCGCGCTGATTGCGCCGGGCGATGAAATTCTCATTCCGGAACCCTGCTACATCGCTTACAGTCCGATCGTCACGATTGGCGGAGGAGTCCCGGTCGGCATCGAGACCTTCGCGAAGGACAGCTTCAAGCTGAAGCCCGAGGCGCTCCGCGCAAGTCTGACGCCGAAATCCAAGGTTCTCGTTCTGAGCTATCCGAGCAACCCGACGGGCGGCATCATGACGTACGAGGACTGGGAGCCGATCGCCCGGATCGTGGAAGAGAACGATCTGATCGTCATCGCCGATGAAATTTATGCGGAGCTCACTTACGGAAGCAAGCACGTGAGCTTCGCGTCGCTGCCCGGCATGCGGGATCGTACTATTCTCGTCAGCGGCTTCGCGAAAGCTTTTGCCATGACGGGCTGGAGAGTCGGCTACATGTGCGGGCATCCGGACCTGATCTCCGCGATGCTGAAGATCCATCAGTACACGGTCATGTGCGCTCCGATCATGGGCCAGATTGCCGCTCTTGAGGCGCTCCGCAACGGGCTGGAGGAGAAGGACCGGATGATCGAGTCCTATAACCAGCGCAGGCGTCTGGTCGTTCAAGGCTTCCGGCAGATCGGTCTCGACTGCCACGAGCCTCAGGGAGCGTTCTACGCGTTCCCTTCCATCGCTTCGACGGGCCTCAGCTCGGAAGAGTTCGCTCAGCGACTCCTGACAGAAGCGAAGGTGGCGGCCGTTCCGGGACAAGTGTTCGGCAACGGCGGCGAAGGCTTCGTCCGCTGCTCCTATGCGACTTCCGTTTCACAGCTGAACGAGGCTTTGGACCGTATTGGGTCTTTTGTGAAAAAATTGTAAAGACTTGTCCCAAAAAATAGTTTTCAGAATCGGAAAAAACTGATATCTTTAGGGTAAAGGAGGGATATGTATGGCTTATTTAGAATATCGTCTGGCCGACAACTCGGGTTGGTACAGTCATGACGTTTCCGATCAACGCTGGTTATCCAAACGACCTGCCAAATTAGCCTCCCTCTTTCACCTGGAAGAAGAAATTCAGTTTATGCGGCACAGACTGGAACAGATGGTTCAGTCCGGTGAGGCTATGACTTCCGAGTCCGTAATTGAAATGAGTACGCTTCTTGATCATAAGATTAACGAATATATGAATCTAGTCCAGAAGAGCCGGTAAATGCCGGCTTTTTTGCAGCGTTTGCATAAGCTATCGGGCAACGGAGGGATTTTGATGACACAGAAACGCTGGTTTCCGGCTGCAGTACTGCTTCTATTATTCACCGTCTTGGTTTCCGGGTGCGGGAAGGCCCAGCCCAAAGCGGATGTTTCCATCTTTATGATGGCCCGTGACGGCATACCGGTCGATGCCGCTTTTAAGCTTGAAAATTCGTTGAAAGCGCTTGTGGGGGACAAGCCGTCCATCTATTTGAATACGTCCCCGCTTTTTTCCAATGAAAAGATGATCGTCGAAATGGGATACGGCAATCACGGTATCCTGATCATCCCCGAAGAACAGTTTAAGATTTATGCGGCCGAAGGGGCATTTTTGCCGCTGGAAGAGCATTTCAAGCAGGAAGACTATCCGGAGGGCGTACTCGAGGCGACGATTGAACCTGCCGGCAAGAAAAAGAATCCGCCCGAAGCGCCTAAGAAGGAGACGCATCTGTACGGCATTCCCCTCCAGTATTCCAAGTGGATGAAGGATAACGGCGTGGAAGGCAAGGGGCTCGTCGCTTTTATGGCGGTGAACAGCCGCAATCCCGAGCAGTCGTTCGAGGTGCTCAAAAAGATCGCCGCCAAATCGTGAAGCGACGGCCTTGCCGCCGCCGCGACTCCATAGCGGACGCCGGGAACTGCACGTGGTGCGATGACTAAAGTCCTTGTCTTTCCGGCGCCGCTTGGCCTATAATGGGGGATGAACTTGAAGGCCCAACCTCATACGTTTACCGTCAGGTCCCGAAGCGGCGTCTCGTAACAGAGCCAAAGCCCAGGGTGAAAAGGGAAGCCGGTGCAAATCCGGCACGGTCCCGCCACTGTAATACGGAGATCGTCTTACGATGCCACTGTCCGCGCCGGATGGGAAGGCAAGACGGTCAGCCATCCGTAAGTCAGGAGACCTGCCTGCCGGTTTGCAGCACAATATCCTTCGAGGAGAGGATCGCGCGAAACCGGAAAGGACGTCCGATTGACGGCCGTTTCACCTCGTGATTCTGAAAGTTATCCCCTCTATCTCCGGATAGGGGGGATTTTTTGTTGACATGCGCGAACATCGTGGGACAACCTCAAGTCAAACTAAATCAGCAAGGGAGTAGAGAACATGAACAACGAACGAAAAACCACCGGGGGTTTTAAATACGCCCTGCTGCTGCTCGTTTTGACGATGGTCGTCGGCCTGGCAGCTTGCGGCAAGCAAAGCGCGGATAACGGAACGGCGGGATCAGCCTCTCCGGCGGCAAGCACCGCTCCGCAATCGAGCGCGAAGAAAACGCAGTATCCTTTGAAAGTAACCGATGCGACGGGCAAGGAATTTACGTTCGAGAAAGCGCCAGGAAAAATCGTGTCGGTTTCGCCGGCGGAGACGGAAGCTCTTTTTGCGATCGGTCTGGGCGATATAATCGTCGGCGTGTCCGATTTTGACGATTATCCGGCGGAAGCGAAAACGAAGCCGAAAATGGGCGGAATTACGCAGCCTAACCAGGAATCGGTTATCGCGTCGGGAGCCGACATTGTTTTCACAGGCGTTTCGATGAAAAAAGAATCGGTCGAAAAGCTGCGCGCGATGGGCATTAACGTGTTCAAGGTGGAGCCGAAGACGCTTGACGACGTCATGAAAAATATTCAGCTCTACGGCCAGATTACCGATCATCAGGAACAGGCGGAAAAAGTCGTCGCAAAAATGAAAGAAGACCGTCAAAAAGTTACGGATGCCGTAAAAACCGTAGCGGCGGACAAGAAGAAAAAAGTCTATATCGAATTCTCCCCGGGCTGGACAGTGGGCAAGGGTGAATTTATGGATGAGCTGATCACGCTGGCGGGCGGTGTCAATGTCGCTTCCGACATTACGGGCTGGAAGCAGATCAGCGAGGAGAAAATCATCCAGCAGAATCCGGACGTTATTTTATTCGCCAAAGGCGTAGTGGATGACAAAACGAAGAAAAGTCTTGAAGAACTCATTCGCGGACGCAGCGGGTGGAACGAAATCAATGCAGTTAAAAACAACCAGGTGATCGGTCTCGACCAGAATACGCTGACCCGTCCGGGACCGCGTCTGACAGAGGGACTTTTGCAAATGGCTAAAGCCATCTATCCGGACTTGGTGAAATAAATGAAACCTAAATGGGGACTTTGGGGAGGAGTAGGAGTTTTACTCCTTCTTCTTTCTATTGTGCTGAGTCTTTCGCTGGGCTCGGCCCATCTGCCGGTGAGTCAGATCGCTTCGATTCTGGGGAGCAAGCTGCCTTGGATCGGAGACCGAATTACGCCGGACTGGCCCGTATCCTCGGAGCAGATTATTATGAAGGTAAGGCTGCCGCGCGTGATGCTGGCCATCCTGGTCGGGGCCTCCCTTTCGGTAGCGGGAGCCGCTTTTCAAGGCGTCCTGCGCAATCCGCTTGCGGACCCGTATACGCTTGGGGTAAGCAGCGGAACGAGCGTCGGCGCGGCGTTCGTCATTTACTTCGGTCTGCAGACGACGTTTTTCGGTACGTGGACGATACCGGTCGTCGGTTTTGCCACCGGAGCCGTTTCACTTTGGATCGTATTGCGTCTGGCCCGGACCGACGGCAAAATCCGTATGGAGACGCTGCTGCTTTCCGGTGTCGTGATGCAGGCGTTTCTCGGCTCCGTCGTTTCTTTTCTCGTGTCGATGTCCAAACAGGTCGTCAATGAAATCATTTTCTGGCTGATGGGCAGTCTCGCGATGAAAGGCTGGTCGTACACAACCGTTCTCCTTCCGTATTTCCTCGTAACTTTCGTTGTGCTTTACAGCTATGCTCGGACACTCAACCTGCTGGCGCTCGGGGAACGTCAGGCCGCTCATCTGGGCATCCATGTCGAGCGGACGAAATTGATCGTGCTGATCACCGCGACTCTGGTGACGGCTGCCGCCGTTTCCGTATCCGGTGTCATCGGGTTTGTCGGGCTGATCGTGCCCCATCTGATCCGTCTGATCGCGGGACCGGATTACCGGCTGATCGTGCCGCTTTCCGCCGTAGGCGGAGCCATCTACGTCCTTTGGGCCGACACGCTGGCCCGGACGCTTCTAAGCCCGACAGAGATTCCGCTCGGCGTCATCACCGCGTTTCTGGGCGCGCCGTTCTTCGCTTATCTGCTGCGCAAACAGAAGAAATGGGGTAGAAGCTGATGGAACCGATCATCGAAGTACAGGGTGCGGGAAAAAGCTTCGGCGGAATCCGCGTGCTCAAAGATATCCGTTTCGAGGTGAAGCCCGGCGAATTTTTCGGCGTCATCGGGCCTAACGGGAGCGGCAAATCGACTTTGCTGAGACTGATCTCAGGCGTAGACCCCCTTACGGAAGGCCGTATTCTTCTCCAGGGGAGGGAAGTCGCGGGCTACGCCCGCAAAGAGCTGGCGCGCTGGCTTGCCGTGCTTCAGCAGGATGCGCTGCCTCCGCTCGGTTTCACCGTCCGTGAGGTGGTGGAAATGGGCAGGTTCCCTTTCCAGAACTGGCTCGGGGAAGACCGGGAGGACGCCGCTGCGCTTATCGACCGGATTATGCGGCGGCTCGATCTGGAGCCGCTGGCCGACCGGACGGTCGAGAACCTGAGCGGAGGGCAGAAACAGCGCGTGGCGCTGGCGAAGGTGATGGCGCAGCAGCCCCGCCTGCTGCTGCTCGACGAGCCTACGACTTATCTGGATATCGGCTACCAGATGCAGCTGATGGACTACGTGCGGCAGTGGCAGCGGGAAGAAGGGCTGACGGTGGTCGCCGTCCTTCACGATCTGAATCTGGCCGCTCTCTACTGCGAACGGCTTCTCGTCGTTCATGAGGGAGAAGGCATATCTATCGGCACGCCGGAGGAAATTATGAGAAGCGAACTGATCCTGGACGTCTACGGGACGGAACCGATCGTCCTGGAGCATCCCGATCACGGCATTCCTCAAATCCTGCTGCGCCGGGGAGATTGAATAGAGTGAATCCGGACCGCCCGCAGGGCGGTTTACCTACATACCGACTAACACTACACCAGAGGAGGAACAAATATGAACGAACTTCAGGATGTAATCGGCGCTATTCGTCCGCTCCGTCAGGAAGCGAAGGATGCGGCATCCGTCCATCTCGATAATCTGACTAAACCGCCGGGAAGCCTCGGCAAGCTGGAAGATATGGCACGCCAGCTTGCGGGGATTACCGGAGAGGTTATGCCCGATATGAGCCGCAAGGCCATCGTCGTCATGGCGGCCGACCACGGCGTCTGCGAAGAAGGCGTCAGCGCGTTTCCGCAGGAAGTGACCCGCCAGATGGTGATGAACTTCCTGCAGGGCGGCGCGGCCGTCAATGTGCTGGCCCGGCACGCGGGAGCGGAAGTCGTATGCGTCGATATCGGCGTCAACGCAGACCTGGAGCATCCGGACCTTCTCTCCCGCAAAGTCCGTAAAGGCACGGCCAATATGGCCCGCGAAGCCGCCATGACCCGCGAAGAGGCTCTCCAGGCCATCCGCGTCGGAATTGAAGTGGCAGACGGGCTGGCCGGACGCGGCGTACGGGTTCTGGCGACCGGGGAGATGGGGATCGGCAACACCACGGCCAGCTCCGCGCTGCTGAGCGTGCTCGGGGGCATCGCCGTTGAAGAAGCGGTAGGACGCGGAACAGGCATCGACGATGCCCGCTGGCTGCACAAGCAGGAAGTTGTCCGCAGAGCCATCGAGGTCAACAAGCCGGATGCGGACGATGCGCTCGATGTGCTGGCGAAAGTCGGCGGCCTTGAAATCGCGGGTCTGACCGGAGTCATCCTGGGCGCGGCCAAGAACGCTTGTCCGGTCGTGATCGACGGTTTCATCTCCTCGGCCGCCGCGCTGGTTGCTTCGCGGCTGGCTCCGGAGTCCCAGCCGTATATGATCGCCTCCCATCAGTCTCACGAGCAGGGGCACGGTCGGATGCTGGAAGCGGTCGGGCTCGGCCCCATGCTTCATATGGATATGAGACTGGGAGAAGGGACCGGGGCTGCGCTCTGCTTCACGCTCATGGATGCGGCGGGCAAAATCATGCGCGAGATGGCTTCCTTCGAAAGCGCCGGAGTGTCGCGGGGCTGATGAATCTGGCGCAAGAACATAAACCGGGAGCGGGAGCTGTCCTCGTGACGGGCGGCGCCAGAAGCGGCAAAAGCTCGTTTGCCGAGCAGTTGTCTTCGCGGCTTGCCGCACACGGGACTTATCTCGCTACGGCCCAGATCTGGGACGAGGAGATGCGGCAGCGGATCACTCTGCACCGCACGCAGCGCGAGCAGTCCGGCTTCCCCTGGATTACGGCGGAAGAGCCGATGGAGCTGTCCGCCGCGCTGAAAGCTTGCAGCGGCGAAAGAGGCCGGGGCGTCGTCCTGGTGGACTGTCTGACGCTGTGGCTTTCCAATCGTCTCCTGAAGGAGGAGTCTTCGCCGGATGCGGCCGAACAAGTGAACGCCGCAGTGGACGAGCTTGTCCGGACGGTTGAAGCCTACGAGGGACCGCTCGTGCTCGTCACCAACGAAGTCGGGAGCGGTATTGTGCCCGAATATCCTCTCGGGCGGTTGTACCGCGATCTGGCCGGCCGGATGAATCAGCGGCTGGCACAAGTTTGCGGCCGGGTTTTTCTGGTGACCGCCGGGATACCCATTGAGCTGAAAAGCCGGGCTTACCGGTTTGAATAGAGGGAACTCATGATTTTTTATTCGCTGAAAGAAATCTTGTGGATGATGCTGGCGGCTGTTGCCGTCGACCTTGTGATCGGCGATCCGAAGTGGCCGACGCACCCGGTGATCCGCATCGGGAGTCTGATCAGCTTTCTGGAACGGAAGCTGAGGAAAGAGCCGGCATCGCGGAAGAGCGCGCCGGAATGCACCGGAGGGGGCCAGGCCGAGGCGGGAGCTGAGACCGGGGCCGAGACTAGGGCCGTGGCCGGGGCTGCTGAAGGCGTGCCTCTGGAGGCCGGAGCGCCCCTTGACACGGCCGGACAAGCGGCCGCTCTGTCACCGCGCTCCTTGAAGCGGCGGGGGATTGTCCTGGCCGCAGCCGTCATGCTGGCCGCATTTGCCGCCATGACGGCCGTAACGGCCATAGTCGCGGCGATACATCCGTGGCTGGGTTACGCGGTGACGACGTGGTTTATTTCGACGACGATAGCCGTCAAAGGCTTGAAAGATGCCGCACGGCTGGTAGCGGTACCCTTGGCAGCGGGAGATTTGGCCGCCGCCCGCAAATATACGGGCTATATCGTCGGCCGCGACACCAAAAACCTCGACGAAGGCGAGCTGACGCGCGCCGTCGTGGAAACGGTCGCCGAGAACACCGTCGACGGAGTCGTTTCGCCGCTGGTCTTCGCCCTCATCGGCGGAGCGCCTCTGGCGATGCTGTACCGGGCGGCGAACACGCTGGACTCCATGGTCGGCTACAAGAACGACCGGTATGTGCATTTCGGCTGGGCCTCCGCGCGGTGGGACGACGTGATGAACTGGATTCCGGCCAGACTGACCGGAATCCTGCTGATTCTGGCTGCTGCCGTGCAGCCACGGATGAGCGCTTTTCGGGCGGCCCGCTCGGTAGGCCGTTTCGCCCGGCTTCATCCGAGCCCGAACAGCGGAATTCCGGAGTCGGCGGTCGCGGGCGCACTTGGAATTGAGCTGGGCGGACGCAATACATACGGAACCGTGGTCAGCGAGCGGGCGCGCATGGGCTGGCCGCTGCGGCCGCGGAACCGCGGAGACATCGACGGCACGGTCCGGCTGCTCTACGGGGCGACGGGCTGGCTGGCAGGAGGGGTTCTATGCGCAATCTGGCTGCTGAATTAAAGCTCTGGCTGTTTGGACTGGTCACGGCCATCCAGTTTCTTACCCGGCTGCCTCTTCCCGTAAGGATCGAGTGGACACCGGCCGTTCTGCGGCGGAGCCTCGCTTTTTACCCGGTGGTCGGGATGATCCTGGGCCTCCTCCTTACCGGCTCCGGCTGGGTGCTGGAGAAGGCGCTTCCCCCTCTGCCCGCTGCCGCGCTTCTTCTGTGCCTGTGGATCGGGCTGACGGGAGCGCTGCATCTGGACGGACTGATGGATACGGCCGACGGGCTGCTCAGCCACCGTTCGAGGGAGCGCATGCTGGAAATCATGAAAGACAGCCGTGTCGGAGCCATGGGCGTCATTGTATGTGTCGCGGTCATGGTTCTCAAGTGGAGCGTAATGGTGCCGCTGCTGACGGGCGGCGCTCTCACCGGGAGCTGGATTTTGCTGCTTGTTCCGGTCTGGAGCCGGACCTTCATGGCCGCAGCCGTGGCTTTATGGCCGTATGCGCGGAGCGGAGGCGGTCTGGGCGGTTTTTTTGAAGGAGAAAAAAAGCCCTTCGCGCTTCTGGGCGCGGGAATCGCTTTATTTCTGAGCGCCGGAGCGGTCGCGTTTTTCCGTCAATCGGGCGGGACGCTTCCGCTCAAGCCTTCTCTGCATGTTTTGGAAGGGGCGGGGCCTGTATTGTGGGGAATTATGCTCCTCATGGTCACGTTTGCGCTTGGAGGAGTCTTGGCGGTCTGGATGGCTAAAAAGCTCGGCGGGCTGACGGGGGACACCTACGGGGCTTTAAATGAGCTGCTGGAAGTTTTGCTGCTGCTTGCCGCCGCTTTCGTGCTGCATTTGACCTAGTTTAGATGCGCGGATACCTGCGAAAAGGCTTTTTGCCGTAAGGGTAAAAGGAGCGTGCGGAGCAGGCAGGCTTCCCGAAAGGAACCAAAAAAGAGGCGGGATGGATTCGTTAGCCGGACTCCCGGCCTTTTTGCATATAAACGGACAGGACATGACAAAAAAAGTGGGGGAATCACTATGCTGGAGCGATACGGACACGGCGGGGATGTGTGGACGGCGGAGGAAAAGTTCGGGCGCGGCCGGGAACAGTTTCTCGATTTCAGTTCGAATATGAATCCGTTCGGTCCGCCTGATGCGGTGGAGGAAGTGCTGCGGTCAGGCTGGAAAAATATTGTCCGGTATCCGGACCCGGCCGTCAGGGAGCTTAGAGGAAAAATTGCCGCCAAATACGGAGTTCCCGCGGAATCCGTGCTGGTGGGCAACGGAGCCGCCGAACTGATTGATCTTATCGTGCGCGTTCTGCAGCCGGAGGTGACGGCGCTTGCCCGTCCCTCTTTCAGCGAATACGAGGATGCGGTGCTTAAAACGGGAGGCCGTATCCACGGGATTCCGCTGCGTGCGGAGCATTGCTTCCGGCTGCAAAAGGCGGATGCCGAAGAAGCGCTTAAGCGATCGGATCTGCTGTTCCTGGGACAGCCTAACAATCCGACGGGCAGGCTCATCCCGCAGGAACTGCTGAACGATTTGGCGGGCAGCGGGCATCCGCTCATTCTGGATGAGGCGTTTCTCGATTTCGTACCCGACGAAAAAAACGTGACGCTTCTGCGGCTTGCGGCCGAATCCAGGCATGTCGCCGTGATCCGCTCCATGACGAAATTTTACGCGATCCCGGGGGCCCGGCTCGGCTTCATTGTCGCTCATCCGGATGTCATCGGCCGGATGTCCCGTCTGCAGGTGCCGTGGAGCGTCAATTATTTCGCCCAGCTTATCGGATGCGCCGTCCTGGAGGACGAGGCTTTTCATGCGAAAATCATCTCCTGGCTGCAGGAAGAGAGTCCCTGGCTCGCCGCCGGACTTGCGGGTCTAGGGCTTGAGGTAACGCCGAGCGACACCAACTATTTGTTGTGCGCGCTTCCGGAGCAGAGCCCAATCAATGTCCGCATCCTTCAAGAAGAAATGGGCAGACGCGGGGTTCTCATCCGGGATGCTTCGCTTTTCGAAGGGCTCGGCACGCGTTATTTCCGTACGGCGGTCAAACTCCGCAGCGATAACGAGCGCATGCTTGCCGCTTTGTCAGACGTGCTGAAAGCGGCTCAAGCCGGTGAAATTTCCCTTGAAAGGGGCGGCCGATGAACATGAGGAATTCCACTCATACAGAAGGACGCAAAGGTACGGTCTCGACTCACCGCGACCGTGAAGCGGATCAACCGGAGGCCAGCGGGAGCGGGACGGACGGAACGCGGGCCAGAACCCTTATGGTACAGGGGACGGCTTCGGATGTCGGCAAAAGCATTTTGACGGCGGCTCTGTGCCGCATTTTCGTGCAGGATGGCCACCGCGTGGCGCCGTTTAAGTCGCAGAACATGTCGCTGAACTCTTACGTGACTCCAGACGGCAAAGAAATCGGGCGGGCACAGGGCGTACAAGCCGATGCGTGCCGCATACCGGCCACGACCGATATGAACCCGATTCTGCTGAAGCCGTCTCAGGATATGCGCTCCCAGGTCGTTGTTCACGGCAAGCCTTATCAGGATATGGACGCGAGAGCATACCGCGAATCTTACCTGCCCCTGGCGGAGAAAGTCGTGTGTGAGGCGCTAGAACGGCTGCGTCGGACGGTTGACCTCGTTGTGCTTGAAGGAGCCGGAAGTCCGGCGGAGATCAACCTGAAAGACCGGGATATCGTGAACATGCGGATGGCGAAATGGGCCGACGCCCCTGTAATTCTCGTGGCGGATATCGACCGGGGCGGGGTGTTTGCGTCGATCGTCGGGACGCTGGAGCTTCTGGAGCCGGATGAGAGGGAGCGGGTAAAGGGATTTGTCATCAACAAATTCCGGGGAGACGTCAGCCTGTTGAAGCCGGGATTGGACTGGCTGGAGGAACGGACGGGAAAACCAGTTCTCGGCGTCGTCCCTTACTATCCGAAGCTGGGGATTGAAGACGAAGATTCTGCTTCGCTGGATTCCAAAAGAAGGCTGGAACCGGCTCCGGCCGCACAGCAGGACGGTCAGCGGCCGGATGTGCTCGATATCGCGGTCGTCCGGCTGCCCCGGATTTCCAACTTCACGGATATCGATCCGCTGCACGAAGAGCCGGATGTGTCCGTGCGTTACGTCGGCAGCGCCGCCGAATGGGGGAATCCGGATATCGTGCTTGTGCCGGGGAGCAAAAACACGATGAGCGACCTTCTTTTTCTGCGGGAAAGCGGCTTGGCCGACAAAATCGTCCGTCACGCGGGTTCTGAAGGCAGGGTTGCAGGGATATGCGGAGGCTACCAGATGCTGGGCGAGGCACTTTCGGACCCGCTCGGAACGGAATCCGATTATAGGGGGGACCGGGAAGGACTCGGCCTTCTGCCGGTGGCGACCGAATTCAGGCCGGAGAAAAAAACGGTGCGTGCCGAAGGAAGCTGCGGACTTTTTCGCGAAAAGCCGGATCTGCCGGTCGACGGCTATGAAATTCATATGGGCGTGACAAGGATGACGGACGAAACGTCGGAGCGCCCCTTTCGCCTTCGCGCTTCCTTGACGGGTTCCGGGGATGAAGCCGGTGCGGCGGAAGGTTTGCATCCGGAGGGAGCTTCGGCTTTCGAAGGACGGGTCTGGGGAACGTATCTGCACGGCATTCTTCATAACGACGATTTCCGCAGATGCTGGCTGAACGAAGCTCGGCAAAGCAAAGGCTGGGAGCCTCTTTCCGCCGAACTGCGTTTTCGCGAAAAGCGGGAGGAAGCGTTCGACCGGCTCGCGGATCACGTTCGCAACCATATTGACATGGATCTCTTGTACGAGATGGCGGGATTAACCGCTGAGTAAAAGCGTCCGGACAAGTTTCCGGAGAGAGCGAATTTCGGATCGAATCCATTTGCACTGCCTGTCCGGGGAAGCTATGATAAGAAAAAGAGCCTTTCGGAGCTGATGAAGCGAACGGGCGATGTTTGATTTTTACCCTGAATATAAGAAAGATACTTGGCGTGAGCGGGAGGAATACAGGTGAAAATTTATACGAGAACAGGGGACGCCGGCAAAACGGGCGTCATCGGCGGACGTGTCGATAAAGACGACGAACGGGTGGAAGCATACGGAACGGTAGACGAGCTGAACTGTTATCTGGGGCAGGCGATGAGCTTTATGGACCCGGAGAAGTTTGGCGATCTGCTGGAGGACCTGCTTACGGTCCAGCATGAGCTGTTTGACTGCGGGTCGGATCTCGCGCTGCTCAAGCAGGAGCTGAGGCCTTTTAAAGTGACGGCGGAGATGGTGGACAATCTGGAGACTTGGATCGATAAATACGATGCCGAGACGCCCGATATTACACGGTTCATTCTGCCGGGGGGAAGCCGGGGTTCCGCTGCGCTTCACATCTGCCGGACGGTATGCCGCCGTGCCGAAAGACGCGTCGTGACACTGGCCCGCACCCAGGAGATCAACGTGGAGGTACGCCGTTACTTGAACCGCCTGTCGGATCTCTTCTTCACGATTGCCCGCACGGCCAACTTCCGGGAAGGTCAGACGGACGTGGAGTATGTCCGCAGCGCCGAGGTGTTCCGCCGGAAAAAATGATGAATTATTACAGTCCTTTAACGTATGTGGTCCCTCCCGATGAGGAGGGTTTTTATCTGAAAACGATTTTGCAGAACCGGATGGGTCTCTCGCGGAAACTGCTCTCCAGGCTCAAGCTGACGGAGCAGGGAATCACCGTCAACGGCAAGCGCGAATATATCAGCATCAAAGTGAACGGCGGAGACGTGATCGAGATCCGGATGCAGGAGGAAGAGTCGGAGGATATTTTGCCTCAAGACCTTCCGCTAGAAATTTTGTACGAGGACGAGCACCTGCTCATCGTCAATAAAGAGTCCGGGATGATCGTGCATCCGACCCACGGGCATTATTTGAATACGGTGGCCAACGCCGCCGTGCATCACTGGAAAGAGCGGGGGGAAAACGTCCGCTTCCGGCCGGTTCACCGGCTGGACCAGGAAACTTCGGGCGTGCTCGCGATTGCGAAAAATCCGTATGTGCACCAGCAGATTTCGGAGCAGATGATTGCTCACAGCATAACGAAGGAGTACCTGGCCATTGTGCACGGCACGGTAGCGGAGGACCGGGGTACGATCGACGCTCCGATCGACCGCGATCCGGAACAGCCGCACGTCCGCATCGTGACGCCGTCCGGTTATCGCGCCGTCACGCACTACGAGACGGTGCGGCGCTACGACGGCATCACACTTGTGCGGCTGATGCTGGAAACCGGGCGGACGCATCAAATCCGCGTCCATATGAAGCACCTCGGGCACCCTCTCCTCGGTGACAAGATGTACGGCCCGGAGGCGGACGCTCCGGCCCGTAAGAGTGAAGGCAGCCCTTCCGGGGAGGCGCGCGATGCGGCGGAGGGTTGTGCCGCCGGAGAAGGCGTATACGGTGCCCCGGAGGCGGACAGCGCTGCCGGAGAGCCTGCACGTCCGCCCGCGGCGGACTTCGCCGCGGGTGAGGCCCCCGGAGCGGACGTCTCCGGCGGAATGCCGGGAGCGCCCTCTGCCGCGCCGTCTCCGGCAGCAGACGACGCGGCGGGCCCGGCGCTCGCCCGGCAGGCGCTGCACGCGTACCGGCTGGGCTTCGTCCACCCGGGCACGCGGGAGCGGGTGGAGTTCACCGCTCCGCTGCCGGCGGACATGCAGGCGGTTCTCGACGCCTGCGAATAGGCTCTCTGCGCCACGCGGGCTTTGCTGCCCGGCGCCGTAAGCTGCTGCGGGGTCCGCAGTCCTGCCTGCACCCAGCCGGGCGCCGGCAGGATTAGGCTGCCGGTTACGACGTACGGGAGCAGGCGCAAAGCCGCTTATCACCGCCGGCTTTGCCGACCGCCCAGCCATGCGCCGTCTGCCCGCGGGGCCGCCCGGTGGAACTTTTCCGGCAGTCCTGCGTATAAGAGCATACGGCAAGCAGGCCGCGATTCTTTTTAAACCAGCCTCCCCGCCGCATCGGCAGCGGAGGTTTTTTTCGGATACGCGAACCGCAGACCGTCAGCTACCATTATTGTCCATGAAAGGAAGTTATTTTTATGTCCGTAACAATTTATGAATACAGCAAATGCAGCACGTGCCGCAGCGCCCTGAAATGGCTGCGCGCCAAAGGGCTTGATCCGGTAACCGTTCCGATTATGGAACAGCCGCCGACCGTGGAGGAAATTCGCGTCCTTGTCCGCAACAGCGGGTTGGAGCTCAAAAAGTTTTTCAATACCGGCGGAGAAGTATACAGGGAGCTGGGACTGAAAGACAAGATCGGGAGCATGACGGAAGACGAGCAGCTGGCTCTGCTTGCATCCAACGGCAAACTGCTCAAGCGGCCGATCGTAACGGACGGGAGCAAGGTTACCGTAGGTTTTAAGGAAGCCGACTTCGAGAAGGCGTGGGGGTAACGGAGAAGTTCCGCAGGGACTGTCCGTTTCCGGAAAGGGGTGACTGAATTGCCTGATAAGCAATCGTCCAAATCATCTAAAAAAAATCCGCTCTGGGTTCTTGGAGCCATCGGGGCTTTTTTGCTGAAATTCGGAAAGTTCGGAAAGTTCGGGGCGACGATTATTTCGATCGCGATTACGATCGCCAGTTATGCGATCATTGCTCCGCTGCCGTTCGCTATCGGGCTGGTAGCGATGATTTTTATCCATGAAATCGGCCACGTGCTCGCGGCCAAGAAGAAAGGGCTTCCGGTCACGGCGCCTCTTTTCATTCCGTTTCTGGGCGCGCTGATCAGCATGAAGCGCAATCCGAGGGATGCCGTTACGGAAGCTTATATCGCCTATGGCGGGCCGCTGCTCGGAACGATCGGGGCTACGGCGGCATTTGCCCTGGGTGTGTACACCGACTCCAACCTGCTGATTTCGATCGCGTATACCGGATTTTTTCTGAACCTGCTCAACCTTCTTCCTATCCATCCGCTGGACGGGGGACGTATCTCGACCGCTGTGACCCGCTGGCTGTGGCTGGTCGGCCTGATCGGCGGACTGGTCGTTATCCTTTATTTGCGAAGCTTCCTGTTTCTGATCATCTGGGCTTTGTTTGCCTGGGATTTATACAAAAAATTCGTCAAATTCCGCGATAAGCCTCAGATTATGCATTTTCAGCCGCGTTTTGACATGACGGCCCACCATTTGCTGGCACACGGGTATATGATTCCGGGAGAGGATCACCGGCGCGATCTTGCTTTTACGACCTACTCCGAGCTGAGCGGGGATGAAGCAGGCGTGCAAATGGTGCATACCTCCTGGGACGCGATCGAATTCGAAACGAAATTCGCCCTGCCCCGGCAGGCCGTGGTTCACCGTGTCCAGGTGGTTAAAATCGAACGGGTTACGCGTGAAGACGGCCTGCATCTGGTTCTGCACTTCGATGTCGAACTGGAGCCGTTCGAGAACGATGCCTATTACGAGGTTCCCACGGCTTCACGCTGGAAGTTCGGTGCGGCTTATTTCGCGCTCGCCGTGTATCTGCTGGCTATGATGAACTGGGTCCACCGGGTACTGCCCGCGGCCGCTTATTAAAAAGTCGATTCAAGGGGGAAACATTCCGAATGAAAGCATACGGCTCGACAAGATTAGACAGTCTGGGGTCGGCGATTTTCGCCGAGGTCGCCCAGTGGAGAAGGGAGGCGGAGGAACGCGGCGTCGATGTCATCGACCTTGGAATCGGAAGTCCCGACCTTCCGCCTTCTCCGCGTGTGATCGAGGCCCTGGCGGATGCCGTGAGAAATCCGCGGGCCTACGGCTATCCGGGCTCGGAGGGAACGCCCGAATTCCGCAGGGCAGCCGCGGGCTGGATGCACCGCCGGTTCGGGGTCACGCTCGACCCGCAGCGCGAGGTACTGGCCCTGATGGGCTCGCAGGACGGATTGGCCCATCTGGCGATGGCCCTGTGCGATCCCGGCGATACGGCGCTTGTGCCCGATCCCGGCTATCCGATTTATGCGGCCAGCCTCGTTCTGGCCGGCGTGCAACCCGTTCTGATGCCTTTGAGGGAATCGAACGGGTTTCTTCCGCATCTGGAGAGCATCCCGCCGGAAACGGCGGAGAAGGCTTCTTTCCTGCTGCTGAGCTATCCCGGCAATCCGATCCCCGAGGCGGCGGACCGGGCTTTTTACGAGAAAGCGCTGGCCTTTGCGGAGCGTTACGATCTTCTGATCGTGCACGACCTGGCCTATTCGGAGCTTGCGTATGACGGCTACAAACCGATGAGCATTCTTGAGCTGGAAGGCGCGAAGAAGAGGGCGGTGGAATTTCATTCCTTGTCCAAAAGCTTCAATATGGCCGGCTGCCGGATCGCCTTTCTGGCCGGTAATGCGGAAGCGGTGGGCGCTCTGCGCCGGTTGAAGTCCAACATCGACTACGGCGTTTTCCTGCCTGTTCAACAGGCCGCCGTCGTAGCACTGGAGGAGGAGACGTCGTTTCCGTCTTCCATTTCGGAGGTATACGAACGGAGACGGGATGCGCTCGTGGACGGCCTGCGCCAAATCGGTTGGCATGTCCCCCGGCCTAAGGCGACGATGTTCGTCTGGGCGAAAATTCCGCAGGGATGGACTTCCCGACATATTTCTCGGGAAATATTAGAGCGTGCGGGAGTAGCGATGATCCCCGGAGACGCTTTCGGGGCGGAGGGTGAAGGCTATGTGCGCATAGCGCTTGTCCAGTCAGAAGAACGCCTTCGGGAAGCCGTGTCTAGAATCGGCGAAATATGGCAGTCGATTAGCGAAAGAGAGAGAAATACATAAATTTTCCAAAAGACCCGTTTTAAAGAAGGAAATTCTGCCAAGAATGAGTAAAGTAATAGAGGTTCCTCTACGAAACAGGGTTGAAAGGAGTTAATTATGGATTCTATCTTTTCGCTGTCCGAGCTGCTGTCCCAACAGAAGCCTTCTTCCCTTGTGGAAATTCCGGGTGTGCTCGGCCAAACTTTTGGACAAGCGACGCTTTCGACAACATTGCCTATTAGCAAGCTTTTTTCTATTTACGAGGTGGATCTGGAAGTTCAGCGTGCTATCATTCCGCGCAATCTCAGCAAGCTGATGGATTATGTTTCGCTTTATCTGGATAATCATCAGCCGATTTATTTCCCGGGTGTTATTTTCTCGGCAAGGGGGGCCGGCAGCTACGACTCCGAGCAGCACGTGTTCCAACTTCAGCCGATTGAAAAGTTGTATGTCGTCGACGGACAGCATAGGCTGGCGGCCTTCCAGCGTTTGATGGAAACGCTTCAAAGCCAGATGGCGCGCGCCAAAGACCGCAGGGAATACGACCGGATGGAAGTAATCACGGAAAAACTGAGCCGTCTGTACGCATTCCCGGTTTCGACGATGATCTATCTGGACATCGACGCGCGCCAGGAACGCCAGCTGTTCTCGGACATTAACAAGCTTCCGCGCAAAATCGGCGGAAATCTGGCCGTTCTCCGGGACCAGCGTCGTTTCTACCACGTGACCGCCTCGCAGCTCGTAGAGAAGGCTCCGGTGATGCAGCACATCCCGGTCGATATGTTTTCCGAGCGGGGAAAAGCGCCGGAATTCCTGTTCACGTATCACCTTCTGATCGAAATTCTGGTTGCCCTGTTCGAAGGGCGGATGAAGTCCGGCGCCCGCAATAACGGCTACCATTATGAGGAAGAAGAAGTAACGGATCATCTTTCGATCAGTTCCTTTTACTTCCAGCAGCTGCTGAAATATTTGCCGGAACCGGTAAAGGGCGAGCCTGCCTGGTCGGAGAACATTCAAATCGCGCTTGCGCTCTTCTTCCACGAGGAAGCGACCAAAAGCGCGAAGTTCAACCGCTACGCGCTGGAATACGCGACGAAAATCCTGCCTCATATCGACTGGAACGCGATTTTCAGCGGAGACGAGAAGGACCGGCTTCCGCGCCGTTCGCGGATTATGAAGGCCTATCAATATATCCGCTCGTTCTACCAGGAGCAGCATCTGTTCCTGATCAGCGATAAGGAGGATGTCGGCTGATGGATGGATTATGCCTGCGAATGACGATTCACCCGTTCTGCGAACGTTTCGGTCTCGCGACTGTAGCCCTTAAAGTGCAGGACCTGCTCAACTATACGATGATTGATGCGATTGTACAGCGCAAGCTGAGCAAGATGCAGCGCCGTAAAATCTCGAACTATCTTCAGGAGCGAGAGCTCGACCAGGTCTTTTTCGGTCCGGTCACGCTGTCGCTTCGGGATGTGAGCCAGCTTACCCGCACGAGCGAGGAGCTGTACCTGCGGCACGGGTCCAAGCTAAGTATTATCGACGGGCAGCACCGGATTCTGGCGCTGGGGTTTGTCAATGAACAGATGCAGAAGGAAGTGAAGCGCACCGAGCGCAAGCTGGCTTCCCTGCGAGTGCGGCACCGCAAAGAAACGGACAACCGGGAGCTGGCCGACGAAATCGCTCAGGTAAGCGGTCTGCTGGAGCAAATGGAGGCCCGGCGGCTGGGGCTGATGGAAAGCGAACTGGCCGTACAAATCTACATCGGGCTTAACGAGGTGGAGGAGCAGCAGCTTTTCGGGGATATCAACTCGAAGGTGCAGCTCGTGAGCAAAGAGCTCGGGCATTCGTTCGACTCCGTCGATCCGCTCAATCTTGTAATCCAGCAGGTTGTCGACCATAACATGCTGTTGAAAGAGGCCGGCGTGGAGAAGCGCAGCAATTTGACGGCTTTCAACCGGAATTTCACGTGTCTGTCGTGGATGTATTCGACGGCGGTCATGCTCTTTTCGGGCAAAATGCAGTCGTCTTACGAGCTGCAGCGCAAAATCCGCAAGGAAACGGCCACGTACGTGGAAATTTTGCACCAGTTCTATAACACGATTCTGCCGATGATGCCGGAGCAGCCCGGGCTTGTCCAGGTCACTTCCGCCAACCGGGTTATGCAGGAAAGCGTTGCGTTGTATGCGAACCAGTTCTTGTTCCGTGACGGAGTGTACAACCCGGAATGGACGTCGTGCCTGCGGATTCTCGAAGGCTTCGACTGGTCGCATGGCAATGAAGAGCTGGTCTATATTTTCGGCTCGCTGGATAACGGCAAATTAAATCTCATTCATGAAAAATCTCTGCGCAAGCACGGCAAGCTCGTGAGCTTTTTCCTGGAAGGCATCGAGCCGGACGGGTTGAAATCGGCCGAGCTGGCTTAGAGGGACAACGAGTAAACGAACAACCGGATCGGAAGACGTCTGCCTGTGGGCGATGTTCCGAGATCCGGTTTTTTGGTGTGCTTGCGGACGGAAACCGGTACGGGAGGTGCGGAGTCGTCAGGGGGCGCGAAGGCACCGGAGGTAAATGTGTTTGCCAACCAAGGGACCGTTCCTCCATAATAGGAAGAAATACGCTGGATTTTACAAAGCTGTAAGGGAGTGAACGCATGCAAATCGGGGAAACGATGCCCAAGGAGGCGAATGTTCGGCACGCTATTTTCGCTTTGGCGCTGGCGGCAGCCGTTCTCATCCGCTTTCTCGTGGCTCCGAATGTTTTTGGCTACGACGCCGATGTGCGCACGTTTATGGCGTGGGCGGACCGGGCGTTTACGGTCGGATTCGGAAATCTTTATACCGACCCGGGCTATTTTCTGGATTACCCGCCGGGGTATATGTATATCCTGTACCTTATCGGCGCCGCCCATCATCTGTTCGGGATCGGATGGGGAACGGGACTGTCTCTGGTCCTGCTGAAAACACCTCCAATGCTGGCGGATCTGCTGGCTTCGGTTCTTCTGTACCGGCTGGCTCTGCGGTCCGCAAATGTACGGCAGGCCGCCGTGCTGGCTTCGCTGTATATGCTGAATCCGGCCGTATGGATCAATTCGGCGGCCTGGGGCCAGGTGGATTCGCTGTTTATGCTTTTCGTTCTTCTGTCCCTGCTGCGCGTGGAGGACAAAAAGTTCCCGGCAGCGGCGGTTTACCTGGGGCTGGCGGTTCTGCTTAAACCGCAGGGCCTGCTGTTCGGCCCGTTCTTCCTGCTGGCTCTGCTCTGGCGGGTCCGGCACAAAGGGTTCGGGCGGGAGCTTGCGGTCAGCGCAGCCGCCGGAGCGGCTGCCTTTCTGCTGCCGGCCCTGCCTTTCGCCTGGAAGATGGAGCCGCTTTGGCTGCCCAAGCTGTATTTCGGCACGCTGGCTTCATATCCGTACGCTTCGCTGAATGCCTTCAACCTGCTGGCGCTGCTCGGCGGCAATTTCGAGTCTGTTGACGGCCGCCTCTTCTCTTTGACCTACGGGGCTTGGGGCACGCTGTTGTTTGTGCTGTCGCTCCTGTTCGTTCTGGTTTTCTTCGCCAAAAACATGGGCAGGAAGGGCGCGGGCTTGTACGCGGGGTTCCTGTTCGCCACAAGCGCGTTTATGCTGATGACCAAAATGCACGAACGGTATTTGTTCTACGGGCTGCTCCTGCTGCTGGCCGCTTATTTGCGGTCGAAGGACCGGAGGTTGCTTGTGCTGTTCGCCGGTTTTTCTGTGACGCATTTCGCGAATGTGGGCTATGTGCTCTGGAAAAGCGTGAAGGGGGTGTTCCACATCCCCAAACACGATCCGGTTCTCATGCTGGTCTCCCTGCTGAACGTGATTCTGTTCGTGATGGCGTGGCAGGCTGCGCGCACATGGGCGAAGAAATCCGCCGGTGCGGACACCCGGCCTCAAGCCGGTGCCGCCGCCGGGAAGGGGCTCTTCGCCGGCTTAATGAACCGTGGTTCCGTCGCGTGGGACCGGGACGGAGCCGTGGCCGCCAGACAGCCGCTTCTGACGAAGAAGGACGGCTGGCTGATGGGCGGAATCACCGCAGTCTATGCGGTGATCGCGTTGGTCAACCTGGGGTCGTTCGACGCGCCCCAGACGTTCTGGAAGCCTGCGAGTCAGACGGATACGGTCGTCGCCGATCTCGGCGCGACGAAGCAACTGACGCGCATCCATGATTTTGCCGGCGCCGGAGAAGGCGAATTCCGGTATGAATTCTCCATGGACGGCGTCACCTGGAATGATCCGATCGACGTGAAATCGGATTATACCAAGGTATTTACCTGGAACGTCGTGAAGACGGACCGGAATGCCCGGTATGTGAAGATTACGCCGCTCGCTACCGGGTTCGCTCTGCATGAGGCGGCCTTCTTCGACGGCGCGTCCGACACCCCTCTGCCGGTCAGCGTTCTTCCGGGAGACGATACGCAAAATTCCGGGGAACACCGGAAAATATTCGATGAGCAGGCGATTGTACCGTCCGCTCCGGGCTATAAAGACGGCACTTATTTCGACGAAATCTATCACGCCCGGACGGCTTACGAGCATCTGCACCGGATTGAGCCTTATGAGAGCACGCATCCGCCTCTGGGCAAAATTCTGATCTCGGCGGGTATCGCCCTGTTCGGAATGAATCCGTTCGGCTGGCGCATTGTCGGCACGCTGTTCGGCGTCGCGATGCTGCCGCTCATGTACGTGATGGCGAAGCGTTTGTTCGGCCGGACGGAGTATGCGGCAATGGCGACGTTCCTGTTCGCCGTCGATTTTATGCACTTTGCCCAAACGCGGATTTCTACCATCGACGTGTACGGCGTATTTTTTATCATGCTGATGTTTGCCTTCATGTACCGCTATACGACACTGAGCTTTTATGACGTACCGCTTCGCAAAACGCTGCTTCCGCTCGGGCTTGCGGGCGTCACGTTCGGCATCGGCGCCGCCTCCAAGTGGATTGTGATCTACGGCGGAGCGGGTCTTGCCGTGATGCTTGCCCTGTCGCTCTGGGAGCGGTTCGGCGAGTACAGGCAGGCGCGCCGCAGTCTTGCCGAGTGGAGCCGTGAGGCATCTACGGCGGAGGGGCCGGATAGGGTATGGAACGGGGGAGGACCGGCGGGAGCAGCCGATGCGTCAGGCGTATCCGCCGTTTCCGGTGAAACCGGGCAGCCGCGTATTCCGGGCGTATTCGAGCGTTTTCATACCTCGGAGAGCAGCGACGACGACCGGGAAAGGTGGACGCGAATCGTTCGTAAATTCCCGCGGAATACGGTGTACACTCTGCTTTTCTGCGTGGTCTTCTATGTACTTATTCCGGCCGCCATTTATGCCGCGTCCTATATTCCGTTTATGCTGGTGCCGGGTCCGGGTCACGGATTTGCCGATGTGATCACGTACCAGCAGCATATGTACAGTTATCACAGCGGGTTGGTCGCGACCCATCCGTTCTCTTCAAGCTGGTGGGAATGGCCTCTGATGATCAGGCCGATCTGGTACTACAAAGGGGAGTTCGTTCCGCCGGGCAGTATGTCGAGCATCGTATCGTTCGGCAATCCTCTCGTCTGGTGGCCGGGGCTTATCTGCGTCCTGCTTGCCCTGTGGGCAGCCGTTAAAACGAAAAACAAGCCGCTCCGGTTCTTGCTGATTGCGTACGCATCTCAGTATCTGCCCTGGATGCTTGTACCGAGGCTGACGTTTATTTACCATTATTTCGCCATGGTTCCGTTTATGATTCTGATGATTACCTTCTTCCTCCGGCACCTTATTGAGACCAGGCCGAAGCTGAAACGATGGATTTACGTGTATCTGGCCGGCGCAGCCGTGCTGTTCGCGGTCTTTTATCCGCTGCTTTCGGGTCTGGTCGTGGATGATTCGTACACCGGATGGCTGCGCTGGCTGCCGGGTTGGAGCTTTTTCTGAAAAGATGGAAACAATTGTCCCCTCTATCAACCGTTTCTTGTAAAGGAAGGCTTGCCCCCGTGTGATATAATAGAGGGGAAGAATCAGGGTTCGGCCCATGATGGGAGAGATATTTGTGACACAAACCAGACCTGCAGTCCTGCTGGTGGACGGAATGGCGCTGCTGTTCCGGGCTTACTACGCATCGGCTGTGACCGGATATATTAAACGGACGAGCGCGGGAGTGCCGACGAATGCCGTGTACGGCTTCGTGCGGTATTTCTGGGACGCCGTCCAGACCTTTTCGCCGTCGCACGTCATCGTATGCTGGGACATGGGCTCCAAAACGTTCCGTACCGAGCAGTTCACGGATTACAAGGCTAACCGGGCCGCAGCGCCCGAAGACCTGATTCCCCAATTTGACCTTGTCAAAGAAGTAGTGGACAGCTTCGGAGTGCCGAATGTGGGGATGAGCGGCTATGAAGCGGACGACTGTATCGGAACGTTGGCGCAAGCGTACAAAGATTCGGCGGATGTGTTCATCCTGACCGGGGACCACGATCTGCTTCAGCTCGTGGACGACAGCGTAAGCGTCATTATTATGAAAAAAGGCCACGGCAACTACGCCGTTTACACACCGGACCTGCTGCTGGAGGAGCGGAATCTGTCAGCGGCCCAGATTATTGATATGAAAGGGCTGATGGGCGACACCAGCGACAACTATCCGGGCGTAAAAGGCATCGGAGAGAAAACGGCGCTGAAGCTTATTCAGCAGTATGGCACCATCGAAGGCATTCTGGAGAATCTGTCTGAACTGCCGAAAGGGGTCCGGGCGAAGATCGAGGCGCAGCTCGATATGCTGCATCTGTCCAGGGAGCTGGCGACGATTTTCCTCAAGGTTCCGGTCGCCTGCGCACTGGAGGAGTGCTGCTGGGCCATCGATCACGAGCGGGTGCTCACGAAGTTCGAGGAGCTGGAGTTCAAGGGATTGGCCAAACTGGTCAGCCAGCCGGCTTTTTTGTAAGAGAAATGAAAGGGAACGTGTAAAGTACAGCACTTGCAGTCCGGCTTGCCGGCCCTTTTGGAATTGGAAGGCGATTCGTTCGGCTGCTGCCGGCGGATCGCTTTTTGATTGTTAATTCCGCCTTTTCTTCTTATTAAAATGTCGCAAAAGGGTTCCCACCATTTCATGTTTTTGGTATGTTAGGGAGTGAACTGTTTACAGCATTTCGGAAAAAAATGAAACAAAATCGCCGCTCAAACGTTAGAAATAGCATGATAATTTCCTAACCGCATTTTGAAAGGATGAAAACGATGGAAGCTAACGTATTGATTATTGAAAAATTGGAAAACGGCGAATTGAAGACGATTGATGAGCGTAATTGGAATGCGACGATGTTGGCGATGATGGAGCATGCCAATTTTCTGTATGTCGGCGGCAAAGAGTACGAAATGATCGAAGGAAGACTCGATGTAGAGAATCAGAAACTGGAAGTGCTGGTACTGCCAATTAATAAGCAAGCGAGTGAGTAAGAAGTCAGAATTGGAGGGACTTGCAATGAACGACAATCTGAACAACAACGCAGGCGGGCTTAACGATACGGAAGAGAATGCAAACTTCAACGCTGCGGCGGGCGAGAGCGCTTCGGAAGCGGTTGCAGCGGAAGCGGCGGGTGCGCCTGAAGCAGGCTCACCCGAAGCGGTGCTTGCCGCACGGGCGGCTGACGCGGACAAAGCGGCGCAGGCGCGTGCCGCCCGCAGGACGCGTACCCCGAAGCCGCTTCGTGTGCTGAACACGTCGCTCGGCGTCGTGCTGGCGGCCAACCTGCTGCTGGTTCCGGCGGTTTATGCCGAGAGCAAAGCGGCCGAGCCGCAAATCATCGAATGGTCCAACGAGGATGTCAAAACTTATTTCGATCCGAGCGCGGACTGGAACATTCCGCTCCCGGAACAGCTGGATAAACCGGGAGCGGGAGCGACCCCGACTCCTACTCCTTCCGCGGGCGTAGGTACGGGCGGCACGGGGGCGGGAGTCGGCACAGCCGCTCCGATCGTGTACAACAACGGCCTCAACTGGACCGACCTGATGCTGTATCATCTGATCTTCAACAGCGGCGGCTCCTACTCGTCGAGCGGCTGGTCCAGTTCACGGCCGTCTTACGATTACCGGACGAAGAAGCCTTATTCGGTGCCGACGTACGATTCGACGAAGTTTCAGAACAAGCAAACCGCGAATTCGACGGTTAAGCCAAAAACCTCGAACACAACGGGAGCTTTTAACAGCAAATCGACGATTAATTCGCGGAACAATTCGAGCAAGAGCTCGTCCACAACAGGATCTTCTTCGACCGGCAAGAGCTCGACGAGCAGCGGCTCCTCAAGCACGAAATCCGGAACATCCAGCTCTTCAGGCTCCGTATCCTCCGGTTCATCGAGTAAATCCTCGTCCTCGTCGTCCGGCAGCATCGGCGGCAAGTCGGGCGGATTCAGCTCGTCGGGCAGCTCTTCCAGCGGAAGCTGATGGACAGCCGGACATTCAGGGTACTCGGACAGCCGCATAAGGACCGCGAGGCTTATGTAGCCGAGCTGGGCCGGATGGGTTTTACATGGGCCGATCTGGAGCAGGAGCAGTACTGGATCGACCAGCTTGTTCTTATGGACCGCGGCGTTTACGAAGAGCTGAACCAAGCGTCGAGACTCTTGTGGGACATTTTCGATAAAGGGGCACGGTTTGTTATCGGCCGGCGGGATTTGTACGACATGCTGAGCATCCCGGAGGTGCTTTGGGACGGTCTGGATGGACTGGAACCGGGACCGAAGGGGCTTCTCAGCCGCTATGCGCGGTTTGACTTCAGCATATCTCAGGAAGGGGATATCAAGCTTCTGGAGCTGAATGCCGATACCCCGACCGGATACGTGGAGGCATCCGTTGTCACTCCGTGGATGTGCAGCCGGTACGGCGGTCACAGTCCCAATACGGCAATGCCGGATCTCGTCCGCCAAGCTTGGTCGGAAGAGATGCCGGAGGCTGCCGCATGCATAGATTACGGCAAACACTTGGAAGATTCGGGCACGATCGATATGTTGATCCGTCACAGCGGACTTGAAGTCCGGCCGGTGGATTGTCTGGATCTGTGGGTGGACGAAGGCATTCTCAAAGACGGGGAGAACCGGGAAATCCGAAGCATGTTTGCCCTCTATCCGAAAGAATGGATGGGTGTGGACGACGGAGGGGAAGCTCTCGCGTACTCCATTGAGAACGGTCATTTGCGGCTGTTTAATCCTCTTCACGCGATAATTTTGCAATCCAAGGGATTACAGGCCGTGATCTGGGGGCTCCATGAGATGATGGCCCCGTTGTTTACGCCGGGAGAGCACCGGACCATCGAGCGTTATATGCTGCCGACTTACAATCAGCCGGTTTTGGAAAGCAGTTACGTGTCCAAATCGATGTTCGGCCGCGAAGGTGGCTCCGTGCGGATGTACGGCGTTTCGGGCGAAATGGATATCCAGGATGAGGACGGCTTCGATACAAGCACTCTTTTTACGAATGTGTATCAGGCGCGGGCGGACTTGCCGCAAATTTCACTCACCCATGGGGAATATCGGCTGCTTACCGGAATGTTTGTCATCGACGGACAGCCGTGCGGTCTTCTGGGCCGTGCCGGAGGTTTGATTACCGGCAATGCGAGTCATTTTGTGGCGATAGGAGTTGAACAGAAATGAGCAGACCTGCGATGAACAGCAGATACGGATCAGGCAAGAAGCGGAGCCGGGTCATGATCGGAATTTTCTCGGCGCTTGCCCTTCTCCTCGTTTTCGGACTAATCGGGGCATGCTCCGATAAGAAAAACACGAGCGGCGGCGCGACCGCATCCGGCGGGGCTACAACCGAATCCAGCGTAGTTCCGTGGGATTATAAAGTCGAGCAGGCCAAAGTAGGGGATCTCATCGGGGGCGACATGACGCTGCTTCCGAACAACGATATGCTGCCTAACGACGGCAATTTCGCAACGGGAGATCAGGTTTGGGTGCTGAGCTTTATGACCGCGGAAATGAAAACCGGAGATGACGGGAAGAACGATGTCAAGCTTTCGGGTTGGACACCGCTGAAAACATTTAAAACCGAAAGTGCGGCAAAGACGGACATGAGCCAGCTCAAAACCGAAATTCAAACCGAGGTCGATCTCATCGGCGTCTACAAGACGCAGTACGGGGATAAACACCGGGACTTCGCCGTCGTCTCTATGCCATCGGGTCATAAAGTGAAGCAGCCGATTTCCGATGAGCGCTATACGGCGATTAAAGACAAGAAACGCGTGAAAATCGTCCTTGAAGAAGTGCACGATTTCTCGAATTATGATTTGGCCATGTCCAAGTTCAGGGGGTGGGCGGAATGATCGCCTTGAATATTTTAATCAGCTTTATTGTCATTGTGGCTTTACAGGTTATTGGCATGGTCATTTTTAACTGGATTACGCCGTTTAACGACATGGAGGAGCTCCGCAAAGGCAATAAGGCGGTAGGTCTGGTCCTGGGCGGGAAATTTTTCGGAACGGCCATTATTCTGGGTGTCGCGGCTTACACGAATTCTTCGATCCTTCATATGGCGATGTGGTTTGCGATCGGTTACGTCTGCCTGCTTCTCACTTACTTCGTTTTCGACTTGCTGACGCCGGGCATTAAACTGTCCGAGCAGCTTAAGGAAGGCAACGTGGCAGTAGGTATTATGCTGTGCGCGATCTATGTCGGTGTCGCGTTCTCCATGAGCAGTTTGATTATTTAGGTATCATCCGTTGGAAAAAAACAATCCCCGCAACCGGAAGCCTTAGAGGCCCGGTGCGGGGATTTTTGCTTTGAACGGAGCGAGATCGACAATCGTCATGCCAAGCGCATCGCGGTGGGACCTCGTAAGGTGCGAGCGTCTTAAGGTCCGGGTGTCTCTTCCGACTGGTCGTCGCCGGGATAATCCCGCTCGATTCCATAATGAAGCTCGCGGTTTTCGTAGCGGAACCGGTTCGTTGGACGCTGGTCATCCCGCCAAGGAGTGCTTTTGCCGAGAGATTCGCTTAGAACGGACGAGCCGTAAGGACCTTCCGGAAATTCTTCGGGGATCGTATCGTTCCGCTGGGACTCGACGGTGGACAGATCGGCGCCCCGGCTTTCTTCTTTTAAAAATTCATCACCCATGGGAATCCTCCTGATCGGGCGGCCTGTTTAAGCGCTGCCGGTGGTCTTTTCCCATTTTCTCCCCCGGAGGCCTCAAATATCCGTGAAATTGACAGTACCCACGATCTGGAAAAGGAAAGAGCGAAGCTCTTCGGCTTCTTCCTCGGAGATTTTATACACGTGTTCGAGATAGCCTTCTTCATTCAAATCGTCCGGACCGATGATGGCGGTTTTGCCGGATTGCAGATCGGTGATCATTTTTTTGCCGTAAAAACGGTTCGTATTCGTGACCGCCAGATCGAAGCGGTGCAGGGACGAGCCTACAAAGCAGACAAAACGGGTCGAGGTATCTTCGGTATGGTCATATAAAAAATCGAATTCGGACATCACGTTCACTCCATTTACCGGTTAATACTCCCGATTATATCGGAAGTGGGGCCCGGCGTCCAAGACCGGTTCCGAAAGTGGGGAAAAAAAGATGATTCCGCTTTTGAATGTTGTTTGAAGGAAAGAATTTTGTCCGGTTCGGGCGTTTTGCGGTATGATAAGGGCAAACGGTAAATTTTCGAAAAACGGAACGAAACAAGCGGGATAGATTCGAACTGGCCGTAAACTCGGGCAGCGGGGCGCACTATATACCCGTACCGGGAAGTTGCGCGTTGTTATATATGAATGGCAGAGTGTTCTAAAACTGAGGTGTATCTCTATAATTTCTCGGGAAAATGGGCGGATTTGGAGCCCAGAAGAAGGATAGAAAGAACGATGCGTACGCTTTTCTGAACGCGGTGGTCTTGTGCGGTTTTGGTCATGGCGGGCTGCCTCCTTTTATTTAAGAAAATACCGGTCATGTAAGCGACCTTCTTTATAAACCAATTGTACATCGGACACCGGACCGGCGTAACGGACCCCGGGACGAGTCGGGACCCCGACAAAGGTCCAGGCTTCGGTGAACGAACGAAGCATGAAGCTTGTTTAAAAAAGGGGAGAAGCGGAATGCCACAGCTTCAATGTAAGGTCGAGAGTGTTATCCGGCAGGGACAAGGCGTGTGCAACGAGGATGCGCTGCTTCTGGCGCCCGAAGAAGGCTTGTTCGGCGTGATCGACGGCGTCTCGGGCCTGACGGCGTACCGGGACGCGCGAGGCCGCACCGCCGGCCATATCGCGTCGGCGCTTGTGGCGGCCTGCTTCGCCGGCGCCGGCAAGGCCGATCTCGAGCGTACGACGCTCGAGGCGAATGCGCGGCTGCACGAAGAAATGGAGCGCCTGCAAGGGCAGGAGCGCTCCGAAGACACCGGCAGCCGGTGGGGTGCCGTCCACGCCGTCGTGCGCGTGGACGAAGATCGCGTCGCCTGGGTGCAATCAGGCGACTGCATGGTTTACGCCGTCTACGAAGACGGCGTAGTGCGTGCGGTGACGCGGGACTCCGTGGAGCCCCACGACGAACGCGCACTGGCGCTCTGGCGCCGGGAATATCCCGGCGAGTGGGAGCGCAGGGTCCAGCCGCCGGAAGTGACGGAAGCGCTGCGGGCGAACCGCAGGCGCGCCAACCGGCCCGGCGGCTATAGCGTCATCAACGGTGATGACGCGCTGGCCCGGCACCTGGAGAGCGGGAATATCGCCCGTTCGGGGCTGGCGCACCTGCTGCTCGTCACGGACGGGATTTATCCGTGGCGGGAAGAGCACCGGCACAGCACGGAGGAGTGGGTCCGTGCGGTAATCAGGACGGGGCTGGAAGCTTATGTGGACGAGTTGGAGGCATTCGAGGAAGACGATCCGGAATGCCGCAGCGTGCAGCGTTTCAAACGTTCGGACGATAAGACCGGGATTTTACTTTCCTTTTCCAAAGAAAGCCGATCGGATAGCAAGACTGTTCGTTGAAAGAGAGACTCTTGTGAAATTGATTCATGTATGGTAGGATATGGATATAGCTCAGTACACAGAGGAAGCACCTCTCCACCTGCGTTTTATTACGCACAAGGAGAGGTGCTTTTTGCGTTCCCGGGCCTTATTCAACGTGAAAATAGAGGAGGAAAAGTATGAACGTGATTTATTTGACGACTTTGGAGAAACAAATGGAGGAAGGAAAAGTCAGGCAGGCTCAATTTTTTGCCGGCGAGAAGACGGGAATCTGGCAGGCGATGTGGAATGAAGTGAACGACAACGGCAAGCCGGTCCAGGATATCTGGTATGAAGGCATCTCTTGGGAGGAACTTGTCCATGCCATCAGGAAAGGGCTTCAACTCAAGCTTGCGGAAGGTTACAAACCTCTGCTCCGGGGAATCGGTGAAGAGCAGACGGGGTTGTCCGCCAAAGCGGAGATGACGCAACTGCTTCAATATTACGGCGAGCTTAACGCTGATGAAGCCGTCTATGATGAGCTAAGAGCCTGGAGACGCGAACAATCCTTCAAAGAAGGCCGCTCTCCGTTTATTTTGGCATCCAACCGGATGCTTCAGATGATCGCCGCTTTTTGCCCGCAATCGTTGGAGGAATTGCTTCATATTCCAGGTTTCGGGCAGAACCGGGCTTCCAAGTACGGCGGCGATGTACTGCGCATCACGAGGGACAAGCAGCGCCAGACGGATTTTCCGCTGGATTGGGTCGCGGGCGCGACAGACCGTCCGCAGTTCGAAGCCTGGATGAACCGGCAGTTGGAACGCCGGGTGCAGAAAGAAGCGGCTCGCCAGTCGGGGAAACGCAGACTTCTGGAAGCGATGGCAAGCGGCGGCAGTCTGGCACAGATCCGGACGGAGCTCTCTTTTACTTCCCGGGAACTGGTTGCCTTGCTGGAAGAGCTGGAGCGGGAGGGCTACGAGGTGCTTGCAGGCATTGAGAGCGAGCTTGCCAAAGTGCCTTCCGAGCAGTTGGCCGAGGCGGAGCGTCTGTTCGCCGAGATGGGAGACCGCTACCTGAAGCCCATCCTCCAGGGCTTATACGGGGAGCAGCTGCCTGATGCCCAGACGGCAGACGGCGTCTATGAATGGCTGCGGCTGCTGAGATTCAAAACACGGAAGATGAAGGAGGAAGCGGCGAGGGAACGGGATAGCGGGCAAAAAGCCGGATAGCCGCGACACGCCAAACAGACAGCGATAAACAGGCAGTTTTGACCCGTGATCCGGAAATTTCATTGCATTAGCGGAAAGAGAGCGATTTCGATTCGCCTGTCCCCGATCCCCTCCTAAATCTTAACCTTTTTGTAACCAGTCTGGAGGTTCCGTTCAATTGTAAATAAAGGGCGGTTTTGCTACACTTGAACGTATAGATTGTGAGAGAGGGCTGGCTTATGAAATCGCCTTATACCGAGCAGGACCCCGCCAAAAGAGAAGCGGACAAACGCATTCATTTTACACTCCGGATCAATATTTTTTTCTTCGCTACTTTCGCCCTGTTTTGTGTGCTTATCGTTAAACTTTCCTACCTTCAATTCGTTAAAGGTCCTGAACTTCAAATTGCAAAAACGAATGGGATGAATACGGATACCGCCATTCCCCCCATACGCGGCAATATATTGAGCAAAGACGGGGTGCCGATTGCCACTTCCAATTCCACGGAATCGCTGTATTTTCGTGTCGAAGGCGGCACCAAAAATCAAGATCCGATCATAGAGACGGCCAAGAAGCTTGAAAAGATTCTGGGTGAGCTTGGCGACAAGAATCTGCCCAAGATGACTACGGAAGATATCATGAAAGCCATGGATCTGGATTTTGATATCAACAAGCAGAAGATCAAACCCAAAACACCTTATTCGGAGCCGAGAAGAATAAAAGCCAATTTAAACAAGGAAGAGGTTGCTTACCTTCTTTCCCACCGGGATGAGCTTCACGGCGTGGAGGTTGTCGAGGAAAGCATCCGCATGTATGACCAGCGGAAAATAGCTGCTCAGCTCGTAGGCTACTTGAAAAAATACGATGATACCGCAAATCTTAACTTTTATAAGAGCAGGAAGGACCAAGGCTATTTGCTTCGGGAAACGGTTGGTTTTGACGGGCTTGAAATGATGTATCAGGATGAACTGCGCGGAAAACCGGGTAAGAAGAGTTATCCGGTCAACGCGGCCGGTAAAATTGTCGGCAACGGGACTTTGGAAAAACCGGAGAAGGGGCAGAATCTCCGGCTAACGATCGATACCAACGTGCAGCTTGCGGCCCAGCAGGCGATCATGGATCAGTTGAAATGGCTGCATAGCCCGCCATCCGGGTATGCAAAGTTTGCAGCCCCATACGCCCGTTCCGGTTATGCGGTAGCGATGGAAGTCGATACGGGCAAAGTGGTCGCTATGGCCTCCATGCCGGACTACGACACCAATTTGTGGACCGGTGGAATGTCTACCGAGACGTATAAGCAGCTTGAATATTTTATCAATAACGGAACCATTCGGACTTCGCCGGCCAACTTTCCGGAAAAAGAGCAGAAGAAGCATCCGTCTTCTCTCGTATATCTGGGGTCGACGATTAAGCCGCTTAGTGTGTTAGTGGGCCTTCAAGAAGGATTTCTAAGTCCCGGAAGCACTTATAACGACACCGGATCGTTTTCGTTCGGTAAAGATAAAAGTACCATACGTAACTCGGATGGTCACAGCTACGGAATCATGGGTCCCACAAAAGCAATCGAAGTATCTTCCAATACTTATATGTCCGCTATGATAGGAATTCCGTTCTATAACAAATATCAAAAAAAATCGGGTGAGTTATGGGATAAACATATGGCGGAATTTGGTTTGGGCGTTCTGACAGGCAGTGGGTTGCCTAGAGAAATAGAAGGTTTCTCAGAAATCGATGCCGCCGCCAAAACAAGCAGTTATCAATCCGCCATGGTTTATGCTTCTTGGGGACAAAACGAAAAGTACACCACTTTGCAGCTAACTCAATTTGCTGCTACCTTGGGGAGCCGCGGCAAAAGAATGAAACCGCAGTTCGTGGAAGAAATCCTCGATTCCGACGGCAAGGTCGTCAAAGGCTACGAACCGGAGATTCTGAATCAAGTCGATCTTCCCAAAACCTACTGGGATACGGTTATCAACGGGATGAAAAGCGGAGCGGAAGGCATCGACAAACTGCCGTATCCGGTAGCGCGTAAAACCGGTACTTCGACGCAGCAGGTTTCTGGCGGAACTGTCGATAACGCGGTGTTCATTTCCTTCGCGCCCGCTCAAAATCCTAAGCTGGCCATTGCCGTTGTCGTGCCGGAAGGCGGTTACGGCCGTTACGGGGCGTCACCGATCGCGGCCAAGATTTACGAAGCCTACGACCAGTATGTCGGCGGTCTCAGCACACCCAAAAAATAAAAAAGGCACAAAAATAGCATCGGCTTCCACTTCGTTCTTGGTCAAGAACAATGGAAGCCGATGCTTTGTTAGGTCAACGTCGTCATTCTGCATAGTCAAATCCACCCTTTTTTACGGAAGAGTAGGAACATGCACAGCCCGAGTACACCCATAAATCCGAAAATGAATAAATCCGCATATGGAACAGTCAGCAGCCCGAGAATATCGGTGAAGTTCATTCCGAAAATACCGGTGATAAAGGTCAGTGGCATAAAGATTGTGGTCAGTGCGGTAAAAATACGCATGATTTCGTTCGCGCGGTTCGCTACGCTGGACTGGTAAGCTTCTCGTAAGTTGCCCATGAGATCGCGGAGCGTATCGAAGGTGTCGACGATTTTGACGGCATTTTCGTGAATGTCGCCGAAATATTTTTGCAGTTGGTTATCGATCAGTTTCAGTTCTTTGCGGTTTAATGTCGCCACGACGTCACGCTGCGGCACAAGCATTTTTTTCAGCCATAAAATTTCCCCGCGGAGTCCGACGATCTCGTTCAAATGAGATTTTTTCGTGTGCATCAGGATATCTTCTTCAAGCTTCTCGATCTTATCTTCGATCCGGTCCCCGACAATGACGTAGTTGTCAACGACGAGGTCAACCAGATGATACAGGAAGCGGTCCGGGCTGTTAACCTCTTCATCCCAGAGAAAGGGTTTGATGGCACGAAGCTCCTGGATTTTCTGTCTCGTAACGGTAATGATGAAATGCCTGCCCAGAAAAATATTGAGTGCGCGAAGAAAGATTTCTTCATCATCAAACCGGATGCTGTTGATTACAATAAAATAGTGCGTGTCGTAAATTTCGATTTTGGGCCGCTGTTCTTCTTCGCTGAGACAATCCTCTACGGCCAGATCGTGAAGATGGAAGAGCGGCTGCAGCTGCTCCAGATCGTCCACATCCGCATCGATCCAGTAAAAACCGGATTCGGGTGGTGTCAGCGCTTCGTGAATGTCATCAACCAGCGTAAAAGCGCCCTTGTGTACCAGGCGTGTTTTCATCCGTTTCACCTCTTTATGCGAAACGGCGCACAGCACTCCGGTCCGTAGGGAAACTACGGACGCTGGAGTGCCGGCCCCGGTTCGCTGCTATTCGATTTTGATCGTACCGGGTAAAGCGTCTACTTCTCGGTCGGTCCCCGTCCATCCGTATGTTCCCCCCTTTATCATTCCGTGTCGAATACTTGTCTAGTATATACCTACATTTTCCACGATTCAAGCATCAAACTCTGGTACTTTTCTCCTGCTAATCCCCGTGGTCTGGGGATTTTTTATCCTATGCCGGAGAAGGGGGTGAGGTGCGGGCGGACGATCGGACAAACAGCTTGGAGGGTTCATACGGAATACGGCCTGCGCTAAGGAGGCGACCGTCATGAGACGCCACACATGCGCCAATAGCTGCGAACGTTATGAAAGACATTCATTTTTCGCTTAGCAAGTTTATTATGTGCAACTTTTCAAAAAGCACTTGACATTTGCCCGGTAACCTTTAAGATAGGAGATAACTGAATAAACTTTCTTATCAAGAGTAGGTGGAGGGACTGGCCCGATGATACCCGGCAACCGACATTGTAACCCCCGAGGGGCAATGCACGGTGCTAATTCTTGCGGGAGCCGTATGAATAGCGGCTTCTGGGAGATGAGAGAGGAGCATGTTGCATAGGGATGAACAGGCCTTTCTCAACTTTTTGAGAGAGGCCTGTTTTAATTTCTTTCGAGGAGGAATGACCGATGCCGATTAAAATACCTGATAATCTTCCGGCTAAAGAAGTGCTGAACCAAGAAAATATTTTTGCGATGGATGAGACGGTTGCCTACCATCAAGATATCCGCCCTCTGCGGATTGCGATTCTGAATCTGATGCCGACGAAGGAAACAACGGAAACCCAGCTGCTGCGTCTCCTGTCCAATACGGCTCTTCAGGTCGAATTTGTCCTGCTGCACCCTAAAACCCACACCTCTAAAAACACTTCTCCCGAGCACTTGGAGATGTTTTATAAAACGTTTGAAGATATCAAAGACGAAAGATTCGACGGAATGATCATTACCGGGGCACCCGTTGAGCAAATGGATTTCGAGGATGTTCATTACTGGGATGAGCTGAAGAATATCATGGACTGGAGCATAGACAACGTAACCTCGACGCTTCATATATGCTGGGCTTCCCAGGCCGGACTTTATCATCATTTCGACGTGCCGAAGTACACGGTGGACCAAAAAGTGTTCGGTGTTTTCCCGCACATGATTACGGAAGAAAACGTGAAGCTGCTCCGCGGGTTCGACGAGTTCTTCTTCGTTCCCCAGTCGAGACATACGGAAGTGCGCCGTGAAGACATCGAGAATGATGAGCGGCTCGTGATTTTATCGGAGTCGGAAGAATCCGGCATTTATATCGTGGCGACGAAGGACGGCAAGCAAATTTTCGTAACGGGACATTCCGAGTATGATCCGCTGAGCCTGAAATGGGAGTACGACCGCGATGTCAATAAAGGCATGGACGTGGCGATCCCGAGAAATTATTATCCGAACGATGATCCGAGCAAGAAGCCGATGATCACGTGGAGAGCGCATGCGAATCTTCTGTTCTCCAACTGGCTGAACTATTACGTTTACCAGGAAACGCCGTATGATCTTAATGCGGGTCGTGAACTCAGCGCGCTTAGTGCCTGTCTATAGTATAGAACGAATGATACCTTAAAGGAGAGATTCCACGCATGAACATCGAAAGTCGATTGGCCCAAATCGGTTCGGTTTCCGAACCAACGACCGGAGCGGTCAGCTTCCCTGTGTACCAGGCAACCGCGTTCCGTCATCCGCGTCTTGGAGAAAGCACCGGATTCGATTATGCCCGCACGAAAAGCCCGACCCGCAGTGTGCTGGAGGATGCTATTGCCGATCTGGAATCCGGAGACGCCGGCTTTGCCTGTTCTTCGGGCATGGCGGCGCTGCAGACCATTTTCACGCTGTTCAGCCAGGGAGACCATCTAATTGTGTCTCTGGACCTTTACGGCGGTACATACCGTCTGCTGGAGCAGATCATGTCCCGCTTCGGCGTGAGCGCTTCCTATGTGGACACGAACGACGTCGAAGCGCTGGAAGAAGCCTACCGCCCGAACACGAAGGCGATTCTGATCGAAACGCCGACAAATCCGCTCATGATGGTGACGGACCTGAAACTCGTCTGCGGCTGGGCCAAGAACAAACAGATTCTCTCCATCGTGGACAACACGCTGCTCACTCCTTATCTGCAGCGTCCCATCGAGCTTGGCGCGGATATCGTCATCCACAGCGCGAGCAAATATTTGGGCGGCCACAACGATGTGCTGGCCGGTCTGATCGTGACCAAGGGGCAGGAGCTTTCCGAACAAATGGCGTTCCTGCACAATTCCATCGGCGCCGTGCTCGGTCCGCAGGACAGCTGGCTGCTTATGAGAGGGATGAAAACGCTCGCTCTGCGCATGGAGCGGCACGAACATAACGCGACGACGATCGCCCGTTATCTGCAGTGGCATCCCCTTGTAACGGATGTATACTATCCGGCGCTCGAATCCCATCCGGGTTATGCGGTCCAGAACAGACAGTCGTCCGGCAACACGGGAATTTTCTCCTTTAAGGTAACGGATGCGCGTTTAGTGGAGCCGATTCTGAGGCACGTTAAGCTTATTGCGTTCGCGGAAAGCCTCGGCGGAGTGGAGTCGCTTATGACGTACCCGGCCGTTCAGACGCACGCCGATATTCCTCTCGAAATCCGGGAAAAAGTAGGCGTCGACGACCGGCTGCTGCGTTTTTCGGTCGGCATCGAGCATGTGGACGATCTTATTACCGACCTGGCGCAGGCTCTGGAACATGCACAGGCTGAGGTGGAAGGAGACAATCAAGCGTGAGTACCGACAAAAAACTAGGAACGAAAATTATCCACTTCGGTGGAGAAATCGATAAAACGACGGGCGCTTCCAGCGTACCGATCTATCAAGCATCTACCTTTCATCATTTCTCGCTGGATAATCCGCCGGAGTTCGATTATTCCCGTTCGGGCAATCCGACCCGTCAGGCGCTGGAAGACTATATCGCTCTGCTGGAAGGCGGAGCGCGGGGATTTGCGTTCGCTTCGGGGATGGCGGCCATCTCATCGGCTTTCTTCCTGCTGTCGAGTGGGGACCATGTAATTTGTACGGAAGATGTGTACGGCGGAACGTACAGGCTGCTCACCGCGATTCTGACCCGGATGAATATCGAAACGACGTTCGTCGATATGACGGATCCGGAGAAGGTCAAGGCGGCGCTGAAGCCGAACACGAAGGCGGTCTTCCTGGAGACGCCGTCCAACCCGACGCTGAAGATTACCGATATCTCGGTCATCTGCGCATGGGCGAAAGAAAACGGGCTGCTCACGATGCTCGACAACTCGTTCATGACGCCGTACCATCAGCGTCCGATCGAGCAAGGTGTCGACATTGTGCTGCACAGCGCGACGAAGTTCCTGAGCGGTCACAGCGACGTGCTGGCCGGCCTGGCCGTGGTGGCTAACGAGAGTCTCGGACGCCGCATGAAGCAGATCCAGAACGGCCTGGGCAACGTGCTCGGACCACAGGACAGCTGGCTGCTTATGCGCGGCATGAAGACGCTCAAGGTGCGCATGGAAGGCTCCGAGCAGAACGCCCGTCGTCTGGCCGAATGGCTGGACAGTCACCCGGCGGTCGAGGCCGTGTACTATCCGGGGCTGCCGGGCCATCCGGGCCGCGAGATTCACGAGAAGCAGTCGAGCGGCTACGGCGCCGTCGTCTCGTTCGACGTGAACGGGGGCGAGCGCGCCAGGAAGCTTCTGAGCGAGGTCAAGATCCCGCTGGTCGCCGTCTCTCTCGGCGCGGTCGAGAGCATCTTGTCCTACCCGGCGATGATGTCTCATGCCGCGATGTCGCGCGAGGTGCGGCTGGAGCGGGGAATTACGGACGGGCTCGTGCGGTATTCCGTCGGTCTGGAAGACATCGACGATATAATAGCGGACCTGGACGCGGCTTTATCTCATCTGCAGGGATAAGCGGCTGTCTGAGGGCTCGAAAGAAGCAAGCGCAAGTGGGTATATTCCGTTCGGATGAAACGGGTGCCGCTTCGCTTGCTTTTTCTTTTTTACCGAAATCAAGTACGAAAGATAGCCGAAAGGCCTATTTTTCCCGTAGCCGGATTTGGGGCGTTATGTTACAATGGTGATAATGTTTTTTTATACATGTAACTTTTTTCACATAGTATATCGTGAGCCGCGAATTCATACCTAAATTCGTGTGCGGAAGTCAGAAAGGAGTGAATGCCATGAATCCGATCGACCGCATTCTGGATAAATCCCTTGCAGGCGGACGAATTGATCTGGAGGAGTGTGTCACACTGCTCGAATCCGACCAGATCGAGAAAATGGGTCATGTCGCTAACCAAATTATGCTGAGGCACCATCCTGAACCGATCACTACGTTTGTAGTAGGCCGCAACATCAACTACACGAACGTTTGTGACGTTTATTGCAGATTTTGTGCATTCTATAGAGCTCCCGGTTCTACGGAAGGATACGTACTTACCAATGAAGATATTTTCCGTAAAATCCAGGAGACGCTAGATGTAGGCGGAACCGAGATTCTGATGCAGGGCGGCACGAATCCGGATTTGCCGTTCAGCTACTATACGGATCTGCTGCGCGAGATCAAGCAGCGCTTCGATATTACGATGCATTCTTTCTCTCCGGCGGAAATTTGGAAGATGAAAGATGTGTCGAACGGCCTATCGCTGGAAGAAGTGATCCGTCAACTGCGGGACGCCGGACTGGACTCTCTGCCCGGCGGAGGCGCGGAAATTTTGGACGACCGCATCCGTATGAAAATTTCCAAGAAAAAAGGCTCCTGGCGCGACTGGATGGATGCCATGGAAACGGCTCACCGTCTGGGCATGAATACATCCGCGACGATGGTTTACGGTTTCGGCGAGACGATGGAAGAGCGCGCCATGCACCTGCTTCGCGTGAGAGAAGCGCAGGATAAGTGCATCCAGAACGGCTACGATTCGCTGGGCTTCCTGGCCTTCATCCTGTGGCCGGTACAGCCGGACAACACGAATCTGCGCGTAGAGAAAACGAAGCCGGAAGAGTACCTGAAAATGCTGGCCATTTCCCGCATTATGCTCGACAATATTCCGAACTTCCAGTCTTCCTGGGTAACGATGGGCCCCGAAATCGGCCGCCAATCGCTGCATTACGGCTGCAATGACTTCGGAAGCACCATGATCGAAGAGAATGTCGTTTCGGCTGCGGGGACCACCCATAAAGTGAACATTTCCTCCACGCTGGAAATGATCCGCACCGCAGGCAAAATTCCTGCCCAGCGCAATACGAAGTATGAGATTCTCCGCGTGTACGACGAGAACTCTGTCGTTGAAAAAGACTTCATTATGCAGAACTAATCGTATCTAACATAGATTTCCCTTTCTCAAAAAAAGCAAAGAAACCCGGAAGCCGTCTACAACGGTCTTCCGGGTTTCTTTTTGTTTCCGTGGAGCCTGGCCATGAAGTCGATCTTTCAGAAACAGGCGGTAATTAATACCGGCGAAGTTTCACATGGAACATAATCGATTTGCCGCGGTTCTCCGCCCAAATGCGGCCGTCATGAGCTTCGACGATGCTGCGGGCAATGGCGAGGCCTAACCCGGAGCCGCCTGTATCGGAGGAACGTGCGGCATCCATCCGGTAAAACCGGTCAAACAGGCGATCGAGCTCCTCCGTTTCCGATAGATCACCTTCGTTGATCACCGTCACTTTAACGTCGCGTCCTTCCTCCTGAACGATCACCTCGATGGTGCTCGGTTTGGGGCTGTATTTGACCGCATTCGTGAGCAGATTTTCGAAGACGCGGATCATCTGATCCGGGTCCATGGAGACGAACAGCCGCATAGGCGGGAGAACGAGGCGGAGGGTGAGGCCGTTCTGTTCCGCGATCGTGATATATTCCTCCGAAAGCTGGTAGATCAGGTCGTTTACGCAGACCGATTGTTTGGCGAGCGGCACGCCCTCGTTCGTCATCCGGCTGAATTCGAACAGCTCGTCAATGAGAATCTTAAGTTTTTCCGCGCGCCCGTAAGCGATTTGCATATAATTCGCCGCCTGCTCCTCGTCTTTGTAATCCTTGTCCTTCAAAAGCCGAAGGTAACCGATGATGAGCGTAAGGGGCGTGCGGAGATCGTGGGAAACATTGGTGATCAATTCGTTTTTCAGCCGCTGAGATTTGCGCTCTTCTTCCAGAGAATGCTGAAGATCGAAAGCCATGGAGTTCATATGTCCGGCGAGCACACCGAGCTCGTCATGACTTCTTTCGGGAACCCGATGAGCGAGATTACCTTGGGACATTTGGACAAGTCCCTGCGCCATTTCTTCGATAAGCTGCATTTTCCGCCGGGTAATCCAATAGAAGAGTCCCAGGAAGGTAGCGATCCCGGCGATCAGGGGAAGAGAGGTATCCTGCTCGTAATAAGAGATCTGAGCTTCGGGAACCGCCTTGGCTACGAGAAATGATTGAGTGCCGTTTAAAAGAATCGGGTACATGAACGTGAACTCGCGGTTTTCGTGACTCTCCCGGAATGTGCCTTCTGAATCCATGGCGCTGCCGACCAGCTGCGGGATATCGAACCGGCTTTCTCCACTTCCTTTTGTTCGGTACAGTACCTTGCCGGCTGCATCGATAATATAGAGCGATTTTCTTCCGGGCCTGTCGGCTTCATCGTCCAGAAGAGACTGAATATCCGCCGGATTTACCGGAAAAAAGGAGGGCGCCGGCTGCTCGGCGGCCTTGCCCGGTGTCGGCGTTTTTTTGCTGTCCGCTTCCGCTGCGCCTGGACCGGCGGGCTCCGGAGCCGCTTTGCCGTTCGTGCCCGTCCCATCCGGGACGGCGGATTCCGGCATTGGAGACGGGGCAGCCGATTTCGGTGCGGTGGAAGAGGCAGAGCTTCCGGAGTCCGCCTGCCGATCCGGTCCGGAGCCTATACCGGTACCGGTATCTTCGGTCTCCTTCTGGCTTTGGAGCTCCTGATCGGTGCTTGGCAAGTGCTTCAAGGCCGACTCCTCTTTAGCGGCAGGGTACCTGTCGGTATCGCCGCCGTACTTTTGAATCTGTTCGAGGCGTTCCACAAGACGGCGAACCTGGTTTGCCGTAATCTCTTTGTCCTGAATATAAGAGATGCTGCTTGCCGTCCGCCAAGATTTAGTAAGCTCGGACACTAGGCCCCCGGCCGCGATCGCGACCCCAATACATAAAGCGAACGCCAGGATAAGCTGCATTCGCAGGCTGCGCATCACATTTTGCTTGCACAAAATAACGGGACGAACGATGCCGCGCACCAGCAGTCCCCAAATCTTCCCGAACTTCCGGCTTCGATTAGGTTTCAATTTTGTAGCCTACCCCCCAAACGGTTTTGATGTATTTCGGCTGCCTTGGGTTGCTCTCCACTTTTTCCCGGATTTTGCGGATGTGCACCATGACGGTGTTGTCCGATTCGAAGTACGGGGTGTTCCAGACCGTCTCATAAATGCGCTCCGTACTGAACACGATTCCCCGGTTGCGCCCCAGCAGCTCCAGGATTGAAAATTCCCGGGGAGTCAGTTTGACCGGCCGCCCCTCCACATGAACTTCGTGCGTAGCCGTATCAATAATCAGATCGTCCAATTCGATACGGTTTGAAAGCGTTTCGGATGGCATGGGGGCGTTTAATCTTTTATACCGGCGCAGTTGGGATTTCACCCGTGCCATCAGCTCGAGCGGATTAAACGGTTTCGTTAAATAATCGTCCGCCCCGGCGGTTAATCCGAGAATTTTGTCCATATCCTCGCTTTTTGCGGAGAGCATCAGGATGGGCATGTTTTTCTCCTTCCGGATTTCCAGGCACGCCTGGACGCCATCCATACGGGGCATCATAATGTCGAGGATAATCAGATCGACCTCCCGGCTTTTCAGCACATCCAAGGCTTCCAGACCGTCCCCGGCCGAAACCGTTTCATACCCCTCGTTGGTTAAATAAATACGGATGAGTTCCACGATTTCTTTTTCATTGTCTACGACCAGAATCGTTTCTTTTCCCATGACTATGCGCTCCTTTATGTGCCGGAAAACGGATGCCGCCGTGTACCGGACCCTGCTTTCCCTTGATTCCATTCGTATAAAACAAGCTATTGCGACGTTAGCACAGGAAGAAGGGATTGGCAATTCCGTTATTCGGGGAGCGGCACCTCCATCAACAAGCTTCCATAGAGATTATTATAGGAGGTTGTTCTTAACAAAACCGCGCTGAATTTCTTAAGGAATGTTTAAGATCGGCCTTATTTTCCCGAATTGAACGGCCTTTGGACATGTCAAGAGTTGGTTGTATATCCGCCTCCGGCCGACCATATACTTTTAGAAGGAATTCAGCGTCAGGAAGGAGTGAGCCCATGTCTATCGTACAGTTTGTATTCAACAATTCCGCCGTGTTTGATATTTCTGCGCTGCAAAGCCGGATAGAAAGCCGCCTAGCGCTTCTGAATCAGGAAGGTAACCCGCTCCGGGTCGTCCGTGACACGTTGGAACAGTACACGATGCTGCGGATAGAGGGAACAATAGGCGGCAAAAAGCATCAGCCGAAGTCCGAGCCCGTTATCGAAGCAGCCGCAGCCGCAGCCGCCGAGCAAATCGTGGAGGGTGAAGAAGAGAGGCTGATCCGGAAGCTGCTGGTGAATACCTTTCATTATAAAGATCTTGAAGAAGCGGCTAAAATCGGCCGTTACTGCCGCCAATTCCTGAACGGTGAGGAAGACGGGAGAAGCGCCGCGGGCGAATACGGCTTGGACGATTACCTGGACTGGGGGCCGATCGACGGCATGAAGCTCCGGGCGGGCAAAATCAGCGAGCCTTTGAAAGCTCTGCTGCAGGAAGGGCAGTCCGTAAACTTGCCGGGTTTCATTACGTTCCGGCTGCAGGAATACATGGACGAGCTGAAAGAGGTCGTCGAGTACGCCATCGACGAATATGTAATGGACCAGCAGTATCAGGAATTTATTTCTCTGCTCCAGTATTTCGTCTATATCCAGGAAACGAAGACGGCAGCAGCTCATTTGGTACATAAGGAAGGCGCCGAATTTACAATTCTGGATGAACATATGCAGCCGATCGACACCAGTAAGATGGAAGCGTCCTTTACGCTGGAAATGATCGAGAAGGATATCAGCTTCGAAGATATGATCGTCTCGACGCTGATTTCGGTATCGCCGGCGACGATTTATATTCACACGCGGGAACCGGATCTGCCCGTTATCCGCACGATTATGCAGATTTTCGAGTCCCGCGCGACCATCTGCTCCTACTGCGGCATATGCCGGACGAAGCTGGCGGGGAACTCGGACAGCGGGTCCCCGTCCCCCTTGACCTGATTCCGCGGCAGGCTTATAATGAGGGAATCAAAGGCTTTGACCGAAGACACGAACCGCTTGTCACACTGCTGCCAGAGAATGGGGCCCCGGCTGAAATCCCCTGCAGATGTACGGTATGTTCACCCCTTCGAGAGCCGCAAAGCGGAAACCGAACAAGAGCGGACGCAAGACGTCCGGTCCGGAAGTAAGCTTAGCCGATTCATTCCCGTTACCGGATGCTGAATGAGGATTCGTCCGCATAAATCCAGGCGGTGAATCGAATGAGGGTGGAACCACGAGTCGAGCGCACTCGTCCCTTTCGGGATGTGTGTGCTTTTTTGCGCTCTTTTTTTTGAAATTTATAGAGCTAAGGAGCTGACGAATCATGATTAAATTAACTTTTCCGGACGGTTCCGTGAAAGAATACGCCCCGGGTACAACGGTTGAGCAGGTAGCGGAATCCATTTCCACGGGCCTCAAAAAAAATGCGGTGATCGGCGTAGTGAACGGCCGCCAGGTCGATTTGAACGCTCCGATCGAAGAGGATGCCGAGCTTAAAATCGTAACGCTGGATTCCGAAGAGGGAGTCGAAGTGCTGCGCCACAGCACCGCCCACTTGATGGCCCAGGCGATCAAGCGTCTGTACGGGGAACGTGCCGTGAAGCTCGGCATCGGTCCTGTCATCGAAGACGGGTTCTACTACGATATCGATATCGAAAATCCATTGACGCCGGAAGATCTGACGAAGATCGAGAAAGAAATGGCCAAGATCGTTCAGGAAAACCTGCCGATCGTCCGCCGTGTGGTCAGCCGTGAAGAAGCGATCGCGATTTTCGAGGAGCTCGGCGATCCGCTTAAGCTGGAGCTGATCCGCGACCTGCCGGAAGACTCCGTGCTGACCATTTACGATCAGGGCGAGTTTTTCGACCTCTGCCGCGGACCTCATCTGCCCTCCACCGGCAAAATCAAGGCCTTCAAGCTGCTAAGCGTTGCGGGCGCATACTGGCGCGGGGATTCCAAGAACAAGATGCTTCAGCGCATCTACGGAACGGCATTCCCTAAGAAAGCGGAATTGGACGAGCATCTCCATCTGCTTGAAGAAGCGAAGAAACGCGACCACCGTAAGCTGGGCCGGGAGCTGAAAATGTTCACGTTCTCCAAAGAAGTCGGCCAAGGGCTGCCGATCTGGCTTCCTGCCGGAGCCAAAGTACGCCGCGTTATGGAGCGCTACATTGTCGATCTGGAAGAGCGCCTGGGCTATCAGCACGTCTATACGCCGGTACTCGCTAACGTGGAGCTGTACAAAACAAGCGGACACTGGGATCACTACCACGAGGACATGTTCCCGAAAATGGTCATGGACAACGAGGAACTCGTTCTCCGTCCGATGAACTGCCCGCATCATATGATGGTGTATAAGAGCGACATGCGCAGCTACCGCGAGCTGCCGGTCCGTATTGCGGAGCTGGGCATGATGCACCGCTACGAGATGTCCGGCGCCTTGACCGGCCTGCACCGCGTACGCGCGATGACGCTGAACGACGCCCATATTTTCTGCCGTCCCGATCAGATCAAGGAAGAGTTCGCCCGCGTTATCAACCTGATCCGTCATGTGTACGAGGATTTCGGCATTAAGGACTACCGTTTCCGTCTGTCCTACCGGGACCCGAAGGATACGGAGAAATATTTCCCGAACGACGAGATGTGGGAAATGTCCCAGCGCATGCTCCGCGAGGTTGTGGAAGAGATGAACCTGCCGTTCTACGAAGCGGAAGGGGAAGCGGCTTTCTACGGTCCGAAGCTGGACGTTCAGATCCGCACGGCGCTGAAGAAAGAAGAAACGCTCTCCACCGTTCAGCTGGACTTCCTGCTGCCGGAGCGTTTCGAGCTTGAATACATCGGCGAAGACGGCCAGAAGCACCGTCCGGTCGTTATCCACCGCGGCATTATTTCCACGATGGAACGGATGACGGCATTCCTTCTGGAAAACTACGCTGGAGCGCTGCCGACCTGGCTGATGCCGGTACAGGCCAAAGTCATTCCGGTATCGCCGTCTTACGAGGCGTATGCCAATGACGTGACGGAGAAGCTGCTTGCGGCCGGAATCCGGGCGGAAGCGGACAACCGCAACGAGAAGCTCGGCTACAAGATCCGCGAAGCGCAGCTGGAGAAGACGCCGTACATGCTCGTTGTAGGGGAGAACGAAATGAACTCCGGCACTTTGTCCGTCCGCAAACGCGGCGAAGGCGACCTGGGCGTTCACAGCCTGGCGCATGTGGTCGGCCTCATTCAAGAGGATATCGCCAACAAGTCCAGATAAGCAGGCGGCTGCTATAGCGCTGTGGAGCCATACGGCCGAAGCGTCGATTTTCTGCAAATAGCGTCTATAAAACCGCAAAAACAGGGGGAACCTCAATAGAGGCGCTCCCTGTTTTTTTGTCATTGGACATTACTGAGTAATTAAACTATAATTACTTACAAAAAGTAATTAAATATATTTTGTCTTGATCAATACGCTGCATAAATAATCTTGATTGAAAGGGTGACTCTTATGACAATGACGCCTGTTATCGACCCCCGGACTGAAATCGGTTATGTGCATATTAAAGTCGGCAGCCTCTCCAGATCTCTTCCGTTTTACCAGGACGTGATCGGACTTAAACTGCTGAAACGGGACGGAGCTTTCGCCGAACTGACGGCGGACGGCAAGAAGCCTCTAGTTATTCTGGAAGAGCTGCCCGGTGCCGCTAAAGCACCGAAACGCGGTTATGCGGGTCTGTATCACTTCGCGATTCTTCTGCCCGGCCGCAAAGAGCTGGGGTTCGCGCTGCGCAGCTTGATCCGCAGCGGGATTGAAGTCGGCCAAGGGGATCATCTCGTGAGCGAAGCGCTCTATCTGGACGATCCGGACGGCAACGGCATTGAAATTTATGCCGACCGCCCCCGCGAGACGTGGCGGAAGGATGCGAACGGCCACTACGTGATGGCAACCGATCCGGTGGACTGGGAAAGCCTGCTGGAGCTTGCCGGCGAGGAGCCGTGGAGCGGAATGCCTGCGGGAACGCAAATCGGTCACGTTCATTTCCATGTGACCGATTTGCGGGCGGCGGAGGCGTTCTACTGCAGCCTTCTGGGCTTCGAGATCACGCTCCGCTTCGGACCGGCGGCTCTATTCGTGGCGGCGGGAGGCTATCACCACCACATCGGGCTGAACACGTGGGCAGGCGCAGGCGCACCGCCTGCACCCGCCAATGCCGCCGGAATCCGCTGGTTTACCGTCGTGCTTCCCGATAACGGCGAGCTGGAGCGGATTCTGGCGCGCCTCCGGGAAGGAAGCGTGGACGCTGTATCCCGGGAAGACGGATGGCTCGTGACGGATCCTTCGGGAATCGGCGTAATGCTGACGGTACGGGATTAGCGGGAGCTGCACGTCGTGCGCCGCGCGCGGTACGAAGCCCGCAGCCGATCGGGCTGAACCGGCCAGATATGGTTATTCCTATATCCGTGTTTTTTGCTCCAAACATTTGCTGCTTTACGACAGTTTGATTGGGATAATGAACTAAAAAAGGGTTCTAAAACCGTTGCCGAGGCAGACCACACCTATAACTAAATCAGGTGTGGTTTTTTGTTTTAATGGACTGAAAATGGTGGGAGCGTAGCCACAATGACTGGATAGTACAGGGCACGAGAGGAGACCCGTTGTATCCCGAAGGTTGGCTTTATTGCGAGTATTCCCAATCCATATAAGGAGGATAAATATGTAATTAAAAGGTAAAAAACAAACTAAGGAAGCATAGGACTGTCGAATAAAGGATTCTTATGTAATATCCTAGAATACTACACTTTGTTTAGTAGACCATTACCCAACATGGAAAGGGAGCCGAGACGATGGGGAAAGGCAAAAAGAAAACAGGATTAACTTTTTTTTCAAAAAACTTGATTTTTTCTATTTCAGGAATCGTTCTAGCTTGTATGATCATGTCAGTGATTAGTTACGTTGTGATGAGTCGTGCGCTTACCGGCAGCTTGGAGGTACAGGCGAAAGGAATTGCAACATTATGGAAGAACAGATTTGAAGTAGAAGACTTGAAAAAAGGGAAGGCAACTCCCTCTTTAGATTCAACCGTTCAGAAAAAACTTGTGTCCTTACTGGATGAATTGTCAAAAGGAAATGCTAATGTAGCGCAAGGGTTCATATTCGAGCCGGATGTCGTGGAGGGTGCAAAAACAAGGGTCATATCTAACCCTACTCATTTATTAGAAGTTGGACTTAAACCTGGAGTATTATTTGATCAGCCGCCTGAGATGGTTAAGGCATTCCAAACATTGAAGCAAACGAAATCGCCAGTCATTCCCCCTATTTACAAGGATGAGATCGGATCATGGCTCACTGTATTAGTTCCGGTCCTCGATGAACAGCAGCAGCTCGTCGCCGCATTTGGGATTGACGTGAATGCATCGGTAATTTCAGAGCAACAATACAAATTGATTTGGTCTTTAGTAACCGCTTCCATGCTGTTTTTGCTAGTTGGGGTTACGATACAAATTTTTGGTCTAAAAAAGTTATTACGTCCTATCCAAGAATTAATTAGTGGTGTCGGAAAGATCAGCAAAGGTGACCTTACACAAAAAGTGGTTGTCCGCTCAAATGATGAACTAGGACAATTATCCGAGAGTTTCAATGAGATGGTCCAATCGTTACATAGTACCTTGGAGCAAGTACAAGTCACTGTCGAACAAGTGGCGAGCTCCTCGGAACAATTATCGGTTAGCGCCGAAGATTCAACAAAGTCGTCTATGCAAACAACTGCTATCGTCCAAGAGCTGGCGACCGGAACGGAAATACAGGCGGGAAATATTGATCAAACTAATCGTGCTATAAACGATATATCGACAAGAGTAGGACAGATCGAATCCAATTCACGGGTGGTCATGGATAAGGTGATTATCGCGACAAACCGTGCAACGGAAGGAAATCAAGCGATTGATATGGTTGTTAGACAGATGAATTCTATCAGTTCTACAGTGAACCAATCCGCTGAGTCTATGAAATACTTAGTAGATAATGCTCTTCACATAGGAAGAATTGTAGAAGTGATTAATACAATCGCTAATCAAACGAATATGCTAGCCTTAAATGCTTCTATAGAAGCATCCCGAGCCGGAGAACATGGACGTGGATTTGCTGTGGTTGCAGGTGAAGTGAGAAAGTTAGCCGAACAGTCATCCAACTCGGCCCAACAGATTACGTCCTATGTGGAGAGTATCCAAGATGGAATTCAAAACGCTGTCCAGTCTATGGAGCAAGGTACAAAAGAGGTTAATGAGGGCCTCCATTTGGTGAACCAAGCGGGATCATCGTTTAATGAAATTCGGAATGCGGTTGATGAGGTGTCGCTGAATATCGAAGTTGTTTCTACTGCACTGGAAGAAATGACATCTCGTGTTTCGGAGGTTCTAACATCGATGAATCGAATTTTGGACGTCACCAATGAGGTGGTAGGCGGAACGCAGAATATTGCGGCCTCAACGGAGCAGCAGTTAGCTTCTATGGAGGAGATTACATCTTCTGCAAATGTACTGTCTAGCATGGCAGAAGAGCTCCAAGAGAAAACAACCCAGTTTAAGTTGTAACAGGATCGCGGGTGTGGTTCGCCAAGCCGGCTCTCTTGCACGGGCGCGCCTGTGCCGCCGCTCACCTGCGGGACTGTAGCCAGCGCACACACATCGTGAGACACCGGGCCGCCGTCCCGCAACCGCAAAAAAGCACCCTTCGGAAACGATTCCGGAGGGTGCTTTTTGCTGTACGCCTTACATCGAGATGTTATCGTGGTCCTTGCTGTTCTGTTTCTTATCCCAGAAGCGTTTGACGGCCGGAATGCTGCCGATACCGACGGAGATAATAAAGGCGGCGCCGAGAGCGACCATGACCACCATGTAACCGGATGTGATAATGACCGAGCCCAGTCCGATTTCCGTCAGACCGATGACGACGGCCAGAACGATGATAACCGGCTGGACAAACCCTTTGAGCGGGTTGCCCGGACGAATCATGCGCTCAGCGAAGCCGGCTAGGATAATGCCGATCAGAACGATGATGACGATCAAGATAAATTTAGGCAGCATCACCATTAGAGCGGCGAATGTTGCGGAGATAAATTCCAGATCCAGAACGTTCGTCGATTCGACGAGGAAGAAGCCGAATACGAAGACAGCGATCAGAGTCGCGATCCATTTCGTGATAGGCAGAGCGGAAACGGATGCGGCCGGATTTACGCTGCCGGGCACGCCCATTTCGGCACCGGCATCGGCGGCTTTGCGGCGGAACATCGGCATCAGGCCGTTCAGCTTGCTGTCGATATCCATCGGCGAAAGCAGCGTAATGATGAGATTGCGGACGATTTTGGCCAGAATGTAGCCGATGTAGAGCAGGAACGCCGCAATGAGAATCTTTGGAATCCAGGCCATGACAAGATTCAGGATGCCTTGAGCCGGAACCCGGATGGATTCGATTTGCAGCAGGTTAAGCGCTTGTACCGCGATCGGGAACAGAATCAGGAAATACACGATGCTGTAAACGAATTGGGATACGTTCATCCCGGCTCCGATCCAGCGCTGAAGATTCAGCGAGGACGTGAGGGTGGAAGCCAGTTTGGCCACGAACTTGGCCACATAATGACCCAGCACGATAAGCAGAATCGCACCCGCGAGAAGTGGCAGATAGCCGATGACCATATTGATGACCGCGCTGATCGGCACGGAGATGGCCGGAATCTGAAGCGAAGCCAGAATGCTCGGTGCGAAGAGCAGGATCACGATGGCATAGGCGATGTTGCCGGCCACTTCGCGGTAATGCACCAGACTCGGCATTTTGCTTTTAATCGTATGGGAACCGAAGAAACCGGACACGACACTTTTGAGCATAGAGCCGAGAATATGAGCGACTGCCGCAAGCAGCGCCGCAGCCAGCAGGTGAGGTATGTAAGAAGTGATGATGGCGATGAAACCGACGAACGGATTCAGCACATTCGTGAAATTCAGAAGCTCAAGCACGACGAGAAGTGTGACGAGAATAATGAAATACTTGACTACCTGGGACACAATCCGGCTGACGGAGCTGTCCGGTGGGAAAAATTTTCTTCCGCGTGTATCCACGTTCGCTTTTAGAAGTCCTTTATAGACGGCTTTGGAAGCGGCGCCTGCTATCCATAAACCAATGATCAGAACAAGAACGGCCCCAATGAGCCTCCAAATGGAATTTCCGTTCATCATGAGAAAGTTCCATTCGCCCCAATTCCTTACGTCCATTCGATCATCCGCCTTTCCTTTTAGGTTGTGATGGGAGTGTATTTCCCACCCTATTTACCCGGCCGCCCGCAAGTTAAACCCTGTAAAAAACTAGGAATTCAGGCGCGAATAAAATTCGTCTTCCAGGGAAAACCTGACTTTGCAAAGATTGGAGAATGTTTAAACTCTTTTAAAATTGGACAAACTCTTATAGTAGGGGGAGGTATCGAACAAATGTTGCCTGATTCAAGCAATCCGACCAAATGGTTCAGTATGGTTATGATGTTGAACATCGCTCTTGTCTTGTGCGGTCAAGATCAAACAAGTCTGACAGGGTTAACAGATACAGCGGCACTCGAGAAAAAAATCGCTCCCGCGATTTCGGGATTAGCATCCCGCCAAACATCCGAAGCACCCGAGAAGTCAGTCCAATCTCAGAAGGGAACCGCGGACGCTCAAGCCGCTTCGGGCCAATCACGCAAAGTCAGCTATAAGCTGATGCCTGATTCCAGTCAGGATCTATCCCAGTACAAGGCGGTAGAAGTGGTAGCGACCGGCTATTACTCGGGAATCGAATCGACCGGCAAAAATCCGGGGCACCCGGATTACGGCATCACCAAATCCGGCATTAAGGTCAAACGGGACGAGCATTCCCTGTCGACGATCGCGGCGGACCCGAGGGTGTTCCCGATCGGAACCGTCCTTTATATACCGGGTTACGGATACGGAATCGTAGCCGATACGGGCGGGGCCATTAAAGGCAAAAAAATTGACCTTTATTATGAAACGAAAGACCAGATCTACAAAGAATGGGGCAAGAAAACTGTCAATGTCTTTGTCGTCAAAGAAGGTACAGGCAAAGTGACCCAGATGATCTGGAACCAACTCGTACAGGAAATTTTCAAAAACAATCCTGTCGATACACCGGAAGCCTAAACATTCACATACACCGCACAAGAAGTAAGTACCGCACAAGAAGCGTCTGCGATTTCCGCAGGCGCTTTTTCTCGGTCTCGGGACCGAGTAAGGAATCAACCCTTTGTCTCTTTTCAGAAAAGAAGGACAGAGGTACACTTAATTCAGGAAAACGAAATTCAACGGGGGAATAAATCATGAACGGTTCTATATGGGGAAGATTGGCGGGAGGCTTTCTCCTGATTGCGATCGGCCTGCTGTTTTTCCTGAAACAGCTCGGCTTTGTCACCTTGAGCATCGGAGCGCTCATTTCAACCTTTTGGCCGCTGTTTCTGATCTACGCGGGACTGATGAGCGTGCTCTTTAACAGGGGGAGGCAGGACGGAGCCTGGGTCCTGATCCTGATCGGAGGCATTTTCCAGCTCCGTAATCTCGGGTGGGCTCCTTACTCTCTTGGAGAAATGTTTCAGTTTCTCATCCCTGTCGTCCTGATCATTTTCGGAATCAAAATGATTTTCGGCCGGAAAAGCTCCCGCCGTCACGATTCGGAATACGGCGGAAGCCGGGACGGGCACGGACATGGTGATGGGAATGGGCATTGGGGAAGCGACTGGGAACGTAAAATGGAGGACAAGTGGGAGGAGAAGGCGCGGAAATGGCAGGAGAAAATCTCCAGACGCGAGGCTAGACGCGGCAGGAAAGCCGACTGGAAGAACGACGGCGTATATCCGGAAGCCGGTGAGGCAAGCAGGGAATCCGGTTATGCACCGCCTCCACCTCCACCGCCACCGGCGGGAGGTTCTTATAAACCCGGACCGGATTACCACTATGTGAATTCCTACGCCCCTCCGCAGAACAAATCCGGTTTTATCGGCGATGTGTATATGGGACAGGATTACTGGGAGCTGACGCCGCTTAACATCTCCCACTTTATCGGCGACACCTCGCTGGATCTGACAAAAGCGAGCATCCCGATGGGAGAGACGCGGATCAACATCTCTGCATTTATCGGTGATGTGAAAGTATTCATCCCGAGCGATCTCGATGTGGAGATCAGCGTAACCGCGTCTTCTTTTGTCGGCGATATGAACGTGCTGGAGCGGCGCGAGGACGGAATCATGCGCTCGATGAATTACCGGACGCCTTATTACCAGGAAGGCGCCAAAAAAATTAATCTTCACGTATCGATGTTCATCGGAGATATCGTCGTGAAGAAGATGGGTTAGGAGGCCGGACGCATGATAAAGCTGTGGAGCATGAAATGGCAGCTCATGCTGTATTTCCTGGCCTCCAGCCTTCTGACCCTCGGCATCCTGGGCTTTGCGCAATTCTATATGCCTTGGGACACGGCAGGCGGCGGGTGGAAGTTCGGCCTGGCCGTTTTTGCCGTGCTGTTGGGGCAGGCGGTCGGTTTTGTGGCCTCCCGCACCTTCCAGCGCAAGGTGGATGTGCTGCACATCGCCATGCTTCAACTGGCGAAAGGCAACTTGAAGGATCGGATACAGATCGATCCCATCGATTCTTTCCATCCCGTCTACAAATCGTTCAACGAGATGGCGGGGGCGCTCGAAGAGCGGACGCGGCTGCTGCAGGAAATGGGCGAGGAACGCTCCGTAATGGAGCGCGGCTCCGTCGAGACAGCGGTGGTCGAAGAGCGCCGGAGGCTGGCCCGGGATCTGCACGATACCGTCAGCCAGGAGCTCTTCGCGATTCACATGTCGGCCTCCTCTCTGCCGAAAGTGATCGGGCACAATCCCGACGTCGCCGGTCAGCTGATGGAGCAGCTGATCCAGATGTCGCACCATGCCCAGAAGCAGATGCGGGGGCTCATTTCCCAGCTGCGGCCGATCGAGCTGGACGGGAGCACGCTGGAGCAGGCGCTGGAGAAATGGTTCCCGGAATACTGCCGGGCCCATGAGCTTCAGGGCCGCCTGGATGTAGAGACCGAGCAGCCGATTTCCGAGGCGATCGAGCATCAGCTGTTCCTGATCATCCAGGAGGGGATGGCCAACGTCGTCAAGCATGCTTCCGCTACGGAAATCGAGCTGCAGCTGCACGACTCCGGGCGCCAGTATGTGCTCCAACTGGCGGACAACGGCAAAGGCTTCGAGCGGAGCGCGATATCGTCCGCCTCCCACGGCTTGTCCACGATGCGCGAACGCGCGCAGAAGCTGGGCGGAGATGCCGAGGTCCTCAGCGGATCGGGCAGCGGGACGACAGTCCGTGTACGGATACCGAAATTTGTGAAAGAACCGAAAGGGGAAGCTTCTCTGTGAAAGAACAAATAAAAGTGATGGTTGTGGACGACCACGATATGGTGAGGGTCGGTCTACGCACATATATTATGCTCGATGAGGAGCTTAGCGTCGTGGAGGAAGCGTCGAACGGGGAAGAAGCGCTGCGCAAGCTCGGAGCGCTGGACGCTGAACGCATTCCCGATGTGATTCTCATGGATCTGACCATGCCCGTTATGAATGGAATTGAGGCGACCCGGGAAATTACGCAGCGTTTTCCTTCTATTAAAGTTATCATGCTGACCAGTTTCCTGGAAGAAGACAAAGTCGTTCAAGCGGTTGAAGCGGGCGCGATCTCTTATGTGCTCAAAACCATCTCCTCGGAGCAGCTCGCCCATGCGGTCAAGGGTGCCGCCGCCGGCATGCCGGTACTTAACCCCGAGGTCTCACTGGCGCTTACCCGAGGGCTTAGGCAGCGGTCGTCGCAGACGGAAGACGAGGTGCTTACGGCGCGCGAGCGCGAGGTGCTTTCCCTCATTTCCGACGGCAAATCGAACAAGGAAATCGCCGAAGCGCTGCATATCAGCATCAAGACTGTGAAGACACACGTGAGCAACCTGCTCATGAAGTGCGAGCTGGACGACCGCACCCAGCTGGCTATTTATGCTCACCGCAAGGGCTGGGCCGGCACCGGGGCCTGACGCGGGCCTCTGCGCCGCTCCGCTTTTTCCAGCCGCTCATAAAAGAAGGCAGAAATACGCAACCTATTGCTGCGCGGGTTCGTTTTCAACGGCGCGATGAAGAGGAGGTTGCCTTGTGAAAGCTTTGAATTCCTCACTCCAGGAAACGGTAGAAGCGTTCGACAATGTCCGGGACTATTTGCACACGTTCGAGTTTACATTAGGCGGGAACTGGGAGTACGATCACGGTTCGTTCGACCGCTATCTGGATGAGGCGCACAAAGTGTGGCTGCGCATCCCTTTTGAAGTGACGGAAGGGACTCTGGACGGCGATACGGACGAAACCGACGCGATGGTGAAAATCGGGGCGCCTTACGTGCTGAAGCACGTTTACAATGAAGGCAACGATCCCGAAGCTCATATGATGACGGTTTCCGCGCTGGTGAACCAGTTTCAGACCCCGCTCGATCCGGACGCCGAGATTGAAAGCGAGTGGATCGGAAAAGCGGAGAAACTTATGAGGGATGTCGAGCAAAAATGGCTGCACTAGGCGTCCCCGCCGCATGTTTTTAGTAAAAAGGACCCAGATCGACACGATGCCGGCCGGTGAGCCGGCTTTTTTACCTCCATTTTATTGAATTTTAAGGTTTGCTTAAGGAAGGAAGTCCATTATAAAAGTACAGAGACGGTGAACAACACGAATTACAAAAAAAGCCTTCATGTCAACCGTCCTTCGTTTTTTATACTCTTTTTCCTAACTTTTATAAATGGAGGAATTTGCCATGGATGATCATAAAAAAGAATTCGGCCCTGACCGCAGCAACGATTCGGATTTGAACCGCGACCGCGACCGCGAGCGTGAACTGGAAAGACGGGAGGCCGGCTACGAACCCGGATACGACTCCCGTCGCGAAGAAGCGGCGGCGCAGGAGAAACCTTCCTACTACTACTCTTACGGTCCCCACAAGACGGGTATGAACGAGGAAACGCCTAGTACGGAATCGGACACGACCGCCTACTCGAACCACGAAGGTTCGGCGCCTGTGGAAGTGACGCCTCCGAAGCCGGTAAGACCCTTCTCCTTCAGCGGAGACGGCGCCCCTAAGCAGGGCGGAGGCTGGAACGGCAGCGGCCCCGCCAAGAAGCGCTCGTCCCTCCGCAGCGGATTCGCCGCTTTCCTGGCCGGTGCGGTCGTCGTGAGCACGCTTATGTTTGCGGCCGACAAGACGAACCTGTTCACCGGCAAACAGCCGATGACCCTGCCGGGCGCGCAGCCTAATTCTTCTCAGACGGTAGCGGCGGGCAGCGCAAGCAAAGTTTCGCTGGACTCGGCCCGTCCGGACAACATCGCCCAGATTTTCGCCCAGGCAAGTCCCGCAACCGTTAAGATCGAATCTTACGTCAAGACGAAAAGCAGCTCCCAGAAGAGCCAGATGAACGATCCTTTCTACCGCTTCTTCTTCGGTGACCAGGGTGACTCCGGAAAGCAGGACAGCGGTTCGGGCAAAAGCGACGGCACCCTTCAGCTGGCAGGCAGCGGAACCGGCTTCATTTTCGAGAAAAGCGGCTACATTCTGACGAATGAGCACGTAATCGACGGAGCCGATGAAATCCGCGTAACCGTTCAGGGCTACGACAAGCCGTTCGTCGCCAAGCTTCTGGGCAACAGTTACGACCTTGACCTGGCCGCGATGAAAATCGAAGGCGACAAGGACTTCCCGATTCTACCGATCGGCAAAGCGGACAGCCTGAACGTAGGAGACTGGGTTGTCGCGATCGGCAACCCGTACGGATTCGACCATACGGTAACGGTCGGCGTGCTCAGCGCCAAGGAGCGTCCGATCACGATTCAGGATGAGCAGGGAACGCGCAACTACAAGCACCTGCTGCAGACGGACGCGTCCATTAACCCCGGCAACTCCGGCGGCCCGCTGCTCAACATGAACGGCGAAGTCATCGGGATCAATACGGCCGTAAGCTCGCAGGCACAGGGGATCGGGTTCGCTATTTCGGAAAGCACCTTCTCGACCGTTCTGGATAACCTGAAGAACAACGTGACGATTCCGAAGGAGAAAGCTCCTTATATCGGCGTGAGCCTTCAGAACGTGGATAAGGAATGGGTCAACGAGCTTAAGCTGCCTAACACCGAAGGCGCGATTGTAGCCGAGGTTACGCGCAAGAGCCCGGCCTTCCAGGCAGGTATGCGTCCCTATGACGTCATCGTCGACGTGAACGATCAGAAAGTGACGAATTCACAGGATGTGACGACCAAGATCCAGGCTCTGAAAGTGGGGGACAAAGCCAAGATCGGCGTGATGCGTGACGGCAAACGTGTCGAAATCAACGTCACCGTCGGAGACAAAAACGCAGCGGATACGACCGAGAAGAAATAACGGTCGGACTGCCGCGCCATGCGGAGCAGAGAACGGCAGCGATGCCGTTCTCTGCTTTTTTTTCGGCAGCTAGCCGTGCTTCAAGGGCGGAGGATGTCCGAGATTTTGCTCCAACGCCGAATTTGATACAATAGAGGGTAAAAGCATTCTGCGAGGCTGCCTGCAGCCCGAATCCATCTACAGAAGGGTGAAATCATTCATGCGTGAAACGATATTGGTTATAGATGACGACGAGAAAATTACGTCCATGCTGCGGCGCAGCCTTGCTTTCGAGGGCTATACGATCGTAACGGCCAACAACGGCAACGACGGCTTGAAAAAAATGCTTGAGCAGGAGCCCCACCTGGTCATTCTGGACGTGATGATGCCCGTCGTGGACGGGTGGGAGGTCTGCCGGCGAATCCGCGAGGGCGGAAGCAGCGTGCCGATTCTCATGCTGACAGCCAAAGACGAAGTCACCGACCGGGTGAAGGGGCTTGATCTCGGAGCGGACGACTATCTCATCAAGCCATTCGCGCTGGAAGAGCTGCTGGCCCGCGTGCGGGTGCTGCTGCGCAGACGGAACGAACGCGCCGAGCAGCCGACGAACCGGCTGCACTACGACAACATCACGCTGGATATGGATACGCGCGAGGTGTTCCGCGAGAGCCAGCTTATCGAGCTTACGACGAAGGAATTCGATCTGCTGCACCTGTTTATGCAGAATCCGAAGCGGGTTCTCTCCCGGGACATCATCATGGAAAAAATATGGGGGTACGATTACAGCGGGGAATCGAATGTGCTGGAAGTGTACATTGCCCTGCTCCGGCAAAAAACGGAGGAGTACGGCCATAAGCGCATTATTCAAACCGTGCGCGGGGCCGGTTATGTGCTGAGAGGAGAGAACTAGATGTCTATCCGCCTCCGGCTGACGCTGTGGTATTCCGGCATTTTGTCGGTCACGCTGCTGCTGTTCGGCTTCGGCCTCTATTTATTTCTTTCCTTTTACATCTATAACGATCTGGAAAAACAACTGGGCCGCACTTGGACGGAGACGTACGAGCGGATTAAGCCGCTTGCCGCTCCCTCGATCCGGGGGAGGGTTCCGATCAAGCTGGAGCTCGACAACGTGGATATGTTTTCGGAAAACACGCTCCTGCAGCTTGCCAGTTTGAACGATACGGAAGGCCCCGTTATTCACGACCGGTCTTCCGTTCTTAAAAATCTGGAACTGACGCTGCCCATTACAAACAATGCGGCGCAGAAGCTGAGGGGCAAAGATTCGCTTGTGGTCGAGCGGCTGAACTTGAAGGTGATGGACAAATCGTATCCGATTATTCTGGTCAGCCGGGGGTTTGACATCACCGATCCGGTAACCGGGAATAAGCTGACCCGGGGCGTGCTTCAAGTCGGAGCGACCATCAACTACTACGAGAACTTCTTCAACCTGCTCCAGTATACGCTGGCGATTCTCGCCATGCTGACGGTGCTGATCGCCGGAACGCTCGGCTGGTTCCTCGCGAGGAAGGCTCTGCGGCCGATTGAACAGGTCATCGTGGCTACGCAGCAGATCGAGAAGGGCACGGACCTCGACAAGCGGATCTTGTACGACGGGCCCGAAGACGAGATCGGGCGGCTCACCGTCACGATCAACGGCATGCTCGGCCGGCTCCAGCTCGTATACAGCGAGCTGGAGGAAGCTTACCGCGCCCAGCGCCGGTTCGTCTCGGATGCTTCCCACGAGCTGAGGACGCCGCTGACGACGATTCGCGGCAACGTGGAGCTGCTCGAGAAGATGTGGAGCCGTACGCTGACAAGCGGGCAGGCCGGCGGCCAGGACAAAGAGCAGATGGAGATGTCCATCGAGGCGATGCAGGATATCGCCGGAGAAGCCCACCGGATGAGCCGGCTCGTCAACGACATGCTGTCGCTGGCGCGGGCGGATGCCGGCTTCGAGATGCAGCGGCAGCCTCTTGAGCTGAGGCCGCTGGTCGAAGAAGTAGCCCGGCGCGCCCAGTTTCTGCCGCGTCAAGTGCAATGGGAAGTGGGAGACCTGGAGCCGCTGACGGATGTGGTCGTGGTCGGCAACAAAGACTACGTCCAGCAGCTTTTGTTCATTTTTATCGAAAATGCCTTCAAATACACCGAGGAAGGAAGCGTCCGGCTGGATGCGCTCCGCTCCGGTGACCAGGTCGGCCTGCGTATTGCGGACACGGGGATCGGGATGGACAAGGAAGAGGTTCCGCACATTTTCGACAGGTTTTACCGGGCGGACGTTTCCAGGGGAAGGACGGCGGGCACCGGACTCGGCTTATCGATCGCGAAATGGATTATCGACGAGCATAAGGGCTCCATTGAAGTAAAAACCCGCCAGGGAGAGGGCTCAACCTTTATCATTTGGCTGCCCGTTGTCTTTCTTCCCGTGTCCTGATCGGCTATAATGAAAGTACGAACGACAAAAAAGGTGGTGCTATCGTTGAAAGTCGTCAAAATTTCCCCAAGGGGCTATTGTTACGGCGTGGTGGATGCAATGGCGCTTGCAATGCAAACCGCCAAGAATCTGGATCTGCCGCGGCCGATTTATATACTCGGTATGATTGTTCATAACTCGCACGTAACCCGTTTCTTCGAAGACGAGGGGGTTGTCACGCTGGACGGTCCTAACCGGCTCGAAATTTTGGAGCAGGTGACGAGCGGTACCGTTATTTTTACGGCACACGGCGTTTCGCCGGAAGTCCGCCGCAAGGCACGCGAGAAAGGCTTGACGGTTGTTGACGCAACTTGTCCGGATGTAACGAAAACACACGATCTGATCCGCGAGAAAACGGCGGAAGGATACGAGATTATTTATATCGGCAAGAAAGGCCATCCCGAGCCGGAAGGCGCCGTCGGCATCGCTCCCGAGCACGTCCATCTGATCGAGACGCTGGCGGACGCGGAGGAGCTGAATATCGCTTCTTCCAAAATTCTGATCACCAATCAGACGACGATGAGCCAGTGGGACATCAAGCATATTATGAAGAAACTGCTGGAGAGTTTCCCGACGGCTGAAATTCATAACGAGATTTGTCTGGCGACGCAGGTCCGTCAAGAAGCGGTTGCGGAGCAGGCGAAGGAGACGGATCTGGTCATCGTGGTCGGCGACCCCAAAAGCAACAATTCGAACCGGCTGGCCCAGGTATCTGAAGAAATCTCCGGCGTCAAAGCGTACCGGGTTTCGGACGTTTCCGAAATCGACAAGAGTTGGCTGATGGGCGTCCGTACGGTCGGCGTCACTTCCGGCGCTTCCACACCGACGCCGATTACGAAGGAAGCGATCGCTTATCTGGAGCAGTTCGATCCGGCACATCCGGCTACATGGGACATTACACGGACCGTGAATATGAAGAAATTGATCCCGATGGCCAAAACAAAGGCTGCCGCTGAATAACCGGCCTAATTTACAGGATAGGATGAGGCACCATGCAGATTAGTGAAGGGGCACTCCGTAAAAAGTTTGATCTTAAACAGATGGGCCGCTGGTTTAAATACAAATATCTTCTGCTGCTTCGCGCCAAGGGCGGTCCTTCCATGGTCGCCACCGGATTTTCCATCGGACTGGCCGTTGAGATGTTCACTCTTCCGACGGTCGGGCTGGCTTTTTTTCTTATTTTTCCCCTCGTATGGCTGCTGCGGGGCAATTTTGCGGGTGCGCTGATCGGGTTCGTGTTCGGTAAAATCATTTACGTGCCGATGGCGATCCTGTTAAACAAACCGGTGGGTTCGCTTGTCGTTCCTCCGGGCTTCAAGGAGTACCTGATTCACCACGTTCCCGCTTTTCTTGCGAATGTCCTGAAAGGAAGCCTGGAGCTGATCGTCGGCGGAATGATCGTCGGGGGCATTCTCGGCCTGATCATGTACTTCCCGATCATGCTTCTGCTGAGGCTCCATGCCAACCGGCGCAAGGACAGGCGCAGACTGCGCAAGGAACATCAGCACGCTATGGCTTCCGGGCTTCCGGGTGACGCGGATTGACGTGGATGGACGCACAAGCCTCGCGGCTTAATAGAATAAACAGACAGATGCAGGCTTGACGGATAATCGTCAAGCCTGTTATTATTATTTTAGCGAGTTACTTTAACGGATAAAAGCATAGAAGCTAAAAAGCTTAAAAGCAAACAAGCGTTGAAGCGTAAAGGTAACCCATTATTCTACATTCAGGAGCGTGAACGGAATGATCGTCATTCTTTCAAATAAGGTTGAAGAAGCCCGTATTCAGGAAATCGTACACATCATCGAGAAGCATGAAGTAAAAGCGCACGTATCGCACGGAGAAGACCGTACGGTTATCGGCATCATCGGACAGGCCGATCCGGTATTGGCCGAGCAGCTGCGCCAGCTAAAGGGAGTCGAGCAGGTGGTCAAAATCTCGAAGTCCTACAAGCTGGCAAGCCGCGACTTCCATCCGGCGGATACGGTGATCCGTATCAAGGATGTGGAGATCGGCGGCGATCAGCTCGTGGTCATGGGCGGCCCGTGCGCCGTCGAGACTCCCGAGCAGATCGACGAAATCGCCCGCCTGGTCAAGGCGGCGGGCGGTCAAGTGCTCCGGGGCGGCGCTTTTAAGCCGCGCACGGGCCCTTACAGCTTCCAGGGCGTTGGCGTGGAAGGGCTCGTCATGATGGCGGAAGCCGGACGCAAGCATGGCCTGCTTACGATTACGGAGGTCATGACGCCGGAATACGTGGATGTTTGCGCGGAATACGCGGATATTCTGCAGGTGGGCACCCGCAACATGCAGAACTTCGATCTGCTGCGCAAGCTGGGCTCGATCCAGACGCCGGTGCTGCTCAAGCGCGGCTTCAGCTCGACGTACGACGAATTCCTTAATGCGGCGGAGTACATCCTTGCGGGAGGCAATCCGAATGTGATGCTCTGCGAACGCGGAATCCGAACATTCGAGACATACACCCGCAACACGCTCGATCTTTCGGCGATTCCGGTGCTGCAGAGCCTGAGTCATCTGCCGGTCATCTCCGATCCGAGTCACGGAACGGGGCGCCGCGAGCTGGTCGAGCCGATGACGAAGGCGTCCGTGGCCGCCGGGGCGAACGGCCTGATCATCGAAATGCATACGGACCCGGACAATTCGATGACCGGAGACGGCGTCCAGTCCCTGTTCCCGGACCAATTCGCCAAGCTTCTTCAAGATCTGGAAAAGCTGGCTCCGCTTTGCGGCAAAAGATTCGATACCGCCAAAACCCCGGCACTTGTCTGATTCGACAGGTTGTCCGAGAATCCCCGAAAATCCCCCCAGAACAGCTTAAAAACCGGAGAAATCCGGTTTTTTTGTTTTTCATGTAACATTACCTGACATTCGTTAAAAAAATACCTGACATGAGTATTGACGACATTTCTCCGGCCGCTATATAATATGAAAAAAGATCGAATGAAAACTGGAACATTACACAGGGGAAACGGTGTTAATGTACGGAAATAGGAGGGTTTACACATGTCAGTACAGGACGTTTTGAACATCATCAAGGAAAAAAACATTGAGTGGATCGATTTTCGTTTTGTGGATCTTTTAGGTAAGGCGCACCACATTTCTCTCCCGGCTTGCGAAGTCGAGGAAGAAACTTTCGAGAACGGAGTTGCTTTTGACGGTTCCTCCATTCATGGTTTCCGCGGCATTGAAGAGTCGGATATGGTCATGATGCCTGATACGGAGTCGGTTTATGTCGACCCTTTCACCGCTCACCCGACACTGATCGTCATGTGTAACATCCACACGCCGGACGGCGAGCGTTACGAGCGCGATCCGCGCAGCATCGCACAGAAGGCGGAAGAATTCCTGCAAACAGCCGGCGTAGGCACGACGGCGAACTTTGCCCCCGAGTCCGAGTTTTTCATTTTCGACGATGTCCGTTACGAAAGCGGCATGAATACCTCTTACTACTCCGTTGATTCCGAAGAAGGCGCATGGAACACCGGACGCAAAGAAGAAGGCGGCAACCTGGGCTTCAAAATCGGCGTTAAAGGCGGCTATGTGCCGGTTCAGCCGGTCGATACCCAGCAGGATATCCGCAGCGAAATGTGCCGTCTGCTTCAAGAAGCGGGCCTTCGCATCGAGCGTCATCACCACGAAGTGGCGACAGCCGGTCAAGCGGAAATCAACTTCCGTTTCGATACGCTGACCAAAACGGCCGACAATCTCATGAAATACAAATATATCATTCACAACGCGGCAAGACAGTACGGAAAAGTCGCAACCTTCATGCCGAAGCCGCTCTTTGGCGACAACGGATCGGGTATGCACGTTCACCAAAGCATTTTTGACGGCGACACGCCTCTGTTCTACGACAAAAACGGCTACGCCAACCTGAGCGAAATGGCTCTGCACTACATCGGCGGTATCCTGTACCATGCACCGGCTCTGCTCGCTCTGACGAACCCGTCCACGAACTCGTTCAAACGTCTCGTTCCGGGTTACGAAGCACCGGTCAACCTGGTGTTCTCCAAAGGAAACCGTTCCGCAGCGGTCCGTATTCCGGTTGCGGCCGTAACGCCGAAAGGCTGCCGCATCGAATTCCGTACGCCGGATTCCACGGCTAACCCTTACCTGGCTTTCGCGGCCATGCTGATGGCCGGTCTGGACGGCATCAAGAAGAAAATCGATCCGCGTGCGCTCGGCTACGGTCCGCTGGATAAAAATATCTACGAACTGTCCGACGAAGACAAATCCGAAATCCGCAGCGTGCCGGGTACCCTGGACGAAGCTCTCGACGCTCTGGAAGCCGATCACGAATTCCTGCTCGAAGGCGACGTGTTCACGCAAGATTTCATCAACAACTATGTCGACATCAAACGCGGCGAAGCGAAAGATGTTGCGATCCGTATCCACCCGCACGAGTATTCCCTGTACTTCGGCTGCTAATACCTCTACTTCCTCCTCATTCAAGCAGGCAAAACTCCCGGACATTTCCCAAATGTTTCGGGAGTTTTTATTTTCCTAACATTCTCTTAGCATGTTCCTAAATCCCATGTCATATTTTGGTTGTATAGTAAGTAGGAAGTAAAAGAATTAGGTGGTGTGCAGCATGAAACCCTGGACCGAAAAGGAAGTCCTCCATCTGCTGGGGAGAGCTTCTTTTTCCGCTACGCCGGGAGAAGTGGATAGATGTCTGAAGTTAGGCCGGGAAGAGACGGTCCGCAGGCTCACCTCGGGCCAGCCTCTGGCCGATGGAGCCGCCTCCGCCCTTGTATTCTCGGAGGTAAAAGCGGACGAGAAGCCGCTGATTGTGACGGGAATGGGCGACCAGCAAACGTACTGGCTGTACCGGATGATCGCGTCACCGGCTCCGCTGGTGGAGAAAATGACGCTGTTTTGGCACGGACATTTTGCTTCGTCCCAGTATAAAGTGAGCGATATCAAGCTCATGGTGCGGCAGAACGGCCTGTTCCGGCAACACGCCCTGGGCAGCTTCCGCAAACTGACCGAAGAAATCGGCCAAGACCCGGCCATGTTGCTGTATCTCGATTCATACACGAATCAGAAAGGGAGTCCCAACGAGAATTACGCCCGCGAGATGATGGAGCTGTTCACGCTGGGCATAGGCAATTACACCGAACAGGACGTGAAGGAAGCCGCGAGGTCCTTAACCGGATGGAGTTATACCCGGAAAACCGATATCGTCCAGTATCAGGAAGCCCGGCACGATGCCGGACATAAGGTTTTTTTGGGCGAAGCGGGATATTTCGATTCCGCCGATGTGGTGCGCGTCGTCTTCAAGCAGGCGGCGCTCCCGAAGTTTCTGGCGACGAAGCTGCTCCAGTACTTTGCGGCGGAAAATCCGTCAGAAGCCTGGATAGACCGTGTCGCAGGCAATATTGCGAAAATGCCGACGATCGAGAACGTGCTGTACGAGTTGTTTGTTTCCGACGAATTTTACGAGGAAGCCTACCGGATGTCTCTTATCAAAAATCCCGCGGAGTACGTGGCGGGCGCGATGAGGACCCTGGGGCTCCCCCTAACGGCGACGTTCCGTGCGAGTATGGGGCTTATGGGCATGGATCTGTACGCGCCACCGGATGTCTCCGGCTGGAAGGGAGGGGCTTCCTGGCTGGCGACAAGCCGCCTGATCGCACGTTACCAGTTCGCCGAGAAGGTAGCCAAACGCGTCACGGATGACCAGCTCCAGTCTTTGGTCCCTCAAGGGACGCAAACCGGTCCGGAAGCGTATGTGGAAGGGTGGAGACGCGGCATGGGGCTGGCTCCGCTCGGCAAGAACACGATGAATGTGCTGAAGCAGTACGCGGCGGAGACGATCGTGAACTCGAAAAAACCGGCCGGCGGCAAACGGAGCCTGCTGCAGCTCCTGCTCATCAGCCCGGAAGCGCAGATGAAGTGAGCGGAGGACTACGGATATGAATTTAACGAGAAGAGAATTTCTGATCAAGGGGACGGCGCTGATAGCGGCGATCGGTATCGGAGGCCCCCTGCTATATGCGGACAGTAAAAATATACTCAAGCCCGGACCGCCCGCGGGGGCAAAAGACCGGGTTCTTGTCGTGGTCCAGCTTTCCGGCGGCAACGACGGCCTCAATACGCTCATTCCGTACGGAATCGGAGCGTACCACGACGCCAGGCCGCGCCTTCGTCTCCAGCAGCATGAGGTGCTGGATATCAACGGCCAGCTTGGCCTGCACCCTAGTCTCGCCCAGCTCCATGGGCTGTACCAGCGCGGAAAGGTCGCGATTGTGCAGGGCGTCGGCTACCCGAAGCCCGACCATTCCCATTTCCGTTCCATGGAAATCTGGCACACCGGGGAGCCCGAGAAGCGGATCAGCGACGGCTGGCTGGGGCGCTACGCTTTTTCGTCCCTGGATACGGCGAATCCGCTCCGGGCCGTCCAGCTCGGGAAGACGGAGACGCGTGCTCTCCGGCACGATTCCATCTCGCTTCCCGTGGTGTCGGCGCTGGATTCCTACAAAATCTTTACCAGCAAGCCCCCCGATCCGGACCGCGGCCGTCTGAACAAGGCTTTCCTGGATATGTACAACCTGAACAAGCAGACCGCTCCTCTGCGGGTAGCCTGCTCCAGCGGGATCGAAGCTTACCGCAGCGTGGAAGCGATCGGCTCTCTGCGGCCGGGTTACACGGCGGGTGCGCCTTATCCGGACACCTCGTTGGCCAAGGATTTGCAGCTTGCCGCGCAGCTTATGGCGTCCGGCTCCGGCACCCGGGTCTTCTACACGCAGCTCGGCACGTTTGACGATCATGCCAACGAGAAGGCGCATCATGCTTCCATGCTGTCCACGCTGGACGAAGGGCTCGGCGCCTTCTACCGCGATCTGGAAGCTCACGGCCTTCAGGATCAGGTCATGGTCATGGCATTCTCCGAATTCGGCCGGAGAACGAAGGAGAACGGCAGCGGCGGGACGGATCACGGTACCGCGGGACCCGTTTTTCTGCTGGGAGGCGGAGTGAGCGGCGGGCTTTACGGGGCCTATCCGAGCCTCACGAAGCTGGATAAGGGAGATTTGAAGGCGGAGCTCGACTTCAGATCGGTGTATTATACCGTCGTGGAGAGCTGGCTGAACGGAGACGCCCGCAGCGCGGTCGGGCGCTTGTACGAGAAGCTCTCGTTCGTTTAGACCCCTTGCTCCATAATGCCTGCCCGTCACACCTCGATGAAAAAAAGACCGTTTCCCCAATGGGGAGAACGGTCTTTTTCGTCGTTCAAGCATCAGCAGGCTTGAGTTGAATTAGTAAAGGAACGTTCTGCTGACAATAACCAGAAGAATGAACAGAACCAAAATGACAGCTGTGCTTGTAAAAACGCCGCCGTATCCTCCTGACATTTCGCATGACCTCCTTCTTAATGGAGTACGTGATATCGTATGCGCAGTGAAACCGCAGGGTCTGGGTGGGCAGGGCCCAAGTATGCTGGCGGCCCGAAATCCGCACGTTTTGGCTTCTGCGGCCGTATGATAGGAATCAGATGAATAGATCTAACAAAATCGCCGGTTTACTTGCCGGATTTCGCTTACACGTCAACTTGCATATGGAGAATACGGGAGGCTGGCCATGGATTCACAAAACGTTCTGCCCAATACCAAACTGGGTAAAAACCAATTTTTGAATCGGCACTCGGAGCTGAAAAAGTTTCAGCCGGATACGGCGCAGGCAACGAAAGATAATCTGTACGACTTTCTTAAACGGTACCGGATGGTATACGTCAAGCCAAACAACGGGACGGGCGGCAAGGGCATTTTTAAGGTGGAATACAGCTCGAAGGGCGGGTACCGGTATCAGATCAACGAGACGAAAAAGAAATTCGAAACGTACGATGAGCTGTACCGCACGATGTCCAAACGTTTCGGGGACACGAAGCATCTCGTACAGAGGGGCATTCATCTTCTGACGAGCCAGGGCAGACCTTTCGACATCCGGATCATGGTACAGAAAAATTTGCGAGGCGATTGGGAAAACACCGGTATAATCGGCCGTGTGGCCCACCCGGATAAGATTGTGACCAATTATCACCGAGGCGGAACCCCGACGGAAATTTCGAAGCTTTTGAAAGAGTATATGAAAAAGGAACAAGTGCCGGATTACGTGGCAAAGCTGAACCGACTTGGTCATGAAATCGCCGAATATATGGAGAACGGCTATCCCAAAGTAACGGCGATCGGTGTGGATATCGCGCTGGACAATGTGCTGAAGCCCTGGATACTCGAAGTGAACACCAAGCCGGACGCTTCTATTTTCAAAAAACTGGACGACAAGAGCATCTACCGGAAAATATGGAAGTACAAAAAAGCAAACCGGATCCTCGTCCGCAGGAAAAACCTCGGCAACAGCTCTACATCCAAGCCTCTTACCCGGGTATAGACAGTAGGACCGGAGCCGCTCGGAAAAAACGCATAAAAAGGGGTGCAGGAGATTCTCCTGCACCCCTTTTTTACGCTTTAGCCGAAGACCGCTCATGAGGAAATGCCGCCCCGTCGGATTTGCGGTCCGTGACCGGGGCGGCCGGCGGTTATTTTTCTTGCTCCTGCTTCTGCTCCTGTTTCTGTTCCTGTTTTTGCTCCTGCTTTTGCTCTTGTTCGTTCAAATAGATTGCGTACTGCAGCGGCCGGCGGATGGATTGCTGGTACAGATCTCTACGGCCCATCTTCCTGAACAGTTCGCGTCCCGGCTTCGGATTTACTTCGATCAGCCACACGCTGCCCTGCTTATCGATTCCGATATCGAGCCCGTATTCCAGCATTCTGCCGAAATGCTTCTCGATGACGGTGACGACCCCGTGGGCCAGATTGTGGCACTCGGCGATGATCTCACGTGTCTTCTCGGGCGTAAAGCGTTTGTGAAGCACGGCTTCCGTGGTGGACGCGCGGCCGCCTCCGTGCAGGTTCGAAGTGGGATTGTTGACGCCGCCTATGCGCATGCCTTCGCCGGTAACTTCCCACTTGCCCTGGTCGTTCTTCTGGATGAGCAGCCGCATGTCGGACACGTGGCCCGGCAGAAGCTCCAGATCCAGTCCCTGCTGGATCATAAAGCTGCCTTTGCGTATCCTTTCCTGCCGGACCCAATTGTTGAGCCAGTTCGTGAGCGAGGTGAGGTTGCGGAAGATGACGTTGCGCTTCGCGTACCCTTTCGTCCGCCCGAGCAGTCTGTAGCCGTCCTTTACCCGTGAAATTTTCACGATGCTCTTGCCGCCGGTTCCGTTGCCGGGTTTGATGTAAACAATCCGGTGGTTTTTGAACATGCGCACGAGGTTTTGGGCGTTGTAATCGACGGTAGCCGGAATCCATTTCTTGAGTCCTTCCTCGTTCGAAAAAAGCCGGGTCGCGCTCATTTTGTTCGTAAACGTATGATTGGCGTACACAAAATGCTTTTGTTTGCGGAATTCGCTGTAGCCTTCTTGGGCCGTTCGGCAGCGGTCGATCACGACGTCCGGCCAGGGGAAGATACGGCTGGTCCAGGTGTTACCGTCCGGCACATAGCCGCGGACCTGTTTTTTATCCGGGAACGCATCTTTGTGAGAGAAAATAAATACGGTGGCGCCTAATTTCTGGCCTTCCCTCACCAGCGAGCGAAAATAGCCGGGTTCCTTGAAGGAATGCCCCTCCCGCCAGGTGAGGATGCCGATTACGGGCTTTGCCATTACGATTCCCAGTCCCTTCTTGTTAAACTGTATTATCATATGGCCGGCGGGAGCGGTTTGTGAGTTGTAAACGGGGTGCGCGGCGCCTATCCTTCCCCGGCCGGGGAACGGTCCGGAGCCTTTTGTCATACAATGAATGTACGAGTAGGGATTGGAATTCCGTATACGCAAATAAACCGGGAGGCAAGCTCCCGGTTTTGAAGGCCATAACGCATTATTTGAGAATGCGGGCCGATGCGACGTAGTGATTTTTCTGCCAAGTGTTGTTGAGATCGCCGATGACGACGTCATCCTTTGGATTCACGTTGTGGATGAATTTGTTGTTGCCGATGTAGATGCCCACGTGACCGATTTTGTTGACGGTGTCTTTGTTGCCCGCTGTAGCCGTCGTGGAGAAGAAGACGAGATCGCCTTTGCGCAGCTCGCTCTTGCTGACAGGTGTGCCCAGCTTGTACTGAGCTCTTGCGCCCCAAGGCAGATGGATGCCTTCTTTGTTAAACACATACTTCGTGAACGAAGAGCAGTCGAAGATAAGGTTCTTCGTGTCGTTCTTGGCGTAAGCGTATTGCACTTTACCCTGAAGAGACTTGGCGAACGAAAGAATGCTGTCCGCCTGCTTGCTCCAGGTTGCGCTGCTGGAACCGGAAGTTCCCGGTTTAGAAGGAGCCGGAGCCGGAGCCGGAGCCGGAGCCGTAGAAGTTCCGCCGCCGACCGCCTTTAAGTGCAAGGTGGAAATATAGCCGGTTTGACCGTTATAGTTCACCTTGACGTAATACTTGTTTGTATTTTCGAGCACAGTCAATTTGGTGCCTTTAGGCACGGTTCCATAAATTTTTCCTTGGCTGGAATAAGGAAGTTGTTTCAGATATGGATTGCCTGTGGTAATAATAGTAGATGATGTTGTTATTGCGGGTGCCGTCGCTGCAAAGGCGGCACCGGCGCTAAGACTGCTTCCTGCAAGAAGACTTAGTCCCAGCACAAGCTTGGCTATTTTTTTCATAGAAAGAATCCTCCGCTAGTAAAAAGATTGTGTGAGTTATTTGATGACTCTTACTGCGGTCACGTAATGGTTGTCCCACCAGCCGGAACCCATGTTGCTGTATGTGACGCCCCCTTTTCCAAAGGTGTGCAGGACTTTATTATTGCCGGCATAAATCCCGACGTGACCAATGCGGTTAACGGAGCTTGCGGAATATTTCATTGTTTTGGTCGTGGAGAAGAAAACGAGATCTCCCGGTTGAAGCTCGCTGCGTTTGATCTTGACTCCGTTTTTGGACTGATCGCGTGCGCCGCGGGCAAGTTTGATGCCGTTTTGCTGATATACATATTGAACGAAAGAAGAGCAGTCGAAGGAGCTCGTGTTGCCTGTCTTGGCTCCGAATTTGTAAGGTCTGCCGAGGTATTTGTTACCCAGTGTGATGATCTTATCGGCTTTCGCTTTGAAAGCGGAAGAAGAAACGGCGGCGTGCGATTGCTGAGGAAGAGCAGTAAGTCCTCCCGAGAGGGCAATTGCGGCGCTCAGACTTGCGATGATGAGTTTCTTTCCTAGTTGTTTTTTCAATGTCTTGTACCTCCATCTCGTGATGTGTCTCAGTATAGCACACACAAAGATGGGGTTAATTGGATAAAAAAGCGCAAACCCAGACCTCGTCTGGGTTTGCGCCGTTTAATTAGAAAACTATTAGAAATAGCCCGAAAGGAACTACTAGGCGGATGAGAAGCTTTTCATTCTGTTTTCTCTCCGCTATCCTCTGTTTATCTCGGGTTTTCTTGCGCTTACATTAATGATTCGCCAAATACTTGGAATAGCGGATGACCCTGCGGACGGACGGCCTGATTTTATTGCCCCCGTCCAGCGGGGTATTGTCGTTCTTTGACGGCTTCGAATTGATCTCCAGCAGCCACACCCGCCCGCCGGTATCGACAGCCAGATCGACCCCGAGCTCGCCGAACAGGGCGGGGATATGAGTCTGGATACCTTCCGCTACGGCAAGGGCCGCTTTACGGATCTGCGTCGAGATCTTCTTGTGGTCTGCCGCCGACAGAGAGGTTTGGGCGAGTGCCTCCTTGACCGTGCTGAGCGATCCGCCGCGGGCCAGGTTGGAGACGAAGTGATTGGCCCCCGCAATCCGGGCGACGACGGAGGTAATCGCCCATTCTCCCTGCTGGTCCTTCTGGACGAGGGCGCGGAAATCGACGGGGCGGCCGCCGACCTGCACGAGCTGAAGACCCTGCTGGATCTGGTAGCGGCTCGTTTTCAGCTTCCCGGCCTGGGCGTTGAACAACTGCAGCAGACTCGGGTACACTTTGCGGCTCGTGCCGTTCAGCGTAGGGATTTCACAACTGTACGCCCCCCCTTCCAGCACGGAGACGCGCAGGATGCCTTTGCCGAGGCTTCCCAGTACGGGCTTGAGGAAGACAGTGTCGTACTTCTTGCACATAGACTGCAGCATGGCATAATTTTTGAAGAGATACGACTCGGGAAGAAAGCTTTTGCACGCCGCATCATCTTTTAAAGCCTGAAAAACTTCCGTTTTGTTCAAATATTTCTCGTTAAACACTTTGGCGCCGTAGCTTGCTTTGGCGTCCCGGAAAAATTGCTGGACCTTCGGCCGGTTTTCCAGAATTCGCGAGGTGAGCCGGTTATAAATAACGGAAGGCATCGGGAAAGTTCCTTTTTTCCAGTCTCCGGAGGTATAGTGCCAGCCGGTTATTTGCGGGCTTCCCGGCTTTATGCCGTCAACGGAGAAGAAAAACACGCGGGCTCCCTGCTCTTTGCTCGCTTCGTCCAGCTCTTTGCAAAAAGTCGTGATCCCCCCGAACAGGTTGGGGGAGGAGGGCTGAAGCGTTTTGACGAGTACGCCGATCAGCGGGTTGGAGCGGCCTGCATTCGCATGGATCTGTGCCTCAAGAAGTTCTTCTTCGGTCAGCCCGTCGATACGGCCGGTCTCTGCGGAACGGCGCTGCGGGTTTTCGGCGGCATCCAGGATGGGCAGTGTTGCTTCCTCGGGTCCCGTTGAGCCGCCGGGGGGCGGGGTTTTGCTCCCGGAGGATCGCGGATCCACCCGGAGCAGTCCCGCCGGAAGTGGTGAAGCTTGCCGCCTTTTGCGGGACGGAACCTGTTTGGCCATATATAATCCCCTTCTCCAAACGAATCTCCTGCAAGCATTTTATTAGAAGGGGAGGATTGGTGTGCCTGTACGATGCCGCGGATTTACCAGACGGAATACTGGAGAAAATAATGAACGGCCAGCGACAGGAGGCCAAGCGCCAACTGCACGATCCCCAGCCACAGTGTGAACGTCTTTTCCTTGTGCCAGCCGCTTACGGCATAAATCCGCTTGTCGACCCAGAGGAGCATCAGTCCCGATACCGCAAAAAAACCTCCGAGATAATGCAAAAAGTTTAGGATGAAAACCGCCTCCTATCTGAACTGCATGCCGGTCCGGTTGATACGGACCGTGGTCTGAACCTCGACGGGGAGAACGGCATAATGGGTTTCCCATTTTTCTTTCGAACCGATGCGGGCGGACCAGTAGGCGTGCTCTTTCGCCCGGATGTGCTCCCCGAAGCCGAAGACATCCGATTTCATCCGCTGTGTTTTTCGGATAAAGTTTAGAATGATTTTGTTCGCTTCTTTGCTTATCGTTTCTTCGATTTTGGAGATGGCCTTTTCGTCGATTACGCTGTCTTCAAAGTACTTCTCTTGCAGATCCTGCTCCAGATAGATCTTCACTTTGAAACGGGGAGAACCGTTCTTCATCTCCAGATCAATCCTCGATTTTCTTAGTGTAGTCGTTGCCATAACCGGACCTATCCCGGGCACATCCACAAGCGGGGAATAGCCGGCCGGATTCATCTCTTTTACGGCCATAAAGGCTCCGATTTCCAGAGGTTCGGAAGTTCCTACCATTTTATTGTTGCGGAAAAGCGCCATGCCTCCGATCAGGATGTTCTCGTTCCGGCGGATATCGACATAAGGAAGATAACCTTCCTGCCCCTGCTTGGACTGGGTGCTCCAGAACGATCCGATATAATCGCGGGGGAACTTGCCGAGTTGGACCGATTTATCGAGCATGGCGAGGACATAGAGCGTCGGGACTCTTTCCAGGGGAGGGGCCACGTTAAGGAAGCGGGCGGCCTCTCCTTTGGAAATAAGGAGCCATGTTCTTCTGCGCACCTCGGAATCGCGGCGGAAATAATCGTTGATGTGTTCGAGGGTGTCGTAGGCAACCTCTTCGCTAACGATTATCACCCGCAGATGGATCAGAAATTTGGGGTCGGCAATCTGCTGCTGCAGATTGTTCAGGGCGTCGTTGACTGTATGACCGAACACGGAAACGACCCAGACCGGCTTGGTCGTGTCTTGTCCGCCGCTGCCTCCTCCGCCTTCGCCGGGGCCGAGCGGAATGCGGCCGGGCACGGCAATAGAAGCGGTCACGCGGATCATTTTGTCGGCAGGGATCGGGTTGGGCTCCAAATGATTAACCTGGTCTTTGCTCTGCATATTGGCCGGATTCTCCGCCCGGTCTATGGCCATGCCGAGAATGAGGGCCCGGTCTTCGATCTCCTGCCGATCCCAGCATCCGGCAAGGAGCAAAGACAACAGCGGTACGGTCAGCAGAAGAAGCGGCAGCCTAGCCCTTATCGGGTGCATGGGCGACGCCTCCTTTGCCGCGTATACCCGCTACCACCAGCAGAGCAGACGGAATGATGATCATGGCGATCAGTCCCCAAGGGAGGATATGAGTACTCAGCCTGTACAACTGGATCACATTCTGCGGCATCATGGCCGCCAGAAACATAAACGGCATCAGGAAGGTCGCCAGCATACGGTGATCTTTGAGCCCTAATTTTTCTTTTATAATGAGAAGAATCAGGTAGTATCCGCTCAGAAGAGAATTAAAGACCGAAATAATCCATGTGACAAGGAATAGGGCGTCCATTCTCTCCAGAAATTCTCCGGGAATGATCGTCGCTCGTCCAAGCTCCAGAGTGGGCCAGACGAGCCGTTTGATTTCCTCCGCTCCGAAAACGCCGACCGTGGTGATTACGATCACCAGATACAGCCCTCCGGAAATCGCCGTTCCGGTTAACCCGACCTTGAGCGCTTTCTGCGGGTTTCTCATGCGCGGTACGATAAAAGTGTAGATCACCACGTTCCGGAACAGGGTGGTGATGCCCAGAGAGCCGACCCAGAACGTGAAGTCCGGATTTGTCGTGAAGGGCTGCAAATTCAGCAGTTCCACTTCACTGAACGAGAGTATCATCATAAACACGACGGGACCTACCACGAAGGGAGTATAGAAAGCGTGGATCAGCGTAAACGAGTAAATATCCTTCCGCGCGGATATCACAACGAGCAGAAGCATCATAAACAGGATTACTTCAAGCGGTGTGCGCCGGAGAACGAAAGTTCCGGTTACTTCACTGAATTCCCGGAAAGAAAAGGCCGTCGCGACGAGATAGAACAGCGCGATGACAAATAACAGCACGCCGGACGCCCATTTGCCGAGTATCAGCTTGCTGTAAGCTACGGGAGACAGATCCGGAAACCGCATCCCGAGCAAGGACCAGAGCATGACAAGCAGGGCGCCCAGCAGGATGCCCCCGACCGTTACGAGCGGCGCGGCCGATTCGCCTGCGGTAACGGCCAGTCTCGGCAGGGGAAGCACGCCGACTCCGGCTATTGTGCCGATGAGAATGCACATAGCCTGCCAGTTCGTTAAACGCTGGTCATTCATCCGGCGCACCCCCTTGGTCAGGGACTTCGGGAACCTTGTCCCAGGAGTAGGACGGAGACCGGTAATACCGGTCAGTATGCTTGCGTCTTTTAGTCCGAAGCGATTTTAGATGCTTCGGCCTGTCGCTCATCCACCAAATCGGTCCGCGCAGCAGCGTATCTTTCCATTCCTGCGCGTTAAAAGGAGTGATCGGGGTCATATAGGGAACGCCGAACGAGCGGATACTGAGCAGATGATTGGTAATAAGAATCATCCCGAACATGATGCCATACAGACCGAAGGAGCCGGCAAGCATGATAAGCGGAAAACGGAGCATCCGCAGAGCAATGGCGGCGTTGTAAGCCGGCGTAGCGAAAGAACCGACGGTGGTCATGGCGATGATGACGACCGTAATAGGGCTGGAGAAACCGGCGGACACGGCCGCCTGGCCGATGACCAGAACGCCCACGATGGAAAGCGCCCCGCCGATAAGTTGGGGCAGGCGGATGGTGGCCTCGCGCAGCACCTCCATGGAGATTTCCATCAGGAGGACTTCGATCATGGCCGGGTAAGGAACCCCCGCTCTGGAGCCGGCTACCGCCACGGCAAAGTCCGTCGGGATGACTTCCGGATTAAAGGAAATTACCGCCACGTAAAGCGAGGGGAACACCAGGGAAAAAAGCAGCGCAATCAGCCGGATGAACCGGATCATACTGCCGATCAGGAACCGCTCCGTGTAATCGTCTACAGTCTGGTAAAACTGGCTGAACACAGTCGGCGCGATAAGCGCAAAGGGGGAACCGTCGACCATAATGACGAACTTGCCTTCCACAAGCGCGGCGACGGTCTTGTCGGGGCGCTCCGTATTCTGAATCTGCGGAAAGGGCGAGAGCGGATGATCTTCGATGAACTGCTCGATATACCCGGCATCCAGGATGGAATCCGTATCGATGGCGGACAGGCGCTTCTTGGCTTCATGGACCAGTGCCGGATGGGTAATTCCCTGAATGTAGCAGAGCGCCACCTTCGACTTCGTCACACGCCCGATGTGCATGGTATGTACCCGGAAATCAGGGGTTTGCAGCCGATAGCGGATCAGGGCGAGATTGGTCTGTAAATGCTCGATGAAACCTTCCCGGGGACCGCGGATCACCTGCTCGGTCTGCGGCTGCTCAATCGAGCGTTTTTCGATCTTCCGTGTATCCGCCAGGAAGGCCGCCGCGATTCCGTCCACCAGCAGCACGGTTACTCCCATGGTCAATTCGTCGATGATCCGGTCAGGGGCTTTTTCCTCCGTGATCTGGCTCACCTGAACGACCTTCTCCGTCAAGTAGGAGGCCAGCGATTCGGCATCGACAATCAAATCTTCCTGCTCCGTATGAGTCATAAGCGGCTTAATCAAATAAGAACGGATCATCTCCTGGTCTACAAAAGAGGAGAAGAACACAAGAGCGGCGGAAGTCCCTTCGAACAATTGAAAACGGCGAACGGTCAAATCATCGTTGTACTGAAGAACATCCTGAAGAAGCTTCAGATTTTCCTCGATTCCCGTGGAAAGCTGCTTGCCGCTCAAAATATCTTCTATATAAAGGCTCGGTACCACTATCCGCGGCTCGGGCATGGGGCTGCCGGATAACGGGCCGCCGGTTTTGCGGTTTTTCATCCAGTTCCACATCATCGGTCTCCTCCTTTCTTGAGCGGGTTAAGGGACTGGACGTTCGTTCCTCAACTAGGAAAAATCACTTGTATATGGGGCTTAATATTGATCATTCCAGCCGCTTTCATTCATAGGGAGGCGGATAAGCAGGTCAATAAAATAAGAAAAAAGCGGAAATTTTCCGCTTTTTCTTCGTTAATCTTTATGATTTACTGGGCAACAAAGTCCAGGGATAAAGGCAAGTTGTTTGAAGGTTGAACGATAGTATGAAGCGTATAAGTCGGCGTATCGTTAATGACAATGCCATTCCCCTTATCTACATGGCGATTAGTTACTGTACTTATTTTATAAGTGATAAATGCGCCGCTGGTTCTGCTGCCATACAAGGTATACACATTCGGAAGGCCGCTGGAATTGGTAATGTTAATGCGGTACGTATAATCCGTACACCAGTAAGCGCCCCTGATCTTACCGTTGAAGGATGCGGGGGCTTGATCTTGCGGGTTTCCGTCGACATTCCATCTGGACAGGAGAATATCTTGTTCATTCGTATACCCGCCATCGTCGCTTTGCGTAATAAATTTGGCAGGTGCGGCGCTCGTTAGGGTAAGATTGATATCCGCAGTTCTTCCCGAGTATTGCAGCAAACCCCGATAATCGTCCTTTGTTTTGGCATTGTAGTTGGTCGAGGCAATGGTGGCCGTATTTGCGTAGGCGGCTAAATTCGTCGTTCCCGTATTTGTTGATAGATCTGAAATTTTCACATCGGCGTCGCTGCCCGTAGTCACATCCACTGCTCTGAAATCCGCGATATGTACAATCGCTTTCTGACTTGAAATTCCTCCCGCCGCGGAGTATTCATAAGCGTATCCTTGACCCGGTGCAATAGTTGCCAGATAAGTTCCGCCGGTATTTTTGCTCATAAAGCAAGTAGTGGCCGTAGAAGCCGCTTTCGTAACATCCCCGCCTGCATTGGAATCTCCATAACCATCCTTTATTAAGTACAATTTAACGGAGTTCGTGGCAGACGGATTTTTGACGTACAGAAAGAATTGGATGTTTCCGGTCGTCATATTTCTGTGGGAGGACCAAAATCTAAACGTACCATTCATAGTGTCCCGGTATAACGTCTTGTTTACTTGATGATCGTAGATGGATTCCGGCGCATTTGAAACGAATACGGGATGCCCCGTTTTGGAAAAAATAACATCTCCGGAGGTATAAGATTCTTTGGCTGATGGAGTTGGAAAAGGTGTTTCCGTACCTATGGTGTAAGCGGCAAAGGCGTTACTAGGTACTAATAAAATGGCACAAATCATCATTAATAAACGGGCCGTGTTCATCAAGCGTTTTCTCATCCCATACACTCCTAACCGTGTCGGTTTATTTGGCATGCTTATGTAGATAAAAGTTTGTCATGTAACCTGTGGCATCTTTTTAATCGACTAAACGAACCTCCTTCCTTTTGAATGAATTTCATACATCCGTATCTTAATTTGAAAATATTTCCAATACAACTCAATGAATGGTTAAAGTCATTGAATTACTAAAAATTGTCATTGTTTTGCTGTGGATACCCTAGGCCAAGCCAAGCAAAAAAAAGCCTGTGCATGAAGCGCAGGCTTTTTTCGTAAAGGGACTCGATAGGTTGCCGGAAGCGGCGGTTTCAAATAAATTGGAGTTATTTCTCGTAAGGCTTGTCCTGGTGATAGAAGTTCGGGGTTTTCCAGGTGTTCTCATACTTGCTGTGAAAAAGATGCGTAGTCGCCGGGGATACCGGAGGAATGAGCCACGTCCAGTCTCCCGTTATTTCCCTTCCCGCCTGGGCTTCCTGCTGCTCGAACAGTTGAAACTGCTGGGCTGCCGTATGATGATCGACAATGGATACGCCGGAGTTGCGGTAGGAATGATAGACGGCGGCATTCAGTTCGATCAATGCGCGGTCTTTCCAGAAGGTCGCGTTCGAACCGGTATCCAGCCCCATGAGGGAAGCCGTCCGCGGAAGCAGGTTGTATCTTTGTTCGTCAGCCAGATTGCGGGCTCCGATTTCGGTTTCCATGTACCAGCCGTTAAAAGGGGCGGCGGGATAAGAAATGCCGCCGATTTCAAGCCGCATGTCGGCGATAATGGGTACGGCGTACCATTTCAACTGCAATTCCTCGAAACCCGGCAGCTCGGGGTGACGAAGGGGAACCTCCAGCACGAGGTCGCGGGGAAGCTCGAACCACCGGGGAGCATCGTCGCCGATCTGGATGACCAGCGGCAGCAAATCGAAGTGCGTGCCTTCGCCTTTCCAGCCCAGCTCCCGGCAAATCTGTGTGAAAGGGATGGAATTCGGATCGCCGACCGGTCCGTTCTCCGTCTCGTAACCGGCGTAACGGATGAGCTGATGGTTCCAGATGCGTACGGGACAATTGCCGTCCTTCCCGGCGGGAGGGAGAACGGTGATGGCCGGACGGATTTTTCCGTCATTTGTGGCAAAACGGATATGCGTAAGCAGAGCGTCGCGAACTTCTTCGAAGGTACCGATATGACGGCCGTCAAATACACTCAGCGTGTTCCAGAACAAACGGCCGATGCAGCGGTTGCTGTTGCGCCAGGCTAATTTGGCGCCGTACTCCAGTTCTTCGGGCCTATGTACATAAGTGCCGGTTTCTTCGATTTGGGCGTAAACGTCGAGCCACCGCTCTTCGGCTTCCCGTTCGCTGCGGCCCCATTCGCTGTAACAGGTATAGAGGAAGGCGCGGGCTTTGTCCGCAATGTCGTTAGTTGAGTTCATTCGAATGCCTCCTTGGTTCAAGGATCGGCACGGGGGTAGTCCGTTAGTCCTTGCTATGTAATGAGCGTAACATAAATTCGAAGGCACAAAATCGACAGTTTTGGGAACGCGCGCCGCCTTGTCAGGATGTCTCCCGGCGGCGATTTTCAAACGGGACGGAAGGGAGCGGGACTGCTGCGCATGGGCGAAGCGGGCGACGGAGCCGGACCGCGATGTCGAGCGCGTGGGCGCTCAGCCGCGGCAAAAAGGCCGCCGTAACGTCCCCGGCGGCGCTTCCTTCACCCGCGCAGAGCAAACGCTCCTGCGCGTTCATACATCGGTGACCGGCCCATATGGGTCCGGTACACCACGATTTCTTCCGCCGTCCAGGAGGCGGAAGGAGGCTCACCCGGCGCGTCCAGCCGTTCACGCGCCCATTTGCGCCCGCCCGTATAGCGGCGGGCGAGCGTGATGTGGGGCCGGTAAGGCCGGTCCTCCGGCTCGAAGCCGAGGGACGAGCAGGCCGCCTCCACATCACGCTGGAGCCTGTGCAGGGCGTCCAGATCGCCCTGCACACCGGCCCAGAGGATGCGCGGGGCATCCTCCGGGCCGAAGGTTCCCGCTCCCGCCGCGGTAAGCTCCAGCGGAGAATGAGCCTCTGCCGTTTGTTCGAGCAGAGGGGAGAGGGCGGGCAGGGTAGACCGGGACGTGTCGCCGATAAACTTCAGCGTGATATGGAAGTCCTCGGGATGAACCCATTTGTGGAAGGGGGTTCCCGATTCTCTCAGCCTGCCGGTCCAGCCGCTCAGGTTCTCCCTGACGGGTCCGGACAGCGGAACGGCGATGAACAGGCGTTCTAACGCGTCGGTCATGTCGAATCTGCTCCTTTTGTGTAAGCTTCTTTTAATTTTGGCGGAAAGGCCCGTATCCATGCAATTTTTTCTTGCTGGTACTGGCGAATACTGCTATCATAGCGATAAATCAAATGAAGCAGAGGGTGTGGAGAGAAAAATGGGAAACCGTGCTTACAATTTTAACGCCGGTCCGGCGGCTCTGCCGTTGGAAGTGCTGGAACAGGCGCAGAAGGAATTTGTCGACTTCCGCGGCATCGGCATGTCGATTATGGAAATTTCGCACCGCAGCGCAGAGTACGAAGCGGTGAACAACGAAACGCAAAACCTGCTTAAAGAACTGTTCAGCATTCCGGACGGCTACAAAGTGCTTTTCCTCCAAGGCGGAGCAAGCACACAATTCACCATGATTCCCATGAATTTTCTGCAAGCCGGACAAACCGCAGCCTATGTTCAAAGCGGCGCGTGGGCGGACAAAGCGATCAAGGAAGCGAAACTTTTCGGGGAAACCGCCGTTGTGGCGAGCTCGAAAGATCAGAAGTTCATGCGTATGCCGGACCTCGGTGCGCTTAACCTGTCCGATCAGACGGCTTATCTGCATGTCACGTCGAACGAAACCATCGAAGGCTCGCAGGTTCAAAGCTACCCGGACACCGGCAGCATTCCGCTCATCGCGGATATGTCCAGCGATATTCTCAGCCGTCCGGTCGACGTCTCGAAGTTCGGCCTGATTTACGCAGGCGCTCAGAAGAACCTGGGACCTTCGGGTGTAACGGTCGTTATTTTGCGGGAAGACATGCTGGAGCGCGCGAATGCGAACCTTCCGACCATGTTCCGCTACGACACCCACGTGAAGAACGATTCGCTTTACAACACACCGCCTTCTTATTCGGTGTACATGATCAATCTGGTGCTGCACTGGATCAAACGCCAAGGCGGACTTGCCGCACTGGAGAAGATCAACCGGGACAAAACCGATCTGATTTACAACGCCATTGACGCCAGCGGCGGCTTCTATCAAGGCTGTGTCGATGCGGACAGCCGTTCCAGAATGAACATTACGTTCCGTCTGCAATCGGAAGAGCTGGAAAAGCTTTTCGTCAAGGAGTCCCAGGCGAACGGATTTGTCGGTCTGAAAGGGCACCGCAGCGTCGGCGGACTGAGAGCCTCGACTTACAACGCGGTTCCTTACGAGTCGTGTCAAGCGCTCGCCCAGTTTATGAACGATTTCAGCAAGCGCAACGGATAAACCTCCGGTATACGGTACCGGACAGGCATCTTTTTTATTCGGATCGGAAAAACGGGGCCCTTCACAGGGTCCCGTTTTTGGTGTGTGAATGAGGACTTCGAGGGAGGCTGCGGCCTATCCCCGATGTCCGAAAGTCATACGTGCTCTATCCCGGACAGTGCACGAAGTATTAACACAAGCTGTATAACCATAAAAAAAGGTACGGCGAATGATTTCGCCCTACCTTTTTAAAACTCTCTTATAAAACTCTCGTGCATGCTTGTATTCCGGGCGGCCCTCAGGCAAAACTCTCTTTAATGGCGGGCTCAGTCAATTTGTAGCCGACGTTGCGGATGGTCATGATATATTCGGGTGTCCGGGCGTTGGCCTCGATTTTATCTCTGAGATGAGAGATGTGGACATCGACGATCCGGGTATCGCCGAGGAAGTGGTAGTCCCAGACGCCGTGCAGCAACTGCTGGCGGCTCAGTACTTTGCCTCTGTGCTTGCAAAGGAACACAAGCAGCTCGAATTCTTTGGGGGTCAGATCAACCGGCTTGCCCGCACAGGTCACCTCGCGCTGATCGGGACGGATGCTGAGCTGGCCGATCGTGATCGGAGCTTCTTCGCCCGAGGCCGGGAGGGTCTGAATGCGGCGGATGATCGCCTGAATGCGGGAAATCAGCTCTTGCGGACTGAAAGGCTTGGTCATATAATCGTCGGCACCGTTATCCAGCCCCGCGATTTTATCCGATAAATCCTGCATGGCGGTGAGCATAATGATGGGAACGAGATTGTTTTGACTGCGCAGCTTGCGGCAGACCTGCAGGCCGTCCATTTTGGGCAGCATCAGGTCGAGAACGATAATGTCGGGACGAAACTGGCCGATGACGTCGAATACGGCTTCACCGTCATACACGCACTGGACTTCGAAGCCTACGAGCTTCAGATTGAACTCGATGAGCATGGAGATCGAAGGTTCGTCGTCTACGACTAGCACTTTTTTCTTCATGAATCGGTCTCCTTTGGGTTCGGTTATTAGCTCTATTATCGCTCCTATGTATCACGGTCATATTAAGAACACGTAAAACGAGTGTTAAAATTGCGGAGCGGAAAGTGGTATACTAGTTGAGGAAAGAGGTGAACGTGCAGCATGGCTTTTCACATCGTATTGGTTGAACCCGAAATTCCCGCGAATACGGGAAATATTTCCCGGACCTGCGCAGCGACGGGGACTTACCTGCATCTGGTGCGGCCGCTCGGATTTTCAACGGACGACAAAACACTGAAACGGGCGGGGCTCGACTACTGGCATTCCGTCAAACTCGAATATCACGATTCTTTTGATGAGGTCAAAGAGAAATATGCCGGAAGCCGGTTCTTTTTTGCCACCACGAAAACCGATAAGCGGTATACGGATTTCGAGTTCCGCGACGGAGATTTTTTCGTGTTCGGCCGAGAAACGAAAGGGCTACCGCCTGAAATTCTGGAGGCCCACCCCGGGCAGACCATGAGAATGCCGATGTCGGATGCGGTCCGCTCGCTGAACTTGTCGAATTCGGCGGCCATCATCCTGTTCGAAGCGCTCCGCCAGAATGATTTTCCGGGACTCCGGTAAGCAGGACAAAAAACCTTAAGGAGAAGGGAACCAGCCCTCTTCTTAGGGTCCTCCTGTATACACCCAAACTCAAAAAGTCTTCTTGACATAGATTGTGGCAAGCATCCCTTTTACCTGAACGGTCTTCGATTTTCGAAGATCGTTTTTTCTTAGGCTAAAAGTCGAGGAACCGTCTTATATAAGACGGTTCTCCAGGGATTCGATTGCCAGTTTAAGTGCAGTTAAGCGATGCGTATTTAAAGTTTTTTGGGAACTGCCTTCCTTTGCTTTTGCTATCTGTTGTTCGACAGATGGAATGATACTTTGTAGAACTTCTTTAGAAGTCAATATGATTTCTGCGTCATAGGAAAAATCTTCGCCGTTCCAAATGCCTTTGAGGCTTTCTAGACCAATTTTTACAGCGTTTTGTCTCTTTTGGACGAGGGTTGTGTTTGAACCTTTTTCTGTCATACTTTTATAAGCATTTGTAAGTTTGTTAAAAGTCGACTCCAAGGATTTAACGGACAAATCTTGGATTTCTTGGCTAACAGTCTTCATTCATACAAACCTCACATTCTTTTTTTAGTAAGATTATACTATGGATTTAGGAAGGCATGAACAGAACCTACGGAATGATGGTGTTCGTCACTTTCAGAGAGCGGGCCGAACGGAAACTAGCTTCCCTAGTTTTTTCCTCTTCTACACTTGTCTGTTATATTTAGTTGTAATGTATGTTATGTTTATGGAAGATGGCAGGAACTAAGCTTTATCCAATTTCGCCGGTTTCAACGCTTCCCTCTCTTTGACAAATGATTTGATGGGGCAGATGCCTCACCGTGATACTTAAAAGGCCGGATGGTGCCGCGGGATAAACGCGGGATCTCCTTACAGGCGGACGTGGGCCGGAAGGTTCATTTCGGATTCGGGAAAAACCGGAGAGCCCGGGATTCGTTATGGGATTGTATGAGCCTAAAGCAGCAGTGCGATATTCGCGGAAAGGGAGTCCGGGCGATTTTCCGGGAAAATTTTCTAGGCGTATAGGCATATTTGGGCTAGTTTGCGCGCCGGACAAGGGTTCTTTTGCTCTGGTGCTTTGGAATCTTGTAATCTTTTCCGTTTTGTATCCCTAAATAAAAAGAATATAACGAAGTTAGAAGGAATTAGCAGAAATTTGGCGAATAAAAATTGGGTAAAGTTTGTAAAGCCGATTATACTTCGGTGAAATGAGGTGAGTGGCACAATGATGAAACCAGCTGGAGTTGTCCGTAAAGTGGATCAGCTTGGACGTATCGTATTACCTAAGTCGCTGCGTAAAAGATATCAAATGAACGAAGGCGATCCGGTCGAAATTTTAGTACAAGGGGACCATATCATCCTAGAGAGATACCGCCCGAAATGCGTGTTCTGCGGTGAGATGGATCATGTTAACGAATTTAAAGAGCGTCACATCTGTTCCAATTGTCTGGGTGAAATGAACGCAATGAAACAACCGAGAGTCTAGTTAGGTCTTATTTCCTATTTTTACCGAGACGATCGAACACACCAGACGAAAAAACGCCGTTTCCTTCGGGAGACGGCGTTTTTTCGTGGCTCCGCCTTTTTTAACCCCCTAAAAGCAAGGGAATATGGTAAAATCAGGATAGAGCTTTCGGCGGAATAGAGAGGAGAGAAAGCCGTGATAAACATAAACGGTATAGGGTTCGGAGACGGGCCGGGGATGTTCGGTCTTGTGTCGGCGTTGTTTCCGCTCGTTTTCATCGCCATTCTGGCGTTTATTGCATTTACCCTTGTGAAAAGCATCCTGCAGTGGAACCATAATAACAAGCAGCCGATACTGACGGTAGAAGCGCGAGTCGCCACGAAGCGTACGGCAGTGTCCCACCATCATTCGGCTTCGAACGAATCCACGCACAGTCATTCCACGGACACGTCCTACTTCGTCACGTTCGAGGTAGAGAGCGGCGACCGAATCGAGTTCCGGATAAGCGGATCGGAGTACGGCCAGCTTGTGGAAGGGGACATGGGGAAGCTGAATTTTCAGGGTACGCGGTATCTCGGTTTTGCGCGGCACCGGGTGGTCAGTTATCCGTAAGCCTTGGCGATCGAACTCCGACGAATAATTAAAGGGGCTGATTTATCAGCCCCTTTTTGTTAGATGATTTCTTTTTCGATACCGGAAATGATTTCGAAAGCTCCGCCGGATTTGTTGGAGCAAACCACGATAGACCGCTTTTCTTTGGGATAATATACAGACCTGAAGTTCACGCCCGGGTCATACCCCATTAAAATATACTTCTCTACATCCTGCTGCCGAAGCTTCATTCGCAGCCCGTATCCATAGTAAATATCGTTGGTTACATGCACATGGGGCTGCAGCAGTATTGAGGTCGTTTTTTCGCTCAATAATTCAAATGTCATTAAACTTTCCCAGAATTTCATCATATCCGTTGCCGTTACATAAGCGCCCCCGTCCGGGCCGCCTTTGGCGGGAAGCGAGAAAACATTGGTTTTCCAGCTTCCGTCTTCGTGATCGATATAGCCGGCCGCCGTACGTTCCGGCAAAGCATCCGCTTCGAAGTAACCGGAATCCTTCATATTCGCTTTGGCAAAAATAAATTGCTCCACATAGTCGCTGAAGGCGAGCCCGCTAACGTGCTCGACAACGAGCCCCAGAACGATATAACCTCCGTTGTTGTAATGAAAAACCCGGCCAGTCTCGTGCTTCATCTTTTTTTCCGCAAACAAGGGAAGGAAGTCCTGAGGACGCCGGACACGGTACATGGGATAATCCGTCCATAAGTCTTCGAAATTGTCCATGGTCTCTTCATCGAAATAGTCAGGTATTCCTGAGGTATGCGTTAACAAGTGGTGAATCGTAATTTCTTGATCGAAATTTTTAAACTCCAAAGGGAGACAATCCCGCAGCTTGGAATCGAAAGAGAGTTGACCTTTCTCCACAAGCTGGCAGATCGCAGTGGCGGTAAACAGCTTGCAGCCGGATGCTATTCCGAACCGGGTGTCTGCCCGGTTAAGGCTGCCTTCGGAGCGATTGGCATAGCCGCCGCTGAAGGCGGCGAGGATTTCTTCCTTGTTCCCCGCAAGGACTGTACCGGAAAACCCGGTGGCCTCTTTAAGAGCTTGCATAGACTCGCTGATGATTTCTTTCATGTCGCTTTCCTCCGCTCTTGCACATGGAACGGTATCTTCCCCGTGCCTCTTTGTTTCCATAAAAAAATCCCCATCGCAGCCGGACAGAACAAGAAATTCATTCTGTTTGCTAGGGTGGGGATCATTTCATATTCATGACTTTCGTTTACTTCCGCATAACGGACGAACCTTACAGGCCTTTGGTTTTATCCTCGTTGTACGAAGATGTGAAGATGGCCACGATAAACATGGTAAGCACTACAATAATGATCCAGAAAGCATGAGACATCCAAGCGCACCTCCAAGTAAACATACGTTAGCCTAATTATACCCAATCACCGTTCAAAAGAAAATGACAAAAATGTGAACAAGCCCTTCACATGATCGGTTGGTTGGCTTTCCGGTATTCGTTCGGCGAGCAGCCGGTCACTTTTTTGAACACTTTGCTGAAATATTTCTCGTCGCTGTAGCCGACCATTTCGCTGACCTGGGAGATCCGCAGGTTGGGATTCATCATGAGCAGCTTCGCTTTGTCGATGCGGATGGCGCCCAGATAGTCGGACAGATTCGTGCCGAACTCCTGTTTGAACTTGCGCGAAATGTATTCACGGGAGAGGAAAAAACGGCCGGCGATATCCTGAAGCGAAATTTCCTCGTGATAGTGCGTCTGCAAATATTTCGCAATGTCGTAGATGACGTTCTTCTCGCGGTGCTGTCTTTTGAGCAGCTTCTTCGAAAGCTGGACGAACGAATGCGTCAGCTCCTGCTGCCAGTCGGCCAGCGAGAGCGTGCCCTGTTCGTTCAGCGGAACGATGGTCTGCCCGCTCCCGGATTCCGAGCGCACCTCCGCGAGCAGCTCTTCGGGACCGTCCGGGAAGAAATCCTCGATCCATCGGCCCCGCATGGTGTCCGCTTCGCGGCGCCACTGCTCGATCTGCTCGAGCGTAATGGCGCTCAAGCTCCGCACGCCGTCGAACCACGCCTGCACGGCGGAGGAGATCTCTTCGGCGCTGCCGCTGCGGATGGCCGTCCGGATCGCCTCCTCGAAATCGCTGAAGCGCAGCCGCCGGGGCTGGAGGCCTTCGGGCCGGACAGCCTCGTGAATCCAGCCGCCGCGGCTGAGCAGATTGCGCTGGCGCAGCGCGTCGCGGGCTTCGCGGTAAGCCGCCGGGAGGCCGTCCGGGAAGGCGTGCGCTCGGCTGAGTCCGAAATCGAGCCGGCTGTGCAGGGCGGTCAGGATGCCTTCGTTGATGTCTCCGAGAAGGGCGGGGACCTTGTCCGGCTCGCCCCACACCAGGAGCAGGATCTCGTTGGAGCTCCAGTAGCGGAAGGCGGCCCCGCGGCTGCGGCGGTGCAGAAACTCGTTGCAGATGTTGATCAGCGAGAAGAAGAGCAGGTCCGTGTTGCGGCCGAATTTGTTCTTCAGCTTCCTCTCCATCGTGACCATGCTGAGGATGGCGATGCGGCACGAGCCCGTTCCCGCCGGAAGGCCCCAGTCGGCCTGCAAATCCCGGACGGCGACCGGATTCTGCGCGGGCTCGTCGAGCAGCCCGGACAACTGCCGGTCCCAGTAGACCGGCTTGATGCGGTTCATCTCGATGTTCCGCTCCACGCTCCGGGACCGTTCATGCTCTTCTTTGTTCCAACTGGCGACCGCTTTAGCCAGCGCCTCGTTGACCTGATCCGGATCGATCGGCTTCAGGATATAGTCGGTTCCGCCATATTGGATCGTATGGCGGACGAGAGAAAAATCATCGTGGCCGCTGATTACGATTGATTTGGCGGAAGGGTCATTGGTCTGCAGCCATTGGAGCAGCTCCACGCCGCCCTTTACCGGCATCATCATATCCGTAATGATGATCTGGGGCTTTTCCCGCCGGATCACCTCAATGGCTTCTTCTCCGTTTTCCGCCTCGAATATTTGCGAAATGCCGTGTTCTTCCCATTTGATCAGCATCCGCAGGGCGCTGCGGACGTGTTTCTCATCATCTACGAGTAATGCGATCATGTTGTTGTATCCTCCCCGAGCGGAATGCGCATCGTAATCCGGACGCCATGCGGGTCCGTATTTTCAAGTGTCAGCGAAGCTTGCGGATCGAAGTAAAGGCGCAGTCTCGTCCTCACGTTGCCGATCCCGATTCCACCTTCTTCGTCCATCCCGGTCTCCTCGCGCATAACGGCAAGTCCGGCTTGCAGCTCCGTCAGCTTGTCTTCCGGGATGCCGCGTCCGTTGTCTTCGACTTCCACGAAGAGGACGGGGCTTGCGGAAGTCCCGCCGGAATCGGGCGACGAGTCCGCCGCAGCGGAATCTTCGTCCGGCCGGGATTCCGGCGCGTTTCTCCGGGCGGAGGCAGCTGCGTGTCCGCTATCTGCGCCGGCCCCGTCCGGCCCCGCTTCTCCGCCCGGTTTGAGCGGAACCTCGCCGGGTCCCGTCCCGCCGCCGGGTTCGACCCGGGCACGGATGGTCAGATGACCGGGTCCGAGCTTCGGATCGAAGCCGTGCTTGAAATAATTTTCGATCAAGGGCTGAATGATCATCTTCGGAACCTCAATGCCGAGAGCGACTTCGTCCAGTTCGAAGTCCGTGCGGAATTTGCCCTCGAACCGCTCCGTCTGGAGTTCCAGATACGCTTTCACATGGCCGATTTCCATGGAGAGCGGGACGGCTTCCTGGTTCGTGTTCATGCTGTAGCGCATCATTTTCGCCAGCGAGTTGATCAGCGAGTAGATGCGCGGGACGTTATGCTGGAGAGCCAGCGTGCCGATGGACTGCAGCGCATTGTTCATGAAATGCGGGTTGATCTGCGCCTGCAGCGCCTTCAACTGATTCGTTTTATTGGCGATGTTCAGCCTGTACTCCCGCAGAATGAGGTTGTTGATCGTCTCCATCATCGTGCGGAATCGGCGGACCAGAATGCCGATTTCATCCTGCCCTTCGCCGTCTACGCGGGCCGTCAGATTACCGGCCTGGATCTGGTTGATCGTCCCGATCAGTTTTTTGATCGGAGCGGTAATCCGGATCGTTACGAACAGAGTGGCCGCAATGACGAGCAGCAGAGAAACCGCCGCGATGATGATATTGATCTGGGTCAGGCTCCGCGCCCCTTCATACAGATAGCTGTGCGGGATTTCCTTCACCAGCGTCCACTTCATGTAAGGGGTGTCCATTTTTTCGTACAAATAAACCGACTTGTTCATTTCCAGTTGTCCGCGCGTTTCCTTGGACTCCAGAATCGGGCTCGTCCAGGCGTCGGAGAGAGGCTTGCCGATCAGGGAGCCGTCTCCGGAATAAACGACCATGCCCGACTGGTCGAGCAGGTAAAGACGTTCATGCTGCTTGTTAAAAAGCTGGTCGGCAATGTCCTGAATCGCCTCCAGCTTGATATCGATCGACAAAGTCCCCAGCCATTCCGTCGTCGGGACATTGTAGATGGCCCGGTGTAATGTAATGACGGGGCGGGGGTCATAATAAGGTGGACTCTGACCCAGGCCGTAAATGGAACTCATATGCGTGGGCTCCACGACGGAAGACGGGTTGCCGGTCGTATAAGGCTCGCTGAAATTATCCGTATCGTAGCCGCGCTTCGGAATATCCCCGATGAGCAGCGTAGACCTGCGGGTTTTTGCCATATACAAATAGATCTGGTATATGCCGTCCACGGAGTGAGTCATATTTTGCAGCAGGGTATAGGTCTGGGCCTCGTTCGTGTAATCATGCACATTCCGCCGGAGCATCAGCAGGATGCCCGGATCGTTATAGAGGGAGAGCGAGTTGCGGTTCAGCGTGTCCATGTACGCTTGTACATTCGTTTTGCCCTGGTAAATCAGGTTCGCGTTCTCCTGAATCAGCTTCGTGCCGACTGAACGGGTGGTGTAGAAATACGTGACGATCATGGAGATGACGATCGGAATGACAGTTGCGGCCAGCATGAGCAGGATGAGGCGTGTACGAATGCTGCTGTTGTTCATCGGGCAGACTCCTCAGATCAATATATTCCACCTAACGGTTCACCTCGTGCGGTAGTGGGGAGCGGGTGGAGCGCCCTATACTAAATACACAACCTTCCGTAGAAAAAGGAGGAAGACAGATGCATAAGCGTTCATCGCAATGGGGTCAGCAATTATTTTTTCTCGGACCTGCGGTCCTGTTCTTTACCTTGATTATTATCATCCCTTTCCTGCTCGGCATGTACTACTCGTTCACGAACTGGAACGGGGTATCCGGCGAGGTCAGTTGGGTAGGCTTTGATAATTTTAAAAGAATCTTTACCCAGGATCAAGATTTCTGGAGTGCGTTCTGGTTTACCGTCCGGTTTACGATCGTGGGCGTCGTGCTGTCCAATCTGGTCGGATTCGTTCTGGCGTATCTGCTGACGAGACCGCTTAAGACCCGGAATTTCCTGAGAACCATTTTCTTTATGCCGAATGTAATCGGCGGACTTCTTCTCGGATTTATTTGGCAGTTTATTTTCGTAAAAGGGTTCTCCGCTATCGGTGAAATGACGGGAATCGGCTTCTTCAATCTTCCGTGGCTCGGGGATTCGACGACCGCCTTCTGGGGAATTGTCATCGTGTTCGTCTGGCAGACAGCCGGGTATTTGATGGTCATTTACATCGCGGCTTTCAGCAACGTGCCCAAAGACGTGATCGAAGCGGCACAGATCGACGGAGCCACGCAGGGACAAGTTCTGCGCTCCATTATGATTCCGCTCATCATGTCGGCCGTTACCGTCTGCCTGTTCCTTGCCATCTCGTGGACGTTCAAAATGTTCGATCTCAATTTGTCGCTGACGAAAGGCGGACCCTTCCGCTCGACCGAATCCGTCGCGATGAATATTTACAGCGAAGCGTTCCAGAACAACCGGTACGGTCTCGGAACAGCCAAGGCGCTGGTGTTCTTCATCGTCGTCGCGGTCATCACGTGGCTGCAGGTCCGATTCACGAAAAGCAAGGAGGTCGAAGCGTAAATGGAAGCACAAAACCGTTACTCCGGGCGTGTGTTTATCGCCGAAATCGTAACGTTTGTCATCGCTCTTCTGTTCCTTGTCCCGTTTTACTTCCTTCTTGTGAACTCCGTGAAAAGCTTCGGCGACCTGCTTTCCAATGCCGCCAGCTGGCCGGAATCGTTTCACTTCGAGAATTACAAGCGGGCCTGGAGCATCACCAAATTCCCGGTCGTCTTCTGGAACTCTCTGATCGTTACCGTGATCAGCAACATCGGCATTGCGCTCATAAGCGCCATGGCGGCTTACCGGCTGGTGCGGTATAAAAGCCGCATCAACCAAGTCCTGTTCGGCATGTTCGTGGCCGCGATGGTCATTCCGTTCCAGTCGATCATGATTCCGCTCGTGAAGGTTCTCTCCGGCGTAGGCTTGATGGACAGCCTGTGGGGCCTAATCATCTGCTACCTGGGGTTCGGGGCGCCGATGGCGATCTTCCTCTTCCACGGATTCGTGAAATCGATTCCTTTGGAGATCGAAGAGTCGGCTGTCGTGGACGGAACGTCCCCTTACGGCGTGTTCTGGCGCATCGTGCTGCCGCTGCTTAAGCCGATGTTCGTAACCGTCATCATTCTCAACGCCCTCTGGACGTGGAACGATTATCTGCTGCCATCGCTCGTCCTGCAAAATCAGTCCCTGCGGACCATTCCGCTGGCCACATTCTCGTTCTTCGGCCAATATATGAAGCAGTGGGATCTGGCTCTGCCGGCGCTCGTGCTCGGCATTACGCCGATTATCATTTTCTTCCTGGCCATGCAGCGCTATATTATCGAAGGCATTACGGCCGGATCGGTTAAAGGCTGACGTACGGATCTGACAAATCGTGTAAGGTCAATTTGTTCCACTCAACAGATCAACAGCTTACGTGTTAACGGCTCTTTCCGGTTTATATAATGAAGAAGTCATCCAGAAAGAAGCAAGATCATAAAGGGAGGTTTCACCATGAAAAAGCTTTCTACACTCGCACTCGTTTCCGTATTTGCGATGTCCACCGTGCTCGCAGGCTGCGGAAGCGGAGATTCCGGTAAAACCGCAGAAGGCGGCAATGCGGCCGAAGGCGGAACGAAAACAATTAAAATTTTTCAATTTAAAGTAGAAATCGCGGAAGCGCTGAACAAAGTCAAAGCCGAATACGAAAAAACACATCCCGGCGTGAAGCTGGACATCCAGACCGTAGGCGGAGGCGCGGATTACGGCGCGGCGCTCAAAGCCAAGTTTGCCGGCGGCGATACGCCCGACATTTTCAACAACGGCGGCTTCCAGGAAATGAACACGTGGATGGAGCATCTCGAAGATCTCTCCGACCAGCCCTGGGTAAAAGACCTGGTTCCGGTTGCGAAAGAACCGATGACCAAGGACGGCAAAATCTACGGACAGCCGATGGGACTGGAAGGCTACGGCTTTATTTACAACAAGGACCTGTTCAAGAAAGCCGGCATCGCCGAGCTTCCGAAAACGCTGACTCAGCTCGACGAAGCCTCGAAGAAACTTCAGGCGGCGGGCATCACGCCGTTCGCGAACGGGTACCAGGAATGGTGGGTGCTGGGTAACCATACGCTTAACGTCGCGTTCGCCAACCAGCCGGATTCCAACAAATTTATCGCCGGCCTGAACGCCGGAACCGAGAAATTCAAGGGCAACCCGGTCTTCGAGCAGTGGACCAGAATGGTGGATCTAACCCTGAAATACAGCAATAAAAATCCGCTGACGACCGACTACAACACGCAGGTCACGATGTTCGCGAACGGCCAGGCCGCTATGATGCAGCAGGGTAACTGGACGCAAGTACAGATCGACGGCATCAACAAAGATCTGAACATCGGCATTCTGCCGATGCCGATCAGCGACGATGCGGCTCAAACGGACAAGCTTTATGTGGGCGTTCCGAACAACTGGGTCATCAACAAGAACTCCAAGGTCAAAGCCGAAGCCAAAGAATTTTTGAACTGGCTCGTCTCTTCCGATGCGGGCAAAGCTTTTATCACCCATGACTTCAAATTCATTCCGGCCTTCACGAACATCGAAGCCAAACCCGAAGATCTCGGCGACCTGGCCGCGGATATTATGACGTACAGCAAAGAGAATAAAGTTCTGGGCTGGAACTCCTCTAAGTATCCGGAAGGCGCCATGCAGGAATTCGGAGCCACGATGCAGGCTTATGTAGCCGGCAAGAAAACGAAAGATCAAATGTTGGACGACTTCCAGAAAACGTGGGACAACCTTAAGGGGAAAACCGCGCAGTAAGGAAAAAGTTAAAGAAACGCTTGCGATGTGAATCGCAGGCGTTTTTTTGCGTGTGGTAAAGCTTGCGGATGCATGGCAGGGAGCGGCTCTCAGTGAGGGAAGGAAGCGTAGTGACATGCACAGGATTGGAGGGGGCGGGGTGAGATAACGAGGATAAGCGATCTGACGAGCGGGAGGACAGGCGTAAAAAATCGGAGACATAGCGAAGGGGAAATGAAGAAAAAACGAAGGAAGAATGAAGGAAGAACGAAGAATGGAGAACGAGGATGAAGGAAGCACCGGTAAACGGAGGAAAAGCGGTCCCTTATGCGTAAAGGAACCGCTTTTGTTTATTCGGGACCATTCCCTCGTGTAACGGCCCAGAAGAGAAGGGCCAGCCCGCTGACGGCAGCGCCGAAAAGGCATACTCCGTTCCAGCCGCCGATAGCGTACAAGCTTGTCGAAGCAATCGCTCCTGTGGCACTGCCGAGCGAGTAGAAGATCATGTACCCGGCGGTCAGCCGGCTCCGTGCCTCGGGGCGTACGGTGAAGATCAGGCTCTGGTTCGTCACATGGACGGCCTGGACGGCAAGGTCGAGCAGGATGACGCCGATGACCGCGGCTGCCAGCGAATGGGGCGTGAATCCGATAAAGCCCCAGGACGCCAGCAGCAGAACCAGCGCCAATCCGGTGGTTCGCTGTCCCAGGCCCCGGTCGGCCAGCCTGCCCGCTCTGGCGGCTGCTAGAGCTCCGGCTGCTCCGGCAAGACCGAATGCGCCGACAGCCGTGTGGGAAAGCGACAGCGGAGGCGCGCTGAGAGGAAGGACAAGGGCGGTCCACAAGGTACTGAACACGGTGAAGATCAAGAAAGCCAGGACAGCGCGTATCCGCAGCAGGCGCTCTTCTATAAACAAAGCGAAAACCGACCGGAGCAGCCGAGGATAAGAGAGTTCCGTTTTTGTGTGATGAACATCCGGCAAAATGCGGTACAGGGCGGCGCCCGTCACAAACATCAGCAGTGCCGAGATGAGATAAACCGATCTCCAGCCGGCCAGGTCCGTCAGGGTGCCGGCGAAGGTTCGTGCCAGCAGGATGCCGATTACGATGCCGCTCTGCACCACGCCTACGACGCGTCCCCGTTCAGCGGAGGAGGCGAGGGTGGAGGCGTAGGCGACAAGCACTTGAGTCACGACGGCGAGCAGCCCGACAGCGGCCAGTCCGGCCAGCAGTACCGGTGCGGACGGGGCGGTGCCGACGATCAGGAGAGCGCCGGCCGAGAGCAGCATTTGAACGACGATCAGCCGCCGCCGGTTCAGCAGATCCCCCAGGGGGACGAGCAGCAGCAGGCCCAGAGCGTAACAAATCTGAGTTACGGTAACGACAAGGCCCACGGCAGCGGGAGCTACCCCGAATTCCGACGCAAGAGCGTCGAGCAGAGGCTGCGCGTAGTAAATGTTGGCCACGGCGAGCCCGCAAGCGGCGGAGAAAAGCAGCGCCTTCGAAGCGGACAAGGAAGACGGGGCCGAAGGCGGAACGGGAAGAGAGGCTGGAGCCGAAGGCGATACGGAGCGGGGCTGCGAATCCGCGGACAAGGCCCCGGTCGATGCCGGTGCGGGTATCGAAGCAGAGGCTGTTACCGGTGACGGTTTCAAAACCGATGCCGATGTCTGATCTTGCACGAGAGCCTCAGCCTCTGCCGGGATCGGGGCGGAAGCTTCTACCACGGGGACGTCTGACGCCGTTTCCGGACCGGATGCGCCATCCGTGAGGCCGGCGGGAGAGCCGATTTTGCAGGGGGAAACCATGTTCATTCCACTCCTTTGGTGAATTTTAAAATTTATAATATACTGAATGGTACATAATGATTGTTAAATTACCAGCAAAAAACACATCTGTCAAGAGACATTTTAAAACGCGCCACAAATTAAAACGATCCCAAAAACAGTGTTTTTTAACCTTTCAATAGGGGTTTTCTGCAACAGAAGCCCTTGATTTATTGACAAGAAGTAGAAGGAAAACTAAAATGATAACATACTGAACGATATACTAAGGGGTGTTCCTATGGTCCGGCAAAGAGAATTCGATGAGGACGCTGCTTTGGACGCGGCTATGCGGTTGTTCTGGGAAAAAGGATACGAGGCCGCTTCGTTAACCGAATTGACGGCCAGAATGGGCATCCAGCGGCCGAGCATGTATGCCGCTTTCGGCAGTAAGAAAGAGCTGTTCGAGGCCGCTCTGCGCAGCTATACAAAGGCTCACGCCGCCCGCGTCCGGGCCAAATTGCAAAGCCGCACTTCCGTAAAAGACGCCTTCCGATCTTTGTTCGAAGGAATCGTAGCGGATGAATACGAGGGAAGCCTGAACCGGGGATGCTTCAGTATTAACACGATGGTGGAGCTTGCGCCCCACGATGAGAAATTCGAGATTCTTACTAGGGAACATCAATTGTACCTATCGGTAATTTTCCAGGAAACGATTGAACGGGGCATACGCACGGGGGAGCTGGATGCGGCGCTGGAAGCAAGAGGAACAGCCCAGGCTCTGCTGGTTTCGCTGATCGGGCTTACGGTCATGCTTAAATCCCGTCCGGACAGGCAGTTCGCCGATAACACGGTAAAGACGGTGCTAACTTTGCTTCGCTGACCGGCCGAAAAGATACCGCATGTTTCAAGGGCGTGTAGCGCACGGCATTCAACGCACGGCGTGTGGCGTACGGCACCGGGTACCCGGCAACCGGCATGGGGGCGATGCGGCGTCGGAAAAAGATCACCTGAACCCGATGAGAGTGTAATCGAACCGATTACATTTTGTAAGCGAAGGGTATAGTAAAGAGAAGGTTGTTTGACGTTGTTTCACTTGTCTCTCTACTATAAAAGAAGGTGACTTATGACATACGATTCGATTATTGTCGGCGGAGGAATTGCTGGCCTGCAGGCGGCCATCCAGCTTGGACGCTACGATCATCGCGTCCTGGTTATCGACGCGGGATACGGCCGCTCCACTCTGTGCGCCAACTACCATAACGTGCTCGGCTACCCCGACGGGATATCCGGCGAAGAGCTGCGGCGCACGGGCCGGGGCCAGGCCGAGGCGCTGGGCGTCGCGTTCGCCGAAGGACTGGCCGTCCGTCTTGCGGGCTCGCTGGAGACCGGCTTCCGCGTCGGCGTGCGGAAGCTCCTGCCGGACGAGCGCGGCGGCTCGCATCCGCTGGCGGCGCACGAGCCCGGCGGGCGGGGACTGCCCGATGAGTCCGGGGCCGGGCCGGAAACCGAATACACCGGTGCCACGCTGCTGCTGGCTACCGGTGTGATGGACCGCTTCCCGGAGCTGCCGGGGCTGCGGGAATGCCTCGGACATACGGTATACGTATGTCCGGACTGCGACGGCCACGAGGTGGCGGGCCGCCGCACGCTCGTGCTGGGCGCCGGAAATCCCGGCGCCGGCATGGCTTTGACCCTGCGTCCGCGGACGGACAAGCTCACGTTCGTGAATCACGAACGGAGACCCGTTAACGCGGACCTGCAGGAGAAGCTGGAGCGCGCCGGCATCGACACCGTCGCCGGTCCGATTGCCGCCATCCTGGAGGATGACGGCAGGATCGGCGGCGTGAAACTGGCCGGCGGCGAGACGCTGGAAGCCGAGAGAGGGTTCCTCGGCTTCGGCGGCAATGCCGTCCACTCCGGCCTGGCCTCGCAGCTCGGCGTGGAACGGATGGAGAACGGCCATCTGCTGGCCGATCCGCGCAGCAAGGAAACGAACATTCCCGGCGTCTATGTGGCCGGAGATATCGGTGTGCATGCGGAGCAGCTTACCGTCGCGATGGGCGAAGGCGCCATGGCGGCTATCTGGATGAACAAAGCGATCCGCAAGAAGAACAACTGACCGCACGAAAGGCGGAGGACGGCACCTGTCGACAGGTGACCTGTCCCTCCGTCTTTTTTTGGTCCCGGTGGCGTGGAAGGCTAAGATTACGTGAGAGCTGGGCGTGGCGTGGGGCGAGGTGACGTGACGTACATGACGATCCTGCCGATTCCTTTTTTTCGATAAAAAAAGTTTCAAAAGAAGGTTGTAAAAGCCGGGCTCTGTTCGCCTTATTAAGTGAAGGAGCAGGGCCGTACCTTTTTTCAAGGCTCGGGCCGTCCTGCGGGAATCGTGGGGATCAGCTCCTACCTTTGAATGAACCCGAGGAGGAACAAATCTATGGCGGAGTATGCGAAAATTTTACGGTGGACCAAAAGCGATGCGGTTTACGGGCTGAAAACGAATATCCAGCTGCCTTCCAGCGCATCGGTCGGAACGACCGGCGGTTTTATTAACTTTTATTTGGGCGTTTACGGGTCCAATACGAATTACGAGTGCGGCCTGTCCACGAACTATACGGAAGCGCTAAACGGCAAATGGCACTGGTTCTGGAACACGGGAGCTGCGAACGACGGCGGGGCCTTCAATCTTGCGGCCGGAAGCACCGTGCCCATCGAGCTGTCTGTCAACAGTTCGAACAAGTTGGACTTTAAGGTAAACGGCACCGTGGTGAAAACTTTTTCCGGCGCGACGGGCACTTTCGGTTCGCTTACGAGTGCGCGGCTGGTAGTCGCGGCATGCGACCGGTCGTTTACGACGGTTCCGAATCCCCTGCCGAACTGGAATACACTCCATAATCAGGTGGTGTGCAGCGGCATCAGCTTCCGAAACAGCGCGGGTGCGTGGACGGTGCTTTCCTCCGCGAACTCAACGCCGCCTTCTTCGACCACATTTTGGCCGGACGGCTACAGCCACACGGGAACACCGGCGGATTACACGAAGGTCGTGTCCACCGGCCAGTTGATCGCTTCGCTCAAGCGTTAAAACGAAAAAGAGTCTTCTTCGGTTTTCTAAGCCGGGCGAAGGCTCTTTTTTGCAACCGGCATAGCGGGACAGGATGCAGGGAAATAAGCGGGAAGCGTGCCTGCGCTATGTTTCGGGCGGATTTTGAAACCTGTCGTGCGTAATATTTAGAAAAGATGTATGATATTTCTATAAATACAATTATTTAATGAGGTGAATGTTGTGAACGAACGCTCGAACCTGAAGAGGGAGAAAAAACCATGGAGCCTGACGATCCGGCTGCTCAATATTTTGCTGATACTGGTTATATTGGGCATTGCGCTTTATGTGGGCTTATGGATTGTAGGTATTTATGGAATGAATGCAAAGGGGTAAAAGGCTTCTACGTTTAAAATAAATGTGTAGCATTCTCAGCAGTGTGCCTTTCGGATTTTGAAAGAATACATTCAAATGCCAAAGTCCCGCGGCTAGGGACCGGCACGTTGTGCTGCAAAGATGCTTTGCGTCTACTGGCAGGCGCAGGGCTGCTGCGCTGCTGGTTCTGTAACCTCACGAGAGAAGGTGTTGATTATGGGGTATTTGATAACGCCAGTCGGAATCATATTTTTAACGATTATCGTTATAACAATAATTGCAGTTTTATTTTTAATAATGAAATCACATAAAAAATAAGAGCTATCGGTGTACTTATGACCTTTTACTATAATTCTGTAAATGAACAACGCAAAAGACAATTTTCCTTTCATTAGCTACTTTTTCTGTTCTTACTTGAAACCATTAGGCCAACTGGCTGTTCAAAGCCGATTGTAATGAATCGTAAACATCCTAGCCAAAGCAAACAAAGGGGGCTCGACGTGAGCCTCCTTTCTCTTGTTAGACGGGCAGTTCTTTCGGTTCAAGGAGACATTCCTTTTCTAATCGCGCATTTTAGTGAAAAAGATGCATGGTTATAAACCACAGGTGTGATATGCAGGATAAAGAGGAGGTAGGCCGCGGCTCATGCCACACTATGATGCAGCAGCTTTCTTTATAGTAGCGCATATGGACGACTGGCAGCTTTTCATGAATCCTCAAGCGACTTGGGAAATGTCCTCTGACACAGTTAAGGTGATCTTTATTTACACGTCATTTATGGCTTCTTGCTTCAGGAAGTTCAATCACAGGTTATGCAAGCGGGAAACCGTGCCTGCGCTATGTTTCGGGCGGATTTTGAAACCTGTCGTGCGTAATATCTAGAAAAGATGTATGATATTTCTATAAATACAATTATTTAATGAGGTGAATGTTGTGAACGAACGCTCGAACCTGAAGAGGGAGAAAAACCCATGGAGCCTGACGATCCGGCTGCTCAATATTTTGCTGATACTGGTTATTTTGGGCATTGCGCTTTATGTGGGCTTATGGCTTGTCACCATACTTGGAATCAACATATAGGGCAAAGGGCTTCTCGGAAAGAGGCCCTTTTTTATGCCATGAATTTCTCCTCTGTTCAAAAAATGTAGATTCGTATATGCTGGGGTAGTAAATTTTACCCAATTGCTAGAGTGGTCGTAAAATTTTCTGCTTGTAAAATGTCTATGGGGGAATTTTTCGAATGAGAAAGCTTGTCGGTTTTATACTTGTTTTTACCTTAGTTTTCAGTATGATGGCCGTTACAAATGCAAACGAGGCTTCAGGCAGCGGGAGTGTTCCACAACCTGACTATCTGCCATATGTAGAGGTAGGCGTTCTATCGGAAGGACTGGCCTTTTATATGGAAGCCGGGGAAGAGACCGATTCCTTCGGATTCATCGATACATCCGGGAAAATCGTGATCAAGGCCCGGTTTGAAGCTGCGGGAATATTTCATGATGGTCTGGCTCCCGTCCGAATCGACGGATTATGGGGATATGTCGATAAAACCGGACAGTTTGCTGTGCCACCTATTTATACGGGAGTGGGAAGAGTATTTGAAGAGGGGTTTGCCCAAGTAGTAAAAGACGATAAATGGGGGTATGTGGATAAAACCGGAAAAGAAGTGATTGCGTTTGATTATGAGGATACCAACCCGTTTAATAACGGGCTTGCTCCCGTGAAAAAAAATGAAAAATACGGTTACATAAATAAAGAGGGGAAAGAGGTCGTTCCGTTCCGATACGAAGCCGCTACGGTTTTTAGTGAGGGAAGGGCTATGGTAAAGATCAAGGACAAGTGGGGCGTTATCGACCAAAACGGCATAGAAATCGAAAAGCCGAAGTTTGAGGAAGCTTTTCCGTACAGCCGCGGCTTGGCAGCTGTCAAACATGAAGGAAAGTGGGGATACATCGATTTGTCGGGTAGAGAAGTCATCCAAGCACATTATGATGAAGCCCGCCCCTTCCAAGAAGGTGATCTGGCGCCCGTTCAAGTCGACGGCAAATGGGGGTATGTAAATAAAGAGGATACGATGATCATCCGGCCGCAATTCATGGATGTATATACTGTTTTTTCTGAGGGACTTGCCTTGGTGTCCATCGAAAACGAAGATGATTATGAAATGTTAGGCTACATTGATCAAAGGGGAAAAGTCGTTGTGCCCTATAGCTACGATTTGATGGGTTCCTCTTTTAGCGGTGGTCTTGCTACCGTAGCGGACGGCGGACAAGGAAGCTTTTATTTTATGCGGAATCCGCTGAATGTCCAAACTCAGGAGCCGCAACCTCAATCCGCTTTGCCTTCCGCGTCCAAAGTAATGATAAACGGGCGGGAAGTTTCCCCGGAGGCTTATAACATCGGCGGGAACAATTTTTTCAAGCTGCGCGATTTGGCTATGCTTTTGAACGGGACGAACAAAGGGTTTGAAGTCGGCTGGGATCAAGATGCCAAGGTTATTCGCCTTACTACGTCAAAAGCTTACACAGAAGTGGGTGGAGAGCTTGCCGCAACCGGCCAGCTTTCCGTCAAGCAGGCGGCCCCTGCTGCGGCAAAGCTGCTTGTAAACTCGGAGGAGGCCCGCTTCACAGCCTACACGCTCGATGGCAACAATTATTTCAAACTTCGGGATCTTGCTCAAGCGCTTGATTTTAACGTTTCGTGGGATGCTGCCTCAAACGCTTTAACGATCGATACGAAATCCGGCTACCAGCCTGAGTAGCATGACATAGAAACAGATTCAAAAAGAAAGGAGGCTCACGTCGAGCCTCCTTTCTTTGCTTTGGCTGATTTCCTTTTCCGCGTAGACGGGGTCTGCTGCAAACCGGACGCGTCCGGCTTATCCCGCTTGTCCGTCTGAGCGGTAATGTCCCGCTGACTCGATGCGTTCCGCAAGTCCGGCGAGTCCGCAGGCTCCGACACGTCCTGTGCGTCACGCACGTCCGCAGGCTCCGACGCGCCCGGCAGCTCAGCCATAGCGGCCACCCCCGCCTCCGGACGCGGGTGTACCGTCTCGGGCGGTTCTGGCAATCGGACGCGCGTGGTCGGTCCTGCCCCGGCAGCCCCTCCCCGCTCGTCCGCAGCACCCGCCTCCGGCCGAGAATGCTCGCCAGATTCCGTCAGCCCGGCATCCGGGGACGCGTCCGGCTCGCGAGGCATGAAGCGGGCCGCCACGTGGGCGAACGTGTCCAGCGCTTCTTCGCCGGGGCGCGTCAGCCCGTACAGTCCCCGCCTGACGCGGACGAACCAGCCGTACACGTTGCGCTGGAGCAGGGCCGGCGTCTTGGCGTTGCCCGTAAGCTCGCGCAAGCGGCGGGGAGAGAGCGGTCCCTGCTCGCGAATCAGCAGGGCGCAGTGCAGCGCCTTCTCGCGGTAAGCCGTGACGAGCTTGAGCCCCCGGCTGCCGCCCACGTTGTAGTCGGCGCTGCGCTCGCGGAACTCGCCGAGCACTCGCTCGGCGGCGCGTTTCCTCGTCTTCCGCGCGGGAGCGGTGTCGCCGAAGCCCGGTGGCTCGCACACCACCTCGACGGCGGGCTTCCTCGTTTTGTAGAACTGCACCGTGATAAGTCCGAGACCGAGACGGCCGCACAGCTTGCGGATGTCCGCCCAGGTCATCCGGTGGGGGACCCGCCCTTTGGCGGGAAGCTCGATCGCGATATAGACGCGGTGCGTCACGTCCTGCCGCCGGAGTCCCTGAAGCAGCAGGGGGACGGTCAGGCTGCGCTTGAGCTCGACGACGACGGGCGGCTCGCCCTCCAGGACGGCGACGAGATCGCAGTGCCGCACTTCTCCCCGGACGTCGTAGCCGAGCTTTTCCCAGTAGGCTTTAACCGGGCCGTACAGCTCCGTTTCGCTCCGAATCGCCACTGTGTTATGCGCCCCTTTCCTTCCAAAACGGTTTTCCGGTTTCTTGATTATAGCACGAAAAAGACGTCCGGGTCGGCTACCCGCGGTAAAGACTTCCACCGATCTGCCACCGGTTGTGAGGCTTGTTTTTCCTTTGTTCCTGTACAAATTTAGTGGCAAGAATCGTCCTTGGACCGCATAGGATTGTAGTACCCTAAAATCACTATCACGAGCTATCCGCTCTTTTGAGGCAATGGCAGTGAGAGGAGGTACCCATGGATATTTTCAAACGCATCACGGAGCACCGGACCGAGAAGGAGCAGCTTGCATGGTCGGGCACACTCCGGGAGTATCTCGAGCTCGTGCGGCAAAATCCGGGTCTGGCGATGACAGCCCATGCGCGTGTGTACGAAATGATCGCTTCTCACGGCATTGAACAAAACGACGGGCACACCCGGTACAATTTTTTCGACAAGGAGATCTTTGGGCTCGACCGCGCAGTCGAAAAACTGGTGGAGGAATATTTCCACTCCGCCGCACGGCGTCTGGATGTCCGCAAACGGATTTTGCTGCTGATGGGGCCGGTAAGTGGAGGCAAATCGACGATCGTCACGCTGCTGAAAAGGGGTTTGGAGCAGTTTTCCAAAACAGACAAGGGAGCCGTTTATGCGATTAAAGGCTGCCCGATGCACGAAGATCCGTTTCACCTCATTCCGAATGAATTGAGGCCGGAAATAGAGTCCGAGCTGGGTATCCGCATCGAAGGGAACTTGTGCCCGTCCTGCCAGCTCAGGCTGAAAACGGAATACGGCGGCAACATCGAGAACGTGCTGGTCGAGCGGGTGCTGATCTCCGAGGACGACCGGGTGGGGATAGGCACGTTCAGTCCGTCCGATCCGAAGTCCCAGGATATCGCCGACTTGACCGGAAGCATCGATTTTTCCACGATCACGGAGTACGGCTCCGAATCGGACCCGCGCGCCTACCGTTTCGACGGAGAGTTGAACAAGGCGAACCGCGGACTAATGGAGTTTCAGGAAATGCTGAAATGCGACGAGAAATTTCTCTGGAATCTGCTGTCCCTGACGCAGGAGGGCAATTTCAAAGCGGGCCGCTTCGCGCTTATCTCGGCGGATGAGCTGATTGTGGCGCATACGAACGAATCCGAGTACAAGGCGTTTATCGCGAACAAAAAGAACGAGGCCCTTCAGTCGCGGATGATTGTCATGCCGATTCCTTATAATCTGAAGGTAACGGACGAAGAGAAAATTTACACGAAGCTTATCAAACAGAGCGATATGTCGCATATTCATATTGCGCCGCACGCGCTGCGGGCCGCCGCTATTTTCTCCATTCTGACCCGGCTTAAGGAAACGAAGAAACAGGGCATGGATCTCGTGAAAAAAATGCGGATGTACGACGGCGAAGCCGTGGAAGGCTACAAGGATGCGGACCTGAAAGAGATGCAGAACGAGTACCTGGAAGAAGGAATGAGCGGCATAGATCCCCGCTATGTCATCAACCGGATTTCCAGTGCGCTTATCCGCCACGATCTCCAGTGCATCAACGGACTCGATGTGCTGCGGGCGCTGAAGGAAGGACTGGACCAGCATCCGTCCATCACCCGGGACGAACGGGAGCGGTACCTCAACTTTATTTCGGTCGCCCGCAAAGAATACGACGATATCGCGAAGAAGGAAGTGCAGAAAGCGTTTGTATACTCGTTCGACGAGTCGGCCAAAACGCTGTTCGACAACTATCTCGACAATATCGAGGCTTACTCCAACTGGGGCAAAATCAAAGACCCTCTGACGGGGGAGGAGATGGACCCCGACGAGCGTCTCATGCGTTCGATCGAGGAGCAGATCGGCATTTCCGAAAATGCGAAGAAGGCGTTCCGCGAAGAAATTCAGATCCGGATTTCGTCTTACTCCCGCAAAGGGAAGAAGTTCGATTACAGTACGCATGAACGGCTGCGGGAAGCGATTGAGAAGAAGCTGTTCGCCGATCTGAAAGATATCGTCAAAATTACGACTTCCACCAAGACTCCGGACGAAAGACAGTTGAAGAAAATCAACGAAGTGACCCGGCAGCTGATTGACGGGCATGGTTACTGCCCGGTTTGCGCGAATGAGCTGCTGCGGTATGTCGGCAGCCTCTTGAACCGGTAATTTTTTTCTTAAACAAAGATAACCGAAGAATACCGCCTAACAATCGTGAAATGACGAGGTAGGCGGTTTCTGTTGTCCGCACAAGAACTTCGCTAACCGGGTTTACGCTATGGTAACATTAGGATATCGTTTTGCTGCGGTTGGTATGGTTCCCGAGAGGGAATCATACAAGCGCGGCTCATTTTATTAGGAGGAAGCACCCCGCCATGGCGAAAAACGAAGCACAAATGGATTTGACCCAAGGCCCGATTGCGAGAAAATTGCTCCTGTTTTCCCTGCCCGTCCTGTACGGGAATGTGCTGCAATCACTGAACGGGACGGTTAACAGCATCTGGGTCGGTAAATTTTTGGGTGAAAGCGCTTTTGCGGCTACATCCAATGCGAACAATGTGATGTTTCTTATGCTCAGTTCCATCTTCGGCATAGGAATGGCATCCACGATTATGATCGGGCAGAGCATCGGAGCGGGCGATACCGCCCAGGCGAAGCGGGTGGTGGGAGCGAGCGCCCTGTTTTTCTTCACCCTTTCGCTGGTTGTGGGTATCCTGGGCGTGCTCTTGTCCCCGCAGATTCTGCAGTGGATGCACACTCCCGCGGATGCGATGGACATGGCCAACGCTTATCTGAGAATTATTTTTATGAGCATGCCGTTTATGTTCTGCTATAACATGATTATGACGATCCTGCGCGGCGCGGGGGATTCCAAAACGCCCTTCCGGTTTCTCGTGCTGTCCATCATTCTGGATATCGCGCTGAATCCGCTGCTGATTTTCGGCTGGGGTCCGATCCCCGCACTCGGCATTTCGGGTTCCGCACTGGCAACGGGCATCTCGCAGCTTGTCGCCCTCGTCGCTATATTAGTGTCGCTGTATCGGAAAAAATATTTTCTCCGCATTACGCGCGAAGACCGGCATCTGCTGCGCTTCGACGGGGCGATCATCGGATCGCTGGTGAAGAAAGGTGTTCCCATGGGGCTTCAAATGATCGTGGTTTCGACAAGCTCGCTGGCTATGATCAACCTCGTAAACCGGTTCGGATCGGAGGCGACGGCGGCCTATGGGGCGGCGATCCAGCTGTCTTCTTACATCCAGATGCCGGCTATGGCGATCGGCGGAGCCGTTTCGTCGTTTGCGGCCCAGAACGTGGGCGCGGGCAGGTGGGACCGGGTGCACCGCGTAACAGGCGTCGGGGTCATGTACAATGTCCTGATGACGGGCGTACTCGTCTGCCTGATCTATTTGTTCAACCGCAGCGCCCTGAGTCTGTTCCTGCCGGAAGGCCAGGCCATCGAAATCGGTATGCGGATCAACCTGCTGACGCTTTGGAGTTTTATCATTTTCGGCATTACCTTCGTGGTCTCGGGTGTCGTGCGTTCGACGGGGGCCGTCATGTTCCCGCTTCTGATCACGTTCCTGGCGCTTTGGTGCGTGCGCATCCCGCTCTCGTATTATCTGGCCGATTCCTACGGTCTGGATGCCGTATGGTGGAGTTTTCCGGTTGGATTTACGCTGGGTTCCCTCCTTTCGGTCGCTTACTACTTCTGGGGCAATTGGAAAAAAGCAAGCATGCTCACCGGCGGCGTTCAAAAAGCGTAGCTTCCGCTCCCGTCGTATCCTTTTTAAGCTAAATTCCATCCGCTCCGTTCATCCGGATTTATCTAGGCAAGCGCCCAAGTTTGGGCGCTTTTCTCACGTTCTGGGCATCTGTTCATACGATGTGTTAGATGCAAAATGCCTTTGGGCACAACATACAGAGGGTGAGGGATTGCTTATGACATTCGAAACTCAAGGTCAGGGCACATACGGCCAGGACATATACGGTCAGGGCGCATACAGTCAGGACATATACGGTCAAGGCACATACGGTCAAGGCACATACGGTCTGCAGCAGGAATGGAACCAAGCCGAATGGGTCAGTACGGAAGCGGACGAAGAAGCGCGTAAGCAGGGAGAATACGCCGTTCCCGGCGGGTATCCCGGAGGTCAAGGCGGCTACGATGGGGGTCAAGTAGGTTATCATGACGGTGGTTATCATGGCGGCTACCATGGAGGTTACCACGGTGGTTATCACGGCGGCTATCCTTACTATCCCTATCATCATCACTACTACCCGCAGCCATACTGCCCGTACTACCCGCCTTACTACAACTATCCTCACTACTATCCGTATAATAGATAACGAAAAGGATAAATAGGCTTAAGGCCGCAGCAGGCTGTCCGCAGAAGCGGGCGGCCTTCCTTTCTTTAGGCGGATAACGGCGGGAAAGGACGGAAGAGGGAGATTCTATTGGGCAAATGAAGTATAATAAAGAAATAACCCGTAATCGGATAAGATAAGGATGGTCGCTTGTGCTTAGATCAATTTCGGATACATTATTTTTACTGGCTTTAATTCTGCTCATTGTGTCGGCAATCGTGAGCGGCATCGGTTTCCAGGCCTTTACGATGAGAAGAAAAGACAATGACCCGCGTCAAATCGAGGTCCCCAACAAGCAAAAACAGCTCGAAAAGCAGAACAAAGGGATGGCCGGATTCATTCGTTCCAAAATTACGCTGACGGCGCTCGTATTTGCTTTGGTGTCGGTCGTTTTATCCTATTTGGAACGGTATGTGTAATAGAAGAAAAAGCAAATCCGCAGGCGTAGAAATGCGCTTGTCCGGATTTGTTTATAGGAAAAAACTATAAAGAACGTAGTTTTTATATATTAGACATTATAAGTCTTGTTCTTCATACTGAATGTACTACCCCGCACAGACGGGAACGGGAGGCGTTCGGAATGAACGAAGCGGAACAAGGTAAGTGGGACGCGGGGCATTATGATACGCAGATGTATTTTGTATCCAGGCTCGGCCAAGGGGTGATGGACCTTCTGAGTCCGGTCCCGGGAGAATCGGTTCTCGATCTGGGGTGCGGAACGGGCACCCTTGCGCACGAAATAGCCCTTCTCGGCGCGCAAGTGACAGGGGTGGATTTCTCGGAGGCCATGATAGAGCAGGCGAGACAGAACTATCCTGAGCTTGCTTTTGAGGTGGGAGACGCGAGAACATACCGGAGCGGCCGGACGTTCGACGCGGTGTTCTCCAACGCCGCGCTGCACTGGGTCCCGCAGGCCGATGAAGCCGCGCGGACGGTAGCGGAAGCGCTGCGGCCGGGAGGGCGGTTCGCGGCCGAATTCGGCGGCTTCGGCAACGTGGCCCGGATCGAGCGGGCGATTCACGAGGCCGTGCGCGAAGCGGGGATCGACCCCGAGCCGCGAAACCCTTGGTATTTCCCGACTATCGGGGAATATACGGGCGTGCTGGAGAGGGCCGGGCTCGATGTCCGCTACGCGGAGATCTTTGACCGGCCGACGCCGCTGCCGGGAGGAGAGCAGGCCATCCGGCACTGGCTGCACGCGTTTGCCGGCAGCTTCTTCGCCGGAATCGACGCGGCGACGCAGGAGCGCATCACGCAGGGCGTGGAGGAGCGCCTGCGCCCCGCCCTGTTCCGGGACGGCGCCTGGACCGGCGATTACTGCCGGATCCGGGTGCTGGCCCGAAAGCCGCTGGGCTGAGGCGCGCAGGGGCCGCAGACGGCATGGCCGAGCTCTCCGCGTGAGGAGCGCAGGGGCCCCGCAGACGGCAGGGCCGAGCTCTCGGCGTGAGGCGCAGCAGGGGCCGCAGGCGGCAGGCCGTGCTCTCCGCGTGAGGAGCGCAGGGGCCGCAGACGGCATGGCCACGCTTTCTGCGTGAGGCCCGCCGGTTCCGCGCCGCAGGCTTCGCCGCGGCTGTACTCGCGTCAGCGGCATACCGCGCTGTACTCGCGGCATACCGCGCTGTACTCGCGGCATACCGCCTGCGCTAGCCCGACGCCCGCGCGATGAATTCCGGCGCGAGGACGATCTTCTCGTGAGCGCGGCCGGGATGGCGCTTGCGGTAGAGGAGCGTCTCTACCGCCCGGATGCCGAGGAGCTCCTTGCTCAGCTCGACCGTGCTGAGCGTAGGCGACGAAGCGGCCGCCGCTTCGATGTTGTCGAAACCGATCACGCGGCACTGTCCGGGGATGTCGAAGCCCCGCTGCTTGAGCAGAGCCATCAGCCGCAGCGCGATGTGATCGTTCGCGCAGATGAAGCCGTCCGGCAGCTCGCTCGTGGAAACGGAGCCCACGCGGACCGCCAGATCGTGGGGCCACGTCGGACTCGCGTAAGGCACGTTCCACTTGCTCAGGCAGACGGGACGGCCCGATTCGGCCGCTTCCTCGGCGGCGATCCGGCAGCCCAGCGCGCGTTCCCTGAAGCTGACGGAGAAGGAGTCGCTCCCGACGAAAACGAGCGAGTCGCAGCCTTCCCGGAAAAGCTGCTTGGACGCGGCCACTGCGGCGTCGACATTGCTGTTGACGACACAGTCCACGTCCACGAGGGGTTCCTCATGGTCCACAAGCACGAGCGGCAGCCCGGTTTGCTGCAGTGAGATGACCGCCCGCGTCGAAAAGGTGCCGAGCAGAATGTGGCCCATACACCGTGCCGGGTCCAAAAATCCCGGCATGGCCAGTTCGTCTTCCCGGTGGGGCGGGACGGAAATCAGCATGTAGTCTGCCTGAAGATCGCGGCACGTTTGAGCGAGGCCGTCGATGACCTTCGGCCAGAAGAACGGGTCCTGCTGCTTGGCGCTGTGTATCCATACGAGCATATAAGGATCGGAGGAGGAAGAGGTTATTTCTTTTCTTCTGCCATCCCTCTCCTGGAAAAGTCCGGCCGCGGCCGGGCTTTTGTTTATTTTTTTGCGGTAGCCCATGGTCCGGGCGGTTTCCATGATTTTCAGCCGCGTTTCGTCGCTGACCCCGTCTTTGCCTGAAAGCGCTTGTGAAACGGTGTATTTTGAAATGCCAAGCCGGTCGGCAATATTTTGCATGGAGACGTGTTTACTCATCGTGCACCGCCTTTAAGTGAGTTCGGTTTGACAGCACTGCCCCCTCATTTTTCCTTCAAAAAAAGGTTCTGTCAATACCCGCGGCGCAAATAGTTGCGGGATTTTTTCCGGCTTTATTTTCTCCCTGCTTGAAAAACTTGTGCTAAACTAGCAGAGGAATGGATTCCGAGCGAGAACGCTTGGGACCTCTATATGCTGAAGGGAGGGTTTCCCATGATTCGATCCGTACGTTACGGGATTCGGCAGCTGCTGCTTTTCGGCTGGCTGGAAGCTCTTTCGTGCCTGTTTCCCGTTCTTATTTTTATCAGTCTGGCTGTTCTGAAATCGGCAAACGTCCCTCACATGTATGACCTCATGCTGGTCATCTGTCTGCTGATCCAGTGGGCGATGGTCCGGACGGGGCTTGAAACCCGGGATGAAGTGAAAGTGATCTGCCTGTTCCATCTGATCGGGCTGGCGCTGGAGATTTATAAGGTGAATATGGGCTCCTGGTCGTATCCGGAGGAAGCCTGGACGAAAGTATGGGGAGTACCGCTTTACAGCGGGTTTATGTACGCGAGCGTGGCGAGTTATTTGTGCCAGGCCTGGCGGAGATTGCATGTGGAGCTGACGCGCTGGCCTTCGCCTTGGTTTACGGTCCCGCTCGGAGCCGGAATCTATCTGAATTTTATGACCCACCATTATATCTGGGATTTGCGCTGGGTGCTGACCGCTCTGCTGTTCGTGCTGTTTTTCCGGACTGCGGTCCTGTTTACCGTCGGCAGGCAAACGTACCGGATGCCGCTCGTCCTTTCTTTTTTTCTGATCGGCTTTTTTATTTGGCTGGCGGAAAATATCGCAACCTTCCTGGGAGCGTGGCAGTATCCGAACCAGAGGGAGAGCTGGCAGCTCGTTTCTTTCGGCAAAATGAGCTCGTGGTTCCTGCTGGTCATCGTGAGCTTCCTGATTGTCGCGCAGCTTAAGCGGGTCAAACAATCGGAAAACAAGCCTGACGGGAGGATGGTTCCGGCGGCGGTGCCGGAGGAGTAGTCTATGTTTACAAATTGGGGAATGATTTTGCGGCTTGCGGTTCCGTCGATCGTGTCGTTCGCGGCGGCGACGCTGACCGGTACGATTAATTTGATGATGGTAGGCCCGATGGGCGCTCTCGTCATCGCTGCGGTAGGAATCTGCAACATTATTATGTACAACGCCTGGGCGGCCTGCTCGGGGATCGGTCACACGGTAAATTATCTTGTGGCTCAAAATTTCGGGGCCGGAGATATGAAGAAAGGCGTGGAGCGCACGTACATCGCGCTTTATCTTTGTCTGGCTCTCATTGCCGTCATCCTGGCTGCGGGGTGGCTCGGAAGCGAAGGGATTCTGCGGCTGATGGGAAGCTCTGAAGAGCTGGTCGCCGCAGGGAAGGAATATCTGGAGCTCCGGTTTTATGCGATGGCGTTTTCCGTGCTGAATTTTGCCCTTTTCGGATTCCTGAGGGGAATCGGAGATACCCGATCTCCTATGGCACTTACGATTCTGGGGAATGCGGCGATGATTGTGTTCACTTACGGGTTAACGTACGGGCATCTCGGATTTCCCGAGCTGGGGCTTCCGGGCGCCGGGCTGGCCGTCCTGATCGGGGAAGCCATCTGCAGTATCGGCTCCGTGTACATCGTGTTTTTCCGGCTCCATGACAAATACCGGACCCGCACCCGGGTCAAGCTTGACCGCAGGGAAGCGCGCCTGATCGCCGGTGAAAGCGGGAAGCTCGGCATGCAGGAATTCGCGATGAGCCTGGCCATGTTCGTGTTCACGATGTTCGTGACCCGCTTGGGGACGGAGGCGCTGGCCGCCAACGAGATTGCCCTGAACGTGATGTCACTCGGCTTCATGCCGGCTTTCGCCTTCGCATCCACGGCGACGATCCTCGTCGGGCGCGAGGTCGGCAAGCACCGGCCCGACTTGGCCCGCCGGTACGGCACCGACACGGCGGTGCTCGGCAGCATCTGCCTGCTGGTCCTGGGCGCGGTGGAGTTCGTTTTCGCGGTTCCGATCGCGAAGCTGTATTCTCAGGACCCGGAGGTTTACGTGCTTGCCGCCGACCTCATCCGGATTTCCGCGTTTTTGCAATTGTTTGACGGTCTCCTGAATTTCTACGCGGGTGGTCTGCGGGGAATCGGAGATACGACCTTCTTGCTGGGAACTTCGCTTGTGCTCAGTTGGGTCTTTTTCGTGCCACTTGCGTATTTGCTCACCTTTGTGTGGGGATTCGGTTCGGCCGGCGCCTGGATTTCACTGTATTCGTTTATCGCCGCCTTCGGCCTTGCCGTCATGTACCGGTTCTACCGGACGGACTGGGCTGCGGTGCGGATTAAAGAGGCCGAAGGCCGCTGAAAGGACGGCCGGGTTTCGGCCGTCCTTTTTTTATGGGGAAATGCGCAGTAAGGGACAGTGGAAAAGGCAGGATAAGAAACGAGGAACGCGCATAACGTGTATAAACGTGCGGACTTGGCCGGCTTTCGATGGAGTTTGGCGGGTGAAACGCGTTCATTTATGCACGGGTTAAAAAAGAGCCGGATTGCTCGCGGGACACGCGGGGTAAGAATAGGTAACGGCTTAGGCGTGCATGGGTGTGCACGGGAGGAGGGGGAAACGATGATGGGATGGCTTTGGGCCGTTCAAGTGATCTTGTTTGCCGCCGGTACCGGTCTTGGAATGTCGGATGCCCGGCGTAAAAGCACGGAGGTCCGGCTTCCGTTATGGGTGCGGATGCTGATCAGTCTGACACTTACCGCGGCTGCTTTTGCTTTGTGGCGGGATGATCCGGCGTCCTCCTCCAAAGAGTGGATTTTCTGGGGAATGGCCTGGTCGTTTATCGGCGATTTGTCCATGGCCGGGATCATTCCCTGGAGGCATCCGATGATCGGCGGAATGCTGACGTTCGCCGTGGCGCACGTCTTCTATATCGCGGCGTTTGCGGCTGCCCTGCACCATGAAGGCCTTGACCTGATGAACGCGGGCCTGGCTGTCGTCGCCGTGTTCTACGGCCTGGTGCTGATCGCCGCCTGGCTGCTTCTGATCCGCAATCCCGACGCTCCGCGCTTGTTCAACATCGGCTCGCTCGTCTACGGCTTGTGGATCGGGGCTATGGCGTCGGCTGCGGCTGCTATGGCCTGGTCCCTTGGCGGGGCGCTCTGGCTGACGGCTGTCGGCGGGCTGCTCTTCGTCGTTTCGGACACGATCATCGGGGCCGCAGCCATCGGCGGCAGGTTGCTCCGGCATCAGGGATACTGGGTATGGCTGACCTACGTGGCGGCCCAGATGTGCATCGTTTACGCGTTTACCCTGTGACCCCGTCTTTAGGCAGCGTCTGCACGAACTGCGAAAAAGCGGCGGTATGGTCGATTTTCTGTTTGACGGACCAGTCGTCGATGCTCTTGTTGTGGCGGGTGAACTGTTTCTCGATGGCTTCGTAAGCGCCGTAAAAAACTTTGCCGTCCAGACCGGCCCAGTTAATGGCATGCCGGTATTCGACCGGTCCGGTCTTGAACGGAACGAGGTATTTCAGGCAGGAGTATTATGGGGCAGATCACGACGTACTGGATCGTAAACGGGAGGTAAATCGACTCATCAGCCTGCATGATCGGGTCCGTATCCACCTGATCAATCAAGTTCAGCACGTCATCCGTCAACGTATCCATCCAGATTGACTCTAACTCGCCAGTTGTGACAGCTTTCTTGTTGCCGTATGGTTCGCCTGGGCCGCCTCGGTTACCGTTTCCTAGGGGAGCACCACCTCCACACTAGACTCAAATCTCTAATAATTAATAGTCAATTGATGCAAGATTAACGCACAAACTATTTCGTGTAAGCATTCATATGCTTATAAAAAAACCTGCCAAACATACGGCAGGCAATAAACCCTTATATTTAATCACTATTACGGAGTTAATTTCAATATCGTAAGAGTAGTGTTGGTAAGGTTATGAAGCTGTGCAGGTGTAGCATTGGCATTTACCAATTGAATTGTTTTTGGTACCGCAGTAACGACAATAATCACTTCAGCAGATGTAGGGCCGCCACCATTTCCTGTAAAAGGAACAGGAGTAACAGGAGCACTACTTACAGTTAAGTTAAAATCAGCATTGCCTTGATTGTGAACAGTAAAAGAAATCAAATAAGTTCCAGTTTCATTGATTGTTATTGTCGCTGAAGGTGGTACAAAAGTAAATGCTCCCCCAGAGTTTGCGAATACACCGTTAAAAATAACAGCTGCATTACCTGGGACTGTATCGGTTCCTGTACCGGGATCAAAACGGTAAATACTCAAAAAGTCTGAAATCCCTGCTCCGGCTGGTCCGGGAGGTCCCGCTACTCCAGGGACACCTTGAGCGCCAGTTTCACCTTGTGGGCCTTGGGAGCCAGTTTCACCTTGTGAACCTTGAGCGCCAGTGTCACCTTGAAGGCCCTGAGGGCCAGGAATTCCTTGTGGACCCTGAGGGCCAGGGATACCCTGTGGACCAGGAGGCCCGCCGGCAGGGCCAGGAATACCTTGAAGGCCCTGAAGGCCCTGTAGGCCCTGTGGACCTATTGGTCCTTGCGGTCCCTCAGGTCCAAGAAGCCCAGGAATTCCTTGTGGCCCAGGCTGGCCTTCTGGGCCAGGTACACCTGGAACCCCCATAGGTCCCTGCGGCGCATTCACGTTAATTTTGGGTCTGACATTGACTTTAACTATTTTTTTCCCTTTATGAATATGCCTGGGTTTATGTCTCTTACAGTCCATAATATGTTCGCACACCTCCAAAAATTAAACTCAAAGACAGTTTATTGTCTATCCCTTTTAAAAGATTGGACTAATAACCTTTATATCGGGAAAGTGGTTTATGCCTAACATTACAGAAATCTTGATTGTTATTTGTTCCCCTCGGCTTTCCGTTATGATGGAATGCGAGATAGCGGATGTCTGCAAATGCCACGTGTGGCGCGCCGCTATCTCAGCCGGGGGATAGCCTGGTCGATGGGGAGGACGTTCACGCGTCCTCCCTTTATTTATTCAGAACGTTGTACAAGGACAGGCTCAATTCCAGTTGACTCTCGGTAACGTTTCATAATCACGTCGCAAAATAAAAAGAGCCTATTCCATTAGGAATAAGCTGCTCATCTTTGCATTTCAATTTACTATGTGGCGCGCTCCAAAAATATCTGCCCTGTACTCTTTCCCAGGTTAAGCCTCACAGGCAATATCGTAATCGTTCATCCCAAACACGTGGTACATCATAAAGCGCTGCTACTCCCGTCCGGCCGGGTCAGGAGCTGCTGCAGGACGAACTACTGCATGAAGAAGAACTGCTGCAGGAAGAACCGCTGTCGGACGAGCCGCTGCATGACGAACTGCTGCAGGAAGAACCGCTGCCGGACGAATTGTTGTCCGACGAGCCGCCGGAGTCCGAGGAGCTGCAGGAAGAGCTGCTGCAGTCCGAATCGCCGGACCCGTTCCCGCCGCCCCCCTCACGATCATCGTTCCCGTTCAGGATGGAGTAGAACAGCAGGGCGCTGAGGGCGCCGTAACCGGCGCCGGAGACGTCGTTGGCGTTAAACGAAGAGGCCGCCGTTCTTCCGGCCGAAGACATCCTGCCGGAATTTCGTGCTGCGGCGGCCGGCGGGGCATTCTGGATCCCGTTGAAAAGGTGATGCACCAAATCCTGAACGGCATCTTCATAAATGACGATCGTATTCGGCTTGAAATAATCCCGCCGGATCCGGTTCCAGTCAAAATCTCGGGCATATGCGACGAATTCCGGGTGAAGCCTGCGCTGTCCGAATTTTCCGAGCAGCTGTTCATTTTCCGGGTAGAAGCGGAACACAAGGGAGTAGACCAGCTCGAACAGGGCTCTCTCGTGTTCGCCCGGCTGCGGCGCATCGCCGACATGCGGCGAATGGTGAATCATTTCCCCCAGAAGATCCCGGCAAAACTCCTGATAATCGCGGGTGAACATCAAAGCTTCGTGCCAGATGTCATCCACGGACGTGCTGTACATGCCCACGTTGTTTAAATAAATGTTGAGCGCCAGAAAGCGTTTGAACTCCAGGAAAATCCACGAATACTCGGTTTCGGAAATATCCGGATTCTCCTTCAGCACGCGTGCTTTTACATGATCCCAATACTTGGCGTATTTGCCGAAGACCTCATTGAACCGGGCTTCTACCGGTTTGAGGCTGTCGTTCTCCAGAACACCCAGCCCATACGGAGCGAAAGAGGAAAACAATTGGACGGGCGGAGCTTTTGGCTGCTTTTGCACAGGCTGTGATTTCATACTAGTAAAAAACCATTTAAAAAATGACACGCGAAACCTCCATCATCAGGCCGATACCTGTTTAGTTCGTTGCTCGGTTAGTTGTTAGGATCGTGGTTCAAGACCGTTCGCACGGTTTCTTGCTTCTTCACTTCCGGCGATTCTTGCCGACGAAGGGCTTCGGAGGAGCTGCAGCTTCGTGCGCCGTCTGAGTGCGGTCGTAGTACTCAAACGCCGCGTTAAGAAACTCCAGCAGTTCGGGTTCGAACGGGTACAGGTTCATCGGATTATCTTCCGCGCCGTGCAGCTCCCAGTACTTGTTCATCAGGGTATGATTGCCGTCAAAAGCCTCCAAGGCCAGCGTCGTGATCCGCGCAGCGACTTCCTGCGCGGCCGGAGAAGCCGGATCTTCGTGCATGACGGCCTTGGCCTGTGCAACCTCTTCTGTCCAGCGCATTGTCAGGGGGTCATCTTTATTCAGATTAGGCAGCTTGTGAAGCAGCTTCCGCTCCTCGGCCGTGAAATGCTCGCGGATGAAGCGCTGTTTGGCCGCGGGATCTTTTTGACTGAGCCGGATCATTTGGAACATCGCGTTCCAGTTCAGGGTGCCTTCTATTTGAACGGAATGGATCGTAACGCGGAGCATGCTTTCCAGTTCTTCGAGTTTCTCTTTCTCGCGCTGAACCATTTGAAGCTGATCTTCCAGGCAGGAGAGCCAGTCGGTTCCGTAGCTATCGAGCATTTCATGGACGGCTTTTAACCCGAGTCCCATTTTTTTGAGGATCGAAATCTGTTCCAGCCGCATAACATCCTCGTCGGAGTAAAGCCGGTGGCCGCCTTCCGTGGAGCCGGAGGGCTTCAGAAGCCCGATCTGATCGTAATGGTGCAGGGTGCGCACCGTGATGTTCGCTTTACGCGCAAGTTCGCCAACGGAATACATATCATCCGGATTTCCTTTCCCGATGGGTTCTTTTCCTATTCTTACATCCTAAAACGTTCCAGTTCGGGCTTCAAGTTGTTTTTTATTGGGACCGGGGGCAGGTGACGGAAAAACGAGTAAGGGAAATCGCCGGATGTCCTTTTAACCGGGAACCGAAGTTTATAAGCGGCGGACCCGAAAAAGGAAGAGAAAGTAAAGCGGCCGAATAGAGGGCCTTCCGCGGGCGAAAACTAGGAGGGCAGAGCGGAGAATCGACTCGTCGACGAACCGTACCCCTTCACGAAAAGGAGTGTCGTTTCATGACCCAATCGAAGAACCGGAAGGAAGGCTTGGCCAAAAGCCGTAAGCAAAGACAGAATCCCCACGGGAAAATCCGCTCGCTGAAAGAAATTGCCGCCGAAACTCATCAGGGAATAGAGGAGTAGAGGAAAGGGGATTGCCGGGCTTACGTGGCATTTCCCGGGGAATCCGGCCTCCCGGTGGAAAGCGAAAAGCCCGCGCATTATGCCGCGGGCTTTTCATTTAGAGACCGGTAGGATGCAGCCTTGCGGACCGCCGAAATGGCGGTTTTCCCGTAAGGCTGCATTAAATCCTGCGTATCGCGTACAGAGGGATGCGATCATCCTGGCGCGGCGTCAGCGCGGCCGGTCCGTTTCTTCGCGAGCAGCGAATAGTCGGAATTGCCGGGACCACGACCTGCTCCAGGCCGGCAGAGGACAGCCGGCTCTACCTCATATACTGAACTCCGCATGCTTCAGATGACGGGTTTCTACCTGGATGGTGGCATGCCGGATCTTATACTCGTTCTCCATACAGGCAACGGCCTGCTGGAGAACCTCCTGGCTGTCGGCTTCATCGTCGATGAGCAGATGACAGCTAAAAGAATCCATGCCGGACGTGATCGTCCAGATGTGAAGATCATGGACCTCGCGGACGCCGGGAATACGCAGCAGGGCGCTGCGGACATCATCGGCGTCCAGGCGCGACGGAACGCCTTCGAGCAGAATATGCGTGGCGGATTTCAGCACGCCCCAGGCGCTGCGCAGAATGAGCAGCGAGACCAGGATGGAGATAATCGGGTCTGCCTGATACCACTGGAACGCCTGCATCAGAAGACCGGCGATTATCGCCCCTACGGAGCCGAGCGCATCCCCGAGCACGTGCAGATAAGCGCTTCTGACGTTGAGGTTGTCTTTGGCGCCGCCCATCCGGGTCAGAAACCAGGCGCTGACGAGGTTGGCGACCAAGCCGATGACGGCGATAAGCGTCATCGTGCCGCTCGCGATTGCCGGAGGGTGCGCGAAGCGTTCAACGGCCTCCCGGATGATCAGGATGGAGAGGACGACGAGGGTGATGCCGTTCAGCATAGCCGTTAAAATCTCCACACGGTAGAAGCCGTACGTTCTTCTGGGAGAGGCGGGACGGGCCGCAAACCACATGGCGACCAGACTGAGCAGCAGAGACGCCGCATCGCTCAGCATATGCCCGGAATCCGACAACAGCGCCAGACTGTTCGTCAGCAGACCGCCGGCGAATTCCAGCACCATAATGACCGTTGTGATGAGAAAAGCGATAAACAGTCCCTTTTTGCTGCTGGGGCCGTGATGATGCCCGATTCCGCCATGTTCGTGATCATGAGAATGGTCGTGGGAATGCCCGTGATCGTGCCGGTGAATTTGGCCGCTTGCGGCACCGGCTGCTTTCCGTTTTTTTGAGTCGTTCATACCGCTGTTCCTCCTTTGCGTGACGCAAGTTTGATAAAAACTAGGGTGTCCTTCCCAACTGCTCTCGATTTATTCGGCTTTCTTATCCTGAGTAAGGAAAAATGAGATTGCATTGGGTTGTGTTAAATTTTAAAACAAATATATGAGCAAGTATTCATATGTTATTTTTATAATACCCAATCCAGAAGATTTTAACAAGCCTAAATTTTTATGAATGACGGCAAAAAAATTTCGGTCAAAAGATTATTGAAATACCCCCATGGGGTATGTTATGCTGGTGATAAGGGAGGTTGAACAAGATGGTACTCCATTCCGAAAAGGATAACGGCAGAACCGAAGGCGAAACGGGCAGCGCTCCGCTTGCTTCGGCGGATGCCGGGACTTCCTGTCATACACATACGCGCGACGAAGATACGGAAAGAAGAAGCCATCACAGCGACAAGGTGAAGAATAACTTGGTTTCCAGGTTGAACCGGATCGAAGGTCAGATCCGCGGCGTCAAAGGCATGATCGAGAAAGACACGTACTGCGACGATGTGCTCAACCAGATTGCCGCTGTGCAGTCCGCCTTGAACAGCGTGGGCAAACTGCTGCTGGAAGGGCATATGAAAAGCTGTGTGATCGAGCGGATTCAGGAAGGCGATACGGATGTGATCGACGAACTGCTCGTTACTGTCAACAAGCTTATGAAATAAACCCAAACTAATCGGAAGAAAGGGGTAAGGAAAATGGAAAAATTGACGTTGAAAGTGGAGGGCATGTCCTGCCAGCATTGTGTGAATTCGGTAGAAAAAGCGGTCGGAGAGCTGGGAGCGAAGGCTCAGGTACATCTGGCCGAGGGACGTGTCGAAGTGGAATACGAGGCGGGAGCCGTAAAGCCCGAGCAGATCAAAGAAGCGATCGAAGAACAGGGCTACGACGTCGTATAAGGCCGGCCAAGCCGCAAACCCGCGGGAAGTGCCGCGGCTGACCGGCATCACTGGCAGCGGAGCTTTCCGCGGGCAATACAGAACAAAAAACCACTCGGAATCTAGATTCCGGGTGGTTTTTTGTTCTACCGGTAGCCCAGGCCGAACGAAATGTTGCGCGTCGTCAGAAGAACCTGCTGCAGGAAAGCATCCTGCTGCGGAACGACCCGGTCCGACGGCCCGATGAGGCTGACGGACGCGACAATCTCGCCCGTCGCATCCCGGATCGGAGCCGCCATCCCCGTCACGCCGACGTTGCGCAGATTCGTCGAAATCTCGTAGTCGCGGCTGCGGATAGCCGCAAGCCGTTCTTTGATTTCGTCCGGCGCCTGCATGGAATGCGGGGTATACGTGCGGATTCCGTCCGCAAGCACGCTGTCGATAAACGCCTCCGGCCGGAAAGCCAGCATCACACGGGACGCGGAGGTGGCATACAGCGGGAAGCGGCGGAACGCGTCCACATTGAAGCGGATGGGGTGCTGGGAATCGATTTTATCTACATATATGGCGTCTTTCCCGTCGACGACGCACAGACAGGCCAGTTCTTTCGTTTTCTCCGCAAGCTGCTGCAGGTAAGGTTTGGCGAAATCGACGAGATTATGATCACGAAGCACTTTCGTGCCGAGTTCGAGCAGAGTAAAACCGAGCGAGTACTGCTTCGTACTCGGATTTTGCGAAATAAACCCGTCGCTTTCGAGCGTAGCGAGCAGCTTATGAACGGCGCCTTTAGACAACTGAAGCCGGCGGCTCAGTTCGGTGACTCCGAGCTCCTTCGGACCGTCTAGAAACTCTTTGAGCAGGCGGCTGCTGTTTTTAACGGAAGACAAATGGTGCTCCATGAACAGACTCCCCCAGGCGGTCATATCGTCGGAATATCCCGACATGCAAGCAAATTATTGCTATTGTAGCATACTTATTTTGGGTTTCCTAGAGGTGCTTCGGACGGGCTACGCTCCGGAAAAATAATCTTTTTTTAAACCTGACATATGTATTGCTAGGCTGGAAAGAGCGTGATAGAATCACTTTAAGATTTCCTTATAGGAAACATTGTTCACATATAGTGAACGATTAGCGAAAACCAAATAGAAGGGATGTCCATCCATGAAAAAGAAAATCGGGGTCTTGGTTTCAGTTGCCGCTCTGTGCGGATCACTTCTTGCAGGATGCGGATCTTCAAAAGAGCCGGCAAAGGATGCCGCCGCTTCGCCGGGCGCATCGACTTCAGCGCTGCAGCCGGAGAAAGAGCTTGTTGTTGCGGGTAACGGAGCTACGGTAGAAGAGCTGATGAAAGACGAAATTTTCAAACGTTTCAAAGCGAAATATCCCGACATCAAACTGACGTATGTATCCGGCGTATCGACCGAAATCGTCGCCAAAGCGAAAGCGGTTAAAAACGATCCGCAGACGGACGTTGCCATCATTGAAGGCGGCGAGCAGGAAATCGGACGCAAAGAGGGTCTTTTCGAACCGCTTAAAGAAGCCGATATCCCGAACATGAAAAACGTGATCGCCGATCTGAAAGTGGCCGAAGACAGCGGGGTCGCCGTTAACTTCACGCCGATGGGCATCTCCTATAACGAAGCGATTGTGAAAGAAAAAAATCTTCCGATTCCCGAGTCCTGGAACGATCTGGCCCGTCCCGAGATGAAAGGCAACCTCACCCTGACCGAGATTTCCAGCAACTTCGGCCGTTCGGCTCTGATCATGCTGGCTTATGCGAACGGCGGGTCGGAGAAAAATATGGATCCGGGCTTCGAAAAACTGAAAACGATTGCAGGATACATGCCGACCTTTGCCAAAAGCGCCGCGCAGCTCCAGCAGAACCTGCAGAACAAATCGGCGGCGTACACGTCCTGGACGATGGCCCGCAGCATTGTGCAGAAGGACCAGGGGATCGAGCTGAAGTTCGTCGTGCCGAAGGAAGGCGCCAACCTGGTGCCGAACGTGGCCACAATGACCAAGAACGCGAAGCATCCGAACGCCGCGAAGCTTTTCATCGACTTCCTTTTGACGGACGAAGTTCAGACATTGTACGCTTCAAAGCTGTATTATAACCCGGCCACATCCGTAAAGCTTCCGGAAGATATATCCAAAAAAATCGAATTCGACCGCTCCAAAATCGTGAAATTCGATTACGAAACCGTAGGCGGCAGCACCGCCGGATGGATCGACCGCTTCAACAAGGAAATCGCACCTTCGGTAGGCAAATAGATTCGGAAAACAGGTGATTCAGTTGGAAAAGAAGATAGATGTCGAACTTAATGCCGTCCGTAAAACATTCGGTTCCAACGTGGTCGTCGACAACTTTGACCTGAAGATCGAGCAAGGAGAGTGCATCTCCTTTCTCGGCCCTTCGGGGTGCGGCAAGACGACGACGCTGAACATGATTGCCGGGTTCTTGGACCCGGACGGCGGCGAAATTTCGATCAAAGGCAAGCGTATGAACGGCGTTCCTTCGAATAAGCGTGACCTGGGCATGGTGTTTCAGACTTATTCGCTGTTCCCGCATATGACGGTTGCCGAGAATGTAGCCTACGGGCTCAAGCTGCGCAAAATGCCGAAGGCGGAAATCAAAGACAAGGTGCGGAAGATACTGGAGCTCGTCAAGCTGCCCCATGTGGCCGACCGCTATCCGAAGCAGCTTTCCGGCGGACAGCGCCAGCGGATCGCGATCGCCCGGGCGCTCGTGATCGAGCCGTCCCTGCTTCTTCTCGACGAGCCGCTCAGCAACCTGGACGCGAAGCTGCGTGAAGAGCTCCGCGACGAGCTGAAGCGTTTGCACAAAGAGACGGGCGTCACGACGATTTTCGTAACGCACGACCAGGAGGAGGCCCTGTATTTGTCCGACCGGATCGTCGTGCTGGATCACGGCAAGGTCGAACAAATCGGCACGCCTTGGGACATTTACAACCGCCCAGCCTCCGAATTCGTGCACACCTTCATCGGCAAATCCAACCGCTTGCCCGGCACGGTCCGGGGATCTGCAAACGGCGGGATGGCCGTGCAGACCGACGCCGGATTCGTGCTGGAGGCGTTCGCGGACGGACGCACGTTTACGACAGGGGAATCCGTGGTCGCCTACGTGCGTCCGGAGAAAATCCGCCTGACGGAGTCCGGCGCGCTTGCGGATACCGTACGGGCCGCGGGAACGATCCGGCAGCTATCCTTCCTCGGTTCCTTCGTGGAATGCGAGGTAGAGGTCGGCTCCGCGCTCGTTACCGTAAGGATGCAGATGCAGGACGGGCTGGCGGACTACACGGCGGGCCGGCAGGTGGGACTGACGTGGAATCCGAAGGATGTCTTCGTATTCCCGCGGAAGGAGCAGTAGGCCATGCAGGCGAAATCCTCCCGCTTCCGCCGCCTGTCGTCCTGGACGGGGCTGTTTCTTCTGGCCCCCGGTCTGATCGTTCTGCTCGGCGCGTTTCTCATCCCGATGATCTACATCCTGCTCCAGAGTTTGCAGGACGCCGAGCAGCAGTTCTCGCTGCATAATTACCTGCTTTTCGTACAGGACCCGTATTATGCGGGCATCTTGTGGCGGACGATCAAGCTCAGCTTGTATACTGTCCTGCTGACGCTCATTCTCGGATACCCGGTTGCGCTCTTCATGTCCAAGGCGTCGGGCAAAATGCGCGGACTCGTCACGTTTCTGATCATTTCACCGCATCTGATCTCCGTGGTCATCCGCAACTTCGGCTGGGTCGTCATTCTGGGTGACAAAGGCTGGGTCAACAGCTCTCTGATCAAGCTCGGCCTGATCGACAAGCCGCTTAAGCTTCTGTACAACGAGCTTGGCGTGGTCATCGGACTCACGGATTCCTTTATCGTGTACATGGTGCTTGCGCTGGCGACAAGCTTGTATGCCGTCGACCAGTCCCTGTACAAAGCGGCGGGAATTCTGGGCGCCTCGAAGGCCCGTTCGTTTTTCTCCATCACGCTGCCGCTCAGCCTGCCGGGCATTTTTGCCGGGACGACCTTGGTGTTCAGCTTATCCATGAGCGCTTTCGTCACCCCTGCCCTGATGGGCGGAAGCTCGGTTAAAGTCATGCCGGTCATCACGTACGAGAAAATTATGGCCACGCTCGACTGGCCGCTCGGCTCGGCGCTCGCCTTTCTGATGCTGGCTTCCACCTATGCGCTCGTGACGGTATTTACGAAAATCGTGGAAACGAAGCGCTACCGGGAGGTGTTCTCGTGATCAGACGCATCCCGTGGCTCGGCATCGTTACGTTTATCGTGCTGCTTTTCGTCATTTCACCGCTGCTGGTCATTATTCCGACCTCGCTTACGTCGGCCAACTATTTGTCCTTCCCGCCGGAAGGCTTTTCGCTGAAATGGTATGAGAAAATTTTGGACCGGCCGGAATTTATCGAGTCGTTTATTTTCAGTTTGGAGCTGGCAGCTCTGTCGGCCGTTTTGTCTACAATCATCGGCACGCTGGCCGCCATGGCGATTCACAAATACAAGTTCCCGGGGAGCGGCTTCGTCAATGCATTGCTGCTGTCTCCGCTCACCGTTCCTTCTATTATAATAGGGATGGCTGCGCTGCTCTTCTTCACCCGGATCGGCCTGGCGGGAACCTTTACTGGACTGCTGATCACCCACATGCTCATTTCGATCCCGTATGTGGTCCGGCTGACGATGACGGGGCTGAGCGCATACGATTACACTTTGGAACGTGCGGCTTATATTCTGGGGGCCAGTCCGTTTCAGGTTTTTCGCGACATCACGCTCCCGCTGCTTCGTCCAGCGATTTTGTCCGGGATGATCTTCTCGTTCCTGACTTCGTTCGATAACGTGACGGTTTCACTGTTCCTGGTCTCCCCGGAGACGACAACTCTGCCGATGGCGATTTTCAGCTATATGCAGGAAACGCTCAATCCGCTTGTCGCTTCGGTTTCGTCCGTCGTCATCCTGCTCAGTCTGGTGTTTATTTACATTCTGGAGCGGGTGTACGGGCTCGATAAGCTCTTCGGCACGAATTCGCATTCTCATTAAGATTTCTTTATTCAGGCAAGTTCGGATTCACTCTATAAAAAAGAGGGGCGGCATGCGGGTTGCATGCCGTCCGTTTCTTCCGCAGCGCGTTCGTACGGACGTACCCGTTTATTTTGCGCAAAGAAAGGTTTATTTCGTATGTCAGACGTAACTCTTGTGGAAAACTATATGCCGGAGCTGCTCCGGCTCTTGGAAGAAAGCGTAAATATGGACTCGCCTTCGCGGCACAAGGCGCTCTGCGACCGGATGGCGGACTGGTACGAGATCCAGTTCCGGCGTTTGACCGGGGGCACGGTAACGCGCCTTCCCCATGAGGTCTCGGGCGACCGGCTGCTTTGCGAGTGGGGAACCGGCAGCCGGCGCATTTTGCTGCTGGGCCATTACGATACCGTATGGCCCGAAGGCGAAGCGTCGCGGAGGCCCTACGGCGTCCGCGATGGCAGAGCCTTGGGACCCGGCGTGTACGACATGAAGCTGGGGCTGCTTCAGGCGATGTTCGCGCTGAAGCTGCTCGGTGACGAGGGACGCGGTACCGCGGAAGATGTTACCGTCGTGCTGCTGATCAACAGCGACGAAGAGATTTCCAGCCCCAGCTCGCGCGGGCTTATCGAGCAGACCGCCCGGGGCTGCGAGGCGGTCTTCGTGCTGGAGCCTCCGATGGAGCCGGAGGGCGCGCTCAAAACCGGCCGCAAAGGAAGCGGCCGCTACAAGCTCCTCGTGGAAGGGATCGCCGCCCATGCGGGCGTGGACCCTTCCAAGGGCGTCTCGGCCATCGAGGAGCTGGCGCACCAGATCCAGCATCTGCACGGCCTCACCGATTACGGCATCGGCACGACGGTGAACGTCGGCATCGTGCACGGAGGCATCGGCACGAACGTGGTCGCGGACCGCGCCGAAGCCGAGATTGACGTGCGTGTGAAGACGTCGGCCGAGGCCGAGCGGGTGCACGCGCTGATCGCGGGCATCCGGCCGCACCTGCCGGGAGCCCGGCTCCGCATCGAGGGCGGCATGATGCGCCCGCCGATGGAGCGCACGGACGCGATCGCGCGGCTGTACGGCATCGCGCGGAGAATCGCCGCGGACGAGCTGGGCTTCGAGCTCGGCGAGACGGCGACCGGCGGCGTCAGCGACGGGAACTTCACCGCCGCGTGCGGGGTCCCGACGCTGGACGGCCTCGGCGCGCGGGGAGATTTCGCGCACTCGCCGGACGAGTATGTGCGGCTGGACGAAATCGCGCCGCGTACGGCTCTGCTCGCGCGGCTGATCGAGACGGTCGCGGCGGGGGAGAGACGGTAAGCGGGCGTGAGGGGTAGGCTGCCCTGCCGCAGGCTGGGGAGTCACCCAGCCGGTTCCGCACGGTTTGGTATGCATACAACCCGTTCGACAGACTTTGTTCTGTCGGACGGGTTTATTTTTGTTGGGCAAAAGTAAAAAAAAGCAAACACCCATTCGAGACAAACAGGTGTCGCGTCGAAGTGATAACCTAAATAATGGAATTGATATCATGATTTGGGGAAGGGGATTGTGCGGAGAGATGGGCACGGGGAGAAAACTTATGCTGGATGTCGGTGTCATTTGCGAAGAATTAGGGCTGAGAAAGGACTACATAGAGAATGTCGTGAAGAAGAACGGAGGTATGAAACCGGGGGCGCGGGAAGCGGAAGACGAGCAGGGAGACGGAGAGAAGGACGAAGAAGACGAGGACAAGAAGGACGCGGACAAGCAAAAAGAAAAGGAGTCGGGAAAGGAGGAATGGCTAAAGTTAGGGCTCGAGGAAGGCCGGGAGCAAGGGCTAGAGCAAGGGCTAGAGCAAGGGCTGGAGGAAGGCTGGGAGCAAGGAATGGAGCAGCGACAGGAGCATGGTCAAAGGGATTTTTCGGCTTTGTCCGATAACGAGGGGCTGCCCTCCCGGAGCCGTTTCCGGTTTTCCTTTTTTATGGAAGGAGTAGGAAGTTAAGGGGCCGTTGTCGAATTCATTTCTATAGGCACATAGACCTAAAGGAATGGAGTGACACAAGACCCTTATGATGGACAAAGTCATCCGATTGTTTCATATTATTCTGGCCATTCAAGCCAATCCCGGAATCTCGGCTTCGGACATCGCCCGTAAATGCGGAATTAATCCCCGAACGGTTTACCGGGATCTCGCTACATTGAGCCTGATAGCGCCGATCACCAACGAGGGCAGGGGGACCGGGTACCGGTTTATGGGGAAGTTTTTCTTGTACCCGTTAAACTTTACGGAGCAGGAGGCGCTCGTTTTTTCGATGCTTCCTTCGGTCCTCAATACGGAAGAGCTGCCGCCTGGGTTTGACCAGGCTTATCATAAAGTAATGGCCACTCACGGGAAAGAAAAGAGCCACCATCGCGACATTGTGCAAAATATTACGGACATTATCCAGATGGGAGCGCCCGCTTACCGGCAGGAGCATCCGAATTTTTTGGAACCGATTATCCGGGCCGTTCTGGACCAGAAAACCATTTCTACCGTTTATCATACGATGTCCCGCAACAAAACGGCGGAGAGGAACATTGATCCGTATTATCTCGTTCCACGTGAGCAGCGATTTTATCTCATCGGCTACTGTCATTTGAAGCGGGAGGTCCGCACGTTCCGGATGAGCCGTTTTCAGCAGGTGGAGGTGACCGGGCAGACGTTTGAAAAAGGGGATTTTAACATCCGTCAGTATCTTAAAAACACCTGGTCCATCGAGCGCGGGAACAAAAACATGACCTTCAAGGTGAAGTTCAACGCCGAAATTGCGCGGTACGTCAAGGAAGAGGAACTGTTCGTTCATCCCCGTATGCGCGACCGCAAGGACGGGAGCCTCATTTTCGAGGTGACGGTCAACAATGAGCGCGAGTTTCTCAATTGGGTGATGCAGTACGGTCCGGCGGCGGAAATTTTGGAGCCTAAGGCCGTGCGGGAGAAGCTCAAGCAGCAGCTGCACCAATGGGTGGAGCTATACAAATGAAGGAAGCGGATGCTTCTAAAAAAAATAGTTAACTCGGCGTCGACTCGTGGGCCTGGAGAATGGTACAATATCGGATTTTTTTCAATCTTCATAAAGGTAAGGGAGAAATTAATATTTAGTTCACATATTTATTAAGCTAAAGGAGAACGATAGCTCAATAAACCGCCTTTTCACCAAGGCGGTTTTCTTATGGTCAAATATCAATATTAGAAATTAACACAGCCTCAATAAAAAAATAGTTGTATTAGTAAACTTTGATTTATGACCAAAGTAAAGCCGCGCCCCTTTGAATAGACTGTGTTGAGTTATCGTATCGGATAGCTCAACACAGTTTATTGACATAAGCGATAGTTTAATATGTTGTTTACATGCCAATAAACATGTTTCTGCTAAGTGGACCCCAGTTTTCTCCTCTGAAGCTTGTCATTCCCTCTAAATTAACAAAACAAGGGAGCACGGTATACATGACTCCACGCATAGCATTAACCGTGAATGTCATGAGAAATCTCATTCTAGAATTGTCTGCAGGTGTAATCATCGCCATATCAGGACGTATTGCATTGGCTGCCGTTAATGCTTCATTCATGCCCACGCTTGCGATACCCGCAGGACCCATATTACTTCTAATCCAGTAATTCGAAACATTGGTTGCTGACGCTAAATCAGATCGTTGGTCATATGTCATTAAAATTTGATTTGGGGCAGTTAGTCTTGCCTCAACTAAAACTGGATGTGGCTGCCGATCCGCCGTAACCGTCGATAACCCCCAATAAGGTTCGCCGGCATAAGCATATTGGGGCATGAGTTCGTTAGTCATAAAACATCCTCCACTTAATTGTTATAGTCAATTGTCATGGGGTTATTGTATGTAAACCCAAGCTTTTTTGTTATAAATTATTTGCCAATGGCAAAGTACACACAATGCCAGGTTTCATTCAAGTTCTTCTGCCCGTCCGCTTAATATTAATTACAAATACCAAGCCGGTTATGAAATCACCTTTTTGTCGCCCCTAGGAAGATGTTGGCTAATTTTTAACTGTTTTAGGTAGTTCTATTGCACTATAGATGACCTAAATAGTAACAAATATTTTGGGTGCGGAAATTAAAAAAGTAGGGTTTATATTTTGTTTTTGATAGTTGTTGCTGTTACCTTCTGCCCTAACATAAAAAACCTGCCCCGCGGCCTATTGCCAAACAGCCGGGGCAGGTTTTTGCTTATGAAATAAGACCGGTTTCGCGCCCTACTTTTTTGAGCGCCTCCAGGGCAAAGTCCAAATCGTCCTGCGAGTGGGCGGCCGTAATGATCAGCCGGATGCGGCCTTTGTCGGCGGCAACGGTCGGGAAAACGATTCCCTGGGCGAAGACGCCTTCCTCGAGCAGGCGGCTGGAGAAATGCATGGTGGCCGCGGCGTCCCCGATAATAATGGGGATGATGGGCGTCTCGCTGGCTCCGGTATCGAAGCCGGCTTGAATCAGCGCCTTGCGGAAACCGTGGGCATGAGACCACATCCGTTCCACCAGCTCCGAGCTGCTGCGGAGAACGCGGATGGCCTCCAGACAGCTTGCCGCAACGGAAGGCGGATGGGACGTGCTGAACAGAAACGGCCTCGCCTTGTGAATCAGCACTTCCTTCAGCGCCTGGCTTCCGGCCGCGTAACCGCCGACCACGCCGATCGCTTTGGACAGGGTGCCGATCTGGATATGCACCCGTCCGTGCAGGTTGAAGTGGTCGGTGGAGCCTTTGCCGTTGCGGCCGAGTACGCCGCTGGCATGGGCATCGTCGACGCAGACGATGGCGTCGTAGCGTTCGGCCAGCTCGACGATGGCCGGCAGGGGCGCGATGTCCCCGTCCATGCTGAACACGCCGTCGGTCACGATAAAGCGCTTCCGGTACTGGCCGCTGGCGCGGAGAACGTCTTCCAGCGCGTTCATGTCCTTGTGCCGGTAGATTTTGCGCGCCGCTTTGGACAGCCGGATACCGTCGATAATGCTCGCATGGTTAAGCTCGTCGCTGATCACGACATCGCCGTCCTGCAGCAGTGTGGAGAACACGCCGAGGTTCGTCGTAAAACCGGACTGGAAGACGAGTGCGGCTTCTGTTCCTTTGAAAGCGGCAAGCTCCCGTTCCAGCTCGTCGTGAATCTTCAGCGTTCCGGCTATCGTCCGTACGGAACCGCTGCCGGCGCCATATCGGTATACGGCATCCGCGGCGGCCCGCTTGAGGTCGGGATGATTGGCAAATCCGAGATAGTTGTTCGAGGAAAGCTGAAGCACCCGCCGGCCGTTCAGTTCCATCCAGACATCCGAGCCGCTTTCCCATACGGCGGGCAGCCGGTACCGGCCTTCCCGTTTGAGCTGCTCCAGTTCTTCCGCCAAATAATCCAATCCGCTCATATGTTCATCCTCCGTTTTCTAAATATGAGTAAAGACGACTTTGGCGCATTGGCCCGAAGCCATCAAGTCAAAAGCTTCCTCGTATCGGTCGAGTGTAAACGTATGCTGGACGAGCGGCTGAAGATCGATGCGGTTCTGGTCCAGCAGCCCCTTGATCTGGTGCCAGGTGTTATACATGCGCCGTCCGGTTATCCCGTGGACCTGGAGGCCCTTAAAAATCACATGCCGGGACAGGTCGATCGGCACGGAATGAGCCGGAATACCCAGCAGCGAGACGCGGCCTCCGGGTGACATCGCTTCCAGCAGGTCGTTGATGGCGCGGGCATTGCCGGACATTTCGAGGCCGACTTCGGCTCCTTCGCCGCCCGTCATCTCCCGGATCAGATCCGGGGCCGAGACCGCGGGAGACGACAGGATCGTCGCGTCGGCGCCCAGCTTCCGGGCCATATCCAGCCGGTACGCGTTAAGGTCGACGGCGATGATTTTCCCTGCGCCCGCGGCCTTCGCTACCTGGACGGCCATGAGGCCGATCGGGCCTACTCCCATGACGACGACGGACTTGCCCACGATGTCGCCCGACAGCACGGACTGGACCGCATTGCCCAGCGGGTCCTGCAGGCAGGCCAGCTCGAAGGGCAGCGACTTGTCGTTCGGGATGATGTTGACCGCCTTGGTCACCGCATAGTCGGCAAAGCAGCCCGGCGCGGTAATGCCGAAGCTTCGCGTATGAGGGCAGACGTGGGCGTTACCCGAGCGGCATTGTTTGCACATCCCGCAGACGATATGGCCCTCGGCGGACACATAATCCCCGACGCGGACGCGGCTCACTTGCGAGCCCACCTCATGCACGACGCCCGCAAATTCGTGGCCGAACACATTAGGGGTCACGACATGCTGTTCGGCCCAGTCGTCCCATTGATAAATATGCATATCCGTGCCGCAGATCGAGCTCGCTTTCACCCGGATCAGCACTTCATCCGGCCCGCATTCGGGGACGGGAACCTCCATCAGAACGGCTCCGGCTCTGCGGTGCGCTTTGACAAGTCCAACCATGGTTTGGGTCATGACCAGCATTCTCCTTTTGAGAAATGATCGTTATAAAGTACTTATGTGCGTTATGAAGTACCTGAATGCTGCTATAGTAACCCAAACTATATTAGCGTGTAAATAAAAAAATTCCCGCAGGACCCAAAAGATTCCTACGGGAAAGGATAAAACCGGAAACACCGGATTGGAACGGAGCCGGTATAGAACGGAACCGAACTAGTACGAAGCCGCTCTAGAACGTAAACCGGACTAGAACGGATACAAAATGACGCTCTGAATATGAACCACTTCGTCCGTGCTGTTCCGGTAAATGTGACTCTGGTCGGCGTGAAACCGGATAGCGTCGCCGTTTTCCGCGACGATTACCTGCTCGCCGATTTGCATCTCAAGGGTGCCGCGGGTGACCGACACGTATTCCTCCACTCCCTCGTGATGAGGGTCGGATTCGTATTCGCAGCCGGGCTGCAGCTCCACGGAATAAATCTCGAAGCGGGAGCTTCCGTCGTACGGAAAGAGCGGATAAGCCGTATATTTTCCCTCTTCCGACGACATCGGAAACAGCTCGGATTTCTTCACCAGCGTAACCGACGGCTTCTCATCCTCGATGAGGGCCGAAACCGAGATATGCAGGCCGTGGGCGATTTTCCACAAAATCGTGATGGTGGGATTCGATTCCGCCCGTTCGATCTGGGCCAGCATCGTTTTGCTGACGCCCGTCAGTTCCGCGAGCTTATCCAGGCTGAGCCCGCGCGAACGGCGGATTTTTTTGAGATTGCCCGCCACCCGTTCTACCATGTTATCCATCTGTGTACCTCCGTAGTAAACGTTCTGCGCTTTCCCTCCATCATACCATCATCGGGCTTTCCGGAAAACGCCGTGCGGGACAGTTTGATCGTCTGGGCCCAATTGCCTATAACGGTTGCCTGCCGGAGGCTTGTGTGTGATAAGATGGGAGGGATGAGAAGGAACAGGAAGGAGCGGAGAGTCTTTGACCAGGCTTAAAGATATTGCGGATGTGATCGGTGTCTCCATCTCCACCGTGTCCAGGGCGATCAGCAACGATACGAGCCGGCCGGTGAGCGAAGAAACGAAACGGAAAATAAGGGAAGCCGCCTTGAAGCTCGGTTATCCGCTGGACGATACCCCGGCCGCGGCCGCGAGCCGGACCCAGATCGCCTGCGTCATTCCCGGCAAGCTGCTGGGCAATCATCCGTATTTCTCGGAGGTGCTTCAGGGATTTCACGGGAAGATGGCCGAGATGGGGCAGCCCGCCGCCATCGTCCGGACCTTCGAGGAAGTGAACGACGCGGAACGTTTCCAGGCTATGTTGACGGAGTCGGGGGCACGGGGAGTGCTCGCGCTGGGCTGGTACGACAAGGAGCTTCACGAGCTGCTGGACAAACAGGGCATTCCCATTCTCGGCGTCAGCCTGAACGACGATTCCCTGAAAATGCCCATCGTGGACTGCGACCGGGTGTCGGCCGCCCGGATGGCGGTGGGGCATCTGCTTGATCAAGGGCATACGAAGATCGGATATGTGGGCGGCCCCGCTTTTTTCAGAAAGCTGGAGAATGACGAACGGTTCATCGGATTCCAGTTCGCGATGCTCCAGGGCAACCTGCCGATCCGCCGAGAGTGGGTCGTCAATACGAACTGGGACGTGGACCTGAGCTACCGGCTCGTGACCGGCATGCTGCAGGAGCTGCCCCGGGCGGACTGGCCGACCGCCATGTTCTGCGCCAGCGATATGCTGGCGATTCCGGCGATGAGGGCGGCGCTCGAACAGCAGTGCCGCATCCCCGAGGACATCGCCTTCGTCGGCATGGACAATATCGGGTTTTCGCAGTATACGAGTCCGCCGCTCACCTCGATTGACGTGCCGCGTCAGGAAATTGGCAAGCTGGCCGCCAAATTCCTCTGCGACTACGTAGAGGAGGACTACCGGATCCCGCCGAGGATTTTGCTGCCGTGCTCCCTGATCGTCCGGGAATCGTCGGTTCACGATATCCGGCCTTAGACGGGGAGCAAAGAGGGTGCACGCACAAGCAAGAGTCTGACAGAACGATGTCAGGCTTTTTTAACTGCGCATTTTTATCCAAAAAATTTGGATGCATTTTAGCCAAAAAGTTGTTGCATTCCTCAGAACGATTTGGTAAATTAGGGTCAACAAGTTTCTTGTAAGCGTTTTCTAAAAGAAATAACGTTCTGCCTGTCTCACAAAACCGTTGAATCACCCTGATTTCCGTCGAAAATGATTCCAAAAGTTATCCAAATATAAAAACGATTTTGGATAGTCCTTTTTCAGCCCTAAAGTTATTTCGTGGGGCTGGAAGCGAATCGAACGCATTTCATTCCCGGAAGGAGAATTAACGTGGCTGAAACTATTCTCGAACGCGGCGGCCCGGAAACGGGGGCGCAACCTCGTCCGGTTCCGCGCAAACTGACGCTGGGCAGGCGGATTCTCCGCAATTGGCAGCTTTATCTGCTGATTTCACCCGTTGTGCTTTATTACATCGTGTTTCATTATGTGCCGATGTACGGCCTGCAAATCGCTTTCAAGGATTTTGTGGCGAATAAGGGAATCTGGGGCAGCGCCTGGGTCGGATTGGACCATTTCCAGCGTTTTTTCAACAGTTACTTTTTTCAGCGCCTGATTACGAATACGATCGGTCTCGGTCTTTACACACTGGCGCTCGGATTCCCGATCCCGATTATTCTTGCTCTCCTCATGAACGAAGTCCAATCCCAGAAGTTTAAGAAATTCGTTCAAACCGTCACCTACGCGCCCCATTTTCTTTCCACGGTCGTCGTTGTAGGCATGATGATGATGTTCTTGAATCCCAGATACGGCCTCGTTAACACCTTTCTTGGGATGTTCGGCGTCAAGCCCGTCAACTTTCTCGCCGATCCTTCCTGGTTCAAAACGCTCTATGTGCTCTCCGATGTGTGGCAGACGATGGGGTGGAGCTCCATTATTTATCTGGCGGCTCTCGCCGGCGTAGACAATCAGCTTCACGAAGCGGCGCGCGTGGACGGGGCGACCCGGCTCCAGCGCATCTGGCACATTAACCTTCCCGGCATCCGCCCGACGATAGTCATCCTGCTTATCCTGAATCTGGGGAGCGTCATGTCCATCGGATTCGAAAAAGTACTCCTTATGCAGAACACCCTCAACATGCAAAGTTCCGACATTATCGATACCTACGTATACCGCAGCGGGATTCTCGACGCGGATTACAGTTTTTCCGCCGCCGTCGGCCTGTTCAGTACGGTAATCAACTTCATTCTGCTGATCAGCGTGAACTGGATCTCCAAACGCTTCAGCGGATCGAGCCTATGGTAGGGAGGGGGAGAAGAGATGGAAAATACCCGTGAAGACCGCTTGTTCAACACCGTCATTTACCTGGTTCTCGGGCTGGTGCTGCTGATCGTCCTGTACCCGCTGGTATTCGTGCTCAGCGCTTCGTTCAGCGAACCCCAATACATTATGAACGGGGAAGTGCTGCTCTGGCCAAAGGGGCTGACGCTGGACTCGTACACCAAAATTTTCGAGGACGGCCAAATTATGAGGGGCTTCGGCAATACGCTCCTGTATACGACTACCGGGACCCTCCTCAACGTAATCATGACGATTCTGGCGGCATATCCCCTTTCCCGTAAAGATTTCGTGGGCCGCAACCTGTTCATGGGCCTGTTCGTGTTCACGATGTTTTTCAGCGGCGGACTCATTCCGACCTACATCCTGATCAAAAATCTCGGCCTGCTGAACTCCTTCTGGGTCATGATTTTGCCCGGCGCCGTGTCCATCTGGAACATCATCATCATGCGGACCTTTTTCCAGCAGACGATTCCCGGAGAGCTTGAAGAAGCGGCGACCATCGACGGCTGCACCAATATGCAGATCCTGACGAGGATTGTCCTGCCGCTGTCCATGCCGATCATCGCCGTCACCATTCTCTTCTATGCGGTCGGGCACTGGAACTCGTTCTTCAACGCCCTGCTGTACTTGTCCGACAAAAGCAAGTTTCCGCTTCAGCTCGTCCTGCGCGAAATTCTGATTCAAGGGCAGACGGACAGCCTGGTCAAAATGTCGACGGAATCGGCGATCAAGCAGCAGCGGGCGGTGGAAGGCATCAAATACGCCGTTCTCGTCCTGGCCAATCTCCCGATGTTTCTGCTCTATCCGTTCCTTCAGCGGTACTTCGTCAAAGGAATTATGATCGGCGCCATCAAAGGCTGATCGTTCATCCTATACACGATTCACGATATGTACGATTAAACAAGGGAGGTTAACGAGATGAAGAGAAAGAGAGCGATGAAACTCGTTTTGGCTTGCGCACTGACGACGGCGGTGCTGTCCGGCTGCAGCAGCGGCGGCGGGAAGGGCGCCGGGGAGGGCGCGGAAGCGAAAGGCGTGAATGCGACGGGGTTCCCGATCGTCCAGGAGCCGGTCACGGTCAATGCTTTTGCCGCTAAGTTTTTCGCCAATGCCGACTGGAACAAATTGAAGCTGTGGCAGGAATACGAGAAGAAAACCAACATTCACATCAACTGGGAGACCGTCCAGAAGGACGCCCTGAAAGAAAAACGAAATCTGCTCATGGCGAGCAGCGGGTATCCCGATCTGTTTTACGCTTCCGCTTTTTCGAAATCCGACTTGTTTAAATACGGCAAGCAGGGGGTCTTCCTGCCCCTGAACGAGTATATCGATCAATATGCGCCGAACCTCAAGGCTCTGATGGAGAAATACCCGGTCATTAAAAAGGGCATCACCATGCCGGACGGCAAAATTTACAGCCTGCCGACTTTGTACGACCCGGAATTCCGATCGGTTTTCTTCAATACCCCTTGGGTTAAGACGGAGTGGCTGACCAAGCTGGGTCTGAAGGAACCGACGAATCTAGACGAATTTGCGGCGATGCTGAAAGCGTTCAAACAGGGAGATCCGAACGGGAACGGCAAGCCGGACGAAATCGCGTGGGGCGGCGTCGGGACGACGGGAATTGTCGGTTACCTGAGAGGTTCCTTCGGCCTGGGCAATCACGGCAACGCCAACCAGTATGTCGATACGGAACCGGGTTCGGGCAAAATCCGCTTTGTCCCCGCCGATCCGCGTTACAAGGAAATGCTGGAATACATCCACAAGCTGTATAAAGACGGCCTCCTGGAGCAGGATATCGCTTCCGTGAAAAGCGAGGAAATCGACGCGAAGGGAACCGCCGGGCTGCTGGGCATTGTGGATAACGTAGACCCTGCGGCGATCTATAACCAGAAAGGATACGCCGGCCTGCCTGTACTGAAAGGACCGCACGGCGATCAGCTTTATACGTATATCGGCTCGCCGCTCGGCAACATCGGGATGTTTATTCTGACCGATAAAGCGAAGAATCCGGCCGCTATGGTCCGGTGGATGGATTATTTTTACGGCGAGGAAGGCATCAAGATGTTCTTCATGGGCTGGAAAGACGACACCTACAAGGAAGAGAGCGACGGAACGGTCGATTATGTGGACGCCATCAAAAACAACAAGGACGGTCTCAGTCTCGACCAGGCGGTCAGCCAATACCTGATCTGGCCGGGCGGGTATTACCCGGGTTTCGTCAAGCAGGCGTACTTCAAAGGAGCGGAAGGGCTTCCTACCTCCGTAGAAAATTCGAAGAAAGCCGATCCGCACGTGCTTAAGCCGGAGGAAATCTGGCCGGCCTTCAATTTCACGACGGAAGAGCAGCAGGAATTGACGACGCTGGCCAATGACATCGAAACCTATGTCACGGAAATGAGAGACAAATTCATTGTCGGAGATGCCCCTATGTCCCAGTGGGACGACTATGTGGCGACCCTGAACAAAATGGGGCTGGACCGCTACAAGCAAATTTATCAGGCTGCGCTGGACCGCTACTCCAAGAGCAGTTAAGGGAGAGAGAGAACATGAGCGAATTGACCGCAATATTAATCGGCGCGGGCGCCCGGGGAGCGGGCGGTTACGCCCCTTATGCCCTGGATTATCCGCATGAGCTGCAGTTCGTGGCCGTAGCGGAGACGGATGCCGGGCGCAGGGAGAAAATGGCGGAGAAGCACGGCATTCCGGCAGAGCACCGCTACGATACGTGGGAAGAGCTGCTGAACCTGCCCAAAATGGCGGATATCGCCGTCATCTGCACCCAGGACCGGATGCACTACGAGCCGACGATGCGGGCTCTTGCCGCCAAGTATCACGTGCTGCTGGAGAAGCCGATGTCCCCGGACCCGCGCGAGTGCCTGGATATGGAGCAGGCCGCCCGGGACAACGACCGGCTGCTCACGATCTGCCACGTGCTGCGTTACACGCCGTTCTGGACGGCGGTCAAGACGGCCATCACGGAGGGGAGAATCGGCGAGGTGGTATCCATCCAGCTCAACGAGAACGTGGGCTACTGGCATATCGCCCACAGCTTCGTGAGGGGGAACTGGAACAACTCGCACAAAGCCAGTCCGATGATCCTGGCCAAATCTTGTCACGACATGGACGTCCTGTCGTGGCTGATGGATAAACCGTGCAACCGGGTAAGCTCGTTCGGCTCGCTCATGCACTTCAACGGGGCGCACGCGCCCGAAGGCTCCGCGGACCGCTGCCTGGACTGCGCGGTAGAGCCGACGTGCCCTTATTCCGCCACGCGCTTCTATCTCAGCCAGGAATTCAGAGGCTGGGCAGGGCACTTCACGAGCGATCTGTCCAAGGAGAGCATCGTAAAGGGGCTGCGGGAGACGGACTACGGACGCTGCGTGTACCGCAGCGACAACAACGTCGTCGATCACCAGGTGGTGAACATGGAGTTCGAAGGAGGCGCCACGGCCATGTTCAGCATGTGCGGCTTTACGTTCGAACAGGAGCGCCGCATTCAGATCATGGGCACGCGGGGAGAACTGCGGGCGGAGGGCGACTCGATTATCGTTTACGATTTCCTGACGCATCAGAAAACGGAGATTACGATTCCCGCCCAGACGGCCGGACACGGAGGCGGGGACAGCGGCATCGTCCGCAGCTTCCTCCAGGAAGTGCGGAGTTACAGCGGCCAGGAAAGCCTCACCTCGGCGGCCGCTTCCGTCCGCAGCCATCTGATGGCTTTCGCCGCCGAAGAATCCCGTCTGAACGGCGGAGCGCCGATCGAATTGACGGAATACGCCCGGACGCTCGCGCAAAATGCGGGCGGGCTGAGTGGCTAAGCCGCGGCTCGCCGCTTTTACGGCCGCTTGGCATTGCGTTTCGGCGCGAAGGACGTGTATGCTGGTAAAAGAACATAAACGCCATAGCTGCTCCGGCGGCTGTGGCGTTTTTTTTGCCGTTCGGCTAGGCAAATCCGAATCGTGAAAGCAGGTGCCAAGGCGTGAAACCGATTCTCATTTTTGATTTTGACGGAACGATTGCGGATTCCAAAGGGCTGGCGGTGCAGCTTTTTAATGAGCTGGCGGTCAAATTCGGGGGCAGGCGAATCGAAGAGGCGGAAATCGGCAAACTTTCGGGCTTGTCCGTACCGGACCGCCTGAAGGCGCTGCACGTGCCGCTTTTTAAACTGCCCGCCCTTCTGCTGGAAGCCAAACGAAACTACAAACAAGCGGCGGTAAGCCTGCAGCCGGCTGACGGCATGAAGGAGCTGCTTCTGGCGCTAAAAGAAGAGGGCCGGACGATGGGCATCCTGTCTTCCAATACGGCCGAAAATATCCGGCATTTCCTTGATCTGAACGGGCTGGATGTGTTCGATTTCGTTCATTCGGCAACGAATCTGTTCGGCAAGGATAAGGCGATCCGCAGCATGCTCCGTACCCATTCGCTTCCGGCAGACCGGATCGTTTACGTGGGGGACGAGCTGAGAGACGTCGAAGCATGCCGGAGGGCCGGGGTAAAAGCGGCGGCCGTCACCTGGGGCTTCGATTCCGAAGAGCTGCTGGCTGGCGCGGGGCCGGATTATGTGTGCCGTACGGCGGAACAGCTCGCGGCGGTTTTGCGGTAAGGCGGAGCATACCGGGAGAAGCGGGAAAGCATCTCCGGGCAAAGCCCGGGCCCCGGGGCTGCGGCGGCGATATCCGCACGGGTGGATGCTTCCGTCGCATCGGCGGATGTGGTAGCGGCCGGGACATACGAAGCCGCGCAGCGGGAGCGCAAACGGTGGCCGCATGGAAGCGGATGAAGGTCGGGCTCGATTCGAGACTCGATACGCACGCCCGAATAAAAACGCCTGATCTGCCGGAATTGGCAGATCAGGCGTTTTCTTTTACCGTTCACCGTTACCCGTCCCCGCCGTTACAACTTAGTTATGCGTAACCACGGCCCCGGAACCGCCGTACATGTCCAGTTCGTCCTCCAGTTCGATTTTCAGCACGGTTACATAGTCGTGGGTATCTTCCTGTGTCAGATGAATCCAGGTGGTTCCGGGTATCTGGAACCAAGGCACGCCTCCGTGGATGTCGTACGTAAGCTCTTTGCCCGAATGCAGAACGGTAATCGTGCGGATTTTGCTGGAAAGGCCTTTGAGGCAGACCGATTCTTTCGGATCGTCGTACACGAACAGATACAGCGTTTTTTTATCTTTGGACAACGTGCTGCCCCCCAGATAATAACGGGTCAGAATGCCTTCCCGCGTTCCGTAAACGGCTTCTTCATGGGTCCGGATCCAGCTTCCGAGTCCCAGCAAGATCTGTTCCTGCCGGGGATCGACGGTGCCGTCTTCCTTGGGCCCGATATCGAGCAGCATATTTCCGCCCATGGAGATGCAGTCGCAGAACATCCGGATGATCTGATGCAGAGATTTGTAATGATTGTCGTCCGGAACGTAGCCCCAGGAGCTGTTGATCGTCGTGCAAAACTCCCAGGGACCCTCGGGTCTCGTAATCGGCAGCCCCTGTTCGGGGGTTTTATAGTCCCCGTGTCCCTGCAGACGGGAGTTGATCATGATCTCGGGATTGAAGGAGAGCAGATAGTTTTTAAAAGCGGGAAGGTTCCACTGCTCGGCGCTGCGCTCCCAGTCTCCGTCGAACCAGAGCAGGTCCACTTTCCCGTAATTCGTCAGAAGCTCGCGCAGTTGTTCATTGTTAAACGTCAGAAAGCGCTGCCATTTTTCTTCGTCCTGAACGCCGCCCGCAGGGCTTGAAAAGGGATTGGCCCGGCCCGGCTCCTCGGGAACTCTGCCGCCCTCGTAGACGCTGGGATAATCGGGATGGGACCAGTCGATCAGGGAGAAGTACAGGCCCAGCCGGATTCCCCTGCGGGTTACCGCATCGGCGTACTCCCGGATGATGTCCCTGCCGGCCGGCGTTCTTTTGACCACGTTGAGATCGCTGGTCCGCGTATCCCACAAAGCGACGCCGTCGTGATGCTTCGTTGTGAGGACGGCATATTTGGCGCCGGACTTCTCGATCAGATCCGCCCACTTGTCCGCATCAAAGTTCCGGGCGGTAAAGCCGCCGAGCTGCTTCATATAATCCTCGTACGAAATGCGCCCGTTGTAGAAAGACCACGACTCGGCGATTCCGTTAACCGCATAAATCCCGTAATGAATGAAAATCCCCAGTTTCGCGTCTTCGAACCACTGCTGTACCATCTGTTTCCTCTCCTTTTCGCGTAACGATTCTTAAGCAGTATCTCACATTCAGCAGGCGATGGATTGATGTGGTTTTTGACGTGCGTCTGCGGAGAACAAGAATAACCAACCGCCTGTTTGGGGAGGATTGGTTATCTTTGCGTGAGGAGAGCCCGAAGCGGGCGAATCCCGCCAAGAATATGTCTTTTTTGTTATCCAAATTCCGGAAAACGCGAATTTACTCCCTAACGGAGCAGTCCGCCACGAATGGTGTAGGGATTGAAAATGACATATTTACGGACTTCAGCCCGTGGGGATACACTTTTGAAAACGCTACCAAAACCAAGCGGAAAGGAGTGATACGATGCAGGCAAAAGCAAGCATCCGCACGACAGGCACGGCGGGGCGCCCGGAAGCGGGCACAGAGAAGAAGCCGGTCTGGAAACGGATGGTTTTAAACTGGGAACTGTACGTGTTTATCGCCCCGGCGTTTCTTTACTTTCTTATTTTTCATTACGGGCCCATGTACGGCATCCTGATCGCCTTCAAAAATTTTATTCCTACCAAAGGAATTTGGGGGAGCCCCTGGGTCGGATTCGATCATTTCGTCCATTTTTTCGAGTCGTATTATTTCTGGGATCTATTGTGGAACACGCTGAGCATCAGCTTGTACGATCTTGCCGTCGGGTTTCCGATTCCGATTCTTCTGGCGCTCGCTTTCAACGAAGTGCGGGACGGATTTTTCAAACGGATGGTGCAGACCGTGACGTACGCCCCTCATTTTATATCCGTTGTCGTCATGGCCGGAATGATCATTACGTTCCTGTCGCCGTCCACGGGGATTCTGGTGCATCTGATCGAGAAGCTGGGCTTCACGGCCCCACAGGTCTTGACGGACCCGAACTGGTTCAAAACGATGTATGTGTTCTCGGGGGTGTGGCAGAGCGCCGGCTGGGGAACGATTATTTACCTGGCGGCTTTGTCCGGCGTGGACCCGCAGCTGCACGAGGCGGCCATCATCGACGGCGCTTCGAGATTCCAGCGCATCCGGCACATTAATATCCCGACGATCGTACCGACGATGACCATTTTGCTCATCCTGAATATGGGAAGCCTCTTCGGAGTCGGGTTCGAGAAAATCCTGCTGCTGCAAAATCCGCTCAACATGGAGGCGTCGGATGTCATTTCCACCTTCGTCTACCGTTCGGGCCTGGTCAACGCCCAGTACAGCTTCTCGGCGGCGGTCGGATTGTTCAACTCCGTTGTAAGCGCCGTGCTGCTGGTGACCGTGAACCAGATTGTCCGCCGTACCAGCGAGAACAGCTTATGGTAAAAGAAAGGAGGGAACCGGATGAGCTCGACCGTTAAAGATACGGCGCGGGATAAACTGTTCCTGATCAGCACGTATGTCTATGTCGCGATTGCTCTGATTCTGGTGGCTTATCCCCTGATTTATATTTTGAGCGCTTCGGTCAGCAATCCGAAGTATGTCGGCTCGGGCGAGATGTGGCTGTTCCCGAAAGGGCTCACGTTCGAAGGGTACCAGATCGTTTTTGCCAACACGAAAATCTGGATGGGGTACGCCAATACGATTTTGTATACGGTAATCGGGACGGCCGTTAACTTGCTCGTGACGATTCCGGCTGCGTATGCGCTCAGCCGCAAAGATTTCGTGGGCCGCAACTTTTTTATGGGTATGTTTATGGTGACGATGTTTTTCGGAGGCGGTCTTGTGCCCACGTACCTGCTCGTCAAGGGCCTCGGGCTCATGAACAGCATCTGGGCGATCATTTTGCCTTCTGCGGCGTCCATCTGGAACATCATCGTGTCGAGGACGTTTTTTCAAACCTCTATTCCGAAGGAACTGCAGGAAGCGGCCCAGATCGACGGCTGCACGAATATGCGGATGTTTCTGAAAATCATCCTGCCGCTTTCGATGCCCATCGTGGCTGTCATGGCGCTATTTTACGGAGTCGGCAACTGGAACAGCTACTTCTCGGCGCTCATTTATCTGCATGAAGAATCCAAGTATCCGCTTCAGCTGATTTTGCGCCAGATTCTCGTGCTGCAGGAGATGTCCGCCCAGACGGGCGGCTCGCTGGATGCCTCGACGGCATCCGCGCTCAACAATAAAGCCGAGATTGCGGCGCTTGTCAAATATGCCGTTATCATCGTGTCCACGCTGCCGATTATTGCGATCTATCCGTTTCTGCAGCGCTATTTCGTGCAAGGCGTCATGATCGGTTCCGTCAAGGGCTGATCTTGCCATACACCATATAAGGGGAGGATTTTATTTATGAAAAAAGTGTTGAAGTCAGGCTCGCTTATGCTCGGTCTTACGCTTGTGATAGCAGGTCTGTCCGCCTGCGGCTCCGCCGATAAAGCCGGGGAAGCGGGAACCGGCAAAAACGCCTCCGAAGTGAAAAAGGACGGGTTCCCGATTGTCGATAAACCGGTGACGATGACGCTGATGGCTCCCGATGTCGGGGTGCAGGACTGGAACAAAATGCAGGTCATGCAGGAGATGGAGAAACTGACCGGCATCAAGATGCAGTACCAGAACGCGCCGATCGACAGTTTCGAATCGAAGAAAAACCTCGTGTTCGCCAGCGACAGTCTGCCGGACGTGTTCTTCGGGGCGGACATCAAGCCGGCGGAGCAGGTGACGTACGGCAGCCAGGGCGTGCTCCTTCCTCTTGAAAACCTGATTGATAACTACGCGCCGAACTTGAAGAAAATTCTTGACGAGCATCCGGAGATCCGCAAAAACATGACGACGCCGTCGGGCCATATTTACGCGCTCCGCACGATCGACCTGTCGGCGGTCTGGTACCGCAGTCCGATGTGGTACAACGGCAAATTCTTGAAGGCGCTGGGTATTACGAAGCTGCCGGAGACGACGGAAGAGCTCTATGCATACCTCAAACGCGTGCAGAGCGAGGACCCGAACGGCAACGGCAAGAAAGACGAGATTCCGCTGACTTCCGTTAAACTCGACGACTTGCGGATGTTTTTCCTCGGATTCTGGGGCATCTATGACGAGGTTATTTATGCCGACAAAGCGGGCAAGGTCCATTATACCCCTCAGGAGGAAGGCTACAAAGGGTATTTGACGTTCCTGAACCGCTTGTGGAAAGACAACCTGCTCGATCACGAGACGTTCTCCCAAACCGACGAACAGAAGAAAGCGAAAGGCAAAAACAACCGCGTCGCGCTGTTCAACGATTACTACCCTTACTTCACGATGGGCACGGAGCCGGACGATAGCAACCCGATGATGAAGCCGCTCAAGAGCGAAGTGCCGGATTCACCCGTTTACGGCAAACACCCGGGCATTTCCTCCAACGGAACGTTCGCCATCACGAAGAGCAACCCAAATCCGGAAGCGGCCATGCGCTGGGTCGATTACATGTACGGATACGAAGGCGGCACGCTGTTCGCCCAAGGTCCGGAGGATGTGCTCTGGAAGTACACGGACAAGGAGAAGCACGTGAAGGAGTGGAAGCCCGTGCCGGGCGGCGGCGACCGTGAAGAATACCGTGGCACGCTGACGCCGAATTACGGCATTCTCGTGCCGGGAGCGGCCAGCAGCGAGCTGTCCAAAGGGCTGAAAACCGATTTCGATAAATGGCTCGACAAGGAAAACGAAGAGAAGCTGACGCCGATCGCCAAAATTCCGTTCCCGAGCGTCTTCCTGACGGAAGAAGAACAGGCGGAAGTGACCCGGCTTAAGTCCGATCTGGATACGTACGTCAAGCAGATGGAAGCGAAGTTCGTAACCGGCCAGGAACCGCTGGCGAACTGGGATGCCTATGCGGGCCAACTGAAGAAGATGGGCAGCGACAAGATCGTGGGCATCTATCAGGCGGCGTACGACCGCTGGAACGAGGGCAGCGGGAAGAAGTAGAGCCTGCCTGATGCCCACCACGGAAGCAGCTTCATGCGGAGCGGCAGTCCTTCACCGGGCGTTTCGCCGGGGCTTCTCTTCCTTCGTCAGACGGACGATCGCCGCCACACGCCGGCTGCCCTTGCGCGCCACAATAAGCAGGCCCGCCCCCGATGAATCGGGGAGCGGGCCTGCGGGCAAGGCGGCGGGGAGAAGCCGCATTCATGGGGCATCGCCGGGCATCACCGGGCATCACCGGGCTGCCGCCGGCTCAAGGATGCGGGTATACGGCCTGCCGGACCGGGAGCCCAACTTTCTGCCGCACGTTCAGCGGAACCCCATTCGAGGATCTTCTGCCTCGTGTTCCGGCCTTGTACAGCGGTTGGCCGAAGCGGACCCGCCATGTGGTTGACCGCCGTCATGTGACGCCGATCACCGCGCCGCCGTGCCACCGTGCGTTCGGGTTAAGCATGCTCGCCCGACGTGTTCAGCGTCCGGTACTGCCCCGGCGTATAGCCCGTTTCCTTTTTGAATTTGCGGATGAAGTTGGGGGTGTCCAGATAGCCGACGCGGACGATGATCTCTTTGAGCGGATCGTTTGTCGTTTTTAGCTGATGCATGACTTCGTTCATCCTTTTTTGCCAGATATACTGGATAAAATTGATGCCGGTCTTCTCCTTGAACGTCCGGCTGAGATAAGAAGGCGAGATCCCGTATTCGGCGGATACGACCTCCAGACTGAGCGTATGCTCCATGAAATGATTGTCGATGTACCCGACGATCCGGTCCATGAGGGAGTGCTCTTCCTTCGTCCGGTCCCGTTCGACCTGCGAGCATATCCGTCCGGCGAGGTCCAGGCAGATGGCTTCAAACTCCTCGGATGAATTGAAGTTGAGCTTGGACAGCACGTCCTGCGTCAAACCATGAATACCGAGCTCGGACGCGGTTTTCAGCAGGGTCGTCAGGATGTCGTAGTGAATCAGCCGCAGATGGGGGGCGCTCAGTCCGGCTGCCGGCAAGTTTTTCAGCGCTTCCTGAAGAGTCTGCTCCGATACGTCATAGCTGCCCTGTTTCAGACTTTGGGACAGCTTCAAAAGCACGTTGCCGGGAATCCAGAAGGTGCTGCGCTCCGGCGCATTGGACAGTTTTTCAAAAAAGGTAACGCTTCCATGAACGGTCAAAATGTTCGATTCGAACGCGGAACACGCTTCGATGTACGACTGGTTCAAATGCGCGTGGCTCGTATAAGCCGTTCCGACCCCGATGACCGGCGAGACATCGAACAGCTCTAGCAGGTGGGTCCGGATGCCTTCCACGATCTGCTGCATTTGACCGAAAGGCGTCTGACCGGAGGGATCGAACCCGACGACAAGGGCAAGCTGATTCGGCTGAGGAAGCTCCACGCTGTAAGCTCTGGCGGCAAGTCCGGGAAAATCGACCTCGGCAAAAAGCTGAATCATCGTCTGCCAGTCATCCTTGCTGTCGTGCAGATGAGAGCGCTTGTCAAAACCGATTACCACCGCGAAGTGACAGTCATGGTCGAATTTGAGATCGAAAGCTTCGAGAAGATCGGCCGACAGGCTTTTGGTCTGCCCGTATTTAAGCAGCATGAGCAGGGCGTGATTGCGGGCGTAAGGCTCCTGAAGATCCGCGCGGGTGCTGTGCTCCTGCAGGGAAATCCGGATTCGCTCGAGTTCATTGCCCGAAGTCCGGCTGCTTCTTGATTTGGAGCTGGCGAAATGGACCAGGTTCGAGATAGGCAGGTACTGCATCCGGGCAAGCAGCAGCGCCAGGGCGGCGCCGACGATCACGACGATGGACACCAGCAGAATAATAAAGCTGCGCACATGCAGCACGCTGCTGAAAAACTGGGCGCTCGGCATCAGTGTGACGTAAGTCCAGCCGTTTTTATCGGATTTCACGGATACGACGGAGTGGGACTGCCCGTTTAACGTCTGATTGTGAATGCCCGGAGGCAGCTTGAACAAAGCGCCGAGGTCGCCGGCCGTCAGCGATTCCTCGTTTCCGTTGTTCGTCAGGACCTGCCCGTTGTTGTCAAAAATGTACGTCAGCCCGCGGTAGCTGCCGAGAATGGAATCGATCAGGCCGGTGAGTTCAGACTCCGGAATAAAGTACATCACGGTCCCGTGAGGGGCCGGACTGTTGGGCGTAATCGGCACCAGGTAAGCGAGAATCGACTGCTGCAGGGATGTCGGCTGGCTGACGAGGTCCGCCGGACGCATTTTTGGAAATTTAAGCGTATTCAAATCCTGCCGCAGCCCGTTCTGGGTCCATTTGTGGAAGCTGTATTTGTCCGAAAACACATCCAGTCCTGACATGCCGAAGGACGAATAAATTTTATCGTCGTCGTGATAGTACAGGAACAGATCTCCGATTATGGAGCTGGTCGCTTTGTAGTTGTCCAACGCGCTGATCGCTTCCCGGCTGTAATAAGGGTCGTGGACCTTGTAAAGCGTCAGCCGTTCGTCATAAGAAATCCGGGACGCGATTTCGATCAATTCTTTGACCCTGCCGTCGATGATGGTTTTCGTCTGATTGAGCTGGTTGAGGTGAGACTGCTCGATTTCGGACTGGAGATTGCTCACGGCGCTGCGGTAAATAAAGATCGTCGCGAACGCCAGCGGAATAAGCAGGATGAACAAATACGACCAAATATATCGCATAAAAAGCTTCGATTTAAAGTAATCGGATTTCATTTATTGCTCCCTCCCGTTTCGGAATGATTTAGCCTCTGCATGATGTTTTGAAAGGAATATCCATAATCATACCAAAAAAACAGCGGATTCATAGGGCAGTTCGTAGGATTTATGAAAGGGATTACAAAAAAATATTCGGCTTGCTTGGAGGTTACGTGATGAGTGAGATGAACGCAGAGACACAAGAAGGGGCGGCTCCGGCCGTCGTGGAAGGCGTGCACAATTACAGCCGGGAGGAGGACTGGGCTAAACCGGAAGATCCTGCGCTGCTGGAGAGGTTGGAGTGGTTCCAAGACCAGAAGCTGGGGCTCATGATGCACTGGGGACCGTATTCCCAGCTTGGTGTCGTGGAGTCGTGGGCGCTGAGCGACGCGGATGCGGACTGGTCCCGGGACGGAATCGACTGGGACGTGAGCGCGGAAGACCTTAAACGCGAATACTTCGGGCTGAACCGCACGTTTAATCCGCTCCGCTTTCAGCCCGAGCTGTGGGCCGGACTCGCCGCAGACAGCGGCTTCAAGTACTTGAACTTTACGACGAAGCATCATGACGGCTTCTGCATGTGGGATACCCGCACGACGGATTACCGTGTGACGCATCCCGACTGCCCGTTCCATGCCCACCGGCATGCGGATATTTGCGGCAGGCTGTTCGACGCTTTCCGGGCGAAGGGACTGGCGATATCCGCCTACTTCTCGAAGGCGGACTGGCGCTCGCCCTATTACTGGGCTCCGGGCATGGAACGGGGCGGCCGCACGTCGCGGGGGACCTCTTACGACACGCGGGAACACCCTTGGTTGTGGGAGCAGTTCGTGAAGTTCACGCACGAGCAGATCGAAGAGCTTATGACCCGCTACGGGCGCATCGACATGCTGTGGCTGGACGCGGGCTGGGTGAACGCGGCCAACAACCAGGACATCCGGCTCGGCGAAGCGGTGGAAAAGGCGCGCGAGCTGCAGCCCTGGCTGCTCTGCGCGGACCGGACCGTCGGGGGACCGTACGAAAACCTGATCACCCCCGAGCAGACGCTCCCGGAACGCCCCCTGCTCGTCCCGTGGGAGAGCTGCATCACGATGGGGACATCGTTCTCGTTCCGGTATGAGGACACGTATAAAACCGTCCGCCAGCTCGTCCATCTCCTCATCGAGATCGTGTCAAAGGGCGGCAACCTGGCCCTCAACGTCGGACCTCAGCCGGACGGAAGGCTGCCGGAGACGGCTGTGGCCCGGATGAAAGGACTCGGGGCGTGGCTGAAGGTAAACGGCGAAGCCATTTACGGAACGCGCATCTGCGAGCCTTATTCCGAAGGAAGCTGGCGTTTCACGCGGAAGGGGGAGACCGTTTACGCCTTCTGTCTGGTCGAGCGGGAACAGTCGCCGATGGAGGCGGAGATATGCATCCCCCTCCGGGATTCCTTTGCCCGGGTTGAGCTGCTGGGCATGGACATGCCATTGGATTACCGGCTGACCGAAAAAGGAATTACCGTCCGCCTGCCGGAGTCTATTCGCGAGAAGGAAGTGCCCGAGGCAATCGTGTTCCGGCTGTCCAAAAAGTAGGGCGGCCCTGTCCGGAACAGTTGTATCCACTTAGAGAAAGGGGTGATCGGCATGGCGTTAAGCGGAGTGCCGGAACCACGCATCGTTTTTGCGCCCAAGCATTACTTGTGCAGACGGGCGTCCGGGCCGCTGGAGCTTGACGGACGGATCGACAAGCCGTTCTGGGAAGCGGCCGAATGGACGGAAGATTTTACGGATATCGAAGGAGACGCCAAGCCGCAGCCGTCCAAACGGACCCGGGCCAAAATGCTCTGGGACGACCGGTATTTCTATTTTGCGGCGGAGCTGACGGAGGACCAGATTTGGGCGACGCTTACGGAGCGGGATTCCGTCATTTTTTACGACAACGATTTTGAGATTTTTATCGATCCCGACGGCGATACCCACGAATATTACGAATTTGAGATGAATGCCTTGAATACGGTCTGGGATTTGCTGCTCGTCAAACCTTACCGGGACGGAGGGCCGCCCGTCAACGGCTGGGATATCGGCGGGCTGAAAACGGCGGTCCATATAGACGGGGAGCTGAACAATCCGGACGCGGACAACCGGAAATGGACGCTGGAGGTAGCGATGCCGTGGTCCGCTCTGCGAGAGTGCGCGCCTGAGAACCGCCCGCCGGTCCAAGGAGAATTCTGGCGTGTGAATTTCTCCCGCGTGCAGTGGCGGACGGAGACTGTGGACGGCTCCTACCGGAAAATGATAGATCCCCAAAGCGGCAACCCTTACCCCGAGGACAACTGGGTCTGGTCTCCGATGGGGATCGTCAACATGCATTATCCCGAGCTGTGGGGCTATGTGGTGTTTGCGGACGGGGACGGGCCGGAGAGCTTCGCGCTGCCGGACGATGAACGCGTAAAGTGGGAGCTGCGGAAGCTGTATTACCGGCAGCGGAATCATTATGAACGGTCGGGTGTTTTTATAAGCGATGTCGGCGAGCTTCTTGGCTGTGAGCCATGGACCATCGTTCCGCAGGTTGAAACCACGGCAAGAAGCTTTCAGATTTGCGCCGCCTCCGCCGACGGCAAAGCCGTCTATGTGATCCGCGAGGACGGAAAACTGTGGAAGGAGTGAAAGACAGATGAACGCGAACACGAATGACAATCCGAACCGGAACAATAAGCCGGTTAAGAACCGGAATGAGGCTGAGAACCCGAGCGTCAATCTCCTTGAAGACGACTTTTTGAAAGCGAATTTGAACGCGGATTCGGAGGTTGAACGGAACGCGATACTCAGGCCGGATTTGTCTGTTTTCTCTATGGATGCCGAAGCGCTGGCGGAAGTGCAGAGGAAATTCGACATCAAGCGGGAATTCGCCCGGAATAAAGAAGAGGAGCTTTTCGGCGTGTTCCGGCAGAAGCTGACCGAGGAAGAAACGTGGGCGCTCAAATTTCTTTTCGCGTATATGCCCTTAAACGATTTGGCGGATTACGACGGAATCTTGTTTCTGAATCACGTCCGCACGACACTTGAAATCCGTGCCAAAGTACCTTGGGGCGAGCGGGTGCCGGATCATCTGTTTCTTCACTTCGTGCTGCCTCTCCGGGTGAATAGCGAAAATCTGGAAGACTGCCGGGGCGTTCTTTATGAGGAACTGGCGGAGCGGACCAAGCATTTGCCGATGGAAAAGGCGATCCTGGAGACCAACTATTGGTGTCACGAGAAAGCCACCTATGTCGGAAGCGATCTGCGGACGATCTCGCCGCTGACCATGCTGCGAAGCGCGCAGGGACGCTGCGGGGAAGAGTCGACGCTCGCGGTATCCGCGCTGCGGAGCATCGGCATTCCCGCCAGACAGTGCTACACGCCGCGCTGGGCCCACTGCGACGATAATCATGCCTGGGTGGAGGCGTGGGCCGACGGACAGTGGCATTATATCGGCGCCTGCGAGCCCGAGCCGGTACTGGACCGGGGCTGGTTCGGCGCGCCCGCCCGGCGGGCCATGCTGGTCAACACTCGGGTTCACGCCAACTATCCGGGACCGGAACCGGTTACGCTGGCCGAGGAGTGGCTGACGGAAATCAACCTGCTGGAAACGTACGCGCCCGTACGGGCGGTGACCGTTGCCGTAAAGGACGAAGAAGGCCGGCCGGTTGAGGGCGCGCGGGTCCATTTCCAGCTGTATAACATGGCGGAGATGTACCCGATTGCCGTCATGGCGACCGATTCGGAGGGTCTTGCCCTGTTTAGGACGGGATGGGGAGATCTCCTCGTCCGTGCCGTCAAAGACGGCCTATGGGCAGAAGAGAAGCTCTCGGCTGTGGGCAGCTCCACCCTGGTAATGACGATCCGGAACGCCGAGGAGCCGCCGGGGACGCTGGACGTCGACATGGTGCCGCCTCCCGAGCGGGAAGGCGAGGCCCTGTACGCGGTTACCGAGGAGATGCTGAAGCTGCATCAGGCACGGGAGCAGGAGGGAGCCGCGGTCCGTAAAAACTTCGAGGATACGTTCCTAGGGGAACAGGACGCGGTAAAGCTGGCCGGAGAACTCGGTCTTCCTCCGCAGCGGGTGTGGAACGTGCTGCGCAAGGCCAGGGGGAACAGCCGGGAAATCCGCGATTTTCTCCTGGAGCGGAGCCCTTCTAACGGAGAGTGGCCTCTGCGGCTGCTGGAAAGCATGAGGGACAAAGACATGCTGGACACGTTCCGTCCGACTCTGGACGATCATCTCCTGCACGCCTTGAAATGGGCGGATGCCTGGGAGGAGGACGTGTTCGTCCCGTATATTCTTTGCCCGAGGGTGCACTTCGAAATGATCGGACCGTACCGGCGGCTGTTCGAAGAAGCGTTCACGGCGGAGGAGGCTGCCGCATACCGGAAAGACCCGTCCGGGCTTGTGCGCCGTCTTGCCGCCGAATACGAGGTGCGGGACGATTTGACGAATCTTCCCGGCCGGGCTTCCGCCGCAGGCAGCTTCGCGCTGAAGAAAGGCGACCGCCTTTCCCTCGATATTATGTTGGTCGCCGTCTGCCGCAGCCTCGGCATTCCGGCCCGGCTTCATCCGAATAATCAGAAGCCCCAGTTCAGGCTGGACGGAGAATGGAACAATGCCGGTTGGCAGGAAGAAAGCAAAGCGCAGAGAGGGACGCTGCTGCTCCGCCCGCCCGGCGAGCACGCGCATCCGGGCGCTACCGAGCCGCGGGAGACCGGCGTGCATTCAGATTCCGCTGCGTCTGAAGAGTCCGCCGCAGCGCCCGCCCCGGAGGCTTCCTACTTCCAGAACCTCACCGTAGCCCGGCTTGAGGACGGTCTTTACCGGACGATCGTGTTCCCGCACGGCAAGAGCGACTTGTACGCGGAGCCGCTGGAACTGGAAGCCGGCAGCTACCGGCTGACGTCCGGAACGCGGCTTAAGGATGGGACGGTGCGGGTCCGTTTCCGCCATTTCACCGTTCTTCCCGGTCGGCAGACGGAGCTTACGCCAACCTTCCGTGAGGCTCCTTCCGATGTTCCCGTGCTCGGTTCCGTGGACGGGCGCATCGTTTTCGGCAGCCTGGAGGAGAACGGAGAAACCTGCGTGCTTGAAGATTTGGCGGGCGGACGTGCCGTGCTGGCGGCCTGGATCGAACCGGAACGTGAGCCTTCCAAGCACCTGATCCGTGAGCTTACAGAGCTTTCCAATTTGTATGCTAAAGCGGAAGCAGCCGTTATAATGGTGGTAGGCGGCGACCGGAGAACGGTTTCATTCGATCCCGCCCGTTATGGCGCACTGCCTGAGGGAACTCATTTTGTCCGGGATGAAGATTACGGTTCCCTGGATGAATTTAACGCGAAGCGTCCGCTGCCCGAGGCCGGTTTTCCGCACGTTTTCGTTGTGGACCGGAAGGGACGAATCCGTTACACCCAGTCCGGGTACAAAGTGGGGTCCGCCAGGGAGGCTTTGCAAATTTTCGAAAATTTGTGTGAGAACGATTAGGAGGAAAACACCGCAATGAGCAAACCTTATGTAGTAGCGGGCTATGTCGCCGATGCCGGACTCCCGGACGTAACGGGGGAAGATCTCGGCAAGCTGACCCATCTGAATGTGGCTTTCGGCCATGTCCGGGAAGATGAAATCCGGATTGATCATCTTGCCTGTCTGGATGAGCTGACACGTTTTAAAACCGTTAATCCGGATCTCGTTCTGCTCCTGTCTGTCGGCGGATGGGGATCGGGCGGATTCTCCGAAGCGGCCTCCACCGAGGAGGGCCGGAGACGGATGGCGCAGTCCGCCGTGAATATCCTCCTAGCGCATCCGTTCGACGGGATTGATCTGGACTGGGAATATCCCTGCTACTCCACCGCAGGCATCCAGTCGAGCCCCGAGGACAAACGGAATTTCACGCTGCTTCTGCAAACGATCAGGGAAGCGATAGACGAACAGGGACGCAAGGATGGACGCCGTTACCTGCTGACGATCGCAGTGGGGGCCGACCAGTATTATCTGGACGGTACGGAGATGGACCAAGTGCACCGGTATCTCGATTTTCTTCAGGTGATGACATACGACATGCGGGGCGGCTTCCAGGTTCTCACAGGGCACCATACGAATCTTTACAATTCTACGGGGGATCTGTTCCGTATCAGCACAGATACGTCGATTAACCTGTACCTGAGTGCAGGCGTACCCCGGGATAAAATCGTCGTCGGCGCCGCTTTTTATTCCCGCCAATGGGAGAAGGTGCCGGATGCGGCAAACGGGCTTCACCAGATCGCCGGAGGCTCGGGCGGGTACGGTCCGAATTATACGACGCTTGCAAACGACTACATCAATAAAAACGGCTATGTCCGGTATTGGGACGAGGAAGCGAAAGCGCCTTACCTGTTCAACGGCAGCACGTTTATCACCTACGACGACGAGGAATCCCTTCAGCATAAGTGCCGGTATGTCGAGGAAAAAAACTTGGCCGGCATCATGTTTTGGGAGTACGGCTGCGATAAAACCCGCCGTCTGCTGGACAGCCTGCACCGCGGTTTGAATAAACCGATTGACAGCGCTTCAAAAACCTTTTAAGATCAAAACAACATGAAATCACATAAAGCCACATAAAAGAAGGTGGTACACGTATGGCAAAAACGATTGTCCTTGTATTGGACGGACTGCGCTACGACGTCATGCTCTCATCCATGGGCTATTTGAATCATCTTGTCGAAAAGTCGCAAGCGGCCTTGTACAAGGTGAAATCGGAGCTTCCGAGTCTCTCGAGGCCGCTTTACGAGGTGCTCCTGACAGGGACGCCCAGTTACATAAACGGGATTACGGCCAACCATGTCGTCAGGCTGTCCCGTTTTCCGAGCGTGTTTCATCTGGCCCGGCAGCAGGGCTTGACGACAGCCGCGGCGGCTTATCACTGGGTGAGCGAGCTGTACAATTCGGCCCCGTTCGATTACGTAGCCGACCGCATTCAGCACGACGAGAGCAAGCCGATTCAGCATGGCATGTTCTACTATGAGGACTCTTACCCGGATTCCCATCTGATCGGGGATGCCGAGCACTTGCGCAGGACGCATAACCCGGACTTTCTGTACGTTCATCCGATGAACATCGACGATGCGGGCCACAAATTTACGTCTGATTCCGCCAGGTACCGGGGACAGGCTCTACATATGGACGGACTGCTTGCCGTTCTCCTGCCCGTCTGGATGGAGCAGGGCTACCAGATTCTCATTACATCCGATCACGGCATGAATGAAGACGGACATCACGGCGGGACGGGCGACGCGGAGCGGGATGTCGGCCTGGTCGCGATCGGGGACCGGTTCACGCCGGGCGTGTACACGGACAGTTACCTGCCTCAACTGGCGATTGCTCCTTTGATCTGCTCCCTGCTCGATATTCCGGTATCCGCCCATATGTCGGACATTCCGGTAGCCGGCTTCTGCAAGTAGGCGGGAATTTCCCGCGCTTCGGGCGCCGCAAACAAAAACCTGCCTGAACCGGTTTATAACCGGGATAGGCAGGTTTTTGTTTGTCTGGCTCGGAGTCGGGCCGATTGGCAGCTTGAAATCTACTGGCTCGCAAGCCTAGTTGGGCTCATCGCAATATACTGATGGTGAAGACCCAGGCGGGTACGTGAATACCGCTGCGCACGCCAGATGCGAACCGCAGCAAAAAAAGCCTGCCTAACCGCAGCTAAGATGCTGATGGTCAAACAGGCTATTTTTTAGTGGACAAACGACTTGTTCCCTCGCTGTCCAATCTCTTTTACATAAACTTTCGGTGGCTTTTCTTTCCGTCGTATGAAAACAGCACCGCTTTATCTTCCACCACGCTTTGCAGGTAGACGGGTTTGCCCCACAGCCGGTACAAGTACGGCAACGTTTTTTCCACGTATTTCAGGTCGAGCTCGACGCCTTCGTACGAGTGCCGCAGATACAGCTCTCCGTTGCGCTGGTAATCCCCGTCGTACACTTCCAGATAAGGAAAGCCGCCGTTAACCCGGGAATATACCAGTTGGTCCCTGATGTTTTTCCAGGTCTTGTCGGTGATTTTCCATTCCGGCCCCTTTTTCTCGAACACATACAGATCCAGGTCTTCGACCAGCTCTTTGGTCATGTAATTGCGGATAAAAGAGGTGTCCGAATCGAATTCCCGGACTTCGAAAAGTTTGTTTCGGCCTCCGCCGTCCCGCCGCCCGTACTTTTCCCGTTCTTCCTCATTCGGATTGTCCCAGCGCTTCTCGATATCCTCGAAGATTTTGAGCCCGAGGTAGTAGGGGTTAAGCGAATGCCTGGACGGCTGGACTACGCCCGAATTCAGCTTGGAGTACTCGATCGTCTCCTCCTCGGTCAGGTCAAGCTCGCGCAGAATGCGCTGATGCCAGTACGAAGCCCAGCCTTCGTTCATGATTTTGGTCTCCATCTGCGGCCAGAAGTAGAGCATTTCATCGCGCATCATGGTCATAATATCGCGCTGCCAGTCCTCCAGGTGGGGAGCGTTCTCTTCAATGAACAGGAGAATGTCCTTCTCCGGTTTCGGCGGAAAACGGACCGTCCGGCTTTCTTCCTCCTCCGGTTCCGAGTCCTGCCGCTCCAAATCCCACAGGTCCTCGTAGCCGGTTTTCGGTCTGCCGTTCCTGCCGAGCTTGTCGTTGTCCTTGCCGTCCTGTTCTTCCGGTTTCATGCGTCCCGGCGTCGTCAGGCTCGGATCGACGTGCTCCTGCACGGCCAGCACGCAGTCCAGAAATTCCTCGACCCGCCGGGCTCCGTACTCGATCTCGTATTGACGCACGCGCTCGGCGGTAGCCGACATGCTTTCCACCATATTGCGGTTGGTGCGGGAGAAACGCGCGTTGTTTTTGAAAAAATCGCAGTGAGCGAGAACGTGCGCCACGATCAGCTTGTTCTGGATCAGCGAGTTGCCGTCGAGCAGGAACGCGTAGCAGGGATCGGAATTGATGACCAGTTCGTAAATTTTGCTAAGCCCGAAATCGTATTGGGTCTTCATCTTGTGGAAGGTTTTGCCGAAGCTCCAATGCGAAAAGCGGGTCGGCATTCCGTAAGCCCCGAACGTATAAATGATATCGGCGGGGCATATTTCATAGCGCATCGGATAGAAGTCGAGGCCGAAGCCTTCGGCCACTTCCGTAATTTCCGCAATCGCATGTTCAAGCTGGCGTATTTCGTCCGGTGTCAAATAAGTTCGCCTCCCTCGGTACGGGGTGTGAAGAAGGATCGGAGCGCCTTGTGCACTTCGGATTTTTCCCGGATGATGTAGTGCATAAATTTCGGATGATGAATATTGCGGTAAGCGGACATGAGCGTGGAGCTGCGGTTATACTGGTTGACTTCGCCGTAGCCGAACATGTTGGAACGCTCCATTAGCTGTCCGATCAGCTTCACACAGCGTTCGTTGTCCGAGGTGAGATTGTCGCCGTCCGAGAAATGGAACGGATAAATGTTATACTGCTCCGGCGGATACCGGGAGTCGATGATGTCCAGCGCGGCCTGGTATGCGGAAGAACAGATCGTACCGCCGCTTTCGCCTTTTGTAAAAAACTCCTCCTCCGTCACTTCTCTCGCTTCCGTATGATGGGCGATGAACACGATTTCGACATGCTCATACTTCGTCCTTAAGAAACGCGTCATCCAGAAGAAGAAGCTGCGGGCGATAAACTTTTCGAACGATCCCATGGACCCCGACGTATCCATCATGGCGATGATGAGGGCGTTGGAATGAGGCTTTTCCACTTCGTTCCACGTTTTGAAACGCAGATCGTCCGGCGAAATGCCATGGATGCCGGGATCGCCCTGCGTGGCGTTGCGCCGTAAATTTTCGAGTATCGTCTTCTTCTTGTCGATGTTGGACATAATGCCTTTCTTGCGGATATCGTTGAAAAGCACTTCCTTCACCGAGAAATTTTTCTTATCTTTGCGCTGCAGGAACGGCAGTTCCAGCTCTTCGAAAAGGAGAGCCTGCAGCTCCTCGAACGAAACCTCGGCCTCGTAATAATCCTCGCCGGCCTTATCGCCGGCTCCTTCGCCTTTGCCTCCTTTGGAGGAAGGCTGGGGATCTACGCCGAGAACGTCACCGACTTGACTGTCGCCGTCGCCCTGTCCGACATGCTTGCTTTTCTGGTAGTTATATCGGAACCGGTACTCGTCGAGTGAGCGGATCGGGACTTTGACAACCTGCTTGCCGTTGGACAGAATGATGCTCTCATCGGACACGATGTCGGGCAGATTCTGTTTGATCGCATCGCGGACTTTTTCCTGGTGTCTCGTCTGGTCCTGGAAGCCTTTGCGGTGAAGTGACCAGTCCTCTCGGGAGACGATAAACGAAGAGTCTGTCATGATGGGCACCTTCCTTGTGGAATATGGGGCACAGTTTGGCCTGTTGTTAAGTAAGTATATTCACGGGAAGGGACGATATGTGATCGGGAGCGAGATAAAATGTGAGGAAACGGGAACATGCCCGCAGCCGTGCCGGGTTAGCATTCAAAAAACGATATGGTATACTGAAAGCATTACGATTGGAAAAGAGGGAATCCATTGATCGATCATATCGTGCTTGTAAAATTCGGCGAATCCACGACGGAGGAGCAGCTTCAGGACGTTATCGCCCGATTTAAAGCGTTGAAGAACCACCTGTCCGGCGTCATTGACCTGCAGGCGGGGCTGAATTTCTCCCCCAACAGCCAGGGGTATCAGCTGGTTCTGTCCGTCCGTTTCGAGAACCAGGAAGCGCTGGAAGCTTACGGACCTCATCCGGAGCATCAGGCGGTTGCCGCTTATATCCGCGAAGTCGGCCGTGTGGACAGCATTGTGGTTGACATCCGTATCTGATTGGGGAGCGACCCGAAGATATAAACGTACATACGAAGCCGTGTGCCGGATGGGTACCGGCTTCCTTTTATAGGATAGAAGGCGTTCTGAATACGAACAGAGGAAGGAAGAATCCGTTTATGAAAAAGAATCGACTGGGACAATCCGATCTGTTTATAAGTGAAGTCGGGCTTGGCTGCATGTCTCTAGGGACGGAGGAAAAAAAGGCGGTCGAACTCGTCTGCCGGGCTCTGGATCTGGGCGTAACGTTCCTCGATACGGCCGATCTGTACGACGAAGGCCGCAATGAGGAGCTGGTAGGCAAAGCGATCCGAGGACGCAGATCCGAGGTGGTGCTGGCGACGAAAGTGGGCAACCGCAGAGTACCGGGCCGGGAGGGATGGACGTGGGACCCGTCCAAAGCGTATATCAAATCGGCAGTGAAAGACAGCCTTAAGAGGCTCCAGACCGATTATATCGATGTGTACCAGCTTCACGGCGGGACGCTGGAGGACCCCATCGACGAAACGATCGAGGCTTTCGAGGAACTCAAGGAGGAAGGGCTCATCCGCCATTACGGGATCTCTTCGATCCGGCCGAACGTTATCCGCGAATATGTGAAGCGCTCCGGCATCGTCAGCGTGATGAGCCAATACAGCGTCTTGGACCGGCGGCCGGAAGAAGAGGTACTGCCCCTACTGGAGGACAAGGGCATCAGCCTGATTGCCCGCGGGCCGGTAGCCCGGGGCATTCTTACCGCAAGCGGAGAAGAGAAAGCCGCTCAGGGCTATCTCGATTACAGCCCGGAAGAACTGCCGCAGGTACGAGGGCAGCTGCTTGAGGCGGCCGGTCCGGGCAGAGACCCCGGCCATATGGCCATCCGTTACGCTCTGTCCCATCCGGCGGTAGCCGCCGTCATCCCGGGGGCCAGCTCCGTGGAGCAGCTCGCGCACAACGCGGAGGCGGCAGCGGCGGACCCGTTGTCCGCGGAAGAACTGGAGGAGATTCGCCGGATCTCCAAGGCTTCCCGCTACGCGCAGCACCGTTAGAAACAGCGCCGCCGAATAAATTTTATTCGCTCATTTGGGCCTGGGAATCAACCGGGCCTGGGCGAATCGCTCGGATTTCAAAGGACTGCGGACTATTCCGCAAATGATTTACCAGCCTCACGCATTCGAGGCCGTCCAGCGGCTTATCCCACTACCGGAAAGCCCGGTAGCGGATAAGCCGCTGGCGTGCCGGCCCATCAACGGTGAACGCTCGTGGCCGGGCGACTGTCCGCTGACCCGGTACAATCAGCCTTTAGTCGGCCGTTACAAGCTGCACTGCTTCTACGAGCCGACGGCGAAAGAGTGCGAAAACGGGTAAAACACATTTTGATTTCCCTGCATAAAAAAATCCCCCTGGTGCACAGAGGGACCCACCGGCAGCCGAACGGGAATGTCATTCCTGGGCGGCTTTTTGTTTGGCCGGAAATCAAGTGCGAGGGGGAGCTCAATAACGCCGAGTAACAGCCGGACACCGGGGTTTATGCCGGTGTCCGGCCTGTCTGCGTCTGCGGCGGGGCATGTCCGGCGGTACGGGTTCAGTCCGCCGCTTTTTTGAGCGGAACGGTCCAGTCCGCCGCGCCGATCCAGCTTGCATTGCTGAACTCCCGGCCGCGTACGCGAACCTCATGCTCGTAAACCTGGATGTACATTCCCTGAGACAACACTTTGGAGCGGCTGCGCCCTACGGTAGAGTTGCTGAACCAGTGAAAGGTGGCGTGGCGGGTATAATGGTTGGCCGTAAAATCGCGGTGCGTGTGGCCCGAGAATACGAATACATTGGGATAAGGGGCAAGAATAGCGCGCAGCTCGTTGGCCCGGATCACCCGGTGAGTGCCGCCGTCGGAGCCTTCCTGCGGAAGAGGCTGGTGAATCATGACGAGAACAGGGAGATGATTCTCCAGTTTCGCCAGCTCGGCTTTCAGCCAGTCCAGTTGGGTATCCGAGTACCACGCACCTTCGCCAACCTCAGGTTTTTCCTGCACGTAGGCTTCTTGGGACAGTAGGAAAACCGGAATTCTGCCGGCTTCAAACTTGCCGTAAGGGCGCTCGGTTTTCATAAAAGCCTGAAACCGCTGCCTCGATTGCGCATCCGTTTTACCGTTGGGCTGCGTCTCTGTGGCGAAGCTTCCTTTGCCGTCGATCCATATGTCGTAATAGTCGTGATTGCCCATGTTGGCATATAAAGGAGGCAGCTTGAAGCCGCTGAGCACGTTTTTGAGCTGCTTGTAATCGTTATCCGAGCCGTACTCGGTCAGATCTCCTCCCAAAATTAGCGCATCCCCGGGATGCTCCGGCTTTACGAGATCGGCCAGCGCTTTCTTCAGCTTGTCGGAGGTCCCGGAATCGTAAGGGGTGACGTGCAGGTCGCTCAGCAGCCAGAAGGACGCGAGCAGCTTTCCCGGGCCGGCAGGCACCGGAGTCGGCGTCCCGGATGGTCCTGGGGAAGCGGCGTTCAGCCCCGAGCCCAGCTCCTTGGAAGCGCCGCGTGTAAAAAAAGTGTAGAAAGCGGCGGCACCGAGAGAGGCCGCCGCAATAGCCCCCGCAAGGGAACGGAGAAATTGCCGTCTGTTCATGTCTCACTTCCGTTCGGAGATAGTTGTGCCGGAGCACGTTGTCTCCCTGATCATACGGATTACGGGCAAATCGGTTACACCCGGGGCGGGGAAAATCGGGCTACAGAACCGCTTTTTCGAAAGCACGCCGTATTCTGCGGACTCCTTCGACGATTTCGTGTTCCCGGATCGAGGCGTACGTGAGTCTAAAAAATCCTTTTTTCATGCCGTAAATGCTTCCGGGCCACAACATGACGCCTTCCTTTATAGCTAAATCGACCAATTGTTTGTCTTCCAAAGGCAGATTGAGCTTGAGCCAGACGTAATATCCCCCCGGTGCGTTATGGTTTCCGCCGAAAACGGATGCGTACGGATAAAGTTCGCTTTGCAGTGCGCTGAGCATGGCGTTTCTTCTTGCCGTCAAAGCTTCGCGGATGGAGATGAGGGATTGAACGGACGAAGGGGAGGTCATGTAGAGCTGCGCGAGCCGTTCTCCCGAATGGCTGGAGCTGTAACCCATCCGGTTTTTGGTCTCGGCGAGTTTGGCGATCACCGGAGGGGGAGCCACAATCCAGCCGGTACGCATGCCGGGTGTTGATATTTTGGACAACGTTCCGAGGTAGATGACGATCTTATCCCCTTCGGGAGAAGCTTTTAAAGGCGGAACGGGCGGCGAGCCGGACAGATGAAGCTGGCCGTACGGATCGTCTTCCACGAGCGGGAGCCGAAGCTGTTCGCACAAATCGATGAGTTTGGCGCGGCGGGCCGGACTGAGTGTTGTGCCTGTCGGATTCTGATAGGTGGGATTTGTAAAAACCATGCGGATGTTGTGCTTGTGAACCAGACGAGGCAGTTCGTCCGGGATCAGGCCGTGTTCGTCTACGGGAAGCGGGAACATGCGGATACCGGATGATGAGAATACTTGCATCGCATAGATGTAGGAAGGTCCTTCGAGAGCGACGGCGTCTCCGGGCTGGAGAAGAGTGTTGGAAATGAGCTGAAGCGAATGTTTCACTCCTGATGTGACCAGGATGCTCTCGGGAGAAGCGGAGATGCCGGACCGGGTTTTCATAAAATCGGACAGGGTGGCGCGCAAGGCCGGTTCACCCCGGTTATCCGAAAAGTAGCTGTAGGCCTGCGTGTAGTCGATTTGGGCAGCGAGCTCGCCGAGCAGACCGAGCGGCATCAGATCCGGGGACAGCTCCCCTTTGATCATGTTTACGATACCGGGTATGGATGCGGCTTCGCTGATCTTGTCGGTTATCGCCGCGTTGGGATTGAAGAAACGCCGTCCCAGATAATGATCCCAATTCGGCGCGGTCTGGACGGTCGTTTCCCAGAGGCTTTCGCTGACCCGGGTTCCGCTGCCCTGTACCGAATAAACAAGTCCGGTAGCCCGGAGTTCTTCGTATGCGGCCGATACGGTGCTCCGGTTGACGGACAATTGGAGCGCAAGCTCTCTTTCGGTCGGAAGTCGGGTGCCTGGCGAGAGCTCTCCTTTTAGGATCTGTTCCTTGAAATACGTACAAATTTGACGAAATATAGGGGTATGATCATAGGGCCGCGGTTTCCAGCGCATATTCATGGCTAACCCTCCTTGTTTCGTTTATTATACCGCAAGAGGGGATTGGATGGGGAAAAAAACTGGGATTGGCTGGTGTGTCTACATAATTTAGGCGATATACTGAACTTACTCGCTACTACATGACGAGGGTGAAAGGAGTTAGATGCGTTTGCTGTTCAAAGAGAAAAAATATGCCTGGTTTCTGCTGGCATTCTTATGGGTCTTCGGTTTTGTCGGATCTTTGGGCAGGTTCGTCATGGCTTATTATCAGAAGGACATTTCGGAAACGCTGGGCGTAGGACGAAGCTTTCTGGGCGCCACCTGGTCAACGGCCATTTTTATCGGCGCAATCAGCGCTCCGCTCGGCGGCTGGCTGATCGACAAAATCGGCTACAAGAAAGTCATGATTTATTCGGCGATCGCCAACCTTCTTTCGCTGGCTATCGTCCTGCTTTTCCGGAATCCCATCGGTTACTTCCTCGGTTTCGGATTGATTACAGGCATTGCGGGCATAGGGGCCTCGGCCAGCTATGTGCTGGTCGCGAACTGGTTCAAACATCACCGCGCCAAAGCGTTAATGATCATTGGTAGCGCGGGTTCGCTCGGATTGGCGGTGCTTACTCCCGTCCTTGTCAGCAACAAGGGCTGGCTGAACTGGACAACGGTATACACCGTGCTGTTTATTATCTCGCTCGCGTTTATTCCCTTGATTTTATTGATTGTCCGTTCCAACAAAGAGGCGCCCGAAGAAGAGGCGCCGGCAGCATCCGTGCAGGACTCATCGTCACCTACAAATAAGGAACCCGGTGAAGAACAGCCGCCGGCTCCCGCAGAACCTGTCTTTTCTCTGAAGAAAATGTCGGAAGGCTTCAAGGCTTTCCTGGTTTACCTGACCCGCCCGGTTATGCTGGTCATTATGTTCGCGCTCCTTACCTGCGGAATCAGCATGGGCACCGTCGAAATGAACCTGATGGCCATTCACCAGTTGGCCCACGTGTCGGATGGGATGATGTCCTCGTCCCTTAGTCTGCTCGGACTTCTGGAACTGGTGGGAGGAGTCACGTTCTCCTTTCTTCTGGATTACATGCCGCGTGTCAAAGCACTTGCTTACTTATATTTCTTCCGGATCGCCGGTTTCGCGGTCCTGTTCTTCCACTTCGATTATTCCCCTATTCTCTTCTCGCTGATTTTCGGAGCGACATACCTGGGCGCCGTGCCTGGCGGTATTCTCGTTGCCGGAGAAGCACTGAATGAAGGGAAGAAACAAATCGGCCTGCAGACGGGTATTCTCCTGCTCATTCATCAGTTGGGCGGAGTCGTTGCGGCAATTGCCGGCGGCCTCAATTTCGACCTTGCGAATGACTATCAGTTCCTGATCGCGGTCAACGTCGTTTTCAGCTTAATCGCTTCCGCGGGATACTTTGTTCTTTACCGCAAAGGAATCGGGACCAAGAAAGCTCCTGTTCTTACCGGTGAAGTCGGCGCCTGATATGAAACTTTCAAGAGAGGCGGGAGACTGCTCCCGCTTCTGCTTGACCGGCAGTCTAAGTCCGGCTTGACGTTTTCCTAACCTTTTGAGGTGCTTCGATATTTCTGTGCCGTCGGTGTTTTTCACGGTGTGCACTGGAGATATATAGTCTATGAGACAACACAGAGAAGATGAAGAAAGTGAGGTGTCGGCATAGGCAGCCCTTTTTTTTAAGCACAAATTGGATATTAATAGAAAACTAAGGAGTTGATATTAAAATATGAAAATAATACCAAGATACGATGAAGATTTTTTTAACTGTGTGGAAAGTCATTACGTCAGCTATTGGAAAGCAGAAGGCATCCCGGTTGAATATATGTTTTACGGTGCTTTGGAAGATACCAGTCACGTCTATGAGCATTTTATCGCAAAAAGGGACAACCGCTGGCTTTTCCACGATAAAAAACGCGTTATTGACGATATTCATCATTTCGGCCTGACATTACGCCAGGAGAGAATCGAAACGTTCCAAGAAGCGGAGCCGAAAATTATCGAAGCGCTGGATGAGGGGAAAATCGTGTTTTTCTTCATCGACGGGTACTATTTCAAACACCGCACCTTTACTTATCTCCAAAAGCATGAACCCCACTGCATGATGATTTCCCAGCTCAGCCACGAGGGCGGAAAGAAATGGTTTATTCAAGACCACTCCCAGCCGGATTTCTTCGACTACTACCCCCATGAAACGGTTGAAAAAGCCTATGACGATAACCCCACAGAACAATTTGTCAAAGAAATCATGATTTTCGACATCGACCGCGAACGGGCGGCCAATCCCGAACTGGATCAAATCAAAGCGAAATTCGAGCTCTGGGTCCGTGAATGCCGAGACGATTTTAAAATTTACCAGCAGACTATCGACTTTCTGGAAGCCAACAGTGCAGACATCTCCAAGGTAGAAGAAGAACTGGAGGCGTACCAGAATGCATTTTTCTTCCTTTACAGCTCCCGACTCCTGTTCAGCCGATTCCTCGATGTCATGAACATTGAAACCTCCATCCGCGAATCTTTAAATGAAAGCATTCAACTGACCGACAGAATCCGCAAACTGATCACCAACTACAAAATCCTGGGGAAAATAAGTGTTCCCAAAATTACGGAAGCATGCGGCAAACTCTACGAAATCGAGCCTAAAATGATCCAGACCCTAAAAGAAGAGCTGCTGGCACAAAAAATATAGGAGGAGTCAACTTTTATGAATCCAATTGAGCACAAAATCAGAGAAATTCTTACACAGGCGGACATTGCCGTCGACCAGATCGGAAGCAATGACGATATGACCACAATGGGGTTGAACTCGTTAACCCTGATTAAATCGATGCTGGAGATCATTAAGTTTTACGATCTCGAAATCGACGAGGAAAGCGTGGAGTTTTACAACATCAAAACGATTCAGAACATGGTGGACTTCGTATCCGCGAATGTGGCCGAGAAGGCGAACGCTTAAACCCACAAAGAGGACAACCTTAAACAGGGAAGGGGCATTATTTTAATGGAAAAAACAACAGGAACGGCAGCACACTACGATGTTATCGTAATCGGGGCGGGAATCGCGGGAACGATCCTGTCCGCCATTTTGGCCAGACAGCAGCTCAGCGTGCTCGTCATCGATGCGGCGACTCATCCGCGTTTCGTTATCGGGGAATCGATGATTCCCGCGACATCTTTTATGATGCGGATTATGGCCGAGCGTTACGATGTGCCTGAAATCATGCACTGCAGCACACTGCCGTTCGTTCAAAATCATATCACATCGAATTCCGGGACAAAACGCAATTTCTCATTCTTCTATCACCGCGAGGGAGAGGCCCAGAATCCGAAGGAAAGCACGCAACTGCCGGTGCCTAATATCCCTTACGGGCCCGAGGCTCACTTGTTCAGACAGGACACCGATGCCTACATGATGGCGGTTGCCATTAAATATGGCGCCAAAGTGAAGCAGAAGACGATGATCTCCGATATCGACATTCACGAGGATGGCGTAAACATCAAAACGACGGCGAACGAAGAGTTCAGCGCCAAGTATATCGTGGACGCCAGCGGTTTCAACTCCGTATTGGCGAAGCGTCTCGGTCTGCGCGAAGAGCCGTCGCGGATGAAAACGAAATCCCGTTCCATTTTCACCCACATGGTAGGCGTGAAACCGTTCGACGAAATTACAAATAAGGACGAGCACAAGCTCCCCAACCGGATTCATAACGGTACGCTGCATCATATTTTTGACGGCGGCTGGCTGTGGGTCATCCCGTTCGACAACAACGCGAAATCGACGAGTATTCTTTGCAGCGTAGGTCTTCAATACGACCTGAACCGCAATCCGGACAACGTTCCGACCAAAAAGCCGGAGGAAGAATTTGCCGACTTCCTCGAAGCCTATCCCGATGTCAAAAAACAATTCGAAAACGCCAAACCGGTTAGAGAGTGGATTTCCAGCGGAGGCCGACTTCAATATTCCGCAAGCAAGGTTATCGGCAAGCGCTTCTGTCTGCTGGCACACGCTTCCGCGTTTATCGACCCGCTGTTCTCCAGAGGACTTGCCATCACGACAGAGACGATCAATTCGCTCGCCCAGCGGTTAATCGACGCCGTAAGGGAAGACGACTTCAACGAAGAGCGCTTCGAACCGGTTTCCCGTATCATTCAGCAATCCTACGACACGAACGATCGCCTCGTTTCCTGCTCGTACACCGCTTTCCGTGATTTTAACCTCTGGAATGCCTGGTACCGCGTTTGGGCGCTCGGACAAGCTTTCACCTCTCTTCGTCTGACTCAAGTTCTTTCGAAATTCTACAAAGAAAGAGATATGCAAATTTTGCTTGATATCGAGAAAGCTCCTTACATCGGCTCCTTGTGCGTGGATTTTGCGGAGTTCCAGCCTCTGTTCGAAAAGATAGCCTCGACGGTGGAAGCGGTCCGTGATCACGGTCTTTCCACGGAGGAAGCGACCAAGCGGATTTACGGCTATTACGAAGAAGTGCAGAGCTTCATTCCGGACCAGTACGAGTTTTTGAACCCGGACAGACGCTTTATTTCCAAAATGGACATGCTTTCCCTCTATGAAGTCGTCATGTGGGGCGCGCAGCAGGCGCCGGAAACGATCCGTAAGCTGTATTTCGATATCGACGAATCTTTCCTGAAGGGAACGAAGGAGCCCGCTTCCAATGAGGTTCCCGTTGCGACGGTATAACTTGTCGGGGGGCTGTAAATCATGCATCTTCTTCTCAATGTAATGATCGCTCTGATTCTCATTCTTACATCCGCGCGGATTATGGGAAGAGTGGCGCTTCTGCTGAGGTTTCCTTCTGTAATCGGGGAGATGGTGGCGGGGATTCTTCTGGGACCCACCTGCTTCATGTATTTCTTTCCCGAGATCAGTAAAACGGTATTCAATGCGGATGTCGGCAATGTGATCTATATTTTAAGCAATTTCGGCTTGTGCCTGTACATGCTGCTCGTAGGGATGGAGATGAAAGGCATCGACCGGAAATCGTTCCGGCAGGCCGGTATGCTCGCTTCATCGGGAATCATTCCTCCCTTCCTGCTTGGAGGGGGAATCTCCCTCTTCCTGTATGCGTCCCTTGCGCAGCAGCAGATTACCCAGCTCGAATTTTTCCTGTACATGGGCGTCGCCTTATCCATTACCTCGATACCCATGCTGGCGAGAATCCTGGAGGAGCAGGGGCTGCTTCAGTCACGTTTCGCCTCGCTTACACTGCTGGCGGGAAGTATAGACGACGTCGTCTCGTGGTGCATCTTGGCTGTCGTCATCGTAATGGTGCAGGCGAAAAACATGTTTTCGGGAATGTCGACTCTGTTGTATACCGTGTTGTTCGTTCTGATTGTGCTGTTTGTCGTCAAACCGCTTATGGAGCGCTTTGGCGCAAAGGTTCAAAAGGCCGGTTTCTTATCGCACGGAGGTCTGGCCCTAGTGCTTTTAATGACTATGGGCGCGAGTTTCGTCACGGAATACATCGGCATTTATGCCGTCTTCGGCTGCTTTATTCTGGGACTGGCCATGCCGCGCAGCGAAGTGTTCCTCAGTGAAATGAACATCAAAATCAGGGACATTACCGTCGTCTTTTTCCTCCCGCTTTATTTCGCCTATTCGGGCATGAAGACGAATCTGCTGGATCTCTTCAGCGCCGATATGCTGGTTCCGTTCCTTATCCTGCTGTTTTGCTCCATCGTCGGCAAATACGGCGGATGCACGCTTTATATGAGAAAGATCGGATTCAGCTGGAGGGAGGCATCCGCAGTCGGCGGCTTAATGAATGCCAGAGGTCTGATGGAGCTGGTCGTCATCAACATAGGGATGACTTACGGAATCATCACGCCCAAGCTGTACGCGATGCTCGTGCTGATGGCGCTTGTGACCACTGCCCTGGCCATGCCGATCTATTCATTCTCGATGGGAACCAAGCCTCGTTCGGCTGCACCGGTATTCCCTCCTAAAGTCCAGTACCGTACAGAGGACGGGGCATAGGAACATCAATCTGAAGAAGGTGGGAACACAATGAATATTCAAGACAAAATCAAACAATTTATTATGGAAGCCTCGGACGGCAATGTGACGCCGGAGGATCTGGAAAGAGTGGGCGACGACATCGGAAGGTTGGGACTGGATTCCCTGGCGAAGATCAAAATCGTCGTTCTGCTGGAAGAAGCTTACGATATCGAAACCGAAGTGGAAGAAATCAGTCCGGAAGTGCTCAATTCCATTTCCCGTCTGGCGGAATTCATCGAGGAGGAAGTTCAGAAAGTTTCTGTATAACGCTCTTTAATCATTCTTCAACCGGAAGGGGACTAAAATCAGTGAGCCAGTTTATTGAAGAGATGGTTTATGCCTCTCAAATTTTATACCTGGAGGGACATAACGACATTAACAACGGGCAAATTTCCTACCGTGATCCTGAATCGGGAAATATCTGGATCCGGAAAGGGTTCCTGGGCTGGGAAGAAACGACGCCGGATGATTTTATCCTTATCGATTCCGAAGGTAACCGTCTGAAGGGAGAGGGGCATATCCCCTCGGAATGGCCGCTTCACACAGAAACCTACAAAGCAAGGGCGGACGTGAACTGCATTATCCATTCGCATCCCCCGTATTCCATGATTTTCAGTGCCACGGATTTGGACCTTCGTCCGGTCACGCACGATGCTACGCCGATTATGAATACACAGCGGTTTACGCTGACTACAAATACGGTAACGAATCCGAATATTGCGGCACAAGTAGCCGAGTCCCTCGGTAAAAGCAACACGCTGCTGCTCAAAAACCACGGGCTTGTCGCAGCCGGCAAAACGATTCCGGAAACCGTCTGCTGGGCGGCCGTTCTGGAGAATGCCTGCAAACTTCAGCTTATCGCCGAATCGACAGGTGTTCCTTATACGTGGACAGAAGGCCATGAGATCAAAATGAAAAGCAAAATCATCTTCGGCGCGACAGCGATCCGGGAATACTGGGCCTACTGGTGCAGGAAGGCAGACCGGCATTTTAATCCCGATTCCAAAAATCATTTGGTAGGAGTGTAACATGACCAATCAACTGTTAACTCAAGAGGATGTACTGTCCATTTTCTACAATTTAAAAGGCCGGGAATACGTCGGAAGCAAATTTTCCAAATCTCCCCGTCCGGAAAGACATAAAAACTTCGAAGGTCCTTATACCCGCCTGAAAACATCCGTTTTCAACAAAACCAATGAAGACATGCTGCCCAAGACAGGACTAAGCATTCTGGAGCAGGTGCTGCTCAGCTCTTTCAGTGTCACGTCGGTTAAATTTTACGGCTACCAGTCCGAAATGCTGTGGTCGTTCCCGTCTGCCGGAGGTTGCTATCCGGTCGATGTGTATGTGATTGTCCGTTCGCTGGACGGAGTGGAGCCGGGCATTTATTATTACTCGCCTCTCAATACTTCTCTTCATAAAATCGCCTGCGCGGATTCTCTTTTCCTGCTGGATGAGGCGATTCTTCCACAGGATCAGGACGCGGATTATTACATCATGGTTTCGGCCGTTCCTTGGCGCAGCTGCTGGAAATACTCCCATCGCGGTTACCGTTTCAGTTTTATCGATGCGGGCCATGTCCTGGCAAATTTCCAGACGATCTTCCATTCGCTCGGCGTAAATTTTACCACGTATACCGCATGCAAAGATCAGCATATCAAAACGCTGCTTCATCTGGACAGCCACGAGGAACCGGTCGGCATTATCGCCGTCAAGCAGCACGAAACCAAACCTCTGGCCGTGCAGCAGGCCTATCGCGGAAACTATCAAAGCCGCTGCATCACTACGTTCGACAGCGGTTTGTCCGAATTCGACTGGGAACCGATCCGGCTGTACCAGGAAAAGGTGCGCCAGTCACTTCAGCACCAGCAGCCATCCGAAGACTGGACAGTGCGCCATCATATCCCGGCGGAGTGGAACGATTACAATGAGATGCTGCGTCTGATCATCGAACGCCGCTCCAGCTCCTCCTATCTGCCGGTTGAAATTCCCCGTCACGATTTCATCCGTCTGCTGGAATTTGTAAACAGTCTCGGTATGCCAATCCGCATATTCTGCGTTGTCCATGCCGTGGAGGGAATGATTCCGGGCACCTATGAATTCAACGGCAGCGAGCTGAAAATGATCAAAGCCGGCGATTTCAGAGCCCGCTCCACACAGCTTTGCTTCGATCAGGAGTTCGTCCATGATTCTTCGGTCTTGTTCTTCTTTGCGATCGATAAGTCTCAAGTGAACGATAAAAACTTTTACACTTATCAGCAAAGACTGGTGGACATGGGAATTCTGGCTCAAATGATTTATCTCAAATCGGGAGAATTGAAGCTGGGTTACTCGGCGATCGGCGGCTATTACGACGAAGAAGCGAAGGAACTGTTTAACCTCGGCGAAAACATGGACCTGCTATACTCCGGCACATTGGGCAAAGACGACGTTAACTCCGCCTTCAAGGTTAAAATGGACCGCTACTATCTCAACAAACCGAAAGACAGTGAAGAGGTAAAGGGTGACTCGCCGGCTCAAAACGGGCGCATCATCGACAAGCTGTACGAAGCGGTGCTGAAATACGGACCGAAAGAAGCGATCCGCTACGCGGATGAAAGCTATACGTACCACCAGTTCTGGAACCAGGTGGAGAAAACGGGCGCCTGGATCAAGCAGCAGATTCCGAAGCAGTATCCCGTGGGGATTTCCATGAAGAACTGCCCGAACTACTTGTTCGCCTACTACGGACTTCTTCTGGAAGGGTATATTCCGATGCTGATCGACCATACTTTTACCCAGGATGAGGTGGACAATCTCTGCTCCTACTACAATATCGGCTCCCTTCTTACGCTTGACGGGGAAGGCCGGATTCAGGTTCAGCTGCGGGATGAAAACTTCGACTCGTTCGATGAAGACGAATTCGCGAATGTGGCGACGTGCCGCTTCTCTTCGGGAACGACAGGCCGGCCCAAATGCCTGATGTTTACCCACGATGCGGTGATCAATGCCGGAGTGAACTGGGCGAAGGCTTCAGGGATCACTTCCGCCGATAACGTGCAGGTAACCGCGCTGTTCCATAACGGACTCGCCTTTAATACTTCTCTGCTTGCCGTATTCGTGTCGGGCGCCTGCCTGTTTATCGCAAAGCAGATTACACCGAAATCGATCTGGGAGACGGTGATGAAGGAGAACATCTCGATTCTGGTCGCCTTCCCTGTCGTCTATGATCTGCTTAACAACTCGAAATATTGCAAACCGGAACACAATCTACGCTTGTGCTTGTCCTCTGCGGCTCCACTGCACTATGCCGTGAAGCAGTCGTTCCTGGACAAGACGGGTATGGAAATCTGCGATTATTACGGAATCGTCGAGGCAGGGCCCTGCACGTTCAATAACGGCAGTAAGGAAGCTTCACTCGGTACGCCGGTTCCCGGCGTCGATATCCGGATCGTGAACGAAGAGGGTTTTGCCGTTGCGGACGGTGAATCGGGCATTATCCAGGTCCGTTCCTCCTCGATGGCCAAAGGCTACTACAAAGCCTCCTTCCCGTTTGTCATATCGCCGGACGGCTATTATCAGACGACGGACAGAGGGTTTATCGAAAGCAATCACTTGCACATTAACGGCCGTTCCTCGGACATGATCAACGTCGCCGGCAAGAAGATGGACCCGCTTGAAGTGGAGAATGTCCTGCTGAAGCTGTCGGGCGTTCAGGATGTCGCCGTTGTCGGCATCATGAATGAGCGGAAGACGACCGAGTATCCGGTAGCCTTTGTCGTACTTGATCCGGGTGTGACGATCGACGATCTTATCGCACACTGCCAGCAGTATCTGGCTCCGTTCAAGCTTCCGCAAAAATTTGTTACGGTAGACAGCATTCCGCGCAGCGGAGTCGGCAAAATCAAACGCAAGGAATTAGCGGATTCACTGTCATAAGCAAAGCAAACTCATACGCCGGCGGGACACACCGCCGGCGCTCCATAAAACACATAAATGAGGGATAATCATGCTCGTTCTTCAAGATTACATTCAAAAGTCCTTTGCGGACCGCATCGGTGGGGATAAGTTCGGCAAAGGAAACGAGGTTTATAAATTCGAGAAAATTAAACGCGCGAAGGCTCAAGCTTTAAAGGAAAAACCGGGTATCCCTATTATCGACATGGGATTAGGGGAGCCGGACTGGATGGCCGACAAGGAAGTCGTTAACGTTCTTTCCACGGAAGCGGCCAAACGGGAAAACCGGTTCTACTCGGACAACGGGTCGTTCGAATTCAAGGAAGCGGCAGCCGCTTATATGGAGCGGATTTACGGTGTAAAGGGGCTTGATCCAACGACCGAAATCAATCACTGTATCGGCTCTAAGCCTGCCCTGGCCCAGATTCCGGCCGTTTTCATCAATCCGGGAGATATTACGCTGATGACCGTGCCGGGCTATCCTGTTATAGGTACCCACACCCAGTGGCTTGGCGGTGAAGTGGTCAAGATGCCGCTGCTGGAGGAGAACGGCTATCTGCCCGATCTCAATGCCTTGTCCGACGAGGTGAAGAAAAGAGCGAAGCTGCTCTATTTGAATTACCCGAACAATCCGACCGGTGCCGTGGCTACCCGGGCGTTTTATGAAGAAGTCGTCCGCTTCGCCAAAGAAAACGAAATTATCGTCGTCTCCGATGAAGCTTACGCCGCCTTGACGTTCGACGGAGAACCTCCGCTGTCGTTCCTGTCCGTCCCGGGGGCCAAAGACGTGGGCGTTGCCATCCAGTCCTTGTCGAAGGCGTTTAACATGACAGGCTGGAGACTCGGTTTCGTAGCCGGGAACGAGCTTGTTCTTAAGGCCTTTTCTTATGCGAAAGACAATCACGATTCCGGGCAGTTTCTGGCGATTCAAAAGGCAGGCGTCTACTGTTTGAATCACCCGGAAATTACGGAGGCTACCGCCGCCAAATATTCCAGACGGCACGGTCTTCTGGCCGAAGCTTTAGGCTCGGTCGGTTTTAAAGTGCAGAAGCCCAAAGCGACCTTCTATTTGTACGCGCAGGCTCCCAAGGGGATAGAAGACGGCCCCCGTTTCGACAGTGCGGAGGACTTCTCCCAATATCTCATTACCGAAAAGCTCATCTCCACCGTGCCATGGGACGACGCAGGCGCGTATGTGCGTTTCTCCGTCACGTTCGAAGCAGATGGCGAAGAGGAAGAAAGAGCATTGATCGACGAGTTGAAATCGAGGCTGCACGGACTCCGGTACATCTGGTAATCCCGGCGCATAGGCAGTATGAACAGGACAGAAGGCTGCCCTCAATTTTAAGAAGGAGTGAAGGCGCGTGAAAACGGGAACTAAAGTGCTGCCTGTGGAGATACCTCCCATCCATGGACGCATGTATTACGCGTTTCCTTTGAGCATACTCGGTCCGGCGGGTTCTTATATGCCCTGGATGCTCAACAATTTTATACAGCTGCAGGCTTATTCGCTGACCAGGACCCGGGAAGAGCAAGTCGCGGAAATCCGTTTCTATAACGCGGACGAGCCCGGCTGTTTCAGTGAAGTGTTGACGATTGTGCCGGAAGCGGCGGGAAAAGAGCCGGACATTCACCGGCAGGCGGTGGAAGCCATTGACCGGGACCAGTACGTGTATGCCTATGTAGATAAATATTATGTGGCGGACAACCCTTTCCACGGTAAAAAACACGTTATCCAGGAAGCGCTGATCTATGGATACGATCTGGAGGAGCAAACTTTTCAGATTCTCGGATTTAACAAAAGCAGACTGTTCGCTTCTTCAACCGTTCCTTTTGCCGACATTGCCAAAGGGATCGTCCACTCTCCCGTTACGGATGTTTTCCTGTTGAAGCCGAAAGAAGATTTCAATCCGGAATTCCAACTGGACAAGGTGATCCCGCTTCTGACCCAGTACGTAGACTCGGCGGATAAGCATACCGGTCTTGCACTCCCCGAGCGTTCTCAACTGGTGTTCGGACTCGACGTATACAAAAGCGCTGTGGAGTCTCTGAGGTGCATTTTGGACAGGGAAGGTGCTGTCGTTACGAATATCGCGTACCTCCATATCCTCTGGGAGCACAAGAAGGTCATGGGAGTCCGGCTTCAATACATGCTGGAGCATGGGATAGCCGTACATTCCGGTCTGGACATCGTGCAGGAAGCATACCGGCAAATGGAACAGGAATTGTTCAACTTGAGAAACAAATTGCTCAAATACGAGCTCACTCAAAGCGCGCGTCTGATCGAACAGATCATACAGAGTCTCGATGCGATGGCGCTGAAAGAAAAGCAGGTTCTGGAGCTTTGGCTGGAAAGACTGGCTATGATACCGGGCTGAATTTCATCTCGATTAAGAAGGGAGCGCGCTGCGTTGACGTATAACCAATCTCTCCGCCCGTTTAACGACTTCTGGATGAACTGCGTGTCGAACACGGTTTATTCCATTGCCGTCTCAAACGATTCCAGCTACCGGACGGCTGCTTATCTGAACCACTACACGTATCAGGTCGCAGTTGATCCTTCATTCACTTATTTAACGATGGACCACCCGCTCAAGTATCAGAATGAGGTTTTCAATGATTTTATCCGAGAGTGGGAGCCTTACTATTTCCGGAATCCGCAGGCAATCGGGGAAGAAATCGGCGAACTGCTGGACAGCGGTCAGCTCCCGGTCGTTCACGTGGATTTATTTCACTGGATTCCGAACTCGCTCGCCTGGAAACAGTACCACTGGTACCACTACTCCCTGATCACCGGTTACGATGCGGAGCGTTCGGTATACCGGGTGCTGGATGACGATATCAACGGTTTCCGGGATTTTGAAGTTCCACCCGAACGTCTTCAGGAGGCTTTTCTCAGCTCGCAGACGGAGAATAATCCGGCTTATCAGGAGCCTCCTTGTTCTTTGATCCGGTTGAAGGACCAGATTCCGCCTTTCGAATTCAAACTTTCCGATTTGAGCCGTCATGCGGAAAGGCTGATCGGAGAGCTGGACAACCTGCAGACGGAGCATTTGTGGGAGGGAACGCCGGAACCGGACAAGTTTGAAGAGAGCATGACCAACGGACTGGTCGGCGTCAATATTATCGAAAGCAGACAGACGGGAAACCGGCTTATGCTGCGCTATTTACTGGATGCAGGGTTTATCCGGGAAGCTGATTTTCAGACGCTCGACAAGGAACTTGAGGATTTGGCACTAGGCTGGTTCAAAGCGAAAAATGTGTTTATCAAGGCGAAGTTTTCGTTGAAAAGAAGGTTTAACCGGGATCAGCTCCTGACCCTGGCCGTGCCGCTTCTTTCCCGGGAGAGAAGTTTTTGGGCGGCGCTTCTCGAAACTACCGGTGCTGCGGCAGCACTCTCCAAGGAATCTTAGAAAGGCAGCCAAGGAGGGCACTAAGATATGAAATATATCGGAACGGAACAAACAGAGGCTTCCCGGCACCACGGAAGGCTCCAGCCTGTTCCAGGCGTCCGGCATTACCAGGCGGTCCGGGCTTGCAGGCTTAAGCCTGATCTGGAAGGGGGACCTGGCTGGACCTTTCATAATGCACCTATGCTGGCTTTCTGGAGGCAGCGGTTTTATTTGCAGTATATTACATGTCCCGTGGAAGAGAATCATCCTCCCGCCCGGACGATGATCACAAGCTCGGCCGACGGCAAGGAATGGACCGAACCGGTGATTGCGTTTCCTTCCTATGAAATACCGGAGGGGGTATATAGCGGCCCGGACGGAGCTGACCTGCCGAAAGGCAGCCTTGCCGTCATGCATCAGCGTATGGGATTTTATACGGCAGCCGATGGAAGACTGCTGACGCTGGGCTTCTACGGCATCTGTCCGGTTCTTTCCGTAATGCCCAATGACGGCCGCGGAATCGGCCGGGTCGTTCGTGAGATATACCCGGACGGGTCCATGGGCCCCATTTATTTCATTCGGCTGAATGTCCATGCGGGATGGAATACCGGTAACACGAGCTATCCTTTGTATACGGAATCGCCGGATGAGGGGTTTGTCGAGGCATGCCGGCTGTTACTGCAAGACAGGCTGGCGACGATTCAGTGGTGGGAAGAAGATCAGAGCGAGGATGGTTTTTATCCGCTTGCGGGTTACAAAGCGCTGAGCTGCTATCCCCTGCCCGGTAACAAGGTAGCCGGTATCGGCAAAAACGGGAAATATGCTTTAAGCGAAGACAATGGGGAAAGCTGGACAGAGACGGGGGAAATTGACGGTCTGGTCACAGCGGGTAGCAAGCTGTGGGGCCAGCAAACGCCGGACGGCAAATATGCGCTGCTGTACAATCCCAGCCCTAACAACGCGTACCGCTGGCCGCTGGCCGCAGCCGTAAGCGAGGACGGGCTTCATTTCGACAAGCTCCGGTTAATCGGAGGGGAAGTTCCCCCGCGCCGCTATACAGGCTTTTACAAATTTTACGGGTTGAATTATGTCCGCGGAATATCGTCCGGAAACGGCACACCGGAAGAGGACGCAATCTGGGTCACTTACAGCATGAACAAGGAGGATATTTGGGTAGCCCGCATTCCGGTGCCCTTGGTGCCGGATTTCCACGATGATGGAGATGCGGCAGCTCCTACGGCAGACACGGATACAGATACAGATACCGATACGGATGCCTCGACCCTTGGGGGAAGAGTGTACGGCTTGTCCGGTTCTCCCATTGAAACGGCAAAAGCAGCGGCCCCGGCGCCGGACACCGATGGATCCGGTCCCGTATCCGCAGCCGGACAGCTCTGCGAAATGCCCGCTCTTTCAAGCTCCGGCCTGGAAGATTTCGACGGCTGGAGCATCTATCGGCCCAAATGGTCGGAGATCCGTTTAAGAGGAGATTCCGGCCTGATCTTGAGCAGCCGTGACCCCTATGACTACGTCAAGGTGGAGAAAGCTTTCGCTTTCAGGGCCGGCCATCAAACGGATGTGACGATCGGTATCCGGCCCCTTGCCATCGGAACGGTACCGCTTACGATCGAACTGACCGATGGACGGGGCGAAACGGCCGTCTGGCTCCATTGGAGCACGGACGGACGTATTTCGGTCCTGCAAGAAGAAAGCCGCGTATTCTTACAAACCTACGAAGAGGGCGCCGAGTATGAATGCGTGCTGTCCATCGATCCGGAAAATGGCAGCTTAAGCCTTTCCATAGACGGGACGCCGGCAGGAAAGCTTTTTGAGTATCATGCAGCGAAGGCGGGAACCGTCGCGTTCAAAGTAGGCGAGAGGCCGTTCCGTGTCTCCCTGGACACGCCCTTGGACGGCGGGGACCTCGGCATCCCGGACGAGCCGCTCCTTCCCTCCGCCTACTGCATCCGCTATGTGAAGCTTCAAAGTTCGCGTTATTCAAATCGTGTGCAAGCCGAAAGGAGATGACGTGCTTCTGTGAGCATTTTATTAAAAAACTATATATCCGGCAGCTGGCAGGAATCTTCTTCGTCCGTGACCGAAACGGTCTATAATCCGGCGAACGACGGGGTTCTCGCTCAGGTTCCGCTGTCAACCCGCAAGGATCTGGACGAGGCGGTTCAAGCGGCGAAAGCCGCCTTTCTGCCTTGGAAAAACACACCGGTCCAGAAAAGGGCGAGGATTCTTTTCAAATACCAGCAGCTTCTCGTTGAAGCTTGGGACGAGCTCGCCGCTCTGATTACGAGGGAGAACGGAAAATCCCAGCAAGATGCGTATATGGAAGTCCAACGCGGTGTCGAATGCGTGGAATTTGCGGCGGGTATTCCGTCCCTCATGATGGGACAGATTACTCCGGACGTGGGTACCGGTGTGGAGACGACTATGCTGCGCTACCCGATTGGGGTTGTGGGGGGCATCACACCGTTTAACTTCCCCATGATGGTTCCGTGCTGGATGTTTCCTATGGCGATTGCCTGCGGCAATACGTTCATTTTGAAGCCGTCCGAACGCACGCCTCTGCTTGCTAACCGGCTTGCCGAGCTGTTCACGGAAGCGGGGCTTCCCGACGGCGTGTTCAATATCGTACACGGGGCGCGCGAAGTGGTGAACGGCATTCTGGAGCATCCCGAGATCAAAGCCGTATCCTTCGTCGGCTCGCAGCCGGTTGCGGAATATGTGTACAAAACGGCGGCACAGCACGGAAAAAGAGTTCAGGCGCTGGCTGGAGCCAAAAACCACTCCATTGTTATGCCGGATGCGGATGAGGAGCTTACGGTCAAAAGTATTATCGAGTCGGCTTTCGGATCTGCAGGCGAACGGTGCATGGCTTGTTCCGTCGTCGTTCTGGTCGGTGGAGACCGCGACGACTTGAAACAGAGGCTGATTGACGCGGCGGATCGGTTGCAAATCGGCAACGGCGAAGATAAGGAAACGGAGCTGGGTCCCCTTATCCGTCAAAGCCACAAAGACAGGACCCTGGATTATTTGAGTTCCGGCGAACAGGAAGGCGCCGTTCTGCTGCGGGACGGCAGAAAAGACGGGGCCGCATCCGGAGCGGGCTATTTCCTCGGCCCGACTGTCTTTGACGAAGTTACACCGGCAATGAAGATTTGGCAGGATGAAATTTTCGCACCGGTGTTGTCCATTATGCAGGCGGACAGTCTGGAAGAGGCGATTGCGATAGCCAACCGTTCTTCTTTTGCCAACGGTGCCTGCATTTACACCGGACAACTGGCGGCTGTCCGCCAGTTCCGCGAGGAAATAGACGCCGGAATGCTGGGAGTGAACATCGGCGTACCTGCCCCGACGGCGCTTTTCCCTTTCTCCGGCTACAAAAACTCTTTTTACGGCGATCTGCATGTGAACGGGAAAGACGGACTGGAATTTTATACGCGCAAGAAGGTAATGACGGTGAAAGCCTGAGTACAGCCTGAAGCGGTGCATATGGAAAGGAGTGTGACGAATGGAGCTGCTCAAGCAGGAAACCGAGGAGATTGTCAGTGTGAAGCTGCCTGTCGGCAGTGTCCTGCAGTGGCTGAACGCTTATCTTATCCGCGGGGAAGACGGCTATACGCTGCTTGATGCGGGAATGCCCGATGAAGAAACATTCGGCTTGTGGCAGCAAGCCTGGAGACATCTGGGGATTTCTCCGCGCGATATCACCTCCATTATTATCACTCATCATCATGTGGATCATTACGGGCTGGCAGCGAGGCTTCAGGAAGTGACGGGAGCATCGGTCCGGATGACGGAGTCCTGTTTCCTTCAGGCCTCGCGGATCTGGTCGGCGGATTCCGTTTACGATGAAGAGGTATTGGAGCTTTTCGCCCGGCACGGAGCTCCACGGCATCTGCTGGAAGTGACCGCGCCGGAACTGAAGCATTACGTGAAGTCTGTGAATGTTCATCCGGATGCGGAATTTATACGTGCAGGCGATAAACTTGCGCTCGGTAAGTCGATCTTCGAAGCCGAGCTGGTGTCCGGCCACGCGGAAGGACATCTCTGTCTGTACGACAAACAAGAGCAGCTCATTTTTTGCGGGGATCATGTGATTCCGAAAATGCTGCCGAACCTTAATTTCACGCTCGGATTTGACGAGAATCCGCTCGGCTCCTATTTCAGCTCGCTGAAGGAGCATGCCGAACTGCCTGTCCGGAAGGCTTATCCGGGGCATATGATTCCTTTCCGCAAGTACAACGCCCGTGCGGCCGATATTGCGGCCCAGTACCGGCAGCGCATTGACGATATACTGGCCCGGATGGACAAGCCGATGACCGCCTTTGAATTGTGCTGTCTCGTGTTCTTTGTGCCGGTAAACGCGGAACAGCTCCGTTTTAAGCTGTTTGAAATGTTGGCTTGCCTGAATTATTTGCAGAGCCTGAACTTGATTAAACCGGCGGAAGCGGGAGCGGACGGGCGGCTTTATTACAGACGTGCACCCGCACATGCTAATCGGAACCCATGAAAGGATGAGGAGCATTGGAAGCAAACAAAATAGTGGACTGGGCACATTATATCTTCGTAAGCGCAAAAGCGGGCCTTACTTATGCCTCGGACAGCTGCGATCTGAAAAGATACGAGGTTATTAAGGGAGTGGCGCAAGAGATGCTTTCTCTTTACACAGAGCCGCATGAGGATCTCCCTCGCAGAGTTCCGAACGGAGAAAACAAAATTTATTTAACGTTTGACGACGGCCCCGATCCGGTTTATACCCCGCAGATCCTGGATCTTTTAAAGAAATACGGCATCACCAGTACGTTCTTTTTAATGGGAGAAAGGGTCCGGAAGCACCCGCACATCGTTAAGCGGATAGTGGATGAAGGGCATGCGATCGGCAATCATACCTACACCCATCCTTTCATGATCCTCCTTAATGAGAAAGAGTTGAACGAGGAGCTGTCCCTGACGGATGAAGCCATACGGGATGCCGTCGGTTTTGCGCCCGTTCTTTTCCGCCCTCCGTACGGTTTGCTGAATCAGGGGACTATCGATTTGCTCCGGGCTCGGGGCTACGAAATTATGATGTGGTCCGAGGAACTCGAAATGTATGATTGGTCTTTCCCCGGTGTGGACAACATGGTCCGTCTTATTGAGGAAAAGACAGAGTCCGGCAGCATGATTCTGCTTCATGACGGTGGAGGAACCCGGGAAGAAACCGTCCGTACGTTAGATAAAGTCATTCCTCTGCTGCTCGAGCGCGGCTTTCATTTTGCCGCGGATTACCTGGAGCAGAGCGGGAATGAACATGGGCGCACAGCGGCGGAAACGGTCCGGTAACACACGGCCGAGTGCTGCAACAGCAGAACCCGCGTGCCTTACAACCGCATACCGCGACGCTGCAAAAAAACAAGGGAGCATTCCGGAAGGAATACTCCCTTGTTCAGTTTCCGCGCTGTCCCCACGTTTCGCGGTAGATCAGGCCGTCCAGCTCCCGGCGTTTCTCCCAGTTTGCCGTTTCGAGAATCGGCTGGGCGGGATAGTGGTCCGTGTAGCCGATGGAGATTAGAGCGAGCGGATCGATATGCGGCGGAATCGCCAAAATATCGCGGATATCGTTCTTCTTGTAGAAGCTGACCCAGCCGGCTGCCAGACCTTCCGCGCAGGCTGCGAGCCACAGGTTCTGGATTGCGCATGCGACGGACATCATGTCCGTCTCCGGGATGGAGTTGCGTCCCAGCACGTGGGAACCTCCGCGCGTCGGATCGCAGGTGATGCACACGGTCAGGGGCGCCTGCTTCAGGCCCTCGATTTTTAAATTCAGAAATTGATCCTGGCGCTCCCCTTCGTAATGAATGGCCAGCGCCCTTCTTTCTTTGTCGGCCGCCCAGGCGAGCCGTTCTTTGATTTCATCCGACTCCACCAGGATAAAATTCCACGGCTGCATAAATCCTACGGAAGGGGCATGATGAGCGGCTTCCAGCAGCCTGATAACGGTTTCATCCGGAATCGGATCGCTGCGGAAAGTACGGACGTCCCGCCGGGTATACACAATCTTATAAAGCGCTTCTCTTTCTTCACTGCTGAACATGTGTGTTCACCTCCATTTCCATTATATGCTTTTTTGGATGAGATCGGTTTGATTAAAAAAGAGGAGAGGAACAAATTTCCTTCCTATTATGATTTTTTTTTGACAAAAACCTCTTGCCAATGAAACCGCTTCCGTGTAATATGGAGTCAAATATCACACCTGATCCAACGATGGCTAGAGATAATGAGAAGCCTTCATGCATACTCCTTTTCGGAGGTGTTTTTATGCTGGAGGCTTCTTTTTCTTATGCCTATTTATAGAAAGGAGAGATCGCGTCCGGGATACCGCGAAGAAATGAATGCGTTTTCAAATAAGATGAAAGTTCACTCAAACCGGCACAGACTTACACACTTTAACGAATTTCAGGGGGGAACGTTCTTGAAAAAACTAATGGTCCTTATGATCGCGCTTGCGATGCTCCTTTCAGCTTGCGGAGGAGGAGGCGGAAATACGGCGTCTACAGACAATAAAGGTTCCGGCGGAGACAACGGCAAACCCGTCGAGCTTCAGTTTTACTTCCCGGTTGCGGTAGGCGGACCGATTACGAAAATCATCGATGGGCTTGCCCAAGATTTTGAGAAGGAAAACCCGAACATTAAGATCAAACCGGTTTACGGCGGCAGTTACCAGGATACGATGACGAAGGTCGCTACGGCGGTTCAGGGCAACAACTCCCCGGATATGGCGGTTCTTCTGTCCACGGATCTGTACACGTTGCTTTCGATGAAAGCCATTGAGGATCTCACTCCGCGGTTCTCGAAGGACTATTTCGGCAACTTCTATGAAGCGTTCCTCGGCAACACGAAGTCCGGCGACACCGTTTGGAGCGTTCCGTTCCAGCGCAGCACGATCGTGCTTTACTACAACAAGGACATGTTCAAGGAAGCGGGGCTGGACCCGGAAAAAGCGCCGAAAAACTGGAACGAGCTCCGGGAGGCTGCGGCCAAGCTGACCAAAACGGACGCATCCGGTAAAGTGTCGCAGTGGGGGGTCGAAATCCCGAGCACCGGCTATCAATACTGGATGCTGCAAGCGCTCTCATTGCAATCCGGCGACAACATTATGTCGAGCGACGGCAAGCAGGTCTTTTTCAACAAACCGCACGTAGAAGAAGCGCTCCAGTTCTATATGGACCTGGGACAGAAGGATAAGGTCATGCCAAACGGGGCGATCGAATGGGCGACGGTGCCGTCCGACTTCATCAGCGGCAAAACGGCCATGATGTTCCATACGACCGGCAACCTGACGAAAGTCAAAACCGATGCGAAATTCAACTTCGGCGTCGCTTTCCTGCCGGCCAACAAACAATTCGGTTCCCCGACCGGGGGCGGCAACCTGTATGTGTTCAAAAATATCCCGGAAGAACGCAAAAAAGCGGCCGTCAAATTCATCGAATTCCTGACGAAGCCGGAGCGTGTGGCCCAGTGGTCGATCGACACCGGATATGTCGGCACGACGAAAGCCGCTTACGAAACCGATCAGCTGAAAAAGTACATCGAATCGTTCCCGCAGGCCAAAGTAGCCAGAGATCAACTGGAATACGCGGACAGCGAGCTTTCCACGTACCAGAACGGCCAGATAACCAAGCTGTTTAACGACAATATTCAGGCGGCGCTGCTCGGCAAGATGACGGCGAAAGAAGCTTTGCAGAAATCGCAGGAAGCGGCGGACGGCATTCTGAAAAATTTTAAATAACTTTAACTAATTTCAACTAACTTAAAACATGTTCGGCTAGAGACGATGAGAAGCCGCAGTTGCGTTAAGGAATCCTTCTTTCTCTATGGGATCGCCTAATGCGACCTGCGGCTTCCTGTCGTTTTCGACCAACCTCTCCATGTGAAGAAACGGGTGATTTTATTGGCTCAACGAACCGCAACCATCAAGAATAAATTCAACTGGAAAGAGAATGCGTTCGCTTATGCGCTCCTTTTGCCTTCTCTGATTTTCCTGGCCTTGTTCACGTTCTACCCGACGCTCAAGTCGATCTATCTCAGCTTCTACAGCTCCAACTTCGAAAGCAGCACGTTTGTCGGGCTCGATCAGTATAAATCCGTCCTGCAGGATGATGTGTTCCGGAAAGTCATCAAGAACAACCTTCTCCTGGCGGTCGGCACGGTTCCGACGAGCATTTTTCTCGCCATCTACATGGCCATCTGGGTGAATAACAAGCTGAAGGGCAACGGACTGCTCCGTGCCGCCTTTTTCTACCCGACGATTATTCCGATGATTGCCATCGCTAACGTCTGGCTGTTCATTTATACGCCGGATTACGGGCTTTTGGACAAATTCCTCGGTGTATTCGGAATCGATAGCCCCAACTGGCTCGGCAGTCCCGAGTGGGTTATGTACGCCATGATGCTTATGGTTCTCTGGAAGGAAGCCGGGTATTTCATGATTTTCTACCTGGCGGGACTGCAAAGTCTGCCCAAGGAAGTGTATGAAGCCGCCAAGCTGGAAGGCGCGAGCCCTTTTCAAGTTTTTCGCAAAATCACGTTTCCGCTGCTGATGCCTACCACGACGTTCGTGTTTATTATCGCGGTCACCAATTCCTTCAAGCTGGTGGATCACCTGTACATTATGACTAAGGGCGGTCCGGACAACGGGAGCAACCTGCTGCTCTATCACATTTACGAAACGGCGTTCAGCTTCTGGGATATGGGCAAAGCATCCGTGCTAACGGTTATCCTGCTCGTCATTCTGCTTGCCGTATCTATTTTCAACTACGCTTATCTCGATAAAAAAATCCACTACTAGAAGAAAGGAGAGGCAACCTTATGCATCAAGTCATCAACCGGACGGTTATTATTCTGCTTGCCATCGCCTTCCTGATCCCTCTGGTATGGACGGTGTTCACTTCCTTCACGCCTTCGGAAGAAATCATTACAAGGGCCAATCCGTTTGCGATCGAAAATCCGACTTTCGTGAACTACATCAACGCTTGGAAAACGATTCCGTTCCTCCAGTATTACTGGAATACGATCGTCATAGTTGTGGGCATCCTGGCCGTTCAGCTCGTTACGATCACGCTGGCCGCCTATGCGTTTGCCCGGTTGAATTTTGTCGGCTCCGGCATTCTGTTCATCATCTTCCTGACGCAGATCATGATTCCGCCGGACATTCTGATCTATCCGAACTACACGATCATGAAAGAGCTGAATCTCGTCGATACGAAGCTGGCGATCATGCTGCCGTACTGGGCTTCCTCGTTCGGAGTGTTTCAGCTGCGCCAGACGTTCAAGCAGATTCCGCTTGATCTGGACGAAGCGGCACGGGTGGACGGCTGCAAATGGTGGCAGACGCTCTGGTACGTGTACCTGCCTGCCGCCAAACCGACTTACATCGCGTTCGGCCTTATTTCCGTGAGTACTCACTGGAGCAATTTCATGTGGCCGCTCGTCGTTACGAACTCCGTCGAATCCCGTCCGCTTACCGTAGGGATCGCGATTTTCGCCCAGTCGTTTGAAACCGGCGCTCAATGGGGAACGGTCACGGCAGCGACGCTGATGGTGATCCTGCCTCTGCTCATCGCGTTCTTCGTGTTCCAGAGACAATTCGTCGACAGCTTTATGCACTCCGGTATCAAGTAGGGGGGCGCGCAGACATGGAACTGATTTTAATGGGGACGGCGTGTGCTTCTTCGGGCAGGGATAGAGACAATACGTATCTGCTTGTGCGCGATACGTCCGGGAGCACGCTTATTGACATCGGAGGCAACCCGCTCGGGAAGCTGAAAACACTCGGACTTACGACGCACGAAGTCAAGCGGGTGGTGTTTACACATGTTCATATCGACCATATTTACGGTCTGCCCTCCCTGCTGTGGGGGATGTGGATCGACGGTCGTGAAGATCCGCTGGAAATTTACTGTGACGAGTCGGAGAAAGAATGGCTGCAAAACTGGCTGGACCTGATGAAATTGACGAAATGGCCCATTGCTTTCGAGATTTCGGTCCGGGCGTTCCAGTGGGAGAAGCCTGCACTTCTATGGAAAGAAGGCGAAACGGCTCTGTCGGTTTTTCCGAGCAGGCACGGCGTTGCGGCCGTCGGCATCCGGGTGGAATGCGGCGGAACGGTATTCGTTTATTCAACGGATACGATGCCGAACCCGCTCATTCGGGACATGGACCGGATCGACCTGCTTATCCACGAATCGACGACGGCGGAGAGAAGTCTGGCGATGCACAGCACCTTGCGCGACATTGCCGGTTACTACGACTGGAGCAAAATCGGCCGGGGCATACTCGTGCACCTGACGGACGACGAGCCTTACGAGGATCTGCTGAAGGAAATACCGGAGCCGGTTTCTTCCAAAATATTTTTGGGCCGGGAACTGGAAAGAATTTTTTTGTCCGGTGAAAATTCGATTGACTAGGGGAATGCGCCCGAGAATCAGCCGTATCCGGCAGAATACGAGGGCTTATTGTGAGCGAGAGGGAGTGAAGAGATGGATCATTATGCGGGGTACATATTTGATTTGGACGGAACGATTTACTTGGGCGATCATGCGATCGAAGGAGCGGTGGAAACGATCCATCATCTGCAGTCCAAAGGGAAGAAACTTCTGTTCTTGACGAACAAGACGATCGAATCCCGTGAAAACTACGTTAAAAAGCTCCATGAATTCGGGGTGAAGATAGGCATGGAACAGATGCTGAATCCCGCGCTCGTCACGATCCGTTATTTGCAGAATCACTATCCGGGCCAAAAGGTATACGTCATCGGAGAGCCGATTCTAAAGGAAGAATTTCTGGAAAACGGCATCTCCTTCGCGGATACGCCGGAGGAAACCGGTGTCGTCGTCATTTCCTGGGACCGCGATTTTCATTACAACCATTTGGATTTCGCTTACCAGGCGATCAAGCACGGGGCCGAGGCGATTGCGACCCATCCAGACAGAACTTGCCCGATGCCGGGCGGAGACGTTCCCGACTGCGGAGGAATGATCGGTGCCATCGAAGGCACGACCGGCAAGAAGGTCACGATGATTATGGGCAAGCCTTCCGTCATGACGGCGCTGACCGCGCTCGAAATTTTGCAGGTGGAAGCGAAGGATTGCCTGATGACCGGAGACCGTCTGGAGACGGACATCCGGATGGGAGCCGAGGCGGGAATGAGCACCGCGCTTGTCCTCACGGGCATTACGAGCGAAGCGGATGTCGCATCGGCCGAGTTTAAGCCGACTTACGTGCTGCCTTCCGTTCACGCTATTGTGAAGCAAGGCTGTTCTTCCCAGTAACCCGCCGCCGGGAGACCGCACCGCTCGAAGCTCCAAGCGCGCTGCTCGGAGTCACATGACGGTGGTCACATGAGATTCAACTTAGAGGCAGCCGGATCAACCGGCATGTCACTTGCCTAAAGGGACTGAAGGTGCTGAACGTTTGATTGGACCGGAGACCTGGAGAATGTTTAATCAACGATGAGGTGATGAGGATGAAAGAGACGACAGAACGTGCACAGCGAGTGGCTTATTGTCTGAAAAAGAAACCCGTGATTACAAGCTTGATGAATGCGGAGGAGCTGCCGGGCATTTTGCAGACCTCCTCCAATATCGTCTTTATATTGAAATCGGATATTTTTATGATCGAAGGCATTGTGGAAAAAATCCGCGAAGCCGGGAAGCTGTCCTTTGTCCATTTCGACTTGATCGAAGGAATCGGCAAAGACAAAGCGGGAGTCGCCTATATGGCGGAGAAAATCGGCATCGACGGGATCGTCACGACGAAGAACAACATTATTGCCGAAGGGAAAAAATACGGCCTGATTACCGTACAACGGCTGTTCGTTTTCGACTCGGTATCGCTGGATAACGGCATCAAAATGACAAAAAGCTCCCAGCCTGACGCGATCGAGGTTCTTCCGGGAATGGTCTGCTCGCGGATTATGAAGCGGATCCGGGCCGAAGTGGATGTGCCGGTTATTGCAGGCGGTCTGATGACCGATCTGGAAGACTTTAACGCCGCTCTCGGCAGCGGGGTTATCGGCATCTCGACGTCCAGTAAGGAATTGTGGCGCTGGCAGGATGAAAACCGCTAGAGCCGCCTTAACAATTTCTTCATTAGATGTGCGGCGCCGGATGCGTTAGGATATTCAAGGGATTTCTATAGATGCTTTTGTATCGTTTCTGCGGGAAGTAAGCGTACGCGGCTCCTTTGGGAAATAACGGTTGAATACTTGTGGATGGCTTTGAAAACACGATCCGCTTTTATTCGGCCGTTTTTCATATAATCGATACGCCTAGGAGGATGAAGAATGCGCAAAAGTTTACGCAAAAAGATGGCCGGCGTCTTGACTCTGGCCCTGGCGGCGGCTCCGCTCCTGCCGGTCTTGCCGACTCAGTCCGTTCAGGCAGCGGCCATGCCGAAGCTGCTCATTACGGAATTGGTGCCGGATACGACCAATTTCGCGAGCTACGACGCTTTCGAGTACATCGAGGTGTACAACAACAGCGCCGTGCAGGTCGATCTGCAGGGCTACCGGTTCAAAGCCGGAAGCTGGAACGCTCAAATCGCGCAGTCCTACAAGCTGGGGCCTTGGGAGACCGGCGTGGTTTGGACTCGTAGAGCCGAAATCGCTCCGCTTGGCAAAGAGGCGTTCAACAGCTATTATTCCCTTTCCTACGCAAGCAAGTACGTGCCGGACAGCAAGCTTCACATCATTGAAAATGTCGGCGGCCTGACGAACAGCGGAACGCAGACCGTCACGATTCTGGACCCGGCGGGCGCGGAAGCGGTCAAGGCTTCGTACACGGCCGACGATGTGGCCGAAGGCAAGACGATCACCTACCGCTATCCGGCGGCAGGCGGAACGGCGATGCAGAAGATCGCCGGACTGCAGGCGCCGACACCCGGCAGACTCCTTGCCGGACAAGCCCCGGCCCGTCCGAAGCAGGACAATCAGGCGCCCCAGGCACCGGCGGGGGTTACGGCGGTGGCGAGCGGAGGCAGCGCGAAGCTGGCGTGGTCGGCGAACCCGGAGGCAGACGTGTTCCAGTACAACGTCTACCAGAACGGAGTGCTGCTCTATACGGTGCCCGCTTCGCAGCGCGAGTTCACGGCTTACTCCCTGATCGGAAACAAGCCGTATACGTTCCAGATCAGCGCCGTGGATCTGTCCGAGAACGAGTCGGCCAAAACGTCCGTTACCGTTACGCCTTCCCACCAGTTGATCACGCAGGAAGAAAGAGCCGTCAATCCGAAAGACAGCAAGTACCAGAGCCTGTGGAACATCAGCTCCGACGGTCCGGTCGTTCCGGGACTGAAACAGGATCTCGTTCCGCAGGGAATGGCGTATTACGGGGCCAACAACTGGCTGCTCACTGTGGCATACCTGGAGGACGGACGCCCCGCGACTCTCACCGTCACGGACGCTTCGACGAACCAGTACGTCAAATCCGTCGTGCTGTATAACAGCGACGGCACTCCGTACACCGGACATGCCGGCGGCGTGGCGGTCAGCCGGGATCACGTGTGGATCGCCTCCGAAGGGGCGCTGCACCAGCTCCGGCTGAGCGATGTGACCGGCGCCCAGAACAACGGCGAAGTCTCCTTCATCGGCTCCGTTCCGGTGCCGGTGGATGCGGCGTTCAATACGTTCGCCGACGGCGTTCTTTGGGTAGGCGAGTTCTACGAAGCGAAGAGCTACCCGACCGACCCGAGCCACAAGCTCGTAGGCCGCGACGGCGTGCAGCACTACGCCTGGACCGCGGGATATCGGCTCGATCCGGTCACGGATACGATCCGTTCGGACAAGTGGAACGGCAGCGCCGGCACGGCTGCGGTACCGGACTATCTCCTGTCCATCACGGAGAAAATTCAGGGCATCGCGTTTATGCAGAATTCCGTCGTGCTCAGCCAGTCCTACGGACGCGGCAACGACAGCACGCTGTACCGCTACAACAACCCGCTGCAGGAACCGGCTCACGCCACGGGAACCGTGGGCGGGACAAGCGTGCCCGTCTGGTTCCTCGACGGGCAGTCCGCCAAGGCTACGAACAGCAAGCTGACCGCCGTCCCGATGACCGAGGGCATCGTGCCGGTGGGCGACGACCTGTTCGTCCTGTTCGAATCCGGTGCGAACAAATACCGGTACACGACGACGTACATCATGGACCGCATTCTCAAAATCAACTGGAACCAGTGGGACCAGATGTAAATCACCCGGCCGTCCGCTTCTCGGAAGCGGGCGGTTTTTTATTTTGCGGGAAAAGGCAAGGGGATGTAAGATATAGGAAACAAGGGAAGAGGGTGATAAGGCCATTTTCATCTATATCGTGCTGATCGCGGTCGGTCTTGTGATGCTGCTCGCGCCGGGGGCCGTATGGACCGTTAAGGAAAGCTGGAAATCCAACGACGGAACGGAGCCGTCCGATCTGTATCTGCTCTCCACAAGGCTGGGCGGTGGGATTTTTTTGCTGGTCGGAATAGCTTGTATCGTGGTTAGCCGGCTGTAAGCGTGAACATGCGCAGCATTTAAAGGGGGAAGAGAATTGATAAAAAAATGGAACGGCACGTTGTTCGGCACACTCGGGCTGACCGTGCTTTTGAGTTTTCTTCACGGAGCGGGTGGAGAGCTGCTTTTTCTAAGCGCTTATAAGTACTCTGCGATAGTAGAAAGCTTAGGTCTCGCTGTGGCTGTCTTGACCATTTTTTACGCGCTCCCGGTTTTTGCATGTTTTAGAACGAAATATTGGGCTGTGTTGGCTTTTCTCTTTGTACTGAGCCCGCTCGGCTCCTTGCTGTTTTTTTTCATCGGTGGACTGTTTTTTTCGGTCGCGGAAGATGACTTAGGAGCCGGAATACTTTGGTTCATTACGACGGGGATCAATCTTGTGAGTGTTGTGCTCGGCACACTCCTCGGAGGCTTGACCAACCTGATGCTGCACAGCAGGCGTATGCTGAATTCTTGAATGTTTCTTATAAAAGGAGGACCCACCCATGCCGATTCAGGCGATTCTTTTCGATTTCGACGGCACGCTGGCGGATACACTGCCGCTTTCTTTCGACGCTTTCCGCTGCGTTTTTGAAACGTACGAAAACGAGACGCTGACCAACGAGCAGATCACGGCCATATTCGGACCCACGGAGGATGACATCATCCGGAGGAATGTGTCGGACTCATCCAAAGCGGAAGCGGCCATAGCGGATTACTATGCTTTTTATGAAAATCATTTTCATGAAAGAGTGAGCATGCCCCGGGACATTGTACATATGCTGGAGGATTTAAACGGGCAAGGGGTCCGGATGGTCATCATAACGGGCAAGAGCAGAAGAGCCCTCGATGTTAGCTTGAACAAGCTGGGAATTGAGAAGTATTTCTGCTTCTCCGTATCCGGCGACGAGGTGGAACGGCCGAAACCGGATCCCGAGGGGATTTTTGCGGTGCTGAAGCTGCTTGGGTTGTCTAAGGAGGAAGCGATCTTCGTCGGAGACAGCAGCGCGGATATTACAGCCGGAAAGTCGGCCGGATTGATGACGATTGGAGCTCACTGGTTCGAGACCGTTCAGACCGCACGATTTGATCCGGAGCCGGACCGTGTATTAAAGAGCGCACGGGATCTGACGGAGCTGGTAAGAGAATCGGGTGCTGCGCTAGAACGTTAAGAGCAAAAAGAAGGGACAAATGCAGCATGACATACCAAAACGCACTGGAAGCATACATAACAGCTACGAACACGCATGACTTTGATGAAGTGAGAAAAATTCTACACCCGCAGGCGGTCTACTGGTTTACGGACAAGAGCTGCACGACGCCGGAGCAGATCCGGGCGTACTTTGAGAACACGTGGAACCTTATACGGGAGGAAGTGTATTCGGTCCGTGACGTGCAGTGGATAGCGGAAGGGCCGCAGTCGGCCGCATGCATCTACACGTACTGCTGGGAAGGCTACCACGAAGGGAAGTTCGTTTCGGGCAGCGGGCGCGGGACGAATGTGTTCGTCAAGGACGCTGCGGGCGAGTGGAAGCTTGTGCATGAGCATCTAAGCGGTGCCGTTCAGTAGGGTAAGGGAGTGGGATTATTGAGGCGAACCTTATAGGACATGAACAAGAATAGTAGGAAATACAATTTGAGGAGGCCGACCTGTGGGAAGAAATTTTGCGAATTTGCACATCAAGTCGAATAACCTGGAGAAAGCTCTTAAAGCATTAAGAGAGCTTAGCGAAGGTTCCCCCGAATTATTAGGTAAGAAATCGTCCGTTCAAAACCGAGCGGTCTCGGATGCGGACAAGACGGGAAATGAAGCTCAAGACAATACATTTGTCTTTTATGTAAGCAAAAGCAACGAAAACTGGATCAGTGTGCTCCACGATTATTTTGTATGGGGTACGGTGAAGAAGATCGGCAAAGCGTTGTCCCGGCTTATCGAGGAGCCGGTGGTGACGATCGGATTTATAAATGATGAAATATTTGAGTTGTCGATTTTCGAGAATGGAGATATCGGAGCGGAAAGAATCTTCTGCGGACCGTGGACGAGAGAGGACTATGAACTCCAAGAGGAGCGCCTTCATGATGACCGCCTGCGGGAAGTGTTGGATATCCGTAAGGAAGATTTTGACGAATTCATAAAGATTACGAGTCCGGAACAAGCCGTGGATCAACTGTCGGAATTCTTAAGCATGTCTTTGTGGAGTGATTCGGAGTGGTTGCCACACGATGAAAATCTTAGAAATCGTTTTGAGAAATATGAATTTCATATTGAAAATACATGAGCTGTATAGATATGGCCCACGCTCTATCATTAAAATGTTGAGACATGAAGTTGTTTTCGTATAGCTGCATAAAATAACGCAGGAGCCGGCCGACGCTGGTTCTTTTCTCAATTTTCGCCTGTAAAGGACGGGCCCCTCCCGCTCCAAACGCCCGCCAAAACGGACTCATGATCAAAAAACTTCGGCATTAACGCGCCGGAGCTTTTTTGCATTCAATCAGAGAGCCAGATGGCATGAAATGTTGACACACATAGCCGGCCGGCAGTTTGCATAAGGCGTTAAAAAATACTTTTGACACGACACCGAATGGTGTCCTATAATTCAAAGTGACACCAAATGGTGTCCAATTAGGAAGCAGCCAATTAACAAGATTTGGACCTGAATAAGTTTCATTTAAAACAATGAGGAGGAAACAAAATGAGTACAATCATAAGTGCGGAAACAACCGTCAAAGAAGAAACCCGGCACCGCGGAAAAACGATTGCTTATTGGACCTTCACATTACTGCTCGTAATATCCATTACGTTAAGCGGTATCGGGCAACTCATGCGATATGGGGGGAATGTGGACTTAGTGAAAAATATCGGGTTCCCTTTATACGTCACGAGCATTCTTGGGACTTGGAAATTACTTGGGGTCATTGCTATCATCGTGCCGGGTTTTCCCCGGCTTAAAGAATGGGCTTACGCCGGTATTTTCTTCTTAATGACGGGTGCGGCTTTATCTCATGCGTTTGCTGACGATTATGGTGATTATGGTTTTAATCTTATCCTTCCGCTTTTCTATGCCGCATTGAATATCGCCTCGTGGGCGCTGCGTCCGGGGAGCCGCAAAATGTAAGGAAGCGGTGAAATTATCGGCTGCTCCTTCGTACAACCAATAGATTCCTACTATTAAAATGTTAAATTGGAGAGACTGCATTCGGTACCCTCCGTTTTTGAAAACCAAAACATAAAAGGAGAGATTTAAATGTCGTATATCGTTGATTTTAAAAATGTGTCCACAGTTGGTTTAGAGTCCTCACCTGTAGCGGAAGCGCTTGCTGGATTGCGTGCTAACGAAGCCCGTTATTTTATGAACAAATACAAGCATGAATTTACGGTTGTACCCGCCAGTGAAAGTCAGGAGAACCTTGATTACGTGAACCGGATTTTGAAAGAAGAACGTGGTCTTGCGTTTGCGGCCAAGCCTTTGGAAACGTCGCAGTTCCAAGTGGAAAATATCCAATTTACCTACGTCTTTTATGAGGACGGACTTGCGCTCAATGTCATGTATACGGTGGATGACCCTAAGAAGCGGGCCGTTGGTTTTAAGCTTTCCGAGGGAATGGAGGTACCGCAGGAGCTAGAAGGGAAGTTTAAGTTTGCCAGGCAGAAGTCCAAACTAGCCGGAACCATTCGGGGATCGTTTTTTGTAATCAAAGGAGAATATTAAAGCAAGCCAACATGTAAGTGGAGAAAACATTGTTCGAACACGACAAGACTTACAGGCTGCTGATCGAAAACATTTTGGAACGCCTTCCCCGGATTGGAGACGAAGCCTGTCTCACCAGTCCGCTCACAGGAAAAGCGGCCGCCTTCATTTCCGGAGGGCGGCCGCTTTTTATATGGGAAGAGGAGGGGCAGGGCCGGCAGGGTCCGTTGTGCGGGTTGGGGACTCGTTCCTCCTTTCTGAGATTATCGTATGCGAGATTAATAGAAAGGTGGCGGCGGCCGCCCGAATCTATGAAAAAAGGGTTTATCGATCTCATATGAAAAAAGTCCTTTTATGTTCGCTATTGTTATGATACACTTAAAACGAACTTAAATGAACATAAACGTACCTTATAGGAGGTTACACCATATGGAAATCCGTCACACGACCAACCCTGCTGATTTTAAAACGTTTACAACCGAACGCATGAGAAACGATTTTTTGATCGAAAATCTGTTTCAGGAAGAGCGCATTTCGATGGTTTACACCCATTATGACCGCATGGTCATCGGAGGCGCGGTTCCTGTCAAGGAAACGCTGGAACTTGAAGCGGCCGAAACGCTCAAAACGGAATACTTCCTGGAGCGCCGCGAGGTTGGCTTCCTGAACATCGGCGGAGACGCCGTCATTACGGCGGACGGAGAGAGCTTCGAGCTGGGCCGTCTGGATGCGCTGTACGTGGGCAAAGGGAACAAGAAAGTGACGATCGCAAGCAAGGATTCTTCGAATCCGGCCCGCGTTTATTTCTGTTCGGCTCTCGCTCACGCGGAAATTCCGTCGAGAAAAATTTCCATCAAGGAAGCGAATCCGAACCACCTCGGCTCTCTGGAAACGTCCAACGAGCGGATTCTGAACCAGTACATTCATGCCGACGGCATCCAGAGCTGCCAGCTGATGATGGGCGTTACCCAGCTCAAAACGGGAAGCGTATGGAACACGATGCCGGCTCATATTCACGACCGCAGAATGGAAGCTTACCTGTACTTCGATCTGAAGGAAGACGCGCGCGTATTCCATATGATGGGCGAGCCTTCGGAAACGCGTCACCTCGTAGTCTCCAATGAACAAGGCGTGATTTCGCCGAGCTGGTCCATCCATTCTGGAGCGGGAACCAGCAACTATTCGTTCATCTGGGCTATGGCCGGTGAAAATTATACCTTTAAAGATATGGATATGGTGCCTATGAACGAGTTAAAGTAGAAGCATGAACCTGTTTGACAGGCAAGGAGGAATTATTCATGCTGGCTGCTGAACGCCATCGTACCATTCTGGAAGAACTGGAAGGCCGGAAAAGCGTCAAAGTTTCCGAGCTTAGCGATAAATTTCAGGTCACGGAAAAGACGATCCGCGAGGATCTCGAGAAGCTGGAGGAGAAGGGGCTTCTGAAGCGGACCCACGGGGGAGCTGTCCCTTTGCCGGACGAAGAGAGCCTGCTGCCGCAGATTCCGAATATCAAGCATGTCCGCGAAAAATCCGCCATCGCCGAATACGCGCTGACGTTCATCGAACCGCACGACATCATTGCGCTCGACGCCGGGAGTACGACGCTGGAGATCGCCCGCAAGGTGAAGAACATGCCGCTCACGGTCCTGACCAACGATCTGCTCATAATCCGGGAGCTGACGGCCAAGGACCAGATCCGGCTTGTCGTGCCGGGCGGGTACCGGCATCATAACCTGCTCGTCGGCACCGATCCGGATTGGGTGAAGAAACTCAACGTACACAAGCTGTTTCTGTCCGCGACCGGCATTCATCCGGATTACGGACTGACCATTTTCACGGAGGAGCTGACAAGGCTCAAGCGCGTGTACATGGAATGCGCCAAAACGATTTACTGCGTCGCCGACCACAAGAAGTTCGGCAAAGGAGCCTTGATCACGTTTGCCGGGCTTGACGAGATCGACTACTTGATCACCGACAGCGGCATCGGTTCCGAGACGCTGAGCAAATACGGGGAAGCCGTCAACATTTTGCAGGCCCCCCTCTAATAACCGTTAGGCTAAGGAAGGTGTACGGAATGAACTTATTTGATTTGTCCGGCAAAAAAGCCGTCGTAACCGGGGCGGGCCGCGGCCTAGGCGCCGCTATCGCGATCGGTCTGGCCGAGGCGGGAGCGGACGTGGCGCTGGTGACGAACCGGACGCCGGCGGATGACGTCAAGGCACGGATCGAGAGCCTCGGCCGCCGCGCGGTCACCATCCAGGCGGATGTCTCCGACCGCAGCCTGCTGTCCGGCGTCATCGGCCAGGCCCTCGAAGGCCTGGGCGGACTCGACATCCTGGTCAACAACGCGGGCATCATCCGGCGCACGCCGGCCGCCGAGCATGACTACCAGGACTGGCAGGATGTGCTGGACGTGAACTTGAACTCCGTGTTCACGCTCTGCCAGCTTGCCGGCCGCCATATGATCGCGCAGGGTTCCGGCAAGATCATCAATGTGGCCTCCATGCTGTCGTTCCAGGGAGGCATTAACGTGCCCGGCTACACGTCCAGCAAGCATGCCGTAGCCGGCCTGACCAAAGCTTTGGCGAATGAATGGGCCTCCAAAGGCATTCAAGTCAACGCCATCGCACCGGGCTACATGAGCACGGACAACACCGAGGCGCTGCGCGACGATCCGGTCCGCAGCAAGCAGATTCTCGAGCGCATTCCGGCGGCACGCTGGGGCACGTCCCAGGATCTGGTCGGACCGGCGGTGCTGCTCGCATCCCGGGCCTCGGATTACATGAACGGACACATTCTGTGCGTCGACGGGGGCTGGATGGTCCGCTAATCCGTCCCGCCCTGCTTTTTCCGCTTCATCGGGACAGGGCCGAACTCCCCTGCACAAAGCCATGCCCTTCCGGGTTACAATGAGAACATCCTTCTCGTTCAACCCGGCAAGGGCTTTTTTTGCGTTGGACAAATAAGTTTAATCAATAGGAGTGGAAAAAGGGACGCATAAAAGACTTATTAAGTTTATAGGAATATGATTGACTAGAAACTCTTTAAGTCCTATAATATTTCGTATGCAAAATATTTGCAGGCGAATAGTAAAGAAAGGAAGGAATTCGTATTGGAGGAACAGGATCGCATTCACCGGATTTTTCAATCCTATCGTGAGGTCAATCAGGCTTTTTTCCAAGTCTTGATGAAGGCGGCTCAACTGTACGGCCTGACGCCGGTCCAACTGCTTACCCTGAAAAATCTGAAAGAACATCCGCTTATCGGATTGGGGGAACTCAGCGAGTATATTCTGCTCGGGACCAGCACGACGAGCGGGATTGTGGACCGTCTGGTCAAAGCGGGCCTCGTTTCCCGGGAGCGTTCGGAGACAGACCGCAGGTCCGTTACGCTCAAACTGACGGAGCAAGGGCTGGAGCAGTGGAACCTGGTCGAACGGGACCACATGGACCGATTGTATATTCTCGCTTCGGTATCCGAAGAGGATCAGCGGCAGCTGGAGCGTATCAATACACAAATCCTAGAGATTTTACAGAAAGTGAGAGATGAAGAAACCCATGAGTACAGAAGCACCCCAATTTAAACGGGGGCCCATTGTGGCCTCCCTGCTGATCGGAGCGTTCGTCGCCCTGCTCAGCCAAACCTTCCTCAACGTCGCCCTGCCGGGCATGATGAAGGACCTCAAAGTAAGCGAGAACACCATCCAGTGGCTGTCCAACGGCTATATGCTGGTCAGCGGCGTTCTCGTCCCGATCAGCGCCTTTCTGATCGAACGTTTTACGACGCGGAAGCTGTTTATCGCCGCGGTGGGATTGTTCACGCTGGGCACGATCATAAGCGGATTCGCCCCTGGGTTCGAACTGCTGCTGACCGGCCGTCTTGTCCAGGCGGCAGGCGCAGGCGTGCTAATGCCGCTGATGTCGATCGTCTTCCTGACGATCTTCCCTGTGGAAGAGCGCGGCAAAGCGATGGGCATGATGGGCGTCGCCATGATTTTCGCCCCGGCTATCGGTCCTACGCTGTCCGGCTGGATTATGGAGCATTACAGTTGGCGCGCCCTGTTCTACATCATTATCCCGCTTTCCGCTTTTGCCCTGATTTTCGGAGCCGTATCGCTTAAAAACGTGACGCGCACGTCCAAGCCGCGTCTTGATATTCTCGGCGTTATTCTATCCACACTCGGTTTCGGAGGACTGCTCTACGGCTTCAGTGACGCGGGTAAAGACGGATGGGACAGCACGATTGTTGTGACTTGTCTGGCGGTCGGAGCCGTTTCGCTCATCCTGTTCATCTGGCGCGAGCTGGTGACCGAGAAGCCGATTCTGGAATTCCGGGTGTTCAAATTCAACATGTATTCCCTTACGACCGTCATTAACGTCATTGTGACGATGGCCATGTTCTCCGGGATGATTCTTCTCCCGCTCTATCTGCAAAACATCCGCGGATTTACGCCGTTCGAATCCGGACTTCTGCTTCTGCCGGGCGCGATCCTGATGGGGATCATGTCCCCGATTACCGGTATTATTTTCGATAAAGTCGGAGCCCGCTGGCTATCCGTCACAGGTCTTTTGATCACGGCCGTGACAACTTACGAATTCAGCAAGCTTACCGTGGATACGACGTACACGACGCTTATTCTGATCTACACGATCCGCAGCTTCGGGATGTCGATGCTGATGATGCCGATCCAGACCGCAGGAATGAATCAACTTCCCCAGCGTTTGAACGCGCACGGATCGGCCATGTCGCAGACGCTCCGGAACGTGGCCGGCGCCATCGGTACCGCCCTGCTCGTGTCCCTTATGACCAATGCGGCCAAGTCCCATGGAGCGGAGCTCGTTGCCGCAGGCGGCATCAATCCCGCCGATAAGGTCAAAATGGCGGAGATTGCCCAGCAGTCCGCGATTTACGGCATTAACCATTCCTTCGTCGTGGCGACATGGATGACGGTGGCCGCTCTCGTTATGGCCTTCTTTATCCGTAAAGTGAAGCCGCACGTCGAGATCAAGCACGAGAGTGTCGTGATCGAAAACAAAGACGCCGAAGCCGTCACGGTTTCGTCGAAATAGGTAAAACGGACATCGTCCCGAACGCAGCCCCCAAGGCTGCTTCCGGACGATTTTTTTTGCTCCGGAACAGCATGCTCCAGGAAGGAATCCATCGAGGAGTTGTCGAATTTTGGAACCATGCAAGCTTTGCAGAGAGAGGGGACTTATCAAATGAAATGCAGCATTTGCCAATGGGTTAAAATCGTCGATATGAACAACGAAGCTATGACGGAGCAGCTCTTTGTACACGGGGAGATCGAAGGGGCGGCACTGACGGTGGGCGCTTCGGTCGTTACACATTCGCTCGGCCTCAAGAAATTCGAAGTCGTTTACGACAAGAGGGAGGGCATCGAAACGGCCCGTTTTAAAGTGGTCGACATCGAAGTGGACATGCTCCAGCACCCGTTTACGACCCGTGCCTACCTAGAGCCGCAGGTGCTCATTATCGGCCAGCACGACGTGGGTGAAACGGAGTAATCCGCGAGGCTCCCGGCAGGGCTGAGAAGGCGGCTGAAAACCGTATCCCGATTGGATTCTTCGCGGATAATCGGCTATCATGGGGAGAGACGACTTTGCTTACAAAGGAGAATGGAGACATGATGCGTTTATTCATGATGCTGGGAAGCGTTAATATGTTTTTGGCGGTGGCGCTGGGGGCTTTCGGCGCTCATATGCTGAAAACGAAAATCAGTGCGGATATGCTTGCCGTCTACCAGACCGGCGTGCAGTATCATATGATTCATGCGGTTGGCCTTATCGCAATCGGTCTCGCCGCGGATCGTCTGACGCAGAACCAGTCCCTGGTTAATGCTTCGGGCTGGGCGATTGTGATCGGAATTATTTTATTTTCCGGGAGTCTCTATGTCCTGAGCTTGTCCGGTATTAAAGTGTTAGGGGCCATTACGCCTTTCGGCGGGGTTGCGTTCCTGGCAGGCTGGGTTATGCTGGCGATTGCCGCAATGAAATAAGAGCCGGATAAAACGGCTCTTTTCTTTTTTGTAAGGGACTTAAATAATAGCAGGAAAATTTACCTATTGCGTAGAAGTTGTTACCATTTGCACGGTTGTCTGTCGATTCAGGTGTTTGTCGGAAGACGATAATGTCGATTGAGGGCGGATTTGCAGGATGACCCTCCGTATAAAGCCAACAAACCCAAAATCCTTTTGGTTGAAAGGAATACCGGATGTATAAGACATTCAGTCCAGATGAGGATAGCGAATCGGGCTTTATCGCACCCGCTATGATTCCCGTGTTTGCCTACGCGTTCAAAGAGGCCTTGATCGGAATGGCGGTTGTGAATCAGCAGGGTGATATTCTTGAAGTGAACGAAGTGCTCTGCGGGATGCTGGGCTATACGCGCCGGGAGCTTCTCGGAATGAACAAGGACGATATCGTTTGCGCAGCGGTCGGCACGGGGGACTGGATGAGCCGGTGGAAGGAACTGGCCGCAACCAAAAAACTGCAGATGGAGAAAAGGTTCCGGCATAAAGACGGGCACTGGGTCTGGGCGATGCTGAACGTGTCTCTTCTCCCCGGTACGGACGGTTCCTTCGTCTATTATGCGCAGCTGCAGGACCTGACGAGCCGGAAAGCCATGGAAGAAAAGCTGGAGCGGAGCCGTCAGGAGCTTGGGCCTCTTTTCGAGTATAATCCGGACATCGTCTGCATAGTGGATATGAAGGGGCACATTGTAAGCATTAATTCTACGATGAGGCAGATCACGGGGTACGAGACGGGCGAATTGGCGGGGCATCACTGCAAAAGGTTCATTTTCCCGGGAGACCTGGTGGCGGCGGCGGAACTCTTCGAGGCTGCGAAAAGCGGCAGAACCGGGACAGGCGAATTCAATGTTTCGCGCAAGGACGGAAGCTGGATTACCGTGGAGGTCAACACGCTTCCGATTCAGGTAGGCAGCCACGTGGAAGGGATTTATGCGATAGACAAAGACGTAACGAGGCGCAGGGAAACGGAAGAACGGCTGAGAACGTCCGAGAAGCTGTCGGCCGTGGGGCAGCTTGCGGCGGGTGTCGCCCATGAAATCCGGAATCCGCTGACAGCTCTGAAAGGCTTTACTCAGTTTCTGCAGTCCGGGGCGGAGGGGAAGCAGGAATACTACGAAATCATGATGTCCGAGCTTAACCGGATTGATCTCATCCTTTCGGAGCTGCTTATGCTAGCCAAGCCCAAAGCGTCCGAATTCGCTTGGTTAAATCCGGAGCTTGTGATCCGGCATGTACTTGCGCTCCTTGAAGCGCAGGCCATTCTCAAGAACGTCCAATTCTTGACGAATGTGGACGGCAGCCTGTCCGGCATGATGGGTGCCGAGAATCAGCTCAAGCAGTTGTTCGTGAATTTATTGAAAAATGCGATCGAGGCCATGCCGGACGGAGGACTTATCACGATCCGGCTGCAGGAGCAGGCGGACAAGCGGATTTGTTTCGCCATTGCGGATCAGGGAAGCGGGATCCCGCAGGATTTGATCGACAAGATCGGCGTGCCCTTCTATACGACGAAAGATCAGGGCAGCGGACTGGGCATGATGGTCAGCCGCAAAATTGTGGAGGAGCATAAAGGCACCCTTCAGATTGAAAGCGTCATAGGGGAAGGGACGATCGTTTACGTTCGGCTGCCCATAAACAGAGAAAGCGGCGAAATGGAGGAAAAGCGGAAATGATACCGGTTCTCTTAGGCGGGTATGCAGCAGTTATCGTGATCGGAAGTGTGCTGCTGAGAGCCTATGCAGTCTGGATCTGCCTGGGAGCCTCGGCCGTACTGGCGGGGGCGCTGTATACCCTTAACAAGCGCGGAAACCTCGCTGCTTCCGGGCAAGAAGGACTTCCGGCATTGGACAACAAGCCGGCGGATCCGCCAATTGCGGATGAAACCTCCCGATTGCTGGACACTTTATTCGATTACAGCCCGAACGCGATCAGCGTAACGGATGAGCACGGCAAATTAACCCGGGTAAGCCGGACCATGGAACGGCTCCTCGGAGCGACGAACGAGCAATTGATCGGCAATTCTTTCGGAGCCTACGTGTCCGATGAGCACAAGGATAAGCTCAAGCAGCGCTATGGAGATCTGCGCACGGGGACGCCGCAGTTGTTCGATATCCCGGTGCTCCACCGGAGCGGGTACCGGATCGACTTGTCGGCTACGGGTGTGCCGCTTGAGACGGAGGGGGCAAACCGGCGGTTCCTGTTCATGTTCCAGGATATCACGGAACGGCGGAGAGCCGACGAACAGTTCCGGCATATGGCCTATTACGACGATATGACGGGCCTTCCGAACCGGCGGCTGTTCAAGGAGCAGCTTACGGAGACGCTGCATCTGGCGGAAAGCCACCATCAGCGGGTAGCGGTCATGTACGTGGACATCGACGGGTTCAAGTTGTTTAACGACTGCTTCGGTTACGACTACGGGGACATGCTGCTGCTTCAAGTGGCGGAACGGTTCACCCGCTGCGTCTCGGATAACGACTTCATCGCCAGAACGGAAGGCGACGAATTCGCCTTCTTCTATACGGGCATTCAGGGGCGGGAACAGGCCCTGCAACTGGCCTCCAGGCTGCTGTCCGTGCTTGAGGAACCTTTCATGCTGGAGCAGTACGAGCTGCACGTTACGGCAAGTATAGGCATTTCGCTGCTCTCGCGCGAACACGAGGATGCGGATACGCTGATGAAGCATGCGAATATGGCCGTCACCCGGGCCAAGGAGAACGGAAAAAGCGACATCCAGATTTTCAACTCCGAAATGAGATCCGTCTCTCTTCAGAAACTCCAATTGGAAAACGACCTGAGACGGGCCATTACAAACAACGAATTCGTGCTGCATTATCAGCCGCAGGTCGAGATCGAAAGCGGTCAAATCGTAGGGATGGAGGCGCTTATCCGCTGGAACCATCCTCAGAAGGGCTTTATTCCGCCGGGCGATTTCATCCCATTTGCGGAGCAGTCGGGACTGATCGTGCCGATCTCGGAGTGGGTGCTGCACGAGGCGTGCCAGCAAAACCAAGCCTGGCAGGATGCCGGCCTACCGAAAGTTCCGGTATCCGTGAACTTGTCCTCCCGGCAGTTTCTCCAGCATAATCTGAAGGCGAAAGTCGATCAGGTGCTGCAGCATACGGGGCTGGCTCCCCAGTTTCTGGAGCTGGAGATTACCGAGAGTATGACCATGGACGTGGAGCATGCCATCGCTTCGCTTCTGGAGCTGAAGCAGCTCGGTGTCCAGGTGAGCATCGACGATTTCGGCACGGGATACAGCTCCCTGTCCTATTTGAAAAGATTTCCGGTCGACCGGCTGAAAATCGACCGTTCCTTCGTCCGGGACATCATGGAGGACCCGAGCGACGCCGCTATCGTCGCCACGATTATTTCCATGACGCGGCACTTAAACTTGAAAGTGATCGCCGAGGGCGTGGAGACGGAGGAGCAGCTTTCCTTTCTGCACCGCAATCAATGCCATGAGGTTCAGGGCTACTGGTTCAGCCCGCCTCTAACGGCGGATAAGATGGGCTCTATGCTGCGCCGGATCACCTGCAGCGCCGGGAGGCTCAAGGAAGCCTAGGTCGGCCGAGAAGGTGCGGATCAGTCGATAAGGCTGCAGGCATGCGGAAAAAACCGCGAAAGTTAAAGCGGTAAAGCTTTGGCCTCAGTTTTTAGAAGCCAGACTCGCGATTGAGAGAAAACGGCACCGGGATGCGGTTCAGGTCCCCGATGCGGCGCCGTTTTACGCTAGTCAATCTCGCCGCCCTATAGAAGAAAGGCCCGAGCGCGTATGCGCCGGGCCTTTTTTAATGCAAGGACATATTGTCAATCTCGTTGAGCTTAAACAGATAGACTTTCTTTTCGTCCACATGGTAGACGGTAACGTTGCCCGATTCTTCATCGAAATTCAGAACCCGGCAGGGAAGATTGAGGCGGATGCCGGCCCCTTTTACGACGGAAAGGCGGATCAGGGTGTTGTCCTTGATCATCTTCCGGAGCTGCTCCTCGACCTGGGGGCGGGTCTGGTTGGAAGCGGATGCAGTGGAAGGCGCGGACGAGCCGGTTTTGGATGCGGAAGCCGCCTGGTTCCCGGAGGAAGCCGGGGTACCGTCCGATCCGGCAGCTTGTGAAGAAGGACCGGTCGAAGATGTGCCGGAGGAAGGCGTATTTAATGCGATCAGCTTGCCGAGCTCAATTCCCTGCTCGATCGTAAAATCCGTGAAATTAGCGTTATTCAAGACCTGCAGCAGCTTTTGAAGCGCAAGGCCATTCGTCTCTTCTTCCATCAAAATTTTAACGGTAAACAAATGGCCTTGTTTGGATGTTTGATTCTTGTTAGTAGTCATAAGACCTCCGTCTCGCTAAATCTGGTCCTTTTACTATAGCATGAAATGGGTCTTTAGATACACTCTGTTTTTCGGGAACCAAAACTCTTTACCGGGCATATACTGCGTATGATTTTGAAGCGAGGAGATGTGTCATTATGATGAAAGTGGAACCCATCGAACTGGATGGAAATACGGCCATTGCGATAGAAGTAAAGCTGCCCAAAACGACGCTGCTTGTCGTGACGACGGATAAAGGCTATATCATGTGCGGAGCCCAATTTATACCCTATTTTACAGGGTGAACAATAATGGCTTTGAAAAGCTGTAATTCCTTATGGGACAAAGCCTCCCGGCATTTTCGGGTGTTTTTTGAGCCATGGACAAAATGTCTTTATTGAAGTCTTTGTGATCACACTTGTGACCAAAATGTAAGGACAAACGGTTCAAAACGTGACTATTTTAAATTACACTTTTGTCCAAAATTTGCACCAATTTAATAAACCCACTAACAGGTAAGATAGTGGGTTGTTTAGCTATTCCTTTGGTTTAAGTGGTCCAATTTTTTTCTTTTCAAAAGTAGGTAAGTCCGGGGTATCCTTGGATTGTTTAAGTAATTTATACTGAGGGGTAAAAGTCTTATTCTTAATGTCCACCGGTGCAAGTATAAAATAATCCTTGTACGAGTCAATGACGATCATTGGTTCTGTTGTGTTAGTAACTAAATACTCTGTTTCTTCTCTTGCGTCATTTTTTCCTTTTTCTTGAACGAGGAACATATTACAAGAAATGATTGCGAAGAACAAGAAGATCACTGTTACCTTTGTTCCATATTTTTGAGAAATGTTTTTAAAAATATTATTTCTGCCTGTTTTCTCAGTGTAAAAAATTCGATCTATCCAGCTTTTGATTTCTCTATATTTAACAAGAGGAATAATAACATAAGCTATGATCGTGAAAGCAAAAAAGAGGCCATATGCTAAGGTCCCAATCGAACCGAGATTATAGAGAATGCTAAACGCACCTATATAGCCCATTAGACTAATATAGCTTAATGAAATCTCAACTCTTCTTGTTTCAAGGTAGGATAAAATATTTATAAAAAGGAGCGTAATCATTATAGACCTAAATAAACTCCATGTTGATTTAATGATTGTCGGTAATCCTACCTCTACAAACATGTCTGGCAGCTCATAATAGTCTTTATAACCAACTTCATAAAGATAGCCAGCAAGATAGCCGAAGGCCGTTATTAAGATAACAATAAGCGCTTCACCAATTAGTCCATTTGAAGATTTTTCATGCTTACCCTTGTTTATTTCTTCTGTCAAATCCATTCCCCCTGAATTGTAATATGCTGGATATTATATCACATTAGTGAGCGCATAAAATTACTTAAAAGTATTCACTATTAAAATGCAAATGGCTCCCGATTATTATATCTGGAGCCTTTCTCTATACCTAAGATTCCTTTTTGCTATTGCTGTCCATTTCGACTTTAAATGTGATTGATTCTATTTTTAATGACCAATGAGGAAAATGTGTATAGGTAATCTTAATCGGTTCAATTTTCAACAATATTATCTCCTTTCAGTTTAATCTAAGTCTCTTGATGTCTTAAACAGGTATGTATACTGTATTGCTTTTTGCCGTTTTGTAATACTCTAGTTGCCATAACATTTGAAATTTTGATGGATATCCTTTACCGTACACATGTTTGCCTTTACAATAGTTCGTGACAGCTTGTCTTGCAGATTCTTTTTCGCCATAATAGATTTGAGTTTGATCATCTACATACATTTGAAAAATCCAATGGAGGGAAATAGTATAGCATTTGCTCGTTATGGGAGTGAACTTAATTTTTTTATACTCCTTTGTCTCTGAAATGATTTTTAATTTTGCGATTAGCTGTTCCTCGTTTTGGAAATAATTGAAATCGGCATGAATGTTAGAGAGTCTGTTTTCGATTTCTTCTGTTTCTCCATAATAAAGCTCTGTCTTACCTTTTAAATTAATGAAAATTGCGATAGCGAACGGTAAGTTCATTCAACAGACTCCTTTTAACATTGTAAACAACGTAAACTTCGTTAAACGACTAATTCAAAATTATGGTATACTATGTTAAACGACTTGTCAACTGGTTAAACAGAGTTGGCACATTAAATCCATCTAAAGGGAGTATCATATGGATTTTGGAAAATACCTAAAACAATTGCGCGGCAATATGACTTTAAGGGAAGCTGCAGATAGAAGTGGACTTAGTCATACTTATATTAGCTTCCTCGAAAAAGGTGAGAGGCCTGGAACTAAAAAGCCAATTCAAGCTTCTCCTGAAGTCTTAAAGAAATTAGCAATGGCATATAACCATCCTTATGAAGACCTATTACAAAGAGCCGGTTATCTTGATGAGCAATTAATGATGGATTATGAAGGAAAAATTTATAGTGAACCTGTGATGGCTTCATTTGTTAGAGAGCCAGTGTCAAAATACTCTTACAGTAATGTTATTGAGCTTAGCACACTGTTATTTTCAAAAAATAACATAGCCTATGAGGGACGAATTCTATCTGATAATGAAAAGAGAAAAATATTAAATATAGTAGAAGTTCTGCTTGATGATGAAGAACCGTAAATGGTTCTTTTTTTGTTCGCAAAATAAGAATGTATGTTCGTATTAAAATGTATCATTAGTTCCAGATGTTGTCAATGAGTAGTTCCATGTACCTAAATTTGAGTAATTGCATCCCTTAACTCAACATAATTACAGTGTTCGTTGAAGCATTCGTATTGCTCTTTTATTTCTTCGTCTGTTTCATGGTAACCGGCAAAATCAACTTCTGATTTACACTTTGGACAAGTAAACAAAGGTAACACCGCCTTATCAATTTTCTGGTATAATGAGATCTGAAATGAGTTACCTTAATCATTAAATAGCGGCGGCATATATAGTGTTAACGTGGTGAGTTGTTACCCTGTCGAAAACCATGTTTAATTTAGACTTGTTTAACTCAGTGTACATTTCCTGCGCTGAATCAAAGAATTTGAAGAATGGCATTTTAACATTTACAAGAGCTACCTGTACGGCTGTGGATTCGCCGTAGTGCATTTCACATACCAGATTATTGCGGACAACCTTTTGAACAATTGCTACCGAATATACTTTTTTCATAGTCAATACCTCTTTTCTTTATTCCACTTTCTTAATTACATATTACACTTTTGTAATGTGGAAGTCAACTAATTACGGTTACTTTTTTTGACTTTGTAATTTGACTTATGTAATATCATATTAGAAACTGTTAGGGAGTTGCTTGCATGGTAATTGTAAAGCCTTGCTTAAACAAGCTTTTAGCGGAACGTAATCTTAAACAAATTGATCTTGCAACAATGACAGGGATTTCTGCGCCTGTCTTGTCTAGGTTTGATAAGAATACACAACATGTTGACAATCATCTATTTACTATTGCTAAGGCTTTAAAAGTAAAAATCGATGATTTGTTTGAAATCGTAGATAATGATGATTTGTTTGAAACCGTGGAGAATAACGAGGGAATGCTAAAAGTTGACATAAATGAAAATTAGAAATTTAGCCCAAATTCAGAATTGAATTGGGCTTTTTTGTAATAACATTCTAATTAATTAACATGTAGATTATGGAAGATACATATTGTATAATAAAATCATCATTACAAACCAACTGCGAGGTTATTTTATGACACCCTTCGGCATTTTCTTTGTTGTTTCTCTTTCAGTCTTTATTATATCTGTTGCTATTATAAATATAAAAAAGAACATTAAGGCTGCTATACCAACCTCATCTTTTGACGGTAAACACGTCTTAGGTATCCCGGGCATTGGAACTGGCATCTCTGCAAAGGTAGTTACAAACAAAGACAACATTACAATCAATAACACGCAAATTATTCCTATGGATCGCTTCCAGTTTGCAAGAGGGGTGTCTGCTCAAGAAATCGTCTTAGATGATCAGCAGAAGTCTGTAATTCTTAGAGGGATTGCTGGCGGCTTACTATTGGGGCCTATTGGGGCTGTAGTAGGGGGTATGAGCGGCTTAGGTACGAAGCAGCAGAAGAAAGAGGTTACGCAACACTATATCCAATTAACTTATACTAACAAGGATAATGAACAGATAGATGCTTTATTCTTGGTTGATCGTGATAAGAAATATTGTGATGGTGTAGCTGATTACATTAACAAAGAAACAGGTAAAACAGCACCAGTACAAAAACTACAATACGAAATTTAACACTATGTATAGACGCCGCTGAGCGTCTTTTTCTTTTTATATATCGCCTGAACAACTAACCGCATGAGCTTCGGTTACTTTGCCCATTGTTATTGGTCCAACTCTAGCAAGCTTATGTAGCAGCCTAGACTTATCAACTGTTCTTACCTGTTCAAGCATAACAACTGAATCCTTTATGGTTCCGTTTGGAGATGCTTTTAATACAACATGAGTAGGCAATTTTGCTTTGTGTACTTGAGCAGTAATAGCACAAACAATAACTGTTGATCCATATTTATTGCCCCGATTATTAGAAATCACCAGTGCAGGCCTTAAACCGCGTTGCTCAGATCCAATCCCATCAAACTTTACCATCCAAACTTCCCCACGATTAACCATTTTACCATCGTCACATGTAGCATCTAGAAGTAGTTTACTCATACAAATAAACACCTCATATTATATTATTTTACTGTTATTGTATAACTTTAGTTTTATACATACAAGGGAATATATGTTCTATTTAGAATTAAATAATAAATGATTGCAATAATTATAAATTATGATATGATGGCATTGTCAGGTGATCTATCTGGCTGCTAAGATTGGTCAACATGATCTAGAAATAGACAGATTGAATAAACGGATTAGATGAATCATTGGGAGCCTAGACGCCTGTCTAGGTTCTTTGTCTTGCTCATTTATTAACAGGAGGGATAGACTATGTCCAAGCAATCACAGGAGGTTGTAGACCTATTTGAGAACGTCTGCGAATTGATTGAGTCGGTTAGAGGAAGCCAGGAGCGATTTGAAAAGAGGTTTGAACAGTTTCAGAAGGAATTGACCGCTCAACTGAACAGAATAGATGATAACAACAAGGTAACAGCGGCTGAAGCTAAATATGATATAACCTTTTTAGCCAAAGAGTACGGACAACTTAAATTAGAGATGAGCCGGTTAAATCAAGCTTAGTAAAAACGTTAAAGAACCCGGATGTTTGTCCAGGTTCTTTTTCTGTTATCTTCTTCTGCGACTTGTTCTTGTATCTTTGCTTTCATTGAACAATACAAGGAGAATAAGAATGCCAATGATTAATAACAAGAACAACAGTTGCAAAAAGGTACTGAGGAAAAAATAAATTAAATATGCGGATATTATACCAATAGGGATAAAGAAAATTACAGGCCACTTATAATATTTTTCATTTTCATAAGCTATGTAAGTATTCCAAAACGAACCTATTGAAAGAGCTAGAAAACAAATAGCAGATAAAAAGCTTAGACCAACTACTTTAAAGGAAGGTCCCGGATTACGAAAAATATACAGGCACTTATCTAAGAAGCTTTCCGGAAGCTGAAATAACATAAGCTGTTCATAAGCCAAATAACCAAAGCCACATGAACACGCTAATAAAAGTAGATAAACTCTCCAGTCTTCAAAATATTGAAGTTGGTCAAAAAAACGTTTCATTCAATTCCCCCTCGAATGTATGTTTGGTGGTATAATTGAAATGTAACATTTTGGATTTGCGCTTGTCAACTTTTGGCACTTGTCATAATATTATGTAGGAGTATATACCTATAGAAAGAAGGGCAGCTATTTGAGATTAGATATGGGTAAAATATTGGACATTCTAAAGTTAACGCCGTTATACTTGTTTCCTATTGTTTTAGCCTCTGCAGCAATGCTGTTTTTGCCAGTAGACATATTAAAACAGCTTGGAATAGATCCTTTTACAGTGAAATATAAGACATGGATAGGTTTAACCTTTATCATATCTTTTTGTTTTTTGATTACTCATCTGATTTACAAATTCACTACTTTTGTCACTGGAAAAAATGGTGACAGAAAGTTGCATAAATTCCGCATAAAATACCTACATGGTCTAACCGAAGAAGAAAAAGTTATTTTAAGATACTATCTTTTTCATAACACAAGATCACAAAAATTAGACTTGTTTAACGGAGTTGTAAGTGGGTTGATACACACTCAAGTGATATACCAGGCTTCTTCAGTTGGAGACTATTATGGATTCGCCTGCAACATACAACCATGGGCTTGGAAATATTTAAAAAAGAATACCCATTTGCTAAATCCCGAATAGCTTTATCCATGCCTAGACAAACAAGTCTGGGTATTTTTGTTTTGTTTAGAAAACGGAAAACTCCGTTTTCAGATCAATTAGGGAGTAATATCAGTCCTCAAAGTTGGGGTTTGCTAATCGCATTCTCCTCTAGACCCTTAGTTTTATCATTAGATTATTGATGTCACTGAGGGAGAAATTTCCCTAAGTATCCGCTATCTATCCTGGTATCCTGTAAGATACCCTTGATTTTATAGGGTGTACAAGTATCCTGTTGAATTTACATGTGCAGATTAGGCGTCTGCCCTAAAGAACCCAACTATCCCAGCAATAACGCAAGCAGCTCCAACAACAAGGGCAATAGCATCTCCTGTATCTGGACTATCCGAATAGTTAAGCCCAATTAAACCTACCCCAAAAATAACGCTACCAACACTAAGCAATTTATTTAACAAATATTATTCCTCCTATAGATTTTCATATATGCGAGCAATATTCAATTATCTATTGATATACATAAATAGATATGGTATAATAAAAGTATAAAGGAGGTGAACAAATGGCAAAAAAGAAGAGAAAGAAAAAGAAGCAGATGTCCGATAAACTAATTCCGCTCACCACAGCAATCATTAGTTTATTGGTGTCCATCATCAATCTCATCATAGCACTGAAGTAGTAACCAGTACGGATGGGATACACGGTCGGAAAATAAAAGTACGGCCGTGTACTTCTTAATCTTTCTCTTCATTATTATAGCATGAACAAAGCAATGGATGAAGGAGGATGAAAATGTCAAGAATAAATAAAGCGGCTACTGTAATTAGTCTTATTTCCATTGGAATTAGTGTGCTGACACTGTTTATTATATTGAATAAGTAGGTGAACAAATTTGGATAGAGATGAATTGATTCGAATCGTTAATTATGAAATATTAGCAGTTCCTGAAGTCCTGGAGGAATTAGACATTACCAATCAGGCTTTAAGTTCTCTGATCGAACGCGGTAAACTTGTTCCAGTAAAAGAAGTAGGTAGAACAAGGTTGTTTTTACGGGAAGATGTAGAGAAACGCAAGAAGGAAGCTGCTGAACTCAAAGGGAAATATAGACCATTCGACTAAATGAAAAAGATCAGCAATAATTACCCCACGCTGTTATAGTGTTATTCGCCCCTAAGAAGACCATAAGCGCCTGTTATAATGCACAAGGCTCCTACTATGTACATTGGAATATCTCCACTTGCAGTATCAAAATAAGCAAACATGAGCATACCAATACCAAACAGTAGGACAGCAAGGCACATCCCTGTAAATTTACTCATAATCTGTTATAGTCCTTTCAGTTTATTTTACACTTGTCACACTTTTAAATATGCCATAGGCTCCAGCAATAGTTGCATTTAAATCCACACACCCATAAAGGGTGTGACACTGATTAAGATTCCTAGTAGCGTAGGGAGAGTCCTATTTCAATCCGCGCACTCATACAAAGTGCGACTACCTTACATAAACAAGTATATCACATAATTATAATATTGTATAGTTATATTTAATAAAGGTTACATTAATTCTTCTGTACTTTCTTTGGCATTGAATCCTTATGTACAATCATGTATTATTGGGTAGCAGGAAGGGTTTCCCCTTCCTTGCTGTTTTAGGACTAAGAGCGCTTTTCATTTCTTGGAGGAATTGGGGCGCTCTTTTCCTTTTCCGCAACTTCTAGTTCAAGTTTACGGATTTCAAGTTTGAGTTTTTTAAGCTCAAGCTTGTTTTTTTTGTTCGCTATTCGGAATACACCATAACTAATGAATAATCCCAATAGCGTTAGGAAAGTTTTAAACATTTCCATGTTTCCAACAACTCCTATGTATAATTTACCTTACAAGATAATTATAACATATTTATATCATCCTGTATAGTTTTATTTTATAAACAACGATTGATTATTCATTGACTATATGCAACTAATTTAACGAATATTGGACTATGTAAAAGGTAAATACAATGGGATTATTTCTATGTGAAAAGGAGAGACAATTAGATAAATAAAGTGTGACAATGGTGTATAAGTATACATAAAAAGGAATGAGTATTAGTGTGATGAATAATGTGAATAAGGGAATAAGGGAATGTAATAGGGGAAAAGGAATAAGGGAAACTAAGAGGAATAAAGGAAACTTAGAAGAATAAAGGAAACTTAGAAGAATAAAAAGTGTTAGGCCGAGCCGATTCTGTTACTATTGCGATAACTTACAAAAAGTAAGTGGATTATAACTGGCTTATGATTATAGATAACTATTACATTCATTTTGACATTATCAAAATGCCTATCTAATTTGATTCTTTACTATATAATGTATCTTATATAGTAATTAGAGGGGGGTATTTTACATCTAAAAGCCGGTCAATTTTAGAGAATGAGGCCGCAGCACTTCTACTCCTACACTCACCTTATTTTAATTTTCACTCTAAATTTCCATCGATTTTGTTATCGTAGTGCTATCGTTAAAATGTCTCAGCTAGGCTTTAATACTCTACAAACATTAATGTATACTCGTTGCATATTTTTTCGATGTATATCTAGGTTAGTTGAATTATCCTATTAGATCAGTGTTTATACGATATCAATTATAAATGGCAAAGCGCAACATATCATTAAAGCCTATAAAAGAACATTGGCAAACCGTTATCTCGATACTTGATAGCGACTTGCACTTCTAGTAGTTCACAAGAATGCAGTTCATCTTTATGTAATCATATGGAAAATTTACATAAAAAATGGTATACTCTTATCAATACATACCGGGTGTAGGTGACAACTCCCCATGCCTAAAGGCGAGGGCTTCTCAGATCATCGAGACTCGTATCCTCATCTCTCCCTGAAGGCTCTGTCCGAGCCTTACATATTTGGTTTCGTTACGAAACTGCTAATGTACGTTGAAGAATGTTTTTTGCTGCGTTTATATCTCTATCCTCAACATATCCGCAATGACTACAGTTGTGTATGCGAACAGAAAGAGACTTCTTTATGATTTGACCACAATTGTTACACTCTTGAGATGTATTTCTTGGATCTACTTGGACAACTACACGACCAGCACTCTCAGCCTTGTACGTTGTAAATTGAACAAGTTGATTCCAACTAGCATCAGCAATGCTTTTAGCAAGATTATGATTTTTTAACATCTTAATTTTAGTGAGCTTTTCAAAAGCAATGTATCCGTATTGGTTAACCAATTTTCTAGAAATCTTATGTGCATAATCTTTGCGTTGATTTGCCACTTTTTCATGTAACTTTGCAAGAAGAAGTACAGATTTCTTTCTACGGTTTGATCCACGTATCTTATTTGAAACATTACGTTGTAATTGTTTTAGTTTATTTTCGCTCTTACGAAGATACTCTGGTGAATCAAATATTTGACCATCAGAAGTTATTGCTAAATGTTTAATCCCAAGGTCAATACCAACCCTTTTATCAGATACAGGAAGTTTTTGAGCAGGAGTCTCACATGAAAAACAGACATAATACTTCCCATTCTTCACTGTGATAGTACAAGTCTTTACTTTACCTTGTGGCTGGCGATGTAGCTTTATTTTCACATCTCCAATTTTTGAGAGTCTAACTTTATTTCCAATAATAGAGTAACCAGCTTGAGGGTATGTAAATGAATCATATCGCTTTTGTGGTTTGAACCTTGGAAATCCAGGAGTTTCACCACTTTTTACACGACGAAAGAAAGATTGGAATGCTTTATCTAAACGATTAGCTGCATCTTGCAGCACTTGCGAATGAACTTGTTTTAGTGCTGGAATATACACTTTGCGTTCTGTGAATGTTTTAGCTTGATCGTAATAATTTAGACTTCTTCCTTCATTTTTGTAGGCTAAAATTCTTTCTTCGAGTAGGCGATTATAGAGCAGCCTACAACGTTCAAGAGTGAATTCGATCTTCTCTTTTTGTTGCTTGGTTGGATACAATCTAAACTTGAATGCGATTCTCATATAATTCACCTACTTGTCTCTCTGATTTTCAATATACTATTTTACATGTATCTAGAGGGAACACTTCCTACTGTAGTCAAATACAATGTTATTGTTATTCTCTACTTGCCCATGTTAAATAATGCCACAGTACATTAGATATATGCAAGATGTCTATTATGGATTCCTTTTAGCGTCTTACATCCCCATAGCTAAAGCAAGGGGTTTTTGGTGCTGATTATAAAATACATGCCAAGAACAGCGCTTATTGTGATAGGTGCTGTTCTTGGTTTCAGGAGGGAATAGTAATGAGTAATTTAACTATTGCAAACAGAAGCTCAGAATCTTTGAATTATATAATATATCTTCAGAATGCCATATTGAACACTGATATTGAGTTAAACGGAACAAGCCACAGGAAATTTCCTTGGGTATCAATAGATTTAGATAAATCAGTTCTGGTAGAGCTTCAACATGTTCTTATCAATATTTGGGTAGACTTAGTGAAGAATGTTAGAGCAGAAGATGCAGGTACACAATTGATCAATTTAGAAATATTAAATCGTGTTACAGGCGATAAGGTAAAGGCTGCGCTTGAAAAATTAAAAGCTTCTTTTTTGGCTTGGTGGAACGATCCTTACATTGGAGGTTACAATAAACTTAATTACATTGACAGAAACTTGCTTAACAAAATTTATGATAGAGTCAAAGAGAAGCTAAACCACTCAGAAGCGACAATTTCATTAGTTATTGATGTAGTTTTTGATGTGCCTGTATTTGACACTATTATGAACAGCAGAAATTACGTAGTTATAGCTATTGCAGAACTTCCCGACATGCGTCTTTTCCACGACAGTGGTTACATAGATGAGCGATTGATATTGAAATTAGTAGAAAAAATATATAATTTTCTTGAAATTTAAGAGAGGAGAATTAACTTCAAGGAATAATAAAATAAAACTGTACAATAACATATTTGAATGTTACACTCGAATTGTACCTTCACAAAAGTATTTCAAGCGAGGACGGTGTAATGGAAAAGCAAAAACTAATATCCTTGTTGCAGCCTAAAGACTACGAAAGAGTATATATACATAATGAGATTTTTACTGAGTTGAAGAATACAGATAAAATCAAATCTGCCACAAACATAGCCTTTGCTTATTGCTATTACTGTTTAAATTGCTATTTATTTCGTTACTGCAAATATGGAAACGCGTATTGGTTTACCAAGGAGACCTTAATCGAAATGCTTGGATTTGCCAGGAACAATAAGACTTTTGATTACCTCATAAAGAAAAATGGTTTATTGGATCGATTAGGCTTAACAGAAACAGTGTCAGACCTTCCTGTACAAAGCGAGTTTGATGACCAATTTGTTTCATTCATCATGTATAAAGCTTTAAACGACAAAGAAATCTTCACTCTACCTCACAAGTATACAGTTAAAAAACCAATCAAGGCTTTTAGACGTTATGAGGATGACGTATTTGATGGAACATTCTACGACATCAGTAACACTCACTTATTTTCAATTCATCGGTTCATTCAAATTATAAGCAACCCGGATCTAGGAGCCATTGGTTTCTTTATGTTTCAGTATTTGTTGTACAATTGTGCAAAATTTCCTAGTGGATATTTTATAACTCTAATTAGGTTGTCAGAAGAATTATCGCTAAGTACAGGAACTATTCAAAAGTACATAAACAATCTAGAAAAGACAGGAAATATAAGAATAGAGCAGCCAAAACGTTATCTAAAAGAAGGGGAGTGGAAAAGATATGCCAACACCTATTTTATTAATCATTAAAATAAAAAGGTTAAATATTTAGTGTACATATAATAGATCTTAAGAGAGAGTCTTATTAATAATTAAAAGATTATAAGCAATACAAATATTTAACCTTTTTGATTTCAAACTTAAATGAGGTGAAAAATGAGTAAACTAGATACTTTAGTTTTAATTGTGGTAACACATTTGGTGTTAGCCGGTATTGCCTTGATTTTGTGGGCATGTTTTAATGATCCGGCAGTAGAGGATTTCTTATTATACTTATTAGGACTCGTATGGATAATCGGAGGATCTGTTGCGATTGCTAAGATTTAACCAGGGTACTCCACAACAAGCGATAGAGTTTAATTCTAAGCCAAAATCCAACACATTTATCAATAAAATTCTCATGTCTCCTACTCGATTAAGGGTTTCATTCCTTTAACAAAAATGCATCTTAAATTTATTAATTACTCTGTTGTATTTTCTTTCATAAACTTTAGTCAGTTAAAAACATAGAAAATGGCATACACCTATAATAGAGTAATTATTAAATCTAATACTTATATTTATATTATATATATTACTCTATTATAGGTGTATGTCAAAATCTATGTTGTTGAGCATTCATCTTTTACTCCCAGAAATCGACTAAGTCACGGTGAATTAAGAGAATAGAAAAGCCTGCTAGAATTTTAGAAAAACGCTGTAACCCTTGATATGCTTGGGTTTCTAGCACATTAGGACAGAATTACTGATATAGAAAAGTCCTCATATTCCTTATCTAATAAGGATTTTACCTATTTTTCTTAATCGTATTAAAGGGAGACAAAAACCACTACCGCTTTAGAAAATCGTTGTAACCCGCAGCAGTACTAGGTTTGTGGATTTTTTTTATAAAAGTAAAAGAATGATATATTATTAATTATCCCGTTGCAGAGCGATTTTACTGTAAAACCCTTAATGGTATTAAAGGGGACATCAACAACCAGCGCTTAAAACTTGAGTGATGTCTCTCTTCACAGCGCAGGGAGGCAGGGATTAGGTGACAATTGTTCACATCAAATAATAGACCTGTCATCTGCGCTTAATATAACTAGTTAGACAGTGAATTGAGAAGGTGAAATGCTTCTCCGGCTTGTGATGCGGCAAGCAACTAACAACTAAATATCTTATCGCTTAATGCGAGGCTTTGACAGCCTTATCATCATCCTACTCATTACGTTGTGAGTAACCATAATTACGGAACTAGTGATATCAGGGCGCCTTTCTTTGAAAGAGGGCGCTTTGACACTGGACCAATATAAATGGAAAAGGATGATTAACTGATTGAGTAAAGAATTAACGAAATTTGAGAGTGAATTTGGACTAGTAGTTAATAAAGAGGGCAAAGTGGTAACAAATAGTCTAAGGGTTGCAGCCATCTATGGTAAAGAACATGCAGATGTTTTAAAGAAAATTCGCAAGTTCATTGGTCTTATCCCAGATTTAAGCCGACACGGAAATTTTTCCGAGTCCTCATATATTAATGAACAAGGCAAATCTCAACCGATGTTCGAGATGGATCGACAAGGATTTTCTATGCTCGTCAATAAGTTTACTGGCGATGATGCAACAGTTTTTACATATAAATATACAGAAGCATTTGAACTTATGGCTGAACAGCTTGCTAATCCAGCAATGAGATACCTGGCCTTGTCAGAAGAGGATAGAGCTATTGCTTACTTTAGTGAAGTTAAGAAAAAGAAAGAGCTTGAACATCAACTCGAACTATCGGCACCTAAGATTCAAAAGTATGACGAGTTTCTAGATGCAGATGGTTATATGACCATTGGCGATGCTGCTAAGGTACTGAATATTGGTAGGAATAAATTATTCGAGTTTTTGAGAAGAATCGGAATCCTAATGAACAACAATACTCCTTATCAGAAGTATAGGAACGGTACTGATAAATTCAAAGTAATACATACGACAAGGAATAGAGAGCCAATCAGTGTAACTTTGCTAACTCCTAAAGGCTTTGACTATATTGCAGATAAAGTAAAAGAAAAATTTCAAACATTTAATTCTAAGGGAGAATGAGATTAGATTATGCAAGGAAAACAAGATCTAAGCAGCTTAGAAGAGTTGCTGTCAGGAAGCATCGATCAACTTGATAGATTACTTATTAACATAATGACTACGGTTAAAGAAAACGGATTTGAAAGCGATGTATTTGAGAAAGCAAGCAGTGACAATGAAATTAGTATAGATACGTTGGAATACCTAATTCATGTAAATAAATATATTGATGAGAGGGAAGAAGAATATGAATAAGGAGCAATTGGTGAAGAGAGTAGCTAAAGAACTGGATATGAGTAATAAACATGTAGAGTCTGTTGTAGATACAGTTCTTGAAACAATTACTGTTACAGTTGGCGATGGTGAAGAAGTTGCTTTGCATGGTTTCGGTAAATTTGAGATTCGTTCCCGCGCAGCTCGCAAGGGATTTAACCCGTCTACTCGCGAAGAAATGCAAATTGACGAGTCTAAGTGCCCAGGATTTACGGCGGGTAAAAACTTCAAAGAAGCGGTCAAATCTAAGTAAGGAGTGAATAAGTGAATCATTCCAATCTAACACGCGGTTCAGAGGAAAGCTTAGATCGTTTTCTATTGCGTCTCGGAGACGATAAGGAGATTTATGGATTAGATAATTGGCATCAAATTAGAGATGTTATGAATGCTGAGTCAAATGAAGATTTTTCTGAATCTAAGTGGAGAAAAGATTATCACCTTTTAAAGCGCGGGTATGATTTGCATCAAGCTCAATTAAATCCCGATGGTATTGTATTGCTCCAAGAAGAAAAGAAGCTTGAGGCTCAAAAGGAATACAAAAAGATTCAAACTATAAAAAGTGAGCTCAATAAGAACCTAAATAAAGCAGCTAGACGAGAAGTAATGTGGGACATGATTAAAGATTCTATCGAGAAGATTCCTGTTCCAAAGTTTCAACCCATTATCTATCCACCTACAAGGGATAAGGTTGGCGTTCTCTCCTTTGCCGATATCCATTTCGGTAAATACTTTAAGAGCTTGAAAAATGAATATAACGAAGACATAGCGCGCGACAGGATGTCTCTGCTTATGGGTGAAACGTTAGAAATCATTAGGCAACATGGTTTTGAACATATACATATTATCAATGGTGCAGATTCAATTGAGGGTATGACACTCCGAACGAGTCAATTGCAATCTATACAAAGCGGACTTATTGATCAGACTATTAAATTTAGTAAGTTTATCGCATCCTGGCTCAATGTATTGTCTCAGTATGTGAGAGTAACCTATCATCATGTGCCATCGGCTAATCATTCGGAGATTAGGCCATTTAACAGTAATCGCGGCGAGTATCCATCGGAGGATTTAGAATTAGTGATTATGAACTATGTTCACGATGTGCTTGCAAACAATCCAAGAATTGAGGCTCCGCTGTACGATAAGGATTACGTAAAACTGGATGTACTCGGATATAATGTTTGGGCGTTGCATGGACATCAGTTAAAAGGTAAAAAGAATGCCATTAGGGATTTATCCTTGTTGCATAGAGAATTCATCGACTATTTATACATAGCGCATTTCCACCATGCAGGAACCTTAACGGTAGGAGAAGGGTTGACGAATGACATAGAAATAATTCAGATTCCTAGCGTAATGGGAGCAGATGAGTATTCGGACTCACTCATGACAGGAGCTAAAGCCGGTGCTAACTTTTCTGTATATGAACGGAATAAGGGTAGATCAATCAGTTACAGTCTAAAACTAAATTAGTGAGTTAACTTCAAGCACATCACGCCTTTTCGGTTTGGTGTGTTTTCTTTTGTTCATTAAATAATGAAGGCGGAGAACCCTGTTCTTAAATTGGCCACTCCCTCCTATCCGTCTTCATTTTAAACTTAAGGGAGTCAAGGATGGTGTAATTATGGCGGAGAAACGAAAGCCTTCAGCTAGGCGTCCGGCTGCTGAGAAAAAGAAATGTGAAAAGTGCAAACAAGATAAAAATAGAGATAGAGAATTTTATAATTCAAATTCAAAATGTTCAGATGGTAAGGCGAGTATATGTAAAGAATGCTTTGAAGTGCTAGTTGAGGAATATGGTTTTGAATTTTTTATTCAATTTTTGCAGCATGTAAATCGTCCTTATCTATCTGATGAATGGATTAAATGGGAGGAAAATTGCGGGAAATACTTAAAGAATGTCTCTTCGCTTCCTCAGTATAAAGATTTATCGTATTCATCTTCTATTGAAATTCCAAAATCAATTGTTCAAAAAACTGAAACCGATATAGATCAGTTATTGATGGAGAAGTGGGGAGAGGGATATGAACCAGAAGAGTACCGAGCGTTTGAACGCAAGTATGCAACTTTAAGCAATAATTATCAAGAAAGAACTGCCATGCACACAGAGGCGCTAATTACGTATATTCGCTATAGAGTAAAAGAAGAGTTAGCAACAGCAAGGGGAGATGCAAGAGAGGCAAAAGATTGGGGAGCATTGGCAAAGGATGCGGCAACAGCGGCAAAAATCAATCCATCACAATTATCTAAATCAGATTTATCTGATGGATTAGATGGATTTGGTCAATTAGTGAGAAGCGTTGAACAATCTGTTGACATCATCGAGATTTTACCTAAGTTCAAAGAACGCCCTCAAGATTCAGTCGATTTTAACATTTGGTGCTATGTAAACTATGTAAGAGACATGAAAGGCTTACCATCGGCCGAATACTCAGAAATTTATCAATTCTATGAAGAACGTAAGAAAGAGTATGAATCGATGAAACAAGAAGCGGATGCCTATGAAAAATAATTCATGCTTACAGGCTGATGGATTTTCAAAAAACTTAGATAAATATTATGACTTGGTTTCATGGGCAAGGTGGAACCCTGATCTTTGGTGGGATCTCATCACTCCCCCAACTGGTGGAATAAGACTAGACTTAGATCAACGAGTTTACCTAAGATGTATAGCAAGATTTGTATCGAATTATATGGTGTTTCCCCGTGGATACGGAAAAACTATGCTCGAAGTTATGGGAATGGTACATACGGCTATCTTTTTTCCAGATATAGAAATATCAATGACTGCGCAGACCAAAGAGAACGCGGCAAAACTTGTTGAAGAAAAGTTTAGGGAAATAACGAAATTTTATCCTATGCTTTTACATGAAATTCAAGGAAGACCTCTTTTCAGTAAAGATTCGGTAGAGATCGTTTTTGCATCTGGCGGCAGAATAGATGTTATGGCAAATGCTCAAAGCTCAAAAGGCGCAAGAAGAAAGCGTCTAAATGCAGAAGAGGCGGCATTGCTTAATAATGCATTGTTTGAAGATGTTTTAGAGCCAATCGTAAACGTGCCGCGTAGAACAATTGGTAAGGAAGCGTTGATAAATCCTGAAGAGTTAAATGGGCAGATTAACTTCATGACAACATCTGGTTTTAGAGGCTCAGACGAGTTTGAACGTAATTTAAGAATGATTGACGAAATGGCGGAATTGAAGGGGAAAATTGTACTTGGCTCGGATTGGCAACTTGCCGTGAAGTATGGGCGTGGCGAACCCAAATCAGCAATACTTGATAAGAAATCAAAGTTATCCCCAACATTCTTCGCAATGAATTATGAAAGCAAATGGGTCGGAGCTTCTGACGGAGCGCTCGTTAATATTAATAAAGTGTTAGATTTAAGAACTCTTTCTCAGCCTGAGTTTGAAGGTGATGGAAAGAGTTCTTACATTTTGGGTGTCGATGTAGCACGAAGCCAATCTAAGAATAACAACCAATCCTCAGTAGCAGTATTAAAAATAAAAAGAAATAAAGAAGAGAAAATAACAAGAATAAGTCTTGTGAATTTAATCAATTTACCTATAGGAATGAATTTTACTGGTCAAGCAATTGAGGTGAAACGGCTTCAAAATCTTTATAATGCTAAAACTGTCGTCGTCGATGTTAATGGTGTAGGTACAGGCTTATGCGACGAGTTATTAAAAGATACCGTAGATCCAAATACAGGTGAAAGTCTTGGCTGTTGGGACACAATTAATACAGATCATGAACCGGAAATCCAACGATCAGACAAAGTGATTTATGCGCTCACTGCTCAAGGTATAAATCATGATATTATTGTTAGCTTCATTGATATGGTGGAAAGTGGAAAGCTTCAGTTATTAGTGAAGAATGTAGATAATTCATACGATATTAACGATACTGACTCGACCAAAAAGAGTTTGCCGCATATCCAGACAGATTTACTTATTGAGGAAATAGCAAATCTTAAACTTAGACAAACCCAGAGTGCCAGATACACAGTAGAGCAATTGACGAAACGTGTGGACAAAGATAGATACAGTGCTTTGGCTATGGGCCTATGGTATATAAAGAATTTTGAAGATAAACAGAGAAAAGTCAAAAATAAAATGGTGTTTCTATACAACTAAAGAAAGGAGGACAAAGTGTGTCGGATACAGTCAACATAGTAAAGAATGAAAAGGGCAAGGTTATTACCGCTCAATTAGCTTATACGCCATATAACAGTAGCAATCATTATGGTAGCTATAAGCAAGATGCAAAGTATTCTAGCCAAGATATCAAGAGGCTGCTCTCAAACCATGAAAAGAACTCTGTTGCACTTAGAGAAATGTCTGATTACCTTTACATTACAAATGGAACTTACCGAAGATTGATTGATACCACTAAAAACATTATTTCATTTGAATATCTTATCGAACCTTCCGTTGCAAACATTGAAAAACTAAATACGAAGTCGTATCAGAAAAAACACGCTGAGGTAAAAGTATACTTGGCGGACTGCATTATGGATACCACAGTAGATGACATCCTGTTCAAAACAATTAAATACGGTCGGTATTCAGCATATGATCGTGAAACTTTTCTACAGCCATTGCCTTTAGATTACACGCGAATAATTGGAATAGCTTCTGATGGCAATCCGGTTATACAGTTCAATTTTGAGTATTTTGAACAGTTTACAGATATCCGAGAAAGAGAAATGCAGTTAAACGGATACGACCCTTTATTTAAAAAGATGTATCTGGACTATAAAAATCGTATCGATGACCCTAAAGTTAACTTTTCCAATGAATACAATTGGAGAACGCTACCTCATGAGAAAACATACACAATAAAAATTGGTTCCAATTTAGAAAGTTCAGAAGGAATAGGCTTACTGTATGGTTCCATTGACGATATTCAGTATTACGACGAATTAAAGGAGTTAGATAGAGGTGTAGTCAACTCCCAAAGAAGAAAGATTATTGTACAGCAAATACCGGTTGATAAAGAGGGCAATTCGATTTTAGGCGAAGAAGAAATCATACAATCGCATGAGAATTTAAAGGCCTTATTGCCCCCAAATGTGGGGTGCTTGACTGTTTTGGGTGGAACAAAGTTCGATGATATCCCTCTGCAATTATCTGCACTCGAAAAGGGTAAGGTTCAGGAAGTGCAGAGCGATGTACTTATGAACGCCGGTATTGGCGAGGGGGCATTAAAAGGTGGAAACTTCTCTGCTGGCGTATTAAACGTCGAGATTATTACTAATTCTCTTGTTAAGATTCTTGGACAGATTCAATCGATCTGGTTTAATCGAAAATTTAAGAAGTTTGGTAATAGTCAGTTTCAATTTCGAATGAAATTCCTCGGGATTACATCATTTAACCGAGATAAAGTGATTGCTGCATTTGATGGATTGCTTGATAAGGGTGGAAGTCTAAGTCATTCTATCGCGGCTAGAGGAATGGATGTTTCAAATTATATTGACATAGTAGCTATTGAGGATGTTTTAGAGTACAAAGATAAATTTAAACCACTGCAGACTTCTCACACGATAAGTGGTAAAGATGGAGGCAGACCGCCAAGTTCTGACTTGTCCAATGATAATACTGTGAAAGACAAAACAAATGGTGGAAATATGGCTCCGCGTACAGGTCAGTGAGAGGAGGTGATTGATTGCAGAAACAGCTTGTATTGAATTCCCTAAAAACAGTTCTAAGTGAAGAAAACAGTAATCCATTGTTTCTGGAAATGGACATTCTTCTCATGCGAAATGCAGTGAACCTGAACAATTACTATTTCACTGAGAGCTTTATCGATGAAATTGTTCAGAATCAGAATAAATATAATGGTCTTCCACTGGTTGTCGATTTAGAAAGATTGCTTGAAAATGACTATGATGGTCTTGGACATCAATATTCCGAATTTCTGAATAAGTTTTTTACTCAACAGATTGGGAACTACGTTTCTTTTGAGAAGAAGTATGATGAAAATGGGATTGCAGAATTACATGGAACAGCGAGGATCAGCAAACGAAATGAAGACCTAGTGAAAGTAATAAATGAGCTATATGTAACATCTGGTCTAAATTTTAGTGTTGAAGTGATTGCTCAAGAATATAGAGTCGATGAAAACAATTGGCTTATTATTGATGCCCATCCGGGGAACTTATTAGTTTCGGATTGTCTTGTATCGGTTCCTGCAGAACCATCAAGTAAGGCATTAAAATTAGTTGCTCAATTGACTAAAGGAGGAAAAGAAAAAGTGAGTCTAGAGGAAATGAAGATTGAAAAAGAAAAACTCGAAGCCCAGGTAGCGACTCTTACCGCTCAACTAAATGAAGCGAATCAAGCGGTAACGACACTTGGGAAAGAGAAAGAAATGCTAACTGCTCAAGTAGATGATTTGTCTAAGTATAAGAACGACACATTGGAGAAGGCAGAAGTAGACAAAATTAACGCCTTGATTGCAGAGGTAAAAGAAAGCCTAAGTGAACAAGAGCTTACATTGGTTAACGAAGTAGCGGAAGCTAAAGAGTTCACTAAAGTTCAATTCAAAGTGAATGAAATTTGTGCTCAAAAGTATAAGGAATCAATTAGGCTTAACAATTCGACTGGTGGCAGTTTCTTTTCTGTAACCAAGCAAAAAGACCTTGGCAATGACGAGCTTACAAAGTTCAATATGTAAAAAACTAATCAGCCTTTGATGGCTGTTTTTTAATCTAAGGAGGAACAGATAGAAATGGCAAATAAATATGGTATTGTGCGTCTGGATCGTGTGTCTGGTACACCAGATGGCCGACTTAAAGCAAAGGTTGATTTGGAGAATGGGCAATTTGTAGTACAGGATGAAGTAAATGGTGAACTAAAACTTCCAGCAGCGGTGACTGACCGTGTTGTATTGGTGGCTTCCGTATGTCATCAATATGAAAGCAAGAATGAAGGTGACTTCATTAATAAGGCGGGGTCTAATTTAAAACCCCGTACCTATGAGAAAGTAGCCGGTGACATCTTTACTGTTACTGCAATTGGTTATACAGGTGGTACTTCTCCGCGCGGCGACTTTAATTCTATTCAAGTTGGAGATAAAGGACATGTACAACCTAGCGGTAAGCTTGTGTTCTATGCCGCTGCTGACACTACTGCCTATCTAACTGTTGAAGTGATTGGTAAAACTAAACTGAACGGTGACAATGCTGTTCAAGTTAAAATTGTAAAGTAAATAATTAATATACTGGAGGAATACATAAATGATTGAACAACGTATTTTGAACTGTGCCGTTGATGCAGCTCTTGGTAGAAGTACCGATCCTAAATTTACACCTGAACAACGTGTAGAAGGTATGCGGGCATATCTAGCTGAATTGGGGAAGGATTATCGTCGTAATGAGATTCTGATTAATGAGGTTATTGAGCAAACAGTTGATGCTATTTTGCCAATTAAAATCACTGAACGATTGGGAGTATTTGCAGATGTATCCCAAGTTCAGGACGGTGTAACTAAGAAGTGGCACGTTAAGAATGGAAAGATTACTGCCGCCTATACTGCACTCGGTGTTGAGCAACCGCGTCAAAAGTTGTACAAAGGAACGTTCACTACACAAACAGCACCAATCAGTGGTGCGGTTTATGCTGAATACGAGGACTTGATTACTGGACGTGTTGACTTTGCTGATATGATCAACCAACTTGTTGGTGCGATTATGGATCAAATTTATGCAGGTATTCAGGATGCGCTGATTGGTGCATTCGGCACTACAAATAATGCAAATCGGTTTGTTGGCGGCTCTTTCATGCAGGCTGAATTTGATAAGTTGAAAGGTACAGTCCAGGCATACGGCAAACCAGTTATCTTTGGAACAGCGGTAGGACTTACTGGTATCTCTAATGGTGCAGGCTTTGATTGGAATAAAACATCCGAAGCTGACCGACTTGATATTCGTAATCTTGGACATGTAGGCAAATATAAGGGTTCTGATGTAGTGGAATTGCCTAACTCTTTTACCGACGAAACAAACGCGCAAAAACTGCTTGATGACGGCTATATTTACATGGCTCCTGTTAATGCTGACAAGCCAGTAAAGATTGTACTTGAAGGCAGTATGCATATTCGTGATAAACAAGAGCGCGACTGGTCTACAACAAAAGAGTACTATCGTAAAGCCGGTATCTCTGTACTAGCAATTAATCATATGGCTTTGTACGAGAATTCTTCGCTGTAATCAAACAAATGGAGGGGGATTTCCCCTCCTTATATTAAGGGAGGCTATATGACTAAAACAAAAATGATTAGAGTGGTCAACAATATGCCAACAGGTTCACTTGGAATTGTATTGACCGACGGGAAGCCGATTGTTTTGCCTAAACCCGGCAACTACAAAGAGGTATCCTTTGATAATGTGCTTAACATTTTTAACTCATGCAAATTAATTCAAAGAGGACATCTATATATTGATAACAAGGATGTTCGGATTGAATTTGGACTTGAAGACGGTGATCAAGTTGATATCAATGCACTCTCTAGAGAAGAGTTAGGCGAACTTGTAAAGGAATCTGACGCAAAGCAGCTTGAGGCAATTCTCGCGGCTGATACAAGCGATGGGACTAAAGAGAAGATTGTCCTGCTTGCGAGAGAACAGTACAATAATGAGTCCATGGATGCTAAAAAGGTGAAAGTAATCGAAACAGCTACAGGAATGTCGGTTACGGAAGAAGCTCCAAGCGAATCAGAAACAACTAAATCAAGCATGATTTCAAAGAAGTAAAGTTGGTGAGAAATGTCTGTCACATTAGAAAAAATATATGATGTATTTTACTCATCGATAAATGAAGATCTGGCGAAACACCCTGAATTAGATGTAAATGTTCCCGACAACATTGTTGATACCTTTTTAGATTCTGCTGCCTACGAATATGAAGAAAACTTTGGCGAAGAGATTGTTTACGATTCCAATAAGACAGAAATTTTAAATGATATTCCCCGACATCATATTCGTTTACTCGGAAAGCTGATTTACAAAAGCTATATGGAGCGTGAGCTGAATAGTTGTCTAAGGCTTGCTAATCATTTCAACAAAAGATCGGAATTACAGGTAACGGGGTTGCAAGCTAAAATAGTTGCTCTTAAAGAAATAACAGGTCGTCTTACACGGGAAACTAACAGGATGTTCACGAGGGGAATTCTAAAAGGGGTATCAAAGTTAGGGTGAATACATGAAAGACTACAGCAAATGGATGTCTCCTAATTCAGACAGTGAAGAGATTCTTTTCGATCTATGTGAAAAAAGCAAAGTTAAGATTAATGATTTTACTGCAGGCGCTGTTTCTTATGAAGCTGTGATAAACGATGCAAATGAGTGGCAAAAAGACGTTGACCTAATTATTCTCATTAAAAAAAGCGAATATAACATTCATTGTGGAGATTATATTCAAGCTAACAATCAATGTTTCCTTGTTCTGTTTAGTCCAGAGGACAGAAATTTCTTTTGGTCAGTTAAGGTGCGTAAATGCCATTCGCTTATTAGATGGTTGAATGAAACGGGCAGTATTAAAGAGATTCCTTTCCTGTTGGATAATGTAATAAATAGCTTAGGAATTGAGATGGGAAGAGTAGTCAATCTCCCCGATGAAGAACGAAGAATTTTGATTCAACGTAACAGCGATACGCTCAAATTCGCCAAATCAAAAAGATTCATTTTTGATAACAGGGGTTGGAAAATCACAGCAATTGATGGGTTATCTAGAGAAAACATCATAGTCATCACATTACTTGAAGACACAATTAACACTTATATTGACAACGTCGATGAATGTATCGCTAATTTTAAGAACGAGAAGACGTCTAAGCCTGGCATCTGAGGAAGGGGCGTGATAAATATTTGGCATATTTTAAAAACTTGAATAAGTATATAAATGAAACCGTTCTTAAACTGATTGCTAATCAAAATCTTTGCAAATTGCTCAAATTCAATTCGAATAATCCTTACGCTGAGATTGACATTATGGACACTGGCGAACTGATTTACTCTAAGATTTTTCCTTACAGTCATGTTCCAGAAACCGACAAAGAGGTGGGCAGTTACTTATGCATTATTCTAGATCGGTTCAGATTGACTTCAAACCAAGCGATTAAATCTGGTCAATTAAATATCGATATCATAGTCCACAATGATTTGTGGAGGATGAATGGTACAGGAGAAATGAGGCCTTATGCAATCATGCATGAAGTTGACGAGGCTCTTAATGGGAAAATAAGAGTAGGTATCAAGGATTTGACGTTCTCGGACTGTAGGCATGTAAGATATAACCAATCTTACAGCGGCTTTCAGCTTACATACTCGATTCAAAGTGTTAACTAGATGGAATCCGTTAAGTATATCTTAGGAAAACCAGAAGTGATTCAGGAAGCAGGAGAAATATTCCCCATCAAAGTAAAGGACTACGACGAGTTTAATGATTGTAGAAATGTCCTCTACATAAATAAGAATCATTTCTCTAACGAATATCAAGAATACCCTCTATTAGATCTTATAGTATACGGTTATAAAGATGTCGAGATGATACGACAGCTTAAACTGCTTATTAAGTTAGTGACAGGTTACGATCCTCAACTTCACGAAGACAAAAACGGCTGCTCTTTTATCATAAGTGGTGATAAGAAGGTGTATAGCGGTAATTATGATAGCTTTCGCAGAATTGTCATGCGACAGAACCTGCTGTTTGAGCAAAAGGTTTACAAAAATAAGCTCACACAAGAATGGGCCAATAAGGCAATTGAAGCAAAGAGCAAGAACGGAATCCCTATCACCTTCGAAGACATGATTACAACGGTCTCTGTAATTACTGGCAAAACCTATGACCAAATTGGGGAACAAACCATTTATCAATTAACTGCTGATTTCAAACGCATAGCGAGAGATAAGAGTTATCACACTTCGATTGCGATGAAATGTGCTGGTGCTGAAAAAGTTTCTATCGAGCATTTTGCAGAGGAAATCAATATGTTTGAAAATCCTTACGATAACTTATTCGTTGGTAAAGATAATCTAAATAATTTAAATAAAGCATTGAAAAAATAAAAGGGCGAAAGCTCTTTATTTTATTTTAGGAGGAATTTTTAAATGGCATTGATTGCTGACGTATTTATCGCACTTTTAGTTGACCCGAGTGGTCAAACTTTTGCATCAACTACTCTTCAAAGTGGGGATATTGATTTTAACGTAAAGGAAAACGAGGTTCGCGGTGGTCGTGGTAATGCACTGCAAGGTGTTCTACACTCTGACCGTGATATCTCTGTGAAGATGACAGATAGTCTGTTCCGTTATGATTGGATGGCTAGACAGCTAGGACAGACTATTGTGACAGGAGCAGGCAAAGCATATGCTATGCCAGAATGGTACACCGCCAGCGGCACGACTACGATCAAGATTTCGCTTCCTGAAGCACCGATTGCTGATACATTAGTAATTTACAAAGCTGACGGAACCCTTGTCTCAAAGGCTAATTACACACTCTCTAATAAAGATGTAACCTTTACAACGGGTGTTACTGCAGGTGAAAAAGTCGATGTTAGGACTTATCAATATGCCACCTCTGCAAAGACAGAAACCATTAACATTGACAACAGTGTATTTGCAAAGGGTACAAAGCTAATTCTTGAGACTCTTGAGATTGATAACGACGAGACACCTCTGTATAAGATTCAGTACATTTTCGAAAGCGCAGTCCCTACGGGGAACTTCTCGGTTAAAACGGCTTCCGAGAGAAACGGTCAAGCGCAGCAATTTGATTTGAAAGTGCTTAAACCAAAGGACGGCAACGTTATTGGTCAAATTGTACGTATTCCGCTAACTTAATTTGTAGAGGGTAGATTCCTTTTGGTTTCTACCCTATTTTTTATTAGAAATTCATCTTGAGAAACCTGATAAAAGGTTGCTGAATATGGCTTTTTACAATAGGGAGGATAAAAATGACAAAAGCAAAAAATAAAAAACTGGAACTTACACTTGAGCAAGTTACTGTCCAGGATGAGCAATACGACAATTTGAAAAAGGTTGTATTTGATGATGGGGCTTATACAGAGGTTTATGAAAAGTTCCGTCCATCTCGAATCGAAACGATGATTGAGCAATTGGCGAATTTCTTAGAAGAGTATGAGAAGCACCAAGGGAAAATTGAGGATGACAGCACAATTGCCAAATTCCTATATCTACATGTAGTTGTTCACTTTTCAACGATTGTTTCTGAAATGCCTTCTGAATTTTCGACAAAATTAGACCTGTTTACCAAGCTTGCCGACAACGTATATGTTAGAAAGCTTGAAATACATTTTGATAAGAGTGAAGTCGAAAAGGTGTATGAAATGATATTCAAACGATTGGATGATTATCAGAATCTAATTGAGCAGAACACGGAATTGAGCAAGAAGATGAGCGAAAGAGTAGATAAATTGAATATCCAGAACAAAGAGCTGCTTAACTGGAATCAGGAAAATGCCTGATTTTAATTCAATTAAAGAACTTCAACGATACATACAGACGAAAGCAAATTTAGCTTTAAAAAATGAGGTTGCCACTAACACGGTTGAAGCAATGATGAAGAAGATTGATGAAGTTGTATATGACGTATATGAGCCCAAGGTGTATGAACGTGAAAAGGATCATGGTGGTTTAACTGACCCAAACAATATTAGAGTACAGATGATCAATGATGATACAGTTTCAATTGAGAATATTCGTTCAGATGGGAATAGGAACGTAGTGGAGATAGTGGAGACTGGGCAGGGTTACTATTATTCATTTGATTATACCAATAAACCAAGAGCGTTTACTGGCGCCACTCGGCAAGAACTTAAAACTTCGAAATCCCACATAAAAGCAATGAAGCTTGGGTTAGAAAGACAAGGAATTAGAACAGAACAGTAAGCACTAGGAAGCGATCATTGTGTCGCTTCTTTTTTATTTCCTTTAAAGGAGTGAGACAATGGCTGATGATTTGAGGATATTAATTACTGCCGGTTTAAACGTTGGGAAAACAACAACTGAGATCAATAAAGCAGTAGCTGCCTTAGATAAGAAGATAGACAAACTGCAACTAAGAATTGATGTTGACCAGAATTTTACCAAAAATATCCAAATCTTTACTGGGGCTATAGAGAAGTTAAAGAAGCAGTTAGAGGAATTAAATAAAACTTTTCAAAATACGAATGCAGTAAACAACTTTAGAAGATCTTTAAGTGATACTGACAATCAACTGAGAACATTAGGAAATACAGCACAAGCAAGTAGAACACATGTAACAGGTATAGGCGAAGCCATGGCTTCTGCAATTGCAGGTACACTTACCTGGGGAGTAGCCACCACTGCTATTTATGGTAGCAAGAGAGCCATGGAAGAAATGCTCCAGGTTATTGTTGAAGTTGATACCCAGATGACTCACCTTAAGCGTGTCATGGATGCTGATACAAACTTTGAAGAAATGCTGAACGGCTCAATTGCTATGGCAAATGAGTTGGGGCAAAAGATAACCAAGATTAATGAGGCTTTAATTGACGCGGCACAAGCAGGGTATGCTGCTCAAGAAGCTTTGGATATAACCAGGACAGCAACACTTGCATCTAATGTATCTGATTTAAGTCCAAAAGAAGCTATGTCCAATCTAATCGCGGCAATGAAGGCATATAAGATTGAAGCAAAAGATACCATCCAAATTGTCGATAAGCTGAATCAAGTAGATAACGACTATTCAATTACCACTAAGACATTGTCACAAAGTATGGAAAAGGCTGGTGCTACGGCTGCTACTTACGGAGTTAGCCTAGATCAGTTAATTGGCTATACAGCGGCGATTGGCGAGGTAACAAGAGAAAGCGGTAATATTATTGGTAATGCTCAAAAGTCTATCTTCTCCAGTCTATACAGCAAAAAGGCTGCTACTGCTCTTGCCGAAGTTGGAGTAGCGATTACGGATGTAAATGGACAGAATCGTAAGGCATCTGAAATTATTAATGAGCTGGGTAGCAAATGGAAGTCGCTATCTATGACTCAACAACAGCATACAGCGTTAAGCATTGCGGGTAAGTATCAATTGACGCGATTCCTGGCTTTGATGGGTAATTTTGATATTGCTATTAAAGCGACTCAAACTTCTCTCACTTCTCAGGGATCTGCATTCCGTGAAAATGAAAAATACATGGATTCACTTCAGGCAAAGTTGAATCTAAATAGTGCAGCTTGGCAAAACCTTGCTATAACAATTGGGAATAGCGGAGTAAAGAGTGCGTTTAGTGCAATTGTAAGTTCAATAACTGGCATGGTTAAAGGCTTCACATCGCTTACAGAGGCTACTCATGGATTGAATATCTATTTACCTTTAGCTGCTGCAGGCGTATATGGATTAGTTAAGGCGTTTAATGCATTAAAAGCTGCTGGAATCGGTCTAAAATCAGCTTTTGGATGGGTAGGTATCGCGCTAATTGGTGTGGAAATGTTGATATCTGCATTCATGGGTGGCACAAAATCTGTAGAGGCTAACTCTCAAGCCCTTGCCGAAAACGCCAATCAAACTCGAATGAATGCCGATAACATTCAAAGTCTAGTTGACCAATATAACAAGCTTGAACCACTAGCTACAGGTAACAGTGAGAAACAAAAGGAATTACAGTCTGTACTGAACCAAATTAACAGCATTGCCCCTCAATTAATTGAACATACAGGAAAATATGGCGACTCTCTTTCACTCAACAAAGAAAAAGCTAATGAGTACATCGAATCTTTAAGACAGATGACAAAAGAGCAGGTCGAACAGGCTAAATTGGCTAATGGTATCGAACTCAACAATGTGAATACCGAAATTGCGAAAGCAGAAGATAAGATAAAAAAGTTTGGTACGAATGTTTCTAAAGAGTTTAGTGACTTACAAGTTTACCAAAAGCTATTTGATGCTCGAACCGCTGAACAGGCTGCAATTAATTTCACGAACACGGTAAAGAAAATGAAGAGTGAAATTAAAACTCTTTATGAATCTGGCGATGTTTCGAAGGCCATAGTAAAAGAGGGAGAACTCAAGAATTTACAAAAGCAGTATAGTGATTTTAAAAGGCTCCTTGAAACTAGCGGTGCAAGCCTAAAAGAATATGCAGAGGTAGTAAACGACAAGAATGGTCTTGAGCAGAAGAAGACTCAATTTGTTGAGAGAGAAAGAGCATTAGATAAACTTACGCAGACTCAAGATAAAGCTAAAGGTAGTACCGATCAATTAAGCGGAGCTTTCAATGAACAGACTGGTGAGATTGAAAATAACACAGATGCTCTACAAGATAACAATGATCAAGTTGCAACCGGCATAGCTAAGAATCAAAATTTCATTAAGCAATTTAATACTACAACTAATGAATTGAAAACTTTAAATAACGCTATCCATGATGTAACAAAAGGTCAGGCTTTGTCCAGTGAAGCCACTCAAGATTTAATATTGCAATATCCCGAATTGGCTAGTTACGTACAGATTAGCGCAGAAGGTTTTACTATTGAGAAGTCAGCATTAGATAAAGTTAGACAGGCTAAAATTGATAAAGCGAAAGCGGACCTGGAAAATGAGAAAGCTTCTACGGCCGCCGCTATATCTAATACTATTGCACGGATGCAAGCTTATGGAAAAGAAATCGGAGCAATTAGAAGTGTAGCTGAAGCTAAAGGTAAGCTTGAAGATGTAAACAGAAAAATTATTGAGAATTCTAAACCAGGCATTGAAGAGGAATTAGGATTTAAAGTTGCAACAATTCCTAATCAATATAGAGAGAAATTTGAACAGCAAAAGAAAGCTCAATTAGCAGAGGCCAACGCAACAAGAGATGCATTAAGAGGCTTTATCAGTGAAATGACTGGCTTTGATGCTCAAATTGCTGTTTTGCAGAAAACATTAGATAACCCTAATTTGGGTGTATCTTCATCTAAGACTAAAACGCCAAAAGAGAAAAATGCTAAAACAAAGTCTGAACCGTCAGCTTATGATGAAACCGAAAAGTATAAAATCAACGAATATGAACGTGCATTGCGAAGTCTAGATGATGAACTCAGGGAATCGGAAGCTATTATCAATCGTTATCCTGACACGTCTAAGGATTATCGCGACGAGTTAACGAAGCAAGTTGATATTCGGAAGAAGATGCAAGCTCTTGCCCATAACGAAGCTGAACGACTTCGCTCGGAGATATCGGATGTTAAGAACAAAATTGCCGTTGGTAAACTCAATCAAAAACAAGAAAATGACTTACTCAAGCAACTTGAACAGAAAGAAAACAATCTTAGCCAACTCAGCAATAATTGGTGGGATTATCAAGTTGCAGTTGAATCGACTCAGAAGAAGATTACCGAAAGCATAGCCAAGTACAATAAAGAACAATTCGATATTTCTAAGAATTGGATTGATCAAGAGAAGTATTATAAGCGGCTATCTTTGGAAGATGAATTGGCTGCTTGGGAACGTGTCCAGGCTAGGTATGAGCAAGGGACAGAAGAACGGTTAAATGCGGATAAAGAAGTATATCGTGTCAGACAAGAACTCTTGTCTAAGTATGAGGAAGACTTCAACAAGGTAATGGAGAAAGCATCTCAAGCTGCAGATGAAACAATTGAGAAGCTTCGTAAAAAGATGGAGACAAAGGAGTCGTTTAATCCGGGTGAACTTGCAGATTCAGTAGATGCAATCATGGCAAGTATCGATATGATTGATAAGAAATACCCGAATGGATACTCGCCTATAGATACTTCTGACGAAGCTAGAACGCGGCTTAATGCTTATAAAGGTAACATTACTGGACTCGCGGCCAACATGAAAAGTATCATGGAAATGCCGTATCAAAACGCAGATCAGCTCAAAAATATGATTGATGGACAGATTCAGTTTGCCAACAATATCAAAAAGATTATGAATGAAACGAACGCGCTTATTAAGCAGACTGAAACCGCATATCGGATGCAAGAGGCGTCGTTAGAAAATCAAATTAAACTTCATCAGCAGAGAAACGATAAGATTATTGAAGGTTTGAATAAAGCCCTTGAGGTCAAAGATACGTTTAATTCGACCGATTTCAACACTTCGATTAATTCTATCTTGTCTGCTTTAGATGCATTAGATGGTAAGTATGTTAAAGGTAATTTCGTTGAATCCACATTAGGTACGCGCACTGATTTAGCGGATTATAAAAAGAAAGTTACCGAGATAGCTGAAGCGATTAAGAATTATCAAAACAACGCTAACTTTTCCTCGTCCTCAATTACAGAGCAGACTAAATACATTAATGGGTTGAAGACTCAAATTGATTTGCTTAACGATTCCATCCGAGCCAGAGAGTTACAGTACAAGAATGAAGAAGAAGCTCTCGCTCAACTAATTAAAACAAAAGAGAAATCTTATGACGATGAAATCAATAAGCAGAAAGAAGCATTAAAGAATCTTGATGAGCAAATTGATAAAGAGGATCGCTTAAAGAAACTCAAAGATATTAATGACGAGCTTGATAAAGTTAAGAATGATAAGCGGTTTTCTTATATCGGTGCAGATGGCAAGGAAATTCTTACTTACGACAAGGGTAAGGTTGCTGAATTAGAGAAGCAGCGCGACGAGCTTTTAAAGCAGTACGAACGCGAAGACGTTAAGAAGGCTCTCCAAGACAGCATTGATCAGCTTGAGAAAACCAAGAATGAGACTATTCAAAAACTGCAGGAACAACTGGATAAGACTAAAGGTATTCATCAAAACGAACTCGAATCCCAAAAGCTGTACGTTAAAAGTCTTGAGGATTTGTATCGGATTGGTTTACAGGATGTACAGAACAAAATTGGTCAGTTGAAGTCTCATTATGATACTGAAATTGCAAATGAACAGGCGCGCCTAGATACGCTAAGACAAGTTCATCAATCTGAATTAGACAGTATGAATATGTACGCCGGTTATCTGTCTCAGTTAAATCAATTTCTTACCCAGGATACTCAAACGAAGATCGATGCTCTTAAAACCATTTATGACAAAGAGGCAGAAGACCTTAAAAAGCACCTCAAAGAAATGGTCGAGAATACTAAAAATGGCTCAATTGAGTTTCACAAAGTTCTAGATGAATATAAAAACGGTGCGATCTCAAGACTTGACTCGATGGTGTCAGCAGCTCAAGACAGACTTCGGCAGATGCAGGCTATAATGGCGGCTATGGCTTCTATGTCTGGAGGCGCAGCTCCTTCTTCTGCAATCGTTCCTAAGTATCATACGGGTGGCGTAGTTGGTTCTGCTCCACTAGCCAGTAATGAAGTTCCCGCTATTCTAAAGCTTGGAGAAGAAGTATTTACGCAGGACCACATAGCCAAACTAAAAAGCATCATCATGCAACCAATTAATTTTGTTGGAAGCATCTTAGGAAATGTACGCAACACTATTCCTGATACTCCAATTAGAAACAATCAAGCAATAGCAGGACCTACGTATAACTTATCTAATTTTACAATTCAAGCGAATAACCCTACCGAGTTGTTTAGCGGATTGAATAATTTAATTAAATCAAATAGGACTTAATATGGAGAGGTTTAGGCCTCTCTTTCTTTTTTTATGGAGGTGAATTATGACAATTATCGGATACGATTTTTATGGAACACAGTTTTTCCATAGTCCAGGAAACGCAATAAAAGACATCTTCTATGGTGAGTTAAAGGGTGGTATCTACGATGAATTAGAGATCCGAGATCGTACAGATATGCCGACGGACAAGAACAAAACCAAATGGGAAATTGACCATAGAGCGATATTTAAATTCGTCGGTGATCTAGAAGGTGGCAATATTTCCAATAGTGGATTAGAGATTGTATCCTTTGCAATTAAGCGCCGAAGAGTCAATGAAATCGATTCTGTTACGCTTGACCACATTCCTTTTGTAAATAATCTCAGCATCAACTACGAAGATTACACGCAACCAAATGATGAGTTAATTTATACAATCGTTCCTATTGCCCAAAATGACCTGGAAGGCAAGCCGGTTGAAGTTCATGTGAAATCTGATTTTGTTGGCTGGTGGTTGGTGGATAAAGAAACAGATAATACACTTGGATTTGATTCAGCAATAGGTGAAATCGGTAGTGTCGAAACAGCTTTAAATCAAGGTAGAACGGTAATTGAAACCCTCTCTCGTTATCCTTCTGTATATTATTTCGATAAGGATTATCACACTTTTTCTCTAAGCACTGCAATTATTCCAAGCGAGTTCGAACGTTCTGGACAGAACTATGAGAAGATCGTGAATACGTTTATTCGTGATCATAGACCTTTTATTGTTAAATCCGATACGGGTAGAATCTTTGTCTGTGACTGCAGTAACCCAAGTTTTAGCACACCTCTAAATACATGGAGAGATTATGATTACGGTGTTTTAACCATAGATTTTCTTGAAATTCAAGATTACAACGAGTTTATGAATGAGTAAGAAGGTGAAACATGCAATATTGCTCATCTGATTATTTGGCTGCTTTAAAAAGTCCAATTAAACAAATGTATTTAAAATTTGAGTTTTATGATGCGCAAATGAATTACATTAGTGAATTTACAAAGCAAATCACAGCACAGGATTCAGGCTCCATTTCTGTGGATGCTTCTCGCCCAGTGAGACGCAGCTTTTCATTTAAGCTCATGAACCGTAAGAACGAATTTAATTTTGGCGAAGACAATCTTATTTGGATAGATAAGCGTGTTAAGGTATTCACGGGTTTAAAGCTAAGAACAGGTGAAATTGAATATATTCCACAAGGGGTATTCATTCTAACTGAGCCTGAAGATAGCCATACGGTTGAAGGCAAAATAACCAGTCTTAGCGGTATGGACAAGATGTTCTTGTGTACAGACAAACGTGGGAAATTTAGAACTGAAACAACAATAGATGCTGGCGGAAACATCGGAGCCATCATAAGAGTATTAGCTCAAAAATATGGTGAAACGCAATTTAACTTTGACCCTATTACAGAAACGATTCCATACACGTTTACTTTTCAACCAAGCGACAATATTTATAAAGCAATGTCTGATCTGGCTCTACTTGCTAAGTGTGAGCTTTTTTATGATGTAAATGGGTATCTTCGGTTGCGTAAGATCGATTTGAATCAATTTGAACAATCTCCCTCAGTATGGATGTATGTGCATGGCGATCCGAATGAACGCTTCTATGCTGGAAACGTTCGTAAGTTTGATGAAAATCAATTAGCTAATCGAATTATGGTTTTAGGCGGATCGAGCCAAATTGCTGAGAGTAGATTTGAGCTTATTATTACGGAAACTAATCCATTATGGAAAGGCCATCCCTATTCTATTGAGAAGATTGGCGAAATTACCTATGAGCATAACAGCGGCAATCCTGACAGTTTGCTTGCAACAAATGAAGAATGTAAATGGAGAGCTAAATACGAGCTTATGAATCGGCTAGGTTATGCAGAGCGCGTTTCTTTGTCCTTAAGTCCAAACCATTTGCATGACGCAAACGATGTCATTGAGATTGAAGACGTAGAAAATTCGGTAACAGGCAAATATCTTTTGCAGAGTTTTTCACTCCCATTAACTCCACAATTAATGAACTGCGAATGCATGAAGTATCGTCGCGTTATAGCCGATTGGAATTTTATCTAAGGAGGTGATCGGTTGACGAATGAAGATTTTATAAAAGCGGTTAGACAAATTGTAAATATCGAATTAAAAGAGAACAATTTAGCAATTGGGCATTGGCATTTAGGCACGGTAATGAAGGTGAAAAATAAGACTCTCCTAAGTATTTCAATAAATGGCTCGGCGACTTCCCAAGACGTTCCGTGTAATCCAGATGTGAATTTTATCAAAGGAGATCTTGTTTACGTCGTTTATGTAAATGGAGACTCGAAAAATAAATTTGTTCCTTATAAACGGTTTGCAGATGAGAATTATACCGGCAATAGTGTGGCAAACCAAGTACTAGGAAATCTATCCCTTAACCATAAGGAAGAATCGGGATTAACAGCGCCTTACAATTTTACTGTCATTCAAGGGACGCGCGGCGGGGTTCAGTATTCTGAATTGTGGATTCTTGTTAATGCCTACTACGATTACAAAACGAAGCGTTTTAAAAGAAAAAATGTAAATAACTATTCTTTTGGCTGGCAATTTCAAGGCATGGGTACATATCCAGGTGAAGAAAACTTTGGCGACTATTCAAATCAAGGCGTAAACCTGTGGAAAGCAAACGGTAAATCAGCATATGGGGTCAATGATCCGGCTAGAGATATGACGAATGAAGATATAGGTGCAGTACAATCAGACGGATCGTGGCGTGAATTTGGAATCATGTTAGGCTGGAATAATGTCTTTATGTGTGATTCCTATGGCGGCATGACAATTGGTGGTGCTGGATTTGAAATAGACGGGAATGGTACGAGTCCCTTCAAGCGTGTATCTTTAAACAAGTTTAACGGTGGAAGTGTAGATTCTTCAAAAGAATATGAGCAATATGGCTACGCATATAACGGCAACCTGTGGAACGCCTTTCATGGAATGCACGGAAGCGATCAAAACAACAGAAATAGCTTCTTCTGGGGGCTAGTTAGCCCAATTGATTTTTATGATCAAGGATACCATAACCCATACTCTAACCAGGCTTCTATGGAGGAAGTTAAATTTGTTTTACGAATGAAGCCTAAGAACGTAGGACATCAAGCAGAAAACTGGAAAGATATCATGTCCATGGATATGGAAGGAAATATGAAATTAAAGGAAAGAACCGTCTCCGCTACTCTAGTAGCAAATGCAACTGTTAACGGAACAGACTTTAATTTTAACTATCCCGACTCAACATGGAATAAGAGTAACACATTTATAGCAGGCGTAATCGGTGTTCAGTCCAACGGCTCACTTAAACAATTTGGCGCTATAAATGCGACCTTCACAGACTTTGGAGCCTACGGTTATCTCGGCGAGGGTTTTGTTTCTGCAAAAATTCTTATATCCAAATACTAAAAGAAATGAGGTGATTTATTGGCTATACAAAAGCCCTATAATATCAGCTTAAAGGGTACGACTGTCGATGCGAAGGATTCCATAAAAGTATCTTGGCAAAGTTCTGGTGACATGAGTACAGGATTTCAGGTTCAGATTTATAGAAACCAAGATAACAACTTAATTTATGATAGCGGTCGAATAACATCGTTTGCGAAAACCTATTCTCTTCCAGCATTTGCTTTGCCAAATGGGTACGAATTGAAAGTGAAAGTTACAATATGGGATTCGGGTAACAACTTTGCAGTCTCGGACACGGAAATATTCCAAACATCATCTAGACCAAATGTTTCTGTATCTCCCATTGGCATCGTAAATTCCCAATCGTATGAGTTTTCTGCGACCTATAGTCAGAATGAAGATATTCCGCTCAGATCATGGATTTCTTTCTTATATGACAAAGATAAAACGCTAATTAGCCAGTCTAATGTAAGGATGTCAACTCCACTTGTTTATTTAATTAATTATTTAAAAAGCGGTTCATCTTATTTTGTTGAGTTCCAAGCGACAAGCAATAAAGGTTCCGTTGGTACGAGTGGTTTGATACCATTCTCTGTTAGTTATCTGCAGCCTGACATCAGCATTAATCTTGATGCGAAGAACATTAAGAATGCCGGAATTCAATTGTCATGGAAAACAATTCAGATTATTGGAAGTACCACTAAGCAGCCTGTTTATCTAAATGGAGAGAAACTAGACCTGCGCGATGATGTTTTTACATTTACAGACGGATTTCATGTGGACGCAGACTTTACATTGAAACTGTGGTTTGAGGACATCAAATCTTATACAGATTTATTGGTTTTAAAAGGACAGAACGGAATCATGACTCTTCAGTATTGGGACGACGATCAACGTTTTCACCTATTTAGAGAAGTTTACAACTACCGTTCGCATTACGCCAGCCAGCCGCTAACCGGAAATGGCTATTTTTTATGCATTCAACAGATTGGCGGAGACATGAATATATTTGGTGAGGTGAATTAGAAATATGGCAGTTAATTTATCTACGTTTCCTTTAGCGATAGATCAATTTCAAAAACACTATGAAATTCAAGCTCAAGACATTCCAGGAATACAAAGGTTTCAGGAATTAAAATTAAAAGCCAGCCGTACTCCCTCAGAAGAGACTGAGTTAGCTAATTTAACAGTGCAGTATCGGGAAAAGTTTATTTCTGCCGATGATTTTAATAGGTTCCAAGATGCCTTGGTTAACATGGAAATCTTCATTAAGGATAATGTAGAAGGTTATATCTTAACCAAGCAGGGGGAATTTACAAACTACGTAGATGCAGCCAAAAATACAGTCCAGACCACAAAGGACTCTGCCCTACAAACCATTGAACAAAAAAAGGAAAATGTAATTACTTATCTTGATGGAACCACGGCAGGAGCTTTACGAAATGATATTGGTGTCATGGGGGATTTGGAGACTGTAAATAAACAATCTCTTGTTAAAGTGGCCAATGAACTTCGATCTGACAGCATAAGAGTAGATAATAAAGTCGGCGTTTTGTCTACTCTTAATACGACTGATCAGAGCAATATTGTGAAAGCGATGAATGAAATCAAATCAAATTTAGAGATAGCATATTGGATGGGGGTATAAAATGATCAATACGCCAAAAAGATTATATGTGAATCAGCCGGGTATGACTGTTTCGACAGCGTATACCGTTCCAGCGTTAACAACAACGATTGTGAAAAATATACATATTGCGAATAATACGGCTGCTGTTTCTACTGTAACTATTCATCTTGTGCCCAATGGACAGACGGCAACGAATGCAAATAAAATTATCGCTAGTTATCCGGTTAAACCAAATGACAGTATTAGTGTTGATCTGTCATCGGTTCTCCATAGCGGTGACACGATTCAAGTTTCTCAAGGTACAGCAAACGCTATTTCAGTTTATATCTCTGGAGTTGAGTGTGTATGAGTATTCGCCGTTTAGGAGACATGAGGATCAAGCCTGGGGCATCTGGTGATGTTCAGCCAAGCGATGTAAGAGCAGGTAAAACATTTTCGTCTGAAATTGATACTGATTTAGTTGGAACTTTGCCTGATCGTGGAGCTATGACATTTACACCAAGCGGAACAAGTACTGTATCAATTCCAGATGGCATCCATGCCAGTAGCAAGATAACACAAGTGAACGTACCCGCGGATAAAGTTTTAACTGGTACAACAATTGCAAGTGTAGCAGGTACAATGTCTAATAGAGGTGCTCCAACATTTAACGTTTCTCCTAACAATCAATTAATCTCACCAGGTTATTATTCAGGCGGTATTGTAGCAGGGGACGCGAATATCAAGCCTGAAAATATTCGTCAGGATGTTTGGATTGGAGGTGTAAAAGGTACAGGTCTTAAATATGGTGTTGGAGAATGGATTCCCTTTCCCTCATCTAAGCCATATAGACTATTACAAAAATTCACCTATACAATTCCGTTCACGGATGGCGCAAAAAATGGCCAAATAAATATTGCTGGTAGAAAAGGTTCATTTTTAGCTTGGTATTATTATTGGTGGAGTAACCCGAATTATACAACAAATTATAGATCGTTTATAGTTTGTTTGAACGAAAACGGAACTGAAAGATGGAAAAATAGTCTAGGTACTAATGCACCGTCTCACTCAGGTGTTTATGTCTCTAAAGACGGCCTTTATGGATTCTTAACTAAAGTTGATCAAATATCGGGTGAGTCTAGTACTTATTACAATCTTACAGTGATTAAATATCGTATGTCTGATGGTGCAGTAATATGGCAAGCGCCAACTAACTATATATCTTTTTCTCCAACTGGTTTTTTTGAAGATACAAACGGTGAACTTTTTATTTATGGTTCTTATCTGGGAAGTGGCGACGGGAGCAATACTATTGTTAGATATAATATGGCATCAGGTACATCATCAGGCTTTATTTCCGGAGGATCAGGTCGAACAGAATCTATAGCAATAACACCCGATGGAAGATATATTTATGTTAAAAGTACGGGTTACTCTGACTATAATAAACTTCAAGGTACAGGTACAACAAGTAACAATGAATTTGGCAAAAGATTATTTAGTACATATGGCAATTATTATTTTTCAAGAACCAACAAGATTTTATATGTACCTTCTACAGGTAAGCTTATAGCTATTGGAGACAGTAATGCCGTAATAGGTTCTGGTCCATTGCCTTCAGGATTAAATGGCACTGAAATAACTATGATGCTTGAAATGAACCCGGATACTTATTATCCAACTGAAGGATTTTATAGAGGTCTTCCGGGTGGATACTGGGCTGGATACGCAACTTTAGACGATACTGGTTATGCACTTTGTGGACTTAGTAGCTCTAAAGGTGTATATCTATTAGACGGCAATACTAAAACTACGCCAATGTTAATACCCAATTCGTTTTTTACCAGTGGATATGCGCCTAGCATGGCTTCGTGGGATGGTAGTAATTATCTTGCATGCGCTGATTCTGGATATAATTCTGCTACTGTTTATTACCTAAACGCTTATTATATATAAGGAGGTCAAAAGATGTCTAAAGCCTATATTCTACTTAATGAAAACGGTGATCTAACTTCAACATTCTTTGAAAAAGAATTTGCACCTAAAGAGGCTATAGAAGTTAATGCCCCTATGTTGGACCAAGATAAAATGAATACTCATTATTCATTTCTTACATATGATAAAGAAACAAAAGTGCTTTCTTACAGGTATGAAGAAATATACAAAGGACCAACACTTGAACAACAAGTTGAGGAGCTCAAAGCACAAAATGCACAGATGCTTCTTGCCTTAACTGAAAACGGGCTATTATAAAGGAGCTGAAAACATGGATTGGTTTAAGACGGTAAAAACGTACTACGATGCCGGTTATTATACGAATGATAATGTTAAGGTATTTGTGATTAAAAATAAAATAACTGTTGCTCAATATAAACAAATTACTGATGAAGATTACTCTATATAGAGTAAATGAATAAAATATATGTATAAAGGGTCTCGTGAATGTGAGGCCTCCTTATTAATTAGGAGGATAAAAATTGAATGAATCAATTTTGAAACTTATCTTTAGTACAGGAGCAACTATTACTACATACGCATTCGGCGGTTGGTCTGCAGTATTAGGGGTTCTTGTTGCTCTCGTAGTAATTGACCAAGTAACCGGTATTGTGGCATCGATTAAAGACGGAACTGGGCTAAGCTCTCGTGTAGGTTTTATTGGTATAAGCAAAAAAGTATTTATTTTTGTAGTTATCGCAATGTGTCATTGGTTTGATGGCATTATGAATCTGAATGGGATCTTGATGGATGCAGCAATATATTTTTACATTGCGAATGAAACCATCTCTATTATCGAAAACCTTGGACGCATCGATGTACTCATTCCAGAACAACTCAAACAAATCATTACTGTGCTACGAAATAAGAATCAGAAGTAGGTGATGAATAAATGGGCTTACAACTTGAATTTATCTTAAGTAAATCATCAAAACGTCTAAGCGATCTTCATCCAACAGTTAAAATTGCTGCGGAAAAGCTAATCATAAACAGTTATAAAAGAGGAGTTCCAATTGTAATTACACAAGGACTTAGGACATTTGCAGAACAGAACGCCTTATATGCACAGGGGAGATTTGGCGACAAGAAGCCTGTTGTAACAAATGCCAAAGCCGGTGAGAGTTTTCATAATTATGGTGTAGCTATTGATTTTGCATTGTTATTACCAGATGGTAAGAATGTGTCCTGGGATATGCAAAGAGATGGGGACGGAGATCGTCAGTGTGATTGGCTTGAGGTTGTTGAGGAAGCTAAAAAGCTTGGATTCCTTTGGGGTGGAGACTGGATTAATTTTAAGGATTCTCCACATTTTGAAATGACCTTTGGTCTTACGATTAAGGATTTTCAATCAGGTAAAAGACCGCCTATTGTAAAGGAGAGCATCAAGGAGGATGAAGATAATATGCCATTGCCATTGAATGATTATGAATGGAAAATGCTAAACGGTATATGGAGTCAACGATATAACAAAGGTGAAATTACAGATTGGAAATGGATTGATAAGATCAGATGTAAGCAATTAAATGCTGGCGAGTTAGCATTCCTGAATGCGGTAATTGCAGCTAAAAAGGATTGTCTAAGTGTAGAAGCTGAGTCCGCGGGGATGTAAAAAATTGAAGAAGATAAATGAAGGCAAGAAATTTGAAAAGAATTATGAAAGTGCAGTAAATCGCACCAATTACTTTTTTCTAAGACTTAAAGATAGCGCTAAATGGTTAAGGGGTTCTGGAGCTACTTTTACACCTGAAAACCCATGTGATGGGATTCAATATGCTGCCCCCTTTCTATGGCTAGTAGAATTGAAAAGCACCAAAGGGAGTTCGATAAGCTTTAATCCTGAAAGACCAGAAGAGAAACCCCAAAACAAAACTACACAGGTAATGATTAAGGCTCATCAGGTTAAATCGCTTATGAAATTTGCAACTAAAGATGGATTGATACCTGGATTCATATTCAATTTTAGAGAAAGAAAAACAAAAACTAAATCATATCCGGATGAAACGTTTTTCGTACATATAAATGATTTCATAAGCTGGTCAAAGAGTAGTGGGAAATCAGGAATAAACAGAGACGACTGTAAGACGATTGGAGTTAAAATACACTCGTCTAGAACTCAAAAATACGATATAAGCAAATTCGTAGGAGAAGCAGTATCGGCTTTTATTCAACGTGGATACATTAAGAGTGAATTCATAAAAGGTATGAGTGAATACTTGCTTACTATTAGTAAGTGATATAAAGGAAACTATAGGGTAGTCTTTAACAATCGTTTTTTAACGAAAGTTGAGGATTGCCCTATTTTTTTCTCTATTATTAAAATAAAAGGTTGCAATAAATTAAAATGTGCTATATTATAGATTCATGGAGATAGCAACATGCGGAGACAACAAAACAAATAAAAAAAGGATGATTAAATGACCGAAAAAACCAATGTTAGAGAAATTGAATTTCATGGCACCAAATTATTATGTGTTCAATCCGAGGATAAAAAAATTTGGGTTGGTGTTTCTTTTATATGTAACGGTATTGGTCTTAGCGAAGGCCAGCGTGATAGACAAGTGAAAAACCTTCAAGACGATGTTTTGTTGAAAAGAGGTTGTAAAAAGCTGCCCGTCAAATTTGACGGACAGGTTAGAGAAACATTGATTATTGATATTGATTATTTACCTTTATGGCTAGCCAAGATATCAATTACTCCGTCGATGTTATCTAGAAACCCTGAACTTGTTACTAAACTAATCGAATATCAGTTAAAGGCAAAAGACGTGCTTGCTCAGGCTTTCATTTATAAAAAGACAGAATACCACATCCCAGATACTTATGCAGAAGCCTTAAGGTTAGCTGCTGAAGTTCAATTTCAACTTGAAATTGCTCAACCAAAAGCAGAAAAATATGATGAGTTCTTGAATTCAGATGGACTAATCCAGTTGAACGAAGTAGCGAAACATTTAAAAATTGGACTAAAGACTTTTTACGCTATCCTCCGCACAGAAGGAATCTTGATGAAACAGAAGAAGCCGAATGTGCATATTCCTACAGCCAAATATGCAAATAAGGGATACTTCTCTATTGTTAGAGAGCAAGTACCAAATAAAGACAGTAAGATGGTTTGGCATTCAGTTGCTTATGCTACACATTCGGGCTTTGATTTTCTGAACAAATTTATAAGTGCATACATACAAGAAGAGACTGCATAACAAGTAAAGTGGAGGATATTAAATGAGAATTGAGGTATCCGATAAAATAGTGGCTGTTTGGCTAAACGAGTCTGATTTGCATTCGGAAGAGTTGAAGCAATTGGCATTGGAGTGCAGGAGAGACAAAAAGAAGTTGGTTAAATTTGTTTCGGGGAAAAATGACATTGCTGAAACTGTAGAAAAACTGATAATGAATAACTTAAATATAGGCCCTAACAAAAGTAGATATAAATAAAATAAAAGTAATTAATAATAAATAATTAATACTAATTGATGTGTTGAATAGGACAAATCGTTCATGAATAAATTTTTCTTGAGGTGATCATATATGATTAGAAAAAATGAGAAAAAAGTAATTTTAGGAATCAAAGACATTATGGAAAGATTACAAATCGGTAGGAACATGGCTGCGCGAATTTTAGCATCTGACGAACTACATGTATTCCGAATTAATGAAAAAAGATTTGTACACGAAGATGTTTTTGAAAAGTGGCTTAAAGGCGATCAATAAAAATATATTGCGGAGTCTGGGTGTGATAAACTAAAATTGTCACGTTTTGACTCCGTTTTACTTACAAGGTATACGGAGGTATTTGAATGCCAGAGCCTAAAAAAAATCCTAAGACAGAAACTTGGGAATTTGTCTTTGATTACTATGTCAAAGGTGTTCGCAAACAGGTCAGAAGAAGAGGTTTCCAGACCAGAAAACAAGCAAGTAAAGCTATGATTGCTCTACAAAATGAAGTCTTAGAGGAAAAGTTTGTATGTACAGACAAGACAACCGTAGGGGCCTTTGTACAGAATTGGATTGATACAGTTAGAAAATTAGAAATTGACGAAACGACCATGTATAACAACAAACTTTATTTAAAGAATCACATAATGCCTCGCATTGGAAAATTGAGACTTCAAAAATTAGACCATATTGTTTGTCAGGAATTTGTTAATGAAATGCATGAGAAAGGTTATGCAAGAAATACGATAGACAGAGTTGTAACGATGCTGAAAAAGGCTCTTGATAAAGCTGTACAGTATAAATTGATTCGCGAGAACTATATGAGGCAGGTAACACTACCTAGAGTAGTTAAAAAGGCAAAGGAAATATGGACGGCCAAGCAAGCGATCCAGTTTTTAAAAGCAACAGAGGACAGAAGATTTCATTGTGTGTATGCATTAGCATTGTTGACGGGAATGAGGCAAGGAGAAATCCTTGGACTAAGATGGAGAGACATCGATTTTGAAAGACGAATTATTTCTATCAATCAAACGTTAACTCATTATGGGAAGACCATCAAAAGTGGTGCAAAAACTGCTGCGGGAATTAGAACAATTGCTATGCCGAATTTGCTTATAACGATTTTGAAGAAACAGTATGAAAAATACGATGAACTGAAGCAAAAACTTGGTGAGAAATTTATTGATATGGATCTGGTTATTTTCAATTTGTCTAATGGTAAAACAGTTTTTCCATCAAATTTAACTAAAGTTTATACTGCCGATGTAAAGAGAGCGGGACTTCCTCATATTACGTTTCACTCTATGCGTCACACTCATGCAACAATGCTGATTGAGCAAAACGTAAATGTGAAATTGATTTCCGAAAGACTGGGACATTCTAAAATTGGAGTAACCCTTGATACTTACAGTCATGTGATTCCAAGTATGCAGCAAGAGGTCGCGGATACGATTGATGAGATCATGGTGATGTGACCACGTTGTGACTTTTAACTGATATGGTTAGAAAGGCCTAGATTTATCAAGGGTTTGAGGCCGATTACATCCATCGCGGAGCACTTGATGTCGCTCTGCTGAACGAACGGCTGAGCGACCGCCAGATTATCGCCGCCCGTGCCACGGGTGTGAAAACCATCGGCGAGCTGCTCGACGCTCCGCTGGAATCCGTTACGCATACGGCCGAGGAGATAGGGATCTTCGCGGGTATGACCGGCCGTGACGCCATACGTAAAATGATGTAGAAAAATCGGAAAGCCTCGGATGCGGGTGCTGCCGCTGTGCAGACGCCCGCCTTTTTTTTACGCGGAAAAACGTGACGCTATCCTTCATCTAATTGTCCCAAAAGATCATTTGAGGTATAATTCCCATGTAATGGAAAATACGTTCTCTCCAATTCTTTTATTGACCGATGTCCTAATAGATTTATTTTGTGAGAGGGAAACCTGCGGGATTCGGTGGTTTTCAGAAAGTGGTGATGGTTTGGGGCCCAAAATAACTTCGATTCGCACACAATTGAAGAACTATCTAGATCGCCGGCAGATGACGATTAATCAATTTGCGGAAATATCCGGAATCAACTCCGGAACGTTAAGCATTATTTTGCACGGGAATCGTCCGATCGCCATGCAGCAGCTGGATCGAATGACCGCCGGAATGGGGCTTCACGAAGGCCATTTCTATGACGTGTACATTGAAGAATGTTTTTTTCATTCGAATCCGGATTGGCGCAGATTGGGGCCGCTCATACACCGCTGTGCGGAGCTGGGCAAACTGGATCTCCTGCTGCGCGTGGTACGGCTGATGCTGGAAAATCTCTCGTATCTTCCTTTGTTATTTGAGACGGCCGAACAATTTCATTCGGAAGGAAGAAGAGAGGCCGCCGTACTTTTGTATGAGTGCATTGCGGAGAGTGAAAAGTATCAGCATTCCGAAAGACTGGCCCTTTGTCAGTACCGGTTGTTTACCCTTGCCATAGGAGATGATTTAAAAGCTAATTTACGGGCGGCGACCTTATTCGAAAGCTATGTGCCCCGGTTAGACGTATCGGATCAGTTGGATGCGCTTAATCAATTGGCTTATGTGTTCGGGACTCTGCACGAATGGGAGAAAGTCGATACACTAGCCAAAGAGCTGCACCGGATTGCGACGATTCAGTACCGGCTTGAGCCGGCTTCGGAACCCGGCAGGGAGACTATCAAGCAGCCCAAACGTCCGCTTTGCTATTATATCCTCCAGGCCCTGCTGATTCGTTCGGTCGTATGCGAGGAACGCGGCAAATTCGATCAGGCGCTGTATTACGTTTCCTTGTACGCGAAACCGGACTGGGTACGGGAACAATCGGATGAAGAGAGACGTATTGTCGAACAGTTTAGAGAATGGGCGGTAGCGAATACTTATTTGTACCGCATCATGTCGGGAGACCTAGTGGTTCTGCCCGAATACATCAACTGTATCGCGTCCCGCAAGGACGATATTTTCACGGCACTCTGCAAAATCGTACAAATAGCCAATCGGTACGGATATGAGATCGACGATATTCTGGACCGCTTTTCTTCTCATCTTCCCTATCAAACCTATCAATCTGAATTCGGCGAATACAACAAGCCCGTTATGAAGGAGCGATACGCCCAGTTTTTGAGCGATTTGGCGGCCTATCATTTGACTCAAAATCGTAGAAAAGGGATAAAGTTTGTACTGCACGGATTGGAATTTTCTGTTAGAATAAATAGTGAGAGAAATATTATTCAATGCATGGCGCTTTTTGAAAGATTTAGGCATTTGGCGGGCGTTGAAGAGAAGAATGAATTCAAACATTTAGTGAATGAGGTGCGATTAGGATGAAAAGAAAACTATCGGTTTTGCTCGTGCTGTCGAGTGTGGCAATTGCTGTTTTGGCGCCAAGTACGGGATTTTCAGCTCAACCGCAGACGCAAGTACATAAGATCGTACAATTGGGGCATGGCTGGGGCAATTAACCCGCCGAATGAACAGGATAGCGGCAGTAAAGACATTCCCGTTTTTTCCGGGAGTGTCTTTTTTATTCGGGGGAGAAGGCGTCTAAGAGTAATGTCATTCGGACGAAATGCTATAATTTAACAGAAGGATGTAAAATATGACAAGAAGAGAGGTTAAGTACAAGTTTTACATATGACCTATAGGAGAGTATGAGGATGGACGACATTCATCAGCATATTGAAGAAATCCGTAGAGAAATGATGCGGCTCGCAGGGGAATATGGATTTTCCGATTCCAGGGTTTTAACTAAATCTCAAGAATTAGACCGTGTTTTGAATACCTATCAGCGGGAGAAATGTAAGCTCAAAGAGCAAAGGTATCCGGGTGTTATTCATCTAAGCCTTTCTTCCGTAACCGGATCCGCTGAATTCATAAATTAGGAGAATACCCGTATGCCTAATTCGATCATTCAATTGTTCAATTCCGATCAGCTCCTTATTGTGATGTTTTTGATGTGGGTGCTTATAAGCGGCATGTTTATGGTCTTACATCTGGACGGTAAAAAAAGCAAGCGAACACGTGATGAAGTTGACCCGAAGCGGGAAGAACTGCCTGAACACGAGCATCGCAAAAATGAAAGAGGGCGGCTTTAACGGATAGAAAACCGCTCAAAAGCAGCTCGGATAACTAAGAGCTTTTGTGTGCGCTTCGATCTTGTTCGAGCGCTTATTTGCGTTAGATCGCAGCCCCCCAAAAAAAGCGGTTACCGCTGCGCGAAAGACGCAAGGGTAACCGCTTCTTGCAAGGTGCCGTTAGGCCGCTTCCGTTTACGGAGTCAACTTCGGCAGCGTCGGAATGGTCTGGCTGCAGTCGCCTGCCAGAGGCAGGTTGCGGCACACATACTGGCCCGCGCTGTTCTCGGTGGCGCCGTCCGAAGGGACCGGCAGATGAACGCGCTGCTTCCACAGCTGCCAGAGCATGAAGCCGTCAAACGACTTGCCTTTGTTTTTGACGTATTTGACAAGCGTCTCCACATTGTAGTAAGCGGAGGCGACGTTGTTCTGGCCGTTCAGCATCTCGGCATCGTAGACGGTTCCCGGTGCGGCATTCAGTTTCAGCACGGCACCGCCGGAGCCTTCGGGCGCAATCTGCAGGCCCATGTTGATGGTCCCGCCGTAGATGGCGCGGTACGATTCGTAGCCTTCGCGAGGGTCGTAATAGACGCCGCCGTCGTAGGACATGAGGTTGATCATGTCGATTTTGCTGCCGTGATCTTTCACGACGCGGTACATCGTGCCGCCGAACGGCGAGCCGTACTGGACTTTGCCTTCTTCGAACGGCGAGCCTTTCACGTAGTAGGCTCCTGTGGACCAGCCGGCGATGGAAATTTTCAGCTTCGCGCCCCGTGCCTTGATTTCGTTGTACAGGCTGTTGATGATGTTTGCGATTTCGGCGTCTTTGGAACAACTGAACGATTCGGCTGCGGCTTTGTTGCAGTTGCTGCCGCTCGACTCCCAGTCGATATCCACGCCGGAAGCGCCGAGATCCAGCGCCAGGTCGACGACATGCGGCGCGTTGAAATTCCCCCACTGGGTGCCTTGGCTGTAAGACCAGCCGCCCACGGAGAGCCACGTGTCCGTTCCGCGCGCATTCAGTGCGGCGATGTTGCTGCGCAGATCCTGGGACTGCTGCGGCGTGAACTTCAGCTGACCGCGGCCCGTAGAGGCGCCCTCGACAAACTCAAAGCCCGCAACTTCCTGATCGAAGGCGTAGGAACCTTTGACATACTTCGTATCCGGTCTGGCGAAAGACAGGTTGATATCCGTGACGTAATTCGGGATGTTCTCCAGCTTCAGATCGTAGATGCTGGTGTTCCAAGTACTGGCATAGGCGACGTACCTGCGGTCCGGGGAAGGCGTGGTTCCGCCTGCCGGTGTCGTCACGCTGACCGGAGCGCTTGCGGCCGAAACGTTGCCGGCTGCGTCCTTGGCCTTCACGGTGAAGCTGTAGGCCGTCGAGGCGGTAAGGCCGGTAACGAGAGCTGTCGTTCCCGTGACGCTGGCGGCAAGAGCCGTTCCCTGGTAGACGTCATAGCCAGAGACGCCGACGTTGTCCGTCGAGGCTACCCATGACAGGGAGACGCTTGTGCTCGTGGAGGCGGTTGCCTTCAGCCCGGAAGGAACGGATGGCGCCTGCGTGTCTGTCGTTCCGCCGCCGGTTGAGCCGCAGTCGCTCACATACTTCCAGGCGCCCCAGGTGTTCGCCGTGTTGGGCTGTTCCCCCTGCGTCCACCATTTGGCTTCGAAGGTCTTGCCGGAGTAGGAGACCCTTTTGCCGGCCGTGTAGGCGGTTGTAGAGTTCCAGGCGGGGTCTTGGCATGCCGCCGCAGCCGTACCGGCCGCATTAGCCTGGCTGGAAGCCAGAGCAGGCACTACGCCGAGGCCAAGCGTGAAGGCGAGGGCGAGGTGAATCATTTTCATTTTTTTTCGGGGAGTTGTGTAAGAAGTCATCAATCGGTACGCTCCTTTTGAATTGAGATAAGTGCGGGTTCTGCCGGTAAGCGGTTGGATAGGCCTCCTTTTTTTGTAAGCGGTTTCAATCGCACTTTTATTATCCCATGTCGGCTCGTCCCGAATAAGGATAAAAACCTATCATGCAGGGGGGAATTTCGATAAAGTCTATTTTCATGGTAAAATATCCCTTATATAAAGACGGGTTAAGACGGTGGTTAGCAGCGGAGTTTATGCCGATCTGAGAGCCGACTTCGTGCGCATTATCGAGGGGAGAGGCAGGGGCGGATAAATTGACTAGAGGGAAAATCATTTACCGGATGACGGAGCTTCTCTTTCTTGCGGGTTTGATCTATTTGATTAGAGGTTATATGAGCGTTTATTTGGTGCGGTCCGTGGGCCTTTCGGATTGGCAGGCTGCTCAGGTTGTATGGATTATTCTACTTGTGTGTTTGCTCGTTTGCGCGGCGATCGGCATCCTTCAGGGACTTCAGGCTTATCTCAAAAAAAAGGGGAAGTTTTAAAAGGCGAAGCCGGTATGCGGCAGATGATTAAGGCTGACGAAGCGACACAGAAATAGGTCCGGCTTGTTCGCCGGGAATCTGGAATGCCGGGGAATAGCCGACAGCGGGGATGGAGGAATTCTTATGGTTAGACTAATGGTAAAGTGCTTCCTACTAATTATGGCGGTGCTAATTGTTGTTGGAATTGCTCATTTCATTAATGGGCAGGGCTGAGTTGGAGGTCCTTCGGTATCCATAAAAAAACCTCCGGAGCTGCCGAAGCAGACCGGAGGTTGCCGATGCGCTTAAGGCAGGAAGCTGCCTCTGGCGCTGACGTAAAGCGAATACCACTCTTCGCGGGTCATGAGTTCCGCCTGGCGCTCGGCGTCCTTGCAGGCGGCGATGCGCTCCGCGTTGGCCGTACCGATCACCGGCTGGATCATGGCCGGATGCCGCATGAGCCAGCCGAGTACGATAGCCTCGCGCGTGGTCTCTTTCTCATCCGCAAGCTTGCCGACGAGCTCCGCCGTCTTGCGGATGTGCTCCGGCTCCGATTCTCCGAGGTTGCCGGAGAATTTTCCCTGGGCCAGCGGGCCCCACGCCTGGATCTGGATGTTCTCCATCTGGCAGTATTCCAGCAGACCCTCGGAGAAGTTCACCGAAGTGCCGGCCTTCTGGTTCACGTGAACCCCCTGGTCGAGCCAGTCGTGGCGCGCCAGACTCATCTCCAACTGGTTGACGGCAAGCTGGTCGGGCAGCGCACGCTGAAGGAAACGGATTTGGGCGGCGCTCATGTTGGACACCCCGAAATAACGGACTTTTCCGGCGGCTTTAAGACGGCCGAACGCTTCCGCGACTTCTTCCGGCTCCATCAGCGGATCGGGTCTGTGCAGCAGGAGGACGTCGAGATATTCAGTGCCCAGACGGCGGAGAATTCCGTCGACGGCTTCGCCGATATAGGCTTTGGAGAAGTCGTAACGCCCGGGTACATCCCCCTCGGCGAAGCGGATGCCGCATTTGGACTGGATCACCATCTCCTCGCGCAGACCCGGCTTGTTTTTGAGAATGCGGCCGAAGGTTTCTTCCGCTTTTCCTCTTGTATAGATATCGGCATGGTCGAACATGGAGATTCCGATGGAAAGAGCGGCTTCGACGGCTTTCTGCGCCTGCGTTTCATCTTCTTTGGTCACCGGATCGGAATTCCAGCCTCCGCCGAAAGGCATGCAGCCCAGTACGAGACGGCTCGTGTTCAGACCGCGTTTTTTTAACGGTAGTATGTTCATCATCATTCCTCCTGTTGTAGGCGCTATGCGGCAGACGTATGTACATTGTTCATTATACCGAATCCGGCGGAGAGTGCCAAAAAAACCAAAAGGAAGACCGGGGGAATTTACCGGAAGGTTCCTTTCTCTTCTTTTCCTTTCATGCCTCGCGCAGCTCGACGGCGTACGGAGCGGTGTCATTGGTGAAGGAGGACCTTTTTGTATTATACTGGTAAAGAGATTAGTTCCTTAAAGGAGGCTGACAAGTATGTTCGTAAGTCTGAACGAGTTTCAACAGGAATGGAAGCAAGAGGCTTCGTTGACGGGAAAAATTTTAAATACGTTGACGGACGAGTCGCTCGACCAGAGCGTCGCGTTGGACCACTTCTCCCTTGGAGAGCTTGGATGGCATCTGTCTCAAGCCATTTACGGCCTTTTTTCGGCGGCAGGCCTGAAGTTCGAGGGACCGGAGCGAGGCGCGGGAGTTCCCGAGTCCGCCAAAGAAATCGCCGATGTCTACGAGCAGATAAGCTCGAACCTGCTTCGGGCGGCGGGTGAGCAGTGGACAGACGAGACGCTGAAGCAAAGCATTACCGTGTTCGGCAGGGAAACCACGATTCATGGCATCATGCGCTTCGTTATTCAGCACCAGGCTCATCACCGGGGCCAAATGACGGTCCTTATGCGCCAGGCCGGCTTGGTTGTGCCGGGCGTTTACGGCCCGAGCAAGGAAGAACGCGAGCAGATCGGCAAATAATCGGCCCAAAGCTAGCCGTGAGCAAGCCCCGAGCGGGACCTGCAGAGTTTTGCCGGAGGCGGCGTACATAGCTTCTATAGGAGAACATCAAGTGAATTTCGCTTGGTGTTTTCTTTTTGGGTGGAGAACGTACGGAATCATGATCCGCAGGCTGCCGATTTCTGAACGTCACGAGTGTCGGACCAGCAGGGCCCGTCCGTTTATACCCGCGCGGCTGCCCCGTGCATGCGATACCAGACTGCACGCGGGGAGATGCCCAGGGGTGAAATACAAAGAACGTGTGCATGACATGCACGCGTTCTTTGTATTTCCGCACCGGATTGATCTGCTAAGGAGCCGTTCATGAACCATTCGTTTTGCCGGAAAATACGTAAGAAATTGGAAAATGACTTTTTCTGTTTACTTTCTTTTAACGAAAATTTTCTTTTTCAAAAAGCATTTTCAAATGAGACCAGGGATGCTACTCTAACAGAAGGATCGACTTACAAATCATGGGAAGAGGAGCTTGCCATGCGAATCCAAAAGGTGACGGAACCCGTGAACGGAGGGAGACGGCTGCTTACCTGGCGCTATTACAGTCTGCTTCTGCTGCTTACGGTCGGGTTGGAATACGGGGCTCTCGTCGCGGTGCATCTGCCGTTCGGCGATGAAATGACGGGCTTTCTGGTCATGATGGCCTTGTTTGCTTTTAGTGTGCTGCTGGCGATATTTACCTTTGTTTTCGGCCTGCTGACGTGTCTGGAGAACAGACAGCCTATGCTTATCGTGCCGTGCGCTCTTCTGACCGCCGGTTTATATCTAGCCATAATCAGATGGGAAGGAATGTGATCTGAAATGATCCGGTTCGCGTATTTCGGAGAAGAGGATTTCGACCAGCTTATCGAATGGAGCGGAGACGAGGCTTTTCTGCTTCAATGGGCGGGGCCCCAGTTTAAGTACCCTCTAACCTCATCGCAGCTGGAGGCTTACATGGAAGGGGCCAACGATCCCGAACAATCCGGCCGGCTCGTTTATAAGGTGATCGATTCGGAGACCGACCTGACGATAGGGCATCTTTCGATCGAAAATATCGACCGGCATAACCGCTCCGCAAGGATCGGCAAAGTGCTTGTGGGCCATACGGCCCGGCGGGGCCGAGGAACCGGGCAAGCGATGATCCGCGAGGCGCTCCGGATCGGATTTGAAGAACTCCGTCTGCATAAAATGACGCTCGGCGTTTTCGACTTTAACGAAGCGGCAATCCGCTGCTACGAGAAGGAAGGCTTTGTGAGAGAAGGCCTCATTCGGGACTCCAAACGAATGGGAGACACCTACTGGAATTTGATTGAAATGGGCATTTTGGAGAGCGAATGGCACGGAAGCAGCCGGTAAAAACACCGGACTACAGACGCCGGCATACAAGCCTGGTCAGATAGGCGGACAGATAGAGCAGAGGGGGAGAAGGCAGTGGAAGACATCCTGCGCGCAGCGAAGAAGGTGGCCATCCAAGCCGCTTTGCAAGCCGGGCAAGAAGCGAAGAACCGGTTTGAGAATATCAACAGCATCCTGGAGAAGGACGATTTCGGCGACGTCGTAACGGAGGTGGATCACCTCGCGGAGGAAATTATTTTGACCCACATCGCAAAAAGCTTTCCCGATCACTGCGTGGACAGCGAGGAGATCGGGCACAACGGGAGGCAGAGCGACTGGATGTGGATCGTGGACCCGCTGGACGGGACGAACAATTACGCGATAGGGCTTCCGCTTTTCGCCACGTCCATCACGCTCATGCACCAGGGAAATCCCGTGCTGGCCGTAATCTACGAACCGATGGTGGACAGGCTTTTCGTCAGCGCGGCGGACAAGGGGGCCTTCTGCAACAATATCCGCGTTCAGACCAAACCGTGCCCGTCTATTCAGCGCGGCACGATCGGCTGGATACAGGGGCACAAGGTCCAGAACGAGGCGCGTGCCGTTAAGCTCCGCCATCATCTGGACGTCCGGTTCAAGCGGATGATGAGGGTGTGGGCGCCGACTCTCCAGTGGTGCATGCTCGCCAAGGGAGACCTGGACGGCATCGTTCTCTACAATTCGGAGGGAACCGATCTGTATTCGGGTATCCTGATGGTACAGGAAGCGGGCGGACTCGTTATGGATTATGAAGGCAAGCCGTTCAGAGGAATGAGTCCGGAGCCTTATCTCATTGCCTGCCACCCGGCTCATAAGGAGCATTTTTTGAAAACGGTGGCCGAAGGGATGGGCTGATCGCTTCAAACATCCGCAGCCGGCGGTCCGGCTGTACACGATCCTCCCCAAAAACCAAGCGAAGGCGGGCTGCAGATGGAGCATAAAATCATGATGGTAACCGGGGCCAACTCCGGCATGGGTCTCGCCACAACGATTGCCTTGGCCCGGCAAGGGGCGAAGGTCGTTATGGTGTGCCGCAGCGAAGAGCGGGGGCAGAGCGCTCTCCGGGAAGCGATAGCGTCCAGCGGCTCCGGAGAGATCGAGCTGATGCAGTGCGACCTCGGTTCGCTACGGAGCATCCGGTCTTTTGCCGCGGATTTCAAGAGCCGCTACGATCATCTGGACGTGTTGATCAACAATGCCGGCGTCGTATCGCTCAAGAGAGAGACTACTTCCGACGGCTTCGAAGTTATGATGGGCGTCAACCATCTGGGCCATTTTCTGCTGACGAATCTGCTGCTGGGGCCGCTGAAGCGGGCAGAGCAGGGCCGGATCGTCGTCGTCTCCTCCGGTGCGCACAAAATCGGCAAAATCCGCTGGGAAGACCCGCATCTGACGAAGGGGTATACGGCATGGACCGGATACGCGCAGTCCAAGCTGGCGAACATTTTGTTCACCAAGGAGCTCGCCGTCCGGTTGAAAGGGACCGCCGTTACGGTGAACGCCCTGCACCCGGGAGCCGTCGGCACCCAGATCGGCGTGGACCGGAATACGGGCTTCGGCAAATCGGTGCTCGCTATGCTGCGGCCGTTCTTCCTGACACCCGCCCAAGGGGCGGAAACGGCGGTTTACCTGGCTACCAGTGGTAACGTGTCGTGCGCCACGGGCGAATATTTTTACCGGAAGAAGATTGCGCCGGTGTCCGCACGGGCTAAAGACAAGGAACTCGCCGCGAAGTTCTGGGATTGGAGCGCGGGGGAAGTGGGGCTCCAGCCTTCGGAAACGGAGTGATGCGGATGCAAACGGATTAATCGGGTTAACGCAAGTTACAGCATGTTAAAACATAAAGCAAGTTAGCGGCGGTAAAGCGATGACGGGTCCTATTCAATAGAACCGGTTTGATTAAGCGGCCAGGGGCGGATGCTTCCGGAGCCGTTTTTTTTGCGTGGACGAAAGCCGAGGCCGGGCATCGTCTTGCGGATTGTCGTGATTAGAATTCATTTTTGCACAAAGGAGCCTCCACGAATTGAACTGTCTTTCATTTATTGTCCATGGGTATAATCAAATCGAACAAAGAACCAAACTAAACGGCAAAGGAGTTGATGCCGTATTCTGGACGAACGCAGTACCCGGATTTTGACGCTGCTGCAGCAGGCAGCCGATTATGTATCTCTGGAAGAACTGATGCAGAAGCTCGGCATCTCCAGACGAACCGTTTATTACGATATGGAAAAAATCAACGACTGGCTGAAAACGATTCATCTTCCGCCGGTCGAATATGTCCGGGCGGCCGGATACTATTTGCCGGACGAAAGCCGTAAAGGCATTCCGGAGCTTGCCGGACAGCTTCCCGTCCAGCAGTACTACTTGTCTCCGCGGGAGCGGCTGGCCTGGCTGGTCGTCCATCTGTTATCCCCGGCGGGCGGATCGCTTTTCGTCCATCACTTGACGGATCTCCTGCAAGTCAGCCGGGGAACCGTGCTGAAGGATTTGAACATCGTCCGGCCGGAACTGGAAGCCCTGAAGCTTAAGCTTACTTACGATCGCAAGCAGGGCTACCGGGTACGGGGGGAAGAGAGCGACAAGCGGAAGGCCCTCGCGTATTACTTCGGGCAAATTTTCGGAAGCGTGGGCTGGGAGCAGGCGCTCAGCCGGAGCGAAGACCCCGGCAGTTTTGACCGGGTGCTTAACTTATTCCCTCCGATGAAGCCGGATCACTTAAAGCGGGTTTATCGGCTCATCGCCGACAGCGAACGCACACTCGGCGTGGAACTAACGGACGAGATGGTGTTTAACTTGACCACACGCTTCCTGCTCTATACACGCCGAATCCAGAACAAGCAGCTCATCTCGATCGACGAAGACGAGCGGAGCGTGCTTGCGCACATGCCGGAATACGAGGCGGCGGCCCGTATAGCGGAAGGTCTTGGCTATTTGTTCGACACCGCCATACCGGACGAGGAAATCGCGTATTTTACGATGCACCTGCTCGGGGCGCGCGTCAACCGCATGGAGCAGATGACGGGCTCCGAGGAAGTGATCGACAAGCTCCGCGAGGCGGCCAAGGGAATGACCGACGCCTTCCAGCGTCACGCCTGCGTGTTTCTGCCGAACCGGGAAGCGATGGAAGAGAACCTGCTCGTTCATCTGAAGCCGGCGTATTACCGGATTCTGTACGGGCTGGGGCTCGATAACCCGCTCCTCGGCAACATCCGCTCCAAGTACGGGGAAGTGTTCGAGCTGACGCGGCGCTCCGCGGCACCGTTCGAGCAGCTTGTCGGACGCAGGCTCAACGATAACGAGATCGGCTACCTCGCCATGCATTTCGGCGGCTGGCTGCGCAGGGAAAACACGGAGCCGGTAGAGAGGCGCCGGGCCGCCATCGTCTGCGTCAACGGCATTTCCGCTTCGCGGATGCTGAAGTCCCAGCTCGAGCATTTATTTTCGGCGGTGGACATTACGGCCGTTCTCTCGCTGCGGGATTACGAAGCGTTCGAAGAGGAGAGCGTCGATTTTATTTTCTCGACGGTCCCGCTTCCGGACAGCGTCGTCCCCGTGTTCGTCGTGAATCCGATCCTCAGCGACAAGGACAAGGAGCATCTGCTGAACCAGATCAACTCGGTCGTCGGCCGCAAGTCGCGGGCCCAGGCCAGCTCGGTTCAGGCTCTGCTCGACATAGTCCGCAAATACGCGAAGGTGACGGATGAAGCGGGACTCACGGAGGAACTGAACCGCTACATGTCCGTGGGGAAAACATGGCTGAGCGAAGCCCGCAAGCCGTCGCTGGCCGACCTGCTCACCGGACCGATGGTCCGGGTAGAGAAGGAGGCCGCCGACTGGCGCTCCGCCATACGCGAGGCGGCCCTGCCTCTTCTCGAGGACGGGCGCATCGAAGAGGCCTACATCGGGGCGATGATCGCCAAGGTGGAGGCGCTGGGCCCCTACATCGTCGTGGCTCCGGGCATCGCCATCGCGCACGGCAAGCCGCAGGAGGGAGTGAAGCGGCTGGGAATCAGCCTGCTGCGGCTTGCGAAGCCCGTAGCCTTCTCCGAAGAAGCACGCCATCAGGTACAGGTGATCCTGGTGCTGGCGGCGATCGACGGAGAATCGCATCTCAAAGCGTTGTCGGAGTTGACGCTCCTGCTCAGAGAACAAGACAGCCTGACCCGGCTGAAGGACGCCGGGACCAAAGAACAGATATTACAGCAGATACAAGAAGGTCCCCGCAGTTAGACTACCGGATTTGGGAGAGATGAGAGATGAAATTTTTAGAACCATCGTTAATTGCACTTGATGTCGAAGCCGAGACGGCGGACGAAGCGATCCGCCTGGCGGGAGGACTGCTGGCCGACGCGGGAGCCGCGGAAGCGCGCTATGCCGAAGCCATGGTGGACTCCTATCGGGAAAAAGGCCCGTATTTCGTTCTGGCGCCGCATATCGCTCTGCCGCACGCCCGTGCGGAAGACGGAGTGAAAGAAGCGTCCGTCTCGCTGCTTCGGCTGAAGAAACCGGTCGTATTCGGCCACGCGGCCAACGATCCCGTTCAGCTCGTATTCGCACTGGGCGGGTCCACCAGCTCCGAGCATATCGCCATGCTGCGCAAGCTGACGATGTTGCTTAGCAACCCGGACAACGTGGAAGCGTTCAAGCAGGCAGCCGATGTAGATACTATCCAACAACTTATTAGGGGGAACGAACAATGAAGATTTTATGCGTTTGCGGTCTTGGACAAGGAACCAGCCTGATTTTGAGAATGAATGTGGAGAATGTGCTGAGCGGCATGGGCGTAAGCGCCGATGTGGAGCATACCGACGTATCCACGGCGTCCGGCACGGCGGCGGAGTTTATCATTACGAGCAATGAATTGGCACAGAGCCTGCAAGGGCACTCGGCCAAAATCGTGATCGTCAATAACTATTTTGACAATGACGAAATCAAACAAAAACTGGAAGAAGTACTGTAACCCATTAAGGAGGGGTCTTTATGGACGTGCTTTTTTGGATCGCCACCAATATTTTCGGAACACCGGCCATTCTGCTCGGGTTCATCGTTCTGGTCGGCCTTCTTCTCCAGAAGAAATCGACGAGCCAGCTCGTAAGCGGTACTTTTAAAGCTATTATCGGTTTCCTTGTAATCGGCGCCGGTTCCGACGTTATCGTCAAAGCATTGAACGTCTTCGAGCCGATGTGGAAAGAGGTCTTCGGACTGGAGGCCGGCTCGCTCGGGTCGTTTATGGGGCAGGAGGCGTTTAACGGCAAATACGGAAGCGCCGTCACGCTGGCGATGCTCGTCGGCTTCCTGATCAACGTTGCGCTGGCCCGTTTTACCCGGTTTAAATTCATTTATTTGACCGGTCACATGATGTTCTGGACTTCAACGATCTTCGCGGGCGTGATCGTGCATGCATCAAGCGGTATCGCCATTTGGAAGCTTGTGCTGATGATTGCCGTCGTGCTCGGTCTGTACTGGACATTCCAGCCGGCTCTCGTTCAGCCGTTCCTGCGCAAAGTAACGGGCAACGATAACATCGCCCTCGGTCACACATCCGCCTCGGTTGCCCTGCTGGCAGCCCTGTTCGGTAAACTGCTCGGTAACAAAAACAACGACTCGGAGAAAATCAAAGTGCCGAAAGGCTTCGAATTCCTCCGTGATTCCAACGTCATTACAGCGCTCAGCATGGGGATTCTGTTCCTGATCGGGGCCATTATCCTTTCGACGAAAGGAACGCCTGCCGCCGCCGAACTGATGGCGAAATCGGGCGATCAGAACTTCATTATCTATTCGATCATTCAATCGTTTACGTTCGCGGGCGGTATCGCCATCGTTCTGATGGGGGTCCGGATGTTTGTCGGCGAACTGGTTCCGGCCTTCAACGGGATCGCTACAAAACTCGTACCCGGAGCCAAGCCGGCACTGGACGCGCCGGTTGTATATCCGTACGCGCCGAATGCGGTCGTACTCGGCTTCCTGGGAGCTTTCGCGGGCGCCATTATCTGGCTGCTCGTGCTCGGTAACACTGTTTCCTACATCTTCGTTCCGACGATGATCGTCTTGTTCTTCCACGGGGCTACGGCCGGCGTGTTCGGGAACTCGACGGGCGGCGTCCGCGGGGCTGTGATCGGCGGATTCATCACGGCCACGATCGTAGCCTGGGGACAATTCCTCATGGTCCGCTTCTTTATCTCTTCCACGGTGCCGGATACGGCCATGTGGGCGGCGGATTCCGATATGTTCATCATCGGTCCGATTTTGAACTTCCTGGCTAAATTGTTCTTTTAATTAAAGCAGTGCGGGCCGAAAAGCCCGAAGACAACAAGACGGTGACAGCGCTAAGCTCCGCCGTCTTCTTTACAGAAAAAAGAGTGGAGGAGACACGTTATGAGCTATATCCGTACCTTACATGGAGACATCGCCAAAGAGGATCTGGGCTTTACGTATTCCCACGAACATATTGTATGCCGTCCGGCCTTCTGGCAGGAACGGGGAGAGGACGATCTGCTGCTGGACGATAAAGAGAAATCCAAGCGGGACGTTCTTGATTTCAAAAAGCACGGCGGACACGCGATTGTGGATGCGACGGCGGTCGATTACGGCCGGGACGTCCAGGCGGTGCAGGAAATTGCCCTGGAAACGGGCATTAAGATCGTAGGCACGGCGGGCTTCAACAAAAGCTTCCTTTGGGATGCCAAAATCAAAGAAGAGCTGAAGCCGCTCACCGGCGATTATGAAACCTATACCCAATGGATCGAAGCGAAAAGCATCAACGAGCTGGCCGATTTCGTCATCCGTGAAGTGGAAGAAGGCCTTGAAGGAACACCTTTCAAAGCGGGGCAGGTCAAATTCGGGACGGGCTATAACCGCATTACGCCCCTGGAAGAGAAAACGCTGCGTGCGGTAGCGCGCGCCCACCACGAAACGAAAGCTCCCGTGCATTCCCATACGGAAGTCGGCACCATGGCGCTGGAGCAAATCGAGCTTCTGAAAAGCGAGGGCGTGAACCTGTCGTACCTCAGCCTGGGCCATATGGACCGCAACCCGGACCCTTACTACCACGAGCAGATCGCCGCAACCGGCGCTTACATGAGCTTTGACGGCATCGGCAAAATCAAGTACGCTCCCGAAAGCACGCGGATCGCACTGATTCTCAATCTCGTGAGCAAGGGCTACGAGGATCAGATTCTGATCAGCGGGGATACCGCCCGCAAAACCTACTACAAGCATTACGACCACGGCCTCGGCCTGGAGTACATCATTGCGAAGTGGGTGCCGCGCTTTGTGGACGAAGCGAACCGCAACGGATTCGACGGGCAGAAGCTGATCGAGAAATTTTTCGTAAGCAACCCGGCCAACTGCTTCTCATTCAAAAAGTAAGGAGGCGCGCACGATGAAATTCGAGCACGAAAACTCGTACGAGGTGCAGGACAAAATCCGACAATTCCGGGCGGCGATCTTGCCTATCGGAGCCGTGGAAGCACACGGTCCCCACCTGCCGCTCGGCACCGATAATCTGCTTGCCGAACGGCTGGCGGACAAACTGGCGGCCCGCACGGACAGCTTCGTGCTTCCGGTCCTGCCTTACGGCCAGGTGTGGAGCCTACGGAATTTTCCGGGCAGCATCAACGTCTCCAACGAGGCGCTGATCCGTCTGCTGGCCGATATCGGCGAGAGCCTATACCAGCAGGGCTTCCATATTTTCACGATGGTCAACGGCCATTTGGGCAATGCGGTCGCGCTTAAGGAAGCCGCGCGGGTTCTATACGAGCGGGTGCCTGAGCTGAAAGTGTTCTATTTCTTTTATCCGGGCACGAAAGAAATCACCGCTCAGGTCAGGGAGTCTTCGGCGGCCCACGGCACCTATATGCATGCCGACGAAATCGAGACGTCCTACATGCTTTATCTGGCCGGTGAGTACGTGGACATGAGCAAGGCCATAGACGGCGCTCCCCGCATAACCGCGGAAGCGGACTGCACGCCGACGCCATGGGAGGAAATCACGTCCTCCGCCGTTCTCGGCGACGCCACGCTGGCAACCCGGGAGAAGGGCGAGAAGATTATCGAACGCAGCCTGGACGTGATGGCCGAAATGCTATTGCGGACTAAGCGGGCTTTGGAAGACGGAGATCACCAAGATTCAACAGACTGACAACGGGGTGAGAGCTATGATGATGAATACGTATTTTGATGTGATCGGCGAGCTGCTGAACAAAGTCCGGACCGAACAGGCCGGACCGATTCGCGAAGCGGCCGAGAAAGTGGCGGCCTGCATTCAGGACGGCGGCATTATTCATTTGTTCGGCTGCGGCCACTCGCACATTTTGACCGAGGAAGTATTTTACCGGGCAGGCGGGCTTGTTCCGATTCGTCCGATCTTCGTCGAAAAGCTGATGCTGCATGAAGGCGCGGTACGCTCGTCGGAGCTGGAGAGACAGAACGATCTGGCGGTCGATTTCATGAAGGAGCAGGACATCCGCAAGGGTGAAGTCGTCTTTGTCCTGTCCACTTCGGGCCGCAATCCGGTTCCGGTCGATGTCGCCCTGATGGCGAAGGAGAAGGGCGCCGTTACCGTCGGGATTACTTCTCTGGAATATTCCATGAGCCAGCCGTCGCGGCATACCAGCGGCAAGCATTTGTCCGAGGCGGTGGATCTCGTGATCGACAACTTCTCGGTCAAAGGAGACGCCGTGCTGAATCATCCGGGCTTGCAAGTTCCTTTCACACCGAGCTCGACCGTGATCGGAGCTGCGATTCTGAACGCCGTTTTTGCCGAGTCCATTGAAATCATGATCGAAAACGGTTTTAACCCGCCGGTGTTCCTGAGCGGCAACATCGACGGTTCCGATGCGCACAACCAGGCGCTGATCCAAACGTACAAAGAGCGGATCGCCCTGCTGGCGTAGCCTGATTTAACAGAGAAAAACAACCGCAAATCAAACAGAAGGTTGTATCCGGCTCAGAACCGGCAAATGTGTGGAGTAATAGAGAGATAAGCAGACCAGAGAACGGAAATTTTACAATCAACCCCAAAAAACGTTAACCGGGAACAATCGCCGAAAGACGACTTGCAAAACATAAGCGGATAGCTGTCGGGAGAAACCATACACCCTTATCCCTTTTTTGCGGTCTTGATCCGGCGGTGAACGGGTGAGGAGGAACGACATGTTCGCACAAACAGTAACCATACAGAATGCGCAGGGTTTTCATGTCCGTCCGGCTCAGCTTTTTGCTGAAACAGCCGGCCAGTTTGGAGCAGAGGTGCACCTGAAGACCGGAGACGGACGCACGGCGGATTGCAAAAGCATGCTGGAGCTGATGACGCTCGGCATTGAAAAGGGAGCTGTCGTGACGATCGAAGCCAGCGGCGACGGAGAGAAGGAAGCCGTTGAAGCCCTGGCGCAGCTTGTTGAAAGCAAGTTCGGTGAAGCCTAATGAAGGGGCTGCATATTCAGGGAATCGGCGTTTCGGAAGGAATCCGCATCGCGCAGGCATTCGTTTACCGCGCAGCGCACGGGAATGCTGGCGGAGCTTCTGCCGAATGGAAGCCTATTGCGGCTGATCCGGCGGTTGTCGAGGCTGAGCTTGCCAAGCTTAAAGAAGCCAAAGCCCGCTGTGCAGGCGAATTGGAACGGCTCACGGAGAAGGCGAAGGAAACCGTCGGTGAAGAGCAGGCCGGTATTTTGGCGGGCCAGCGGAAACTGCTGGACGATCCGGCCTTCTATCCGAAGATGGAAGCTCGGGTCCGGGAAAAGCTGGAGCCGGCTCCGCAGGCCGTCTCCGAAATCGTAAGTCAGGTCGCCTCCTGGTTCGAAGGGATGACCAACGACTACATGAAAGAGCGCGCCGCCGATATCCGCGATATCGGAAGCCGCCTCTTGGCCTGCCTGTCGCCCGGAGAGAGAGCCGGTCTTGAGGGTATCACCGGCGAGGTGATCCTCGTGGCCGACGATCTTACGCCGTCCGACACGGTGCAGCTCGACCCGGCCAAGGTTGTCGGCTTTATTACCCGCACGGGCGGAGCGACCTCCCACACCGCCATTCTGGCGCGGTCGCTCGGCATCGCCGCCATCGTCGGCGCAGGCGATGCCGTGGACGGCATTGACGACGGGGACACCCTCGTCGTCGACGGAGCCGCCGGGCTGTGCATCGCCCGGCCGGGAGAAGCCGAAGCGGAGCAGTACCGGCTCCGCATGGGGCAGGATCTCGAGCGCCGCAAGTCGCTCGAGGCATACGCGGCCCGTCCCGCGGTAACCGCGGACGGTACGCGCGTGGAGCTCGCGGCGAACATCGGAACCGCCGCGGAAGCCGGAGCCGCCGCCGCACAGGGAGCGGACGGCGTGGGGCTGTACCGCACGGAGTTCCTGTTCATGAATTCCCCGTCTATGCCGGGGGAGGAAGAACAGTACCGTGCCTATCTGGAAGCGGCCAAGCTTATGGAGGGCCGCCCCGTAATCATCCGCACGATGGATATCGGCGGGGATAAGGAGCTTCCGTATCTGCAGCTGCCGAAGGAAGTGAATCCCTTCCTCGGTTACCGGGCGATACGGATCGGCCTCAGCCGCAAGGAGCTGCTGCTCACGCAGCTGCGGGCGGTTCTGCGGGCCAGCGCCTACAGCAAGGTGAAGGTGATGTTCCCGATGATCTCCGGCCTGCAGGAATGGCGGCAGGCCAAAGAAATCCTGGCGGAAGCGCAGGCGGAGCTGAGACAGGAAGGCGTACCGTTCGACGAGAACATGGAAGTCGGCATCATGGTCGAGATTCCTTCCACGGCCGTGATGGCGGGCCAGTTTGCCCGGGAAGTGGACTTCTTCAGCATCGGGACGAACGACCTGGTTCAGTATACGCTGGCCGTGGACCGGATGAACGAGCACGTGGCGTACTTGTACGACTATTTCCATCCGGCCGTTCTCCAGCTGATCCGCACCGTGATCGAAGCTTCGCACTCGGCCGGCAAGTGGACCGGCATGTGCGGCGGCATGGCGGGCGATCCGTTGGCCGCACCGCTTCTGCTCGGTCTCGGACTGGACGAGTGGAGCATGGAGGCGGGGCGTCTCAGCCCACTGAAAGAAGTGCTGGCCGGGCTGGATCGTCAGGAGTGCCGCGAGCTTGCGGAGCGGGTGCTGCTTCTTGATACGCCTCAGGCGGTGCGTCAGGCGCTCGAGGAGTTCCGCGAGTCTAAATCTGTTTAAATCCCGCCGGCGAAGTGGTCGGAAAACCTACGCTGATGCGAAGATTGAAACAGATGTCAGGTTCAGTGCGGGAGCGGCCGCTTGCTTGTGTTACCCATGAAGGGGAATTCCCGCTTCGGAAGGATCTTGAGGCTTGGCACCCGGCTTTTCCATCTTTGGGGGCAAATTAAACCCTTGATCGAGACTCGGATGCAGGCACTCTCCGACAGATCGGCAAATCCAAAACAACCCGGTTCCGTATAGAGCGGAACCGGGTTTTTCGGTTTTGCCTGCCTTCCGGCAAAGGGGCGCAGTCTGCGTCTAGCTCCCGTCCTGTAGGGCCGTTCGATCAGCGGGGGAGGCTGCTGCCTTACATACCGCGCTTACGGCCTCCGCGTGCGGCGGACGTCGCTTGGAGGCCGTCGCGGACAGCAGCTAAGCCCGCGTCCAAACGGACGGCACGGCAGCGTTCCTCACCCGGAGCGGAGCCTTTGTCCGTCCGTTATCCCTCCCGGTGCGCCGGACAATACAGCTTCATCAGACGGACGGTCTCCTCGTCCAGTTCTTTCCCGCGGTTTTCGAGTCCGTTCACGACGGCTTCGCGCTTGGCGCCTTTCATGTTCTGGCCGAACTTGAACTTGGCGGACAGGTCTTCCACGTCGATGCGGATCACGGCGACGCCGCGGATTTGGCTGACGTACCCCCGATTTTCCAGCGAGAAAGGCTCATAGCCTCCCTCGGGCTGAAGCTTTTCCATGAAGACGCCGAGCGCCTTCGCTTTTTCCTCCAAATCTTCCACGAGGACAGCCTTGCCTTTTATCACGACGGACTTAAAGAAGGCTGTCGCCGGACAGGCGTACACGGGCTCCGTAAAATAGGAAGGAATGAGCGCATACTCCTTGGCTATGGCGAAAGTGACGAGAGGATTCCGGCCCAGGTCCGAAATTTTTTCGCCGACTTTGCTTCCGTGGGCATAAATCGCGCCGTCCGCGTATACAAAATTAAGAGCTTTTAAATTCGGATACCCGTCCTCGCCGATCGTTCCCAGAATTCCGAATGTCATTTCGCTCATAAACTGCTCGATTTCCTGCCAGTCTTCCACACCGAATTCTTTTCTTCTCAAAGTCTCCACCCCTGTAATTTGCCTGCTTGCGGCTGTTTTTTTCATCTTAGCGGGACGGTTGACTTTTCTGAAGAGCCACTTTACGCTATTTTTAGTGGACCAGTTGCAGTCGGTCACAGGCAAAAGGGGAGGGTGAAGGTTCATTGCTTGATGTACGCGCGTTCAAATTTGTGCAAAATAATGAAGCCGCTGCTCCTCAAATGCAGCTTCCCATACAAAAGGCATTCGCCGGACCAGGGTTTCGCCCTATCGGCTAACCGAAACCAACCAGACATAATGGAGGTATTTTCTTATGTTAAAAGTCGCTCTGCTCAGTTTCTGGCACGTTCACGCCCTGGATTACGAGAAAGACGCTAACCAGCATCCGGACACTCAGGTTGCCGCGATCTGGGATGAAGACCCGGCCAGAGGCCGCAAAGAAGCGGAAAACCGCGGAATTCCATTTTACGAAAACCTGGCTGAACTGCTTGCCGACGATGAAATCGACGGCATTATCGTGACGACCCCGACCCATCTTCACCGGGACGTTATGGTGGCGGCGGCCAAAGCGGGCAAGCATATCTTCACGGAAAAAGTCGTCGCCGCCACGAAGAAGGAATCCGACGAGATTATGGACGCGGTCCGCGAAGCGGGAGTGGTCATGACGGTTTCGCTGCCGAGATTGAACGCTCCGTACACACTGGCGATTCGGGACATTCTCGAACAGGGAGTTCTCGGAAAACTGACGCTGGTTCGTACAAGACTATCCCATAACGGCGGATTGAGCCGGGAAGAGGGAGGCGGCTGGCTTCCCGAGCGTTTCTTCGACGAATCCGCTGCGCAGGGAGGCGCCATGATCGATCTGGGCTGCCATCCGATGTACCTGACCCGCTTGTTCCTCGGGATGCCGGAAAGCCTGACGGCGAATTACGGCAGCGTGACGGGACGCTCCGCGGAAGATAACGCGGTGAGCGTACTGCGTTATCCGAACGGCGCTCTGGGCATCGTGGAAGCGGGCTTTGTGAACAGCCATTCCCCGTTCGTGATCGAGATTCACGGCACGCAGGGCACTCTGCTGTACTCCCAGCACGACGACAAGCTCCTGCTTCGTACGCGGGCGCAGGAAGGGGAGGAGTGGCAGACGGTGACGGATCTCCCGCAGGCGAAGCCTTCCGCTTTCGAGCAGTGGGTGGCGCATATCGAGTCCGGTACCCGGGCGGAGGAGAACCTGCTTCTGGCAGCGGACCTCACCCGCTTGATGGAAGCGTCCAACGCCTCGGCGGCGAGCGGTTGCGCCGTTAAGCTGTAGAGGAACGAGACCCCGCCGTCATGCGACGTCACATTACACGCTGAGAGCTGCGTGCATTGCGACATGCTGGGAGCTGCATGCGTTGCGAAAATGGAGCGCAGCAGCCGACCTAGACGTTTTGACAGCGCTGACGCATGGCCTCGGAAGAAATCAGCGGGCGCTTTCCCGGCCCTTCTCGTTGTCCTGATCATTTCTTCAGGCATCGCGCCGCATAAAGACAGAAAAAGAAGCCGGTTAACCGGCTTCTTTTCTTGTACTTCCCGAGAAATTCGTCTACCATTTACCGTGTCTCGTGTCTCGTGTCTCGTGTCTCGTGTCTCGTGTCTCGTGTCTCGTGTCTCGTGTCTCGTGTCTCGTGTCTCGTGTCTCGTGTCTCGTGTCTCGTGTCTCGTGTCTCGTGTCTCGTGTCTCGTGTCTCGTGTCTCGTGTCTCGTGTCTCGTGTCTCGTGTCTCGTGTCTCGTGTCTCGTGTCTCGTGTCTCGTGTCTCGTGTCTCGTGTCTCGTGTCTCGTGTCCGGTTGTCTGCCTCTCCAAACGGCAAGCGTAGATATCCGCAGCTGTCCGCTCCATAGCCCGACACCGCAAGCTCCGGTGTCTGCCCGCTAGTCCGCCGCACCGCCGGCCGTGGCTGTTGCCGCCCCCGCTTCCGCTGCATTGCGTTTCAACTGACGTTCGATACCGGCCCGGTCGATCTGGATCCAGTACTCGGCGATTTTGCCGTTCTCCACCCGGTACACCGCGCTCGCCAGCTCGATAACGGGCAGGCCGGTCGGCGGATAGCCGTCGACTTCGCCGATGTGCGTTCCCGTCTGCTTCCAGCGTACGTACACCCGGTCGCCGGAGCCCAGCAGCTCCTGTACTTCCAGGGTGAAGGGGCCGTAGGCATCGAGCATTTCTTGCACGTGCTCCGCATAAACTTCGGGCGTGCGCTCGACCGTCACCTCTTGTTCCGACTGGACCTGGTGGGCGAATACTTTACCGGCCATCAGCTCGGGAGCGGCCGCCAGTTTTTTTCCCGACCGTACTTCATCAAAAAAACGTTTGACCACTTCTTCCGGTCTTAAAGCTTTCATGATTCTTTTTCCCCCGCTCTCCTGGGTTATGTATCGGCATGTTATGTCCCCGCTGCCGGTTGACCGAACAATTCGTCCCTGTGTCAGTCAGGTCCATTTGGCCGCCCAGAGCTTCATTTCTTTTAAAATTTTGTGTAAATCGCGGCCTTTCGGTGTCAGCGTGTATTCCACGGTAACCGGTACGGTCGCGAAGGCTTTCCGTTCGAGCACGCCCTGTTTCTCCAGATGGCGGAGAATATTCGTCAGTGCGGTAGGGCTAATCGAAGCAATGCTGCGCTGAAGCTCTCCGAAGCGTCTCGTACCGTCGAAAAGCTCCCGGATCACAAGGAACGCCCATTTTCCGCCGATGACATCGAGCGTTTTTTCAATGGAACATTCGATGACGCAAGGCTCCTTCGGAATATAGCTGTTTGCCGCCGGTTCCGCCGGTGTTTTCCCGGATCGAGCTGTCATGAAGGCGCTCCCCCCTTTTAAAAGTATAAGTCCGCCGCAAGGCCAAAACCCTGCTAAACAAAAGTGTAGCAGCTACAATTTTATGGGTATGATCAAAAAAAGATCACTACTGTTCATCATATAGAAAGTATTTTATGATGGCAATGGGAGGCGGCTTGTCCGCTTCGTGAAAACAGATTGGGGAGGTTTATGGAACATGCACTATCGCAGACTCGGACGGTCGGGCTTGAAGGTCAGTGAGATTAGCCTCGGAAGCTGGCTTACTTATGGAGGCTACGTCGAACGTGACAATGCGGTTCAATCGATCCGTAAAGCTTACGATTTGGGCGTTAACTTTTTTGATACCGCAAACGTTTACAAGCAGGGGGAAGCCGAGAAGGTAGTCGGCGACACTTTGAAGGAATATCCGCGTGAATCTTATGTGCTGGCGACGAAAGCTTTCTGGCCGATGGGCGAAGGACCGAATGACAGAGGCCTTTCCCGCAAGCATATCATGGAGCAGGCGCATGCCAGCCTTAAAAGACTGGGAACCGATTACGTCGACATTTATTACTGCCACCGGTACGATCCCGAGACGCCGCTGGAGGAAACGCTCCGCGCCCTCGACGATCTCATTACCCAAGGCAAGGTGCTTTACATAGGGGTAAGCGAATGGACGGCGGCTCAAATGGCGGATGCGCTCGGTCTGGCCGAGAGATATCTGCTAGATAAAATCGTCGTCAACCAGCCGGTTTACAACATGTTCAACCGCTATATCGAGAAAGATATCATCCCCCTGGGCGAGGAAAAAGGAATCGGTCAGGTCGTATTCTCGCCGCTGGCGCAGGGGCTCCTGACCGGCAAATACAAGTCGGCGGACGACATTCCGGCGGACAGCCGCGCCGCCAAAGTCGAAACGATGCGCGGCGCCGTTACGGCGGAGAACATTGCGAAGGTGAAGCAGCTCGAAGGCATCGCAGCGGAGTTGGATCTTACCGTGGGACAGCTCGCCCTTGCCTGGATTCTGCGCCAGCCGAACGTAGCGAGCGCCCTCGTAGGCGCGAGCCGTCCGGAGCAGGTGGAGCAGAACGTGAAAGCCGAAGGCGTGAAGCTGGCGGCGGACGTGCTGGAGCGGATCGAGGCGGTTCTCTCGGGGAACGAAGCAGCCGGAAAGTAACCGGTTCGGGATGGAGGCAAGCCCGCCCGGACATCCGTATTCCGCATTCCTGAAGGAGTGCCTATCTATGGCACGGGACGCCTATAAACCAAACAGGCGCACAAAAAATCACCGGTTCCTGGAACCGGTGATTTTGTTTTGCCGTCCGCCTACTGCGGGGAGCGGAGGGCATTTTCCACACGCTCCGCTTCCCGTGCGGGCTCCTCAGCCTTTCGTCCGTTCACGAAAGCGCAGACGGCGCCGAGAAGCAGAGCCAGGCAGCTGACTTTAAACACGAGGCCGAACGCGGCCGTCGTGTGGGTATTCAACGTCGCCTGAAGCTGAGGGAGCAGGCCTTGAAGCTCCGCTTTATCTTTGGCGAAGGCTTCCTTCACCCGCCCGGCCGCATCGGGGGACGCGGCTTGAAGCTGTTCCCGCTCCTTGCGGTCCCATTGGTCGAGCAGACCCTGCATCGACCCTGAGGCGCTTCCCGAAGCAGCCCTGCGGCTTCCGGCCTGCTGCTGCAGAGCTGCGGCAAGTCCCGCCTTGCTCTCCCCGGACAGAGAGCTGCCTGCGATCCGTTCCGCCAGCTCTGTTTTGGCGGAGGCCATCTCGGTCTGCATGGATTGGGACAGCAGAGTGACGAGAACGGCGATGCCGAGCGCGCTCCCGATCGTTCTGGCCATGGTGCCGATGCCCATGGCGATGGTCGTTTTTTCCGGCGGAGGAAGCAGGACGGTAGTTGCCGTCAAATTCGCGATCGCCATGCCGGTTCCCATTCCGGCAATGACCAGGCGCCAGATGTAATCCATCGTCGAGGACTCGGTCGTGAGTCCCGCCAGCAGGTAAGTTCCGAGGGCAAGCAGGATCATCGGTGACCGAGAATATACGCGGGCCCAGCTTGGCGGCGCCTTTGGCGGCAAGCACGGAGCAGATCATGGAAGCGATGGCAAGGACGCTTATAATGAGTCCCGCGCGCAGCTCCGTCATGCCGATCACCTGCGTGAGGAAGAATGCGAGGATGAAGGTCGGGCCGGTCATGCCGATGCCGAGCAGGAACAGGCCGAGATTGCCGGACGGAAACCGTTTGATCCTGAAAAGAGACAGCGGAAGCATCGGTTCTTTTACGCGGGACTCGATCCATAGGAACAGGAGGAGCGAAACCAGAGCCGCCGCGAAAAGGGACAAAATATAAGGAGAGTCCCAGCCTTTCTCGTTCGCCTGCATAAAAGCGAGCGTCAAGGTCAGCGAAGCGGCCGATACCGTCAGCATACCGCCCCAGTCGAGCTTTCGCGTAGCCGTCGGATCGTAAGATTCCGCCAGGGAGGAGGCGGCCAGCACGAGAGCCAGGGCGCCGATCGGGATATTTATGTAGAAAATCCACTGCCAGTCGAGCTGGTACGAGAGCACGCCGCCCAGGGCGGGGCCGCTTGCGGCCGCAAGGCCGGCCAAAGCGCCGGTAATGCCCATCATGACGGCTTTCTTTTCGGGAGGGAACAGGGCCAGCAGCAGGGGGGCGACCAGAGGGGTGATTAATGCCGCGCCGATCCCTTGCAGAACACGGAAAACGATGAGGGACGTGATCGAGCCTGCCAGACCGCACAGAAGGGAACTCAAGGTAAAAAGGAATAGGCCGGTCATAAACGCTTTTTTGCGGCCGAACTGGTCGGCGAGGCGGGAAGCGGCAAGCAGAAAAACGGCGAACGACAGGCTGTAGCCGTTCACGACCCAGGAAATGCCGGCGGTGTCGGCACCGTAAAACGCGCTCATCCGGGGAAGCGCCACATTGACGATGCTAGTGTCGAGAATCGCCATAAAAAAACCGAGCAGAAGAGTAAGGATGGCGGGGATCTTGCGTGATTTTTGCATGGATGGGAAACCTCCGTAGATATAATTGACTGACTGTCAATCAGTCGATGAAAAAACTATATAACATTGACTGACTGACAGTCAATAGTTAAATTTAAAAGAAAGAGCTTCGTTCTCCGATTATTTTTCAACCGGAATCGGACAGGCGGGCATAAAGGCGGTGGAGAAGTTGGCACGTGTAACGAAAAGTCCGGAGGAACGCAAACAGGAATTTTTATCCGCTGCGGAGTCGCTGTTCCGGGTGAAGGGATACGAACGCACGGCGGTTAGCGATATCGTAAAACAGGTCGGGGTCGCCCAAGGGACCTTTTATTATTATTTTAAGTCGAAGGACGAACTGGCGGACGCGATGATCCGGCGTATGCTGGACGAGCACATGGGGCTTATTGAGTCCATTGCGGAAGACCCGGAGCTGTCCGGTCAGGAGAAGATCGTCAAGGTCATGAAAGAAGATTTCGTGAAGCGGGGAGACAATCTGGAGAATCTGGATTATATGCACCATGAGAACAACGCGCTTCTTCATCAAAAAATGCTCGTGGAATCCGTCAAGGCTTACACGCCTTTCATTACGGGCATTATCGAGCAGGGGATCGGGGAGGGGAGCTTCCATACGAGCCATCCTCGGGAAGTGGTCGAGTTTTTTATGGTCGGTTTGTTTTTCCTCTACGACCCCGGCATTTTCGCCTGGACGGTGGAAGAAGTGGTGACGAAACTTCAAGCCATCGGTGAAATTCTGGAAAAGCTGCTCGGAGCGGAGAAAGATTCGCTCGATATCTGGAAGGACCTTCCGGATATGCCCATCATCATCCAGAAGGCGCTTAAAGCCGAAAAAGCGTCGCGGTGAGAAAGCTCCCCGTCCTAATTCCGGCCCGGGGCGTGTCTCGGACACAGGCGACAGTAAAGAGCTGAACGGCGGCGGATTCACTTGGCTGAGCGCAGTGAGCGTAAGCCGGCATTCGGTTGTAATTTTCCGGCCCGGCCCGAAAGAGAAGTACACGCGATCAAACGCGGAAAATGCTCTGATCTCTGGAGGAGGCGTCCGTGTTCCATGGACATCATGAATATCATGAATATCACGATATCTCGCTTGACATAAACGGCCTGAACGGCCTGAACAACATGAACAACATGAACAACATGAACAACATGAACAACATGAACAACATGAACAACATGAATCATCTCAGCCGTAAGCATTGCCACGCGATACGCAGCGCGAAAAGCCAGCCCGGAATTGTACCGGGCTGGCTTCTTGTTCGCCGGGATAACCGACGGAGTTATTCTTCGAATAATTTGGCGAGATTTTCCGCGAAAGGCGCTCGTACGATCCCTTTTTCCGTGATGATCGCGGTCACGTATTCGTTCGGCGTCACGTCAAACGCCGGATTGTACACCTTGACGCCTTGCGGGGCGGTACGCTTGCCGAAGCCCTGCGTGATCTCCTCCTCGCCGCGCTCCTCGATCGGAATATCTTCCCCTGTCGGCGTGCTGAGGTCGATTGTGGACATCGGACACGCCACATAGAACGGGATGCCGTGGGCTTTGGCGAGCACGGCCACGCTGTACGTGCCGATCTTGTTGGCCACATCGCCGTTGGCGGCCACACGGTCGGTGCCGACGATGACGGCCTGCACCCAGTTCTTCTTCATGACGGCGCCGGCCATATTGTCGCAGATCAGCGTCACGTCGACGCCTGCCTGCTGAAGCTCGAACGCCGTCAGGCGCGCGCCTTGCAGGACCGGACGCGTCTCGTCGGCGTACACCTTCAGCGAGACGCCCTTCTCCTGCGCGAGGTAGAACGGCGCCAGCGCGGTGCCGTACTTCGCCGTCGCGAGTCCGCCGGCGTTGCAGTGCGTGAGGACGCCCATGCCGTCCTCGAACAGCTCCAGGGCGAACTCGCCGATACGGCGGTTCGTTTCTTCATCCTCGGCCTGGATCGAGATGGCCTCGGTGAGAACCGCCTGCTTCATTTCGCCGTGCGAAATGTCCATCTCGACAAGCTTCTGCGTCAGCCGCTTGAGTCGGTCGAGCGCCCAGAACAGATTGACGGCCGTCGGGCGCGAGGTGGCGAGATAGTCCGCCTGCTTGGCGACTTCTCCCGCCAGGCGGCGCCGGTTCGCTTCGCGCGAGATCGATTCGTCTTCCTGCGCGTCGCGGATGCCGAGGAAGACCCCGTAGGCCGCCGCGATGCCGATTGCGGGCGCCCCGCGGACTTTCAGGTGGCGAATGGCTTCCCACACCTCGTGGGGCGTTTCCAGCGGCAGGTAGACGATTTCCTCGGGAAGCAGCCGCTGATCCAGAAGATCGAGCCGCTCTCCGTTCCAGCGGACGGACTGGACCCAACCGCGCTGGCCTTCGCTTTGTACTCCGTTTTCGTTTGCAGTCATTAGCGCACTCCCTCCTTAGCGACGGAAGCCTCGCGGGCTACCGCAATCAGTTCGTCGATCGAGCTTGCTTGACGGCCCCGTTTAATCAGGGTCGTGCCGATCGCAAGCGCAAGCCGCTGCGCCCGTTCGCGTGCCGCTGCGTCTTCGATTCCGTCAATGTCCGCCACGTGCGAGAGGCCGTAGATCCGGCGGACCATTTTGCATCCGGCGAATCCGAACGTCTCCTGAAGAACGCGGTTCATGTACCAGTCCTGATAAGCGGGCGTTTCGGACATCGGATCGACGGTTTCATTGTCCCACAGGGCGCGGAATTCACGCTCGAATACCGTCCACACTTCTTTCACGGTTTCCAGCAGGTATTCCCGGTAGTACGTACGCTCGGTCTCGCCTGCGCTCCAGCCTTCCTGGCCTGCGTAATTCAGCAGCAGGTTGGCCAGGACCGCGCCGATATCAAAGCCCATCGGTCCATAGTAGGCGAATTCGGGGTCGATTACTTTCGTGGAATCTTCTTTGATGAAAATACTGCCCGTATGCAGATCGCCGTGAAGCAGAGCTTCGGCGCGCGTCAGGAACGTATTGCGCAGAATGGCGACTTCCAGATGAAGCTCGCGGTCCTGCCAGATAGCCTGAACGGCATCTTTCAAATGATCTTCGATGTTGTTATTTTCCGAATCGCGGTAAGGATCGTCGAAAATAAGATCCTCCGTTATTTTGCACAACTCTGGATTAATGAACCGGCCGACCCGCAGTTTCTTCTCCTGCTGGTTCATTCCGAGATCCGACGAGAAAAACAGCGTGCGTGCCATAAACCGGCCGATATGTTTCGCGAAGAGCGGGTATTTGTTTTTCTCGATCAAGCCCTTGCGCATAATGACGTGGTCGCTCAAATCTTCCATAACCGTCAGCGCAAGTTCCTTCTCATACGCGAATACGTGAGGAACGAGGTCCGGGCACAGGGAACCCTGGAGCTGCAGGGCTTCGCTTTCGATCCGCGCGCGGTCCAGCGTAAGCGGCCACGACTCTCCTACGACTTTGGCGTAAGGCAGCGCCTGCTTCAGAATCAGGCTGCGTCCGGACTTTTCATCCGAGATGTGAAAAACAAGATTAAGATTGCCGTCCCCGATCTCACGGCTTGTCAGCACCGCGTCCGGCGAGAAAATGTTCGGCAGTCCTTGGGCATATGCAATCGCTTCCGCTTCCGTCAGCGCATGGTAAGTCGTAGTCATTTGGCGTTCCTCCTAAGAAAGAATTAATAAGTGGCGGCTTGTACCGGGTTGTCCGTTAATTCCGACTTAAATACTAGTATAAAGGAAAACACCCCTGCATGAAACACAATTTTTAGGGCTCCGGTCCCTGGACACGGCTTACATAAAACGACTCCGTTCGGCCTACACTACCGGAAGATATCCCACATCAGGAGGTACGTCATGTCGATTGCGATCCGTTCCGCCCACAAAGTATTGAACAAACAGGTAGCCAACTGGACGGTACTTTACGTCAAGCTCCACAATTATCATTGGTATGTAAAAGGAAATCAATTCTTCACGCTGCACGTGAAGTTCGAGGAGCTGTACAACGAAGCCGCAGGCTATGTCGATGAACTGGCCGAACGTCTGCTCTCGATCGGAGGCAAGCCCGTCGCCACGCTCAAAGAGTGCCTGGAATTGTCCGGCATCGGGGAAGCCGCGGGCAGCGAGAATTCGGATGCGATGGTGCGCGCCCTGCTGGCCGATTTTGAAACGATCATAAGCGAATGCAAAACGGGCATGAAAGAAGCCGAGGAAGCCGGTGACGAAGGAACCGCCGATATGCTGCTTGGCATTACGCAGTCCCTGGAAAAGCACCGCTGGATGCTCGGTTCTTTCTTGAACGGCTGACGGAAGCGGACGGTGTGAACTTGCCGACCGCAGCCGTGTCATATGCCTTGCGATCCGGGCAAAATACCGGTTACGGATGCCGGCCGGCGGCCTCTAACGAGGCGCGCCGGTTTTTTGCGGTTGCCTTTGCGAAAAATTTACCGTCGTTTTAAAGCGATTTTTGCCGGACGGGTTTGGCTTTTTGGGAAAACGCCTACTATAATAAGAGGGAGTGAGCCGAATAACGGGCAAGAGAGGTGTAAACGGTGACACATTCCCACATGGCGTTGAAAGAATGGGCTTCGGCCGTACAGGCGCTGGAGCAGGGCGAGCAGGTTCTCATCATGCGCAAAGGAGGCATTCGCGAAGAAACGCGGGATTTCCGCGTCGTTTCCGATGCTTTTTACCTGTATCCTACCTACGAGCATCAGAAGCCGCATCTCATCAAAGATTCCGCGCAGCCGAGGCTTCAAGAAACGCTGGACGGCTGGAATCCGGACGACAGGCAGGTGACGATTTCCTCCTGGGCCGAATTGGTCCGCGACATCGAAATAAGCGACGGGGAGACGCTGGAGAAGCTGCAGCCTTTTCATATCTGGACCGAGACCTTCGCGGAGGAAAGATTGAAATGGAAGCGCAAGCAGCCTCTTCATGTCATGCTGCTTCGCGTGTACAAGCTGGACAAGCCGGTTACCCTGGACGTCGATCCTTCCTATGAAGGCTGCAAGTCCTGGATCGAGCTTCACGGGGAGCTGGAGTCCGCCGGCAGAACGCCGGTGCTGAGCGACGAAGCGTTCCGGGCCGCGGTGGACAGGGTGGAGAAAGCTCTGGCGGACGGCGGGCCGGTCAACGGGGCTTAGTTTCGATGCGGGCGGCCGTGTCGCTTTCCATCGACTGCGGAAGCCTCCTACAGGCTTCCGCAGCGAGGACGGGATAGGTTTAGCTTGAATGAACAGATGATGTTCAATCGGAGTTTTTTTTGAGGCAAACCGGGCATTCTGGGAACAATTACATAATTTTATTCGCCGCACAATGAAAAAGCTCATATGACGGCGTTTAAAGACGATAGACCGGGGAAAATGCCCTTTCTTGATTTAAGCAGGCGGCATAGACTATGATGAAGCTATTGAGAATCATTGATAATCATATTAGAATGATTATAAAGTGAAATTCATTGAAAAGTTGGAGGGTTAATTCACTATGGCAAACGCACCCGTATTCACAATAGAGGGTCTTAAGGCACAAATTGAAGGCAAAGAGATCCTGAAAGGCTTAAGCCTTGAAGTCAAAGGCGGAGAAATCCACGCCATCATGGGACCTAACGGTACCGGTAAAAGTACGTTGGCTTCCACGATCATGGGCCACCCTAAATATGAAGTGACCGATGGCTCCATCAGCCTGGACGGCGAAGACGTGCTGGAAATGGCCGTCGACGAAAGAGCGCGCGCAGGCCTGTTCCTCGCCATGCAGTACCCGAGCGAAATCGCCGGCGTAACGAATGCCGACTTCCTCCGCAGCGCGATCAACGCGCGCCGTGAAGAAGGCAGCGAAATTTCCCTGATCAAGTTTATCCGCCAGATGGAAAGCAAAATGAAAGAACTTGAAATGAATCCGGAATTCATGCACCGTTACCTGAACGAAGGTTTCTCGGGCGGAGAGAAGAAGCGCAACGAGATTCTGCAAATGCTGATGCTTGATCCGCGCATCGTCATTCTTGACGAGATCGACTCCGGTCTTGATATCGACGCCCTTCGCATCGTCGCTACCGGCGTTAACGCTATGCGCAGCGAAGACCGCGGCTTCCTGATCATTACCCACTACCAGCGCCTGCTGGATTATGTAACACCTGACTTCGTACACGTGATGATGCAGGGCAGAATCGTTAAATCCGGCGGCCCTGAGCTGGCACAGCGTCTGGAGAAAGACGGCTACGACTGGATTAAAGAAGAACTGGGCATCGTCGACGAAACAGTCGGCAATGACGACGAGCAAGAATTCCAAGTTCCTATGAACACAACCGCACCGAAATATAACTAATGGCCTGGGCTATATATTAGGAGGAAATAGATATGACGACACAAACCATTCTTCCCGTTGATTCCCAAGCCGTCGCCCAAGCGTCGAAAGCCAGACAGGAGCCGGAGTGGTTGACCGATCTGCGCGTGCAGGCGGCAAATCTGGCGGGATCTTTGGAACTGCCTAAATTGGAAAAAACGAGATTGGACCGTTGGGACCTGAGCTCTTTCGGTACGTACCGCGAGCCTCAAGCCCTTGCTTCCGTCAGCGAGCTGCCGGAGCAGGTTAAAACACTCGTCGGAGATACGAACATTATCGTTCAACGGAACTCCGGCGCTGTATACCAGACTCTGTCCGAAGAACTTGCCGGCCGCGGCGTTATCTTTACGGATCTTGAAACCGCGGTTCGCGAACACGCCGATCTGGTCCGTCCATACCTCGGCAAAGCGGTCGAAGCGGGCGAAAACCTGCTGACGGCCGTGCATGCGGCAACGTGGAGCGGCGGCGTATTCCTTTACGTTCCGAAGAACGTAAACGTGGAAATTCCGCTGCAAGCCTTGTTCCTGTCCGATGATTCGGCAGCGAGCTTCTCTCCGCACATCCTGATCGTAGCGGACACGAACAGCTCCGTCACATACGTGGAGAACTTTACTTCCATCGGTACCGGCGCTTCGCTCGTACAAAACGGGGTAACCGAAGTATTCGTGAAGCCTGGCGCGAACGTTCATTTCGCTTCGGTTCACAACCTTACGGAAGGCGTTACGGATCTGACTTACCGCCGCGCCGTTGTGGAGAACGACGCAAGCGTGAACTGGATCGTCGGTGAGATGAACCAGGGCAATTCCATGTCCGACATAACTTCGATCCTAAAGGGCAACGGCTCTTACTCGGATGCGAAAGTCATCTGCGTGGGAACGAACGATCAGAAGCTGAACCTGACGACACGGGCGATTCACTTCGGTCTGAGCTCCAACAGCGACATGATTACGCGTGCCGTTATGAGAGACCAGGCTACTGCCATCATCAACGGCATCACGAAGATCGAGAAAGGCGCAACGGGCGCCAACGGCCAGCAGACGGAGCGCGTGCTCATGCTCAGCCCGAAAGCCCGCGGCGACGCCAATCCGATCCTTCTGATCGACGAAGATGACGTAAAAGCCGGTCATGCGGCGAGCGTGGGCCAAGTAAACCAGGACCAGGTTTACTACATGATGTCCCGCGGGATTTCCCGTGAGGAAGCCACTCGTCTCCTGATTTACGGCTTCCTGGCTCCGGTCGTATCGGAGATTCCGATCGCCAAGCTGGAAGAGCAGCTGCAGACTATGGTAGAGAGGAAGCTGGGGCAATGAAACCTTCGGAGATACGCGAACTGTTCCCCATTTTGAATCAGGAAGTGAACGGGCATCCGCTCGTTTATCTGGATAGCTCCGCGACTTCCCAGAAGCCGGTCCAAGTCATCGAGGCCCTGAAAAAGTATTACGAATGGGACAATTCGAACGTACACCGAGGCGTCCACACCCTGGGGTCCCGCGCCACAGACGCTTACGAAGGAGCGCGTGCGAAGGTCGTCCGTTTTATCAACGCCCGCTCCGAGCAGGAAATCATCTTCACTCGCGGCACGACGACGGCGATCAATCTGGTTGCCAGCTCGTATGCCCGCTCCATCTGCGGGGAAGGCGACGAAATCGTCATCACGCCGATGGAACATCACAGCAATCTCATTCCCTGGCAGCAGGTCGCGAAGGCGACCGGCGCCACGCTTAAATATATCCCGCTTCAACCGGACGGTTCCATCGCCCTTGAAGATGTGGAAACTACCATTACGGACCGCACGAAATTCGTATCGGTCGTTCATCTTTCCAACGTCCTTGGCGTCCTGAACCCGGTGAAAGCCATCGCCGAGATCGCTCACCGTCACGGCGCCAAGATGATGGTGGACGGTGCGCAGAGCGCTCCTCACCTGAAGGTGGATGTGCAGGATCTGGATTGCGACTTCTTCGCCTTCTCCGGCCACAAAATGTGTGGACCGACCGGAATCGGGGTATTGTATGGGAAGAAGGAGCTGCTTGAAGCGATGGAGCCGATTGAATTCGGCGGCGAAATGATCGACCATGTGGATCTTTACGATTCCACATGGAAGGAGCTCCCCTGGAAATTCGAGGGGGGAACGCCGATCATCGCCGGTGCCGTCGGTCTTGGAGCGGCTATCGACTTCCTGGAGGAGATCGGCCTTGACGCCATCGCCGACCACGATGCCAGCTTGACTGCCTATGCGTTGGAGCGTATGCTTGAGGTTGAAGGTCTGAATGTTTACGGTCCGAGAAACAACCGCGTCGGGCTTGTCACCTTTAACCTCGGTGACGTTCATCCGCACGACGTGGCTACGGTGCTGGATGCCGAAGGTATCGCCGTTCGTGCCGGTCACCACTGCTGCCAGCCGCTGATGCGCTGGTTGGAACAATCGGCTACGGCACGCGCCAGCTTTTATTTATACAATACTGAAGATGACATCGACCGACTCGTCCAGGGCTTACTAAAAACAAAGGAGTATTTCGGTCATGCAATTGGATGATTTATACCGCAGAGTCATCATGGATCATTATAAAACGCCGAGAAACCGCGGGTCGTTCGAAGATAACGAATCGGTTTCAATCAACCTGAACAACCCTACTTGCGGGGACCGGATTACTTTGCAGATGCAGGTAGAAGACGGAAAAGTCAAAGCCGCTAAGTATGTGGGCGAGGGATGCTCGATTTCGATGTCCTCGGCTTCGATGATGACGGATGCCGTCAAAGGCAAAACGCTCGAAGAAGCGCTCGAAATGGCAGAGAATTTCTCCAAGCTGATGAAGGGCGAAGACGTTGGATTCGAATACGAAGATATAGAGGCTTTGTCCGGCGTGAACAAGTTCCCGGCTCGTATCAAGTGCGCTACACTCCCATGGAACGCGCTGCGCAAGGGAATCGAACAGACGAAGCAATCGTAATGAACAAGAATTAAAGGAGGTTGGTACGATGGCTAAGCAAATGCCAGAAATGGAAGAGTACAAATACGGCTTTCGGGACGAGCACAAGTCTATTTTCCAATCGGGAAAAGGACTGAACGCCGAGATCGTGACCGAGATTTCCAGAATGAAAGGCGAGCCCGAGTGGATGCTCGAGTTCCGTCTGAAATCGCTGGAACAGTTCTTCAGCATGCCGATGCCGCGTTGGGGCGGTAACCTGGATGATCTCGATTTCAACGACATCCAGTACTATGTCAAGCCGTCCGAGAAGCAGGGCAAGACGTGGGAAGAGGTTCCTACCGAGATTAAGGAAACGTTCGACAAGCTCGGTATTCCGGAAGCGGAACAGAAGTTCCTTGCCGGCGTATCCGCTCAGTACGAGTCCGAAGTCGTTTACCACAGCATGCAGAAAGAACTTGAAGATCAAGGCGTGATCTTCATGGACACCGACAGCGCGCTGCGTGAATATCCGGAGCTGTTCCGTGAATATTTCGGAACCGTTATTCCTCCGAACGACAACAAGTTCGCCGCACTGAACAGCGCCGTATGGTCCGGCGGCAGCTTCATTTACGTTCCGAAAGGCGTAAAATGCGAAGTTCCGCTTCAAGCGTATTTCCGTATCAACTCGGAAAATATGGGGCAGTTCGAGCGTACCCTGATCATCACGGACGAAGACAGCTTCGTTCACTATGTAGAAGGCTGTACCGCTCCGGTATACAGCACGAACTCGCTTCACAGCGCGGTCGTTGAAATCGTATGCCGCAAAAACTCCCGTGCCCGTTACACCACGATCCAGAACTGGGCGCCGAACATCTACAACCTCGTAACCAAGCGTGCCGTCGCCGAAGAAGGCGCGAACATGGAATGGGTGGATGGCAACATCGGCTCCAAGCTGACGATGAAATACCCGGCTGTCGTGCTTAAAGGCCGCGGCGCCAAAGGCTCCGTTCTGTCCATTGCCGTTGCAGGCAAAGGCCAGCATCAGGATGCCGGTGCGAAGATGATCCACCTTGCTCCGGACACCACTTCGACGATCATTTCGAAGTCGATCTCCAAGCACGGCGGTAAAGTAACGTACCGCGGACTCGCTTCCTTCGGCCGTAATTCCGCAGGCGCGAAATCCAACATCAAGTGCGACACGCTGATTATGGATAAACAATCCACGTCCGACACGATTCCGTACAACGAAATCATGAACGACAACATCACGCTGGAGCACGAAGCGACCGTTTCGAAAGTATCCGAAGATCAGCTCTTCTACCTGATGAGCCGCGGTCTGTCGGAAGGCGAAGCGACGCAAATGATCGTAATGGGCTTCATCGAGCCGTTCACGAAAGAACTTCCGATGGAGTACGCGGTTGAAATGAACCGTCTCATCAAGTTCGAGATGGAAGGTTCCATCGGTTAACCCTTGTCCCGTAAGGGGTTTGTGGGCTTAAAAGATGTCCTTTGCCTTGAATAGATAAATAAAATAAGTGCCTATGATGGCTTGCACATTTTGTTCAAGTCACATAGGCGCTTTTTTTGTTCAAAATCATAATGAAAATATTTGGATAAATGTAAAATAATAGTTATATTGGGAGTGAGCATCATTAAGGTGTGTGAGGTTGATAGAAAGGGGCACGGAGCTCTACGGAGGTTAAACGGATGAAACAATACGGCATGCTTTTTACTTTAGTGGTATTACTTCTAACTGGCTGCAGTACAGATAAACAGACCTACACGCTTGCAAACATTCAGCTGATCACCGAGGGAAGCCGAATCATTCAATCAGATGGAAATAAACTAGTTATGCTGGAATACCATTTTACGATTAAAGGATCTTCCGCTATCGATACTCAGAGTGCGGAAATCAGCTATGGATATACGGGACATTCCAAAGACGTGGTCCCCATTAACACCGGCACCCTATCGCTAAAATCTCTCTGTAAAAGGTTTTCGGGCGGCGACGGTTGTAAATAAGAGAAAAATACTCTGACCGTAAGGTACCCCATAACCTTTTCTCCCGAATTGCCATACAAAGAAGAAGACTTGGAGTACTTAGAGTCACACCTGGATGAAATAAAATTTAAGTTAATGACCGGTGGAAAAGAGTATGACCTGATAGACAGTACTCATGCGCAACCTAAAGATTAAGGCAGCCGGCCCACGCTTATCGTGGGATCGACGGCCAGGGGCACTAATGCGCTGGCGAGCCAGACGGCGGCGATAAGAAACGAGAACAGGGAGAGGACCAGTCCCGCGGAACGCCGGTGAGCGCGCCGGGCGGCAAGCCCTGCGCCGAATGCGACGAATCCAAGAATCAAGCCCAAGGGCAGCGTCACAACCGGCAGATTCAGGAGGATCGCCAAAATGCCGCAGACGATCGACAAGACGACGGAGGTTCTTTTCTTCCGTATCGTGGGAGGCGCTCCATCAGGAGGAAAAAAGCTCTCGGGTCGGCGTTCCGAATCCGAAGCCGAATCCAGATGCCCCGGGTGTACGGGGAATTCTTCGGTCGCCCGGAATGTAACAGGCTCCGGAGCGGAAGGGGCGAGGGAACGCTCGCCGCCCGAATCGGGAGAGGGCGGTTCGTGCCCGCGCCGGGATTCGGCTCTGTCCGTTTCGAATGAAGCGGACTCCTCGGCCGGGTCAGACTTGCGTTTTATCGTCACGAGGGGCTGTTCATTGCTTGGATGGGTGCTCTTGTTTCGTTCGTCGGCCATTGCAAATGCGCCTCCTTCATAAAAAATAAAAGCCGGTTACACAGCCGGCCAAGTTCCGTATTAATTTCAATTGGATACCGTTATTGTAGCATAAAACAGCCGCTCAATTCCCGGAGGGAAAAGGCGGCTGCCGCTTTTTTGTAGGAGTCTCTTTTAAAGCGCTTACTAAACGGTGATGGATTGAATCTCGAGGTCGGTGCGCTGAGTGAGATCGATGAACGTGTCTTCGGCGTCATCGATTTGAATGAGGGGACGGAAGTAATCGTTCGGGAAGGTCATGACGATCGTGCCGGACTGTCCGTTGGATAGGGTGGCTTTTTTGCCGATAAAGTTCGGAATCATGTTGGCGATAAACACATGAACAGCTTGAGGGTCAAGCTCGCCGAAACTCATTTTGTGAAGCTCCTTCAAGACGTAGAGCAGATCCCGTTTGGACTGGTACGAACGGTTGTTGATCATGGCGCTGTACACGTCGGCTACCGCAACGATTTTGGCCGCGGGATGAATCGCTTCGCCGGTTTTGCCCAGCGGATATCCCTTCCCGTTGAGGCGCTCGTGGTGCTGGAGGGCGACCAGGGCGGATAGCTCGTCGGCAATCGAATTCCGGATAATTTCATATCCGTAGACGGTGTGCTTTTGCATCTCGGCATACTCTTCGTTCGTAAGCTTGCCGGGTTTTTGCAGGATGTCGAAGCTGATTCGGCATTTTCCGATATCGTGAAGATAGCCGGCCTTGCCGATCTGTTTGGCTTCTTCTTCGCTTTTGCCCAGCCAGGTCGAAATAAAATAAGAGATAAGCCCGACCTGAACGCTGTGCTGGTACGTATAGTCATCGCGGCTGTCCAAGCACAGCAGCAAATTCACGACGTCTTTTTCTTCCCGCACGTTGGAAATGAGAGGAGTGTAATACTGCTCGACAACCGTGTCGGAAAGCTTGCCGGTCCTGACCGCGCTTTCGAACAGATCCTTGATGCCGCCGATTGCGGTGTGAAACGATTCCTCCTGCTTCGAAAGCTCCGCGGTAACAGCCGTTTCCGTTTGAGCTTCGTGGCCGGGCCGCAGTCGTTCCTCGATGTCCACATATTCAATCTGATGCTTGTTCAGTTTTAAAATATCGAATTCGTCCACTTTCGTATCGGCCGATAAAATGTTCAATCCGATGGAGTTGAACGTATCGCGGGTAAGACGGTCCCCCACTTGCAAATCTGATATATGAATTCTCATCTGAATTCATTCACCTTTTCCAAATTTTTCTCAAGCACCTTCATATTAGCAGGAGAATAAAGAGAGTTGCAATGTAACATTTTCCAACTATCGGAATTTACTTGTCGGATTTGATCAATTATTGATAAAGAAATGTAAACGGGGAAACAGCGGAAAAAAAGTCCGGTGCAAGCCCGACACAAATCGCTCACGCCGCCGAGAAGCCAAACGAAGCGGAAGCGCAAAAAGAGCCTTATAGGAATAAGGCTCTTGGCGATAATTCGATTACATGCCGATGTAGCGGCTGTACAACGTTTTGGCGGCGACAGGGTCGGTGACGCCCTGTACGAGCACCCGTCCGTCGGGAAACACGGCGAGTGTGATGTCATCCGACGGGCGGAAACGAAGCAGAAATTTGTTGCGGCTTACGCGGCCGAGCGGAGCAAGGCGCTGTTCCCAGTGCTCCAGCGAGAAGTCGGCCGGACGGACGGGATGAATTTGAACGGAATCCCGCCCGCACAACGTCTGAATCGTTTCCCCGTCAATCTCGGCGTCCAAATATTCGAACGAGCGATGCGCGCAAGCCGGACAGTCGGCCTTGCGGGCGCCCGAGACGTCCACCGACGTGTAGTGGTTGTACCAGAGGTCCCACTGCTGCATGCGGCGGTTGAGATGCTGCCTGTCCCCGATCAGGATTTTCATCGCTTCCGTGGCCTGGTACGAGGCGACCATATGAATGATCGGGCCGATCACGCCGGCGGTGTCGCACGTGTCCGCGGTACCGTGCGCCGGCGCGGAACCGAACAGGCAGCGCAGACACGGCGTTTCGCCGGGCAGAATCGCCAGCGAAACGCCGCGAGAAGCGACGGCGCCGCCGTACAGCCACGGAATGCCGTGCTTGACGCTGACGTCGTTGATCAGAAACCGGACGGAAAAGTTATCCGTTCCGTCCAGGATCAGATCAACCCCGGTCAGCAACTCTTCGGCATTCAAGGGATTCAAGTCGGCAACGTGTGCTTCGATGCCGACGAGAGAGTTCACCAGCCGCAGCTTCGCGGCCGCGGCTGAAGCTTTCGGCTGCGCCTGGTGGGCGTCTTCTTCGTCATAGAGCATCTGCCTTTGCAGATTGCTCTCTTCGACGAAGTCGCGGTCGATCAGGCGCACGAAGCCGACACCGGCGCGAACCATGTGGTTCGCGAGGACGGTGCCGAGCGCGCCGAGGCCGACGATGGCGACCCGCGCGCGGCCGAGCGCCCGCTGGCCGTTCTCGCCGACGGGCTTGAAGAGCACGTGCCGGGAGTAGCGCGCCGGCACTTCGGCCGCGCCGTCCGTGGCCCGTGCCTGCGGGGCCTGCGCCGCCGCTGCGCTCGTTGCTCCGGCTTGGACCGTCTCAGGCTGCGCCGTAGATTCGGCGGCCGCTTCGGTCCCCGCTGCGTAGGAAGGGGAGGAAGCCGCGGACGACTGATCGTCCGGCGGCGGATAAGGATGAGGGCTGCTCATAGGAGTTGCTCCTTCCGGATAGAATGGGAATGATCATTGGGACAATAGTTCCGGCGGGTCCGGTGTTCCCGTGTACTTTACGCGGTAGTGGATTCCGGTTACGGAATCGGGCGACCGTCTCTTACGCTCGCCGGCGTACCTCGTTTCTCTTCCTGGCATTTAACATCGCCTAACGTTTCGATGCTTCGATCCGAAAGCGTTCGCCGCTGCGCACGCTGCACTATTCCCGGCCGGGGGGCGGGTCCAGCGGATTCCAGCCGCCTCCGCCTTCCGGCGAAACATAGCCTTTCCACTCGGAGCCGTCTTCGCCGATTTCTTTTTTCCAGACGGGCAGGATCTGCTTCACACGTTCGATGGCGTAACGGTTTGCCTCGTAACAGTCTGCCCGGTGCGGCGTGGAGACGGCGATGACCAGACTGCTTTCGCCGATTCCGATGGGCCCCAGCCGATGCGTCATCGCGCAGCGGCATCCGGGCCAGCGGGCTTCCAGCTCTGCGCCGATGGTTTCCATGACGGAGACGGCCATAGGCTCGTAGGCTTCGTATTCGAGCAGGACGGTGCGCACTCCGTGCGTGTGCTCGCGGGTCGTGCCGATAAACGCGAGTGTCGCTCCACAGTCGGGATGGGTAACCTTTTGGATGACTTCGGCGGGGTCGATCGGTTCTCGCGTAAGCACGTAGCGTGCGGGTTCGGCCGCTTCGTCTCCGGCATCCGGCGCTTCGCCGCTTCCGCCCGAGACGGGAGGAATGAGCGCAAGCTCGTCGCTCTCGCTGACAAGCTCGTGCGGCGCGGCATACGCGTGATTTTTGGCCAGAAAGCAGTGGGCCAGAAGAGACCTCGCGGCAGGGAAGCGTGCGGCAATTTCGTCCAGCAGGTCCTGAACCGTCGCGGAACGCCCGGACGCGTCCGGGGACAGCGCGATATCGATGGAAGGGCGGCCGAGCTCATCGGCCAAGCCCGCAAAAAGCCGGATATGAAACGTCATGAGGACTTCTCTCCTGAAAGTTGCGTTTTCAACTAGCATATCATATCCTAAAACGAAAATGATATAATGAGGCTGTCCGGGCAACCGGGCTTCTTACATAATGAAGCCAAGTATGGCATACGTAATAGAGACAGGCTTTACAGCGGAGGTGAAATCATGCCCGAAAAGCAGCAGAAGCACCAGACGTTAGTGATTCTTCATACGAATGACTTGCACAGTCATTTCGAACAGATGCCCAAAATTGCGACCTGCTTCAAAGAGCTCCGGCGCCGCCATGAAGGGAATGAGATCCTGACGCTGGATATCGGCGATCATCTGGACCGGATGAGGCTCGAAACCGAAGGAACGGGCGGCGCAGCCAATATCGAAATCATGAATGCAACGGGATACGAGGCGATGGTTCCGGGCAATAACGAAGGCTTGACATACGCTCCGGACGCGCTTCGGAGTCTTTTTGAAACGAAAGCGGAGTTTCCCGTTATCGGAAGCAACATTCTTGATGCGGACACGGGGAAGGTTCCGGCTTGGATGATTCCGTACCATATCGTGCGCAAAGGAGGCATCACCGTAGGTTTAATCGGGCTGACGGCGGCTTTTACGGATTATTACGAGCTGCTCGGCTGGGATGTGCAGGAGCCTATTAAGGCTGCTGCCTACTGGGTAGAGAAGCTGCGGCCGCAGGTCGACATCGTGATCGTCCTGTCTCACCTCGGACTCCGTTACGATGAACGGATGGCGGCGGAAATCGAAGGCATCGACGTCATCCTCGGCGCCCACACTCACCATCTGCTGGAAAAGCCGCTGCACATCCGCAGCACGCTGGTCTGCGCCGCAGGCAAATACGGCCAGTATGCGGGAGAGGTGGAGATCGCCTACAATGTGCGGGAGCGGCGCATCGAGCGGCTTGCGGGCCGCGTTCACGACGTATCCGGCTGCGAGGACGACGCGGAGATCGCGGGAATTCTCGCCCGTAATGCGGAGCTGGGCCGGCGCGCCCTCGATATCCCGGTAACGGATCTCGCAGAGCCGCTGGAGCTTGACTGGTACGGCGAGTCTCCGCTCGGCAACCTGCTCGCGTCCGGCCTGCGACGCTGGATGAACGCGGAGATCGGGCTCGTCAACGCCGGCCAGCTGCTGCGCGGGCTTGCGAGAGGGCCCGTCACGCTCGGGCGCCTCTTGGCCGTCTGCCCCGGCCCGATTAACCCGTGCCGGGTTAAGCTGACCGGCTCCCGGCTGCTGCAGGCGCTGGAGGAATCCCTCCTGCCGGAATTCCAGAGCAAGCCGATCCGGGGCTTCGGCTTCCGGGGAGAAGTGCTCGGCATCCTGTGCCTGGACGGCTTGACCGTCCGATACGATCCGGAAGGGAAGCCTTTGCGCAAAATCCGGGAAGTGCTCGTGAACGGCGAAGCGCTGGACCCGGAGCGGTCGTATACGGTCGGTATGATCGACATGTTTACGTTCGGAGTCGGCTACCTATCCCTGCACGAAGCAACGGATGTGGAGTACCTGCTTCCCGAGCTGCTGAGGGATATTCTGGGCGAGGAGCTTCAGCATCCCGAGCGTTTTCAAGAGGCTTTCGAGTCCCGCTGGCAGCCGGAAGGCATTTGACCGATACCGGGAGGTTAACTTGTCTTGACTCTCTGATCCGGGTAAAATGTATAGTTGCGGGGATTTGTCCGTGCCCGGCACAGGTCCCCAGCTGTTATTATTAGGAGAGAGACCATGTTCAGTTTATGGATTGCCGCGATTATCGGGATTGTGGAAGGATTAACCGAGTTTTTGCCGGTTTCCTCAACCGGACACATGATTTTGACGCAATCTCTGCTCGGAATCAGCGACGATGAACCGCTCATGAAGACGTTCACGATCGTGATCCAACTTGGAGCCATTCTTGCCGTCGTGATCGTGTATTGGAAGCGGATCCTGCGTATTCTCGGAATCAACCGGGAGCCGGTAGCGGTTAAAGCGGGAGCTTCCCGGTTAAATGTCCTTCACATTCTGATGGGAATCGTCCCGGCGATGGGGATCGCGTTTCTGTTCGACGATTTGATCGAGACGTATTTGTTTTCCCCGAAAACCGTAGTCGTGTCCCTGATCCTGGGCGGTATTCTGATGATCATCGCCGAGAAGAAGATGGACCGGACGAAAGGGCCGGTCGTTGAGGACATGGACGGTATTTCGTATCGTCAGGCTTTTATCATCGGCCTCTACCAGTGTCTATCCGTTCTGATTCCGGGATTTTCGCGCTCCGGGGCGACGATGGCCGGCGGTATGCTTCACGGTGTGACCCGTAAAGCGGGTGCCGATTTTACGTTCATTATGGCGGTTCCGATCATGTTTGCCGCCAGCGGATATTCCCTGCTCAAGAGCTACAAAAACTTTACGTCGGACGACATCTTGTTTTTCGCAGTGGGCTTTATCGTTTCCTTTATTGTCGCGCTGCTGGCCATTGTGACGTTTATCCGTTTCGTACAGCGGATGAAACTGACTTATTTCTCTTATTACCGCTTTGCACTGGCCGCTATTTTCATCGTTTATCTGTGGCTAACTTAGGTTTTTCCGGGTTTTCGCCCATAAGTTTGGACAACCGGAGAGATATTTTTTACAAAACTGGATGAAACATGTAAATAAACCTCCTGGAACCGCGTCGAAAAAACGCGGTTTTTGTATTGCTCTTTCCAAAAATATCTTATACAGTAAGGGTATAAAGAGAGGAATATACAGATCGCGGGGTTTGGAGAATATGCGGCTTTTACCCATCAGCCAATGCCAGCCGGGCATGAGACTGGGCAGACATATTTACAACGAGCAGGGAGCGGTATTGCTTGCGGAAAATGTCGAATTAACGCAATCGCTGCTGGAGCGGTTGAAAACATACGGAATCGATTATTTGTATATCCAGGATGCGCTGACGGAGGATATCGTTCCGGACGATCTGGTCTCGGAGGAGACCAAGCTCAGGCTGTTCACGGAAATCCGTTCCACCTTCCGCAAGCTGATGAACGAACCGGGACGGAGAACACTGGCGAATTACCAGCATTTCGGCAAATCGTTCAGGCAGCAGATGGACCACGTGATCGATGATTTATCCCGTCATAAAGACGCCATGATTATGCTGGGCGATATTCAGATTAAAGACCACTACTTATATCAGCACTCGCTTAACGTCTGTTTATACACCACCATGCTTGGCATGAGCCATGGGTACGAAAGGGATGAATTAATGACGCTGGGCCTCGGGGCTCTTCTTCACGATATCGGCAAAACGCAAATTTCGGAAGAGATTCTTTCGAAGCCCTCTAAGCTGACCGAACCGGAATGGTCCGAGATGGAGAAACATACGGTGTACGGATATCAAATGCTCAAGAACGAGGCGAACATCCCTCTGCTTTCCGCTCACTGCGCGTTTCAGCATCATGAACGGATCAACGGCAGCGGGTACCCGCGAGGCATTAAAGACGAGGAGATTCATCCCTATGCGAAATGGATCGCGATGGTCGACTCCTACGATGCGATGACGACACAGAGGGTTTACCGCAAGGCGATGCTTCCCCACGAGGCGCTGGAAGTCATTATGGGCGGAGCAGGCACCTTGTACGATACGGACATGCTGAACCTGTTCCGGGATAAAGTGGCCATTTACCCGCTCGGCGTCACCGTAGCGCTCAATACCGGCGAAATCGCCGTCGTGGTCGACCTTAATGCTTCCGCTCCCCAGCGGCCCGTCGTCCGTGTGATCAAGAACGAAGCGCGTGAATTGATCGCCTCCCCGTACGAGATCGATTTGTCCAAAAAATTGACGATCATGATTACGGAAGTCCATCCCCTGTAAGCCATGCCGTCAAGCGAGCGTGGCTTAGTGCCGTTCTGTTTTTAAAATAACCCGTTGTAAGCCGAAAGTCGACGGAGGGTTCCGTTCGGCTTTTTTTGCGTTTCTTCCCCAAAGGCTGATATAAAATGGAAATCTCCGAACCATACTAAAAGAAGCGATTACGGGAAATTCCGCTTATACGGCAGAATTCCGGTTGCCGCAAGAGGTCCGGGAGGAATCGGAATGAACGGAATGAACGGGATGAAGCCAAGCGCGAAGTCGGAACTATTCATGCAGTGGGGATACGCCATGTACCGGTACCGCAAGCGGGTGCTGGCGGTTTGGATCCTATTCTTTGCCGGGGCCGCGATTTTGGCGGGTCAAGTACCGGCGCTTTTGAAAGACGACGGGTTTACGCCGAAAGGCAGCGAATCCGATAGGGGGTTTCACCTGCTGCAGGAGAAGCTGGGCGTTCCGCCTTCTTCACTGCAGCTCGTGTATGACGGGAACGGCAAAGATTTGACGACGGAAAAAGCCAAAGCCTCCATTGCAAAATCGCTGGAGCCTTTGAAGTCCTTGCCTTATGTAGATACGTGGGCGTTTGTCGAAAGCCCGAGAAAAGAATCGGCCCGGGCAGCCGAAATCCAGGCGGTTAACGTAGCACTCAAGCTGGAAGTGGAGAAAGTACTGGAGAAATACGGCGAGATCCAAGCTCGTCTGACTCCGCCTCCGGGGATGAACGTGTACACGGGCGGAGCGCCGGCTCTGCTGGCCGATATGCAGAAAGCGAGCAAGAACGATATCGCCAAAGCGGAAATGATCGGCCTGCCCATTGCGCTGATTGTGCTCCTGATCATTTTCGGCACATTAACGGCAGCTCTGCTGCCCCTTATCGTCGGCGTGGCCAGCTTGACTGCGACACTGGGGATTACCTACTTTATTGCGCGGCAGGTCGCGCTGTCCAACTTCCTGCCGAACATGGTGACGATGCTCGGGCTTGCGGTTGGAATCGACTACGCTTTGTTTATGGTCAGCCGGTTCCGGGAAGAGCTGAGAGCAGGCAGGGAGATTCCGGATGCCGTTGCGGTGACCTGCAGGATGGCGGGACGGAGCATCTTCTTCTCCGGAATCGCCGTACTCATCGGGTTGTGCGGCATGCTGTTCGTGGATCTTTCGTTCTTCCGCTCCCTCTGTCTGGGAGGCATTCTCGTGGTGACGATCTCGGTTCTGGCTGCCAACACTCTCCTGCCGGCGCTGCTGGGGATGCTCGGCAGACACGTGAATTCCTTGCGGGTCCTGCCGAAGGCGTGGTCGGAGAGAGGGACGACACGGCGCTTCTGGGAGCGGACCGCCTACTTCGTCATGCGCCATCCGGTCGTTCTGGCCCTCGTGCTGACGGCGGCGCTGACGGCCATGATGCTGCCCATACGCGGTATGCAGCTCAGCACGCCGAGCGGAGACGTCCTGCCGCCGCAGTATGGCGCGCGGCAAGCCGGCGACTTGGCCGGGCAGGCATTCGACGAGCGGGAGTTGAACCCGCTGCAGATCCTCGCCACGGCCCCGGAGGGCGCGTGGGATGCCGCATCCGTCGGCCGTCTGAGGGCCTACATCGACTCGGTGAAGGCAACCGGGGGAGTGAAAGGCGTCCGCAGCGTGCTGGACGGCTTCCCGGGCCTCAGCGACGAGCAGGCGGCTTCGGTGCTGAGCGAGCCTTCCCTGTCTTCTCCGGGCACGGGGAAGACAGCGGCCGCCCGGGACAGCGTGCTGATCCGCGTCGTCCCGGAAAGCGACCCCGACGACCGGGCGACCGACGCTCTGGTGCGGAGCCTCCGCGGGCTGGACCGGCAGCGGCTGGACGTTCATATGACGGGCGGTCCCGCGTACCGGCTGGATATGCTGGACCGGATTCAAGACAAGCTGCCGGTGGTAATTATGTTTGTCTTGGGAGTGACTTTTATCGTCCTCCTGCTGGCGTTCCGCTCGCTGCTTCTCCCGCTTAAAGCGGTTTTGATGAACGTATTAAGCCTAGGGGCGAGTATCGGAGCCGTGGTGCTCGTTTTTCAGCACGGTTTCCTGGCCGATCTGATGAGGGTAACCTCGACCGGTTACGTGAGCGCTACGGTACCCATCGTTATTTTCTGCGTCGTCTTCGGCATTTCGATGGACTACGAGGTGTTTCTCATTTCGCGGATAGCGGAAGAGTACGACCGGACCGGAGACAACGAGCGCAGTACGGCCGAAGGGATGATGAAAACCGGTTCGCTTATCACGAGCGCCGCTTTCATTCTTATCGTCGTGGTCGGCACGTTTATTTTTACCGATATCGAGATTATGAAGGCACTCGGCCTGGGACTTGCGCTCGCTGTCCTCATTGATGCGACTGTCGTCCGCGTCCTGCTCGTTCCGGCCTTGATGAAGCTGCTGGGCAGGCTGAATTGGTGGGCGCCGGGCTGGCTGCGTCCCCACGGACCGAGGGAGGGAAGCGATCCGTTACTGTAACGGAGATTATTTCATTTTTCATTGGCATCGGGTACAATAGAGGGCATACGTTTGCGCAAAGAGGCGTATATTCCAGGGGGATCGGGAAATCACCCCAATTTAGGTACCGGATGTGAAGAAGAAATGAATGAACGAACAGCTGTCCCGGCTTTAAAGAAACTTTCGCCCTCCTACGACCCGTGGGATCCGATACGTTCGCTCCAGCAGCACGGCCGTCACACGTTAACCAGCGTGGAATTCACGGTCTCGAATTTATGCAACATGCGCTGCGAGCATTGTGCGGTGGGCGATACGCTTGTCATGAAAGAAGGGCCGAAGCTTGCCCTGGATCATGCGCTCCGCAGGCTGGAAGAAATCCAGCACCTGGAAACGATCAGCATTACGGGCGGAGAGCCCATGTTCTCCGAGAAAACCGTAAAGGAATATATTGTCCCTCTGCTGCGGTACGCACGTGAGAGAGGAGTCCGTTCGCAAATCAACTCCAATCTCACTATGGAGCTGGAAAGGTACGAGTGGATTGCCCCTTATCTGGATGTGATGCACATTTCATTTAATTACACGTGCGCGGAAGATTTTCACGAAGTAGGTTTTGTCCGTTCGGGACGGCCTGTCGGAATGAAAGCCGCTTCCAAAATGTACGACCGCATGCTGGATAATTCCGTGGCGCTCAGCAAGGGCGGGATGTTTATTTCGGCGGAATCTATGCTGAACACCCGGACGAGCGAGAAAATGGTTCCTATACATAAAATCATTGAAGAAATCGGATGCCAGAGGCATGAGGTTCATCCCATGTATCCGAGTTCTTTTGCATCCAATCTGCCGATCCTCACTCTGGATCAGCTGAGGGATACGATTCACCGCCTGCTCGACGGACGCAATCCGGAGATGTGGATGCTGCTCGGAACACTTCCTTTCTACGCGTGCAATAGCTCGGAGGAAGACCGGAAGCTGCTGAGCCGGCTGCGCAGCGAACCGAACCTGACGGTCCGCAACGATCCGGACGGGCGCAACCGTCTCAACGTCAACATGTTTACTGGCGACGTTTACGTGACCGATTTTGCCGACGTCCCGGCTTTGGGCAATCTGCACGAGGATAAGCTGGAGACCGTTTTTGATCGGTGGCTGAACCATCCGCTGAGCCGCACGGTCGATTGCCATTGTCCGGCCGTTTCCTGCTGCGGTCCCAACCTGCTGGTGGCGAATTCTTATTACTCCGGTGAGGACTTCACACGGCGTCAGGCCATTCTGACGTAATTTAGCAGCAAAGGAGACTGAGAACCATTGGGGAGTTTTGAATGGGATAAAATTTTTCTGAATATGTCACTGGTCTTATTGCTGGTACTGCTCAACGGGTTCTTCGTCGCCGCCGAGTTCGCGCTTGTGAAAGTGCGTCAATCGAAACTGCAGCAGCTCGTGAATGAAGGGAACAAGAAAGCGAAATTCGCTTTTACCGTCACTAAGAAACTGGACGCTTATTTGTCCGCCACCCAGCTCGGGATTACGCTGGCGTCCCTCGGACTCGGCTGGGTCGGGGAAAAAGCGATTGCGGAACTCATTATCGAACCGCTTTTCCATGCGCTCAACTGGCATTCGACTTTCCTGTCGGGGACGATTTCGCTGGTGTTATCTTTCTCTATTGTGACGTTTCTTCACATCGTGCTGGGGGAACTTGCGCCCAAATCGCTGGCGATCCAGAAACCCGATGCGGTTTCTTTGTGGACCTCGGCCCCGCTGATGTATTTCTATAAAATTTTTCTTCCCGCTATCTGGGTTCTCAACGGAGCGGCACGGCTGCTTCTTAAAATGTTCGGCGTCCAGCCGGCCAATGAACACGATGCCGCGCATACGGAGGAAGAAATCCGCATATTGATGAATCAGAGCGCCAAAAGCGGACACATCGACCGCGACGAAATGCTTCTGTTCGATAATATTTTCGAATTTTCCGACCGTATCGCTCGCGAGGTAATGCTGCCCCGCACGGACATGGACTGCCTGTTCATCGACCAGCCTTACGACGAAATTTTGCAGCATATCTACGAGACGAAGCATACGCGCTACCCGGTGGCCTTGGGGGACAAGGACCAGATTATCGGCTTTGTCCACATTACCGATCTGCTGACCGCGGACGCGACGGTTCAGGTCGAGCTGCAGCAGTTCGTGCGGCCGATTCTCAGCGTACCGGAATCCATGGAGATCAGCCAGGTGCTCAAGCTTATGCAAAAAAAGCATTCCCAGCTTGCCATCGTAGTGGACGAGTACGGCGGAACGGCGGGGATGCTGGCGCTCGAAGACATCATGGAGGAAATCGTCGGCGAGCTTCATGACGAATTCGATGAGGATGAGAGACCGAGCATCGAAGTTAAAGGAAACATCACTTCCGTCGAAGGACGGACACTGATTGAAGATTTAAACGTGCTGCTTCATCTCGAAATTGAGGATGAGGAAGTCGACACGATCGGCGGCTGGGTGTTCAAGACGCTTGAAGGCTCCCCGATCAAAGGGAAAAAAGTGGTCTTCGGCGGACACACGTTTGAAGTCGCCGAGGTGGACCGGCTTCGTATTACCCGTGTCAATATCACGAAGAACGAAAGCGAAACGCCCAAAGATCCTGCAGCCGGACTGGAGGAATAAAGGGGGAATTCTTTCACGTGTCGTGGAAAACCCTGCTTATACTGGCTTTCGGGCTTCTGCTGCTGTACGGTCTCTTCACCGTGGGAATGCCGTTTCTGCTGGCGATCGTGACCGCAATGCTGCTGGAGCCCGTGGTGACAGTGGGAATGCGGCTGCTTAAACTGCGCAGGTTTGCAGCCGTTTCTCTTGTCAGCACCCTGTTTACGCTGCTGACCCTGGGCCTTTTTTCCATGATCGGCGTCAAAGTCGTAACGGAATTTATGAACTTTTGGGGCAAAATCCCCGTTTATCTGGAGGAAACCGGCACTTATGTGGAGGATGCGGCCGCAAGGGCGAGACTCATGTACGAGTCCCTTTTCCCGGGCGATAACTCCCAAATGCAAGTCTGGCTGCAGAACGGACTGGCTTCCGCCGCCCAAGCGCTGGAACGTTTTATCCTGCTTTTGTCCGACTCGTTTCTGGGAGCGGCCGCGGCCATCCCGAATCTTCTGATTTTGTTCATCGTCTACTTGTTCTCCCTCTATCTCTTCTCCTACTCGCTGCCCGTATTGAAGCAATCCTTCCTGAATATGTTCGATGACCGTTCCCGTGAAAAAGTCGAAAAACTGATCCTTTCCCTCCGTCAGGCTTTGTTCGGATTTATGTATGCCCAAGTCATGATGTCGATGCTCACTTATGTGCTTACCTTGATCGGCCTTTTGTTTATCCGGACGGACTATCCGCTTGCGATCGCCCTGCTTGTCATGTTTATGGAATTTGTGCCGGTAATCGGAACGGGACTTGTCTTTCTGCCATGGGCGATTTACAGGCTGCTGCTTGGCGATCCGGGCATGGCTATGCAGATCATGCTGCTGTTTATCGTCATCACGCTGGCCCGCCGTGTCATCGAGCCGAAAATCCTTAGCAATTCGGTCGGGATTAGTGCGCTCGCGGCCATGGTTTCCTTATACATCGGCTTCGAGCTGATGGGAGTGGCCGGCATGTTCCTGGGACCGCTGCTTGTCATTCTCTTTCAAACGATGCGGCAGGTCGGACTGCTTCAATTCAAGATTAACCTGGATTAGAAGGTCTGTTTGGTGTACAAAAAGCCTGTCGCCCCGAGCCTTGCGCTCCGGTCGACAGGCTTTTTTTGGATGACGAGCTGAGCCGGCAGCAGCAACGGACCGTAGAGATCATCGAACCATCCGAACCATCTGAACCATCTGAACCACCCGAACCAATGAACCCTCCGAACCATCCTTGGCGAAGCTTTGACGAAATACGGATTCCGCTCTTGATCAGTTCGCTGCCTGATCGCGTTCCGCCGTGACGTCGAACTCACGGACCATGACCCACTCGGTCTGGACCGCGCTGCTTTTCAGCCGGACAAAGTGAGCGCGGAAGGGGGCGGCGGGAGTGAAATCAATCTCCCTCTGCTCCGTGAACTCCGCCAGCTTCGTCCAACTGAGGCCGTTCAGCGAAGCTTCCAGAGAAGCGCTGCGGATGAGGTCGCCTGCCTGCGGAGCTGCCGGATCGGGATGACCCAGGCTGATGCGGACCCGGCGCACTTGTGCCGTCTGCCCGAGGTTTACGCCCACGTAATCCCCGGATTGCGGAGCTCTGCCGCTCCAGAAATACGTATCCGCCCTGCCGTCGGTCATGTTCTTGAGCACATTGTTCTCCCAGGCCGGAAGTGTGCTGATCGGATCGGTGAATCCGCGATTCTCACGCCACCGGACATACATCTCGTAGGCTGACGAGACCCGCTGCAGGAAAGGCTCCATAACTCCGTCGGCCGAAACTTTTTTGTTGGGAACCGGGTAAGTTCCCTTCTCGACTGAAATCGTTACACGCCCGTCACGGATGTCCACTTTAGCGCCGACTATCGTCATGCTTTTCAGCCATTCTCTGTCTTGGCCCGAGTGAAGGCTGAGTACGTAGCCGTCGGCGGGAATAACTGAATTGTTGCCGCCTTCCCGGATGATGCGCCCGTTCACGACCGTCACCTCGTAGCCCCACTCGTTTGTCCCGGTCCTTGCCCCATACACCGGTGTATACCGGATAAGCTCGGATTCACCCCGCTCGCGATTTTCGCCGTCGATACGGCGCGAGCCTGTTCTCGGTTCCGACACCTCGATGTCGACGGTATCCTGCGCAAGAACGGTGGCGTAGGCGGAGTACCGGGCATCGGCCTCTTCACCGCTGTCCCGCATCATCGCCAGGAGCAGGGAGACGGCGGATTCTCCGGCTTTTCCGTAAAAGCCGATTTTTTTCAGCCAGTCCGCCGTTTCCCTCACGAAATCGGGATTGTGCATTTGAGTCAATCGTGAGGCTGCCCTGCGCATAGAACCGAAGTAAGCGGTCAAACGAGCGGCGGCTTTCTCCGGTGCACCCTTCTCGAAATCTTCCCAGAAAGCCGCAAGAAGAGCTGCGAGATTCGGAGATTCACCGGTATGGACGGCGGAAGACAAATGGTTCTCCGCCAAAATCCGCAGCTCCTTATGCAGGGAGCCTCCGAATTCTTTGAGCGATCTTTCCCACGATTCCCAAGGCCGGTAAGCCTCCGGCTTCCAGGCATACTCGGCTGCCGTGAACAACGCGATCAAAGAAGCTTGCAAATGCTCCATCGGATTGGACAAGTAACCGAATTGGCCGTGCTTGTGCAGCTCGGGGTCGCGGCCCTCCAGAGGCCCGAGAAACAGCTTCTCGCGCACATAATCCGTCACCGGGTAGTTATCCCACAAGAGCATATCGTGATTGAACACCTTGTGAATCCGTTCGGCTTCCCCGGAGGTGATAACCGCCGGAGCGATGCCGATCCCCGTCCAGCAGACGAGGATGCCCGGATCTACCAATTCGGCAAAGCGTTTCCGGTAAGGGCTGGAGCCGTCCTGGTAATATTCGGTCGGTGCCGTAATGAGCCTGGAGGCACCGGGATGCGCTTGCACGAACTCGCGGTTGAACCGGTTCAGCAAATAGGCCTGCGCTGCCGCAGCGGGGCTCTCGTCCCCGCCGAACTTCTGTACATCGTCCGCACAGTTCGGGTTCTGGAAAATATCATCCATAAGCAGAGAGAAATGGCGGACTCCGAGCGTCCACATCTGGCTCGCTTTGGCAGCCAGCTTTTGAAATTCCTCGTTCGAAGAGAAACAGATATCGAGCCCGGGCGAGAGCGCATAAACGAAGCGGACACCGGCTTTTTCGGCTGCATCCACATACCTGCGGATATGGCGGAGCTCACCCTCCGGGTACGGCTCCCGCCAGCGCCCGCGCAGGTACGGATCGTCTTTGGGGGCGTATAGGTACGTGTTCATTTTATGATCGCCGAGGAAAGCGATCAGATTGACCCGGTCGTCCGGAGACCACGGACCGCCGTAGAACCCTTCCACAACGCCCCTTACGGGGAACGCGGGGAAGTCCCGGATCGTGACTGCCGGCACGTTGGCCATCATCGGGCCTTTGCGAATGAGCTGCTTGAGCGTGCGGACGGCATAGAGTGTGCCGGTATGATCCGCGCCCGCCAGCACGATCATGCTGCCGCCGTGTTTGCTGCGCCGCGCCGCAAGGGTGTAGCCCTCCTCGGGTATTCCGAGGGGATCGCCGCTGCGCCGGCTCCGGAATTCCTGCTGTACGGCGGGATCGGCCGGCAGCTTGCCGATATAGACGGACAGAGGCATTTTGGCGGCGGAATGCCAGTCCTTGCACGGAACGACGCGCTTGACGCCGGCTCCGATAAGCAGACCCCGCAGCTCCAGCAGAGCTTCGGGGGACGTACCCGTACCTGCCAATATCCCGGTGGTTGCATACAAAGGGACGGTGTACCCGGCGTATTCCACCTGCTGCGGGGGCGGGGTCAGAAGGGGAGCTTTCAGATGATGTGTCATGCCATCTCACTCCTTTTAAAGGGGAAAAAGCTTCCCGGATCGTCTCTCTTTCTATCATAGGATATTCATAGAGACGGTAGAGATGACAATCTTGCGGATTATTCCGCGTTTATTTCGTAAATCTGGGCGGCTGCCCATACCGCTCCTGGGCGGATGCCATATGGTATTGCAGAGCACACCATTACCGGTTACAAGGAGGAAGCGCATTGAATCCTGAAGTTCGCATGTATCATCCTTTCGTGGGACCGTTCGACCCCTGTCCGCCGAAGCTCGTCAAAACGTATGTAACTCCGCCGAACCTGTTCATCCAGTTCCAGCCCATGTGCCTGCCGCAGTTTAGCCCTTACGAGGCTTTGAGGCTGGGTACCCTTTGGCCGGAGCTGTACAGCAGCTACGAACCCAAGTGTTAATCCGGACCGAAAGCGAAAGAGAGGGGAACGACAACCGTATGCATAAACAACTGGATGAAAATTATTACCGGCTTCTGCACGACCTGCAGGCGGCCGATTTCGTACTGGTCGAACTGACCTTGTACCTGGACACCCATCCCGAAGATGCCCATGCTCTGCAGCAGTTCAACGAATTTTCCCAAAAACGAAGGCAAATCGCGCTGGAATACGAGTGTTTGTACGGACCGCTTCTGCAATACGGGCAAAATGCGCTGCCGCAGCAGACTTGGGAATGGGCCGAAACTCCTTGGCCTTGGCAGGTGTGACATGTGTAGAGGAAACTGTATGAACGGCCTGGACAGAAAAACAAGCACGGCTGTGCTTAAGGAGACGGGGGATTCCGATGTGGATTTACGAGAAAAAATTGCAGTATCCGGTGCGTGTAAGCAAATGCGATCCGCACATGGCCAAACTTCTGATCGAGCAGTACGGGGGTGCGGACGGGGAACTTGCTGCCGCGCTGCGTTACTTGAACCAGCGGTACACCATTCCGGACAAAGTGATCGGGGTATTGAATGACATAGGTACCGAAGAATTCGCCCACCTGGAAATGATTGCCACGATGATCTACAAGCTCACGAAAGACGCTACCCCCGACCAGCTGAAAGCCGCGGGCCTGGGCGACTATTACGTCAACCACGATTCGGCTTTGTATTATCAAAATGCGGCCGGCGTACCGTGGACGGCAGCTTACATTCAAGCCAAGGGCGATCCCATTGCCGACCTGTACGAAGATATCGCGGCGGAAGAAAAGGCCCGTGCTACCTATCAGTGGCTCATTGATATGACGGACGACGTCGATCTCCAAGATGGGCTGAAGTTCCTGCGTGAACGTGAGATCGTCCATTCGATGCGTTTCCGCGAAGCGGTCGAAATACTTAAAGACGAAAGGGCGGCACAGAAAATTTTCTAGCGCCCTGGACAAAAAGACGGGGAAACCCGTCTTTTTTCTGGGATTTTTTGAGATACCCGAGCCGGTGATTTCAGTAGATATGGAAAAATTGAATAAGATTACTAATTTTTCCGGAACATTTCCCCTTCTGAAGGTGTCTTACTTATATAAAGGTTACAAGTAAACAGTCCGTTTTAAATGGTGCAGGCTTTATAGGAGCAGTTGTTAGGAGCTGGGTATTGGCAAAAATTATGTCGTACTTACGAAATACCTTAAAAAGTTCGTCAGCTTTTCGCGAAAAATACCACATTTTTCCTATAAACATGATAAAATGGAATAAGTTAGCAAGAAACTGAGAGCGAACTTATATTTTTGAATAAGGAGGAGGCTGCTATTATGGGAATCACATTAAGTCTGTTGATCGGCATGTTAGTTCTTTTGGCGGCATCATTAGGGCTGCGCAAACCGAAGGAATTCGATCGGTCCGATAACTTGCCGTTTCGTCCTTTCGATGATATTTACGAGGGGAAAAAGAGGCCGACTGTAGAATCGGTACAAAGCCAGGCAGTGGTCAAAATAGAAGAAAAGCCGAGAGAAAGGAAACGAATCGCCAAATAAAGGTTTCCTCCTATGGGATGAATTACCTGGACATATGGTGAAGAAACCGTGTCTTTTATGAGAAACAAATGAGAATTACATAAGCGTTTTGTGAGAACGGAGTTAATTTTCTCTCTCTCGTTTGTCCGGCCGAAAGAGCGGGCAGGATTCAGATAGGCTTGACGGAGCCGCTTTTTACAGTGGGTTCACCTTTGGATTAAAAAAATGAAAAGGTTGTTTTTTGCCAATTTGTGTGTGTTTGTTTCTAAAGATGTATGTGATAGCTTGTGTAGAGAGCCGAAACTTCTTCCGTTTCCCGGATTTTCCAGGAGAGGATGAGGTGCGGGGGATGATTTATTTCGGAACCGTATGTGTATGATTGCGGCGTCCGATAGGGGTGAATCGCTGTCATCAGCGTGGGCGACTTCTCAGTCCGAACCCGACAACTAACCTCGTAGGCAATACCGAGAAGGAGCGTACATCAACTATGGCTTTAAGGCATCATTGGAAAAAAACATGCGCTACTCTGCTGCTGGGTGCAGTGGTGGCGGCATCTTCCGCATTCCAGTCGCAGGCGGCTGAAACGGAAACGGCTAAAAACGACGGCTTGTTGTATTGGAAACTGGCCAAATCTTATCAGGAGCTTGCAGCCGGAGTTACCGATACGGCAGGACAAGCGGCCGGTTCGGAACTTACGCAATCTTTCGTGACACCGGAAAATCAAATCCTGGTACTATCCGAGCCCAATTCCATGTGGAACTTCGCTTCCCAAATGAATATGGACGTTCTTGACCTCTTATCGTTAAATCCCGATGCGGATCCGCTTAGCCTGCCGGCAGGCAGCGAGTTGAAAATTGTGGGGGAAGCGGCCCTTGAGCAGCTTAAAGCTTTAAAAGCGACGGTAAAAGTCCCGGTCCAGGCACCGGCCAAAGTTCAGCTTGCATCTGCCACGCCAAGTCAGACGATTAACATAAAACCTTCGGAGGCTCTTCAAAAGACCGGCAAGCCGCAGGCTCCCGAGCCGAAGAAAAGCGCGGAGAAGAAGGCAGTTAAGAAACCGGCTGTCCAAGCGGCAGCGGCTTCCGCAAAATCCGGCCAGACGCTGACAACCGCGGCGGGCAAACAGATTCAATACAAAAAAGTGCTGAATATCAAGGCATCGGCCTATTCAGCTGACCCGAGCGAGAACGGCGGATATGCCGGCATCGACTATTACGGCAACAAATTGACCGTCGGCACGATCGCGGTCGATCCGGCCGTAATTCCGCTCGGCTCCACCGTATATGTAACGGGTTATGCTTTCCCGGGCCTTCCGGCCAAGGGAATGATCGCCAAAGCTACGGACATCGGCGGCGCGATCAAAGGCAACCGGATCGATATCTTCGTTCCGGGCTCCAAAGATAAAGTAAACAACTTTGGCTATCAAAGTGTGAAAGTATACATTCTTAAATAACCATTAGCCGAAAAGAAGGCGGGAGCGAATGCTCCCGTCTTTTGTGCGTTATAAATCCTGGGGAATTCCCATTAGTTCGGGAACCGTGACCAGCTTGTATCCGCTCGATTTCAAGGAACGGATCAAATCGGGAAGGGCCGTGACCGTGCCGCTGAGATCGTGCTTGTCGTTTCCTCCAGCGCTGTGCTGCAGAATGATTGAACCGGCCCGGGCGTTGTCCACAATATTGTGGTATACCTGCTTGCTCGACAGTCCTTTCCAGTCGAGAGAATCCACGTCCCAGTTCACGGCCAGCAGGTGATGGTCGGACATCCAGCGCACCTGCTCTTCGTTGATGGCTCCGTAAGGAGGCCGCACCAGTCTGGGCGTATAACCGGTCAACGGTTTAATGACCTCTTGGGTACGCATAATTTGCGAAGAAAATTCCGAGGCGGTCAGTTTGGGCATAAAAGGATGGCTGTACGAGTGGTTGCCCACGACATGACCCTCCCGCACCATCCGTCGGATAATCTCGGGGTGTGATTGAGCGCGGCTTCCGATCACGAAAAAGGTCGCTTTCACCTGATGCTTTTTCAGAATATCGAGCACTTGCGGGGTATAGTTGAGATCAGGCCCGTCGTCAAACGTGAGCGCGACTTTTTTTCCTTGGGAGGTTCCTCTCATCCGGAAAACCGTCGGGTATTTGTGATGAATCTCGGCTAAGCTCAGCTTCCGCTGTTCCGTTTTCTGAACGGCGTTTGCCTCCTGATGATTCTTCTGAACGGGGACGTCTTTCTTTTTCGGCTCCGGTTTGGGAATGGATGCGTTGTTAAGCTTTTTTGCGGGCACGGAAGGCGTAGGAAGCGGAGCTGCCGATGATACCGAAGGAGCCGCAGCGGTTTTTTCCTTGATCGCCGGAACTTTCACGGGCTGGAATTTGGCCGGACCGGGTGCGGATGACGGACCTGGATCTTCGCTTAGAGTGTGCGGGATAAAACGGTTTTCGTCCAGCCGGGAAGAGGCCGAGCCCTCGTCGGGCAGCTTTGCCGGAGAGCATGCGGAGACGAAGGCCAGCAAAATGGCGGATGAGACAGCCAGGGCTGCACGTTTCATGGAGAACCCTCCTCTAATGGCGTTTTCACTAGTTTTGTTTAGAGGGAGGAATTTTATCCGGGATTTGTTACAAAATAGACACAACAAAAAGGGTTGTCCGATTATGTAAATTATGTTAACCTTTCTAGGAGTGTCTTTGACACAATTTATACAAAAGCCGAATCCGGTGAATCAAAGCACCTGTACGGGGGACTTATTTCTGGGGTGAATGCCTGTTATTCTTCAAGCTAGGGAACCTCTTTCCCGAACCCGTCAACTAACCTCGGAGGCCCAAGGAGGAAAATCGTTTTGAAGATTTGGGTACAAAGCGTTGTCGTTTCATGCGCCGTACTGACGGCCGGTCTATTCGCGGCCTCGGATGCTCATGCCAATGCCGCTCGTTCCGCTAAAGTGCAGGTCAACGACCAACTGGTGAATACCGAAGGTACCGCACCTTTTATCGATTCCAGCAATAACCTGATGATTCCGCTTCGTCCTGTTGCGGAGAAATTGGGAACTCAAATTGGATGGGAACGTGCAGGGACTCAAATGAGTATCTCGGTGACCGGGAACGGCCACAAGATTACGTTTACTACGGGGGAGAATCAAGCTCTCGTGGACGGCAAGAAGATCGACTTGCCAAGCAAAGCGCAGTTTTTGAACAATACGGTCTATGTTCCGATGAGATTTCTTGCGGATTCACTGTCTGTCCGTGTGCAATGGGATAATGTGAATACGATTGCAATTTTCGATGCCGATGGACAGTACCATGCCCCGGCTTGGTATGCAACCGTGCCTCAGAAGTCGCAGAAGGAAAATACGATTGTAGCAACAGCCAATCAATACAAAGGCGTTCGTTACGTGTATGGCGGATCTTCGCCATCTGGATTTGACTGCTCCGGGTTTGTGCAATATGTGTACGATAAGAACGGGGTAGACCTGCCTAGATCTTCTGCAAGTATGTATGCCAGCGCAGGGGTTAAAGTATCCAACCCGCAGCCGGGCGATCTTGTATTCTTCGCAAGCAATTCCAAAATGCAGCATGTGGGTATTTACGTAGGGGCTGACAAATTCATTTCCGCGACAGATGATGGAGTGAAAGTGGACAGCTTGGGCAGCGCTTACTGGGGCTCTCGTTATGTTGGAGCTAAACGCGTCATGTAATCATACAAATTGTAATTTTTATGCCGTCCGGGTGTCACCGGGCGGTTTTTTATTTTATTTGTAAGCACTAGCCAAGCGTCGTTCCTTTCTACTGCCAGATTCATAGAGTGGTAGAGAAAGGAGGGATTAAGATGAACCAAACGATTTTCGGAAGTTTGGCGGCTTTCGGCGCCTCGCTCGTTACGTATGCGTTTGGAGGATGGTCTGAATTGCTTGGATTCTTCCTCGTGGCTATCGCAATCGACTATGTAACCGGAGTTGCGGCCTCTCTGAAAGAAAAGTCCGGGTTGAACAGCAATATCGGCTTCTGGGGTCTCGCCAAGAAAGGGCTCATACTGCTCATCATTTTGTTGGGCCACCGGATGGACATGCTCATTGGGAGCGACGTCGTAATGAATGCCGCTATTTATTTCTATCTGGTCAATGAGCTAATTTCCATTACGGAAAATTATGGCCGGCTCGGTCTGCCTCTTCCCGATAAAATCAGGGGAGTCATCGCTCAACTGAAAAATTCGAAGCAAGATTAAGAATTAATACCCGCTCCAAGCCGCTGTGAAACTCTTCCATTAGAAAAAGTTTCCGTTTGTTATTAAATTTACGATCGGACAAGGCTCTCGCGCAGGCGGGAGCTTTTTTTTATGACTTGGTCCTAATTCCTATTGTATGCGTTAGTGAGGAAAGAAGGGTAACAAATTGATGACAAAATGAAATAATTGTAATAAAAACGAAATATATAGTCGCTTGAAATAAGTAAGTAAAAGGGGTATGATAAAGCAAAGAATGCGTAAAAAATAAGATCAAGAATTTAGCGCGATTGTACTTCGCAATCAACTATCGTAACAGGGATATCCCGATGGCTCGAAAATCCATAAACGGCAGGACAAGCTTATATTGAAAGGTGTGTATGACAATGATCAAGATCTATCCCGCTTCATCCCGGTATTCCACGGATCACGGCTGGCTGGTCAGCCATTTTAGCTTTTCGTTCGCGGATTATTACGATCCGGACAATACCCGTTTCGGTCCCATGAGAGTGCTGAATGACGACACGGTGCAGGGCGGACGGGGGTTCGGGGCCCATCCCCATCGTGAGATGGAAATCGTGACTATCGTTCTGGAAGGGCAGCTTCAGCACGAAGACAGCTCCGGCCACCGTGCGGTTACGACCTATGGAGGCGTTCAGCGGATGACTGCGGGAACCGGCATTATTCATTCGGAAATGAATCCGGGACAAGACGACGTTACGCTTTTGCAGATGTGGTTCGATCCGGAAGAGCGCGGTCTGGAACCTTCCTATGAGACGACCGAGTTCCAGGTACAAGCGCTGAAAAACAATCTGCTGCCGGTGGTGTCTAAACCAAAGGCCGGTCCCGGGGTCGCCGGCATCCATCAGGATATGAGCATTTACTTATCCGAATTGGACGGTGGAAAATCGGTTACGTTCGAACAGCCGGAAGGCAGAAGGATTTTCTTCATGGTCTTGGATGGCGAGGCCGCGCTTAACAGCGGGACGATTTTGGGTAAAAGAGATTCGGCACGGATCACGGAAACTCCGTCGCTCACGATCAGCAGCGAGGCAGGCGCGCGTTTTATGCTGATTGATCTGCCTTGATACGCGGCAAAGAGGGGGAATACCTATGAGTGAAGCTCACCGTTTATATGTGAAGCATGCAGTTGGCAGCCGGACGCTGCTGGATACGAAGGAACTAGGCGGATTTCTGCATCTGTCCAAAGTTCCGGGAGGCTGGCGCTTTGAAATAAGCGGAGTCGATCTGGACGCGGCACGCGAAATCGCGGATTTCAGAGAGGAGCTTAACCTCTTTTACCTGGAGGAAGGAGAAGGGGAAGAACGCCAAAAGTGGTGGTATTACGGCCATAAAACGCCGGAGATCGACTATGAGGCCAACGGCCGAGTCCTCCACATTACTGTGGATACGCGAAAGGGTTACAGCAACCGGCACGTCTGAGGACGTCCGGTTATTTTTGTTGCGGATTTTTGGGATTGGCAAAAGAAGGCCGATTGCATTTTTACTTTCCGGGAATTATAATAAGAACAAATGTTCCTATTTTAGTTCGGAAAATGTGATGACTCTAAAGGAGGCTGGCCGTTTATGTCAACGTTGGAGCGATACCTGGGAAGGAAAGTAGAGATTATCTATATGGACCGGAAAGGAGCGATCAGCCAACGCGACATTCGGCCGCTAGCTATAGCCGGCGATAAGGTCAAAGCTTATTGCTACGCGCAGCAGGGGCTCCGCTTCTTCCGCAGCGGCCATATTCTGGCCTGGGTACCGCAGCCCGAGGAAGAAACTTCAGGCAAACCGGAGTTCTACCCCCGCAGAAAAAAAACGCCGGGAAATCCCCGTCTTTATGGTTGACATCGTCACAAAGACGGTTTAACATTTAAATCAAAGTGAACATGATTTCACTTTTTTCTTTAATTAATTAGTTTTTCCGCTGGAATAATTAATTCTCAGGAGGACTTACTCATGAAAGTATCAGTAGGCGGATTTTCTTTCAACCAGGCTTTTCTGAACGGAACGATGGATGTATTCGGCTACCTGGAAACGGTCCGGTACCGTTACGGGCTTAGCACCGTCGATTTATGGAACGGACAATTCGCGGACCGCTCTCATCCGCTGCTTAAACTGCCGGACCGGGAGTATTTAAAGAAAATCCGCCAGGCGATGGATGAGAAAGAAATGACGCTCGTGAACATTGCCATTGACGGAGCTCATCTGTGGGACCCCGATGCGGACAAAAGGGAAGCGCTTCACAAAAATGCGCTGGAATACCTGGACGCCTCCATTTTACTGGGCGCGAAAACGGTCCGGATCGATACGGGTGGCCGCGGACAATCCACTTTCTCGGACGAGGAACTGGATTATGTGGCGGGCCGCTACCGCGAATATTGTCAAATCGCGCAAGAAAACGGATTTACGATAGGTCCCGAGAATCATATGGGCCCGTCTCTCGTGCCGGGTGAAATGAAACGTCTAGCCGAAGCCGTGAATCATCCTTCCTACGGATTTCTGCTTCATATGCACCGCTGGGATCAAGACAGGGAGCAGGGGGACGCTATCGTGGCCCCGTGGACCGTACACACGCATTTCGACGCTCAGACGGCCGGAGCGGACGATGCGGTTGAAACCATACGCATGCTGAAAAAAGCCGGCTACGACGGTTACTGGGGCGTTGAGCATCATGCTCACAAACAGCCTTATCTGGAAGTCGAATGGATGCTGACTACGGTCAAGCATCTGTTGCTCATGAGCGAAGACGACAACAACGGGGAGGAACAGGTTTAACATGAACGCAATTCGGATCGGCATTATCGGAGTTGGACAAATCGGCAAAATTCATCTCGATCAATATAAATTAATTCCGGACGCGGAAATCGTGGCGGTCTGTGACGTGAATGAGGCGGAAGCGCGCCGTGTAGCGGACCTGTACGGAATTCCGGAGGTTTACACGGACTATAACGAGCTGTTAAAGCGCGACGACCTGGATGCGGTGGATGTTTGCCTTCACAACAACTTCCATGCCCCTATCTCGATTGCCGCGATGAAGGCAGGCAAGCATGTTTACTGCGAGAAACCGATAGCGGGCACCTACGCGGACGGCAGAGCGATGGTAGACGCTTCCCGCGAATTCGGCAGGCTGCTGCACATCCAGCTCGGCACGCTATACCGCAAGGAGACCAAAGCGGCCAAAGCGCTGATCGAAGGCGGCGAACTGGGCCGCGTGTTCCATGCGCGTTCTACGGGCTACCGCAGACGGAACCGGCCATTTGTGGACGGCTACGGCACTCCGGCTTTTACGCGCAAGGAGACGGCTGCGGGCGGTGCGCTTTTCGATATGGGCGTCTACCATATCTCGCAGATGCTGTACCTGCTCGATTTACCTAAAGTCGAACGGATCTCCGGCAAGCTCTACCAGGAGACGGACATGGACCCCGGTCGCCGGGAATCCAGCGGTTTCGATGTGGAAGAGCTGGCGATCGGGCTGGTGCGCTTCGAGAAAGGCATCACGATGGACATCATCGAATCGTGGGCCGTTCATATGAATCCGTTCGAAGGAAGCTCCGTTCTTGGGTCCAAAGGCGGCTTGCGCCTGCCGGTTAACGGGCCGGACGGCAACAAGCTGACGCATTACTCGACAAGATGCGACATGGATATGGACACGACGATCGATCTGGACGCGGCCGATTTGCGCTGGCATCGTCTGCGCGCCGACGAAGAAGCTTACGACTCTTCCCAGCATCACTGGATCGCAGCTCTTCAGGGGAGAGTGAAGCTTCTGCCGACGGCAGAGATCGCTCTGCAGACCATGCTGATCAGCGAAGGCATGTACCTCTCCGACGCCCAAGGCCGCGAGGTTTCCGCGGATGAAGTGGAGAACGGGCTTAAAGCTTAAGCGAAGCATCGGCCAACCGGACAGCAGCTCTTCCGGCTGAGCATACAAAGAAGCGGGGCAGCGGGAGACTCGGCAGGATGCCGTTATCCCGTACAGCCTAAGCCGAAGCAGGGAGGCTCGGTATACGGCGGCAGCAAAGGAACCTCGTTTCCTGCCTGCCGCCGTTCCTTCCGCTTGGCGGAGGCATGCTTGTTTACCTGCAACCGAATCGCAAAGGAGTTTGCTCATCATGACAACCGGAGCCGCCGAACGGCGCTCATTTACGATGTTTAAGCTGTATATTCTTTTTTTGTACGGCGCTTTTTCACTCCTGTTCACCTATGTGCCGCTTCTGTTTCTGGAACACGGCTTGACCCGGTTTCAGATCGGCATGCTGATGGCGGGTGGTCCTTTCGTCTCCATTCTGGCCAATCCGTTCTGGGGCTATTGGAGCGACCGGATGCAAAATGTGCGGCGTACGCTCATTATTTTGGTCATTTGCAACCTCGTCGTGGTTCAGCCTGTTTTTCACCTGCATTCGTTCTCCTGGCTTTATCTGGTCCTGCTTCTGTACTTTTTCTTTCAAAGCCCGACCTTTTCCCAGAGCAATAGTCTCATTCTAAGCACAATTGAAAATACTCCTTACAAGTTCGGCACGTTCCGCCTCTGGGGCTCGCTCGGTTGGGCGATTGCCGCCGTTGCGGCGGGACCTGTGCTGACTGCGGTTGGCATAGAACAGCTTTGGTGGCTGTACAGCGGTGTTCTGATGATCTCGCTTTTGTTCGTTTTCAGCATTCCGCAGCCGAAACCCGCTGCTGCGAGCGATGCGCTGCCGGGAGGCGGATTCAAGCAGCTTCTGGGCAACCGTCCGTTTGTGATGCTGCTTTTGCTGGGAGTTCTGATTTCGGTCCCGAACTCCATTAATTCGACCTTCGTGTCTATCTACCTGACGGATATGGGCGGGTCTGCGACATGGATCGGCTGGGCCGCTTTTCTTTCTTCCGTTTTCGAGGCACCGGTATTTCTTTTGCTGGACCGTTATCTGAAACGCGACTCCAGAACGATGTTTGTTTGTCTCGCCTTGGTGAGTCTGCTTTTCAGTATTCGCTGGCTGCTCATGATGCTTGTGGACAGCCCCATGCAGCTGATTTTTATTCAGCTTTTGCACTGCATTACATATGGAGGCTACTATTATATCGGAACGAACCTGACAGGTCATTTGATTCCGGCCCGTATGCGGGCGTCCGGCCAAGCGGCGTTTGCGCTTACTTGGGGTGGAGTGTCCGGAATTTTCGCGGGATTCGCGGGAGGCTGGATGTACGATACGCTCGGAGCCGGTAAAATGTACGGGATCGGAGCGGGAGTATCCTTGATCGGAATGGTCGGATTTCTGCTGATCTGGCGCGGAATGCGGCAGTCGGCGGCTGACCAGGGAACGGATGCGGCTGCAGGCGTTTGACAAATCCGGAAACATTTTAACAGAAATGGACCTGACACGGATTCGTAAGGAAAACGGGAAGCTTCCGGCATTGCGGGAAATCTGAAGCCCGTGGCACAATGATAGTGGATGAAATAAGGTTTGCAGGGAGTAGAGGATGATGAATCAGATTGGAAATCAACAAATGCTGCGGGAGATTAACAAGTCTCTGCTGCTGAACAATATTTATGAGCAGGGTCCGATTTCGAGAGTGGATTTGGCCCGGAAAACAAGACTAAGCCCGACGACGGTTTCCGTCCTGATGGAAGAAGCGATCCGCGAAGGGCTTGTGCGCGAGACAGGCACGGCCGGTTCGGGTGTCGGCAGGCGCATGACGCTTCTCGACATCAACGCCGCCGGCGGCTGTGTGCTTGGCGTAGATCTGTCCAACGCCCCGGCCCGCTGCGTTCTGCTGGACCTGCGGGGCAATTTGCTCGCATCGCAGCCTCTGCAGCCGGCGCAGCCTCTCTTTGGGCCGGAAGCGATGTGCAGCGAGCTTCCCCAGCTCATCCGCGCCTTCCTGGAGGAGCAGGAGACGCCGCTTGCCACCATCCGGTGGATGGGCGTATCGATTCCGGGGCGGATTGACGAGAAGCGCGAGAACGTCGTAAATTCGACCGTACTGGGCCTGGAGAACTTCCCGCTGAGAACGAAGCTTTACGAGGAGTTCAACATCCCGATGCATCTGGTGAACGATCTGGATGCCGCGGGTTTCGCCGAACGTTTTAACGGAACGGCCAAAGGTCTCCAGACGATCGTCTACATCCTCATCGATTATGGAATCGGCGCGGGTCTTGTGCTGAACAACCAGATCTACCGCGGCCGCCATGATCGTGCGGGACGTATCCGCGAGTTCAGCCGGTTCAGCACGGCGAATCTGTCCAAACGTCTGCTGGAGACGTACCCGGACACCTTCGGCGATGTGAGAGACGAAGAGCCGCTCGTCGTCCGCCGTTTCGTGGACTTGGGAATGCAGGGAGCGGAGCCCTTCGCGGGAGAGCTGGAGGAGATCATCGAGACGATCGCCTCCTACTGCGGGCACGTCCTGCAGCTGCTCAGCCCCGAACAGCTCATTCTGGGCGGCTGGATAGGCGAGAGCGAGCCGTTCTTCACGCGGCTTGCGGAGCGCATCCAAAGCCGCGAGCAGGCGAGCGTGCCGACGCCTGTCCATTCGCCCCGGTGGAAAGAGTACGGCGCCTCCATCGGCGCCGCTACGATCGGCCTCCACCGGATGTTCAAGTCGCGGACCATGAGCTGACCGCGATGCGCATAAAAAAAACCTCGTGCGGAACGAACGTAACGTTCCGCACGAGGTTTTTTGGTTTGAGGACGGAAGGCCTAAGCTTCCGTCACGAGGGAAAGTTCGCGTCCGAGTACCCAGGCGCGTTCGAGATCCAGCGACGGGCTGACGAGCAGGAAGTCCGCTTGTTTGCCGCGTGCGATGGAGCCCATGCGGTCCGCGACGCCCATCTGGCGGGCAGGGTTGCCGCTGGCGTATTCGCTCGCTTGCTGTACGCTGACTCCGATTTTGTTGACCATGAATTTGAAAGCGTCGATCATGGTCAGCGTGCTTCCGGCGAGACTTCCGCCTTCTTTCAGGCGGCAGATGCCGTCCTTCATGATCACATCGAGTCCGCCCAGCTTGTAATCGCCGTCTTCCAGACCCGCGGCGGAAATCGCATCGGTGATCATGATGAGGTTATGCTGCTTCTTCGTCTGCGTCAGCAGCTGGACGCCGGCCGGATGCACATGAACGCCGTCGGCGATAATTTCCGCATGAATCCGCGGATCGGTCAGCACGGCGCCGGCCGTGCCGGGATTCCGGTGATGCAGGGGAGTCATGGCGTTGAACGTATGAACGGCATGGCTCAAGCCGTGTTCAACCGCGCGCTGTATCGTCTCGTAGTCGGCATCCGTATGGCCTGCGGCCGCAACGATTCCGTGATCGCTGAGCCACTGGATGACGTCCATCGCTCCTTCCCGTTCGGGCGCGAGCGTCATCATTTTGACCAGGCCGGGGAAGCGGGTCTGCCAATCTTCAAGCCACTCGGATGTCGGCAGGGAGATGAATTCCGGGTTCTGGGCGCCGCTCCATTTCGGAGAAATGAACGGACCTTCCAGATGAACCCCGATCAACTGGGCATACGGCATTCCGCCGCGAATATAAGCGTCTGTGGAGGTGATAACCGCATCCAGCGCTTCGCGGGAGGCCGTGACGGATGTGGCGAGCATCGCCGTCGTACCTTTGGTGCTGTGGAAACGGGTGATCGTTTCCAGGGACTTCGCGGAAGCGTCCATGAAATCGGCCCCGTAGCCGCCGTGTACGTGAACGTCGATAAAGCCCGGCAGCAGCCAGCTTCCTTGGGCGTCTACGGCGCCGGTCAAATCAAGCTCCGCGAGTTCATGCGCCTTGTAGATGCGTTCGATACGGCCGTCTACGGCGAGCAGTGCGCCGTTGTCGACGATCGTATTTTCCGTCACAATCCGGGCGTTAACGATTAATATGCGCTCCTGCGCGGAAGTGGACCGGCTCATACGAAATTCCTCCCTGCTTCGGAATCGAGCAGAACGATCAGATGCGGGTGTGTCTGCAGCAGGCTTGCCGGACACTGGGTCGTAATCGGGCCGGTCAGCGCGCGGTGTACGATATCCGCTTTGTCGGCGCCGCGGACAACGAGAAGAATCGTTTTGGCTTTAAGAATCGTTCCTACCCCCATCGTGAGAGCATGCGTCGGAACGTCATTAATGGAAGGGAAGAAGCGTGCGTTGGCTTCGCGTGTTTTGTGGTCGAGCTCGACCAGATGAGTGCCGCTGTGGAGCTCGTCCGCCGGCTCATTGAAGCCGATGTGGCCGTTGTGGCCGAGTCCGAGAATTTGCAGGTCCACTTGTTTGATCTCGTCCAGCTCGCGATTGTAACGTGCGCACTCCTCCTGCGGGTCGGAGGCGTTGCCGTTCGGGATGCGGGTGCGCTCCGGCTGCACATCGATATGGCGGAACAAATGCTCGTTCATGTACGTACGGTAGCTTTCGGCATGACCGTCGGGAAGTCCCACATACTCGTCCAGATTGTACGTGCGTACGTTTTTAAAGCTCACGCGTCCCTTGTTGTAAGCCTTTACGATTTCTTCGTAAATGCCGATCGGGGTGCTTCCCGTAGCGAGACCGAGAACCGCATCGGGCTTCGTCTGTACAAGAGCGGTAATAATCCCCGCGCCCGCCTCGTTTAATTCCTGCTGATTTTCAAACTTGTGAATAATCATGGTTTACTCTCTCCCTTTGCTCCGGTATTTGCGGACCATGTGGTAGGTCCGTTCCAAACGGGTGACATGCTCGTCGAACCGGTCGCTGACCAGGCTCGTAAACAAAATGTCTATCACATGAAGCTGTGCGATCCGGGACGCCATATCTCCGCGGCGCATGCCTTCCTCCAAGGTAGAGGCGAACAGCTTGATGTCCGAAAGATCCGCCAGCGGATTGGAGCCGTATTTGGTCAGGCTGATCGTCGTGGCCCCCCGCTCCTTGGCGCAAAGCAGCGCCTGAATCGTTTCAGGCGTATCGCCGGAGTAGGAAACCGCGAAGGCGACGTCGCCCGGCTGAAGGTTGGAAGCGGACGTGATCTGCATGTGAGGATCCGACCATGCGGTCGCGTACCTCCCGATCCGCACCAGCTTCTGGTGGAAGTCGAGCGCTACGACGCCCGAAGTGGCGACGCCGTAAAGGTCGATCTGCCTGGCGCTCTGAAGCGCGTCGACCGCCGACTGAACCTGCCTAAGGTCCAGCAGACGGGTTGTATCGGCAATAGAGCGCAAATGGTTGGCTTCCATAGCCGACACGATTTCCTCCAGCGGATTCCCGGCGACGATATCTTGATAAGACTGGCCGGCAGGTTGAGTGGCGAGCTCCGCGCCGAGCTGGAACTTGAAATCGGTGTATCCCTGGAAGTGAAACGTTTTGCAAAAGCGGGAAATCGTAGCGGGACTCGTCTTCGACTGTTCCGCCAATTCCGTTATTCCCATGCGCACCACTTGACTGGAATGCTCGAGAATATAAATGGCAAGAACCTGTTCCTGGCGGTTCAGCCCGTGCTTCCGTTCTTCAATAGCCCGAAGAATGCTGGACATAGGTTTCCGCACCTTTTTTGAAAAAAATTTTAGTGGAATTGCAGTTTATAAAGAAAAACATTTTCATATTCATTCTAAAATATTTTAACATTAACATCAATAGGAAGTCCTAGTGAAAAGCGGACGAACAGCGGAAAAATTTTCCGCGGGACAAGTTGACAAGCCCGGCACGGTTTGCCATCCTTAAAAGAAAACCTTTAGGATGTGGAGTCCAGCTATGAATCAGTCCCCTGCACCGCAAGCGATGCTTTTTGATTTGGATGGAACGCTCTTCAAAACGGAAACGCTTCTTCTGCCGGCCTATCATGCGGCTTTCGACGCGCTTCGCCGCGAAGGGGTTTATGAAGGTCCTACGCCGTCTGACGAACGTATTCTCGGTGGGCTCGGCATGCTTCTCGAAGAAATTTGGGAGCGGGTTCTGCCCGATGTCCCGGCCGCGGTTCGCAGCCGCGCGGACGAGCTTCTGCTCGCCGAACAGATGGACCGGCTGCTTCGGGGAGAAGGCATGCTCTACGATGGCGTCGAGGAAACGCTGCAGGCGCTTCATGCCCGAGGGATCCAGCTTTTCGTCGCGAGCAACGGGCTGGAGGATTATGTCCGGGAAGTGATCCGGATGAAGGGGCTGGCGCCTCTTTTTACCGGGTTGTACAGTGCGGGCGAATACGCAACGAAGTCCAAAGTGGATCTTGTCAAACTGCTTCTGGAGCAGCACGGCTTACAAAGCGCCTGGATGGTAGGGGACCGCTCTTCCGATGTGGAAGCGGGTCACCGCAACGGGCTTAAGGTGATCGGCTGCGATTATGCGGGTTTCCGTTCCGAGCGTGAGCTTGACGAAGCCGATGTCCGGATTACGGCATTTCCGGAGCTGCTCGGCCTTCTTCCACGCGTGGAAAACTGATCAGACGATCCGACTTTTATGAATGAGCTGAATAAAGAAAATCCCCGGCGGGACAAGTTTTTATCCATCTGCCGGGGATTTTTGTTTCTAGGCGAAAGTGATTTCGGTATATATAGGATAGACCGTCCCGCGTTCCCGTATTTATTTTTTACGTAAAATTGACCGGACGCAGCATGGCCGTTGACGTTTCTCGGTTATGCTGGTACGACGGAAAGCGCAGCGGCGCTTTGAATGGAGTTTCTTATCAATTTTTAAGAAATGAAACCTTTTTAATCCAGCCTGCGTTATAGGGACAGGAAGAATACGGTAATTGGGGAGAGGGAGAAGAGCGTGGGTGCATCCCGGTTGTGGAAAAAAATGCTGATTGTGTTCATCCTGGCTTTGGCGCTCGGCCTGAGGCTATTTTACATACTGGGAGAACAATACGAGCCTGTGGAATACGATCAAAAGAACTATACGACGATGGCGGTACAAATGCTTGAAAAAGGGATTTACGGCTATAACGAGGCCAAGTCCAACACGTTAGTGACTCCCGGATTTCCCGTATTTCTGGCGGCGATTCTGGCCGTATTCGGATACACGGATATTGAACGCACGTTTATGGTGGTACGGGTTTTGCAGGTTTTTATCTCGCTCGGGGCCATTTGGTATATCTACAAGATCGGGCTGAGGCTTTTCAACCGGACGACCGGTCTGATTGCGGCGTTCTTCGCTTCCGTATACGGGACCTTCATTGTCGTGAATTCGTTGATCCTGACGGAGGTTATATTCCTGACGTCGTTTATGGCGCTCATTTATTATCAGGTCAAAATCGTACAGGAAAACCGCACCAGGGATCATCTCCTTGCCGGACTGCTCCTTGCCCTGGCCGTTCTGATCCGCCCGAATACGCTGGTGGTGGCGCCGGTTCCTTATATTTTCCTGTGGTTTCAGCACAAGAAGCCTTATTTTAAAGAAATCAGCTTCGGGGTCCTCGCTTTTGCGCTGGGGATGCTTCCTTGGTGGATACGCAATGCGATCACCTTTCATGAAATTATTTTCATTTCCAAAGGAGGAGCGGGAAATCCGCTGCTGGGCGGAACCGATCCTTACTACCGGGGAACGCTGGACTGGAGCAAAATCGACTTCAGCAACCAGCAGGGAGAGGCGATAAAACGCATCAAAGAAGGGCTGCAGACCGATCCGGCTCTCTGGATCCGCTGGTTTACGGTGGGCAAAATGAAAGAGATGTTTCTGAACAAACTGTACATAGGAGATTACGGCTCTTCGGTGCCTGCCTGGTATGCGCCTTGGATTCCAAGGTTTCACAAGTTTCTGGTCTATGCGGGAATGGGAGGCTCCCTGATCGCCTTCTTTATCCATAAAAGCTACCGGTACCTGATCACCGTATTTCTTATCCTGCTGGGGACGCAGCTTATGTTTATCCCGGAAGCACGTTACACGATCGGCATGATGCCGTTTCTTATGCTGATTATTTCCGCGCTGCTGGTTCAGGCGGTTTCCTATGCGGCAGGGATGGTCCGCGGCCGTAACAAGACGGGAAGCGGGGTCCGGAAAGATGTCCGCTCGGAAACGGACAGAAGTAAGGCCGTCTGAGGCGGTGCTGCCGCAAGGACTCTGCTCTGTTAAGCGAAAAGCCAAGGCCGGCGAACTTCGGAGGGGGCATGCCGGGATTCCTGTTCGCGCCTTCTGCCGGAAAAAGAAAATAAAAAAGCACTCGCATGGAGTGCTTTTTCATTACGTGGGGAGGGCGGCAGCTCTCCGCCCCCATGTCGGTTGATTCCGGCCGGGGACGATCAGCCCTGGTCCGTTTCGTCTTCCTTGGCGGCGGCGATTGCCCCAACTGCGGCTGCGGCTGCGGGTGCGGGCTCCAGCTCCGCGGTCAGGGGCGCGGGCTTCGCTGCCGGCTTGGCGCTCCTCGACGTCAGGCCTTTGATAAGCCCCTCGACGTCGATTCCGGAGACGTTCTTGAGCATCTCGGGCGCGGTAGCCATCAGCGAGGTGACGTAGTTGCTGATGCGCGCGGCTCCTTCGCCGTGGCCCGTATCGACAACGGTCAGCTTGTCGATGCCTTTGATCGGTTCGGCGACCTTGCCGGCCAGCTCCGGAAGCATCTTGACGATGATGTCCAGCACGGCCGCTTCGCCGAACTTCTCGAACGCCTCGGCGAGCCGCTGCTTCGCTTCGGCCTCGGCCAGACCGCGCAGCCGGATGACGTCGGCTTCGGCCGTACCGCGAGCCCGCTCGGCATCCGCAAGGGCCAGACCGTCAAGCCGCTTCTGCTCGGCCATCGCCTTGGCTTCCGCTTCGATGCGGAACTGGAGCGCTTCCGCTTCGAGCATTTTGCGCGACTTCTCGGCTTCGGCGGCCTGCACGACCGAATACCGGTCCGCGTCGGCTTTCTTCTTCACCTCGGCGTCGTACTGCTTCTCGCGGCGTAGAATCTCTTTGGATTCGAGGTCGATCTCGCGCTCTTTCCGGACGAGTTCCACGCGCATCTGCTCCTCTACTACGCTTTGCTTGGAGCGAGCTTCTTGGATGTGGTAAGCCTGGTCGGCTTCGGCCTTGGCCATATCTTGGTCTTTCTTGAAGGCCGCGACCTTCAGTTCTTTCTCCTTGCTGGCCTCGGCGATGTTCGTATCCCGCAGAAGCTCGGCCTTCTGCCCTTCTTCTTCGGCTTTCGCCTTCTGGATACGGGCGTCACGGTTGGCTTCCGCTTCGGCGATATCCGCATCGCGCTTAACGGCCGCGATTCTCGGCTTCCCGAGGGCATCGAGGTAACCGTGCTTGTCGCGGACGTCTTTGATCGTGAAGGAGACGATCTGCAGGCCCATTTTTTTGAGGTCCCGCGCCGCAACGCCCTGAACTTCCTGGGCAAACCGGTCCCGGTTGCGGTATACTTCCTCGACCGTCATGGAGCCGAGGATAGCCCGCAGGTGGCCTTCGAGAACCTCCTGGGCTTCGCTTTTCAGCGCTTCGGTCGGTTTTCCGAGAAACTGTTCGGCCGCGGTCGCCACATCTTCGACGGAACCGCCGATTTTAATGATGGCAACGGCGTCCGTCATAACCGGCACTCCCTGCTCGGTGTACACTTCCGGTGTCATGACGTCCAGCTTGTGGGAGAGCAGGGAAAGGAACTGGGCCTGCTGGAAGATCGGCAGAATAAACGCCCCGCCGCCGCGCACGATTTTCATTTTGCGGCCGGAATCGTCGATGCTGACGTTTTTGCTCCCCAGAAAGGAGCCTGTGACGATCATCGCCTCATCGGGGCTGACCGTTTTGTAACGGGCCCAGAAGGCAATACCGAGAATAAGGATGACGCCGACTATGATACCGGGGATGAGCAGTACATCTGTGTTTGGCACGGGCAAAACTCCTTTGCTTGGTTAGTTGAGAGGATCGGAATCCAGCGGAGAGACGAGCAGCACGCTGTTCTTTACCTCCACGACGACGACACGGAGGTGGCTCGGGATGCTCCGTCCGTCTAAGCTTTCCGCGATCTGATTGGTCACGCCGACGCCGGTCCGCACCATGACTTCGCCGTAACCGGAGGCGGGCACGGGCACGGTGACTTCACCGATTTTGCCGACCAGCTCCTGCAGCGAGAAGGCAACCGAATTTTCGCTGTTTTCCATCGGTTTGACGTAGACGAGGTACACCAAGACGGATAAAACGGCGGCTATCAGCAGAGAAAGCCCTCCGCTCTGCCAGGAAGTGAGTTCCGTGTACCTGGAGAGCAGAATGCCGGCCCCTCCGAAGGTTGTAATTCCCCCAACGAGAACCGCCGGCTGTAGGAATGGCAGGTGGTGTCCGGAGGCGGAGTCGAGCATACCCGAGAGATGGCCGAGAACTTCGCCGAAAATGAGGGTAGCCAAGGCAAAAAGAATGCCGGCTATAAAAAGGCCCCAATACCAGGATTCCATGTCGTCCCTCCCTTATCAAATACTGGATATTGGATATAGGATTCTATACGGGCGAGACGGAGAAGGGTTTCGGTCCGGAATTAACGGGGTTAATGATTCAGGGGTTGTTCTTTCCAGCAGGAGGGATATCCTTTATACTGAATAAAGCTGATTTTGAACAAAATGATCGGGATTTTAAATCGTAGAGATTTCAATTTAACCGACTGCATAAGATAAATGAACAGCTGGACAAGGTGATTGAAAAGCAATGAAGGAGGAAGCAAGAAGGTTATGTCCAGACAAAGTGATGTACTCATTATTATTCCGGCTTATAATGAAGAAGACGCCATCGAACAGACCGTCGATCATTTGCGGGAACACGTTGAGTACGATTATCTGATCGTGGATGACGGCTCCAAAGACCGTACGGCGGCGATTATCCGGGAGCGGGGCTACAACGGTGTACGTCTGCCCGTCAATCTCGGCATCGGCGGAGCCATGCAGACCGGGTACCGTTATGCCGCGAGACACGGCTATAAATATGCGATCCAGCTTGATGCGGACGGGCAGCACGACGCCCGGGACATAGACAAGCTGGTGCGGGAGATCCGCGAGTCCGGCAACGATATGGTGATCGGATCCCGTTTTGTCGAGAAGAGTTCTTACAAAAGCAGCCTGCCCAGACGGATCGGCATCTACTATTTCTACATGTTGATCCGCATTCTTACAGGGAACCGGATCTTCGACCCGACGTCGGGATACCGGATCGTCAACAGCAAGATCATTAGGGAATTCGCCACCTATTATCCGGTTGATTACCCGGAAGTGGAAATTCTCGTCTCTATGGCCCGCAGCAAATACCGGATCAAAGAAATCAGCGTGGAAATGAAAAAACGGCAGGGCGGCGTTTCGTCCATTAATCCGGTCCGTTCCGTGTATTACATGCTGAAGGTAACCATGTTTTCGATCATCCGGAGAAGCTTCTAGGGAGGGCAATTATTTTGATTCAGGCTATTACGATCGGGGTTACGGTCATTTTCTTGTTTCAGATTCTTTTCTACACCAGCAAGCATAAATTAAGAGACCGCCATGCGTTCACTTGGATTATGATCGCCCTGGCGGGACTTGTCACGGGCATTTGTATCCCGCTGCTCAACCGTTTCGCTCTCTGGATCGGCGTGTCATACATGCCGTCGCTGATCTTCCTGATCGTGATCGTGGTCACCTTGAGTCTGCTCGTCCATCAGACGATTCTGCTGTCCAAGCAGCAGGAGCAGATCAAGACGCTCGCACAAGAGCACGCGTATCTGGAGAACGAAGTGATGCGGCTTAAGGAACAAAGTCGAAACCAAGATAGTTACACAGGAACGGAGAGACGGGAAACGCCATGAATCCGTTACATATCGGACTGATTTTGCTGAATACGCTTATGCTGGTAAGCGGTCAATTTTTGTGGAAATTCGGGCTTTCGCGTAAAGCGGACCCTTTCGAAAGCCTGCAAAGTATCATTCATCTTATGTTTTCCCCGTTTATTCTGGGGGGGCTTTTCATCTACGGGCTTGCAACGGTTTTATGGCTGTTTATCCTGAATAAAGTGGACATCAGCATCGCCTACCCGATGCAGAGCATCGCTTATCTGATCACAGTCATCGGGGCGTATTATATTTTCAACGAACAAATGTCGTTACTTAAAATCGCCGGATGCGTGGTGATCCTGATCGGCGTGGGAATGATCGGTTTATCGGCGCGTTATTCGTAACGCGCTTTTGATTTTTTACGGAAAGCGGGGAATGCATCATGCCGCACAGGCTTCGATCTATACCGGTCCGGGGCTGGCTCTGGATGGTTGTGCTGCTCACTACACTGTTGAAGCTGGTGGTGGTGTTTAAATACGGCTCCTCCTACAACTTGGGATCGGATGACCAGTCTTATCTGGAAACCGCGCGGATCTGGCTGGAAAAAGGAATGTTTACCTACAATGACTCGTCGAAGCCGACGGTGTTTATTACGCCTGCTCTTCCGGCTTTTATCGCCCTGTTTATGAGCGGACTTGGAACGGGGTACGTGCTGGAACAGACGATCCGGGTCGTTCAGGTCCTCATGGTTTCTTTCTCGATGATTCTTTTGTTCAAAATCGGAATCCGGCTGTTTAACGAGAGAACCGCGCTGATCGCCGTCGTTTTGACAGCCGTTTATCCGCCAATGTGGAACATTTCGTTTTATATTTTGACGGAAGCTTTGTTTGTGCTCGCTCTGATGCTTCTGGTGCATGGCGCGCTGAAAGCGATGGACAAGCCGACCGCGGGAAATGCCGTCTGGTTCGGGCTGATGTGGGCGTTTGCCGTTTACGTAAGGCCGACGATCGCGCTTTGGCCGGGATTTTTTCTGCTGCTGCTCATTTACTGGCGGGCGATCCCGTGGAAAAAACTGGCGGTTTGCCTGGCGGTCTCCGCTCTGGTATTTGTCCTCTGCCTCATGCCATGGTGGGTCCGCAACTACGAAGTGTCCGGAGGGCAGTTTATTCCGCTGACGAAATCCAGCGGTAATCCGCTGCTCCTCGGCACGTTTCCTTACGGGCCTCCGCCTGTAGCCGAACAGCGGACGTGGCACGCATCAAGCGATCTGTGGGTCAATGACGCGTTTGACACGCAGTGGGCCAAGGAGCGGATCCGGACGGGTTTTGCGAAGCAGCCGCTGTATTACCTCCAGTGGTACACGATCGGGAAGTTTGCGACCTTCTGGGGGGACGTGTACTATTGGAACGCCGTAAATTGGGTTAGTCTCATTCTGCCCGTAGGGATTCACTATACCATTCTCGGGTTCGGCATTCGGGGAATCTGGCTGGCGAGAGGGAAGCGGCTGACGTACCTTCTGACCGTGCTGTTCGCTTACATGTCCTTGCTTCACATGATTTATTTGGCGCATTCGCGGTATTCGGCTCCGTTGATGCCGTTTATGGCTCTTTTTGCCGGCTATGCGATTCTTCAGGCGTGGGAACGCAGAGGAAGAACAGGCGCGGCAGCCGGCCGCAAACATCAAAAACCATCCCTGCCGTAAAGCCGGGATGGTTTTTTTTATGGGTTCATTTGGTCTTGTTTTTGTTTGCCAGATATACGCTGTAACCGATAATGCGCGTCAGCGATTTTTTGCGGATGTGGGGTTCGTCGAATTTCATCGGTTTGGAATTGGCTTCGAAAAACCAGATGCGTCCGTCGAGGTCGACGCCCAGATCCATCGACATCTCCCCGAGCTTCTGCTTGGAGGTTTGTTCCACGCTGTTTGCCATAAGCAGTGCGGTGCTGCGCGTCCGCTGGAGAATCCGCTTGGCCTTGAGCGGACCGAATGATTTCTCCAGCAGCCTTGCCGGATCGTCGATGGAGCCTCCCCGAGGCACATGTGTCGTAATGCTCCGTTTGCCGGCGACTCTGGCTCCGATTCCGGTTACGCTCCACGTGCCTTTCGACGTCTTCTGAAGAAGCGCGCGCAGATCGAAAGGACGTTTGTTAAAGTTTGAAAGGAGGATTCCCTGTTGAATGATATAGTTTTCATCCTTTTTGTTCTCGGCGATCCGGTTCCAGACATCGGATAAGTTCGTGAATAACTCGTAATGCGAGTCCGCAGTTTCCTGCATGGTCAGCTTGTAAGTTTGCGCTCCGCTTTTCTTCGTGATCCGTTCCAGGCGCATGATCCCTTTGCCGGCTTTCCCTTCAACGGGTTTGAGGTAGATGAAAGGGAACCTTTTGAGCATCGACTCCAGGACGGCCTGGCTGCTCAACTGTTTCGTAACCGGCACGTATTTGCGGATTTCGGGAGACTGATCGAGCCATTCGAAGAGCGTCCATTTGTCGAAAAAGAACGGGTTGAACAAATGGACCTGCTTGCTGCGGATGCAGGCCTGGATCGTCCGCTGCACGTCGCTCTGGATTTCGAGCCGGCGTGTCGGGATCCGGTTGTAAATGACATCGGGAAGAGGCATCAGCTGTTTGTTCCATTTTTTTGAGGCAAGCTGATAACAGTAGGCCTGAACCTGCTTGCCGCTCAATTTCAGATCGGATGTAGTGACTACATAAACGAGAGCACCCTGTTCGTAGCCGGCTTTGATCAAATCAATGAAATTTTCACGATTTCCCGAGAATTGGCGTTTTGGATCGGGTGTTGTTAATATTCCGATGCACAGAGGCTGCTGCTTTTTATGGGCGCTAACGTCCACTAACCATCCCTCCCCGCACGAAAGCGGCTTAAATAGACGCAGTGCTCATAGATATAGTTAAGGGAAGCTTTATCCTGGGATTTCAACCCCGGGTGTTTGAAGATGGAACGTCCCGGCTTCGCGTTCGCTTCGAACATCCACGTCTTCTCGTTCTGGTCGATGCCGAGATCGAAGCCGAGTTCCCCCAGACGGTGGTTGTAGTTTGTTTCGATCGCTTCCGCAAGCTCGATGGACGTCTCTTTCATGCGGGTCAAGACGGCGTCGCTTCTGTTGCCGTACACCTGCTTCAAGGCCTGCTCCGCCGTCATCAGCTGGCCGCCGTTGCGCAGATGGGTCGTAACGCTTCCCTTGCCCGCCTTTTTAGCGCCGATGGCGGCAACGACCCACTGATTGCTTCCGTTTTTGGTCAGATGGAAGCGGAAATCGATGGGGCAGCCGTCGATCTCGATCAGCCGGATTCCCTGCTGGGTTACATAGCTGTTCAGCTTGCCGCGGTTGATGCCGAGCATTTTGACGAGCCCTTCGTATTTGTTGAAGCGCAGCAGCACATTTTTGCCGTTGCGGCGGTAGCGTACGAAATACCCGCGGTCGGTTGAATACGTGATGCGGTAAATGCCGATGCCGAGACTTCCCGCCGTCGGTTTCAAATAAATGAATTTGTGGCGGGTGAGAAGATCTTGCAGCTGTTCCGCCGTAGGGTCCAGGACCGATTCCGGCACGTATTTAAAGGCCGGATCGTTTTCAAGCAGCCGGTACACATCCCATTTATCGAAGAAAGCCCAGTTGAATAAAGGGATATTTCGTCTGACGAAGCGCTGCTTGAAGTCCTCCATGGAGAGCAATTTCTCCGCTTTACGGCTGGGAAGCCGGTTGTAAACCACATCCGGAAGCGGAACGGTTTTACGGACCCAGCCTCCCTGCGGTTGAAGCATATAGCCGTTTACAGTGCCCTGCTGCCAGTTGACATCCTTAGGCGAAAAGGCGATGTGGAACGATTTGCGTTCCCCCGGCTGCATCAGCGAACGGATAAACGGTGTTCTCGTTCCGAAAGGACCGGCCGTGGTGCTGGACACATTCGTGAGAATTCCGATTACGGGACCGAGCCGGATATCTCTGCCGCTTCCGCTCGCTGCCAGGCACGGACCGATCCGCGGAAGTTTCACGGAAGTAATGACGGACTGGGGCAGATAGAGGTGGAGTCCGCTTTTTTTGATATACCGGGCCGGGAGTGTAATGGATTTGGAGCCGACCTGGAGCTGCAGCGTCTTGTTTTTTGACAAGCGCAGCGCCTTGGCCAGTTCACCGGATACCAAAATATTTTTTTCCTGTTTGGAATTTACGTGAACCGTGCACGTCGTCAAACTCATTGGGTTACCCTCCTAAACTTGTTGCCCCTGCCGGTTCCCGCTGCGTTCTCAGCAAATAGGCGGCGTACCGGACCGGATTAGAGGCGGCTGAGCGGGCGGTTTTCCCGCCGTCAATGCTCTGGAAGGCTGCTCTGCCGGGCTTGGAATTAACCTCCAGAATGTGGATGCGTCCATCCCGGCAAACGCCGAAATCGATGCCCAGCTCGGCCAGACGCCCATGCGACGATTCCAGAATAAGCGCAATTCGATGGGATAAAACGGACAGTGTCTTCATTAGCCTGCCGGACGCCCCGCCGGGAAAATGTTCCCTCAGAAAAGCTTCGGCCTCGCAGGGGATGCCGCCGCCGTGGAGATTGGACGTCACGCTTCCCGGGCGGCCCGAGCGCACAACCATTCCGGTCAACTTCCAAAGGCCGCGTCCGTCTTTTTGCATAAGAGAACGGATATCGTAAGCCGTACCGTCCGGTGTAGTCAGCGGCAGGTACTGCTGGAGCAAATAGCGGCGTTTGCCTATGAAATCGCGGACCCAGCGCCGCATTTCCAGCGTCGTGCCGAAATCCTGCCGCACCGGACGGTTCGCCCGGTCGCGGCCGCGTACGCTCCACGAAAAGTCCGTTCCGGGACTGCAGTAAATATGCAGGGTGCCTTTGCCGTGCATGCCTGCTTCGGGCTTCAGAAAAGCGGCCCCGTGCAGCTCAAGCCACGGTTCAAGCTGGTGCGGGTCAGTCAGGCGCCGGGTAAGCGGCAAATGCGGGGCGAGGGCCGGGTCGGCCGCCAGCAGGCGCTGGACGTCCCATTTGCCCCGGAGGCCTCCGCCCAGAAACCGGATACCGGGCAGCCGGTGAAGCCGGTTCAACTGCCGGCGGTAAAGACGCTGCTCTGCGGAATTGGAGCAAAAGCAGCGGTCATAAAGGACGGCGGGAAGAGGGAAGGTGCCTTCTCTCCAAGCGGAATCCGAGGGACTGTACAGGAAGCCGTCTACCGTCTCATATTCGAAAGAGATTCCGTCCGGGCTGAACACGATGACCTCGATTCCTTCGGCCGCCCCGTTCTGGCTCAGCCTCCGGAAAAAGGATTCGGAACCTCCGGCGGGCGCCGTTTTGCCCGGCGAGGCCAGAACGCCCAGACACCGATTCACTGTATGATCCATACGACCCACCGCCTTCTTGTTCTACATAAAGCCGGCCAAATAAACGGCGTAGTCAAGGAGACGCCGGACGGACGGCCGCACAAGCGTTTCCTCAGCCGGGGAGGGAAGGGAGAATTCCTCACGGGAAGGCTTGGAGTTCACTTCCAGCAGTTTTACCTGCCCGGCGGTGTCCAGAGCCAGGTCCACGCCGAGCTCCCCGAACGTTCCCTTCACGTTTCTGCTGATGGCCTGAGCGACTATCAGCGCCGTACTTTTTAAAGTACGCTGAATGCTCCCTTTGCGTGAGGCCAACGAAGTCCCGGCCAGCGCTTCCGGGACGGCTGTCATCGTTCCGCCTCTCGCAAGGTTGGATACGAAGTGCTGCTCCGCCGCGATCCGGGCCACGATGGAGCTCAGAACCCATTCTCCTCCGCCGTCTCTCTGAACGAGGGCACGGAAATCGACGGGGCGGCCGCCGATTGTCAGCAGGTCCAGGCCTTCCTGGATCTGATAAGCCTGTGTCCGGATTTTTCCCGCCATATGGAAGTAAGCCTCGAATAGATCGGGATAGGGAAGGACGACGGTCCCGCTGAGCGCGGAGAACCGGACTTCACAGCTGCCGTCCTCCCGGACGTGCAGGCGGAAAATTCCTTTGCCGAGACTGCCGGAGGCCGGTTTTATAAATAAGGTCCGGTGCCGGGCGGACATGGCCTTCAGCATGTGGTAGTTGGAGAACGGATGAGACTCCGGCAGGCAGTTCTGAAGAGCGGTCTCACTGCCCAGGGCGGAGAATACGGCGTTCTTATCGAGGTATTTATCGTTGAAAATATGCGTCTGGTGACGCAGTTGAACGGCTTTGAGGAAATGCTGGACTTCCGGTTTGTTTTCGTATTTGCGTGAAGTCAGCCGGTTGTAAATAACGTGCGGGACGGGAAAAATTCCTTTTTTCCATTTCTCGTCGTAATACAGGCCTCCCAGATCGGGAAAAGTGTGTATTTCTTCGGGAGAGAAAAAGAACAGGCTGACCCCGGCTTCCTCGCCTGCTTTGGTCAGCTCCCGGCAGAAGGTTGTCATGGAGCCGAACGGCATTTCCTGAGACGAGTAGAGCCTGCTGAGCAGAACCCCGACGAGCGGACCCGCGTAAAGCGTGGCGGCGGAAGGCTGATAAACGAGCGAGAGCCTGCACCCGCCGTGAATGCCGAGCCGGCGCCTCAGCGCCGGATGAAGGCATAGCTCTTCGTCCGGACTCGCGCCCGGTTCTGCAGCCGGCCGGACCACCGCTTCGCAGGACGCGGAACCGAAGCGGAGCTTGACGGCGCTGTCCGGGGCCAAGCGGCATGCCCGGATCATTTCCGGGCTCAGCAGGACGGTCCGTTCGTCTTCGTAGAGAGCGGGATCGAGGCTGCGGACATGGAAGATGCGGGTCATGGGAAAACTCCTTCGCTTCGCGGTATAAGCGGTGCCGGCGGCTGCAACTAAAGAATTACTTCATCATATGAGGACATATATCCCTTGGTGCAAGGGCGAATGCGGGGTTTCGGCCTTACGCCCGCCATGCCTTAGCGGCAGGAGGATACCGGCACAAGATGACAAATATGGACAAAGTGTTAACAAAAGGATTGACGAGAGACAAAAGTCCTTGTAAGATGTAAGTAATTTCAATATTATCTTCATCCCGACAATTACATACCCAAACTTTAACATGTTACCGAAAGGGCATTAGTTAAAGAAGTGATTTTGCTTCTTTGACTATGCCCTTTTTTTGTTCTCTCGGGATCGCTAAGGAGGTGAGGAACTCCCGGTAAGAAGGCGTTGGTTGACAAAGCATCAGGGGGACCGCTTCAGTTTGTAACCGATTACAAAAGAACCTTTAAGGAGTGTTTGTACACATGAAAAGAAACAAATGGCTCAACATGGGAATTTCTTTGATGATGGTAACCGCAATCGCGGCAGGGTGCAGCAAAACGAACACAACGACTACGCCGGCAGCTACTCCGGGAGCGTCCTCGAACGCGAATTCGGGAGAAGCGGGCGGCAAAAAACTGACCGGCGAGTTCGAGATCCAATATTTTGTCGGCGGCTACGGCGACACCTGGTGGAAGGCGGCCATCGACGAGTTCCAAAAGGCTAACCCGGACCTTAAGATCAAACAGTCCGCAGGGGCCAAAATCAACGATCAAATGAAACCCCGCTGGATTCAAGGCAATCCGCCGGATGTGGTTTATATCGACGGAGCGGGCGCCAACGCGAGAACCATGTATCAGGACGGCCAGCTCATGGACATTACCGACTGGTTGAAAACCGCCAAAAACGCGGACGGCAAAAACATTATGGACATGTTCATTTCCAAGCCGGAAGAGTACGAAGCAGGCAAATACTACGATGTTCCGCTCGTCTTCGGATCGTGGGGAACGTTCTGGGACCGCGCCGAATTCAAGAAAAACAACTGGGAAGAGCCGAAAGACTGGGAGAGCTTCTTGGCTGTAGGCGACAAGATCAAGGCTTCCGGCAAGATGAGCGTCTACATTCATACCGGCGTATATCCTTATTACATTAACGGCGCGTTCCTGGATTCCGCAACCGTGGTGGCGAACAACTACGATACGTCCATCATCAAAAAAATCAACAACATGGAAGAAGGCGTATTCAAAAGCGAACCGGTTATGAAAGCGCTTGACAAGATCATTGAAATGCGTGATAAGGGCTTCATCGACAAGGGCTCCGTCGCTTTGAACCACACGGACTCCCAAACGCAGTTCCTCCAGCATAAAGCGGCCTTTATCCCGAACGGACTCTGGGTTGAGAACGAAATGAAGAAGGACGTTCCGCAAGGTTTCGACTTCGGATTCATTCCGTCCGTTACTCAGGAAAAAGGCGGCAAAAACGTAGCGATTCCGACTACGGCCACGATGGGTATCGCCAAAAAAGCGAAAAACCCGGAAGCGGCAAAAGCGTTCATCCAGTTTATCTTTACCGAAAAACAAGCGGGAAAATGGGCGGAAGCGACAGGCGCTCTGCTTAACGTAAAAACGAACCTCGACAACACGTCCGCAAGCAACCTGGCAAAAACGGCCATCAAATCCTACAGCTCTCCGGAAACGGTTGTAGCACCCGAGCCGGTTATTCCGGAAGACCTCAAAAAAGTGCGTAACGATTCCACGCTGGCTCTGACTCAAGGCACGATCACCAAAGAAGAGTGGGCGAAACGTATGGAAGACGAAGCAGCCAAACAGCGCGCCAAATTGAAAAAATAAGCACCCATATCTCCGGAGTGATAATAAGGGAATGCGAATTCCCTTATTGTCGTTCCCAGGAAAGCGGAGGTTCACGCATGAAAGGAACACCTGTCACTAATCCGGCCGGAGTCATTACGGCGAAAAAGCCAAAGAGCGGACGCTCCAAGGTAAGGCGCAATCTGTTTATTGCGACCTTTATTCTTCCGACCCTGCTGCTCTATCTCGTATTCACCGTCTATCCGATGCTCAAAGGCATCTACCTCAGCTTGTTCGACTGGTCCGGCGGCTCCATGGATTACAATTTTATCGGGCTGGACAATTTTAAAGAAATGTTCAAGGACCCCATTATTCCGAAGGCCCTGCTGAATGATTATTTCCTGGTGGCGGGCAAAGTGATCGGCTTTATGGTGCTCGCCCTGTTTTTTGCGGTGGCGCTCACCCGTCTTAAGATCAAAGGCTCGGGGTTTTACCGGGCGATCTTTTTTCTTCCGAACGTAATCTCCGTCGTAGTCGTCGGCGTGCTGTGGCGTTACGTGTACAACCCTAACCTGGGCTTCCTGAACTCTCTGATCGGCAAGATCAAAGGCGAGCCGTTCATATTTCCATGGCTGGGCGATGCGGCAACGGCGATGTGGTCGCTGCTTCCCCCTTCGATCTGGGCCGGCGTCGGTTTCTGTACCCTCCTTCTCATCGCGGGAATCTTGAGCATTCCGGACTCTCTGTACGAAGCGGCAGGGCTTGACGGCGCCACCCAATGGCAGCAGTTCTGGCACGTTACGCTTCCGCTCACATGGGAGCAGATTCAGACTTCCGTCATCTGGATCGTGATGACTACGCTCAACGGCTCCTTTATCATCGTCTCGATTATGACCGAGGGCGGACCGGACAATGCGACCCAGGTACTGGGCTCCTACTTGTACCAGCAGGGCTTCAGGCAGTATCACCTGAGCTATGCGGCCGCGATCGGCGTATTGACGCTCGTTGTATCTCTGGTAACGACGGTTGCCTTGCAGCGGATTATGAAAAGAGAACCGTTAGAAATTTCGTAGAGGGGTTATATGCATGAGTGATGGACTGAAAAACCCGTTTTGGCGCATAGTCGTCAACCTGCTTTTAATCGTGTGGGCGATCATGGTGCTTTACCCGCTCGTCTGGACCGTCCTCGGTTCCCTGAAGGATAACCAGCAGTTTTTCCAAGGTAATCCGTGGGATCTTCCCCAATTTCCGCTGTTGTTCTCCAACTTCAGCTACGTTTGGGATAAATACCAGTTCGGCGGCTATTTTATGAACTCGATCATTGTTACGGTTGTCAGTGTCTTGGCCGGTCTCGTGCTTTCCTCAATGACGGCTTACATTCTGGCCCGGTTTGCCTTCAAGGGAAGCGGCGTCCTCTATTACGTGTATATCGCTTCGATGATGATTCCCATGTTCCTCGGAATGATTCCCCTGTTCTTCCTGATGAGCGATATGGGATTGACCAATTCCCTTCTTGGGCTTATCATCGTATACACAGTTTCTACCATTCCGTTCAGCGTGTTCGTCCTGGTCGGATTCTTCAAAACCTTGCCGTCCGAAATCGAGGAAGCGGCCATGATGGATGGCGCCTCTTACTACGGCATTTTCTTCCGCATTATGATGCCTCTCGCCAAACCGGGACTCATTTCCGTCAGCATCATCAACGTGCTGAACACGTGGAATGAATACATTCTCGGCGTCGTACTCAATAGTGAACCTTCCAAATACACCCTTCCTGTGGGCATTGCCGTTATGCAGGGGGAGATGCAGTACCGGACGGAATGGGGTCCGCTGTTTGCGGCGCTTCTCATTTCCATGGTGCCGGTCATGATTTTCTATCTCATTTTTCAGCGTCAAATTGCCAGCGGAATTACAGCGGGTGCGGTTAAATAACGGCCCGCCGCTTTTTTCCGCAAGATGAAAAAGGTGAGCAAACATGCTGCATACGCTTCAAAAAATCGGCCGGTCTCTCATGATACCGATTGCCGTCCTGCCGGCCGCCGCAATTTTGCAGCGGCTCGGCGCTTTTACTTTCCAGGATCCGTTTCTGATCTTCATCTCGAAAATATTCAGCACCGGCGGCAATGCCATTGTGGATAACCTTCCTCTGCTGTTTGCGATCGGCATCGCGATCGGCATGACGTCCGGTCAAGGAGTGGCGGCGCTCGCGGCTACGGTAGGATACATCGTGTTTGTGAGAGCGCTTGCGACTTTTGAAAGCGTACCCGTAGAGCAGACGACGCCTGGAGCCCATTTGGATATGGGCGTCCTCGGAGGGATGATGACGGGGCTTATCACCGTGATGCTGTTCAACCGGTTTCATAATATCAAGCTTCCGGATTACCTCATGTTTTTCGGGGGCCGGCGTTTTGTGCCCATCATTACCTCGCTCGTTATGGCAGGAATGGGAGGAATTATGGGCCTGATCTGGCCTCCTGTACAGGATGTGATCCGGGATGCGGGCCTCTGGATCGTAGATGCGGGGGGAATCGGCGTATTCATGTACGGGTTTCTGAACCGGCTTCTTCTGGTTACGGGGCTGCACCACATTCTGAACAGTATCGTGTGGTTTCAGGTGGGCGAGTTTATGACAAATACCGGAACTTATGTTCATGGCGATATGACCCGCTACAACGCCGGCGATCCGAGCGCGGGCATGTTTATGAGCGGCTTTTTCCCGACGATGATGTTCGGCTTGCCTGCAGCCGCTTTGGCGATGATCAAATGCGCGCTGCCGGAGAAGCGGAAAAAAGTGGCCGCTCTGCTTTACAGCGCCGCACTTACCTCGATGCTCACCGGGGTGACCGAACCGCTTGAATTTTCGTTTATGTTTGCGGCACCGCTGCTGTACGGAGTTCATGCGGTTCTGAACGGACTTGCGATGCTGTTTATGCATCTGTTTAATATTAAACTCGGTTTCAGTTTCTCGGGAGGATTTATCGATTTGTTGTTGAATTGGAAATTAAAGGAATTCCCTTTCGCGTTTCTGATCATAGGAGTTGTCTATTTTGTCGTCTACTACGGATTGTTCCTGTTTCTGATTAAAGTTTTTAAATTGAAAACCCCGGGCAGGGAAGAAGACTTTCCCGGTTTGACCGCGGCGATCGTATCTTCGGCTCTGCCCCCGGAGGAAGAACGGATTACGGCTATCGTGAACAGCGTGGGCGGCATCGACAATATCGTCAAAGTGGACTCCTGCATAACCCGGTTGAGGCTGTGGCTTAAAGAGGCTGAGGAAGTGGAGGAAGAAAAACTGAAGGAACTGGGTGCATTCGGAATTATGAACATGGGAAAGGGACACGTGCACGTTATTTTCGGGACGGACTCGGAGCTGATTAAGGAATCCATTGCCAAACGTTTAGCTGCATAGATGGAGGAGAACCTTTATGATTCAAAGAAAAATCATTCACGTGCTTTCCCATAATGTAGTCATGACGAAGCTTTCGACCGGCAAAAATTCAATTGCCTTCGGCAAAGGAATCGGATTCAAAAAACAACCGGGCATGATTATAGAGGACGCCGATATTTCGCAGGAATTTCTGCTGCATACTTCGGAAGTGCTGGAACATTACGAGCACATTCTTCATGCCGTCGACGTCAAAATTATCGGGATTACGGAAGAAGTGATCGCTTACGCGCAGGGGCATCTGGAAGGGGAGTTTTCCGAAACGATCCACGCCGCGCTGGTCGATCACATCAACTTTGCCGTGGAACGCTGCAAGCGGGGGGTTCATATCCTCAATCCGTTCGCTTACGAAATCAAGCACTTGTACGAGGAAGAGTACCGGATAGCCAGCAAGGCGATCGATTTTCTGAATCAGCATCTGGATGTGAAGCTGCCGGACGATGAAATCGCGTTTCTCGCGATGCATTTCCATACCGCCCGGACCAAGGTGGAAAAAGGAACGGCGCTTGCGGTGGTCAGACTGGTCGCCCAGGTAATCGAGAGAGCCAAGGAGCTCGGTCTGGATTTTGACAATTCGTTTTCGACCGTCCGTTTTATTTCTCATTTAAAAGCGCTTATCGACCGGATCATGGAACAAAAAACGATACGGAATCCCCTGCTGGGTAAAATCAGCGAGGAATATCCCCTCGCTTTTCAAAAAGCGGTCCTTTTGGCGGAGCTGCTCAAGGCGAATCTCCAAAAACCGATTCCGATGGATGAAATCGGCTTTCTGGCTCTTCATCTTGAACGGCAGATGCAGCGCTCGGGGATGGACTAAACGCCTTCTCTGCTGCCGTAGGGAAAGTGGCGGGCTCCGGTCGGAAGCGGCACCCCCGCATTTTCTCGACGGCAGCAATCGTGATAAGATCGGAATGAGGAGGGATGATCATGACAGATTCCGCATTCCGCGCTTTGCAGGTCGATAAGACCGGGCAGGGCGTTTCACTGGGTATACGCGAAATGACGGTGGAGGAGCTCCCTGAAGGCGAGCTGCTGGTGAAGGTTGCCTACTCCGGCGTCAACTTCAAGGACGGGCTTGCCTCCATGCCGGAGAGTAAGACCGTCCGTTCTTATCCGATGGTACTCGGCATCGACTTGTCCGGCACCGTCGTTTCATCGGCAGATCCGCGCTATAAGGAAGGGGACGAAATCCTCGTCACCGGCTACGCGCTCGGGACCGGCCATTTCGGCGGCTACAGCGAGCTGGCCCGGGTGCCGGCGGACTGGGCGGTGCCCGTGCCGGAAGGCCTGACGCCGAAGGACGTCATGGCGCTCGGCACCGCGGGCTTCACGGCCGCTCTCTCCATCCAGCGGCTGGAAGACAACGGCCTGCGCCCGGGCCAGGGTCCCGTGCTTGTCACGGGAGCTACCGGCGGCGTGGGCACCGCCGCCGTCTCCATGCTGGCGGGTCTCGGCTACGAGGTAGCCGCCAGCACGGGCAAAAGCTCCGAGCACGCGTACCTGCGCGGACTCGGAGCAAGCGAGGTGCTGCCGCGCGAAGCGCTTGCGGCAGAAGACGGCAAGCCGCTCCGCCGCGAGCAGTGGAGCGCGGCGGTAGATCCTGTGGGCGGCGCGTCGCTTCCGTACGTGCTCGGCACGGTACGGTACGGCGGCTCCGTCGCCCTCAGCGGGCTCACCGGCGGCGGGGCGTTTCCCGCCACCGTGTACCCGTTCATCCTGCGCGGCGTGAACCTTCTGGGCATAGACTCCGTCTACTGCCCGGAAGGTTTGCGCAGGAAGCTGTGGGAGCGGCTTGCCGGCGACCTTAAGCCGCGCAGCCTGGGGGACATGATCCAGCGGGAAATCACGCTGGAGGAAGTGCCCGCGGCGCTGGGAGACATCCTGGCGGGCCGCATGCGCGGACGCGTCGTGGTGCGCCTGTAGCGCACACGAGCCGGTGCGGCGATGCCCGCCGCGTAACATTTTCAGGGTCGTGTGTTCCTAAACGCTCCGCCCAAAAGCGGACGCTTATTAAAAAAGCAGTCAGATGCGGATTCCCGCGGCTGACTGCTTTTTTTTGCGTACTATCTTCCTTGCACGTGGCGCTGGTCTCGTCCGGCGCTGTTAGGGACTCCATGCCATCACAAGCACATAGCTCCCTTGGGATAAAAATGCACTACCCGGCGCTGCTTCTCTTCCTGAGCTCATCGTCTTTTTTACGGCCGTTCGTCTGCGGAATCCGGGACCCGGAGGCCGCTCCCGTCAACGGTTCTATCTCCCTCGTCAAGCGCTTCCTCGCCGCCTCTCTCTCTTAAGAAAAGATGACGGTAATCGACCCATCCCTGGCGATCTGCACGAACGCCACCGATCGAGGAGTGAGCGGCGACCTGGAACGTTTTTTTTAATAAAAAAAGCAGAGCCGTTTCCGCGTGGAGCATGTCCTCGATCTTCAGCAGCTCCGCTGCCTGCCGTTCAAGGGAGGACTCGCGCTGGATTTGTCCCACCGCGTTTTGTATGCGGCTTTGGAGAGCGGAGCTCATATGCCTGTGGATATAGTTAGTCGTTTGAAGGAGATAACCGAGAAAACCTAGCGGAGAAGATGAAACCGGCATGAACATGCACATGTCCGCCTGATGGACATAGTCCCCGTCTGTAAAAGCGGCGATAGGCATCGTTTCGACTTTCACGCTTAGGCCCGCTTCCGTAAGTTTTCCGGCTATCCAGCGGGCATCTTCACCGTGCTGGGCGTACGCAAGGAGCCGCAGCGTCTCACCATCGTATCCCGATGTCCGGATCAGCTCGTCCACGGACAAAGACGTGCTGTCACGCGCATATCCGGCGTTCAAATCGGGTACTTCCGGAAGCCGGGAACCTTGCTTCAACTGAAAATCCCGCATAATGCCGGACGAAGGCCCGATCCGGTTATATCCGAGCTCCCGTGCCATGGCTTCACGGTCGATAAGCCGGTCGATAGCCTGACGGAGGAGCAGGCTGCGGCACGGACCGCGTCTGGTGTTGAATGTGAGCACAGTGCTTCCGTCGAATACATGGTCCTCTTTGGCAAGAAAGCCTTGATCTTTATACGTCTCCGCAGGCATCGGGACATCCCCGTGGGAGACGATGAGCTTATCTTTCCCTTTCGGACGGTAGGAGGCAAGCTGTTCCGGTAAAATCCACATCTCGATCACATCCAGATGAGGCCGTACGCCGTAATAGCCGTCGAAGGCATGAAGCCGGCAAATATATTTGTCATAAAACTCCATCCGGAAAGGTCCAGTACCTATAGGGGAACGGCCGAAAAGGGAGGGACTGTCCCGGACGATATCTTCCGGCACGATAGAAGCTGCCGGAAACGTCAGGAAGAAAGGCAGCAGATGATTGGGCCGTTTGAGCCCGATCCGAAGAATATAAGGGGTTCTGGGAGTGAGAGACACCACATCTTGGATGAACCAGGACCAACTGGAGCCGGTCGCGGAATCGGCAAGCCGTTCCAGCGAGTATTTCACATCCCCCGCATCCATTTCCCGGCCGTGGTGGAAATACACTTTTTTGCGCAGATAAAAAGTCCACTCGGTGCCGTCCGCACTGCATTCCCAATAATGGGCAAGCTGGGGGAGCAGATTTCCCGTTGCGGGATCGAGTTCGAGCAGCGTCGAGAACACATGGCTGATAAGCTGGCAGTCCGTGGCATAAATGGCGTGGGCGGGGTCGAGCGAAACGGGATGCCGGAACAAGGGCAGGCGCAGTGTATCCAGGACGGCTCCCTCGGAGGAGGCGGCGGTAAAGCCGAAATATCCGGACATCCAGTCCAGAAAACTGTCCTTAAGGGCGTAGTGGCGCCCGTAGGTGTGGATCAGTTCGACGGCAGCTTTGAAGTCGCCTTTGCGGGTTAAGTCCATCGCGGTCCGGGAGATGAGATCCGGAGCCGGGATCACGAAAGTAAGCAGCGAAGAACGGCCGCGTCCGCAGCCCGGCTGCCAGCGGATCCAGTCCAGCTGGGCCATTTTCTTAAGCAACAGCTTTACATTTCGTACGGTGCAGAACCAGTGGCCGGCCAGCAGATCCAGGGTGATCGGAACCGGCTCGCCTTCGCGCGCATGCGGCTGGCTGACGCGCAGCTGCAAATAATAATCGTAAAGCTGCATAAAGTCCGGTCTCCTTTTAGTTGTAAAAAAGGGGAAAATATTAAAGGTAATTATACTCTTTTTGTTCCTCTTATTCCATCTATAATCGAAGATAGCCGGCCGCTTCACACAAAGAAAGGGGTTTGACGCATGTATCCGCAACCGTATTATTTGGAAAAAGAAATGGAACAGCACAACCGGGACCTGGATCGCAGACTCCGGGACTATACCAAGTTCGGACGTTTTCTCCACTCGAAACTTATGAACAGCAAGAACGGAACGAAGAACACCAGTACAACCGCTAAATCCGCCGTATAAAACGTACTCATAAAGCTCCTGAGCCTGTCATAGGATGTAGTACAGGGCGGCATGTCCTTCAAGCTGCTGAGGGCAGAGGCTCGAAGGCGGGATGCCGTCACTTCAGGGGGAGCGTGAACAGTCGTGAAAGGTTTCAAAAACGTGATTTTTATGAGCCTCGCGCTTGGAATGCTGTTGTACTCCGTACCGCAGCTTGATATTGGGGGAGGCTTTACCCTGCCGACGGTGTTCGGCGCGCTTTGGATCTGTTTCGCCCTGCTTATCATCGCGGCTCATCTGCACGAACTGCTCGGTGTCGACGAGGAGACCCGGCAGGAAATCGTCCGCGTCAAGCGGATGAAGCGCTGGCGGATGGAGCAGCGGCTCCAGGGCAAGAAAATACTGGGCCTGCGCAAGTAGAGTATCCGGCGGGCACGGCGAGTGCCGGGGTACCGCGAATACTGCAGACACCCCAGACGCCGTAAGTCCCGCACGCGGAGATGATACAGGCAGCGAAGAAAAACCAGACGGACGGCGCCTTCCGCGCTTTTCGTTTGGTTTTTCTTCGTCTATAATAAACTTAACAGACTAATACAGCGAATCGGACGGGGGTAGTACAGTTGGATGAAACGGGAACAGAGTCGTTAACGAAGCACGAGCAGATTCTCCGCCATATCGAAAGCCTGAAGATCGGAAGCAAGATCAGCGTTCGCAAAATTGCGGATCAGCTCGAAGTGAGCGAAGGCACCGCTTACCGCGCTATCAAAGAAGCGGAGAACCAGGGCCTTGTTTCCACGAAGGAAAGGGTCGGCACGGTCAGGGTCGGCAAGCGGGAACGCCGCAATATCGATAAGCTGACCTTTGAAGAAGTCGTGAACATCGTGGACGGCGAAGTGCTCGGCGGCATGAACGGTCTGGAGAAGACGCTGCACAAGTTTGTGATCGGGGCCATGGAACTCGATGCGATGATGCGGTATGTGGAGGCAGGCTCGCTTCTTATCGTGGGCAACCGGGAGGAAGTGCACAGGCTGGCTCTGGAGCAGGGGTCCGGTGTTCTGATAACGGGCGGTTTTCATACGAGCCCCGAGATGACGAAGCTGGCGGATAAGCTGGAGCTTCCCATCATATCGAGCAGCTACGACTCCTTCACCGTGGCTTCAATGATTAACCGCGCCATTTACGACCGGCTGATCAAGAAAAAAATTCTGCTCGTCGAGGATATCCTGACGACGAACCCGCATGTTTTCGCTTTGAAAGCGAACAGCTCGGTCAAGGAATGGCGCGCGCTGGTCGAAGAGACGGGGCACAGCCGGTTTCCCGTCACGGACGAGTGGAACCGCGTTATCGGACTTGTGGCCCCCAAAGATATGCTGGGCGCCGATGCCGGCCAGACCGTCGACCGCCTGATGACGCGGAATCCTCTGACGGTCAGCCCGCAGACCTCCGTCGCTTCCGCCGCCCATATGATGGTGTGGGAAGGGATCGAGCTGCTGCCGGTCGTGGACGGCAACCGCAAAATGCTCGGCGTAATCAACCGCAATGACGTGCTCAAGGCGATGCAGTATATCCAGAAGCAGCCGCAGAACGGGGAGACGTTTGAGGATCTCATTTGGGGAAGGTTCGAGGAGTTCCGGGACGAACAAGGGAACGTGGTGTTCCGCGGAACGATAACGCCCCAGATGACGAATCACCTGGGGACGGTTTCGGAAGGGGTCCTGACCACTCTCATGACGGAAGCGGCGTACCGCGTCGTGCAGACCGTCAAGAAGGGGGACCTCGTGATGGATAACATGTCGACGTACTTTATCAAACCGGTGCAGATCGAAAGCGAAATCCAGATCCGGCCCAACATTCTGGAAGTGAGCCGTAAATTCGGCAAAATCGATGTGCAGATTTACCATGCGGGCACTTTGGTGTGCCGGGCGATGTTGACGGCCCAGTTTATCGACGGCGTCTGATCAGCGGGACATGCGGGAGAAGTACAAATAATTGCGGATTCCCGCAAACAGGTTAAACAGTCCGAGCAGCAGGCAGACCGTCCCGAATATTCGGCGCACCGGCGTGTCCGAGAGGAAGAACAGCTGCGTTACGGCAATAAGAATAAGCATCAGCCCCATACTGATATTCATCAGGGCGGCGTTGGTGCCTCTTTGCTTTGGATCGGTTTTCCGGCGGGAGCGGAAGCTGAAGACGACCGAGAAGAGCAGGGTAATAAAAATAAGCGTAGACAGTACGATTTGAACCGTTTCTAACATGTACGGAAAGCCCCCTACAGATTGTTTTGCCTTAACTGTACCGATTTTTCCTGGAAAAAGCAACGAAGCCGGGGCCTCTAAGGGCAACCGGCTGTCAAGAGTAAAGAAGGGATTCAATTCTTTCTGTCGAATAGATGTCTAATCATTAAAGAAGACACAACACGGGTTAGTTGCTTATCTCTAATTTTTGCTGCAGTTTCTCCCAGGAGGATTCCAGCTGCAGCCGTGGTACTTCCACAGTTTCGAACTTTTCGATCAGCGTATCTTTGAGAAGATCTTCAAAAAAGTTATCGAATTGGTACTGGGTCATAAATAACACTCCTAAGTTCTGGTCTATGGATAAAAATGTATACTTTTATATTATCTTTAAAACCTTACAGAATCAGCGCAATTTTGTTTCGCAAGGATGCAAAATAATTTTCACTGATGCGCAAGAAAAGAAGGATAATAATGGAAAAATTAGGTCCTGGATTAAAGACGTACCCGGGAACGGATGTCCTAAAATCGTGTTCTGTGGTGCAATCAGCCCTGTTCCGTGAACAAGTACGCAACCAAGCTTGCGCATATATGCAGTCTAGTGCATATGAACTATAAAAAAAGATTGCTTACCAGCAGTGGGCTGATAGGCAATCTTTTTGTTTTTTGCTATGATGTGGATAGGTTTACCACATCATATATCTAACTTCCGGTTTCTCGCTGGAAACCGCTTTTTGCAGTGATTCTACTTCGAGTTCGGACAAGGATGCGGAGGATACGGGAGCCGCTTTGGAACTTACAGCTTCTTTAACAGCTTGCTTCAGTTCACGGGACCATAGTACTGCCGTTTGCATGACAGACACCTCACTTTGAAATTAATATAAAACTTATTTCCTATATTACCTTAAAAACTTGTACTCGAAAAGGTGGATTTTATGAATTCCAAAAAAAAATGGATGATATTGTTTTTTATAGGTATCATCTTCCTTCAGTTCTGGTGCTTAAGGGTAGCTTACCGGTATCCGTATCTGGGTATTATCGTCGATCAGAACCCCAAGCAGGAATGGGTAATCACCCAACTGGAGCGGGTCAGCATAGGCTCCAAAATCGGATTCAAGCCGGATGACAAGATCCTCAGCGTAGACGGGAAAAGGCCGGAAGAGCATCTGACGGTCAAAAAATATTACAGTATCGAGCAGGCGGACGTCATTACCGTGCTTCGCGGAGACAAGGAACTGACCTTTACGACGCGGGACCACGCCACGTCCATGACGGTCGATATTTTATCCCTGCTGGGCGAGATCATTGCTTTTGTTTTCGCGTTTCTGATTTACAGCCGGCTTTCCAAATCCCGCTCGGCCCTTATGCTATCCGCCGTCTTTCTGAATATCGGGCTTATCTTCATGTGTCTCGGCGCGTCGACCCGAACCGATATTCTCGCCAAGGGGATGACGACAAGCCTGGTAGCGTGCCTGCCTTTTCTGTTCCTGCAGTTTCTGATTATGTTTTTCCAGGAACGATCCAATTTCATTTTCTCGACGCGTTACATGAAATACGTGTACGCCGCCATCGGGTTCTCTTCGCTGCTGCAGCTCAGCATGTTTTTCCCGGAGGCTAACTTCAAGTTCTACAAAATCATTTATTACGGCACGATGAGTTTCTTCATAGCCGGCTTTATTATGAATATTTATTTGCTGGCCCATTTATACAAGAAATACAGAAAATCGAACGATTATTTATTTACCATCATTAAAACGATTATATTTTGTTTGGGCTTGTCTTTCTGTACGCTGGCGTTCCTGAACTTTATCCCGAGGATTCTGTTCCAGACGGAACTGGCATTTTCCTATTACAGCGGCTGGTTCATTCTCTTCTTCCCCGTCACCTTCGGCTATCTCATTATGTCCAAGCAGCTTTACGATCTGGACATTATTTTGCGGCGGGTTTTTTACACGGCTGTGATCTCCGTTCTGCCAAGCGCCGTGCTCGTAGCCGTCAATTATTTTATTTTCCAGAAAGACGCGACGCTGAAACATATGGTGATCAGTTTTACGACCACAATGGTTGTGCTGACGTTCGTCACCTACTCCTTGGAGTATTTCGCGACTCGTCTGGAGAAGATCATGTTTCCCAGGAAATATTACCTGCAGCAGGCGCTCAAAAAAATCGCCAGCGCCCTCGGCAGCATTACGAATTTCCGCGAGCTTAGGGATATCGTGCTGGTGGATATCGTGGATATTTTACAAGTATACGGCGGGGCCATCGTGATCCAGTATGCGTCCGGAACCCTGGAAATCATCAGCGAAGGAAATATTGACGAGCAGGATGTGAAAAGGCGGTTCCTTACCGGCGACTGGTTCGACTCTGAATATACGCGAACGCTGATCAAAGGGCACGAGGAATACGTAAGCTACCTGGTCATGGCCAAAAAGAAAACCAATACGTTTATGAACCGGGAAGAAACCCAGTGGCTGAGCCTCATTATCTCGTATTTATCCGTCAGCCTGGAGAACCTGTATCTGATCCGCAAGCTGAACATGAAGCTGCTGGAGCTGGCCTCTGAGCTTCCCAACCAGGAAGGCAGCGAGGAATATGTCTGGTTCCGAAAAACGATGTTCGACCTTCAGGAGAAGGAACGGACGCGGATCGCGACCGATCTGCACGATACGACGATGCAGGATATTTTCTTCGTTCAACGGAAATTGAAGAATCTTCAGAAGCAGATGCTTAATCCCGATGAACACCGGCAGCTTAAAGATATTTTGAATCACCTGGAACTGATCAATATGAATTTGCGGCAGTGCTGCTTCGAGCTGAACCCTTATCTGCTTAAAAATATCGGGCTTGTCCGGGCCCTGCAGAACCTCGTGGATACCGAATCGAGTCTCGGCGATTACGAAATTCAGTTCGTGACGGAAGGAAAGACGACGGCGATGGAGAATCTCGATTATGAGGCGAAACGCCATATTTTCCGCGTCATTCAAGAATTGATTACAAATGCGAAGAAACATTCGCAGGCCAGCAGGCTTTTCATCCGGCTTGTCGCAAGCGGAAACGAAGTTACCATTCACTATGAGGACGATGGTATCGGATTTAAACCGAATTCGTCGTCAGGCAAGACAGTCGGCCGTTCCGGTATGGGCCTGGAGCAGATGAAAGGCCGGGTCCTGCATCTAAACGGGCAGTTCACAATGGAATCCATGACGGGTAAAGGCGTTGAAGTCAGAATTCAGATCCCTATAAAGGAAGGCATACCGACATGAACAAAATACAACATATCCTAATAGTTGATGACCACCCCGCCATGGCTTACGGCACAAAGTTTATTCTGGAGCAGGAGGAGAATATTCAAGTGGTCGGCGTCGCGACGACCGGGGAAATGGGCGTCGAAATGATGGTGGAGCTCAATCCTTCCATCATTTTTCTCGATTTTCACCTTCCGGATTTAACGGGCATGGAAGTCGCGGTCAAGATGAGGGAATTGAACAAGGACGTTCAGATCGTGATTTTCACGGGCATCGATTATATGCCGATTCTGAACAATCTTCTGGAGCTCGGCGTTTGCGGCATCATGTCCAAAGACTCGAGCGAGGACCAGATCCGCAACATGATGCGGGCCTTGAAGGAAGGCCAGTCCGTCATACCGATCTCTCTTCTGCATCAGATGAGGCTCAGCCACCCGGACGATGATTTGTCGAGTCTGACCGACGAGGAAATCAACATCATGAACCAGATCGTCAAAGGCGCCACCAATGAGCAGATTGCCGACGAGATTCATATGAGCAAGCGGTCGGTGGATAACTACGTGCGCAAGATCTACGACAAGTTCGGGGTGAAATCCCGGGCTCAGGCTATCGAGAAGTTTTTACAAATCAAGCGTTGACCAATCCCGAAAAGGCGGTGCAGTATGAAGGCTGAAGTTTGGAGCGATATTCAGGATCTCATTGAAACTTATTTTACCGTACCTTCCTTGAAAGAATTGCTGTTAAAAAGCGTGGCGGACAAGAAAGAAGAGCATTCCATCTGGGGGGAACTCACCTGGAGTGTTCACGATCTGCTCGGCGGAAGCAATCCGGCCATTCACCGGGCCGCCGCATTGACCGAGCTTATGCTGCTTGCGCTGGATATCATGGACGATATCCAGGATCAGGACAATACGGAGAAGCCGTGGATGACCGTGCCCCAGGAGCAGGCGCTGAACGTATACACGGGACTCGTGACGGCGTCCGTCTCCGAACTCGGAGCCTTGCGCCGCCAATACCCGGCCGCCCCTCTGCCCGATCCCGCCAAAGTGTGCGAATTTATTACGGAGGCGATTAACGGCCAGCACCTGGACGTGACGAATGCCGTGCAGACGGAAGAAGATTATGTGGGAATGGTTCAGCGCAAATCCGGTACCCTGGTTCAACTGGCTCTGTACATGGGCTATGCCTGCACGGATGCGAACGCCGATGAAGATACCGTCGGCAAGCTGAACCGTCTGGCCGTCTATATGGGACTGATGGCTCAGCTTGACAACGATTTGAGCGATCTGCTCCGCTTCGATTACAAGAACGATCTCGTGCAGAAGAAGAAAACCATTCCGGTCCTGTTCCTTCTGGACGAGGAAGACACGGAATTCCCGGTTATCCAGCAGTATTACAACGGTGAAATCGACCAGCCTCAATTTTTAAAACATAAGCCGCAGTGCGTCCAGTATGTCGTGGACTCCGGCTGTATCGAATACACGCGTACGATTCAGAACTTGTATCTGCACCATGCGGACGAGCTGTTTGCCGAAATTCCGGCCGCTTCCGCGAATAAAGAGGCTTTCCGGGAGATCGCTCTGGCCCGTTTCGAGCTGTAACGCCCGTTTGCAGCCTGTCCTGCCTATTTTAATAGGAAAGGCTAGTAAGAGCCGTTAAAGGCGTCGTGATCCGGCACGATCGTTCCTTTGTCGGGAAGAGCCTGCTTCTTCGGTTCGTCCGCCGTAATCCACACGGTCAGCTCCGATTGTACGAGCGCCATCGCTTTGACATTGACGATGTAGTCTTTATCGATTACGCCGTAATACGTTTTGTTCGCGATAAGGCGTTCGTACAATTGGGGCGAATCCCGGATTTCCCCCAGCTTCTGCCCTTCGACGATTTTCAGATCCCTTTTGACCCGGTCTTCCAGCGCTTTCTGAACATGGCTTTCCAGCGGATGCTGAATATCATTGTACAAATGGACGGTCACACGCGTGATCAGTCCTTGTTTGTTTTTGAATTTGTTTAGAGTCTCGATATCCAGTTGAAGTCCGTTGTTTTCTTTTTTCAGGTTCCAGTTCTCGATCACGAGCACGTTGTAGGTATGATGATACAAGCTTAGAAACACGGCGCTGCCCACAATCCCCCCCGCTAAAAAAAGCCCGATACCCGCGAGAAAGCGGGGGTAACGGTCGAAGCTGGGCATTTTCAAGACTGCCCGCCTCCCTTGCAGATCAGCTGGATGAGCGATGTGCCCATATGCGCCCCGATATAGGCGCTGATGATCAGCAGAATTTGCTTGAAGGCGGGAGAAAGCTGCCCGTCCTGAAAGTTGTCCTGGATCATCCGGATGGGGTCGATCGTGCCCCCGATTGCGGCGACCATCGCCCAAATTTTAATGTTCTCGGCGATAAGCAGCATCTTATAGGTCGGGGGCTGGAGCGACAGAACCGAGCCGATTCCCGCCAGCATGCTGCCTCCCATAACGACGCCGAAAGCTACGAAGAAATTGAGTATCGCGGAAGTGACAAAGCCCGTCACCTGATTTCCTTCTTTCTTTTTTGGACTTCTGTGCGGTTTTATTAGGGTCCCTTTGGTAAAGTCTATGAAGTTCTTTGAACGTTTATGATAGAGAAAAGAGACAAAGCCCGCGATTCTTGCAGAACGGCTGCGGTCTCTATTTTTTTGCTAGAATCTCCGGGAAATTGCGTTATACTGATTAAAAAGAAATTTTACCGGAGATCGCGAGGAGCAAAGGAGGCAGGTTTCTTGTACGCCAAAGCCCACATTCACAGTATGGCTCCCTACATACCCGGCTTTCAGCCGGAAGCGGAGCAGCAGGTTATCAAGCTCAACTCCAACGAAAATCCTTATCCGCCCTCACCCGATGTGAGGAAGGCACTGGCAGGTTTCGATTACGCTTTGCTGAGGCGCTATCCCAATGCGACGGCCGAGCCCGTAAGGGAAGTGCTGGCGGAGATTTACGGGGTAAACCGCAATCAGGTGTTCTGCGGCAACGGTTCCGATGAGATCATTTCCCTCCTGTTCAAAGCATTTCTGGAGGAGGGAAGCACTATCGCCCTGCCGTATCCGACCTATTCACTCTACCGGACCGCGGCGGACATCCACCGGGTACACTGCGAATTCGTACCGACCCGGGATGATTTCAGCATCGATACGGAAGCTCTGCTCGCCGTGCCTTCCCAGGCCATCATTCTCGTGAATCCCAATGCCCCTACGGGATTGCTAGTGTCCGTGGATGTGATTGAAGAGCTTGCCGGCCGTTACAATGGGCTTCTGATCGTAGATGAAGCTTATATCGATTTTGCCGATGGAGAAGCGAGCGCCTTGAGGCTGATCGGACGCTGTCCGAACCTGCTGATTCTGCGCACGTTATCTAAATCGTATTCGCTTTGCGGAATTCGCTTCGGCTATGCGTTTGCGGACGAGGCTCTGATCGAGGCGCTCGACAAATGCAAAGATTCCTACAATGTAAGCATGCTCACGCAAACAATCGCGGCCGCCGCGCTGAGGGACCGGTCCTATTTCGACGAAACCGTCGGCCGCATCCGCGCGTCCAGAGGCAGTTTGGGCGGCAGTCTCCGCAGACTCGGTTTTGCCGTTCCCGATTCGGAGACGAATTTCCTGCTCTGCACGCCTCCGGCCGGATCGGGATTATCCGCAAGAAGGATTACGGAGTGGCTCGCGGAGCGGCACGTGTACATCCGGCATTTCGATTCCCCGCTGCTTGAGGACAAAATCCGAATCAGCATAGGCACGGAGGAGGAAAACAGCAAGCTGCTGACACTCCTTGAAGACCTGCTTAACAGGCCGGAGGATGAAACGGTACCATCGGGAGATTAAATTTTCTTTTCGTTTACAAAAATAAAATGTATTAAAGGAGCAACGTTATGACATCTCCAGCGAAAGGCGCAATTTCCGAAAAACTCGCAGGCCAGCTTGAAAAAGGCTCCTGGATCCGTAAGCTCTTCGACGAAGGGAAGCGGCTGATCGACATTTACGGAGCCGACGAAGTGTATGATTTCTCGCTTGGAAATCCGATAGTCGAGCCGCCCGAGGCTTTCCTGAAAGCGCTGGCCGATACGGTAAACAGCGGCGAGCTGGGCAAGCACCAGTACATTCCGAACCAGGGGCTGCCTCCGGCAAGACAGAAAGTGGCGGACTATCTTAACGGCCGTTACGGAGGCAGCGTCAAGCCCGAACATATCGTCATGACGGTCGGTGCGGGCGGAGGGCTGAACGTGGTTCTGAAAAGCATCCTGAATCCGGGCGATGAAGTGATTCTGCTGACGCCTTACTTCGTGGAATACGACTACTATGCCGACAATCACGGCGGCGTCGCGGTTCATGTTCCCCTCGCGGACGATTTTAGCGTCGATACGGAACGTGTCGCCGGGGCGATCACGGAGAGAACACGCGCGATCATTATCAACACACCGGGTAATCCGACCGGCACGCTTCTTACGCAGGACAATTTGAACGAACTGGGAAAAGTGCTCGCCGAGGGCGAGAAAAAACACGGCGGCCTGATCTATATGGTGTACGACGATCCGTACAGCCAACTGGTCTACGACGCGGTTCCGCCGAACCCGTTTGCCGCATACGGGCGTACGATTCTCGTCAGCTCGTTCAGCAAAGACCTCGGAATCGCCGGAGAGCGTCTCGGTTATGTCGCGGTAGACGCTTCGGCAGACGATGCGCAGCTGCTCGCCCAGGCGTTCGTTTTCAGCAACCGCACGCTCGGATTTGTCAACGCGCCGGTTATGATGCAGCGTGTCATTACGCGTATGGATACGCTCGCCGTCGAGCAGCAGGAATACCGCAAGCGGCGCGATCTTATGGTCGGCGTGCTGCAGGAGGCCGGTTATGAATTCACCGTGCCGCAGGGAGGCTTCTTCATCTTCCCGAAGACGCCGATTGCCGACGACGTCGAGTTCTGCCTGAAAGCGGTGCAGGAGCATCGCCTTCTGATTGTGCCGGGAAGCGGCTTCGGACGAGGCGGGCATTTCCGGCTGTCTTACAGCGTGCCCATCAAGCAGATCGAGCGCTCCGGCAAAGTATTTAAGGCGCTTCTGGATTCTTACCGGTAATCAAGCAGCGAGAGTGAGGCATCGAGAAAGCAGGAAAGGCAGGCTGCTTGCCGTTTCCGGCGTGGCGCGGCCGTGGTTGACCACCGTCATGTGACGCCGAGCACCATCGCGCTGGGGTCTTCGCGCGGAGCGGAAAACTCCGGGTGCGCATTCCGGCGCCGAGTGCCGAACTGTCAAACCCGGAACAAAGAGAAGCTCCCGCTGCTGCCGTATGGGAGCAAAATGACAACCAAAACCGTCTGCCCTTTCGGGTGCAGGCGGTTTTTTCAAGATAAAAACGGGCCGGAGGCTAAATTTTTCCGGGGCGAACGCATTTTCGCCTTTTTGAAAATTGTGATAGAATAGAAGAAAGGAAGTTTCGGAGGAGTAATGGCCATGAATTCGTTTGTACATCTGCATGTTCACAGTGAATACAGCCTGCTTGACGGGGCCGCCCGCATCCAGGACCTCGTGGAAACCGCCTCGCAGTTGGGCATGAAGTCACTTGCGCTGACGGATCATGGCGTCATGTATGGGGCGGTACCGTTTTATAAGGCATGCCGGGCCAAGGGCATCAAGCCTATTCTGGGCTGCGAAGCTTATTTTACGGAAGGGACGATCCGCACCAAGGGAACGCGGCAGGAGCAGCCGATCTATCATCTCATTCTGCTGGCCAAAAACATGCAGGGCTATCAGAACCTGATGAAGCTGTGCTCGGTCGGTCATCTGGAAGGATTCCACTATAAACCGCGCATTGATCACGACCACCTCGCCCGCTATTCGGAAGGGCTTGTTTGTCTGAGCGCATGCCTGGGGGGAGAGGTGTCCCAGCATCTGCTGCACGACCGCAAGGAACAGGCGAAAGCGGCCGCCGAGCGGTATCGTTCTATTTTCGGCGAAGATTTTTATCTGGAAATTCAGGATCACGGGTCCATCGAGCAGAAAAAAGTCATGCAAGGCATGATCGAGCTGAGCCGAGAGACGGGCATTCCGCTTGTCGCCACCAACGACGTGCATTACGTCAGGGAACAGGATCATGTGGTGCAGGATGTGCTTCTGTGCATCGGAACCGGCAAGACGGTGGACGATCCCCAGCGCCTCAAGTTCGAAACGAGCCAGCTTTACCTGAAAAGCGAAGACGACATGCGCAAACTGTTCGCACATGTACCCGAGGCGCTCGACAATACGCTGCTTGTGGCGGAGAAGTGCGAACTGGTTTTGAATTTCGACCAGTCCATCCTGCCGAAATTCAAACCGATCCCCGAGGGGCTCAGCGCGGGAGAATACCTCAAGGAGCTGTGCACGGAGGGGCTTGCCCGGCGCTACGAAAATCAGCCGGGCTGGAATGACCTGCAGGGGGAATACCGTCAGACGCTGGAGACGAGGCTTTCGTACGAGCTTGGCGTTATCGAGAGCATGGGCTTCTCGGATTATTTTCTTATCGTCTGGGATTTTATCCGCTTCTCGCACGAGCACGGTATTATGACGGGACCCGGAAGGGGGTCTTCGGCAGGAAGTCTCGTTGCGTACGTGCTCCGGATTACCGATGTGGACCCTATTCGGTATAAGCTGCTCTTTGAGCGTTTTCTGAACCAGGAGCGGATCACGATGCCGGATATCGATATCGATTTTAACGACGAGCGGCGGGACGAAGTTATCGATTATGTCGTGGCGAAGTACGGGCAGGAACACGTCGCTCAGATCATCACGTTCGGGACGATGGCCGCCAAGGCCGCCGTACGCGATGTGGGCCGGGTGCTGAACGTTCCGTACAACGAAGTGGACCGTGCCGCGAAAATGATTCCGGGGCAGCTCGGCATGACGCTGGAAGCGGCCCTGAAGGTGAACCCGGATCTGAAAGATCTGGCCGAGAAGCAGCCTAAAACCGCGGAACTGCTGAATATGGCGAAACGTGTCGAGGGCATGCCCCGTCATGCTTCGACACATGCCGCGGGAGTTGTCATTTCGCGCGAACCGCTGACTCATTATGTTCCCTTGCAGGAGGGAACCGGCCAAACACCGCTGACCCAATATTCGATGGAGCATCTGGAAGCCATCGGTCTGCTGAAGATGGATTTTCTCGGTCTGCGGACCTTGTCCATCATCGAACGGACCTTGAAATCCATTGAGGAGCAGGAAGGCATCAAACTGGATTTGGCGAAGCTGGACATGGATAACGACCCTCTGACGTACGAGCTTCTCGGGAAAGGGGAGACAACCGGTATTTTCCAACTGGAGTCTCCGGGAATACGCAAGGTGCTTCGGGATCTGAAGCCGTCGGGATTTGAAGATATCATTTCCGTTAACGCCTTGTACCGTCCGGGTCCGATGGAGTTTATCCCCCGGTACATCGAATGCAAGCACGGACTGACGGAGCCGCAGATTCCGCATGAAGCGCTGGTGCCGATCCTTAAGGATACGTACGGCATTATCGTCTATCAGGAGCAGATCATGCAGATCGCTTCGGTCATGGCGGGATTTTCGCTCGGCGAAGCGGACCTGCTCCGGCGTGCCGTTTCCAAGAAGAAGCGCGAAGTGTTGGATGAGCAGCGCGCACACTTCGTGGAAGGCAGCGTCGGGTTAGGCTATAAGGAGGAAGAGGCGAACGGCGTCTACGACATGATCGTGCGGTTCGCGGATTACGGGTACCCGCGTGCGCATGCAACCGCTTATGGCGTACTGGCTTTCCAGACGGCGTACTTGAAGGCACATTATCCGCGGCATTTTATGGCTTCCATGCTGACGGCCGTCGTCGGTAATCACCGGAAAACGGCCGAGTATGTCGACGAATGCAGACGGATGAAGCTTGAAGTGCTTCCGCCGGATGTGAATGAGAGCGGCGTTAATTTTACGCCTGTCGCTCCTAAAGCAACCTTGCAGGTTGAGGAAGGGACAGACGAAGGGCATGCAGGGACGGACAACGGAGATAAGGACCGCGAGGAAGCCGCCGTTACGGCCGAAAGCATTCGTTCTAAGGGAGAAGACCGGATAATCGGGGATTCCGGGGAATCTGCCAAGAACGATGCCGGCGCTTCTCCCGGCGGTAAGGGTGCCATCCGCTTCGGTCTGGCCGCGATCAAAAACGTCGGCACGAACGCTATCGAAGCGATCCTCAAGGAGCGGCGGGAGAAACCTTACGAGAGTCTGCTCGATTTCTGCCGGAGAGTGGATCTGCGCGTCTGCAACAAACGCGTGATCGAATCGCTCATTCAGGGAGGGGCGCTTGACGGCTTTCCCGGTCACCGCGCCCAATTTGTCGCTATGCTGGACGATACGGTGGAGGCGGCGGTGAAATGGCGGAAAGAGCGGGATGATCTGCAGCTTCACTTATTCGGCTTCGTTGAGGAACCGAACTGGGAAGTGGAGATTCCGCAGGTTGCCAAGCTTTCCCGCACACAGCAGCTGGAGTATGAACGTGAACTGCTGGGACTTTATATATCCGGTCATCCGCTTGATGACCATCAAGAGCTGCTGCAGGAGCTGGAAGCGGACCCGCTGCATTATTTGCAGGATTATGCCGATAACAGCGAAGTTATCGTGGCGGGTATGGTTGTCTCCAGCAAAACGATCGTCACGAAGAAAGGCCAGCCTATGGCCTTCATGGATCTGGAAGACCGGATTGCGCGGGTCGAAGTGGTCTTGTTCCCGGAAGCGTGGAAAAAACATGCTCCGCTCGTGCAGAAAGGCAGCGTCGTCCTTGTCAAAGCGAAGCTTCAACTGCAGGACGAAGACCCGCCGAAGCTGCTGGCGGAGGCAGTGGCCGCGCCGGACGATCCGGCCGTCCGCCGCTGGCAGCGCCGCCC
>NZ_BBJT01000005.1 GCF_000739915.1 Paenibacillus chitinolyticus NBRC 15660 | reverse complement strand
CGAGCGAGGCGCTAGCGGCAGGAGCCGTAACAAGTGAAACGCTGGCACAAGGTGCCGTAACCGGCGATCACGTCCAGCCGGGAACGATCACGCTGGCGCACCTTCATCCGGACGCGCTTCCGATCCGGGAGCTTGCCGATCAACAACACGGAACCCACTTGGCTCCGAACAGCATCACGGAAGATCACCTGGCGATGGGATCTGTGGCGAGCGGGCATTTGCAGGCTTCCTCGGTTCTGTCTCTCCTTATCGCGAACAGGGCGGTGACCGGTGAAAAGCTTGCGGACGAAGCGGTATCTTCCGCTAAGCTGGCGCCATCGGCCGTAGGAAGCGTGCATTTGCAAGACGATGCCGTGGACACGGATCATCTCGCAAACGGTTCTGTCACGGAAGACAAACTCGCTTCGGGTTCCGTCGGGGCAGGTCATCTCCGGAGCCAATCCGTCGAGAACGGCCATTTGGCCGAGGGCAGCGTTACTTTCAGCAAAATTTCCGCAGGCGCGGTCCAGCCGATCCATCTGGCGGAAGCCTCCGTAACGGAAGCGAAGCTAGCCCCGGAATCGGTGCATGCCGGGCATCTGGCGGCAGGTGCCGTAGAAGAGAGCAAACTGGCCTTCCGGCCGGTGCAGGCTCCTTCGAGCAAAAAGGCCGTGCTTCAGCAGTTTGGTTTGGCGGACTTCCGTTTCGAGGAGCAGGACGATGGGCTGGAAATCGACATCTCCTTCGAGGAACCTTTTGCGAATGCCTCTTACGTGCTTGTGGCAACAGCCAGTCACCCGGCCTGCTATGCGGTATGCAAACAAAAAACGGAGAATACGGCCGTTCTCTCAATTGTCCGGACACAGCCGGGGCTCGCGTTCGACGTCGTTTTAAACTGGATCGCGGTCGGCTCTAAGGCTGATTCGGCAGACTGAGCTTTTAAAAAAATAAGCTTTTAAAGAGCGATCATTCAAAACCTTCCTTTGACGGGAAGGTTTTTCTTTTTACACCGGGCTAGATAGCCCCGTAAAAAAGCCAATTTTGAGAGGAGTGGTTGGGAGTCCTTATTCGCGGAATAGGGAAAAGCATATGATTTACTATGTGATCTTCAGGTATGAACTGGAAACTAAATCGTGAAGGTTGGCAGCGGCTTTCTTGTTTTCCGGAAAGCATGTGGGAAAGGGGGATGTCCGGTGAAAGGAGTTATACTGGCGGGTGGCACGGGAAGCAGACTGCGTCCCCTGACGAACCTGATGAATAAGCATCTTCTGCCTGTCGGGAAATATCCGATGATTCATTATTCCGTGATGAAGCTGAAGGAAGCGGGCGTGAAAGAGATTTTGCTGGTCACGGGCAAGCAATCCGCCGGTCTGTATACGGAATATTTGGGGAGCGGCTCGCAGTGGGGCGTTTCCATTACGTACGCGGTCCAGGAGCAGGCCGGGGGGATTGCCGAAGCGCTCGGTCTTGCGGAGCGTTTTATCGGGCGGGATAAGAAATTCGTGATGCTGCTCGGGGATAACCTTTTTCAGGATTCTCTGGAGCCGTTTCTTCGCGATTTCGAAAGCCAGTCTGAAGGAGCCATGGTGCTGCTAAAAGAAGTCCCCGACCCTGAACGGTACGGCGTGCCTGTTTTGACGGACGGAAGGATTGTCCATATTGATGAAAAACCGGCAAGGCCGAAATCCTCTTACAGTGTGACGGGGATTTATTTCTATGACGCCGAGGTGTTCCATGTTCTGAAAACATGCCGTCCCTCCAAGCGGGGAGAGCTGGAAATTACGGACGTTAACAACGCGTATGCTCTTAAAGGACGGCTTGCCTACCGGATATTGAGCAATTGGTGGGTGGATGCGGGAACTCACGAATCCCTATATGAAGCGATCCGCCAAGTGTGGAAGGAGGAGGAAGGGTAATGGCCGTTCTCCTCGTAACAGGCGGTATGGGGTTTATCGGAAGTCATTTTATCCGGTTCTGGCACAACCGCCATCCGCAGGACTCGCTGATTAATCTGGACCTGCTTACGTATGCGGGCAACCCGTATAATCTGACGGATCTTCAGGATTCGCCCCGTTACCGGTTTATTCGCGGAGATATCGCGGATGCCCCGTTTCTTGAGCGGCTTATGGGCGGAACCTCCATAGACGCTGTTGTTCATTTCGCCGCCGAATCTCACGTGGACCGGAGCATCCGGGAACCCGCCACTTTCGTGCGGACGAATGTGCTGGGGACCCAGCAACTGCTGGAAGCCGCGCGCCGTGAGGGTGTCCCGAAATTTGTCCATGTCTCCACGGACGAAGTATACGGGACACTCGGGACCTCCGGCGTTTTTACCGAACAGACTCCACTTGCGCCCAACAGTCCCTATTCGGCTTCCAAAGCGGGCTCGGATCTGCTGGCGCGGGCTTACTACGAAACTTACGGATACCCGGTTGCCGTCACACGCTGCTCCAACAATTACGGGCCGATGCAGTTTCCGGAAAAACTGATCCCGACTCTCATCATCCGGGCGCTGCGGGATTTGCCGCTGCCTCTCTACGGGGACGGGGAGCATGTGCGCGACTGGCTTCATGTCGGAGATCATTGCGCGGCGATCGCCGCCGTGCTCGAATCCGGCAGGCCGGGTGAAGTTTACAACGTCGGAGGAGGCAGCGAGCGCACGAACCTCGAAGTCGCCCGGACCGTCCTGAAGGCACTTGGCAAACCCGATACGCTGATCTCCTTTGCTCCGGACCGGCCGGGTCATGACAGAAGATATGCGATCGATGCTTCCAAGCTGACCGGCGAGCTGGGCTGGAAGCCTGCTTATACGTTTGAGGAGGGACTGCGCTCCACGGTTGACTGGTATGTCCGGAACCGGACCTGGTGGGAGCGGATTTTAAGCGGAGAATACCGGGGCCATCATCTCTTGAAAGGAGGCGGTCCCGCATGAAAATACTGATTACCGGAGCGGGAGGACAGCTCGGGAGCGATCTTGTCCGGGTACTGACTCCGCGGCACAAGCTTGCAGCATTGACCAGGCAAGAGCTGGATGTGGGAGACGGAGCGGCCGTGGACGCGGCCGTATTCCGGGAACAGCCCGAGATTATTATCCATGCGGCGGCTTATACGGACGTGGACGGGGCGGAACGCGAGATCGACCGGGCCTACCGTGTAAATTCCGCAGGCACTTGGCACATGGCGGAAGCGGCTGAGCGCATCGGAGCGAAGTTCGTCTACGTCAGCACGGATTACGTGTTTGACGGCTGTAAAGGCGCTCCTTATATTGAACGGGATAAACCGAATCCGCTCAGTGTTTACGGGACCTCCAAGCTGCATGGGGAAAAATTCGCGTCGATGCTGTGCGAGCGTCATTTTATCGTCCGGACTTCCTGGTTGTACGGCCGCGGGGGCAATAATTTCGTCGCCAAAATCGTGGAGAAAGCGAGGAGGGGAGCCGAACTGAGACTGGTGGACGATGTATTCGGATCGCCGACCTACAGCTACGATCTGGCCGTCTTTATCGGTTCGCTCCTTGAAACGGAGGAATACGGGACTTATCACGGCTCGAATGAAGGCGTTTGCACCCGGTACGAATTCGCCCGAGAGATCATCCGGGTTCTCGGCATAGAAGGCGTGAAGCTGCGCCCTGCCAAGGCCGACATGTTTCCTCTCCCGGCGGCAAGACCGGCACACTCGGCGCTGGCCGATACGGCTGCCGGGGCGATCGGCGTCAAGCCGCTCCGGCCGTGGAAGGAAGCGCTCCGACACTTTCTCCTGACGGATCTGGCGGACGGGAGAGAAGCCAGCCATGCGTAAACGGGTTAAACGCGGCCGGCATCCCGTGAAAACGCCGGAGAAAGCCCGGAGCGAAGGGTACATCCGGGGCTGGGAACAAGGCTGCCGATACGGCAGCTCCCGGGCGGTTCTGAACCGGCTTCCCGCTCCGGCCTTCGGTTTTTTCGAGAAGCGGGTTCTGTTTGTCCAGCAGGGTTTCGAAGCGATCGATGCGGGAATCCAGCAGGGGCTGGCGGCCTTGACGCGGGAGCTTATCGTGTGCGCGCCGGAGCACATGCTGCAGACGGCCGCCGCCTCCAGGCCGGATATGATGCTGGTGCTGAACGGACTCCATGTGTTCCCGGAGGATCATCTGGCCCAGGCGGACGGAGTCCGGGGGCTCGGCATCCGAACGGCTATCTGGTTCGCGGACGATCCGTATTTTATGGATCTCACGCCGGCGATTGTGCCTCATTACGACTACATTTTTACTCATGAGCGCAATGCGGTCGCGTACTACCGGTCCCTGGGGTGCGAGCGCGTGTACCATCTGCCTCTGGCCGCGGCCGGGCATATTTATTACCCGCAGCCGGCGGAACCGTCCTACCTTAGCGATGTGTGCTTTATCGGGAACGCCTTTCCGAACCGCATTGATTTTATCGATGCGCTGGCTCCCGCGCTGACGGGGAGAAAAGTGGTGCTGATCGGGGCGCTCTGGGACCGGCTGAAGCACTACAAGCAGTTTCGCCGAGGCATTCACCTGGGATGGAAGCCGATGGACGAAGCGGCGAAGTATTATAACGGCGCCAGAATCGTATTAAACCTGCACCGGGCTCCCCTCGATCCCGTGTACAGTAAAAATAAAATCGGGCTGCCGGCGGGTTCCATCAACCCGCGCAGCTATGAAATAGCGGCCTGCGGCTCGTTTCAATTAACGGACTTGCGCGGGGATCTCGCGGAATTGTATACACCGGGTGCGGAAATAGAGACGTTCACGTCTCCGCAGGACTGTGCGGGCAAGCTGCTTTATTACCTTCGGAACGAGGAAAGAAGAAGAGAGATAGCCGTCCGGGGGTTGATGAGGACGCGCGCAAGCCACAGCTTCGAAGCAAGGCTTAGCCAACTGCTTCAAATCGTTTTCGGCTAGACGGAATTTGCAGAAGGAGGTGGGGCAGGTGGCTGCTCTGTCCAAAAGAAGCCGTTCTTTCGCGGTAAAACAAGCGGAAGACTGGCAGAAAGGGTACGCCCTGGGCGCCCAGGCCGGTTACCGGCTGGGCCGGTGCGAATCGATTATGAACCGGATTTCTCTTGCGCCCACGGCTTTTTGGGATAAAAAAGTACTCTATGTAACGTCCGGGAAAGGGCTTCCTTATTCCCCTCTGGATACGGGGATTATCGAAACGATACGGCCGATGGTGCGGGAACTCGTTTTTGCCCAGCCTGTTCCGGATCTGGCCTTGACGGTTGCCCGGGAAATGCCCGACTTTGTTCTGGTGCTCGATGGGATGATGCTGCCCATGGACCAGCTGGAGCTGATCCGCAAATGGGGAATCAAAACCGCCGTTTGGCTGCTGGACGATCCGTATTATACGGACGTGACGCTGAATCTGGCGCTGTCTTTCGACTACGTGTTCACGATAGAGCTGAACTGTGTCAGCTTTTATGCCGAAAGCGGATGTCCGAACGTTTACTATCTGCCCCTTGCCGTGGACTCCTCCGTGTACCGTCCCAAAGCCGTTGCGGCAGGGAACAACAGGGGAGCATGTTTCGTAGGGTCGGGGTATTGGAACCGGGTCCAGATTTTTAATTCCATAACGCCCACGCTGCTTAAATACGACGTTCACTTTACGGGCCTATGGTGGGATCGGCTCGCCGCCTATTCCAAATTGTCCGGGAAAATTAATCTCAACAAATGGATGGGTCCCGAGGAAACGGCCGATTACTACAACGGCTCGAAAATCGTTATTAATCTGCATCGGGCCTACGATGATGAACAGTTTAACAACAACAGCCGCAGAATCCAAGCCGTGTCTCCCAACCCGCGCACGTTCGAAATTTCGGCCTGCGGCGTGCTTCAACTGACGGATATCCGGAACGATCTGTCCCGTTTTTACGAGATCGGCACGGAAATCGTGACCTACGGATCGGCGGCAGAGCTCCGCGATAAGTTGGAGTATTACCTGACCCATGAGGAAGAAGGCAGGGAAATTGCCCTGCGTGGAATGAGCAGGACGATGAGGGAGCATACATTTACGAACCGGCTGACGGAGTTGTTCCGGGTCGTATTCGGTTGATTTTTCCGAAGATTCCTTGCGTGCAATAGGGACGCGACCGGAAAGCGGCGGGGACGGCAGCGGCCTATAGTGAAGGAAGCGCGTAGGCGCGGCAGCCGCCTGCCCGTATCACTTGCGGGGAAGGGGCGAGAGCTACCATGAACAAAAAGACAGGAGCCAAATCGGCACGGGTAAAAAAAAGGCGGACGGCCGGGCTAAAGAAAGCATCCGGGACGGCAGCCGCGAAAAGAAGGAAAGCGGGAGTTGTTCTCCCGAAGGGGATCGGAGGCAAGAAGAAAAGCGCGAAAGCCGGCCGGGGGAAAGGGCTGAGGAAAAAACGTCTCCTGTCCGCTTCCGGGAGACGCAGAACCGCGGTCGGTGCCGCACATAGTCAGGCATTTAACGAAGGGTACGATTCGGGTTTCCAGGCCGGCTTCTCCCAGGGCGTGGCGGACGGAGAGCATATTCTGGCAGAGGCGGCCGCCGGGTAGCGTTCAGGTGCGGATACCCGCCGGAGGTTGTCCCAAAAGTTACGAAAGTGACTTGGGGACAGCCTCTTTTTTGCGGCCGGATTTCGTCAAGCCGCCCCGTTTCCGCGCAGGCGCGTAATGCCCGCCGCGGCGCCCGGGATGAGGAAGGCCGATTTTTCGTGAAAACGTCTTGTGTTTTTCCAAATTGTACGAATGCTACGGGTTCAACTGTCGTGCCTTGTAGAATGTCCCGCTAATATATTGTACTACCCACACAGATAAGGAGGTGAACACCATATCTGATCCGCAGGTATGTATCCGATGAATGGACGGAGGATCATGCTGTTCTCGCATTTGTGCTCCAGACAGCATATAACCGGAGCCGAGAAGCTGCTGCTTTTCATGGCCCGGGAACTGAAAGAACGGCATGACTGCATCCTGGTCGTACCGGGTGAAGGTGTTCTTTCCCGGCAGGCGCGGGCGGCCGGCATTTATACCCTGGTTGTTCCGTTCCCGCTCGTGTGGGAGATGTACACCCCGCATGCCGGTCTTGCGGGACAACTGGATGGGCTGCCGGCCAGGGAGCCGGGGGCTTTGGCAAAATTGCTGCGCGTGCTCGGTCAATATCGACCTGATCTGGTCATCTCTAATACATGTGTCAACGTACTGCCCCCTGTGGCGGCCAAGGCTCTCGGGATTCCGGTGCTCTGGATGATTGCGGAAAAAATGACGGACACGGCTTTCACGCCGGTTTCGGCGGAGTTTATCCACCGGCATGCGGATCTGGTGGCGGGGATCTCGGAAGCGACTTTAGCCCCTTTCGGCGTCAGAGAGGCGGAATCGCAGATCGTGATGTATCCGTCCTGGCATGAGGAAACGATGGGGGGCGGTGACTGGAGCGTGCTGCGCGAGAGGCGCAGAGCCGGATTCGGCATCGACAGCGGCGAAGTGCTGGCGGGCTATATCGCTTCGGACATTTATCCGCTCAAGGGATTGGATCACTTTATCGGGGCCGCGTTGGAGCTTTGTCCCGCTTACCCTCATGTTCGTTACCTGATAGCGGGAAAACCGACGGACGCCGGTTTTTACCGGCACTGTCGTGATTTGACGGTCCGTTCGGGGTACGGCGGAAGATTTCATTGGACCGCGTTTAAAAAAGAAGTGGCCTCCCTCTATACGGCCATGGATTTCGTTGTCGTTCCGAGCTTGACGGAAGAGGGCTTCGGCATGACCGCGCTGGAAGGCATGATGTTCGGCAAGCCGGTGATCGCTTTCGATTCCGGCGGACTGCGGGAAGTTCTGGGGCATACCGGGAATGCCCGTTTTCTTGTGCCGAAAGGAGATACCCGGACGCTCGCGGCACGGATGAGAGAGCTGGTCGAGGACCCGCTTCTGCGGATGCAGACGGGGGTACTGAACCTCTCCGCAGTCCGGAGCGTCTTCGGCATCGAGGCTTACCGGTCCAGACAGGAGCATCTTCTGGCAAGACTGGAAAACAAGCTGGCGGCCCGTCAAAACAATCCGCAGCCGCAGGTCCCGCCCGTCCTTGACGGCGTGCCCGGGCCCCTGGTTATCGTCAGGGGGAGGCGGCCGGGCCTCTACCTGCTGCGGGACGGCATCCGTCACCCGGTGACCGGAGCGCAGCGGCAGCGGCTCGGGGCGGGCGTGGTGAAGGTTCCGAAGGCGCTCTTGGATTCCCGGCCTGTCGGCACGGTCCTGAGCTTCCCGGACGAAGCTGCACCGCCGCCCCGCCCCGGCGCCAAGCTAGCCCGCCGCAAGAGCGTGCGCGCGGCACGCAAGAGGCGCCCCGGCGCCAAGCTAGCCCGCCGCAAGAGCGTGCGCGCGGCGCGCAAGAGGCGCCCCGGCGCCAAGCTAGCCCGCCGCAAGAGCGTGCGCACGGCACGCAAGAGGCGCCCCGGCGCCAAGCTAGCCCGCCGCAAGAGCGTGCGCACGGCGCGCAAGAGGCGCCCCGGCGCCAAGCAGGCCCGCCGCTAGAGCTTGCGTGGGGCGGCCTGACAGCCCGTCCGCAGCCGATCTGCGGCAATCAGCCTATCACGGAAGGAAGGTGGCACCGTTGAAAATCGTGACGTTGCTCGGCACACGGCCGGAAATTATCCGGCTGAGCCTGATCATGCGCAAGCTTGACGAATTGGCGGAGAAACATGTCGTGGTGCACACGGGCCAGAACTTTACGTATACGCTCAGCGACGTGTTCTTCCGGGAACTCGGATTGCGGCAGCCTGATCATGTGCTCCAGGACCGGCAGCAGTCTCTGGGTGCGCAGCTTGCGACGATGTTCGGCGAGCTGGAGACGATCCTGAACACGGAACGGCCCGACCGTGTCCTGCTGCTGGGTGATACGAACAGCGCCCTGGGCGCGGTACTGGCCGAGAGAATGGGCATTCCCGTCATTCATATGGAAGCGGGCAACCGCTGCTACGATCTGACCGTTCCCGAGGAGAAAAACCGCCGCATTATCGATGCGGTGTCCACGATAAATATGCCGTACACGAAACAGAGCAAAGAACATCTTGTCAGGGAGGGCGTACCTAGCCAGCGCATCGTCCGTACCGGAAATCCGATCTACGAGGTGCTGCGGCACTACGGCGGTCAAATCGAGAAAAGCGACGTGCTGGAGCGTCTGAATCTGACGCCGGGCGGGTATTTCGCGGCAACCATCCACCGGGCGGAGAATGTGGATCATCCCGTTCATCTGCGCGAAATCATGAACGGCCTGAGCGGGGTGGCGGAACGCTTCGGCAAACGCATCCTGTGCAGCCTGCATCCCCGCACCAAGTCCCGTCTGGAGGCGGAAGACAGCCTGAGTATTCATCCGCTGGTCGAGTTTCACGAGCCTTTCGGATTTTTTGATTTCGTGAAGCTGGAAAAGAATGCGGACTGCGTCCTGACGGACAGCGGGACGGTTCAGGAAGAGTGCTGCATTTTCCACGTGCCTACCGTTACCGTGCGCCGGACGACCGAGCGGCCGGAGACGATTGACTGCGGCAGCAATGTGGTGTCGGGACTGGATGCGAAACGGATTGTATCCGCCACCGGCCTGATGACGGGTATGCCCCGGGAATGGGAATGCCCGGAAGGCTATCTGGACACGGACGTATCGGCAAAAGTCGTGAAATATGTACTGGGAGGGAACCTTCATGTTTCGTAATACGAGGATATTGGTAACCGGAGGAACCGGTTCTTGGGGCTACGAATTGATCCGGCAGCTTCTTCCTCAGGACCCCAAGGAAATCATTGTGTTTTCCCGGAACGAATCGACTCAGGTGGCGATGCAGCGCTCTTTTGAAGATAACCGCCTCAGTTTCTGCATCGGGGATATCCGCGACCGCGAAGCATTGATTCGCGCGACGGAGGAGGTGGATTATGTGTTCCATCTGGCCGCCCTCAAGCACGTTCCGGTTTGCGAGGAGCAGCCCTACGAAGCGCTCAAAACCAACGTAGTCGGCACCCAGTATGTGATCGAGGCGGCTATTGAGAACAAGGTCAAGAAAGTGATCTACATCTCGACGGACAAAGCGGCCAATCCTTCCAACTTCTACGGTATGACCAAAGCGATCGGGGAGAAGCTGATCGTGCAAGCCAACCTTTTGCGGACGGATACGAAGTTTGTCTGTGTCCGGGGCGGCAACGTGCTGGGAACCAACGGCAGCGTGATTCATTTGTTCCACAAGCAGATCCACGAGAAAAATCAGATTTCGATTACGGATAAGGCCATGACCCGCTTTTTCTTGACGCTCGAAGAGGCGATATCCCTGCTTTTCAAAGCTTCGGAAGAAAGTGTGGGCGGCGAGATATTCGTCATGACGATGCCGACCTGCAAAATTCTCGATCTGGCCGACGTGCTTATCGAAGCTTCCGGCAAGACGGGAGTGGCCATCGTGGAAACCGGAACGAGACCCGGCGAGAAGATCCACGAGATTTTGCTTACGGAATTCGAAAGCCAGACGACGGTTCTTTACGACGAGGTATATCTGGTCATTCTGCCGACTCTTGAAATTCCCGGACTCAAGGATCACTACGCTTCTTATCCCAAGGCGGAAATCAGCAGTTTTTCGTCCAAAGACAATGTGATGGAAAAAGAGGCGATCCGCGCTCTGCTCGTTAAAGGAGGTTTTCTTGCATGAAGCTGCTCGTCACCGGCGGGCAGGGGATGGCGGGACATGTGATGGTCCGGTATTTGCGCCGTCTGCCCGGATTTCAAGTCGCTTATACAACGCGGGACGGGAGCGACCGGGATGGGCTGCTTGCCGATGCCAGAGATACGGCCCGGATCAGGGGCATTATCGCAACGTTCCGTCCCGATGCCGTCATTAACTGTATCGGTGTGCTAAATCAGTTTGCCGAAGCGGACCCCGTTAACGCCTATCGCGTCAACGGGATTTTCCCGCACGATCTGGCGGAAGCCGCCCTCGAAGCCGGGGGCCGGCTTATTCATATCAGCACGGACTGTGTCTTCTCGGGACGCCGGGGGGACCATACGGAGGATGACGTGCCGGACGGCACCAGTATATATGGGCGGTCCAAGGCGCTTGGGGAGGTCCGGAAGGCCCCGCACCTGACGATCCGCACGTCGATCATCGGTCCTGAAATCCGAGAATCGGGCATCGGGCTTCTCCAGTGGTTCCTGAGTCGGGAGGGAGAAGTGGGCGGCTACACGAGAGCTTACTGGAACGGCGTTACGACGCTGGAACTCGCCAAATTTGTCGAGCATGCGCTGCAGCGTCCGGAACTAACGGGCCTCGTACATTTGACGGCACCCGTCAAGGTGAGCAAATACGAGCTGCTGAATCTGTTCCGCAAGCAGTTCGGGCGTACGGATTTAGAGGTGCGCAAAAACGCTTCCGTCCGATTGAACCGGACGCTTAAAAATACGCGCGGCGATCTGAACTACGCCATTCCGGGGTATGAAACGATGCTCAAGGAAATGGATGAATGGATGTGTGTGCAATGCCTCGAATCCTGATCACCGGGGCGGGCGGGTTTACGGGTCGCGCCGCCTGTGATTATTTTGTTTCCAAGGGCTACGAGGTCGCCGCCGTGGTCCGAAACGAGGGACCGGCGCACGCGAAGCCCGGAAACGGGGAGGCGCCGGTCGTGCCGCATCGCGAGGATGTTTCAGGCGTGCCGCCCGGGCCGAATGGGCCAAGTGTGCTGCAAGAGCCCGGGTCCGCTAAGCCCGGCACCGGCATGCCTGCCGGAAAGCTCTATGCCTGCGATTTGACCCGGCGTGAGGACGTGGAGAGGCTGGTCGCGGAAACCGGTCCGGACTGGGTGCTCCACCTGGCCGGGCGCAATTCCGTCACTGAATCGTGGCAGGACCCGGCTGCGTTCCTGCAGGCGAACCTGATGGCTTCCGTGTATCTGCTGGAAGCGCTGCGTACGCGGCCCGGCACGCGGATTCTCGTCGCGGGCTCCATGCTCGGGGCGGCGGAACCCGGCGAGCCGCTCCCGCATCCGTACGGCTTCAGCAAAATGCTGCTGCTGTACGCCGCCCGCTCCTGGCACCGGTGGTTCTCGCAGCAGATCATGGTGGCGCTGCCGTCCAATCTGGTCGGCCCGGGTCCTTCCGGCGGCATCTGCGGACTGCTCGCCCGCAAAATCGCGGCCCTGGAGAAGGGCGGCCCGTCGGAACCGTTCCGGCTGTCGTCCCTCGGCGAGGAGCGCGATTACCTCGATGTGCGGGACGCGGTCTCGGCCTATGAAACCATTCTCGGCCACGGCGAGCCGGGGGCGGTCTACCGCATCGGATCGGAGCGGCTTCGTCCGCTGGGCGAGATCGTCTCGGTCTTCCGTTCGCTGAGTCCGGCGGCGCTGCCTCTGGAGGTCGAGAACAAGCCGCGCCCGGATCCCGTCAGACCGGTGGATGTCTCGGCTTTGAAGGCGCTGGGCTGGTCCGCGCGGATTTCTTTCGAAACGTCCCTGTCGGATGCGCTGGAGTATTACAGGCGGAACTGACGAGCGCTCCCACCTTTGAAGGAAAAGAGGTGAATGCATGCTGCCGAAAGTAACGGTCGTGATTCCCTTCTACAACTGTCCGTACGTGGATCAGGCGGTTTCCAGCGTGCTGAACCAGACCTATACCAATATCGAACTGATTGTAGTGGATGACGGCTCCACGCTGCACAAAGAAAAACTGGAGCCCTATATGGACCGGCTGATTTATCTCGGAAAAGAAAACGGGGGAGCCGCCTCCGCTCTGAATATGGGTTTTGCTCTCGCCACGGGGCACTATGTAGCCTGGCTGAGTTCCGACGATCTTTTTTACCCGGATAAAATCAGGCGTCAGGTGCAGTTCATGCTGGAACGGAACTCGATCTTCAGCCATACGGCCTTCGACCAGATCGACGAGGCGGGAGCCGTCACGAAGGCGAATGTGGCGTCCAGATACCGGTATCCCCATGAATTTACGCGCGCTTTCCTGTCGATCTGTCCCGTCAACGGCTGTACGGTCATGATGCGCCGGGATCTGTTCAGAGCGGTCGGATATTTTGACGAGACACTCCGGTATACCCAGGATTACGAGTTCTGGATCCGCGTGCTGCTGGCCGGTTTTTCGCTGGATTTCCTGGATGCCCCGCTTACGCTGTACCGCCATCACGGCGGCATGGGGACGATGCTGTACCAGCCTGCCATTTGGGAGGAGGTTATGAGCGTCCGCAGCCGTTACCGGAACGATTTGCTGCGGCATTCGCGAAGCCAGAGGCGGTTGCTGTCCGGAAGAAGGCACACGGCATTGCGGTCTCGCAGACGCCCGGCCGCCCGGCTTCGCAAGCGCCCGGCTAAAGCGGTCAAATCCCGCAAGGGGAAAGCCGGCAAAGGGGTTAAAAAACACAGATAACGGGCAGGCGACTGCGGGAAGGAGGTGGGAAATGCCGCCCCGGGTGAGCGTCATAATCCCTTTTTACAATTGTGCTTATGTGGATCAGGCGATCGTCAGCGCGCTAAACCAGACGTATCCCGACAAAGAAATCATTGTAGTGGACGACGGTTCGACCCTGCATCGGGATAAAATAACGCCGTACTTGCCGTGGGTCCATTATTTGGGGAAAGCAAACGGAGGGACGGCCTCGGCGCTCAACCACGGAATCCGTCACGCTTCGGGCGATTATATCGCCTGGCTCAGTTCGGACGACCGTTTTCACCCGCATAAACTGGCGGTTCAGCTTAACGGGCTGGCTTCGGCGAATGCGGACATCAGCTTTACGAACTACGAGGTTATTAGCGAGCACGGGCACGTCCTGTACGCCCCTAATTTTCCTACCGATCCGGGAAATACGGAGTATTTCAATACGTCCACGAAGCTGTACACCTACATGCTCCAGTACAACCCGATCAACGGGTGCACTGTCCTGATGCACAAAAATCTGTTCCGGAGCTACGGATTTTTCGACGAGACGTGCAAGTACACGCAGGACCTGGAAATGTGGCTCCGCCTGGCCGCAGCCGGGGTCCGGATCGAGTTCGTGAACGAGAAACTGACCCAGTACCGGCTCCACGGGGAGATGGGGAGCCGGAATCACCAGCCGGCAATCCAGCGCGAGGTGGATATGCTGCGTGCCCGTTACAACCCGCTGCTGGCCGCACGCATCGCTTCCTTGGAAGCCGGGAGTTAGAGGCCCCGCCCGTCTCTTGCATCAGCTTGAAAGAAGGTGTGCCATGAAGCTTTTATTCGTGTTTTATATCCCGAGCGGAGGAATGGAGACTCTGAACCGCCAGCGGGTTATCGCGCTGAAGAGAATCGGCATCTCGTGCAGCCTGCTGTATTTGCATGAAGGAACGGGGATGCAGAACCTGGACGGGGTGCCCGTTTACGTAACGAAAGACGAGAAAGAGATTACGGAGCTTGTCAACCGGGAACGGTTCGAGGCGGTTATCATCTCGACGGTGGCCGAACTGATTCTTCCCCTGCGGTCAAGCGGCTACACGGGCAAAATCATTTACGAGGCGCAGGGACTGGGGAGCGTGGAGGAAGCGGAGTTTGTTATGAAACGGGTTTTACCGCTGCTTACCCTGCACGCCGATGCCATGCTGTGCCCCCGCACCCCGCACCTGATCCGGATGTTCGAGACGTACTACGCCCGGATGAAAAGGTTCAGCTTTCATAATTGTATCGACATGGAAAGCTTCCGCTTTGAAAGGCATCCCGTCGCGCCGGTTCCCATCATCGGGTGGGTCGGACGGATCGAGCCGAACAAGAACTGGCGGAGTCTTCTGGAGGTCGCACGCTTGTTCAAAACGCGGGACCGCCCGGTCGAAATCCGCATGTACGTGGACAATACGCTCGGATCGGAAGAGGGGGAGTTCCGTAAGCTGGTTGCGGATTACGAGCTGGGTTCCCGCTTGACGGTGCAGGCGAACCTGCCGCACAAAGAAATGGCACGGCAGTATTCCGTCATCGGCGATTCCGGCGGCGTGCTGCTCTCGACCTCACGCGTGGAAGGATTCGGCTATGCCGTGCTGGAAGCCATGTGCTGCCGGTGTCCCGTCGTCTCGACGGATTCGGACGGAGTCAGAAGTTTTATCGCGGACCGCGTAACGGGAAGGTTCTATCCCCACGACGACCATGAAGAGGCGTTCCGGCAAATTTCGGAGATCATGGACAACGTCCCGCTGCGGGAGGAAATCCGCTTCAGAGCGAGCCGTCATGCGGCGGAAGTGTTTTCTCCGGATCTGTACGCCCGGCAGTTTTCCTGCATGCTGGGCGAACTTGGAATCGGGCATGTGAAGCAGCACGGTTAATAACGCTTGGCGGACTCCGCCAAGCGTTATTTCGCGTACGCGCACGATAGAGACAGGGGTGCAAAGGACTGCAGCCGTTTACTTGGGGAGCAAAAGTTCCTTCAGCTTCGCTGAACGAAACAGTTCGGTTGCGGGCATGCCTGCACGAGGATCAAAGCGGTACGCGAGATCGCTCCGGTCGCCGTTGTAGCAAACGGAGTAAGCCCCCTCGGGAGCGGCGCGCAGGGCGGCCGTCAAGACCTGCAGATCCATGTATTCAAAATCCCGCTCCCGGTATGCGATCGCGGCGAACGGGGTCGCAAGCCCTTTCAGGCAGGCATGAACGGCTTCGACAGGCGGCATGCCGGGAAGGAAGCGGGTGCTCAGCAGAGGGTCCCGTATCCCGTGAAGTAAACCCGCCGAAGCCCGGCCTGGGGTTACGTCGACCACGATCACCTGAAAGTTGCTGTAGTATTGGTCCAGGAGGCAGTCGAGCCGGTCGGGAAGACTCTCGGACGCATCGGTCACCGGTAAGTAAACGGTCGTTTCCAGAGGAATATTTTGTCTTTCCCTGGCCTCCTTTTTGGCCAAACGGAATGCGTGACGCCAGCGCCTGTGCTGCTCGACAGAACCCTTGAGCTTGGCGGAAATGCTGAAATCCGAGTCGACCCGGTATTCCACGAGTTCTACGGGGATATAGCGCAGCTCGCACAGATGAGATAATCTCAGCCAATATTCGTAGTCTTCGACGGGTTCCATGCGGTATCCGTCTATTTTCCGGGCGAAGCGCGATTTGTACATAAAAGATACACCTACAATGCACACGTCGAGAAGTTCCTCTTTCGGCTTATTCTGATACCGGCGGAATTCCTCCTGAAAGGCCTCGTCGCGGAGCGGCAGTCCGTCCGCGTCTATTTCCCGGAAGCAGCTGTAGACCAGCCCCACTTCCTCTGGCGCATGCGCAAGCTCATGCCGCAGAAGCTCGATAAAGTACGGATGGGTGCGGTTGTCGCTCGACACCCAGGTCACATACCGGATATGGGGATCTTTAAAAAGCCGCTTAAATCCCCGGTTCAATGAAGCGGATACGCCTACATTCCTTTTGTTTTCCAAAATCTCCACGCGTTTGTCGTGGGCGGTCAACTGCCGGATCTGCGGTCCCATTTGTTCCGATACTCCGTCGATCACGATGATAAAGCGGAAATCCGCATAGGTCTGGTTAAGGATGGTTTCGATCGCTTCCTGTAAATAAGACGGCCTCTGCAAATACACCGGCATGACAATGCCGACATCGCTCATGTAACATCCCTTCTTTCCTGGCTGATTGCTTGGGCAGACAAGCGTACCGCCGTCGCGCCGGATGCATACTTCAGTTTATTCGGCCGTATTTGACGGGTGTGGACATTGAAAGGGGAGGCGATTAATTTCTGTATTGTCCATTCCCGTGACCCATCTCCGGCATACATTGGAGTACAAGATTATGCGCATTCGACAGGAGGCCCCTATGCCTAACTTTCAAGTGAACGCTTCGGGCAATCCGAAGCAGGAACCTTCGCTAGCCGTTAATTTGCTGGATGCCAATATCATGATCGCAACGGCCACCGATTTTACGTTGGGGCCGCCGCTTACGGGCGTATACCGGTCGCAGGATGCGGGAGTGAACTGGACGAATTCCTTTCTTCCCCTGCCGCCCGGGTTTACGGGAGCGGAGGCCGCCTTTGCGGCTTACGGGTTTCCGAATCTGTTCCTGATCGTGGCCCATGTTTTCCCCGGCAACTCCAGCGGTACGATTGCGGTTTACAGGTCCACGGACAACGGGCTCAGCTTCTCGGCGCCGATTATCGTGAATCCGGGATACGGCACGTTTATCAATGACGACTGGACGAAAGTGTTCTATGACAATTCTCAATCCAGTCCGTATCTCGGCAACGCTTATGTGACCTATAACCGGCAGTACAATGTCGATGCGGGCGGTTTTTCGATGGCGACATTTCAGCGGTCCCTGGATGGGGGAGTCACTTGGGAAGCTCCGTTGATTTTATCGGATGTGATGAGGAATACCGAGCGCCCCGATGTCGGTATCGGGTTGCAGGGGGACCTCTACTTTGCCTGGATCGACACGACACCCCCCGCAGCCTACTACATTAGACGGTCGCTGGACGGTGGCGAGTCTTTCGGACCGCCTATTCTGGTCTCCGGCGTATCGGTCGTTCCGCTTGTACTGCCGGTGCCCGGGTATGAGTTCCGCGTCCTGACTTGCTCGAACATTATGGCGGATACCGCGCTTGTGTCCCCCGGACGGGGGAACATTTATGCGGTGTGGCAGGATTTCCGACAGGGGTATGCGGATGTGTTTCTGTCCCGCTCGTTGGACCAGGGACTTACCTGGAGCGCACCGATTCCCATTACGGATAGCCCGGCAGGAGCGCAAAATTTTTTTCCGGCAATAACGGTATCGCCCAAAACCGGTACCATTACCGTGATTTACTACACGAACCGGCTGAACGGCTTCGATCTCGACGTTTATGCGGCCCAGTCCAGGGACGGAGGCAGCACTTTCACGAATATTCGCGTGACGACCACTTCTTTTAACCCGAATGGAGACGACCCCGTCCCGACGCCGCTTATCGGAGATTACATTGATGTCGGCACCGTTCCGCCGGACAATTTCTATGCCGTCTGGACTGATACGAGAACCGGTGCGCAGACGACGTGGGGCGGGTTTTAACATTTACTAAAGGAGGTGAACCCAAATGGCGAATTCGCAGGTATCGCCGGCAGGAACGCTTGCCCAGACACCCAGCGTGGCGGCCAATTACTTGACTACGCTCAATATCGTGGCGGCTGCGACGGATTTTACGACGGGGGCCGCCCAGATTGCCGTCTATCGCTCGGTTGACCAGGGCATCTCATGGGGACCGCTTATTCTGCCGCTCCCGGCGGGATATATCGGCGGCGAGTCCAACGTCGTGGCTTACGGGTTTCCAAATGTGTTCATCGTGGCGTCCCATGTTTTCAATGCGGCGGGCAGCGGCTCGATTGCCGTCTACACGTCAACGGACAACGGAATCACTTTCGGAGCACCGGTCATTGCGGCTCAAGGGTTTACGACGTTTATCAACAATGTGCAGGTGAACGCGGTCTTTGACAACTCCCAGGCCAGTACGTATCAGGGCAGCGTTTACCTGGTCTATGTCCACCAATTCAATACGGACTTTGTGGGCGGGTCCGTGATCTTCTTTCAACGTTCGCTGGACAACGGGCAGACCTGGCTGCGGCCCGCGCTTGTATCTCCGGACGCCGATTATGTGACGCGTGGGGACGTGGCTGCGGGGCTGACGGGAATTGTCTATGTGGCCTACATCTCGTTAACTCCGGTTACACGCTTCGAGGTAAGCCGTTCGCTGGACGGCGGGGCCACTTTCCAGACGCCGATAATCGTTTCGCCCGTCACGCTGGTACCCAACGTCCTGCCGGTTACGGGGTACGGCTTCGAAGTACCGACCGGCGCCTGTATCGCCGTCGATAATTCGGCGCTGTCGACAAGCGGGATTCTTTACGCGGTGTGGCAGGATAACCGGCAGGGTTATTCGGACGTATTCCTGTCCCGGTCCTTCGATCAGGGACTGACTTGGACGGCTCCCGTCTCTGTTACGTCGGCTCCGGCCGGCACTCAGAACTTTTTTCCTTCTATAGATGTGTCCCCCAAAAGCGGGCTGATCACCATTCTGTACTATTCCAATCAGATTAACGGGTTCGATTTGGATGCGTATGTGGCCATATCTGTGGACGGGGGGGCCTCGTTTTTTAACCGGAGAGAATCCACCGCCTCCAGCAACCCGAATGCGGGCAGCGCCACACCGGTGCCGACCATCGGGAATTATACGGACATCAGCACCATCCCGCCTTACGGGTTTATCGGCGTTTGGATGGATACGAGAACGGGTGCGCAGGCGATCTTTTCGGGCAATTAACCGGTATGGGAGCCGGACGGGAGACATATTCGAAATCCGGGAGCAGGCGCATATGCAAAAAAACGGACGGCCCTCGGGGTCGTCCAATCTTTTTGGTTCCGGAAGAATATACTGCTTAAGAGATTGCTAGAAAAGGGGTGAAGAAGTAAGACTTTTACGACAGGAATGCTTATTAATACGAAAGGTTTCGGGACAGCCTCCGCTAATGCGGCCGTTCTCATCAACAACGAAGACGCTGTGAATGCGGCCCGGATTGTCGCTGAAATCTTTTATACGCTGAGCACGGGGGTTCGCAGAAGCAAACAACCTTAAAAGGCCGCTTCCGAATAGAAGGGCCTCTTTTTTACGGGCAAATCCCGGCACCGACAGTCAGAGCGGATCGCTGACCGTCAAATCATTCGTGGTGAAGGTTGCAACAAGAACCCCTTCGTTTTTAGCGTACATCGTCATCGCAAGGGGATAAGGATTGGTCAAATTCGTGTGAATGTGAAGCGTAAAGGGCTGATTGTGATTATATACCGTCGGCAGATGGGCAATCGAACCGGGCAGCGGAGCGGGATCGAGATGATAGAGCCCCAAGAGAAAACGGCTCTGGCCTTGATAGCCCTGTATAAGAACGTCGAAATGCCGCTGGGCGATATTTTGAAAGACAAGATCGAAACTCTGGATATAACGCGAGTCGTAAGGTCCGAACTCGTAGGCGTCAAAATAGTAAATAGACATGGTCACCTTCCCTTCCGTTCAATCCGGCACAGTTCAGTATATGAAATTGCCGCACAGACGTATGGACACGTACACATTTTGAGCCCGGTGAGGCAAACGACCCGTGAAGGAGGGGAATAGCCGCATATAGTGTAGGGATAAAGGCATGCCGGTGCCGACACGCAGCCTTGTGAGTTTCACGCAGAAAAGAGGGGACATTCTTGAAGATACTGCTCGCGACCTATTGGCGGTTACCGCATTTGGGCGGAGTGTGGCCGCTTATGGTCAATATGAAAGAAAAGCTGGAGGCGCTAGGCCACGAGGTCGATGTATTCGGCAACAGCGAAGATGAAAGTGTGTTTCATATGCCGTTCAGCGGCCGTGTTTTTTATAAAGAGGCGGTAAGGCCTTTTCTGGAAAAGAAAATAAGCCCCGAGCTGTATCCGATCCTTCACTCCAGCTCCTGGCTTTCGCATTTTGAAATGAACACCTTGAGCATGGAGCTGGCCGCCGCCTATTTCGGGCTGGAGCAATATGACGTGATTCATACGCAGGACGTTCTGGCCACGCGTTCTTTCCGGCGGGTCAAATCACCGCGGACGGGACTCGTCGCCAGTCTGCACGGTTCGGTGGCTCACGAGATCAAGCTGCATCTGTTGGAAAATAACGTCAACCTGGAGGAGTCGCTCATCTGGCGGTTCCAGTCGGCTATCGAGCATCTCGGCGCCACGAGCAGCGATATTACGATCGCCTCCTCCCAGTGGCTGAAGCGCCTGCTGACCACGGAATACTCCGTTCCCGAGCATCAAGTCGAGGTGTTTCAGTACGGGTACGCTACGGGCGATTTCTATGCGAAGATGGCAAGCTCCGCCACCCCGATCTATAAGCCGCCTGGGAAAAAAGTCATTATTTTCACCGGCCGGCTCATCCCGATCAAGGGCTTGTCGCTGCTTATCGAAGCGGTCGGCCTGCTCCGGACGGTGCGGGACGATTTCGTCTGCTGGATCGTGGGAGAAGGCGACCAGGAGGCGGAGCTTAACCGGCAGTGCGCGGAACTCGGACTGCTGGAAACGGTCCAGTTTATGGGCAGGCGGAACGACGTGCCTTATCTGCTTGCCCAGTCCGATATCTTCGTGCAGCCGAGTTATGTGGACAATCAGCCTTTGTCGCTGATAGAAGCGCAGCTCGCAGGGAAGCCGTCGATCGTCAGCGACGCCACGGGCGTGCCCGAGATGGTCGAGCACGGCCGTACGGGGCTTATCTTCCCGTCGGGCAACAGCCAGCAGTTGTTCACCCACTTGTACACGCTGCTGGAGAATACCTCTATGCGGGAAGCGATGGGCAGGGAAGCCGGGCAATGGGGGGCCGTCCACTGGTCCATGGATCTGATGGTTCAGCGGCTTCTCGATGTATACGGCAGGGCAATCGCCAAAGCCGCTCAAGCCTGAATTTCCTTGCGGGGACAGAAAGGAGAATGATCATGAGCGAGAAAGTGTATGTGATTGGCGACCTGTACAATTCGCTTTTTTCCGTGCAAGTGTCGAACCCGGAGTATCTGGTCGATTACAAGCTGTGGAACCAGATCCGGGCCGGGCTTCCGGATAACTACCGGATGCCGGACCCGGTTATCCAGCATATTTTGAACAGCCACCCGAACGGGTAGACGCCGGTTCGCGGAGAACCGGTGCGGCTGCGTGTCCATGAAAGGAGGAAAAAGCATGAGGCTGGTGTTTCCTATCCTCACCTTGAATTTCGGCGGGGCCCAGCGGATGCTGGCGGAAATTACGAACGGATTGGCGGACCGCGGGTATGACGTCACCATCGTGATGCCTGCTCATGCCGAAGTCAAGTTTGATATCCGGGCCCGGATTGTCCGCGGCCGTCACAGTATTACGCTGGACGCGGACGATATTCCGCCCGGAGACGTAGTCGTCTCCAACTTCTACACGACCGTGCCCGCATGCGTGGAAGCGAGCGCGCGGGACCGGAGCGTTCATGTCCGGTTCAGTCTTTGCTACGAACCGACTTTTCTGCCGGACGATCATATCACGTTCCCCACCTATCATACGACGCCGCATCTTATCGTACTGTCCGAGTGGCAGCAGAAGTTGATCGAGCTTAATCACGGCATCCGCGGACATATCGTCCCGATCGGACTTGGACCGTTCATGCAAAATCTGAACCTCCGGAAATCCACCCCGCCCGCTGTCAAAATTTCCGCTGTCGTCCGCAATTCGGAGGGAGGGATTGCCTGGCACCGCGACCAGGATTATCTGGTCAGCCGGCTCGCGTTCGTCAAACATCATTATCCCGATACGGAAATCAATCTGATCTGCCCGCCCGACGAATTTCATACCGCACCGAGTCTGCAGCGTCTCCGCGATACGGGCAGTTTTCAATTCTGCCTGCCCAATAACGACGAGGAGCTGCGCTACCTCTACAACAAAACCGATATCTACGTCAGCTCTTCGCTCTACGATTCCGGTTCGCTGCCCGGCCTGGAGGCCATGCGATGCGGGGCGGCGCTCGTCACGACGTATTCAGGCGGAAATGCGGATTATGCACGGCACGAGCGCAACTGCCTCCTTTCTTACCGGTACCAGAACCGGCTGGCGGCAGACATCGTCCGGCTGATCCACGATAAGGAGCTGCGGGCCCGTCTGGCTCTCCAGGGCCTGTACGATTCGTATCAATGGCCGTGGGCCAGAAGCGTAGACGCATTCGCCCAGGCTATCCACGATATCTGGAACAGCCGCTGACCGTTTCGCTAAAAAAAAGCAAGCCCCGGTATTCCGGATTGTCCGGAATAAACCGGGGCTTTTGTTTCGGGCCACGACACGGTATCTGCACGGGAACGAGACGGCATGGCGCGGCACCGGCACGAGACCCGTGAGACACGGCGTGGCACAGGCACGCGAACGACGAGACATGGGGCAGACATGGCGCAGGCTTCCTTCGGGTGCCTGCAAACCGGTGCCGCCTTAAGCCAGGAACGCGGCGCAGGTTTCCCGCAGCCCGTCGGCGATGCGGTACCGGGGGCTCCAGGCCAGCTCTTCCTGTGCCCGGCGGTTGTCCAGGCAGCTGTGCCGGATATCGCCGGGCCGGGCTTCGCCGAACAGGACCGGAACAGGCGCCGACCGGGTCTCGCGGATGAGCTCGGCCAGCTGCCGGATGGTCGTGCTCCGGCCCGTGCTGACATGGTAGAGCCCGCAGCCCGTAGATGCGGCGGCCGCCAGATTGGCCTCCACGACGTCCCGGACATACACGAAGTCCCGGGTCTGCCCGCCGTCTCCGTGAATCGTGATGGGCTGTCCCCGGCGCAGCTGCTGCAGGAACACGGCGACTACGCCGCCCTCTCCTTTGGGCGTCTGCCTCGGGCCGTACACGTTTCCGTAACGGAGAATCGTATAGGGCAGTCCGTACAGCTTGTGAAAAATCCGGATATACCCTTCCGCCGCAAGTTTCGACTGACCGTAGTACGAAATGGGCGCGGCCGGGATATCCTCCGATAATTTTTCGTGCACGCTGTCCCCGTACACGCCGGATGTCGAAGCGAAGACGAACCGCCGCACAGCCGATTTCCGGCAAGCATCAAGGAGCGACACCGTTCCGGTAATGTTGACCTGCGCATCGAAAGCCGGATCGGCTATGGATCTCTGAACGTCGGCTTGAGCGGCCAAATGGAACACGACTTCGGGCCGGATACGTCCGACAAGCTCGTGAAGCTCCGGGCTGTTTAGTTCCAGGACATGAAGAACGGCTTGGCCGGGCACCCATTCGGCTTTTCCGCTCGACAAGTTGTCGAGCACATGGACTTCATGGCCCGCGTCCGCGAGCGCTTGCGCCAAGTGAGAGCCGATAAAGCCCGCCCCTCCGGTGACTAAGGCTTTCATAACGCACCTCTTTTCTCTGTGCTTGTATCCTCCATATCGTATGAAAGCAGGGGGGCGAAGGTCCGGGCGCAAGCGGACGAATCCGCCGGTCCGGCACGTTTCTGCCGCCTTTTTTATAGGATAGAGGCCATTCTCCATGTCAATCCCGTTATCCCGTCCATATGATAAAAGAAGATGCTTGTTCTCCGCGCAAACGGTGCGGGCTGCAGGAACGCCGGCAAGGAAGGAAACAGAGGCGAAACGGGGGGAAGGTTCTTGAAAATATTGCTCGCGACCTATTGGCCGATTCCCCATCTCGGCGGGGTATGGCCGTTTATGCTTCAGCTTAAGAAGCGGCTGGAAAACTGGGGGCATCAGGTCGACCTGATGGGGAACGGACCCGACGAATACAAATATTACATCTACGGAACCGACCTAAAGGTGATGAAAGACGATCTGATGCACATGCTCCAGGCAAAATTAAACCGGAACGCGCTGCCGGCCCTTCATCAGGACCCGCTCGTGCGCCGGGTGGAAATGGATCGCTACTGCATGGAATTGGCCGCGGCTTCGTTCGGACTTCAGCAGTACGACGTCATCCATGCCCAGGACGTGATCGCCTCGCTCGCATTAAACCGGGTAAGGCCCCCGAGCACCGGTCTGGTGGCGAGCATTCACGGATCACTGGCAAGGGAGATTAAAATCTTGCTGGACGAGGAAGGCAGGCTGGATTCCGAGAGGCTGCGGCCGCTTGCGCACCTTTATTACCGCACGCTCGAATATCACGGCGCCATGGCGGCGGAGAAGGCGGTAACGGCCTCCAACTGGCTGAAAAACGTTCTCTCCCGGGAATACGGCGTACCCGCAGGACATATCGAAGTGTCGCCCTACGGATTCGATATGGAGCCGTTCACGCACAAGCTCGCCGCAGGCACGCCCCTGGTCCGTCCGGAAGGGAAAAAACTGATCGTGTGTCCGGCGCGTCTGGAAACGATCAAGGGGATTCACTTTCTGATCGCTGCCCTGGCCAATTTGAAACAAAGACGCTCCGACTGGATCTGCTGGCTGGTCGGCGACGGCGACAAACGCGATGAGCTGATCGCTCAGGTGCGGGCCGCCGGGCTTGAGGACGATGTCCGGTTCCTCGGGCACCGGGAAGATGTGCCGGCCATCCTGGCGCTCTCGGATATCTTCGCGCACCCGAGCGTGCAGGATAACCAGCCCTTTGCCGTTATGGAGGCGCAGACGGCAGGCAAGCCGGCCGTCGTCTCCAATGCGGGCGGGCTGCCGGAAATGGTCGCGCACGGCGAGACGGGGTTTGTCTCTATGGTAGGGGACACCGATACGCTGGCCTACCACCTGGAGCTGCTGCTTGCCGACGACGAACTCCGGCTGAAGATGGGCGAAGCCGCCCGTCTCTCGGGCTGCGAACGCTGGTCCCTGGACCGGATGACGGAGCATTTCGTAAAGGCCTATCTGGCGGCCGGACAGAGCCGGGGACGATTTTAGCCGACGCGGGTAATCACCGATTGTCGCCGACACCGCCGATAAAGGCGATACAGCCGACACCACAGATAACGCCGATAAAGCGATAAACGAGATAAAGGCGATAAAGGTCGACAAACACAAAAAAACCTCACGTCTAATGTGAGGTTTTTTTGTGCCGCAGCACTAAATACAATAAAAGGCAGAGAGGACGGCCTCTTGTCTGCCTTTGCCGTAATAGATCCCGTTACGGAGCGATAACGAATGCCCCGAAGTGAATGGGGCCGCGAATCGATATGCTGCCCAGCCCCCGGACGGCAACGGTCAGGAAGTAGGGCTGCGAACCGGTCGGAACGACCGAAGCTTGAATCGAATGCTGGAACGAAACCGTCAGGATGTTGTCCGTGATAGTCGTCAGAACGCCGGTACCGATCAGAGCCGAATCGTCCGTCTCGTAAATGACGGTTCCCGTGGGGCTGCCAACGCGGATTCTGACCTGAAGAATCGGGAGCAGCGGAGTGGCGAGAAGAAGGTCGGGCTGCCAGCCGATCGTTCCCTCGAAACGGAGAAGATTGGTAGTATCCGCAGGCGTCAGGTTAATCGTGGCGACTTCGAGCTCGACGCCGCCAAGCAGCGGATTCGTTACGGGAAAAGGCAGGGAACCTCCGCCTATGAGAGCATCATTAGTCTGATAATCCAAAATGGTAGCCAAGGTAGCTCATCCCCTTTTGAAAGAATAGTCTTACAAGATTAGTAAATTCACTCTCAGGCTGTTTCGAAACGGACGAGTAGCCGGGGCAATAAAACCATTTCACCGGATTTCAATCCTCTTCAAGGACAAATCCCTCAAACACAATCGGGCCTTCGATCAGCGCTTTTCCTCCTTGCGAACGCACGGTCAGGTAATAAACCACGATGTCGGCCGCGTCCCCTTCGTCTTCCCCTTCCATACTTGCCGTTCCCCCGCGGAAGCGCGAATCTTCGCTGCTCTCAACAACGGGTCCGCCCGGATGGTCGCGCCGTATTTTGATTTCCAGTTCGCCGATGTCGTAAGTGACGGGGTTGCTCCAGGCGATGTTCACCTTAAAAAGAATCCGGCTGCCCGGCGTAATTCCGTACAAATAGAGGGGGCACAGGAACATTTCCTGATCGCCCGCTTGAAGCGGCAGAGCATAGGTATGCGGATCTATTTCCACCTTCTGATAGTACTTGTACATGACGTTTACCTCCGTGTTCCGGATGCTCGCGGCTCACATCCTTTCTAACAGAGTATGCCGGGACGCGGCGGGGGATTGGATGTGCGCATCCATTTTTCCGGGCAAGGACGGGGGTCCACGCTGAATGTCCCCTTCGCGCATTGTATACAACAGGAGGCCAAAAGGAGGGAGTATGATGCGTTTACAAGACTTGGCGGGGAGCTACGACTCCGTATTCAGCCTTGGACAAAACTGCCTGCCGGCGATTCAGATGGAAAGGCACGGCCTGCGCTCTTCCGCAGGGGTGCTGGATTGGATGATGTCGGATTCGCTCACGGACGTGAACCGGCTGCTGGGCAGACGGTTTGACGGATTCATGGAGCTTGCCCATATGAGCGTGGTGGAGCCGGTTACCCTTCAACCGAATTATCAAGTGAAGGATTCCGCATACGGCGTCATATCCGTCCACGATTTCCCGGTGAACCGGAATTCGCCGGAACAGCTTTTCACCTACGGAGAATTCAAGGAAAAGCTGAACCGCCGGATTAACCGGTTTTTAAAACAATTAAACGAGGAAAAGCGTATCCTGTTCATTCGCATGCATGGAACGTACGAGGAGACGGCCGAACTGGAGCAAGTGCTGAACGGGCTTGTCGCGCATGAATACAAGATCCTGCTGGTGGAATATGAGCAGGTGCCGGGCCTGGTCGAGCTAGACTGGCCGCTGCCGCATACATGCGCCGTCCAGGTCCCCTATGCGGATATCTGGAATTTTAACAGCGACCGCTGGTGGGATATTTTTTTTGCCGATATCAGCTTGAAATAAGGTACGGCAGAAGGGAGACGGGGCGTCCATGGACTTAAGCGGAATAGCCGGAAAGTACGATTTGATTTACAGCCTGGGGGGAAACTGCACTCCTTCCATTCAATTAAAAAGAATGAACTTGCGTTCGTTTTCGGGTGTATTCGACTGGATGGTTTCCGAATTGGAAGATGTGAGCGGAGTATTGGAAAACAGATTCCAGGGATTTATGGAGCCCGGCAATTTGAAGGCGGTCGGGATCGATTACGGAGGCGGGAATTTACTTGTGATGGATAGAAAATCCCGGATTATTTCGGCACATGATTTCCCTCAAAATCAGAACCATATCTTCCATCTGGCTTCTTATCCGGAATTCAGAAGCAGGCTCGACCGCCGCATTTACCGGACTCTGCATCACCTGATGTACGGCAGCCGGCTGCTGTTTGTCCGCACGAACGCGTATTACGAAGAGGCGTGCGAGCTGGAGCGGGTGCTGAACGTGCTGGTAAAGCAAGATTACCGGGTGCTGGTGATCAACCACAGCAACGCTGACGGCATCACAGACCTGCAGTGGTCCCTCCCCCGGACGTGCGCGGTCGGCTGCTACAGCATCAACCCGGCTTGCTGGGATACGCTTTTCAAAGACGTCAGCCTGGGCTGAACCGGGGAACGGGCGGTCCCCAAAGGGCTGCCCGCTCACCAGAGTTTGCACTGGCAGTTCGCTGCCGATTCAGCAAGGCGGGCGTTCAGGCTCATTTCGAAGGGCATGACCACGCATACTCCGGCGGAAAAGACCGCCTTTTTTTGCGCGTCTCCACATCCGCCCTCCCGATCCGGCGATCCGGCCCATACGATATGACAGAAGAGGCCGCAGAGAAGGAGACGGAGGTGAGCGGCGGGTGAAGAAGAGACGGAAGACACCGCTTGCGCAAAGTAGTGACGTAAACAGCCTGCACACGTACCGCAACGATCCCGCTCCGAAAGTGTCCGTGGTGATCCCGGTCTATAACGAGCGGCGGTCTCTTGCGGCTGTTATACGGGAAGCGTACCACGTTCATCCGAGCGTGGAAGTGATAGCCGTAGTGAACGGCTCTACGGACGGTTCCCGCGACATCGTGGAGAAAATGGGTCCGAGGATGATCGCGTTCGATACGGCGCTCGGCCATGATGTCGGCAGGGCCGTCGGAGCGCGGGCGGCCCGAGGGGATATTGTGCTTTTTACGGATGGGGATATCGTGATTCCGGCCGCAAAGCTCTCCGCTTTCGTCAAAGCCGTGGAAAACGGGGCCGATGTGGCCATGAACACCTACACCGGCCCGGTCAAGCGCGATAGCGTCCACCGCGTCATCCTTGCCAAGCATGCGCTGACCGCTATGCTGGACCGGCCGGACCTGGCGGGAACGTCGCTGACGACGATTCCGCACGCGTTAAGCCGCAGGGCGATAAACGAGATCGGGGCGGAGGCGCTCGCCGTCCCGCCCAAAGCGCTGGTGCTCGCCCTTCACAAAGGGCTGAATGTCAAGGCCACGGTATATGCGGCCGTAGGAGCCAAGAATCCCAGGAGGAGAAAAAGCGCCGGGAGAGATCCCGTAGGGGACTTGATCTTAGGCGATCACCTGGAAGCGCTGCATGCCTGGATCGAAGCCGCGGCGTTTTCGGAAGGGGCGGCGGAGCCTCTTCGGACCGCGACAGGAAAGGAGGGAGCGGATGAAGCGGCTGAAGACTAATAAGAAGCCGTCCGGCACAGCGAGAGGACAGAAGCCGCGAAGCCGGATGCGGACCCGCAGCGGAAATCCCGGGAAAACCGGCGCGAAGGCGGTAACGTCCCGGAAGGGACGGCGGATTGCAGAGCTTGCGGCAGCCGGACGGAGACTGGGAGGTCTGCTCGCCGCAGGCTTACCGGTCCGGTCCGCTTCCGTAGACGGAGACGAAGCGGGCTCCTGCCGGACGGATGAAGCGGCGGCGCGCAGACAGATGAACGATCTCTGGGCCCGCCACGGCGGAGTGCTCAGCGGTCTGAATCCCGCGGGACCGGAATATGCGGCTGCCGCGTCGGCTTTTGCGCAGGGCTATTGCGAGAGGGTGGGGCTGCGGGACAAGGGATGGTTTCCTTTTCCTTCGGATCAGCGGGTTTCCGCCGTCATTCTTCTGCACGGCGCGGGACCGGAAGCCTTCACTGTGCAGGATTCGCCCTTGCTGAGACTGCTCGGGGAACTGAAGAGGCTGGCTCTGCACGAGGTTATCCTTGCTTCGCGTGACGAGGCGGTTACCCCGCAACTGGTTCAAACGTTTGCGGCTCCGCGGCTTGAAGCGGAAGTGAAGCTTGTTGGCGCGGGAGGCGTGTCCGCTGGGGGCGGAGGAGAAAGGCTGGCGGCAGCGGAAGCGGCGGAAGGCGACATCCTGGTGTTCCTGGATGCGTCCGTGTCCTCTGCTGCGGAGGAAATAGCGGCGCTTGCCGGTACGGTCGCCGGCGGGAGCGATGCCGCCTTGTGGGACGTTTCCGCGAAGCTGCCTCACTTTCACAAGCGCCCGCCCGAAGTCATGGCGAAGCAGTTCGTCAACTACGCGCTGGGCCGCCGGGATTTGCGGGCGGACAGCTTGACCGTCCTGCCCCACGCTCTGTCCCGCCAGGCGGTGAAGAAGCTCGGAGCGGAGCTTGGCCATCCCGTCAGGGCGCATGGAACCGCTCTGCTGGAAGGCCTCGCGGTTTCTTCCGTGCGGCTTTCCGGCGGGGATACGCGGGGCGCGCGGCCTTTCGCTTGGATGGACCGGAGCCGGGCATCCGATCACCTGGAAGCGCTCCGGCTCGCCATGGATAGGCTCGGTCCGCGGCTTTTCTATCCGGACAACTGGCGCCGCCGGGGATACGCTGCGGATACGGACTCTCCTTATATAGCGGAGGAGCCGTCTGTTTCGGGAGATTTTTCACGGGAAAGCATCTGAGTGGGAATTAAGGAAGCGGGGGGCCGCAGAGTCCGGTCCCACTGCAAGCGCCGTCGCTTGTCCGCGGACACCCGCGGTTCTCCGTGCATATACTTTTGAATAAAAGAAAACCGGGCGGCGCAGGGGAAGGAGGGACGGGATGGAACGCGAAAAAGACGCGCTGGTGCGGCATATTTCCAGATCCCATCTGGAGCTCGCCAAAATCCTTCACTATAAAAGCGAGGTAGCCGCGCATATGGCGGGATTGATCGGTCAAATTCCGGATAAGAACCCGGCGTTTGCGGATAACGAAACGCTTCTGAGCCAATCGGTTAACGTTACACGGAATGTGACGAGTTACTTGTCCTCGCTCGCGGATCTGGAGGAAGCGCTGGCGACCAACCTCGGGCTCGTCGTGAAGGAATTGGAAAGCGGCGAAGGGGACGAATAGCCTCCGGAAAACGGGCGCCGTAAGCTGAAAGACGGACGCCGGAAGTACGCCGAAAGCCGAAGCGGAAAGAGGCGGAGGGCGGATACGGCAAAGTACGCAAGGCACGTAAAAGAAAGGCGGGCGGAGCTTGTGAGCAGGGAAGTCTCCTATGTACGGATTCTCCAGTCCGTGGCGCAAATGCAGGTGAGCATTGCGTCGATGCTGGAAGCGAAGGCGGCGGAAGCCGAAAAATCGAAAGCGTGGATATGCAGTCACTTGACGGCGCAGCAGTTTGCCACGCATCAGGATCAGGTGCAGCAGCCGCTGGAAGTTCACGACGGTTTGATCGAGTTGATCGAGGCGATAACGAGAATGGAACAGTCGCTTGGCAAGCATCTGCAAATTGTAATCGGAGAACAGGAAAATCAGGGCGGCGGTGGTATGGGCGATTTCTCCGATTTGCTCGGAGGCGGGAACAAATGACCTCGCGCCTGACGGAGGATGCCTGGAAGCTCGAAATGCTGCAGGCTCTGGCCTGCAGCCAGCGGGCGATGATGCGCGTAACCGAGGCGGCCGCTGCACTGCCGGGAGCCGCTGCGCGGGGCGCGGACTCCTCATGCGGAGAAGCGGGTACAGCGGGCGGCAATCAGCCCGCCGATCTGCTGCTTCCGCCGGAGGCGTTTCCCGGCGGCCGACGACCGGGTTCCGCGGCCAGCGGGCTTCTTCAGACGCTGGCCGCCTATCATTTCGTGCTGCAGCGCAAAATCGACCTGCTGCTGCAGCCGCGCCGCCGCCGGTCGAAGACTGCCGCGAAGCCGTGGCTGAACACACGTGAGCGGGTCCGTTCGGGCACGCGGGCGTTTGTCTGCCCCGGCGCGGAAGAGCCCGGGGGAAACGCCGAAGAAGCGGCGCCTTCAGCGCCGGCCGGTTGAGCCCGGCGGGAGCGGAAACCGCCGCTTGCGCCAGCGTATTCGCGCCGGTGTAAGCGGGAAAGCGAGGGCAAGAGCAGGAGGCAAGCGGACGCGCAAACAAGAGCAAAAGGGCTAGAGCTAGACCTGGTGCGGATGCGGGAACTGCGCCGGCCTGGCGGCGGATGAGAATGCAGCAGATGCAGATGCGGCAGATGCGGCAAATGCGGTAGGCAGCGGATTACTCATCCCCAGCGCACGAGCAGCCCGCCATGTACCAGTCCGCCGCCGAAGCCATAAAGAAGCAGTAGGTCGCCCGGCTTGATTTTGCCTTCTTTCAGTCCCATATGGAGCGACAGGGGAATGGTGGCCGCCGAGGTATTGCCGTAATACTCCAAGCTGTACAGCGTTTTCTCGACAGGGAAATCCAGGCGCTCGCAGACGGATTCGATAATGCGCAGATTAGCGCTGTGCGGAATAAACCAGTCTACCTCGGACATCGCCATACCGGCCGAATCCAGCAGTGCGCTTACCCCTTTGGGGACCGTGCCGACGGCGAATTTGTACACTTCCCGTCCGTTTTGGACAAGCTTCCCGGCACCTTCCAAATCTTTCTCCCCGAGACGGTCCGCCAGTCCGGAGCGGTACAAATGCACGCCGCCCGTACCGTCCGATCCCAGATGGTGCCCAAGGAAAGCGCCGGGAGCCCCGTCGGCCGCGGCCTCAACGAGAGCGGCTCCCGCACCGTCGCCGAGCAGAATACACGTGGTACGGTCCGTATAGTCGGTAATGGCCGACATGTGATCGGCGCCGAGCACGAGAATTTTGCGGTGCAGGCCCGCCGTAATAAAAGCGTTCGCCGTATGAAGCGCATAAACGAAGCCCGCGCAGGTCGCGTTCAGGTCGAGAGCGCCCGTCGACGGGATGCCGAAGTGCGCCTGTACGAGACAGGATACCGTCGGGAAAGGAAGATCCGGCGTATTGGTCGCCGTCAGGATCAGATCCACATCCTCCAGGGAAACCCCGTATTCGGCGATCATGTTATCGATGGCGGAGATGCACATATGACTCGTATATTCTCCGGGAGCGGCAATTCGTCTTTCCCGCATGCCGGTTCTCTGGACGATCCATTCGTCGTTCGTTTCCACCAAGCGCTCCAAGTCGGAGTTTGTCAATCTTTTCTCGGGAACATAGCTGCCGACCGCGGAAATTCTTGCTTTCGAGTTCATCCGATCACCTCACCAAGAATATAGTAGTTGATATTAGTACCAGGTACTAAATTTAATGTACACTAAAAAAGCCCCCTCTGTCAATCCGGCTGATTTCCCATGGTGAACCGGACCGCAAACCCCATTTGGAATAGACGGCAGTAAGTCCTTCAAACCGTTCTCCGCTCCCTGGGAGGGGCCGTTCGGAACGAACTGCTGCCGATCCGTCAGCCGGAGCAGGGGGCCGAACCCCCGGGTTAAGGCCGAACATTATGCGGACGGGATTCAGCCGGTATCCGGCAGAAAGATTTCCCCCGATTTCTTGCCAAACTTTGTCCGGGTGGGATATGATTGTTTTTTTAACATATCTTAAGACTGTAAAGATTTGTTTATAGTCGAGCCCGACAAGGAGTCTTGTTCCGATGAAATTGTTTTTTTCTACGATTCAGTGGCTGGCCTTTATTCTGGCCGGGAGCTTGGTCGCTCCGCTTGCCGTAGGCAATGCGCTGCATCTGCCGCCGGCGGATATCGCGACGTTTATGCAGCGGACTTTTCTGCTGATCGGCGTCTCCGCCCTGCTGCAAACGCTTTTCGGCCACAAATTGCCGATGATGGAAGGCCCCGCCGGCCTGTGGTGGGGTATTTTCGTTGTATACGCGGGCCTGATCTCTTCGGGTGCCCTGGCACTCGCGGACGGTCTTCGCCAGCTTGAAATGGGTATGCTTTTGACGGGAGCCCTGTTCCTGCTGCTCGGTGCCCTCGGGTGGATCGGCAAAATCCGCAAGCTGTTCACGCCTCTTGTCACAGGCACGTACCTGCTGATTCTGGTCGCCCAGCTCAGCGGCTCTTTTATGAAAGGACTGCTTGGAATCGGCTATCTGCAGGATGCCGTGGATTCGCGCGTGGCCCTGCCGGCCTTCGCCGTGCTTCTGCTTTCGATGCTCCTGCCGCGGACCCGCAGCCGGTTTCTCCGGAATTATTCGATTTTGCTTGCGCTGCTGACGGGCTGGGTCCTGTTTATGCTGCTGGGTATCGCGCCGGACGTACCGGCTTCCGATGCGGCGTTCGCCCTGCCGGGAATTTTCGAGTGGGGACTTCCACAGTGGGACGCGGGCATTCTGCCGACGTCCGTCCTGATCGGTCTGCTGCTGCTCGCGAACCTCATTGCAAGCATTCAGGTCGTGGAAAAAGTGTCCGCCGACAAAAACGCGGCCGCAGCCCCTGTGAACTACAATCGCACCAGCCTGATGATGGGCGTCTCGACGGCACTCGGAGGCTTGTTTTCCGCGATGGGCTGCGTGCCCATTTCCGGAACCGCGGGATTCATACTGACGACGGGACTTGTTCAGCGGCTGCCGTTTGTGCTGGCCTCCGTCTGCATGGTGCTGATCAGCTTGTTCCCGCCGGTCACGGCCATTTTCACCTCCCTGCCGATGCCGGTAGGTTACGCGGTCATCTTCGTGCCGTTCGCTTCGATGATCGGCCTCGCGCTGCGTGAATATCATTCGCTTAAGGGTGGCGACCGCGATTATTTTATAATCGGGGTGTCGCTTATGATCGGCATCGGCAGCTTGTTCGTCCCCGCTTCGGCGATTGCTCAGCTTCCGGGTCTGGTCCGCACAGTAGCCAACAACGGGCTTGTGCTGGGTATGCTCGTCTGTATCGTCCTGGAGCAGTTTTTTCTGTACCGGGAGCGTTCCGCACGTAAAAAAGACGCCTCCGCGGTGTAAGCCTTACGTATATAAAAAAGCCTCTGACAGACCGATGCGTTGGATATGCATCTCCTTTGTCAGAGGCTTTTTTGCTTGCCGCGCGGCAGGGGCGTTTGCGCAGGCATGTCGCCCCGGGGCCCCTGCCGTCGCGCTCGACGGACACTCCCGCAGCGGCGCTGCCCGCTTGCGTCGCCCGTCTGCGCCGCCCGTCTGCGCCGCCCGTCTGCGCCGCCCGTCTGCGCTGTCGCGGCCCCGCGGCTTTAGCCGTGACTGCCGCTCCTAAAGCGTCACCGTTACGGACGTTCCCCGTCCCGGCTCGCTTTCCGCCGCAATGGAGCCGCCGAGCCGCAAGGCCAACTGCCTGGCAATCGCCATGCCGAGGCCGGTCCCACGGGTGGTGCCTTCCGTGTTCGTTCCGCGGTAATAGCGGTCGAACAGTTTACCCAGAGTCTGCTTATCCATGCCCACTCCGTTGTCTTCGACTCGAAGGATGAAACCCCCTGGCGAGGAAGCGGCCCACTCCGGGGCTTTCCGAAGGAATACCCGGATCTGCGTGGACGGAGGGTTGTGGCGGACGGCATTCGCAAGGAGGTTGTCGAGGATGCGGCGGAGCGCCTGCCGGTCGACGGAACGGACAAGCGCCTCCTCTTCCGGCTCGAACGACACGTTGGCGTGGGCGAACTCCGCATCGTTCACAACCCCCAGAATACAGCGGCGCACGAACTCGTTGAGTTCGGTTTGTTCCGCGGCCTGGGGCCTCTCGTCGTTGCTGAGACGGAAAGTCAGACTGAGATCGCCGATCAGCTCATCCATAAAATCCGCCTTATCTTTGATGATAGCCGCAAATTCCCGGATTTCCCGTTCCGTCCACGTGTATTGGGGCGTTTCGAGCATATGGGCGTACCCCTTGATGGAAGCCAGAGGTGTCTTTAAATCGTGCGAGATGCCGGATATCCACTCGTCCCGCGTCCGCTCCAGACGCCCACGGGCTTCCTCGGCGGAGCTTAAAGCGCCGGACAGATGCTCCATCGACTGCATGACATCTCCGTACAGGCGGTAGCGCCGCTTCAGGCGCCCGTCTCTTCGCCGGCTGCCCGATCTCCCTTTCGCCACGCCCGGCTCCGTATATTCTCCCCGGCTGAGCCGGTGCAGCCAAGCGAGGATATGCACGATCGGCGTGCCGAAGCGGTGGCCGTACCAGAACGCCGCTCCGACGAGCAGCACAAGCAGCCCGGCGGCCAGGCCGACGAATGCCGTAAGCATGACCTGCGCTTCCGTAGCCGGGAAGACGTTCTGCTCCGCGCTGCGCACGGGGGCATGGACGATCCAGGTGCGGCCGTCCTCCAGGCTGCGCGAAGCGGAGGCGAACCCGTAACGCTCGCTGTATTGGCGGCGGAGCGCCAGATCCTGCAGCGTATAGACCGCGGGGATCGAATCCGGCCGGTTGTACGAAGCGAGCTCCCTGCCGCTGCGGTCGAGAAGCTGGAGAATGGCACCGGACCGGTCCAGCCGCTCCCGGATGGAAGCGGGTATCTCCGGCTGCTTATCCCCGGGCGGACCTGCGGCGAGAATCTCGTCCAGCAGAACGTTTTCGGCGCTGCGTTTTCCGTAGAGCAGCGTATAGGTCCTGCCGTCTTTTTCTTCGATCCAGAGAAAAAGGGTGTAGGGGAACGGCTTATTTCCCGTCCAGTAATCGATAAATTCTCCGGGCTCGTACTGTGCCGGAACATCGGCAGGCGTCCCGTAGGACCGGATAACGGCCCCGGTTTCATCCACCGCCTGCAGCCAGCCGCCGGACCGGAGCGCTTTGTCCAGCAGATCCTCGTCGAAGATCAGCTTCCCGTTCTCCGTCCGGACCGTTTGGACGAGCATGGACATGCCGGCTTTGCTGAAATCACGGTTCATTTCGAGCTTTGCCATGCCGGTGAGCATATAGGCGACGGCTCCGCCGATCAGCAGCAGAATAAAACTGCTCACGGTTACAAGCTGAATGACAAAACGAACAATCAGCCGTTTTCGGACCGTCACGGTACGCGTACCTCCTGCGGAGCAGCCGGGCGCACAAGCTTGTAGCCGAGTCCGCGCACCGTCACGAGAAAGCGGGGATCGCCGGGATTTTCCTCGATTCTTTCGCGTATGCGGTGAATATGCACCATCACGGTATTGTCGTCTCCGTAGCTGTCCGTTCCCCATACCTGCTCATACAGCTGCTGCTTGCTGAAAATCCGGTTCGGGTGGCGGCACAGAAATACGAGCAGTTGAAACACGAGTGCCGGACACGCCAGACTTTGCCCCTGCACCCGGAGTTCTCCGGCCTGCACGTGAACCTGAAAGCGTCCGTAGTCGTAGTGCTCGGAAGCTTCTTCCGCCGCCGCATCGGCAGCTCTCGGATCCCCGGCTTCCGGCGCGGTTCGGACATGTCGTCTCAAACGGGCTTTGATGCGTGCCGCCACTTCCAGAGGATTGAACGGCTTCGTCACATAATCGTCTCCCCCCAGGGCGAAACCGGTCAGTTTATCGAGATCGGAGCCCCTGGCGGTCAGAAAAAGAATCGGCGCATCCGTTTCGGCCCGCAGCAGCGGGCAAATGTCGAAACCGCTTTTTCCGGGGAGCATGACATCCAGAACAATCAGATCATAGGTCTGACGCTTGCAGGCCTCCAGAGCCTCCTCGGCGGTTGAGACGGTATCGATCCGCGTAAAACCTTCCTTGGCAAGAACTTTCTCCAGCATATGCAACAGAGCCGGTTCGTCGTCGACGATCAACAGCCGGGCTTCTTTCATACAAAACCGCTCCTTTATTCCATTCTTGTTCCCATCATATCACGATCGGGTGAACCCGTCTGAAACAGCACCTTAACGGAACCTTAACGAAAGAGGAAAAGAAAGGCTTCGAAAATAAGCTTCCGGTAATGCGGCGTTTCGGCTGAGGTAATGTCCGGATGGTACGCTGAACGTGCCGGAGCAGACAGATGAGACAGAGGCTCCGCGTTCTTAAGGAAATCGTAAAGGAGAGGGAGAAATGAAACGAACAGCGACGATCTGGGGGATGGCAGCCGTACTGCTTGTTCTTCCGGGACTTGCCGGTTGCGGCAGGACGGAGGCGGAGCCGTCCTCGGCCGTTTCGCCTGCGCCCCCGGCAGCATCGCCGGATGCGGAGAAAGAGGCGAAGTTTGAGCCGGAGAACCTTGCGGCCCTATTTTTGCAGGGGAAAATCAAAGAGATTTACAGCCGCTTCAGCCCTGAATTCAAGAAAGACGTGAGTCTGGAGCAGTTAAGCGAACTGGCCGGAGATTTCAATAAAGATGTCCGCGCATACAAGCTGCAGAGCAAGCTGCCCCTCGGGGACGGGGATCGTTACGTATGGACGGACGAGTCCGGGCAAAAAGGGCTGACGGCCGCTATCGACGGCAAGGGGGTCATCCAGGGGCTTCAATTCGTGCCTCTCAAGACGTATCCGGCTTCGGACGAAGCATTCAGCCGCGCGGAATTTTCCCTTCCTTTCCGGGGGGAGTGGACCGTGTTCTGGGGCGGAACGAACGTGCTTCTGAATTATCATTACGAGCATGAATCCCAGCGGTACGCCTACGACCTTGTGCAAATCAAGGGAACTTCCAGCTACACCGGCGATCCGGGCAAACTGGAGAGTTATTACGCGTACAACCAGGAAGTGACGGCTCCGGCTCCCGGCATCGTGAAAGCGGTGGAGAACGGCAGGCCGGATAACCCGATCGGGCAGACCGACGAGAAGAATCCCGCAGGCAATCACGTGATCATCGATCACGGCAGCGGTGAGTACAGCTTTCTGGCCCATTTCAAAAAAGGCACGATCACGGTAAAACCCGGAGACAAAATCGAACGGGGCCAGCTTCTCGGGCGTGTCGGGAACTCAGGCAATACGAGCGAGCCCCATATCCATTTTCACGTTGCGGACGGGACGGATTTGTTCGGGTCGAAGTCGGTCCGCATCCGTTTTGAGGGGGGAGCCGCGCCCAAGCAGGGCGACGTTCTAAAGGGAGTCCGCTAAGAAACGTAAGTCCTCCATTCTTTTTGTCGAAAGCCGCTCTTTTATCTATAGAAGGAATTTATGGAATCGGTTAAAATAGGTAAAAGAGATGCAACATATCGCATGAACGGCTCGTCAGAAAGAGAAAGAGTGGAGGTGAACATTATGAAAAAAATGACGAATATCGTCCTGTTGGCCTCGTTGCTCGTGTTCTCGCTCGGTTCCTCGGCGTTCGCGTTTTCCGATTTGAAGGGCAGTCCCGATGAGGCGGCCATTCAATCTTTGCAAGAGAAAGGAATCGTTGAAGGGATGGACGGCGACCGGTTTGCACCGAATACATCGATGACGGCGGCTCAGGGCGTACAGTTGATCGTTAAAGCACTTGATTTGAATCTGGGCAAAATCCGTTTCATCCGCGCGCCTAAAGCAAGCGACAGTTTCACGAAAGCCAAGGATGACGTCTGGTATTCCGAATCGTTCATCATTGCGGCTATGAACAGTCTTCCGATCGGCCGGGATATCGATCCCCAGCAGACGCTGACACGGGAGCAGTTCGCCGAATGGCTTCATGCCGCGGTGGAGAAAACTGGCCCTTATCCCGTTGTGAACATGTTCGTGAACATTGCGGATCAGGCGGAAGTGACGCCGGGCAGCATGAACGCGATTCAGGTTCTGCTCCTGACCAAGATCGCCAAGCTGGACGATGCGTCGAAGTTCAATCCGAAGAAGCCCATTACCCGCGCCGAAGCGGCTGTAATGGCTTATAACGCGATGGAATTCGTTGCGAAGCACAGCAAGGCGGAGGAGCCTGCGACAGCTCCTTCCGAGGAAGAAGGTGTTAAGGTCATCGTAGAGAAACAGAGCGATGAGCTTAACAAGGTCACCCTCTCCCGCGGTCTTCAGCCTAACCCGGGTTACGGAATCACCATCGACCGGGTCGACTACGTTTCGGATTCGGAAGCCGTAGCCTACTACACGCTGCGCAAGCCCGACCCGGACAAAATGTATCCGGCCGTCATGACCGAAGCGAAAGCTTCCGTCACGGTCAAAGCCGGTTATAAGGTAACGGCTAAGCCGTCGAAGTAAAAAGCCGCGGCGGCATAAAGTCCCGCAGGTCCGGCAGTAGGGGAGTGAGGCTCCTCCGTTGTCTCGGACTTAGGGCGATGCCCGGCATCCCGAACACCTCCCTGAAATCGGATTCCACGATTTCAGGGAGGTGTTCGGCGTTTACGGGACGTCCCGCCGATCCCCCGGGAGTGAGGAACCCCACGCGTGCGGCCGGCCACCGCGCTGCGCCGCAACATGCGCTTGAGATTCACGCGCGTTGGAACACACTTTCGATCAGGTTTCGGCTGCCCGGCCCCTGCTTCCGGGAGAGCCGCAAGAAACAGCAAAAAAGGACGCGATCCGAGTGATCGCGTCCTTTTTGCCTTTGACCAAGCCCCCTGAACCTAGCCTAGCCCACCACAGCCACAGCCAAGGCGACCGGCTTGCTCGGCAGATGGTGAATCGAGCGGACATACCGGATCGTCCGCGTTTTCGCGCGCATGACGATGGAGTGCGTCTCGGCCCGCTCGGCGGAGAGAAAGCGCACGCCGCCGAGGAAATCTCCCGGCGTGATGCCCGTGGCGGCGAAGATGACATCGTCGTCGCCGATCATATCCGGCAGGCGCAGCAGCTTCGCCGGATCGTCGATGCCCATCGCGCGGCAGCGCGCCGCGTCTTCTTCGCCGGACGGCATGAGGCGGCCCTGCAGCTCGCCGCCCAGACAGTGCAGCGCGGCCGCGGCCAGCACGCCTTCCGGCGCGCCGCCGGAGCCGATGTAGAGATCGACGCCGGATTCCGGGAACGCCGGCGCCATCGCTCCGGCTACATCGCCGTCGCTGAGCAGCTTGAGCCGCACTCCGACCCGGCGCAGCACGGCGATGTGCTCCGCATGGCGTTCGCGGTCGAGGATCGACACCGTCAGATCGGCGATGTTCTTGTCGAGCAGGCGGGCGGCCGATCGCAGCGTCTTCTCCAGAGGCTCGTCCAGACTCAGCTTTCCGCAGAGCGCGGGTCCGACGGCCAGCTTCTCCATATACATGTCGGGCGCGTGCAGGAGTTTGCCTTTGTCTGCGGCCGCGATAACCGCGAGGGCATTGTTGAGCGCCTTGGACACCAGTTCCGTGCCTTCAACGGGGTCAACGGCAATATCGACTTCCGGTCCGTCCCCGCTGCCTACGCTCTCTCCGATATAGAGCATGGGCGCCTCGTCCATCTCGCCTTCGCCGATCACGACGGTTCCTTTCATGGAAACGGAACGGAAGGATTCCCTCATAGCGGCGGTTGCGGCGCCGTCCGCCTCGTTTTTATCCCCGCGTCCCATCCAGCGTGCGGCCGCAAGAGCGGCGGCTTCCGTAACACGTACAATTTCCAAGGACAGTTCTCTCTGCATCTTCTTTTTTTCCTCCACATCTTTAATATGACGCATATATAAATTAATGTGTTGTACTAAATACTAATATATGATATAAAATAAGTGAAATCAATCCTTGTTTGAGGATTATTTTGAAATGTGCAGCCTAAATGCTGCATGTTATGCTCACGATGGGACGAACTTTCCTCTTTCTAAAAAGAATGAAAGGGATTTCATCATGAACGGGATTATGACGTCATATATCTTCATTAAGAACCAACAACCAATCACAGAGGAGCGATGAAAAACAATGAGCAAGGCGAAATCGGACGTCATGCTGGGAACTCTGCTCTGCAAATGGTGCAACGAGATCGTAGGGGAATTGGATACGGAGAAAGTGACCTTGTATTACACGCAATGTAAAGATGGCGCCTGCCGGGCAGCCGTAGACAAAGAGGGAGTGGGACACAATGAGCAAGCAATGGCTGATGCACTTTTATGAGGGAAATCAATCACTAGCGGGACTTCTTGGCGGCAAGGGCGCCAATTTGGCCGAAATGACCCGGGCGGGGCTTGCCGTTCCCCCGGGGTTCACTCTGACTACGGAAGCTTGCAGAGCTTACTATATAGAAAGCCGGCTGCCGGACGGTCTGCTCGCGGAAGTGCGCGAAGCGATGGCGGAGCTTGAACAGAGCAAAGGACAGCGTTTCGGGGACGCGGCTTCGCCGCTCCTCGTCTCGGTCCGTTCGGGTTCGGTCACGTCCATGCCGGGCATGATGGATACGATTCTAAACCTCGGCCTGAACGACGATACGGTGGAAGGCTTGGCCGCCGCCACCAAAAATCCGCGTTTCGCCTATGACTGCTACCGCCGTCTGATCCAAATGTTCGGCAGCGTCGTTTTCGGAATCGAGGGAGCCTGGTTCGAGAAAAAACTTCACGCGCTGAAACAGGCTGCCGGAACGGAATCCGACCAGGATATTCAGGCGCAGGACTGGCAGGAGCTGATCGGCACGTATAAAGCGCTAATTCTGAAAAGAGCGGGCGTCCCGTTTCCGCAGGACGTTTACGAGCAGCTCCGGCTGGCCGTCGAAGCGGTTTTCCGCTCCTGGAACAACCAGCGCGCGCAAATTTACCGCCGGTTGAACGGAATCCCCGACGAACAGGGAACCGCCGTCAACATCCAGGCCATGGTATTCGGCAATCTTAACGAAGAAAGCGGCACGGGTGTTGTGTTTACACGCAATCCGAGCACGGGAGAGAGAGTCCTGTTCGGCGAATATCTGACGAATGCGCAGGGGGAAGACGTCGTCGCGGGCGTACGCACGCCGCAGCCGATCGCGAAGCTGGCGGGGGACATGCCCGCCGTTTACGACAAGCTTGTAGGGATGGCGGAGCTGCTGGAGCGGCATTACCGCGATATGCAGGACATCGAATTCACCGTTGAAAACGGGACGCTTTACATGCTCCAGACGCGCAACGGCAAAAGAACGGCTCAAGCGGCCATGAGAATCGGCGTGGAGCTTGTCCAGGCGGGCATCCTGACGAAGGAAGAGGCGCTGCTCCGCGTAGAGCCTTCGCACCTGGATCAGCTCCTTCATCCGAGCCTGGATGAAAGCGAAGCTCCTGCGGCGCTGGCGACGGGCCTTCCGGCATCGCCGGGGGCGGCTTGCGGACAGGCCGTCTTCACGGCGGACGAAGCCGACGCCTGGGCGCGTGCGGGCAAAGCCGTCATTCTCGTCCGGACGGAAACGACGCCGGAAGATATCCACGGCGTGCTCGCCGCGCGAGGCGTGCTGACGTCCCGCGGCGGCATGACGAGCCATGCGGCGGTCGTGGCGCGCGGCATGGGCAAGCCGTGCGTGTGCGGCTGCGAGCTGCTGGCCATCGACAGCGAAGAGAAGCAGGCCTCCATCGGCGGGACGGCGATCCGCGAAGGCGACTGGCTCACGATCGACGGCGCCACGGGGCGCGTCATGATCGGCGAAGTGCCGCTCAAGGAAGCGGATATGTCCGCCGAGCTTCAGCTGATGCTGGAGTGGGCGGACGACGTGCGGCAGATGAAGGTGTACGCCAACGCGGACAATCCCGAAGATGCTGCGAAAGCGCGCAGCTTCGGAGCGGAAGGCGTCGGCCTGTGCCGCACGGAGCACATGTTCCTCTCGCCGCAGCGGCTGCCGATCGTCCAGGAGATGATTCTGGCCGACTCGGATGCGGCCCGCGGTGCCGCGTTGGAGAAGCTGCTGCCGATGCAGCAGGAAGATTTCGACGCCATCTTCCGCGCGATGGCCGGCCTGCCCGTGACGGTCCGGCTGCTGGACCCTCCGCTGCACGAGTTTCTCCCGAACCTGGAGGAGCTTGTGGCCCGCCATGCGCAGCTTACCGCCGCGCGGTCCGGCGCTTCCGGTCCGGATGCCGAGCTGCAGAAGCTGGAGTTCCTGATCCGCAAAGTCCGCGGCCTGCACGAGGTGAACCCGATGCTGGGGCAGCGGGGCTGCCGGCTCGGCATTCTGTTCCCCGAAATCTACAGCATGCAGATCGAAGCGATTTTCGGGGCGGCCCTGGCCTGCCTGAACGACGGCGTCGACGTCTCGCCGGAAATCATGATCCCGCTCGTGGGTCACGCCAACGAGCTGCGCATCATGCGCGGGCTGGTCGACGAGGTCGCGGACAGCATGCTCGGCGACCTGCAGGCCCAGGTCAATTACCGCGTCGGCACGATGATCGAGGTGCCGCGGGCCGCGCTGACCGCGCCGCAGATCGTGCAGCATGCCGACTTCTTCTCGTTCGGCACGAACGATCTGACGCAGATGACGTTCGGATACAGCCGCGACGACGCGGAGGGCAAGTTCCTCACGCATTACGTCGACAGCAAGCTGCTGCCGGACAATCCGTTCCAGGTGCTGGACCGCGACGGCGTCGGCCAACTGATCGAACTGGCCGTTACCCGCGCGCGCGCCGCGAAGCCGAAGCTCAAAACCGGCGTCTGCGGCGAGCACGGCGGCGATCCGAAGTCGATCCGGTTCTGCCGGGAAACCGGCCTCGATTACGTGTCCTGTTCCCCTTACCGCGTGCCGCTCGCCCGTATAGCGGCCGCGCAGGCCGAGATCGAGATCGCCGCGGAAGAAGCCGCCGCCGGGCAGCAAAGGATTGTATCCTGACCGCATTTTATATATCATGGAGATATACCCGATTCACCTGCGGGAATCCGCCCGTGAGGAGTGAGAGTCATACAGCTGTCTCAGCGCCAGATGGAAATTCTGGAACTCATTCATAAGCAAGCGCCCATAACCGGGGAGCAGATTGCCGAACAGCTTGGCGTAAGCCGTCCGACCATTCGTTCGGATCTGTCTCTTCTGGTGATGCTCGGCCATATCAACGCGAAGCCGAAGGTCGGTTATTTTCCGAACCAGTCGTTTCGCGAAGAACAGGCGGGCGGGCTGAAACTGAAAGTCAAACAGGTGCAGTCCATGCCTGTCATCGTACGCAAAACCGCTACCGTGGGCGACGCCGTCGTCGCCCTTTTTGTAGATAACGTGGGCGGTCTGGTCGTAGCGGATGAAGAAGGCATGCTGCTTGGCGTCATTTCGCCGAAAGACCTGTTGAAAGTGACACTGGGCAACCCAGCGGCCGCCTCCATGCCGGTTTCGCTGGTCATGACGCGCAAGCCGCAGCTTGTTACGGTGACTCCCGATGACGACGTCATCGAAGCCGCCCGTAAGATGGCGGAGAACCAGGTCGATATGCTGCCTGTGGTCGTGCCGCATGAGAACGGCAGCGATACGCCGTCTCTGGAAGTGGTAGGGCGCATCTCCAAAACAACAATGACCAAAGTGCTGCTCGACGCAGCCAGGAAGTGGTAAGGAAGGGGAACACATACCGGATGGTTCAGGATGCACATGAGGCGCAGCAAACGATCACAATCTGCTCCGATTCTGTCGGAGAGACGGCGGAGACGGTCGTACGCGCCACAATCCGCCAATTTAACGGCCACAATGTCAAGATGCGGCGCATCGGGCATATTAAGCATGAAGATGAAATCCGCGAGATTATGGAGGAAGTGCACCGCGAAGGCGGCTTCGTCGCTTACACGCTCGTCCAGCCTGAACTGCGGGAAATGATGAAAGAAGAGGCGATCCGCCTGGGCGTCCGCGCCATCGACATCATGGGGCCCATGATGCAGGCGTACATCGACACGTTCGACGGGGCGCCGAGTCGTAAGCCCGGCCTCATGCACGAACTTGACGACGCCTATTTCCGGCGGGTCGAGGCCATTGAATTCGCCGTCAAATGCGACGACGGGCGCGATACGACTTCGATGATGAAAGCCGACATCGTACTCATCGGCGTGTCCCGCACCTCGAAGACGCCTCTCAGCATCTTCCTGGCGCACAAAGGCTACAAAGTCGCGAACTTCCCGCTCGTGCCCGAAGTGAAGCTTCCGAAGGAGCTGTTCGAGTTCCCCGGCAGCCGCATCGTGGCCCTCACCATGAACGCGGAGAAGCTGTTCAAGATCCGGATCGAGCGGCTGAAGACGCTGGGACTGCCGTTCGGCTCCCAGTACGCCACCATGAACCGGATCAACGAGGAGCTGGAGCATGCCATCAGCATTGCGAAGCGGCTCCGCTGCCCGGTCATTGACGTGACGGACAAAGCCATCGAGGAGACGGCGGGTCTGATCATTGAGTTTTTGCAGGCGTAAAGCCAATCGCGTGAGCGGTTGGGTGAAGCTCCCCGGTTATGGACCGGGGGGCTTTTTTTAATTGAAATTTTGAATAGACAGCAAGTGGAAGGAGGAATAAGGGGTTATCCAATATTTGACATTGTTTGGGTATGCCAGTAGCATGATAGTATCCTGAACCTGGCCGTATTTGGCGAAAAGGAGCGGTGAAATTCATGCCTTGTGTCCGGCTCAAAAAATCCTCTCTGATCATCGGGATCGTTATCCTGCTGCTTGCGCTTTCCCCCTTTGCTTATTCCCGGTACACCCTTTATAACCTCGAAAGAGGAATTTTGGCTTATTTAACGGAAACGAAACACTACGAAGAGAAGGAAATCCTCAGCATTGAGGCAAAGATCAGCAAGACGCCGAGATATCCGATCTATGTAAAATTCGCGGACGAACCCGATGTCACGTATCTCTACATATACAGGGACGAGAAGTACATTCAAACTCCTCCCACCAGGGATGCTCGCGGGAACCTGATTCTTCACAAACATACCGAAAAAGAGACGTTATGATCGTTTTAAGCAGCCGCTTGCAAAACTGCTGTTTCCCGCCTTTTTTCTCTCATCCATGGCTGTCAACTTTTAGCAGGGAGAAAATCATGCGGAACCATATCCCGAACGCCGTAAAAAGAACTATGAAAGTATCTCATTGAGTCCAGGAAATATGCCGATGAGGAGATTTTAAGTATCAAAGGGAAGCATAGTAAAACGCCTGCGTATCCCGTTTATGTTAAATTTAAAGATGAACCCGGCGTAACTTATGTGTACACCCATAACGGGGACAAGTGGATTCAACTAGAGGCAGCCCGAGATCAATATGGAAATCTGCCTAAGTACAAACATGATGAAAACCCGAACTTGATAAAATAACAAATCAACCGGAATTATCAAAGCGGCAGGGCATCACGGGGAGCAAGGGTGCGCATACTTGACCGAAGAAAGGTTAACATGGAGGAGATGAACTAATCTGTCATGGTCGTGTTTACTATAGATATTAGAAAAGTATATGTGTACACCCATCGTCTTCAAAAGGACGGCACATTTAAAGAGGTCGAACAAAACTTATCCATACAAGAGGGGGATGCGGTGTTTGAGGATTACGATCTTGCCGAACAATGGATGAAAAACAACCCCGTGGTTTACGTGGATGATGAAAAAATTTATAACGAGTCTGAAACCTATTCGTTCGGATCACCCGCTTTCAACATCAGGCAGCATCGCACGTCCCTTCCCCAAAATATTTTCTTCACGAAAAAGGAAGTTGCGAACGTTCTGGAAAATGGCGATGACGAAGTTAACCATGTTCTGGTTGTGGATTACGACGGAATTGTACATTTACTACCGGAATGCAGCAATTTGCGCGGATACGCTGTAAGGTTCGAGACTTTTATAGCTGGAAAAGGTTATGTGGGGTCCACAGGTAATCTCCGTCATCTGGATGAAACCTATCGTGCTTTGTTAGATGCCTGGGTCGAGCATCTGCATCACGGAGATGAGGCTTACAGGGATTATGACATCGGGAAGATCACGGTAGAGGAATTGCAAAAAGAGGCTGAAGCTTTAGTTGCTAAAATGAGGACTCTGGGTTCTGAGAAGGAGAGTTGATTAACTTTTGACCTATTTTATTACTTTTATCCTTAACTTTATAGTAGCTTACTTTATTTATGACGATTCCAGTTTCCTTAAACCTTTCATCCATTCTGTCTTTATACTGATTTTGGTGGTTGGGATGGATTTAATTTTTAAAAGCAAAAAGAAAAGACCATTCAAGTGAAAGCACAAATAAGAAATAAATAACGGAGGATGGGCTGATTAATTCGATTATCGCAAGGAGGTTTTGATATTATGAAAGACCTAATATATAGTGTGCTAATCGCCATCCTCATAACAATAGCCGCCTCTTACGTCGAAAGACCTGTTAGTTTTTATTTTTTCGTGATTTGCCTAGTTATCTGTTTCGGTGTGGGCTGGATCGTTGAAAAGATAAGTAAATATATTTCGAAAAATAAAAAGAGTAAGCAATTTAAAGATTAATGGAGGATGACGGATTAAATTCAGGGAATTTATCATCCGGTCACTTTTGTAATTGACAAATGGAGAACTCGCCTTCGTAAATAGAAACATTCAATAAGGTTCCGTCTGATTTTTTAAACATGTAAGTTGCGCCCGCACTTAGATCCCCTGCATAAGTCCAGCCATGTTTTTCAATTTGTCTCTTAGAGCTGTTTTTCAAGCCATCTGTCTGATGAATGCCCGGAGCTGTATAAACGTGTATTGTGCCTGCTGAATCCGGAATGGTTTTTTTGAGAACGGCGTTACGTGGGACGGGATATCCTTCTGGCGAAATCGTGTATTGAGCTGTTCCTGACCAAAAAAGGTAACCAGCACACAAAATAACCAAAAGTAAAGCTGGCATAAAAATTTTTCTCATAATTTACCGCCTTCTTGATTTGTCACTATTTTTAATGCTGGTGGACATGCAACTAAAAAGAACATAGGTAAGAAGACTCTTACAAACGATACTCCTTGCCCTGGCAAGGGTGGCTGCGTCAGATTTTTAGCTCCCCGAGCTTGATTAGCTCGACTACCGCCTGTGAACGACCTTTTACATTCAACTTTTGCATGACATTCGTAATATGTTTTGTAACACGCATAGTTAAAACCCAGTAACGGCGCGGTTTTGACGGTTTCAGCGTGTCCCCCGCCCGCTTCCCTACAACGTGACTTTCCTATAACGTTAACAATTCTTCACTTCATTCGTCACACAACGCATTCCCCCGGCGACATATTGATTTGCGCAAGACAAGCGCAACGAAACTACATTCAATGGGGGACAATCAAATGAACACTAATGAACTACGAAACAAACGGCACGACGAGCAGCGTATTTTCTTCAAGGTTGATGTTTTGGCGGTTCGCGGCGGCATAATCGCCAAGATCGGGGCAGACGGTTTTGCAACGCTTGCAACGATCGCTTCGTTTATGGACGAAGACGGCGTATGCTATCCGACGCAAGAAACACTTGCCGAAATGATGGGTGTTACCCGCTTCACCGTAATTAAGCGTATCCGCACGTTGTTAGAAACGAAGCTTGACGACGGTACACCTGTCCTTGAACGAGCGTGGAGAAATCGCACAGGCGGTGGCGTTGGGAAACAGTCTGTATATAAAGTCAACATGGCTTGCGGCGTATCAATGGGGCGCGATTCTAAAGACGTTAAAAGTATTGACGTTAAAGAATCGCACGTTAGCGAAATACACGTTGAAGAAAAGCACGCGCTAATGTTGAAAAACGGTACGAATAACGTGTACAATTTCAACGTCTTGGATGTTGTCGCAGCTTCACACAAAGAAGAACCAGTATTTAAGAAGAACCAAGAAGAAGAACCAATAAAAGAAGAAAGAAAGGACAAGCTTTCTTATCTATCTATTCCTTCGGAAAATGCCAACGACAACAATATACACTTACCCCAGGTCGTTAAGGAAGACGTCGAGCATAAATCCTTTAATTGGGGTGAGGAATGGGAAAAGGATTTCGGCGATGCAGACCGAGAACGTAGACGTAAATCCGAACGCCCATTAACCGCAAAAGAAAAGGCGGATATTGAAGAAATTCAGAATAGCCGAACGGTGACTTATTCGCTATCAGACGAAATGTTCGAAGCAGCATTCGGGGTTAAAAATAATACTTCGACTTCTTGTTAAAGTCACAACTAGTATAACTGTATATATGACAAGACGTGTACTCCTACGGGTTCGGGGTTCACGTCTTTTTATTTACCCGTAGCGTCACAAATTGTATAACGCGAGGTGACATAATGAATGCAATTGAACAGTGATACAGTCCGCCTTATCCGGGCGAACACGCAAATGAACCAAGTACAACTTGCTAAAATCGTCGGGATTTCACGCGCACTACTTGCAAAGATCGAAACGAATGCGAAGCCGATTTCGAATAGCGTCGAAAGGCGTATTCGTACCGCATTCGGGCTAGACGACGAGAAAATAAGTCAACTACTTAACAATGCGCTTTACAGCGTACCGGGGAGGAATTAACCAATATTACCAGACTGCCCCCCGCCAATATGAAGAACATTTTGAATGACTTTATGTAGGACTGCAATGAAACTTAATGAATTATTTTTGGAATCGGAGTTAACTATTTACTTATTACGCCGATATATTACAAATAACATATACTTCAATGAAGAGAGAGGTCCGCGATGCAAACGAATGGTATTTACGCATCATCAACTCCAAGCACTATAGTAGCAAAGAATAACCAGCTTGCTACTAAAGTGCTTGTCCCTGCAAGTAACAATGCTTCTGATGCAGTAGAGATGTACACCCCGAGTGTGATTGATGAAGGACAACAAGAGCTTCGTGCATTGGGAGGCCAGTGGATTGTTGGAAGGGAATTTACATCAGTTCAAGGTACGGACTACTCAAAGAATTTTCTGGATGATGTAAGCGGGTTTCTGGTAAAAAGCGCATATGAGCGTGATCTACTGCTTCAGCGTTACACAGGAGACGAATTGAGTCAGCATCTTGAGCAATACGATAAGCAAGTTCAACTCAAAATAGAGGATATCGCGCAGACAACAGCGAGCACTTTGTCTCAATATTTGAATTTTGAAAATGATTCTATTTTTGGAGGTAGCAAGGAGACACAAGGAGAGTTCCTCTCCACCTATAAGCCGATCTTCGACAAGGATGAGTTGACCGATCGTATTAAGAATATGCTACAGGAACAGTCCCGGCTTCTGGGCAAGTTACAGGAGGAGCAGGGGGACCAGTGGAAGCAGATCATGGAACAAGGCGGCAAGGGGATTACAGACTTTCGGGATTTACTGAAGGAGGAGGCAAGTAAAGCCTCTGTAGGAGAATCTACCTCTTTTCAAGATATTAGTTACCGTGATGTAGCAGGAGTATTCGATGCACTGGTACACACAACAGCTAAAGCTATGAACACGTTTACTTTTGATACGGAATGGATGGCTAACAATTTAGGGACCGCACGTCTCAAGCTGGATCTTTATTTGCAACAATCGCCTATGTCGTCAGCGATTAAGGAGCAGCTCACGCAGTCCGTAGATAAGGCAATGAGTACCAAGATGGGAATCGCAGAATATGACGACTATAAATTCTCTCTTATCTCAACGCCTTCCTTCCGCAAACAATTTGCTTCACATCAAGAAATGTCATTGGAAATAAAGCGAAAGTACAGCGCCCATCTACAAGACCTTAATGCCAAGAAGTCTGTAGGAACGATCATGTGGGAGAGCATGAAGGGATTATTGAATCAGAAGCCGGAAGATCTTCTCAGTGGCCTGATGAACGCCTTCAATAGTCTGCATCACAGCCTCATATCAGCACCGAGTATGCAAGGGGATGTAGGTCCAAAGGCCAAGCTTGAATTTGCAAACCAGGTACGAGATGCGAATCTAGAGGACTGGAACAGCTTCATTTCTTCTCTGAATATGGGTCAACAGCAGAAGAGCGCGCTTACGATACCCAAGAATAGTATTGATATTAAAGTATAGTCGTGAATAACGTAGAGCTTCTGTCCGGAATTCAGCCGGGTAGAGGCTCTTCATATGTGTTCTAGTTCGCAGCTTCAATTCTCGATAAGGGGAATATCAAGCCGAATATTGCGAATGAACCTGAAAATGGGTAAGAGCTAACCGCCATCAGCAGTGGACCGTGGGCATTGGCGCCATTTTCAAAAGTGAGTACGGTCTCGAGAAAATAGGGGAAACAATATATGTCCCAACTCCTCTGTCGAAGAAAAATGCACAAATGTAAGGACATTGTACAAGTCGTGAAATGCCATTTGCTTCTAGGTAGCAAAGATGCATATATTCGATAAGTACGGGTTACGTTACAAAAAATAAGCAATCATAAAAAAGAAGGACAATGGAATAATTCGTCCTTCTTTTTTATGGATCATTTAGGCCAATACGATTCAACCGGCGCTGTACTAAAAAGACGAACTAATCAACCCATACGTTTTGAAGAGGAAGTCCTCGCTCTGTTCGCGCCAAGTCAACAACACGTTGGATAAAGTCAGTTTTTGCCCGCGTGTAACCTTCAGGATCTGAAGGATATTGTTCAGCCAACGTTCGTTTTAGTTCCCCATACTCTATTACGAAATCAGGATGGGCACGAAGGTAATCGCGAAATAGTAGTTCATTTCTTTCGTAAAATCCTTCAAGCGGAAAGATATGCAAATGATGCGTACGTGCTCCTGCGTGTTCTTTTACAAAGAAGTGTCGCCCGGTCTTGAAGGCTCCAATATAACGATAGCCTGAATTGCTAAGCAGGTTTTCATAGATTTGCTTATCAAGCAACGTATGAACTGCAGCGGAAATATCGATAATGGGCTTTGCGCCTTGATTGGGTATTGAAGTACTCCCGGTATGTTCAATGGCAGCGATGTGTGGAGCCAGTATTCCAAGCAATCGCTCTTTCTCTTTTTCAAATTCCACAGACCAGTCAGAACTGTAGGGAACTATGTTGACTAAATAATGTTGTTGAGCGGACATTCTTTCACTCTCCCTTTTTTCTATATTCAAGATAACCGTTTACAAAAACGTGAGGAGGATTACACCAATTCATGTTTGTTTTGTCAATATTGCAAATGATCGCTTGTCGTTGTAAGGTAACCAGCACACAAAATAACCAAAAATAAAGCTGACATAAAAATTTTTCTCATAGTCTACCGCCTCTTGATTTATCACTATTTTTAATGATTGTGGACATGCAGCTAAAAAGTACACAGGTAAGAAGACTCTTACAAACGATACTCCTTTAACAGCAGAAAATTACGATTTCCATGTCTTTTTGAACAATCTATTTTGGGACCAAAGGGCGATCCGTGTATAGTGCTTCCCCAAAAAACCACCCCCAAACAAGAAAAGACCTTCCGTTATCCCCAAAGGATGATCGGAAGGTTTTCTGTGCCCTGGCAAGGGTGGCTGCGTCAGATTTTTAGCTCCCCGAGCTTGATTAGCTCGACTACCGCCTGTGAACGACCTTTTACATTCAATTTTTGCATGACATTCGAGATATGGTTACGCACGGTCTTCTCGCTGATAAAAAGCTGCTGTGCGATATCCTTCGTCGTTTTGTCCTGTACGAGTAATTCAAAGACTTCGCGTTCACGATTTGTGAGTAAGAATTTGTTTTTATGGTCGCTGCCCTTCAAGTTGTCATCCCTCCTTGCTCGGGTTTTGGAGTAATTACAAGGGTAAGGGATACAGTCAACTTAGTGTATGAAGGGCGCTTACCAATGGTGCGATGGCGTGGGAAAAATAGGCGGGAACAGGGCTGTTTTAATACCCGTGATCCCTCATCCCGATTTTGATAATCGTTTGTAACAAATCCCGGTCGTCCCTGTTGTAAACTGTTCTGGAGGGCATTTAGGGAGGAGATTCAAGCCATGCGGAAAAGATGGGTGGCAGCGGGAATGACGGCGGCGCTGCTGGTCGGCGTTACGGCCGGCGCTTACGCGACGAGCAATCTGAAGGAGATCAAAGCTTTTTTAAACCCGGATTTGCAGGTGGATTTGAACGGTTATACGTTTGCGCTGAAAGATGAGCAGGGGAGCGATCTGGTCCCTATTACGTACGAAGGCAACACGTACCTGCCTCTCCGCGATCTTGCGCAGCGGCTTGATTTGAGTGTGACTTGGGACGGCACGAACAATAAGATCTTTCTGAAAAACAAGCCTTACATGGAATTTTCCGCAGAGGACGAGGCCATGCTTGAGAAATACGGATACGGATTCCGGGTTCCGAGATGGCTGGAGAATGTGGTGGTGAGCGTCATACCGGAGGAAAACGTGAAAACGTCCATCGAAGAGGGCCGTTTGGATAAACGGGCGCAGGCGCTGACGCTGATCCACTATATGGTCCAGGATGAGAATTTGCACCGTCTGCACGACGTGGCGGCCCGGATCGAAGTGTACAAGAAAGAGGACTGGCCCGAGGTGAAGAAAACGGCAGCGGGCGCAGAAGTTCTCGGCGAGAACGACCGGTACGTTTATATCGCGAAGAAGTCCGCTGAGAATCCCTACGAGCCCGGAACGCTGGATGCGGAAGGCTTCGGAGATTTGCGGGATTGGCTGGATCTGCACGACTATTACTTTACTTTGAGCGGTAAATAAGCGGGAAAGCAATTAGTTGTATAGGCGAAAAATGAAACGTCTCCGGGAGGGGGCGTTTTTTTGACTTTTCCATGTGAAAAACCATTCATACGGCAAGAAAATTAGTTCTTTAGTAGTAGTCATTAAAGGACGAATCAAACAAATATATACAAATTTTTCCCTCTAGGCTATATAATATAGGAGCAATTACCTATATGAATTCAGAAGGAGAAGAGAAACGAGCCCGACAGAAACGGGCAGCCATGTCATACTATTCATTCGGGAAAGAAGGCATTTTTATGAGACACTTACATAAACTGTTGAGTTTAATGATGATCGTCTGCTTGCTTCAAGTCGGTCCTTTGGTGCACGCGGAAACGGTTCTCCAGAATCAGGCCGTGAACGGCGGGACGATTAACCAGAATATCGTTTTCATTGATGTAAACAATCATTGGGCGAACGACGCTATCTACGATATGGCGAAGAAAGGCATCATCAGCGGCTATGAGGATTCCTCTTTTAAACCGGAGAAATCCATCACCCGTGAAGAGTTTGCCAAGCTGATCGCCCTGACGTTCTCGATCAATCTGCAAACACCGGCCGAGCCGACCTTTGCGGATTTGAATCCGGACAAGTGGTCGTTCGGTTACGTCGAATCCACGAAAGAATTTTTGACCGGCTATTATCCGCCGAAAGGCAAGCCGTTCTTCAGCCCGGATACCAAGGCAACTCGTGAAGATGTTGCCGTTGCGCTCGTCAAAACGATGGGTTACACGACTGACGATCTGCGGAGCAGCAGTACGCTCGGAAGAAATTTCAGCGATGTGGACGAAATTTCCTATAACCTTCGGGACTATGTCGCCATTGCGACGGAAAAGCAGTTGATCGGCGGCTACGAGGACAGCACGTTCAGACCGCAGAAGCCCATCACAAGGGCGGAGGTAGCCACTCTTCTTTTCCGGGTCATTAAATCTTCCGCTCAGGATCAGGCCGACGGCCCTTCCCTGGAAGTGACCGTACCGGAGAAGACGGAAAGCGGCACGTTCTATGTTTCGGGCAAAACACATCGCGACGCCAAGGTTCAGATCAACGACAAGGCGGTATCGACCGATGAAGGCTCTTTTAAGGAAGGCTACCGTCTGGAGAAGGAAGGAACGTACGAGATCCGGATTACGGCCAAGCTTCCGAGCGGAAAAACGACAACCGTGACCAAGAAAGTAACGTACCAGGTGAACGGTCCGGACTTGAAGGTAGACAACACGCCGGACACGGTTACGAAGGGGTCTCTGACCATTTCGGGCAAGGTGAAAAAGGATACCAATTATTCGTACCCGACCGTCTATCTCAACGATGAGAAAATGTACGTCAGCAGTTGGGACGGCACCTTCTCCAAAGAGGTAAAGCTGGCGGAAGGCGAAAACACGTTCACCGTTAAAGCGGAAAACGAAGCGGGAAAAGAAACCGTCGTTACGAAGAAAGTCACCTTTAGCTCCGGTGGTCCCGAGCTTAGAGTAAACTCCATTCCGGACAGCTCGCAGGTCGCTTCGATCAAGGTGTCGGGTACCGTTAAGGATGCCAACGATTCCTATCCTATCTTGTATATCAACGACAAGAAAGTATATATGTACGGCGGTTCTTTCAGTGAGTCCGTCAGATTGGAAGAAGGCGAGAACACGCTGACATTCAAGGCGGAGAACCAGAACGGAAAAGTGACGGTCGTGACCAGAAAAGTGACCTTTAACGTCAACGGGCCGACCTTGAAGCTGAATGCAACCCCCGAGAAAACCGCCTCTAAAACTTTGACGGTTTCCGGGTATGTAACGGATAAGAACGACAGCATGCCGACTCTCAAGATTAACGGGAAGAAAGTGTACTACACCTCCTACGCCAGCGGATCATTCTCCGAAGAAATCACGTTGTCGGAAGGAGAGAACACGCTCATTTTCGAAGCGACCAATTCAACGGGAAGAAGTACGACCTTGACCAGAACGGTCACCCTGGAAACCGGTGCGCCTATTATTCAGGTCAGCTATCATCCGGGCAGCACGACGCTCAGTTACATGACGATTTCGGGAACCGTAACGGATAAGAACGACAGCTATCCGGTAGTTTACTTGAATGACCGCAAAATTTATAGTTCTTCTTATGACGGATCTTTTTCGGAATGGCTGGATCTGAAAAAAGGCGCCAATCCGTATACGATCGTCGTGTCTAATAAATACGGCAAAACGGCAACGGTAACCGGAAATGTTTACCGCGTCGACCGGTAGGATCGATTCGGGCGCGGCATTTGCCGCTCTCTGACGAACGTTGCGAAATAACCTCTCTCGTGGTTTACATGAGAGAGGTTATTTTTGTTCCTTCCGCAGAAGGAAACGCTGCACGCTTGACGATCCCGGCCGCGAAGGAAGCGGCCGCACAGACAGCCCGCTGCGGCTTACGGCGCATTCTGCCGCTCCGCTTGCGGGAAAACCCCTTTGAGGGCCACCCGCCCGCAAGGAAAAGACGCCGCTGCCGGTCACCCGCCCGCCGCCGGAACAAAAACAGACCGCCTCCCGTAGGAATCGGTCTGTAACCGGCGCCGCCGTCACAGAAACGGCGCCATGATCGGCTGGATCAGCCCCAGCGAGAACAGCGCGGCCAGGATCATCGCGACGCTGGCGATGGCTCCCTCCTCGCTGCCGAGCTCGTGTGCCTTGCTCGTGCCGGCCCCGTGGGCGCCCATGCCGAGCAGCAGGCCCCGCGAGATGCCGCTGCGGATGCGCAGCGAGCGGATGACCAGCGGCCCGATCACCGAGCCGCAGATGCCCGTCACGACCACGAACACGGCCGTGACCGAAGGAATGCCGCCGAGCGAACGCGACACCTCCATGGCGATGGGAGTCGTGATGGAGCGCGGCGCCACGCTCTCGATCATCTGCGGGCTGGCGTGAATCCAGCCCGCAGGCAGCACCGACGTGAGCACGGCGACGACGGAGCCGCACAGCACGCCCGCCACAAGCACGATGGCGTGCTTGCGGAGCAGCTTGAACTGGCGGTACAGCGGGATCGCGAACGCTACGGTGGCGGGCTGCAGCAGATCCGTCAGCGGCTTCGTGCCGGCGTTGTAGGCTTCGACCGGCGTACCGGTGAAGAACAGACCGGCGATAAGCAGAACCGGCGCGACGACGAGTGGCGACAGGTAGGCTTTGCCTGTTTTCCGGTACAACCGGTTGGCCGCCCAGAAGACGACGATGGTGATCAGCAGGTACAGAAGTCCGGTTCCGGTCATAAGGAGGCTTCCTCCTTCTTGTCTTTGCCGGCGCGTCTGCGTCCAAGATATTCCGCCACGAGCCCCGTGCTGGCCATGACGAAGAACGTGCTGATAATGATAATGAGCAGGTACCGGCTTCCCGATACCGAGAACATTTCCTTATATTCCAAAATGCCGACGGCGGGCGGGACGAAGAAGAGCAGCAGCTTCGAGAGCAGAAAATCGGCGCCCTTCTCGACCCATTCCAAGCGGACCCAGCCGAAGTGGAGCGCAGCGAAAACGATGAGAATGCCGACGATGCTTCCCGGCACCGGCAGGTGAAGCCGCTCGGACACGAGACGTCCCAGATAGGCGAACGCGATCAGCAGGACGATCTGACCGCAGGTGACGAGCGCCCGCCGGACGTGAACCGGAGCAAACCGGTCCGGCGGCCAAACGAAATTTTGTTTTTTATGCGGACCGCTTAAAGGTGGTGCGGGTTGTTTGTTCATCCGAATAATCCCCTTCCATAATTTCGAGTATACGCAGGGGACAAGGATAGGTAAAATACATATAACGAATGGTTTTCATTCCTTTTCTCTATGGAAGGGGAACCAATGCAGTCGCATAAAGGAGACGATGACTTGGACGTTAGGCATCTGCAATATTTTCTGGAGACGGCTAAGCGCAGAAGCTTCACCAAAGCGGCGGAAGCCCTTCACGTCACTCAGCCCACGATCAGCAAAATGATCCGCATCCTGGAGGAAGAGCTCGGCGTCGAGCTGTTCGACCGTACGGCCCGTCAGATTGTTCTGACGGATGCGGGCGAAGCCGTCATGATCCAGGCGCAGCAGATTGTCCGCTCTCTGGAAAATCTCTCTGTCGATCTGGCGGACGTGACTTCCATGCGCAAGGGGCAAATCCGGATCGGCCTGCCGCCGATGACCGGTGCGCCCTTCTTCCCGGAGCTGATCGCCGCCTTCCATAAGCTGTATCCCCGGATCGGAATCCGGCTGATCGAGGAAGGGGCCCGCACGATCGAACGCGAGGTGGAGAGCGGGAGCCTCGATCTGGGCGTCGCGGTGCTTCCCGTCGATGCGGAGCGCTTCGACATGTTTACCTTCGTCAAGGAAGAGCTCCGGCTTGTCGTGCATCACGGGCACCGGCTCGCCCGCAGGCAGACCGTCCGTCTTGTGGAGCTCAGCGGCGAGAAGTTCCTTATGTTCCGCGAAGGCTTCACCCTGCACGAGAGCATTCCCGCAGCCTGCATTCAGGCGGGATTCAAGCCCGATGTCATCTACGAAAGCTCCCAGTGGGATTTTCTGAGCGGGATGGCGGAAGCGGGCCTCGGCGTCGCCCTGCTGCCCGAAACGATCTGCCGCAAGCTGAGTCCGGACAAAGTGGCCACGATCACCCTGGTTTCTCCGCGGATTCCGTGGCATCTTGTTATGATTTGGCGCAAAGAGGGTTACTTATCTTATGCCGCCCGCGAATGGCTGCGGTTTTCGAAGGAGCGGCTGTCCCTGCCGAATCTCTAAGCAGTCTAGGAGGCCGGCTCCAATCGCTTCGCGCCAGGCACCGTTTTGTTTCCAGGCAAAACATGGTACGATATACCCAATGCTTTCACCCTGATCACGGACGAAATGAGGACCTTTATGATTCGCACGGTCGCTGTTACCCGCAGCGGAGAACTGGTTTTGGACCTGCCTTTGCAGGAGCTGGGCGGAGATTCTATCGACTGGTACTGGGTAGACTTCAACAATCCGACTCACGAAGAGGCTATGCTGCTCGACACCCATTTTCATTTTCATCCGCTTGCGGTTGAAGACTGCTTTCATCTTCTGCAGAGGCCGAAGATGGACCACTATGAGGATGTCCATTTTTTCGTTCTGCACGCGATTCATCCGCAAACGCTGGAAGCCGATGAGGTCGATCTTTTCGTCGGTCCCCGATTCCTCGTATCTTTCCACTTCACCGAGCTCAAAGAGGTCGACGACGCCTGGCAGAAGCTCCAAGCCGAACCGGACAACTGGAAAAGAGGCTCTTCCTTCGGGGCTTATCTCGTCATGGACATGCTTGTGGATGAATACTTTCCTTGTATACATATGCTGGAAGACGAAATGAACGATTTCGATTCCGACCAGACAGGCACGTCCATTCACGCGCTTATGCGCGGCGTTTTCGACATCCGCTCCAAGCTGGCGCATCTGAGGCGGACGATCATCCCGATGCGCGACCTGCTCTACCGGGTCGTCAATTCGGACAAGCTGCCGAACGAGCGCGAGCAGAAGATTTATTATGCGGACATTTACGATCATCTGCTGAAGCTGGCCGAAATGATCGATTCGATCCGGGACACCACCGCGGACATGCGGGAAAATTTCATTTCATTGAATTCTTACCGGATGAATACCATTATGAAAACGCTGACTGTCATCACGACGATATTTATGCCGCTGACGTTTCTCGCGGGAATTTACGGAATGAACTTTGACAACATGCCCGAACTTCATTGGCACTACGGTTATTTTATTGTTCTTTTGATTATGTTCGGAATCGGGTTTGCCATGTATGTCTGGTTTAAGCGCAAAGGCTGGTTCGATTGAGAAACCGGCAGCTTATTTATAATCCGTACTAAAAAAAGATCGGGAGGATGCGGGCATGAAAGTTAAAAGCGCGTGGTACCGGGAAAGCTTCGGAAAAGACTATCTGCTGGTGTACAAACACCGCAATTTCGAAGGAGCTTACGCCGAGGTCAAACGGATGATGAACTGGCTTCATCTACCCGAAGGCGCCCGTGTGCTGGACCTGTGCTGCGGCATGGGCCGCCATTCGCTGGCGCTCGCCGATTTCGGCTATACGGTGACGGGTATCGACTTGTCGGATACTCTGCTTGGGGAGGCGCGGAAGCAGGACCCGGAGGAGCGGGTAACCTGGCTGCACGGAGATATGCGGCGGGTTCCGAGCGAGGAATCTTTTCACGCCGTGGTCAATTTGTTCACTTCCTTCGGATACTTCGAGCAGGAGGAAGAAAACCGCCTGGTGTTGTCGGAAATCGCACGGCTTCTGCAGCCGGACGGGAAATTTATTATTGACTATTTAAATCCCGCTTATGTCAAAACGAACCTCGTTCCCCATTCAAGCCGCGAGGAGAACGGCCTTTTTATAGAAGAGACGCGCTCCATCGAGAACGGGTATGTCCGCAAACAAATTTGCATCACGGATAATCAGGATGGCCCGCGGCATTATTCGGAACAGGTGCGCCTGTACAGCTGCGAGGCTTTTGTCGATATGCTCTACACGGCGGGCTTGCGGGTCGAACGGATTTACGGCAGCTATGACGGAAAGGATTACGACCGGGAGTCGTCTCCCCGGATGATTTTTGTCGGAGGAAGGGAAGGAGAAAGCCTGCAATGAGTCATTCAACAACAGTCATCGCTTTACGGGAGGGGCTTTGGCAGATCAAAGTCCCTCTGCCTTTTCCCCTGCGATGGGTCAACAGCTATCTGCTTCGGGAGCCGGACGGGAGCCTGACGGTGATCGATCCGGGCCTGCGCACGGAAGCCGCGGAGGCGCTGTGGAACGAAGCGCTGGAGGGGCTCGGCTTCGGGTACGACCGCATCTCGCAGGTCGTGCTGACCCACCACCATCCCGACCATTACGGGATGGCGGGCTGGTTCCAGGAGCGCACGGGCGCGCCGGTTTACCTGTCGGAAACCGGCATCGGTCAGGTGCGGCTCCTGTGGGGCGACGGTCAGCCGATGACTTCGCTGCTGACCGGGCTTTTCGTGCGGCACGGCATGGACGCCGCGCTGTGCGGGGAGCTGGCGAAGCATATGGACAGCTTCGTCCCGCTCGTTTCCCCGCAGCCGCAGCTGACCGCGCTGCGGGCGGGAGACCGCGTGCGTCTGGGCGGCACGGCGTACGAAGCGATCGAGACGCCCGGACATGCGGCCGGGCATCTGTGCTTCTACGACGCGCAGACGCGGGAGATATTTTGCGGCGATCATGTGCTGCCGCAGATCTCGCCGAACGTGAGCTTTATGCCGGGCGTCGAAGACGACCCGCTTGGCGCTTACATGGCCAGCCTACGCGACGTCGCCCCGCTGCCCGTCGAAATGGCGTACCCGGGCCACCGGTCGCCCTTCGCGGGCTTCGGCCGGCGGGCGGAAGAGCTTGTCCGCCATCACGAGGAGCGGCTTGAGCTCATGGCGGACAAGCTTCATGAGCCGATGACGGCGTATGAGCTGTGCCGCGACACGTTCGGCGACCGGCTCACGCTGCATCAGCTCCGCTTCGCCATGGCGGAGACGATCGCGCATACGGTTCGCCTCGCGGTTGAAGGCCGGGTGACCCAGAGCGAGAGGGAAGGGCTGATCGTGTACGAGGCGCGGGATGAAGGGTAGACGAGGATGCCGAACTAACAATATACAGCGGACTCTCCGGTAAGGGGGTCCGTTTTTTATGCGCCGCGTACTTATTTGACATTCCTAGCGCTTCTTTTTACAATCAAGATGTAAAAACATTTTGACATTGGAGTCTGCTATGGAAAATCGGATTCATGAGCTGCGCAAACGAATCAGGCTGTCTCAGGAAGATCTCGCAAAAGCGTGCGGCGTGTCCAGACAGACCATTAACGCTATTGAAAACAACAAGTACGATCCGAGTCTCCAACTGGCTTTTCATCTGGCCCGTACGCTGGGCGTCACGGTGGATGAGTTGTTCCAGGCAGACAAAGACACGTAAACCAGCAGGATACAAGGAGGCGGAAACTGTGACCGGACGGAAAACACCGAAGCAGCGGCTCATTGCCGCGGGTTTCGGACTTACCTCACTGGTTGTCATCGGATTTACGCTTAAAAAGTACGCGTCCGGAGAACCGGTCGGAACCAGCGAATTAACGAGCATAGCAGCTGCCCTGGCAGCGATGTTCGGCGCTCTGACCTGGGGGAACAAGGAAGACGGGGAAGGCATTACCCAGGAGGAAGAGATGGGCAGGCACATTACTTTCGTAAGCGCCAAAGCGGCCTATTTTATTATGCTTGCCGCTTCCCTGATCGTCTGTATAGTGGAAAAACTGGCTTTTGGACGGGATAATATGGCTGTGCTGATTTTACTGGGGCTGGGCATCGTGCTCCTTCCGGCGGCGGAATATATTGTTGCCCGGAAGTACCGGTGACCGGAGGGGAAGCCGCATGCTGCCTATGTAAGGGGAACGGGCAAGGGGGAAGCCGCAGCCATCTTGCGATGAAAAAGGAAAAAGGGAACCGCCGTGACGGCGGTTCCCTTTTTGTGTCGGTTGATCTAATTCGAAGCGTCCGCAGTGAGAGCCGGAAAACAACTCTCCTGTCGGACTTTTCGTCCTCTCTACTCCGTTCCTACATAAGCGGTTCGCTTTTTTACACTGCTTGCCGTTTCCCGCTGCGCGAGGTGTTTGGGGCCGCATAGAGGGGAGCATACCCCGGGTTTAAGAAAGGCCTCTCAGCTTCCGGGAGCGTCGCCTTTCGTTTCGGCTTCCGATTGCTTGCGGTGGGCAATGCGGGAGCTTGCGGCAGCGGCGATGGCGCCGACGATATCGTCGAGAAACGTATGCTTTTCGTAGGTGCTTTTATCGTTGAGTTTTTTCAGGATGCCGGGTTTCAGCTTGTCGATATAGCCGAAATTCGTGAACCCGATGCTGCCGTAGACGTTCACGATCGACAGGGCAAGGATCTCGTCGCAGCCGTACAAGCCTTCGTCATGCTGAATCATCTCTTGCAGAGGGGAGATCAGCTTGCCTTCTTCCGCAAGCATGTCCAGCTGAATGCCGGTCAGGACGGCGTTTTGTACTTCCCTTTTGGCCAGGACGGATTCTACGCTCGCGAGGCACTGCTCCAGGGTCAGCGATTCGAAATAGTCTTTTTGCAAAAAATAAGTCAGTTCGGCGATCTGAGACGTTTGAACGCCTCTTTTTTCAAGCAGCTCGTAAGTAGCCGAAGCTACTTTTTCACTATCCAGGGAATATTTCACGTTGGGCTTCTCCTCCGTTGTCAAATGAAAGCAGATACCTTAGTATACCCTTTTTTTAGGAAAGAGTATCGCCTTGGAACGGATTTGTCTTCCGAAAGAGGAGGACGCAAGGGATACAAGCCCGGAAATTGTCCCGTTTTTTTGGACAACTCGGGCATAAAGTGAGAGGGCCCCCTGTATACATAGGAGTACGAAGGACAAACGTCATCCGGACCGGCAGGAAACTCCCGAAAGAAGGCGTTGCCGGCGGCGGGCTCAGGCCGTGCCGAACCTTTGCGAAGGGCACATACGAACAGGAGGGGATGGAATTGAGAAAAGTACGCTGGCTTCAGGCGGCAGCCATGACAGGAGCGATCGCAATTCTCGGGACGGGGTGCGGAATGTGGGGGTCGGAGTCCAAACCGATCGACGCTCCGCCGCCCGGTACCGAAACCGCGATGGAGACGGGAACCGGTACGGGGGGGACCGGGGCGGAAGCAGGCGCCAAAACGTCGCAAACCGCCAAAATGACCGTCTATGCGAAAGACCCCAAAGGCTTCGTCGTTCCGGTCAGCCTTGATTTGCCGAAGACACAGTCGGTGGCGAAGACCACGCTGGAATATATGGTGGCCAAAGGACCGGGAGAAAGCCAGCTTCCCGCCGGGTTTGCCTCTCTGCTGCCCGAAGGGACTACGCTGACGGTGGACATAAAGGATAAACTGGCCACGGTCAATTTCAACCAAGCCTTCAAAAAATACGACGCCAAGGAAGAACGCAAAATCATGGAGGGGATCACCTGGGCCATGACCGGTTTTTCATCCGTCGAGCAGGTGAAGATCAAAATAAACGGGCAGGAGCTCAAGGAAATGCCGGTGGCCCACACGCCGCTGGACGAACCGCTTTCGCGGAAAATCGGCATCAACCTGGAGAAACAGGAAGGGGTCGATTACGGCCAGTCCACGCCGGTGACGCTCTATTTCACGAATGCTACGGCTCAAAACGGCAAATATTATGTACCGGTTACACGCCTGGTAAAAAGGACCGATGACGTCGCCAAAACGGTCATGGACGAACTTTTGAAAGGCCCCAACACGTCGAAGGGCCTCCAGCCGGTATTGAACGCTTCCGCGAAGGTGCTGGAGGTGAAGAAAACGTCGGACACGGTGCTGACGGTAAACTTCTCCGACAAGCTTCTGGACGAGAACAAAAAAGCGCCAGCGGACGGGCTCCAGTCGGTTATTTTGTCTCTGACGGAAAATACGAACGCCGCCAAAGTTCAAATCACGGTAAACGGCAGTCCGAAGGTGGAAACCTCCGATTCCCAAACCTACAGCCAGCCCGTCTCCCGGCCGCTTCATTTGAACCCGAACCCGGAAAAGTTGTAAAGGGTTCCGCCTAGCGGGAGTCCGGCAGGTTAGGGCGGGAAAGCCGCATTGCCGGACCTTGCGGAGGTTTCAGGGGAGAGGAGAGCTCTCCCTTTTTTCGTCGAATTCCGCGGTGCTTTTGCTCGGCTCCTTTGTTTGCTACAATAGGAAGGATAGAAATGGATGCTATGATCGTACAGGAGGATACAGAATGCGAGCCGATGGAAGACAGAATGACCAGCTAAGACCGATGAAAATTACGCCGCACTATATCAAACATGCCGAAGGTTCGGTTCTAATAGAAGTCGGGGAGACGAAAGTCATTTGTACCGCAACCGTGGAAGAGCGCGTTCCTCCCTTTATGAAAGGCCAGGGCAAAGGCTGGGTAACCGCCGAATATTCGATGCTCCCGCGCGCTACCCAGGTCCGCAACCAGAGAGAAGCGGCCAGAGGAAAGCTCGGCGGCCGCACGATGGAAATCCAGCGGCTGATCGGACGCGCGCTGCGCTCCGTCGTTAACCTGGAAGCGCTCGGAGAGCGTTCCGTGACGCTCGACTGCGATGTGATCCAGGCGGACGGCGGGACGAGAACGACTTCCATCACGGGAGCCTTCGTCGCGATGGCGCTTGCCATGGAGAAGCTGGTGGCGAACGGCAAGCTGAGCAAGCTGCCGATTACGGATTACCTTGCCTCCGTCAGCGTCGGGATCGTGAACGGCAAACCTCTGCTGGACTTGATGTACACGGAAGATTCCCAGGCGCACGTCGATATGAACGTGGTCATGACCGGAACCGGGAAGTTCGTGGAAGTACAGGGGACGGGAGAAGAGGCGCCTTTCTCGCGCGAGGAGCTGAACACCCTGCTGGCCTTGGCCGAGGGCGGCATCAACACCATGGTCGAGGAGCAGAAAAAAGCGCTCGGACGCGTAAGCGGCCTGATCGGAGCGGGTGCCCGTGCCTGATCGTTCCGCTTCCGGCGTCGTGGTGATCGCCACGCGCAACAAGGGCAAAGTGCGCGAGTTTGCCCATTATTTCGCCCGCTTCGGCAAGGAAGTGCGCAGCCTCGACGATTTCGACGATATGCCCGACATCGTCGAGGACGGCGCGACCTTCGCGGCGAATGCCCGGATCAAGGCGTCGGCGATTGCAGGCAGGCTGAACCTGCCGGTGCTGGCCGACGACTCCGGGTTGTGCGTCGACGCGCTCGGCGGCGATCCGGGCGTATACTCCGCCCGGTATGCCGGCGAGCACGCCGCCGACGCGGCGAACAACGCCAAGCTGCTGCGCGAGCTTGGCGCGGTCTCGGCCGCGGCCGCACGGGCGCCGGGCCCCCCGGACGGGCCGGAGGCCGCGGATGCGGCTGCGCCGCAGGTGCTCAGCACCGCGCGCTTCGTCTGCGCGCTGGCGCTGGTCGACCCGCTCCGCGGGGACACGCTCGAGGCAGAGGGGACCTGCGAGGGTGTCATTATCGCGGAGCCGCGCGGCACGGACGGGTTCGGCTACGACCCGCTGTTTTATTTGCCGGAGCGGGGATTGACGATGGCGGAGCTGCCGCTCGAAGAGAAAAACGCGATCAGCCACCGGGCCGCGGCACTCCGGCAGTTTTTCGAGCGCCATTCCGGCCGCCTGACCTAACCGAATAAACAACGTGTCCGCTTGGCGGGCACGAACCAAACCGGTTTCCGATTCGTTTCGGAACCGGTTTTTTTGCGTGTCATGGTGGGTCCGGCAGGCGAAGGTGACAATTGTCATCCGGAAAAGGTTACGGTTGTGGGTAGGGATGAAATTCGCCGCGCGGTATGATGGATTCAGGTTAAAGAGCTTAACGAAACGATGAACGACGAAACGATGAAATGATGAAACGGAAAGCCCACATAACAGAAGGAGCTGAACCCCTGTGACAACAGCTATTGAATTGAGGCAGGTTACGAAACAATTTAAAGGCAAAAAGGCGGTCGACGGGTTAACGCTGACCGTGGAACAAGGAACGGTGCTCGCACTGCTCGGTCCGAACGGAGCGGGTAAGACGACCACGATTTCGATGATTCTGGGCCTTCAGGAGCCTACGAGCGGGACCGTCAAGCTGCTGGGAGGCCATCCGAAAGATCAGCGGGTTAGGGACCGGATCGGAGCCATGCTCCAAGATGTCAGCGTGATCGACAATCTGAAAGTGGCTGAGACGATCGACCTGTTCCGCCATTATTACGCGAACCCGCTCTCGCTGGAGCAGCTTCTGCTCATCTCCGGCCTGGAAGCCGAGCGGAATAAGATGGCCTCGGCTCTCTCCGGCGGGCAGCAGCGCAGATTGGGCTTTGCGATGGCCGCAGCCGGAGACCCGGAAATTATTTTCCTCGACGAACCGACCGTCGGCATGGACGTATCGTCCCGGCAGCTATTCTGGGATACGATCCGCGCCATGGCCGCGAGAGGAAAAACCGTCGTCCTGACGACTCACTATCTGGAGGAAGCGGATCAGTTGGCCGACAGAGTCGTCGTGATCAATAACGGCAAGCTGATTGCGGACGGGACGCCGAGCGAGATTAAAGCGGCAACGACGGGGAGAGTCATTTCTTTTACGGCAGGCGCAGGGGTTACACATGAACTGCTCCGTGCGATGCCGGGTGTCAGCGATATCAAGTGGAGCGGGCGGCGCGTCGAAATGTTCGGACCGGACACGGACCGGCTGCTTACCGCGCTGATCGACAAACGCGTCGATATGAAAGATATCGAAGTTCGAAGCGGCGGACTGGAAGACGCCTTCCAGACTTTAATTCAAAAAACGAATGCAGGTTAAAGGAGAGAGAGAACGATTATGAATGCGACGATTCTGAAAGCGACAATGGCCCAGTGCCGCGCGGAGCTGCTGCGGACCTTCCGGAACAAACGATTTATTTTCTTTTCGATAGTGATGCCGGTGGCCTTTTATTTTCTGTTTACGAGTACGATGGGAAGCGATACGAAGATCGGCAGTGTGGACTGGACGTCCTACTATCTCATGTCCATGACCGTATACGGCGTTATCGGCGCCAGTCTGACTTCCTTCGCCCAGCGGATTTCGAGGGAACGTACCCAGGGCTGGGTCCGCCTTCTCAGCATTACGCCGCTGCCTTCCTGGTCTTACATGGTATCGAAGGTAGCCGCCCAAGGCGTCATTAATTTATTTATCATTCTGATGATGTTTATTATCGGAGGACTCGGCAAACAGGTGGATCTGCCGGTTTCCGTATGGATCGAAAGCTTCCTCTGGATTTGGGTCGGCGGCTTCTCGTTCATGGCGCTCGGTACGCTGCTCGGTTCCATGCGCAACCCCGATGTGGTTCAAGTGCTGACGATGATTCTGTATATGGGGTTATCCGTTCTGGGCGGATTATGGTTCCCGACCGCTTCCATGTCCGGGACTCTTCAGACGATCGCCAAATTCACGCCGACCTACCGGTTGGGGCAGGGAGCCTGGAATTTGATCGGAGGCGGTTCGATCGACTGGACGGGCGTGCTCATTCTGGCTGTGTATGTCGTCGTATTTGTGCTATTATCTTCCTATATCATCAAGAGACAGGAAGCGGTTTAAATGTTTCGTCGGCAACCGGCAAGGCCCCGCGAGGGGCCCCCTTTTATTTTTACGATCATCTGGCTGGTGTATCTGATCTTCCCGGTCGTTTCGGTTCTGCAGCTTCCTTTTCCGGAGAAAATACTGGGTTCGGGGCTGCTTATCGTCTTTGTGGCGGCTTATTTGACTTCTTTTCACCGGGCTGCGGGAAGGTACTGGGTCATTCTGTTTCAGACGGTCGTTATCGGCTTTCTGTCGATCCGGTATAACGAGAACTTTATTTACCTGGCGTTTTATCCGTCTCCGGTGATCGGGATGCTGCGGAGCGTCAGGCAGATGGCCGCCGCGATAGCGGGCTTGTTTCTGATGTTCGTGGCGGTAGGCTGGCACTACAAGTTAATGAACGATGTCGATTTGTTTTTGCAGCTTCTTCCGGCCCTTGTCATTATCCTGATCATGCCGGTCGCGATGCGCATCGGACGCAGGTCGAAGGAGCTCCGGGGCAAGCTTCAACTGGCTAACGAAGAAATCGCCCGCCTGTCCAAAATCGAGGAGCGTCAGCGGATATCCCGCGATTTGCACGATACGCTCGGGCATACTTTGTCTCTCATCACGCTCAAGGGCGAACTGGCGGAGAAAATGATTCCGAAAAATCCGGAGAAAGCGGTCCGGGAAGTTCAGGATATCCAGGCGACCTCGCGGGCGGCGCTCAAACAGGTGCGCGAGCTTGTATCGGATATGAACATGGTCACGATCCGGGAGGAATTCGACCGGGCCAAGCAGATTCTTGCGGCGGGCGGCATTGTGCTGGAATTGAAAGCCGGTGAAGGCGCCGAAGACGTAGCTCCCCCGCTGATCGGCAACATTCTCGGCATGTGCCTGCGGGAAGCGGTGACGAATGTCGTCAAGCACAGCAAAGCGAAGCTGTGTATCGTGGAATGGGCCTCCGATGAAGAGGGGTACAGGCTGATCGTATCGGATAACGGAGTCGGCTTCGATAGGGACGAAAGGCAGCCGGACTTGGGTACGAACGGGCTCAGAGGCATGAAAGAGCGGCTTAAGCTGGTGGACGGGCACTGCACGTTCGAATCGGCGGGCGGCCGGGGCACCCGGGTCGTTTTTACGATCCCTAAAGTGACCAAAAACGGAGAAAAGGAGGCGGGCGGCGAATGAAGGTCATTGTCGCGGAAGATCAGGGCATGCTCCGGGGAGCGCTGAGCGCCCTGCTGGATTTGGAGGACGATATTGAAGTGATCGGCCAGGCGGCGGACGGCGCGGAAGCGCTGGAGATGATCCGTACGCTCCGGCCGGATCTTTGTATCATGGATATTGAGATGCCGAAAATGTCGGGCCTCGATGTGGCCGAGGCGCTCCAGAAAAGCAAGGACCCGTGCGGAGTCGTCATGTTGACGACCTTTTCCCGATCCGGCTATTTTCAGCGGGCTATGCGTGCGGGAGCGCGCGGCTTCCTGCTCAAAGATTCGCCGGTCGGCGAGCTTGCGGCGGCGCTCCGCGATGTGCAGGCGGGCAGGCGCGCGGTCAGCCCGGAGCTGGCGCTGACGTTCTGGGAGGCCGAGAATCCGCTGACGGAACGGGAGCGCGAGGTGCTCAAGCTGGCCAGAGAGGGGCTGTCGTCCGGCGAGATTGCGTCGCGTCTGTTCCTTTCGGGCGGCACGGTCCGCAATTACTTGTCGGAGGCGATCCAGAAGCTGGAGGCCAAGAACCGGATCGACGCCATTGCCGCGGCGGAGAAGAACGGCTGGCTCGATTAGGCCGGAGATTCGGCGCTGAGACCGGGAGTGCGGACTCGGAATGCGGACACGAACGCGTGGTCCGGCAACGGAAGCGGTAGCGGTACGGATACTCCCGGACTTCGGGCGAAAAGGACAAAAACCTCCAGTGCCATTAAGATGGCGGCTGGAGGTTTTTTTGAAGTTTTTTTCCGCACCGCGCGAAGCTCCCGGCGCGCGGTGCTCGGCGTCACATGACGGTGGTCAACCACAATCGGGACTACTCGTAAAACCGGTGCGCGTGTAAACAGCCGTAAGTTTAGACGCGCATTGGTGTGTATAGACGTGGATCGACGTGCATAGACAAGCGGCGGCAAATGCTTAACGGATCGATACCTTATATTCGCGCAGCCACGTGTCCACCTGGATCAGATACGCGAACATTTGCGGACCGGACATGAGCTGGCCGAACCAGGGGAATTCGGTCGATTCGGCTCCCGGAGCCGCCATGGCGCGCAGCGTTTTGGCATCCACAAAAGGAAGAAGCGGCGACGACGAATCGTTTAAGATCTCAAGCGCCTGCTGTTTGACCGCGGTCGCATAGTTCGGATTGTGCGTTTTGGGATAAGGGCTTTTTTTGCGGGCCAGCACATCTTCCGGCAGCACGTCTACGAGTGCCTTCCGCAGAATCCCTTTCTCGCGGTCGCCCGCCGTTTTGATGTCCCACGGGATGTTCCACACGTATTCCACGAGCCGGTGGTCGCAGAAGGGAACCCGGACTTCGAGCCCTACGGCCATGCTCATGCGGTCTTTGCGGTCAAGCAGGGTCGGCATGAAGCGGGTGATGTTCAGGTAAGACATCTCCCGCATCCGGTTCTGCTCCCGCGTTTCTCCCGCCTGACGGGGCACCTCGGCCAGCGCCTGCTCGTAGCGGCCGCGGACGTATGCCTCGGGCTTGATCCAGTCGGCGAAATCGCGCGACAGAATGCCGGCCCGCTGAGGCAGCGAAAGCGACCACGGGAACGTGTTCGCATTCAGGGCGTCTTCCCGGTGGAACCAGGGGTAGCCGCCGAAGATCTCGTCGGCCGCTTCGCCGGAAAGCGCCACCGTGGCGCCTTTCTTGATTTCGCGGCAGAACAGGTAAAGCGAGCCGTCGATGTCGGCCATTCCGGGCGTGTCGCGGGCGAGTACGACGGTGCGGAGCGATTCGACGAGTTCGGGCGTGTCGAATTCGATGTAATGATGCTCCGTGCCGAGGTACTCCGTCATCCGATTGATCCACGGGGCGTCGGAGTTGGGCTGGAACGCGTTCTCCTTGAAGTTCTTGTCGTTGTCGGCATAATCGACGGAGTACGTATTCAGCACGCCGCCGCCGCTGTCCCGGTAATGGTGGGAGGCGAGTGTCGTCAGCGCGCTGGAATCCAGCCCGCCCGAAAGCAGGGTGCAGACCGGAACGTCCGAGACGAGCTGGCGCCGGGCGGTGTCGGCCAGGAGCTCGCGGATACGGAGCGCCGTTTCCTCCACAGTGTCCGTATGGGGCCGGTTTTCCAGCTTCCAGTAAGGACGAATCGTCAGCCCGCTGCGGTCGTAAACCATAAAATGGCCCGGCTTCAGTTCGGCCAGGTTGCGGTAAATGCCGTGACCGGGCGTGCGCGCGGGTCCGACGGCGAAAATTTCGGCAAGGCCTTCGGCGCCTACCTCGGTTTTGATATCCGGATGGGCGAGTATCGCCTTCGGTTCCGAGCCGAACAGGAAGGCGCCGTCCGTGTGGCTGTAGAATAGAGGTTTGACGCCAAGACGGTCCCGGGCCAGGAACAGGGTCTGTTCCTGTTCGTTCCAGGCCGCGAACGCGAAGATGCCGTTCAGCCGCTCCAGGCAGCTCCGGTCCCATTCGACGAAAGCGGCCAGCAGAACTTCGGTGTCGCAGGAGGTCGCGAAACGGTGGCCCCGGTGTTCCAGCTCGCTGCGCAGCTCGGGAGCGTTATACAATTCCCCGTTATATACGATGGAATACGTCCGGTCCCCGTCCTTACGGATCATGGGCTGAGCGCCGTTAAGCGGGTCCATGACACTAAGCCGTCTGTGCCCCAGGGCGCAGTGGCCGGATATCCACGTGCCGGAAGCGTCAGGACCGCGGTGGACCAAGGTTTCCGTCATATTTTCGAGAATGGATGAAGATGTGGTCAGATCTTTGCGCCAGTCTATCCACCCTGTAATTCCGCACATGATGTTCACCCTTTCGAAATACGTTCTAAGCGAGTCTTTCGAGAAGACTGCCGAATGCGATGATTAAAAGGTATGCGGCGCCCGGAGCGAAAATGTCTGTCCCCCCGGAAGAACCGGAAGAACCGGAAGGGCGAAATCGGTTTTGTTTCCAGAAAAATTTTGTTACAATAGGATTTGGTAGAAGAAAACTCCCCCTGCAAGCGCTATCGGGGAAATCATGCTAAAGGTGGACTGTTATTGATGAAACGTAAATACGCCAGGGCGCAAATCGATTATTTGGCGGCCAAAGAACAATTTCTCGCAGCCAGCCAGCAGGCTGACAAGAAACTGAACGACATGAGACAAGACGGTGCGGAAATCGGTCAGAAAGAAATGGAAGATGCGATTGAACGCAGCGGTTTCCATAAAGCTTTCAATGAACTTCGCCAGGCGGAGAACCGTCTGATCGAGTGGAGCCATTTCACGATCAAGAACGAAGGCGAGTTCAAAGAAAACAAAGCGGCTTTCGAGAAGCTTTACAACGAAGTGAAAACGAAGCCGGAAGCGCGCGCGGTTCTGGTGGACATGGCCATGAGACTGGAAGCGGAAGCTTAAGATCTTTCCTGAACGGACAAGCACTTATACGTATAGAGAACCGAGGAGCGCCGGCTTGACTGGTGCTCTTTTTCTTTTTTTCGCGGAACCCGGCATGCTTTCCCCCAAAGCCCGGACATACTAAGACGGCTTCACGAAACTTACTTCCCGGGGAGGGCTTGCGGAGATGGACAGTCATTTCATCAGCAAACTGCATGACACTCAGCGTAAAGACGAACGCAACCGGAGGACGCAAGGCAAAAACCGCCCGGACAAACGGCTCCCCAACAAACAGCACTGAGCAGTGCCGCTTTGACTATTCCGTTCACCGTCCCTTTGCGGCGGAGGCCGGAATAAAGGAAATCGACAAACGGGCGGGGGTGATGAACATGGCGAAGGTTTCGAAAGCGACCAAAGGCAAAAAGTACGAAGTAAACGCGGAATTTGCCGAGGAGATGGAGGCCAAAAACGTCAAGCATTCGGCCCAGAACAACCTCAGTCACGGGACGGCGAAGTAAGCGTAAGGAAGAGAAAAGCCTGCTGCGGCTGCAGCGGGCTTTTTGACGCGGACGCATAAGAAGGCGGAAAAGTAAATAAACTGAAGGGAAGAATACACGCTATTAGGTATAAAAATGATGAAATAATTGATAATAACGCGATTAATATTTATTTTCTATGACTATTTTCACTTTTTATATTGACATCATGTAAACGTATACATATACTTGATTTAATTAGTTTGTTAGTCATTTTAACTAAGTAAGGTGGTGATTGGGCTTGTGATCGGCAAGGGGAAAACGGGAAATACGAAATTAGTGAAACAAATGAACCGGGAAGGCATTTTGTACCAGCTGCGCCAGCATCCCCGCTTGTCGAGAGCCGAATTGTCGGTCCGGACAAAGCTGAGCAGACCCTGCGTTTCCTCTCTCGTGGACGAAATGATCCATGAAGGACTTATTCATGAAGTGGGAACCGGGGAGTCGAAGGGCGGACGCAAGCCGATTCTCCTTGAATACAACGTGCAGGCGTATACGGTCGTCGGGGCCGTTTTTGAAGGCAGTGAGCTGGAAATGGCCATTGCCGATATGAAGGGCGAGCTGCTGCATCATGTGCATACCCGCCTGGAGCAGCCGGTTGACGGCGATTCCGCTCTGGAAGCGCTCAAGACGAACCTGGATACGCTGCTTGAGAAAAGCGGGTTCGGCCGCGACCGCGTTATCGGGATCGGCGTCGGCCTGCCGGGTATTACGCAGAAGCGCAGCGGCACCGTCAGCTACGCGCCGAGCACGGGCTGGATGAACCTGCCGGTCGGGAAGGAAATCGAAGAACGGCTCGGCATTCCCGTTATTCTCGACAACGACGTCAATATGATGACGATGGGCGAATTTTACGGGGGCGCCGGCTCGGGGGTTTCCAGCCTGGTCTACATGTATGTGGGAACCGGGATCGGGGCCGGGATTATCATCGACAAGCAGTTTTACCGAGGCAGCAAAGAGGCTGCCGGCGAAATCGGCTACATGCTAATCGGCGGCGACCGGCTCCGCAGACAAGGCGAATTCGGCGTTTTCGAGAAGAATTACTCCGTTACCGGCATCTGCGACAAAGCGAAGGCTGCGGGCCTTGCCGTCGATCCCGGGCGCAGCATCCTGCGGCAGTTGGTCGAACAGGCGGATCAAGGAAGCCGCCAGGCCGGGACGCTGCTCGAAGATGTTTACGTCCACTGGGCGTCCGGGATCGCCAATACCGTCAGCGTGCTGGACCCGGAGCTGCTCATCCTGAGCGGCGAGATGGTCCATCTGAGCGAAAGCGGCCTGACCCGGATCCGCGAGCTGCTTGCGCAGTGGGTTCCGGTGCTGCCGGACATCCAACTGGCGGGGCTGAGGGAGCGGGCAGGTTTGCTGGGGGCCGTCCACAGTGTACTGGAAGCGTTTCCGTCCGCCCAGCCGGCCAGATCCTCCGGATCTGCCGGCGCGGATTAAACGATACAATCTAGAACTAGGGGGAGTACAAGTGAAAAAGAAGATGACCAAATGGACTAGTTTGACTCTTATCGCGGCAATGGCTGTCGGCCTGTCGGCCTGCGGCGGCGGTGACGACGGTGCGAAGAAGGGTGCCGAAGGCGCCGGCGGCGGAGCCGCTTCCGGTTCCCAGAAGCTCGTGATTTACACGGCCCGCGACAAGAACGTGGTCGACGAGATTTTGCCGAGATTCAAAGAGAAAAATCCGGGCATTGACGTGGAAGTCATGACGATGGGCGCCCAACAGGTTCTGGAGCGTATCCGCGGCGAGAAATCGAATCCCCAGGCGGACTTCTGGTGGGGAGGCACGCAGTCCTCTTTCATAACCGGGGCCGAGGAAGGACTTCTTGAGCCGTATAAGCCGACCTTCGCGGATAATGTCGCGGCTGAGAACAAGGACGCTCAGGATCGCTGGTACGGCGAAATGCTGCTGCCCGAAGTGATCATGTATAACTCCGAGGCGCTGAAGAAGGAAGACGCGCCGAAGGACTGGGATGAGCTGCTCGACGCGAAATATAAAGATAAGCTTCTGATCCGCGGCGTTATGGCGTCCGGTACGATGCGTACGATCTATTCCTCGATGATTTACCGCCAGGACCCTGCGAATCCGCAGAAGGGCTACGACTGGCTCAAGAAGCTGGACGCGAACACGAAGGAATACACGCAGGATCCGACCAACCTGTATCTGAAAATGGCTCGTCAGGAAGGCACGCTTTCCCTCTGGAACCTTCAGGATATCCTGATTCAGAAGGAAATGAAAAAGCAGCCGTTCGATTTCATTTATCCGGCCAGCGGCGCTCCGATCCTTGTAGACGGAGTGGGTATTGTCAAAGGCGCCAAAAACATGGACGCCGCCAAGAAATTTTACGAGTTCCTTTTCGATAAAGAAGAACTGAAGAAGAAAGCGGAAAAACTGTTCCAGATCCCGACCCGGACGGACATCAACAAGGATGAATTCCCGGCTTGGCTGAAAGGAATCGAAACGAAACCGCTGCAGCTCGACTGGAAAGTACTGGCCTCCAAAGAAAAAGAGTGGATGCAGTACTGGGATGAAAACATCAAGGGCAAAGGCAAGAAATAAAGCCCGAAGCCTGACAGATCCGGGTGGGGGAAGCCCCATCCGGGCCCGTTTAGGCCGGGCACAATATACGATTTGTGCCTTTGCGCCGGCGGGATAGACGTACGGATAGGCAGGGAAGTTTTACTTTCTAGGAGGGATTCCACTTGATAGAAGTCAAGCTCGATAAAGTAAGCAAGCAGTTTAACGGCGCACGCGGCGTTGAAAACGTCGACATTCACATCCAGCCGGGCGAATTCTTCACGTTTCTCGGACCCAGCGGCTGCGGCAAAACGACAACGCTCCGCATGATCGCCGGTTTCTATTACCCGACGGAGGGACGGATCATGTTCGGCGAGAACAACGTGACGTATACGCCTCCCAACAAACGCAACACCGGTATGGTGTTTCAGAACTACGCCTTGTTTCCGCACATGACCGTGTTCGAGAATATTGCTTTCGGTCTCCAAGTCCGCAAACAGTCCAAGGCGGAAATTATGGATAAGGTGACGCGCGCCCAGAAGCTCGTCCACCTGGACGGATACGGCGACCGCAGAATCGACCAGCTGTCCGGCGGGCAGCAGCAGCGGGTGGCACTGGCCCGAGCCTTGGTGATCGAACCGAATATTCTCCTGCTTGACGAGCCGTTGTCCAACCTCGACGCAAAGCTGAGGGAAGAGACGCGGCTGGAAATTAAGCGCTTACAGCTTGAGCTGGGCATTACGACGATTTATGTCACGCACGACCAGGCCGAGGCTATGTCCATGTCCGACCGGATCATGGTCATGAAAGACGGCATCGTGCAGCAGATCGGCACCCCGCACGACATTTACAACCGTCCCGTCAACCGGTTCGTCGCTTCCTTTATCGGGGAGTCGAATCTGTGGGAAGGGACCGTCGAACGCATGGAGGGCGACAGCGTGTATGTCCGCACCTCGTCCGATGTGCTTATTGCCGGACTTGCCGCCAACGCTTCGCCGGAGTGCCGTCTGGCCCTGGGCAGCAAGGTGACGGTCTCGGTCCGTCCGGAATCGATCCGCGAGGCCGCGGCTTCGGAGAGAGGCCTGGAGAACATTCTGGCCGGCAAAGTGCTGATGTCGGAATTTACGGGCGTGAGCGTCAACTACGTCGCTCAGGTCGGCACGCTGCCGATTAAAGCGATGTTTATCGGCCCCGGCCAGCGCATGCGTCACCGCGATGAAGATATCGCTTTTGCCGTCCCGAAGGAAAGCGTCTATTTCGTAGAATAAGGAGGGTGCGCCCGTGCAGACGAACAAACCGCAAGCCAAGCAGCAGCCGGCCATCCGTCCGAACAGCCGATGGACCACGATCACGACGTCGCCTTACTTCGTCTACGTGCTCATCGCGCCGTTGTTTCTGATTTTGCTTGCTTATGTCATTTATCCGTTTTTTCAGACATTTTTACAGAGTGTGAAGCTGGAAGGGGCTTTTTCGTTCAAAAATTACGCCCGCTTCTTCAGTCTTGAGCATACATCGAATCTGGAAGCGTTGTGGAACAGCGTCTACATCTCCGTACTCAGCGTTATCACCTGTGGCATCGTGGGTGTCGCGATGGCGTTCCTGCTGGAGCGCTACGAGTTTCCGGGACGCAAAATTTTGTCCGTCCTCGCGATCGTGCCGATGGCTCTTCCGCCCCTGATCGGGGTGCTGTCCTTCTCGTTCCTCTACGGGGACAGCGGCATTATCCCGCGTGCGCTTCAGAAGCTGTTCGCTCTCGATCACGCGCCGCTTGCGCTTAAGGGCATCTGGGGGGTCATCGTCGTCCATACGTTCACGATGTACACCTATTTCTATATGACGGCGTCCACCGCCATCAGAGGTCTGGACCCGTCGCTGGAAGAAGCGGCCGCCAATCTGGGCGCCGGACGTCTGCTCATCTGGCGTAGAGTCATCCTTCCGATGCTGACGCCGGCCATCATCGCGGCTTCGCTGCTCGTCTTCATGATCTCGATGGCGTCCTATACGGCGCCGCTCGTGTTCGGGATCGACCGGACGCTCACCATGCAGATTTACTTGTCCCGCACGAACGGGGACCTCGACATGGCGGCGACCCAATCGACCCTGCTGTCGATCGTTTCGATCCTGTTCCTGATTATGATGCGCTGGTACCAGAACGCGCGGAACTATCAGAACATGAGCAAAGGCGTCAGCGTCCACCGGACCGAAGTGAAAAGCAAGGCGGGCAAGTACACGGCGATGGTGCTGTCGTTTATCGCCACGCTCGTGCTGATGCTGCCGATTCTCGTCATCGTCCTGCTTTCCTTCTCCGAAGACAGTACATGGACGGTCCAGGTCCTTCCGCCGGAGTATACGCTCCAGCACTTTAAAGACCTGTTTACCGATCCGAAAACATGGCGCCCGATCGCCAACAGCTTCAAGATGAGCTTCGTGGCGACCATCGGCAACCTGCTCTTCGGCGTTGCGGCGGCTTATGCCATCGTGCGGATGAAATTCAAGGGCAAAACGCTGCTCGACATCCTGATTATGCTGCCATGGGCGCTGCCGGGTACGGTCGTAGCCGTCAACCTGATCACGGCCTTCAGCGAACCGAACGCATTCTCGTTCAACCAGGTTCTGATCGGCAGCTTCTGGATTTTGCCGCTCGCTTATTTCGTCCGCCACCTGCCGCTGATCTTCCGGTCGACATCCTCGACTCTGATGCAGATGGACAGCTCGGTAGAGGAAGCGGCGCGCAACCTTGGAGCTTCCTGGTGGTACAGCTTCCGGCGCGTTGTCTTCCCGATGGCTCTGAGCGGTATTCTCGCGGGAACGCTGCTGGCCATGGTGGAGGGCCTCGGCGAGTTCGTAGCGTCGATCCTTCTGTACACGAATAACACGACACCTATGTCGGTTGAAATTTTCCAGCGCATGTACGCGTTCGAATTCGGTACGGCATGCGCCTACGGGGTCTTGCAGATTGTCATGATCATTCTCGTTCTTTTCGTTTCCAGGAAGCTGACCGGCGGCAACGCCGGGTCCGCTATCTGACCCGAGCTACGGTTCATTATCGTCAGGTCGCCGGCCGTTCCCCCGCGGAATGCCGCGACCGCCGCGATTTTGATAAAGGCAGGGAGTCATGCAGGATTCCTGCCGCCACTTTTTACGCCTGAGGAGGAGAAGCGATTGAGTCAAGCAAGTGCAAACAGATGGATGAAAAAGTGGGTGGCAGCCGCCGTCTCGCTGACGGTTGTCGGAACCGTCGCCCTACCGGCGGCGCCGCAGACAGCCTCGGCCGATAGAGGGGTTGTCGATCTCTGGAAATCGATCAAGCCGCTCACCACAATCGCCAGTGCCATGAATACGGGGGCTCACCCCGACGATGAGCACAGTGCTACACTCGCGTATGTATCTCTCGGTCAAGGGGTTGACACGTCCAGTGTCATCGCCAACCGCGGAGAAGGCGGACAGAATGAAATCGGCAGCGAGCTCGGAAATGCCCTCGGCATTATCCGGACCCGGGAACTGCAGGAAGCTTCCAAAATCACGAACATTACGCTGGCCAACCTGAGCGTGAAGCTCGACGATCCGATCTACGATTTCGGCTTTTCCAAAAGCCCGGACGAAACGCTGGAGAAGTGGGGCGAATCCGTCGCCTACGAGCGGCTGATCCGTCAAATCCGCCAGAAGCGGCCGGACGTGCTGATTCCCGCATTTCTGAACGAAGCGTCGACTCACGGTCATCACCGGGCCATCAACGTTCTGACGGTACGGGCGTTCAAAGACGCCGGCAATCCGGCTATTTTCCCGGAGCAGCTTAAAGAAGGCCTTGCCGTATGGCAGCCGAAAAAGCTGTACCTGCCGGCCACGGACAAAGAGTACGACGTCGCTCTTCCGGTCGGAGACTACAACGAAATTTACGGAGCCTCCTACTCGCAGCTTGGGGAAGAATCCCGTTTTATGCACAAAAGCCAAGGCATGGGCCGCCATGTAGATGAAGGTCCGGGAAATTCCTATTACAAGCTGGCAGGCACCGCCGGGGACAACAAGACAGCCGTTTCCAAAAGCAGCTCGCTCTTCGACGGGATTTCCTTTACATTCGAAGATCTTGCCAAAGAGCTGGACACCAAAGGCAAAGACAACAAGATCGTCAAAGATCTGAAAACCCTGCAGCAGGATGCCAATGAAGTCGTTGCCGCCTATCCTAAATTCGCGAACGTCGCACGCGAGGTTCATGAAATGAAGGCGGACGTAAAGTCAGCGATTGAAAATGTGGAAAAATCCACTTTAGATGCTTCTGTTAAAACTGATCTCCTTCACAGATTGCAGGTGAAAACCGATCAGCTTAACAAAGCGAGCATGGAAGCGGCCTCTCTAACCGTTAAAGTGAAGCCCGTATCGGGCGAGCTTGTAGCCGGACAAACGGCGAAGGTAGCGGTCACCGCACACAGCGGCGGCAGCGTGGATATCTCGGACATCGCGATGAAGCTGAATGTTCCGGAAGGCTGGACGGCCAAGGCGGCGGGCGCCGCCGAGTTCAAGAAACTGGGCTACAACCAGACGGTCAAAACCGAGTTCGAAGTGACCGTTCCGGCGAAATCCGCCGACTTCAACCCGTACGCCCTGCCGCTCATCAGCGCTGATGTTACATACACAGCCTACGGCACGCAGGCGGCGGTCCATGCGGTACCGGACAACGCGGTTGCCGTTCTTCCGGCAACGTCCTTGACCCTCAGCCCGGAAGCGGCCGTGTTCAATACGCTTAAGCCGGACGAAGCCGTGCCGGTTAAAGTAACCGCCCGCAATTACGCGCCGGGAGCTTCCAAAACAACCGTTTCGCTGAAAGCACCGGAAGGCTGGACGGTCGAGCCCGCTTCCCTGGACGTAAGCTTTGCGGCGAAGAACGAAACGAAAGCCGTCGAGTTTACCGTGAAAGCGCCGAAGGGCGTGAAACCGGGCAAGGTGGACATTTCCGCCGTGGCGACAGAAGGCCAGACCGATACGAGCCGTACGGTGCAGGTCATTTCGTACCCGCATATCGGCACGACTTATTACGTGAAACCGGCGACTCTGACGATTCAAGCTTTTGACCTTAACATGCCGCAGAATCTTAAAGTCGGGTATGTTTCCAGCGGATTCGATAATATCGACGCCGTTCTGCGCCAGGTAGGCGTTAACGTGACGAATCTGGATGCGAAAGCGATCCAATTCGGGGATCTGTCCCAATACGACACGATCGTGCTCGGCATTCGCGCTTACGCGTTCCGTCCCGAGCTGATTCCGAGCAACCAGCGTCTGCTTGATTACGCGAAAAACGGCGGCAACCTGGTCGTTCAGTACCATAAGCCGGAAGACAAATGGACGCCGGACCTCGCGCCGTATCCGATCAAAATCGGTCAGCCTCTCATTCAGTGGAGGGTAACGGACGAGAATTCGAAGGTAACCATGCTGGCACCGGATCACAAGATCTTCAATACGCCGAACAAAATTACGGACGCCGACTGGCAGAATTGGATTCAGGACCGTTCGGCCTACAATCCGGCTGAGTGGGGCAAGGAGTACACCGAACTGATTTCCAACGGCGATCCGGGCGAAAAAGAATTTACGGGCACGTTCCTGTCCGCCAATTACGGCAAAGGCACGTACACGTACAGCTCGCTTGTCTGGTATCGTGAAATGCCGAGTCTTGTTCCGGGCTCCATCCGGATGTTCGTGAACATGATCAGCCTGAAGCAGTAAGCTTGGCAAGCCGAACTTATACCGTTTTTTGATTTCAAAAAGCTCTATGATTCACTCCTTATTTAAATGAAGAAAGACCGCAGCGGGGGATCTTCCGATCCTCCGTTCTATCGCGGTCGGCTTGGTCCGGCAGCAGGAACAAATCAAAGAAACCGGAGGGGACAGTTATGAAGGCCCTAGATATCCACGGAAGGCATGCCGAGGACGCTTTCAGAAATGCCGCCTTTGCGGTCGTTCCGCTGGGAAGCTTGGAGTACCACGGTCCGCATTCTCCGCTGGGGACGGATTTTTTTCTCGCTCAAGGCTTCGCAGATCTTATTGACCCGGGGTTAAATCCCCTCGTTTATCCGGCTATTCCTTACACGGCATGTCCGGGCAAAACGGGAGATTATCCCGGCACCATATCCATTGATCCGGCCGTGTTTCACCGGTATTTGAGCGATGTGCTGGAAGGCATCTGCCGTTCGGGGTTCAGACGGATCGTGCTGCTCAACGCCCATGACGGCAACATTGGAGCTTCCAGGACGGTTGCCGAGGAAGTAACTTCCCGCTGGAAGGATGCAAGCTTTCTCCTGATCAACTGGTGGCAGTTGGCTGCTGCGGACGCTCCGGAAAAGCTCGGATTTTTTCAAGGGACGACAGGAAGAGGACACGGCGGGCCTTACGAAATGTCCGCTGTCAAAGCGTTCCGTCCCGATCTGGTTCATGTATCGGAAGAAGATGCGGAATTGACTCCGCCTCCTCCGCTTTCCCCGATGCCTTACGTATTGGTGGAAGGCACGCCGGAAGGCTGGGCGGGCTACACGGGTCACATCCGCCAGACTTCTCTTCAAACGGGTGATTGGATTGTAGGCGAGGTCACGGCCAACATGAACGCTCTCATTGCGAACTGGCTCGGCCGGCCCGCTCCCTGAACCGCGCACCGCTTGCCTGTCACAAACATATAGAAAGTATCACTAGGAGGAATGGACCGCATGAGAAACCGCGAACAGATCTTACAGGAAGAAGGCGCCGCCTTTCCGGGGCTGACCTATACGGAAGCTGTGCTTAAACCCGCTTTTAACGAAGCGAAAGCAAGTCTTCTCGGCCCGATGATGGCAATCAATAAAGCACACCTGATCATGCTTAAAGACCAGGGGCTCGTTACCGAAGAGGAAGCGTCGCAAATTGCGGACGCGATCCGCGGACTGGATCTGGAAGGGCTGCGTCAAGCCGAATATACGGGACAGTTCGAGGATTTGTTCTTCCAAGTGGAAAGCGACCTGCTGGAAGCGGCCGGAGACATCGCCGGCAATCTCCATCTGGCCCGCAGCCGCAACGATATGGGCATCTCGATTTACCGGATGGTGCTCCGGGAGAAGCTCCAGACGACGATCCGGGGAGCGCTCGCCCTCAAAAGCCAACTGCTCGCCTTCGCCGAGGAGCACGCCGAAACGATCATGATCGGCTACACGCACACCCAGCAGGCACAGCCGACAACGCTTGCTCATTACATCATGGCGGTGGCGGATTCGCTCGACCGGGATGTGCGCCGTCTGCAGGCCGCCTACGCCAACTGCAACCGCAGCAGCATGGGCTCCGCCGCTTTGACCACCTCCGGGTTCAATATCTCCCGGGAGAGAATGCAGGAACTGCTCGGCTTTGACGAGCTGATTTACAACTCCTACGACGCCATCGGCGGAGCCGATTATGTCGGTGAGATTGCTACGGCCGTACAACTGGCCGCCATTAACCTCGGCCGCTCTTCCCAAGATTTCCTGCTGTGGTGCACACAGGAATTCGGTGTTCTGCGCGTAGCCGACCCGTACGTCCAGATTTCGTCGATCATGCCGCAGAAACGCAATCCGGTCTCGTTCGAACACATGCGCTCGCTTCTTTCGAGCTGCGTGGGGAACACCCAGACCGTACTGACGATGATGCACAACACACCGTTCGGCGACATCGTCGACACGGAAGACGACATGCAGCCGTACGCATGGAAAGCTCTGGCTGTCCTCAATCAAATGTACCGCCTCCTGTCCTGCGTCATCGGTACGATTCACGTGGACAAGGATGTGCTGCGCAAGCGGACGGAAGGCAGCTTCGCTACCGTGACCGAGCTTGCCGATACTCTGGTGCGGACCGACAATCTCTCTTTCCGCAAAGCCCACCACATCGTCAGCGGAGTCGTGAAACGCGCGGTATCCGAAGGGCTGGCCGCCAACGAAATATCGCTGGCCATGGTTAACGAGATTGCCCGTCAGGTGATCGGCCGCGACTTGTCGATTACAGAGGAAGCGTTCCGCAGCTCGCTCGACCCTGTCCATTTCGTCTACATCCGCACCCTGCCCGGAGGACCTGCCCCGGACGAAATCCGCAGCACGATCGCAGACCGCCGCAGCCGTCAGCAGACCCAGGAAGCCTGGCTCCGGGATTCGCGGAGCAAAACGGAAGAGGCGCTGTCGCATCTGGATGCGGCGCTTGAAGGATGGAGCTCCGGTCAATGAAGGGACGCAGCATTCCGCTGCTTGCCGTAGACGGCGGTGGAACCAAGTGCCTGGCTGTTTTTACCGATAGGCAGGGAAAAATAGAAGGAACCGGCCGGGGAGGTTCCTGCAATTACCAGACGACAGGCAAGGAAGCCGCCGTGGATGAGCTGGTGCGGGCCATGAAGATCGCCAAGGAGGAGCTCGGCGAGTCTCCGGACGAAACGCTGCGCGTCGAATGCGCGGTCTTCGGGATGGCCGGGCTCGATACCGGTTACGACCGGCAGATCATTGAAGGGCTCGTCCGCGAAGCCCTCTCCAGAGCGGAGATTCGGGCGGACCGGGTCGTCGTGGAGAACGACGGACTTGCCGCGCTGCTCGGAGCGACGGACGGCAAGCCGGGCGTCCTGCTTATCGCGGGCACCGGCTCCATCGTTTACGGCGTCAACGGGCAGGGACGCAGCGCCCGGGCGGGCGGCTGGGGCTACCGGGTCGGAGACGAGGGCAGCGCCTACTGGATCGGCAAACAGGCCCTCACCGCTATCCTGCAGACCCTGGACGGCAGGCAGGGACCGACGAGTCTCGCCCGCAGAGTCCTGCCCTATCTCGACCTCCGTTCGGAAGAGGAGCTGTACAACTGGGTGTATTCGGCCGACTACCGGGTAGACACCGTTGCGGAACTGTCGCTGCTTGTCAGCGATTCCGCTCGGGAGGGAGACGCGTCCTCCCTGCGTATTCTCGAGGCCGCCGCGGATGAGCTTTTTTACGGGGGGCGGGCCGTTATCGAAAAGCTTGGAATGACAGACACTTCCTTCACTTTGATCCTCCAGGGCGGGGTTCTCCAGAATAATGAGTTTGTGCGGAGCCGTTTAACGAAAAAATTGCGCGAATTCGCCCCTTCATGTAATCTGGAAGAAATAAAAAAAGAACCGATTTACGGAGTGATCGCCCAGGGACTCAGCCTGCTGCCGTAAATCCGGAGGAGGTTGGGGGACGTTATGAGGAAAACGCTGCTCTTTGTGTTTGCGCATCCGGACGACGAATCGTTTGCCTGCGGAGGCACGATGGCCAAATACGCGGAGAGTGGACATGCTGTCCATCTGGCCTGCGCCACATCCGGCTGCAAGGGCAAAACGGGGGAGTACACGTTTACCTGCAGGGAAGAAATCGCGGTGTACCGGGAAGGGGAACTCCGCCGGGCCGCCGCCGTTCTCGGTGTTGAGCGGGTTCATTTCTACCGTTATCCGGACGGAGACCTGGCCGAGGTCCGTGAAGATCTCCTGGCCGCCCGTGTGGCCGCGACGATTCTGGACCTGCAGCCTCATCTCGTCGTCACGTTTCCCCCGGACGGAGTAACGGGGCATCCCGATCATATCGCCATCTCCAAGGCTGTGCTGCGGGCGGTCAAGGAATTGGACGCGGAAGGCGGGGCGGCGCCCGACCTTTATTACGCGTCCATTCCGAACTACTACGACCACTGCGGGGACTGCGGCCCGTCCGAGTGCTGCCCCATTACGGCGCGCGTGAATATTTCGGAATTCCGCAGCCGCAAGGGTGAAGCGCTCCAGGCGCACAAAAGCCAGGTGTATTCCGTGGATCGGGCCTACCCCGGCGTCATGCACGGCGACTACTCGGTGATCGGGCCCTACGAATACTTCACGCTTGTGCGGCGGGGCGGACAGTCAACCGGATTAAACAAATGCGCCGGTGAAATTCCGGTCGTTGAACTGGTCTGATATTCTTTTTAATTAAGCAGCTCAATAAACGAGGCCGGCTTTCCTTCGACAGGGAGGCTGGCTTTTTTTACGTGTCCAGCCTTAGGAAAGGACAAGGTGAGCAGCGAGTTGGAGGACCCGCCCGAATTCCGTTCTTTGATTTCCTTCCGCTAATCCGGTACACTTTATGGATGATCTTTTGCAGGAGGAACTGCGGGAGAATATTTCAAAATCAGCCGGGACGAGTCCGGTTTTGAGGTGGAACTTTTGACTCATTCCTACGACAATGTAGTTTTATTTCCCAAAACGGCCGCTTCCTACGAGAAGCAGATGACTCAGATGTTGGAGCAGGAGCGCTATGAAGAGGCGGTCCGCCTGCTTCGCTACCTTCTGCAGTTCGCCAGGGACGATGCGGAGAAACAAGCCCAGTGGAGAGCTCTTCTGCAGTGGCTGGAAACGATGTTCCCGGAAACTCTGTACGACGATGCCGTCATGCAGGAGGGCGGTGAAGAGGAGGAAATTACCGAGGAAGACCTCAAGCGCCAGTCGGTGGCCGGAAAGTCCGCGGAAGGCCGGCAGTATGTCGGGCGTCTGCTGGACATGCTTGAGGACGGTACGGATATGGAGCGTCAGATGATCGCTCTGGAGCAGCTTGCTTTTGCGGAGGACGACCGGATCGACGAGTTTGTAAAAGAGTGGCTCCATACGGCCGAGAGCCATCCGTTCGTCCAGTTCAGAGCTCTGCAGATGCTGAAGCAGCGGGGAGGAAAAGGCCCTGTCGTGCTTGCGCGCGCGCAGAACAAAATGGTGCTCCGCATCGAGGATACGCCTCTGAACCTCGAAGAATTTCCGGACCGGATACGCGAAATGGTATACCGGGTTCAGCAGATCAGCGAGTCGGAGCAGCCCGATTTCGGTTTTTTCGCCGAGCAGACGTGGCTGGAATTTCTCAAGACGGTGTACGGCACGGAATTGTACACGTCCATGAGCAGCTGCAGGGAAGAAGAAGTGGACGTCTGGGCGAGCGCTCTGCATACCGTTCTTCACGAATCTTTATTCGGGAGCGCGGACAGGGAGCATATGCGGGAGCAGTACGGAATCACCGCTTCCATGCTGCAGGCGTGGGGCGAAGCTTACGCTTGTCTGCAATCTTTTATCCGGGCTTTGTACACGGGCGGCTAAAATAAAGCCATTCCTGTCATTCGCTTGAAAAAGCAAGGGTTTGTGGTATACTAGAATGGTTATAATGGCCACTAAAAGGCTTACGGGCCTAATTATGAGGTCAGAACGTGAAAAAATACTTGTCAGGGTACATTTTTGGAGGGGAAAGCATAAAATGAAAGCAAGCTGGGAAAAAATAGAGAAGAACACTGCAGTTCTTGATATCGAAGTGGAAGCGGAGCAAGTAGCCGACGCTCTCGACAGAGCTTTTAAGAAAGTCGTAGCCAAAGTAAACGTTCCGGGATTCCGTAAAGGTAAAGTGCCGCGGTCCATTTTTGAAAAGCGTTTCGGCATCGAAAGCCTGTACCAGGATGCGCTGGACATCATTCTGCCGGAAGCTTACATGCAAGCCGTTCAAGAAACGGGCATCGAGCCTGTTGACCGTCCTGAAGTGGACGTTGAACAATTCGGCAAAGGCCAAGCCCTGAAGTTCAAGGCGAAAGTAGCCGTGAAGCCGGAAGTGGAACTCGGCGACTACAAAGGCATCGCGATTCCTGCAGCGGACAGCGCGGTAACTCCGAAGGAAATCGACGAAGAGCTGGAACGCCTGCAGCAAAGACACGCTGAGCTTGTCGTGGTTGAAGAAGGCGCGGCGGCAAACGGCGACATCACGATCATCGACTTCGAAGGTTTCGTGAACGGCGAAGCGTTTGAAGGCGGCAAAGCGGAGAAGTACTCCCTTGAGCTGGGCTCCAACAGCTTCATCCCTGGTTTCGAAGAGCAAATCGTCGGCATGACCAAGGACGAAGAGAAGGACATCGAAGTGACATTCCCGGAAGAATACCACTCCGAGCAGCTTAAAGGTCAAGCGGCTACTTTCAAAGTGAAGCTGCACGACATCAAGCGTAAAAACCTTCCTGAGCTTGACGACGAGTTCGCTAAAGACGTAAGTGAATTCGACACGCTCGAAGAGTACAAGCAGGACATCGCGAAGAACCTGGAAGAGAAGAAGAAGCAGGATGCTGAAGTTCAGCGCGAAACAGCCGTGGTCGAGAAAGCCGCTGCCAACGCGAACGTTGAAATTCCGGCTTCCATGATCGAAACCGAACTCGACCAGATGGTAGGCGAATTCGAAAGACGTCTGCGCATGCAGGGCATGACGCTGGATCTGTACTTCCAATTCTCCGGCCAGAACGTGGACGTGCTGAAATCTCAAATGAGAGAAGACGCCGATAAACGCGTTCGCAACAACCTGGTTCTCGAAGCGATCGCGATCGCGGAGAAAATCGAAGCGACGGACGAAGACGTGAACGCCGAGCTGGACCGTCTTGCCGAGCAGTACCAGAAATCCGTTGAAGAGCTTCGCTCGATCTTCGAAGCTAACGGCAGCCTGGAAGGCATCAAGCAGGATCTGGCTGTTCGCAAAACCGTAGACTTCCTGCTCGCCAACAGCACGGAAGAGAAAGAAAAGCCGGCTAAGAAAGAACCGAAAGCTAAAAAAGCAGCGAAAGAGGAAGCCAAGGAAGAAGCGGCCGAGTAATCGCCTCGCCTTCCCGGGCACTGCACGATCCCGACAAAAGCTGTATAATAGGACACATACAAAGGCACGTAATCCAAAGCGTGCCTTTGTTTTACCCGAAAACAGCCGCGGAAGCGAGATTTATCGGGATTTATCCTAAAAATGACTTTACCTTTTAAACATGGTAAAATGAAAAGTAAGTACCCGCAAAGGAGTTGGTCCAATGAGTCTTATCCCTATGGTTGTGGAGCAAGAAGCCCGTGGTGAGCGTTCCTACGACATCTATTCTCGCCTGCTCAAAGACCGTATTATCTTTATCGGCAGCGCGATTGATGATGATGTGGCTAACCTTGTCATTGCCCAACTGCTGTTTTTACAGTCCCAGGACGCAGAGAAAGACATTCACGTATACATTAATTCTCCGGGTGGCTCGGTAACGGCCGGACTCGGAATTTACGATACGATGCAGCACATCAAACCGGACGTGTCGACGATTTGCGTAGGCATGGCAGCGAGCATGGGTTCCCTGCTTCTGACGGCCGGTGCGCCCGGCAAGCGTTTTGCCCTGCCGAACAGCGAGGTTATGATCCATCAGCCGCTGGGCGGTGTCAGGGGGCAGGCGTCGGATATCAAAATCCACGCCGACTGGATCATCAAAACGAAGCAGAAGCTGAATAATATCTATGTGAAGCATACCGGCCAGCCGTATGATAAAATAGATCGCGATACTGATCGCGATAACTTTATGAGCGCGGAAGATGCGAAGGCGTACGGATTGATCGACGAAGTCATCACTCGAAGCGACCTGAAATCTTAAAGGAGTGAGCCAATGTTTAAATTCAACGATGAAAAAGGTCAGTTGAAATGTTCTTTCTGCGGAAAGTCCCAAGATCAAGTCCGCAAACTCGTTGCGGGTCCCGGCGTTTATATCTGCGACGAGTGCATTGAATTGTGCACGGAAATCGTGGAAGAGGAGCTCGGGCACGAGGAAGAGCTGGATCTCAAAGATATTCCGAAGCCGAAAGACATTTGCGGCATTCTCGATCAATATGTAATCGGCCAGGATCAGGCGAAGAAATCCCTATCCGTTGCCGTTTACAATCACTATAAGCGGATCAACTCCCAAAGCAAGCTGGAAGACGTGGAACTGCAGAAGAGTAACATCATTCTTGTCGGTCCTACGGGAAGCGGGAAAACCCTTCTTGCCCAGACGCTTGCCAAAATTCTCAACGTTCCTTTCGCCATCGCCGATGCGACTTCCCTTACGGAAGCCGGCTACGTGGGCGAAGATGTCGAGAACATTCTCTTGAAGCTGATTCAAGCAGCCGACTACGATGTGGAAAAAGCCGAGCGCGGCATTATCTACATCGATGAGATCGATAAAGTAGCCCGCAAGTCCGAGAACCCGTCGATTACACGCGACGTTTCCGGCGAAGGCGTACAGCAGGCCCTTCTGAAAATTCTGGAAGGTACGGTCGCTTCCGTACCGCCGCAAGGCGGACGCAAGCATCCGCATCAGGAATTTATCCAGATCGATACGACGAACATCTTGTTCATCTGCGGCGGCGCGTTTGACGGCCTGGAACAAATTATCAAACGCAGAATCGGGAAGAAAGTCATCGGTTTCAGCTCCGACGGTCTGAAAACCGATTTGAAGCCGGGCGAGTACCTCTCCATGGTACTGCCGGAAGACCTGCTGAAATTCGGATTGATTCCGGAGTTCGTAGGACGTCTGCCGGTTGTTTCCACGCTGGAACCGCTGGACGAAGCGGCTCTCGTTCGTATTCTCACCGAACCGAAGAACGCCCTTGTGAAGCAGTATCAGAAGATGCTGGACATGGATAACGTCAAGCTTGAATTCGATGCGGAATCGCTCGATGCTATCGCCAAAGAAGCCATTAAGCGCAACACCGGTGCCCGCGGTCTGCGTGCAATCATTGAAAGCATTATGCTTGATGTGATGTTCGACGTGCCGTCCCGCACGGATGTAACGAATTGCACCGTTACGAAAGATACGGTTCAGGACAAATTGACCCCGATTCTTTCCTCTCAGGAAGGTCAGGATGTCAACAAGAAGAAAGAAGAAAGCGCCTGATCTCGGTTGAGACCGGAGCTCATACTATAGAGTAACCGACAGCCTCCAAGCTGCCCGGCCTTGGCTGCCCGCTTCATCATTTGAGGCCGGCGCGGCTTTTGCCGGTGCGGCGCGGAGGATGTTTGGTTCATGGGAGAGAAGACACGTATGTTTCACAGAAAAGATACGAGACCGGTTCGTGTCGGAGATTTAACGATCGGCGGCAGCGACGAGGTTATCATTCAAAGTATGTGTACGACGAAAACGGCGGACGTCAAAGCGACTGTAGCCGAAATCCACCGGCTGGAGGAAGCCGGCTGCCAGCTCGTTCGTGTGACCGTCAACAATATGGAAGCGGCGGACGCCGTCAAGGAAATCAAGAAGCAGATTAACATTCCGCTTGTATCCGATATCCATTTCGACCATCGCCTCGCACTGGCGGCCATTGAGAACGGCATCGACAAAGTCCGGATCAACCCGGGTAACATCGGCCGCCGTTCGAAAGTCGAAGCCGTTGTGAAGGCTTGTAAAGAGCGGGGAATTCCGATCCGGATCGGCGTAAACGCGGGTTCTTTGGAAAACCACCTCTTGGAGAAATACGGATATCCGACGCCTGAAGCGATGGTGGAAAGCGCCTTGTTCCACATCGGCATCTTGGAAGAACTCGATTTCCACGACATTATCGTGTCCCTGAAGGCGTCCGATGTGCCGATGGCTATCGCCGCGTACACCCAGGCTGCGCAGGCGTTTAATTACCCGCTTCACCTTGGCATTACCGAAGCCGGAACGCTGTTCTCCGGCACGGTAAAGAGCGCTGCGGGGCTCGGTGCGCTACTTAGCATGGGCATCGGCTCCACGATGCGGATCTCGCTCAGCGCGGACCCGGTCGAGGAAGTGAAAGTCGCCCGCGAGCTGCTTAAAACGTTCGGCCTCATTACCAATGCCGCGACGCTTATTTCATGTCCGACCTGCGGACGTCTGGACATCGACCTCTTTTCCATCGCCAACGAAGTCGAGGACTACATCGCCAACCTTAAGGTGCCGATTAAAGTTTCCGTACTCGGCTGCGCCGTGAACGGACCGGGCGAAGCCCGCGAAGCCGATATCGGAATCGCCGGGGCGAGAGGCGAGGGCCTGCTTTTCCGCTACGGGGAGATGGTCCGCAAGGTACCGGAAGCCGAGCTTCTGAACGAGCTGAAGAAAGAAATCGACATCATTGTCCACGAATTCAACCGTACGGGTGAAATTCCGGGACGCCGGCAGCATCAAGAACGTATCGAGCTTGCCCAAAAGCAGGCTCAAGCCCAGCATTCCTGATGCATCAAGGATTCCCCGGCTAAGGCTGGGTGCAGTCAACCGGAGTATTCCGCTTAACAAATCAAAAGTCACGATTCCCTTAGGATCGTGACTTTTTTTGTTGGAGCTTAATCCTGGAAGCTGCCGGGGGACTTTTGTCCTTCGCCAAAAAACGATTTCTCCTGAAAGCGAAGCGGGCTGTCCGTCATTTTACCGGTGAGGAATCCTTATTCTGGCTGCCGCCGGGACCGGGGCCTAAATCCCCATGGGTGATATAAGCGGCAACGGCATCCCGGATCGCCGCTGCGATTTTTTGCTGGCCCTCGGCGCTCGTCATCCGTGCCCGGTCCTCCGCATTTGTGATAAACCCGATCTCCACGATGACCGAGGGGCTCTGGGCTCTTTTCAGAAGGTAATACGTTTTACCAAGGATGGGGAGATGCCGGGTTCCTGAAATGGCGTTCAACCGTTCTTGGATTTGAGTGGCAAGAAAAAGGGAACCGGCGCTGTTTTGATGCAGCACATAGGGCCCTTTTTTGGAGCGGCTGAACGAAGAATTCACATGCAGCGAAATGAGCAGCTTCGGTTTGAGGTCGTTGGCCATCTGCATCCGCTGAGCAAGGTCCCGGATATGCCGGCTGCGGTTATTAAGCCATTTGTTGTCGTCGCTCAGAGCGTAGTCTTTGTCCCGGTTCAGAACGACCCGGTAGCCCGCTGTCGTGAGCAGCTGATAAGTCTGCTTGGCCACGGCCAGGTTGATGTCTTTTTCGAGCAGATCGCCGTGAACGGCCCCGCCGTCAATGCCTCCGTGTCCGACATCAATCAGCACATCCGGCGGATTTATATGGCTGTTGGTCTTGGAAGCGGATTTGGGAGGCTGCGCGTTGAGCGGGGAGTCGGGTGTCATCGCGGGTTTCATTATATCGGGTAGCGATTCCGCATGGGCTTTTCCCGTAGTGAGCGATTTTTTGGCGTCGGCTGCAAGCTTAGATGCCTGTGAGGCGGTATCGGCGGTAAGAGCTTTGGTTTCGGCGAGCCGGTTTGGCGTTCCGCAGGCCGCGGCAAACAAAGAAAGGCCGGTTATGCAAGCGGCCAGACAGGAACCCGTTAATAAGCGTTTGGTAAACATCCGGTCCATCCTTTCCGGAAAAGAGATAACCGTAGTTTTCTACGCCGGCCTTCCTCTCATTCATTATTAGCCGAGAAAACATTTGGACGGCATGATTATTCCTTCCCAGGAGGGGAATACTGCCATGTATGAGATCGGACCGGAAAGGACTGAAGATAAGATGGATATGAGCTTTAGTATGATTTTAATGTTGATTCAGGTGTTTTTTGCAGTTGTCATCGGGATGTACTTCTGGAACTTGCTGCGCAACCAGCAGACCAACCGGTCTGCCATAGATAGAGAATCGAAAAAAGAGCTGGAGAAGCTGAGAAAGCTCCGATCCGTATCGCTGACCAAACCTCTGGCGGAAAAAACGCGGCCTTCCAGTATGCAGGATATCGTTGGGCAGAAGGAAGGGCTTAAAGCGTTAAAAGCCGCTCTGTGCGGTCCCAATCCCCAGCATGTGCTGATATACGGCCCTCCGGGTGTAGGAAAGACGGCGGCGGCTAGGGTCGTTCTGGAAGAAGCGAAGAAAAATCCGCAATCGCCTTTTCGCAACGAAGCGAAATTCACGGAAATCGACGCGACCACGGCACGTTTTGACGAGCGGGGCATTGCCGATCCGCTGATCGGCTCCGTTCACGACCCGATTTATCAGGGCGCCGGTGCAATGGGCGTTGCCGGAATACCGCAGCCGAAACCGGGTGCCGTTACGAAAGCTCACGGCGGTATTCTGTTCATTGACGAAATCGGGGAACTGCATCCGATTCAGATGAATAAATTGCTCAAGGTGCTGGAAGACCGCAAAGTGTTCCTGGAAAGCGCCTATTACAATTCGGAAGACAATAACATTCCGAACTTTATCCATGATATTTTTCAGAACGGGCTGCCTGCGGACTTTCGTCTCGTCGGCGCGACGACGCGCACGCCGAATGAAATTCCTCCGGCCATCCGTTCCCGCTGTATGGAAATCTTCTTCCGTCCGCTCCTTCCGGAAGAAATCGGGGAGATTGCGGCCAATGCGCTGGCCAAAATCGGGTTCCCGGCGAACGAATCCGCCATTGAGGTCGTCAAACGCTACGCCACCAACGGCCGCGAAGCGGTCAATGTGATTCAGCTCGCGGCCGGACTCGCTCTGACGGACAAGCGCGAAGAAGTGACCGCGGCCGATATCGAGTGGGTCGTCAACAGCTCCCAGATCCAGCCCAGACCGGAACGCAAAATCCCTTCGGAGCCGCAGATCGGCTTTGTAAACGGGCTTGCGGTATACGGTCCGAATTTGGGCACGCTATTGGAGCTGGAAGTTATCGCAATCCCCGCCGCCCGTCCGGGGAGCGGTTCGTTCAACATCACCGGGGTCGTCGACGAGGAAGAGATGGGCGGCGGTTCCCGCACGCTTCGCCGCAAAAGCATGGCCCGCGGGTCCGTGGAGAATGTGCTGACGGTTCTGAAGCGCATGGGGCTGCGCACATCGGACTACGACCTGCACATTAATTTCCCCGGCGGGACGCCGATCGACGGACCGTCCGCGGGAATCGCCATGGCAACGGCAATCGCATCGGCCCTAAACCAGATACCCGTGGACAACAAGCTCGCCATGACCGGCGAGATGAGCATACACGGGAAAGTGAAGCCGGTCGGCGGCGTGGTCGCCAAGGTGGAGGCCGCTTTCCAGGCGGGTGCTACGCGCGTGTTTATTCCGAAGGAAAACTGGCAAGAGCTTTTCGCGGATTTGCCCGGTGTCGAAGTTATCGCGGTGGAATCGGTCGAAGAAGTGCTTTCGCTTGCCCTCGGCCTCCAGATCGCCAGCAATGTCATTCCGATGCCTGCGGCCGGAGAGCAGATGCTGCCGGGCACGATGCCGTTCCTGCATGCGGGACCGACCGATGGATCGGAATCCGCCAAATCGTAACATTTCCGTCTCCGGGCAGAAGCGGCTTTCGGCAGGGAGAAATTCCTTTCCGGGGGCCGTTTTGTGCCCAATTGGTGTTTTTCAGACAATTTTGTTAAAATGTTATCTACAGCATTAGCCCACCAGTAAAAAAGTGGAGGTGTCGGAACTTGGGGCCTAATAAAACGCGGATACGCCGCCTGCCGTTATTGCCTCTCAGGGGACTGCTCGTATATCCGAGCATGGTACTGCATCTGGACGTAGGCCGGGAGAAGTCGGTCAAAGCCTTGGAAAAAGCAATGATCGAAGACAGTATGATCCTGCTCTGTTCCCAGGCCGAAGTGAATATAGAAGAACCCGCCAAGGAAGATATTTATCGGGTGGGGACCATCTCGAAAGTGCGTCAAATGCTCAAGCTTCCGAACGGAACGATTCGCGTACTGGTAGAAGGAGTCGTGAGGGCGGAAATTGCCGAGTATATCGCCAACGACGAGTTTTACGAAGTCAACGCGAAAGAGCTTCCCGAAGAAGAAGTGAACGACGCCGAAATCGACGCGCTAATGCGTACGGTGCTCAACCAGTTCGAGCACTATATTACGCTGTCCAAAAAAGTAACGCCGGAAACATTGGCTGCGGTATCCGATATTGATGAGCCGGGGCGACTCGCCGATGTCATCTGCAGCCATCTTTCCCTTAAAATCAAAGATAAGCAGGACATTCTCGAAACGGTGGACGTGCGAAGCCGTCTGGAGAAGCTGCTTAATATTTTGAACAACGAGCGCGAAGTGCTTGAACTCGAACGCAAAATCAGCCAGCGCGTGAAGAAGCAGATGGAGAAGACGCAGAAGGAATACTATCTGCGGGAGCAGATGAAGGCCATCCAGAAGGAACTCGGCGACAAAGAGGGCCGGGCCGGAGAGATCGAAGAACTCCGGAGCCAGCTTGCCGCCTCGGAAGTGCCTGAGAACGTTCAGGAAAAAATCGAGAAGGAAATCGACCGTCTCGAGAAGATGCCTTCCACATCGGCGGAAGGAAGCGTTATCCGCAATTATATCGACTGGCTGCTTGCTCTCCCGTGGACGAAGAAGACGGAAGACGATCTGGATATCCATAAAGCGGAAGAAATTTTGAATGCCGATCATTACGGACTGGAAAAACCGAAAGAACGCGTGCTGGAATATTTGGCCGTCCAGAAGCTGGTCAAGAAGCTGAAAGGGCCTATCCTCTGTCTCTCGGGTCCTCCGGGAGTCGGTAAAACGTCCATCGCCCGCTCGATCGCGAAATCGATGAACCGCGAGTTCGTCCGTATCTCGCTCGGAGGCGTACGGGACGAAGCGGAAATCCGCGGTCACCGCCGTACCTACGTCGGGGCTATGCCGGGCCGGATTATTCAGGCCATGAAGACGGCGGGCAGTGTGAATCCGGTTTTCCTGCTTGATGAAATCGACAAAATGGCGATGGATTTCCGCGGAGACCCGGCTGCCGCGCTTCTTGAAGTGCTGGACCCGGAACAGAACAACACGTTCAGCGACCACTTCATCGAAGTGCCGTTTGATCTCTCTAACGTGATGTTCATTACGACGGCCAACGCCCTTCACAACATTCCGCGGCCGCTGCTCGACCGGATGGAAGTCCTGTACCTCCCGGGCTACACGGAAATCGAGAAGCTTGAAATCGCGGACAGCTACCTGCTGCCGAAGCAGAAGCGCGATCACGGGCTCGAAGACGGCCAGATGGTGATGAACCGCGACGCCCTTCTCCAGGTGATCCGCGAGTACACCCGCGAAGCGGGCGTCCGCAACCTGGAGCAGCAGCTTGCCGCGATCTGCCGCAAGACGGCCAAGAAGATCGTCTCCGAACCCGGCCGGACGGTCGAGGTTACGGTGGACACCGTGAAAGACGACCTCGGTCCGCCTAAATTCCGCTATAATATGGCGGATGAGCAGGACCAGATCGGTGCGGTCACGGGTCTGGCCTGGACGGAAGTGGGCGGCGATACGCTGGTCATCGAAGTGACGGTCATGCCGGGCAGCGGTAAGCTGACGCTGACGGGCAAGCTCGGCGACGTGATGAAGGAATCCGCCCAGGCGGCATTCAGCTATACCCGTTCGAGAGCGGAGCAGCTCAAGATCGCGCCGGATTTCCATGAAAAGAATGACATTCATATTCATATTCCGGAAGGCGCGATCCCCAAAGACGGACCGTCGGCAGGGATTACGATGGGAACGGCCCTGATCTCCGCGCTGACGAACATTCCCGTGTCCAGCCAAGTGGCAATGACCGGCGAGATTACGCTGCGCGGCCGCGTCCTCCCTATCGGAGGACTGAAGGAGAAGGCTCTGGCCGCACATCGTGCGGGAATCCGCACGATCCTTCTGCCGAAGGACAACGAGAAAGACATTCGGGATGTTCCCGAAAGCGTCCGTAACGATCTTACGTTTATTCCGGTCGCTCATATGGACCAGGTACTGGAACACGCGCTCGTCAAGGAAGTGGATCTGAAGGCTTAAGCCGGACGAAAATCTTCCGGTCTTCCCCAAGCGGAGACCGGGCGCATATCGATGAAAAGAGTGTGAAACATGAAGGTCAACCAGGCTGAATTTATTATCAGTGCGGTGGGACCGGGACAATACCCTGAGGATGCCTTGCCGGAGATTGCTTTGGCAGGGCGTTCCAATGTGGGCAAGTCTTCGCTCATCAACCGCATGATTTCCCGTAAAAATCTGGCCAGGACAAGTTCCCAGCCGGGCAAAACGCAAACCCTCAATTATTACCGCATTAATGACGACTTATATTTCGTCGATCTTCCCGGTTACGGCTATGCCAAAGTTTCCAAAACGAAACGTGCCGAATGGGGCAAGTTTATCGAAAATTATTTGCTGAAGCGGGAACCGCTGAAAGCGGTTATGCAGTTGGTCGACCTGCGTCACCCGCCGTCCAAGGACGACCAGGCCATGTATGCCTGGCTGAAGCATATGGGTGTGCCGGTTATTGTCGTTGCGACCAAAGCGGACAAGGTGCCCAAAGGCAAATGGCAGAAGCACGCCAAGATCATCAAGGACGACCTGGAGTTTGACCGTTCGGGTCCCTTCATTATTTTCTCGTCGGAAACGGGAATGGGGAAGGACGAGCTGTGGGAGATTCTGGAGTCCGCCATCGGCTGGGGACAGGCGCAGCCGGACGGCGAAGTTTTGCCGGAATCCGCTCCTTCTGAATAAGAGCCGCAGTCTATCGATCGCTTACGGGCTGCAGGGCGGGAACCGTCTCTTTACAGAGACGGTTTTTTGCTGTTTGCCGAGAGGGGAAAAGATGGGGAGCAGTCTCTTGACGAAGAGGAGCAAATCTTGTATTCTTTATTTAGATATTTTTCTAAATGTCTAATTAAGATCGATAAAAGGTGTGTATCGACCATGAACCCGTCTACTGATTTAAAGCAGCTTCAGGATCATCACATCCGCTTGTCCCAACTGATGTCCCCGCTTTACCTCCTGATACCGCTCGTCTTCTGGGCGTTTTTCAACTATCAGGGAGTGGGCGTAACCGTAAAACCGGTTCTGCTGGGCGCAGCGGGCTGGATAATCGCTCTCGCTCTCAGAGGGCCGGTAAGTCTTCTTGCAGCCCGTATGCCCGCAGAAAAAGGGCGCCTGCTTCTCGTATCGTCATCCGGACCGTTGGAAGAACTCGTCCGCCTGGTTACGCTGCTCATAGCGGGCTTGACGATCGGCTCCGCGGCTTCGATAGGCATTGGCTGGGCCGCTATCGAGATTGTGTATACGCTCGTATCCCTTTTCGCGGTAGCCTCCCTGTCCAAGCGCACGGACGAGAAAGCGATGCAGGCTAAAGCCATGCTGGAGGCCCAAGGGACGTACGGGGCCCATCCGGCCTGGGGGCTTATCGAGCGGGTCTTCGTGAGTGCTTACCACATCGGCGCAGCCTTGTGCATAGCACGCTACCCCTGGTCGGTTGCCGTGCTGATTCCGCTTCATTCTCTGCTCAACCTGGCCGTACTGGCAGTCGCCAAAAGATCGCTGGCTCAGGCCGAAGCCGTCGCCGCATTCGTCGGAACGACGGTACTTGCGATCGGCTGGCAGCTCTACCTGTAAACCGAAGGCTGCCGCGGCATGATATCTGCCGTTTTCCGATCGGAATGCAAATAAGTTTTTCATGAGGAGGTGAGGGTGGTGAACGATACCTTCAAAGCCCTGTCGGACCCGACGCGGAGACAAATCCTGAAACTGTTGAAAGAAAAGGATTTATCCGCGGGCGAAATCGCCGACCATTTTCAAATGTCCAAACCGAGTATCTCCCATCACCTGAACGTCATGAAGCAGGCTAAGCTCGTGCTGGACGAACGCAAGGGGCAGAGCATCATCTATTCACTGAACACGACCGTCATTCAGGATGCTTTGGGATGGTTGATGGATTTTACGCATAAAGACGAAGGAGGCTCTTAACATGACAAACTCGATTCGTAAAGTGCCAAAATGGACATGGAAAGACACTTTGCTGCTTATCATTGCCGCCGCGCCCATTCTGTACGCAATAGGGGTCTACGGCAAATTACCCGAGCAAATGGCGGTCCACTTCGGAGTGAGCGGGGAACCCAACGGCTATCAGAGCAAAGGCTCCTTCCTGATTCTGATGTCCGTTCTCAGCTTGGCTATGCCTCTGCTGATGAAGTGGTCGCCTTCCCTTGATCCGAAACGTACGAATTACGAGAAATTCCAAGGGGTTTACGATCTTTTCCGAATTTTAATCACGGTTTTATTAAGCGGCGTTTTCTTCATGACCCTGCTGACCAATCTCGGATACGATGTACCTATCAATTTCTGGGTTCCGCTTGGCGTAGGCGCTCTTTGGATGGTTGTAGGAAACTATATGGGACGTGCGCGCCCCAACTATACGTTCGGGATACGCACTCCCTGGACGCTGGCCGACGAGGAGGTATGGCGCCGGACCCACCGCCTGGCGGGCCCCGTCTGGATGCTGGCGGGAATCGTCTTTATGGGAGTGTCGCTGTTCCCGTCGGTCGTCCCCGCCTGGTTCGGAATTGTCGTTATTCTGCTGAGCGTGCTCGTCCCGATCTTGTATTCGTTCATCAAATACCGGCAGCGGAAAAATTAAATTTTCACCAAAGGTTAATAAGTAAAAAGCGCGGACTCCGCGCTTTTTTTGTTTAATCGGAAGCATGGACGGGTAAAAAGCCGTATGGAAGACTATTTTGCGAAGTGTGCATGGAAAGCGATGAGTTTTCAAGGCAATTGGAGACTTTACGGTGCTGATAGCCAATTTTTTCAGGCAGGAGAGCGTTTTTTCCGGTTTTCGCCGGATTTTCATGCATGATACGCAGGAATATTAAGTCTTGATGTAGTATAATATGAAGTAGGCAAGATCAAAGGCGTTGAAAAAATAGAATTGAGGGATTTCCATGGCACAGAGGTTAGCGACTGAATATGTCAAAACCCGCCTGCAATTAACGGAAGCCGAAATGTCCAAATTTGTCCAAATGTTTGCCGATCAGCAAATCACGGCTCAGGTCAAAGTCATCGAGAACGGAAACCAGGAGTTTGTCTTTCAGGAAGAAGCGGGAGAAGAGATCGTTCTTTCGTTTGAACGCGTCGGTAAGCAGTATATTAGCTCGGGATCCTGCCGTGTTACGAGTCTTCGTTTGACTAATCTTATGCGTAAAGCGATAGCCGAATTCAAAGGTTCAGCCATCGTTAAGCGGATATACGCTACGTTCGTGATGATGTACACCTACGAGAACGGCAAAGTCATCAAAATCGTCGAGATCAAAGGCCAGCATACGAACGTCGTCTATGAGTATCACGATACGCTCGGCCAGCTGGAGAACCTGTTCCGCCGGACGGAGATCGAACGGGAAATCGATATGATCCAGGATCAGATCAACCATCTGCTGGATATGCGCAACGAAGTTCCCTGCCCTTCGCTTAAAGGCGATATCGACGCACGGCTGACCAAGCTGACCCGTCGTTTGTTCGTACTCGAAGCGTAGAACCGGCCCAAGCCCGGCAGTAGGCCTACTATTTTACGTGCAAGTTAAGCTCTATATACAGAAGCGAAGAGCCTGTCCACAGGCTCTTTTTTTATTTTTTTGTGAAGAAAAAAATGGATTCGTCCGATCCGCTCTGACAGACACGAAGCCGCGTACCGTTACATAGTGTATTATGGACAGAAACGCAAGCAAGGCATTCCGAAAATGAATCTTGCGAATATGAAAAAAACTATTGCATTTCTGTTCAATAGATGTTATTTTTAATTTCGTTGAAAACAATATAGGAACCAGGATTCACTCAGGACATTGAATGTTGCGAGAGATTATTCCCTCGGGAAGTGAATGACGTAGGTCCTAGCGGATGAAATGCGAGAACAATTTTATTCCTAGGAAGGGGGAACCGGAAGATGGAATATTCAACTTTCGGAAGACACGTTGCTGTAGATACTTGGGGAGTAGATTTTGAACTTTTGAACAATGCAGAGTGGCTGCAAGCCCAAATGGTAGACGCAGCTGAAGCGTGTGGAGCAACGGTCATGTCTGTTCAGTCCAAGCAATTTGAGCCACAAGGTGCCACAGTACTAGTACTGCTGTCTGAGAGTCATCTTTCCATTCATACGTACCCTGAGAGAGGTTTTGCCGCGCTGGATTGCTACACTTGCGGTGAAACGGTAGATCCTCAATTGGCTATCGACCACATGATCTCGCTGCTTAAGCCGGAGAAGGTCTATGCCAAGAAACTGGTTCGCGGAATGGGCGAGTTTGAAGTCGAAACGCCGGAAATCAAGCAAGCTGTATTGGCTAAGTAAGTTCGTTGTTTTAGTATACAAGATAAGCGTTTATATAAGTAAGGTAACCACGGAGTCCGCATTCCGTGGTTATTTGTTTGTTAGGCCTCTCATACAATGGTACGGGTCTTCTTAACCGGGACCCGGAAGGAGAGAGGTGCCGTGCGAAGCCGAATCAAATCGAAGCTCATCCTGTTTGTGCTGGCAGCCGGGCTGGTTGCCTGGCCGCTTACCAGCTTATACGGCTATGTGACGAAAGGGGCGGATAAGCCGGATGCGGAGCGTCTTTTGTTCCAGGTTTCTTTGTTCCAGATCGAGCTGCTGAACCGTTTTCTGCAGGATGCCGCACGTTCGGCCGATACGCGGGAACTCGATTCGCTTAAACAGGCGCTGTACACGGCCAGTTACACGCACGAGAGACTCGTACTTGCGGAAGGAAGCGAGAAGCTGCATACGCTGGGCAGTTTGCCTCAGCTGATGCAGTACATACTGAGGCTGCAGATAGGCGGAGAGCGCGCTCTGAAAGCGGATGAGCAGGGTGTCCTGCAGGAATCCGCCAAGCTCTACGCTCAGCTTTACGAGGCCTATGGGAAACTCATGACCTCCTCGGGGAGCGTCGTTACTTCGCAAAGCGAAGCCGTGTCGAAAAATGATGAAGCGTTAAGAGAACTGCTTGAAAAAAAGCTGCTCCAATAATCGGTATATCTACAAGAAACATAGACCACACTAGGCATAGCGGGTTCCGGCAGCATTCAAAATTTAGTCAAAATATTTGTCGGTTACGACGGTCGGCTATGTTATAATAATTATTGTTAGCTGCAAAGAAAGGTAGGTGTGCCCCATGCATATTGTCGTCGTCGGATTAAATTACCGGACAGCTCCCGTCGCGATTCGCGAGAAGTTTACTTTTACACAGGAAGAGTTGTCGCAAGCGCTCGTGGAGCTGAGGCAGACAAAAAGCATACTGGAATGTGTTGTGGTGGCCACTTGCAACCGTACTGAAATCTACGCCGTGGTCGATCGTGTACACATTTGCGGGCACTACATTCGCAAGTTTATGGAAGAGTGGTTTGAGATTCCGCGGACGGAATTCAATAACCATCTGTATATATATGAACATGACCGGGCCATTGAGCATTTGTTCCGTGTCGCAAGCGGTCTTGACTCGATGATTATCGGCGAAACGCAGATTTTGGGGCAAGTGAAGGACGCATTTTTGGAAGCCCAGCGCCTTGGAGCCACGGGCACGATATTTAATACGCTGTTCAAACAGGCCGTAACGATGGCCAAACGCGCTCACTCGGAGACTTCGATCGGAGAAAATCCGGTTTCCGTCAGCTATGCCGCCGTTGAGCTGGGCAAGCGGATTTTCGGAAGCTACGAGGGGAAGAAAATTCTGATCGTGGGCGCGGGCAAGATGAGCGAGCTGACGGTGAAGCACTTGTATGCGAGCGGCGCCGAACGGGTTGACGTCGTCAACCGCACATATGAGCGGGCTTTGGAGCTGGCCGGCAAGTTCAACGGCCACGCGTATCCGATGGAGCGGCTCTACGAACGGCTGGCCGAAGCGGATATCGTCATTTCGTCCACGGGATCGACCGATTACGTGCTGACGAAGAAGCAGCTTCAAGCCGTGCTGCCCAAGCGGAAGTCCCGTCCGTTATTTATGATGGACATTGCGGTTCCGCGCGACCTTGATCCGGACATCAGCGACCTTCCGGACGTTTTCCTGTACGACATCGACGATCTGGAGGCCATCGTGGATAGCCATCTCAAGGAACGGAAGAAAGAAGCTGTCAAAATCGAGGAAATGATCGGCGCCGAGATTGCGGCTTTCGACCAATGGACGAAGACGCTCGGAGTGAGCCCGGTTATTCACGCGCTTCAGGCCAAAGCGAATATGGTGCATCAGGAAACGATGGAAAGCTTGTTCAAGAAGCTGCCGGACCTGGATGAGCGCGAGATGAAAGTGATCCGGAAATTAACCAAAAGCATTGTCAACCAGATGCTGAGAGACCCGATCCTGGCCATTAAAGAAATGGCTGCGGAGAAGAAGGGCGACGAGGCGCTTGAAATGTTTACGAAAATGTTCGCTTTAGAGGAACTTATGGCGGAGCAGGCAGAAGCCGAAGCTTTGGGAGAAGCCAAAGCGGAAGCGGTCCAGACGGCTGCCCAGAAGCATGCCAAAGAAGAGCTGACCGGCGGTTTTACGATGCAGCCGGCGCTTGCACGCTCCTGATTCCCGGTTCTCCGAGATAGAGGAAGGAGAAATGCCGTGTTCACTCGCAGCTTTCTGTACGATGCGATAATTTATTTATATGCCCTGAGCCTGCTGTTTTACTTCTCTGATGTTGCGCGCGCGAATCGGAGTGCGAAACGGATGGGTACGGGGCTGCTTTCTTTTGTATGGGTTTTGCAGACGGCCTATCTGGGCTACAATTTATATGAACACCTGGGACGATGGGTGTTCTCCATGTTTGAGACGCTCTTTTTATTTTCCTGGGTGCTCGTCACGGTATCGCTCATTATGAGCCGGTTTTTCCGGATTGAGCTTGTGGTCTTTTTCGTTAATTTATTCGGGCTTGCCGTATTGGCCTTAAATTTCTTCAGCGACTCCAACGTCTCTCCCATGATTGATTCCTGGAACGTCAACGACGAGTTGCTGTTCATTCACGTCTCTCTCGCTGTCGGCAGTTACGCGGCCTATACGATCTCGGCCATTTTCTCGGGCATGTATTTGTTCCTGCACCGTAAGCTAAAGCAGAAGAGCTGGACGAATACGATGAAGAGGCTTCCTTCCCTGGAAAAAATCGAACGCTACACATATGTGAGCGTCGTGATCGGAACGCCGCTGCTCATGCTGGCGCTGGCTCTGGGAGTCGTGTGGGTGCTTATCGAAAAGAACGTCAATGTGCTGTTTGACTCGAAAGTCATCAATTCGCTGCTGGTGCTTTGCGCGTACGGGTTCTACCTGTTCCAGCATCATTCGCTAAGCATGTCGGGTCCTAAACTGGCGAAGTGGAATTTGGCGGCTTTTGGCATCGTGCTGCTGAATTTTATCCTTTCCAACGTGTTCTCCGGATTTCATAACTGGCAGCAGACGGGGGTTGGAGGATGAAGGAATATCCGGCGGTGCTGCGGCTTGAAGGCAAGCGCTGCCTCGTTGTAGGCGGCGGAGCCGTAGCCGAAAGAAAAATCGCTTCCCTGCTGGAAGCGGGCGCGCTCGTTACGGTGATCAGCCCTGCGGCTACCGCGGCCGTCGAGAAGTGGGCGGAAGCCGGCCGGATAACCTGGCACTGCGGACGCTACGGAGAAGCGGATCATGATTACACAAAAGATAAAGAAGGTTCGGATAAGGGCCGGCCGGGCACGGAGGCCTCCTTCTATCCGGACCTCTCTCCATATCTAATTGTTTTTGCGGCGACGGACAATTCGCAGGTCAACGAACGGGTTCGCACCGACGCCGACGCGGCGGGGAAGCTGGTAAGCTCGGCGGACAAGCCGGACAGAGGAAGTCTGATCGTGCCGGCGGCCGTAAGGCGCGGCAAGCTCACGCTGGCCGTGTCGACATCGGGAGCGAGTCCCGCGTTGTCGGCTAAAATCGGCCGGGAGCTGCAGGAGAGGTACGGACCGGAGTACGAGATTTACCTCGATTTTCTGGCGGAGCTGAGAGAACTCGTCCGCAGCCGGGTCGGCGATATGCCTTTGCGGCATGAACTGCTCCGGCGGCTTCCGAGCTGGCGTGTCCTGGACCGTATCGCCGCCGGCACATACGAAGCGTGGAGAGCCTCCCTGCTGGACAGGCTGCAGGCGGCGCAGGGTTCGGAAGAAATTTTTGCCGCGGTATGGATGGAAGCGGACCAGGAATAGAGGCGGCACCCGGCTGCGGGCCCCGCAGTGGTATTAAGGCGGCATTTTCACGGCCTCATAGAAGAAACGGAGGAATTACATATGCGTACGATCGTCGTGGGCACCCGCCAGAGCGCTCTGGCCCTCACTCAAACGAATCAGGTTATCGACGAATTAAAGGAACTGAGCCGGCAAAACGGCATAGAATGCGAGTTTGAACTTCGCAAGATTGTGACCAAAGGGGACCGGATTCTGGATGTAACGCTGTCCAAGGTTGGAGGCAAAGGGCTGTTCGTTAAAGAAATCGAGCAGGCGATGATGGACAAGGAAATCGACATTGCCGTACACAGCATGAAGGACATGCCGTTCGAGCTTCCCGAAGGGCTCATGGTCGGGGCGGTGCCTAAGCGCCAGGACCCGCGTGATGTGCTCATCACGAAAGGGGAGAAGGCGCTGGACGAGCTGCCCCAGGGCGCGCTCGTCGGTACAAGCTCGCTGCGGCGCTCCAGCCAGCTGCAGCACAGCCGCCCGGACCTGCGTATTCAGCCGGTCCGCGGCAACATCGATTCGAGGCTGCGCAAGCTCGAATCGGAAGGCTTCGATGCGATCGTACTGGCCGCTGCCGGTATGCACCGGATCGGCTGGCAGGATCGCATCAGCGCCTACGTTCCGCCCGAAGTGTGCGTGCCTGCCGTTGGGCAGGGCGCGCTGTGCATCGAATGCCGGGCGGACGACGAATTCGTCTTGAATCTGCTGAGCAAGATTCAAGATGACGATACGGCGCTCGCGGTCAGAGCCGAGCGCAGTTTCCTCGGCAGACTCAACGGAGGCTGCCAGGTGCCTCTCGGCGCGTACGCGACTGTCGAGCGTACCGGCGGCGGCACGGAGCTGTCGCTGACGGCGATGGTCGGCTCGCCGGACGGCGCCGAGCTGCTGAAGGAGACGCTGCGGGGCAGCGATCCGGAAGCGCTCGGCAGAGAAGCCGCGGAGAAGCTTATCGCCCGCGGCGCGGACCGCATTCTGGCCGAAGCGTACGAGAGCGGCCAGATCGAATAGGCGGATGGATGGAATTCCGCCTTGCTTTTCGCCTATCGGCATCTTTTTACAAACAGCGGTTAACGATATGAAAAGAATAGCGGACAGCGGGGAAGCTTCCGGTTGAGAAAGGGCGCAAGGTACGCCGGAGACAGGGGGCGGCCTTGCCGTAAGGGAGACGGAAGCAGTTGAGAGGGAGTGGGCGAGTGGAGAGAGGGAAAGTTTATTTAGTGGGCGCAGGACCCGGTGACCCGAAGTTAATTACGGTCCGGGGACTTCAGGCGATTGAGCGGGCCGACGTGATTGTCTACGACAGGCTGGCGAGCCCCAGACTGCTCAAACACCGCAAACCGGATGCGGAGCTGGTATTTGTAGGAAAGCTCCCGGATAAACATATGATGAAGCAGGAAGACATTAACCGTCTGCTCGTTGATCTGGCCCTCCAGGGCAAGGTCGTGACCCGTCTGAAAGGTGGCGACCCGAGCGTATTCGGCCGTGTCGGGGAAGAGGCCGAGCTTCTGGCCGATCATGAAGTTCCGTTCGAAATCATTCCCGGTATTACTTCCGCCATAGCGGTTCCCGCTTATGCAGGCATCCCCGTCACACACCGGGATTTCACTTCTTCGGTCGCCATCGTAACCGGGCACGAATATCCGAACAAGACTTATACGAAGCTCGATTGGGAGCATCTGGCCAAAGGAATCGGCACGCTCGTGTTCCTGATGGGCGTAGCGAATCTGGAGCAGATCAGCGAGCAGCTGATCCGGCACGGAAAGCCTGCCGACCTGCCGGTCGCGCTGATCCGCTGGGGGACATGGACGGAGCAGCAGACGCTGACCGGCACGTTGTCCGACATCGGCGCCAAGGCACAGGAAGCCGGTTTCAAGTCACCGGCTGTCATTATCATCGGCGAAGTGGTCAAACTGCGCGAGAAGCTGGCCTGGTTCGAGAAAAAGCCTCTATTCGGCAAGCGCGTACTCGTTACGCGGGCAAGGAGCCAAGCCAGCGAACTCGTTGCGATGATCGAGGAGCTTGGAGGGGAGCCGGTTGAGTTTCCGGTGATCAAGCTCCAGCCGCCGAGCAGCCCGGATGCGCAGCGTCTGCTGGATGAAGCGCTCCGCGGACTCGAGAATTACAATTGGGTCGTGTTTACGAGCACGAACGGGGTGGAGTTCTTCTTCCGCCGCATGCGGGAGCTGCGCCTTGATATACGCGGTCTGGCTGGCGTGCGGATCGCGGCAGTCGGACCCAAGACCGCGGAAGCTCTGGAATCCCGCGGGCTGCTCGTCGAGACGCTTCCCGGTGAGTTCCATGCGGACGAGCTGCTTGTAGAGCTGGGAAAAGCGGTCCGCCCGGGAGAGCGCGCATTGCTGCCCACTGCCGACATTGCCCGCAACGCACTTCCGCAGGGCCTGCGTTCGCTCGGTCTCGAAGTTAGCGAAGTGGACGTTTACGAGAACGTCCCCGAAGTCGAAGGCGGCGAAGACGTGGTCCGGCTGCTGGAGGAAGGGCAGGTGCACATCACGACGTTCACGAGCTCCTCGACGGTCACGAACCTGATCGGAGCGCTTCAGAAGCTCGGGGTTCAAGACCCCGTATCCCTGCTGAAAAACACGGAGATCGCCTGCATAGGTCCGAAGACGGAAGCGACGCTGGCTCATTACGAACTGGCGGCCGCCTATATGCCGCCGGAAGCGACCATCGCGTCCCTCGTGGAAAGCATTGCCGCAGGTCGGTCCGTTAAAGCGGAAGAGCCCATGGGCTCCTGAGTCTAATAAACTTTTCGTTATGCGGCGGGAGCGGCCGGGCTCGAAGTTTCGGGGTCCGCTGCCCTGCCGGTATGGATTAAAAGGAGGAAGTTATCATGAGTTTCCCGTTAGTACGCCACCGCCGTCTGCGCGGTTCGGCTGCAATCCGCAACCTCGTGCGTGAAAACGCGTTGTCCGTTAACGATCTGATTCAGCCGGTTTTCGTGGAGGCCGGACATAATATCAAATCCGAAATTCCGTCTATGCCGGGCGTTTACCATTTTTCCCTGGACCGTCTGGAAGAAGAAATCCGCGAGATTTCCGAGCTGGGCATCCAGGGCATTCTTCTGTTCGGTGTTCCCGAGACGAAAGATGCGGTCGGAACGTCGGCTTTTCACGAGGAAGGAATCGTCCAGCAGGCGTCGCGCCTGATTAAGAAGATTAATCCGAATCTGCTCATTATTGCCGATACTTGTCTGTGCCAGTTCACGGATACCGGCCACTGTGGCGTTGTGCATCATAACCCCGAGACGGGCTGCACGGATATCGCCAACGACGAATCGCTGGAGCTGCTCGTTAAAACAGCCGTTTCCCAGGCGAAGGCCGGCGCGGACATTATCGCTCCGTCCAACATGATGGACGGCTACGTGCACGCCATCCGCGCGGGACTGGATGCGGAAGGCTTGGAACATGTGCCGATTATGGCTTACTCGGTCAAATATTCTTCCGCTTACTACGGCCCGTTCCGTGAAGCGGTGGATTCGGCGCCTCAGTTCGGGGACCGCAAAACCTACCAGATGGATTCGGCGAACTCCCGCGAAGCTCTTCGCGAAGCCGAGAGCGACGTCCTGGAAGGCGCGGATTTCCTGATGGTCAAGCCTGCGCTTGCGTACATGGACATTCTGCAGCTGCTTAAGCAGAACTTCGATCTTCCGCTCGTGGCTTACAACGTAAGCGCGGAGTATTCGATGGTCAAGGCTGCGGCCCAGAACGGCTGGATCAATGAAAAAGAAATCGTGCTGGAAACGCTGCTTGGTTTTAAGCGCGCGGGAGCCGATATTATTTTGACCTACCATGCCAAGGACGCGGCACGCTGGCTTAAAAACGTTTAACGAAACCTTTTTCTCCGCAGGAGCCCGGCCGGGAAACTGCGGAGCGTTTTTTATCCGGATAAAAAGATCGGGGACCACTGACGAAAGGCGTTTGTCCTAGAAACCGTACCTGCGACCGACCGCCGCGCAGTGCCGCGTCGAACGCCTGAGACTTGCACGAGTTGGAAATGGTAAACCGGGCTTCAAACGGCTTTAACGGAAACAAGAGTACGGAGGAAAGCCCTCTCCCGGCGGCTTTGTCAAAGATTTGTCGGAAGTCGGGGCGCGGCTGCAGTTGTGACCGGGGTATAATTAGGGCATAATGGTAACAAATCATGACAGGGTCAGGAGAAGGTGTCTTGTGATAAATAACGACCGTTTTATTCGAGCCTGCCGCAAGCAGGATGTAGACCGGCTGCCGGTGTGGTACATGCGTCAAGCCGGACGTTACGATCCCGATTACCGCAAGATCAAAGAAAAATACTCGCTGCTTGAAATATGCGAACAGCCGGAACTGGCTGCGGAAGTCACGTTGATGCCGGTGAAGAAGCTCGGCGTGGATGCGGCTATTTTGTATTCCGATATTATGAATCCCGTAGCGTCGCTCGGCATTCAATTCGATATTGTTAAAGACGTGGGGCCGGTGATCGAGAATCCGATCCGTTCCCGTGAAGATGTGATGAAGCTGAAGCCGATCGACGTGGAAGGCGACTTGTCCCATGTCATCGAAACGATCCGGATTTTGGATCGCGAGCTGACGGTTCCACTCATTACGTTTGCCGGAGCGCCTTTCACTATTGCAAGCTACTTGATAGAAGGCCGTCCTTCGAAAAGCTACATTCGCACGAAAGAACTCATGTACGGAAATCCGGAAGTATGGCATGCGCTGATGGATAAGCTCGGAGACATGGTGATTACATATTTGCGTGCTCATATCGCTGCAGGCGCGAAAGCGGTGCAACTGTTCGATTCCTGGGTCGGCGCGCTTGCGCCGGAAGATTTCCGGGTGTTCGTTCTGCCTACGATCCAGCGGATTTTCCGCGAACTCGGCGATCTGAAGCAGCCTAAGATTTATTTCCCGGGCGTAAGCTCGGGCGAACTGCTTCCTCTGCTTGGCGACCTCCAGGCGGATGTGATCGGTATTGATTGGCGCGTCTCCATTCCGGAAGGACGGAGAAGAACCGGAGGACGTTTTGCCGTCCAGGGAAATCTCGATCCTTACGTGCTTACGGCGCCGATGCCGGTCATTCAGGAGCATGCGAAGCGCATTATCGATCAGGGGATCACGGAGCCGGGTTTTATTTTCAACCTGGGTCACGGTTTGTTCCCGGAAGCGTCGCTGGATAAATTAAAGGAACTCACTGATTTTATACATGCCTATTCTGCCGAGGCGCTGGCCGGGCGGAACGCGGGCAAGGGGGTCTGAACAATGAGCGGGAAGAAAGTCGGCGTACTGGTGATGTCTTACGGCACTCCTCAGAGCATGGAGGATATCGAAGCTTACTACACGCATATCCGGCGGGGCAACAAGCCGAGTCCGGAACAGCTTCATGAGCTGACCAGCCGTTATGAAGCGATTGTCGGAGGTGTTTTTCCGCTGCGGGAAAATACGGACAATCAGGTGGCGGGTCTGCAAAATGCACTGGCTTCCGAACATGACGACGTGGAATTCGTCTGTTTCCAAGGCTTAAAGCACGCATATCCCTTCATCGAAGACGGCATTGAGCAAATGGCTCAGTGCGGAATCACCGAAGGAGTGGGCATCGTTCTCGCTCCTCACTATTCGACGATGAGCATCGGCAGCTACAACAAGCGCGCACGCGAAAAGGCGGCCGAGTACGGCATTTCCATGACGTTCGTCGACAGCTATCATCTGCATCCGAAGCTGATTCAAGCTCTGACCGAACGGGTGGAACGCGCACTCGGCAAGTTCGGAGAGGAGAACCGTTCCTCCGTCCGCGTCCTGTTCTCGGCGCACAGCCTGCCGGAGAAAATACTCGAGCTGGGCGATCCGTACCCGGAGCAACTGCTTGAGACTTCGCGTGCGATCGCGGACAAAGCCGGCATCGAGAACTGGCAGTTTGCGTGGCAGAGCGCGGGGCAGACGGCTACCCCATGGCTTGGCCCGGACATCCTGGATGTACTGCGTACTCTCGCCAAGGAAGACGTGAAGCGCGTACTCGTGTGCCCGATCGGATTCGTTTCGGATCACCTGGAAGTGCTGTACGATCTGGATATCGAGGCACAGCAGCTCGCCAAGGAAATCGGCCTGCACCTCGAACGTACGGATTCGCTTAATACCGACCAGCTGTATATGCAGACTCTCAGCGATGCCGTATGGAAGCAGTACGGCGAACTGACGAAACAAGCTTAAAGTAAGACGACAAAGGAGCGCAGACATTCGGATGCGCCTCTTTGCGATTTTATAATCCGGGCGGCCTTAAGATGCCGTCCGGGCGGAAAGGACGTTGCCCTATGAACGAGGCCCGTAAAATAATCGTTGTCGGCGGAGGCATCACCGGTCTTACCGCCGCTTATTACGTGCGGAAGCGGTTGAAGGAGGCCGGATGTACGGCGGATGTTACCCTGGTTGAAGGAGCCGAAAAGCTCGGCGGCAGAATCCATACCTTACGTAAAGAAGGATTCGTCATCGAGAAGGGACCGGATTCTTTCCTGGCCCGGAAGCTTCCGATCATTGAGCTGAGCCGCGAGCTCGGGCTGGAAGGGGAACTCACGGGTACGAACCCGGAGGCGAAGAAGACGTACATTTTGCGGGACGGCACCCTGCACCCGATGCCTGCGGGACTGGTGCTCGGCATTCCGACGGACATCGAACCGTTTATGAGAACGGGCCTCGTTTCCGCGAAAGGCAAGGCGCGTGCGATGATGGATCTCGTGCTGCCCAAGAAGGAAGACGACAGTGACGAATCTCTCGGCCATTTTCTTCACCGGAGACTGGGTAAAGAAGTGCTGGACCAGATTGTCGAACCGCTGCTGGCGGGCATCTATGCGGGCGATACGTATGCGCTCAGCCTGCAGTCGACCTTTCCGCAGTTCGGCGAAATGGAGCAGCAGTACCGGAGCCTGATCTACGGTATGATATCGAACCGCAAGAAATCTCAGCAGGAGGCTTTGAATTTGCCGGCTCCCGGCCGCAACTCCGTCTTCCTGACCTACAAGAACGGCCTGCAGACGCTGGTTGAGCGGCTGGAGGAAGTGCTGCGGGAGGAAGGGGTTACAATTCGGACGGGCACGAAAGTGACGGAACTGCGCAAGGAAGGGGAGCTCTACGAGGTCGGATACGAAGGCGGACAGCGGGAAACGGCCGACAGCGTCATTCTGACCCTGCCGACCTATCACTCCGCCGAGCTGCTAGGCGACCATCCGTCCGTGGACAAGCTGAGGGCGATTAATTACGTCTCGGTTGCGAACGTAGTGATAGCCTACCGGGAAAAAGACGCGAACGTCAAATTCGACGGATCGGGTTTCCTTATCCCGAGATCCGAAGGGCGCTCGATCACGGCATGCACCTGGACGTCCACCAAGTGGCTTCACACGGCGCCCGAAGATCGCGTCCTGCTTCGCTGCTATGTCGGCCGCTCGGGTGAAGAGGATTGGGTGCATCTTACGGACGAAGAAATCGTGGCGAAAGTCCGCAAAGATGTTGCCGAACTGATGGGCATCACGGCGGAGCCTTTGTTCTACGAAGTGACCCGCCTGTACCGGTCGATGCCGCAGTATCCGGTCGGCCATCTGGACCATGTCCGGGAGCTGCGGAGCGATCTCGCCGAGCGTATGCCGGGCGTGTATGTGACGGGCGCGGGCTTCCACGGCGTGGGACTGCCGGACTGCATCCGGCAGGGACGGGAAGCGGCGTTCGAGGCTGTGGATCGCTTGACGGGCGCGGCCGACGAATCGGCGGCGCAAGCTTCGGCGGAAGGCACGAAGACGGCTGCGAAGGTCTAGTCGCGGAAACTGGAGCCGAGGCCGAAGCGGCAAAGCAAAAGAGATCGCGAGTGCGCTTATGGACGAGGTCGACGTCACGCAGCTCGCTGCGCTCCGCACTATAACGAAGCCGAAGCCGCTTGCCGATAAGAAGCAAAAGCTCGAAGCGAACGCATGCGGCGCGGCGGCAGCGAAGGCCGTGTACCTCTTAAAGCAATCGCATGCGGAAGCGTGTATAATAGAAACTACTGACAAGCAGAAGCCGGGCCGCCTTTGTTCGTTTGAAGCGTCCCGGCTTTTGTCAAGACGGGAGGGGGCGGACCGCGGTTTACCCGCATCCGCCTGACGGTGCCCGCCCGATTAAGTTTACTGATAACTGAAACCAGGAGGTATCCGGCTATTATGGAACTGAATCACAAACGCAACGATACGAAGTCCGCGGCTGCTTTTGCCGAAGCTAAACAAGTGATCCCCGGAGGGGTGAACAGCCCGGTCCGCGCTTTTAAATCGGTCGGTCTGACTCCGATGTACATGGAACGCGCAAGCGGCTCGCGGGTGTACGACATTGACGGGAACGAATATATCGACTATATCGGTTCCTGGGGACCTCTCATTCTCGGCCATGCCCATCCCGAAGTGATCGAAGCCGTGAAATCGACGGCGGAAAAAGGAACGAGCTTCGGAGCGCCTACGTTGATCGAGACGGAAATGGCCAAGCTGGTCGCGGAGCGCGTACCTTCCATCGATATCGTGCGCATGGTGAATTCCGGTACGGAAGCGACGATGAGCGCGCTGCGTCTGGCCCGCGGTTTCACCAAGCGCAACAAGATTTTGAAATTCGAGGGAAGCTATCACGGCCACGCCGATGCGCTTCTGATCAAAGCGGGCTCGGGTGTAGCTACGCTCGGCCTGCCGGACAGTCCGGGCGTGCCGGAATCGGTTGCGCAAAATACGCTGACGGTTCCCTACAACGATCTGGAGACCGTCAAGGTAGTGTTTGAAAAATTCGGCGAAGATATCGCCGCTGTCATCGTCGAACCGATTGCGGGCAACATGGGCGTCGTGCCCCCTCTGCCCGGTTTCCTGGAAGGATTGCGCGAGGTGACTTCCAAATTCGGCGCCTTGCTTATTTTCGACGAAGTGATGACCGGCTTCCGCGTCCATCTTAACTGCGCGCAGGGATTGTACGGCGTGACGCCGGATCTGACCTGTCTGGGCAAAGTAATCGGCGGCGGGCTGCCCGTCGGCGCTTACGGCGGACGCAAGGACATCATGGAGCAGATCGCTCCAAGCGGTCCGATCTATCAGGCGGGTACGCTGTCGGGTAATCCGCTCGCGATGGCGGCAGGGTATACCACCCTTAAGCTGCTCGGACAGCCGGGCGTCTACGAGGAACTCGAACGCAAATCCGCCCGGTTGGCGGAAGGCTTCCTGGCCAATGCCAAGGAAATCGGCGTGCCAAGCACGCTGAACCGTATCGGTTCGATGGTGTGCCCGTTCTTCACGGAGCAGAAGGTAGTCAATTACGACACGGCCAAAACGTCCGATCTGTCGGTATTCAACCGCTACTTCGGCCATCTGCTGGATCTGGGTGTCTCGGTAGCCCCGTCCCAATTTGAGGGTATGTTCGTTTCGGCCGCCCACACGGATGAAGACATAGAAGTGACCATCGAGGCGAATCGCGAAGCTTTGAAACGGCTGTAGGCGCTTATTCCTCTGTTTTGTTTTGATTTTCCCTGCTGTGCGATGTCTCCCCGGTCTTTCAGGACCGGGGATTTTTTTGTGCGTATTTGTACGGGCGCAAGGAACGGTGATTATGCTTGCATCCGGTTACGTGAAATAGCCTTGCAAGGCCGTTGCATCTCCTTCCGTAAAGCGAGCCGATGGCGTTTAATAAACGAGGGGCCGGGTCCGGACTTGCTTGTTTTCTTTTAAAAGGCGGAGATGATAAAATGGGAAAGACTTTCGATGACGAACGGAGCTGTTTATTCGCATGAAACGCTATTATTTCTTCGATTTTCCGATTGATCTGATCTTTATCGTGTTCGTATTTGTCGTGCTGCTTGCGGTTTTGGCAGTCGTGCTGCGGAAGGGAGGGCGCTATCGTGACAGGCAGAAGAAAAGGGGAATGGATTGAGCTGGCGCTGCCGGGCGATACGTGTGCATGGGAAGAGGTCAACGCGGTACTGCCGGTTCCGCTTAAGCTATGGCGCAAGCTGGAACGCGAAGACGGAATCCGCCGGCAGGGGAAGAAAGTTCTGCTGAAGGTATTTCCCGATGAGCCTTCACCCGTGCCGGGGGAATGGACCGACCTGCAAGTCTTGTTCGAAGACGACTACCTGCTTGTCGTCAACAAACCGGCGGGGATGGCGGTTCATCCATCGGAGCCGGGACAGCGAGGAACACTGGCGAACGCGGTGGCCGGCTATTACGAATCCACGGGCCAAAGCTGCGGCGTCCGCCACATTCACCGGCTGGATCAGGATACAAGCGGAGCCGTGCTGTATGCAAAGTACGAGCTGCCGCACCTTCTGCTCGATGAAGCGATGCGGGAGAAAGCGATCGGGCGCATTTACGCGGCCGTCTGCGGCGGACTGCCGGCGCCTCCGGCCGGAACGATTTCAGCCCCGATCGGTAAAGACCGTCATCACCGGGCGCGCCGCCGGGTGTCTCCCGGAGGGGACGCGGCAGTGACCCATTACCGCACGGTAGAGAGCTTCAGAGACGCAGCCCTGCTGGAGCTGCGTCTCGAAACCGGGCGGACGCATCAGATCCGCGTACATATGAGCCATATCGGCCATCCGCTGCTCGGAGATGAGCTGTACGGCGGACGGATGAACGCTTTCGGAAGGCAGGCACTGCACGGCGCGCACCTTCTATTCCGTCATCCGGTCACCGGCGAAGAGCTGGCTGTCGACGCTCCTTATCCGGATGATTTCCGGGAGCTTCTTGCCGCTTTGAACGCATAAATGACAAAATGCAGTCATGCCATCCTCCTTCTATCATATACATAGTAAAGAACGGAGTCCCGCGATAAGGCGCAGCTTTACTAGAGGACAACCGAAGGGAGGATGGCAACGTTGACGGAAGAGCAGAACGGTCTGCGATTCGACATTTACGAACGCGTACATTTGGCGGAAGGAGCCGCAGGCATACGGGATTTGGACGATGTGGAACTGATTCCGAGCATAGAGGTGATTCCCCAGCAGGAACAAGCTTTGTTGAAAGGCAGCCTGCTGCTGAACGGAAGCTATCTGGATGAGCAGGACACGAAACGGTCGCTGGAGCATTCCATTCCGGTGGAGATTACGCTGCCGCTCAGCCGGGTGCAGCGGATCGAAGATATTTTGGTCGATATCGAAACGTTTGATGTGGACGTACTGAATTCACGGAGCCTGAATGTGACCGGGGTTCTTTCTCTGCACGGTGTGGAGATGGCTTATGAAGCCGGCGGCTGGAGCGAAGAGGACGAAGAGGTTGTTTTCGTGCATGAAGCGGCTTCCGCTCCGCAAAATGCTCCGGCAGAGCAGTGGAGCGAACCTGCCGGCGGAGCCGATGAACTCGAGCTTCGTCAGCAGACGGAATATTCGGCTTCGGCGGATGGACAGGCGAAGCTGCAGCCGCCGACGACATCGGCTCAGCCCCAGTACCAGGCCCAGCCTCAGGCCCCGGTTTATCCGGGCAGCGCGTACAAGGCCGAGAACCCGTGGCTGCGCGAGACGCGGACAGAGCAGCCCGAGGTCCAGGCGGCGGCGCCGAGCGCCTGGGACCGGCTGGCCACGCCGAAGTCTCCTCCGCCGCAGGAGGATTCGTCCGCTTCGTATGCGGACCGGTCTTTCGGCGAGCTGACGCTGCACCAGCTCTCATCCGAGCGATCATACCGCAGCGCGGGCGTGGAAGAGGCGCAGGAGCAGCGCTCTCCGTCTGCGGCTGCGGGACAGCAGCCGCTTGCCCAGGCGGCGGACCCTGCTTCGGCCTCCCGGGAGGAGCAGGAGGCGGCCGGTCAGGCGGAGCGCGAGGAAACGGCTCCGGCCTTCAGTGTCGATGCCGAAGTCATCGAGCCCGAGAGAGACCCGGTGCCTGCTTCCGCTCCCGCCCAGGAGAGTTTGGAAGTATTCGCCGATGAAGAGCCTGCCGTGCAGGAAGAAACGAAGGAACTGAAGGTGGCGTTCGGAAGCAAGAAGCAGCAAGACTCGCCATCGTCCGGAGGTTCCGGTCTTCAGTCGCTCTTCGCAAACGGCGCAGGCAGCAGTGCGTCTTCTTACGAACATACCGAAAAGGATGAGCGGGAATACGCCTTGGCCTCCGGTTCGGAAGAATCCAAAGCGGATGCCCTGGAATGGAAAAAACTTTTTATCCAAACGGAAAAAGAGGATCAGCAGTTCCGCAAAGTGACGATGTGCATCGTTCAGAAGGAAGATTCACTGGATCTTATCGCCAAACGGTATGAGATCAATCCAAGGGAGCTTCAGCTCTACAACCGGCTGGAGGATCAGGAAGTCAGCCCCGGCCAAGTCCTGTATATCCCCGGGAAAGCCGTATTTTCTTCCTCCGACCAATAATCCGGCAGGCAATCCGGCAAGTTCAAGTTCCGATAACTTCCGATAGCACGGATGAACAGAATAATTGGGGTTGAAAGAGAAGCCGCCGCGTGCGGCTTTTTTTCTTTTGGCTGACCGGAAGCTGAGCCGGGCCGGCTTGCGGCGCACTAAAAGGAAAGCATAGGAGAAGCTCCTAAAAATTTGAATGGAAACGCTTGCAAAAAACAGCTCTTGAGACCGTATCCGATTGGGCTGAAAGAAGGAAGGCGCGCGCCCCCTTGTGTCCAAAGTCACTGCCGGGAGGCGAATAATACCTGAGCCGTCCAAAAAACGGCGGTTTCCGCGGGGTTGAGTCTCTCCGGTAGAGCGGAATGTCGGCTTTTCTGCAGGCAAAGCTCACATGAGACGGGAAATTAGTAACGGAATTACCCGGAAGACTGGGACGAAAATCCGGAGTTTGTCCCGGTTTTTGGACGAAGTAGGTACAGGCCGGGACTATTCCAAGTAAAATTGTGGGAATTAAATCCGGTTCCTTTTCTGCCCCTAAATGCGTCCCTAAGACCTAGGTTAGTTACCCCGTCCCACCCCCAAATCGAAAATTGAGCCGAACGGCTTTCCCTGGGACCTGTCTTTGGTATCATCTGTTAAAAATTCGTTTACGACCCCCCGAAAGCCCGTGGAGCCAGTCCTTTAAAAGCATTAGGGGGTTTTTCGAGTGGAAAAAAAGCATGAACGGACCGTGACCTTGTAGAGAGAAAGGTCTGATTCGTTGTACCTTGCAAGAAGCGGAAGATAGCATTTTAATCGTAAAATACCGCGAAATAATTATAAATAACTGGAAAAAGAGATAAATAAAAACAAAAACAAACAGGAAATCCAGCTCATACTTCGCTGTGCAAAATAAGCAAGAGTGACTACATGAATTTATAACTATACACCCTCATGCAATCCATACGTTTTGTGACATAATTTTAGTAACATTCGGATCTGGAGGGAAAATGAATGATTGATATCCATACACACATCCTTCACGGTCTGGATGATGGGCCAGGCAGTCTGGAGCAATCGCTCGAAATGGCGCGAATGGCGGTGTCGAATGGAATATCGACGGTATTCGCTACGCCTCATCATCGGACGAGCCGCTATTACACCCCCTCTGCTGACATTGAAGAAGCGGTAGCCGGGTTGAATGAGTCCTTATTGGAGCACGGCATTCCGCTTCACGTTAAAAGCGGCCAGGAGATCCGCGTTACCCCGAATCTGATCAATGACTGGTACGAGGATACTTTGCTCACGCTTGGGGGAACCCGTTATCTGCTGATTGAATGTCCGGCTTACTCCCTTCCTGCGGAGCTGGCCGAGATCTGCCATGAATGTTCGGTTTTGGGACTCGTGCCCGTAATTGCGCACCCCGAGAGGAATGCGGAGGTTGCGGGAGATCCGGACAAGCTGCTGCAGCTTGCGGAATGGGGAGCGGTATTTCAGCTCACCTCGGATTCCATCCTGGGCACATTCGGCTCGAAAGTACAGTCGCTCGCCTTTGAGCTTTGCTCCCGCCGGTTGATTCATCTGGTTGCGTCGGATGCGCACGATCTGGTTCGCAGGCCGTTCAGGCTGAGTGAAGCCTATGAGAAGATAGAGGCGAAGATAGGCGGGGATTACGCGGAATACTGCCGCCGGAACGCTATCCGGGTAGCGAACGATCTTGCTTTGGAAAAAAGGGAACCGGTCGCAGGCAGGCCCCGGAGGATTTTTGCGATGTTCCGTTGAATGGCGCACCTCTGTGCTTTAAGGTTACAAAGCGGCAATTAGACATTGTTTTAATGCGGTGAAGTATGGAAAAAAGCAGCTTGCTGTCCGCAGGCCCTCATCGGGCCGCGTCATACGGATACCAAATGAAAGCGAGGGATTCAGTTAGGTGAGTATAGATTTTGAAATTAAACGGTATTTGGCTGTCCTCCGTAAAAGGCTCTGGCTTATTCTGCTGATCGTGGCGGCGGGTTGTCTGATTACTGGCGTCGTAAGCAAATATTACTTAAAGCCCGTTTATCAGGCTTCCACGAAGCTGATCGTCAACTCCCCTGCGGATACCCAGGGAATGCTGCGGCTCGATATGAATGCGATCAACACAAATATTTCCCTGATCCACACGTACAAAGAAATTATCAAAACACCGGCGATTATGGATCTTGTCGTCAAGGAACATCCGGAATACGGAGTGACCTCCGACGATCTTATGCGGCGTATCCAGTTCAGTTCGGTCAGCGATACGCAGATTTTTACGCTGAGCCTAGAAGATGCTTCCTACTCCAAAGCAGCTCAGATGATTAACACGGTGGCGCAGATGTTCCAGAAGCAGATTCCGAACATTATGAAAATCGACAACGTCTTCGTGCTTCATGAGGCGGACCCGGCCAAAACGCCGGCACCGGTCAAGCCGAATGTGCCGCTGAACGTGGCCATTAGCTTCCTGGCTTCGCTCATGTTCGCGATCGGACTCGTTTTCGCACTCGAATATTTTGACGATACCCTGAAAACAGAGGAAGACGTGGAGCATTATCTCGGCCTTCCGACCCTTGTAGCGGTCCCTGAAATACGGGCCGGAGACATGAAGCCCAAACGCACCCCGATCGGGAAGAAAGTAGGTGAAGCATCCGGTGTCCCCATCCAATAAGCAGCGACCGATTATCGCTCACAGCAATCCCATGTCGCCGATATCCGAAACGTACCGCACGCTGCGGACAAACATCCAGTACTCCGGGGTAGATGGAGAAATCCGGACGCTGATGGTTACCTCGGCAAGTCCCTGGGAAGGGAAGTCCACCACCATCGACAACTTGGCCGTCGTGTACGCCCAAACGGACAAAAAAGTGCTGCTGATCGACGCGGACCTGCGCAAACCGACGGCTCACCGCACGTTCGGCCTCTCGAACCGCACCGGATTGACCGATGTGCTGACGCGCCAGGCCGAAGTGGAGGAAGCGCTAAAGGAGACGGATATCCCGGGTTTGTATGTCATGACCTGCGGCACCTTACCGCCTAACCCGTCCGAGATTCTCGGTTCCCTGCGGATGAAGGAGCTGCTGGAGCGGCTCAAACAGGAGTTCGACGTTATTCTGGTCGATACGCCTCCCGTCCTCGCCGTCAGTGACGCCCAGGTCGTGGCGACCCAGTGCGACGGCGTCGTGCTCGTCGTTAACGCGGGCGGAGTCAAACGCGAGCTGGTGCAGAAAGCGCGGGACAGCCTGCAGTTCGTCCATGCCCGGGTGCTTGGCGTCGTCCTGAACAAAGTCGCCCGCAAGGACGCCAAGATGAACACGTATTACGACTATAGCAGCTGATTTACTTAGGAAACGGCGGCTTTCTCCATTTAGATTCATCATCCTTTTATCAAAACGGTTTCCAACACTAAGGGAGGGGAAAAGATGAGTTATTCTAAACGGACGCCCATGCTTGTCCTGATCGACATGATTATCGTATGGGCGAGCATTTATCTGACTTTCCTGGCGCATTTCCGGGGCGGCATTCCGCAGGAAGTCATGAGTGTCATTATGCTCTACACACTGGTATCCGGCATCTCGCTGGCGTGCGCGATGTTTTACTTCCAGCTCTATAACCGGATCTGGCAGTATGCCAGCGTCGGTGAAATGGTTGCGATCGCCAAAGCGGTCATCGTCTCCTGTCTGATCTCGTATGCGGTGACGTCGTTCCTGTCCGCCGGAGAAATTACGCTGTACATGTTCCTCCAGAATCTGAACGGCATCCTGCTTATGCTGGGCGGATCAAGGTTTGTCTGGCGCGTATTCTGCGACAACTTTTACGGCAGCTCAAGATCCCGGGGCGGCAAACCCGCCCAGCGGACGCTTGTCGTCGGAGCCGGAAGCTGCGGCGTCATGTTCGTGAAGGAGCTTGCGCACAACGACAGCTTCATGATGAAGCCGGTCGCCTTCGTGGACGACGATCCCTACAAACAGAAGCTTCAGCTTCACGGCATACCGGTCATGGGAAACCGCCTGGACATTCCCCGGATCGTGGAAGAACAGCGGATCGACGATATTATTATCGCGCTGCCTTCGGTGTCGAAGACGCAGATTTCGGACATTATCAACATTTGCAAAACGACGAAAGCCCGTCTGAAAATCATTCCGCTCATCCAGGAATACATCCAGGGTAAAATGGCGGCCAACCAGATGCGCGACGTGCAGGTGGAAGACCTGCTGGGGCGCGATCCCATCCAGACGGATCTGCAAAATATCGCCGATTATGTACAGAACAAAATCGTGCTGGTCACCGGCGCGGGCGGGTCTATCGGCTCCGAGCTGTGCCGTCAGGTAGCCCCGTTCAAACCGGCCCGGCTGCTCCTTCTCGGCCACGGCGAGAACAGCATTTACGGCATTGAGATGGAAATGCGCCGGCTGTTCCCGAATCTTCCGATCGAAACCGTAATCGCCGATGTGCAGGACCGGACCCGCATTGCGGACGTGTTCCGCGAATTCGGCCCGCAGGTCGTCTTCCACGCCGCTGCGCACAAGCACGTGCCGCTCATGGAGCGCAACCCGTCGGAGGCGATCAAGAATAACGTATTCGGCAGCAAAAACGTGGCGGAGTGCGCGGACGAATTCGGCGCGGAGCGTTTCGTGCTGATTTCCACGGACAAAGCCGTCAACCCGACGAGCATTATGGGGACGACTAAACGGATTGCGGAAATGTTTATCCAGAGTCTGGACAAGCACAGCAAAACGAAATTCGTGGCCGTCCGCTTCGGGAATGTCCTGGGCAGCCGGGGCAGCGTGATCCCGAGATTCAAGGACCAAATCGCCCGAGGAGGCCCGGTAACGGTAACCCACCCCGAGATGGTGCGTTATTTTATGACCATTCCGGAGGCGGTGCAGCTCGTGATTCAGGCCGGAGCTTTCGCCAAGGGCGGCGAGGTGTTCATTCTCGACATGGGCAAACCGGTTAAAATCGTGGATCTCGCGACCGACCTTATCCGGCTTTCCGGCTATGAACCGAACGTCGATATCGATATCGAATTTTCCGGTATCCGCGCGGGCGAGAAACTTTACGAGGAGCTGCTGACCAGCGAGGAAGGCATGTCTTCCACGATACACGACCGGATTTTTATCGGAAAGCCGATGAATATCAACCGGACCGAGCTGGAGTTCGAAATGCGCCGTCTCGAACGCGTGCTCGGCAGCGATCCCGAAGAAATCCGCGCGCTGCTGCAGCATCTGGTGCCGACCTACCGCAATGTTTCTTAAAACCAAAGCAGGAATGGAATTGAATCCGGGATGAGCATACATACAACCGCGAAACCACTTACACAGCGTTCTTTATCCAAAATGCTGATGAAAAGCAGCTCGCTGTCTTTCCTGGTCAACGTAGGGGGAATCGGCATCGCGCTGATTATGCAAATCCTCCTGGCCAGGCAGCTCGGCGCCGTCAGCTACGGCTATTATTCGTTCGTCACGACCGCAGTGACGTTCCTGGTTTTCCCGACGAAGCTCGGGTTCGACACGGCCATCGTCCGCTACGTTTCGTCCTACCGGGCACACGGGCAGTGGGCGGAGGTGAAAGGCCTGCTCCGCCGGGCGAATCAGATCACGGCGGGACTGTCGCTGGCCGTAACGGTCATTTCGCTCCTCGTCGTGCTTCTGATGAGCGGATCCATGAACGGCGAACTGCTCTACACCTACATAGCCGGCTTGCTCGGCATTCCGGTGATGGCCCTGGCCCTGCTCCGCCAAAGCTCCCTTCAGGCGCTGAAGGAGATGCTGCACGCGCAGCTGCCGGAGAAAATCATCCGCCCGGTCGTTTTCATCGCGCTGCTGTTTCTCTACAACGCCATCGCGGACACGAAGGCCGGAGCGGGAGAAGCGATGCTGCTCTTCCTGGCCGCCATGGCCGTGTCCTACGCCATCGGCGCATGGGTGCTGAAGCGCAGGCTGACTCCGAAGATCCAAGGAGCGGGCACCGCCTACAACACCCGCGAGTGGGTGAACGTCTCCCTGTCGCTCATGTTCGTCTCGGGCATGTACCTCGTGCTGGGCCAGCTCAACGTGCTGATGCTCGGCTGGATGGAGGGGACGACCGAGGCGGGGATTTACGGGGCGGCCGTCCGGATCGCGACGCTCGTTTCGTTCGGTCTGACGGCCATCAACATGACGGCGGCTCCTTTCATCTCGGAGTCTTACGCCAAGAAGGACGACAAGCAGCTCCGGCATGTGCTCAGCCTGAGCAACCTGGCGGGATTCCTGTTTGCGGGCGTCATCTATGTTGCCTTCCTGTTTCTGAACGATCCCATTCTCGGCCTGTTCGGAGAAGAGTTCAAACGGGGATCGCTGGCGCTGCTGATTTTGTCCACCGGCCAGCTCGTCTCCGCTTTCAGCGGGCAGACGGGTACCCTGATGACGATGACGGGTCAGCAGAAAACATTGGGCCGGATTTTAGCCGGTTCCGCCGTGCTGAACATTGTGCTGAACTTTGTCTTGATCCCGGCCTTCGGCATGCTGGGGGCCGCCGTTACGAATCTGCTCTGCACCGTCTGCTGGAAAACAGCCATGGTGATCGTTATCCGGCGTAAGCTGGGCATTTCCATCGGGATGTTTGCCTGGATGACCGCCAACAAAAAGCGAGGGAACTAACGTGAAACATATATTGCTTGCGGGCGTGCCCCATTCGACGAACCTGGGAGACGGTCTTATCGCGATGACCGTCAACCAATTGATCCGCACCTGCGGGGAATATACCGTCACCAACTTTGATTTGACGGCCGGTCTGTACAGAGAGACTCCGGTCCGCAGCGGTTCCGTTCAGCGATCGGATGGAGGACCCGCTCTAACCCGCGAATACAAACTGAACGAAGTCAGCGTGAAAAAAAAGCTGACGCCGGATTTTCTGCGCTACATGAAATCGTACTCGGTCCATAAGCGCAAAGACGCCGTGCTCGGCGAGCAGATCCGCGAGCTTGTCACGCAGGCGGATGCGGTTCTGATCGGCGGCGGGCATTTGTTTATCGACACCTACTTGTCGTTTCCCATCGCCATGCGCCGTCTGGTCCGGGAAGTGAAGAGACAGGGGAAGCCGCTTCACGTCGTGTTCGTCGGCATGAGAGGGCCTTGGAGCTTTCTGGCCCGGAAGTGGTTTACCGATATTTTGCATTACGCTAAAACGATTTCGGTCCGTGACGAAGATTCGCTGGCTTATTTACTTTCCATCGCTCCGTCACTGGCGCACAAAGCCGTCGCTCTATCCGATCCGGCTCTCGTTACCCTGGAAGCTTTCCCCGGAAAGCGTGCGGCCGCAATTGCGAAACTGCCTTCCGTCCGGACCGTCGGGCTCGGCATCATGGACCCCAACGAAATGAGGCGGCATTCCTCTTACGTATGGGAACGGGACGATTGCGCCGATTGGTGGCACAGTCTGGCGAAAGGGGCGACCGACGGCGGCAGCCGCGTCCGGGTCTTTACGAACGGAGCGGACACCGACAACGCCTTCGTGGAACGTTACATCAAACCGCGGCTGGCCGGAATGCCCGGTGTGGAATTCGCCCCTTATCCGGGCGATGTCGGGGATCTGGTCGAAAGCATCCGGGACTGCGATACGGTTATCGCCCAGCGCCTGCATGCGTGCATCCCGGCCATCTCCTTCGGCAAGCCGACCTACGGCATCGCCTGGGACAAAAAGCTGGCGAGCATTTTTAAAGATCTGGGCCTCTCGGGGCACGTGCTCGATTTCCGTACGGACCCCAAAGCAGTGCTTGCCGGGCTTGTCCCGGAGAAAAGCCGCCAGGAAGGCTCCGTCCGGATCGTCAATCAGAAAAAACGGGAACTTGTTACTTACGTCGGGAGGATTCTGCATGAAGCCTAAAACGAAAATTCTTCACGTCGTCGGAAAAATGCATCCCGGCGGGATCGAAACGCTATTGATGAACTTGTACCGGACGATTGACCGGGATAAATACGAATTTCATTTTGCCGTACAGTTTGAGGAAAAAGGATTTTACGATGACGAGATCATCGAGCTGGGAGGCCGTATTTTCAGACAGCCCCATCCGAAAAAAGGGCTGCGTGCCTTCCGCCGTGCTTTCCTCGCCAACTTGAAGGAACACGGACCGTATCAGGTCGTGCACAGCCACATCTACCAGTTCAGCGGCTATGTGCTGAAGCTTGCCGGAGAGATGAACGTGCCGGTTAGAATCAGCCACAGCCACAACACACACGACAGCAAGCGGGAATCGTGGCTGCGCAACCTGTACCGGAGGTACATGCGGGGATTGATCCGCAGCAACTCCACAACGATGCTCGGCTGCTCCCGCTCCGCCTGCGAAGCGCTTTTCGGGCCCGACTGCTGGGGGGACGAGCGGGTCGTCGTGTTCCCGAACTCGATCCAGGTCCAGCCTTACGGGCAATTGGAGAGAGACCGCTCGGCCTACCGCAGAGCGGTCGGGGTCACGGACCCTCATGTGCCTGTGATCGGGCACATCGGAAGATTCAGCGAGCAGAAGAACCACCGGTTTCTGCTCGACATCTTCGCCCGCTTCCTGCGGACCCGTCCGGACGCTCAGCTTGTGCTGATCGGGGACGGACCGCTGCGCAGCGAGATGGAAGCCCGGGTCCGCGAGCTGGGAATCGCGGACCATGTGCACCTGCTCGGGGTGCGCAAGAACATCCCCGAGCTGATCGGAGCCTTCGACCTGTTCCTGCTGCCTTCGCTGTACGAAGGACTCGGCATCGTGGTCATTGAGGCGCAGGCTGCGGGCGTTCCGTGCCTCATCTCCGATCAGGTGCCCGCAGAAGCGGACCTGAACCTGGGGCTGGTCAGCCGGCTGTCCCTGAACGAATCGGCCGATACGTGGGCCGGGGCGATCCGGCAGAAAACCGTCGGATCACGGCTAGACTGGCCCGTCCGGCTGGAGGCGCTGCAGGAGTGCGGATACGACATTCAGACGAGTGTGCGGAGACTGGAGCGGATGTACGCTGCGGCGCCATAGCTCTGCAGCCGGGCTCCCGAAGGGAGCGCCTCCTCTTCGGAACCTGTTCGTGATCGGATATGTACTCCTTATGCTGCTTCTGGAAAAAGGAATTTTTCAGCTGGATGAGCGCATGGGAATCATTTCTTTTTTCGTTCTGCTGCTGCCGCTCTTCTGCATGATCCGGTGGCCGGATCAGCCGTTTCTGCTGTATATCGGCTTTTGCGTGATGCTGATCGGGAAGTTCGTTTATGCGCTCACCGCGACTCCCTTGGCCGGACCCGACGAAAATCATTATTACGAGCAGGTCGTCACGTACCTGGGACTGGGTGATTTTCTGAATTATGCCTTTGAGCATATTTCGACCTATCTGTTTAACTCATCGGCGTATCCGATTTTCGGACTTATGTACATGCCGTTCTTTAAATTTCTCGACGTGTCCGATCCGCTTGTCATCATTACGTACAACTCGGTTATGCTGATCTGGATCGCTTATCTGATCTATGCGCTGAACCGGTCGTTTTTCGGCTATGAGCAGGCAAACCGCCGCATGTACGAAGGCTGGATCATTCTGGGGCTGTTCGTCAGCCCGTCGTTCATGATGATGACTTCGCTTTTTGCAAAAGACGTCACCTGCGTGGCGCTCGGCCTGTACTGCACGCATCTGCTGCTGAAGCGGAAGTACGTTTTGTTCCTGCTCGTGATGCTGTACGCAACCGGCCTGCGCGATTATGCCATCGTGTACACGCTCTGCTTTTACCTGCTGTTTACGAAAAGATTCAAAACCGCGGTCGCCATGCTGGTCGTATCGGCCGGCGTGCTCGCCGTCAAAATCGGCGGACTGGGCATCGTCAATGCGGTATTGCTGACGGCCTTCCTGTTCCTGAGCCCCAATCCCGTCAATCCGGAAAATTGGGAAACGAACGTGATGTATCGTTCCATGGAAGCCGTCGCGATGCTCGTGGCGCTTGCTTTTGCGGTGCTGATGTTTATCCGATATAAGGAGACGAGAGCGTTTTACCGGATTGTCGTGGTGCTGCTCTTCGCTTATGCCTGCACGCTGGTGCTCGTCGGCTACATGACCGTAACGGGACGCGATCTGGAATACGGCGTCGGCACGATCGGGGACAACATGGTGCGCAAGAAGCTCCCCATTCTGCCTCTGCTGTATATGTTTCAGGCCTATACGGCCGGCTGGACGCTGAAATGGCTCAAGTCTATCCGCGACAAAAGGAGAGGAATTCATGAGAGGCCGAGACCGGTTTCACAAATTCAAAACGGTGCTGGACATCGTCATCCGCATTCTCCGTCTCTTCCCGAGGCCGGCGCTTAAGTACGCCTGGACGCTGACCGATCTTCTGCCGGACACGGCGGGGGTGGCGATGCGATACTGTCTGCTGAAGTGTCTGACGCTGAGCTGCGGAGACAACGTCTTCGTCGGCCGGTCGGTGGAGATCAAATACTGGGAGCGCCTGCGGATCGGCAGCAATGTCAGCATCCACAAGCAGTGCTACCTGGACGCATGCGGCGAGCTTCAGATCGACGACGACGTGTCCATCGCGCACCAGAGCTCGCTGATCTCCTTCCAGCACAGCTGGGAGAACGAGTCTCTTCCCATCCGCGACAATCCGGTCGTCTGTTCCAAAATCCACATTCACCGGGATGTCTGGATCGGCTGCGGATGCAGGATCTTGGCGGGCGCAAGCATCGGAAGCCGTTCTATCGTCGCTGCGGGGGCGGTCGTAACCAGACCGGTTCCCTCCATGACAGTGGCGGCGGGTGTGCCGGCCAAAATCATTAAGTCAATCAGAAAAGAGGGTCACTATGAACGTTCTGTGGGCACATGATCATACGTTTTACTTTACGGATTCGGGGAAATTTTACTCAAGCGGCAAGCTGCCTTACGCCGTATGGGAGAGGTATCTTTCCGTATTCGACTCTCTCACGGTCGTGTCCCGGGGCAAGAGAATGACCTCCGCCCATGAAATGGAGAAGAAAAGCTTGTCGAGTGGAGCGGGCGTCAACTTTATCGTCCTGCCTTCCCTCAGCAATCCCGTTAATAAAATTACGAAAAAGGGCTACGTCGAGCGCGTGCTGACGGAAGCGGTCATGAAAGCGGACGCGGTGATCGCCCGGCTGCCGAGCGAAATCGGCTCCGAAGCGATCGCCATTGCCAAGAAGCTGGGCAAGCCTTTTGCGGTCGAAGTTGTAGCCTGCGCCTGGGACGGATTGTGGAACTACGGCAGCGTGCAGGGCAAGCTGTACGCACCGATCGCCACGTGGAAAACGAAGTCTGACGTCAAGGAAGCTCCCTATGCCATCTACGTCACGGAGCAGTTTCTGCAGAAAAGGTACCCGTGCCCGAGCGGCCGCACCCAATCGTGTTCGAACGTCGAGCTTCCCGAGATGGGCGAAGATGTGCTGCAAAGAAGGCTGGAGCGGATCCGCAGCATGAAAACGCCGGTCACGATCGGTTTGATCGGTTCGTTAAACGGCAAAACTAAGGGCATCGACACCGCCTTGAATGCCCTGGCGCGAATTAAAGACCAGCTGCCTCCGTTCAAGTTCCGCATTCTCGGGGACGGGGACAAGTCGCGCTGGATCGCGATGGCGGGCAGCCTGGGGCTGCAGGAGAACGTCCAGTTCGACGGCGTCCTTCCGAGCGGCAGCGCGGTGTTCGGCTGGCTGGACAGCGTGGATATCTACATCCAGCCGAGCTTCCAGGAAGGACTGCCCCGCGCTACGATCGAGGCGATGGGAAGGGGCTGTCCCGTAATCGGCTCGACGGCCGGAGGCATTCCCGAGCTTCTCGATCCGGGCTGCCTGTTCAAGCCGGGCCAGGATAAACAATTGGCCGCTCTGCTTACGGGAACGGTCATCAACCGGGACTGGATGCTGGAGCAGGCGAGCCGAAATTTTGCCAAGGCGGCTAATTTCACCAAAACGAAGCTGGACCGCGACCGAAGCGAGTTCTGGCATTCTTTTCATCAATATGTAAGCAGGGGAGTGTAGGCAGGTGTCCATTCTGATCACCGGATCGGCCGGTTTTATCGGCTATCATTTGGCTTTAAGGCTGCTGGAAAGCGGAGCGAAGGTAGTCGGCTACGATAATCTCAACGATTATTATGCCGTTACGCTGAAACAAGACAGGCTGAAGCAGCTTCAAAATTACCCGAATTATCATCATTATACGGCCGATTTATGCGACCACGAGCAGCTTAACCGGGTGTTCGGCGAGCATGAAATCCGGGTGGCCGTCAATCTGGCCGCTCAAGCGGGCGTAAGGTACAGCCTCCAGAACCCGAGGGCTTACGCCGATTCGAATCTGACGGGATTTCTGAACGTTCTGGAAGCGTGCCGGACCTACAAAATCGACCATCTCATCTACGCGTCTTCCAGCTCGGTATACGGCGCCAACACCAAGATGCCGTTCTCGACGGACGATCCGGTCGACCATCCCGTCAGCCTGTATGCGGCTACCAAAAAAGCGAACGAGCTGATGGCTCATTCTTACAGCCACCTGTACGGGATACCGGTGACGGGGCTGCGCTTCTTTACGGTATACGGACCGTGGGGGCGCCCGGATATGGCGTATTTCTCTTTTACCCGCAACATTCTCGAAGGCAAGCCCATTCAAGTGTTTAACGAAGGCAAAATGCGGCGCGACTTTACGTATATCGACGACATCGTCGAGGGAATCGTGAGGCTGCTGGATCGCCCGCCCGCGCCGAATAAGGACTGGGATAGGGAAAATCCCGATCCGAGTACGAGCTACGCGCCTTATAAAGTGTACAACATCGGCAACAATTCGCCGGTTGAGCTGATGACGTTTATCCGGACACTGGAAGAGAGTCTGGGCACGAGGGCGGACATTGAGTTCAAACCCATGCAGCCGGGTGACGTGCAGGCGACTTTCGCGGACATTGACGCTCTACAGAGAGATGTCGGATTCCGCCCGTCGACGCCTATTTCGGAAGGGCTCCGCAAGTTCGCCGACTGGTATGTCGGGTATTACGGGTCCGGGTCTTAAAGCAAACGCATCTTAGACGGAAAGGAGAGGCTTCGCTTGAGCAAAATCGCCCATATTTGTACGTCGGCTATCTCTCACAAAATTTTGGCGGACAAAATGTCCGTCCTGCAGCAGGCCGGGCATGAAGTCCATCTGATTTCATCTCCGGAAGGCTACGATGAGCAGGCGATGAAGAACAGCGGACTCAAACTGAAGTTCGTGCAGATGAACCGCAAAATACGTCCGGTGGAAGATGTGCGTTCGATCCTCCGGATGAGAAGGCTTATTAAGCGCGAAGGCTATGACATCGTCCATACCCATACGGCCAAGGCGGGGATTATCGGACGAGCCGCCGCCTGGCTGGCCCGCACTCCGGTCATTATGCACACGAGCCACGGCTTGCCGTTCTATGAAGGCCAGTCGAAGACGGCTTACACGGTTTACCGGACGCTCGAAAAAATCGGCACGTACTTCTGCGATGCGCTTGCTTCCCAGAACCGGGAGGACATCACCAAGCTCCAGTCGCTGAACGCGGGCAAGATCGTGTACTACGAAGGCAACGGCGTCGACCTGGACAAGCTGGACAAAGCGGCCGGCACCATCAGCCGGGAAGAGCTGGAGTCGTTAAAGGCGACCTACGGTGTCCCGGAAAATAAGACCGTTCTGCTCATGGGAGCGAGAATGGAGCCGGTGAAGGATCATCATTTTCTGCTGGACGCGCTTGCCCTGCTGAAAAGCCAGGGAATCACGGATTTCGTTTGTCTGCTAGCCGGCAAAGGTCCGCTGGAAAAGCAAATCCTCGAACGGATTGCCGAACTCGGCCTGCAAAAAGAAGTGCTGCTGATCGGGCACCGTTCCGACCTGTATGCCTTTCTGAAAATGGCCGACATCGTCTTGCTGACTTCCGAGAAAGAAGGAATTCCCCGTTTTCTGATGGAAGCAATGGCTTTTTCCAAACCCGTGGTCGCAAGCGACGTGCTCGGAACGCGGGAGCTGGTCCGGCATGAGGATACGGGCCTGCTCGTTCCTTACAAAAATACCGGGGCGCTCGCCAAAGCCTTCCGCACCCTCATCGAGAACAAAGCGTACGGCACCATGCTGGGGCAAGGCGGACGACGCAGAATTGAACGGGAATTTACCGAGCAGATTGTCGTCAAAAGGCTGGAAACGATGTACAAGGAACTCCGTGCGGGAAAAAGACAAAAGGGCCGCATCGGAAGATGGCTGGGACATACCATCCTGCGTACGGCGGATCTTGCTATCGCACTGCCTCTGGTGCTTCTGCTGCTTCCGGTCTATGCGGTCGTCGGGCTTCTTGTCCGCATGAAGCTGGGTTCGCCGGTGCTGTTTAAGCAGAAGCGTCCGGGACGGTTCGGCAGACCGTTCCACGTCTACAAGTACCGGACGATGACCGACAAAAGAGATTCATTTGGAAATCTTCTTCCGGACGAAGTCAGGCTGACCGCATTCGGCAAAGGGCTGCGCAAGCTCAGCCTGGACGAAATTCCGCAGCTTTTGAACGTGATCAAGGGCGATATGAGCCTTGTCGGCCCACGGCCGCTGCTGATGGAGTATATGGAGCTGTATACCGATGAACAGAAGCGGCGCCACTGGGTACGGCCCGGGATTACGGGGTGGGCGCAGGTGAACGGGCGGAACGCGATTTCATGGGAAGACAAGTTCAAGCTCGACGTGTGGTACGTCGACAACCGCTCTTTCCGCCTTTACGTCAAAATTCTTCTGCTGACCGCCGTTAAAGTCGTCCGCAGGGAAGGCGTGTCGCAGGAAGGGCAGGCCACGACGACCAAGTACACCGGAAGCGCCGCATCCGGTATCGGAAGCCCGTCGTGAGGAGACTTCTGCTGATCGGCGACGGGGGCCACGCCAAGGTCGTGCGCGACATCGCGCGGGCCGGCGGGCAGTACGAGCTGGCCGCTGTGCTCGATGACCGCTATGCGGTTCCGGCCGACGGGGCGGACGGCCTGCCCCGCGGACCGGTCGCGCTGGCCGCCCGCATGCTCGCGGAAGACGAAGACCTGCGCGTCTTCGTCGCCATCGGCAGCGGGACGGTCCGCCGCAGGGTCGCCGGCTCGCTCGGCATAGAGCCAGGCCGCTTCGCGCTGCTGATCCATCCCCGCGCCGTCGTGAGCGGGGACGCGAGCCTGGCGCCCGGCACGGCCGTGATGCCGGGCGCGGTCGTCAACGCGGGGGCCCGGATCGGCGCCCACGCGATCGTCAACACCGGCGCCGTCGTGGAGCACGACTGTGTGATCGGCGACTACGCGCATGTGTCGCCGAACGCGGCCCTGGCCGGCGGTGTTGACGTGGGAGCGGGGGCGCACATCGGCATCGGGGCTTCCGTGATCCAGGGGCTCGCCGTCGGCGAGTGGAGCACGCTGGGCGCCGGAGCCGTGGCGGTGCGCGATATCCCCGCCGGATGCACGGCCGCGGGCGTGCCCGCCCGGGTGATCCGGCAGGCGTAAGCGGGTGACGGCTGAACGCCGCGCAGGGCCGGAGGCTCGCGCCTGGGATTCGCGCGCGTTGATCACCCGTCCGGGACGGCGAGCGAGTTACCCCGGCAGTCAGCCGATATGCGGGTGACCGACGTCATGCTGCACTTCAGCGTGCACCGGGAGCTGCGCTGCGCTCGGTGTGACCGGATTTAACGAAATGATTCTGATTTCACTCAATAAATCGTATTCCGTCAGGTATATAAACACGCTCTTATTCCATTTCAACGAATGACCGGATCAATCAAAGGAGGACCGAATATGGCTGTTCAACTTCAAACTCATGCTTCACCGGCCCGCGCCGCACAGCTTCAAACAGGGACCGCCCCCGGAACAGCGGATAGTCTGCCGGGAACCGGCCGGAGCCGTATTCTCCTATCTCCTCCGCACATCGGCGAGGAGGAGCAGAAGTTCGTCCGCGAAGCGTTCGAGACGAACTGGATCGCTCCGCTCGGACCGAACGTGGACGCGTTCGAAGCCGAGCTGGCGGCCTACACCGGCTCGAAGGGAGCCGTGGCCCTCAGCTCCGGCACCGCCGGTATCCACGAGGCGCTGCGTCTCCTTGGCGTAGGCCCGGGCGACCGCGTCCTGTGTTCCTCGCTCACGTTCGTCGCCAGCGTCAATCCGATCGCGTACCAGGGAGCGGAGCCTGTGCTGATCGACTCGGACGAAGCGACCTGGAACATGTCGCCGGCCGCCTTGGAGCGGGCTCTCGCCGAATCGAAGCGGGAAGGGCGGCTGCCCAAAGCGGCGGTCGTCGTTAACCTCTATGGGCAGAGCGCGGACATGCTGCCGCTTCTGGAGCTCCTCGACGCCTACGGCGTTCCCGTTGTTGAGGATGCGGCCGAATCGCTCGGCGCGACCTGTTCCGGGAAGTCGAGCGGAACGCTCGGACGTTTCGGCGTCTACTCGTTCAACGGCAACAAGATCATTACGACATCCGGCGGAGGCATGCTGGTGTCGGACGATATGGAAGCCTTGGAGAAAGCCCGCTTCTGGGCCACGCAGGCAAGAGATCAGGCTCCCCATTACCAGCACAGCGAGGTCGGCTATAACTACCGGATGAGCAACATTCTCGCCGGTGTCGGTCGCGGGCAGCTGCGTGTACTGGATGAGCGCGTGAACGCCCGCCGGGCCGTGTTCGACCGGTACCGCGAGGCGCTTGGCGGCATCGAAGGCATCGCGTTTATGCCGGAGGCGCCGTACGGCCGCTCCACACGCTGGCTGACCGCGCTGACGGTCGATCCGGCTGCGGCCGGCGTTACGACGGAAGAGCTTATCGCGCGCCTGGCCGCGGAGAATGTGGAGTCCCGGCCGGTCTGGAAGCCGATGCATCTGCAGCCGCTGTACGGCAAGTGCGCTTACTACCCGCATGAAGAGGGCGTAAGCGTATCCGACCGCCTCTTCGAACAAGGGTTGTGCCTGCCTTCCGGTTCCAGCCTCAGCGAATCGGATCAGGATTTTGTCATCGGCATTCTGCTACATGCTTTGAACGCTTAGAGCCACACGCAGTTAACGACCATAAGGAGGAATGAATCATGAAAGTGCGTAAAGCGATAATTCCGGCGGCAGGTCTCGGCACCCGGTTCCTGCCAGCTACGAAAGCCCAACCGAAGGAAATGCTCCCGATCGTGGACAAACCGACGATCCAATACATTATCGAGGAAGCCATTTCGTCCGGCATCGAAGATATTCTGATTATCAGCGGACGGGGCAAGCGCGCGATTGAAGATCATTTCGACAAGTCGTTCGAACTGGAAGAAACCCTGGACAAAAAGGGCAAACACGGAGAACTTAAACAAATTCAGGCCATTTCCGACATGGCGAATATTCATTATATCCGGCAAAAAGAACCGAAAGGCCTCGGTCACGCCATCTGGTGCGCCCGCAGTTTCGTCGGCAACGAACCGTTCGCCGTTCTGCTCGGCGACGATATCGTGCAATCCGAGGAGCCCTGCCTTAAGCAGCTGCTTCGCATTCATTCCCGCTACTCCTCGTCCGTCGTGGGCGTGCAGCGGGTCAGCGACGAAGATGTTTCCAAGTACGGCGTTATCGCGCCGAGAGGGTCGTCCATCGAACCGGATGTCTTTTTCCTGGAAACACTCGTGGAAAAACCTTCGCGCAAAGCGGCACCTTCCAATTATGCGATTATGGGACGCTATGTGCTGACCCCTGAAATTTTTGAAATCCTGGAAAATCAGGCGCCCGGAGCGGGCGGCGAAATCCAGCTGACGGACGCGATCCGCAGGCTGAACGAGCAGAAGCCCGTTGTCGCTTACAACTTCTCGGGCGTCCGTTACGATGTGGGGGACAAGTTCGGCTTCATCAAAGCCACGCTCGACTTCGCTCTTCAGCGCGAGGATTTAAAGCAGGATTTGCTGGGATACATTCAATCGGTTCACGAGCAGCATGCTGCGCTTCACAATCCTATCAGTAAGGTGGCGAAGTAGAATGGAAAAAATTACAGTAGTCGGAAGTGGCTATGTAGGGCTTGTTTCCGGAACTTGTTTTTCCGAAATCGGCAACCGCGTCATCTGCTGCGACGTCGATCCGTTCAAAATCGCGATGCTGCGCAAAGGCGAGATTCCGATTTACGAGCCGGGTCTCAAAGAACTAGTGAAGAAAAACGTCGATGCCGACCGTCTGTTTTTCACTTCCGAAATCGGCGACGCCATTGAAGCGTCCGACATCATTTATATCGCGGTCGGTACGCCGATGGGCGATAACGGTGAAGCCGATATGCGCTACGTGCACGAGGTTGCCCGGACGATCGGTAAGCATTTGAACAGCTACAAAATTATCGTGAACAAAAGCACGGTTCCCGTAGGAACCGGTGAGCAGGTCCGGCAGATTATTATGGAAAACCGGAAAAACCGCTTCGTCCAGTTCGATGTCGTTTCCAATCCCGAGTTTTTACGGGAAGGTTCGGCCATCGAGGACTGCATGAACATGGAGCGCGCCGTCATCGGCGCCACAAGCGACAAGGCGGCCAAGCGGATCGCCGATCTTCACGCACCTTTCCGCACCCGCATTTTCCAGACAAATCTGGAGAGCGCGGAAATGATCAAATATGCGGCCAACGCTTTTCTGGCCACCAAAATTTCTTTTATCAACGGAATCGCCAACGTCTGCGAACGTGTCGGTGCCGACGTCACCTCCGTTGCCGCAGGCATGGGTTTGGACAGCCGGATCGGCGCGAAGTTTCTGCAGGCGGGCATCGGTTACGGGGGAAGCTGCTTCCCCAAAGATACCTTTGCACTTTCTTATATCGCTGAAGAAGCGGGGTTCGATTTCTCCCTGCTGAAATCGGTTATCGCAGCCAACGACGAGCAGCGCTTGGTTGTCGTGGACAAGTTGAAACAGGCGCTCGGCTGCCTGGAAGGCAAAAAGATCGGCGTACTCGGACTTGCCTTCAAGCCGAACACCGACGATATGCGCTACGCCCCTTCCTTGACGATTATTCCGGAACTGGTCCGGCTCGGCGCCTACGTACGGGCCTACGATCCTATCGCGATGCAGGCCGCGCGTAATCAGATCGCCGAGTATTACGAAGATTTCGAGACGCTTGAAGAAGCGTTGGAAGGCTGCGATGCCTGCCTCATTTTGACGGAATGGAGCGAAATCGTCGAAATGGATCTGGCCCGGGTGAAACAACTGCTGACGGCCCCGATTATTGTGGATGGGCGCAATTGCTTCTCCGTCCGGGAAATGAAAGAGCGGGAGTTCGTTTATTATTCCGTCGGACGCCCCGCCGTCACAACCGGCAGCGCAAATGCCAGTGCGGCCAAAACCGTTTCGCTCTAAGCTTTTATGGATGCTGCCTGTATTGCTGTGGACGCTGCTCGTCTTCCATTGGTCTCATCAATCGTTTCGCGAGCAGAGCATACAGCCTTTATTGCATAAACTTTTCACAAAGGAGGAGATTCATGATTATATCCCGCAGGTGACGGTGCGCTACCATCATACGATTATTCGGGCGCAGTCCGATCCGATGCGGTTCATCGAATTTATTTTTCGTAAAACGTCCCATCTGGTTGTTTATGCCGTACTTGCCGCACTTGCGTATCAAGCTCTTTGTTTCTGGGGGAGCCGGCGGAGGAAGCGGATACTTTTTTCCCTGCTGTATGTCGTCGTGATCGCGATGGGGGATGAATGGGTTCAATCGGCCGCAGCTATGCGTACCAGCGCAATACAGGATGTTGTCTTGGATACAGCCGGAGGCTTGGCGGGATTATCGGCAGCCGTGTGGGCGGTGCCTTGGGGAATTCGGCTTTGGCGGACAAGCAACCGGATTAAAAGGCGGGAGGCCGGGAGATGAACAAACGACGCCGCTTGTTCCTTTGGGTGGGGACAGGCATCCTTTTAGCGGGAATGGCCGGGAGTTTTGCGGCCGTCCGGATTTCGGATGAAATGATCCGGACGGCGGCCTCCTTAAGTGACGGGCAAGCAGACGCCGAAGCCGACGCTGCGGGCAAGGAAGCACCGGAAGACCACCCGGTTCCGGGTGGCGGAGCTCCGGCTTCGCCCGGTGCGGATGCGCAGGACGGCTCCCGTCCGCAGGAAGCTTTCCCGGGCGTAAAAGCCGCGCCGGGCAGCGGGAAAGCTCCTGCGTCTTCGGCGCCGCCCGCCAGGCGGGACCCGGGAAAGGCCGGGCATCAGGCAGCCGGATCGGCGGAGGACGGCGACGGACGCGGCAGCGGAAGCGCGAAAAGCCGCTCCAAAGACCCGGCAGCCATATCGGCGGACCGGGCCGAGCGCCTAAGCGAGGAGATTTCCTGGTCGGAGCGGATGAAGATTACAACCGTTCTGCTGAAGCGGCTGCAGGCAAGCGATATCAAGCAGCTAAGCCTCCTGATGAAGGACGGCGTGTCACGCGAAGAAAAGAAAAAGGCGAAAGCGATCATCATGGCCAGGCTGAGCGAAAGCGAGTATAACGAACTGATTGCCATTGCGGGCAAATATGGCCTGAGCAAAGGCAAGTCGTATCAGCAATCCGTTAACGAGTGAGCTGCGGTTTTGTCAGAACGCCCGCCAAGAGGAGAGTGAAATTGTGAAAAAGTTAAATAAAGCGCTCGTGGCCGCACTGCTGCTGGCTCTGCTGTCCCCGGCTTTCCAGCCGGGTCAGGCGAATGCGCAGGCGGCGATGAATCAGAACGCCCGCGCGAGTTTTGATCAGCTTGCCAACAATGTGTGGGGTTTCCTGAATGAATATCTGCTCCCGATTCTTACGGGCGGCAATCAGAAGTTTCCTGTCCCTAAGCCTGAACCTAAACCAGACCCGACGCCGGTCCCGACACCGGTCCCAACACCGACTCCGGATTCCGGTAACGGGAAAGGCCAGAACAACGGCGGCGGTAAGGGGAACGGTAACGGCCAAGATAAAGGAAATAACGGAAACAACGGCCAAGGCAACAACGGCAACGGCCAAGGCAACAACGGCAACGGCCAAGGCAACAACGGCAACGGCCAAGGCAACAACGGCAATGGCCAAGGCAACAACGGCAATGGCCAAGGCAACAACGGCAACGGCCAAGGCAACAACGGCAACGGCCAAGGCAACAACGGCAACGGCCAAGGCAACAACGGCAATGGCCAAGGCAACAACGGCAATGGCCAGGGTAACAACGGCAACGGCCAGGGTAACAACGGCAACGGCGGCAAAGACCGTGACGACCGGTATGATTCCATCAATAAAGAAACGATCCGGAAGCTGAATGCGCTGAAAGCGGCGTGCCAGCGTGACCTTGTTTCTTACGCGATGCAGTTTGCGCAGGCGACGACAACGCACCAGAAGTCCACTATTTATAAGGAAGCTTCCGAGCGCTTCGCCCAGTGCGTGTCCGATTTCAAGGATATTGTGGGCAGTGCCCAGAATACGCTTCAGAATGAAGGCTTCAGCACGGACATTATCCAAGAATACCAGCGTGAGTACGATATTCAGATGGAGACGGGCCGCATGCTGCTGGATAACATTGTGAAGTAAGCGGGAACGGCCGGTGACGCGACAAGCGTTGCCGGTTTTTCCGTGCCGTTTTTCGTAAACCTACTATTATTAATACACGTCCAGAAGAAAACCGAGATAGGCCAGAAACAGAACGAACAAGAGAAAGACATCGAGGCCGTTGGGAAAAATCAGCGTGCGGACAAACTGAATGCAGATGAGCGGGAAAAGCACGCCCCGAACGGTGAACCGGGTTTTCCACCACCATTTTTGCATGAGTATCCCCCTCCGGTCATAAAAATTTCCGCTATCAGTTTATGCGGGCGCCTCCTTGGTTATGATGGGTAATAGTCCTTTTCGGATTGAAAAGATTGACGTTTTTGGTCCGTTTGGTTTATTATAAAGTGTAATTTAACGGTTTGCTTTACAAACATTTTTTATTACGTTGAATCGACGTGGATGGGGAGTAGTAGACGGCGAGCCCTTCAGAGAGTGGAATTGCAGCGCTGGAAGGTTCCACAGGGAGATAAACGGCCGTTCGAAGTCGCCCCGGAGTTGTTTGCGTGAGCATTCGTCCGCTTTAAGGCGGCGAAGTTTAGCGTGAACCGGCCCGCACCGTTATATGCGTCTCAAGTGTCACGTTCCGCTCGTTTCGGGAGCAGGCGTGAAATGAAGGTGGTACCACGGAAGCACATCCTTTCGTCCTTTGCGGCGAAGGGATTTTTTTGTTAGCTGGAGCAGCTGCGCAAGGTACTTGAATGGAGGAAATGGACTATGGCAGAAACAAGTGATAAAAACTCGGTATCCATGCCGACAACCTACGATCCCTCGCAAAGCGAGAAAAAATGGTACGATTACTGGATTTCTAACGGATTTTTCCGTGCAGGACAGCGTCCGGACGCGGAAACCTATACGATTGTAATCCCGCCGCCGAACGTAACGGGGATGCTGCACCTGGGCCACGCGCTCGATTTTACGCTGCAGGATATTCTGGTGCGCACGAAGCGGATGCAGGGCTATGATGCGCTCTGGCTTCCGGGCTCCGACCACGCGGGTATCGCCACACAAACCAAGGTGGAGCAAAAGCTGCGTGAAGAAGGGCTTTCCCGCTACGATCTCGGACGGGAGAAGTTCCTGGAGAAAGTGTGGGAATGGAAAGACCTGTACGCCGAAACCATCCGCGAGCAGTGGGCGAAAATGGGCTTTTCCCTCGATTATTCCCGTGAACGGTTTACGCTCGACGAAGGTTTGTCCAAAGCCGTACGCGAAGTTTTCGTAAGCCTGTACAACAAGGGCCTGATTTACCGCGGCAAATATATTATCAACTGGGACCCGAAAGCGCGTACCGCTTTGTCCGACATCGAGGTTGAATATAAAGAAATCCAGGGCAGCCTGTACCACCTCGTGTATCCGCTCAAAGACGGCAGCGGCTCCATTACGGTAGCGACTACCCGTCCGGAAACGATGCTCGGCGATACGGCCGTTGCCGTTCATCCGGAAGACGAGCGTTACAAGCACATGATCGGAAAAATGCTCGTGCTGCCGGTGGTCGGCCGTGAGATTCCGGTTATCGCCGACGAGTACGTCGAGAAAGATTTCGGCAGCGGAGCGGTTAAAATCACGCCGGCACACGATCCGAACGACTTCGAAGTGGGCAAGCGCCACGACCTGCCGCAAATTCTCGTGATGGACGAATCCGGCACGATGAACGTTAACGCCGGCCCTTACCAGGGACTGGACCGTGCGGACTGCCGCAAGAAAATCGTCGCCGACCTGCAGGAGCAGGGCGTCCTCGTCAAAATCGAGGAACACGTCCACCAGGTCGGACACAGCGAGCGCAGCGGCGCCGTTGTAGAGCCTTACTTGTCCACACAGTGGTTCGTGAAAATGCAGCCGCTTGCCGAACGCGCCATTGAAGCGCAGAAGAACGGCACCGGCGTCAACTTCGTTCCGGACCGTTTCGAGAAAATCTACCTGCAGTGGATCGAAAATGTACGCGACTGGTGCATTTCCCGCCAGCTCTGGTGGGGACACCGCATTCCGGCCTGGTACTGCGCGGACTGCGGCGAGGTGACCGTCGCTCAGCAGGACGCTCATGCCTGCGAGCACTGCGGAAGTGAAAATATCCGCCAGGATGACGACGTGCTGGATACGTGGTTCTCCTCCGCGCTCTGGCCGTTCTCCACACTCGGCTGGCCGGAGCAGACGGAAGATCTGCAGCGCTACTATCCGACGAACGTACTCGTCACCGGTTATGACATTATTTATTTCTGGGTCGCGCGGATGATTTTCAGCGGCTTGGAATTTACGGATCAGGTTCCGTTCAAGGACGTGCTGCTGCACGGCCTCATCCGCGACGCGGAAGGCCGAAAAATGTCCAAATCGCTGGGCAACGGCGTCGATCCTCTGGAAATTATCGAGAAATACGGCGCGGATGCGATGCGGTATATGCTTTCGACTTCGAGCACGCCGGGACAGGATTTGCGCTTCCGCATCGAGCGTGTGGAGCAGACGCGCAACTTCGCGAACAAGATCTGGAACGCTTCGCGTTTCGCGCTGATGAACCTCGAAGGATTCACGGCCGCGGACATCGATCTGAGCGGCAAGCTCGGAACGGCCGACCGCTGGATTCTGCACCGTCTGAACGAAACGGCACGCGATGTAACGCGTCTGATCGATCAATACGAATTCAGCGAAACCGGCCGTCTGCTGTATAACTTCATTTGGGACGATCTATGCGACTGGTATATCGAATTCAGTAAGCTCTCCCTGTACGGGGAGGATGAATCGGCCAAGAAAACGACGAAATCCGTTCTGGCCTATGTGCTTGACCGGACGCAGCGCCTGATTCACCCGTTTATGCCGTTTATTTCGGAAGAAATCTGGCAGCATCTGCCTCACGAAGGCGATACGATCACATTGGCCGCCTGGCCGGTGTACGATGCGCAGTTCGAAGCGCCGGAAGCGGTACGCGAAATGGAGCTGCTTATGGACATTATCCGCGCCGTGCGCAACATCCGTGCGGAAGTGAACGTTCCGATGAGCAAGAAGATCGAGCTGCTCGTCAAGCCTTCCGGCCAGGACGTAGAGACGATTCTTTCTCGCAACGAAGAGTACCTCCGCCGTTTCTGCAGCACCTCGGAGCTGAGCATTTCCGCGGAACTCGCGTCGCCGGATAAGGCGATGACGGCTGTCGTGACGGGAGCGGAGCTGTTCCTGCCGCTCGCGGGACTTATCGATATCGCTCAGGAAGTCGCCCGTCTGGAGAAAGAAATGCAGACGCTCATCGGGGAAGTGACCCGGATCGAGAAGAAGCTTTCCAACGAAGGCTTTATCGCCAAAGCTCCTGCCAAGGTTATAGAAGAAGAAAAAGCGAAAATGGCCGACTACGCGGATAAGCGCGACAAAGTCGTTGCCCGTCTGGCCGAACTGAAAGCCTAAGCCTGCATTATATCGCGGTGCACCCCGTCCGTTTTGACGTGGAGCACCGCGATTCACATCAATTAAAGGGATGATAGTCATGGAACAATACACAGAAGAGGCTTCCCCGTTCAAGACTTATACCGAAGCAGTGAACTGGATCACCGGTCTCGTGCCGGTCGGCATCAAACCCGGACTCAAACGAATGGACCTGCTGATGGAGAAACTCGGTCATCCTCACCGGAGACTGAAGTTTATACACGTCGGCGGCACGAACGGCAAAGGCTCGACCTGCGCCTTTCTGACGAAGGTGCTTATCCGCAGCGGATACGATGTCGGAACCTTTACGTCCCCATATCTCGAAAAGTTTACGAACCGTATACAGTATAACGGTCAAGATATTGAAGAAGAGCATCTGCTGCTTCTGGCGAACCGGCTGAAACCGATCGCCGACGAACTGGAAGAGACCGAGCTCGGTTCCCCGTCGATGTTCGAAATTTGCACGGCGCTAGCGCTCTTGTATTTCGGCACAGTCACGTTCCCGGATTATGTCGTTCTGGAAGTGGGGCTCGGCGGCCGTCTTGACTGCACCAACATCGTATCGCCGGTCATTTCCGTTATCACGAACATTGGCCACGATCATATGGATATTCTCGGCGATACACTGGAGCAGGTGGCGCTTGAGAAGGCGGGCATCATTAAGCCCGGCGTGCCCCTGGTTACGACCGTTGAACAGCCCGAGCTTGCAGAACTGTTTATCCGGGATGCGAAGAGCAAACGCACAACAGTTTATCTCCTGGGCAAGCAGTTTACCTTCGAGCCCGTATCCACGGAACTGGACGGCCAGAAGCTGAACTTCACGGGTCCGTTCCGTTCGATCGAGAACGTGCCGGTTTCCCTCAACGGGGCGCACCAATTGAAAAATGCCGCCGCGGCGCTGATGACGCTCGAAGTTTTGCGCCAGTATAACGCGCTCATCGTGGACGACGAAGATCTTTTCGCCGCCATGAGCGAAACGCAGTGGCCCGGCCGCCTTGAAATGGTTTCCGACAATCCGCGGATTCTGCTGGACGGAGCCCATAATCCCGAGGGGGCGCAGACGCTGGCCGCCGCACTGAATGACACGTATTCCTACAAGAAACTGCATTTGATGGCCGGCATGTTGTCCACGAAGAATCAACCCGGCTATTTCAGGCATATACTACCAATGGTGGATACGCTTATCCTTACGGAACCGGATTTTCATAAAAAAGAAAATGCATCCCGTCTGGCCGACCGGGCCCGGGAGACCCTCCGTGAACTGGACGTGAACCGGGATATCGATATCGTGGTGGAACCGGATTGGAAAAAAGCCCTAGAACAACTGAAGCAGCGAACGGGACAGGATGATCTGGCGGTCGTATCCGGCACGCTCTACCTGATTTCTGATGTTCGTTCTTGGCTCTTATACACGACCGACTCTGAAAAAGGATGGTGAGAACGACATTGAATACCCCAGAACACGTACATTTTATCGGCATCGGCGGCTACGGTATGAGTGCGATCGCCAAAGTGATGCTGGAAATGGGTTATCAGGTATCCGGCTCCGATCTGGCCCAGCAGGAACTGACGGAAAAGCTTCGGGCCAAAGGCGCCCGCGTCTATATCGGGCATGAAGCTCAGAACGTGAACGGAGCGGACCTCGTGGTTTACTCCACGGCGTTGTCCAAGGACAATGTGGAAATGGTCGCGGCCGGAGAGCAGAACATTCCCGTCATTCACCGCTCGCAAATGCTCGCGAGATTGATGAATGAACGCAAAGGCATCGCGGTAGCCGGAGCGCACGGCAAAACGACCACCTCTTCCATGATCGCCCTTGTGATGGAGCACTGCGGAACAGATCCGACGTATATCATCGGCGGCGAAATCATGAACATCGGCTCGAATGCCAAAGCGGGCAAAGGCGACTACGTCGTAGCCGAAGCGGACGAGAGCGACGGCACTTTCCTGCAGTATCATCCGACGCTTGCCCTTGTGAATAACATCGAAGCGGATCATCTGGAAAACTATGACGGAGATTTCGAGAATCTGAAAAAAGCCTATGCCCAGTTCCTCAGCCAGGTGAGAGAAGACGGCAAGGCGATCATTTGTCTCGATGACGAATATTTGCGGGGCATGCTTCCGCAGATCAAAAGCGAGACCCTTACTTACGCCATCGACCGGGATGCCGACTATGTGGCGACGGATATCGAGCTGGGCGACCGGAAAGTGTCCTTCAGCGTTCGCCGCGGCGGCGAGACGCTCGGCAAGCTGCGCTTGTCGGTTCCCGGCCGGCACAACGTATACAATGCGATGGCAACGCTGATTACGTGTCTGGAAGCGGGCCTTACCTTTGACCAGATCGCCGAGGCGATCCACGAATTCCGCGGCGCCAAACGAAGATTTCAGGTGCTGGGCGAAGTGAACGACATTCTCGTAATCGACGATTACGCCCATCATCCCACGGAAATCGAGGCGACGATCTCTGCGGCCAAAGCGACGGGCAAGCATCTTATCGCGGTGTTCCAGCCCCAGCGCTATACGCGTACGTTTTACTTATTCGAGCAGTTCAGCCATGCGTTCAAAGAGGCGGACGAGGTGCTGATCACCGACATCTACTCACCCGCCGGCGAGAAGCAGATCGAAGGCATCAGCTCCGAGAAGCTCGTCGAACTGATCCGCAAGAACAGCAATCCGAACGTCACCTATATCCCGACCCGCGGCGAAGCGGAAGTCTACTTGACGGACCGCGTTAAACCGGGTGATCTCGTGATCACGATGGGAGCCGGAGACATTTGGAAAACGGCGGACGGTCTCGCCAAAACGCTTCGCGCCCGCTATGAGGCGGAGTAAAGAAGTTTTTTCAACCTAACAAAATAAAACAAAACATACTGCACGCCACAGTACGAAAACCTTCCTCAGCCTACGCTGACGGGAGGTTTTTTTATGGGGAATAAGCATGCCGAGAAGGGAAGCGTTTCGCGAGTTAAACGGCTAGTTGTTTTTCTTTCTCAATCTCTCTAGTTCCGTAAAATCGTTAGTTATCCCTATTAGCTCCTGTGTTTTGGTTTTTACTAGAACGTATGTAGGATACGACGTGATTTTAAACTTATCTATAGGCGGATTGTAAGAGATCACGTCGATACCGAGCCCTTTAAGCCGCTCCTCGGTCAAAGGAATATAGGGATTAAATACGTACAGAGTAGTGGATGAGTTAGAGTTTGTCAGGTTTGACGTAAGAGCGATAAAGCCCAAGACAGCGAGTATACTTGCACGCAGCAGCAAAGAGTTCCTTTTGTTGATCGGGGCCATGATTCGGGTTCCTCCGTTTATCCACTTTATACTTATAGCATATAGAACGATAAGGAAAATTCCCACTCTAGTAAAATTTTCAGAGGCCCGGACATATTTTTCCGCTTTCGTTCATAGGCTGATAGTAGAACGCGGATAAGGAGATGGGCCGTATGAACAAAGCGAGAATTTCTTACCGTATAGACGGAAACGACCGGACAAACCGTAAAGAAGATAAATCGGGCGGTAAAGTTATTCCTTTAACGAAAGAGGAGTTTTCGGTTTCGGAAGCTCTTTGGAGAGACGCGGAGGCGGATAGAGCGAAAAAAGCCCGGCAAAACCGGAGGGACACGGAAGCGGGTCCCCGGAACCGGGAAGGACTGAATGAATATACGGCCGACTTCGGTACATGGCAAAGTCCTTATGATGCCGAAACGGAACGGATCGCCAAGCTTATCCGGGAATCCGAACCGGGTTACCGGGGAGATTCCGGTTATTTTGAGAGCACGATTAACGAACGTTTCAGGGAAGAAAAAGAAAGAAGACAGGAATATGAGGAATTGGACCGGACCGCGTACACGGAACGTAGAGACGAGGAAGCGACCGCACGGCAGATGAGGGATTTTGAGGGGCCGTCCGAGCAGGAGGGCGAATATACGGATTACCGGTTCCGGGAGAAACCGTCCGTGGAGCGCGGCAATTCAGGTGAACGGGGACGTGAAGAACGCTATCCGCTTCCGCCAAATCTCGGCTGGCCGGAGGATCCAAGCGGCTTTATCGATCACGGGACGGCCTCCCTGCCCGGCTATAACAGCCTCCGTGCCGCTCAAGAAGACGAGCGTGAGGATGACGGCTATACGCGTTCCGAATACAACGGTGTGCAGGATACGAGGGACAGAAGGTTTAGGTCCTCCTCGGAAGAGAGGAGTTTCCATGACCGGCAGCTTGCGGAAGCGCCGCATTCGGGGCAGAGGCGCAATCCGCCCGTCTATTATGAAGGCGAAGGGGCAGATTATCGCAGAGAGCCCGTTTACGAAGATTCGTACAACCGGCTGCATTGGGAGGAGCCCGTAAAATCGGGCGTGCGGATTTCCCGCTCGGGCAGCGGCGGCTTTTTGCGCATCGCCACATCGGTTGCGGGAGCGATGGTAACCGGGGCGGCCTTCGGCTATTTTGTCCTTTCCATGTTCTCGGGAGGGGCGGAGAAGCCGATCACGATCGACGCGGGTCCGGCCGCGACCGCCCAGGCCCAGCCGAGCCCCGGGGCCGTCACGCCGCTGAAGCCGGATGCCTCCGCCCCGGCCGCTTCGGCTCCGTCGGCGGGCACGGCCGTTGCCGCCCCGCCGGTCGGAGGGCCGACTGCGGCGGCCTCGATCCCGGCGCGCTCCTACACCGTGCTGCAGAACGGCATCTTCAGCACGCCGCAGAGCGCGGAGACCGCCCGCGCCGACGCGCGGGGCAAAGGCGCTGCGGCGGTAGCGGAACCCGGCACGAAGACGACGGTGTACGTCGGACTCACCGGGAGCAAGGAGGACGCCGCGAAGCTGAAGACAGCCCTTGCCGCCAAGAAAATCGAAGTCTTCGCGAAGCCGCTCGATCTTCCCGCTGTCGGCAAGGTGTACTGGAAGAGCGGCAGCGCCCAGCCGCTCGCGGATTATCTCGCGCAGGGCGCAAAGGTCGCCGGCACGGCCGGCAGCCTCTCCGCCGCGAAGATGGCGGAGGCTTCGCCGGGCGCGCTCGACGCGGCTTCGCTGCAGCCGCTCGACGCCGCCGCCAAGGCGTGGGCGGCTCTGCAGCCGGCGGTAGCCGCGGGAATCCCCGACGCGGCCAAGCCGCAGGTCGAGGAGATGAACGCGGCTCTCGCCAAGGCGGTCGCGAAGCTCGGCGAGTACGGCAAGTCGCCGTCCGCCCCGCTTCTGGCCGAAGCCCAAGAGGCGCTGATGCAGTACGTCGTCGCCGAGAAGCGCCTGATGCAGCAGCTGACCGCCGCATCGGCGTAGGCTCAATCCGCCGCTCCATCACGCAAAAACACGGCCTGCGAATTCGCAGGCCGTGTTGGTTTTTAGGGCTGAAGCTTGGAGTAGCGGTCCATCATGACGGCAATCTCCGCCCGGGTTATGTAACGGTTCGGTTTAAATTCCGTCGGGCTTGTCCCGTCGACGATACCGGCCTTCGTCAGTGTATAGACGGCGCCGGCGCACCACATGGAAGCGGGAACGTCGGAGAAAACGTCCTGCCCGGCCGGCGGCGTTAAAGTCGGCGTGCCTTTCATTTCGCGAAGCCGCTGAAGAATAGCGGATACTTCACCGCGAGTGATCGCCTGGTTCGGTCGTACGGTTTGATCCGCGTATCCGTCGAGTAGTCCGAGGCGGACGGCTTTTGTCATCACCGGATAGGACCACTGGGTGGATTTCAAATCGCCGAAAGCGGGTGCGGGTGAAGAATTTACCGTCCCGAGCAGGCCGTCGAAACCGAAGACGCGGTCCATCACGGTTACGAATTCCGCGCGTGTCAGCGCCCGGTTAGGCTCGAAATTGTTTCCGATGCCTTCCATCCAGCCTTTGTCTTTGATGCGCAGGATGGCTTCGCGTGCCCAGTGCCCGGCCGTATCCGGGAAAACCGGCGGCTGATAAGAAACGACACCGTCTGCGATCGCTTTTGCCATTTTGGTGCGGAACGCCGGATCGGCGAGCAAATCCGCTTCTTTTTTATTGCTCAAAAAGCCGGTTTCGACAAGGATGCTCGGAATTTTTCCTTTGCGGACGACATAAACCGCGCTTGGCACCAGACCTTGATCCTTCAATCCGGTTTGTGACAGGACGGAGCTTAACACCTTTTGAGCCAGCAGCCTGCTGGAAGGTGTAAGGGCTTCCATTTCAGGACTGGCGGGATAATCGTCCTGGGGATAGCGGCTGTCGTAATACAGCACCTGCGATCCGTTCGCGGCCGAGCTCGGATTTGAATTGGCATGCACGGATACGAAAACGTCCGCGTTCTGGGCATTTGTAAATTGAACTCGCTCGTCAAGGGACAAATAACGGTCGTCCGACCGGGTCATCACGACATCAACGCCCTTTTTCTTGAGCTCGTCGCGGAGCTTCAAAGAAACGTCGAGGTTGACCGTTTTTTCATTGAGACCGTTTACACCGACGGCTCCCGGATCTTTCCCGCCGTGACCGGGATCGACGACAACCTTGTAGGCCATCGCCTCGTAAGGAAAGACCAGCAGAAGCGCGAGGGTCAGCCCTGCTAATTTTGTAGTTTTTTTCATCCTGTTTTTCCCCTCCCGTTTCCAATTGTACAGGGACTTTCCAGGTTAGTAAGCCGGAAATATGTTACAATTTGTTGTTTTTTCGGATTGATGCCAAACGCGCCGCTTCGTATAATAAGGGAGAAACAAGGGAAGAGAGAGGATAACGGATGAAGAAAAACGGCTTCACCCTCGTTCTGTTTTTAGTGATCGGTCTTGTCGTCGGCATCATTGTGGGACAACTGCTAGCACCGGTCAAAGCACTGGCGTTCCTGACCAAAACGACGGATATCGTCTGGCAGCCCAAAGCGGACCTGCAGGTCATCCAGTATGATATCCTTTTGCAGATTAAACTGAATTTGTGCAGCATTATAGGCCTCGCGGCCGCTTTCTGGCTGTACCGCAAGGTATAGCCCGTGAGAAGAAGAAAGTAAATTTCTAAGAAAAAAGTGGAGGCATACCGCTATGAGCCAATCGGGCAGCGCGCCCTATGAGCAGGGCATTAAACTGATTCTCGCATCCTCATCGCCCAGACGGCAGGAGCTGCTGAAAGGGATGGGGCTGAATTTTGAAATTATTTCCAGTGATGCAGATGAAACCGTGGAGGAGAGCCTGAGCCCCCGGGAGATCGTCGAGACGCTTGCCGTGCGCAAAGCGGAGGCCGTATCGGTCTCTTTACCAGTTTCGTACGCGCCGGATAGAACCGTCGTCATCGGGTCCGACACGATTGTGGTCCTGGGCGGGGAAGTGCTGGGCAAGCCCAGAGACGAGCGGGACGCTCTTCGCATGCTGTCCGCTTTGCAGGGCCAAACTCACGAGGTATTCAGCGGAGTCGCCTGCCTAAGCGCGGACCGCAGGAATGTTTCGGTGAGCCACCGCCGGACGAAAGTCACGATGAAAGCGATGGACGAGCAGCGGATTCTCCGGTACATCGGGACGGGCGAGCCTTCGGATAAGGCGGGGGCATACGCGATTCAGGGAATCGGGGCCACCTTGATCGAGGGAATAGAAGGGGACTATTTCAATGTCGTCGGTCTTCCGGTGTCTCTTCTGAGCGAGATGCTCGAGCCTTTCGGCATCCGTGTCATCTAAGTAGATGCACCCGGCCCTGAACCGTTTTCATTAAGAACCGATTCTGTTACAATAGAGAGAACATCAGGAGAAAGGAGGGCTATGTCATGAACAGCGAATTTACGATTGCCGTGCACAGTCTGGTGCTTCTTGCCCATTTGCCGGAACACATGGCTTCGAGCGATGATATTGCTTCCAACGTTTGCACCCATTCCGCGCGCATCCGCAAAATTATGGGCTGTCTGCGCAAAGCCGGATTTGTTCGCACCAAGGAAGGATGCGGGGGCGGATTTATTCTTAATCACGACCCGGATGAGATTACGCTCGGCGACATTTATCAGCTAACTTCGCTCGGCACCCTCAAACCGAACTGGTGTTCGGGCGACCAGGGAAATGATTGTCTTGTTTCTGCGAACATGCAGAATGTAATGGACAACATGTTGGATGGAGCCGAACAGAATATGATTCAATATTTGAAAGGCGTGACGATCGGCAGCATGCTCCGCACCTTGAACGAGACGGAGAAGAAAGCCGCCGATGCCGAGAAGAATCTGATTTCCTGAAGCGGCGTCAGCCTTCGCTAAGTGTTCAAGGACATGCAGGCGCCCGCTTTATTGCAACGATACATCATGAGGAAAGACACCCGGTGCTGCGGGGCGGCGCGGACTCAGCTTTCACAAGGCGCGATTTCTCCGTCAGGGAGACGTTTTGCCGGTCCGTCCGCCTGTCTTCTTGGGTCCTGGAGGACGTTGCTTTCCTTGCCGTTTTCTCATTCGCCGAGTCGGTTGAATGGCTAAGCTTGATTTTCCCCTTCCATGCACTTCGCTATCTTTCCGCTTTCGGGCCCCTGCGCCCTTGGTTTTTTACCTTCCATTACCTTCTCTTCTTCGCGAGTTTATTGCTGTTTGTCTCTCCCGCATTCCGTTTTAATTTTCCTTCTCCGCTGACGCATCTTGTTTTCCGATCCGTTCTTTCCTTTGCTGCCGCCTCCCCTAGCACATCGGCTTTTTAATCCTGCTGTTAGAAAAATCCCTCTAAGTCCATCTTCAGAACAAGAACCCGCCGTTAGAATATTTACCTCTGAGTGATCCTTTGTATTTTTTGTCGAGGTGTGCAGACTTTTTTAGGACCTGAATCGTCCTATTTAACAGCCCCTCTGACCTTTGTATGGTTTTGTGCGGTTTTATAGGATGACCGCATAGGTATAAGCGAATGATCTCTGTCGATTTTCACAGGCATTTCCGTTCTGGTCACCCCGCTTCTGTTGTTTGGGGATGCTCCAGTTAAAACCAGCCTTCACAGCGGCCGAATGAAGACGGCAAAAGCCCGGCAGACAGCGTTTTTCGGACGTTCGGCACCCGTTTTAAAGGAAATGTTGGAAATTGGCTTAAGAACATACCGGAAGAGGGGAATATATGATATCATCAATTGTCACCTTGCGTGAAATTCCACCGGAAGAGAGACCCCGCGAAAGAATGATGCAGCTCGGGGCTTCATCGCTCAGCAGTGCCGAACTGCTGGCTATCCTGGTTCGTACGGGAACCTATTCCGAGTCTGCTTTGGCGCTCGCACAGCGGATTCTTTCCGATACGGGAGGACTCCGGGGGCTAGTGGAAGCCAGCCGGGAAGAACTTGTCCGAATCAAGGGAATAGGCGACGCCAAGGCGCTCCAGATTATGGCCGGAATTGAGCTCGGAAGACGAATTTCCCGGACCCGCACGGAAGAAATCACGACGGTGCGCTCTCCGTTTGATGTTTTCGATCTGCTTAAGGACGAACTGCGCTATTTGCAGAAAGAACACTTCGTTTGTTTGTTCCTCAATACGAAAAACCACATCATCGGACGCGAAACGCTGTCCATCGGAAGTTTGAACGCCTCCATTGTGCATCCGCGCGAAGTTTTCCGCGCCGCGATTCAGCGCAGCAGCGCCTCCATCGTTTGTGTACATAACCACCCCAGCGGGGATCCAACGCCTAGTCCACAGGACATTGAACTTACGCACAGGCTGACAGAGGCCGGTGATATCATAGGGATCGAAGTACTCGATCATATTGTCATCGGGGATGACCGCTATGTCAGTTTGAAGGAGCATGGTCATATGTAATATAATAAAGATTATGTTCGTGGAAAGACCCCTAATTTCGACAATGACTACGAAAACTATGACGAAACAATAAACCGTCGGTATTTTTTTGCTGCCATTTAAGCAGTTAATCAGACAGAAGATGGATTTTGGGAAGGAGCCGTTTTATTATGTTCGGAGGTTTTACAAAGGATTTAGGTATCGATTTGGGTACTGCCAATACATTGGTGTATTTGAAGGGCAAAGGAATTATCGTGAGGGAGCCGTCGGTAGTTGCCATCCGCACGGATACGAAAACCATTGAGGCCGTCGGCGACAACGCGAAGAAAATGATCGGACGTACGCCGGGCAACATCCGTGCCATTCGTCCCATGAAAGACGGCGTAATCGCGGATTTCGAAACGACCGCCACGATGATCCGTTATTTCTTACGTCAGGCGCAGAAGGATCGTTTCATGTTCCAGCGCCATCCGAATGTCATGGTCTGCGTACCTTCCGGCATTACGGCGGTTGAGAAGCGCGCCGTGGAAGACGCGACCAAGCAGGCCGGCGCACGTGACGCTTATACGATCGAGGAGCCGTTCGCGGCCGCAATCGGCGCGGATCTACCCGTCTGGGAACCGACGGGAAGCATGGTTGTGGACATCGGCGGCGGTACGACCGAAGTGGCCGTTATTTCTCTCGGAGGAATCGTGACGAGCCGCTCCATCCGCATCGCGGGCGATGAGATGGACGAAGCCATCACTCAGTACATCAAGCGCACCTACAACCTGATGATCGGCGAGCGCACGGCGGAAACGCTGAAAATGGAAGTGGGCTCCGCCCTGCCAATGGAACAGCCAGAGTTTCTCGAAATCCGCGGCCGAGACCTCGTGACAGGTCTGCCGAAGACGATTTCCGTCACTTCCGACGAAATTACGGATGCGTTGACCGACACTGTGAACGCCATTATCGACGCGGTTAAAGTAACGCTGGAGAAATGTCCTCCCGAGCTGGCCGCCGACATTATGGATCGCGGTATCGTGCTGACGGGCGGGGGAGCCCTGCTTCGCAATCTCGATAAACTGCTTGCAGGCGAAACCGGGATGCCGGTTATCGTGGCGGATAATCCGCTTGATTGTGTAGCCATCGGGACCGGCCGCGCCCTGGATCACATCCATCTGTTCAAAGGTGCCAAATCCGGCGCCAAATACAGACGCTAGTCTGACTGTGCCGACGGAGAAGGTGTTGAATTGTTGAAATTCATGGGGAACAAGAGGCTGATGGTTCTGCTTGTGGGTCTCATCTGTTTTTTCATTCTGATGGGACTTACGCTTAGCGGACGGACGAAATTTTACTGGCCGGAAAAATTTCTGAAAGATTCGATCGCTTGGACGCAGAGCGTATTTTACAGACCCGCGGCGGGCGTGGCGGGCTTCTTTGAGGACGTCGGCAAGCTTAAAACCATCTATGACGAGAATCAGATCTTGAAAAAAAGACTGACCGACTACGCACTCGCTACCCAGCAGCTGAACGCGCTTGAAGATCAGAACAAACGGTATAAAGAAGCTTTGGAGTTCACGGAGCGCCAGAAACAAGTGTCCAATTATAAATACCGGATTGCTGACGTGATTGCGGCAAGTCCCGACCCTTATAACGGGACCATCACCGTAAATCTGGGCGAGAAAGACGGCATCAAGCCCAATATGGCCGTTATTAACGTGGACGGTCTTCTCGGCCGGGTGCTCACCGTAACGGAATTCACCTCCAATGTGCAGCTTCTTACGGATTTGAGCGATACCAACAACAAGGCGCCCGCTATTTCCGCAACCGTCAAAGGCAAGGAGTACAAATCCGCCGAAGGCCAAGGGTCTTACGGGATCATTGAGTCGTACGACAAGGAAAAGGGCCTGCTCGTGATGAACAAAGTCGATCAGAACGACAAGCTTGCGGTCGGCGACACCGTCATTACCTCCGATATCGGCAAAGTATTCCCAAGCGGTATTCCGGTAGGAACGGTCGTTTCCCGCGAGCCCGGGGATTTCGGGATTACCCAGAAAGCGTTGATCAAACCTTTCGCTGATTTCAGACATATCCGGGAAGTCTTTATCATCGAAATACCCGAGGTGAAATAGCCATGGTACGCAACTCGCTCTGGCTCATTCTGTTCTCGCTGCTCATATTGGAAGGATCGCTCATTCATTGGCTGATTCCGGATTCCTGGCAGCAAAGCGTCCGGATCTCTTCCAATTTCATGCTGATCATTATTTTGTATATCGGACTTTATTTAAACCGGCATTCTGCACTGCTGTATGGCCTCGGTTTCGGGCTGCTTCACGATTTCGTCTATTTCGGACACATACTCGGCGTCTACTCCTTCGGATTCGGACTGGTCGGCTACGTCGCGGGGCTTCTTCCTCGCAGGCAGACGAACCTTATTTTCACTACCTTGATGACGATGGGAGTCGGCGTTCTTATTTTCGAGATTATCAAATTCGGAATCAACCGTTTATTTAACATCGTAACGGTGAATTTTCAGTTTGCGTTTACCCATATTATGCTGCCGAGCGTGTTGTTCAACATGTTGTTCGCCCTCGCGGTATACATTCCGATGCGCAAGCTTATGGAAGCCCTCCAAGGCCAAGGATCTAGAGCGAAACATTAATTTTGACCGTTCTTTTTCACCCGGCAGGAAAACCCGGACAGCAGGCCGAATTGTATGGGGTGGGAGGTTGGAACGTTTATGGCGACGGCAGGTAAACATCATGTGATTATAAAAGGAGTCAAAGACGGCCTGAACTTTCTTCTCGACGATTCATGCGAGCTTGCGACTGTCCTGGAAGAACTGCGGCACAAGGTGGAGAGCACTCACGACCGCATTCTGACCGGACCTATCGTGCGTGTTCAAGTCAGACTCGGTAAGCGCAGCGTCAGTGACGAGGAGAAGGAAGAAATCCGCGCCATCATCGGACAGAAGGGCAACCTGCTCATTCAGTCCATTGAATCCGATGAACCGGAACCGCTTGTCGGAACGGCTGCTCCCATTACCATGCTTAAAGGCATGGTCCGGTCGGGACAGACACTGAGCCATGAAGGCAATCTGCTGTACATGGGGGATGTTAATCCCGGAGGCACTATACTGTGCACCGGCAGCATCTACATCATGGGTTCCTTGCGGGGAATGGCACATGCGGGTGTGGACGGGGACGAGGCTGCGATCGTTGCGGCATCCCATATGCGTCCGACTCAATTGCGCATTGCCGGCATAATCAGCCGGCCTCCGGATGAATGGGGATTCCAGGAGGCTTTTATGGAATACGCCTATATCAAAGACGGGCGTATGGAAATTGATAAATTGAACGGACTGCACCGTATGGTGCTTGCTTAATAGCCGGATGGTCTTTTGCAAGCCGGCAGCACGCAATTATCGTAACGCTGAGGAGTGAATACCATGGGAGAGGCAATCGTTATCACTTCCGGAAAAGGCGGCGTCGGCAAAACGACCACGTCGGCCAATGTGGGGACAGCACTCGCTCTGCAGGGCAAGAAAGTATGTATGGTCGATACCGACATCGGACTGCGCAACCTGGATGTGGTTATGGGGCTGGAGAACCGGATCATTTATGACCTGGTTGACGTTGTGGAAGGGCGCTGCAGGCTTCCTCAAGCGCTGATCAAGGACAAGAGGTTCGAAGAACTGTATCTGCTTCCGGCCGCACAAACCAAAGACAAGCATGCCGTTTCCCCGGAGAGCGTAAAGGATATCGTGCTGGAATTGAAAAAAGATTTCGATTTCGTCATCATCGACTGCCCTGCCGGAATCGAGCAGGGCTTCCGTAATGCGGTGGCCGGAGCCGACAAAGCGATTGTCGTCACGACCCCCGAGAATGCGGCCGTCCGGGATGCGGATCGGATTATCGGCCTGCTGGAGAACGAGAAAATCCATGCTCCGAAACTGATTATTAACCGTATTCGCCAGAACATGGTTAAAAAAGGCGAAATGCTTGATATCGACGAGATCTGCTCCGTACTGGCCATCGACCTTCTTGGAATCGTGCCGGATGACGAGCATGTCATTAAGGCGGCAAATTCCGGCGAACCGACCGTGATGAATCCGACTTCACGGGCAGCTATCGCATACCGCAATGTCGCACGACGCATACTTGGTGAATCGGTCCCGCTTATGCCGCTTGACGAAAAGCCGGGTATGCTGGCTAAATTGAAAAAGTTTTTTAAATTAGGATGAGTGCGATATGCTTGCCAAATTAAAAAAATTAGATTTGACCATCATTTTTTTGCTGATGGTATTTATGGCCATTAGTTCTCTTCTTGTTTACAGCGCGGATATTGACGATCCCACAATTTCGGTGAGCTGGAGCAAGTTGATCATTAGCTATTTGATTGCTTTGATCGCCTTGATGGGAGCTAGTTTTCTGGATTATCGGTTTCTTGTCCGATTTGCTGTTTATCCGTATGCGATTAGTGTCATCCTTCTTGTAGTCGTTTTGAAATTCAATCAGAAAATCAACGGAGCAAGCGGTTGGTTTCAACTGCCGGGCGGATTCTCGTTTCAGCCTGCGGAGTTAATTAAAGTTGCTCTGATTATTGCTTTGGCGGCGTGGCTTCATAAACGAAGGGGAGAAGATCTCAGACTTTTGCAGGATATGGTTCCTCTGGGGCTTATCACGCTTCTTCCTTTCGGTTTGGTTTTTATCCAGCCTGACTTAGGAAACGCCATTATTCTTATCGGAATCCTGATTGGTATGGTCTGGATCGGGAATATCAAGTATTCCCACGCATTATTTGCTTTAATTGTGTTCGGCGGAGGGCTGTTTGCTTTTTTCTACTTTTATTCGATGTACCCCAAAGAAATCAGTGGGTATCTGGTTGAACACTTTCATTTTAAAGACCATTGGTTCCAAAGGATCAATACATTTTTGGACCCTATGCAAGCAAGCCGGGATGAACGTTACCAGATGGAAAACTCGCTTCGCGCTATCGGTTCGGGCGGGCTGACGGGTGAAGGTTACTTGAACGGAAGCTCCATCCACTCCAACTTTATCCCTTACGCTTATTCGGATTCGATTTTTGTAGTGGTGGGCGAGGAATTCGGCTTCCGGGGAGCTGCCGTTCTCCTGATGCTTTACTTTTTCCTCATCTATAGGATGATTCTGATCGCCATTCAAAGCAGAAATCGAAGCGGCTCTTATCTGGTAGTCGGTGTTGTAGCCATGTATGTGTTCCAGATATTTGAGAATATTGGTATGTTGATAGGTTTGATGCCTTTGACCGGTATCACGCTTCCGTTTATCAGTTACGGAGGAAGTTCCTTGTTAATCAACATGCTCTGTATCGGAATGGTGCTGAGCGTTAAAATCCACGATATTGCCATAGAAGACGATAAATAAACAGGCCTGTGAGGCCTGTTTATTTGTATGCTCATATTTCGTACAAGCCGCTCATATGCTGTAGTAAACAAGCCCCGCCTCATAGGAGGTAAAGTCATGGAGAACAAGCATAACGTGCGCCAGCGCAGACTGGAAAAAATCAGGAAGCTGCAGGAAAGCCCCTCGGGTAAAACTCCTCGGCACCGGCAGTCAAGCGAACTTTTGCCCTTTGGGAATCCGTCTTCGGAGGTGGAACCGGCGCCTGACATTCTGCCTTTATCCCGCCGGGATCAAGAGTTTGACGACAGATGGAACGACCCCGAATATGTATGGAAGCAAAAAATGCAGCGCGAGCTTCAGCTTCCCGCCGCTTACTATGCCCGGAGATCCGGCGCTACGGATCCGGGAGATGGAGACGGAGGCGGATATCACCCTCGTATTCCTTACCGTATCCGGTTTCTGCGGCAGCTGGTCGCCAGCGCCATGCTGTTCGGTCTTATCTGGGGCATGTTTCAGCTTCAGCATCCCTTGATCGAACGAGGGAAAGGGATTGTCACGACGGCCCTCCGTGAGCCGCTCGATTTTCAGCAGCTGGCGGCCTGGTATCAGAAAACGTTTGCCGGGGCGCCTTCCTTTATTCCGGCTTTTCATTCGGACGAAGAAAATCCGGCTGTAAAAGCGGATGCCCAGAAACGCTCCTATTTTGTCCCCTTGAAAGGAAAAATCCACGAGACCTACACGGCTGACAAGCCCTTCGTAAGCGTGGCGGCCGAGCCTCATACCCCCGTGTACGCACTTGATGCGGGACAAGTCACCTTTGCGGGTCCCAAAGACGAGACAGGTTACACGATCATCATCCGCCATCCGGGTGGCCTGCAGTCCGAGTACGGGCAGATCGAGCAGTCCCGCGTCGAGGTCAACGACTGGATCAAAGGAGGCGAAGCGATCGGTCAAGTGTCCAGAGACAGCAAGAGCGACAAAGGGCTTCTCTATTTTGCCGTCCAAAAGGAAAGCCGCTACGTGGATCCGGCGGGTGTGATCCCGTTTGAATAACATGCTGCAGGTACGTTTCCGCTTTCATCCCCTTTTTACAATGGTGATGCTGCTTTCACTGGCGACCGGACATTTTTTGGAATCGGCCACGTTGTTTGGCATTGTTTTTCTCCATGAGCTCGGTCATTTCGGAGCCGCGGCCGCTTTCGGCTGGAGGGTGCGGGAGGTTCGCCTGCTGCCGTTCGGAGGCGTACTTGTCGTCGACGAGCTGGCATCCGTTCCTCTGCGGGAAGAAATGATCGTTGCGCTCGCGGGACCGCTCCAGCATCTCTGGCTGATCGCCCTCGGCTTCCTCTGCCGCTTCCTCGAAGCGGGAGACCCGGAATGGTGGTCCTATTTTATCGAAATCAATGCGGTTATCGCCTTGTTTAATCTGCTGCCCATTTTGCCGCTTGACGGGGGAAAACTGCTGCAGGGGCTGCTCAGCATGGGCTTGCCTTACCAGCGCACCTTGGTGTGCACAGTCTGGGTGTCTATCGTACTCGGGTTGATGATGACCGTCATCGCCATTTGGCCGGGAGGGACGGGACAGATTCACATGAACGTCCTTATCGTCGGCTTGTTTCTTCTCTATCAAAATTGGGTGAGCCGCAGGCACCTGCCTTTTTATTTTCTCCGGTTTTTGATGAACCGCGAAGCGAATACGGAGCGCCTCATGCAGAAGGGAACGCAAGCAAGGCCCATTGCGGTCGCAAGGCAGCGGAAGGTCGGAGAAGTGGTGAAGCTTTTTATGCGTGAAAAATATCATCCCGTCTACGTGATGGGCAGCCGGGGAACGATCGAAGGCATCCTCCCGGAGCAGCAGGTGGTCGATACTTATTTGACGCACAAAAACCGTTCGTGTACGGTTTCCGAGCTGCTTCCTTGAAGGGGAAAACGGATCAGCCTGCCGTTTCCTAACTTTTTCACCCTGATGTGCGGGGTTTCGGTGTCCGGCTCGCTTTCCCGCTTTTATTCAGTAAAGTGCGAAACTTCGCTCCTTCATGTACAATAATGGTGGGGTGAACGCCATGAAACAACTGATCGTAAGCTGCGAGGCGGCTTCGCTTCAGGCGGCTCTGCTCGAAGATCGCAAGCTCGTGGAACACGAGGCTCAGCATCCTAGCGAGACGCAGCGTGCCGGAAGCATTTACATCGGCCGTGTCGTAAACGTACTGCCTGGCATGCAGGCGGCATTTGTAGATATCGGATTGGATAAGAACGCTTTTTTATACATAGATGACGTGCTGCCTGTCAACATGCAGAAGCAGCCTAAGACGAAACCGCCTATCGGGGATCTTCTTCAGCCGGGCCAGCGGGTGCTTGTTCAGGTTGTCAAAGAACCGGAAGGGTCCAAAGGGGCGCGTGTTACGACCCATTATTCCATTCCGGGCCGTTGGCTGGTGTACATGCCCGGAGCGGGGTACACGGCCGTCTCCCGCAAAATCGAAGCGGAAGAAGAGAAAGTCCGCCTGAAGCAGGTGGCGGACAACCTACGCTGCGGAGAAGAGGGACTCATCCTCCGCACGGTGTCCGAGGGGCGCAGCGAAGAGGAGCTGCGCCGCGACCTGCTCGATCTCCGCGAGCTATGGACGGTGATCGAGCAGAGGGCGGAGGCCGGTGCGGCGCCGGCCTGCATCTACCAGGATCTCGAGCTGCTCCCGCGCCTTGCGCGGGATGTGATCACGGAGGACGTGCTCGAGATCTGGGTGGACGACGAAGCCGTACACGCGGAGCTGCAGGGGCTGCTGCGGCAGCGCAGCCCGGAGCTTGCGGCGCGCGTCCGCCTGGACGGCGGCGATACACCGCTCTTCGAGCGGTTCGGCATCGCCGAAGAGCTTTCCCGCTCGCAGCGCCGCAAAATGTGGCTGCCGAGCGGAGGCTATCTCGTCATCGACCCGACGGAGGCGCTGACGGTCATTGATGTGAACACGGGAAGGTTCACAGGGACTTCGTCCCTGGAGCAGACCGTGTTCCGCACGAACATGGAAGCGGCCGCCGAGATTCCACGGCTGCTGAGGCTGCGCAATTTGCGCGGCATCATCATTGTCGATTTCATCGACATGGAGCAGTCCGCGCACCGCGACCGCGTGCTGGAGTGCATGGCGGAGGCGGTCAAGAAGGACCGCTCCAAAACGATACTCCTCGGCTGGACGAAGCTCGGCCTGCTGGAAATAACGCGCAAACGCAAGTAGGAATCCGCAGCATGAATCCTCTGGCGTGTCTGGCGCCATACCCGCTGCCGGAGCCTGAATTTTGCACGGTGTACAAGAACTGTGTACAACCAAGCAATAGCATCAAACGTTAAGCCATTAGCATGACATCGGCTGCTATCCGGCTCTCTTAAACCGGATTGATTCGGTAATCGGCACGGCATGCGGCACAGGCACGGATAAAAACCGGACAGCGGGAAACTTTCGCCGTCCGGTTTGTTTTACGTGCGGTCCAAGCTTTCGGCATCGAGCACGGTATTTCAAGACTTTGCCGATCAGGGACATAATCGGTCAGAAAAATAAGAGGAGAGCATCGCCGTCCGGAACTGTTGAATAAAACGTTGCAAAGGACGAACCCTTTTGCTATACTACTATGAGTGCGTTGCTTTAGGCATGCGCTGTAACCGCACGGATCGGGTTTGTGAAGCACGGGCAGAGGCTCTGCCGCTGAACGTCACCTGGATATTGGCGAGTCTGAGACATGAGGAGGTGCAACGAAATGTACGCAATTATTGAAACAGGCGGCAAGCAATACAAAGTACAACAAGGCGATGTTCTTTACATCGAGAAGTTGGAAGCCGGCGCAGGCGATGTGGTCACTTTTGACCGTGTTCTGGTTGTTTCTGGCGACAACGGTCTTCAAGTAGGAGCTCCAGTCGTAGAAGGTGCTAAAGTTTCTGGCAAAGTCGAGAAACAAGGCAAAGGACGCAAAATCATCGTTTACAAGTACAAGGCGAAAAAGAACTACCGTCGTAAGCAAGGTCATCGTCAACCGTACACGAAAGTCGTAATCGAGAAAATCGAAGCTTAAGAGGCCATCAGATGATCCACGTTACGGTTTCCAGACGGTCTGAACAAGACCCGACGATAGAAGCGTACCAGGTCGAAGGCCATGCGGAATTCGACGTTCCCGGCAAAGACCTTGTCTGCGCCGCGGTATCGGCCATTACGGTCGGGACGGTCAATTCGATCGAAGCGCTAACCGGAGTTGTACCGGGTACAGAGATGGAGAAAGGCTGGCTTGACGTTATCCTTCCTCTTGATTCGGAACCGGCACAGATGGCTCAGGTTCAGCTGATCATCGAGTCTATGATCGTGATGCTTCATACTATTGCAAGTTCCTACAGTGACTATATAGCAATTCATACAGCCTATAATGAAGGAGGTTGACACCATGTTGAAATTGGATCTTCAGCTGTTCGCATCCAAGAAGGGTGTAGGTTCCACAAAGAACGGTCGTGACAGCATTGCAAAGCGCCTTGGCGTTAAGCGTGCAGACGGTCAAACCGTTACCGCAGGCAGCATTCTCGTGCGTCAGCGCGGAACGAAAATTCACCCGGGCAACAATGTGGGCATCGGTTCCGATGACACTCTGTTTGCTAAAGTGGAAGGCGTTGTTAAGTTCGAGCGTTGGGGTCGTGAGCGCAAGAAAGTTAGCGTCTACCCGGTAGAAACCGCTCCAGTAGCGGCTACTGTAGAAGCATAAGTTAAAAATTCATGCATGTACAGCCCTGGCGACGTTATGTTTGCTGGGGCTTTCTTGCTTTTTAGAGGCATCCGACCGGAGCCAGCGGCCATTTATGCGCGGATGCGTTTTGGGACCGGAAATGGTATAATGTGCTAATGGGAAGTCGGAAACGGAGCGTATGCGTACATGGGGAACAGGTTGTGGATACCGGCAGCCTTGCTGGGTCTGCTCGGTTTGATAATGCTGGCTGCCGCGCCTTTGACGGTAGGGCTTCGTCTGGCCGCGGGGATCGTAACTGCCGCATGTTTTGCAGCGGTTCTGTACATTCGGCACCGGATGAAGCTTAAGGAAGCGGAAGAAGAGCGTGCACGGATTCAGCGGCTCGCTCAACAGGAGATGCTTCTGACGATCAATCATCTTCGTCACGATTGGATGAACGATATCCAGGTGCTTCTTGGATATATTCAATTGAAGAAATACGATCATCTTCACGGGGTGGTTGCCGGTGTGATGGGAAAGCTCCAGCATGAGAGCTTTATGGCCAAGCTGGGCGATCCGGGTCTGATCGTGTTTTTGCTCACCGCGAAAGCGGAAGGCAGGCACATGAAGCTGGAGGTCGAGCTTGACCAGGAGGTCAACATCCGCAAGCTGGCGCTGGACGGCGACGCCGTCTGCAAGTTGATTCCCGAGCTTATCGAAGGTTTCAAACAAGCGTCAGCGGGAGAAAATGAAGAAGGCGGCATGCTCAGTATGCAGCTCGTTCCCGAAGAAGGTTCGCTGCTGCTCGATTTTGTATATCAGGGACCGTATAACCGGGGCCTACTGGAAGAGGCTTTGTCGCTCGCATTGGAGTCGGGGACAGGCCGTACCTTGGCTGCGGTTGTGGAACAGAATGACTATCAGGAACAGGAGGCGGCCCTCGCCCTGCGGCTGCCTTACCGGACATCAGTTGAGGTGTGATGCACATGTTTGTAGATAAAGCGAAGATTTATGTAAAAGGCGGCGACGGAGGCGACGGTCTTGTCGCGTTCCGCCGCGAGAAATATGTACCCGAAGGCGGCCCTGGCGGCGGTGACGGAGGTGATGGCGGCGATGTGATCTTCCGCGTAGACGAAGGACTCCGGACGCTGGTCGATTTCCGTTACCAGAAGCACTTCAAAGCCAAGCGCGGCGAGAAAGGCCGCAACAAATGCCAGCACGGAGCCAACGCCGACGATATGGTCGTTCGCGTTCCGCCCGGCACGCTGGTCATTGACGACGACACCGGCGAGATTGTTGCCGACCTGACGCGTCATCAGCAGGAAGTGGTCGTTGCGAAGGGCGGACGCGGCGGACGCGGCAATATGCGCTTCGCCACGGCGAAGAATACCGCTCCGGAAATCGCGGAGAACGGTGAGGAAGGCCAGGAACGCTGGGTCGTACTCGAGCTGAAAGTGATGGCCGACGTGGGCCTCGTCGGATTCCCGAGCGTGGGCAAGTCGACGCTGCTATCCGTCGTGTCGGCGGCGACTCCGAAGATCGGCGCCTACCACTTTACGACGATTACGCCGAACCTGGGCGTCGTCGATCTCGGCGAAGGCCGAAGCTTCGTCATGGCCGACCTGCCGGGCCTCATTGAAGGCGCCAGCCAAGGCATCGGTCTCGGTCACGAGTTTCTGCGTCACGTCGAGCGGACGCGCATCATCGTGCACGTGGTCGATATGGCAGGCACCGAGGGCCGCGACCCGTATGAGGACTGGAAGAAGATCAATGAGGAAATCAAGCTCTACAACGCCAAGCTGGAAGAACGTCCTCAGGTGATAGTCGCGAACAAGATGGACATTCCGGAGGCCGAAGAAAACTTGGCCGCTTTCCGCAAACAGATGGAGGAAGACGGCAAGTCCATTGAAATCTTCCCCATCTCGGCCGTCACCAAGGGAGGCATTCAACCGCTCTTGTATCGCGTGGCCGATATGCTGGACGCGATTCCCGATGCTCCGCTTCTTGAAGAAGTGCAGGAAGTCGAGGAGCGCAAAGTGTACCGGATGGAGAAAAAGAACGAATATGACAACGATTTCGTTATTCGCCGCGAGAACGATGTTTTCGTTGTAGAGAGCCCGAGCATCGAGAAGCTGATGAAACGGACCAACTTTACCACGGAAGAAGGCGTGCTTCGCTTTGCCCGGATTCTGCGGAATATGGGTATCGACAAGGCGCTCCGCGAACGGGGCGCAGTCGACGGACAGACGATCCGTCTGAACGATTACGAATTCGAATTCGTAGAAAAATCTTAATGGAAAACCCCCATGCCTGCCGGCAAGGGGGTTTTTGGCGTGTTGTTTAAAGCAGAACCGGCGGTCGGACAACGATAATTCTCCATGCCGGACAAAGACTTATTTATAAACGCTTCTTAATCTTTTCAAAGCGTTTTTGGCGTTCGGATAGCGGAATGGCAGGTCGAAGCGGCTTGTCTGCTTCATCACGCTTTTACGGTGAGTGAACGCATCGAAGCTCGCTTTGCCGTGATACCCGCCCATCCCGCTGTTCCCGACGCCTCCGAAAGGGAGATACGGGGTTGCGATATGGAGGATCGTATCGTTGATGCAGCCTCCGCCGAACGAAATCGAGTGGATGATCCTCTGCTGGATTTCTTCGCTTTCGGAGAAAGCATACAGGGCGAGCGGCTTCGGGCGGGCGTTTACTTCCCGGATCACGTCCTCCAGATTGCGGTAGGTGAGGACCGGAAGAAGCGGACCGAAAATTTCCTCCTGCATAACCGGGTCCTCCCAGCCGACTTCACTAATAAAAGCGGGCTCGATCTTAAGAGACCGCTCGTCCGTTCTTCCGCCGTATACCAGCTGTCCGGCTTCCATCAGGCTCTTAAGCCGGTTGTAATGGCGGTCATTGATGATGTTCGGGTACGGGCTGCCGTCCGCGAGCGGATCGCCGTAGAAGGCGTCGACCGTTTCCTTCATCCGCTTCAACAGCTCGTCCTTGACGCTTTCGTGAACGTATAAGTAATCCGGAGCGATGCAGGTTTGTCCCGCATTCAGCGTTTTGCCCCACACGATGCGCTTGGCCGCGTGCTTGATGTTGGCGTCTGCATGTACGATGCAGGGGCTTTTGCCGCCCAGCTCCAGCGTGACGGGAGTCAGATGTTTGGCGGCCGCTTCCATGACGATCCGTCCGACCCCGACGCTCCCCGTGAAAAAAATCGTATCGAATTTCTCCGCGAGCAGGGCATTGCTCGTTTCGACGCCGCCTTCGATAACGGCCACATACGCTTCGTCGAAGGTCTGACCGAGAAGCCGGGCGAGCAGGGCGGAAGTATGCGACGCAAGCTCGGAGGGCTTCAGGACCGCGCAGTTTCCTGCGGACATGGCTCCGATCAGGGGCGATATTGCCAACTGGAACGGATAGTTCCACGGCGAGATGAGAAGCGCAATGCCGTAAGGCTCCGCGTAAATGCGGCTTTGCGATCCGATATGCGTAAGAGGCGTTTTAACCCGCCGCGGCTTGCTCCAGCGCTTGAGATATTTAAGCACATGGTTGATTTCTTCAAGCAGAATGCCGATTTCCGTAGCGAACGCTTCAAAGTCGGATTTTCCAAGATCAAGCCTCAGCGCTTCCATAATCGCTTCCTCATGTTCCCGGATCATGGCTTTTAACCGGCGGAGCTGTTCCGTGCGGTAGTTCAGCGGTTTGGTCGCACCTGTCGCGAAAAAGTTTCTCTGCTTGTCGAGAAGCGCGTGTATCCGATTCAAGGGGCTTCGTCCTTTCCGGGTCTGCTGACTTAGGTTTTTTCGGGATCTTGGAGCGCAGTCCAGCTCACTTCGGGAATACCGGAAGAGCCTGGAACAGCCGTTCCGATCCATGTATGGGTAGTATCTCCGTTAGACAAATAATGCTCAAGCGCATAGCGGAAAATAAACGGAAGCTCCCGGTTCAGGATCTCGGTGCGGGGAATCCAGTGCAGATCGCCCTCGGAGGTCCGGATTCGGGGAGAAACATCCGTGTGTCCGACATAAATAAACTGCTGCCGGATATCTTGATCTTTTAACCTTATTAGAATGTACTGCAAACGGAGTCCCGGAATTTCGTCCTCGCGTATTCCGGTTTCTTCCTCGATTTCACGCAGGCAGGCTGCCCGGGGGCGGGCCATTTCAAAGCTTTCCAGATGGCCGCCTACGGCTGCCCACATACCGGGCGAGAGCGTCCTTTTCATGGATCGTTTCATCATAAGCAGTTCGCCTCGGGCGTTGAACAATAGAGCCGCGGATATTAATCGCAACGTGATCAAAACGGGTCGCCTCCTTGCTGATTTTCAGCTTATCATAGGGGAAGAAGGACAAGCAAACCCCTGCCCGGAAAGCAATTTAACGCCTACCGTATTTGAGAAGCGCTTGTTTTTCAAACGGAAGACAGAAAAAAACCGATAAAAAGAAAGACGCCTGAAATTTTACGGTTTGGACAAGGGTTAGAGCGGCCGGACTTGATAAAATCAGCGGTCACGGATCGGGTCGGATCGAAGCGCACTGCGAAGATTCCTGTTCTTTTTTCCCGCAAAAGGCAGAGTAAACAGCAGGGCAAAAAGGAAGGATGCCATTTTCCTATTGCCGAAATTTGTAGAGTTGAAGTATAATGTCCTCTATATAAGAACAAACGTCTTTCTGGAAAGGACGGACTTTCTGTGATGGAACCTAAACAGGCCGCCGGTTGGAGCGAGTCCGGCTTTTATCTCGTAAACGAGCAGATTTTGCCCGAAGGCATTCTGAAAACGGTGCAGGCCAAAGAACTGCTGGCCCGGGGAGAAGTAAAAACGATCCACGAGGCGGTTGAGCAGGTAGGGCTGAGCCGGAGCGCATTTTATAAGTACAAAGACGGCGTATTTCCCCTGAACAAGCTGGATAAAGAGCGCATTGTCACCATCTCCATGAATTTGGAGCACCGCTCGGGCATTTTGTCCCGGGTGCTGGCGCTTATTGCCGGACAGGAAGGAAATGTGCTGACGATCAATCAAAGTATTCCGCTCCAGGGAATGGCGAACGTGGTCATTTCCGTGGAAACGTCTCTGATGGGCGATAAAGCGAAAGAGCTGGTTCAATTGCTGGAATCGCAAGACGGGGTCAAAAAAGCCGCCGTGATCGGACAGGGAAGCTCGATTTAATGCAAAGCGAGGCCCTGGGAAGGGCAACCCGGCTACAAACCGGAAAGGTACAAACTCAAGGAACAGAAAAAGAACAGCATGTATACGGGAGGAATTGTGACTATGAAAAAACCTATTAAAATCGGCTTGCTGGGACTCGGAACCGTCGGAACGGGCGTTGTCCGGATTGTGGAAGGCCACCGGGAAGATCTCGAGAAGCAGACGGGCTCCGCCATCGTAGTGGAGAAGGTGCTGGTGCAGGATTTGAGCAAGCTGCGCTCCGTTTCCGTCGACCGCGATAAACTTACCGACCAGCCTTGGGATATTATCCGCAACCCTGAAATCGACGTTGTCGTCGAAGTGATGGGCGGCGTTCAGGAAACGAAAGCGTATATTCTGGAAGCGCTGGAGCAAGGAAAGCATATTGTGACCGCGAACAAGGATCTGATGGCGATGCACGGTCCCGAGATTCTTGCCAAAGCCGCCGAAAAAGGCTGCGATGTATTCTATGAAGCAAGCGTGGCCGGGGGAATCCCGATTATTCGTACGCTGGTGGAGGGCTTCTCTTCGGACCGGATTACGAAAATCATGGGGATCGTCAACGGAACGACCAACTATATCCTGACCAAAATGAGCCAGGAAGGCGCCGCCTATGCGGACGTGCTTAAAGAAGCGCAAATGCTGGGCTATGCCGAGGCCGATCCGACTTCCGACGTGGAAGGGCTGGACGCCGCCCGTAAAATGACCATTCTCTCCACACTGGGCTTCCATTCGGAAGTGGCGCTGGCCGACGTGAAGGTCAAAGGGATCTCCAAGGTCAGCAAAGAAGACATCCAGTACGGCAAAAAGCTCGGCTACGAAGTGAAGCTTCTGGGCATTGCGGAAAAGCATGACGAGCACATCTCCGTGTCGGTCGAGCCGACGATGGTCAAAACGTCGCATCCGCTCGCTTCCGTCAACGGCGTGTTCAATGCCGTGTACGTGTACGGCGAAGCCGTGGGCGAGACGATGTTCTACGGGCCGGGCGCCGGTGAAATGCCGACGGCGACTTCCGTCGTGGCGGATCTCGTGGCTGTCGTGCGCAACCTGAACCTGGGTGTAAACGGCCAGCACAGCACGGCGCCTTACTTGGAGAAAAAATTGAAAACGGACGAGCAGATTTCTTCGAAATATTTCGTGCTACTCCATGTCGAGGACAAAGCGGGCGTTCTTGCGCAAATCACGCAAATTTTCGCCAGGCACGAAGTCAGTCTGGAGTCCGTGTTTCAGCATCCGAACGAGCATAATCCGAAAGCGGAAATCATTATCATTACCCACGACGCCAGCCAGGCCGGCATGAATAAAGTTCTGGCCGAATTCGAAAGCCTGGATGTCATCCAGACGATCCAGAGCGTTTACCGCGTCGAAGGCTAAATTTTATATTAAAGAAAAGAGGCTGCAGAAGAAAATGAGATATATGGGCTTGCTGCATCAATATAAATCTTACCTCCCGATTACGGAAAAAACCCCGCTGCTTACCCTGCACGAGGGAAATACTCCGCTTATCCGCGCGGAAAAATTGTCCGAGGAGCTGGGACTCGACCTCTACGTCAAATATGAAGGACTGAACCCGACGGGTTCGTTCAAAGACCGCGGCATGGTGATGGCCGTGGCCAAAGCGATGGAGGAGGGAAGCTCCACGATCATGTGCGCTTCCACCGGCAATACATCGGCGGCCGCTGCCGCCTACGCCGCTCGCGGCGGGCTGAACTGCATCGTGCTTATTCCGAACAACAACATTGCGCTCGGCAAGCTGGCGCAGGCTATCATTTACGGGGCGAAAGTGATCGCCATCGAAGGGAATTTCGACCGGGCGCTGGAGATTGTCCGCGAAATTACGGCGAAGCAGCCGATTACACTCGTCAATTCCGTCAATCCCTACCGGATTGAGGGACAGAAGACCGCCGCTTTCGAGGTGTGCGACCAGCTCGGGAAAGCGCCGGATTATCTGGCGATTCCGGTCGGCAATGCGGGCAACATCACGGCCTACTGGAAAGGCTTCAAGGAGTATCAGGCGGCAGGCAAATCTTCCTCGCTGCCCCAAATGATCGGATTCGAAGCGGAAGGCGCCATGGCGATCGTCAAGGGAGAGCCTATCCTCAATCCGGAAACCGTGGCGACCGCCATCCGGATCGGTAACCCGGCGAGCTGGGACGGAGCCGTAAACGCGGCCAACGAATCCGGCGGCCAGATCAACTATGTCACGGATGACGAAATTTTGGCGGCTTACCGCAAGCTTGCTTCGCAGGAGGGCATCTTTGCCGAGCCGGCATCGGCGGCATCCCTTGCCGGCGTCATCAAGCTGAAGCGGGAAGGACACTTCCGGCAAGGACAATCCGTCGTGTGCGTGCTGACCGGCAACGGCCTTAAAGATCCGCACAACGCCATTCAGAGCGTGAAAGCCGAGCCGCTCGTCGTGGAAGATTCGGAAGCGGCCGTAATGGATGCGATCCGGCAGTTGGAGCAGGTGGGAAGCTAATGGCTCCCGCCGCGGTACGCGTCCGCGTTCCGGCCAGCACCGCCAATCTGGGACCGGGCTTCGATGCGCTCGGCATGGCCCTTGATTTGTACGCCCGGATTGAGATGAGTGAAGCGGACCGGACACAGATCGAACTTTTCGGAAGTAATATGCAGGGAATTCCGACGGACAAGACGAACCTGATCTATAAAGTGGCCGGCACCTTGTACCACCACGCGGGTCTTCCCATGCCGGAGCTGAGCATCCGCATGGACAGCGACATTCCGCTCACGCGCGGCCTGGGCAGCAGCGCCTCCGCTATCGTCGGAGCGCTTGCCGCGGCAAATGCGCTGAGCGGAGCGGACCTTCCGCCGGACGAGCTTTTCCAGATCGCCTCCGGTATGGAAAAGCACCCCGACAACGTCGGCGCCTCGCTGTTCGGCGGCATTATCGCGGCCTACTGGGACGGCCATGAGGCGAAGCACGTGCGCATCGAGCCGCACGAGCGCCTGGAGGCGCTGGTCGCCGTGCCGGCGTTCCAGCTCTCCACGGAGCATGCGCGCCGCGTGCTGCCGGATCAGGTGCCGATGAAAGACGCCGTCTTCAACATCGGTCACTCGTCTCTGCTCGTCGCGGCGCTTGCCGCCGGGGAGCTGGGCATGATCCGGCACGCGATGAAGGATGCGCTGCATCAGCCGTATCGCGCGGCTCTCGTTCCCGGAATGGAGAAGATTCTCCGGGAAGCGGCCGACCACGGCGCGCTGGGAGCTGCGCTCAGCGGCGCGGGACCGACTCTTATCGCATTCGCGGATAAGAGCGAGGGAAGGCAGGAGGAACTGGAAGCGTTCCTCCGGGAGACGTTCCGCGCAGAAGGCATCGAGGCGGAAACGAGATGGCTGAGGCCTTCCCGCGAAGGCGTCCGCGTCTGGAAGCTGGCGGGCGGCGAACCGTCCTTCGAGGAATTTGCGGGAGGAGCGGAATAGCGATGGCGAAGAAACGGATTGCGATACTGGGACCCGGCACTTTCTCCGAAGAGAGCGTGCACCATTTCCTCGGGAGGGACCGGTACGAATATGTGCCGTTCAAGCTCATCTCCGATGTATTCCTGGCGACCGCTTCGGGAGAAACGGATTACAGCGTTATTCCGATCGAGAATACGATCGAGGGTTCCGTTACCCTGCATATCGATTGGCTCGTCCACGAGGTGGATTTGCCGATGCAGGTGGAATGGGTTTATCCTATAGATATGAACCTGATCGGTCTTCCCGGCAGTGCCCACCGGGCGGCCGATGACAAGAACGGCTTGGCGAGACTGGAGAACGGGGAACTGGCAAGCTCTCCGCCTGTCTCTTGGTCAAACATTACCAAAGTGCTGTCCCATTCGGTCGCGCTTGCCCAATGCCGCAAGTTTCTGCGCACGTATATGCCGCAGGCCGAGATTGAGCAGACGGGTTCCAACGGAGAGAGCGTCCGCCTTGTCAGCGAGCTGGGAGACTCGAACGTGGTGGCGATCGGGACGACAAACGCCGCCGACATGTACGGAATGGAGCTTCTCGCGTCGAAAATACAGGACAACCCCGACAATTCGACCCGTTTTATTTTGATCGGGCGTGAAAAGCTGGACCTGCCGGCCTCCGGCCATACAAAAACGACCATTCTGGTCACACCGCCCGAGGATTATCCGGGGGCGCTGCACCAAGTGCTGTCGGCTTTCGCTTGGCGCCGGATCAACTTGTCGAGGCTGGAATCCCGGCCGACGAAACGCAAGCTTGGCAAGTACTATTTTTATATCGATGTAGAAGGCTCACTGGAATCGGTTCTCGTCCGGGCCGCATTTGAAGAAATCGAAGCGATTGGCTGCCAGGTGCGGATTCTGGGCTGCTACCCGACGTACCAGTACGAAACCCAAACCCCGGAGGTGTAAGAACGAATTATGGCACAGCAGTGGATTTACCTGGATGGAAGCTTCGTTACCAAGGAAGAAGCCAAAGTATCCGTCTACGATCACGGTTTTTTGTACGGGGATGGAATTTTTGAAGGCATCCGCATTTACGGCGGCAACATTTTTAAATGCAAGGAGCATCTCGATCGTCTTTACGATTCGGCCAAATCGATTATGCTCAACATTCCATTAAGCTTTCAGGAAATGCAGGACGCGTTGGTGGAAACGATCCGCCGCAACGAACTTCGTGACGGCTACATCCGTCTCGTCGTTTCCCGGGGTCCCGGCGACCTCGGACTCGATCCGCGCCGTTCGCCCAAAGCGAGCGTCATCATTATCGTCGAGCAGTTGTCGATTTATCCGGAAGAAGCTTACATCAACGGTCTCAAAACCGTTTCGGTCTCAAGCCGCCGCAACATTCCCGACGCGGTCAATCCGAAAATCAAATCGCTCAACTACCTGAATAACATTCTCGTCAAAATCCAGTCCAACCTGGCCGGTGTGGGCGAAGCGATCATGCTGAATTCGCAGGGATATGTCGCCGAAGGTTCTTCGGATAACATTTTTATCGTAAAAAGAGGCGTCGTGTTCACACCGCCTTGCTACATCGGTGCGCTGGAAGGCATCACGCGCGCGGCGATCATCGAGATTTGCGAGCGCAAGGGCTACACTTTGAAGGAAGAGCCGTTTACCCTTCATGACGTGTATGTGGCGGATGAAGTGTTCTTTACGGGCACAGCCGCCGAAGTTATCGCCGTTCGCGAAGTGGACGGCCGCACTATCGGGGAAGGCAAAGCCGGCCCGATTACGACGAACCTTCTGCAGGAATTCCGCAGCATAGTGACTGTCGACGGGGTTAAAGTTTACGAATAGGCCCTCACGTACGGTTCGTTTCATTTCATTACCGGTGCCGACTTTTGTATCGGTTGGACCGTTTTTTGCCAAAACAATTCATAAAACTCTCAGAAAACCGTTTCCGGGGAAGGGGCACTTCCTGCGGCAGCGGTTTTTTTTATGCCCGGAATTGCTGTATTTGCGCCTGTCCTGCGGAATTTTCCGCGGCTTTTTTTCGTCTGGGGATGTCAAATGCCCATGGGTCTGCATAAGATGTAATGTCAATCGGATTGGGGAAGACGGATATGTACTTAGAAGAAGGAGGTAAGACCCGTTGAAAATCCATATGGTTAAAAAAGGGGATTCGCTGTATAAAATCGCCCAAAAATACAACGTCGATCTCGATAAAGTGATCGAAGCGAATCCTCACATCGCGAACCCGGACCAAATCAACGTCGGCGAAAAGGTGAAAATTCCGGGAATGCCGACGAAACCCCATCACCATGAAGGGCAGCATCACGATGGACAGCATCACGATGGGCAGTATCATGAAGGACACCATCACGATGGACACCATCACGAAGGGCAGCATCACGATGGGTACCATCACGGTGGGCAGCATCACGATGGACATCATCACGAAGGTCAGCATCATGAGCCCCACCATCTGGTAAAGCACATTGTGCAGCAGGGAGATACGCTGTGGAAACTCTCGAAGGCATGGGGAATTCCGCTGAAAGAAATGATTGAGGTCAACACCCAACTGAAAAACCCGAGCGTACTGATGACCGGTGAAACCGTCTATATTCCGAAAAAGGGTCACAAAGAGCAAGAAGGCGTTCAAGGGTATCAGCCTCATCACGGCGGGACAGCTCACGGCAAGAAGAATACTGCCCCGATCCAGCCGGTTGTCCCCGTGCCCGAGGTAGTGGAGCACAAGCCGGAAGTCGTCCAGCCCCCTCCATCACCGGAAATTAACCAAATAACGAAGATAACGGAAATTAACTTAAACCTGGCAAAGGTGACAGACCATAAAGAGGAAGTAAAGATCGAACTTCCCGCACAGCCTGCGCCTAAGGTAGAGCTGCCGGTTATCGAGCAGCCTCCCGTGCAGCCGGTTCCGCAGCCTCCGGTGCCTGAATACCAACTGCCTCAACTGGTGCTGCCGCAGATCGAGCTGCCGTCTTATACACCGCAGCCTCCGCCCCAGCACCCTTGCGAGCCCGTTGTTCCGACTCCTTATCCCGCTTATGTAAAAGAGGCGGAGGCTATTCCGGACTGCGGAGGCTATCCGGAAATCCTTCCGATGATTCAGCCCTGCCCTCCTTATGCGCCTTTCGTGTCTCCATATGGGCATCATCATGAAATGTGGAAAAAAGAACCGTGCGGATGCGACGGTGGATTGCCCGTCCCGTATGGACATCACGGAGCGTACGAAGGCGGTTGGGGACATCCGCAGACGCTGCCGTATCCGAGTGTGGAAATTCCTCAGGGCATTCCGTCCTATCAGGCTATGGCCGCTCCCGAGGAAGAATTCATCCAGCCGGCCGGGCATATTCAGGCACAGCCCTATCCGTCCCAGCCTTGGTTTCCGAGCCAGCCCGGTTTGTACGGAGGCATGGGAGTCGGCCCGGATTTGAATACCCCTTACACGGACGGAGCCTATTGTGCGGAAAAGCCCGCATTCGGACAGCATCCGGGTTACCCCGAGCCATACATGCCATTTGGCCATGAGGGCTTTGAGCATGGAGGCTACGGTAACGTAGGCGGATGGCCTCAGAGCCACGAGCAGGCAGGCGGATGGCCGCAAGGCTTAATGCCGCAGCAATGGGCGGAGCAGGGGCAGCATGCCCCCGGAGGCTACGGTAACGTAGGCGGATGGCCTCAGAGCCACGAGCAGGCAGGCGGATGGCCGCAAGGCTCAATGCCGCAGCAATGGGCGGAGCAGGGGCAGCATGCCCCCGGAGGCTACGGTGACGTAGGCGGATGGCCTCAGAGCCACGAGCAGGCAGGCGGATGGCCGCAAGGCTTAGCGCCGCAGCAACGGTCGGAGCAGGGCCAATACGCGCGCGGAGGCCACGAGCAGGAGGGCGTCTGGACGCAGGGCTACGCGTCGCCGCAGGAGGCGGAGCAGGCCGCATATGCGCTTGGAAGCCGCGAGCAGGCAGGCGTCTGGTCGCAGGGCTACGCATCGCCGCAGGAGGCGGAGCAGGCCGCATATGCGCTTGGAGGCCAAGAGCAGGCAGGCGTCTGGCCGCAGGGCTACGCGTCGCCGCAGGAGGCGGAGCAGGCCGCATATGCGTCCGGAAGCCGCGAGCAGGGGGGCGTCTGGCCGCAGGGCTACGCATCGCCGCAGGAGGTGGAGCAGGCCGCATATGCGGCCGGGAGCCGCGAGCAGGCAGACGGCGTTTGGCCGCAGGGCTACGCATCGCCGCAGGAGGCGGAGCAGGCCGCATATGCGTCCGGAATCCGCGAGCAGGGAGGCGGATGGCCGCAGGGCTACGCATCGCCGCAGGAGGCGGAGCAGGCCGCATATGCGTCCGTAAGCCGCGAGCAGGCAGGCGGATGGCCGCAAGACTTTGCGCCGCAGCAGCAGCCGGTCCAGGGCCAGTACGCGCCCGGAGGCTACGAGCAGGGAGGCGGATGGCCGCAAGGCTTCGCGCCGCAGCAGCAGCCGGTTCAGGGCCAGTACGCACCCGGAGGCTACGGTGAAGGAGGCGGATGGCCGCAAGGCTTTGCTCCGCAGCAGCAGCCGATTCAGGGCCAGTACGCGCCCGGAGGCTACGGTGAAGGAGGCGGATGGCCGCAAGGCTTTGCTCCACAGCCTTATGGATCGCAGGCTTTTGCGGCCGGTATGGCGTCTATCCCGCCATCGGGGGGCAAGAAAGATTGCGGCTGCGGCTGCGGGGGTGCCAAAAAGGGCCGCGGTCAGACGCCGGAGACGACTAACTTCCCGGCATTCCCGTCCGGGTTCGTGCCTTACGCGGGAGGCGCTCAGCAATCGCCGTACACGCCGTTTACAAGTTACGGCCAGCCGGATTGGGAACGGATTTATCCGCCCGCGTTTCCGGTCTCGTACGGTTACGGTCCAGATCAGGAAGGAGCGGTAAATCCGTACGCCCAGATTCCCCAGCCCGCCTACGCCGTTTCGGGTCCGCAGTTTCAGGGGGCCTCTAACGGGATAGAGGGCTTCCAGGGATCCGAACAGGGATACGGGGACAGTGAAGCCCGGATTCATCTGGCCGATCAGGAAGAGGAATCGGATTCTTTTTTGAAGACGCAAACCAAAGCCAAAAAAACGTCCGCTCCCAAGAAATCCAAAGCTCCCAAGAGTTCCGTACGCACGATCATCCGCAAATCGGGCCGCAGCGCGCCGAAACAGACGGTTAGTGCAAATGTTCCTTGGATGAACGTTTAAACCCTTTGTCTTATCGGCTTCCCGTGTCAATTCATGGGAAGCTTCCGCTCCGGCGATTCCTCTCAGGAACGCCGGAGTTTTTCATTTTTACGCACGGCGATATCGCCTCCAGATTTTCTTTCCGCAGCCTTTATACCGCGCTGGAAATACATGTATAAGCTTTTCGGCGGGGGGAACAATAAGGGAAAACAGAGGATAGAAGGGGATTGCCGTGATGGTTTTCAACTTGCTGAAGCAATTGAAGAAAAAAATCCGTCTTAAACGCAAACGGCTGATATTCGGCAGTTACGTTCTGCTTGCTGCAATCGCATACCTGCTGGCTGCCTATGAATTCCCCAAACCGGCTTACCGGGAAGCCGGTGCACCTCTCGGACAAGCTGCCGCGCCGGAAATCGATCAGGCTCTGAAAGCTCAGCAGGAACAAACCCTGCGGCAAATCCGCTCCGAAGGCGGTCAGCGGCTGACTTATATACAGCGCTCGTACGTATGCGGAGAAGAGCAGCAGGAGCTGGGGCTGAAATCCGCGGACGAGATTACGGCTTTGAACGGGGAGCATCCTGATTGGACCCTGAGCTTGAATTCCGGGGGGAGTGTAATTTTTACCCAGCATATCGACGATCTGTCGCCCAAATGCAAACAGAGCGCTTATTTCGGGGTGGACGAGAGCGGAAATTTATCTTTGTTTGATGGGCTGCCGGCCAATGACAAGGTTATCCGTACCTTTTTCCAGCTTAATATCCAATATCTCGAAAGCACTCTGCCCAAAGAAACCGTGCATCAGCTTCACGAAGGAATACGGGTGTCCGATGTGGCTGAGTTCAACAGTGTCTTGTCCACTTTCAGCGATTATGCCGTTCAGGAGAGCGAAAAGGCGATGTCGCCCAATTACTAAAGTTTTTACCGGCCGGGATGGAAATTTCAACAAATTTGTTTAAAAAGGTTCCGCTTTAAAGGCGGAGCTTTTTTTAGGAATATAAATTTTATAAAATTATATTGCGCACAATATAATAGTGTGATATTATTCTCTCATACAACGAAGCGCCTCCTGCGGCGCATTCATTTTAAACTTTTAAAGGGATGGTGTTTGACTATGGAGCATTTATACACAGCGGTTGCAACGGCTCAAGGCGGACGGAACGGGAAAGTAACTTCGGATGACGGCGTGCTGAATTTGGAAGTCAAAATGCCCAAAGAGCTGGGCGGTCCCGGCGGAGCGGCAACGAATCCCGAGCAGCTTTTTGCGGCGGGTTACGCGGCCTGCTTCGACAGCGCCCTGAACCTTGTGATGCGGCAAAAACAGATCCGTTCCGAAACACAGGTGACGGCTCACGTAACGATCGGTAAAGACGAGGAGGACGGAGGCTTCAAGCTGGCTGTCGAACTCAAAGTGAGCATTCCCGGGGTGGAAATGGGAACGGCTAACGAGCTGGTCGCCGCCGCACACCATGTCTGTCCTTACTCGAAGGCTACACGAGACAATATCGACGTGTTTATCGATGTTGTCCAAGCGTAAATTTACAGCGAAACGAGACGGCTTCCGCGAGGGAGCCGTTTTTATTGTTGCGAGAGCGGTACGGTTCTTGCGGGACTTCTATATTAAATTGAGGATTGGACCGAAGATGTTCGGAACCTATCTATAATTCAGCCGGCGGACAGACCGCGAACAAGACGGACAATATTTACGATTTGTCCCGCCTTTAAACACGCTATCCCTTTCGGCGAGAATTTGCTATAATGGAAATCGATACATATGTTCGCTTTTTGGGGCATACAGGGGATGGGAGAGAACTTCTTTTGCGTATTCTGGGAATCGACCCGGGCATTGCGATCGTCGGTTTCGGGTTTATCGACAAGACCGGCAGCAAACTAACGCCCGTTCAGTACGGCTGTATACAAACCGAGGCCCATACCGATCCGGGTCTTCGGCTGAAGCAGGTTTATGATGCGGCCTGCCAGCTCATAGACAAATATAAACCCGACGCGATGGCTGTCGAGAAGCTGTTCTTCAACCGGAACGTGACGACGGCCTTTACCGTCGGCCAGGCGCGCGGCGTGATTATACTCGCAGCCGTTCAGCGCGGAATACCCGTCGGCGAATACACGCCGCTCCAGGTTAAGCAGGCCGTTGTCGGCTATGGCAAAGCGGAGAAAATCCAAGTGCAGGAAATGGTCCGCATGTTTCTTAAGCTGTCCGCGATACCGAAGCCGGATGACGTAGCCGATGCGCTCGCCGTAGCGATCTGCCACGCGCATTCATCCACGCTGCACGATAAAATCAAAGAGGTTACCAAACGATGATTGATTTCTTAAGAGGCAAACTAGCTGCGCGTGAAACGGAATACGTCGTTCTCGACGTGAACGGAGTCGGCTACCGCGTTTTTTGCGCCAACCCGTACGCGTTCGGATTGAAAGAAGACGCCGATGTCACGCTGTATACTCATTATCATGTGCGCGAAGACGCACACTTGCTGTTCGGCTTCCCGACAAGGGAGGAGCAGATGCTGTTCCGGCAGCTTATCGATGTCAGCGGCATCGGTCCCAAAGTCGCGCTCGGCATTCTTGCCGGAGGCCGCCCGGAAACGGTAGTCGCGGCTATCCAGCAGGAGAATATCGCTTTTCTTACCAAGCTGCCGGGTATCGGCAAGAAAACCGCACAGCGGCTTATTTTCGATTTGAAAGAAAAGCTGGGCGCACTGCCGGTTACGGAGCGCGATCTGGCCGTATCGTTCGGCTTAGTGGACCCGTCGGATGAATTCGGCACCCAGGGAGTCTGGGGCGAAGTCAAGCAGGGTCTGCTCGCGCTCGGTTATACGGAAGCGGAAGCGGACCGCGCGTGGTCCCGCATCCAGCCGAAGGTTAAGGATACCGATCCTGCCGATGTCATCATGAAACAAGCCCTCCAGGCTTTGTTTCAAATGTAAGTTTTGGGGGAGATGACGATGGAAGACCGCATTATATCCGCCAATTTGATGATGGAAGACGAAATCGTGGAATTTTCCCTTCGCCCCCGGTACCTGGCGGAATATATCGGACAGACGCAGGCGAAGGAAAATCTCAAGATTTATATCGAAGCGGCCAAAATGCGCAAAGAAGCGCTTGACCACGTTTTGCTTTACGGACCTCCGGGGCTCGGAAAAACGACCCTGTCGAATATCATCGCCAACGAGCTTGGCGTCAATATCCGCACGACGAGCGGTCCCGCTATCGAGCGGCCCGGCGACCTCGCTGCGATTCTGACGAATCTGCAGGAAGGCGACGTGCTGTTCATCGACGAAATCCACCGCCTACACCGAACGGTGGAGGAAGTGCTGTATCCGGCGATGGAGGATTTTGCGCTCGATATTATCATCGGCAAAGGGCCGAGCGCGCGTTCCGTGCGGCTGGATCTGCCGCCCTTCACGCTGATCGGCGCGACAACTCGCGCAGGGCTGCTGTCGGCTCCGCTGCGGGACCGCTTCGGCGTAATCAGCCGGCTGGAGTTCTACACCGTCGATGAGCTGTCGTATATCGTCAGCCGCACCTGCGACATCCTTCAGGTGCAGATCGTCGGAGAGGCGTCGCGTGAAATCGGGATGCGCTCCAGGGGCACGCCGCGTATCGCGAACCGGCTGTTGAAGCGGGTACGCGATTTCGCCCAGGTCAAAGGAGACGGAATCATTACCGTCGATCTGGCCCGCGAATCGCTCCGGCACATTCAGGTGGACGATCTCGGCCTTGACGAGATCGACCACAAAATGCTGAGAGCGATCATTACTTCGTTCCGCGGAGGCCCGGTCGGACTCGATACGATCGCAGCCACCATTGGCGAGGAAAGCCAGACGATCGAAGACGTGTATGAGCCCTATTTGCTGCAAATCGGCTTTTTGCAGCGGACTCCCCGCGGACGGATGGTCACGCATCAGGCGTACACCCATTTGGGGCTGCCGATTCCGGAGCAGAACTAACCGGTACAGGCTGCTGTTCGGATGGATCGGCACATCAGCGTGATAGCTCTGACCTTGTGTTCCGGGAGCGGGAGCAAGTCTATATAGGGCGCTAAGCTTAAGTTTTGAAGCCACTCGACCATATGCTCGCCGACAGTAAAACCACATCTAACTACACGCACAGATCGCGCGCCTTTGGTGCAGGTCTATGCGTGTAGTTTTTTTCATACCTAAACCCACGAATTGGCTGAAAAAAACGGACACCTTCTCGCTTTTATTCTTAGGCTCTCCACAGTATCACTAATAGGATTTTTAACATTCTCTTGAATGCATTGAATATTTCCATCGTAATTATGGTATGAACATTCCCGGCGGCGTTCGAGGCTGCCTATCTTTTTGGGGGAGCATGGAAAACAAAAAACAAACCCGGAGCAGTTGCACTCGAATGAGTCAACTTTCCGGGTTTATTCATTAACTAGTTCGTCGAAGCGAGAAATTTATTTCGTCCGAACGCCGTCAATTAATTCAGCTTTTTCCAGCATTCGATGAATGAGCACAGTGCTTTCGGCTCTAGTAATGTCTCTCTTGGGCAGTAGTCCGATATCGGTACCGTTGATCAACTTACTTTTTACGGCTGCGCTAACGCCCTGTCTAGCCCATGCATCAACCGAAGCGCCATCAGCGAATGTGGCTAGAATGGATTTTATGTCTGTATCGTTAACGTTTGGCTCCAGATCCGCGAGTTTCATGGCTCGGACCATCATCACGATCGCTTCCTCACGAGTAACCGTCTTCTCAGGCTGGAAACTACCGTCTTCGTAGCCGTCAATTAAGCCGTACTCCTGTGCTTTTGCAACAGCAGAATTGAACCAATCCGTTGTATCTACATCTTTAAAGACCAGGGATTTCCCTTTGTTATCCAGGCCAAGCGCCCGGACGATAATTGCAGTGAACTCCGCGCGCGTGATCGGTGCATTAGGCGCAAAGTGCGCATCTTCAACACCGTTTACCACCAGCCGCGATGCCATGTCATGGATAATGTCTTTCGCCCAATGTTCTTCCGTATCTGTGAAAGTCTTCTGATGCGCGATCAGTACATAAGTGCTGTTGGTTAAGCTCTTCACAACCGCATAGCTGATGCCACCACGGGTTATGAAGCGCGTCGGCACTTGACGGATCGATCCATCGTCATTCAGAACGACTGCCGTCGTGATTTTACTAGGGTCGATGCCGCTAGGAATCGGAATTTCACGTTCAACAAATTTGCTGAATTGGTCCAGACTTACCGTCTTGTCCTTATAAGTGGCTGAAACCGTAAAATCTACAGGCGCAACCATGACGGTGAATTGACCTTTATCCGCCGCTGACCCAATGAAGTTTACCTTGGTTGCATCGCTCTTCGCAATATCTACGCGTATGGAAAGATCGCTTGGCTTCACTTGCTGGCCGAATTGAGCTGATAGAGCAGCAAAATCAATCTGTGCGGCAGGCAGCTTGTAGCTGCCGTTAGGCGTCTCAATAGCAATCACAGCTTGTTTGAAGTTGTCCATTGCTTTCAGGGCGTCTCCGTTCAGAGTCACAGACACTTTATCCGCGTCCTGATTCACGGGGATGACGAGTGTTTGTTTGTCTCCACCCTTCTCAAGCTGCTCGATCAGCTTGGCAGCATCAACGGATACGTTTATAACTTTTTGACCGTTTTCGAATGTTACGGTACCGGAAGCATTTTGATCATTCGTCGTCTGGCCGCCGCTTGGCGTACTCGGGGAATTGTCGGAACCGGACGAATTTCCTCCCGATGACGAGGATGCGGCCTCCCGTGTTACGTTAATCGTATAAATTTTCGTCGCTCCGTCCGCTGCAGTCACTTCAGCAGAGATGATATTGCTTCCTGCAGCAAGATTAATAGGGCTGCTCTTTTGACCGCTCAGAACTGCCGCTCCATTCACCTTCAATGTCGAAAGGGGATCGTAAACCGAAGCGGTCACCGTTAACGACGAGACGATGTTCGGAACTTCGGCCGTGTAGGCGAGAGTCCTGAAATCGAAAGCAGGCGTAAGCGTTCCCTGAGACAAAGCCAATGTGTGCAATTCTGTTTTATGACCCGCCTGCGGTATGACACTCACTTCTGCCGAAAGTGGGCTGACTCCATCCGCATTGCCTGCCTGAACCGCAAAATAATAGGTTGAGGCGTTCGAGAGGCCGGTAATGAGAGTAGAGTAAGTTGCTCCGCTTACCGTCACTGCCGAGGAGGAGCCGTAGCTGCCCGGTGATGTTCCTTGGTAGACCTGATAATAAGTAGCGCCTGTAACACTGTTCCACTGCAAGAACGCTTGTCCGTCTCCCGGTGTTGCGACAAGTCCCGTCGGCGGCGCCGGAATTACCGGATTAACCGGAGGTACCGGCGGCTCGGGCGGGATAATGGCTCCCGTATAACGAGCCATTCGTATTTGGTTAGACACCCCGTTATATTCAAACCAGGAAACGTAAAGGTCGCCGTTATGTACTTCCATAACAGGAGCTACTGCCCGTCTCGATGCATCCACATTTAGACCGTTCGCACCGCCATCGTCAGCAGCATACCAACTTGTACCATTAAACTGTTTAACGCGCACTCGTTCGGTCCGTCCAGTCCATTCCGTCCAAGTCGCAAACAGTGTATCGCCGTATACCTTCAGAGCAGAGAGGCTTTTACCCCCGCTGGAATCCGCAATGTTCTCAACCGACTCCCATCTGATTCCGTCGAAACGCTTTACTTTCAGAAGAATCCGATCGCTGCTGTTCTCACCCCACACAACGTACAGTTCATTGTTGAACACGATTAAAGAGCTGGAAACGTCGTCGGTACCGCCAACCTCTCCGTTATCTGCATATACCCACTCTTGTCCATTGAACTTTTTAACTCTCGTTTGGTAACTGTTCCCGTTCAGCTCTAACCAAGATCCGTATAATTCGTTCTGGAACATGGCTAAGCTCGGATCGCCGAACGTATACGAAGCGGCTCGACCAAGCGATTTCCAACTTCCATCGAATTTCTTCACTTGAATGTCATTTCCCACACGGCCTGCTTCGGCCCATACCGCATACATTCCGTTATCCGTTGTCAATAGGTTAGGGTTCAAGGCTTGGTTTAGAGGATCGGCGTTTAATCCGTTTCTGCAACAATCCTCGTCGTTTATCCAAGTAGATCCGTCCACGAATTTTTTGACCCGCAGTACACGGACGTTTGCATTGTCGCGTTCTACCCAGAATGCGTATAACTGATTATGGAACACGGCAAGTTTCGGACTTTCAGCCACTTTTGTCGGATCCACATTCAAGCCTTGGAGACCAGATACGGGCAAAACGGATCCATTGGAATATTTGTTAACTTTAATCTTCCCTGCTTCAACCCAGGCGGCGTATAACTCGTCCTTATATTCTTTTAAATCAGGGTCATATGCGTCTATCAGATTTCCATTTAACCCGACATTGATCTCTTCATAAGCGGGTAACCATGCGGCACCATCATACTTCATGACCCTGATGTGGTACTGATAGCCGTTAAATTCAATCCAAGCAGCAATTAGATTATCATTTGTTGCGGATAATTGGGGACGCATTGCAACAGGCCGCGAAGTATTTAGGGCAAAAATGCCTTGGCTAGCCTCATCCCAATTTGTGCCATCATATTTTTTTACCCGGATTTCTTCGCCAAAATTTGTGCCGCTTTCCTCCGACCAAATCAAGTACAATGCGTTGTCGTACACATCAAAATGTGGGGATCTCACATCTTTCGAAGCATCCACATTTAATCCGACACTGCCGCCGCCATCAGCAGATGCCCAACTCGATCCGTCAAACTTCTTTACCCGGAGTTGTCTTCCCGATCCGTTATCTTCAGAATATGCAGCGTACAAAGCGTTGTTAAATACTTTCAGACTACCGTTTTCTGCATAAGAAGAATCGTCGTTATTCAAACCCTTAGGCCCGTCGACAAAAGACCAAGTTGAACCGTCGTACTTTTTGACCCGCAATCGGGATTTAGGCCAGTCACTCTCGTCCCAAGATATGTATAGGTTACCGTTATAAACAACTGACGCGGGGGAATTCGCATTCAAAGAAGGATTCGCATTTAATCCGAAGTCACCGCCGTCATCTGCAGATGTCCAGGCCGAACCGTTAAATTTTTTTACTCTGATTTGATAATATCTGTTAGTATTCTCAACCCAGATGAGGTAGAGATCGTTTTTATAAACTACCAAATGAGGGGTATACGCGGCAGCTGGAGAATTCATATTCAAGCCGGTACTGCCCCCACCATCTACAAAGGTCCAATTAGAACCATTATACTTTTTGACTCTTATCTGATTACCTTTGTTGGATGTCTCACGCCATGTTATGTACAGTTCATTGTTATAAACCGTCATGACAGGGTCCATTGCAGCTTCGGAGGCATCTGCTTGGAAGCCAGCGCCTCCGTCAACATAGTCCCATTTCGTACCGTTATACTTTTTGATATGAATCGTATTTTGGTTGTAGCCCTCAGACCACGCTGCGTAAACTTCGTTATTAAATTGAACGAGACTGGGAGCAGAAGCATCGTGTGTAACTTCCACATTTAAACCGGTTAGGCTGTTCCCGATCGCCTGCCAATTCGTTGCGGCCATAGCCTTGTTAATGCCAAACGGCACCGGCAGAACAGATAGAAAGAAAAGCAGGAAAGTTAAAAAAATAGGGGTTAATCTTCGCTTGCGCAATTTCAGTTTCATTGCTTCAACACCTTTCGCAGTATGACTGGATGATTATTCCAACATTTAATTCGTCTTCATCCAGCATTTTCCTCCAAAAAACGATAAATGTCGACTATGAATGTTAAAGATTTGTGACGAAAGTATGATTATGGGAGTCAGAGGAGGGCTCATCCAGGTTTTTATCGACAATGGCGTCGGAAAAGCGATAACGGAGGTTGCCGTGAACGCGATACTTCTCTCATTCTTTTTGTCTGCCGGTCTCGACTCTCATCCATACTGCCACCGCTTCGGCGGCGGAGTCCCTGATTTCCATCGTGGCTATCGGATTTATCCTCGTCCTGCAATTGATTATGTAGCGGAGTCGGTTGAAAGGCGTCTTTATAAAAGAAATAGCTCGTCGATAGGCCAGCCGAAGGTACCGGCTGACTTTTGGGCGTTCCGAATACCCCTTGCATTTGGGAGCTTCTTAGCCGATATAAAAAGAGACGACCGGCTCTATATTCGGCTATTGCCGTATTTTGTCACAACTTATCGTTGAAAGCTGCGTCTAATAGTTGATAGAATACTAGAGTTGGATTCATTTACCAGACCCATATCCCCAAACGGAAAGGATTGTTTGCATCTATGAAGAACAGCCGGATAAGCTGGAAAGTGGTCACGGCCGCCTTGCTGGCGCTGGTGCTGGCAGCGGGATTGTTCGGCAGCGCCGCGCTCCCGCTACAAGCAGCGGTTCCGAAACTCGATACGATTCGGGTCGGCCTTTTTATCGAACATGAAAGCTACCGTACTCCCGAGCAGGTGGTCACCCTCTCATCGGACAAAGGCTTCAAGCTGGGAGTGCGCACTCCCGCCGGGGTTGTGAACCTAGCGGCGGAGGGCGGCGCAACTCTGAAAGCCTCCCTGGACTCTTATGGGGTCCGTGTGCTGGAAACGGCGAACTGGAGTGAAGCGAAAGCCGCTTACGACAAGCTCCAGAGCTTGCCTTCCGACCGTGCGTACATCATCAGCCGCTCCAAAAAAGGAGCCGCCGTGTATCAGGTATACTACGGCAGCTACGCGGCGAAGGAAACGGCCAACACGGCAAAAGCCAAGGCGGTCAAGGCAACGGGCTCCGCGCAAGCGGTTCTGTCGGGGCCTCTGCATTGGTCTGCCGGCACGTACGCCACGGCCGCCGAAGCGGAGAAGCAGGCCGCGGCCGTATCACTGGCGGGAGCGGACGCCGACGTTGTTCTGACGCCGGATGCTTCGGGACAAGCCGGGTACAGTGTATGGGTAGGCGGCGAGGCGGACGAGGCCGGGCTGGCCGCCGTCAAAGCGGCTTTGCCGGGCGTAGCCCTGCAGCCGGCCGATACGGCATCGGCGTATCTGATCAAGCGGGTGGACGCTACGACCGCCGCAGCGGGAGTTCCCCATTATTTCTCGGGAGCAGGCTCGCAGAAAACTTGGCTCGACGGCAACGGCGCCGGAATCAAAGTAGCGGAGAAGTCGAACCAGGTCTACCGGGGCAGCATGGAAATCAGCCGCTACAACGGCAAATTCGCGCTTGTTAACGAGCTACCTTTCGAAGAGTACCTGTACTCCGTGGTCAGCTCCGAGATGGACGGCAGCTTTCCGCTGGAAGCGTTGAAAGCGCAGGCGGTCGCCGCGCGTACGTTTGCGATTAAAAAAGGAATGAAATACGGCATCGCGCACCTCAGCGATTCGACGACCGACCAAGCCTACAGGGGAATGCTCCGCGAAGCCGAGATCGTCCGCCAGGCCGTCGATGCGACCAAAGGTGAAGTGCTGGTAGACAAGTCGGGTATTATCGGAGATCCTTTGTACTCCTCCAATTCGGGCGGGCAGACCGCTGACGCTTCCGAAATCTGGGGCAATGCGGTTCCCTATCTGAAAAGCGTAGCCAGCCCCGACGAGGGAGCGGCTAAAGGCAAGCCAGTCTGGTACCGGGTTGCTCTGCTTTCGGGTGAAACCGGCTATGTCAGCGGCACTTACCTGAAGAAAACGGGCGAGAAGAGCGCGGCCGGTCTTGAAATAGCCGCATCCACGCAAGGAGGCGTAAATGTCCGCATTCTGCCGAGCACGGACAGCGCCAGCTCCCCGGCCGTCGCCCAGCTTAAGGACAAGGAGCGTGTCACCCTGCTGGAACAGGTAACGGAGTCAAATTCCTACAGCTGGTTCAGGGTGTACGACCGCGCCCAGATGGAGAAGCTGCTCGCAGGCGCGGGAGTGAAGCTGAACGGACCGCTCCAGTCGCTGGAGGTAAGCAAAAGAGGCCCGTCGGGACGCGCTACCGAACTGAAAGCAAACGGGGAAGTAGTGAAGGTCAAATACCCGAACGATCTTCGGAATGTTTTGGGCGGCCTGCCCAGTACCCTGTTTGATATTGAGGAACCGGGAAGGTATACTATAGTTGGTGCAGACGGTAAACCGGCCGCTCAAACGGCGGGTTCTGTCCAGGTTATCGGGGGAACCCAGGCCAAACCGCAAAAAGCGGGGGCCGACCTGTTCGTCATGGGAGCGGACAACCAGGTGCGCAGCGTCGCATCGGGCACGGCCAGCTTCGTGATCCGCGGGACAGGCAACGGGCACGGACTCGGCATGTCCCAATGGGGAGCCAGAGGTCTGGCGGAGCAGGGGAAAACCTACACCGAAATTTTACAAACTTACTATACCGGAGTTTGGACGACTAAGGAATGAGAGACATAAATGGACGTACAAGATTTTGATTACGATTTGCCGGAAGAATTGATTGCCCAGACTCCGCTCCTGGAACGGACGCAGTCTAGACTGATGACGCTCGACAAGCAGTCGGGCGCCGTCGGTCATCATACGTTTGAACAGTTGGCCGATTATTTGAAAGCCGGGGATCTGCTCGTGATGAATGACACGCGAGTCATTCCAGCCCGGCTTTTTGGCGTGAAGGCGGACACGGGGGCCAAAGTGGAGCTTCTGCTGCTCAAGCCGCTGGGCGAGGACCGCTGGGAAGCTTTGGCCCGTCCCGGCAAGCGGATTAAAACCGGCACTGAGCTGCTGTTCGGCGTACAGCCGGAGACGGCTGCGGACGGTACGCCGGTCGTCCCGAAGCAGGCACCGCTTTCGGCGGTGGTCGAAGCCGAAGGGGAGATGGGAGCGCGTACCGTTCGCTTCCGTTACGAAGGTATTTTTAACGAGATCCTGGATAAGCTGGGGGAAATGCCGCTGCCTCCTTATATTAAGGAACAGCTGCCCGAGAAGGAGCGCTACCAGACGGTCTATGCCCGCCATGCGGGTTCCGCTGCCGCTCCGACCGCCGGTCTGCATTTTACCGGCGATTTTCTCGACAAGCTGAAAAGCCGGGGCGTCCGTCTGGCCTTCGTGACTCTTCACGTCGGGCTCGGGACGTTCCGTCCCGTATCCGCGGACAAGGTGGAAGAGCACGAGATGCATGCCGAGTACTATGAGCTTCCGCAGGAAACGGCGGATCTCATCAACGAGACGACCGCCGCAGGCGGCCGCATCGTAGCGGTCGGTACGACCTCGACGAGAACGCTGGAAACCGCCGCCCGCCAGTCGCGGGCGGCATCGGAAGCGCAAGGCGGCTCCGTCCACACGGACAGCGGCAAGCCATACATTCGCGCTTGCAGCGGGTGGACCAGCATCTTCATCTATCCGGGCGTGGAGTTTCAACTTGTCGATGCGATGCTGACGAATTTTCACCTGCCTAAATCGACGCTGCTGATGCTGATTTCCGCCATGGCCGGCCGGGAGAGCATTTTGAACGCTTACCGTGAAGCCGTCGAGCGGAAGTACCGCTTTTTCAGTTTCGGCGACGCGATGTTTATTTATTGAATCGAGAAGGGAAGACAACTATGGCTGCGGTTACTTATGAACACATCAAGACCTGCAAGCAGACCGGGGCAAGGCTCGGTCGCGTACATACTCCGCACGGTGTGATCGAAACACCTGCTTTCATGCCGGTAGGCACTCAGGCGACGGTAAAAACAATGAGCCCGGAAGAACTGAAAGCGATGGACGCTCACATTATTTTGAGCAACACGTACCATCTATTCCTCCGCCCGGGCCATGAGCTTGTGAAAAAAGCAGGCGGCCTTCATAAATTTATGAACTGGGACCGCCCGATTTTGACGGACAGCGGAGGCTTTCAAGTATTCAGCCTGAGCGATATCCGTAAAATCACGGAAGAAGGCGTGCAGTTTCGTTCCCACCTGAACGGGGACAAACTCTTTATCTCGCCGGAGAAAGCCATGGAAATCCAGAATGCGCTCGGCTCCGATATTATGATGGCCTTCGACGAATGTCCTCCTTATCCGGCGACTTACGAGTACGTGAAAGACTCTCTGGAACGTACGACCCGCTGGGCGGAGCGCTGCCTGAAGAGTCATGCCCGTCCGGGCGATCAGGGACTGTTCGCCATCGTGCAGGGCGGCATGTACGCCGATTTGCGCAAGCAGAGCGCGGAGCAGTTGACTTCCATGGATTTCCCGGGGTATGCTATTGGAGGATTGAGCGTAGGCGAGCCCAAGCACCTCATGTATGAGATGCTGGAATGCACGACACCGCTGCTTCCGACCGGGAAGCCCCGCTACCTGATGGGAGTGGGTTCACCCGACGCACTCATCGAAGGCGCTATCCGCGGCGTGGATATGTTCGACTGCGTACTGCCGACACGGATTGCCCGCAACGGCACCGTGATGACGAGCGCCGGACGTCTTGTTATCCGCAACGCGAAACACGCCGACGATCTCGGACCGCTTGATCCGGAGTGCAGCTGCTACACATGTACCAACTACAGCCGCGCCTATATCCGTCACCTGATCAAGGCCGACGAGACATTCGGCATCCGGCTGACCACGTACCACAATCTGCACTTTTTGCTTGAACTGATGAGGGGTGTCAGACAAGCCATCCGCGAAGATCGCCTCGGCGATTTCCGGGACGAGTTTTTTACAAAGTATGGTCTTCACGACAACGACAAAGGTTTTTAACTGAAGGAGGATCTCAACGATGTCCAATCTGGCCGCAGCAGCCAATGCAAGTCCGTACGGAAGCTTAGTGACGTACATTCCGCTTATTCTGATGTTCCTGGTTCTTTATTTCCTGCTGATCCGCCCGCAGCAGAAGCGGACGAAAACCCGCAACATGATGCTGGGTAACTTGAAGAAAAACGACAAGGTCGTTACGATCGGAGGCCTTCACGGCACAATCCTGGAGATTACCGACGACATCGTCGTTCTGCGCGTTAACGATGCGACCAAAATGACATTCGACCGTTCGGCGGTTAACACCGTTGTAACGAGCAGCGCGGTAGCAGAAGAGAAAAAATAAGAGCGAATCACATACATAAAAGGCGAGTTCCTCGACCGGCCGGTCTAAGGAACTCGCCTTTTTTTCGTACATATTAACAAGCTGTCGCAGCATTATTCGCTGACTTCTTGCTTCTGGAGCCTGCGCTGCGGCAGAAGAATCCTGCTGAAGAACGGACGCTCTTCGCTGATGCTAAGGCCCAGACGGGCCGCGAATATACCGAGAAGGACACCGCCGCACATGTCGGTCAGCCAGTGGATCCCCAGGTAGAAGATCGAGAAGATGATCACTACGCAGCTGAGGAGGGAAAACCATTTCCAAAGCCGGTTCCCTGAACGGCTGGCAAGCAGTGCCATGGACACGGAAATGGAGGTGTGCAGGCTCGGGAAACAGTTGTCGAGCCCGGACAAAGGCCGGTATTCCGCTTCGAATTTAGGAAACACTTCCAAGATCAGCAGCTTTACATTGGGATGAAACGCCCACACTTCCTGAACGGGGAAGAACAAGTAAAACGGAATGGCAATGACGTAATTGATTATGACCGTATAGCAAAGCGCATAAAAAAGACGGTATTTCTTCTGGTACGTATAAATCAGAATCGATACGATCATCAGACATGGAAATACGATCACATAAAAAATACTGGTAACCATCGTGACGGTGTTGTTATAGAACAAGTGCTGGAAACCTGCTACGAAGTCTCCTTCCAGCCCGTGTATTTTTGCCGTGAAATCGGGTGTGTAGTGCATTTTGGATTCAATCCAAAGCTCGACTTTGTTGAAAAAGAGAATAGCCATGACCGCCGCAAAATGAAAGAAAAACTTCCGTTTTGTGAAAAAGTCCTGTACGAATGCTCCTGCGACAAAAAACGGATTTTTCCGTAAAGACAGGTACAGGAGAACGTAGATGGAAATCACAATATATACGGTTGCGTGGGTCATGGATTGTAACGGATACATTGTATTTCCCCCTAAAATTCAAAAAGGTATAAGAGAACTAAGATATTATATCATAGTCGGAGTAGTAGGTGTGCAATTTCAGGGGTCTCTCCATTATTTACTGCTGGAATTAACGCCGATCATGCCGCCGAGCGCACCGGCAGCGAAAGCGAATCCGGCCAGGGTGAGCGTTTTCAGATCGAATGCGGTATCAACCGCAAGGAAGCCGATAATCCAGACGATCAGCGCATAAAAAATGCCCAGCATGCCGCCGTAATACCAGCCTTTGCGGCCCGCGCGTTTACCCGCAACCCAGCCTCCTACAAAAACGGAAAGCCCGTGCGTGATATAAGCCAGGGTGGAAAGCGAAGATTCTTGCGTACGGCTGAGAAGCAGAATCAGCGAAGTTACTATAGTTCCCGCAATCAGCATAATGAACGCATAGAGAAGGCCTGAAAGAAATGGCGAAGATAGACGGACCTGGCTCACCTTATTAATCGGAATCATGACAGTATCCTCCCTTTCCCTTAAGAACATTTCGGTATCATCATTCTATGGGCCTGTTCATAAGAATAGTACAGGTTCCGCTTGTACGCGGTTCCGTGGGAAAGGGGGACGGGAACAAGATGCATGAAGCTGTGCAGAATGCCGGCTGGCAGGCCGCAGCGGCTGTAGTTGTCGCCCTGCTGGCCGTAGGTTTGGGCCTGAAATTTGTCCGCTGCCGCGCCTGGCTTCCGCTGGCGGGAGCGGCTGTTTTGTTGGCGGCCGGAATTGCGGGTCCCCCAGCCGTCGTGATAGAGGCCGTCCCGTGGAGAGCGCTCGCGCTTGCGCTGACCATGGGAATAATAGCGACTGTAATCGAAGAAGCGGGATGGATTCAGCTGACGGCGGTAAGATTTTACCGGCTGACTTCGGCGAATCCGCAAAAGGTGCTGGCCATGTCCATGATGCTGGCCGCCTCCGCATCGGCTCTTCTGGACGCATTAACCGCCATGGCGGCTCTTCTGCCGCTTCTGCTGGCTTTTACGAGAGCCTGGAAAATACCGCCTTCTCCGTTCGTAATCGGTATGATGCTGGCCTGCAACATCGGAAGCGGCCTCTCCGTTGCCGGAACTATGCCGGCCCGGCTGATCGGCACTACAGGCGAACTTGGCCTGACGGGCGTTTGGCTCGTGCTGGGCCCCCTCCATGCCGTTCTCCTTGTTCTCGCTTATATGATGATCCGGACGGTGTACGTCGATAAGCTGAAAGTAGGCACGGAAAGACTCCGGGAACTCCAAACCGCGGCTTCCGGCATGAATGGAGACAAGGGGGATATCCGCAATCCGGCTATCGCCCTGGGTTTGATCCTGCTGGCATATATTTGTGCCGATCTGACGGGTGTTGACCTGATTTGGATTTCCGGAGCGGCAGCGGCCTTATTGTTCCAATCGGTAATTAAACGACGCGAAAGCCTCAAAAGTTTCGCGGCCGGCTTTGTCCCGCTCCTGGCGCTCACTGCCGGCTGGCTCCTTATCGCCGGCGCTTTCGTCCAGACAGGCGTGCTTGACGTCGCGGCCGAATGGCTGATGAAGGCAAGCTCGGGAGACGATCAGCGGGCCGTGCTGGCCGTTCTCTGGTTGTCCGCTGCCGGCGCCGCCTTTTCGGACGGGACGGCCTGGACCGCATTTTCCGTTCCCGTCGTTCAAATGGTGAGTGAACAATTGCAGGCCGTCTCACCGGATCATGCGGGAAGGCTCTGGTATGTCCTGCTTTCGGGTGTGCACTTAGGCTCCAATGCGACCAGCTTCAGTTCTTTTTCCAGTCTTCTGGCCTTCGGAGTCGCTGCCTCCCGGAAAAACGGGCTGAGCTTCCGGGAATATGCACGGATCGGCGTGCCGTTTGCTCTATTTTCACTTACCCTGGCATCCCTGTATTTAGTCGGATTCTGGTTTGGCAACAATTGAGGGACTTCCGGGCCGCATGAAGGGAAAGGGGGGCGGTCAGACTACCAGGTAAACTCCGAGAACAGAACGTCCAGGAGGATACCATGGAACTGCTGACGATTTTTTTGCGCACCGTTATGATCTATTTTGTCGTTTTCGTCATGCTCCGTATTATGGGGAAACGCGAAATCGGCAAGCTTTCGGTTTTCGATCTGGTGATATCGATTATGATTGCCGAAATCGCCGTATTTGTACTGGAAGACATACGCATGCCCATGGCTAACGGAATGGTGCCGATGATTACGCTCGTGCTCATTCAACTGCTGATGGCGTTCATTACGCTCAAAAGCCAGCGTTTCCGCACGTTATTCGAAGGCCGTCCAAGCGTCCTGATCGAACACGGGAAGCTGAACCGCGAAGAAATGCGCAAACAGCGCTACAACCTCGATGATCTGATGATGCAGCTCCGGCAGCATAAGGTTATGAACGTGGCCGATGTCGAATTCGCCATTCTGGAGCCGTCCGGCAAGCTGAGTGTGGTGGAAAAATATCATCCCAGCCGCAAGCCCGAAATGGGGCCGATCGAGAGCGGGCGCATCCGTTATGCGGGACTGCCTGTAGCCTTGGTCATGGACGGCAAAGTCCAGGAAGATAATCTGCAAAAAGTGGGCCAGACCCGCTTCTGGCTCAAGAGCGAGCTTAAGAAGAAGGGGATATCTGATTTCAAGGAAGTTTTCTTCTGTTCCGTCGATCACCGGGGGTATTTGTACGTGGATAAGAAGGACCGGGTTTAAACGATGAAAAAGCCGGACTGCACAAAAATCTGTGCGTACCGGCTTTTCTGTATTCGGCGGACGGATCAAGGTTTGCGGATGATTTTCCGCCCGAGTGTCAGCAAGCGGGACAAGTCCGACCTGTTAACGATTTTGAGTGCCGTTACGGCCGCCAGATAAGCCGTTAAGGCGGCAGCCGAGGCGAGGAGGAAACTGATACCGGCGGGCATGCTGCCGATGGACCGGTAAACGGCGTAGCAGCATAAGGAGGCGATGCCCATGGCGGCCGACACCTTGGCCACATCGCTGCCGCGCAGGGTAAACTTCAGATGCCGCAGCACGCTCAGCCCGTGGAGGAAGGTGACCAGCACAACGTTCACGCAGCTGGCCATAACGGCGCCGAGTATGCCGAATTCCGGCTTGCTCGCGAGCCATACAATCAGCAGAAGCTTGACGAGGGAGCCGATCAGCGTGTTGATGAGCGCGCTGCCGGGTTTGTCCAACGCCTGCAGCGCGGCCTGGAGAGGAGCCTGCAGGTAGATGAAAATTGCGACCGGCGCCAGCATTTTAAGCATGACTGCGATATCCTTCTGCCCGTACATGAGCAGACAAAGAGGATCGGCCAGCACATACATGATGACGGCGAAGGGAGCGCCCGTAACAAGCGCCAGGCGAAGCGACTGATGCATGCGCTTGTGAATGGTCTTCAGATCTTTGCGCGCCGCGGCCTCGCTGAGCGACGGAACGAGCGAAACCGAAAGCGAGGAGGTCAAGGCGCTCGGCAGCAGGATGATCGGAATGATCATCCCTTGCAGGGCGCCGTACTGAGCGGTCGCGAGTGCGGTTGCGATACCGGCGGCCGCAAGACTGTGCGCGATGAGAATGGATTCGAGCAGGTAGGAGCCCGCCCCCACGAGGCGGCTGGCCGTAATCGGCAGGGAAAGCGTCAGCAGACGGCGCAGTTGGGTCATCCGGCCGTGCGCGGCGCTTGTGCCGATCTGCGCCTTGTTCACGGGCATGTTTTTCTTGCGCTGCAGCTTGTAATGGATGAGAAGTACGAGCATACCCGCGATTTCACCGATGGTGACGCCGATCATGGCGCCGGCGGCCGCCCATGAAATCCCATAGGGGAGCAGGGCGAAGGAGCAGAGAAGAACCATGACGATGCGCACCAGCGTCTCAATGGTCTGGGAAGTTGCCGTGGGGATCATGTCCTGCTTTCCCTGAAAATAGCCCCGGAGAACCGAGGATACGGCGATAATCGGTATAATCGGGCTCATGCTGAGAAAAGTAAAATAGACGCGCTCGTCCGTCAGCAGATGGGAGGTTATCCAGCGCGCCCCCAGTATGCAGACTGCGGTAAATATCCCCGATATGCTCACGGAAAGCGTAAGGGCGAGCTTAAGAATGCGCGCCGAACGGCGGTAGTTGCGCTCGGCTTCCGCCTCGGCCACGAGTTTGGATACGGCGAGGGGAATGCCTCCCGTTACAATCGTAAGAATAACGATCAGGAACGGCCAGCCCATCTGGTAGAGGCCGACGCCTTCGGCGCCGATTACCCGGGGAAGCGTGATCCGCGGGATGAAACCGAGGATCCGGTTTACGATGCCTGCGGCCAGTAAAATCATCGTCCCTTTTAGAAAAGACTGCTTGGTCAACGTTCACTCCCTCTTCCGTAACGGGTTCTACTAGAGGATATGCGGGCAATGGCCAAGCTCATGCCAAACTTTTTGGGGATACGGGACCGGCAATGCAGGAAAACCTGTTTTTGTAAGCGAATATAGCAGGTATGAAGCAGAACGTGTACGTTGCCGTTACAGCAGCTAAGGGGGGAAATAAATGAATTCGGAAACGGACAAATTGGAGACGGCATCAGCCGCGGCAGCGGAGCAAGACGAAGCCCCGGAAGACACTAAAGAACAAACGGAATCCCGGCTATTGCCGGAAGGACTTCTTGAAGCGGAAGCGCTGGCCGAAGCGGAGTCCCTGGAAACGATGCTGGAACCCGAAGAGACAGAAGAAAAGAAAGATGCGGATGTCCTGAACGGATGGCCGGAAAGCGGCGGAACGCTGCAAGAATCCGGCCGTGAAGCCGAAACAGGCGAGACGCCAGAAACGTCAACGGTTGTGGAGATCAGCTCCATGGATGAAACGGCTGCTGCTGCCGAACCCGTGCAAGCGGTCGTGATCGATCCTGCCGATTCGTTTGAAGTGGAAGCGGAGCCGGCATTCGACATGGCGGTCGAAGAGGAATTTAATACCGGGGCTGCCCAAGGTATTATGGAGGAGGAATCAGAGCCCGAGCGCCTGAACGACCGGGAACTCAACGAGATGATCGAAGGCTTATGCCTGAGCAAAGCGGAGGAGTTCCAGATGATCGGTTACGAACATGTCACGGGAGAAGAAATCTGGGAGTGCATTAACGACAGGTACAAGAAGAAAGGATTGCCGCCTCTTCACCAGGTTGTCAACGATATTTTGTCGCTTAAACCTAATCAGTTTATGAATTATTTGACGTTAAGCATGTATCGAAGGTCCTGATCGGCTTTTCGGGGCCTTTTTTTGTTTGGGGTGGTAAAAAACGTCAAATTGACTCGTTTTTCGCGTGTGGGTATAATAGGAATATTGAGTTGGGAAGGGAGATTATCAAGGAATGAATGTAAAACGGATCTCGGCGTTTTTCATAACCGTCATTGTCACGCTGGCCGTGATCGCAACGACGAGTCCCGGGCTTCTTGGCAAGATCAAGCTCGGTTTGGATTTAAAAGGAGGGTTTGAGATCCTCTACGTGGCTGAGCCGTTTACGGCCGGTCAGAAAGTAACCCCCGCAACTTTGAAAAAAGCGGCGGAAAGCATCGCGCAGCGCGCGGATAAGCTCGGCGTAGCAGAGCCGGAAGTTCTCGCCGAAGGCGAAAACCGTATCCGCGTGCGTCTGGCGGGCGTTCAGAACGAAGACGAAGTGCGCCAGAAAATCGGCAAACCGTCTTCCCTTACGTTCCGCGATCCGGATGGCAACAACATGCTGATCGGTACCGATTTCGTCGAAGGCGGAGCCTCGGTCGGTTACGATCAAACGAACCAGCCGGTGGTACAAATCAAGCTGAAAGACCGCAGCAAATTTAAAGATGTTACTACAAAAATGGTAGGAAAGCCCCTGTCGATTTTTCTCGATGAGGAAAAGCTGTCGTCCCCGATGGTTAACACTCCGATCGACAGTGACGTAGCTACGATTACAGGCAGTTTCAAGTTCGAGGAAGCGCAAAAGCTTGCCGACACGATCAACCTCGGCGCCCTCCCTCTGAAATTGACGGAGAAATACACGCAGGTAGTCGGCGCTTCCCTTGGACAAATGTCTCTGGAACAAACGATCCGTGCGGGGATTATCGCATCCGTTATCATTCTGGTCTTTATGATTCTCCTTTACCGTCTGCCCGGCATTATTGCGGCCTTTACGCTTATCACGTATACTTGGCTGCTTCTCGTGCTGTTTGACTGGATCAACGCGACACTGACCCTTCCGGGGATTGCGGCACTCGTGCTCGGGATCGGGATGGCGGTCGACGCCAACATTATTACGTACGAACGGATCAAAGAAGAAATCCGCAGCGGCAAGAGCATTCCGTCTTCGCTTAAAGCGGGTTCCAAAGCTTCGTTCCGCACGATTATGGATGCGAACATTACGAACATTATTTCCAGCCTTGTACTCTACTATATCGGCAACGGGGCTATCAAAGGCTTTGCTTTGACCACGATGCTCAGTATTGTCGTGAGTATCTTGACGAACGTGTTCTTCTCGAGATTCCTCATTCACCTGCTCATTAAGGGCAATGTGTTTAAAAAGCCCGGTTATTTTGGCGTGAAGGAGGCGGACATCCGTGAACTATAGTAACAAATTCAACTTTGTCAAACACCGGAATGTTTTCTTCGCAATCTCCGGTATACTCATACTGGCCGGTATCGTAACGCTCTTGCTGTTCCAAATGAACTACGGCGTCGACTTTAAAGCGGGTACTTCCATCGACGTTTCGGTAGGACAAGCGATTACCAAAGAGAAAGCGCAGGAGATTTACAAAGGCGCGGGCTTTGATCAGACAGTCACGATCGGCGGAGCCAACGGCGACCGCGTCTCCACCCGTTTCGATGAAATTCTGGGCAAAGAACAGGTCGATAAAATCAAGGCGGCTTTCGAAGCCCCTTATAAAGATAAGGTGTCCATGGAAGTGAACACCGTATCGCCCGACATCGCCAAGGAACTCGCCATTAAAGCGATCATCGGTATTCTCATCGCAAGTGTGGCGATCAGCATTTATGTAAGCATCCGGTTTGAATGGAGATTCGCGTTAGCCGCCATTATTTCCATTCTTCACGATGCGTTTATCGTCGTCGCGATGTTTGCCATCTTCCGTTTCGAGGTCGATTTGCCGTTCGTAGCCGCTGTACTGACTACCGTCGGTTACTCGATCAACGACAAGATCGTTATCTTCGACCGGATTCGTGAAAACCTTCGTTTCGCCAAGACGAAAACTCCGGAAGATCTGGAGAAGCTTGTTCATGACAGCACATGGCAAACGATGGCCCGGAACATCAACACGGTTCTTACCGTATTGATCGCGGCTGTCTGCCTCTTTATTTTCGGCAGCGAATCTATTAAATTATTCGCCCTGGCGAAAATCATCGGTCTGACAAGCGGCGCATACTCTTCCATCTGTATCGCGAGCCCGCTGTGGTACCTGCTCAAAAGAAACTCGCTCGGCAACAAGCGCAAAGCCGCTCCAGCCGCAGCCGCAAAAGAATAAGCTCACTGCCGCGTGAATCCTTGTTCCCGCGGCTTTTCCTTGACATGAGATAGAAGCGTCACCCAGCAAACTATTCATTAGGAGAGTCGACATGTCAGACGAACGATTTCAGAAAGCCGAAGTCGCCGCGTGGATTGGAATAGGTGGCAACATCGGTCTTACGGTTCTTAAAGGTGTGGTCGGCGTGATGGCGGGAAGCCGGAGCCTCTTGGCGGACGCCGTGCATTCCGCTTCGGATACAGCGGGTTCATTCGCTTCGCTGCGGAGTCTGAAAGCGCCGGGAACTCCCGTCGACCATGGCCGCTCCTACGGTCGTGACAAAGCGGAATCCATTGCCGCGATTCTAATTGCGGTCATTATGACGATCATTTCCGTGGAAATCAGTATGAATGCGGTGAAGGATATGGTTTCCGGCGTACGTAAAGCACCCGAGAGCTATGCGCTTATTGCCGTTATCGCTTCTCTTGTTTGCAAAGAAGTCATGTTCCGGTACAATTACTGGGTCGGGAAAAAGCTCGGCTCACGCGATCTCGTGACCGGCACCTGGGAACACCGTTCCGGCGTGTATTCCTCGATTATGGCGCTGGCCGGGGTAGGAGGCGCTCTGATCGGTGAAAAAATGGGCTGGGGGTTTATGTACTACTTGGACCCGGCAGCGGCCGTCGCCGTCACCCTTCTTATCGTTAAAAACAGTTACGGGGTTATTACCGACGCGCTGCAGAAAACGATGGACCGTGCCCTGCATCAGGAAGATGCGCGGGATATGATCGACGCCGTACAAGGCGTAAAGGGCGTCATTTCCGTAGAAGATCTCCGAGCCCGGGAACACGGGCATTATGTCATTGTGGAGCTCAGGATCAGCGTGAATCCGCGCATTTCCGTTCTGGAAGGCAACGAAATTGCAAGATCGGTCAAGTACCAGCTCATGAAAAAATTTATACACCTTTCCGATGTCACGATTCACGTATTCCCTTACGATTCGGGTTATCCTTACAAACACAGTATTGATGCCGCTGCAAATGACAGCGCGCAGATGCTTCATTAACGAATGAGCTAAGAAATGAATATGCAAGTTTAGGAGGAACAACGTGCTGGAATCCAAAGCAAGATGGCGGTTGGGCGCTGGAGACGAGGCCGTTGCCGGGCAGCTTTGCGATGCTCTCGGGATCGATCCGCTGCTCGCCAGGCTGCTTGTGCTGCGCGGAGTTAGCAGCGTTCCCGAAGCCGAACAGTTTCTCAGCGGAGGAAGCGGTCATTTTCACGATCCTTTCCTGATGGAAGGCATGGAACCGGCGGTCAGCCGGATCCGATCCGCCCTAAGCGGCGGAGAAAAAATTCGTGTCTACGGCGACTACGATGCGGACGGGGTCAGCTCGACGGCGCTTATGGCCCATCTGCTCCGAGGTTTGGGCGCCAATTTCGACACCTACATTCCGCATCGGGTCAAAGAAGGCTACGGTTTGAATAAAGGGGCCGTTGATCTCGCTAAAGAGCAAGGAGTATCTCTGATTATCACGGTCGATACCGGTGTAAGTGCGGTAGAGGAAGTCGCTTATATTCAGGAGCTTGGCATGGACGTCATCGTGACGGATCATCATGAACCGCCCGGTACGCTGCCTCAGCCGCTTGCCCTGATCAATCCCAAGCAAGAAACCTGCCCCTATCCGTTTAAGGGGCTTGCAGGTGTTGGGGTCGCTTTGAAGCTGGCTCAGGGACTGCTGGGCCGTCTGCCAGAAGAACTGCTGGAGATTGCCGCCATCGGTACGGTAGCGGATTTAATGCCTCTGCACGACGAGAACCGGCTTATCGTTAAGCTTGGACTGGAAAGAATGAGAAAGTCGGCTTATCCCGGACTGCGTGCCTTGATGGACGTCTCGGGTGTCGACAGGAGCGCAGTGAATGCCACGCACATCGGATTCAGCCTCGCGCCCCGGATCAATGCCAGCGGAAGGCTGGAACACGCCTCCACTGCACTCAAACTTCTGGTGACAGAAGACGAAGCCGAAGCGGTGTCGGTCGCGGAAGAGCTCGATCTGCTGAACAAAGAACGCCAGTTCATTGTAGACGAGCTGACGGGACTGGCTAAGGCTGCCGTGCAAGAAGAACAGGACGGGGCTTTGAAGCGGGGAGAAACGCCCAAAAACTTTCTCGTCGTATCCGGCGAAACATGGAATGTCGGCGTCGTCGGTATCGTTGCTTCGCGTCTGGTCGACACTTATTACCGTCCGACCATCGTGCTCAGCATAGATCCCGACACGGGGATGGCCAAAGGCTCGGCCCGATCCATCGCGGGCTTCGATATGTATCTGGCGCTGACGCACTGCGCCGATCTATTGGATCATTACGGCGGGCATCAGGCCGCTGCCGGCATGTCGCTTCGCAGGGAGAACATCGCCGAGTTTGAACGGAGGCTGAATGTGCTCGCCGGCGAATGGCTCAGCGCGGAAGATTTTGTCCCGCTGCTTGCCGTCGATGCGGAATGCAGCCTCAGCGAGGTGCCCCTCGAATGCATCGAGGAGCTGGAGAAGCTGGCTCCGTTCGGAGTAGGCAATCCGGCGCCGAAGATTTTGTTCAGCGGCCTCCGCCTCGATGAAATCAGGCTGATGGGTCGTGAGCGCCAGCACCTGAAGCTGGTTCTCACGGATGCCGCCGCCGAGATCGCCGCCGGAGTCGAGGCCGTGGGCTTCGGCAAAGGCTGGCTCGGCAGCCTGATGACGCCGCAGGCGCCCGTTGACATTGTCGGAGAGCTCTCCGTCAATGAGTGGAACGGCGTGCGCAAGCCGCAGCTCATGCTGCAGGACTTGCGCATCCCGGCTCTCCAGGTCTTCGACTGGAGAGGCAAACCCGCCGCGCGCGTCGTCGAAGAGCTGGCCGCGCTCGGCGAGCGGCTCGCCGCCCTTCCGGGGCGCGGCTCCGCTCGGCCGCCGGCCCTTGTCCTCTTCGGCGAAGAGGACCGGGCGCCCGGCGGGCGTCAGGCAGGCCCCGTGTGGCGGTGCATGCCTGACGGGAGCCTGGCAGCGGACAATGAAGCGGCCCGGGAACTGAAGTTCCCGGAGATGACCGACATTGTCCTCTGCACGGCTCCACGCTCGCTCACGCAGCTGGAGCGGGCGCTCGCCCAGGCGGACGGCATACGCCGGTGCTATGCCGTCTTCGCCGATCCCGCGCCGCAGGACGGCGGCGCGATGCCTACGCGTGACCAGTTCAAAGCGGTCTACGCGTCCGTCAGGCAGCAGGGCATGTGGGATTTGCGCAATCCCGCCCTGCTGCAATCGTTCAGCCGCCGGTCAGGCTTATCGGCGTCGATGATCTCTTTCGTCCTCGACGTATTCGAGGAGCTGGGCTTTATCGAGAAAGCCGGAGGCGTCGTCCGCCCGGTAGCCGCTCCGTCCAAGCGTGACCTGACGACCTCGAGAAAGTATCAGGAACGTCTGTCGCGCGCGGAAGTCGACCGCGTCTGCGTGTATACGTCCGCCAAAGAATTAAGCGACTGGATTGCAGGCTGTCGTTCACCGCAGCAATTGTCGTCCGCGCAACCCACATAAATGGAGGAATCCCCATGAATTTCAAAGAGTATATCCGCGTCATCGAAGATTTCCCGCAGCCGGGCATTCGTTTTAAAGACATCACGACCCTGCTGCAAAATGGGGCTGCATACAAAGAAGCGATCGACGAGATCGCCCGTTTCGTCAAAGACAAAGAAATCGACCTGATCGCAGGTCCGGAAGCACGCGGGTTCGTCGTGGGCGCTCCCCTTGCCTATGCGCTTGGAGTAGGTTTCGTGCCGATCCGCAAGAGCGGCAAGCTGCCGGGCAAAACCATTGAAGCGGACTACTCCCTGGAGTACGGCAAAGACAAACTGGCGGTGCATGACAATGCGATCAAACCGGGCCAGCGCGTACTGATTGCCGACGATTTGCTTGCAACCGGCGGTACCATCAAAACTTGCGTCAATCTGATCGAACAACTGGGCGGAGAAGTCGTGGGTTCGGCATTCCTGATTGAGCTGACTTATTTGAACGGCCGCGAGCAGCTGCCTGCGGGCAAAGATGTCTTCACTTTGATCCAGTATTAAGGTTAATTGCGATACAAAAAAAGCCTGTTCTCCTTTGCGGAGAACAGGCTTTTTATAAAGGACTGCTTCTTTAACGCAGATGCACTAGTCGTTCGAAAGCTTCAACACCTCGACCAGTTTGAAGAAAAGGCTGAGCACGATAGCCGATACGGTCGCCAGCGCCATGCCTTTCAGCTCGAAGGAATCGATTTTGAGGGCCGCGCCGCTGAGGCCGATAATAAGCACGATGGAAGTCAAAATCAGATTAGTCGCTTTGGAATAATCGACTTTGCTTTCGACCAGCATCCGGATACCGGATGCGCCGATAACTCCGAAGAGCAGGAGCGAAACGCCGCCCATCACCGGAGTTGGGATGGTCATGATCAGTGCGGCAAGCTTCCCGGAGAAGGAGAGCACGATGGCAAAGCAGGCCGCGCCGCCGATGACCCAGGTGGAGTATACACGGGTCAGGGCAAGTACGCCGATGTTTTCGCCATAGGTCGTATTCGGTGTAGAACCGACGAAACCGGACAGGATAGTAGAGATCCCGTTGCCGAGCAGCGAACGGTCCAGTCCGGGATCCTTGGACAAGTCCTTGCCGACGATATTGCCGGTTACGACGAGATGGCCGATATGCTCGGCGATCACGACAAGGGCCGCAGGCAGGATGAGCACGATGGAAGCCATGTCGAACTGTGGCGTGTATACCTGCGGCAGAGCGAACCAGCTCGCTTCCGAAACCTTCGCGAAGTCCACTATTCCGACGAAGGCGGCCAATACATAGCCGGTTACGATCGAGACGAGAATCGGAATGATTTTCATAAAACCGCGGAATAGGACGTTGCCGAGCAGGGCGATCAGCAACGTAACGATAGAAACAAGCAGCGCTTTGCCGTCGAGGGGAGCGCCGTCTTTCGGAAGAAATCCGGCCATGCCCGCGGCCGTCGGTGCCAGCTCAAGCCCGATAACGGCGACGATGGCGCCCATGGCGGCCGGCGGGAAGACGACGTCGATCCATTTCGTCCCGACTAGCTTGACCAGGAGGGCGACAAGAACGAAGACGATCCCGACGATAATGAAGCCGCCCAGCGCGGAATTGTAGCTCTTAGTGGCGAGCACGCCGAGCACCGGCGAAATAAAGGCGAAGCTGGAGCCCAGATAAGCCGGAATTTTTCCTTTGCACAGAAAGATGTAGAGCAAGGTCCCGATCCCGTTCATCAGCAGCACGATGGCCGGATTTACTTGAAAGAGCGCGGGTACGAGAACAGTGGAGCCAAACATGGCGAACAAATGCTGCAGGCTCAGCGGAATTGTTTTGCCCAGGGATGGCCGTTCATCAACCCCGATGGTACGGTTACTCATGTCCGAACATTTCCTCCTTTATCGCGTTTAAGCGATGATAGCTAGAGTTCCATCGACAAGTTTAGCAGATTTTCGGGATTCGTCTATAGCTTTTTTCGGACCGGACAGAGATTTTGCGGAAAAAGGTCGTCATTTCCCGAATTTTCTTGTTTTGAGCGGGCTTGACAGTTGACGCAAGGCGCACAATTTAGGCATAATGAATAGAAATATCCATGTTTCGTAGAAAGGGTTTATTCATGGGAATAGAGCAGTTGCTGGAAAAGGCGGCACAGTACTTTAAAGAGACAGAACTCAACCGAATCAAAGAGGCGTACGAGTTCGCGGAACAAGCCCATCACGGGCAAGTGCGCAAATCCGGAGAGCCTTATATTTTACATCCTCTGGCCGTTGCCGACATTCTGGTCGACATGCAGATGGACGTGACGTCCATCATTGCGGCTCTGCTTCACGATGTCGTGGAAGACACTACGGTTTCGCTCGAGGCCGTCCAAGATAAATTCGGCAGAACTTGCGCCATGCTGGTAGACGGTTTGACCAAGCTGGAGCGGATCAAGTTTAAAACCAAAGAAGAGCAGCAGAACGAGAACTACCGCAAAATGTTCGTGGCGATGGCGCAGGATATCCGCGTCATTCTTATTAAACTGGCCGACCGGCTGCATAATATGCGGACCCTCAAGTACCAGTCCGAAGAGAGTCAGCGGCGGATCGCCGACGAGACGCTCGAAATCTTCTGTCCGATCGCCCACAGGCTCGGTATTTCCGCCATCAAATGGGAAATGGAAGATATCGCGCTCCGTTATCTGAACCCGCAGCAGTATTACCGGATCGTCAATCTTATGCAGAAGAAGCGTACGGAACGGGAGAAGTATATCGAGGACGTCATCCGGAATATTCAGGACAAGCTCCGCGAAATGGGAATCGAAGGCGATATTTCCGGCAGGCCCAAGCATATTTATTCCATTCACAAAAAAATGTCTTCGCGCAACAAGCAGTTTAACGAGATCTACGATCTGATGGCCCTGCGCGTCATCGTTGACAATATTAAGGATTGCTACGCCGCGCTCGGGATTATCCACACACTGTGGAAGCCGATGCCGGGGCGTTTTAAAGACTATATCGCCATGCCGAAGCCGAACATGTACCAGTCGCTCCATACGACGGTCATCGGCCCGAAGGGCGAGCCGCTCGAAGTCCAGATCCGGACTTGGGACATGCACCAGACCGCCGAATACGGAATCGCGGCCCACTGGGCCTACAAAGAAGGCAACGGCTCCCCCGAAGGAACGTTCAGTGACAAAATGCAGTGGTTCCGTGAAATTCTCGAGCTGCAGAAAGAAACAGACAACGCGTCGGAATTTATGGAATCCATGAAGATGGATTTCTTTACCGATCTTGTTTTTGTGTTTACTCCCAAAGGGGAGGTTATCGAGCTTCCGGCGGGCGCGGTCCCGCTTGATTTTGCGTACCGTATTCATACCGAAGTTGGTAACCGCACCATCGGAGCCAAAATCAACGGCCGGATCGTGCCGCTGGACCACAAGCTAAAAACGGGCGATATCGTCGAAATTTTGACGTCGAAGCATTCTTACGGACCTAGTCAGGATTGGGTGAAAATCGCTCAGTCCTCCCACGCGCGCAGCAAAATCAAGCAGTGGTTCAAGAAAGAGAAGCGCGAGGAGAACGTGGCCAAAGGCCGCGAAGCCATCGAACGCGAGCTGAAACGGCTGGCTTTCGATCCGCAGGCGCTTATGACCGACGAGAAGCTGATGGAAGCGGCGAAGAAGTTCGCTTTTAACGATATCGAGGACATGATGTCGGCTATCGGTTTCGGGGGGATCACCGCAGCTCAGATCTGTACGAAGCTTACGGAGAAGCTCCGCAAAGAGAAGGAAGCGGAAGAAGCGCAGGCGTTGGAATTGACCAACGAGGTCAAGGAAGTCAAGGCGGCTCCCGCCGAGAAGAAAAGCAGACCGGTCAGCGGCGTAAGGGTGAAAGGAGTGGATAACCTCCTGATCCGCTTCGCGAGATGCTGCAACCCGGTGCCGGGCGACGACATTATCGGCTACATCACGCGCGGCCGCGGGGTGTCGGTTCACCGGACGGACTGTACGAACATTCCGGGAGAGAACACGGAGGAAGGAAACCGCGTCATCGAGGTTGAGTGGGCGGATTCCGTGGAATCGAATTTCCATGTGGAAATCGAAATCACGGGGCATGACCGCCGCGGTCTGCTGAATGAAGTGCTGCAGGTCGTTTCGGAAAGCAAAACGATGATTTCCGCGGTTTCCGGCCGTTCCGACAAGAACAAAATGGCCATGATTCACATGACCATCCTGATCCGCAACATCGAGCACCTGCATGCCGTTGTGGAGAAGATCAAGCGGGTGGAGGACGTATATTCCGTTCAGCGGATTATGCAATAAGCACTTTCGGCAAGGAGAGTGGAATTAATGAAAGTCGTGGTACAGCGCAGCAAGGAAGCGCAGGTTACGGTAAACGGGGAAATCGTCGGCCGCATCGACAGGGGCTTGATGCTTCTGGTAGGCGTGGGCCATGAAGATACGGAAGAGGACGCCAAATATTTGGCGGACAAGATAGCGGGCTTGCGCATTTTCGAGGATGAACAGGAAAAGATGAACTTTTCCGTGAAGGATATCGGCGGCAGCGTGCTTTCCGTTTCGCAGTTTACCCTGTACGGGGACTGCCGGAAAGGCAGAAGGCCGAATTTTATGGGGGCGGCCCGGCCCGAGCAGGCAGAGGCTTTGTACGATAAGTTCAACGGCCTTCTCCGCGAACAGGGCCTTCATGTGGAAACGGGGGCGTTCGGACAAATGATGGATGTCGCCTTCACCAACTGGGGACCGGTCACGCTTATTCTCGAAAGCAAAGCTTAATCGGGCGGGTGCCGGACTGGCATAATGCGGCAGCTCTTTGGACAGCCTAAAAGTCGAAGCCGCCGGCCGGAGGGTCTTCTCTTCGGAGAAGTACTTCCTCCGGCGCGCCATTAGACAGAGGAGCTTTCCTACACCATGCGCCGATCCCTTAAAGAAAAGCAAATGACCCAGCCCGAGAGCCAGCTCGCTCATTCCGCTTACTCCGAAAGAATACGAGCCGGAGCCGAGCAGTCCGGGATGGAAGCGAGCGGGGAAATCGCCCCCGCGCAAGGAAGATTCAAACGGACGGCCAAAGTGCCGCCCCGTTAACGAGACCGGCCTCCCTGCGGAAGGCCGGTTTTCATTTTGCGCAGAGAAGGCAGACACAAGAGCGGGCCAGCTTTAAACCTTTGTCCCCCTTGCAAAATATGTTACACTAGTCATGGTCATTTTTAGGAGGAAAAGAAGCTTTTTGCCGTTTGACGGAGACCGATTGGCTTCATTCCCGTATAAGAAGAGTGGTGCTTGAGCTTCCCGCTGTTCCGGGCGTTCCAATAAGTTCACGACCCTACAAAACTTCCAAGGCGGATAACGGGTTCAACTCCCCTACTCTCCGCTGTCCCGGGCGTAATCGTATTCGTGCAGCAAATCGGAAAAAGCTCCGGAACAACCCATGCACACAGGACTACATAGCCGGGACGCAAGCAGAAACATAAGTAGTTGGAATTCAATGAGGAAGGTGCCCCATGACAAAGAGTAAGAACAACCATTCGAAGCATGCCGCATCAAAATCCTGGATCGTCTGGATGTGCCTGCTGATCGTGCTGACCGTAATCGCAGCCGCAGCCGCACTTTACTGGCAGTACCGTCATCACAACAAACCGAAGCCGATCGCTCAGCAAACGCTGTCCGAAGTGAAATCGGTAGCGAATCTGGAGAAGCAGTATGATGTGATCGTCGTCGGAACGGACCCGGAGGGGGTAACGGCAGCGGTGTCCGCGGCTCGCAACGGGCAGAAGACCTTGCTGGTGGACGGGCACGACCGGGAAATTCTCGGCGGCCTGATGACACTCGGCTGGCTGAACAGCATCGACATGAACTATGTGCCGAATCCGTCCGTGCTCAATCCGCACGACGTGCTGAACAAAGGCCTTTTTTCCGAATGGTACAGTAAAATCGAAGGCGATTCTTTCAGCATCAACACGGCGGCAAACGCATTCTACGACATGGTGCGCGGCGAGAAGAACATCGATCTTATGCTTAAACTTAAATCCATCGAGCCGCTCTTGTCCAATCAGGGACAGCAAACCCGTGTAGAAGGCATCACCCTTACAAAAGAAGACGGAACGAAGCAGGAAATCCGCGCGAATGCCGTGATCGACGCGACGCAGGACGGCGATATCGCCGCCGCGGCCGGCGTTCCTTTTACGTATGGCCTGGAAGATCTCGGAAACAAAAACGCCAAAATGGCGGTTACGCTCGTATTCAAGCTGAAAAATGTGACGCCTGACGTCTGGTCCCAGATCAGCAAGCATTTGAAAACGGACGACGATCCGATGTCCGATGCCAACGAAGTCAGCGCCTGGGGCTACAAAGAGCTTTACAACTACCCGGCGCTTAACCCGGAACGCGTGAAGATGCGCGGTCTGAATATCGGACGCCAAGACGGCGATATGGTACTGATCAACGCTTTGCAGATTTTCAATATCGACGGTCTGGACGCGAAGTCGCGCGCCGAAGCGTTTGAAATCGCGAAGAAAGAAATTCCGAACGTGGTCGCTTTCTTGAAAAAGAACTACCCCGAATTCGCGGGTGTCGAACTGGCGGGCACAGCTCCGGAGCTGTACGTCAGGGAGACGCGCCATATTCAGGGGGAATACCGTCTGAATATTATCGACCTGCTGGAAAACCGCGACCAGTGGGACCGGATCGCATTCGGCTCGTATCCGGTCGATATCCAGCGTCTGGCTCCGACGGACACGGGTATGGTCGTCACGCAGCCGGAGCAGTACGCGATTCCTTTCCGGAGCATCGTACCGAAGAAGGTGGACGGGCTGCTCGTCATCGGGCGCGCGGCTTCCTATGACACGCTTCCGCACGGCAGCGCCCGGGTCATCCCGGTCGGCATGGCTGAGGGACAAGCCGCAGGCGCCGCAGCCAAACTCGCCAAAGATGCGGGGCTGAGCTTCCGCGAGCTTGCCGCTTCGAAGGAGAATATTGCGAAGCTCCAGGACATGCTGAACAAACAAGGCGTGGATCTTAAGCCTTTCAGCATGAAGCCGCAGCCTTTTATGACCCACAAGCAGTATGAAGGTCTCAAAGCAGCCGTGTCCATGTCTCTCGTAGGCGGCGGCTACAAGAACGAGTTTGAGCTGGACAAAGTGTCAAACCCTCAGCGCATGGTGAACTATATCACCCGGATGAAGAAAATCATTCCGTCGGCTTACGGCGGCGATCCGAGCGGTTCGCTGAAAGGAATCGACGAGGAAGCGCGCAAGAAGTCCGCGCTGACGCTCGATCAGGCCGCGTATACGATGACGCAGGGACTGGGCATCGCCGTTCCGAAGGAAGGCGCCATGGCCGAACTCTCCAAGCGAGGCATCGTGCAGGAATCGTCGCTCGCGACAATCAAGGACAAGCAGAACCTGACAAACGGCGATACCTTTATGCTGATCATGGATTTGCATAAATACGCCGAAAGCAAAGGCGCAAAACCTGCGGCGTCATAATTTCGTCCGAGATTGTAACGAAATTGTAACTTGATTTTCATCTGGGATTAATGTTCGCGTTCTATACTAAATATCGACCCCCTTTACGATATAGATATCCATGGACAGTCTGCAGCTTTATGCTGCAGGCTATTTTCTTTTTACGGCCGGATTTCCCGCAGAAATGGATCGTCAATGCAGGGCAATCATCTGATAGATTTGCCGTTTGTCGCCCGGCAGAGCAGCCTGCGCCACTTTGAGCTGGGAGGAGCCGTTTCCGTCCAGGAATACGCCGTCCACGAGTCCGCTTCTGCCCAGCGATCCCGCGATGGCGGCGCGAAACTGCTCGCCGGTGCACGGCGTCGGCGTTACGACGAGCCAGACGGCGTTGCTTTTGTCGTACACGATGCCGGTCCGCATGCGGGCTTCGTTCAGGGCGGGCATGTTCTCCTCCTTGGCGAGCTTGCGCCAGTCGGCTTCGTTTTGCAGGCTCATGGAGATCCCGCCCTGGGCCCAGTAGCGGTTGCGGTCCGCTACCTTCAGCTCGGCCGCATCGGACGCCTGCTGGACCGTAAACTGCCGGGCTGCGCCGTCCCAGACGAGGGTTCCCCGCTTATGGCCGGTATTGAACCAGCCCGATCCGTATTCGCCCTGCGCCCCCTTGACCGGCAGGTCGTTCATAACGGCGATGCTGAGCAGGTTGCCCTGCCAGAAAAAGCCGCCGTTGATCCCGAACTCCGACAGCTCCATGATGTTGCCTTTTACGGCTTTGAGCGCAATCCGCTCGGGTTTGGTTTTCGCCACATGCAGCTCGACTCCGTTGGGCGCCGTTATTTGCGCATAAGCGTAAGCAGGAGGGGGCGGGCTTTTTTCTCCGGACTGATGGGCGAAGAGCAGGGTGACGGCAAAACTGGCGGCCGCAACGGCGCCGTAAATCGCAAGCAGCTTGTCTATTCGGTTGAAAAACCGGGGAAGCATAGCCAACCTCCTGTCTGTTCGGCTCTATGATTCTGAACTCTATGATCCTATTCTATGAGGGAGGCGCTAGAGTAGAACCCGTATTTTTCAAATGTCCGAAAAAGGTTTAATGAAATGACAGCCCGGCGGCGTATGCGATTGAGAAGGTGAAGGTGAAGGCATAAACCGGGCCTTCGGCGGGATATTAGTTTTATAGACTTACTTTTGACAAGTCACTATGGTAAGATGTAGCTAAGGAGATGATGTCGCATGGCAGATTTTCATTTGTGTCCCAAATTCGAGAATGCGTTTGAACTGCTTGGAAAACGTTGGACGGGATTGATCATCCGGGTCCTTTTGAGCGGTCCCAAGCGTTTTAAAGATATATCCGATATGATTCCGAGCATGAGCGACAGAATGCTGTCCGAACGCTTCAAAGAACTGGAGGCGGCGGGCATTCTGATCCGGCACGTTTACCCGGAGACGCCTGTACGGATCGAATACGAACTGACCGAGAAAGGCAAGGGCCTCGAACCGGTAATGGACGAGCTGCAAAAATGGGCGGAAACTTGGTAAGGGAAAAGCTTGACTTTGCCGGAAGAGCCGTTTACAATCATCTCTAATACAACCCTGAAAAACTTTGATCCGCTGAAGGGATGAAGTCGTTCGACTCCACGTACTCAGAGAGGGAAGCCCTGGCTGCAAGCTTCCTTATGATGGCCGAGCGTAAGACCTCCCGGAGGACAATCGGTGAACAGAGGGCTGCCGGTGTTTGTTCCTAGCAACATGCCGCGCTGACCGTGTCTCATTAGCCGATTTGCGTAGACGGGCGTTAACCGTATGAAGCGAGAATCAGCCGGGCCGGACTTTTCCGAGCCGCAGGCCGCCGATTTTCGGAATGTGGGTGGCACCACGGGTGATGATTAGTTACTAACGTCTCTCGTCCCTTTGACCGTTTTGCGGTTTTAGGGATGGGGGACTTTTTTAATTTTTTAATGGCAAAAAAGTAACATCGCAGACGCAAGACAACGGGGAAAGTCGACAAGAAAAGCAAGGAGGAAGCTCGCATGAGCATGCAAAAGCCGAAGGGCACCCAGGACATTATGCCGGGTTCCGTAGAAAAGTGGCAGGCGCTGGAAAGCAAGGCCCGCGACCTGTGCAGCCGGTTCCGCTACCGGGAAATTCGTACGCCGATTTTCGAACACACCGAGCTGTTTTCCAGGGGTGTGGGGGAGACGACGGATATCGTGGAGAAAGAAATGTACACGTTCCAGGACAAAGGAAACCGCAGTATTTCGCTCCGTCCGGAAGGAACGGCCGGCGTCGTACGCGCGTATGTGGAAAATAAACTGTACGGCGAGCCCGATATCAGCAAGCTGTTTTACATCGGACCCATGTTCCGGTATGAGCAGCCGCAGGCCGGACGCTACCGGCAGTTTCACCAGTTCGGGATCGAAGCGTTCGGCTCGGAGGATCCTTCGCTGGATGCCGAAGTCATCGCGTTCGGTTACACGTTTTACCGCGAACTGGGGATGACGGGCGTATCCGTGGAAATTAACTCGGTCGGGACACCCGAGATCCGGGGGAATTACAAAGCGAGACTGCAGGCGTTTCTGGAGCCTTTCAAGGATAAGCTCTGCAAGGACTGCCAGTCGCGGTTCGACCGCAATCCGATGCGGATTCTGGACTGCAAAGTCGACCAGAAGTATTTCGACGGGGCACCCGAACTGCTGGACGATCTGGACGAAGCGTGCCGGACTCACTTCGAAGCGGTGAAACGTCATCTGACCGCGGTGGAGATTCCGTTTACGATCAATCCACGCCTGGTGCGCGGGCTCGATTATTACACGCACACCGCTTTCGAATATAAAGCGGCGGGCATCGGCTCCATCGATACGATCGGCGGCGGGGGCCGGTATAACGGCCTCGTCTCCGAGGTCGGCGGGCAAGATCAGCCGGGCGTCGGCTTCGGCCTCGGCCTTGAGCGCATTCTGCTCGTCCTGGAATCCCAGGGCGTGCAGCTTCCTCAGCCTCCCGGGCTGGACGTGTACCTGATCGGACTCGGTCAGGCGGCCGAGGACGAGATCGTGAAGCGGCTCTACGAGCTGCGTGCGCACGGCATTTTGGCGGAGAAGGATTACCAGGGCCGCAAAATGAAAACGCAGATGAAATCGGCTGACCGCTCTGCGGCGCGTTTTGTCGCCATTCTGGGAGACGACGAGCTGGAGCGCGGTGAAATTACGGTCAAAACGATGGCTACCGGCGAGCAGGAAACGATCAAGCTGGAGAATTTTGCGGAAACGATTTTGAAACGGACAAGATCCGGAAACGAAAATGGAGGGGTTCAGTCATTATGATGCTCAAAACACATCATTGCGGGCAATTAACGAAAGCGAACATCGGAGAAACGGTTATTCTGAACGGTTGGGTACAGCGCCGTCGCGACCTGGGAGGCGTCTTGTTCATCGACCTGCGCGACCGCAGCGGTCTTGTGCAGATCGTCTTCAACCCGGATTTCTCGGGAGAAGCGCTGGCGGTCGGCGACCGCGCCCGTAACGAGTATGTACTGGCTGTAAAAGGGACCGTTGTCGAACGGGACGCCGAAACGGTAAACATCAACCTGCAAACCGGTGAGATCGAAGTCCGGATCACGGAAATCGAAATTATGAACGCGGCTAAAAATCCCCCGTTCTTCATCGAAGACGGCATCGAAATCGACGAAACGCTGCGCCTGAAGCACCGCTATCTGGACCTTCGCCGTCCGGAAATGCAGCAGACGCTCATGCTCCGCGCCAAAGCGTCCCGGATTTTCCGCGAGTTCCTCGACGAGAACGGCTTTCTCGATATCGAGACGCCGATCCTTACGGGCAGCACGCCGGAAGGCGCGCGCGACTATCTCGTGCCGAGCCGTGTGCATCCGGGCGAGTTCTTCGCGCTGCCGCAGTCCCCGCAGCTGTACAAACAGCTGCTCATGGTGAGCGGCCTGGAGCGGTACTACCAGATCGCGCGCTGTTTCCGCGACGAGGATCTGCGGGCCGACCGTCAGCCGGAGTTCACGCAGGTGGACATCGAGACGTCCTTCCTGTCCCAGGATCAGCTTCTGGACATGATGGAGCAGCTGCTCGTGCGTCTGTTCCGTGAAACGGTCGGAGCCGAAGTTTCGACACCGTTCCAGCGTCTGACGTACGCGGAAGCGATGGACAAATACGGCTCCGACAAGCCGGACCTGCGCTTCGGGCTGGAGCTGTCCACGGTGACCGATATCGTGGCAGACAGCGATGTAAAAGTGTTTAACATGGTCGCCAAAAACGGCGGCATCGTCAAAGCCTTGAACGCCAAGGGCTGCGGCGCGACGTGGAGCCGCAAAGAACTTGACGATCTCCAGCCGTTCGCATCCCGCTACGGCGGCAAGGGTCTGGCCTGGATCACCGTGAAGGAAGGCGAATGGAAAGGACCGATCGTCAAATTCTTCAAGGAAGAAGAGATCGCTGCGCTGACCGAGCGTCTGAACGTGGAAGAGGGGGATCTGCTCGTCTTCTCCGCCGACAAACCGAAAGTCGTGTACGACGTACTCGGCAACCTTCGTCTGAAAGTCGGCCGCGATCTGGGTCTGATCGACGACAAAGCCTACAAATTCCTGTGGGTCGTCGACTTCCCGATGTTCGAGTACGACGAAGACGAGAAGCGCTATGTCGCCATGCACCACCCGTTCACCCGTCCGAAGGACGAAGATCTGCACCTCTTCGAAACGGACCCGGGCCAGATGCGCGCCCAGGCCTACGATATCGTGCTCAACGGCTACGAAGTAGGCGGCGGTTCCATGCGGATTTACCAGCGCGAGGTGCAGGAAAAAATGTTCGCAGCGCTCGGATTCTCGCCTGAAAAAGCGAAAGAAAAATTCGGCTTCCTGCTCGAAGCCTTCGAATACGGCACGCCTCCGCACGGCGGAATGGCATACGGCTTCGACCGTCTGGTGATGCTGCTTGCGGGACGCACGAACCTGCGTGAAACGATCGCCTTCCCGAAAACGGCAAGCGCGTCCGATCCGCTCACCGATGCGCCGAGCGAAGTCGACGAGAAGCAGCTTGAACAGCTTTCTATCCGCATCGCGTTGAAACAACCGGCAGCCAAAGCTTAAGTACGGCAGCCGTCACGCGCTCCCGGTCATGTAAATTTTACAGGCCGTAGCGGTGTAAAATAGAGGAAACAGGGAGGGACCTTCGGGTCCCTTTTTTTCGGGCCGCAAAGGTAAAACCAAGCGCCCGACTTGACATTGGCCACCGAATCAGGTCAAACTTAGCGTAAACCTATCATTTTGCTAGCTAACAGAGGAGGAAATTCCGAATGCTTCATCAATTCTCCCGGACGGAACTTGCCATCGGACCCGAAGGCCTTGAGGTTATGAAAGGCAGCACAGTAGCCGTTCTCGGTATCGGCGGAGTCGGTTCCATAGCGGCCGAAGCGCTGGCCCGGACCGGAGTCGGACGAATTATACTGATCGATAAAGATGTGGTGGATATTACGAATGTGAACCGTCAGATCCATGCCCTTACGACGACGGTAGGACAACCTAAGGCCGATCTTATGCAGGAGCGGATCAAGCTCATCAATCCCGAATGCGACGCCATCGCGCTGCGGATGTTCTACACGGAGGAAACGTACGAGCAGCTGTTTGACTACAAGCCGGATTATGTTCTGGACGCTTCGGATACCATCTCCTATAAGATTCACCTCATCAAGCAATGTCTGGAGCGCAAGATTCCGATGATCTCCAGCATGGGCGCGGCGAATAAAATGGACCCGACCAAGTTCCAGGTTGCGGACATTTCCAAAACGACGATGGACCCCATTGCCCGGGTCGTCCGGACGAAGCTCCGCAAGGAAGGCATCAAAAAAGGCGTGAAGGTGGTTTTCTCGACGGAAGAGCCGAAGAAACCGCGTGAAGATGTCACTCAGCGCATCGTTCCGGAGAACGCGCCGGAAATCCGTAAAGCGCAGCAGCCTCCGGCGAGCAACGCTTTTGTACCGCCCGTTGCGGGTCTGATTATGGTCAGCGTATGCGTCCAAGACCTGCTGCACAACGCCGGTATTGACGTTTAACTACCTTTTGCGAAGTCACAATAGCACCTAGAGAGGCAGGAAAGGTATGGCTTGGAAGAAAGTTCTCCTCACTTTATCCGCGGCTGCCGTGCTAACTTCGGCAGCCGGACAGGCCTTCGCGGCGGAGCACCGGGAGGCGGAGCGGTCCGGCGGAAGCGGAGCTGAAGCGCCGCGGGAGGGACAGGTAGCGGGGACGGAAACCGGCCCGGCCGCAGGCCCCCTCTTCGTCGATGTGGCCCCGGATAACCGCAACGCGGACGCGATTGCGGATCTGGCTGCGCGGGGCCTCATCGAAGGAACGGCATCCGGCCGGTTCGATCCGGCCGGAGCACTGACCCGCGAGCAGTTTGCCAAGCTGCTCGCATCCGCCTTCGGACTCGGAACGTCCGAAGGGCCGACCCCCTTCGTCGACCTCGTGTCCGCGTGGTCGACGCCGTATATTTCGGCTGCCTATGCGGCAGGGCTCGTTGACGGCGTAACGGCCGTCAAGTTCATGCCCGCGCAGCCGGTAACCCGCCAGGCCGCCGCCTCGATGGTGTGGCGCTGGCTGGAGGCCCGGGGCGTCGAAGCCCCGTCGGCCGCACCCGGCCAGAGCGCGGGCGATGCGGATGCGTGGGCACAGGCGTCCGTGCGAAGCATCATGGCGCTGGGGCTGCGCAGCGATTCGGGCGCGAGCTACGAACCGAAGCGCGTCATGACCCGCGGAGATGCGGCTGCGCTTGTTTCGCGGGCGCTGGCCCTGCTGGAGACGACGGCTGCGGAGCGCGCGGCTAAAGCGGCGCAGCCGTTGACGGCGGACAAGGCGGCAAGCCTGATAAGGTTTAACGAGCAGAAGACGGCGGAGCTGTTTCTGAGCCTCTTCGACCATGAACTGGCTTCCCGTACGAAGCCGCCATTTGAAGCGATCCAGCCCGTCCTGAGCCGTTATTACGCGGACCCGGGAAGCTGGAGAACTTTCTATGAGCGTCATCTGGGCGGGATATACGAAGCCGTGGCCATTTTTCCGGCTGTATCGATGCCGGTACCTTCGTTTAAAATCGTCAGCTTGACGGACGATAGGGCCCAAGTCCGTGGCAAGAGGCCCGAAGGGGCCTACACGGATTCGGCCTTTCTGACGTATACGCTGCTCAAACGAAACGGAAACTGGGTCATCGGCGGCCGCGAGGAAGAGAAGCTTACGGAGCCGTTCACCCGCGAAGAGGCGGAGGGGATTGTGGCCCGGTATTACAAAGCGGGCTCCGGTCTGTTCGAACGGGAGGAGAGCGACCGCTTCCTGTTTACCGTGACGGACAAAGGGGAGAAGCTGCGGTTATCCGTCAGCAAGGCCAAGGGAATTCTGGCCATGGAAGAAGACTGAAAGATTTTCCGTCACCCTCTCTTCTCCCCAATAAACCTGTTAAACACGTTCGAATGTTTTGAAGCGATTAGCCTTCATTCCGCTTTCCGGCGGGGTGAGGGCTTTTTTGCGTTCCGCCGCAAGGTGGACGTAGGGGAAACTCCGTTTTTTTAGCCCGTAAAAAGACAAACGGCGGCAAATATGGTCTGCCCCGAGGGTTCGTTTATGTTTGTTCGGCAGGTTGTACACCGAAGTGTTGGAATGACATGGAAGCAAGCTGGGCAACGTAAACCAAAGAACCGTTACGCAAAAGAGGGAAGGGAGGGGAATAACGGATGACCGGCACGAATGCGACAACGGAGCAGATTGAACAATGGCTGGCTGAGAAGCTGGCGCTTTCCGTCGATCTGGAAAATTGCGAGCTTACTTCGGATGGCAGGACGATGCGGCTAATATACATGAAAAGCTTGTGCGATTCGAAAATGATACGGAGATTTTTTATCGCCCCGTTTTTTGAAATCCGGTCGATGGACCTTTATGTGCAGTATATTTCATCGCTGCCCAGCGGCACGAAGTTTACGAATGTGGTCAGAGCGCTTGATTTGATTTTATCGGGGTCAGTGGCTCTGTTCGTCGACGGTAAAATATACCTGCTGGAAGCCTTGCAGGACGTAAAGAGCAGTGTGGGGGCCGCCACGGTGGAAGCGATCGTGCAAGGGCCTCAGGACGCCTTTACGGAATCCATTTTTACGAATTTGAACATGGTCCGCCGGCGTTACAAATCTTCCAATTTGAAAATCGAAAATTCAACGGTCGGCTATTTGTCCCAAACCGCCATCGCCCTCGTTTACGACGACCGGAAAGTCGACATGGGAATCCTTACAGACGTTAAAGATAAATTTTCGCAGATGAAGATAGACAAGATTCAATCTTCCGGCGAGTTGGAGAAAGCGCTGAGTCCGCATGGCTTCCGGCTGGTGCCCACGATGATGACGACGGAACGGCCCGACCGGGCGATCGATAATTTGAGCGAGGGCAAGATTATCATTCTGATCGATACGAGTCCCTTTGCGCTTATTCTGCCGTCCACTTTTTTTGATTTTTTTACCGCTATGGACGATAAAGTGCAGCTCCCTTTCGTCGGTTATTTTCTGCTCGTTCTCCGTTATGTCGGCCTGTTTATGACCTTGACCTTGCCTGCGCTTTACGTGGCCTTTACATCCTATAACCCCGAAATTTTGAAAATGAACTTGACGCTGCTCATCGCAGGGAGCCGGGCGAGCGTGCCGTATCCCTCATTTGTCGAGGTTCTGATTATGCTCGTTATGATGGAATTTCTGATCGAAGCGAGCTTGCGGCTGCCGAAAGCGATCGGACCTACGGCGACGACGGTAGGCGGTCTGATTCTGGGGACGGCTTCCACGGAAGCGGGACTGGTCGGAAGCATCATGATTATTCTCGTGGCGGCGGTTGCCATTTCCAACTTTGTTATTCCGATCAACATGATGAGCTTTTCGGTCCGTTTCGCGAAGTACTGGTTCGTCTTGCTGGCCGCTGTTTTCGGACTGCTCGGGGTAGTCGTCGGGGTCATCGGCAGTATTTTGTACTTATGCAATCTTCGCAGCTTCGGGCGCCCTTATATGCGGCTGTTTCATATACACGAGCAGCGCGGCGGAGGTACGGATGGTCACCAATAGATATGTGTACTACTTGATCGCCATCAACGCTTTAATCAGCATTATCATTTATGTGCCGAGAATTTTACTGCAGCACCGGTTCGACGGCGCGTGGACCTCGATTCTCCTCGCGGTCGTCATCAGCTACATGCTGATCCGATGGTTCACGAGTATGCTGGTTCCTTTCACCCGGCAGGGATTTCCGGAAATGATGAAGCAGCATCTGCCGAAGTGGCTGAATGTGTTCGTCCAACTGCTTATGATCGGGCTCTGGTTTTTTGCCGGGGCCATTACGCTTTTGTCCTTTGTGGATATTACGCTCCGTTACATAAGTCCGGACGTTCCCGCCTTTCTGGTTATGATCGGCTATTTGATCGTGGTGGGCTGGGCCTGTACGATCAATCCCGCTTCCATTTTGTTCGGACTCGAGATTTTGCTCGTGCTGAATTGTCCTATTGTCGCGTTCTTCATCATCCGGGCCATAACGTCATCCAAGTTCGACTGGGACGCGGTGCTGCAAACCTTCACATTCAGTCTGGAGTGGCCTTCGTTTCAGGCGGTGGCGGCGGCGACTTTTCTTTTTACCGGTTATATCAATCTGGTTGTATTTAACCGGGTATTCGAAAAGTTTCATATGAGAGGTTATCTGCTTATTTCGCTGTCGGGTCTGCTGCTTCTGCTGCTTACGATGATCGTGCCGATCGGCATGCACGGTTCCATGGGCGTGTCCACGTACGTTTATCCATGGTTTTCTTTGGCGGATTCCATCCGGGTCGATATGTTCCTCGTCGAACGGCTCGTTTTCGTTTTTTACCTGGTGTACATTTCCCTTTTTCTGATCAGCACGATCGTACATTGGCATGTGGCACAGAGTCTGGCCCGTGGGTTGATCCGGTTTCCCGCCGCTGCGCGCGGAGCTAAATTTCTTCCGTTGGGAATCGTTGTCGTTTTCGCTTCAGCCTGTATGTGGATGCTCAAATTCAATCAGGAAGGGTTGATAAGATCCGGAGAGATCTTTCTTGAAATCAGGCTTGTGGCTGAATTTAGTTTCGTGCTGCTGATTTTCTATATGTATCGGAAGGAGAAAAAGAAGTGAGGTACAAGCTGCTGCTGTTTATTTCGGCTCTGCTGTTCCCGCTGCTCCTCGGCGGCTGCAACTTCAAAGACATCGACAAACGCATTTTTGTGATCTCGATGGGGATAGACAAGTTGGATGATCAGAAAAACAACCTTCGGGTCAGCCTGAAACTGGCCATTCCCCAAGGAAATCCCAAAGAAGGGACCGAGCAATTCGACATTATCGTCGAGGAAACGAAGACGGTTGCGGACGCGGTAAGGAAAGCCAAATCCAAGGTGGACAAAGAGCTGGATTTCGGTCATATGAAGGTGTTTCTGATCGGGGAAAATATGGCTCACGACGATATTTATCAGATTATCAACTGGGGGGTGCGGCGCAGGGATATTCAGCTCATTACGCTGCTGGCCATTGCCAAGCCGACGGCCTTGGACGTCCAGAAAGTCAAGCCCGAGTCCGAGCGTATTCCCTCCAACGCCCTTATACTCGGCCTTTCCAAAAGCGGAACGGAGTCGCCCTACATCGTAACGGAGTATTTATTCGATTACCAGCGGCGGCTCGAGGAAAGAGGACTGGATCCTATTCTTCCGATCGTCAAAGCCGAAGGAGATCATTTTAGAATCGATCAGCTGGCGCTCATGAAAAAACACCGGATCGGAATTGAGCTGAGTCCCAATGAAACGAAATTGTATAACCTGCTGACGACCAAAAACTTAAAAACGAACCTGAGCGGTAAAATGGAAGAAAACTTGTACGAACTGAATCTGGAAAGCTCCCGGGCTTCTTATAAAATAAACGCACGGCCGGGAGAAGAGCCGGTACTCGCGTACGAAATTCACATAAAGGCGACTTTGGAAGAAAACGAGAGCCATGAGAACATGACCCGGCCTGTTCTGGATACTATCGAAGATGCAACGGAAAAGGAAATAAACGGACAGGTGGAACGATTCCTGAAGAGGCTCCAAAAACATGAGACGGACCCGATCGGCTTCGGTCTGCATTATATGTCTCGCCGTTGGGATAACGTATCGGAATGGGAGGACTGGCAAAAAATATACCCAAGACTGACATTCAAAGTGAGCACTCATGTCCGCATCCACTCCGCGGGAACGGCGCATTAGGCCGGGGACTTCGACAAATAAGAGGCGCCGACAGTATAATAGGAAGATACTCTATATGCTGTTGAAAGGCGGAATTGCAGATGGAAATGGACTTATTCAGTGCCGCTGCCGAGAACGATTCCCGCGGAAAGCTTCTTGCGGACCGGATGCGGCCCCGCACTCTTGATGAATATATCGGCCAGGAACATATCGTAGGTCCCGGCAAGCTGCTGCGCCGGGCGATCGAGGCCGACCAGATCACGTCGATCGTGCTGTACGGGCCTCCCGGCTGCGGCAAAACCACGCTCGCGCACATCATATCGGAGAAGACGTCCGGCGATTTTGTCAGATTGAACGCCGTGGACGCTTCGGTCAAGGATGTCCGCGAAGTGATCGAGCAGGCCAAGTCGGCCAAGGCGCTGTACGGTAGGCGGACGATTCTGTTCCTCGACGAGGTCCACCGTTTCAACTCGGCCCGTCAGGACGCCCTGCTGCCCGCCGTGGAACAGGGCACGATCGTGTTCATCGGAGCGACGACCGAGAACCCGTTTCACTACGTGAACGGGGCTCTGCTCTCCCGCTCCACGCTGTTCCAGCTTCATGGCTTGACCGAGAAGCATGCCCGCATCGCGATGGAACGCGCCCTCTCCGATGAAGAGCGGGGACTCGGCTTTCTGAATATCGAAGCCGAAGAAGAGGCGCTTGCGCATATCGCGTTCATGGCGGGCGGAGATATCCGCCGTGCGCTCAATGCGCTGGAAATCGCCGCGCTTACGACCTCGGCCGATGCGGACGGCGTCGTCCGCATCACGCTGGACATCGCGGAGGAGTCCATCCGCCGCCCGACCGTTAAAGCGGACGAGTCGACGCAGTATGACGTCCTCTCCGCGTTCCATAAGAGCGTGCGGGGGTCGTCCGACGCCGCTCTTTTCTGGTTCCTGTACGCCGTGGAAAAGCTCGGCATGGACCCGATGACGTTTATCCGGCGTCTGACCGTCGCATGCAGCGAAGACATCGGCCTGGCGAATCCGCAGGCTATGGTTCAGGCGGTTTCGGCGATGGAGGCCTACCACAAGATCGGCTGGCCGGAGGCGAAATATATCGTCTGCCAGGCGATTCTGTTCGCCGTGGAGAGTCCGAAATCCAACTCCATCCCGCTTGCCATCGGACGTGCGATGTCCGCCATGGACAGCATCGGAAAGGCGGAGGTTCCCCTGCATCTCAGGGATACCCACTACAAGGGAGCGGAACAATTAGGGCATAAAGGCTACATGTATCCCCACAATTATCCGGGTCATTACGTGAAACAAGCGTATTTGCCGGAACAATTGGAGGGCGAGGTGTTTTTTAATGCCACGGAACAGGGTATGGAAGAGAAGATGAAAATAAATCAGCAGCGCCGGAACCGATGACCCTTCTATAAGAGCCTGCGGTTTCCGGCAGGAACTGCAGGTAGCTGAAGGAGACCGATTATGACGGAGAAATATATTTTTCTCATTGCCGTCCTGCTGTTCGCCGGCGTGCTTATGTCCAAATTTTCGTCCCGTTTCGGACTTCCGGCTCTCGTCTTTTTTATGCTGGTTGGCATGGGGCTTAATCGTTTTATTTATTTCGACAACGCCCAGCTTACGCAGTGGTTCGGTTTGATGGCGCTTATCGTCATTCTGTTCGACGGAGGCATGCACACGAAGTGGACGCATGTGAAGGAAGTGATTCGCCCTTCCCTGATGCTTGCCACGTTAGGCGTTCTGTTGACAACGGCTATCGTCGGGTTAAGCGCCTACTGGATTTTGCAGGTGACGCTCAAGGAAGGGCTGCTTCTCGGTGCCATTGTCGGATCTACGGACGCCGCGGCGGTATTTGCCGTTCTCGGCAACCAGAACGTAAAGAGAAGGCTGACCTCGACGCTGGAGGCGGAATCCGGCACGAACGATCCCATGGCGGTATTTCTGACGGTTTCCCTCATCGAACTTATTCAAATGCCGGACACGAGCATCCTTCTTCTGATCGGCAGTTTTTTATGGGAGATGGGTTTGGGGCTTGTGCTGGGACTGGTCATCGGCCGTCTGGCCGTCTGGAGCCTCAACAAAATCGATTTGGATTCTTCCGGGTTGTATCCCGTTCTGGCGCTGGCTTTTGCCATATTTACATACGGCTCTACGGCGCTGCTTCACGGAAGCGGACTGCTGGCCGTCTATGTGATGGCCCTGCGGCTCGGCAACGCGGATTTTGCCTACCGGTTCTCGATCACGAGGTTTCATGAAGGGTTTGCCTGGATGATGCAAATCCTGATGTTTATGCTGCTCGGACTGCTGGCGTTCCCGGACGATCTTATCAGTATTGCCTGGCAGGGCGTAGCTCTTGCCCTTATTCTGATGTTCGTTGCGAGACCTGTGGGGGTATTCGGAAGTATGCTCGGCACCGGATTTCAATACCGGGAAAAGCTGCTGATCTCGTGGGCCGGTCTCAGAGGGGCCGTTCCGATCGTACTCGCCACCTATCCGCTGCTTGCTGGACTGGAGCACGGACGCATGTTTTTTAACATCGTTTTCTTTATCGTGCTTTTATCGACGCTGATCCAGGGTTCAACCATTTCCGTCTTGTCCAAAAAACTGGGCCTTACCGAAGGGTCGGCGAAGAACGATACCCACACCCTTGAGCTTCTGGCTCTCGGGAAAGCGAATGCGGAAATTATCGAAATTAAAGTGACAAAAGGCGGCCCGGTCAACAACAGGCTGATCAGCGACCTGGAGCTTCCGGAAGAAGTTCTCATCACGGCCATCGTCCGAAAAGGAAAAATTATAACGCCTCACGGGAATACGGAGCTTATCGAAGGGGACCTTCTGTATACGCTCGTGTCGAAGCCGATGAGGGAGAAGGTCAAAAAAATCTTCTATGAGGAATCCCCCGCGATCAAAGCCGCCGATCTTACGCCCGAAAATGGGCTGTGAACACAGCCTTTGGAGCCGGAATGGCTAACGGGGTGAATTATTTCCCAGGTAATCAAAGTTGCTTTAGTTGTAAGTACTATACATGTACTTGCAAAAAAAGAACGCGACTCCCTTTGGAGGGAGTCGCGTTCTTTTTGTAGCCATTGCTGTAGCCATTGCTGTAGCCATTGCTGTAGCCATTGCTGTAGCCATTGCCGTGCAGGCAGCCGGTCCGGGTTGAAGCCAGGGGCGACTGCGGATGCGGATGCGGCGGAATTGCTTCGCTTCCGAAAGGTGACCCTTCTTAGCGGTGCACCTTATCGATGATTCCGCCGCCCAGGCAAATTTCGCCGTCGTAGAAAACGACGGACTGGCCGGGCGTGATCGCTTTCTGCGGCTCGTGGAACACCACTTCGGCCGCTCCGTCCGCGCCCAGTGTTACCGTAACGCCCTGATCAGGCTGACGGTAACGGAATTTAGCCGTACAGGTGAACTCACCCTGAGGTCTCCGCGTGCTGATCCAGTTCACGTCCGTGGCGGACAGGCCTTTGCTGTATAGGCGCGGGTGCTTGTCCCCCTGAACGACGTACAAAATGTTGCGTTCAAGGTCCTTGTCCGCAACGAACCAAGGCTCGCCGGTACCCGAGCCGCCGATTCCGAGTCCTTGACGCTGACCGAGCGTGTAGTACATCAGGCCGTCGTGGCGGCCTTTCACTTCGCCGTCCAGCGTCTGGATGTCCCCCGGCTGGGCGGGCAGGTACTGGCTCAGGAATTCTTTGAAGTTCCGTTCCCCGATAAAGCAGACGCCGGTGCTGTCCTTCTTCTTGGCGGTCGCAAGACCGGCAGCCGCCGCGATTTCGCGGACCTGAGGCTTCGGCATGTGCCCGATAGGGAACATGGCTTTCGAAAGCTGGTACTGGTTCAACGCGTGCAGGAAGTAGGTCTGGTCCTTGTTCGAATCGTTTCCGCGAAGCAGAACGAGTTCCCCGTCGCGTTCCTCCAAGCGGGCATAGTGGCCAGTCGCGATAAAATCGGCGCCCAGATCCAGACCTTTCTGCAGGAACTCGCCGAATTTGATCTCACGGTTGCACATAACATCGGGGTTCGGAGTGCGCCCGCTCTTGTATTCATCCAGGAAGTATTGGAACACCTTCTCGGAGTACTCTTTTTCAAAATTAACCGTATAAAACGGAATGTCGATCTGGTCGCAGACTCTCCGTACGTCTTCCGCGTCTTCTTCGGCGGTACAATGGCCGAACTCGTCGGTATCGTCCCAGTTTTTCATAAAGACGCCGATGACGTCATAGCCCTGCTCTTTCAATTGCAGAGCCGCTACGGAAGAGTCTACCCCGCCCGACATACCGAGAATGACTCTCTGTTTGCTCATGGCCGGTTCTAATCCTTTCTTGCCAAAAATGGCTGGTGACACCTGTATGAACCTCAGGGTTCTACCCATTATAACGCGCTTTTCGCAAAGTGAAAATATTTCATCAAGATGTCATGGTTTTGTAACCAAAATAATCGGAATTGTGATAACATAGTAAAGAACATGCCTAAATGGAATGAATTATAGAGAAATAGGATACCCTAGAGCTAGTAATCTTACACATAAGCAGGGGTAGAAGAGGTGTTAATTTGAAAATTTCAACAAAAGGCCGTTACGGTCTCACTATAATGATGGAACTGGCCGCAAGATTCGGGGAAGGGCCGACCTCGCTGAAAAGTATCGCAGAGAAACATCAGCTATCCGAACATTACCTGGAGCAGCTCGTAGCTCCTCTTAGAAACGCAGGTCTTGTTAAAAGTATCCGCGGCGCCTACGGCGGATATATCCTTTCGAAAAACGCGGAAGAAATTACCGCGGGTGAAGTGATCCGAGTCCTGGAAGGGCCGATTTCACCGGTCGATTTTACGGAAGAAGACGATCCGGCCAAGCGGGATTTGTGGATTCGTATCCGGGACAGCATCGCGGAGGTTCTGGATTCCACAACTCTGGCTTCTTTGATTTCTTATCAAGAAGAAGGCAAACGCGACAGCTATATGTTCTATATTTGATTGCAGGGTGACCATTATGGGAATATATCTTGATCATGCCGCTACCACCCCCCTCCATCCGGAGGTGCTGGAAGCCATGATGCCTTACTATACGGACTACTTCGGCAACCCTTCTAGCATCCACAGCTACGGCCGGGCCGCCAAGACGGCGCTCGACCGTTCGAGGAGCGCTTTCTCGGCGGCAATCGGCTGTTCACCGGCCGATCTGCTGTTTACGAGCGGGGGAACCGAGAGCAATAATACAGCTTTGTACGGGGTTGTCGAGACCTTCGGGGGCAAACGCGCTCACGTGATTACAACCCAGATCGAGCACCATGCGGTGCTGCACCCGGCAGAACGTTTGGCCCGGATGGGCTGCGACGTTACATTTCTGCCAGTAGATATGACCGGTCTTATCCGAATGGAAGACCTGGAAGAAGCCATCCGGCCGGAGACCGTTCTGATCAGCGTCATGTACGTGAACAACGAGGTCGGCACCATCCAGCCGATTGAAGAAATCGGACGGTTGGCCAGAAGCCGCGGCATCGCTTTTCACGTGGATGCGGTTCAGGCGCTGGGGAAACTTCCGATCGACCTGTCCGTGCTTCCCGTAGACCTCATGAGCTTCTCCGCTCATAAAATCAACGGGCCCAAGGGGATCGGCGCTCTTTTCGCTTCACGTAAGCTTCAGTTGGCCCCGCAAGTATTGGGAGGGTCCCAGGAACGTAAAAAAAGAGCCGGTACGGAAAACGTAGCCGGGGTAGTCGGCTTCACAAAATCACTGGAAATATATAACAATAATTACAAAGAATACAACATTCAAACTTCCGAGTATCGCCAACATATGGAGCGGATTTTCCTGGAGGAACTAGGGCCTGACGGTTTTGTGGTCAACGGCAATCCGGATGTGTCCGCTCCCCATATTTTTAACGTGAGCTTTCCGGGGAGCCATACGGAAACCCTGCTCATGAATCTCGATCTGGAAGGTATCGCGGCTGCCAGCGGGTCCGCCTGTTCGTCGGGCTCTCTTGAACTTTCCCATGTCCTGCGGGCCATGGACCTTCCAGAATCTGTATGCAAGTCGGCTGTCCGTTTTAGTTTCGGTTTTGGGAATTCTATAGACCAAATTGAGACGGCGGCCCGAAAAACCGCAACCATCGTGAAGCGGATTCGTAGATAAGAGAAGGGCGCGCCCTTTGGCGGCGGCAAGCTGTCACGAGGAGGTTTAAGATTCCCCTTGCGTAAAGCCCGCGACATTATCGGATTGCCGGTCTTCTGCGTGTCCACAGGCAAACGTGCAGGAACGGTGAGAGACGTTCTACTCGATAATGAATGGACGATACTCGGCGTTATGCTGGACGCACGGCATTGGTATTCTTCTTGCCGGTACATTCCGGCCGGTGAAATTACGGCCTGCGGACAAGATGCCGTCACGATTGCCGACATGAAATCCGTACGAAGTTATGCGGAAGCGGAGAGCCTGGGGCTGATCCCGCTGAACGGCGGCAAGCACAAGCTCAAAGAACTCCCCGTTATTACGGCAGACGGTCTGCAATTGGGAACAATCGAGGACGTTTATTTGCTTGAACAATTGGGTACAAAGATAATAGGTTTTGAACTGTCCGAAGGTTTCGTATCCGATTTAATGGAAGGTCGCAAGTGGCTCCCAATGCCGATCTCGCTAACCATTGGTGAGGATGCGGTGATTGTTCCGCTTAACTCCCGGCTTGAGGCGGAGGAAATCTTCGTATCTAAAGAAGAATAGGGTGAAAATTGCACATGATGCGCTGTCCAAATTGCAGTTCCAAGGATATCGGTAAAATCGGATCCCATCAATTCTATTGCTGGGGCTGCTTCATTGAACTCGCTGTAAACGGGGAGAAAATGTCCGTTTATCAAGTAGAGGAAGACGGTACGCTGAGTTCGCTCGACGATCTGTTTTTCGAAGAAGAAATGCCGCAAATTCATGCCCAATAAGGGTTTACAACTTGATTAGCCGAAATGAGGCACTGCCTCTGCAGGGACAAGCTTAACCGCTTCGGTCCGGCAGGAGCGGTGCTTTTTGGTTTGGGCCGATAGAAGAGAACCGGCCGTTGCCGAAGGAGCTTGGATTAATTGCCAAGCTAGTACATATACTGAAGAAACGGAAAGGGACATTCATTCGCCGAAGTTTGTCAGCGTCAACGGGAGGGAACGCCATGAATTCGATTTTTAAAAACGGTTGGTTTGCCGGCCTGATTTATACGCTTCTCGGACTGCTGGTCCTGTTCTTCCTGCTGCAAATAAGACCGATTCTGGGGAGTGTCTTCCATTTCTTGAAGGCGGTGCTGACCCCTTTTCTGATTGCGATGATTATTTCCTATGTGCTCAACCCCGTCGTCAATCTGCTAAGTACGCGCAAGGTTCCCCGGACGTTTGCCGTTCTGCTCATTTATGCGGTGTTTCTGACCTCGCTCACGGTCATTTTTATGAATGTGACTCCGATGTTCGTCAAGCAGCTTGGGGAACTGAACGAACATATGCCTGAAATGACGATCAGGGCCCAGTCGCTTGTGGACGGCATGAAAAACAGCCAGCTCCTTCCGGATACGGTCCGGTCGGGTATCCACGATGCGATTTTTAAACTGCAAAAAAATCTGTCTCTCAAAATTTCGGACACGATTCATGGCATCGGAGGCACCATCAATATGCTTCTGACCGCTTTCATCGTTCCTTTTCTCGCTTTTTATATGCTTAAGGATTTTCAATTGATGGAGAAAACCGTGCTGGCCATTGTTCCGAAATCGCGGCGCAGGCAGGTAGTCAAGGTGCTGGTCGATATCGACACGGCGCTGGGCAATTATATCCGGGGGCAGTTCCTCGTTTGCGTTATCGTCGGGGTGCTGGCTTATATCGGGTACTGGGCCATCGGGATGCCGTATGCGCTATTGCTGGCAGCGCTCGTTGCGGTTTTTAACATCATTCCGTATCTCGGTCCGTTCTTTGGGGCGGCTCCGGCTGTTATTATGGCGGCCACGGTGTCGGTAAAAATGCTCCTGCTTGTTGTCGTCATCAATACGATCGTGCAGATTCTCGAGGGAAACGTAATATCCCCGCAGGTTGTGGGGCGGACCCTTCATATGCATCCGCTGCTCATTATTTTTGCGCTGCTCGTGGGTGGAGAAGTGGCGGGGATACCGGGCCTGATTTTGGCCGTTCCCTTCTTTGCCGTGCTTAAGGTGGTGCTCGAGCATCTGTTTCTCTATTACATTCACCGGCGTACGGTGTAGATTCGGATAAAGTGCGGGAAAAAGGCTGCTGAATAAGGCTGCGGTACAGAGGAAGAAAACCGAAGTCTACAAGTGAAGACGCGTCCGGGCAGAGTCGCCAATCGGATCTGGGCCGTTCTCTTGCGCTTGCAAGAGGCGTGCGTTACGATCAGACTAACGATTCTGCCGCCATTGAAGAGCGGCGAAAGGAGGTTGCCCATGGCACTCAAGGAGCCGCCCGCGGCAGCGGAAGAACTGCCGCCCGAACTTCTCCGCAGCCTGGGGGCAAAGCCTGCGGTATCCGCCCGGGCGGACATGGACGAGAGCGGCCGACCCGATGACCGCTGGCTGATTGCAGGCGCCGGGGAAATCGGCGTCTACGCTTCCGGCGGCGCCTGCCTGCGCAGATTCTCGCCGGAAGAGGTCCGGAGCCTACGGACCCAGGATGCTCCGCAGGGCGGAGGATGCCTCATCGCGGATACGGACGCGGGCCCGGTCGTGCTCGTCCGCTATACGGGCGCCTGCGCCAAAGGGCTCGAAGCGGCGGTTCATGCGGCGAATCTGCTGCTGGCAACCGGCGATGACGGCACCGGCGGAGCGGGAGGAGACAGTGCAGGCCGGTGCGCGCTGTGCGGAGAGGCGGCACCCGGGCGGGACCATGACTGCGCGGCCGGAGATAAGACGGAGCGGAGCAGTCCCGGACGCCGGCGCGTGCTGACCCGGCTGCTTGCGTATACGCGCCCGTACCGCGGCCGGATGGTCATGGCTGCGCTGTTTTTGATCATCGCGGTTTTGTTGGAGCTGGCGCCTCCGCTTGTGACCAAGATTATCGTCGACGATGTGCTGCAACCGGGAGGGGTGGCCGAGACGCTGCTGATCTGGGTGGCGGCTCTGCTGGGCGCCCGGCTGGTGCTGTCCGCGCTCCAGATCGCCCGGGGGTTTATCGGGGTCAAGGTCGGAGCGGCTATGATGAACGATATCCGTCGTGAAACGTTCGAGGCGCTGACCGAGCAGTCTCTCAGTTTCTACGACCGCCGCCAGACTTCACAGTTTATCGGCCGGCTCAATCAGGACACGGATTCCATGAGACAGTTTCTCACGGAAGGCGTGATCTGGGTGGCGAGCCAGGTGCTCACTGTCGCGGCTATTTTGTCGATGATGCTCACCCTCAGCTGGAAGCTCACCCTGGTAGTGCTTCTGCCGACTCCGCTGCTGCTTGCGGGAGTCTGGATTTTGTGGCCGAGGGTACGCCGGCTCTGGTACAAGCAGTGGCGAGCGCTAAACGCGCTTCAGACGCTGGTAGGCGACTCTCTTCAGGGCATCCGTGTCGTGAAGGCATTCGGCCGGGAAAAAAGCGAGCAGGCCCGGTACGGGGAAGCCAACCGGGAAATGATGACGCAAACCGTGCGGATGGAAGGGCTGTGGCAGGCCGCAACCCCGCTTTTTATGCTCGTTACGGGCGCAGGCGGGATCATCGTGTGGTATTACGGCGGCCTGCAGGTGCTGGACGGCGGGTTGACCTTGGGCACTCTGATGGCCTTTACGGTTTACCTCACGATGTTTTTCGGTCCTTTGCAGTGGTTTACGCAGGCGATCAGCTGGACGAACCGGGCCGTGTCGGCCGCCGAGCGCGTTTTTGAAATTATGGATACGCCTCGCGAAGTTGCCGATACGGCAGATGCGGTAACGCCCGGCCGGCTGGAAGGCTCCGTTTCACTGGACCGGGTTACATACGGTTATGAGAAGCACAAGCCTGTCCTGAAAGACATCTCTCTGGAAGTGAAGCCCGGTGAAATGATCGGATTTGTCGGACATTCGGGTGCGGGTAAATCTACGCTGATTCATCTGATCTGCCGGTTTTACGACCCGGACCGGGGGCGGATTTTAATAGACGGGATTCCGCTGAAAAAGCTGAGCCAGGAAAGCCTGCGGGCCCAGATCGGGGTTGTGCTTCAGGAAACGTTCCTTTTCGACGGGACGATTGCCGAAAACATCGCTTACGCGAAGCCGGAAGCGTCGTCTCTGGAAATTATGCGGGCGGCAAAGATCGCCAACGCCCACGATTTTATCGTCGCGATGAGCGACGGCTATGACACGCGGGTCGGCGAACGCGGTCACCGCCTGTCCGGCGGGGAGAAACAGCGCATTGCCATTGCGCGCGCCATCCTGCACGATCCCCGCATTCTCATCCTGGACGAGGCGACCGCTTCCGTGGACACGGAGACGGAGCGTCTTATCCAGGAAGCCGTTTCCCGACTTGTCCGGGGACGGACGACCTTCGCGATCGCCCACCGCCTGTCGACTCTGCGCAGCGCGGACCGTCTCGTGGTGATCGACAAAGGACGCATAGCCGAAACAGGGACTCACGAGCAGCTGATGCAGCAGGAAGGCATCTATTGGAAGCTCGTGAAGGCCCAAACCGAAACAGCGTTGATCAGGGAGCGTGATACAAGTGCCGAACCCGTATGAATCCGGCGGTTTCCCGGAGGGCGGGGACCCCTTCGATATCTTACTGCTAGAAGCGGACAAATGCCGGTTTCGACGCACGGAAGGCGGCCTGCTTTTATTGTCCTGCGACGGAAGGGATCATGAGGAAATTCTGGTGTTCCGGACGTTTCCCTTTTCCGAGCCGGACCGGTACATCTCCATCCGCACCAAAGAGGGGGAGGAGATCGGTATCATCGCCGATTTGCGGCAGCTGGACGATGCCTCCCGCCGGGAGCTGGAGAAGGAACTGCATTTGAGATACCTGCTTCCCCGCGTCGAAGCTATCCGCAGCATCAAGCAGAAGACGTCAGGATGGCAGTGGGACATCGTTACCCAGTTCGGCCCGGAGCGGCTGCAGCTCCCCAACCTGCATGAGCACGTATTCAGGCAAGGAGAGGATCGTCTTCTCCTGGTGGATACCGGAGAACACAGACTGGAAGTTGCCAGCATTCGGAAGCTGGATCCGGCAAGCTTAAAGCAGCTGCAAAAGATTTTTTGAAACAAAGAACCCTTCCGCTCGCTACGGAGTCTGACCGATCCGTTTGAATCGGCAGCGCTTTTTTTCCGCCAATTTGCTAAGAGGGACTTGTCCATCGGCGGAGCTTCTTTAATCGGCGTCCGTCAGGTTGACATCGTTTCCAGATATGAACTATAATTTTCGGTAACTGAGTCAAACTCGATAAGCAAAGCGCTGAAGAAATCCAGTACGCCATAGCCCATTGGCAGAGAGAAGGTTCCTTCTTCTATAGAAGAAGGCTGCGAGAACCTTTCATGAAGGATGGCCGAACGCTCATTTCGGAGTGTGGGTGACAAGTTGCATAAGCCCAACGGCAAGCGGATCCGTTATCGTCCGCAACGAGGAGATTGGATGAAACGGCAAGGCGCCTGCCTGCACGTCATCCGATAACCAGGGTGGTACCGCGAATTTTTCGTCCCTGTTGATAACAGGGGCGTTTTTTGTTTCCTGTAGAGAGGGCCGAAGGTGTAGCAGTCCAAACCTAATAAACCAAAACCATTCCAACAAACGGAGGCTCGAAACGTAATGAAAGCAAGTGAAATTCGTTCCAAGTGGCTGGAATTTTTCGCCAGCAAAGGACACAAAATCGAGCCGAGCTCCTCGCTCGTGCCTCACAACGACCCTTCTCTTTTATGGATCAATGCCGGGATGGCGCCGCTCAAGCCTTATTTTGACGGCCGTGTCGTTCCCGAGAATCCGAGAATCGTAAACGCGCAGAAATGCATCCGTACAAACGACATTGAAAATGTCGGCAAAACCCGCCGGCACCATACATTTTTCGAGATGCTCGGAAATTTCTCCATCGGCGAATACTTCAAAGAAGAAGCCATCACCTGGGCCTGGGAGTTTCTGACGGACCCTAAATGGATCGGATTCGATCCGGAGCGCTTGTCGGTGACCGTGTATCCCGAGGATACGGAAGCTTTTGAGTTTTGGAATAAAAAGATCGGTCTGCCGGAAGCGCGTATTTACAAGCTCGACGAGAACTTCTGGGATATCGGGGAAGGCCCGTGCGGACCTTGTACGGAAATCTTCTACGACCGCGGCGACAAGTACGGCGATCTGAACGATCCGGAATGCTGGCCCGGCGGCGAAAACGAGCGTTTCCTGGAAGTATGGAACCTCGTGTTTTCCCAGTTCAATCACAATAAAGACGGCAGCTACACGCCTCTTCCGAACAAAAATATCGATACGGGTGCGGGTTTGGAACGTTTCGCTTCGATTTTGCAGGATGTGGACTCCAACTTCGACACGGATTTGTTCCAGCCGATCATGGAAGCGACCTGCCGCATCGCGGGCGTGAAGTACAAGGAGAACGAAGAGTTTGACGTGGCTTTGAAGGTTATTGCCGACCACGTCCGTACCGTCGCTTTTGCGGTGGGAGACGGCGTACTGCCTACGAACGAAGGTCGCGGCTACGTTATCCGCAGACTTCTGCGCCGCGCCGTCCGCTACGGCAAAGTACTCGGTATGGATAAACCGTTCCTGTATCAGCTCGTTCCGGTCGTAGGCGAAATCATGGGCGTATACTACAATGAAGTCGTGGAGAAACGCGAATTCATCGAGAAAATCATCCGCATCGAGGAAGAACGTTTTCACGAAACGCTGTCCGACGGTCTTGCCATTCTTGCCGGGATGGTCGAAAGCACACGTGCGGCAGGCGGGCGGGCCATCAGCGGGCCGGACGCTTTCAAGCTGTACGACACGTACGGATTCCCGGTTGACTTGACGGAGGATTTCGCGAACGAGCAGGGATTGGCCGTCGACCGCGAAGGATTCGAAGCGGCGATGGAAGAACAGCGCGAGCGTGCGCGCAGCAACCGGAGCAAATCCGGCAGCATGAAAGTGCAGGGCGGAGCGCTCTCCGAGTTTACGGATAAAAGTGAGTTTGTTGGATACACTGAATTGGTAGTTCCAGCCAAAGTGCTGGCGATCGTGCACGACAACGAGTTTGTCGACGCGGCGGGAACCGGCGAAACGTGCCAGGTCATACTCGACCGGACGCCGTTCTACGCCGAAAGCGGCGGACAGGTAGCCGACCGCGGCGTCATCACGGGCGAGGGCGTACGCGCGGCCGTGCTCGAAGTCGGCAAAGCGCCACACGGCCAGCACGTTCACAGCGTGACTGTCGAGCAGGGCATCCTGCGCACGGGCGATGCGATCACGGCTCAAGTCTCCAGCGAGCTTCGCGGCGATACCGTGAAGAATCACACGGCCACTCACCTGCTGCATAAAGCGCTGAAGGAAGTGCTCGGCACGCACGTGAACCAGGCGGGCTCCCTCGTTGAGCCGGACCGCCTGCGGTTCGACTTCTCCCATTTCGGCGGCATTACGCCGGAAGAGCTGCAGGATGTCGAACGCCGCGTGAACGCTCAAATCTGGGCGAACACGCCGGTGGACATCTCCCTTCGCGGCATCGACGAAGCGAAAGCGATGGGCGCCATGGCGCTGTTCGGCGAGAAATACGGCGACATCGTCCGCGTCGTCCGCGTCGGCGATTACAGCCTCGAGCTTTGCGGCGGCTGCCACGTACTGAGCACGGGCGAAATCGGCTTGTTCAAGATTGTCAGCGAATCCGGAATCGGTTCCGGTATCCGCCGCATCGAAGCGGTGACAAGCCGTCAGGCCTACGAGTACGTGGACGGCCAGCTGCAGCTGCTGAGGGATGCGGCCGGCGTTCTCAAGGCCAACACCGCGGACGTGCCGAAGCGTCTGGACTCTACGCTCCAGCAGATGAAAGAGCTGGCGCGCGAGAACGAATCGCTGCGGGCCAAACTGGGCCGCATTGAAGCGGGCGCGCTGGAAGGCCGCCTGAAAGAAGTGGCCGGCATACCGGTCCTGGCCGCCCAGGTGAGCGCATCCGATATGGATTCCCTGCGGGGCATCGTGGATGAAATGAAAGCGAAGCTGGGCTCGGCCGTGATCGTGCTCGGCGCCGTCGCAGGCGACAAAGTCAACCTGGTCGCCGCCGTTACGCCGGATCTGATCGCCAAAGGGCTTCATGCCGGCAAGCTGATCAAAGAAACCGCGGCGAAATGCGGCGGCGGCGGCGGCGGACGCCCCGATATGGCCCAGGCCGGAGGCAAGGACCCGTCCAAACTCCAGGAGGCGCTGGACGGCGTCGAAGCGCTTGTGACCGGACAGATTTCTTAAATTTTCCTGCGGGAACAGGAATTTTCCGTCCCGCAGAGAATATATGACAATAGTGGGATTAGCAGCATTTGCAACCGATAGAGTTTGAAAAAGCAAACATTGGAGGTGCCTTTCATGGATTTTATGGATAAAACGGTGAAATTCAATGTCAAAGCCGATGAGATCGAAACATCCCCAAAAGAAGTGCTATTAACTGTCTATGACGCTCTGCAGGAGAAAGGCTACAATCCGATCAATCAAATCGTCGGTTACTTGCTTTCAGGGGATCCGGCTTACATTCCCCGGCACAATAACGCCCGGAGCCTGATTCGCAAACGGGAACGCGACGAACTGATCGAAGAATTGGTACGCTCTTATCTCAAAGAGCATAAATAAACGGGCCTGCGCCGATTCCCGGCAGACGGGTCCGGCTTAGGAGTTCACACGTATGAGAACGATGGGCCTAGACTATGGCGACAAAACAATCGGCGTTGCCGTAAGCGATCTTCTCGGGCTTACCGCCCAAGGGATCGAGGTTATACGCAGAGCTAGTCCGCAACACGATTTAGACCACCTGCGGCGGTTAATCGGGGAGTACGAAGTAACGGAGATCGTTGTCGGCCTCCCCAAAAATATGAACGGCTCGATCGGGCCGCGTGGCGAGCTTTCTCAGGAATTCGCCGCACAGTTGACCGAGACGTTTAACCTGCCCGTCCGCATGTGGGACGAACGATTGACTACGGTATCCGCGACCCGCACTCTTTTGGAGGCGGACGTTAGCCGGAAGAAGCGCAAGCAGGTGGTCGATAAGATCGCCGCTGTGCTGATTCTGCAGGGATATATGGACTCTAAACGATGAGGTGATGGAACCATGGCTAAAGAAGAGGATTTTCAGCAAGAGGAAGCGGAAATTATTTATATCCCCGATGATGAGGGCAACGAAGAAGAATTCGAAGTCGTCATGAAATTCGAAGTGGATGGTTCCGACAAAAAGTACATGATGGTCGTGCCGGTTGAAGGCGACGAGGAATCCGACGAAGTGTACGCATTTCGTTACGAGGAAGACGAGAATGGCGACGATCTGAAGCTTTACACCATCGAGGACGAGGAAGAATGGAATATCGTTGAAGAAACGTTTAATACACTAATCGCCGAAGAGGAAGAAGAAGCATGAGTGTAAAACAGACGAACGAGTTGCGGAGTTCTTTCGGAGATGATATTATTTTATTCGACGAACAGGACGAATCCACCGTCTTTCGCATCTTGACGGAGATTCTCCACGAAGACCGCCACTACGCCGTTCTGCAGTCGGAAGAGATGAAGAAAGAAGGCGAAGTGTCCGTGTTCCGGGTATCCCGGGATTCGGAAGGCACACTGGAGCTGGAAACCATCGAAGATGACGAAGAATGGGAAACCGTCTCCGAATTGTACGACGAACTCACGTTTCCGGAACACGACGAACCTTAAGAAATCTAAAGCAAACCAGAGCGGAGTCAAATCCGCTCTTTTTCATGCAGATGATTGACCAAGATGACTATTGTGGAGGAACTTATGCACCGTCCTAAATCACGAATAAAACGCTTGATGACCGGGCTGCTGGTGATTGTTCTGCTCTTAGCCGGCTGTGCCGCGGCCGCGGCTTATTATATACGGGGAGAACTTCAGCCGACCTCGGCTTCCGGTCAGGAAAAGAAGGTCGAGATCGTATCCGGCGACGGCATGAAAAATATCGCTTCCAAGCTTGAGCGGGAAGGTCTTATCCGCAACGCCTCCGTTTTTATGTATTACTTGAAATGGAAAAACGAAGGAGGACGTTTCCAGGCGGGCGAGTATGCGATGAAGCCCGGAATCGGAACGGACGAGATCATTGCGATGCTGAACAACGGGCAGACGGTAAAAGCGAACCGCCTGACTATTCCCGAAGGGTACACGGTCACGCAGATTGCCGACAAAGTCGGACAGCATGATGGGATGGAAGCGTCTGCCTTCGTTAAGGCGACGGAAGCGTACAAGCCAGCGGTAGGGGAAGAGCTGCTTGCCGGAATTCCGGCGGATACCAAGCTCAAGCATAGGCTGGAAGGGTATCTGTTCCCGGATACGTACGATATCCCCAAGGATGCTACCGAGCAGAAAATGATCACCCTTATGGTCGATCAGCTGGATAAGCGGCTGCAAAGCCTTCCCGCGGATTGGAAGGACAAGCTGAAGGCAAGCGGGCTGACATTCCATCAGATGATGACGATCGCTTCCCTGATCGAGCGTGAAGTGGTTGTGGACGAAGAACGTCCGCTCGTGGCGAGCGTTATTTACAACCGGCTGAAAATCAAACAGCCGCTGCAGATCGACGCGACCGTGCAGTATGCGCTGGGCAAGCAGAAAGAAAGACTGCTCGAAAGCGATCTGAAGATCGAAAGCCCTTATAATACGTATAAAAATCCCGGACTGCCTCCGGGTCCAATCGCGAGTCCGAGCCTGGCCTCTATCAAGGCGGCGCTGTATCCGGCGGAGTCGAAATACTTTTATTACGTAACGAAAAAAGACGGAAGCCAGGGACATTTGTTCGGAGAAACCTATGCGCAGCATCTGGCCAACATCGAAAAGAGCAAGCAAACCGAGAAAAACGCGAAATAAGAAGGTGACGAGGTTGATTCCAAAACCCGAGCTGCTTATAACGGCAGGAACAGTAGAGGAAGCGAAGCGATTCATAGAAGCCGGGGCGGACGCCGTACTGATCGGCGAAGCGGCATTCGGCATGCGCCTTCCGGGCGATGTGACGATTCAAGATCTGGAGGAACTGGTTCCTTACGTTCATGATAAAGGCGCTAAAGTCTATGCGGCTGTAAACAATGTTTTTGATAACGAAGCGCTGCTTGAAGTTGAGAAATATCTTGCGGCCATCTCCGCTATCGGTGTGGACGGAGCCGTGTATGGAGATCCCGCCGTACTGCGGATGGTGAACAAAGCGGAATTGAAGCTCCCGCTTCACTGGAATGCGGAAATGACGACGACGAACTACGCGACCGCGAATTACTGGGCGTCCCGCGGAGCCGCGCGTGCGGTTCTGGCCAGGGAACTGAACCTTGAGGAAACGCTTGAATTCAAGCTTCATGCCAAGCTGGAAGTCCAGGTTCAAGTGCACGGACTGACGAATATTTACCATTCCCGCCGTAGTCTGGTCGCCAATTACGTGGAGCATCTGGGGAAAGATGCAAGCAGTGTCGACCGCTCCATGGATAACGGGCTTTTTCTGATTGAGCAGGAACGCCAGGAGGAGCGGTATCCGATTTATGAGGACAGCAACGGGACCCACGTGATGAGCTCCGACGATATTTGCATGCTGGAAGATCTTCATGAGCTGCTCAAGGGGAACATAGACAGCCTTAAGATTGAAGGACTTTTGAAATCCGCCGAATATAACGAAACCGTGGTAAGGGCATACCGTCAAGTGATTGATGCCTATTGTGCGGATCCGGATTCTTACAAATTCAACGACGAAATGCTGGAGCCTATCCGACGCCTGCAGGATCCGTGCAGGGAATTGTCTTTCGGCTTTTTCTACAAAGAACAAGTATATTGAGGTGAACCACCATGAGTATTGCGGCAGCTGTTAACGAGCGTGCGCGCGGCAGACGCGTTCGTCTGGACAAGCCGGAACTGCTTGCCCCGGCGGGAAGTCTGGAGAAGCTTAAGTTTGCCGTACATTACGGGGCCGATGCCGTGTATATCGGCGGCCAGAAGTACGGTCTGCGCTCCAACGCCGACAATTTTACTTTCGAAGAGATGCGCGAAGGCGTCGAATTCGCTAACCGGTACGGCGCCAAAGTTTTCGTGGCGACGAATATTTATGCCCACAACGAAGATATCGAGGGAATTGAAGATTATTTGAGAGAACTGCAGGAAGCCGGCATTTCGGCTATCATCGCAGCCGACCCGATTATTATGGACACCGCCAGACGCGTGGCTCCCAAGCTGGAGGTGCATCTGAGCACCCAGCAGTCCGTCATGAACTGGCAGACGGTGCAGTTCTGGAAAGAAGAAGGCATCGAGCGGGTAGTTCTCGCCCGGGAAGTGAGCATGGGCGATATTGACGAGATCAAACGGCATGTCGATATCGAAATCGAAGCGTTTATTCACGGAGCGATGTGCAGCTCCTATTCCGGGCGCTGCGTGCTGTCCAATCATTTTACGGACCGCGACTCCAACCGGGGAGGGTGCTGCCAGTCCTGCCGCTGGAAGTACGATCTGTACGCGAAGGGAGCACCTCTGTCCGATCCGCTTGCACCCGATTTTCCTCTTTACGGTGAAGAGGAAGATGCGTTTATGATGAGCGCCAAGGATTTATGCATGATCGAGCATATTTCTGATATGATCGAGTCCGGCGTGGACAGTTTCAAAATCGAAGGCAGAATGAAAAGCATCCATTACGTGGCCACGGTCGTAAATGCTTACCGCCAGGCCATCGACAGCTATTTTGAAAATCCGGCGGCCTACGAGGTTAAACCGCTCTGGCGCGACGAGATCAATAAAGCGGCTAACCGTCCGTTGAATACCGGATTTTTCTACGAAGCGCCCGGTCCCGAAGATCATATTTTCGGACCGGAGGATAAGGCGGCGAGCTACGATTTCGTTGGCGTAGTTATGGAGTATGATGAGCAGACGGAAACCGCCGTCATCCAGCAGCGCAATTACTTCAAACCGGGTGCGGAAGTGGAATTTTTCGGTCCGGGAGGCACGCACTTCAAGCAGCGGGTAGATGTCATTCGCGACGAAGAAGGCGCCGAGCTCGATGCGGCTCGTCATCCTCTCCAGCTTATCCGCATTCAAACCGAACAGCCGGTTAAACCGCTGGATATGATGCGCAAACGTACCCGTTAATGGATTTTAATACCGACTGGCTTAAGCCGGGCGGTATTTTTTTTTATTTTTAGGTCTGTGTAATCAAAAAAAGATGAATTTATAGGAAAAATGGCACAAATCAAAGAGGATAAACACAAATCGTCGTCGAACATTAAAACAAAAGTAGAAAATATTGGAGATATTATTTTTTTGCGTAAGACTTTCTTCCTAAAAAAAAGTGGATGGTGGTGCCCATGAACAAAAGACTTACACAGACAGCAACCCAGCTAAGAGAGCGTTTTCAAAAAAAACAAGCTCTGTCAGGGGGCGCTCCGAAGCCGGGAGGACCGGGCGGTTTTATTTCTTCTTCTATGGGGCTCAGCAATCCGGCAAAATCCGTAGGCATGAAACTGTTTCTTATTTTCATCGTCAGTATTTTATTTTTTGTTCTGACCGTGGGAATTACCTCGTATCAGCTTTCGAAAAGCGTCGTGCGCGGCAAAGTGAGCGAAGCGTCGAGACAGACCATGATCCAGGCGAGCCAGAAGCTCGATCTGCTTTTCGGCGGCTTTGAAGATTTAACGATGCAGATGATGCTCGACGCCGATTTGCAGCGCCTGCTTGAAACACGCAACGAGGTTAAAGATGGTACATACGAGCAGCTCGAAGTCACTCGTAAAATTACGGAAAAAGTGAATTCCTATTTATTTTCCAACAAATCGATCAAAAGCATGACGCTGCTAAAAACAGACGGTCATATGATCAACTCCAACGGAGCTTCCTTGAACGCTACGACGGAAGAAATTACAAAAACGGACTGGTTCCAGGCGATTTCCAAAACCAGCGGGCAGTCGCTGTGGCTGGAAACGAAACCGAAAGGTTATTTCAGCGGGGAACCGAGTGTCGCAATGGGCCGCTACCTGAACTCGACGAGCACTTCCACGCCGATCGCGATGCTTCTGATGGAAATTCCTACGTCGATTCTGGAAAAGGAGCTCGGACTTATCCAGCTCGGGGATGACAGCACGATGTACATTTCGGATGCGTCCAACAAATTGATTTATGCGAAGGATCAGGAACTTCTCGCAAAACCGTCTCCGGTTACGATCAGTGAAGAGCAGCAGAAGACGGCTTCCGGGGACTTCCTCTCATCGGATAAACAGACACAGAACGTATATTCGAAGTTTGCCGGTACCGGTTGGTTCCTCGTAGGGAGCATGCCGGTCGGAGAACTGGTTAAAGACGCGAACGTGATCTTTAACCTGACGCTGGTAATCGCCCTTGTGGCGGCGGTAATCGCCGCTTTAATCGGTATTTTCGTGGCGAGAATGATCGGCAGGCCGCTGGCCGCACTGGCCGGGCTTATGAAGCAGGGTGCCCAGGGCAACTTGAAGGTACGGGCGAATCTTAAGAGCCGGGACGAGATCGGCATGCTTGGAGAAAACTTCGACATGATGATGGAGCAGATTACGACGCTGGTCCGCCAGACGAACGAATCCGCCCAGGAAGTACTGAACACGGCCTCCGAAGTCGCGAACGCCTCCAAGATTACGGCGACTTCCGCCAAGGAAATCGCCGTAGCGACCGACGAGATCTCGGGAGGAGCCGCAGGGCTCGCCTCCGAGTCCGAACGCGGGAACGAGCTGACGCATCATATCGGCGAGAAAATGAAGCAGGTGATGTCCGCTAACCTGGAGATGGGTACGGCAGCCTCCGGCGTCCGAAGCTCGGGCGAACAGGGCACGAAGTACATGGAAGAGCTGATGGACAAAACCGGCCAGACGGAAGTGATGACCCGTTCCATGGTGGAGAAGGTCGACAACCTGAAAGAGAGCACCCAGTCCATCCGCAAAATATTGGAGATGCTGCATAATCTGACGAAGCAGACGAATATCCTCTCACTGAATGCAACGATCGAAGCTGCGAGAGCCGGAACGGCAGGCAGAGGATTTATGGTGGTCGCCGATGAAATCCGCAAACTGGCGGATCAGTCCAAGCAGTCCATCGACGTTGTGGCCCAGATTACGGAAACGATTCAGCGCGAAATCGACGAGACCGTCCAAGTGCTTCATCAAGCCTACCCGCTCTTCAATCAGCAAATCGGTGCCGTGAAAGAAGCGGACGGGATTTTTGGCCAGGTCCAGAATCACATGAGCCAATTTATCGAACGGTTGAACGCGGTGACGGAATCGATAAGCGAGCTCGATCAGTCGCAAGCCGTCCTATCCGATGCGATGACGAATGTGAGTGCTGTGGCAGAGGAATCGCTGGCGACTTCTGAGGAAGTTGCTTCCCTCAGTTCCGAGCAGCTCAGCATCAGTCAGAACCTGGTGAAGCTGTCCGACAGACTGGAGAACCTCTCGAATTCCCTGAAAGACACGCTGTCCAAGTTTACATTATAATCCCGAAGAACGCCTCGTTTCCGGAAAGCCGGAAGGAGGCGTTTTTCTTTTTTTCATCCCCGAATGGAAGGTTTGAGCGCATTCCCCCTTGTCTATACTGGAATCAAAAGAAGCGGACACGGGAGCGGTGAATGTATGGGCAAAGAATTACCCGGTACTACCGGAAAAGAAAAGGCAGACGCCCGGGCGGGGATCTCGCTTGCGGAGAGTGGCATCGACGGCGGTAAGAGCATCAATAGCGTCCAAACGGACCCGCGCCGCAAACTCTTGCTGCTGCTCGGGTTGACCGGCATTCTGGCACTCTTGGCCGCGCGGTTATTTTGGATCCAGGTGCTGAGGCCCCACCGGTTTTCAGCTTATGAAGTAGACCTGGTCAAAAACTCCGTCTTACAGCGTCAGAAAAGCATTGTGCTCGATACGGGAAGAGGAGACATGTACGACCGGAATCTGAAGCCTCTGACGGGCAAAACAATCCGGACGGCTATTATTTTTCCGGTTCACCCCGATTACACGGGCTCGGCTGAACAGCTTCGGAAGGTCAGCGAAGCTTTGGGGGTGACGGCGGACGACTGGAAGTCTTTTGTAAAACAGGTGAAGGAGCCGTTTTTATGGACGGGGAGCCTGACGAATTCGGGCGGGGGGAAGAGCGGGGGCCAACTAGCTTCTTCGGAGTCCGGCGAGTCCGTAAAAGAACCGCTGGAATTATCGTCTTCCCAAATCGCTCTGCTTGAGGCGAGCGGGCTTTCTTACGTGCAGGTGACGGATTACAAAACCCGCTATCCGGATCATCCCCCCGCAGCACAGGTGATCGGCTACATCGGACAGAACCCGGAGCGAATCTCCGGCCTGTATGCCCGCGAGCTTGCCGCCGGACATTTGACGCTTACCAGTGAGATTGGGGTATCCGGTCTCGAGAAAACGTTCGAGTCCCGGCTGCGGGGCATCGGCGAACGCACTTTATCCGTGTTTACGGATGCGGGTAAACGGCCGTTGGGCGCTCTGAACGCCAGACTGATTTCACCGGATCAGTCCCGTTATCCCCTGCAGTTGATGACTACACTGGATTCGGGTATTCAGCGGAGTATCGAAGAACGGATGACGAGACGGGGAATTACAAAAGGGGCGGTCGTCGTCTTGGATGCCGCGAATGCGGATATCGTGGCGATGGCTTCCAAACCGTCATTTCATCCGGGGGAGATCAACGCGATAGATGGAGACTGGGCCAATCTGGGTGTCAAAGCTGCCGCGCCGGGATCGATTTTCAAAACGGTTGTAGCCGCAGCAGCGCTCGAGAAAGGCGTTGTTAAGCCGGATGAGACATTTGACTGCCACGGGGCATGGGGAAAATACGGGTTTACCTGCTGGAAGAAGGAAGGCCACGGTAAGCTTACGTTCGAAGAAGGATTTGCCCAATCGTGCAATATCGTTTTCGGCGAAGTGATGCGGCGTCTGGATTCGGACGAGCTGGAAACCTATGCGCGGAATCTGGGGCTGCTGACTCCCGTCGGATGGAAAGGGAGCCTCACGGGAGGGGCCGCGGTCGCTCAGCTCGACGGTGAGGAAGGCGGCCAGCTCTTCGGCGCCCAAACACCGAGAGACGATGAAGGAGTCCGGCTGCAGACCGCCATCGGCCAGAGGGACGTCCAAGTGACGCCCCTTCAGGCGGCGAATCTGGTCGTAACCGTTCTGCACCGGGGAAAAGCGCGCTCTCCGCGCCTTGTGAAAGAAGTCCGGTTCCGGGACGGCCTGACCCTGGACTCGTTTCCGCCGAAATTTCTCCCGGGCGCGAAGGAAGTTCTCTCTCCTAGGGCGACAAGTGAACTCCTACGGGAGATGAGACTCGTCGTGCGGAGCGGAACGGCCGGGCGTCTGGATGCGGCGAAGTGGCCGCTGGCCGGAAAGACAGGTACGGCGCAGGTACAGTCGGGACCGCATGAAACCGTTAACCAGTGGTTTATCGGTTACGGTCCCGTCGATGCTCCCCGGTATGCCGTAGCTGTCGTCATTCGCGAAGCTGCGCCGGAAGCGCCTTCAGAAGCGGTTCCGCTGGCGCGTGAGATCATGGACATGCTGGCGGATCAGCCGAACTGATCCTGCGCGGAAGCAAGCTGGGGCGGTTTCGCCGCTTGGGGAAGTGTGACAAGCACGCGTGTTCCCCGGCCGGGCACGCTCGTCACCTGCACCTTTCCGCTGAAGGTTTCGATGATGCGGAACGCCACCATGACGCTGAGTCCGGTCCCTTTTTGCTTCGTGGAATAAAAAGGAGAGCCGAGGCGGGCGATTTCTTCTGCGTTCATCCCGATTCCGGTATCTTCGATGGAGATGCAGACACTTTTCGGTTCGGGATAAGCTTCTATTCGTAAGCGTCCGCCTTCCGGCATCGCTTCGATTCCGTTCCGCGACAGATTCACGAGGCATTGGATCAATTTTTCCGCGTTTGCCGTGATCCACAGAGACGGAGGAGCGTGCGTTTCCAGCTGAACCTTGCTGCCGCCGGCGTATCCTTGAATGCGCTGGACCAGGTTGACTAGGATGCCGCTTACGGATACCGGTTCGGTTATTTCGGCTTGAGGCTTGGCGAAGGCGAGATAGCTTGTAATGATTTGCTGGACGCGGTCCATTTCTTCGATCGCCATCGAGGTGTACATTTTTTTCTTTTCTTCGTTGACTTCCGTTTGGGATAAAATTTGCAGAAAACCTCTGGCAACCGTCATCGGATTACGGATTTCATGCGCCACGGAAGCGGCCAATTCACTGAGGACGTTCAGTTTTTCCGCTCGCTGCGATTCCAGACGGTTGACTCGGCTCTCCCGGATAAATTGAGACAAATAGATGATAATGGCCATCGAAATACCGTGCAATACAATAGAAAACGCATGAAAGGAAAAAAAATCGGGCGGAAGAGGCAGCTGGTTCTTGCGGTGGAAAAAGACTTGAAAAGCCATAAACGTAAAACCCAAGCCGGCGGACAGAAGGACGGGACATAAAAAAGCGGAGAACCGGCCGCCTATTTTATGAAATTTGATGTAAAACCCCGCAAAACAGGCGCAAATCAGCAAAAAAACCGCATCTGTCGGAAGTAAGGCCGGGAAAACGAATCCGTGCAAAAGCAAAAGGCTGGCCGAAACGGATAAGGCCGGAAGCAGACCTCCGTGCAGAAAGCTGCTGACGAGGGGGAGCATAAACAAGCTTTGCTTGATCCCGCTGCCGGAGCTGTAGGGATAAGTCGCGAGTGCGAGTGCAGCGAGAATGCTAACGAGCGTCATCATAGGTTTATACGATTTTTTGCTTAACGGATTGCTTTCATCGAAGAAAGGGGACACGATGACAGGTGAACACGCTATCAAGACGTTAAACAATACCTCATGAAAACTGATTGACATACGGTTCGCCTACTATCTTTTAGGGTTTTGGAGGAAATCCGTCCCACAGTTCAGATAAGATTAGGACAGTCTGCCTAGGCATTATTTTCCACAATTGTTCAGCTGTGTATTACTTCGATAGAGTTATACAAATTTCCTACTTGGAAAATGCCACTTCTCACATCCTGATGGAAGAAAATGAACCCGTCCTTGCGGCAGACGCCCGTTTTCCCCTACAATAAACAAATAAACGGCTAAAAAGACACGCCGAACCGCATCAGAGGATGGACCGATAGTCAGAAGGAGAATTGCCGAATGGAATCATTGCCGTTATTACCTGAAAAGATTACGCTCATTGACCGCTCCGGGGACCTGGATGCGGATTTGTTGTTTCCGTTTGCCCTCGAAGAGCTGCTCATCCGCAAAGTGGGAGAAGGAGCCGACCCCATCGTTCATTTGTGGAGGCACCCTCAAGGTCTGGTACTCGGTCTCCGGGACAGCCGGCTGCCTCATGCCCCCCAAGCGGCGGACAGAATAGCCAAGGAAGGAAGAACCGTGATTGTGCGCAATTCAGGGGGAGCGGCCGTGCCGCTGGACCCGGGAGTAGTGAATGTAACTTTGATTACACCAAAACCTGTGGGCAAAATAGATTTTCACGATGATTTCGAAACCATGTACCGTTTTCTGGGCGGTGTCCTGGCAGACTGGAATACGGGCGTCGCCAAAGGGGAAATCGCCGGCTCCTACTGCCCCGGCGATTTCGATTTGAGCGTCGGCGGGCGCAAGTTCTGCGGCATCGCCCAGCGCAGGCAGGCACGCGCGCTGTCGGTGCAGGCTTTCGTCGTCGTCGAGGGCACCGGGGCGGAGAAGGCCGCCGTGGCGCGCTCGTTCTACGACGAGGCGGGGCAGGGCGCGGCGCCGGACAGCTACCCGGACGTGGAGCCCGGGCGCATGACGAGCCTCGCCGAGTACGCGGGCGCCGGGCTCACTTCGCCCGCGTTCTGCCGCTTGACGGGCGAATGGCTCGCCCGTCAGACGCAGGTGCGTGCAGCGGATTACCGGGAATTCGCTGCGGACGAAGACATCGCGGCGATGATGCGCACGATGCGGGAGCGTTACGGCTTCAAGGCCGCGGACTAACGCTTCACCGGCCAGCCACCCGTACACAACAAAAAACCTCCATGTCCACGTAATTTCGTGGACATGGAGGTTTTTTTATCATTCGGACGGTTAGCCGAAAAATTTTTCCAAAATCGCGGGAAGCTCTTTCTGCCAGAAGCCCCACACGTGCTTACCCGGCTTTTCTTCATAGAAGAGCCGGACATTTTTTTGTTCGAGAAGAGCTTTCGAGAGGCGGTTCGCCTCCACGAAGTCAAAGGTGCCGCGCTCGGTCTTAACCTCTTCCTCGTCCAGGCCGATCAGCATGTACAGCTCCAGCCAGGAAAGATCCCCCTCGGACTGCAGACGGCTGCGGGTCGGTTCCAAAAATGCGCCGGACAGGGATACAACTCTCGCAAAGAGGTGAGGATAAGTTAGGGCAAGATGCAGAGAAACCGTGCCTCCGAGGGAGTCTCCGGCCAAGATGCGTTCGCTTTTATCCGCACGCACGGCATACTTCGATTCAACGAAGGGGAGCATCTCTTCCGCAAAAAAACGGATATAGGCTTCATGATTTTCGCCGTCCGGGGAGTACTCCGAGGTCCGGATCTTGACGTTCACATCGACGCCGACGATAATGGCCGGCTCCCAACCGTGGTCGAGAATGCCTGCGGTCATGGTGGTCGCTATCCGGCCGAAGTTAAAAAATTCCTCTCCGTCCTGACAGTAAATGACCGGGTACGACAACACTTCGTTGTAACCCGGAGGCAGGAAAATGCGCAAGGAACGTGTCGAATCAAGGTGTTTGGAGCTGATCTCCTCTTTTACAATGGTTCGTTTATACAGTCTGGAATCGGTCATAACGAGCGTCCTTTCTTTACTCCTTTAAAGGGGAGGTTGTATTATAATAGTGTAAAGGTTTTGTTGATCTGTATTATATATATAAAGCAACTGTACTATCCCAAATCGATATACGGGCGTTATTACAGCAAGTTACCTGTTGATATTCCATACGAAACAGGTTTATAATAATTAGTATAACAGAAAGTCTTTTTCATGGCATGAAAATCATAGATGAGGTGACAATCACATGAGCAAGCCGTTGTATGAAGTAAGTTCCGAGCAAGTACAGCCCTTGACGATTATCGGGCCCGACGGAACCGTGGTTAACGAAGAGAAAATGCCGAAACTTAGTGACGATCAGTTGAAAGAACTGATGCGCCGCATGGTATTTACACGCGTTTGGGACGAACGCGCGATCAATCTGGGACGTCAAGGACGTCTTGGCTTCTACGCGCCGGTTTCCGGACAGGAAGCTTCGATGATCGGCAGCGAATTCGCGCTGAACAAAGAAGACTTCGTTTGCCCGGGCTACCGTGATATGCCGCAAATCGTATGGCACGGCCTGCCGATGTACCAGGCGTTCTTGTACTCCCGCGGCCACCAGCACGGCGGTCAAGTGCCTGAGGATGTGAACGTCCTGATGCCGCAAATCATCATTGGCGCTCAAATCCTGCACGCTACCGGCATCGGTATGGCGTTCAAGAAGAAAGGCGAGAAGCGCGTTGCCATTACGTACACCGGCGACGGCGGAAGCTCCGAGGGCGATTTCTACGAAGGCCTTAACTTCGGCGGAGCGTTCAAGCTTCCGGTTATTTACATGGTACAGAACAACGGCTATGCGATCACGACTCCGTATTCCAAGCAGACCGCCGCGCAATCCATCGCCCACAAGGCGCTGGCAGCGGGTATCCGCGGCGTACAGGTTGACGGCATGGACGTTCTGGCCGTTTACGCGGCCGTATCCGAAGCGGCAGAAATCGCCCGCAACGGCGGAGGCCCTACTCTGATCGAATCCCTTACTTACCGTTTCAAGCCGCACTCCATGGCGGACGATACGACGAAATACCGTACGAAGGACGAAGAAGGCGAATGGGCGCCTAAAGATCCGATCGTACGCTTCCGTACTTACCTGACACAGAAGGGCCTCTGGAGCGAGGAAGAAGAAGCGAAAGTGAAAGAGGAAGCGAAAGCGACTGTAGCGGAACAAATCAAAAAAGCCGAGCAAACCGAGAAAATGACGGTAGCGGGCCTGATCGATTCCATGTTCGAAACGACTCCGAAGCACCTGGAAGAGCAAAAAGCGCAGTTCTCCTAAGCGAAACTGCGGACGCACCAGACTTAACCAGCAGACGGTCAGCGGCCTCTTTGGATGGCCGCCAGCCTTTTTCACACTAAATATTCCGGTCTAAGGCCGTGTTCTCTGATAGAAGAACGATATGGGAGGCAGTAGATGTCATGGCACAAATGACGATGATTCAGGCGATTCAAGACGCTATGCGCGTAGAGCTTGCAAGAGATAAGAACGTTGTGTTGTTCGGTGAAGACGTAGGCCACGTGGGCGGCGTGTTCCGTGCAACGGAAGGACTCCAGAAAGAATTCGGCGAGGATCGGGTATTCGATACTCCGCTGGCCGAATCCGCTATCGGCGGTCTGGCGGTAGGGATGGCGACTCAGGGCTTCCGTCCGATCGCGGAAATCCAGTTCGTGGGCTTCATTTATGAAGCGCTGGACCAAATGGCTGTACAGGCAGCCCGTATGCGCTACCGTTCCGGCGGCAGCTACCAGGCTCCGATCGTATTCCGTACGCCTTTCGGCGGCGGCGTTAAGGCAGCCGAGCTTCACACGGACTCCCTGGAAGGTTTGATGATCCAGACACCGGGTATTAAAGTAGTAATTCCTTCCAACCCGTACGATGCGAAAGGTCTTATGATCGCGGCGATCCGCGACAACGATCCGGTATTCTTCATGGAACACCTGAACTTGTACCGTTCTTTCCGTCAAGAAGTTCCGGAAGGCGAGTACACGGTAGAGCTGGGCAAAGCGAACGTCGTTCGCGAAGGTTCCGATGCTACGATCATCACTTACGGCGCCATGGTTCACACTTCCCTGAAAGCTGCGGAAGAGATCGAGAAAACCCGCGGCGTAAAAGTGGAAGTTATCGACGTCCGTACTCTGATGCCTTTGGACATCGACACTATTGTCGAATCCATCAAGAAAACCAACCGTGCCATTGTGGTGCAGGAAGCACAGAAAACGTCGGGTGCTGCTGCCGAAATCATCGCACAAATCAACGAAAAGGCTATTCTGCATCTGGAAGCGCCGGTTCTCCGCGTTGCCGCTCCGGATACGGTTTATCCGTTTGCTCAAATCGAAGATCAGTGGCTTCCGACACCTGCCCGCATTATCGACGGGCTGAACCAAGTGCTGGATTTCTAATCCTGCCTGCGGCTCCACGATTTTACTACTTAATATGGGAGGTTGTTCTTCTTGGCACGTTTTGAATATAAGTTCCCGGAACTTGGCGAAGGCATTCATGAAGGCGAGATTGTCAAAGTCAATGTTAAAGCGGGCGACAAGGTTGATGACGATACGATTCTGATGGAAGTTCAGAACGACAAAGCAGTCGTGGAAGTTCCTTGCCCGGTTAACGGCCAGATTCAGGAAGTGCTGATCAAGGAAGGCCAGGTTTGCCACGTCGGCGAAGTGGTCATGATCATTGACGCGGAAGGCGAGATTCCGGAATCGGAAACCTCCGCCGCGGCTCCTTCACCGGAAGCGGCTGCTCCGGCTCCTTCCAATGCGCCGTCGACCGAGCTTCCTAAGAAGGAAGATCAAGGCGCTCCGACAGCTCCGGCTCCGGAAGAAGCGAAAAAATCCGAAGGCGGCAAGCCGTCGGCTGCTCCTAAAGACATTCTCGCTACGCCTAGCGTTCGCAAATTTGCGCGCGAGAAAGGCATCAACATCGCGGAAGTGTCCGGCACAGGCAAGAACGGCCGTATTACCCGCGAAGACATCGAAGGCTTCGTTTCCGGCGGCGGCACATCCGCAACCGCGGCGCAAGCCGATCAGTCCCAGGAGAAAGCAGCTCCTTCCAAGGCGGCCTCCGCACCTGCGGCACAAGGCGAGCTGGAAGAAGAGCGCATTCCGTTCAAAGGCATCCGCAAAGTGATCGCCAATGCTATGGTGAAATCCAAGCACACGGCTCCTCACGTGACGCTGCTGGACGAAGTCGACGTGACGCAGCTCGTTGCGCTCCGTACTAAAGCGAAGCCGCTTGCCGAGAAGAAAGGCGTTAAGCTTACTTACCTGCCGTTCATCGTTAAAGCGCTCGTGGCAGCCTGCCGCCAATTCCCGGTCATGAACGCCATGATCGACGAAGAAAAGCAGGAAATCGTGTACAAGAAATACTTCAACGTCGGTATCGCAACCGATACGGACAACGGACTTCTCGTACCTGTCATTCATCACGCGGACCGTCAAAATATCTGGATGATTGCGGATTCCATTCGCGATCTGGCTACACGCGGCCGCGACGGAAAGCTGACTCCGCATGAAATGAAAGGCGGCACGGTCACGATTACCAACATCGGCTCCGCCGGCGGCATGTTCTTTACTCCGGTTATCAATTATCCGGAAGTTGCCATTCTCGGCACCGGCCGCATTTCCGAGAAGCCGGTCGTGAAGAACGGCGAAATCGTCATTGCTCCGGTAATGGCTCTGTCTCTCAGCTTCGACCACCGTCTCGTTGACGGCGCAACAGCTCAAAATTTCATGAACTATATCAAGCAGCTGCTTAACGATCCCGAGCTGCTCGTGATGGAGGTATAAAGCGATGGTAGTAGGAGATGCTTCTTTAGATATTGACGTTCTGGTAATTGGTGCGGGTCCCGGCGGCTATGTGGCTGCCATCCGCGCTGCACAGCTTGGCAAAAGCGTTCTGATCGTGGATAAATCCGAGTGGGGCGGCGTCTGCCTGAACCGTGGCTGTATCCCTTCCAAGGCTCTTATTTCCGCGGCGCACCAGTACGAAGCGGCCCAGCATTCCGAAGTAATGGGAGTAAGCGTGGAGAACGTTAAGCTGGACTACGCGAAAACTCAAGAGTGGAAAGCTTCCGTTGTGAAAAAGCTGACCAGCGGCGTTGCTGGTCTGCTCAAAGGCAACAAAGTGCAAATGTTCCAGGGCGAAGTCATGTTCATCAACGAAAACGAAGCACGTGTTTTCAATGAGCAGGAAGCTCCGCGTTACCGCTTTAAGCACTGCATCATTGCGACCGGTTCCCGTCCGATCGAGCTGAAGCCGTTCCCGTTCGGCGGACGTATTCTTTCCTCGACGGAAGCTCTGGAATTGAAAGAAATTCCGAAGAGCATGGTCGTGATCGGCGGCGGATACATCGGTATCGAGCTGGGTCAAACCTTCGCGAAATTCGGAACGAAAGTAACGGTACTTGAAGGTTCCGATACGGTTCTTCCTGGCTTCGAGAAAGAAATGTCCCGCCTGGTTGCCAAAAACCTGAGCAAGCTGAACGTGGAAGTGTTCACGGAAGCTCTTGCTCAAAGCTCCGAGCAAACCGAGAACGACGTAACGGTAACGTTTACGGTTAAAGGCGAAGAGAAGAAAGTGACGGCCGACTACGTACTCGTAACCGTCGGACGTCGTCCGAACACGGACGGCGAGCTTGGCCTCGACCTGATCAACGTGAAACTGACCGACCGCGGTCTGATTGAAGTTGACGAGCAGGGCCGCACGAGCATTCCGCACATCTTCGCTATCGGCGATATCGTTCCAGGCCTGGCTCTGGCGCACAAAGCTTCTTACGAAGGTAAAGTGGCGGCGGAAGCTATTGCCGGACAGCCTAGCGTTGTCGATTACAAGGCCATCCCGGCCGTAGTGTTCTCCGATCCGGAAATCGCTTCGGTAGGCCTTAACGAAACCGAAGCCAAAGAGAAAGGCATGAACGTTTCCGTAGGCAAGTTCCCTTATGCCGCTAACGGCCGTGCTCTTTCCCTGAACGCAACCGAAGGTTTCGTTAAAATCGTTGCGAACAAGGATACCGGTCTTGTTGTCGGTTCCCAAATCGTAGGTCCGGAAGCATCGAACCTGATTGCCGAAATCGGTCTGGCGATCGAAATGGGAGCTACGCTCGAAGATATCGCGCTTACGATCCATGCTCACCCGACGCTTGGCGAGATCGTAGCTGAAGCTGCCGAAGGCGCGCTTGGCCACCCGATCCATATGCTTGGCAAGTAAAATCTATTATTTCTTCTTAAAATAGACACAATTAGACATGCGCCGGAGATAATTCTCTGACGCATGTCTTTTTTTACAGGAATTTGAACTAGGTCCGCAGTATTAAAAAAACAACAAATAATAGGTACACTGGCTTATAAAGTTGAGTCAAACCTCTATGGAGGTGCCTCTACATCGTAAAGGAACTAATCGTCAATTTTGCTCTCCTGCTTGCTTTTCTGTTCGCCGTTAGTCAGCTCTACAAAGATGAACGGTTGGATTTCACGAAGCCATGGACACGGATAAAAACCGGTCTGGCAACAGGTGCGTTCGGAATCGTCTTAATGTATTTCAGCATTCCGATCGCCCCCCAGACCATCGTTGATTTCCGGGGGTACGCCGTCTTGCTGGCCGTACATTTCGGAGGCATTTATTCCGGCTTTATCGCCGCCGTTCTCATTGCCGCGGCGCGCATCGCCTTGTTCGGCGGTCCCAACTTGTCCGCCTTCATCGGCGCGGCGAATGTACTTTTTATCGCTCTTGCCGGAGGCCTCGTGTTAAGAAGTGCCGACAAGCGGTACTGGTCTCGCTGGACGAAAATGATGGCGGTCGTCCTGGTCACGACCGGAGCCGCTATATTTTCCGCCATAGGCACGACGAGCCTGCCGATCATGCCGGTTATTCTCGGCACACTGGCGGTAGGCGGATTTTTTATCGGATACATGGTCGATTACATCGTGAGAGCCCATCAGCTTTTTCTGCTGATGAAAGAAGCGTCGCATGTCGATTTTTTGACGGGCCTGAACAATCACCGCACCTTCGACAGGCTCTTTAACGAGCTCGTTCAAGCGGCGGATCGTAAACAGGAGGAACTGTCCCTGCTGACGCTGGATATCGATTATTTTAAAAAAATCAACGATACGTACGGTCATCCTGCAGGGGATGCGGTTCTCCAGCAGATCGGGGTGCTGCTGAGAGATTCATCCCGCAGGATGGATGAAGTGTGCCGGACCGGCGGGGAAGAATTTGCCGTCCTGCTTCCGGACTGCGGCCGTAAAGAAGCTCTGCACTATGCGGAACAGATCCGTTCCAGAGTAGAGCGTCATTCTTTCCTGCTCGGAGACGGAAAGGCGATCCGCCTGACGATCTCGATCGGAGCGGCTACTTTTCCGCAGGTTTCACCCGATCTTCTGATCGAGGAAGCGGATAAAGCGCTGTACCGCGCGAAGCACAACGGGCGCAATCAAGTTGCTTGAGCGCCACACGGATGCAAGAACACAAAAAGAGCACGGCCCCGCGGGGCTGTGCTCTTTTTTGCCGGGACGGCAGGTTCAACTTGTTATCCTGTCCGCTTCTATCCCGCTTTTAAATTATTTAACCGTCTGATTGTATTTGCCGATCTTTTCCGTAATCGACTTGGCGGCTTCATCCAGAGCGGCCTGAGGCGTTTTCTTGCCGTTCAGGGCTTCTTCAATGGCTCCCTCGACGATTTGTCTGGCTTCCGGGAATACGCCCATTACAGCGCCTTGTGTGGCCGTATTGGCCTTGCTTCCGTGCAACTGGTCGACCGCTGTTTTAAACTGCGGGTATTTAACGAGGTTATCTTTAACGATTTGCTCGTCATAGGCTTTTTTCGTGATCGGGAAGTAGCCGGTATTCACATGCCAGTAAGCCTGGGATTGAGGGGAGGTCAGGAATTTGATGAACTCCCAAGCCCCTTTCTGTTCGGCTTCCGATTTGTTGTTCGTAATATAAAGGCTGGCGCCGCCTACGACAACTCCGCCTTCTGCGGCGTCCGCCGGTTTCGGCAGGGGAGCCGTGCCTACCTGGAACTTGCCCTCCGCCGTGGAGACGATGCCTTTCAGGGAGGCGGTGGAATCGAGCATCATGGCGATTTGTCCCGCCGCGAAAGCTTTTTTGGTGTCGTCGGTTTTACGTCCGAGGTTAAGCGCGGTTTTGTTGTCGACCATAGATTTCCACCACGTTAAGGCTTTGAGGCCAGCTTCTTTGTTTACATAGGATTCCGTCGCGGGAGCCGTGCGTCCGTTGCCGTTGTTGACATATTCAGCTCCTTGTTTGGCGAAAAACTGCTCCATAAACCAGCCGTAAATGGCGAACGACGCACCCGCTTTACCGTCCTTGGAAAGAGCCTGTGCCGCTTTGGTGATTTCATCGAAGGTGACAGGAGGCTTTTCCAGGTCGAGACCGGCGGCTTTGAACATATCTTTGTTGTAGTAGAGGATCGGATTAGACGTATTGAAAGGCATGGAATTCAGCTTGCCGCCGATGGTGTAGTACTGGGTAATGTTTTCTTCCAGTTGGGAGAGATCGTATTTATCGGCATCGATGAACTTTTGTACGGGCGTAATGGCTTTCGAGTCGATCATATAACGGCTTCCGATTTCATAAACCTGAATAAGCGACGGTCCGCTTTTGGAATCCATGGACGCTTTCATTTTGTTCAGGCTTTCGTCATAAGTTCCCTGGAAAATGCCTTCTACCTGAACATTTTTCTGGGAAGCGTTAAAGTCGGAAATCAGCTTATCCGTCACTGTCCCGAGCTCGCCGCTCATGGAATGCCAGAAGGTGATTTTTACCGGAGAGGCTGCGTTTTCTTTTGCGGAAGACCCCGTTGTTTCTTTGTTGGAAGATTGAGCGGTTTCGTTTGCGCCGCCGCAAGCCTGCATGAGCAGAGCGGAAGCCAGAAGCATAGCCATTACGGAAGTGCGGTGGGACGGTTTGTACGAAAACATGTGGAATGTCTCTCCTTTTATCAATCAAAATGGTGGATAAACGGTTAGCCTTTGACGGCCCCTACCGTGAGGCCGCGGACGAGCTGCTTAAGCCCGAGCACGAGCAGAAGCAGAGAAGGAAGAAGAACGAGCGCGACTCCTGCGAGCACCAGGTTCCATGACGTGAACTCTTCGAACTGGAGCATGGAGATGCCGATTTGCACGGTGCGTTTCGCGGGATCGTTCGTGACGAGCAGCGGCCAGAGATAGCTGTTCCAGGCGCTGAGAAAACTATATACGCCCAAGGTAGCCAGACCGGGCTTTGACAGCGGGAACGCGATAGAGAAAAAGCATCGGATATGTCCGCAGCCGTCGATCTTGGCGGCTTCGAACAGCTCGCCCGGAAGCTGCATGAAAAACTGGCGCAGCATAAACGTTCCGAACCCCGTCGCAAGGAATGGGACGACAAGCGCCGCATAAGTATCGGTCCATCCCCAGCTGCGGATCGTCAGGTAATTGGGAATCATCGTCACTTCCCAGGGGATCATCATGGTGCTCAGAAACAGCAGGAACACGAACTTTTTGCCCGGAAAACGGACGAAAGCGAACGCATAAGCTGCCAGGCTTGCCGTAAACAACTGCCCCGCCATAATAAGCAGAGAGACGGTGAAACTGTTGGTCAGAAAAGCCCCGATCGGCACAAGCTCCATCACCTTCTTCAGATTGCCCAAGTACAGGCTTTCGGGAAGTAAGGGCGGCGGAAATTGGCCGGCTTCTCCGGCTGTCATAAACGTGGACGCATACGTAAAGAACAGCGGGTAGAGAACGAGTGCGGCAGCCGTGGTCAGAAATACGTAGACGGCCGTTTTTTGTAAGGACCGGATCATGAGTAGTGCACTTTCCTTTCCAGAACGCCGAACTGCACGAAGGTGAAGAACAGGACGATCACGAATAAAAGTATGGCCTGCGCGCTGCCGGAGCCGAAGCGGAAATTGACAAACGCCTCCTGGTAGAGGGAGTAGACCATGACATTGGTCGTATCCATGGGACCGCCTTTGGTTAAAATCTGGATTTGGCCAAAAGACTGAAAAGCCCCGATCAGGGAAACCACTCCTACAAAGAACAGGGTGGGGGAGACGAGGGGCAGGACGATTCTAAAGAACGTCCGCATCGGACCCGCGCCGTCGATTTTGGCGCTGTCGTACATATCCTCCGGTACGCTCTGCAGCCCGCTGAGCAGGACGATATAGGCGAAGCCGAGATTCATCCACACGGTCATCAGCGAGACCGAGATGAGCGCCCAGCTCGGGTCGGAAAGCCAAGCGACCGGCGCCTGACCGAGCAGGCCGAGCCAGTAGTTGAGCATGCCGGCGGTCGGATGAAAGAGCAAAGCCCAGATCACGGAAGCGGTGCCGACCGATAGGGCCATCGGCAGGGAAAAAATGAACTGGTAGACTCTCTTGCCCTTCAGCCCTCTGTGTGTCAGTGCGGCAAGGAGCAGAGCCGCGGCGATCGTTGTCGGGATCGTCAGCAGAGCGAACTGGGCCGTAACGCCCAGGCTATGATAAAATTTCTCCGAGGTAAGCAGTTCCCGGTAGTTCTCGAAGCCGACATATTCGGCGATTTTCCCCCGGAGATTCGTACTGTGTACGCTTAAATACAAGGATTGGAAGAACGGGTAAAACAAAAAAATCCCGAACCCTGCGAGTGACGGCAGCAGGAATAAATAACCGATCCCCGCTTCCCGGACGCGGTTCCACCAGGAAGCGGTCCGGATGCTCCTCGCGTTTCCGACCGGGATTGGCAATGATTCATCGACGGTATTCATCGATTTTTTATCCCCCTCTCTTTCAGAGTTAAGTGTACGTACGGACTATTTTGCTCAGATCAATTGGGCTTGAAGGTTTTGTAAAACCGGCCGGGCGGCGCTAAACCTGTCGAATCAAGGAGGGGAATAAGAAAGGAGAAAGGGAGAAGACCTAGAGTTTCAGTTGGATTACTTCCTTATAAAATGTAAAATGAGTCCTTAATTTCTATAAATAGGATTAAGGACTAAGGGCCCACTATTTTCCCCTTCTGGTGAGAGGATTTTATCCCTGTATTGTTGAAATGAGGACCTGCCGTAAGAAGGGCAACGTCCCTATAATCAAACTTGTAAGACACAAATTCAAACGTTTTGGGGAGGTCTACACATGAAAAAGAAACTGGTGACAATCATGGCAGTAGCCGTGGGACTGACAACCGTTCTTTCCGCTTGTGGCAAAGATGGAGGAAGCACTGGAGCGACAACAACTCCAACTGGAAGCGCTGCACCGAAAGAATTTACCGTTTCTTACCGTCATACGCAAATCAAAGATACAGCCAAGAAAAGAAAGGCTATGTTTGAGGATGCTCTTAAAGAAGTTGAAGCTAACATCCCCGGCCTGAAATTCGAATCCGAAGGCGTGGACGAAGTTGTTAACCGCGATACGAAGCTGAAAGCCGAAATGGCCGCCGGTAACCCTCCAAAAATTTTCGAACTTTTCGGTGGTACGGATACAAAGAACTATGCGAAAACAAACAACCTGCTTGACCTGACGCCGATCCTTGACGAACTTGGCCTGAAAGACAAATTCGTTGACCTTTCCGAGTTCACGGTTGACGGCAAAGTTTACGGTCTTCCGATCGCCGGTTACCTGGAAGGCATGTTCTACAACAAGAAAATCTTCAAAGACAACGGCGTAGAAGTTCCGAAAACTTACGAAGAGTTCCTGAAGGCTTGCGAAACGTTCAAAGCTAAAGGCATCACGCCGATGGCGCTTGGCGGTAACGAAGCTTGGGTACTGAACATGCTGCCTAACACCCTGTATGTACGTGTCGGCGGTCAATCTGTCGTAGACGGCCTGCAACCCGGCCAAAGCAAGTGGACCGACGAAGCTTTCGTCAAAGGCCACACAATGTTTAAAGACCTGATCGACAAAGGCTACTTCAACAAAGATGCTCTTGCGCTGAAATATTCCCAAACGCAAGACCGTTTCGCTAACGGCGAAACCGCTATGATCTTCGACGGCGGCTGGGCGAACCAGAAGTACTCCAACCCGGATCAATCGAAAATAGCTGCTGACCTCGGCTTCTTCAACTTCCCGACTGTAGAAGGCGGCAAAGGTAACGATCTGATCAACGGTTCGTACTCCAACGGCTTCGGTTTCTCCGCTAAGCTGAACGAAAACGAGAAAAAAGTGGTAAAAGAATACATCAAAGTCTTCTTCACCGAAAAATATCAACTTCGTCAGCTGAAAGAAGAAGGATTCTTCCCGTCCATGAAGCTTAGCTCCACTGGCGACAAGCCGATCATTGCCGAAATGCTGAAAGCTTCCGAAGGCAAGAAAACATTCCCGGCTTTCGACTCCATGATCCAGCCTAAAGTGAAGCTTGATCTTGAATCCGGAATTCAAGCTTTCGTCGGCGGTAAAAAATCCGTTCAGGACCTGCTGGCTGAAGTTCAAAAATCCCAAGAAGCAGAAAATAAAAAGACTGCAAAGTAAGATTAGTAACATAATCTAAAATAAGCAGATAAAAAAATAACGGGTATCACATCACGTGGTACCCGTTCTTATTCGCATAGTGTGAAGGATGGAGGCTGCTATGAACAAGGTTTATCGAAATCCTCTAGCATACCTGGTGTTCATTATTCCAACCCTGTTTTTCTACTTGACATTTTATATGTTCCCGCTTCTTACAACATTCAGATACGGGTTTACTAGCTGGGATGGTCTGACTGCACCTGTTTTTAACGGATTGGATAATTTTAAAGAAGCTTTTAACGATAAGAATTTCTGGATTTCGGTCAAAAACAACCTATACTTTATTTTGTTTTCCGTCTTTATTCAAGTTCCGATTATCGTCATTTTTTCGGTTTTAATCTCGGAAGTCAGAAAATTACGCGGTTTTTATAAAACGACCGTTTTCTTGCCGAGTATTTTGTCGACTGCCGTCGTAGGGGTACTGTGGACTGTTGTCGTATTTGACCCGACAGTAGGTTTGCTGAACAAGCTGCTTGAGTCGATCGGGTTGGATAAATTGATCCATTTGTGGCTGGCTGACGAAAGCACAGCTATGCTTTCCATTCTTCTGACGAATGCTTGGCAGTGGACCGGATTTTATATCGTTCTCGTCCTGGCTGCAATCTTCGGAATTTCCAAAGAAGTCTACGAGGCTGCCGAAATCGATGGAGCCACCGGGTTTCAGCGCGCGCTTCTCATTACGGTTCCTTTGATCCGTCCGATCCTCGCGGTTATCGTCCTGTTGTCTATCACGGGTGCGATGAAAGCGATGGATATCGTCATGGTTATGACCAAAGGCGGACCGTACGGAAGCACGGAAGTTATGGCCTCTTACATGTATAAAGTGGGTATGACGACAGGAAATTACGGTTACGCGAATACAATTGCGATCCTGATCTTCGTCTTCACCTTAATTATTACGCTGCTCAGCAACCTGCTTACAAAAAAATTAGAGGATGTGGAGAACTGATATGTCCAAATTGAAAAATGGATTTCTCCATGCCTTTCTTCTGCTATACGTTTTTGTAACCTTGTATCCTTTGTTCTGGGGTTTTCAAAACTCATTCAAAAGGCATGTTGATATCGTCGCGAGTCCTTTCTCTTTAATCAAAAACTTTACGCTGGATAACTATGCGAACGCATGGACCAGCGCGAACATCGGCCGGTATTTCGTCAACAGCTTATATATTTCCGTTGTGGCCAGTGTCGTGACGATTGTGCTCGCAAGCATGACGGCTTACGCGCTGACGCGGATGTACTTCCCGAAAATGAATAAAATCGTGACCGGGGTATTTCTTCTAGCCATCATGATTCCGGCGGGTTCTCTGCTCATCCCGCTGTACCGTTTCATTTTGAACGTTACAAACGACCTGCATATTCCGCTGTACGATACACACCTTGCTTTGATCCTGCCTTACATCGCATTCGGTCTGTCTCTCTCCATTATCATTATTATGGCTTTCATCAAATCTCTTCCGAGAGAGCTTGAAGAAGCCGGAGTTATGGACGGTCTGACGATTTACGGACTGTTCTGGAAAATCGTTTTGCCGCTCATGACACCTGCCATCGTGACCGTGTTTATCATCAACTTCCTCGGTCACTGGAACGAGTACGTTCTCGCTAACGTGATGCTGTCCAAAGAAGCGCTGAGAACGCTGCCTGTAGCGATGGCGGCAATGAACAACGGAATGGCGATGAACTACGGCGCTCTCCTGGCGGCGACTATGTTTAGTATCGTGCCGGTCGTTGTCATCTATGCTATACTACAAGAAAAGATTATCGAAGGCTTGGCTGCAGGTAGCGTCAAGGGTTAAGTTGAAAGGACATGGGAGTAATGATGAACTTACGAAAAAAAGTATTTCTGGCTTTCATGGGATTCATCATTATTCCCTTATTATCTATTTCGATTTTCACCTATATGATTTTTCAGGACATTACCCAAGAGAAATACATGGAACAATCCGAGCTGACCATTAAGTCGATCGGCCGTAACATTGCAAGCCTTTTTAAGGAAGCGAACTATTATTCGGATTATTGGATGCTGGGGGACAATTTACAATCCCAGCTCGTTGAGTTAAACGAAAACCCGCCGTCCGACGAACAACTGAATAATGTAACGAATAGCTTAAGAAAAATATTTCTTACCTATGAGCCGCTTGGGACTTTTTCCGTATACAATTTATATGGAGAAAATTACTCAAGCGGTGTTATTCCATTTACGCCGATTCCTTTTAAAACGTTAAAAGATCATCCGATTTATGAAGAAGTCAAGAATTTGAACGGATTTCCCCGATGGATCGGGCCTTATGAAAATCCGGAATTGACCGGAGACAACAATTTGTTCAGCCAGGTCCGCACAGTCAATTATTATGAAACTCCCGGTTCCGGTAGAATTGGAACTATGTTTCTTCAATTTGACTTTAAAGAAATGGATAAAATTTTCAATTTCTATAATCAAAAGAACAGCCACTTTCTGTTAGTAAACGAGCAAGGGGTTATTTTGTACGACAACCGTAAGCTTACAAATGGCTCCAATTTAAATAAATTTTTATCTCAAAAAGTGGATTTGACGGAGACTTACGCCACTTCCAGAATCAAATTCGACGGCATAGAGAGTTTGGTAACCGTATATGATATAGGGTTGGAAAAATACGGAACCCCCAAGTGGGCGCTCGTATCGGTTACTCCTTGGGATTATTTGTCCGGCGAAATGTCTGTTATTCTGAAATGGGTCGGAACGATCATGTTCCTGTTCCTCATATCCGCCCTTCTCTTTAACCTGTTGTTCGTCAACCGGTATATCCGGGTCATCATCCGGATCGTCAGCTCCATGAAGCAGGTGGAGCGGGGAGACTTGGATGTCCGGGTTAAGGTACAGGGCAACGACGAAATGACCATCCTCTCCAGAGGCTTTAACAGCCTGGTGTCCCGTATCCACGACCTCGTGGAAGAGGTCAAGCAGGAGCAGGAGCACAAGAACAAAGCGGAGCTTTCCTTGCTGCAGGCGCAGATTAAGCCTCACTTCCTGTTTAATACGCTGGAGTCGATTAATGCGCTTGCCGTACAAAACCAAGGGAAAAAGGTCAGCCAGCTCGTCTACAGGCTGGGCACGATCTTACGGATTTCATTCCACCATAAGGAAGAAATTGCGCTCGGTCTGGAAATCGACTATTTGAAAAATTACATGGAAATTCAGAAGTATCGTTTCGAAGAATTGTTTGATTTCGAGATTCACCTTCCGAGAGAGCTGGAAAATCACTCTATTCTTAAACTGACGCTGCAGCCGCTTGTTGAAAACAGTATTCAGCACGGATTCGAAGGGATTACGTACCAGGGGATTATTACCATTCGTGTTGAAGACGGCGGGGATCACATTATTTTGTGGGTTGAAGATAATGGCATCGGCATCCCCGAGGACGTTCTTGTCAGGTTCCAATACCGGAAAAAGAATCCTAGCCTCGATACGAATGAACCAAGGGTAGGATTAGGTGTACTCAATGTAGCCGACCGTCTGCGGATTCATTACGGAGATGGCTACGGGCTCTATATTTGCAGTGAGCCGAATAAAGGGACACAGATCAAATGTATCATTCCCAAAACGACAGCAAGGTGATGAAGATGAACTTAAAAGCTTTATTGGTGGACGATGAAATCAATATTTTGCGCAACCTGCAAACCGTTATTCCCTGGGAGAAGCACGATATCGAAGTCGTTGCGCTCGCATCGAACGGGGTCAAGGCCCTGGAGATGGTCCAGGAGCATCAGCCGGACCTTATCCTCAGCGATATCCGCATGCCTTTGATGGACGGAATCGCGCTGCTGGAGCAGGTCAACAAGCTGGAAAGGGATATCCAGGTTATTTTGCTGACAGGCTTTCAGGAATTTGAATATGCGCGGTCGGCGTTAAAATACGGGGCTAAGGATTATATTCTGAAGCCGATCAACTACGAAGAGCTGGAAGCGGTCGTGGAGCGGGTCGCTTTTGATATCCGGGAGAAGCGCAAGGCGGAGCTGGATGAGCAGAAAAGATGGAGCCGGGTGAGGCACTTGGCGTACGAGAAGTTTTTGTTCGATATTTTGCTTGATTATACGAACGTGACGACCCGGCATTTTTTCGAGGATGAAAACAGTCTGGAAGAGACGGAGTTTACCCTTCTGCTCATCGACCTCGACAATTATTCGCAGCTTTCCCGTTCATGGAACGAGAAAGAGCGCAAGCTCAAAAATTTCGCTGTCCGCAATGTGCTGCAGGACGCGCTGGAGCCGTATGAGCTCTTATACTCGGTTCTGCAAACCCGGGAAGGGGAATGGTGCGTGCTTATCCGTCATCAGAGGGAAACGCCATTCAATCTGGGGACGGCGAGAGGGTGGAGCGATGCCCTTCAGCTGGCGGTGAAGCAGCACGTTAAACTGACGGTCAGCCTGGGTATTTATCCCAAGCACATGTCCGTTCTCCAGCTTGCAGACGCTTACAAAAAGCTTCAGCGCGCGCTTCAGCTATCTCCGAACGTCGAACAGATTCTACTCTTGGAAGAAGTGAATCCCGGCCGGAACGAATGGAACAACTCCATGTGGGAGCTTGTCGAAGAAATCGTATCCAGCTTGAAGAGGCGGGATAAAGCGCAGATGGAGCAAACCTTCGAAAAGCTCAATCAGAGCCTGCGGGTTATTTCCGAGCATTCCTATGTGCGTGTGGAGCAGATTTTGCACTTTCTGGTCCTCCACCTTATCCGGGAGATGCGGGAGATCAACATCATGTCCGATGAGGAAGAACGGGGCCTCTGGTCCAACCTGGAGCGCAGTGTCGGAGTCAAGGATCTGCTTGCGACGATCCATCAGCTTATTCAAGATTGCATGAATGCGGGGATGAACCGTAAGCCGAGCGAGCTGCTGATGGTCAACGCCAAAGAATACATTGCCAAGAACTTGTCCAACGATTTCGGCGTAGAGGAAATTGCCGATCATCTCGGGATCAGCTGCAGCTACTTCAGTCTGCTGTTTAAGCAGCACTTCGGGGAGACCTTCCTGGAAAATTTGACTCGTCAGAGGATCGAATTGGCCAAGTCTCTTCTTCGCATGAGCGACAAGAGCATTACCCAGATTGGCAAGCAGGTGGGTTATGCGGAACGCCGGTATTTTACCCGGGTGTTTTATAAGTTTACGGGCATGACGCCTTCCGAATACCGCGAACAGATTACAAACGCTTAAATTACCGATAGGGGATGAAAAGAATGAAACAACGGTCAGAAATGAGCCTCCGGCAAAAAATCGGACAAATGATGATGTGCGGTTTTTCCACATCGAATGAGTTCGACTCGGCGATGAAACCCAACAAGAAAATTATCGACTTGATTCAGAAGCACGAGATCGGCGGCGTTATCCTGTTCCGCCGCAATTTGGACAATCCGAAGCAGGTGAGCGAGCTCAATCACGAGCTGCAAGTGTTTGCCAAGGACTCGGCGGGAGGCCCCCTTCTGATCAGCATCGACCAGGAAGGCGGCATGGTTGCCCGTATCCACGAGGGCATCGCCTGTATGCCGGGCAGCATGGCAATCGGGGCGACAAGAGACGCCCAGGCGGCTTATGAAACAGCGCGGATCAGCGGTGTGGAACTGCGCGCGATGGGCATCAATCTAAACTTCGCGCCGTGCCTCGACATCAACAACAATCCGATGAACCCGGTGATCGGTGTCCGTTCTTTCGGCGAAACCGCGGAAATCGTCGGCGAACTGGGAGCTGCGGCTGTGAAGGGCTACCAGGCGGCGGGCGTGGCTCCGACGATCAAGCATTTCCCGGGGCACGGGGACACGCACTCGGACTCCCATCATGCGCTGCCCATGATTCCCCACGACCTGGAGCGTCTGCGGGAACTGGAGTTCGCTCCGTTCGTAAAGGCGATTCAAGAAGGAGCCGAAGTACTGATGTCGGCACACGTTATTTTTCCGGCGCTGGAGCCCGATGGCCTGCCTTCGACTTTGTCCAAGCGGGTACTGACCGATTTGCTGCGCGGTGAGCTCGGTTACAATGGCGTCATCGTGACAGACTGTCTGGAGATGAAAGCGATCGCAGACCATTACGGGACGGCTGAAGGAGCGGTAATGGCGGTGGAAGCGGGCACCGATTTGCTGCTGGTCAGCCATACTTACGATACCCAGGTTCAAACGATTGAACGTCTCGTGGAAGCGGTGGAATCCGGCCGCATCAGCGAAGAACGGATCAACGAGTCGGTGGACCGCATCCTCGCTTTGAAACGCGGCCTGAACATTACGGTGGGCAATACGGCTGGCGATATCTCGTCTGTGGGGTCCCCTGAGCATATCGAGCTTGTGCGCGAAACCTATAAGAAAAGCGTAACGCTTGTTAAGGACGAAGGTCAGCTTCCGCTTGCGAATGACAAAAGAACGTTCGTCATCTGGACGGAAGTCCGGGAATGGACGCAAATCGACGAAGTGGTGGAGCAGAAGGAAACACTCGGAGCTTTCCTGGCGGAAACCGTTCATGAGGTAACGGAAGAAAGAATCCACACGAATCCTTCGGAAGAAGAAGTGGAGCGTGTACTGAAGGCAAGTCAAGGTTACGACCAGGTCATCGTGGTCACCTATAATGCAAGCTTTTCGCCCAATCAGGTGCGTATCGTAAAAGAACTGGCGGCCAGAGACAGCAAGCTCGTCGTTGTGGCCGGACGCAATCCGTTTGACTTGAAAGAGTTTCCGGAAGTGAAAACTTTCCTGGCGAGCTACGAAAACCGTCCTCATGCCATGAACGCGGTTGCCGGGGTATTGACCGGCCAGTTCCCGGCTGGCGGCAAGCTCCCCGTTACCGTAACGCCTGAATACGCGTACGGCTGGTCTGCTTCTTCCCGGAGCTAACCGGCGAATAACCGAAAAGCCCCGTAAGTTAACTTCCGTTAGCTTGCAGGGCTTTTTTTTGCCGTACGTTTTTATTGGGTATTTTTTTCAAATATGTACTTGTAAAACGGCAATTTTCTCTTGTTCCGCAGCCGCTCCATTAACGTATGAAATGTGAATCTCGGCGCATATAGTGATAATGGTCTTCGCTTAAGCCGAAGACCCGGCGCTCGTCATTTTTCGTTATTAAGGAGGAGAGGTATGGGATCGAATAGGTTGGCCGGCATACGCAAATTTATTACCAATGAAAAAGAAAGGACATTATCGAATATCCGGAATGGAACAATCGGTAAAGAACAGGCAACCGGAAGCCTCAATACCTTGTATCAATTGGCTGCAGATATTCAGGATATTCACTATATGAAGGAAATAAGCAGTACGATTGCGCTGCTTCGTTCCGCTTCCGACAATTGGCAGAGACAGGGAGCCTTAATCAGTCAAACGATAGATTCTGCGGTGTATCGGCCCGGTATAAAATAAACGAGGCCGGCAAGCCGCCGATTAATATAAATTGCGGCGTCTAATCTCGGAGGCAAGTTGTTGAAGAAATTCGGCACCCAACTTCATTTGTAGGGCTTGTACGAAACAATCAAGCAGCTGATAATCACTAAGCAGCTCTACAGCTGATTTTTTTAACATGACATTCATCCTTTATGAATAAAATGGTAAACGTGGGTACAATCCTATAATAAAAGATTCAAATCGTTTCGTCAGCGCAAATTGATTACGCAATTGCGCGTTTATCATTACACTTTCATGCACATTATTCTTCCAAAAAACAATAAAAATGACCTGTTCCTTTCCATCTGATAGAGGCTTTCGTCCTACTGTTAAAAGAAGGAAGGTCCCGAAACAGGGTAGAAGGTCCGAGATTTCAGTAAAAAAACAAGTGAAATCGGCTTTTCCGCAGGCTCCGGCTCCTTTCGCAAGGAGCCTTTTTTGCGTGCGGCCCGAATTGTTCCGAAGACACGATTGTTTAAATCGTGTATAATTTCCTCAAAAGATTTCTATTTTTTAGCAGGTTCAGGAGGATGAAGAATGACGTTTTTCCAACGGATGCTGGCCAGTATCGGTTTTGGCGCCGCTCAAGTGGATACACGCCTCAGCAAGAATGCCTATTACCCGGGTGAAGAGGTCGAAGGTGTCGTTCACATCCGCGGCGGCCAGGTCGAACAACGCATCGAGGAAATTTATATTTCGTTGGTCACCGAATACAAACGTGAAGTCAATAACAGCCGTGTGAAAGAAACGAGAGAAATTGCCAAACACCTCGTTTCGGACCCGTTCACGCTCGGACCGAACGAAGAGATGGAGGTGCCGTTCCGGTTCAGGCTGGCCGAACATACGCCGCTTACGCTGGGGCATACTCCCGTCTGGTTCTCAACGGGGCTCGATATTGCCAGCGCAATCGACCCGAGCGATTCCGACCGGGTTGAAGTGATCCCCTCCCCGGAGATGCAGGTCGTATTCGATGCCGCGGACCGGCTCGGCTTCCGGCTCCGGGAGGCGGAGGTGAAGCAGTCGCCGAGGTTCGGCGGACGGATCGGCCTGCTGCAGGAATTCGAATTCGTCCCGGCCAGCCGTTTCCGCGGAGAGCTGGATGAGCTGGAAATCAGCTTCCTGCCGGCGACGGAAGGTCTGGAACTGCTGATGCAGATCGATCGCAAAGCAAGAGGCTTAGCGGGCTTTATCGCGGAGGCTGTGGACGCGGATGAAACGCTCCTCCGGCTCCGCATTCATCCGGCAGATCTGAGCAAAGGCTCCTCCTACATGGTCGGTCTGCTTGCCGAATTGATTCAAGATCATCTGTAAAATACTCTTTTACGATAGAGGTGGATCTGGAACAGAAATTCGGAGCTGCTTAAGGGAAAACAGCCCAAAAAAGAAGGCAGCGAAGGATAATAGAATCAGGACTGCCGCATGTCTGGTGCAGCGGTCTTTTTTGTTGTCTGGAAAGGGCGGAGCCCGTTTGATTTTAGAGGGTCGGAGTGATATGATCGTTACAAACTTTTAAGCCTAAGATTCGGGGAAGGGGTTATCGGGTTATGAAAGCTTTGATCGTGATTGATTATACGTATGATTTTGTCGAAGGCAAGCTTCCGGTAGGGGATCCCGCCATTGCCATAGAGGAGAGAATTACGGCGCTCTCGGAGGAATTTCTGGAAGAGGGCGGCTTTGTCGTCATGGCCGTCGATTTCCATCGTTTGAACGAGCCTTTTCATCCGGAAACGAAGCTGTTTCCCCCTCACAATATAGAGGGCACGAGCGGACGCGAGCTGTACGGCCGTTTAAACACCCTTTACCGGGAAAAGGAAGGCCAGATCTTGTGGCTGGATAAAACGCGGTACAGCGCGTTCTGCGGTACGGATCTGGAGCTGCAGCTGCGTGCGCGTGGAATGGAGGAAGTTCACCTGGCCGGCGTCTGCACGGATATTTGCGTCCTGCATACGGCCGTGGATGCGTATAACAAGGCTTTCGGGCTGATCGTCCACGAGGATGCCGTGGCCAGCTTTAACCCGGACGGGCACACGTTTGCCCTAAACCATTTCCGTACTTCGCTGGGCGCTCAAGTCGTGAGAGGCAGCGAACCGGTCTAACAGCAGGACTACTACATTGTCAGGAACAGGTGAGACGAATTCATGAGCAGCATACCGAATTTAACCTTACATACGGATAAGTATCAGATCAACATGATGTACGCCCACTGGAAGAACGGTTCCCACCGCCAGAAAGCGGTATTCGAAGCGTTCTTCCGGAAGCTTCCTTTCGGGAACGGATACGCGGTCTTTGCAGGTCTGCAGCGTCTCATCGACTATGTGCACCGTCTTAAGTTCGACGAGCCGGCTCTGCGCTATTTGAGCGAGCAGGAAGAGAATTACGACGAAGGGTTTCTGGAAGAATTAAAAGCGTTCCGCTTCGGCGGGTCGATCTACGCGATGGAGGAAGGAACGCTCGTTTTCGCGAACGAGCCGCTCGTACGGGTGGAAGGCACGATTTTCGAAACCCAACTGATCGAAACGGCGCTGCTGAATTTCATCAACTACCAGACGCTGATCGCGACGAAAGCTTCCCGCATCAAGAATGTGTCTCCGGACGATACGTTCCTGGAATTCGGCACGCGCCGGGCCCAGGAAGCGGACGCCGCGGTATGGGGAGCGCGGGCCTCTTATATCGCCGGCTTCGACGCCACCTCGAACGTGCTGGCCGGCATGATGTTCGGCATCCCTTCCAAAGGGACCCACGCCCATTCCTGGGTGCAGGGACACGCTACGGAGCAGGAAGCGTTCGATACATTCGCCGAGGCGCTGCCGAACCAGGTGACGCTGCTTGTGGACACGTACCATACCCTGAAAAGCGGCGTGCCGCATGCGATCCAAACGGCGAAAAAGATGGAAGAGCAGGGGAAACGGATGCAGGCGATCCGTCTGGACAGCGGAGATTTGGCTTATCTGTCCATCAAAGCCCGCAAAATGCTCGACGAAGCGGGGCTGGAGTACGTGAAAATCGTGGCGTCCAACGACCTCGACGAGAACACGATTTTGAATCTGAAGGCGCAGGGAGCCCGGATCGACACGTGGGGAGTGGGCACCCAACTGATTACCGCGGCTGACCAGCCTTCGCTCGGCGGCGTCTACAAGCTAGTGGCGATCGAGGAAAACGGCGTCATGGTGCCGAAGATCAAGATCTCCGGCAATCCAGAGAAAGTATCCACGCCGGGCTGGAAGGATGTCTACCGGATTATCGGCTCCGATACGGGCAAAGCTATCGCCGATTACATTGTGCTGCATGACGAGACGGACGTCCAGGAAGGCAGGAAGATCAAGCTTTTCGATCCCGTTCATCCGTATATTTATAAATATGTGGACGAGTATAAGGCGGTCAAGCTGCTGAAACCCGTCTTTGAAGACGGCAAGCAGGTATACGAGGTGCCTTCCTTGGAAGAAATGAGGGCTCATCACCGGAAGCAGCTCGACCAGTTCTGGCCGGAATATCTCCGCAAGCTGAACCCGGAGAAGTATGCGGTCGATCTCAGCACCAAGACGTGGGAAATGAAAATGAAAATGATTGAAAACTTCAATTTCGGCTGATTGATCAAAAGCCCCGTACCGGGGGACGAGTGCTTCGTCCTTCGGATACGGGGCTGCTTTTTGCATGCGGGGTGAAAGTCGTACGGAGAGACGGCCGGGCCTTCTACCGTTCAAACCGTTTCGTGCTGCTCCGGAATGCGCTTGTGCACAATGAGGCCGATGACGACCATAACCAGAAGGGAACCGAGCGCGACCCGGCTGGCCAAGGTGCCCTGATCCTGGAGCAGGAAGGTAATCGTCCCGTATAGGAGGGGCCCCACAATCGAGGACACTTTGCCGGAGAAGGCGAAGAGGCCGAAGAACTGGCCGCGTTTGTCCGCGGGCGAGAGCTCCACGATCAAGGTACGCGAGGTCACCCACATGGAGCCCATGGAAATCCCGTAGATGACGCCGGCCGCCCAGAACATAGGCTCGTTGACGGCTGTCGTTCCCAGGCCGATGGCGACGATCAGCAGCAGGGCGACATAGACGACCGCGCGCTTGGCCCCGTATTTCCGGGTCAGGTAACCGAAGACGAAGGAACCGAATATGCTCGAAACGGTCGCCACGAGATACAAGACGAGGAATCTGACAGTTGAAAAGCCGACCACGGTTTTGGCGTACACGGCCATCACGGAGATGGCGGTCTGCAGGGCATCGTTGAAAAAGAAGTAGGCCACCATGAAAAGAAAAATAGGCCGGTATTTCTTCATTTCTTTGAAAGTTGCCGCAATTTCCTTATAGCCGCTTAAAAATCCGGTCTGCACGCCGGAACGGGGTGCGGGAGCCGCCTCTTTGTAGAAGAGGATAAGCGGCAGCGCAAAAAGCAGATAAAGCAGCGCGCTGGGCAGGAAGGTCTGCTCATACTGCTGCCCGCTTGCCAGCGGATACACGGAGAGCCCGATCAGGGTACCGATATAGCCGAGCGCGACGCCGAACCCCGAGATGAGAGGAATTTCCCTGGAATTTCCCAGATCGGAAATCATCGCGTCATAGAACACGACCGACGAGCTGAAAAAGAATTTGGCGATGACGAAAAAGAACAGGACGCCCGCCACGGCAAGGGGAAGCCCCAAAAACGAGGCGCTGCTGTACCAGTTGGCGGATAATGCCATGAGCAGCGTAAATCCTATCGCGAGCAGCGTAAACGGGACCATAAGGCTTTTCTTGCGGCCGGTACGGTCCATCCAGACGCCGTACAGCGGACTGAGCAGAACGATGAGCAGGCCCGAGAGGGCGTTGGAATACGTAATGAACGTGCTGGCCACCTGGTCCATCCGCGCATCGCCGCCGATCACCTGGGTCAAGTAAAACGGGAAGAACAACGTGACGATGTTGGAGGAGAAAATCGTGTTGGCCACATCGTTTAATCCCCAGGAGAGAACGGGCCTGGACAGAAAAAGCTTGCGTCCTTTCGCAGGGAGGGGCGCCGGTGTGACCGGGTTCGTTTGAGACATGAGGCACCTTCCTTTTCACGGGTTAAAAAATGTTAGTGCTGGTTTAAATCGGATTTTTTCTTGTACACACTTATTCGCCCGGCTTTACCGGAATTCCTCTCCTTTTACCTAATATTTGCAATCGCTTTCTGAAAGGTTCCTGAAATAAGGTACAATGAGGAGGAACCTTTTTAAAAATTCCGGGCCGGCTAAAGGCCGGGCTTCTACTTATTCCAATTCAGGGAGGGCTCAAAATGAGCGATCTGCCATCGTTTGAAACCCATACGGAGAATCTCCGCCGTTTGATCGCTGAAAGCGAGCGCATCGTGTTCTTCGGCGGTGCGGGTACTTCCACGGAAAGCGGGATTCCCGATTTCCGCTCTTCAAGCGGCTTGTACAACAGCGGGGCGGAGTACGACTATCCGCCGGAAGTGATGCTGAGCCGCAGCTTTTTTATCCGTGAGCCGGAGAAGTTCTACGCCTTCTATAGGGGCGAGATGCTTCACCCGGCGGCCAGGCCGAATCCGGCCCATCTGGCGCTTGCGGAGCTGGAGCGCAGCGGCAGGCTTACCGCCGTCATCACGCAGAATATCGACGGACTCCATCAGCTTGCCGGAAGCAAGTGCGTTCTGGAGCTGCACGGCTCCGTGCTCCGGAACAAATGCCTCTCCTGTGGCGAAGGCTACGGACTGGAAGCGGTCATGGAAAGCATCGAGACGGTGCCCCGCTGCACGGAGTGCGGAGGCATCATCAAGCCGGACGTCGTCCTCTACGAGGAAGGGCTGGATGCGCATGTGCTGGGCGAAGCGGCGGCTCAAATCGCCGCGGCCGATTTGCTGATCGTCGGCGGCACCTCGCTGACGGTTCAACCTGCCGCAGGCATGGTAGGCCGGTTCCGCGGAGGCCGTCTGGCCCTGATCAACCTGGACCCGACTCCATACGATTCGCACGCTTCCTGTATTATCCGGGAGCCGATCGGAAAAGTACTGGCGCCTTTTGCGGAAAAAAGGGCATAAACGGCTTTTTCGAGAAGAGAAGGACTGATTCAGGAAGGAATCCGGCGGGGCGGGCAGCGAATTTCTTTCGACAGGTGCGAAACGCGGTTCGACGGTTGAACCGGACGGAGCCGGATTACAAAGTCAAAGGAGACATGACAGCATGAGACGCGGTCTGGATATAGCAGGATACGCTTTTTCCCGGTTGGGTAAACGGGGGAGTTTAACGGAAGGCGCCGGCAAGCGGAAAGCGCAATCGGATGTGGCAGGAGCGGAGGTTTTGAATGAAGGCGGCGGCCGAAAGGGTCCCGGGACAAAAGCGATGTACGCCGGAGCCAAGGGAGCTTTGCGTATGGGAGCGGCCGCGCTGCTGATCGGCGGCATCCTGTTCGCGGCGGGCCCTGCCCGCCAAGCTCTTGCCGACGATGCGGTCACAAGCGGCAGCAGGCAAATAAACGCGGGCGGGAAGAGCTTCTCCGTCAAATGGGTGCGCGTCGATGTGACGGACCCTTATCTCGAGGTGGTGCCCGTTACGGCCTCGCGCGGCATCGGGTACGATGAGAGCTTCTCGTCCATGATTGCCAGGACGGGGGCGGTCGCCGCGGTGAACGGGACTTTTTTCAATGCGTATGAAAAAGACGCTTCGATCCGTTATCCGAACGGCCTTATGCTGAAAGACGGGGAGCTGCTGCATTCCGGGGAGAACCAGTCCCTGATTGTCGATGCGGACAAGACGGTGGATATCCGGAAGCTGAAAATGTCCTACACGATTACGGCGACTCACGGGGGCAAGGATTATACGTTTTCTCCATGGGGGACCAATAAAGATTACGGCGATTCCCAGCCGGACCAGGTCGTCTGGTTTACGCCCGAATACAAAGCCGCCGTCAGCAAGAGCGGAACGACGAAAGTGGTGGTGCGGGACGGCGTCATCACGGCCATTACCGGCGATGCCGTGTACGTACCGTACGACGGGTACGTTTGTCTGATCGGAAACAGCTCGAACAACAAGAACAACCTGCTTCCTCACCTCCATGTGGGCGATACCGTCAAAACGAAGCTGGAAGTGACGGAGAACGGCCAGCGCGTTCAAGGAGCGGAGCTGTGGCAGAGCGCCACGGGGGTCGGACCCAAGCTCGTGACCGGAGGCAAGGTGGATATCGACCCTGCCCGGGACGGCTTCACCGATCCGAAAATCACGAAGCAGGCCGCTATGCGCAGCTTTGTGGGCGCGGATGCCCAGGGCAGACTCGTCATGGGGACGGTTAACGGCGCAACGATGAACGATCTCGCACAGATTGCGCTTTCGATGGGCTTGACCGATGCCATGAACATGGACGGCGGGGCCAGCTCGGGGCTGTACGCCAACGGAAGCATGCTGACGGCCCCCGGACGGGCTCTGAGCAACGCGCTTGTGGTGAAGAGACACGCGACCCCGCAGGTGCAGGTTGCGGTGAACGGCCAGTTGTCCGCGGGCTTCAAAGGGTTTATCGGCGGTGAGACGACGATGGTCCCCATGCGCCCTTTGCTGAACGCGATGAATACCGAGTACAAGTGGGACAACGCGGCGCATTCCCTGACCTTGAAGAAGGGGGACGTCGAGATGGTCATGACCGTCGGCAGTTATTATATCCGCGTCAACGGCACGGATTACTGGGTGCCTGCGGCGCCGCAGCTGCTGGATAATTATTTGTATGTTCCTTTGCGTTTCACGGCCGAGAAGATCGGGGCGGAGGTCAAGTGGAATCAGAGCTTGTACCGGGCCGACATTGTGCTTCCCTAAACTTATTCGTCACGTCCCTGCCGTCAGGCGGGGGCTTTTTTTATGGCTTCACCTGCGCAGTGCTGCGGTAGTTCGGGGAGCCGGGAGGGGCTGCTGGCGCTGCAAGACACGGGCGTCGGTAGACATGCAGGCAGCTTAGCGCAGCGGCAGGCGCGGTATGCGTGCTGGGAGCGTAGTGCGTCGGCAAGCGTCTATATGTGGGAAGGTAGCGTATGCGCAGCGGCAGGCGTTCGTAGGCGTGCAGGTGGTGTATGTGCAGCACGATAGGTGCGGTGGGCGTGCCAGAAGAGTAGGCGCAGATGCGTCCGTACGCAAAAAAGCCGGCCCGGCACACGGACTCTTCATGAGTCCGGTGCCGGCCGGCTTAAGCCGCGTTACCAGGCGCGCGTGTACTGCTTCGGGGCAAACGCGGGCTCGAATCCGAGCTCTCGCGCTGCCGTGCGGGGCCAGTACGGATCTCTCAGCAGCTCGCGGCCGATGAAGATGAGATCGGCCTGTCCGCGCTCCAGAATATCCTCGGCCTGCTTGCCGCCCGTAATAAGGCCCACCGCCCCTGTCGGAATGACGGCCGTGTTCTTGATCTGGTCGGCCAGGGATACCTGGTAGCCCGGGTAGACGTCGATCTTGGCGGGAACGACGCCGCCGGAGGAGCAGTCGATGAGATCGACGCCCTGCTCCTTCATGAGGGAGGCGAAGAACGCGTAGTCTTGTATGCTGTTCCCGTTCGGGTCGTACTCATCCGCCGAGACGCGGACGAAGAGCGGGCCGTCCCACTGTTCTCTAACGGCGTTGATGATCTCTTGCAGGAAACGGTAGCGGTTCTGCCTGCTTCCCCCGTATTCATCCGTCCGGTGATTGGAGAGGGGCGAGAGGAATTCGTTGATGAGGTAGCCGTGAGCGCCGTGAATTTCAATCACGTCGAATCCGGCGGCTTTCGCTCTCTTGGCCGCGTCGGCAAATGCCCTGACGGTCTCGGAAATCTGCGCCGCCGTCATTTCTTCCGGCGTCTTGCCGCCGGGAAAAGGGATGGCGGACGGAGCGGCGATCGGCCCGTCCAGCTCCGCTTTGCGTCCGGCGTGCGCGATCTGGATGCCCGCCTTCGATCCGTGGCTGCGGATCAGCCCGACCAGCTCGCGCAGCCCCTCGATGTGGCCGTCGCTCCAGATGCCCAGATCCTGCGGAGAGATGCGGCCCTGCTCCGTCACGGCGGAGGCTTCCAGGATGAGCAGGCCGGTGCCCCCGACCGCTCTGGAAGCGTAATGGGTCCGGTGCCAGTCGGTCACTTTGCCGTCCCGGTTTTCGCAGGAATACATGCACATCGGCGACATGACGATCCGGTTGGGAAGGGTAACGTTCCCGATAGTAAACGGTTCGAACAATTTCATGGAAAATCCCGCCTTTCCGACAAATTTATGTACGCTGCTCGTTCCATTATACTCCTCACCCCATGCTCCGATCAAAAAACAGCGAGGGCTAGCCTCCGGAAATTCGGTGCAGAAAGCGCCGGGTCCTCTCTTGGGACGGCGAGTCCAGCACCTGCGCCGGAGAGCCTTCCTCGACGATGACCCCGCCGTCCACGAACACGATGCGGTCGGCGACGTCGCGGGCGAACTTCATCTCGTGGGTGACGATGACCATTGTCATTCCTTCGCGCGCGAGCTGCCGGATGACCTCAAGGACATCTCCCACGAGCTCCGGATCAAGCGCCGAGGTCGGCTCGTCGAACAGCAGAACGAGCGGGTTCATCGCCATGGCGCGGGCGATCCCGACACGCTGCTGCTGGCCCCCGGACAACTGGTGGGGGTACAGCCCGGCTTTATCGCCAAGCCCGACCTTGGCGAGCAGTTCTTGCGCCCTGTCCCGCGCCTCGGCGGCCCGCTTCCCCTGTACCGTGACGGGCCCCTCCATGACATTGGCCAGCGCGGTCATGTGGGGGAACAGCTCGTACGACTGGAACACCATGCCCGTCTGCCTGCGCAGGGTCAGGATGTCCTGGGAAGATGGCTTCCTGCCGCCGGTAAAGTCCAGCCCGGCATCGCCGATCCGAAGCGTTCCGGCGTCCGGCACTTCCAAGAGATTGATGCAGCGGAGGAGCGTCGTTTTGCCGGAGCCCGAGGGTCCGATGACGACGACGGTCTCGCCGCGGGCGACGTTCAGGCTGATGCCGCGAAGGACTTCCTGGGACTGAAACTGTTTTTTCAGGTGGGAGAGTTCGATCATAAGAGCCTCCTATCTGGCGGCGTAACGGTCGAAGCGCCGTTCCAGCCGCCGCTGGGCATACGTGAGTACCGTGCTGAACAGCAAATACAGAAGAGCCGCCTCGCAGTAGAGCAGCATGGGCTCATAATACATCGCCGTCCTCTGCTGGGCAATCTGGAACAGCTCCGTCAGCGTAATCGTAGCCGCAAGCGACGTGTCCTTCACCAGAGAGATGAAGGAATTGGACAAAGGGGGGACCGAAACCCGTGCGGCCTGGGGCAGAACAATCCGGCGCAGAGCCTGTCTTCGGGTCATCCCGATGGAGTAGGCGGCCTCCCACTGTCCCCGTGAAATGGACAAAATGGCGGCGCGGATGACTTCGGAGTTATAGGCGCCCACACTCAGCGTAAAAGCCAGCACGGCGGCCGGGAACGCATCAATGGTCCAGCCCAGGCTGGGCAGGCCGTAATAGATGATGAACAACTGCACGAGAAGCGGGGTCCCCCGGATGATCCAAACATAAAAAGCCGCGATCCCCGCCAAGAGGCTCCAGCGCGAAAGCCTCGCCAAGGCTGTTCCGAACGCGAGGACCAGACCGAGCGCAAAGGAGATCAGCGTCAAGGTGACCGTGTACTGCAGTCCCGCTTTCAGCATCGGCCAAAGCGATTCCATAAAAATGTGAAGCAGCCGTTCGCTGCGCTCGGACATACGATTTCAACCCCGTTTCGTCATGTGCTTGTTACTTGGACACGTCCGTTCCGAACCATTTGTTCGAAATGCTCAGGTAAGTGCCGTCCTTTTTCATGGAAGCCAGCGCTTCGTTGACGGCTTTAGCCAGATCGTTGTTGTTTTTATTAAAGAGGAAAGCGCTCTGGGATGCTTCCGTCGTTTCCGCGACGACCTTGATCGGCGCATCGGGCTTCTGCTTTTTGAAATCGAGGTAGGACAGGTTGTCGTTGATGGTCGCATCGATCCGTTTGGAAATGAGCAGCTCGATCGCCTGATTGAACCCTTCGATCGCGACGATCTCCGCTCCGTTCTTCTTGGCGATATCCGCGAGGTTGCTGGTGAGGGACTGCCCGGATTTTTTGCCTTTCAGGTCCGCGAGTTTCGTAATGTCCTTGTTGTCTTCGCGCACGATAAGAACCGCTTTGGAGATGATGTACGGATCGGAGAAATCATACTTTTCTTTGCGGTCTTCGCGGATGGACACCTCGTTGGCTACGAGATCGAAACGTTTGGCATCCAGCCCGGCGAGCATGCCGTTCCAGTTCGTTTCCTGAAACTCCGCCTGGACGCCGAGTCTTTTCGCCACTTCTTCCGCGAGTTCCACGTCGAATCCCGTCAGTTTGCCGGATTTATCGTGGAATGTGAAAGGGGCGTAGGTGCCTTCCGTGCCGATGCGGATTTTTCCGGCGGATTTGATCGCGTCCAGTGTGCCCGCTCCTGCGGCAGGAGTGGCGGCTCCGGGCGAGGGCGAAGGAGATGGCGCGGGCGCGGGGGTAGCGGTTTTGCCGCACCCGCCGAGCAGCAGGGTACAGGCGAATACGGCGGTCAGAGCGATGCCGCCTTTGCGGAAAAATTTCATTTGTCTAGGCCTCCAGTAACTTGTTATATTTTGTATAGGTTTCCTTAACCGCTCGGAATTATGAATGAGATTCCCAAAAGTTTTCGTCACGGAGGTTGTATCATGAAAGGGCTGAAGCCGTTTTTTTTCGTTACGGACATCGGATTTATCGTGTACTGGCTGGTTACGTTTTTCCATCTGCTCCCGGATAGCGCGTTGTTCAAAGATTACGACAATCCCGTCATCGTCGCGTGGAACTGGTCCTTCTTTCCTCTGGATCTTCTTATTTCGTTTACGGGGCTGCTCAGTATCTATCTTCAAAGGAATAAAAGGGCGGCATGGCGCAATTGGGCGCTCATTTCTCTGGTCCTGACGTTCTGCTCGGGTCTGCAGGCGATCGCATTCTGGGGATTCAGGGGGGATTTCGACGCGGCCTGGTGGGCCTTCAACTTGTATTTAATGATCTATCCGCTGTTCTTCCTGCGGTACTTTATCGCGCGGGAGCCGTCTTCGGCGTAAGGATGCAAGGGAAAAAGAGGACAAGGCAAAGCCCCCGGTTATACGCCGGAGGGCTTTTTTGCTGTCAGCAGAATATATTATCGTCGGTGGCCGAAGCTTCATGCGCTATAGCGGTTGCGGTCAGGGCAGGGAGAAAAACGGAGGCCGCCCTTGTGCACCGCTCCTCTCCTGCAAGGGACATGAGAGGGGAGCGGGAACGTAGGACATGACCGTGAGCAGGTTCTGTGTGCAGAAGCGGGAGGGCTGTCGAAGAGCAAGAGATTCAGTCGAGAGAAGGCGTTGTTTTCTCAATTGCTGCGCATATTTAGACTGATTAGAGATGGTTGTCTCTAATTCATGCGTTCAAGCAGGAGAACCACAGCGGCGAATAAATAGAAAAAAGATCGGAATTTTTGCGATAACTTAATAAGTTATGAAATTAATTATTGTTAATAGTCTTATTCGACTTCCTTAAGATGAGCTTCCCGTGTATCCGATTTAGAGACAAATTATCGTATTAATAAGACAATTTAAAGACCTTGTCTTTATATAATCCGGCATGAAATACTGGAACTATCTTGGGAAGCAGAAAGGGAGACCTGTATGAAAACCGTTCAAGAACTGGAAGCGAAACTGGCGAAGCCTTCTGAGGCGCTTATCAACGATATGGCCAATCTGGAGGGGGATATTATGCTCCTCGGGATCGGGGGTAAGATGGGGCCGAGCTTGGCTAGGCTGGCGATGAACGCCATTAAAGATGCGGGCGTGGACAAAAAAGTATACGGGGCTTCCCGGTTCTCATCCGGCGGCTTGCGGGAAGAGCTTGAGGGAGACGGGGTCAAGACGTTTGCAGTGGACCTTCTTGACGACGAACAGCTCCGGGGACTGCCGGACGTGAAAAATATCATCTACATGGCGGGCAATAAATTCGGAACGACAGGCAACGAGCATTTTACCTGGGCGATGAATTCGTATTTGCCGGGACGCGTAGCCGAGAAATACCGGGATTCGAGAATCGTCGTGTTTTCAACGGGGAACGTTTATCCGATCACACCGGTTCACCAAGGGGGCGCCACGGAGAGCACACCACCCGCATCCGTCGGGGAATACGGTCAGTCCAGTCTGGGACGGGAGCGGGTGTTCACGTACTTTTCGCACAAATATAACATTCCGATGGCGATCTACCGGTTGAATTACGCCATTGATATGCGCTATGGAGTGCTGCTTGAAATCGCCAAATCCGTCAAAGCGGGCAAGCCGATCGACATTACGATGGGGCACGCGAACGTGATCTGGCAGGGAGACGCGAACGAAATCGCTATCCGCTGTCTGAATCATTGCAGCACGCCTCCTGCGGTGTTTAACGTCACGGGGCCCGAGACGCTTTCGCTTCGCTGGGTCGCAAATGAATTCGGCAGCAGGCTCGGCGTGGAGCCGATCTTCGAAGGACGCGAGTCGGATACGGCGCTGCTGAGCAATTCGTCGAAGGCAAGCCGGACGTTCGGCTATCCGAAAGTGTCCGTTCTGCAAATGATCGACTGGATTGCGGAGTGGGTGGAGGCGGACGGCCATACGTGGAACAAACCGACCCATTTTCAGGAGAGAGAGGGGAAATTCTGATCATGGCAGCCCGAAAAAACTTAAGCCCCGACATGCTGGCCGCGCTGCATGACGGTGTGGCGATTCCGGCCCATCCTCTCGCGCTCGACGAGAATAGGCAGTTCGATGAAAAGCACCAGCGGGCGCTGACCCGCTACTATATCGCATCGGGAGCCGGCGGAATCGCCGTCGGCGTCCATTCCACCCAGTTCGAGATCCGCGACGAGGAGGTCGGACTGCTGGAGCCGGTTTTGCGGCTTGCGGCGGAGGAAGTGGAAAGAGCGGACCTCCGGCGTCCTTTTTTCAAAATCGCGGGAATCTGCGGCCCCACAGAGCAGGCGGTCCGGGAAGCGGAGCTGGCCGTAAAGCTCGGCTATGATATCGGATTGCTGAGCATGGGCGGCTTAACAGGATACGACGAAGCTCAAGTTCTGGAGCGGACCCGCGCTGTCGCCGAGTTTATTCCGGTGTTCGGATTTTACCTCCAGCCTTCGGTCGGCGGACGAATTTTCAGCTTCGATTTCTGGAGGCAGTTCGCGGACATTCCGGGCGTCGTGGCGATCAAAATGGCGCCGTTCAACCGCTACCAGACGATTGACGTCGTACGGGCGGTCTGCTGCTCGGAGCGCAGGGACGAAATTGCGCTGTATACGGGCAACGACGACAGCATTGTCACGGATTTGCTGACGAATTACCGGTTTCAGGTGAACGGGCAGACGGTAGAGAAAAAAATCGTCGGCGGCTTGCTGGGGCACTGGGCCGTCTGGACGCATAAAGCGGTGGAGCTGCTGGAAGCGGTCAAAAAAATCAGAGACAACCGCGATATTCCGGCGGAATGGCTGACGCGGAACCTTGAGGTGACAGACGCGAACGCGGCGTTTTTCGACCCGGCTCATCATTTCGAGGGCTGTATTCCGGGCATCCACGAAGTGCTGCGCAGGCAGGGGCTTTTGCAGGGCCGCTGGTGCCTCAACCCGAGCGAAGAACTCTCTCTGGGACAAATGGAGGAAATCGACCGCGTTTACCGGGATTATCCTCATTTGAACGACGACGAGTTCGTGAAAGCGAACCTCAGTGAGTGGCTTGCGGACTAATCGCGTTTATGGAGTTCGTGAGTATGCGGGCGCATCCAGGCCAAGTTTCCGTTAGCTGTTGTTGGCCGTTTTATCTCATTCCGCCCTTTATGGCGCGTTCTTCCGGCAGTCTGCCGATAGTTCCGCCATCCGTTCTGCCGACAGCTAAACTCCGCTTTGAAAATGTGCGGCCCGTTACAAGATCCGGCAGTTGAATAGAGACGAGAATCGCAATAGAATAGGAATTAGGTGCTGGTCAATTAATTGAAGGGATCAGCCCGGCCGAGCGGAAAAGCGTGTAAACGCTGCCGCCCTGCTAAAATGATTAGGACAGGGAGGAATACTGGGTGCGGTTCAAAGATGTTTTTTCGATTATCGGTCCTTCGATGATCGGCCCATCGAGCTCCCATACGGCCGGAGCTATCCGTCTCGGGCGGGTGGCCAGGCAGCTATTCGGTCAGCAGCCGGACAAAGCCGAGCTGACTTTCTACGGGTCTTTTGCCGATACGTACCGCGGCCACGGGACAGATTTGGCGATTGTCGGCGGCCTGCTCGACTATGAGACGGACAACAGCCGGATTCCGGATTCACTGGAGGATGCGGAAGCGGCGGGAGTCGAAATCGTTTTTCATACGAGCAAAGGGCTGACCGTTCATCCGAATACAGCGAAAATCGTTCTCTATGCCGGCGGCCAGGAATTGAGCATGGTCGGCGCATCGATAGGCGGAGGCAACATCGAAATTCTCGGGGTTAACCAATTCGATCTCAAATTCACGGGAGAATTCCCGACGCTGGTCGTTTCTCATCATGACCGGCCCGGAATGATCGCCGATATTACCGCTATTTTGCAGAAACACAATGTCAATATCGGGTATATGGATCTGGACCGCAAAGGCCGCGACGGCGATGCCATGACGGTGATTGAAGCGGATTCCGTGATTACGGATGAGCTGATCGGAGAGATTTTGCGGCTGAGCGAGGTAGACGGAGTGAAGATCGTGGATCTGAAGGAAAGAGGGCAATCATGAGATTTCGGACGCTTAAAGAACTGGCGGATATTTGCACGGCCGAGAACAAATCGATTTCCGAGTTTATGCTGGAGGAACAGGCGAAAGAATCCGGCCGCAGCACGGAGCAGGAATTCGGCAAGATGGCCGCTTACTACAAGATCATGAAGGAAGCGGTGCAAAAAGGTCTCACTGAGGATACGACGTCCCGCAGCGGACTGACCGGCATGGACGCCCAGCGCGTCATGAGTTACATGTCCGGTTCCGTTCCGTCCGTGGGCGAGGAAGCGTGCCGGGCGATGGCCTACGCGCTTGCGGTGTCCGAAGTGAACGCGTCCATGGGACGCGTCATCGCGACACCGACCGCAGGCTCCTGCGGCATAATCCCCGGCGTGTTCGTCAGCGCCCAGCAGCGGTTCGGCTGGGATGACGAACACCTCGTGATGGGCCTGTTCAGCGCCGGCGCCATCGGCTACATCATCGCGAACAACTCGTTCGTGTCCGGCGCCGAGGGAGGCTGCCAGGCCGAGGTCGGTTCCGCCATCGGCATGGCGGCGGGTGCGATGGTCGAGCTGCGCGGCGGAACGCCGGCGCAGGCGGTGCACGCCGTCGGCTTGGCGCTGAAAAACACGCTCGGGCTCATCTGCGATCCCGTCGGCGGCCTCGTGGAGATTCCGTGCATCGTCCGCAACGGCTTCGGCGCCGTCAATGCGCTGGCCGCCGCGGACATGGCCCTTGCCGGCGTGCGCAGCGCGATTCCGTCCGACGAAGTCATCCAGGTGATGTACGAGGCCGGGTCCGCTATGCCGGAGAAGTACAGGGAAACGGCCAAGGGCGGTTTGGCCCAGACGCCGACGGGCAAGAAAATGATGCAGGAGCTGAAGCTCAGCCGCAAACGTACTTAGAGGTTGTGAGCCGGATGGAAGTCCTGTTTCAATACATGTTCGTCTAGGGCATGGAACCGTCTCTGCCTACAGGGGATGAAAGTAGTACACCTCTCGCATGGTGAACCACTGTAATATAGTGCCTTACCGCGTGCCGTAGGCTCGTATGGTGCATCACAGACACGTCCGGACTGCCGGGCGTGTCTTTTTTATATACGTGCGGAAGCCAGGGGGAAGGTGCAGAGAATCAAGGAAGGGACGAGGCTGTGAATGAGCATCGTCATGCGGACCTCTCACCGTGGCACTGCGCGCAGCTCCCGAACGCGCTGTGTGGCGCCGTATGCTGGCGGTTACCCGCACCGGAACTGCGCGCGATGCGCCGCAAGACGGCGGGCACCTGCAACGGAACTGGTGTGATGTGCCGCAGTACACAGCCGGCTTGTTTTAAAGCGGAGAAAGGAGATCGGCCGCCCGCTGAAGAATTTTTATACATACAACTAAGCTGGGAGGCTGAAACGTTATGGAACTTAGCCTGGATCGATTTCACGGCTGCCTAGCCGGTCTCGCCGCGGGCGATGCGCTAGGGACGGCGGTGGAGTTCAGCAGACCGGGGACGTTCGAACCCCTTCGGGACATGGTCGGCGGCGGCGTGTTCGGCCTGAAACCGGGCCAGTGGACCGACGATACGTCCATGGCGCTGTGTCTGGCCGAAAGTCTGCTGGCAGCGGGTGGCTTCGATCCCGTTGATCAGATGAACCGGTATGTAAGCTGGTTCAGAGAAGGATACATGAGCAGCACGGGCACGTGCTTCGACATCGGAAACGCGACGAGAGAAGCGCTGCTGCTCTTCGAGCGTACCGGAGAGCCCTTCTGCGGCTCGCTCGACCCGTATTCCGCCGGCAACGGCTCCATTATGAGGCTGGCTCCCGTGCCGATGTTCTATGCCGCCGATCCGGCAGCGGCCGTCGGCTTCGCGGTGCAGAGCTCCCGCACGACGCACGGCACGGCGGAGTGCCTGCAGGCGTGCGGGCTGCTCGCCTGCTACCTTCTCGCGGGCCTGCACGGCTGGAGCAAGGCGGAGCTTCTTGCGCCGGATGCTTACCGCGAATGGACGGCAGCGGCGGGGCTGGAGCTGTCCGGCGGACTCGCCGAGATCCTCGGCGGGTCTTACCGGCGCAAGGAGCCGCCGGCGATCAAGGGCTCCGGCTATGTCGTCCAGTCGCTGGAAGCGGCTTTGTGGGCTTTCGACAAGTCCTCAAGTTTTGAGGAAGGGGCGCTTCTGGCCGTTAATCTGGGCGACGATGCGGATACGACCGGAGCCGTTTACGGGCAGATTGCCGGGGCTTACTACGGCTATGGCGGCATACCCGAGCCGTGGCGGGAGAAGCTGGCGATGCGCGGGAAGATCGGGGAGATAGCGCGGAATCTGCACGATTTGCAGCGTGCTTAATGCTTGTTTAATAATGTGTGTTGTCAGAATTAACTACAACAATTTGACACGATGCCTATAGTGTTTGTTGGATCGGGCCTGTCAAGAAGGTATTTGGGGTCTGAGGATTGGACGGGGCTTTTGAAAAAAAATTGCGAGAAATTGCCGAAGGGTTATGGTTCCTATCAAAGTAAGGCTTCGAGTAATAACGCAGAAGGTGTATAAAGGAAAATGGTGATGATAGAACGATATGGACACTAAAAAAAATATTGAAAATATCAGCCTATTAAAAGAGAAAATGTCTGATTGGCGTAAATTGAGTGATGAAGAGCTGTTTCTTGCTGTAAAAGAGTTTGAGAAAATGCCCAGGTTAGAGGTTTCAATTTATTATCAAGATTTATTTAATGATCCAAAGTTTTCTAAAACCCTTCTTGATATCTATAATAAGCATAAGGATAATACTAAACTTGTAGTTCTGCTTGTTTCAGCAATTGGGAATATGATTCAGAGGTATGATCTTCCGGAAAGTAAGGAAATTTACGAGTTCATGCTGGAAAATTCTGATAAAAGTAAGATAGGACCTTATGTCGCAATATTCCTGCCTAGATTGAAGAATTTTGAAAGTTACGATAAAAAGTGGGAATATTTTATGAATATTAAAAAAATGTCACCCAAAAAAGTAGCCGAAAGTTCTTTTGAAACTATAATGGATTTGTATTTAGAAAAAATTCCGGAACACTATAAAACTGAGGCCATACAATATTTTAATAAAAAAGTAGAAGAGTCTAACAATGAATACGGTAAACAATATTATCAGGATATCATTAATAAAATCAAGAGTTAATTAGGGTTTGCTGAATGCTCGAAAAATCGCTAAAAACCGCGTTACAACAAGGGGTTTGAGCTCATCCTGTCGAAATTATATGCAAAGAAAACACAGGAAGTAGCAGCGAAACCTTGCAGACGGATTGACAAGCGTGTATAAGCCGACCGAGCATCTGGACAACCAAGACGCTCAGTTTTTCAACTCCTAGGAGGAAGTGTTTTAAAATAAAAATATTCAGTACGGCACCAGAAGGAAATGAATTGGCACAATATGTTGGAGTAGATTATATTAAATTTTCTATTTCGACAATTGAGAGCGTAACTGATTGGATGAAAAAAAATGATAATATTGCTCAACCACTTCTAGCAAATATCGATTTATTGGTAATGATTTCTCGTAAATATACGACAGATGCTAATTTGTTGTTAGAAAAAAGAAAAATACAAGAATGGAAACAGGTTTTTAATGATTGGTTTGCACGTTGTGAAAGCAAAATACCTGCTAAATATAGAGAGGGTATAAAAGAAAATGGCGATGAACTTTTCAAGGAGTTAGAACAATATGGACACTAATAATTTTGAAGAAACTATTAAACCCTTCTTCTGGGTAGCCCATAAAAGTAGTTTTTCTGTATGTTTGAACGCAGGAAGCTATAAACCGGAAATTTTTGAAACAAGAGAAGATGAAGGCTTTGAGGGAAATGGTTATGATTGGGGATCTTTAGCACGAGTTTTTTTAGATGAAAGAAAACCGCATCTGGCAGAATATGTGAGGTTTGATCCTGAAGCAGGAATGTTTTGTGCCTATTCTTCAAATCCTGAAAGCTTAAAAGAATTTATTGTAGACTTTAAAAAAGCCTGTGAAGATGATGCTGTAATAAATGATTTATTTTCAAGAGCAGAATTGGATTAGTAAACGGCTTCGGGAGAACTTGGAGCGTCACACCGATATCCATCGAAGCGATAAGCTGAACAGAGAAGCCGTCAGAGGCTTCTTTTTTATTTTCCGGCGTGCGAAAAGAATAGGGAAAAAGTGCAAAATTTTCCCTCTAAAACGAACCGGATTCTGCTATACTAAAAGTCTTGAAACTACACGGGAGGCTGTAACTTTTTATGTGGAATTCGATTGGCATGTTAAGTTTACTCGGTTGTGTGGCTTTGTTCGTATGGGCCGTTGTCGCCGTTATCCGGAAAAACGGAAAAGCCAAAAATATTTTTATGGGGTCCGGGGCCTGTTTCGTGCTGATGATCGTGGGCGCGGTAAATGCGGGACCCGAGAAGCCCTTAAACGTGCCGTTGTCGACGCCAGCCGGTGCCAAAGTGCCGTCTGCGGACCAGACCCCCGTTGTCACGCCTGAGCAGGGAACGCAGACGCAGCAGGGCGGCTCATCTACCGACGAAAACCGGGAAGACGATGCCGATACGGACACCACGGTCATCGTACCGTATAAGACGGCAAAGCCGACCGTGACGCCTAGGCCAACCGTGACACCCAAGCCGACGGCAAAAATATCGCCTGCACCGTCCGTATCGCCGACGATTAAACCCGGGGCATCTAACACGCCAAAACCGACGGCAACGAACACGTCAAAACCGACGGCGTCGCCAACGGCAAAACCGGGAACCACGCTATCGCCCAAACCGACCGCATCTCCATCGCCTAAGCCTGCGGCTTCCGCTTCGCCGAAACCCGCGGCAACGCAGAAACCGACGCCGAAGCCGACATCCAAGCCGGAGACCGCCACCGCCAAACCGACTCCGACGCCGGCGACCAAACCGTCTACACCTTCGCCGCCTTCCACGCCGAAACCGACTCCGAAAACGTCGAAGGGATGAGGGCGGGGGCTCTCTTTTTATAGTGGGAGTTTTTAATCTGTTTTTCATATGAATCATCGGTAATATTGGGTGTTTTTTGAACTATCGTTTCCCGTTTGCACAGTGGTATAATTATCGATAGTACAAATCTAATAGAGTGGGGCGGTAATTAGAATGGAAACCGGCGATAAAGTAACAATAACGGTAGAAGCCACAGTTCATGCTCCCGTTGAAAAAGTGTGGGAATATTGGACAGAACCACAGCATATAACGAAATGGTCTTTTGCTTCTGATGACTGGCATGCCCCGAAAGCCGAAAACGATTTAAGGGTTGGCGGAAAATTTCTCACAAGGATGGAAGCGAAAGATGGAAGTTTTGGATTTGAATTCGGTGGAGAATATGATGAAATCAGAATAAACGAATTGATTTCTTACACGCTTGGAGACGGAAGAAACGTTACGATCACGTTTATTGGTCAAGAAAATAACACCAAGGTAATTGAAGCTTTTGAAGCGGAAGCCGCCAATTCCGTTGAGATGCAGAAAGCAGGATGGCAGGCGATTCTAGATAATTTTAAAAAGTATAGTGAATCTGTTTAAAGAAAATTAAAAATTCGTTCAAAGCAACGGAATCGTTTGTAAGAATATAGAAGAAAGGGGCCTCAATCGAGGGCCCCTTTTTTTAATACTTGGTTTATGAATCTAGCTCGCTCTCTTCTTCTATATCCTCTCTAATCAGGGTATCGAAAAACTGAGTTTCCGTTAGTTTACCGTTATAAAAAGCTCGAGCATTGTCGGTTGTTCCTTCTACGGATTGATTGAGCATATCAGCGAAAATAAAATCAGTAGTTCCCAGAGTGATTGCTTGCTTGGCTATTTCCTTGACTGTCTCATTATATTCATTTTCATTCCCCATAAAGAATACACCCTCATAAATAGCAATGAATTCCGTGTGGCCGGATCCATCCGTATGGTAATCAACCGAATGAATATTGTAGTTCTTTAAATGCCTTGCTATCTCATCCAGGCTTTTAAAAGTCGGCGATGCTTCTATTTCCGCCGTATAAGTATTCTGATCCCACTTCACTTCTGCTCCCAGTGCCTCAGAAACGGCTCTCACAGGAAGCATGGTGGTTCCGTCCAAATTGATCCCAGGTACTTCGCTTTTGACTTCATTGCCGTTAACCGTGACCTTGACGATGGCATTTCCTTTGTAAACTCCATTAATGCTTGATGCAGATACGACCCCTGCGAACACACTAAACGCAGCAACAAGCATGATAATTTTCTTTTTCATCTTCTATCTCCATTCTAAAAATAGGTACAAACCTCATTTAAGCATATTTTTCCAATACGGGAAATGGTGTTATTTTGTCGAAAAAAGGTGAAAAAACGATATTCCAACTAACCGCGCTCAGTGCATAAATATCGAGAACCTGATGCATCTTCGGTCAGCTACAGCCGGCGAGTTCCCGTACAACTTCTTCCGATAGACAAGGAAGGGAATGAGATCACCTTTTTATCGGTATTCATTCCTTCGAATCCCTCCGCACCAATTCCGCCCGTACAGGCACAATTAGGCACCTGCCCTCATACAATGAGAAGACCGCAGCCGTTAATCCATGGTTGGTACGGGAATTGGAGCAGGAGGTGTCCTCTTTGCCAGGATTGTTTAGCGCCATTGCTTTTTTCATCAAAGAACTGACACTGCTGGTATCGTACGTCAAGAACAACGCGTTCCCGCAGCCCCTCACCGAGGCGGAAGAAAGCAAGTATCTGCAAAAAATGGCGGAAGGCGATGCCCACGCCCGCAATTTGCTCATCGAACATAATCTTCGGCTTGTTGCACATATCGTCAAGAAGTTTGACAACACCGGCGAGGATCTGGAAGACCTCATTTCGATCGGAACGATCGGCCTCATCAAAGCGATCGAGAGCTTTTCCCCGACCAAAGGGACCAAGCTGGCGACTTTCGCGGCAAGATGTATAGAAAATGAAATCCTGATGCACTTGCGTTCCCTCAAAAAGACCCGGAAGGACGTTTCTTTACACGATCCGATAGGAACCGACAAGGAGGGCAACGAAATCACCCTCATAGATATCCTAGGCACAGAAGCGGATGACGTTGTCGACAAGGTGCAGCTCAAGATCGAGAAAAGCAAAATTTACCGCAACCTCGATATTTTGGACGAACGTGAAAAAGAAGTGGTGGTCGGACGGTTCGGGCTGGAGCACGGCGGTGAAGAGCGGACCCAGCGGGAAATCGCGAAGGAACTGGGAATCTCACGGAGTTATGTTTCACGCATCGAGAAACGCGCGCTGATGAAGCTGTATCACGAGTTTTACAAAGCGAAGCGGTGAATCGGACTTATCTGCAAGGAATGATCCCCTCGTGATGAGGGTTTTTTTATTTTTTTCTTGTAAAACATGTAGCACATAATGTACTATATAAGAAAAGAGGTTGGGAGGCGTTCCAGATTGACGACTTTAGGAGAAGTACTAAAAAATCTTCGCGGTAAAGAAAGCCTGAGAGAGGCTGGGCAGCGTGCCGGTGTCAGTCACAGCTATTTGCGCTATGTCGAGAAAGGGGTCGATCCCAGAACCGGTGCCGCATTGCGGCCTTCTCCGGAAACGTTAAAGCGTCTGGCCAAAGCATACAATTATCCTTATCAGCAACTGATGAATATGGCGGGGTACTCGGGTACGGAAACCGGTGAGACGGAAACGAACTATCTCTACCTTTTTGACCAAGAAACGCTGGAGCGTTTTGATGAACTGAGCGAGGGAGATAAGCTGTTTATCGTATCGCAGTTCGAAAGTTCCGTTAAGTACTTTTACAACAACCATCTTGCTTCAAAAGAAGCAGCTTCCGGCAACACTCCGGTGGAACGTACCTAAATCTTCCGTCAGCAAAAGATCATCAGCGAGCCCGCGCTTCATACCATATCTTGAAAGACCTTGCATGAGGTCTTTTTTTCTTTAGCATTTTCGACAAAATAACCCCATATTCAATGGTTGCAAAATATGCTTGAATGAACGAAGAAGTAATTTATAGGAAAAGAGCGGATCGGAATATGGAACCTTTTGTCAGAGATTTAAATCAAAACGGAAAAGAGGTTTATGAGGACGATTATACGCGACCGGGGATATCGGGATTTGGCGGTTGGTTGATTGTGTTTTCGATCGGGTTAATTCTAACATTTATTTACGCCGTCTATAGCTTGGTCGATTATGTATGGCCCATGGTTGAGTCAGGGGAAGTTGCCGATTATTTCAGCTACTATCCGGCTTTGGGCGCGGCTGTTTTGGTGGAGACGGTTTCGCATCTGTTCTATGCGGTATGTCCATTGGTTCTCGGCTACTTGTGCTTCAAACAAAAACGGCTTTTTAAAACGATGTCCATCGCTTACCTGCTGCTAAGCTTATTGCTTTCTACCGTTGCTTATTTCGCTTACTTGTCCGTTTCCGAATTGGCTTCCGATTTTGTGGATGGGGCCTTGAGAGATTTGATAAAAAACGGGATCACCTGTCTGATTTGGACTTTGTATTTTGTGAAATCGGAGCGTGTTAGGAATACGTATGTCGTTTGACGAGAGGAATAAAGCGGCTGAGATTTGTCCGAGCTGTATCCACTATCCTTTTGGATAAGGGGACAGGTTTCATCAAATGCGGCCAAAAATTAAAAAATATCCCCCAACTCAAAACAACCACTCCGCGGAGAGGTTGTTTCTTTTGACCTACAAAAAATGGTTCTTGAGAAACAAATTCCTTTAAATGATTGTCGAATTAAGTAAATTTAATATTAACTTTTTGTCTGTTTTTGTCGATGAAATAGGTATCTATTTGGCATACGCCGCTATATGAGGGGGAGCATGATGTTAAAAAGCAAGACAAAACGGATACGAGGCATATTCGGAAAAATCAATCTAACCGGCTTATTCGCCAAGATCATGCTGATATCGGTTGCTTGTATGACCATTCCGATGTTAATCGCGTTGTGGTATGCAAGCAGCACATCGGCCGATTCGCTTGAAGGTGAAGCGAGGAAGTCCATGACGAACATCGTTTCGGAGAAGGTGAACCAGATGGATCTGGCCTTCACCAACTTATCGTTAAGTTCTTCGATGATTGCGAACAATCCTTTTTTGGTCAACACATTCAAGGAAATTAAGAAAACCGGCAATCCGAAATCGGAAAACGCCGCCACGGCATCCGCTTATCTCGGCAAGCTCATCACGGACGCGAACGGCTTGTACGAAAATATTTATGCCGCGTACAACAGCGCGATCGTATCGGACGGCATCGGCGGACAATCCGTCGGTATGGATATCGGCGTGGCCGATCTCGACAAGTCTCTCCTGGAAGGGATGAAGAAAGGTCCCGTCTTGTTCGGCCCCGTTCAATCTCCCGTAACCGGAGGACCGATTATGGCGCTGCTGTCGCACATTCCGGACGGTAGTACCGATGCGATGCCTTCCATCGTAGGGACGGCGGTTGATCTGACCAAGTTGTCGGCGAATATCGTCCGGTCCACGGAGGAGGGCAACGTTAAGACGTTTATGATCAATGCGGCAGGAGTTCTCGTCGCTTCCGAAGACGGCAAAGAAGTGTTGAAGTACGATATGACCAAAGCGGAAGGAGACGTACCCGCTTTTTTCAAGGAGGTAAGCGCGAACAAGAAGGGAGTCGGGTATTTCACGCTGAACGGTCAGCAGCAAATCGCTTCCTACGCTAAATCGTCCCTGCAGGATATGTTCGTTATTTCCTTCAAGCCGGTCGATGAGTATATGCAAGATGTTACGGCCCTGAAAAAAGGTCTGGTCATCGTCATCATCGGCAGTATTCTCGTGTTTGCGGCCATTCTCGTGCTGCTTTCGTACCGGATTACGACGCCGATTAAAGTGGCGACCGGGCACTTGAAAGTCATCGCGGGCGGAGACTTTTCGCATCCGGTTCCGCAGAAATTTATGAAGTCCAAGGATGAGACGGGCGTTTTGATGCAGTCCATGCATACGATGCAGGCCTCGATCAGCGATACGATCCGCACCGTTGTGGAAGAGTCGGATAAACTCGGCAGTTCGGTAACGGCGGTGAGCAGCCATTTGACGGATCTCAACGGCCAAATCCAGAACGTATCCGGCACGACGCAGCAAATGGCCGCCGCCATGGAAGAAACGGCCGCATCGACGGAAGAAATGAACCATTCGTCCTCGAGCATCCGCCAGTCCGTCGACCGGATCGCGGACAAAGCGAAACAAGGCGAAGAGGCTTCGAAAGAAGTCAGCAAGCGGGCGGAAGATTTGCGCGAAACCGCGGTCGCATCGTCCGAGCGGGCCGTCGAAATCGGCCGGCAAATGCGGGAGAGCCTGGAGAGCGCCATCGAGCAGTCCAGAGCCGTCGAGCAGATCCAGGTACTGGCGAACTCCATTCTGGAGATTACGGCTCAAACCAATCTCCTGGCCCTGAACGCCAATATCGAGGCGGCGAGAGCAGGGGAGGCGGGCAGAGGCTTTGCCGTTGTGGCTGGAGAAATCCGCAAGCTGGCCGAGGTATCCGGACACTCCGCGAACAAAATTCGCGAAGTCGTTCAAATCGTCACCTCTTCGGTGCAGAATTTGAAGGCAAACTCCGAAAGCATGCTCACCTTTATTGATACGACCGTCATCAACGATTACAACGCGATGGTCGAAACGGGCCAGCAGTACTACCAGGACGCGGAATTTTACGAAAAATTGCTGGGCGACTTCAACGTGACCGCGCATGAGCTGAGCCGGGCGATCGAGGATATGGCGCTCATGATCAACGAAATTTCGATTGCCAACAACGAGTCTGCTGCCGGAACGGGAAGTATTTCGGATCAAGCGAGCGTTGCGATGGACAGTTCGGACAAAGTGCTGAACATCGTGGAAGGAACACGGGAAAGCGCCGAGCAGTTGAAGCAAACGATTGCCAATTTCAAAATATGACGGGAGGGCCCGAATAGCCCTCCGCATCACAACCGCACAACTGCCTGAACGAAGAGACTGCGACGAGCCATCATTGCAGTCTTTTTTTCGTCTATTTCGTCTAAGGAGTGAAGATTGTTTGGGAAGGAAAAGAAGGAAGCCGCTTCGGGCGGATCGAAAGTAAATACGACCCAATACAGAGAGCAGGTTAACCTGCCGGACTTACGGAGGACAAACGTGTGGATAAAATAGCGATCCTGTCAGACATTCACGGAAACATACCGGCGCTGGAAGCCGTGCTGGAGGATATCCGGCGCAAAGACATCTCGAGAATTTTTTGCCTGGGCGACCTGATTGGCAAAGGACCGCATGCCGACCAGGCGGTCGATCTGATTCGGAAACACTGCGAAGAGGTCGTCAGCGGGAACTGGGACGATTTCATCACCCGGGAAACGGAGATCGAGGATCTGAAGTGGCATCAGAACGTGCTCGGGAAAGAACGGCTGGAATACTTGGCGGGACTGCCTTTTTCGCTCGAATTTTATATGAGCGGCAAATACGTCCGGCTGTTCCACGCTTCGCCCCGCAGCCTGTACGAGCGCGTGCAGCCGTGGGACGAGCCGGAGAAACGGCTTTCTCTCTTCGAATCGTCGGAAAAATGCCGGGAGCGGATTCCCGCAGATATCGTCGGTTATGGCGATATACATAACGCGTATCTCCAGCATTTGTACGGCAAAGTGCTGTTCAATGTAGGAAGCGTCGGAAATCCGCTCGATCTGACCCAGGCGTCCTACGTCGTTCTGGAGGGCAGCATCGATTGCCGGACGACGGCCCCTCTTGAAATCCGGTTCGTAAGAGTTCCTTACGATATCGAGCGCTCGGTCAGCCAGGCCGTGGAGTCGGGCATGCCGGCGCTGGATGCTTATATCAAGGAGCTTCGTACCGCGAGATACCGGGGAATCAAAGACTAGAATAGACGGGGAGGAACCTATGCTCTTCGATGATTACTTCTCGCTGAACGCGGTCGTCTGGCTGTTCCTCGCGGCGTTTATGATCCACGATTTCGAAGAAATCATTTTTGTGGAGCCCTGGATGAACAGAAACTACGAGAGGCTCCGGCCGCTAATCCCGGGACCGGGACAAAAATTGTTCAAGGACATGTCGAACGTGAAATCCTCGCAGTTTGCCGTGGCCGTGTTTGTTGAATTTATTCTTTTTGTCCCGGTTACGTATTTGGCGGCCGAGAGGGAGATTTGGGCCTTGTTTATCGGGTTCAATGCGCTTCTGTTCGTACATGTATTTACCCATCTGGGACAGTCGATCCTGCTGAGATCCTACACACCGGGTGTGGTGACCGCCGTCGCCATAAGCCTGCCCTACTCGGTTTATTTGTTTTACAGACTGCTCCGGGACGGAGCGGCAACTTGGCAGGACCTGCTGACCTATGCGCCGCTGGGGCTGCTTTTGCTGCCGGTCGTGCTGGCCGGGCATAAGCTCGGAAAAAAAGTCGTGCCGGATTAAGAGCGGGAATACGGCTTCAAGTAAACTGCCGCCATCTCAAATCAATGCCGGATCGAATAGGAGGAACGAAAATGAAAAGTCCTATCCAAAATAAGATTCTGACCGTGTTTATCCCGGTAAGCGATATTGAACAAGCGGCGAGCTGGTACTGTAAAATACTAGGCCTTCCTGCGGACGGCGAAGTGCTGTTCGGCCACCTGTATATTCTGCCGATGCAGGGGGCGGGAATTGTGCTCGACAGTAAAATCTACTCGCCGGAGACGGTATTTAAAGCGCCGGTGGTCCAGTTTGCCACAGACGATATCGAACAGTCCTATGCCTACATGAAAAGCCTTGGCGTCCGGCTGGTCACGGGAATCGAGAACGGGCACTGGTTTAACTTTACGGACCCGGACGGGAATCTGCTTATGGTATGCAAGTAAACGTTACCGGTACAGATTTCGTCCGGAAAATCGCCGGTTATCGGCGGGGAAGATTGAGGAGAACCGTGACATGAAGAGATGGTCTGGAATCAGGAAAGCGAAAGTGGCGGACGTGTTGTTGGTTCTGACATTTTTAAGCTCTCCTTTTTTGTTTAGAGGACGGTTCGGGATGATGCTTTTTGGCATCGCAGTCGTTCTTCTCCTGATAATCAGGAGGATTGATTTTAGCAAGCGTGTGAGGCTGCGAAAAACGCTGTGGGCGGGTTCGCTGCTGATCGCCCTTTCTTTTGCGGTCGTGGAATCGTTCGTGCTCTCTCAAATGGGCGCCGACGAAGCCGGAACCTCGGGAGCGGACACCGTCGTTATATTGGGATCGGGCCTGAAAGGATACGAAGTGTCGCTTACGCTTCAGCAGAGACTGGATGCGGGGTTCGCTTACGTTTCCGGGAAGAAGGACATCACCGTGGTCGTTTCGGGCGGTCAAGGCCCGGGCGAGAATGTGCCGGAAGCGGTGGCTATGAGGGACTACCTGGTGAAGAAGGGAATCGCGGAGAACCGGATTCTTCTCGAAAGCAGATCGACAAGCACCCTTGAGAATTTGAGATTTACCAAAGCCGTTTTGAAAGAAAAGGGCATCAACGATCCGAAAATCCTCATTGTCACAAGCGACTATCACATGTACCGGGCCAAGCTGCTGGCGAAACGGGAAGGTTATGAGGCGTACGGCCTTTCGAGCCCGTCACCGGCGCATCTCAAACCGATTAATATGATCCGGGAATACTTCGCCATGATCAAGACATGGGTAAGTTGATTCGGGGAAAGGAGGCGAATAACACTGCGGAGGTGCCAACGAAATGACCTTAACGGGAATCACCCCTATTTTGCGCATATTCGATGAAAAGAAAGCCAAACAATTTTATGTGGAGTTTCTGGAGTTCACGCTGGATTGGGAACACCGCTTCGAGCCCGGCATGCCTTTGTACATGCAGATTTCCCGGGATGAAATCGTTCTTCACCTCAGCGAGCATTATGGAGATTGCAGCCCCGGTGCGGCGCTCCGGATTGCGGTTTCCGGCGTAGAAGATTTGCAGAAGACGCTGATCGGCAAACATTATCCCTACGCCAGGCCGGGAATCGAACGTACGCCTTGGGAAACAAAAGAATGCACGGTAACCGACCCTTTCGGGAATAAACTAATTTTCTTCGAATAAGTGAAAAGGCAGCGCATAAAAAAACGTCCGGTTGCAGACCGGTCTTTTTTCGGTTATTATTTTACTTACCGGTAGGTAAAATTTTAACCTGGAGGATTTTATTATGGTGGTCGCGAAAAAAGAAGCGCGAGTTTCCGGGCTGGATTTGGCCCGGGCTTTATCCATCTTCGGGATGATTGTGGTGAACTACAAAATCGCGATGATGGCGGACGGAAGCGGACCCTCGTGGCTGGCCGGATTCGCCGGCTTGTTCGAGGGGAGAGCCTCCGCGGTATTTGTCGTGCTGGCGGGGATCGGCATTTCCCTCATGACCCGCAAAGCCCGGCGGGGTGACGAGCCCGAGCTGGCAAAGCAGAAACTCGTCCTCCGCAAAAGGTCGGCGTATCTGCTTGCGCTCGGACTGTTTCTGCTGGCATTGGGGTGGACGGCGGATATTTTGCACTACTATGCCTTGTTTTTGTTTGCGGCATCATTTCTGATCCGTTCATCCAACCGCTTCCTTACGGGTGCGGCCGTTATCGCCGTTTTGGCGGGTCAATGCGCACAGCTTGCGCTGAATTATGGGGCGGGCTGGGATGCCGCTTTTCATTCCTACACCGATTTTTGGACGGTCGGCGGCTTTATCCGGAATCTGTTCTTTAACGGGTTCCATCCCGCGCTTCCCTGGTTTGCTTTTTTTCTGACCGGGATGCTGATCGGCCGTCTGGACCTTACCGATCCGTCTGTGCGCGCCAAGCGGGTGACCGTCTCCCTGATCGTGTTCGCCGCATGCGAACTGATCTCACGGCTCGCCATGAAACTGAGCTCTGCTGCCGTTGGAGATGCGGGGGGACGCTATCTTTTTGAGACGAAGCCTATGCCGCCGAATTTGCTCTATATGATTTCCGCGACGAGCACGGCCGTGCTGGTAATCTTTGCGTGCATCTACGTGATGGAAAAATTGCCGGGACGGCGTATGCTCACGGCTCTTGTCCATACCGGACAAATGGCGCTGAGCCACTATATTTTGCACGTCGTTGCAGGCCTTGGTCTTCTGGAGGCGCTTGGGATGCTGGAAAACGGCTCCCTGCCTTTCTCCGTCGCATATTCGATCGGTTATTTTGCCGCTGCGGTCGGGGCGAGTCTTCTTTGGAGACGCAAATTTACAAGAGGGCCGCTGGAAGCCTTGATGAGAAAGCTGTAAGCGTGCGTAGAAGGGACTTTTTGTTAGACGAAGGCCGGAAGCGAATGTATAATTGTGGAAAAAGGGTTCGGGGGACGAGTAGGAATGAATACGTATATTCAGCCGAATTTGGTAACAGCCGCGTTGTTGACGATCGACACGCAAAACGATTTCAGCCTGTCCGGCGCTCCGGCCGAAATCCCGGGTACGAGCGAGGTGCTGCCCGTCATGGGCCGCCTTCTCGAACAATGCCGGGCCCACGGCATCCCGGTTATCCACGTGATCCGGATTTACGAACGGGACGGCTCGAATGCGGATCTGTGCCGCAAAGCAATGATCGAGGCCGGGGCGGCTATCGCAGCGCCGGGGACTTGGGGCGCGGATCTCGCGGATGCGATAAAACCGCCCCATGCGGAGGAGCTGCGGTTCGAGGCGCTGCTCGGCGGAGAGATCCAGGCGATCGGTGAGCGGGAGTGGGTCATATACAAATCCCGCTGGGGAGCTTTTTATAACACGCAATTGGAAGATTTCCTAAAAGAGCGGGGCATCGACACCCTTATTTTCACGGGCTGTAATTTTCCGAACTGCCCCAGGACGAGCATGTACGAGGCAAGCGAGCGCGACTTTAAAGCGATTATGGTGGAAGATGCCATTTCCGGCGTGTACGAGAAGGGGAAGGAGGAAATCCGGAATATCGGAATTTCGATTTATGATTCGGCTTCCTTAATCAAGGACATGAATCAAGCTTTCGCACAAAGTCAGGGCCTTCCGGCGAGTCGTTGAACATTCGAACTAAAGTAAAAAAAACAGGGCCATCCTTCCGTAGATGGCCCTTCAACTTGAAATTATTTTCCTACATAATGAATTCAATGAAGAGGTTTTTCTTTATTCTCATCTAACCAGTATTCATAATAAGGATTGGTCCATTTGGTCCCGTCATAATACTCGACTTCTTTTACGGCGGCCAGTACCGTTTTTATGCCATGGCCCTCCCTAATTTTCCAGCCCCTGTTTTTTCCGTACGTTCCTTTGGGAATAATATTCACGCTTTCTGCCGATCCGATAAATTCAAATGATGCGGAACCGCCGTAATAGAATTCAATTTTTACCGGGAATCCGTTGGAATCATATCCGAGCATGGACACACTCATGCTTTTTACAGTCTTGTCCGTGTTGTTGCGAACAACGACTTGAATCATATCGGGATACAGAGCCTTATACTCGGTGGATTGAATAACGATGTTTGCATGGTCTGCTGAAACCTCTTGGGATGATTTGGTTTCTTCGATTTTCTTTTTTCTTTCCTCGGCTTTCTTTGCTTCATTTAGTTTTTGAAAACTTGACTTTTTTGCGATCATGTCGGAATCGTTGGGCGCTACAACCAAGGCATCGCTTAAAATACCGATCGCTTTATCGTAATCTTGGCTGTCCGAGAACTGCTCCGCATCTTTTAAGGCGGCGGTTTTGTATTCCGTCGTGTGGGTGGAAATCAATTCCTGGGCCTGCGCATAATTTTGATCTTCCTTAATCACCTTTTTTAATTCCGCGATGGCATCCTTAACATTTTTATTGGCAAGATATTCTTGTCCTTTTTTAAAAGAAGTCCGGGATTCGTTTAATTGGTTCACATTGTTCACGGCGGCTTCTACGGACGGTTTCAGTACCTCCAATTTTTTTAAAGTTTCTAATGAAGCGATTGCCTGCTGATGCTCCAGTTTATTGTTTTTAAACTCCTCTTGAATGCGAGTTACTTCGTCCGTAATGAATGCGTCTGCTTTCTTTTCTTTCTCGGCATCGCCCTTGATATTTTGATTATAAACGGAGGTTGCTTCTGAAACTTGATTTCCTTGAACGGCACGTTTGAATTTTGTCATCGGGTTGTTGAGGATGATAATGGTTACGGCTACCCCGATGAGCAGGAGCGAGGCCAAACTTCCCCCAATCCAAAACTTCTTCCGTTTATCCGGCTTTGTGCTGTCAGATGAAAGCTTCGAACCACATTTTTTACAAAATAAACTGTCCTCTTCTAATGTTTCATTTCCACATTTGCTGCACTTGAACAATTGAACTCCTCCTAGATAAATATGGGTAATAATACCACGTAAGCAGATAGTAGGTCTATAGAATTATTAATTTAACAAAAGGTAGTTCTATAGACCTTATATGAGATAAATGATGTATGAACTTTAACAAATAAGATACAAACCATTCATTAGACGAACAGTAAAAACGATTGTATAATTGTGGAAAATAGGAAATAAAAAGCAGAATCAGCACCTGTATTGGCGTACGGTGATTGAAGCTTGCGGAAGACTGCTTTTAAAAGAAGAAAACATTCGATCTTAAATATTTAAATGCTGAATTGTTCCGGTAAACTTGCATGAAACAAGTAACGGACCCGCTAAGCTCAAATGAATTTTTCCGTGTGGAGGTTTAGGAATGAAAATCGCATTTATCGTGTTTGACGGAATCACTTTTCTGGATTTTATCGGCTTTTACGATGTGGTCAACCGGCTTCATCTGTTCGATAAAACGAAAGGAACGACATGGGATATTTGCGCGCTTGCGCCGGAGGTAAAGGACGAGCAGGGTTTGACGATTCGTGCCGGCAAAATAAAACCGGATTTGTCGGAATATGACCTGCTGTTTGTTCCGGGCGGCCTGGGGACGAGAAAGCTCAGGTTCCAAACGGAGTTCGTGGATTGGCTGAGGCAGGGACTGGAAGTCAAACACGTGGTTTCGGTGTGCACGGGTTCGCTTTTGCTCGGGGCGGCCGGGTTTCTGGAGAACCGGAAAGCAACCACGCATCCGAAAGCTTATGAGCTGCTGGAACCGTACTGCAAGGAAGTGGTCCGGACCAGGATCGTCAAGGACGGCCATGTCGTCACGGGCGGAGGGGTATCGGCTTCCATTGATATAGGTCTCTATGTGGTCGAAATGCTCGCCGGGCGGGAAGCTGCGGATCAGGTGAAGGAACAGATCGATTACCCATACGAGCGAATCGGAATGATAGAGGTTTAAGAAGGTGCTTTTTAAAGACCAGTTTTAGACAATTTAATTTACATTTTTGTTAATAATAGACAAAGTTAGTGTGCTACACTTATTTCTGGATTGTTTTAAGGAAATGGTTACTCATTTCAGAAAACCAAGGAGAAGGAGAACAGAGGATGAAAAAGAAGTACATGGCTCTATTGGGCGCATGCGGATTAGCCGCCGTGTTGGGGGCGACAAGTTATGCCGCCGGCGGAGTGGAGAAAATCGAAGCTTATCTGAACCCGGATATCAAGATTACGCTCAACAATGAAGCCTGGACCGCGAAAAACGGGGAAGGGAAAGCGCTGGCTCCGGTCATTATCGACGGCACTTCCTACGTTCCGGCCAAAGCGGTCGTGGAGGCGATGGGTGGACAAGTGCAGTGGAACAATGATACGAAAACGATCGCGATCACATCTGTTCCCGGAAAAGAAGCTCCTGTGTTTACACCGCAATCCGGCGAGACGGACAGAGACAAGCAGATCGCGCAAAAAATTGCCGAGATCAAAGAGAAACTGAAGCTGGGTCTGACCCGGGAAGAAGTGGCGGCGCGGCTCCAAGTAAAACTTGAAAATGCCACTGACAACGGAGATGTTGAAAACGGCAGCGATTCTTTTTCGAAAGTTGATTATTTCAAAGAGGCCGGATACGAGCGTCCCGAGGGAACTCCGGACCACGTAATCGATTACGAAGGCTTGAACAACAAAAAGGTCGGAGCGAGTTTATTTATCGGCTGGAAAAACGATAAGCTGCACTTTTATTCCATCTCCTACGTGAACCCGGCCGATAAGAAGGTACATTTATTTGTGGTGGGTCTGGACGGGACATCGGAAGACAGTCCTGCCGCCAACTAAAAGAGCCCGGCAAGCTCCGCAGGTTGTAGAGGACTACCGTTATGCGTAATCACATCCCGCACTTGAAGGCGCAGTCGGTATCCATAGATAAAAAGGAAGTTCTTACTCTGTAACATGTAGATGGTATAAGAAAGGATGAGTCATGTAAAAGGGATTTCCCCTTATGCGTGGTGCTCATCCTCTTTTGTTTATAATGATTCCAACATTTGTATCTCTGAAAGAAACCCACAGCTTATGTTGTGAGTCTTTTTTATTTTTCAAAGAAGAATAAAGATGGTGTTGAAGAAATAGAGATAAATGGTGTTATTTTACAAATGGTAAAAAGTGGAATGAAATAGTGTCCTATTAGTCTGAAAGTTATTTAATACATACCAAGATGGATATGCCGGCATTTAAATGCTAGCTATGCATAAATTTAATTTATTTTAGGAGGGAATTGATGAGAAAACTTAAGAAGTCACTTCAGATTTTATCTCTAATGGCGGTAACGGCAGCAACAGTTGTAGTACCTGTCTCGCCACCTAGGGTACTGGCCCAAACGTCAGAGACAGCCATCACACAGCAAAGTAATCTTGTTGTTCAGCGAAATTTTGAAGTGAAAGCCCTTGGAGATATATGGGCGGAAGGCGAGCGAGAGCGTAGAGCGAAGGGGTACGCAGATGCTCGAAAAATATTTCAGCCAACTGGTTTATATGCAAAAGCCAATGAACAAATTGAGATTGAAGTCTCGGGTGATAAACCAATTACAGCGATTATTGGGACACATCGTCATGATAAAGAGTGGGCGATCAGGTATCCATTAAAAGCAGGTAAAAACACAATTTCCTCACCAAATGGCGGTTTATTGTCTTTTGATAACAGCAACAATGAGGGGAGTATTCAAGTAAATGTAGTGAGTGGGGGAAGTCCTGTTCCATTCTTTGTATTAGGCAAGAATACAAAAGCGGATTGGCAGGCAATGATGAGTGCTTATCCTAATGCACCTTCTGTTGTTCTTCAATCAGAAAAAGCCCTCTTAGTCTTTACGTATGCTTCTGCTCAAAACCATATCTTGAATCAAGACCCGGTTCCTGTTTTACAGACTTATGATACGCTTATTGGAGCACAGGATAAAATTTCGGGACTATCAAATTCTGATTCTGATCCTAGACATCATTTAGATAAACATTTGATTGGCTTTATTGAATCACCACTTGACACAGGATCGTATTATGCAATGGCAACTTGGGATGGGGCGATTATGCCTACAAGGAGTGAAGCAAATGCGGATGCTTTAAACCTTACAAGAATGGGTTGGGGGCAGTATCATGAGGCAGGTCATTTGAGACAACAAGAACCTTGGACTTGGGGTGAGATGAGTGAGGTGACGGTAAATCTATATTCTATAGCCGCTAAGAAGGCTCTTAAACCTACTGAGCCTGCAAGGTCCCAAGGCGAGTATTTAACTGCTTTCACGTTTGTAGATCAGCCAACCAAAAATTTTACAGACTCTAATTCAAAATTAGAAATGTTGTGGCAACTTAATCTTGCTTTTGGGGATAACTTCTACCCAGAGTTACATCGATTATATCGTGAGATGGCAAAAACTGATCTGCCAACCACAGATGATCAGAAAAAACAGGCATTTATTCTAAACACTTCAAAAGTAGCTCACTATAACTTGACACCTTTCTTTGATAAATGGGGTTTACCTGCAACAAATGAAACAAAAAATAAGATTAATTCATTAAGTTTACCTCTTCTAACTGCACCAATTTGGTTTGGGTCAGAGTATAACATCATTAAACCAACTGATGGAGTGGATAAGGTAAAAGGTATTGGGGGTATCATTGCGGCAACAACAAATAGCCAAGAGACTTCAGGTGAAAATAATGCGGCAGCATATGCATTTGACGGAAATACAAATACTTTGTGGCACAGCGAATGGAGTAAACCCAATCAGTTTCCTTACAACATTACAGCAAAGTACCTAAATCCCTCAACATTCTTCAAACTAACCTATCTGCCACGACAAACTCAAGAAAATGGCATTATTACAAAATATAGAATCCTAACTAGTCTTGATGGGGTATCCTTCACTGAGGTTGCCACAGGCACTTGGGCAAAAGATAAAACAGAGAAGACAGTAACTTTCCCACCTACTCTTGCTAAATATGTTCGGCTTGAAGTACCTCAAGGTGGCGGAACAAATGGTTTTGCATCTGCAAGTGAAATTAAAATCTTTGAAACAGCGCAACCTGTTACAACGTATCTCAGCGATATTGATTGGTTTTCTGCCACAATAGGTTGGGGAACAATCCGAAAAGATCGTAGTGTTGATGGAAATACACTTAAGTTAAATGACAAGGCCTATACAAAAGGTCTGGGCACACATGCTAACAGTGAAATTGTCTACAAATTGGATGGGAAGTACACATCCTTTGCCGCGCTAGTTGGGGTAGATAGTGAGGTAGGTTCTGTAAGTACAGTGGAGTTCCAAGTTCTTGTAGACAATCAAGTTGTATTCTCTAGCGGTAAAATGAATAAAACTACAGAGGCAAAAGAGGTAAACGTTAATCTTTCCGGAAAGAATGAGCTAAAACTTAAAGTAACAGATGGTGGAGATGGTATTGATAGTGACCATGCCGATTGGGTAAATGCTCGTCTTATCAAATAGTATGGTAAGGTTAAAGCACGTCAAAAAGAGAGGGTCATTCCCTCTCTTTAGTTTTAGGATGGATTGAAAAATTGACCGCTGGGTCGGTATACATTCTAAAGAATTGATAAATTGTGGGGTCAAATCGTATCCCGATTTTTGAAACTGGTTTAGAATGGGATAGAATTCCATTAAGCCCTGCAAATAGGGTGTACTTAAGGTGAGAACATTGAAAAAAACGGTTATTTTTATCGTCGCTATTGTGGTCGTTATGGCTACATCCGCTTCGGCTTACGCGCATCCCGGAAGATTGGACAAAAACGGGGGCCACAACTGCTCCGCGAAATCTAAACAAAAAGGGTTATGCAGCGGGTATCATTACCACAAAAAGAAATAGAAGGCCCATTTGCGTAGAAACTTAACCGGTTTCCGTGAAGGCCGATCCCCCCATTAAGTAAGCAGCGAAAAGAAACCAAACAAGCCGGCACCGTAAAGGGGCCGGCTTGTTTTGGTTAGACTGCCGAGACTTTCACGACAGTATGAGTGCTCTTCCTACTGGAAGAGCGCTCGCGTGTGTATTACTCGTAGTTTTGAATGGTGCCGGATACCGGAAAATACTTTCCGCTAGTAATGTGCAACTTGAACTTGCAGTTGGATGGCATTGCCACAAGTTCATTAATTGAACCGCCGTCAGCCGGGATATAGAGAGCAGGGCCATAGGTAGTCCCCGATCCTGAACAAGTTTGTTCATAGAAGCCCCAGCCACCGCCGGATGAATTAAATTTTATCCTGCCGAATTGACCTTGACCGTCAATATACGAGGAGTTGGCGTCATATCCTCCGCTCGTGGCGTAAGCGGTACTTTCTTGGTTGGCTGCATATGCAGTGGTTGCAGTCATAACTAAGATCAATGCAGTAAGTCCGTAGATACGAAATACTTTTCTCATAAAAAAACCTCCTAATAGGAATTTAGATTACGAGTTTAGTATAAGGAGAATAAATTACCAAAATTATACAAAAAAGTAAATTTAAACTGGATTTAAACTTCCAGTTAAACTAAAAAGCTTCTCCATGTATGATCAGAGCATCAATCAAGTAAGAGGCTGAAAAGTCCGGGAAGGAGATAAACCGTGGATAACGAACAGAGTCTTGAACTTCACCGCAGCGATGCATTTTCTCCGCTGAATCAATATGTGCTCGGCGTGCAGGAAAAGATTGCGGCATCGGCCGCCGCCGTCTATGTGCTGCATCGCCGAACCGTCGTTAACGAATGGTACTCGGGCACACACGGCTTCTCTCCAGGCAGTCGTCCGGTCGGGGCGGATTCCCGATTTAACGTCGCTTCGGTAAGAAAAACCTACCTGGGCTTCGCCGTCTCTCTGGCCCTTTACGAGGGACGGATCGGCGGCCTGGATGATCCGGTTTCGGACTATATAGCCGATCCGGACGGCGCCTTGCTGGCGGGCACGACGATCCGGCATCTGCTCACCCATACGCACGGTCTTGCGAGTCCGCAAAAGCGGATATTTCCTCCGGGGGCAGGCTGGGCTTACAACAATGTGGGCGTCAACCTGCTGATCCGCATGATCGGAGAAGTGTTCGGAAAGCCTCTTGCACAGCTATTGAACGAAAAGGTATTCCGTCCCGGCGGATTCACGGAAACGGGCTGGCGCAAACACCAAACGGACGGGCTCGTTTGGCTGAATGAAGCTTATTCAAGCGAAGAAGGCACAGACATAAACCTGTTCGTCAGCGCCAGAGAGCTGGCTTCCTGGGGGCAGCTTCATCTGTCCAAGGGCATGTGGAACGGGATGCAGCTGATCCCTCGACCGGTATGGGAGCAGACCGCCGAAATCATCAGTCCGGAAGGGCTCGGGGATGCTCTGCCGCGAAACGGATTTTTCTGGTTCGTGCAGGACCGGCCGCGATCCTTGACGGAACTGGGGCACGAGCTTCCTGCCGGTTCTTATCAATCTCTCGGAAGTACGGGCTGCGCCTGTCTAGTTATTCCCGAGAAGGAAGCCGTCGCGGTCCGGATGTATAACCAGACAGGGCCGAATCCCGGCGGCTACAGCTACCTGGATGACATACGGACGTTCGGAAACACCGTATATGGCTGCCTGAATGTTATGGACCTGCAGGCAGATCGGTCTCCGTAAATTTTAATCCGCTTCCGCCCAGTCCCCGGCATCTGTCCCGGCATACAGTATAGGAGCCTACTTAAGGAAGAGGAGTGAATGCAGCATGGGATTTTTCTTCCCTCAAGGATCGTTTACACAGCCGCAAGAAAGTCAGGGGACTCAAGACGTCCAGAGATCGTTCGGTACGATGGGGCCGTTCTTTCCGTCACCGGGAGGCGGACCGGGCCAAGGGCCGTTCTTCCCGTTTCCGGGACAGCAGGGGCCGGGCATGCTTCCTCCGGGGCCTCCGGGATTCCCGGGGGGCAGCCCCGGCCAGCAGGCGCCGACGGCGCCCCCTCCGCAGTTCGAGCCGCAGGTGGCTCCCTTTGCGGTTGACCCGGGCGGCATCGTCGGCTGTCTGTTCCGCAATACGTTCATCTGGTTGAACGACGGCACGCGGTTCTGGTACTTCCCGACTTTTGTCGGCCGCACTTCGGTGGCAGGCTTCCGGTGGACGGGATTCAGTTGGGTCTATTTCGGAATCGATCTGCGGCGGATCAGCTCGTACACTTGTTTCTGAAACTAAGCGGGTCGCTCAGACTATAGGTACAATTGGGAAGGATATGCGAACTTTTACCGGTTCGGATATCCTCTTTTTTTATGACTCGGAAAGAGGAAGGCGAATGTGCACATCGAAGGTATATAAGACATATACGGAAGGGGCATACAGAAGAACCGATGGAAAAGGAGAACAGTCATGAATGAAAAGGTTCCCTTGTCCGCCATTCTGGCCGCTTACCCGGTCCGCGAACCGTCCATACGGTTTATCCGGCACAACGAAAACATGACCTACCGGGTAACGGACGGCACCACGGGGCAATCGTACCTGCTCCGGATACATAAACCGGTTACGGACAAGCTGCACGGACTGCAGCATTCCCGGGAAGGGCTGCATGCGGAAATGCAGTGGCTGGCGGATCTTGGCGCCGCTGCGGGAGTGCGGGTGCAGAAACCGGTCGCAAGCCATGAGGGCGAGTGGGTAACGTCTGTGAACCTTGATGCGGAATCCGGAACCCAATCCGGAGTCCGATCCGGCATCTTTTGTACCCTCCTCGAATGGATCGAAGGCCGGGATGTCGGGCAGGGAGAGTCATTTTCGCGGGAGACGGTTACCGGTCTCGGCCGGCAGCTTGGTGCGATGCACCGGTTTTCGCAAACATACCCCGGGGCTGCCATAATGAAGAGACCCCGGTATGCGGGTGCGGAACAGAATGAGGAGATGCTTACACGGATTCGGTCGGGGCTATCCATGGACCTTTTCAGGGAAGAGGATCTTGAGATCGTCGGGCAGACGTTTACGCGCATAGCGGACAAGCTTGAACGGCACAGCCGGTCCGGGAGTTCTTGGGGACTGATTCACGCCGATATCAATAAAGGCAATCTGATCGTGACGGATCAGGGCTTGTCGCTCATTGATTTCTGTCTGTTCGGGCATGGGTATTACGGGTATGATCTGGCGGGCTGCGCGCTCACCATGAAAACGGAATTAAGGGATTCCGTGCTGGAAGGTTACTCGCTTGTCCGGCCCGGCGCCGTTACGGAGCGGCTCGATCTGTTGGAAGGGTTTATGCTTCTGTCGATTTTCGGTTTTTATTCGTTTCACTTGCATAATCCCGACAAGCATCCGTGGATGAAAGAGAGGATGCCCGCTTTTTGCAAAAACTACTGCGTTCCTTTTCTTGAGGATCGTAGCCTTTTTTATACTATGTAGAACAACGGACATACACATGCATCACGCCAAAATATACGGCCGAAGGCCGCAAGGAGGTTCACGACTATGACCCATGGAGTGACGATTCATGAGCTGGAATCAATGGAGGCGGGCGTTCTGAACGATTTGACCGAGCTGCTGATCCGGGTAGTGGAGGATGGGGCTTCGATCGGATTTTTGCCGCCGGTAAGCTGGGAGGACGCGAACACTTACTGGAAGAAAGTGATAGAACCCGGCGTATTGGCCTGGAACGCCGTATGCGACGGCAAAATCGTCGGGACTGTCCAGCTTCACTTGGCGATGAAAAGAAATGCCACGCACCGGGCGGAAGTCGTCAAGCTGATGGTTCATCCCGAATACCGCAGAAAGGGCGTCGCCCATATGCTGATGCAGGCTTTGGAGAAAACGGCGGCGGAAGAGGGAAGGTCCCTTCTGGTGCTGGATACCCGTGAAGGGGACGCGTCCAACAAGCTGTACAAGTCTTTCGGGTATGTGGAGGCGGGCCGCATCCCGCATTTCGCCAAATCGTCGGACGGGAACCTGCACACGACGATCTTTTATTACAAGCTGATCTAGGAGACACCTACATGACCGAACATGATGCTTTTGTAACAATCAGCGGGGACGTGGTCTACAGACAAGCGGTTGTCTCCGACGCTCCCGGAATGGCCCGGCTGTCCGCTCAGCTTGGCTATCCCACCGGCGAAACCCGGCTTGCGGAGAGGCTCGGTCACATCCTGACTCTGCCCGATCACGTCATCCTCACGGCGGAATACGAAGGAGGGGTCATCGGCTGGATTCACGCCCATGCCCGCTGTCTGCTCGAGTCCGAGCCCTTCGCCGAAATCGCGGGATTAATCGTGGACCGCAAATTCAGGGGGCGGGGGATCGGGCGGACACTCGTAAAACGATGCGGGGAGTGGACAAGCTCCGCCTCACTCGGCAGGCTGCGCGTCAGGATGAACGTAAACCGGCAGGAGGCGGTTTCGTTCTATGAGCAAATGGGATTCGAGCCGGTCAAAACCCAGCGCGTCTTCGATAAAAGCATCCGGCCCCGGCTTAAGTAGCCGGCTTGTTCAAACCACAACCGGGAGGAAAAGGACCATGACTAAGCTGGAAGAAGCCATCCGGCTGAGAGAAGCGGGACGGCATGCGGAAGCACAGACTTTGCTGCTGGATCTTGTCCGGGAAGAGCCGCTCGTTCCATCCAATTGGTACCAGTGCGCCTGGATTCATGACGCCATGGGACTGGAAAAGGAAGCCGCGCCTTTCTATGAGAAGGCGCTGGAGCTTGGCCTCGCGGACGAGGAGAGACGGGGCGCCTGGCTCGGTCTCGGCAGCACTTACCGGACGCTGGGCGAGTACGAATCGGCCCGGGCGTGCTTTCGTCAGGCGATCCGGGAATACCCGGAAGCCCGGGAATTTCAGGTTTTTTACGCGATGACGCTGTATAACCTGGGGGAACACGCGCTGGCCATGGAGCTTATGCTCCGGCAGTTGGGCGAAACGAGCGGGGACGAAGGAATCGCTTCCTATAAAAAAGCCATTCTTTATTATGCCGACAAATTAGATCGGATTTGGAAGTGAAACGTAGATTGAAATAGAAGAAGCATACAACGGAAAGGAGTCGGCAGTTTGACGAACAACGTGATCAATACCGTGCTTGTTGTTGTGCTGGCCATCGTCTCTTTTTTTACCGGGGAAGTCGTCACGTTCATTATGCTCGGGTTCATTCTGATGAGCCTGATCACGGTTACGGCCTATTTGCGCAAAATATACGAGACGCTGAGCCGCATGGCTTCGGAGAAGGACCGGCCCCCCGGTCCTCCCGGGGAATAAAAGCCGCGAGCCCCGCCATCGGGCCGTTTTGCGGAATTACAGGCGGCAGCGAAACAAATGCCGGAGATTTGCGTACGATCCTAGTACAGGTGAACGGCTGACGATTTGTCAAACATTTGACCGGGCCGGAGTTCAAAAAGGAGTGAGTCCATGCTTATAAAACCGCCGCTTGGGGAATATCCGGCGCACTACGAAACTTACGTTAAGCTGGTTCAGGAGGGCAATCTTGCCGAAATTCTAGTCGAACAGCTTCAAACCACAACCGAATTGATACAGTCCCTTACGGAAGAAACCGGGGACCACAAGTACGCACCGGGCAAGTGGAGCATCAAGGAAGTATTGGGCCACGTGGCCGATACGGAACGGATCATGGCCTACCGCATGCTCTGCATCGCGCGAGGGGACCAGACGCCGCTTCCGGGTTATGACGAGAATGAGTATGTGGCCGGGGCGTCTTTCGCGGCAAGCGGCCTGTCCGACATTCTCAAGGATTACTCCGCCGTCCGCTGCTCCACGCTGACTTTACTGCGCGGCATTACGGAGGAAGCCTGGCTCCGGACCGGAACGGCCAATAACGGTCTCATATCCGCCAGAGCGCTCGCTGCGATCATAGCCGGACACGAGCGGCATCATATTCACATTATTCAAGAGAGATACCTGAGTACCGTGTAAGCTTAACCACGGCAGGTTTACTTCATCGCGCGACTGAAGGGCTTCCGGGCAAAGACAAGACGACTAAACCTAAGACAAGGCAGGTTTTCTCGTCTTTTTTATTCCCGGCAAGCCGGGTGGAGGCCGGAACCGCGGATGATTCATGAATACGACGGACAGAAGGAGGCGGCGAAATGTACAGCATCAAATCACCGGGAGGATCCCTTTTTCCTTATTACTATAAAGGGGGCGAGATTCACTGTTTAAAGTACGGGAGCTTCTTCCAAGATGAAGAGGGACTGTTCAGGCTGATGCTGGAGGAAGAACAGTTTATCGGGCAGAGAAGCCAGGAATTGAGAATTTGGGTCGATTTCTACGAAACGCGGCTGACCGATGACGTTATAACGGCTTTTGTTGACCATATCGGCCGTCTTAATACGCATGTTTACAAGCTAACCCTTGTGGGCTGTTCCTTCGGTAGCAAGCTCAAATTAAAGAAAAGGCTGAACAGGCTCGATCCGCCTCTAAAACGCCCTGTCTCGTTTTTCAGCGATCCCGAGGTTGCGAAGACATGGCTGGTCCGGGAAGGATAGTTTTTTGAACCATGAAAGGAAGCGGTACACATGACGACAATCGGATTTATAAGGCACGGGAGTACACATTGGAACAAAGAAGGAAGAGCGCAGGGAAGCTCGGATATTCCGCTCGATGAAGACGGGCTGGCCGAAGCGGAAAAGCTGGCGGAACGGATCGGGTCGGAGAAGTGGGACTCTATATATTCGAGCCATTTACTCCGCGCCAAACAGACGGCGGACAGAATCGGCGGCCGGGCCGGGATTCCGGTGTGGAGCGACGAAAGAATCCGTGAAGCGGGCGGGGGAGAAATCGAGGGGACGACCGAACAGGAACGTATCGCGAAGTGGGGTGCGGGCTGGAGAGAGCTTGATTTGGGCATAGAAAAGCCGGAAAGCGTCATAGCCCGGGGCCGCTCTTTTCTGGATGAGGTTTTGAGCAGGCACCAGGGAAAAAGAATATTGATCGTCAGCCACGGCGCTTTTATCCGGACGATGCTGAACCATTTGCTGCCCGATTCCGAGTACGACGGACATTTAACGAACACATCGGTCACGACTTTAGTTCTGGATGACCGGGACTGGACTTGCGGATTATACAACTGTACGAAGCATCTGGAATAAAGAGGACAGAAGCAATGGATACCGAAAGGGTGGGGGCATGAATATTTTAGTCAAGCCGCTCGACAACGAGGAGCTTAAAGAGATCTGGATGCACGCTTTCCGCAAACACGGGCTGCACCGGGAGGCCGCCTACTACGATCAGTGCCTTCATGAAAATGTGCTGGGTACCCGTGTCACCCTGCTCGCTTTTGTGGAAGAGACGCTGGTCGGCTGCGGTCATTTGAAGGTGGAATCGGAATATGCGTATTTCCGGGACCGGCGGATTCCCGAAATCAATGATTTGAATGTTTTTCCCGACTACCGCCGCAGCGGAATCGGAACCAAACTGCTGGAGCGGTTCGAGGCGCTGGCAAGTGAAGATTTTCACCAAATCGGGCTGGGAGTCGGACTCTACAAAGACTACGGGGCGGCGCAGAGGATTTACTGCAGGAGAGGCTACGTCCCGGACGGCAACGGCCTGATGTCGGGCAACCGGGAGGCGGCCGCCGGAGAGATGGTCCGCGTGGACGATGATCTCCTCCTGTATCTGGTCAAGGACCTGCGGCTGGATTCGTTCTATAATCTGCATGCCGGCAAGGCGGAAATCCAGCCTTTTTTGAATCACTGATTATTTCCGGAAAGGCGGTCCACCCGGCGCCGCGTGGCGCCGCCTTTCCGATCCGCCGAGATCCTCGGCGGATTATGGGCCGCGTCCGCCCGGAAACCGCCGCCCGTGGGCATGCGGGCCCACACCAATCCGCCGCTATCCCGGCGGATTATTTGCGTTCCGCGCCCAGCGCCCGCCTCGCCGCTCACGGCTGCCTGCGGCGGTATCGGACGGGGGAGCAGCCGGTCATCTGCTTGAAGGTGCGGCCGAAATGGGTCAGGCTGTCAAAGCCGACGCGCTCGCAGATTTCAAGCACCTTCCAGCTTGTTTCCCTGAGCAGGGCGCACGCTTTTTTGATCCGGACGTTATTGATGTATTCGATCGCGGTATAGCCGGTCACTTCCTTAAAGGTGCGGCTGAGGTGGGAAGGGCTGATTTCGAACGTATGCGACAGATCTTCCAGCGTAAGCCGCTCGTAAAAGCGGTTGTTTATGTACTCCACGAGGGCGTAAATTTTTTTGTGGGTGGGCGATGCGCCGCTCCCCGCCTGCTCCCGGTCCGCTTCCCGCACCTTGCGGTTCATAAACAGCAGCAGCTCCATCAGCAGCACTTTCTGATACTGCTCGAACCCGATCTGCTTGTGGACGCCTTCATGTAGCATTTTATGAAAAAGCTCCTCCGCAAAGGTCTGCTCATATCCGGAAAGGTGAACGGCATGGAAGTCCGCAGAGAAAAAGGACAGAAGCTCCCCGCCGTCTTGCAGACGGAAAAAATCGTGCAGAAACTCCTCTTTGAACAGCAGCGTAACACGCTCGAAGACCGCGTCGCCCGCGTTGACCAACTGATGCGGCACATTGGCGTTAATGAACAGAAGTACGCCGCCTACCACCTGGTACGTTTTGTCCCCGATAAAATAATACAACTGACCGGATACGAGATACATCATTTCGAAAGCATCGTGGGTGTGGCGCGACGGCATACTCGTGTAAGCGAGCTCCTTGCGGCTGATATGCAGAGAATCGCAGTCATAGCAGACGTTTTTCAAAATAAAATCCTCCTCGCCCTCAGGTGTCCTACTCAGTTTAGCGCGTCTTCCGGCTTCTTTTTAACCCCTTCGGCCTAAATCACATAAAAAAACAAAAATAGAACGAAAAAAGAACCGCAAAATAAGGTGACTTTTTCTCCTTATTGGAAGATATGTGCAGAAAACGGAACGAAATTCGCTTATAATGAAAGAGTGAATTACTACATAACGGTTCAGGAGGTAAAAAATGGCTAAAAAGATGCTTGGGATGCTTCTGACTTCGGTTCTGGTGTGTGGCAGTCTGGGGGCCGGCACGGGACATGCGCAGTCGGGCCGCGCTTTGCCGGCGGAGAAGAAAGAAGTCAAAAACGTGATTTTGTTTATTACGGACGGCATGAGTTTGTCGGACGTGAATTTGACGAGATGGGTCCAGGGCGGCAAGCCTTTGGAGATGGACGCTTATTTCAAAGGGCTCGTCCGGACGTACGCGTCGGATTCGCTGACGACGGACTCGGCCGCGGGCGCATCGGCCTATGCAACCGGTCATAAAGTGAAGAGCGAGACGGTATCCATCTCGCCGGACAAGGTCACGATGCCCTTCATCGACAAGCCGAGCGAACAGGAAGCGGCCAATCCTCTGCCGACTCTCCTGGAAGCGGCCCGCCTGAAGGGCAAGGGCACGGGACTTGTGTTCACGTGCGAGCTTACGGACGCTACGCCGGCAGTCTTCGCCAGCCACGCGGAAAGCCGGGACAACGCTCATTCCATCGCGGAGCAGATGGTATACAGCGGCGTGGATCTCGTGCTGGGAGGCGGATCGGGTTATCTCGTGCCGGGCGATAAAGAAATCAACCGCAAGGACGGGGAAGACCTCACCAAAGTGCTGAAAGCAAACGGCTACGAATATGCGACGAGCCGAATTGATCTGCTCAGTTCGCAGACGAACAAGATCTGGGGCCTTTTTAACGAGGGAGCGCTCGACGCCGATCTTGACCTGGACCCGCAAAAACAGCCTACCCTGGCGGAAATGACGACGATCGCGGCCAACAAGCTTTCTTCCAACCAAAACGGCTTTTTCCTGATGGTAGAAGCGAGCCAGATCGACTGGTTCGGACACGACAACGACCCGGTCGGCATCGTTACCGAGACGCAGGCTTTTGACCGTGCCCTGAAAGCGGCGATTGATTTTGCCAAGAAAGACGGAAACACCGCCGTTATTTCGGTATCCGATCATGCCACGGGCGGACTCAATATGACCAACTATGACACGATGAAGGATCTTCAGCCTATCTTTACGAAGGCTAAACATACGAGCTACGGGCTGGAAGGCAGAATTAACGAGTCCAACTACAAGAAGATGCTCGAGGAGGAATACGGGCTTTCCGATCTGACGAAGGAAGAAGAGGAAGCCGTCAAGAAAGGACTGAAAGACAATCTCTCCCCGGTTATCGGAGGCATACTGGGTGAGCGGGCAGGCGTTTCGTTCTCCACGGGAGATCATACCTCGGAAGAAGTCGGGTTGTTCGCCTATCACCCGAATGATTTTCTTCCTACAGATTATGCCGGAAGAGGCGTGGTCGAGAACACCGACGTCGGCAAATACCTCCAACTGATTCTGGGACTGGACCTGCCCGCGCTGGAAAACAAGCTGTTCCTTCCGGCAAGCGACCTGGAGGCCAAAGGAGCCAAAGTGACCGTAGACAAATCGGATAAGGAAAACCCGGTCGTCGTGGTGACGAAAGGAACGAAGACGATCAAGCTCCCGGTGGACAAAAATATCGCTCTGACGGACGGCAAGACGATCAAGCTGAGCACGCCGACCCTGCTGATCAAAAATAAAGTTTGGGTGTCGAGCGACGCGGCGGCTTTGATTCAATAAACGGAAAATTTACTGAAATCTTTTGGGATAAATCTTGTCTAGTAAATCTTTAATTGAAATCCGCACTCGCTGCGGATTTTTCTTTTTGCCGTTAATCGTGCGTAGGACAGGCGGGGAAGGAAAATATACCCTAACGGGACCGTTCAATGGTAAAGTAGAAAGACAGGTGCAGAAGCAGCAGCGGAGAACAACCGGAAACGGGAGGACAGTTGCGGGATGAGCATGGAGCGCGTTAGACGGGATATGAAGGGTTATTTGGAAGAGCACCGGAATCCGGTAAACCGGACGCTGCATTATTTTGCGTTCCTGGCGGCATTTATGGCTTGGATCTTTCTGTGGATCGACATCCGTCTTACCTTGGCGCTTGCCGTCCTACATTATGCGTTAGCCTGGACCGGACACTTTTATTTCGAAGGCAACAAGCCGGCGTCTTTCCGCTATCCGCTGGTCGGTTTTTATGCGGGGTTTCTCTGGTTTTTTCTGAGGACGGCGGAAATGGCGACCCGGACCGATCTTGTCGACGCGTGGGTGAGCAAGTCCGAATGAGAACGGACGCAGCCGCCGCATGGAAGATCACGGCCGATTGAGGAGTGAAAACATGAACATTGTGTATTCGGACGAAATTCCTTCGGGTGAAGCCATCTATGACCTGTATGAGCAATTCGGCTGGAACGAATTCCTTAAGCTGTCCGCACGGCAGCTCCATGATACGATGCGGGGAAGCTGGTATGTGGCGAGCGCTTATGATGGGGGCCGCCTGATCGGCACGGGCAGAGTCGTATCGGACGGCGTGATGACCGCGTTTCTATGCGGCCTCGCCGTCCATCCGGACTATCAGAAGAAGGGAATCGGAAGCGAGCTGATGAAACGGCTTATGCAGCGGTGCATCACCCGTCAATTACATATGGAGCTTTTTTGCTCGGATCCGATAGTCGGTTATTATGAACGGTTCGGTTTCGAGGTGTTTGCCAGCGGCATGAAATACCGGAAGGAGGGACAGTGCCCGTGGTGAATAAAACGAAAGAAGTCCGGATAGTTCCCTACGACCCAGCGTGGAAAATCGCTTTCGAGAGCATGCGGGCCGAACTCGAACGGCATATCGGCGACCTCGTTCTCGCCATTGAACATGTCGGCAGTACGTCGGTGGAAGGCTTGGGAGCCAAACCGATCCTGGACATCGATGTCGTCATGGACAGTTACGAAGTGTTCCCCGCCATTGTGGAGCGTCTCGGGAAAGCGGGCTTCCGGCACGAGGGCAATCTGGGGGTGGAGGGCCGGGAAGCGTTCAAACGGACGTACGAGGACGGCTTCATGGCTTATCATCTCTACGTATGTCCCAAGGATGGGCGCGGCTATTTGGAGCATATCGCTTTTCGCGATTATTTGCGTGCCCATCCTGCGGCACGGGAACGGTATCAGCGGCTTAAGGAAGATTTGGCGGCCGAATTCCGCTATGATAGAGATACATACTGTGAGAGGAAAACCGGTTTTGTCCGGGGCATTTTAAACAAGACCCTCTACAAGGATTAAAGCAGCCGGGCATCATTTGCCTCCAAGGGACCCACGTGGGAGACCTGGGAGGAGGACGACGATGGAGACGTTCGGCAGAGGTTGTCTGTATATTATTTTGGGCATAGTGGTTCTTATGGTTTTCGCTTTGTTTGCCGGAGGGACGGTTACGATTCCGTGGATCATCGCGATTCCGCCGGTCGTGCCGGCTTTCTGGACCGCGTCGAAAAAAAATAAATAACCGGGGTGACCGAAATGAGTGCGAATCAGATTTATCTGGAAAGTGTACGCAAACAATTTCTCTACTACAAAACACTCGGGGAGAAAGCGATGGACCAGCTGGAGCCGGAGCAGTTGTTTACGGCTTACAACGAAGACACGAACAGTATTGCGACGATAGTGGCTCATTTGAGCGGGAATATGCTTTCCCGCTGGACCGATTTTCTTACGACGGACGGGGAGAAAGAGTGGCGCGACCGCGACGCCGAATTCGGGCACAGCCTTTCGGACAAAGAGCAGCTTCTGGACAAGTGGAAAGAAGGCTGGAACTGCCTATTCCATGCTCTGGATTCCTTGAGTCCCGATCAGCTGGAGCAGATCATTTATATCCGCAACGAAGGCCATACCGTGATCGAAGCCATTAACCGGCAGTTGGCCCATTATCCTTACCACGTCGGGCAGATTGTCTATGCGGCCAAGCTGCTCAAAAAAGAAGAATGGAACAGCTTGTCCATTCCGAGAAACAAATCCGCGCAATTCAACAGCGAAAAATTCGCCGAACAGAAATCGGTCCGAAATTTTACCGATGAAGAGATGAAAAGATTGTCCGCCAACACGGACAGCATGCAATAGAACGGCTCCGGCAACCGGAGCGGCATCACGACGGACACAGACTGGAGACATTCAAGGTCATGCACACGATGACAAAAGTAAACGCCGCCATAAGGCCGCATCTGACAAGACTGTTTGAAGAGGTCCGCCGGGTGGACGTCTGTATAGACAGCGTGCTGGAAGGCCAAGCCGGCGGAGAGATCCGGATCTACGTCGATTCCTTGACGAATCCTTCGAGCGCTCAGATCAATCAGGGGAGCTTCGTCTATTTCGCCGGTGATTCCACGTGCCCTTCCGCGGGGCAATGGCTGGAGGAGCTTCCCGCCCACTGCTATATCATGCCTTCATCTCCAGGCTGGGTGCAGCGGGCACGGCACATTCACGGCGGCAAGCTGATCCGCGGCGAGCGGTACATGTTTTCCCCGGAGTCGCTGCGGCCCGGCCCTTTGAAGGAGCTGACGGAGCATCCGGATTACAAAGTGGAAAAGATCACGCCGGAGCTGGCCCGGGACATGTTCGGCGACCCGCTCCAGCATTATCACTTCGTGAATTACGACACGGCGGAACAATTTATGGAGACCGGGTTCGGCTACTGCATCCGCGCGGAAGGCGAAGTTGCGGCCGCATGCACGACCGCGATGGTATGCCGTACGGGCGTGGAAATCGGCATTATGACACACCCGGACTACCGGAAGTTCGGCCTGGCGACCCGGGTTGCGGCCGCATTTCTGCTGCACTGCCTGGAGCACGATCTGTATCCGAGCTGGGATGCGGCAAATTTGAAGTCCAAGGGGCTTGCGGAGAAATTGGGGCTGATCTATGCCGGATCATATGAGGTTTTCTCCCTGCAGGATTAGGCGGACGAGAGTGCCGCCGTTGTCCCCGCGGAAGAAGGAGCATGAATGATACACCTGTCTGCGTGGAAATCGGCCGCGTTTCTGGCGGCTCTGTCGGCACTTACGCTGCTGGTCTATTCCGTTTTCCGGAACAAGACGTACTTCGATTTTTTGACTTGGAATTTATTTCTGGCGTGGGTTCCGTTCGTGTTCTCGTTTATCGCTTATGAGATCGGGCGCCGGGCACAGAGCCGGATGAGAGCCGCTATCATCGTCGTTCTGGGGGCAGGCTGGCTGCTGTTCTATCCGAACGCCCCTTATATCGTGACGGACCTGGTTCATTTAACCGCGATGAAGGGGCTTTATGCCTCCGGTCAAGGAACGTTTGCGTTCCGGTACTGGTACGATCTGCTCGTTCTCGTATTATTTGCGTGGAACGGTCTGCTGCTTTGCGTATATTCCCTATACCAAGTTCATTCGCTTATCCGGCTTGCCGCAGGTTCCCTGCTTGCCTGGGGCTTTGTGGCGGCGGCAGCGCTGCTCGGCGGATACGGCGTACTGCTGGGCAGAGTATACCGGCTAAACAGTTGGGACGTGCTGAGGGATGTAAGCCTCATTAAACGGATCGCCTTGGAGAGCCTTCATGCGCCGGTGATGCTTTTCTCCCTGTTGTTCGGCCTTATGATCGGGATTGTTTATGTGTCGTTTTATTTTGTTGTTCATCAGGCGGTCCGGGCGGCTAAGCGTGCATAAGAAGCTCCCATAGGCAGCTTGTTCAGAGCGGAGCGGAGAGGAGAGGAGAATCTCGTGCTATTTTCGAAAAAAGACCCGGCCGATCCAAGGACGGACTTCGAGCGGGATCTGCTGCGACAGGCCAGGCGTCTGACTCCGGGAGAACCGCCGCCGCCCTGGCGTCTGCAGACGGTTATTGAGGCTGCGGGAGTAACGGCCGGCGGCTGGGACGGAGACGGCCGGATCGTCCTGATCGGCAGCGGCTACAGCATCACGGATGCCTTTACCGGGCAGCGGCTAGTCAGAGAACGCGACGAGGCGAAGACCGAAGGGCATCTCGACGCCGGCGGGTTAAAATTCGCCGTGCCGGAGACGGGGGAAGAGATCGGCGTCTTCGGGCTGGACGGTGGAGACGGCATTCAGATGAACGCCGAAGGCTGGAGGCTGGAGGTCATTTACCCGTGGTGGCCGAGAGCTTCCGTGATCCTCGAGAATGTTTTCTCCAGGGAGTACCGGTATTTGGCCGGAGCTGTTATGCTGGAGATTCCACGGCTCGACGGCTGGCTGAAGGGCGGTTTTTCACCGTCCGGAGAAGCGTTTATGGTGCTCGGGTCGGGCGGAGCGGCCGTTTTTGCCAAGCGTTAATTGCCGGTCTGCGAAAGAATAAAGAACGGACGGCAATCAGATTTATCGGAGAGGAAGAGAGAAACCATGACCAAAAGAAAGAATATCTCATCCGGTTCGCCGTGGGAGCCTGTTGTCGGATACAGCAGAGCGGTTAGAGTCGGCAATATCGTGGAAGTAGCGGGAACGACCGCCATGAAAGATGGAGCCGTTGTAGGCATAGGAGACGCGTACGCCCAGACGAAATGCGCACTGGAAATTATCGAAGAGGCGCTTAACCGGGCGGGAGCCAAATTGGCCGATGTCGTAAGGACGCGCATGTTCGTAACGGATATCGGCCGGTGGGAAGAGATCGGCAAAGCCCACGGGGAATTTTTCAAGGATATTCGTCCGGCATCCACGATGGTGGAGGTGCGGGCCTTAATCGATCCCGAGCTGCTGGTGGAGATCGAAGTTCAGGCCATTGTGAAGGAAACCTCTTCCGGTTTCGGAGATTGACCGCCTCAGGGCCTCCTTCTTTCTAGAGGGGGGGCCTTTTTCAGTTGCGGAGTGGATAGACCCCTATGGTATAATCAGGAAAATAACGGCTGTGCGGCAAAAAGGATGAACAGGCGTGAACGCTTTTCTCAAATTGAACGGAATCAGCGCGGGATATGCGTGTGTCGTTCTCGTATTCGGGCACGGTTTGCTATACGGAATGAACGTAGTCAAACCTCTCGGCCTATCTTATTCGATCTCGGTGAAGATGGTTGTCGGAGGAACGTTCCTTTTGGCCGGTTTGCTCACATGGTTCTGCATGCGGATAACGAAGAACTGGATGCAAGGCCGGGCGTCTGCCTTCTGGGCGGCGGTTCTGTGGTTTCCTTACTGGCTCTTGATCGGCGCTGTTCTGGCGCTTGTGCTTCCAGGCGAAGATAATTTCTACGCTATGTACATGCTGGCAGTGTTTCTAATACCCTTCTATCCGCTTTTCACCGCTACAGCGATCGGGATCAGCGCACTATGGCATGAATCCGCTAAAAAAAGGCAGAACCGGCGGACAGCCGGTACTAACATCCCTTAACTGTTCCGGCAAGATCAGCCTGGAGGCTGCGCCCTTGCCGTCTTTTGCACAAGTAAGCCAATGACTTGACCGTAACTTTCCGAAGCTGCTGCAATAGGCGCGTCTGTCTGCGGCCGCAAATCCATGATTAACGGGAGGCACTCACTTATGATCCGAATTTGTACCGAAAAAGATATCCGCGCTATTTACGACATTATTAACGATGCGGCCGCCGCCTACAAAGGAATTATACCGGCCGACCGGTTTCACGAGCCTTACATGACGATGGAGGAACTGCAAAGCGAGATCGGCAGCGGCGTAGTGTTCTGGGGGTATGAGGACGGCGGGCGTCTGATCGGGGTGATGGGCATCCAGGACAAAGGCGACGTTTTCCTCATCCGGCACGCCTATGTGAGGACGGACCAGCGCAAGGGGGGCATCGGCAGCCGGCTGCTGGCTTATTTGACGAACCTGACGGAGAAACCGTTCCTGATCGGTACGTGGGCAGACGCTTCCTGGGCGATCGCCTTTTATCTCAAAAACGGCTTCTCTCTTGTGCCCGAGGCGGAGAAGGAACGGCTGCTGCGCACGTACTGGACCATACCGGACCGGCAGATCGAAACGTCCGTCGTGCTCGGCGACCGCAGGCGTGAAGCGGTTTAGGGGAAGAAGAAGGGCTTGAATCCCTCGCGGTCATGAGCGTTCCGGGCCCGAGGATGAATCATAAGGAGTGAACATCATGAAAATAGTAGAACTTACCCTCCACGCTTCGAATCTATCCGAATTAAAACAATTTTACGGGGAGCGGCTGCGGCTGCCGTTGACCGGAGAGACCGGCGCCTCCTTTTCATTCCGGGCCGGGAATACGAACGTGACGTTCGTCCGCACGGCCCAGGATGACGATAGCTTCTATCACTTCGCATTCAACATTCCGGAGAATAAGATCGAAGAAGCGGCCGACTGGCTCCGGGACAGGGTGGAACTTCTCGGCGAGGAGGGGGACCCTGTCGTTCATTTCGAAAGCTGGAACGCCCATGCCGTATATTTCAAAGACCCGGCTGGCAATATTGTGGAGCTGATCGCCCGGCATAATCTTGACAATGCGTCGCAGAAACCGTTCGGCGAAGAAGATTTTCTGTGCGTCAGCGAAATCGGAATGCCGGTGGACGATGTGTCCGCCGCTTTGCGGGCTTTGAAGCGGGAGGCAGACCTGGAGGCCTGGATGACACCGAGCGATACGTTTGCGCCGGTCGGCGACGAGCACGGGCTTTTTATCGTGGTGAAAAAAGGCCGGGTCTGGTTTGCGGGCGAGAAAAGTTCGCATCCCCACCCGTTGTCCGTCCGAACGGACGGGAGTCTGGTGCGCCTCGACGACCGGGAAGGAATCTCATTCGGAGAGCCCGGAGAGAGCACGCCGGAAAGGCCGTAAACCGGGCGCGGCAGTTGGCGGATGAACGGTACCGTTTGGCGGCCCGGGCGCTGCACGGGGCAGGAAACCCGTCCGCACGTTGGCCGCAGATCCGTTCAGCGTATGCCGCCCCTGGCCCGGCTTCTGAAAATTGACATCACGGGAGAGAACAGCGTGCTTAACAAAAGCGTCTATTACGACCGGTTCGGCCCTCCGGCTGAAGTGCTGGAGATCCGCCGCACCCCCGTCGTCCCGCCCGGCCCGGGCGAGATCCGGGTGCGGATGCTGGCCCGGCCCATCAATCCGTCGGACCTGATCCCCGTGCGCGGGGCCTATGCCCACCGGATCGCCCTCCCTGCGGTGCCCGGCTACGAAGGCGTGGGAATCGTCGAGGAGACGGGCCCTTCCGTGCCGCCGGAGCTGCTCGGCAGACGGGTTCTCCCGCTGCGCGGCGAAGGGACCTGGCAGGAATCGGTCCTTGCGCCCGCCGGGCTGGCGATTCCGGTTCCGCCCGACATTCCCGACGAGACGGCCGCCCAGCTCTACATCAACCCGGTGACCGCCTGGGCGGTTTGCGGGGCGCTTCGCCTGAAGTACGGCGATACGCTCGTCGTCAACGCCGGCGGCTCGGCGATCGGCCGAGTGTTCGCGCAGCTGGCGGCGGTTTTCAACTATGAGCTTATTGCGGTTACCCGCAGCGAAGCTCATACGGAGGAGCTGCAGCGCCTCGGCCTGGCTCACGTCATCGTCACCGCCGGCACACCGCTTCGCGAGGCGGTGCTGTCCAAGACAGGCGGCCGGGGAGCGACCGCGGCCGTGGACAGCATAGGCGGCCCGGACGGAGCGGCTCTCGCCGGCTGCGTGCGGCCCGGCGGCACCGTGTTCAGCATCGGGCTGCTGTCCGGGGTGCCGGCGGACTGGGCGGCGTTGTCCCGGCTGTACCGGGTGGACGCCCGGCCGTTCTGGCTCCGGCACTGGATTCGCCATGCTTCCACGGCGGATTGGTTCGGGGCGTTCGAGGAGATTATGGAGCTTGTCCGGGACGGAAGGCTGAGCCTGATGAAGATCGCCGCCGGCTTCGGACTGGACGAGGTGCATGCCGCCGTGGCGGCTTTCGAGTCCGGGCGGGCCGGGAAGATCTTGCTGACAGGCGGGCGCTGATGAAGACCCGGCGGGGAACTGCGGCTGTGTGCCGCTGCATGTTCATCATGAAATAACAGGAGGCTGCGCGAAGATGAAGAAAGTGATGCTGCTGGGGGATTCGATCCGGATCGGCTATCAGCCGCTGGTGAGGGCCGCATTAGAGGGACAGGCCGAGGTCGTAGGGCCGGAGGAAAACGGCCGTTTTGCCAAGCATACGCTCTGGGGGGCGAACTTGTGGATCAGAGATCTCGGGACGCCGGATATTATCCATTGGAACAACGGGCTTTGGGATCTTCACCATGAGGCGCCGATGGTCGAAGCGCTGACCTCTCTGGATGAATACATTCTGACGCTCGGACGAATTCTCAATGAGCTGCGAAGGACGGGAGCGGCGGTTATTTTTGCTACGACTACGCCCGTTCCGGTCGATGCCATAGGCAGAAGCAACGCGGAAATAGACGCATACAATGCGGCCGCAGCGGAGCTGATGCGGCATCACGGCGTGGAAATCAACGACTTGAACGCCGTCGTCAAGCGCGATCTGCAAAGCTTTATCTGCGAGGATAATCTGCACCTAAGCGAAGCGGGCAACCGGGCCTGCGCCGATAGAGTGATAGAGGCCGTCCGCAAATACATATGAGAAGGAAGAAATAGACGGGCGCGTGCCCGTGAAGGGCTCCGTCCCTTAATCTCGGGAAAGCTCACCGATCGGGTGGCTTTCCTTTTCTTTTTTGGGTAGGATAGAGGGGAATGTGTTTGTGAGAAGGAGATTAGGAACATGGGTAAAAAACGAAGGATTCTGGTCCGCTTTACGCCTCCGCAAATTTTGGCGCTCGGAATCCTGGCTATTATTTTAATAGGATCGGTGCTGCTTTCGCTGCCTGCCGCCTCCTCCACCGGAGAGCCGATCTCTTACTTGGACGCTTTTTTTATGTCGACTTCGGCGGCATGTGTGACGGGGCTTTCCGTGCTGAACGCGGGCGTGCATTTTTCGCTGTTCGGCCAGATCGTCATCCTTATGCTGGTTCAGGTGGGCGGGCTCGGATTTATGACGATGGCGACCTTGATCGCGCTCGTGCTTCGCAAACGGATCACCCTCAAGGAGCGGCTTCTTTTGCAGGAAGCGATGAATCAAGGGTCCGTGGAGGGCATCGTGCGGCTGATCCGCAAGGTGCTGACCTACGCGCTTGCCATTGAGTTGGCGGGAGCGGTTCTCCTGGCGGTACGCTGGGCTTTCGACATGCCGCTTGGACAAGCGGTTTACTTTGGCGTGTTTCATAGTATTTCGATCTTCAATAACGCCGGTTTCGATTTGTTCAGCAGTCTGCCCGGAGCCCAGGGAAGCCTGATGGCGTATGTGAACGATGCTTACGTGAATATCGTAGTTATCGGGCTTATGATTCTGGGGGGGATCGGATTTATCGTCATAGCGGACTTGCTTGACTTCAAGCGGACCCGGAAGCTGACGCTCCACTCCAAAGTTGTGCTTACGGCAACAGGCCTGCTGATTCTGCTGGGTTCCGTCGTGGTCTTTATCTTCGAGTACACGAACCCGCTGACGATGCAGCCGCTTAGTCTTCCGGGCAAAATCTTCGCCGCTTTCTTCCAGTCGGCAACGACCCGGTCGACGGGTATGAATACGATCGATATCGAATCGTTCCGCCAGGCAACCCAGTTCTTCGTTATTATCCTTATGTTTATCGGGGCGGCGCCGGGTTCAGCGGGCGGAGGGATCAAAATCACGACGTTCGCGATTCTCTTAGGCGCCGTCATTACGATGGTCCGGGGCAAGGAGGATATCGTGTTTTTCCGCAAAAGACTCCCGGAGGAACGCATTTATAAAGCGACGACGCTAACGCTGGCATCCCTCATTCTGGTCGTGACGGGTACGATGATTCTGTCGGTTCTGCAGGACGGTCCTTTTATCAAAATGCTGTTCGAGGTCACGTCCGCTTTCGGTACGGCCGGCATTTCCCTGGGGCTGACGCCGGAGCTTACTTCACCGAGCAAGGTGCTGATGGCGATCCTGATGTTTGTCGGCCGGCTGGGTCCGCTGACACTTGCCTACGCGCTGACACCGAAGGGGACGAAAGAGCTGTACCGCTACCCGGAAGGAAAAATTACAATCGGGTAAGGGGCCGCGTCTTCGCCGGGATCAGAAAAAAGAGTTTGACAGTTTTTCAGCGGCGTTTTATAATTCCTAGTATTCCCATTGGATAAAAGAATAATTTGTTGACCAGACCACTGGAGACACTATTTCGCTTAACGCGGATAGTGTCTTTTTTAGTTGGCGGGCACCTGCCCGACGAAGGAATCCCGGTTCCCTCAGGGGATGAATGGTGCCGGGGGATGCAGGGAGAGCAGCAGGAGAAGGAGGAAGGGACCATGTTCAAAGACGGGTTCAAAGTCTTCGATATTCACGGGCACTTGCCTTACGCGCAGCAGTTTGTCAAACACGATGAAGTGATCGACGGCGCACAGGCCGCACGGGGAGAGCGGATGCGGCTCACCTGGGATTTTCCGTCCGGACCGGACACCGGTCCGGGTGCGGGGCGGCCGCTTATCGACCGCTGGGCCGACGAGCTCGACAAGTACGGAATCGGGGGATTGAATTTTCTTACCGCCAGGGGAAACGACGATCTAAAGGAACAAATTTCCAAGTATCCCGGCAAATTTACGGGCTTCGCCCATCATTCCATCGAAGCGCCGGATGCGGTGGAAGAGCTGCAGCGGGCCGTAGACGAACTGGGGCTCCGGGGTTACAAATTGTTCGGTCCGCTTATCCAGACGTCGCTGGACGATCCGTCGCTCCGGCCGGTTTGGAGCTTCCTGGCGGAGCGCAAGCTGCCCGTGCTGATCCACTTCGGGCTTCTGGGGCATACGGGCGGCATCGTGCAGCACCGGAACATCAATCCCTTGGCCATTTTTAACGTGGCCCGGGAGTTTACGGACATCCCGATCCTCATTCCGCACTTCGGAGCGGGCTACTATCAGGAGCTGCTGCACCTGTGCTGGGGATGCCCGAACGTGATCGTCGACACGTCCGGCTCCAACCAGTGGATGCGGTGGGCGCCCTACGACCTGACGTTGGAAACCCTCTTCCGCAAAACCGTGGAGCTGATCGGTCCCGAACGCGTCGTGTACGGATCGGATTCCAGCGGCTTTCCCCGCGGGTACGTCTACCGCTACTTGCAGGATCAGGTTCGCGTATGCAGGGAACTGCGTTTCCGTGAAACGGACATACAGAGCATTTTCGGCAATAACGCGAGAAGGCTGCTCCGTCTTCCGGATACGGCCGCAAGCGTTCAAGAACATAAAGGGGTTGAAGTCCTATGAGCAGCAAATCGGAAAAAAACAACGGGAAAACAGAGCAGCGTCAAAAAGGCAAGCCGCAGCCCGCGTTTTTCCGTCTTGCGGTGTTAACGCTGACCGCCGCGCTGAGCGCGGGTTTGATGGCCGGCTGCTCGGGGAGCAGGTCCGCTTCCGGGGACGGCGCCAAAGACGCATCCGGGCAGCAATCCGGGGACGCGGGCAAGGACGAGAAAGTCACGATCGAGTACTGGCAGTACCAGTATCCGGTCAAGGTGGATCTCATCAATTCGCTTATTAAAGAATTCGAAAAGACGCACCCGAACATTACCGTCAAACAAACCAATTTCCCTTACGACCAGTATAACGAAAAGGTGGCGACGCTGATCCCGGCCGGCAAAGGACCGGATGTAATCAACCTGTACTACGGCTGGCTTCCGAAATACACGGCATCGGGTTATTTGCAGCCTTTGCCGAAGGAATCGTTCCCGGATTCGAAGATCAAAGAAGAATTTTTCCCGTTCGTCGAAGCGGCTAAAATCGGCGGCAGCTACTATGCGATTCCGACGGCCGTCCGGACGCTGGGGCTCTACTACAACAAGGATTTGTTTGCAAAAGCGGGTCTGGACCCGGCTAAACCTCCCGCGACATGGGAGGAACTCGTGGACTATTCGAAGAAGTTGACCGAGAAGGACGCCAAAGGCGAATTTGTCGTCGAAGGCATGGCCTGGCAGCCCAATTCCCAACTGCATCACTGGTACCGGGATGCGCTTGTATATCAGGCCGGCGGCAAAGATATCAGCGAAGACCGGAGGCGCGTCCTATGGAACGAGACTCCTGCGGGACTTCAAGCGTTCAAGTATCTGCTTGATTTTGCCACCGTACATAAGGTCGGAACGAAAGATTTTTACAACGATGATATTACGGCGTTCAAAGGCGGCCATGCGGCGATGAATATCGACGGCTCGTTCCAGCTCGGCGGACTCAAGAAGGATGTGCCGAATCTGAATTTCGCCGTGGCCCCGCTGCCCGCGTACAAAGGAAAAGCCACGCAAGCTTCTTTCTGGGCCAACGGAATCACCAAGAACGCCAAAGGGAAAAAGCTCGAGGCGGCAACCGAATTCCTCAAGTTTTTGACGAGCAAAGAGGTGCAGGAGCAGTGGGTGGAAAAAGTCGGCGAGCTGCCGGCATCCAAAGCCGTCGCCCTTCAGGATAAGTACGCCAAGGACGAGAAAATCGGCCCGTTCATCCGCCAGCTCGGCGATGCCAACGCCCACTTCTTTGTGGATGAAAAGCTGGAGCGGGACTATTTCGTGCAGGCCGCGGACAGCGTCGTGCTGAACAAAGTTCCCGCTGAGAAGGCTTTCGAGGAACTGGTGGCCAAAACCCAGAAGCTCTACGACGACTATTGGGCGAAGCAGGCTAAAAAATGAAGCGGCAGCGGCTCTTTTTCGTTTACGCCTGCCTGCTCGTTCCGCTGCTGTTTTTCATCGGCGTCCGGATCGTCCCCATCGTGTATTCCTTTCTGGTCGGCTTCCGCGAATGGGATCTGCTGTCGGAGGAGAAGCCGTTCGTCGGTTTCTCCAATTACGTTGCTTTATACCATGACCCGGTATTCCTGACTTCGCTCCGAAATACGGTTTTTTACGTCCTGCTCGGGGTACCCGGGCAGCTTGCGGCCGGGCTTGCCATTGCCTTGCTTCTTCGGCGGATTATCCGGTTCAGAGCTTTTTTCCGGACGGTTTACTTCCTGCCCTACGTCACCAGCGTCGTAGCCGTGAGCTGGGTGTTCCGCTGGATCTTCATGAAGAACGGCATCGTCAACGGCCTTTTGCTCCAATTGGGCCTGCCGTCCCAACTGTTCCTCGGTTCGCCGGACCAAGCTATTTTTATCGTCACCGCCGCTATGATCTGGCAGAACCTCGGCTTTCAAATGCTGATTTTCCTCACGGGGCTGGAAAATATCCCGAAAGAATACGAGGAAGCGGCCGCCATCGACGGAGCGGGTGCGTGGCAGCGGTTCGTGCATGTGACGCTGCCCCTGCTGAACCCGGTCCTGCTGTTTTCCGTCATTATTGCAAGTATTTCGTATCTGCAGTCTTTCACCCAGATTTTGAACATGACGTCCGGGGGCGGGCCGCTTAACTCTACGAAATCCGTCGTGGTGTATATTTACGAGCTTGCGTTCAAGCAGTTCAATATGGGGCAGGCTACCGCGGCTACCGTCGTCTTGTTCCTCCTTATTCTTCTCTTGTCGCTGCTGCAGCTTAAAACGTTGAACCGAAAAGTCGAGTATTAAAAGGAGAACGGCCATGAGCAAATATGATTGGGCCGCGGAGCATGCCGGATTCCGAAGGCGGGGCAGCGAACAAGCAGTCAAACGTACAGCCCGGTATCGTATCCGTGCGTCTGCCTTTTCCGCTTATTTTCTTCTGGGCGCGGGCGCGATTGTAATGCTGTTTCCTTTCCTGTGGATGATCGCGACCACGCTAAAAACGCCGCAGGATGTGTTTTCTCTGAGCCTGATTCCGCCGGAGGCCACCTTGGACAACGTCCGGACGCTTTTCGCGGAGACGCTGTATGCGACCTGGATCGTCAATAGTCTGGTCGTTGCCGTCATTACGACGGTCTCCGTCTGCTTTTTCGATACGGTGGTCGGCTACATTTTGGCGAAATTTACGTTTCCGGGTAAAACCGTCATTTTCGTCGGCATCCTAAGCACGCTGATGGTCCCGACCGAAATGCTGATCATCCCATGGTATCTGCTTGCCGCTAAGCTGGAGCTGGTCGATACTTACCTGGGTGTTCTTTTTCCGGGCCTCATTTCCGCGTTCGGCATCTTTCTTATGAAGCAGTTCATGGAATCCGTTCCGCGCGATCTGCTAGATGCGGCCCGTATCGACGGGATGGGCGAGTGGGGCATTCTGCTCCGCGTGGTCGTTCCGCTGGTCAAGCCGGCGCTGGCCACGCTGTGCATTTTAACCTTTCTGGGCAGCTGGAACGCGTTTATCTGGCCGCTGATCGTCACGCAGACGCCGGAGCATTTGACGATCCCCGTCGGGCTTGCGTTTTTCTCCAGCGAATCGGGTGACAGCGGAAGCTGGACGCTCATCATGGCGGGCGCCGCTATCTCTATCCTGCCTCTGCTTGCGGTGTTTCTGCTGTTTCAGAAGCAGATTATCCGCGGCATCGCCATGACCGGATTCAAATAAGCCGGGTAAGGATGGGGAGGCTGCGGGAGTAGCATGTCGGCAGTCGGGAAACCTATCATCGGAACCTTTTCCGCGAGGATAGCGACAACGATGACGAGGAGGAATGCGCAGTGAGCAGGCAGACCGAGAGCGGAAGGCAAGCGGACACGCCGGCAAAGACCGGGCCCGGAGCCAGAGGCTTAACGGATACCCGGGGCGGTGAAATCCGCCAGTCCGCTTTTGAAGACGTAACGGCAGGCGGCAAGTCCGCCGACGATACGATTCCGCTCAAAATATTCGAGGATGTCAGCGCCCACGAGCGGATCGGGCTGCGGGCCGACGATTCGGCGGCCGACGGCGAAGTGGATCTGGACCCGTCGGGCGCGATCCAGTCCAAAGAAAGACAGAACGTCTGGAGCTGACCGGTCCGGACACGAATCCCCTTTCTATTGCATGGCTGTCGGCAAGAATGACTTGCCCGAAGCGCGCAAATGAAAGGGGGTTTTTCGGGTTGGACAATGAAACCGCTTTTACCCTTCCCGCGTATGGATGATTTGGCGGAATGGTTTCGTGGTAACCTATCCCTAAACTACCTTTTTACCTAGGAGGATTTATTTTCTTATGAGCCCGGATGCTGAACGTACGAATTGGTTGGAATTGATCAAGAAAGGCAATATGTCTTCGGCTACGGCGGCCTTGGGCAATACGATAATTGCCATCGTAAAAGGTGTCGCCGCATCGCTCACGGGCAGCGGTGCCATGTTTGCGTCCACCATGCACTCCATTGCGGATGCCGTCAACCAGATGTTCGTATTTACCGGAAGCGTACTTGCGGAGAAAAAGGCGACCCGCCGATTTCCGACGGGTTTCGGCCGCGTCATCAATATCTTCTGCATGATTGCGGTTCTCGTCGTCACCTTCATGGCCTACGAAACGATAAGAGAAGGGCTGCACCTGCTGCAGCAACCGGCCGAATCGCACGGATTTTGGCTGAATCTTTCGGTTCTGATCCTGTCGATCGTGATTGACGGCTACGTGCTGTACAAGGCGATGAAGGAGGTCATCAAAGAATCCAGGGCGGAAGCGTCCGGTTTTGGAATCGTCAAGGCTTCCTTCAAGCATGTGAAACGTGCGGCGCCTCCGACGCGGCTCGTCTTCTACGAAGATCTGGTTGCGACCACGGGTGCTCTGCTGGCACTTATTGCGGTGGTGGTTACCTCGCTTACGAATTTCAGTGCCCTTGACGGGTTGATGACTGTCCTGATCGGTTTGCTTATGATATTCGTCGCGTTCCGCGTCGGCTACGACAATATGGTCGGCCTCATCGGCGTATCCGCGCCTCCGGACGTGGAGGACAAGGTGTCCGCCCTTATCTTTGCCGAATCGCTGGTGACGGACATTTATCAGCTGCGCGTTCTTCAGGAAGGCCGGTACTACCATGTGGAAGGCTTGATCGAACTGAAACCGGGCCTGACGCTTGCCGAAGCGGACGATATCAAATTCCGTGTGCGCGACAAGCTGCTGGGAGACCCCGATATCGCGGACGTCACGTTGGGGATTCTCGAAGACAACGGCGTGAAAGACTGGGTGCCCGCCGCCGACCGGTAACCGGTAACGGCCTCCGATCGAATCGTTTAAACCTTTTCAACCGTGGAAAAGATCACAAAAAATCCCGGCCGGAGAAATCCGACGGGGATTTTTTCGTGATTCGTTTATTCTTCCGTATCGTCTTCCAGGACGACATTTAGAACGGTCGTTTCATTTGCGGCGATGATCAGTGTGCGCACGGCCGGTTGTTTGTCTTCGAGCGTATAGCGCGCGGAATAGAAGCCGGGGGCCAGGTTAGTGACCGTATACACGCCACTGGTACTGGTTGTCACGCTTCTCAGGAAGAGCCCGGAAGGATCGAAGAGCTGAACGAACACGTTGGCTAAGAGCCGTCCGTTCCTGTCCGTTACCGTGCCCGTCAAAGTGCCGAACAAAGGGTTCAGCGCCACGGCTACAGGGGGAGGCGGAGTTCCGGCAGCCAGGGAGACTGCGGCCGACTTGGAGCCGAAGAGCTCGCTGGATACGGTGACCGTGTAACTTCCGGGGCGCAGGCCGCCCAGCAGGAACAGACCCGTTCCGTCGGCCAGCGTCCGGTCGACCGGCGTTAAATTCTCGTTCAGGATCTGGACGGAAGCGCCCGGAACCGGATTGCCGGTCGATTCGTCCTGAACGGCACCCGTAACGGCAAATGGCGGGCTCCCCGGAGAGAGAACGATATTCGGGGTAAAGCCGGGAACGACCGTTACAACCTGCTGGCTGTACGACAGGCCGGGTTTCTGCACGATGACCGTGTAGTCCCCCGCGGCTATCCCGTCAGCCGTGAACTGCCCGGACGGGTCCGTCGGGACCGTCACGACCGGCGTGTTCCGGTCGTCGTAGACGTCCACGACCGGAGGAGGCGGAAACACGGGAACGGTTGGCGGCGTCACGACCGTCCCGTTCAAATCGTTTGACGTCGGAGACAGCCGGGCGTCCACGCCCGTATTTTGCCCGGGGGCGGCAAAAAAGGCGTCCGTCTGCTGGCCAAAGCCCGCTAGGCTGAACACGACCGTGTAATTGCCGGCTGCAAGGCCGTCCAGCGTATAACGGCCGGCCGCGTCAGTCGTCGTATCCGTCAAGACGGTGCCGTAAGTGTTGAGCTGGCGGACTTCCACAAAGACACCGGCAAGCGGCCTGGCGCCGGCGGCGCTAGTCACCGTGCCGGATAGAGAAGCAGGCAGCGGGCTCAAGGCAAAGCTGTAGTCGGTGCTCCGCCCGGGAGCCACCGGAGCGCCGCCGTTTTGCGAGCCGAAACCGGCCGCTTCGGCTGTCACTTTATAATCTCCGGAACTGAGATTATTGAAGAGATAAAACCCGCTGCTGTCGGTTTGAACCGTATTAACCGGCACACCGGCCGCGTCTTCGATCCGCACGTCCGCACCCGCCAGAGGGGCTGAAGTGACACGGTCGATGACGAAGCCGCTGACACTGCCGGGTGACGGCTCCAGCGGGACGGTGACGGCCGTCGTCTGCCCGGGCCGGAGCACGACACCGAGAGAGGTGCTGCCGAAACCGTCACCGGTAACGCTCAGTGTATAGGCACCGGCGGTTACTTTGTCGATCGTAAAATTTCCGCTTAGATCGGCAACCGATTGATCGACCGTCTGACCGGCCGCATTCAGCAGAGTGACCATGCTTCCGGGTACGGGAGCGGATCCGTTCCGGTTGATGACATTGCCGGTCAGGAGCGAATTTTGCTGGGTCAAAACGAGCGTAACGGTGTCCGCCGAACCGGCAGTGACCGTGGCGAGCACGGAGGCGGAAGCGAAGCCCGGAGCGGATGCCGTAAGGACATAGCTGCCGGGAGCCAGCTCCGGCGTTGTAAAGCGCCCGTCCGCATCGGCCAGGTAAGCGAACAGGAGAATCCCCGCTTCGTTGAAGATTTTGACCTGGGTTTCCGAACCGGTCAGGGTAGCGCCCGAGACGTCCGTTATGCTGCCCGTCACTACGCCGCTTAGGGGCCGGAGAGCCAGACTGGCTGCGGTTTCCTGATCGCTGACTACGATAGCTCCGGCCGTGCCTGCCGCGAATCCCTCCGCTTCCGCCACTACGGTATAAGCACCCGGAGACAGACCGCTTACGAAGAAATTGCCGAACAGGGAACTGGTAGCTGTCGCAATAAGAAGGTTGCTCACGTCCGCGCTGCGGATCAATACAGTGGCGGAAGGAAGCGGGCTTCCGTCCGAAGCGTTCGTGATTTGCCCGCTGACGGACCCGGAATCGGGAACGAGGCGGATGTCGATTCCCGTCAAATCCACACTGGGAAGGGCCGCTATGCCAAGGACAACGGTTGAGAATCCGGGAGCCGAAACCACCAGAAAATGATTGCCTGCGGGAATGTTGTCGACGACATAAGCACCGTTTGCATCGGCATAACCCGTTCCCAGCAAGGTTTCATTCCCGTCTAAGACCCGGATGACGGCCGTATCCACAGGGCTGTCCGCGGTATCTGTGATGCGGCCCGTGAGCACCGACAACAGCGGGGATAGAGTAAGCGTCACGCTTGATTCCTGTCCGGCTTCCACGACTGCGCCCGCTTTCGCGACGGCGTAACCGGGCGGTGTTGCCGTCACGATATAGGCGCCCGGTGCGAGGGAGTCGAATCGGAATGTCCCGTTCCCCGTGCTCACCAGCTCTTCTTCGATCAGCAGATTGTTCCGGTCGTAAATCTGGATCACGGTTCCGTCCACGGCGGGGAAGATCGCGCCGCTGACCGATCCGGGAAGCGGGAGAAGGCTGAGACCGGTGGTCGTCGTTTGACCGGCGCTCACAATGGCCCCGATGCTGCCCTGCTGAAAACCCGTTTGGGAAGCCGTGACGATGTACGTGTCGGGAGCCAGGCCCTCTGCCCTGAAGTAACCGCTGCTGTCGGTAAGAACGGTAGCGATCAGCGTCCCCGTATAGTTGCTGACACGGATGGAGGCGCCGGAAATGCCCGTGTCTGTCCCGGCGGCGGTTACCGTTCCGCTGATCTGTCCGGGGCTCGGAATCAGACCTGCGCGGATCGTCGTTGTCTGTCCGGCGGCGATCAGGAAGCTGACGAGATTCGTCTGAAAGTCAGTGGAGGACACGATCGCCGTGTAACTGCCGGGTGCCAGGTTAGGAGCCGTAAATGCGCCGAACTGGTCCGTAAACAAACTTTGGATCACAAGTCCGTTCGTGTCCACAATGCGTACCGCAACGGGAATATCCGCCAGGAGCTGGTTAGTGGAGGCATTGTATACGGTTCCGGCAAGAATCCCCGGTAAAGGCTCCAGGTTATAAGAAACGGTGGTCGTCTGGTCGGGGGTGATGCTGAACCCTTTAATCTGCGTCTGGAGCCCGTCGGCAAAAACAGCCGCCGTATAAGTTCCCGGCGCTAGCTCCTCCAGTACGAAAGTGCCGTCGGCGGAAGTAATTGTCCGCCCGATTACACTGTTGTCCGTCTGACGCACAACGAGGACCGCTCCCTGTACGGGCGACGTCCCCGTTGTAACGGTTCCCGTTAAAGTGCCGGGCTGAGGAGCCAGGGCGAAATCGACCTCGACAATTTCTCCGGGCTGAATGAAAGCGCCGATCAGCTGGCGCTGGTAACCCGGTGTTTCGGCACGGACCATGTAGGAACCGGGAGCGAGCCCGTGGATGTCGAACCGTCCGTTCTGGTCGGCATTCAGCGTGGCGACGACAAAACTGTTCATGAAAATGCGGATCACCGCATTTTCCAGAGGATTCCCGTTCAGGTCCGTCACAACGCCGGTAATGGAACCGGCCAGCTGCTGCAGCGCGATATCCAGCACGCTTTGGGCGCCGGGCGCAATCGAAACACCTGTCGTCTGGCTGGCATACGCGGTTTCGCTGAACGTGACCGTATAATTGACCGGCTGCAGACTGTTGATGACGTAAGTTCCTCCGGCATCGGTTACCGCGGTTGCCGCGGTTATCCCTTCAGCCGTGACGACACGGACGACGGCGCCGCTTAGCGGTACGCCGGACAAAGCGTCCGTTACCTGGCCGGTAAGCGTGCCGGGCGCGGGGCTTAAGCCGATATTGACGGTTGCCGTCTGACCCGCGAGGACCGCTGCTCCGGCAATATCCGTCGTGAAGGAGGGCTCGCTTGCGCGGATGCGGTAATTGCCCGGCGCGAGGCTGCTTATCGCATACGAACCGTCCGCGGCGCTGACGGCGGTAGCGATCTGCTGGCCTCGTTCGTTCAACGCTTCAACGAGCGCTCCGGCAAGTGGAGTTCCTGACCCGGAGACGGTGATCACGCCGCTTACGGTACCCGGCAGAGCCGCGAGGTTAAACGAAGCGGATACGCTTTGCGCCGGCTGAAGCTGCAGGGTATTCACCTGGGACTGGAAGCCGTTTGCGGTCGCGATTACGGTATACGTTCCGGCGGGAACCGAGAGCTGGTATTGTCCCGCCGCGCCGGCAGTCGTTTCGGCGACGATGGCGCCGAACGGGGATTGGATGCGGATAACGGCTCCGGGAAGAACGTTTCCCGCCTGATCGGCAACGGTTCCGCTCAGAGAAGCCGGCTGCGGCCGCAGGGTGATATCCAACGGAGTGACGGTACCGGCGTTAACCGTTACAGGTACGGTTTGGGCAGCGAAACCGGCAAAAGAAACCGTGAGAGTGTAAGTTCCCGGTGCCAGATTGGAAAAACCGTACGCCCCTCCGGTTCCGCTCGTTTGGTTGACGGGCGCCTGATTCTGGGCGTTTGTAAGCTGCAAGGCGGCGCCTGCAAGGGGCAGTGCGGTCATCCCGTTGTATACGGTGCCGGTGACGCCTCCGGCCGTTACGACGGCAATAGAGTTCGCTGCCGGACCGGCTGTAATCGCCTGTCCGGTCAGACTGTCGAATCCGGTTCCCGCGGCCGTATTCAGGATGCGGCTGCCCGCTCCGGCAGTCAGGAAAGCTCCCTGCACGATGAAAGTCAGCGTCACAGTCTGGCCGGGCGCAAGATTTCCCGCGTTCCAACTGATTGTGCTGCTCAGCGGATTCACCGTGGAGAGGCCCTGCGTAACGCCGGAGACGGTCAGGGAGGATACCGTGTCAAGTCCGAACACATCGGTAACCAGCACGGCGTTGGCCTGGCTTTTCCCCTGGTTCGATATCGCGAAGGTCCCTGTATACGATGCCACCTGTCCGGTCAGGACGGCCGCACCCGGCGAAGAGGTCAAAGTTTTGGCCAGGACGAGTCTAGCCTGCGCGTTAAATCCTTGGGGCGCAACGGGATCGCTGAAACCCGAAGTAAACGTGCTGCCTACGGGAATCAGAAAATCTTTGTTGAAGTTGTTATTGTTCGCGGAGCTGAAAAAAATAAACTGGAGAGGCGTCTGGCTCGTAATCCCGAGCGCTCCGAACAGGACGGAAGCCGGTATGAAAAAATCGAGAAAATAATTTTCATTTCCGCCGAAACGGGACCCGTCTCCGGTCGGTTTCACCCGCGCCAGATCGAAATTGATAATCGGACGCGTATAGGCCGGCGTCCCTTTTCCGTCAATGCCTTCGGCCGGGTCGTTAAAGGTGTTCGGCACTTTAATTTTATTTTCGATGAGATCGATACTGGCATTCTGGCCGTTGACGGCAAGAACCCATTCGTAAGTGGCGGGATTGCTGTCGGTATTGAAAAGAACCCCCCAGGCAAAGTTATCAAACCCGGTTTTGGCGCGGGGGTCTCCGTTCAGCCTCAGACGGAAATAGACATAAGTCGTATCGTATGAAACATAAGCGGCGGGGAACTGGGTATTCCCGACGATATCCGTACTGGCCGGACTCACATCCGCAACCGGATCGCCTACGGGAACGCCGTTTAAAGTCACGGGAAAAAATTGACTGTCGCTGGGAAAAGACAAGAGGAAGTTCCTCCTTCTGATTTTTTTGAATTTCTGCCTTTTATCTTATGTACGTATGTGTGTTTGTGCTGGGGAAAAGCCTCCTATTCTTATAAAATAGGCGGATCGGCCTTTACCTTTCGAACAATCATTTGCGTCACTAGACGCATATAATGGGGTATTCCTGAATATTCCACGTTCGAAATCTCGCTTGAAGGAGAAACGGCTGTGAACCTGAACATGCTGATTGTACTCGTTCTGTTTATACTGCTTGTGGCGATTTTATTTCTTTTCTGATAACGGATTACCGGAAAACGGCTTCTGCGAAGGAGGCCGTTTTCTTGTTTTTCCAAGGCCTTCCTTTCATACCTGTGCCCTTTGCGGACATGCTAAAAAGAGTCATGCAATCAACTGCTCTGGTTAAGAGAGGAGGCTAAGCCGTGGAAGGTATTGGTGTCATTGTACTGCGGTCGCTCGGTTCGATCGCCATGCTTTTTGCCATCACCCGCATTTTGGGCAAGAAGCAAATTTCCCAGCTTTCTTTTTTTGAATACGTAACGGGTATCACCCTGGGAGAATTGGCAGGCTTCTTGTCGACCGATATTGAAGCCCATTACTTGCACGGGGTGGTCGCGCTCGGGATTTGGTTTGTGGTTCCTTTTCTCCTTGAACTCACGACGCTGAAAAGCAAATGGCTCCGCCATTTTTTTGAAGGAAAAGGAACAGTCGTCATCCGTCAAGGACGTGTTCTGGAACATCATTTGAAGAAGGAGCGGTACACGGCCGACGAACTGATGGAACAACTCCGCACGAAGAGTATTTTTCAAGTGGCGGACGTCGAATTCGCCATGCTGGAAGCGAGCGGAGAGCTCAGCGTTCTGCTCAAAAAAGAGAAGCAGCCGCTTACGCCCGGCGACCTGGGGCTGAAGATGGGCCCGGACAAGCTTCCCCACACGGTCATTGTGGACGGGGTTGTCGACGAAAGCGAACTTGCGGCCTCCTCGCTTACAAGGGAATGGCTGAATAAACAATTGGCTAAAATAAACGCGACCGCGGACAATGTTTTTCTCGCTCAGATAGGCGATCAGAATAAGCTGTACGTCGATTTGTACGACGATTCAAAAGGAATCAGCCTGGAGAAGCCCCAGGTGGAACTGATCTCCACACTCCGCCAGTGTACGGCTGATCTCGATTCATTTGCGAATTCCGCTACCGATCTCAACGCCCGGATCAAGTACGAGCAGACGGCTTCGGCCCTGCGGGATGTGCTGAAGCAGCTGTCCGGCGGCGGGAAAAGTACAAACGGAACGGAATAAGAAGAGGGGGACAGGCAAGTGGCCAACCAGAAAAAGAAAAACGCGACATTAACCCAGCAGCAGTACCAGGCTATCGCGAAAAAAAACGAACCGAAAAGACCGGTCGTCGCCAACTGTATCCGCGCCTTCGTTGTGGGCGGTTTTATATGCATTATCGGTCAGGCGCTCATGATGCTGTTTGAGAAAGTGTTCGGCTTCAGCAAGGAAGCCGCTTCGAACCCAACGGTGTCAGTCCTGATTCTCATTTCCGTCATCCTGACCTGCCTCGGCGTGTACGACAAAATCGCCCAGTGGGCCGGGGCGGGAACGGCCGTGCCGGTAACGGGCTTCGCCAACTCGATGTGTTCGGCCGCCATTGAGCACCGCAGCGAGGGACTCATTCTCGGCACCGCCAGCAATATGTTCAAGCTGGCCGGCTCCGTTATCGTGTTCGGCGTAGTGGCCGCCTTCTTCGTCGGCATTTTCACTCTGATCTTTGGAGGCGGGGCACATTGATTATTCGAAAAGGTCAATCCTGGGAGTTCCGGAAGCCTCCGGTTCTGATCTCCACCGCTACGGTTGTCGGGCCGGATGAGGGCGAGGGGCCCCTCGCCCTCGATTTCGATCTCATTCACCAGGACAACACTTTAATGCAGAAGAGCTGGGAAAAAGCCGAGAAGGCGCTCATGGAAGACGCGGCCAATCTCGCGATCAAGAAAGCCGGCCTCCAGAAGGATCAGGTTCAGTTCTACGTCGGCGGCGACCTCATGAACCAGATTATTTCCAGCAGCTTTGCCGCCCGGACGCTGGCCATTCCTTACTTGGGCGTCTTCGGCGCCTGCTCCACCTCGATGGAAAGCCTGGCCGTGTCTTCGCTGATCGTAGCCTCGGGAGGAGGAGACTATGTCCTGAGCGGCACGTGCAGCCACAACTGCACCGTGGAGAAACAGTTCCGTTATCCGACGGAATACGGCTCCCAGAAGCCCCCCACGGCCCAGTATACGGTAACCGGCGCCGGAGCTTCCGTCGTGGCCGAGAAAGGCACGGGGCCCGTCGTTACGTCCGCCACGATCGGCAAGGTGATCGACATGGGGATTACGGACCCGTTCAACATGGGGGCCGCGATGGCGCCGGCGGCAGCCGATACGATCACCGCTCATTTCCGGGACATGAAGCGGTCCCCCGACTATTACGATCTTATCGTAACGGGCGACCTCGCCACCGTGGGCTTTCAGATCGTGAACGAGCTGCTGAAGGAGCAGCGGATCGCCATGAACAGCACCACGTTCAGCGATTGCGGCCTCATGATCTACGACATCGAGAAACAGGGCGTGCAAGCGGGAGGCAGCGGCTGCGGCTGCTCGGCCGTCGTCACTTACGGCCACCTGCTGAAAAGAATGGAGCAGGGCGACATCCGCCGCCTCCTGGTCGTCGCCACCGGCGCCCTGCTGTCCCCGCTGTCGTATCAGCAGGGGGAATCCATTCCCTGCATAGCGCATGCCGTTGCGATAGAAAGACAGGAGGGACTTTAATCATGCAGTTTTTATGGGCATTTCTCGTCGGCGGAGCCATCTGCGTCATCGGTCAGCTTCTGCTGGACTTGGGCAAACTGACACCGGCTCATACGATGACGACCCTCGTCGTGGCCGGAGCGATCCTTGACGGCTTCGGGCTGTACGAGCCTCTCGTCCGTTTTGCGGGAGCCGGCGCCAGCGTACCGATCACCAGCTTCGGCAACGCGCTGGTGCACGGCGCTATCAAAGAAATCCAGACAAGCGGCTGGATCGGCATCGTAACGGGGATTTTCAAAGTCACGAGCGCCGGTATTTCGGCGGCGATCATCTTCTCGTTTCTCGCCGCATTGTTTGTCCGTCCCAAAGGCTGAAGCGAAAGCCGTAGATCGACACTCCGTTTTCTCGGGAAACGGGGTGTTTTTGCGTTGTTTAGGGTTTGCCGCGTCCTCTATCATCTATCTCTCATCCCTCTGTCATCCGCCTGTCATTCCTTCGTAATCCTGCCGTCACTGCACCGTCATCCTCCCGTAACAAAACCCGGGGACGTTTGCTCCTTTTAGCTTCTTTTCCACCAACTGTCGGTTTTTTAATAAATTTAGAAGGGGTTTTGTTGTACTCGCTTTCTACTTTCCTGTAATATAAAAAATAGGACTTCAAACCCTTTTTATCCGAAGGAGGATTCGTACCGAATGGCTGCTGTGTCCCAACCTCATATGAGTGAGATTTCCAGAATCAGATCCAATTTGGATTCATGTATATTAGGCAAAAGCGAAGAAATCATGCTGCTGTTAACCGCACTTCTTGCCGGCGGTCACGTACTTCTCGAAGATGTGCCCGGGACGGGGAAGACGGTTCTCGTCAAATCCCTCGCCCGCTCCATACAAGGCCAATTCCGCCGGATTCAGTGCAATCCGGATCTGCTGCCGACGGATATTACCGGCGTTTCGATTTATCATCCGAAGAATGAAGCTTTCTTTTTCCGCCCCGGTCCCGTTATGGCCAACATTCTGCTTGTCGATGAAATCAACCGCGCCACTACCAAAACCCAGTCGGCTCTCCTGGAAGCGATGGAGGAGCATCACGTGACGGTAGACGGCGAGATGTACCCGCTTCCGCGTCCGTTTATGCTTCTTGCGACCCAGAATCCGATTGACTTCGAAGGCACGTATCTGCTCCCGGAAGCCCAGCTTGACCGGTTTATGATCAAATTCAGCCTGGGGTACCCCGACAGCGCGACGGAGCTTCAAATGATCGCGTCGCAAAGCAAGGAGCACCCCATGGAACAGCTTCATGAGGTTGTCGGTGCGGAACAGATTCTCAGCATGCAGGAAGAGGTGCGGTCGGTTTACCTCGACGAAGGCATCGCGAAGTATCTGGTGGACATTACCCGCAGCACCCGGGAGCATCCGGCCGTTGAGCTGGGAGCCAGCCCGCGCGCTACGCTGGCCCTCGTGCAGGCTTCGAAAGCTTACGCGTACTTGAACGGCCGCGACTATGTCCTCCCGGACGATGTGAAATATTTGGCCCCTTACGTTCTGGGGCACAGGATTATTCTTTCTTCGGAAGCCCGGATGGAAGGAGAAACCTCCCGTTCCGTCTTCGCTTCGATACTGGCGCATACGAAAGTGCCCGTCAGGCTGGAGAAAGCGAAATGAGGCTTTTCAAACCTACCGCGGCTCAGAGGGGAAGACAGGCTACCCTGATTTTATCCTTCCTGTTCTTTGCCAGCCTGATGTTCCTGCTCTTTCAGGGCGGTAAGCTCGCTTCCACGCTGTTTGCCGTCGTATGCCTGCTCTCCGCTTATCTGGTTCTCGGCAAATGGAGCGGCATCCGCCGGACGCAGGCGGTGCGTGAAATATCGGCGGCGGACGGAACCGGTAAGGTTCAGGCGGGGCAGTCCCTGCAGATCAAGCTTAAAATCCAGGTTCCCGGCGTCTGGCCCATCCCGTACCTGCTCATCGAAGACGAGCTGGTGCGAAGCAGCGGGGAGCGGACCGTAATGAAAGGTTCCGTGGTCCTGAATTGGATGCGCAGAGGAGAATTCGTTTACAAAACGCCGCCCTTGCGCCGGGGCCATTACTCCCTGGAACGCGCGGAGTTCGCGACGGAAGACGTCTTCGGGCTCTACGAGCACAAAGGCAGCGTTCAGCTGCCGTACGGCTTTGTCGTGATGCCCCAAATGATCGAGATCCGCCACTGGGCGCAGTTTTCCCAATCCCCGCGAGGGGCAAGGCATCACTCCGTAACCGCTAGGATGCAGCGGGAAACGACGCAGATCAACGGCGTGAGGGAGTACATTCACGGGGACAGGCTTTCACGGGTCCACTGGAACGCCACGGCGCGTACGGGCACGTGGAAGTCGAAGGAATTCGAGCGGGAAACGCTCCCGAAGATGGTCATCGTACTCGACCGGAGCAAACAGAATTACGGCAGTCCCGCCGAATTCGAACTGGCGGTTTCCGTCGCCGCTTCCCTGCTGCATTTCGGCACCCAGAGGAACATCGCGGTAGGGCTCGTTTCCTCCGGCCGCGAATCCCTGATGGCCGTGCCCAAGACGGGTTCCCGCCATGAGGACGTCCTGATGGATCACCTGGTGGAGGTGGAGCCGGATGGATTCCGTCCGCTGCAGCAGGCGGTCAACAACGCGGACGGCATGTTCTCGCCGGGTGCTTTGGTTGTGTATATCACGCCGGCGAAGAACTCCGATCTCCTGTCGCTGCTCCACTGGACCGACAAACAGCGCATGCTCGCCTGTCACCTGTGCGTCTGCGGCGCCAAAGGGGGCCCTGCGGACGTGTGGGTCCGCCGCCTGCACAGCCTTGGCTTTATGGGGTACGGCGTGCACACGCTGGCGGAGCTGCCCGCTGTGCTGGGAGGAGGGACGAAGATCTATGCGTAGCATCTGGAATGTTATCCGGTTTATGGCCGGCGAAGACGGAACAAAGAAGTGGATGGCCCTCTTCGTCCTGCTGTTTTTATTCCAGTTCACCGGATGGATTTCCCGCGAGGACGGATTGTGGCTGCCCGAAACTTTGAAAGCCGTAAACTGGACGCTGATTACCGTCTGCGCGACGTTCTTCATCCCGCGGATTCACCATCTGGTCAGAGAACTTTTGCAGATCGTTCTGGTACTGGTGGTTCATGCGATTGTGCTTCAATACCGGTTTGTCCCCATGTCTCAGATGGACGGTCCGATGGAGTGGTTTCAGGCCAACGTTTCGCAATTATTCCCTTATTTATGGTTCGGACTGGCCGCCTGGTGGGTGTTCCTGATGGCCATGTGGGCGTCCCGGTCCAAACTGTGGATTTCTTTTATCGTCATTTTGGCCATTTTGTTTTTCGGCGTCCGCGATTCGTTCAGCACCTTGCAGTTATGGCCGCAGGTTGCGGCGGTTATTTTTAGCGGATTGTGCATGCTGGTCGTGCGTCATTTATCCCAGCTCAAAAATAAAGCTCCCGAGAGCTGGAAGCGGCTCTCGGACAATCCCGGCCCGCTGATCGTGCCGGTCGTGCTGATTATCGCCCTGACGCTCACCCTGGGTGCGCTCGTACCGGCGGTCGATCCGGTTCTCACCGATCCGTATACGGCCTGGCGGCAGTATAACGGCGAGGCGGTGACCTTCCTGCCGAGCAGCGACGATTCCGGACGGACGATGGTGCAGGACCCGAACGATCCGCTGCTGAAATCGTCGGGATACAGCCGTAACGACGCGCAGCTCGGCGGACAGTTCCAATACGATTACACGCCCGTTTTCACAGTCGACACGACGAGCCGCACGTATTACCGCGGGGAAACCCGGGCGTTGTACACCGGCAGCGGCTGGGAAGCGAGTCCGGCGGACAGACGGGCCCGCCAGACCTCGGTAGATTCGAGCGGCAAGCTTCCCGCGGATTCCGGCATCGACATGACCAAGCTGAAGACCGAAGAAGTGAAGCAGACGGTCAAAATGCGCAGCAACGAAGTATACCCGGTGCTGTTCGGGGCTTATCCGATGTCGAAGGTCGACATTCAGGAGGAAGGTCCTGACGGAACACGCTCCGATCCGGCGCAGCTGGGATCTCTCCGGTGGTCCGCGCGCCAGGCGGAGCTGCGGTTTAACGCGAAATCGAACTACCCGAAGCAGTACGAGCTCGTGTCCAACATCCCGCTGCTCGATTTAAGCGGGCTCAAGAAAGTCGATATGAGCAGGCTGAACCGGTCCGAATGGAACGATTATCTCCAGCTTCCCGACCGGCTGCCCGAGAGGGTGACGGAGCTTGCCAAAGAAGTGACGAAGGAAGCTCCGAGCGCCTACGAGAAAGTGCATGAGCTGGAGCTTTACTTGTCCAGTAAGTATCCGTATACGAACACCCCCGACGTATCCAAGGGGAAAAGCAAAGATTTCGTCGACCGCTTCCTGTTCGAAATCCAGGAAGGCTACTGCGACTACTATTCGTCGGCGATGGTCGTGATGACCCGGTCGCTCGGCATTCCGGCCCGATGGGTCAAAGGCTACGCATCGGGTTCTTCCGATAACAGCCGCCCGGCCGGTATCGGAAACCTGAGGGGAGGCATGTCCGATCCCGACGCCGAGGGCACCTACACCGTCCGCAATTCAGACGCCCACTCCTGGGTGGAGGTTTATTTCGAGGGCTACGGCTGGCTGCCGTTCGAGCCGACCGCCGGATTTTCGCTGCCGCAGTCATACGCGCCCGAAACGTCGGCAGCCACCGAGATGCCGACTCCGGCGCCGGCCGAGACGAAGACGGCTCAGGCTAAGTCCGGCGCGGCCCCTTGGGTCCGTTACGTGCTGTATACGCTCAGCGGCCTCGTTCTGCTCACGGCTGCCGCCGTAACGGCTATCCGGCTGAGCAGCGGCAAGAAACTGCTGCCCCTGCTCGGACGCGATCCCAAAGCGGCTAATTACGCGCAGGGGGTTATCCAGGAGGTCAACCGGCTTCTGCGGTACGGAAGGCGCAAAGGGTACGAACGGTTCGAGCATGAAACGTTCCGGGAAGCCGCTTCCCGCTGGATGACCCAGAGCTACTGGCTGGCAGGCGAACTTTCGCCGGTTCTCGCGATGTTCGAGAAGGCCAAGTACAGCCGGTCATCTGTGACCGAGCAGGATCTGGAGGCCGTCCAGGGCCATGTGAAGCGACTGCGCGAGCAGATGAAATAAGACCGGCACACACCGATGGGCCGGATTCATAGCGTAAGCTGCAGGCTGTTTTCCGTTAACCGGAAGACGGCCTTTCTTTTTTTCCGGCAGAGAGAATTTGGGGCCGGCTTTCGCGGGTGAATGGAACGGGCGGCGGAAAGGGAATGCTGAGAATACGGGATTTTCCCGTCCGGGCACGGCCTGAAACGCTTCCTTTTTCTTTTTGCAAGGAATTGGGCATGTATGGTATAGTTCCTATAGATTCGAAAGAGGTTGGGGTGACGCTGTTGTTTAAAAAACTGGTGCCGAAACAATTCGTGCAGACGATTTACGATATCAATCTGGAGGAGCTTTGGCAAAGCGGAATCCGCGGAATCATCACGGATCTCGACAACACGCTTGTCGGTGCCAAGGTGGCCGATGCGACACCGGAGCTGGTGAATTGGCTCGGGCATGTGAAGCAGCTCGGTTTCAAGGTCGTCATCGTATCGAACAACCAGGAAACAAGGGTATCCACATTTGCCCTGCCGCTGTCTATCCCGTTCATTCATGCCGCGCGCAAACCGACGAACACGGCCTTTCGCAAAGCATTGGCACTGATGGATACAACTGCAGAGCAGACGGTTGTGATCGGTGATCAGATGCTGACAGACGTGCTGGGAGGGAACCGGCTCGGTTTATATACCATTCTTGTAGCGCCTATCTCCATCCATGATGAAGGTTTCTTTACACGAATCAACCGGCGCATCGAGAAGCTGGCCAACAATTACATCTCGAAGAATAAATAAAGCTTTCCTTCACGGGAAAGCTTCACTTTGCTTGCGGGGGAACAACGCTTAGCGGAAGCTCCCGCCGTTTATTTTAAGGAGGATTCATGACCCAGGAAGAAGTTATCCATTGCGGAGGCTGCGGTGTCAAGCTTCAGCTCGAAGATCCTCATGCGCTCGGGTACATCCCCGCGCAGGCTCTCGAGAAAGAACCGGTTATTTGCCAGCGCTGTTTCCGCATCAAGAACTATAATGAAGCGTCGAGCATTACGCTCAACCAGGACGATTTTCTGAAGCTGCTCGGGCACGTGGGGCACAAAGAAGCGCTCGTCATCAATATCGTCGATATTTTCGATTTCGAGGGCAGTTTGATCAGCGGTCTGGCCCGTTTCGTCGGAGGCAACCCGATCATACTGGTCGTCAACAAAATCGACCTGCTCCCGAAAGTGACCAACTGGAACCGGATCGTGAACTGGGTCCGCAAGCAGGCGAAGGAACAAGGCTTGAAGGTTGTGGAGGTTGTTCTGTGCAGCGCCAAGAAGAACATGGGATTCGACCGGGTTCTTCAGGCGGTGGACGAACACCGGAGCGGCAAAGACGTCTACGTCGTCGGAGCGACTAACGTGGGCAAGTCCACGCTCATCAACCGGCTTATTTCCGATTACAGCGATCTGGATTCGGAGCTGACCACTTCCCAATATCCGGGCACGACGCTCGATATGGTGGAGATTCCGCTGGATGACGGACATTTCATCATCGATACGCCGGGAATCGTGTACAAGCACCGGCTTACGGAGCTTGTTTCCAAGAAAGACCTGGGTAAGCTGATGCCGGGCAAGGCGCTCAAACCGATGGTGTATCAATTGAACGAAGGACAAACTCTGTTTTTCGGGTCGTTGGCCCGGTTCGATTTTGTCCGCGGCGAGCGCCAGTCGTTTACGATTTACTCTTCGGGAGCCGTACCCATCCATCGCACGAAGCTGGAAAAAGCGGACGAACTGTACGCAAACCACAAAGGGACTTTGCTTACCCCGCCTGTGGTGAAAGATCTGGAAGAGCTTCCGCCTCTCGTTAAACAAACGATTCACATTTCGAAAGGTAAAAAGCTCGATGTTCTGATCTCCGGCCTCGGCTGGATCAAAATCAACAGCGAAGCGGGCGCGGAATTGGCCGTTCATGTCCCGAAAGGCGTTAAGATCGTCCAGCGCGATTCGCTTATTTAAACCGGACCGGTTCTGGCATGCCGGGCGTTTGCGTTTTGGCAGGCAGGTCCGGCACCTAAACAATGCACGGGGGAGAAACCGACCATGGGTAACAAGCCGTCTTTGGACAGCGGTACGATTCTGTACGGAGTATTCGGAGATCCGGTGCGGCACTCCCGCTCTCCGATTATGATGAACCGGGCCTTCGGCGAAACGGGGATCAACGGAGCGTATGCCGCGTTTCACGTGCTGCCGGAGCAGCTGGAGGAGGCCGTTGCCGGTATCCGAGCGCTCGGTTTCGGCGGAGTCAACGTGACGATCCCGCATAAAGTCAACGTGATGAAGTATCTCGACGAGATCAACGCGGATGCGGAGGCCCTCGGCGCCGTGAACACCGTCGTCAACCGCGGCGGTAAACTGATCGGCTACAACACGGACGGAATCGGGTATGTCCGTTCGCTTAAAGAAGAGACGGGCATGGATCTCCGCGGCAAAAAAGTGCTGCTGATCGGAGCGGGCGGAGCGGCCCGGGGGATTTCATATGCCCTTGCGAAGGAAGGTCCTTCGTTTATCGCCATCGCCAACCGGACGGCGGAGAAAGCTCAGGAGCTCGCCTCTACCGTCCGATCCGAAACAAGCGCTGTCGGCATGGGGCTTCACGAATTAGGAAACATTATCAGTGACGCGGATCTGATCATCAACTCGACTTCATCGGGCATGTACCCGAATATCGAAGAGATGCCTTTGGATCTGGACGGTCATTCTCTCCGGGAAGGCGCGGTTGTCAGCGATCTCGTTTACAACCCGCTGGAAACCCGTTTTTTGAAAGAAGCTAAAGCAAAAGGCGCCGTCACTCACGGCGGACTCGGCATGTTTATTTATCAGGGGGCTTACGCGTTCGAGTACTGGACCGGCGTCCCTGCGCCTGCAGCGGCGATGCGGCAGGCCGTAGAGCAATCATTTATCGGGAATTGAGGGAATCAGAAGTTATGCTAACAGGAAAACAAAAAAGACATCTGCGCTCATTGGCGCACCATTTGAACCCGGTCTTTCAAGTAGGCAAAGGCGGAGTGAACGAGCATTTGATCCAGCATATCGTGGAAGCGATCGAAGTTCGGGAATTGATGAAAATCTCGGTACTCAACAACTATGAGGCGGACTGCAAGGAAGTTGCCAGAGAACTGGCGGAAGGCGCGGGCGCCGAGGTGGTTCAGGTTATCGGACGTACGATCGTCCTCTATAAAGAATCGCGCGATAACAAACAGATCGAACTGCCGAAGTCCTAGACTGGATCGAAGGTTTGTTTCAGCAAGATACCGGACAGGTGCCGCCGGTTTATAACGGCTCGCATACAGCCTTTGGGAACCTGTGGAAAATAACGGCGGACCGCCGGAGGAGGTGGCGACATGCGGATAGGAATCATGGGCGGGACCTTCGATCCTGTGCATACCGGCCACCTGGTGGCGGGAGAATGCGCCCGCGCCGCCTGCGGGCTGGACGAAGTGTGGTTTATGCCCGCCAACGTGCCGCCGCATAAACCGAATGCCCCCAAGGCTTCGGCTGAGCAGCGCTGGGAGATGGTGTGCCGCGCCGTGTCGGACAATCCCGCTTTCCGTCCGTTCGATCATGAGCTCCGGAAAGGCGGGGTTTCGTACTCCGTCGATACGATCCGGGAACTGAAAGCCCGGTACCCGGAGCACGAGTTTCACTATATTATCGGGGCCGACATGGTCGAGTATCTCCCCAAATGGCGTGAAATCGGAGAGATCATGAAGATGATCGGCTTCATCGGTCTTCAAAGGCCGGGCTTTGAGCTTCAACCGGAGGCACTTCCGGCGTTCATCCGGCCGGGCGTCCGTCTGGCTCCGATGCCGCTGCTGGACATTTCCTCCACGGATATCCGGACCCGGAGGCGGGAAGGCCGTTCCGTCCGCTATCTCGTCACGGCTCCCGTACACGATTATATCGAAGGGATGGGTTTGTATGAATCGTGAAGAGATGATGAAGACTGTAAAAGAGGAAATGCCCGAAAAACGGTGGAGGCATACACTCGGTGTCATGGAAACGGCCGTTATCCTGGCCCGGAGATTCGGCGCGGATGAGGAGAAGGCGGACCGGGCCGCGATTTTGCACGATGTGTGCAAATACTGGCCCGTTGAGAAGCAGGCCGACGCGATTCGCGAGAGCGGATTTCAGACGGACGTTCTTTCCTTCGATAAAGAACTTTGGCATGCTCATGCCGGGGCTTGGATCGCTTCCGACCGATTTGACGTGAAGGACGAGGATGTGCTGAACGCGATCCGCTATCATACATCCGGCAGGGAAAACATGTCCACCCTGGAGAAGGTCGTCTGTCTGGCCGATTATATGGAACCCGGAAGGGATTTTCCCGGCGTGGACAAAATCCGCGAGCTGGCGGAAACGAGTCTGGAACGAGCTCTTCTGGCCGGATTCGACTCTACGCTTTCGTTCCTTCTGCAGAAGGGCAGACGCGTTTACCCGCTCACCGTGCTGACGCGCAACCGTTTAATCCTCGAATTAGACGTGTAATACTGGGTGATAAGAGCATTTGATTAACGGAATGAACGAACCAAACGATAACGAACGGAATTTAATATAGGGTGTACATGCTGGTTAACGTGAACGATTTTCGATCCCGTCCAGCAAGAAGGAGGATGATGGAATGACAGTAAATCCGGAACAGTTGATGAATCTGGTTGTGGATGCGGCAGAAGACAAGAAAGCCATTAACGTGGTGGCTCTGGACCTTCAGGAAATTTCCCTGGTGGCCGATTATTTCGTGATTTGCAACGGTAACTCGGAGACGCAGGTACAGGCTATCGCTACGGAAATCCGTAAAAAAGCGGATGAGCACGGTGTAACCGTCCGCGGCCTGGAAGGCTTTGATACCGCACGCTGGGTGCTTGTGGATCTGGGTGACGTCGTTGTCCACGTGTTCCACCGGGACGACCGGGAATACTACAACATCGAGCGTCTCTGGTCGGACGCAAGGGTTGTGGAACGCGTATGAGTCTGGAAGCGGGAACTCTCGTCACGCTTGATGTAACGAGAGAAGTATCGCCGTACGGTTACTTCGTAACCGACGGGGAACGGGAAGTACTGCTCCCGTATGCGGAAACGAACCGGAAACTGAAAGCCGGCCAGCAGGCCGAAGTTTTCATTTATTACGATTCGGAAGACCGTATGGCTGCCACGATGAACCGGCCGATGCTGCTTCTCGGAGAACTGGCGCTGCTCGAAGTCGTGGATCTGCATCCCCGCTTCGGAGCTTTTCTGGAAATGGGCATCGGCCGGAATCTTCTGCTGCCGTTCAAGGAAATGCCGGAGCTTCACGAACTTCGCCCTCAAGTGGGGGACAAAGTATTCGTGACGATGGATCATGACCGTCAGGGAAGATTGGTTGCACGCCTTGCCGGTGAAGATGTTCTCTCCGAAAAATGTTTTCCGGCCCCGCAGGCCTGGAGAAACCAGTGGCTGGACGCGCGCGTGTACAAACCTCTGCAAATGGGCACGTTCGTCGTCTGCGACGGAGGCGTCGTCGGCTTCGGAGTCATCGGACTGATCCCCTCGACGGAGCGTTCTCGCCTTCTCAGAGTCGGCGAGGAAGTCAGCGTCCGGGTTACGTACATCCGTGAAGACGGACGCGTGAATCTGTCGATGCGGCAGCCGAAGGAAAAAGGAAGGGACGAAGACGCCGAGCGGGTTCTGGCGGTTCTCCGCGAACGTCCGGGCGGCGCGATGCCTTATTCGGACCAGACCGAGGCGGATTTGATCAAATCCAAGTTCGGCATCAGCAAGTCCGCCTTCAAACGCGCGCTTGGCAAGCTGATGAAGGATGGCCTGGTGTACCAGGAGGAAAACTGGACGTATCTCAAGCAAGAGGAGAACTGACATGTCGTATCGTGATTTTGCTTATACGTACGACCGGTTGATGGAAGACATGCCGTACGAGGCATGGATTTCTTATGCGCGGCAGGCTTGGGAATCTTACGGCATCCGTCCGGAAACCGTTGTCGATCTCGGCTGCGGTACGGGAAACATTGCCGTCCCTCTTGCGAAGCTCGGCTGCAAAGTCGTCGGAATCGACTTGTCCGACGATATGCTGGCCGTCGCCCGGCACAAAGCCGAAGAAGAGGCCGCAATCGGAGCGAAACCGGACATCCTGTGGCTGCAGCAGGACATGCGCGACTGGGAGCTGCCGGAACCGGCCGACACCGTCATCTCCTTCTGCGACTGCTTCAATTATCTCCTCGAGGAAGAGGAGATAATTGAAGCTCTGGAGCAGGCGTACCGGGGGCTGCGAAGCGGCGGCGTTCTGCTGTTCGATGTCCACAGCCCGGCCCAGTTCGAGGAGTACGCTTCCCTGCAGCCGTTCGTCTTCGACGAAGAGGATGTGGCATACCTGTGGACCTGCGAGCTCGACGAGGAACGCACGGAAATCGAGCATGCGCTGACGATTTTCGTCCGTGAGGACGCTTCGTCCGCACGCGGCGGGGAGCCGCTTTTCCGGCGCATCGAAGAGACCCACAGACAGCGTGCGTACGATCCGCGCTGGCTGAAGGAAAGGCTGGAGGCGGCAGGCTTCGAGGACATCCGGATTTCCGCCGATTTCGACTGGGAAGCGGAGTTTTCGCCGGATTCCCGCAGACTTTTTTACGCGGCCCGCAAACCTCTATCCTAAAAACAGCGCTTTACTTGACAAAGAGCTTCAATATTGCCTATAATCATTACAAATTTGTGTAATCGCACCAGCTATGAAGAGGATCAACCCTTTGCACGCATGTTTCCAGAGAACCGGCGGTCGGTGGAAGCCGGTACATGATGAAGGCGAGCTCACCTCCGAGCCGGAAGGCGAACCGCAGTACGGCCGTTTCCTTGCAGCTGTGCCTGTCATCCGGCAGGAAGCCGGACGGAAGCGAAGATGTACTGCCCAGTAACCGGACCGTCTAGCCCGCGTTAAGGGACTTGAGTGAACAATCGGCAAAGCATGCCGCTTGTTAACTAGGGTGGTACCACGGGGAATATACAACCTCTCGTCCCTAGCCGTAAGAGCTAGAGACGGGAGGTTTTTTGGTTGCGATGATAGATGATAACGTCAGGAGGACCTACACACATGGCACATGAAAAAGAACACCAGGGCTACACCCCTCAGGTAATCGAGCCTAAATGGCAGAAATACTGGGACGACAACCAAACCTTCCGGACATCGGAAGAAGCGGGTAAACCGAAATTTTACGCGTTGGATATGTTTCCGTATCCGTCCGGCGCAGGACTTCACGTAGGCCACCCGGAAGGGTACACGGCTACCGATATCGTTTCCCGCTTTAAGCGCATGCGCGGCTTTAACGTCCTCCATCCGATGGGCTGGGACGCCTTCGGTCTGCCGGCCGAGCAGTACGCGCTCGACACGGGCAACGATCCGCGCGAGTTTACGAAGCAGAATATCGAGAATTTCCGCCGCCAGATCAAATCGCTGGGCTTCTCGTACGATTGGGAGCGCGAAATTTCCACGACGGATCCCGAGTACTACAAGTGGACCCAATGGATTTTTATCCAGCTTTACAAAAAAGGCCTCGCTTACGTGGACGAAGTTCCCGTGAACTGGTGTCCCGCGCTCGGAACCGTTTTGGCCAACGAGGAAGTGATCGACGGCAAAAGCGAACGCGGAAACCATCCCGTCATCCGGAAGCCGATGCGCCAGTGGGTGCTGCGGATTACCGAGTACGCCGAACGCCTTCTGGAAGACCTCGAGGAGCTGGACTGGTCCGAAAGCATCAAGGACATGCAGCGCAACTGGATCGGCAAATCCAAAGGGGCGGAAGTCACTTTCGCTATCGACGGGCATGAAGGAGACAGCCTGACGGTCTTTACGACGCGTCCGGATACGCTTTTCGGAGCGACCTACTGCGTCCTGGCTCCGGAGCATGAGCTGGTTGCCAAGATTACGGCGTCCGGGCAGGAAGCCGACGTGAAAGCGTACCAGGAGAAAGCCGCACGCAAAAGCGACCTGGAGCGTACGGACCTGGCCAAGGAAAAGTCCGGCGTGTTTACCGGCGCTTATGCCGTTAACCCCGTGAACGGCGCCAAGCTGCCGATCTGGATCGCGGACTACGTGCTGGCCGGTTACGGAACAGGCGCCATCATGGCTGTACCGGGACACGACGAACGTGACTGGGAATTCGCCAAGCAGTACGACCTGCCGATCATCGAAGTCGTACAGGGCGGCAGCGTGCAGGAAGCCGCTTATGACGGCGAAGGACCGCACGTGAATTCCGGCTTTATCGACGGAATGGGCAAGGAAGAGGCTATTGCGTCCATGATCGCTTGGCTGGAGGAGAACGGCAAGGGCAAGGGCAAAGTAACGTACCGCCTGCGTGACTGGCTGTTCAGCCGTCAGCGCTACTGGGGCGAACCGATTCCGATTCTCCATCTCGAAGACGGAACGATGAAAACCGTGCCCGAAGACCAGCTTCCGCTTCTGCTTCCGCAGGTCGAGCACATCAAGCCGTCCGGGACCGGCGAATCTCCGCTTGCCAACGTGGAAGACTGGGTAAACACGGTCGATCCCGAAACGGGCATGAAAGCCCGCCGCGAGACGAATACGATGCCGCAATGGGCGGGAAGCTGCTGGTACTACCTGCGCTTTATCGATCCGCGCAACAACGATGCAATCTGCTCCCCCGAGAAGCAGAAAGAATGGCTGCCGGTCGATCTTTATATCGGCGGAGCGGAGCATGCGGTTCTTCATCTGCTTTACGCGCGCTTCTGGCATAAAGTGCTTTACGATCTCGGCGTGGTCCAAACGAAGGAGCCGTTCCACAAGCTGGTCAACCAAGGGATGATTCTTGGCGAGAACATGGAGAAAATGTCCAAATCCCGCGGCAACGTTGTGAATCCCGACGATATCGTCAATGAATTCGGTGCCGATACCTTGCGCATGTACGAAATGTTCATGGGGCCGCTTGAAGCGACGAAGCCTTGGAACACCAACGGTGTGGAAGGCTCCTACCGCTTCCTAAACCGCGTATGGCGTCTGTTCGTGGACGAGAACGGGGCATTGAGCAGTAAAATTTCCGAGGACGAGAAGGCCGGCGGAGACGCGTTCAAACGCACATGGCACCGTACGGTGAAGAAAATAACGGAAGATTTCGAAGCGCTCCGTTTCAATACCGCTATCAGCCAGCTGATGATTTTTGTCAATGAGGCTTATAAGACAGAAGCTTTGCCGAAAACAGCCGTGAAGCATTTTGTCCAAATGCTTTCTCCGCTCGCTCCGCATATTACCGAAGAACTGTGGCAAAAGCTCGGCGGAACCGGCTCTATCACGTATGAAGCGTGGCCGGTTTACGAGGAGGCCTGGACGGTGGACGACGAGGTGGAGATTGTCGTTCAAGTGAACGGCAAAATCGCCGATCGCGTAAAAGTCGCCAAAGATCTCGACGAAGCGGGCATGCAGGAGCTTGCGCTTGGCCTGGATAAAGTAAAAGAGCTGAGCGCCGGCAAAACCGTCCGCAAAATCATTGCCGTCAAAGGCAAGCTCGTCAACATTGTAGTCGGATAAACAACCCGATATTTAGGGGACCCGGCAGGTCCGCTCCCGTGAAGGAAACCGGAACTGCCGATAGCCCTCCGGACAGCCCGAAGCGGCGGAGCCGCCTTTCTTTTTCAGAAAAGCGGTCTTCGCCGTCGGATGGCCCCGGGAAACCGATTATGGTTCAACTTTACTTCGCATTTGTTCGCTTCAACCATTCCGCATCAGTCAATTAACCCCGATCCGCCAAGCTCTCTTTACCTACAAGCTTTTAAGTCTGATTGCCCGCTAATCCTACTGTTTCATCCCTCTCTATTTTACCGCTTTTTTCCACCTTCTATTGTTTTTTTGTCGTAAACACCGCTTCCACTTTTTCCAAATCCTCTTCGTATTTCGCATGCGTGATTCCGATTAACCGGTTAAACATGCCGTCCAGATCTTGCTCCATCAGTTGTAATCCCTCTGCCGTAATTCCTCCCGGAACCCGCACCCTTTTTTGAAGAGAAACCGGATCGAAACCGCCTGTCGTCAGAAGCTTGCCCGTGCCGAGCGTCATTTCGGAAGCGAGAATCGTTGCTTCTTCGGAAGATATCCCCGTCTCCTTCACTGCGGCTTCGATATATTTTTGGAGAAAAAAGGACAGGAAGGCCGGCGCGCAGCTCGATAAATCGGAACTGATCCGGGTATATGCCTCGGAGACTCTGACAGGTGTGGAAATGTGAGTCAGAAGATTTTCAATCCATTCCTTATCCTCAGGGTGCATGCGCTCTCCGTGAATACACAGAGTAGATCCGCTGAGAACGTAATTGGTGATGCTCGGTATAATCTTCGTCACCTTGCAGGGAAGCTGATCTTCCAGATGCTTGAGCAGGACCGGGCTCGTAATGGATACGACGATTTGAGCCGGCTCAATAACCGGCCGGATTTCGTCAATGACTCGCATATATTCAAGGGGCTTCACGCATAAAAAAACGACATCACGGCCCGCTGCGGCTTCCGCATTGCTGGAGGCGGCGGTTAGTCCGGCGTAGGTTTCCGCCAACCGTTGTACTTTGCCGGGAGTGCGGTTTGCGGCGCAGATTTGCTCAGGATTGAGCGCTCCCGAATGGATGAGCGCTTCGATCAGAATACTTCCCATGCTGCCCGTACCGATAAATCCCGCTTTCATCGACAACCCTCCTCATGAAATAGTCGGACAGGTCTCCTTCCGGCAATAGAACCGGTGCCGTATACCGGAAAGAATTCATTACACCCGACTCAGTAGAGAAGCGGGCGCCGACAAGTTTACCTCTTTATGCAGGGACAAAAAACTCAGGAACGTTTTCTTAACGGTATGAACATTCTCACACAATTATGCCGGTTTCCTGAGTGTAAAATCGTTTATTCAAAAAAATCAAAGGAGTGTTTCATCTTGAACTGGAATTTTCAGAGTTGGAAAAGCGGGGGCGTTCTTGCGGGCATTGCTGCCGTAATCGCGGCAGGATTGGGAATCTGGCTGCTAGTCGGCCCGCGAGGCACCGTGCCGCAAGGTTTTACCGCGTTGAACGCGTCTATGGAGCAAACGATAGAAGCGACCAAGCCGGCACGCCCTTCGGAGAAACCTTTGTCATCGCCTGTGAAGGCGGAGGCGAAGGAAGAGGCCGGTGCCGGGAGTAAGCAAGCGGGGGCGGAGGAATCCGCGGCAGGCGCTGCTGGAGGCGGCCCGGAGCAGGCCCCGGCCTCAGCCCGGAAAGAGGCGGCTGCCGATGACAAACCTGCCCAAGGGGATAAACGGCAGCCCGTCGGCGGAGGGAACGGACCGGCTCCAGGGTTGCAGGAATCCGGGAAACTCGGGAGCGGAGCGGCCGTTCCGGTTCCGGAAACAAGTACGGGAGGAGGACCGAAAGGGTCCACTGTAGACAAGAAAATCCCGGCGGGTCCCAAAATCGATATTAATACAGCCAACCTGCAGCAATTGATGGAACTGCCGGGAATCGGCGAAAGCAAAGGAAAAGCGATCCTTGCTTACCGGGAACAGCACGGGAAGTTCAAAAGGGTCGAGCAGTTGCTGGATATAAAGGGAATCGGGGAAAAAATGCTCGCGAAGATGAAGCCTTACCTGCAAATTAATCCTTGAGGGGGATTTTGGAAGGCGGTATGAAGAAAAGAGAGCATGCGTAAATGTCGGAATTGAGAAAATCTACTAAACTTTCTTTCATTTTATGAGGAAATATGAGAAAATAGGCCCAATCAAACAGATTCATTCATTGCCACGTAAATGCGATAAAGGAGGAAAGAACCATGTCCGAACAACGTCCTTATTCTTTGGAAACCTTGGCCGTACACGCCGGCCAGCAAATCGATCCAACCACGCTTTCCCGCGCGGTGCCTATTTATCAGACGACCTCTTACGGGTTCCGCGACGCGGACCACGCAGCAGATCTGTTCGCTCTGAAGGAATTCGGCAACATTTATACCCGCATCATGAACCCGACGAGCGATGTTTTCGAGCAGCGGATAACTGCGCTTGAAGGGGGAGCGGGGGCTCTCGCGACCGCATCCGGTCAAGCAGCCATTACATACTCGATCCTCAACATAGCCGGAGCCGGTGACGAGATCGTATCGGCGTCCAGTTTGTACGGAGGAACCTATAATTTGTTCTCGACCACCCTGGCGAAGCTTGGCATCCAGGTGAAATTCGTCGATCCTGCGGATCCGGAAAACTTCCGTAAAGCGATTACGGATAAAACAAAAGCTTTGTACGCCGAAACGGTAGGCAACCCGAGAGGGGACCTGCTCGATATCGAAGCCGTAGCCGCGATTGCGCATGAGAATGGCATACCGTTGATCGTAGACAATACGTTCCCGACGCCTTACCTGCTTCGCCCGATTGAGCACGGTGCCGACATCGTCGTGCATTCCGCGACGAAGTTTATCGGCGGACACGGGACTTCCATCGGCGGTGTGATCGTTGACGGAGGCAAATTCGACTGGAAGGCCAGCGGCAAGTTCCCCGGTCTTACAGAACCGGACCCGAGCTACCACGGCGTCGTTTACGCCGATGCCGTAGGGCCGATCGCCTATATCATCAAGGCGCGTGTCCAGCTTCTCCGCGATATGGGGGCATCCATTTCGCCGTTTAACTCCTTCATGCTTCTGCAAGGCCTGGAGACGCTTCACCTCCGTATGGAGCGTCACAGCTCCAATGCGCTTGCGGTGGCACGTTTCCTCGAAGCCCATGAAGCGGTCGATTGGGTCAGCTACGCCGGTCTGGAGAGCCACAGCTCGTACAAACTGGCGCAAAAATATTTGCCTAAAGGCCAGGGGGCTATCCTGACCTTCGGTATTAAAGGCGGATTGGAAGCCGGCCGCAAAGTGATCGAACAGGTGAAGCTGTTCTCTCATCTTGCCAACGTGGGCGATTCCAAATCTCTGATCATTCATCCGGCAAGCACGACTCATCAGCAGCTTAGCGAGGAAGAACAGCTGAGCGCGGGAGTAACGCCGGGCATGATCCGTCTGTCGATCGGTACGGAAGCGATCGACGATATCTTGCATGACCTGGAGCAGGCCATTCTGGCCAGCCAGCAGTAGGTGCGGCGATGACGGGGCGCAAAGACTGGGACACTTACTTCATGGATATCGCCTATATGGCTTCCACGCGCTCGCAGTGCAGCCGCCGGCATGTCGGGGCCGTGCTCGTGCAGGGCAAGAAGCTTCTCGGCACGGCATACAACGGGGCACCCATGGGAGTTCCGGACTGCTCCGAGGAAGGATGCATGCTTGTCGAGGAGTACGAGCTGCACGTCGCGGACGGTAAGGAAGAAATGATCCGCAAGCAGCGCTGCATCCGTACGATTCATGCGGAGCAGAACCTGCTTCTGTTCACCGACCGCGAGGACCGCGAGGGTTCCAGCGTCTACGTGACGGACCAGCCGTGCTGGACCTGCTCGAATATGCTGGCTAACAGCGGGGTGCGGGAGATCGTGTTTCACCGGCCGTATCCGAAGGACAGTGAAAAGGTGAGTGCCTTAATGGCCGCGAGGGGAATCGCCTTCCGCCAAATACAGGGATACGAGCCGCCCGAGGGAACGGACCACCGGATTGTCAACTGAACGAGTTCGGCGAACGGATCGTTGTCTGTGGGATGCGTTCCCCGGCAAGCTGTTACACTGAACGGAATACAATTAGCGTGAGGAAGAACCTCCGCCGCTCCAGTAGGAGCAGCGGAGGTTCTTTTTGTTGTCCGGTGGAACAAAAGGATTCGGGATGTGGCCGCCGCATGAGGGATACGTTTACTTGGTGAGGGAAGGAAGCGTCAGCGATTACGCGGTTTCCCTATTTAAGCAGGAGCGGAGTGATCTGGAGTTTTGGCCGCCGGGAACCCAGAAGTCTCAAAGGCCTGAAAGGCCTCAAAGGCCTCAAAGGCTTCAAAGGCTTCAAAGGCTTCAAAGGCTTCAAAGCCCCCCTAACCCCGTAAGCCCCACACACCCCAGAAATTTTAATCCTGAAATCTTGGACTTCTCTAAAATTTTGTCTAATTCATCAAAGCTGCAAATCCCCCCATATACTCGACGGGTTGTCCAAAAAGTCCGAATCGAACCCCTATTTTTAATTTTAAATTGACTGAAAGAGTTTGTGGGCTTCTATTTCCTAAACGAATGAGCTTATCGCACATACAGGGAGAGATATGAGAAATGCGTTTAAACCGTAATGACATAGTAGGTTTGGCGGTTTTGTGGGTGATCGGCTACGCCGCGGCCATATACGCGTCCAAACCGTGGATGACCGCCTGGAGCGCCGCAGCTTTCGCCGCTGCGGCCGCGGGTGTCATGGCGCTTCGTCTGCCGAAGCGCCGATGGATCGCTGCGGCGCTTGTCGCCGCCGCAGCCTGCTGCTATTACGTCGATACGGACCGGCGTAACAGCACCGCTCTGCCCGCCGCAGCCGCGGCTGCCGCCCACGGCAGCCAGGTGAGCGTGGCGGGCACGCTGGCCTCGCCTGTCGCCGTCGACGGCGACAGAGCCTCCTTCGAGCTGCGCGTCTCGCAGCTCGGGGAGAGCGGCAGCGAAGCGGGCGCTGCCGAAGGAGCTCCGCCGGAGGAGCGGGTGCAGGTGTCCCTGCGCCTGCTCAGTCCGGCGGAGCAGACCGCCGCCGCATCCTGGCGGCGGGGAGACCGGCTCGCCATGCAGGGCGAGCTGCAGGAGCCCGCTGCCGCGCGGAACTTTGGCGGATTCGACTACCGCAGCTATTTGCGCCAGCAGGGCAAACACTGGCTGCTGGTCGTCAAAGGCGTCCAGCAGGTGCAGCACGGTCCGCCGGCGCCTATATCCGCCGCTCTCACGAGTCCGCGGCTGGCGGCCGAGCGCCTCCTGCGGACGACGGATGCTCTCCGCGGCTATCTGGGAAGCCGCATCGACGAGATTTTCACGCCCGAGCAGGCGGGTTTTATGAAAGGCATGCTCATCGGATTAACCGATGATATGGACCCCGGCCGGTACAGCCAATTTTCGAATCTCGGACTGACTCATATTCTCGCGATTTCGGGGCTGAACGTGGCTGTTTTTCTGGGCGTTCTGATCTGGATGCTGAAAAGGCTCGGGCTGCCCAAAGAAACGTATCTGCTCGTTGCCGTCTTTCTGCTGCCTTTCTACATCCTTCTGACGGGAGCTTCACCGTCCATTGTGCGGGCGGGCCTGATGACGATGATCGGTCTTCTCGCCGTCCGTAAAAACCGGATAAAAGATATTTTGCAAATCGCCTGCCTCGTCGGGTTGGGGCTGTTGATCTGGAATCCCTATTATTTGCTGGACGTCAGCTTTCAGCTTTCTTTTCTGGTGACGCTCGGATTGATCGTCGGCGTTCCCCGCGTTACCGCCCTTTTGCCCCTCAAGAACGGCGTACTCCGCAATACCGCCGCCATTACCCTTGTGTCCCAGCTTGTTTCATTTCCTGTCTCCATCTATTATTTCAATCAATTCTCGCTGCTTTCCTGGCTCGCTAACGCGGCCCTCGTGCCGGTTTTCAGTCTGCTCATTTTCCCGGCGGGCTTGATTGCGACATGTCTCGGGCTGGTGTATGTTCCGCTCGGCCGTTTGGGTGCTTGGGTAACCGAAATGGGGACCGGATTTGTTTTCCGCATCGTTGAGTGGCTGGATCAGTGGGAGGGATTTCGGACGATCTGGCCGTCCCCTTCGGTGTTTTGGATTGTGGTTTACTATCTCCTGCTTGCCGGCATTTGCGGGGGCCTCGAACGTCTGGTTCGGAGCCGCCGCGTTCAAAATGAGGACGGCACTCCGCAGCTTGATGCGCCTGCTCCCGGGCGGAGTATGTTTACCCGGTACGGAACGTCCTCAGCAGCCGTAATCGCGCTGGGTCTTGGCTGGCTCGGGCTTCTTTATTACGGTTACACGCCTGATCGCTGGAGCTCGGAGGCCTACGTGGATATGATCGACGTCGGACAGGGAGACAGCATCCTCATACGGACACCGGCGCATAAGTATATACTGGTAGACGGGGGTGGGACCGTATCTTTCCGCAAGCCCGGGGAGGAATGGAAGCTGCGCAGAGACCCTTACGAGGTAGGAAGGAAAACGCTGGTCCCCCTTCTGAAAAAAAGAGGTGTCCACAAACTCGATGCCGTTATCCTGACCCACGAAGATGCCGACCACAGCGGGGGACTCCAGGCTGTCCTGGAGGATATTCCGGTAGAGGCGTTCATTTTCAACGGCACCTACAAGTCCGGTCCCCAAGTAGAGAAGCTGTTCCGTACCGTTATAGATAAAAAAATACCGCTTATTTCCGCCGCTTACGGAAAAACACTCCGGATGGACAACCGGACACGGCTCGACTTTCTCGCCCCGCTGCCGGAGAACGGGCAGCTTATGGCGGGGAGGGACTCGTCCCGGGACGCATCCGGATCCGGACAACCTGCATTTCCCGATCAGCGCACGGCTGGAAAAACGGGAGCCGAGTTTGCACCGTCGGCCGCACAAGATAATTACGGCTCCACCGATAACCCCATTGTTCTGGAAAACGAGCAGAACGGAGTTTCCGTCGTTTTTCTGATGGAAATGGAAGGGACGAGGTGGCTTTTTACCGGGGATATGGATGTAAAAGCGGAGCGCCGCGTCATGGAGCTTCTGCAATCGCGGAACTCCGTTCCAGGAACGCACGGGACGAAACTTCCGCAGTCCGACACCGGCGCGAAAGAACCGGACGGCACGGAAGACGGTACTCCGCAGACTCCCGGGATCGATGTTCTTAAAGTGGCCCACCACGGCAGCAAAACGTCAACCGGAAGCGAATGGCTCGGCTACTGGAAGCCACGGACCGCGCTTATTTCCGCAGGGGTCAAAAATATGTATAAGCATCCTTCGCCGGACGTTGTCGCAAGACTGGAAAGAAACGATATCCGGGTCCTCCGGACGGATTTACTGGGGGAGATCCAGCTGCTGGTAAAAAACGGGGAGATTTACGTCCGTTCGGTATTGTCCGGTAAGCCTGCGGCTTCGGGGGATAGTTGATCGAGATGCCCTAAACAGCGAAGAATGTGCGCGCTCCCGTGAGAGTTTGGGTTCTTCCGCACTGCGCAAGGCTCCCGGCGCACGATGGTTGGCGTTACAGGAGGGCGGTCAATATATGCAAGGTGCACATTATACGGTGCATGACGGGGGTCTGGCGGTCTTTCATTAGCATATGGCTGAAAAGCCGGTATGCGTTGCCGCACTGCGCGCAGGGAGCTTTCCCCGGTGCGAATGGAACTTATGCCCGGATTCGCGGGTATTGGAAACTTTTTACGGACGGCAGGCAATTTTAAGATTGTTTTCAGCCGAAAGAAACATTTTAGCAACAATCTTGTGCTATTGTTAAGGGACGGAGTTTTTTAATGCGGAAAGTTCGACCGGGAGTTGGGAATTGTTCGCTTATTACGCGTACTTTCCCCATTTTGTTAATAATCTCCGGCTTAAGTGTACCTTCGGAAAAATTTTTGATATTCTTATAGAATGAAAGTACTAAATTTGATGATAAGTTGCAACATTCATGTACATAAATGCGTCTGTATAGTTGCAAGAGAGGGGGATTCTTGTGGTAGCGCCCGAAATGGTAAAAGCGGCACAATCGGGTGACCGGGAAGCGCTAGTTACCTTATTAAGACAAATTGAAACCCATGTCTACCGCACGGCTTATTACCTGCTGGGTAATGAGCAGGATGCCCTCGATGCCTCGCAAGAAGCGCTTATTCGTATTTATACGAAAATCCAGTCTTATGAAGAGAAGGCTCTTTTTAAAACGTGGGTTCAGCGTATTGTGACCAATATCTGCATCGACAAATTCCGCAAGACGAAGCCGACCGTATCCATTGAAGAACACGAACTTACGTTCACTACCCCCAAGGACGTTGAGGACGAAGTGATGATCGGTTACTTGGCGCAGGATATTCAAGAGGCTATCGAGAAACTGCCCGAGCACCACCGATCGGTCGTTGTTTTGCGGTATTTGCAGGATTTCTCCTATCACGAGATTGCGGATTGCCTGGGGCTTCCGCTGAACACGGTTAAATCCTATCTTTTTCGGGCGAGACAGCAGCTTCAAGGGTTACTTCATGAATATCAGAAAGGAGGTGTTCGGGGATGAATTGCAAAGAGGTGAAAGAGCTGATGCAGAGAGATCTCGACGGAGATTTGAACGATCTGGAGCGGCAGCGTCTCAATCAGCACGTCCAGGAATGTTCGGAATGCGGCACCATGCTGCAGCGGCTGCGCCTGCTGTCCAAGGAATTGGAGAACCTTCCGAAAATCATGCCGCCATTCAGTATCGTCGATTCGATTCTTCCGCAGCTTGAGCGGCTGGATGAAGAAAAGTCCAACCGGCGCGAAGAAGCCGCAGGTCTGTCTCCCGCAGTCGGCCGTTCCCCGCGTTCCCCGGAACAGCTTCCTTGGACTCGCCGCATAGCCGCGCATGTCTCCTGGAAAACAGTCAGCGGCGTTGTGGCTGCCGGCTTTGTACTCGGGTTTTTCGCGTTCAACATGGACCGTCCGGCTCAATCGGGTCCGGCGGGCATGTTTTCGGCCTTGACCGGAACAAATACGGAAAACGCAGATACGGGGGCAAAAGCGGTGCAGCCTGCCATCATTCCGGATGAGAACGCATCGGGCAAGCAAAGCGGCGGTACGCCGACGGCGCCGCCTGCGACCCATACGCCCGGAGATTCCAAAAGCGCCGGCAAGTCGCAGACGGATTCAAACGGCGAAGCGAATCGGACGGATCGGACCGCATCGACCGGAGATACAGACAAGGGAAGCGGTGCGGAACAGCAGAAATCAGGTTCCGATTCTCCGAAAGAAGAAGGGTCCCGCAAGGAACAGCCCGGAACGACTTCTACCCCGCAGCCGAATAAACAATCGGACGCTTCTGCGAACGAAGGCAAGGCCCCGGTCGGTACCGACAATCCGACTGTGGACCGTGGAGTATCTCCAGGCTCCGGCGATACGTCCGGCGGTACTTCGGGATCGGGAGACGGACAGACGGGCGGCAAGATCGCCACGACCGATCCGGACAAGAAAGATGTCCACACGTTCACTGCCGCAGGTACCGGAGGAACGTCTCCCGACGGCAAGCTGAGCGCGAAGATCGAAGAGCACAAACTTACGATTGTCAAAACGGACGGAACTTCCGTTTACGTATCCGCCAAGCAGTGGAAAGAGACCGATACGCTGCGGCTTGTCGGCTGGAACGGCAACGACGAGTTCGTCTACGAAGTAAGCAGCGGCAACACGAAGCAGGAGTATGTCGTCTCCTTGAAAACAAAGCAGGAGCGTGCCAAATAAGGCATGCTTCTTTTTGTGTCTGACACGCACCTTTGACGGCTTAGCGCGTATGCTGTATTAACAATCGATCAAAGAGAAATTATCGCAAAGCTGAGGAGAATGACAGGAGAAAACGCGGGTTTACTGTCACTCGGTCAAGAGTTTCTAGAGCTCTTCTCCGGTGTTTAAATAGATGCTGCTCGTACGGGTAACATGCGGTGGCAGCGTATTCTCTTTCTGCTCAGGCAAAGGGATTACGGCAAGACGGTGGGATTCCGTTTTGACGTAATCCCTTTGTCATTGGTAAGATGAGAGCAGGGATTTATGCAGAGGGGAACGAACGAATGGATTACAAACAAGCGATGAAAAGCATAGATGAACAAAAATTCGCTCCGGTGTACGTCGCCTATGGAAGCGAGTCTTATCTGATCGAGCAGTTTATCCGGAGACTTACCGATAAGATGATCGAACCGGAACATCTCGATTTTGCGGTAAGCAAATACGATTTGAATGAGGTTCCCGTCCAGAATGTCATTGCCGACGCCGAAACGCTGCCTTTTATGGTGCCGCGCAAACTGATTATCGCCGGGAATGCCCAGTTTCTCACAGGCAGCAGGGACAGCGGGAAGGTCGACCACCAACTGGACCGTTTAACGGAGTATTTAGGGGCTCCCGTCGATTTTACCGTCCTTGTCTTTACGGTTTCCGTGGACAAGCTCGACGAGAGGAAAAAGCTGGTGAAGCAGCTCAAAGAAAAAAAGGCGCTCGTGCCCTGCCTTCCGTTGACGGCCGAAGAGCTGCAAGCCTGGGTGCGCCGGCAGGCGAAACGGGAATCCTTAGAGCTTGGGGACGGAGTCGTCGACCAGCTCGTATTGTACACGGGCGGGCATCTTCAGTCGCTGGCCGCGGAGATCGAGAAAATTTCTCTTAACGTCGGGCGGGGAGGAACAGCGACCCCCGAACTGATTGATTCTCTCGTGGTTCGCAGCACGGAGCAGAATGTGTTCATTCTGATCGAGCAGGTGGTCCAGCTGCGGCTGGACCGGGCGTTTGCGCTCCTGGAGGAGCTCCTCAAGCAGAAAGAGGAGCCGATCAAGATCGTGATGCTGATGGCCCGTCAATTCCGGATTATGCTCCAGGTGAAGGAACTCTCCAAGCAGAGCTATTCGCACCAGCAAATCGCAGGGCAGCTTGGCCTACACCCGTACGCCGTGAAGGTAGCGGAGGGACAAGCCCGGGCATACGATGTCGAGAAGCTGAGCCGGATCGTGTCGCAGCTAGCCGATCTCGATTTTAAAATGAAGAGCGGTGGCATCGACAAGGTACTCGGCCTTGAACTCTTTCTTCTCGGCCTGGCGGCTTAAGCCGGGCGGGGAAACCGGCGGAAGCAGAGCTTTCGCGGGCACGAAGAGGGGATGTGGGGGCCGGGAAAGCTCCACGGCAGTGCCAAAATCCAAGAGCCGATTCCCCGGGTCCGGCCGCTTAGGCCGATCTTTTGGTACGGCCGGGCCGGATCATCAATGGGACGGGGGTACTCGCGTACAGCAGACCAACTTCATATAGGTTGCGTTCCTTTGCGGACGGCCAGACTCGCCATGTATGCAAAAAAAAGACCGGAGCCAAGGGCTCCGGTCTTTTTTATCACCTATGTGTAGGTCCTGCTTATTAGCCTTGTGCGGAAAGAGCGTTGAGCTTCTTCGCTAAACGGGACTTCTTGCGGCTAGCTGCATTTTTATGGATTAATCCTTTAGAAGCTGCTTTGTCCAATTTTTTGGTAGCGTTGATCAGAGCTTCTTTAGCGGAATCTACGTTATTGCTGGCAACCGTTGTTTCGAAAGCTTTAACAGCTGTACGAAGAGCGGACTTCGCGGAAGCGTTGCGCAGGCGACGTTTTTCACTTACTTTCACTCTCTTGATCGCGGATTTGATGTTTGGCATTGACATTCACCTCCTACTTCAGGTACACAATCGAACGTTTTCCATGATTGTTGACAACTCTAAGTATTTTAACACGCTGACTTTTAAAAATCAATAGCTGACGGGGAGGCTTTCCACACCCGCTTTCCGGGAACGTTCATCGGTATAAATTAGGGTCCGTGTCCGCAAACTAGGGCCATACAGAATGGACAGGAGGAGATCTTAATGGCGGATCTTAGCGCGTATACGGTCCGGACCGATCTTGCGCTCGAGGCGAGAGAACTGGCGTCCGAAGCAAGGAAAAGCCCCGAAATACCGGGAGTGGTCTCGGATATATGGGAAGACGGCGGCATGCGCATTACCCAGATTCAGGTTTTAAACGATGAAGGGGCACAGGCCATCGGCAAGATGCCGGGTCAGTATATGACGATCGAAGTGCCTGATTTGAGAAAAAAAGATACGCAGCTCCAAGACCGTGTAGCTACAAAGTTCGCCCAGGTGTTTGAGCAGTATTTGCAGAAAGCGGGAATCGGCAAAGATTCCAAGGTGCTCATCGTCGGGCTGGGCAACTGGAACGTGACTCCCGATGCGCTCGGTCCGCTCGTGGTTGAAAACATCCTTGTCACTCGGCATTATTTCGAATTGATGCCGGGCCAGGTCAGCCCCGGCTACCGTCCCGTCAGCGCGGTTGCTCCGGGCGTACTGGGGACGACAGGCATTGAGAGCAGCGAAATCGTCGAAGGGATTGTCGAGAAGTCGAGACCGGATCTCGTGATTGCCGTGGACGCTCTTGCTTCGCGCGCGCTGGAGAGGGTGAACACGACGATCCAGATCGCAGACACCGGGATCAATCCCGGTTCCGGTATCGGCAACAAACGCCGCGGTTTGACCCTGGAGACACTTGGCGTGCCGGTCATCGCAATCGGTGTGCCGACGGTCGTGTACGCATCCACGATCGTAAATTCGTGCATCGACATGATGCAGCACCATTTCCGCACCCAGACGTCCAACACGCATGAAATTCTCGGCATGCTGGACGATTTGCCGGAACAAGAACGGCTGTCGCTTGTCCGCGAGGTGCTGAATCCGCTCGGGCACGATCTTCTCGTCACTCCGAAGGAAATTGACGAATTTATCGAAGATATCGCGAATATCATCGCTTCCGGGCTGAATGCGGCTCTGCACGAGGCGGTAGATTCGGCGAACGTTGCCGCCTATACGCATTAAGCATAAGCGGCGGAGTCTTGCGGCCGGTTCCTCAGGGAACCGGTTTTTTTGTGCGCGGGGCGGCGGATTTTTTTCGGAGAGAGAGTTCTAGTGAAAGAGTGAAGTTCATAGATTGGGAGTAGATAGATTCGCCGCCGCGAGGCGCGAGCCGCCTAAATCCGGACATGTACAAGCCCATTCGCTAGGAGGAATCCCCATGAAAAGGAATGCCGTCACCTTCAATCTCAGCAAAATCCGCCAAACGTTCCAGAGCGCCGGAGTCATCGGAAAAACCACGATATCGCTTAGTTTGTTTACCCTCTGCCTGTTTATCCTGCTTGGGGTCGGGAGCATGCTGCAATCGAAGTTGTCCACGTCGCCCGTTTCATCCATGAAAGGGTTGGCGGCTTCGGTCTCCAATCAGTTTTTTCTCGACATGCTCGGATTGGAAGTTCCTCATTTGAGGAACGACAGTCGTAAATTCACTTTTTCCCAGCAAAATATGATGAGCTTTGCGGTCCGGTTCCTGACCGATGTGAACCCCGGCGATCCGAAAAGTCTGATTGCCCAGGAGGTCCCCGGTCTGAAAGCGGACAAGAGCACCGTGCTGCGCTCGGGCAAAGACGGCGATGCAAGCGGTCCGGTCGAATACACACCCGCGGAAGGAGCGGTGAACGGGACAACCGGAGGGACGGCCCCGGAAGCATCTTCCGCCCCGTCACCCGCGCCAAGCCAGGCGCCCGCGGATCAGAAGCCCAAAGGACCTGGCCGGAACATCGCTTTTATTTATCAGTCTCACAGCAACGAATCGTTCCTCCCCGAGCTCAAAGGCGTCACCGATCCGGATAAAGCCTACGATGCCAAAACGAACGTGACCATGGTCGGCAAGAAACTGGCGGAAGCATTGGAAAAAGAAGGGGTAGGGGCCGTTCATTCCGATGCCATATACCCGAATATGATTAAAGATTTTAAATATGCCTACTCTTATAAATATTCTCTCCAGACGCTGGAAGCCGCCGCGAACGCACATCCGGACCTGAAGTTTTTCTTTGATATCCACCGCGATTCCCAGGAACGCAAACGCACGACGGTTACGCTGAACGGCAAAGACTACGCGCAGGTGTATTTTATTCTGGGAGGAGACAATCCCAAGTGGAAAGAAAACGAAGCATTCGCGGGGAAAATCCACGAGGTGCTGGAAGCAAAGGCGCCCGGCGTTTCCAAAGGCATTCACGCCAAGACAGGCCACGAGGTAAACGGCGTCTACAATCAGAACTTCTCGCCGAACAGCGTGCTGATTGAAGTGGGCGGCCCTTACAACTCTCTGGAGGAATGCTACCGGACGGTGGAGCTGCTGGCAAAAGCGGTGTCGGAAGTGATTCTCGATGCGGAAAAAGTAACGGCTCCCGCGCAAGGCAAAAAGTCGTAAGCCGCGGGCCGGTTAAGGCTGGAAGCGGAACGGACAAAGGGATGCTTCATTCAAGAAAAATTCAAATTAAGAACCGGAGGGATCATCATGCCGCGCTGGTACTGGAAGCTGTTCGTATACGGAATTATTCTTTGCTTCTGCATCATGTTCGGGGTGGACCTGGCCTCGCGCGGCATGAACCGCATCGAGGGCCCGGGAGGCGGCTCCGGGGGAGCGGCGCGAACGGGCGGGAGCGGCGGTCCCGCCACATCCGGCTCCCTGCCGGAGGAGACGTTCATCCGGACCGGAGGCGGCCGGAGCGGCGGGCAGCAGCCTGGCGTTACAAGCCAGGCGCAGGGAACGGGGGCATCCGCGCCAAGCCCGGCGGCAGGCCCGGATGCGGCGGCCGGTAACGCCGGTTCCGCCCGGACGGCGGAAAGCGCGAACCGGCCTGCGGAGACGCCGGCCCCGCCGAAACCGACGCCCCGTCCGCTCGGGACGGGAGATCCGCTTGAGGCCGGATCGATGAACCACCTGGGCAACAAGCTGGGAGATTTGCTGCAAATCACCGCTCAAAGCGGAATGGACGGCGTGGTTTCGATGTTCGAATGGGTCGTCAAATAAGGCAAAACACCCCATAACGGTTTAGCATTGCCGCAGCCCCGCCGGACTGATATAATAAAAGGTACTGTATGTAACTGTGTGGGGGTTAGGCATGACTGACATTCGGCAAAGACAAAAGCAAATTCGAAACTTTTCGATTATCGCACATATTGATCACGGTAAATCTACGCTCGCGGACCGCATCCTTGAATTCACAGGGGCTCTTTCGTCTCGTGAAATGCAGGAACAGGTTCTCGACACGATGGACCTTGAGCGGGAACGCGGTATCACCATCAAGCTTCAGGCGGTACGCCTGAACTACAAGGCCGACGACGGTCAGGAATATATCCTGAACCTGATCGACACTCCGGGACACGTCGACTTCACGTATGAAGTTTCGCGGAGTATGGCCGCCTGCGAAGGCGCGCTGCTCGTTGTGGACGCGGCCCAGGGGATTGAAGCCCAGACGCTGGCCAACGTATATCTGGCCCTGGACAACAATCTGGAGATTCTCCCGGTCATCAACAAGATCGACCTGCCGAGTGCCGATCCGGAACGCGTCAAGCAGGAAGTGGAAGATGTGATCGGGCTGGATGCGAGCGAAGCGGTTCTGGCTTCCGCCAAAGCCGGTATCGGCATCAAGGAAATTTTGGAGCAAGTGTGCCAGAAGGTACCCGCCCCGCAGGGCGATCCGGACGAGCCGCTGAAAGCGCTCATCTTCGATTCGCACTACGACCCGTACAAAGGCGTTATCGTGTACGTGCGTGTCGTGGACGGCGCTATCAAGGCCGGCACGAAAATCAAGTTCATGGCGACGGGCAAAGTCTTCGACGTGATCGAAGTCGGCGCTTTCAAGCCGCGCATGTCCATCGTAGACGAGCTGAACGTCGGCGATGTCGGCTTTGTCGTGGCCGGGATCAAGAACGTCGGCGACACGCGCGTCGGGGATACGGTCACGAACGCGCTCAAACCGGCGGCGGAACCGCTGCCCGGCTACCGCAAAATCAATCCGATGGTGTTCTGCGGGCTTTACCCGATCGAAACATCGGATTACAACGATCTGCGCGAAGCGCTCGAGAAGCTGGAGCTTAACGACGCGTCGCTAACGTACGAGCCGGAGACGTCCTCCGCGCTCGGCTTCGGTTTCCGCTGCGGATTCCTGGGCCTTCTCCATATGGAGATCATCCAGGAACGCATCGAGCGCGAATTCAACATTCCGCTGATTACGACGGCGCCAAGCGTTATTTACCGCATCACGATGACGAACGGCGAGATCATCGAGATCGACAACCCGTCGAACTATCCGGATCCGCAGCGCATCGACTTCGTTGAGGAGCCTTACGTGAAGGCGTCGGTCATCGTGCCGAACGACTTTGTCGGCGCGATCATGGAACTGTGCCAGGGCAAGCGCGGCGAGTTCATCAACATGGAGTACCTGGACACGAACCGGGTAACGCTGTCTTACGACATTCCGCTTGCGGAAATCGTGTATGACTTCTTCGATCTTCTGAAATCCCGGACGAAGGGTTACGCTTCGTTCGATTATGAAATTTCCGGGTACAAGAAATCCAACCTGGTCAAAATGGACATTATGCTCAACGGCGAGCAGGTGGATGCCTTGTCATTCATCGTTCACCGGGACGGCGCCTACAACCGGGGCCGCATTATTTGCGAAAAGCTCAAAGAGCTTATCCCGCGGCAAATGTTCGAAGTGCCGATTCAGGCCGCCATCGGACAGAAAATCATTTCGCGCGAAACCGTCAAGGCGATGCGGAAGAACGTTCTGGCCAAATGTTACGGCGGCGACATCTCGCGGAAACGGAAACTGCTGGAGAAGCAGAAGGAAGGCAAGAAGCGGATGAAGCAGGTCGGCAGCGTGGAAGTGCCGCAGGAAGCGTTCATGGCGGTACTTCGTATCGACGATAACTAATTTGAATGTATGACCGAGAAATAGGAGCCGCGCGCTCCTATTTTTATTGCCTTCGATCTTTTCCGCATTTCATAGTACAATGAAGGAACGGCTTCATGCCGGACCCTTTCTGGAAAGGAACTACCCGCAATGAACACACGTTATACCGCCCCCGAGGCGGTTTATATCCATATCCCTTTCTGTACGAACAAATGCTTTTACTGCGATTTCAATTCTTATGTCCTTAAAGGCCAGCCCGTCATGGACTATCTGGATGCCCTTGAGCGTGAGATGGAGCGTACGGTGCAGGCGCAGCCGCCCGGAAAGATCGCGACGATCTTCGTGGGAGGAGGCACGCCGACGGTTCTGCTGCCGGATCAGATGGCGCATTTTCTGAAGCTGGTGAGAACGTATTTCCCGGATCAGCATGAGAATCTGGAATTTTCCATGGAGGCCAACCCCGGGACAACGGACCTCGAAAAGCTGACAGCGATGAAAGAAGGCGGCGTCAACCGCATTTCATTCGGCGTCCAGTCGTTCGACAACGGCCTGCTGGAGACGATCGGCCGCATTCATAACACGGACGACGTTTACCGGAGCTTGGAAAATGCGGCGAAGGCGGGCTTCGACAACATGTCGATCGATTTGATGTTCGGGCTGCCTAACCAGACGCCGGAAATGATGGAGAAGACCCTGAACGCGGCACTGGCTCTTGATCTCAAGCATTATTCGATCTACAGTTTGAAGGTGGAAGAGAACACCTTGTTCCATACGATGTACCACAAAAACCAGCTTCCGCTCCCGAGCGAGGACGACGAGCTGGACATGTACCTGCTCATTATGCGCCGTTTGAAAGAAGCGGGCTACGGTCAGTATGAAATCAGCAATTTCGCACGCCCCGGTTACGAAAGCCGGCACAACACGACGTACTGGCGCAATCAGCCTTATTACGGCCTTGGCGCGGGGGCTCACGGCTATGCCGAAGGACACCGCCATGTGAATGTCAAAGGCGTCCAGCCTTATATTGACCGGACGAAAGAGGGCCTCCCGCATCTGGAAAGATTCCCTGTGACGGAGCAGGAGGCGATGGAGGACTTCATGATGGTGGGCTTGCGTCTCTTGGAAGGAATCAGCGGAGACGATTTTACCGCTCAATTCGGTATTCCGGTGGAGGAGAAATTCGGGAAGACTCTGGAGGACCTGATCAGTCGGGGGCTCCTGGAACGTTCCGGAAACAAGATCCGTTTGTCGGAACAAGGAATTTTGTTCGGCAACGACGTGTTTGCTTCCTTCCTCGAATAGCGGCAGGCAAGAGCGTGGATGCGCTCGTCTTTTACAGGTCAACATCCCTTCAAAATTTTATAAAATGCCACTTGTGCGATTATGCATGCTGATGTATATTTATTCAATATACCAATTCCGCATAACGATTGTACAAGTGGTTTTTTTTATTTGTTCCTATTTTTACCTATATTTTCAGCAGGCGAATGGTGGGATGCGAGATGACAGTGGCTTGCCGCAGAGCAACGGAAGACGATATAGAAGAACTCGTACATATTATACAAGGATATGCACGTCAAGGGATTATGCTCCCCCGAGACCGCGAGATGGTCCGGCAGCATTTGGATACTTTTGTAGTGGCGGAAGACGAAGGCGCGCTGATCGGCTGCGGGTCGCTGACGAGGCTCGGCGAGAATCTGGTGGAAATCCGCTCGTTGGGCGTTTCCGAGGATTACAAGGGGCAGGGCGTCGGGACCAAGCTGGTGGATTCCTTGCTGGAGGAGGCGCAGCGCCTGTCCGTTACGAAGGTAATGGCCCTCACATACGAAGTGAAATTTTTTCAGAAAAACGGCTTTAGAATCGTGCCGAAACATATCTTTCCGGAAAAAGTGTGGACCGATTGCATCCACTGTAAAAAACAGTACTGCTGCGACGAGATTGCGGTACTCCGGGAGTTGGATTGAACTTGACAACAGGCCGAAAGGTCTGTTATTTTTGTAGTAGGAATTAGCACTCGTTAAGGTTGAGTGCTAACGAAGCGGATCGTGCCCGAGGGGCACATTCATGCGGCGGTTTACCCATATGCAAAGGAGGAGTTACTATGTTGACGGAGCGTCAGCGGATGATTTTGAATGCCATTGTAGATGATTATATTCGTTCCGCGGAGCCGATCGGTTCCAGAAGCATTTCCAAACGGGGCGATGTCGGTTTCAGTCCGGCCACGATCCGCAACGAAATGTCGGATCTCGAAGAATTGGGCTTTCTGGAGCAGCCGCATACGTCAGCAGGCCGTATTCCTTCTCATAAAGGGTACCGTTATTATGTAGATCACCTGGTGCGGCACGGTACACTGGACGCTCACGAGCTGGAGACAGTGAAGCTTTTCTTCGCGGAGAAGGTCCAGGAGATGGAAGAAGTCATCCAGCATACGGCGAATATGTTGTCCGGTTTGACCAATTACACATCGATTGTGCTCGGCCCCGAGGTTTTTACCAATACGCTGAAACATCTGCAAATTATTCCGCTGAACGACAAGACCGCCGTTGCGATTATCGTGACGAATACGGGGCATGTCGAGAATAAAACCGTTGCGATCCCCCCAGGATTGCCGATGAACGAAATCGAGAAGGTCGTCAATTTGTTGAACGCGCGCCTTCAAGGAGTACCGCTGCTGCAGTTCAAGTCGAAGCTGTATACGGAAGTGGCCGGCGAGCTGAACAAGTATGCCGTGGGCTACCACGAGCTTCTGACGATGGTCGAGAGCGTGCTTGAGAATGACGAGAAAGACCGCATTTTCCTGGGCGGCACGACCAATATGCTGACACAGCCGGAATTTAAAGATGTGGATAAAGTTAAAAATATTTTGGATCTGCTGGAGCAAACTCCGGTTTTATTCAAATTGGTGACTTCATCGCCTACAGGACTCCAAATCAAGATCGGTTCGGAGAACAGTCTGGCCGCCATGAACGATTGCAGCCTGATTACGGCGACCTATTCGTATGACGATCAGCCGCTTGGAACGATCGGGATACTCGGGCCTACGCGGATGGAATATGCCAAAGTGATCCGGCTTCTCGAGCACTTGTCCGCCAATATGGAAGTTCTTCTGTCAAGGTGGTACAAATAAAGAGACCGGTTTACAATGAGATTTTACACGAAGTTTAAGCGGGATTAGCTGGGGCAAACTTAAACGTGGCCGGCAGGCGCCGGCCCGTCCACTCTTTCAAGGAGGTGAACACGACAAGTGAGTACCGAAGAAACAAAGAACATCAACCCGGATACGAACGCCGCGGAAGCAGAAAAAGCTACATATGACGCGGAACAAGCAGAAGCTGCCGAAGCAGCGGCTCCTGATGCGGAAGGCGCGACGAACGCGGAGCTGGATGAGCTTCGTAAAGCGGCCGAGGAGAGCCAGCAGCGTTTGCTGCGCGCTCAAGCCGATTTCGACAATTTCCGCCGCCGTACACGCCAGGAGAAAGAAGAGTTTGCGAAATACGCTTCTCTTAAGCTGATCGAACAAATGCTGCCGGTCATCGACAATTTCGACCGTGCGCTGGTTTCCAGCCGCGAGACGCAGGATTTCGAAGCTCTTACCAAAGGGATCGAAATGGTGTACAGACAGCTCGATCAGGTGATGACCCAGGAGGGTCTGACGCCGATCGAAGCGGTAGGCCAGCCCTTTAACCCGGAATTTCACCAGGCGATCATGCAGGTGGAATCGGATGAGCATGAAGAAGGCATCGTTGTGGAAGAAGTCCAGAAGGGCTACATGCTGAAGGATAAAGTGATCCGTCCTTCGATGGTTAAAGTCAGCATGTAAGCCGCAGGGGCTTTAGGCCCGGCGAATTCATATATACACACCCCTAATAAGGAGGAAATAGATTATTATGAGCAAAGTAATCGGTATTGACTTAGGAACCACCAACTCCTGCGTAGCCGTAATGGAAGGCGGCGAAGCCGTCGTTATCCCTAACGCCGAAGGAAACCGCACCACTCCATCCGTAGTGGGCTTCAAGAAAGACGGGGAGCGTGTTGTGGGCGAGACGGCAAAACGCCAGTCCATCACGAATCCGGACCGTACGATTATCTCCATCAAGCGTCACATCGGTACGAACCATAAGGAATCCATTGACGGCAAGGACTACACGCCTCAAGAGATTTCCGCGATCATTCTGCAAAAGCTGAAAGCCGACGCGGAAGCTTATCTGGGCTCTCCGGTAACGCAAGCGGTAATCACGGTTCCCGCTTATTTCAACGACAGCCAGCGTCAAGCGACCAAAGACGCCGGTAAAATCGCCGGTCTCGAAGTGCTCCGTATCGTCAACGAGCCTACCGCGGCCGCACTTGCTTACGGTCTGGAGAAATCCGAAGATCAGACGATCCTCGTGTACGACCTGGGCGGCGGTACGTTTGACGTATCTATCCTTGAACTCGGCGACGGCTTCTTCGAAGTTAAAGCGACAAGCGGCGACAACAAGCTGGGCGGCGACGACTTCGACCAAGTGATCATCGACCACCTGACGGCTGAATTCAAGAAAGAGCACGGCATCGACCTGAGCAAGGACAAAGCGGCTGTGCAGCGTTTGAAAGATGCGGCCGAGAAAGCCAAGAAAGAGCTTTCCAGCGTCCTGACAACGACCGTTTCCCTGCCGTTCATTACCGTTGTCGACGGAGTGCCTCAGCACTTGGAGCTTAACCTGACCCGCGCCAAGTTCGAAGAGCTTTCCGCTTCTCTGGTTGAAAGAACACTGGGCCCGACTCGCCAGGCTCTGAGCGATGCAGGCTTGTCCCCAAGCCAAATCGACAAAGTCGTACTGGTCGGCGGATCGACTCGTATTCCGGCTGTTGTCGAAGAAATCAAAAAGCTCATCGGTAAAGATCCTCATAAAGGGGTTAACCCGGATGAAGTCGTTGCTCTGGGCGCTGCCGTTCAAGCAGGCGTTCTTACCGGCGACGTTAAAGACGTGGTCCTTCTGGACGTAACTCCGCTGTCCCTCGGTATCGAAACGGCAGGCGGCGTATTCACCAAAATGATCGACCGCAACACAACGATTCCTACGAGCAAATCGCAAGTGTACACCACTTACGCGGACAACCAGACGAGCGTGGAAATCCACGTTCTGCAAGGCGAGCGCTCGATGGCTAACGATAACAAAACACTCGGACGCTTCATGCTGGGAGATATTCCTCCGGCTCCGCGCGGCATTCCGCAAGTCGAAGTTACCTTCGATATCGACGCGAACGGGATCGTTAACGTGTCCGCTCTCGATAAAGGTACAGGCAAAAGCCAGAAGATCACGATCACTTCTTCCAGCGGCCTGAGCGACGAAGAAATCGATAAAATGATGAAGGATGCGGAGGCGCACGCCGAAGAAGACCGCAACCGCAAAGAACTCGTCGAAGTCCGCAACCAGGCTGACCAACTTGTTTACAGCACGGACAAAACGATCAAGGAACTGGGCGACAAAGTAGACCAAGCCGAGATCGACAAAGCGAACGCGGCGAAGGAAAAAGTGAAGCAGGCGCTCGAAGGCAACGACCTGGATGCAATCAAAGCGGCTACGGAAGAGCTGACCGAAGTGGTTCAGCAGCTTTCCGTGAAGCTGTATGAGCAGGCTGCTCAGCAGCAGGGAGCGGGCGACGCGGCAGGCGAAGCGTCCGACGCCGGCAAGAAAGACAACGTAGTCGATGCGGATTACGAAGTAGTTGACGAGGACAAAGACAAGAAATAAGGGAATTTCACACCGGGAACTGTCAGACACAAAGAGAAGTCAAAGCCGTCCGAAAACGGCTTTGACTTTCCCTATGTTTTGACAAGACCGTCCGGTTGGGGTTGCCGTTAAAGCAGCGGGGGTGGAGCGATGAGTAAACGGGACTATTACGAAGTGCTGGGCGTGGGCAAGGACGCGTCCGCGGAGGATGTCAAAAAAGCGTATCGGAAGCTGGCGCGCCAGTATCATCCGGACGTAAATAAGGCAGACGATGCCGAAACGAAGTTCAAAGAGGCCAAAGAAGCGTACGACGTATTGGGCGACGATCAGAAGCGTTCGACGTATGACCGTTTCGGGCATGTCGATCCGAATCAGGGAATGGGCGGCGGAGGTATGGGCGGCGCCGATTTCGGAGGATTCGGGGACATCTTCGACATGTTCTTCGGGGGCGGAGGCGGCGGCCGGCGCAATCCGAACGCGCCTCAGCGCGGAAGCGATCTGCAGTATAACCTGCAAATCGAATTCAAGGAAGCGGTATTCGGCAAGGAGCTTGACCTGCAGATTCCGCGCACGGAAAACTGCGACAAGTGCTCGGGTTCGGGCGCCAAACCGGGGACACACCCGGAGACTTGTACCACCTGTCAAGGTTCGGGTCAGCAGGAAGTGGTTCAGAATACGCCGTTCGGCCGTATCGTGAACCGCCGTCCTTGTTCGACCTGTAACGGCCAGGGCAAAATTATCCGTCACAAGTGCGGAGAGTGCGGCGGCTCCGGCAAGGTCAAGAAACAGCGCAAGATACACATCAAAATCCCGGCCGGCGTAGACGACGGCGCTCAGCTGCGCGTCAGCGGAGAGGGCGAAAGCGGTACGCGCGGAGGCCCGGCGGGTGACCTGTACGTCGTTATTCACGTAAAGGCGCACGAATATTTCGAGCGCAGGGACGACGATATTTATCTGGATATGCCGCTGACCTTCGTTCAGGCTGCGCTCGGCGCGGAAGTGGAAGTGCCGACGCTGACGGAGAAAGTGAAGCTCAAAATTCCTGCGGGCACGGATACGGGAACGTATTTCCGCCTGCGCGGCAAAGGCGTACCGAAGCTTCGCGGCTACGGACAGGGCGACCAGCACGTGCGCGTCGTGATCGTGACGCCAAAAAACATGACCGAAGAGCAAAAGGATCTGCTCCGCGAGTTCGCGAAAGTAAGCGGAGAAGATACGAAAGAGCACGAGGAGTCCTTCTTTGACCGGATGCGCAAAGCGTTCCGCGGAGATTGATTCCCGGATAGAGTACCGCATGGCGCATGCCTGCGAAGCAAGCACCTTTCCCTGGCGGAGAGGTGCTTTTTCTTGTGCGGATGGTTAAAATTTCGGGCTGGAACATCATGCAATTTCCTGTATAATAATTCGTTGTGCCCTTATAGAGGCGCTCCGCCACGGGAGCGCGGACGGCAATTTTCAACGCAAAAGGAGAATCTTACGTGAAACCCAACATGGAATTGCAGCGGACGCTTAAGCTTTGGCATATCGTGGTCATCGGCCTTGGATATATGGCTCCTATGGCGGTGTTCGATACGTACGGAATCGTGTCGGAGGAAACGGGAGGGCACGTCCCGGCCGCTTATGCGCTGACTCTGCTGGCGATTCTTTTCACCGCGTCCAGTTACGGCAAAATGGTGAGAGTTTACCCGACGGCCGGCTCCGCTTACGCATACGCGCGGAATACGATTCATCCGTATGCGGGCTTTCTGGTCGGCTGGGCGGCGCTGCTGGATTACTTATTCCTGCCCATGATCAACGCTCTGCTGACCGGCATTTATTTGTCCGCGGTTTTCCCGGAAATTCCGGCCTGGATCTGGATCGTCGGTTTTGTGCTCTTTATTACGGCGCTGAACCTGCTTAAGGTGAAAATAACGGCTTCGGTCAACACGTTCCTCGTGCTGTTCCAGATCGTCGTTGTCATCCTGTTCGCCGCACTCGCCGTAAAAGGTCTCATGAACGGGCAAGGAGTCGGAGAGGTGTTTACCGCTCAGCCTTTCTACGCCCCGGATATGTCCATCCCCGCCCTGCTCGTTGGCGCCTCGATCCTGTGCTTCGCCTTCCTCGGATTCGATGCGGTATCGACATTGACCGAAGAAACGGTAGATCCCGAAAAGAACACGCCGCGGGCCATCATTCTCGTCGCGATGATCGGCGGACTCCTGTTTATGACGGCTTCCTACTTTACCCAGTCGCTGTTCCCGGACGTTTCCGTATTCGAAGACCCGGAGGGAGCTTCACCGGAAATCGCCCTGTTTATCGGGGGCAAGGTGTTTCAGCTCGTGTTCCTGTCCGCGGCGCTTTCGTCCACACTGGCTTCGGGCCTCGTTTCCCTGACCAGCGTTACCCGGCTTTTGTACGCCATGGGCCGGGACAGCTATTTGCCGAGGAAATTTTTCGGATATGTGCATCCAAAAACGGGGACGCCGGTCTATAATGTCCTGTTTATCGGCTGTATATCGCTGATCGCGTTAAAGCTCGATCTCGTGACGGCAACCTCGTTTATTAACTTCGGGGCGCTGATTGCGTTCACGTTTGTGAACCTTTCCGTCATTATCCATTATATTTTCAAAAAGAAGCAGAGAAGCTTCGGCGATTATATGCGGTATCTGGTTGCCCCTCTGATCGGAGCGGGATTTGTGGCGTACATCTGGACGCATCTGGACCGTCATTCGATGACACTGGGATTGATCTGGACGGCAGTCGGCGTCGTTTATCTGATTTATCTGGTTGCGGTCGCGAAACGGGACGTGAAAAAAATCCAAATGGACGATTCCGGCAATTAATGAAAGCTGGCGGATAAATCGTAAGAAATCCGGTTCAAACGGACGACGATAGGCCCGAGCGGGCGTTGCCTGCTGCATAAAAAGAGCCTCTGTAAAGCATGCTAATTTTTAGCTTGCATAAGGAGGCGCAAAACGATGAGTGAAAACCGGAACGAACAGATTTCTCAGCTGATTCCGATCGGCAAAAACGAGGATGTGGAGTTCAGCTCGGAAGAAGCCGACGCGGAGGATCTGGAAGCCCTGCAGCGCGCGAATGCCGCGGACAGCCGTCAGGAGCGGCAGGGTTCATGAGCGAGAAGAGCATACTCGCGACTTTCCGCTCCCCCGAGGAAGCCCAGGGGGCGGAAGCCAAGCTGAAAGCACTGCGGGTGATCGACATGCAGATCGCCAGGTTCGACCGCTTTCAGGGAGAAGGCGTTCAGCGGCAGATGAATCCGCTGACCGGGGATTTCGCCAGCCTCGGCAACTTGACGCAGAGTGCCGAGTGGTATTCGCACGACGCCGGCATTCTCGCGGCGGCGGACCCTACCGCCAGCGGAATGAGCGACGGCGGGTCGGGGATGCCGACCGGCCGCGATATTCTGCTGACGGTCGTGGTGGACGAGAGCACGCATCACCAGGCGATGCGTGTGATCCGCGAATGCGGGGGCGAGATCTGACGTCCGGCCTGTAACCCGGCCGGACGCTGCGACCGCTTCCCCGCACAGGGGCCAGCCGTGGCCGGTTACACGGCGTATGGCGCGCATAACGCGCAACCGACGCGCGGCCGGTGAAATCGCGCTGCCGATCAGCCGGAAGCCCACCGGCATCGGCAAAAGCTCTCACCTCCGGTTTCACAGCGGAGAGTGAGAGCTTTTTTGCATACTCCGCATAAGCCGGTATCGCGGCCGGTGCGGACGGTTTTACCGGACTTGTAAAGTATAGTACAATAACAAGATATGTGAGCGGATAAGCAAGGTTAAAATCCGCAAGGGGGAACAAGCTGCGATGCGTTGGCATGAAATTACGGTAAACACGACGGAACAAGCCGTTGAAATGATTTCTAATTTTCTTCATGAATTTGGAGCCGGAGGGGTTTCCATCGAAGAATCCGGCACGTTGAATAAGAAGCGGGATACTTCGCTCGGACAGTGGTACGAGCTGCCTTTTAACGATATTCCGGAAGGCCGCGCCGTTATCAAAGGGTACTTCGTGGAAGGAACCGACCTGGAATCCATTATGACTACGCTCAAGCAGTCGGTTGAAGGGCTGGCCGAATTCGGCATCGATACGGGGAATCCGTCTTACGAGCTGCGCGAGGTGGACGACGAAGACTGGGCGAACGCCTGGAAGCAGTATTTTAAACCTGTCCGCATTACGGAACGTTTAACGATCAAACCGACATGGGAAGAATATACGGCATCGGAAGGCGAGATTATTCTGGAGCTCGATCCGGGAATGGCTTTCGGAACGGGAACGCATGCGACCACGTCGCTGTGCCTCAAGACCCTTGAAGAGGTCATCAAGGGCGGCGAAGATGTGATCGACGTGGGTACGGGATCCGGCATCCTGTCGATCGCTGCGGCCAAGCTCGGAGCCCGGCGCGTTCTTGCCGTCGACCTTGACCCGGTTGCGGTTTCGAGCGCAAGCGAGAACTCCAAGCTCAACGGCCTGGAGGATCAGATTCACGTGAAGCTGAGCGATCTCCTGGGCGTTTTCAAAGAAAGCGAAGCGGGCGGGGGCGCGGATCTCGGCGTGAAACTCCCCGTTCAGGTGGTCGTCGCGAACATTTTGGCGGAAATTATTCTGCTCTTCCTTGACGATGTATACAAAGTGTTGGCGCCGGGCGGCTGCTATGTCGTGTCCGGGGTCATTCTAAGCAAGCAGAAAGATGTGGAAAACGGCCTTCTCGCCGCAGGCTTCGAAGTCGAGGACGTGCGCCGCGACGGAGAGTGGGTCGTGCTGATCGCGCGGAAACGGTAGGCGGGCGGCATGGGGGATTTCAACGCCATTTTACAGCTGCTGCCGTTCACGCTGCTCGTGCTCATCATCGCCTTTACGGTGCATGAGTTCGCGCACGCCTACTCGGCTTACAAATTCGGGGACCCTACCGCTTACAAGGAGGGCCGGGTGACGCTGAATCCCCGCGTCCATCTCGATGTGCTGGGGACGCTGCTGTTCGTCATCGCCGGGTTCGGCTGGGCGAAGCCCGTTCCCGTCCGGCGCTCGAATTTCAAAAAGCCCCGCCTTATGGGCGTCATCGTCAGCTTCGCCGGGCCTTTCAGCAATCTGGTGCTCGGTTTTCTCGGGCTTATCGTATTCTATGTGCTGCTGAATTACACGGGAATCGTGGGCTGGTCCGCCGGCGTTCAGAAGGCTGTGCTTATTTTTATGATTCTGTTCGTGAAAATGAACGTGCTGCTGTTCATCTTGAACTTGCTTCCGGTTCCTCCGCTCGACGGATACCGGATTTTGGAGGATGTGCTCCCGGTCGCCGGGCGCGAAAAGCTCAGGCAATATGAGCAGTGGGGGATGCTTGTCCTGCTGCTGGTTGCGTTTGTCCCGCCGTTGTACCGGGTGACGCTGGGGCCGATTTTCTCGCTGCAGTACGATATCATTTACGCGTTTAACGATCTGATCGGTTCACTGTTCGGCCAGCGGCTGCCCATCGACCAGTTTTTCAGACTGATCCGATAAAAGGGCGCCGCGCTGTTCTCACGGAGGGGACAGGCCTATCTCATAAATGGCGCAGAAGGCCGGGCAGCCCCGGCCGGTTTTGTGAAAATTTGTGCCAGCGGTAGCTTTTGAGACCAGAACATTGTAAGATGAAATGTACGCGATTTTTAGCATTTTCGACAAAGAAAAGAGTGGCCGCAATGCAAAGATATTTCATTCCAGCCGGAGATTTCGGCGCGGATTCCGTCGCGATTACAGGCGACGATGCCCATCATCTCGTGCGCGTCATGCGTGCCGAAGAGGGCGACCGCTGCATTTGCAGCGACGGCGTCAGCCGTGAAGCGATCGTTGAAATTACGGCGGTCGACAAAAACCGCGTCGAAGCGAAAATCGTCGAGACGCTGGAAATGAGCGCGGAGCCTGCCGTCGAGGTATGGATCGCGCAAAGTCTGCCGAAGGGCGACAAAATGGAGACGGTCATCCAGAAGGGGACCGAAATCGGAGCCGCGCGTTTTCTGCCGTTCGTGTCCGAACGGACCGTCGTCCAGTACGATGCGAAGAAAGAAGCCAAGCGCGCCGAGCGCTGGAATAAAATAGCCAAGGAAGCGGCGGAACAGGCGCACCGGAACCGGATTCCGGTCATCGAGCCCGTGCTTTCGTGGAAAGCTCTTTTGAAGCTGGTTTCCGAAGCCGCCGACGGAGCCTGGATCTGCTACGAGAAAGAAGACGGATTCGGCATCGGAACGGCGATCCGCCGTTATTTCGGATCACGGGACAGCCGGACGGACGAAATCGGAGCTTCGCGGACAGCGGGTGCGGACAGCGCAGCGGACGGAAAGCCGTCGAAGCTGCTGCTTCTTGTAGGCCCCGAAGGCGGATTCACCGAGCAGGAGATCCGCGAGGCCGAGGCTGCGGGCTGCGTGTCCGTGTCGCTCGGACGGAGAATTTTACGCACGGAGACGGCCGCTATGGTCGGGCTTGCGTGCATCCTATACGAATCCGGAGAGATGGGAGGATAACTTCATGTCAACTGTGGCATTTCACACCTTGGGGTGTAAAGTTAATTTTTACGATACCGAAGCGATCTGGCAGAAGTTCAAAGGCGAAGGGTATGAACAGGTCGATTTTGAACAGACGGCGGACGTTTACGTGATTAATACGTGTACCGTTACGAATACCGGCGACAAGAAAAGCCGCCAAATGATCCGCCGCGCCGTGCGTCGCAATCCGGAGGCCATCGTGGCCGTGACGGGCTGCTACGCGCAGACTTCGCCGGCCGAAATCATGGCGATTCCGGGCGTCGATCTCGTCATCGGGACGCAGGACCGCGACAAAATCATTTCCCTGGTGAAGCAGTTCCAACAGGAGCGCCAGCCGATCAACGCCGTGCGCAATATCATGAAAACGCGCCAGTTCGAGGAACTGGACGTACCGGATTTTGCCGACCGCACCCGCGCGTTTCTGAAAATCCAGGAAGGCTGCAACAATTTCTGCACCTTCTGCATCATTCCGTGGTCGCGCGGCCTTATGCGCAGCCGGGAGCCGGAGAGCGTAGTCAAGCAGGCGCACATGCTCGTTGACGCGGGCTACAAAGAAATCGTGCTGACGGGCATTCACACCGGCGGCTACGGTGAAGATATGGAAGATTACAGCTTGGCCCGCCTATTGTGGGATCTGGACAAGGTAGACGGTTTGAACCGGATCCGGATCTCCTCGATCGAAGCGAGCCAGATTACGGACGAAGTACTGGAAGTGCTCGGCGCCTCCGATAAAATGTGCCGTCATCTGCACATTCCGCTCCAGGCCGGCAACGACCAGGTTCTGGCACGGATGCGCCGCAAATATACGACCGCCGAATACGGCCGTAAAATCGAGCTGATCCATAAAGCGCTGCCGGGCGCGGCCATCACGACGGACATCATCGTCGGCTTCCCGGGCGAAACGGACGAAATGTTCCGCGAAGGCTATGCCTTTATGGAACAGATGAAGTTCGCCGAAATGCACGTATTCCCGTATTCCAAACGGACGGGAACGCCCGCCGCGCGGATGCTGGACCAAATCGACGAAGAGATCAAGAACGCACGCGTTCACGAGCTGATCGATTTGTCGGAGAGAATGCAGTTGGAGTACGCCAAGCAATATGTGGGCAAACAGCTGGAAGTCATTCCGGAGCGCGCCTACAAAGGTGCCGCCGAAGACAGCGGCCTGCTGATGGGCTACAGCGACAACTATATACAGATGGTATTCGAGGCGCCGGAAGAGATGATCGGCCGGGTATGTACGGTCGAAGTGCAGGAAGCCGGCGTGAACGAATCCAAAGGCAAGCTGATCCGCGTGGCGGAGGAGCAGTCCGCGGCCGCAAACCGGATCAAAGCGATTGTCTGATAAACGTTTTATAGCGGGTTGACAGACCCTGGGCACGGTGTTAAGATGGGGTACAATTCCATTGATTTCCATCTACCGGACAGCCGGAGACATAAGCGAGAGCTTATTGTTTCCGGCTTTTTTGCGTAGCCAAAAGGAGTGAAGCGTACGGGCCGCGGGAAGAAGAGGCGGCGTTTTTTAAGGATGGGGGGTGTGAATGAGGAAGGTTGTCTAGTGGCTATGCATACTTTTTAATCCGACTAAAAACATGTGAAAAGTTTAATATTCGGTGTGTGAAATACGAACATGAAGGAGCGTGGGAGCATGGGAAACGCAGTTTCGGAAGTGGAATTCGGCTGGTTTATTCCGACCACGGGTGACGGCAAATATATCGGAGTCGAGCCGGAAAGGGAATCATCCGCCGACTATATGATTCAAGTGGCGCAAACGGCGGAGGAAGCGGGCTTTACGTTCGCCCTTATTCCCACAGGCGGATCGTGCCTGGATGCCTGGATTGTCGGCTCCATCGTCGCTTCGCATACGAAGACGCTCAAGCCTCTGGTGGCAATGAGGCCGGGGCTGATCGCGCCCGTGCTTGCCGCCAGAATGGCCGCCACGCTCGACGTCCTGTCCGGCGGCCGGGCTCTGATCAACGTCGTAACGGGCGGATCTCCGTCCGACTTGTCGGCTGCGGGAGATCCGCTCGCCGGCGATCATGACGAGCGGTATGTGCGCACCCGGGAATTTCTGCATATCGTCCGCAGCGTGTGGACGCGTTCGAACGATGGCGGGGAGAAATTTCTCGCCGGCGGCGGGTACAAGTACGGCGATTCGGAGAAGGTCGAATTCAGCGGGAAGTATTACCGGCTCGAAGGAGGAGCGGCACTGCCTCTGCCCGTGCAAAAGCCTTATCCCCCTCTTTATTTCGGGGGCAGCTCCGAAGCCGGGAAGCGGACGGCCGTCGAAACCTCGGACGTCTACCTGATGTGGGCGGAGCCGCTTGCCTGGATACGGGAGCAGATCCGGGAAGTGGAGGAGATCCGGGCCGAAGTGAAGGCGTCCACCGGGAAAGAGCGCGAGCTCCGCTACGGGCTGCGTGCGCAGGTGGTCGTCCGTGAAACGGAGGAGGAAGCCTGGAAAGACGCGTGGGAGATTATTTCCAAAGTGGACGACAGCGCGATCGAATGGTCCAGCCACCGTTTTAAGGAAACGGATGCGACCAATCAGCAGAGACAGAACTCGCTGCGAGAAAGCTCCCGGGCAAACGGATATGTGATCGGCCCGAATTTGTGGGCGGGCATTTCCATCGTGCGCGGGGGCGGCGCCATGACGTTCGTCGGCAGCGCCGAGCAGGTGGCGGACCGGCTGCTGGAATTTACGGCTATCGGCATTTCTTCGTTTATTCTTTCGGGATATCCGAATCTGGAAGAAGCCCGGATTACGGGAGATTTGCTGCTGCCGGTTTTCAAAAGAAAGCTGGCGGAGCGCGGAGCCGCAGTGGACCTTGCTTTTTCAGGGCATGGGGAGAAGATTGAGGCGTAGGCTGACTCGGGGTGGCCGCACAAGAGACTCGAACCGGAACGAAAGGGGAGAAAGAATGAAAGCTGCACATGAAACGGTTCCGGCGGCGGATGAGAGAAGACGTGGTTACTGGCGGGCGATACCTTTTGCGCTCCTGATGACTCTGCTGCTTTCGGGCTGCATCGGCAGAGGGGAGCAAGCTATAACGGAAGGGGCGGCCCCCGCCGGACAAAGCGGGAAAGACAAAGTGACGGTGAGCATCGGAATCCAGCAGAGCCTGGGACCGCTGCTGATCGCCCGGGAGAAGAAATGGTTCGAGGAAGCATTCGCGAAAGCGGGGGCGGAGGTCAAGTGGCAGGAGTTTCAGAGCGGTCCTCCCCATTTCGAGTCCATTACGGCCGGACGGCTCGACTTCGGGATCGTCGGAAACGGGCCTGTCATTGCCGCCCAGGCAGGCAAGGTGGAGTTTAAAGAAATCGCCGTAAGCGGCGACGGGAAGAAAGGGAACGCGATTCTCGTTCCGAAAGGCAGTCCGCTCCAAACGGTGCGGGATCTCAAAGGCAAAAAAATCGCCGTGGCCAAAGGCAGCAGCGGCTGGATTTTTCTGTACAGGGCAATCGTCCAAGCCGGTTTAAAGCCCGACGACATCAAAATCGTCCAGTTACAGCCGGATGAGGCGAGGCCCGCATTCCAGACGGGGGCGGTGGATGCCTGGGCGGTCTGGGAGCCGTTTATAACGAGCGAAGTCGTGACGGGAGGCGCATCGGTACTGGCGGACGGAAAGCAGCTCGATCTGCTCGGGCCGGGCTTTATCGTTGCGCGAAGCGAGTTTACCCGGGAACACCCGGAGTTGACGGTGCTTTTCCTGAAAACGTACGAGGAAGCCAGGCTGTGGCTGACGGAACATCGGGAGGAGGCGGTCGGCATCTTGGCCAAGGCCAAAAAGCTGGACCCCGAGATCGTGCGGAAAGTGCTGAGCAATCTCGAAGCGCTGAACGCGGTCATTACGCCGGAATTTGTGGAGGCTCAGCAGTCGACAGCGGATTTTATGCTCTTGCAGGACGCGATCAAGCAGAAAATCGACGTGACCAAGGTGGTGGATAATTCTTTCATCGAGCAGGCGCTGAAACAGGCTGCGGCAGGAAAATAAGCGGCAGGCGGAGCGCAAGGCGCGCCAAAACGGGTTGGCTGCGCAAGTTTCCGGAGAGCGGCCGCACACTTTTTTATCGGATAGGAAAATAGAGAAAAAAGAAGCTGCGGATCGGCTGCCTATAGAGGCGGAGGTCCGTTTTTTCATGGGCAAAAACGCGCCGTGTGTTTAAAACCTGTTTTCCCGGTGGTAATAGGTAGCAGACATGTTACATACACAGCTGGATGGAGGGGGACGCATGGCCGACACCGAGCAGACGGATAAGCCCGGAAAAAAAGATCGAACGACATCGAAGAAGAAGAGAACAGCGCGTAAAATCGCCGGTTTTGTCGTTCTGGGAGCATTAGTCGTTGTACTTGGTGCAGGAGCGTGGGCAGCGAAGACGGGAATCGAGATGTACCGGCAGACGGATCTTTCGAAGCTGGCGCAGGAGCCGCCGATGCCGCTGCGGATTTACGATGTGAACAAGGAGCTGATCACGGAGCTGACCAATTCCAGAATGGAATATGTTCCGTATTCGGCGTTTCCGAAAGTGCTTACGAATGCGATTGTTGCGGTGGAGGATTCCCGGTTTTACGAACATGACGGGATTGATTACAAGGGGCTGAGCCGCGCGTTGTTTACAAATGTGAAAAACGGGGAGGTTGTGCAGGGAGGGAGTACGATTACCCAGCAGCTTGCCAAAGTGAAGCTTTTCAGCTCGGAGCAGACGCTTGAGCGCAAAATCAATGAAGCGGTGGCCGCGCTTAAAATCGAAAACAATTACGGCAAAGAGCAGATTCTGGAGCTGTATCTCAATTATATTTACTACGGGCGCGGCGCCTGGGGGATCGAGCGGGCTTCGCAGATCTATTTCGGCAAAAGGACACAGGAGCTTACGCTGGCGGAGGCGGCGCTGCTTGCGGGGCTGCCCAAGTCGCCGAATGCGTATTCTCCGCTTAACAATCCCGATAAAGCGAAAGAGCGCCGGGACCTCGTGCTCGGCATGATGGCGTCGCAAGGGAAAATTACGGCCGCGGAACGCGACCTTGCCCAGAACGAACCCATTAAGCTAACGGAGAATACGTCTCTTTCGGCAAGCAACAAGTACCCCACTTACGTGGATTATGTCATTCAGGAGACGCTGGATAAAACGAAAATGTCCGAGCAGGAAATTTTATCGGCGGGGCTGGAAATTTACACGAACCTGGACCCGAAAGTCCAGGATGCGGCGGAAACCGTCTACCGGGACAAGAAAAACTTCCCCGGGGACAAAGGCGGGCTGCAGAGTTCCGTCGTCGTCCTGGATGCGAAGACCGGCGCGGTGAAAGGCCTGGTCGGCTCCCGCAGCGAAACGAAGGAGTTCCGTGCGTTTAATTACGCGTCGCAGCTACAGCGCCAGCCGGGCTCGACGATCAAGCCCGTGGTCGTGTACACGCCGGCGCTGCTGGCCGGCTTCAAGCCCGGCGATCTGATCAACGATGTGGAAACGGAATTCGCCGGAGGCTACAAGCCGAACAATTACGGCCATCGGTTCCACGGCTGGGTGACGATGGAGGAAGCGCTGGCCCAGTCCTATAATGTGCCCGCCGTGGCGATGATGAAGGAAGTGGGCGTCGAGAAGGCGCTGGCCTTCGGACGCAAAGCGGGTCTTCCGCTGGAAGATGACGACCGGGTTTACGGCCTTGCCCTTGGCGGCATGAAATACGGCACTTCCCCGCTAGTCATGGCGCAAGCTTACACGATGTATGCGAATGGCGGCAGCCTGGCTCACGCTTACGCGGTCACGCAGGTGAAAGACCGAAACGGCAACGTCATCCTGGAGCAGCAAACGAAAACGGAGCGGGTGATCGATGGCGATACGGCCTACACGATGTCGGAGATGCTCCAGAAGGTTATCACGGAGGGATCGGGCCGCAACGCAAGGCTTAACCGCGATGTGGCGGGCAAAACGGGAACGACGCAGCTTCCCGATGTGGCCGAGTTCCGCACTTCATCCGGGGGCGTTATCGATGGCTCCAAGGATGCGTGGTTTGTCGGCTATACGCCGGAACTGGTGACGGCCGTGTGGGTCGGTTACCCGGTGACGAACCGCGAGCATTACCTGACGACAGGCGGCGATAAGCTTCCGGCCGCCATTTTCCAGAAAATCATGAGTCAGGCGCTCAAGGGACAGCCGGTCACCGCATTCAAAGCTCCCCGAGGCTACCGCCTTGCCGGAGGAAAAATCCAGCGGATCAACGGGGAGAACGGCAAAGCCTACGCCGCCGTCGATTCCGGAGAGCGCCGAAGCGGAAGCCGCACGCGGACGGAGGATTCTACGGCCGGGGAAACACCCGCGACTCCGCCGCCATCGCCGCCGTCGCAAACGCCGGCGGATGGGACGGACACCGCTCCCGGAGGGAAAGAGACCCCGGCGGCGGGCACCGGAAGCCCGCCGCCTAAGGACGGGACGGGAAGCGTGAAGCCTCCCGTCGCGGGCAAAGAGCCGCCGGAAGGCACAGAGAAGCCTTCCGGGGAGGCGACCCCGCCGCCATCGCCGGGAGTAAAGCCGCCGAAGGGCGAGACTGCGCCTACGGCCTCCACGCAACCGACTTCGAAGCCTCCGGCGGCGAAGCAGGAGGAGGGAGGCGCTGTGGGGGCCGGGGTGAGCGCCTCCCGGCAGAGCCCCGTTCCTTCGTCATCGCCGGCCGGTGAAGGTGCAGCGGTCGGCAACTGAACCGGCGGGTGCTTGGGCGGAGACGGGGAAGGGACGCGTGCGTCCCGGTTCGGACCCGCACGAAAAGCTTGCCGGAAAACGAGAACGAACACCGGGGAGCTTAAGAAGAACGGCAAACTTGGAAAAGCCCGCTCACCTTTATAGGGAGCGGGCTTTTTTTATAAATAAATAGGAATCATATGAGTCCGAAAATTACTGTCTTAATTTAGACCAGGTAGCGGAACCGACGATTCCGTCCGAAGTAAGCGAGTTAGCCGTCTGGAATTTCTTCACGGCCGTATCCGTTCCGCTGCCGAAAATTCCGTCGGCCGTGACCGTGTATCCTTTTTTGGTCAACAGACGCTGAAGAACTTTCACTTCGTCGCCGGAGCTGCCCGAGCGGAGGACGGTCGTGGTGGTGGAAAGCGTGTCCAGCTTGGCGTTGGTTGCTACGCCTACGATTCCGTCGGAAACCAGGGCGTGCGCGGACTGGAACTGTTTCACCGCGGTATCCGTGCCGCTGCCGAAGATGCCGTCCGTGGAGACCGTGTAGCCGACTTTGTTAAGCTGCTGCTGCAGTTCCGTTACTTCCGGACCTTGGTCTCCGAGCCTCAGCACGCCGTCGTCCGGTGTCGTGGAGCCGCCGGCAACAATATGGTGAACGCCGTCGGTCGTCGGAAGCGGGAAGCTGAGGCCGGCCTGCGCCGCCACGTCTTTCAGCTGGCTGTTGACGAACGTTCTGCCGTTCAGGGCGTTGCCCGCCGAGTCCTTTACGATGGCGTCGAATGCGATGCCGCGAGTGTGCGGAGCGGTATTGCTGGGCTTCGCGACTTCCGTGCCGAGTCCGTGCGCCGCTTTTTCCGCCGCCACGCAGGACGATTTGGAAGCATTCTGTACGATTTCATACAAATGCCGCTGATACTGGTACGGACGGTAAGCCGAGTTGAAGGTGATCGTCCAGTTTTTCTGCTTCAGCAGGCTGACGTACTTGTCCCGTTTTTGAATCAGGACGGGGTCTACATTGTCCCAGATTACTTTCTCTCCGTTTTCCATTCTGATTGCGAGAGGGTCCGTCATATTGGACAAATACCCTCCACACGTCTCGGTTGCGGATGCGGAGTTGGCTATCATCAGGGAAGAGAACATGAGGCCCGTACATGTGACTGCGATCATTGATTTTTTACCTAACATAAGTTACCTCCTGTAAAATCTAAATTTGGGCAACATACCCATATATAATTAAACAAAATAAAATATTTTTAAGCAATATATTCCAGATTAAGATTTTATAAACATAATTTTAAAAGCATCTTATCTAAAGAAAGTCTCTAAATTTTCCACTAACCGGAAAGCCTCGAAATCTCGCACAAAAAAAGAAGCGCAGCCGCCTTCTTTCCGTTGCTTGTCTCCCTGTTTATTCGTTAGAATGTAAAGAATGACCCCGGCACAGGCCGGAGGCTGGAAAGGATGGTTCCGATGAAGGAGATTTCGGGAGGCGGCGTAGTGTTCCGCAAACAGGAGGAACGCACGGAGGTGCAGCTGATTCAGGACCGTTTCGGGAAAATGACGCTGCCCAAAGGAAAGATGGAGCCGGGCGAAACGATAGAGGAGACGGCGCTGCGGGAAATCGCGGAGGAGACGGGCATTGCGGGCCGGATCGTGGAACCGCTGGATGTGATCTCGTACCGTTACGAGCATCCGGAGCATGGCACCGTGGAGAAGGAAGTTCATTATTATCTGGTGGAAGCGGTCGGCGGCGATCTGCAGGCTCAAATAGAAGAAATCAGCGGAGTGGAATGGATGAGTCCGGAAACCGCTTGGAAGAAGCAGGCGGAATCGGGATACGATAACAACGACGGGGTTGTGCTTGCGGCTTTGCAAAAACTCGGATACGAGGTGAAGCTCGTATGACAGGGATTAGCGATCTGGCGTCTTATATCGATCATACGCTCTTAAAGCCGGAAGCGCAGAGCAGCGCTATCCGTAAGCTTTGCGGAGAAGCGAAGGAGTTCGGCTTCTACAGCGTGTGTGTGAACAGCGGATGGGTGCCCCTGTGCAGAGAGGAGCTTCAGGGCACCGCGGTGAAAGTATGCGCGGTTGTCGGTTTTCCTCTCGGCGCGTCTTTGCCGGAGGTCAAAGCTTTCGAAGCGGCAAAAGCGGCGGAGTCCGGAGCGGAAGAGATTGATATGGTTCTGGCGGTGGGCAGCCTTCTGGAAGGAAACGCCGAAGCGGTGAGGGGCGATATCCGGCAAGTCGTGGATGCCGTGAAAGGCCGGGCGATCGTGAAGGTGATTCTGGAGACGGGATTTCTGAGCGACGAGCAGATTGTACTTGCCTGCCGTCTTGCCGAAGAAGCCGGCGCCGCTTTCGTGAAAACTTCTACCGGATTCGGACCTGGAGGAGCGACTGCCGAGCACGTGCGTCTCATGCGGCAATCCGTATCCGCAGCCGTTCGTGTCAAAGCTTCCGGCGGTGTCCGCGATCTGGAAACGGCCCGCAGCATGATAGAAGCCGGAGCGCAGCGTCTGGGCATGAGCTCCGGCGTCGCTCTCATGTCCGGGGCTGCAGGTTCTTCTTCCTACTGAAAGGGAGATAGCAGAACGGCAGCGCAATCAGTGAACTGGCCACGTTAAAAAGAGTCTGGGCGCGGGCGATTTGCGCCGACGGATCGGCGCTCATCCAGGACGAGACCTCTTGAAGCAGGCCGATCAGCGGGAAGAAGAGCACCGTGCCTCCTACGTTGAGCAAAATATGCGACCAGGCTACGAACACGCCCGCCCGCGTGCCCCCGATGCTGGCGAGCCAGGCGGTTACGCACGTCCCGACGTTGGAGCCCAGGGTGACGGCGATGCCGAGTTCAGGCGATATGACCCCGCTTGCCGCAAAGCCCATGGCCATCACGATGACCGCGCTGGAGCTGTGGATCAGAGCGGCGACGGCCGCGCCGGCGATGACGCCCCACAGCAGGCTGACCCGGGCCTGCTCGAGAAACCAGGCGAACAGGCCCTGATGCTGGAGGGCCGGACCGATGCTCTGCATGATCCGGATGCCGATCAGCACGAGGGCGAAGCCGGCCGCGGCCAGCGCGGCATAGCGGACGGCGTGCAGCCAGCCGCGCCCGGCGGGCGGCTCCTGCGCAGGGCCTTGGTCGCCGGCCGGCCTCGAATCCGGACGGACAACATCATGCGCGTGGGAGGAACCGGGCGTCTCCGAGCGCACCGGCGGCCAGGCGCGGTCCGGGGCCGGGCGAGAACCGGCTGCGAGGCCTCCGTCTGTACGCGCAGAGCCTGCAGGCCGTCCCTCCCGGGTACCGCCGCTTCGCAAAGCCGGCGCCGGACTACCGGCAGGGCCCGTCTTTGCGTCGCCGGAAGCGGAGCCCCCGGGCCTGTTTCCGGCGACGGCTGCCCCGCCCGCGCCCGCTTGGCGACGGCCGGGACCCGGCATCCAGCTGGCGAGCCACACGGCGCTGGACGCCAGCAGCAGAGGCAGCGCGGCTGCGCCGAGGTTCAGCCCGATCAGCTCGGTCGTCAGGCACGTGCCGATGTTCGTGCCGAGAATGATGCCGAGCGTTCTCGGGAAAGTCAGGACGCCGGCGTTGACCAGGCCGATCGAGATCACCGTGACGGCGCTGCTGCTTTGGAGCAGCGCCGTCAGCGCGGTTCCGGTGACGAGGCCGTGGGCCGGCGTCCGGGTGGCGGTTTCGAGAAACCGGTATATATGGGGACCGGCCAGCTGGTTTAAGGCCAGCTCCATCATTTTCATCCCGAATAAGAAGACAGACAGCCCTGCGAGTAGGGGGAGAGCCAGTGATAGCCACATAGGTCCTGCTCCTTTAATCATATTCCGCGTAGAACGGGGTTGTCTTAGCAGTATATGAGCGGGCGGCGGAGGGCATGACAAGCACCCCGCCCGCCCCGATTGATTTGATGTGCTTCCCGTCCAGGCAGGACGGGGGTTTTGGCAGGAGGAAGGAGCCTTACAATGGCAGCAATCGTCTTACAGAAAAAAAGAAAAAAACGGCTTGAACAGGGCCATCCCTGGATTTTCGCAAGCGAAATCGAACGCGTGGAAGGCGAGCCCGTTCCCGGACAGGTCGTGGAAGTGCGGACCCATGCGGGGCAGCCGCTCGCGTCGGCTTACTACAATCCGAAGTCCCAGATTACCGGACGGGTAGTCAGTTATAAACCGCTTGAAGCGATGACGAAGGAGTTTTTTGTCGAGCGTTTCGGGCGCTGCGCCAGACACCGGGCGCGGTTTTTGCACGATTCGGATTCTTACCGTCTCGTGTACGGGGAAGCGGATTTTCTGCCCGGGCTTACCGTCGATAAATTTGCGGACGTCCTTGTGGTGCAGATTTTGACGCTCGGCATGGATGTGTGCCGGGAAGCGATTACGGCGGCTTTGGTGGAAGTGTTCGCGCCGCAGGGCATTTACGAGCGCAGCGACGTGCCGGTGAGAGAGCTGGAGGGTCTGACGCAGACCACGGGTGCGCTTTACGGGGAATGTCCGCGTTACGTCCGCATTCTCGAGAACGGTCTTCATATCGAAGTCGATATCGAGCAGGGACAGAAGACGGGCTATTTCTTCGACCAGAGGGAAAACCGCGCGGCAACCGAGCCGCTTATGAAGGGCTGGGGAGCCGAAAGCGGCATCGCCGTCCGTGAGGTGGACCACGAGGGGCGGATGCAGCGGCTGCCGGTTAACGCGAACGGCAAAGTCGTCACGTTTCCGTACTGGGACGGGGCCACGGTGCTCGAATGTTTCTCGCATACCGGCAGCTTCACGCTGCATGCGTGCAAATACGGGGCGAAGAAAGTGACCTGCCTGGACATTTCCGAGCATGCGGTGGAGAGCGCCCGTACGAACGTCAAGCTGAACGGATTCGAAGACCGGGTCGAGTTCGTCGTGGCGGACGCTTTCGAATACCTGCGCAGACAGGTGAAGGGAGTCGAGGAACGGCGCCAGAGATCGCTGGCCGGACAAGGCGCGAAGGTCGATACCTCCAAACCGGTCGGAGAAGGACGGACGTGGGACGTTGTCATTCTCGATCCGCCGGCCTTTGCGAAGACGCGCAGCGCCGTCGAGGGCGCCTGCCGCGGCTACAAGGACATTAACCTGCACGGGATGAAGCTGGTCAACGAAGGCGGCTATCTGGTGACGGCTTCCTGCTCGTACCACATGGCGCCGGAGCTGTTCCTGGAGACTGTCCATGCGGCCGCCGTCGATGCCGGGAAGATACTCCGGCTGGTCGAATTCCGCGCCGCGGGCAAAGATCATCCGCGCCTGCTCGGGGTCGACGAAGGAAATTATCTGAAGTTTGCCATCTTTGAAGTACGGAGCCGCTGACCGCGGTCTCCGGCTTTTTTTATTCCGGTATGCGGCATGGTACAATAAAAGGAAAAGCATACAGACGAGCGGAACAACGCGAGACCCGGAGGGGATTAGTTTGGTAACCTTTAAAGATATTGTGCCTTATATGGATAATGTGCGCCGCCAGCTTACGGAAGTTCTGAATTCGTTCGGCCCGGACGAAAAGCAGCTCCGCGAGAAGCCGGACGGCTGGAATGTGACCGAAGTGGTGGAGCATCTGGCGAAGCTGGAAGGAATGATCCTGTATCAGCTTAAGCAGGTTGTGGGCCAAACGCCGGCCGGACCTTCCGAGCCGCTGGACGAGAAGGCGACGGACGTGATGGGCATTCTGCAAGCCAGCGGAATTATCGGCCGGAAGATCGAGGCTCCGGACCCGGCCCGGCCTACGGGCGCCTCATCTTACGAAGAAGCGCTGCAAATGCTGGATGAAGTGCGAGCGGCGACGAAGGCGCTCATCCCGAAGCTGGCCGAACGGAACACCAACGATCTTCTGTTTCCGCATCCGGCGGGTTTTGAAATGAACGCCGCCCAGTGGGCGCATTTTATCGCCATCCACGAGACGGTCCACGTCAATCAGCTCAAAAGAATCCGCGCAGCCAACCGCCGATAAGCGGCGGCTGACGGGATTAAACCGCGCGGGGCGAAGCCCTGCGGCGGTTTTTTTGCGTCCGGAAAGCGCGTTTGTATGATACAATGGCAAGGATAGCCACTACATAGAATACGGATGGACACCATGAACAAAAAACGAAAGAAGAACAAGAAAACGGCCTCGATTTTTCTTTTTCTGCTGATTGTACTCGTCTCGGTCGTCGCTAAAAGCCTCGGATTGTTCGACGGCGAGACGGGCAAGAGCACTTCTGCCGACCAGACGATCTATTTCCCGAGCGACAAGTATCCCGAAACCGCTAAGCACATCAAAGACGCGATTGCAAAAGGAGCTTCGTCCGTCTGCACGATCGACCGGAAGGGAGCCGAGGAGAACCGCAGGCAGTCCCTGGCCGGTGTCGCGACCAAAAAAAATTACGACCGCGACGAATGGCCGATGGCGATGTGCGCGGAAGGCGGCAAGGGAGCGGATATCGCTTACATCAAACCTTCGGACAACCGGGGGGCCGGATCTTGGATCGGCAATCAGCTAGATAAACTTCCCGATGGAACGCGGGTCGAGATCGTGGTAAAGTGAAGAGTCGGAACATCATTGACGGATTTTAATTTGCACACAGGGGAGTTAATGAAGATGGGTAAAAGAAAGAACGCAGATAGCGAGTCGCTGGACAAGTTGGATTACCGGGTTAAGGTCCTTTTGAAAGAATGGGCCGGACTAAGCGGCTTTTACGGATATAAATCCATGAGCCTGGACGAGATTTTAGAGCTGGTGAATACGGACGGCTGGGAAACGAAAGTCGATAAATCCGACCCTTCGGTCAGAAGAGTGGTTATGGTCAAAGAAGATACCGTCCGGAAGGCGAAATTTTTTCTCGATGAAAAGGGAAGAGCGCTTAAGGCCGACTAAAAACAGCGAAAACAAAAAAACAACCACTGAGAAACGATCAGTGGTTGCTGCGTTTTCACGTGCCTGTTTAAAATGAGGGATAAAGACTGACGGGACCCAAGCTGCCGTAACTGCCTGGGAACTCTCCTTTAATAACGTACGTTCCCGGGGATAAGTAACCTACGGAAAATTCTACCGGGCTTGCCACGGCCGGACCGATAGCTACGTTTTTGGAGTAGAGGGGGCTCAACTGTCCGTTCGGGCTCTTCGAATAAACCGTTATCTGGACGACCTCGTTCGTTGTGCTCCACAGTCCTATGCTCGCTTTGTGCGGCGCGGCCTGGCTGACGTACAGGTCTTGGGAGACGGCCGTATAGGCTGCCGATGCGTTGGCGGAAAAAGCGAAAAAAGCGGCAAAGATCAGGACGACGATTCTTTTCATTCGTTTACCTCCTTTCTCACTTATAAGGGAACCGATTTCGATTGTTCTTGTCTATTTTACCATATATAGGTTTGGTTGTCTGATTTTTCTTTCCCGACTAACTGACGAGAAGTGATGAAAGCATGACCTATTTTATACATATCTTTCTCAACAATATCGTGCCGCTGGCGGTAATGATTCTGATCGGTGCGGCGATGTTCCGTGCGTTCCGCCTGGATATCAAGACGTTGTCGAAGTTGAATTTTTACGTATTTGCTCCTGCGCTTGTTTTCGTCAAGCTGTACGAATCGGAGTTATCCGTGGCGATTCTCGGTCAGGTGCTTTTGTTCTTCCTGCTGTTTTTCACGGCCATTTCCGTGATGACCGAATTGTTCGTGCGCATCCGCAGGTACAAGGGCGGAATGAAAGGAGCCATGCGCAACAGCATCATTTTTTACAACAGCGCCAATTACGCGATTCCGCTCAATCAGATGGTATTTGTCGGGGATGCGTTAACCTTGTCCGTGCAGATGATCGTGATGATGATGCAGAATCTGCTGCCCAATACGCTCGGTGTTTACAACGTTAACGCCCATAAGAGCAGTTGGAAAGAAATATTGAAAACGGTCGCTTACCTGCCGACGATTTACATGATTCCGCTCGCCTTCGTTCTGCGGCATTATCAGATTGCGGTGCCCCAGCCGCTTAGTATTCCGCTGCACTATATCGCGGACGGCTTTATGGCGACGGCTCTGCTCACCCTGGGTGTCCAGCTCGGCGGCATGAAGTGGGCCTTCCGGTTCTCCGACGTGCTCTGGTCGAATTTCCTGCGGCTGTGCATGGGTCCGCTGATCGGTTTGGGCGTCGTCTGGCTGCTGGGGCTTCATGGCGTGATGGCGCAAGCGCTTGTCTTGTCCTGCGCCGTGCCGACCTCCCTCAGCAGTGTTCTGCTGGCGGTCGAGTACGACAACGAGCCGGAGTTTTCTTCGCAGGCCGTGTTTATGTCTACCGTACTCAGAATGTTTACGGTCACGCTTGTCATTTACCTCCTGCCTTACATCGGGTAAACGGGATAGGCCCTATACACAGAATGTTATGGAATGATTCGGACTACAAATGGAGGGATTTCCATGCTCAAAAAATAAAATCGCAAACGGATCAGGAAAAAATCAGGGAACTGCTGGGCTATGCCGTGTTTCCGGACCCTGAATCCGTGGAAGAAGCGGTGAGGTTCTACGGGCAGGCACCCGGGCGCGAGCTGTACGGATACGAATCGGAAGGAGACCTTATCGGGCTGGTCGGCTTTTCGACGGATGCGGAAGGGACTCTGACGATCCACCACTTGGTCGTGGATCCGGAGTGCAGGGGGGCCGGTTACGGCCGGGGACAGATCCTGGAGCTGATCCAGCTGAAAAAGCCCCGGGAAATCGTGGCGGAGACGGACGAGGACGCCGTCGATTTTTACCGCAGCATCGGCTTTACGGTAAGTTCGCTGGGAGAGAAATACCCCGGCACGGAAAGATTCGTCTGCCGCTACGAGGCAGAGCCGAAAGAGGAAGAGTAAGCGGAAGCGTTCCTTACTGGTAACGGGACGCGTGTCTGCGTATCTCCCGGCAAACGTGATGAGAAGGGCGGTCTTCGGACCGCCTTTTTTGGTGCGAAAAAAAACCTATCCGCCAAAGCGCCTCTCCATCCGGAAGGGAATAAAGCGGGAAAGTGACACTTGGGCCCTCTTATACATAGAATGAAACACGGTCAGTCTGGTTTGGAGGGGGTTCGGATGGTGGGTTCAATTATCGGGAATATCAAAATCAACAGTGTCTCTAACAGTTCCAACGTTCAAATCGGAAATGCCGCTTTTATCGTAATGTCAAGCAACAACAAAATGAGCGGCGGAGCCGCATCGTTTTCGCCGGGCGACAGCTTCGGAGGTATAAGCAACAACCCTAACAGCATAACGAACGAACCGGAAATCAATCAAGGGACGCGGGCTTTGAACGGCTAAAATTGAAAATAGTCCCATGCCCTCCGCTTGCCTCCCCTCTCGCAACTTATGTTACAATAGAGCGATAGAGAACATAGATTCCCCACGGGGACAAGTAACATGGCGAAAGGGGCGTACCCGACATGCCCGTACGTTTTATAACCGGCCGTGCAGGGAGCGGCAAAAGCAAGCTCTGCATGGATGAAATCATAGAGAACTTGAAACAGCGGCCGGAGGGGCCGCCTTTGATTCTGATCGTACCCGAGCAGGCGACTTTTCAGACGGAGCTGGCGCTTGTCGATCATCCCGATGTGGGCGGAACGATACGCGCGCAGGTGCTCAGCTTCCGCCGTCTGGCCTGGAGGGTGATGCAGGAGAGAGGCGGAACGGCCCGCCAGCCTATTGACGACGTAGGGAAAAAGCTTCTTCTGCACAAGCTTTTACATAAGCGGAAAGGCGACCTGCGTTTCTACCGGTCGGTGTACGAGCAGACGGGCTTCGTCGACCGGCTGAACGATCTGTTCGCGGAGTGGAGGCGCTACTGCGTGACGGGAGAGAGTCTCCGCGAACATGTGGACAGGTACGACGATTTTCTCGGCAGCAAAAAGCAGCTCCTGCGGGATAAAATGCGGGATCTCCAATTGATTTACGGGGCTTTCGAGCACGAAATTTCACTCCGGTATCTCGACGGGGAAGGAACGCTGGCCAAACTGGCCGAGGAGCTCGGACAGTCGTCGCTTGTTCGGGACGCGCAGATTTGGATCGACGGGTTCCACGGTTTTACGCCCCAGGAGCTGATGGTGGTAAAGGGGCTTTTTGAGCACGGAGCCGGGACCACGGTGTCGCTCTGCGTGAACCGGCCTTATTATGCCGGAGAGATTCCGGACGAGCTGGATCTGTTCCACCCGACGGCACGTACGATGGCGCAGCTCCAGGAGCTGGTGGATGCCGTAGGCGCCGGGCCGGCTGAGACCGTGGCCGTACAGCCTGTTCTGTCGCCCCGGTTCGCCGCCAGTCCGATGCTCGCCCATCTGGAGAACTCGTTCGAGCAGCGCATCGGCCGGTACGGCAGCCCGTATATTCCGGCCGGACCCGGCGAACGGGAGCAGCTTTCGCTTTACGCCGCCGTCAACCGCAGGGCCGAAGCCGAAGGCGTAGCCCGGGAAATGACGAGGCTGGCCCGCGAACAGGGAGTCCGCTGGCGGGATATGGCCGTGATGGTCCGCAACATGGCGGACTACGAGGATCTGCTGGAGACCGCTTTTACCGATTACGGGATTCCTCACTTTTTTGACCAGAAAAGAACGGTGCTGCATAACCCTCTTGCGGAATTCATCCGCTCGGCTCTGGAAACGGTGCTGCATAACTGGGGCTACGATGCGGTATTCCGCTGCGTAAAAACAGACCTTCTCCTGCCCTGGGACGGGGACGCCGAAGAAGTGGGGGCGAAGACGCTGACGGAGCAGAGGGCGGCGATGGACCGCCTCGAAAATTACGTGCTCTCCTACGGAATCCAGGGGAACCGGTGGACCGACGGCAAGCCGTGGACTCACCGCAGCAGGGCTTCGCTGGAAGACGAAGAGACGGCGGCGAATGAGGCGGAGGAGCGTTATCTGCAGGAAATTCAGCAGACCCGGGAATGGGTGGCGGAGCCGCTGCTTCGTTTCCAGAAAAATCTCAAGCGGGCCAAAATGGTCCAGTCGAGAACGCAGGCGCTGTACGAGCTTCTGGAAGACGTGCATGCGCCGGAACGGCTGGAGCAGTGGTATGCGGAGGCGGCTGCAAACGGCCGGCCGGAGAAAGCCCGGGAGCACAGCCAGATCTGGGGCAGCCTGATGGATCTGCTCGATCAACTGGTCGAGCTGATGGGCGAGGAAGAAATATCGGCCGAGCTGTACGGCGAGCTGCTGGAAACCGGGCTGGAGAGCATCAAGCTCGGCCTCGTTCCTCCGGCGCTCGACCAGGTGCTCGTCGGCAGTATGGACCGTACCCGTTCCATGAAAATCCGGTACGCCTTCATACTCGGCGTCAGCGACGGGGTCATTCCGGCGTCGCCGACGGAAGACGGCGTTCTGGCCGAAGCGGAACGCGAGCTGCTGCTTCAGACGGGGCTGCCGATGGCGGACGGAAACCGCCGGAGGCTGCTGGACGAGTCTTTCCTGATTTATTCTTCACTGGCCGTTCCGAGCCGCCGGTTGTCCTTGTCTTACCCGCTTGCCGATGAAGAAGGCAAATCGCTGCTTCCCTCGGAACTGATCCGCCAGGTGAAGGGACTGTTTCCCGAGCTGCGCGAGGTCCAGTGGATGGGCGAGCCTTCGCCGCTTATGTCCGCAGAGGAACAGCTTTCCTATATGCAAAACCCCTCACGGGCGATGTCTTACCTCGGCGTTCAGCTGAAGCAGTGGATGAGAGGAGCGGCCATCGGCGATTTGTGGTGGGGCACATACAACTACTTTGCGGGGGAGCCGGAGTGGAAGGGCAGCATGAACCGACTCGTTCAAGGGCTGCTGTATGCCAACCGGGAGGACAGGCTGCCACGGGAAACGAGCCGTCTTCTGTACGGCCGTCATCTCCGTGCGAGCGTATCCCGGATGGAGCGCTATGTCGCGTGCCCGTTCGCCCATTTCTTGACACACGGCCTCAAACTCAAAGAGCGCCGGGTGTTCCGTCTGGAAGCTCCGGATATCGGGCAGCTGTTCCACGGTGCGCTCAACTTGTTCGTCCGCGGTCTGCAGGAGGACAAGGTCGATTGGGCGAGCCTGAGCACGGAAGAAACCTACCGGCGGACATCCGACGTCGTCGACCGGCTTGCGCCACGGCTCCAGGGCGAAATTCTCCTGAGCTCCAAGCGGTACCGGTATATTTCCCACAAGCTGAAGCAGGTTGTGGGCAAAGCGGCCGTCATGCTGGGCGAGCACGCGAAGCGCAGCCTGTTTTCACCGGTGGGGCTGGAAATCGATTTCGGGCCGGGGGGCATGCTGCCTTCTCTGACGTTCCAGCTCGACAACGGATGCACGATGGAAATTATCGGACGGATCGACCGAGTGGACCAGGCCCGGGGGGACAGCGGTCTGCTGCTTCGCGTGATCGATTACAAGTCAAGCCCCACTGCGCTGGATTTGTCCAGCGTCTATTACGGTTTGTCCCTTCAGATGCTCACGTATCTGGACGTGATCTTAACTCATGCGCCCCAGTGGCTCGGCATGAGCGCTACACCGGCAGGGGTGCTGTATTTTCATGTGCACAATCCCCTGCTTCAGTTCACGAACGGTATGACCGTCCAGGACGTAGAGAAAGAACTGCGCAAGCGGTACAAGATGAAAGGACTCCTTATGGCCGATCCGGAAGTCGTGAAAATGATGGACAGCGACCTTGCGGGCGCGACGGGCCACTCCCAACTGGTACCGGCCGCCTTGTCCAAGGATGGAGGCTTTTATAAGTCGTCCTCCGTCGCTTCGGAAGAGCAGTGGGATACCCTGCGCGGTTATGTGCGGGACCGGATCCGCGATATCGGCACGGAGATTACGGAGGGACGGGTGGATATCACCCCTTACCGCACGGGCAATAAAACGGCCTGCCAGCACTGTTCCTACAAGGCGGTGTGCCAATTTGATCCCGCGCTGGACGGCAACGAGCCCAAACATTTGGCCAAAATCGGACGCGACCGCGTCTGGGCCGAACTGACCAGGAAAGAGACGGGAAGCGGAAAGGAGGAGCAAGACCGATGACAACGACACCTAGAACGAAACCTCCGGGAACCACGTGGACGGATGAGCAATGGGACGCCATCGCCCTGCGGGGGCAAAACATGCTTGTGGCCGCAGCGGCCGGCTCTGGGAAAACGGCCGTACTGGTCGAGCGGATTATCCGCCGCATTTCCGACGAGGCTTCTCCCCTGGATGTGGACCGTCTGCTGGTCGCGACCTTTACGAAGGCAGCCGCAGCCGAAATGAAGCAGAGAATACGCGAGGCGCTGGAAAAAGAGCTGACGGCTAACCCGGACTCTCAGCACTTGAAGCGGCAGCTTGCCCTGATGGGGCGGGCTTCCGTGACGACCCTTCATTCCTTCTGTCTGGAAGTGATCCGCAGACACTACAGCCTGATTCGGCTCGACCCCGGGTTCCGTATCGCCAACGAGACGGAAGCGGAGCTGATGCGGCATGACCAGCTCGAAGAAATGATGGAGCAGTACTACGGGGAAAGCGGGGAAGACAGCCCGTTCTGGCGGCTGGTCGATACGTTCGGCGGCGAGCGCAGCGACGTTCCCCTCCATCTGCTGATCCAGAAGCTGTACGACGAGTCGCGCAGTCATCCGTGGCCGGAACATTGGCTGCGTGAGATGGCGCTGATGTTCGGACCGAAGAACTACGAACTCATCACGGGCAGCGATTCTGCCGGTGAAGACGAAATGACGGCCGCCTTGGCGGAAGTCAGCGAAGGCTATGCGGAAGCGGCTGCGGCTTCGGATTCGGCTGTTGTCGGAACTGCGGCGGAAACCGCTTCGGCGAATGCGGCGGAACCTGCGATAAACCCCGCAGATACACTGGCGGATACCGGAGGTGCCGATATCGCCCTTACGGCGGAGAATGCGGATAAGGCCGCAGAAGCCGGGGATGAAGGCGAAGGCGCGCCGGCGGAGTTCTGGCTCAAGGGTCTCACCGAGGATGTCCGGCTGGAACTCCGGGGGACCGCGGAACTCTTGAAGCAGGCTCTCGAAATCACCGGTCAGCCGGGCGGGCCGCTTCCTTACGCGACAGCCGTACAGGATGATCTGACCATGGTCGAGGGACTTACGGACATAGCCGAGAACTATCCGTGGGACATTCTGTTCAGCGCGTTTCAGTCCGTGTCTTTCGGGAAGCTCAAGCCGTGTAAGAAAGACGAAGTGGACCCGCAACTCCAGGACCAGGTGAAACAGCTGAGGAGCCGGGCCAAAGAACGCATCACTTCCCTTCAGGAAGAATTGTTCGGGCGGCCGCCGGAGCGGTTTCTGGAGGAAACGCGGGAAATGGCGCCCGTCATTCACGCGCTGGTCGATCTCGTCATCGACTTCGGAGGGCGCTACAGCAAGGCCAAGGCCGCCAAAGGTCTGGTCGATTTCGCCGATCTGGAGCATTTCTGCCTACGCATTCTGCGCTCCGAAGAGTCAGCCCCGGATCGCCTGATCCCTTCGCGGGCGGCGCTCGAATACAGGGAGCAGTTCGCGGAGGTGCTGCTTGACGAGTACCAGGACACGAACCGCGTCCAGGAAGCTATCGTCGAACTGATCGCCGAACCGCTCCCGGGCAACCGATTTATGGTCGGCGACGTGAAGCAGAGCATTTACCGCTTCCGGCTGGCGGAGCCCGGGCTTTTTCTGGAGAAGTACAAAAGCTTCACCGGAGACGGCAGCGGTCCGGGAAGACGGATCGACCTGGCCCGGAACTTTAGAAGCCGGGCGGAGGTAGTCGATGCCGTCAACTTTATTTTCCGGCAGATCATGAATGAGGGCGTCGGCGACATTGCTTACGACGAGCGGGCGGAGCTGGTGAACGGCGCGTCTTATCCGGCGGCCGAAGGCCAGAATCTGTCCGTCGAAATGATGCTCATCGACCGTGCGGCAGCCGGACAGGCGTCCGACGGAGAAGAGACCGATGCGGAGGAGTCGGCCGGGGAGATTTCAGCCGAGGAGCAGGAGGGCGAGCTGGGCGGCATCCTGGAAGGCCAGGAGCTGGAAACCGCCCAGATGGAAGCCCGGGCGATCGCCCGCAAAATACAGGCCATGCTAGATCCGCAGGACGGGCGTCCCTACCTCGTGTACGATAAACGGTCCGGCTCCATGAGACCCGCCACGTACCGGGATATGGTCATTCTGCTGCGTGCTACCCAGCAGTGGTCGCCGATTTTTATTGAAGAATTAAGACAGCTAGGCATTCCGGCTTACGCCGATCTGAATACCGGGTATTTTACGGCGACGGAAGTCGAAGTCATGCTCGCGCTGCTGAAAGTGATTGACAACCCGTATCAGGACGTTCCGCTTGCGGGTGTCCTCCGTTCGCCGATCGTGGGCCTGACGGCGGATGAACTGGCTTCTTTGCGTATATCCGGCAAAAATATCCCGTTCTACGAGGCGGTCCGGGCTTACGCCCAAGGAATCCGTCCCCTGGGCAGCACGGAGGGCGGAAGCGATTTACAGGAGGCCGGCGAGTGGAAGCCGGACGAGGAACTCCGCGGCAAAATCGCGGATTTTCTGCGGCGGCTGGAAGAGTGGCGGAGCGAAGCACGGCAGGGAGCGCTCGCCCGTCTCATCTGGAAGGTGTACGGGGACACCGGCTACTTCGACTTCGTGGGAGCGATGCCCGGAGGGCAGCAGCGCCAGGCGAACCTCAGGGCGCTTTACGACCGGGCGAGGCAGTACGAGAACACTTCGCTGCGCGGGCTTTTCCGGTTTCTCCGCTTTATCGAGCGGATGAAGGACACCGGAGGCGACCTCGGTACCGCCCGGGCGCTGGGCGAGCAGGAGGACGTCGTGCGGATCATGTCCATCCACAAGAGTAAGGGACTCGAGTTTCCGGTCGTTTTCGCAGCCGGACTCGGCAAAATGTTCAACCAGCGCGATCTGCTCGACCCGTTCCTGATCCATAAGGAACTGGGCTTCGGTCCGCGCTTTGTGGATACGAAGCTGCGGGTCGGCTATCCGACCCTTCCACAGCTTGCGATCCGGCGCCGGATGCGCATCGAGACGCTTGCCGAGGAACTGCGCGTCCTGTATGTGGCGCTCACCCGGGCACGGGAGAAGCTGTTCCTGCTCGGCACGGTACGTTCGCTGGACAAGCAGCTCCAAGGCTGGAGCAGGCACCTGGAGAGCGACAACTGGCCGCTTCCGGACGACGAAGTGGCGCGTGCTCGCAGCTACCTGGACTGGCTGGGGCCCGCACTCATGCGACACCGGGATGCGTCTTTGTGGAGAGAGAAAGCCGGGCTTCAGGAACACAGCCCTCCGGCGCTGGCGGCAGACGGCTCCAAGTGGAGCTTCGAAGTGATTGCGCCCGAAGAGCTGGCGGCCATGGGGAAAGCCGACGAATCCGTCACGATTCAGGCGGACCGCCTGGAAGCGCTGAAACACTTGAACAAGGTGCCGACTTTCACCGAGGAGTGGGACGTTGCGCTTGCGAAGTCGCTGTCGTGGACGTATCCGTTTGCCCAGGCGACCGCTTATTTTTCAAAAACGTCCGTTTCCGAGCTGAAAAGGCAGGCAGACCGCAGTACAGCTTCCGATCACGAAGAAATTCCGTCGGCCGAGCTAATGCCGAGTCCGGGGAGCGGGCTCATTTTGCCGACCCGGCTGTTGAAAATGGCGGGGGCGGCGGAAGCTTCCCGGCTGAACGCGGAGCATTCTCCCGGTACGCCTGCCTCTGGGCGCGATACGGAAGGAACTCGCAGCGGAGGGAATCCGGTTTTTGATCTGACGACTTTTATGGACAGCCCTGCGTTCGTGCAGGCGAAAGAGCTGCGGGGGCGGGAAGCGGCTGAGACGCAGGACGAACAAGAGCCGCAAGAGACAAGGGACGCAGAAGACACGCAAAAGGCAGAAAACGTACAGGACCCGGAAGTAGGGTCACAGGGCACGCAAGACGCAGGGGACACACAAGAAGCGCAAGCGGCGCAAGGCACGCAAGCAGCGCGCGGGCCGATTGAGCCACCTGGTGAAGCAGGCGGGGAAGTTCCGTCCGGTGCTGCCGTACCCGGTACGCCTTCGGCCGGTTCCTCGGCAAGAACGTCGCTTCTGAGGCGTCCCCGTTTTATGGAAGAGAAGAAATTGACCCCTGCGGAGCGGGGAACCGTTTTTCACGCCGTCATGCAGCATATGCCTCTGAAAGAAGTGACGCCGCAAGCGGTGGAAGCTGTTATCCGGGACATGATCGACAAGGAACTGCTTACCCCCGCTCAAGCAAGAGCTGTGGATACGGAAATCCTTGCGGGCTTTTTCCGGACGCAGATCGGTCTGAAGCTTGCCGCCGCTACCCGGGTATGGCGTGAAGTGCCTTTCAGCTTGGGGCTTCCCGCCGGTCGTGTCTACCCGAATGCGGATGCGTCGACCCGCGGGGAGACGGTGCTTGTGCAGGGGGTGATCGACTGCCTGTTCGAATCGGACGGCAATCTGATTATGCTCGATTACAAGACGGACCGTGTCAAAGGCGTCGGCCTCGAAGCGCTCCGGGAAAGATACAAGATCCAACTCGGCTTGTACGGACAGGCAGTGGAAAAAATCTGGAAGCGTAAGCTTGCGGGAACCTACCTGTTTTTCTTTGACGGCGGGCACGTGGTTGAAATTTGAACGGAAGAGGCCGGACCAAAACCGCTTGATTAAGGCGGGCCGGCCGTTTTTACAGATACAATCAGATTTGGGGGATAGGTATGCGCATACTGCACACCGGTGACTGGCACTTGGGGAGAACCCTGGAAGGGCGGAGCCGGTTTGAGGAACAGGTTGCTTTCGTGGACGAACTCGTCCGTATTGTCAGAGAAGGGAATATCGATCTCGTGCTGCTGGCGGGAGATGTGTACGACACCGTCAATCCGCCTGCCGCTGCGGAGCAGCTTTTTTACGACGCTCTGTCCAGGCTGGCCGAGGACGGCCGCAGGGAAGTTGTCGTCATTTCCGGCAACCACGATCATCCGGATCGTCTGGGGGCGTCTTCTCCGCTTGCCAAGGCGCAGGGAATCTCTCTGATCGGGCTGCCGAAAGCGGGTCTGATGGAGATCGGGATTCCGAGAACCGGCGAAACGGCCAAACTGTTTGCGCTGCCGTATCCGTCCGAGTCGCGGCTGGGCGAGCTGCTCAGCGACGATGCCGGCGAAGAAGTGCTCAGGAGAGCCTACTCCGAACGGGTAGGCGAGCTGGTCAAGGCTCAAACGGCGGGCTTTCGTCCCGATACCGTGAACCTGATCATGAGCCACATTTACGTGCTCGGGGGAAAAGAAAGCGAATCGGAGCGTCCGATTCAGGTCGGCGGAGCGTACACGGTCGATACATCGGCACTCGATGTCGGCGCGCAGTATGTGGCGCTCGGCCACCTGCATCGTCCGCAGACGCTTAAAGCGCAGAGCCCCATCCGCTACTGCGGTTCCCCGCTTGCCTACAGCTTTTCCGAAGCGGGCCAGGCCAAGTCGCTGACCGTTCTGGACGTCAAACCGGGAGAACCGGCCTCGATTGAAGAAATCTATTTGACATCCGGCCGCCCGCTGGTGAACTGGAAAGCGAAGGAAGGGCTGGCGGAGGTGCACCGCTGGCTGGATGAAGGGCGGGACGCAAACGCGTGGATCGACCTGGAAATCCACATCGCGGAAGCGATGTCGCTGCACGACATTCAAACCCTGCGCAAGGCGCACAGCGGGTTTATCCATATCAAACCGGTCTATCCGCAGCAGCAGCCGGCCGAGGAAGAAGCGGCCGCACTGTCAAGCGCGGGTCTGCCGGTGGACGAGCTGTTCCGCCGATTCTACGAACGGCAGACGGGCGGGGCGAGGCCCGAGCCCGAGCTCGTGCAGCTCTTTATGGAGCTGCTGCAGGATCACTCGGACGGCCCGGAGCAGGCCGAATAAAGGGAGGCGAAGCGTATGCGTCCGATACGGCTGCAAATGTCCGGTCTGCAAAGCTACCGGGAGTCACAAGAAATAGATTTTACGCAATTGTGCGATGCCGGCGTGTTCGGTATTTTCGGACCGACGGGAAGCGGAAAGTCGTCCATTCTGGACGCTCTGACGCTGGCGCTCTACGGCAAAGTCGAACGGGCCTCCGGCGGTACGCAGGGGATCATGAACCATGCCGAGAATACGCTGGCAGTCTCGTTCACTTTCGAACTCAGCCATCCGACGGGCGCCGTCCGGTACCGGGTGGACCGTCAGTTCAAGAGAGGCTCGGATGTCTCGGTTACGAATACCGTAAGCCGTTTTGTCCAGCTGAGCGGGGAGGAGCCGGTCGTACTGGCCGATAAATCGACGGACGTAACCAACCGGGTCCACCAGGTGCTCGGGTTGTCCATGCAGGATTTTACCCGCGCCGTGGTGCTTCCTCAGGGGAAATTCGCCGAATTTCTTTCGCTGACCGGCAAAGACCGGCGGCAGATGCTTCAGCGGCTGTTCCATCTTGAAGCATACGGCGATCATCTCAGCGCGCGCGTAAGCGGACGGCTGAAAGAAGCCGACGGCCTGCTTAAACAGATCGCCGCCGAGCAGCAGGGACTGGGAGACGCATCCGAAGAAGCGCTGGCCCAGGCCGGCGAGAGGTTGAAAGAGGCGGCTGAGTATGCCGTCGTCCAGCGCAAGCTTTTTCAACAGGCGTCCTCCCGCTACGAGGAGATGAAGCAGATTGTAAGCGTGCAAAAGGATGAGCGGCAGACGGAGCTGGAGCTTCGCAAAACCGAGGAAGAAGAGCCGGGAATCCGTCAGCGCGAAGATAACCTGAAGCGCGCGGAGGAAGCGGAGAAGCTGCGTCCTTATGTCGAGCACGCGGAAACTTCGGCGAAAGCGGAGGCGGAACACCGGGGGCGGATCGCTCAGGCAAGGGACCGCTCCAGCCAAGCCGAAGTGAAATTAGACACGGCCTTGCAGGCGTCCGAGCGGGCCCGGCAGGAACTGGCCGGAAGCGAGGAGCCGCTGCTGATCCGGCTGGAGCATTTGAACCAGGCACTGGAGCAGGAGCGTCAGCTTGCCGACCTTCACAAGCAGTGCGAAGGTCTCAAAACGAGCGAGGAACAACTGCTTTCGCAGCTTTCCGCGGTAAAAGAGGCATTCCGCAAGGAGCGGGAGACGAAGGAAAAGGCGCTGGGCAAGCAGGCGGAGCTGAAAGAAATGCTGAAAAGCGTAGAGGTTGGCTACGAGCAGCGCAGCCTTCTCCAAGAAGCGTGGGACGCCAAAAGGGAGCTGGACATGCAGCTGCGCCAGCTTCAGGAGCTGCGGCAGGAGACGGGCGGCAGACGCCGGACGATGGAGGCCGGAGAGCGTGAGCTGGCGGTCCGTGCCGGGGAACTGACCGCTTGGACGGAACAGTTTGCCCGCTGGCTCGGTGAACTCGGCGCCGGCAGGACGGAAGCTCTGCAGCTGCGTCAACGGCTGGCGAAGCAGGAAGAAGCGGCGGCCGCAGTACTTCAGATCCGCAAACGGGAAGACCGCGAGCGCGAGCTGCGGAATCTGGCCGAAAAGCTGGCACACGAACTGCACGAAGGGCAGCCCTGCCCCGTATGCGGCGCTGTGGAGCATCCGGCTCCATACCGCGAAGAAGAAGAGGCGGAGAAGGCTTCCCCCGGCGCAGAGGAATGCGAAACTCTCCTTCGTGCCATCCGGGAAGCCGGAATGGAGACGGACCGTCACGTTTTCGGCCTCGATAGTCTCGCCAAGCGGGCGCTTGAGCATGAGCGCGCCGGAACGGATCAGGCAAGCAATCCTGCCGCCAAATCCGCTTCCGGGGACGAGACCGGCCATGCGGCCGTGGAGGCGGCTCTCATGCTGGCAGAAGCGGCTGCGGCGGTTGGGGCGGATCTGGAACTGCCGCCTGATAAGCTTACGATAGGTGCCGCGGACCTGACCGATGACAAAGACGCCATAGCGGCTGCGTCCGCAGAGGCGGCAGAAAGCCTCGCCGCCACCGCTGGTATCCGGCAGGGCGAAGCCGGAATCTCTGAGGGCGAGGCGCTGCGGAATCTGGCCGCTTTCGAAGGGCCGCAAGCGGAGACCGCGCGTGTTGGTCGTTTGGCGGCAGAGCTCGAAGCGGGCTTCCAAGCCCTCCTGAGACGGCTGAAGCCGCTTGAAACCGGCATGCAGGCCGCCGAGGCGGAGCTGCGTTCGCAGCGCGCGGCTCTTCAGGCCGACGAAACCAAAGCGCAGGCTTTGGAGCAAAGCATCCGCGGCCGGGAAGACGCCTGGCGGAAGCGGTTCGGCGCCCGGGGCCTGGAGCTGGACACCGTGGAGGCTCGCCTGAAGCAGTTGGGCGAGCAGGAGCGCCAGGCGGAGGAGCTGCGCGGCCGCATCGAGAAGAGCATCCCGTTCATCGACGGGGTGTTCGCGAAGATCGAGCAGCTCCGCACCGAGGCGGCGGAGCTCGACAAAACCGCCCTGCAGCTCGCGACCAAGCTGCAGGGGCTGTCCCAGCTCGCCGCCGAGAAGGCGCAGCAGCTGCACGAACGCGTCGGCAGCGAGCCGGTGCCGCGCCAGATCGCGGCGGCTCAGACCGAGCTCGATGCGCTGCGCACCCGCGCGGAACAAACCCGGCTCGCGCACGAGCAGGCCCGCCGCGAGCAGCAGGAGGCGGCCCGGGCGCTCAGCGCAGCCGAACAGGCCGCCGCATCTGCGGCCGGGCAGCTCGCAGAGGCGCAGGAGCGGCTGGACCGCGCGCTGAAGGCGTCCTCCTTCGCGGATGCCGACGCCGTGCGGAGCGCGTACGTCGCCGAAGCGCAGCGCGCCGAGTGGAGCGCGGAGGCGCGGCGTCACCGCGAGCGCGAGCAGACGCTCCGCTCCCGGCTCGCGCAGCTGCGGGAGCAGCTTGCCGGGCGGACGGTCGGCGAAGAAGACTGGACCGGCATGCTGCACGAGCTGCGCGAAGCCCAGGAGCGCGACGAGGCCGCGCTCGCGGTCCGCGCCAAGGCGGAACGCGACTGCGAGGAGCTGCAGGCGAAGCACGAGCAGTGGCGCCGGCTGGAAGAGCGGCGCAGCGCGCAGCAGACCTTGCACGGTCGGCTGGCGAAGCTGCAGTCCGTGCTGAAAGCGAACGCCTTCGTCGAATTCCTCGCGGAGGAGCAGCTGATGCAGGTGAGCCGGGCCGCTTCGCAGCGGCTCGGGCAGCTCACCCGGCAGCGCTACGCGATCGAGGTGGACTCCGGCGGCGGCTTCGTGATCCGCGACGACGGCTCCGGCGGGGTGAAGCGCCCGGTCGGCACGCTGTCCGGCGGCGAAACGTTCCTGACGTCGCTCGCGCTCGCGCTTGCCTTGTCGGCGCAGATCCAGCTCAAGGGCGAGGTGCCCCTGGAATTTTTCTTCCTGGACGAAGGGTTCGGCACCCTCGACCAGGATCTGCTGGATATGGTGGTCACCTCTCTTGAGAAGCTCCACATGGACCGGCTGGCGGTCGGCGTTATCTCGCACGTGCCGGAGCTGAGGGCCCGGCTGCCGCGCAAGCTGATCGTTGAACCGGCCGAGCCGTCCGGACGCGGCAGCCGGGTAAGGCTGGAGCTGCTCTAAGGCCGGAGATCCTTAAACGGCCGCACTGCGAGGCCTGCCTGCGTTTTTAGGCCCGCGGGAACGCCCCTTTTTCATATAAACGCGATAACGGTATTCTGGTTTGTCCAAGAAACCGGTCAAGAAAGCACATTCCCCGTTTAACGGTGCGAGTGTGCTTTTTTTTGTAGGACGGCCGGATCTGTTCACATTTCTTTCAAGCGATGTTCACATCTGCTTCCCGTCCTGTGACTTTTCTCACATCTGACCGGCACCGAAGACGTTTATACTAAGTATGTGCTTAATTTCACAAGTGAAACTTTTCAAAGATCGACCAAGGTAGGGGGCGTTAGGCAATGAATCGCAGAAAATTGGTGCTTATCGGAAACGGAATGGCTGGAGTGGGTGTGATCGAGCAGATTTTAAAAATCAACACCGGCTTGTTTGATATAACGATTGTGGGGAGCGAGCCTCACCCGAATTATAACCGGATTCAGCTCTCTTATGTGCTTGAGGGCAGCAAAACGACGGATGAAATCGTCCTGAACGATTGGAACTGGTACCGGGAAAACGGCATTAAGCTTCTGACGGGGACGACAGCGACTGCGCTGGATACGACGGCCAAAACGGTCACGACCGACCGCGGGGATGTCCTTCCTTATGACGCGCTGATTTTGGCAACGGGCTCGAAGCCGTTCATTCTGCCGGTTCCGGGCGCGGACAAAGAGGGAGTCGTCGGTTTCCGCGACATTGCCGATTGCGAAGCGATGACGGAAGCGGCCCGGACTTATCGGAAGGCAGCCGTCATCGGCGGGGGCCTCCTCGGTCTCGAAGCGGCCAAGGGCCTTTCGAAGCTGGGCATGGAAGTGACGGTCGTTCATCTGATGGACGATCTGATGGAACGCCAGCTGGACCCGGCTGCTTCGGGGATGCTGCGGGCGGAGCTGGAGCGCCAGGGACTGCGTTTCGCGATGGGGAAACAGACGAAGGAGCTCACCGGCGGAGTGCGGGTCGAAGGACTGGCGTTTACGGACGGAACCGTGCTGGAAACGGACTTTGTCGTCATGGCGGCGGGAATTAAGCCGAACAGCGCTCTGGGCGCAGCCGGAGGCCTGGAGGTCAACCGCGGAATCGTCGTGGACGATTTCATGCGGACCTCGGCGCCGGACGTGTATGCCGTCGGCGAATGCTGCGAGCACCGCGGCGTGTGTTACGGGCTTGTCGCCCCGCTTTTTGAACAGGGCAGTGTGCTAGCCAAGCATTTGTGCGGGACGCAGACGGCTCCTTACGAGGGAACGGTGCTGGCCACCAAGCTGAAAATATCGGGTGTGGACGTATTCTCGGCCGGCGAGTTTATGGACCAACCGGATCTTACGATCGTCAAAATGCAGGATGACTGGAGAGGCGTTTATAAAAAAGTGCTCGTCCGGGGCAACCGGATCGTAGGCGGTGTGCTGTTCGGCGATGTCGGCCAGGCGACCCAGCTTCAGCAGTGGATACGAAGCGGCCGCGAAATGACCGAAGATGTGCACGCCGCCCTGATGGGAACTCCCGCGGGAGAGGAAAGCGGCGGCGGGGCGGAGCTCCTGGCCGACGATGATATCGTATGCGGCTGCAACGGGGTGACGAAAGGAACCATCGTGGAGGCAGTCCGCACACAGGGTCTGAAAACAGTCGACGAAGTGAAAGCCTGCACCGGAGCTTGCCGCTCGTGCGGAGGCTGCAAGCCGCTTGTCGAGCAGATTCTGGCCGGCGTGCTGGGCGATGGCTACGAAGCGGGTACGGCGGCCCATGGCATCTGCGGCTGCACGCAGCTCGGGCGGGATGAAATTGTCGCCGCCATGCGTGAGCGGAAGCTGACGACGACCCGCGAGACCATGGCCGCTCTCAATTGGAGCAACCCCGAGGGCTGCTCGAAGTGCCGGCCCGCGCTAAACTACTACTTGACGATGCTGTGGCCGGAAACCTACGTGGACGAGAAAGAATCGAGATTCGTCAACGAGCGTCTGCATGCGAACATCAACAAGGACGGCACGTATACGGTCGTACCGCGGATGTACGGCGGCGTAAGTTCGGCGGAAGAGCTGAAACGGATCGGCGATGTCGCCGTGAAATATAACGTCCGTGCCGTCAAAATGACCGGCGGGCAGCGGATCGACCTGATGGGCGTCCGCAAGGAAGATCTGCCGAAAGTCTGGGAAGAGCTCGGTATGCCATCGGGCTATGCGTACGCGAAAGCGCTCCGTACGGTCAAAACGTGCGTAGGCTCGACCTTCTGCCGGTTCGGCACCCAGGATTCGATGGGGATGGGACAACTGCTGGAGAAGAAATTCGAACGGATCGACATGCCCGCCAAGTTTAAAATGGCCGTGAACGGCTGTCCGCGCAACTGTGCCGAATCGTGCACCAAGGATGTCGGAATCGTCGGTAATGACGGCGGCTGGGAGATTTACATCGGCGGTAATGGGGGAATCAAGCCGCGGCTTGCCGATCTTGCGGTAAAGGTGAAGACGGATGAGGAGCTTCTGGAGATTACTTCGTCGCTGATCCAGTTTTACCGGGAAACCGCCAATTACCTGGAAAGAACATCGGATTGGGTCGAGCGGCTGGGATTGGCTTATATCCAGAACCATGCGATCACGGATGAAGCGAACCGGCGGGAGCTTGTAAACCGAATGGAGACCGCCCTGACACGAGCCCACGATCCATGGCAAAAAGTGATTGGCGACCGTCAGCTCCGTCAGGAACTGTATGAAGGCGTCAACGTGCCGGTAGGGCCGCCGACGGAATAAAGCGCATCTGACATACAGGGGCTGCCAGGCAGCCCCCCAAAAAGGAGGAGAAATCGATGAACCAACAGCTTCAGGAAAAACCGGAAACTTACGTTTGCATCGGTAGTCAGGGTGATTTTCCGGCCCGGCTGGGAAAGACCGTTTTCGTGGGAGAAGAAGAAATCGCCGTGTTTCATTTGACGGACGGCCGTCTCTTCGCGCTCCAGAACCGGAGTCCTCACCGTAAAGGAGGTCCTCTCTGCGAAGGGATGGTATCGGGGGACCTGCTTTACGATCCTCTGTATGACTGGAAAATCAACCTGCTGGACGGTAAAGTGCAGGCGCCGGATACGGGACAGGTGAAAACTTATCCGGTGAAACTCGACGGGGGGCATGTCTGGATCGGGCTGTGATGCCCCTTCAGGCCGTAGTTCCGCCCTGCCGGCTTGTACGCACAAGAGGCTTGCCCGGAACATCCTTCGTCCGGATTAACCCGCTTTCAACCCGCGAGGAGATGACGCATAATGTTTACTGAAACCGTGGAAAAAATGGCCGCCGCGGCCGCGCAGAAAAAGAACTTTCTCTCCGAAAGTCTTCTTCGCTACCTGACGGCGGCCGGTCTGGCCGGCGCTTACGTGGGGCTCGGCATCGTCCTTATCTTTTCCGTAGGGGCCCCGCTGTTTGCCGCAAAATCACCGGTTACGACAACGGTTATGGGCCTGTCGTTCGGAGTCGCGCTCACACTGGTGATTTTTGCCGGATCGGAGCTTTTTACGGGGAACAACATGTATTTCACTATCGGGGCGCTTTCGCGCAAAGTCACGTGGAAGGATACGCTCGTCAACTGGTTCTGGTGCTACCTGGGGAACCTGACGGGGGCCATGGTCCTCGTTCTGCTCGTCGTCGGTGCCGGAGTGTTTGCCAATATTAAGCCGGACCATTTGTTAATGACCATCGCCGCCAAAAAAATGAACATGGACACCACGCAGCTGTTTTTCCGGGGAATTCTTTGTAACTGGTTCGTCTGTCTGGCGATCTGGACTTCGATGAGAGCCAAGGAGGACACGGCGAAGCTGATTCTCATCTTCTGGATGCTGTACGGGTTTATCGCATCCGGGTATGAGCACAGCGTGGCGAATATGACCGTGCTCGGGCTGGCCCTGGTTCTCCCGCATCCCGAAACGGTTACCCTGGCTGGCTGGTTCCACAACATGATCCCGGTAACGCTGGGGAACATTGTCGGCGGGGCCGTGTTTGTCGGGCTGCTGTATTACTTCATCTCGCCTGCGAAACGGGCGGACGGAAAGCTGAAAGCTTAAGCGCAGGCATACTATCCCTGCAAGCGCAAAAAAACTCCCTGATTCCAATCGGAGAGTTTTTTTTGCGGTCCGCAGCCGCGTGACCGGAGGCCATCATCCCGCTCGGGGGATGGCCGACCGCCGCCATGCGCCCGCGCTTGCGATTGCGCCTTGCTGTGCCGGACCACGCCTCCGCGGCTTCCCGTGCCCGGGCTTCCCGTGCCGGCAGAGTTTGGCCTCACTCGCCCGGGCGCCCGGATAGTTCAGCGCCGCATGGCACGGGGAACCGCTTCGTCCGGCCCAAATAAAAAAAGTGTGCCGGTTACATCCGGCACACTTCTACGGGGCAGTTTTCGCAGTGGCAAATGCCCCTTAAATAATTCAGATCGCGAATGACGATGTAGCCGTTGTCCATTTCAATGGCCTGAGCTTTGCGCAGGTCGCTGAACATGCGGTTCACGCTTTCACGGGTGGAGCCGATCATATCCGACAGCTCGGAGTGGGTGAGCTTCTTCGTAATGCGGATCGTCCCGTCTTCTTCGGGCCGGCCGTACGTGTTCGACAAGCGGATGATAGTGGAGCAGAGGGCTCCGGGTTTTCCATACAGCATCATATCGCGGTATTTGGTCTGCGTCATCCGGTGGCTGAGCCCCATCCAGCGCATAAATTCCAGAGCGAATTCGCCGCTCTGCCAGATCAGCATTTCCACGTCTTTCTTGTGAGCCACGCCGATCAGGGTTTCTTCCAGCACTTCCGCGCTGTACCAATGCTTCGTGTCGTCGTAGGGATCGATCATGCCGATCAGATCGCCCTGCTGGTATAAGTAAAGCACGAGATCCTTGCCTTCGTCCGTAGACTTCGTAGCGCGTACCCGGCCGTTTTTTATAAAATAAAGCTTGTCAGCCGTATCGCCTTCCCAAAACAAGTAGGCGCCGGGTTGGAGCTTCTGCTCATGCATAATATCCGTCAGCTTTTGCAAATTTTCCGTCTTAAAGGCAGCCGTGTTGCGGGGATTCGTATAGTAAACGGGATTTGTGCCAGTGTTCATGATGGCTTCCCTCCTCTTTGACTTCTACTTCCAGTATACCGGATATGACGTAGATCATATATGACAAAAATCACATTTTCCTTACAATGTTGTTACCACGCCTACCCGTATTCAACGCAAACCTTTCGTTTTCAGGCTAAAGGACGCAAAAAACCGGAGTTCCGTCTGCATTCGGCGGCTCCGGTTTCTTTTGATCGGGAAAAGCGGCTTTCTACGAATAAAACTGCTCGATATCGGTCAGCATCTGCTCGGCGAGCGGGAATACCCATTCTTTTTCTTTGCGCATATGCTCAAGAAGAATGAAGCACGACTGGAGCACGTGGGATACCGAACGTTTGGCGCACAGGGGATCGAGGGTATGACTGTCTTCTTTGAATGCCTGGAAGAACAGGCGCAGATTGTGGACGGCCATGTTGTATTCCTGCTTCATCACGGCGGTAGGGCCCATTTTGTCGCCCGTGTACAAATCAACGATTGGGAAAAGCGTTTCCTGTTCGTCCTGCTGATACTGCTGGAAAAACTTCAGGAACCGTTCGGCGCGCACCTTCAGCTGGTTTAAATCGGTTCTGAGCGAATCCCGGCTTCCGGCGGCTCCGATTCCGCGTGCGAGCATTTGCAGCTCCAGCAGATCGGCCTCAAGAAATTCATGCTGCTGCTTCAAATAATATAGGGCGTCGGACAACTGGCTGCCTGGGTCCATTGCGGCATACGGCAGACGTTCCACGGTTATTGTGCTCATCGTCATTTCCTCCTGTCGGGTCCTGCGGATGATGGTAAAGCGCGCGCGTGTTTCCTGTCTTCACCATAAGGCGAAGCCGCTCTTTTTGTCTGTGAGAAATGTCATAGTGAAAAAATTCACAAGCTCCTATAATGAAGGTGTAGAAAGAACAGAGGAGGCGGAGAGATGGCTGTACAGGAAAATGAGACCGTAAAACCCGCAGCTGCGGCGGCCAAAGAACAGGTAGACCGGCTGGTGCAGAACGCGAAGAAAGCGCAGGCCGCTTTTGAAGGCTTGGACCAATCCCAGGTTGACCGCATCGTACAGGAAATGGCGCTGGCCGGCGTAGACCGGCATATGTACCTCGCCAAACTTGCGGTGGAAGAAACGGGGCGCGGTGTATATGAAGACAAGATCATCAAGAACTTGTTCGCGACCGAGTATATCCATAATTCCGTGAAGTACGACAAAACGGTCGGCGTGATCGACGAAGATCCGACGACCGGCCTTACGTCCATCGCCGAACCGGTCGGAATTATCGCCGGCGTCACCCCGGTAACGAATCCGACCTCGACGACGATGTTTAAGGCGCTGATCGCGATGAAGACGCGGAACCCGATTATTTTCGCCTTCCATCCGTCCGCGCAGAAATGCAGCTCCGAAGCGGCCCGCGTTCTTTACGAAGCGGCGGTAAGCCACGGAGCGCCGAAAGATTGCATCCAGTGGGTGGAGAAGCCTTCCATGGAAGCGACGCACGAGCTTATGCACCACGAGGGAGTGGCCCTGATTCTGGCTACCGGCGGCTCGGGCATGGTCAAATCCGCCTACAGCGCCGGTAAACCCGCTCTCGGCGTCGGCCCGGGCAACGTGCCGTGCTTCATCGAGAGAACCGCGGACCTGCGCCAGGCAGTCACGGATCTGATCCTCTCAAAAACGTTTGACAACGGCATGATCTGCGCATCCGAGCAGGCCGTTATCCTGGACGAAGCGATCGCGGCGGAGGCCAAGGCGATGCTGAAGGCCCAGGGCTGCCATTTCCTAAGCGCCAAGGAAACGAAGAAGCTGTCCCAGTTCGGCATGAACGCCGGATGCGCCGTAAACGCGGCGATTGTGGGCCAGCCGGCGGCACGCATCGCCGAAATGGCGGGGTTCGAGGTTCCCGCCGGGACGAAAATCCTGATCGCCGAGCTGGACGGCGTCGGTCCGGCCTACCCGCTGTCCGCCGAGAAGCTGAGCCCTGTGCTCGCCTGCTACACGGCCGCCAGCGCTCAAGCGGGCATCGCCCGGGCCGCGGAGATCGCGGCATTCGGCGGACTCGGCCACACCTCGGTCATCCATTCGGACGACGAAGGAGTGATCGCCGCTTTCGCCAAGGAGCTGCCGACCTGCCGCATTATCGTAAACGCGCCTTCGACCCATGGGGCGATCGGGGATATCTACAACGCGAATATCCCTTCGCTGACGCTAGGCTGCGGCTCGTACGGCCGCAATTCCACTTCTTCGAACGTGACGGCGGTCAACCTGATCAACGTCAAAAAAGTCGCACACCGGACGGTGAATATGCAGTGGTTTAAAGTACCTGAGAAAATTTATTTCGAGAGAAACGCCACCCAGTACCTGGCGAAAATGCCGGACATCACCCGTGTTTTGATCGTGACCGACCCGATGATGGTGAAGCTCGGCTACGTGGAACGCGTGGAACATTATTTGCGCCAGCGCCGGATGCCGGTAGCCATCGAAGTTTTCAGCGATGTAGAGCCGGACCCTTCAGTCGATACCGTTGAACGCGGTACGGACATGATGAACGCCTTCCAGCCGGACTGCATCGTGGCGCTCGGCGGAGGATCGCCGATGGATGCGGCCAAAGCGATGTGGTTGTTCTACGAGTATCCCGACGTCACGTTCCATTCGCTGAAGCAGAAGTTCATGGACATCCGCAAGCGGACGTTCAAGTATCCGAAGCTCGGCACGAAGGCGAAGTTCGTTGCCATCCCGACGACTTCGGGAACCGGTTCGGAAGTGACATCGTTCGCCGTCATTACGGATAAAAAGAACGGCCACACGAAATATCCGCTCGCCGATTACGAGCTTACGCCGGATGTGGCCATCGTCGATCCCGAGTTCGTTTACTCGCTCCCGAAAACGGCCGTGGCCGACACCGGCATGGATGTGCTCACACACGCGATCGAAGCTTACGTTTCCGTCATGGCGAACGACTATACGGACGGGCTCTGCCTGCAGGCCATCAAGCTCGTGTTCCGCAACCTGGAGCAGTCCCATGCGACGGCCGACAAGCTGGCCAGGGAGAAAATGCACAATGCGTCCACGATCGCCGGCATGGCTTTTGCGAACGCCTTCCTGGGCATCAACCACAGCCTGGCGCACAAGTGGGGCGGGCAGTACGGAACGGCGCACGGACGGACCAATGCCATCCTGATGCCGTACGTCATCCGGTATAACGCGTCGAAGCCGTCGAAATACGCGTCGTTCCCGAAATACTCGCACTACTGCGCCGACGAGCGTTACGCCGAAATCGCCCGGTTCCTGGGGCTTCCCGCCGCTACCACGGAGGAAGGCGTCAAGAGCCTCATCGACGCCATCCGCGAGCTGAATCAGAAGCTGGGCATCCCCGCTTCGTTCAAAGAACTCGGATTCGATGCCGACGATTTCGAAAGCCGTGTGGAGTACCTGGCGGATAAAGCTTTCGAAGACCAGTGCACGACCGCGAATCCGAAAATGCCGCTCGTCAGCGAGCTGGCCGACGTGTACCGGGACGCTTTCTACGGCAGAATCTGAGCAAGCGGACCGGAACTTATCTGCTGCCTGAATAAGCGTAAAGCGGCGCCACGGCAGCCGGTACGGTGAAACGGGCACAAGGACAAGGGCACCAAGACAGTGACAATTACGGCGCGTGCAGGATAGTTTGAACCGCAAACGAAATCAGTTTTGCCGGGCGGCCGCTCCGCGGCCCGTCCGTTCATTCCAAGGAGGGAACAAAAATGGCTATCGAAGAGCGCGAGATGCGCATGAAGTCTGCTGAAGAGGGAGTATACCGCGGGTTCCGCAAAGGAAAGTGGCAGCACGGGATCGACGTCCGTGACTTTATCGAGCTTAACCTGACGCCTTATGAGGGAGACGAGGCTTTTCTTGCCCCTCCGACGGAAGATACGAAGGCGCTGTGGGAAGTCGTCAAGGACCTGACCCGTCGCGAAAGAGAGCAGGGAGGCGTGCTCGATGTGGACGTGAACACCGTGTCCACGATCGTTTCCCATGCACCGGGCTATCTCGACAAAGACAAGGAGCGCGTAGTCGGGCTCCAGACGGATGAGCCGTTCAAACGTTCCGTCCAGCCGTTCGGCGGCATCCGGATGATGGAGGACGCCTGCGAAGCTTACGGCTTCAAGCTGCCGCAGGACATGGTCCGGTTGTTCACCGATATCCGCAAGACGCATAACCAGGGCGTGTTCGACGCCTACACCAGCGACATGCGGGCCGCCAGAAAAGCCGGCATCATCACGGGCTTGCCGGACGCTTACGGACGCGGACGGATCATCGGGGATTACCGGCGGGTAGCGCTGTACGGCATCGACGCCCTCGTGGCCGAGAAGAAGAAGGATCTTCTTCTTCTCGAAGTGGATGCGATCACGGAGGATGTCATCCGTGCCCGCGAGGAGCTGTCCGAGCAGATCCGGGCGCTCGGCGAGCTGAAGAAGATGGCCGCCGACCACGGTTTTGACATCACGGGACCGGCCTCCGATGCCCGCGAAGCGTTCCAGTGGCTGTACTTCGCCTACCTGGCGGCGATCAAGGAACAGAACGGCGCGGCGATGAGTCTGGGACGGGTGTCCTCTTTCCTCGATATTTATATCGAAAGAGACCTCCGCGAAGGAATCTTGACCGAAACGCAGGCGCAGGAGCTGGTCGACCATTTCGTCATGAAGCTGCGGATTGTCAAATTCCTGCGTACGCCGGATTATAACGAGCTGTTCAGCGGCGACCCCACGTGGGTGACCGAGTCCATCGGCGGTATGTCCCTGTCGGGCCGGACCCGCGTGACGAAGAACTCCATGCGGTTCCTTCACACGCTGTATAACCTGGGTCCCGCTCCCGAGCCCAACCTGACGGTGCTCTGGTCCGAACAGCTGCCGGAGGCGTTCAAGAAGTACTGCGCCAAAGTCTCGATCGAAACGAGCTCCATCCAATACGAGAACGACGACCTGATGCGTCCTTTCTACGGCGACGATTACGGAATCGCCTGCTGTGTATCCGCCATGAGGATCGGCAAGCAGATGCAGTTCTTCGGAGCGCGGGCCAATCTGGCCAAAGCTCTCCTGTATGCCATTAACGGCGGCGTGGACGAAAAACTCGGGGTCCAGATCGGACCCGAAAGCGTGCTGATTACGTCCGATGTGCTCGATTACGATGAGGTTATGCATAAATTCAAGGGTGTCATGGAATGGCTGGCGAAGCTGTATATGAACACGCTGAACGTGATTCACTATATGCACGACAAATACTGTTACGAGCGGATCGAAATGGCTCTGCACGACCGGGAAATCGTCCGTACGATGGCCTGCGGCATCGCGGGATTGTCTGTAGTCGCCGACTCGCTGAGCGCGATCAAATACGCCAAAGTGCGCCCGATCCGCAACGAAAAAGGAATCGCCGTCGATTTCGAAATCGAAGGTGATTACCCGATGTACGGCAACAACGACGACCGCGTCGATTCCATCGCCGTTTCTCTCGTCGAAGCGTTCATGGGCATGATCCGCAAGCACAAACCTTACCGGGATGCGGTTCCGACCCAGTCGGTCCTGACCATTACGTCCAACGTCGTTTATGGCAAAAAAACCGGCTCCACGCCGGACGGGCGCAAAGCGGGCGAACCGTTCGCACCGGGCGCGAACCCGATGCACGGACGCGACCGCAAAGGCGCGCTGGCCTCGCTCGGCTCCGTCGCCAAACTGCCTTACGAGCACAGCCTGGACGGCATCTCGAACACGTTCTCGATCGTGCCCAAAGCGCTTGGCAAAGAGCCGCAGACGCGCAAGGACAATCTCGTCCATATGCTGGACGGATACTTCGAAAGCGGAGCGCACCATCTCAACGTGAACGTATTCGACCGGCAACAGCTTCTGGACGCGATGGAGCATCCCGAGCAGTACCCGCAGCTCACCATCCGGGTTTCGGGCTATGCGGTCAACTTTATCAAACTCACCCGCGAGCAGCAGCTCGACGTTATTAACCGGACGTTCCACGGCGCCATGTAAAAGGGACCGGGGCACGCCGAAGCAAAGGACGTGTTAGTCATGAAAGGCAGAATCCATTCCATCGAAACGTTCGGCACGGTAGACGGCCCCGGTATCCGGTTTGTTCTCTTCATGCAGGGGTGCGCCCTGCAGTGCGGCTACTGTCACAACCCCGATACGTGGGACACCTGCGGAGGACGTACGGTGACCGTCGATGAAATCCTCGCCGAAATGGAGCCTTATCTTCCGTACTACCGGAAGTCGGGCGGGGGAATCACCGTAACGGGAGGAGAGCCGACGCTGCAGGCGGCGTTTGTCGCGGATCTTTTCAAAGCGTGCAAGGAACGCTTCGGCGTGAACACGGCGCTCGACTCTTCGGGCTTTTGCGAAGTGGGCCACGAGCATGTCCGCGAACTTTTTGAAGAAACGGACCTCGTTCTCCTTGATCTGAAAATGATGGACCGCGACAAGCATATCGCGCTGACGAGCCAGCCCAACGACAAGATCCTGCGCACGGCGCGCTGGCTTTCCGATCACGGCAGGCCGATGTGGATCCGGCGGGTGCTCGTTCCCGGAATGACGGATGCGGAAGACGAACTGGAGCGGCTCGGTTCATTTCTGGCCGGTCTGGCGACCGTGGAAAAATTCGAGCTTCTTCCTTATCACAAGCTGGGGACCTATAAATGGGATCTTCTTCACCGGGAGTATCCGCTTAAAGACGCCCGCACGCCGACGGAAGAAGAAGTGGCGAGAGCGTACGAGCTTATCGAGCGTGCGCGAAGCCAAAACGTTTCGCAGCCAACCTGCCAGTCTCTCTAAAAATTGGTCTTTACAGGAAATAAAACTTCCTCTATATTTAAGCTTTCGGCCTCTGTGCCGGAAGCTTTTTTCGTCATGCTTGTACATTTTTTTACAAATGTAACGGCAGCGTAACGGCTTCTTTGTTTAAATGTAATGGTTTCGTAACTACTTGTGTCGAAAGATGGAGTACACTTAGGATAAGGTAATACGTTGAAGGGAACGGACCCGGGGAATTAAGGAGAGGACGCCTTGCCGCGTCTGTCGTTCCTATGTGTTGGAAATCATAGACAGGCTGGTAGATTCATAGACGTCAGCCGACGAAACAAATGGGAGATGGAAGGAATCATGAAAAAAAGAAAAGTGTTCAGACTGCGCTATGTCCTTATGATAGCGCTGGGGTTGTTTATCGCATACAATGTCAGCCATGCATTGTTGACCAAAGAAACGGCTACCGGCCCCTCCAGTGGAGAGACGGCGGTTACGCCAAGTCCGTCTCCGGTCCCGACCGCGAATGAACCGGAGAAGAAGCCGGAGAAGAGCGCGCGTCCCGATCCTACGCCGACGCCTGATCCGACTCGGAAGCCGGATCCTACGCCCGATCCTACGGCCACGCCTGATCCTACGCCGACGCCGCAGACAACGAAAGCCCCGCAGGGCGGCGGGACGGCAAACACGGCTTCACCGATTTATTCGATTTCGACCAAAAACAAACTCGTTGCGCTTACGTTCGACGACGGTCCGGACCTGCACTGGACGCCGCAGGTGTTGGAAGTGCTGAGCAAGTACAACGCGAAAGCGACGTTCTTCCTGGTCGGTCGCCAGGTCGATAAATATCCCGATATGGTGAAGCGGATCGTGGACGAGGGCCACGCGGTCGGCAACCATACCTGGAGTCACGCGCAGCTGCCTAAGCTGACGCCCGAGCAGGCCCGCGAACAGATGACGAGCACGGACGAGGCGCTGAAGAAGGTGCTCGGCAAGGGAACCTATCTGTTCCGTGCCCCGTACGGCGCCGTCAACGATAACGTCAAAGCGGTAGCGGCCCAGCAGGGGCAGCTTATCATCGGCTGGTCGATCGACACGAAAGACTGGGCCGGCAGCACGCCGGATCAGATTATGAACAATGTGAAACAGCATATTCATCCCGGCAGCATAATTCTGCAGCACAGCTTCGGCGGCAAAGGCGGGGACCTCAGCAATACCGTGGAGGCCACCCGCAGAATTTGCGAGTATCTGCAGGCTCAGGGTTACCAGTTTGTTACCGTGCCGGAATTGTTGGCTGCGAAATAATGGAGTGTCCCGGTACCGGCTTTGCGAAAGGCTGCCGATCCGGCGGAAGCGAGCCGTCCATGCCGTATTTGCCGGCATCGGACGGTTTTTTCGTTCGCGTCCATGCAGAATTTTCAGGTCCTGCTTCCGGGTCGGCTTTGCTATAATGGAACCAGCACTAGAAAAGGGGAATGTCATGAAGAGAAGAATCAAATGGATACCGCGACCCGCAGCGGCCCTGCTGACGGCCGGACTTTCCATGCTGCTGCTCAGCGGCTGCCAGCTCATATCTTCTTCTCCAGCCGCTTTGCTGAAGGCTCCGGCCATGAGTTCGAGCCTGTATCAGCTCAAAGAGGCGGTGACCCACTATCTGCCACCGGGCGCGGTGCTCAACACGCCGCTCAAGCTGCCCGATAACTCGGCGGCCGGCCCGATTTACCAGGTGGACCTTAACGGGGACAACCAGAAGGAAGCCGTCGCTTTTTACAGGCTGCAGAAGAACGAGTTTGAACTGGGAGCCCTCATTCTCGAACAAGTAAACGAAGAATGGCGGAAGGTCACCGATATCCATGAGCTGGGCAGAGAAATCGACCGCGTCGACTTCGTGGACGTTACGGGAGACGGGGCTCCGGAAATGCTCGTGGGCTGGAGTGCCGGAGAGGCGGTTAACCTCAACAAAGAATTGTTCGTTTATTCCATGAAAGGTTCGGTGGTGAGCCAGATGGAGAAAATTCCGTACACCGAGATCGCGATCGGCGATCTGACCGGCGACGGAGTGCCTGAGGTGGCCGCCCTGCTTCTCGACCGCGACAAGCTGGACGCTTCCGCTTCTTTGTACTCGTTCAAGAACGGGGAGAAGAAGCTGATGCAGAAGCTGCCTATGGACGGCGGCGTCAACGGCTACTACCAGGTCGTGATCGGCAAAGCGACCGACTCGCAGAACGGGATTTTCGTGGACGCGGGGCTTGGCGCCAATACGTCCTATACGTCTCTCCTGGTCTGGAACAACGGCAAACTGAAAGACGTTTTCAGCGCCAAGGACGAACAGGGGAACGTTCAAACCTTCAAAGAATACAAAGGAAGGTCCCAGGACGTCAACGGAGACGGTATTATGGAGATCGAGCTGCTTAAGATCCCTCCTTTTATCGAAAACAGCAATCCGACCGATATGCCCTGGATCCACCAGTGGTATCAATGGGACGGCGCGAACGGGCTCAAATGGGTGCACGAAAATTACTACGACAACAATGTCACGTACCGGTTTGATTTTCCCGAATCGTGGAGAGGCAAAATTACGCTGGAACGGTCCAAAAGCGATCGTGCCGACGGGTACACGACTTTTTATTATTTAAGCGCGAACCGCAAGGAAAAAGCCGAGCTGCTGACCATCCGGTATTACCCGACGGAGCAGTGGGAGAACATGAAGAACGAGCTGCAGAAGAAGGAAATTGACTTCGTGGAGCTTGATACGTCGTACGGACGCAAAACCGTAGCGTTTTTGCCGGAGAAGCCGACGAACCTGTCCGTCAAATCCTTGCAGGAATATAACCAGATGAAACTCGGATTGAAAGATATACAGGAGCGGCTGAAGCCGGTCTATTATTAGAGAAGGGGAGGGAGACCGGAATGAGAGTACTGATTTTGGAAGATGAAGAATCGATCCGCGGATTTATCCGGATTAATCTTAAACGCAACGATATTGATGTTACGGAGGCGGCGACGGGCGAGGAAGCCCTCCAGCTTGTAAAGGATGAAGGCCCTTTTCACATCGCCATTCTGGACGTTATGCTCCCGACTCAATTATCGGGATTCGACGTATGCGCGCAGCTGCGGAAAATGTATCCGAAAATGGGCATCATCATGCTGACCGCAAAATCGCAGGATACGGACAAAGCCGAAGGTCTGGAGATCGGAGCGGACGATTACGTGACGAAGCCGTTCAGCCCGGTGGAGCTCATCGCGAGAATCAAGGCCCTGTACCGGAGGCTGGAAATTCCCGAGCAGGAGTCGGCCAAACAAAGCCTGAGCTCCGGCATCTTTACGCTGCAATTGAAGGAACGGAAACTGTTTAAGGGACGGACCGAAATCGATATCACGCCGACCGAGTTTGCCATTCTGAAGCTGTTCATGGAACAGCCCGACCAGGGAATTTCCCGGGATGAAATTCTGGATGCCGTATGGGGCAAGCATTTTGTCGGCGATTTAAAAATCGTGGACGTCAACATCCGCCGTATCCGCCAAAAAATCGAGGTAGATCCGTCGCACCCTGCACATATCGAAACCGTTTGGGGTTATGGGTACCTCTGGAAGAAGGAATCCGCCCTTGAGCAGCATAAGGAGTAAAGTAGTCTGGAATTTTCTGCTGATCATCGTATTTATTGTGCTGCTTCTCGGAGGCTTGTTTCTGGGAACCATCTATCAATATTATTACGGAAGCGCCCTTCAGGCCTTAAGTGAACGCGCAAAATTCACAGTCGACTACAACAACCGCTACAATTCGCTTTCTCCTCTCCAGGAGAGGGCCCGCAACATTTTAAAAGAGCTTGCGAAGGACGAAATCAGCCGGGTCGAGGTGGTGGACCTTGAGGGGAATCTGATCCGGGATTCGTACGGGTTTACCTCCAAACGGAAAATCGATACGTCGGACGTCCAGTCCGCTCTGCTCGGAGAGCCCGGCAAGTGGATCGGGTTGAATACCGACACCAAAGAGAGGATCATGGCGCTTTCCTATCCCCTCAAGAACGGGGATCGTGTCGTCGGCGTCCTGCGGTTCACGACTTCGATCGAGCAGGTAGACCGGATGGTCATGAGGACAGCCTGGATCATCATCGGCATCGGCGTGGCCGTCATTCTCGTATCGCTGGCGGTCAGTCTGCTTCTCGCCAACCGGATCGTGAGACCTATCCGCGAAGTCACGGATGTCGCCCAGAGCATGGCCCAGGGGGATTTCCACAACAAGGCCGTCAAACGGCATGACGACGAGGTCGGACATCTGGCGGATACGCTCAATTACATGGCGGACGAAATTCTCCGCAACGACCGCTTGAAGAACGAGTTTATTTCCTCAATCTCCCACGAACTGCGGACACCGTTGACATCGATTAAAGGCTGGAGCGAGACACTGGTTTCGGGTGACCTGAACGAGAAGGAAGAAACACTTACGGGTCTTTCCGTCATTTCCAAAGAAACGGACCGTCTGATCGGGCTGGTTGAAGACCTCCTCGATTTCTCCAAGCTCCAGTCCGGCAATATGAAAATGCACCGTGAACCGGTGGACGTCAACCGCCTCGTGAAAGACATTTACCAGCAGTTTGCGGGGAACTGCCAGCGGCGTAGAATGGAGCTGCAAATCTCCCTTGCGGAGAACAGTCTCTACGTTTTCGGAGATCAGAACCGGCTCAAGCAGGTATTGATCAACTTGCTTGACAATGCGATGAAATTCACGCAGGAAAACGGAGTGATCCGCATCATGACCCGTGTGGAAGGCAGTCTCGTGCAGCTGATCGTGGAAGATGAGGGCGAAGGGATTTCTCCAGAAGCGGTGAAGTATGTGACGGAGAAGTTTTACAAGGCCGACAATCGACAGCCGGGCAGCGGCCTAGGTCTGTCGATTTGCCAGGAAATCGCCCAACTGCACGGAGGAACGCTGCAGGTCACGAGCGAGCTCGGCCAGGGAACGACCGTAACCGTCGAGCTGCCGCGTATGCCGGAAGAGGAGAAGGTCCTGTAAACGGAATGCCGCACGACCAGCCATGAACGTTGGGCGTTCAGACCGACGGGAAATCGCTTCGGTTGGCGGCGTTTGGCAGTATTTTTGCAGCGAACCTTTTCCCGGCACGTGGCTAGGCGTTACATAACGGTGGTCAGTTTTATGCGAGTACCGTACTGCTAAGATTGTTTGAATGGGATCCAGCTATCAAAGCCTTGCTGCACCCACTGAAATGATTTCGATCTAAACCGACATATGCTGCCGCGGTTCTCTTGTAGCTTGGCAGCACATCGTACTGCAAAGCCTACTCTTATCTCCGTTCCTTGAGGAATGGATGGTTCTGGAGGGGACGATTTCGCAACAGTTTTTAAAGCCGTCCGCTCGGGCAAGCAACAGAACTGATCCATGTGACAAAAGCATGGCTTCAACTGGTAGAGGCACCCATTCGGGTGCCTTTATGCTTTTCGTCCTTCAGATGACAGAGAAGCCTTAAGTAGCACATAGAAGCTGCCTGTCAATAACCCAGGCAGCTTCATTTTTTTGACGACCACTATTGCTGAGGCACGTACCCTTTATTGTTTGAGGTGTCAAAGATTGTTTTTTTATAATCAAAGCTGATATCATTAACGACTATTTTATTAATAACGACTCCATCAACGTTGAATGTATTTAACTTTAAAAGTATTCCTGTTTCTGTATCCACCCATAATTTAAATGATGTAGATAATAGTTTTTCTGAAAGCTCTTTAGATAATTTCCCTTCTATTACGGTCGCTTTGCGATTTAATAAATCCTCTTGCCCTGTAATTTTATAATTCTTTAACTCGTCATCCAGCCAAAATGCAATAGTTTGAGGGAAAGTTACGGTGGATGCTGCACTAGCATTAGCAGGATCATTTCTATACATATACTGATTGGCTTCTTCACCATCAGGACCTTTATCTTTACTTATCCGAGGGGCGAGTATTTTTGTTCTTTCGGCTGTTTTACTTGATTTACTGTATTTTTTATTTTTCTCATCAACCTGGATTATTTCATTGCTAGAGGAGGTAACCCGAAACAAATTTTCTTTAGTAGAACTATCTTTTAATACAATATTGCTTCCTAAATTTTTGCTTTGATCAACTTCAAAGTCAATTGTGTATTTTTGGTTTGAATTTGAAAAATCATATAAAAAACTTCCTCTTACATAATTATAATAGTCAATTGCGTTTAACATTTTTTCTTTAATAGAAGCTGCATCTAATTTCAAATTTTCACTTTCAACAGTGTTTTCTTGTGTAGATACAATTGTATTAGTGCTATAATAAACTCTCACACCATCCGCCCCTACAGACGAATTAATTGAAAGAGGTTCAACAGCTACATGCGCTTGCTTTCCATTACTCCAAGGGTGGGTCTTATAAGGGAAATTATTCCACCCTACTGGAGCTGTATTTTGGTCTAACCCCCCAATATTCATACCTTCAATATAGTAATTCGCATTACCAGTAAAAGATGCGCTATTAAGATAAAATCCAACCGAATACTCACCGGTTGAATTGCCACCGAGTGGGAATACAGTCCAATTATATCGAGACCTATTGAAAGTCTGCCCCCCTTTATAAAAACGATGATCAGAATTAAAGGAAGAGGGCTTGTTCGTGTATTTCTCCCAGTTTTCTCCTGCAGATCCTTGGCAGTATGTATCGCTGGAAGGAGGATCATTATCACACGTCATGTAATCAGCAAGTACGACATTTGAACTACAAACAAATAGAAAAATTGAAGCTAAAGATGGGGCTAAAATTTTTTTCATTTAAAATTCCTCCTATATTTTACAATAATTTGAATCGAGAATATCATATCATAAAATTACCTATTTTTGGTATTTTTGTATTTTAATTTTCTGTAAGCAACTCCGCATGCGTTGCCGTTCACGACATAACCCGTTCCCTCGCCCCACAATCATAACCTGAATAACCTATATGCAATTCCAACGGAGCTTCCTTACAATATAGGCATTCCAACGGCTTTTATGAAACCTCCCTATTCAATAGCCATGCTCAGTTATCTTTGAAAGAGGCGCCTTGAATGGCGTTTTTTCTACTTCTCAGGAAGAAGCCCGCCCAAACCGAAATGCCTTGGCTGAAGCCAAAAGTGTGCTTCGTACATCTTTTCTATCTCGGTCAAAACCAACATGAGGCAATGAAAGCATGCCGGTCCCATGGCTGCCCGCTTGTTCATGAGAGACCCGATGAAATTCCGTCGGGTCTTTTTTGCCGTTTGCGGCTGAGATGTAAAAAACAGCTATGAATGATTGTTTCCCGGTTAATTCGGTCCTTTTCCTGCTAGACTGGGAATCAGATAGGATGAAAGGTGTGTTCATGGATTGAATTTAACTGAACTAGGCTGGAACGAAGAGCTCCGGCAAGCTTTGACGGGTATGTCGGCGGAAGGTCTCACGGCAGGCCGCGTCGCGCTTGAACATAAGAGAATGTACAGGGTCAAAACCGACTCCGGCGAAGTGCTCGCCGAGGTGTCGGGCAGTATGCGTTACCAGGCGCGCAGCCGGGGAGATTACCCCGCAGTCGGCGACTGGGTGGCTTTAAGCGTGCGCGAGGAAGAGGGGCGCGCCACCATTCACGGGGTCCTGCCGAGAAAAAGCATGTTCGTCCGAAAAGTGGCGGGCAACGTGACCGAAGAGCAGATTGTCGCCGCGAACGTCGATGTCATCTTCCTCGTTAACGCGCTCAATGCGGATTATAATCTCCGCCGGCTGGAGCGCTACCTCGTCATGGCATGGGAGAGCGGCGCCTCTCCCGTCATCATCCTCAGCAAGGCGGACCTGTGCGCCTCGCCCGAGGAAGTGGCCCTCCGGGTCGCCGAGACGGAGGCCATAGCGCCGGGCGTGCCGGTCCATGCCGTCAGCTCGCTCCTCGGCGAAGGGGTGGAGGGCCTCCGCGCCGCCTACCTCGGCATCGGCCGGACGGCCGCAGTCGCCGGGTCCTCCGGAGCGGGGAAGTCCACGCTCATCAACGCGCTGCTGGGCCACGAGGCGATGGACACCGGCGCGATCCGGGAGGATGACGCCCGGGGCCGCCATACGACGACCCACCGTGAGCTTCTCCTGCTCCCCGGCGGGGGCGTGCTGATCGATACGCCCGGCATGCGCGAGCTTCAGCTGTGGGAGGCGGACAGCGGGCTCATCCAGTCGTTCGACGATGTCGAGACGCTGGCGGCCTCCTGCCGCTTCCCGGACTGTCGCCACAGCAGCGAACCGGGCTGCGCCGTGAGAGGCGCCATAGAAGACGGGACGCTGGACCAGGCGCGTTATGACAGCTACGTCAAACTCCAGAAGGAGCTGGCCTTCCTGGCCCGCAAGGAAAGCAAGTCCCTCCAAACAGCGGAGAAGGACAAGTGGAAGAAGCTCCACAAGGAGATGAGGCGCAAGCCCTCCCAACCATAAAAAGCGGCGGAACCGCGATCCGGGCGCGAGTGCGGACCCGGCTCCGCAGATTCACCTCCCCTTCAACTAAATGCGCGAATCGGTGGCCTTTCGCCCAGATGTGCATACGTTGAAGGCAGGAGGTGTTTGTTGATGCAGAAACACGAAGCGAAGTCCTTGTGTCAGCAGCATAAATACCGGTATGTTCTCATCCAACTGACCGACGGTACGGTGCATGACGGAATTATCGAGAACGTTGACGATGACTATGTATACCTGGCCATTCCCGTGGGCGGCAGAGCGGGCGGCGAAAGCGAGACACGGGCGTTCGGCTGGGGATATCCGTATTACCGCTACCCTAACCACGGGTACCCGTATTATCCGCGGCGCCGCTTTTACCGGGGGATCTTCCCTCTGGTGGCTCTTACGGTCATTTCTCTGCTTCCGTACTATTGATGCAAAAACCCATAACCGCCAGGGAGGGACAGACGTCTTCCGGCGGTTTACTTTTTTTCGAAACGGCGCTAACTTTTTATTTTCTTTTTGCCCCGTTATTCAGTATGATAAATAATATACATACGAACCTATACACACGAGCATGTACGATTCGATAAAGGAGGAGACGAAACAGTGGATTGCTTATTCTGCAAAATCAGAGACGGACAAATTCCTTCGAAGCAGGTATACGAGGACGAGCAGGTTCTGGCTTTTCACGATATCCAGCCGGCCGCTCCGGTTCATATCCTGATCATTCCGAAGAAGCATATCGCCTCGATGAAAGACGCCGGAGAAGAAGACTGGGCGCTGATCGGTTCGGTTCACAAGGCCGCACAGCAAATCGCCCGGGATTTCGGCATCGAAGAGAGCGGCTACCGGCTCATCAACAACTGCGGACCCGACAGCGGACAAGTGGTTTTCCACATCCATTACCACCTGCTCGGCGGCACGAATTTGGGTCCTCTAGTAGCCCAAAGATAATTCATAGAATTTATTGTCATAGGAGTAAAGCTTTTAGGTTGACACCTAGAAACGTTTTCCCCTATAATGAAGTTTGATGAACCGCTTTGATTGGACGGTCTGTTCGGAGGGAGGGAAAACTGGTGTCAGAAACTCGAGTTCGCAAGAATGAAACCATAGATGCTGCACTTCGCCGCTTTAAGCGTTCCATTGCTAAGGATGGCGTATTGGCGGAGATTAAAAAGCGCAAGCACTACGAGAAGCCGAGCGTTAAGCGCAAAAAGAAATCTGAGGCTGCTCGTAAGAGAAAGTTCTAGGAGGCAACCCAAGTTCATGAGCTTAAGCGAACGTTTGAACGATGATATGAAGCAAGCGATGAAGAGTCAAGACAAGTTTACACTCTCCGTAATCCGTATGGTAAAAGCATCTATCAAGAATATCGAGATAGACCAGCGACGAACCTTAGATGACAATGAAGTGCTTGACGTTCTGAATCGCGAAGTCAAACAACGCAAAGATTCCCTCCAAGAATTTAAAAACGCCGGCCGGGACGATTTGGCCGACAGCCTGCACGCTGAGATCGACATTCTAATGAAGTACCTGCCGCAGCAGTTAACAGAGGAAGAAGTAAGCGCAATTGTAAAGCAGACCATCCAAGAAGTTGGCGCTTCCTCCAAAGCGGATATGGGAAAAGTAATGACGGCGCTCATGCCGAAAGTTAAAGGTCGGGCTGATGGGAAATTAGTTAACCAACTGGTGCAACAAAACCTGTAATAAACCGACGGGGTCGGAAGCAGTGATGCTTCCGGCCTTTTTTCATAGCCGGAAAGCGATAAAACGGAGGCTGCTGCGCAAACAAGCTTAAGCGGCTGCTCCGGCTTGTTCGCGGAACTTGCCGCCAACTTATGAACATTTGGTGAAACGTTTTCCATTCCGTTACGTAAAAAAGACTATAAGACAGTTACAGGGTTAGGAGGAGAAGCCATGATCAGCTTACGGAGGACATTTCTGGGCTGTGCCACGGTCCTCGGATCAATCGGCTGCCTGCCCGGTTTGGCGGCGGCATCAGCCGGAACTGCGGCGCAGCAGGGCTTTACGAGTGCGCTTGGCGGGTTCCTGACACATCCGGCCGTTGCCGCAATCCTGCTTCTGATCGGGATTGTCGGAATCGGGCTCGAGCTGCTTTTCTGGACGTTCGGCCTTCTCGGATCCATCGGGGTTATCGGCTTCGGGCTGTATTTCCTAGGCAATTATCTTGCCGGGGGAGCGGGGTCCGGAGATATCGGGCTGTTCGTTTTGGGCGTGCTGCTTCTGCTGCTTGAACTGGTCATCCCGAGCTTCGGCATACTCGGTATAGCCGGTAGTATCTCCTTGTTCAGCGGAGTGATTCTGGCGGCCGACAACCCTCAGACGGCGGCGCTTTTGCTCGTCATCGCTTTCGTTGCGGCGGCTGTTCTTCTCTTTATCGCCGTCAAGAAGTTTCCGGCGAGGGGAGTATGGAACCGTTTTATCCTCAAGGAGGAGCTGACTACCGAACAAGGCTTTGTGTCCAGTTCGTTCAAGCTGCATCTTATGGGGCAGACGGGAACTTCGCTTACGCCGCTTCGTCCGTCCGGTACCGCCCAATTCGGGGAAGACCGGGTGGATGTGGTAACGGAAGGCGGATTTATTCCTGCCGGACGTCAGGTCAAGGTCGTTCTCGTGGAAGGCAGCAGAGTTGTGGTGCATGAAGAAGAAGCCGGCGCAGAAAAATAGGTACAGCCGGCAGAGCGCCATTTAATTACGTATAGGGAGGTTTTTTGACACATGGAATCTTATTTTTATCTGTTGATTGCCGCAGTGGTTCTGATTTTGTTAATGGTATTTTTCACGTTCGTTCCGGTTATGCTCTGGATTTCCGCTCTGGCATCGGGCGTACGTATCAGTATTTTGACACTGGTGGCGATGAGGTTGCGGCGCGTTATTCCGAGCCGGATCGTGAATCCGCTCATTAAAGCGACGAAAGCCGGGCTGGGACTGAACATTAACCAGTTGGAAAGCCACTATCTGGCGGGCGGTAATGTTGACCGCGTTGTCAATGCCCTGATCGCGGCACACCGCGCGGATATCCAACTGCCGTTCGAGCGGGCGGCTGCCATCGATCTGGCCGGCCGTGACGTGCTCCAGGCCGTTCAAATGAGCGTAAACCCGCGTGTCATCGAGACACCGACCGTTTCCGCGGTGGCCAAAGACGGGATCGAAGTGAAAGTTATCGCACGGGTAACGGTTCGGGCGAATATCGACCGCCTCGTCGGGGGTGCCGGAGAAGAAACGATTATTGCCCGTGTCGGCGAGGGGATCGTTACGACTGTCGGATCCAGCGGCTCGCATAAGGACGTTCTCGAAAATCCGGATATGATTTCCCGGACCGTACTCGGTAAAGGTCTGGATGCAGGTACCGCTTTTGAGATCCTGTCTATTGATATTGCGGATGTCGACGTAGGCAAGAACATCGGGGCGCACCTTCAAACCGAGCAGGCCGAAGCCGACAAGCGGATCGCGCAGGCCAAAGCGGAAGAACGCCGCGCCATGGCCGTTGCCCAGGAGCAGGAAATGAAAGCCCGCGTCGTGGAAATGAGAGCGAAAGTCGTCGAGGCCGAATCCGAGGTGCCTCAGGCAATGGCGGATGCTATGCGTAACGGAAAACTCGGCGTAATGGACTACATGAATTATAAAAATATCGATGCCGATACGCATATGCGCAGTTCCATCGGCAAAATGTCGGAAGAGGGTAAAGAAGTCAAAGAATAAAGGCGGTTAAACATCTCCGGGCTCTGTCCGGCAGATGTGTCGGTTCTACCCGGTCTCGGAGGGGATCGGCATCCCTTTATTAGTTGCTTCACCGAAGTTTACCCGGGCATCACTTGTTGAGATTGCCTCGGGGAAGGGGGCGTGATGATGGAGCGTCTGATCGAACTGATTGCGAACAATTTCTTTTTCGTTATAATGATCGGGATTTTTCTGGTCTCCATGCTGTCGGGCAAGCGCAAAAAGACCGGCAATCCGAACCGGATGCCGGATTTCAGCGGCCAGGGTCTTCCTCGCCGTCCGGCTGCATCTACACGGTCTGCGTCCGGAAGCGACCGGGAGCCCGACCGGCGCGGTGATTGGTCCGCCGAAGATGCGGCGGCCGATTGGACCTCGGCCGAGCCTGCAGCGGCCGGTCGCGGGCGCAGCGGCGGCTTTGCCGCCAGCGATGCCCGCGGCAGTTCCGCAGCGCCGGCGGATACGCCGCGCAAGCGTGAGACGCGCGCCGTGCGCGAAGAGACTGCCGTCAGCGGGGGCTCTGCTGACGGTGTCGACCTGCACCCGCGTCAGGCGGTGCAGGGGGTTATCTGGGCCGAAATACTCGGCCCGCCACGGGCTAAAAAGCCGTTCCGCCGGTAATACCGGACGGAACGGCTTTTTTTTGTGCCCGAGCGAGCCGTGCCCGAGCGAGCCCTGCCGACGGACTGGCATCCCAAAGACCGCAGAATGCCCGTAGAGGCATTCTGCGGTCTTTTCCAATCTATTACTCATCAGAAAAATAGGCGTCTCTCAAGGGTGTTTGGAGGCGTCTTGCGCGTGGAAATCTTCCTCTGTCGCTTCGGGACGAAACATCGCTCATAAATCACGCACGGCCCGCATAGATTGGAAAAAGCAGCGTCTATACAAGAAGCGCCTGAATTTGCGCCTGCGTGCTGAAAGCATGGGGCAAAAGCTGGGAGGGACGAGAGATAATGCGCCGGCTCACGCAAAAGTGGAAGCAAATGACTGCTAATATGCTCGACCTTCCGCAGGATGTCGTACAAGATATTCCCCGGATCACGATGATCGGCAACGTCCAGCTTTACGTGGAGAATCACTGCGGGGTTTTGCATTTTTCCAGCGAGATGCTGCGTCTGCAGCTTACACGGGGGAAGCTTGAGGTAAGCGGGAAGGAATTGGTGATCCGCGCCATTTTAACGGAAGAAGTACTTATCGAGGGTATTATCGCGGATATCAGATATATGCCATAACGGGTCCGGAAAGGGGAGTTTCGGCGTGCAATCGGCGGTGTTAAAGTGGATACAAGGATATGTGAAGATCGAAGTGAAGGGCGAGAGAGCGGCGGAGTTTATCAATCGCGCACTTTCCAAAGGGCTTTCGTTATGGGACATAAGGGTGTCGGGAGACAAGCTGGTCGAGCTCTGCCTGCCTTGCCGGGATGCGCTGCGTCTCCGGCCGCTTCTGAAAGAGACTGGCTGCCGGATGCATCCGCTGAAGCGCGAGGGAATGCCCTTCGCTGCCCGGAAATTGGCCAAGCGTAAAACCTTTTTGGCCGGCGGCGTCGCTTTTATCGCATCCCTTTTCATTCTGTCCTCATTCGTATGGTCGATTAAGGTGGAAGGCAATGTAAAAATCGGGACTCAAACCATCCTGGATGCCGCCCGCAAAGAGGGGCTGTACCTCCATCAATGGAAATACCGGATGGGCGATTCCGAGAAACTTTCGTTTGGCCTGCAAACCCATCTGCCCGGCACGTCGTGGGTCGGGGTGGAGATTAAGGGCACTCAGGTTACGATCAAAATCGTCGAAGCGGACAAGCCGGAAGAAAAACCGCTCGTCAGCCCTCGCAATCTTGTGGCGTCCAAACATGCTGTCGTGACGGAAATTCAGGCGAAAAGAGGCCGTCCGCTCGTCCAGCCCAATGCCTACGTCCGCAAAGGGGACGTGCTTATTTCCGGCACGCTCGGCGATGAAGCGAATCAGAAGATCGTTGTAGCGGACGGATACGTGAAAGGCATGGTCTGGTACACCTCCAAAATCGAGGTGCCGATCATCCAAACGTACGAAACGTATACGGGCGAGTCGAAGACGCGGAATTATCTCGTGTTCGGCTCCAAGGGGCTCCAGGTAAGCGGCTACGGAAAGCTACCATTCGAACACTATCAGACGATTCCGGAGCAGAAAATGCTCCAATGGCGCTCTTTTAAGCTGCCTGTCGGCTGGTTAAGCGAGAAGCTTATGGCTTCCGAAACGGTTGAGCGGAAATTGGACCCGGCGGAAGCGAAAGCCATCGGTCTGGAGCGGGCCCGGGCCGATCTTATGAGCGAAGCGGGGAAGGACGCGCGCATCGTAACCGAAAAAATTTTGCATGAAAAATCAGAGAATGGTAAAGTTTATATGGAAGTGCATTTTGAAGTGGAAGAATTTATCATGGAAGAGCAACCTATCGTACAGCAAGGAGAATGAGGCCTTTTGGGAGAAAACGCTAAGACTATTAAAGTAGCACTTGCAGATACTTCGGTAGCGCAGGCCGTATTCGGTCCGCAGGACCGCTTTCTGCATCTGATCGAGCAGGAAACGAACGCGCGCATTTTTACCCGGGACGCGGAGCTTACGATTCAGGGGGATGCGGAGGAAGTCCGCAAGCTGGAACATTTATTCGAGGTACTGCTGGAACTGGTCCGCAACCAATATCCGCTTTCGGAACGCGATGTGCTGTATGCCGTCGAGCTCGCCAAGCAAATGAAAGCGGATCAACTGCTGGAGCTTTTCAAAGGGGAGATTACGACCACCCACAAAGGAAAGCCCATTCGCGTTAAAACGATCGGACAAAAACAGTACGTCTCCACCATACAGAAGAAAGACATCGTGTTTGGAATCGGACCGGCAGGTACGGGAAAAACGTACCTGGCGGTTGTTCTTGCCGTTACGGCTTTGAAGGAAGGCAAGGTCAAACGGATCGTCCTGACCCGGCCCGCGGTTGAAGCGGGAGAAAGCCTAGGCTTCCTGCCGGGAGACCTCCAGGAAAAGGTTGACCCCTATTTACGTCCGTTGTATGATGCTCTTAACGATGTTCTGGGCCCCGAGCAGGTTGTGAAATCGCTGGAGCGGGGGCTTATCGAGATCGCGCCGCTCGCTTATATGCGCGGCCGTACGCTTGACGATTCCTTCATTATTTTGGATGAAGCGCAGAATACGACCCCGGAACAAATGAAAATGTTTCTGACCCGTCTAGGATTCGGTTCCAAAATGGTTGTAACGGGTGACGTGACGCAGATCGACCTTCCCCGCGGCAAAACGTCGGGCCTGATCGAAGCGCAGCGCATTCTGAACGGCATTGAAGAAATCGGATTCATTACATTTGCGGAGCAGGATGTCGTCCGTCATTCCTTAGTTCAAAGAATCATCGTCGCTTATAATGAGGACTCGCTAATATCGGGTTGAGTTACAGGGAACGAAGAGGCAAGAGAGGGATGACCTTCCATCATGAAAAAAGAAGTTGCGGTACATGATATGCAAACCAACACGAAGCTAAGCGGCTGGAAAACGAGTTTTCCGGTTCGCTTGCTTCTGCTTTTCGCGCTTATGCTCATTATTTGCATGACTTTGTTTTCCAGGCTTATTCCACAAACATTTGACATCAAATTGGGTGCGGTTGCGGAAAAGAACATCTATGCCCCCTTCCAGATCGAGAACTCTGTGGCGACCGAGAAAGCGAAGGAAGACGCAGCCAAGAAACTTCAACCTATCTATAAAATCGTGAATCTTCGGAACGAAGCGATGATCGATGCGATTTACGACCGGATTTTGCAGATCAATGCGGACCCCGACGTAAAGTTCGAAGATAAGGTAAGCGTCTACCGGACCGTTATTCCGGCGATTATCTTGGATACGGAAAAAACGGCGATCCGGACGATCGGTGAAAATAATTTCGGCAACGAAACGTTTATCGATGAAATCAATTCCAAAGTCAGCGATCAGAAATACCGGATTCCGGAAGAAATTTATTACAAATTTCCGCGCTTAACGAAGGAAGATGTAGCTGCAATGGCGCCCATTACCCGGGAAATTGTTTCCAAGTTGATGAGCGATCAGATTTCGGATGCCCAGACGGCCCGGGCGAAAGTAGCCGAGCTTGTCAATTCGTCCGACTTGTCCAAAAATACGCTGCGCGAACTGGTTCAGGAGATTGCCAGAGTCGTCATCACGCCGAATAAATTTCTGGATCAGAAAGCGACGGACGATGCGAGAGGCGAAGTCCGCGAGAACGTCAAACCCGTTTATATCAATCAGGGGGACATTATCGTCAACGAGGGCGACGTCATTACCGATGAGATCTATAAACGTCTGAAAGCGGCCGAGCTGCTGAAGGAGAAAGCGAACTACTGGCCTCACGTCGGACTCGTGCTGCTGGGCCTGCTGTTCGTTGCGATGATCTATCTGTTTGTCCGGCAGAGTACGCTGCCGATACGGACAAACAATTCACAGCTTCTGATGTTCGTTCTTATTTTCGCCATTAATATGATCGGCATGAAAGTGGTGGCCCTTGGGCAAAATCCGGAATATCCGTTCATCGGATATTTGGCTCCGGCAGCTATCGGCAGCATGCTCATTACGATTCTGCTGAATCCGCAACTCGCTTTTATCGCCAGTGTCCTGTTCAGCATTATGTCCAGCATTATTTTCAACATGCACGGGACTCAGCTATTCGATTACAGATACGGACTGGTCACACTCGTCACGTGTTTCGCTTCGGTCTTCGTTATTCAAAAGGCCAGCCAGCGCTCTTCCATTCTGAAAGCGGGAATTCTCATCTCGTTTATCGGCATGATTACGATCGTTTCACTGATGCTTCTCGACAACTTGACGCGCCAAGACATGCTTTACTCACTGTCTTTTTCGGCCGCCAGCGGAATTCTTACGGCCGTGTTTGTAATCGGGCTTCTGCCCTTTTTCGAGACGGCGTTCGGAATCTTATCCCCGCTCAAACTCGTGGAGCTCTCAAACCCGAATCATCCGCTGCTGCGCAAGCTGCTGACGGAGACACCCGGGACGTATCACCACAGCATCATGGTCGGCAATCTCGCGGAATCGGCCGCCGAATCCATCGGAGCGGACGGTCTGCTGTGCCGGGTCGGTTCTTATTACCATGACATCGGCAAAACGAAGCGGCCGAGCTATTTTATCGAAAATCAGACGAATATCGAAAATCCGCACGACCGGATCGATCCCGCACTGAGCAAAAGCATTATTACCGCCCACGCCCGTGACGGGGTGGAGATGCTTAAGGAATACAACATTCCGAAGCCGATTCGCGATATCGCGGAGCAGCACCACGGAACGACGCTGCTCACGTTTTTTTATCACAAAGCAAGGAAGCTGGCCGAGGAAGAAGGCCGTGAAGTGCGGGAGGAAGATTTTCGTTACGAGGGTCCCAAAGCGCAGTGCAAGGAAGCGGCCGTAGTCGGAATCGCGGATTGCGTGGAGGCGGCGGTTCGTTCCCTTCGCAATCCGACCATCGAACAGATCGATACGATGGTCCGCAAAATCATTAAATCCCGTCTGGATGACGGCCAGTTTAACGATTGCGATCTGACGCTGAAAGAACTGGACACCATCGCGAAGACGCTGAACGAATCTCTGCTGGGCATTTTTCACTCCAGGATCGAATATCCGAGCGAACTTCCCGCCAAAGCGAAATAACCATTTGACCTATACATCTAGGAGGAATTAAACGTGGCCCTGATTTTAGCCTGGAACGACGAGCAGGACATCCTGCCGATCTCCCCTAAATTCGCCGAGAAGCTGGAAGAGCTTCTGAAGCTTGCAGGAGAAGAGGAAGGCGTTGAGGACGGAGAAGTCGCCCTTACGTTTGTAGACGACGAGACGATTCACGAGCTGAATCGTACGTACCGGAACATCGACCGTCCGACGGACGTTCTGTCTTTTGCGATGCTGGAGCAGGGGGAGGACGAGCCTGCTATTCTCTACGGCGAGGAAGAGCCGGATGAAGATTCGGCAGAAAGCGATGCCCACGTTGACGGGAACGGGGAAGAAAGCTTTGAGGAGCCGCTCGGCGATATCGTCATTTCGGTTCCCCGGGCCGCTGCGCAGGCTGAAGAGTACGGCCATTCCGTGGAGCGTGAACTCGGATTTTTATTCGTTCACGGATTTCTGCATCTGATCGGATACGATCACGACAACGAGGAGGCCGAACAGGAAATGTTCGCGAAGCAGGAACAGATCCTGCAGAAAGCGGGGCTTACCCGTTGAGTTCCTTTCAGCGTTTTCTGCGGGGCTTCCGCTTCGCTTACGAAGGAATTAAATACGCTTTTGATACTCAGCGCAACATGAAATTTCATTTCGTTGTTGCCTTTCTTGTATTTCTGGCTGCCGTTATTTTGGGACTGCCGCATTGGGACGTGCTTTTCCTGCTGCTGGCAGTCGTTCTTGTCATCATGACCGAACTCATTAACACGGCGGTGGAAAAGGCAGTGGATCTGGCGATGCCCGAGCTGCATCCGCTGGCGAAGATCGCGAAGGATACGGCGGCCGGGGCCGTTCTCGTGGCTGCCCTGTTCGCGGTCGTCGTCGGCATGGTCGTGTTCTACGGCCCGGCGGACCGGATGCTCCGCAAAGCGCAGGAGGCGGCCGCAGCCAACATGCCGGGCATGGTATGGACGCTTATCGCCCTCGTCGTTCTTGTCACGATTGTAATCGAGACAAGGTTCAGCGACCGCGGGAAGCTGGTCCGGCCCAGCCTGCTGGCGGCGGTTCTGGCGGCGCTTGCGACCTTGATCGCGGTGATCGCCGGCCAGACGATCGTGACGCTGCTCTCCGGCACGCTTGCGGCGCTCGCCCTGATGGTTTTGGCCGAGCGGAAGCACCGGGAGCTGTCATCTCTGCTGCTCGGTTCCGTTATCGGCGCGGCCGTCACCCTTCTTGCCTGGTTGTGGAGAGGCTGGGGGTAGATGCCTGACCGGCCGGCCTGAATGGTTACATCATGTGGGTTAACGGAAAGGAAAAGATGCCTTATGAAACCGGAAGAACTGCTTGAACATGCGCGGCAGGCACGCCTGAAAGCCTACATCCCATACTCGAACTTCGGGGTGGGAGCCGCCCTGCTGGATAAAGACGGTGGGGTCCATCACGGCTGTAATATCGAAAATGCGGCTTACGGTCCGACGAATTGCGCCGAACGCACCGCTGTTTTCCGCGCCGTCGCGGACGGGCACAAGCCGGGCTCCTTCCAATCGATCGCGGTTATCGGCGATACGGAAGGACCGATTTCACCGTGCGGGGTATGCCGGCAGGTTTTAATCGAACTCTGCGGACCGGACATGCCCGTTATTTTAGGTAACTTAAACGGCGATTATACCGTAACGACAACGGGCGAACTGCTGCCCGGCGCGTTTACGTCGAAAGATTTGCAGTACTAGGAGGAAATAATTACAGCATGAACAAAGAAAAATTCAAATCCGGATTCGTTTCGATTATCGGGCGGCCGAACGTAGGGAAATCCACCCTGATGAACCAGGTAATCGGTCAGAAGATCGCGATTATGTCCGATAAACCGCAGACCACTCGCAACAAAATTCACGGCGTGTATACGACCGATAATTCCCAAATTGTATTTTTGGACACGCCGGGTATTCATAAACCGTCTTCCAAGCTGGGCGATTACATGATGAAAGTTGCCCACAGCACCTTGGGGGAAGTCGATGCCATTCTGTTTCTTGCCGACGTTTCGGAAGGAATCGGCGGCGGTGACCGCTATATCATCGAACAACTGAAGAACGTTAAGACACCGGTCATTCTAGTCCTGAACAAAATCGACCAAGTGCATCCCGAAGAATTGCTGCCGATCATTACGACCTATAAAGATCTGTACGAATTCGCGGAAATCGTACCGGTTTCGGCTCTGCTCGGCAATAATGTGAACACGATGCTGGAGCAGGTCGTTAAATATTTGCCGGAAGGTCCGCAGTACTATCCCGCGGATCAGATAACCGACCATCCCGAGCAGTTCGTTTGCGCGGAGCTTGTCCGCGAGAAGATCCTCCATATGACAAGGGAAGAAATTCCACATTCCATTGCGGTAGCGATCGAGGATATGAAGGTCGAAAAAAACGGTGTGGTTCATATTTCGGCCGTCATCTACGTAGAGCGTGATTCGCAGAAAGGCATTATTATCGGCAAGCAGGGCTCGCTGCTGAAAGAAATCGGCAAACAGGCGAGACATGATATCGAAGCGCTGCTCGGCTCCAAAACGTTCCTTGAGTTGTGGGTGAAAGTCAAAAAAGACTGGCGCAATCAGGAACGCGTGCTGCGGGATCTGGGCTTCCGAAACGAATAACCGCAAGGCTTTTCCCGCCGTTCCATTAATTGCCGGGTTTAGACTGCTTCAACGGGTGCATCCTAAGGGTAATCATCAACACGAACATCTTACGGAGAGGATGATCCAGAATGAGAGATTTTACCTGGCACTATTTTTGGTCGACGGGGGAAGTGGACGCTTACCTGCTGTACAAAGATTTAGCGTCTGATCCCGAACTTGCAGGAGAAGAGCTGATGCAGCAAGAGCAGGAAGCCGTGCATTCGGTCGAAGCCTGAGAACACATGGAGACTGATCCGGCGTTTCCGGAAAGGAAGCGCATAAGAGATGCTGCACCGGGTACAAGGAATTGTTCTCCGTAGCGTCGATTACGGGGAAGGGAATAAAATCATTACGCTTTATACCCGTGAACTGGGTAAAGTAGGAGTGGTCGCGCGCGGAGTGAAGAAGGTGAAAAGCCGGCTCGGCGCCGTCACCCAGCTGTTCACGTACGGGGATTACGTTTTTTATAGACAGGGGAAGCTTGGAACGCTTAACCATGGGGAGATCATAGAACCCCATCACAAATTGAGAGAAGATCTTTATAAATCTGCGTATGCCTCTTACCTGGTTGAAATGGTTGACCGGATGCTGGGAGAGGAGGATCGCAGTTTATTCTTGTTCGATCAGTTGGAAGCGGGACTCATGGCCATCGAGCAGGAGAAGGATATGCAGATCGTCGCGCATGTTTTTGAGCTTAAGATGCTGGCTGCCTCCGGGTATACGCCGGTTCTCGACAAATGCGCGTCATGCGGGCGCACGGAGGAACTTGCCGCTTTCAGTGCAGCGGCGGGCGGCGCAATGTGCAGCCGATGCAAGCATCTCGACCCTTATGCCGCGGCCGTGACGGAAAGTACGCTGAAGCTTATGCGGCTTTTGCAGCAGGTCGATCTTAGCCGGATCGGCAATGTTAACGTAAAGCCCTCTACGAAATCCCAGCTGAAGCACAGTATGAGATTGTATATGGACGCCCACGTGGATGTCCGCTGGAAAGCCCGAAGCTTTTTGGATCAGATGGATAAATACAATATTTAAGTTTATAGGTTTGACAAATGTAAGCTGGTTCCTTATAGTAAGTGATTGGAAGCAGTAACTGGTACGGATAACTGGAAGAACAGAGTATTACAATGTTGCCGTGGTGACAAACCGCCGGGACCTTAGGGTCGTACGTGGCGGCCGCTTTGATTTTCGAAGCTACCACGGTCCTTTTGTCTTCGTTTCCGCTTAAGTATTCCCGAATAGCTACAGGGAGGAAGAACTTACATGAATCCTTCAAACAATCCGGTTATCGTTTACGTGGTATCGGATGCGATCGGAGAGACGGGAGAATCTGTCGTCAATGCCGTCGCGCTGCAATTTTATCCTGCCCCGATCGTGATCGAGCGGGTTCCTTTTGTGCATGATATCGAGGAAATCGACCGCCTTCTCGCCAAAGTCGCCCGTCAGCAGGGAATCATCGCGTTTACGCTGGTCATTCCCGAGCTTCGCGATTATTTGACCCAGAGAGCGGAACAGGCGGGGTTCGCTTACGTCGATCTACTGGGACCGCTTATTCAGACGTTCGAAAAAGCGTTTAACCGCAAGGCCCGCCATCAGCCGGGTGGCAATCATCCCCTGGATGAGGATTATTTCAAAAAAATGGAGGCGATCGAGTTCGCCGTTAAATACGACGACGGCCGCGATTTCAGCGGGATCGTTAAGGCGGATATCGTCCTCGTCGGTGTATCCCGGACGTCGAAAACTCCTCTTTCCATGTACCTGGCGCACAAAAAATACAAAGTCGCCAATGTCCCCCTCGTTCCGGAAATGCAGCCGCCCGAAGTGCTTTTCAAAGTGCCTAAAAACAAGGTGATCGGCCTGCTTATCGACCCGGACAAGCTCAACGCCATCCGCCGGGAACGGCTGCGCACTCTCGGACTCGCGTCCAATGCAACTTATGCCAAAACAGAACGTATTAAACAAGAGCTGGAGTTCGCGGGAACGGTGCTTTCCCGGATCGGATGCCATGTCATCGACGTATCCAACCGCGCCGTCGAAGAAACGGCCAGCCTGGTTCTCGAACAAATTCGGCGTCACCCTCATTTATCCTGAACATGCAGGATTTTTCGAGAGATGAGCGTATATACTAGTACAGCAGGACTATTAGCTGGTATCGGGGGCATTATCCATTCAACATTCATCCTTTCAAATTGTTGTGGATGCGGATGCGTGTCCGGTTAAGCCCGAGATCATCCGGGCGGCCGCGCAGTATTCGGTTCACGTGCTTATGGTGGCTTCGTTCGATCACCGGCTGAAAGGGCAGGAAGGAATCGAGGTGATCCAGGTCGACCGTTCGGACCAGTCCGTCGATTTGTTCATCGCCAATCATATCCGGCGCGGAGATATCCTGGTTACGCAGGATTTCGGTCTGGCCGCCATCGGTCTGGGCAAAGGGGCGGTATGTCTCTCGAACCGCGGGCAGGAATATACCGACCGGACCATTGATTTTCTTCTTGACCGGCGTCATACACAGGGGAAGCTGCGCCGTGGAGGCAAGCATTCCAAAGGACCGAAGCCCTTTACGGATGAGGATCGGGAATTTTTTCTACATGGTTTGACAAAAGTTTTACTTCGTTTGCAGGAGAATAGGCCTGTTTAGCGAATACGTATAGTTGTTTACCGCACATGAAGCTTTTTTATAAGGATTGAAGGTGGGGGAAATGGGTTACGGACGCATTCCGGATGAAGTGATCGAAGCTGTTCTGCAGCGTCATGACATTGCCGATGTGATAGGAAAATACGTCCATTTGACCAAACAGGGCCACTACCTGAAGGGGCTTTGTCCGTTTCACTCGGAAAAATCGCCCTCGTTTACGGTGACGCCCGAGAAACAGATTTACCACTGCTTCGGATGCGGAGCGGGGGGCAACATGTTTCAGTTTCTCCGGGAAATCGAAGGCTACACGTTTGCCGAAGCCGTCCGGCACCTGGCGGAGGAAGCGGATATCCCCGTTACGTGGGAGGAGTCATTGTCCGCGGACAACCCGCAGCAGAAGGACCGGTCCAAAATGCTGGAGGCCAACGAGAAAGCGGCCAAACTGTACCGTTATATTCTAATGAATACCGATCAAGGCAAGAACGCACTCGATTATGTGCGCAACCGGCAGATGTCGGATAAATTGATCGACACTTTTCAGATCGGATATGCTCCCGCCATGTGGGATACGCTTGTACAGCAGCTTCAGAAAGCGGGCTACGATCTTCCGCTGATGGAACGGGGAGGGCTAGTTTCGGCCCGTTCCGAGGGAGACGGTTATATCGACAAGTTCAGGGACAGAGTGATTTTCCCGATCTGGGACGCGCAGGGCAAAGTCATTGCCTTCGGCGGCCGGGCGCTCGGGGATGTGCAGCCTAAGTACTTGAACAGTCCTGAGACGATGCTCTTCAACAAAAGCCGTGTGCTGTATAATTTTCACCAGGCACGTCCGCAAATCCGGAAAACGAATACCATGGTATTGTTTGAAGGATATATGGATGTGGTAAAAGCTTGGGAAGCTGGGGTGAGAAATGGTGTCGGTACGATGGGTACCGCGCTGACCCCCGAGCATGCGGAACTGATCCGGCGCAACGCCGGACGGATCGTGATCTGTTACGACGGAGATTCGGCCGGACAGAATGCGGCTTACAAGGCAATCCCTCTGCTTGAACAAGCAGGCTGCGAAGTGAAAGTGGCTATGCTTCCGGATGCCAAAGATCCGGATGAATACATTACCGCATACGGCTCCGAGAGATTTGTACGGGAAATCATTGATTACGCCGTACCCTCGATCAAATACAGGCTGCACTACATTCGCCGGCATTTCCGTTTGCAGGAGGAAGGCGATCGGATACGCTACCAGCAAACGGCTTTGAAGATGATTGCGGACTTGAGCTCGATCGAACGGGAGCATTATTTAAAACAGCTCGCCGGGGAGTTTGAGACCTCTTACGAGTCGCTCAAGCAAGATTTGGCCAACCTCCGGATGAAATCGGAAAAAAACCGGACAGTCAGGGATAATATCGACGTTCCGTGGAATAATGGTAGGCATAATAGGAAGGAAACGCCAAAAGCGCCGCTTTATCCGGCTTATCATAACGCGGAACGGCAGCTTCTAGCCGTCATGATGCACGATCGGGATGTTAGCGCCTATGTGGAAGAACGTTTAGGCGACGAATTTAACGTGGATGCTCATGCCGTTCTGGCGGCTTATTTATATGCTTTTTACGCCCAAAACTCCACACCGAGCGTGAGCCGTTACATGGCGATGATTCAGGACGACAAGCTCGAAAATCTGGCGAGTTCCATCGCGATGATGGGCGCGCACCACGGTGTGAACGAAATCGTCATCGACGATTTCATCAAAGAAATCAAAAAATATCCGAAGCAGCAGGAAATATCCAGAAAAAAAGAAGAAATGATCCGTGCGGAACGCTCAGGGGATCCTTTGCGGGCTGCGCAAATTCTTAGTGAAATTATTGCCCTAGAGAAACAGCTTAAATTTTCGTAACGCAGGTTCCGGATAATCTAGGGAGGAGGGAGTTGGATTATGGCGAACGATCAACATACTGAGATCGAAACCGAGTTGACCCTGGAGCAGGTAAAGGAGCAGCTTATCGAGTTAGGCAAGAAGCGTTCCTCGCTCACTTATAAAGACATCACAGAACGGCTGGCTCCTTATGATCAAGATCCGGAACAGATTGACGAGTTTTTCGAACAATTGTCCGAAATGGGAATTGACGTAGGGAACGAGTCCGATGAGGACGAAGGAAGAATGCGTCGGGAGGGCGATCAAGAGAACGATGAGTTCAGCTTTGAAGATGATCTGACTCTCCCGCCGGGCATTAAAATCAATGACCCGGTGCGGATGTATTTGAAAGAGATCGGGCGTGTTCCCCTTCTTTCGGCAGAGAATGAAGTGGATCTGGCGAAAAGAATCGAGCAGGGCGACGAGGAAGCGAAGCGCCGTCTGGCCGAAGCGAACCTCCGTCTCGTCGTCAGCATCGCCAAACGCTACGTCGGACGGGGCATGCTGTTCCTGGATCTGATCCAGGAAGGAAACATGGGTCTGATCAAAGCGGTGGAGAAATTCGACCATACCAAAGGGTATAAATTCAGTACGTATGCCACCTGGTGGATTCGTCAAGCCATTACGCGCGCCATTGCCGATCAGGCGAGAACGATCCGGATTCCGGTTCATATGGTGGAAACCATCAATAAGCTGATCCGGGTATCCCGCCAACTGCTGCAGGAATTGGGGCGCGAACCGACGCCGGAAGAAATCGCGAAGGAAATGGAACTGAGTACGGATAAAGTCCGCGAAATCATGAAGATCGCACAGGAACCGGTATCCCTGGAAACTCCGATCGGGGAAGAAGACGATTCCCATCTGGGAGACTTTATTGAAGATCAGGAAGCGCTGGCACCGGCGGATGCGGCGGCTTACGAACTTCTTAAAGAACAGCTTGAAGATGTTCTCGATACGCTGACCGAGCGTGAAGAAAACGTGCTTCGTCTTCGCTTCGGTCTGGATGACGGGCGTACCCGGACTCTGGAAGAAGTGGGCAAAGTTTTCGGGGTTACCCGTGAACGGATTCGTCAGATCGAAGCCAAAGCGCTTCGCAAGCTGAGGCACCCGAGCCGCAGCAAACGGTTAAAAGATTTCCTTGAATAGAATCCGAATGCCCGCCTCCGGCGGGTTTCTTTTTTTCAAATAGAAGGAGGAAGGTTGAAATGTCAAAGACCCTGTTGATCGGTTTGTGCATACTTGCGGTTCTTGCTGTGGCTTTGACAGCGGCAGCCTTCTATATGTTCGGGTTGGGAATACGCCGCAGCAGCAAGGAATTTCTTCAGAACAGCCCGGATCTTGCGCATCACATAGAAGAAATCGCTGTAGACCCGTCACCGGCTTCGGCGGATAACTGGCTTGCCCGTCAGACGCTGGAGCAGGTGTCCATTCAATCGGCGGACGGCCTTCGTCTAAACGGCTGGTATCTGGAGGCCGAGCGGCCTTCGGACGTAACGGCGCTGCTGGCGCACGGGTATTCCGGGCAGGGCAGGGACATGGCCAGCTTCGCTCAAATTCACCATGAGCTCGGGTATAACGTGCTCATGCCGGACAACCGCGGGCACGGACAGAGCGAAGGGGAGTATATCGGCTTCGGCTGGACGGACCGATTGGATTACGTCAACTGGATCCGGTATATTTTGCAGCGGAGCGGCGAAAACGCCCGGATTTTGCTCCACGGCGTATCCATGGGCGGAGCTACCGTGCTGATGGCAAGCGGCGAAAGATTGCCGGATCAGGTGAAGGGAATCATCGCGGATTGTTCCTATACGTCCGTCAAAGACATTCTGAGCTACCAACTCAAGCGGATGTTCAAGCTGCCCGCGTTTCCGCTTATTCCCCTGACCAGCCTGATCTGCAAATTAAAAGCGGGCTATTTTTTCGGGGAAGCTTCGGCGCTGCGTCAGGTAAAGCGTACGGAAAAGCCGATTCTGTTTATACATGGAGAAGCGGATACGTTCGTTCCGTTTTTTATGGTGCACGGCTTGTATAAGGCGGCTCCCGCGGGCAAAGATCTGTTCATGGTTCCCCGTGCGGGACACGGACTTGCTTTTATGACGGACAAGGACGGCTACCGGAGCAGGGTGACCGATTTCGCCAAGCAATGCCTGGAAGAAAAGCAAAAGGTCCTGCAGGCACGGTCGGAAGCTTGAATCCGCAAATGCAGGATCATCGGATTTCCTTCTCAAATTCGGAAGGCGGCGAACCGATAAAGTTCTTGGGAAGGTGAAGCTAATGGATGACGAGAAACGAACGGCTATTATTAAAGAAATCGAACACTGGCGGAGATCTAAGCTTCTGCCCGCGCAGTACTGCGACTTTCTGCTGAATTTGTACATGGAAACGGGTGCGGACCATTCCAGAAGGGTTTTGGGCATATCGACCAAATCCATCCGGGGGAGCCACTGGAAATTCTGGGTTGCAGCCGTCGTAATTATTATTGTTTTATCATTGACGCTCCTTAATTTTAACTCTTTTGGAATTTCTTTGCAAATTGGCGTTTCGGCCGTATTTGTTGTATCTTGGTATATAATCGGCTTTCGGCAAAAAGAAGAACAGCCTTTCAGGGCCCAGCTTTCGACGGGCATCGCTTCGGCGTCTCTGATCGGTTTCGGAGTCTGGATTCTTTATGGAAACGGCTTGACTGCACAGTTGTACATCGGGTCCTTCGTAGCTCTTTGCGGCCTCGTCTGGCTGCTTGTCGGCCTTCTCGGGCGGACGCCGCTGCTTCAATACTGCGGATGGCTGGCACTGCTTATTACGTACGGATTCGTACTGAGCCAGCGTCTGGAGCCCGCTACCTGGTACAAGCTGCAGCTTGCCTGGCTTCCGCTTTCTTTTATCCTCATGTGGATCGGGTGGCTCATTCAGCACCGCTGGAAGAAACCGGGCCTGGTTCTGCTGCTCGCGGGAGCTACCGTATGGATCGCGCCCGAGCTGTTCGGACTCGCCTGGGGCACCTCGGCGCAGCAGCTACTCCAGCTATCGCTTGCCGGTAAAGTGGCGGCGGCGGGAATCGCGCTGTTTGCCTATCGTAAAAATTGGACGGAATGGGTTGCTTAAAATATGGTGAAATTGTCTCAACGTTTATTGGAAATTGCGAAAAAAGTCCCTCATGGGGCAAAACTTGCGGATATCGGATCCGATCATGCCCTGCTGCCGACCTTTCTGGTGCAGCAGGGCACTGTTCCGTCTGCGGTTGCGGGCGAAGTGAACCGCGGTCCGGCCGAGGCGGCGCAGCGTCAGGTCCGCGACGCCAATCTGAGCGGGCAGATCGAAGTCCGGCTCGGGGACGGCCTTTCCGTGCTGCGGGCGGGCGAGGTAGATGCGGTGACAATCGCGGGGATGGGCGGGGCTTTGATAGCGTCCATTCTGAATGCCGGCGAGGACAAGCTGACAGGCGTGTCCACGTTGATTTTGCAGCCGAACGTAGGCGAGGACATTGTCCGCAAATGGCTGCGCAGTCACGGCTGGCACCTGGCCGGCGAGACCATTCTGGAGGAGGACGGCAAAATTTATGAAATTTTGACGGCCGTCCGGATGAAACCGGAGGATGAGGGAGACGCCGGGTTATATGCGGATCGCCTTCTTGACGGGCTTCGGGTAACCGGAGAGACACTCCTGCAAATGGGTCCCTACCTGATTCAGAATCCTCCGCCGGTCTGGTATGCGAAGTGGGAGTATGAACTCGATAAACTGGCCATGATCCGAAGACAGCTCGACCGTTCGGTTTCCGGAAATGCGGAAGAGAAGCGGTCCGGTCTGGAGGCGGAAATCTCGCGTATCAAGGAGGTCTTGGAATGTTTGCGAAAGGACAAACCGTAATTCAAATGTTCGAAAAGCTGGCGCCCAAGCACTATGCCGTGCCTGACGATAAAATCGGCCTGCAGCTCGGTACGCTGCAGAAGGAAATCAAAAAAATCCTCGTGGCGCTGGACGTAACCGACGAGGTTGTGGATGAAGCGATCCGGACGGGAACGGATCTGATTATCGCGCATCATGCGATCATTTTCAGACCTCTGGCCCACCTGCAGACGGATACGCCGGCCGGACGGTTGTACGAGAAGCTCATCAAGAACGATATCGCGGTCTATATCGCGCATACGAATCTGGATGTGGCGGAAGGAGGCATCAACGACCTGATGGCTGAGGCTCTGGGCTTGAAGGACCTGGTGCCTCTGGACGAGGTTCACACGGAGAAGCTCAGCAAGCTGGTCGTTTTCGTGCCGGAAAGCCATCACGAGAAGGTGCTTCAGGCGCTGTTCCAGGCCGGAGCGGGCTGGATCGGCGATTACAGCCACTGCTCGTTCAACATTTCCGGCACGGGGACGTTTATGCCCCGCGAGGGCACGAAGCCCTTCCTGGGCGAGCAGGGCAAGCTGGAACGCGCGGATGAGGTGCGCGTGGAGACGATCGTACCCGCGGGCATCCAGCGGGCGGTGGTGCAGGCGCTGCTGAAGGCGCATCCGTACGAAGAGGTCGCTTACGACCTCTATCCGATGGACCTCAAAGGCCGTACGTTCGGCCTTGGACGCGCCGGCAAGCTGCCGGAGCCTCTTACGCTGCGCGAGCTTGTCGAAGCCGCGAAGCAGGCTTTCGACGTGCCGACGGTGCGCGTCGTCGGCGATCTGGACCGCACCGTCCGCAAGGCTGCGGTGCTGGGAGGCTCCGGCGGCCGGTATGTGCGCAGCGCGATGTTTGCGGGAGCCGATGTCCTCGTGACCGGGGACATCGACTACCACACCGCGCACGACGCGCTTGCCGCCGGCATGTGCCTGATCGACGTGGGGCATAACGTCGAGAAAATCATGAAGCGCGCGGTGGCGGATTACATGAACCGCGCGCTTGCGGAAAAGAAATACGAAACGGTTGCGGCGGCATCGGAACCGAGTACGGAACCGTTCCAATTTGTTTAAAAACGCGAATTGGCTGCATTCCCAGTCATTCGTTGTTGAATTCGGCGCCGATAACCTGTATACTAGCAAATGTTCTCGGAAAGTTTGACAGACAATCGCTGGTGATGCTTGCATCACGAGAGGAAAGTCCGGGCTCCATAGGGCAGGGTGCTGGATAACGTCCAGTCAGCGCGAGCTGAAGGATAGTGCCACAGAAATGGACCGCCGATGGCGTCGCAAGACGCACAGGCAAGGGTGGAACCGTGGTGTAAGAGACCACGAGGGGTACTGGTGACTTTACCCCTGGTAAACCCCACTTGGAGCAAGACCTAATGGGACGCGGTCTGCAGGCTTTGCCTGACAGACAGCCTTAGCCCGAGGCGCGTCCGGGTTGGTCGCTTGAGCTGTATAGCAATGTATGGCCTAGATAGATGATTGTCACTTCAATGGTGGGAGGGTATCGTAGCCCGCTGCACCACCGGAAGTACAGAACCCGGCTTACGGCAAGCTTTCCATCCTTACGACATCGAAAAACCGCCCGTTATCTTCGGATAACGAGGCGGTTTTTGAGTTGTGCGCAGAGACGCGTATTTTTTTCTTCTTACTTTAACATGTACCCAGGCCGGGACAGCATAGTTAAGGGGCTACGGGCGCCGGTTTCGTTCCGGGAAGGCCGGCCTGTACGGGACCCCGACCAAGGGCGGCTTCCACGGCTTTGTCCACATTGATGAGGCCGTACCCGAAGGAAGTGTCGCGGCCTTTGTCTCCGATATCCGTAGCGGTCTGGCGCATCAGCTCCATCACTTCGGTATTCTTGAGGGACGGATTCGCCGAACGGAGCAGGGCCGCCAGAGCCGTCACATGCGGGCAGGCCATGGAAGTGCCGGAAAGCGCCGCATATTGGTTCTGCGGGTAGGTACTGGCGATGCTGACACCCGGAGCGGCAACGTCGATATAGTCACCGTAGTTCGAGAAAGACGCCCGCCCGTTGCTGGAATCCGTGGCGGCGACCGCGAACACTTCAGGATAAGCTGCCGGATAACCCGGCCGTTCCGTGTTGTCGTTGCCGCTGGCGGCGATCAGTACTACGTCGCGGTCGTACGCGTATTTGATGGCATCATGCAGGAAATCCGAGCTGGCATAGTTGCCGAGACTAAGGTTAATCACCTTGGCACCGTGGTCGGTAGCCCAGATGATTCCCTGGGCAACGGCATACGTGCTGCCGACTCCGCTGCTGTCCAGAGCTTTGACCGGCATAATTTTGTTATACCAGGTCATACCGGCTACTCCCAATCCGTTATTAACCTGCGCGCCGATAATTCCGGCTACGTGCGTGCCGTGACCGACATCATCCATCGGCTGCGCGGTCGGATCCAGGACGTTGTAGCCTTCGATGAGTTGACCTTTCAAGTCCTCATGATTGACGTCGGCTCCCGTATCCACGATCGCCACCTTGACATCCTGAGTGCCTTTGTTAAAATTCCAGCCTCTCAGCGTATTCGTGATCGGAAGGTTCCACTGATATTTGTTGAAAAGAACGTCATTGGGAATGACGTCCGGCTGCTCGGCCGCCTGCTCCCCGGCCCCGGAGCGTGTCCGTCCTGAATTGTCGCTTCGGCTGCCGGGCCACCAGTCAAAAAACCAGCTTAGCGGTTTGGTGCCGCGGGACAAATCATTCGTTTCGTAAATATAATGGGGCTCCGCAAAGCGAACATCCTGGCGTTTGCGGAAATAATCCATTAGCTGCTTGGCTTCGAGGCTGCGGGCGGTAATAATATACGTATTTCCGATAAGCTTGACCTTGGTGGCACCGATTTGGGTCCGGATACGGGATAGCTCGGCTTCGCTAGGAGGACGGTTAAACTGGACCACGACGTCATGACGCTCGTAATGGCTGGTGCCTTCATGGTCGTCGGGATGAGTCACCCGTTTGCTGCGCAGCGTGTCAGTATCTACGCTTTCGATTTTCCAGCGGCTTTTATCGGAATGGAAAGATTGCAGCCGGAGATTTTTGCGCTGATGATTGGACACCTCCTGTAAAATATGCTGGCGTACGACGGCGACGACTGAGCTTTTCTTGTCGGGAGCGGGCACGTTCAGCACAAAGTACGGTTTATCCGCTACCGTGAAATTAGGCGACTGATATGTCTTTCCTTGTGAGGCCGCTTTTTTCGCCTCCTCGATATAAGGCTGGGCGCTCTTGGCAAGTTCTTTGGACAGTTTGCCGGAGACGATTTCGCCGGAGGAAGCGGAAGGCGAGGTGCCCGCACCGGACGGAGCCGAAGACGCGCCTGAAGCTCCTGGGACGCCGGCATTGCCGGAACTTCCTGCGGCACCCGCACCAGGACCGGACGGAACTGTAGTTCCCCCGGGAGCGGCAGGTGCGCCGGCAGAAGGGGAACTGCCCGGGGTGCCGCTGCCGGTTTTCACGGGTATCCAGTTCAGGCTAATAATATGGCCGTGTTTGCTCTGCATCTCCCGCATCGTTTCTTTGATCTTCTTGGGATCGGCGTGGTTCAACGAAGCATACATCTGGTTAACATGGAGCAGGCACTGATTCCGGCACAATTGGTCGGTTACGGCGACATCCTGGTCCAGAACCGCTTGTTTATATTTCAGCTCGGCTTCCGGCTGTACGGGTCTGGCTTCTGGTTTCGTCTGACAGGCGCTTGTTACGACAAGCAGGCTGCCGAGTATCATGCCGCCTAAGGCGGCAGTAGGGCGTCGCATGGGTCGGAGGCCTCCTTTCCTTCGTCTGATCTACACTTAAAAGTAGGGTGGGAAAGGGGCGCTTTTTTTATACCGAAACCGGACATTTCCACTCAAGAATCGGGTACCTTTTCCAGAGAAAGTGTGATACTATATGGATGGGCTGAGCCGGGTGCGAGTTCCCGCTCTGTTAACTAGAGGAGGTCATAACCGTAATGGCAATGGATAATGTTAAGAAGGCGTGCGAGACAACGAGAAAGAAACTGAAGGAAGCGGCGGACCGTATCGAGTCGTTTCTGAACACCTACTCTCTTCCGCAGTTAAATGCAGAGTCCGATCCCGAAATGGAAGATTTTTACCGCGGCTATTTGCAGGATACTCGTCACCTGCTTGTTTTCTGTGAGGTGGCTTACGAGAAGCTCGGAGTCAGCTTGCGCAGACCGACCTTTAACGTGGATTTTACCGAAAAAGTGCTGTATGAAGTGTATCACAACTGTATCAGCCCTTTCTTTTACCCGAAGAACGAGTGCTACTCCGAAGACGGCCGTTACGCGTATACCGGACAGGATGCCATTCGTTTCCGCAAAAAACCGAATCGTGAAGTACGCGATCTGACGATCGAATTATCCAAGATTTTCGAAGAACTCCGCGAAGAACTGTCTTACTATGAAAATGACTACATTACCCAGCGCCGCATGCAGGGCGAACGGGTTTAAAATAAGAGATACGAAGCCTCCGCGCGCGGGGGCTTTTTTGTTTGCGGTCATGAGGTGGGGGCATGGCTGCGGGGGTGGTAGCGATCAAGTCCGTTTGTCAGGTTGTGACAGGACTCCTTGCGGATATCCCAACAGCCTTCGTGAGACCCTATGCTTGGGGGTGATCAATATGCCAGAAGTCAAATGCGCCGTTTCGAACTGTGCCTACTGGGGACAGGGGAACAACTGCCGCGCGGATATCATTATGATCGAAGTGGACGAGCACGCGGATGCCGACCTGTCTTCCGAATTTGCCGGTGAAGAATTTGATACGCGTCATAAGGATCAGGCTGCGGACCGTGCCAATACGTGCTGTCACACGTTCAAAGAGAAGAAGTAACACGCGCACCCGGGATTCCTCAACAACAAGAGGAGGTCTTCACGTATGACTCACCACAAAAACCGCAAGAAGCAGGGGCGCACGCGGGAACATTCTCAAAAGCTTGACCCGGCCGAAGCGAATTCTTCTGCGGGGCGGGAGCATGCCGGGCGATCGGACCGTGAGGAATATGCGGGCGAACTGGCTCCGGGGCTTGCGGGACGCAATGTGGAAGACGCAGGCGCCCGAAGCAGGGAGGATGCCGACTCGGATGCGTGGATAAGCGCTCGTGCGCTCGGAATAATGGCGCTCGTGTCGTCCGTTCTTTCTTTTTTTCTGCTCCCGTTTGTGCTCGGACCCCTTGGGGCGATTCTCGGGTACATGGCGTTGGCGGACGGAAGCAGGAGAGCCGGCGGCTGGGCAATCGCGATCGGACTGATCAGTTTTTTTTCCAATTTGTTTTTCGTCCCGTTTGTGATCTAGCGAGCGGCGAAAAAGGGCCTCCGGGCCCTTTTTTTATAGGGGTCTTGGAAGGGACGGGGCAGACGAAATTAGACGAAACCCCTTTAAACCGTTATAATTTGCTCAGACATGCTATGCTGGATAGGATTGGAGGATGATCCAATGGAAACCGAACAAGCTATGGAACTGGTAGGCGTATCGAAAACGATAGGCGGAAAACCGATTATCAAGGACTTGTCCTTTTCCGTCCGGCGGGGGGAAATCTGCGGTTTTCTGGGACCGAACGGTTCCGGTAAAACGACGACGATCCGCATGATGGTCGGCTTGATGTCTATGAGCGCGGGCGAAATCCGGATTGCGGGCTTTCCCGTAAGGACGCGGCGTTCCGAGGCGCTTGCCCATGTGGGCGCTATTGTCGAGAACCCCGAGCTGTACCCGTATATGTCGGGCCATAAAAATCTCGTCCACTTTGCCCGGATGGCGGCCGGACCCGTACCGGCGGGACGGATGGAGGAAATCGTGGAGCTGGTCGGGCTGACCGATGCGATTCACGACAAAGTCAAAACGTACTCGCTCGGCATGCGGCAGAGGCTGGGAATCGCTCAGGCGCTTCTTCACCGGCCGACGGTGCTTATTCTGGATGAACCGACCAATGGTCTCGATCCGGGCGGCATACGGGAACTCCGCGATTATTTGCGCAATTTGGCCAAAACGGAATCGATTGCGATTCTCATCTCTTCTCACCTCCTGGCGGAGGTCGAGCTGATCTGCGACCGCGCCTTGATCATCCAGGAAGGCCGGCTTGTCGGCGAGCGTATCGTTCGCGGCGGAGCGACCGCAGAGGACGAGTTGGTGCTGGTTGAATTCGAACTGAAGGGAATCGAGGCGGGAGAGCACACGGCCGGGGAATACGGGCTGCTGAGGCGCGAAAACGGGCTGTATACCGCCAATTTGTCCAAGTCGGCGATTCCGGAAATCGTGTCCCGGCTCGTCGGGCAGGGGATAGATGTGTATCAGGTGGCCATCCGCAAGCCGACGCTTGAAGACACCTTCCTCCAGCTGACGAAAGGAGAGGACAGCCGATGAAATTCCTTTCGCTCGTACAAAATGAAATCATGAAAATCACAAGCAAAAAATCGACTTGGATTTTCTATATCTTTCTGCTGCTGCTCAGTCTGTTTGTGGGTCTTCCCATTAAACTGTGGATTCCCGGTTTTTCGGACGGCCACAATTATATCAGCTTTGCCGGCACCGTTTTTATGGTCTGCTCGCTGTTTGTAACCTTGTTTGCCCTCGTTCTTGGGGCGCAGACGGTGACGGAAGAGTACAAGGACGGAACGATCAAGCAGCTGCTGATCCGCCCGGCCGGCCGAACAGCCATTCTGCTGTCGAAATATGTCGCCTGCGTAATTATGGTGCTCATCGCTTACGCGGTTCTTTTTCTGAGTTCCGTAGCGGTAGGGGCCGCACTGTTCGGGACGGCCGAGCTGCCTAACGAGCATTTTATCGTTCTGTCCAGCTCGTATTGGTATTCGCTGCCGGACATGCTCTTTATGTTCACGCTCGCCTTCTTTATCGCGACGGTATTCCGCAGCAGCGCGCTGGCGATTACGGTGGCCATTGTCATGAATCTGGCGGGCTCGGCTTTTGCCGCCCTGCAGTACAACTGGGCACGGTACCTCATATTCAACAATACGAACTGGAAGATCTATGATACCGATCCTCTGATCAATCAGGGTACGCCGCCTCCTTTCCCGGGAATGACCTTTGGATTTTCCCTGACGATCTATGTGCTGCATCTGGTCATTCTTCTGGGCGTCACGATCCTGGTCTTCCGGAAAAGAGACGTGGCCTGAGCGGGTAATTCCGGTAATGGAGCCGGATTTTCGGCGAATTTGGCAAAAAGGGTTCAAAACGGGACGCTTCGTGCCGATATAAGGTTTATAATTTGCTTAGGGGCTTACAAACGGGGATGAGAAAATGGTATCTATTGATCCGCGATTAATGAAAGAGCTTTTAAAACTGGAGATGCTGAACAAATCGACGCTGTTTTCCGGCGCCGGCGGAGGAGTGTCGGGTGCTTCCGAACCGGGCGAGGAATTCAGCTCGCTCCTCAACACGCTTCTCATGGAGCAAGGCGGCCTGTCCGCCGATCCGGCCGGGGAGAGTGCACTCGGCATTCTGCCGCTGGAAGCGCTGCAGGGCGCGTGGACGGGCTCGGCTGGGGCGGTTCCCGCTGCCGCCGGCACGGGTTTAAGCGTTCAGCGGCAGGCGAAGGCGCTCCGGTCCTACGAAACGGCCGCCGGAGCCGTACAAGCTTCTCTGCCCGCTTCCGCACGCGAAGCGGCTTACGACGCTTACATCGTACAAGCAAGCGAACGTACGGGCGTAGATCCCGCCCTGATTAAAGCGGTGATCCGCCAGGAGTCCTCCTTTAACCCGAATACGGTTTCGAGAGCGGGAGCGAAGGGGCTTATGCAGCTGATGGACGGCACGGCAAACGGACTGGGCGTCACGAACGCCTTCGATCCGGAGCAGAATATCCAAGGCGGAGCGCAGTACTTGTCCTACCAGCTTAAGCGTTTCGACGGAAATGTCGGCGTCGCTCTGGCGGCCTATAACGCGGGACCCGGTCGGGTCAACAAGCTGGGTATCAAAAACGATTCCGATTTACTAGAGAAAATGCATCTGCTGCCGAACGAAACCCAGCAGTATGTGAAAAAGGTTATGAATGCCAAGGAACGGTACGACCGGGAGTTTACTTAAGCTTAAATAACGTTGGAAAGAAGCGGTTTCTCCGGCTGGAGAGGCCGCTTCTTTCTGTTTTTTCAGAAGGTCAGGCAAGGTGCGGAAGCAATCTTGGAAATGGCGATCGGCTTACGTTGAAGATAAAGGCGGCTTGTGTTCGGGGTGGTTTTGCGATTTAATGAGGAATATGCACGTGACAGGCACAACCCATAACGCGATTTTTTTTCTATTAGAAAGGACAGAGATAGATGCTTTATTTGGATAACGCGGCAACAACCCAGCCTTACAAGGAAGTGGCGCAGACGGTTGCGGACGTGATGCTCCAGCATTTCGGCAATCCGTCTTCGATTCATAAATTCGGCCTGGACGCCGAGAAACTGGTTAAAAAGAGCCGCGAGGTGATTGCCTCCGCTCTTAGGGCCCGGTCGGAAGAAATTATTTTTACGTCGGGAGGGACGGAGAGCAGCAATCTGGCCATCAAAGGAGCGGCTTACCGGTACCGCAGCCGGGGCCGTCATCTCATTACAACAGCGGTCGAGCATGCTTCCGTAACGGAGGCTTTCCGTCAATTGCAGGCGGAAGGCTTTGAAGTGACGGTGCTTCCCGTAGACGAAACTGGCCAAGTCCGCGTGGAGGATGTGAAGGCGGCCGTCACCGGCGAGACCATTCTCGTCAGCGTCATGCATGTGAACAACGAGACGGGGCGGATACAGCCGGTCGGGGAGATCGGCCGGTGGCTGCGCGAGAAGCAGACCGTGCTGTTTCATGTGGACGCCGTACAGGGAGTAGCCAAGCTGCCCCTTTCTCCGGACGAGCTGGGTATCGACTTGATGAGCGCGTCTGCCCACAAGTTCAAAGGCCCCAAAGGAGCGGGCTTCCTCTATAAGCGGACGGGCATCGACCTTCAGGCCCAGCTTGTCGGGGGAGGCCAGGAGCAGGGAATACGCTCGGGCACCGAGAACGTGCCCCTGATCGTCGGGATGGCCAAGGCACTTCGGATCGCCACCGATAATCTGGCAGAGGACATCCGGCGTAAGCGGGCTTTCCGCAGAATTGCGGTCGAAGGCATTCTCGGGCTTCCCGAACTGGCTTTGACAGGTTCCCGCGATGAGGAAGACATGGCGCCCCATATCGTTCATTTTACGTACCCGGGCATGAATTCCGAAGTTGTCGTACATGCTTTGGAGCAGCGCGGCATATATATATCAACGAAGTCGGCTTGTTCTTCGGGAGAGCCGGAGCCCAGCAAAGTGCTGCTCTCCATGGGGCTGGACCGGGCGCATGCCTCAAGCGGACTGCGGGTGAGCTGGACCGAAGAGCATTCGGAAGCGGATGCCCGCCGGTTCGTAGAAGCGCTCCGCGGCGTAATCGCCGATCTTGTACCGGTGTCTGAGCGGACGAAAGGGGGACGCTGATCATGATGTCTCCTTTGAAGCCCGATCTGCTGCTCGTCCGTTTCGGAGAAATGATGCTGAAGGGCAAAAACCGCTCGCGCTTTGAAAAAAAGGTCGTCAGCCAGCTCCGCGGCGTTCTTGCGCCCTTTTCCCAGGTCAAGCTGGTGACCGAATACGGCCGGGTGTATATCCGGCTCTCCGATGCGCCCGCCGAAGATGTAGGCAAAGCCGTCTCGAAAGTGTTCGGTATTGAAACATACAGCCCCGTGTACACGGCTCCATCCGACAGCGAAGCGATTCAAGCGGTGGCGGTCGCGCTTATGAAGAAAGTCGTGAAGCGTCCGCAGACGTTTAAAGTGGAAGTCAAGCGCGTGGATAAAAGCTTTCCGTTCGATACGCTGGAAATGAACCGGATCGTCGGCGGCGCCGTGCTCCGGGCTTGTCCGGAGCTCAGCGTAGATGTGCGCAGCCCCGAAACGACACTCCGGGTGGAGCTTCGGGAGAAAGGGGCGCTGCTGTTCGTGGAGACCTTCGAGGGAGCGGGCGGTTACCCGCTCGGCACGAACGGCAAAGCCGTGCTCCTGCTCTCCGGCGGGATCGACAGCCCGGTGGCGGGCTGGCAGGCGATGCGCCGGGGGCTTGAGCTCGAAGCTGTGCATTTCCACAGCTTCCCGTACACGAGCGAGCGGGCCAAGGAGAAGGTGATCGAGCTGGCCCGCAAGCTGTCCGCGTACAGCGGCGGAAGCATCAAGCTGCACCTCGTGTCTTTCACCGAGGTGCAGACGTCGATTTATGCCGCGTACAAGGACAATCTGCTCGTCACCATTCTCCGCCGCGCCATGTACCGCATCGCGGAGACGATTGCGGAGCGGGAGAAGGCGCTGGCGCTGGTGACGGGAGAAAGTCTCGGGCAGGTGGCGAGCCAGACGCTGCCGAGCTTGAACGCGATCGGCCGGGCCGTATCGCTTCCTGTTCTGCAGCCTTTGATTGCGACGGACAAGAAGGAGATCATCCGCATGGCCGAGCAGATCGATACGTATACGTTATCGATTCAGCCTTATGAAGACTGCTGCACGCTGTTCCTGCCGCCGTCGCCGAGCACCAACCCGAACCTCCGGGTCATCGAGGCGATCGAAAGAGGCCTTCCGCAGCTCGACGAATGGATTCTGCGGGCTGCGCAGGAGGCGGAAACCGTCGTTGTGACTCCCGAGGATCAGGCGGAGGAGGACGCCTATTTCTGATTCCTTCCGTCACGGACGGATGAGGAGAAGGAAGGTGACCGATCCGGGAATGTGAGGCGGCGGCAGGCTGCGGGCAGCTTTAAGCTCTAGGTCTAGGCGGCTTTGCTTGGACTGCAGTGGAGCCTGATGCGGAAGGGGAGAAGCGGTGTGCTTGAACAGTTGGGACTGTTTCTGCAAATCATGCTGATCAACATCGTACTCAGCGGAGACAATGCCGTCGTCATCGCGATGGCAAGCAAAAATCTGCCGGCCGCACAGCGCAGGCAGGCCGTATGGTGGGGAGCGTTCGGCGCGATCGCCCTGCGGCTCATTTTGACCATTATCGCCGTGGGCGTTCTGAAAATCCCCTTTATCCAGGCGGCAGGCTCGGTATTCCTGCTCTGGATCGCCGTGAAGCTGCTGATGGACAACGATGCCCATTCGTCCGTTCTGCAGGCCAGCACCCTGTCGAAGGCGGTCTGGACGATCATCGCGGCCGATTTCGTCATGAGTTTGGACAATGTACTGGCGATTGCCGCCGCTGCCGGGAATAATCTGACCATTCTGATCCTGGGGATCGGCCTGAGCATACCCATCATCATCTGGGGAAGCGCCGTTGTCGTGGAGCTTCTGGAAAAGATGCCGGTACTCATTTACATGGGGGCCGCCGTTCTGGGCTTTACCGCCGGAGAGATGTTCCTTAGCGATGCGAAGCTGAGCGGCTGGCTTCTCGGGGAATGGCCGCATTGGCCGGTTCCGTGGCTGGGGGCCGTTCTGGTCGTAGGCATCGGTCTCTTGAAAAAATGGCTGCTTCCGGCCAAAAGAAAAACCGTGTTCTGACACGGCATCGCAGTCTAGCCTGCTTTTCCAAGACGCATGCGGAGTCTGATTATTCAAACGGCCGGTCCTTCGGGGCCGGTCTTTTCATGCCGGATGCGATATGGTAAGATGGACACAATTGATAACGGTTCTCATTTTCGTGAAAGTAGTGAAGACAAGGCACTGCCGACCCGGCAGGCTGATTTTACAGGCGGTGAGAGATGTGCAGACGGAAAACAATCACGCATGGACGGAAGATCCGGCGAAATTCCGGGAATTTTATGCCAAACAGTTTCGGGTCCATCTAGGCGGAGAGAAACTCCTTGAGAACACGACCGGAGAAAGCGATTTTTTGCAGGAAGGCTTGGAGGAAATAATCGGGCATTACAAGGATGTATATAAAACCGAACACCTTCGGGCAATCGGCGCCACTCTGTCGAGCTACCTGAGCCTGATTCCGGCCGCTTTTCTTCACGCCATGTCGCACCATAACATCGCATTGCCGCTGGATCCGGCTTCAACGTCCATCCAGTACGATGGAGAATCGTTTTACTTGCATCTGAGTGGAAGCCCCTCAACCTTTGTGGTGCCGGAACTTCCGCGGGAAGAGAGGCGGGCACATCTGGTCGGCAGCCTGTTCGATTCTTATATGAAGCCTGTTTTTCAAAGGCTCCGAGAACTGACCGGGATAGATAAACACTCCCAGTGGTCATACGCGGCATTAACGCTGCAACGAAGCTATGATAATTGGATGGATAAGGCTTCCACGGAAGAACTTAAATATCTTCTTCGGGAAGACTATGAATATGTCGTCGGGGGCTCGGACCCTGCCTGGTTCGAACGTTCGGGAGTCCGGGACAGGCATCCGCTGGATCTTCCTTTCAAGTTTGTGCCCGACGTTTATAACGAAGGCAAAACGGTGCGTATGAAATACCGCTGTTGTCTGTATTACAAGCTGACGGGCACCTACTGTTACACGTGTCCGGCCATTACGGAAGAACATCGTTCCCGCCGTGCGGAAGAAATTATTTCGGCCCGTAGCAAGTAGACTGCGGGCAAGCCGGCTGCATCTGCGGTCCCGGTCGTTGAACCCCCTCGCGCACCAAAAACCGCCGTTACTCCTGGAGTAGCGGCGGTTTTTATTTGGGCTCGAGTAATTTGGCAAGCCTGCAGCTTGCATCTGATGCAGCGTCAGCTTGTGACGGACGTATCGCACATGGTTGACGGCCGGCATGTGACCTCGCATCGTGCGCCGGGGCCCTGCCTGTGCGGGATCGCGAGGTGTTTTGTTTTTGCGCGGCGTGCGCCCGGTTTGCCGGGTGTCTGGGTTAAGCTGCCTCGAGCCGCCTCGAGCTGCGTTAAGCCGCTTTAAGCTGCGTGCTTTTACGCCGTGTCAGCAGCAGATAGACGCTGTAAATGACGATCAGCAGCACGATGAGCAGGACGGACCAGCGGTAGGCGGCCCCGTAGCTGCCGACAAGGGAAGCGAAGGCGCCGAGCAGCATCGAACCGGTCCCGATGCCCAGATCGTTGGCGGAGTAGAACGTGCTGTTGGCCGCTCCCCTCCTGGACGGCGCCGTCCGGTCGATCGTCCACGCCAGCAGGGCCGGCTGCACGGAGCCGAACCCCGCGCCGAAGACAGCCGCGGCTGCGGCAAGCGACGACGCGGAATGGGCGTAGGAGAGCAGCCACAGACCCGCGCCGGTAAAGAAGGCGCCCGGAAACAGCACCCACGCGGGCCCCTTGCGGTCATAGACCAGTCCCGTCAGCGGACGGGTGATCAGCAGCATGACCGCATTGCAGACGAAGAACCAGCCGACGTTGCCGATACTGGCTTCTTTACCGAACAGGGTGAGGAAAGTGACGATTCCGCCATAGCAAACGGCCGTACAAAACAGCAGAAGGGACGGAAGCAGCGCACCCGGCTCGATCAGCCCCTTGCGGAACCCGCGCCAGGAGAAGGGGCCGGAAGAAGCGGGTGGTTTTTTACGCTCCGAACGGATAAACAGGGAGAGCAGCAAAGCCGAGAAAGCGAGAACGGTGGAAAAAATGAACAACGGGTGAAAACCGTACTCCGCGGCGATCCAGAGGCCCGTCAAGGGGGCCAAGGCCATCGCCATCGTATTGGACAATCCGTAGATGCCCATCCCTTCGCCCCGGCGTTCGGAAGGGACGATATCCGAAATCACCGTCCCGAGCGAGGTGGTGGAAATTCCCCAGCCGATTCCGTGAATAAAACGGAGCGCGAGCAGCATAGCGACAACGGCGGCTGCCGAATAACCGAGCACGGCCAGCCCGCACAGGGCGAGTCCCGCGGAAAGCACATGCCTCCTGCCGATCGTGTCCAACGCTTTGCCCGCGAACGGGCGAGTCAGCAGAGAGGCGACGGTAAAAGTGCCCATGGCAAGCCCGATCTGGGTCTGCCCGCCGCCAATACCGGCCGCGTAAAGGGGAATGGTCGGAATGAGCAGTTGAAAACTGAAAAATAAAAGCAGGTTCGAAAGGGAGGTCACCGCAAAGTCTCGGGTCCAGAGCGGTTTTTTCTTGGATTTCCGGTTCGTAGCCATCTCCGTTCTCCTGTCCTTCTGGTTACCGGTAGTATCCCCTTTTTACATCGGCTTAATAGTATCCCCTTAATTTAACAAACTTGCGCGCTTTCTTTTAACTGTCGGAAATAATAAAGCCGTACGATGAAACTTGTTGGGAACTTAAAGTCGGAGGGGATTCTTTTGAAAAAGATCATTCATCGTTCGATGATTGCCGGAACGGCAATCGCACTTCTTCCACTCACGCTGGCAAGCGGCGCACTGGCCGCAGGCACAACGGCAGCAGAGAAAGAACAGAAGGCGGCATCCAAGAATGTGATCGTGCTGATCGGCGACGGAATGGGACCGGCCCAGGTGTCGGCCGGACGTACGTTTTCCAAAAATAAGCTGGGCAAAGATCATTTGGAGCTAGACTCCTACTTCGTTGGACAAGCCACTACATATGCGGACCGGGGAGAAGACGGCGGCACAATCGTTTCCGGTGAAGTGACCGACTCCGCTTCGGCGGGAACGGCTTTCGCAACGGGTAATAAAACGTACAACGCCGCGATCAGCGTTTCGAACGAAGACGTGTCCAAGCCGTTCGCTTCCGTGATCGAAGCTTCCGAGCTGGCGGGCAAAGCGACGGGACTCGTCACCACCGCTCGTATCACTCACGCTACACCGGCCGTATACGCTTCTCACGTGCGCAACCGCGACAACGAGAGCGCCATCGCGTCCCAATATTTGAACGACGGAAATGTGGACGTGCTGTTCGGCGGCGGCAAGCAGTTTTTCCTGAGCAAGGAAGAGAAGGGCAAGCGTACGGACAAAACGATCATTCCGGACTTCGAAAAAGAAGGCTACAAAGTCGTGTACGACAAGCAGGGGCTGGCATCGTTGGACGGCAAAACCGGAAAAGCGCTCGGCCTGTTCGGAAACTCTCACGTGGATTATGTGCTGGACCGCACGAATACCGTCCCTAATCTCGCGGAAATGACCAGCAAAGCGATCGACATTCTTTCCACGAATCCGAAAGGGTTTACGATGATGGTGGAAGGCGGACGCATCGACCATGCGGGACATGCGAACGATCTGCCGTCCGTCGTGCAGGAAATGCTCGATTTTGACGCAGCCGTTAAAGTAGCCATGGAATTTGCGAAAAAAGACGGCAACACGTCCGTCGTCGTAACGGCGGATCATGAAACCGGCGGCCTGTCGCTTTCCCGCGACAATATTTATGAGATCAACGTGGACGCTTGGGACGACCAGCAAAAATCGTCGGAACTGATCGGCGGAGAACTCAAAAACGCCAAAACCATCGAAGACGTAAAAGCGCTCGTAGCCAAATATACCGGCCATACGGATCTGACTGATGATGAAGCGAAATTCATTCTCGCCGGAGACGGCTCTTCGTACAAGCAGGAAGGCGCATTTAACGCCGTGATGTCCAAGCGTTATCTCGTAGGCTGGTCCGGACACGGACATTCCGCTGTCGACGTGGGCGTATGGGCGTATGGTCCTATCGCCGAGAAGGTCAAAGGCCAGATCGACAACACCGAGATCGCACGCGCCGTGGCTTCCGTGGCGGGTATCGATTTGAAAGCGGCGACAGACAAGCTGCAAAGCGAATATGTGTACCCGAAATTCAAAATAACCCGCGAAGGCGCGGTTCTTTATCCGGCCAGAGCGCTGGCTGAAACGCTGGGTGCCCAAGTGAAATGGAACGGAGATTCTCGCGAAGTCGTTCTGAGCGCGGGCGGCAGCAATCTTTCCGTAAATATCGATACGCAGGCAGCGGCCTTGAACGGCCAGGCAAGCGGCTTCCAAGCGAACATCGATAACAACGTCCTCTATCTTCCGCTGGAAGCATTCAACAAGCTTACGGGCAAAAACTTGACATGGGACGCGCTCTCCGAGCGGATTAAGCTGAAATAATCGGCCGGGCGGAGCAGTGCCGGCATCATCCGACGGACAGGGGCATAAAGCTCCTGTCCGTTTTCAATGGAGGCTGATACAAGATGATTAAGCTTACAGGCGTTAAAAAACAGTTCCGGCTGCCCGGCGAAGGGAAGCTCCCCATTTTATCCGTTCCGGAATGGGAGGTGGAGGAAGGCGAGCAGCTCGCGTTAATCGGTCCCAGCGGGAGCGGCAAAAGTACGCTGCTCCATTTGCTCTGCGGCGTACTCGCTCCGGACGAAGGGCAGATAATTGTCGACGATGTGCCTCTTCATGCCCAATCCCAGGCCCAGCGCGACCGCTTCCGTTCCGAGAAGGTCGGAATTATCTTTCAAGATTTTCACCTCATGGCCTCGCTGACGGCCAGGCAGAACGCGGAGCTGGCCTTGCCCGTGAAAATGCCTAAATCCCGCAAGCGGGAACTCACAGCGGAATGGTTCGAACGCGTCGGGCTGGCCGACCGGATGAACCATCTGCCCGGTCAACTGTCCCGCGGACAGCAGCAGAGGGTGGCGATGATCCGGGCCCTGATCCGCAGTCCGAAAATCGTGCTGGCCGATGAGCCGACGGGAAGCCTGGACCGGGAAACGGCCGAGGACGTGATGCGGCTTCTCCTTGAGCTTACCGCATCCGCGAATGCGACGCTGCTGGTCGTGACCCATGATCTCGAACTGGCGGCCGGGTTTCGGACGCGGACGCACATCGGGGAGCTTAACGAGTGGTACACGCCGAAGGGAGCGGCCCACCCGGCAGGCGGGTCTGGTCGCGACCCTATTTTGCCGGGAAATATGGCTGAGCCCCTGGGGACGTCCGGCTGGAAAGGGGAAAAGCTGGGATGAATGTATTTCAGGTTATCTGGCGCAATGCGCTTCACCGTAAAACATTATCGATCTTAACGATGCTTTCGGTCGCCTTGACGGCCGCTTTGCTGCTCTTCGTGCTGATGTGGAACGAAGGCGTGGAGAAAGGCGCCGAGAAAGGATACGGTCCTTTCGAGATTACGATGGGCGCGGAGGGGAGCAAGACCCAGCTTGCGATGAGCACCTACTATCACATCGGGGCGCCGACCGGGAATATTCCGAATGCCATATACGAGCAGGTGAAGAAAGAAGCCGAGGCGGAGGAAGTTTTCGCCATAACGACGGGAGATAATCTGAACGGTTATCCCATAGTCGGCGTAGACGCCGGGTATTTCGCTGTCCGGTACGGAGATAAACAGCTCGCGTCGGGAAGCTTGTACGGCGGGCTAGGCGAAGCGGTTATCGGTTCGCATGCCGCCCGCACGCTCGGCTTGAAAGTGGGAGATACGTTCAAGGGCGGGCACGGCCTCGTCCATTCCGCCGAAGCGGCGGGAGAGCATGCGGAGGAGCACCATGAGAAAGAGAGCGGGGAGCATGCGGACGCAAGCCGTGAGGGCGCACAGGGCGATCATAACGAGCATGAAGGGCATGACGAGCACGACGGGCATGAAGCTTTCTCGTACAAAGTCGTCGGCATCCTGCCGCCCCTGCACTCTCCCGACGATCGTGCCGTGTTCACGACGCTGGACTACGCCTGGGCGGTCCACGGGGAAGAGGCGCAGCACGACCGCGAAGTGACGGCACTTATGGTGAAGCCGAAATCGCTTCTCGGCGCCCAAGCGCTCAAAAACAAATACGACGCAATGACGGGCCTTCAGGCCATGTATACCGGCAAGGCCGTAGCGGATGTCGTCAATGTGGTGGATAAAGGAACCCAGGTTGTGCAGATCGTTACGTACCTTTGCGTCCTTCTGGCCGCTTTGACTCTGCTGCTGTCTTTGCTCGCGGCGGCAAGTGAACGCCGCAAAGATGTCGCGCTGCTGCGCCTGATCGGCAAGCCGGGACGCTACGTGTGGACGGCGCTTGTCGGCGAAGGTGTTTTTCTGACCGCGGGAGGTCTGCTTTTCGGCCTTCTGCTTGGCCATAGCGCCGGAGCCGCCGCAAGCTCTCTGCTGTTTGACTTCGCGGGAATCCAGATCGATCCGTGGTCGCTTGCGCCCGGCGAGCTGCTTTTGGCGGGAGGAGCCGTCCTGCTGGGAATAGCCGCTTCGGCGATTCCGGCCTGGCAGGTTTACCGGGTGGACCCCCTGTATCTGTTCCGTTCCTGAACTGGCTGCAAGCAGCGCAGCAGACAGGCTGTCCGTAAAGACCGGACAGCAATCCCATTCAAATATATAGGAGGAAATCCATGATGAACTATACTCGCACGGTCTTGACGATTCTCGCCGCCGCGCTCCTGACCGCCGCTTGCGGCAAAGAAGAGGCGCCGAAGCCTGCCGCGCAGTCGTTCGGCTCCGCAACCGCCGCGCAGACGCCGGCAGACGCCGCCGCATCCCCGACCGCGGCAGCGCCTCCCGCGGGAAGCGCCGCGCCGGAGGCGACGCCTGCTCCGAC
>NZ_BBJT01000006.1 GCF_000739915.1 Paenibacillus chitinolyticus NBRC 15660 | reverse complement strand
GAGCCAGCGCTCACGCGGGCTCGACCGGCGCCAACGCGGGGCAGCCCGGCTCGTCCGGGCGAGCCGCAGACCGCGGCAGTGGGGCCCCGCAGCGCTCATCCGCAGCCAAGCCTGCGGATGAGTCAGGGCGCCCCGCCGCGCAGGGCACACCCGCCGGGACGTCCCGGCAGCGGGTGTACGTCAAGATTGCGGCTCATATGGAAGAGCCGCACAACCTTGTGAAGCTGCAGGAGCTGCTGCAGCTTCACGCGGGCCCGCTGGAGGTCGCGCTGTTCTACGAGCGCACCCAGCGGCTGCTGGCTTTGAGCGGCCAATACCGCGTCAAGCCTTCTCCCGAGCTGTTTCGTTCCATCGAACAGCTGATGGGCAAAGATTGTGTGAAGGTGAAATAATCCTCCTTTTTCCGTCATACATTTGTAAAACCGCCAAAAGCTGCAGCCTGTCCGCGGCCGCGCGGTAACAGCCGGATATGGGATGAATGAGGCATGAGCGCAGAACTGGTGCTGCAAATGCTGCGGGAAAGAGGTGTGACCGCGGAAAGTATTGCCGAAATTGTTCTCCAGCTTCAGAAGCCGTATAACAAGGCTTTGACTACAGAGGTTTGTCTGGAGAGCGTGATTACGGTGCTTGCCAAACGCGAAGTACAGTACACCCTGATGACCGGTATCGCACTGGACGAGCTGGCGGAACGCAAGCTTCTTCCCGAACCGCTGCAAAGCATTTTGGAAGCGGACGAGCCCCTGTACGGGGTGGACGAGACGCTGGCTTTGGGAATTGTACATGTGTATGGTATGATCGGACTGACGAGCTTCGGCTCCTGGATAAGCAGAAAATCGGCGTTATCCGCGATCTTAACGACCATCGGCAGGAGATTCACGTGTTTCTCGACGATCTCGTGGCCGGGCTGGCCGCAGCGGCATCCGCCAGAATCGCTCATCAAAACAAACCCGTTTCGGCTTATTTCGCGGAACTTTGCGAAACCGGCGTGACCAGCGAGACCAGCGTGATCGGTGCGGATACGAAAGAGCCTGCATAGCCCGGATTTTATCCGCGGCAGGTGTCCGAACGGTCGAACGCCGTCTCGGCGAAACGGTCGGGACCGCGGCGATAGCGTCCGCGTGTCCGATTCACAAAAACTTCACCAGCCCGTGGGCGTGGGAAGTTTTTTTTGTCGGGAGATGCGGTCCAGGGAATATTTTACAGAGGGAAATGCCTTGGTATCCGGGCTATGAACGCGGCAATGCGGCTTATTTAATCCTTCTTTTTCCATTCCTCGTAACCGATGTAAATTCATCCGCGTCCTCCTGTGGAAGACAACCCTTCCTTGCGGTAAAATTAGAGGTTGTGTTATCATTATTCCATTGTATAGACTTGAGAGAACGGAAAGTGAAGGCTAGAGATACGCTGCCGCGTCATTTTCATTTTGGCGCTATCCATTTTACCCGGGTACTGTTGAGGAGGTATATCCCCATGTGGACCGTGATTTATATTGCCCCCACCGCCAAAATTGCGGAGCGTATAAAGCAACGCCTGTCGGAGGAGGGGTTTCTGGTCCAAATCAGAGCAATCTCCATGACCAAGAACCAATTTGAAATCGTGGTTCCCGAGGGTGAAGTGGAAGAGGTTCAAGAAGTACTCAACACCATTTTACATCGCTGACCGCAGCGGTTGCGAAGGCGTGTTTTACGAAACCTCCGCAGCGAACGGCTGGAGCGGAAATTGTAAGCCAGAGAGGTGCAAATGTGCTAAAGGATCTTTTTCAGAAACGCAAATATGCAACTATCCCTTCCGAGAAAGCGAAACGCGATATACCCGAAGGGCTGATGAATAAATGTCCGCGCTGCGGAACTATTCAATACAGTAAAGAGCTTGAGAAGAACTTGAAAGTCTGTACGTCCTGCAATTATCATTACAAATTAAATGCGATGGAACGTATGACGATGACCCTCGATGAAGGGCGTCTGTTCGAGTATGACGAGAACATGGTTTCGGAAGATCCGCTCGGTTTTCCGGATTACGAGAATAAAATCACCAAAGCGAAGGACAAGACCGGCCTGAAGGATGCCGTCGTTACCGGTGAAGGTACGATCGGCGGATATCCGGTCGTCTTTGGCGCGATGAGTTTTGACTTTATGGGCGGCTCCCTCGGTTCCGTCGTCGGCGAGAAGCTGACGCGCGCCATCGAGAGCGCCATCCAGAAGAAGTATCCGCTCATTCTGTTTTCGACTTCGGGCGGAGCCCGTATGCAGGAGAGCATTCTCAGTCTGATGCAAATGGCTAAAACGAGCGCGGCTATTCAGAAGCTGGACGAAGAAGGCGGCTTGTTTGTCTCCGTCATTACCGATCCGACCTTCGGAGGGGTTTCGGCAAGCTTTGCCATGCTCGGCGATATTATTATCGCGGAACCCGCGGCATCGTTCGGCTTTACCGGCCGGCGTGTCATCGAGCAGACGATCAGGCAGAAACTGCCCGACAACTTCCAAACCGCGGAATTCAACCTTCTGCGCGGACAGGTGGACAAGGTCGTGGCCCGCAAAGACATGCGGACAACGTTGATCAAACTGCTTGATATGCACGTGATGAAAGGGGATGCGAATTATGGCGGGTGAATTGTCATTTGAGCAGCCACTGACCGAGCTTCGCAGCAAAATTGACGAACTGAAGCGTTTCGGTGAAGAAAAGAAAATCGATTTCACGGATGAAATCCGGCGTCTTGAGGAACGGTATGCCGAGCTGCAGCAGGAATTGTATTCCACGATGTCCGCATCGGAGAAAATGCAGCTCGCCCGGCATCCGCAGCGTCCGACGACGATCGACTACATAGAGAGAATCTTTACGGACTTCGTGGAGCTTCACGGAGACCGTCTGTATGGAGACGATCTGGCCATTATCGGCGGCGTCGCCAAGTTGGACGGGCTTCCCGTTACGGTCGTCGGTCATCAGAAGGGCAAGGACACGAAGGACAACATTGCCCGCAATTTCGGCAGTCCGCATCCGGAAGGTTTCCGTAAAGCGCTTCGTCTGATGAAACAGGCGGACAAGTTCGGCCGCCCCGTCATTACGTTCATCGACACGAAAGGGGCGTTTCCCGGCAACGCCGCCGAAGAGAGGGGCCAAGGGGAAGCGATTGCGCGCAACCTGCTTGTCATGGCCGGTCTTCGCGTGCCTGTCGTCTGCGTCGTGATCGGCGAAGGAGGCAGCGGCGGAGCGCTCGCGCTTGGCGTCGGCAACCGGGTGCTGATGCTTGAGAATGCCATTTACTCGGTTATCAGTCCCGAAGGGGCCGCATCCATTTTGTACAACGATGCATCCAAATCCCTGCAAGCCGCGGAAGCGATGAAAATCACCGCCAAAGATATTGCGGAATTAGGCGTTATCGATAGCATCGTCTCTGAACCGCAGGGTGGTGCCCATCGTGATCTGGAGCTCCAGTCAGCGAATATTAAAGCGGCCGTTCTGGAGCACATGCAGCCGCTGTTAGCAATGTCGGAAGAGGAACTCAAAGAAGACAGGTACCTGAAATTCAGACAAATCGGCAGATACACATTTACTCAGGAGGGTAACCATGCGTAAGACAAAAATTGTATGTACGATCGGACCGGCAAGCGAGTCCAAAGAAAACCTCAAGAAGCTCGTAACGGCAGGAATGAACGTGATGAGACTGAACTTCTCTCACGGCGATTTTGAAGAGCACGGCGGCCGGATCAAAAACCTCCGCGCTGCCTGCGAAGAACTCGGAGGCCGCAACGTATCCATTTTGCTGGATACGAAGGGGCCCGAGATCCGTCTCGGCAAACTGAAAGAAGAACCGATCGAATTGGCCGCAGGCGAGATGATTACCCTGACGACCGAAGAAATTCTCGGAGATCGTGAACGCGTGTCCGTGACTTATGAAGGCCTGGCGGAAGACGTTAAACCCGGCGACACGATTCTGATCGACGACGGTCTGATCGGCCTGACGGTTGAAGCCGTTCAAGGAAACGATATCAAATGCCTCATCGTGAACAGCGGTCCGATTAAAAGCAAAAAAGGCGTGAACGTACCGGGCGTCAGCATCTCGCTGCCGGGTATTACGGAAAAAGACGCTAACGATATCGTATTCGGTATCGAGCAGGGCATCGATTTCATCGCCGCTTCTTTCGTCCGTAAAGCAAGCGACGTGCTTGAAATCCGCGAACTGCTTGAGCGCCACAACGCTTCTCATATCCAGATCATCTCCAAGATCGAGAACCAGGAAGGCGTTGACAACCTGGATGAAATCCTGGAAGTTTCCGACGGCCTGATGGTTGCCCGCGGCGACCTTGGCGTGGAAATTCCGCCGGAAGACGTACCGGTTGTACAGAAGCAAATGATCAAGAAGTGTAACCTGGTGGGCAAACCGGTTATTACCGCTACCATGATGCTTGACTCCATGCAGCGCAATCCGCGCCCGACTCGTGCCGAAGCAAGTGACGTGGCCAACGCCGTGTTCGACGGCTCCGACGCGGTCATGCTGTCCGGCGAGACAGCTGCCGGGAAATATCCGGTTGAAGCGGTAGAAACCATGTCCCGCATCGCACTGCGTGCGGAAGCGGCACTGGAATACCGCGAAATTTTCCTGCGTCAAGCGCACGCGCTGCAAACGACGGTAACGGAATCCATTTCCCAATCCGTCGCGAACGCCGCTCTTGAGCTGGATGCCAAAGCGATCGTAACCGCTACGGAAAGCGGCTATACCGCTAGAATGGTATCCAAATACCGTCCGAAGGCGCCGATCGTTGCTGTAACACGCAACCCGCAAGTTATGCGCCGTCTGAACCTCGTCTGGGGCGTGCAGCCTGTCCTTCTCCACGGGGACGCTCAAACGACGGACGAGCTGTTTGAGCAAGCGGTCGACGGAAGCATCCGCGAAGGCTATGTGGATCTCGGCGATATCGTCGTGATCACGGCCGGCGTGCCGATCGGAAGCTCCGGTACTACGAACCTGATGAAGGTTCACCAGGTCGGCGAAATGATCGCCAAAGGAACCGGTATCGGCACCCAGCACGCGAAAGGTGTTGTCGTGACGGCCGAAACAGCCGAGGAAGCGGTCAGCAAAATGAAAGACGGCGCTATCCTGGTCACCAATATGACCGACAAGGATTACATGCCGGCTATCGAGCGTGCGGCAGGTCTGATCACGGATGTGGGCGGGATTACTTCCCACGCCGCGGTGGTAGCTCTCAGCCTGGGTATCCCGGTTATCGTGGGCGTCGACCGTGCCCTTGACCTGATCAAGGACGACATGGAAGTCACCTTGTTCCCTGAAGTAGGCATCGTGTACTCGGGACGTGCGCGCGTCCTGTAAGCGATTCGGATAAGAAAGGAGTGAGTCCGCCTGGTGCGGGTTCACTCTTTTTTTCAAACTGCGGAGACAGTGAATATGCATCCGAAATTCCCAAACAATGAAGACAGGAGGAAGGGTTGTGTCGAATGAAACAACGAAGGAGCGCGAATGGTTTCCGTACGGCGTCCGGGTCAGGTATCAGGAAACCGACCAGATGGGAGTCGTTTACCATGCCAATTATTTGACCTGGCTGGAAATCGCCCGCACGGAATATATCCGGGACAAAGGTTTTCCGTACACGCGGATGGAGGAGCTGGGGCTGCTTCTGCCGGTCGTCGGTGCCGAACTGAAATATGTGCGTCCGGCCCGATATGACGACGAGATAACGATTCTGACCCGTGTCACAAGCTACACGACGGTGAAGCTGGAGTTTGAGTACGAAGTGCGGCGCGGAGAAGAACTTCTTGTTACGGGCCTTACGAGGCATGCTTGGGTGAATCTTTCTTGGAAGCCTGTACGTATAGATAAAGAAGTGCCTGAATTATACGAATGGCTGCAAAGGGGTGGATAGCCGGTGTTACGCATTGCGCTTGCCGTCTTTATTATCGTGCCGGTCCTTGAGATCGCTTGTATCATCGGTATGGCCCATCTGATTGGGGGCTGGATGACGTTCGGGCTGATTCTGCTGACGGGTCTTCTGGGGGCTCTTATCGTGAGAAAGGAAGCGTCCCGTTTCCTGCCTTACGCCCGCAATCAGCTGTCTATGGGCCAGAACCCGACGGATTCCGTACTGGACAGCGTCTGCATCTTTGTCGGCGGACTGCTGCTGATCGTGCCGGGCTTCCTTACCGATCTGGCGGGTCTGCTCCTGGTGCTTCCATTTACACGGTCCTTGTTTAAAATGGGGCTACTCGTCCTGCTGCAGAAGCTGATGAGAAACGGACGGTTTATGTTTATTAACCGCAGATAAAATGAAAAACGAAAACGGCGAAACGGCAAACTGCTCCGTTTCGCCGTTTTCGATTAAGCAGGTCGAAGAAAAGCCCGGTCAGCGAACTTCCGTGTTCGCGGCCGGGCCATTTTTTATGTATCGGGCAATATCGTGGAAGACTTTCGCTTTATAGACCGCCGTGAGGACTACCATAAGCACGGGGCCGAGGATAAGTCCTACGACGCCGAACAGCTTAAGTCCTACAAACAGTGCGATCAAGGCGGCGAGCGGATCCAGCCCTACACTTGAGGCGAGCACTTTGGGCTCCATTATTTGCCGCACTACGACGATCAGGCCGTACAGGACGGACAAACCGATTCCGAGGAAGAGGTTGCCTTTGAAAAAGCAGTAAATGATCCACGGAACGAGGACGGCTCCGGTGCCGAGATAAGGCATCAGATCGCACAAGCCGATCAGAAGGCCGATGGTGACGGCGAAATCCACACGCAGAATGATCAGCCCGATAATGACCGCGACCGTCGTCAGGGAAATGAGAATAAGCTGAGCGCGCATAAAGCCGAACAGCGCCTTCTGCAGATCGCTGGAAATGAGACGAGTCGCTTTGCGGACGGTTTCCGGTACCAGCATGGTGTAGCGCATCACGAGACGGTACCAGTCTTTGCTGATAAAGAAGGTCGCCATCAGCACGATGATCGATACGGTCGCGATGTTAGGCAGGGACTGGATGATATGAATCAGCGAGTTGACGATATATTTCAAGGCGTTGGAGCTGAAATCGGCAATCGTCCCCGTAACGGAGCTGAGGTTGCTGCTGAGATCCAGATTATTGGCTCTCATAAAATCGTTCAACTGCCCGACAATCCCCTGAAACCAGGCCGAATTCAAAAATTCCCTCGCCTGATCTTTCCAGCTATTGATCATACTTTGTAAATTTTCGGCCAGCGTTCCCAGCTCTACGATCACTTTCGTCACCAGCAGGGTCATGGCTGTAACCGTGATGGCAATCAATAGAAGAATGACCAGCGTGGCGGACAGCCAGCGCGGCATTTTGGCCTTCCGCTGCAGCATGTTGACGATCGGATTGAGTACATAGGCCAGCAGCCAGCCGATGATGAAGGGATAAATCAGCGGGGACACGTACCGCAGCAGCAGCCAGCCCGCCACGAGGCACAGCAGGACCAGAGCTCCCCGGAAAATTTTGTGCAGCAGGTACGGATTGAACACTCTCATAGGCTTCCTCTTTCTCGCTCGAAATGAGTTTACTACAGGACGGGATGAATTCCTAAATCACAAGGAGCAAGTATAGTGTTTCTCTGAACTTCCCCGATTATAGGACCGTGCCTGTCTTAAGTTCCGACTTAAGTTCTGACTTAAGTTCTGAGAAACAATACCCGCAATAAGCCTCTGCTGAATCTACGTCTGCGGATAGACTATGCACTTTTTCATACGGATATTTCCTTTCTTGCCTTTTCTTTTGCCTTAAAAAGACCGTAAAGATTCTGCTTCGTTCTATTCGCCTTCATCGGAGTAAATCCTTGGCTGATCGCCGAAACGGGGCGAATTTAATATGGAGAAAACATTCCTCGAATATTTTACAAAAAATTAACATAACAAAAATACAGCGCGAACATGCCCCCTGAACAACCCTTGTACAATAGAGATATAGAATAGAAATTGCAGATAAGTGGGAGCTGGGGTTCCGTGGAAAACAAGCAAAAGACGGAAGGCGTTAAAAGCAACGATTGCTATAAGTATGTAAACCGTGATTTGAGCTGGATCGAGTTTAACCGCCGCGTGCTGGAAGAAGCTCAGGACCCGACGGCTCCGCTGCTCGAAAGAGCAAAATTTCTGTCCATCGTATCCAGCAATTTGGATGAGTTTATGAGTGTAAGGGTAGCGGGAATTCTGGACCAGATGAAAGCCGGCTATCATAAAAAAGACTTTACGGGCTATACGCCGTCCGGTCTGCTCAAGCGTCTCTTAAAGAGAGCGAACCGCATGGTGGCGGACCAGTATAAAGCTTTTCGCGATTTGACGCGCCAATTGGCCCGCGAGGGAATTTTTTTCCCTTCCTACGATGAACTTAACAGCACTCAGCAGAAGGAAATGGACACCTATTTTCATGAAATTGTGTTTCCCGTGCTGACACCGATGGCTGTGGACCAGAGCCGTCCTTTTCCGCTGGTGCACACGCAGTCCAATTATTTGGCCGTCGTTCTGGAAAGCTGTGTGCCGACGGACCTCCGCACGTATTTCGCTATTGTGAGAGTCCCGCATAATCTGGGCAGGCTTGTCCGGGTACCCGTGCGCACCAACAGCAAGAAGCTGGAATTTATCCGTATGGAGGAGCTGATCAAGCATCATATCGAGTCTTTGTTCAGCGGGTATAAACCCATCGCCGTCAACGGTTTCCGGCTCACACGCAATGCGGACTTGACTCTGAACGAGGAAGGCGCGGAGGACCTTCTGGAAGAGATCGAGAAGGAGCTTAAGCAGCGCAGATGGGGAGCGCCTGTCCGGCTAGAGGTGGAGAAAGGAATCCACCCATATGCCCTGGAGCTATTGCGGGACGAGTTTGAAATCGGAGAAGGCTGTTTCGAAATCGACGGCCCGATCGATTTGACCTATCTGATCAAGCAGCTGCCTCAACTGGTCGGCGGGCGCGCCCATTTGTACTACCCTGTCCTGGAACAGGTTTACGCCGAAGAGTTTGAGCATACGGACGATTTTTTCGAGGTGATCCGGGAGCGGGATGTGCTGCTTTATCATCCGTACGAGTGCTTCGATACGGTGGCGGATTTTATTTTGCAGGCGTCTGACGATCCTTACGTGCTTGCCATCAAAATGACGTTGTACCGCGTAAGCGGCAATTCTCCGCTTATCGGAGCGCTGGCCAGAGCGGCAGAATCGGGCAAGCAGGTGACGGTCGTCGTCGAGCTTAAAGCCCGTTTTGACGAGGAGAGGAATATCGCCTGGGCCAGAAAGCTGGAAAAGGCGGGGTGCCACGTCGTGTACGGTCTGGTCGGACTCAAGACCCATGCCAAAATCACGCTGGTCGTCCGGCAGGAGCAGGAAAGCCTCCGGAGATATGTCCATGTCGGAACCGGCAATTACAACGACAACACGGCCAAGCTGTACACGGATGTGGGTTTGTTTACGAGCCATCAGGTGATCGGCGAAGACGCCTCGGCCTTGTTCAACGAAATGACCGGCTATTCGTCGCCTCATGACTGGCAGGCGTTTATCGTTGCTCCCGCGGACATGAAGACGCGGCTTATCGAGCTTATCGAAAGAGAAGGACGCCACGCGCGTGCCGGCAAGCCGGCTCGTATCGTGGCCAAGATGAACTCGCTTTCGAACCAGGAAGTGGTGGACGCGCTGTACGAGGCTTCGCAGGCCGGCGTGAAGATCGACCTCATCGTGAGAGGGGTCTGTGTCCTTCGTCCCGGCGTTGCGGATCTGAGCGAAAACATCACCGTGCGGAGTATCGTCGATCGTTTTCTGGAGCACTCGAGGCTGTACTGGTTCGAGAACGGAGGCAGTCCCGACGTCTACTTGTCGAGCGCCGATTGGATGACCCGCAACTTGACGCGGCGGATTGAACTGATGTGCCCCGTCAGGGACGAGGAGCTGCAGCAGAGTGTGATCCATCTGCTTGAATTGTGTCTGCAGGACAATGTAAAAGCCCGTTTCCTGCAGCCCGGAGGAAATTATATCCGGGCGGCTGAAAACGGGCCTAAAGTGAGAAGCCAGTTCGATGCCATGAATATTAATCGGTGGAAAGTGCGGAAGCGTGAATATACGCGGTAAAGGACCAGTATTTTCCGGTCTCCTCCGCGGTTTCTTCGATCGTTCCGATTTCTGACGGGTCCTGCTCTTTGCAAAGCAGATGCAAATGCAGCTCGCCCGGAACAAAACGCACGTCCAGTTCGGCGATGTTCCCGTTCTCGCCGTAATCCAAGGAGGAGGCCAGGCGGAGAAGAGAGCCGAGCTTGGCCGCGATGTCTTCATCGGACCTGTCCAGCACGCTTGCGTAAGGAAGCGCCTGCTGACGGGTCCGGTTTTTGTTTTTGAAGGTGGCGATCAGGGCGCACAGCACGATCTCCCGGTGGGTAAGCCCGTCGATGCGGGATTCCGTGATGAGGTGGAACGTATGGCGCCAGTGCTGGTAGCTGCTCACCGTGTAGCCTATCCGCTGCAGCAGCGCTGCGGCGTGAAGAAGCGAGCGGTGGCGAGGCTGCAGCTCGGGCGCGCTATCCGCCAGCACATCGTACAAGGCTGCCGCATGGGCGGCTGCGCGGCGGAGATGGTCGTGCGGCAGAGGCGTATGCAGCTTCAGCATGTTTTCCACGCTGAATTGCAGCACATCGGTGATGGGCAGCCGCTCCGGCATGGCCGTTTCGTAGAACAGGCCGTCGCGCAGCCCCGCACTGCTCACGATAATTCGCGATGCTGAAGTCTGCCGGTAAACGGAGTGAAGGAGGACGACTCCGGCAACAATAATATCGGCGCGTCCCTTGGACAGGCCGTCGAGCTTTTTGCGCTTCTCCACGGGAAGGGACGGGAGAAGGTCCATGTAGCTCTGGAGGTCGTTTTCCTCCAGCTCGTAGTTGTGCATCACCGGGAGCGGGTAATCCACGCGCTTCTGGTTAAGCTTCGCCAGCGCCCGCCCGGCTCCGCCCAGGCTGATCAGGGGCAGCTGCGCATGCTCACGGATCCAGGGGTGAAGGTCGATCGTATCCCGGACGAGCGCCTTAAGCGACTCGATCCGTTCCGGCCGGACGATTCCGCCCGGCGTGTACTCGCGGGCAGCCGTCACGGCTCCGAACGGGAAGGAAACGCTGTTCACCCGTTTGCGGTCCAGGAAAAGGGTGATCTCGGTGCTTCCGCCGCCGATATCCACGATGAACCCGTCCCGGACGTCGAGCGTGCTGACCACGCCTTGAAACCCGAGGCGGGCTTCCTCTTCGCCGGAGAGGATGTCGATGACGATGCCGGAACGCTCCGCAAGCTCCCGCGCGATATCTTCGGCGTTCGCGGCATTGCGGATAGCGGCTGTAGCGGCGGCCTTCACCGAATCGACGGAATAGGCGCCGCATATCCGTTTGAAACGGCGCAGCAGCGGTACGACGGACAGGATGCCGTCGTGAGTCATCGCTCCGTCTTCGCCGATGCGCTCGGACAGCCGGGCCGTCTCTTTCGTTTCATGCAGAATCCGGTAGGCGCCCGGAGGCGTCACTTCGTAAATGACCAGACGGACCGAGTTCGATCCGATGTCGATAATGGCGTAGCGGCTGCTGTTCATATGCGTTCGGGCTCCTATATACGAGAAAATTTGTGGACTATGTGGTATGATGAATGAATGGCCGATTTGTCGGCTGCTCCGGTTCCTATTGTACCAATACCGAGTATAGACCACAAACCCGGCGAATGTGCACGAATGATGCAAGAAAGTTTATTTATTGTACTGATAATGAAGTTTTATGAGCTTTTGTTTCACATAATGGTCAAAATCCTTTATTATTAGTAAGAAAGCTAACGCAGTTTTTGTCAATCCAGTGAAATAAGGAGAGGTTTCCATGACAGCTACCAAAGGCTTGGAAGGTATTGTTGCCACAACATCGTCGATCAGCTCCATCGTGGACGGTGTGTTAACTTATCGCGGTCTAGATATCGATGATTTGGCGGAGAATGCCTCCTTTGAAGAAGTCATTTACCTGCTCTGGTTCGGCAAATTGCCCAATCAGGCCGAGTTGGACCAGCTCCGCAGCGATTTAAATGCGAGTTCTTCCATTCCGGATCAGGTTCTTGAACAAATTAAATTGTATCCTTCCGATACAAACGCGATGGCAGCGCTCCGTACGGCTGTATCCGCTCTTGCTTTGTATGATAAAGAAGCTAACGAGATGAGCCGCGAATCCAACGTTCGCAAGGCGATCAAGCTTCAAGCGCAAATTCCGACGATTATTGCGGCTTTCGCCCGCATCCGTGCAGGCAAAGAGCCTCTTGCTTCCAAAGGATACCCGTCCCTGGCTGCAAACTTCCTCTATATGCTTACTGGAGAAGAGCCGGATGAAACCGCTATCACAGCTTTGGATAAGGCGCTTGTGCTTCATGCCGACCATGAGCTTAACGCTTCCACGTTCGCGGCACGCGTAACCGTGGCGACGCTGACGGACATCTACTCCGGCATCACTTCCGCAATCGGCACCCTCAAAGGGCCTCTGCACGGCGGCGCGAATGAAGCCGTAATGGCGATGCTCGAGGATATCGGCGAAGTGGATAACGTCGTTCCTTACATCAACAAGATGCTGGAGAACAAAGAGAAGGTTATGGGCTTCGGACACCGCGTTTACAAGAACGGCGATCCGCGCGCGAAGCATCTGCAGAAGATGTCCCAGCAGCTGACGGAATCGACGGGTCTTGGCAAGTGGTACCAAATGTCCATTCAGATCGACGAGCTGGTAACAAGCCTGAAAGGTTTGAAGCCGAACGTCGACTTCTACTCCGCTTCCGTTTATACGTCCTTGAAAATCCCTCGTGATCTGTTCACGCCGATTTTCGCCATCAGCCGCACATCCGGCTGGACTGCTCACATCTTGGAGCAATACGACAACAACCGTCTGATCCGTCCTCGCGCCGAATACACAGGCCCTACGAATCAGAAGTACATTCCGATCGAAGAACGTTAATTAAGCAGGCCGGCAATGAAGACGGGCGGCAGCGGGAGAAATGGCTGAGCCATCCCCCGCCCGGACAATCCGGCTTTCTCTTTGCGTGCGCCCGCGGTTAAACCGGGTGCGCAACTATGATCTTATAATCGATTAGGAGGATATTTACATGCCGAAATTTGAAAATTATGCACTGCCTACCGAAGGACAAGCGATTACGATTGAAAACGGTAAGCTGAACGTACCGAACAACCCGATCATCCCGTTCATCGAAGGTGACGGCACAGGTCCCGATATCTGGGCAGCTTCCCAACGCGTTCTGGACGCGGCTGTCGAGAAGGCCTACAAAGGCGAGAAGAAAATCGCATGGTACGAAGTATTTGCCGGCGAAAAAGCTTTCAACACTTACAACAGCTGGCTGCCGAACGATACGCTCGAAGCTATCCGCGAGTACATCGTAGCCATCAAAGGACCTCTGACTACACCGGTAGGCGGCGGTATCCGTTCCCTGAACGTGGCGCTTCGTCAAGAACTGGATCTGTACACTTGCCTGCGTCCTGTTCGCTACTTCAACGGTGTGCCTTCCCCGGTTAAACACCCTGAGCTGGTTGACATGGTTATTTTCCGTGAGAACACGGAAGACATCTATGCGGGTATCGAGTATCAAGAAGGTTCCCCAGAAGTGAAGAAAGTCATCGAGTTCCTGCAAAACGAAATGGGCGCGAACAAAATCCGCTTCCCTGAAACTTCCGGTATCGGCATCAAGCCGGTTTCCAAAGAAGGTTCCGAGCGTCTGATCCGCGCGGCTATCGAATATGCAATCAAACACGGTCGCAAGAGCGTTACCCTCGTTCACAAAGGCAACATCATGAAGTTCACCGAAGGTGCCTTCAAAAACTGGGGTTACGCGCTTGCCGAGAAAGAGTTCGGCGATAAAGTATTCACATGGACCGAATACGACAGAATCAAAGAAGAGAAAGGTACCGACGCTGCTAACCAGGCTCAAAAAGAAGCCGAAGAAGCCGGCAAAATCGTCGTAAAAGACGCGATTGCCGACATCGCCCTGCAGCAAGTTCTGACTCGTCCGACTGATTTTGAAGTTATCGCAACGCTGAACCTGAACGGCGACTACCTGTCCGACGCTCTGGCGGCACAAGTTGGCGGTATCGGTATCGCACCGGGAGCTAACATTAACTACATGACAGGCCACGCTATTTTCGAAGCTACTCACGGTACGGCTCCGAAGTATGCCGGACTTGACGTGGTTAACCCGGGTTCCGTTATTCTGTCCGGCGTTATGATGCTTGAGCACCTGGGCTGGCAGGAAGCGGCTGACCTGATCTATAAAGGTATCGAGTCCGCAATCGACGCGAAAACCGTTACTTATGACTTCGCACGTCTGATGGACGGCGCGACTAAAATCAAGTGCTCCGAGTTCGGCGACGAAATCATCAAGCACATGGGCTAATTGTTTTACGAATAAAAGGACCAGCCGGGCTTGCCCGGCTATTCCTTCATGTTCCGGCTATTTGCCGGGACGACAAGGGTAAGGCTGTTTTTTACATTTTCCTAAAACATGCCCGCTTGTCCAAAGCGTGCAACAATGACCAGGAGGTAACTAAAAATGGCTATCCGTCGCAACAAAATTACGGTTGTAGGTGCAGGTTTTACAGGAGCGACAACGGCTCTTATGCTGGCTCAAAAAGAACTGGGTGACGTTGTCCTCGTTGATATTCCGCAGCTGGAAAACCCGACAAAAGGTAAAGCGCTGGATATGATGGAAGCTAGCCCCGTCCAAGGGTTTGACAGCAACATCGTAGGCACTTCTTCTTACGAAGACGCTGCCGGCTCCGATATCGTGATCATTACGGCAGGCATCGCCCGCAAACCGGGTATGAGCCGTGACGACCTCGTGAATACCAATGCGGGAATCGTAAGATCCGTTTGCGAAAACGTGAAAACACACTGCCCGGATTCCATCGTTATTATCTTGAGCAACCCGGTTGATGCCATGACTTACGTGGCTTATGAAGCACTCGGCTTCGAGAAAAACCGCGTAATCGGCCAGTCCGGCGTTCTGGATACAGCCCGTTACTGCACGTTTATCGCGCAAGAACTGAACGTATCCGTAGAAGACGTTCGTGGCTTCGTGCTTGGCGGCCACGGCGACGATATGGTTCCGCTCGTTCGTTACTCCAACGTAGGCGGTATTCCGATCGAGAAGCTGATCCCTTCGGAGCGCATCGAGGCAATCGTACAGCGCACACGTACGGGCGGCGGCGAAATCGTGAACCTGCTCGGCAACGGCAGCGCATATTACGCGCCGGCGGCTTCTCTGGTTCAAATGGCAGAAGCTATCCTGAAAGACAAAAAACGCATTATTCCGGCTATCGCTCTCCTTCAAGGCGAGTATGGCTACGACAACCTGTTCATGGGCGTACCGACCCTGCTGGGCGCGAGCGGCATCGAGAAAGTATTCGAGCTGGAACTTACAAGCGAAGAGAAAGCGGCTTTGGACAAATCCGCGGACTCCGTTCGCAATGTAATCAAAGTCGTAACAGGCGCTTAAGTTAAGCCCGGTTACCGTATATAACCCGAACACTCAAGAAAAGAGCCGATCCGGCTCTTTTCTTCTGCCCGGGTTCAAACGGGTGGAACTCCGGAAGGATGGGTCTTATTGTGCTATTTCTGCAAACTTTATTATTTTTGCACGTGACAGGAGCTATTACGCTGGGCTTCTATCTGCTGCTTCCGCTTCTGCTGCACTCCAGCCTGAAACAGCCGGAGGACGCCAGGCTGGGGCAGCTTAGGCTGATCCGGCACCTGAACCGGGTCGGGCAGTGGATTTTGCTGGCACAGCTTGCAACCGGCGGCTATCTGATCAGCCTGGGCACTTACTCGGCAGCCTGGATAACGGCTGTCATCACGCTGTTCACTGTAGTCGGAGCCGCCGGAGGTATGCTCGGTGTAGCCCTCCGCCGCGTCATTAACGGGCGGACGGAAGCGATGCGCCAGGCTTTCTGGTACAGCGCGGCCGCGGGGCTGGCTTTTGTGCTGCTTCTGGTGCTGAAGAAATTTCCGCAGATTTTGTGAGAGATCGGCCGGCGATGAGGCGTGCGAGAGGCAAGAGGCGCGAGAGGCGCGAGCAAAGAGGCGCAAGGGAGATCGGAGCAAAAGGCGCGAGAGGCCCGAGCAAAGAGGCGCGAGAGAGACAGGAGTAAAAAGGCATGCGAGCTGTCCGAGCAAAAAAAACGAGCTGTCCGGTTAATTAATCGGACAGCTCGTCTAGGGTTTTCTCCAGGCTCGGAGCGAGACGCGTCAGGAAGTAATCGACTTCCGGCATGTTCAGCTCCGTGATGGACTGCTCGATCTGCTTCTTGGCGGTGCCGAACTCCCGGTTGCCCGCCGACAGCTCGGCGGCGCATTTGAGGTAGGCGTCCAGCAGATCCGCAGCTTTGACAATCCGCGCAAGCTCGGGGTCCGCCGGACCGAGTATAAGCGGCTCGTAAGCATGCCGGAGCTCGTCCGGGATCATCTGGACGAGCTTGTCGGCCGCCAACTGCTCCAGCTCGCGGAAATTCCGCAGAATGTGCGGATTGTGATGTTTCACCGGCGTAGGAATATCGCCGGTGATGACTTCCGTCGCATCATGGAACAAAGCCATGGATACGACGCGGTCGGTCGGCCAGCTTCGGCCGAACACTTCGTTGCCGATGGTGCAGAGCACGTGGGTGAGAAGAGAGACGTGGAAGGAATGTTCCGCCACGTTCTCCCGCACCGTGCTCCGCATCAGGCTCCATCTTTCTATGTAGCGCATCCGGTACAAGTAGGCGAAAAAATGATGTTCCATCTTACGGAGTTCCTCCCTGATGACTCTTACTGTCTTGGGATGTCAGGATTCGGGGTTCCTGCCGCCAATAGATCTGGCCGGTAGAGCGGTTGTAGGTCACTTCGCGCCCGAGCAACCGCTCCAGATCCGACAGGCCGATGACCAGCTCGCCGTGCTCGCGGCGTACGGGTTCGGACAGCTCGACGACCGAGGAAGCGGATTTAAACCGGCGGCTGCCGATCGAACCCGAGAAGACGCGGTTGTCCGAGCGGATCGTCACCGATTGCCCATCGTCGGTAACGGCACCGCCCAGATGATCGACGGCCTCCGTCAGACGTACGGAATCGGACGTCTGAGACTGGGCGACCGCCCGGCGTTTGAGCGTCGTGTGCAGCCGCTCCGGCGTGATCCACGGGCTTCCCGCATTGATCCGCGGAATATGCATCCGGTCGGCATCGCGGGTCGCCATCTGCGGGATGATCGTAAAGCCGTAGCGGAAGCCGGCTTTGCTGTACATCTCCGCGCCTTCGTCCGCGATGATGCCGTAAGGGTAGGCTACCGTATCGACGGGCAGCTCCTGCAGCGGAGACAGGTTGGATGCGCAGGCGGCGGCATCGTTATAAATCCGGCTGCGGTACTGCTCGTCCGTTTCCTGAACGCCGTTTACCGTTTCGCGGCCGACGAGGGCGGCTTCCCCGCTGTCCAGCTTCCGGTGGGAAGCGTTGGTGTGGCACTGATTTTCGATAAAATTCGTCTCGTGCGACATCCGGGTCAGTTCTTCCTTGGACATGGACGGAATCATGGTCCCTTTGGGATCGGCTAGCGTTTCGGTAATGATGAAGTTGACGGCGGGAATTTTCAATTCCTTCAGTACGGGATAGGCGTGCGAATACACGCTCTCATAACCATCGTCGAAAGTGACGAGAACGGCATTATCCGGGACGCTCGCACCCGCCAGATATTGTTTGAATTCCTGCAGTGTAATAAAATGGTAGCCTTTGGCGAGTAAATAGTTCATCTGATCGCGGAACAGCTTGCTTGTAATGGTGCTGCTGCTAGTGTCCTGATCATGGATGTGGTGGTACATCAGTACGGCTACCTGATCCTTGTACCACATTTGGTACCGGTCGGCACCGGTCGGTATCAGCAGCGCGCTAAGCCCGAAAACGGCAAGCAGCAGCGCGCTCAGAAGTCTTTTGTACATGAATGGCCATGCTCCTTGTATCATATTTCCGTGGTAACAAGCGGCGTGAACGGTGTGTTATAATTAAAGCATAGTAAGAATAGCGGTGACTACCACAGAAATCACGGTCTTACAGTTGTTCTGATGCGACAAGAGGAGAGGAGATTAACACCATGCAGCATTTTCTACAAAGTGTATACGATTTGATCGTGGAAACGTCCACTAACCTTCCGGCCGACGTCCGCCGGGCGATCCGCAATGCCCAGTCCCTGGAGGATAAGGGAACTCGTGCGGCGCTTTCGTTAAGCACCATTGCGCAAAACATCGAGATGGCGGAAACGAACGTATCACCGATTTGCCAAGATACGGGAATGCCTACGTTTATTATACACTGTCCGGTCGGAGCTGACCAAATCACGATGAAGCGTCAAATCCGTGAAGCCGTCGCTCAAGCGACCACAGACAGTAAATTACGGACGAATTCGGTCGATTCCCTGACAGGCGCCAACACGGGCGACAACTTGGGTCCAGGCACACCGGTTATTCACTTCGAGCAGTGGGAACGCGACGATATCGAAGTCAAGCTCATACTGAAAGGCGGCGGCTGCGAGAACAAAAACATCCAGTACAGCCTCCCGGCGGAAATTCCCGGCCTGGGCAAAGCTGGACGCGATCTGGACGGAATCCGCAAATGCGTCATGCATTCCGTATATCAGGCGCAAGGTCAAGGCTGCAGCGCGGGTGTGATCGGAGTCGGCATCGGGGGCGACCGCACGACCGGCTACGAGCTGGCCAAGCATCAACTGTTCCGTTCCCTGGACGATGTGAATCCGAACGAAGATCTCCGCAAGCTGGAAGATTACGTGATGGAGAACGCCAACAAGCTGGGCATCGGTACGATGGGCTTCGGCGGCCAAGTTACGCTGCTCGGATGCAAGGTTGGTGTTATGAACCGTCTTCCTGCAAGTTTCTTCGTTTCGGTTGCATATAACTGCTGGGCCTACCGCCGCCAAGGGGTTGTCCTGAACGCTCAAACCGGCGAAATCGAGGATTGGGTGTATGAGCGCGGTTCCGACCAGCCGATGAACGAGGCGACTCAGCCGGTAGCTGCAGCGGAAGCTTCGCAGCCAGAGGCCGTAGCTGCCGCTCCCGATGCCGACGAGTCTGACGAGCGTCGTGAGATCGTTCTGCAAACGCCGATCAGCGAAGAGCAGATCCGCCAGTTGAAAGTGGGCGACGTGGTCATCATCAACGGAATGATGCATACCGGACGCGACGCGCTTCATAAATATTTGATGGATCACGACTCGCCGGTCGATCTGAACGGTGCGGCCATTTATCACTGCGGGCCGGTTATGAGTAAAGATCAAGCGGGTAACTGGAAAGTGAGAGCGGCAGGCCCTACCACGAGTATCCGCGAGGAACCTTACCAAGGGGATATCATTAAGAAGTTCGGCATTCGCGCCGTCATCGGTAAGGGCGGCATGGGCCCCAAAACGCTGGCTGCCCTGAAGGAGCATGGCGGGGTCTATCTGAATGCGATCGGCGGAGCCGCGCAATACTATGCGAGATGCTTCAAAAAAGTCGAAGGCGTGGACTTTATGGAATTCGGGATTCCGGAAGCCATGTGGCACCTGCAGACCGAGGGTTTTGCGGCCATCGTAACGATGGATTCTCACGGAAACAGTCTCCATGCGGATGTAGAGAAAAATTCGCTGCAAAAACTGGAGCAGTTCAAGGAGCCCGTTTTCGCCTAAGTTTACTTATGGGCGGGAGGTAGGCCGGTCGTTTGCATGGACTCGGGCAATAAGGCCTGTCGTTCGCGATAGATAGACAATAAAGGCATGTCGTTCGTGAAAACGGGGCTTCGTGCCGGTTGTATCCGGGGATAGAGCGATTTGTTCATGCGGATTTTAAAAAAATTCATAAACGGACTTATTTCGCGGGTGGAAGCCTTCTGCCCGCCGGGCCGGAGGCGGGAAGCCTCCGGTTTTTTTGCATGCGTTTAATGCCTGTTCTGCGGCACTTCTTTACATAATCTTTACTTTTTTTACGTGCGGGGGAAGCGTACACTAAGGATTGATCTCCTGAAGAAAACCGTTATGATGACCTCATGTTTGGAGTGAAGGTAAACTTATGCTCAAATTCAGAGCCCGCTTGACATTGATTCTTATGCTGATGATCGGAGTTTCCATGCTGATCGCCGGCATTTTCATGGCAAAGCTGCTGGAAGATTCACATATCAAGGAGCTGGAAGCCAATCTGGTGCGCGAACTTCGAGTGATCGAAATGACCGGCGACTGGAACAAGGCCGGAGACTTGGCTTTCCTTGTGCCGTATTATACGTCCCAGACGAAGCGGCTGAAGGAATTTACGGATGCCCGAGTGACGTATATCCGGGAAGACGGCAAGGTGCTGGGAGATTCGGATGAAAATCCCGAAGAACTGGACAACCACGCGGGCCGCAGCGAAATTCAGGAGGCAAACCGGGAAGGCGTGGGATACGCGATCCGGTACAGCGATACGCTTAAACGTAACATGCTGTATGCGGCGATCCCGGTAAAGACAGCGGGCGGAGAGAAAACGGGATATCTGCGTCTGGCCATAAGCCTCGAGCAGGTGGAGAATACGATCCGCCATTTATGGCTCTTCCTTCTTATCGGTCTGGGGATCCTGTTCCTAATTGCGGGTGTGACCAGCTACCGGATTGCCAGGGGGCTGACCCGTCCGATCGAGAACATAACGAATGTGGCGAAGCAGATTACCAACCGTAACTATAAAGCGCGTGTGGAAACGAAAAGCTTGGACGAAGTGGGCCAGTTGGGTCAGGCTATCAACCGGATGGCGGACAGTCTGCATATGCAGATGAACCGTATTCTCGAGAACGAAGGCCGCCTCAAAGGCGTACTGGAGAATATGGGAAGCGGTATTCTGATGGTAGACCGCGACCAGAGAATCGTGCTCGTGAACCGTTCGGCCGAAGATATTCTCGGTTTTTCTTCCAATGAATTGTATGGAAAAAAGTACGACGAAGCGAAGCAGCAGTTCGAGCTGACGCGTCTCATTCAGGAATGCATCGAAACGAACGAGCCTATCCGCGAAGAAATCATTTTCTATTATCCGTCGGAACGGATTCTGGAAATCAACTTGAGCCCTATCTCGCAAGCGGATGGAGAATGGTCGGGCGTGCTCGTCGTTCTCCACGATATAACGGCGATGCGGCGGCTGGAGCGGATGCGCAGCGAATTTGTCGCGAACGTGTCCCATGAGCTGAAAACGCCGATTGCGGCGGTGAAAGGTTTTTCCGAAACGCTGCTGGCCGGAGCGCTGGATGACAAGGAAACGGCGAGGTCGTTCCTGCAAATTATTTTCGACGAAAGCGAGCGGCTCAACCGGCTGGTCGGGGATATTCTGGAGCTGTCGAAAATCGAATCGAAGAGAATTCCTCTGCAGTTGTCGCCGACTCATCTCCAAAGCATCATTCAAAAATCGCTAGACATGATGAAAGCGGAGGCGGACAAGAAGAAGATCGCGCTCAGCATGAATGTGGATGAAGCGCTGTTCCTGGAAGCGGATGAAGACCGCCTGAGGCAGATTCTGATCAATCTGATGGCGAACGGAATCAATTATACGCCGGAAGGCGGCCGGGTCTCGGTCTCGGCCGAACTCGCGGGATCGGGAACCGATGGAGAGGACGAGCGGATCCGGATATCCATTAAAGATACGGGGATCGGAATTCCGAAAAAGGATCTTCCGCGAATTTTCGAAAGATTTTACCGGGTGGACAAAGCACGCTCCCGCAGTTCAGGCGGAACGGGCCTCGGGCTGTCGATTGTGAAGCATCTGGTAGAGATGCATCACGGAACGATCCGGGTCGAGAGCGAGGTCGGCTACGGCACGGAATTTATTATCGAGCTTCCGGTGATTCATCCGTAACGACGGAGAAGTTTCATTTTTCGGACAAGTTTACGCGGCGTTAATATTTTATTTACATTCGATTTACATTCCACTGCTATGATAAACTTAAGATAGTAGTATAAGACGTTCAAGCGTGGGGGACACGATGTCACAAAAAATTTTGGTTATCGAGGACGAGCCTACGTTAGCGAGGCTGCTCTCTTATAATTTGACTCAGGAAGGTTACGAAACGAAAGTCGTGGATCACGGGGGAGACGGTTTGCAGGCGGCTATGCAGCAGCCGTACGATCTGATCATCCTGGACATTATGCTTCCGGGGTTGAATGGGTTTGAGGTGCTGTCCAAACTGCGGCAGAAGGGCAATGCGACGCCGGTGGTCATTCTGACGGCCCGTAACGCCGAGGAAGAAGTCGTGCAGGGACTGAAGCACGGCGCGGACGACTACATTACGAAGCCGTTCGGCGTCGCCGAGCTTCTGGCGCGGGTGGCGGCGGTTCTGCGCCGCACGCAGGCGGACGAGCCCGGCGGCGAAGGCAAGAAATCGACCGACAAGGTGATTGCGGTCGGCGATCTGCAAATCTTCCCCGAGAAGTACGAAGTCTATCTCGGGGAGGAATCCATCCCGCTGCGCCCGAAGGAGTTCGAGGTGCTGCTTTATCTCGTGCAGCGCCCCGGAGTCGTGATTACGCGGGATGACCTGATGAACATCGTCTGGGGCTTCGATTATATCGGAGGCCAGCGGACGGTGGATGTTCATGTAAGCTCGCTTCGCAAGAAGCTGGAGATGAACCAGCAGTCGGTTCAGATCGAATCCATCCGCGGCGTGGGGTACAAGCTCGTTGCCCATCAGGGCCGCAAGGTGTAGACGGGACCGGCGCTGCTCAGTGCCGCCGGTCTTGAGATCGCGCCGCGCAGGCGGCTGCGGGGCCGATACGGAAAGCCCCGGGCTGCTGCCGGGGCTGTTCCGCGTGCCGGCGCAGCAAGAAGAAAAGGCAGGTCCCGATGGGGGCCTGCCTTTTCTTCGGTTGCTTGCGGCGCTATAGGGCGGCGGTGCCGCTTCCCCGGGCGAAGCCCGACCGGCAAGCGCCGATCCAGGCATGGTGCGCAAGGTCTCTGCTGCGCTGGAGTACGTGCTGATCCGCATACGCAGCCGGGAGGTGGCGGACCGGCACCCACCCACCCAGACACGGTGCGCAAGGCCGCTGCTGCGGGGTGCATGCCGATCCGCGTACGCAGCCGGGAGGTGGCGGACCAGCATGCGGCCATCCGGGCACAGTGCGCAAGGCCGCTGCTGCGCCGGAGCGCGCGCGATTTCGCATACGCAGCCGGGAGGTGGAGGACCGGCACCCACCCAGACACGGTGCGGAAGGCCTTTGCGGCGAAAGACCAGCATGTGATTGACCACCGTCATGTGACGCCGAGCACTGCGCGCTTAGGGCGGTACGGAAAAATCCGCCCTTACCGGTTCCATTCCAGCATTTTTTTACGGAACTCATGGGGCGAGCAGTGGTTGATCTTTTTGAAGGTTTTGTAGAAATGAGCCATGTTCGGCATGCCGATCTGTTCGCCGACCTGGGCGACACTTATGTCCTGAGTCAGCAGGATTTTCTCGGCTTTTTTGATTTTCTTGAAATTCACGTAATCGAGGAAAGAAATGCCGAGTACTTTTTTGAAATATTTCACAAAATAGTAGTAGGAAATGTTGGCCGCTTTGCTGGCTTCATCCACGTAAACCTTGCCGTCGATATTCCGGTCGATGTACTCGAAAACCGGCTTCAAGCGGATCAGATCGGCGCTGTTGCCGTAATCGAGCAGGCGCTTCTCGTCGCTGCGGAGCAGAGAGAGCACGATCTGTTTCACGAGGATGGAGATGGCGATTTCATAACCGACTTTTTTGCCGGTGTACTCGGTGTAAATATTGCGGATGCAAGCGAATACTTCGTCGCGGATAGCGGGATTTTCCCGGAAAATATAATTCAGCTTGCTTAGCGCGGACTGGGTCTCTGAAAAATAACGCAAATAAGCGATCCCGCTTTCGTCAAAATAATGCTCCAGGTCGAACTGGAACACATAGTAGACGAGTGTGGTGTCTGCCGACGAACGGTCCCGGTGGAGCTCGGAGGAACCGATGAGGACGACGTCTCCGGCTGTCAGGTTCACTCTTTCATTTTCAAGGTAAACGTCGAGTTCTCCTTCGACAATGGCGAGCATTTCGACTTCCTTGTGGTAATGCCACGGACTTGTCCGCTCGTCGTCCCGACGGGCTTGAAAGACCCGCATGGACAAAAAAGGGTTTTCATAATTAATCTGTTCGTTATAGATTTCCACCAGCTCTGCCCCCGAATGACAAAATCGCATATAAGTATCGCCATATCTGTGATTTTATTTTGGCGAGGTATCTTCTATACTTTATTGTAGTACGATCGAGCAGGCAGGGGAAGCCGCTAAATTTTAGAACGCGCGTACATTTTGCCGCCATCCTGTCTGATTGTTAGTTACATACCCATGCTTACCATTTGAAGGAGGAACTGCAATGTCACAAAAGTACCGGATCGGAATTATCGGATGCGGAGGGATTGCAAACGGCAAACACCTGCCGAGTCTGGCGAAACTGCCTAACGTTGAATTGGTCGCATTCTGCGATATTGTCATCGAACGGGCGGAAAAAGCCAAGGAACAATACGGTTCCGGCGATGCTTGCGTTTACCAAGATTACCGTGAACTGCTGAAAGATTCCTCCCTTGATATAGTTCATGTCTGCACACCGAACGATTCTCACGCGGACATTACCATCGATGCACTGGAAGCCGGCAAACACGTCATGTGTGAAAAGCCGATGGCTAAAACGTCCGTGGACGCCCGCCGCATGGTGGACGCCGCCAAACGGACCGGCAAGAAACTGACGATCGGATATAACAACCGTTTCCGCTCCGATTCCCAGTATTTGAAAAAGCTTTGCGAAGACGGCGAGCTTGGGGAAGTTTACTTCGCCAAAGCGCACGCTATCCGCCGCCGGGCCGTTCCGACTTGGGGCGTATTCCTGGATGAAGAAAAGCAGGGCGGAGGCCCGCTGATCGATATCGGGACTCACGCGCTCGACCTTACGTTGTGGATGATGGACAACTACAAACCGAAGGTTGTGCTCGGCACCTCGTACCACAAGCTCTCTCACCGGGCTAACGCGGCGAATGCGTGGGGACCTTGGGACCCGGCGAAGTTCACGGTGGAAGATTCCGCTTTCGGCATGATCACGATGGAAAACGGCGCGACGATCATTCTGGAATCGAGCTGGGCGCTGAACACGCTTGAAGTCGACGAAGCGAAATGTACGTTGAGCGGTACCGAGGGCGGAGCCGACATGAAGGACGGCCTGCGCATCAACGGCGAGAAGAACAGCCGTCTGTACACGCAGAATATCGAGCTTTCCAGCGGCGGCGTAGCCTTCTACGAGGGTGCTTCCGAGAACGCGCCCGATCTGGAGATGCGCATGTGGATCGACGCGATCGAAAACGACAAAGATCCGGTCGTCACGCCGGAACAGGCGCTTGTCGTATCGGAGATTCTCGAAGCGATCTACGAATCGGCGAAAACCGGCAAAGCGGTTTACCTGAACGAAGAGAAGTAAGGGCGGCCGCAGTCCGCTTAAAGCAAAAAAGCATAAACAAAAATAAGCTCGTTTCCGTTAGCGGAGAACGGGCTTTTTTGCCGTCTGGGAGGAAGAGTTACGCACAATCAAAGAGGAGAGAACGGACAGAAGATATGGGGGCACATTCATGGGGCTTCTCGAGGGTTACTTATCCTTCCTTCTCGTCATCGGCTGCGTCGTCTTCAAACGGTTCGCGATCTTCTTCGTAGTACATAGAGTCGGCACCTCCTTCCGGGAATCTATTCTTACATACTAGTTTATGATCGTTTTCTGCAAATTATCACCATGTAAGCGGCAGGTAAAATAAAAAAGGCGATTCTCTTATGGGAATCGCCTTTCTTTTCGCTAGTGATAAGAATGAGTTGGCTAATCGGCACGGCTGGAGCAGAAAAGGTTCAGCGCATACGCCGCTGACGATCGCTTTCCGGCTCGTCCGTAACATCTTTGGCGCGGGGCGCCCATAGAAACAAGAAGAGCAGCGAGACCGCAACGACAATCGGAGGAGCATACATGATCATAAAATGTTCCACGGCAGCATCATCCTTTCTTATCCCGGTTTCCTTGAACATAGCCCGCATCAAACAGGAACAGTCTCATCAGCAGAACAAGCGAAGGAATGAGGATCAGCAGGCCGGCGATAAAAGCGATAATAAGCGCCGTGCCCATGGCGGGATTGGTGAAATTTTCATGAATCGTGATGTACGGATACAAAATATAAGGCAGATGGGAGGCCCCGTACCCGAAAAAAGCAAAGGCGAACTGAAGCAGGACGAAGGTGAAGCCGAGGCCCAAATGTCTTTTTTTCCAGACGGCGTAGACGGCAATCAGGAAGCAGAGGAACGAGACGACGAACATCCAGGCGAGATCGAGCATTTTGGTGAAATGTTCGGGGTTATGCCGGGAGATCGCGAAAAAGACGAGTACGCTGGCCAGAATGGTCGGGACGCTCCAGACAAGCGCATACCCGCGAACGATTTCAAAAGCGGCCTCATCCTTCGCCTTATGCGCATAGTAGGCCAGGAACATGGCGGAGATGTACAGCACGCTGACGATTGCGAGCAGCACGACCGACCAGGTATAGACGCTGCCCAGGAGGGCGCTCCAATCCAACGTGATTTGGCCCGCGGTCTCCACGATCAGGCCGCCTTCCGAAATGGCCAGCACGGTCGATAAAGCAGCCGGGATCAGCAGGCCGGTAGCTCCGTAGATCAGCATGTACCACTGGTTGTCTTTGGACCCGTAGGTGCTGAACGCGTAGTAGGAGCCCCGCAAAGCGAGAAGAATGAGCGCCAGGGACCCCGGGACGAGCAGCGCCGTGCCATAATAGCGGGCGGTTTCCGGAAAGAATCCGACCAGGCCGATGTAGAAGAAGACAAGAAACACATTGGTGACTTCCCAGACGGGAGAAAGATAGCGCTCGATGATGCGGTGCGTGATATTTTTGCTGCCCGTAACGACGGAATAGTAGCTGAAAAAACCGGCTCCGAAGTCAATGGAAGCCACGATCAGGTAGCCGAACAGAAACACCCACAGAACGGTAATGCCGAGCAGCTCCAGATTCATTCCAGGGGCCCCCTTTTCTCGAAAACGCCGAATGCGATCAATTCATCCGCAACGTCGTTGTTTTTGAACAGCTTGGACAGCACTTTTATCGCGGTCAGACCCAGGACGAGATACAGCAGACAGAACAGGAGCAGCATCGTGTCCACATGGGCCGACGTCGTGGCGGCTTCGGCCACTTTCATGTAGCCGCGGAGAATCCACGGCTGCCGGCCAACCTCGGCATAGAACCAGCCGAGCCAGATGCCGAGCATGGAGAGCGGTCCGCAGGCGACGATCACCCGGAGCAGCCAGCGTGGAGCCGGCTTCGAGGCGCGTTTGCTGCGGCTGAGCCACAGATAGAGAGCCGCGATCACGATGGTGAACATGCCGACGGTGACCATGCCGTCGAAGAAGTAGTGCACATAGAGAGGAGGCTCCAGCTCATCGGGAATCTGATCCAGCCCTTTGACTTCAAAGCCGGGGGTGCCGCCGGCGAGGATGCTCAGGGCGTACGGGATTTTCAGCCCGTATTTGATTTCTTTGTCCTCTGTCAAAATTCCGCCGAACACCAGCGGAGCTTTGGTCTGCGTCTCGAAATGCCATTCGGCCGCCGCCAGCTTCTCGGGCTGATACGCCGCCAGGAACTTGCCCGAGAGGTCGCCGATCGCGGCCGTTGCCAGCGCGAACACGAGACCTGCGGTTAGCGTAAGCTTGAGTGCTTTCTTGGCGTAAAGCCGGTCTCCTTTGCGACGCAGCAGCGAGAAGGCCGCTATGGCCGCGAGAATGAACGCGCACGTCATGTAAGCCGAAGCGAGGACGTGCGAAACTTTCGTGGGCGTCGCCGGGTTGAACATGGCCGCGATTGGGTCCACGTTCGTGATTTTGCCGTTTTCAAGCGTAAAGCCTTGCGGCGTGTTCATAAACGCGTTTACGGTCGTAATAAAAAAGGCCGAGGCGGAAGAACCGATGGCGACCGGGATGAGCAGCATCAGATGCCGCTTCGGCTTGAACCGGTCCCAGGTATACAAATAAATGCCGAGGAAAATCGCTTCGACGAAGAACGCGAACGTCTCCATAAACAGGGGCAGCGCGATGGCCTGCCCGGCGATTTCCATAAAGCTCGGCCACAGCAGGCTGAGCTGAAGGCCGATGGCCGTTCCGGTCACAACGCCGATGGCGACCGTAATGACGAAGCCGCGCGCCCAGCGGCGGGCCAGCAGTGTGTAGTACCGGTCGTTCTTGCGGATGCCCGTCCATTCGGCCAGAGCGATCATCACCGGAACGCCGACACCGATCGTGGCGAAAATAATGTGGAACGCGAGCGTGACTTCGGTGAGTATGCGGCTGTACAGCACAGGATCATAATGAAACACGGTGCATCAACTCCCCCTGGAATGTTCTTGTTTCGGGTACATGCAGGTGTATGCAGGCTCATGCAGGCTTATGCAAACAACCTGCGCAGAAAGGAAAGCAGCATAACGGCGGCCACGACGAACATGAGAATCATCAGCCGTCTCTCCTGACGTTTAAACGGTTTCATACTTTCACCGCCCCGGGAAATGATTGTAAAACGATGAGATCTTAGAAGACTCAAACCAAATGCTTCTAATTTTATCTTACACACTTAGCTGTGATTATTTTCACAATACCTGTGAGTAAACGGTGAAGAATGGTTGACAAAATATTGACGACTGACAAAAAGAAGAGACACCGTCCGGAAGCACGGGAAACGTGCGTCTGGACGGTGCCTTTTACGGCGAATGGATCTTTATGCGGCCTTCGGTTAAAAGAGGCGCTAAAAGCGGAAACCGGGAAGGGGAAACTGCCCGGGTCATGTTACAAGGCTTGCGCGGGCCCGGAACAAAATCTTAGAGGGTAGAACAAGCCGCCGTTCGAATCCGGAACAACCCGAAACCCGCAGCAAGCCGTGGCCCGGGACTAATGCAACCCGCAACAAGCCGGCGGGTTTGCTACTCCTGCTCTTTCTGGATTTTAGCGGGATTGTTGATTTTGTAAGGCACGGGATAGCGCGTCAGCTTCTTGGCCACGATCTTGGCTTCGAACGTGATTGTATCGCCGACTTCGAGCTCCAGCTTTTTCAGCGTCGCGCTATGGCTGGACCAGGCAGTGCCGATATCCGTTTCCGGCTCCACAATGGCCACATTTTCGTAAATGATGACCTCATCGTCGTTATCGGAAAAATGATTGGGAACCGTCGTGAAATCCTGCACCTTAGCGGTCATCTTCACTTTCCCTTCCGGAAGCTGAAGCTTGGGCGCTTTTTCTTTCTTGGCCTTCGCTTTAGGCGCATCGACGGCTTCGGATGCGGCGGCGGGCCTGTCGGGATCGGCCGGAGCGGCTTGCCCGGCTGCGCTCTCCGTCTGTGGCGCCGGCACGGGCTCTGCGGTAGGCTGCGCTTGCTGCACGGCACCTGCCGAAGTCTCGACGGCCTCATCCGCCGCGGTTTCCACGTTCCCGGCCGGCTCGTTCTCTTCCGAAGCATCGGCTTCGGGGGCGGCTTCGCCTGAGGACCACTGCCTCTGTCCGTAATTCGCCGCCTGCATTTCCTTCAAATAGGAAGGATGGATGCAGTGCTGCTGCTTGTTGTCGAGCTCGATGACAGCGGTCATTTTGTCAGTGTACCCGACGATGGTGCAGGGAACGTTCAGTCCGTTTCCCTTATAAAAAAAGGCTTTGGTCTTGATTGCCTTACCGGACAGCAGGCCCCATTCCTTGCATTGTTCAATCTGCTCCGCCTCGTCTTCGAAGGCGTGGTAGATGCCGGGCTGAATCGTAAACGCGTATACCATCGCTTCTCCGCCTTTCTGTTTATCCCGTTTATTTTAACACTTTTCCGCCTTTATTTTCACCGTTTTCAGGGAAGGTGAGCACGAACGTCGAACCGGCGCCCTCACGGCTCCGGACGGAGATCGTACCGCCGTGGGCTTCGACGATCGACTTCGTGATCGACAGTCCGAGTCCGGCTCCGCCGTGTTTGCGGGTTCTGGAGGAATCGCTGCGGTAAAAGCGCTCGAACACATGTGCCGCGTGTTCTTCGGGGATGCCCGGACCGTTGTCCTTGACCTTCAGCGAGATTCCGTCCCTGTCCGCGGATAAAATGACCGTGATGACGCCGGTTTCCGGGTCCGTATGCTGGACCGCGTTATGAAACAGATTCAGGATCACCTGTTTCATTTTGTCCGGGTCGAAGGTTCCGCGTACGCCTGCGGTCAGGTCGATATGAACCGTGCGGGTGCCCGCCAGCATCCGGAGATGGGGCTCCATCTCCAGAAGAAGCCGGTCCAGCCGCGTATCCGAGAGCTGAAGCTGGGGAGCGCGGTCGAGCTTGGCCAGCGTAAGCAGGTCCTCGACCAGCTTCTTGATGCGGGTCGATTCGCCGTGCATGCTCGTCAAAGCGGCATAGAGCTGCTTCGGATTGTCCGCCGCCCCGCGGAGCAGCACTTCGAGAAAGCCGTGGATCGAAGTCAGCGGCGTGCGCAGCTCGTGGGAGGCGTCGGCGATGAAGCGCCGCATCTGTTCTTTCGCATCGCGTTCCGCGATGAAAGAAGTCTCCAGGCGCTGGAGCATGCCGTTGAACGATTTCGCGAGGGAGTCGATCTCCAGTTGGCCCTGCGTCTCGGGAAATCGTTCATTCAGGTTGCCGGCGTCGGTCTGTTCGACGGCTTCGACCATTTTGTTCAGCGGCTGGAGCGTACGGCGCATCACGGGAATGTTCAGCGCGAGGCCGCCCGCCAGGGCAAGCACGACGAGTGCCCCGTAAATCCAGAGCTGCTGCAGCACGACGGCCTGCAGTTGGGCCGTGCCCGTTCCCATCTGGATAATACCGCCGAAGCTGCCCGACCGTTCCGCCGGCCGGAAGACGACAAGCTGCTCGGTTCCCGCGGCATCCTGCACGATTTTATAGGAAGCGGGCCGCCGGGGGGCCATCTTCTCGCGGACGGCGGTGTATTCCACGGCCGGCAGCTGCGGGGAGATCATCCCGCTTTCTTTCGTCAAATCCGTGAAGGTTCCGTCGGGAGCGATATACGCAAGAGACGTATCCGGAAGGAACAGCACCGGACCTCGCGGGCGCTCCATTCCAGGCTGGACTTCTTCCTCCTCTTTGCTTTTGCCGTGCCTTTCCGGAAGCAGGGACGAGCGGTCCAGCAGGTCGCGGGGCAGTCCGTTCAGCTGGATGGACATCGTCTCGGCCCTGTTGCGGTACAGGAAATTTTTCATCCATATCGATTGAAGAGCGCCGACCAGGACAAGAAGCGCGGCCAAAATATAGAGCGATCGCGACAACAACTGGAACTGAAGGGAGCGGGGGGCCAGCAGGCGGGCGGCGCGGGTCAGAGTCCGGCCTTGTTTCATGACCAGTCCAGCCGGTATCCGGCACCCCGGAGCGTACGGATTAACCGGTGCTCCTTGTCTCCCAGCTTGTCCCTCAGAGAGCGGATATACACTTCCACGATGTTTTCTTCTCCGCCGAAGTCATACCCCCACACCTTTTCCAAAATCTTCGTTTTGCTGAGCACGATGCCGTGGTTAACGACGAGAAACTTCAGAAGCTCGTATTCCGTCGGCGAAAGCTCCAGCGATCTCTCCCCGAAAATAATTTCCTTTCTCGGGTCGTCGATCCGGAAAGGGCCGATGGCGATTTCCCGGAAAACGCCGGGAAACTGGTTGCGCAGCCTGGCCTCGATCCGGGCGAGAAGCTCCTCGAAGCTGAACGGTTTTACGAGGTAATCGTCCGCGCCTATGGTCAGTCCCTTGACGCGGTCCTCGACCTCGTCCTTGGCGGTCAGCATGATGACGGCGATGTTGCTGCCGTTCTTCTTTAGCAGACGGCACACTTCGAAGCCGTCCATGCCGGGCATCATAACGTCCAGAATCACGACATGCGGCTGAAATTCCCGGACCAGATTAATGGCGCTCATGCCGTCCAAAGCCGTTCTAATTTCAAAGCCTTCATTCACGAGGCCGAATTCGAGAAATTGCAAAATGTGCGGCTCGTCATCGACAAGCAGAATGCGGATGTCTTTTACATTTTTCATGGGGATCACCTCTTGGGGTCTTCTTTCTATTATCTATACACGGATTATCCGTCACGAAACTGAATGGAAACTGAACGCAGCCTGAGCTTCCGCTTAATCATATGGGCTTCCTGCCGGGCTTTCAGCAAACATTCAGCCAGCCTTCAAGAAGGGTTCAGGCACACGCCGCACAATACAAGCATACCCGGCGACGAGCCGGAAGCGCGGCAAAAGGCTTTCGATCTATCATTTGGCCGGCACAGGCCGACAGCGGGGCATGGCGCTTTTATTTCTTTTTCGATGGTAACGTTTTTGCCGGGGGATGTAAATTTCATTTTCGCAAGAGACAATTAAGGAGTGGAGAACCATGATAAGCAACAGACGATTCCGAGTCGATCTTCCGCTAGTTTTTATTTTACTGCTCGGCGTATTTCTGAACACCTACAACATTTGGCTCGATGCTTACGCCAATACGTACTACACGACGGCGGTAGCGAGCATGCTGCAAAACTTCCACAATTTTTTCTTCGGTTCCCTCGATTCGGCGGGTTCCGTAACCGTGGACAAACCGCCCGTCACGTTCTGGATTCAGACGGTGAGCGCCTATATTTTCGGCCTTCACGGCTGGAGCGTCATTTTGCCCCAGGCCCTTGCGGGCGTCGGGTCGATCCTGCTGATCTACCTGCTCGTTAAACCTTCCTTCGGAACGGCGGCGGCCAGAATATCGGCTCTCGTTATGGCGTGCACACCGGTTGCGGTGGCGGTAAGCCGGACCAACAACATTGATAGTATGCTTGTTTTTACCCTTTTACTCGGCACTTGGTTTCTGTTCAGAGCCATTAAACGAAACAGCGTCCTCAGTCTGCTTGGCGCATTTGCCCTCATCGGACTCGGTTTTAATATGAAAATGCTTCAGGCTTATATGATTTTGCCTGCCTTTGTTCTCTTCTACTTATTCGCGTTTAAAAGCACCTGGAAAAAGAAAGCCGGCGTACTGTCCGGCGCCATTGCCCTTATGCTGGTGATCTCCGTCTCCTGGGCGGTCATCGTGGATTCCATTCCGGCAAGCGAGCGGCCTTACATCGGCAGCAGCGAAACCAATTCCGTCCTGGAGCTGGCATTCGGCTATAACGGCGTTTCGCGCTTGACGGGCAATCAGGGCGGAGGCCCGGGCGGCGAACGCGGCGGTATGCCTGGCGGCGAGCGCCGCGGGGTGGACGGCCGGACCGGCGACGCCGTCGGCACGGCTCCGGGAACGGCGGGCACGGACAGCGGCAGCGCCGGAACAACCGGCGGTCAGAGTGCCGCGGGAGGCGCCGGTGACAACGGCACGCTGCCGGGCGTCGGCGGAGCCACCGGCGGCAGCGCGGCTGTGCCGGATGGAGCTAACGGCGGCGGAATGCCGGGCGTCCCGGGCGGGGACGGCCAAGGCCAGCCGCCCGGATTCGGCGGAGGCCCGGGAGGCGGCAGCGGCGGCATGTTCGGCACGGGCGAGAAAGGCCCGCTGCGCCTGTTCCAGTCGGCGTTGTCCGGACAGGCGAGCTGGATGATTCCTTTCGCGGCCCTGGCATCCGTCGCCCTGCTCGCCGGCCTGCGCCGGAATAACTTCACCCGGAAGCATAAAGAGAGCCTGTTCTGGCTCTCATGGCTTCTGCCCGGGATGGCTTTCTTCAGTGTGGCGGGCTTCTTCCACCACTACTATCTGATCATGCTGGTGCCTCCGATTGCCGCGCTTGCAGGTGCGGGCTGGTCCGAGATGTGGAGCGCGTACCGGAGCAAATCGGGGTGGCTTTCCTGGCTGCTTCCGGCAGCCGTGGCGGTGACGGCGGCATTTCAAGTGTTTATTATGGCGCCCTACAACGGCACAATCGGCAGCGGCTGGACCTATGGCGTCGGCCTGACCGGCGCGGCGGCGGCAATTGTGCTTATCGTCCTGAAATTCAGGATAACTCGCTTCTCCTATGCGGCGGCCGTTGCGGGGCTTCTCGTCCTGCTCATCGGACCGGCCTACTGGGCGGCGACCCCGATTACTTACGGACTCAACAGTATGATTCCGCAGGCGGGACCTTCCGGCGGCAGCGACCGCGGCGCAATGGGTCAATGGCCGGGGGGAGGCATGATGCCCGGCGGCGGCAGCGATGGAGCGGGCTCCGGCCCGCAGAACGGTGACGGCGCAAATCAGGGTGCGGGCCCGGGAACCCAGGAAGCCGGCAGCGGAGACGGCCCTGACGCTTCGACCGGAGGCGCCAGCATAGGCAGCGAAACGGACCGCAGCGCCGGAGGCTGGGGAGCGCCGGGTGCAATGGGCGGCGGCATGGGAGGCCGGAGCGTGAACGAAGCGCTTCTCGCTTACATGAAAGCTCATATCGGCAGCACGACGTACTTATTCGCGACATCCGATTATAATACCGCGGCGCCTTATATCATCGACAAAGGGGAAAAAGTCGTCACCCTCGGCGGATTCTCGGGCAACGATCCGGTTTACACGACGGCTCAGCTGGAGGACATGGTCAAAACCGGGAAATTAAAATATTTCCTGATTTCCGAAGGCGGAGGAGGCCGCGGCGGCAATGCGGAGCTGACTCAATGGCTCGCGCAGCACGGCAAGAAAATTTCGTCCGAAGAATGGCAGTCCGGGTCTGCTCAGACACAAACCGACACCGGTGCGGCAGCCGGGATGGACGGAGGCCGCATGGGTAGTATGACTTTATATGAAGTAACCATAGAGGATGGAGGGAACGCGTCATGACACCGAAGGTGAACTATTCCATTATCATTCCGATGTATAACGAGGAAGCGGTCATTCAGGAAACGTACAGACGTTTGAAAGTCGTGATGAGCGAAGCCTCCGAAACGTACGAGTTGATTTTTATCAATGACGGGAGCAGGGACCGGAGCGCCGAAATCATCAAGGAGTACGCCGCCTGGGACGAAACGGTGAAGCTGATCGACTTTTCCCGCAATTTCGGTCACCAGATCGCAATCACGGCCGGCATGGACTATGCTTCCGGAGATGCGGTTATCATTATAGACGCCGATTTGCAGGACCCGCCGGAGCTCATTTTGCAGATGATCGGGAAGTGGAAGGAAGGCTATGAGGTCGTCTATGCGAAGCGGGTGAAGCGGAGCGGAGAAACCTTTTTCAAAAAATGGTCCGCCAGTTTGTTCTACCGCGTGCTGCGAGCCTCGACGGATATTCATATTCCCGTGGACACGGGAGATTTCCGGCTGATGGACCGGAAGGTTTGCGACGAGATGAAGAAGCTTCCCGAGAACAACCGCTTTGTCCGTGGGCTGGTCAGTTGGGTAGGCTTCCGACAGACGGCGATCGAGTATGAACGGGACGAACGCCTTGCGGGTGAGACGAAGTATCCGCTCAAAAGGATGATTAAGCTCAGCCTGGACGGCATCACGTCCTTCTCTTACAAGCCTCTGAAGCTAGCCGGATATCTTGGGGTTCTGCTTTCGGGTTCGGGATTTCTCTATCTTCTCTATGTCGTTTACCTCGCCTTGTTTACGGACGCGACGTTAAAGGGCTGGCCGTCGGTCGTCGGCATCATGCTCATTTTCAACGGATTTGTGCTGCTTATGCTGGGTATTCTGGGCGAATATATCGGCCGTATTTACGATGAAACGAAAGGAAGACCGCTCTATATCGTTAGGGAATGCCACGGTCTCCAAAAGCAGGAAGGGCCGATGCCCAAAAGGCTGGCCCGTTATGAGTAACTCTAGGGACCTCAGTAACCAGGGCGGCCCGGGCGGACTGAGCAGTCCGGACAGATTGGGCAGCCGGAGTAACCGTCTCCTGCCGCTCGTGAAATTCGGGCTGGTCGGTCTGTTGAACACCGGTGTCGATTTCGCAGCCTTCCTGCTCTTGACGGAAGCGGGCGTGTCCTATTTAACGGCACAAGTTATCGCTTTCCTGCTCGGGGTGCTGAACAGCTATTTTCTCAACCGGAGCTGGACTTTCCGCAGCCGGACGGGGCGAGGCACCCGGGAAATCGCAAGATTTTTCCTGATTAATCTGATTTCGCTTGCCGTATCGACGGTTCTGCTCCAGTGGGCGCACAGCGGACTGGGCTGGCCGCTCGTAACGGGCAAACTGGCGGCAACATTTGCCAGCTCATGGATCAACTATGCGGGGAGCCGATACTGGGTTTTCCGCTTACCAACACCTACAGGGAGTGAAAAGTCATGACGATCAAAAAAGCGGTTATCCCGGCAGCGGGGCTGGGTACGCGTTTTCTGCCCGCGACCAAAGCGCAGCCCAAGGAAATGCTGCCGATTGTCGATAAACCGGCTATCCAATATATCGTGGAAGAGGCGGTCCGGTCGGGGATCGAAAGCATTATCATCGTAACCGGGCGCAACAAGAAGTCTATCGAGGATCACTTCGACCGGTCGGTTGAACTTGAGCAGACTTTGAGCGAGAAAGGCAAAATGAAGCTGCTGCAAGAAGTGCAGGCGATCAGCGAGATGGCCAAGATCCATTTTATCCGCCAGAAGGAGCCGCTCGGACTCGGACATGCCATTCTGTGCGCGAAGCAGTTTATCGGCAGCGAGCCTTTCGCCGTCCTGCTCGGGGACGATATCATGGTCTCCGATCCGCCCGCACTCCGGCAGATGATCCACCTCTATGAGGAGACGGGCCGGCAGGTGATCGGGGTCAAGCCCGTACCGGACTCCGAGGTGGACAAATACGGCATCATCGACTCGGCCGGAGGGAGGAACCGGATTCACCGCGTAGCGGGACTGGTGGAGAAGCCGTCTCTCGGCAGCGCCCCTTCCAATGTGGCCGTCATGGGCCGGTATGTTCTGGAGCCGACTATTTTCCCCATACTGGAAAATATCGAAAAAGGAGCCAGTGGCGAATACCAGCTGACGGATGCGCTGCATGAAATCGCCAAACGCGAGGAGCTGCTCGCCCTGGAACTGGCCGGAAACCGCTACGATATCGGGGATAAGCTCGGCTATCTCAAGGCGGTGCTGGAAATCGGGCTGAAACGTGAGGAGCTGGCCTCACAGCTTCTTCCCTACCTGAAAAATCTCGTGTACCAGCAGGAAGCCGAGGCTTGGAAGCTCCAACGCGAGCGGCGGAGGGCGTAGGAAGGCCGGACGGGATGGGATGGGCACAAAATATAGAGAGATATGACGATGAAAAAGGCGACAAAGAATTAACGGGTACGGGAGACATGAACCATGAAAAAAATAACCTTCATAAAATTAGCGCTCGATATCGTCATGGCGCTTACGCTGGTCTTATTGTTTAATAAGAGAGTTTTAGGCGGACTGACGTTTCACGAGATAGCGGGGCTGGCGATTTCATTCGCCTTTCTGACCCATATTCTACTGAACCTGCAGTGGGTGAAGAAAGTAACCCTGCGCATCATGGACCGTAACTTGCCGGGAAAAACGCGCTTCGGCTATCTGCTCAATGTTCTGCTGCTTGTCACGATGACCTTCATCATCGTAAGCGGCATTCTGATATCCGAAGTCGTATTCCGGGGAATACACCTCGGCGAGGAGCGCTGGTTCAAAATGGCGCATATCAGCATTTCTTACTTCGTGCTGGTTCTGATCGGCGTCCACGTGGGAATGCACTGGCAGTGGGTCATCCAGGTGACGGGCCGGATATTTCCCGAGAGATTTCGGGGAAAAGCTGGGGCTGCGGCGGCTAAAATCGCGGCTGCAGCCATTGTTGCATTCGGCGTCTATGAAATGTACACGACGAATTACTTGACTCGCCTGGAAGGAGTCGGCAGCGTGCTCGGCATCACGTCCGCTTCTTCACCGATGATGCAGGAGGGCGGCGGCCGGCGGCGGCCGGCAGCGGCCGCAGAGCACGTCCACCGGTGGGGACAGTCAGCCGCCCGGGGGTTTTGACGGGGAGCGGCAGCCTTCATCCACCGGGGCTGGTTCGGGAACCACCGGCGAATCGTCCGGCGAGGGACGGAGCTCCGGCGTGCAAGAGCGCGGGCCGGGAGCAGAGCGGGCGGCGGTTCCGGGCGGCTTTCACCCCGGGGAAGGAAGAGGGGGCGGAGGCTTCGCAAGCCCGAACCCGCTGGGAGTCATCGCCGTTTACTCGGCCATGATGGGCGTATTCGTCGCCATAACGTATTACGTGGAGAAGCGGGGCAGGAGAAGGAAGCACGCGAAAAGCGGAACGGCGCAATCTAAGCCGAAAGTGGTATGAACAGATATAGGACCGGAAGTCTTGAGGGGGGAACCTCGGGGCGGCCGGTTTTTTTTGTATGGCGGTGTGTTATTTTGTGTATCTGGATTTAAGATTTGTTTTCGACAAAATCTCCTAATGTTTAACCGAGGAATATTTTATATGATATTAGTAAGGGGTATATTGAGATTATTATGCATAAAAACACTCTAATATTCTTTGAATTATATGAAAAATGAGGTCAATCAATGGCGATTAAACATTTGGTACTGGAATTGTATTGCACGCAAACTTGGTCTGATGCCAACGGGACCGTAGCGCCTTCCTTTTGCAAAAATGGCATAGGAGAGCCGGGATATCACTGTTTCGATAACTGCTGCACGTACATGGCTTCTACTTGTGCCCCTCATGAAATTGCTTATGCAGGAGAATACGGGGAAGTACTTGATATGGATGCATGGATTGGATTTGGCGGTGAAATGATCCCGGCTGACGCAGATGAGGGCAGAATCTCAGAACTTAAAAAAACATGGGAAGAAGTTTGCCGGAGAAAAATTCAGGAAGCGTATGAGGAGTATTTAAAATTAATGGGGGACCAGCCTCCCGAATTTGGAGATAAAGGACAACTATGATAACGGTTTTCTTATTACAACATAGCTATGAATGGAATGAAAACGAAAACACGAAAATAATCGGTATCTACTCTTCCAAAGAGAAAGTCGAAGCTGTGATAGAGAAATATAAAGAATTGCCGGGTTTTAAGGAATTTCCGAATGATTTTTACATAGATGCTTATAGAGTCGATGAAAATGAGTGGACCGAAGGGTTTATGTTTGGCTTGATCTACGGAAATTAATCCGTATAAAAATGAACGTATTGGACTCCTCAATGAATGACAGCCTACGCATCTGATTTAAACTAAATGATCGTGAAAAAAGACGTCTAATAAAAAAGCCTTCCGCCCTTTTAGAGGGCGGAAAGGCTTTTTTATTAGACGTTTACTGTTTTGGCGGAAATTCCCCGCTCAAACAAATAATAAAATTCATCGCAAGATAAGGCTGCATGTTGTTATGCGGCTGGCTGCCGCCGGTAACGGAAAGATTGAGCGGATTCATTGGTACATTCGGAGTGGGATCGTATAGATTCCGCTGCGTTTCCCGGCCGGGCCGGCCTTCGGGCGGAGATTGCGCCCAGAAATTCCCCGTCGGGTTTGTATCGCTGCCTGGGGCATTCACCGATTGGGGAATGTGAGTATGCGAAGGGATTTCCGTCGTAAGCAGAGTCACGGCAGGCGAGCCGACCGACTGACCGACAACGCGCGGAGTCAGTCCCTGCCCGGCGCCTTGGTGCATCGGAGCTTTGCCCATTAAATTCGGCAGGGCGAATGTGGTTTTGCCGTCTCCGCCGTATTGGACACCCAAGATGGCGAAAAGAGCGCTGTTTTGGGAAACCGGCATGAGCTGCCCGTTGCAGAGCGCCCAGCCTCTCGGTGCAAAATTACCTGCAAATATGCGGATTTCTCCTAGGTAAGCGTCAGCCATAAAATAGTGCTCCTCTCTTTAGTTCCTCGAAGGATAAATGCCGACTAGGGCGATGGCGAAGTTAGCGACCAGATACGGCTGCATGTTGCTGTGCGGTTGACTTTGTCCGGCGATGGACAGGGCGCCTGCGTTCATCGAAACGGCAGGAGTCGAAGGGGGTTCGTAAAGGGCCGTTTCATCGGCCCAAACGTTGGCTGCGGGAGCAAAGGTGGAACCGGGATTCCCCGAAGCGGACACTTGATGTGAATGAGCAGGCATCTCATTGATAGTAAGCGTATGAGCTGCTTCTCCTTCGGACTGACCCAAAGGGTTGGTGGTGCCTACGTGAATCGGGACACGGCCCCGAAGATCGGGAAGTTTAAAGTTTGTTTTACCGTCGCCTCCGTAAACGGTGCCGATCAGAGAGTAAAGAGCCTGGTTTCCGTTAATGGAAAGGGTTTGTCCCTCGCAAAAAGCCCAGCCGCGCGGAGCGTAGTTGTTGGCGAACAACCGGATTTCCCCCACAAATGGTTCGGACATAGTTAGTTCCTCCTTATATGATCAACTGTGTTTAAGGTTGCGGCGGGAAAACCCCGTAAAGAGAGATGATGAAAGTAATGACAGCCGATGGCATCATATTGTCGTGAGGTTGATTGCCGCCGACGGAGTAAAGGGTCTGCGGATTCATGGGCGTTGTCGTGCCGGAAGACGCATAGTTCTGGGTGATGGCGGTTGCCCAGGTGTTATTGGCCGGAGAGTTTTCCGTACCTAGATTTGCTGTCGCATAGGGGATATGGGTATGTTGAGGCAGCTGCGTCTGGTTCAGCGTCACGGTTTCCGTGCCGCCCTTCGATCCCCGGATGTACGTCTGATTCGGATGAACCGGGATGCGGCCCATTAAATCCGGCAGTCCGAACGTGGTTCGTCCGTCTCCTCCATAGGTCGTGCCAAGCAGAACAAATAGAGCTTCGTTCTCCGCAATGCTCAAAAGCTGGCCGTTGCACAGCGCCCATCCTTGCGGCGGGTAATTGCCTCCGAACATCCGTATTTCGCCTAAATAAGATTCACTCATGAGCGGTCACCTTCTTTACAAGTTTCGTGATTCCATTCCATAGCCAGATACATGTCGTTCTCTCCCGCGTTTTGAAAGCCTAGCCGTTCATACAGGGCCAGCGCTCTGCCGGTTCTAAGTACGGAAAGCCGGAGCGGAAGGTTTTGTTCACGTGCTTCTTCCATGAGGGTTTGAAGCAACTTTGTACCGAGTCCTTGATTTTGGAATTGCGGGAGGATGGTGATATCCACAATTCTTATACAGATGGGCGTCCGGTGGATCAGAATTCTTCCGGCCTGTTGATCGTCTTGGCAGACGATGTACGACTCCGCTTCGGGATACTGCTGCCGGTAAGAAGCGCTCTGGGCGCTGTACTGCATGTGAAGAAAAGTCCGCAGGGTTGCTTCGTCCCAGCCCCAAGCCCGCACTTCCGCCATCCTGGAGCTGCAGTAAAGCTCGAACAGAAACGGCTGGTCTTCCGGCTCGGATATTTTTTTTAACACAGGGGACCTCCCTCTTCAGGAGTTAAGAACTATTTTCCATTTCAGAATACCACAAGGTTTCTACAAAATATATACATTTTGTGACATGCAATAGGCTGTTTGTCTTTATTTTTTTGGTGAGTTTTTCTTTCATTTCTATTAAAATGAAATTAAGTCTCAAAATGAGGACTTGTATTCCGGCGATCTTATGGGGGGATGAAAATCAATTTCGCGTTTAAACAGCCAGACGGCATAGATTCAGTCATACCTTTATCAATCGAAATGGGAGGTTCACATGAAGGAGTTGGGCAAAACGGGATTGTGGGGCCGCTTTCTGCGGATAGCCCTGGTGTTCCTGCTTGTCGCCGGTACCGGCGGTGCGGGGAACTGGATAGGCACCGCGGAGGCGGCAGGCACATGGGATACGGTTCCTAACAATGCGGGAACGGATTTAAACCAGGTTGCTTACGGAAACGGAAAATGGGTGGCCGTCGGTAACATGGGTACGATTATGACGTCATCCGACGGGCTAAGCTGGAGCAAGACAACCATTGGCCTTCCGTCGGCGGTAGGAGTGAACTATGCCGGAAACCAGTGGATAGTGACGGGAGCGGGCGGTAAAATCGCGACCTCGCCCGATGCCATAACCTGGACGGTTCGCACGACGGGGGCATCCGCCAGTCTGAGTGCGGCTGCATATAACGGCACCGTATGGGTCATCGCGGGGTATAGCGGGGTGATTCTGAGCTCTCCGGACGGTATTGTTTGGACCCCCAGGACTTCGGGAACTGCGGCCAATTTTTACAGCGTTACGTATGGAGGCGGTTTGTTCGTTGCGGTTGGCGGTTCCGGCACGATACGAACTTCTCCCGACGGGATCACCTGGACGACGCGTTCGGGCAGCCCGGAAGACTTGATGGGCGTTAATTACGGAGCCGGCCAATTCGTTGCCGGCGGGTCAAATCAGAGGGTGCTTACTTCCTCCGACGGAATCACCTGGACGCCCAGAACGGTCTCCGTGGCCGGGATGAACTTATACGGCATTGCTTATGGCGCGAACAAGTTTGTGGCCGTAGGCGATACAGGAGGGGGACCCGGAACGATAGCCTCCTCTCCCGACGGCATTACATGGAGTCCGGAGAAAACGGGCGGCGATTTTTTAAACCATGTGGGTTTTGCTAACGGAAGGTTTATCGCCGTTGGGGGATCCGGCGCTATGCTGACGCAGTTTAACACGTTTTCTACAAACGCCAACCTGAGCAATTTAACATTAAGCACGGGGACGCTCAGCCCGGTGTTTGCGTCAGGAACAACAAGCGGCTATAAGGCCGATGTATCAAACGGCACGGCAAGTATTAATGTAACCCCGACGGTTGCAGATAGCACGGCAACGCTTAAAGTAAACGGCAGCGCGGTGGCCAGCGGCAGTCCTTCGCCCGTATCGCTGAACGTGGGTGCCAACACCATTACGATTGAGGTCACCGCACAGGACGGCACGACCAAGAAGACGTATACGGTCGAGGTAACGCGTGCGGCATCCACGAATGCGAATTTGAACAACTTAACGTTGAGCGCCGGAACACTCAGCCCGACCTTCGCCTCGGGCACGACGAGCTACACGGCCGGTGTGGCAAACAACGTGACGAGCGTCGACGTGACGTCGACACTTGCGGACGGTACGGCGACGGTTAAAGTGAACGGCAGCACGGTTACCAGTGGTAGTCCGTCGCCCGTATCGCTGAACGTGGGAGCCAACACCATCACCGTTCTGGTAACGGCGCAGGACGGCACGACACAGAAGACCTACACAGTCACGGTTACCCGTGCGGCACCTTTATCCACGAATGCGAATTTGAACAACTTAACGTTGAGCGCCGGAACGCTCAACCCATCGTTCGCTTCCGGTACGACGAGCTACACGGCCGGAGTGGCAAACAACGTGACGAGCGTCGACGTAACGCCGACCCTTGCGGACGGCACGGCGACCCTCAAGGTGAACGGCAGCACGGTTACAAGCGGCAATGCGTCGCCTGTATCGCTGAATGTGGGAGCCAACACCATCACTGTATTGGTAACGGCGCAGGACGGGACGACACAGAAGACCTACACGATCACGGTTACCCGTGCAGCACCTTTATCCACGAATGCGAATTTGAACAACTTAACGCTCAGCACGGGAACGCTTAACCCGGCTTTCGCTTCCGGTACGACGAGCTACACGGCCGGTGTGGCAAACAACGTGAGCAGCATCAACGTAACGCCGACGGTCGCGGACGGCACGGCGACGGTTAAAGTGAACGGCAGCACGGTTACCAGCGGCAGCCCGTCATCTGTACCGCTTAATGTGGGCGCCAACCTCATCAACGTTGTGGTAACGGCGCAGGACGGGACGACACAGAAGACCTACACGCTCACGGTTACGCGAGCGGCATCCAACAATGCCGACTTGAACGGCTTAACGTTAAGCGCCGGCACGCTCAACCCGTCTTTCGCCTCCGGCACGACGAGCTACACGGCCAGTGTGGTGGACAGCGTAACGAGCGTCGACGTAACGCCGACCCTTGCGGACGGCACGGCGACGGTTAAAGTGAACGGCAGTACGGTTACCAGCGGCAGCCCGTCATCTGTACCGCTGAACGTGGGAGCCAACACCATCACCGTTCTGGTAACGGCGCAGGACGGCACGACACAGAAGTCCTACACGGTCACGGTTACCCGAGCGGTACCGTTATCCGGCAATGCCGATTTAAGTAACTTGGTCCTGACCGGAACCGCCTTAAATCCCGGATTTGCCCCCGGTACGATTACGTACACGTCCAGTGTGGCTCATGGAGTCACTGCTCTTGACGTAACGCCTACAGTGGCGGACAGCCATGCTGCGGTTACAGTCAACGGCCAAGCTGTCACGAGTGGGAGTGCATCTTCCGTACCGCTGAATGTCGGACCTAACACGGTTACGGTTCTCGTTACGGCAGAGAATGGTGCGACGAAGACCTACACGGTCACAGTAACTAGGGCGGCGGGCTCCAATAACGCCGATCTGAGCGGAATCACGCTAAGCGGAGGCGCAGCGCTCAGCCCAGTTTTTGCACCGGGAACGACCCTTTATACGGTAAATGTTCCGAACAGTGTCTTCGGGCTGGACGTAACGCCGTCGGTAGCGGACGGCACGGCGACGCTTAAAGTCAACGGCACGGCAGCGGCAAGCGGCACTCCGGTTCCCGTCTCGTTGAACGTGGGCAACAATACGGTTACGCTGCTCGTCACCGCGCAGGACGGTACGCCCAAAACGTATACGCTGACGATCACCCGGGCGCCTTCAAGCAACGCGCTGTTAAGCAGCTTAACGCTGAGCGCAGGCACGTTGACACCGGTTTTCGATTCCGGCACAACGAGCTATACGGCTCAGGTAGCGACTGGCGTATCGAGCATTGATGTAACGCCGGTAGTCGCGGACGGCACGGCAACATTGACCATGAACGGTCATGCGGCGACAAGCGGCACGGCGGTTCCGGTGTCGCTCAACGTCGGCGACAACACGATTACCGTTGTAGTGACGGCTCAGGACGGAACAACGAGCGAAACGTACACGGTAACGGTCAATCGCGCGGCTCCGCTATCGGGGAATGCGGACTTAAGCTCGCTCTCCTTAAGCGCCGGAACGCTCAACCCTGCATTCGCACCGGGAACTACGGCCTATACGGTAAATGTGGCCAACTCCGTGAACACGGTTGACGTTACACCTGCGACAGCGGACAGCACGGCTTTCGTCAAGGTGGACGGAAAATCCGTGACGAGCGGAACCGCTTCTGCCGTCTCGTTGAACGTAGGTTCCAATACGGTAGAAGTACAGGTGACGGCGCAGAACGGGAGCGTCAAAACATACACGTTGACGATCACCCGGGCCGCATCCGGAAACGCGGATTTAAGCGGCATCTCGCTCAGCGAGGGAACGCTGACGCCTCTGTTTGGTCCGGCACAGCTTAGCTACACGGCGGCTGTACCGAACGCTTCGACCGGAATTGATGTAACGGCCGTGACGGCGGATGCGACCGCTTCAATCACCGTGAACGGAGACGCCGTAGTCAGCGGAACCCCTAAACCGGTAGCGCTGAATGTGGGCGATAACCCGATCACGATTGTCGTTAAAGCGGCGAACAACACGCTTAAAACGTATACCGTGACGGTCACACGCGCGGCTTCAAGCAACGCGGATCTCAGCGCTCTGACGCTGAGCAAGGGAACGCTGACGCCTGCCTTCTCCGCAGGAACGAAGCTGTACACGGCCACCGTGGCATCGGACGTGTACGATCTGGATCTGACCGCACAGCTTGCGGACCTTACTGCGACGATGACCATCGGCGGAAACCCTGCTTCGAGCGGCCAGATCGTCAACATCTCGCTAATCATGGGAGCCAATCCGGTCACGATCGTCGTGACGGCGCAGGACGGATCAACGAAGACCTATACGGTCACGATCAACCGGGAAGCTCCGCCTTCGAGCAACGCGCTGTTAAGCGGGCTGACGATCAGCCCCGGCACGCTCAGTCCGGTTTTTGCCGGAACCCAGACCAGTTACACCGCGGATGTCGCCCACGATATAACCGAGGTTACGGTAACGCCGGCGGCTGCCGATAGTACGGCAACGGTATCGGTTAACGGACACGTTCTGTCCGCGGGCGGCTCCGAAATCGTTCCGCTCCTGACGGGAGCGAACACGATAACCGTCCAAGTTACGGCGCAGGACGGAACGAAGAACAGCTACGTTATCATCGTCACCCGGGCTGTTCCTCCGTCCGGCAACGCGGACCTCAGCGGTCTGGCCGTAAGCGCGGGAACGCTGACTCCGGCATTTGCACCGGGCGTGACGGCATACGCGGCTTCCGTGAACCATTCCGTGTCGGAAGTTACTGTAACGCCGTCGCCTGCGGATCCTACCGCCACGGTAACTGTTAACGGAACGGCCGTTCCGGCCGGAAGCGGCCGTCAAATTGCGCTGAGCGTCGGCGCCAATCCGGTAACGATCGTCGTCACCGCACAGAACGGGACCACCAAAACCTATACCGTTACGTTTACGCGCGAAAGCAGCGGAGGCGGAGGTGGCGGTGGCTCAACAGAGCGCCCGATCGACGGACGTATCGAGGTCGTTTCCTCTTCGGGAGAGGTGCTTAACCAATCCATCACCAAGCTCATCGGAGATAACGTGAAGCTGGTTGCGGACATTTACAGCACCGACGGCGCCACGCTGTTCAAGCAAAATGTGAGCGTCGACGCCTCAGGAAAGTTCACGCTTTACTCGCTTTCCGCCGGAACTTATAAAATCGTTCTTTCCTTGACTGCTCCTAACGGCGAAAAGCTTGCCGGAGCGGCCGGAACGCTTGTCGTAAGCTCCGACACGGCGGTGTTCCGGACGCCTGAAATTAACCCCTTCGGTACGATCCGAGACTCGGAGACAGGCGCTGCGCTTGCGGGCGTTAAGGTGACCCTGTATTGGGCCGATACGGAAAAAAATCGTTCCGCCGGAAAAATCGCGGGAACGCCGGTTTCTTTGCCGGAGCTTGCGAAAATGATGCCGGGACAGAACAAGAATGCCCAAACCTCTTCGAGTGACGGCCGTTACGGCTGGCTCGTATATCCGGATGGGGCCTACTATCTGATCGCGGAAAAAGACGGGTATGAAACCTACGACAGCAGAAGCGACCGGGGCAGCGGAATCGTTGCAAAAGATTTTACTTCTTTAAAACTCGATATCGCTCTGAAACCTTCGGGGACGTACCACGAGCACAAGCCTTACATGGAAGGCTATCCAGACGGAACGTTCCAGCCGGGCAAAGGAATTTCGCGGGCGGAGCTGGCAGCCATACTGGCCAGACTTTTCGCAAATGAAACTTCCGCCGCCGCCCAAAATCCGTTTGCCGATGTACCGGCCACGCACTGGGCTTCCCAGTATGTGACGGCCGTGTTTGGAGGCAAGCTTATGGACGGTTACCCGGACGGCAAGTTTAATCCGGAACGCATTCTGACACGTGCCGAAATGGCCACGATTCTCGTGAAGCTGAAACAGCTTCCGGCCGTGCAGGGAACTTCTGCTTTCACGGACGTTCAAGGCCACTGGGCCGCCGAAAATATCCGGAAAGCGGAAAAGGCCGGTCTGCTGGCGGGATTCGAGGACGGCACGTTCAGACCGGACCAGGCGCTTACCCGGGCGCAGGCGGTCGTCATTTTCAACAAGCTGCTCGGCCGTCAGCCGGAAAGTGTGCCTGCGAGCATTCCGCAGGCATGGTCTGATGTTCCCGCCAGCTTCTGGGGATATAAGGACGTGACGGAAGCTTCCGTTTACCATGCATACAAGCACGTGAACGGACGGGAAATTTGGAAATAAAAACCCGAAAATAATAAACCTCAGCCGGACAAATCCTGAGGATTAACCGCATCTTATTTATAAGATGCGGCTTTTTTTTGCCGGTGAAGGTTGCCGGGTTTCTTCTAGGTTTCCGAACTTTTTGAGACGACTGAAGGTGATTGGGTGCAATTGGAGACATACATGCCGTGTGCATGTTTAATGACGGTGCGTTATCATATAGAATGGAGAGCAGAAGTTCAAACTAAAAGTAGGGGATTACCGGATGCAAAAGAAGATTTTGATCGTGGAAGACGATATCCATATATCCAACATCATTAAAATGAATCTCAACCTCGTGAACTATGCGACGGCAGAAGTCTACGACGGTATATCCGCGCTCGATGCGGTAAAACAAGACAAATTCGATCTCATCCTGCTGGATGTCATGATCCCTAAGCTGGACGGATTTGCGTTAATGGAAAAAATGAAGTCCTGCGGAATTCCGGTCATTTTTTTGACGGCAAGAAATTTGGTGTACGACAAAGTCAACGGACTGAGGCTGGGGGCGGACGACTACATGGTCAAACCGTTCGAAGCCATCGAGCTGTTGGCCCGGATCGAAACCGTGCTGCGCAGGTACGGCAAAGAAGAACGCGTGATAGCGTTTCAGAACCTCCAGGCAGATTTGAACAAAAGAGAAGTGACCCTGCAAGGAGAGCCCGTCGAGCTGACGCCGAAGGAGTACGACCTGCTGATCGTGCTGCTGAGAAATAAGAACATTGCCCTCTCCCGGGAACAATTCATTGATAAAATTTGGGGGAGCGACTATTACGGGGAAACCAGAACCGTTGATATGCATATCAAATCGCTGCGCAAGAAGCTTCACCTGCAGGATCACATTAAGACCATTTACAAAATCGGTTACCGGCTGGAGGATTAACCGATGAAATTTTGGCAGAAAATTTATTTGTTTTCGATTCTGGTCTTCGTCTTCATCTTCAATGCGGCATCTGTTATGGTCATCGAGCGGAGCCACGGGAAAATGCTGGATCAGGAAATCAACGGCGCGTTAAGTCAGAACATGAGCATTCATTCCAGCGTCGATGCGATTGTTCCGATTCTTCGTATTTACGATTCCATCGATTATGAGAAAACGGTACTAACGAACATGGCCAATGAATTTGTGGCGAAGAATAGCGACCAGCGCATTTATTTAGAGATTTTGGACGATACGAACCGGGTCATTTTCAGCAACAACGATTTCAAAATGCCGGAGCACCGCGAGGAACTGGACAAGCTGGCCATGGATGAAATCCATTATATTTTACGGGATATCGGCACTCGCACCCTGTTATTTACATCGAACCATACGGAAATCAATCACAAGAGCTATGTGTTCACCTACACGAAAGACGTGACTCCCTTATACCAGGATCGCATGGATCAATACGGTTTTTTCATCAAAGTGGACATCGCCGCCTGTTTGCTCTACATGCTCATTATGTTTTTCGTGAGCAGGGGATTGACCAAACCGATTGACCGCCTAAACCGGACGGCTCGGGTTATCGCACAGGGCGGCTTCTCGGAACGCGTCCGACTGAAATCGAAGGATGAAATCGGCGTTCTGGCACAAAATTTTAATGAGATGGCTTCGGCTGTCGAGGAAAAAATAAATGACCTGAAGCGGCATAATGAAGAAAAACAAAGGTTTATCGATAATTTTACCCATGAATTAAAAACGCCGTTGACGTCGATTATCGGGTATGCCAACTTCTTAAGGACTACCAAATACAATGAAGCGCTGTACGTGGACGGATTGAACGTTATTTATTCGGAAGGCAAACGTCTGGAGTCGCTTTCGATGAAGCTGATGGATCTGATTTTTCTTCAGGAGGATCATTTCCGCTTGGAGGAGCATGATCTGGGAACCGTCATTGCCGAAATAAAGCCTGCTTTGGCGATGATGGCCAAGGAACACCGGATAACGATCGTCACCGACTTGGAAGAGGGCAGGCTGTGGCTGGAAAAGGATTTGATTAAAATGTTGATTTTTAATCTGGTCGACAATGCGCTTAAAGCTTCCGCAGAACAACAAAGCATTACGATTCGGACTTACTGGCGGGGCAGCCGCTGCACGCTTGAAGTGATTGACCAAGGCATCGGGATTGCCGAAGAGCATCGGGACAAAATTTTCGAACCTTTCTATATGGCGGATAAAGCGAGAACGAGAAGCAGCAACGGAGCGGGTCTGGGCCTCTCGATTTGTCAAAGCATCGCAAGTATTCACCATGCCGTGATCGAAGTGAGCAGTCTGGAAAATCAGGGCACGACGATTAGGGTCACCTTCGACCGGACAAATCCGAAAGGCGGAATGAATCCATGAACAAGTTCATCGCGGTTGTCCTATGCGCGTCGTTCCTGGTTTTGACGACAGGGTGCGAAGGATTGTTCAACACGGTCAAGAAAGACACGGTCCTGGTAAAAAAGATTTCGCAAGAGCACAAAATGAGCGAAGTGAAATACGAAGGCGTTCTTGCTCAGGATACGGTGAAGACACTCAGCCTCAATGCGGTCAACAAAACCTACAACGAGAAGCTGAAGTTGGAAGAAGTCCGATTCGAACTGATGGCGGTGGACCGGAAGAAGCTTGAAGATCTGCTGAGCAAGACAGAGTACGGAGTCAGACCGATGCTGGAACGGAATCAGAAGGTAAAGATTGATTTCGAGACGGAATTGAATAAAGTCCCGGGGGGGTTATTTTATGTAACCCTGACCCGCGTAGCCGATCCCGATGAAGTGTATGAACTTGTTCTGAACGCGAGAGACGGCGAGGTGTTGAAAGTTTCCAGTGACATCTCAAGGCCGGCCCCTATTGAAAAGGAAGCGATCGTAATCCCGGACGGGAGGATCGAGACCGCTAACCGGTTTATTCAGGAAAAGGGAGCTTATGCCTTATCCGATCTGATTCCGGAAGAGAAAATAGTCCGGCAGGGCGTCGTTGGGGAAGTGTATTACAAGAACAAGGAAACTGAATCGTTAGCCTACAGTGTCAGGGTTAATCTCAGAACGAATCAAGTGATCGGATTCAGCAAGGACATCATGGCTATACTCGGTTATTTTTCGGGTTCATAGACTAGCACAAAAAAACCGGCTGCAAATGCAGCCGGCTTTTTTGTGCTGCCTTTTTTGTCTTTTTTACAAGTTCTATATAAGTCCATCTAACTTATCCTATAATCGCGTACTACACTGATGGAGTGCCACCCGGGAGTGTAGGAGAACGTCAGAGAAAATGGGAGTAAATCAGAGAGCATGAAAAGGAGCAGCAGAAAACAACTTCAGTCCCGCCGAGCGATATGGATAAGCATAATCGTGTTAACGGGAATGGTCTGGTCGCTATATAAGCTGTCCGCGTCCCTGACTTTAGCGAGTGCAAGCATACCTTCGACGGAATTGGCCGTCTCGCCCGGCAAAAGTCATGCAGCGCTGCAAAATGGGACAAGCCGCTATAAAATCGTGATCGATCCGGGGCATGGGGGTAAGGACCCCGGTGCTGCGGGAGTGAGCGGTAAACAGGAGAAAGCGTACACGCTTGCGCTCTCTAAAAAGGTGTTCGACCAGCTCCGGCAGGATCCGGCATTTGACGTGGTTATGACACGTACGGATGACACCTTCGTCGAACTGGGGGGGCGCGCCCAAATCGCGAATGAGCTTGGTGCGGACGCATTCATCTCCATTCATGGGAACACCTACAAGGACCCCGATGTATCCGGCACCGAAACGTTTTATTATGCGGACGATAGTTCTGCGCTCGCACACAAGGTTCATGAGCAGCTGGTAAAAACGACCGGATTCAAGGACCGCGGTGTTAAAAAGGAAGGCTGGCAGGTGCTGAGAGACAGTAAACATCCGGCTGTACTTCTGGAAGTCGGGTATCTCACGAACCCGGATAACGAAACGGATATGCTGAATGAAGCCCGCCAGATTCGAACGGCTGAAGCCATTGCGAATGGAATCAAGAAATATTTCACGGAGTTTTAACTTCGTATACAAAAGAAGGGAAGGATTTCAATGAGAAAAATTTCGTTCATTTTAATCGCCGTCATCCTTATGATTTCGGCCTCGGCTTGCAGCAGCCGTACGGGCAATGGAGAGGCGGCCGGAACCCAAAACGGGGATAAGACAACGGAAAGTCCGGACGGGGGAAAGATTGAAGAAAAGAAATCGGACGGCGGCCCCAAAACGATCGTGTTTTCCACGTTTTTTCCGGATGATTTCTTTAAGGACGCCAAAAAGCGGTATGAAGCGAAACATCCGAATATCACAATCGAGCTGAAATATGTGGAGACTGACGATGCACATGGAGAAGAGAATAGTGAAAAATTTATAAAAACGACGAATACCGCCCTATTATCCGGGAAAGGTCCCGATTTGATCGAAATGGATTTACTGCCCATCGGAAATTATGTGAATAAAAAATTGTTGGCCAATATGAGCGAAATGATGGACAAAGATCCAAGCTTTAAGAGAGAGCAGTATTTCACGAACATATTGGACAACGTCAAGTTAAACGGCGGGGTTTACGGGATGCCCTTGAATTTCTTTACCTACGCATTCATCGGGAATGAAACGGCGATAGAGAAAAGCGGACTGAAAATCGAAGATAAGAACTGGAATTGGAGTCAATTTGCCGACGTTGCCAAAGAGTTGATGAAAGACGGGAATCCGAAGAATAAATCCGCGTTATTTAGTACGCCGGAGTATCTGCTGAATGAGAGGGTTAAGGAGCAATATGCCGCGTTTGTAGATCCGGTGAATAGAAAGGCGAATTTCGAGACGGCTGCTTTTACCGGGCTCATGAAGCAGGTGAAATCCCTTTTTGATGACCAAATCGCCACAGAGAAGCCGGTTCCGGCTTTGTTCAGAAGTGAATCGATCGTTTCGCCGGAATATTATATCCGCGATTTGAAGCAGAGCGAGTATTTATCGAAAGGGTATGAGTTTACTTCCAAGCTTTACGCTAAACCGCACGCGGAAGGACAGAAAGCCGGAGGATACTTCCGGACGTATAAAACCATCGGGATTAACGAAAAGTCTTCCGTGAAAGAGGAAGCATGGGATTTCCTTAAATTTATGTTGTCCGACGAGGTTCAACAAGGGCCGGACCATGCCGGGTTTCCGCTGAATAAATCCGTTTACGAGAAGCGAGTGAAGGAGCTGCTGAAAGTAGGGAAAGTGAAATCCGATCAGGAAATGGGTGTTTTGAAGGACAAAGTGTTCGACATTACGGCCAAAGATATTCAAGATTTGGACCGGTTCCTTTCCGAAGCGATTTATCCCGTCGAATTTAAACCTTCCAAGATCGAAGAAATTATCATGGAAGAGGCCAAATCCTATTTCAAAGGGCAGAAATCAGCCGAAGCCGCGGCGAAGTTAATTCAAAACAGAGTGACAACTTTCCTGAATGAGTAATCGGGGATCGGGGTGATGACATGGCGGACAAGCTTTATCGGAGCAACCCGTTTAAACGAAGGGGCAAGAATTGGATAGACGTTTTTCTTTTCTTGGGACCGAGTTTAGCGGGGTTTGCGATTTTTTATCTGATTCCGTTTGCCATGGGGTTCTTCTACTCTTTTCAGGACAGTACGCTTGACGGATCTTTTGTCGGTCTCGAAAATTATAAGGAATTGCTGGCGAGCGGATCTTTCCGCAATGCGGCAGCCAACACCTTTCTTTTTACCTTTGTAAGCGTACCGTTGATCCTTGTCCTGTCCTTGATAGCTGCTCTCTTGCTGAACCGGAAACTGTTTATCCGGAATTGGCTGCAGACGGCTTTTGTTTTGCCGCTGGTGGTACCCGCAGCTTCTGTCGTGATGATTTGGCAAATTTTATTCGACTGGAACGGTTCTGTGAACGCGTGGATGCAGAGCTTGCATTTGGAGCGGATCGACTGGATGAAATCGGACTGGTCCGTGGGAGTGCTGGCGGTCGTGTACAGCTGGAAAAATATCGGGTATAACATCATTTTATTTTTGGCGGGCCTCCAAAGCATACCGAAGGACTATTACGAAACGGCGGATATCGAAGGCGCCGGAACATTCCGCAAGACCATTCATATAACGCTTGTGTATTTGACTCCGACGATGTTTTTGGTCGTTCTGATGTCCATTATCAATTCCTTCAAAATTTTCCGGGAAACGTATCTGATTGCAGGTGATTATCCGTACGACCGGATTTATATGCTTCAGCATTATATGAACAACATGTTTCTGTCCCTGGATATTCAGAAGCTGACGGCCGCGGCAAGTTTAATGGTAGGCTGTATTCTCATCCTCGTGACCCTCATGCTTTTCATAGAACGGCGGTTTAGACAGTTCATTGATTAGACGCAAGGACGGTGATAACGTTGACTTTGTTCCGGAAGGTCTCGCTGACGCTCGTGATGGCAGTTATCGCCGCAGCGATGCTGTTTCCCATTGGGGTCACCTTTGTAAACTCGCTTATGACGGAGAGTGAAATCGCCCATAATTATGAGCTCATCGGCAAAATGTCCGATACCGCGGCAGAAGAAGGCTTTGTCAATCTGAAGCTGATTCCGGACTGGCTGTCGTTCCAGCAATATATGGAAGTGCTGGTGTACAAACCGGTGTTCCTCCAAATGTTCTGGAACTCCGCCGGACTGGTCGTGCCTATCATCGCTGGGCAAGCACTGGTCGCCTCTATGGCCGGTTACGCTTTTGCCAAACTCCGGTTTTGGGGGCGGGATAAGCTGTTTGTCGTGTATCTCATGACGATGCTGATGCCGTTTCAGGTGACCCTCGTTCCCAATTACATGATGGCTCAGAAGCTTGGGCTTCTGAACTCGGCATCCGCCATTATTTTGCCGGGAATCTTCAGCGCTTTCGGCGTTTTTATGCTTAGACAATTCATGCTGCATATTCCGAATTCCTATATCGAAGCCGCCCAAATGGATGGGGCCGGGCACCTGAGGATTTTTTACAAAATTATTCTTCCTCTCATTCAGCCTGGAATCGCCGGGTTGATCGTCCTGCTGTTTGTTGACAACTGGAACATGGTCGAGCAGCCGCTTATTTTTCTGGAGGATTCGTTCAAACAGCCGTTATCTTTATATTTATCACGTATCAACGAAGGAGCCAGGGGCGTCGCTTTTGCCGCATCCGTGCTGTATATGACTCCCATGGTGCTGCTGTTCTTACATGCAGAGTCCCATTTTATCGAAGGAATTCAGTTATCGGGAATTAAAGGATAGCCGGAACCCGCGAGTCAAAAGCTCCTTCTGAAATGTAAGAGGTGGTCCTAATGGAATTGCTGCATGCCGGGCAGGCGAGTGACAGACGCAAAAGAAAAATTCGCCTCTTTTCCGGTTTATTTATCGGTCTTCTAGTCGTATTTACGCTGCTCAGCAACACGTTTATGGCTTTGACTATCCCTAAGGTCGCGGTTGTAGTGCCGAGCCGGGGACAGCTTGTTCATAAGTTCAAAGGCAGCGGCGTCATCAAGTGGAGGGCTGAAATCACCTTAACGAACAGCACGGGGTGGAAAGTGAAGAAGGTAGAAGTGAAGGAAGGGGATCGCGTCAAGAAAGGGCAGACGCTGGTGACTTACGACAGCCATGATGCGGAGCAGGATATCCTGGACCAGCAAGCCGGTCTTAATAAGCTCAAGCTTACTATGGAAGAACTGCAAAGTCATTTTATCGAGGCGTCCCAGAACGGAGAAGAGAAAAGCATTGAGGACGCCAAGCGTGCCATGGACATTCATAAAATCGATCTGGAAGTCCAGCAGCGGAAAATACAAAATCTTCAGGAAAAGCTGAAAAAGAACGTCAAGTTGACGGCTCCGTTCAACGGAATCGTCACGAAGGTAATCGCCAAGGAGGGGCTTTCCTCCGAAAATGGAGGCTATGATGTCCGCCTATCCGACGAAAGCCTCGGTTTTGAATTTGAGCTGTCAGTCCCGGTCGATACCGCTGCCGAGTTAAAAACGGGAGACAAGCTGGAAGTTCAAGTGGATGGGCCTGCTGCCGAAAAAATCGAAGGTCAAATTTCGGAAATCCGCGAGCCCGGTATCCCGGATCCAAGCAAGACAGAGGAAGGCAGCACCGGTGAGGGCGGTAAAACGGCCATGAATTTGCCAACGAAGCGTCTTCTGGTGACAATGCAGGGTACAGGCACGGGCTTGAAGGAAGGCGCCGGTGTCCGGGTGGAACTGAGCAGAGCGACAGATCCCGATATACTACTGGTAGCCAATAAAGCCATTCACGAAGATAACACCGGAAAATACGTTTTCACAATCGAAGAAAGAAACGGTCCGCTTGGCAACGCCTTTTACATCCACAGAACATCCATCACCGTCACTGACTCGGATGATAAAGTATCGATGGTCACCCAAGGCCTGTTCGAACAACAGCAAATCGTAGTCGAGAGCAGCGAGCCTTTGCAGGATGGCGATAAGGTGCGGATGCAATAAGGACGGATGAGGTTGAGATCCGAAGGAGTCAAAGAAACGGAACCGAAACGTTAGCGGTGGGAGAGAGAGATCTTTAGGGACTCTCTCTTTTTTTTGATTTAATTAACCCATGTATAATACTCATATATAAACAATAGAAACATACTATTGTCTTTTATGACGTCATAAATTATAATTGTGATGTACTAATTAAGCGATCCATACGAATCAACTTAACATTTCACCTTACGGAGGAGGAGTTAGCTTGTCACAGGCTGCAGGAATTAGAGGAATCGGGATCAGCGGGATGGGGAGAATCGGACGTCTTGTCGTCCGGAAAATGTTTTCGGATAAAGGGCAGACTTCTCCGCTCAAGGCGATCAATACCATTTATCCGGCGGAGACGCTGGCTCACCTTTTAAAATACGATTCGGTCCACGGAAGATGGGACGCGGATGTGACGATCGCCGACGGGTGCCTGGTCATTAACGGGCAATCTATCCGGCTGACGTACGAAAGGGAACCGGAAAACATTTTGTGGGAACAGATGGGAGTCGATCTCGTCATTGACGCCACCGGTAAATTCAACGACCGTCAAGGTTCTCAGAGACATCTGAGCGCCGGAGCTTCCCGAGTTCTCATTACCGCGCCCGGCAAGCAGATGGATTTCACCGTCGTGATGGGCGTCAACGACCACCTCTATGATCCGATCAAGCATACTCTTGTATCCGCCGCATCCTGCACGACGAACTGCGTCGCTCCCGTGCTTCATATTCTGGATCAGGCGTTCGGCGTACAGAGCGGTTGGATGAGTACGGTGCATTCGTATACGTCGGATCAGAAGCATCTGGACAATCCGCACAACGATTTGCGCAGAGCGCGGGCGTGCACGGAGTCGATCGTTCCTACCACGACGGGTGTGGGTAAAGCGCTTACAGATGTCCTGCCTCACTTGGCGGCTCATGTTCAGGGCGTTTCCCTGCGCGTGCCGACCCAGGACGTTTCCCTCGTCGATTTGACGGTAAAAGTGTCCCGTCCGGCCGGGCTGGACGAGATCCAAGCGGCTTTCAAAAGCGCGGCCGCAGACTCCATGGCTCCTTATGTCGCCTATTCCGACGAGCCGCTCGTGTCCGTCGATTATGTGGGCTGCCCGAATTCCGCTGTCGTAGACGGTCTCTCCCTGATGACGATGGGCGATCAGATCAAAGTGCTCGCCTGGTATGACAACGAATGGGCTTACGCCTGCCGTGTCGTGGAGCTGGCAGAGCTTATGCGGGACAAAGCCAAGACCATTCAGTCCCGCGATGCCGAGGTCAGCAGCATGTTCGCCTAACTTCCCGTGCTCTGTATGATAAACTAAAAACAGAAAATAAAATGTACAAAGTTCCCTAAAGCGGGAACTTTTTCTTTTGCGGGGAGTCTGTTTGTTCAGATAAGAAAGGGGGGAGCCCGTGGACGACGAGTATTTGAAGTACGTGTCCGAACTTCATCCGTCCGATTTAAGAACCTTAATGGAACAGCACGGGGAAGACGTATGGAACTATGCGTATTTTTTAACGAAAAAACGGGACCTTGCCGACGACATCGCGCAGGATGTGTTTGTAAAAGCGTTCCGCAGCGTCGGTTCCTTCCGGGGCGAATGCAGTGTGAAGACTTGGCTGCTGAAAATCACCCGGAATACCTCGTATTCGTATCGGAGAAAAGCTTTTTTTCGGCGGGTGATCCTGGCCGACTACGTCCGGGGAGAAAGTCCATCCGCCGAAAGCGAATTTCTGGAACGCCACTTGGCCGATGAGGCATGGAAAATCGTGCTGGAGCTTCCCGCCCCCTACAGGGAGGTGCTGGTGCTGCAATCGATGCACGGGATGACGGTGGCGGAAATAGCGGCCGCCCTGGGAATTTCGGAAGGGACGGTAAAGTCCCGCATCCATAGAGCGCGCCGGAAAGCGGCTCAACTAGCGAAAGGAGGATTCCGGTATGAGGAAAACGGAAATTGAGACGGATCCGTTTGAGCTTTCGGAGAGGCCTTTTAACAAGCCGATGTTCGGAACGGAGTCGATGGATGCCGTGGAACGGAAGGTATGGAACGGGGGCGGTCTTGAAGCGGGCAGGCCCGCAAGTCGACGCAAGCGGCTCTATCTGGCGGGAACGGCTTTGACTGCCTTGCTCGTTTGTTGTGCCGTTCTGTTTATGGGGCCTCTCGGGGATAAAGCGAACGGAACGATCCGGGACTTAACGACACCCCTGTATCCCCAGCGTGTAGAAGCGAAAGAAGGTTTGATGCTGGTAGACGATTATTCGATGAGCATGGTCGGCCAGAAAATGGAATACTATAGCGGCGGTTACGGGAGGTTAGTCGTCGATCCCCGGTTTAAGATGGTACAGCAGTTCCGCCGTGGAGATATGCTGTATTACCGGCTGCCGGCCATTCCCGGGTTTACGCCCAATCCCGAAATCAGCGGGTCGGACTCTCAAACAGCCCGTGTGATCGGTCTGCCGGGGGAGAAGATTAAGATCGAGAAAGGCCGGGTTTACGTGAACGGGAAGAAGCTGGATACGTTCTACGGACAGGCGAAGATTGTTGGGCTGGACGAAGCCGCATACTTCAAGAACATGAAGGCATCTGGCAGAAAGGATGCCTGTCCCCCAGACTGTGTGAAAGATACGAAAAACTATTTCAACGCGAATATGGCGGAGATGACAGTGCCGGACGGGTCTCTCTTCGTCCTGGGAGATTTCTGGTCGAAGAGCCATGACAGCCGGGAGTTCGGGGCCTTGACGCAGGGGAACATACAGGGAAAAGTACTCGGATACGACGAAGCCGGAGCCCGCAGTCCTCACCAGACCTTTGGCTCCGGAAATATGTGGTTTACCGGAATTCCGGGTAAGCTCGGCATCTTGAACGGTCGAATTTCTACCTCCACCCCTAATAAAATCGTCTGGCATTTCTGGGGTGCCCGGGAAGAGTTCGAAGGCAAAAATTTGCGGATCGAAGGCGTTCATACGAGTGACGGCGTTAAAAAACCGGTGCTGCTGCAGGAAGACGGCAGTGTCATATGGGAATACGAGTGGGGGCCGGCTTACGGTCCGTTAAACGGGGCGGATGCGAGCCTGCCCTCGCTTATCAAGCTGGACGAAAGCGAACAGTGGCGCCTCGATATTTATTTGGGCGGGAAATTTTTCGCAAGTCTGTTTGTTAACGCCGAGTAGCTATGGAGATCATAGAAAGCGCAGCAGGTATAAATGATCGAACCGAGAGACGGTAAACCATAAGCTGCCGGGAGGAAACGATTCTTCTGCCGATATCAATCGCGTAAACTCGACTTACCGCGAACAGGCAACAAAACAGGGAAAGAGCTGGCGGCCGGAAGTGGCCACGGCTCTTTCTTCCTTTCTTTGCAAGTAAGAAAAGCTGGCACACTCCCGCCGCCGGGGTTACGATAGGAGTAACTATCCGACACGTTAGCGACAAGGGGGCTTCACGTTATGAACAAAACGGACCGCATGCTGGCGATCATTTTGCGGCTCCAGCGCAAGGGCACTCAGCGCGCGGAAGATCTCGCCGCAGCCTTCGAGACGAGCGTGCGCACGATCTACCGCGACATGCAGGCGCTCTGCGAAGCGGGTGTCCCGGTCGTCGGGGCGCCGGGACAAGGGTACTCGCTCGTCGAAGGCTACTTCCTGCCGCCGGTCAGCTTCACGGCGGAAGAAGCCGTCACCCTGCTGCTCGGTCTCGAGTTCGTCGAGCAGCAGTTCGACGAGGCTTCCCGCGCCCAGGCGGGTGCCGCGCGGGCCAAGCTCGAGGGCGTGCTCCCGGATCGAGTGCGCCGGGAGTCCCAGAGGCACCGCGAGGGCATGAAGCTCCTCGCGGGCCCGGGAAGCGCCGCCGGTAACGGAGCGGCGGCGCTGGCTCTGCTGCGCGGCGCGGTGCTGCAGGAGCGCACGGTGCGCTTTGCCTACGCGGCGAAGGATACGGCCATGCCGGGAGGCGAACGGCTGACGGTGCGCGAAGCCGATCCTTACGGGCTGGTCTACTTGAACAGCGCGTGGATGCTGATCGCCTTCTGCCGGCTCCGGCAGGAGGTCCGGCATTTCCGGCTGTCCCGGATCAGCGAGCTTACGCTGCTGGAGACCGTCTTCGAGAAGCCGGAAGAGTTCGACCTCCGGTTGTACAAGCCGGCGGATGACCGGCAGGGGGAAGTCCGCCTGCTTTTTCGCCGCGAGCTTGCGAACCGGGTTCGGGAAACGAACTACTATTATATAGAAGAAACGCAAAATGTGGAGCAGGGCCTGCTCGTCACGTTAAAGGTCAGATCGCCCGAGGAAATCCTCCATTGGGTATTGAGCTGGGGAGCGGGTGTTGAAGTGCTGGAGCCCGAATCGCTGCGCGTTCGGCTGCGGGAAGAAATTCGGCGCATGGCAAAACGCTACTGACATACTGTTGTCAGCAGCGCTCTTGTATACTGGGTTCAACTTCATCTTAAAGGAGAGAACAACCCATGCAAACGAACCAGAACCAAAGCCAGAGGCTCAACACGATCGACATCCTGAACCGCTTCGAACAATTGACCGAAACCTATATTCAGCAATTGGAGAATTACAGCCTGGAAGAGCTGACCCGCAAGCCCGATGAAGATCAGTGGTCGCTGGGGCAAATGTACGTGCATTTGATCCAATCGGTTTTGTACCGGCATCTGCCTATTATGGAGGCCTGCCGCAATTCGTCCGGTTCGGAAGAAGCGGCCGGGAAAACGGAGAGCGGCGTAGAGGCTTACGCCCGAGGCAGCTACCCGCCGATCCGGATTCAGGTTCCGCCGTCCAAGGAATACACGCCGCTTCAACCGGAAAGCAAAGAGCAGCTCGTAAGCGGCCTTCGTGACGTCATTCGCGCCATGCGAGCTATCCAGCCGACGCTGGCCGATATTCCAACCGCCAATACGGTGACGCACCCGGGCTTCGGTGAATTGAACGCGGTGGAATGGTTCGCGCTGGTGGAGATGCACTACCGCCACCATCTGCGCCAGAAGGAGCGTTTGGACGCCTTTTTGCGGGGGACAAAGGAAGCTTCCGAGGCCTGATAGGTGCGGAGGGAGGCAAGACGCCTTCATGCGAAACCGAATTTCCCGCCGGGAATTCATAGGCAATGGGGAACCCGGGGTTCGCATAAGAGGCGGCCGCCTGCATCTGCCAAGGACAGACGATGACCGGAAAGCCGGATAAGATCAAAAGCGGCCTGTCAGTCGTGCAGTGCAGCCCAAAAAGGAGCAGGCTCATAAAGAGCTGCTCCTTTTTGTATAGGGCGGCGTGATTGGTCAACCATGCATGCTGCCTCGTCCCGCGCCTACGTATCGGTGCTTACGTCATCCCACTCCGCATCCATATAGCGGACCAGCCAGTTCAAAGCCCGGTGCCTTTCCAGAACGACGCCGTCGTTCAGTCCGGCCGGGGCGGGATTACCTTTGATCCGGGCATCTACGCAGGCCCAGTCATAGCGGTAAATCCGGTCCGCTTCCTCGAGAATGTCTGCTTTCGACCGGACTTTTGCCTGCTCAAGGAACGTTTCAAAATTCCCGGCCAGCCTCAAAGCGTCCACGGCGGCTTGAACGTCGCATACGGAATCGGGATAGCCCAGTTCTTCCGCATACCCGAGAGACCAAAGCAGAACCCAGTAGCATTCGTACATCCAGGCGAACTGGATGGCATCCGTCGGATCGGGCGAATCGCTTTCAAGGAAAGCCCGTTCCTTCTCCGTAAAGAAAGAGGAAGCGCCGTAAAGCTCGATAACGCCCTCGATAAACTCCTTCGCTTCTTTGGTGTCCGTGTCTTCGGCAACATCCGCGCCGTACATGGCGACCATGCATAGAGCGGTTGCACGCGCGGCGATTTCTTCTTTGGTCCGGACAGCGGCGAATTCATCCCCGTCGATGACCGGCAAATGCTCGATGACAGGCACGCCCTGTTCCGTCAGCAGAGCCATATTCCGTTCTTTCCGCGCTTCCGCGGACGGAGACGACTGAATATGGGCGTCGATCAGATCCGTGCTGACCGTGACGGTGAAATCTTCTACCTCGGACTCGCCCTGTGCGCTCAACACCACCTGGCCCTCCGGGTTCAATAGTTGGCCGGTCGGCAGGAACAAGACGGCATGCACGCGGGACGCCGCTTCCAATATCCGGTTCAGGGTGTTCGGGTCGATCTCCTTGGAAGAGACGATGCCGACAGCCGCGTTAAGAGCGGAAATCTGCTTGAGCACTTTGGCTTGAATGTGTTCGTGCGGCGTTTCGATCTGGCTGAAAAAGCCGTACATGCCCCGGATCATCGGCTCGAATTCGCCCGGATTGCCGTCCAGCGTCATCAGGGAAAACGTAACGGTCGTTTTGCTGAAAAGCTTTTTATCCACAACGGTAATCTGGTTCCCGTCCGGAGACATCTGAACCTGCTTGTCCCCGAAGGCGGTGCGGATGGCTTCCGTTATTTTTTCATACCCTTTTATCGAGATATAAAGCGTACATTGATTCATGCTGCACTTCCTCTCATCGCGTCGTTAACCCTATCATCATACCGAAAAACCGGTAAAGTTGTAAAATGTGGTATTCTAGCATTAAACCTAGAAAGATAGGAAGGATTCACGTGATTGGTTACCCTAAGCTGGACGAGCGGGATCCTCAGCCGCTGTATATGCAGCTCTACCTTCATATTAAGACAGGCATTATCCGGGGCGAGATCGCCGAACATACCCGTCTGCCGTCTATCCGCAAACTGGCCGGTTTTCTCGGGTTGAGCACGACGCCGGTCGAATCGGCTTACCATCAGCTTCTTTCGGAAGGCTATATCGCGAGCAGGCCCAAGAGCGGCTATTACGTGGAAAAGCTCCCCGAGCCCTATGGGAAACTCGGCTCATTACACATGGGGGAGCTCCCGCTAGTTCAGGAAGAGGAGCCTGACGCGGCCAGGAAACGCAGGTTCCGCTACGATTTTCATTTGTCGCGAAACGACTTCACGGCTTTTCCATACGGGACCTGGAAAAAGCTTGCGAACGAAATGCTCGCTCCGGACAACGAGAACCTGCTGTTCTTCGGCGATCCGAGAGGCGAGCGCAGGCTGAGGGAACAAATCGCCGCCTACCTCCGGCAGATGCGGGGCGTGGAATGTTCCCCGGGGCAGGTTGTCGTCGGAGCCGACCAGTTTAATTTGGGCGTCGTCTTGAGCCAGATTTTGAAGCGGTACGGTTCGCGGCTCGCCGTAGAGAACCCCGGGTACCCGCTTATCCCGTCGATTTTCGGCCGGGCGGGCTATGAGATCTTGCCTGTGCCGCTGGAAGCGGACGGCATCGACGTCGAACGGCTTCACGCCGCCGGGGCCCGTCTCGTCACCGTCACGCCTTCGCATCAGTTTCCGCGCGGCATGGTGATGCCGGTCTCTAAGCGGCTGAAGCTGCTCCAGTGGGCGCGCGATACGGACGGCTTCATCCTCGAAGACGACTACGACGGGGAATTCCGCTACCACGGGCGTCCCGTTCCGGCTCTACAGGCCCTCGTTCCCGGCGCTCCCGTCATTTATTTGGGCGGCTTCGGCCAAATTATGGCCCCGGCTCTCTGCGTCAGTTATATGGTGCTGCCGGATAAGCTCGTGCCGCTTTTCGACGCGCTGCGCAGAGAGATGATGTTCGAACAGTCCGCCTCCAGGCTGCATCAGCATACGCTGGCTCTTTTTATGGAGCGGGGCTATCTGGAGAAGCATGTGCGCAGAATGCGCAAGCTTTACCGGAAAAAGCACGACAGGCTGACGGCAGCCGTCGGGCGTATTTTCGGCAGCCGGGCTGCGGTGATCGGCAGGGACGCCGGGTTCCACATCGTGCTCCGCGTGCGCGACGAACGGCCGGAGGCGGAACTGCTCCGGCTGGCGGAAGCGGACGGCGTTCATGTGTCATCGGCGGCGTTTTACTGGCCGGGGACGGTTCCGCCGGATGGCGAGAAAGATTTTATGGTCGGATTCAGCGGGATTGCGGAAGAGGACATCGAGCCGGGTATGCGGAAACTGAAAGAAGCGTGGTTCGGTGATGCTAATCTGTCGTCTTAAATTTTACAAATCTGTTCATTTTGAAATAGATAGTTTGCTGGTATAACGGAGATAGACATGATCTATGGAGGTTTTGAAAGCAATGAATGAATCAGTGAATGAATCAGTGAGCGAGCCTGTGAATAGAGCCGTGATTAATCCTGTGAACGAACACGTGAAAGGACCTGGGAGTACCGAGCCGGACCGGCAAAAAAGCAACTGCTCGAACAAAGCCGGAGCCCCGGTGCCCGTACGTTTTCTGGAAGGGGAAAAGGTCTATTTGCGTCCCATTGATACCGGGGACACGGAGACGTATTTCCAGCAGTTGTTTCAGCCGCAAACCCGCAAATTGACGGGTACGCAGAAACATTTTACAAGAAACCAGATCGAGCGATATATCGAAGGAAAAGCGCAGGATACGTCAAGCATTCTGCTGCTGATCGCCCTGACCGAAACCGACGAAGTGATCGGGGACATCGCCCTGCAGGATATCGACAGCTACAACCGCAGCGCGGGCATCCGCATCTCCATCGACAGCAGCAGAAACCAGGGCAAAGGCTGCGGCACGGAAGCGCTCAACCTTATGCTGGATTACGGATTCGGCATCGTGAATCTGCACCGGATCGAGCTGAACGTATTTGCCTATAACGAGCGTGCCCTCCACGTGTACGAGAAAATCGGCTTCAAAAAAGAAGGCGTGCAGAAAGATGCCCTCTACTATAATCACAAGTACCACGACTCGATTCTGATGGCGATCCTCGAACACGAGTACCGGGAACTTCACGGACTGTAGAGTTTGGGCGGGGCTGCTCCTATAGAGTCCTCACCCCGTTTACGCAAAAAAAGATCCTTCTTCTCCTAACCCGAGGTTAGGTGGAAAAGGATCTTTTTAACGGCTTAATTCGCCGGCTTTGCCTCTCTCATTACTCTGCATACCAGCCGCATCAGCTTTCTTTCCATGGCGGGGAAGAGGTGGAAGAACACTTTCGTCGTGATGCGGAGCGGGACCGGGCAGACGAGAACTTTGTTCTTCTCGATCCCTTTTAGAGCTAGCGCGGCGAATTGGTCCGGACTCATCATTTTGCGCTGCTTCACCGACGCGTTGATCCGTTCCTTATCGAGCTTGATGGCGTAGCCGTTCTCGTAAATCGCCGTATCGACATGTCCGGGGCAGAGCGTCGTGACCTTAATCCCGTGCATTTCCGCTTCGTAGTGCAGCGAGGTCGTGAAGCCGACAACCGCATGCTTGGTAGCGGTATAAGCCGACACCATTGGAGTCGGACCGAGTCCGGCAGCCGATGCCGTATTGACGATATGGCCGAAGCCCTGCTTCTGCATAATGGGATAGGCCGCATGAGTGCCGTAAAGGACACCCCAGAAGTTGACCGCCACAATTTTATTCCAGTCATTCAGACTCATATCCTGAAATTCCCCGTACATCGAAATTCCCGCGTTGTTAAACAAATAATCCAGCCGCCCGAACTCACCGGCCGTTTCTTGAATAACCTTGCGGACCTGGGAAGCGTCCGTTACGTCCAGCGGAAAAAACCGTGCCAGACCTCCCTTACCGGCGATTTCTTTCGCCAGCTCTTCTCCTTGCGCGGCATGAATGTCCGCAATGACCACGTAGATGTTTTTCGCGGCTAACTGCTTGCAAAGGGCGCGCCCGATACCGGATGCCCCGCCCGTTACGATGGCCGTTTTGAGCGGATTGTGCATAAACCAACACCTCCCGTAAAATGTGAACAAGGACAGTTCAAAAGCTTCGGAAGCGGATCGGTCATCATGCTGTTACCTAAATTATTCCATGATAACGCTCACAATTGAAGAAGGGAATATTGGCAGAAATATGTACGAAAGGAAACGGTTTTGTGACACGGGATGCTATACTAGGTGGAAGAACATTGAGACGTGGGAGAGCGGACGTTTTAGAAAAGGGGAGCAGCATATGGCCGTATTTAGATGCGATTGCGGTAAAGGTTTATCCAATTCGAGATGTCCTAACGACATCGAATTGATTCTTTTTACGGATTACGAATGGGATTCCATACAAGAAAAAGTGCACGAAGGAGCAGATATCTATGATTTTGAGCCTAAATATGACGTATGGCGCTGTCCCGAATGTGCACGCATTTATGTATTTAAGGGTGTGAGTTTGTTGTACCAATACAAATTGGAAAAGTAGGGTTAGATCCATGCAACTGAACGGTATCGATTTTTCAGCGGAAGAAATCGAGGAAATTGAGTTTCTAAAAGAACTTTGTGAGGGCATGACCGTCGACGGAGCTGAAATTGTCGGTTTTAAGGTGCTTTCGGATTGAACAATCGTGTCAAGTTCGAAGACTTTCCAAAGGAAGGACTACAGACTACGCAGCTTCAGATGAACGAATATGTTCATTTCTGGTCGGATGTCGATTGGTTTGATAGTCGGCTGGCTGAGAGTGTGTCTTTAAAATTCAGTAGGGTGTTAGGGAATTGAAGTCAGCCGGGAAGTCCGGCTGGCTTTTTTTGTGTTTCGTCAAAAATGATTGTTTTTTACAAAATACGACAAAAGTTCCTAATGCTAAATGAAGCATTGTCCACTAACATTGTAGGTTGTTGGTTCTTTATTTTATTCGAGGCGGTGGGGAACAAGAGGAGATCCAAGGTACATAGGGGTGTACATCTCAAATGATAATCAAAATATTTTTAATTTAAGGATGGTGGAAATTTTGAGTTGGATTCGTAAACAAAAAAACAGAACTTTGAGGGTGCTGACTAGCTTTGTTCTGCTGCTGAACGCTTTAACCCTTGGAGCAACTGCAGCATATTCACAAAGTATGAGCACAGTTGGGTTTGAGGGGGCCGCCAGTTTGCCCGATCATTCACTCACGAATCCGATGAATCTTACTGACAAGGCGGTGCTTCCTGGAACAGATGTCCAAAGCAGTGTGTACGGGAACGTGTATTTGAATGGTTTTGCCAAAACGTTAGGGGCATCTTTTACGGTTACGCCGGCTGCGCCTATCCCGGTATTTCAGATTAGTCAATATGGACAAAGTGCTTTGAACGATGGGCGGGTTATGGTGACTGTAGGGGAATATAACGCTAATTATAATCTCATATATAATCCGCAACTAAATACGTGGGAATCAGCAGCCCCAATGCCTGTTAAAAGAAATCGTCATCAACAAAGTACGCTTAAAGACGGAAGGGTTCTTGTTACGGGCGGTTTTCTACCACTAGAAGATTATTCTCCTAGCCATAAAGCCTATTTGTACGATCCTCAAACCAATACTTGGTCTGAAGCCGCTAACATGCCCCAAGGAAGAGCTGGCCATTCGCAAAGTGTTCTAAGTGATGGACGTGTGCTTGTAGCTGGAGGAGAAGCGATGCGAGAAACACTTGATACAGCGTATATTTATGACCCAGTATCTAATACATGGTCGAAGGTAGCAAATCTCCCGTTTGATCTTGCAGGTGCTGGACAAAGTACACTGCTGGATGGACGAGTTATGGTAGTAGGTGGAAGTTCACTTGTGGATAGGGAATGGAGACCTTCTTCTAAAAAAAGCTTACTGTATAACCCTACAACCAATTCATGGTCATATGCGGAGAATATACCTATTCTTGGTGATAATGCAGGACGCCCGCAAAGTACTTTATTAGATGGTAGAGTATTAAATAACTCGAAAGGAAGTTATATTTACACCCCATCGACAAACAAGTGGACAAAAGCAGAAATTATACCGACTGGATTTTACCCAATGGAACAGAGCTTGCTCCCTGATGGTAGGATATGCGTTTCGGGACCTGACGGCAGGGGAGGAAACGCTGTTTACTTCATTTCCTTCAACACACCGCCCAAACTCAGCATAGATAACACCGACCAAACGGTCTGGAAAGAAGACGGACGAGGTGTCGTTACACTCTCCGGTAAAGTAAGTGATATGAACAACGATCCGGTTACCATAAGCGCGACTATAGCAGGGATCACCAAGACAACGATTGTGTCCAATACGTCTTCCTCCCCGTCCTGGACGTTACAGTGGGATCTGAACAGCGACAGATTACCGGGCGGGACGTACACGAATATTGCCGTTACGGCAAGCGATTCTGCGGAAGCGGTCACCTCTACCTATACAGGCTTGATTACAGTCAATCATGCACCGAATGCACCGACGAATATACAGCCGGGTAGTTTCTCACCCAGCAATCCTCAGATGATCGCTACAGGCGCGTCTGTATTAAGCTGGACATTTAACGATCCGGATGCGGGAGATATCCAAACCGCTTTTCAGGTTGTTATTTTAAGCGCAGATGGTAAGTCACAGATCTATGACTCGCAGTGGGTCGTTTCAAGCGCAAACACGTTTACCGTTCCCGCTAATCTTATTAACAGAGGATCGGTCGCCGGTTGGTATGTGAGGGTGAAAGACAGCAAAGGAGCGGTTTCGAATTTTTCTCCATTAGCGTATGTACGGATAAATACAATGCCTTCTGCAGAGCTGACTTCATATACCGACGGGCAGACGCTGACAGATAACATGTTGACCTTTACATGGAAGTACAAGGATGCGGACCAGCAGGCGCAAACCGAGTATCAGGTTGTCGGAACGAATGACGGATGGAAAAATTGGGCCTACAACTCGGGAGAAATAAAATCCGGCTCAACTTCCCATGTGGCCGGACCGATTACGAGCGGGTCTTGGAATTTTGCGGTGCGAGTGAAGGACGGTACGGAATGGTCGGAATGGTCTTTTCGGAACAATCTGATGCTGCCCAACGCGTATGAACCCAACGATACGTTCGAGCAGGCATTTTTCGTCAAAATGAACGAATCTTACGCATCCGCAATTACCACGGCCACTGACGTCGACTTCTACAAATATACGGCAAAGGCTAATGGAGTGGACCGGTTAACCCTGAATGTACCGAAAGGACAGAACTACAATGTACACATCTACGACAGCAGTAAACGGCTCCTTGCGGCAGGCATCCAAGAAACCGATATACCGGAAAATGTTCTTTATGAAGTGACAGAGGGACAAACGTATTATTTTAAAATTTTCGGAGTCAACGGCGGTTTCAGCGGATCCAGTTACTCGTTCTTTCTAAGCAGCCTGACTTTAAGAAACGATACACGCTACGAGTATGACAACAACGGCAATCTGATCAAGAAATCCTCAACGGCGCAGAGCCAATAGGAAAAAGCCGATAAAGGCAGGAGGATATTCAATTGAAAAAAAGAAATAAACAAATTTTCGCGCTTGTGATGGTATTGACCATCCTTTTAACGTGCGCCCAAGGGATGCTCGTTCCTCATGCCTATGCCAAAAGCGACGAAGCTAAAGCTAAAAAGGACAAGATTCAGAAATACCTGGATAAAGGCTTTAACTCCCAGGAGGTTGAGCAGGCTTTAAGCAAAAACATCAAGGAAGCGGATTTGGAAGAAGCGTTAACCAAAAGTAAGCCCGTAAATAAATCCAAAGAGGCTTCAAGCACCATCATTAATGAAGTCAAAGAGAAACCGGCTCCTTCTTTTCGAATGAAGGCGGCGGCAGCCGGTCCGGAACCGGTGCCCGATATTGTTGTCGTGAATACCAAACCGGATGAAGCTCCGTACAGTGTCAACCTGGAGCACGAAACGATCTCGACACTTTCCGGCAGTCTCTCCGTTCGGGAAATGGATATGGTATTGCGCGGGCGGAACGGACTTAACTTTTCCCTGACACGCAGTTACGACAGCAGTTCGGCTCAATTTAACCAGATGGCTTCTTATCGAAGTACCGGTGAGAATGGGACCATTCCCTATGAAGAGAAAATGTTTCCGATCGGCAAGGGGTGGTCATGGGACATTTCTTCGGTGGAAAGGCACGAGGATACAAAGTATTTGCACCTTGCAGGCGGGGGAGTTTATAAGATTACGAGCAGCGGTCTGGAAGGATATCCTTGGAAAGATCTGACCATTACCGAGGAAAGCGGCAATCTTGAAAACAGATACGTCTTGAAATCAACTAATGGAACCAAACAGTATTTCAACTATGATGGAAAATTAGTTAAAATTGAGGACGACTATAAGAATGCGATCTATTTCAGGTACAGCGATGATCCGGTTTACAAAAACGTATTAACTTCGATCTCTAGTGACGTAGGCAATGCCATTACGATCAGCTACAGTCCGACAGCTGTCGTCCTGACCAACGGCAGCCAGACCGTAACCTACAACAAGTCGCTTCAAAGTTACATCGAAGTCTTAACTTCTGTAATCGACCCTATTGGCAGAACTACGGTTTACGATTATGCCTTAAAATCGGCCAAATCTTATGCAACTAATATATCTGTAGTTGAAGCGGAAAATCCGTATTCCCTGCTTACCGGGGTTATGCACCCGACAGGTGCAAAAAGTGTATACAAGTATGAAGATAACCAAGTGATCCGGAACTTTAATTACGGGTATAACGGATTTTACCGCATCAAGTCCAGAGAAGATCAAGTTACGCTGCAAGACGGTTCGATACAGACCTATAACCGCAAAGATATTACGTATGACGGAGATATGGGCAGCTCGTATGATAAGGATATGGAGTTTGCCGTAACCGTAGATAACAAGTTGAACCAGACCACATTTAGAACGAAAAAGGATTTTATAGAAAGGGAGAAGCCTTCCTATTACTACAACACCAACATAACGGAAATAACGTCTGTGGACGGTAAGACTCACCGTACTTCCACGGACCATGTCTATGATGAGAAAAGACATTTGCCGTCGCCCGATAAAACGACCGTTACGAAATCCGTTGACGGTGCGGCTCCGATCATTTTCACTCATTCTAAGGTGTATGACGATTACGGAAATATAACTTCATCAACAGATCCGGCGGGTGTTACGACAACCTTCGGATACAATGATAACCATCTGCTCACCAGTATTCTGGAGCCTAGGAGCTCCAGTCAGAGCAAGTATACGCTGTACACATGGAACAAGCATACCGTTATCTTGAAACAAATGTTTGAAGGCAGCGCAGCGGGCGCCAAACTTTCCGAAACCGCATATGAGAATACGGATGCGTACGGTAACGTCACTCAGATACGCAATAAGAACAGTGCCGGCGAAACCGTTATGAAGCTGGAATATTCATCCGACTATCAGGGAGCTTTTCCGACCAAAACGACCATGGCGGTAACGAATGCGGACGGGAACAAGTCCTCCATTGTCAATCAATACGAATATGATGCCATTAGAGGGCTTCTGACTAGGCAGACTGACGGCAACCAAGGCGTAACCACCTACCAGTACGATGCGCTGGGCCGTGTGATCAAAGCCGTTCAGCCTGACAACAGCTCGGTTAGTATCCAGTATCTTGACCTGCAGAATCAAATCCGGCAAAAAGACGAAACCGGCGTGGAAACCGTCACCACCTGGAACCCCCTTGGCTGGAAAACGGAAGAAGGCATCATGCAGGGCACGTACAAAGCCAAAGCCAAATACGGCTACGATACGTACGGCCGCCAAACTTGGATCGAAGACGCCGTAGGGAACCGTACGCAGATCGGCTATGACGCCTGGAACCGGCAGAACCAGATCACCTATGCGGATCAGGCCGTCTCCAGAATCGCGACGGACGACTATAATCTGACCCAGACGACAACCGACCCGGAAGGCAACATATTCAGGCAGACGGCTGACAAGCTCGGCAGAATCGTCAAGAAAGAGCAGGTTGCTCCAACCGCCAAGGTGCTCGGAACGTATCAGTACAATTTTGCCGGGAACGTCGTTGCCAGCACGGATGCGAACGGCGGCACCACCGAATTCCGCTACGACCCTCTGGGGCAGCTGACCGGCGTAATCAATGCCAAGAAGGAAGAGACGAAATACACCTACGACCAGTTGGGACGAATGATCCGCATCACGTATCCCGACAACAACACGACGCAGAAGAAATATGATGAGCTGGGCCGTCTCATTCAGACTACCGATGCCAACGGTAAAGTGGAGAAGCTCTACTATGACGGCAACAACAACCAGATCCGGGCGACCGACCGGAACGGCACAGAGCTCAGCTACGTGTACGATGCGCGCAATTTCCTGGTCGAGAAGAAAGCGCCGGACGAAACGATCCGCTACGCGTACGACCTTGCCGGACGGCGCACCCGGATGACAGATAACACGGGCACGACGCAGTACACGTACCAGCCGTCCACGGGGCAACTGTCCAAGGTTGTCTACCCGGACGGCAAAACGCTCGCGTACGATTACAACGCGCTGGGCCTGCGAAGCTCCCTGAACGATCCGTCCGGCCAAAATACCTACTACCAGTACGACTCGCGCAACCGTCTGTCGAGCGTGTCTTCTTCCCTCGCGGACGAGGAAGCGGCCTACAGCTATTACCGCAACGATCTTATCAAGCAGACCAGGCAGCGCAATGGAATTACGACCGCGTATACCTACAACGGGCTGCAGCTGCAAACGCTGACGCATAAGCAGGCGGACGGAACCGCGCTCAACACCTATGCCTACGAGTACGACGCCAACGAGAACGAAACCGCCAAAACCGAGAACGGCCAAACCTATCAATTCGGCTACGACCCGCTCAACCGGATCACTTCATCCAGCCAATACCGGGAAAGCTACGCGTATGATGCCCGCGGCAACCGGACTTCGTTCCAAACCAACCATGAAGTGAACAGCCCGGACGCCGACTACGTCTATGATAAAAAAGACCGGCTCTCCGCCGTAAAAATGAAAGATGGCAGCACCGTTTCGTACAAATATAACGGAGACGGACTGCTGTACGAGCGCACAGACAAAGACGGAACCGAGCGTTATTATTACGATGGAGACCAGGTCATCGCCGAAGGCGACGGCAGCGGCAGCCTCAAAGCTCGCTATGTGCGGGGAAGAGAGCTCGTAGCCCGGGAGAGCGGCGGGAGCAAAGCCTACTACCTCCACAACGGACACGGAGATGTCGTCGAGCTCCGCAGCGAAACCGGCACCCGGTTGAATCAGTACGCCTATGACATCTGGGGCAACCCGACCGTAAGCGAGGAAAACATCTCCAACCCGTTCCGCTATTCCGGGGAATACTGGGATTCCGCAACCAAGCTCCAGTACCTCCGCGCCCGCTGGTACGATCCGAGCATGGGACGGTTTATTAACGAGGATACGTATGAAGGACAGTTGGATAATCCGCTGAGCTTGAATTTGTATACGTATGTGATGAATAATCCTCTGAAGTATAGAGATCCGAGTGGGCATATTCAACAGGCTACGGATAATTATGAAGGTATCAACGGAATCGGATATCTTGGCGAAGTAGTTACAAATCCTGTAACAGACGCGATGGCCAATGGAGTTTTAGGTGGAATGAAAGCTGCCGGAGAAATCCTTGACTTCTTGGTGATAAGTGATATTACCACTGTGACCGATCCGAACTCATCAAAATTTGATAAAGCTTTGGCGGCGGCTAGTTTTATCCCAATTGGCAAAATAGTCAAGGGCGGCAAAATTTTTATTACCCTGAAAAATGGGGAGAGAAAGATTGAAAGAGCAGTTGCTTATTCGGAAGCAAACTGGTCCAAAGCATCTAAAATTCCTTGTAACTGTTTTACGGCAGGAACTAAGGTTCTTACAGACGAAGGGGAGAAGAATATCGAAGACATTGAAGTCGGAGATATGGTTCTCTCGAAGAATGAAGAGACTGGAGAGCAGGCTTACAAGGAAGTCACGCATCTGTATCGAAATGATAAGGAGATCATCTATGAACTAACTATAGGTGACCAAGCCATAGAGACAACTGACAATCATCCATTCTGGGTTGAAGGTAAGGCTTGGGTGCTAGCCGCTGATTTGCAGGTGGGAGATAAGCTACAGCAGAGTAACGGAAATAACTTAACGATTGACAACATCAAGATAGTAAAACATGATGAAAAGGTTAAGGTTTACAATTTTACCGTTGCGGATTTCCACACGTACTTTGTAAGTGACTTGGGTATTTGGGTTCATAACATCAATTGTACCTATACTCTAAGTGCAGATAACATTCAACATCTCGGTAAACATACTAAAAGTGAATTTTCTAATCAAGTTCCATATCTAAATGATAAACAATTACAGAGTAAACTAAATGGGAATACTTTCTTTAACCCTAATTGGTCAATGGACGATATAAAGATAGCTACTCAAAATGGTATTAATGAAGCAATAGATAAAGGATTTACAAGTGGACATTATCAGTACAAATATAATAATGAAACTATAACTATCTTCTTTAAGAACGGAAAATATGATACAGCCTACGGAAGTCATGTGTTGACTCCGGCTGATTTCGGGAGGTAGGTTAAGAAATTGTTTGATATTAATTACCGAATTATCATTGATGTTAACCGTTGGAGAAATTATGATTTAGAGCAAATTGATAAGGAAGGAGGAATAGAAGGTTTTTTTCAATTAATCTTTAATACAGAGGAATACGGGTACTATCATAGCAAGGAACTTGCTCCTGATGAACAAGGTTTCGATATTATATCTACTTGGTTTGACAACCTATTGGAAGTATGTTTGATATTAGAGACTTCTAAGTATGTAGCGCTCAAAGATATTGAAACGTACAACACTTGGATTGAGTTTATCCCTAAAGAAGACCAAATATCGATTAGTTTAATGAAATCAGAAAGTTTTACTAGTGAGTTTATCATCTTACAACCTTTGAATAACTCAACTTATTCTGAGTGGAAGTATGTCTTAATACCTAAGGAAGAATTCAGAAATATAGTGATCCAGAGAACAAGGAACTTTATTGATGAACTTTCTAGGATTAATAAACACTTTCCTCAGAGTCAAAGAATAGTGAGTTTATATGAATTGCTCTCCAAAATCAAATAACGATATTTAGCAAATCCTGAGGGAAGTTTCTATTTCCCTTGGGATTTGTTTTTCCCCCATCCAGTGCCGAATGAATCGGGCGGCAGTCAAGCGTACGTTGGAGGTAAAGACTTATCTTATAAAGTGATGGAGTTTTAGACATTTTATATAAGAGTGAACTTTTAGAGAATGTGGCTCTGATTGAAATTAACCCCCTTTGTCCTCGCTAGGCGGGAGCAGAACCCCGTCTTTTTGTTTTGCTTGGAACGCTTTATAAATTAGGATACGTATGAAGGACAGTTGGATAATCCGCTGAGTTTGAATTTGTATACGTATGTGGAAAATAATCCGCTGAAGTATATAGATCCAAGTGGGCATTTTAAACTTTTTAATTTTGACTTCAATATGTCCAATGAAAGAATGCAAAGCCTCATTGTTGAAGCTAGGATGGACAATGGTAATGCAAGATATTGGGCGTTAAGAAGTAGTTTAGGAACAATGTACAAAGATATAATAAGAGATCAAAATAATAACCAATTTCAATTTTTATTCGATGTGGCATCTATGCAAAGTCCATACAAAGAATTGAATAACCTTGATAATGCCGTGTGGGCCGGCGAGGAGTTATTAGGAATATGGGACGCTTACAAAAGAAACATTACCGTTGAGGTTATAGCATCTTTCGCTACTAGAGGAATGGCACGAAACTTAAAGTTTATGTGTAATTGCTTTAGTGCTGGTACCAAAGTGATTACAGACGAAGGGGAGAAGAATATCGAAGACATTGAAGTCGGAGATAAGGTTCTTTCCAAGAATGAAGAGACTGGAGAGCAGGATTACAAGGAAGTTACGGCTCTTCATCGTAACGAGAAAGATACAACATATAAGTTATCGGTTGGTAATCAAATTATTGAGACAACTGACAATCATCCATTCTGGGTTGAGGGCAAGGGATAGGTACTTGCTGTTGATTTGAAGGTGGGCGATAAGTTAGTACAAAGTAACGGAAATCATCTAAAAATTGACAACATTGAAATCGTACATCACTATGAGAAAGTAAAGGTCTACAACTTCACTGTTGATGATTTCCATACGTATTTTGTAAGTGATTTGGGGATTTGGGTTCATAATATTAATTTGTTTTGTGGTTCTGCTTCCGACTTAGCAGATTTAGCAAAGAACTCCAAGAAGATTGATGGGTTACAAGGTGTGAAAGTTTCAGCCGATTTAATACATGATTCTGCTATTGATTTCGTTGGTAAAGGAGCTAAAGTGCAAAAAATTGATGGCGGTATGTGGTACGTCAGCAAAGATGGTCTAAGAAGGGTAAGAACAGGACAAAAAAGTAAGGGAGCCTATGAAGCAAATTTTGAGACCTTTTCTAATAAAGGATTTAATGAAAAAGATAAAATTGGTAATTTTCATGTGGAAATTGAATGATAGCTTTCGAAAGGGGTAAGCAGGAAATGGTTGTGCCAGTACTAAAAGCAACACATACATTTTTTGAGCCTGAAACTGAGGATGATTTTTGTATAGCTGTAGTGGCTGACATTGGAGTTTTAAATTCAGATGGTGCAGACCAATTCTATTTTAGTGTGATTTCACCCAAAGCAATAATTAAGGAATTGGAAGATGTTAAAGTTCTAAATGGTAGAGGCTATTTAATAGTTCAAAAATTTAATCTAGACATAGTTAGAAAGGAAATTAATAAAATTTTGGAAGATTGTATCCGTCCCACATGGGATGAAGTGGCAAAGGCTATTAACCGCCATTTGAATTGGGAGTATGATAATATCCAGTACGAGACACTTGAAGAAGCAATGGCAAGATTAAATAAGGATAACTGATACCTAAGACCTTGAGGGGAAAGCCTTCAAGGTCTTTTCTTTTCCCCCACCCAGTGCCGAATGAATCGAGGGGCAATCTCAAATAGAACTTTACTCTCATCAGACCCATATGATATTTCTTCAAATGCAAATGTACGTATTCGTTCAAGTGTTGACGATTATACCCTAGCTATACAAGTTACTACCTAAATTTCCTAAAATAAATAGAGTCAGTAGATGACCGCCATGAGCGGTCTTTTTAAGTTGAATCAGATTTGCAACTTATCAATAACATAGCGTGGGAGCAGAACCCCGTCTTTTGTTTTGCTTAGAGCGCTTTTATAAATTAGGATATGTATGATGGTCAGTTGGATAATCCGCTCACGCATGGTTGATCGAATGGGGATGCCAGAGACGGGACGAATGCAAGGTTTAATATCGAGAATGCTAGAAACGATAATTTATACTGGCTTTAATAAACGATATTACACGTGCTGGAGGAACTATAAAAGTCCGAAATACAAACGGGACTTACAAAAATTATTAATGATGCGGAAAGGTGGAAAACATGTGAAGGAGATATCTCTTACCCTATTTACCTACCAAGTCTTCAATAAACAGAATATAGCGAAAAGTGTATTTGATTCTTTAAGTGAGAATGGATTTTTATTTACTAAGATGGGAGTGACAGAACCTCTCAAAGTTAGATATTCACGAGAAGAAGCCATTTCTTTGTGGTGCTCGGAGACAGAAGGATGCTATGACATAGAATTAGAAAAAATGGTGGGGAAGGCCGGAAACTTTATGGCTAAAGGCCCAAAATCATTGTTTATGGGGAGCCAATGGTGGCATTGCCCGAATAAGAAAAAGCTAAATTATATATACCTCACCTTCTCGGTTGATGTATTGGATTCAAAAAAACAAGAGGTCCTATATTTGTTTAAAGAGTTTATTGTACTTTTTGAGGCCTTATATGGAGAAATAACACATTCTGATGCTTTAAAAAGACAGCATGTCACAGGTACTCCGGATTTGAGATTGCCTGGCGTGTTTTGGTGCAATTATTATTCAAACGAGTATCTAGCATTAATGAATTGCAGAGAACAAGTGGAATCATTTGAGTGGTGGAAGAAAGAGGACATGGAAGAAAGAGGACATGGAAGAAGGAACGATGACCTTCCTAAGCGAAGACCCTGGAGAGTTGGTAGAGCCTAATTCTCTAGAAGAGAATGCCAGACAGCATTTTGGCGAAGAGATGTTTCTTGCCAAAGAAAGAAGCTAAATAGGCATGAAAGAAAATGAGGCAGCAATTGGTTTCAATTGTTGCCTTTCTTTTTATTAGGAGGAAGCAAAAATGTTACTACATTACAATAAGAAAGAGGTGATACTAGAATATCATGATTATTAACGGTGTTAGCGTTGGTCCTTATGAACTTGGATGGGGACTTCAAGAGCTTAAGGAAAAAATAAGCATTAGTGGTTTTGTTGAGGAGGAGTTAGACAATCACTATACCATAACAACAAATACCCTTAAATTTTGGGTAGAGAAGGAACAAGGGGAAATAACCCAAATAACTGTGTTTGGTGAATACGAAGGGAAATTCCTGGGGGGACGAGTTATTAGCACCAATAGAGTTTATTTCAATTTATTGTTCGTAACTATTGTTGACCTTGAGGGACTACCTTCAAGGTCTATTCTTTACCCCACCCAGTGCCGAATAAACCGAGCGGTGAGTGGGTTACATTATTGGAGCCAGGTAAAGGAATGGATCTAAACATTATCTTTAAATAACTAGTATTGTATGGGAGGTTGGTATATGTCTCTAAAAGAAATCAAACACACTATACAAAATAACCGTTTAGATGATATTTATTTAGTAGGATTCATAGATTCAGAAGAAGATGGACTTGCTGAGTTCGTTGCTAGTATGAACTATCTTTTTCTCGAATTTGGAGATAATTAAAATTGAATCAATTGAACAGTATTCGAAAATTTCACTTGCTGTGGTGGATGATATTCAAATAATGGTTGATCTCGATGATGTTGTTCCTGCAAAATCAAGAATAAGTAATGTTATATTTAATAATCCTTTGCTAGATAATAAAGTGTCTGAAATCGTGTTATTTAACATGAAGAAAAACACAGAGGGCTTAGTATGCGATGCTCTAAAATTAGTATTACTGAATAAGCAAGAGATATTTTTTGACCCTTCGTTTTTGGGTATAAATGTTGGCGGTTCAGAAGTTGAAGAATTATGGAGGGATAACCAAAAAGAATACTACGAGTCAGTATCAACTATAATATAATTTTAAAGTTTCATCATGTTTGAGATTTAACCACCTTACGTTTTGCTATAAGTAAGGTGGTCTTTTTTTACCCCCATCAAGAGTGCGAACGGAAATTCAGAAGGTAATGCACAATGGGCTACAGGTCAGTTGTTAGATTACTATGATGCATCACTAACAGGGGATGGGATTAATACAATGGCAGTTCTTTCAGGTGGAAGGGCTAAGCGGCCAGGCAATGCCTTACGTAATATTAAAGGATTAGATGATGTATTGAATGTACCTAGTAAATTAAAAGGGAATAAGCCCGAGGAACTTTATAAATATTTAATGGATAATGGGTATAATCCAAATTATCCTCAGGTAAGATTGGAGCAATAAGATATGATATGGATGAGAATCTGATTGATTAAATCTTGAGGTGAGTTATGAAGCTAATTGAAAAAATTGAGCGGATATTTAGAGATTTGAAATTTGAGAAGGAATTAATCAACGATACATTTGTTTTTGTATGTAATGGGAAGTATAGGAAAGTTACTTTTATCAAAAAATTAGAATCATTTGTGATTGAGTATGCAGATAGTTATGATGAAGCTGAAAAAAATTTATATGAAGACGGAGATTTATACCCAATATCTCTAGGTGAGAATGAACTAATTAATAGAATGAGAAATGAATTAGTTGATTCGCTATAGTCTTTACTAAATAAGGAGTTGGGGTAGATGGGGTACAAGGAACTTCGGAATAACATAGAACGATTTGACAATAGTTCTTTGATAAAATATACCCAAAGTTAAACAGTACTCTTAGAAAAGAATAAATAAAAGAAAATAACCTGACTAGAAAAACGGGAGTAGAACCTCGTCTTTTGTTTTGCTTAGAGCGCTTTTATAAATTAGGATACGTATGAAGGGCAGCTGGATAATCCGCTGAGTTTGAATTTGTATACGTATGTGATGAATAATCCTCTTACGCATGTAGATCCGAGTGGGCATATTCAACAGGCCACGGATAATTACAAAGGTGTCAACGGAATCGGATACCTTGGCGAGGTAGTCACAAATCCCGTAACAGACGCGATGGCAAATGGAGTTTTAGGCGGTATGAAAGCTGCCGGAGAAATACTTGACTTCTTGGTGGTAAGTGATATTACCACTTTGACTGATCCGAACTCATCAAAATTTGACAGCGGCGAGTTTTATCCCAATTGGCAAAATAGTCAAGGGCGGCAAGATTTGGATTACCATGAAGAGTGGGGATAAAACGATTGAACTGGAACAGAAGCACGTCACGGTTTACAATATGACGGTCGATGAGTTCCACGCCTACTTCGTCAGTGAGTTGGAATTTGGGTGCATAATACTTGACCTTGTAACTGGGGTAATAACAGCACATTACAGGACCATTATGATCGGCATGGTAGAGGTGTTGGGCGACAAATGCGAATGATTATGCACAGAAGGCTAACAATTTTTTATAATAATAGAAGTCAATATCAAGTTAAAACAGATACAGATGGTACTATTTAGAGTGTATAACCCGGCAACTAATGCATTGGGCTCATATAACGCTGCTGGGACTGCGAAAACATACTTTAAACCGATTGGTGGACAGGCTTACTGGAATAGGCAACCAGGAAATTGATGGGAGGATTTTATGGAACATATTTGTTTAGTGTGCAATTATCAGGACTTGTATGAAGCACCTTATGACCATAGAGGTGTACCATCTGACGAAATATGTCCTTGCTGCGGATTTCAATACGGTTTCGATGATGATGGTTTTTGCAATAATGAGGATTCCTATCGAAAATGGAGAGATAATTGGATAGGAAACGGTTGTATTTGGTTTTCAGAAGGTAGGACATCCCCTGAAAATTGGAATCCTGCTGCACAATTAAGCAAGAGAATATAGGCAAAAATCCAAGGCCTTGGGGCGGAAATCCTCAAGGTCTTCTTTTACCCCCACCCAGTGCCGAATGATTATTCACGGATTGCTTTCAGGACAACCGCACAATTTATATAGCATTTTTGATTAACTTAAAAAACTTTTATCGGCCAGTGGAGTATCTTAACAGGGAGGATTTAAAAGAGAATGATCTAAATGGAATTAAATTATGTAACCTTTCCCTGAATGGTTTTAAACGGTCGGGGTTTCTTTTTGTAGAGCAAAGGCGAAGAGAATGCGACGCCATTGTAAATGGTAGAATTGTTGAAGTTAAGAATCAGGCTTATATCTACAAAAGCGGACAATTCAGAGATTATTTAGACAGTGGAATGCCCATTGATTTGATTATTTCTCCGAGAGCTAACATATCCAAACCGTTAAAAGATGCTATTTATGAAAAAGGTGAATCAATCAAAATCAGGTATATAGCTGAAAAGAGATATTGAATAAAATTCGAAGGGGAATAACCATGAAAACAGTTTTTTTGTTACAACATAGTTATGAAATAAACCAAATTGAATATACAAAAACAATTGGTATCTATTCTACAAGAGATAAAGCACAAGATGTAATCAATAAATATAAAGAATTGCCTGGTTTCAAAGAATACCCGGAAGATTTTTATATTGATGAATACCATGTGGACAAAAATGAGTGGCAGGAAGGCTTCTTGAGTTCTAGCGCATTTGAAGATTGATTATTGCTATAAGTATAAGTTATGCAAGGAGAGTTTATATTCCCACCAAGGACAACAACGGAGGTTGTGGTCCTTGATGTCTATTGTAACTTTACGGTGGGTGAATTTGACGCTGTAACGGGCGGGTGAACAGGAGACCCTATAAAAAGCAGAAGATGGGGAGGCTTACATGTCACACGGTACTAGATTTATCGAAGAACATTCTCAAAAGTTTGAAATCTTTACTAAGTTAGCGTTCCAGATAGGTAGTATACTATTAAAAATGAGATGGGTTTAAATAACCCGTCTTTATGTCTCTATAATCGAAAATGGGATAAAAGTGGGAAGAAATAAAAAGATTGCTCTCGTATTAGTAAGCTTTGTCGCTTTTGTTCTATTTAGCTTGGTTTATTATGTCAGCGAAGGTTCACCAATACAAAGGTACAAATTCAAAAAAGAACTAGACAGTTATATTCAGGAAAAATTTTCACAAAACATCATGACCGAAAATATTAAGTATAGTTTTAAAAATGATATTTACTGGATTCTTGCACATCCTGAGAACAACAAAGAGCTTTCGTTTGAAATATCCCAGTCATGGAATGATCGAGGTTTATGGGATGATTTTTTAACGGCATCCTGGAGGTTCGAAGTTAATCAAGAACTGGAATCGTTTGTAAAGAGTGTGTATGCCCAGAAGGGTACAGCTAGAATTAACTTGGGAAATGCTAGATCAGCAGTAGATAAGTACTCTACAATTCCATATGGAGGGGTACCGAGTTACCAAGACATTAAACAAGAACTTAAAGATTCCATTATTTATATACATATAGATCGCGCATTTAAAAAAGAGAGCACAGAAGATGAATATGATAAAGTTTATAAAGTTATCCAATTTATTAAAGCTAAAGGGTACAAGTTTGAACAAATTTCGTTCAGTTATAAAGGGGAGCAAAAGGATTCGCCGACTGGAAAAACTTTCGAATTTAACTCGCTTGATAATGTGAACAGTCAGGACGATATCGTTAAATTTGAGCTCCTCTCCAGAGAAAACTAATCGATGCTGAATGACTTACTATTACCTTATGATTCTAGTCAAAGTTAACATTTCATAAAAAATAAGGAGGAGAGAGTGAACGAACATGTTTATTATATTCATGAAATAATAAATGAATGGAATCCCATTGAATTTAAAGAAAGGAAAGCGAGGATTTTTCAACATTCGGCTTACCAATCGGTATAATAGCTAAAGCGTTATATTGCGCTGAGGTTTCTGAGCATCCCCGTATGAAATATAATCATTTCGCAGGTTATTTGTGATGCCTCGAAATAGACCAAGCAACCCAATGACGTATAAAGAGTTGATAAATCATTGAGGTAAATAGTATCAAAGTAGTGTTAAGAGATGAAGAGAACAACTTAGAGGAGAAATTGGATTTGGTCATACCGCAGCTTAAAAGAATTCTAATAAGTAGTGAACCGCAATCTGATGATGACTTTGTTGTTCCTGCCATTGCAGATATTGGTCCTAGAGATGTAGACGGAGTCGATTATTTCTATTTCAGAATAATGACCCCGAAGAGAATGCTCTCTATTCTAAATGAAGATAAAATTATGGATGGAAGGGCAACATTTATTGTAAAAGAATTTAACTTGGCATTAGTGGAGAAGGAAATCAATAAAATTTTGGAAGATTGCATCCGTTCAACATGGGATGAGGTGGCAAAGGCTATTAATCGTTATTTGAATTGGGAGTATGACAACATTCAGTATGAGACTCTGGAAGAAGCAATGGATAGATTAAATAAGATTAAATGATATCTCAAACCTTGATTTTATGACCACGTTTACAGTAGTTCTGAAGCCAGTGGGTATTCTGCTTACCGTTGTTTGAGCGAAGCATAAAATTAAAAGATACGGTATAAAAATAGACTGTCGAGACTTTCGCAACAGTCTAAGCGCTCTTCCTAATGGGAAGAGCGCTTGCATGTGTATTATTCGTAGTTTTGAATGGTGCCGGCTACCGGAAAATTCAATCCGCTGGTAATGTGTAGCTTGAACTGGCAGTTGGACGGCATTGGCACAAGTTCATCAACTGAACCGCCGCTAGCCGGGATATAGGAAGCAGGGCCATATGTGGTACTTCCTGAACAAACTTTCTCATAGAAGCCATAGCCACCGCCGGATGAATTAAACTTCATTCTACCCATTTGACCTTGACCGGTAATATACGAGGATTTGGCATCATTTCCTCCGCTCTTAGCGTAAGCGGTACTTTCTTGGTTGGCTGCATATGCAGTGGTTGCAGTCATAGTTAAGATCACTGCTGCAAGTCCGTAGACGCGAAATGCTTTTCTCATAAAAAAACCTCCTGTAAGATATTATTGGAATGAACTTAAGTTTACAATTTCTCACATGTTGCCAAGGTTGATGAAAAATAGTGGTTACAGAGGCTGTTACTATTTACTTCTAACCACTTCCTCTCATTCCTATATTTGGTTTGTTTTACAGTTTGATTATACATTTACATTTTTTATATTTCTACGATTGCTAGGTGATTTGTTATCTGTTTACCAGAAATAGTAATGAAATTACTATGTTTTGTTAATGAATGTTTTATTTATAGCGAATTAGAAACGAAAGGTATTCAATTATCAGATTGGTTAGAGCAATTAAACAAAGATTTTTTATGAATTTTTCTTTTGCGAAATCAAACAAATCATAGGAGTGTAGACAATTGGAGATTTTGAGATGGTTACAAGAGTGGTTCACATCACATTGTAATGGAGATTGGGAACATGAAAGTGGCATTCGAATAACTACCATTGATAATCCCGGATGGCATGTTTCCATAAATCTAAGGGAGACAGAATTGGCGAGCAGGCAAGTAGATGTGGTTCAGATTGAACGAACGGATGACGATTGGGTTCACTGTAAAATAGAAGATGGTTGTTTTTCGGGTGCCGGAGGACCAGGAAATCTTGAGGAGATCTTAAGGACTTTTTATCACTGGGCAACTAATGATTAAGTTTCACAACGGAACAGGAGGGATTATTTGTCTGCCGATCTGGTTCCATATAAAGATTTGAATGTTGAAATAGAGATAGAAAAGTGTGAGGAGTATTCTGGGTTTCTGGTTTCTTTTAGAGAGAGTGAAGTGCTTCCGGATTACTCAGAAGAGTCATTAGAGACAGCTACCGAAACCATTGTAAAACTTGTTGCAGAAATTTACCCTACATTGCAATTTGATTATGCGTTTTGTGACCTTGAAGCACAGATCGAGTTCTCTCCACGAGAATTCAAACCGGAAAGATACTCGTTATCTTTTTGGCCGGACTTATCGAATGGTGAATTGAAGGTAACAAAAAGTAGCTGGCATATTAACGGATTAACGGAAAGACAGGAGTAATTATCAGGCGAGAGGTGCTCAATGACAAAGAAACCGTACAAAGAAATAGGCTCTTTAAGCATTCATTCTGTTTTTGAAGAACAATCTGGAATTATAAAAGTATCAATGAACGAGATGGGTTATGTAGAGGTTAGTATTTCTGAGAGCTATGAGCATGGAATGACTGCTGAGATAGATTTAACTTTCGAAGAGTATGAGAGAGTTTTAAAAGCAGTAGATAAGGCAAATGACATCCTTTTAAGCGATATTTTTCATCAAGAAAGGTATGGAGTCGATTTTATAAAAGTAAGCGGGCAGTCATTAAAAAGACAGGGATTTATATTAGTCAATGTTTTTGAACATTCGATTATTCTCGTAGTATCTCTAACGCGCGGCGCAGATGCGGATATTATGATCGGTAAAGAAGAGATTTCACTGTTAGTATCTTTATTTAAAAAAGTTGAAATGATCCTTGATATCAAACAGTTTGATGAAAAAGCTTAGTTGAGTTGGAATTCTCTTGGCTGAAAGGAAGGGCTGGGTTTTGAAACTTGTTGGAAGTAAAACGGAATTAGATATAAGGGAAGAACTTATTAACTCCAAAAAATCCTTATTTAAGGGAAAGAGCAACAATAAATTATTTGACGTGTTACAAGTGAACTTTCCTAAACTGAAAACTGCCTATACGATTAGTTGGATACCTGAGCAAGGGGAAGACCTCTATAAAATTCTTATTGATGATTCGATAATTGTAGATATTGAGATTAATAGGGTAAACCGCGAAGCAATACCTATAGTAAAAACTATATCTATTTCTGAATATAGCAAAGGGTTGAGTAAAATAAGCAAAATCAGATTAGCGGTCGCTATGGATCTGGCACAAAAAGATTTAAAAGATCCTACGTAAAAGAAAAGAAATTGAGGAGGATGTTTATTGGAATATGCGAAAACGGTAAAAGCAATTAATCATTTATTTACCTATAAAATTTTTGATAAACAAATTTATCACAAAGTACAAAGCCTGTTTTCAAATTTATCAGTTAGAGATGCCGCTGGAATTTTCGGCGATTTATCAAATGAGGCTATTTTCGGTCTCTACCTTGTACTGGATGAGCTGAAAACGACAAATGAAGCTAAGGAACATATTATCTACAAATATTACGGTCTAAAAATTAAAGAGCAAGCCAACGAGTCGGTAGAAGGCAGCTTAGTGGAACAAATTCTTGAAGATTACAAGAAAACATCGTTTTTGGCACTTGAGAGCCTAATTGTGAAAATGTTAAAAGAGGATCGAATAAGCGAGAACCAGTTCGAAAAATTAAAGAGAAGTTTTGATAGTAAAATTATTGAGAAAGAGATTTATTCTAACAGGATAAGATCAAAAATCAAAGGCAAATTTCCGCTATCAGAAAGTGAACTATTAAAATTGTTCGAATATGAGAATTACAAACTTATTGAGGATGCCCTTGCCCAAGAATTGATAGAGTGCAGCGCATTACCGCTATTTAGACTTCCAAATAAAGGGGATAAAAATAAGAAAATAAAGACGGTTTTATTTAATAAAGCAACTAAACTCATCAAGATGAAGCCATAACTATTTTGGTTACGACATTTGTCCGGTTACACTTACACAAGCTCGGGATAATTTTTTGGAATTTGGAGCAATGAGCGTATCTGCCTTGCCGTTCTTCGATAGAGATAGGCTGGAAATGTACAGCAAATAAGTGGTGTCATCAAAAAATTCAAGGAGGAGAACTGTGACCGCGAATTTTTACAAAATCCAAGAGATCATTAATGAATGGAATCCCATTGAAATTGAGCCCTTACTGGATGATGAGTATTCTTTTGAAGTGGAATATATTGTTGAATTTATAAGCGAACAAAAAACGGGCCTGACCCTTCTTGCATTAAGGGAAACAATAAACGAAGTATTCAACCAAGAATTTGAACGTTTTTATACACAAAGCGAACAAACACTTGATATCGCGAAAAAGATTATGCATGTTTGTTTGTAGGCCGGTTGAGCGTGTATCTTCTAGATCCGGCAGGTTCTACAGCCTCAATTGGCAGCTCTCTTTTAAAAATATTCCTTCTCAACTAAAAAATTTTTTTCTCAAATTCAACCCGCGGTCAATTGACAACTCGCAAAACCGATAGTATTATGAAATTGTAAAAATAACATAATAATTACATATTTACCAATGAAATCGCAGCCAAGATTAACTAACGATCTGAAAATGGCTGTTTTTTTGTGCCATTCCATGCGTGCATCCGGTTTAACTAACATAGAGATTTGAGATAATGAGTTTTTTGAAAGGGGAGTGTTTTGAAAGCGTTATCACAACGGGGTTGAAAAGCCTTGCAGTAAAAAAATGATGGGAGATGAATGATGAATGAAAAAGAGTTTATCCGTAATTGTGCTGAGTACGATAATGGCGTTGTCCGCAATTCCGGTAGGCGCAGCCTCCGGCAATTCCGCGTCGGGTTCGCCGGCTGATTTGGCCGCTCCGCGTTTTATCGGGGAGAAGTGGATTGCTCCGCAGAATGCTTCTCTGGAAGCGAAGGTATGGGGTTATCTGAACGCCAAGAAGGGGCTCCTCAATTTGGCGGGCGATGCGGAGCAGAGCATCCGGATCACGGATCAGGCGACGGATGCCGAGACAGGAACCCAGCACGTGCGTCTGAAGCAGTACATCCAGGGAATTCCGGTGTTCGGCACGGATCAGACGCTTCATTTTGACAAACAGGGCAACGTCTCGGCGTATCTGGGCAGTACGGTTGCCGACAGCGGCCAGCAGTCTCTCACTGCAATCTCGCCGAAGATCAGCGCAGAGAAGGCGATCGCGATCGCGAACAAAGATATGGAGAAGCGGATCGGCAAACTGGGCGCTCAGGAGCGGGAGCAGCAGGCAGAGTTGAACTTCTATCCGGTCAACGGGCAGAACGTGCTCGTATACATCACGGAAGTGAATGTGCTTGAGCCTTCCCCGCAGCGCGAGACGTATTTTATCGATGCGGCAACGGGCAAAATCGTGAACCAGTACGGCATGCTGGACCATGCGACCGGTACGGGCGTCGGCGTGCTAGGTGATACGAAAACGTTTACAACAACGCAAAGCGGCACCCAATACGTGATGCAGGATACGACGCGGGGCGGCGGTATCATTACTTATTCGGCGGGCAACACCCAATCGCTTCCGGGAACGCTGATGAGGGACGCGGACAACGTGTGGACGGACCCGGCGGCAGTTGATGCGCATGCTTATGCGGCAGTCGTTTATGATTACTTCAAAAATACTTTTAACCGCGACAGCCTGGATGGCAGAGGAATGGCGATCAAGTCGACAGTGCATTACGGAAGCCGCTATAACAACGCCTTCTGGAACGGAACGCAAATCGCGTACGGTGACGGCGACGGCTCGACATTCCGCGCGTTCTCCGGCGATCTCGACGTCATCGGCCATGAGTTGACGCATGGAATTACCGAGAAAACGGCGGGACTCATTTATCAAGGAGAGTCCGGTGCGCTTAACGAGTCGATTTCGGACGTATTCGGCAACACCATCCAAGGAACGAATTGGCTGATCGGCGATGACATCTATACGCCGTCCATCCCAGGCGATGCGCTGCGTTCGATGGAGAATCCGACGCTGTTCAATCAGCCGGACCATTACAGCAACATTTACCGGGGGTCCGACGATAACGGCGGGGTGCATAAAAACAGCGGCATTCCCAACAAAGCGTTCTACCTGCTTGCCCAGGGCGGCACGCACCGCGGCGTTAGCGTAACCGGAATCGGCCGCGGCGATGCTGCCAAGATTGTCTATAAAGCCCTTACTTACTACTTGACGAGCACATCCAATTTTGCGGCCATGCGTCAAGCGGCGATCAGTTCGGCCACCGATCTTTTCGGTGCCAACTCAGCCCAGGTTAACTCGGTAAAAGCGGCCTATGCCGCTGTCGGCATCGGAAGTCCTCCGCCGGCTCAAGATACCCAAGCGCCGACGGCACCGGGAAATCTGGTCTCGACAGGCAAAACTTCGAGCAGCGTAACCTTGTCGTGGAGCGCATCGACGGATAATGTGGGCGTGACCGGTTATGACGTGTACAGAGGCTCCGTACTGGCGGCATCCGTCTCCGGCACAAGCGCGACCGTCAGCGGTCTGAGCCCGAGCACGGCTTACACCTTCACGGTGAAAGCGAAGGACGCGGCCGGCAACGTATCTCCGGCGAGCAGCCCGGTGACGGTGACAACCAGCTCGTCGACCGACCCGACGGATACGCTGCCGCCTACGGCTCCGGGCAACCTGGTGTCGACAGCCAAAACGTCCAGCAGTGTATCCCTGTCGTGGAGCGCATCGACGGATAATGTGGGCGTAGCCGGCTATGACGTGTACAACGGCTCGACGCTTGCTACTACAGTAACAGGCACGAGCGCGACCGTCAGCGGACTGCAGGGCGGAACGTCCTACACCTTCACTGTCAAAGCGAGAGACGCTGCAGGCAACGTATCTCCAGCGAGCAACGCGGTGACCGTTACGACGGATACAGGCTCCGGCGCTGCTGCTTGGGCTGCGTATACCACTTACCAAGTCAACGATCTCGTCACCTATCAAGGGAAGACTTACAGAGCTCTCCAGGGTCACACGGCTATGCCAGGCTGGGAACCGGCTAACGTTCCGGCTTTGTGGGCAGTCGTTAGTTAAGATATAAAGTTAAAAGGCGGCCTGTTCCCGGTGTTAAACCGGGGACGGGGCGCTTTTTTGCGTGCTCTTTGCTTGCTTCGTTCATTATAATGAGTGCTTAAATCAGATCCGGTCACAAAGTTGCAAATTCTGTGTCTGTTAAATTCGAAGGGTCTGCGAGATTTTTGTTGCCTAATGATAGTATTACAATATATCCTTCCTATAACGGAGCATCAAGCTATGCAAAATGGGATAATATGCTGGGAGGAAAGGGCGGGATTTTTTTATGATCATTAAAAGTAAATTAACCAGGTGGATGGCAATTATTATCGTATCCCTTTTAGGAATAGTTGCGGTGGTATTAGTCATTGGTTTAAATACCCTAAAAAAGCAGCATGAAGAAGAAATTAAGACGGTTATTTCTAAAAAGGGTGGTATTGTACTAAAGATTGAGCGTGTAGAGCCAGAAACTAGTGCATTTAAAAATGATTTTAATAAGAGTAATGTTATTTACCGAATAATCTATAAAAATAACGTTGATTCCGAACTTCTAGCCTGGTATAGAGGGATAAACGTTCCAAATGATATTCACGGAAAGAACCCGGCTACACTTGTAGGTGGGTTTGAGGAAAAATGGATATTCCAATCTGAATTGAAATAATTTTAAACCGCAATGCGATCTAACCTCGTATTGTGGTTTTTATATTGACTTAACAAGGTTATTATCAAATTCTTAATTTCTAATTTTCCAAATAAAAACTTATTATTTATAACATTTATCAAAAATTTATTAAATCCGACTTATTTCGACTTTTAATGCTAATGAGGAAAAGAACATTCATGGGTTATATTGAGTTTTATTGGTCATAGAAAACAGAAAAGGGGTCATTACATGGCTTATGTATGCAGTAGAAACAAATTAAGTTCAAGGCTTAATAGGAATAATTTTAAAAGATTTCTGCAGCTATCTTCAAGAGTTTGGATTTGTTCTTTGTTAATCACTATGTTTATTGTAGAACAGGTTAGCGCTGAAACGAATGGGACATCAACTGATTATGGGTATGTATACGATAAAACGGGAAGGTTAGAGTTTAGTATATTACCGTCCGGGAGAACGGTTAATTATCAGTATGATTTATCCGGAAATTTGTTGAAAAAGACGTATACTCCTTTGACGAATTCGGAATCTCCCCAACTAACTCTAAATAGCCCGAATGGGGTTGAAGTATCGCCAACACTGGTATATTCAACAAGACCGACAATTACTTGGACGCAGACAGATGATAAAAATATTTTTGATGCATTCAATATAAAACTATATTCTCTCAATTCCTCAAAACCAGTTTTTGATTACTATGGAAGAACAAACGACGGGTTTTGGAAACTCGATAGAGACTTGGAAGTTGGCCAAAAGTATCGGGTTGAAGTAAGGGTAACAGACGGAGAACAATGGAGTAATAAATCCAGTGGTTGGTTCCAGGTTCAAAAAGATTCGGTAGAAATACCGAATTCAGAATTTAACGGGGAGTCACTATCTTTTGATGGGACAAAACAACTGGAATTTACGGATGTTGCGGTAAACACAGATAGCGGAGGGAAGAATACCGTAGAATTCTGGATGAACTGGGACGGAACTGAAAATGTGATGCCATTCGGCTGGAATGGCGGTTATAATTTGTGGTTTGATAATGGGTACTTTGGTTTTAATACCGGAAACGCAGATATATACGGAATACCGTCAGCACAATTAAAAAACAAGTGGGTACATGTAGCCGCAGTCTTTTATAATGGTGTGCCGAATGCGGCAAACTCCGAATTGTACATAAATGGAGTGAAACAAAATATTTCACAGGTACAAGGTATAACGGCTTCTAACGTGACGGCGACCTCGACGGTTTACGTGTCAGGTTCCGGAGTGGATAAGAGTAAGTATAAATTCACTGGCAGAATAGCGGATGTACACATGTGGAACCGGGCTCTAACGGGTTCGGAGATTCAGAAAAATATGTATGGAGTACTAAATGGAAATGAACCGGGATTAGTCGGAAATTGGAAGCTGACAGATCCGGCTTTAACATCTTTAAGCTTCGATGGAACAAGGCAGCTCGAATATACAAACGTTGCTGTTAACACAGCAGATGGAGCGAAGAATACCGTAGAATTCTGGATGAACTGGGATGGAACTGAAAATGTAATGCCATTCAGTTGGAACGGCGGTTATGACTTATGGTTCGATAACGGTCATTTTGGATTTAATACCGGAAATGCAGATCTATACGGAATTTCTTCGGCAGGGTTAAAAAACAAGTGGGTACATGTAGCCGCAGTTTTTTATAATGGTGTGCCGGATGCAACCAATAGTGAGCTGTATATCAACGGAGTGAAACAGAACATTTCGCAGGTCCAAAGTATAACTTCTTCCAGTGTGACAGCGACTCCGACGTTATACGTGTCAGGTTATGGAGTGGATAAAAACTATAAATTCAAAGGAAAAATAGCGGACGTACATGTATGGAATCGGGCCTTAACGGGTTCGCAGATCCAAAGCAATATGTATAGAACGTTAAATGTAAATGAACCGGGATTAGTTGGTAATTGGAGAGTGTCTGACCCGATCTTAAAAGCATCAAGCTTTGACGGAACGAAACAATTGGAATATACCAATGTTGCGGTGAATACAACAAGCGGGGCTAAGAACACCGTAGAGTTCTGGATGAATTGGGATGGAACTGAAAATGTAATGCCATTCGGCTGGAACGGAAGTTATGATTTATGGTTCAATAACGGTTACTTTGGTTTTAACACGGGAAATGCAGATATATATGGGATACCGTCAGCAGAATTAAAGAACAAGTGGGTGCATGTAGCCGCAGTCTTTTACAACGGTGTGCCTGATGCAACCAATAGTGAATTGTATATCAACGGAGTGAAACAAAGTATTTCGCAGGTGCAGAATGTAACGACAGCTAGTGTAACAGTTACCCCTACTGCATACGTATCGGGCTTTGGAGTGGATAAAGCTAACTATAAATTCAAAGGTAAGTTAGCGGATGTACACGTATGGAATCGGGCCATAACAAGTTCGGAGATTCAAAGCAATATGTACAGGGCTCTCATGAATAATGAACCAGGATTGGTTGGGAATTGGAGACTTGCAGATTGAGCGGTAAAAGTGATATTAGTTCCGGGTGAACTAGGAGAGTAATACTTAAACGAGTGAAGATAAAAGGCATCCCTTTTGGGGTGCCTTTTATATGGGAACCTAAACAAGATGAACTATATGGAATTATTAAGTTATCTTTATTAATTACATCATTAAGTGACAAATTACGACACAAAAATCTAAATATTTTAAGGAGCTAATAGTCTATACTAACCTAGTATCTGATAATAAAGCGAAAGTAGTGATTTTTATTGGAAAAAAACGTAAAAATATTTCTGGAGGTTCTTAGATTCATCTCTAAAGATCTGAGTGATCGAAGATCATACGGACAAATTTTCCAACTTAACAAACGCTAAAACGATCACGGCTTAAAATTCAAAGCTTATTTAAAAAATGGTATTACGATAAGGGGAGAGACAAGTGACCAAATTATTTAAAATATTGAGTACGATCTGCGGGGTTATTCTTTTATTGATGATTATGCCTAGTAATACTTCCGCTCAAGCAGAAAATATCGTTGAAGCACCAAGCAGGGCTTATTTGTTCAATGGGAGTTATGAAATTAAAGTATTGAATTCTAATGCAACGAGAGTGCGATTTCCGACTTGGACGCTTGAAAATGGATATGATGATTTAATATGGTATGAAGGCGAGAAGATGGAAGGTAATAATTGGAGAGTTAAAATCCCGCTATCCGATCACAATAATGAAACCGGGAGCTATGTAACCCATATATACTTAACAGATTCTACAGGAAAAGAAAATATATTAGTTGAAAAGGTAGTAACTATAGCTGAAGATCCTGAGCCCGTTATTGAGTATCCAACAACTGTAGATATCTCCAAAGGATACTACGAAATATATGTATCCAATGTGTTTGCGTCGAAAGTTGCGTTTCCTACATGGACAGAATCAGACGATCAAGACGACATAATTTGGCATAAAGGTATACCTATGGGGGAAGGGAAATGGAAAGTTGTGATACCGTTTGTGAAGCACAATAGCGAGGCGGGGAAATATATTACTCATATTTATAAGTACAACGATAAAGATGAGCAGAAATTTGTTGGCGGGGGAGTAACAGAGGTAACTGGAATGGTGTCCTATACCAAATATATCTACGATGCCAATGGTAATTTGATACGAAAACAGTTTACTTGGAAGGAATATAAGTAAACTTCTTAGAGCTCTTCTCGAAGTGTCTGCAATTTAACTAGTATAAGGAATGGTGAAGTTTGTCTATGGAAATACAAGTCAGCAACTAGAACTTGATGGGGAATGGGCTTCTTTGAATCAAGAACTAGGAACGTTAACTGAAGGTAGTTATTACTTATTTCTTGTTTCTTATAAAGCAACTTCATCCACTACAGTGTCCATGCGAGTAAATGATACCCAAACAAATTGGGGATTAAACTTAGGTTATAAGTATTTTAAAACGGATGATACTTGGAGAAGATCACATATTAAATTTCAAGCAACAGGTAATCCGATTACGATTATTGGAGCATATCTTGATAGCGGCGTAAGTAAGGTGCAAGTTGATGGAGCTAGACTCTATAAAATATCAGAATCCATCTATAACAGGATTGATAATGAAGAAGGATACTCAGGTGATTTGCTTTATTTAAAGTATCCATATAATTCATTTAATGAGATATTAGGCGATACATAGTAGGGCATGTCATCAAACTTAATTTAACCATAAGAATATAGAAGCCACCAATAGAAAGGCCTATGGAACTGTTTTATGTACTATTACAAAGGAATGGTGAAACGACGGCATGAAGAAGAAAATTAATTATTTGGTTTTATTTTGCTTAATGGTTCAAATGCTCGCTCCCTTATATGTAATTCATGCGAATGAGCAATCCGCAAGCAATCCGCAGCAAATATCCCAGCCGTTATTAACGGTAGAAAGCCTGAGCAAAACTTACGGAGTACCGGAAACGGACCTATTGTCCGAACTTAACAAAGGATACTCACTGTTGGAGATTCAATCCGCCTTGCAAACAAGGCAGGACCCTTCCCAACCGCTTGGAGAAGTGTTAAATCAAATGAATCCAACGATTGAAGAACAGTTGAAAAAGGAAGACTACTCGGCTGAACGATTCGCAGAGAAGCAGTCTCAGCCCGGTCCGACGGCTCCTACTGTTTCCGAGCAAACTTATGGAACCTATGTGGAGTCGTCCGGAGATTCGATTATACCTGACCCCTCATTGCTTTATCCATCCGGTGTAACGGATGCTACTTACGGAAGAGTGTCCCTACTTTCATCTTCCAACTATCCTACCAGTTATGATGAGCTAGCGGTAAAACGCCTTGATATTAAAGCGGATCGGGCTCCTTGGGCTTTCCCAATTAGTGAAGATGTATCTACGTTGAACGGTTCTCTGCAAATACAAACGACAGATATGACCCTACCGGGGAGAAACGGACTTTCTTTTGAATTAAAGCGCAAGTATGACAGTTCGGACGCCTTATATTATGAAAAAGATGTTCTAAATGATTCTGTTTATACGACCCAATATTATCCGGAGCTCACCACCCGACTATATTTTAAATACTCCAACGAGATGGTCACGGAAGATGGAGGCGCTACGGACTTCACCTTCGGGCCTGGGTATCGTTCTGTTATTCGATTTAAAAATGACTATACCTATTGGTATTTACCCTTCGAAATTCCCTACGTAGAAGAGTTTAACAATGAGCAATATGACTCTTTTAAAAAGGCCTGGCCTTACGTGGATCCTGAAAATCCCAATACGCAGCCGTTTATTCAGAAAGAGGATATTCGGCTTGATGGGTTGGAATTTATTGCGAAAGCTTACACGACGGGTAACGTTCGCAAGGAGGGTAAGCCGCAATACATAAGAACCGGCTATGCCAATAAAACCAAACCGATCAAAAACGAAAACCGTTATCCGATCGGAAAAGGATGGAGCTGGGATCTTCCTTACATTGAAAGAAAGGACAATAATAAAACCTACATCCGGCTTTTTGGCGGGGCAACATACGAGCTGGATGACAGAACTCTGAAAGGGTACCCTTGGAAAGACCTAACAATGTATTATGATTCAAGTGTTAGAGTGAATAATTTACTGTCTACCTTCAGGCTGGATTCACTGGATGGAAAAAAGCAGTATTTTGCTCATAACGGAGAACTTATTCAAATAACGGATGCTTATCAAAACACAATTCAGTTTGAATATCAGGACGTTACTCCTTACGGACAAGTTCTTACAAAGATCAAGGATGCCATAGGAAATGAAATTTCCATTGCTTATACGGAAAAGGAAGTGACGCTGACCTCTGGTGAGCGCACCGTTAAATATGACAAGATAAAGGATCCGCAAGGTAATAAAGAGCTACTTTCTCAGGTTACCGATCCGGCGGGACGTAAAACACAATATGTATACAACGTTGAAGCGGCTCCGTTTGATTTGGTACGTGATCCAAAAATGAAAGACAATTATGTTGCTTTGTTGAAACAAGTTTATTATCCCACTAAAGCTAGAACTGACTATACTTATGAAAAGTTTAATCGGAGCTTGGGTTATTTTGGTCAGGAAACCGTTCACCGAGTAAAAGCCAGGGAAGATGTCGTGACTTTTGCAGATGGCACCGAGAGCCGGTCTAATCCTGTAGATTACACCTATTCAGGAGATAGCGGATCGGTTCAGAATAAAAACACTTCTTATACAACCATAGTTAATAACGGACGGACTCAAACTTCCTACAGCTACGACAGAGTGTATATTGACGATAATACACCTGAAGTTTTTTATAACACGCAAATTAAGCAAGACGACGGTACCACACAAAGTATTACGATGATGGAATACAACAGGACAAACCGTTGGCCGTCTCCAACGAAAACCACCACGAAAAAGGTGCAGGGTTCTTCCAGCTCGACGGAACAAGTGAGCCAGCGTACGTATGATGAATACGGCAATGTGTTAACAGAGACTGATCCTGCCAACACGGTGAGCACGTATCAGTATGATGCAACCACTCATTTGCTCAGCAGTGTAACAGCACCGGCTACGAGTGGGCTAAACAGCTACATGGAACTGGAGCGTTACCCAGGGACGAATGGAATTAAGGAAGTGCGGGTGAAGGAGAACAATTCGGCAGGAGCCCTGAAAGCCCAATCAAGTTATACGTATGATGCTCACGGGAATCCGATAAGCATTACTATTAAAGACGACGCGCAAGATATTGTTGTGAACAATGGGTACGGCACTCAATACCACTCCGCGTTTCCGGCTGAACAATCCGTACAAGTTACGGATGCAGCCAAGCAAAACATGACGGTGACTCAGCGGTTTGAGTATAACCCGTCAACTGGTGCTATGACGAAGTTTACAGACGGCAAAGGCCTTATGACTAAGTACGAATATGATGTATTAGGCCGAGCCACCAAGGTTATCCAGCCTGATTCAAGTACGTATACGTATACCTATAACGATGCGGCAAATGAAGTCACCACCGTAGATCCAACAGGAGTCACACAGATTACGAAATGGAATCCGCTCGGATGGAAAATCAAGTCCGGCATTAGCGGAAAAGCCTCACAAGAGTTTGGCTACGATGTGTATGGCCGTCAGACTTGGAGCCAGGATGGGGCAGGTAACCGTACGTCTTATGAGTATGACAAATGGGATCGGCTTATTGCGACCACATATCCTGGAGCAGAACAGGCTAAAGCGACCGTCTCTTATGACGATATTAACCGTAAGGTGATAAGCAAAGATGGCGAGAACAATAGAACCGAAGAGACCTATGATTTGCTTGGACGAGCCACTCAACGGGATATTTCTAGTGCCACCGGAGCTTTGATCGGTTCTGTCAAGTTTACTTATGACGCTGCAGGCAAAGTTCTCACAAAGAGTGATGGGGCAGGAAGTAATTCAGGGGATGTACAAACCACACAGTACAGCTATGATGCTATGGGCAGGCTGGCATCTGTAACGGATGCGGAAGCCAATACGACACGCTACACGTATAGTAAAGCGAGCAATTTGATCCAAATTGAGTATCCCGATCATAATAAAAAGTTGAAGAGCTATGACCAGATGGGAAGAGTTATTCAAGAAACAGATCCACTGGGTCAGATTGAAACTTACTTCTATGATACAAACAGTAATTTAACGAAAAGTATCGATAGGAAGGGTAATATTCATACCTTCACGTACAATGCAGTCAATTTGCTCACGGCAAGTGAGACAACGGATGAAAAAATATCCTTCAGTTATGATGCTGCAGGCCGCCGCTTGTCTATGCAGGATGGAATCGGTACAACGGGGTATACCTACGAACCTTCAACAGGTTGGTTGACGCAGGTCAAATATCCGGATCAGCGGACACTGCAATATGCCTATGACCAGCAAGGAAAACGCACGAAGATGACAGACCCGTTCGGTGTCGTTACAAATTATGAATACGATACACAGAACCGGATAACCGCAGTCGGTACGGAACCGGCCGAGTGGGATGCTACTTATCAATACAAGAAGAATGGATTGCTGGCTGCAACTCAAGCGAAGAACGGGGTCCATGCTGCATTTACCTATGAAGGTGTAAACCTGACTGCGCTAACTCAAGCTAAATCAGGAGCAGCGGTTCAGTCCTTCTCTTATGGCTATGACCTTCATGCTAACCAAACAAGTAAAGTGGAGAATGGAGTTACCCAATCCTTTTCGTATGATGCTTTAAACCGGATTGCTACTTCGTCGGACTACAACGAAAATTACAGCTATGATAATCGGGGCAATAGACTTACCTTGCAAAGCGACAAGCCTATAAATCCCGTAGATACCAGCTATACGTATGACAATCGGAACAGGCTGAATGCCGTACAACTGGATGAATCAAGTCATGTAAATTACAAGTACAATGGGGATAACCTGCTTACAGAACGGACAGAGAACGGAATCACGACCCGTTATTATTATGACGGCGATCAGATGATTGCCGAAGGTACAGTCACAAATGGGGTGGCCGCTCATAAAGCCAGTTATCTGCGTGGTAATCAATTGGTAGCACGTGTTGATGCAAATGGCAGTAAAGCGTACTATGTCCATAATGGACATGGAGATGTTGTGGAGCTGAGGGATGCAAATGGTAACGTAATCAATCAGTACGCTTATGACCTATGGGGTAATCCAACAACAGTACTCAAAGGGGTAGACAATCCATTCTTGTATAGCGGGGAGTACTGGGATGAAAGCGTGGAACTCCAGTACCTACGCGCCCGCTGGTACGATCCGAGCATGGGACGGTTTATTAACGAGGATACGTATGAAGGACAGTTGGATAATCCGCTGAGTTTGAATTTGTATACGTATGTGGAGAATAATCCTCTGACGCATGTTGATCCGAGTGGGCATTGTGGTATTAAATCTGGTGGAGGGTTATACAACTGTAATGAGGTAGACACAAAACTAATTAGTCTTAAACAAACAGCAGAAAGTCCCATGATAACAAAAAGTGGAAAAGCTGCTGTAGCTAGTGAAGCATGGAGGTTGAGAAATTCCGCAGGTTCTTATGATGAGAAAAATAATCCCAGCGGATACACTGTCAGGTATGATAAGGATCTAGATTATTATATGATTTATGATGTAACAGATAAATTAAATAATTTAATGATTTCATACGAAAAAAAGTACAAAGATTTTTCAGACAATAATTCTACAAAAGATGTATATTTGAAATTTTATAATACAGTGAGAGGAACTGCTGAACTTGACTTAAAAAATCAACCTGATTGGCAACATTCACATTTTATCTATAGCGGGGAGTATGTTGACAAAGATGTTCCCGGTAATATTTCATATGGTTATTTTGGTAAGGTGATGAAAATACCAGATTTTATGCTTTTAGAAGCAGCAGGATTAGCTCAAATGTTTGCCGGTACTTGGAAAGTTGAAGATTACAAAAGTTATTTTGATGATCCAAGGGATCAAGCAAGGATTTGGCAGGGAATTGATTTGTATAAGTCGTGGCATTGATAAATTAAACAGAAGGAGGATTGTGGTTTTGAGGAATAAGATAATCTTAATACTATTGTTAAGTCTCTACTATAGTGCTATAAGTTGTTTGTATTTTGAATTTACTTATCTAAATACTGACTTAGAATGGTTGCTTAAAACGGAATATATTATCAGTTTCAGTTCGTTTGTTGCGGTGACTGCTATATTACTTATTAATAAACACATTAAATTCAACTGGAAATCACTACCCATTATATCATTATCTTATTTTATCTACTGGATCTTATACATTCTTTTACGTGGGTTAATCTTTCCTTTAAGAGGAGAAGACATGGGAATTGGTTTTTTACTAATAATTATAATGATTTTATTTTGGCTAGGTCTTGTTCTAGGAAGTTTACTTTGTATGTTAGGATTATTTATTTGGAAAAAGAGAATAAGGTGAAAACAATGTGGAAGTAACTACTAAAACATTAGGTGTTTTTAAGTGAGTTTAATAAGATATCCTACTTTAGGGAGGAATATGGCATTGTAAGGGACTTTGACGATTTTCATGAAGTGTTAGATATTGAGCTTTAATTTTAGTACATTTTAATAGAGCATCGTTAAGTATAAATAAGATGTTAAATATTTAATTTTATCAAAGCCATAACACGAACTATCCGTTGTGTTGTGGTTTTTTGTCTTGACTTAACAATGTTAAATGATTATAGTTGATTTAACAAAGTTAAGGAGTAGGGTTATGTTCGGTCTAAAATACATTTTGGAAACTTATAGGATGTCGAACGCAGATTTAGCAAATAAACTTGAGATTAATCGAGCCAATATTTCCATGTGGCTTAAAAACAAGGAGATTCCTGCTGCTCGCATTCAGGACTTGAAAAAGATATTTCCTCAAATCCCGAAGCCATTATTCAACAAAGAACTAAAAAAATCGGAACAATTGTCTATCCAACAAATCTATTTTACTGTAACGGATCAGTTTGAGTCGGTTCGGTCTCAACATATTGATTCGGAAACGGGAAAAGAAATATGGTTTACTGAAACGGTAAGTGAAAATGAGGGGTTTATCAGTTTTCTTGAACATGAACATGAAAAAGTAAGCTTACTGGAAAAGTATGAAAAGTTGATCGAAGACAATGACATGGGTAACAGCAGAATGAATTTACTGGAAGATTTCGCTTCCGTTATTGAACGAAATGAACCAAGGTCTCTTGAACTACTGGATATGGTTTTATACTATCTCCAAGATAAGCACAAATCAGATTTTGACTCGGTATTCTGGAATGTTGGCGAGCCAAATGAAACCTACAAAGAATTTCACGCCTTTCTGGAAAAGCATAAATTTATCAGGTAAGCAAGCATTCTTATAACATGTTTAATTTGATCTAAAATTTTAGCATTTATTTAACTCAAGGGGGAATTGAATGTTCGATACGATTGTCATGAAAGCTAGTCATGTGTTTATTGCTAATGAATATTGGAATAACTTAAAGCCCGTTATTAAAACATTTTTGGATGAAGAAACGGGATTGTGCAGACGTTCGTTTGTTCTACATGATGAGAAGATTCCGTACATCACTTATCAGGAATGGAGCCAAAGTTTAATTGTTCAAGTCTCTATTCCCAAGTTTCTTTACGGTAATAATGTTAGGCTTCTACAAGAGAATGACATCTTTTTATTTTTCCAATGTCTACACGAGAGGTTATTTGAATTATTTGGGGTACCTCTTCGGTAGGCGGACAAATCGACGATTATTTAAACCGATTAAGCAGGCTTCATCTTTCATTCAAGAAGACTGTTATTACGGGGTATTTGGAGACGGTAGCTTTTAAAAACAAGAGCAGCCAGATTATTTTTTACAATAAGCAAAAAGAAGTTATACATAGCAGAGAGAGTAAAGAAGTCATAGGGCAAGCGGATGGATTGCTTCGGATGGAAATACGTCCAAGTCATCATGATTGGACAAAGTTTTCGAGACGTAAACGAGTGATTGATCTTCTAAAGGTCGATGTTTTTACGGAGATAACCCGAAAGGTTATGAACCAAATCATTTTCCCGAATGAGCCGGACGGAATCAGTCCTGCTTGGTTAAGATCCCAGCCGTCAAAAATTTCTCAAATAGAGACATTGCTTGGTTTCCAACTGCTTCAACAAGAAGTGCCGGAAGGCGTATTAAAGCAATTTTATACAGCCGCTACATATGTGAATCGGAAAAATTTAGTCAAAGGTATACCTCTGCCAAAGAACCAAACAAAACTTGAATTACATATCGATTATGCCAACTTGGGTTGAGAAGTGGTGTACCCGGATCGTTTTGTTACGATGCGATAGCGATACAAAAAGAACGAAAAAACGATGAAAATCCAACAGGTATAAGCTTTAACGATACCAACAATGATGAATAGTAAAATTAGCGTAATGAGGAGTAATAGAGAAGAAAAGAATGAAACGAGGAGGTAAGGACTACTTTTCTCGATAAAAGCTTTAAAATGGTCTCTTTTATCAGGGGGGATATTTACATAAAGTAAACCGATTTATTTCACCGCAGCCCCCTAAGCTCTTCTGGAAAGACGTGAAGGTTAGGGGAATGACGATAGGCGCTAGTTCTCTTGCTGAGAAACGATTAATTCGCTGATATCAATTTGCAAAGCTTCGCAGATTTGTTCCAGGGTTCGAATATATACCCGGTCTACGTTGTCTGAGCAAAGGTGGTTAACGGTCGCCAAACGCATATTCATGGACAATGCAAACTGCCTTTGTGAAATACCGCGTTCAGCCAGTATTTCTCTTAGACGAATTTTAATAATCATGGTAACCTCCGTACGGGTTCCTTTTAAGGGTAATGCTATTCCTACTCTTCAATATATCATAATCCATGCAGAAAAACATTGACCTATACTCTTAAAGGTAATACAATAAGTTTAGGGGTGTTACTCTTAACGGTTTATATTTATAGAGTCTAGCAATGACTTTTCTTTGGTGGAGGGTATATCCAATGAGAGCCTTACAATTGATCCTTGAAAATTACAACTATCAGCACGATAAGCTTTTTACCAACCTACAAGTGAAGTGCCTATCGAATCAGGCTATAGTCGGCAGCATGCCTTCAGGTATTGTTTTATGACTATCGACGATTCGTTAGTTCTTGAAGAGCAAAGGCTCAAAATACAAATTGAAACGATTGAAGCTTGCCAGACGGCGGTATTTGAGGTCATCCGGCAATATGAAGATAGCGCCTGTAAACTGATGCAGGAAGAGATCGTACTCGCGATACACGCCATTGGACTTGATCTACAGACTGAACTTCTCCATGTCCGATTTGCCCAAGCAAGACAGCATTAAACCAACGTTACATATGAAAACCTTTATGAAGAGAAAGGTATTGCTGGCGTATGGATGCAGCACAGACTGCTTGAAATGAGGGTGCAAGCCTTCTCTTTATAAACCTTTTCGTTGATAAAAAAGAAACTATAGGAGGGCTAATAGACTGGATTATCTATTACAGCAGGAAGCGTTTGAAGAAAGAAGATTGAATCATATTTTTGTAGGGGTGGATTTACATAAACGACATCATACAGCCGTTTTTTTGAACGGGTTTAAACGCAAATTAGGGGAGTTCAAATTCGATAATCGGCCCAGTGCTTTTCCTGATTTGATAAAAGCAGCCGCTAAGGTTTCCAAGGGTAAGGGGGTTATTTACGGGCTGGAAGACACAGGAGGCTACGGTCGGCCTTTAGCCGCTTTCCTAGTGGATCACAACCAAGCGGTGAAAGAGGTTAACCCGTCACTGGCAAGCGCTTTTAGAAAAGCGAATCCTATCGTTCATAAGTCAGATTCCTGGGATGCGGAGTGCGTGGGATATGTGCTGGTTGATCAACTAGAGAAGTTGCCGGATGCTAATCCTATCGATCACTACTGGGCGATTAGCCAGTTAGTTACGACACGAAATTCACTTGTTCGTGAACATATCGGCCTGATCAATCAATTTCATGTGCAAATTTCATATCATTATCCAAGTTACAGGAAATTTTTCAGCCAAGTAGATGGGAAGACGGCACTTGCTTTTTTTGAACGATATCCGGCTCCTCATCACATACTGGGAACCTCTGTAGAAGAATTAAGGGAATTTCTGCTAAAACCAAGTAACTTCGCTTGTTCACTTAAAACGGCAGAAAAGATCCTGAAACTGATTCATTCGGATGGAACAACCAAAAGAGACTATCAGGAAGATAGGGATTACGTCGTCCGAAGCACGATAAGGCGAATCCAGTCGAACAAGAAAGAGATTGAATCTCTCGAACACAGAATTGCGTTGCTGCTTCCTCAAACTGGCTATCGATTAGAAACGATGTACGGCATAGATACGGTAACGGCAGCTAATTTTGTAGCGGAGATCGGGGATATTTCACGATTTGGCAGCAGTGATAAATTAGCCCGCTTTGCAGGAATTGCTCCCGTTCTAATCGGTTCCGGAGATAAACACAAGGATCACAAATGCAGACAAGGAAACAGAGAACTGCATCAGCTTTTTTACCAGCTTGCGTGTCGGCAGATTGGAGTGAAGAGAGGGAGCAAGGAGCCGAATAATCCCCATTTCTATGCCTATTACCAGCGGAAACAATCGGAAGGAAAAACCAAAATTCAGGCAATTATTTGCCTCATGCGGAAGCTAACCAACATCATCTATTCACTCATGAAAAATAAAAGTGAATACAACATGCCCTCTTCGTCCAATTTGCAAGCCGGGATGAGCATGGGTATTAAGCCGTAATGTACGTATCAAGAACTTAACGGAGGTGGTATACTAATGGATATCTATATCAAGCAGGGAGGATTTCAAATGCTCAGAAAGCTTGAAGGCTTGAATGCCGAATTATTTAAAACATGGGTACAGGAGGATGACTCCACCATTGTAGATATCGAGGGAAAGCACTACTTAGTGAAGCCGCTGCATAACATCGTTCAGGAGGAAATCGAGAGCGATGAGGAATTAAAGATGCTGATCAGGCAGGCCAAAATGGACATTGCAGGCAACAAGACATACACAACCGAAGAAATCCTGGAGGCCATTGAAAAGGGCGACCTATGAACATCAAATGGACCCAAGCAGCCAGGGATAGTTTAAAGCAAATCCAGAGTCAGCACTACACGCGGGAAGAGACGAAACGCTATCAGATTGAACTTGTCCGCAAAATCCAACATAAAATTCTTCTTCTGTCCACCGCGATACCGACAAACGAGCCGTCGTGGGCGGGTACATACCGCATCTTTATAGACCGCTACAAAGTCTATTATTCCTTCTCCGCAGATCATCAAACCGTTTATATCGAAGCCCTACGACACCAACATCAAAAGTCAGACTAGCCAAGGCGGGAGCAGAACCCCGTCTTTTTGTTTTGTAATGAACGCTTTATAAATTAGGATACGTATGAAGGGCAGCTGGGTAATCCGCTGAGTTTGAATTTGTATACTTATGTGATGAATAATCCGCTTACGCATGTGGATCCTAGTGGGCATATTGCATTAGATTCAATAGTGTGGGTACTGAACAAACAATTAAATTCTCTTAAGGCAGAATGGGAACGATATAATTCTTCGGGAGATATAAAAGCGCGGGATGTGGCTAGTCAAAAATCCAAAGAGTTACGAGATAATCATATGGTGTTAGCTAATAGTCTCTACCAATCGCGAAGAGCTACTGTAGGGATTTTAGGAGCAAATGATACAATGTTAGCTTATCATGATATTGTTACTGACGCGGGAGAAGAAATGACGATAGCCGTTAATAGTATGGGAACCGTATTTTATGAAGGAGATTTTGTGACTTATGACTACTCAGAACAAGTACATATTCAATCAAAATCAGAAAATTTAATGGGAAGAGCGGCAAAAGCAGCATTTGGTTATTATGTCGGTGTAATTATAGGTAAAAAAATTGATCCAAGTAAACAAGTAATTACCCATGGATCGGGATTAGGGGGAGCATGGGTAACTGATAATTATCTTGGTTCAGTTCCTGATGTTAGCGACGTTAAAACAATGGTATACAGAACAAACAAAAAAACTGGAACTACTGAGAATATGATTATTAATACTAACTCTTACAACTTGAAAAATTGGATTTACTGGAAGGTGTATAAATGAGAGGGATTACCAGTAGAATGTTTTATCTGTTCTTTTCTTGTACAATTTTATTTTTTCTATTTGTTAATAATGATTGGATAAAACGAGGAATAATTCTCTCATATTTTTTATTATTATTTTTAATATTAAAATTAACCAATAAGAAACTTGTCTTGATATTAATTTTATTATTGACAGTTATATTTAAGATAATAGATGAGGTATGGATTCAAACCTGAAGTGAGTAAAAAGGAAGTATAAACTGGCACTCGATTGAAGTTGAAAAATCGAAATCAGAGTGACTTTGACCACAATGCGACTAACCATCGTATTGTGGTTTTCTTTTTGTTCGGCGGCAAGTTAAATAGCCCCCACCCAGTGCCGAATGAATCCTCTAACCTTGTTTAGTCGAACTTAACCCTTGTTATCCCCGCATTAAAATTCCGCCATTTTCGATATACGTACAGTATTTGGCTTGAATTATATAACCTATCCGTACTGCCGTTCTTTTTCTTAACCTCAGCCAAATTCCTTGTTACCTCCATATTTCATGCAGGATTCTTAACATTTGCTTTCTCGCGGTTTTTCCAAATGAAATGCTTTTTGTAATTGCAATTCGACATAAGCAGACTACGAATAGTGAGAACAATTTTAAAATCATCCGCAACTATCTGACCATTTGAAGCGATGGTTATAGCAGAAAGACAGTCTGGTGAGACCAGTTGAAATAGAACAGGTAAGGTAACGTTCAGGCTAGCCTCTTCCTGACTTCACAGCCACCGCGCGGAGGTACTACAATCGAAGATGAAGGTACGTCAAATGAAGATAGGGACACCTGATTTCTGGCTAATTAAAAGTAATCAATCCGCCAACGTGTAACATGGACGAGGTTGTCAAGGAAAGCAACTTTACAGGATGTCACAAGGGTTATAGAATCGCTACCTTAGCCCATCACATGCTGCTTTTTGTTTTGTAGATACGTGGCTCTTTTACGATAAGAAATATTGATTTAAAGGAAAAAGAACTTCATTCTGCGAAACTCATTGGATATATTAAAAATAAAGTAGATAATAGGAAAATAGATAAGCTTAATTTATTGAATATTAAAAAAGGGAGTGCTCCTATTTTTGATCTGAAATTGCTCGTAAACGAGCCTTTAACAAGAAAAGAATTAAATAAAGAAGAACTTGTATTTGATCTTGAAAAGGACTGTGCATTGGCGGTTACTAGCATGGTCTGCGATATTTTCGAAATTTCGGGGGCTGTCAGATTTAAAGTTTCGGGGTTTGGTCAGAAAGACTGGCCGGTGGATTGTAGAACCGATTTATCGACAGTTATGGAGCAGGTACCCGAAATCCTTAAGAAAATTGAATTAAACCAGTATGATTTTATTTTGGATTTTTACGAGCAAGGAATGGAGAGACAGGTAGCATTCAGCCCGGATAAGGATGCAATAAAGCTTACATGCTCAAGCCGCACTCATTGGACTCCTGACCCTGTTTTTATTCATATGAAGAGAGAACAGATTTCAAGGATATTTGAGGACTTGTATAATCGGTTTCTTGAAGTTGGCGAAATTTTGTGTAGCGATTTAATTCAAGATCCTTTGTTAGAAGAATGGAAAGTGTGAGTTTAGGATTTTACAAGGAATGGAAAAATCTATCAAGCATGGAGAATTGCTTATGCACATTAGATTTTTGACTCTTTTAAAATATGCGGGTGTTCTTGCTGTCTTACTTATTTTTAATCTCATCTATCGAAGATTGGTTAATGAGAACCTACAGGTTGATAATATTCTTTACATTTTCGGTACATATATGATTTTGGGGATCGTGAAGTACGTTCGCTCGGAACCGATGCCATCAAAGACGGGACATTTCCTTGTTTTCTTTTTATTTACTTTAACTGTTTTTATTGTGGATGCCCTTCTTCTTTATTATGAAAATAAGTTTGAAATAACGGAACCGTTGGTTATGAGCATGATTTTCTTGGTGTTTGCTTTTGTTATTAGTATCTTGGCTGAGCGGATAAGCAAACTGGAGGATTATGAAAGCCGAAAGGGGGAAGTCGCATGAAAATCATTGAAAACCTTACAGTTGATGGTCTTGTCTATACCGATGAAAACGGAGAAAATAAAAAGATAGATTTTAAACAATGCCATGAACACTGGGTCCAATACCGGAGGAGAACCGAGAATTTAACGGATGAGATGACAGATGAAATCAGAAAAAAAGACTTCTGCATCGGACAAAGAGATTTCACGGCCAGCCCTCCTTATATTGAATTTTTTACAAAACCCTTTACTAGAATAGAGTTCGAAATTTCCGCAGACGAAAAGGATTTGCAAATCGAGTTATCTCGATGGAAAAGAGAAATTGTCTCGGCCGGTTGGACTACGATTGATTTGAGCTAGATGACGCTAGGGAAAAATGGGGGATCTCACATGGAACGGACACCCAAAGAGCGCCTCTGTTGGCTGCTAAGACTATACAAGGACAAAGAAATAGAGGCAGAAACGTTCTGTGATGAATTTCATATGACTTACCATTATGAGCTTAATGACGAGGAAGTAACTGAAACGGAAAGAGTTCTTTTCAGAGAAATTGCTGCAGTAGCGGCGAGATTCTCTCCGTTTGAAGAGGATCACCAAAAATATCCGGGGGTGTACTTTACAACAGAGGATGTAGAGCGTGTAGTGAGAGAAAATTCAAGTGAATTGTTCACTTAAGATTAGTCCTATCCTTATCTTAACTATCTATTAACTGAAATCTAGGAGAGAACGAGGATGAAAAAAGCACTAATCGACATTTTACTGGATCCTTATTCAACCGAAGCTGAAAAAGATGACGCGGTGATAGATCTGGGCGAACATTTTGAAGATGAAGAAACAATCGCTATCCTGCTGAAGGTATCTAATCAAGACGGTATAGGTGAAATGGTTGCTGCAAGCTGTGGCGAATCGTTAGCATTCATATGGTTAAGAAAATCGGAAATCAATTACAACCAATTATTGCTTCTGAAGGAGGCCGCTTTACATGAAGCCCTCTCTTTGATAAAAGCACACAGATATGATTGGTTCGCGGAGTATGAACGAAGATTATTCTCCCGAAGGGAATTTGAAAACAATGATGTTCAGAAGGATCAACAAGAAGGATAGATAGACGTTCAGTGGAGGACACTTATGCATTCGTTTACTTATGAATCAAAAGATTCCAATAATAACAGCAAAGAAATTTTGGGATTGCTGCAATTTTATACGAATTTAAGCCGGAATGTATCTTGGCTGATAGGAGATCTGGAGTTGGTTCCAACTTACATCGGGGATTATCACCCAAGCGGGAAAGTCGAACCGCCGCAGAGGGTTTCGCTTACGTCGATCCAAAGATTCCAAGAAGAAGGTTTTCTCTGGCTATCTCTTAAGGAAATAGAGGAAATGCTGGAGGACTCGTTATCGGTTTGCCGCGCTGTTTTTGTGTGCCTGCCTGAGCATATGGAAGTGAGCCATTTTCATGGTGATGCCGAAAGTACCTCTTTACAGCATGAATCCGCTTTGCATGAAATAACGGTTTTGGATGATTTGATCATGATCCACAGCCGTTCTGAACTTTTACCTCCTATAAGAAAGGGAAAAGTATGATTGTATTCAATTTAATTAGGAGAGTCGGACAAAATGAGAAAGCATAACACATTTGGAAAAGCTCTTATTGGTAAATCAACATGAATCAAACTTTACTTAATGTTCTACTACTCCTTCTATTTATTGGTGTAGTTATTCAACTGATTCATTATTGGATTAAAAAGAATCCTGCTCACTGTTGCGATTGCAAAATTTTGGAGAAGAAGTCTGAAAAGTTTGCAGGGATGAACGGGAAGATGGTCCATATATGTAACATTGTAATCTTATGTGAGGATAAGATTATTGAGTTGCGAGTATTGGACCAGCAAACTTTTAATGCAATGCAAGAACAAGATAAAGGCCGAATTAAATATAGAGGGAATTTTATGATTAGTTTCAAAAAAAATATTACAACAGGATAAGGTGATTATAATTGTCGCCCCTTTTCTGGTCCAATTAAAATCCAAGCCACTCCTCCAAAAAGAAGGAGCCTCCTAACAGGCATCCTTCTTTTCTCTTTCCCGCCACGCCCCTTCCTCCCCACAAAAAAACGCAGAAATGATACAATAGACGCAGAAGTTTTTTTACCTTTACCCCACGCACCAAGAAACGCACAAACTGTCTGAAATCGGGTGAACACGATGAATCTCAAAGGGATGACGGTCCGGGAGCTGCTCCAGCTTCCGATATTGAAAGACGCGTCGCTGATCAGCGGAGAGGAAGGGCTGGACCGCGTTGTACGCTATATCGACATTATGGAGGTCCCTGATATCAAGGGCTGGCTACGGGAAGGCGAGCTTATTCTAACCACCGGCTACTCCATGCGCAACGATCCGGGCCTGGTGCTGGAGCTGATGGAAGAGCTGAGAAGGGCGGATGCCGCGGCACTTGCGATCAAACCGGAGCGGTTCATGGGCGGCATTCCCGCCGAGATGGTGGAGCTGAGCAACCGGTACCGGATTCCGGTGATCCAGATTCCGCCGGGAATTCCGTATATCGATATCACGCACACGGTGATGGAGCAGATTTTGAATACACAAGCGGCTCTGCTGCGCAGATCCGAGGAAGTGAACAAGACGCTGACCGGTCTTGTGCTGCACAACAAAGGCATCCAGGTGGTGGCGGACAGCGTGGCGGAGCTGGTCCAGGCGCCCATCTGGGTGATCCACAAACACGGCCGCGTCATCGTTTCGTCGCCCGCTGATGCGGGAGATCCGCCGGCCGGCCGGACGAAGAGCTGGGACGTGTCGGTGGACAAGCAGTTCGCCGGGCGCCTCATCATCGGGAAGGACCAGCTCGACGAGCTCGAGCTGGTCTGCATCGAGCATGCGCGGCTGGTGTTCTCGCTGGAGCTGATGCGCCGCAAGATCGCCTACGACACGGAGCAGCGGCTGCAGGGCAACTTCTTCGAGGAGCTGCTGATGGGCTTGCCCTTGTCCAGGCAGGACGCCGAGAACAAGGGAAGGCAGCTTGGCCTCCAGAAGGACTGGTGCTGGGAAGTCTGCATCGTCGAAGGCGAGCCGCACCTGTTCGAGGAGCACGCCTCCCTGCCGGCCGCCCTGGGCGAGCTGACGGACAGCGAGTCGGCCGCCCGCAAGGTCAAGTCCCATCTGCTCCGGCAGGGGGACCGGCTCGTCCTTCTGCTGGCTTCGCCGGCGGTGCCGGAGCCGAGCACGAAGCAGCCGGTCGCCGGTAGAACGGCCGGGTGGGCCGATGTTCTGGCCCCGCTGCTGGACTCCCACAGCCAAATCCGGACCGGCTTCGGCGGCAAAGCTCCGCTCTGGGAAGTGTACCGCAGCTACGTGAAGGCCAAAAAAGCGATGACCATCGGCTGCCGGCTGGACAAGGAACGCCGTACGTTCAGCTACGACGAGATCGAGATGTTCGATCTGCTGCTGGAATCGTCGGCCTATGTAGGGTTCGATGCGTTCACGGAGAAGAAGATCGGCAAGCTCTCCAAGTATGACCGGGACAACGGAACCGATCTTGTGCCCACCTTCCATGCCTACCTGGCGGCCGGGGGCAGTCTGATCGAAGCGGCGAACAAGCTGTACATCCACCGAAACTCCGTGAAATACCGGTTGGACCGCATCAAAGACATAGCTGACATAGACATGGAAGATACGTCGAAACGGCTGATATATTATTTGTGCACGTCGTTTTATTTATTGAAAAATTTGGAATGAAATCCGGCCTTTTGTGCTCCGAGCACAAAGGGCCTTCGTTATTTTTGGTAGTCGAGAACATGGTCCGCCTCTTTGGAAACGAATACAATATTACCAATCCAGCATTAACAAGCCACACGAAGTCTACAAAAGCAAGCGAAAACGAGGAAGGATGGGAAGCCATGATCGGAGTGATCCGCGTATTAACGACGGAAGATACGAAGGTTCTCGAGCAGCACGGAAAATTACTGGAAGAGACGTATGGACTGCCGGTTGTGAGCAAATGCATTCCGGATCAGCCCCTCGGCATTTATGACGGGGAGACGGAAGCCATCGCCGTTCCGAAAATTGTCGAGCTGGGCAAGCGAATGGAGTCGGAAGGCTGCACGGTGCTGGTCATTTCCTGCGCGGCGGACCCGGCGATCGGGCCTCTGCGCGATAGCGTCTCGGTGCCGGTCATCGGAGCGGGAAGCGCCGCGGCGTACGCGGCATTGTCCATGGGCCGGCCCGTTGGCGTACTAGGTATCACGGAGGAAGCGCCTGCGGTCATCCGCGATCTGCTCGGCGATAAGCTTGTCCGCTACACGCGTCCCGAAGGCGTCACCAACACGACGGATCTCATGACACCGGCCGGACGCGAGAAAGCGGTCGAAGCCGCCCGCTCCTTGCTGGATGCGGGGACGAAGGTCATCGTGTTCGCCTGCACGGGCTTCTCGACCATCGGCCTGGCCGCCGTCCTCCGGAGCGAACTGCATGTTCCGGTCGTCGACGCCGTCGAAGCGGAGGGCTTGTTCGCCTCCCATTACTACAAGCAGCTCGATGATGTCCGCGAGCCGAATTAAGTCAAGCTCGTGACTTGGACATCGGCCAGATCGTACCTGCTTCTGATCTTCTGCGTCTTCGTTTGGGCGCTGAATTACATGGTCCGACAGGTGCTGCTCCGGGAGTTTCCTCCCATGTTTCTCTCGGCGCTGAGCTTGACGATCGTGTCCGGCACCTTTCTGCTGTGGGCGTGGGGAACGCGCGCTTTTGTGAAAATAACGGGAAAAGACGCGCTCTGGCTTTGCTGCTCGGCCGGAATCGGCCTCATTGCGAACCAGATCCTGCTGTTCCGGGGACTCCAGCTCACGACGGCTACGAACGCGTCGCTTATTTTTACACTGTCGCCTTTGTTTACGGCCGGTCTGGCCGCTCTTTTCCTGAAAGAACGGGTGACCTGGCGCATGGTGGCGGGCAGTGTGATCGCCATTTCGGGTCTGGCTTTCGCCTTGAATGTCCGCGGTTTGCAGTTTAATGCAGGGGACTGGATTATGGCAGGCGCGACGTTTACCTTTTCGTGCAACTTGATTTTTGTCCGCATTTTGACGAGGCGGCTTTCTCCCTTTATCGTGACGGTTTACAGCTTCGCACTCAGCGCTGTGCTCTTCGATCCGTTCGTTCTGGCGGCCGGAGAGGCCACCTGGATACATCCCGCGGGGATGTGGGCGCTCGTTATCGTGACGGTGATCGTGGCGCAGGGGCTTACGGGGGTCATGTGGAACAAAGGCATGCAGACACTCGGCGCGGCGAAAGCGGCCATCGTGCTGAATTTGCAGCCGCTGATGACGATGCTGCTGGAATTTCTTCTTTTCGGCCGCGCCGTTACGGCTCCGCAGCTTTTCGGGGCTGCGCTTGTTTTTACCGGGGTTCTCCTCGGAACGGTTCAACTGCGTATATTTTCCATGAAAAAGAAACGGACGTTACCGGAAGTTTTGCCGGATTCGGCCGGAAAGTAATTTCGTTCGGAAAGCGCCCGCGAGCCGGTTTTGTCATACCCTCGGGCTATATTCTAGTAAAGCTTTAAAGCGGTATGGGCGAGATGGAATAGGATGTTTACGATGAATGCCGTACACGTGACGAATGGGACACGCCTGGTAGGTATAGCCTATACATGTTGCGAGAGCACGGCCGGAACGACGGTGAGGGTTGCCTCTATCACGAGGTTTATAAGGCGATTTTTACCGCATTGCACTTTCGTTTGTCGGAACATTCCATTTTGCACATACTACTTGTATAAAAAATACTTGCACCTCTGCCTTCGGCTTCATTCCCGTAACAGAAAAAAAGTTTCCTGAAGGAAACAGATGACGGGAGAATGGTTCTACATCAAGTGATTAGGGGGATTGTCCATGGAAGAGAAAGAGGAAAAGGAAAAGAAGCACCCGAGTATTTTCGAGCCGTTCGCACTGATCTTGAACATTGTCACCAGTGTGATCGGGGCCATTATCGGGATGCAGCTCGTCACGACGCTGGGGGTAACCCCGAATACCGCGATTATCGGAGCGCTTGTCGCGATGCTGATCGCCCGGATTCCCGTGATGATATTCCGCAAATACAAATCGATCCACCGCCAGAATCTGGTTCAGACGTCTATTTCCTCGGCGACGTTCGGAGCGGCCAACAGCCTGCTCATTCCGATCGGGATTCCGTTTGCGATGGGCGCGACGGAACTGATCGTGCCGATGCTGATCGGAGCCGCGCTGGCGATGTTCGTCGACGCGACGCTGCTGTACAAGCTCTTTGACTCCAAACTATTCCCGGCAAAAGGAACCTGGGCGCCCGGCGTGGCTACCGCGGAATCGATCCTGGCGGGGGATAAAGGCGGCAAGCGCGCGCTGCTGCTCGGTGTCGGAACCGTTATCGGGCTCATCGGCTCGTATTTTAAAATCTCGATGTCCGCTTTCGGTGTCGCGTTTATCGGAAACATCTGGGCGCTGACGATGTTTGGCATCGGCCTGATGATCCGGCAGTATTCGGTGCCGTGGTTCGATATCGACGTCAATCAGCTGTACATCGCCCACGGGGTCATGATCGGCGCCGGTATCGTCGCGCTCATCCAGGCGGGGATGCTCCTTTTCAAGCGCCCGAAAACGGCGGGTTCCGAAGCGGAGAGCGAGGAAGAAGTCAGGGACATCAGGCTGACAAGGACGGATAAAGAAGCCCGCCGCACCCTCAGCCTCGGCTTTGCCGCTTACCTGGTCATCGCCCTGCTCATTGCCATCATTGGCGGCATTATGACGAAAATGTCGCTCGGCATGCTGATCGGCTTCATCATTTTCGCCGCTTTCGCCGCCTTCGTGCACGAGATCATCGTAGGGATCGCCGCCATGCATTCCGGCTGGTTCCCGGCGTTTGCCGTCGCTTTTATTACGCTGCTGTTCGGCATGCTGATCGGGTTTCCGCCGGTTGCGCTTGCGCTTCTGGCCGGCTTCAGCGCCGCGACGGGCCCGGCGTTTGCGGATATGGGCTACGATTTGAAAGCCGGATACATTCTCCGGGGCAACGGCAAAGATCCCGAGCTTGAGCTTCACGGGAGAAAACAGCAGTACATCACGGCGATGATCGCTTTCGGCGTCGCGCTGCTGACCGTGCTGCTCTCGTACAAAGGCTATTTTGCGCAAAATCTCGTTCCGCCTATCGATAAAGTGTACGTGTCGACCATCCAGGCCGGAGCTTCGGCCGATATTGCCCGCCAACTGCTGCTTTGGGCGATTCCCGGCGCGATTGTCCAATTGCTCGGAGGACCGTCCCGTCAGATCGGGGTGCTTTTCGCAACGGGTCTTCTGATCGTTTCGCCGAATGCGTGCTGGGCGGTACTCGCCGGTATTCTGATCCGGATCGTTGTTCTGAAAATTTTCAAGAAAGAAGCCGAAACGCCGATGAGCATTCTCGCCGCCGGCTTTATCGCGGGGGATGCCCTGTACAGCTTCTTTAGCTCCGTATTCAAACTGAAAAAATGAGGTGACTTCCATGACGAGACTTAAGCTGAACGAAGAAATGGTAGAGCAGGCCGTATACGGCGGCGCCGTTCTCGGCGGCGGTGGCGGCGGCTGGATCGAAGAAGGGCTGAAGCTGGGACGCCTGGCGCTGGAAGTCGGCGAGCCCGAGCTGATCTCTCTCGACGAATTCGGGGACGACGACCTGCTGGTCACCGTCTCCATGGTCGGCGCTCCCGCGGCCAAAGAACAGTTTGTGAAGCCCGTTCATTATGCGAAGGCGCTTGAGATGCTCGCGGCCAAAATCGGCCGGCCCATCCAGGGGCTGCACACGAACGAGAACGGGGCCGGGACGACGGTCAACGGCTGGTTCCAGTCGGCGATCACCGGCGTGCCGCTCGTCGATTTCGCCTGCAACGGCCGGGCCCACCCGACCGGTTCCATGGGTTCGATGAACTTGTCCGAGGTGGAGGACTATGTATCCCATCAAGCGGCCGCAGGCGGCCGTGGCGACCGCTACATCGAGCTGAGCATCTCCGGGTCGCTTGACAAGGCGTCGACGATGATCCGCAAGGCTTCCATCGAAGCGGGCGGTCTCGTGGCCGTCGCCCGGAACCCCGTAACGGCGGCTTACGCGAGAGCCAACGGCGCGGCCGGGGCCATTACGCAGGCGATCGAAGTCGGCCGGGCGCTGCTCTCCGCGAAGGGAGAAGCCGCCATCGAGGCCGTGGTCGCGCAGCTCGGAGGCAAGGTCGTAACCGCCGGTACGGTAACGGACTTCTCGCTGGAAACGGCGGGCGGTTTCGATGCCGGAACCGTACGGATCGACGACGCGTACGAGATGACGTTCTGGAACGAGTACATGACGCTGGAGAAAGACGGGGAGCGATTTGCCACCTTCCCGGATCTGATCATGACGCTGGACGCGAAAACGGCGAAGCCGATCGTATCGGCCGCCATCGCGAAAGGGCAGCACATCGCCGTCATTGCGGTGCCCGCCGAGAAGCTGCTGCTCAGCACGACGATGAGAAACCGCAAGCTGCTGCAGGCGGTGGAAGACATTATCAAGAAGCCGGTTCTTTCTTATCTGGATTAAATCCGGGTTCATTCATTTCGACATCAAAGTGAATTCATACGGAGGAAGTTAATATGACCCTTAAACAAACGATGACCGTTCTCGATACACTGGACAGTATTTATGCAAGCGGAGCGAAGGTCAAAGAATTGTTCGACGCCTATCCCGGCATATCGGTGACCGTTTCCAAAGTCAGCGGAGAAAAAGGAAGCACGGATTTCGTCAAAGTCGTAATCCCCGGCACGGACGGCAAAAGCAAGGGCGGCAGCGCGCCGACTTTCGGCATTATCGGCCGTCTGGGCGGCATCGGAGCGCGCCCGAGCCGCATCGGCCTCGTATCCGATGCGGACGGAGCGGTTGCGGCTGTCGCGGCCGCATTGAAGCTGGCGGATATGCAGACGAAGGGCGATGCGCTCCCGGGAGATGTGATCGTCACGACTCACATCTGCCCGGACGCGCCGACCCGCCCGCATGAACCGGTCGATTTTATGGATTCGCCGGTCGATATCCTGACGATGAACCGGGAGGAAGTCGTGCCCGAAATGGACGCGATTCTGTCCATCGACACGACGAAGGGCAACCGCGTGATCAATCACAAAGGCATCGCGATATCGCCGACTGTGAAGGAAGGGTACATTCTCCGCGTCAGCGACGATCTGCTCCGCATTATGGAGATGACGACCGGTCAGCATGCGGTGACGTTCCCGGTTACGATGCAGGACATCACGCCGTACGGCAACGACCTGTATCACATCAACTCCATCCTTCAGCCGTGCGTAGCGACGGATGCTCCCGTCGTCGGCGTCGCGGTAACGGCGCAATCCGTCGTGCCGGGCTGCGGAACGGGAGCGAGCCACGAGACGGACATCGCGGCAGCGGCGCGTTTCGCCATTGAAGCGGCCAAGGAAACGACGTCCGGAACGTGCGCTTTCTACGACCCGGAGGAATTTAGCCTGATCACGAAGCTGTACGGGTCCATGAAAATTTTGCAGACCAGCGGCAAGTAAGCGGGGAACCGGACAGCAGACAGGGGAGGTTCCCCTGTCCTTTTTTTTCAGCCGCTTCGGGCGGATCTTACATGGGGGTGGAGAACATGGGAAAACTGGGAATGATCACAATCGGTCAAGCGCCCCGGACGGACGTGGCGCCGATTATAGAGCGCTGCCTGGAGGGACGCGCGGAACTCGTTCAAGGCGGCGCCTTGGACGGGCTGGATAAAGCGCATATCGAGAGGGAGCTTTTTCCGGAAGAAGGGCAGTACGTACTGACCTCGCGTCTGGCGAACGGCGAATCCGTCGTGATGTCGCGCGAGAAGCTGCAGCCTCTGCTGCAGAAGCGGATTAGCGAGTTCGAGAAGGCCGGAATCCGGCACATTTTGCTGCTGTGCACAGGCGTATTCCCCGGTCTCCGGGCAGAGCGGTCGTATCTGATCGAGCCCGACCATCTTATCCCTCCCGCTGTCAAAGCGATGGCCGGCGGCCGCAGGCTCGGCGTGCTCGTACCGCTGCAGGAGCAGTGTACAACGCTTGCGCAGAAGTACGAGCCCTACGGCTTGAGCCCGGTTTTTGCCGTCGCGTCGCCGTACAAACGGGATGAAGCCGAATTCCGGCGTGCCGCCGAGGAACTGAAAGAGAAGAGCGACATCATCGTACTGGACTGTATGGGGTACACGGAGGAAGCGCGGCAGTTCATGGCGGAGGCTTCGGGCAAGCCGGTGGTTCTCTCCAATGCCCTGATGGGCAAGCTCGTATCGGAAATGATATAGAAGAAGCCAAATTCGAAAGGATGAAGATTATGAACGAATCACTCATCGAAGTCGGCAAACACGTGCTGCAAAGCAGTCTGGGACTGCAGGCCCGGGAATCATTCCTTGTCGTCTCGGACGAGGATAAGAGACATCTTGCGGAGCCGCTATACGAAGCGGGAAAAGCGCTTGGCGCGGAGGCTGTGCTTATGGTCATGAAGGACCGGTACAGACCGGGCGAAGAGCCTCCTTCCGCAGTTGCGGCAGCCATGATCACCTCAAACGTGGTCGTCTGCATCACGAAGCAGTCTCTCACGCATACGCAGGCCCGCAAAAATGCGGCTGCCGCCGGAGCGAGGCTGGCCACGATGCCGGGCATCACGGAGGATATGTTCCTCCACGGCGCCATTTCGGCCGATTATGCCGAGGTTAAGCGTCTGACGGATCAAGTGACGAAGCTCTTAACCGGGGCCCGGGAGGTGCGCATCGAGAAGGACGGCTACACGCTCACTTTCCCTGTGGAGGGAAGAAAAGGCGTGCCGAGCACGGGGCTGTATCTGAATCCCGGCGAGTCGGGGAATTTGCCGTCCGGCGAAGCCTACATCGCGCCGCTGGAAGGAACGGCGGAAGGGCAAATCCTGATCGACGGGTCCATTGCCGGAATCGGCAAGCTGAGCGAGCCTCTTCTGCTCACCATCGAACAGGGCCGTATCGTAAAAGCGGAAGGCGAAGCCGGTCCGCAGCTCCTGGGCATGCTCGGAGACAAAGACGGCCGGCTCCTCTGCGAATTCGGAGTCGGAACGAACGATAAAGCGAGAATCACCGGCGTCATCCTGGAAGACGAGAAGGTGTACGGCACGATACATGTGGCCTTCGGCAGCAACAATACGTTCGGAGGAACGATCACGGCCGGCGTCCATATCGACGGGCTCGTTAAGGAGCCGACCGTATATCTGGACGGCAAGCTCCTCATGGAGAAGGGGAAGCTGGCTCTTTAGGCGTAACACTCTGTCGGTACCCGCCCCGTACTCTGTACAATCCGGGCCGTCCGCGGCCCATAAATCAATCGCCAGTCCTCTTTATGCTCCGACAGAGCGTGAAGAGGACTGGCGATTTTTTTATCATCCATCGGGATCTTTGGAAGCAAGGGGAAGCGAGAGCGTGAATTCCGTTCCCTTATGAAGCTCGCTGAACACCGAGACCGTTCCGTTCATGGAACGGATCACTTGATAAGAATACGTAAGGCCCAGGCCGGTGCCCGTATTTTTGGTGGAATAATAGATGGAGCCGAGCCGCCTCAACTGTTCTTTATTCATCCCGATCCCATTGTCCCGGATATGTACTTTCACGAGCAGCCCGTCCGTATGCATACGCAGCGTGACGTTTCCTTTTTGTATGGCGGAACAGGCTTCGACGGCGTTTTTTACGAAATTGACAAGGAGCTGTTTCATTTCGGCTCTGTTAGCGGATAATCGTACGGGTTCGGACGGGACATGCAGGATCAGCGACACATTGTTCATTGTGGCATAGGGAGTCATAACCTCCGCGACAGCCTCCAGCTCATGGGCGAGATCGATGACTTCGCGCTTTTGCGTTAAAGGCTTGGACATGGATAAATACTCCGACAGAATCGCTTCCGTCCGCTTCACTTCCTCGATGCTGATGTCAATGAACCGGTGAAGTTTTTCGGGAGGCATCGCCTGATCTTGACGGATCAGCTTTAAAAAACCGAGCACGGTGGTGAGCGGGTTGCGCACTTCATGCACCAGGGAAGCGGCGACCTGGCCGACGGCCTCGATTTTCTCGCTCTGCAGGTACCTCAGGTACATGTCCTTATCCGTGGCGGACTTTTCAAACAAGTAGATCAGCAGCAGAACTCCGACCGAATTGTGAACGGGTATGATCAGAATATGGTAAGTCAAATGTGTCAAAATATAATCGGGCCGGTTGATATACAAGAGAAGAAGGGGAAAGAAAGAATAGCAGAGTCCGGCCATAACGGCGACCAGGTACTTCTGGCTTGTCCTGTGGTAGACACTGCACAGCAAGACCGACAGGGGGAACATAACCATCATCATGCCCATGGCCGAAGAGGTCCCGGGACCTCCCAAATAAAGGCGATACAGAACAAACTCCAGCATAAGCAGAAGGCCGATGCGAAACCCGCCGAACACAAGCGCGAAAAAAAGGATGACGTAGCGGACATCGAACTGGATGCCTTTTTCGACGCTGGAAGCGAATGTCATGGAAAGAAACAGGCAGATCATGGAGGTAATCAGAATAAATTTTTTGGTGTAATTGGTGTCCCTGTCCCGGTAATAGAAGCTGTACAGTACGAAAGGCATAAGGGAAAAAAAGAGCTGTAGTAAAAGATCTTTGATCTGCGCCAATATCGCTCACCCTCTGGACGTGGTTATCTTTATCCGATCCCTAACACTATTCGGCAGGAGGAAGGAATTTCCTGGGGTTCAAAATGAATATTTCCAGTAAACGGGAGAAATCGCAGTTTTCTGATTTCCTAAATGTGTTATAATCCACGATATCGGAGAAAGGGGACCCGTTATGTCTGTGAATAACCCGGAAAAAGTAACGCGGCAGAGAGAAGAACGCAGGTCGCAGATTCTTCATGCGTCCATCGGAATTTTCGCGAATAAGGGCCTCGCGGCGGCCAAAATATCGGATATTGCGGAAGCGGCGGGCATTTCCCACGGCCATGTATATAACTATTATTCCTCCAAAGAAGAGCTGTTCGTCAGCCTGGTCAAGATGCTTCAGGAAAGATACGGCAGAGTCTGCGAAGAGGCCCGCGGCCGGGAAGGAAATGCGCGCGATAAGCTTCTTTGGCATGCCCGGAAAATCGGGGAGGACGAGAATGCGTTGAACGGCATGCATGTCGTTCTGCATGCGGAGACGATCGCCGGTATTTCCGCGGAGGAAAAGCGGGAGATACCGCGCAGGGCCGTCGAAAACCTCCAGCCGATTATCGCGATCGTGAAGCAGGGACAAGAAGAGGGGACGTTCCGGGAAGGAAGACCCGAAGAATTGGCGGTGCTTTACTTCGCTCTGCTCAACGGAGTCAGCGGGGCCCGGCGCAGAGGACTGGGCGCCGTAGCGAGCCCGGATGAAGAGCAACTGGTCGGGCTGCTTTGCAAATAAGCCGGCGGCTATGGACAAGGGGACGCCTTCTTTTCAAGTATTGTTAAAAAAGTATTGACTTCCCAAAAAAGGGCTGATAGAATCATTCCAACAAGGAATGACTGACTAGTCAGTTAGTATATTCTTAAAACCGACTATTTTTATGCGAATATAAGGTTTAATTGTTTTAGGAGTGAATCGCGATAACTCTGGTATCCTACCGGTCCACTGGTGGCACCTTGCACGGCCCGCTTAACGCGCGCTGTCGGGTGTCTTTTTTTGTACTCCAAATTTTTGTGCAAAGGGGCACGGCGGATGAACAAACTTCAAGCATCGCTAGCGGCTGCGGCGCTCGCCATAGGCTTGGCCGGACTTACGGGATGCGGCGCCGGACAGGCCGCGACAACCGCCTCCGGGACGGATGCGCCCAAGGGCGCATATACCGTCAACCTCGCAAACAACGGGGGCGGCGGGCTGTTCCTCCTGGCCAAGGAGAAAGGCTGGTTCGAGGAGGAATTCGCCAAAATCGGCGGAGACGTCAAATGGTCCGAGTTTCCTAGCGGACCGGCTCTTCTGGAGGCGCTGGCCGCGGGACGCGTCGATTTCTCCTGGCTCGGGGACGGGGCGGCGATATCCGCTCAGGCGAACAACCTGCCGGTCACGACGCTGTCTCTGCTCTCCGAAGGCTTGAAAGGACTCAACATCGTGATCGTCCCGGCCAAAAGCACCGCCCAGAGCCTTGCGGATTTGAAAGGAAAAAAGATCGCGATTGCCAAGGGGACTACGCTTCATGTTTTTTTCATCAAAGCGGTTAAGCAGGCGGGGCTGAAAGAATCCGACTTCCAGCTTATCCAGCTCCAGGCGGAAGAAGCTGTCGCCGCTTTCGAATCGGGAGCGGTGGATGCCTGGGTCGGACTCGACCCGTATACGAGCATCCAGATCGCCAAAAACGGCGCGCGCGTCCTGACGAGCGGGGAAGCTCTGAACATCAAAGCGCCGGTGCTTACGATCGGCCGGACCGATTTTGTCAAGGAGCATCCGGGGGCGGCGGAAGCTTTCCTGAAAGGATTCGAGAAAGCGATAGCTTTTCAGAAGGAGCACCGGGATGAGGTCGTCGAGTTCATAGCGAAGGCGAAGAAGGCGGACCGGGCGACGATCGAGCTGGTGGTACAAAATACCGAGTATTCGAACGTTCCGATTTCAAAAGAGATTTTCGGTGTCCAGCAGGCCTCGGCAGACATTCTCCTGGAAGCGGGCTTTATCAAGAAGAAAATCGACGTGACGCATAACACGGACAGCAAAGCGATTGAAGCCGTGAAAGCGGCTAAATAAGGAGGAGGAGGCGAAGACCGTGTCAGCTTTGGGACAATTAAACCCGTCTTCCCCGGCCGCCAAGGGCCTGGATGAGGGGGAAGGAAGACGAGCCGCCGCAGGAAGAGCATCCGCCAGACGCGGAGGCAAACTGAAAATCGCCCTGCTCGGGCTCGTGCTGCCGCTGGCGGCGCTTGCCGCCTGGCAGACGGCAAGCGGGCTGAAGCTGGTCTCCGCGACGCTATTTCCTTCACCGCTCAGCATTGCGGAGGAATTCGCAGGAATGGTTCAATCCGGAGAGCTTTTCCATCATCTGAAGGTGAGCGTGCAGCGGGCCGCCTATGGATTTCTGCTCGGCGGCTCGCTCGGTCTCCTGACCGGTATGCTGGTCGGGTTGAGAAAAAGAGCCGAGTACATGCTCGACCCTACTTTACAGATGCTCCGCACCGTTCCGCATCTTGCGATCACGCCGCTTTTTATACTCTGGTTCGGGTTCGACGAGTTGTCCAAAATTTTGCTGATCGCGCTGGGAGCTTTTTTCCCGCTGTACGTGAATACATTCCTGGGCGTCCGGAACGTGGACTCCAAGCTGTTTGACGTAGCCAAAGTGCTGGAGTTTAGCCGCTTCCGGCAAATTACGAAGCTGGTGCTCCCCTCGGCGCTGCCGAATGTCCTGCTCGGTCTCAGGCTGTCGCTGGGCGTCGCCTGGCTGGGGCTCGTCGTGGCGGAGCTGATGGGATCAAGCGAGGGCATCGGGTATATGATCCAGGATGCCCGGCAGTTTTCCAGAACGACCGCCGTGTTTGTGGGCATCCTTATTTTCGCTGTTGTCGGCAAGCTTGTGGATTCCGTCGTGCGGCTGCTGGAAGAGCGGCTGTTGAAATGGCGCGACAATTACAAGGGATAGTCCCGGTAAGGGCAGACGCGCTGCCGGTCCGGGCTTGCCGCTGACGATAAATCAACCATTTTAAAGGAGGAAAAGAACATGAGTGAACAAGTGAAGGTAATCCCGGTTTCAGGAAGAATTGGTGCCATTATTGAAGGGATTTCATTGTCCGGCAATCTCGATGAAAGCACGGTAGGTTTTATCCGCGAAAAGCTGCTCAAGCATAAGGTTATTTTCTTCCGGGGACAAAATCACCTGGACAATGCTGGACAGGAAGAGTTTACAAAGCTGCTCGGCAGCCCGGTCGCTCATCCGACGATTAAGCCCAAAGACGGCACGGATTACGTGCTGGAGCTGGATTCGACCCACGGGGGCCGCGCCAACGTATGGCACACGGATGTGACATTTGTCGATGCATATCCGGCGGCTTCTATTCTCCGGGGGATTGTGATTCCCGAAGCGGGCGGGGATACGGTGTGGGCGAATACGGCCGCGGCTTATGAACTGCTTCCTGCGGAGCTGCGCGAGCTGGCCGACAAGCTGCGGGTGCTGCACACCAATGAATTCGATTATGCGGCCACAATCAGAACGGTTAACGCCCTGGGCAGCGAAGCGGCACGCAAATACCGGGAGAGCTTCGCTTCCACGGTCTACGAAACGGAGCATCCGCTCGTCCGCGTTCACCCGGAAACGGGAGAGAAGACACTTGTTTTGGGCGGCTTCGCCAAAAAAATCGAAGGCTTCTCCGTTGCCGATTCCCAGAAGCTGATCGCCTTGTTCCAGGAACATATCACAAGCCTGGAAAATACCGTGCGCTGGCGCTGGGCCGAAGGCGACGTGGCGATCTGGGATAACCGCGCCACGCAGCATTACGCCGTGAACGATTACGGCGATCAGCACCGGGTCGTACGCCGGGTCACGATTGCCGGCGACGTCCCGATCGGCGTGGACGGCCGCAAGAGTGCAACGCGCATCGTCTCGGAGCCCGCGCCAGCGGCTGCGGCTAGCGCGTCGTAAGCGGGCTGCGGACGCTCAGCCCTGCGCAGGGCTGGCCCGGGCGGAAGCCGGAACGCCGACTGGAGCGTAGGCGGAGCCGAACGGGTGCGCAGCCGTAGAGGGAGCACAGTCAAGCGAGTGCTGATGGGGAGCGCTGCCGTAGAAAGGAGCGGACACAGCGCCTGACCCGGCCCGCGACTTCAGCGCGAGCCCTTCGTGGCGGCAGCAGCCAAGCACCGTTCCCGCGCAGCCGCCTGTCCCGCCAGCGAAGCACGGGTGCGCGTTCCGGCATTGCGAGGGAACGGCCGCGTACCTCCCGCGCCCCTGCTCCCAACGAAGAAGAGAGCGTATCCCGTCAGCGGGGATACGCTCTCTTCTTCGTTGTGCTGCCCGGCCGGGCTTAGCTGAAGGTGTACCGCGCACTCACGGCGGCATAAACATGCAGCTCACCCGGCTGAATCGGGGTGGCCGGACCGGCGGCCAGCATGGAGGCCTTGAACGGGACGGGCTCGTTCTGGCCGCTGAGCTCCCGGACGGACTCCGGAACCGCCGCGAGGGTGACTCCGAGGGACGCCGCTATCGTCAGCGCCTTCTCTCGGGCGTTCCGGACGGCGAGGGTCAGCGCTTCCTTGCTGTATTTCTGCGGCTGGGACGTCCGGAAAGAAATTCCCGAAACGGAGTTGGCCCCTTTGGAGACGGCGGTATCGACAATCGTTCCGGTTTCTCCGACCCGATCCGTCGTAATTTTCAGCAGATGAGTGACCCGGTAGCCGCGGAAAATCTGTTTGCCGTCCTGAAAGTCGTACTGGGGATCGATCCGGAATTCATCCGTCTGGATGCTGCTCCGGGGGATTCCGAGCTGCAGCAGGGAGTCGATCACGGCCGAGATGATCCGGGCGTTCTCGGCCTGCGCGGGTGAGAGGGTTTCTCCCTCCGTGACGGCTCCCAGCACGATCACGGCTTGGTCGGGAATGACGGAGACGATTCCGTCGCCCGTAACTTCAATGACAGCCGGTTTGCCTGCCCGGTATCCGGGTGACGGAGGAAGCGACGGCGGGGGTGCAAAACCGTACATGGCCGGTCTCCTTTCTGGATGCGAGAGGTGTTATATCTTAGTGTATGGAATCCGGGCCTTCCGCATGCCGGCAGCATGGATACGCGGGTCGACGGACGGACGGCGGCAGGTTTGATTATAACGAAACTCTCCTTACGGCGCTTTGCCGGCGATTGGCTACAATGGAAACATGAGAAATCGTCCGCAAAAGGAGGGGTTTGGCATGATTCGGGATATTCATGCGATGTTTTTGGTGACCGGCATTATGGCAAGCGGCAAATCGACGGTCGCGCAGCTGTTGGCGGAGCGGTTCGAGAAATCGGTTCATCTCCGGGGAGATCATTTCCGTAAAATGATCGTCAACGACCGAAAGGAAGTTCAGCCGGACGCGGAAGCCGATCAAATGGAGCAGCTTCTGCTGCGGTACAGGCTGACCGCACAAGCCGCGGACACCTATTATTCAGCCGGATTCACCGTCGTGATGCAGGATGTCGTCGTAGGCCGCGTGCTGAGCGATTTCCTCTCGCTGCTGGAAGACAGGCCCCTGTACGTGATCGTACTGTGCCCCGGCGAGGAAGAAGTCGCGAGCAGAGAAGCGGCCCGGTCCAAGAAGGGATACGGCGTATGGACCGTATCCGCACTGAACGGCGTGCTGCACGGGGAAACCCCGCGGGTCGGTTTGTGGCTGGACTCGACCGGTCTGACGCCGGAGGAAACCGTGGATGCGATTTTGGAGCGCGTATGGGAGGAAGGGATTGTCCGGACCCAGGATTTCGGGGATTAGGAAAGCACGAATCTGCCGAGTGTACTTCTTTTGGATGGCTATGTTAGGGAATTCTATTGAACTTTCATTAAAGAGAGCAGGCTAGAATGCCCGGCGCGCGTTGCAGTCCTGGGCGGGGCGAGCGAACCCCACGCGATTTTTGAACAAGAAAAGGAGGTACTTACATGTCTAATCGTTCAAATGAGGAATTGTTAGCCGGCGGCAACGTCTCAAAGGTATATAGGTCGGGTAATACGGTCAGAAGGGAGTTAAAGCCGAATAGCCCCAACATTCATGCCCTGTTAAACCATCTTGACAACAAAGGATACGGTTATGCCCCTAAATACCTGGGTACGGATGAAAAAGGAAGAGAAATTTTATCCTTTATCGAAGGGGAAGCCGGTAATTATCCTTTGAAGAAATACATGCGGTCGGATGATGTCTTACAGGAAATTGCGAAAATGCTCCGTCTCTATCATGATGCTGTAAGCGACTTTTCATTTGATGACAGTTGGCAGCCATTCGACCATACGCCACAACCTTTGGAGGTCATATGCCACAACGATTTTGCCGTATACAACATTATTTTTCAGCATGAAAAACCGATAGGCATTATTGATTTTGATGCGGCCGGACCGGGTCCGCGGCTTTGGGACATAGCGTACACTCTTTACACTTGTGTGCCGTTAAGCCGATTGCATCTTACTGAAACGGGCGAAATCGTTTACTATGATTCCTTTCAAGATGCTTCCCGCATTAAAAACAGAGTGAACTTGTTTTTTGATTGTTACGGTGAAGGATTTGCGGAAAATTACATAGACATGGTACTGCTGCGATTGGAAGGATTGTGTAAAACAATAACAAGAAGAGCGAGTGAAGGTGACCTGGCTTTTCAAAAGATGCTGGATGAAGGACATCTTGAGCATTATCGAAAGGATATTCATTTCATTTCCGAGCATAGGAATGACTGGACTTAAATTTTTCTTCCGTCAAAGGGGCTTTAAAGGAGGTTTTGCCGGTGAGCACGAGTCGGGAAGCGGAAGCGTGGGCGGGAGCTGACCTGGAAATCAGAAAAGCGGTTCCGGCCGAAACGCCTCTTTTGCAGGAGCTGTATGTGGAAGCGGCCCGCTGGAGAGTTTCGCGGGGCATTCTGCTCTGGGACGAGAAGACGTTCACCCCGGAATATTTCGCGGAACTGATGGCCGATTGTGAACTGTTCATCGCTTATTCGGGCGGAGAAGCCGTGGGCTGCTTCACGCTCCAGTGGAGCGACAAGCTCCTGTGGGGAGAGAGGGACCGAGGCGATGCGGGCTATCTGCACCGGCTCGTTGTGACGCGCAAGCGCAGCGGACTTCGGCTGGGTACCCGGCTGCTCGAATGGGCGGAGGATTATATCAGGCAGACGGGCAAAACGTATTTCCGGCTGGACTGCATGTCGGAGAACGCCAGGCTCAACGCGTATTACCGGAACGCCGGATTCGTTTATCTGGAAACCGTGACGGGAGACGGATGGAGCGCCAACCTGTATGAGAAAAAGCTGTAAGACGGCTGCGGCATGCAGCCTTTTTTTTGCGCGGTCCGTTTATCGTGAGAGGGGACCGCGAAGTAACGGCCGAGCAGCCGGAACCGCAAGCGGCGGGGAATGCAGCTTCCTTCAAAAAACAACAAAAAATGGTTGATAACGTCCCGCTTTAGTGGTACAGTATTAAAAACTTAGTATTCCGCTTTGAATTGTCGAGTATCGACCGGACAGCCGGAGAAGTCGCTTCTAGTGACCTCTCTGGCTTTTTGCGTTGTTACGCGCAGTTCCACACCTAGGAGAAAAAGGAGTGTCAGATCTATGGGAAGCTCACCCTCCATCGTCATCCGTGAAGCGGCAGAGGCGGATCGCGAAGCGGTTCGCGCGGTGATGCTTGAAGCTTATCTGCAGTATGCCGACGTCATGTCCGCGCAAAGGTGGCAGCAGTACCGGGAAGATATCGGCGCCGCCGCCGACAAGGGCGATCCCGTCGCACGGCTCGTCGCCGAGGCGGACGGGAAAATCGTCGGAACCGTCCAGTTGTTCGTTTCCTCGGAGGCGGCTTACGGCAGACCGGAGCTGGAGATCCATACGCCGATTATCCGCTATTTGTCCGTCTCGCCGGAAGCGCGGGGCAGAGGCGTCGCGACGGAGCTTATTAAAGAAAGCGCGAAGCGCTCCCTGGAGCTCGGGGCCTCGACGCTTCATCTTCATACGTCCGATATGATGGCTTCCGCCGTGAGCCTTTATGAGCGGCTGGGATTCCAGCGCGCGTTTGACAAGGAGTTCCATAACGGCGAGGTGCTTGTCAAAAGCTATCGGCTGGAGCTGCGCGAATCCGCCTTTTTTACGGCCTCGTAGAGAAAATCTTTACATAGGAGAGCGCAGGCAGGTAAGGCGGGCGGCAAGAAAAAGCGCGATACATGTTCAACTATCCATAACGAAGCGGGGGAGCGAGTCTAATGAAGAAACAAGTAAACAAATGGTTGGCGGGAGCGGGAATTTTAGTGTTGGCGGTAGTGTCTGCGGGCTGCGGCAAAGCCGTTGAAACGGGTGGAGGGACGACGACGGCGGCCACGGACAAACCGGGGGAAAGCCCGGCGGGCCAAGCCCGGAAGGTCATAGTCGGCACGGGGACCAAGTTCCCTCAGGTGTGCTTTATCGACCAGAACGGTAAGCTGACGGGATTTGACGTGGAGTTGATCAAAGAGCTTGATAAGCGGATACCGGAATACGAATTCGAATTCAAAACGATGGAGTTCCAGAGTCTGCTGCTCAGCCTGGAAACGAACAAGATCGACTTCATCGCCCATCAAATGGAAAAAAATCCGGAGCGCGAGCAGAAATATTTGTTCAATAAAGAACCGTACAGCATTTTCCTGAACAAAGTCGCCGTCGAGATCAACAACGACACCATCAAAACCATCGACGATCTGAAAGGCAAAAAAGTCCGCACCGGAGCGACAAGCAACGAAGCGTACATCCTCCAGGAGTACAACAAGAAGAACAATAACGCCATCGAGATCGTGTACGACAACGCGACGGCCAACGATCTGGTGGATAAAATCCGCAAAGGGCGCATCGACGCCACGGTGACGTCGGATTTCGCGCTTCGCAACTATACGGACAAAGACGGCAAGGTCGCGCTGAAAACGGTCGGCGAGCCGCTTACGGAGTCGGATGTGCTGTATGTATTCCGCAAAACAGACGGAAAGCTGGCCGATCGGATCGATCAGGCCATCAAGGAAGTGAAAGCGGACGGAACGCTGTCCAAGCTGAGCATTCAGTGGCTCGGCCAAGATTTCTCGAACGTGGGCACGCAGAAGAAATAAGAACCCGAAGGTTCGTACGAGAGAGGTGGTATCATGGGCAGAAGATTCGAGGCGGACTATATCTTCTTCTTTATTCCGAAGCTGCTTTCCTATCTGCACATTACGCTGCTGATCGTGGGAAGCTCCATCCTGCTGGGGCTGATCATCGGGTTTCTTATCGCTTTGCCCCGGCTCTATAACGTGCCCGTCCTGAGGCGGATCAGTGGGGTCTACGTGTCCTTCTTCCGGGGGACGCCGATTCTCATCCAGTTGTTCCTGATCTATTACGGACTGCCGGAATTGCTGAAAATCGTCCAGGTGGACGTGTCCAAAACGCCGGTGCTCCTGTTCGTCATTCTTACCTACTCGCTGCACACCGGCGCCTATGTCTCCGAGATGATCCGGTCGGCGGTGGCGGCCGTTGACCGGGGGCAGGTCGAGGCGGCCTATGCGGTCGGCATGAACGGGTACCAGGCATTCACCCGGATCGTCATGCCGCAGGCGCTCGGGATCGCGCTGCCCGTTTTCGGCAACCTGGTCATCGGCAACCTGAAAGACTCCTCGCTCGCCTTCACGCTGGGCGTCATGGAAATGACGGGCAAATCCGAGACGCTGGGCACGGCGACGCAGCATTTTATAGAAATTTATATCGCGCTGTCGCTGATTTATTTCGTCGTCAGCTTTATTTTGCAGAAAGGCTTCGATGCCGCCGAGAAAAGACTGCTGCGCCACAGCAGGCCGCTTGCGGATACGTCCGGTAAAACGGCGGCGCGCCCGAACATCTTCAGACGGCTCCAGCCGGGAATCAAAAAGGAGGCGCCGGGCTATGAACCTTGATCCTTCCTTCATCGGCACGGCTTTTCTGAGTCTGCTGTCGGCTTTGCCGGTGACCCTGTATATTACGGCCGTCTCCGTACTGGGAGGGCTGCTGATCGGCACAGTCATTGCGCTGGTGCGCATTTACCGGGTGCCGGTTCTGTATCCGGCGGCGGTTGCGTACGTGACCTTTATCCGGGGAACGCCGATGCTGATGCACTTGTTCCTCGTTTATTTCGGGCTTCCGGCCGTGTTGGATACGCTCGCGGACCGTTACGGCTGGTCCTTTAACTCGGGCTCCATCCCGCTCGTCGCTTTCGTGATCATCGCTTTCTCCATCACGGCGGGGGCCTATATGTCCGAAGTGGTCCGGGCGGGCATCGGGGCGGTGGACCGGGGGCAGATCGAGGCGGCTTACGCCGTCGGCCTGACGACTGCGCAGGCGCTGCGGCGCATCGTGTTTCCCCAGGCATTTGCGGTCAGCCTGCCCAATTTGACGAACTCCGTCATTTCCATGCTGCATGCGACCACGCTCGCTTTTACCATCTCGGTGGTGGAAATTAACGCTCAGGCCAACATCGTGGCGTCTACGAACTGGAAGTTTTTCGAAGCCTATATCGCGGCCGCTCTTCTGTTCTGGGGCATTACGGTCCTGGTGGAAAAGGCATCGTCCGCTCTGGAAAAGCGGTTTACTCTTTACAATCGGGGTGGAGTGGCATGATTAAACTGACCGGCATTTCAAAATCGTTCGGGAAGCAGGAAGTGCTGAAAGGCATCGACCTGACCGTGCATAAAGGAGAAGTAGTCGTCATCCTGGGGCCGAGCGGATCGGGCAAAACGACGCTGCTGCGGTGCATCAATTTTCTGGAAAAGCCGAACGCCGGCGAAGTGACGATCGGGGATTTTACCGTCGATTGCAAGCGCTCGGGCCGCAAAGAGATTCATACGCTGCGCAAGAAAACCGCGATGGTTTTCCAGCAGTACAATTTGTTTAAGCACAAGACCGTTCTGGAAAATGTGATGGAAGGACTGGTCGTCGCGCAGAAGCTTCCGAAAGACGAGGCGCGCGCGCGAAGCGCGGAAGTGCTGCTGAAAGTGGGGCTTTCCGGGAAACTGGACGCCTATCCGAGCCAATTGTCCGGAGGTCAACAGCAGCGCGTCGGAATCGCGCGGGCACTGGCGCTGAATCCGGAAGTCATCCTGTTCGACGAACCGACGTCGGCTCTGGACCCCGAACTTGTCGGGGAGGTGCTTGCGGTTATCCGCAAGATCGCCAAAGAGGGCATAACGATGATTGTCGTGACGCATGAAATGGGATTCGCCAGAGAAGTGTCCAATCATGTGGTCTTTATGGACGGCGGCGCCATCGTCGAGGAAGGCCCGCCGGGCGAGCTGTTTAACGCACCCAAGGAAGAGCGGACCCGCCAGTTTCTGAAGCGGATCACTCCCGAACTGAACTATTCCATTTAAAACGCGGAGCCGGAAAAAGACGGAACTGTAATGACGGAACTGCAAAGAACGCAAGTACAAAAGACCAACTGCAAAAACGGTTCCGTCTGTACGGCCGGAATTCGTTTTTTTACAAGGAGGAAACCAAGATATGGCCATTAAACTGAGTATTCTGGACCAGACCCCTATCTACGAAGGCGACACCGGGACGGAGGCTTTCAATCGGACCGTTGCGCTGGCCCGGCGGGCGGAGGAGCTCGGTTATCACCGCTTCTGGGTAGCGGAACATCACGATTCCGCGCACGTCGCCGGATCTTCGCCGGAAGTGCTGATCTCCCATCTGCTGGCCAAAACCGAACGCATCCGGCTCGGATCGGGAGGCGTCATGCTCCAGCATTACAGCCCGTACAAAGTCGCGGAAAACTTTAACGTGCTGTCCGCGCTCGGACCGGGAAGGATCGATCTGGGGATCGGCCGCGCTCCCGGCGGGCTGCCGAGATCGACGCAGGCGCTTCAAAAAAACGTCGTGGATGCCGACTCCCTGACGGACAAAATCGTCGAGCTGCGCAAATTTCTTCACAACCGGCTGGAAGAAGATCACCCGCTGGCCGGTCTCCGTGCGAATCCGGTACCGGAGCGGCCCGCGGATCTTTACGTGCTCGGAGCGAGCACCGGAAGCGCCCGGATTGCTGCGGAACTGGGTCTGCCTTACGTGTTCTCGCTGTTTATCAACGGAGATCCGCAGACGGCCGTGGAAGCCATCGGGACGTATCGGCGCGAGTTCAATTACGCGGGCGGCGCGCAGCCGGCGGCCATACTCGCTTTGTCCGTCATTGCGGCCGGGAGTGAGGAAGAAGCGGAGGAACTGGCCGGAGACCACAAGCTGGTCAAAATCCATCTGGAGAGCGGCCGGACGATTACGGTCAGCACCTTGGAGCATGCGGAGGAGTTCGGTAAGCAGAGCAGCGAGAACTTCACGATCGAGGTGAAGGAGCCCTCGGTGACGAAAGGGACGATCGAAACCGTGAAAAAAGAGCTGCTGGAGCTGCAGCGGGTCACCGGTGTGGACGAATTTATCGTTTTGACCGCGGTCAAAGATTTTGCGAAGCGGCTGCGGTCGTTCGAGCTGCTGATCGAAGCGCTGTCGGGTGCGGACACGGCGGCTGAACCGGAAGCGGAAACGGCCGGTCGGCGCGTATCGGTAGAGGCTTGAGCTGCCGCGAATGGCGGGCGGCAATCCGCCGCCGCATTGCGCTTCTTAAACAGCCTTAAACAATCCTAAGCAGTCTCAGTCAAAAGGAGGGCGAGAGCCATGACTAGCGAAACGCTGGCGCAGCAAGAGCAGTTGGAAGAACTGGCCGCAAAACTCGTTGCGGCCCGGCGCCATCTGCATGAAAATCCGGAGCTGTCTCACGAAGAATTCGAAACGACGGCTTTTATTAAAGCCTGGCTGGAGGAGGCCGGCATCCGTATCGCCCCTTACTCCCTGCGAACCGGGCTGGTTGCGGAAGTGGGGGGACTGCGTCCGGGACCAGTGGTCGCCATCCGGGCAGACATTGACGCGCTGCCGATCCGGGAAGAGACCGGCCTTCCTTACGCATCCAAGGTTCCGGGGAAAATGCACGCCTGCGGCCACGATTTTCACACGGCGGCCGTTCTCGGAGCCGCTTACCTGCTCAAGCAGAAGGAAGAGGAGCTTCCGGGCACGGTCCGCTTCCTGTTCCAGCCGGCCGAGGAGAAGGCGAGCGGCGCTCTCAAAGTGATCGGCAGCGGAGCGCTGGAGAACGTGCGGGCCGTTTTCGGGCTGCACAACAAGCCGGATTTGCCGGTCGGGACGCTCGGCATCAAAGAAGGTCCGCTGATGGCGGCTGCGGACGGCTTCGTCGCCGAGATAGAAGGCCGGGGCTCGCACGCGGCCCTGCCCGAAGCCGGCAGCGATCCTATCGTGGCGTCCGCGCAGATCGTTTCGGCGGTCCAGTCCATCGTCAGCCGCAATATCAGCTCGCTGGACAGTGCCGTCGTCAGCGTGACGAAGCTGCACAGCGGGACCGCCTGGAACGTGATTCCGGAGAAAGCGCTGCTGGAGGGCACGATCCGCACCTTCGACGAAGGCGTACGGAGCCGCGTACTGGCGCGCTTCCGCGAGGTCGTCGAGGGAGTGGCGGCCGCCAGCGGGACGAAAGCGTCGCTCCGCTGGATTCAGGGGCCGCCTCCCGTGAACAACTCCGCCGAGCTGGCCGAGCTTGCGAGAACCACGGCGGACGCTCTCGGCTACAGCGCGGTTACGCCGCTCCCGTCTCCGGCAGGCGAAGACTTCGCCTTCTATCAGCGGGAAGTGCCCGGGCTTTTCGTCTTCGTCGGAACGGACGGACCGCACGAGTGGCATCATCAGGCGTTCGACCTGGATGAAGCGGCCCTTCCGGTGAGCGCGCGATTTTTCTCGGAGCTGGCCCTGCGAGCGCTCCTGGAACTGGCCGATCCGCCCGCAGGCGGAGCAAACGGATGAATGGCGGGATGACGTATGACGTCATCGTGGTCGGAGCGGGCTCGATGGGCATGAGCGCAGGCTACCACCTGGCGAAGCAGGGAGTGAGGACGCTGCTCATCGACTCCTTCAACCCGCCGCACGGGGAAGGCAGCCATCACGGAGAGCCCCGGCTTATCCGCCACGCATACAGCGGAGGGCCCGCCTACATCACGATGGCGCTGCGCGCCCAGGAGCTGTGGGAGGAGCTCCAGGCGGAGACCGGCACGGAGCTGATGGTCCCGTCCGGGGTGATCAATATCGCGGGGGCGGACGCGTTCCGCACGCGGGCCGAAGACGCCCGGAAGCTGGGCGTCAGCGTGGAGCTGCTGGACGCGGCCGAGATCGGCCGCCGGTGGCCGGGCTTCGAGCTGCCGGAGCATTTCGCCGGGATGTATGAGCCGGACGCCGGCTATCTGTTCAGCGAGAAGTGCGTCGCCGCCTACCGGAGGCTGGCCGAAGAGGCCGGAGCCCGGCTGCTGACGGATACGCCCGTGCGCCAGCTGAACGCCCGGGAGGGCGGCGTCGCCGTTCATACGGACCGGGGCGTGTACTATGCGCAGCAGGCCATTCTCGCCACCGGCGCTTGGTTCCGGACGCTGGAGCCGTTCGTGAAACTGCCCGTCCGGGCGGTCCGCAAAGCTGTAGGCTGGTTTCAGCCGAAACAGCCCCTGTTCGGTGCGGGCCGATTCCCGGGCTTCACCATCGGCGGCGGCGACGGAGGCTACTACGGCTTTCCGGACATCGGCGGCGCGGGGGTCAAAATCGGCAGACACGACACCGGCGTGGAATGGACGGCGGGCGAGGCGCTGGAGCCCTTCGGCCGCTACGAAGAGGATGAAGGGGATCTGCGCCGGGCGTTGGAAGCTTATATGCCTCAGGCGGCAGGCCCGTTGAACCGTGGAGCCGTCTGCAAATACGAGCTTTCACCCGACGAACAGTTTATGATCGACCGTCATCCGGTCCATCCGTCCGTTCTTCTGGCGGGAGGATTTTCGGGGCACGGGTTCAAATTTTCGAGTGTCGTCGGGGAGATTCTCGCCGATCTGATGCTGTACGGACGGACGCCGTTCGATATCGGGCCGTTTGCTTTGACGCGTTTTACACAAGGGTCCCCGGGTCCCATGGTCTCCGGATGACTACATAAGGAGGAAAAGAAATGAGCGGTTCCGGCATTTTAAACGTAGATATCCAACTTTACTTATCGGTATACGATCAATTGAAACTGGCGGTCGCGGGACTGGACGAAGAGCAGCTCAAGCGGAAAGAAGCCCCGGGAAAATGGAGCATTACGGAAGTGCTGGCGCATCTGGCCGACCACAATATCGTGGTCTCCTTCCGCATCCGCGAAATTTTGGCGGGCTCGGATAAGATCCTGCCCGGATTCGCCCAGGACCCGTGGGTGGAAGGACAGCGGGCGAACGAAAGCGGCGTTTCCGATCTATTGGACGCTTATGCGGCGCTGCTGCAATATAACGCGGTTTTGTTCCGGCGGCTTACAGAAGCGGATTGGGAGAAAACCGGTGTCAATTTCAAAGGGGAGACCGTCACCCTGGCGTCCGTCGTGAATGCTTTTACGGCGCACGTGCAAACTCATCTGGGGCAAATCGAACGGATCAAAACCGTGGTAGCGGCGGTGTAACAAAAGCGGAAGGGGAGAAGGATCATGAGTAAAAAAAGACAGTTGAAGCTGGGCGCGCTTCTGCACGGTGTCGGCGGTAATCCGGCGATGTGGAGACACCCGGACTCGCAGCCGGACGCGAGTGTGAATTTCGAGCTGTACAAAAAATGGGTGCGGAAGGCGGAAGCGGGCAAGTTCGATCTGATCTTCATCGCCGACGGCTTGTATATCAACGAGAAGTCGATCCCGCATTTCCTGAACCGTTTTGAACCGATTACGATTCTGAGCGCTCTGGCTGCCGTGAGTACACACATCGGCCTCGTCGGAACCCTGTCGACTTCGTACAGCGAACCGTTTACGGTCGCCCGGCAGTTCGGTTCCCTCGACGCCATCAGCGGCGGTCGTGCGGGGTGGAACGTCGTCACTTCACCGCTCGAAGGGTCCGCGTTAAACTACGGCAAATCGCATCCCGAGCACGATCTGCGCTACAAAATCGCGGAAGAATATTTGGATGTGACGAAAGGATTGTGGGACTCCTGGGAAGACGACGCTTTCGTGCGAGATAAAGAGTCCGGCGTATTTTTCGATCCCGGGAAGCTTCACACCTTGAATCACCAGGGGGAATTTTTCTCCGTCCGGGGCCCGCTGAACATTGCCCGTTCCAGACAAGGGCAGCCGGTTATTTTCCAGGCGGGTTCCTCTGAAGTGGGCAAAAACTATGCGGCTAAAGTGGCGGACGCCATTTTCACCGGGCAGGAGAACTTGGAAGACGCCGTCCGTTTCTACAAGGAAGTGAAGGAGAGGGCCGTTTCGCACGGGCGCTCGAAGGACGACGTGCTTATTTTCCCGGGCATCGGACCGATTATCGGATCGACCGAGGAGGAGGCGGAGCGCAAGTACCAAGAGGTTGCGAACCTGGTGACGATCGAGACGGCGCTCGATTATTTGGGCCGGTTTTTCGAACATCACGATTTCTCGCAGTATCCCCTGGATGAACCGTTCCCGGATCTCGGCGATCTCGGCAAGAACAGCTTCCAAAGCGGGACCGACAAAATCAAGGAGGAAGCGAAGGAGAAAAACCTCACGCTTCGTCAGGTAGCTCTGCAGGCCGCAACGCCGAAAGGACATTTCATCGGAACGCCCGAAAAGGTCGCGGATCTTATCCAGGAGTATTTCGAAGCGGGTGCCGTGGACGGCTTTATGCTTTCCGCCGCCGTTCCGAGCGGGCTGGAGGATTTCGTGGATCACGTGGTGCCGGTCCTCCAGCAGCGCGGCATTTTCCGCACGGAGTACGAAAGCGATACGCTCCGGGGCAACCTGGGGCTGCCGGTACCGGCCAACCGGTATGCGAAACAGCCGGAGACGGTGTGAGCCGGGTTGATACGGTTTGGCAGCGCCGTGGCGCTGTCGCGTATAGCATGCGCGTGAGTCTATTGCCGTGTGCGTAGATCACGCTCGACGGGAAATCGCTGCCTCACCTGTTCTGAGGGGGTTGCTTTAAAGTGGGGCGGGCGGGACTAGTTAAGGAGCAGCAGTTCAATCCATGGGAACGGAGTGAGCGATATGAGCCAGTTAAATGATTATTTGGCCGCCAAAAAGAAGTCTCTAGAGGAACGCGAGGAAGAGCGCGAACGAGTCGCCAATCAGCCGTCGGACGTGCTGAAGGCCAAGGTAAGAGCCAAGGACCGGAGCGGCGTAAGGGAAATTCGTATCCGCAATTTCCAGATTCTTAGCGATAGTCTGCCGGATTTCGCGGGATTCGACCTCGGTCCGAATTCGGCGGAGATTCAGCTCGGCGTACTCGGAAGCTGCCTGACGCACATCACGCTGATTCAGGCCGCCCTGCGCGGAGTACCGCTGGAATCGCTGGAGGTAGAAGTTGAAGGCGAGCTCCACAAGTTCGCCGGAAAAGACGGCTATGAAGAGATCCCCTTCTGGCCTCACAACATCCGCTACACCCTGCACATCGAGTCGGCCGCTTCCAAGGAAGAAATCGCCGAGCTTCACCGGGGAGTCGAGGAAGTCTGTCCTATCTTAAATCTGCTTCAAAGACCTCAGGAAATAACGGGCAAGGTGCTGCATTCTTCCGGCAGCGGTGAAGCGGGGGAAGTAACGGTCGGAAGCTGACATCGCGATCCGGGAGCCGGGAGGAGGCGGATCTCATGTCCGCAAGAGACGGAGAAGAGGTTGAAGATGCCGGACACAGTCCCGCAATGGCAGGCAGCGTACTGGAGCTGATCGGGGATACTCCGGTCGTCCGTATCCGGCGGCTGTCGGGTACGAACGACGCCGAGCTTTACGTCAAGCTGGAGTCGTTCAACCCCGGCGGAAGCGTGAAAGACCGTGCGGCCCGGCATATGATCGAGCAGGCCGAACGGGACGGCAGGCTGCTCCCCGGCGGAACGATTATCGAAGTGACCAGCGGAAACACGGGCATCGGCATGGCGTTAGTGGCGGCCGTCAAGGGATACAGGCTTATCGTAATCATGTCCGATAACATGTCGGCGGAGCGTACGGGAATTCTGCAAGCGTATGGGGCTGAAGTCGTCCTCTACCCGGCGGAAGAAAAGATCGAAGGCGGCCTCCGCAGAGCCAGGGAGCTGGAAAGGCGGATTCCCGGCAGCTTCGTTCCCGTCCAGTTCGAGAATGCCGGCAACGCCGACGTTCACCGGTTTACGACCGCTTCGGAAATATGGGAGCAGATGCAGGGGAAATTGGACGCATTCGTGTGTACCTCGGGCACCGGAGGCACGATAACGGGTACGGGGGAGTCGCTTAAATCCAGACTGCCGGATTTGCGCATTTATGTCGTCGAATCGCGCTGTTCGCCTTTACTCTCCGGCGGCGAGCCGGGGACTCACGGTATCCCCGGAATCAGTCCCAGCTTTATTCCGCCGGTCCTCAACACGCAGCTCTACGACGAGGTGCTGCAGATCGGGGACGAGGACGCTTATGAGACGGCCAGAGAGCTGGCCCGCCGGGAAGGGCTTCTTCTGGGGCCTTCCTCGGGAGCGGCCGTATGGGCGGGAATCCGGATCGCCGAAAGGCTCGGGAGAGGTAAGAAGGTGCTCTGCATCGCTCCCGATACGGGGGAGCGTTATTTAAGCACGGGGCTTTACGATGCTTGAAACCGTGCCTTTGTTTACCGTTGACCGCCGCTGTATCGCCGGAAAACGGGCCTTGAACGCAGCGAATGTCGGCACGCAGGGAAATATTGTGCGCAGCATGTAAGCTCCGAAGCGGCGGCGAGCCTGCACGCGCCAAAAGGAGCCCGGGGAATCCGGGCTCCTTTTCTGTGTGCTTTTGCGGCGGTGCTTACCCGCTTGAAAAGCGCGCCACGAAGCAAGCGGCCGCCTTGTCTCGCGCTCGCGAGTGCCCGTTTACGGGCGGGATACTTCCTCCCGGGCATAGCGGTTCTCCGGCACGCGCAGACCGAGATGCTCTCTGAGCGTATCGCCCGCATACTCCGTGCGGAACAGTCCGCGCTGCTGGAGAAGCGGGACGACTTCCTCGACGAAATCGTGAAGTCCGTCCGGCAGCAGCGGGGCCATCAGCATAAAGCCGTCGGCTGCGCGCTCCGTAAACCACTCTTCGAGCGTATCCGCAATTTTCTCCGGGGTGCCGACCCAGTCTTCCCGGCTGAAGGAGCCCGTAAGAAGCGAGTAGACTTCACGGAGCGTCGGATTTTCCCCGGCGATGACGGGTTGGTGCTTCCTGTAATCGGATTTGTCCAGCTGAAGTCGGTCCAGACCCGCATCGGCGGCACGGGATTCCAGCGTTAAGCCCGCGAAATCGACACCCGGGAAATAGTCTTTCAGGAAGCTGAAACCCGTTTCCTCGGAAATATACGATTCGAGCTGCCTGTATTTCTCGTCCGCTTCTTCCTGCGTTCGACCGATTACCGGAAAAATCCCCTGCAAAATGACGACCTCGTCGGGCGACCGGCCGAAAGAGGCGACTTTGCTTTTGAACGTGTCGTAAAACTCCCGGGCTTCCTGTTTGCTGTACTTGATGGAGAAAATCACTTCCGCCCGCTTGGCGGCGAACTGCTGGCCGGATTCCGAGGTTCCCGCCTGCACCAGCACCGGATACCCCTGAGGTGAACGCGCGATATTCAGCGGCCCCTCGACGGAGAAGAATTCGCCCCGGTGGTTAAGGCGGTGCATTTTATCCGGATGGAAGAAAACACCGCTTTCCTTGTCCTGCACGAAGGCATCGTCCTCCCACGAATCCCAAAGCCCCGTCACAACCTCAACGAATTCCTCCGCTCGTTTGTAACGAAAGCCGTGCTCCAGATGATCCTGCGCTCCGAAGTTCCGGGCCGTGCTGCCGGACAGGTCGCGTGTCGTCACGATATTCCAGCCCGCCCGGCCTTTGCTGATCTGATCGACGGACAGCAGGGAACGCGCCAGATTGAACGGCTCGATGTAGGACGTGGAAGCGGTGGCGACGACGCCGATCTTGGACGTGGCGCCCGCAAGCGCGGTAATGAGGGTAACCGGCTCGAAACGGTTCAGGATATTCGGATGGGAATCCTCATTGATGGCGAGACTGTCCGCGATAAAAGCGATATCGAACTTGCCGCGTTCGGCCGTTTGGGCGAGCGCTTTGTAATAGTCGACGGAGATGCTGGCGCTTCGCTGCGCGTTCGGATGTTTCCACGAGGCGACATGCATTCCGGTGCCCACGAGGTAGGCGGATAGCTTGATTTGTCTGTTGGCTGCCAAAGGGATTCCTCCTTATAACCTAGTTATTTCATAGGAATAATATGTTAAACATTAACATTAAGCGCCGGAGGCCGTCAATCCTCGTTTTTTATTCTCAAAAGGCGGTTGACAAGAGGGAAAAGCTGATATAAATTAAACAAAAGACATTGGTTTAGTCGGAAATAACTTCATAAGTCGTTAGTTGACCAGATCGCTGGAAACTAAGCTCTTTACCGGACGGCCGGTAAGATGGGCTTGGTTTTTTTATTGAAAAAATTTCCGGGCAGGTGTAGCACATGATTCTCGTAGAAAATCTGACCAAGTCGTACAAAAGCGCCGGCGGCCCCGTAACGGCCCTGGAAAACATCAATCTGCGCATACAAAAGGGGGATATTTTCGGCATCATCGGATTTAGCGGGGCGGGGAAATCCACATTAATCCGCTGCCTTAACCGGCTGGAGGAGCCCGATTCGGGCACGGTGGAAATCGAAGGGCTGCGCATCACCGACCTGGACGAGAAGGAGCTGCGGATGGCCCGCCGTAAAATCGGCATGATTTTTCAGCAGTTCAATCTGCTCGATTCCAAAACCGTGTTCCAGAACGTGGCGTTTCCTCTTAAAGTGGCGGGAGTTCCCAAACCGCAGCTTGCCGAGAGAGTAAGAGAGATTCTGGATCTGGTGCAGCTGGGGGACAAAGAAAACGTCTACCCGTCCCAGCTCAGCGGAGGCCAGAAGCAGCGGGTCGGCATTGCCCGGGCGCTTGTGAACGAACCGGACGTCCTTCTGAGCGATGAAGCGACCTCGGCGCTCGACCCGCAGACGACGTATTCGACGTTGGAGCTGCTCAAAGACATTAACCGCCAGCTGAATTTGACGATTGTGCTGATCACGCACGAGCTGGACGTTCTCCAGCACATCTGCCGCAATATGGCGGTCATAGAAAAAGGTAGAATTGTAGAGACCGGAACCGTGGATAAGTTCTTTCTCCAGCCGGAGAGCGATACCGCAAGAAGATTCGTCAGTATTATCGACCATTACCGCAGAGAGCGGACGGTTCTGGAAGGAGCGGGGGCAGGCATATGAGAGACGATTTGGTCGATTTGCTGGTCGAAGGACTGCAGGAGACGCTGTTCATGGTCGTCTGGGCTTCCCTGTTCGCTTTCCTGCTGGGCAGCGCGCTCGGCATCACTCTGGTGGTTACGGAAAAAGGCGGCATTCTTGCGGCCCCCAAGCTGAATAAAGTGATCGGGACCGCGATCAATGCGGTACGGTCCCTGCCGTTCATTATTCTGATCGTGCTGCTCCTCCCGCTGGCCCGGCTCATTGTCGGCACGACGCTGGGACCGACGGCGGCGATAGTGTCCCTCTCGATCGGAGCCGCTCCTTTTCTGGGACGGATTATCGAAAACTCGCTGAAAGAAGTCAGCTCCGGCAAAATCGAAGCGGCCAAATCGGTCGGCGCCTCGCCGTGGACCATCATCCTCCGCGTGCTGATACCGGAGGCGCTTCCGGCCCTGATCCGGGCTGTCACGATCGGCGTTATCGCGATCACGGAATTTACGGCGGTAGCGGGCGCCATCGGTGCGGGAGGCCTCGGCAGCCTGGCCATCCGGTTCGGTTACCAGCGCTTCCGGGAAGATATCCTGATTGCCACCGTTATTCTTATTATTCTGATCGTCCAGATTATCCAGTGGTCCGGCGACTCCATCGCCAAATCGGTCATCCGCAAACGCTTCAAAATGGAATAAACGATCCGACCGTTTTATCTGTTTTTACATTACATAGAAGAAAGAAGGCGTGTTCCATGGCACATACACGATTAAGTGCACTTACAGCCATTCTGCTGGCTGTTACGTTGACGGCTGCCGGATGCGGAAGCCAAGGCAAAGGAGAGGTTACCGCTTCGGAGAAAACCGGCAGTACGCCGGCAGCGTCCAAAGAACCCGTCAAAGAGGTGAAACTTACCGTAGGAGCGGCGGCCGTTCCGCATGCGGAGATCCTGGAAGTCGTAAAACCGAAATTGAAAGAGCAGGGAATCAGCCTGGACATTAAAGTGTTCGATGACGAAGGCCAGTTGAATCCGGCTCTGAAAGACAAACAGATCGACGCGAACTATTTTCAGCACGTGCCGTACCTGGATTCGGTCAAGAAAGAGAAAGGGTTTGACTTTGCGGTGACCGCCAAGGTTCATGTGGAACCCATCGGATTTTATTCGAGCAAGCTGAAATCGAAGGACGAGATTAAAGAAGGCGCGAAGATCGGCATTCCGAACAATCCCTCCAACGAATACCGGGCGCTGGTCCTCCTGCAGCAGCAGGGGCTTATCAAGCTGAAGGAAGGGCTGACCACATACGAGGCTACGCCGAAGGATATCGTGGAAAATCCGAAAAACCTGAAGTTTTTCGAAACGGACTCCGCCACTCTGCCGAGGGCGCTGCCGGATTTGGACGGTGCGATAATTAATACCAATCTCGTCCTCGAAGCCAAACTTGATCCCAAATCGGCTTTATTCCGGGAGGATGCCAACTCTCCTTACGCGAATGTGATCGTAGTCCGCAAAGGCGATGAGAGCCGGGAAGAAATCAAAAAGCTGGATGCGGCGCTTACCGGCCCGGAAGTGAAGAAATTTATCCAGGACAAATACGGCGTTGCCGTTGTCCCGGCTTTTTGAACAAGGCTAAGGCTCTAATCGTATGTCTGAAAAAAAGACGCACAGACCGAATTCGGGGCTGGGGCGTCTTTTTGCGATATTAGAGTTAAGGGAATACATGTGAATCGGACGAACGGAACTTAAGGAAGCGCGGCGTTACGAACGAAGATGCCGAATGTTTCTTGCTTTAGTTACGGCGGATATTTCAAAAACGAGACAAGAGTACACCAATGACCATACCAATGTGCATGTTAGCTCATATGTATATACTATCTTGATAGATGGAGGGTAGTTCAAATGAGCGAGTATCCCGATTTATTTGAAAGTTGGTGGACAAAGGATGAACGAGCTCAGTCGGTTGATGGTATAAAAGAACCTCCCGATTTTCTAGGGGATCGTTTGGATCGGCGTACGACAGGAGATACGGCAAGGGACAACCGGACAAGGGGAAACCGTCCCGCAGATCACCGGACCTCGGGTAACCGCACAGGCGGCAGTCGGACCTTTGGCCATCGTACGGCAGGCGGCCGGAGCGATGGAAACCGGAACGAAGGAAACCGTACGCTGGGTAACCGGACGGAAGGGCGGAGAGACGATTACGGCTGGCAGAACCCGCAAAACCTTCCCGGAGGAATCTGGCCGAGTCCCTGGAACGCACCTGCAGATCGACCGGAGGGGGAATTCGCGAGGGAAGATCGTACCCGGGACAGGCATACCGGAGGCAGCCGTACGAGAGGCAACCGTACCGAGGGCAATCGTACGGGAGGCAACCGAACCGAAGGGGGCCGTGCGGGAGGAAACCGTACGGGTGGCCGCCGGACGCACGGGTTCCCCGCGCGCCTGGTCGCTCCCGTATTCACAACGAAACCGACCCAAAAACGTTAGGTTGAACTTTGGTGGTCCGCATTGTGCCGCGGCGCCTGCATTTCGCATAAGGTAACGTAACAAGAACAGCCTATCTTGACGGATAGGCTGTTTTCTTATAGCGAAAGGCGGAGGAATCTGATGTCGCTTCCTCATTTTCAACTGGCAATCGGCACCGGTGGGGACCGCAAACTGCGGCAAAACGTGTGGAGCCGCCGATTCGTGCCGGCCATTCTGTCGGACGGGAGCAGCAGCGTGCCTATCCGGATCGGATACCGGGGCGGGCATACCCGCGAATATGCGAAGAAATCGTATGAAATCCGGATAAAGGGCAGGACCTATCATCTGAATGCCGAATACGACGATCCTTCGCTGATCCGCAACGCGTTGTCGTTCCGTTTTTTTCGGATGATCGGCGTGCCGAGTCCGCATACCCGCCATGTCGTACTGTCGATCAACGGCAGAAACGAAGGCGTGTATGTGCTGATCGAGGCGGTTAAGCGCTCTTTTTTCCGGCGGAGGGGGATTCTTATGAAGTCTCTCCTATATGCAAGCAACGACAGCGCGAATTTTTCACTGAAAGATCCGGATACCCGCAAGCGCAAAAAGACCTTGTTTGCCGGCTACGATCTCATGATCGGAACGGGCCGGGACCGGGACAAGATGAAAGCGTTCATCCAATCCATGCATGCGCTTAAAGGAGACCGGCTGAAGGCTTTTCTGGGCAAGCACGTGGATCTCGACAATTACTTGCGGTGGCTGGCCGGGGCCGTGATGACGGGGAATTATGACGGTTTCGAGCATAACTATGCGATCTACGAGCATAAACCGACTGGGAAGTACCGGATGATTCCGTGGGATTACGAAGGCAGTTGGGGGCGGAATTGTTACGGGAAGAGAGTAAACAGTAATCTCGTGAGGATCACCGGGTATAACGACTTGACCGAAAAAGTGCTGGAAAGCAAGGAGGTTCGGCAGCGGTACAAGGCTCTTTTGAAACACCTGACGGGCACGGCGTTTACGAAGGACCGGATCATGCCCGTTGTGTATGAGATGCACGAACGCATTGCCCGGGATGTATATAAGGACCCCGGCCGTCAAAAAAGTCTGTCCCTGTTCCGGTCGGAGCCCGAAGTGATCGGGCAGTATATCGAGGACCGGCGGAAAGATATCCAAGAAGAAATCCGGCTGTTATAAGTCCGTCCGGCAGCTCACCTGTCCCATGTGCGGGTCGAGGAACGGATGAGAAGTTCGGAGGGCAGCATGATTTTGCGGTTTTCGGAACCGGGGCCGTTCTCGATCCGTTCGATCAGAAGCTGCATGCCGAGGGCGCCGAACTGATACGCGGGCTGGGAGGCTACGGTCAGAAAAGGATTGACGGTCTCGGCGGGACCGAAATCGTCGAAGCAGACAACCGACACATCTTCCGGAACGGATAAGCCTCTTTGTCGGAGCGCCCCGATAATCCCCACGGCGAGCAGGTTGTTTGCCGCGAAAATCGCCGTCGGCGGAGAAGGAAGAGAGAGCAGCGCCTGCAGCGAGGCCTCGTCCTGAAACTCGCGGTAGTTCAGCGACACGACCAGGCTCTCGTCCAGGGGCAGTCCGCCGAGCAGATGTGCTTCCCGGTAGCCGGTATACCGGAGACGGGCCGTAGATACATCGGGCGAGCCGTTGACCAGAGCGATGCGCCGATGGCCGAGGCCGATCAGGTGCTCGACCAGCTTTCTCGCCCCGTCTTTGCTGTCGCCGAGAACGACATCCGTTTCGATCCCGGGCACTTCACGGTCCAGGATCACGAACGGAATCCCGTGCTTTTGGAGCTGCCGGAGCTGCTCAAGAGAAGCGTCTCCGGTAGGCGCGAACAGGACGCCGTCCACCCGGGTGGAGAGGATCATCTCCACGTAGTCTTTTTCCTTGACGTAATCCTCGTCGCTGTTGCCGAAGAGAAGCTTGTAGCCGGACCGCTTCGCCGTATCCTCGGCTCCTCGCGCAATCGTGGTGTAGAAAGGATTCGTAATATCCGTAATCAACAGCGACAACAGCTTCGTTTTTTGCAGAACGAGGCCGCGGGCCATGGAGTTGGGGATATAATTCAGCTCTTCCATCACCTTGCGGACGCGCTTGCGGGTCGCCTCGCTGATTCTTCCGGAGTTATTGATAACTCTGGAAACGGTCATGGCGGAGACATTTGCTTTTTCGGCTATATCATAGATTGTAATCAATCGTTATCACCTTTTCATGCTTGAGTGAGTTTATTGTATAAAAGAAAACCGTTGACAGCAAGAGAGGGAGCTGTTAATTTTGTGTTATCGATAACTCTAATTTTAGCTCTAGCTGGAATACAGAGAGGAGACGACTTGATGCTGAAAGGAATTCCCTCCATTCTTTCGCCGGAACTTCTGAAAGTGCTGATGGAAATGGGCCATGGAGACGAAATCGTCCTGGGGGACGGCAACTTTCCGGCGGCGAGCCATGCCAAACGTCTGATCCGCTGCGACGGTCACGGCGTGCCCGAGCTTCTGGAAGCGGTTCTTGCCTTGTTCCCGCTCGATACATACGGTGATCAGCCGGCCCAGCTTATGGCGGTCGTTCCGGGCGATCCGGTTCAGCCGGTGATTTGGGAGACTTACGGCGAAGTGATCGGAAGGCATTTGCCCGGCGTCCCGGTGGGGCAGCTGGAACGATTCGCTTTCTACAAACGGGCCAAAGAAGCTTACGCCATTGTCGCCACAAGTGAAAGCGCTTTATATGCGAACGTTATTTTAAGGAAAGGCGTCGTTACGTGACTGTAGAAGGTCTATTTATACGAGAAGGTTTATCGATAACTCATAGAGGAGGAAGACAAATGAACAACCGTGAACACAGATGGAGCCGTCCTTTCCCGAAAATCGGCATCCGTCCGACCATCGACGGACGCCGCAAAGGGGTGCGCGAATCGCTTGAAGAACAGACCATGAACATGGCTAAGGCGGCCGCCGCCCTGCTCAGCGGCAATTTGCGCTACCCTGACGGAACGCCGGTGGAATGCGTCATTGCCGACACCTGTATCGGCGGCGTAGCGGAAGCGGCTGCGGCTGCGGACAAATTCGCCCGGTCGGGCGTGGGCGTATCCGTCACCGTGACTCCGTGCTGGTGTTACGGAACCGAGACGATGGATATGAACGCCTCCATTCCGAATGCCATCTGGGGCTTCAACGGGACGGAGCGTCCGGGCGCCGTTTATTTGGCCGCCGTGCTTTCGGCCCATGCGCAGAAAGGAATTCCGGCGTTCGGCATCTACGGCAAGGATGTGCAGGACGCGGGCGCGGCCGGCATTCCCGAAGACGTGCGGGAGAAGCTGCTCCGTTTTGCAAGGGCGGCTCTGGCTGTGGCGGTGATGAAAGGAACATCCTACTTGTCCGTCGGCTCCGTTTCTATGGGAATTGCGGGTTCGATCGTCAGCGAGGAGCTGTTCCAGAATTACCTTGGCATGCGCAACGAATACGTGGATATGTCGGAGCTTGTCCGCCGGATGGAAGAAGAGATTTACGACAAGGAGGAGTACGGGCTCGCACTCGCCTGGGTGAAGGACAACTGCAAGGAAGGCCCGGACAACAATCCTGCAGCCATTCAGACGTCCCGGGAACGTAAAGACAAGGACTGGGAAACCGTCGTCAAAATGGCGCTGATCGTCCGCGACCTGATGACCGGGAATCCGAAGCTGGCCGAACTTGGTTTCGGCGAGGAAGCGCTGGGGCATAACGCGATTTTGTCCGGCTTCCAGGGGCAGCGCCACTGGACGGATCACTTCCCGAACGGGGATTTCATGGAAGCGATCCTGAACAGCTCCTTCGACTGGAACGGAAGAAGGGCGCCTTATCTCGTGGCTACCGAGAACGACAGCCTGAACGGCGTAGCGATGCTGATGGGATACCTTCTGACGCACACCGCCCAAATTTTCGCCGACGTCCGCACGTACTGGAGCCCCGAATCGGTGAATCGGGTGACGGGTTATACGCTGGAAGGCGCCGCGGAACACGGGATTCTCCATCTCATCAATTCCGGCCCGGCGGCACTGGACGGTACGGGGCAGCAGTCCCGGGACGGCGCGCCCGTCATGAAGCCTTATTGGGAGATTACCGAGGAAGAGGTGGACAAATGCCTCGGCGAAACGTCCTGGCGGCCCGCGGCCGTGGAGTATTTCCGGGGCGGCGGCTACTCGTCAGACTTCCTGACGAAGGGCGGGATGCCCGTCACGATGACCCGGATCAACCTGGTGAAGGGTCTCGGTCCGGTGCTTCAGCTTGCCGAGGGCTACACCGTCGATCTGCCGGACCACGTGCACGACGCGCTGGATAAGCGGACCGATCCCACGTGGCCGACGACCTGGTTCGCGCCGATTCTGACGGGAGAGGGCTCGTTCCGCGACGTGTATTCGGTGATGGACAACTGGGGCTCCAATCACGGCTCCATCTCTTACGGGCACATCGGGGCCGATCTCATTACGCTGGCGGCGATGCTGAGAATTCCCGTCTCCATGCACAATGTCGATGAGAAGAATATATTCCGGCCGCGCGTATGGAGTTCGTTCGGGACCCGGGATGAAGAAGCGGCGGACTTCCGCGCGTGCGCTAACTTCGGCCCGTTGTATAACTAAAAGCCGGACAGGGAGAGGGACTTTTCATGAGCGTAGAAAAGAACGGCCTTCACATGCTGGCTGTGGACTTCGGAGCGAGCAGCGGGCGGACGGTGCTCGGCACTTACAACGGATCACGTCTGGCCGTCGAGGAAATCCACCGCTTCTCCAACGATCCCGTCCGCCTGGGCGGCAGTCTTCACTGGGATTTTCTGCGGCTGTTTCACGAGATGCTCCAGGGCATCCGGGCCTGCAAGCCGTTTACGGCGGGGGCTCCCGCTTCGCTGGCCGTGGACACGTGGGGCGTGGATTACGGACTTGTGGACGGCAGGGGCAGGCTGCTCGGGAATCCTTACCACTACCGGGACTCACGGAACGAGCCCGCGATGCGGCGGGTGCTGAACCGGATACCGGAAGAAGAATTGTACCGGCGCACAGGCATCCAGACCCAATCGATCAACACGCTGTTTCAGCTCGAAGCGGAAGGAGAGGCGGCCTCCCAGGCCGGCGAGGATGTGCGGATGCTGTTTATGCCCGATTTGTTCCGCTACTATCTATGCGGAGAAATTTCGGCGGAATACACCATCGCCAGCACGTCCGGTCTGCTCGACCCTCAGCTGCGAGGCTGGGATGAAGAAGTGCTTGCCCTGCTTCCGCATCCGCGGGCGATGTTCCCTTCCATCGTGATGCCGGGAACCACCGCAGGCAGTCTCCGCGCCGCACTGGCCGAGGAGCTGCAGATGAGCAGCTTCCCGGTCGTGGCGGCCGCTTCCCATGACACGGCCTCGGCCGTAGTGTCCGTCCCCGCGCAAGCAGGCGGCAGCTATGCGTTTATCAGCTGCGGCACCTGGTCGCTGATGGGGGTGGAGACGGAGCAACCCGTCATCACCGAACAGAGCCGGAAGCTCGCCTTCACGAATGAAGGCGGAGCGGACGGCCGCATCCGGCTGCAGAAGAACATCATGGGCCTGTGGCTTTTGCAGGAATGCCGCCGGTATTGGGAGCTGGAAGGCGAGACGCTTACCTTCGGGGACATGCAGGCGATGGCGGCGGGAGAAGAGGCGGCTGCTGCCTACGTCGATCCGGAAGACCCCGTGTTCTTGGCGCCGGGGAACATGCCGGAGCGCATCCGCAGCCGGTGCCGGCAGACCGGCCAGCCCGTCCCGCAGACGAAGTCGCAGATGATCCGCTGCATCGTGGAAAGCCTGGCGATGAAATTCAGCCAGACCCTCCACGAAATCGAGGAGCTGCTGGGCAGGAGGCTGGACGCCGTCCATATGGTCGGCGGAGGTATCCGCAACCGGCTGCTCTGCCAGCTGACGGCGAATATTACCGGCCGGTGCGTCATCGCGGGGCCGGTCGAAGCGACCGCCGTCGGCAGCCTGCTTATGCAGGCGAAGGCCCGCGGCGAGCTTCATACCCGGGACGAAATGAGGCAGGTCGTGCTGGCCTCGTTCCCGCCGGATTTGTATTCTCCGGAGGATACCGGCCGGTGGCAGGAAGCTTATGCGCGTTACAGGAAGATCAACGCAAACGCCCATCATTCCGAAAGGAGCGTCAACGAAAATGACTGAACGGAAAATAAGAGAAGAATTAACGAAGTACGCCGCCAAAAGCGTAGCGAAAGGTCTGGTCGTCGGCCCCGGAGGCAATATCAGCGCAAGGTCCGGAGAATTTATGTACCTGTCGCCCAGCGGATTTGCGCTGGAAGATATCGAGCCGCATCAGTGGGTGCCGGTCCACATTCCTACCGGTGAAATCGGAGATACCGACTTCCGCCCTTCATCCGAGGTGCTGATGCACCTGTTCTGCTACCGGGCGAACCCCCTGCTCCAGGCTATCGTGCACACGCATCCCGCCTACTGTATTGCCTTGACGCTTGTGGACGACGAGCTGCCCATGCTTTTTCCGGATCAGGCGGCTCTCGTAGGGGATGTCGCGTTTATCCCTTATGTCGTGCCGACGACGGACAAACTCGCTCATCTGGTGGCGGAGAAGGCGGACCGTTACAGCTCCATGCTGCTTAAAAATCACGGTCTGGTGACCACGGGCAAAAATCTCCGGGAAGCGTATTACCGGACCGAAGTGATGGAAGAGAGCGCGAAAATTTATATGATCGCCAAATCGGTCGGGGAGCCCAGAAGGCTGACGGAAGAGGAATACAAAGAGATTCAGGGGCTGGAGAGCGAAGCTTACCGGGTTCAACTGCTTCAAAATATGAAGGAGTAGCTCCGGGTGATGGTCGCTGTATGGCGGTTTTGTCGGATGACTCCGGCTGCATGCTGAGGTGTCCGGCGGTTCAGAGGTTTCAAGGAAAAATCTGCTTTTTCGTTAATCGTACCAGCGTACTACTGTAAGCGCAGTCCATCGGGGCTGCGTTTTTCGGTGTCTCTTTTATTCCGTTGAAGGGGGAAGGAGAAAAAAAGGGAGTCGATCCGAAATGAGGCGCCTGTTCGAGGCCTTCGATAGGCTGATACGATAAAGACGTACGGGCTCCGTCCGTTCATCCTAAAAGAAAAAGGGGAGGAGGGGTTCGAATCCTGACAAAATGAAAACGTTTCCCAATGACTTAACTTTTAAGGAGGAATGAAATGAAAAAACTTTTTGCCGGTCTGCTTGCACTGATCCTGCTCGTTTCCTTGCTTCCCGAACGAGGCACTTCCGCTTTTAACGGCGAGGTCGCTCTGGGTTCCGGCTCTTACTCGACCGTGCTGCCTCCGGGCTCTGTCGATACACAGAGCATGATCTACAAGACCGCGAACGTCACCGGAGCGATGCCGACCAACGACTGGTGGAGCAATCTCGCCTGGGATAGTTTCTCGGAAGCCCAGTATCCGCATCCGCTGGCGATGAAAAACGGTTCCGGCGGCATCCGCATTTATTATCCGGGCAACCGGATCACGGCGAATTCCAGCTGCGTCTGCGGCTGGATCAACGACATTCACGACTTCACAGTCGGCCACTCGGGCGTGGCCGCTTTTCCCGACGCGAAGGTAGACGGCTACAGCGACTGGTTTGTGAAGTCGCAGTACAAGAGCGGCGCCAGCGAAATGAACGTCAGCTACGGGCATGGTTCGCCGTACGTCTACTTCACTTATGCGGGCGGAAATCCCAAGCTGAGCTTCTACGACACGCCTGCCGTATGGTCCGGAGGCGCGAACACGCCGGTGCTCGGCATTACGGTCGCGGGCGCTCACTACGGTTTGTTCGGGGCGAACGGCAGCACATGGAGCGGGATCGGCAGCGGCACGTTGACGAACAACGGCAGCTCGTATTTTTCCGTCGCGGTCTTGCCGGACCCAAGCCAGTCGACGCTGAACAAGTTCGCTCAGTACGCTTACTCTCATGTCACCGGCACGCAGGTGTCCTACAGCTACAATGCCGCCGCGAGCGAGGTGACATCGACTTTCACTTTCACGACGCAGGCTAAGCAGGGCACGCAAAGCGGTACGATTTTCGCCCTGTATCCGCATCAATGGAAAAACAGCCCGACGCCGCTTCTGTCCTATACGTACGGCTCGGTGCGAGGCCTGATGAAGACGGGCGAGGGAAGTTCCTTCCAGACCCGCATGAAGTTTAACGGCGTCCTCCCGGCGCTGCCGGACAAGGGTTCCTACGACCGCGGGCAGCTGCAGCGGTACATCGACCAGGCGGAGGCCGAAACGTACACCGGCGACGGCGACACCTACTGGATCGGCAAGCGCCTCGGCAAGCTCGCCTCGCTGGCTCCGATCGCCGACCAGATCGGCGATACGACGGCGGCGAACAAGTTCCGCACCGAGATCAAGAGCATCCTGCAGAACTGGTTCAAGGCGAGCGACGGCAACGGTAATATTAAGAGCGGCAACGTGTTTTACTACAACCGCAACTGGGGCACCGTGATCGGCTATCCGGCCAGCTACGGCTCCAACAACGAGCTGAACGATCACCATTTCCACTACGGCTATTTCATCAAGGCTGCCGCGGAGGTCGCACGTGTGGACAAAGCCTGGGCTTCCGCCTGGGGGCCGATGGTGAATTTGCTGATCCGCGACATCGCCGGCAGCAGCCGCACGGACACGATGTTCCCTTACCTTCGCAACTTTGACCCGTATGCCGGCCACTCATGGGCCTCGGGGCATGCACGGTTCGGAGACGGCAACAACAACGAATCGTCTTCCGAGGGCATGAACGCTTGGGCGGGCATGATTTTGTGGGGACAGGCGACTGGCGACACCGCGATCCGCGACACGGGCATCTCTCTGTACACGACAGAGATGAACGCGATCAACGAATACTGGTTCGATGTGACGGGCGCAAACCGTCCCGCAGGTTTCACCCGTTCGACGGCGAGCATGGTCTGGGGCGGCAAAACCGTCGGCGACGGAACCTGGTGGACCGGCAATCCGGAAGAGGTTCACGGCATCAACTGGCTGCCTTTCACGGGAGCTTCGCTTTACCTGACGCAATACCCCGACTATGCCGCCAAAAATTATAACGCGCTGGTATCCGAGAACGGCGGCACGAATTTCGACGCTTGGGAAGACCTCGTCTACATGTACCGGGCGATATCAAATCCGGCTGAAGCGAAAAGCTTCTGGTCCTCGCGCGGCAATGCGCTTTCGGCCGAAGCCGGGAACTCCAAGGCGTTTGCGTACCATTGGATCTACAATCTGGACGCAATGGGTGTCCAAGACCGCACCGTGACAGCCAATACGCCGCTCTACGCCGTATTCGTGAAGAACGGCGTCCGCACCTACACGGCATACAACGCGGGCAGCTCCGCGATTAGGGTTACGTTCTCCGACGGCAAGTCGATGTCGGTGCCTGCGAACGGTTCGAACACGGAAGGGGCCGGAGGTTCGACGCCAACACCGACACCGACACCGACGCCTACACCAACACCGACACCGACACCGACGCCTACACCGACACCGACGCCTACACCAACACCAACACCAACACCGACACCGACGCCTACACCAACACCAACACCAACGCCGGCTCCATCGTCTGCGCCGATTCCCGGCAAAATCGAAGCCGAAAGCTACGCTTCGATGAGCGGCGTCCAGACGGAAACGACGACGGACACGGGAGGCGGCCTCAATGTCGGCTATCTGGATACGGGGGACTGGATGGATTACAGCGTCAATGTCGCGAAGGCCGGAACCTACACGCTGCAGGCGCGGGTGGCCAGTCCGAACGGAACCGGCCAGTTCCAGCTCCGCTCCGGCAGCAATACGCTGGCGACGGTGAACGTCCCAAACACCGGAGGCTGGCAGACCTGGACGACGGTCTCGGCGCAGGTGCAGCTAGCGGCCGGTACGCAGAAGCTGCGGGTCGCGATCAGCGGTCCGCAATTCAACCTGAACTGGCTGCAGTTCGCATCAGCGGACAACGTACTGACCTATACCGCTTCGGACTATACCGCTACGGTTACGAAGTCGGGCGCGTCGGAAACGGTCGTATTCGCTCCGAAGACGTCTGCGGCCTATGTAGACATCCACTATAAGGTGAACGGAGCGAACCAGCAAAACGTGCGGATGTCCGCCAGCGGCGGCAGTTGGACGCATACGATCCAGGGACTGTCGGCCGGTCAGCAGGTCGAGCTGTGGTTTACCTACGAGAAATCCGGTCCGCAGTACGATTCGGCTCACTATACCTATACGCATTGAGGCTTTGCGTTAAACTGCACAGGATGCTTGGCCGGATATCGGCAGCAGCCGGACCGGCCGGACTCCATTATTTTGGGAGAATGCCTAAATTAAGGATGAAAAAAACACGGGAACGCGCTATGATGGGGAGAGAAGGACGCTTATACACAAGGAGGCGGGACGTATGATTTTTTCCGAGCTGGAACCCTTTCTGGACAAAAAAAGACGGGAGCTTCTGGAGGCGCTGGACGCTTTCGGACCGGAGGAACGGCACCTGGCCGAGTATGAGGGCGGCTGGAATCCGGTTCAGATCGTCGAGCACCTGAGCATCGTGGAGGAGCAGGTCATCGCCGAAATCGGAAGGCTGCTGAACGGCGAAGCGGTCCGGCCATCCGAGCCGGAGGAACGGAAGCTGGTGGACATCACGGCGCTGTTCGAGCAAAAAGGGCTGCTCGGCTCGCCGAAAAAATCTCCGCCTTCCGCATTTCCGACCGGAAAAGTGGCGTATGAGGACGGGCTGGAACGGCTTGCGGAAGTACGCGGCAACCTGAAAGCATTTTTGCCTCTTTTGGCCGCAAGAGAGACGAACCGTCTGATGTCCTGCCATCCCCTCGGCGTGGAATTGAATGCCTGCCAGTGGCTGCAATTCAGCGCTTTTCACGAATGGGGTCACATTCACCAGCTGAAACGGATTCGCCGGGCTCACTCGGGTTAGCGGAATAAAGGGGACCGGACGAGGGGGTGGAAAGCGGGCTTCTACGCTTCCGTTAATCCAAACTCGGATGTATCCGTATGCCCGTCCTCCCGTCCTGCGTCTCTCCGTTCTTCACTCCTCCGTCTCTTCATGCTTTCACACCTCCATACTGCCCGCCAACCGCAGCCGAACATGCGGATATACGGATACCTTGGTGCCTGGACAGCAAAAACCCGCCCCTTTCTTGCGAAAGGAAGCGGGTTGTTATCATTCTGTATGGGCGTCAGCCTTGAAGATAGACCGGTGTTTCGTACACGGCTTCTTTCTCCAAAACGAGCTGGAAAGACTGTTCTTTCCCGTCTACGGAAGGACCGATGGAATAAATTGGACCCGAGGAATCCCGTTGGGCCAAGACTTTGCCAGCAGATTTGGCGGAACGACGACGCTTTAATCCGCTGTTCGATCTGTTTCTGACCGGTTTCATCTTATTCCCCTCCCAACAAATCGTTTACCGAACTGATCAGTTGCCCGTTCAGGCCGGCTATCTTATTCAACTGCTCCGAACTCAATGTGTCCTGGCCGATCATATGCACGGTCAACACATACTTCTTAGCTAAAGGATAACATATCAAATATTCATTTTCAATGGAGGAAGAGTGCAGATTCATCGTGACTCTGTTGTTCAAATGAGCGTCCACCACGAGGATCCGCTTGTCTCCGGGGACCAGATTTTCATTGGCCGTTAAGGGATAAGTCCGGTTCATCGTGCCGATGTTCGAGGTGCCCGCGACCTGCTTGATCCACTCGTCCTGCTCCGCCCTGTGAATCGTGACGCCCTTAACCGTATACTGGGGCGGGCATGTGTAGGAGATCCGAATTCCTTCGCTTAGAGTCTGGAGGGAATTTTCTTCCTCCGATTTGAAGGGAACCCCCTTTAACAGGGTACGAAAAAGACGCAGAATGCGTGCGAGCTGGTTGATCGTCGGCTGCTCCGAAAGGCAGCCCAATTCGCGCATCTTTCTTTTGACGGTGCTGCAAGCCGCGGCCGTCGCTTGAACCCACTCATCGGCTTCGGAACGGATTTCGAACGTAAGGGCATTGACCCCGAACAGGTCCGAAGGCGTCCGCAGCCCGCCGACGGCCGTTTCGTTAACGCTTTCAGGAATATGATCCGGCATAAGAAAAAAGACGCGTTCCCTGCCCAGGCGGCTCATAAAAAGCCCCATTTCAAAAATGGTGTTATCTCTGGCCGAGGCATACTGCTTGCCGCGGATTTGAACGACGTCGTCCGTCGATAAGATGAAAAGGGCGAAATCGTTGTTCTGCACCTGTTTATCCAAATCTTCCATGGTATACCGCCCGGGATTGAAGGCGCCGGCAAACCAGGGGTTCGCCTGTGCGGCCGGGGAGAGATTTTCCAGCACACCTTCCGCGATAGGAATCGCTTCCCTGGAAGAGCCGATAAACACTTTCGGTTTCCGTTGTTGGTCCATACGTACTCCTTTTTTTCCAAAAGTCGCCTGCTTCTTTAAAAATAGCGCAAGGGAGCTTATTTGTCCATGCGGCAGAAGTAGGACGATGCGAAAAGGAAGAAAGGGCGGTAATCCGACTCCCTTCGACTAGGTGCGCTGATAGGACCTTTTATGAAAGTCGGTGATCGACTCAAAAAGAAGCCGGCCGTCGTCCGCGAGCTTCCCTTCGGGGCTTAAATTCACATACATCGCCTGGTAGCGCTCCGGCACCCAGCTGTATTCGTGAACGTAGTCCGTCAAATGAAACCCGCAGGCTTCCCAGAAACGCCGCCGGCTCCGATGGCCGGGTCCGTCGCCCGCCTCCGCTTCGATCAGTATTCCGCTGAGGCCGCGTTCCCTGCGGGTCCAATGTTTAAGCTCTTCTATAAAATGCCGCCCGGTGCCTTGTCCGCGGCAATCGTGACGGACGGCGATGTAGTCGATCAGAAGCGCCCGTACCGAAGGCAGTTCACCGGTAATCGCCATAACGGCGACCGTATTTTCAACAATCCCGAGATGCAGGAAACAGAGCTTCCTTTGGAACATCTGACGGATGATCCGGATAGGCTTTCTTCCGTGATCCGGAAAAGCCTCATTGTAGAGGGGCTCCGCTTCCCGCCAAAGCTTTTCGTCCCACTGCGCGGTCGTGATGATTTTCATCGGTACCTCCGGTCTGGTATGGATGGGCAAAAAGCCAATCGAAACGAAAACAAAAAGAAAGAGCGGACTCCACGGAAACGTGAAGCACTCTTTCTTAGTTTAAGCGAAAACGGGCCCTTTCAAACGAAGAAGGGCCGGCCGGCGGGCAAGAGAATAGGCAGTCCTTTTGAAAGACCGCCTTTCAGGTGACCGGCCGGGAGAGAAGGTCTCACTTATCCCCAGGCGGATACTCCCTGTTTTTCAAGCTCCTTGACAATCTCCTCGCAGACGCGATGGGTTTCGAGGGCATCCCGCGTTGACTGCAGAGGCTGTCCGCCCTCTTTTACCGTTTGGATAAAATGATCGATGATGGCATGAAAACCCCGGCGGTGCAGAACAGGGTCCCAATCGTTGAATTTGTAATGCCGCTCGCCGCCGTCCGCCAGCTCTACCGCGGTATTGAGATCCTTCACCGACCATTTGCGGCCGCCTCCGATCGTTTCCACGGTTTCTTCGCTGGCGCCGCTGTCCCGGTTCATGATGCCGACGGCCGTGTAGCCGTCGCCGCTGAGCTGAAGCATCACATGGTACAGCTTGCCGTCCTGCCGGTGGGACGTGACGTTAATGTCCCGGACGGCTCCCGGCACAAGATAGCGCAGCGTATCGACGACATGGATGAAATCGTCGAGGATGAACCGGCGCGCAAAGTCGGGGGAGTGGGGGCGGTTTTTTTGCATCAGTATAAGGTTCGGGGATGATTTCTCTTTAACGGTAACGTAGAGAGGAGCGAAACGCCGGTTGAAGCCGACCATCAGAATGAGGCCGTTTTTTTCCGCAAGCTCCGTAAGCTCCAAGGACTCCTCGTATGTATAGGCAATAGGCTTGTCCACATAGACGTGAACGCCGTTTTGCAGAAGCTGCTTCGTTATTTCCGCGTGGGATTCCGTTGAAGAGTGGACGAATGCCGCCCGGATGCCCCGGCTGATCAGCTCGCCGACCTCCGTAACGGTTTCGCTTATCCGGTAAACGGAGGCAAGCTGCTCCAGGGTAGCGGTATTTCGCGTGCAGAAGATAAGTTCCACGTCGTTTCTTGCGGTGATCACCGGCAGGTAAGCTTTGCGGGCGATGTCGCCGAGCCCGATAATACCAATGCGCATAAAGTCTCCTCCTCGAATGTTCTTCTTCCATTATAGCGGAACTTCGCCGGTCTTTCCCGCAAAAAGAAAATCCCCGGGCCGATCTCCTTATCGGAGAGGGTCCGGGGATTCTCGGCGGCGGACGATCACAGCCGCTTTAGGCAAAGCGCACGCCGCCAAGCGAAGCTGCTTAACGCGCGGAAAGAACGAGCTCCTCGCATTTGTCCGAGCAGCAGCCGCTGTGCTTCTCTTCGCATTCCGGGCAGCTGATGTGCTGGAGATGGCAGAAGTCGTTCGCGCAGTTGATGAACGTGTCGGCAGGCTTGCCGCAGTGATGGCATTTACCTACGACGATATCTTCTTCGGTGTGATTAATCGGCACCGAAATCCGTTCGTCGAAGACGTAGCATTTGCCGTCGAAAAGTCTTCCTTTCACTTCCGGGTCCTTCCCGTAAGTGACGATGCCCCCTTCGAGCTGCGCGACATCTTTGAAGCCTTCCTTGATCAGGAAGCCGGTCAGCTTCTCGCACCGGATACCGCCCGTACAATACGTCAGGATCGTCTTGTCTTTCAGGTCGGCCATGTTTTCCCGGATCCATTCCGGGAATTCGCGGAACGCTTCCACGTCCGGCCGGATCGCGTTTCGGAAGTGGCCCAGATCGAATTCATAGTTGCTGCGTCCGTCGAGGACGATCACGTCTTCGTTTTGAAGCTGTTCGTGGAACTCGGCCGGAGACAATCTTTTTCCGCTGATCACGTTAGGGTCCAGCTCTTCGTCGTAACGGAAAGTGACCAACTCTTGTTTGAAGCGGACGAACATTTTTTTGAATGCATGCTCTTCGGCCGGATCGGTTTTGAATACCATATCGGCAAAAAGAGGATTGGCGTGCATGTCCGACATATACTGCTCCGTCTGCTCGACCGTACCGGATACGGTCCCGTTGATGCCTTCGGCGGCAATCAGAATGCGGCCTTTCAAGCCGAGATTTTTGCAGTATTCCCGGTGCTCGGCCGCGAATTCTTCTGGATTAGCGATCGGGGCGAATTTATAGTAAAGCAAAATGCGGTAAGGCTGCTGCGTATCGTTCATGGTCAGTACCACCTGTCTATCTAAAGTTTTGGGAGAAAAGGCTACGTTCAATCAACAACGGTAGAAAAGGGAGTGCCCTTTCCTACCGTTATCGAGGAGTAACTTGAGGATTCATGCATCTATTATAGAAGATATCCCGGACTTAGTAAACATTTTGGCTTCTTAAATAGCGAATGGAAAGTGATAGGATATTTTGCGGCGGCGGATATCAGAAGCTTCTATTAATAATAGTCGGCAAAAACGCGAAAACGGAAAAACGGAAAACAGGAAATCAGTTCCCTGTTCTCCGTTTTCGAGGTGCAGGCGTCGGCGGCTTTTAATAGCCGTCCGTTTTGCGGCCGGCTTGTTCCGCTTTCCCGGCGCCTTCCCGGTTTTGAACCGTCCCCATGTGCTCGGACGAAGCAACTGCCTTGCCCAGCTCCTCCGCTACGCGGCGACCGTATTCCGCATCCGCTTGGGTGAAATACTCCACCATCTTGTCGCGGATGACAGGCTTGCAAATCTTGAGGTTGTTGACGAGATTGGAGATCAGCTCGTCTTTCTCCCATGGCTCGAACTTCCGGTACGTGTCGCCCGCCTGTCCGAAATCGTTCGGCCGGTCGATTTTCTCGCGGACAAGCTTGGCGTTGTACGCCGGCTCGTGTTCCCGTCCGCGCGGCGGCGCTTCCTGCAGTCCTCCGAGCGAAGAAGGCTCGTAATTGACGTGAGGATTTTGGCCGGGCGCCCGATCCACGAAGTACGTCATCTGGCCGTCGCGCTGGTTCGTCGCGACATGCTTTTTCGGAGCGTTGACCGGCAGCTGCAGGTAGTTGGTCCCCACCCGGTGGCGCTGCGTATCCGAGTAGGAGAAGGTACGGCCCTGGAGAAGCTTGTCGTCGGAGAAATCCAGGCCGTCCACGAGGACGCCCGTACCGAAAGCCGCCTGCTCGACTTCGGCGAAGTAGTTCTCCGGGTTTTTGTTCAGGACCATTTTGCCGACCGGGAGGAACGGGAATTTCTCGTGATCCCACAGCTTGGTCGGATCAAGGGGATCGAAATCCAGCTCCGGGTGCTCGTCGTCGCTCAGAATTTGAACGCTGAGTTCCCACTCGGGATAGTCGCCGCGTTCGATCGCTTCATACAGATCCTGGGTAGCGTGGCTGTAGTTTTTCCCTTGTATGTCGTTCGCTTCGTTCTGGGTCAGGTTGCGGATGCCGGTTTTTATCGGTTCCCAGTGGTATTTGATCAGCACTCCCTCGCCGTTTGCGTTGACCCATTTGTACGTATTGACGCCGGACCCCTGCATTTCCCTGTAATTGGCCGGGATTCCCCAAGGAGAGAACAGGAACGTCACCATATGCGTCGCTTCCGGGGAATTGGAGAGGAAATCGAACATTCTCTCCATATTTTGAACACCTGAAACCGGGTCCGGGCGGAAGGCGTGAACCATGTCCGGGAACTTGAGCGGATCGCGGATAAAAAAGATTTTCAGATTGTTGCCGACGAGATCCCAGTTCCCGTCTTCCGTATAAAATTTGACGGCAAAGCCGCGCGGGTCGCGGAGCGTTTCGGGCGAATGAACACCGTGCACGACTGTGGAGAACCGGACGAATACCGGCGTTTTTTTACCGGCCTCTTGAAAAAGCTTGGCGCGGGTATACTTGGCGACCGACTCTTCGCCGACTTTACCGTACGCCTCAAAATAGCCGTGGGCGCCTGCGCCGCGGGCGTGTACAACGCGCTCGGGAATTTTCTCGCGGTCGAAATGGGAAATCTTTTCGAGAAAATGGTAATTTTCCAGGGTAGAAGGACCGCGGTTTCCGATGGTGCGGATATTCTGATTATCGGTGATCGGATGACCCTGCCGGTTGGTCAGCGTCGTTTCCTGCTCGCCTTCGGCGAGTCTTTGATCGGCAGGGCCGCCGACTCCCGTTACGGCCGTCCCGTTGTTGATCTCGTCTTTCATAACCCGATTCCTCCTGTTCTTGTTAGGCTGTTTCCATTATTTTCAGAGGGGGTCGAAACTATGCATGTAACGGAAAGTCAGCGGGGGAGGGAGCAGGGTAAGCTTCCGGCGGATTATCGATCGGATGGCGCAAAGAGAAATTTTCCGGACCAAGCGGCCAAAAAATGAGGTAATTATTGGAAATCACTTATATAATAAAAGAAAGCCACACCCCTAGGGGAGGCACGATTTTTACGGATGAAATGTAAGCGGCACCAAAAGACTTAATTTCCCTCCTTCATTCGGCTATTATTAAGTTTTTAAAAAAATGCGACTTTTGCCCTATTATATTGTTGTTAAAAAGAGGAAAGAGAACTAGTGCGTCGAAATTATTAACTAACGAATCTTTAGTTGAATAACTCGATAAAGGCAAACTATCGCGAAAGCATAGGACGCAAAGCCACGGGTCTAAAGCGCAGCTAGACAGCCGGGTTACCGAAGTTGGATGAGTGGAAGTGGAGGCTGCTGTTTTGTAAGCGGTCTTTTATTTTTGCCGGTATCCATTAAGTAAGTTCGGACATGGGGCGGTGCTCACATTCGTACTTTTCGGCAGAAATGGAGGACAGCGTATGAAAACTATTCAGTCCCTTTTACAAAATAAAGCCCGCCTTACGCTGGGATACCTGCTCTGTATCGCTTTGGCGCTTCTTTTCGAAGCCAGCGAGCTTCATCTTATCTACGGAATCGCCTTCTCGTTTTCCAGCATCTTTCTCCTGTTTGCCGTATCGTTGTTCGGCGTCCGTCTGGGCCTCCTGGCCGGCGTCATTACCCAACTCTTCTCCTTCTTTTTTCTACACCATCCTGCATTTGAATGGATCGGCTTTCTTGAAATTGCCGGGGTCGGACTCCTTAACCGGAAAAAACCGGGGAGGCTGCTTGTCTGGGACAGTATTTACTGGCTGCTGATCGGGCTTCCGCTGATGTTCGCCATTTATTACGGATTCTACAAATTTGTATCGGACGAGCTGATTCTGATGCTCCTGTTTGCGCTCTCGAACGGGCTGTTCAATGCGCTAATCGTCGATATTTTGCTGAAGTACCTTCCTCTTTTTCACTGGTTCGGCCTCGTCAAAGAGCGGGAAAGAACCTATTCCTACAGCAAGGTCCTGTTTCACCTGTCGATTATGGCCGTGGCGCTTCCGTCGCTCCTTTATATCGTGATGAATAGCTGGTATTCCGAGAAATTGTCCATCCAGAACTCCAAGCAGCTTGCGGTAAACACGGCCAACAGCATCAACCAGGAGCTGAACCAATGGGGAGCCGAGGATATTCTCGGCATCAGGCTCAAAGGGCGGATACAAGTGGGTTATCTGCAGGAGCTGGTGAATAAATACACCTCGGAGCAGTTGTTCCGGATCGTCATTACGGACAGGTCCAATAATGTTTTGGCGGCCGATCGTCAGAGCTACAAGCTGAACCAGATTTATGACTGGAAGAGCGGCAACAATGTCGTGGGACTGGACGACAACTTTTACCAGGTCCTGCCCGACCGGGAGACAGCGGCCTTGCCCGCTCAACAGTGGAGAGAGGGCAGCTACATCTACGAAAATGCGGTCGCCAGGATGCCCCTGCACGTATACATCGACATTCCGATCCGCCATTATCAGGTCAGTGTGTTCGCCCAGTACTTGTCGCAGCTCTGGTACCTGCTTTTATTCGCAGCAGCGGCAGCCGCCACCGCATTATATTTAAGCCGTGTTCTGGTTCACGGGCTGTCCAAACTGGCGACCTCGACAACGGACCTGCCGGAAAAATTGAAGCAGATGAAAGAAATCGAGTGGCCGAGCAGCCGCGTTTCGGAGATTACCTCGCTGACTTATAACTTCCGGCAGATGTCGCTGAACCTGATGAGCATGTTTCACCAAGCCCAGGATATGAATCAGCGCCTGCAGGAGCAGACGGACAAGCTTCGTCTTTCGGAGGAAAAGCTTCATCAGCTCGCTTTTTACGACATCCTCACGGGGCTTCCCAACCGCCTGTATTTCACAACCTATCTGCAGAGCCTGCTTTTGGAAGCGGTTAACGCACCCAAGCAAGTGGCGGTCATGTTCGCCGATTTAAACCGCTTTAAGCAGATTAACGATACGCTGGGACACGATATCGGCGATCTGCTGCTCAAGGAGATCGGCGAGAGATTTGCCCGAAGCGTTGAGGAATCGTGCAAGCTGTTCCGGATCGGCGGAGACGAGTTCGTCATCGTCATTGAAGATGCCAGTGACGCCAAAGCGGCAGCCGTGGCGCGCAGCATGTTTGCGGCCCTTGAAGAACCCATCCGGCTGATGGAATCGCCCCTGTACAGTTCGGTCAGCATCGGTATCAGCATGTTTCCGCGAGACGGCGAAACGATGGAGACCATCGTCAAAAACGCGGATATGGCGATGTATTTCGCCAAATCCGTAGGCTGCAGTAACAGCTATCAGTTCTATGAAGAAGAGCTGAAGATCCGTTTCTCCGAAGAAATGATGATCGACAACGGTATTCAGGAAGCGCTTTCGAACCATCAGTTCACTCTACATTATCAGCCGAAGGTCGATACGGTTACCGGCGCAATAAGCGGAATAGAGGCGTTGGTGCGCTGGGAGCATCCCGAGCTGGGGCGCATTTCACCCGATAAATTTATTCCGCTGGCCGAAAGATCGGGGATCATCTACAAAATCGACGAATGGGTATTGAAGGAAGCCTGCCGTCAAAATAAAGCGTGGCAGGATGAGGGACTTCCCAAAGTTCCGGTTGCCGTGAACATTTCGGCCCTGCATTTTTCCCAGACGAATCTACTGGATATGATTCATGGCGCGCTGGAAGAATCGGGACTGGAAGAATCCTACCTGACTCTGGAAATAACGGAAGGAGTATTTATCGAGAATGTCGAACTGGTCATCGGAATCATAAGCCGGATCCGGGAGCGGGGCATCCATATTTCGATCGACGATTTCGGGACCGGATACTCTTCCCTTAACCAGCTTCAGCGTCTGCCGATTTCACATGTGAAGCTGGACCGTTCTTTCATCCGGGATATCGGCGGGGAGCCCAAAAAAGCCGCCGTGGCCAAGGCGATCATCGAGCTGGCTCACAGCATGAATATGACCGTCGTGGCGGAGGGAGTCGAAACGGCCGAGGAATCGGAATATTTTACCCGGTGCCGGTGCGACGAGCTCCAAGGCTACTATTTCAGCAGACCTTTGCCGGCCCCGGAATTTTCCCGTCTTCTCCAAAGAGGAAATTATGCCGGACTTTTTGCCGGGGGACGTACAGATTAGCTAGTCGATGGGAGGAAACGAGTTGTGGTCAAACTAACTAAAATCTTCGTGCTGCTGCTCCTGCTCATAGTATCCACAGCGGGCTGCTTCCGGTCCGAGCCGCTCATTCCCGCTTCATCGCCGCCCGCCGAAAAGCCGGCTCCCTCCGGGGACAAAAGGGCTGTTTCGAACTATTTGTCGATATGGACCCATTACGGCGGGATCGAGACCATGGCGGCCAAATTCAAAGAAAGCTATCCGGATCTAAGCATAGACATAAAGGTCATTCCTTACTCTGAATATACGGGAGCTTATCTGCAGGCACTGGCGGACGGGAAGCCGCCGGACGTCATGATGGTCGACAGCGCCGATTTCGGCAATTTCTCCGCGATTGAAGGGCTGGAAGATTTGCTTCAGCCCCCTTATCAGGCGGGGAAATACCGCAACGATTTCAGTCCTTCCATCTGGGAAAGCGCCATGTCGGCGGACGGAAATGAGCTGATTGCCTTTCCGCTGTCCACGACGCCTACCGTCACCTATTACCGGGAGGACATTATGAGGCAGTACGGGTTCCCTTCGGAGCCCGAGGAGCTTGCCAAGTATATGGAAGATCCCGCAAATTGGCTGCATATGGCCAAGGAGCTTCGCGAGCACAACATTTATTTGACGCAGTGGGTGAACGAAACGGTCCAGCTCTTCGAGCGTTCGGAAGGCATTTTCGACCGCAAGCTGAACTTTATGCGCTACAATGAAGCGTTCCACAAAGCGGTCGAGATCGCCAAGAAAGTGAACGATTTCGGCTTGGAGGCCCACCTGGACGTATGGGGCGATATGGGCCGGAAGGCGGTCCAAGACGGAACGATCGCCATGATGTATTTTGGGACATGGGGAGTCGAACAGATTAAAGAATGGGCGCCCGAGACGGCCGGCAAATGGCGAGAAACGAGACTTCCCTTCGGTTTGTACGGCTGGCAAAACAGCACCAATTTCCTTCTCCCTTCGGACGGTGCCAACAAGGAGATGGGCTGGAAATTCATTGAATTCGCCGTTACCGAATACAGCAAGGAAGGTCTCAGCGGAGCGGTTCCGGCGTATTTGCCCGCCCGGGGCAACGCGAAGGAATTGGCGGCCACGAATCAGTTCCTGGGGGGACAGAAAACCTATGCGCTTCATGAGGATTTGATGACCCGGGTGAGAGAATTTCCTACCACGCCGCTGGACGTCAAGGCCCAGGAAATCTGGGAGAGTGAGATCGCAAGCGGCATTGAGAAAAGACTGGCTACCAAACAGATTATCGCGGACGCACGAGATAAAATCGAACAGTCCCTTGCGAAAGAAAAGCAGATTTTACTGAATACCATGAAGAAAAAATAAAAAACAGCAGCCCGCCCGTCAATACGGGGCGGAGCTGCTGTTTTTTTGTTTCGGTCCGATCGGCATGACTGCCTAATCAGTCCTTATTTTTTAGTCCAGAGCGCCGGCACGTTGGAAGGCTCCCATCCCTGCAGGGAGGTGTGCGGCTGCCGGCAAATATAAGTCGAGCCGTTGTATGTGACTTCGTCGTTAAGCTTGTAGCTGACGCCGGCTGCCCATGCGGCAGGACCTCCGGGAGATGCCGGGTCCGTCGTTGCCTGGATGGAAGCGGCTGCGGATACGTTGCCCGCCGCATCCAGGGCTTTTACGGTGAACGTATAAGCCGTGTTCGCGGTCAGTCCCGTGATGACGGCGGTCGTACCTGTGACATTCACCGTATTGGCGCCGTACGAAACGGTGTAGCCCGTTACGCCGACATTATCCGTTGAAGCGGTCCAGCCGAGGCTTACACTGCTCGAAGATTTCGCCGTTACTTTCAAGGCCGTTGGCGCCGTAGGTGCCGTCGTGTCGCCGGAGCCGCCGCCGTTAGCGGTTGTGACGGCCAGCGGCGTGCTTGCCGCGGATACGTTGCCGGCCGCGTCTTTCGCTTTTACGGTAAACGTGTAGGAGGTGTTTGCCGTTAGATTGCCGACGTTGTAGGTCGTGCTTGCCGTATCGGCAATTTTGACCGATCCCTGATAGACTTCGTAACCAGCTACGCCGACATTATCCGTGGATGCGTTCCACGTAAGCGTGACGCCTGTAGCCGTTACGTTGGATGAACGGAGATTCCCCGGAACGGAAGGAGCCTGAGTATCTACGGGAGTTCCCGGGCCGAAGCTGTCCAAATAGGCGCGGTGGCTGTTCGAGAACTCGAAGTTGTTGAATTTATCCCAGTTGATGGACCAGGTCATCAGACCTCTCAGTCCAGGTTGAACGGAACCGCGGAGAGTATAGGAGCCGAAAGCTTTGCCTTTCATCAGATAGTCCAGCGCTTTATGCACTTCGGAGACGCTTGTGAAGCCGCCGCCCGCGTTGCCGTTAGCCGGAAGGCCGACCACGACTTGATCCGGACGGAGGGCCGGGAAGAAGGAGTTCGGATTTTTGGCGATCGGGAAGCCCGTAAGCAGCATGTCGGTCATAGCCACGTGGAAATCGGCTACGCCCATCGTGTGGTACTGATCGTCCAGTCCCGTGATAGGGCCCGAGTTATAGAGCTGAACCTGCAGCCAGTCCAAAATATCGCGTACGCCGTAAATCACCGGCAGGTAAGCACCGGCACGCGTATCGCAGCCGCTGCAAGTGCCGCCGTAGAAGGCGTAGCCGAGCTGGACGAAAAACGTTTCCGGAGCCATAGTCAGCATGAATTTGTCGCCAAACGAATCATGCAGCTCGCGGATAGCGGAAATCAGGTTCGTAATGACCGGTGTGGTCGGATTTTTGAAATCGGCATCGCCCGGGTTCAGGTACAGGGAATGGCCCTCGAAGTCGATATCCAGGCCGTCGAAGCCGTATTTGGAAATGATGGATTTCATGGAGCTTACGAAATTATTGCGCGCGCCGGCTGTAGTTAACTGAACCTGGCCGTTCGCGCCGCCGATGGAAATAATGACTTTCTTGCCTTGGCTTTGCAGATAAGCGACATCGGCTTTAAAATCCGCATCTGTGTAGTTGTAAGGTGTGAATCCGATCGTTCCTGTCGTCGATCCGCCTACAGGCTCGGCGAAGGAAACGTTAATGACATCGAACTTGGGGGAGATGTCGCGCAGACGAATAAAACCGGAACCGTTGTCGAAGTTGTGCCAGTAGCCGACGAGCACTTTGGTGCTCGGAGCCAGGGCCGAAGATGTGCTTGCAGCGGAGCTGCCCGGAGCGATGGCGGGTAAAGCCGCGCCAGCACCTGCGATCAGATTAGAGGCAAGCGCCGCGCCGCCGGAAGAAACAGAAGCGGGAGAACCCGCTCCCGCTCCGCAATCGCTGATTAATTTCCACACGCCGTATTGGTTGGAAGAATCCGGGCGTTCGCCCTGCGTCCACCATTTTGCTTCATAGATTTTGCCGTTGTAGGAGACGCGCTGTCCGCCCGTATACGATTTGCTTGTGTCCCATGCCGCCGGGCAACCGGCGCCGCCGGAGCCGCTGTCCGTCGTAGCCGAAACGGTCGCCGCTGCGGAAAGGTTGCCCGCCGCGTCCTTCGCTTTTACGCTGAACGTATAAGCGGTGCCGGCCGTAAGGCCGCTGATCGTTGCGGTTGTACCGGTGACGTTGACGCTCGTGCTGCCGTAAGATACGGTGTAGCCGGTTACGCCCACGTTGTCGGTGGAAGCCGTCCAACCGAGTGTTACGCTGGTCGACGTTTTGGCCGTTACGGCCAGATTAGCCGGAACCGTCGGTGCCGTCGTATCTGTTCCGCCGCCCGAGTTCGCATCGGTGGTGACGGATACGGCGGAGCTTGCCGCGGATACGTTGCCCGCCGCATCCTTCGCTTTTACCGTGAAGGAGTAGGCCGTGCTTGGCGTAAGACCCGTGATTGTCGCGGTGGTCGCCGAAACGTCTACCGTTTTGGTACCGTAAGTGACGGTGTAGCCGGTCACGCCGACATTGTCCGTCGAAGCGCTCCAAGAAAGCGTAACGCTTGTGGACGTTTTAGCCGTTGCTGTCAGGTTGGCCGGTACGGAAGGTGCGATCGTATCGCCGACCGGTGCGGAACCTGCCAGATCGGTCGTGACTTTCTTCAGAAGCGTCTTGTTGCGGTCGCCGCTGAATTCCCAGAGCATGCCGCCGCCAAGACCTTTGGACTTGATGAAGCTTGTTTTATGCCCGATGGATTCGGCATCGTCGTAAGAGATGAACGTGCCGTTCGTAGCGTTGTACAGGAACGGAACTTTCGCCGTGTTATTCCAGTAGCGGGTGTATCCGTTTTTGTTGATATAGTTGGCTTCCAGATCGTAGAAGTCGTAAGAGCCTTTCTCCCACGTTCCGGTAGTCGCCAGCCCGGCGCACTGCTGGTATTCGCCGTTAGCCGTGTTCTTACAGCCGCTCCAGCCGCGTCCGTAGAAAGCGAGGCCGAGAACGATTTTGCTTGCCGGTACGCCGGCGTCGAGGTGCCCTTGTACGCCTTTTTCCACATTGAACGTGTCCGCATTCGGTACGCCTGCGGCAATTGCGGCCGGATCGGTATAGAGTGGAGCGTTGTGAGCGCTGATCGTCTGCCAGCCGCCGCTAAAGTCGTACGTCATGATGTTGATCCAATCGAGATACTTGGCCATATTGCCGAGCTCGGTGTTGGCCGCGTAAGTCGGACCTGCGCCGGAAGCGATGGTCAGGAAATATTTCTTGTTGTCCGCTGTGCCTGCGGCATCCAGCTTCTCACGGATTTTTTGAAGAAGCAGCGTGTAGTTCTGCTTATCTTCCGGACGAGCGGAGTTGCCTGCAAGGCCGCCGCCAACCGGATACTCCCAGTCGAGGTCGACGCCGTCGAACTGATATTTGCGGATGAAGTCGACCGCGGAGTTTGCGAACACTTCACGTGTCGCAGCGCTTGCCGCTACATCGGAGAAACGGTTGGACCAGGACCAGCCGCCTACGGAGATGATCGTTTTGAGGTTCGGGTTGGCCTGTTTCAGCTTGATCAGTTGTTTCAGGTTACCGCGGAGAGGCTCGTCCCAAGTATCGCCGGGGAAGCTTTTCTGCGTGTCGATCCAAGGATCGCCCAGAACGATCGTGCCGTTCGGAACGTTAATGTTGGCGCCCGCAGCATCTTGGCAGGCCCACGTTTGCGGATTCGGACCGGTCGGGTCCGGGTTGCCGTGTTTGCCGTTCCAGCAGATGTCGGCGAAAGCGTAGTTGATGTGCGTAACTTTCGAGGCATCGACATCGGCTACGTTGTAATTGCGGCCGTAAGCCGCCCACGAAGGGTAATAGCCGACGATTTTATAAGATTCAGCCGCCGACGCTTTCTGCGCGCTTAAGCCCAGGAACGGGAATAAAGACACAATGAGGGTTACGATCAGCAGGATGCGGAGCGCGACCCGGGCCGGTGAGTGGGAACGCCGGATTTTGGCGGTTTGCCGGGATTTCAGATTCATTAAGTAATGCCTCCTTTTCGGATAGGGAAATTATGGTAACGCTTTCATTAATAAGAGTCCACAGAACTTTAACAGCATCCGGAGTGTTCCGCATGGGTTGCGGTTCCTGGCTGCATGCACCTCCTTTATGAGATAACCGTCAGAATGGGAGAAGAAGGGTGATAGGTTGAACGCCCAACCTTGACAGGCTTGGATATAAGCGACAGGCGAACGAGCTTGAAAAAGCGAAAGCGCAAGATTCTTCTCTCGTGATGCAGCGGTTAACTAATTTCAGTATCAAGGAAAATGGTGGGAAGCAAAAGGGATAACATTTGACGATAAGGGAGAATTTTCTCTATTTTCCGCCCTTTTCTTACACGGAACTGACACGAAACCTGAACGAAGGTCAATTAAAACGGAGTGCCTCATGAGCGAAAAGCCGTGTCTGGATAAAAGCCGCGGGAGCCGTACAAAAATGTCTTCTCGACATGCAAAAAAGCACCGCCATGACGGGGTGCTCTTTCGGTTATTACCGGCGTTTACGAAGCTTCGCCGATTTTGAACTTGTTGATTTCGCGGTACAGGCTTTCCGCGAGTCCGTTCATCTCGTCGGCCTGCACGGCGATGCTCCGGATGGAGGCGTCGTTCTCGGTCGAAGCCGAGGTGACTTCCTGCACGCCCGCGGACGTCTGTTCGGCAATTTCCGCCATGTGGCGGATGGTGCCGACGAGCTGCGCGCTGCTGTGCAGGGAACGCTCGATGCGGCCGTTGACGAATTGAATCTGATTCGTCACGACTTCCATCGCACGTTCGATCGCCTCGAACGAGCCGAGCGATTCGCGGACGGTCAGCTCCTGGGCGTCCGCATGGCGCCTCGCGTCCGTGACGCGGGCCTGCATCTCGAGCATCCGGCTTTCGACGGATGCGATCGTACCCGCGGCGCGGCGGGCTTCGTCGCTCGACTGCTGAGCGAGCTGACGCACTTCCGCGGCGATGACGGCGAAGCCGCGCCCGCTGGAGCCGGCGGCGGCCGCCTCGATGGCGGCGTTCAGCGCCAGCAGGTGGGTTCTGGACGCGATCTCGGTAATCGCGTCCAGGATCGCTCCGATGCGGCGGGAATCGCCCGCGAGCGTCGCCATCGCTTCCTGCACCTGCCCGAGCACCCGCCGCGTAGCGCCGCTGGCTTCCTCCAGCGAGTGCACGGAGCGGGAACCCTGCACGGTGACCTCCGCCGCTTCACGGCTCGCCTGGCTCATCACCGCCGCATACTCGGCGATCTCGCGCGTCTCGCTTTCGAGCCCGGCGACGGAGGTGGACGCATGCTCGGAGTCCGCCGCCTGCTCGAATGCGCCGTGCGCAATGGCGGACATCGCCTGGACGATGTCCGCGTTGGCCGCCGCCGTGTCGGTGGACACCCGGCGGAACGTGACCGACTGCCCGGCCAGCGCCGTCGCGATGCCGCTCGTATGCTCGAGCATGCCGCGGACCTGGGCGGTCATCCGGTCGAAGCTGCGGCTGAGCTCGCCCAGCTCGTCCTGCGTGCGGCTTCCGATTTCATGCCGCAGATCGCCGGACGCCATGCGCGCGACCGCTTCCTGGAGCTTGCGCACCGGAATGAGGAAGGAGCGGATCAGCAGGACGGCGACAACCGCGGAAGCGAGAAGGACGAGGACCGCCGCGGCGACGGTGACGGTCACGGTCTGCGCAATGACTTTCCGGGAGTCCTCGACAGCCGCCTGCGCATCGGCCGAGAAGGCGATATAAAACTTGTCGACCAGCTTAAAAATCGTTTCGCGCAATATTTGCCCTTCGCCGTAATAATGAAGCATGCTCAGCTCCATCTCTTTGGGGCTGACTTTCTTCTCCTGGACGAGCTTGGCGGCCGCGTCGAAATTGTTTATGTAATCCGCGGAAGCGACGATAAGCTCCCCGCGCCACGCTTTTTCCTCTTCGGTCCGGGCAGTTTCCTTGATGACGTCGAGAAGACGGCTGTAGACCTTTCTCGTCTGCTCGTAACCTTCTATATAGGAAGGATCTTTGGAAAGCTCGAGGCCGGAAGCGATAATGCTGAGTTCCTGAACCGTTTCTTTCAGCTCCAGCGCAGTCGTTTTCATGGCGACCCGCTCGTTTTGCAGCGCGATCTGCGAGCTGATCTTACTGATTTGATGTACTAGAAAAAAAGCCATGGCCACAAACAGCAGAATCAGAACCCCGAAGCTGGCGATCAATTTACGTTTCATTGTGCTCAAATAGAAGAATTTCCCCATGTTCACCCTCCGATAGGTTCTTTGTTTAGAAAACGACTTATAAATAGGTCTATAGTCTCCTTGATTGTAAGTCTAAAGTATTAGATGAGGTGAAGGGTTTTGTAAAGGTAATGTAAAAAAGGCTCATTTCGAAGGGGGATGGAACGTTTCCGGACGGTTCGTGAAAGTTTTACATGAAATTTACGTTTGGACGACTTGCAGTTTACATTCGCTTGTTACGATGTCCTAGGAAACACAAAACAAAGAAAGAAACGTCAAAGGAGGACATGTACAACATGTTTAAGTTCATGTCGAAAAAAGGATTATCCATCTCGCTAGCTGCAGTACTTACTCTGGGGGTATTGGCTGGCTGCGGAAAGACAGACACAAACGCAAGCAGCCCCGCAACATCGAACAAGCCTGCCGAAACAACGGCGGCTCAAGAAATTTCCGGAACGGTTACGGCTTCCGGCTCCAGCGCTCTTCTCCCGCTCGTGAAAGAAGCGGCGAAGCTGTTCATGGAAAAGAATCCGAAAGTTACGATCAACCCGACGGCCGGCGGTTCCGGCAAAGGTCTTAAAGACGTAGCGGACGGCATTTCGAATATCGGGAACTCCGACGTTGCCGCTGGCGATGAATACAAAGACAAAAACCTGAAAGAACACGTGGTTGCAATCGCTCCATTCGCACTTATCGTAAATCCTGATGTGAATATCGAAGGTTTGACGAAACAACAAGCAGCCGATATTTTCATGGGTAAAATCAAGAACTGGAAAGAAGTAGGCGGCAAGGACGCTCCGATTAACGTCGTTCACCGTCCGGATTCCTCCGGTTCCCGCAAGCTTGTCCAGCAAATCGTTCTTGAAGGCAAAGACTTCACAAAAGAAGGCGTCGTTCAAGAAAGCACGGGTGCCGTTAAAACAGCCGTAGGCAGCCAATCCGGCTCCATCGGTTACATTGATACGCCGTACCTGGACAACACGGTTAAAGCTCTGAAATTCGACAACGTCGCTTTCTCCAAAGAGACGATCAAAAACGGCAGCTACAAGCTGTTCGGAACCGAGCGCATGTATACGAAAGGCGAGCCTACCGGCGCGACCAAGGCTTTCCTTGACTACATCATGAGCCCTGATTTCCAATCGAAAAAAGTTGAAGAGCTGAAGTTCCTTCCGGCTGACCTTCTGAAAAAATAAAAAGCGTTACTTCCGTGGGATGTCCTGAAGCTTATTAACTTCGGGGCATCTTTTTTTTTGCCGCAAAATTTACACGGGCTTTACAATTGATTAATTTTGTATTTACAAACAGGGCCTATGATTAAGAAGAATCATTTAGTACTTTGTGCTTACCGACTATGCACGCATTCCGATTGAAGGGGGCTTCCCGTTTGTGAACACTTACGCTCAGCAAACAACGAAGACGAAGGAGCAGAGCCGACAGAACCGTCAAAGCCAGAAAGGACCCACGCGCTGGATGAAACTGCAAAAACGGCAGGACAGCGTGATGAAGCTGCTGTTCGTCGGCAGTGCGTCACTCGTCTCGATTGTCATATTTTCGATTATTTTGTTTGTCGGTGTACAAGGCATGCGCACCTTCTCGGGCGTCAGCCCGATTGAATTTTTCTTTTCGACAGACTGGACGCCAAGCGCGGACAAATTCGGAGCGTTTCCGTTCCTGTTCAGTACTTTTCTGTTAACGATGCTCGCCATCGTACTTGCGGTCCCTCTCGCCGTAGCGGGAGCCGTCTTCATGGCGAAGATCGCACCGAAATGGGTGAGAGAGATCATGCGTCCGGCAACGGACCTTTTCGTGGGCATTCCGTCGGTCGTATACGGCCTGATCGGCCTTACGGTCATCGTGCCTTTTATCGGAAAAGTGGTGAACGGGACAGGATACGGTATTTTGCCGGCGGGAATCATTCTCGCGATTATGATTCTGCCGACCATCCTGTCTATCTCGGAAGACGCGATCCGAGCTCTGCCTCCGCGGCTGGAAGAAGCGTCGCTGGCGCTCGGAGCCACCCGCTGGCAGACGATTTGGCGCGTACTTCTTCCCGCGGCACGGCCAGGGATTTTGACGGGCGTGGTGCTGGGAATCGGACGGGCTATCGGAGAGACGATGGCGGTATTTATGGTCATCGGGAACTCGCCGCAGATGCCCAAATCGCTGATTGACTCGACCACGGTTCTTACGACGGCAATCGTCAAGGACATGGGGAACACGAACTACGGATCGACCTGGAACAACGCGCTATACTTGATGGCCTTTGTTCTGTTGATCACTTCGCTGCTGCTTATTCTCATCATCCGTGTCGTATCAAGAAGGAGTGAAGTGAAATGAACAGTAAAACGACTGACCGGATCGCCACGCTGTTCTTCTGGGCAACCGGCATCTTTATCCTGCTGATCCTGGCCTGGTTCCTGATCCGGATTCTCGGTGCGGGACTGCCGCATCTTACCTGGGATTTCATCACGGGCAAGCCGGAGGATATTGTGGCAGGCGGGGGCGTCGGACCCCAGCTCTTCAACTCGTTCTATATTTTATTTCTCTCTCTGCTGTTCTCGCTGCCGATCGGGTTGGGAGCAGGGATCTACCTGGCGGTATACGCCAAGAAATCGCGTTTCACCGAAATTGTCCGCATGTCCGTCGAGACGCTGTCTTCCGTGCCATCCATCGTATTCGGTTTGTTCGGATTTCTGTTGTTCGTAGACTTGATGAATTTTAAAATTTCGATTTTGAGCGGTTCCCTGGCTTTGGCGCTTCTGAATCTGCCGGTTCTTGTCCGGGTCACGGAGGAATCGATCCGTACCGTGCCCGAATCGTACTGGGAAGCGAGTCTTGCGCTCGGTTCGACCAAATGGCAGGCGATCCGCAAAGTGCTGATCCCAACCGCATTGCCGAGCCTGATCACGGGCATTACGCTCGTAGCCGGGCGCGCACTGGGTGAATCGGCCATCCTGATTTATACGTCGGGGCTTTCCGTTTCCCGGCATTTCCCGGATTTCAATCCGCTGACGATGGGCGAAACGCTCTCCACGCACTTATGGTACATCCAAGCGGAAGCCATCGTGCCGGATGCGAAGAAAATCGCGGAAGGCAGTGCGGCGCTCCTTCTTGTAGTCGTTCTGATCTTCAACCTGCTTATCGGCATTCCTAGCCGAATCATCCAAAAAAGACTTACGGGAGGGAAATAACCTTGACAGCTCCTGCCATGAATATTGCGACCGATACGAAAATAAAAGTAAACGGGCTGGATCTTTTTTACGGAGACAACCAAGCCCTTCACGGAATTGATCTAGACATCGCGCCGAATTCCGTATCGGCCCTGATCGGGCCTTCCGGCTGCGGAAAGTCGACCTTTCTGCGCACGCTTAATCGGATGAACGATCTGATCGACAGCGTGAGGATTAACGGGACCATTAAGGTGGACGGCCAAGATATTTATTCGCCGGAGAGCGATATCGTGTCTCTGCGCAAACGCGTGGGTATGGTTTTCCAGCGCCCGAATCCGTTCCCGATGAGCATCTACGACAACATTGCTTACGGACCGCGCATCCATGGCCAGAAAAAACGCGCCGTTCTCGACGAAATCGTGGAACGCAGCCTGCGTCAGGCCGCCCTTTGGGACGAAGTGAAGGACCGCCTGAACAAGTCGGCCCTCGGCCTGTCCGGCGGTCAGCAGCAGCGTCTGTGCATCGCCCGTCTGCTGGCGGTCGAGCCGGAAGTGCTGCTGATGGACGAACCGACCTCGGCGCTCGATCCGATTTCCACCTTGAAGGTGGAGGAGCTTACGCAGACGCTGAAGGAGCGCTACACGATTATTATCGTGACGCACAACATGCAGCAGGCTGCGCGTATCTCCGACCGCACGTCTTTCTTCCTCAACGGGATTCTCGTTGAGACCGATCAGACCGACAAGATTTTTACAAATCCGAACGACCAGCGCACCGAAGATTACATCACCGGACGTTTCGGTTAACTCTAAGGGGGCTTCAATGAATAATCGCCTTAATTTTCAGCATTCGATTGACGATCTGCAGAATGAACTGCTCGATTTAGGCTCCATGGTTGAAAATTCCATTCACCAGGCTGTCGAAGCGCTGACCCGGCTGGATGCGGATCTCGCGCGGCGCACGGTCGAGGATGACGACGCGGTGGACGAACTGACGCTGCGCATCGAAGAAATGTGCCTGAAGCTGATCGCGCTTCAGCAGCCGATGGCGGGCGATCTGCGGATTATCGGCACGGCGCTCAGCATCGCGACGGATCTGGAGCGGATCGCCGACCATGCCGTGGACATCGCGAAGATTACGATCCGCCTGTCCGGAGAGACGCTGGCCAAGGAACTGATCGACATTCCCCAGATGGCCGAAATCTCCAAAGAGATGCTCCGCGAGAGCCTGGTCGCTTATATGAACCGCAACGTTCATATGGCCGCTTCGCTGGCGGAGAAGGACGATAAGGTGGACAAAATTTTCAGCCGCATCATGACCGACGTCATCGGGATGATGAATGCGGATTTCACCCGCAACCGACAGCTGACGCACCTGATTATGGTGGCCCATTACTTGGAGCGGGTGGCCGACCATGTGACGAACATCGGCGAAAGCGTAATTTACATGGTCACGGGCAAACGAAAAGACTTGAACGTATAGGACGGCTGCAATGCCGTCGATACCGGGTCGTACGTATCGGAGAACCCGGCTTCGCATGTAAGAATGCAATAGGATGTAAACATGTAAGGATGGCGGACGGCGCAAAGAACATAGCCGTAGTCAGCTTGGCGTTACAAAGCAGCGAGGCCGCAAACAGCTTGCCGGGAACTTCCCGGCAGGCTGTTTCTTTGTGATAGGAATGCAGACGAGAAATCCTAATCCGAAGCTATATGCCCATGACCGGATGTGTAAGGTGAAATTCGTCTGTACATGCAAGGCAAGGCCGATAAAAAACCGCCCTCGGGGCGGTTGTGCGCATTATGAGATTGTTCCTTCCGGGTGTTTAAGGAGACGGCGCCTCAAAAGCCGCGGCTAAAGCACATGCACCAGCTGCTTGACGGACCGCACGATAATGACCTTCTGGCGGCCGACTTTCCGCTGGGAAATCTTTTTCACATGGGGCGGGTAAATCCAGACGGCATCCAGACCGCAGCGGGTGGAGCCGATGATGTCGTTCTTCCACGAGTTGCCGACCATGACGCCTTGGCCCGGTGCTATGCCCGTTTCTTTCAGGGCGGTCCGGTACAAACCCGGATGCGGCTTGCGCGGTCCGTTTTTCGTGGAGCTGAAGAGAAGTTTCTCGGGGAAAAAGGAGGACAATCGGAGCCGCCCGATGTCCCTCTCCAGCCTTTTGCGGCTGCCGTTGCTGATGACCGCAAGCTTGTAGCGCTCGCCCAGAGCCGCCAGCGTTTCTTCGACACCGGGAAAAAGCCGGACATAGTTTCCTTCCGTTTCTTCAATTTGCTCGAAAAAGCCTTTGGCGAACGTTTCGTTCACCGATATGGGAAAAGCGTCCAGCGCCTTTTCCAGGCAGGCTATCCGCATTTCTTCGCTGGGACGGTGGCCCCGGGGGCGCAGTTTCCGCAGTTTTTGCCACTCCTGCTTATAAATCTGAAGCGCATTTTCGGGGGAAGCCGCCCCGTCTTCTTGTTCCCATCTTCCGGTGTAGTCTCCCAGTACCTCCGTGAATGCCGAATCGAAGCATTGCCTGCGGTCGACCAATGTATTGTTCATATCGAAAAAAATCATTTTCTTGGGAGCCGGAAAAAAAAAGGGACTCATCTCGGTCCTCCTTCCCTTGCCGGACGAATCCAGCTGAAAACACCGGACGCGCCGGCTTTGCATCGTACTATCAGTCTATGTGCGGAAAGCGGAGAACATCACCGCAAGCCCGGGAGGATAGGCTCAAAAATTACCGGGCTGAAACTTTTTCATATTCGTCCAGCCTGTGCTATCATGAACGTATATGTCCAAAATTCGGGGTGTAAGATGGAAAAATTGATCGTTATTGATGGAAACAGTATCGCGAGCCGCGCCTTTTACGCGCTGCCTTTGCTGAGCAATTCCGCCGGTCTTCATACGAATGCCGTTTACGGATTCACGACCATGCTCCTCAAATTGATTGAAGAAGAAAAACCGACTCATTTTCTCGTGGCTTTCGACGCGGGCAAAGTGACGTTCCGACATAAAGATTACACGGAATACAAAGGCGGACGAGCCAAAACGCCGCCGGAGCTGTCCGAGCAGTTCCCTCTGATCAAAGAGCTGATGAGCGCTTTCGGCATCCGCCAGTTCGAGCTGGAAGGCTATGAAGCGGACGACATCATCGGCACACTGACCAAGTCTGCGGAGCAGGAAGGCAAGGACGTGCTGGTCGTTACCGGCGACAAGGACATGCTGCAGCTCGTATCGGACCGTGTGACGGTTGCCGTGACCCGCAAAGGCATCAGTGAAGTGGACCGTTACGATCCGGCCGAGATCCAAGCGAAGTACGGCCTCGTTCCGGCCCAGATTATCGACCTCAAGGGTCTGATGGGCGACTCTTCCGACAATATTCCGGGCATTCCCGGAGTAGGCGAGAAAACGGCCCTGAAGCTGCTCCACGAGTACGGTTCCGTTGAATCCGTGCTGGAGCATGCGGACGAAATGAAGGGCAAGATGAAGGAAAAGGTCCGCGACCATGCGGATTCCGCGCGGATGAGCAAGGAAATCGCGACCATTTACCGCGAAGTGCCGATGGATACGGACTGGAGCGGCCTCGCCTTCTCCGGTTTCGAAACGCCCGAGCTTGCGGCCATGTTCCGCAAACTGGAGTTCAAGTCGCTGCTCGAGAGGCTGGACTTCTCCGGCGCGGGGGGAGCGGCCTCTTCTGAAGGGGCGGAGTCCGGCCCCGCGGAAGAGTTGGTTGTCCGCCTGGTAGACGCGGACAACATCACGGACCTGATCGGCGCGCTGCAAGATGTAAGCGCGCTGCACGTGGAGGCCGTGGGGGACAATGCCCACACGGCCGAGCTGGTCGGGGCGGCTTTCCACACGCTTGAAGCGGGCTACTACGTGCCCGCGGCCGTGCTGACCGCTCCCGGAGCGGAAGCGCTGCGCGCCTGGCTGGCGGACAAGGGTGCTCCGAAGAGCACGTGGGACCGCCACCGCGCGGAGCTGGTGCTCGCCTGGAACGGCATCACGCTGGCCGGCGTGACGTTCGACGTCATGCTCGCGGCGTATCTGCTCGATCCGACGGAGTCGTCGCTTACGCTCAGCGGCATCGCGGATAAGTACGGCGCGCTTCATGTGGCGCCGGACGAAGCGGTCTTCGGCAAAGGCGCCAAGTTCCGCCTGCCGGAGCCGGAAGCCGTCGCGGAGCATCTCGCCCGCAAGGCCGACCGCATCTCCCGCCTGGACGTCTCGCTGCGCGAGAAGCTGGAGCAGGCGGATATGAAGCAGCTCTACTACGAGCTGGAGCTTCCGCTCTCGGGTGTTCTTGCGGATATGGAGCTGCGCGGCATCAAAGTCGATACGGCCGGACTGAAGCAGCTTGGCGATGAGCTCGCCGTGCAGATCGAACGGACGATGACGGAGATTTACCGCCACGCCGGCATGGAATTCAATATCAACTCTCCGAAACAGCTCGGAGAAGTGCTGTTCGAGAAGCTCCAGCTTCCCGTCCAGAAGAAGACGAAGACAGGCTACTCCACGGATGCCGAGGTGCTGGAAAAACTGGCCCCTTACCATGAAATCGTACAGGGCATTCTCCATTACCGGCAGCTCGCCAAGCTCCAGTCCACGTATGTGGAAGGACTGCTGAAAGAGGTGCGGAAGGAAACCGGCAAGGTTCATACGTACTACAGGCAGACGATCGCGGCCACGGGCCGGCTCAGCAGCCAGTATCCGAACCTGCAGAACATTCCGATCCGGCTGGAGGAAGGGCGCAAAATCCGCAAGGTGTTCGTGCCTTCGGAGCCGGGCTGGTCTATTCTGGCCGCGGATTACTCGCAGATCGAGCTTCGGGTGCTCGCTCACATTTCCGGTGACGAGAATCTTAAGGAAGCTTTTACGAATAATATGGATATTCACACGAAAACGGCCATGGATGTATTCGGCGTAGCCGAATCCGAAGTGGACGCGAATATGCGCCGCTCGGCGAAGGCCGTTAACTTCGGCATCGTTTACGGGATAAGCGATTACGGGCTTTCCCAGAACCTGGCCATTTCCCGTAAGGAAGCGAGCCAGTTTATCGAGCAGTATTTCGCCGTTTTCCAGGGTGTCCGCCAGTATATGGATGACATTGTGAAACTGGCCCGCGAACAGGGCTACGTCACGACGCTGCTGCATCGTCGCCGGTATTTGCCGGAGATTACCGCATCTAACTTTAACCTCCGTTCTTTCGCGGAAAGAACGGCGATGAATACGCCGATTCAAGGAACGGCGGCCGATATCATCAAGCTGGCCATGGTGCAGATGGACGAGCGGCTGAAAGCGGAAGGCCTGAAGAGCCGGATGCTCCTGCAAGTGCATGACGAACTGATTTTCGAAGTTCCGCCCGACGAGTTGGAAACGATGCGCCGCATCGTGCCCGAGGTTATGGAAGGCGCGCTTGCGCTGGACGTGCCTCTGCTCGCCGAAGTGGATTACGGATCCAACTGGTACGAAGCGAAATAGGGAGATTATGAAAACACAGCATGAACCGAGGTGAAGCGCCATGCCGGAATTACCGGAGGTGGAGACCGTCAGACGGACACTCAGCCGACTGGTCGTCGGCAAGACGATCCGAGAAGTGGAAGTCCGCCTGAAACGGATTATTCAAAAACCCGAAGAGCCGGAGCTATTCGCCGATCTTCTGGAAGGCCAGACGATTCAGGGCGTGAGCCGCAGAGGCAAGTTTCTGCGCTTCCTGCTCGATGACGGCGTGTTAGTATCCCATCTTCGTATGGAAGGCCGCTACGGCCTCTACGAAGGTTCGGACGAGGTGGAACCTCACACGCATGTGATCTTCCGCTTTACGGACGGGACCGAACTGAGATACCGCGATGTGCGGCAGTTCGGCACGATGCATCTTTTCGCGGGAGAGGAAGATCTGAGCAGCAAGCCGCTTCATAAGCTGGGCATTGAGCCGCTGGACGAGTCCTTTACGTTCGATGCGTTCCGTCAGGCCATCGGCAAACGGAGCACGAAGATTAAACCGCTGCTGCTCAATCAAGCATACATCGTCGGACTCGGTAATATTTATGTAGACGAGGCGCTTTTTCTGGCGGGAATTCATCCCGAGAGGGAAGCGGCTTCGCTGACCCGCCTTGAGCTTCAGAAACTTCACGAAGCGATTGTCCATACCCTCAAAAGCTCAGTCGAGGCCGGTGGCTCTTCCATTAAATCGTACGTAAACGGCCAAGGCGAATCCGGGAATTTCCAGCATTCCCTGAACATTTACGGCCGGAACGGCAAACCCTGCGTTACCTGCGGCAGCTTGATCGAGAAAACCGTTGTCGGGGGCCGGGGCACGCATTTCTGCCTGAAATGCCAGCCTCTCAAAAGAAAGCGCAGCACGCCGAAAAATAAGCTTTAGCACAACTCCTCCTACCCCTCCATATGATAAGTGTGTAGAAAACGCAGGTAGGAGGAATGAGGCGTGCTTCCATTTTTTTCTCTGTTGATTCTGGCTCTGGCCGTCAGTCTGGACGGTTTCGGGGTAGGGATGATGTACGGCTTGCGTAAAATCCGTATCCCGCTTCCGTCCCTGGCGATCATTTCTCTTTGCTCGGGAATCATCATTTACATTTCGATGAGTTTTGGAGTATGGCTGTCGCGGTATTTATCCCCGCACTATGCCGGGATGCTCGGTGCGGTTATTCTGATGGGCATCGGAATCTGGGCGCTGGTTCAGTTTCTGGCACAGAAGCAGGGCAATGACGGCGACGGTGAAGGAAAGGAACGTACACAGGCGGAGAACGGAAAGGCGGCGGTATCGGCCGGAACGTCCCGTCTGGAAGCTGCTTTCCAATCTAATCCGGTTGCGGCCCGCCGCCCCGAGGCGCCAAGGGCAGAGCCGGAGCGCGAGCCGCGGATGTTTTCGATCGAGATTAAGCGGCTCGGACTCGTGATTCAGATTTTGCGTACGCCTTCCGCGGCCGACGTGGACCGGTCCGGCAACATTTCTTCTTCGGAAGCGACGCTGCTCGGAATCGCGCTGTCCCTTGACGCTTTCGGCGCGGGAATCGGTGCCGCTTTGATCGGGTATACCCCGCTGCTGACATCGGCTGTAATCGCGGTAACGAGCGGACTCTTTATTTTCCTCGGCCTGAAAATCGGCTATCAGTATTCCGGGCTCGGCTGGATTCGTAAAGTATCGATGCTGCCGGGAGTCGTCCTGATCCTGATGGGCATTTCCAAACTGTTTTAGCTGTTATTCCTTAAAAAATGTGATTGACGTGGGAGTCGAGTGAAATGAATATAGGACTCACGGGAGGTATCGCCTGCGGCAAAAGCACGGTCTCGGCCATGCTTGTCCGCCGCGGTGCGATTCTTATAGACGCCGACCGGATCGCGCGCGAAGTGGTAGAGCCGGGGAGCCCCGTTCTGGCTCAGGTCGCCGCGCATTTCGGACAAGATATGCTGCTGCCGGATGGCTCGCTCCACCGTAAAAAACTGGGCAAGACGGTTTTCGGGAACGAAGAAGCCCGGAAAGCGCTCGAAGATCTTTTGCATCCGTCCATCCGTGCTCTCATGAAAGAAAGAATGGCCGCCGCGGAGCGTGAATTTCCGGACAAGCTTGTCGTGGTGGACGTGCCTTTGCTCTACGAATCGGGACTTCAAAGCATGTTTTCGTCCGTTATGGTCGTTTATGTGCCGAGAGAAGTCCAGTTGAGGAGACTGATGGAGCGGGACGGACTGAACGCCGAACAGGCGGAATCCCGGCTTGCGGCCCAATGGCCCATTGAACGTAAAAAAGAGCTCGCGGATAGTTGTATCGACAATTCGGGAACCCTGGAGCAGACGGAGCAGTTTGTCGAGCGGTTCTGGCTTCAAAGGGGGCTGTAATGAAGCTTCTGCGGAAAAAGCGGGTATTCGCCCTGCTGCTGCTCGGATTTGTTTTTCTTCTGTTCAGCAACGGTCTTTTTATCGGGCAGATAATCTATCCCATTCACTATCGTGAAGAAATCCGGCAGAATGCCGCACAGTACCAGGTCGATCCGTTTCTGATTGCGGCTATCATCAAAGTGGAGACGAATTTCAAACACGACCGGGAATCCAAAAAAGGAGCTGTCGGCATTATGCAGCTCATGCCCGATACGGCGGAATGGATTCGCGAAACGTCCAATACGAAATCGGCCGATTTCCGCGACCCGAAACATAATATCCAGCTTGGCTCCTGGTACCTGGCTTGGCTGAACAAGCAGTACAAAGGAAACTGGCTTTATTCCATAGCCGCGTATAACGCGGGCCAGGGAAACGTCAGCAAGTGGAAGAACAACGGCGTCTGGGATGGAACGGAAGAAACCATCAAAAAGATCCCGTTCGGCGAAACCCGGCATTATGTACAGAGGGTGCTGTATTATCAGCAGAAATTCAAGAAGCTTTACGGCGAGGAATGGAATCAAAGCGCGGGAAGCAAATAAAGAAGCACCGAACCCGGCGGGTGTAGCCGCCGGATCCGATACTTCCGTGTTGCTTGGTTTCCGCTAGAAGTTAGCGGGATTGGCCTTGACCGGCCAGTTGTTGTTCGGCGATTTGCACCAGTCTGCGAGTAATGTGACCCCCGATAGCACCCGTGTCGCGAGTAGCCATGTTACCGTAGTAACCGTCTTGAGGAATCGCAATACCAAGCTCTTGGGCAACTTCATATTTCAGCTGATCCAAAGCTTGATTAGCTTGTGGAACAACCAGTACGTTGCTGCTGCGAGATTGTCCTGCACCCATTTCTGTTCACCTCCTTGTCGTTGGTAGAACTATTATGTGCGTTTTTGTAGGCTTGATAACAAGCAACATTTGGGAGTAAAAATAAAGAACGGACGAGAGGAGGAATCCCCGATGAAATGCCCGTTTTGCGAGCACAACGGAACGAAAGTACTGGACTCCCGCTCGGCTAACGACAACAAATCGATCCGCCGGCGCAGAGAATGCGAGAAGTGCCAGCGGCGGTTTACGACGTTCGAGATGGTGGAGGAAACGCCTCTTATCGTGATCAAAAAGGATGGCAGCCGCGAGGAATTTAACCGCGACAAAATTTTGCGCGGGTTAATCAGAGCCTGCGAGAAACGTCCGGTATCCGTGGACCGGCTGGAGCAAATTGTCTCCGAGGTCGAAATGCAGGTGCGCAATATGGCTCACGCGGAAGTGGACAGCATGAGAATCGGAGAACTCGTGATGGAGCAGCTTTACCCGGTCGACGAAGTGGCCTATATCCGCTTTGCGTCGGTGTACAGGCAGTTTAAAGATATCAACATGTTCCTGAAGGAACTGGAGCAAATTTTAGGCAAAACGAATTTGAGCGCATTGAAATCGGACGGTTAGAGGCCGGAACGAGCTTGCAAGGCTTTCTTCTTTAAAAGAGGAAAGTCTTTTTGCCGTTTAGCCGGGGGAAATGGCCGGAATACAGGCTTCTGCCGCGCAGCCGGCGATAACGGCAGGAACACAACAGGCATATCTCCGCATCCGCCGCCATATGTTTCAGGGTGGAACGGCTCAAAGGAGGCGACGATATGTCGATGACGCAAGGAAACGGGCAGGGAGTGCCGTGGGGATTCGGGAAACCCGAAGTTCCCGATCACACGAAAATGACACAGGGGCAGGCGCAGCTGCCGGGGTATCCGCTCCAGCAGGGCTCTCCGTTCGGAGGCGGGGGCAATCTGCCCCCGTTCACTCAGGGGCAGCCACCGGGAGGGATGACCGGTGCTTTTCCGCCGCAGGGAGCTTACCCGGAGAGTTTCGGCTCAGCCGACGGCTGGCCCGGACAGGCGGGGTTTCCTCCGGGTTCTCAACCCGGAGGCGGAGGTTTCGCGCCTTTCCCTCAGGGAGGCTTCGGATCAATCGGCGGAGGGGCAGGGCAGGGGGGCTACGGCTACGGCGCCCTTGAGGCGGGCGGCCCTTCCGGAGGCGCTCCGGTCGCGGTGCCGCAGCCTTTTTTCAGCATCGATCCCTATGTGTATCTGACGCTCAAAATGATTGTCGGTCGATGTGTGGTGGTAGAGACGGTTCGCGGCAGCAACCGGGGTGTTCTGACAGATGTGAAACCGGATCATGTCGTGGTACAGGAGGACGGTAAGAAATTTTTTATCCGGACGGCCCAAATCATTTGGGTGATGCCGGAGTAGAACCTTATCGAAGGCTAAGAGCCGCCGGATTCCGGCGGTTTTTTTGTATGCATCGGACTGCCTGGAGAAAATTTTTATATAGTTGCTTTACAAAAGAAAGTAACCGTGATAATATACTTACATAAAGTAAGTTATTGAATATAAGTTAGTTGATACAAATATTCGAAATCCGACTAGGAGGAAATCAAAATGAACAAATTATTATATATCACTGCAAATCCAAGAGAGGTAGACCGTTCTTTCGGTCTTCAGGTCGGGGAGCAATTTCTGGAGGCGGTGTCGAAAGAAAATCCGGATCTTCAAGTGGAACGCGTAGATGTGTACGAAGAGCATATTCCCCTTATCGACGCCGATGTGCTGAACGGCTGGGATAAGCTGCGTGCCGGTGAAGCGCTGAACGAAACGGAAGCGGCTGCCATCAACCGGATGAATGAAGTGCTGGAGCAGTTTTTGTCGGCGGACGGCTACGTATTCGTCACTCCGATGTGGAACCTGAGCTACCCGCCGATGCTGAAAGCTTACATCGACAACATCGCGATCGCGGGAAAAACGTTCCGTTATACCGCGAACGGACCCGAAGGGCTCATGTCCGGTAAAAAAGTCGTTCACATCCAAGCACGCGGAGGCATTTATTCCGAAGGACCAGCCGCGGACTTTGAATTTACCGACAAATATTTGCGCGGAATTATGGCGTTCATCGGAATCACGGACTACGAGCATGTCTACGTGGAAGGCATCGCGGCTTTCCCGGACAAAGCGCAAGAGCTTGTGCAGGGCGCCAAAACAAGAGCCGCGGCAGTAGCCGCTCAGTTTGCGAAAACCCCATCGCGAGTATAAGCTTCCCCCTTGCGGTGTTCCCATATAAACGCAAAAAACTGCCCCTTTCTGAACTGAGCCCCAATGGTTAGACACGATCTGACATTGGAGGTTCCGTTCATTCTGAGAGGGCAGTTTTTTTGCGTTTGGAGCCGGGCGGTACGACAGCAACGGTTATTGGTTTGTCTCAGCCTTTGCCGATAAGCAGAGAGAGCAGACCGGCCGCAATCAGAGGGCCGACGGGAACACCGCGGAACAGCGCTACGCCGAGCACGGTGCCTATAAGCAGTCCGGCTACCACATTCGGCTGGTTCGTCATGAGCAGGGCGCCCCGGCCGCCCAGGTAAGCAACGGAGATTCCGATAAGCACGGCCAAAAGCGATTTCCAGTGCATAAAGGACTGGAGAATGGTCTGGACGGGCATTTTGCCGCTGGCGATCGGCGTCATGACCCCAATGGTCAAAATGACGACGCCGATCGTAAGTCCGTATTTTTCCAAAAAGGGAAAGGCTTGATGTACATTCATCACCCGCAAGAGCAGGAGAACGAGCATGGCAATCGTAACGGTCGAATTGCTGCTGAGCAGCCCGAGAAGGGCCAAACCGAGCAGCAGGATGGAAGGCATGTCCACTTGGGCCATCTTCAAATTCCCCTTTAGGTCTTTTTTGTTTCCATTGTAAAGCATTGAAGCCGCGTCAACAAGGAAGGGACCGGTAAGGAGGAAAGCCGGAGGCCGCTGTGAGATCTCCCGAGGTGATATGGTATACTTTTCATATATATGGGCAGGTGATCCAAAACCTCCCCGGGTGAAAGGAGCACGATTCCATGGAAGCGATTGAAATGATAGCGGTGGGGGCTTTGATTCTCGCTCTGCTGCTGCTGGTTAAAGTATTCAGCCTTCAAAGCCGGATTAACGCCATCCAGGACGATCTGGAGTGGCTAAAAGGACGGGCGGAAGGACAGGCGATAAACCGGTTAAAGCCGTCGACGGCCGACCGGTCCGACAAGCCCGCTTCGGCACAGATGTCCCTTCTTGACGAAAGAGTGCATCACTTGCTTGCACAAGGCGATAAGATCAAAGCGATCAAACTCGTGAGAGTGGAGCAAGGGATCGGCTTGAAGGAAGCCAAGGATTATGTGGAGAATCTGGAACGGAGCTAGCTTACAGGCGTGATCCTCCGCTTGCGTCGATCAGTTGGCCGGTTACCCATCGGCTGTCCGGTGACGCTAGGAATGCTGCGATATCCGCGACGTCTTCCGGCTGCCCCCATCTTCCGAAAGCGGAAAGTCCGGCGGCGAACTCTTGTCCGCCGGTGCTTTGCAGCGTTTCGGCGTTCATGTCCGTATCAATGATGCCCGGCTGGATCGCATTGACCGTAATGTTCCGGCTTCCGAGATGCTGAGCGAGCACGTAAGTCAGCGTATTGAGGGCTCCTTTCGATACGCTGTATCCCAGCAGATTCGGGAAAGCGATACGGGTTACGGCCGAAGAGATGTTAATGATCCGGCCGTTTTCTTTTAGACGCGGCAGTGCTTTCTGAATGATAAAAGCAGGTGCCTTGACATGGATATCCATGACTTCGTCCCAGGACTCCGCCGTCGTTTCCTCAAGGGTTAAAGTCTGGGCGATCCCCGCGTTGTTCACGAGAATGTCGAGGTGATTGCCCCCGGTAAATTCGAGCAGACCCGTATCCAGCGCGGCAAACAATTGATCAATGCCGCCCGCCGACGTCAGATCGGCGCCTATGGCAAAAGCAGAGCCTTCACGGCTTTGTATCTCGCGTACTACTTCCAATGCCGCATTGCGATTCTTCCCGTAGTGGACGGCAACGAGCGCCCCTTCCTGCGCCAGGCGGAGCGCAATGGCGCGCCCGATTCCCCGGCTTGCCCCGGTTACTAATGCGACTTTCCCTTGCAGTTTACTCATGCTTCATCTCTCCTTTTCTTGATTCATGTACAGTTGTAACACAGGAGAAGATTTGAAATGTTGTGCTCTCATTCTTGTTTAGAATAATTCAAAGGCAGGCGAGGGACTTGCTGTCGACCTGCTTAAAGCGCAGCCGCTTATTTGTGGCGGCGCTTATCCGAAAATCAAAAAGAGCCTGCCGATAGCGGCAGACTCTTGGATATTTGCGTTTACGTATTCACTTATTAACTTGCCTATTTACGATTCCTGGCCAACCACTTCCCGGACAAATTTGTCGAGGGCCGTGACATTCGTGATGTTCTGATTGCAGACGGTGCTGTCTACACACAGGTAGTTCCCGATCGCCTTATAGTAATCGGATGACGCTTTGGCCGGTCTTGATTTCGTGACCGCGGTAAATAGCGCGACTTCTTCGTGTTTGTTGCACAGAAAGCAAACGCCTTTGTTCGCCGGTGTATACCGCCCTTCGATGCCGATCAGTTTCCCGTTCAATTGGTACACGAGAAACAATTTATTCGTCGCGATGTCGGTCCAGCCCAGGTAAGTGACATAACGGTAGTCGATTTCGGACAGGTCGGGAATCTTCAGTTTCTTGTTCTTCGGGAAAAGCTTGGCGAGCTGCTTTGCCGTCAGTGCCGGAAACGGCGCCAAGTAGGATTCCAGCGATTCCGGATAATGCTTGAATTCTTCTGCGGTACGCAATCCCGAAATTTTCTCCAGCAGTTGTTTTTGAAGGCCGTCCGCCTCCGGGAATGCTTCAAGCAGTTTGAACGGAGCGCTGGATTTGACCGATTCCACGACTTTCGGGTCGGAAACGGTTTCGTGGGTCTTCTGAAGCAGAAGACTCTGCTTTTTAATGACATTATATTGATGGTTTCTAATAAATGGTTGTATCATGGCTTTCAGCCCCTTATTTTTTATTTAAGCTAAAAAAATAAGTGCAAAGCCCATTATTAGAAACGATATTAGCTTTTTCGGGCGACTATGTTATCGTGAACCGTCATCCGCCCATGCAAAGTATCGCCCCATAATCAGGCTTCGCATGAGCCGTATCGTGTACCAGCCAATTGATTTGCCATTTGTACCGACCTCCTCTTATCCGACCATTATAATGGTACACAGGCGTCGCCGCAATGCCGAAATCAGCTATAAAAAAATTCTGGCAAGGTGGAAAGGCCTTGAGAATAGAGGGAGGCAGGAAGGGCTTTAAACGGAAAACGATATTACAGTTCGCTTGTTACAAGACTTTTATCCTCGAATGCGGTCGAAAGCACAATCAAAGTCGTTGAAAAGCCGAACGCGCTGCATTCATCAAGAAAGCCGGTCAACGATTCCGTCGTTTTGCTCAGCACCTTCATTAAAAAGTTGTATTCCCCGCTGATCCGGTAGAGATCGACGATCTCAGGAGATTTTTCGCTGAAAGCCGCGAAGCCTTTGCAATCGGTCGTTTTGAACAAAACGAACGCCGTGGTTTGCTTGCCGAGCTTTCGGGGAGAAAGCTTTGCGCGGTAGCCCGTAATAACTCCCTGCTCTTCTAATTTACGCAGTCTTTCGGTTACGGCGGGCTGTGACATCGCGATCATCCGGCTCATCTCGGAGATGGGGATCCGGGCATTTTCGTGCATCAAAGATAAAATTTTCGAGTCGATTTGATCCATACTGGCAGACACCTCATTATTAAAGGTAATAGGGAGTATACAACTTGATAACTTAGTTATTTAAACTTCTATTCCTTAATAATACTATGTGAAACGGGTATTTTTCATTATAAAATGTCATTAAACATTCGCGAAGGAGAATGAAAGATGACAAGGACCTTAAACGACCCGATAACTATCGGCGGAATCCCTTTAAAAAACCGGCTGATCATGGCGCCGCTGCAGCAGTATAAAGGAACCCCCGAAGCATTTGCCGCCGCACATCACATTGAGCATTATGGGCGCAGAGCGAAGCATGTGGGACTTATCGTTTTGGAATCCACGGCAGTTTCTTCGAATGGAAGATTGTGGGCAAACGATATCGGCATCTATACGGACCGGCACGTGGAAGCGCTGCGGAAAGTGACGGATGCCGTCCATGCGCACAACACCCCGGTCTTTATCCAACTGTCGCACGGGGGAAGAAAATCTTCGCCGGAAGTTACGACTACTTTGGTCGCGCCGAGTGCGATTGCGTTCGACGAACAATACGGCATGCCGCAAGAACTATCGGCAGAGGGCATCCATAACATCATCCAGGAGTATCGTATGGCGGCAAAACGCAGTAAAGAAGCGGGATTTGACGGAATTGAGCTTCATGCGGCGCACGGTTTTTTAATTCACCAGTTCTTGTCGCCTCTGTCCAATAAGCGGACTGATGCCTACGGAGGAAGTTCCGAGAACAGGGCAAGGTTTTTGAAAGAGGTTCTTGCCGCGGTAAGAGGAGAAGTGGGCAGAAACTATCCGGTCATCGTTCGGATTTCGGCCACCGACTACAGCGAGGGCGGACTGATCCCTGAAGAATGGGCCCGCATGTTAAAGCCGCTGGAATCCGAACTGGACGCTATTCATGTGTCTACGGGCGGGATTATCCCGGTGCAGCCCAGCGACGTATACACCGCTTATCAGCTGCCTCATGCGGCCGCAATCAAGCAGCATTTCAAAATTCCTGTCATCGCCGTCGGGCAGATTTATACCCGGAGCCTTGCCGACCGCATCCTTGAGGACGGATTGGCGGACGTCATCGCGATCGGCCGCCCTCTTTTGGAAGATCCGGATTACGCGGAGGGGATGTTGACGGTGAGGGAAGTAAGTGTATAACCAGGTTCTGAAGCTGCAAAAGCATGTCAAGCATGGTATGATAAAAAGATGAAAACAAGGATGTCTTGCTGACTTTTTTGAACCGCACTTTTGCGGAATCGGGTGAGCCGCCGTTAACCGAAATTGTTCTGCTTAATCCGTATACGGAAAAGGATGCTCCGCTTGACAAACAATCCATCTTCGACATCTGGGCCAAGACGGCGGAAGGTAAGTTGATCAACATCGAGATGCAGCTTTTTAATAAATATGATATTGAAAAAAGAACGCTTTATTACTGGAGCAAGCGTTACTCCGGTCAGCTGCAGGAAGGTCAAACTTACAAGGAATTGAAAAAATGCGTTACGATAAATATTTTAAATTACTCGTTTATTTCCAACGACCGGTATCATAATGTCTATCATTTGAGGGAAGATCACACGGGGCTGGAGCTATGTGACGATATCGAAGTTCATTTTATGGAACTGTCCAAACTGGACGAGAAGGCTGCTCCGGTTGAAGGCGGTCTGATCAACTGGCTGTTGTTCTTGAAAGGTGTGGACAAAACTAATTGGGAGGTGCTGAAAATGAACGAACCGACTTTGAAAAAAGCCATGGATACGCTGGAGTTTCTGAGTCAGGACCGGGAAGCCCGCCGATTATATGAAGAGAGGCAAAAGTATTTGCACGATGAAGCTTCCATGATTGAGTGGGCGACGGAAAAGGGCATGGCTAAGGGCATGGCCCAAGGTATGGCTAAAGGAATAGCCGAAGGAGAGCAAAAGAAGGCTATCCAAATTGCTAAGAATATGCTTGCCTTGGGGCTTCAGGTTTCAGTCATCGCCAAGGCTAGCGGTCTCACCGAAGCTGAAGTTGAATCGTTAAAAACGGTACAATAGAGCGGACTGAACCCTTGGGGTTCGGCCCCGCTTGGCTCAAACAACAAAAAGCACTCCGAAGAGTGCTTTTTGTCTTATATGGAACCTAGGGGGATGTCCGAATTTTTGATTAAACGGCTGACGAAGCTAATTTATGCATTCAAATCCGTCATTGCTGGAATATGAATTTCTTTAACACAGGAAACCCTAGAGAGGTTGACGACGCATTTTACAATTGAGACAATATCCTGTACAGGAATTCTTGTGCCGCTATATTCAGCAATCGCTTTGTCCGCACCATCCTCATAAGGAATTTCTGCTGCAAGTTCGCCTGGATTCACACAAGTGACCGCAATGCCATCCTTGCGAACATGCTCTCGCAGTGCATGAGTAATGCCGCGCAGACCGAACTTGGAAGCTACAAATGATACCTGGTTGTTATTCGTATGATCCAGTCCTGCTGTGGAACCAATTAGAATAATTTTACCCGCTTCTGATTTGCGAAGATTAGGCAGTGCAGCCTGTATGCAGGTAATTGTTGAAGTTATATTCACATTTATAATGTTGGCAATGTCACTCGCCTCATCCTTGTCAAAAGTATATTGAGCCTCAAACCCTTCTTTCTCCCAAATTCCTACGTTATAAACTAGAACATCGATCTTCTCCGTTTGAATGCCCTTTGAGATGACTTGCGCGGCATCCGGCTGCGCCAGATCTGCAGTAATCCATATCCGCTTTATGCCATCATTAAGATCCAGACTGCCCGGCCTGCTTCTGGAGACGATCCATACTTGATCACCATGTTCAGGCAAACCTTTCACAAATGCGTCTCCCAGACCCTTACTTGCCCCAAAAATAAGATAGCTTCTCATACTGTATCCTTTCCCCATGTTAATCATTTTATATTCAAGTGTACTATACTAGCTGCGGACTCTCCACTGTTCACAGGATTGATCTAATGTCAAGGTGTAGCCTAGGGCCTAGGGGATGTCCGAATCTTTGATTAAACGGCTGACGAAGCTAACTCGGCGCAGCATTCTAGCGGAAGATTCGGACGCCGTGCTCCTCCGCAAAGCGAAGCTCCGAAGCGTATTCACCCGTTCCGTGCGCGCGGACTGAACCCCTGACCTCATCGCTGCCAGTGGAGAGATGGCGTTTTTATGTTAAGGAAAGAGCGGAGGAATAGCTCCAGATCTTTATTTTATTTTTCACCTCAAAACGCTTCGACACAGACATAATCTCCACAACCATTTGAGAAAGGCAATGATCGATTCGTCCCTGGCTGCAGCAGCTTCACATATCTCCCATCGCGAAACAGCAAACCTCGCTCGTCTTCTTGAATGGTGATTTTCGTAAACATAGGTATCCCCCTTTAATTTGTTGGGAGGGAACGATTTGTGACGAATTTCGTATAGTAAGACGAGTCTCGAAACTCCAGTCCGAAGTGTTCGTGATTTTCGCGCTGTCGTCCCATTTATTCCGCGGATTGCTAAGCTCAGCTGCAGTGTGCATAGGAAGCCACCGACTATCCCTCGACTATTCCGCAATTTGTTGTGAATTCGATTCCTAGTCGAATGCTCATTGAAGAGCGCAAAGTCTAGAAAGGACTGCTTTCTAGTGGTAGAAACGAGGCCGCTGCACATACAGAATACGAAGCACCTAACCGTTGTCCGCACTGCGGGAGTGTCCTGAACTCAATGCCTGGGTATGCTTGTCGATCAACGACCCATCATTATCATGTCATGAATGCAAGGGAACGAACAGGGTGGGAGTATGGCGAAGCGAAAAGACAGACGAGACTATCGAACAAAAGGATTACGAGGCAGGGTGTGGAATTTTTGAAGAAAGAAAACTTTTTAGGTGAGGGACTCCATGATCAATTTATCGGAAGCGTATGTAGACAGTTTGGCGCATAACAGCGCCGCAATGAAAAACGGCAAAGACTTGTTCAAGAAAAAAAGCTTCACGAAACTTTGCAAGACGGAGGATGGCAAGCTTTTATTCGGAGAGTGCAAAGGAAGCGGGAAAGAACCGTATCGCTGCTCCGTCGACTGGATGACCGAGGGACAGCCGGTGTTTCGCTGCTCATGTCCAAGCCGCCAGTTCCCGTGTAAGCATTTGCTCGGCTTGATGTATGCTTATGCAGCCGAAACGCCTTTCGAGACAGCACCGATTCCGGAAGATATTATGGGAAAAAGGGAGAAGGTCGAAAAGCGGGAGCAGAAGAAAAGTGAGGCGACCAGTAAAGAAAAGCCGACGAAACGGAAGACGAGCAAATCGGCACTGCTAAAAAAAATAGGAGCACAGCTCGAAGGGATTGCTATTTTTGAGAAGCTGCTTCATCAAATCGTACAATCAGGATTAGGCAGTTTGGATAAGCAAATGTTGAAAATGATTGAAGATCAAGCGAAACAGCTTGGCAATTATTATATACCAGGCATCCAGACGGCAATGCGCAATCTCATTGTTCTGCTTCGATCCGATGAGGAACAAGAAACGATCTATGCCAAGGCGTCCGCTTACTTATCCACGCTGCATACGTTACTCAAGAAAAGCCGCGGCTATTTGCAGCAAAAATTGGACAATCCGGAACAAGCGCCTGAATTGGACTCCACGATTGAGGAATGGATCGGTCATGCTTGGCAACTGGCGGAGCTGCGCGAATGCGGCAGAGTTCAAAGCGATCGGGACCTTATGCAGCTGAGCTTTAACTCCTATGCGGATGAGGCAAGAGGGGAATACGTCGACGAATCATTCTGGGCGGATGTGGAATCAGGCACCGTTTATACAACAAGGACGTACCGTCCGTTCCGTGCAGCGAAGTTTATCAAGGAAGAAGATTCTTACTTTGCAATTGTGAATGCGAAAGAGCTTATGATTTACCCGGGCGAGCTGAATTGCAGAATTCGCTGGGAAGGGGCAGTTCCGCGTCCAGTAACAGAGCAAGATTTCCAGGCTGTGAAATCCAAAGCACTTTCCTCCGTTACGGAAGCGGTCAAAATCGTTAAAAATCAAATCAAAAACCCGCTGTCGGATAAACGTCCCGTCCTATTGCTCGCTTATGATCAATTGATGCACAGCAGCAATGGACCCGTCTTATTGGACGGACAAGGCAAAGAGCTGCAGCTCTCGGATTTAGAATCGGTGGAACAGTCAACAGCTCATATGCTGCCGATGCTTCATCAAGACGTGCTGAGGCAGCAAGCAGCTGTAGTCAGATTTGAGCATGATATGGATAATAACCGGCTGCATGCCCAATTGCTAAGCATCGTCACAGATCAAGGCATCATTCGATTGCTTTATTAAGGAAGAGGAGAAGACATACATGAGCATCGATCTGTTATTTGATTTGAATCGGGAGGTTCGCAGACTGTTCATTGCGGGCAGCGGAATGGCTGCGGGCGATTTTAACTTGAAGAAAATACTGCCTCAGCTGCATAAGTTTGGAGAGTCGGCGGCAGTGTTCAAACGAATCGCGCAAGCGGTGGAGGAAGTATTGGAGTCGAATCGGGAGGATGGCGCGGTTAAGCTGCTGGATTTGGGCACGCTGCTAACTTCTGTGTTACATACGCAAGGAAAAACAGAACCGCAAACTGAACGCCATGCTATAGCGGGAACGCAAATCCAAATTGGCACTAACATTCCTTATCGCAAGCTGCAGCCACTTATTGAAGCGCTGAACACTAAAGGCTCTGGAAGATGGGAAGTGATCCATCAGGCACATGAGGAAGGCCTTTTTAACGATTTCCGTGTCATGTTTTCGGCAGTAGACGCCTTGGATGACGGCTACTCGGAAATTGCTGACTTTATACATAATCAAGTACTGCTCGCTTATGGACCGGAAATATTACCTGTGCTGCACCAGCAATTCAGACAACAAGGCGGCAAGGGAGATGCCCGGAGACTGGAGCATATTTATCGTTTGCAGCAGGAAGAAGGGCTTGATCTGTATTTAGCTGCGGCTGGGGAGGGATCTGTCGAGGTTCGTGCGGCTGTGATTAAAATTTTAGGCCATTTTGCCGATCAAGAGTCGTTTATTTTGGAGCAGGCGGACGATAAGAAGAAAGAAATTCGAGAGGCGGCTTATCATGCGCTGTCGACTTTGGGCACGGAACAAGCGCTCGATCGTCTGTTTGCTGTGTTGAAGTCGAAAGATCGGGAAATGGCCGTTGAGCCGATTCGCAGGTCCAGCTCTTTTCGTCTTGCGAATCAAGTTATTGCTCATGCGGATGCTGCCTTCGAACGTATTCTTGTTTCACTGGCGCAAAAGAAAACAAAAGTGACGGAGAATGAGGCAGACAAGGAGAAAAAGAAAGAAAAGAACAAAGAGCTGGAGAAGGCTGTCGAAGAGCTCTATGTAGATCTGCAAAGCTTGGATGGATTTGAAAGTGAGGAAGTGTATACGCTTCTTACCAAGCTGTTATCCACACCGGGATTTGTCAGTCAGCATACTTATTGGCTTCAAAACATGGCGGTCAACATGCTGCAAAATATGCAATATTCAGAGGCACTTCCATTTGTGCTCGATTTGCAAGATAAACATAAAAAGGCTTTCATCTGCAACAGCCTATGGGCAGCTTTCAAGCTGCTATCGCCAGCGGATGTTTATGAAAGATTCGCGCCGGAATTTGAGGAGCGCTCCAGGAAAACAGTTAAGGAACTGCTGGATTATATACCACGCATCATTCCGAACATGGTGCGTCAACTAAATGCCGATCTAGAAGAAGAGCAGCAATGGACGCAAAACTGGGACGCAAGATGGATTGATTTGTTTATGAAAATGAATCAAGATGACTTGGTGTGCAGACTTGTGTACGGTACGGCAACACGTCCGAGTTCGACAGTTATTACTTATTTGATTCATAAATGTAAAAATCAACTTGATCTTTCAAATGACAATACGGCCCAAATGCTCATCACATTACTCAAGCTAGGGCATGAGGAAGCACCTGATCTGGTGATGGAAGCGCTGGAGAATGGAGGAATTAAACGATATTACTATCTATACTCGAATTCGCTTCTGTTCCATTTATTCCATATGTTGCCGTATACTTATGCAGATCAATTGGAGCATTTCGCTCAGTCGCCAAAAGGGGAGCGATTTAAAGAACAATTACTGGAAATTGTCGAGAATCTTCGAGCTAAGCAAGCAGAAGGAACGGTTGAAGCACAGAAAGGAATGAGCGTATGAGTTCAAATCAAGAGCAAAATGTCGTTAGATTGCCGGCAGAGCGTCTGTATGCCGCAGAAATAGAAGCACTGAAAAGTGTCGATAAAGACAGCAAACCGGCTGGCTGGCAGCTTTCGCCGAAAGCGGTGTTAACTTTCATTACTGGGGGCAAAGCGGGCGATGTCACCATTACACCGAAATATATCGGGAATCGCAGACTTGTTGAAATGGCAATTGCTACATTGCTGACAGATCGTGCGCTGTTGCTAATTGGCGAGCCGGGAACGGCGAAATCGTGGCTGTCGGAAAATTTGACGGCAGCCATTCATGGTGATTCTTCGAAAGTGATTCAAGGTACGGCCGGAACTAGCGAAGAGCAAATTCGTTATTCCTGGAATTATGCGATGCTGCTTGCGCAAGGGCCTTCCGAGCAGGCGATTATTAAAAGTCCGATTTATCGCGCGATGGAAACAGGAGGGATTGCCCGATTTGAAGAAATTTCGCGCTGCGCTTCCGAAGTGCAAGATGCGCTCATTTCAATTTTGTCTGAAAAAACGATTTCCGTTCCTGAGTTGGGAAGCGAGGTTTCGGCAGCACGTGGTTTCTCTGTCATAGCTACCGCCAATACGCGCGATCGTGGCGTTAACGACATGTCAGCAGCATTGAAGCGCCGTTTCAACATAATTGTGCTGCCTGCACCATCGGATTTGGACACGGAAGTGGACATCGTATGCAAGCGCGTAGCTGAAATTTCGGCGAGTTATGAGCTAAAGGCGTCCTTACCGGATGATGAGGCGGTACGCAAAGTCGTCACGATTTTCAGGGAGCTTCGAAGCGGCATGACACTGGACGGCAAAGAGAAAGTGAAGCCGACAAGTGGGGTTATTTCGACAGCGGAAGCTATTTCCTTGTTAACGGGCAGTATGGCGCTTGCCGGCAGCTTTGGCAGCGGCACCATCAGCGATGAAGATATTGCCGCGGGCTTGCAAGGTGCGATCGTGAAGGATGAGGAGAAGGACAAGCTCGTCTGGAAGGAATATTTGGAAAATGTAATGAAAAAGCGGGGATCGACATGGCGGAGCCTGTACAACGTCTGCTCGGAACTGAACGGGTGAGCGAAAAAAAACGAGTGAATGTGTTCGGCATTCGGCATTTATCACCGGCGGGCGCGTACCATCTGCGAGCCCTTCTGGAAGAAAAGCAGCCGACGGCTATTCTGGTTGAAGGTCCAAGTGATGCGAACGATTATATTCATCAGCTGACGATGAGCGGAGTCAAACCGCCAGTCGCGCTGCTCGCTTATACGGAGGAACTGCCGGTGCGCACGCTCATTTACCCTTTTGCAAGCTATTCGCCTGAGTACGAGGCTTTTCGGTGGGCGAAACAGCATGGCATTCATGCGGAATTTATGGACCTGCCCTCGACGATTTCGCTGACTTTGTATGAGAATCGAAAAGGCGCTGGACGCAAGGCGAAAGCAGAAGCGGTGCAAGCGGGCGAAGGAAAGAATGAGACGAGCGATCGCGCGAGTTATGTTCAGTTGCAAAATAAAATGTATGAACAAATCACCGAACTTTCGGGCGAACCGGACTATGAAGCGTATTGGGAGCGCTATTTTGAGCATTGTACAAGTAAAGAGGCGTACCGCGAGGCGATCGATCATTACTCGATTCAGATGAGAGCGCTAATGGAAGAAGCCGAGCAGAGTCTTGCGCCGGAAGAAGCGGCCTACAACGAAATACGCGAAGCTTACATGAGGAGAAAAATCGAGGAGACGATCCGCTCAGGTCACGCACCCGAAAAAATCGTCGTCGTCACCGGTGCACATCACGCTTCAGCACTGCGCCCTGAATTGCTGCCTATGACCGATCGCGAGCTGGAAGGACTGCCTAAAGTTCGTACGAAAATTACGCTGATGCCTTACTCTTACTATAAGCTTTCAACATATTCAGGTTATGGAGCCGGCAATCAGGCGCCCGCCTATTACGAACTTTTCTGGACATGCTTGCAGCAAAATGAACTGTGGAAACTTCCGACGTTGTATTTATCGAAAGTAGCTGCTTACTTGCGTGATCAAGGGACTTATCGTTCGACTGCTTCGGTCATTGAAGGAGTTCGATTGGCACAAGCTCTGGCCGTCATGCATGATGGAACTTCGCCGACTTGGAGGGAATTGCGCGATGCGGCGATCGTTTTGATGGGGTACGGGGAATTGTCCGTTATTTCAGAAGCTTTAGCCAAAACGGATGTTGGTACAGCTATTGGCAGCTTGCCGGACGGAGTCAGCCAAACGCCCATTCAAGATGATCTTAATCGCGAGCTGAAGCGGTTTAAGCTGGAGAAATACAAAACGACGGTAGCCACAACGCTTGAGCTTGATTTGCGTGAAAATCGCCGTGTCAAAACGGTCGAAGCCGCTTTTATCGACTTGAATCGGTCCGTGCTCCTGCATCGACTGGAATTGCTCGGCATCAGCTTTGTAAAAAAACAGCATGTCAGTCAGGCTTCGGCTTCTTGGGCGGAAAATTGGGTGCTGCAATGGTCGCCGGAGGCAGAAATTGAAGCGGTTGAATCGACCTTGAAAGGGGAGACGATTGAGCTTGCAGCCGCGTTCGTTATTCATGAAAAGCTGCAGGCATGCGCCGACATTGCCGAAGCATCTCGAATCATTCGCCTCGCCTGCACATCTGATTTGCCAAGCTTAATGGAGCAGGCAAGAGGGGTGCTGCAGGAGCTTGCCGTCGATTCAGGAAACTTCGAACAAATCGCTTCGGCAGCTTTGGAATTGTCCGTTTTAATTGGATACGGCTCCATCCGCCGAATCGCGACGGATTCACTCATTCCGCTGCTTGAGCAGCTGTTTCTTCGGGGTTCGCTCCTTCTTGTCGATGCTGCGAACTGCAATGACGAGGCGGCCAAAACGATGGCAAGCGCTATTCAAACGTTCCACAGCATCGCGCAGGAACATTACGAAATCGTCGACGATCAGATTTGGCTGCAGAAGCTGCGCGAATTATCAATGCGTGACGATCGCAATGCGAAACTGTCGGGACTCGCTTTTTCCATTTTGCTGGAACGAAATGAAGTGGATGAAGCGAGAAGCGCGCAGGAAATGTCGCGAAGATTATCACCGGGCATTCCGGCAGATCTTGGAGCAGGATGGTTCGAGGGGCTTGCCATGCGCAACCGGTACGCTTTGTTGTCGCGCAGCTTTTTGTGGGAGCAGCTCGATGCTTATATTCAATCGCTTGAGAATGAGCAATTTTATCGTTCGCTCGTCTTTTTGCGGAGAGCTTTCGGGACGTTTGAAGCAAGAGAGAAGGCGAACATCGCTGAGCTCATGGGGGAACTATGGGGGCTTGGCGCCATTGCGACTGGCGAAGCCTTGCAGCGTCCGCTTGGGGAAGAAGAGAAGGAGAAACTCGATGAACTTAATGACTTTGATTTCGGAGACTTATAAGCGATGACGGCGGACAATTTGGAAAAGATGAAAAGGTGGCGCTTGATTCTAGGCGCAGCGACTGAAGAGAAGTTGAAGTCTTTTGACAGTACGCTAGCGCAGCTTTTGGATGAGGAAGCACGGATTATGGATGAAGCGCTTGCGGCCATTTACGATGATACACAGTTGATTGACGACTCATCTCGTTCGGGTCAAAAAGGGCAGACAAGAGCTGCGGGTCTCGGTTCTTCTTCTCCAAAGATTTCCAAATGGCTCGGCGATATTCGGACGTTTTTTCCGCCAGATGTCGTTTCGGTCATTCAAGCTGACGCCATTGAGCGCAAAGGGCTGACGCAATTGCTTTTTGAACCGGAGCTGTTGTCGCAAGTAAAGCCGGATGTACAAATGGTTGCGACCCTGATGTCACTTAAAGGAAGAATCCCTGAACAAACGAAAGAAACGGCTAGACAGCTTGTCAAAGCAGTTGTGGATGAAATTATGAAGCGGATGTCTGAAGATCTCCGGCGAGCTGTAACGGGGGCACTCAACCGTAGAAAACATTCCCCCATTCCATCCGTGACGGGACTCGATTGGAATACGACGATTCGCAAAAATTTGAAACATTACGATACGAACCGCAAGCTGCTCATCCCGGAAAAAGTATATTTCTTCGACCGGGCCCGCAAAAGCAAGGAATGGACGGTCATTCTTGATATTGACCAGAGCGGCTCAATGGCAAACTCCGTCATTTACGCTTCTATCGTCGGCTCGATCTTCGCAAGTATGCCTTCGCTCGAAACGAAGGTCGTAGCTTTTGACACCGAGGTAGTCGATTTAAGTGAGCAGTGCGCGAATGACCCGGTTGATATGCTTTTTGGCATCCAGCTTGGCGGCGGGACCGACATTAACAAATCGGTTGCTTACTGCGAGCAATTTATTAAAGAACCGCAGAAGACGCTGTTCATACTCGTCTCTGATCTTTATGAGTTCGGGAATCGTTCTGAGTTTCTGCGAAGAATGGATGAGCTTCATCAAGCAGGCGTCAAAGTACTCTGTTTGTTAGCGCTGTCTGATGAAGGTGTTCCTTCCTACGACGAGGCGATCGCCAAAAGGCTTGCTTCTTACGGAATCCCATCTTTTGGATGTTCACCAGACCGGCTGCCTGAACTGATCGAAGGCGCGCTGAAAGGAATGGACTTGGTGCAGCTGAGTGCACGTGTTGGAGAGAAGAAGTAGCAATCCGTTACGAGAGACAACTGGCAGGAAGCGATTCGTTTACAAATTAAGCCGGAGCAGACGGAATTTGCACCTATGGCGGTCGTTTGCAGAAGCAGGCGAGCGCATCGGTAACGAATTCGTGATGAAGCTGGCCGCGCGTCAGAGTTGTTGAGTTAAGTTTCAAGCTGACCGTAAACGTGTTAAACTGAGGAATATCGAAAACCTTTTTGAAAAAAGGTTACTAACATATTAAAAGTCTTGAATACGGGTTAATCCGTAGTAATTAATTCCTTTTGTTCTCACTTGAAAATCGTGTGGAAATAGCCTGACTAACTCAAAAAAATTTTTGCTATAGTATAATTTTTGCACGTAAAAAAACCTCTAAACACTCGTAAATCCTTGTGTTTAGAGGTTTTTTTACGTATGGAGCCTAGGGGGATGTCCAAATCTTGATCTAAACGGCTGACGAAGCTAACTCGGCACAGCATTCTAGCGGAAGATTCGGACGCCGTGCTCCTCCACGGAAGCAGAGCTTCGAAGCCTATTCACTCGTTCCGTGCGCGCGGACTGAACCCTTGGGGTTCGGCCCCCTGGACATAAGTAAAACGCCACTACATATGTAGTGGCGTTTTACTTATGGAGCCTAGGGGGATCGAACCCCTGACCTCATCGCTGCCAGCGATGCGCTCTCCCGCTCTTGGGTATTACACTACCCCATAAATACGAGAGGCAGAAATAAAAAAGCTCTTCCTTCTATAAGGAAGCCCTAACCGTCAAATGTTTATTACATTGGCACAGTCCGTCAAGATTCTCCCCGTATCTACCTGAGTATCATCTGCCGCGCCCATCGTTCCAATGAATTGACTAATTCGAAGTTTAAAGTCGATCTTAATGCCGTCCCTTTTAACTTCTACCTTGTTAATGATCGTACTAAGCATCATCTTCTTTTTTGCTATCGATGTCTGTTCGAATACATTGTACCAGTTCGGAATGTTCATCGAGCTTATTCTTCAAACTTGGAGTTCCATGACTTCATCAGCTGAACTTTTCTTCAGTGAACCAGTGGTATAAGCAAAGTCATAGTTAGCCCGTGCCTCTACAACTTGAGTATAATTCACTCTTCCCCACTGCCTTAGCTCTTTCATCGGCTGAAGCAATGTTTCCCCTAATGGCGTTAATGAATACTCGACGCTTGGAGGCACTGTAGGAGATATGTGTCGTTGGACCAATCCATCGCGCTCAAGCTTGCGTACCGTCTGGGTAAGCATTTTTTTGGATATCCCTTCGACCCTCCGGAGCATTTCTCCATATCGGATTTTACCGTTTTCCATGGCATAAATAACAAGTACAGTCCACTTGTTAGAGATAATGTCAAGAACTTTGCTATAACCGCAATTGGATAACGAAATATCAGATTGTTTTGTTTTAGATGCATATGTCAAATGATTTCCCTCCTATGTAATACGAAGTTCCCAGGACACTTTAAAGTGCCTACTTATATCATTCTAATTTTTGTATTACTGTATGTCTATACCAGTACTGGAGCAGCTTTGTGCAAGATCTGCCGTAACAAGGCACCGCTTAAGGGCGATCCGGACGTTCCAAGAGCAGGAAGATATGCTCCCGAAAGGGGTATCTTGTACTGGATTACTTCGATGGGTAGGTATAAACATGACAAATATTATTAAAACGCGTCCTAAGCTATTTGTATTGGATAACGGTCGAATGAGCATGGATAAAAATTGGATAATCGCCATGCATAATCCGGCTACAATAAATAATCCGAACGCCCCGACACAATTTGTGGAATTTCCAATCTATACGGTATTGATTGATCATCCTGAGGGAAAAATCTTGTTTGATACAGCCTGCAACCCAAACTCCATGGGCATTGGAGGGCGTTGGGCACAATCGACCCAACTGTCGTCTCCATGGGTGGCAAGCGAGGAATGTTACCTGCATAACCGACTGGAGCAACTTAATGTTAGACCTGAGGAGATCAAGTACGTCGTTGCCTCCCACTTGCATCTGGACCATGCAGGATGCCTCGAAATGTTCACAAACGCGACCATTATCGTTCATGAGGATGAGTTTAATGGAGCACTGCAAACCTACGCCCGTAATGAGAAAGAAGGAGCCTATGTTTGGGCTGATATCGATGCATGGATCAAAAACCAACTACAGTGGAAAACGGTCAAACCAGGCGAAGACAACTTGGATCTGGTGGATGGCATCAAAATCTTGAATTTTGGAAGCGGTCATGCATGGGGTATGTTAGGTCTCCAGATCGAAATGCCAGAAACAGGGGGAATCATTCTAGCTTCCGATGCCATTTATACCGCGGAAAGTTTCGGTCCTCCGGTCAAGCCGCCTGGTATTATTTATGATTTGATCGGCTACAGAAATGCGGTGGAGAAAATCCGTACTTTGGCTACCCGCACGAATTCACAAGTGTGGTTCGGGCACGATGCGGATCAATTCAGACACTTGAGAAAATCTACCGAAGGATATTATGAATAATAATAATCCCCTATCATGTTTAGTGGATGCTTTCGTTTGAAAGAAAAAGAAAATCACCAAAAATTACTGGCGATTTTCTTTTTCTTTTTTAGACTGGACAGTTCATTATCTTTCTCAAAACTACTTCCTTGGTTTCTTTATCGATTAATCATGGGCAGTATACAACTTTATTTTTTACGGTCTAATACTTTATTTTATAGAACATCATCGACAAGAATATGAGCTCAAAAGTGCAATAAAAAACGGCATCTCTGCCGTTTTCCAACTTTTCTCTATGGAGCCTAGGGCATGTCTGAATCCTTATTTTAGGCTGACGAAGCAAACTCGGCGCAGCATTCTAGCGTAAGATTCGGACGCCGTGCTCCTCCACGGAAGCAAAGCTTCGAAGCCTATTCACTCGTTCCGTGCGCGCGGACTGAACCCCCGGGGTTCGGCCCCGCTTGGCTCAAACAACAAAAAGCACTCCGAAGAGTGCTTTTTGTCTTATATGGAGCCTAGGGGGATCGAACCCCTGACCTCATCGCTGCCAGCGATGCGCTCTCCCAGCTGAGCTAAGGCCCCGTATCATACCCGTGATTTGTATTATACATAGATCCAACGTTCAAAGCAAGCCAAGCCTCATTTAAACTCCAGGCATCCGAAAAAGTACTTTTTTTGACGCATTCACCGGTCTGTCTTTGTTGTAAGCGGCTGCGTTTTCATGCTACCCTAAGGTCAGTATGCGTTCCGCCGGAACGTAATTTTTGGCAGGAGTGGTCCTATTGTCGAATAATACGCTCTACTGGGTGTTTACGGTTCTCATATTCGGAATCACGCTGATCATGGGAATCGTCATGATGAGGCGCACCCGTAAACTATGGCTTTCCTTTGGAATTTCGACTCTATTCAATACCGTGATGACGGTTTTGGTCTGCCTCTGGTGGGCCCGTATTACGGATGACGCCTACAGTGTGCTGTTTCATAACGCGTTTTTCCTGCTGGGCTATTTCAATGTCGTCATTATCGACTTTTTTGCCCTGGTGAGTATCCAAAGAAAGACATTGGGCGAAGGAGTCAAAAAACGCAAAAAAACATACGAAGAAGAATACGGGGACACCTGATAGTCCGGCTGCTCGGCAGTTGGAGAACATCAGGCAGTTCGTGTAAGGAGGCTGGCACAAAGAAATGAAGCCCCGTTTGCGCACGTATGGCTGGTGGCTGGCCGCGACACTGGTGTGGATGATATTTATTTTCGCAAAATCCGCCGAGACGTACCAGGAGCAGGATATGCGGCCTTTTATCCGGGATCTGATTCAGGAGGATGTGCTCCGGCAGTGGATTCCCCAAGTGGAATTTACTTACGACGGCGGGCTGGTCACGTACAAAAAGCCGTATGATTTCACCGAGTTCATCATCCGTAAAGCCGGCCACGTATCGGAATTCGCGCTGCTCGCTTTTCTCTGGATCCGCACGCTGCTGGCGATGAAAAGGCCCTTCTGGACCGCATGGCTGGCCGGCGGGTTTCTGGCCGTATTGTATGCCGCATCCGACGAATGGCACCAGAGCTTCGTTCCGGGACGGACGGGGCACGCCATCGACGTAGGGATGGACAGCGTAGGCGTGCTGCTGGTCATGGCTGTTTTCGCGATAATCCGGCTTATCCGAGCCTGGAACGTTCGCAGCCGATAAAATACGCTCCTCCGGGCATACTACCTGCTAAAGGATACGATGCCAAAGACAGGAGAGAGCTATGGATACCTACATCAAGCACGCCAAAGTAACCCGGATTACAAATCACAAAGACGTCAAAGTAGCCGATGTCGAATTTGCGGTAGAGGGTTTTGACAAGCCTTTGCTGGCCAAGTTCGAAAAGCCTCACGGGGCATCGTCCTCAGGCAGCGCCGGGGAAACGTCTTTCAAGCTGGGTCCCGTTTACCGCAACGACGCCGATCTGACGCTGGATTGGTACAACGACAACCTGCATGACGCGTACGAGGACGTTACCGCCGAGCTGCTGTCCAGCTCGACCAACATCTACGAGCTGCAAAAAGATCAGCTGGAAGCGAGGCTGCTGGAGCATGGCGACGTCAAGCGTGAACTTGAGGAAGGCCGCCTTTAAACATCCCGGGAGACTCCTCTCAAGGCAATAAAGACGGGCGGAACCCGAGGCTGCGGCAAGCTCACGCGCCTCATTCCCGGGCAGGGCTCAGGCTGCAGAACCCCTTCCGTTAAAAAAGATCGCTTTTCCGTCCGGAGGACGAAGAAGCGATCTTTTTTAATTCCGGCACCCCGAGGGAAAAGGAAGCCCTTGGCGGAGATTACTTGGTTCCTTTTTCCAATTGAACGGGCAATCCGTACTTGGGCGCAACCTGCTGATACTTCTTGTCCACCGACTGCCAGCGGAACATGCCGAGGAAGAACCCGATAAAGCAAAACACGATCAGCCGGATCGGCAGCCAAATCCCGATCAGTTCGCCGGCCAGCGAGTATTCCAGAAGCGAGACGAGAGCAGTCAGCACAAGTCCTACCGGGAGTGCGAAGTTGAGCATAACGTACATACCGGGGCCTTTGCGCCGCATAACACTCCATTTACGCGCTTGTTGTTCATTCATTTTCAGACCGAAATCCTTTCTGCGTGAGAATGCTGAGTCTAATTATACTAATAAAGAGGCAGGAAGCACATACCTCCTTCAGGAAAAATGTCCCGGCCCCCGCACACGGCTGTCACAACAATGTCACACAAACAATTTCATGAGGTTTTTTGGAAATTATGGTACGATAAGTTGCGGAAAGAAAAGGTCGGAAGGAGAGATAGGTTTGCTTGGGAAATTTTTTCTGTTCTCGCTCTTGCTCTATATCACCCGGAGTCCTCTGCTCGCATTGATCATTCTGCTCGTCGTTTTGTATGTCATCGACCGCCGTTTTATCGGTCTTTCACCCAGTCTGCTGCGGCCCTTGAAAAGAAACCGGCGCATCTCGCAGCTGAGGCAGGAACTGCGCGCAAATCCGCATCACGCTTCCTCGAAGCTGGAATTGGCGCGTCTGCTGATCGACAAACGGAAATACCGCGAGGCGCTTGTCTATTTGCGCGAGGTGGAGCCGGTCATGTCCGAATCGGCGGATGTTTCCTACGAAATCGGCCTGTGTCTGCTGAAAATGGATCAGCTGCAAGAAGGCCTTGCTTACATGACAAAAGCGCTGGAGCTTAACCCCCGCGTCAAATACGGCGATCCCTATCTGCAAATGGGCGAAGCCCTCGCGGAAAGCGACCCCCGGCAGGCCGTGGACATGCTGGAGCGGTTCCGCGATGAACAATCTTCTTCGGTGGAAGCTTATTACCGTCTGGGGCTGCTTTACGGCAAGCTCGGGCGTACCGAAAAAGCGAAGGAAGCTTTCCGTGAATCCGTCGACGTATACAAATCCCTGCCCAAATACAGTAGGCGTAAACAGCGCCGTTGGGCGATCCTTGCCAGGTTTAAGTGACGATTGCGTCAAACGCTTGCGGAAGTTACTGCCCTGAAGCCCACGGCTTCGCTTGACGGCGGCGCCGGGGGTTGGCTACACTTAGTTGAGAGAAGAAAGCGGCGCAAGCCGACAAGAAAGGTACTGGAACACAGATGGATCTAATGTACATTGCAGCGGCCGCCGGAGATAGCGGGAAGTCCAAGCTCAGCATGGAATACTTGATGCAGAGCGTACTTCTGGTCATAATCGTCGTGATTATGTTCGTTGTTATGCTGGCCTGGTCGAAATGGAGCAAGAAAAGGAGGCGGAAATAACCGCCATGTATTATGTTAATGTAGATCAAATCAAACAAAGACTCGCTTTCGTACCCGAACTGCTGACAGGCTGCACCGAGCTGGAGCAGGCATTCTCGAACGGGGACAAGCGTCTGATCACGTATCTGGCCCAAGAGCGTGTTCTTCATCTGGCGATCGAAACCGTCACGGACGTGGGAAGCCTGATCATTGACGGCTTTCTGATGAGAGACGCGAGCAGCTACGAGGACATTATCGACATTCTGGGAACGGAAAAAGTGTTTTCGGAAGAAACGACAGCGGCTTTGCTGTCGCTGGTGAAACTTCGCAAGCCTCTCGTACAGGAGTACGATACGTTTTCCAGAGAAGGGGTTCACCCTCTGTTGAAAGAACTGCCCGTCATTCTCCCGGATTTCACCCGTTCGGTGGAAGCTTTTATCGAAAAAGAAATGATCTGACACTCGGGAGAGACGAATCCCGGTGTTTTTATACTTTTATGTTTCATAATTTACTTATGCCCAAGGTTACGATACAATGAGACTATCTAGGCATCAGGCAGGTGATTCTCATGTATCGCGACGCAGAGTTGTCGACCCGCAAAATCGTGTTATCTCTGCTCAGGACCCGGGGCCCTCTCAGTGTAGGGGAACTTGCCAAGGAGCTTGGGATTACGGAGATGGCCGTCAGACGCCATTTAAACACGCTGGATCGAGATGGTTTTATCGAATCAAAGCTGGCACGCCAGGCAATGGGCAGGCCTTTGCATATGTATTCGCTCACGAAAGAAGCGGATGATTTATTTCCCAAGAAATATAACGCACTGACTCTGGATCTTCTGGAGGAGCTGGTTGCGGAAGAAGGCGAAGGAAAACTGACGCGGCTATTTCAAAGGCGCAAAGACAAACTTTCGGAGCGTTACGGCTCCCGGATGGAAGGCAAGTCTTTCCCGGAGAAGGTCGCCGAATTGGCCCGGATTCAGAACGACAACGGCTATATGGTAAGTCTGGAGCAAGGGGAGAACGGGGATTATATTCTGAATGAACATAACTGCCCGATCGCCCAGGTTGCGGACCAATACCAGCAGGCCTGTCAATGTGAGCTTGCCTTGTTCCAGGAGCTGCTCGGAACGCCGGTCGAACGCACCGAATGTTTGGCCAAAGGCGGGACCAAGTGCGTGTATCAGATTCGCCGGGCGGAGAGCTTCTGATTTATAGAACCGGCCGCGTTAAAAAGAAAAGAAGAAGCCAGCCTTGTCCTTACGGACGTCGGGGAGGGCTTCTTCTTTTTGCCTGTACAGAGTTGCCGAAGGACTCTGGGGCGGGGGCGATGCCTAAGGGCATTCCTTCTATTACCGAGTGCCGGTCCGGAATAATAGAACGGGTTGAAGACAGCGACCAAGCATCGTCGGAAGCTGCGGAAAACAAAAAGCTGCATGGCAGGAGCGGGAGCGGTTGTATAACCGGAACCGGCGGCTCGTGCGACATCGCGCTTCTTATCCGCACGGAGGGCAAGAGCCTGTCGTTAGCCGGAATCGCGGGACAGAGCGATGCTCAGCCCGGCCTGAGCGAACCTGACGCCGGAGGAGAGCGCATAGTCCTCCAGCAGGTCGATTCCGTGCGACAGATGCGTGAAAACTGTGCGGGAAGGCTTCACTTCCCGCAGCAGCTCAAGCGCTTCCGTCACATCGTAGACGGAGCGGCCGGCCCCTTCCTCCTTGTAGAAGCTCGTGCCGAGCACAAGGAGATCAAGACCTCGCATAGGAGCTTTCTCCTGCTCGTTCAAGCCGATGGAATCGGGGCAGTAGACGAAGCTGTATTCCTCCCCGCGGTCGAACCGCAGGGCAAAGGAAAATCCGTTTGCCCCGTGTGTTACCTTCCACAGGCGGATCTCCCAGCCGCCGAAGGAGAAGCCTTCATCGACCGCGATATAATCGAGATTGCGGTCGATCCAGGGGAAGATGGCGCGGATCCGGTCCACGACCTCCGCGGCGGCATACACTTTGCCGCGGATGCCCAGCCAGCGGCATAGATCGGCGTACTCCGGGAGGCCGCCGATATGGTCGTAATGCGCATGAGTAATGAGTACATGGCGCAAATCTCTAAGGCCGGCCCGCTCCATTTGCAGGCCCCAGTTCGGCCCGCAGTCGAGGAGCAGACTGCCTTCGGCCGTGCCGGTGTCCAGCAGGGCGGACGAGCGCAGCCTGCGGTTGACCCCGGTTGTGCGGGCTTCCGTGCAGACGCCGCAGTCGCAGTAGGCGCGGGGGACGCCCATGGAGTCGCCGGTGCCGAAGAACGTCAGGACGTCCATGCGGCTTCCTTCCACTGGGAGACGGCTTCCGCAAACCGGCGTGCATTCGCGGTGATGACGTCAAAGCGGCCCGCATCGATATCGGCGAGCTTGCACAAGGAGCTGCCTACGCCGGCCGCATAGCAGCCCGCTTGCAGATATTCGCCGATATTGCCGGCCGTGACGCCGCCGACGGCGACCATAGGCACCCGGTCCAGCGGGCCCATCAATTCGCGTATGTAGGTAAGGCCGAGACCGGTGCTCGGGAACACTTTGACCGCCTGCGCGCCGGCTTTCCAGGCCCGGACAATCTCGGTTGGCGTCATCGCGCCGGGGAAGATCGGGATGCCTTGCGAAACCGAATACGCGATCACGGCCTCGTCGGTGTTCGGTGTAACGAGGAAAGAGGCACCGGCTTCGATGGCCTGCCGCGCATCCTCCAGATCCAGAACGGTGCCCGCTCCGATAAACATACGGCCGCCGAGCCTGCTTCTCAGTTCCCGGATCATGTCCAGTGCCCCGTCCGTATTAAGCGTTACTTCGAGGACGGTAACACCGCCTTCGAGCATCGCTTCCGCCGTGCGGATAATTTGTCCCGGTTTGACGCCCCGGAGAATGGCGATAAGTCGGGTGCGTTCCAGTTCCTGGAGTCCCTGTTCACGTTCCACTTCGTTCACTTCGCTTTCGGTTGTTTAAGCGGGAAAAGCTCCCGTATATCCCCATGTTATCACATGAAAAGGCGTGGCGTCATGACCAACCGGGAGAGGGGCGCAGGACAAGATTATTTTAAGAATCCGCAAGCTTGGTATACAATAGAAGAAGTGTGTCAACCATTCTGTGTGAAAAGGGTGAACCCCATGAAAGATGCTCAACCCGTCAAATTAACTTCCCTCTCCAGCAAAGGAGGCTGCGGCTGTAAAATCGGTCCGGCCGATCTGTCCCAAGTTCTGCGGGGAATGCCGGCTCCGCTGCCGAATCCGAATCTGCTTGTCGGTCTGGATACGAGCGACGATGCGGGCGTATATAAACTTAGCGATGATCTGGCTCTCGTGCAGACCGTCGATTTTTTTACTCCGATTGTAGACGATCCTTATTCTTTCGGGCAGGTTGCGGCAGCGAACGCGATCAGCGATATTTACGCGATGGGCGGCAAACCGCTGACTGTGCTGAACATCGTGGCTTTTCCGATCAAAACGCTCGATAAGCAGGTGCTTACCGATATTTTGAGAGGAGCGGCCGATAAAGTCCAGGAAGCCGGCGCCACGCTTGTGGGGGGCCATTCCATCGACGATAACGAGCCGAAATTCGGCCTTGCCGTAACGGGGCTGATTCATCCGGACCGGGTGCGGACCAATGCGGGAGCGAAGCCCGGGGACAAGCTCATTCTGACGAAGCCGATAGGCGTGGGCATTTTGACGACGTCCATCAAAAAGGATCAGCTCAGCGAGGAAGAAGTGCTGCGCGTCACGTCGGTGATGGCGACGCTGAACAAAACGGCCGCCGAAGTTATGGACGGCTTCGAAGTGCACGCGTGCACGGACGTCACCGGCTTCGGGCTGCTCGGACACGCGTCCGAGGTTGCCAAAGGCAGCGGCGTGGGCGTGCGTATCGGCGCCGCTGACGTGCCGTTTCTTCCGCGCGTGCGCGAGCTGGCCGAAGCCGGCTTCGTACCGGGCGGCACGAAGAACAATTTCGCGCACGTACAGGATACGGTCGATTTCGATCCGTCCATCGATCAAATCGGCCAGTGGATGCTGTGCGACGCGGTGACATCCGGCGGGCTGCTCATTTCGGCGGCGGCTGCGGATGCGGACGAGCTGCTGGCCCGCCTGCTCGACGCAGGCGTCGAAGCGGCGATGATCGGCGAAACGACAGCCGATCATCCGGGACGGATTGCCGTCGCGAAAACCATCCGTTAACAGCCCGTTTTCCGGCAAATCAAAGGAGTGTTTGCACCAATGTTTCGTGATATTACGGTTGAACAGCTGCTTGAGCTGCAGGAGCAGAGGGGCATCCAACTGATCGATGTGCGCTCGGAGGGAGAATTCGAAGAGTTCACTATCCCTGGAAGCAGAAATATTCCGGTGTTCGACAACGGGGAACGCAAGGAAGTCGGCACCATTTATAAACAGGTCAGCGTTCAGGCGGCGAAGGAGAAGGGGCTGGAGATTTTTTCGGCCAAGCTGCCGTCATTTATTAAACAATTCGAAGAAATTCCCGGCCAGAAAGCCGTCTTCTGCTGGCGCGGGGGCATGCGGAGCAAAACGGCCGCGACCGTGACATCGCTGATGGGAATCCAGATGTACAGGCTGTCGGGCGGCATCCGTTCTTACCGCAAATGGACGCATGAAAAACTGGAAACGTTCGAGTTCAAGCCGGTCTGCATCGTGATCGGCGGCCCGACCGGTTCGGGCAAAACCGAGCTGCTTCAGAAGCTGAAAGAAGCGGGATATCCGGTGCTGGACCTGGAGACGATGGCACAGCACCGCGGCTCTATTTTCGGCCAAATCGGACTGCGTCCCAGCAACCAGAAGACGTTCGAGTCGAGACTGGTCCATGAGCTGATGGAAGTCAATGAACAGCCTTTCGTCCTCGTGGAAGCCGAGAGCAAACGCGTCGGGAAGGTCGTCATGCCCGATTTCCTGTTCAATGCCAAGGAAACGGGAATCCCCCTATTCCTGGACATTCCGATGGAGCGCCGTGTGGCTAATATCTTGGCGGACTACCAGCCGTCTTTGCATAAGGAAGAATGTATCGATGCGTATCAGCTCATTAAGAAGCGCATCCATTCGCCCATTGCGGCCGCCATTGAGCAGTATTTGAAGGAAGACCGGTTCGGCGAGGCGGTCGCTCTGATGCTGGAGCATTATTACGATCCCCGCTATGCGCATGCCGCGCAGAACTATGAGCAGGAAACCGTTACGCTGCAGGCTGCGGATACGGATGAAGCTTTCCGCCTGGTTACGGCCCAGCTCAAAGAGCGCTTCCCGGGCTATCGCCCCAAAATTCAGTCGTCGAACGCTGTCTGACGATTGTTTTATGCACCCGTTCCTCCCGTTTTAAGCGGGATGGACGGGTGTTTTCACGTTTTTTTCCATTTTTCTTCCGGAAGCTGTGTCAAAAACGGGAGATACGCTTATACTGTATTATCCCCTGGGCATTCGTCTAGAAGACAGACAGCCGCAGCGGGGGCACACTAACAGCGGAGGTGGCGGGAGGATGACGTGGATCGAATTGTCCGCGGTCTGTGCGGCAATCGCGTTTGCGATCCTGGTCTGGCAGGCGGTACTGGCGCTGCAGGCGTTCCGGCAGTCGCTGATCCGGCTGGAGGAAGCGCTCGGAAAGTCCCGGCAGCGGCTGGAGGAGACGGCGGACCGGACAGCGGAGCTTCTGGAGGAGACGAGAGAGCTCGCCGCAGAGACACGGTCGCACCTCCGCACCGCCCGGAGTGTTCTGGACGGAGCCGCAAAGTTCGGCACCGCCCTGCATGAAGGCGCGGAAGCTGTCGGCGGCGCGGCATCCGCACTGGCGGAGTCGGTTCTGAAGGTACAGCAGGCTGTACATACCCGGCAGAACCGGATTGTGGAGGCAGCCGACTGGACGGCCGCGGGAATCGAGCTGTGGCGCCGGTGGCGGAAAAGCGGAAGCGAAGCCGCAGCCGGGTCCTCCGGACCTTCGCCGGATTCAGGCGCTCCGCCCACGGCCCGGCGGGAAAACGGCGTTTCCCCGGGTGGTCTGTAAAGGCGGCAGAACCGTGGATACCGGAAGTTGTGAGCCGGTTGCCGTGTTCGGAAGCGCTGAATGCCGCTGGACCGAAGGCCCAAAGGCCCGAATGCGGAAGGCTCGGCTGAAGACCCAAGCCCAAGGCTGAAGGCTAAGAGCAGAACTCCGTAAGGCGTAAGCAAGAGAGCGGAAGCCGAAGGCTGCAGCCGTGAGCCGTAAACCAAAGCCGCGAGGCCGCCGACGTATCGCCCCCGCTCCGCAAGGGCTAGACTGCCGATCGGCAGAGAGCGGATGCACTTGAAGGCCGGACAGCCGGATAAGGTTTCGCGCGGTCCGGAAACCCCCCCACCAATTTTAAAGGAGAGATGCTAAATGGCTAACTCGACAAGAACGAAAGATCTGGTATTCGGAGCGTTGTTCGGAAGTGTTGTGGGCGCGGTGACGGCGCTGCTATTCGCTCCTAAGTCGGGCAAGGAGCTGCGTTCGGATATTGCCGCGCAGGCGGCCAACGTATCGGAGAAAACGCAAGAAATCGCACGAACTGTAGGGGAGAAGACGTCTGAGCTGGTCGGCAAAGCGAAAGAAGTTACGCTCAACGCGGCGGGTGGAATCCGCTCTATTAAAAGCGGAGAGAGCCAAATTCCCGGCAAGCTGGCGGAGGAGGAAATTGCGGCTTCCGAAGCGGCACAGGATCTGGTCATTCTCGGGAAATAAAAAAGCAAAAGAACAGCGGCGGCCCGCTCACGGGCCGCCGCTTCTTTATGGAACAAAAGTATGGATTGATCGAATGGAATGTCGTGTGGAACCGGGGGAAGGAGGCATTTGCGCAAACGATCTGCTCCCCTTCAATCCGCTGTCGGACAAGTATTCCGCTTGCGGAACAGATTCGGGGAGATGCCTTCGCTTTTTTTGAAAGCGCGGCTGAAATATTTCTCGTCCTGGTAGCCGACCGCTTCCGCGACCGTATTGATCTTCAGCTCGGGATCGGCCAGCAGCAGCTTGGCTTTGTTAATGCGCAGGCGCGTCACGTAATCCGATAAATTTTCTCCGAATTCGGTCTTGAACGAACGGGAAATATGGCTTGGGCTGAGATGGAACCTCTCGGACAAATCGTCGAGCAGAATTTGTTCGCGGTAATGAAGCCGCACGTATTTCTCGATGCTGCGGATTACCGAATTCCGGTCGCCACGCAGCAGAAACTGGGCGATGCCGGTCAGAATCGATTCCATCCGCTTCGTCCAGATGGCCAGGTCCGGCTTTCCGTGCTCGTCAAGCGGCAGGCAGAAAGACAAGTCGTCCGCCGCGCTGAGCTTTTCCTCGCCGTCCTCATCGACCTCATTCTCCAGCAGCAGCCGGCTGTGCAGGAGGGTGAACTCCTGCCACCACATTTCCAGCTGGCGGGTGTGGATATACGGGAGCTTGCGGATCTGCAGCTCCCACTGCTCCAGCACGCGGCGGATGCCCGCCAAGTCGTTCATCCGGACCGCCAGCGTCAGCTCGTCCTCGCGTGCGGCCAGCGGCGCCTGCAAAGTGCCGAGGGCCTGCCTGCGCACGTGATAGGGATGCAGGAAGATGTCCTGCTCCCGGAGGTTGCGCAGCTGAAGGGCCGTCTCCGCTTCGTGGAACGTGCGCTGAATCCCGGAGGGAAACGGCTGGACCGTTCCGTAGCCGAGGTGGAAGTGCCCGCGCAGGGCGGCATACAGGCCCCCGTTGATCTCTTCCAGAATCGCGCCCGCCTGATGGAAGCGGTCGAAGAAGAGCAGAACGGCCGCATGACGGTGCCAGTGGCGGAACGCGAGGCCGAGATTGCTTTTGCTCATAAATTCGCTGCATATGTTCGTGACCGCAAACAAGAGCAGATCCACCGCGCTTTCGAACTTCGCCTGCAGCCTCGCATCCAGCGGCTGGATGGAGACGACGGCGGCGAGCACCTGCTTCTGATCCCGGCCGATGCCGAATTCACGCTCCAGCGTTTCCGCGTGAAGGGGATACTGCTCGGGATCGAGCAGCAGCTGGACGAAGCTCTTGTCGGCCAGCATCGGTTTGTACAGGTTCGCCTTGGTCTCCGACTGCAGCCGCTGGGCGCGTTCGTTCTCTTCACTGCGCCACGCTGCGACAGCCCGCCCGACCGCTTCCTCCAGCTCCTCTTCGTCGATCGGCTTCAGCAGGTAATCGAAGCTGCCGAACTGGAGGGCGCTGCGCACGTAAGTGAAATCGTCATAGCCGCTGATGACGATCGCTTTGGTCGGAATGCCGCTTTCGGCGATCCGGCTGAGCACGTCAAGCCCCGTCAGGCCCGGCATCATGATGTCGGTAAAGACAAGCTGGGGTTTCTCGGCAGTTATCAGCCGGATGCCTTCTTCGCCGGATGAAGCCTCCAGCACTTCGGTAATATCGTACTGCCCCCAGTCCACGAGCAGCCGGATTGTCTCGCGGACGTGAGCTTCGTCATCAATGATGAGCGCCTTCATTCAGGTTCACCTTCTTCCTGCATAATCGGTATCGTCAGCAAGACGCGGAAACCGCCGTCTTCTCCGCGGCCAATTTCCATGGTGGTCTGCTCCCGGTAATAAAGCTTCAGACGGGAAAGCACGTTTGCCAGGCCGATATGGTTTCCGGGCTCGCCCATTTCCGCCATACAGGCTTCCAGGTCCGCACGCAGCGCCGTCAGTTTGTCCTCTCCGATGCCGAATCCGTTATCGGAGACTTCGATGTGAAGCAGGCTGCGGTCACCGGTTGAGCGGCATACGATGCGGACGATGTTATCGCTCCGGCTGCCGTCGAATCCGTGTTTAAAATAGTTTTCGACAAGCGGCTGGATGACCATTTTGGGCACTAGAATCGATTCCAGACCGGGTTCGAGCTCCATTTCCGCTTCAAACTGGTCTCGGAAACGCTGTTTTTGAAGCTTTATATAGGACTTCGCATAGTCCCATTCGCTTTTTAACGGAACGATCGTTTCTTCCGTTTTCATGCTGTACCGCATCATTTTGCCGAGCGAAGAGATAAGGGAATATACCTCGCGGTCTCCCTTCTGGAGAGAACGGGCCGCGATCGACTGCAGCGCATTGTTGATGAAATGCGGGTTAATCTGGGCCTGCAGCGCCTTAAGCTCATTCGTTTTATTCGCGACTTCCAGCTTATATTCCCGGAGAATCAATTCATTGATGGTGTGCATCATCGAACGGAAGCGTCTGGCGAGTATGCCGAGCTCGTCGTCGGCTTTGACCCGGATGTCCACGTTCATGTTCCCGGACTCGATTTTGTTCATATAGCCGATCAGCGCGGAGATGGGGGCGGTCATCCGCAGGGAGACATAGATCGTCACGACGGTTGCCAGTCCCAGAAAAATAACGCCGACGAGCGTCCATATGCCGGTAAGTTCCCGCTGGCTTTTGTAAAGAACGGAATCCGGAACTCCTTTGACGAGAAGCCAGCTGCCTCCGGGCGCATGAATGGTTTCGTAAATATGGATGCCGTTGTAGGAAGCATCCTCCGAACGGAAGTAACCGCGTTCCGCGCGGGCGGCCGACTGGTTCAGCTCCTGGAGCCACGGCACGGGTTTCTTGCCCCCTTGGGGATCGGGATGGGCCTGGTACATAATTTCGCCGGATGGCCCGATAATATAAAGTTCCTCGCTGCCTTTGGTGTAAAGCTCGTCACAGATCGCTTTGATCGTGTCCGGCGAGAAATCCAAGGACAGAGAGCCGAGCGGAATATTGTCCACGATGTTGGTCAAGGCCGTCTGGTAGGTGAATACGTCTCCGGACGAATAGATGAAAAACTGCTTGCCGTAGGCGGACATAGGGTGGGGAGGCGTAATCCGGCTTTCTTCCCGGCGGATATCCGGTTTGAAGGGCGCGGCTCCCTGGTCGGTCCGGACGAGCCTGTTTTCCGATAAAAGATACGATTTGCGCGCTTGTTCCACATATAAGTAAACCTGGCGGACATCCTGCGACGCATATTTCAGCGTCTGCATGGAGCGTAAAACTTCCTGCTCCGTCAGAAACAGACGGGATTCGGAAAAGAAGTTGTCTGTCCGGTTCTCCAGTATTTCCATCATCACGGTATTGTGGTAGAGAAGCTTCATATTCTGCTCGACGCTCTGGAGGTACGTATCCAGATTGAGCTTTCCCTGGTGAATCAGATTCAGATTGTCCCGGATCGCTTTGTCTTCCAGCCTGGACTGCGTATAGAAGTGAGAGACGAGAATAGAAGTCGCGATCGGCAGGATCGTAGCCGCCAGAATAAAGGCGATGAGCTTGTTGCGGAGTCGGGACCGCATCGCAATTCCCCCCTGTCGCTGCTTTGTGGTCATGCCGGCTTCTTGTCGGCATAGTAAGTGTACATCAGGATGCCCGGCGTGCAAATACACGGGCGAAAGTTTTGCCCCAAGCGCAAAATAGTCCACCAAAGGAGCAATTTAAGGTGTGTTTAACGTCATTAAACTGCATTACAATCACAGTATAAATCAAAAAAAGACACATTTGAAAGCGATTGCACTAGAAAGGGGGAGGGAAATCTTGACTACTCGCTCCAAAACGAACGACTTGCTTCAGCAATGGGTATTTGTCGGACCGGCACTTTTATTCTTCACCCTGATTGTCGTCATTCCGTTTCTGATGAGCCTTTATTATGCTTTTACGGAATGGAACGGAGTCAGCGAAGGGGTCAAATTTATCGGTTTGGACAACTTCAAACGGATCATTTTCGAGGATACCGATTTCCATAACGCCTTCTGGTTCACGATCCGGTTTTCGGTGGCCATGATTATTTTAACGAACCTGGTCGGGTTTGTCCTGGCTCTGCTCCTGACGAAAGCGTTCAAAACGCGCAACGTTCTGCGGACCGTGTTCTTTATGCCGAACGTTATCGGGGGGCTGCTGCTCGGCTTTATCTGGCAGTTTATTTTCGTAAAAGGCTTCGCCTCGATCGGGGAGATGACGGGAATCTCGTTCTTTAATCTTCCCTGGCTGGGCGACGCGCCTACGGCCTTCTGGGGAATCGTCATCGTATCGGTATGGCAGGGAGCCGGGTACCTGATGGTCATCTACATCGCGGCGCTGGCCAATGTGCCCAAAGACCTGATGGAAGCGGCCACGATCGACGGAGCGGGAAGATGGCAGCTGCTGCGCAGCGTCACGATGCCGCTGATTATGCCGGCCTTTACTGTCTGCCTGTTCCTGACGATCTCCTGGGCGTTCAAAATGTTCGACCTGAACTTGTCCTTGACCAAAGGCGGTCCGTTCAACTCCACGGAATCGGTAGCGCTGAACATTTACCAGGAAGCGTTCCGGAATAACCGGCTCGGCCTCGGTACCGCGAAAGCATTGATTTTCTTCTTCGTGGTCGCTTTGATCTCCCTCATCCAGGTTTCCTACACCAAGCGGAAAGAGGTGGAATCATGAGCAGCGGAAGCAAATATACGTCGGGGACCTTTATTCTGGAAGTTCTTACGGCTTTACTGGGCATCCTATTCCTGGTCCCGTTCTACTTCGTTCTCGTAAATTCGTTTAAACCGTTTGCGGAGCTGCTGCAAAATACCGCTTCGCTGCCGAAGTCGTTCAGCCTGGACAATTACTCCAGAGTCGTGGATATCATCCACTTCCCGCAAGTGATGGGCAACTCGCTGATGATTACGGTGCTGTCGAACATCGGACTCGTTATTTTCGCCTCCATGTCGGCTTACCGGTTCGTGCGCAAGCCCTCCAAGCTGAACAATGTGCTGTTCCTGCTGTTCGTGGCGGCCATGGTTATCCCGTTCCAGTCCATTATGATTCCCCTGGTGAAGGTTGCGAACAACCTGGGGCTGATGGACAGCCGGCTCGGACTCGTCGTCTGCTACTTCGGCTTCGGTGTCTCCCTGAACGTCTTCCTGTTCCACGGATTTATCAAAAGCATTCCGAAGGAAATCGAGGAATCGGCTACGGTGGACGGCTGCGGATGGTTCAGCATTTTCTGGCGGATCGTATTCCCGCTGCTGAAGCCGATCGCGGTAACCGTGATCCTGCTCAACAGCTTGTGGATCTGGAACGATTACCTGCTTCCGTCCCTCGTTCTGACGAACACGAAGCTGCATACGATTCCGCTTGCCACTTACGCGTTCTTCGGCCAGTACACGAAGCAGTGGGATCTCGCCATGGCGGCGCTGACCCTGGGCGTTCTGCCGATCATCATTTTCTTCCTGCTGCTGCAAAAGCACATCATCGAAGGCATCACGGCAGGCTCGGTCAAAGGCTAAGCGAATCCGGCTTAACTTCGGCCGACACCGGTACTCTTCGCCTTGGCAAACATTTTTCGCATCACCTGAGAACGGCGATTATCCCGATTACCGGGGTTTACCGCATAGAGCAGCACCGATCGATCAAGCTTATACAACCAAACCAAGGTTTGCATTAGAAAAGGGAGGTTTTCTTTCATGACCACAAATAAAAAATGGATCGCGGTAGGTCTCACCACCGCTCTCGTAGGGGGTTTGCTCGCAGGCTGCGGCAGTAAAGACCAGGGGCAAGGCGGAGTGTCTCCGTCGGGTTCCCCCGCGGCAGGCGGCGAGAAGAAGAACGTCACGCTGAAAATGTTCCAGTTTAAAGTGGAGATCGCCGAGGCGCTTTCGAAGCTGATTGCCGAGTACGAAAAAGAAACCGGCGTCAAAATCGAAGTTCAGACGGTCGGGGGCGGCGCGGACTACGGAGCGGCGCTGAAAGCGAAATTCAACTCCGGCGACAAGCCCGACATTTTCAACAACGGGGGTAACTCCGACCTCGACGTCTGGCAGGAGCATCTGGAAGATCTGTCCGATCAGCCGTGGGTAAAAGATCTGGCGCAGGGCGCAGGCGATCCGATTTCCAAAGACGGCAAAATTTACGGCATGCCGGTAGGCCTCGAAGGCTACGGCTATATCTATAACAAAGATTTGTTCCAGAAAGCCGGAATCACCGAGCTTCCGAAGACGCTGACGCAGCTGGAAGACGCGGCCAAGAAGCTCCAGGCGGCAGGCATTACGCCATTCGTGAACGGTTACGGCGAGTGGTGGGTACTCGGCAACCACTTCGTGAACGTCCCGTTTGCGAACCAGCCGGATCCCGACAAATTCATTAAAGGCCTGAACGACGGCTCGCAAAAAATTCCGGGCAATGCCGTGTTCGACAACTGGGTGAAGCTGTTCGACCTGACGCTTAAATACGGCAACAAAAACCCGCTGCAAACCGACTACAACACGCAAGTGACGGAGTTTGCAACCGGCAAAGCCGCTATGACGCAGCAGGGCAACTGGACGCAGGTTCAAATTTCCAAAACGAACCCGAACATCAACATCGGTTTCCTTCCGATGCCGATCTCTGACGATGCCGCGGCTAACGACAAGCTGCTCGTGGGCGTGCCGAACAACTGGGTTATCAACAAGAACTCCCCGAACAAGGATGAGGCGAAAAAGTTCCTGAACTGGCTCGTAACGTCCGATATGGGTAAAAAGTATATCACCAACGAATTCAAGTTCATTCCGGCTTTCAAAACCATTTCCGTGGATGAAAAAGTCGTGGGCCCTCTTGCCGCCGACATTATGAAATACGCGAAAGACGGCAAAACGCTTTCCTGGAACTGGTTCAAATTCCCTGGCGGCGAAGCGACTTCCAAGAAGTTCGGCGACACCATGCAGGGGTATGTAGGCAAGCAGTTGAACAAAGACCAAATGCTTCAAGACTTCCAGAAAGCTTGGGACAGCTTGAAGAAATAATGGAATACGAGAAAAAGCCCGGCATCCGTTTGAGACGGATGACCGGGCTTTTTTTATGTGCTTTTCGGGAACGGATAAACACACGATTTTTGCGTTCATGAAAGGGAGAAAGGAGGAAAATTTTCGCCAATTGCATATAAGGGAAAGAGCTTGGACAGACGCTTGAAACTTGTCCGTTTTTGTATGATAATTGCAGTATAACTAGAAAAAAATGTATGAATTTTCGTAGGAAAGCTCCATACGGAGTTATCCGAAATCCTCACTTGTAAGCGCAAACAAGATGTGATCCTCCCACACGCCGGCGATGTTCAAATACCGCGGGCTGAGGCCGATCCGCACGAAGCCGCATTTCTCCGCCACGCGCAGCGAACGCACGTTGCGGGGGATGATCGCGGCCTGCACCCGGTGCAGGCCGAGGGGGCCGAAGGCGATGCGCAGGCATTCGCGCAGCGCCTCGGTCATCAGGCCGCGGCCGCCGTACGCCGCGTCGATGCTGTAGCCGACGTACGCGTTCTGGAACGGACCGCGGCCGATGTGGCTCAGCCGGACCGTTCCGATGAGGAGGCCGTCCGGCTGATGGAACACGCCGAAGCTGTAGGCGCGGTCGGTCGCGGATTCGTCCTCGAATCCGCGGATGGCCGCCTGCTGAGCTTCGGCCGTGAAGAACGCTTCGCCGCGCACGGGCTCCCACGGAGCGTGCTCGGCGCGGTTGCGCTGCCGGTAGTCCAGCAGCGCGAGGGCATCCTCCGGCGCTAACAGCCGGAGGTACAGGCGGCCGGTTTCGAAGCGGCCGCCGGGGGAGAGCGGGGGAGTGCGATTCATAGGTTTTGGATTCCTTTCCTGTCTGTGTATTCGCTTATATGAGCGTTAAATCGTGTGAGTGAGCAAGGAGTCGGACGTCCGCCCCTTTCACCGTCTCGCTCCGCCTTCTCTACCGCGAGCAGTCGTAGGCAAGCCGCCCGTGCTTGCCACGGTATTCGGAAGGCGTGCAGCCGAACCATTTCTTGAACTGTTTCGAGAAATAAAGCGGATCCGAGAAACCTACGGAGTAGGCGATCTGCTCGATCGTTGAGCCCTCCGTCATGAGAAGCTTGGCGCGCTCCATCCGGATTTTGAGCAGAAACTGCGTCGGCGTGAGGCCCGTATGCTGCCGGAACAGCTTCGACAGGTACGTCCGGTGATAGCCCATATGCTGCGCAAGCTGCTCGATGGTCACCGGCTGGGCGTACTGCAGCTGCAGCCACCTCACGGCGCGGTCGATCTGCTGCCGTCCGGCGTCGGTTTCCTCGCCTCTGCGGCTGGGGACATCGGCGTGCGATGCAAGCTTCGCAAGCAGCAGCCGCAGCTCGCCCTCCGCCTGGAGGTCGCAGGCCGGGCCCGCCTCCCGCAGCGCCCGCTCGGCCCGGCGCAGGAAGACAGGCAGGCGGGGAAGCCCCTCCGCATGTACGACCGGCCTTTGCGCCGTGATGCCGAGGCGGATCAGCAGGTCGTCGGCGGAGGTGCCTTTGAAGCCGATCCACCTGTAACGCCACGGGTCGCGTTTGTCGGAGGCGTACGTGACGACTTCGCCGGGGAAGATCACGAAGGTGTCGCCCGGTCCGAGCTCGTATTCCTTGCCGAGACAGCTGAATCGGCCCTTCCCGGATTCCACGGTATGAATCAGGTAGTAATCGAGCATCTGCGGACCGACTTCGTGGCACGGAGCGGTTTGGCCGTAACCCGCGAACAGGACGAACAGCTCTCCTTTGCCGTTATGGGGATTGACCGACACAGAGTGAAACGGTTTAAGCATGATAGGCCTCCAATCACGATAGAAGAACGATAGACTTCGGACGCTTCATTTTTTATAATAAAACATGCACGTCAAGATTGAGCCGGGAGAGGAGCAATACCGTATTGAAATCGAACTCGTTTCTAAAAAATAACGCCCTTCACATGGCCTGGGCCATTTCCGTGGTTGCTACGCTCGGCAGCCTCTATTTCTCGGAAATTATGGATTTTACGCCGTGCAAGCTGTGCTGGTACCAGCGTATTCTGATGTACCCGCTTGTGCTGATTCTCGGAATCGCCGCAACGCGCAAGGATAACAAGCAGGTCATTTACGCGCTGCCGTTCTCCGTTTGGGGGATGGGAATTTCCCTTTATCACTATCTTATGCAAAAAACGTCTCTGTTTAAAGAGGCAGCTTCCAAATGCGGCATCGTCGCATGCGATCAGGATTACATCGACTGGCTCGGATTTATTACGATCCCGCTGCTGGCCTTCACGGCTTTTACGCTGATCACCGTTATTCTCGGCCTTCTGTGGGTTCAAATGCGCAAGGAAAGATAAGGCGGGCCGTTGGGGTTTAGCGGTCTGCAAAAGTTCACACTACAAATCTCCATACGAAAGTGGGATGTCTCCATGTGCGGTGCCGCCTTAAGACGGTATAGTGCTAGGTATAGGCATTCCACTTTTTTAGTCGGGAGATGAGAAGCGATGTCCAAAATCACGTTCATGGGCGCAGGCAGCACGGTGTTCGCCAAAAATATATTGGGGGACTGCATGGTAACGGAGGCGCTGCAGGGCTATGAACTCGCCTTGTTCGATATTGACGGGGAGCGGCTGCGCGATTCCGAGACGATGCTGAACCATATCAAAAACACCGTAGGCAGCACGTGCCGGATCAAGGCATACAGCGACCGCAAGGAAGCGCTCCGCGGAGCTAAGGTGGTCATCAACGCGATTCAGGTCGGCGGATACGATCCGTGTACGATTACGGATTTTGAAATTCCGAAGAAGTACGGCCTGCGCCAGACGATTGCCGACACGGTCGGGATCGGCGGAATCTTCCGCAATCTGCGCACGATCCCGGTCGTGCTCGATTTCGCCCGGGACATCCGGGAAGTGTGTCCGGACGCCTGGTTCTTTAACTACACGAATCCGATGGCCGTGCTGACGAACGTGCTCAATACGCACGGCGGCGTCAAGACGGTCGGCCTGTGCCACAGTGTCCAGGCTTGCGTTCCGTCTATGTTCCGGCAGTTGGGTATCGATCCCGAAGGCGTCCAGTCCAAAATCGCCGGCATCAACCACATGGCCTGGCTGCTTGAAGTGACGAAGGACGGCAAAGATTTATATCCCGAAATCAAGCGGCTGGCGAAGGAAAAACAGAAAGAAAAACACCACGACATGGTACGGTTCGAGCTGATGTTCCAGTTCGGTTACTATGTAACGGAGTCGTCCGAGCACAACGCGGAGTATCATCCGTATTTCATCAAACGGAATTACTCCGAACTGATCGAGAAGTTCAACATCCCGTTGGACGAATATCCCCGCAGATGCGTAAACCAGATCGAGCGTTGGAAAAATCTTCGTGCGGAGCTGGTCAACAACCCGCAGCTTGAGCACAAGCGGTCCGGCGAATACGCTTCCTATATGATCGAAGCGATGGAGACGAACGTCCCGTACAAGATCGGAGGCAATGTGATGAATACCGGCCTGATCACCAATCTGCCGAAGGAAGCCTGCGTGGAAGTGCCGTGTCTGGTCGACGCCGGCGGCATTACGCCTACGTACATCGGCGATCTTCCTCCTCAACTGGCGGCGCTGAACCGTACGAATATCAACACCCAACTGCTGACGATAGAAGCGGCCGTTACCCGTAAGAAGGAGCATATTTATCATGCGGCTCTGCTGGACCCCCACACGTCCGCGGAACTCTCGATCGACGATATCGTGGCCCTCTGCGACGAGCTGATAGAAGCGCACGGAGACTGGCTGCCTGCCTATACATCCTGATCCTGACAGAGAACAAGGGACCGAAATTCTTTTCCATGAATTCCGGTCCTTTTTTTTCGGGCAAAAAATAGTTTCCGACACACTCTCCGACCGTTAGGCAAAAATCCGCAGCGGCTCTCCTCCTGAAGTCCCCCTTTTAGCTAACTGCCATATGTCCGGGTATTCATTTCTGAATGCTTCGTTCGACGTTATTTTGAAAATTATTTCCGTCTAAAATTATAATAAAAAAAGTTGTTTCCTTTTAATTTTAAGTGTGCTATGATAGCCCCATCTTAAGTTCGAGCGTTATGAAAAGGAGGCCGAAAACTGCATAAAGGATTCGCCATGCTGGAAGGATCACGTTCACTTATTCACGAGGAGGTCCAGGTATGCGTAAATTCACAGCGGGTATGCTGGCTGCTGTTTTGGCGTCGGCGGCCGCCCTGTCGGGGTGTTCCGCAGTCGGCGGCGGAAAGACGGAGCTCAACTTCTGGTACGGCTGGACCGGACCGGAAGCCGAAGCGCTGGAGAAACTGATCAAGGAATTTAACGACACTCATGACGGCATCAAAGTGAAAGGACTCAGCCAGAGCGACTACCAGAAGCAGCTGACCGCCATTACCGGCGGCAATCCCCCCGATCTCGCTTCCCAATTCGGCCAGAACGTCGCTTCCTGGGGCGTGAAAGGCGCGATGATTCCCCTAGACGCTTACATCAAGAAAGACCAGGTCGATCTTGCCGACTTTATTCCCTCCGCCCTGTCCACTTCCCAATACGAAGGCAAAACCTATGCGCTCCCGATTGCGATGCATTTCAGCATGCTGTACTACAACAAAGATCTCCTGAAAGAAGCGGGTTTCGACGGCCCGCCCAAAACGATCGCCGAACTGAAAACGTACGCGCAAAAATTAAGCGTGGTCCAGGAAGGCGGAAGGCTCGACCGGCTGGGTTTATGGCCCGGAGCGGATGCATATACTTTTACGCAAGTGTTCGGCGGCAAGTTCTGGGACCCGGACAAGAAGGAAGTCACGCCGGATGATCCGGGCTTTAAGGAGGCGATCCTGCTTTCCAAAGAGCTATGGGATAAATACGGCACGGAAAACCTCGACCGTTTCTCGGCTTCCCTCGGCAAGTACCAGTCTTCGCAGAACCCGTTTTTCTCGGGGAAATACGCGATGGCCCTGGACGGGGAATGGCTGCCGACGTTTATTAAGCAGTATGCGCCGGGTCTGAACTACGGCATCGCGCCCATCCCTTACAACGAGGATAAACCGGAGCTGAAAAACGCCGGCAGCATCGCCACCAGCGTTTTTTATATCCCCAAGGGCGCGAAGCATCCGGACCAGTCCTGGACGTTCCTGAAGTGGCTGACGGAGAAGCAGCAGATGGTGAAGTTCACGGCTGCGCTCGGCAACCTGCCGACCCGGCTTTCGTCGCTCGACGATAAGACGTACGACAGTGTTCCGGGCTTCAAGGAATACACCGAATATGCCAAGAGTCCGAATCTCAAATCGTTTCCGACGCTCCCTTTTATGAACGAATATATGGACGAAATTACGAAAAAGTACAACGACATTCTCCGGGGAAAGGTAGGAGTGGACGAAGGGCTGAGACAGATCAAGGATAAAATTCAGCCGTTGGTCGGGAAATAATTTGCAGGTAAAGTAGGACTTGTGCCCAGTTTTTGCAAGCGCTTACCTGATGTGGACATTGTTGTTGCGATTGTGCACGACGCAGCTGCCTCCGCCTGTCAGTCCGGGACCGGGGACGGCGCTATTCCGGCCGCTCCGCCAGACAGGCGGGAGGCCGATTTTCCGAAAGGAGATCCGTCATGAGCACCGATACGCTGAATGCCGGCACCGGCCGTCCTACGCGCTCCCGCAAAGCCAGACGGGATTTTTGGGTCGGTACGGCCTTTGCTCTGCCCTGGATCGTCGGGTTTCTCGCGTTTACCGTGTATCCGTTTTTCGGCTCCTTGTATTTCAGCTTTACTAGCTATGACTTATTCAACTCCCCCCAGTGGGTAGGCCTGCAAAATTACACGGAGATTTTAAAAGACGAGACGTTCTACAAATCGCTGCGCAATACGTTCTTCATGGCGTTTATCTCCATGCCGATCGGGCTTCTCAGCTCGCTGCTGATCGCCCTGCTGCTGAACGTCAAGGTGAAGGGGATCGCTTTTTACCGGACGGTCTATTATTTGCCGGCGGTGATCCCTGTAGTGGCAAGCGCGATCCTCTGGACGTGGCTGCTTAATCCGGACTACGGGCTGATCAACATGCTGCTCCGGTCGCTGCATCTTCCGGACCCGGCATGGCTGCTCGATCCGCGTTATACGAAGCCTTCTCTCATCCTGATGGGACTGTGGGGTTCCGGTGCGGGATCGCTCATATTTCTGGCGGCGCTGCAGGGGATTCCCCAGCAGTTTTACGAAGCGGCCTCGATCGATGGGGCGAGCGTGTGGCGCCGGTTCTGGCACATTACGCTGCCGGGGCTTTCTCCGGTCCTTCTCTTTCAGCTCATTATGGGCCTCATCGGGTCGTTTCAGATCTTTACGGAATCGTTCATTCTGACGGGAGGCAACCAGGGCGGGGCCTTGGGGGGACCGGATCATTCCCTGATGTTTTACGCCGTTTATTTGTATCAGACTGCCTTCATGTACCTGAAAATGGGCTACGCGTCTGCCTTGGCCTGGATTCTGTTCGTCATCGTCGTCCTTATGACCGTACTCGTGCTGAAAACGTCCGCCCGCTGGGTGTATTACGGAGGTGATTGAATGGAAACTTCCACGAACCTTCAAGGGAGCGGGTTGAACGTCTTGCCGGATTCGCCTGCCGGAATGCCCAAGAACAGGCGCAGGCGTCCGCTGCTCGTACTCCGCAGGACGATCCTGCCGCATGCGGCGCTGTCGCTGCTTGGCCTTATTTTCCTGTTTCCGTTCATCTGGCTGCTTCTGACCTCGCTTAAGAACCCGTCGGAAATCTTTCAGGTTCCGCCCGCCTTTTTCCCGGAAAAGTGGCAGTGGAGCAACTACGGAAACGCCATCGGGTCGATTCCGTTCTTCCTGTACATGGGCAATACGCTGCTGCTGTGCGCGGTCAATATCGCCGGTCAGCTCTTCTCTGCGCCGCTTGTCGCCTATTCCATCACGAAAATCCCGTGGCGCGGAAGGGGAATTATTTTTTCGCTCGTCGTGGCGACGATGATTTTGCCGGCCCAAGTTCAGATGATTCCGGTCTATATCATTTTCGCGAAGCTGGGCTGGATCAATACGTTCCTGCCTCTGACGATCGGCAGCTTTTTCGGCGCCCCGTTTTACATTTTCCTGCTGCGCCAGTTTATGATGGGAATTCCGGGCGAGCTGTGCGAGGCGGCCAAAATGGACGGCGCGTCCGAGCTTCGGACGTACGGACAGATCATCGTTCCGCTGCTGAAGCCGCCCCTGATGACGATCGCCCTGTTCACGTTTGTGGGGACATACACTGATTTTATGGGGCCGCTCATTTATTTGAACGACAATACGAAATGGACCATTACGGTCGGGCTGCAAGGGTTTCTGCAGGATCACGGCGCCCAATGGGAGCTGCTGATGGCCGCATCCGCCATTTTTACGATTCCGATGGTCGTCTTGTATTTTTTCGGGCAAAAATATTTTATGAAAGCCGGTTCCACGCTTTCGGGTTTTAAATAAAGGGCTCTAGCCGATAGGTAACGGGCGGGGACTTGCGTACTTGCGGACCTGCGTATCCGTGCAGAGAAGAATTCAGGAGAGGGAGGAATGGCGATGAAAATCAGCCTGAGCATGTGGAGCGTTCATACGTATTGGTACGGGGGAAAATGGGACGTCACCGATTTTCTCCGTTTTGCCGCCGGGACGAAAGCAGAAGGGGTAGAGCTCCTGTCCGTCTTCTGGAAGGACCGCGAGCGCGAGCTGCCCGAGATCGACCGGGTGCTGGATGAGCTGGGACTGGAGGTCGCGTGCTTCTGCGCCTGCAACAACTTCGTATCGGCCGATGCCGCAGAACGGGCCGCCCAGCTCCGGGAAGTGAAGGAAGCTGTCGATATGGCGGTCCATTTCGGAGCGCCCGTCGTGCGGGTTTTCTCCGGAGACCGTCCGGATGAGACGATGCCCGTGGACGAGGGCATGGGCTACGTACTGGAAGGGCTGAAGGCGGCTGCCGCTTATGCGGAAGAGAAGGGCAAGGTGCTGTGCCTCGAAAACCACGGACTTTTCGCGGGCCGCAGCGACCAGGTGCTGGCGATCATCCGCGAGGTGGGTTCTCCGGCCCTGCTCGGCACGTTCGACACCGGAAATTTCCTGCTGGTGGGCGAGGAGCCTTCCGCAGCCGTACAAGAGCTGCGGGGCCGGATAGGGCATGTCCACGTCAAGGACTTCCTGCGGACGGAGCCCGGTGCCGAGGGGGCCATGAACGCCCTGGACGGCACCCCCTATGTGGGCCGTATAGCCGGAGAAGGCGACGTGGACCTGCCGTATATTTTCCGGGAGCTGGCGGCAAGCGGGTACGACGGCTGGCTCACGGTCGAGTTCGAAGGACTGGAGGAGCCTGCGGAAGGCTCCGTAAAGGCTCTCGACTACGTGCATGAACAAGTGGAGCTTCTAAAGCGGGAATAGCGAGCCGGTGGAGGCGGTTCCCGTACTTCTTCTCCCCCTGGCCTATTTCGAAGGCCGTCTCTCCATCCGCCGGAATCTGTACAAAACCGGCCGACGAACCCTTTTATCGCACGCGTGATCGGGCGGGAGATGAAAAAACGCCGCCGATACTTAGTGACTGTGGAAAAAATGAATCTCAAACGCCGCCTAACTGGACGAAAAGATACCGGGCGGCAACGGAAATAATTGTTACGACACTGCTGATACCGGCCGGTACTGCAGATAACTGCCAACGCATCTGATATAGGTTAAACAGATCGGCGCTTACAGCGGACCGCAGCGGTCGGCGCAGCCACGGATGCGGCCATGCCAGCCTGTCCGGACCGTCACCATAACAGGCGCCTGCGTGCCGCTTACAGCGCGGCTTGCCGGGCAGCCCACACGCAAAGGAGCGAAAAGACGATGAGTATTCGAGTCGGAGTCATCGGGACCGGTTCCATTGCCCACATGTTTCACCTGAAGCATTACAAGGATCACCCCGATGTGGAGCTTGCGGCCGTGGCCGATATCGACAAGGACAGGGCCGACAAGACGGCCGCCCAATACGGGACGGCTTCGTACGCGTCGGCCGAGGAGATGCTGAACGCCGAGCGGCTCGATGCCGTCAGCGTCTGCACGTTCAACGACAGCCATGTGGCGCTGTCGCTGCTGGCGCTGGAGCGCGGCCTCGACGTGCTCGTCGAGAAGCCGATGGCGATGAACCGCGACGAAGCGGCACGGCTCCGCGACAAGGCGGCCGGGAGCGACCGGCTCGTCATGGTCGGCATGAGCCACCGGTACCGCGCGGATGTGCAGGCGCTGCAGGGCATGGTAGCGTCGGGCGGGCTCGGCAGCATCTACTACGCGAAGACCAAGATCCTGCGGCAGCGTGGTGTGCCCGAGGGCTGGTTCACGGACAGCCGCTATTCCGGCGGCGGACCTCTGATGGACATCGGCGTCCATGTGCTGGACCTGGCCTGGTGGATGATGGGCTGTCCTCAGCCCGAATCGGTCACCGGTAAGCTGTTCCGCAAAATCGCCCCTTACACGACCAAGGGGATAGCGGCTTATACGGCTCATTCCGACATCAACAAGTCGGAGGGTGTCTACGATGTGGAAGATTTGGGCACCGCTTTTATCACGTTTACAAACGGCGCCGTCCTTACCGTCGAAGCAAGCTGGGCTGTCAACGGCAGCCAGGATGACGCCGTTAAGGTGGAGCTTTACGGAACGGGGGGCGGGGGAAGTCTCGAGCCGCTGAGCATATTCACGGAAGTGAACGGCTTCCCGGTGGAACACAAGCTTTCCGTTCCGTCCGTCGACTACTATAAGGCAGAGATCGCCCATTTTATCGACTGTGTAAAAACAAGGCGCCAGCCGCTCTCGGATGCGGCGCAGGGGTGCGAGGTCGTCGGGATGCTGGAAGCCATCCGGCTTTCCTCGGAGTCCGGTGAGCTGATCCGGCTGTAGCCCGGAGTCAAGCCGTCATGAACGAGCCGAAAATTACGTATCTGGACGGATTGCGCGGTGCGGCTGCACTGGTTGTCGTCTTTGCCCATTTTCTTCAGGTGTTTCTGCCGTCCATGTTCGAAGCTCGGCCTCAGGTTTCCCACTTTGCGTTCGACCAGTGGATTCCGCGTACGCCGCTAAATCTTTTGTTCAACGGCAATTTTGCGGTCTGCCTTTTCTTCGTTTTGAGCGGATTCGTCCTGAGCCGCCGCTTCTTCCGGTACCGCAACCGCTCGATTGTGACGGCCGCACTTCTGAAAAGGTATTTCCGTCTCGCCGTTCCCGCTTTCTGCTCGCTGCTGCTGGCTTTCGCGGTCATGAAGCTGGACTGGAATTTTTACGAGGAGGCGAGGGGGTACACGCGGGCTACGATGCCCGACCCGTACACGACGGTCCCGTCGTTTGGGACGCTGCTGGAGCAGGGCTTTGTCCATACGTTCTTCGGATATGGCATGGCTTATAACCCCGTACTCTGGACGATGACCTACGAGCTCTTCGGTTCCTTCCTCGTTTACGGGCTGCTTCTGGCTTTCGGGAGGTCCCGTTTCCGGTTCATCCTGTATGCCGCAGGGGGTTGGCTGTTCCGGGACTCTTACTATTTGGGCTTCGTGCTGGGCATGCTGCTCAGCGACTTATCGGCCGGCTCCGGCCGGAATTTGATTGTGCTGCGTCCCGGTGCCGTTCCAGTGGTACTTGCGCTGCTAGGTCTCTTCCTCGGCTCGGTTCCTTACGTCGGCTGGCAGGGAACCTTCTACGCCTGGCTGCCGCTTGGCCCGGGCGGCTTCCCCGGTGTCGTCACCTACCGGACCGCCGGCGCGGCTCTGGTGCTGCTTGCGCTGCTAAACAGCCCGTCGGGGCAGAAGCTGTTCGGCGGCAGATCGATGGCTTATCTCGGCAAGCTGTCTTTTTCGCTCTATCTCGTTCATTTTGCGGTGCTGTGCAGCTTCTCCTGCCTGCTGTTTCTGCGGCTGGACGGCTGGCTGCCTTACGGGCTGAACATCCTCGTGACCACGCTTGTTTCGCTCCCGCTCCTATTTGCGCTTGCCCACTTGATGTACCGTCTGATCGACGAGCCGGTCGTCCGTCTGCTTTCGCGGGTACGATTCGCAGCGCGCGGCAGAAGGAATACCGGTGCCGCCGTAAGACACGCTGGGACGGAAGCGGAACTGTAGCTTGCAGGCGTGTGCGTTGACCGCCGCCATGCGGCGTTTAACCGCAAACGCACCGGCAGCGCGGTGAGCGAATCCGAAACGACGAAACGACCAAACGGACATCCACGCATCCGGGCTGATCCCAACCCAAGCTGAAAAGCCGGTTCCCCGAAAGGGAGCCGGCTTTTTGCTATCCGAGACTTTCTATTTTCCCGCCCGGATAACGAAAGGAACAAGTTGATGAACAGCATCCCGTTGGGGCAACGAAACGAAGAATCAGCCGTCACATTACGCCTGGGTCACAAACTCGCCGCTTGCGGCATCGATAAAAGCGATCCGGTTCCGCCCGCTTCCCTTGAGGATGGGCGTATACAGAAGATTGTAGGCGCCTTCGGGCGTTTCGGCGTCATAATCCCGATCCCACTCCAGCTTGAAGTCCACTGCTTCCACGTAGAGCCGATGAGCTTCGTCCGCGTTCAGCTTCGCGGCAGGAGCAAGATTCCGGATTTCTTCCGGATTCCAGTCGGGTCCCGAGAACCGGTCCACATATCCGGTGGAAGCATTCACGCATAGCGTCACGAACTGCAAATAGAGAGGAACGTCTTCATAGCGGAGCTGCCACGTAAAAAAGTACCGGAGCTGGCCTTCCGATTCCGACCCGGCGTCCTCGGCGCTTTTTTCCTGAAAATAAAAAGCGAGACCCGGCACTTGCAGCCAGTCGTGCATCGCTTTGCGCAGAAAAGCTTCCGCCCGCTCAAGGCAGTCTTCGTACGAGAGCGCAAGCTTCCCCGTCCGGCGGACCATCCAAATGAAGGAGCGAAGGCGCCCGGTATCCTTGTCTGCGGTCGCTTTCACCGTATCTTCCATCCTTCTGCGGAAATAGCCGTCCAGCGAGAGGTCGGCCGGATTTTCCTCCCGGTCCGCAGCGTGCCAGACGATTCCTCTGAGGTTCTCGTCCATATCCCTTTCCCTGTCTTTTACGAGGGGATAGGTAGAAATGCCGATCAGCTCTTCAAGACTGCTTAGCGGATCGCCAGTCTCCTCAGGAGATAATTCGTACGCCTTGTAAGCCTCGTGCTCCTCTTCCGCCTCGGCATCCGTCCCCTGCGCCAGACCCGTCACGGCGTCGAAACGCCGGTAGCCGGGTTCCGGCTGATAAACGAGACGGAGCCGGTCGTCGCCGCCCGCATATAAGGCGGGAATGAGCTTGACGACCGCAAGACTCATCCGCACGGTTTCGGCTAACTGCTGCCGGAGCTGCTCCGGCTGCACCAGAGAGACGGGGAGAGGAGGCGCGGCCGCCGATCCTTTGTAGGTGAAGCTGGTTACCTCTCCAGATAAGGTAAGCCGGATAAAAGCGCCTGTCTGGGGAAGCGGGAGATCGAGTGCGGTCTGCGCCCACTCAAAGAACGCGCTGCGCTCCTCGAACCGGGACTCCGTTAGGAGAAACCTGTCCGCATCTTCCGGATGTTGGGAGAGGAAAAAAGACCGTGCCCGTTCCCTCAAAGCCTCTTCGCCGATCGGAGCGGCTTCTTTGCACAACTCTTCGTCTACGGAGTAGGAGAGCAGCCTGCCGGCCGCATCAAGAGTGACGGAGATTCCGCTTTCCCCGGATGGCTCCTGCCAGACAAACAGGGCCTGTGTCTCTCCGTCCTCCTGTTCTTGCAGGTCCTCGATGATCAAGTCGAAGTGTGCCGGTACGGAACCGGTCACGGCTGCTTTTTGCTTAAGTTCGTCGATAAGCATCGCAATCGCCCCTTTGTCGGCGGGACCCGGCAGGTCCCTGTTTGATGGCGGAAATTTTTGTTCCGTTTACGTTTAAAACACAGTTTCGGGCAAGGATTCCTCAGCCTGCCGTCGAAAAGGAAAGATTAGCCTCACATTTTAGGGAATCTAGGTGATACCATGAAAAAAACAGCCGCGGCTTCCGCCGTTCTTCTGCTTTCCGGCATACTGGCCGCCGGGTGCACAGGCAATTCCAACGTATCAAATTCCGGAAGTCCTGTCCAATCTCCGGCGGCGACTGCCGGTGCTTCTACATCTCCGGCTGCTGCACCGTCACCGGCTCCGGAAAAAACACCGGCAGGCAGCGCGAAGCCTTCCGCGTCTCCGTCCGCTTCGGCTTCGCCGGGAATTTCTCCCGCGCCTTCGTCCGCGGTCAAGGCTTCGCCGTCGGCAGCACCTTCCGCCGCACCATCGGCAAAACCTTCCGCTTCCCCGGGGGCCGCGAAACCGTCCGCGCAGCCGAAGGGTGAAAGCAGCGCCAGCCGTCAGGCTCTGTCGTGGTACTACATGAAAAAGCCGAAAGGCCAGGTGCCGGATTTTCCGAAAGAAACGAAATCCTTTACCGCCAAAGAGAAAGCCGTCTGGGTCGGACAGGGCAAAAACGTTTACCTGACCATAGACAACGGCGGCCCGATGGGAGATACCGCGAAACTGTTGAAGACGCTTAAAGAGAACAACGTGAAGGCGAACTTCTTCATTTCGGGCAACAACGTCAAGGCCCATCCCGATTTTATCAAGCAGTTGGCGGCGGACGGGCATCTCGTGGCCAATCATACGATGACGCACAAGGATATGAATACGCTGAGCGATGAGCAGGTGCGCAAAGAAATTACCGACTTCGAGAAGCTGTACAAAAGCATTACCGGACAGGATGTCGTCAAATATTTCCGTTTTCCGTACGGGAAATACAGCACGCATCTGCTCGATCTGACTTCGGATATGGGGTATACCTCCGTTTTCTGGTCGACCGCGATGCGAGACTGGGAGCCCCGCGCCAACGGAGCCGAGGATCCTTACAACGATATCATGAACAACCTGCATCCGGGCAATATCATCCTGATGCACCAGGGCTCCAAAGAAAACATGGAAGCGCTGGACCGCATTCTGAAAGACGTGAAAAAGGCCGGCTACTCCTTCGGTCTGGTTAGTGAGATCAAGCGCTGACCCCTGAGTGTCGGAAGTTGCCGGATCTCGTACGGCTCTATTCCCAGCTAGTCCTGCAGCTCCGGGCGCATGCCGCTTTCGGAGCTGCTTTCGTTGGCACCGAATCGGAAATCTGGTATGATACCTAGGTACATTTCGGCTTGGGCAAGCATATTCTATCCATGTATTTACAAGCAAAGCAATCATTTCATTCGCAAAGGAAGCGTATAAGTGTGCAGCAAGCGATAGCCATCCTAGACTCCGGAGTCGGAGGTTTAACCGTTGTAAAAGAAGTTATGCGACAGCTTCCGCAGGAGAAAGTGATCTATTTCGGCGATACGGCACGGACGCCTTACGGCCCCAGACCCGCCGATGAAGTTCTCACTTTTACGAATCAACTTGTGGATTACCTGATCCAATTTAACCCTAAAATGATCGTGATCGCCTGTAATACCGCGACGGCGGTCGCGCTGGAGCAAATCCGCGACCGGCTGGATATTCCCGTGCTTGGAGTCATTTCCCCGGGAGCGCGTGCCGCGATCAAGACGACTCGAAGCGGCATTGTCGGCGTGATCGGCACGGAAGGCACGATCCGGAGCGAAGCGTACGAACAAGCACTGAAAACGATCTCGCCCACGATCCAGGTTCACTCGCTGGCCTGTCCGGCCCTGGTGCCGCTTGTGGAGAGGGGATTGTACTTCTCCGAGGAAGCGGTCGATACCGTGCGCGATTCCCTCCAGCCGCTGCTCGACAAGCCCATGGATTGTCTCATTCTCGGCTGCACGCACTACCCGTTCCTGACGGAGGCGATAGCCCGCGTGGTCGATCCGGAAGTGACGCTGATCTCTTCCGCGGACGAGACCGCCCGGGAAATCAGCACCATCCTTTATCACCGGGGAATGCTGGCGACGACCAAAGACATTCCGGTGCACCAGTTTTTCTGCAGCGGCGATGCCGAGATGTTCCATCTCATTACGGGCTCTTGGCTGCGCGAGCAGCTGCTCGGTACCCCGGTCGTCTGGCAGGTGCCGACGTTCGTCTAGCCCGTCCAATTTCCGCAATCAAACGACAGGACCGGTAAGTTCCGCCGCATTCTATTCAGAATCGGCGGGAACCTGCCGGTCCTTTTGCATGCCCGGGACATGAAGAGGGGAGAGGGGGCATAGACATATACTCACAACTCGGTACAGGGAAGCAAGTGCGTGAAGGAAAGCGGCTTCTCTTTGCCTTGTCCTGAGGAGGTATGAGTGGTATGCCGTTTCGCCACGTCGTTCAGCAGGGGGAGACGCTGCAGCGAATCGCCAGGTTGTATGCCGTCAATTCCGTTTCTCTTTTGGCTGCGAACCCGCAGTTGAGTCTTCATGAGTATGTCATTCCCGGTCAGATGATCCTGATTCCGGCCAAACTCGATCATCAATATACGGTTCAACCGGGAGACGCCTGGGAAAGCGTGTCGCTGCGCTTCGGATTATCCCGGGAAGAGCTTTGGAAGGCCAACACCTTCCTGGATCCGGCTACGCTCCGGCCCGGCGTCACGATAGATGTGCCGGCTGTCCGCGACAGGTCCGTGGTCCGCACGGCCGAGGAGTACGGGTACCCCGAAATGCTCCGGGATTTGACGCTTCTGAAGGAACGATACCCGTTTTTGGAGGAAACATGCATCGGATACAGCGTTCTAGACCGGAAAATTCCTGCTGTACGTATCGGTACCGGAAGCCGGGAAATACAAGTCAACGCGTCGTTTCACGCGAACGAATGGATTACCTCCCTGGCTGCGGTGAAATTCATAGAGGACTATGCGGAGGCTGTACGCCAAGGCGGAGACATTCACGGCTCCGATGCGGCCGCGCTGTTCCGCGAGACGAGCTTATGGATCGTGCCGATGGTGAACCCGGACGGAGTCGAGCTCGTGCTCGGGGGCGTCTACCCGGCGCATCCCTTGTTCGCTTCCCTCCATGAGTGGAACGGAGGGTCATTTGATTTCCGCCGGTGGAAAGCGAACATCAACGGCGTCGATCTTAACGATCAGTTCCCCGCCTTCTGGGAAGAGGAACGGGCCCGCCGCGCGGTACCCGGACCCGGACCGCGCGACTATACGGGCGAGGCTCCGCTGACCGAGCCGGAAGCGATAGCCGTGGCTGATTTTACCCGCAGCCGCAGCTTCCGTCACGTCGTCGCCCTGCATACGCAGGGGCGCGAAATTTACTGGAACTACCGGGATTACGAACCGGATGACGCGGAATTTCTGGCCCTGAAGCTGCAGCAGGCAAGCGGCTTTAAGAGCGTAAAGCTGAGGGGCAGCGATGCCGGGTTCAAGGACTGGTTCATCTACGAATTCCGGCGTCCCGGATTCACTGTTGAACTCGGAAGCGGAATCAATCCGCTCCCGCTGGAGCAGTTTCCGGCGCTTTACGAAGAAACCGCCCGGCTGCTTGTCCGGGCTCTCGCTCTGTAAAACGCGTAAGGAAGCCTCCGCCGCCGGTACAAACGTCCAATCCGCCCGAAAGCGGTCCCCATATACTGAACCAGGCGATTGTTAGGGGGAGGGAATTACGATGGCGGGAAAAAGCGGAAAAGGAAAAGGCGGCAAGAAGATTGAATCCTCCGGCAGGGTGCAGTATACGATGAGGATTGTCGAATCGTCCACCTGTGCGGTTTGTAAACAACAGTGCGCAAGGGGACTGCGGTATTTGGAGCGGATGTCCCAGCCCGGGGCGCTCGGTAAAGGTGTACCCTGCATATTGACGCGCAGAAAACTCACTTGAGTCTACAAAAAGCGCGCCGATGGGGGATGAAAAACAGATCGACTGATTCCGAAGACTCAGGCCCGGACATATGTCCGGGCCTTTAAAGGTTTATTTTACATGGCTTAAAATGGTAAAAGATACCTATATAAAGTAATTGTATGAATTATGCATTTTAATGGTAAACTAGTAGAGATTATAGGTATAAAGGTTTTTGAAGTTTAATTAATTTTGTTTTATGATAAAGAGTAAGACCAATCCGAATAGGAGGAATAGTATGTCCGGGATTCTGCCACTCGACCAGTTCAAGGAGTTGGAACGTGAGGAGCAAATACGGTTAATCAATCAGTGGAAAGAAGATTATTCCGTAGGCGAAATAACGTCAGCATGGAAGCTCAACAATGCGGCAACCTACTATACCATTTTGAAAAAATTGAACATCTACAACGATACAGTCAGAACATCCAACAAGTTTATGGGCTATACAAATTACCGTTCCCAGAGCAGATCGTTGGAACGGCCTTCCGAGCAGTCCGACTTCCGGCGCCTCCCCGAATCTGTTCAGGCAGAAAATCGTCCGGCCGTTTCGGCCCCCGCCTTATCGATCTCGGACAACTTCCGCTACAACGTAAACGGAACCTACCCGGCCGAAGAGGTCGCGCAGATTTTGGAGCGGCTCAGCCTGTTTCTCAAAATCCGGAGTCATGTTCCCGTGAACGTGGAATTGAACATCCGGTTCGGCGATTCGGATGCCGTGACAAGCGAGCTGCAATCCGGCGAACCGCACAGTTGAACGAAAAATGTAAAGGGTTTTCAAGGACGGAGCATCGGCTTATGCGAGATGCTCTTTGTTCTTTTCAAGGCAATTGCGGGTAAGAGAAGAGTATACGGCAGAAGAAGGATGGAACTGAAACGCAAAAAGCCGTTTCGCGTATAGGTTATTAGGGACTTCCGTTTCAGACCGGGACACGGCGCGGATGCCGCATATCCGGTTTACGGGATCACGTCCTACCCTAAGGAGGGAACCCGTGTGAAAAAATTATTGTCACTGCGCCACTGGAGCCATGTATTCAAGCGGGCGGGCAAACTGCTGATGTCTCCGCAAGTACCGATTGGCAGCAAACTTCTCTTTGTAGTTCCGGCGCTGCTGTACTGGGTACTGCCCGATGTCCTGCCGTTTATGCCGATTGACGATATAGCTGTCACGATGATGCTGGCCAGCTGGTTTACGGGCTGGATGGAGCGTAAATATCCGCAGGCTTAGATAAATCACGCGCCGCCGGCCGGAAGGCAAGGCAGCATGATCCGAATATAGAGGTATAGGTACACGCCCGATAGATCCATACAGCCCGGTGCCGTATCTAGAACGATTATGTACCGCAAGACGTTTGTACGCCGCGATCCGGCAGGAACGGGTTCAACCCCGAGCCCCCGGCCGCGGCTTTTTGTGCATGCTGTCAAAGCGATAAACGGCATGAACAAATCCGGTCCTAACAAAAAGGATGAGAATGCCTTACAGGGAACCGGAGTCTCCATGGTGTATGGAGCACTTGTTCTCGATAAACCGGATCTGGTTCTCCAGACGGTTCACTTTCTCGTTATGCACGAGAGAGCCCGGAATCATGCTGATTCTCAGGTCGTTCAGCTCTTCCTTCAACTGGTGCAGGTCCAGACCCGCGTGGGCGCAATCGTAATTGCTTTCGAGATTCTCAATCATCGGTCGCTGCCTCCCTGTTTCAAGGATGAAATGACTTATTTGCTTTTGCCGTTGCCGTTCTTGCGATCGGAAGTGCGGGTCGTCGTGTTTTGCCGAGCGTGGCCCTGTTGTTTGTTTGACACTGAGGTTCACCCCCTGTCCGGTCGGGCTGATCAAGACTGAAGCACGTTCACGATGCTTAGTATGCGGCGCGGCGGGTTTTCTATACGGTTCTCCAGATTTCCAAGCCCTTTTCTTGCGGCGCCCTTACGAATCCATATAAAAAGACCCTGAACCGGGTATGTAACCCTTTTCAAGGTTGGCTTTTAAAAAAAGGTTTATTGCGAAACGCCCGAGATCAGACGGTTCTCCAGGCTCTTTTTGACTTTCTTGATGGCCTCGGTTTCCACCTTGTGGTCCGAGTGAAACTTTTGTCCGGAGAGCGCCATGGCTTCCTTAACGGTCATTTCAACAAGAATCGTATCGTCCCCTTGGGGAATGTGCAGATTGGCATCCATGTTCTTCACTCCTTGTCAATCAAGATTAGGGGTGCGACTGTTCGGTGTCGGAAGCAATGAATGTTGCGGGTGAGAGGCGGAAAGTCTTCCTGCTCCGCCTTTTTAATATAACACATGATGTAAGGTCACTCAATAGGCCGCGCATCAAAAAAAGGAAAAAAACAGAGCTTCCGGACAGCCGGAAATCTCTGTTTTTTAGCGAGCAAACTGATCTAACCGTTGATCTTGATGCCCAGCACGTGATCCAGCGGAACGGGTCCGATATCGCGGCTGTCTTTGCTGTTGTTGCGGTTGTCTCCCATTACGAACACGTGACCCGCGGGAACGGTGATTTCCTCGTCGGATTGATACAGCATCGTTTCGTTGAGGTAGGGCTCATCCAAAGGCTGCCCGTTGCGGTACACTTTGTTGTCTTTGAACTGGAGCTTATCGCCCGCTTTGCCGATGATGCGTTTGACGTACAGGTTATCGTCCACTTTACCGCTCAAGAGAGAAAACAGCGGATGCTCCATGATGTCGTCCTTAAGCGTACGCTCCCGGTTTACGCGGCTGTCGATAATGACGATGTCCCCGTAATCCGGCTCGTAGCCCAGCGTATGCGATAATTTGGATACGTAAATACGTTCCTGGTCGGATAAAGTCGGGTCCATCGAATGGCCCAGCACCTTGGTCGGCTGAATACCGAAGATTCCGATTACCAGTGCAATGACGAACGCGATTCCGAGGGAAAGCGCCCAGCCTCCAATTTCTTTTGCCACTTTATTCATCGCAAGTTCCCTGCCTTCCGGTTTACAAATCTCTCAAGTTTCTCATGGATTCAGTATATCACGGCTGTTCGCGCCTAGACAAAAAAAGAGGCCGCCGGGGCCTCTTTCTTCTTAAAGCTTGTCTATAAGGGCAAGGTCAATATTCATCCTCGGGGGAACGGATCCACTTACGCAGATAGCCCTGGTCGTAGAGCGCTTTGATCAGAATAATCAGAATCGGGGAAAGAATAACGCCGGCGACCCCGAAAAGGGACAGCGAGATGATCATAAAGGACAGCATCGTAAAAGCGGATACTCCGAGCGACTCGCCCGTAATCTTGGGCTCCAGCACCTGCCGGACGAGAACGACTACGGCCAGCACGACGGTCAGCCAGATGCCCATCATCGTGCTTCCCGCGATGAAGTGGTACACGATCCACGGCACGAATAAGGTCGAGACGCCGAGCAGCGGCAGCACATCGAAGAAAGCGGCCAGCAGCGAAATCGTAAAGGCGTTGTTGACGCCAAGAATCATGAGCGAGACCAGCACCATGACGAACGTGATGGAAATGAGAATGAGCTGGGATTTCAGGTAGCTCACGATGCCCTTGATTACGTTCTCGCGAAGAAAATCGAACGCTTTACGGAACGTTTTGGGCGTCTTTTCGCGGGCGTTCTTTTTCCACCAGTCGATTTCAAGAGAAAGGAAGAAGGCCAGAATGACGCCAGCTACAAAATTCAGCATAAAAGTAGAAAAAGAAGTAACGAGTCCCATGACGCCGCTGGTCAGGAAGTTAAGCAGGCTTTTCAGGAAATTCGTGGCGAAGCTTGTGGCTTTCGTCGCCATCTGGTTGGCGATTTCCCTGGATTTCTCGATTACATCGGGAGGCAGCGCCTCGATACTGTTTTGCAGATCGATCGTGCGTTTTGTAATTTGCTCCTGAAGCATCTGGGTATACTTGGGGAGCACCGTTACCAGATTGTCGATCTGGCTCGTAAACAGAAATCCCGCTCCGGTGAAGACGGCCAGGATGATCAGAACGAACAGAAGCGTCGAAATTGTCGTCGCGAGCATTTTTTTGAGTCCTCTGCGATGAAGGAAGCGGGCGAGAGGCTCGATCATGGCAAAAATGATGAAGGCCCAGAAGATCGGCGTGGCGATCGCGTAAATAAAGCTGAACAATTTCATGAACAGAAAAACGGTGAGGACGATCAGCCCAATGTCCAGGATGGTTTTGTAGTACCGTTTGTAAAACGATATCATAGCATTCCTCCGTAATCGTTATGGCCGCTGGCAGGACGTGTGGGGGATGACTGGGTAGTTGCCGGGCAGGTTTGCCATGCTTTGGCAGGTTATGTAGGTATAAAATAACCGGGGACGGACGGTCGCAAGCTTCAGGCATGCTGCCCGTCAGCCTCCCGGCTGCAGGGGAACCGCGGTTACTGCGCAGTGAGAATGAGCGGTCCGTCCTGCGTGATGGCGATGGTGTGCTCATACTGGGCGGACAGGCTTCCGTCCACCGTACGGGCGGTCCAGCCGTCGAGATCCACGGTGGCGAAGTACATGCCCGTATTGAGCATCGGCTCGATCGTCAGCACCATGCCGTCCTTGAGCCTCGTACCGCGGCCGGCCGGGCCGTAGTGGGGCACCTGCGGCTCCTCGTGCATCTTCTGGCCGATTCCGTGGCCCGTGAAATCGCGGACGACCGAGTAGCCGCGTTCTTCCGCGAAGACTTGAATCGCATGCGCGATATCGCCGATCCGGTTGCCGATGACGGCTTGCTCGATCCCTTTGTACAGCGATTCCTTCGTCGTCTCAAGCAGATTGCCCGCTTCCTCGGAAACCGTGCCGACCGCATAGGACCATGCGGAGTCCGCGAGCCAGCCGTCCAGATTGACGACCATATCGATGGTGACGATATCCCCGTTATTCAGCGGCTCTTTCTTCGGAAAACCGTGGCAGATGACATCGTTCAAGGAGGCGCAGGTTGCGTACTGGTAGCCTTTGTACCCTTTCTGTTCCGGGGTAGCGCCGTTCTCGCGCAGAAATTGTTCCGTGAACTGGTCGATTTCCCAGGTGGTTACACCCGGACGGATCATTTTTGCGATTTCGCGATGACATGCCGCCAGCAATTTACCTGCGCGGTGCATTTTTTCGATTTCGTCTTTGGTCTTAATCGTTACCATAAGAGCGTACATCTCCTCTGCCGAATTATTTGTATATTTCATCAGTATGACCTTTCGGCAGCTTCTAGTTTCGTTCGGGTCAAAAAAAGACGCCGCTGCGCGCGATTGGCATCCCGATAAAGGTCGGCGTAGCTTAAAAAGCTTTCCAAAGCCCGTAAGAAAGCCCAAATTCCATAGTATAAAATAACCGGGTAAAATTCAAATGGCCTGGGCCGGATTTTCTCTGCTCCAGGTTCAGATTATGCTGCCGTCCGTCATGCGGCGCGGCGCCGATGCCAGGGAATCCGCAAACGGTGCGAATTCCCTCTTATTGCAGCCTTTACTCCACCATCGGATCGTCGAAAAACCGCATGTGCCCTTTGTCCTCCCGGTAATAGTCCAGCCTGTCCTGAAGCGTGCCGGTGTGAAATTCGAACTTGTGCCCGTCGGGGTCTTCGAAATAGAGCGAGCTTTTGTCCCGGCTGTCCCGCTCCCGTCCCGGTAGAAGAGCCCCGCAGGCGGCAAGCTTCGCTTCGAGGGCGGGCAGATCCTTCTCGTCCACCGTAAAAGCGAGATGCGTATAGGACTGGCGGATCTCATTGCGCGGAATCTCGCGCTCGGTGTTCAAGGCCAGCCATAGGCCTCCCAGGTCGAAGTAGGCAAGGGAACGCCCTTTCACCAGCAGTCTGGCGCCTAGCACCTCCCGGTAGAAACGGATCGAGCGCTCCAGATCGGAAACGGAAACTAGTAAATGGTTGATACCGCGAATTGTCACGGCTTTGCCTCCTCCGGACTGTGACTTCTTGTTGATTTCAGGCGAAGCTTTCTTTACAATAAAGATTAAAAGAAAGAATGATAACTTTTCAGGAGATGTGACTACACTATGAACGTCAAAATTACGCGCAACGCAGCTAAAGTTTTGAAACTCGAACTGGAGAAAGAAGAGAACAAGGGTCTTCTGGTCCGCGTCCAGGTAAGCCACAACCACGGCGATCACGCTCACTACGCGCTTGGTCTCGATACACAAACGGATAATGATGTAGTCGTTTCTACCGATAAGGATATTGACGTCCTGCTGGAGAAAGATGAGCCGCTGCTCGACGGCATCCGGATCGATTACTTCTACATTCCGCAAGAAGGATTCATGATTACGAATCCGAGCAAGGGCAATCACGGGGATCATTAATGGCTAATGATATCCGGATTTGCGATAAATGCAAGCATATGCGGGTGAAAACGGCGCTGCCTAAGCTTCAGAAGCTTGCATCGGATGCCGAAGTTAAAGTCGGCTGCAAATCATACTGCGGTCCTTGCGCCCGCTACGCATTCGTTTTTATTAACGGCCGTTATATCAAAGCGCCGACCGAAGACGAAGCAATCGAGCACGCGAAGAAGTTTTTGAAGTAGCCGAAGAAACGGCCCGGGGAACCGGGCCGTTTTTATTTGGCCGAAAGACCCGCTTCCGGTTGTTCAAGCGGGCCTTTCGGCGCCGGTCAGGTCCAGAAGCGCTTCTTCCAGCGTCGGATAACGGAACTGGAACTCATGCTCCAGGAGCTTGCGGGGAAGAACACGCTGTCCTTCCAGCAGAAGCATGGAGAGCTCCCCCAGGACAAGCTTTAAAGCGAAGGCGGGGACCGGCAGGGCATGGGGCCGCCGGAGCACGCTGCCCAGTGTCTGGGCGAATTCCCGGTTGCGGACCGGATGAGGGGCGGTCGCGTTCACGGGACCGGATATATCTTCATTGCGGATACAGGCATCGATCAAAGCGACCATATCCCCGATATGGATCCAGGACATCCACTGGCTTCCGCTGCCGATCCGGCCTCCCGCGCCGAATTTGAACGGAAGAGCCATTTTGGGGAAGGCACCGCCGTCGGTTCCGAGCACGAGACCCGTACGGATTTTGACGATCCGTTCCGCGGGAATCCGGTCGGCGGCTTCCTCCCATTCCTTCACGACTTCAGCCAGGAAATCGTCGGCACGGGCGGGACTGAATTCATCGTATGTATGAGTTTCGGATGTGCCGTAAATCGCCATAGCCGAAGCGTTTACGACCACCGGGGGCTTGTTTTGAAGCGCCTTTAGGGCTGAGGCGACAGCCGCCGTCGTTTTCAGTCGGGAAGATAGGATTTGGCGCTTGGCGGTTTCGCTCCAGCGCTGATTAATGGTGGAGCCGGCCAGATTGATCCAGGCGTCTATACCTTCAAGATACCGGGGACTGTGCTCAATCTCCGACCAAGTTACGGTTTGGACGCCCGCATAAGCATGTCCGGAAGCCGAACGGGAAATGAGAATAAGTTCATCTCCCCGCTTTTTGAAATGGGCGATAAGATGTCCGCCGATAAACCCGGTTCCTCCGCTGATGGCAATTCGCATGAGCTCTCTCCTCCCTCTCTCTAACTTCCATTATATGACGAACCGTTTTTTTCCACAAACCTGCCCAAGGCGGAACTTTTCAGGACCTTTGCGGCTTTCCGCCGGGACAAAGCTAGTACTTTTGAACGCAAAAGCACGGTTTCTCCGTAGGAAGAAACGGGTCAAAACTGGTTTTTACTGGGTTATTTCGAGTGGTATACTAGCGGTATACATAGGGAAGAGGAGGAAGGGACAGATGATTGTGATCCGAAAATTATCCGAGTGTACCTTAGACCAGGCCGTTCAGGTATGGAACGCCGGGTTTTCCGGGTACTTAGTCGACATGACTACGAATCCGGATGCCTTTATGACGAGACAGGCATACGAACAATTATCGCCGCAGCATTCCATTGTCGCTTTCGACGGGGAACAGCCGGTCGGGTTTGTTTTGAACGGCATCCGTATGGCGGGGGCCAGAAAAATTTCCTGGAACGGGGGCACCGGAGTCATTCCGGCGCACAGGGGCCGAGGAGTCGGCCGTAAGCTGATCGAAGCCTCGCTGGACATTTACCGCAAAGAAGGCGTCGATACGGCTACGATCGAAGCGTTTGCGAGCAATGTCCCGGCGATCGCTCTCTATGAAAGCGTGGGCTACGTTACCCGGGACACGCTGCTTGTGCTCCGCAAAGCGGGCGGAGCTGCGGGTGGCGGTCCGGCAGAGGGGACCGGCGAGAGCCGGGGAGCCTTGGGCGATGCGCTGCTTCCGGCGGCCGGAGAGACCGGCGGACTGCCGGATGCAGCGGCTGTACGCGCCGGCGGGCTTGCCAATGCCTCCGGCGGCTTAGCGGCGACGTCACGGCAGGCGGACGCGTCTCAGGAAGGCCGGGGAGGGCATGCTGCTCTGTCGGCAGCGGAAGCGGGACACGCGGATGGCAGCCAGTCCGCCGCCGGTCGGTACACACTGCGCCACGGCACTGCCAGAGACGCCGGTCTCCTGCCGTTCTATCCGGCCCTGGGTGCCTGGCAGGTGCACTGGGCCAGTTTGACGGCGGGAGAGTCGCTGATTATGCTCCAAGACGGCAAGCCGGCCGGCTACGCCCTGTACAAGCGCGTCTACGAAGCTTCGGGCAAACTTGCCGGCGTCACCCTTTACCAGTGTGAAGCCTCGCCGGACAACCGGGAGCCCGAGACTGTGCTCAGGACTCTGTTGGAGGCGGTCCTGGACGGTTACGGGGAAGTCTCGTTCAGCGCTTCGCATATTCCTTCGAGCCGGACGGATCTGCTCCGCCTGCTGGAGGAGAAAGGGTTTCAGACCGTTCACGAGCTGGTCTGGATGACCCGGGACATGACGGAAGAAGGCCGGGCGTGATACGATAGCAGGACAGCTCGGGTCGGCAGTAAGGCTGGCGGCGTCCCGGCAGCGCAAGAAACCCGGAGCCGTCAGCCCGGCACGGCCGGGCAATCCGCAAGATTTAAAGGAGATTGTAACGATGACTATGGACCGTTCCTTAATCGAAATCAGCAAATCGCTGCTGCAGTCGAGCCTTGGCGTAAAGCCGGGTGAGCTGCTTGTCGTTGTGGCCGACGACTATAAGAAAGAACTTGCCGAGCATGTACATCAGGCCGGACTGGAGCTGGGGGCGGATGCCTCCCTCGTCGTCATGAAGCACCGCGAGAAGTCCGGCCAGGAGCCTCCTGCTCCGGTTGCGGCGGCGATGCGCGAGGCGGATGTGGCCGTCTGCCTCACGCAGCACTCGCTGACGCATACGGGCGCGCGCAAGGAAGCGGCGGCCAGCGGCACGCGCGTGGCGACCATGCCGACCATCACGGAAGATATGTTCCGTGAAGGGGCGATCTCGGCCGACTACGCCAAAGTGCGCGAGCTGACCGAGCGCGTGACCGCCCGGCTGACCGCCGGGAGCCGGGTTAAGATCGAGAAGGAGCACACGGCGCTCACCTTCTCGATCGCGGGCAGAGCGGGCGTGCCCAGCACGGGCGTCTACCTGAATCCGGGCGAATCGGGCAACCTCCCTTCGGGAGAAGGTTATATCGCCCCGGTGGAAGGGAGCGCTTCGGGCACGCTGCTCGTGGACGGTTCCATTGCTGGGCTCGGCAAAGTGACGTCTCCGCTCACGCTGACCGTGGAGAACGGCCGCCTTGTCGGAGCGGACGGGGAGCAGGGCGAGGCTCTGCTTGCCGTGCTCGGCGACGGGGACGGCCGGCTGCTGGGCGAGTTCGGCATCGGCACGAACGACAAGGCCCGGATCACCGGCGTCGTGCTTGAGGACGAGAAGGTGTACGGCACGATCCATGTGGCGTTCGGGAGCAACAATACGTTTGGCGGAACCGTAGCGGCCGGCGTCCACATCGATCTCATGGTGCTCTCACCGCGCGTGTATATCGATGACGAGCTGATTCTGGAAAACGGGCGTCTGCTCGTGTGACCCGGCGAATGGACGGAGCCCTCATACGGGCCGCCGTTTGTCGGGCGATGCTGCACCCGCGTGCCGGGAGCAGTGCGGCGTGATGTTGACGATCGTCTATCCGTCCGGCTTGAAACTTGTCCGATCGGCGGAAGAGCCTGAGCTCTCCGTCCTTAATCTTGCTGTCCGTACCGGGCGGCAAGATTTTTTTGTTGTGCTGGACGAATTGTCGTGTATAATAACAAAAATATATAACAATTGACCGAAGGTAAACGAATGCCTTCCTGGTTACCCGGTCGGCCGGATTCCCGGAAATGTTCGGAAGGAGACTGATTGGCTTGAATCGAATACGGCATTTTTTATCTTCGTATCACCCGCTCGTGCATACGCTTCTGTTCGGTACAGTGATGGCGCGGGCAGCTTCCTCCATGAGTATGCCGTTTTTGGCGCTTTACCTCGTAGCCACAACGGATATGAGCAAAGGGATGATCGGTCTCGTTATCGGTGCAAGCTCGCTGGCGGGAACGGTAGGCGGCTTTATCGGGGGGACGCTCTCGGACCGGATCGGCCGCAAAGCGGTCATGCAGGGGGCGCTGTTTACATGGGCAGCCGTCTTTGTCGGCTTTTCGCTAGTGACGCATCCTCTGCTATTTCTTCTGCTGAATCTGATCAGCGGACTGTGCCGTTCGTTCTACGAGCCGGTTTCTCAGGCGCTCATGGCGGATTTGACTGAAAAAGAAAAACGGCTGCAGGTCTACTCGCTCCGCTATCTGGCGATCAATGTCGGCGTGGCGGTAGGTCCCCTGCTGGGTGCGGCCTTCGGGATGGTGAAGGGCTCGCTTCCTTTTCTTCTTACAGGAATTGTTTATCTGTTCTACGGAATCTTCCTCGTCGTTATGATGAGAAAATTCAAAGTTCAGACCGTATCCAAGGAAGTCAAAGAAAGGGTAACGTTCGCAGCCGCATGGAGAGTCGTCCGCAAGGACATGATCCTGCGCTACCAGCTGCTGGGCGGGATGATCGGCGCGATCGGCTATTCCCAGATGGCCATTACCCTATCGCAGTACGTAAACGAAAATTTTGCCCAAGGGGTCCAGCTGTTCGCGGCGATGATGAGCGTCAATGCAGTCACCGTGATCGTGCTCCAGATTCCGTTGTCCAAGCTGGCGGACCGGAAGTCTCCGCTTACGGCGATCGTCGTGGGGAATCTCCTGTTCGCGCTCGGGGACGTCGGCTTCGCGCTTTCGGGCCACTGGCTGCTGCTTATCGCTTCGATGGTCGTTTTCACTATCGGGGAGACGCTCAATTTTCCGGCATCCACGATGCTTATGGATAAAATCGCCCCGGACCATATGCGGGGCACGTACTTCGGGGCGCAGACCCTTACCAGCCTCGGACATTTTATCGGCCCGTGGGTCGGCGGTCTTCTGCTAGCTTCGATCGGCGGCAATATGTTTCTGGTCATGGCGGTCGTGACGGTCACCAGCTCGTTTTTATATTGGCGGGGGAGTCAGCTGCTTACAAAACGGATAGAAGGCGAATACGCCGCCACCGGGTCGGCATAGCTGCGAAGCAGTGTGCTTCGTTTCCCGGGGTTCTTATCCGACAAAGAAAAAAACGGCCTCTTCGTCCGCATACATGCGGCTGGAGGCCGTTTTTGTTTTTGATTAGTCTTGGTATGGGGTCAGAGCGGTGACTGACTGCGATGTTCACTCTTGCTTTCCGGATTCTATTCCGGACTTTATCGTACCGTTACAGCCGCTGTTGTAAGCTTCGCTTCGGTGTGCGGTCCTTCATCCGCTTTGGGGCTGACTACGACCGCGAGCAGAAAGGCGAGAACGGAAACGACCACGGCCGTTTTACGGAACAACGGGTGATGAAGAAAGCGGAACCGCTGGTTCTGGCCTTTCGATTTCGAATGAACGAGAGCTGCAAACATAAGCATAGAGATAAAAAATAAGACAAGCGCCAGAATACCTTGCATAGCGGTTCCCCCTATAAACAATAAAATAGTCAGAAATGATTGGGTACTATTTCCTATGAAAATAGTACCATATACAAAGAAAAATGGGAAGAATTTATCAAAAATTTATCAAAAAAATTTGTTTTCGATTCTTATTTCGGGATTTATGAGTATATAGGCCCGGTTTTTCCGGGTTCACGCTACACAATCGACGTTGTTCTGTGCCGGGTATTTACATTTCGCCGATTACTCGCAGCTCCCGGTCGGGCGGAGTCGTGCCGCATGACGGTTCACCAGAGTTTCCCGGGCTAAATCGCGGTCATGGCAGCCTGCGGACAAAATAAAACCCCGGTTCGTTCAGCGAATGAACAAATCGGGGTTTGCGTTTAGACCGGGCAGGTGTAAATCTGCCGTTATTATTCCACGGGTTCCGTATTCCGCCGGCGCGGCGGCAGCGGTCCGAAATATTGATACAGCTGGCATTCGATCCGTCCGTTAAACAGCTTGCGGCGCTTGTCGGCCGGACGGGGGAAATAATGCTCCAACTGCTTGCTCGGTGACAGGACGAACGAGCTCCATGTATGAAGCGAACCCGTCAGCTGTCCGAGCTGGCGCAGCACGCGCTCCACTTCCTTCTGTTCGCCGAGCCGCTCGCCGTAAGGCGGGTTCGTGATCAGGCAGCCGAAGTCGCTTCGCGGCTTCGCTTTGGCTACAGGCTCGACATAAAACTTCAGCTCCTTGGAAAGGCCGGCCGCTTTGGCGGCCGCCTCGGCGACCTCAATCGCTTTCGGATCGATGTCGGAGCCCGCTATTTCCAGCGGAATGTCGTCGTTAAGGGAATCATAGGCTTCTTCCCGGGCCTGCTCCCAGCGACTCTGGCCGATGATGTCCCAATACTCCGAGGGGAAGGAGCGGCGCAGGCCGGGCGCGATATTCCAGCCCAACATGGCGGCCTCGATCAGAATCGTGCCGGAGCCGCAGAACGGATCGTAGAGCGGGCGGTCCGGCTTCCAGCGACTCAGGTTTACCAGAGCCGCCGCCATCGTTTCCTTGAGCGGAGCTTCGGTCACAAGCTTCCGGTATCCCCGTTTGTGCAGGCTCGGGCCCGTCGTATCGATCGTCAGAGTGGCGATGTCGTTAAGGAGAGCGACCTCGATCACATAGCGGGGGCCGTCTTCTTCGAACCATTCCGTTCGGTAGCGTTCTTTCATTTTCTCAACGACGGCTTTTTTAACGATGCCCTGGCAGGCCGGGACGCTGGAAAGCTGTGATTTATGGGAACGGCCCTCCACGGGGAATTCGCCGTATTCGGGAATCCAGGCGGGCCAGTCGAGTGCTTTGGTGCCTTCAAACAAATCATCGAAAGTCCGCGCTTCAAATTGCCCCATTTTGACAAGAATGCGGTCGGCGGTACGCAGCCACAGGTTCGTCCGGCAAATCGCCAATTCGTCCCCCGTGAAGGTAACCCGCCCGTTCTCGACGGTCACATCCTCGTAACCGAGTTCTTTGACCTCTCTTGCTACGATCGCTTCCAGCCCCATGGGACAGGTGGCGATCAAATCCAATTTAGCCATGCTTTCATTTCCTTTCGGGTGGTATCCGTGTAATTTCTAAGTATAGGCGAAAGAGGCGCGGGAGACAAATGCCAATCTTGCCGAAATCAGCCGCCGGGCGGTTGAAGGCGCCTGTTTTTTCATATACAATGACCTCACAGATCAGCGCCGCGCGTGCATGGGATTCACGTGTCGCAATGGTGCGTTTGGCTTGGCCGATGAACCGGCTGTTCCAGGACTGTCTCATACCTTGAGGACAGTTGCTGAATACATATGCAGAAGAGAGGAATGTCCCGTGGAAAAAATGACGGATCAAACAAACGGGGGTTCGGAGAAAACGGCTCCCGGGCCTGAGGAATACCTGGAAGCGCTCTACGCGGAAGATGAAGCGCTCGGGTTGGTGAAAGAGGCTATCCGGGCCAACAACATGCCCGATATTTCGGTTGCTCCCGGCTATGGCCGCCTGCTCACTATGCTCGTCGGATTGACGGGCGCCAAGCGGGTGCTCGAAATCGGAGCGTTGGGCGGATACAGCGCCATTTGCCTGGCCAGAGGACTTGGCGACGGCGGACAGGTGCTCTCCCTGGAGGTGAACGCCGCCTTCGCGGAAACGGCGCGGCAGAACGTGACCAAGGCCGGCTTCGGGGACAAGATCGGGTACCGGGTCGCTGACGCCGTAGAAAGCTTAGCCGCGCTGAAGGAGGAAGGTGCGAAGTTCGACTTCTTCTTTATCGATGCGGATAAAGTGAATTATCCGGTGTACCTGGAGCATGCCATCGAGCTGGCCAACCCGGGCGCCATTATCATAGGCGATAATATTCTGATGCGGGGGCGGACGATCGATGCGGCCGTTACGAAGAAATCGGTCGAAGCGATGAGGGAGTTCAACCGCCGGTTCGCTTCCGATCCTCGCCTTGAAAGCACGATGCTTCCCGCTTACGACGGGCTTGCGGTGGCGCGGGTGAAATAGGACTCCGGGCTCGCTTGTCTTCCGGAGTGAGCTACAATCAAACAACAAAAAGAACGATCCGCCCGGACGCAGCCGGTAAAAAGGATCGTTCTTTTTTGTTTGGTTTGGCGGTTGAAGGCGTCTGGCCGCCAAAACGGTTCCGTCAAGCGCTACTCTCCTGCGCCCATCCGCCCGTTCGTTCCTTACAAGGCTCCGTCCGAAATCTTGTGCTTGCCGAGCAGCGTGCGGTACGACCATGCCGCGTTAATGGCAAGCATGACGGTTGCGAACAGGAACAGCTCGCGGATGTTCAGGAAGCCGGACAGAGCGCCGCCGATAACCGGTCCCAGCATGTTGCCGAGAGCCAGGGCGCTCGTATTGAAGCTGTACGAGCGGCTTTCCATTCCGACCGGCGTGTAGGTCCGGATCAGGGAATTGACCGTCGGCAGAAGTCCGCCGATAAAAATGCCGAGGCAGAACCGGGCAGCCATCAGCTGCCAGACGTTCTGCACAAAAGCCTGCGGAATGAAGAAGATGGCCGCACCGATAAGTGAAACGAACAAGATGCGCTGCGGGCCGATTCTATCGGACAATTTTCCGAGAAGGGGGGCGGCCACCATGTTCGAGAACCCGGTGATCGACGCGACAAGTCCCGCGTAGAAGGCGAGCAGTTCCCCCGTGCCGTGGAGTTCCTCGACGAAGAGAGCCATCAGCGGCATGGAGCACTGGATGGAGAACTGGATCACGAACGTGATCGAATACAGCGTCGGCAGCTGCCGGATCGGCCTCAGGTCCTTATAGCCCTGAATAACCGATATTTTCGGCTGTTTTTTGGCTTCGGCGGCGTTGAATTTCTCCTTGACCAGCAGCATCGTCACCATCGAAGCGATAAAAAGCATGGCTCCGGTTACATAGAAGATGTACCGGAAGCCGATAAGCTCGGCCAGCAGGCCGCCGATAAACGGGCCGAGAATGGAGCCGGCTACCGCACCCGACTGGAGCGTTCCCATCGCAAATCCGATATGCTCGCGCGGCGTGTTCGTCGACATGAGAGCGACGGAAGCGGGAGCGTACCCGGAGATCGTGCCGTTAACGAGCCTCAGCAGCAGGAGCACCCACGGGGCATGGGCAAAGCCCATCGTCGTCATGACGGCCGCCATTCCGAAGCCGGAGCGCAGCAGCATCACTTTGCGTCCGTAGCGGTCCGCCATTCCTCCCCAGAATGGCTGGAAGAGGAAGGAAGTGACGAAGTTTCCGGCAAAAATAATGCCCGTCCAAGTTGCGATTTCCTGCGCGTCCTGCAAGCCCATCTCTTTGAGATATAAGGGCAGAAACGGCATGATCATGGTCATGCCTGCCATTACGAAAAACTGTCCGACCCACAAAACCGCCAAGTTTACTTTCCAATTGATCATGCAATTCCCCCATTTCTAGTTGTACTTGCTATACTTTTGCGCCGTTCTGGAATTCATCCCCTTATTATATCACAAAAAGAAGATATTTTTTCCTTCATGCTTAGGGAAGGGCTATAAGGATTTATGCTTCTTCCAAGGTTCTACCTATCTTTAACCCGGTAAGGCGGGGGCAATCGGCTTCTCTTGCATAAATTTCCCATAGAAAGGGAATTGTAAGCGTAAAAGAACTTACAAAAGGAGCTGCTTGTCCATGCCATTCGGAGCCCATGAAACGTTAGAGGTTCACGAAGTATTGACCGAAAAAATAAATATGATCCAGCATTTTTCTTTTTACGCCCGGCAGGCCCGGCATCCGCAGGTGAAAGCGATCGCCGAGCATCATCTTCAAGCGGGGGTGCAGCACTACAACGAGCTGGTCGCTTACACGCATGACTACAGCGCCGCGCGGGGCCATGCGCCTTACGGACAGCCGCCGTTTGTCTCGGTCCAGGATATTTTGTACGGCCTGCGCCACCCTGCCCCGGTCTCACCGGAAACGGACGGCTCCTTCAATGACGAACAGATTTTATCCGCCATACTCTGCTGCCACAAAAACAGCGCGAAAAATCAAATGACGGCCGCGCTGGAATGCGCCGATCCCAATGTCCGCCGGATGCTTCTTACAGCAGCCGATGCGGCCGCGGATCATGCCTATGAAGTATTTCTGTTCATGAACAGTCAAGGCCAGTACCAGGTTCCGACGCTTCACGACCATACGGCCAAAACCTACCTGCACACTTTCCAACCGGTCCGTGAATCGGATTTCGGCCAGATCACGGGAAACTACGGCCAAGGTTACGGCTACGCTCAGGAATTCGGCTATGCTCCCGACTACGGCCAAAATCACTTGTACGGCTATCCGGGTGCCGGTGGAAGCCAGCCGCATCAGCAGAGCCATCAGCCGCAAGGTTACCAGCCGCAAAACCATCAGCCGGGCGCCTACGGTTACAACGGGGGTTACAACGCTCAGCCGGATAACGGCGGGTACTCCGCATACGGAAGAACGGAAACGGGCTATGGGACTCATTCCTACGGCAGCTCGGCTTATAGAGGCCAAGGGCAGCAGCCGGACGCTCCCGGCTTCGCACAGCCTTCCTCTTATACGGGAGGCGGCGCTTCGGGCTACGGCTCCGCTTACGGGTATGAGAGCGCAGGCCAGCAGGCGCTTTATCAGACGCAAAGCCCGTCCTATGTACAAGCTTCCAATTCCACGTATCAAGGGGAGCGGAATTACACGCCGCAAACCGGTTCGGGAACCCAGCCGCACAGCGGCACTCAGCAGCACAGCAGTACGCAGACGCACAGCGGCGCGCAGCAGCACCAGTCCGGCTACGCCGCTTCCGCCGCCGGGACCAGGCAGGCTTCCCACGCCCAGACACCTGTCGTCAACTCCCAAAGAGGCGGACAGGAAGAGCAAACGGACGAACCCGACAGCGGAGCGCTGACTTCCAAAGCGGGCGATTCTTCCTCCAATCCGATTCAATAAGCGTTAGGAAGTACAACCGTGACAGCCGTGAAGCTTCCGATAAAAATCAGTTTAAAACCGGTGTTCTCCTTGAGGCCCCTTAGCGGAACGTTTATAATCGCTAGAGGGCCTTTTTCCATGTATGCCCTTATTCAGAACGGGGAGTTGAGTGACCGATGACGGGAACTGTACGCAACATTTACTGTGTAGGACGCAACTATAAGCTTCATGCCGCCGAACTGGGCAACGACGTGCCGGAAGAGCCGATGATCTTTACGAAACCGACGCATGCGCTTGCCGCAATGGAAGGGGATTTGCTCGAGCTGCCTCAAGGCAAAGGAGAAATCCACTACGAGGGAGAGCTCGTTCTTCATATTTCCAAGCCTTATTCGCCGGGAATGACGGTGGATGAGCTTGTCGATTCTTTCGGACTGGGGATTGACTTCACCCTGCGTGACGTTCAAAGCGTTTTGAAGAAAAAAGGCCATCCTTGGCTGGCCGCCAAAGGCTTTTTGAACTCCGCTGCCTTGAGTCCGCTTCGCCCGTTTCCGGGTGCGGCCGAACTGGAAAAGACGGAATTCAAGACCGTGCGCAACGGCGAAACCGTCCAACGGGGCAATATCGGGGAGCTGATTTTCCCGCTGCAAACTATCGTCGACTATGTGGCCGCAAACTACGGCCTCGGAGCGGGGGACCTGATTTATACGGGCACGCCTGCCGGCGTCGGAGCCTGCGTGGACGGGGACGTATTCGAGCTTCTTTGGGGCGAGGAGATCTTCGGCCGCTGCACAGTTAAGCTGTAAGGAGGGACAGGATGAAATGCCCTGCCGCGGAAAGTAGAGGGGACCGATGAAAAAACAGAGATTGACCCTTCTTATCGTGTCTGCGATTTTCAGCGCAGTTCTCGTTACGGGACTGATGCTTGTCAAAATAAAAATGGACGCGGTATCCGCTCCGCTCGCCGCAGCGTCTTCGGAACAGCCGGTCGCCAAGACGGGCGGCGACAATCAGCCCGCCTCCTCTGCGGTGCCGGCTCCGGAGAAAACGCCCGTACCCGCGGCATCTCCGGTCCCGGGGAAAACGGAGGAGCCGGCGGAGGCTGCCGCAAGCGAACCGACCGGCAATAAGGAAACGAAACCGGCGGATAAACCGGCGAACCGAGGGGAAACCAAAGCGACCGAAAAGCCGAAGGGTTCGCAGGACACGGCTCCTGCCGTCCGCAAAAAAGTGGGCGATCATGAAGCCGTTGATCTCATTTTTGCCGGGGACGCACTGATGGATTGGTCCGTGAAGGAAACGATCAAGAAGAAGGGGCCGGATTATCCTTTTCAGTTTGTAAAAGCGGAAGTTTCCAAGGCGGATTACGCCTTCGTGAATCTGGAAACATCGGTGACCGACGCGACCGAAAAGGATACGAACCAGCTCTATAATTTCAAATCGGACCCGCCGTCCCTGAAAGGATTAAAAAATGCCGGATTCGATCTCGTTTCCATAGCGAACAATCATGTGCTCGATTTCGGGAGACAGGGTTTTCTGGATACGCTGAATCACCTGAAGCAAGCGGGTCTCCCTTATATCGGGGGCGGCCGCAACGCCGCGGAAGCGTACAAAGCCAAAACCGTCGAAATTAACGGGGCCAGGATCAAATTTCTTGCCTTTTCCCGGTTCATTCCGAGCCGGGACTGGTTTGCGGGTCCCGATACGCCGGGGATAGCTCAGGCTTACGACAAATCCGCCGTTCTGCCGGTCATCCGGCAGGAAAGCAAGGACGCGGACTATGTATTCGTCTATATGCACTGGGGAGTAGAGAAAAACCACAAACCGGAAGAGTGGCAGCGGACCTTCGCCAAAGAAATGATCGATGCCGGGGCCGACGGAATCATCGGGAGCCATGTGCACGTTCTGCAAGGATTCGAATTTTACAAAGGCAAGCCCATCGCATATTCCATCGGCAATTTTTTATTTCCCGATTATGTGAAAGACGCAAAAGCGGACACCGGACTTCTTTCATTAAAGCTGATCAACGGAAAGATCACCGCAGAATTCAACCCGTATTACATTCAAAAAGATCAGATTGTGAAAAGGGACGCGGCTTACGACAAAAAGCAGTTGGATTTTCTCCAGTCCATTTCTTACGGTGTTAAGATACGCGGCAAAGCCATCGAACCCGCTTCCTGAAAAGCAGAAAACACACCTCCCGAGTGGGGGTGTGTTTTGCTTGAAAGGGCGATTTTTGCCATAATGGACCTAAGGCGGAAATTAGCGGGAAGCTTCTTCTTCGCGCTCGTTCTGAATCGGGTCGGGAAGAAGGCCTTCTTCCGTGAGGTCCTCGTTGGTTTTCATGCCTTCCATGTCTTTGCCGAGCTGTTTGATTTCATCCATGTTCGGCGCCATCGAACCGTTCATGACCTCGTTGATGTCGCGATCAGCGGAATTTTGCTTGGCGTCATGATATTCATGCTCTTTTACGGATTCGAGATCTTCATTCTCATATTTACGGACATTATTTTTCTGATTGGTGTAAGGGTTATGCTTATTTTCATCCGTAATCGGGTTGATGGCCTCGTTCGGCTTGTTTCGGTTGGTTTCCATGATTAAAATCTCCCCTCATAAACGAATGTGTGATGCGGGATCTATTCTTATTTTTACCCGAAATACGGAAAACGAAACCCGCGGTTTGCAGCCGCCGTCTTTTGCAGGCATTGCTTTGTCTTGTTTTTTGTTCGGATGATTGAAAGAAGGGGAGATGTGAGAATGTCGGGAATGGATGTGTGGATAGGGCTGCTGGGAAGCGTCCTGGTGGCGGGGGCCGCCTATTCGAAGCGCTCCCTGACCGTGTCGGGCGCGGCCGCGGCGGTTGTCTTGGGCACGCTGATGTATTCGCTCGGCTCGGCCGCTTGGTTCGGCACCCTGATCGCGTTTTTCGTTGCTTCGACGCTGCTGTCCAAGTACAAGCATAAGCGCAAAGCGGCCATCGAATCAGGCTACGCCAAAAGCGGCAACCGGGACGCCGGGCAAGTGGCCGCAAACGGGGGCCTGGGGCTTCTGCTTTGCATCGGCTCGGTGATCGCCCCTCATCCCGCCTGGTGGGCCGCTTTCGTAGGCGTTATGGCCGCCGTCACGGCCGATACCTGGGCCACGGAAATCGGCGGGCTGAGCCGGACCGCTCCCCGCTCCATCCTGACGGGGCGCAAAGTCGCTCCCGGCACGTCCGGCGGGGTCACCGCCCTCGGGCTGCTCGCGACTTGCGCGGGCGGGCTCTTTATCGGCGCGGCGGCGTGGCTGCTGGCCAGGCTGGGGAGCGGCGCCGTCACGGGAGCCGCTGACGCCGCCGCGGCCGTGGCGGCTGCGTCCGGCCGGCAGGCGGCCGCTGTGCTGACCGCCGGGGCGCAGCATCCGCTGGAGACGCTGCTGCCGCTGCTTGCGGCGGGTCTGGCCGGCGGCCTCGCCGGATCGCTGTCCGATTCGCTGATCGGCGCGAAGTGGCAGGCGATGTACCGCTGCGCCGTGTGCGGCCGCGACATCGAGCGCGGCTCGCACTGCGGCTCACCCGCCGAGCCGCTGCGGGGCTTCGCCTGGATGACGAACGATGCCGTGAACGTCATCGGTTCGCTCTTCGGCGGCGCCGCGGCGCTTGCGGCGGCCCTGCTCGCAGGCTGGCTGTGAACAGCCTGCGAGCCGCTGCCGGGCTTGACGCGCCGCCGCTCGCCCGCCGATGGTGCAACCCACCGCGTCTTGGCCTAACGTGCCGAAACAAGAAAAAACCTCCATCCCGGCAGGCCGTAACGGCCGCACGGATGGAGGTTTTTCGGTTTTGGCTTACAGCGCGCCGGAGTTGTTCTTGCCGAACTCTTTCTTGCCGGAGGCTTCCTCGCCGGGCAGACGCTCTTCGTAAGAAGCGGAAGCGGCTTCTGCGGCGGCAGTGCCCGGCAGCACTTCCGTATCGGCGGGAACGGCGGAGCCGCTCAGCTTTTTGCGAAGCTCCTTGATTTCTTTCTGCATCTGCACCTGACGCAAAATGCCGAACAGGCCGACGATAAGTCCGCCGAGAACCGTGGATATCACGATGACCAGGATAAGAGGCGCGTTCGTTTCCATAAACACGAAATTGACACGAACCTGATCCATGTTCACCACTGCGAAAACCGTCGTAATAAGGGCGAAAATAAGAGCGCCGATGAGCAGCCATTGAATACGGTTCGACTTCATGAAAAATCTCTCCTTTAAACCGGCAAAAAGGCCGTGAAACGGTTCATCGGCCTTAAAGCTCGGGAGAAGTCCGCGTGAATTACTTCGTCAGCTCTTCCATCTGATCAAGCACGGAAGCGAATACGCTCATAGCCTGCTTGATCGGCTCTGGAGTTGACATATCCACGCCGGCTTTTTTCAGAATGTTGATGGAATAGTCGCTTCCGCCGCTCTTCAAGAAGCCGAGGTAGCGTTCCACGGCAGGCTGGCCTTCGTCGAGAATCTGTTTGGAGAAACTCGTGGCAGCGGAGAAGCCCGTCGCATATTTATACACATAGAAGCTGTTATAGAAGTGTGGGATACGCGCCCATTCCATTTCGATATCTTTGTCCACTACCATTTCTTTACCATGATAGAGGGTATTCAAATCATAATAGATTTTGCTGAACTCCTGTGCCGTAAGCGATTCGCCCTTTTCCATCTTCTCGTGCGTGATTTTCTCGAACTCGGCGAACATGGTCTGGCGGAACACGGTCGTACGGAACTGATCGGCATAATAAGTAAGCAGGTACAGCTTCTTCTTCGGATCGTCCGTATGCTTCAGCAGGTAGTCCATCAGAAGCGCTTCGTTGAGCGTGGAAGCCACTTCGGCCAGGAAAATCGTGTACTGGGCGTCCCGGTACGGCTGATTTTCGTCCGACAGGTAGGAATGGATGGCGTGGCCCATTTCATGCGCCAGCGTAAACATGCTGTTCAGATTTTCTTTGTGGTTAAGCAGCACGTAAGGGTGCGTGCCGTAAGCGCCCCAGCTGTAGGCGCCGCTGCGCTTGTTCTGGTTTTCGTAAATATCGATCCAGCCGTCGTTGTAGCCTTTTTCCAGCGTTTCCACGTAGGGTTTGCCGAGCGGAGCCAGGCTATCCTTGATCGTTTCTTTCGCTTCGTCGTAGGTGATTTTCATCTTGAGATCGTCTACAAGCGGCACGAACAGATCGTACATGTGAAGCTCGTCGACTTTGAGCAGCTTCTTACGCAGCTTCATGTAGCGCTGAAGAAGCGGGAGCGATTCGTGAATCGTATCGATCAGATTCGTGTATACTTCCGGTTTGATGTTGTCGCCGAACAGGGACATCTCCAGAACGGACGGATATTTCCGCGCCTGCGAATAGAAGATGTTCTTGTTGATGTTGGACGAAAGCGTAGCGGCTATCGTGTTTTTCTGCTTGGCATACGTCTCGTAAACGGCTTTGAAAGCTTGCTCGCGAACCTGACGATCGCGGCTCTCGAGGAACTGGATGTAGCTTCCGTGTGTCAGCTCGGCTTCCTCGCCGTTCTCGTTCTTCACCTTAGGGAATTTCATGTCCGCATTGTTGATCATGCCGAAAATGTTGCTCGGAGCGCCGGACATATTACCGGCCATCGCCAGCAGCGCTTCTTCTTCCTTGGACAGCACGTGCGGCTTCTGGCGGATCATTTCTTCCAGCGTCGTTTTGTATGGCGCCAGATCCTTGTTCTCCACGAGCGCCTTTAATTGCTCTTCGGATAGGCTCACGATTTCGGGCGAGATGAAAGAGAGCGCCTGGCTCACTTCCACGCTGAGCTTCTGGGCTTTATCCGACAGAGCCTGGTATGTAGGGTCCGTCATATCTTCGTGGTGCTTCATGTTGGAATACACGTACAGTCTTTCGGTATGTAGGGAAATATCGTCTTCCAGCTCGAAGCATTGCTTCACAGCGGCTGGATCGCTTAACTTGCCGTGAAATTGGCCGATTTTGCCCAATGCTTCTTTCGTTTCGTTGTATTCTTTGTTCCAGGCTTCTTGATTGGCGAAAAGATCCTCCAGCTTCCAGCGGTGCTCGGCCGGGACGTCTTTACGAACGGGAATTTGGTTCATGGGAACCCTCCTGACAGATGATTTCGGATTGGCGGCCGAATGCGCGCCGCTGCCGGGAACCAGCGTGGACGCGAGCAATCCGGCCATAAGGGCGATCGGTAAGAGGCGCATACGGTTTCACGCTCCCCAGACGGATTTTCCCAGTTGACTTTTCGGGAATCCCGTCTAGTATGACCGATCGGAAGATTAATTATCATTATAGGGGAATGCGTATGGGAAGTAAATTCGCCCGCGATTACCCCGCCATTCCTAATTTAAACAGAGATACGACCACCAACGAGAAAGAGCAGACCACCAGGATCAGCGCGAAAATGGCCATCGGCCTGCGCAACTGTTCCGGTATTCGGTTGCGAGAATAAAGCACAAGCAGCGCGAAAGCGAAGCCCGCGATGATAAAGAGCAATGCATCATTTGAAATCCCCAAAATACGTTCACCTCATGCCATTAAGCGTTTTAACTAGTATGCCATACAATTTCGCTTCATGCGGACGATTTCCCTCTTTTCCGGCTAACGCGCAAAAACCCGCCGGCCTTTCAACGGAAAGGGGCGGGTCCGGGAGATTCACGGGATGCGGAGCTTGATCGTCAGCCGGCGGATTTAACGGACTTCGGATCTTTGTCCGGACCTACTTTGACGAAGACGAGACGGCCGCTCGGATCCGACTGCACGGTAAACCGGTCTTCCGGTGCGATGTTGGCTTCGTGGCCCACATGCTTGGGAAGGGTGAGCTGGCCGCGGTCGTTGATCTTAACGGAATAACCGGACATTTTCACGACATAACCGGTTACGAGTACTCCGACGATAACGACGGCGATAAAGAGCCATTTTACAAGCGGGTTAGCGGAGAAATAATCGTGCATAATGAAATTTTCTTCCGTCAGCATTTTGGCTGCGGTATAGGCGAGTACCCCGGAACCGATGTACATGACAATCGGAAACCGGTCGACGACTTTGATGAAAATGGTGCTTCCCCAGACGACGATCGGCACGCTTACCAGCAGTCCGATAATGACGAGGCCGATATGGCCGTGAGCCGCACCGGCAATCGCAATCACGTTATCGATGCCCATTGCCGCGTCGGCGGCGATAATGGTGGTTATCGCGGCTCCGACCGTATTTTTCGCCGCGATATTGTCGTGATCACTTTTATCCGTGAGAAGCTTGAGCGCAATCCAGACCAGCAGCAGTCCGCCTACGAAGAGCAGGCCGGGAATTTTAAGCAGATACACAACGAGAACGGTTGCGACTACGCGGATACCGACCGCACCTGCAGTCCCCCAAAGGATGACCCGCTTCTGCAGGTTCTTGGGTACGTTTTTGGCAGCCATCCCGATGACGATGGCATTGTCTCCCGCTAACACGAGATCGATGATAATGATGTTGAGCAAGGTAAGCAAGGATGCTGTTGAGAACCAGTCCATGATAGTGAGTTCACTCCTTCATCTTAAAATAGGGTTTGCAAGTCCGGGACTTCTAATTCGACGGCAATCTACAAAAAAATGCCTTACCGAATTATCCGGTAAAGGCATTTTTCTCCAGCGAAGAAGAAAAGACCTTTACCAGCGTGCTGGCAAAGGTCTTGCTAACAACTTTCGTTGCCAATAAAGCCGGGGCTGTTGTCCAACCCGAACTGACGACTTTACTGTAGAAGCTACTCCCCTTTGACTGTCCCGTACATTTAGTTTTCTGTGCTCAGTATAACGCGCGTGTCGCAAATACGTCAAGACATTTGTTAGCCTGATTCAGACGTTGCGGAAAGCTTCCATCATGGCGTCATATTCTTCGTCGGTCCCCTCGAACAGATCCCGCGGGAATCGCTCCCGAGCCCATTGCATCAAGGCCGGCCGGCTGAGAAAAGTATGAGTGTCTTCACCCCATTGGTCCGAAATCTCCCTGGCGACAAGCCGGGAACCGTTCACTTCAACCGTAACCATATTCCATTTGTCTCTTTTGAAGATGACATGTTTTTTTATCACGTGTGACATGAGAATTCTCCTTTAATCTGGTTTGAAGGATGAGGGACGAATTTAAAGGTAAGAATGCCCCAACCGCTTGCATCTTACTTTAGCATAAGGGATTGAAAATTTCACTAGCATGAACCGGACGGAGGTGGTACAATACTTTCAATCTTTATGGGAAAAGTTGGATGAGGCAGATCGAGAGCCGCCGTCACTTATCCGTAAAGTCCCGTCCGCAGCGACGGACAATCAGTTTAGTTGAGATGAGCCGAGAAGAGGAGAGTGCAGTTGAGATGGAGACAAAACGCTTTTATGAGCAGACGGGTGTCGCTATGACATGCCGCAATTTCGAGGAATACGTCCGGATGTTTGACTTGGAGCCGGAAAAGCTGCGCGGCAAGCGCGTGCTGGATACCGGCGCCGGCGCTTCGGCATTTACGGCCGAGGCTTCCCGAAGGGAAATCGAGGCCAGAGCGGCGGATCCCCTGTATGCGATGGGGCCTTCGGAAATCGAAGGGCTGGGTCTAGAGGAGATCGACCGGTTTATTGCCAAGCTGACGGAGAGAAGGCACATGTACAATTGGGACTTCTATGAAGGCCCCGAGCTCCTGAAAGAGCTTCGCAAAAAGTCATTCGCGGATTTTGCCGCCGATTATGCGAATCCCGCTTCCCGCGAAGAGAAATACGCGGCGGCTTCGCTGCCGGAACTTCCTCACTCGGAGGATGAGTTCGATCTTGTGCTGTGCAGCCACTTCTTGTTTCTGTACGGAGAGCAGTTCGGCCCCGAATTTCACCTCCAGGCGATGAGAGAGCTGCTGAGAGTTTGTAAACCGGGCGGAGAAGTGCGGATTTATCCGCTGCTGACGTTCGGCGGAGAGCTGTATCCTCAGCTTCCCGAGCTGCTGGCGGAGCTCGCCAGAGAGGGCGTCACCGCCGAATATAGGCCGACGCGGCTCGCTTTTATCCCGGGTTCGAGGGACTACTTGACTTTGCATAAAGTTGCGGATTGACCCCTTTCTGGCAGTTGAACTGGCAGACAAAGGATGATATAATATCCATATTCGCCATAGATGGCGATACATTTAGGAGGTTGTTCACTTGAAAGGTACAGTTAAATGGTTTAACGCAGAGAAGGGCTATGGCTTCATCCAAGTAGAAGGCGGCGAAGACGTATTCGTTCATTTTTCCGCTATTCAAGGCGATGGATTCAAAACTCTTGACGAAGGCCAAGAAGTAGAATTCGAGATCACGGATGGTAACCGCGGTCCTCAAGCAGCTAACGTCACCAAGTTATAAGATCCAGGGATAACCACCTTCTTATAAATAGTGTCATAGCAAACCAAGACAGCTCCCGATCGAAAGATTGGGAACTGTCTTTTTTGCGGTCTGAATTTGTTCATAACGGGCTTATGCGGGACTGTTTCCGATTCCGTTCCAGAGCATGCTGACGATTTTATCGGCGGCGAGCCGCTTGTCCGGGTAGGTAAACGTGCCGTCGGGCTGTTTACTGTGTCCGATCATCAGCAGGGCCATGTAAGAACGCGCCGCGAGCCAGGAATCCGCGGTGTGGATTTCGCCCTTGTCCGAGGCCTCGGCGAACGCGTCGGCCAACGCTTCCAGAAGCTGATGCTCCGCTTTGCGCATATTTTCCGTCTGCTCGGGAGTGAGGACGGTTTCGATTTTGTTCATAAAGCCTTCGAAATCGAAGCTTGTCGTGGCCTGAAGGTGATTGTAAGTGACTTCCAGCAGCCGTTCCCGGAGAGGAAGGGGCTTCTGGAGAATTTTCAGCGTGGCCGCACGCACCACATTCATAAGCCGGATCGTCGATTCGGTGAGCAGCACGGCTTTGGACGGAAAATAATAATAGACCGACGCTTTGGTGACTCCGCTCGCTTTCGCTATATCGTCCATGGAAACGGCATCATAGCCGCTGCGAATAAATTCGTGCATGGCTATTTGGAGAATCCGGTCGGAAACGGGGGCCGCCTGCTCGCTGGAACGGGGCCTTCCGGGAGGTTTTCGGGAAGTTGAAGACATAGGCAGTGTTCCTTTCAAAACGGAAATCTGAGAAGTTCATTAAAGAGTATTATACCACAAACAGGGACATAACCTTTCTTAAAGCGTCCGTGACAGGGAACTCGCAGCTCCGACAAACAGGTTGGAAAAAAGGAAACGGAAAATTTTTGGTTGATTAATTAACTGACCAGTATATATAATTATAACGAAAATGAATGTTTTTCGTCTATAGAGTGCCCTTACCACTTTACTATCCGGATAAAAAGGAGAGAACGTCTCAATGAAATCATCGTCCTTTATGGAGGGAATGCTTTCCCGGGTTGCGGGTCCCAGAAGCAAATGGGTTACGGTAGCAGTCTGGATCGTGCTGACCGTTCTGCTCAGCGCTCTGTGGCCGGGCGTCAACAGCCAGGAAAATAACGCGGCGGACCAGCTTCCTGCGGATTCGCTCTCCGTGCAGGCCGCGGCGCTTGAGAAGGAGCAGTTTCCCGCAAGCGGCGGGGTCCCGGCGCTTGTTGTCTTTTACCGGCAGGCCGGATTGACCGAAGGAGATCTTGGCGCCCTGCAGAAAATAGCGGGCCGGCTGACGGAAACGCCGCTTCCGGAGCAGACTTCGGTGGCTCCTTTCGACAAGCTGCCTTTACCGGCTCTGAAGCAGTCCGTGAGCAAGGACGGGACCACCGTCGTGCTGCCGGTCTCGTTTAAAGAAAAAACGGAAACCAAGGTGCTCAAGGAGAGCGCGGCAAAGCTCAAGGAGATAGCGGCCGCCGTGACGGGAAGCGATCCTTTTGCCGTGAAAAATCTGAAGGCAGACGGTTTGATCGCGCGCATTACCGGTCCTGTCGGAATTTCCATGGATGCGAACGATTTGTTCAAGGGAGCGGATTTCTCGCTGCTGATGGCGACGGTCATTCTCGTGCTCGTGCTGCTGATTCTGCTTTACCGGTCGCCCGTTATGGCGATTGTGCCGCTTGTCGGGGTGGCCTTTGCTTACGGCGTTATTTCGCCGATACTCGGAAAGCTGGCGCAGCTTGGCTGGATCGTGGTGGATGCGCAGTCTATTTCTATTATGACGGTGCTGCTTTTCGGGGCGGGGACGGACTATTGTCTGTTTTTTGCCACCCGGTACCGGACGGCGCTTCTGGAGCACGAGAATAAGCATCTGGCCGTCAAAGAAGCGCTGCTCGGTTCGGGCGGTGCGATCGGGATGAGCGGGCTGACGGTTATCGTTTCGATGCTGGCGCTGCTTTTCGCCAAATACGGGGCCAACCACCGGTTTGCCATCCCGTTCTCTCTGGCCGTGTTTATCATGGCCGCAGCGAGCGTAACGCTTGTGCCGGCGATTCTGGGCATTCTGGGACGCAAGTCGTTCTATCCGTTTGCTCCGCTTACGCCGGAACAGAGAGCCGTGAAGGAAGCGAAGCGGGGAAAACCCGTCCGCGGACAGCGAGCCGTCGGCCGTATGAGCGAAACGTTGGGGCGGATGGTGACGGAAAAGCCGAAGACGATTCTGGTCGTAAGCCTTGTTGTGCTGATTGCACTGGCGGGGGTTTCGTCTCAGATCAAATATACATTTAATCTGCTTTCATCTTTTCCGGAAACGATGCCGTCCAGAGAAGGGTTTACTCTCCTTTCGGAACATTATTCTCCGGGGACGCTGGCCCCCGCCAAAGTGATGGTGGACACGGAAGGGAAGAAGGTGGACGCTGGAGCCAGACTGAAGGCACTCTCTTTTGTGGACTCCGTCTCGGAACCTGTAAAAGGGAAAACAAATCCCGACATCGTAGCCTACGATGTGCTGTTCAAGGATGATCCGTTCGAGCTGGGATCGATTCATCACATTCCGGATCTGTATGCGGCGGCGGAAGCTTCTCTTCAAGATGCGGGAGTGACGAGTACCGGCTCCCATGTGAGGGTTTCGGGACAAACCGCCGAGCAGTACGATACCGAGAATGTGACGGGCAAGGACACGAAGGTGGTCATCCCGATTGTAATCGGGATCATCGCGCTGCTGCTTCTCGTCTATCTCCGTTCGCTCGTTGCGATGGTCTATCTGATGGCCACCGTTCTGCTGTCTTATTTCTCGGCTCTTGGAGCCGGCTGGCTTATTTTGCACACGTTCTTCGGAACCGAGGCGATTCAGGGACTGATTCCGCTTTACGCGTTCGTGTTCCTGGTCGCTTTGGGTGAAGACTACAATATTTTTATGGTGTCGGGGATATGGAAAGCAAGCAAAACGCACAAGCTGAAAGAAGCGATCCGGCTTGGCGTCAGCTCGACGAGCAGCGTGATCACTTCGGCCGGACTGATTCTGGCGGGCACGTTTGCGGTACTGTCCGTGCTGCCGATTCAGGTGCTCGTGCAGTTCGGCGTGATCTGTGCGGTCGGCGTTCTGCTGGACACGTTTATCGTCCGTCCGTTCCTGGTGCCGACGATCACGCTTCTGCTCGGCAGAGCGGCGTTCTGGCCCGCCAAGCCGGGAACACCGGCGGACGAGCGGAGCGCACCGCGGCCGGGAAATTGACACAAAAAAAGAGAGCAGCGGCATTCGCCGTTCCGCTCTCTTTTTTTGTGTACCGCGCCGGGACCGCTACCGCGCCGGGACCGCTACCGCGCCGGGCTACTCGCCCAAAGCGCTCCAGACGGCGCGCGTATAAGCGAGCCTCATGCCGGCGCGCTCCATGTTGTGCTGGCTTACGCTGCCGAAGGCGGCCTGCGCGGCTGCTAGCCGGCAGCCTCGTTTGGCCGCCTCGTGCATGCGCACCTGCAGCATAGCGGTGTGCAGGCCGCGGCTCCTATGCTGCGGCAGTGTCGCGGCCAGGGTGAAGGAGGCGATGTCGCCGTCGATGTGCATCATACTGACTCCGGCGGGCTGATCGTTAACGTAGCCCATGTACAAATGCCAGTCCGGCCGGTTAAGCAGAACGATGTTGTTGTCGATGAAATGCCGCTTCGCGCTCACATCCATTCCTGTCCCGACGCAGTGCAGTTCCGCGTAAAGGTCGAACCGGTCGGCCGACGTTACCGGTTCGATCCGGATATGAGGCGGAAGTACGGGAGCGATGGGTTCCGGCAAGCCGTACATATAAGCGTGAAAGCTTTCCTGATAAAAGCCTTGCCGCGCCAGCGCGAAAGCAACGGACTTGTCCGCTTTGCCGGGAGTTAGCTCGAACGTGCAGGAACGGCCGTATTTCGCGTAAAAGCGGAGAATCGTCCCGAGCTCTCCGACATCTTCGGGACCCAGACCCCTGACGGTGTTGAACAAGGGCCAGGGCATCTCCTCCGTGCAAACAGCGCTTGTATGACCGAAACGCGCCGTGTGAACCCCCATCGGGTTGCCTTCGCGGCTGCCGATGGCTTCTATGCGTGAAGTCCAGAAGGCCGTTTCCGCCTGTTCCAGGCGCTTCACAAGTTCTTTTGTAAGTACGGGTAATTGTGCCATAATACCGCCTCCTGAAGTTCGTTAACACAGGGTGAGACGTGAAAAGAAAGCCTCCCGGTTTCCGGCTTGGAAAGGGGAGGCTTGAAAGTTTACCTGCGTTTGATCCGGTCAGCGGATGATTTCGAGTATCTCATCCACTTCTTTGCGGGCCAGCTTGCCCGGGCGCTCCTGCGGATGACCGAGGGCGATGACCATGTTGACCTGCGCTTCTTCCGGAATCGGGAGAAGCTCGCGGAGCCTGTGCTGCGCAAGGAGGACCGGTCCGGTCATGGGACAAGTCGCTAGGCCGCGCGCATGAGCGGCCAGCATCAGGTTCTGGGCCGCAAGGCAGGAGCTCTTAATGCCTTCTTCATCCCAGACGGAGTTTTCAACAAGTGCGATCGGATCGAAAATGCGCTTGCGGAATTTGGAATCGTAAGGGGTGGCCAGGCAAATAATCAGCACAGGCGCGCCCGAGAACGCGGTCGCATACGGTCCGAAAGACTTGACGAGAAGACGGCCTTCACGAAATAATCCGCGTTCTTCGGCATCGGCCGCCCTTTTGTGAAGCTCTTCCCACGTAACGTCTTCGATCGTTTTGATGAGGTCGCCGTTCATGACGGCAATAAATTTCCATGTTTGTGAGTTTGTATCGCTCGGTGCGTATCTGGCGCAGTCAATCAGTTCGCGCACGTCCTCAACCGAGACAGGGTCTTCCGTGAATTTCCGGACGCTCCGTCTTTCGAGCACGATGGATTTGAAATCTTCATAGTTCATGCGTACAGTCCCTACTTTCCGCTGGTTCCTGGATACTGTTCTTAAGACTTGGTACTAATATCTTCTCCTAATTATAGTCCAAATCCGGCAGTTTGCATAGGGAAAGCCGATGATGGACAAGCGGTCCTTTCCGCCCGGAATTGTTACTGGAGGACGACGGTGTCTCCTTCGTTCAAGCCGCTGACCACTTCGGTTTTATCGGCGGTTTCCATGCCGATTGTAATTTCTTTGCGCTCCACGCCGCCCGCTGTTTCAAGCATGACGAAATGCTTGTCTTTATCACGCTGCACGGCAAGGGTAGGAACGACAAGAGCGTCGGCCTTGCGGGCCGTTTCAATGGTGCCCGTCAGACTGAGGCCGGCAATAAGCCTTTCGTTGGGCTCCAGGGAGACGATGACCTCAAACTGGGCTGTCGGAGAGGCGACCGCTTCCGTTCCCGATTTGGCGAATTTGGACACTTGTTTGACTTTGCCTTTCAGCGGAACGTCGGCAAGTGCATTGATCTTGACTTGGACCGGCATATCCGGCTTGATTTGAAAAACATCGAATTCTCCCACATAGCAGAGCAGTTCAAGCTTGGACAAATCGACAATTTTTCCGATCCGGTGATTGGCCTGAAGGGCCTGCGGAATTTTGGACGAATCCTCGAAAAGAAAAATGCCGCTTTCCGGAGCTTTAAAATTCGCTTTGGCGAGCATTTTCTGTTTTTCTCCGAGCTGGCTCTGGGCCGCCTCCCGGTTCATGGTATTGAGCTGGGCCTGCAGTTTGGCGCTTTCGGCATCGACATAGCGTTTCTTGGATTCCGATTCCGTCATGCCGCCCGATTCGCCGGAACCTGCCGAAGGAGCTTCGGCGGAACGCTCCTGGAATTTGGCGAGCTGCGCTTCCAGGTCCTGTTTTCTCAGGTTGGCCTGCATCTGAACGATTTCGGCATCGATGGCCGCACTGTCGAGGACGAAAAGCGAGTCGCCCTTTTTGACTTGAGCGCCTTCGTTTACGTTCCACTTCACGATATCCCCGCTGAACGGGGCGTGTACCCAGGTCTCTTTTTCATAAGATGATTTGCCTTTCACTTCAACAGAGCCGACCAGCTCTTCGCGGGTCACTTTGAAAGAAAGGGGATTGTTCATCGCCATATCGGCGGGATTAGGACCTGTTTGAGGATGGCTTTTTATGTATAAAAACGCGCTGATTCCTATGACGACAACCGCCGCCGCCAGTGCCCACAATTTTTTCTTCATCGTTACCGATTTCACTCCTATTCGCGTTTGATAGCTGTCAGGGCGTCGGTTTTGGACGCTTTGACAGCGGGATAGATGCCTGAGAGGACCCCTGTCATGATGGCAAAGAAGAGACCGACGGGTAGGATCCACGTGGATATAAACAAGATTTGGGAGTCATCGCCCGCAGAATTTTTGCCCATCATGAAGGTCAGAGCGTTAATGCCCCAGACGACCCAATAGGACAGCATAATGCCGAGAATTCCGCCCAGCAGCCCCAGGAGCGCCGACTCTACGATGAACATGTTGCGGATTTGCCTCAGGTTCGCTCCGAGCACCTTCATGATGCCGATTTGGCGTCGTCTCTGGTAGGTGGACATCGTCATGGCGACCACAATGGAAATGGAGGCGATGAACAGGACGAACAATCCGACGCCGAGAAAGACGACCCGGATGATGACGAACTCTCCCTGCATTCTCTCTTCCTGATGAAGATTGTTCTGGGTATTCAGGCGAAGCTTCTGAATCTGCTTGTCGACGGTTTCGATATGGCTCGAGTTCTCGACTTTAACCAGTACCTCCGAGTAGGATTCGCCTGCTCCCATCCGCTTGGCGGTTTCGCTGTCCGGCGGTGCCGAAGCTTTAATGGTCTCGCGGATTTGTTTGGCAAGGGCGTGGGAAATGTACCCCTTTTTGTCATACATAACCATATTAGCGGGCACACTCTCTCCTTTTTTCAGGACGCCGGCGACTCGTACGGGGATTTGCGCCTGCGCTTTGCCTTCCGATGCGCTTGGGTGTTCCAGCGTCAGCGTAAGCTTCTTCTGATAAAGAGATGTCGGGATTTTATCGAATTCCCGGAACGTTTCCCATATCGCCGGATCGTTCTGATTCGCCCGCATTTGACGATCCCGGTTCTTCATGGTTTCCTCGTCGAGAAGTCCCATAGTGGCGCCGGGGTTCAAAATAATCGTGTTTTCGATATCGGAAGGGCCGCCCTGCTGGAATTCGTTCCCGAACTTTTCGAGCGTATCCAGATCCGTGGCGACCAGCTCGAAACTGCCGATTTTGCCGTCGTCGAGCTTAAAGAAGAAGTGACCGACCTGCTGAAAGCTGGCGACGGCTTTGACGTGCGGCAGCGTCCGGATCAGATCGAGCTTCTGATTTGTAATGGAACCGGCAGCGGAGCCAGGTTTGTCCGAAGCGGAGCCCGCTGACCCCTGGTCCTGGCTCTGGTCGTTCCGGATCGTAATCTCATCGGTTTTCAGGTACGCTTTCATCTGCTGCTCGCTGTAGTGAGAAGCGGACTCTCCTACGGCCAGGGCGACAACGATAGCGGCGGACCCGATGGAAATCCCGAGTGCGCACAGAGCGGTAACGACTTTCCGGCGTTTGAGCTGGTCCCAGCCGAGCCCCATGTAATCGCGCATCTTCATGGCCGCTCACCTCCGGCTTGTCCGGCATGGAGAGCGGTTTCCGGCGCGAGTGCCGGAGGAGCTTCATCGGCCAAGGCCGCCGCCGTCTCATTCTCTCCGTGAAGGTAATCGCTGTCTTCGGCGAGCCGTCCGTCTTTCAGCTGAATGACCCGCTGCGTTCTGGCCGCCACTTCGCTTTCATGCGTGACGATGATGAACGTTAGCTGAAGCGTGCGGTTCAATTCGAGCAGCAGATCGATGATCTCCTTCTCGGTCTTGGTGTCCAGATTCCCCGTAGGTTCGTCCGCGAAGACGACGGGAGGACGGGTGATCAGCGAACGCGCGATGGATACGCGCTGCTGTTGACCGCCGGACAGCTGGGAAGGGAAGAGTTCCGTCTTCTCCGCCAGTCCGACCTGCGTAAGCAGACTCATGGCGCGCTCGCGCCGTTCGCTGGGCTTGACGCTTTGAAAGACGAGCGGAAGCTCGACGTTCTCCCGGACGGTTAAATGCGAGATGAGCTCATAGGATTGAAAAATAAATCCGATATGATGGCGCCGGAATTCGGCGAGCTTGTTTTCGCTCATGCGCTCGATCGGCTGTCCGTCGATCAGAATGCTGCCCTCCGTCGGCTTCATAAGTCCGGCCATCAGGTTGAGCAGTGTGGATTTACCGGAGCCGGAGCTTCCGAGCAGGGCTACGATTTCTCCTTTGTTCACGGTAAAATTGATGTTTTTCAACACCTGGGACTGTTCCGTACCGCTTAGAAAGGTATGCGAAAGCCCGCTTACCTCAAGCATGCGAATCCTCCTTTTTCGTTGAAATAGCAGTTAGTTTGGCTTCCAGGGCGTTCAGGCGGGCATGAAATACAAGAAAACCGGCCGCAGCGGTAAGAGCAAGCCCCGATCCGATTCCGAAGAGAACCGTGCTTCCGTAGTCCGCATAGATCAGGCCGCCGAATCTTCCGCTGATGATTCCCGCAAGCCCCGACCACGTAACGGCGAAAATAGCCTGGCCGGACGCTCTGTATTCATCCGGGATGATTTGGGCGAGATAGCGCAATGCCGTGACGAAGAAAATGCCGAAGGTCACGCTGTGCATCGTTTGCGCGAACAGCACCCAGCCGGTTTGATCCGTCAGGCTGACGATCAGGAGGCGGACGGCGTACATAAATCCGGCAATGGCCAGAAGCGGAAGCTCTTTGTAGCGGTTCCCGTATTTGCCCAGCAGGAAGAACACCGGAATTTCGCTCAGCGACGAAAGCATCATCGCCGTACCGACCGTCATATCCGAGGCCCCCAGCTCGCGCAGATGCAGAGCCAGAAAGCCGTCATTGATCCGGTGCGAAATCGACATGATCAGGACGAACAGGAGGAAGATCAGCAGCCGGGGGGAACCGATCACTTTTCCCATGCCCTTAAAGTCCATTTTGCTGTAAGCAACCCGTGTATCGACCAGGCCGAGAGTGAAAATCAGCCCGATCACAATAACCGCTATACTAATAGACGAAGTAAGACTGATATTAGTTTCTTTTATAAGGAGCCCGAAAAAAAGCGCCGAGAAAGCAAAGCCGATGGAGCCGAATATCCGGAAGGAGGAATAGCTCTTTCCCGTCTGGCTGGCATGCAGCAGGAGCTGGCTGTCGTTCAGGGATTGGGCGGGCTGCTGGAAGAAGTAAAACCCGGCCATCAGAGCGTAAAGCACGGTAAAGGAATCGGTTCCGAACATGGAGATGACAAAAACGAGCTGTCCGACATACAGGGTGATCATGATCGGCTTGATCTTCTGCATCCGGTCGCTCGCGAATCCCCAGGCGAGGTTGGCAAAGATGCTCACCATCGGACCGATGGAATACAGCAGTCCGATTTCGGCTTTGGAATACCCTCGCGAATCGAAGTAAAGAGGGAAGAATGTGGCGATAACGGCCATCATCATATAATAGGAAAACGTAAACCCTCTCAAGACGAAATCATTTTGTTTTTTCAAGGCGACCACCTGTCTTCGTTGTTCTGTAAAAACGGAGGACGCCGTAAGGGCGCCCCGTATTCTTTCCATCCAGTATACGGAGGCCGCGGGCGGCGGCGCAATTGAGCATTTCACCGCTATCGGCAGTCGTTTGGAGAATAGAGGGGGCTGCTTATCCCAGTTGCTTCTATATGAACAAATCCGGCGCCATATCCCGGCACAGAAGCGTTATGGACCGTCCGATAGTCTTAAGGACCCTATGGAGGCTCCGAAACCATGACAAAAGTCATATCCCGGTATAATTGGGATGCAGTAGGATGCGGGTAACGGCAGGGGACAAGTTACCGTTAACTTGTAGTGGAAAGGTTACGGCGCCTCGTGATACATTAGAAGATAAGATTGTTAGACATCGCGCCGGATTAAGCTGAAGGGGGTGCCTTGTGACCTGCCGTTTTATTTTTGACGAGCGATTGGGAATCCCGGTCCCCGAGTTCGATAAGGAGTGGGAAGAGTACTCTCTAAGGGAAAGAGAGTCCATTCTGTTTCAATGGGAACAAATACGCGGAACGATCCCGGACCGGATCAAGCAGCTTGAAGGACAGATTATCGCCAAGCAGAACAAGTTGAACGTCGAGGACGACTTTCCGGTTTCCTGCGCGCTTAATTCGCAGATTGCCGAGCTGGCCAGCGCCATCAACGACCTTCATCTCTGGTTCCGGACGAATCAGGAAGTGGAAAGCAAGATACACGGTTAACGACAGAGGGTTCCTTCCGGTGATTTTCTCTCTGCGCGGATGCGCACGTATTTTTGCTGCGGCAGGACTGCCGGAGGAGACGAGGTGTAAAAGCTCCGCAATTCTGGTAAAATAGAAAGAAAAATTGAGATTGGATCTGAAGCGCCAGGTCTGAGCCGCAGGAAGGAGTGCTCGAGGTGCCAACAGAAAATGAGAAACCGTCTTGGATCAGACTGATCGTCAAGCCTTTGCTCGGAAGGCAGCCTTCGCTGTATCCGATCGAAGAATGGGATTCGCTGATCGATGTCCGGATCGACAAACTTCAGGTTTCCGCATTAAGCGGAGACAGTCCAGATATAGAACCTTATGCACTGGCGCTAAAATCGGGACTCTATCTGTTAAATGAGAGTCTTGACAACAGTCATGAAATTTCCCAGTCCGTTACAAATGAAACCGGAAGCTATTGGCACGGGCTGATGCACCGGATGGAAGGCGACTACAGCAATGCGAAGTATTGGCTGCAGGACGCGGGCAACCATCCGATCCATACCGACCTGGTCAACGAGGTCCGGTCCTTTCTGGATCGCCAGCCGGGGCTCCGGGCGATAGAACATGAAGCGATGAAAGCGAAGATTGACGTTCTTGTCACTTCTCCAGAGTGGAATTCCTCCGTATTTGCGGATGCCGTCGAGCTTCAGGTAACCCTGCTGCAAAATCCGGACATTGAAGCTTGGCTCACTCATATCCAATACCTGGAGTTCAAACTGCTGCTTGCTTACTGTTATCGCCAGTGTTATGGAGGAGAACTCGTTGAACTTGCCGAATAAAGGATCTTTAAACGTTCCCCGGGGGCCTCTGGGCCTAATGTACCGGGTATACAAATATGTGCTTCCAGGCGTTAAACGGGAATTGGAAGGCTGGCGCCGCGAAGCGGAGCGGATTCCGGACGAGGAGCTGCGGACGCAGGCGATTGCCAGCATGACATCCAAACAGTTTCACTGTCAGGGCGGCGCCATTTATGCGGTAATCAATTTACCGATGAGGCAGGTGCTCATTTCGCTGATTGTCGCTTTCCAGACCATCAGCGACTACTTGGATAACCTGTGCGACCGCAGCACTTCACTGGACCCTCAGGATTTCCGGATGCTGCATCAATCCATGCTGGACGCGGTCGACCCGGCGGCTCCCCTTCACGATTATTACGCTTACCGTAATGAGAAAGAAGACAACGGCTATCTGGTCAAACTCGTACAGACCTGTCAGAAAAGCATTGCCGAGCTTCCTTCGTACGGGCTGGCAGCCGATGCGGTCCGCTCGTTAGTGGGGCTGTATTGTGATTTGCAGGTATACAAACATATTCGCCCCGAACTTCGCGAACAAGCCCTGCTGGACTGGTGGGCGGAACATAGCGCGAACTACCCCGATTTGACTTGGAACGAGTTTTCGGCGGCAACCGGATCGACGCTCGGCATGTTCATGCTGTTCGCGGCGGCTTCGGACCGCAATTTGGACCGTCGGCGGGTGGAGGGGATTAAAAGCGCCTACTTTCCTTACGTATGCGGGCTTCATATTCTGCTGGATTATCTCATCGACCAGGAAGAAGACCGTGTCGGCGGAGATTTGAATTTTTGCTTTTACTACGCGGACATGGATGAAACGATCCGGCGGATCGCTTACGTGGCCGAACAGGCCAAGGAAGGCACTTCGAAACTGGAAGACGCCGCTTTCCACCGCATGGTTATTGAAGGACTGCTTGCCCTTTATTTGTCCGACCCCAAAGTGAAAGACCAGCCGGTTGTCCGGCAAATATCCCGGAATCTGATGAAAGACAGTACGATCAGCCGTTTGTTTTTCTGGATAAACAGTCTTGTGATCCGCAAAACGTCCTGATCTCTCATTATATTGCTCATAGATAAGCAAGGAGGAACTTTAATGACAGCAGTAAAATCCATCGCAGTTCTTACGAGCGGCGGCGACTCCCAAGGGATGAACGCAGCCGTACGCGCCGTTGTGCGCAGCGCACTTTATCACGGTGTGAAGGTATTCGGTGTCCAGCGCGGCTACCAGGGGCTGATTAATAACGATATAACGGAAATGGACCTTAGAAGCGTAGGGGACATTATCCAGCGCGGAGGAACGATCCTGCAGACGGCCCGTTCCAAGGAATTCACGACGCCGGAAGGCCAGCAGCTCGGAGCGGAGAATCTCCGCAACAGAGGCATCGACGGTCTGATCGTTATCGGCGGAGACGGTTCTTATCAAGGGGCGAACAAACTGAGCAAGCTCGGAATCAAAACGATGGGTCTTCCGGGCACCATCGACAATGACATTGCGTTCACCGATTTCACCATCGGATTCGACACGGCTGTCAGCATCGTCGTAGACGCGATTAACAAGCTCCGCGATACGATGACTTCGCATGAGCGCTCCTCGGTGGTCGAAGTCATGGGCCGCCACTGCGGCGAAATCGCCCTGTACGCGGGACTTGCGAGCGGCGCCGAGACGATCCTCGTGCCGGAAGTTCCTCACGACTGCCAGGAAATCGCGAAACGGATGAGCGACAACTTTGCCCACGGCAAGCGTCACAGCATTATTCTCGTTGCGGAAGGCGCCGGCAAAGGCGATGATATCGCCCGCCAGATCATGGAGCATAACGGCATCGATGCCCGCGTGACCGTCCTCGGCCACATTCAGCGCGGCGGAACGCCGACACATACGGACCGTATTCTGGCAAGCCGCCTTGGAGATTTTGCCGTACGCAGACTCATCGAGGGCGACTCCGGCAAATCCTGCGGCGTGATCAAAGGCGAACTCGTTGCGACGGATATCGACCTAGTCGTGAACACGAAGCGTCCGTTCAACATGGAATTGTACAATCTTGCGCTGCGTTTATCGCAGTAATTCTGCAATGCGGGTGACCGGTACGCCGGAACAAGCCGATATACAAAAGCCTTCCTTCTCCACGGCCTCAGCGGGCATATGGAGAAGGAAGGCTTTTATGATGAATGCGGCCGCACCAGGTCTTCCCGTCTTATCCGGCAGCAGACCCGGCGCAAAGCGGCGCTTGTTAATAGCCGTGTTCCGGATCGATCCGGTTGATCAACGGTTTATTTTCGATAAAACGACGGATATTCGGAAATAAGATTTCCGCACACCGCTCTACATATTTCGGCGTATTTCCCGCGATATGAGGCGTAAGGGCAGCCTGTTCCATTCCCCAGAGCGGGGAATCCGCGGGAAGCGGCTCCTCCCGGAATACGTCCAGCGCCGCGCCGGCAAGGATGCCTTTCCGCAGCGCTTCGATCAGAGCCGTTTCATCGATCACGCTGCCGCGGGCCATGTTAACGAGAAACGCCGACGGCTTCATGAGGGCCAGTTCTTCGGCCCCGATCAGGTTTTCCGTCTCGCGCGTGGCGGGGACGATCACGACAACAAAATCGGATTCGCGCAGGAGAGAATAAAGGCCGCTCTTTCCTTTTCGCATGTCGTCGAAATGTTCCCTGTCCCGGCCGGAGCGGCTGTAGCCGACCACCTTCATATCGAACGCCTTCGCCTTCCGGGCTACTTCCGAACCTATCGCTCCCGTGCCGATAAGGCCGAGCGTCTGGCCGTGAAGCTCCGCCGTACGAATCCGGTGGTTCCATTCTTTGAGGCTCTGGCTCTCCATGAGCGTATGAGAACGGCGGACGAAGTCCAGCATGACGGACAGCGCATATTCACTCATTTGGATGGAGTGGACACCGCTCATGTTGGTCACCTGGATGCCTCTCTCGTCCAGCTTCTTCAGAGGCAGCTTGTCGACACCGGCCGAGAGGCTTTGAAACCAGCGCAGCTTGGGCAGTAGAGGGAGCCAGTCGTCTTGAAACGCTCCGGATGTGAGAAGTATATCCGTGGAAGCGAGCCGGTCCCCCGCCTCTTCGGCAGTCGGAAACTGCGCCAGCGAAACGGCGTCTTTCAAATCTTCAGGCAGATGATTCTGCAAATACGTCAAGTCCATTTTCGTTAAAGCCGTTATATTCAGCATAGGGGTCAGCTCCTTTTCTATATATTAAACAAAAGAGAAGGAGAAAGAAAACAAGCGCGAGCGGCCGAGGTTCATCTAGGCAAATCCTTGACAATTTGGTAACATAAAGGGAATCTTACAGAGATGCCGAGTATGTCGGTGGGAGAAGGAGGCTATGAAGGTGTTCTTATACAAAGTAGAGCTGGAACTTAAAGAAAGTCTGGCGTATCTGATTGTTGTGGCGGAAACGGACGCTAAGGCGTTCGATGCGGTAGAAGGTCATCTTGTCCGCCATTTCACCGTGGCGCCTGAAGTCGTACAAACGACGATCATTGAGAAAAAACGGGTCGGAAACGGCGCGGGGTACGTAATCGAATCCGCCGTCGAGAGTCCGGTTTAAGAAGAGGGGAAACGAAAAAATGAAAATCGTAATTATTAGCGGAAGCAACCGCGAAGGGGCAAGTACAACCCTTTTAAGCGCCTATGTCGGACAAGTATTGACGGAGAAGGGGGCGGAAGTGACCCTGGTCGACCTGTACAAACAGCCTGTCCCGCTCTACAGCCCGGATCCGAGCGTAGTCGAGGACGAGAATCTGGTCCATATGAAACAAGCGGTCATGGAGGCGGACGGCATCATTCTGGCTACGCCGGAATACCATGGCGCCATGAGCGGCGTACTGAAAAACGCGCTCGATCACATGGACGCCCAGTACGTGGACGGCAAAGTCGTGCTGTCGATGAGTTCCGCGGGCGGTGCTGTCGGAGTGAGCTCGCTGCAGCAGCTTCAGACGGTTGTCCGCAACCTTCACGGCGTTAACTGCCCGGAGTGGATCTCCATCGGGGGCGCGGGCCGGACGTTTAACGAACAGGGCGAGCCGGAAACGCTTCAAATCCGCGAGCGTATTCTTAGAACGGTCACTTACTTCCTGTCTATGACAGAGACTTTCCGTAAATCCGTTTAAGGTTGAAAGGAGAGTCAGGCAACGAGATGGAGAAGAGGATTTTGGGCCGGACAGGCCTGCAGGTAAGCTCGCTTGGATTCGGAGGCGCCGAAATCGGCTACCAGGGCATTGATCCGGGAACGGTGGAAAATCTGCTGGGCCGAGCGCTGGACGCGGGACTTACCGTCATCGATACCGGAGAATGCTACAAAGATTCCGAAGAATTAATCGGAAAAGCCGTTTCGCACCGCCGGGCTGAATTCAGCCTGTTTACCAAAATCGGCCACAGCGCCGGTTTTCAAGAAGAAGACTGGGATTTGGGAATGCTTGAGAAAAGCATCGACCGCAGCTTGAAGCGTCTGAAAACCGACTACGTGGATTTGCTTCAACTGCACAGCTGCCCGGAGGAGATTTTGCGCCGGGGAGAAGTGATCGGGCTTCTTGAGAAGTTCAAGAAGCAGGGCAAAACCCGCTTCATCGGATGCAGCGGAGACGGGCAAGCCGCCCTGTACGCTGTCCGGACGGGATTGTTCGACACGCTTCAGACGTCGCTCAGCATAGCCGATCAGGAGGCGATCGAGCTGACGATTCCCGAAGCCCGGCAGCGGGGGATGGGCGTCATCGCGAAGAGACCTCTTGCTAACGCCGCTTGGCGGACGGGAGAGAAGCCTGCCGACAGCTATCACCACGAATACTGGGAGCGCTTGAAGCGGCTGCGGTACCATTTTCTGAACGAATCCGTACCGGAAGCCATCGCTTATGCGCTCCGGTTTACCCTGTCGGTGCCCGGTGTTCATACGGCCATCGTGGGAACGACGCGTCCGGGACGCTGGGAAGAGAATGCGGCATTTCTCTCCCGGGGGCCGCTCCCTATCGAAGCTATTGCCGAAATCAGAGGCCGCTGGCAGCAGTCGTCCCGGGGCAATTGGCCGGGATTGCGCTAAAACAAAGCCGGGACGCTTCGTCTGGGCTCCTTTACAGCAGCAGGAAAAGCTTCACGCAAACAGCCCGGCAAGGGATCTCCCTTGCCGGGCTGTTTGTTTACAATAAAAAAGACCCTGCATGCATCGACGCGGAGTCTTCTGTGTATAAAGGGGGTATAAAATTATTTCCGCGCTTCTTCTTCAACGGAAGAATTAGTGTTGACTTCTTTACGCGCCGGAGCCGCTTGGTTTTGGTTCGGTTCGTCGGAAACGAGACCGTTAGTCGCGTCTTTGAATTCTCTGAACATACGTCCGAAGCCGCGTCCCAGTTCAGGCAGTTTGCTTGGTCCGAATAGCAGTAAAGCAACTAGAACAACGAGCAGTAAATGCCATGGAGAGAAAAAATTCATTACATGTACCTCCAATTCGATGCCGGCATGCAACCAGGCTATTCAATCGTGACCTTATCATACCATGTAATGGGACACCAATCCAGTTCATTTGCTACTTTTTTGTGAACTAGCTGCAAAAAAGACGCCCTCCTACTGGAGGAAGGCGTCTTTGCGGTTTTCGTTTATGCTAAACTGTACAATTTCAATCACATCTTCCTGATCCAGGGACTGCATTCCGTTCACGAGGACGATTTCGGAATTGAGTTCCGTACGCGTTAAAAACGTATAAAGCTCAGGGGTATAAGTCTTCACGATATGAGACAGTTTTACGGTTTCCATTTCCATCATCCTTCCTATCCGGATTTGATGAGAAAGCTAAGCGGAAATATTACTCGTAAACCGAAATGAAGCCAAGCTGAAGCCTTCTTTCATTATACCATAAAGAGCGGCGGGGTGCATTGGCACATCGTGGAGGGTTCCCGATTGAATCCGGTGCTATTGTCGGCGGAATTCTCCGAGGACACCGACCGTTTCGACCACGTTCACGAACGCTTTAGGATCGGTTTCTTTAATGATTTTCTGCAGGCCGACCAGTTCGTAACGTGTCGTTACCGTCATCAGCAGACTCTGCTCCTGATTCGTATAAGCTCCTTCCGTACGGATAACGGTCACCCCGCGCGGAATCACGAGAAGCTTCTCCAGAAGCGCCTCTCTTTGCTTCGTCACGATGAAAGCAGTCACTTTGATATGGCGGATATGAATCGTGTCGATCACCTTGCCGGCAATATAAATGGAAAGCATGGAGAAGAGGGCGAGGTCCCAGTTGTTTTTAAAATAACCGAGCATAAAAATAACGCCGCCGTTCAAAGCGAACAGCATTTGTCCGAGAGGAAAATCGCGCTTGCGCGTCAGAATGAACCCCACGATGTCGAACCCGCCCGTGGAGCCGCCCGCCCGTATCGTGATGCCGGCGCCGATTCCCACAAGCACGCCGCCGAATACGGCCCCGAGAATAGGCTCCTGCACCAGCCCGCGTACCGGGATCAGCTGCATGAACCAGGTCGTGGCGATAACGGACGCGAGGCTGAGCACAATGAACCGGCGTCCGATGATGACAAGCCCCCAGATGATCAAAGGCAGGTTCAGGACGAAGTATAAAATGGAAATATCCATGTTCGTCAAGTATCCGATTACCATCGCAATACCGGATACTCCGCCGCTCAGGAGTTCGTGCGGAATAAGAAACATGTTAAAGCCGAACGCGACGAGTGCCGCGCCGATTAGTACAACCGCGATGGAAATCGCTTTTTTGTCCACACGATCACCTCAAGAAGTAGTATGCAGATTAAAAGTACCACTCATCCGGGATAAACATCAAGAGGAATTGACCGGAGGACAATAAAAAAACGGACCTTTTTGAAAATATACCTGTCATTCTGCCGCTCAGGTTACTTTCGGCTGGTCCGTTTGTGGGGTTAAGAGTAATTGTGGGAGTCCTGAACGGTGCCGTCCTTCCGGTGGATGACGGCCCTCGTGTTGGCTTCTGAGGCAAGCTCGTCGGCTTTTTTGACCGCATCGCTTTTCGTGTCCGCTTCATAGCGAGGTTCATCTTCTCCCTCGGCTTTAACGGCCCAGCCGTCGCCGTCCGGCACGACATGAAGCGGTGAGGAGTGGGAGGAAGAAGCCCTGCGTTCCGTACCGCTTTTGCCGCCGCTCCGGTGATCGGGATGATTGTCTTCCCATTCCTCCGCCTTCGCGGTAGCAATCGCGATCGCTCGGCCTTCCTCGTATCCGTCGTCCAGCAGGGCGTTGGCGATTTCAACGGCTTTCTTGCGAACCCGTTCGGGCAAATTTTTCATTGAGGGCGGATAGTCGTTCTTGGTCCAAGGCATGATCGTTCCTCCTTCCGTGTAACGGTTTTGTTGCGTTCGTTGTTCTTTTACCCGAAACGCGGAAGAATTAAGCAGGAGGTGACCTATGTAAAAAGCCGTACGGCCGTTCGACGAACGGCCGCACGGCTCGCCGGTTTCCGGCTTAGCGCGGAACTGGCTCGTACTGCAAGGAAAGGGCCGCCGCCGGCAACTGGCTTACCGCCGCCTCTTGAACGATCCGGACCGGCCGCTTGTTCCCGGTCTAGTCCCGATCCCGGGCTTTGTGCGTCCGGGATTGGTGATCTCGCTGCGGCGGCCGCCGGCTCCCGTTCCGGCGCCGATCCCGCCGGTAGTGCCGGACGGGCTGCCCGGAGTCCGGAATGAGCCTTCGCGGTCCGACGTTACGGGCGGCTTGGTCGTGCCCGTACCCGTGCCGGGCGAATAACCGCCGGGCGTCCCCCGGTAGGTCGGGGTAGAGCGGTAGCCGCGGTAATCGCTGGCCCCCCGATTGCCAAAAAAACCGCCGCCGAGAACGGATTGAAGCATGGCTGCGGTCAGGAAGGTCTGCAGGAAGGAGGGCGAGTAATGCTCCCTGGCATATTGGATCGAATCCAACTGGACCAGGGTGTTCGCCGGGTTTTGCTCGTCCCGCTGCAGGTTGATGACCTTGTCGGGATAGAGCAGAAACATCTGATCCTGCGATTCCTTGCTGATTTCGCGCGGCTTCTCCCGGGCGGCGAGTTCCTTGGCCACTGTCGGGACGTCTTTATTCTCGGCGGTGTATACTTTCGATAAATTGCTGCCCGATCCGTCGGCGCTGGTGAGATTATACTCTTGCCGGACGAAATCGCCGGCGTTGGGGGCGCAGCCCGTGAGCAGAACGAATACTAGCAGGCAGGAAATCCATGATGTCCATCTGTTCAAGCGGAAGGCACCTCCTGAAGGCTGAAGGGGGATAAAAACAGAAGCCTCCGTTTGAACTGGAGAAGCCGCACAGACAGTCTGTGCGGCCGTCTGCAGCCTCAGCGCCGTTTGCCGCCGGAATGAACGAACCGGATTTCCGCCCGCCGGACGTTAAAGCGTCGCCCGCATAAATTTGACCTGCGTGGCCGGTGTGCGTTCGCCCTGCATGGCGACGAATTTGCCGTCCTGCCATTGCAGGAAGAAATAGCGGTCGTCCGGTCCGAAGTATCTCCAGATCGTGACTTCGTCGCCGCTGCGGAAATCGGTGTTGCCTTCCGTACGGGTCACGTCGCTGCGGTGATGCTCCAGTTCGAACGTGTCTTCTCCGTCAAGCTCGAGCCGGGAAGGCACGTCGTTCGGGTCGTCGAGCGCTCCCTCCATAAAATCGCAAAGGAAGCACTCGTAAGAACGGCCTTTCTCGATCAGCAGGCAGCGGATATCTTTGCCGCTTTGAAGATAGTACGCATACCGGTGAGGCTCGAAACCGCGGTCGAAATAAATCACTTTCCCGGTAACGACGTACTCCTCGAGATCGACGTTGACGATATCGCCGACGCGTGATTCCTCGATGGGGTTCGCTTGTCTGACCGGTTCCTGCTGTTTATTGCTGCGGATTATGTTGCCTACGCGTTTGAATATAGACATAAAGGGACGCTCCTTACGTTTAATCTGTTGTTCTTCTGTCCATTATATACGATGAAAAGCGATTAAGGTTTCGATGGCAGACCCTCTTCCTCCCTGCACATGGGCAAATAGTCACTGGAAAAGCTTGAGTATAATATGTTATACTAGTCGAGATATTCTTAAGGGCGGCTCTACGAATTAGGATAAGGGCAATTCGGGATAGGGTTTCCGCACGGATGAACGGATATTAAGGAAGAAAAGTCGTGCTTAAGGGTATATAAAAGAAGAGAGATCTTCATCGGATAAAAGGAGAATGAACGGATTGAAAAATTTTTCAGAATTTGATTTAGATGCAAAAGTAATCAAAGCTATTACAGAAATGGGTTTCGAAGAATCGACCCCGATTCAGGAGAAAACGATTCCGCTTGCGATTGAAGGACACGATCTGATCGGCCAGGCGCAGACCGGTACGGGTAAAACGGCCGCTTTCGGTATTCCTCTCGTAAGCAAAATCGAACCAAGCGAAGACAAGATCGTCGCACTTATCATGTGCCCGACACGCGAACTTGCCATCCAGGTTGCGGAAGAAGTAAGCAAACTGGGACGTTTCAAAGGCATCCGCTCCCTGCCGATCTACGGCGGACAAGATATCGGTAAGCAAATCCGCGCATTGAAGAAAAGACCTCAGATCATCATCGGTACGCCGGGACGTCTGCTTGACCACATCAACCGTAAAACGATCAAGCTCGAAGACGTTAAAACCGTCGTTCTCGACGAAGCGGATGAAATGCTCGACATGGGCTTCATGGATGACATCCAGTCCATCTTGAGCCTTGTACCGGCAGAACGCCACACCATGCTCTTCTCGGCAACCATGCCTCCTAACATTCAGAAACTGGCTCAACAGTTCCTGACGAACCCTCAGCATGTATCGGTCATTCCTAAGCACGTGAGCGCTCCGCTTATCGATCAGGCTTATGTCGAAGTGCATGAGAAGCAGAAATTCGAAGCGCTTAGCCGTCTCATCGACATGGAATCCCCGGAACTGGCGATCGTGTTCGGACGTACGAAGCGCCGTGTAGACGAGCTGGCGGAAGCCCTGCAGAAGCGCGGTTATGCCGCGGAAGGCCTGCACGGCGACTTGTCCCAGAATCAGCGTGACAACGTGATGCGCAAATTCCGCGACGGCAGCATCGAAGTGCTTGTCGCTACGGACGTGGCGGCGCGCGGTCTCGACGTTTCCGGCGTCACGCACGTCGTTAACTTCGATCTTCCGCAGGATCCGGAAAGCTACGTTCACCGGATCGGCCGTACGGGCCGCGCGGGCAAAGAAGGAACGGCTTGGACGTTCGTAACGCCACGTGAGATCGATCACCTGCACTTCATCGAGAAAGTAACCCGTCACCGCATTCCTAAGAAGCCTATGCCGAGCCCGGCCGAGGCTATGGAAGGCAAGCAGAAGGTAACGGCTGAACGCATCATCAACCTGCTTCAAGAAGACAAGCACAACGAGTTCAAAGGCGTAGCTATCCAGCTTCTTGAGGAATACGATTCCGTCAACCTGCTGGCAGCGGCACTTCAGCTTCTTACCGGCGGTGAGAAGAAGGAAGTATCCGTCGAGCTGACTCCGGAAGATCCGATCCGTGCGAAGAAACGCCGCGTCGATGTTCGCAGCTCCGGACGCAAGTTCAACTATGGCAGCGACCGCAGAGGCGACGGCCGTTCCGGCGGAGGCTATGGCTCCCGCTCCGGCCAAGGCGGATCGCGCTACGGTTCTTCTTCCTCCCGCGGAAGAGACGGCGGACGCGATTACCGCGACCGTGACCGTGACAGCCGTTCCGGTGGAGGCTACGGCTCCCGCAGCGGCGGTTCCGATTACAATCGTGACCGTTCCAGCAGCACTCGCCGCAGTGAAGATTCCAACGCTTAATCGATTTGAATATCAAAATGACGACCCTACGGGTCGTCATTTTTTTTGGAGATTCGTGTTAAATTAGTATAGAACTTTACGGATTGATTAGTAGAGGAAAGTACGAGAGATGATAACCAGTAGAATGAAAAGCACGAGAATCGCACCCGTGGAAGTAAAACCGCCGCCTACACCAGACATGTAATCTCCTCCTCGTGAAAAATTTGAAGATTTGTTACCTTAATAGATTATGCCTGAGGGGAAGAAAAGAAACGGCGGCTACCTATGCTCTACAAAATAGGCTATAATAAGAATAACATCAACAGAGGGGGACAAGGGTTTGGAATTTAGAGGACTAATGGGCGGCTTTTACCGGATTTCCGAATGGATCATGAGGCTGTCCGCCATTAATTTGCTGTGGATCCTTTGCAGCATTCCGTTTTTCTTTTTTGCATTAGCCGGGCTTACTTCGGGCCAAACGGATATAATGATGCAATCGCTCGTTTTAATGGGAATACTGGCACCGTTTACACTGTTTCCTTCTACGGCTGCGATGTTCACGGTAGCCCGTAAGTGGGTGACCGGGGATGAGGATGTGCCCTTGTTCAAGACCTACTTCCGCGGTTACAAAGAAAACTTTTTGCAGAGTATGATCGGAGGCATCGCCTTCGTTTTATTTATCCTGATTTTGTTCGTGAGCTACCGTTTTTATGCGGGTCTCGACAGCGCGCTTTCCCTTCTTTCGTACATGTTCCTGGCCATGGGAATCCTGCTGATCGGCGCCTTTTTCAATTTTTTCTGTATCATGACCCACCTTCATATGAAGGTTCTTCAAATTATCAAAAACGCCATCCTGTTGACGATCGGCAACCCCGTGACCAGCGTGATGACGATTATCGGAAACGTGGCGATCGTGATGATCAGTTTCCGTTTCAGCTTCCTGCTCGTATTCTTCGCGGGCAGCGTCAGCGCGACCTTTACGTTCTGGCAGTTCAACCGGAGCTTCGAGAAAATCAAACGCAAGCAGGAGGCGATGGAAGAGGCTGAACGCGAGCGGGAGGAGGAAGAGAACGGGCAGGCGGCTGAACTGGATGCGGCGGCTGTCCGGGAAGACGATTCGACAAAGAAAGAGTCTGACAAACTATAGCCTGGGGCCCTTTTTCGGCGGCGTTCTGAAGCGATAGACCTATTCTTACAAAAGACAGTCGATTCCAGTTGAATCCGGTTCGCGATTGTCTTATAATAGGGATACAAACAAAATCCTGCGATGTACGTTTCGGTTTCTTTTGTTTTAAACCAATGATTGTTTCTCGGGAGATCCATATTGAAGCGCGGCTGACATGCCCCCGAAAAGGGACTTCAAAAACGTTTCTGCGATCACCCACCTGCTAAAGCAGGTTTGAAACTATTAAACCGGACGGCATTTGCGGGTTTTTTTATGTCATTATGGATTTTAAGCGTATAAAAAAAGACACAGCTCCGTAAACGGGGCTGTTTTTATTTTGTCCGAAAGAGGGTAATTTAAAGAGAAGCTGCAGGCACGGACCCTTTTTGTATTAGACCCCATTTTATGCTATGGTAAAAAAGTGGAATGTGAATGTACATAGAGATCAAAAATTTTGCCGAAAGTGGTGGATCTTGTATGAAGCTGTTTCTTGATACGGCCAATGTTAACGAGATTAAAGAAGCGCACGAGCTGGGGGTTATTTCCGGAATTACGACGAATCCGTCTCTGATTGCCAAAGAGGGACGAGATTTCTTTGAGACCCTCAAAGAAATTGTAGGCATCGTAGGCGATCTGCCGATCAGTGCCGAAGTTGTCGCCACGGACGTGGAAGGAATGGTCCAGCAAGGCGAGAAACTTGCCAAAATCGGCAGCGGGATTGTCATTAAAGTGCCGATGACTGCGGACGGCCTTAAGGCGACGAAGCGTTTCAGCGACCAAGGCATTAAAACAAACGTGACCCTTGTATTCAGTTCCACACAAGCGCTTCTGGCCGCACGAGCGGGAGCGACCTACGTATCTCCGTTTATCGGACGGCTCGACGATATTAACCAGGTGGGGATGAATCTGATTGAAGAAGTGAGCCAGATTATTTCGGTGCACGAGCTGCCGACGCAAATTATCGCAGCCAGCGTGCGTCATTCTACGCATGTGATCGAGGCCGCTCTTCTAGGTTCCCATATCGCTACAGTGCCGTTCAAAGTGATCGAAGCCATGATGAAGCATCCGTTAACCGATGCCGGCGTGGAACGGTTTATGAAGGACTGGGAAGGTGCCAACCAGAAAACGTTCTAAACATAATCCGGGGGCGCACATTTAGGGTGAACGGAGCCTCCCTTGAATTAAATGGGCCTCTCTGCGGAGAGGCTTTTTATTCATATAAATGCGGCAATGATGGAGGAAATTGGTTATTTAGCCGCTGTTCAATAAAATGACCAGGGATTTATGCCCGGTTTTTGCCGTTCTCCTCTTTTGCTTCCCTGCAAAGAATGGTAAGATTGTCTTTAGTGTGGTTTGGCAAGCAGTTTGGATATGCTTCATGAAGGGGGAACGACTTTGAAACGAACGTTAGTCGGTTTGCTTCGCAGTTTCGAGACAACCGGTGAGAAAGCTAAAGATCCGGAATTAAAAACCCGTTACTACAAATTATCCAAAGACCAGGTGTGGGAAGAAACCGTCGGGATGATGAAAAAAACACCCGGCTACAAACTCCTTCACGAAGTGAAGAACGTCGGAGAGATTGTGGTGGAAAAACGTACGGCTCTCGGACGTACTCAGGATATTACGATTACTTTGTTTGCGGTTAATCCGACGACAACGGCTATTGATATTTATTCGGCTTCCCGTGGGAATATGGGGGATCTCGGTTCCAATTACCGGACTATTCTGGACATTTACAAGCAGCTGGATAAAAAGCTGGCGGCTTACAAAATCAGCCACTGACGCTTGGATAGCTTGCGGACGGCTTCGCGGGCATAAAAAAAACAGCAGAGGATTCGATGAGCGCATCGATTCCTGTGCTGTTTTCTTTTTATGCCGGAGTTTTACACGAGCTTTTTAACCGCTTCGATCGCAGCTTCGTAGTTCGGGTGCTCCGTCATCTCACCGAGATACTCCACGTATTGGATCTTGTCATTGGCGTCAATGACGAAGATGGAACGCATGTCGAGCTGGAGTTCTTGAATAAGAACGCCATAAGCTTGTCCGAAGGACTTCGCTTTGTAGTCGGACAGCAGGACGACTTGATCGATACCTGCGGCACCGCACCAGCGGGCTTGCGCGAACGGAAGATCGACGCTGACAGTCAGAACGGCAACGTTATCGCCGAGTTTAGCGGCTTCTTCGTTAAAACGGCGGGTTTGAGCGTCGCATACGCCCGTATCGATGGAAGGAACCACGCTGATCAGCTTCACCTTGCCGGCATAATCGGAAAGGGAAACTTCGTTCAGGAGGTCTTTGTTCAGTTTGAAATCCGGTGCTGCATCGCCCGCTTTAAGCTCGGGACCGACGAGTGTGATCGGGTTGCCCTTAAAAGTGGCTGCACCCTTGCGTTCTTGTGACATATGTATTCCTCCTTATCGATTATCCGAAAGAACTGGAAATTCCAGCCCTCCCTATTATACCCTCGCATTTAAGGGGTTGTCCAATACACTCTTTAAAAGAAAGGGAACCGGAAACGGTTCTCTGGAACACCTAAATCGGCTATAATAGGTACAAATGGCAGAACTTACTAATGGAGGAATCTGTGGAGTTACGACAACTGCAGTATTTCGTGAAAGTGGCTAAAAAGCAGCATATGACACAAGCGGCCGAAGAGCTTCGCGTGGCCCAGTCTGCCGTAAGCCGGCAAATCCGTCATTTGGAGGAGGAGCTGGGTGTCCGGCTGTTTGTCCAGAAAGGCCGCAATCTGCAGCTGACTCCCGCCGGGAGTCTGTTTCTGAGCCGTGCGGAACATATTTTGACCGACTTGGAACGCGCGGTGGGCGAAGTGCGGGAATTCCTGGACCCCGAAGCCGGGGAGATCCGGGTCGGTTTTCCGCATAGTGTATCCGTATCTATTCTTCCAGCGTTTATATCCTGCTTCAAGAAAGAGCATCCCAACGTTAAATTCCGGTTAAAGCAAGGAACTTACACCAGTCTCATCCGTGACGTTACGGAAGGCGAAATCGATCTGGCGATCATATCGCCGTGTCCGGAGACGCATGAGCTCGTCAAGGGAGAAGTGATGCTCACGGAGGAGCTGTTAGCGGTGCTTCCGCCTAACCATGCGCTGGCCGGCTGCAAAAGCATCCGGCTGGAGCAGCTTAAGGAGGAGCCGTTTGTCATGTTCGGCGAACAGTATTCGCTTCGTCCGATCGTCATGAACGCCTGCCTGAAGGCAGGGTTTGTGCCGAAGATCGAATTTGAAGGAGACGAAACGGATACGATCCGCGGGCTTGTCGCGGCGGGGATGGGCGTGAGTCTTCTTCCCGAGCTGGCACTGCGCTATTCGACGCATATAGAGCCGTGTGTGGTGAAGGTCGATCCGAAGGTGACGCGCACCGTAGGAATCATCCGCCGGAGGGACGAGAAGCTTCCGCCCGTGACGGAGCTTTTCGGCCGGTTTCTGATGGAGTTTCAGCCCTCTGCCGATCCGGGCAGGCCTATGGACAGATTAGACGGGGCTTAGCCGGATAACGGGATGAAAAAGCCCTCCGTCATCCGTCCTACATAATCTGTCGTTATCCGTACATATACAGAAAAAAAGCTTTCGTCTATTGCAGACGAAAGCTTTTTGCGGTTACGGCCGTTTTAATCATTGGAACGGCTGTTGAAAATCATGACGTACTTAACGAGCTCAAGCAGCGAGATAAGGGCCGCAGCCACATAAGTCAAGGCAGCCGCGTTAAGCACTTTCGCAACGCCTTGTTCTTCTTCGTTGGTGATAAAGCCGCCTGCAATCATGAGCTCTCGGGCCCGGTTGCTGGCATTGAATTCGACCGGCAGAGTCACGAGCTGGAAAAGCACCGCTGCGGAGAAGAAGACGATCCCCAGAAGAAGCAGAATATCAAATTGCTGAAAAATAAGGCCGGCGATAAGTAGAAGCGGAGCCACGCCCGAAGCGAAGTTTACGACCGGGAACATCTTGTGGCGCGCAACAAGCATCGGATAATGAACTTGATGTTGGATCGCGTGTCCCACTTCGTGACAAGCGACCGAAACGGCCGAGATGGTGCTCTCGTAGTAGACAGGCTCGGAAAGACGCACCGTTCTGGAGATCGGATCGTAATGATCTGTGAGAGCTCCGGGAACCGGCTCGATCGGAACATCGTACAGCCCTTCCGCATCAAGCATGCGGCGGGCCGCCTCGTATCCGGTCATACCGGATTGAACGGGTACCTGGGACCAACGGTTGAACGTGCCGCGGACCCGGAATGAAGCCCACATGGACAAGCCGAAGGCAATGAGAATGAGAAAATCCATAGGATGAAAAAACATAGCTGCAGACCTCCATAGTCAAGATAATCGTGGGGATCCGTTACGTAAAAGGACCTTTGCCGAGCAAGTAGAGCAATGCCTCGACGCATGCGGCGGTGGGCTGGGTAATCAGATTATAAATCTTTTTGAGCTGATTCGGTTTTAGCTGCTGAATCATAGGATCGAGTTCCTTGATTTCTTTCTGCAGCTGGCCGAGCAGCACCTGATAGGATGTCAGCTTGTCGGTCACATGTTCGTCGTGGGCCGCTTTATCCAGTTTCAGCATGGTTGTACGGATTTCTTCCAACGTATATTTCTCTTTTTTCATTTCTTCAATACGTTTGAGCCGCAGCAAGGTTTCATCCGAATACAAGCGGTAATTGGTGTCCGATCTTTTTTCGGGATGAATCAGGCCCAGCTTGGTGTAATAATCGATCGTCCTGGGGCTGACTCCGGCCAACCGGGACAACTCTCCGATTCTATGAAGCTTCATATCCCCATGATTTTGCCCCTCCTTTAAAAGTTGTTGTTCGCACGTATTTACCTCAGCCTAATGATACCCGATCCTAAACCGTACAGTCAAACGTAATGCTTTTGACATTTTGATGAACGAGCTCACAAATGACATAAACATTACATTGTATGATAAATATATTGAAAAATCCGGAAAAAGAGTTGATTTTTTAATAAAAAACATCAAAAAAGTGAACGAAACCTATTGTTTTTTCGCGAATCGTTCGCTTATAATGACACTAATCAATTTCTTTGTAAAGAAACCTGACATGAAGGGACTGGTATCAATGATTAAAAAGACACTGATCGGGTTAGCGCTGCTCAGTATGGCTTTACCGACTTTGGCGTTTGCGGAAGCGCCGACACCGGAACAACTGCAAGCCGCGATCAACTCGGTATGGGTGCTGGTCGCCGCTATGCTAGTTGTCTTTATGCAGGCCGGTTTCGCTTTGCTGGAAGCAGGCTCGACCCGGATGAAAAATGCAGGCCACGTGGCGGGTAAAACCATTCTGACTTTCGGAATTTGCGCCATCGCATTCTGGGCGTTCGGTTTCGGGCTTGCTTTCGGAGACGGGGCCGGATTGTTCAACAACAATCTGTTCGGCTTGTCCGGCTTCTTCATGGACGGAGTCAACGCCGACGCCTTCGTTTCCTTGAGCGCTTCGGATGTCCCGATCACGATAAAGTTTTTGTTCCAGCTGGCGTTTGCGGGTGTTTCGCTCGCAATCGCGTGGGGAGGCTTCGCCGAACGCGCCAAGCTCCCGGTTTACTTTATTTTCGGACTGCTTTTCACCGTAGTGATCTATCCGATCGTGGCTCACTGGGTATGGGGCGGAGGCTGGCTGTCCAAAATCGGCATGCAGGACTTTGCGGGCTCCACGGTTGTGCATTTGCAAGGGGCTACGGCGGCACTGGTGGCAACCATCCTTCTGAAGCCGCGTATCGGCAAATTCAATAAAGACGGCTCGCCGAATAAAATTCCGGGTCACAATCAAGTGCTGTCCGTGCTTGGCGTCATCATCATCTGGATCGGGTGGTTCGGTTTTAATCCGGGGAGTACGCTGAGCGCAATGGGAGACGGGTTCTTCGGCTATATCGCCCTGACTACAAACCTGGCCGCGGCGGCAGGCGGCGTGGCCGCTATGGCGGTCTCCTGGATTTACTTCGGCAAATCCGATATACCAAGCATGCTTAACGGCGTACTTGCCGCGCTTGTCGCGATCACGGCTTCCTGCGCCTTCGTTACGCCTCTGGCATCAATCGCCATCGGGGCCATCGCCGGAGGGGTCACTTTCTTCACGGCAATCTGGTTTGAGAAGAAAGGGATCGACGATCCGGTCTACGCTTTCTCCGTGCATGGCATCGCCGGGATTTGGGGTACGCTGTCCACAGGTTTCTTCGCAACGCCGGAGCTGGCCAAAACGGTCAATGTAGGCGGAGCGGGCTTGTTCTACGGCGGCGGTTTCCGCCAGCTGTGGGTTCAGTTTATCGGAGTGGCAGGCGCTCTTGTTTTCGTCCTAGTCATTTCCTTCATTGTCCTCTACCTGATTAAAATTACGACGGGATTGCGCGTGACGGAAGAAGAAGAAATCATGGGGCTGGATCTCGCCGAACACGGCACTTACGGGTATCCCGAGCAAATGAATCACGCGATCGAAGCGCACACTTCGGCAAAACAGTCCAATGAAGGCGGTCGCCCGGTGCCGGTTTCGTGACCGCGCCCCGGACCGGTCTCATCTAAGGAGATGCCGTTATGAAACCGACATTAGGCTCGGATTGGCAGCTGCTTCGCACAAGGATCGCCCGTGCCGCCGGAACGGATGAACTGGCCCTGATCCGCGCGGATATGCAGGATTTGTTCCGGAAGGAACTCGGCGAGAAAGCGGCAGCTTTGCTGTACAAAGAGCTGAATTTTACACACGATACCCTGATCCGGAAAATGATTCTCTTGGCGGAAAAACGCCTCGCAGCGGAAGGAGCAGGGGAGCCCCCGCTCCCTTACGCATTCCTGCTTATGGGAAGCGGCGGACGGGAGGAACAGACGCCGTGGAGCGACCAGGACAACGGACTGGTTTACGAAAATCCCCCGGAAGGCACGGAAGCGGCGGCGGACGTATATTTCAGCAAGCTGGCCCAGCGAATCCGCCAAGGTCTGGAGCTGGCAGGATATCCGCCGTGCACGGGGAGGGTGCTGGCCGAGAACTCGATGTGGAGAAGAAGCGAAGCGGGGTGGAAAGATCAGCTTAGCGGTTGGTTTGAGGAGCCCGTCTGGGAGAACGCACGCTATTTGCTTATTGCGTCCGACCTGAGGTGCGTATACGGCAGCGAAGCTCTTGCGGAACGGATCAAGCAGGCTTTCCACGAGAGCGTAGCGCTTAACCGAGGGCTGCTCCTGCCGCTTCTGGCTAACACCCTGCACCATAAAGTGTCCCTGGGACTGCTGGGGCGTCTGGTGACGGAACGGTACGGGCCGTACGCGGGTGGTGTGGATATCAAATACGGACTTTATATCCCGCTTGTAAATGCGGTCCGTCTACTCGCTTTGGAAAACGGCATTTCCGATTCTTCCACTTTTAAAAGAATCCATGCGCTCATCGACCGCGGAGCCGTTACGGTTGAGTTCGGCACGGCTTGCCGGGAAGTGTTTCTGCACTCATTGGAAATGAGATTGAGCACGCCTTTTTACAGGGAAAACGGACACTTCGCGACTGCGGGGATATTGCCTGCCGAAATGCTGACCCGCAAATGCCGGGCGGAACTGAAAAACGGCCTTAAATTCGGAAAACGGCTTCAGCGGCAGATCATCCGCCAAGTGCGGGGTTCCGTCAAGAAAGGCAGGGACGCTTCCTCCGCCAAGCTGCGCGAGCATACGGGACAATAGGACCGGAAAGGAGTAAAACGATGAAAGAGAGCGGCCCGGGCGGCGGTTTGTGGAGGCTTTACAAGATGGGCGGGTTGACCCCGGCGATTACATCCATGTTTAACCCGCGTAATGCCCAGCAGATGGCGTTTATCCGTCAGCTTCTGAAGGATCAGCGCAGACATTCGCTGCTGGACACTTCCCTGCACAATCTCAAAGTCGTTGTTTTTGATCTGGAAACAACGGGTTTCTCATCGGCAGCGGACGAGATTATTTCGATCGGCGCCGTGTCTATGGCCGGGGACAAACTCGAAGAGGAGTCGTTTTACACCCTTGTGAATCCGAACCGCCCGATTCCTCCTCATATCGAGGAGCTGACCGGAATCCGGACGGAAGAGGCGGCCGAAGCGCCGGACTTGATTACGGCCCTGCGTGAATTTTTCGAGTTTGTGGGGGCGAGGGTTTTGCTGGCGCACGGTTCGGCTCATGACAAAGCGTTTTTGAATGCGGCGCTCTGGAAAACATCGAAAATCAGCCTCTCCCACCGGGTGCTGGATTCGCTGATGGCAGCCAAATGGCTGATGCCCCGGCACAAAGACTACACACTCGATTCCCTGCTTGAGCTGTACGGAATTCCGGTGCTGAGAAGACACCACGCATTGGACGATTCTTTGATGACCGCCGAGCTGTGGAAGAAGCTTCTGGAAGAGATCGGTGAAATGGGCGTGGATACGCTCGGAGATCTGTATGCGCTTCTCGGTAAAGCGTAGGGCTCGCAGATAGCGGAGAAGAAAGCCAAGATATGAAAAAGCAAGCAGGAGTGCGGGAAGCCGCGGATACCTGCTTGCTTTTTTGGTTCATAGCGCTTCTATACAAAGCGGGATTTTACGGAGCTTTGAGAGACTTTTCGCCTGATTTGGCCGATTAGACGAAGGAGCGGATACTGCACGCAGTGAGGTCCGATCGGTCAAAGTGTCCGTTGTGGAGGGACCAACCGATCCGGGCTGCCCCGTATCCTCAGTCGTGACGATCTTATCGGCGGAATCCGCCGATTCGGACGGTCCGAGTGCGGCCGGGCTATCCTGCGGTTCCGCCCACGCGTATACCTCGGTTTCGGGAACGCAGCGCTCCAGGGAGACGATCCAGAAGGAGGGCAGTTCCGGCCACAACCGCAAGGCCGAGATGTCCTCGGAAGACGGCGAAGCAGCCGTACGCGGGTGGGAGTGGAACAGGCCCAGCAGCACGGGGGCCGCTAATGAAGACCGCGCGGGCCGGTCGTTTCGGGCTTGTCCGCCCCCTAAGTGACGCATAATATCGGATGGGGATATACGGAAAGACCGGGCGGGACAAGCCGAAACATTCGGAACCCATACGAAAGAGGAGACATAGGCGGTCTCATTCCGAATCCTTCCGTAAACGAATCCGCACGTTTCTTCATCCGGAAAGCTGCTGAACCGCGCCAGCCATTCCGTGTACAAGGACAGGCTTACTTTGATTTCAGTTAACCGTTTCGCGTTTATCATGCGCTAATTATAACGAAATCTTTTAACGCACTCAACGGATCAGCTGATTTTTCCCTGAGGTTTAACCAGATAAAAAACAAGAATGAGCGTCAAACCCGCCAGAGAAGATACGGTTATAAAAATGAGCCGGTCGGATTTATCCATCAGCCAGCCGAAGATGGGCGGACCGAAGGCCACGCCAATGAACCGGAGGCTGTTATAGATGGATGTGATCATACCGCGTTCGCTTTTTTCCACGGAGCCGGTGATCATTGTGTTGAGGCAGGGAAGAAGCAGCCCGGTGCCGATGGCGCTTAAGGTAAGCAGGCCGATAAACAAATACAGATTCTGAAAAGCGAAAATCGTGGAAGCCAGCGACAGGGTCATAACTAAAAGGCCGATGTTGATCAGCCAGCGCATCAGGGTGCCGTTTTTCTTAATTAGGGCTCCGGTTGTGTAAGAGGTAATGACCATCCCCAGCAGCGGGATTGCCAGGACGAACCCCTTTTTGACGCCATCTATATGGTACGGAGGCTCTTCCAGTATATTGGACAAGTAAAATAAGACGCCGAACAGGATAAAAAGCGCAAGCGAACCCGCAAAAAAAGAAGTGATCAGCCAGCGTCCTTTCTTTTTCAGAATGGTTCCGATTTTGTGGAGGTAAGGTTTCAGTTCCGTCGGTTTCTTCTTGGTTTTGGGTTCGTGAATGAGAAACATCATGGCCAGCAAGGCCAGAAGGCAAAAAATCGGAAAGGCGAAAAAAGGCATATACCAGACAAGAAGAGCAAGCAGGGAGCCGATGATGGGACTGAGCACCTTACCGAGCCCGTTGGATGCTTCCGTCAGGCCGAGGGCCTTGCTTTCCGTTCCCCCTTTATACAAATCCCCGACGAGAGCCATCGCGATGGGAGCCGTGCCGGCAGCGCCGATCCCCTGAATGGCTCTGGCTATAATCAGAATCGTATAGGATTTCCAGATGGCTCCGAACGCCGCCAATACCCCGGCAGCCCCATATATAATAAGAGACGGGATGATCACTGATTTCCTCGTAAACCGGTCGGATAAGTATCCCGATATAGGGATGATCAGGCCTGCGGTTATCGAAAAGAGAGTAATAACCAAACTGCTCTGAAATTTAGTGATGCCCAGCTCGGTCTCCAATTGGGGGAGAATAGGAACCAGCATCGAGTTGCCGAGTACCAGCACGAGCGGTACCGTCGCAATGGCCATAAATTCAAGAAGCCGGCCTTTGCCGCCGCCTCCTTTTTCGCCGCCTTCAGCCGTCTGTTCGGCGGTAAACTGGTAGTCGTCGTCCTGATCACTCTCGAAAATGATGTCAAGCCCTCGGGATTTCGTTTTTTCCATGCGGTTGACCTCTCTTCTGACTTGGTACGGATAGGGTTTCCTCCGGGCGGAAGATCATACTTTTTAAGCCGTTCATAATGTTGGAATCGGATAAAGATGGGGATACTAAGGGGGTTACCTGATTTTGAACCTCCCATGTGATAGAATAAAGCGAATGATGCGGAAATGAGGGCTCAAATTGAAACGGAATGCAGCGATTCTGGCCATCGTGCTTCTTCTGGCCGCGGCTATATTTGTCCAGATCGGCAAAAAAGACGAAAAACAAACGGCGGCGCCTACTCAAACGGGACCCCGGCCGGGAATGTTTGTGCCTTCTTTCAGCCTGCCGGATTTGGATGGCAAGCCCTATCAGGTCGGAGGCGCGCGCGATAAGCCGCTTATTTTGAACTTCTGGGCGTCCTGGTGCGGTCCGTGCAAGATGGAAGTGCCCGATTTGATTGATCTGCAGGCAAAGTACGGGGACAAAGTGGACCTGGTGGCGATAAATGTAACGAGTCAGGATGACGAGCAAAAGGCGAGGGCCTTCGCCAAGGAGTATGGAATCAATTTTCCGGTGCTGCTGGATGAACCCGGTAAAGTCTCGGAATCGTTCAAGTTTCTGGCGATCCCGACGAGCTTCCTCGTAGACAAGAACGGAGTCGTGCAGGAAGTGGTAAACCTTCTTCCCAAGGCGGAGTGGGAAAAGAAAATCAAGGCTTTGATCAAGGGCCGCTAGCGGACGGGCCGATAAGATCCGGTCACATTATCCGACTCCTTCGGAGACATGCAAAAAGCCCCGTTTCGGGTCCGTGTGTAAAGCCAGGCTGCCCACACGGAAGAAACGGGGCTTGTCTTTTTGTAAGGAATAAGAAGGTGTAAATATTAATGGTTCACTAGACCGACCGGTCTGGGATCAAGCGATTCTCTCTCGATGCTGGATTTGCCGATCAGGGCATACCGGAAGCTGTCCACGAGCGCGTGCCAGCTGGCTTCGATAATATTGGAGGAAACGCCGACGGTATTCCATTCGTTCTCGAAATTGCGGGATTCGATCAGAACACGGACTTTGGAAGCGGTCGCTCCTTTGTCGTCAAGTACGCGCACCTTATAGTCGGACAGGTGCATTCTGTGAATGTCCGGATAGAAAGGCAGCAGAGCTTTACGAAGCGCGTTATCGAGCGCGTTGACAGGTCCGTCGCCTTCCGCGGCGGTATACATGGATTCGCCGTTCACGTTAACCTTGACGAAAGCTTCGGAACTGACCGGGCGATCCGCCGATTTTTCCACGAAAATTTTGAACGATTCCAACACGAACGGTTCCTGCAGTTCGCCGGAAGCTTCCCGCATCATCAATTCGAGCGAAGCATCCGCGCCTTCGAACTGGTAGCCCTCGTGCTCGAGGTCTTTGATGCGCGAAATGATTTCTTTCGCTTTGCCGTCCTGCTGCTCCAGATTGAGGCCGAGCTCGGCCGCTTTCGAAACGAGGTTGCTCTGTCCCGCCAGTTCCGAAACGAGCACACGCTGTTTGTTGCCGACCTTCTCGGGAACGATATGCTCGTATGTGCTCGCGTGCTTGAGGATAGCGGACACGTGGATTCCGCCTTTGTGGGCGAAAGCCGCGCTGCCGACATACGGCTGGTTCATCGGCATGTGCATGTTCGCGATCTCGCTGACGTAACGGGCGACGGGCCCCAGCGACTCCAACTGCTCATCCGAGATGCAGGCGAAGCCGAGCTTCAATTGCAGATTGGGAATGACGGAGCACAGATTCGCGTTGCCGCAGCGCTCGCCGTATCCGTTCATCGTACCCTGGACCTGGCGGGCACCGGCTCTAACGGCTGCCAGGGAGTTGGCGACGCCCAGTTCGCAGTCGTTGTGGGCGTGGATGCCCACGGGAGTCGTGATCTGTTTCTTGACTTCCGAAACGATCTCGAAAATTTCCTCCGGCATCGATCCGCCGTTCGTATCGCACAGCACGATCCAGTCCGCACCGGCTTCCTGCGCCTGGCGGATTGTCTGGAGAGCGTAGTCAGGGTTGTTTTTGTAGCCGTCAAAAAAATGCTCGCCGTCGTAAATAACTTCAAGACCGCAGCTTTTCAGATACCGGACGGAATCGAAAATCATCGCGAGGTTTTCTTCCAGCGTCGTCTGAATGGCGGTGTGAACGTGAAAATCCCACGATTTTCCGAAAATCGTCGCGACTTTAACGCCGGAGGCCACCAGCGTCGTCAGATTGGGATCTTCTTCGGCTTTCGTGTTCTTGCGGCGGGTGCTGCCGAATGCCGTTACTTTCGCATGCTTAAGATTCAGTTCCTGAACACGGTTAAAAAATTCAATGTCTTTGCCGTTGCTTCCGGGCCAGCCGCCTTCTATATAATGAACGCCCAGCTCGTCGAGCTTCTGGGCAATTTTCAGTTTGTCCTCCACGGACAGGCTGATTCCCTCGCCCTGGGTTCCGTCACGAAGCGTAGTGTCAAAGATTTTGATTGAATCGGACATTTCGGTGCTCCCCCTCTAAACGTGTGGCTGTTCATTTTTCGAATGTTTTCTCGAATGTATAATGCACGATTATATCATAATTTCAACCATAAAAAATGAATTTTCGCAAATTTTGGACGATAACCGTTCTTGATTCCTCAAGCGGACAGGAATAGACTAAGAATTAGCAGGAACAAAGAGGATCAAGCGCCGAAAGGCCGCTTTTTTGATAGGCTGTTCGGGACCTCGCGCGCCCGCAGGAAGGAGGAAGCCGGGATGATGGCACAGGAAGGGTATCCCAAGAACGGACGAGTCATTTTACATATCGATATGAACGCGTTTTACTGTTCCGTTCACGAAGTCGTACAGCCCGAACTGTACCGGGGCAAGCCGATCGCGGTGTCGGGCAGCGTCGAACAGCGCAAAGGCATCATCGTAACCTCCTCCTATCCCGCCAGGGCGCGCGGAGTCAAGACGGGCATGCTCGTCCGGCAGGCGATGAGGCTTTGTCCGGAGCTTGTGCTCATCAAGCCGAACTTTGATTTGTACCGGCAGTTTTCCCGCGGATTCCGCCGTATAGTCTATGATTATTCACCGATGGTCGAGACCATGTCCATTGATGAATGTTATGTGGACATAACGGGCTCCAAGCAGTTCGGAACCCCGCTTCAGATCGCGGAGGAGATTCAGACCCGGATACGGGAGGAGTTGGGCCTGCCCTGTTCGATCGGGGTGGCGCCGAACAAGCTTCTGGCCAAGATGGCTTCCGATATGAAGAAGCCCAACGGATTGTTCGTGCTTCGCCTGCGGGATGTGCCGAAGGTTCTCTGGGACAGGCCCTGCGGAGAATTGTACGGCATCGGCAGAAAAACGGCCGAGAAGCTGCAGAAGCTGCAGATTCACACGATCGGCCAACTGGCGGCCGCCGACGAGGGGCTTCTCCGCAAGTCGTTCGGCATAAACGGATTCGCGCTCAAGCAGGCCGCCAACGGCATCTCCCGGTCGGAGGTTAACCCGGAGCGCGAGCCGAACAAGTCGGTCGGCCACACGACAACGCTTCCTTACAATTACACGGACCGCAAGGAAGTGTTCCGAGTCTTCCTGAATCTGGCCGATCAGGTCGGGCGCCGACTCAGACATCAGAAGCTGATGGCTTCGACCGTGCAGATTACGATCCGGGACCCCGATATGAAGACGATCACGCGGAACGTGACGCTGCCCGTGCCGACCGATCATCACGAGGATCTGTACAAAGCCGCGTGCGAGCTGTTCGAGCGGCATTGGGAGCCGGAAAAGCCGATCCGCCTGCTCGGCATCACGGGCCAGAACCTGACGCCGAAGGAGGAGGCCGCGATTCAGCTCGATCTGTTCAGTTACGAGCAGCAGCCGAAGAAGGACAAGCTGAGCGAAATTATGGACGCGCTCCGGGATAAATTCGGAGAAGACGCGGTGCTCACCGCGGGGATGATCGGCGACAATCCGTCGGCGCATATACGCAACCGCAAGCGGAGGGGAACTTCTTTGCAGAAAGACCCCGACGGAGATTCATTCCCGTTATAAAAGCCGGGAGCCGAATAACATCCGGCCCGGAATGAAATCTTAAAGGGGAAGAGCCGGACACCGCGCGGCGGCTGGTTTTCACTTGTACTTTCCGTTGAACTTTCGAATACTTTATATTATAGTGGACAATGGAGGACTATTAGAGGAGGAATTCATATATGGCTAAGTATACATGGGTGGAAAAAGACACCTGCATTGCGTGCGGAGCTTGCGGCGCAACTGCTCCAGATATTTACGACTACGATGATGAGGGTATTGCGGAAGTGATTTACGAAAACGACGGTAACCATGGCGTAACCGTAATTCCGGAAGATCTGTACGACGATCTGCAGGATGCGCAAGACGGCTGCCCGACCGATTCGATCAAAGTGGCCGATACTCCTTTCAATATGTAAGATTTCTTTCTTTATACAAATAAAGCCTTGTTTCCCCATCGGAAACAGGGCTTTTTTGTGTTATATTGTCGGATTAACTCGGATAAACCCGGATAACGGAAATTAAGAGAGAAAAACCGACAGAATTTGAAGGAAATTCAACAGAGCGGCTTCTCCTGCCGATAAAAAGAGAAGAAACACCGGTAATCCTTGAGGCAGGCGGTGAAAAAAGTGAGCACAGAAAAACCGGACGAGAAACTTGCCCAATTTTTGCGGCACAATCCCATTGAAGACCGGGTTTATCTGAAGGAATACGTCCGGGATCATCCGGACCAGAGGATGGCGTGGTACTTGCTCGGCAGGGAATATGCGGCCCGGGGAGACCGGGGGAAAGCCGCTTACTGCTACGCGCAGTCCGGCGAAATCTATGAAGCGTTCGAGAAACGGAAAATAACCGTCGACTGGTCGGCGCTCGATTCCTCCGTCCCCTGGCCGCAGGAGCTAAAGACGGCGGCCAAGCGGAGCCGCCGCAGGAAAGCCGCGCTTACGGCCGCCCTGCTGGCGCTGATCGCGCTGCTGCCCGCTCCGGCGGGGCCGGCCGCGGGAGACGGGCGCCCCGCCGGAAGCGCCGCCGCATCGGCGGAGCTCCCGGCTGCGGACGGGGGACTCCGCGTCTACCTGGCGGCGGAGAAGCAGACGTCCGCGAGCGGAGCGCTCGAACGGATGCTGCTGCGCGACAGGCCGACAGGCGGCGAAGCGGTCCTCCTGTCCGCACAGAGCGCGGACGGCCCGGGCGGCGGCTGGATCGCCTGGCACCGGCCGCTGAATCCGCTCCTGTCGGTCGCGAGCGGCGGGCCCGGCGAAGCGGCGGCGATCGCCTATTTCGACGCCGCCGCCTGCAACTGCCGCCCGGACGATCCGGGCCGCTTCGCGGAACCGGCGGGAGCCTGGCGGCAGCGCCAGGAGCAGCTCCTCGTGCTCCGATCGGCGCTGGAGGCTTACCGCGCGGCTAGCGGGAAGCTGCCGGAAGGCCCGGAGGAGCTGCTGAGGCCGTATCCCGACAACGTGATGTCGGGACTTACGCCGTACATGCGGGAAGCGTTCCCGCTTGTACGGGAGGCGGCCGCCGCGGGCGCGAACGGGCAGGCCGCGGCCGGGACAGGCGGCGCGGGCACGGCCCCCGGCGCAAAGCCGACCGCCGCTTCCGTCGCGGCGGAGGAGGCGCTCAGCGAGCCGCTGGCGATCCTCATCGACACGAAGCTGCATCGGCTGGCTCTGGTGAGCGGACGGACTGTTGTGCGGAGCTACGAGGTCGGCCTCGGAGGCGCTCGGACGCCGCTCGGCGAATTCGCCGTATCCGAGAAAGTCCGCGATCCCAAGGGACGGAAGAAAGGCGAGTTCGGCACGCGCGGGATGACGCTCTCCGATACGGACTATGCGATCCACGGGACCAGGCACCCGTCCTCGATCGGCAAGGACGAATCGCTGGGCTGTATCCGGATGAGGCAGGAAGACGTGGAGGAGCTGTTCGACATGGCTCCGAAAGGCACGAAGGTCACCATAGGAAGCGGGCTGCTCCCGGCGGGGCTCGTCGGTGACGGGTCCGGCGGCGACAGCGGGGCTTCCAAAGGAAGCGGCGCACCCGGAGCCGGATTCGGCCCGAAGGGAGCTTTTAAGCTTCCTTCGGAGGTTAAGGAGACCAATCCCGGTAAAGTATACCGCTGGCTGGATTAAATCCCCGTCCGTTAAGGACGGGATGTGAGAGCGCCTTTCCTGCTACGTGCGGGGGAGGCGCTTTTTTTTACGGCCGATTAGAGACTCTTGCGTCTGACGCGATACGAGACGGAGGACTGCCGTTTAAACCCGTTTTTTTAAAACCGATTAAAACGATCCGGTTTATCGAAATAGGTTCTGTCGAAAGAACGACTCAAAAGATGCAAACATTTGTACGGAATTTGCCATAAAACGAACGATTTATGTGTTATAATATATTTCGTTCGTGTTTAATACCGTTTAACAGGAGTTATACGTCCCGATCAAGGGACTCTGTACGGGTAAAAATCTTTGCATTCTCGCGCGGAACGCGATAAACTGACAGATGAGAGTACTGAGGAACGGAGTGTCAACTGCATGGTATACAAGAAAATCGCTAAGCCGGTCCTGTTTCGCATGGACGCGGAGAAGGCTCACCATTTGATTATTAACGGACTTAAAACGGCTGCCAAGATCCCAGGAATGTCGTCCGTTATCGGCGCCGCATGGGGGTCCGGTCATGCCCCCGAACTTCATAGCACGCTCTGGGGAATCGCGTTTCCGAATCCGGTGGGACTTGCCGCCGGACTGGATAAGAATGCCCAGGCGGTGGAAGGTTTCTCCCGGATGGGTTTCGGTTTTATGGAAGTGGGGACCGTTACCCCCAAACCGCAGAGCGGCAACGACAAGCCGCGGCTTTTCCGGCTTCCGGAGGATGAAGCCCTGATCAACCGGATGGGCTTCAACAACGTCGGCGCGGAGGCGATGGCGCAAAATTTAAGCCGCCTCGGCAGCCGTCCGGTCCCCGTGGCCGTCAACATCGGCAAGAACAAAACGACGCCCAACGAGCAGGCGGAAGAAGATTACCGCTCCTGCATCCGGGTCTTGTACGGGCACGGAGACTTTTTCGTGGTTAATATCTCTTCACCGAATACACCCGATCTGCGTAATTTGCAGCATGGCAATGATCTGCAGAGATTGCTTCATGCGGTCACGGGCGAGATGAAGATTCAGCACGAGCGGACCGGCGGCGCGGCCAAGCCGGTTCTCGTCAAAATCGCGCCCGACCTGACCGACACCGAGCTGGAAAATACGATTGCCGTCATCGGCGGAAGCGGGGTTTCCGGGATTATCGTTTCGAATACGACGCTTGGACGCGACGGATTAAGTCATCCCAACCGGGATCAGGCAGGGGGCCTGAGCGGACGTCCGCTGACATCCCGTTCGACCGAGCTTATTTCGCGCGTGTACCGAATGACGGAAGGACGCATCCCGATTATCGGGTCCGGCGGAATTTTCACCGCGCAGGATGCCTATGACAAAATCCGGGCGGGAGCGAGCCTCGTCGAGGTGTATACGGCGCTTATATACGAAGGCCCGGGCCTTTTGAAGAAATTGAATGAAGGTTTGTCGACCCTGCTTAAAAAAGACGGCTTTACCCATATTTCCGAGGCGATCGGGGCAGATCAACGTCGACTTTGACCGGAAGTGGAGGCAGTTCTTATGGATGGAAGAGATTGGAAAAAATTTCTGTTTCCTTATGAACAGACCGTAGAAGAACTCAAAATTAAATTCAAAACGCTTCGGGCGGAACTCAAAAACCGCGAGGAATATTCTCCGATCGAATTCGTGACCGGGCGTGTTAAAAAAATTTCCAGCATTTTGGATAAAGCCAAGAAGTTGAACGTATCCATGGACGATCTCGAAACCGGTATCGAAGATATTGCGGGCATCCGCATCATGTGCCAGTTCGTTGAAGATATCGAAACATTGCGAGAGCTGATCCACCAGCGTAAGGATATGAAAGTGCTCTACGAAAAAGATTATATCGCCAACAAGAAGGAAAGCGGCTACCGCAGCTTTCATATGATTATCGAATACCCGGTGCAGACTTCTCTGGGGATGAAAAAGGTGCTCGGCGAAATTCAGTTGCGTACACTGGCGATGAATTTCTGGGCGACTATCGAGCATTCCCTGAATTATAAATACAAGGAAAGCATGCTGCCGGAGGAGGTTCGCACGAGACTTAGCCGCGCGGCCGAAGCCGCTTACCTGCTGGATCAGGAAATGTCTAACATCCGCGGAGAAATCGTGGAAGCGCAGAAGCTGTTCGAAGACAATTCGAATCTGGTTACCGTCATTCTGAACTGCATCCAGGTGCTGTACTTCTATCATCGCGTGCGGGAAGCCGTCCAGTTCCAGATGCGCTTCAACGAAATTTTCGAGAAGGACGATACACGGGCCATGCGCGAGCTTCAGGAAGAAATCCAGGAAGCCATCAAACGGGCGAAAAAAGGGGCACGCTGATTTGCGTCCTTACGATCCGTTGTACCTCGCTTTTTTATACGAGTTCAATGTAAACCGGGACTATTACGAATGCCATGAAGTGATGGAGACCCTCTGGCTGGAAGAAGGCCGGAAGCCGTTTTACCAGGGGCTGCTGCAGATTGCCGTCGGCCTGTACCATCATCTTAACGCTAACGTATCGGGAGCCGTTAAATTGATGGAATCGGGGATCGCGAAGCTGCAGGGGTACCCGGACAGGCTGCTCGGAATAGACGTGGCCCTGCTGCTGCGGGATGCGGAGGCTTACCTGGGCAAGCTCCGGAATAACGGGGTGCGGCCTTTCGAGCCTTATCCGCTGGAGATTCGCATCGTGGATGAGGACCTGGCGGAACGGGTCCGGCAAATTCAAGGCGAGCGGGAATCGGGTTGAGTTTATCCGGCGGACCGAATCCTAGATGGAAACGGCAGGGAAAGAACCGGCAGGCATAAGGCCCGGCCGGTTTTTTTTGCAGGCAGGGGTAGGACAAGAGATAAGAGCGGGCGGTATAACGGTGCTCGCCTGTTTCGCCGGTACAAAACGGTACATATGATGAGGGAGTGGTGGGAATGGCGGATTATCAAAGCAGGCCTTTGTCGCCGGACGATTTGGACGTTATTTGCGGGATGCCGCAACATGCGGGCGAGCTCTTTTACATGTATCCGAAAGGCGTATTTCCGCTAACGCCGGAGCAGATTCGGGAAGCGCTGAAAACACGGCTGTGCCCGACCGTTATAACGGCCGAAGGCGGGGAAATTGCCGCTTACGCCAATTTGTACGACTGTGTGCGGGAGAAGGAATGCTGGCTCGGAAACGTGATTGTGGCGCTCGGCTACCGGGGAAAAGGGGCATCCTCTTATCTGATCCGGACGATGATGGACAAAGCGAAACGGGAGCTCGGTGTTCCGTTTCTGAATCTCATCTGTCATAACACGAATACGCCCGCGCTGCTTCTGTATACAAAGATCGGCTTCTGTCCCTTCGACGTGTCTGAGAAGGCGGGACCGGACGGGAAGCGCCTGGCCGGCATCCATATGCGCGTTTCTCTTTGAGACAGTGATTCGGGGCGATGAGTAGGCGCCTCGCAGCCGGTGCGGGAAGCGGACAGCCGGGAATAAAGCGAACGATAAAAAGGCCGTGAATGTCACGGCCTTTTCGTTTTGCCTGCGAATAAGCGCTGGGCAGCATTAGTGTTGAGCGGCCGGTTTCAAAGAAAACACCGATTTCCGGCCAAAACATAAGGACTGCGAGACATTGGACAAGCAGCCGCCGCTTAAAATTTCCTTTACGCATCCAGCCTCCGTTCCGGCTGCCGGGAAATTTTGCGGGAAGACGCCGGCAGGCATACGCCGACCACTCCGGCAATCATCAGGGCGGCTCCGATCAAATGGAAATAGGCCAGTTTCTCATGCAGGATGATGACGCCGGCCGCCATGGTAACGATCGTCGCCAGCTGGCTGAAAATGCTGATTTTGAAAGCCTCCATTTTGGAAAGGGCGTAATTGGACAGAAATGAACTCGCCAGGGAGGACAGCACGCCCAGAAAAAGAACCGAGACGGTGAACGAAAGGTCGCCGAAAGGTTCGAAATAGAGAGGAAGCGTGCCTTGGACGGTGCGGCGAATGACCGCAAATCCGTTAAACGCGATGAAGCCGAAAAGCAGCGAAACAAACGTCAAGTCGAGCGGCGTATAGTTCCGGCTTAATTTTCTCGCGAGCACGCTGTATCCCGCGGAGGAAAGAGCGGAGAGCAGGATCAGGAACAGCCCGGCACCGTTCATCGTACGAAAGTCCAGTCCCTTCATGGCGAAAATATAAACACCGCCTGCCACAGAGAGGGCGATAAACAAATTTTGCCGCAGGCCGGTCCGTTCCTTCAGCACAACCGAAGCGAGCATCATGGTGAAAACGGGGGCTGCTGCTTGGATGATTCCCGCTTCGGAAGCCGACGCCTGTACCAGGCCGAAGGTCTGGAAAGCAAAAAACAGAACGGGATACAGCACGGCCATCGGCAGGATGGCTAAATAATCCCGCTTCCGGATGTTCAGGCGGGTTCTGCCGAGGGCGAGGAAGACGAGCAGCGCGGCCAGGGAAATCGTAAACCTGTGCGCCAGGAGGTCGAACGGCCCCGTGGAAACGAGGGCGGTTTTCACGAATATGAACGAGAAGCCGATGATCAAGGCGTAAAGTACGGCGGCTAGATAAGCTTTGGTAAGAGGTGCTGCTTTCATGGCGATCTATTCCTTTGAGCCTGCATGCATAGCGGTTTATTAAGGTCCTTGCTTAGATTTTAAGGGGATGGGCGCCTGTGCTACAATAGGAGAAAACGTTAACTGTACCGGTACAGATTGGCCGGGGAGGTGAATTCATGCACAAATATGAAGGGATTTTAACCGATCTGGAGCGGCAGATCGCGGACCGCCGCTATAAAGAGGGCAGCAAACTACCCTCCATCCGGCAGTTGTCGGAAAGTTACGGGGTTAACAAAAGTACCGTTATCCGTGCGTTGGAGGAATTGGAGAGCAGGCACCTGGTCTATTCTATCGCCAAGAGCGGGTATTATGTCGTCCAATCGTCGACGGATACCGCCCCGGACTCGCCGGATGTCATCGACTTTGCCGTATCCGCCCCGGACCCGGCCTTTTTTCCTTATCTGGATTTCCAGCACTGTATGAACAAAGCGATCGATACGTACAAAAACGATTTGTTTGTGTACGGCACTCCTCAAGGACTGCCCGCACTGCTCGTGATGATGCAGAAGCTGCTTGCGGATTATCAGGTGTTTACGCGCGTCGGCAGCCTGTTTGTCGTGTCCGGGGTGCAGCAGGCGCTAGCCATTCTGGCCGCGCTTCCTTTTCCGAACGGAAAAACGAAGGTGCTGATCGAGCAGCCCGGCTACCACCTGTTCATCGAACAGCTCGTGACTCACGGGGTCCCGGTCATGGGAATCCGGCGTTCGCGGGAAGGGATCGATCTGGATGAACTGGAGCGGATTTTCCGCACGGAGCCGATCAAGTTCTTTTACACGATTCCGAGGTTTCATGCCCCGCTCGGGAGTTCTTACCCCACGGATGTGAAGAAAAAAATAGCGGCCCTTGCCCGCAAATATGATGTCTACGTGGTGGAAGACGACTATCTGGCCGACTTGGAGCCGGACGGGAAAGCCGACCCGGTTCATGCTTACGATGAGGGGGGACGGGTGGTTTATTTGAAAAGTTTCTCCAAAATCATGTTCCCCGGCCTTCGCATCGGGATTGCGGTTATTCCCGGCAGTCTTGTGGACCTCTTCAGCCAGTATAAGCGCATCGCCGACATCGACAGCTCGATGATTTCCCAAGGCGCGCTGGAGATTTACCTGAAAAGCGGGATGTTCGAACGGCACAAGCATAAAATCAAAGCCGCCTATGCGACCAGGTCGCTGCTTTTCCGGCAAATGCTTGCGGAGTATGGGCCGCTTGCCGGCGGCGCAGTACAAGAAGCTGCGGGAAGCGAAGAGCTCTCTCCCGTCCATACTCACCTTGTGCTGAGCCCGTCTGTATCCCAGACGGAGCTGGCCAGGCGGCTGCGTAAAAAATCGGTGGTAATCGAACCGATCGACAAGCACTATCTGCCGGGCTTTCCCCGGGACAATTATTTGAAGCTGAATGTCTCCCAAGTCGGGGACGAACAAATCCGGAGGGGAATCCGGCTTCTCATGGAGGAGCTTGGACGATACGGAGACCGCTGAAGCCACGGGGGAATGCGGTTGGACAAATAAACGGAGGCTGCTCCAAGCGGACTTCCGTTTTTTTATGGGCATAAGCGGATTGACAATATTGTATATAGTGTATATAGTATACATATACAATATAAACAAAGCTTACACGAAGCGGGTGAACTATGAACATTATTCTTTCGCAGAGTTCAGGCGAGCCGATCTACGAGCAGATCCGACAGCAGATTCAGCGCCAAATTCTGCAGGGAGAGCTGCTTCCCGGTGAAGGTCTGCCGTCGATCCGGCAGCTCGCAAAAGATCTGCAAATCAGTGTGATCACGACCAAGAGGGCTTACGAGGAGCTGGAAAAGGAAGGGCTGATCGACTCGGTCGTCGGCAAAGGCTCCTTCGTCTCCGGTCTGAATCGGGAATATATCCGGGAACAGCAGTTAAAGCAGTTTGAAGCGAAATTGTCGGAAGCCGTACGGGAAGCCAGGCAGCTGGGAATAACCGTGGATGAAACGATCGAAACCGTCAAAGCGCTGTATGAAGAGGAGGAAGAGATTCGATGAACGCCGTGGAATTTAAACATATTTCCAAAGCCTATTCAAACTTCAGCATCCAAGACCTGTCCTTTGCGGTTCCGAAAGGATACATTACAGGACTGATCGGTCCTAACGGTGCGGGCAAAAGCACGCTGATTAAAATTTTGCTCCATCTTGCTATTCCGGAGCAGGGACGTGTCTTCATAGAAGGAATGGAGATGCCGATACGGGAGAAAGAGATCAAAGAAAGGATCGGTTTCGTGTCGGACGAAAGTCATTTCTACGAGCATTTGACCGTCCGCCAGACCGGAAGGCTGCTCGCGTCTTTTTACCGGAATTGGAACGAGACGCAGTTTCAAACCTATCTGGAGCGGTTCGAGCTTCCGGCCGGGAAAAAAATTTCGGACTTATCCAAAGGCATGAAGATGAAGTTCGGTCTGGCCGCGGCTCTTTCCCACGGGGCTAAGCTTCTAGTGATGGACGAACCGACCGCGGGACTCGATCCCGTCTTCCGGCGCGAGCTGCTCGATCTGCTGGCCGATCTGATGCAGGATGAACAGCATACGATCCTGTTCTCCACCCACATTACGACGGATTTGGACCGCGTCGCGGATTACGTCGCCTTTATGAACCGGGGCAAGCTCGTTTTCAGCGAGAGCAAGGATAACATTCAAGAACGGTATGCCATCGTAAAAGGAGGGACGGAGCTTCTCGATGCGGACATCCGGAAGCAGTTCGTTTCCGTCCGGGAAACGTCCGTAGGCTTCGAAGGCCTCGTTTACAACCGGCCGCAGGCCGAGAAGTTGTTCGGAGGCTATGCGGTCATTGAGCCCGCGAATCTGGAAGATATTATGGTTTACACGGTCAAAGGAGGGTACGGCCATGGTGGCACTGCTTAGCAAAGATTTTCGCGTGATGAGAAAAGAGCTCTTGTGGATGGCCGTTTATGTCGTTTTCTTTGCCATCACTTTCTCCAACTCCCGGATGGGCGGTGTAGTGGTCCAGCTTGTTCCCTCCATCATGCTCTTATTTATTTCCGCGAATCATGACGTGAAGAACCGTAATTTCATCCTGCTGGGCAGCCTTCCCGTGCGGCGTTCGGACATCGTGCGCGCCAGGTATGTGAGCGTGCTCCTGTTCGGTGTACTGGGAGCGGGGATCGGCTTTATCGTAAGCACGGTAACGTCGATGATACAAGGGACCGGCGGCGCATCCTCCTTCTCCTGGGGAGCCTCTGGCCTTCTCGGCGCCATGCTGCTCGTGTATGCGGCGATTTACCTTCCGCTGCATTACTGGCTGGGAGACAAGTACCTGCAGGTAATCAGCGTTATCATGATGATCCTGCTGTTCGCGTCGACTTCCATGCTGGGCTTCATTGTAGGAGCGACGGACAAATGGGGGCTTCCTTCCCCGGCTGCAGTCGCGGTTATCGCTTTGACGGGAGTATCGGTATTTTTCGTTTCTTATCTGATTTCGCTCGGTATCATGAAAAAGAAAGATTTTTGACCCGCCGTCCCGGGGAGCGGGAATAACATAACAAAAGCAGCGGATAAGCTCCGCTGCTTCTTTGGTTTATTTTCCGTTATGTTTGAGGAAAAATTCTTTGAACTTCGCAGGCGTATTGCCTTCGGTTCCGCCGTTTTCCGGCACGCCGCCGACCATGCGTTCTACTTCTACGCCGTCTTTGTAGTATACGAGTGTAGGCGTGAATTCAATGTTGTATTTTTTCCAGCCGTCCTGGAATTCAAGCAGGTTAAACTGCTTCACGTCGATGCCAAGCTCTTTTTGCAGCGGGACAAGGACGGGCGTCGTTACTTTACAGTGCGGACAATCGGCGCCATAGTAGTACAGGAAGAAGCTTTCTTTGTTCGCGATGCGTTTGTCGAGCTCTTCGGGTTTGATCAGGTTCTGGTAATTCGGGTCTTCGAGCAGTTTCTGCGTGGCCGGTTTCAGCTTGGAAGCGGATACGCCGTAAAGTCTGTTGGCCGCGTCGTCATTGCCCTTGTTGGAAGATTTCGTGACCAAGAAGATCGCGACGAAAAGGACAACGATAATGCCTAAGTAAATCGCTAATTTTTTCATAATTCACTCCTTAAAGGTGTACTTGTTTAGCTAGAATAATTTCGAGACGAAAGAGTGCAAATCCTGCTTGTTCTTCGTGAAAAAGTGAGAAAATCGTGAAAGATTTCCTGTTTTTTTGTCAGACCGAAGGTGCAAGCAGGCACGGAATAGTCTATAATACGGGGAGCCGCACTAAATCCCGCCCGGTATGCTTGACACGAACGCTTCGACCGATTACCCCGATTCACATAAAAGGCAATCCACCGAACATGCCCCGGCCCCGGATTCAAGGAGGCGAGAGGGCTTTTATTCATAGGGCGGAAAAGCAGGAAACCGAGGCAGGCTCCATCAAAATATTGGACGGAAGGAGGCGGAAGCGCGATTAAAAGAAAAACACAACGGCTCGATAAGGTGCTCGCCCATCTCGGCTACGGTTCACGGTCCGATTTGAAAAAGGCGGTCAAAAACGGCCTCATCGAAGTGAACGGCATCCGGGTCAAAGACAGCGGAATGCAGGTGGACCCGGAGCAGGACGAGATTACCGTAAGCGGAGAAAAAATCGTTTACCGGGAATTCGTCTATCTGCTTCTGAATAAACCCCAGGGCGTCGTTTCCGCGACGGAAGATAACCGGGACCGCACGGTAGTCGATCTGCTCAGCGAGGCTTATGCGCCTTTTGACGTATTCCCCGTCGGCAGGCTGGACAAAGATACGGAGGGGCTTCTGCTGCTCACGAACGACGGCAAGCTGGCCCATAACCTCCTTTCTCCGCGCAAGCATGTGTCGAAGACGTACTACGCCAAGGTGGAAGGAGCGGTCGGAGAAAACGACAAACAGGCGTTTGAGGCGGGCGTCGAGCTGGATGACGGATATGTGACGATGCCGGCGCAGCTTCGCGTTCTGACATGCGATATAATCGTCGATCCGCCACGCTCGGAAATTGAGTTGACCATTCAGGAAGGGAAGTTTCACCAGGTGAAACGGATGTTCCAGGCAGTCGGCAAGCGGGTCGTTTATTTGAAGCGCATCTCGATGGGGCCGCTCCAACTGGACCCGGCTCTGGGACTGGGCGAATACCGGGAACTGACCCGGGAGGAACTGGAGCTGCTTCAGGGCAAGCCTTCTCATGATTCCGGCCCCGGTGTCGACGACGATTTACATAAGTGAGACGAGGCTAATGCAGCGTTCACAAGGCAATGCACAAGGCAAGAGAGACAAAACCAGATCATAACGGAGTGGAAAGGAGACCTGTCCCATGACTTACAAACTGATCGCCCTGGATGTTGACGGCACGCTTCTGAACGACGACTATCTCCTTACCGAGCGGACACGGGAAACCGTACGCCGTGTGCACGAGCAGGGAAGCTCTATCGTGCTCTGCACGGGCCGGGGGCCCGCAAGCGCCATTCCGGTTCTGGAGGAACTGGGACTGGAAGGAACGATCATTACACACAACGGCGGCGCCACCGTTCAGTCTCCCGGGCTGGAACTGATTCATCAGTATGCGTTCCGTGTGAGCCAAATCGCCCCTATGATCGCATACTGCCGCGAACATGAGGTGCACTTCGACGTATGCGCACCGTTTGATATGTACCTGGAGCGTTTAACCGAGATCGAACAGGCGATGTACAAGAAGTTTTTCGTTACTCCGCATCTCGTTGCGGATGTAACGGCTTTGACGGTCCCGCTCGTCAAGTTTACGCTTTACAGCGCGGACCCTGCCGTCATGGACACGGTGGAGCGGGACTGGTCGCTTTCTCGGCTGTACGGCGATCTCCGTATGATCCGCAGCGGGGATCATTTTATCGACGTGATGCACGCCGATGCCACGAAAGGCAACGCACTGCGGAGCTTATGCGAAAGTCTCGACGTCCGTCCGGACGAAGTGCTTGCCATTGGCAACTACTTCAACGACTTGGAGATGATCTCCTTCGCGGGTCTCGGAATCGCGATGGCCAATTCTCCGGCAGGCGTTCTGGAACAGGCGGACCAAATAACCGCCTCCAACAATGAAGACGGCGTAGCGAAAGCGCTGGAAACGCACGTCTTACAGACGGTCCGCCGGGATTGAGGGAATTGAACGAACATCCCGTGCGGTTCCCTAAAAAAAGAAAAGGCGGTGCTGCCAATGGCTCGGTCCGGTAACACCGACAAAACAAAAGTCCTGCTGGCGATCATGGTCGTGACCTTCCTTTCTTCCATCGAAGGAACGATCGTGTCGACCGCCATTCCCCGCATCGTCGGCGATTTGGGCGGTCTGGACTTGATGAGCTGGGTCATATCCATTTACCTGCTCACCACGGCGGTTTCTACCCCGATATTCGGCAAGTTGTCCGATTTGTACGGACGCAAGAAAATTTTTATGATCGGAACCGGTTTGTTCCTGATCGGCTCGACCTTGTGCGGAATCGCGCAATCCATGGAAATGATGATCTTCTTCCGGGCGGTCCAGGGGATCGGCGCCGGCGCCATTCTTCCCGTTACGATGATTATCGTCGGAGATATTTACTCGTTCGAAGAACGCGCGAAAATCCAGGGCTGGATCAGCGGGATCTGGGGGCTTTCGGGCATTCTGGGGCCGCTGGCCGGCGGTCTGATGGTCGATTACGTGTCGTGGAGATGGATTTTCTATTTTAACATTCCGTTCGGCATCATCTCCATGCTGTTGATTTCCGCTTTTCTGCACGAAAATCTGGAGAAAACGAAGCGGCCAATCGATTATCCCGGCATTGTGACGTTTACGATCAGCATGACGGCTCTGATCTATGCCCTGCTGAGCGGCGGGGTCCAGTACGCCTGGGGTTCGCCTGTCATTCTCGGTCTGCTGCTCGTCTCCGTCGTCTTCCTGTTTATTTTTATCGCCGTCGAAAAAAGATCACCGGAGCCGATGCTGCCTCTTGACCTGTTCAAGGACCGGCTCCTTACGCTCATCAACTCGTCGGGCTTCATTCTCAGCGCCATCCTCGTGGCGGTCACGATCTATCTGCCGCTCTGGGTGCAGAGCGTGAACGGCGGCGGGGCGACAGGCTCGGGCTTCGCGCTGATTCCGCTGTCCATCTGCTGGACGATCGGCGCAGCCCTGGCGGGAAGAGGCTTTGTCCGCCTCGGCGTAAGATCCGCCGTCCTCATCGGAGTGGGAGGAATTACCGCGGGGTCCGTCGCCTTGGCCCTAATGACGGCCGCGACCCCGGGGTGGGCGCTCGAAGTGTACACGGCGCTGTTCGGGATCGGCTTCGGCTTCGCCTTCACGGCGTACACGATCACGATGCAGTCCGCCGTAGGCTGGAAGCTGCGCGGAGCCGCGATGTCTTCGCATACGTTCATCCGTACGCTCGGCCAGACGCTGGGAATCGCGGTGTTCGGGATGCTGTACAACACCTCGCTGCATACGTATCAGCAGGCTCATCCCGATCAGGTCGGAGGCATCGACCTCAACAAAGCGCTGGACTCCCACGGACGCTCCGCGTTCTCGCCGGAAACGATGGCGGGCATCCGCGAGCTGTTCGCGTTCAGTCTGAGCCGCATCTTCTGGTCCTTGCTCGTTCTGGCGGCCATCGGCATCGTGCTCACGCTGCTTCTGCCGAAACGCTTCAAGGTCGAAGAGGAGCCGGAGCAGGCGGTTGAACACTGAGCCGTCCCGTCAGTCCTGACGGATTGAACGGAAGATGCTTCTTCCTGTTTGAGTTGAAAAAGCTTACCCGTCCGCATTTGCGGACTCCGGGTAAGCCTTTTTTTGTTATGGGCCGGCCTCCCGGTTGTCACATATATTTCCGGCGATCCGGGTACGCTAGGAGCAGAATCTTCCGGGTAAGCATGTTTGGCCTGGCCAGAACTTGCTGCATCGTCCGGAAATACCGATAAGGGAGGCAGAGCAAATGGCCCAGTTAGTACTAAGACCCGACCTGAAAACGGCGGGCGGAGAAGTGACGGAAATCTTGGTGGACGGCCGTTTTGCCGGAATTATCAGTTTGGTGTACCGCGAAGGGGACCGGATGACCGGGGGCATTCAGCTTGAGGATGCGGTACTATCCCCTGCCGGCAAAAGAGAAGTGGACGCATTCGTGCGCAACCATATCCAATGGCTGGTCGATGCGATGAACATCCGGGAATGCGACGTTGTGCTGACGTATGGCAGCTATGACCATATCATCGGCACTCCGCTGCTTTCGGACGAATCCCAGGCGGTGGACTATGCGGACGATGAAACGACGGCGGAGTGGGTCGGTGACGAATCGGTATACGGAGACTACGAGGAAGATGAACTCGATGACATCTCCATGGAAGAAGATGCCTATGACGCGGAACCGGATTACGAGCTGGTGCTTCTGGAGGATTCGCGCGGGCGGGTGGAGTACCAGCTTTTCGATCCGGGATCCCGCCTTGTGGCGGAAGCGTCATGCCGGATCTATGGCAGTGAAGCCGTATGTATGCTCGACTGGGTATTCGACCCGCTTGAGGAAGAGATGGAGCTCGCATCGAACCTGATTGTGGCGGATTTTCAGGAAGAAGAGACCGAGAACTTTTTGTTCCACAGCCGTTTTGACGGGGAAATTGTGGATTCGGTCGAAATCTCACTGGAAGAGGCGGATGAGCTGAGCGAGCTGGACAGCGGAGAAGACGAATTTTCGGTCATTCTGGCAAGAGATGACGGAGATACGCTGACCTATGAAATTTACGAGCAGGAATACGGGGGCATTCCGATCGGAACGGCCACTATTGATGTAAGCGAGGATCAACTGACCGGCTTTATCGACTTCCGTCAAACCGACGATTCCCGCCAGCGGCAGGAAATTGCCCGGCTGCTGATGGAGGAGCTGGATAAGGAGCGGGATTACGATTCGCTGCATCTGTCCATGCTTTACCGCAACAAGTTGATCGATGAATTGTTGTTCGAAAATGTTACGATTCAATAACACGATAAAGTGGAGCCTGGGCTCTGCGTTTTTTCCGTAAAAAAAGAGCGGTCCAACTCGCCGGATGACGATAAGGACCGCTCTTTTTGCTTTGTGCCGGGCTTTGGGGGAAAGGGGCAGGTAAGCTTCGGGTTAATTACTGATTTTGATTAACCAGTTCTTTCAGCGTCTGAAGCGATTGAACGCCTACCATCGTTTTGACTTCGCTGCCGTTTTTGAACAGCTTCAAGGTAGGAATGCTCATCACGCCGAACTTCGAGGCCGTTTCAGGATTGTCGTCGACGTTGATCTTGGCGATCGTTACCGCTTCGCCGGCTTCTTCCGTCAACTGGTCCAGGATGGGGCTCTGCATTTTGCAGGGACCGCACCACGGCGCCCAGAAATCGACGAGAACAAGGTTGTTTTTATCCAGCGTTTCTTGAAAAGTTTGATCGGATACATTTAGCAAAGACATGGGAATCCCTCCGTGTGTGAAATTTTAGTGTAAGACCAGATCAGAACGAATTTTTAACGATAACCTGCTCCAGGGGAAAGCGACCGGACGCATAAGCCGGTTTCGCCGCTTTGCCGACGGAGATCAGCAGAGTCGGGATGTAGCGCTCGGGAATGTTAAATTCCTGCACAAACGCGGCCGGATTGAATCCGCCCATCGGGCACGTGTCGTAACCGAGCGCTTTCGCCGCGAGCATGAGCTGCATGGATGCGAACGAGGCGTTGCGGATCGCTTCATCGCGAGGAATGCTGCCGCCGCTCGCATAGGCGCCGTTAATTTGCGACACGAGCGTGTCTTTGATTTCCGGCGTCAAAAACCCGCTTTCAACAGCCGCCCCGTAAATCGTTTCGGCGTTCAGGTTCGCCTGCAGGTCGCCAAGGACGGCGACGACAAAGGAGCTTTCCGTGACCTGCTTCTGGTTGCTTGCGATGGGAAGCAGACGCTGCTTGGCGCTAGGGTCGTCGATCACGAGGAATTTCCAGTGCTGCAGATTCCAAGAGGATGGCGCCTGGTTAGCCGCGTTCAGGATAAGCTCCTTATGCTCCTCGGGAAAGATAAAATCCGGATCGTACGATTTTACGGAGTGGCGCTCCGCGATGACTTTCAGTGTTTCGGGAAAAATCTGTTGGGTCATAAATGTCCTCCTTTTGGCGGTTTGCAAAGTTATAGGTAATGTGTGCGGTTTTGCGGAAAACATGTCTCGTTTCCGGAAGTTCCGCGTAGTCAATTTTTTCAGGTCGAACATTCCCGGCCATCGGGTAAAAAAAACGGGCCTCCGGCCGTTCGACTGGAAAGGGAGAACTCGGTTAGGCCCGCTGGCAGAAGGACGAAGATCCGGGCATAACGGATGCCGTCTGGGTGGACTAAACTGTAACTAAATAAGTTACGCTATATCTAGTATAATAAATATTACAGTTAAAACTGTCAAGAGCAACTTTTCACATTCGACAATTTCAGTCATAATCGGAAGTGGAAGGAAGTGGAACTTAAATGAGTGTCCTGCAAAATGAACTGACGCACCTCATCTTTCTGGCGGAGGTCGTAATCGCAAGCCGCAAAAAAGAAGTGATGGAAGATACGCTGCAGTGTCTGCTGTATATAATCAAGTCGCTGCCCGAAGTTGAAGTGCCGGACAGTGTTGCAGAACAGATCGCTCATTTGACGGAACGCATTGAGGAGAAGCTGCGGCAGGAGAATGAACGGATTCAGGAGATACAGGGAAACCTCGGCCAACTGGCCAAACCGAATTCAATCGCGTAGCCGGCCCGGATTAACATACAACAAGAAACAACCCGCAGGGAAGATTCAGCTCCCGCGGGTTGTTCCGTATGCTTATGTAAGGCAGGATTACAGGAGGCCGGTCGGCCGGTCTTATTCGTTGCGGCTGTTCCGCTCTTTCCAGAAAAGGGCGCTGAGCATGCGCTCGACCCATTCTTTATCCTGCTCCGTCAGTTCGATGCCGTCAAAGATAAGTTCGTTGTCATGAAGAAACCGCCGCAGATTGACCGGAGCCTTGGGCTTGTCCTCGCCGCTCTCCGGTTTGTCGAGATATCCGGCGATTTTCATCAATTCGGCGTAGGGAATATTCAAGCCTTCGGACAGCTTCATCAGCACATCCGGAGACGGGATATTGCGGTTGCCGTTCTCAAGCTGGGAAATGTAAGCGGCCGATACGCCGGAACGGTCTGCCAGTTCGCGGATCGTATAGCCTTTCAGCTTGCGGAGATCTTTAAGCTTGTCATAGAAATACATCGCAGCCACCGCATTTCTTGGTAAACATTAGTTAACATGTTTATCATAGCAGGGAATATGTGGTTTTTCAAAGGGGAACTTTGGACGCGGGGCCAAAAAAATTACATGCACGAATAACAACCCGCAGGGAAGATCCAGCTCCCGCGGGTTGTTCCGTTTGCTTATGTAAGGAAGAAATGCAGGAGAGCAGCCGGCTGGTCTTATCCGTTGCGGCTGTTCCGTTCTTTCCAGAAGAGGGCGCTGAGCATGCGCTCGACCCATTCTTTATCCTGCTCCGTCAGTTCCATACCGTCGAAGATGAGATCATTGTCATGAAGAAACCGGCGCAGATTGACCGGAGCCTTAGGCTTGTCCCTGCCGCTTTCCGGTTCGTCTAGATATCCGGCGATTTTCATCAGTTCGGCGTAGGGAATATTCAATCCTTCGGACAGCTTCATCAGCACATCCGGAGACGGGATATTGCGGTTGCCGTTCTCAAGTTGGGAAATGTAAGCGGCCGATACGCCGGAACGGTCTGCCAGTTCACGGATCGTATAGCCTTTCAGCTTGCGGAGATCTTTAAGCTTGTCATAGAAATACATCGCAGCACCCGCATTTCTTGGTAAACATTAGTTAACATGCTTATCATAGCAGGGAAAATGTGGTTTTTCAATCGGGGGTAAAAGAAAGAAAAGCTATCGTCAACTATAGTAAATTTTAATGTTTACAATAGTAAATTATAATGCTACCATGGAATTAATTAGGAAATGGGGGCCATGATTTTTTATGAGGATTATCGCCAAATCGGAAGAATTTATCCGCAGAAGAATGACGCTGGGACTGACCCAGCGGGAGCTCGCCAGACAGACGGGATTAAGCCACGCATACATCAGCTTGCTGGAGCGGTCGATGAAGTCGGTCGGCCCCGGGGCCGCGAAGCGTCTGAGCGTCGTTCTCGGAAAGCAGGTCGAGGAGTTGTTCCACATTCAGTGAGGAAAAGGTGCGGTCCCGCCAGAGGCCGCGCCTTTTTTGTATTCACTGCTGTGCAGTCATTGCTGCCGAAAGACCGGGCAGGCGATAAGTCAGGCGGAGAATTTGACGACTTTGTTCTTCCCGGTTGTTTTGGCCTTGTACATCGCTTCGTCCGCCTGTTTGATCAGCTTGTCTCCCGTGAGGCCTTTCTTGTAGGTGCTGAAACCCATGCTGACGGTGACGATGGTTTCTTCTTCGATGCGCTTGCGTATTCTTTCCGCAAGCTCGGCGGGTTTGACATCGGGATCGGTCAGCAGAATGACCAGCTCCTCGCCGCCGTAACGCCCCACGATACCGCTTTCGTCCGCTTCCTGGCGCATGATGCTCGCCACCTGCTTGAGCATCTCGTCTCCCATGTGGTGGCCTTTGGTATCGTTGAGCTTTTTGAAATTGTCTATATCGCTGAACAGGACCGAAACGTTCAAATTCAGCCGGATATACTGCGAAACTCTTTTATCGAAATATTTGCGGTTATACACTTTGGTCAGGCCGTCGGTGATCGAGGACTGGTAAATCGCCTGCATAAGCTCGACAACCCGATCGAACAGCAGGAAGAAAAGAATCGTCGCATAGATGACCGGAATAAACCATTCCGCCAGCATCAGCCATTTCTGCTCCCCTTGAAACAGGTACAGATTGACCATATGTGCCGTTTGTCTGGCGAAATACAACGTCATCATGGCCTGGAATTTTCCTTGTTGTCCGATCAGAGGCGTAATGATGTAAGCGCACAAAAAGATCAGCACGAATATGTACAGCTCCAGCGGCAAGTCAGCCAGCAGCGCAGCCTGCTCGGGACTTCCTCCGGACGGCGGGTAAAAATGAAAAGCGGAAATGCCCAGAGCGACCGCGATCAAGCCGTAAAAATATAAATAATGACGCCGCCGCGTCGGATTATACAGTTGATAAACGCCCAGATTGATCAGGACGAAGGTGACGACCTGGAGCAGATCGTCCGCGAAGCCCGACATGCCTTGCAGTTGGCCCGAGGCCTGCCAGTAAAGCCGGAGCAGGTTATGCGCGAGCATGAGGATGAGCGAGACGGTCATCGAGAGATAGCCTTTTTTTCTGCGTGTGTAGTAAAGTCTTCCCGAGATGAAAATCATCAGGGTAAGAATGACTAGCATCATGGAGCTGGCCGTCTCCGGACCCCATGTTTCAATCGGATCGTTCCACAAGTTCAACATTCCTCCGAGGTTGTCCGTTCCCTCTTGCGCGGGCCGGATTCAAATGTACGTTCGCATTTTCAGGCGATTTCATTATAGCAAAATAGGACGGGGACAAGAACAACTTTTTTTCGGAAAAGTACGGGCAGACTGAAACGCCGACCGGACCGGCAGGGCGTGTTCTCTTTTCTATTAGCCGGGCAGAAGGTACAATAAGAAGAGGCTGAGCGTATGATGCTGTAAGCCGGATTTACGCCGCGCAAGCGGACGGAGGATCAGGAGTGTGCACCGATGAACATTTTGCAAGCGTTATTCTTCCCGCCGGAGCAGCCGGGCGGAGTTTCTTCCATGGTCCCGTATATCACCGAAAAGTTTAATAAAAGAGGCTGGGACATGGAACTGTTTTCCCTTCCCAGAAGGGTCAGGGGCAAGGGAACCGAGCCCGTTACCTTCAATACGTTCGATTGGACCCGTTATGCGGGAAATCCGATTGTGGACAAATATATCCAAACCTACAAAGACTACGTGTGGTGGACGAAGCTTCGTATCCGCAAGAGCTACGATCTGATTCACGCTCATCACCCGATTGCCGCGCTCGCTATCAAGGAAGTATTCCCCGATACGGCAGTCATCGTAACGGTTCACTCCAGCTACGAGGGAGAGCTTCTACTGAACGGAAAAATAGAGGGAGGCGGTCCCGAGCAGCTTTTTCTGACGTCGATTTACGGCGAAATGGAAGCGCGGCTGGACCAGATTCTAACGGTTTCGAATTCTTTTAAAGGTTATATAAGTGAATTTATCCAGGATCCCGACCGGATCGGGGTAATCCCGAACGGCTACGACGAGAAACGCTTCCGGCCGATTTCCCACGAGAACGAAGTGGCCCAGCTCATCACGGTGTGCCGCTTGGTTCCGGCGAAAGGGCTCGAAACGCTGCTCCAGGCCTGCGCGATGCTCAAAGAACGGGGGCATCCTTTCGTCCTGCATATTATCGGCGACGGCCCTTCCCGGACAGAGCTCGAGGAATTGGCCAAGGAAATGAACTTATATGAAGAGATTATTTTTTACGGGTACATGCTGCACCCGGAAGAGTTTATGCCCTTCTTCGACATTTTCGTTCTTCCTTCGAAAGCCGAGGCGTTCGGCTCCGTATTTGCGGAGGCGGCTCTCTGCCTTTTGGCGCTAGTAGGCACGAATGTCGGAGGGGTTGCGGAGCAGATCGAGAACGGACGCAACGGGCTGCTCGTCGAGTCGGGTGATGCGCCGGCGCTCAGTCAGGCGCTGGAGAAAGTCGTGGTCGATCCGACCTACCGGTATCAGCTTGCACGTGCGGCTTCGGAGAAGGCGAAGAAATCGTACTCGCTCAACAGGGTCATCCGGCAGCTGCGCGGCGTGTACGAGAGGTACGGGAAATGAAAAGTTTCATTGCTTTAGGCCAAACGAAAGGGGTGGGTGGATGAAGGCGCTGAAATTTCTGCATGCCGCCGACCTTCACCTCGACAGCCCGTTCAAAGGGATGAACTCGGTTCCCGAGCGGATCCGGGATGTGATCCGGGAATCGACCTTCGGAGCGTTAAGCCGGCTCGTCCGGCTGGCGGTCCGGGAGAAGGTCGATTTCGCTGTTTTCAGCGGCGATATCTACGACGCCGGCGACCGCTCTCTCCGGGCTCAGCTGCGCTTCCGCAGCGCCCTTGCCGAGCTGGACCGGGCGGGAATCCCCGCCCTGGTTATCCACGGCAATCACGATCCGCTGGACGGCCGGGGGGCGGATCTGGAATGGCCGGCGGGAGCCTATGTGTATCCGGCGGACAAGGTCGAGACGGTTCGGATCGTGAAGGAGGACCGGGGGCTTATCGCCGAAGTTCACGGCATCTCGTACGCGTCCGCCGCCGTAACGGAGAACCTCGCCCTGCGTTTCCGGGGCGGGGACGCTTCGGTTTTTCAAGTGGCTCTGCTTCACACAAATGTCGACGGAAACCCGGGATACGACAACTATGCCCCTTGTAGCAAGTCGGATCTTGTGGGGCGGGGAATCGACTATTGGGCCCTGGGCCACATACATACAAGAGAAATCGTCATGGATGAAAAGCCCTCAGTCGTGTATCCCGGCAACATACAGGGCAGAAGCATACGGGAGTGCGGCCCGCGCGGGTGCTACATCGTGGCGGTGGATGAGAACGGCAGTCCCGCTCTGGATTTTCATGCTCTTGACGGGGTGCGCTGGCAGCAGGAGTCTCTTTCTATCGCGGGCATCGGCACGGAACAGGAACTGCAGGAAAGCCTGCAGGATCTGCTGGCCCGGCTAAGGGAGAAAGCCGAGGGCAGACCGACCGTCGCCCGGATCTTCCTGGAAGGCCGGGGACCGCTTCATTTGAAGCTGCAGGCCGGAAGCACCCTTTCCGACCTGCTCCGTGAGCTGCGCGAGAGCGAGCTTCTGGCTCTGGCGGGGCGTTCGGCCGCAGGATACGGCAAGGGCGGTACGGGTGCAGGCGCCGAATATGCGGAAGCGCCGCACCCGGCGGACGACAATAAGGAAGAGGGGACAAGGGGCTCTTACACCACGGCCCCCTCAGGCGGCGTCTTCCGCAGTGCGGCGGCGGAAGTTCCGTTCGTCTGGATCGAATCCATCGAAGCACGGACCGGGCAGGATATCGACTTTGAACTGCTTCTTCGGGAGGAAAGCTTCATAGGCGACCTCCTCCGATTGGCGGAAGAACTGTCTGCGGATGAAGGAAAGCTGCGGGAATTTGCCGAGGAAGCGCTCGGTTCCCTCCTTGCCCAGAACGGAGCTTCCAGGCTGTTCGGAGGAGCGGACGGGCTTCTCGAAGACACGGGGGACTGGCTGGAGGCGGCGCGTGAACTCGCCGTCGATCAGCTGATGCCGGACGGGAGGCGGGCCAAATGATCATCCGCGAAATAAGAGTCCGCGGGTTCGGTTCCCTGCAGAACCGGACTTACCGGTTCGAATCGCCCGTTACCGTGCTGTACGGCCCCAATGAGGCGGGCAAAAGCACCCTGCTCGGTTTTATCCGCGCCGTCCTGTTCGGGTTTCCGACGCGGGCGCAGGCCGCCGACAGGTATGAGCCCGACGGCGGGGGATCGCACGGCGGCGCGCTGCTGCTGGAGGACAAGCAGGGCAGGACTGTCCTGATCGAACGCTACGCGGATCACGGCGGCCCCGGACGTCCGCCCGCAGCCGGTTCCGTCAAAGTAACGCTCGAAGGAGGCGCTGAAGGCGGCGAAGAACTGCTCCGTCACCTGCTCGGAGGACTGTCCGCGGAGCTTTTCCGGAGCTTGTTCGCCTTCGGGCTGGGCGAGCTTCAAGAGCTGCGGACCCTGCAGGGGGACGACATCGGCGGCTACCTCTACGGAGCGGGCTTCGGCGTGAGCGGAAGCGCCGTAGTGGAAGCCGAGCGCAAGCTTGCCGCAAGGGCGGATGTTTTGTTCCGGCCAAGGGGACGGACCCAGGAGCTGAACCGCAGCATCCGGGCGTACGAAGAACTCCGTTCCAGCCGAAACCGTTCCGCCGACGAGATCAGCCGGTACGAAGAAGCGACGGCGGAGTGGAAGCGGCTCGGAGACCGGCTGAACGGGCTGGATGCCGCCCGGGCGGAGACGGCCGCCGAGCTGGAATGGACCCGGCGCTGTGGGAAGGCCTTCGAGCCGTGGCTGAAACTGCGGCGGGTTCAGGCGGAAATGGCGGATATCCGGGAAATTCCCGGGTTTCCGCTGCATGCCGCCGCACGTTACGAAGCCATCCGTCAGGAACGGGACGAATTCGAGAATGAGCGGCGTCAATACGAGGAAGAGAGCGCCGCGCTTCTGCGGGCGGTCGAAGCCCTGCCCGTCCGCGAAGAACTGCTCGAAGACGCGGCCGAACTCGCCGCCCTTGAAGAGGAAGCGGGGACATACCGCAGCGGGCAGCTTGCGGCGGCTTCCTCGGAGACGGAGAAAGCTCAGCTGAACGAAGCGCTTGCGGCTTTGCTGCGGCAGCTCGACGAACAGTGGTCGCGGGAGGATCTGGCCGAATTCCCCGTTTCGGTCGGCATGAAAGAGCAGATCCGGGAAGCCAGGGATTCCTTCGCGAAATGGGACGGGGAGAGGGCGCTGCTCGACAGCGAGCTGAGCCGGGTGTTTGGCCGTCTGGAGGAGCAGCAAAGCGAGCTCGCCGAACGCCAGCTCGAATGGAGCGAATGGCTGACGCTGTCGGGGCTCCGGGAAGATGCGCCGGGAGCGCGGACAGCCGCCGAATCGGGTCTGCTTCGCCGGCTATCTTCCGATTACGCGCAGTGGAGACTGCTGAAGAGCGAGGAAGAACAGAGAGACCGGATCCGGGAGGAAGAACGCCGCAGGCAGGAGGAATTCGAAGCCTGGTCGGACAGGAGGCGAAGCGACTCCGACCGTACCAGGAAAAAGACCGCTTACGCCGCGGGAGCGATCGCGGTTCTTCTGCCGGCGGCGCTGCTCTTAAGCGGTCAGGGGCCTGCGGCTGCGGTCGTATTCGTTGTGCTGGCGGCCGGTACGGCCTGGCTAATGTTCGGTTCCCCAGATAGAGCCCGTGGAAACAGCCGCAGCCCGAGCACCCTGCTGCCGGAAGTCCGGACGGAGGGGAGAGGACGTGCCCGCCGGGGAAGAATAGCCTCCTCCGGCGATTGGTTGTCCGCTCCCGCACAACCGGGCGAAGCGGACCGCACAGACGGCGAGGATGTCCGGCTGGAAGCGGACAAGGCGGCCCTCCGGCAGCGGCTTCAGCAGAATCTGGCGCTTCTGCTGAGCAGCCGCGGAGAGGGAAGCCGTGAAGCGGCCGCCGCCCGCACGGCCGGTGCCAACGGCTTTTTCGATGAAGCTTCCGCTCCCCGACGCATGCCTCTGCCGCCTTGGCCGGAGACGCTGAGCTGGCTGGACCGCGAGCTGGAAAGCTGGCTGACCGGCACCGACTTGTGGGCGCAGCACCGCTCCGAAATGGAGCGCCGACGGGCCAAGCTTGAAGAACTGAAGCAGAGCATCCAGTCGCTGGAGAAGCAGCAGGCGGCGGTTTCCTCCCGGTTGCGTTCGCTGGAAGAACGCGCCGCGTCCGGTCAGGAGCGCTGGAGCGGCTGGCTCTGCGAACGCAAGCTGAGGCCGCACTTGTCTCCCGAAGCCGCGCTGGAATCGCTGCAGCTGATCGCCCGCGGGCATGATCTGCTGCAGCGCCTTGCCGGCTGCGAGTCCAAGCTGGCCGCCCTGCAGGCCACTTCCGCCGCGTTCGAAGCGCGGACGGTCCGGCTGCTGGGCGAAGCCGAAGCGGCGGACCCGTTGCTGGGGCTCCGACGCTGCGCCGAGCGTCTTGCGGAGCAGCAAGGACTGCTCGCAAGGCGCGAGCGGCTGGCCGCCGAAGCCGGGGAGGCCCGGCGCCGGGAGGCGGCAGCCGCGCAGAAGGCTCGGCACGCGGCAGAGCGCCTGCAAGCGCTTCTGAGCGAGGCGCAGGCGGCCGGCGAAGAGGAGCTTCTCCGCCAGGCGGCTCTCCAGGAGCGCCTGGCCCAGCTCGCGGCCGAAGCGCGGCTTCTCTCCGGCGCGCTGAATGCGCATGCCGGCGTCGCGCGGCGGGAGCGGCTCGACGAGGCGCTGTCCGGCGCCGACGAGGGGAGCCTCGCTTCGCGCGAGGAGGAGCTTGCGGGGAGCCTGAGCGGCCTGGAAGCCGAGGCGAACCGCTTGCGCGACAGGCGCGGCCGTCTGGCCGGCGAGCTGGAGAAGCTCGAAGGCGGGAGCGAGCGGGGCGAGCTGCTCCAGCGCACCGAGGAGCAGCTCGCCGAGGTGCGCGATCTCGGCGGCAAATACGCGGTGCTCGCGATGGCCGCCCTGCTCGTGAAGCGGACGCGCGAGCGCTGTGAACGCGAACGCCAGCCGGGCGTGCTCCGCCGGGCTTCGGCCTGCTTTGCCGCCATGACGGGCGGCAGGTTTACGCAGGTGGTCGCACCGTTTGGGCAGCAGCGGCTCTATGCCGTCCGGTCGGACGGACGGCAGGTGGATTCATCGAGATTGAGCCGCGGAACCGCGGAGCAGCTTTACTTGTCGATGAGATTCGCGCTCGTTGAAGAATTTACCGGCGGAGCTTCCCTGCCGCTCGTTTTTGACGATATCTTCGTCAATTTCGATAAAGAGCGGATGGAAGGGGCTCTGCGGATTATCGGGCAGCTCGGCGGAAAGCGGCAGGTTCTGCTTTTTACTTGTCACGAGCATGTAAGAGATGCGGTGACAGGGATTTCTCCCTCGGCAGGTGTACTTCATGTTTAATGGACTGAAAAAAAGACCCTCCTTATTTAAAGGAAGGGTCTTTTGGCGTTTATCGTATATGTCCTTCCAAGTATGTCTTGACAAAAAAATGCGCTATCCTCTTTTGCCTTCCGGAGAAAGAATTTTGAGATGAACGCGGACCGTCACTTCCAGTTTTTTTATTAGTTCTTCCCAGTTAGTCGTATCCCAGCCTCTCATCCGGAACTGTTCGCCGATTCCCAGAATATCCAGGCCCTGTTCTTTGGTGCCGCCGAGCAGTTTATTGTCCGTAAGAATCCATTGAAATTCATCGGTCGGCAGCAGCTCCTGGAAAAGCTGAATAACCCCGTCCGTATCGGCGGCAAGCGGAATGTCCCACTGGTCGGCGTTCAGTGTAGGCGGCGCCGGGAGCGTCGGCCGGCCGTCGGGCTTGCGGCTGTCGTTCTGATCGGTCATGATGTCCCTTGATCGATCTAGAGCTATAAGGGTAGACTTCCCAGATCGCCGGCAAATTACCAGGGGCAACGGAATGAAAATGTGACGGTATCCGTAAGCGATCGATACATGGGGGAGGGCAAGGGGCGGTCGGTGAACGCTTCCGACAGCACGGCATAGCCTTCCGGGAAGCTCGCATGCTGCAAAGCGTTTCGCATGCACACGTGCGGCCTCCCCGGCAGCGAACGGGACAAAACGTAAAAAAACAGGCACGTTCTCCGCGTTGCAAGAGAACATGTCTGTTTTTTTACGAGTGTGCCGGTGCTGTGTGTTCCGGCGCGAAGCGTGATGACTCGGTCGCCCGTCGTCTTTTCGTCGGTCCGGCCCGTGTCAGTAATCCGTCACCGTGATGTCCCGGAAGATCCGTTCCACATCTTCGTCGGTGACGACCCCCGCCTGCTTCTGCAAAGCGTTGGCGCTCCCGCATGCCGCACCGAAGCGGACCACGTCGGCGTCGCTTCGGCCTTGGCGCAGAGCCGTGACCATGCCGGCCACCATCGCGTCGCCGCTGCCGACCGGGTTCACGGCCCGGATCGCCGGGATGGCGACCCGCCGCACGCGGCCGCTGCTGCCCGCGAGGGCTCCGCGCGCGCCGAGCGAGACGACGACGTGCCGGATTCCGCGCTGCATCAGTTCCCGGATGCAGGCGGCCAAATCGTCGTCGGAGGAAGCGGGCCTGCCGAGCAGGCGCACGATTTCATGCTCATTGGGCTTAATGAGCAGAGGCATAGCTTCCAGCCCGGCAGCCAGAGCGTCGCCGCTCGCGTCCAGGACGGCCTCGGCGCCGGCTTCTCTTGCGAGCGTGATCAGCTCCGCATAAAGCGAGGGAGGGCAGCCGAGCGGCAGGCTGCCGGAGAAGCACACGTGCGTGGACCTGCCCGCGAGCTCCTTCACCTTCTCCTTCAGGGTAAGAAGGGAGTTCTCGGCGATGACGGGCCCGGGCTCCAGCAGTTCCGTCTGCGTGCCGTTGTCCGCATCCAGAACGGTCAGGCAGAGGCGGGATTCCCCCGGGACTTCCGTGAAGTCATGGGAAATGCCTTCCGTGTCCAGCCCGCTGCGGATAAACTGTCCGTTGAAGCCGGCCACGAAGCCGGCGGCCGTAACGGGCTCGCCGAGCAGACGGGCCACCCGGGCGACGTTGATCCCTTTGCCGCCGGGGACGGCGATCATGTCCGTTACGCGGGAAACCCGGTCCATTTCAAAGCTTTTTACGCTGTAGGTTTTGTCGATTGCCGCATTGAGGGTCACGGTGGTAATCATCCGGGTTCTCCTGTCTTGACTGAAATTAAATGAAGTCTTTGGCGCGGCCTACGCAGCCGGTAAGGCGCATTTTCGCCTGGGCCAGCTCTTTGACGGCCGCTTTGGCCGGAACCATATATTTGCGCGGATCGTTTTCATCCGGATTGGCCTGGAAGACCTTCTTGATGGCATCGGAGAAAGCGATGCGCAGCTCCGTGGCGACATTCATTTTGGCCATGCCGAGCGATACGCAGCGTTTCACCTGCTCTTCCGGTATGCCGGAGCCGCCGTGAAGAACGAGGGGGAGGCTCACTTTGCGGTAGATTTCTTCCAGCTTGCCGAAAGCGATTTTCGGTTCGCCCTTGTAAATGCCGTGAGCCGTCCCGATGGCCGGGGCAAGCGTCGGCACGCCGGTAAGCTCCACGAAGCGGACGCATTCGTCCGGATCGGCGAGGAGCGCATCTTCGTCGGCTACGACGATATCGTCTTCGACGCCGCCGACCTTGCCGAGCTCGGCTTCCACGTTCACGCCGGCCGCCCGGGCGACTTTCACGACTTCCTGCGTCTGCCGCACGTTTTCTTCGAACGGATGCATGGAAGCGTCAATCATGACCGATGTATAGCCTTCCCGGATGCATTGTACGATAAGCTCGTAATCCGTGCAATGATCGAGATGAAGCGCGATCGGAACGGAAGACCGTTTGGCGGCAGCGGCTGCGGCCGCAACGATGTAGTCGGGTCCCAGGTGTTTCACCGTTCCGACCGTAGTTTGCAGAATCAGCGGAGCCTGAAGCTCCTCGGCCGCCTCGACGACGGCCTGCAGCATTTCCAGCGTGTGCACGTTAAACGCCGTAACGCCGTAACCGTTTTGACGGGCCGTTTGAAGCAGGTGCGTAGAAGAAATTAAATGAGCCATTTTGAAAAACCCCTTCGTATAAAATGATTGAAACGATCAAAAAAATGATTTATAATGTCATTAAGTTGATTATAAGGGAGGAAATTAGAAAATGTCAAACATTCAAGGCCAATTAACGTATACCGAAATCAGTGCCCAGTCCGCCGCTCTGCAGGCAGCATGGGACCAGCTTCAGAAGCAGTCCGACTGGGTGAAGCGTTATATAGGAAACGATCAATACGAGGAAGTCGTTTTTATCGGTTCGGGCTCTTCCTATTATCAGTCGATCACGATGGCGGCGACGTTCCGCAAATGGACCGGACGCAGCGCATCCGCACAGCCTTCCTCGGATATTTTCCTGCTGCGTGACGCTACTCTCCCGAGAGGGAAGAAGCTTCTGATTGTGGGCGTGTCGCGTTCGGGTGAATCCCATGAGGTGCTTCTTGCGCTTGATTCCGTCAAAAATGAGGATCATATCGATACGTGCGGCATCACTTGCCACGAGACAAGCAAAATGTTCGGAATGACGGAATGTCTGCTTTCGCCTCTCGGCAAAGAGAAGAGCACGGTGATGAGCAAATCGCTCAGCTCCATGACCTTTATGATGCAGGCCGCGATCGCCATGGCGGCGGGCGGCGAGGCATACTTACAAGAGCTTAAAACTGTGTTAGAATTAGACGAAGAACTGGTCAAAGCCTCGGATTCGAGCATCAAAGAATGGGTGTCGGCGCACAACTTCAACAAAACGGTCTATCTCGGACTCGGCGCACTCGGAGGCTTGGCGCTGGAAGCCTGCCTCAAGCTGAAGGAAATGACGTACACGTGGACGGAAGCGTACGGCACGCTCGAGTTCAGACACGGTCCCAAATCCATTGTCGACTCGGGTACGCTTGTCTGCTTCCTGCTTTCGCAGTCCGCCCGCGAATATGAGCTGAAGGTAGCCAGAGAGCTGAAGGAATACGGGGCGACGATCCTGCTTCTGACCGCGGAGCGCGGGGAAGACACGGATTTTGCGGATCTGGTTCTGGAACTTGGCGGAGCCGCGCTCAGCGATGAAGCGCGAAGCGTATTGTATTTGCCCGCTGTCCAGTACAACGGCTATTACAACGCGGTGAAGCGCGGGCTGAATCCGGACGATCCTCGCAACCTGACTCAGTTCGTCAAAATTTAACCTTGTGACGGAGTGACAGTTGAAATGAATGACACGACTCCTTCCAAAGGAGATCTCAGGCGCCAGCAGATTATGACGATCCTCAAGCAGCAAGGGCGCATCACCATTGGGGAGATCATCGAGCATTTTCAATGTTCGGAAGCGACGGCAAGACGCGATCTGGACCTTCTGGAGAAAAAAGGCGAAGTTGTCCGCACCATCGGCGGGGCCCTGTTCGAAGGCCTCACGGCTGTCCGCGAAACCTCGTTCGCCGAGAAGAAGCAGCAGCTCTGGCTGGAGAAGGAAGCGATCGCCCGCAGGGCGGCCGGCCTTATCGAGGAAGGGGACAGCGTCTGCCTGACTGGCGGTACGACAACCTTCCTCATCGCCCGCGAGCTGAAGCAGCGCCAGGGGATTACGGTCGTGACCAATGCTGTGAATATCGCCATGGAACTGGCCGACAGCGAAGGCCTGCAGGTGGTCGTCGTCGGTGGCGTCATGCGCAGCAAGAGCTTCGAGCTCAGCGGACCTCTGGCCGAGAAGACGATCGAGCATCTCAATATCGAGAAGCTCTTTCTCGGGGTGGACGGCGTTTCCGCGGATAAAGGCATCACGACGTTTTCCGAGCTCGAAGCCCAGACAGCCCGTCTGTTGATAAGCCGCACCCAGCATACGATAGCAGTGTTTGACCATACCAAGGTGGGGAAAGCCTCCTTGTTCTCCATAGCTCCGCTTGCGGACGTAAACGTGTGTGTGACAGACGCGAGGTTGGAACCCGACATGGAGAAGGTTCTTGAGCAGCACGGCATTACCACTTTGTATGCGAACGCATAAGGGAAAGGACGGACGGGAATGAGCTTTTTCGTCGGCGTAGATCTCGGAGGAACAAATATTGTATGCGGGTTGTTGGATGAGGAATTCAATGTCCTGGCCAAAAGCAAACAGCCTACGGAAGCGGCCAAAGGCAGCGACTATGTGCTGGAAAAGATTGCGGTTATGGTGGAAACGCTGCTCCGGGAGCAGAATATCGCGCCCGAGCAGCTGAAAGCGGTAGGAATCGGAACGCCGGGCTTTATCGATCCGGTTCGCGGAGTGTGCGTGTTCGCCAGCAACCTCCGCTGGAACGAGGTACCGGTATCCGACCAGCTCGGAGCTAGACTGGGCGTACCGGTCTTCATCGACAACGACGTCCGTATGTACGTATACGGCGAAGCCATGAAGGGACCGGGCCGCGGGTACGAGCATGTGCTCGGGATTACGCTCGGGACCGGCATGTCGGCTGGACTGGTCAATAACGGCCAGCTGTATTACGGCGGTGGCTTCATGGCTGGCGAAATCGGTCATATCCGCGTCGACGATGCGGAATCGACGCCATGCGGCTGCGGACTCGTCGGATGCCTAGAAACGATCGCATCCGCGTCCGGGATCGTCCGCCAGGTGAGGGAAGCGCTTGCGGCAGGCCGCGAGAGCATCCTGGGCCAGTGGTTTCCCGGAGAAGAAGCGGCTTCCGTTACGGCGGCGGATGTTTCCCGCGCGTATGACGAAGGCGACCGGCTTGCGATCGAAGTCATGAACCATACGGGCAAGCTGCTGGGCCGCGGGCTTTCGTATGCCGTAACCATGTACAGCCCGGACGCGCTGATTATCGGCGGCGGTGCCTCCCTGGCCGGCGAGCGGCTGTTCAAGCCGATGCGCGAAGAGCTGCAGAAGTCGGTTTACAAAGGGTACTGGGAGCGCCTCACCATCCACCCGGGTACCCTTATCGACGACGGTGGCGTGATCGGCAGCGCGGCATTCGCCGCAAATCGCGCGGCCGGGATCGTGTAAGTCTTTTTTCGGAGCCTTTCTAGACTTATCTAGGTATAAAGTCATTATTTTTGCATGTAAAAAACAGGAAAGACCTTTCCCCATGTCGAATAGGACGGAAAGGTCTTTTTTTTGACTGAAAAGCACAACTTGTCCGGCGTAACAGTCGTCTATATAGAAGACCGGGGACAAAAAAGGTTCTACAGGAACTGGGGGGACAGACATTTGTCTGAGAAAAAACCGGCAAAACCCGGAGACCGTGAAATTACCTATCAAGTCGGGCGCCGCAAAGGCCGTATCCGTACGGCAAAAGCGAAGGCTCCCGTGCAGGACGAGAAGCTTCCCGGACCGAAGCGGGAGCCCGCGAAACCGAAAAAATCCGCGTCCGAACGAAAAAAAGCGAAGACAGAGGCCGAACGCGCGTACTCCCGATCCCGGCAGGTTGAAGGGATGGAGGCCGCAAAATCGTCTGAGTATATAGAACATCCAAGCAATCCTTCTTCTGCGGCCGCTTCCGGCGAAAGCACGAATCGGGCCCCGAACCCGTCAAACCCTGCGGTTCGGACGTACCCGGAAGAGAAAGCGACACCCGTTCCCGGGGAGAACAGCCGGCTTATGGAGCTGCTGTGGCGGTCAACTCCGCTGCCCGGTTGGCGGGCCGCGAACATGATAACCTGGGTGCTGCCTGTCGCGGCAGCGGCGTGTACCCTATGGGTCGTGTCCAAGCTCTTAACATTCGGCTGACAGCCTAGCGCAAGGGAGAGGATTCCAATTCAACTGTTTACCATTCTGGCCGTTTTTACAGCCTTTTTCGGGCTTCTTGTAACCGCCGCTTCCGCTTATACCGCCTGGATCCTTCACCGGATGTGGAAACGGGATGTGCGGGGCGCTGCTCCCGAACAGCATGCGGCAAAATTTTTGCAGCGGATTACCCCGCTTGATTATGCGCAGTTTGCTCTCATGGCGATTGGAATCATCATGCTTCTTGCCGATCTTGTTGCGGTGCTGCGCGATGCGAAAGCTTTTCCCGATTATCACATCGGTTATTTGCTTTGCGGATTTTTATTTGTATTCCTGGGTATGCTGATGAGCTTCAACCGTCTGCTATTGACGGTGCGGGCGTGGCGTTCCTCAGACGGAGCGGTTTCTCCACATCATCACGGCCAGCCACACCGAGCTGACTAGGCCGAATAACGGATAAAGCGCCGACAGAAGCGGCTTAAAGCCGATCAGGCTGACAATATAACTGAGCGCGATAAGCAGGAGAAGAACAGTCCTGCGGCCGAGGCCCGTCCGCTGCTGCAACTGAAGAGTCAGCCCGTATGTATTGGAAAGATAAGTCGTAAAGATTTCTCCATAGATGACAAGCAGATACACAAAAGGGATAACGGTTCCCAACCCGTCCATAATCCGGGCCATCGGAATGCCGAACTGGCGGATTCCCGGCATCTGTGCGCTCAGCGCATAGTGCGCGGCGAACAGCAGGAGACCGATTCCGAGCCCGCCCAGCAAAGCGCCCCGGAACAGTACGCGCCGGTCTTTGATCTGCGCGCCGAGCGGAACGAGAACCGCTTGGGCGGTGGCCAGGTTGAAACCGACGTAGAGCAGGGGCGCGGTCCAGGCACTCAGCGGCGAATGGTCGGTACCGAGGGTCAGCCATGCCTGCGACGTGGGAAGCTTATTCGTGTAAAACACCAGAATAAGGCTGAACGTGGCCATAATCGGCACGACGACTGTGTTCACCGCCATAATCGCACCGATGCCGCGTGTAATCACGGCATAGGACAGGACAGCGGTGACGAGCAGTCCGCTCTGGAAGGGCAGGGACAAGTGCTCGGAGAAAACCGTTCCTCCGCCGGCGAGCATGACCGAAGAGATGCCGAAAAGAACGAACAAAGTGAATAGAGAGATCCATCTGCCGATTTTCGGGCCGAATAAAGCGATATTCAAATCTTCGTACGACTCCGCCCGGACATCATGCGCCATCAGCATCATTTTGATGCCGAGCCATACAAACAAGACGCTCGCGAGCGCGATGGTTAAGGAAGCCGCCGCGCCGTAGCGGGTAAAAAACTGTAGGATCTCCTGACCCGACGCAAAGCCCGCTCCCACGACCGTCCCGACATACGTAAAAGCAACCTGTGCGGTTTGCGTCCATGTTTTAGAAGCCATTGTTCTCACCCTTCATGTTTCGTACTAGTACAAGGTATGTTTCGGACCGGACGGGCATGACAGCAACATAAGAAACGCGCAGGAACAACCCCGTTAGGAGTGTTATGTAGTGAAAGAAACGATATTTGAGCTGATTTCCAATTACGGGTATACGGCTCTTTACGCTTTGCTTGCCGCCGGCATTGTCGGCCTGCCGATCCCCGATGAGACGCTGATGACGTTTGTCGGCTCGCTTACGATGGACACCGGTCCGTTGAATTTTACGCATTCGCTTATCGTCTCCTATCTGGGAACGATGACGGGGATGCTGATTTCCTATACGGTCGGACTTCGACTCGGCAAGCCCTTCCTTTACAAAATAGGAAAGTGGGTCCGCGTCAAACAGGAGCGCATCACCCGCACGGAGCTGTGGTTTCAGAAATACGGCATGTGGGCTGTCTTTTTCGGGTATTTCGTTCCGGGTCTTAGACACTTCACCTGTTATCTGGCCGGCGTCAGCGGGATTTCCCTTTGGCGTTATCTGCTTTTTGCCGGATCGGGCGCTCTGCTTTGGTGCTGTACGTTTCTTTCGCTCGGACATTTTATCGGGGCCAATTTTGAAGCGGTTCTAAAAGGGTTTCACACTTACCTCGGCATCTGCCTTATGGGGCTCGCCGTTGCCGCCGCAGTCGGTTTTCTTATTTACTATCTGGTCCGCAGAAAAAGAAAAAAGAACAGTTAAAAACCCGCAAGCCCTAGGGCTGCGGGTTTTTAACTGTCCGTATACCGGCGTTTAGCTGGACGGGAACAATTTGATGGATTGAATCGTGTGATTGTCGGGATCAAGGTCCAGCTTCAATACGGTATTCTGGGCTTTGTAGGCCAGCACGTAATCCGTACGGTTGTTGGGCTTGCCCAGAACGTCCGTGGCCTCATCGGCGGTTTGTCCGAGACGCAGTCCGCCAAGGCCCGGATCGATATCGGCCGATTGGATCTGGACGAATTCGAGGCGGTCGAACACGTTGAAGCCGACGGAGAAGGACCCGTATTCGTATACCGTGACGGATTGGGGATCTTCGTCCATGACGAACATGTTCTTCGCTTTTCCGAAGAGATTCAGCACCTCGTCCTTAGGCGTGCCCAGCGTGACGCCCATCAAGGTCGGATTGTTGACTCGGTATGTGTTCTCCGGAGTCACCACGGGCTTGGCTTTGACCGGACCTTCCGTATTTTCGTTGGAAGAAACGGCGGCCGAACGATCGGGAGCCGGTGTCTGCCCGGCTGCACCGGAAGGCGAAGGCTGCGCGTTTCCGTTAGATTCTGCCTGATTTGCGGAGGGACCGGCAGTTTCTTTCCCCCAAAACGTATGTACAGCTTCACAGCCTGCCGCCGCCGGCAGAACGGAGATCAGAAGACCGATCATCGCTGCTCTGCGGAGTTTGTTCTTCATTGCAATCGTTCCTTTCTTCTGCCGCTCCGGTTTCGGACGCGAAGCGACATTCCTTATCATAAGCCCTGGGGGCGATTCGTTCAAATTTCATATTAGCTTGGATGGGTTGAAATAAGAGACTGGCGTTCGTTCAAACGGCTCCGTCATCTGCCGCGCACGGCGTAAGCCGTCTTTTCTTGCTTTGCCGCCGGCAAGGAGGGCGGCATTAAATGCCTGTTATTTATACAGACTCGTAAAAGGGCCGAAAAGTTCCGGGAGAAAGGGCCTAAGGCGTAAAATGGGACTTGAAACCTATGTTTGGCTTGTGGTACGTTAACACATATTCAAAGGTGGAGGAGAAGCTATGGAACTGTTGAAACAACGTATCTTAGAAGCCGGAAGCGTCGTTTCCGACCAAGTCGTTAAATTGGATGCCATCTTGAATCATCAAGTTGACCCTGCATTGATTAAGGAAATGGGCAGGGAATTTGCCCGGCGTTTTGTAGAAAGCTCACCGACCAAAGTGCTGACTGTCGAATCGTCCGGAATTCCGCTCTCTTTTGCCGTCGCAAGCGAGCTGGGCGTTCCGTTTATTTTCGCGAGACGCAAAAAGTCGGTGACCATGGGCGAGGATACGTATTGTGAACGTGTACCTTCCTTCACCAAAGGAATCGTGACGGATATTATGGTTTCTTCCCAATATATAACCGCAAACGACCGGATTTTAATCATAGACGACATTATCGCCAACGGCGACGCGGCCAGAGGGCTGATCCGGATTGTCGAACGTTCGGGAGCCGAACTGGTCGGTGTAGGCATTGCCGTGGAGAAGGCGTTTCAAGCCGGAGGCCGCGCGATTCGGGAGCAGGGAATCCGTACGGAGTCCCTCGTGACGATAACGTCCCTCGACCAAGGAAACATCGTATTTGCCGAATAACTGTTATTTTATGAAAACATTTTCATTCTGCTTCAATACTTTCCTGGACGGGGTAAATTCGATATAATAGAGGAAGGTAACTGGAGAGGAGGGATCGCTATGGGAAATGAGCAAATTCCAGCCGAATATTTACTGGAGAAGCTGTCCGAAGCGAAGAACCATTTCGAACGCGCCCTAGACTGCAAACACACCGAGTTTGATGATTTGTACCCGTATATGATTGAACACCCTCAATTTTTCTGGTATAAACGATACGTGGCATGGTCCGAACTTCTTACGGTGGTCAAATTCTTCACGGAACTTTCCGTTCCTTGGGAGTCCCAGTTTACGGTTCAGCAGGTCGATTATATCAAGAAACGCGTCATGTCGAGTAAAGTGTTGGATTGCTGGTTTGAAAATACGGATTCCAAAGAACATGTCGGCTGACGTGTTCGTCATAAGCAAGACCTGCCGGGAAGCCCGGCAGGTCTTTTTTTAATTCAGCACATTCATTTCTTCGATATGTTTGCGGGTTTTTTCCGTCCCCAAATTGTAAAGCGTCCGGTAGATCTCTTTGAGATCATAGTCATAGGCATCGTTTTCTTTGTCCTTGTGATATTCCTTAAAAGGCAGGAGAGCCCGGAAATGCGTTGCCTCGTCCGATTCGTCCATCACCTCGAAAAGTTCGGCCAGCTTGTCGATTTCTTCACCCGTTGCCTTAATTTCAAAATCAAAGTTGATTTCATCCGCTTCGTCGACGATTTCTTTGGCACCTACGCTGACGTAATATGTTTTTTTGCCGTCCATCGCTCTTCGCTCCCTTCGTATAAAGCCTGACCGCAGGTTTTACCCTTTCCTCTTAAAAGGATTGCCCAACTAGCCGGCTTCTAAAACTCCCGCAGTCCGTAGATTTTATTACCCGGTGCCCGAAAAAAATGAATCAGGCGTATTCCGTGCGCCCTTCGGGCTCTCTTGGCTTGGCGCCGTGTTTTGTGTATGCTAGTAGGGATGCCGGTATTGCCTTGCAGGCAAGCGGGCTCAAGGTACAATAGATACAATTGCCCAGGAAATGTTTTGGAGCAAAAGGAGGGCTTGTCATGATCAGCGACGAGCAGTTAGACCGATACCGGATTGACGGCACCCTGCTGAGAATCGTCAGGGATGCGGATCCGCGCAACGATATAAGAGGCTACGTGGTGGCATGGAACGAGTCGTCAGTCGCTATTCGTAAACGCAGCCGGAAGCTGGTGCAGTTGGACAGAAAGTACGTTTATCAGCCGTATACGGAGAGCCGTCCCGCTGAATATACGCTGCCCCGGCAAACTGACGAGGGCGAGGAGGCCTGATCCGTTGAACACTCAAGAACCACTTATTCAGACGGTAAGCCGCCCGGCCGCAGGAATTAGCGCAGCCGTGAACGAAGGCGCGGCAGGGAGCTATCTGCTGCTGGAAGCTCCATCGCCTCTGAGGACGTTAAGCTCCGCGCCCTGGGGCGGCGGTTTCGGTTATCACCGGACGATCATCAACCGGAAGGTAGACAAAACGTATGCCTGCGGAGATCCGGTGACGGAAATGAACGGGTTTCTGGAGGCGGCAGGACTGAACAGTGAGGAAACGGCCTGCCTGCTGACCTCCGTACATATGAGCGGCCTTGGCCAAAGTCATCTTCGAATGGATGATCCTGCTTCCGCGAAGGTAAGAGCCGATGACGAAGCTGCACGAAGCCTTTTCGATACGTCTGACAGTAAGTTGGATGTTTCCTCACAAGCCGATCGGGAAGCGCAAAGCTTTTTAGAAACATTTGACGAAAGACCGGACACCCGAGGGAGAGGGAAAGCATGCCTCTCCGCCGCAGCGGACGGGGATTCGGCGAATCCCGTGAACGGCATCGACGCGGCGGAGCCCGCTGCCGCTGCCGCTTACGCTACTGCTGCCGCTGCCGCGGCGGACACCGGAATAGCCGTCAGCGCCTGGGTCACCGTCGGCTATTCCAACATGGCGCGTGCCGGACGCGGGCTTCCGGCTTCGGCGCTTTTTCCCGGCACGATTAATATTATCGTCGCCGTGGAGGGCGAGTTGACCGATGAAGCCATGGTCAACGCCGTCATTACCGCCACCGAGGCGAAGGCGGCGGCATTGCAGGACCTCGGCGTAGCGCTGGAAGACGGAAGCGGGGCGACGGGCACGACGACGGACGCCATGCTGATCGCCTCCACGCAGAGAGGCCGGCTCCACCGCTACGCCGGAACGGCCACTTACCTTGGCCATATGATCGGCCGGTCCGTGTATGAAGCCGCCATGCAGTCGGGCATGGCTTACAAAAAAGCTCTGGCGCTCTCGTAAGGGAGTGACGGGGCTGCACATAGTCCTCAACATATGGTTGACCGCCGCCGTCATGTAACGCCGAGTACCGCACGCTGGGAGCTTCGCACGGAGGTACATGTCTGGTCGTCACATGACGGTGGTCCTCTGCAGATTCCTCGCAGTACACATCAGCCGTCCTCAGTGCGTCGGTTCGCCGATGCGTAGGATATCGTCTCCGCAAGCAGCGCCTCCTTCCTAAAGGATGGCGCTGTTTCTTTTTATACGATCATGATAGAAAAAACGTTGGAATAAGCATGGAATAAGCGTAACGTCCTATAGTGAATCCGTCCGAAGTTTTCTGAAACCGCTGAACACCCCAGCCGTAACATCATGAAGGAGAGGGGGAATTGCCATCGAGTGGAGTTTGGATATACCGGTTCTGTTTCTGGCGCTCGGTTTTACGTGCTGGTGGCTGGGCGAATGGATTTCGCTAACCCCTCTCAAAGCCGGGGAATTCCCCGTACCCCCGCTCACTTCGGACAAGAGCGGTTCGCCGGTTCTTATCCGGCACATCGGGTTCGGCATTTTCAGAATCCGGCGGAAAGTTCCCGGCAGAAGCGATCATCATTCCGATGAACCGGATTCCTCCCGATTAACGCGATACACGTTATTGTCGGTATTGCCGCTATCAAAAAACGGGAGGAATTCTTTATGTCACTTTTACAACCCTTTATCTCTATGCTGGACCGTATTCTGAACCCATTAGCCGCCTTTACGAATGATTGGGGGCTGGCCATCCTGCTGTTTGCCCTGCTTGTGCGCAGCCTGCTATTCCGCGTAAATCTGCTTAGTGCCCGGCAGCAGGTGAGACAGATTCGTATGCAGCCGGCTATCCGGCAGCTCCGGGAGCAGTATGCGAACCAGTCACGCAAGCTGGGCGAGGAAATGCTCCGGCTGTATTCCCGCTACGGCATCAAACCTGGGCTCGCGTTTGCGGCGGGACTGATCCAGATGCCGATTTTTATGAGCCTTTATCCGTATTTTTCTCTGCACGGCGCTCAAATGACCACCATGCTAATTCCATGGATGCAGTCGCTGGGCGTTCCCGATCCGGCGCATGCGCTGCCTGTGCTGTACGGCATTATAGGATGGCTGGGAATGCTGATCAGCCTCGTTCCTGATCCGGCTGCGTCGCAGCCCGCGCTGCTCAAGGTGGGAATGCCGCTTGCCATCATGGCCGTTTCGTTGACGGTGATATGGCGCTCTCCGGCTGCGCTTGTTCTTTACTGGGCAGGAAGCGGTATTGTTACGATACTGGAACGTTTATTCTTTCGATCGTCATATGGTCAAAAACTTCTTCACAAAGGAATTCCGGTCCCGGAACTCATAAAAGATTAGAACGCATCCAGATAAAACAAGGAAAGCCGTAACGGCTTTCCTTTGTCTGATTTTGGGTCAAAATGTATGAAGATGGCGCGCCTCAAAAAAAGATTAAAAATATGTTTGACAAACGTTTTGCCGCATGGTATATTTAATCTCGTTCTTACAAAGCACGCGGTCGTGGCGGAATTGGCAGACGCGCTAGATTCAGGTTCTAGTGGTGTAACAGCCGTGGAGGTTCGAGTCCTCTCGACCGCATCAGCAATACAGGAAAGTCACTGGCTACCGGTCAACCGGAGCAGGTGGCTTTTTTGTTTTTACCCCTAGTTTAAGTTTCAATTAACTCTGGAATCCATGATTCATGAAATAAATCGAACGTAAATAAATCGCTAACAAGAGTACAGACATGAGACTTGAGACTGCGCGCGTTTGATTCCAAAATACCCACCTTGCTAAAATATCTCCTGCCACAAGATCATTTCTTGAAATCGTTAAATCTAGTCCGGCCATTTCCTTGTTCAAAGGAATATTCAAACACAGCGTTACGAACAATACTCCGCATAAATAGATTCCAGCCGCGCAAATAATAAGCCAAACGAAAGGGAGTTTGAGGTTTTTCAATGCTATCACCAGCCCTGCTATGTGAAGCATCCCCGTGCCCCCAAAGAGAATGAAAAAAAGTGGACTACCGCCAATAGCGTGGTTGATCGCATTCATCGAGTGAACTGCTGACAAAGCGCCCGTTTCGTTTAGCCCCGGCATTATAGCGATGGCAAAGGCCACAATAAAGCCGCTCATAATCCCCGTACATACTAAACAAGCATACAGCACCCCTTGTGTAACTCTCAGATAGTACTCCCCCTTTTTGATTCATTATGTTACCTATTATGTATGAATCTATATTGAGCTAATGTTTTAGAACCCCATAAAAATGTAACGATTAAAACTACAAATGCTGTGACGATAAACATAGAGATTGGGGCGATATTTGAATCGTAATTGGGAAGCAAAAACGAACAAACGTTATTCATAGTATGAAATATGGCTGCTGCAAGTACATTTTTTCCTGTGTTTTTGTATACCCATACGATCAGGACTCTCAGCAAAACGGAACCCGCGCATTGCCACAATATCCATGCTGGAGGGTGGAGTTGAAGATGGGGGATGATATGCCATATTTGCCACACAACCCCTAACATGATACTGGCACCTACTGCATTCCACCGATTCTCAAGCGTGTCATAGGCGTACCCTTGCCAACCGATCTCCTCACATATTCCTGCGATTAAAAACACGAAGAACAAGGCCAGTATCTTTAATAGGGAAAAATCCAATTCAGGGATAGACCCAACCATTAATCTCATGGATCCATACGCCAAAAACATAATAAAAGGCTCCATGAAAAAGATGGGCGCAAACCAGATCTTTCTCTTGATCTTTATTTTAAAAGCTTTACTTAATAATTGTTTTATGCCGTTTGCCCCATTATTTCTATAGACAAGGATCAACGCCGCAATCATCGGACAAACAAACATAAGCGCACTTATGGGAAGGTTTATGGGGATTTCTTTCTGCAGAAGTTGTTGAGTTAACAGCCCAAACAACCAGAAAGGAATTGCGAGAATGAACACCAGCAAGAAAAAGATCCAAGGAGAGTGATTTGACGATTTATTATTGATGACCATAATAGGTATAACTCCTGTTTGTGTTATTTAACGGAGGATTTTGCAGAAACCTGAACTTGCTATTCGATCGAATTAAACAGGCTCATGGTAATCATCGTAAAGACTTGACGTTCCAAGTCATCGCGGGAATATTTATTTTGATGGCTAAGAAAGTACTTCGAAGTGCTCTCCAGTGTACCGATCATGCCGACCGCAGCTATGTGCGAGTCCAGATCACGGAGATAATTTTCATCGCATTTTCCTTCTTCCAAAATAGTTGCCAAGAAGTTGAGATGTTCCTCTCTGAGCAGTTTTAATTCATCCAGGACGTCTTCCTCAAACCCGTTGGAAATATCATTGAATACAATATGCGATAAATGGCGGGATTCCAGAAACAAATCAAGGTGGTGGCGAATTGTTTGCTGGATTTTATCCTTGAGCGGGATTGAAGATTGTAGGTCAGCCTTAATCCGCCGAATAAAGTCCTCAAAAGTACGCTTGACAACCGTTTTAAATAACTGGGATTTTCCTGGGAAATTGTAATATAAAGTGCCTTTGGCCACCTGTGCACGTAGGGCGATTTCATCCATGCTTGCACGGTGATATTCATTCTCAGAAAATACCTCAATGGCAGCTTTAATAATTCTCTCTTTACTCAAATAGGATCTACCTTTCACTGTAAATTTTCGAATCACAAAAAAACTGACTTGCAAGTCTAAAATTAGGTTAGCATTCTGAAAAAAATTAGTCAAGCCATGTAACTTCTATCTTGTAGTCTAATGTCAAAACAGCCAGGGGGAGGCACGGGGCTTTAGTTGACAGGTAAAATTATCCGAATTATACTGTTCAAATCATTTCCTGTTTATTTTGTCGTGGAAATTTTGTAGGCACAGGGAATGTATTTCAATGGGGGTGGTCTGATGAAGAACACACTAATCCGGGCAAAACATTTCGCAGGGGATAGCGCCTACTAGCCCGCAAACCAGCGTGTTTCCCCGTAAAAGGGGTATTAAATTGAACAATCCATTTCTACAGACTGACTATGAACTTATGGAAACTCAAGTAAACGTCCTATTTAAGCACAATGCGGTTGGGCGCATGACCGCTATAAACGAACCTAGTATTAAGAGCGCACCTCGATTTTTCATGGGTATCACCAAACAAGGTAATGTTGTAAGGTACCATGAAACACTGGATGAAGACGTTAAAAACGAATTGGAACAGTTTGCCGAAAAAGCACCTTGGTCGGATGCTCCAAATAGAGTGAATATGGCGGATATTATACGTATTTTAAGTAAGGAGAGACCCGTCGATCATGTCTATCTTGGGCCAGCCTATGTATTCCCTGATATGAGAGGTCGTTCGACACAAGCGATAAAAATTACGCAGATGAATATAGAACTTTTAGAACCGTATTTTTCAGATTTTGTCAATGATGTTATCTATGGGCAACCTGCTTTTGCAGTTGTTCAAGATCAAGCCGCCGTGTCCTTGTGCAGCAACGCTAGAAGCTCATCTATTGCTGCTGAAGCGAGTTTACACACCGCTCGGGATTTCCGCGGCAGAGCCTATGGTCTGGAGGCAGCGACAGCCTGGGCAGCCGAGATACAAAATCAGGGGAGGATTGCTTTATATAGCACCGCATGGAATAATTTTGCCTCTCAAGCTGTAGCAAGAAAATTGAAACTGAGACAGTACGGAATGGATTTGCATTTTAGCTAACGTCAAAAATCGGCCGCTTTTTGATAACTTTCCGGGAAACCTTGCGGCGCTTGGAAAAGACGGAAAACCCGCGGGAAACCTTGATTCTACAAGGCTTTTCGCGGGTTTATGTTCCTTATCCTTAACTTGTTGTCCGCTTGATTCCAGTTGCGTACGCGTTTCAGGTTCTAGTGGTGCAACAGCCGTGAAGGATCGAGTCCTCCCGACCGCAATAGCCATACTGGAAAGCCACTGGCTGCCGGTCATCCGGAGCAGGCGGATTTTTTGTTTTTTATTAAAAAATCCTTCGTTAAAAATGAAACGAATGCCTGACCTCTTTCGTATAATCATTTATAAATATGTGGAAAATGGGTAGTATTTAAAAAGGAGTGTGTTGTAAATTGGAAAGAACGATGACGTATTCCCACCAAGGATCGCTTTCTCACATCTTGCGGACATTTGCGCTTTCTCTGCTGATCTCGTTCGTGGGCATGCTGGTGGGCGCCATGATTGTACCGCCGTCGATTATCCCGCTGTTTATCGTCGTTGAGCTCGTGATGATCGTGGCGGCCATTATATTCCGGATGCGCGGCAAAAACATCGGCTACGGGTTCCTGTACGCCTTTACGGCTATCTCGGGCGTAACCATGTACCCGGTTATTATGGCGTACGGTTCGATGATCGGTGCTAACCTCGTGTCCGGGGCATTTCTGGCTACTGCCGTTATATTCGGGGGACTTGCCTGGTACGCGGCTCGTTCCGAGAAGGACTTCAGTTTCCTGGGAGGTTTCCTGTTCGCGGCAACGATCGGCCTCATACTGATGGGCGTGCTTTCTCTGTTCGTCAACTTCGGTTCGACGCTGAATCTGCTCTTGTCCGTTGGCGGTATTCTGATCTTCAGCGGCTGGGTACTCTATGATGTCGCTCAATACCGCGAAGGCGTGGCAGCGGAAGAAGTACCGCTCGCCGCAATGAATTTGTATCTCGACTTTATTAACCTGTTCCTGTATATTCTGCGCTTCATCGCTTCGATTGTCGGCATCAGCCGCGATTGATGAAGCCCGACTTACAGGATAATCAAAAAACCGGCTGACGCCCCGAAGCGTCAGTCGGTTTTTTTGTGCGCCGCTTCTCAGCGGCCTCGGTGTTTGTCTTTGGCTTTCTGACGGGCAATCTCGCGCTTGCGGGCCGCGTCTGCCTCGCGTTCTTCCCGGGATAACGTTTTCCGCACTTTCTTGCGGTATTCGAGATCCGCTTGGATGGCTGCCTGTGCCATCGTGGAAGGGCCCTTTTGCGCTAGCTCTCTGGAAGCCAGCCTCGCGAGCCGCTTCGGATTTAGTTTCCGTTCGGTCATGGGAGCGGCACGAACGCCTTTGCCGACATTTTCAAGCAAGCGAAGCAGATCGTGCCGAACAAAGTCCAGCACTTCCCCGTCGAGGGGCTCCGTTCCGAAAATGTGTCTGGCTGCAAGTAGCCTTCCGTTTCTTTCTTCCTCTGCAATTCCGATCCAGTACTGCCCGTCGTAAAAAACCGTCAATTTCATGTTTTTCCCCTCCGTTTGAATAAACAGAGCGCCGGACATCCCGAGGGGGAAGGCTACGACATGTTAACAGATTTAATCAGGCTTAAATCTAAAGCATGCATCCGGACTACCAACCGGACTGTGATTTTACGCTCCACTTTTATTATAGGAGGGGAGGGAGCGATTGGAAAGAGACATGATCGGGAATGTGCGCGTATGTTCAGTTTTACATAAGGGCGGTCCGGGAGATACTAAGGGTAAAGAAATTGCGGTCTTACAGCGGAAAGGAGAAGGACTGAGAAATGGCAAAAGGCGGAGAAGAACTCGTGAAATATATAACGGAACAAGTGGTTCACTATATAGAAACTCCAAGACAAGTGCGAAAGGAAGCGCGCGTCAGGCACAAAGAAACCAGAGAAAGCTGGTCGGTCCACTGGTTCGGGATGATTCCCTTGTCCGTCTCCATGATCATAAAGGCCGTAAGACGCCGGAGCAAAGACTGAATGTTCTGTCCGCTTCCAAGAAAACGATGGTGAATTCTTCATGCTGCCGGAAAAAGCGAGAGCTCAAGCAAAAGTTCAAAGCAAAAGTTCAAAAAAGAAGCTTCCTCAGGTTCACGGCGGAAACGGTAAACCGTTCCGGGACCCGGGGAAGCTTTTCTATGGGGAAGAGGAGGAGATACCGTCAGTCGGGTAAAACTGTCCAAGCGAAACCGCTTCGTCCAGGAGAACAAAGCGTCTGCCTTCCTGCTCGAAGGCGATAAAAGCGGCACCGCCGATCCAGCGCAGGGCGCCGGTTACGGGAAGCGGCAGCGTAAGTCTGCCCCCGAAACATTCACAGACGAAAGTCAGGGACTTGCCGGCCGCAAGGTAGGGTGTCAATTCTTCATAGGAACGGATAGGGAGCGCTTTTCGGGTCAGCCAGGCTATCTCTTCATAAGGATCGGACGGCGTGACCTCAATCGGCGTTCCGGGTGTATGTTCAAAGGCTGCGCCATGCAGCCCGAGCAAACTGGAATCACTTGATGGCGAATAATTCTGGAAGGTCCGGATTTCGCCGGTTTTGGCATCGACGAGGATACGATTGTTCCCGGCGGGAACGGTCCAAACCGCATGGAAGGCATCCGTATAAAGACGGCGCAGCCTTGTTTCCGCGGAGTCCAGCCAAGCTTGATAGGACATGGATGCAGGAATGATGGCGTGCTGCACCAAGGTGCGGTACAGCGTGCGTGTGCTGAACAGGGGATGTTCGCCTGTTCCGTATTCGATGAGCTGCAGGGTGCCGTTTTCGGCGGCGGAAACGATCAGATAGCCTGTCTCGCGGCCGTTGTCCGTCAGCAGGACGATCCAGCCGTGCGTACCCGGCCCGAGAGGAGCGACCGTCCATTTGGCGCGTTTCCAGCCCTCGAAGCCTTTCTGGCCGGCAAGACTGTCGATCCAACGTACGATGTGTTCGTTCAGTACGGTACCGGCATTGGGCGCTCCGGGAGTATCTGACGGTTCATTTGCGGTAAAATCCGCGAGAACTTCAGCGGGTCTTGTTCCGGGCAGGATCGTGTACCTCTTATCCAAAGACGCTCGTCCGGTTTCCGGCTTCATGCGTGTTGCCGGGCCGGCAAGGGAATCTTGAGCATCTTGGGCGAGGAGGGATTCAGCCTGCGAGAACGAAAGGGGCCCGGCAGCGAGCCAGACAACGAGCGCCAGTAGCGCTGCCGTCCATAAAGCTGTGCGGTTCATTTGTTCACCTGCCTGCCGTTCATTCTATAAATCTAGTGTAAGGGAATCCTTGTAAAAAGTTTGTTAAAACGTGTAGGCTGGCCCATAGGAACTTTTAGCGACTTTCGTCGCATCTTTACCTTTCGTCCGCCCTTAAATGAAATAATCCGCAATTGATGACGGATACGTGGACTCTCGGCCGGTATTGCCAGTCCACCTCTGCTTGGCGGGCCGCATAGCGGATCTCCAGCTCTTCGCGTGCTTCGGGTTCGGCTGCCGTGAGCATGCCTTCGTAATACAAGCGGACGAGCTGATGTTCCTCGGCCAGCACCTGGTTGGCACGGTCCGCCCAACGGAGGTCGGTGCGGCGGATTTTCTGCTCCAGGTAATCTTCCAGGATCGAGGCGGCCCTCGACAGGGTCAAATTATCGCCGAGCAGATGAATGTTGGCCGGCAATTTCGGTGCGAGCTTCCTCGTCAGCATAGAAGGATGGAACTCTTCGCGGATTTCTCCCGTCGTCATTTGAATGGCCAAGGAATGAACTTCGCTGCGTTTCATATCGCAGGCATACTCCACCTTGTAGTTCACATTCATCCAGCTGCAGTAGGTGAGGGGAGCGGAGCGTCCCGGCAGAGGACTGCCGGGGGCTTGCGGCGGAGCCTCGAACAGCCGGGTAAACCGGCCGTTGTTCAAGGCCGTCGCGAAGAGCTGCTGCAGGCGGCGGCTGCCGAAGGTAACCTCGTCGCGGGGGACGCGGCCGACCGGCGGAGCGGGAGCCGTGCCGAAGTACCGCCCGAGGATGCTGTCCGCGGAGCGGATCGCTTCGGGCGGACTACCGCCGCTTCCGGGCGCAGGAGCGGCGCCTCCCGGGACGGAGCCGGCAGATGCCGCCGATCCCGCTGCGCCTGCCGCGAGCGTGCCCTGCGGGCTCGGTGTCCCGCTGCTGCCCGCGGGAACAGTGCCGCCTCCGGCCGCCTGGCCTACGCCGCCCGCAGCGCCCGGGGCCGCGGAAACGGCGCCGGCGACAGCCACCGGGCCAGCCGAACCAGCCGTGCCTGCCGCAAGGCCGCCCTGGGGGCCATTGCCCGTCCCGGCGGCCTCTTGCGCCTGGCGCTCCGCTGCACCAGGCTGAGGCCCAGCGGCCCCGAGCGTCCCGTTCCGGGGCCCGGCCGGTACGGGACGAGCCGCCGCCGAGGCTGCCGCGTCCCCTTCCGGATCGAAAACGAAACGGTAGGTCATCGTTTCGGGTTCGACTCCGGTGCGCTCGACGAAGCTCCAATAGTAGGAGCGACCGGTGAGTTCTTTATCCGCCTCCGGAGAGAGGTTTACGATGACGGCGTGTTTCGTTTTCTCGATAATGCGGCAGTTGTACGCTTCCAGAAACCGCATAACAAAGCGTTCAACCTGGGCGGTATTCATGGTTCACCCCGACATTCTGCCCGATGGCGCTGAGTATGGAGCCGATTTTGGCTTTCCTTTCGTTTTCCGGCTCCAGCTCCTCCCGGATGCCGGTAAGCGAATCCCCAAGCCGGTCGATCTGACGGCGCATTTCTTCATCGGAACGAGATTCCATCATCATTTTGAATAGAGAGCTTTCCAGCGAGGCCGATTTTTTTTCCAGACGCTCCAGAATCGAATCGAGTTCGCCGATGACCAGCTCGAACATGTTTATTTTTTCGTGCAGCAGGTTCAAAATATGCTCTTCGATCGTATTGCGGGTAGAGAGATTGTAGATTCTTACGTCATCCGTCTGGCCCAGCCGGTGAACCCGTCCGATCCGCTGCTCCACCCGCATGGGATTCCAAGGCAAATCGAAATTAATCATATGGTGGCAGAACTGGAGATTGATTCCTTCGCCGCCGGCTTCGGTTGCGACAAGCACTTGGGCACGGGTACGGAAGAGGTCCATCATCCAATCTTTTTTGCCCCGGTTCATCCCCCCGCGGTAGGGAACGGCCGTAATTTTGTTCTCTTTTAAATAGTTCAACAAATACTCCTGGGACGCACGGTATTCGGTAAAAATAATGACTTTGTCATTGATCTCCCGGATCAGATTCAAGACGGTTTCGGCTTTCGTATTGGCCTGAATGCTGCGGATGCGTTCGACCAACTCCCATATTTTGGACCGGACCGGAGAGTTTTCTTCCGTTTTTTTGAACATGTTGACCAAGGTTATAAAAACAGCGTCCCGGGAGCTGCAGACTTCTCTTTGAAGGGTGACCAGCGCCAGCGTATTGCTCGGTTGGCCTTGATTTTGTTCATACTGGCCGCGGATAAAATCCGTGACACCGTCGTAAAGCGCCTGTTCCTCGGGAGAAAGCGTAAGCGTGATATTTTTCACGATTCGCTTTTTGAACTCGACATTTCCGTCGCCGCGCCGGTTGCGGATCATAATTTTGGAAAGCTCCTGCTGGAGAACGCCTTCGTTTTTCGGCATTCTTTTGGCCATGACAAAGTTGGCTTGAAAGTTCGTCTGCGCCCCGAGCTGACCCGGCTTCAGAAGATTAATCAGATTGTACAGTTCTTTAAGATCGTTCTGTACGGGCGTAGCGGTCAGCAGCAGGCAATATTTTTTACGCAGCTCACCGACGAACTGGTAATTCGTTGTTTTTTTGTTTTTGAGTTTATGGGCTTCGTCCACGATAAGCATGTCGTAATCCAGACCGAGCACGATCTCCCGGTGCGGGTCCCGCTTGGCGGTGTCCATGGAAGCGACAATCACGTCGCACGTCTGCCACATGTACGATTTTTTCTGGGCGGATGCCGCGATCCCGAATTTCTGATTCAGCTCCCGGACCCACTGCAGCACAAGCGAGGCGGGTACCAGAATGAGCGCTTTGCGTACAAGTCCGCGGATCATATATTCTTTTAAAATAAGTCCGGCTTCGATCGTTTTGCCGAGTCCGACTTCGTCGGCGAGAATAGCCCGCCCGCGCATGTCGTACAGCACTTTCTTGGCCGTATCGATCTGATGGCTCATGGGCTCGATCCCGTTCACATGCTTCAGGCATAATAGCTCGTCGAAGGAGTGGATCAGGCTCGATTTTTCCGCCTCGTAAGCAAGCTGGTACAAGGTCCAATTATCCCAGGGGCCGTTGCGGACGACACGCGACTCCCAGTCCAGAAACCATTCCCGATCCGTGTGCATGCTCAGCCCTTCATGAATCGGGCGGATGTGCTCCGTTGTCTGGTTGTTCATCTAGGCTCTGCCTCCTTCTCGAAAATGGGCCGTATCCAGGGCGCCGTCTCCCGTCCCGTCTGCCCGTCATCCGCTTGCTGCTGCCGTTATTAGCGGTCCGGCGTATGAAATCTGCAACTTTGTAATTAGTATGATCCAAAGAAGGAGGTTTCATAACGCGGCCGTATTGCCGGGTTTCCTTCGGCTCTTGCCGCCCTAGACATCCTAGCCGGAAGCTCTATCGAATGTTATCGGAAGCGCTCCTGTGCTATGATAAAGGAATGAACGTGCACGTAAAACCGATACGGGCGGGCCGGGCTTTCCGCACCTGCCGTTCTTGATAAGAAGGGAAGAAGAACATGACAACATGGCGTTATATGCATACAGGCAACCGGACGGCGGCTGAAAACATGGCGATCGACGAAGCGATTCTCATCGCGCATAGCGAAGGCAGGGTTCCTCCGACGGTCCGTTTTTACGGCTGGGGGCCGGCGGCTCTCTCCATCGGTTATTTTCAGAAGGCGCAGAAGGAGATCGATCTGGACAAAGTCGCAGGCCAAGGCCTGGGCTTCGTACGCCGTCCGACGGGCGGCCGGGCGGTTCTGCACGATGCCGAGCTTACATACAGCATCATCGTCTCGGAGCGCTATCCGGGAATCCCGACGAGCGTAACGGAAGCTTACCGGGTTCTCAGCGAAGGGCTGCTGCTAGGATTCCGGAAGCTGGGGCTGGCGGCCGAGATGGTGAATCTGGCAACTGAAGAAGAGAAGCGGAAATACGAATCGCTCGGTTCGGCGGCCTGCTTCGATTCCCCTTCTTGGTACGAGCTTGTCGTGGAAGGCCGCAAAGTCGCCGGAAGCGCGCAGGTTAGGCAGAAGAATGTCGTGCTTCAGCACGGATCTATTTTGCTGGAACTCGATGTCGAGCAGTTGTTCGGCCTGCTGCTTTTCTCCAACGAACGGATTGCGGAGCGGATGAAGCAGAGCTTTGTGCAGAAAGCGGTCGCGATTAACGATTTGCTCCGAAGCGCCGGGCTCGCACCCGTGACACTCGGGGACGTGGAAACCGCATTCCGCGCCGGTGTGGCCGAAGGCATGGGTATTGAGCTTGAAAACGGAGCATTGACTCCGTACGAACTGGAGCTTGCGGAAGAGCTGGCACGGGAAAAATACAGTTCCGACGAATGGAATTTGAAGCGATAGCGGTAATTTCGGGATGAGGTGGACGTATCATGGCGATCGACACGATTATAGAACGGACGGGGAAACGGCCGCATACGGCGGAAAGCCTTGCGGAAGATCTTAGAAGACTCGGTGTGAAAGAGGGGATGACTCTTTTGGTTCATTCCTCTCTAAGTTCACTCGGATGGGTTTGCGGGGGCACACAGGCGGTCATAGCCGCTATCCGGGACGCTTTGGGCAGTCAGGGGACGCTGATGATGCCCACACACAGCGGGGACTTGTCGGAGCCATCGGCTTGGAACAATCCGCCCGTGCCGGAGGAGTGGTGGGACGTAATCCGAAGCACGATGCCGGCTTATAAAGCGGAGGAGACCCGGACGTTTTTTATGGGAGCCTTGCCGGAAGCGTTCAGAACTTACCCGGGGGTTATGCGCAGCAGCCATCCTCAGGTTTCGTTTGCGGCGATCGGACCACAGGCGCAGAAGCTGACCGGCAGCCACTCTCTGGCTTACGGGCTTGGAGAAGGCTCTCCGCTTGCCCGTCTGTACGAGCTGGACGGTCATGTGCTGCTGCTGGGCGTCGGTCACGGCTCCAACACGTCCATCCATTTGGCGGAATACCGGGCGGAGTATGCGTCGAAGAAGGAAGTCACGAACGGAGCGCCTGTTCTTGATGGAGAAGGCGTCCGTCAATGGGTGGAGTTTCCGGATGTCGGAATCGACTCGGACGATTTCGAGCGGGCGGGCGCGGATTTCGAAGTCCGGAATTCGCCGGTCATCCGCGGAAAAGTAGGCTCGGCCGAGGCGGCTTTGATGCCGCAGCGTCCGCTTGTCGATTACGCGGCGGTATGGATGAGCCTGCACCGGTAGTGAAAGAAAGGCGGCCGCTGCTTGATTGCTCCCGTATACGGCGATGTATGGCTGCCCCCGTCATGTGAGGCTAAGAACCGCGTGGCGGGAGCCTCGCGCGGTGCGGGATACGGGACGCGACGCGCGCAGCGGGGGATGCCGGCGTTCGCACCGCCGGGTTATCCGGCGCGGGCCGGGGCCGAGCCACGGAAGCCGGACGCGTACCGGATGGACCGGGCGCTGCAGGATGCGGATGGCAGCCGCGGTAGAAAAAAAGGCCTCCAAACCCACTCTAGAGTGTGGTTTGGAGGCCTTTTTTGCTGCACCGCAGGGTCAGCGGCTTCCAGCCGGAATCGACGCCTCAAAGGCCTGCTGGAGCAGCCGGGTAACGGGACCGGGCTTGCCGTCTCCGACGGGCCGGCTGTCCACCAGCACGACCGGCATAACTTCGGAGCCTGTGCTGGTAATGAAGACTTCATCGGCCGAGGCGAGTTCCTCGGCCCGGAAAGCTTCTTCACGCACGGCGATGCCCAGACCTTCGGCAAGCCGGAGAACGAGCGAGCGGGTGACGCCCCGCAGGATATGATGATCGGCGGGATGAGTCTTGACGATCCCGTTTTTGACGATCATCACGTTGGACGCGCTCGCTTCGGTGATGACGCCGCCGCGGCTGAAAATAACTTCGCCCGCCCCGCCGTCAAGAGCCTCCTGCTTCAGCAGCACGTTCGGGAGCAGGTTCAGCGATTTGATGTCGCACCGGTGCCAGCGGATATCCTCCCGGACGATGGCGGAAATCCCGTTTTCCAGATCTTTCAGCGGACGCAAAAACGGGGAGCACCAGCCCGTCACGACCGGCTCCGCCGCAGCCGCAGCCGGAAAGGGATGAGAACGAGGAGCGGCGCCTCGGGTGATCTGAACGTAAGTGAGGCCGTCGGGGATGCCGGCAGTCTCCGTAAGCCTGTTTAGCAGATTCTCCAGCTCTTCGAGCGGATAAGGAAGGCTAATCCGGATTTCCGCCATACTGCGGCTGAAACGTTCCATGTGCCCCTGCACTTCAAATAGCCGGCCGTCGTAAATACGGAACACTTCGTAGACGCCGTCTCCAAAATAATAGCCCCGGTCGAGGGGAGAAATGCGGACTTCTTCGTCCGGTACAAGTTGATTTCCGAAAAGCATCATCGGGTAAATTCTCCTTTAAGTGATCTTTCTTTCTGATGGCAAAATAAGCGCTTGTATTGGCAAGCGTGTCCGGGCGCAGCCGATTGAAAGTAAATGTATGTAGGGGATAATACGAAAAATTACCCAACTGGCGAACGTCCGTTTCTTTTTTAGGCGGATCTGTTTATAGTATATAGGGGAAAGATTGTCTTACACAAATGGGCCGATGGTCTGCATGCACGGAGATCGGCTGCAGCGATTTTTTGCAAAAAATTACATGCGGTCACCGCGGCTCTTATCCTTTTACAGGCTTGAAATGTCGAAAATTGTCGTTTTTTATGAAAGTGTCGTAAACGAAATAAAGAGCAAGGCGAAGAAAAAGAGAGAAAACAAGCTCATGGATTTTATTATCCCGTTGAATTCATTCGCAGTTTATTCGTAACACAATATCTAGTGTTGTATAATCTTTTAAGGACACTATATATAGTACTTACGTACATACCGCGAATTTCGCGCAGTGGTGCGGGTTCCCGGGTGCAGGTACATTGATTTGGGAGGGTGTTGCCGTTTTGAAGACGATGCAGCGGAAAAGTTTGGAAGGTTTGAGTGAGAAAATCTTTTTGGATCGTTATGCGTTAAAAGATGCGGACACGAACAATACGAAAGTCGGAGACGTGGTGCTTGTCCTGACCAAGGACGACCCGAAATTTCCGGCCAAGGAAGTCGGGGAAATCACCGCTCGAGATGGGCGTAATGTGACGGTTAAGCTGCGCAGCGGCGAAACGATTGAGTCGAACATCGACAGATTGACTCTTAATATAGAAAAAACGCCGGATGAGCTGTGGGATCGCCTGGCCAAGGCCATGGCTTCCGTGGAAGCGACACCGGAAAAACAGAAGGAATGGACGGAAAAATTCCGTTACATTCTGGACGACTGGAAGCTTGTTCCGGGAGGCCGCATTGCCGCAGGTGCGGATGCCAGCGACGAACTGACGCTGTTCAATTGCTATGTCATCCCGTCTCCGCATGACAGCCGCGGCGGTATTATGGCAACTTTGTCCGAGATGACGGAAATTATGTCCCGCGGGGGCGGGGTCGGAATTAATCTTTCGTCCCTTCGCCCGCGTCGCGCGATCGTTAAAGGCGTTAACGGCTCTTCCAGCGGTTCCGTGTCATGGGGAGGCCTCTTCAGCTATACGACGGGCTTGATCGAGCAGGGCGGCAGCCGTCGCGGCGCTCTGATGCTCATGATCAACGACTGGCACCCGGACCTGCTTGATTTTATCACCGTTAAATCTACGATGGGCCAGATTACGAACGCGAACCTTTCCGTTTGCGTAAGCAACGGCTTTATGAAAGCGGTGAAGGAGGATCTGGACTGGGATCTCGTGTTCCCGGATACCACGGATCCCGAATACGACGAAGTTTGGAACGGCGATCTCAATGAGTGGAAAAAACTCGGAAAAGCCGTAAAAGTGTACCGCACGGTCAAAGCCCGTGAAGTTTGGCATACGATCATCGAATCCGCATGGCGCTCCGCGGAACCGGGCGTCGTGTTTATGGAGTACTATAATCAGATGTCCAACAGCTGGTACTTCAACCCGATCATCTGCACGAATCCTTGCGGAGAGCAGGGGCTTCCGGCCTGGGGCGTCTGCAACTTGTCCGCCGTCAACCTGTCCAAGTTTTATGACGAGGAGAATGACGATGTCGCCTGGGACGAGCTGGGCAAAACCGTCCGTTATTCCACGCGTTTTCTGGACAACGTCATCGACAAGACGCCATACCACTTCGAGGAAAACCGCGAGAACCAGCAGGGCGAACGCCGTGTCGGACTTGGAACGATGGGGCTGGCCGAGCTGATGATCAAGCTTCGCATCCGTTACGGAAGCCCGGAATCTCTCGAATTCCTGGATAAGATCTATGGTTTCATGGCTCGCGAAGCTTACCTGGCTTCCTCTGAAATTGCCGGGGAGAAAGGTTCTTTCAAGCACTTCGACACCGAGAAATTTCTGCAGAGCGGCTTTATGAAAAACATGCACGAGGTTTATCCGGAAGTGACGGAATCCGTCCGCAAAAACGGAATGCGCAACGTGACGGTCATTACGCAGGCGCCGACGGGAAGCACGGGAACGATGGTGGGAACTTCCACCGGTATCGAGCCTTATTTCGCTTTTGAATATTTCCGCCAAAGCCGTCTCGGTTACGACAAGCAGTTTGTGCCAATCGCGCAGGAATGGAAGGATGCCAACAAGGATCAGGACCTGCCGGATTATTTCGTGACATCCATGACTTTGTCGGCAGAGGATCATATCCGCGTTCAAGCCGCTATCCAACGCTGGGTAGACAGCTCCATCTCCAAGACGGCGAACTGTCCGGCCGATTTCACGGTCGAAGAAACCGAACGGCTGTACGAGCTTGCCTTCGATCTGGGGTGCAAAGGCGTGACCATCTATCGCGACGGCAGCCGTGACGTACAGGTACTCAGCACCGGAACGGACAAGGACAAGAAGGACGAAAAGAAAGCCGAAGCAGCCGTACCTGCGCCTGAAGTTCCGACAGAAGCACCGTCTGTGGCGGTTGCGGCGGAACCGGTTGTCCAAGCAGATGCGATTTCCGGGAACGTCTTCGATAAAGAATATAAACGCCGTCCGCAAATTCTGCGCGGCGCTACCTATAAAATCAATACGCCGTTCGGTATGGCGTACATTACGATCAACGATATGAACGGCTCGCCGAGCGAAATTTTCCTCAACGTGGGAAAAGCGGGCTCGGACGTCTTCGCCATGGCGGAAGCGCTCGGCCGCGTCTGCTCCTTGTTCCTGCGCTACGGCGATCACGGGAACAAAGTGAACCTGCTGATCAAGCATCTCAAAGGCATCGGCGGTTCGGGTGCTATCGGCTTCGGCGCCAATCGCGTCGAGTCCATCGCCGATGCGGTCGCCAAAGCGCTTGAAATGCACGAAGAGGCGATGGCCGGCGAAGCGGGAGCGGAGGCATACGTGACGGCCACGAAAGAAGTCGTGCATGAAGCGCCGGATGCTCTGGGCCATGCCGCACCTTCCGCAGGGGCCGCGCCTGCCGGGCTGTCGTCGCTCGACTTGTGTCCGTCCTGCGGCTCCGCTTCGCTCGTGAACAGCGAAGGCTGCAAGAACTGCACGAACTGTGGATACAGCCGCTGTTCGTAAGAATTAAATAAGTTAAGTAAAGTCCTTTAGTACTGTGATTTTTCATTAGAAGTGAGAAACGTACCATTAAAGTTGATAAAACTTTTCAAATTTAGTGATAAAACAGTCGCTATACAGTTTTTTGTATAAATCTAAAAAAGATGAGGAGGTTACTTCCTCATCTTTTTTTGGAGGTTAAAATGTGTCCTACTCTCCAAAACATATGTTAATAAGACCTGAACCATTTTTTGATGAAAGTCTTTATGGATACCTCTTTAGAGTTGCTAGTGTAAATTTGTGCGATATAAATTGGTTTCGTAAACAATCTGTAAATCATAAAAAAGCTTCTAGTTTTAGGAAATTCGACATCCTGTTTATGAATGTTGAAGAGATAGAGAGGTTTTCAGAACTACTTTCTAAAGACGCATGCTCATCAGGCACAGGGACATGAACTTAATGGTTATAGCTTAAATCTATATTCAGGTATAAATTATTGGTATTATGTAATATTCATTTAAATATGTTATCTTACTTGTATAGGTAGTTTACGATGTAGGGGAATTATGAAAATTACTCGTCTAGCGGGAAATAAATGTAAATTTTTCTCTCTTTCAGAAATAGTTTATTAAATTATGGACTATATCTGTTGCTCTTGTTTTTGCCGTTCATTGTTAGTAAGCTGTAGGAATAATTAATTTTGTATAAATTGCATAATCGAGAACAGGTGTCTGATCGGCGAGCGTGCTTGTCGTTCTGACTTAAAAGGGAAGTTCGGTGCAACACCGACGCGGTCCCGCCACTGTAACGGAGGAGCAGGCAGCTCAACCAGCCACTGATCTACATTGATCGGGAAGGCCGCTGCCGAGTGAGGATTCCGGAGCCAGGAGACCTGCCTGTTCTGACAGCACTGCTGTACCTACGGGAGATAGGGAGGTGTTAGATGAACCGTCATAATGTACGATTATGAAGGCGTCTTTCCCTATGTTTTTTCACGGGGAAGACGCCTTTTATTGTTTTTAGCAGATGCAACACGCTAAGACATCTACAATTATGCCGTTTATGGGGAGGGTTCCGTTGATGCGGCACGAGTTGATACATTTTTTGTCTCATGTAAAAGATGAGCAAACAATGATTAAGGTCACTGAAAACCTGAATGCCGAAGCATACCATAGCCTGCTACATCATCTGGAATATACTTCCTCGGACACACAAGAGCGATGGTTGAAAGTATTGAGCAAATTGCTTCGTTAGATTAGTCAGCGAGAAAAGTCTTGCGGGTGTGCAAAAGATCTTGAATTTCATCTAATAGCAGGGGCTGACTAAGCTCTGTCCCCGCTTACGCTCTGATAAAAAATCGATGTATAGGCTACATTCTCCACTACCGCCCCTCAAGATGTCAAAGTTGAAATATTGGGATTCAGTGAGAAAACAGGAGAAAATATTACCTTACAGTGGGAGGGTTAAGGATTGTTTAATCTTGAAGAAATCAAAAAAAGAGAAAATTACTTTAGGAGCCTTTTAAATGCAGATACATCAGGAAAAAATTTCCTCGATAAGAATTTTGAAGAAGTAAAACAATATTTAAGCGATAAAAAGGATTTAATCGAGGCATATGTACGTCTACAAACTGAGATAGAATATGTTAAACCAGTACATCTGAAAGAACGGAAAGGAAATATTACCAAAATTGGGTATCGAGGTGCAGAATATGCAATGATTCATCCTACTGCCATGAGAACTAAAGGGGGAATATTCAAATAAAGTTTTACTCTTTATTAAAAGGGTAAGGATGCCAAATAAAAATGATTAAAGATTGGGAAGCGAAGAACGAAAGACCAAAAGTGTTACTGCATTCATGTTGTGCTCCTTGCAGCACTTCTTCACTGGAATTTCTTGCAGAACATGCAGATGTTACAATCTTCTTCTCAAATTCGAATATCCATCCTAAAAGTGAATATATGCGACGCTCTAATGAACAAAAGGTTTTTGTAGAAAAATTCAATAATCGTACAGGGCACACAGTAGGATTTATTGATGATGACTATCGTTCGAATGTATTTTTTAAAATGGTAAAAGAAGAAGGTTTGGCAGAAGAGGCAGAAGGTGGACTTCGTTGTTCAGCTTGTTTTGACATGAGATTGGATCGTTCAGCTGAGGTAGCGCAAGATGGATATCAACGTTCAATTGAAATGTGTAACGAATATGATGTTTTCCGTCAATGTTATTGTGGATGTTCATATGCAGCAGATAAACAAGGTGTAGATTTACGAGCAGTGAACAAAGATGCTATAAATTATCTGAAAGAAAATAATCTTAGTTTGAAGAAAGAGATTTAAATGAATCAATTTTATAATTTAAAAATCTTAGTGGTTCTATATCGGTATAATGGAGGATTGGAAAATGGAGCAGTTACGTAAACAAGATCCTAAAATTGTTGAGGCTATGAATTTAGAAGTAGGCCGTCAGCGTAACAAGATCGAATTGATTGCATCGGAGAACTTTGTAAGTGAAGCTGTACTGCAAGCAATGGGTACCGTTTTGACAAATAAGTATGCAGAAGGCTATCCAGGTAAACGATACTATGGTGGCTGTGAATACGTCGATATCGTTGAGGATATTGCCCGTGAACGTGCCAAAGAATTGTTTGGTGCTGAGCATGTGAATGTTCAACCCCATTCAGGCGCACAAGCCAACATGGCTGTGTATTTGGCTGCGTTGAAAGCTGGGGATACCGTTCTAGGCATGAGTCTTGCGCATGGCGGTCACTTGACTCATGGAAGTCCTGTGAATGCATCTGGCATTTTATACAACTTTGTTTCCTATGGAGTTAGAGAGAGTGATGCAAGGCTTGATTATGATGAGGTTCGAAAATTAGCCTTCAAGCATAAGCCTCGGATGATCGTAGCTGGTGCCAGTGCTTATCCGCGTACCATTGATTTTGAGTCCTTGGCGTCTATTGCAAACGATGTGGGAGCATTGTTCTTTGTTGATATGGCACATATTGCAGGGCTTGTTGCAGCGGATCAGCATCCAAGCCCGGTACCCCATGCGCATTTTGTTACCACAACCACACATAAGACACTTCGCGGACCTCGCGGCGGCATGATCTTATGCCGTAAGCCCTGGGCAGCCGCTATCGATAAGGCGGTATTTCCTGGAACACAGGGAGGCCCGCTAATGCATGTGATTGCAGCAAAAGCGGTTTCATTTGGCGAAGCACTCCAACCCGACTTCAAAGTGTATGCTGAGCAGGTCGTGAAGAATGCGAAAGCTTTGTCCGAGGCGCTGTTGGCAGAAGGAGTCAATCTTGTCTCCGGAGGAACGGATAACCACCTGATGCTAATCGATCTTCGTAGTCTAGATATTACGGGCAAAGATGCAGAGCATTTGTTGGACGAGGTTGGAGTTACTGTGAATAAAAACGCTATTCCGTTCGATCCTGCAAAGCCAATGATAACGAGTGGTATTCGGATTGGGACCGCAGCAGTTACCTCCCGGGGGATGGATGAGGGGGCCATGCAAGTCATTGCTAAAATCATTGCCTTGACACTTAAAAATCCGTCAGATGAAGCTATTCATGAAAAAGTACGAGACATGGTTAAAGATGTGTCTGCTCAATTTCCGCTTTACCCAGGCCTTCAATATTAGTAATACCTTCATAAGGGGATCCGGTGCTATGTACCGGTTCTTTTCCATTTGAAATATCAGATATGTGTACCTGGCGAAACGTGGCCAACCACGAGGGAGCACATATTCATATCGCCGTTCACCTGGGGAAAGTATTTGATCTTAGGATTAAATACTTTTTTATTTACTACGGGGAATATTGAATGAGGCACTACTAAAAGTTTTCTATTTAGCAAGAGAATTGGAGGATAGGGTGTGAAACGCGAACCAACCGTTATTATCGATTTTAATCAGGCAAGATTAAAGTTTGAGAAGCCTCTGCAGGTTTGGCAAACCAGCAAATTGGAGAATGTCCGCGAGATTTTTGAGAAGGTACAGGAGGCCATCAATGGACAGTACTATGTGGCAGGTTATGTTTCGTACGAGTGTGCCCCCCGCTTTCGATAAACATTTCAGCGTTTGTGAGCCTGATGAAGAGTTTCCTTTAGTATGGTTTGGAATCTATGAGAAACCTATACATGATGACGATATAGGGCAGAAGGGTGGATACTCCGTTTCAGACTGGAGGACAGACACGACCCGAAATGAGTATAGAAACAATATTGAACATATTCATGCCGCTATTGCCAGGGGGGAGACCTATCAAGTTAACTATTCCACGCGTTTGAAAGCAGAGTTTAGTGGTGATGAATTGGCCTTCTATGAAGATTTGCGAGATCCCCTAACGAATTACTCCGCATATTTGAATGTAGGTCGCTATCGTATCGTATCAATTTCACCGGAACTTTTCTTTCACTGGGACGGAGATACTATTCGCACAAAGCCAATGAAAGGTACGCTATCTAAACCGGGTCACCAACAAACATTGTTCGAATCTGAGAAAAATCGCACAGAGAACGTGATGATTGTGGATCTCTTACGGAATGATTTAGGTCGGATTGCCAATACAGGCAGCATTAGAGTTCCAAATTTATTTGAAATCGAAGAATATCCAACTCTGTACCAAATGACCTCGACCATTGAAGCAAGTACAAAGCCTGGAGTTACACTGTTCGATGTATTTCAGGCTATGTTCCCATGTGGTTCTATAACCGGAGCGCCTAAAATTTCTACGATGAAGATCATTTCTTCTTTAGAAAAGGAGCCTCGCCATATCTATTGCGGTTCTATTGGGCTTGCTGTACCTGGTGAAGGCATCACATTTAACGTGGCCATCCGCACGGTCCTTTTAGATACTCATACTCAGCAGGCTGTTTATGGAGTTGGAGGAGGAGTCATTTGGGATTCAACTACAGAGGATGAGTATGATGAAATGAGAACGAAATCTAAAGTGTTGACTTATCGGTATGACGAATTGGAGATAAATGCTGAGTAGCCGTTTTTAACAAAAGATAAGTTGGTGGTAAGTGTGAATTATGAGTTTCCTGGTGCCTTGCCAAATCAAAATATAATATTAACGAGGACGAGTCTAATTGAAGAAGCTAACTGTGTGCTGATTTTCGCCTTTTACAAAGGGAAATTGGTTCTTGTTAGACATCATTGTCGCGGATGGGAATTACCTGGGGGAAATAGAGAAGAAGGCGAGTCAATTATACAAACGGTTATCAGGGAGATGTATGAAGAGGCCGGTGGGGAGCTCGAGTCGATTGAAAGGATAGGACAATATTTAATCTATGAGCAGGGGCATCTTGTATTTGTGAAAAATATCTATATCTCCAAGGTGAGCGTTCTTAGGGAGTTGCCGAATGGGTTTGAAACCGATGAGGTTATGCTGCTTGAGACAATTCCAAAACAGATTGAAATTATGGAAGATCCCGCGTTTAGCCCATATATGAAAGACAGTGTTTATCTCATTGTTGCTGAATGGATCAAGGGGCATCCGTTCACATCCTTGTAGGACACGTAGCGAGTGGAGTTGTGGGTTGGACAATCGCTCGAACGAGTGAAACGGAGCATTATTCTGAAGTGAAGGGGGATTCCAATGACCTTGCAGCAATTGAAATATATTCTGACCATCGTAAGTTGCGGCTCCATAAGCGAAGCGGCAAAGAGGCTGTTTATTTCGCAGCCGAGCTTGTCCAACGCGGTGAAAGAAATCGAGATGGAAGCCGGTATTGAAATTTTCCTTCGATCGTCCAAGGGAATCGTGCTATCAAGCGACGGAGCGGAGTTTTTATCCTACGCTAGGCAAGTCGTGGAGCAAGCCGAGCTTCTCGAGCAGCGGTACATGAATCGTAAGCCTTCGAAGAAGCTGTTCTCGATCTCAACACAGCATTACGCCTTCTCTGTGCAGGCTTTCGTCGGACTGCTGAAGGAGCTTAACGTGGACGAATACGAGTGCACGCTACGCGAAACACGCACCCACGAGATTATCGAAGACGTACGGAATATGAAAAGTGAGCTCGGAATCATCTATATGAGCGAATTCAATCGAAAGGTGATTCAGAAGATATTAAAGGACAACGAGCTGCGATTTCATCCGCTGTTCCAAGCAGAAGCGCACGTATTCATCAGTGAGGAGCATCCACTTGCCTCTAAGTCGCTGCTGGACATTGAAGATTTGGATGACTTCCCTTGTTTGGCCTTTGAACAAGGCGAATATAATTCCTTTTACTTCGCGGAGGAAATACTCAGCACACGAACGTACAAGAAGAAAATTCTGGTCAGTGACCGCGCCACGCTATTCAACCTGCTGATCGGGCTCAATGGCTATACCATTAGCTCGGGCGTACTGAATAAGGATCTTAACGGGGAGCAAATCAAATCCGTAAGGCTTCGTACGGACGAGAGCATACAGGTAGGTTACATCGTGAATCAGAAGGCGAGCTTGAGCCAGCTGGCCGCTGCCTACGTTCTGAAGCTCAAAACGGTCATTACGGATTTCGGCTATCCGATCATAAACCAAGAGGATGAGCTCGCTTGAGCCCATCCTCTTGTATGTTATTACAATGTTGCTCTTACATCTTTGGCTGCTTGGACAAGGTTCTTCAAGCTGGCCCACGTTTCAGTGACACCGCGAGTTTTAAGTCCGCAGTCCGGGTTAACCCATAGCTTGGAAACCTCGATCTTGTCCAGCATGCGATCGAGTCCTTGTTTAAGCTCTTCAACGCTTGGAATCCGAGGCGAATGGATGTCGTATACGCCTGGGCCGACTTCAGTACGGAAGCCGCACTCGTTGATTGCGTCGATGATGGCCAAATCTGAGCGCGACGCTTCGAACGTAATGACGTCGGCGTCCATCGCATCGATATCGCGAATGATATCGTTGAACTGGCTGTAGCACATGTGGGTATGAATTTGTGTTTCGGCTTTGACGCCGCTATGTACGAGTCTGAAGGCAGGAATCGCCCAGCTCAAGTACTCGCTTTGCCAGTCGGAATGACGCAACGGAAGCTTCTCTCTTAATGCGGCTTCGTCGATCTGGATAATCTCGATGCCGTTGGCTTCGAGATCGAGTACTTCGTCACGAATCGCAAGACCTATCTGAAGAGCGCTTTCCTTCAGGCTGATATCTTCACGAGGGAACGACCAGTTCAGGATCGTTACCGGACCTGTCAGCATGCCTTTGACCGGCTTGTTGGTACGGCTTTTCGCGAACGCCGAGTATTCTACAGTAATCGGCTTGCTGCGGCTAATATCGCCCCATACGACCGGTGGTTTTACGCAGCGTGTTCCGTAAGACTGCACCCAAGCGTTCTCAGTGAAGATAAAGCCATCCAAGCATTCACCAAAATATTCGACCATGTCGTTGCGCTCGTATTCGCCATGAACAATGACGTCAATCCCGATTTCTTCCTGCTGTGCGATGCACTCCGCGATTCGGTCAAAGTTGAATTGCTTATACTGTTGCTCAGTGATGTTGCCTTTCTTGAAGGCTGAGCGGTTCGCGCGGACGTCAGCCGTCTGAGGGAACGAACCAATCGTCGTCGTAGGTAACGGCGGTAGATTGAATTTCGCTTTCTGAATCGTTTCCCGCTCGGCGAAGGCAGGCAGTCTCGTGAAGTCGGCGTCCGTCAACTCCGCCACTCTCTTCTGTACCGAGTTGTCGTTCGTGAGGCGCGATGCGCTGAACAGCTTCTCATTCTCCGTATAAAAAGCGGAGGCTTCAGGGCTCGCTTGCTCCAGGATCGACTTGAGTTCTGCAAGCTCACGCAGCTTTTCTTCCGCGAACGCGAAATATTGCTTATTCGCCGCCGTCAGCTTCGTTTCGTGCTTAATCGTGTAAGGGACATGAAGCAGCGAGCATGAAGTGCCGAGCACGACTTGGCTTGCATGCTTGCCGATCTCATGAGCGAGGGCAATCGTCTGCTTATATTGGTTTTTCCAGATGTTCTTGCCGTTGATTACGCCGGCGAACAGCACCTTGTCGCTTGCGAAGCCATGCTTGCGCACGAGGTCCAAAGACTGCTTGCCCTCGACGAAGTCGATGCCGATCCCGTCGAACGGCAGCGCTTGAAGCACCTGATAGCAGTCGCGAACGTCTCCAAAATACGTTTGCGCGACAACTTTTACGCTGCCTTTGGCGGACAGGATGCCGTTATAAAGCTCCGTGAACAGCGCGATATCTTCCGCAGTCAAATCCGTTACCAATGCAGGCTCATCCAGTTGAAGCCATGCTGCGCCGAGAGTGTTCAATTGGTTCAGGACAGCCGTATAAGCTTCGACAACCGCAGGCACGAAATCCTTCGCTTTCTTAGAGCCGGTGAATCTCGCGAGCTTGAGCAGGGTGAATGCTCCGATCAGTACAGGCTTGGTTGCGATACCCAGCTGTTTTGCTTCCGTAAATTCGTCGAACAGCTTCGATCCGGCCAAACGGATGCTTGTCGTATCGTCGATTTCGGGCACCATATAGTGATAGTTCGTGTTGAACCATTTTTTCATCGCCAGCGCTTTAACGTCGCCTTCGTTGCCTTGATAGCCTCTCGCCATTGCGAAATACGTCTCCAACTGGCTTAGGCCGAGCGCTTGGTACCTTTGCGGAACGATCCCAAGCAAGCAAGCCGTGTCGAGCAGTCCGTCGTAGAAGGAAAAATCGTTGGACGGAATGAAATCGACGCCGTTCTCCTGCTGAAGCTTCCAGTTTGCCGTTCTAAGCTGAGCCGCCGTTTGTTGCAGTTCTTCAACGGGAAGTACGCCTTTGAAGTATTTTTCGGATGCGAATTTAAGCTCTCTGAGCGCGCCGACTCGTGGATAACCGATAATGGATGTTTTCAATTGTAACAGCTCCTTGCGTGAATGTTGGCTTTAGTATAGAGTGCGGAAGCTGTTATCGAGAAACACAAAAAAACTATACCAAGGCATAGTTTTTTTCTATGGCCCAAACGAAAAGCTTGTCAAATCAATATATTGATGAGAAAGGGCTGAATTTTCCGATAACATACTGTATATTGTATTATTGATGTATGAGTGCTAAGATAAATATATCTCTATTACATCGTTAATATAATATAGATTCTATGGTGCAGTACGCCGGTGGCATAAGACTGGATACTTAAAACGAGAGTCGAATGATGTCGGTTGTCGTGCGCTTATCCCTGAGGCTGCTTTTTTATAAGACCAAAACGAAACCGGAGGAGAAACGGTATGAAGCTCTATACGAAAACGGTATGTCCGAAATGCATGTGGATCAAATCTGAAATTGCGCGTTCTGGTATCGCGGTTGAGATCGTCAACATCGATCATGACGAAGCGGCGCGTGAAAGACTATTAGAAGCGGGAGTCATGAGCTTGCCGGTTATGGAAGCTGGCGGTGAGTTTATTTTCGATACGAACGAAATGGTCAAACTTATGGAGCAGGTGAACGTATGATTGCTTTTGCGAGCCGTACAGGCAATGTTCGATACATTGTTTCGCGGCTTCGGTTGCCTGCGATCGAAATCGAAGAAGACCTTATGCTTGCGGAGTCTTTTTTGCTTTTTACATATACGGATGGGCTGGGAGAGATCCCAGCCAAGGTGAAGTTGTTTCTCGAGAGGAACGGCAAGCTTTGCCGCGGCGTCATCGTGAGCGGTAACAGCAATTTCGGCCATAACGTATTCGGCGGAGCCGGTGATGCGATCGCGCGGCAACTGAAAGTACCGCTCGTGCGCAAGATCGACTTGCGCGGCTTCCCGGAAGACTATGAGGTCATTCACGACTATTATGAGCAATGTTTCCGAAAGGAGCACATCGGATGAAATCCTATTTGAAATTGAACAACGAGGTGCTGAATCAATACAGCCGGACGGGAAAGCTGGATCTCGCCAAGGACAAAGAGGCAACGCGCCGCTACTTTTTGGAGCATGTCAACGCCAAGCTGCGTTACTTCATCGATACGAGAGAAAAAATACGTTATCTCGTCGATGAGGGTTACTATGAATCCGAATTTTTGGAGCAGTACGACATGTCTTTCATCGAGCGGCTCTACGAAAAGGCGTACGCTTACGAATTTCGATTTCCTTCGTTTATGAGTGCGAGCAAATTTTATGAAAGCTATGCCATGAAAAGCAGGAATGGCGAGGAAATTCTCGAGAAGTACGAGGATCGCATCGTTATTACCGCATTGTACTTGGCGCAAGGGGACGAACATCTGGCGGAGCGCGCGGTAGAGGTCATGATGTCGGCGTATCAGCCGGCAACGCCAACCGCGCTCAACAGCGGCAAAAAAGCGCGCGGGGAGCTTGTCAGCTGCTTTAAGCTGACGATGGACGATTCGATGAACAGCATTTCCGAGAATATAGGTTATTGCCTGGAGCTGTCCCGTTTAGGCGGAGGTGTCGGCGTAAACGTAACTGACCTCAGACCTCTCGGCGATCCGATCAAAGGGATATTGAACCGCGCGAGCGGCGTCATGCCGGTCGCGAAGCTACTTGAGAATTCTTTCTCCTATTCGAACCAATTGGGTCAACGCAACGGCTCCGGCGTTATTTACTTGAACATTTTCCACGCCGATATTGAGAACTTTATTTCTGCAAAGAAGCCGAACGCCGATGATAAAATCCGTCTCGCGACGTTGTCCACGGGCATTATCGTTCCGAGTATCTTTTTCGAGCTGATGAAGCGGGACAAGGACGTCGTGCTTTTCAGCCCGTACGACATTTACAAAGAATACGGCAAAAGGATGTCCGAAATCAGCATCAGCGAAATGTACTATGAGTTGTTAGACAATCCGAACGTTCGCAAAATCAAGCGGATCAATGCCCGCAAATTGTACACGGAGGTCAAGAAAGCGCAGTTCGAATCGGGGTATCCGTTCGAGGTGTTCGACGATCAAGTAAACGAGAAGCATCCGCTGCGCAATCTAGGCCGGGTAAAAATGTCTAACTTGTGTACGGAAATCCTGCAGGTTCAATCGACGAGCATCATTAATGACCACGACAAAGAGAACGAATACGGCTTAGACGTATCCTGCAACCTGGGTTCTCTTGACATTCATAAGGCGGTGCAAGAGGACGATTTCGAACAATTGATAGATACGTCGATGCGTCTATTGACGGACGTATCCATGATGACGGAAATCAAGAATGTTCCGTCGGTTGCGAAAGCGAATCGCCTCATGCATTCGATCGGTCTTGGCCTCATGAACCTGCATGGCCATTTGGTGTCTCAAGGAATTTTGTATGGCTCGAAGGAGTCCGTTCAGTTTATTGACGCATTTATGGAAGCTGTCAACTACTACAGTTTACTTGCGTCCATGCGGATTTCCCAGGAGAAGAAAGCAACGTTCCACGGTTTCGAACAGAGCGACTACGCGAACGGTAGTTATTTCGAACAATACGTGTCCAAAGAGGTTACCGAGCTGCCGGAGCAAGTGAGAAAGGCGCTTGGCAACGTTCCGGTGATTACGCAGGAGATGTGGCGCTCTTTGAAGGAGCAGGTCATGGAACACGGTTTGTTCAATGCCTATCGCCTCGCGATCGCGCCAACCGGAAGCATCTCTTATATCCGGAGTAGTACGGCTTCGATTGCGCCATGCACGGAGAAGGTAGAGATCCGCGATTACGCCGACAGCCGCACCATCTATCCTATGCCGTTCCTGAACAATGACAACATCTCCTTATATAAGGAAGCTTATGAAATCGATCAGTATCGAATGATAGACCTATACGCAGCTGCTCAACGTCACATTGACCAAGGTATATCGATGACCTTATACGTGACCGATCAATGGACGACCGAGCAGTTGGCCCGATTGTACATCTACGCCTGGATGAAAGGAATCAAGACGGTGTACTACGTGCGTCAGCGCCTGCAAACAATTGAGGAGTGTGTCTCATGTTCGATTTAAAAGCATTCGAAGCCGTTAACTGGAATCGCAGCCAGCATGAGCTGACCAAAGTTTTCTGGGACCAGCAATGGAAGCAGATCTGGTTCCCGGAAGAAATCGCGGTCAGCAAAGACATCAAGCAATGGCAGGACTTCGCGCATCAAGATACCTATAAGAAGGTGCTCGGAGGCTTAACGCTGCTCGACACCATTCAGACGAATATCGGAATGAACGAAATCGCACGATTTGAGCCAAATTTGCAAGAGAAAGCCTTGTACACGGTGTTCGCTTCGTTCGAAGCCATTCATGCGAAATCTTACTCGTACATTTTCACGACCTTGTGCACGAATAGCGAGATCGACGCAATCTTCGACTGGGTCAAGCGCAACGAGTATTTGCAATATAAGGCGAAGCGAATCAGCGACGTATATCTTTCGATCAAAGAAGGCGACGAGGTAACCTTATGGAAGGCGATGTTTGCGTCGGTCATGCTCGAATCCTTCTTGTTCTACTCCGGGTTCTTCTTCCCGCTGTACTTGGGTGGACAAGGCACCCTGCGGAACAGCGCGGAAGTTATTTCGCTCATTCTTCGGGACGAGTCCATTCACGGCGTTGCAATCGGGTTTTTCGCCCAGCAGCGTTTCAAGCAGTTCACGGCGGAACAGAAGGAACAGCTGACGGTCTGGGCCTACGAGTTCCTGCTCGATCTTTACCACAACGAAGTAAGCTATACGAACGACTTGTACGCGGAAACTGGACTTAGCCCTGATGTCAAAAGCTACGTCCGCTATAATGCGAACAAAGCGCTCATGAATATCGGCTTTGAAGTCATGTTCCCGGACGAGGAAGTGAACCCGATCGTCATGAACGGAATTCGCAATGAGGGCTCGACATATGACTTCTTCTCACAGAAAGGCTCCACGTACGCAGTAGCGAAGGTCACTCCGATCACAGACGATACGTTTCGATTTTAACACTGGGCACCCTTGTCATGAGGGTGCCTTTCATTTCGCCATTTGACCCGTTAGAGAGTGTTGCAAGGCTTGATTACGATGAGGTTCGTAAATTAGCAGTTAAGCACAAGTCTCGTATGCTTGTAGCCGGTGCCAGCGCCTATCCGCGTACCATAAATTTTGAGACTTTGGCTGTTTTACGGAAATGATTGGAGGTAGCTAGTTTACTCGACATGCTGTACCTCCCTAATTTTATTTAGAAGTAGTAATAGAAGCTACTTTAAGAAAGACGAACTACTACCAAAAACAAGCATATATAATAAACATGATATAAAAAGGAGACCACGGTTTCACCCAAAAGCAACCCCTATCCAATATGGACGGAGGTTGCTTTCTTTGTTTTGCCTGCATCATCACTTCAAAATGAAAAGGAGAATGACAATGGACCACACGCAACAACAACGATTGCTAGATTTTCTCAAACAAGAATTTAGCCCGGATGATACGATTCACTTGTTAGCTATTTCCGCTGTAGAGCAATTACATGAAGAATATGGCCTTGTAACAACGGCGCCGCCCTGTTTGTATGCAGATTCTAGATTAGAAGAGCAGTTGAACACGTATTCAACGTAAACTGGATTGAGCTAGAGATGGAAGTATTGAGTTATGCGAGTTGATATATTATGAAACAAAGATCCCGTATATATACGAGGGCCTTGCATTGAAATTCTCATTTTAAATGAAAAATCACAGCAGTGCAGTACTAAGAGCAACTAATAAAGCAATACTGGAAGGTGTGTGATTTTTCGTATACATCATTCTGCGTTAGAGGTAATACGTTAAATAAGTTTGATTTATCATACCTATCGGTTAAATTTTCGCGTGTGGATGAATGGTATATGATGAGAAGGATTTTCTCGATAGTCCGAGACTGCTTTTTTTTGCAGTCTCTTTTTTTGCTTTTCGCCCAGCTAAAAGTTCGTTCGGTTCAAGACTTATTAATAGATCAAAGAGAATAGAATAAAGCGACAACTATCGCTATTTTCATACAAATTTCAATTATTTTCGATAAAAAATGGTATTCAATTCCTGGAAAATTTTATATGATCAATTAGCGGTCTTTGGAATCATTTGGGCCAGCCTTACGGAGAGCGGGGAGACCGGGCGTGTCGCATTCATTGAAGCTGTTGTCATGGAACATTGAGAAGTTTAATGCGGATAAAATGAATGATGATTTTTTTATCAAATATGTCGCGCGGGTCATCCGGCTTATGGAGATCGATGTCGCAGGCATAATGGAAATCGTCGGCTGGATCGGCAATGAAGTATGCACCGCCATTGTCAATGAATTGAACCAGCAGGAGCAGCAAAAGGCGACCGGCGTCGTGTGGAGCGGGCAAGCGAGCGAGATGACGCCGAGCGCGCCGAACGAGCAGTATGTATTTGTGTGGAAGTTGGGCTTGTTCAGCTCCGTGGAGTGGAAGCTGTGGAACGTGCTCGGCGAGAACGCGTTCGATACGTTTTTCGCAACCAACAATATTACCGATGAAGACGAGAAGTTCCAGGTGACTCAAAGCCTGGCTAAAAACGGATGGATGAACGACTCATTTATGGTGCCTTATAGCGCTTATAGCAAGCTGGTAGCCGATCCGCAAAATTTGGATTGCACAAAAAAAAATCCGACGCTTAATTTGACCGCTCAACAAAAGCTGGATTTGTCGGCCATTCTCACGGCTTATGCTCCGGAGACCTTTCCGTATCCGAGGTCGCGGCCGCCGTTCATCTTGCGGGTAACGACGGCGGATACAAACACGGTCATTACATTTGTTCTTTTCCATGCGCCCGGCCCGAGCGATTCGTCGCCGATCACGGCCAGCAATCAGATTAGTTTAATCGACCCGGTTATCCAGGCGGATGTAGGCGTCGTAATGGGCGATTTCAACGTCACCGAGGCATGGGCGAAAAGAACCTGGGCACTGCAATACTATAATTGGGATCTGGGAAGGCTTCGTTACGTACTGAACGACAGCGGCCAGTACATTTTTGCCGCGCCTTTCCAGCGTTTGTCCGGACCTGATTTCGCTTCCCATTCGACAACTCAACCGGCGCTGACGACGGTACAAAACTATAGTTTCCGGCTGCAGGACAATCTGACCAGTATGACCTCGGCGCTGGTGGCCCCGGATGCGATCGCCGACAGCACGGTGATGCAGTCCATATTGACCAGTCCGTATGATAAATTTTTTGTCCGTTCCGCTCAGACGGATCCATCCGATCCTTTTGTGTGCAATCTGGTTGATCTTACCACTCCGAAGGAAATATGGACCGGAACGATGGATACGGACAACAATCCGGTTAATGAAACCCGTTCAACGACGCCAAGCACGTATCAGCGGGATTTGAGCTCGCTGACGGCGGCTATCTACAATAATTGGTATAACCGTCATGCCGGTAAATCGACTAGCCTGAATTTGCAGCAGATTCCGAAGCTGAACGTAAGGCCCACCTCATTGCGGGAGGCGCAATATGCTTATTATTACGCCATCAGCGACCATATGCCGATCTGCATGGAGCTGAAGTACGAGGCGGATCCGCACTACGTCATGTCGGCGGAAGGAGTCGATTTCGAATGAGCTTGCTTGATACTTTGCTCGGCATGTACGACGCCGGAACGCAGCAGTTGAATCTGAATATGACGGCGCTGGGCGCATGGACGGCTCCTTTGGCGCAATCGTCCGGAAGCGGAGCGTGGCAGTTCAGCGGTGTCGCACAGTCTCCGTCCGAACAGGCGGGGACGATTATCTTTGCGGCGTCCGGCTTGAAGCTTACGGGAACGACACCGCTGATCCTGTTTCCGGCCCAACAGTTTTCGTCTATTCAATGCGCCATTTATAACGCGGAGACAAGCCCGGTTTTTGTTGTATCCGCTTTCGCTTCATCGAATTGGAATTTGGCTAATTCCTTCCCGGGCTTGCAAGGAACATTTTGGGAGGAGCTTGCGGTCAAAACGGACGATGCGTCCCGATTGCCCCGTCTGCTGCTTGCTTCGGGCACGGTTGTGGAACCAAGCCTTAATCGCAGCTTGTCTGCGGGCGTGTCCTTCTTTGCGGTGTTCGATGAGACGCAGGGGCTGTTCGCTCCAGCTTCGTGGATAGTCGGTCCGGCTCCCGTCGGCTTTGGCGCCATTGTGCCGGCGGCGGGGCTTGGCACTAGTCTGGATATAGGTTTAGAAATATCCACCTCCACGAACGGCTTCCCGGGTATTTTCAACAATTTGCAAATACCGCTTGCCGCCTCGCTATCGTTCGATCCCGCCGATCAGGACGCAACGCCCGGTTTGCGTTTTTCCGCCCAGTTAAGCTGGGGAGGGAAGCAGCAGACGCTGAGCGCCGTGCTGCCATCCGAATCGGGGGGGACGGTAGAAATCGGACTGACCGGACAACTGGCGCTTCCCGGACAAGCGGAGCTTGCCGATTATTTTGGCGGGACAAGCATTACTTCCTATTTGCCGGATCCGTTCAAAAAAGCTATGAACAGCATTTGCATAAGCGGTTTGTATTTAGGAGTCGGTCTCGGGTCAAAAAAGCTGGAATACGCGAAAGTGACGATATCGGCCTTTACAGATACTTCTCTTGATATTATCGAGGACTATATTGAAATCGAAAATATTGCGGTGTCGGTCACAGTCAACGATCCGTTCGGCAGCCCGTCGGCAGCATACCGCATGACCGGAGGATTGGATATCGGAGGCATAGAGCTGGATGTTGCCGCCGATCTGGTGCCTACGATCATGTCGCAGGTTCTGTCGGTCAGCGTCGATCTGGCACAGGGGGAACAGCTGAATTTGACCGCGATCGCGGAGAAGTTCGGACTGCCCTCGGGAGCTCCGAGCGTCATGCTGACCGAGTTCCATATGGGAGGATCAACGGACGGCACGTTTTATGTGGGCGCTTCTTTGGAAGAAATACCGACCGGCAGCGGGCAGCAGGCTTTCGTTCTGAGCGACCTGATATTTGAACTAGACTACAGCAGCCAGGCGGAGCCGGCCACTACATTCAGTATGACGGGATCGATGACGATTGCCGGGGTAGACGCGGTCCTGTCGCTGACTGCAGGGAACGGCTGGGAAATTCAAGGGCAGACGGGTATGGATACGCCAATCCCTATCGGGACGCTCATAGAAGATTTCGGAAATCGGTATGGACTTACATTCCCGAATCCGGTATCCAGTCTCGAGCTGCAAAATGTTGCGTTTACTTATGCGAAGACGGCCGGAGCTGCGCAGGGCAGTTTCTCGTTCAGCTGCGAGGGAACCTTTACAATCGATACCGCTCCGGTATCTGTCGCCGTCACGATCGACATGGAGCCGGATGCGACCGGGAACGGCTATCACTCGACATTCGGCGGAACGATAACGATCGGCTCGCTAACGTTCGCTTTGATCTTTGATACCGACAATATGCAGTCGGACATTTTCACCGCTACCTTCAGCGCCAGCGGCGATTTGCCTTCATCTATTTCTATTTATGAGCTTGTTTATGCTCTTTCGCCTGAAGCGGCTTCTGTCGTTCCGCAAGATTTGGAAGTGGAACTGAAGGACGTGAAGTTTATCTACTACAAGGATGCTAGCGGATCAAAATATGCGCTGGGCCTTGATTTGTCTGCTTCCTTCAGCTTGAGCGATTTGCCGCTTATCGGCAGCGATATGAGCGGAACGGATGCGTTCAAGGTGAACGATCTTCAGTTTCTATATGCGTCCCAGCCGTTCGCGGCCGCAGAAGCCGGAGCGGTGAACGCACTGCTCCCGCAAGGAGTTTATCCGCTGCCGTCCGCCGGCTTTGGCTCCGGTATGACCGTCGGAACCGAACTGCAATGGGGCGGGCAAACACAGACGTTCATGCTGGCTATGGGATCAACCTCCGCCACCCGCACGCCCGCGATGAGAAGTTATGGCGCAGTGGGCAGCGTATCCGATTCAACGACATCGGCATCCGCGCAATGGTTAAGCATCCAGCGCTCGTTCGGTCCGGTTGCTTTGAACCGGATTGGAGTCAGCTATCAGAATGGCCTGCTCTGGTTTTTGCTTGACGGTTCGCTGTCGGCGTTCGGGCTGACCATTACGCTAAGCGGAATGGGCTTTGGTTCTCCGTTATCGGCGTTCGAGCCGCAATTCTCGCTTCTCGGGCTCGGATTTGATTTGAAGGAAGGACCGCTGGAGATCGGCGGTGCTTTTTCCGAGGTATCGCCTGCGCCGGACGGCACCGCTTTTTCCTATGAAGGCGGCGTCGTAATAGAAACGGAACGTTTCTCTATAGAGGGGATCGGCTCCTATGCCCAACTGACGGACGGACAGCCTTCCATGTTTGTATTTGCCACGGCCAGCGCGCCGCTTGGCGGACCGCCGGCGCTGTTTGTGACGGGCTTGTCTGCCGGTTTTGGATATAACAGCTCCATGACGATGCCTGCGCCGGAGCAGGTGGCGGATTTTCCTTTGATGGCTCTGGCAGGGGGAGGGACGCCGCCGCCGCTCCTTGGGCTGTTGGCTGAGCTTGACGGAACTGCGGATTACGCGCCGGGTAAGCGGCAAGCTTGGATCGTTCCAAGTAGCGGCGACTCCTGGCTCGCCGCCGGCATCTCTTTTCAATCCTTTGGGCTTATTCAGAGCCAAGCGCTTTTGCTGGGGAAATTCGGTAGCGATCTGGAATTTGCGCTGCTCGGAACATCCATGTTGCGTCTTCCAAAATCCGGCGATACGGTGTACGCTCAGGCGGAACTTGAGCTGCAAGCGATATGGAAGCCGTCGAGCGGATTTTTCGGCCTTACTGCCTTGCTGACCCCGGATTCGTTCGTGCTGGATCCGAGCTGTCATTTGACAGGGGGCTTTGCCTTTTACTTATGGTATGACGGACCGAACGCCGGGCAATTTGTAGCGACATTAGGAGGCTATCATCCGGCGTTTCAGCCGCCATCCTATTACCCGTCAGTCCCGCGGCTTGGTATCAATTGGGCGCTCAGCGATCAGTTTCAAATCGAGGGGGATGCTTATTTTGCCATAACGCCGGGGGCGATTATGACGGGGGGAGCGCTCAAAGCGCTGTATCATGACGGCAATCTGAAGGCATGGTTCACCGCCAATGCCGATATGCTGATTACATTCAATCCATTCAGCTTTCAAGCGGATATTAGCGTAAGCATAGGAGCGTTTTACCGGATTAATCTGTTGTTTACGAGCAAAACGATCAGTGCGGAGCTTGGAGCGTCGCTGGAGCTGTGGGGGCCGCCGACCGGGGGGAAAGCCCGTGTTCACTGGTGGATTATCTCATTTACGATCGATTTCGGAGCGGATGCCAATGCCGCTCAGAACGACCCGCTTGCTTGGGAGCAGTTCAAGCCGCTTCTTCCGGCGCTCGACAGCGTTGTGACCATAAAAGCGGCGGGAGGGCTTGCGCAGAGCCCGGCTGCCGGAACGAACGGAAGCGGCTCGAAGCTGGACGATTCGGACCTTGGCTGGCTCGTACGGGCCGGAACATTTAGCTTTACTACGCAAACTGCGTTTCCGGCAAGCCATTATGCGGCCGGTTCGAGCCTTGCGGCTATCCCGGACCCTGCCTATCCGAACGGATATTCCGTTCAGGTCCGGCCGATGAATACGACGGACGTGTCGGCTTTACATCAAATTGTCATTGAACAGGGCGGCAGCGAGATCGACTTGTCAGGCTGGACGCTTGCGCCATACGGCTCGAACTTGCCGTCGGCGCTATGGGGAGAGCCGCTTAAAGATGCGGCCGGACAGTTTGTGCTTAACCCGCAGGTGCCGAACGCCGATACGGTGGCGAATGTGCCTTCCGGGTTAGCGGTTTCTCCTCCGCAGACGGAGCTCGGAGCTTCCCGCTCGGCGCTATCCGGCGAACTGCTCGCTTTTGAGGATTTATCGCCGCAGGGTGAAATGCCGCTTGCTTTGTCTGTTGAGGCGGAGCCGCTCTATGTTCCGGTATTCGCCGAGGATACGCCGGATTCAATAGCAGCCATTATGGGAACTGCGATGCAAAATAGGAACAGCATTTATGAAGTGTTAAGCGGATTGCAGATTTATACGGGCAGCAACGGTTCGCTTGCAGGGCTCGCTTCGCAGGCGGACAGCTTGTACTGCGATTCCCCGCTGCAGGTTGCCGCCGCAGGAAGGAGCAGGCGAGATGGCTGACAGTTTGCCGATTGGAGATATTCGATTTTACGACAATAAGATACCGGGGCTGGAAGCCGGCACCTATATGGTGACGGTAAGCCACCAAATCGAAGGGCTGGGATTGTCGGCAGCGGAGCAGCAGCAGTTAACGGCTGTGCAGTCGTTCACGGTGTCTGGTCCGCAATTTGCGCTTGACGCATCGGAAATCCACAGCGTCGTGCCGCCCGCGACCGCATCGGGTGATTTCGGTGGCGAGTTGCCGCATATTGTGCTGAACGAGCCTATTCTTCCGTGGGAGAGGAGCATGAGCGCGGTCGGAACGCCGTGGCTCGGCTTGCTTGTTTTCAAAGAGGGGGAATTGCTTCCGGGCGATCCCGACGCGACGGATGCCGCGACCTGCGCCATCCGGACGACTGCAGGCGATTTTATGGCCTTGCAGGGAAGCGGAGATATTCTGATACCCCCTGGTCTTGTAAAAGATCCGGCTGTTCCGGACAGTCTTCCTTGCCGGTATATCCAGATGAGCAAAGAGCAATTTCAGGCGATGACGCCTTACGCTGCCGAGCTTCCCTACTTGGCGCATGTGAGGGAGATCAACGCCGGGGATAAGGCTTCAGCGGGGGATGACGGCTGGTATGGCGTCGTCGTTGCGAACCGACTCGTGGCGTCCGATCAGGACGGCGGGAATTATACCGTTCATCTCGTGTCGTTCGAGGGGATGGAAAGCATGATGGCGGCGGAAGCCACTATTGCACAGCCAGCCGTGGCGCTGTTATCGATGACTTCCTGGTCGTTCCGCTGCCTGTCGTCAGACGGCGAAAACTTTGGAGGGCTTGCGGCGGGAATTACGCAGGGCGGCATGTCCGGCGGAGAGTACAATCCGGATCTGCTCTGGCTGCGCCATCCGCAAGCCGGTCAAGTGACGGCCGGCGATGCCGCCCATACCGAAGCGGCAAACCGGCTGATGAACGGCTACGTGGCGCTGCCGTACCATACCCGCACCGGCGAGGATACTTTTGCATGGTATCGGGGGCCATTGGCTCCGGCGGTGCCGGCAACGCTTGCCAAAAGCACACCGTTTCTGTCGTCGGACGCCGCTTTGATCTATGATGCAGGCAACGGCCTGTTCGATTGCTCGCTTGCTTCCGCTTGGGAGATCGGCCGATTTATGGCGCTTGCCGACGAAAGCTTCGGACGCACGCTCCTCCAGTACCGGCAGCAGAGCACGGGACTTACGCAAAAGCTGTATGCGCATGCGGAGGCTCACGGGCTAACGGAAGCCGGCGATTTGCAAAAGCTTGCACATCCCGGAGCTGTCAAGCATTCGTGGCTGGACACGCTTGCAAAAGATCTTGGACGGCTGATAGGAAGGAAGCATTCTGCGGAATCCGCGGAATCTGAGCAAGCATCCGCTCCGGCGGCATCCGGCGCTGTCCGCAAGCGGGCGGAATCTCCGTCTTCGGACCGGACAGCCTCATTGCGCCGGTTCATGCAGCAGGAGGATATTCGTCAAATGGCGCGTGACGGCGCATCGGAGCCGCTGCAAGCGGCAGCGGCTTGGATTGCCCGCAAAGTGCTGCTGGAGAATGTGCCGTTCGGTCATTTGGTTCCTATAGAATCGATGCTGCCGCCGGAATCCATTCGCTTCTTTTATATGGATATGAATTGGATGGATGCGATGCTTGACGGGATGATGTCCGTTGCGATGCAATCCCGTCTAGATACGCTCGCTTATCAGCTTGACAAAGAAGCAATCGTAGCGGCTGTTAAGAGCAATTTGGAAAGCTACGGGATCGGGCTTCAGGGGGACGGAGCCGATCCGGGTCCAGACGGGGAGACGCGTGTAGCGGGCTTTCTACTCCGATCCGCCCTAGTATCGGGCTGGCCCGGAATGTCGGTGCGCGCATTCGATGCCCAGGGCAATCCGTTAAAGCTTCTTCGTCTCTCCCGGCTTTCTTCCGGCATAATGCTCGCATTGTTCTGGGGGGTGCCGTCCAGTCTGGCGTTCAGTGAGCCTCAGGAAGGTTTACGCTTCGGTATAGACGATGCCGGCTCCCTTGATTTGCGCAGCCTTTCAACTACTAACGCGCAATATCCGTTCGGCAGCGAACTTGGCATCCATTTGCCGTTGTCCGGGGATTATTTGCGGAACGGGGAGTATTTGAATATGAATCCGGACGATTCGAATGGACTTGTCCAGTCCGTCGCCGGGCTGATATCTCAGAAGCTGGCGGAAGGGGCGCTTGCTATAAGCCCGTCCGATCTGGCGCTGCAGCTGGTTAAGGCGCCGGAGCGGCAAATATTTGTGCCTGATAGCTCGGCTTTCGCCTTGCCGGAAAACGGCAAGCAGGAGCGGGAGACAGGCCGTAACCAAGGAGGGAACGATTAATGGCCGATCCGATTGTGCTTGTGCCAATGGAAGTAAGCGCCTTGTCGGCGAACGCATATGTGCTGCAAAATCAGCCGTTCCGCCGATGGGAGGAGACATACGGCAATATTGCTCAATTTGACAGCGCGGAGCCGGGACCAACCGACGTGACGGGCGGATTCGGAAGCTCCAGCACGGGTGTTTATTTGCATTGGAAGCTGCCGGATGCTTGGACGCACGGGTGCCAGCAGCCCGATTCGCAACAGGTGGAGTATCCGCTAACTCCGAACCGCTGGCTTATCGTACGGCTAAGCGGCCCGCTGGCCGCAAGAACGGCATCCGCTTTCGTTGTGGAAAGCGACGCCCCCGGAACGGCCGATTCCAGTGTCTGGCTGTTCGATCCCGACATTGTGTCCGCATGGGAGGGTAGCGCCGATCCGCTGCGTCAGCAGGCAGGCAGCGCTTTGAGCGGTGCGGGACCTTTTATAACGGGCATGCTTGGAAGGTCCTTTCAATTGGCGGACTGGAAGGAGCAGGGAATTGAGCAATTGTTCGTGACAGCCGTTGCTCCGGGCAACCATCTGTTTAACGCTTATCAAAGCCATTGCCGCCAAGTTTTTTCATTTTACGATGCGCTTGCAGACGTCACGGAGCCTGACAGTACGCTCAGCTACTTGGTAGCCGGATGGTATTCCAATTCAGCCTCGGACCCGGTCGCTTCTTGTTTGAATGGGCAAACGGGGGATGAAGCGGAGCAGCTTCTGTCGGCGCTGTTGTCCGACTATGGCTGGTCGCTTGATAGAGCCGAGGGCGATCCGCTTCCGACGGGAACGGTCTGCCATGGCATGGTATACGGGGTGGATTGGCAGCCTCAAGGCACGATGCAGACGGTAAAAGACCGCTTTACGGCCGCAGGCGGGTCGATCAGCGTTGCGGTGGGAAATACGTCCATCGACGCTTTTGCCGCTATGATCGGGCAGCAGCTTCAGTCGCTGTCCGCAGAGGGCAATGCGGAGGCGGCGCAAATATTAGCGGAGCAGCCGAATGCAGCCGCACTGCTTGAAGCGTTCCAGTATAACTTGCTGCACTTGGCCGACAGCGGAGATTGGGCCGGGCTTGATTACCGGATTCGGCAGGAGTGGTTCGGCTCAAAAGCCGGGGGTTACCGTTGGACAATCGTTGATATTGCCGCGTCGGATTCCGGAACGGGCGAAGGCGTGCACGACGAGAGCTGGCTGACCGGGCTGAATGCGGATCAAGCCGCTTTCGACGCGGCTCGTCTTCAATTGCACGATGCACAGTGGGAGCTGTACGCGACATGGTGGAAGGAGGGGCGTTTTGCTACTTATCCCGGTTTTGCGCAGCCTTCCGGCGTTACTCAGGACCAATTTGCGATGGCGCTCGCAGCGGAAAACGATCCTTCGTACAATCCGGATCAGCCGCCCGGGCCGGCCAATATATACAGCGTGCCGAAAAAAGTGCTGGATTTGGCGAATCTTCTTAGCGGCACACTTGCTCCAAAGGTGCCTCAACCGGTATATGCGGATGCTGCCACTACGCCTGATGACGCGTTTCAGGCCGGTATCGCCGTTTTTGAGCAGCAATTGAGAGCGCAGGGCCTGCTGGCGCAAAATCGCGGGCTTAAAGCTGCGGCAGAGCCGAGATTTTGGCAAGCGCAAGATCCCGTCGTTCTGATTTCGGGAGCCGGCAATACGGCGGAGATTCCGCAGGCCGGCAGCCAACTCCCGTGCCGAATGACTGCACAAACGATTGCCGGGCTTCAGAATGGCGGGACCGTTATTCCGGCCTCGTCAATTGCCGGATTGCCGGCTTTTCCGGCTTCGGCTGGAAATTTGGCGGAGATGCTGCAAGGCGCTTATAGTTCGGCTGATTTTGCCGCGGCGGTGTCGGCAGCAGCAGGGGCCTTGTTTACCGAGTGGCTTTTGTGCGATCCCGACAATGCGGCATCCATTTCCGTCACCTATCCGGCGTTTACAAGAGAAAGGCTGGCCGAGCACAACCCATCCGATTTTGAAGGAGGGCTTCCAGCGCTGCTGCCGGAACAATGGTCGCAGCCATGGAATCCGTTCATGCTGAAATGGGTCGCGCAATGGTATCCGCTTCCTTCCGGCGGCAGCAACTGGACCTTTCAAGGGACGGATTACGCTTATACAGGAGGAAGCCAGAAGCTGACTCCCCAGGCGATAGGCGGGGATTGTCTGCTTACGCCTCAAACGGCGTTCTTGTTCAAGAACCGGCTAATGCAAGCGGCCGCCGCGAGCGGCGATCCCGCCGATGCGTCGCTAGGGCAGCTTGCCGATTTGATCGGGGAAGCGGAACAGTGGGATTTCATCTCCCAGCGCCTTAGCGGCTTCGGGGATCAGCTGTCGCTGCGCGATTCGCGAACGAATCAAGCGCCGGCTGCCGATGTTGCCTTTACGTTCGACGACGGCACGACACACACGCTCGCCGAGCTGACCGGCAATCAATTCGACAGTCTGCCGCTTATTCTGGATACAGGCGGCACGACACCGTTTCAGGCCGTCCGGCAAGGACAGTTCTGTTTTTCTTATTTAGCGTTGTACGACGCTTTCGGTCAGGTGCTAGAAGTCGTGGGCGATTCCGGCCTGACGAGCTCGTCGCTGTTCGCGCCTGTTGTGGCAGAAGGTCTGAAGCCAGACACTCCGGTCGTGCAGGCCAATCCGCAGCGTTTTCTCCAATTGCCGCCTCGGCTGCTTCAGCCGTCGCGTCTTGATTTCCGCATGGTCGATGCGAACAATCCAGACCAGCCGACCGATCTGGATTCTGGTGCCAATCCGGTTGCCGGCTGGCTGATTGCGAACCATTTGGACGGATCGGTAGCTATTTATGGCGCGAATGGGGATGCGATCGGCGCAGTCAGCCAAAAAATTGGTGCGCATGGTGCGCCGATTCTGAGTTTGGCATTTGCTCCGGATGGCGGCTATCAGTCGCTTGCCGAACTGACGGAGGCTTCTCCGCAGCTGGCCGCGATGCTGCAGGGGTTGCTTGCGCAGAGCGCAGCCGCCTTTGAAGATTTTCTGGAAGCGATCGACAATACGCTCTGGACGGTCGATCCCGCCTCGGTCGGCTTGGACGAAAGTTTGGGCATTTTGTCCGGCAAGCCGCTTGCCCTTGTCCGCGCAGGCATGCAGCTTTCTTTGGCGGATCAGCCTCTTGGCGATACTAGCTGGGCGGCTACGTTCTATCCGCCGGTACCGGATTTCGTCGTCCAGCCGTTCGAGGTGAGGCTGGGCGATTCGGCCCTTCGCGAAGATGGACTCGTCGGTTACTTTTTGAACGGATCGTTTGATTCGTTCTATTGCGTGCAGCCGCCTGCCGAGGCGGACGGGTATTTGATTGCAATCGGGCAAGGGCAGTATATCCCGCTTCGTTTCGACGGCAAGACAAGCGCAGACCTGCTCATGCTCGTCGATCCGATGTCGGCCGTCCACGCTTTTACCGGCATTCTTCCCGCCCAGCCGGTCAAATTGGACCGGCGTTTCTTCGATACGGCTTTAGACCGGCTTTCCGTCCGATTACCGGTAGGGCCGATGCTGACGGCGGTGGGGCCCAATCCTCAGCCCATATCGGCTCCGTCAATGCCCGCCAGCGCCGTCAAGATTCCGGTTCCGGTAGAACGGGGGAGTTCGTGGACCTGGATGGAGCTTGCGGCGGCGGACGAGGTAACGATACAGAGGCTTGCAGTGACTGATACGGATGGGAGAGCGGTTATAGACGGCAGCGATCGCTCCTTGAGAGAAGGACAGATGGTCGTTCAATTGAAAAAGGAGGAAGAGAAGCATGAACGAAAATGAATATGGGGCAGTCACGGACGCTCCGGTATTGCTGACCTATACGATTATGACCGACCCGGCGCCGCTGTCGGCGAGCACGCCGACCTACAATTCTTACGGCACGATTACGGTGACGGTATCTCCCGCCGCAGCGAGCGTTTATTGCAAAGAAATAGATATTTATATTCCATCCGGCATCGTCAGCCAGACGGATCAATTCGTCGCTTCCGCCGACAGCAGTAATTGGCAGACGCATGTGGGGAAGGAGGTTCCGGGAGATCGGGTCGGGCTTAATCCCCGTCTCAGCTATGTGCAAGTTAAATTTATGTGCAAATCGCCGGAGTTCTATTTGTTTACCAGTCCGGTCAATCTGACCGTAGGGATACAGCAATTGACGCAGCAGCCGGGATGGATCGGAAGTCTCGGCCTGACCGAAATGTCGACAAACGATTCGAGCCAGCCCTACATTTTGCGGTCGATGACATTTGGGGTTTCGGTTGGCGCGGCTCTGTTGTTTGCGCGCAACTTCACGGCAAGCGCAGCTGACGGAGGAGCCTCCCCGGCGGGCGTTTTTACGAACGGTCAGCCGATCCAGCTAAGCTGGGAAAGCAACGGAACCGAATTCCAAATTTTTGAGGCTGCCGGCTCCGGTCCGCTGTATACCGGTACGGATAATTCCTTCAAGCTGTCTTCGGGACTCGCGAAGACGACGACCTTCATTTTGGCTGCCAGCCAAACCGATCTCCGAGCCGAAACGCAGTATATTTACGATAGCGTTACCGTTGTCATTTCGAATGAAGATTCAACCCCTCATTCCGTTACGGCAGCCGGTACAGTATCGGGTGCATTAGTGGAATCGACAGGGGAAATGTTCGCTCAAGGCAAGTTTACCGGCAGCGGGGGAGCCAGCTTGGAAGGCCAAATAGACGTGAACGGCAATTTGACTATGACGGGTCCCGCGCATCTGAACGGCCCCTTGAACGTAGAGGGGGGTATCCAATGCAACGGGAATGCCCTACTCGGTGATACGTCTATAAACGGAACACTATCGGCGACCAATACGGCGGCCTTTCAGTCCGTTATCGTTTCAGGCCTGCTCGGCTTGAGGGGCGGCAGCAATATATTCGGCGTTCCTATGTCTCTGTCGAGTGATAATGTCGCTTATATCGCTCATACAGACGGCTATGCAATAGCGACCATCACCCCTCCGGCCGGGGATGTTTCCTCGACGATTTCGACTTGCATCGTTACTTTGCAGGCCTCAATAGCAGGGGGGATTCCATATGAAGTGTCTGCAACAGGTGGCGTGGCGACCGCATACAACTCCGCATGGACAACGGTCAATTGGTATAGTCCGAACAGCATTACGCTGCCTGTGCCGCAAGGATACAAATGGAAAATTACAGTCAACCAGTACAGCAAAAATGACAAAAATCCAACCGTATCGCTGTTTTGGATTCCGCTCGGAAACAATGAAGGTTAGGGTTGACAAGTATTGCCTGAAGCCCGTTATAAAGGAACTATATTATTCAGAAAGGAGGCCAATCGGACATGACGTATATCATTCAGACAAGAAATGCTGCCCAAGTCCCAATTGAATATCCCGTTCATTGTTCATTGGCCTCTACCGGCCCCTGCAAGAGACAGGCTAAGGTAGCGTTATTCCGATGCAACCGGAAGCCGCTCGGCCAGCCTTTTATTTTTGAAAGCAGAAGAAAATAAAGTTGTAGACTGAAAAGCTCTATACATTTTTTGTATAAATATAAAAAAGATGAGGATCTTACATCCTCATCTTTTTTTTGGAGGTTAAAATGGGTCCTACTCTCCAGAACATAGGTTAATAAGACCTGGACCATTTTTTGATAGGTGAGTTTTAAAAAAGCATCAATTCTCTTGAATGAGTATTAGACGTCCTGATATAAACCAACTTGGGTGGGATGACATGAACGTAAGCGGACTAGTCTTGACAAGCGAAAATAAATCCCTTATATTTTGATTAGACCGGACGGTCGGTTTGAAAAAGGGGGTGACGGGTATGACTAAATCTACGGACCATGGTGAACAGACAAAGCGCAACATTGCGGCCAAGGCGAAGGAGCTGTTTGAGCTGAAGGGCTATGCGGCAACCACGATGGACGAGATTCGGCAGTTATCGGGATCGAGCAAAGGGAGCATTTACCATCACTTTAAGAACAAGGAAGTGCTTTTTTTGTACATCCTTGAGCTGTCAATGCTTGAGTGGATCGGCAAGTGGCGCGAGATGGAGAAGCCGCTCGGTACGGCACGCGAGAAGTTGTACCGGCTTGCAGAGCATTACGCCGAGGATTTTCGGAATCCGCTACTGCGGGCTGCGGAAGAGTTTTCAGGAAGCGAAAACGGGGATCACGAGATTCGGAACAAGCTGCTGGAGCTGACACGAATGCACTACCCGATCTTTCAACAGCTGTTGGAGGAAGGAATGCAAAGCGGCGAGTTTCGACCGTTACCGCTTGAAGATCTAACTTTTATCCTATTCGGGCTATTTGGAGGCCTAAGTGTTTCGTATTACAACTACGACACCGATCGGATTATTGGCTTATATCGGAATGCGATCGACGTCTTGCTTCAAGGGATAGAGAAGCACTAATTTTTTTTGCCCAACAATTAGACCGGACGGTCGGTTTAGTACCGTCCTTAAGGGGATATGTTATGAAAGCATTGTTCGCCAACCGGGTATTCCGGATCGTGACGTTCGCTGACCTTCTGCAGCAGTTGGCGATCTGGATCCGAAATATCTCCCTGCTGTTCTACGTGATGGAGCAGACCGGCAGCGATCCAGTCGCCGTTTCCCTGCTGAACGTGATGGAATACGCGCCGATATTTCTGTTCTCTTTCATCGGCGGCGCCTTCGCCGACCGGTGGAATCCGAAGCGGACGATGATCGCCGGCGATCTGCTCAGTGCACTGTCGATAGGAGCCATTCTATTGTTCGTGCTCGGGGGTTCTTGGCAGGCCGTATTCGCCGCGACGGTCGTGTCGGCCATCGTCAGCCAATTCTCACAGCCTTCCTCGGCCGTCATGTTCAAGCGGCATGTGCCCGAGGAGCTGCTGGCGCCGGCAATCGGTATTTCTCAGGGGATCATGTCCTTGTTCATTATTGTAGGACCGGTCGTAGGGACGCTCATCTATTCGTCGCTCGGCCTGGCCTACTCGCTGGCCGTGATGATCGGGTTGTTCCTTACGGCGGCAGCCGTCCAGTTCTCCCTACCTCCCTCGCCGCGCTCGCCCGAACGGGGCGCCGTGCCGATTCTCGAGGATGTGAAGGAGGGGTTCCGCTATATCCGCAGCCATCGGAATTTGATTGTTATCGCGCTTACGTTTGCCTGTATCGGGCTTGGGTCTGGCTTGATCCAGCCGTTGGACATCTATATCGTGACCGAACGTCTTCAGCTCGACAAGGAAAGCGTCCAATGGTTCTATGCACTGTCCGGCGCCGGAATGCTGGTTGGGGGTGCGGCGGCAGCGATCCTCGGTCCGAAGATAAATCCGCGTGTCGTCATCTTCGCAGGCATCGCGTTCCTCTCGTTCTCCATCATCGTCGAGGCTCTATCCGTCTGGGTGTATCTAACGGCTTCCATGCGCTTCATGGTCGGCGTCATGACGGCGTTCATGCAAATCGTGCTCGGAGCTATTATGATGAAACTGGTTGAGGAAGCCTACATCGGGCGTGTGAACGGTACGATTACGCCACTGCTCATGGCCGGGACGCTGACCGGGTCCGCTCTGGCGGGTCCGCTCATGAAGTCGATTACGCTTGTTCCCGTCTATGGCCTGTCCGCAGCGATTATTCTGATTGCCGCCTTTGCGAGCCTCGGTATGAAATTGGAGGAGGCCGCAGCCAAAGTGGATCAATCCGGAGCCCATTCGGATTAAGCCGTGCTGCTCAAGCAGGAGCCGTAGTTCGTTTGTCACGATTGACTTGTCCAACAAGGTAATTCCACCATTGGTGAAAGAAAGCGATTCTGGAGCAGCACAAACTTGCACTTCACAAACGGCAGTCGGAACTGAGTCAAGCGTTCGATTATATCAATTATAAATTAAACGTGTATGAGACGATGGAAAAAGCCAACTCGTTAGAAAAGTGATATTGAGTGGTGGCGCATGCTTCGCTCCAATCAAAGCAAAGACAAAAATGGATTGAGGAATTTCCTCCATCCATTTTTAAAAGCGAATCCTAAAACACGCTGCGTACCAGTCCCCCGTCAATCCGGTAAGCAGATCCGTTAATGGCCGAGGAAAGAGGGCTGCTTAAGAAAGTAACAAGGTTGGCTATTTCTTCTGGCCGAATAAGCCTTTGGATGATCGATGTTGGCCGATTCTCTCTCATAAATCGTTTCTCAGCTTCTTCTGCTGTCATCTTTTCATTAGGATAGAGAGTATTTAACCAAGACTCCACTCCTTCAGTTAAAGTGGAACCCGGCATAACGGTATTGACCGTTACATTCGTTCCTTCGGTCAGTTCGGCTAAGCTCCGGGAAATCGAGAGCTGCATAGTCTTGGTTGCACTATAATGAGCCATTTCTTGTGAAGGCATGATGGCTGCCTCGCTGGCAATAAAGATGACTCGACCTTCTTTTTTCTCAATCATTCGGTTTAGATAGTGACGGGAGAGCCTGACACCACTCATAATGTTGACCTCGAAGAATCTAAACCAATCTTCATCCGGAATATCGAAGTATTCGGCAGCCTCGAATATGCCGAGGTTATTAATCAAAATGTCAACGTCTGCGAATTTCTCAATCACCTGTTGACATCCTTGCTCTGTACCCAAATCCGCGACTACGGATTCTAGTTTAGCGCCCGCATGCCGGTCTTGAATTTCATGGACCGTGTTCGTTACTTTTTCCTCACTGCGTCCATTAATAAGCACGGTGGCGCCTTCCGCCGCTAATGATGTGGCGATCGCTTTTCCGATTCCTGCTGTAGACCCCGTAACAAGTGCTATTTTTCCTTGCAAATGAAGTTGCACGCGTATTCCTCCAAAATTTTAATAGGAATAATTAACCGTAATAGTATTCATAGACTCGACTTTTTGAAAGGAAGTCTTGCAACGTTTCCTCTTCCTGTTTTGTTATCTCCAATTTTTGATCAAAAAATTCGATACTCATGGCTATCATCCCGTTTACTTAACCCAATAAACTGTATTAGGATGAAATTTTCTCTCTATTAGTCAAAGAAGCGGCTGGACCGACTTCAGAAATTTTCTTGTCAGAGAATTTTCTTTCTAATTCTTCTGTATTTAGTAACACCTCATCTCTACATGGATAATTATTATCGATGTGTCTCTCTCCCCATTTGCACAATGCGTCTAAAGTACCTGATAGGGTCTGTCCATACTCCGTTAGCGAGTATTCGACTCTAGGTGGAACTTGGTTATAAATTACTCTGCGAATGATGCCGTCATTCTCGAGTTCCCTTAATTGTTGTGTGAGCATTTTTTGTGTGATCCCAGGCATCAAGCGCTTTAGTTGCCCCGTTCGTCTTGTTCCCTTAGTCAAATAACACAAAATAACGACCTTCCATTTTCCACCGATTACCTCCAAAGTAGCTTCTACAGGAATATTATATTTAATCATATTGAATGCCTCCTTTTCAGACACGGATTTCATGGGGCGGGAAATGCGGCAATACGTATTCTCCCAGTTCATGAATGACCTCATCAGCTGGTCGAAGGCTGTCAAATAAAGCAAAAAAGAGATGATTCACTCCAATACTTTTATATAAATTAAGAAGCTCAATCAATTTATTGCGTCCGATATGAAAACCGAGCCGAATGGGGGTTGCATGTTCATCAGGGTTCTCCGCCAAATCAAGATGCATAGGCATACTGAAAGGCCGAAATGCGGATTGATTTTGGCGGGCAGCTGATTCTCGCCATGCATGGATAGCGTCTACCTGTCTTCCGGGTGCCTGTGGGTAATACATCCATCCGTCACCGTTCATGCCAATCCAATCCATATCTTGCTGGGCAAATCCGGTAATCATTGTAGGGATTCTGCGGTTTAGATTCGGTACGAGAGTCGCTTGTTCGATATCCCCGTAACGCGAGTTAATAGAAGGAAAAGACTCGTAAAGTGCCTTTTCAAGATAGGATAGTGCTTCTCGGAACTGAACGCCTCGACTCGGATGGTCGACTCCAAGTCCTTTGAAATCAGCCCGCCTGTCTCCTGAAGAAACCCCCATGATCAGCCTTTCGGGAAAAAGCGCTTCGATGGTGGCAACTTCTTTCGCCAGTCTTAAGGGATGGCGAAGAGGGAGTACCAACGCAGATGTCCCAAGAGCGATTTGTTTCGTCTGGCTAAGCAAATGTGTTCCGTAAATCAAACTATCATAAATTTGACCGACAGCAGGATCCCCGAAATTGGGATCCTCCAATATCACATCTCTGAGCCATAGTGTTGTAAATCCGTAGGTCTCAGCAGCTTGAGCTAACTCAATTTGACGGGCCATCGTCGGCGTTTCCATCCCATAGTTTTCTAATGGAATATGGAGGCCAAGCGTTAAATCACCTTCTTTGAAGGTTCTTTGGTAAGTTTGATGATGCTCAAACATGTGAACTCTCCTTCCATTATTTTTTTTCCAGTTTGGCGGAAATGCCTGTGAGTAGGATTGCCAGAATTACCATTAGCGCACCAATCCAAGGTGTATGCACCAGCCCCATGGAGCCGATGACAATCCCGCCGATGACCGAACCCAATGCAATACCGATGTTGAATGCTGCAATATTAAGCGCAGAAGCAACGTCTACAGCTGAAGGTACATATTTTTCGGCAAGTTGAACAATATATAACTGCAAACCGGGTACGTTCATGAAGGCAAGCAGACCCATTAAGATAACACCAATGACACCGGCCACTTTAAATGGTGCAAGAAATGACAATAGGATTAGAACTGCCGCTTGGATAACAAACATCCAGAATAACGCACGAATTGGATTTTTGTTGGCAAGCTTCCCTCCAATGGAGTTACCGAATGCAACAATTTATTCTGAATGGAAGTAAGCTGAACTCTTCTTCAGTCATGAATGCTAGTATAAGACTGTTAAATCGATCTGATAAGTACGTACTTTTAAGGTATATAGGTACTCAAAAGTGCCTACAAAAGAGGACGAGGTGTCGTAAACCTCAAAAGGATACAGGACATACATGGAGCATCTTTCATTTAAACAACTGATTACATGTGAAAATCATCACTTATACGTTTTTCAGTGGAAGCCGGATTGGAAAAGACAAGGGTACTTTTAAGTACCTATAGCACATATAAGTACGTACTTTTATTTTGATTTGACCTATTACATAATAGTTTTTGCCGGCACGGTTAGACAAAATTTTGGGTAGACAACTCGGTTTAGGAGGAATTTTCAATGATAAAGAATTTGCAGGATACAGTGACTCTACACAATGGTGTAAAAATGCCGGGTTTCGGCCTCGGAGTATTTAAAGTAGAAGAGGGTCCGGAGCTCATAAATGCCGTTAAAGTAGCCATCAAGCATGGTTACCGGAGTATTGATACAGCAGCGATTTATGGTAATGAAGAAGGAGTAGGCCAAGGCATCCGTGAAGGACTACAAGAGGCAGGTATCTCAAGAGAAGAGGTATTTGTCACTTCAAAAGTATGGAATGCTGACCTAGGATATGAATCGACAATCGCGGCTTATGAAACAAGCCTAAAAAAACTTGGGTTGGAGTATCTGGATCTATATCTCATTCATTGGCCTGTTGAAGGTAAATATAAAGAAGCATGGCGTGCATTAGAAACCCTATATAAAGAAGGGCGAGTAAAAGCGATTGGCGTAAGTAATTTCCAAATTCACCATCTTGAGAACTTGTTGAAGGACGCAGAAATTAAACCGGTAATCAACCAGGTGGAATGTCATCCGCGTTTAACTCAAAAAGAACTTCAAGCATTTGGTGAAAAACATGGCATCCAATTGGAAGCTTGGTCTCCATTAATGCAAGGCGAACTCTTAGACAATGAAGTTTTGACTGCCATTGCTGCGAAATATAAAAAATCCGTAGCCCAAGTGATTTTGCGCTGGGATGTTCAGAACGGCATTATTACGATTCCAAAATCGACCAAAGAGCATCGTATTGTAGAAAATGCTGCTATTTTTGACTTTGAACTAACCGCCGAAGATATGAAGCTCATTGATGAATTGAATGAAAATCACCGTGTAGGTCCAGACCCTGACAATTTTGATTTTTAATAGAAACGACAAGAACAACACTTATAGAAGCTGCACGAGCTGCGGTTTTTATAGGTGTTGTTTTCTGCGGATTGTTTCCAGGGATCTTCATAAAGTGACCGTGAAGCATTTAGCGGGTACTTTTTAGTTCCCATATTACTTCAAAGTGCGTACTTTTTTTATCTGTATGGATGCATCATAATCAATTTTGTCAGACGGTGAAAACATTTGTTGATTTAATCAGTCGTTGATTTCTATATCCATTCATACTGACTAATCAATATTCAAAATAGATTTATAACAAATTTTAGGAGGGAATCCTATTGAAAAATATACTGCAAGGAAAACTAGGTTTCGGTACTGCACCGTTAGGGAATATGTACCGTACGATCTCAGAAGAAGAAGCTGCGGCAACGGTAGATGCTGCTTGGGAAAGCGGCATTCGTTACTTTGACACAGCCCCATCCTATGGAGCTGGCTTGGCAGAGATTCGGCTTGGTGAAGCACTGTCGACTAAAAATCGTAATGATTACGTTATAAGTACGAAAGTAGGTCGAATCATTTCGGATGAACTAGAAGACCCATCTGCACGTGATTTCGGTGAAAAAACGGGGCTTTTCGAATTCGGCTGTAAAAATAAAATCATCAACGACTACAGCGCGGATGCGACCCTTCGCTCGATCGAACAGAGCTTGAAACGTTTAAAAACGGATCGTCTGGACATTGTCTATATTCATGATGTAGCACAGGACTTTTATGGCGACGAGTGGCTTTCGCAATTTGAAACGGCCCGAACTGGGGCATTCCGTGTGCTCACACGTTTACGTGAAGAAGGAGTCATTAAAGGATGGGGACTCGGAGTGAACCGGGTAGAACCCATTGAACTCATGCTGGACTTGGAAGAGGCGAAGCCAGATGTATCCTTGCTAGCTGGCCGTTATTCATTGTTAGACCATGAACGTGCGTTACAACGCGTGATGCCTGCAGCAGTAAAACATAACATGGACATTGTCGCCGGTGGTCCATATAGCTCAGGTGTTCTTGCTGGAGGTACCCACTTCGAATATCAAAAAGCGTCACCAGAAATTATTGCTAAAGTGGAGAAAATCAAAAATATTGCAGATCGTCATCAAATCAGCATCAAGGCCGCTGCATTACAATTTTCACTGGCCAACCCGGCAGTTGCTGCCGTTGTTCCTAGTGCTACTCGTCCTGAGCGAATTGCAGAGGACAAAGCCGCATTGAACACCGTGATCCCGGCAGCATTTTGGGAGGAAATGCGCGAGCAACAACTTGTGGCACCCAATGCACCACTACCAATCAACGTTAAATAATAAAGAAGAACAAAAAAACCGAAAGCGTGAGTTTATTGCTCACACTCTCGGTTTTTTTTTTTTTTTTTCATTTAGTCAGATCTTTTCTTGTTCTTTCTATTATATTTAGTCCCTTAATCAGAATCTTGTCTGATATCAACTGTTTTTGTATGCGAGTCCCAATTTACTTTTGCTCCAAATGTCTCACTTACCATTCTTGCAGGCACAAAAACAGATCCGTTAACGAGCCCTATGGCAGATTCCAGGAATATATCTTTGCCGTTTACTATGGCTTTATTCGAGCCTATTATTAATTTTAAAGAGATATCTAATTTTTGAGCCGTCACGGTTTCCGAGTTACTGTCCCAGGTTACATTAGCGCCCAGTGCTTCGAATATTTTTCTCATTGGAACATGGATAGAGCCAGATATGTTTTGCGGAGATTCGTCCTCTGAAAAATTTTGAACTTCATTATTGATCTTTACAAAAATCCGCTCACCGTAAGACACAGCCGCTCCATTTAATGCCCTGACTTTGAGTTTGCTGACGGATTCTTCATTTAACGGGTTGTTGGCGAAATAAATTTCCCAAATATCGGTTTGATTATCCAGAGGACTTATATCTAGGATTTGATTATTGACCAACGAAATCTTTCTTGGAGTTAATTGAGATAGCGCGGATATATCCGAAAGAGCATTGCCATCCAAAAACAAGACATCTAACATCTTCAGCGATTTAATCGGACTAAGATCAGTAAGTCGGTTATTGCTTAAATCAAGTTCATAGATCCCATTCTGAGCTTCTATTCCACGCAGATCACTAATTAAGTTTCCGTCCAGAGAAAGCAAGTTGAGTCGAGGCAGGCTCTTTAGAAACTGGAGCGAAGCTATTCCGTTTGATCCTAAATATAGTGAACGTAATTGGGGTAAGCTCCCCAAAGATTCCGGATCGGATATGGAGTTGCCATTAAGCGATAACAACCATAAATTTGGTAATTGAACAATAGGTTTAATATCTGAAATCCGATTATGATTGAGTTTTAATAACTCCAGTTTATTCGCATGAGATAAGGGAGAAACATCTGAAATCCGATTATTCGAAAGATCAAGATCCTGTAACTTGCCAAGTTTCTGAAGGCTGCTTATATCGGTTATTTGATTGTTTTCAAGCTGCAGCCACTTGAGATCCGGGTGATTTTCAAGAAAGTCTATATTGGAAATATGAAGTGAACCGATACTCAACAAAGTAAGCTTGGGAAAATGTTTGATGACACTTAAATCTTGAACCGGATTTCCGGTCAATTCGAGGCCAGTCAAATGCGTTAAGCTTTTTAGAGGGTTAATGTCTTTAACCCGGTTGTATTTAAGACCAATGAAATCAAGTTTGGACAGATTGCTTAAAGGCGAAATATCCGAGATTTGATTTTCTTGTAAATTAGTAGAAGCTAAATTTTTAAAATTGCGCATGGGAGATACATCCTGAATTTGATTCTTATAAGCGTTAAAGGCGGATAAGTTTTCAAGATTCTCTAAAGGTATCATGTTTTGTATCTCATTTTCAGATAGGTTAAGTACTTTTAAGCTGTTAAGATTTCTAAGAGAGCTTATGTCGGAAATATGGTTTTGACTAAGATTCAGATTAACTATAGAGCGAAGATTACTGAGAGCGTGAATATCACTGATTTGATTTTGCCACAAGTTAATCGTTTTCAAATCGGTTAATCCGCTTAAAGCATCGATGTTTTCAATTTTATTCTGTGCTAATTTGATTTCCACCAAATTTTTGGCATATTCTAAGCCATTTAACGTCGTAATCCCCTGCCAATCCGCAGGGCCTATTTTTTTGAGGCTTTCCATGTCTCCAACGGTTATTGGGCCTTCATTTTTATTGAGTTCATTTCTAATGACTTTTTCAAGGCAGAATCCTCAATCTTTACTTTAGAGGATTCTGCAAAAGTTTTTGTTGGCAAAAGTAAAACCAATGCAACTACCATACTAAATGAGAAAATGACAAACCTAGTTTTCTTCTTCAAATAATTCCCTCCAGTAATTAAAACATCATTTTCTTTTACCTGCTGAAAAATTTCCAACTATATACAGCCGGGTTTACTCGGTAGCATAAGTTCTAGTTGTGCACGCAGATCTCCTTCTGCAACGAAAATTAAATAATCTTTAAAAGTGGCAGCCGATCCAATGGGGGGATAATGAGATCGCCAGAGTAATTGGAGATTTGTCGACATTGCCGTGAAAGCGAAACGAATTGACTTTGACGGGAATGGAATTCAAGGGCTCAAGGAAATCTGGTTATCAATTCTTCTGGGAGAAAACAAAGCAGCGAACGGGCCGTTACGGTATGATTGGGAAGGCATCCAAAATATTGATGAGCGTCTGAAGTGGCTGGACAACAATGAAGTTGAATCGATTGTCGTTAGAAGAGCGCTTTTGGCCGACCCCGCATGGGCCCGGAGAATACACGAAGGACGGGTGGTTGAAATCCGTGCTTTTACTCCCGACTCTCTTCATACTTTGTTTTAACATAGATATGTTGATATGTTGCGTCACACAGTCGAAACTGCTATTCCACGGATAGAGCCTTCAGGCATTCCTTCCATTTTGGTTCTGTCTCGTAAAGGGGGGGATCATCTTAGACAATTGCCAACAGAGGAAGAGAAAAGAGTCTGGATTCATGGCTCTTTTCCACTTCCACAAAATGGTTGTTGCAAAAGACGTCGGTTGCTGGTAAAGTTACTTCTTGCCGGCAACAATGAAACACGCCGCGAAAAAAGAAATTCAAAAAAAAGCTTGCACAACTGAGCGTGACTATGTTATAGTATAAAAGTTGTCGCTGAGACAAACGCTAACGACGAAGACCACAAGGTCTTATGAGATTGTCCTTTGAAAACTGAACAACGAGTGATTGAAGCGTCTCGAGTAAT
>NZ_BBJT01000007.1 GCF_000739915.1 Paenibacillus chitinolyticus NBRC 15660 | reverse complement strand
CCCGGAAGTGGTTTGTTTGAATTCCCAACTGGACTAATAATGTATTCAATGCGACGCAGGACGTTGCCGCCATCTTCCCCCAATTATAGGCAGTTTGATGATACAATAACGGGACAAGATTACGGCGAATACGGAGGGATGCGCATGGAAAATAATCCGAGTCGAAACAAAGAGAACTTTCTTTCTCATTCCGAAGAGAAGCAAGAACATGAGAATGACCACCCATATGCAGACGAGGAGTGGGACTTTGAGTCGGAAGAGGAGGACGACGACGGGGGTTCATCGGCCAACCGACGGAAGTGGATCAGAAATACGGTCATATTCCTGCTCGTTGCCGCTCTAGTCGGAAATATATTGGCCTTCTGGCCGCAAATCTACAACATGAAGACGCTCCCGCTCTTGTTCGGGTCGAGGGAATTATCCAGCCAAGCTGAAATCCAAAGCTATAAAGAAGCGGTTGTTACAGTCAGCACGGACAACGGCAAGGGCACCGGATTTCACATTAACGGCGGCTATATTGTGACCAACTACCACGTCATCGAAGATAACGGCTATATTATAGTGAAATTCCCGGGGCAAAGTCAGAGTTATAAAGCGGAGCTGTCGGGCAGTGATCCCGATCTGGATATCGCCATACTGAAGGCGGACATCGGGGATCAACGGCTGCCGTTTATTGAAGTCGAGCGAGACAACAAACAGTGGGAGCCTGATGAACAAATCTACGTGATTGGCAATCCGCTTCATTTCACGCAAATCGCCATCAAAGGGGCTATTATCGGCTTGGTCCCGATCCAAGGCCGTCAGACGCCGGTCATGGCCCTTGATGCGCCGGTCTATAACGGCAATAGCGGCTCTCCCGTTATTAACAAGCGTGGCAAAGCCATCGCCGTTGTATTCGCCACTGCCGATGTCGAGCATCAAGACCAAATGATAGAGGCCGGTTTGGCCGTACCGATTGCCGACATGGAGACCCTGCTGCGAACTTCGCTGCCGCCAGTAGAATAAAAACTTTAATATTTTCGACATCTTGCTAAAGTAAGGGTGATAGCCATGAGCGTAATACGTTTGGAGAACGTCACGAAGAAGTATGAAGGGTCCATGATCTTTCGCGATATTTATTTTCGAGTTATGCAAGGGGAACGTATCGGCCTGATCGGACGAAACGGTGCCGGCAAGTCGACGGTATTTAAGCTCATTATGGGCAAAGAGGAGCCGACTTCCGGCAGAGTAGAAATAAATCCTCAGTTGAAAATCGGATATTTCTCTCAATTCTCGGAATTGAGCGGAAGCCTGTCTGTTCAGCAAGAACTGGAAATGTGCTTCGAGCAGGTTGCCCTTATCGAACGAGAGCTACTAGAGGTAGGAGATAAGCTGGGTTTGGTTACAGACAATAACGAAATGGAGAGGCTGCTAGCGAGGCAGGCGGAGTTATTCGAGCAAATGGATCATCTCGATGGCTGGAACGTGTCCGTCGAGATTAACACAGTGCTCACGAAGCTAGGGTTCAACGACAGATCTCGCAATCAGCCGATCGATGAGTTGTCCGGGGGATGGCGTAACCGTGCGGCGCTCGCGAAGTTACTAATCGAGCTGCCCGATGTCGTTCTGCTCGACGAGCCTACGAATTACTTGGATATGGAAGGCATTGCATGGCTGGAGCAGTGGCTGTATCGGTTCAAGGGAGCCATGATTCTGGTGTCGCATGACCGGCAATTCATCGATAAGGTCGTCACGCGTACGATCGAGATCGAGAATTATCATTTTCAGGAATACGAAGGCAACTACACCGATTACGACTGTGTGACTACAAATGAAATTATTAAACAACTATTTATCAATTGAACAACTTGGAAGAGTCAATGATGAAGATGATGATGGTAGATCAACCACCACACAGAGTTGGAAAAAACTCGAATAAAGTTTTTGGCATCGTTTCGTTAAATGGCTCCATAGTTCTAATGGAACGATAGTTGAATCATCGATAATAAGGCTGCCGATTACTTCGGTGGCCTTCTGTGTATATTTATGAAGGCAGAAATAAGGCGAAATATTTGGGCTTTAACCGTTATCGGTAGTAGAGCGAGAGGGCGTTCAGCTAATGGGCAGGATAATGCAACTATTTGATTAATTATTACGTCTAACATATGGAAAAATGAGGTATCAAATAAATCGAGCGTGGCATTACAAAGTTTTGCAATCGGATTTAAAGATGCTTGCGAGAAACAAAAACGTTTCGATTTTCTGGCGAATATCATCGATTTACCGTCTACAGTTCGAATATATTGCAATTTTTGCGGGCTTTCTTCGTATGACGGGAGTATATTGATTGAGTGAACACAGGGAGGATACTGGGATGAGAATGCCAAGCGACAGCGAGCTGACATTGCTATTCGATGGAGATGGGCGACAGCTTCAACAATTTATTGAGAAGCATCATGAAAAACTCAAGCGCTATCAATTGATGGATGATGAGAATGAATTGGCGGACGAGCTCGCGATCAAGGAGCAAATTCCGATTGTGTTTGCTTTTGTATACAGCGTCACTGTAGATTGGGGAGAGGATGACGAGGAGATCGTCCGATTGTTCGGTAAACGGCTTCCAGATGAAACGGTCGAGGTGACGTCTACGGATAAAGGACTGGACGTTACCTACAATGGACAACTGCATTCGATTGCGCTTACCTTTACCGGAAATGATCGCTATATCACGATTCGCGGCTTTCAGGAGCTGATCCGGGACAAATACGAAATTCGACTATTTGAGGCCTCGTATCTTTCCGATACGCACGATTTTTTGATTTTACCGAAGCGGCAGTGGGAGGAACTGGATGACCGGTATCCGGTGCGGAATAGGGAGATATTCCGTGTCATCGATGATGAGCTGGATTTTCCGTAACCAGGATGTTTTTGCCCTGATTTGCTTGGGATAAGACAAAAAAGAGCTATAGCTGCGACAATAGTTTCATTTTTATAGCGGGTCGTATGTCAAACAAGAGCAATCAGGGATTTATTCTCTCGCGCCGAATTGGATTGATTACAGTACAAGGGAGCTGGCCGCGACAGCTCCTTTTCGCATTTTTCGCCGATAGACCCGTTAAGCTGAACCGTATCATAAGTAGGGCGAAAAATAACTATGCAAGGAGGAAGGCATGGAAGATGTTAAGCTAACCGGTACATATACGGTAGATAATTGCGGCAAAAAGGAATTTTACGGCACGTACTATTCATCCGAAGTATTGAGTGAAGGTAAGGGCGACAAAGCTCCGAAATTGGTTCAAAATCACGGAGCCTCCGACGAGGAAATCCGGAATATGGAACAATGGTTAAAAACCTTAAGTTACATCGTACATGGCAGTGATATTTCTCTTGGCTGCACGGAAGAACAAATCGAAGACGCGGAAAATAGGTTAGGAGTCTCATTGCCGGCCGAGTTGCGCATATATTATTGTACTGTCGGCAACGATCCACTGCTGACGACTGACAGAAATTCGAAAAAGAAAGACCGCTACTTGCCGCTTGACGAGATCCATGTTTCGGACGGAAATATCGTCTACCGGATGAGAAAAAAAGAACCTTTTGCGTTATCGGCGGTCAAAAGACAAATGATGTTCAGGGACGATGAAGCATGGTATTGGGAACGCAATATGGAATCTTATTGTGAAAACGTCATGATTACAGCGGCGATTTTTGCCATCAGCCACATGAAGCAGTCCGCCAAAGGCCGGTTAAAGGGCGAGTTGGTTACTTCGTTGCAAGCGAGAAAGCTGGCGGAACAACAATTTAGCGATACGTTCCGGGCATTGGACACGTATTACCATCCGTTTTGCGCTCTTTTCTATAACGAACGGGAACGCAGACTAGGCTGGTTCCGTTCCAACGGCATGATGGCCGATATTTTGATCGGGACGCAAACGGCGAAAGAAATCGAGGATTTTGGGGAGATGCACGGAAATATCAAATTCAAATATAGTGAGGTTTCGCATTACTAATTTTCATCAAGCGAGTTAGATATATAGATTCGATCTGGGGTCTGACGGCGGGATGTCTCTACAGGTCCATGATATAATTAAATCTATTCGATTGAGCGTAATATGATGAGTCTGTTTACGGTTTACAAAATGACCCCATCGATTGCCAAATGAATTGCATTTTTTAAAGTTTGTTAAAGAGTTCTATACACACAACCGAAGGAGCTGCCGCGGCATGCTCTTTTCGTGATTTTCGCCGATAGACCCTTTAAGCTGAACCGTACCATAAGTGACGGCAAAAAATAAAAGCCTTAGCTCCGTGTTGAATTGAACTCCTTATAACCATGTTGCTTCAGGACCGCCAAATCAACCGTCAGACGGGGCGTACTTCCCCACGTCCGGCTCGAATGTCGCTCCACTCTCTAGGTCCAGCTCCACGTGGGTGGTTCCGCGATTGTCGGTCAGCACGATCAGTATCGACCCGACGACGGGAACGCGGTCGGCGCTGGTGCGCATGTGTGCTGACACGACACGAGGAGCACCGTCAACAATATAATTTACCTCAACCGTGAAAATCGGGAAATTAAAGAGCCAACTGTTAGTAAAATTCAAGGCGGTCAACGTCCCGGTGCATGACAAACCCTCCTCGCGGAGGCGCTCGATGTCCGCCTGACGCCGCCGGGCATGGGCGATAGAGCCGGGCAACCGCAGGAACGCAATGGCGGCCCATAGGGCGAAGCTAGCTCCGACGACGGCGCCGAGCTCTGGCGGGACCGTCGGCGATGTCGCTATGGCCTCGAGGTCAAAGGGGCGAGACACGTCGCTTGTCAGTGTCCAGAACAGGAGGATTCCCGCGACTGCTGCGAGCCCTCCTGCTATCGATAGCGTCGCGAACAGGCCGGCCACCCTGGTCTGTCCGAACTGCTCAATCGATCGCGAGTACACTCCGCCGGTCGTACCTATCGCGACGAACAGCAGCAAAACGGCGACGCCGACTGTGACCGGATGACCGAGGAGCATGCTGATCGCTGGTGTCGGCGCCATGCCGAGCAGTGCGCCGAACGGCACGGAGCCTGTCAGCGACCACAGTGCAGCAGCTGTGAGCAGCCACGGCATCAATGGAGCCGCGCGTCCGACGCGATGTCCCGGCCGGAGCATAGTCATCCGTCCGTTCTTATCCGTGGTGGAGAACAGCGGCAGCGTCTCGAAATGTTCTTGCTGTCCGTGCTTCTGCTGACCCTCCGCAGCATCCCTCATTGGCATCGCCCTCCCGAGAAAGCTACTCGCACCCTGAGCGGCGAAGGGGGATTCCCCGCGACGCGGCCAGGATGATCAACTATAAAATGGAGGAGCTTCTTCTCCTTTTCTTCCTCATTATTGAACGTTTTATTGTAGGTATAATGATATTCTAGGTGCCGTAATAGAAAATTCAACTTCCTATTATCTTTGTACTCAGCCATACACACCACACCCCCAATATTTCTTATCTATATTTTACCACTATAAGGCTGCCCGCTGTAAATACCCCCAAGTCGACATGCATTTCAATATGGCGTGAGTAACTAACAGATACGCTAGTTGAACGAAACAAGCAGATCACCGTGCAGCAGCTGTTCCTTTCGCATTTTTCGCCGATAGTATCGTTAAACTGAACCGTATTATAAGTGACGGCGAAAAATGGGTTTGGGTTTTGAATACCAGTGGTTCGCTTTAGATAAGAAAAATAACGTCAAGTACTAAATAGGTTGGGGTAATGATGATGAATAACTTAGAGTTACACGTTAAATTAGAGCAATTAATAAAGGAAAAGTATCCTAAGCACTTTAGAAAAGAAGTATTTAATCTAGAGAATAAGATTTACAATATGATTTCAAATCAACTTGAAGCTAATAGTGTGTGTTTCTTTAATGATGATAAATGTTCTAATAATAGCAAACCTATAGGATCGCATTTACTTCAACAAAATGGTGTTCTAAGTAAAATAGCAATCAATAATCATGTAATAATGTTCCGTAGAAATTTTTCTGAACCATACAAAATAAAATTTAAACCTGTAAGCATCGAGAGTGCAAGCAAGTGTCCTGTTTTCTGCCTTCACCACGATACAAGTGTATTTGCCCCAATTGAGAATAGTAAACAGAATTGTAGCATGGAGGAATATATATTTCTAATCACTCTAAGGTCATTTGCTGATGAGTATACTAAGCGGCACGAAGATTTTAAGCGGATGAAAGTATTGTATAACAATATCAATTCAAAAGAGTTCGAAGATTACTGCAAATTAACAGGTGCATCAACCGAAGAATTTAAATCTTATATTGAATCTAATAGAAATGAATTAGAAGACATGCTTGAACAATATAATTTTTTACGATTAAAGCTTCTAACCTCTTATAAAAACCAAGATTATGAATGCATCACTCATAAGCAATTCCAATCAAACAAAATAGGAATTGCATTTAGTACCACAATGATAATTCCTATAAGTGAGGAACAAGAATTCTTGGATACGAATTAGTTGAACTTCCGCGTTGCAGCATCGAAAACCGCGCCGAATACATCCGGTCGAGCATACGCTGACGAAGAGTGACGGAGTGTGAGTGTTAGGCATTAGCAATGAAATGTAAGTAGAATAGTACGGGATCAAAAAAGTGAGCATCGGATTAATTATACACGAGAACATTAGTTCTGATATACTGAGAAAAAGGAGAAATGTAGCATGGGAGTTTCTGTTTATTACACTTGTATGAGAAACCATAATCTTACCAACAGTGAGGAGCAAGAGATAACGGCCATCATTGATAAATACAATGCGGGTTTTGAACTGAAGGATATTGGAGAAACATTTTGTGTTTATGACTATGATCGGGATGAACCAACAGTGATCTTTGCAGGTTCAACAAAGCTACCCTCTTCAGATGATTTTGAAGATACATTGCATGCGCTGTTTTATTGGTTGACCTGTTTGACGGATATTAGAAGAAGTATTTCTAATGGGGATTGGCATGTGCATCTAGATGATACGGATGCCATTTGGGATGAGGAAACGGGTTGGCAAATGCCAGAAGATTAGTACTCGTATTACGATTGGCCATACTTTTACTTCCTTGGGTGACAAGGCGCTCAAAATTCAGAAACTTCATAAAGGTGTTGGCATAGCGGTTTCTGGGTTCGGTGGTTTAAGTGATTCCTGTGTAATAGCTGCAAGAAGTATTCTTACAGCCCAAAACAAAGTTTCAGTTAATGAATTGAAGAGTTGTTGTTGAATTATTTCAAAGGAACGACATACGAACGGAGTGGTAGGGGAGAATGGAGAGCGAACGCGTGCTTCAGCAAAATTTAGATGAAAAAAGTGAGTTTCAGCGGTTGTTTCAAATGTATCTGTTGTTTGAGGAGAAAGCGGAACGGCCGAATGCGGAAGCCGTTCGGAACGCGTTAGTAACCCGATGCGGGAAAACGGATACCGTGTCGGCAGCCGACGCATTGTCGTCGTTTGCCGTAGAGGCTTATAAAGTAGCCTACCAGGAAGGGGAACTGCCGGCTCAGGTGGTGATGGCAGACGTTACTCCTTTTCAACCGGAGACAATTACCGACTTGGAGCGCACCCAGTTTTGGACGATGCCGGATGCGGAGGAAGTTCTGCAAAAATGCCGCTATAAGCTGCTGATCAGCGACTTCATGGCAGCGGGGCTGGACTATAAATCGCGCAGCGCCTTATTGGCGGATTGGCTGGAGACTGCTGTAAGCCTGTTCCCGACCTGCAAAGCGATCTGGATTCCATCGAGCGGGAAATTGCTGCATACGGCCGAAATTGTGGATAATCCGTACGAAGGAGCCGCGCGGTTCTTGCAGTTCGGCATGAATATCCGCTATTTTACCATTCATGGGACCGAAGACAGCTTGATCGATTCACTCGGACTCTTTGCGATTGGACTTCCGGATGTCCAGTACCACTTTCATACATTAGATCCGAACGACGTGTCACGGCATGCATTCAATGTCGCAGCCTACTTGTTTGAAGCGGATGTGCCCGTAAGCGACGGTGAGACGATCGCCGGTTTGCTGAACGGGGAGATGGCACCGGACGCGCATTGGCCTTGCAGGTTCGAAATGGCGCTGATCCAGCCTTCCAGAGAAGTGATGGACGTCAGCCCGGGCGAATATGTGGCAGGAGACCGAGAATAAATCTACGGCACAAAAATGAGCTGGCGGTACGTTTCCGCTAGCTCATTTTTAATGCCTTTATTTTCCCGGACATGGCCGCCGCTCCGGCATAAACGTCCCCGCTCCCGGCCGAAAAGGCCGTATCCATGCAGCAGCTAGCCGAAGGGAACCGTTCGGGCGCTGCCCGTATGCACATCGTGACAAAGGCCAAAGCCAATGCGGTCGTCTACGAGAAGCCCGTGAGTCATCCGGACGAGGTTGCCGGCATGTAACGGCAGCCTTGTTGAGCTAACGGGTAGTACCAGTTTGTCATGAAAGTTTGGTCATAGTCCTTGAATCGGGTAAAATGTTGATAACACAATACATTGCGGCGGATTTTTCGCCAATAGCCCTGCCGTTATGACAAATTAAATATTCGTTAATGCGAACAATACTTCTCAAGGGTCGCAACAAGTGAAGACGAAAGGTCGATTTCAATTTTATCCTCAGTATAGCTGTCTCCGGGGATATGAATACCTTTGGAGGACAGTCGTTCGATCTGTGATGCCATTCGAGCGGAAAAATCGGGAACGAGTAGTTGGGGATTCAGGGCCACAATGAACAGGCCTACACCAGGCGAGTGACTCCCATCGTCAAAGGATGGAGCATCAAGTGACCAGTTCGCACCTGTCGTACCTGCCGCGAGTATTTCAACCATGAGTGCGATATTGGCACCACGAGCACCCCCAAATGCAAGTAAAGCTCCCTTGATCGCTTCACGCGAATCTGTTGTGTTGTGTCCCTTTTCATCGATGGCCCAGCCTTCTGGGATCGTCTCCCCCTGTTCTGCCGCCTGCCGAATATTGACAAACGCCGTGGCACTAGATGCTTGGTCGATAACTAAGGGTGCCCTGTTGTCGACAGGCGCGGCGAATGCGAACGGGTTAGTGCCATAAACAGCCTCGCTGCTCTGTCCCGCAGCCATTAAAGCGGATCCATTGGTCGCAGCCAGCGCTACCAATCCTTTACGGGCAAGCCGCCTTACGTAATAGCCCAACTCTCCAGCCGTATAGCTGTTTTGTAACGAAAATACGGTTACACCATACGCGCTTACCCGTGTTAGCAATTCTTCGAATGCACGATCAAAGCCAAGTTGAGCGATCCCTCCTTTAGCATCGACTTGAATAAGAGCAGGGGCTGGAAAGCAGAGCGCAGGTTCTTCTGTGCCAGCAATGCGGCCACACAAAAAGCCTTCCAGATAGTCGGGAAGATGAGCAAATCCAACCGAACTCCTACCGGAACATTCCGCAGCGACAGTTGCCTCAGCGAGAGAGAGGGCTACTGCTTTGCTCGCACCAGCGGCAACACACACGTGAATAGCAAACTCTCTTGCGCTTTTAAGATCATATCGCATTGGCTACTATCCTGATACGCTGCTTAATTTTGGCGGGGAATAAAGTAACCGATTTAGTTATTACTTTCTTGTTTCCTCTTGGCATTTCATCACGCTCCCGACTGAAGTTTCTTCTTTCCATGTGAAATACAAGTTTTCATATATTGTATCATGGAAATATGTTGCCCAGAGAAGTCATCGCAAGCTAAACTTGTCATGATTAACGAATAGCTTAAGCTGAGCTGTCGCGACCAGCTCCTTTCATAATTTTCGCCGGGATTATTTCCGAGGTTTACAGTGACCTTGTTAATGATAGAGTGTAGCAAGTCTAAACAGGGGGGATTGCCGTGGACAACAGAAGGTTTATAAAAGCCTTTATTAAATGGGAAAAAGATCCCAGCCAATTTCCAGTAAGCGAATGGATGCGTGATATAGTTGTAAACTATGGCGAAATCAAGGATAAGACATTTTATGGGGATACATGGACTGTGTTAGTAAGGATAACAAGACATATTGAAGGAACGTGGGATACTTATGCAGACGTTGCTTTTATAGTTGACGAAGCACCTTGGAAATTGCTCAAAACAGGCTATAGCTTTAATCTTTGGGCGGGAAAGGATATTGCAGTTGTAACTATTATTTGAAGGGGTCATTTGCGAGGTGTTCATAAAAGATAAACGAGTTTACAGAAAATAATTGACAGACCCCTAAAAAACCATCGTTCCTGACGATGTACTACCATTCGCCAACCCAAACCGGATTAAAATTTGAATATCCCATTTCCATTAATAAATCCCATGCATTATTTAAAATATGAGGCTGTCCTTTTGTAAATAATTCTTTTCTTTGTTTCATTAGATATGAAATAATCTCAGCTATATGTTTTGGCTTGCCTAGGTGTATTGTTGTTTCTAAATCATTTTTTTGTGCTGTAATATTGTAAAAAGCCCAGAATGTAAGAGGATCTTCATCTGGTGGATTGGATTCGAAAATAAGTGTGATTTTGATATTTTTGTTTTCCTTTGGAGAAATATTTAATGTGAAACTTTTCCCACCCGAGTACCAATAAACAAATGCCTGACTATCAATGGTAATATTTCTTAATTGACTCTTCATAAATTTTTCACCCTAATATAATTGTTCTACATAATGATTATAAAATAATTGTGACTTCGAATCGACCACCTACAAGTAAATGATTCAAATCAGAAAACCCTGTCTGCTTCCCGAAATCTATACTTCATTCCAACTCTACCCGAATGCTAACCCATTGGCGCTAAGCTACCGAGCCGATCGAGGCTATGAAGGAGGGGCTTTGTGAAATATTTGACAAAAGAATGGTATGAATTATGCCAGTGGACAGGACTTCATTTTGGCATGAGGGTGCACAAGAGCGCCTATGTACGTGACGAAGCACTATATTTGCGGCTCTACAAAAGGAAGGAAAAGGAATTAGTTAGACAGAGGCGCGGGATTTACGACGTCGATCCCCGGTTTATGCTGGAACAGGATGGCGTGCAATTGGTGGCTCTTGATAAATGGTCTTTGGACGGGGATGAGATCAGTGAAGAGGATACAATGGTCTATCACATTTCTTCTGAAGAAAGGGATCGAATACAACAATTAATTGCCGCCTACGATGCCCGGCCTCCTTTTGACGAAGTGAAATGTAAGGAAGAATTCAGCGAGATTCAAGAATGGGGATATAAGGAGGCATTTCATAAACTTCCGGACGAGCTGTCCTCACGTATTGCGGATATGCGGGTATTTGCGCTGGGTTACTGTACGAGAGAGGTATTGCGCGAGCTGAAGCAACTTAGCAAAGAAAATAAAAAGCGCATGATGTTGGTCATGGATGAATATGGGCAGGCACAACAAGCGGAGAACATTCCCGAACATATCCGCAGCCAATTCCGTTTTCACGATTGCAGAGTGACGGAGCTTACGTCCGGCAAGCAGATTGTCATGAGACTAGACACGCAAGGCGGATTTACGAACAGCAATAAGGTTACATTTGATGCAGTCGACGAAATCATCAGACAAGACGAGCACATATTGGGCAGCTACTGGATTTATAATGAGCTGTATCGTACGGATTGCGGCTATGAAGTCCATATCCTGTTTTCGGGCGAAGGGATGCCTGAACTCATTATTCGCTGCGCAGACATTGTTGTAGAACAAGAATAAGGAAAGCATGGATCTCGACTACAGTTAACTGGAGATCTGGCGGAATGATCAAAATAGCCTATGAGGCCCGGTACAGCGTTTACGGTCTATATTAAAGCAACTAAAGGAGCTGTCACGACAGCTCCTTTAGTATTTTTCGCCGATGCCCCCGTTAAGCTGAACCGTACCATAAGTGACGGCGAAATTATTCGCAAGCACGAGCCACCCCTTGTCATCTTCGATGTCTTCTGGGGCAGCTTCTTTCATTTTAATGGCTGAACGCATCTATTGGGCCTGCCCATCGGCAACACCTTGTTGACAGTGTCAGCCGTATTCGTTATTGTGTTTAGAAACATGATTCAATTGAGAATGATTATCTTTTAGATGATTTAGAGGGAGCTTGCGAATCAGCTATGGACGTTCTGAGACTTATACGAATATGGAATCAGGTGATGGTGCGCGTGCTGGACGTGCGGCTGAAGCAGGCGGGAATCGACGATGATTTGAATCAATACCGATTGCCCGCAAGCGCGTTTTTATTCGCTTTCCAAGGACAAGGTGAGTTGTGGGTTAACGATGAGGTGTGGCTATGCGATCGTTTTTATGTACTGCACGCCGGCAAAGGCTCGCAGGTGGCGGTTCGGAGCCGAGGAGCGCTGAACGTATATATCGTACTCTACAAAGCATCTCTCCCCGCCTCGGCCTCGCGCGAATTTCATATGATGATGCGGGAATCCGATCCGTTTCTGGAAAGCTGGGGGTTCCCGCCTGGCGAGCCCCTGGGCATGCTCGAGCTGCTTGAAACGATACGGGACGGCTGGCTTAAATCCGACGACGGATTGACCCGACTGTCGGCCAAGGGAGATTTTCTCCGCTTCGTCCATGCTGTTCTGAGGGAGCGCCTGTTCGGAGCCGGCGAGCTATCCTTATCCGAGCAAGTTATTCGGTATTTGTCCAGGAATTACCGCCAGCCGATCTCGTTTGAGGAGCTTGCGCGGCAATTGAATTATAGCCAACAATACATTTCGAGAAAATGTAAAGAACAGACGGGGCTCAGTCCGCTGGACTACGTCATTCGTTTCCGAATGGAAGATGCGAAGGCTCTGCTGGCCGGCACGATGGCAACGCAACAGGAAATAGCATCGCATGTGGGTTACCCCGACCTCATTTATTTCAGCCGTATGTTCAAAAAGTATACCGGCATGACGCCGGGTCAATATCGTAAACGATACGGCCAGTCCGTTTCAGATTATGCAAGAAATACGTCACAATCGTCCGTTGTTCCAAGCCGGTCATTGCGCTATCCTTTTCATGTAAGTGATATTGATTATCAATCTCAACAGGATGGGGCGAATAAAATGACTAGAGCCAACAGAAGTTTTTATGCAGCGATGCTGTTATGCTTAACCGTGATGTTAACGGCTTGCGGTGGGCTGGCGAACAACGGGGGAGCAACGCACAGCCAAGTTGCCGTCAGCGCTTCTCCAACCGCGATCCCCCAAGAGTCAGAGGCTTCGGCATCTTCGGGGACCAAGATCGTCACGACTGCTTTTGGCGATGTCGAGGTTCCTGCACATCCTAAGCGTGTAGCGGCAATTTCTTATCTCGGCACCGTGCTTGCGCTGGATGTCCAGCCGATCGCATCCGAATCGTTCTTGATGTCGAGTCCATATCTAGAGGGAATGCTGAACGTCGTGACGGATGTAGGCGACTCGTTCGAGAAGCTGCTGGAATTGAATCCGGATTTAATCATAACGCATAATCCACGGCCTGAGATAGTCGAAAAATATCAGAAGATCGCACCTACGGTATCTGTTCCTTACAATCAGTTTGCATCCATTCAGGAAGAAATGCTGTATTTCGGCGACTTGCTGGATAGACGCAAGGAAGCGGAGAGGTGGAACGAACAATTCGAGAAGGAAATTGCAGACATTCGGAAGAAAGTCCAACAAACCGTTCCCGAAGGAAAGACGCTTTCGATTATGCAAGAGTACGATAAAAACGTGAGCCTTTTTGGTCCGAAGTCGGGGCGGGGCGGCCGGTTGATGTATGAGATAATGGGGCTGAAGCCGCCGACGGCAGTTCCCGAATATATGCTGAAGGAATCCTACTACAAATTTTCCCTGGAGAAACTTCCGGAGTACATGGGTGATTATTTGATTCTGACGACGGAAGCCAGCTTGAAATCGCTGCAGGCTGATCCGATCTGGGGGTCGCTAGAGCCGATTCGCAACAATCGGGTATTTTTATGGACGGAGAACCAATCCTGGTACCGCGACCCGATCGCCGTGAAAAGACAAATCAAGGAATTGACCGACTGGATCATCGAAACAGCAAGTCGGTAATTTCCCAAAATATAGATGATCGAACAACGGGAATATCTCTATTCCATCAACAATCCGCAGATTCGTTCTAGTTGACCAACCCTTCAATAGTGTAACTATATTATTAGTGAAATATTGCGTACTCTCTGTAAATTGCTAAAGTGTTTGGGACAACCGTCCCCAGTTTCAACCGTTGCGTAGACAAGGCGTCAGCACTCGGGAACGAGGCCTTTACTGGCTAAGAGCAAGCTTCGGACAGGCCCGCCATTGTAACGCCTGAAGCTAAAGTCTGGGTCATTTCGCTAGCTTACCAAAAACCAAAAGAACCGGGATACTCTTATGAGGTCTGGACGCAACGTCTGCTCGCGCAGCATGTACGCAATTACGCGGTGTCTGAAGGACATGGATGATAACAGTTTAATTTAAAGGCAGTCGATCATGATGGATAACGATCGGCTGCCTTTCTACGCTTAATGAAAATTGGAAGTATATAAACTGAGGATTAAACAGGTAATTAAGGAGGGTGGCGGCAGATTGCAACAGCCTTCTACTAGAATTGACTTATGGGAAACATTACGCGGTGGGAAACGGACCTTAAAATAGGTTCTTGATGCCAATGGGTTCATCCTTGAAAAGAGCTGCACAGGATGTACAACGAATGATCTCGGGAGTATCGGTCAATAATCATTGAAAAGGGGGTATGCAATGTGAAAATCGACGTTAATCAGCTAGCAGAGTATCTGGCACAGACTCCTTTTCAAGTACAAGGAGTATATCGATACGCTAGAAATCCAGGTGTGCCTCACGCCGACTATACAGATTCTTTTCCCGGATTTGTGTTTCCTCTTACAGGAAAAATACAATTTCAATTTAATGGAACCCCCTATATTTTTACGCCAGGGAAAGTTGTACATGGGGGTGCAAAAATGAAACTATCTCAAAAAGTGTTTGGTAAAACTGACTGGGAATACATCCTTGTTTTATACCGGATATGTAACTCAGAACTAAAAGAGTCAAGCTTTTTGCATCAGCATTTTGAATTATTAACAGGGCAATCTCCTCGTCTTCTTGAGCTAATTATGCGTCTTTGGCATGTTTATAATCAGCGTGGAGGCATTTCGATGTTTCAGACCGAGATGTTGTTTCGCGATGTACTGAATGAAGCCTTATTATGTGTCGATAATAGGCAAAATAGTTGTGAAACCCATACATTATTCGAACGGGTATCTAATTACATGCAAGAATACTATGATCAAAGCCTTACAATAGCATCGCTTGCAGAACAAAATAACGTTAATCGAAATCGACTTTCTTATGTATTTAGAACACATGCAGGTATGGGACCAGCAGAGTATTTATTAAAATATCGTCTAAACATGGCGCAAAGAATGTTATTTACAAGTGATGTGCCTGTACAACAAATTGCGCAAGCTGTCGGAATTGCCGACCCCTTTTATTTTAGTAGAGTGTTCAAGAAACAATTTGGTATTTCTCCCACTAAATATCGAGAGAAGTTCATCAATAATCCATGCTGATTTCAGCAAACATCCATTCTATTTTAAAAATTACTTTACTATAATAGTGTCAAATCAAAGAAGATATTAGGTTGGAGAAATTTCATATGCAACAGATTAAAGGCCTGTTCACTGTAGAAATAAGGAGGGGTTAATATCCAATACCAAGCTATTAATCTGAATGAGAAGCTATCCCAATTCAACGACTATTGGTCTCTGAAAGTCATTGGTGAAATGAATGACTATCAATTTAAGCTTATTAAGATTGCCGGGGATTACGAATGGCATGTTCATCAAGATACCGATAAGGTATTTATCGCACTCGAAGGGGAAATGATCCTTGATTTTCGTGATGGCCAAGTGAAAATTTCCAAGGGTGAGATGTTTATTGTCCCAAGGGGAATAGAGATGAAGCCTTCCGCCGAAAAAGAATGCCATCTCATGTTGGTGGAGCCTAAAAGCGTTGTAAACACTGGCGGTCCTGAGACCGAAATAACAGCAGCCCACGATACTTGGATCTAGGGCTTGCTACAAGTAAGAACTAATGAATGAGAACATGATTTCTTGTGCAAATTCATGTGATTGATGAAGAGTAAAACCGTGTTCAGGATGGCTGGGTTTCCAATTTGTTTTGCATACTTGGATGGTCTGATTGAGCAATTTGCCCAGTAGATATAACCCTTGTCACTACAATAAAGGACACCCAATCAGGGTGTCTCGGCCTGCTGCCCCTGCTCCGAACGGAGTTTTGTCTACAGGCTGAGGGGACGTTTAATTACGTCCCCTTTTTTTCGTCTTACCATCACAGTCGCGTTAATCTCATAGCGCCTCAAATACATTGTGTTAAGCTAACGGGCAGGATTGGCAACATTAATGTCTTCAAAAAAATTCAGATTTCTACTTGAACGTTACGTAACGTAATGATTTATAGTGAACGTAACAGCGGGATGAAACACGGGCCAACGGCCAAAATAATCGAGCAAATAAACTTCGAAATCGGGGGAGAAACAAACATGAGAAAACTCGTATTGTTCATGCATGTGTCGCTGGACGGGTATGCGTCGGATTCGAACGGAGGACTGGGTTGGATTCCGTACAACGAGGAATTAGAGAAATACGCCGAGGAGGTTGTGGCCGAAGTCGGCTCTCCCGTATACGGACGCACGACGTATCGAATGATGGAGAGCTACTGGCCCACGGTGCTGGAAAATCCGAATGCGTCGAGGCACGATATGGAGCATGCCAAATGGGTGCAGGATGTTAAGAAGATCGTCATTTCCGGCTCGATGGACAAGGCTGAATGGAACAATACGATGCTGATCAAGGACAATATCGCAGAGGAAATCAAGGCGCTCAAGGAGCAGCCTGGCAAAAATCTCGTTATCTTCGGCAGCCCAGGGGCAGCGAAGACGCTACTTGAGTTCGGCCTGATCGACGAATTCATGCTGACGATTTGTCCGGTCATCCTGGGCGGCGGAAAATCGGTATTCGACGGCGGCGGTGAGAAAATCAGGCTCAAGCTGCTGGCCAGCCGAACGCTCAAGTCGGGCATTATCGCGGCCCGCTATGAGTTGGAGAAATAGCCGTGCCGTACAAGGTTTTCCATAACGGGAGAAGATAGTTAAATCAAGTTCGTTCAGGCCGCCGATTACTTCGGTGGCCTTCCGTGTATTAATAAGCAGGTTTGATTATGCCCTCTTGAAAGGTTGGCCAATACGCACTGCGGCATGCGCTTTTCGCACTTTCCGCCGATAGACCCGTTAAGCTGAACCGTACCCTAAATAAGGGCAAGTTTTTTTGGGTAGGTTTCGGGTCAAGGAAACGCTAGAAAGGTACATAGGGCAATCGTTTGCTATTCAAGTAAAGAAGGACAGGGGCGACCGCCCTGTCCTTTCTTACTAGATGAGGATAAACGCGTGATGAGTTTTCGGTTCGATTAAGGTTTACAGATCGACTCTCCAGTTGCCCATCATCTTGGCGACTTCCGGATCGCGGTACGATAAGAAGAGACTTTCCCGCGTATCAAGGGTCGAAATTTGTTCCATATCGTCCGCGCTTAACTCAAAGTCGAAAATATCGAAGTTTTCTATGATCCGCTCTTTGCGCACCGATTTTGGAATGACGACGACTTCGCGCTGAACAAGCCAGCGCAACACGACCTGGGCGACGGACTTGTTGTGTTTGTCTGCGATCGAGTCCAGCACTTCGTTCCCGAACATGTTGTTGAGTCCTTCAGCGAACGGCGCCCACGACTGGTGCTGCACTCCCTGCTCTTTCATAAAAGCGGCACTCTCGATCTGCTGGTAGAACGGGTGCGTTTCGATCTGGTTGACGGCGGGCACGATTTCGTTATGCACGATGAGGTCCATCAGACGGTCGGGCAGGAAGTTGCTTACACCGATCACCCTGATCTTGCCTTCGCGGTACAGATCTTCCATCGCACGCCAAGCGCCGTAGTAATCGCCAAACGGCTGGTGAATAAGGTACAGATCGAGATAGTCGAGCTGCAGCTTCTTCAAGGATTTGGCAAACGCCAGCTTGGCACTCTCGTAGCCGGCATCCTGAACCCAGAGCTTGGTCGTGATGAACAGCTCCTCACGCGGTACGCCACTGCGCTTAATCGCGCGTCCGACCGCTTCCTCGTTCAGATAACCGGCAGCGGTGTCGATCAGGCGGTAACCGGCCATCAACGCTTCATATACTGCGTTCTCGCATTCTTCAGCATCGGGAACTTGGTAGACACCGAAGCCGATGATCGGCATTTTCACACCGTTGTTCAATGTTACGGTTTGCATTGTAATTCCTCCCATTGTTCAAATGTAAAATGGCAACCGGCACGCATCCCGGGAATCGGGCATCGCAGCGGGGATTCCCTTCACGGCTGATTTGCGTTACAGTAAGCTTATTACCTTCGTGTTACACGAAGTCAAGCCGTTTTCAACAATTTATTTTCCAAGGAGGATTTCAAATGCATACGGTCAAAGAAGCCGCTTTGATAACGGGACTCACCGAGCACGCCGTACGCTTTTACACGGATAAAGGCCTGGTGCCAAGCGTACAGCGCAATCAAAACAACATCCGGATGTTCGACGAAGAGTCGATCAACTGGCTGCATGGAGTCAAATGCCTCAAGCAATCCGGGATGCCGATTGAAGTCATTAAAATGTACGTCGATCTCTGTCTCGAAGGGGATTCGACCATTCCGCAACGCTGGGCAATAATGATGGAGCATAAAGAAGCGGCGCTCGTTAAGCTTGAAGAAGCCAAACAGCACGTTGCCCATTTGGAGCAAAAAACCGCTTTATATCAGGCCATTCTGGAGCAACGCTCCCCAGACACGACCAATCCCGGCAACTGGGATAAAATTCAGCATATGCATTGTGACGTATTTTACTCGCCCCCTGTTCAGAAGGCGTAAGAGAACGGATACAATAGATGAATCATCGATAATAAGGCCGCCAATTACATCGGTGGCCTTTTGAATGTATTTATGAAATTTCGATCATTATCTTGAATTGAGCTTTTTAAATGTAATGAGCAAAATCGTAGGCAATCATGTGCTGCGGCACACTTAGGGCGATTTTTGTGACCAGACACGACAATGTTTTCCAAATTCGTGATATGATTTTGATACGTCTAGATGGCCTTCCGTGCATGTTATGTAGGCTTGATCATGGCCCCTGGATCGGGTATTGAAAGGTTGGCAACTATGCGCCGCGGCATGCGGCAGTTTTAATAAATGCTGATCAATATATCATGACCTTGGGCAAGGCTTTGTTCATAAAAATGAGTTAATTGGTTGAGTTCCGTTATGAGCTCTGTGAAACGTTCCTCAGCTTCATCGTCCGCCCAAATATCCGGGTAAATCTGTTTTGATCTAAAATCGGCAGGGTTGAAATGTTGCTTCAAGACGGTCCTGTCCACAGAATGAAGGGCTTTGAGAATGCGGGGAAGCTCATCCGAACCAATGGCACTTACGAATTCTTCCGTATCCAGCACGTGGACTCCTACAATAGCCTCGCTTAATGGGTGATCCTCGATCGGCTGTGAGGCAGAGTTTCCGGTTAGCAGATAATGCAATCCGTCCCATAATTTATCCATCTCATATACTGGACAGCGTTGTTTTCCCATAAGTTCCTCGACCTTCTCGACGATATGGGCATTGTCTAACTGGGCAACTTCATCCGCTAAAGCATCGTTTAATGATAAGAAACAGGCCATGATTCCCATATTTCGTCTTCTCCTTTATTTTCGGGGTGATTCGACAAAGGTAATCCTTTCAGGTGTATGAGGTTTATAAAACATTTTATCATTATTTTACAATACAAGAAAAGCTCGATTACTACTAAGCCCCGGATCTACAGTTTTGCTCTCGGGTGGGTCCTTCTATGTAATAACATCCGGCCACGACAGTTTCAGTAATGAGCTAAGAAGGTTGGCGGTTAAACGCCGCGCATGTGTCTAATATGTACTAGAGGAAGTGTTACAGTTTAACTATGAATAAACAAATAAACACGAAACATCAGCGTAAACAGAAGCAATGGGGGCAAGAGAACAAAGCGCCAACTGAAATACTGAGGCGGGAATCGTTGTTTAAATCTCTTGGATTTGCTGCAGTGGTATCGCTTTTTGTGTCCCTTCTTTTAGTTGGAATATTTTCGGTTCTGATCCTTTCGGTCAAATTTCCCCGTATGGGATGGTTGTCCTTTCTGTCGGAAGATCTGAAAATGCTGGCGATCAATGGCTCAGCTGTGTGTCTGGGCATTTTTTTATTCATAAGCGGAACAGCGCTATCCGGCTACTTGCGGCCACCGTATTCCATCGTAATGTCGCATGATCGGATTCAATTCTCGAAATGGGGCCGCCGCTACGATGTGGCATTCGAGGAACTGATCGGGGTCGAGCAAAAATTCAGAATCGCACGTTTTAGTTTTTTCTGGCTGCAAGAATACATTCTTTATACGCCCGAGCAGGTCATCAAACTGCCTATTAGATCTATCGAGGGCCGTTATAAAGTGGAGGATCGGTTGTTGCAAAGAAATGAACAGCTGAATAATCGGAAATTGGAGGCACTTGAAGCAACGGCGCAGTTACAAGCAAGTACAGATTCTTCCATATCCCCCGCGACTCGATTAACACTTACTTACAGTACAATAAAGACCCAGCGGATCGTCGTAGATTCTGAGCAAAACCGAATTATTTTTTCCGAAAGAAATCAACTGCCCGCAGACCAAATCAGGAAAATCGTCGTAGATTGCAATGCAAGTTTGGAAAATATCGGAGGCAGAAAGATCACATTCTGGCAGCAGAATGGCAGGAACTTTACCATCAAAACGAAAAATTATGCATGCTCGGACGCAGAATGGTTCACGCTGCTGCAAAATTTGCATATAGCCGCAAGGAAGCTGAACATTCCCCTTGAGGTCGATATTCCGCCGAATCGACCACTTCATATCTTTTCAGTCAACGACGAGAAAGAGAGAGCGTCTTAGAAAAGCAGACCTCGTGCTCATTAGACGAAGTCCTTGAATCGAGTAAAAGGCTGGCGATTATGCGCCGCGGCGGATTTTCCGCCGAAAGACCCGTTAAGCTGAACCTTATCATAAGTGACGGCGAAAAATTGGTGTGTAGATATGGTGTTGAAGGAGAACCGTATCACAAGTGAGGTAAAGTAACCATTTGAATTTAAAATTGAAATAAATCTCGTCAAGCGACATTTTTATTATGGTTTTTATGATAAAACTGAGTTTTGATTGACAAATAAAACGTTTTTGGTAAAATTATTTTATAAAATCAAAAGCGTGGTGATCACATGGATAATAATACCTTATCTATACCAATGGCTGATAATTATAAAACTATAATTATTGATGCGATTAGGAATGCAAATAAAAAGGACATAATGGAATTTAGAATGGAAAGAAAGGTCGAGACATTCAATAGTGTCCACTTTTTGAAATGGGATTTCATCAACACTAATATAATTCGGACGCTTCCGTCAGATCAGTTCCAATGTGTAAAAGTTAAGAGAGGTCCTTTGTGGGAACTTGTCTTGATTTATGATAAAGAAACAAAGTATTTATATGCGGCTATGCAAGAAAAAAGATTTCGCCAATTGAGTGAACGACTTTATAAAGAAACAGTGCACTACATAGATGCCCTTTCTTCAAAAAATAATGACTTGGAAGCTGACGTAGATCTTAACCCAGCCAAGCAAATTTATCTTTTTGATACTGAAAATGTTGACTGGAATGAACAGGTTGAATATGAGTTGAAGCTTATGTTACATCTGCTTGAGGGTGAAGTTACGCGATTTGTTCTTGTTACCTTTTCTACAGATAAAGGTGAGATAGCATCGGTTAATGCCATTATGCCTAATGCTGAATTGGAAATAGCCTACGAAGAAAACTGGAACGAGTTTATTACAGCCGATTTTAGCACAGCATTTGAATTGCAAGGAACTACTTCTGAACATGAGGAAGAAATTTTTGTTGGTCTTCGAGAAGGGGTCGTTTCTCATCAGCATGATGATCTTGTACAACTTAGAAATGATGAGATGGAGAAGGAAGGTTAAAATTCTTTCTCTTTAGGAGGAATAAGAATGTCAGTTGTAAGAGTTTTTAACGGGGACAGGTTAAAGGCTGCAAGAATTTACAGAGGTAAGACTATTGCCGAATTGGCTGATGAGGTACAAGTTAGCAAACAGTCAATTTCACAATACGAGAATGGGAAAGCCAATCCTAGTTTGGAAACACTACTAAAATTAATTAGCGCCCTTGGGTTTCCAAGGGATTATTTTTATGAAAAGGACGATAAGAGTATCAAAGTAGGTACTACTTACTTTAGAGCACTTCTATCTACCAATAAAAAAGATCGTCTTTCACAAGAAGAGAAAACAAAAATCCTAGCAAAGATATATCACACTTTAAATCAATTTGTTCAATTTCCAAAAATAAATATCCCCCCAATACGGGAAGGGATAAATGACATTGAAAAGGTTGCTCAAGCTACGCGCGATTATTGGAAGTTGGGTACTGACCCAATACCTAATATGGTTTACATTCTTGAAAAGAATGGATTCATTGTAACCTCATTTGGCACAGATAATGCGAACATTGACGCTTTTAGTCAACGACAAGAAGTTGATGGAGAAGAATATTTATTTATTGTTCTTGGAAGTGACAAGAGTTCGGCAGCAAGAAGACAATTTGATGCAGCCCACGAGCTGGGGCACATAATGCTGCATGATTGGAATGCTGATCTGGAACTTGTATCTCGTGAAGAGTTTCGTCAGATGGAAAATGAAGCGCATCAGTTTGCAGCTTCATTTTTACTGCCAAAAGAAGCTTTTTTGAAGGATCTAGTCTTACCAAATAATTTAGATTTTTATATAGAGTTAAAAAAGAAATGGAAAGTATCAATATCTGCAATGATAGTGCGGGCTTATCAGTTAAAGGCAATCAACTATAATCAGTACCAGTACTTAATGAGGCAAATATCGAAGAAGGGCTGGCGTACTAAAGAACCATTAGATGATGTTATTCAAGTATCCAAACCGACCGTTCTGAGGAAGGCTGTAGATGTCATACAAAGTAACGGGGTTCTTTCTGGGGATCAGTTTATGCATCAACTTTCTAAAAATAATGTGAGTATGATTAAAGATGAGGTAGAAATACTGCTTGGGTTAGACCGAGGCACTCTTAGTGAGGTTAAGCAAAATGCAGTCGTTTTAAGTCTGCGTCATAAAGATGTAAGAACTTAAATTAATAACGTCACACTGCTCATCGCGGTGGTATGATTTTAATCAATAAAAAGACGTAACTAAAACACACATGATCCATCCGTCATCACAGCCCCATACGCTCAACCATGTCAAAACAAAGGAGAACGCCCATCACAGGCGTTCTCCTTTTCGTACCGCGTGATCTTCTATTGCCTCTCTTGCTATTGCTGCGCATAGGTTTCACTCAAGCCAATGGATTCGTAATACTCCCGCGTCACCATTCCATAAGCTCGATCACAGCATCATGCTGCTCTACCGGGACAACTGTAGAATCGCCGCTGTGATGGCCTGTTCCCGCGCAGCCTCACGTAGCTTGATTTCCCTCAGCCCATAGTGCGTATCGCCGCCTGTACTGCCATTGATGAGCTTGTGTTTCATCTTCATCGCTTTGATGGCGGTGACAGGGCTAATCACTTCCATCTTGCTCAACGTATTGAAGCCCTTTTGAATTACTTCGTCCAGTAGTTCCAGATCGTGTTGGATGCGTTTCAGGCTGTATTGATCTGCCAGCTCCTTTTTGAGTGGGTCTGCCTTCGCGTGTAGAATTTCTATAGTGGACTCGTTTACAATCGCCTCCCGGCGTTGCTTGATGTAAGAGTAGCTATGATAATTTTCATTATGGCCTGTGACCCGGTCGACGGTCATGAATGTTTTTATTGTTTTTCGTTAGTACGGAAGTGACGAGTTTGTATAAAGCCGGTCGTAGAGAATGTATATTGATCATGCAATCCAATATGGGGTAAGATCTACTCAAGCTAAATGATAATGATTATCATTACAAATAAACGAATTGTTTGCTACAAAACATACTACTTATGGGAGTGAATTTAATCATGGCAAGATCGGGATTTATGAAAACAGGATGGATATCGCTTATAACGGCAGCTATGGTTACGGTGACAGGTTGCGGCTCGACAGGCGATCAAGCTGCGGCCACGGTGACTACCGATCAGCCTGCACAGGCAACGGCAGCTCCAAGCGGAGCTCCGCCTCAGACAGGAACGCGCGTCGTAACCGATGGCTTCGGAGAGGTAAAGATTCCGACAAAACCGAAGCGAGTCTCAGCTCTTTATCGTGAAGATTATTTGGTTGCGCTTGGGGTAACGCCTATTGTGCAATATTATAACCCGATGTGGGGGAAGCAGGATTATTTGAAGCTGGAAGTGCCGTTGTTCGACGTGACCGGCAGCATCGAGGCTTTGCTTGTGTCCGAGCCGGACTTGATCATCGGCACCGGAGAGGTCGATGCAGCACAATACGAGCTCTATTCCAAGGTTGCGCCGACATTCCGCTTGCCGGACGACGTACTTGCGGATTCGCGCAAAACATTGACCTTAATCGCCGATTTGCTTGGTATCAGCGGCAAGGCGGAGCAGGTTCTTGCCGATTACGAAGCCCGTATTGCCGATGTGAAGGCGAAGCTGAACGCGGCGATCGGCGATGAGAAGCTTGTTGTTCTGCGGATGAACGTCGTAGACAAATCGATTAATATTTTCGGCATTCATAACACATTTGTCGGACAAATCCTGTATGAGGATCTTGGGCTGAATGCACCGGGGTTCGCCAAGGCGATGACGGAGGGCAATATCGTTTTGTCGAAGGAGGTCATTCCGAAGCTTGACGCGGACCATATTATTTTGCTTCCGTCCAACGGGACGTGGGAGGAAGAGGGCAACGCAAAAGCACTTGAGGAAATGAAGGCAAATCCGTTATGGAAGACCGTTCCTGCATTTAAAAACGGCCATGTATACCCTGTAGAGAGATCGTATTGGCAGACGGGAGCCATTACGGCTAACGGATTGAAGATGGATGATTTACTTCGATTGCTGGCTCCTTAGCAGGAAAGAAGAGTGATTAAGTTCATTGGCGGGACTCATCGCCATAATTGGGAAAGAGCCGCTTTTCAACGAAGGTTGATGGGCGGCTCCTTTTGATTTACACTATATTCATTGAGAATGAATATCAATTAGAAGGCGGTTGAAAGTAACGATGGATATTGAACAGCGCAAACAAGCTGGGGCTGCTCCTTCAGTCCAATATGTGCTGCGATCGATCCGCTTAATCGTTGCGGGCGAGCAAGCGGAAATGAGGGATTTGGAAGGCAGCGATAGAAACGATAAGGAAAGCTTTGAACTGCTCATTATAATGAGCGGGACGGGACAAGGAAAATGCTATTTGCAGGGGCCTGGAAGATCTTTATCCGTTGATCAAGAGATGATGGGCGGCAGCTATTACCGAGTGTGCTTCGTAACGAGCGGCTATGATGCAGCCTCGAGCTTGCTGCCGCATAAGCAAGAGCTTGCTTGCGTACCCTTCGCGAAGACGATGGAGCTGCTTGATGAGTTATATGGACTCCGCGGGGCGAGCGACGAGCTCGAGCTGTTCCAACGATTTGTGAGATTTCAAGAGCTGCTGCTCTTTTTATTCCGCCAAAATGCACCTGCAGCCGAGGATAAGGGAACGGATATCGAGCGGCATGGGGTAGAGCTTAGCATACGGCATATTCATCAGTATTACCGTGAGCTTCTGACCGTTGAGGAGCTGGCCTCCCTCGCAGGCATTGAACGCTGGAAGTATACCCGTCTGTTCAAAGAGGCTACGGGTCAAGTACCGCTCCAGTACTTGAATGAAGTACGGATTAATCAAGCCAAGAAGTGGCTGGCAAGCGCCGATGACAAGTTGCTCGATATTGCGCTGAATGCGGGTTTCAACAATGAATATTATTTCAATCGTCGTTTCAAGCAGACGGTAGGCATATCGCCCGGACAATACCGTCGCAGCCGCAAGGGACAGCTTAGAGTAGTAGCGCCGTATTTGGAGGATTTCATAGTCGCGCTGGATATGCAGCCTATTGCCCAGTATTGGCATGCGAAATGGGGAAAACAAGACTATCTAGGCTTAAACCATATTCCGACGTTCGACGAGAACGACGGCAACTTTGACGCACTTTCCGGTTATGAGCCGGATTTGATATTGCTTATGGATCGTTACGAGCAACAGCAATATTCTGAGTGCCGACGCATATCCAACACTTGCATCCTGCGTGGGCAGACCAATAATTGGCGTACGCTGCTGCGTACCGTCGCCGATTATTTCGGTCGGACGGAGTTGGCCGACGATGCTATCGCAAAATATGATTTCAAAGCACGGAGCGCGAGTCATAAGCTGAGTCAGGTTATGAAAGGTGAAACGGTCGCTTTTTTGCGTATCTCGGCGGACCACATCATCCAATATACGGAAGAAGGGCAAGGCTTTGTTTCGACTGTTCTCTATGGCGATGTTGGCTTGCGCTCCTACTCCGCAGTAGGTGTAGCTTCAAAAGCGAATAGGCCGGGCATGTTCAATCTCTCTGTAGAGGACCTGCGTACGTTAACCGCGGATCATCTGTTCATTACTTTCGATAAGTGGCATAGCCAGGCAGAAGGAAAGGAGAGGGAACTGCTGGAGCAGCCAGAGTGGCGTGATCTGCCCGCTGTACGAAATAACCGCGTTTACGAGGTTGATTTTCTAACTTGGATGAATAACGGAATTATTTCCAACGGCAAAAAAATCGATGATATACTGCGATCGTTAGCTTGATTTGGTTTTGCTTGCGACTGAAAGGTCTGCATCCTCCATTTTATACAAAGCAACCGTCGATTTTGTTCATTGTTATTGTCACGCTGCCGAAACTACAATGATGTTGATAATGATTATCATAGCATGAATGTTACATGAGCCGGCTGGAGGAGGACATCAATTGACTGAGCAGCTTGAATTATACGATGTGACGATTATCGGCGGTGGTCCTGCGGGAATGTATACTGCTTTTTATAGTGGAATGCGCGATTTAAAGACGAAACTAATAGAAGCGAAAGACGAGCTGGGCGGGCGGATGCTTATTTATCCCGAGAAAATGATTTGGGATGTTGGAGGGGTTCCGCCAATCCTATGCGAGAAGTTAATCGCACAATTGTCGGAGCAAGCGAAGACGTTCGACCCGGCAATTGTATTCGGCCAGCACATTATCGGATTGGAGAAACAAGCGGATTCGACGTACATCCTGGAGGCGGCAACGGGGGAGAAGCACTGGACACGCACGGTCATTCTGGCTATCGGCCGCGGCATTCTGCGAATGGCAAAGCTGGAGTTGGAAGGGGCTGAGCGCTATGAGGTGTCCAATCTGCACTATACGGTGCAGGAACTGGAGCCTTTTAGGGGGAAACGAGTCCTTATTTCGGGTGGGGGAAATTCCGCTGTCGATTGGGCGAACGAGCTGGTTCCCATCGCTGCTCAGGTCACAGTCGTGCATAGGCGCGACCGCTTCGGCGGACATGAGAAAAACATTGTTCGAATGAAGGAGTCTTCTGCCGATGTGCTTACGCCATATGAAGTCACGCAGTTATACAGCGGTAACGGAAAGACGATTGAACGGGTGACGATTACCCATATCGAATCAGGGGACTCGCGCGAGCTAGAAATAGACGAGGTTATCGTTAACCACGGGCTGAAGTCCGATTTTACAGGTATCAAGGATTGGGGACTGGATATGGACGACTGGAACATATTCGTCAGCCCGAGACTTGAGACGAACTTGCCGGGCATCTTCGGGGCTGGCGACTTCGTCAATTACGAAAGCAAGCTCAACCTCATTGCAGGGGCGTTCACGGATGCGGCTTTAGCGCTTAACAGCGCCAAACGGTACATGGATCCCGAGGCGCCGAGAATGGCTTATGTATCGTCGCATAACGAGAGGTTTAAAGAACGGAACAAAGCGATTGGCATATCCGATGAATAGCAGGGTCTGCTAGCATTAGGGCGGGCGAGAAATCTATTCTACCTTCATATGGTGTATAAGAGATTGGACTGGAGGTGGAGTGGTGTCCGCAACTATATCGATTGCCCGGATAATCAGCCACGATAGGATTTAGCCTATTGAAATATGTATTAATATAGAAACTTCATTATCTATAACAAACGGAAGTTGAGTATCATTGGTGGGGAAGTTTTTACTCCCGGGTTTTTACAAATGTTAGCGATAACGGGTATGGGTAGAGATACGGTTGCATTTTTAGAGGCAGGAGACGTAGCATCTGAGCAGGCTAAAGAGCTTTAGGAAAGTATTCCAAAGTTTTCAGTCTAATAGTGTATTGTTTAGAAGGTTAAGAGGCACCCATTAATGGCTGCCTCTTAATTTAGCCGTTATAGGGTGTAAGCTGAACCGTACCATAAGTGACGGCAAGTCTTTTGCGGAATTACTTATGGCGTATGGGGTTGATATGTGTGTAGGCTACGTGCAAAGGAAATGCGAATCACGTTCGATTAGCCCTTAGCTTTGCTGGCTGAGGCATGGGTTTGAATCTGAGATACAATGCATGACCGAGGAGGAGGCCCCCGATGGCATAGACGATGGACAGGTAGATGCCACTATTATTCGTCGCAAGATAAGATGGGATGAAGACGTTTATGGCAACTTTTACAGTGACAAGAACAACAATGACGCCGATAATCCATAGTCTCTTCTTGCCTGGTGTGATGAGCCCGAGTCTTTGTCTGGCGACTGCCCAGCGTTGAACGAGACCTGCAATAATCCCTAGGACGATTCCTGACAGCAACAATAACCATTCGCGCATTCCGATCTCGTCCAATAGCAGACCCCACGCGATCCCTATCAAGATCAAGACGATACCGCCTACAAATGTTTTAATCAACCTCACCAACCCCTTTGCTTAATGGTAATGGATAAAGCGGTTCAAACCTTGCGCGCAGCTACTTGAAATATAGTAACGAGCTCTTTAGCATAAGCGTCCAGGTCAAGATCAAGACTCGCTGCTAACTGAAAGCTGAGTCCATCAATGGCTGATCGGATCGTGGCGGCTAAGACACGAGCGGAGAAATCAGTAAATTCCCGGAAATCCCCTTCCATAGTGCCCCTGTGCAACATCTTCACAAGCACATTGATCGTGGCATCCGTATCGATGTTCCTGAAATGGCGAGGCTTTCCCTCCTCGTCCCTTGCATGAAATATAATTTCCGTTACGGCAATAACATGCCTCCGATGCGATTTCATGAACAACACATTCTTCTCGATATATGTGTTAATCCAATCCAATGCTGTCGTCTGCGCCGCAAGATAAGGTGTCATGAACGTAGAGCCGGATTCGTATAAGTCGGACACAATCTGTTCGATTAGATCGTCTTTGCTGGAGAAATGGTAGGAAATCACCCCTTTGCTGATCCCAGCTTCTTTGGCGATTTGTGCCAAAGAGGCTTGTGCATAACCTTTCGTGGAAATAATCTCGATTGCGCATGCCATGATTTGGTTCCGCCTTGCTTCTTCGATGAACGACAACTTTTTTTGGCTGTTCATTTTGGTTTTTATCCTTTCGCTTTACATTTAGTACCAATGGTTGAATTTTAGTACGATTGGTCAAAAAAATCAAGAGCACTTCGAAAGTTAGTGTTATGTGGAAAACTTGCCGTTACAGATAGCGCGGGGAACCCCTAGTAGCTCGTGATGAATTTCTTAAAGAAATTAACTACATCGAAGCTGGTAATGGAACCGAAAAAATGATAAAAGACCATTATACGAGGAAATCTAAACTTAGCTATGAAAGCATTATTGAATTATATTTGAAAAATGATAGGCGATTAGGAACGGAGGGAAAGCTTGCTTAAGTGGAATAGCGATGTATGGGGAAAGCTGACAGGGCCGTACAGTTCTGCGGACAACGTACCTGTGTTATTGCAGCAGCTCATGCAGGAATATAGCCAGGAGGTTTTTGACGAACTCTTTCAGGAGTTTTTGTTCCATCAAAATACGATCTATACGGCTACCTACGCGGTGATGCCGTTTTTGGCGCAGCTAGCATGTTCCACATCGGATGAGGAAGTGCGCAAAGAACTGTTTATCAATTGCGGTATCATCGAGGCAAGCCGCGATGGGCGAGATGAGGCGCCATTCCCGGCATCTTGGGCAGAACTAGCTGAGGATGTAGGAAGCTCCGTTTGTACGGAATTGTATCGTGAATATGTAGAGGCAATTGGCAAGCTCAGGGTGCTTACAAAGGAAGTATTCGCCTTTACAGCCCAACATCCCATAGATGAGCTAGAGAAGCGTTACATTCTTGTTGCGGATGCTGCTTATCGGGGCTCATATCGCCCTGCCAACATGTTGATGACGTTTAGTAACGGTGATGAGTATGTGGCCGTGTGTCCGGCCTGCGAGGAAGATGTGTACATATGGCCTAATGAAGATCATGCAGAAATTCTTCAAGCCTATGAAGATGATCCCGTTTTTCACACTGGCCAGGAATCACAACCAATCGTTCCGGCAGCGTCATTTGCAGATGAAGAAGTACGCGCACTAGCGGAGCGGGCGGCAGCGATTGGAGAGCGAACATTGGCTGGGCATCTGCATTATTTAGCGGGGGAAACCGTATGTCCGTCCTGTCGTGAAAGAATCTCGGTATGGCCGTCTTTACTTGGCACATTTACAATGTAGTGCTGGAAAACCCTGAGTGATGGATGATTAAAATATATTCATATTAGGTGTAAGGCTGGCATCTCTAACCGAATATGCTCATCCCGGACAAATTTTCAAGGAGAACGACCATCAAGGTGTTCTCCTTTTCGGCTTGTCGGTAACGATGCGCTGCGGCAGTTCCTTTCACATTTTTCGTCGATGGAGACGTTAAGCTGACGGCGAAATGCATGGCAAAAACTCATCCGGCCAAGGGTTTAAGGGTGGAGGTTTCTTCTGTGCTGCGCCTGCGGCGGAAAAAATACTATGTGGTATAATGGAAATAATCTACAGCTTAAAATGAACTTAAAGGAAGGAATCGCTATTAATGATCATCGCTGTCGATGTGTATTATGAGGAAAATCAAGCGAAATCAGTGGGGGTTATTTTTCAAAGCTGGGAAGATTCCAAACCACTCGACGTCATCGTGTCTTATACGGAAAACCCTCACGAATACGAACCAGGTTTTTTCTATAAACGAGAGCTCCCTTGCATACGGGAACTGTTGAAACTTACTGATCTAAACCAAATACACACCATTGTTGTGGATGGCTATGTGTACTTAAACAATGAGAAAAAGCCCGGGCTCGGACATTATGTTTACACAGCTTTTTCAGGGAAAATTCCAGTGATCGGTGTTGCAAAAAGTGCCTTTCACGACAATGAGGCTTTTGTCAAAAAGATTTACCGAGGCAACAGCTCCAAGCCTTTGTATATAACCTCTATCGGCATGGAGCTAGCAGTCGCTGCCGAGCATATACAGAGTATGTACGGAGAATATCGATTTCCACATCTGCTGAAATTGCTGGATAAGCAAACGAAGGAAGCCCGGCTATAATTCAACAGGGGGATTCAATATGTTGTTTTGGAAGAAAGAAACGCAACTGGATCGAATAAAATACAAACTCGAAAAAGCCATGCGCAAAGATACGGCTTTTTTGGTGTTCGGAGCATCCTCACACAAATACAAGGTTGATGAAAAGCTTACAGCAAAAGAGCTTACGGACTGGCAAGCAAAGAATCAGGTCACACTCCCGGAGCCTTATGCGCAGTTTTTAACGAAAGTCGGAAATGGAGGTGCCGGGCCGTATTACGGGATTTATTCGATTGAAAAGGCAACTTCCTATACCGATAGTGCACTCACTACAAAATGCGTTCTGCACCCCAGAATGACAAAAGAGGAATGGAACCATTTGACCAAGCCCCTGATCAATGATGAGGACATCTCCGACCTGGAATACGACGCGGCCCGTGATAGGGTGATGGGCGGAATGTTGTGCATTGGCACACAAGGCTGCGAATACGATATGTATCTCGTACTTGAAGGGGAAAACAGGGGAAAAATCGTTTACACTTCGGATTTTTATCCGGATCGTCCCTTTTTCTTTGTCTATGAAGATAACTTTCTGGACTGGTATGAGCGCTGGCTGGACGAAATTATTCTGGATTATGATATCGGGTGGTTTGGTAGTAGAATGCCGGGCGATGAAAATGCGTTGATACAGGTTTATCAAAACGCCCCAAACGAAGAAATCAAAACAAAAGCGCTTGAGGGAATGTTCAAGTTTAAGAAAACCTCGCAGCTAACCATTGATTTTTTAAAAAGCGTTGCGGAGCAAAGACAAAATGATCGCACTACAGCCATTCAGCTAATCTGCAAAACCTCTGTTGACGCGGGAAGAGACTTTCTTCTCGAGCTGTTGCATTCAGAAAGAAATGAGGATTTTTTACAAGCTTTAAACATTGTGAACTGGCACGGTAAATCTGTTGATTTAGCGGAATTCATACAAGTGATATTGCGAAGTCTTGACAGGGTTCACGACCCGGAAACGTTACGTCATGTGGGGTATGTTTTAGAATCCTCCGGCGCGATTACACTCCAAAACTTTGCGCCCTTTTTGTGCCACAACGACCCGAATATACAAACTGCCGCTATCTATGCCACACGCAATTGCACTAACAAATCGGAAAGTTGGGAAACCATTGAACAGATGTTAATGGGTGGCGACAAAGAAGTTGTGAAAAACACTATTATATATTGGGGCATTATCCCTCATGAGAAGTTATTGCCTTATTATAAGGCTGAGTGGCCGGAATATAAAAACAATAATAATTTCAGGGAAAAATTTATGGGTTGTTTGAAGGAATTAAATTTGCCGGATGATTATTTTGACAAAGAATAATTTGAGTAGGGGTGAATAGGGTCGGCGAAGCCGTCCATCACACCTCAGCGGGTACGTGGACAAATTCGCCTTCACGCCTTCGTTTTTATACTGTACTAAACTAGAGGTAGGTGCGAACATGATCCAGTTAACAAACCGCCAGGCACGGCAATTTCTGTTGTTGAAGCATGGACTTCTGGGCGAATATAAATTTAGTGGGAAGCAGGGCGTATTGGACTTCGCTCGGCAGGTCAGTTGCATTCAATACGACCCCATCGATGTTTGTGGGAAAAACGCCGAATTGGTGTTACAGTCGCGAATCAAGGGATTTACCAAGGGAATGCTCGCCGAGCTGCTGTATGAGGATAGAAGCCTTGTCGATTATCCCGACAAGAACCTGGCCATTATCTCTGTCGAGGACTGGCCATATTTTGAGCGATACAGGCAAGCCGCCCGACAACATGCCAAGCGCTATCCCGAAATGGAAGCGTTGACAACGCAAGTACGGGCTCATATCCAAAATCACGGTGCACTAAGTTCGGATGATTTAAAATTGGATGGAGATTTCTCTTGGCGATCGGCCATCCACTGGAGCGGTGGAAACAATTCATCTCGATCGGTGCTGGAACAGATGTATTCGACGGGTGAGTTGATTATTCATCATAAAAAAGGAACGCGTAAATATTACGATATAGCCAAGAAGTACATACAGCCAAATCTGCTGAATGCATCAGAGCCGCTGGAGGATGAGCTTGAGCATCACAAGTGGAGGGTATTGCGTCGAATCGGCTCTGTTGGCCTCTTATGGAATCGTGCGTCAGATGCATGGCTGAATATATGGGGGTTGAAAGCAGCGCAGCGCAACGAGGTTTTTCGCCAGCTATTGTACGAAGGTCGCATTGTTGCTGTTGCCGTGGAACAAATAAAGGATATGCTGTACTGCCTCGCGGAGGATTTACTGCTTATTGAGACCGTTCTGCAAAATCAGGAGCCGAAATTACGTTGCGAGCTTATTGCCCCTCTAGATAATTTAATATGGGACAGAAAACTCATCAACGAATTGTTTGGCTTCGATTACACCTGGGAGATTTACACGCCTGCAATCAAACGAAAATTCGGCTATTATGTGCTGCCTCTATTATATGGAGAGAGCTTCATTGGGCGAGCCGAAATAATCGTGGAGCGAAAAACCGGAACGCTCGTTGTTAAAAACATCTGGTACGAGAACGGTGTGAAGCAAACAGCGCAATTGCGGACAGCCTTGAACAGTTGTTTCCAAAAATTTGCGTTATTCAACGGGTGTGAGACGATTTCGGCAGAGTCTATGAACTGATACACGTAATGCGAATCGAATTCGCGGCTACTCTCCTGGTGCCCTTTAAATTTCGCTCTACAAAAGATACGGTGACCACTAAAATCAGTCTCATTTCATAAGTAAAAGAGGGCATTTCAGATGGCAAAATGGGATAACATGCTATCCATGATTTGGATGCTGCGAGCCGGAAGGAAGCTCACTGCTGCGCAGATCGCAGACAGTTTGGAAATTAGCGTCCGCACCGTGTACCGGTATATTGACGCATTATGTGCCAGCGGCGTGCCGGTCGTCGCGGAATCAGGCCATGACGGCGGCATTCGTATTCTAGAAAGCTTCCAGGAGGCACCCTTATTCTTCAACTCTGTAGAGCTGAAAGCGCTTGTGGACGCGTATAAGTTTGCGCAAGGCGCGGGCTATCCGTATACGGAGGAGCTGGAAAGCGCGCTGAAGAAGGTGGAGAACGGGCTGCACGAAGAGCAGCGCGATGATCTGTCCCGCCGGACGGGAGGCTTGGATGTGATTTCCCCGGCGCGTCCGCCTTCCGTTGTTCCGCTGCTAAGGGACCTGGAGCAGGCGGTTAATGACGGGCGAACGGTGCGCATCGATTATCGCAAAGCGAATGCGGAGCAGGCCGATGAACGTGATGTCGATCCGTACGGACTCGCTTATGACCGAAATGAATGGTACGCTGTCGCGTTCTGTCATCGGTCGCAGGCAGTACGGACGTTCCGCGTAGATCGCATCGCGCGATTGGAGCCGACCGAAGCACGGTTTGAAAAGCCGGAGCGTTTCTCCGCGTCCGCCTATTTCCGCGACCAGTCCGCGCGGGGACGGGAGGCGGACGGACCGCTGACGGTCATCCGCATCGAGGGAGAGCCCGACACACTGAACGCGGTTTGCGGCCACTGGCATATGCGCCACTATTTGACGGAACGAACCGATCGGGAGGCGTGGTTTCTGCTCGACGTCCCGACGATGAACAAGTACCTTCCGATGTATCTGATGACGTTCGGCACGGCCATTCGCATTCGGGAGCCGCTTGCACTGAAGCGTCGGGTCCAGGAGATGGCAGCGGCAATCGCACAACATTACGATATCGGAACCGATTAAACTTCACTGACGGTAACTGTCAGTGAAGTTGTTTATTATTAAGATATAGAACATAAATCAAATCATGAAGGAGGAAACCAAACCGATGTCAACTTTTACAATGGGGCATATAAACCCGGAAGGTTTATTCAGATCAGAAGCATTTAGTCAAGCGATTACCGTCACAGGAAGGGCAAAAACCATTTATATTGGCGGGCAGAATGCTATTAATTCAAAAGGTGAGCTGATTGGGGTTGGTGATTTGGAGTTGCAGACAAAACAGGCGCTTCATAATATCAAAACCATTTTAGCTGCTGAAAATGCGAGTTTCGCCGATCTGGTCAAACTCAATATCTATTTAGTCAGCGGAAGCGACCCGCTTGTTGGTTACAAAGCATTCCAAGAGATGACCGGTTCATTGGATAATCCCCCACTGGTCACCGTGCTGTTCGTTTCGGAATTTACATCGCGTCCTTCTTGCCTTCTTGAGATAGACGGAATTGCAGTCATTGAAGGTAAGGACTAAGTTGGTATGGTCTATACGGCTCTGCTTCGCGGGATCAATGTCGGCGGAAACAACAAAGTAGATATGAAAACACTTAAAAAATCATTCGAGCAGGCGGGTATGAAAAACGTCGTTACCTATATCAATTCGGGTAATATCATTTTTTCAACCACCAGCCGCTCCAAAAATGAGTTAGCGCAAATTCTCGAAAAGGCGATTATGGATACCTTCGCTTTGCAAATCAAGGTGCTGGTACTTCATTTAGAAGACATGAAAAAAGTAATATCCGTCCTCCCGGAATCATGGATGAATAATGATAAATTGAGATGCGACGTCCTTTTTTTATGGAAAGCTATCAATGACGAATCCATTCTCGATAAGCTGATCTTCAAACCTGAGATCGAAACGGTGAAATATGCTCCAGGCGCGATTATATGGGCGATTGACAAAATAAACGTGAACAAAGGCAGCCTTACAAAGTTGGTTGGTACGGAGTTGTACCGACAGATGACAATCAGAAATTTAAATACGACACGAAAAATATATCAGCTTATGCTGGCGGCATACGAAGACGACAAATAAAGGCAGTCGATCATCATGAATAAAGATCGGCTGCCTTTTTTGCGCTAAAGAAGAAGATGGGGAAGCGTTTGGCCAAATAAGGAGTGAAGCTTATATGCTTCAACTAGGTAGTAAAGCTTTCTTTCTACGTTCAAGCTTTTGATATACAAGCGCAATCAGCATGGCCGGCAAGGTACAAACAAGCATTCCGATAAAGGCATATCTAGGTTCAATCTCGTATAAATAGCCCCCGAACATGGTAAACACGGCTGTGCTCCAGCTAAGGGCAAGCGCTGAATATATGCCTTGTGCTTTCGGTATCTGATCTTGTGGAATGTGTTTGATCAAGTATTTCATAAAGGCATAATGTCCCATTGCAAACGAGAATGCATGTAAAGTCTGCGCGAGACTGAACATAATTACATTTGGAAAAACAAATACTAAGATCCAACGAACGGAAGAACCGATGGCTGATAGGGTCAGTAAAGCGCCTACTGAGAATTTGTTAAAGCTCTTATCCGCAATAGAGAAAAAGATGATTTCGGCAATTACGGAAATATTAATAATGAGACCAATCAGATAGACTGGAGCATGGATATGTTGCAGATAAATATAGCCATAATTGTAATAAGCGGCATGGGCTGCCTGAAGCAGAATAACAATCAGCAGGACCAAGCCAAAGTGTTTAATACGGAATAAATGCAGCATGCCTGCTTTTTTTGTTTGGTCTACTTGTCGCTTTTCAGTTAAGCTATCAGGTGCCCTCATAAAACTGAGACCTACAAACACAATGAGTCCAAGCAATAACGCCCAATAAATCACTTCGTCTCCAAATCTTCCTGTAAAAACGGTTAGAATCATGCCGATGGAGACAAACCCAATGGAGCCCCATTGACGACTTCTTCCATAGTGTCTTAATTGTTTGCTTTGCACAAGGACACTGGCCGTACTATCTAAAGCAGGCATCAAAATGGGATAAAATAGGTGGAACAGGATCGTTACTGTGAGTAAACCGGTAAAGGAGTTTGCCGGAATATAACATAGAATGGCAGACAGTGCGCCGATTCCGGCCACATTTAATAGGACTTTACTGCTAAGCCTTGCTGATAAATAAGGAAATGCGAATAAGGTGGACAGGCCTCTTGCAATTAAACCGAAGCTCATGATCAAGCTGGCTTGTGAGACGGTAATTCCTTTTGTATAAATCATCCACCCTGACCAAAATGGCAGGAAAATGCCCCATGTCATAAAAAAACTAAAGAAACGTGTACTCATCCAGCGGTGTGCGTTCATTATTATCCTCCTCGTTATGTGTATGATATCATCGTGTGAAATAAGGAGAATAGGAGATATCTCGTATTTTGGGGGTGAAATATGGAAGTTTACAAAGGTGAGAAAAAAAGATTATATCTGGAGAAGAACTCAATAGCACCTCTATTTTCCTTCCAAGTTGAAGACTTTATGGAAGTGCACGAATACCAGCGGGATGAATGGATTATTAGAGAAGGAATGAGACCTGATTTCTTATTCTATGTAATGGAAGGAAAAGCAAAAATATATGTAAGTCATCAAAACGGGAAAGTATCTCTAATTAATTTTATTAATGCTAATGATTTTATTGGGGAAATGGAGTTATTAAATGACGTGTATTACACAAAGGGGATTCAAGCATTAACGAAAACCATTTGTTTCGCGCTTCCGGTTCACAGATATTGTACACAGTTACTGGATGATGCAAAATTTCTGCGGGAATTGACCAAATTTTTAAGTGTAAAAGCTACATTTATGGCAGCAAAGTATTCACAAAGCCTAGCTTTCCCGCTTGAAAACCGGCTTGCGGATTTTATTTTGCAAACTGCCGATGAAGGGATTTATAAGGAGAAGCATGTAACGGTTTGTGATTATTTAGGTGTATCTTATCGGCACTTATTGCATGTCCTCACAAAATTTTGTGAAAATAATTACTTGCAAAAGGAGGGGCGGAGCTATCGGATTAAACAATCCCATGTTTTGTATGAACTTGCCGAGGCGTTAAAGAATAAATGAATGGGCGTACACATGGGATAAACTTCGAGGAGGCAATTATCCTCTGGTGTAATAGGATGTTGGAAGTGTTAAAGCAGCGGCAATCTAGGACGTAATTTTCCGGTCCAAGGATGCCGCTGCTTTCGATTTTCGAATCATTCTAATACTTATATGATAAAACCTGACGGTTTATGGTTAGTTGACGGAGAGGCCGTTATCGATAGAAGGGCGTAAACTGCGGTTGATTTAAGGCCAATAAGTCCGCATTTATCGAGTTACGGCTACATCCACTTTAAACGACCAATCGCAACAAATAGGGCAAAGGCTAAGAAAATGATGTTCACGCCAATTTGCCTATATTCGCCTCGCATAATATGGAATACGGCACCGAAGAGAACGATTGCAGCAAGTCCGGCCGCGGCAGTCGGCGTCAAAACAGGGACGATTTTTGTGGCTTGAGGCAAAATTAAACCTATCACTCCAAGCAATTCCACTAAACCAATAAAGAAAACGAGAGCTTTTGGAACGTCACTCACCCATGTCCAAGACACTTTTGCTGCTTCATACTGAAACGCCTTCAACCAACCGGAATAAATAAATCCTAATGCTAATATCCCTTGTACGATCCATAAAACGACATTCATGAATTGCGCCAACTCCTTATCACTTTCATCTATTGATATCCCAACCTAACTAACGATAATCCAACCTGTTATTTCTTCAGTCGCCTCCTCTTGTGTCTATTGAGCTCTAGGTGCATAATAATCTATAGAAATCGCTTTAGGAAGTAGTTACTTAAAATAAACGTAGTATACAAAAAGAAACCTAAGGCGAGTAGGGAAGTGGAGGGTATATTCATGTCTACCTTTTGTAAATTCGAGACGGCGTTGGAGATCCTTGTCGGGAAATGGAAGCCGGTTATTCTGCTTCGCCTTTTTTCAAACGGAACCATGAGATTTAGCGAACTTCAAAAAGCGATACCGGATATAACTAAAAAAATGCTGACCCAACAATTACGGGAATTGGAGTATCACGATATTGTTCACCGTGAGATCTATCGCCAAATTCCCCCCAAGGTGGAATACTCCATCACAGAATACGGTAAAGGTATGGCAACCATTTTGCAGGCGTTAAACGATTGGGGAGTAGCCCATGTCGAGCATTTAAATGAGTTATACGGTACGAATCATTCAGTGGAAACGCACAAAAATGATGCAATGGACAAATAGATATGCTAACGAGGAACGATAGTTGAATCATCGATAGAAAGCCGCCGATTACTACGGTGGCTTTTTGTGCGAAAAATGGGGAAAGCCTCTAAGTTGAAGCGACTGTGTTAATTCGCCATACATTCACCTTTTCCTGATCTGCTGAAAGCAAAAGTAGCGGAGCCATAGTATAATATAGGAAAAAAAGAAAGAACAGCAGGCCGCAGGGGGTAACGGGAAGTATGAGAATCAACCGAAGAAGTATGTTGAAAGCGCTCAAATTTCTTTTTCCTGAGTATCAACTCGTTGAATTGGTTCGGGAAAAAGGATTTATCGCCAAAAAAGAAGAACCTCCAGCTCCAACGAGGCGAGAGCAGCCGACGCAACAATATCATGCAGGATCGGGAGCCAGAAGTGCAGGTCCGAGCTATTCCGAGCAGGCAGCCGCAGGGCAGAACATTTCTTCATCGACTTCCCGACCTGTTCAGAATCGAGCACATACGTCGCAGGAAGAAGGCCGGAATGAAGCGCAGAGCGCTCTATCTCCCAAGCAATTGGATAAACTGTTCCGAGAAGTGGAAAAGAACGTAAATAGTCAAGTGATCGGACAGGCATTCTTCGTAGACGATTTGATTGCGGGATATAAACAGGGATATATGAATGGGCGCCAGAATAATAAGCCAAGGAATGTGATCTTACTGGCTGGGGCCCCTGGTACGGGCAAAAAAACAGCCTTGGAATGGCTGGTTCGGGAGATGCATGCACGCCGGCTAATCTCCAGGCCACAACTTGCAGAAATTGATTTACAGCGTTATGAGGCGGATGAACTATCAGGAAATTTTATTAGTGATATGGCGGAGGCTTTCCAGCACTCCGAGGGTACGGTGTTATTTCAGGGGATCAAAGGGGCTGACCCGGCTATTATCAGCCTGGTCGCTAAGCTTGCCGCGGAAGGCAGCTTCCGAACCAAAGAAGGAGTTCGCATAAGCGCCGACGATTATTTCATCATCTTCTATATCGATGAACATGCAGAGAGAGAAAGCGAATATGGCCAAGTTCCGTCCGTGCTGGCAAGGCATCTCCCTACCTCTATCTTGCAAACCATCCTTGCGGCGGCAATATCTTCACCGTTAGAGCAGGAGACGATGCGGCAGATCGCCGAGATCTTGCTGGGGAAAGCGATAGACGATCTGTCAAGGGATATGCAAACAGAGATTACCGTCCATCCTTCCACGTATGAGGCGTTGGCCGATATAGCCGCAGCAAACAAAACGTTCGGCGAGGCAGTGCAGCACTGGATTGATAAGGAGCTTACTGTCGTATTGTCCGGTTTGCGGGCCCGTAATGAGATTCGTGGCAACGAGAGCGTGCGTATCCGTTTCAAGAACGATTCTTTTTTTGTGGAGTCGAATTCTCTTGAAATTCCGATCAGAGCACTATCTTTCGTTCGTCAGGAGTCGATTGACGATGTTCTGAAAGAATTAAATGCGTTAACGGGTCTGGAACCCGTGAAAAAGTTTGTCTATGAGCTCATGGAGACGGTTCAGGTTAACAAGCTGAGGGCCAGGGAAAGCGGAGGCTCTGTGGCGATGTCGCTTCACATGGTATTCGCCGGGAATCCCGGAACCGGCAAAACGACGGTCGCCCGCTTAATCGGCCGTATTCTGAAGGCGCTCGGATTGCTGCCGCAAGGTCAATTGATCGAAGTGACGAGACAGGATCTTGTAGGACAATATGTGGGCTCTACCGCTCCGAAAACGATGGCACAAGTCAATGAGGCCTTGGGAGGCGTATTGTTCATCGACGAGGCCTATACGCTCGCTCGTCACGATCACGATACGTTCGGCATCGAAGCGATCGACACGATTGTTAAGGCGATGGAGGATCATCGAGATCATCTGGTTGTTGTGCTGGCGGGGTATACCCAGGAGATGGAGACTTTTTTGCGATCGAATCCAGGTTTGCGTTCAAGATTTCCATTCATCGTGGAATTCCCCGATTACAAAGCGGCAGATATGCTGGACATTATGATTCAGATGGCGAACAAGAATGGTTTCCGGATAGAAACGGATGCTTATGAGGGTTTGATCGAGCTGTTCGATCAACGGCAAATTCCTGGCCGCAATGACAGCGGCAACGGCCGGCTTGTCCGCAATTTGTTCGAGGAGGCTGTCCGCAAGCAAGCGACTCGGCTTAGAGGGCTGATGTCAGGGGCAACTGCAGATACAGACTTGCAGTTATTGACAGGGGTAGACTTTGGGATCGGAGAGAAGGAAGCATTTAATATCGAAAATGAGCTCGCCGGAATTGTCGGATTGGAGAAAGTCAAACTATTCGTCCGAACGCTGGAGAAACAGCTTATTGTTGATCGAAGGCGGAAGGAAGCCGGGATTCATGTCGATACCGGCCAGACTCTCAACATGATTTTTTCGGGCAATCCCGGTACGGGCAAGACAACGATGGCACGGCTGGTGGCGGGGATGCTCCGGTCCATGGGCTATTTGAAAAAAGGACATCTCGTTGAGGTGGATCGATCTGATCTGGTAGCGGAGTACGTCGGCCAGACGGCCAACAAGACCAAGCTGGTTGTCGAATCTGCTCTTGGAGGCGTGCTTTTCATTGACGAAGCCTATGCGCTTGCGCAGGATGGCGTGCAGGGCGGGGGCTTCGGTAAGGAAGCGATCGATTCACTGGTTCGTCTTATCGAGCTTCATAAAGACAATCTGGTTGTCATTTTGGCGGGATACACAGAAGATATGCAGAGGTTTGTTCAAGTCAATCCGGGTCTGTCCTCGCGCTTCCCGCTACAGATCGAATTTCCCGATTACACGGCCGAGGAAATGCAGCAAATCGCCTCGATTATGGTGAAAGCGCGAGGTTTTACCCTAGCTCAGGGTGTGTCCGGTTTGCTCGAACCCTATTTTAATGAGAAGCAAATCCCGGGTAGAAAGGACGGAGGCAACGGCCGGCTCGTCCGCAATACGCTGGAGGAGGCGATCCGCAAGCAAGCGGAGCGATTGGCCGATCACCCGGATATTTCGGCGGATCAGTTAAATGAGCTGACTGTGGAGGATTTTGGACTGTCGGCACATGTAGACCTCGCGGAGAAGCGGGCGAATGCGCTTGGAGCGCTCAATGACGTTGTCGGTCTGTCCTCCGTTAAGGAATTTGTGAGAAGCCTATCGGCTCAAATTGAGGTGGCCAAGCGCCGTCAAGAGATGGGGCTGCCCAAGGCTTCCGCTCAAGCTCTCCATATGGTATTTAAAGGAAACCCGGGAACCGGCAAGACGACCATTGCCCGTATTTTGGCCCAACGATTTAAAGAACTGGGCGTGATCAAGGCCGACACGCTGGTAGAAACCGATCGGTCCGGCCTGGTTGCCGGTTATGTGGGGCAAACCGCGCTCAAGACGAAAGAGGTTATCGAACGCGCTCTTGGCGGGATCTTGTTTGTGGATGAGGCCTACGCTTTGGCGGAAGGGGATCAATTCGGGCAGGAAGCGATCGATACGCTCGTCAAAGCCATGGACGATTACCGGGACAGGCTCATCGTTATATTGGCCGGCTACGACGAAGATATGGAGCGCTTCTTGAACCGCAATGCGGGGCTCCGCTCCAGGTTTCCCAATATGATTACATTTCCCGATTATACAGCCGAGGAAATGCTGCAAATTGCGCGTTTGCTGGTGAAGGCGCAAGGATATGTGATCGCCCGGGAGGCCGAAGCTTCGCTACTCTCCATTTTGGAGACCTATGAAGGAGATAAGACCGCAGGCAATGGACGGCTCGTTCGAAATTTGGTCGAGAAAGCGATTCGAGGCCATGCCTTGCGTATGAGCAAGAAAGCCGACGCCACAGCCGAGGAATTATCCACTTTGATGCCTGAAGACTTTCAAGGAAAGACGGGGGTGATGGAATGAAAGTCCTAAAATGGTTGCTCGCCATCGTTTTTTATCATTCCTTCATGTTCGGGGTCATTATCGCTACGCTTTTTATGCCTTTCATAATATACGGTGACATAAAGAAAATTCTAATTAACGAGGTTCCGGTCGCAAGCGGCGGTGTGATCGTAATAAGCCTTTTGGCTTTCTTTATTTACTTGGCCATGAGAAGTAAATTTTTAGGTATCCCCTATCGTAAAATCACGATCTTGCTTCCAGCCCTGCAAATGCTCATTTATACCAGCTTCGCTCTATCGGTAGGAGTCATAATTCTTAACAAATGGGCGGACGAGGGACTTTATTCCAAAGGATGGGCCATTACGCTTCTGCTGCTTGCGATTGCGGCTATCCGATTATGCATGTCGCTGCTGTACTGGAAGTACCCGGTTGTTCGGCGGACAAATCGATATAAGGAATAGTGAGGAGAAGGAAATTGGCAGATCACCGACAAGATGAGCAAAGACCGAAGTCAAACACACCCAACCAATATGAGCTTCGACAAAGGGAAAATGATGATGTCTCTATGGAATATACAGGGGCGTCAGACAATCGTAAGTCATCTTCTAACGGAAAAAAAAGAAATAAGCATCGATTTTGGATCGGAATTACGGGGCTGATCACGTTTGGGATGTTCATGTATTTCCAAGGTTCAACCGGCAGTATAAAAGATGTTCAGTCAAACGGGATCGGCAAAGGGATGAAGGCGGGTATCCAGCTAGCCGCGGCCGATGATTCGGCGGGACTTGAAGCCAGGGATTTCAAGATTGAGATGAAGAAAAATACGACGACAAGCCGTATGCTGATCTGGGACTTCGCCGCGGAAGACGGTGATGTCGTTACGGTGAAGGTGGACGGCAATATCCTTCAAGCGAACATAACTATTATGCATAGCCCGGTGGCGCTTGATATTCCGATTCCAAGTGCGGTTGAGATTATAGGTGTCAAGGACGGCGGAGGCGGGATTACATACGGGGTTAAGTTCCCCGGAGCCGTTCAGAATAACGCTTATTTCAATGCGGCGCCGGTAGGCTCCTCTAATGTCTATACGATAACCGGACAGTAGTTACGCCGGACTACAACCATTACCGACTTTCATGTCATTAATGGTTGTTTTTTTCTCAATCTATCCTTTTCGCCGATAGACGCGATACGGTCTGCGGGAACGAATGCGTAAGGAAATTGAAAAGATGCTTGAACGCTACTGACAGACTGGTGTCAGTAGCTTTGTTGTATGCTGGAGTCAACTTAAGCAAGAGGGAGTTGGATTCGGTAATGAATACGAAGGAAATGTTGCGTAAGTTCGAGGAGACGGTCAGCGGCTATATTCGGGAGTTGGACGGCGTCAGTCTTGAGCAGCTGCTGTGGAAGCCCGCGGAAGACGAATGGTCGCTCGGTCAGATGCATGTGCATCTGATCAATTCCGCACAGTTTATGCATTTGCGGAATGTCGCGATGTGCCTCGCGCCGAACGGCAACCCGGCAGTTTCTTCGACGGGAAAGACGAAGCCGGGGGAGGAAGTGTTCGGGGCGGGAAGCTTTCCGCCGGATCGCGTCCAGGTTCCCCCATCACCTCAATACACACCGCCGCAACCGGAAGGTAAGGAACAACTCGTGGATGGGCTGCGCGACACGGTTCGTAGGATGACCGAGATCGAACCGGCGGTCGTGGCGGCGTTTGATCCGGTTGCCCAAGCAATATCGGAATCAGGAAAGGATACGGATTTCGAGCTCGTGCGAAATACGGTTGTCCATCCGCGATTCGGCGGATTGAATGCGCTCGAATGGTTCCAACTGATCGAAATGCACTATCGCCATCATTTGCTGCAGAGGAAGCGTCTGGATGACGCCTGGAGGGCAGCGCATGTGTGAGGTCAGGCAAGGTACTGGAAAGACCCGAAATGCCGACGCTATTCTAAGCGGCGTGGATAGGGAGCGGGTGAGTCCGTCTACTCCTGGCCCAAAGGAGGGCCTGCCGGGTGGCTGTCCATTCCCGAGCGATGGGGACGCCGGCCCGGAAAGTGGAAAGCAGCGCTATTGGATCGGCGTCGTCTCGGCATCGCACGTGCAGCGGGGGGTACAGGGCGGCTTCGCCCAGATGTGTCACGGCAAATCTGCGCCGCTGCGCAGGATGCAGTCGGGGGATTGGCTTGTGTACTATTCTCCTCGTACCGAGATGGGAGGCGGGGAGCCACTGCAAGCGTTCACCGCTATCGGCCGGGTAGTGGACGATCATGTATACGAGTATGCGATGTCCGCGACGTTCGTACCCTTCCGCCGGAACATCGAGTATGTTCCCTGCCGGGAAGCGAGGATCGTGGACTTGCTCGACCGGCTTTGCATTACCCGCGGCAAGCGGAATTGGGGATACCCGTTCCGTACCGGCCACTTCGAGATCGACCGTGAAGATTTCTTGACCATCGCGGAAGCCATGCACGCGGACTTAGGATGAGAACGGACCCGGTTCCCCAGGCGTATACCCACCTCTCGGGCTGGTTAGTCATCTGCCTTATTTTGCGGGAGAAACAGTATGTTTGTGCTGCCGCGAGCGAATTTCGTTATGGCCGTCTTTGCTTAGCGCATTTACAATGTAGAGCTGCAAGTTACAGGGGGCGCGGAGAAAAGAATTGTTTCACGTGAATCACTTGGATTGCTAGGAGCTGTCGCGCCGCGATAGGCTCCTTTCTTATTTTTCACCGATAGACCCGTTAATCTCAACGGCTTAAACCGATTCCCTCGTTTACATTTTTTACATGGTATAATTCCTTCAAAAGCTCACCAACTCTCCTAGAGTAAGGTGAATGATCGAAAGGGGATCATCCGGACATGACCCAGATTCTTGTTGCAGACGACGACGCGCATATTCGCAAGCTCATCACCTTGTATTTGAAGAGCGAAGGGTTTGACACTGTCGAGGCGGCAAATGGGATCGAGGCGCTCTCCGTCATGGAGAATTCGACCGTCGATACCGTGATTCTCGATATTATGATGCCGCATATGGACGGATGGGAATTGTGCAGGGAGATTCGTCGCCTCTATCCGGAGATTCCGCTGCTTATGGTAACGGCCAAAGGAGAATCGGGGCAAAAGGTGAAAGGCTTCCAGCTCGGCACGGATGACTATGTGACTAAGCCTTTCGATCCCTTGGAGCTTGTGATGAGAGTAAAAGCGCTGCTAAAGCGTTATCGAATCGTTTCCTCTCAGATCATTCAATTAGGCGGAATCGTGTTGGACCGGCGGGCTCACAAAGTGATCCGTGAAGGCAAAGAGCTCATTTTGCCGTTAAAAGAGTTTGAACTTCTGTTCAAACTGGCCTGTCACCCTGGACAAATATTAACCAGAGAACAGCTAATCGTGCAAATTTGGGGGATGGATTACAAAGGCGACGACCGAACCGTCGATGTCCATATTAAGAGAATTAGGGAGCGTTTCGCCGAGGATGCCGAGCATTTCCGCATCGAGACGGTCCGCAGTCTCGGATACCGGCTAGAGGTGAAGAAATGACAAGGTCTCTATACGTCCGCGTCGTGCTAACGTTTTTGGCTGCTATGGGAATAGGCCTGCTTGTCTCCGTTCTGGCTGGGCTCGCCCTATTCGAGGAAAAAATAGACCGGATCGGGCAAAACGATTTGGTAGCCGCGGGCGAGGAGATCATTCGCGTCTACGAACAGACGGGGCCGGCAAATTTGGATCGGTTCATGGAAAGCATGGTGAAGCTGACCTCCTATTCCGTTCAACTATACGCCGGCTCTGGAGCCATGAAATCCTTCAAGTACAGCTCCGACACGGACGATCTTGCGATTTCGCAGGAATCCATTCGGAAAGTAAGGGAAGGTGAGATATACCGATCTTCCTCCAAGGATAAGGAGACGTTCATCGGGCTGAAGTTCCAAATCGGCGGTGAGCGTCACGCCTTATTTTTGCGGCCCTCATCCAAAAACGAATCGACCCTCATTCACTTGATGCTAGCCATTCTTTTATTAGTTCTGGTTACGGGAAGCATCTGCATTCTCATAGCCGCGATCTATGTTGTAAAACCGATCAAGACGCTTACTGCCGCGACTAAACGACTTGCGAAGGGCGATTTCGACGTGGAATTGGGAGTGAGGCGCAAGGACGAGCTGGGAAATTTGGCTCGAAGCTTTAACGAAATGGCGGTTGATCTTAAGCAATTGGAGCAGATGCGCCAGGACTTTGTCTCGAATGTGTCGCACGAGATTCAGTCTCCGTTAACGTCTATATCCGGTTTTGCGAAAGCGCTGAAGGACATGAATGCAATTGCCGAAGACGAGCGCATTCAGTATCTGGATATCATCTTGGCGGAAAGCGGCCGATTATCCAGGCTCAGCGATAATTTACTCAAGCTCGCGTCCCTCGATTCCAATCACCATCCATTGGAGTACGCCACGTTTAATCTGGATGAACAAATCAGACGGGTTGTCGTGAACTGCGAACCTCTATGGTCAGAGAAAAACATGGATATCGATCTGGATCTGCCTCAGGCTGCCGTAATAACGGCCGATAAGGATCAGCTCAATCAAGTATGGACGAACCTGCTCGGCAACAGCATCAAGTTTACGCCGGAAGGCGGACTCATCCATTTTCAATTAAGGACTCGCATGGACGGATATTCCGTGACTTTATCCGATTCCGGGATCGGTATAGCACCTGAACAACTGGGCCGCGTTTTCGAGCGTTTTTACAAGACGGACCGGTCCCGGAATCGCAGCGGCGGCAGCGGCCTTGGACTCGCTATCGTCAAAAAAATTGTCGCTCTTCACCAAGGCGATATTTATATGGAAAGCAAAGTCGGACAAGGTACGAAAGTCGTCGTTCATCTGCCCGCCATTCCGCCTGACAAATCGTAAACCGGTTCACGCTCCGTTCATATTTCTCCCTTACTCTTTCCAATGTATCGCAGCGGTGGCTGCCAGGAGAAAATGAATGGGAGGAGACGGGAAATGAGCGTTATCGGTACGATCGATTCGGTAAAATGGCTGACGGTTTATGAATTGATCATGTGCATCATCAATTTATTCGTATTGACGGTTTACGCGGTACCTATCAAGAAGTATTACAGATGGTTTGATTTTTTACCCAGTGCGGGTGTGCTCGCGGCCATTGCAAGTGTCCTGTCCGGGGACATGACCCTTCTGGCTCTGATCATCGAGTCGCTGACGCTACTCGTGTTTTTATGCACAATTAGGAGACTGTTAAAGCCTCAAGCCTGGACGGCTCCGAAGAAGAAAGCATTCAGGATCGTGAGGAACGTAATTTGCGTATGCGGAGCTGCTCCCATTGTATTTGCGTTAGCAAACGCGGGAGTATTGCGGTACAACCCGGTTAGCGATTTTAGCGGCATGAGCTACTCCAAGGCGTTCGTCGCCATGAACGAAAGATTGTCGCGGGAATATCCGTTCGGGGAATGGAAGAACATCGACTGGAATGAGCGCCGAAGCAAGTACGAGCCAATCTTCAAAAGGGCCGAGAAAGACAAAGACTCCGATATGTATTATAAAACGCTAAGAGAATATCTGTTTTCTCTGCGGGACGGACATATCAAAATCGTTAACGATAATGTATACGATGGGAATGCGGTATTTAAAAAGGAAGTTGGCGGCGGCTTTGGACTAAGCACCGTTCAGTTGGATAACGGCAAAGTTCTCGTAAGTCTGGTTTTGGAGAACAGCCCCGCGGCCAAGAGCGGCATGAAGCTAGGTGCGGAAATCGTCGCCTGGGACGGAAAAACGGGGAGGGAAGCCTTCGGCCGGACGACATGGAGTGAGAACAACATGGCTACGGATGAGGTGAAGAGGTTCAATCAGGGACGATTTATGGTGCGTGCGCCCATCGGCAAAGAAGTACAAGTCGAATTTCGCAATTGGGGGGAGTCCGAACCTACCCGAACGAAGCTGACGGCTTATGACGATCAATTCGAGACGCTGAAGAAGACGAAAACCAAACTCACCCAAGCCGATCTGGATGCTTCCCCCATTGAAGGGAAAATTCTTGAAAACGGCTATGGATATGTGAAAATCAAGCATTTTCTCCCCAATTCAAACGACACCTCACCTGAAAAAAGCCTGGCGGACCTATTGAAAATGTTCCAGGATAAGCACGTAAAAGGGTTGATCGTCGATCTGCGGAACAATCCGGGCGGGGACGATCAGCTTGCCGCCGATCTGGCCGGTTTCTTCGTCAAGGAGATGAAACACTATGAATATGTCAGTTATTACAACAGATACACGGGGGAGTTTGAACTGAACCGGAATGAAGTCGTCAAGGTCAAGCCTGCAAAGCCTTATTTCGACGGGACAGTGGCCATCTTGATCAACGGCAGAACCGGAAGCTCGGGAGAAGGGCTGCCTCTTGTTCTAAAAGGCATACCCAATGTCAAAATCGTAGGGTTCACCTCAACGGCCGGTTCGTTCGGACTCATCAGCAGCCCGATCGAGATCAAGATGCCGGAAGGCTATGTCCTCCAGTTCCCCGATGGAAGGTCGCTCAATCAGAACAAGAAGGTCCAGGGAGACGCGGACCAAACAGGAGTGGGGGGCGCGGTTCCCGATATCAAAATCCCTCTAAATGAAGAAACGTTCAAAGAAAGCGTGATGGACGGGCAAGACGTCGAGTTGAAGTATGCGATCGAAGCGATGGAGAAATAATCTCCGCATGGAGTTGGCGGAAAACCGCGCCATCGCCGAGGTCATTGGCTGCTATCGAGACCGAGGACGTGGTACTCATTTCTTTTTCTCCAACTCCGCCTTTAATCGTGCATTCTCTTCCAACAGCTTTTGAACGTCCGGGACATCCTTGCCGGAAACCCAGCCATACAAATCGTTTCTTGCTGCATACTCCGGCAATTGATCACGAAGTACCATTTTAATGTGCCGCACATCTTCAACGTAATAGATAGGGATTTGTTCCATGACCGATTGCTTAAACTCTTGAAACTTCCGATAGTATTCAATTGCCGCGAAGTCGTATGGCTTTTGTCTTAATGCTTCATCTGTGACAACAAAAGCAAATCTAGGTTTGCCCGTTTCTCCGGCATACTCATACTCCCAATGCGTATAGCTCTTGGATTCATCAGGAAGCGTTAAACCATAGAATCCTCCGAGAATCAGGATATATACATCGGACTCGTCAATCCATCTCTTCCTGATGTTCACCGGACTTTCCTTGAAAAATTGCTCGATTCCAGCAGGAATATGACCGGCTTGAAGTACGGCTTCAACAGCGGTATGTCTTTCCTCAATAAGATCGTTGAAAGTAGACGATATGTAAATTTGTAGTTTTTTTCTCATAGGCTCACCCAAATTAAAGATTTCGTATAAATAGAATCTACTACTCTCTCGCTTTATTTGTCAAAATTGACCGGGCTGTGAACCGTATCATAAGTAGGGATAGGGGAAATTTGGATAGAAGTGATACAATGGGGACATCGGAAACCTAAACCGTTTTGATAGGGTTTAGAAGAAAGGATGATAGAAATGCCGAATGATGACCAAGCTCGTCCTCCCGCCGGTTCGATTAAAGAAGATGGCCGTTATCCCATCGACCTGACAGGTCCGAGCAGTCACACTCTTGTCAGACAAAAAGGTGTGGGCAGTCTATCAATTGGACCGTCGCATTTGGGGAAGAAGGCAGACCTTCACGTCGCGCCCGATTCGCTTATCGATTGGACCGTATTCGATGCGTTTTCCACGCCGGCGGGCTCGCCCTGGCCGCGATTTCTGCATTATACAGGAAGCGACGCAGGCTTCTTTGACTGGGCGCAGAAACGACCCATTGAAGAGATGACGTGGGCTCCGATCTTATCTGAAGACACGGTGGTGAATGCCAGTCCGTCCATTTTGCACGGCTTGACTATCGAGTTGGGTCCGTCCGGAGGGCATCTGAACTTAAAACTTCCGAGGAAGCCTTTCCGTTTGAACGTGTCCGGCGATCTATCACGTTTCTCGGCCACTGGCAATATGCCATCCTCTCTGACACTAGCGCCGCGCACCGGCAGACGCAAGAAGGATACCCCCTTCTTGATGCCCGACCTAGGTGAATTGCACCAGGTGACGAGCCTAGCGCTGCAGAACGCGCCGCTGGGACAGCCCATCTCGCTAGAGTGTCTGGACCGGTTCCCGAACCTAGACTCACTGAGTTTGTGGGGGAACTTCTGCGACTTGGACTTGTTGGCCCGGCATACCGGGTTAACGAATCTGGAGCTGCGCTTCATGCCTGATCTGGAGGACCTCCCGTCCTTGAACGTGTGGCCGTTGCTTGACCGTTTTATCGCATACAATGTGGAAGAGTTCACGGGTAAGCGTCTGAAGCAGCAAATGAAAACGCGCGCTAAAACCCGCCCGTGGACCGGCCATGCTTCAGTGAGCCAATTGCGAAAGCCTGAGTGGTGGTCGACCGAGTTCGGACGCCCGTTCTCGTCCTGGCCTAAACGTCTGGCCAAGCTGGCTAACGAAGCTTACGACGTTGCACAGGAAAATTTAGCACAGGCCCGCAGCTTTGCCGATGCCGAGGCGGTTATTACCGCTTTCACTTTGCGTTTTAATACGCTCAAAGGCATCGAAACCACCGAACGAGAAGACCTTGGGGAAGCGGTTTGGCAGCTTAGCCAGTCCGATCACCTGATTGGTCAGCCGATAACGGAAGAAATGGCTCAAAGCTGGTTCGATGCAGCGCGCGATTACTGATTGAAATGATCATCACGGTCGGCCCAACTGTCGAACCAGATTTCAGTAAGCCCATCATACGTGGGTTGCGGATAGTCCTCGGCGGTAATCGGGTGAGACACCACATATTTTGGGACATACTTCTTGGCCTCTGGGATCGAGAAAAAAGCCGAGCAGGAGAATGATAGGAGAACGACTTCAAGAGCGCAGGAGATATTTAAAACGCCCAAAACACCTCCAAAGAGAAGGTGTTTTGGGCGTTATAAGCCACAGGCATTTTTACTTATTTGGGCTCAGTAAGTCGGCCTACAAGCAGCCCGTACATCAATAGGGCGAACAAGGTAATTGCAGCAAGGATCCATAACACCGTTCCAAAAGATACTACATCCATTAGAGACGCGGTATAGGTGATGCCTATAGAAACGGCCACATTCAACACCAAGTTGTAGAATCCAATGGCTGTTCCCGATCTTTCTACGGGAATGGAACGTATGCATGAATCAAGCATAGGTGCGTACATGAATGCGAATGACCCTGAGAACAGCAGCATGGAGAGAACATATACAATAACCGAGCCTCCAATAAGGCCGGGCAAAGCCAGGCTGCATACGATAATGAGCATAGCAATGGAAACCGCTTGCTTATTGGTCAATACTTTTGCTATTTTTCCCGACAGCGATCCAACCAGTATCGCCGTTACATAACCCGGTATCAGCAGCAGCGAGATCGTGTCGAGCTGAAGATTATACATTTTCTGAAGCAGGAATGGGAAAATAAAGATGTAGCCTAGTTGAACGGAATAAATCACAAAGGCGATGGCAAGAACGGCTGCAAACCGTTTATTTTGAAAAAAGGAAATCCCGATGAACGACTTCTTACTCTTGGTGATATAGCCAAGAAAAAGTCCTGCTGCGGCTGCGAAGATCACAATAAAGATCCAGTTGAAATCCGTTAAATACATCATGACTGAAGTGGCAATGGCGGATATTAGAAGCAGTCCGATAAAATCAACATGACTCTTCCGAGATTGTTCCTTCGGCAAATATTTAAGAATGAAGGGAAGCAGAATTAAGGACAGCAGCGGGATTAAGAATAACGTGGACCAACTTAAATAGGTGGACACGTAACCCCCGGTAATGGAACCGATAACAAGAGAAAGCGAATAACTGCTTGTGCTGAGACCCAGGAACTTTTTCTGCTCCTCTTTGGGCAGGTGTTTCGTTACATAGATCACATATAAGGTTTCAGCCGCGGCCAGGCCTGCTGTCTGGATCATACGGGCAATAATAACGAGCAGATAAGAGTGTTGAAAAATAAAACCGATAATGGAACCGATGCAGATTAAGATAATCCCTGCACTCAGCAGCTTTCGGATACTGATCGTGTCGGCCAAAGAGGCATAGATGACAGCGCCGATTCCAATCACAAGTCCCGCTAATGAGGCTTGCCAGCTAACCGCTGCTGCCGAGATTCCCAGATCATCGGCTATAGCTACCGAAACCAACTTGAATGAGTTATCGACGATCAAGGCAAAAACGAAAAAGAGCAGAATGACAGGCACTGCCCTTTTCGGCTGAAAGGCTGGGGTAGTTTGCGGTGTTTGTTCAGTTCTAGTAGCCATTAGCCACATTCCTTTCTTGGAATGGAATGATTAAGCAAGTTCCAGTGCAATTTCCATCATTTTAGTGAAAGCGGTCTGTCTCTCTTCAGGAGTCGTGGATTCATGTCTAAAAATATGATCGCTGATCGTCAAGATACACAGTGCGTTAACGCCCGCATGGGCTGCGTTCATATACAGACCTGCAGATTCCATCTCGGCGCATAGAATGCCCATTTCACTCCATCTCTTCAGTGCCGTCGGATCCGCATTATAGAAGATGTCACTGGAGAGCACATTGCCTACATGAACCTTCTGTCCCTGCGCATCCGCTATTTTCTTGGCTTTTTCCAACAGCTCGAAGGATGCCGTAATCGAATAGTGACCTGGGAGATTGTACTGGTGCCCATAATTGGAATCGGTTGCAGAACCCATTGCGAAAACAATATCATACAGGTTCAAATGATCTTGAATCGCCCCTGCGGAACCAATTCGAATGAGATTCTTAACACCGAATACATGAATCAGCTCCCATGAATACAGACTCATGCTCGGAGTTCCCATTCCCGTTCCCATCACGGATATTTTTCTACCCTTGAAAGTTCCCGTGTAGCCCAGCATACCGCGGACTTCATTGAACTGGACGACATTATCCAAAAAGTTCTCCGCAATAAACTTCGCTCTTAAGGGATCGCCCGGCAATAGAATCGTCTCGGCGATCTCTGTTCCACCAGGTTGAATATGCGGCGTTTCTTTAGGGGATGTACTCATTTTAAATCTCCTTTTCTTTACATATTGGTATAGTTGTATAGTAAGTTGTCTAATTGGTACACGGATAAAGTACCATACATCACATTCCTTTATCAACTTATTTTTTCTGGATAATTTTCTAATGTTCTATCTCTTTAGGCGGTCCTATGCAAAAGGGCAGTGATCTCTCCTTTATGGAGAAACCACTGCCCTGCATTTCTATTATGTCCTATTTCTTCGAAGCGTTGATCACAATCCGGCTAAATTCTTTAGGAATATAATATTTATTGTATACAATGGGGTACTGTTCGTTTACATATAGACTTTCCAACAGCAAGTCACACCCCTCGTCGGCATCAAGTTCAAATTTTTGAGACGAGGTATTCATCACCGTGGAATGCTTAACCTCCACCGTTGCAGAGTTAGCCAACTCATATATCTTATTCTCAAGCATGTCCAACAGCTGCTCTTCATTTTGGAGGTCCAGATTCAATTCCGTTACGGCCTCAATTGCCATAAAGGTAAATCCGAAAGCCACCGCCTGTCCTTTACTCATATACCAACGCTCAACGGCTACCACAGCCGTGGCTTTCCTTTTCAGGACCTCTTTGGTGTAGTCACTCTCCAAGTCCAATCTGAACTGGATGTCGACATGGTCAATGTCCTCTGTATGGCACTTATAAATAGGGTTTCCGATTTTATCGAGCCCATCATTTCTCTGCACCATTCGAGATGGGGTAACAAAGTTTCCTTTACCGTGAATACTCTTTACCAGCCCGTCATCCTGCAAGAGAGCTAATGCTTGTCTTAACGTCATTCTGCTTACGTCGAACATTTTGGCAAGTTCAGGTTCAGTAGGCAATTGACTATTGGAGGGGAACACACCACTCATAATTTTTTTGAAAAGTTCATTGTATACGGTAAGGTATAGCGGTTTTTTGGCTTTGGCAGGATGTTCCGGCTTTACTTCCATCGGTCCACACACCTATTCTCTAAATTCATCCGTTAGAGCCTATTATAGCACACCCGTAATCGTTGAGTTTGGGCGGGTCTTCCTGCCAAAAGTTGATTCTTAACCCAGGCGGAAAAGGCGGCTATGAGGTGAAATAGCGCTTGTTTATTTTATTAAATGGCCTGCCCAGAGTAACACATCTGCTCCCCCTACAATATGATGAGTCTAGGAAATCTAAAGAGGTGATCCAATGGCAGTCGTAAAAGCCAGGGACCAGGATATTAATATGTTGGCAAGGTTGCTTCGAGCCGAAGCTGAGACCGAAGGTGAAATGGGCATGCTCCTTGTTGGAAATGTCGGCATTAACCGAGTGAGAGGGAATTGCTCCGATTTTAAAGGAATCCGGACAATTCCCCAAATGATCAACCAGCCGCATGCGTTCGAAGCATTGCAGCATGGTCTGTATTATCAAAATGCAAGAGATAGGGAACGCCGTCTGGCACGGCGGGCTGTGAATGGGGAACGGAATTGGCCAGGTAAATTCTCCCTGTGGTATTTCCGTCCGGGAACGTTCGAAAATCCCGGACCCTGTCCGGAAACTTGGTATAATCAGCCGCTCGCAGGACGATGGAAGAAGCACTGTTTTTATGAACCGACCGCGGAAGAATGTGAAAATATATATAATACATTTTAAACTTTATCTCATTAAGTGCCGCGTAAATCGCGGCTTCTTTATTATTCTGAGGGAGACAAGTCTTGGTTTACAAAAGGCCATCCCGCTAAGGATGGCCGTATAACGTGCCGTTACAGACAGCGCGGGGAACCCTGCCATAATGGAAACAACGTCAAAAATGCCTTGAACGTACACGCCAATTTATCGTAGCGGGTCGCAAGGCGACGGTAAAGCGACTTAAAGGCTTGGTGCTGTCACCTTCGTGAAGGACAGGGAGCCGCAGATTAGTTTCTGGTTTTAACAGCCAGCCCGCTAAATGAGATTGGCCCTACAACATCTACTCTTGTATTTGCAGTGCGGTTTTCCGCCGTGACTGTGTAAGAATGAGTACCTGCTTTTACATTTCTATCTTCAGCTTGGAAGGTAACGATATAATTTTGCTCTGAACCCGTAGATTCGATACCTTGCTGTGTGTTGAAAATTTCTGTATTACCGCGAAAGACTCTGAAGAGAATTTGCCCAATGCCTGTGACGCCTCTGACACCAACGGATGCCACCAAATCTACCCGGTTCGGTTGAGAATTCGCCGGAATCCGGATCGGGATTGTTGCTATGCCGGATTTTTGCGGGGAACGTCGAATAGTAAACGATTTGGCCGGGTTGAAGCGACTACGCGGCTGGACGGCCGCTTTATCAAGGATGCGTACCACAGTATCAACTCCTCTTTTTTAATGCTCCAATTTATGTAAGAGGAAGAAGGAATGACTGGGCATATTTAGGATGACACGCAGATCTGTGTTTTAACCCTAACTTGGGCAATTCTTTTCGAGGAAAAGTATCAGCTACCGGAGAGCAATACATGACTCTTTAGCCCCTGTTTTTTGTTCTTTCCGCCAGCTTAGTAATCGATTCAATGTCTTGATCGGTTAATTGATCAAGAAAATGTTTGCGTATTGCCTTGGAGACGATGGGACGGGCATCATCCAATGCCGATTTTCCAACGGTAGTGATGATGACTTGAACACCGCGATCTGTGTCTAATGGTTTCCTCATCACAAGTTTGCGTTTTTCCATCCGCGTCAGATGATGTGACAATCGACTCTTATCCCAGTCCATTGATTCGGCCAGCTCCTGTTGGCGAAGGCTGCCGTCCCCCAGAAGGTCTAAACGGTCCAATATCCCATAATCGCCCTCTGATAGTCCGGTGTGCTCGGACATCTCTTTTATTACGCGACCGAAGATGCTGTGAAAGGAGCCTTTCCACATATACCATAATCTCAATTCTTCTTTGTTTAGTTCGCTCTTATCCATGGGAACATAATAGCATGGTTGACGTGTCAACTTCAATATGCTACAGTTGCTTTGGGTTGACACGTCAACCTAAACTGATATTGAGAAGACCAAGAAAGGAACATTTATTATGGAAATGAACGTAAGTACTTCTACTCCAGTCATCTCGATAAAGCCGGTAGTGCTGTCAGCCCCGGGCCGCGGTGAGGATTTGCAAGTGCGGGTATCAGCGCCAGCGATGGGGAGCCAATTGCCTATTATTATTTTCTCGCATGGCTTTGGTTGGTCGTTGGATGGCTACGGTCCGTTAGTCGACCACTGGGCCGCTCGTGGCTTCGTGGTCATTCAACCCACCCATCTCGACTCGAGGACGCTGAATCTTCCTCCTGACGATCCCCGTACACCCCTGATCTGGCGTTTCCGCGTCGAAGACCTGAAGCTCATCCTTGACCAACTTGATCATATTGAAGCTTCCGTTCCAGGCCTCAGCGGACGTCTCGATCGAAGCCGTATTGCCGCAGCCGGACACTCGTGGGGAGGTCAAACGGTCAGCATGCTGCTCGGTGCGCGCGTCCTCGATGCCCACGGCGAACCGGGAGAGAACATGTCCGACTCGCGTATCAAGGCGGGCGTATTGCTTGCCACGACCGGACTGGGTGGGGATGACTTGACTCCGTTCGCGGCAGAGCACTTCCCATTTATGAACCCGAGCTTCTCCGACATGAGGACGCCGACCCTGGTGGTGGCGGGGGATCATGACCAATCCCTGCTGTCCACTCGGGGGCCGGACTGGTTCACCGACCCCTATTTCCTGAGTCCAGGCAGCAAGAGCCTGCTCACCCTCTTTGGGGCAGAACACTCTCTTGGCGGAATTGCCGGGTACAACGTCGCGGAAACTACGGACGAGAACCCCGAACGAGTTGCTTTGCTCCGGCAGCTCACGTGGTCTTACCTTCGCGATGCGCTCAATCTCGACGATTCCAGCTGGCTGGCAGCCCGGAAAGCTCTGGAGGAGAACGCCAATCCGTTAGGTCGTATCGAATCCAAGTAAGAACCTGAAAGGCGTGATCAAAGCGAATCAAAGAAAGGGCCATCCCGCCAAGGATGGCCCAAAAACTTGCCGTTATAGACAGCGCGGTGAGCTGTATCATCGATAGTGGTAACGCCAAGTCCAAAGGTAAAACCGAAGTTTATTTGCATTTAGCGAATGGTGAAGTTGTTGCAGGAACATCATTTCCAGTTATGGATGAACCTCTAGCCGGCGGAGCCTTCTCATTAGCTATTACGCCAATTAGTTCTGCCTTCTGTCAGGTTATTACTCTAACGGAGTAAACATCGAAGACCACCAATATCGGTGGCCTTCTTGCTGCTGAAAATAAATAATGTCCTTCATGATAAAGGTCTTATTGACGCTATGTGGAACATGGCGCAGCTTGTCCTCGGGCATAAAAAGATCGGCATGGATCAAAAAGGATACAATTCATACCAAGACATGCCAGCTATATAAACAGCCCCCAAAATCATCAGCGATATACCGAGCTTCCTTACCTTACTTCTTAGTCTCAGTTCATACTGTTGATCTGTTTCTCCAGGTTGCTGCACTCCTTTAACTCCTCTTATATCCTAACTTTATTTTAAAGTAAGCTGTGAATGCTAATTATTTACTAATAGTTAAGCTGTCTTGAATGTGCTTGAAAATAGATGGGTTTTGTTCAAAATAATCTCTTGGTATATCCATTGAAACCTCCAGTACACGATCAACATCATCGATGACTATAATTTGCACGACCTGATCAGGGAGTTGAGCATTTTTAATTGCGTTAAAGTTTGTTTTATAGGTCAACACAGTCATATTTTTATTGAGCTTCGTTTCATCACTCAGTGCAAAGATACCTTTATATGTGTTCTTTTCCCAGTCAATGAACTTGCTTTTATACACATTTCTTGGATAAGGGTACGAATAAATATAAAAAAATCCGTACTTGTCTTTTCCGAAATCTGGTTTATACGATATTTGGTCTTTAGAATTTTCTATCGGAGTTTGGGTCCACTCCTTAGGAATACTGAACTCCAATCCATTAAACGTTACAGTCTCATAATTACCTGATTTGGACTGTGAGTTGCAGCCGACAATTACTACTCCTGTAATAAACAAAAACAATAAAACCTTTAATCTCCTCATAATTCATTTATGCTCCTTCGCTTCCTTGTTAAGAAATCCTTCAAATATTAATTATCAAACAGAACAGGTATCCCCGCCATGAGAGACATCAGCCCGAGTGAAGTCAACTGCCAAAAGAATTAAAGTATATATCGGCATGATAGAAGTAAATATTAACCTCATTTGTGATAGTATACTTCTAAAGTAAATCACCCCCTTTTTCTTCGTTGCCGAAGCACTTGCCGCGGTGAACCGTATCATAAGTAGTTGCAAGTTTTGTGCGATAGCATGATGTGGTACCTTGAGAAAGGGCTTATGCTTGCAGAAGTAAAAGCCCCTCCGTTTTTTTAGTTGAGAGGGGCCAATTCTAAGGTTGTTGAAGGTTGGGTTGAACTCAAGTAGTCGCTGCCGGGTCTTTTTATGGCATCGAATCCTGGTATTTGTCGATATAGAGCGTCCCGTCCAATTGGAGCTCTGCGTAAAATACTTGATCCAAAGAATGAATGCCGGCTTTCTTTAATTGTTGATTGAGCCAGGCAGCGGAGACATCCATTTTGATAAGATTTTTTTCTACGATTTTGCCGTCAACGATAAGTTCAGTCGGGATTTTTTGAACAGGCGTAACGGTTGCTTTTATATCTTTTTTTGTTGCAGGCAGTAGTTCTTCTTTTCTCAACACACTGAGTTTACCGTCAGGTTCCAGAATTGCAATTTCGACTTCTTCGGGCGAGAAGACATCCTTGTTCCGAAGCAGCATGCTTAAATCGTCGATGTTGAGGTGCTGTTTAGCCAATGCCTTTTCCAAAATCATTCCTTTTTTGATGAGAATCGTAGGCTGGCCGTCGAGAATCTCACGAGCTTTGACGGAGCGCAATCCGGTCAATGCGATGATGAACGTCAAGAGCGACCATAAGACCAAGCTGGATATTCCTTGCAGCAGCGTGATTTGTCTGTTGACGATAATTTCCGCAGTGGTGGAGCCGAAGGTGATCCCTGTTACATAATTGAAAAACGTTAGATGTCCGACTTGTTTTTTACCGAGCAGACGCGTCAAAACGAGTAGAGCAACGAAGGACGCTGCCGTACGAAATAAAATTTCTCCATATGTCATGTGCTGATCTCCTTGCATAACAGATAGTTTAGATTGGACTTCATTTCCATCTCTTATACTTGTTAAGCGAAGGAATCTAATGAACACGAACGGCTGGACGAAAGAGCGTTAAGCTGACCGTAACCAAAGTGACGGCGAAAATAATGTTGTGGGAACCTAGGAAAATGGGGTGGGCGCGTGGAATATTTTAGGGGGTGATGAATATGGACAAAAAAATGGGCGAATTTATTATTTGGGCTAAAGAAAACGGTTGGGATATAATCGAAAAATCCGGGTTTCAATTAAATTTAGATAGCAGCATTGTATCTAGATATAAAGAAATCCCAAATGAATATTTGAATTTTTTAAGTGTGGTTGAAAAATGTATGACACCAAATGAGAAGACTTGGTTTATTTGTGAGGATGAGTTCAATAATAGTTCGGATATCGCGTTTAAATGGAATGAATATGAATTACTCAGTTTAGAGGCAGCGGTGAATGACGATAGTTGGAAATCGGAAATAACTGCGTGGTGGGATCATTACTTGCCGATAGTTATGTCAGTTGACGGTGGATATTCCTTCTATGCGATTGATTTAACCCATGATAAAGGTGCTATTGTACGCGGCTATGAGCCCGAATTCGAAGAAGTTGATAAAGTGGCCAATACTCTTGAAGAATTTTTGGGATTAATTATGTCGAATTCAATAGAGTTCCAGTGATAAATAAAGGTATATCTAATTGCCCATAGCGTGTACTAACGGGAGAGGCGGTCTGCTTTACGCAAAAACACCTCCCGCTATTTCAGTCTAGTAATGAGCTCGACTGCGTGATATTTATTTTTTTGTGCGATAACAAAACAACTATGAAGAGATCAAAAAAATGATTCTTCATAGTTGTTTTTGTTGTTTTAAATTTCCTGGATTAATACGCTGGAATATCTAATTCTTTACGTAATTCTTTCACTGTTTTTCCTTCTTTTTTTAGATAAGCTTGTTGTTCTTGTTCATACCTAGCAATTTTTTTCTCAAGCTCTTCAGCTTTCTTCAGATACTTACTATCTTTTGTCTCTTCCGCCATGTGTTTTAGTTCACTTACCGAATCCTTCATACCAGCGATATAACTTTTAAGTTGATTTGCAAATTTAGCTTCACCATCGGGATCAGCAATTTGCTCTTTTTTTGCTACTTCCTTACCTAAATCCTTGGGTTCTTTACCAGCTCTAACGGTAGCCTCAATTTCTTCTGGTGTTTGATTCGGCATCTCGTTTAATTTCTTTTTATTTGATTCAAACGCTGACTTTAAGTTATTCAGATTTTTGATGGGGTCTACGTCCCCGAAAGCTACTCCGGCGGTTAAAAGACTGCATCCGATAATACCTACAGTGATCGCAATGACAGTTAATTTTTTTTTCATTATTGTTCCCTCCTCGTTGGCGTCCGGCGCTCCTGCGGATCGCTGCGCACGCCTGGCCACTATCACGCGTCCCCACGATCCGGGAGGACAACGAACCAAAGTGAAACTAAATGCTTAATATTCTCAACGACCAACTCTAAGTTAAAACCATCCCCACTAGTTCTCATTTAAGTTGTTCCTTAACATTAGGTTCGATGTGCTTATACTCGTAGTTTTGATCAATGAAACGAGTAACACTTAATTGAAATACTTTATCTTCTCCTTTTGAAGGAAGAATGGAGTAATACTTTTTTGACCCATAGCAGTAAGTTACATTCGGTTCATCAGTAAATATAACTACAACTTGATATACAGGCTGAATTGATATCTTACCATCAATTTTTTGGATTTGATGTTCTTCGTATCCTTTGGATGTTAGATAACTTCGTACTTCATTTTCTAATTTTTCAGCTCTCAAATTCATAAAGACAATAATAGACCCTATGAATAAAAATAATAAGCTAATTACTAGTAGAATAGTTCTTTTTATAATCCTCATGATAATCCCCCAGAGTATTGAGAATGGTTTACATAGATCGAACCATTCTAATCCTATCTAAAACAATATACAGTATTTTACCAAATATGTATAATACAAGAGTGATTCGCAATTTCGCTTTTAAGCATTTAACCATGAAAATCCTAAAAGTCTGCACCCAAGACATGTGGAATCGGCCATATTGATGGTTCGAAATTGAGATGTGGCACTCTACTATACACAGGACGATAAATGCCCAAAAACCAAAAGACATCCGCTCTGAAATTCAAAGCGGATGTCTTTTTTGTAATCTCCATTAGCGACGGATGGCAAGATGAAGCAAGTTCTTCAGTGCCTCGTTGCGCGGAGGGCTTCATTTCTGGGCTCCGTTTCGCCCCGCCAGCATCAATGCCAGCGGCAGGATGAGCACAGTGACGGCGGCCAGCACATTTAGGCAAATGTTAAACGCGTCGGGATAGGCGGATACCGAGCCGGTATGGGCTTCAAGAGCGCTGAGCCAAACGATGCCGATCAGGGCGATTCCGATCGTAGAGGCGATCTGTATGCTGGTTGTCATGACACCGGATGCGGAGCCGATGTCCGTTGTGCGGATTTTCGCCAAAACGATATTCGTCAGTGGCGCGGCGACTAAGCCTTGACCGATGCCGAGCACAGCTAGAGCCGGGATCCACACGCCGATATCGAATGAAATTCCGGTCGTTCGGACCGCCCAGCTAAGCAGCAGGTAACCGGCTGTCGTCAAGATGGAACCGACGGTCAGCACATGGGCTCCAAGCTTCGCAGTGACTCGGGAAGAGAACAGCGATGCGAGGAAGTAGCCTATTCCCATCGATCCGATTACAAGGCCTGCTTGCAGAGCCGAGAAATGAAGTCCAAGCTGAAGCATGTAGGCGGAGACAAGGAAGAAGGCGCCCTGTGTCGACATCAACAGCAGCACGACGAGAATGCCGGACGTGAAAACCTTATGTCTGAAGAGATCGACATTCATAAATGGGAGCCGGTCGCGGCGCAGCAGTCGCCGTTCGTACCAGGCGAACAAAACCAACACAGGAGCCGACAAGAGCAAACTGACGACGAGGCCGGCGGGCCATCCTTGACGCTGTCCCTGCACGAGCGGATAGACGAGCATCAGCAAGCCGGCCGCGGCGAGTGCGGCTCCAATCCAATCCAGTCGGGCACGATCCGGCGAGCCGGATTCCGGAATAAACGGAATCAGGGCTAAGATGAGAGCCCCGAGCAGGACGCTGATCAGGAATACCGCTCTCCAATCCAGATCCCACAAATTCATACGGAGAAGCAGCCCGCCGATTATCTGCCCGGCCGTCGCCGCGATTCCCTGGGTCGCTCCATACATGCCGAAGATCGCACCCCGACGTTCCGGAGGATAATTGGCTTGAATGAGGGATAAGATCTGTGGCATAAACAGAGCGGCGCCGACGCCTTGCACAACGCGCGACGCAATGAGCAGAGTGACGTGGGCAGATACGCCGCATAACAGAGAAGCGATCGTGAATAAGGCCACCCCGATGAACAGCATTCTCCGGCGTCCAAACCGATCGCCCAGCCGGGCGCCGATAATCAGCAGAACGGCGAACGTAAGCGTATACCCGGTAAGCATGAATTGTACATCGGCGAAGCTGGCCCCGAGCCCTTTCTGGATCGAAGGCGTGGCTACGTTCACGATGAACGCGTTCGACACGGCCATAAATACTGGCAAAAGCAGAGCCGGCAGCATCAGACGCGATCTGCGTCCGTCTCCTTTGGAGACGGGATCGCGAGTCCGCACGACCTGGGCGGAAGCGTCCGAAAGTGTATTGGGCATAGAATGTTCCCCTTTCTCACTACTCGCTCGATTGACAGGAGGCGAGAGGATTTCATATAATGGAGTAGACAGGTCTGTCTCTTTACGATGAAAATAATACAGACAGATCTGTCTCATGTCAACACACTTTTTTCCAAACCTTTTCCAAAACTATAGAGACGGGGGTCGAATATGCAAAAAGAATCGGCTAGAGATCGTATACTTCGGGTCGCCTCCGAATTGTTTTACATGGAGGGAATACGGGCGGTCGGCATCGATCGGATTATCAAGGAGTCCGGCGTTGCCAAGGCAAGCTTTTATCGAAGTTTCGCGACGAAAGATGATCTGGCGGTTGCTTATCTCGAATCTAGGGATGAACTAAAAGTAGAAAAACTGGAAAGACTGAGGCAGCTGCATCCGAACTCCCCTAAGGAACAGCTCGACACCCTCATTCGCGATGTGACCGAACAGATGGGAATGCCGGATTACCGGGGGTGTCCGTTCTTGAACGCGGCGGTCGAATTCCCGGATCCGGATCACCCCGCCCACATCAAATTGCTGGGCATTCAGAGGAGTTTCTGGTCTCGGGTTCTAGAGCTTGCAAGGGAAGGCGGGGCACGAGAGCCTGAGGAGCTGACTGCGCAGCTGAGAATGTTGTATGACGGATTCGTCATGAAGAGCTACTTGGATAGGTCCGAGTTTGATCCGGAGTATTTTCGGAATGCTGCGGAGCTGCTCTTGGAGAAGCAGCTCGCTCCGGACAACCATCGCGGGTAACGGACGATCTTCATTTCGCGGGAGGCAATATTACGCTCGGATATATGTACAGCCTGAAGAGGACCGGGGGCAGCGCCTCCGGTTTTTCTTGAATAAATGTTTTCGCCGATAGACTCGTTAAGCTGAACCGTATCACAACTAGAACGGAATTTTATCCTTACCCCATTTCGGGGAGGATGGGTACTGGGGGGAAATGATTCAATGGAAAAGCACCGCAGGCATACAACTAAGATTCTGATTGTAGACGACGAACCCGATCTCCGCAAGCTGCTCACGGATTACCTTGAAATAAACGGGTATGTTGTGATGGCCGCCCAAAACAGTCATGAGGCGATTCGGCAAATTGAAGAGCATCCGGATCTAATTTTGCTTGACATAAACATGCCGGAGATGGATGGTCTTGAACTATGCAGAAAAATCAGGAACTTTATATCCTGCCCTATTTTATTTTTAACCGCCCGTGTGGAGGATACGGATAAAATATCGGGTTTTCGTGCGGGCGGAGACGATTATATTCAAAAACCGTTCAGTATTCATGAATTAGGCGCAAGGATAGAGGCGCACCTGCGCCGGGAAATACGAAGTCAGCATAAAACGTCCGTCAAATTTAGCGAAGATTTGGTGATTGATTATTCAGCCCGTGCACTTTACTTCCGCGACGAACGAATTCCCTTGGCCAAAAAAGAGTTTGATATTATAGAGTTGTTGTCTACACATCCAGGCATGGTGTTCGACAAAGAACGTATTTTCGAGAAAGTATGGGGAATTGATGATGAGGGAGACAGCGCCGTAATCGTAGAACACGTTAGAAAAATTCGTTACAAATTGAAAGAGCATGGCTGCGATGATAGGATCGAGACGGTCTGGGGAGTAGGTTACAGATGGCGAAAATCATGAATTGGCTGCAGTTGAAGCGGATGAGTTTGCTTCAGTCCTTCATCTTTTTAGGCTGTCTTATGCTGATCGCGGTTTTAGCCGTTATTGTAGTGGAGTTTCAATGGGCTGAAAGCTTACGACAGCGTTATGCTGCGCATTCAGAAGCAAACGACTGGATACTACCCTCGTTAATAGCGTTGGTCCTGTTAACCGTTGCAGTCGGTATTGTTCTAATGGCCAGCCTTTTTTACCGTTGGAAACTAAGAAAACCGCTAGATATCTTGATGAAAGCATCTGAAAAAATTTCTTCGGACGATCTGGGATTTCGAATTTCGTATGACGGTAAGGATGAGATGGGCGAACTATGCCGTGCATTTGAAATCATGCGCGGACAACTCGAGAAGAACTATACAACATTATGGCGGTCGATTGAGGAACGCAAGCAACTGAACGCTATTTTTGCACATGACTTAAGAACGCCTCTGTCTGTCCTGAAAGGAAATTTCGAGTTTCTAAGCACCTATCTACCCCAAAACAAAATATCCGAGGAAAAGCTCCTGGACATGATTCAGACCATGAGTGTACATATTGTACGACTTGAAAAGTACACGGAAGCGATGAGTTCCATTCAGAAGATGGAGGACATGCCGATACACAGTCACTCGATTGAAATGGATCAGCTCATCGCTCTGCTTAATGAGAGCGCACGCCAAATAATTGGGCAATATGGCAGGACCTTCAACACGTCTATTGCTTCAGATTCTCAAAGCATATCTGTTGATACCCATCTGGTGCTGCAAGTCTTTGAGAATATTACGGCGAACGCAGCACGCTTTGCTTCCGGACTTGTCCGTATTCATTATTGCGTCAAAATGGGTTATCTCTCCATTACGGTTTTGGACGACGGCACCGGTTTTTCGGAAGCGGATCTTCACAAGGCGATGCTGCCTTTTTATCGCGGAGAGGTTTCGAATGCAAATGAACACCACGGAATGGGACTGTATACTTGCAAAATCCTGTGCGAAAAGCATGAGGGGAATCTGCAAATAGATAATGGTCCCAGCGGCGGCGGGCAAGTAACGGCCAGTTTTTTGACGGGGTTGATAAATAGTTGATAATTATCGATTAGCATTTCCTTATCAAGTGATGAGGGGTGCTAAACATGTTCATCGTATTTAAGAAAATGGGGTTGAGCTTGCTCTGCTTTTTGTTGTCAGCAGTTTCCTTTATGGCTGAACCGGCATCAGCCGCTGAAGTCCAAAACAAGGCTGAAATCCAGCAGAAGATTAATAACTACGTAACAAAAAACATGAAAGCGAATCATATTAAGGGTGCGGCCTTGGCGATCGCCAATAACGATGAGGTTTTCTATGCGCAAGGATTCGGTGAACTATCCGATGGCCGCGTGATAGGCGGTACAACCCCTTTCCCTATTGCTTCGTTAAGTAAATCATTTACGGCGCTGGCTGTTTTGCAATTGGTGGAGAAAGGATTAATTGATCTTGACGCGCCTTACGTATCCTACTTTCCTGATCTGTCGCCCAAGGACAAACGTGTTCGCGATATTACGATCCGGAACTTACTCAATCAGACAAGCGGTTTAAACGATAAAGTGAATCCTGACATGACAAAATTCCCTCAATATCAGTCCTTGCAAGAAATTAACCGGTCGTTGGATGCGGTTAGGCTTGCTCATGATCCCGGAACAGCTTATAGCTATTACAATCCGAATTACGAATATTTGGCTCTACTTGTGGAGCGAATAAGCGGACAGAATTTCTCCGATTACCTAGCAAATCAAATATTAAAGCCTTTGGGCATGAGTCAAACCGTGAATATCAGTTCTACTCAGCAAATTAATGATAACCCGGCTATTCCTCGGGGGCATTACCTCGTACTTGGCCGCCCTGTAAGCCAAGATGAACCGTCATGGTTTGTTGAAGGTCCTGCCGGTATCGTCTCCACTGCCGAAGATATGGCTAAATGGATGCTTGCCCAATACAGCGGCCGTCTTCTTTCCCCGGAGCTTATGGAACTGTATCATGAAGCAGGACAGATGAGTTCGTATGGAATGGGTTGGCTTGCCGGCGCTGATGAACAAGAGGGACGGACGATTTCCCATAGCGGTATTTTCTGGACGTATAAGTCGGAAGAGATAATCTACTTGGATCAGCAGATGGGCATTACGATGATGTTTAATTCGGGATTAAATATGTTTGTCGACTATGCGGCTTTTACCGACGGGATCGTAAAGATTATTCATGGGCAAGATCCGGATGCTTCTATTCTTAACAGCAGCAACTTGGAGATCGTGATGATTCTTTTGATCATTGCGACGATTTTCTGGGGAGTATCCGGACTTATTCGTTTAATGAGAAGTAATAAAAGCATCACGGCCGCAAAATTAATCATCTCAACAATTGGAAGAATAATTCCCGTTTTTATTCTCTTGTTTTTGTCGCCAATAGCTACCTTTATTGGCGGCGGGCGAGTATTGCCTTGGTTTGGACTATGGACCACCATGTCCTCTCTAATTTTATGGCTTGCCGTATTATCGCTCATAAATATAGCGCATTTGGCATGCCGGTTCAGATTGTATTACCTCTCGAAGAAGAAAGGCAGTTAAAATAGATGAACGGTTCTAAAGGCCATCCTTTTGGATGGTCTTTAAAATTGCCTTTGCAAACAGCGCGGGGAGCCGTATCCTAATGACGGCTAAATTTTTGGACGAAAAGAGCGTAGTGGCCTACCGAAATTTGCTGTGAAGATGACTTTATAGGGCGGTTTGAGGCTTTTTTATTTATTTCGTATCACTTATGGAAAAAAAAGGTTCTTTATTTTCTTTCCCGAAATGCCGCCTAGTTCGAGATCGTGGTACATTAGATCCGTAAAAAGAATTAAACGATTAAACAAATAAACGAAAGGAGGGGACCTCCGTGGATCAGGAGCGCGCGGCCGCTATCGCCATCGAATTTAAGAACAATCAGAAGGTGTTGAACGCGATCGGAGACGAAACCCGACAAGCCATTCTCATGGCCTTGATTCAAGGGACGCAAAACCCCGGCATGCGCGTAGGGGAGATCAGGGTAAAAACCCACCTATCCCGGCCGGCCGTATCGCATCATCTGAAAATTTTGAAAGAGGCGCAGATTATAAGCGTTCGTAAAGAAGGGACCCTTAACTATTATCGCCTGGACTCCGCAAGTAATCTGAAGTTGTTGAAAAACCTGGTGAATGAAATCGAGAAGGCGCTTGCGCCATGTGAAGAACAAGCATCGGATCAACGAACCCGATTAACAGGGAGGGGAGACCGCGAATGAATCAGACAGTCGAAGCGGCAAACGGGGTCAACATTCCGCGACTCGGATTCGGCCTATATAAGATCAAAAGCGGGGAAGACTTCGAGAGGGCGGTCGAAGAGGCAATTCGAACCGGGTATCGCCATTTCGATACAGCGAAAATTTACGGCAATGAAGGGGCGCTAGGTCGAGTTATCCCAAAAAGCGGTATTCCTCGGGAGGAGTTCTTCATTACCTCCAAAGCGTGGACAACTGATCTCGGGTATCATACGACAAGAAAGGCATTCGAGCAGACTTGTCGGAGGCTGAACGTAACGTATCTCGATATGTATTTGATTCATTTCGCCGGCCCTCATTACGTGGAAGCCTGGAAGGCCATGGAGGAGCTGTACGACGAAGGCAGGATCAAAGTCATAGGTGTAGCGAATTTCGAGATCCGGCATCTGGAGAACCTCAAGAAGAATTCCCGGATTTCGCCGCTGGTGAATCAGGTAGAGACCCATCCCCAATTTCCACAGCGCGAATTGCATGATTATATGGTTCGTCATCGGATTCTGCATGAGGCCTGGGGTCCGTTGGGGCAGGGGAACGAAGCGCTGCTGAAGCATCCGGAGCTGTCCGCAATCGCCCATCGTCATCGCAAGTCGGTCGCCCAAGTCATTTTGCGCTGGCACCTGGAGCGCGGGATTATTGTTATCCCCAAATCGTCGAATCCTCAAAGGATAAAAGAGAATAGCGAAATATTCGACTTTGAGCTGAACGAGGAGGAAATGGAAAGAATCCGGCGGTTGGATACGGGCAAGAGATATTCCGTAAGCCCGACAGGGTACATGGTCAACCCGACTTACGTGAAGTTAATGAAGCTATTCATTTGTCGATAGTGCCGTATAAAAAAAACTGACCTTATGAGGTCAGTCGGATTGTCGAAAATTTGCCGGGCCCCCTTCTTATCCGGCTACAATCGGAAAAATGGGGGCCTAGCAACCCGAGCCGCTACACAAGAGGCTTTTTTTGCGGGATTGGAGAGGACGATGATTTTGCCCGGTACCAGGCAAGGGACTCTCTTATGATATTGAGGAGTGCAAACAACACGATGGCGTTTATGAGCCATTCGCTCACCCTGGGCCAGGTCGATACTAGGGTTTTGAAGTTATCTCCTTCGGCGGGCATAAGGTTCGAGGCGGTCAAATCCCGGATGAAATGGGGATTCCATAGAGTTTGATCCGAAAGCATGATGCACACAAGCATCGTTGTAATAATCGTCATTACGATATGGAAAGCCAGCAGCTTGCTCGATCTATAACGCACGATAATTCGGACGATTTGCTTCGTAATGGAAAGGGCGGCAACGATCCACAGAAGCGGCCAATAGTGTCGGAATACATCGTTGTCCAGGTACGGAACGCTCGTGAACACGCCATCGCGGTTTCTCCAAATCCCGAGCAGATCGGTCAAATAGAGACAGATCATCATGACTGCAATGGTAAAAAAGATGCTTAAGATTGGCCTGATCCTATTGATTTTCAACTTTGCATCCGGAATCAACGGCAAATCGGAGGGCCTCCACGTTTTATTCCTGCTGCCGTTACCGGCGCGCTGCCTATACTCCATCCAAGCGAATACAACGGTGACCCAAGCGAATCCTTGCGCAGCACCCGTAACTAGGGAGGCCAGGTAGCTTGTAACCGGGTCTAGCTTCCCCGAATGTGAGAGGAATGTATCGATGATGAAAACCGCGGTTAGTCCTATGACAATCGAGGCCAGCACAATCTTTAGCGTAGTCAAGTAAGCGTCAATCAGCATCGGACCGATCAAGTAACGCTCGTACCCGCGATACTTCGCGGCCAGCTCATTCGGAGGGCCCAGCTCAAGCAGCACGCTTTCGACATCCTCTTTAGATGCTGGACCGGTCGTCATGCGCTCCTCCAGCATATCTTCAATCAGGCTTTGCAATTCCCGTTTAATATCCTCTCTTTGCTGCTCAGGCAGACGCTGCGTCACCGCATAAATATAACGGTCAATTACTTCCATGCTGCTCTCCTCCTCCAAGATCAGTCAAAATGCCTTCCATGTTGGCGACTAGCTTGCGCCACTCTTGGAACAGCCCCTCATATACTTTCTTCCCGAAAGGGCTGAGCAAATAGTATTTACGGGGACGCGATTCATTTGTATCCCATGTGCTTTCGAGCAGCCCTTGTTTTTCCAGTCTGCGAAGCAAGGGGTACAAGGTGCCGGGATCGACGGCGATTCCTTTTTCCTCCAATAAGGGTACGAGAGAATAGCCATACCGGGGTTCGGACAATTGACTGAGCACGCCAATGACAATCGTGCCTCGCCGCAGCTCGCTTAATAAACCCGTTATCGTTTCATTTACATCCGCCATATGATCAGCTCCTGGAAAATATTATACTGTGTGACACACACTATTGTAAATGGTACAATATAATTGATTTCACTTGATCCTAATATCCGGGATTTGGACGTTCCCATAAACTCGAAAAAGGAGATGCCATTCGTAATGGCATCTCCTTTTCTATGCGGATCGTTCATGATCTGAACATGTTACAAAACCGGCTTGAAGGATAACAGGGGAGTCTCCCGAAATAAGCGCATAAATAGTCACAATCCTATAAACAAACCGTCACAATATGCGGATCTGTATGAAGCCGGGATGTTAGGCGCTGCTGCCCATGATTTTTATGTGATACTATGGACCCTATTCGAAAATAAATACAAGGCCATCTTCAATAAATACGGAGTGGAATTCGAATAAAAAATTCATAGTACGATCCGGTTCGCCGCAGCCAGATATCTCCTTCATGGAGCTGCACGATGCTCTGGGCAATCGAAAGGCCAAGACCCGACCCGTGCGGCATCCGGTGATCGTTCCTCGATTCGTCGGCTTTATAGAATCGGTCGAACAGCCTTTTTTCCTGCTCAGGCGTAATGGCTAAGCCGTTATTGGCGATAGACAGTACGGCCCATGGGTGCTCCGCATTCAGTACGATATCGATGCTGCCCGGTTTTACGCTGAATTTGAGCGCATTGGTTAACAAGTTATCGACGGCCCGGACGACTTTGTCTGCGTCGATAACTACCTCCACTTTCCGGTCGGGCAGCGTACTGTTCACTCTGACCTGATGCTGCTCAGCGAGCGGAAGGAATTCCATGATGATCTGATGCAGCATCCCCACCAGATCCACCCGGCTTTTGTCCAGAGTTACCTGATCGCTTGTAAGCCGTGTGTACTCGAATAAATCGTCAATTAATTTTTTAAGCTGGTTGGATTTGTTCAGCGCACTATGGACGTAATTCTTCAGCGCGCCGCCTGTCTCCGGATGTTCGATCAGGACGGTTAAATAGCCGATAATACTCGTCAGAGGAGTCCTCAAGTCATGAGAGATGTTCGTTATAAGCTCGCTCTTGGCTTGCTCGGTCAGCCGCTCTTTGGCGATCATCTCCTCTAGCTGTCCCGCCATCTCGTTGATGCTTGCGGTGAGGGTCCCGAGCTCATCCTTGCTTTTGACCGGCAGTCTTATGGACAGCTTGCCCTCGGCAATTTGCTGAACTCCTCTGCTCATGGTCCGGATTTCTTTCATTTTGCTGAAGGTGAACCAATAAAACAGCAGCAGGAATAACAGCAAAAACACAAGTGAGCTGTACAGACGAGGATTCTCATATATATAACCTTGTTCTGCAAAGAGCGGCCCCGACACGACAAGAAACAGCTTCTGACCCTGATATTGGATAGGTGTAATTGCCGTATACATCTTGCCGGGCTCAGGCTGATTCTCCGTCTCTCTCTGCTCATAGATAATTTGGTATAAATCGATCTTATCCTCTGTAACCGATGGGGAATGATAGACGATAGTCCCTTGCATATCGGAAAGCAGAATGCGCAGCCGGCTGGCCTCGCTCTCGCGCTTTAGCAGCGGATCGATCCCCTCCGGACCGGAGAGGACGGGTATCTGCCGCTCCATGTCGCTCAAGAGTTGTTTGACGTTCTGTTTGCTTGTTTCAAAACTGGTGAAATAGACCTTGCGCGATTCCCGCGTCACATAGTCGAAGAGCAGGCTCAAAATCGTCGTGAGTACGAGGGCCGCCCCGAAAGCCAGCATTAGCTTTACCTGCAGACTTTTGATCCAATCCGGTCTTTTGAGCCTAGTCAATTTTATAACCTACTCCCCAGACGGTTTTAATATATTTGGGCTCCCGGGGATTGTCTTTGAGTTTTTCACGGAGATTCCGGATATGCACCATCACCGTTTTGTCGGATTGCAGCGCGGGGTCCTTCCAGATCGTTTCGTAAATTTTGTCCACGCTGAATACGTGCCCCCGGTGAGTCGCGAGCAGCTCCAGAATATCGAACTCCAGCGGGGTAAGAGAGATGTCCTTTCCTTGGATCGTTACCTGGTGGCGAGGGATATTCAGGACCAAATCCCCAATGCTGAGCTCTAGCGGCTGCCGCTTATCCTGCGTCTCGCTCATCCGGACTCGCCGCAGCTGCGATTTGACCCGGGCGACAAGCTCCAGAGGGTTGAACGGCTTGGATAAATAATCGTCCGCTCCGCTCGTTAAGCCTAATATTTTGTCGATGTCTTCGTTCTTGGCGGAGAGCATAATAATGGGGGTATTCCGGGTTTGCCGAATTTGCATGCAGGCCTGGATCCCGTCGAGCCTCGGCATCATCACATCCAAAATGATCAGATCGAACTCCTTCTTCCGAAGCAGCTCCAAGCCTGCGGCCCCGTCCTCGGCTTCCATGACCTCGTAGCCTTCATTTTTGAGGAAAATCTGGACAATGTCGCGAATTTCCGGCTCATCGTCAATGATTAGTACGGAGGCCCCTTTCCCGTTCTTCATTCGGAACACACCTTCTTCTTTTTACGAATCGCTTGGATAATGACGGCACCGATCATGAGAATAACGGCCGCGGCCAGCCCATAATACCCGTATTTATACACATTATTTCCTATCCGTTCGATGTTGCTTCCAAAAAAATAACCGATAATAAAATAAATCGTCGTCCACAGCAGCCCGGTCGAGTAGGATATCAGCGCGTATTTAGGGAACGGCATTTTATTGACTCCCGCCAAGTAAGGCAGAACATGACGAACTACCGGAAAACAGTAGCTGATCGCCAGCGCGAACGACCCGTATTTCTCAAGCAGCCGGTCGGATTTTTGAATGTAGGGCGCGATCTTTTTCTTCTTGCGCAGACGCTCGACGACGAGCGGCCCCATCACCCTGCCTAAAATATAACCTAATGATAACCCGGACACTACTCCCAGGTAGGTGATCATATAAGCCGGAACCGGCTGCAGCAAGTGCAGCGAACCGACCATTCCCCCGGTCATGACAACCACTTCATCAGGTATAGGCATCCCGACTATGCCCAGCCATAACGAGAAAAAGAGCGCGAAATAACCGAAGTGATGAATGGCATCGAGTATGGAATCTATGCTCACGATGTCTCCCCCAATTCTAATTTAATCACGAACAAAAGAAAAACAGGAAATGGTTAAGCCCATGGCATTTATTTGCATGTATAGACGAAGGCCGGAGGGATGTTCCACGGAACAAGCGAGATGCTTACCTCATCGAACGCAGCCTCCAGCATGGTTTTCATCTGCAGCGAATATTGGAAGGTGATGAACAAACCGTCTTCCCTTAACGTCTCGCGAACTTGCCGGATGATCTTCTCCCGCTCCGCTTGCGAAAAGTTGGCGAAAGGCAGCCCGGAGACGATACAATCCACTCGGTCCGCCCCGATGCTGCTCAAGCTGTCCTTAAGCTCCAGCGCGTTGGAGAACATATGGAATCCGCAGAACTCCCGCTTGAGTAATTCTCTCATCTCCTCTTCCTTCTCAAAGACGGCGACTTGGCAATCCGGACGAACGAGGTCATAAATCATTTGGGTGAATACCCCTGTTCCGGCTCCCAGTTCGACTAACGTGTGCACATGATTCCAGGGTATAGGCTCCAGCATTTTTTGCGTCAATCTGTTTGAGCTTGGGACAATACTCCCGACGTCGTGGGGATTTTGGATAAATTTTTTAAGGAAACGCCATCTATCGGTGATCTTGGTTTTTGTAAAGGTGTTAGCCAACATCGTTCATTTCAGCTCCTTAAATGTACTTTATCGATTACTTGCCTTATCGTACCGAAAAGTTATTAGCATTTACGTCCGTAAACAATAAAGATTTTCTTAAGATCTATTGAAAAAAAGACATGCCCCTACTTCAAGGACATGTCTTCGCCAGGCGAATTTGCCGCCATATACCATACAAAAAAGGAGCCTTAAAAGGCTCCCATGTGAGGCAGTTGCATCATGGTGTCGGTATCGTATCGGGTGTTTATGCAGGTCCCGCCTGAAGCAAGCCGAGATTAACGGCTTCCCGCAGAGTTTCAGATGGTGTGGAGAGACTCACTCCATGATAAGTCCGCCGGTAACGGGCGTGTATGTTCCCGTCAGGAATCGCGCGCCGTCTCCGGCGAGAAAAGAAATAACCTCCGCCACATCTTCCGGCTCGGCAATCCGGCCCAGTGGGGTGAAGCTGCCTATCACGCGAGCCTCTTCCTCCGAGATCATAAAAGTCTCGTCGGTTCTAACGAAGCCGGGAGCGACGACATTTGCCGAGATCCCGTAAGGGCCGAATTCTTGTGCAATATATCGCGCAAACGTATCGAGCCCGCCCTTCGCCGTACCGAATGCGATATATTGAGGGGTAGGGTCTTTGCCATCCGTGCTGGACAGATAGATGATCCGGCCGAATTGCTGTGCCATCATCGTCGGGATAACTGCCTTCGTCGGCTCGAATGCAGCCTTCAATTCATCGGTCAGCTGCCGTTCGAACGACTCCCAAGTGAGCTCGGCAAAGGTCGCGGCTGTAGCGCCCTTACTCGCATTGCATACGAGAACATCAATACGCCCGAATGCGTGCTTCACGGCTTCCACGAGCTGTTCCATTTGTCCCGCACTGCGGGCATCCCCCGGAATCGACACGGCCTCGCCGCCACCCGCAACAATCTCGGACACGACGGATTCGGCGGTCAACTCATTTCCGAAGTCGTTGACAACAATCTTCGCTCCCTGTTTAGCCAATTGAATGCACGTCGCTCTCCCGATCCCCAGGGCGCCCCCGGTAACAATCGCTACTTTTCCGTCTAAGGACATCTTGGGCAAACCTCCCTCTCTGAACTTATTTCGTATCCGACACGCCATACTGTCCGGCAATATCCAGAGCAGTCTGCCTCACTTTTGCGGCAATAGAAGCGGGCTCAAGCACAATAACATCCGTCATATAATGAAATAGAGTACGGATCAGCCAACGTTCACTCGGGTAGGTCATTCGCACAATAAGCTGTCCATCCGGCAACCGTTCAATATCCTTTTCATCAAAATGGTCCATCACGGACACGGCAGCCGATGCTTTAAATTGAAGAACAACTGCAATCGCCTCATTCGCCTCGTGTATCTCAGGTTTCTTCCACCTGTCATTCAACTGCGCAAGCGACTCCGCTCGACGAATGAAGGTGCCGGCTTGTATATCCAGTTCCCGAATACGCGTCAGCTTGAAGATGCGATAATCGCCGCGCAAGCGACAATACCCGTGAAGGTACCACGCGTAGTTCTTGAGCACAAGCGCCATCGGCTCTACCTCGCGCTTTTGTTCATCGCCCGTTCTGCTCGTGTATCTGAATCGGATGAGCTTCCGATCATTCACGGCTTGGCGAAGCGAATTATACCGGCTTTGGTCCTCTTCGCTATTTTTCCAAGGGGTAAAATCTATATGAATACGGTCTCCTTCTCCTGCCCGGCCCTGCTCGGCTTGCGCCACCATTGCGCCAACTTTGCTGAGGAGGAGATCCATATTCGAGCGATCGTAGGCCTTCGTAGACTCAAGACCGCGAAGCGCAGTGGAGAGGGCGGTCAGCTCATCGAAGGACAGCAGCTGCCGGTCCAGCCGGAAGCTGTCCATAATCTCATAACCGCCTTCCATGCCGGTATAGGAGACGATGGGAATGCCGGCTTGACCGAGCGAATCGAGATCGCGATAAATGGTGCGCAGAGACACTTCAAGCTGGTCCGCCAATTCCTGCGCTTGTACCCGTTTTCGATTGAGCAGTAAAATCGTAATGGTCATTAACCGTTCAAGCTTCATTGTCATCTCTCCTAAGTCGGCCTGCTGCAGCTTGCCGATAGATGAATTAGTGTGCGGTAGCGAATTCTTCGCCTTCGGCAGCCGGATCCATTTTATCCTTCGTCATCAGGAATGCCGCAATCAGCGCCAAAACGGCGGGAATGAGGCTCCAGGCAAAGGTTGCTCCGATGGAGCCCGACAGCCCGGCGGTAATGGTATCAAGAAGCTGAGGATCGACGGATTGTCGAAACGCCGGATTCAGCAGCGAATGGGGATCGCTTAAGTTCAAGTCACCCGGGACCGCGATGTCGCCCTTGCCAAGCGACTCGGTGAGCTTCGAGAGCAAGCTGTGGCTTTGTACCATCCCGAAAATGGTAATGCCTAGCGCCATGCCGAGCGAACGATTGAAATTCAAAGTCGAGCTTGCCGCCCCGCGCTGCGCCGCAGGGAACGAATGAAGCACAGAAGTGCTTAATACCGAGAAGGAAGCGCCGATCCCGAGACCGATCAGAATCATAATTCCTGTAATCGCAAGTCGAGAAGATTCTACCGTAATTTGTGAGAGGAGGGCAAGGCCTGTCAGCAGCATCGCCAGCGTTCCTATCATGATTGTCCGGTATTGCAGTTTCGTCATCAGAAATCCGCCAAGCGTCGCGGTGACAACCGAACCCACCATCATCGGCAATAAGGTCAACCCCGAATTGGAGGCGGAACCGCCAAGCACGCCCTGCACGTAGATCGGAATAAAAATCGCCGCTGTCATGTATGCCGCTCCGCTGAGCATAGCGACCAGATTGCTCGTCGTGTACAGTCTGCTGCGGAACAAGCCGAACGAGATGATCGGTTCCGCGGCTTTTTTCTCGACCATGACAAGCAAGAAAGCAAGAACCGCGAATCCGGCGAACAACCCGATAATTTGCGGGGAATCCCAGGCATATGTTTTGCCGCCCAGCTCAAGCCCGAAAATAAAGCAGACGACAGTCCCTACGAGAAGAATAGAACCCGCCCAATCGATTTTTTGCTGCGAATGCTCTGCCGATTCTTTGTAGAACAAGGCAACCATCAGCAAGGCAATGAAGCCCAGCGGCAGATTGATGTAGAAAATCCACGACCAATTGAGGTGATCGGTGATGTACCCGCCGAGCAGCGGACCAACCACACTGGACAAACCGAACACTGCTCCGAATGCCCCCATCATTTTCCCGCGATCCTTGGGTGACACGACATCGAACAAAATCGTGAACGCAATGGATACCATCGCCCCGGCTCCGACCCCTTGCACGGCCCGATAGATACTTAACTCTACGATGGATTGCGCTATTCCGCACAACGCGGAACCGATCATAAACACGATGATCCCAAAGATGAAAAAACGTTTGCGCCCATACATATCGGACAGCTTACCGAAGATCGGCATGCAGGCCATTTCTGTAACCATATACGCTGTGGTGACCCAGACGAACTTGTCGAGTCCTCCCATCTCTCCGACGATCGTGCCGATCGCCGTGGATACAATCGTGTTGTCCATGGACGCCATCAGTATTGCAAGCAGCAGTCCTCCAACGATTGCGGACAGTTTGTTTCTCATACACTCCCATTCCTTTCATGTACCTGAATTGATTGCTGAACAATCATCTGAGATCATCATAAGCTACCCTTGTTGACATCTGTATGTCAGGGAAGAAAAGTTTTGAGATTTCCAAAAAATTGTAATATGATAGACCTGTTTCCATTATTTTCACAGAAGTCGTTGCTCTTACACGATTTAGAGAACCGTAACCTAAGGAGTGATAGAAATGGCGCGGGTTTTATTTATTAATGCCGGCTCAGAGGGACATATTAATCCGACGATTGGCGTTGTCCAGGAGCTTGTTTCGCGTGGAGAAGAGGTGGTGTACTTCTGTATTGGGGCTTACCGGGACCGAATGGAGAAGGCGGGGGCTTCGGTACGAACTATTGACGATCAACAATTTATAGAAGCCTTTACTTCCGGTGGAAAAGACTATGTACTCGAAAGAGCTATCGGTCTTTTGCTTACGGCGGATGTAGTCATCCCGACCGTCCTCGAGCAGATCCGAGGAGAGCATTTTGATTACATGATCCATGATTCCATGTTCGGATGCGGGCGTATGCTCGCTCAGATTCTTAAGCTTCCCGCCATCAGTTCTTGTACTTCTTTTGCGCATATCGAAGAAACGTTCGATGCCCTCCTGGAACCGCCTCCCGTAAAAACCCCCGAAGAAATCGTTGAACGGTTTCAAAGCCTGACGAAAACGGTGGGCGAAAAATACGGTGTAGAGGTCCGTACTCCTTATGAGGTGTTTTGTAATCCGGCTCCGTTTACCATCGTATATACAACAAGGGACTTTCAAACGAATGAGGAGAAATTCGATCAAACGTATAAATTTGTCGGTCCGTCCCTCTCGTCGCGGCCAGCTCAAAAGAATTTCGACCTCACCGCAATCAAAGGGAAAGATCCGATTTACATTTCATTGGGCACCGTTTTTAACCAGGCGATTGATTTCTATAAGCTTTGTTTCGAGGCGTTCGGGAACACGGAGCATACGATTGTCATGTCTGTAGGAAATAACACCCTAATTTCCGATTTAGGGGAGATACCTGATAATTTCATCGTCAAAAATTACGTTCCGCAAACGGAAGTTTTGCAGCACACGAAGTTATTTGTCACACATGGCGGAATGAACAGTACCCATGAGGGTCTTTATAACGGGGTTCCACTCGTTGTCATTCCTCAAAATGCCGATCAGCCGATGGTTGCGGGGCAAGTCGCCAAAATCGGAGCAGGCCTTGCCCTACAAATGCAAGGGTTGACTGCCCATCAACTGCGTGAAGCCGTCGATCAAGTGCTAAGTCTCCCATCTTTCCAAAAAGCCGTTGCACATATCGGCGAATCTTTTCGAAAATCAGGCGGATATCGTCAAGCCGTGGATGAGATTTTCGAATTTAAAAATCAATCTCCTATTTACCAATGAGTTTGATCCGATGGCAAGTCATGCAACTAAGCTTCCCCGATTAATTTCGGCGGGAGCTTATTTTTTTGCGACAGCATAATTAACTAACGGTGAGTCTATCTCATTGTTGTTTTGTCGCTGAGGCCCATACGAACTGAACCTCGCTATATCAGGTACAACCGGGTTAATTTATGTTAGTGATGTGCAGGTCTATGAGGACAGCGCGGTGAACCTTATCATAACGGCAAATTTTTTTGGAAATAATGAGATCAAAGGAGAGATTTAAATGTCGTATATCGTTGATTTTAAAGATGTGTCCACGGTTGGTTTAGAGTCTTCACCTGTAGCGGAAGCGCTAGCCGGATTACGTGCCAATGAAGCCCGTTATTTTATGAACAAATACAAGCATGAATTTACGGTTGTACCCGCCGGCGAAAGTCAGGAGAACCTCGATTATGTGAACCGGATTTTGAAAGAAGAACGTGATCTTGCGTTTGCGGCCAAGCCTTTGGAAACGTCGCGTTTTCAAGTGGAAAATATCCTATTTACCTACGTCTTTTATGAGGACGGGCTTGCGCTCAATGTCATGTACACGGTAGATAATCCTAAGAAGCGGGCCGTCGGTTTTAAGCTTTCCGAGGGGATGGAAGTACCGCAGGAGTTGGAAGGGAAGTTTAAGTTTGCCAGGCAGAAGTCTAAACTAGCCGGAACCATCCGGGGTTCGTTTTTTGTAATTAAAGGAGAATATTAAGGTAAGCCAAAGCTCAATTGGAGGAATCCGGCACGGAAATCCTTATCATAAGTGACGGTGTAAAGTCATTTCCAAGGAAGCGATACAAGTAAATCGTGTAGAAGTAAAGTTAGATTGGAGGAATTACCATGCTGCTGAAAGATACAGATCAAATGGACGATCTTAAGGAGTTTCTAATCGACTGGTATGGAAAGCACGAAAGCTCCTACGGTGTGCCAGTGGGCGAGCTTCCAGCCTATCTTCCAAAGGCGCTGCATGAATTGTATGCGTTTGCAGGTCGATGGAAAGATGGTTCGGACGATCACCTGGAGAACTCTCCAGAGATATTTCAACGGCAGGATTGTCTCTATTCGGTGGAGCGAGTGAAGAGGGACGGGGATAAGATTACGTTTCTTGAGGAAAATCAAGCAAACTGGACTTGCCAGGTGGAGGCAGGCAACAACAATTCTCCTGTCTATTGCGACGAACGTTTGCTTTGGGATGACCATGCAGAGGGACATACCATCGTAAATGTCTCTCTATATCATTTTCTGAAAAGTTTTTGTTTACAGGAGGTTGTTTTTGGCTGCAAATACCTTTATATAGTAGAAGGAAAATTAGATCCTATACAGATGTTGTTTGATAAGCCGATTGAAGATGTGTGGCTTAATGGGTACTATATTAGCCTCAAAGAAGAGGGACCTACTCATGCCTTTTACCGATGTGGGGACGTGCTGGTTATGGAGCGCTACGGTGACTTTTGGTTAGGGTCTAACAGTGATTTGCCTGCAGTTTTGAATGATGAGGTCCTATCTTCAATCAAACTGAGAAAGATTAAACCTGATTGAACTGGTTGCAAAAGGTCGTATGTCCACTGTGGTTATAGGTGTCTCTTACGAAAGCATCAGGAATAGCAATTTTACCTGGGAGGGATTGTGTTGCAGCAGCTCTTTAAAGATCTGATTAAGCAGGATGTAAAGCCGTTTCTTTCTAAGCATGGCTTCGCGAAGAAGGGTTTGAATTTCAGTAAAACAACAGAAGGCCTCATCTACCTATTCAATTTTCAAAAATCCTCTGGAAATTCGGCGGACAATGTCATGTTTTATGTGAACTGCGGTATTTATGCGGCGGAGTTAGCGCAGATCCAATCGAAAGAGATTTTGACGGCGCCCCAGGAAACGGAGTGTCACTTCAGAGCAAGAATCGGGGAAATTGCCCGGGCTGTTCCGGATCGATTCGCAATCACACCCGATACGAATAGGGATGATCTGAGAAAAACGCTGCTAAGCGGATTGGAAGAAGTTATTCATTTCTATGAAACGATGACCAGTGCCAGATCCATTGTGGATTATTACATTTCGGGTCCATTTTTGCATCTGGGCGAAGAGAGCTTTCATTTGTTGTTGAAGTCCAACGATGCAGCAACGGCTAAACATTATTTGAAGGCTTTACATGAAAAATACGGAGCAGAAAATCGATGGACGATATTCGAAAATAAATACAAGGCCATCTTCAATACATATGGAGTGGAATTTGATAAGCTATAAGCTCAGACATTATTATTGCGGTACCTTTATCTCAAAAAGCTGTCCCTAAATGTTGAGGCTGCGATGCTAAGTTTGCAAATGGGTGCTTACAATAAGAACTCGATACATGTGGAGTTCTAGTATGGATGGTTCGCAAAGAATAGATCTTGCTCATCATTTATGCCGAAAAAAAGAAAGCAGCCTGCATAGTTTACTGCAGCAGCTGCCTTCTTTGGCATATCGGCAATTATTTTTTCAGCATATGGAATACTTGTTCGACGTCCTTGTCTCCGCGCCCGGACAAATTAATGATAATAATTTGATCCTTGCTCATCGTTGGCGCGAGTTTCTTAGCGTAGGCTACCGCATGCGCGCTTTCGAGCGCAGGGATAATCCCTTCCGTACGGGACAACTCTTGGAATGCCGCTAATACTTCCTCATTGCTAATTGTCACGTATTCAGCACGCCCAGTTACCTTCAGATGGCTGTGCTCCGGTCCGATTCCAGGGTAATCAAGGCCTGCGGCAATCGAATATGTCGGCTTGGGATTCCCTTGCTCGTCAAGCAGCACTAAACATCTGAAGCCGTGGATCAGGCTTGGAACACCTTCAGTTAGCGTTGCCGCTTGATCCGGCTCTACGCCGATTAACTGCACTGAAGGCTCGTCCAAATAGTGCGCGAAAGCGCCGATCGCATTGCTTCCTCCGCCGACGCAGGCAATTACCGCATCGGGAAGACGCCCCTCTTTCTCTAGGATTTGTCGTTTCGATTCCTCGCTGACGATGGATTGAAAGTGTTTGACCATCGTCGGGAAAGGATGCGGACCCACAGCTGAACCGAGTAAATAGAACGTGTTTTGGTAGTTTTGGACCAAATCGCTCAGTGCCTCGTCTACCGCGTCTTTTAATCGGCCTTGTCCTTTATTAACGGGTACGACAGTAGCCCCGAGCAGCTCCATCCGGAATACGTTTAAAGCTTGACGGCGCGTATCTTCCGCTCCCATGTAGATCACGCAGTCCATGTTAAACATGGCACATGCCGTCGCGGTTGCAACACCGTGCTGTCCTGCTCCGGTTTCGGCAATCACTCGTTTGGCGCCCATCCGTTTGGCAAGCAGAATTTGTCCGATCACGTTATTGATTTTGTGTGCACCGGTATGATTAAGATCTTCGCGTTTTAAGTAAATTTTAGCTCCGCCCCACGCATCCGTTAATTGTTTGACGTAGGTTAGCGGATTTTCACGACCCACATATTCTCTTAAATAGTATCGGAACTCTTCATTAAATTCGGGATCATCCTTGTACTTGTTGAATTGAGTGCTCAAATAATCCAGCACTTCCTGCAATTCCGGCGGTACAAAGCTGCCTCCGAACTCACCAAAGTATCCTTCTTTCAAGTGCTCTTGAATCATTGTGAAACCGCCTCCATTTAGCTGGATAATGACCAATTCGTTTCTATGCTATCATAGAAAGTGGCAAAAATCTTGTCAACCGTAAATAACTTTGAACAAAATTCGCACTATTTGTGATACGGAGAGCCGTATCACAAGTAACGGCAAGTTTTCGAGTGTTCTCCTTAAATAGAGTTCGAGAGAACGCATTGCATACACTCATACTGATCGCAAGAGGAGTGGTGAGATGGACTATAGCATCCTGGAAAGTGGTTTATCCATTATATCGCAGTGTAAGGAGCGGACTGGTGATATTTGGGAGGCGCATTTCGGAGCGGCAGCTATCGCAAGTTATTTTTTTGTTAAAGAAAATGTACTGTCTGCTAAGGCGGTAGCTCGAATTACGGAAGATTCCCACGCGATGTTGCGTAGCCGCACGTATATGCATATACCTCGTAACGCAGAAGAAACGGATGCCCAAGCCAAAGAACAGGCGATTCTAACTGCATTAGAGCCAACAATGGATGGACTCCATTGGGTCGGACACAATGTGATCTATGCCGCTCTCAGTTTGTGGGCTATTAAAGAACTCGGCCATTGGGGACGTAAGGATGATATTGAAGGCATCTCGAAGCTGATTGAATCATTCCATAAAACGATTCCCGGGAGGTCATGGCTAGGTTATTCGGTATCGGAAGTGAAGAAACTGGAAGTGTCGGAATGCGATTGTTTTCCTGAAATCCGAAATGCAGAACAGCTTTCTGATTTTATCTTAAACGAGTTGTCATCCTTTCGAGCCATTTACAAAGCGGAGGCTCATCACGATTTAATCGGACATATGCTCACTTTCTCTCAAGCATTAAATATCTTGCATGATCTTGGTCATACCGAACTTTTTTTGAAAGGTATCCCGTCCCTTCTAAAGCTGATTAAGGTTCTTCGAACGAGTCGGGATATAGACCCGAAGCATCCGCCCAAATTGCTCTCTCCAGTAGATCGATGGCCCCTTCAATTAGCGAATCGTTCAGAGTGGCTGCCAGTTGAGGATGAATATTGGCTAAGAGGCTTTCAACATTTGGATTGGGATTTCGGCCATACATTTAAATTCCCCTATAGTCTATATAACCACATGAACAGACTACCCAGACCTAACTCCAAAGCAGTGGAGAACTTCCGATACATCATTGGTTAATGAACAAACTTGCCGTTAAAGACAGCGCGGAGAACCGTATCACAAATAGTGGTAAAACCAAAGGTTAAGTTAAGAGTGGAAGCAGCAATGCTAGTCTGATAACCGCTTAGATTTATTGGGTTTATGAAGAAATAGCTTCTTGATATGACGGGGCTATGACCCAATTGAGGGACTTCATTTGGAGTAACATCTATCAGATGAGTTGAGAATAAGAGAAGCTTGCTTCCATTAGAGGTGGGAAGCAGGCTTCTCTTATTAATTCCCTGTCATTTGGCTAGATGTATTCGTCCCTTGATGACTTTCGCGATATTCACTATTTTCCTGAAATCACTCTTGTAAATAAACACTTGAAAGTGACGTTGCGTCATTTTGTATAATGAAGCCAATGGTAATGACAAGGGGGATATTAAAAATGAAACAAGGAGATATCATTATTTATGCATGTGTCATTATTGGGGCAGGGATTGGACTTATGCTTGATCAAGCTTTTCCTGGTGTATTAGTCGGTCTAGGATTAGGATATTTAATCAAAATGGGTTTATTTAAAGACAAAGAAAATTAAATTCAATCATTGGAGGTATCTGTGCTTGATTCACATAAAGGAAGTTGCGAAACAGACTAAAATTACGGTTAGAACGCTTAGGTACTACGATCAGATCGGATTACTAACAGTCTCTTCTAAAACCGAAGGGGGGCATCGTCTATATACAGAAGAGGATTTGAAGCGGCTACAGCAAATTCAATTTTTAAAAGGAATCGGTTGTGGCTTAAAAGATATTAAAGTTATGCTATCTGATCCTAAATGGAATTGGTCCATTAGTTTGAAGAGCCAACTGGTTTATATTATGGAAGAGCAAGATAAATTAAAGGGTATAGAGTCATCTCTGCGGGAATTGATAAATGGTATGGCAGTAGAAGGTGGAGATGATTATCTTGCATTACAGAAACTTATTCGGTTATCAACTACTAATAAATCAAGGTTACAGAGCTATAGAGAGAGCATGTTTAATGATATGGAACTTGAGCTTTTGAAAAGGGTTCCCAAAATGAGGGGAGAAGATCCTGATTCTCTGGAGTGGATTGCTCTGTTAGGTCAGATAAAAAGACATATGAAGAATGATCCTGCGTCATTAAGAGTGCAAAACATAGTAAGACGCATGCTGGAGAAGCAAATGGAAGATTTTAATGACGAAGAGGAGTTTATTAATAAATTATGGGATATCAGGAAGTCTCCAATGCAATCTGAGAAGCTTGGACTTTATCCGATCGAACAGGAAGTTCTTGATTTTATGGAGCGGGCATACGAAATCTACATTTCTTCCCTTCAAAAATCTACTACCTAGCAAGGAGGAGAATCGTGGGTAATGAATTAATTCTTATAGTAGGGGGATTAGCCCTGTTAGATGCACTTAGTCCGGCAACTTTGGGGGTCACGGTATATTTGCTTTTAACTGAAAGAGAGCGATTAAACTCACGATTAATGATTTATTTATTGACAGTCGCAGGGGTTTATTTTGTAGTAGGCGTTTCTCTAATGTTAGGTCTAGATGCTGTAATGGCTTCCTTTTCCTCCATCTTTCAAAATCGGATTGTAAGTTGGGTAATGCTGATCATCGGGGGGATCTTGTTTATAGCAAGCTTTTACTATCCTAAAAGTAAAATATCCGATTTGCCAAAGCCAAAGTCCAAAAGTATGGCATCCATGGTTGCGCTCGGTTTCACGACATCATTGATTGAAGTGGGGGCAGCATTTCCTTATTTTGCTGCGATTGGTCTTATGACAACCTCAAATTTAGCTGTATTTCAGTGGCTGCCGATTTTAGCTGGCTATAATTTCATTATGGTGCTACCGCCATTGATCGTGTTTACACTGCATGTATTATTGGGACGAGTGATGCAAAAACCATTAGAAAGCATTCGAACCCGGCTCTCGAAGTATTCAGGATCTGCTATGTCATGGATCATGTGTATCGTTGGGCTGATTTTGATTTTTAATAGTTTGGATTATCTGTAAAGAGTTTTAGAGTATGCAGCGTCATTTATTGAAGATGTAGCGCACTTACCTCATTTGGTGGCGCTCTAATTCTATTTCATGTCATTCAGACGGTCGTGCCGTCGCCGGAAAGTATGTTTTTGCGATAGGAAAGAGGTGAGGTTGTCCCGATGAGGGCGGCCTTTTCGCTTTTTTTTCGTTGAAGCCTTGAATGCCGGTGTCCTTCACTCCAAGTGGAGTTTGCCAAGTGTCAAATTCACAATTCTTCACCGCGTGATGCTGTGGTTGTTTGGGAAGGTAGTCCGTTCCTTGAAAGCTCCTGTATATACTTTTCTCCCCAATCGCACATAAAGTTTAGTAGCGGTTTAAGTGACCACCCCAACTCACTAAGTTCATAAACCACCTTCGGAGGTACTTGATTGTACACGGTCCTAATTACTATCCCATCCTCTTCTAATTCTCTAAGCTGTTGAGTTAACATTTTATGAGTAATAGCGGGCATACTCTTGCTAAGTTCGTTCGTTCTTTTAGGTCCATAGGTCAGGTGACAGACAATCAGTGTCTTCCATTTTCCTCCGATTACATCCAGTGTGGCTTCGACAGGAATGTTATAAGTCCGATTTGCAATATCTTTCATAGCATTTTTCCTCTCTTGATTAATATCCGTCTATAGGTATACATACTTTTTAGTGCGTATCATACTTTTTGGTGCTAATACAACAAAAAAGTGTGTACTTCTATATTTTTGTTCTATCATCCATAATAACGTTATTACAGTATACAACAAAAAACGGAGGGATTTTCATATGAGATCAGATAAAATAGGAGTCGGTATTATAGGTGCAAGCGGTTGGGGGAAGATGGCACATATTCCTGCTCTTCAAGCACTGTCGGAATTCGAAATTATTGCAGTATGTACCACACGACAAAAAAGCGCCGAAGAGATTGCTCAAAGTTTTGGAATAAACCACTTTTATACAAACCCGTATGACTTGGTTGCAAATCCTGATGTCGATTTGGTGGTTATTACCGTCAAAGTACCAGACCATAATGAGTTGGTACGTGCAGCTTTAGATGCCGGGAAACATGTATATTGCGAATGGCCGCTGGCACTGAATACAGCAGAAGCATCCGATATTTTCCGATTGGCTGCAGCAAAAGGTGTTCGTCATATCACAGGTCTACAGGCTCGTGCCAATCCAGCTATTAATTATGTGAAGGACCTTCTTAGTGAGGATTACCTAGGGAAGGTTTTATCAATAAATGTAAGCTACTCCATGCCAGGATTCCCTACTAAAGGGAGCACGATTGATCAAGCCCATGCTTATCTTCTCGATAAAAAGAATGGAGCTGACCAGTTGACCATTACCACTGGACATCTTTTAGATGGAATCACTTACTTGATGGGTAGTCCCTTTACTAAGATATCAGCCTCATTAGAGACACAATACAAAGAAATAAGTGTTATGGAAACAGGTGAAGTTATTCAAGCTAATGCACCTGATTATGTGGCAATCAATGGGATGTTAAAAAGCGGCGCACTCCTGTCAGGGCAAATTCGTAATTCAAAGATAGCAGGATTATCTATAGAAATAATCGGTACCAAAGGTGAGATCTCTATGAAATCAAAAGACGGGTTAATGTTTCAATGGGATGCGTTCAACTTGCAGGCTGTTCTTGGAGAAAATCAAACTTTTCAATCTTTAAGTGTTCCGTCACATTATTATCACATCAACCCGCAGGAAGTTAATCTTATCTCTTATAATATCGCTCAGCTTTATACCCAGTTTGCTAACGACTTACGAAAAAACACGTACACCACTCCTGATTTCCAAACAGGGTGTAGGCTTCATTATTTATTGGATCAAATAATCCAATCCGCCGAAACAGGTACAGTTCAGTATTTGACGGTCGAGGAATAATGTTAGGAAGGAAGAACGCAAAATAAACCATTTTTAATAGGTATCCAAAAAATCTATAGATTTGATGCGGATAGATGGTCATCAACAATTAGGCATTTTCTAGTTAGAAGTACTTTAATGAATATAAGGATCTTCCGAGGGTCCTTAACAAACTTGTCGTTACATAAAGCTCGATGAACCGTACCATAATAGCGGTAAAGCAGAAAATTGAAGTTCTAATCAGATCTAGTATAATTAGGGGGATTCATTCCTAGTTAAGATAAGGGAATAGCTATTCTCTTCAGGAAGACCGCTGAAAATGCAGCGAGGTAAAGAAAGGTTTCGAAGTTACACGGCGGGAGGCGATCCAAAGCAATGCAGGAACCAGATAAAACCTACAACACTGCGGTGGAAGCCACTCTCGAAGTGATCGGGGGCAAGTGGAAGCCAGTCATTTTGTTTCATCTCACATTCGGTAAAAAGCGCAATGGCGAGCTGATGCACCTGATGCCTGCGGTAACGCAAAAAGTCCTGTCCCAGCAGTTAAAGGAACTGGTGGAGGATGGGATAGTGTCCCGTATTTCGTATAACGAAATGCCGCCGAGAGTCGAGTATGAGTTGACGGACTATGGCTGGGGCCTGAAGGGTATCCTTCATCTCATGTGCAGATGGGGCGATATGCATATTGAAAAGGTGTACGGTGATAGGGGAAGGGTGTTATTCGAACCGCCGCAATCTGACGAGTGAGGTAGATAAGGTAGAAAAAAACCGGTTCCTGGACATCAGGAACCGGTTTCGTGCTTTGATCCCTAAATTACGGGATTACCTTACGCTTACGGAAGTCTTCAAAGATGTCCATAAACATCTTTTCCGTATCGATGAAGTCATGGAAGCCGAAACGACGCGCTTTGGTGCCGTCGGCAAAAAAGTCATAATCCCAGGAGAATACAAAGTCCCCGAACCGCCAGGAGGAAACGTCTTGGAAGCTGTTATTCACCAAATCATATTTCTCCACCATGGTGTTCCACAACGTCTCCTTGTCAGCCATGACCACATCCAAAGACATCGGTAATGGGGGTGCTACCTCAAGCTCGAAAAATGCCGCAATCTTCGGCCAAAGCTCATTCCAGCGGAAAAGGTCTCCGTTCGTGATGTTAAAGGCCTGATTCGCGCAGCGTTCATCTGTTGCCGCCCACACAGTCGCCCGAGCCAGCAAGCCTGCATCGGTCATTTCCAGCAGGCTGTGGTAGGCGCCCGGCTTCCCTGGAAAACGGAGCGGCAGTCCGAGTTCTTTAGACATGGAAGCATAAATCGCGATAACCATGGCCAGGTTCATTGGATTGCCCAATGCAAACCCGCAAACGACCGATGGACGAAGGGCCGACCAAGTCCACTTGCTGCCCGGCTGCCGTTGTTCGAGGAATTGCTGCTGGTCAACGTTGAACTCCGGCGGCATATGATGGGCATCCGTTTCCTTCGCAGGTGTCTTGAAGGGACCGAGATGCGCCCCGTACACCTTATAACCTTGCATCAGACTGATATGCTGCAGTCTAGGAGCGATCGGCTCGATCGCATTAACCACGTTCACGAGCATGGCCAAGTTGGGTGGAACCAGTTCGGCCCAAGTAGGGCGATCTTGATAAGCCGCGTAGAAGATATGAGTGACTTCGGTTAGCTTGCCCAGCTTATCGCGGGTATCCTCTTCATTTAGCAGATCAGCCGCCACATACCGCACCTGGGGGGTATCCTCTCCGCCGCGTCGGGAAACTCCGATAATATCCCACTCGGGGAGCGTCATCAAATGCTGGATGAGATTCCCTCCGATTACTCCGTTAGCTCCGATGACAAGAGCGGTTTTACGTGATAGGTTTTCTTCTGATTTCATAGGGCTCTCCTCCTTCTTATAGTGGCTATTATGAGAGAGAAGAAGGCATTTGAGAAGTACGCACTTTGAGATCACATAAGCACTTGAAAGTAACGTAAGGGCCTGGAAGCTAATGAAAACAGCTCCTCCATCTTGCTTGGAAGAGCTGTCGATTGAACTTATAAATGCGACCCGCCTGTGGCATCGACCATCTGTCCGGTAACCCAACGAGCGTCCGATGAAGAGAGGAAAGCCACGATGTCCGCAATATCCGAAGGCTCCCCGACTCTGCCGAGGGCAGACATTTCGGCCGCATGCTGCCGGCCTTCCGGTGTATGCAGCCATTCGGCATTCACGTCCGTATCGACGATGCCAGGGAGCACGGCGTTAACGGTAATCCCACGAGACCCTACTAGCTTCGCCAGATGCAGGGTAAACGTGTTTATGGCACCTTTCGTCAAGTTGTACGCCATAATATGAGGATATGCAATTCGCGTAACGCCTGAAGAGGTATTGATAATTCGCCCTCCGTCACGCAGAAGCCGCAAAGACTGCTGGACGAGGAAAAACGGCGCTTTTACATTCACGGCAAATATCGCGTCGAAATCCTCCTCTGTGGTTTCTTCCAATGTGTTGGAAGTTCCTATACCGGCATTATTAACGAGAATATCGATCCGGTTCTGACCTGTTAGGCTAACGAGCGTTTGCTCCATGGTTTGGACCAAATCCGTTACCCCGGCAACGGTTTCGAGATTTGCTCCTATGGCCAAAGCCCTTCCGCCTTGGGCTTCAATGGTCCGGACAACTTCCTCTCCCGCAGCACGGCGGCTGCCATAGTGAACGATAACCAGAGCGCCCTCTTGCGCCAGTCGCAGCGAAATTGCTTTTCCAATACCGCGGCTTCCGCCTGTGACTAATGCAATTTTTCCTTCCAATCGTTTCATAGCTCTCACTCCTTTATGATGTGTAGCGCTACTGTACACCTTCCCGTAAAGGGGAGAGTCAAGAGGAGATAAACCTGTATTTTCAGAAAAAAAAAAGAACCCCCAAGGAGGCATGGAGATACAAATGACCTTATCCAAGCTCAAGGGGAATGAGCAATTCAGCTAATCGCATTTTTCCGTAAATATCTTTGTCCGAAGTTAAATAGGTTTCACGAATCGGCTCTTTATAGGATCGGACATAGCCTTGAGATGAGATCCACGAAACTAACCGATCGGCGGCAAGGCAAGAGTTGTCGTAAGGATTGCAGAGGTGCACAAGGGAAGCGGCCGCTTCTAACCCGGGCATAAGGCCGACGTTCACTCTTCCGCTGCTTGGAATAGCCTTTGTTAACGGTAAGGCAACCTCAAGATCGGCTTGATCCGTATCCGAATTGTCATGATCGTACCATAAAATCGTCAAATCTCGTCCTTCGTCCTCTCCATAGGAATTGACGTATCGGGTGAGCTCGTCAAGCAGAAGGCACAGGTGCGTGCGTGGAACAATATCACGAATAGAGGCCGTAAGTTGAGGTTGTACGTTACGAACGGTTATCGGCGTTTCCTGCTGGCGGCTATCCGCTTCTTCGACACGGGTAATCCGGTTATTGATTTCTTTCAACTGCTGCTGCGCTTCCAGGATGGAACGCTCCAGTTCTTTCTTTTTATCCACTAACTTTAGTTTTACGTCGGGTATCGGGTGTTCTTCCAGAAAGTTTTTGATTTGATCCAGCGTAAATCCATGTTCTTTAAAGGCGGTAATGCGCTTAACGGTCAGAAGCTGCTTTTGAGTATAGTACCGGTATCCATTAGCAGGGTCTATGGCGGCCGGCTCAAGCAGTTTCAAACTATTATAAAATCTTAACGCTTTGACAGAAACACCGCTCAACTTGGAAAATTCACTGATCTTTAGCATTTTACAACGGCCTCCTTTCTTATAATCAAATGTCCTATAGTTATACTATAAGATCACGCAAATAAAAGCTGCATTTAATCGCCTTGCCCATAATTTGGGGTAGATAGCTTCTATTCTTTCATGAAATAAATGGAACATTTTAGAAGGAGGACATAGTTAGATGTCGAATCGGAGGCACGAATCCGATCGGTTTGAACGACATAAAAGGCCACTGGGCACAAGAGCCGATCGAGAAGTTTGTGCAAGCAGGAATCATCGGCGGGTTCGGTGACGGAACATTCAAACCGGACAGATTCATTACCCGCGAAGAGATGGTTGTGATTTTGTCCAGGATCGTTAATCTGCAAGGGGCGGGCCATGCGGAAGATTCAAACGCCGATCCGATTGATTTGGCGGCTCAGGCAGGAATCATCGCGGAATAACAGGCCGTCCAAATTATTTTTTAAAATCCCGAAGGAGCCCCTGATTCTATTCTTACGGAATAGATCGGAGTTCTTTTTTTATGTTTAAAAGGCTGTACAGGTGAGGATGTCCCGTTGGGGACGGCCTTTTTTTTCGCAGGAGGGATTTGAAACCGGCCATTTTACCTTCCAAACCGGGATTTACCAAGCGAAAGGGAAATGGCTTGATTTAACAATCCACTGACATACTACTGGATTTGCTATAACAATCTCTCCCTACAATAGTCCTATTACACTGTGGATGGGGCGATTACTTGCTTATGTCAATCAAAGGTTTAAAGAAAAGCTTAGCCATCTTTTTAACGATTATGGTCGTGTTTCAAACATTTTTAAGCGGTATTGTCGTAAGCGCTGCCGGTGAAAATCCGGTATCGGATGCGGCTTCCGTGAAATTGATCGATAAAGGCTCTTCCTGGAGCTACAGTGATGAAGGTCTCGACTACGGATATGCGATGAAGGGCCCTTTTGACTTTTCAAAATGGAAGGCGGGTGCGGCTCCTTTCGGTTATAAGGTGACGGGCGGCGTAACCACGGGAGACGTGGCGCCTCAAACCGACTTCGGCAAAGTCGCCACCCTACTTAGCTTTGGCGGCAACGAGAAGAAAAAGCACATTACGACGTATTTCAGTAAAACCGTTCCGATCAGCGACACCGGCGTTTACGAAACGTACAAAGCAACGCTGGGGGTCGACGACGGCATTGTTCTTTATGCGAATGGAATTGAAGTTTATCGGGCAGGGATGTCCGTAACGGAAGCGACGTACACGACGTATGCGACTTCGAATAAGACCGATCCGGTCGTATACAAGGAAGATTTAAGCGTAAATCTCAAGGCGGCATTGAAAAACGGCGATAACGTGATTACCGCCGAGATTCACAATTCGAGCGATTCCAGCTCCGACTTGTATTTTGATATGGAGCTGACTGCGACGATCAAGCAGAGCGGCAGCGGCGGTACGGGCAATGGCCCGGGGACGGGGGCTGCGGACGGTAAAAACATCGTGTTGCTGCCTCCGAATGCGGCATGGAAATATCTCGACAACGGTACCGATCAGGCAACCGCTTGGAGGGGAGAGCAATTCGCCGACTCCGCCTGGAGCGTGCAAGCCGGACCTTTCGGTTATCCCGCAGGGAAGGCGACCGACGCATTCGGCAGCGTTAAGCAGCCGATCAGCTACGGGAATAACGCCAGCATGAAGTATCGGACTTCTTATTTCCGCACGACGATAGATGTGAAGAACCTTGTGGATTATAAGAAAATCGCAGGCACGTTCGGTATTGATGACGGGGCGGTTCTCTATGTCAACGGCAAGGAAGTGTACCGGTTTAATATGCCGGAGGGCGAACCCAACTTCCAAACGCTCAGCTCAACCACGATCAACGAACCTGCCACTGAAACGGTGGATTTGACGGCAGCGTTAAATGGTGTGCTGCATAACGGAATCAATGTGCTGGCGGCAGAAGTTCATCAGCGCAGTGACAGCAGCTCGGATCTCTACTGGGATATGAAACTCGTCGCGAATCCGGATGAGACGCCTTCCGGCGGAGGGGGGATTAAAGGCCCCGTCGTTCCAACCGCTATCGCCCTAACGTTTAACGGTGATCCGAAAACTTCCCAAGGTTTCGGCTGGTATACGGACCCAAGCATAACGGGGACTAAGCTGGAGGTGGCCGAATCGGCTAAAGTGGTCAGTGGCACGTTCCCGGCCGGTGACGCACGCACGTTCGAAGGTACGGCCTTGCCGGTCAGCGTCTATCAGTCCAGTTCGGACAAGAGCTCGGGCAAGTTCACGACTTATGCCAGCCATAAGGTTACGGCGACCGGTCTCAAGCCGGGAACGGCTTACAGCTACCGGATCGGTGACGGACAAGACGGACATTGGAGCGACATCCGGAGCTTCACCACGGAGGGGGCCGGAAATTCGTTTACGTTCCTGTATACGACGGACCCTCAGGGGACGACGGAAAGTGAATACGTCACATGGAAGCACACTTTAGAGGAAGCCCTCGGCAAGTTCCCGGCCTCCAAGTTCGTAACCATCACCGGCGATCTCGTCGACAACGGGGATATCGAAAACCAATGGATGTGGCTGCTGAACCAGCCGAAGGAGATTTTCTCCAAGCTGCCGATCGTACCGGCGCTCGGCAATCATGAGAGTAAGGCAAACAATAATTTCACGTATCATTTCAATGTGCCGAACACTTCAAACACAGAAGCGAAGCCGGACGGATCGGTTTACGCGTTCGATTACGGTCCCGCTCATTTTATGGTGATGAATACGGAGTATAACGAAGCCAAGGGAATTGATATCGTCTACAAGAAACAGGAAGAATGGTTGCGGGCGGAAGCGGCCAAGACGGACAAGAAGTGGAAAATCGTCATGTTCCATAAATCGCCGTACTCCGTAGCGAATCACACAAACGATAGCGATGTCCTTTTCTTCCGTAAAAAGCTGACGGCTCTGTTCGACGAATTGGGTATCGACGTCGTGCTCAGCGGTCATGACCATACCTATACCAGAACGTATCCGATGTTTGATAATGTGCCGGAGAAGACGTCGACCAACGAGAATAACCAGATTATCAATCCGAAAGGAACGCTGTATCTGGTGAGCAATGCGGCGGGAGATAAGCGCTATACGCCCAAAGCGGGACCGTTCCCTTTTGCGGCCAAGTACGGACAGCCCGGCAAAGAAATGTTCACCGGTATAACGGTGGAGGATAATTCGATGTCGTTCCAAGTGTATACGACGACGGAGAAGGGATCGACGGATCTGTACGATCAATTCAGCATTCAGAAAACGGGCGCTAAACCTAATCCGGTTAGAGACGCCCGCATGAGTACCATTCAGAACGGGCAATCCACGCTGACATGGAATGCTCCGCAAGGCGGGCCGGAACCGGAGGCTTACCGGATCTATGAGAAGAACGATCAGATGGGAGCAAACTGGAACGCAAGAGTTGTTCCTGCCGCAGGCTTCGCGACATATGCATTGACTAATCTTGACCCGTCCAAGACATACCGGTTTGTTATTAAGGCCGTGAGCGGCAAGAACAGCTCGGATGAAGTTATCGCTGCCTATGGCAATAGCGGTGGCGGTAATGGCGGTGACGGTGGGGGCAGCGGTAGCGGTGGCAATAACAGCGGTAACGGAAACACCGGCGGCGCCGGTAACGGCAACAGCGGTAGTGGCAGCGGCAATGGCAATAGCGGCAGCAACTCCGGCAACAACGGCAGCACAGGCGGCACAGGCAACAGCGGCAATAACGGCAATACCAATGCAGGCGGGGGAGAAACAACACCTAAGCCGCAAGTAGAGTTAACGGATATTAAAGACCACTGGGCCTATTCCGTTATTACCCAAGCGGTTGAAAAAGGATTTATCGCGGGGTACGAGGACGGCTCGTTCAAGCCGGACAAGCAGATTAACCGTGTTGAGATGGTCTCGATGCTTGTCAAAGCGCTGCGGTTGAAAGGGGCGGGGGCCAGCCTCACTTTTACGGATGCGGAATTGGTTCCGGATTGGGCGCAGGCTTATGTCTCCCAGGCCGTGAGCGCAGGGCTGATTGACGGATTTTCCGACAATACGCTTCGCCCGAATCAATCGCTGTCCCGGCTGGAACTGGTAACGTTAATCGTTCGCGCCTCCAAGATCGCCGTAGATCCGAAAGCCGAGCCTTCGTTTTCGGATGCGGATAAGATTCCTTCGTGGGGGGCTCCTTATGTCGCAGCGGCGGCTAAAGCGGGACTCATTCAGGGAAGGGACAACAATGAGTTTGAACCGATGGCAACGGCTACGAGAGCCGAATCGGCGACCATGATTCTGTCTTTACTGAAACACCTTAAACTCTAAGATACGGAGAGATAAGCCCCCGGAATTTAAATTCGGGGGCTTATTTTTTTGTGCCAGCCTAATTGCCAAATCTCGTTGATTCGCAAGCACGCACAGAGAGACTAGCCGACTTACAGAACACTTGGCGGTTAGTTTTACTTCCAAAGGACGAACCGACAGGATACATATTGCCGCGGCTGTTTCCCGGTTTTCCTCCGGAGGACGAGGTAGGGATGGCCAAGGGGGCTGGAGATTTTTACGAGTCATGCGTGTGCCCAAGAAAGCGGACAGAATGTTGTTGTCAAATCGATTACTCCGTGGTACGATGTTTTCAAATAAGTTAAACGATTAACGAAAGCGGTACCAATTGTTGAGGGGGGAGGTTCTATGGCAACTTTAAAGGATATTGCCAAGCATGCCAATGTGAGCGCCTGCACGGTTTCGAGATATTTGAATTCCAATATCGTGGTGAAAAAATCAACGGAAGCCAGGATTCAGCAGGCCATCAAAGAGCTTGGGTACATACCGAATGTGGTGGCCAAAGCGCTTAAGCGTAATGAAACTTCTAATGTAGCCGTCATTTTGCCCAAGATTAACAATCTGTACTACTCCGAAATTACCTCCGGAATCAGTCAAACGTTAAGCAGACATCATTACAATCTTTTTGTCTATGAAGTAGACAATCAGAATTTGAATGAAGACGACATTCTTCAGCTGATGCGTGAAAATATGATAGCGGGAATCATCTTTATCGGATTATTCTCGGATAAGTCCTTTCAAGAAAGCATTCAGAATGTACTCGAATGGGAAATTCCGGTTGTTTACGCGAACAGAAGCATTCCTTATCAAGGATTTCCGTTGGTTTATCCCGATCTGGTAAAGGCGGGAAAGTTAGGTGCAGAGCATCTTTACTCAAAAGGAAAGAAGAAGCTGGCTATCGTTCATAAACATTTGCCGGAGCCGCTGCTTGATTACTTTATCGAAGGATTCGGACAAGCCGGGAACGGGTCATTTGAAGGACCGTTGATCATGGTCATTGAAGAAGGTAAGGACCTGCCTGACAATTGCGTCTTTACGCTGCTTGAGAACAAGATTGACGGAGTATTTGTACTGAATGAATTGAGCGCTATTTATTTGACCAAGGCTTTACACAAATCGGATATTCGGATTGTGCACGATATTGCGGTATTAAGTCTCGGCAATTCCCTGATGTCGGAAATATCCACGCCGGAGCTTAGCTGTGTAGATTTGCAGAACCGGGAACTGGGCGTCATAAGCGCGGAAATGATTTTGGGCCAAATACGCAAACAGGAAATTGAACCGGTAACGGTTTTGGAGCCTTTAATTATCCAGCGAAACTCCACCTAATCTATGGAACCGGCAGGAGCTGAATCGGGCAGCCGCGTCCACCGAGTATTCCAGCTTTCGTATTTTCGAAAGCAGCCTTTATTTTGGACCTTTAGTTAAACGATTAACTAATTTAAATTTTATTTTAAATTTGCAAGCTCCCTTTTTTAAACGCGATTAGTTAATCGTTTAACCAACCAATATAAGACGATGATAAGCCTCGAGCCCAGCTCTGCTTATAAATTTATTTTTACAAAGGAGAACAAATCTATGAAACAGACGGATGCCAATCATCTTGCTAAAGTTCATGCTATTTTTGATGTTTTAAACGGAAAAGAAGAAGCCGATCTCCTACTGAAGAATCTGAATATCTTGGATGTGCACGGAGAAACGGTCTACCAGGGCTCTATCCTGGTTTATGATAAACGTATCGTTGCACTTAATCCGGATGAGTCTATTATTCGCGTAAAGGAAGTTTTCGACGGACAAGGGCTGTATGCCATTCCCGGCTTGATCGATGCGCACCTCCATTTTGAATCTCAACTGGCAAATCCGACGGCGCTGGCCGAAGCGATGGTTCCTTGCGGAACCACGACGATTTATGCCGAATGCCTCGATCTGCTTAGCGCGGCGGGCGAGAACGGCATTCAGGCCGCTCGGGATTTGTTCAAAGACTACGATAAGCTGCCTTATCGATTGTATGCGTTTGCACCGGGCAAAAAAACGGCCGCCGAGGTCACAAAAGCAGTCCTGGACATGGAGCCGGTAATCGGTCTGGGTGAGTTCGAGCACTTCACCTACAGCTCGGGCGACGAGGACGATTTCCGCAAAGCCGCTTGGCTCAAGGAGAAGGGCGGTTTTATGAACGGACATTGGGGAGTGACTGCCCTTTCCGATATGATCTTGAACTATTTACCCGCGATTGGCGTTTCGAATAATCACGATGTCTGGACCGGGGACGATATCGAGAAAAGCATCCGCTATGGCTTGGCGACTCAAATCAAGTTCGGTGTAGGCAGCAGCGAAGTGATTAAAATCCTGCTCAGGTCGATTGTGGACCGCAAATTCCCGACGGATAACTTTATGCTGTGCACGGACAATATTTCCGTCGAACGTCTTTTAAAGATGGGGCACATGGACTGGATTATCTCCCTCTGTACCGAAATGGGCATTCCTCCTATCAAGGCCATCAAAATGGCTTCCTACAATACGGCAAAATCGTTCCATATGGAGGATCAGATCGGTTCCTTGACGCCCGGACGCTTTGCGGATATCGTTTTGACGGACAGCCTGTCTAAAATAAATCCTCTCTATGTTTTTAAAGACGGGGAGCTTATCGCGAAGGACAAAAAGATGCTTAAAAACGCGGAAATCGATTACTCTTCGATGCGCACAAAAGGGAAGCCGGGGCTGGATGACTTGACACCGGATCAGCTGGATATCGTGCCTCTGGAAATATCGGAAGACGGTACGCAGGCAAAAGTATATTTATTTGATGTGTACGGGCGCGGACATGCCAAATTCTATCATGAAATCTGGGTTACGCTGAAAGACGGCAAAATTGTTCCGGAGTACGAAGGAGAGAAGTATAGCCGTCTCTCAGTCATTCAGCGTTATGCCAGCGGAAAACGGCATGTAGTCAACGGCCTGTTCAAAGGCGTATCTATCGAGCGCGGCGCGGTCGCTACTTTCTGGCCGGCGCCGAAGCCGTACTTTGTCGTCGTAGGACAGGACAGCGAGGAAATGTGCTGCTGTGCCAAAGAAGTGGATCAGTATTCGGGAGCTTGTATCGTAACGGAGAACAAAAGCAAGAAAGCCGTCATGCCTCTCGAAATTTACGGAGTGATGGCCGATATGACCGTGGACGAGCTTACGTCCAGTGCGGATGCAATCGACGCCGCCCTGGAGGAATTCGGCAACCGCAACGAAGGCGAGCCGGTCGTGAATAAGCTTCTGAGCCTGTTCATTTCCCTGCACCGCTTCCGCTTCATGGAATAGGGAGAAGAAGGGTTTGAAGTTCAGCGAAACTTTTGAACAGGAGGCGATCCAAAGTCCTTAACGGGAGGATGCTGATCAGGCATTCTCCCGGGGACGGAAGTCAAGTGCAAGCCGCTATGATTTTTGTGTTGCGTAAGCGCTTCCGATATTGCGATAATAGTTCAAGCCATGCCCGGGATCATAAAAAACATGTAGGAAGAGGGACGATACATGCAACCAACAAATGCGGCACCCGCAGAGCTGCAAGGCAGCAGTCTGACTAAGCGCTGGATCCTGTACTTAGTCGGAATTTATATTTTGACTTTAGGCGTCAGCCTGGCGATAAGAGCAGGCATCGGGATTTCTCCCCAAAGCAGCCTTACCCGGGTGATGACGGTCATTCAGCCTAACCTCAGCCAAGGGACCTATAATTTTCTGCTGGAACTCTTCATGCTGCTGCTGACTTACTTGGTTTTGCCGAAGGATTTTAAATTAAAAAATTTTGCTTCCTTGATCCCCGCTTTGGCTCTGGCTTTCTTCCTGGATTTTAATTTATCGCTCACCGGCTTTATTAAATTGGATGTGTATTATACCAAGCTGCTGCTTCTTGTTTTTGGAGACGCCGCTCTGGCGTTCGGCCTCTTCCTGATGATCCAGGCCAACCTGGTCCTTATGCCGATCGATATGTTCGTAAATACGGTTTTCAAAAGAACCGGCAAAAAGTGGGGCAACATTAAAACCGTCTTTGACTGCTCCCTTCTCGTGCTGGCGGCATGCATCGGTTTGATATTCCTGCATAAAATTATGTTTATCCGCGAGGGAACGATCCTCAACGCCATCCTTGTCGGGCAGTATATCAAGTTATATACGTATCTGCTTAACCGTTCAAGAGCGAAGAAGGGACTGGATCCCAAGGTAGTGAAGCACTAATGGAGGCGGCAGCGCTGCCTTTGCCTGCAAGGGCAGCGTAATCAATGGAGCCCATGCAAGAAAGCCGGGCATAACCCGGAAGCTCTATCGGCCCAGTCACAAAGCACGCCTGCAATTACATCGGCCTGCTATACTAATGTTCGAGCCTCGGCGACTTTAAAGTCTGCACAGGGGCTCTTTGCCGTTTTTACGAGTGAGACGTTTATATGCAAATAATCAAAAATGTTCCAACATATGTTAGGATTGGGTAGGGTAGATCGTTTGAAGAGTTCTGGCTAACTCGGACCCGATTCTACAAGCAAATAAAATCAACAATCTGAGGATTGCTCTTAAGCAGACGGACGGTATCGTGATCTATCCGGGGGAGACATTTTCCTTTTGGAAGCTGATCGGCAAAACGACTAAAGCCAAAGGCTATATCGAAGGCTTAATGTTATCTAACGGAGAAGTTCGAACGGGTACGGGGGCGGACTATGCCAACTGGCGAATATGCTGTTTTTACGAAGCAGCCCTGTTTTTGTTAGACGACGATTGGTGGAGGGCTTTGCTTTCTCTAAACCAATCTCTCCCCATTGATCTTAACGCCATCCAGTATCGTATTTCCCCAAACCGGAAGCAGGCCGGTCTCTCCCGTAAAACGGCTTCCGGCTAACGAGCCGTTATGAAAAACAGCCCCTTCGAAGCTGCATTCCTCAAATCGGCAATGCATAAACATGGCGCCGCGGAAATTAACATCGGAAAACCGGCATCGTATGAACGATACGTCGTTTGCTATGGCTTTGCTTAAATTGCTTCCCGTAAAATCGCAATCCTCAAATCGTTCGCTGATCCTGGCATTATTCAGCTTGGCTCCCCGAAACGAGCAGCGGCTGAATTCACGTGTCACATATCGGCTGTCCAGTTTTACCCTATCAAAACAGCAATTTGTAAATGTCGAAGTGTTCAGACTTGCAGCCCCAACGAAGCGGGCGTAAGACAGATCGACGCCCTGTACAGTCAGGTACTGAATCGTCTCTGTCAGTTCGACTCCCCGGAAATCCTCCAACCCGGCAGCTGTCTGCCCGAAGGGAGAGGAAGGGAAGAGGCGATCCTTTTTATGCAGGTTGGATTTGCCTGTAACGGCGGCCAATGACCGGTTGGCTTCAGCGAGCTGCTCGTCGTCCCACCTTGTAATGAATTGCTTTTTGCTCAAAATGACAACCTCCTGTTTCACCGGTGAAGTTTGGCTGCGTAAGAACACTGTGAGTTTCGGCTCTTTTTTATAAGTTCGGTTAATAGTAACATAAATCCTGGAAGGTAAAAAATAACGTTGCAGACACCACGGGGAGCGCTGCTCTAGATAAATAGCGGCGAGGAGAAGCCGGGAGAACACGCGGGGAATGTACAAGGTTTTGATACAAGGTGTATAAAAAAAGGACTTATTGATGTAAGTTATATAAGTAGAGGAAATAATGACTTCGAGAGAGCAGGATCGATGAAATGACAGATAATAAGAAAGAGCGTTACCGCTTCAGTGAAGCGCCTATATGGAATATCCAGCGGAAATATTACGAAGAGTTGGGAACGAAGGCTTGGAACAATGATCAGGTTCCTCAATACATAACGAGTAATCCGATGATCGCTGCCGCTTATGCGGAAATGATCTTTGGGTTTCTTCATGACCGGGCGATTAAGGGATGTGGTTCGGAGCCGGTTACAATTGTAGAGCTCGGAGCCGGAGCCGGACGTTTCGCTTACCATGTGCTGCATGAGTTGTGTCAGATGAGAGACTACGCGGGAATACCGCTGCCCGGGTTCCGCTATATCATGACGGATTTGGCGATGAGCAATGTGATGGCTTGGAAAGAACATCCCGCCTTGCAATCTTTCATTGCCGAGGGTTTACTCGATTTTGCGCAATTTGATGCTGTACATGATACGGTATTGAACCTTGTTGTAGCGGGTACAACCATTGGTGAAGGAGATTTAGAACAACCGGTAATCATTGTGGCCAACTACTTTTTTGACGGCATCCCGCAAGAGTTGATTTATGTGAGTGAGGGGCAGATTTATGAAGCGGATGTTGACGTCGAGTATCCCGAACATAAGGATTCCCTTAAACCGTCGGAATGGTTAAATCAAATCACTTTACACTATGAGCATCGGCGGGCGCCTGAGTATGAACAAGAAACTTATCCTTACCGCGATGTCATCTCCCTTTACCGGGAGCAACTGGAAGACTCCCATATTTTATTTCCAGCCGCCGGATTAACTTGTTTACAGCGGTTGAATTCATTATCTCAGGCCGGTTTCCTATTGATAACAGCGGACAAAGGAGATCATCTGCTGGATAATTGGAAATTCGCGGAACCGCCGGAATTGGTCTTGCATGGAAGCTTTTCTTTAACGGCCAATTACCATGCGTTCGTACATGTTTTTGAACAAAGAGGAGCCGAGGCGTTATTTCCTCCCCACCATTATATAAATATAAATGTCGGCTGTATCCTCCATTTGGACAAACCGAAGGACTATCCGAATATGAGATTGGCTTATCGCCGATGCATCGAACGCTTTGGTCCAGATGAGTTTTTTAGTATGAAGGGTTGGGTAGATCGGAATCTGGACAGCATGAGGCTGGAGCAAATCTTAAGCTTTTGGCGTTTGGGCGGATATGATGCGGAATTTTTCATCCAAAGCGCGAAGCAGATTTCCAGTCTGTTACCGGACGCGAACGATGAAGAAAAGCAGGATTTGTTGAGAGGCATAGAGCTGATGTGGTCCTCCTACTATGTCATGGAGCAGCGATATGATCTGGCGCTGGATGCCGGGTTGATCCTGTTTGAGATGGACATGTACGAGCACTCCAAACGGTATTTGGAAATTTCGGTAGAGGAAGAGCAAGACGAGGTCGTATCAACCGTGTTTTATTGTCTGGCCATATGTTGTTTCGAGCTAGAGTTAGTTGAAGATGCATTGAGTTACATACGAAAATTGTTGGAACTTGAGCCTGATCATGAAGAGGCATTGGCGCTGATCAGCCATTTTGAATAGCCGCCATCGAGAAGGAAGGACTCCGGAACAAGGGTAACAACCCCGTACTGTTGAAAATGTGGGCGCAAAAGAGCAAGTAAAAAAAGAATGCATAGACAAGGCTGCTTCGGGCTCATGCTCGAAGCAGCCTTGCTGTTATCATGCAAAGATTCGCATTCTAGGGGAAATTGCGAGCGGCATAGGCGATTAATAATGCCTTTATTCGACAATTTTCTTTACAAATGATATTGCTTTGAGATTAAAATAGGTTTAGAGAAGCATTGCAATTTTGATAAAGAGGATGTGCAGAAATGAAAAGGGTACCGGATTGGTTATGCGCGGCGATGCTCTCATTTTTATTGCTTGGAATCATGTTTGTTCTGCAGGGCAATATTGGCATTAATCTAGCGGACGAAGGTTATCTTTGGTACGGTGCCATCCAAACGTCTAATGGAGAAGTCCCATTCTTGGATTTTCAGTCCTATGATCCAGGCAGATATTATTGGGTAGCCCTCTGGTTTAAGATATTCGGCAATACCGATTTACTCACGCTTAGAATTGCCGTGCTGTTATTTCAAATGCTCGGACTGACGTGTGCTTTGCTTGTCGTAAGGCGTATGACAAAATCCTGGCGCTACTTATTGATTATAGGGGTTCTTCTCCTGTTATGGGTGTTCCCTAGGCACAAAATGTTTGATATCAGCATCTGTATGATCGCCGTGTATATGGTTAGTCTCCTATTAGAAAAGCCTAAACCTTCGCAATATTTATATAGTGGAATTACGATAGGTCTTGCTGCTTTTTTTGGCAGTAATCATGGCCTATACGTACTTGTCTCCTTTGTTCTTGCGTGTTTGTATATCTTTTTCAAACTGGACAGAACGAATGCCATTAAGAAAATTTGCATCATGGTAATCGGCATCTTCATCGGCTATTCCCCTATGCTTCTTATGTTTAGTTTTATTCCTGGATTTTTTAATAGTTTTATTGATATGATCATCTGGCTTTTCCGATTAGGGAACACCAATATTCCTCTTCCGATTCCATGGCCGTGGAGAGTTGACTTTGCACATCTCCAGGGTATTGATATCCTCAGCGGGCTTATCGTAGGGTGCTTGTTTCTTCTATTACTTCTTTTTCCTGCAGGATGGGTTATCCGACGTTTTGTTTCAGAAAAAACAAACCTATTTCTTACGGCAGCGGTATTCGTAGGCATTCCCTATGCATATGTGGCCTTTTCACGCGCAGATATAGGGCATTTAGCTCAAGGCATTCCCCCGCTGTTACTGGGAATTTGTTTCTGGGCTTTAGAATACTTCAAGCACAACAGGGCTAAACTTATCGTTTTTATGACCGCTATGTTGATTGTCTCGTGCTTGTCCATTGGAAGATTTCAACCGCTGTATCAACAAATAAAAGCCGCTCCGAATCCTTATGAGAAGCTTACCCTAATGAACCATGATGTATGGATAGATGCATCTAGCGCCCATTTTATTCGGGCAGTAGAAGATATCAAACAACAATACCTCAAGCAGGGAGAAAATCTCTTTATTGCTCCTCATACTCCTGCGTTGTACCCCATACTGAATCTTAAGTCCCCATTATGGGATATTTATTTGCTATTCCCTGAAACCGAGGATAAGCAGCGCAAACAGATTGAAGAGTTAAAGGAGAAAAACGCAGCTTTGGTTATTCTCGGGGATATTGCTCTGGATGGAAGGGACGACATGCGTTTCCGTAATACTCACCCCATCCTGTGGCAATATCTGATTAGCCATTATCAACAAATATCCGCTGAAGCGATGCCTCCGAATTATACCGTACTTCGCCGTTTAGATAGATAATGAAATGAACGGAGATACAATTAATGATCCCTTTTAACAAACCCTTACTTACAGGACAAGAAGATGCATATATTCGTGAAGCGATAGAATCAGGGAGATTTGCAGGAGATGGACCTTTGACCGGACGATGCAGCAGATGGCTAGAAGACACTTTAGGTTGCGACAGGGCGCTTCTCACCACATCTTGCACGCATGCGCTTGAGATGGCGGCCATGTTGTTGGATATTACCGAAGGGGATGAAATTATTGTTCCATCCTTTACGTTTGTCTCCACAACCAATGCTTTTGTCCTTCGAGGAGCCAAACTGGTATTCGTAGATATTAGACCGGATACGTTGAATATGAATGAGCAGTTGATTGAGAAAGCCATTACCAATAAAACGAAGGCGATTGTCCCTGTCCACTATGCTGGCGTATCCTGTGAAATGGACACAATCATGAAGCTTGCAAATCAATACAATCTTGTTGTTATAGAAGATGCAGCCCATGCATTAATGAGTCGTTATCGAGACAAATACTTGGGCACGATCGGCCATTTGGGTTGCTTCAGTTTTCACGAATCGAAGAACTACCAGTGCGGGGAAGGTGGGGCACTGATTATAAATGATAAAAGGTTTATTGAAAGGGCAGAGGTAATCAGGGAAAAAGGAACAAACCGAACCCAATATTTGCAGGGAGAAATAGATAAATACACATGGGTCGATATCGGTTCCTCGTACTTGCTAAGTGAGCTAAATGCCGCGTTTTTGTTTCCTCAACTGTTATTGTCCGATCACATAAATGCAGACCGAACTAGAAGTTGGCAAACCTACTACGATGCATTAGAAGAACTGGCGGTTGACGGCAAACTTATGCTGCCGGGTACCCCTAGGGGTACAAAGCATAACGGCCACATCTTTTATGTGAAAGTCAGCAATCAAGTAGTTAGAAACGAATTAATGACCTATCTCAAACACAATGGGGTTTCTACTGCTTCCCACTACATTCCTCTGCATAGTTCCGACATGGGGAAAAGGTACGGATTTTTTCATGGAGAGGATATTCATACGACCAGCGAAAGCGAAAAAATATTGAGATTACCTATGTTTTACGGTTTGGATCAAGGAGATATTCATTATACGGTGAGTTTAATTAAACAATACTTTAAAGTACCAGGAGAAGCGTGAATAGAAAATAAAGGTCAAGGAGTCGTGCGATGAAAAAGATAGACGCCTACTGGGAAAAACGGAATTTCGATAAGAAGGTGTTGGAAATTGAATTGGATGCAAACGATTCAACCGATTGTTTGGCTGAACTTCAGAATGATTATGCAGACTATGAGTACATTGTCACAAAAGTGCCCAAGCGTAGAATGGACCTCGTACATGGCCTTGAAGAAGCCGGGTTTCGATTTATGGAAACTCAAATGGAAATGACTATGAATTTGACGAAACTTTCAAAGCCATCCAGATTCACGAAAGCGATTTCCGACCACATTCAATTCCAAACGGTAGAAACAATAGAACGTTTGGAAGAAATGTTATCCCGTATCGATGAAGATCTTTTTGTAACCGACAGAGTGTCGCTTGATCCTGAATTAGGTATTGGTTTGGCGCACAAGCGTTACGTTAATTGGATCAGAGATGGCTTTCTCAGTGGGGATGCTTTAATTATTGAGGCGATATTAAAAACAAAAAAAATAGGTTTTTTTTATTTTACTAAAAGAAATGATAAAGCCATCCATGCGGTGCTAGTCAGCGTGTACAATAACTCTAGAAGAAGAGGAGTTGGGTTAAGTTTCTTGGAGGAAATTCGCAGCTGGTTGGCAGAGGCGGGGTATACTAAAGCTGTCACAAGGGTTTCATCTAACAACATTGAAGCGCTAAGAGCTAATTTATTTGTCGGTTTTGAGATCAAGGAGATTTACTATATATTAAGAAAAGTAACAAATTAGATACGTGGGAAGTATATTGAAAATGGAACCTATCGAATTATCCGTAGTTATCCCCGTTTATAATTCACAGGACACAATTGGGGCTGTGGTGGAGCCGATTCTTCACTTATATAATGCCTTGTTTTCGTTAGAGATCATTCTTGTTAACGATGGGAGCACGGACGCGAGTCGTCAAGAGTGCGAGAATCTAAGTAATCGGTATGCGAATGTTGTTGTTATTCATCAAGAGACAAACGGCGGTCAACAGCTCGCACTAATGACTGGGCTTAGACGCTGCCAGGGTAACCTTGTTGTTCTAATGGATGACGATATGCAAAATCCACCAAGTGAAATCATAAAGCTAATCCAAAAAGTTAACGAGGGTTACGACGTTGTAATTGGCAAAAGGATGATCTACAACCAATCTTTGATTCGAAAGCTGGTATCCAGGCTGAATCAATTTCTTGTGTTCGTGAGTACGAAACAAAAGATTTCGTTCACTAACTTCTTAATCATGAGAAGAGCTATCGTTACGATGATTATTAAGGATCAATCGCCTAAGCCTGTTATTCAGGGGCTAATACTAAGAAGTACAGCTAATCTTGCCAACACCTTAACAGAGCACCATCAGAGGAAGAACGGAAAATCGAATTATAATCTAATCAAGCTATTTAAACATTGGTTAACTATAGTACGTTATTACATGCCCCCGTTTGTGAAATACTTCCTTTTCATGTTGATAATCATTGTGGCCCTAGGGGCAGCAACTGGCGTATATTTCATCATAGATCATTTTCGTAGGAACTGGTCATAGCAGTTCCTTTCGCAATTTTTGAGGGTAGACCCTTAGCTACACCGTATAACAACGCAAAATAGTATGGGAGAGAAGCCAGGAGAACGCGTTAAACATGTGGAATACATATCAGACCTCACTGGAGGGGATGTTTGCTAAACTTCGGACCTTATCGCGTATCCTAAGTCTATATTTGGCGGTGAGATTAATGGACAGATTGAAGCACAGCGGATTCTATAAACTTAAATTTTTCATAACGCCGGAAGAATTTGAAAGTGTCTTGAAGCTCTTCGAGCCGAAACACGCACAATTTTATCTTACTAATCATGCCCGGACAAAACATGATCAACATGAGGTGGTTGAGGCTTATCAAACGTTTTACCGATATTTTGCGGCACAAGAAAAGCCGAATTACTACCCATTCTTCGTATACTCTATTTCTTTCTCCGCGGGGAATGAAAGCTCCGGATTCTTTGTAAAAAATGAAGGAATCAGGTATCCCTATCACGGGCAGTGGGCGGAAGATGAATTGCCGTATGTCATGCTTTCGCTTCCCAAGGGCTTACAAATTAATCTGGAGGATGAAAAAGGGAAGTATTATGTGTATGAGGATATCCGGGAACATCAGCCGTTAACTTATGCGTTTTTTGATGAACTGGCAAGCTATACGAAAAAAATCACAAAGCCGCTTCGTTTCTCGGCCTACGCGGCAGATGCTTTACAAGAGCAAAAACCGCCTGTTCGCATAAGCCAAAATGCGGCGAATGAACTGGCGGATTCCTGGATTTTTAAAAAATATGAGCTTGTTATGAAGGGCAAGCAGTAGACATCTTTCACGAAAGCCTTTCGAAAAAAGGCCGCGTTACGCGGCTTTGGGCAGGATGCCGTCTGCCGCTTTGAGCTGCGGCATCCGGCGCCTGTTTTCCGGCAATTATAGCCGCTCCGACAAAATACGAACCACATTCTCCAGATGTTTAATCCAGTCGGAATCTCCGTCTCTCAGCTCATACAGCTCGCGGTCTCCGCCTTTATTATCGAGCACCTGCTGAACCAGTTGCTTCAACTCGCGCAGATCCTCTGTCTCCAAGACAATCTCGTTCAGGCCGTTCAACTGCTCGTACTGCGTCTTGCCGTTTTCGATATAGGCGCATACGATTTCAGCCAGAGCGATGGCCGTATTATCGTAAAGGAAATCCTCCTCGTCCGGATCCTCCGAAAGGAATCCGATCTCCCTGAAATGAGTGATCAGCTCCTTTAACTTGACCGATTTACGCTCCGTTGTGTATTCCGTTAACGCATGAAGAACGTCCAGTCCCTCGTCACTTTCCAGCGATGCCGTACCCCAAGATCCCATTGTTCATCTCACCTTTCGTTAACTGTTTTTATGCTAGTCTTCTCTGCTTTAGGCGCATGACGCTCAATGACAAAGCCCAGGCGGGACCAGCATGCCATTCCTGCTCTAAGGCATATAGGAACCGACCACAGCGAATTTTTGCTCGTTGTCTATGGTCATATATTTCACTTCAATGACGCTGCCTTTTTGAAAAGCGGGAATATTCACGATTTGGATGACGGCTTTTACCAAGGCGTGGACCACCTTGCCGTCCTGTTGAGTGACGGTCAGATCAAGCAAGACTTCCGGCTGATCGTCCACTTGTACATTGGTTTGCCGGATGGAATTGATCACCGCTTGTGCGGAAGTCCCCTCCGTAAGAATGGTTTTGCTCTGCAAGCGTTGTTTGCTGCGGGTACGCAGCATCAGAACCACGATGGTAGTTGCAACGGACGCCGTAATTAGTGAGAAAATGACAAGTATCACAATCAGTGCAGTCAATGGCAGACACCTCGCTGCCTTCTCTTATTCAGAAATGGAAAAATGATCCTACTTCCTAAGATTAATTTAATCAAGTAAATAAGTCTATATTTTTGCCTTGAAACTTGCCTTTGCTGAAAGAGCGCTAAGATTCTGCGCTGCTAAACTACGGCGGAAACTAGAAGAACTCACAAAAAATACAAACCAAACTCCGTAATTCAGCATAAACTGAGTTAAGGACTTGGTTTTTTTTGTTTTTAGGGCTTTTGGAAGTACTTAATGGTAGATATTTTAGTGTAAAAATAATTATAATAGAGTAGATAGGGTTATAGTGGAGACAGAATCGGTTTGTTCTTAGGTGGTGCCTTGCTTTTTTACTATACGAAGCAGGCGTGCCTGCTCTTTTTTTATAAATATAGAGGATAAGGAAGGTTATCATGAAAACAGACGTTATCTTAATCGGTGCCGGGGTCATGAGCGCGACTCTGGGATCGTTACTGAAAGAGCTAGTGCCGGAATGGGAAATCAAAGTGTTCGAGAAACTCGCAAAGGCAGGAGAAGAAAGCTCTAACGAATGGAATAACGCGGGTACAGGCCATTCTGCACTGTGTGAGCTTAACTATACTTCCGAAAAACCGGACGGTTCCGTAGATATAAGCAAAGCGATTCAAATTAATGAACAGTTTCAGCTTTCCAGACAGTTCTGGTCTTATCTTGTAAACAGCAAGCTGATCCGCAATCCGCAAGATTTTATTATGCCGATTCCGCATATGAGTATGGTGCAGGGGCAAGAGAATGTTACGTTTTTGAAGAAACGGTTTGAAGCGATGTCGAACAACCCTTTATTCCAAGGGATGGAGTTTTCCGATGATCCTGAGAAATTGAAGGAATGGATTCCGCTTATCATGGAAGGCCGTACATCGAGTGAACCGATCGCGGCTACAAAAATCGATTCTGGGACGGACGTCAACTTTGGCGCTTTAACGCGCATGCTTTTTGACTACCTGCAGACCCAAAATGTGGAGATGCATTACAAACATAGCGTGGACAATATTAAACGTGCCGCCGACGGATCATGGGAATTGAAGGTGCGCAACCTCGATAACGGCAGCGTCGAACGCCACACGGCGAAATTCGTCTTTATCGGCGGCGGCGGCGGAAGCCTGCATTTGCTGCAAAAGTCCGGTATTCCCGAAGGAAAACATATTGGCGGGTTCCCGGTAAGCGGGCTCTTTATGGTATGCAACAATCCGGAAGTTATCGAACAGCACCATGCCAAAGTATACGGCAAAGCCAAAGTCGGAGCTCCGCCTATGTCGGTTCCGCACTTGGATACACGTTATATTGACAACAAAAAATCGCTGCTGTTCGGACCGTTTGCCGGATTCTCGCCCAAGTTTTTAAAAACGGGTTCCATGTTTGATTTAATCACGTCGGTGAAACCGGATAATGTCTTGACGATGCTGGCGGCCGGTGTCAAAGAGATGGCCTTGACCAAATACCTGATCCAGCAGGTACTATTATCGAATGAAAAGCGCGTGGAAGAATTGCGTGAGTTTATCCCGAACGCCAAAGGCGAGGACTGGGATATCGTCGTGGCGGGCCAGCGTGTGCAGGTGATCAAGGATACGGAAGCCGGCGGCAAAGGCACTCTTCAATTCGGTACGGAAGTGATTACGGCCGCTGACGGCTCGATCGCTGCGCTGCTCGGCGCTTCTCCTGGAGCTTCTACTGCCGTTCACGTGATGCTGGAGATCTTGGCAAGATGCTTCCCGCAGCATATAAAAGAGTGGGAACCGAAAATCAAAGAAATGATTCCTTCTTACGGCGTGTCACTCTTGAACAATCCCGAGCTTTTCCAAGAAATTCTCACATCAACGGCTCAGACGCTTGGTCTGGTCGAAAAAGAACTGGCTTATAACTGATTATCGATAAGGAACCTTTGATCCGTCCTTGGATCGAAGGTTTTTTTGCGTTTGCGGCAGAGGATCTGGAAATCCGATGAACTGGCCGTTTCAAGTCGTATATGTAAGGGGAAATGATAGAAGCAATTCCTATATATAGTATAATGGGGACAGGCTGCTTTAAATTTAAGTTGAATTGGCTGCCTAAATTTACAATGAAAATTGAAAGTTAGTGACACAGGGGGAGAGACGTATGTATCTGGTATCTCGGCCAAAGCCGCTGTCTGACAGCACCAACCAAGCGCTTGCGAAAGACGAGGCCGCTTTTCCACCGGGCTATCTCCGGTTTTTGCGATCCTTCGGCGAAGGGACCTATAGGGGATGGATGAATGTGCAGCTGCCGGACCCGGATGTGCTTAAGCCTTTTGCCGAGTACGGGTTATGGGAGCATGACGCGGACAGCCCGATTACCGAGCGGCAGATCGCAGAGTGTGTCGCTATAAGCACGACGGTGGACGGCGATTTTCTGGCGGTGCATCCCCAGACGGATCAACTGCTCTGGCTGCCCCGGCATGGGGAACAAGTGACGGCGATTCCCCTCCAGGCGCGGGAGCGGGAAGATGAAGCGACGTACGCTTTGGTGCTGGACGAAATCTATCGTCAGGTGTACGGATGCGGCCGGGAGGGAGCCGTTTATTACGAGCCGTGGACGGGGTCAAGGAGCCATTTCTTTTTACGGCTGCCACCGGGACAGGAACAGTTCTCGCTGGCGGATCTGGCTGGAATGTGCCGAGCGGCTTTTTCCCCGGATCTGTCCGTTGAAACCGAATATTCTTGTTTCCTCTTCTATCAGGCACTGGGCGGCTATGTGAGATTTAATTACGCCAACGGGCAAGAGGTGGCCGTCATGTATGAACAGGATGAAATACAAGCGGTAGACGTTATCAAGCAATGGCTCTTGTCGAAAGGATGCGAACCGTATCCGGAGAAGTAATGAAACCTGCAAGCGGCAGCCTTTTAAGACGGATCAAAAAAACGGCAGCAAGAGGAGGTCCCCATGGAACTATCCTTTTATTTAGATACACATGGAACGTGTGTGAGCGAATTGAGAGATGAACTGTTACCGTTAGAAGAAGCGGCGAAAACATGGGAATTTCCGTATGCGATCGTTGTTGTATTTCGTGTTTTACCCGAAAGCTATGAACGAAAGACATTCAGACGCTTTGACAGCCGAGATAACTTACTGGGGTTAGACATCAGCCTAATTTATGAGCAGTATCTGCGGATGTCTAAGAATGAGCAGCGTGAGACCTTGGGTATTTATTTATATGACTATCTATCGGAGTCTGTTGCTAAATACAAGAAGCACGCGGATAAGGACACTCAGAACCGCTTCTTGGCCCAGGTGAAGAGTTGGATGCTGGAGAACAACTGGCTCCATGGAAAAATAAATAAAGCACGGGAGCTTCTTGCACAGGACATGGGACTATATGAAGTCAGCCAAGAATTGAAAATGCCCTTAGAAGAAATTGAGTATATTTTGCTGCGTATGAATGATTACGAGCCTGCCGACGCTCACCCGGATAACAGAAACATCTTGATTAAATAGATGGCTGGCAACATTGGAGAACCCGTCTCGGGAAATCGTTGGGGTTAAAACCTTTGGTCCGTTTGGATGGAAGGTTTTTTTGTATGTGCAGCGGATGATACGCTTGTTAAGCGGCCGGTTATTTTTCGGAGGTTCGAAGATACTAGAAAGGAGGAGGGAAGGGCTTTCCAATCTCCGAAAATCGTATAGACCCTGACACGAAAATTGGTATAATAAACGGATCATTCAGATGAGGCAAAGCCTTCATTCAGCTTAATTCTTTAGACAACATGCGTCCATATAGGAGGGCTTACAAGTGTATGGTTGAGAAAAAGGTCACCTGGTTAGAGCTTTTTTATGATCTTCTTTTTGTCGCGGCAGTCTCAAAAGCGACTCATGTTCTGCTGCATGCGGATCATGGAGTCATTCCCATTGAATATTTAGTTAAATTCGTACTGATTTTTATCCCGATCTGGTGGGGGTGGGTAGGACAAACGCTCTTTGTAAACAGATTCGGCCAAGATATCTTTATACATAGAATATTAAGCATCCTGCAGCTCTTTTTTATTTTAATTATGACAGCGAGCTTATCCCCTGATTTTGATCAGTACTATATTCCCTTCTTCATAGGGTATATAGGTTCGAGAGCACTGACCGCCATTCAATATCTGTTGGTGCATAAATCCAAAGCCGCTCATCAACAATCGACCGCTTCTTATTTGGGGACCCACTTTCTGATCGGAATCTTGATATCCTCTTGTTCGCTTTTCTTTGACTCGTGGGTCCGGTATGCCGTTCTGTACTTGGGAATTGCCGTTGACATTATACTTCCCCTAATCGGGCGAAAACACCTGGTAAAAACACCTATACATACCCCTCACTTATTTGAACGTTTTGCCTTATTTACGCTCATCCTTTTAGGTGAATCCGTGGTCAGTATTCTGGCTGTGCTGCAGTTCAGCAGTTGGGATCTGTCATCCGTTTTGTTTGTCGCGTTTACAAGCGTGTTAGTGATCGCCATCTGGTGGCAGTACTTTGAAAATGTCGAAACCAAAGTGAGTAAGGAAATCCAAACGGCCGGCCAAACGATTATTTACGGACACTTATTCATCTACTTGTCCATGAGCATGATCGCCGCCGCCATCCAGTTGTTATACCAAGAGCAACTAAATTACACATTCATGACGGTTTTTGTATTCGGGTCCGTTCTTCTTTATTTTTTCTCCACTTCTTTGGTTTTTCACCTGTACCGACCCAAACATCTGCGTTTAAAGCCTTATCATTTGGCCGTATTATTAGGGATACTGGGCTGCTGTATAGCATTAAACTTGATTTATCATGTACCCAATTATGCGATCGTCGGGGAGATGATGGTCTTCTTTATCGCGTATGCGAAACTGACGACTTGATGATTGAACTATCAGGAATCCAAAAAGCTTAACGAAAAACCATCCCGGAATATGCAAATTCCCGGGATGGTTTTGTTTTTACGGAAGAGTTAACCTCTTTGCGCGTTGTATCGCCTTTCCGTGGCAAAATAAAGCAGGGCGGCGATCGGGAAAGCTATTCCGATCCATAACGCGGCGCTCCATCCTCCCGTGGCGTATATCCATCCCCCGATTGCAGATCCGACGGCTCCGCCAAAAAAGAAAATAGCCATAAAGAGCCCATTCAGCCGGCTGCGAATTTCCGGACTTAGCGAGAAGAGCGCGCGTTGTCCAAGTACAAGATTTGCGGAGACGCCGGCGTCCAATAATACGGCTGAAACGACGAGAACAGCTACCCCGACGGGTGAACCCGTACGGATTATAAGCGGCAGCAGCATAGAAATGGCGACCGCGGCGAGTGCAATCCCTGTTGCGGGTTTAGTCCAGCCGCGGTCGGCCAATCGTCCGGCTACGGGAGCCGCTATTGCACCCGCAACTGCGGCAAGCGCGAACAATGCGACGGCTTTCTGGGAAAAATGAAAGAGCGGGCCGGATAACAGTAACGGTGCTGTTGTCCAGAATAAGCTGAAAGTCGCAAACACACAGGCGTGATAGGCAGCCCGGCGGCGTAAGATCGGGGTTGTTCGCAGCAAGTGCCACATCGAACCGAGCAGAGCTGTATAGGATGTGTCCGTTGAAGGTTTTCTTACAGGCAGTGCCTTGGACAGTACGACAGCCAGAATAATGACAGCTAGGGCTGACAAAGCGAATACGGCGTGCCAGCCAAAGAAGTCGGCTGCTAGGCTCGACAGAGGACGCGAAAGCATGATTCCAAGCAGCAGCCCGCTCATGACATTGCCGACAACGCGGCCGCGTGAAGTTTCGGAGGCAAGGTAGGACGCGAAAGGCACGAGTACTTGCGCGGCAACCGACCCTAACCCGATTACAAAGGAAGCGGCTAAGAATGGCACAGCCTGTTTCGACACCGCCGTGACTGCAAGGGCGGCTCCTGTGAGAAGCAGAGACATGACAACCAGCCTTCGATTCTCCACGATATCTCCCAGAGGCACGACAAATAACAAGCCGACTACATAACCAATCTGCGTTAACGTCACGATAAAGCCGGAGCTGTTTGCGGACAGCCCGATTGAAGTGCTGATTTCCCCGACCAAAGGCTGCGCATAGTAAAGATTGGCTGCAATGATACCGCATGCGGCTGCCAGCAGCAGGGTTAGCCATGCCGGGATATTTTTTTCGGTTGTTTGTTTTTTTAAAGCGTTCATTTTAGGGCAACTCCTTATATCGAAATATCATGCTCTAACGTAGCAACTGTATGGTTTCACGCAATTACAATTCCGTGCGGCGTTCTCCAGATGATAATTTCTCCTTCCTTCGAATTTTAAATACTGAACGTATAGTTTATTAATTGATAATAGAATAATATACTGAACGTGTAGTTTTGTAAATAGGTGGTTTCAACTTTATTTTTTATTCACACTTGGTATACTGAACGTATAGTTTTTTAACGGTTAAGATAGGTATGGACGAAAGGAGACGGTTACGATGAATGGCAAAAGAGGCAGGCCGCGTAATGTGGAAGCGCAGAAGTCTATCCTTTCCGCGTCTTATGAATTGTTGCTGGAGAATGGCTTTCAAGCCGTCACGGTTGATAAAATTGCCGATCGCGCCCAAGTCAGCAAGGCTACGATTTATAAATGGTGGCCTAACAAGGCTGCCGTGGTAATGGACGGTTTCCTGTATGCCGCCACAGCCAGATTACCCGTGCCTGATACGGGTTCGGCATGTAAGGATATTCTAATTCACGCCACGAATTTAACCCGGTTTTTGACAAGCCGGGAGGGTACGATCATTACGGAATTATTGGGCGAAGGACAGTTTGATTCAGGATTGGCGGAAGCCTATCGAACCCGGTTTTTCCGTCCCCGCCGGCTTGAGGCAAGGGGTCTTTTGGAGAAGGGAATTCAACTTGGGGAATTGAAAAATGGGATCGACATTGACATATGCACTGATCTCATTTACGGACCTATTTTCTATCGTTTGCTTGTGACAGGGGACAAACTGGACGAACCCTATGTGCAGTATTTGGTACTGACCGCATTGGAAGGAATCCGTTCTAAAGCGTGAAATCAGCTTGTCTGAATTTTTGAGGGGAAGGAAATGACTATGGCAAAGTGACCGGCATATGCTAGTCCTTGGACCGAATATAAGAGCAACATTTCAAAGTTTATCCTGTGCTATATTCTTCTTGAATTCGGACAAGGAGATGAGAGCATGAGGAAACTGGAAGGTAAAGTCGCTTTGGTAACCGGAGCGAGCAGGGGAATCGGCCGCGGTATCGCACTGCGTCTGGCCCGGGAAGGCGCGTTTGTCGCCGTGCACTATGGACAAAGACGGAATGAAGCGGAGGCGGTGGTCCGGCAGATCGGCCAAAGCGGAGGGAATGCGTGCGCGATCGGTGCCGACCTGAGCACTCTCGGCGGAATTGAACACTTATTTACGGCGCTGGATGAGGCGATCCGGGAACATACGGGCGGCAGCGGGTTCGATATTCTGGTCAACAATGCCGGAATCGGGCAAATTCTCAGTCTGGAAGAGACGACGGAGGCTTCTTTTGGCGAAGTGATGAAAATTAACGTCGAAGCTCCGCTTTTTGTTACCCAACAGGCTTTACCGCGCATGAAAGACGGCGGGCGCATTATTAACGTGTCCTCCTTCGTAACGCGTGTAGCCTCCCCAAGTGTGTTCACCTACAGCATGTCTAAGGGGGCTATCGACACTTTTACCCTTCTTCTGGCTAAACAATTGGGGAGCCGTAAAATTACGGTAAACGCCATTCAGCCGGGCATCATTAACACGGAGATGAATGCGGGAACGCTGCAAGATCCGAACGGGCAAAAAAATGCGGCCGGGCTCTCCGTTTTCAACAGATGGGGAGAACCCGACGACATAGCGGATGTTGCCGCTTTTCTCGCTTCGCCGGACAGCCGCTGGGTAACCGGCCAGTTGATCGACGCAAGCGGCGGATCGCACCTGTAGGCAGAAGCGATGAGCCGGGAAAGGGCATCCGGCTTTGCGGCCGGGTTCCCGTTCGTCGGCTCAAAGCGGAAGGGCCTTGGATGGCCGTGTTAGAATCCTCTGCGAAGCCGGGCGCGTTTGTTATTGCCTTTCGTCCGATGTCTATGGAACGATTTCCCCCAGATCGCGCATCACCATCTCGAGAATCAGCCTCGTATCCAGCTTAAGCTCGCCATTCAAATGTTCCCGGATGAAAGGAACAGCGGGTCCGCCGAGTTCGAGCAGCTGCTCGTACGCTTCGTAGTCGGTTTTCCAGAAGCTATAAGGGCTGTCCTCGCTGAATTCCCCCTCCTCGATAACGGTCACCCAGTGAAGGACCTGTTCACGGAGGGAGTGCTGCCGCACGGCGCTTACGGCCATACGGAAGGCTTCGTCCTGCTCTTGAACCTCAGGCATCGCCTTGTAGAGCTGTTCCTCGTTGACGCATCTTCGCAGGAGCTGACTGGTGGTCAGCGGATCGCCTCCTACGCCGTCCGCCGCCGAGACGTAGGCGATGAAAGTACCGGTCCGTTGGAGCTGCTGAAAGTCGTTCCGCAGGCGGTGAATCACATCAATGGCAATGAGGAAGAACTGGGAGTCGAAAAGCTGTTTCTCGAAGATGTAATTTTGTTCGATCTCTAGATGATGGGGCTGTTCCATGCTGACGCAGGCGTAAATACGCAGCCATTTTTGCAGCCGCTCAGGCATGCTGTCATACATAAAAGGGTAATCGGCTTCGGCGTATTTGAATTCAAAATAAAGCTGCTCGCGGGCTGTGTTACCGTTGGCATCCCATTTGTCCGGATAACGCTGCCTATCTCGATCGAGGGCTTTCTCCACACTGCGGTTCAAGCTTTCCAGATTGTTGATGTAAATGACGAAGCTGCCGTGAGCCGTATCCGTATAAATGGAAAAAGTGTACACATCCTTGGAACTTACAAGAATTCAGTCATTCGGCCCGAGCGAATCGACTTCAATGATTGTCTTATCGGGAGTGCAGAGGAGATAGCTTCCGCCGCCTTCCAATTCCCGCTTTTCGCTGATCAGTTTGCCGATATCCACATCATAAGCACTCATTATCGGACCCTCTCCCTTTAATTGAATGTCTATGCTTTATTCAACGAATGCGTAAGTATTCCTGCCGATAGGCGCTTCCGCGGGATGAGCCGCCGGCTTCCCGGACTATCGGCCGCAACCGGGTGCCTGTTGTTTTTTTTCAAGAGCTTTTCTATACTTCTTGTAAGACTTGGGGTAGGAGAGGATAATCGATGATCCAACTGAAAGATATCGGGAAATTCGAGAAGCTGCCGGAAATCGCGATGCACATTTACCAAGGAAATATGCCGGCTCTGCGGGAAGCCATTGCGGCAGGCTGGGATATCGAAGAGGGCATTGAACTGAGCAAGTATACGACGCTGAGTCCGCTCGACTTGGCGCTTATATCGGAGAGACTGGACATTGTAAAGCTACTGGCAGAGAACGGCGTTAACCTGAATGTTCCTCGTAATCCGGCTTTTTTGCGGGCTATCCGCTATTGCAAGGAAGACATCGTTCGCTATCTTGCGGGGCAGGGCGCTAAAGCGGACAAGCTTAATCATGTGGGGTCTGGCGCTTACTCGCAGGCCTATTATGGAAATAAAAACAATATTCCGCTCCTCCATGAGCTGGGATTGGATATAAAGAAGCACGGCAGCCCCGTATTGCGCCAGGCCGTGTCGGACCATGATCTTAAGACACTCGGGTATTTACTCGATCATGGGGCGGACATTAATTACAATAAACCGGACCAAGTTTATCCTTATCAAGCGACTCCTTTAACCGTTGCCGTGCGTATAGGCAATGTCGCGATGGTCAAGTATTTGATTGAACGCGGCGCGGACATTACTATAACGGAAAAGGACGGCGACCGGGCGTATACGATTGCGGTGGGCAATAAGAATGCCGCTTTGGCCGACTATTTGAAATCTTTGGAGCCGGCTGAGCTTCATGATAGAGAGAACAAGAAATTTGAGCTGAAAAAGTATAAGTTGACCGATGAACTAGTCGCCTTTCTCACCGGGGATAAGCTGCGCCTGGAACTGGCGCCGAATGACTATGACATCGGGTATATCGACTTTTTCACCTTGACCGATACGATTGAAATGAAAGTCGGCCGGCAAAAGCTGCTTCGTCTGTCTGCCGACATCGACAATTACTCGGATCTGCAGCTTGTATGGAATCCGAAGAAAAAAGGCACCGTCGGCTGTTACGACGTGGAGCATCAGGAGTATGCGGATTTGTGCGGCTTTACGGAATTCCTTGCGCACCCTGAAACCTACCTCATTAAATTCCTTGAGGGAGAGCTGCAAGAATAGACATTATCCGGCGGAGAACCCGCCAATCAAGCGACTGCCGCGCCCTGCGGACGTCGCTTTTTTTTATATTCGAACAAGGCCGTGTTGCTTATCTTTTCCAAAGTCGTAATACTTTCGCCCTGTTGGCATGTCGGGAAATATGGGATGATGAATCCATCAAAGGTTCGGAGTCACGGACTGTGAACCTTGAGCTTCAGGCTATTGCGATCCTTCCTTCTACTTCATTGGGCGAATTAGGGTCGCAGCTTTCCTGAAGCATTTCTATCCGCGAGAGGAGGCGTCCAGGCTATCATATTCCTTCCTTCTATGGTATTTCACCAAAGGCAGTAGGGATATGGCTTTCCTGGACTCTTTTTATGAACATAAATACGATCTATTTACGCAGAGCGGGCAAAGTGGTTGTGGAGCAAGGAAAAGGCGCGGGTCGTCTTTCTAAGGCTTACTTGGCTGCGGCTATGAAAAATATCGAATCCCTTGGATTTACATTCTCCCATCGCTTGATGCGCGTCGTGTGTACCTTATCCAAAGAGCGGTTCGAAGCGTTCTATCGCGAGCTGATCGGGGATCTGAAACGGATGGTCGGCGCTCATGTGGCGTATAAGCCGATGTATCCGGACTTTCCGGCGCAGGTAATGCAGGAACAGGATGCGGAGCTTTACTTGAACGCCTTTTATCATTATCTAACGCACGAATTGCCTGAGTATGAGACTGCGCAAAGACTTCCGCTGCAGGATGATGCAGACTTGAAAGTAATTGATCTTGGAAACAATGCGGAGTTTCATGTCCTGATAAGCCGGCTGATTCAAGCCAAGACGTCGATCTCCGGGACGGACAAGGAAGATATTGACGCGGCTATAGAGTGCGCGGACCCGGATGAATTGGACGCGATTCTTCCGTCCGAGATCCCGTTCAAAGAGAACGCGGCCTTCGTGGCGGCTTCCTTGATGAAGCATGACAAGGCCGGCTTGGAGCGGGTCGGGCGATACTTTAAAACCGCAACGGATGTCCTTCGTCTGGCCGCGGCCTGGTCGGATGGCGATGTCAGTCTCGCCGAAGCCGTGCGTTACCGCAAATTTAAGCGCAGCGAGAGACGGTTGCTGCTAGGATTGCTGGAACGGTGTCATCCCATTACGGAAGATATGCTGAGATATAAGGAGCGCTGGGTCCGGCTGGGAGAGATTCTGCATCCTTCCGAGTATAAGAACCGTTTTCCGCGTTGTCAGGAGGCTTTCGGAATTTTACGCGACAACAAGCCTTTTACGACGTTCGGCGGGAGCGTGGAACTGGCCTTCCGGTATGGGCAGGTGTGGACGTTGATCGATCTGCTTATGCAGCGCCCGGGCGAATTTGCAAGAAGGCTCGATCAACTGCTGCGGTCCACGGAACAGACGGAGTATGTCGTGCTGGCATTCGGCGAAGTGGCCGGTCAGGTATCTACACCCGTGCTGCTGCAGGTGAAGAATCATTTTGCCCGCCGTCATGAGCGTCCCGAGCTGCGCGTCTTCTTCCCGAAAGGCAATGCGGCCAAAGCGTTTGCGATCCCCCATACGCTCCCGGAAATCAGCGAAACGGCCTGCCAAGACATCGTTGAATTATGTGAAAAAACGCTTATTCAGCGATTCTCCGAACTGCCTCCCCTGGGGAAGACGCATGTCGATAAACGTTTGAAGGACTATCATGTGCCGTTCTCCCAACGATCCGCAAGCAAAGCGCTGCATACGCTTGTAAGGGGAAGCCGTGTGCCGATGGCGGAGGGGGACACGATCCGTTTCTTCAACTGGTGGAAAGAAGGAACCGTTGACGGTAAGCCTACGGGCCGGGTGGATATCGACTTGTCCGCAGTCATGTATGACCGCAACTGGGAGTATGTGGAGCACATTTCGTATACAAATCTGCGATCCTCCAAGTACCAGGCCGTCCACAGCGGAGACATCGTGTCGGCTCCTCAAGGAGCCTGCGAGTTCATTGATCTGCACATTCCTTCCATCGTCGACTACGGCGGGCGTTATATTGTGGCTTCCCTGCATTCCTTTACGGAACAGCCGTATTGCGATTTGCCGGAATGCTTCGCAGGCTGGATGATGCGCAAGAAACCCGGTTCCGGGGAAATCTTCGAGCCTTCGACGGTGGTCAACAAAATCGACATCACCGCCGACACGCGGATCGCCGTTCCCGTCATCCTGGATTTGGTGGAACGTACGGTCATCTGGACGGACTTGTCCCTAACGAAACAACCTCACTACTGTAACAATGTGGAGGGGAATCAGAAGGGAATCGTTTTGATAGGAAAAGCGATGACTACTTTGCGGAAGCCGGATTTGTACGACTTATTCCTTCTCCATGCGAAAGCAAGAGGGGGAGCAGTTGATACGGCGGATCAGGCAGATACGATATTCTCGGTGGATAGCGGGGTTACTCCTTACCATATCGAGCAGATTATGGCGGAATATGTGGTTTAAGTGGGGTGGTAAAAGGGGAGCAGACGCTCCTCTTTTTGCGTTTTTCAAGCGGATTTACGATACTTGAGACCCAAATCTTGAATTTTTAATGAACTTTTCCATTGTTCTCCGTTGCAGGCGGGAAAATATTTTGTTACTATTTAGACATATAATATTTCGATATCTAAATATTATATCGCGTATATCATGATTGTTCCTCCAAGAAAGGAGCCTGGCGAGCATCGGGGAGAATGAACGGCATTGATAGGCTTCGCCATTTGTGAGAATGGCATAATGCACCATCATCTTATGTTTGAACGGATATTAGAAGCGGGGAGCGAAGAAATTTTATGAGCCAAAACAAAGGGAAAATTCACTACGCTTGGTGGATTTTGCTAGGGCTTTGCATGATGGTCGGCTTGGGGAAAGGTACCCTGAATAACTCAGCCGGTCTTTTTTTGCGGCAAGTTTCCAAGGATCTTGGAGTCGGGATGGGCAGCTTGACCCTCTATTTCAGTGTCTCGGCTATCGTTACCATGGTCTTTTTGCCGATTGGCGGCAAATTATTGGCGAAGTATGATACCCGGCTGCTTTTAAGCGGCGCGATCATTTTGCAGGCCGGAGCGTTTGCCTTGTTCGGTCTGATGAATTCGGTGTGGGGTTGGTATATCCTTGCAGTTCCTCTCGCTGTGGGCGGGGTATTCATTACCGTTATCGCAGGACCGGTATTAATTAACCAATGGTTTAAAAAGAGCAAGGGTCTTGCCCTTGGAATTATGGGAGCCGCAGGCGGAGCGATCGGCGCCATTTCCCAGCCGGTTGTCGGCAATCTGATTGCCAATCAAGGATGGAGATCATCCTATGTAATCGTTGGTATTGCGGTCATCGTGATCGTTGTTCCCATCGTGCTTCTGTTGCTAAGGAAATCACCTCTTGAAAAGAAAACGCTTCCTTACGGAGCGGAGGCCGCAGGCGGCACAGCAGCCAACGCAACGGCTGCAGGAGCGGAAAACAAAGGCGTGACCTTGGCTGCCGCCAAGAAGTCCTCCGCCTTCTATGCACTCATCGCGTTTTTCTTCCTGATCACATCCGCGGCAAGCTTTTCGGTGCATATTCCGACGTATCTGATGAACAAGGGATTTGATGTCACCTTCGCGGGCAATGTTATGGCAACCAATATGATCGGCGTGCTGATCGGCTCCTTGGTTATCGGCTATGCGAGCGATAAAATCGGCACCAGAAACACCACGTTTATCGCCATGATTCTGGGCGTGCTGGCCATCGGGCTGTTGTTATTCGCGGCGACCAGCACGCTTGTCATCTCGCTGGCTGTGGGACTCTTCGGTCTTGTCTCCGCCTCTATCGGAACATTGGGACCGGCGCTTACATCAAGCTTGTTCGGCAACAAGGAATACAGCCAGATTTATTCCAATGCTTCCATGGGCCTCGCGATCTCTTCGATCATCGCTCTGCCTGCTTACGGGTTTGTGTTCGACTTTACGGGAAGCTACACCCCTGTTTTGTATGCGATCGGCATCATGCTGATCATTAACATCCTCTGCATCAGCATTGCCTTTGGCGGGAAGAAGAAGCTGGAGCAAGCCGGATTGTGGAATTAATCAACCGGTGAATTCATCAATCAAGGGAATGAGGGAGCTACACATGAAATTACAAGGCAAAGTCGCCATCATCACTGGCAGCGCTTCGGGAATCGGCCGCGGCATTGCGCTTGCCATGGCTAAAGAAGGCGCACATATCGCCATTGTCGACGTGAACGAGCAGAAGGGGCAGGAAACCCTTGCGGAAGTCAATCAATACACGGAAGGATGCCTGTTTATCCGAGATATTTCCGTTAAAGAAAATGCCAATGAAATTGTGGAAGAAGTGGTTAAGAAGTTCGGCAAGCTGGATATTCTCGTTAATAATGCGCATGCTTCCAGACAGGCTTCTTTCGTGGAGACAACGCAGGAGCTGCTGGATCTGTCTTTCGGAACCGGTTTCTATCCGACCTTTCATTTCATGCAGGCCGCCTACCCCGAGTTGAAAAAAACGAAGGGCAAGGTGATCAACTTCGCTTCGGGCGCGGGTCTTGACGGACAAGTGACGCAAACGTCTTACGCGGCGGCCAAGGAAGCGATTCGCGCCATTTCCCGCGTAGCCGCCAATGAGTGGGGTCCGGACGGCATCAACGTCAACCTGATCTCGCCGATCGCACTGACGCCGGGCGTGGAGCAATGGCGTGAGAGCGCCCCGCACCTGTATGACGCGATGATCGAGCGTATTCCGCTTCGCCGTCTCGGTGACCCGGAACAGGATATCGGCCGTGTCGCCCTATTCCTGGCAAGTGACGACTCGAATTATATAACCGGCCAAACCCTTATGGTGGACGGCGGTTCAATCAAACTACGTTAGGAGAGTATGTAAAATGGGACAATTGGATAACAAAGTAGCGATCATTACCGGCGGAGCTTCCGGTATCGGCGAACGTATGGTAGACCTTTTCGCACAGGAAGGCGCCATCGTTATTGCCGCGGATATCAATGAAGAGGCGCTTGCGAGAGCCAGTAAGAAGCAGAATGTACACGGGATGAAATTGAACGTGGCTTCCGATGAAGATTGGGCGGCGCTTGCGAAGGAAGTAAACGACCGTTTCGGCAAAATCGACATCCTCGTTAACAACGCGGGCATCTCTTCGGAAAAGCCTTTTCAAGAAATCGACGCGCAGGATTGGCAGAAAATGCTCTCCATTAACGGCTTCGGTCCGTTCGCCGGTATGAAACATGTTACTCCGTACATGGCCGAACAGAAGCAAGGTTCCATTGTAAACATTTCTTCGTACACGGCTCTGATCGGACAAGGTTTCAACCACTACTCCGCATCCAAGGGTGCGGTACGCGCTCTGTCCAAAGCGGCTGCCGCGGCATTCGGACGTCAGGGAATTCGCGTGAACGCTCTGTTCCCGGGGATCATTGAAACGCCGATGACTCAGGCTCTGAGCACGTCCAAAGATTTGGTGGATCGTTTGATTCAAATGACGCCTCTTCAGCGCCTGGGACAACCGGACGATATCGCCAAAGCGGCCCTGTTCCTGGCTTCCGATGCTTCTTCCTATATTACGGGTTCCGAGTTAGTGATTGATGGTGGATACTCCGCTCAATAGCGTGTAAGATTATGACAGTCCTTAATTTTTATTAGGGGCTGTCGTTTCTTTTTATCAAGGAGGATTTTATGGAAGAGCAAACGGTTTTCGAACTTATACATAACATGGACAAATTCACCAACGGTCTGATTATCCAGTGGAACAAAACATTCAATGAGGATCTCGGGGTTTCTCATGTTCTTGTGCTCGGTCATCTCAAGCAGAACGGCAAAAGCCGGCCTTCGGACCTTGCGAAAATATTGGGCCTTACTCCGCCCACGCTCAGTTATTTATCGGAAAAGCTCGTCGCGAAGAAATTAGCCGTCCGAATGGTGGATGAGTCCGATCGCCGCATTATTTATTTGGGCATTACCGACAAAGGTGCCGAAGTCCTTAAGCGGGCCACTTTGGAAGGAGAAAGACTGCGCAGAAATTTATTCGAAAAGTTAACCGACGAGGAGAGGGCGGAACTAGCGAATCTATTCAAAAAGCTGAACAGCTAAGAATACATCGCGGAGCCCGATATACGTCGCTTAACGAAGAAGAAAAACAGGCTGTCTTTGATGAGATTCCTATTAAAGAGTACCCAAAAAGTACCGTGCTCCTTAAACAAGCGGACGTTCCCGCGGCCTGTTTTTTTCGTGCTGAAGGGTTGTACCGGGCAGTTCTCGATAGATGAAGCGGGATAAGGTTTGAGAAAAATCCGCGCCTTACACAGAGCTTTTTCCCCATTGTGCCAGAAACCACACTCCAAAGCCCAGTTCCCCTGATGCCGGTAGTCAGAGCGGCTGTTCGCTGTTCCTTTAGGCTCTATTCTTGAAGAAACCATTTCATAACCTCCCTTAGTTTGCTGTATGGATTTCATTGTAATAGGCCGGATGGGAAGGTTCATTGACTTAAATCAAGGGCGCGTCTTCTTTCGTCCAAAAAATTTTGCGGTTGAACGTTTATTTCGCTTGCAGCTTACGTAACGTAAGCTTTTATAATACAGCTACCGGGATATAGCTAGCGCTAAAGAAGCGGAGATGATGCATGAAGAGGCATTGGAAAGTAGGAGACCTCGCCAAGTTGACGGGTCTCACCGTACGTACGCTGCGTTATTACGATCAAATCGGTTTATTCTCTCCATCCGCCCAGACGGAATCCGGCCACAGGTTGTACAGTGAGTCGGACTTGTCGCGCCTGCACCAGATATTATCGCTTAAGGAGCTGGGGCTGTCTCTCGAAGAGATCGGCTCGGTCCTGACCGGCGGACAAATCAGCCCGCTTGAGATCGTCCATCTGCAGATAGACCGAATCAAAGAACAGATCAGGCGGCAGCAGAAGCTGTTGGAGCAGCTCGGGCATGTATCCAAGCTTATGCAGGGAAAGACGCAAGTAACAGTAGAGGATTTCACAGATCTTCTTCAAGCGATGCAAATGGGATTTGAAAAGCCTGTCATTGAACGGCAAACGAGCTGGGAACAACATTTGGACCGGTTGGGAGACTTCCTTGCCGGTGGGAGCGGAATACCGAAACCTGAGGAGGACAAACAATGAGTGAACGATTCGTCAAACATGCGACCTTCGTCGTCGAGAGGGTTTATGCCGCTTCGCCGAAGCGGGTTTATCACGCCTGGGCCGACCCGGATGCCAAAGCCAAGTGGTTTTCGAAGCCGGACATCTTCGAGTTTCGGGTCGGCGGGCGCGAATACAGCAGCGGCGGACCGCCGGAAGGCCCTGTCTTTACCTTCGATGCGAGCTACCAGGAACTTGTTCCGGACCAGCGCATTGTGTATACGTACACCCTGGATTCGGACGGCACGCGCATCTCCGTCTCGAACACGACGGTCGAGCTGATCGCGGTGGAGGGCGGCACGAAGCTTATTTTCACGGAGCAGGGCGCGTTCTTTGACGGACACGATACGCCGGAGGTGCGGGAACACGGTACCAACGCGATGCTGGACGGGCTGGGTAAGGCACTGGAGGGGGAGGAATGAGCATGGCAATCGGAGAGAATGAACTCGTAACCACGCGCGAGTACGATGTTCCGCGGGAGCTTGTTTTCCGGGCATGGACAACCCCTGAGCTGTTAGCCCGGTGGTGGGGACCGAAGGGCTTCACCAATACGTTTCACGAGTGCGACATCAGGCCTGGCGGCACATGGATCCTTACCATGCACGGACCGGACGGCACGGATTACCCCAACCGCAGCGTCTTTGTTGAGGTCGTGGCGCCGGAGCGGGTCGTGCTGGATCATTTATCCGGCCACGAATTCCGGTTAACGGGAACCTTCGAAGATCTGGATGGACGCACCAAAGTTACGTTCCGCCAGCGTTTCAAGGTAAAAGAAGAGTTCGAAGCGGCCAAGCCTTACTGTGCGGAAGCCAATGAACAGAACCTCGACAGGCTGGGTGAGGTACTGGCGGAATTGGCCGGTTAGTTTTTGTAAATATGTGATGACTTTAAAGTTGTCGCCGTTCACGCTCCCTCTTGGGCCGTGGCGGCGATTTTTATTTCAGTAATTGGGAGGAGTCTCGGAAATCCGGCAGCCTATCAAAGATGTTGCTTTTACTCATTCCCTATTACTTGAGCAGTGTAAGTATCACCTCTATCGAATTATCAATAAATGATCGTTCCGGACGAGACTTTATTAGTACGGTTAGTCCAATTAAAGATAAGAGTAGTGCCTGCGATAAGGCTTTCGCATTTACCCCGATTTCGAGCTCGCCTGATTGTATACCTCGTTCTATGGTTTCTTCAAATATGACAGCCAGGTACATTTGATGTTCCCTTGTAAGAATTTCAAATTTCTCATCATGTGGAGCAAGTTCGACCATAGTATTGATGCAAAAGCATCCTTTTCTAGGGTTTTCCGCATACTCCTCAACAATCACATCTTCAAAAAAAGTACGAAATCCCTCTTTTACCGATGGATTGCTTTGAAGTTTGGCTCGGATAAGAGAAGCGCGGGTCATCGTGTATTTGCGCAGCGCGGCTTCGAACAATTCTTTTTTGCCTCCAAATGCTGAGTATATACTGGGGCGTTGAATTCCCATTCTGGAAGTTAAATCGCTTAAGGAGGTAGCTTCATATCCCTTTTCCCAAAATAGCTGCATAGCTGCATCTAATACTTGATCTTCGTCAAATTCGCGGATTCGTCCCATAACCAGTCCCTCTCGTTACTCTTGTTTTTTAGCGGCCTTTATTTACGTACCATACAGTATGATATTATTTTATGATCTTCTACTTGTATTGTCAAACGAAGGTTAGTTTATGTTAAAAAGAAATAATAAAAAATGAGGTTTTTCAAAGTAAAACAAATATATTTGTTGACAACATTCATTTTCGAGAGGTATATTTACTGGGAAAAATAACGTACCGATGAGTATGATATTTCTCGGTGGTTAAAAATTAAGGGAAATAGGATGTGTACAGAATGGAGGCTGAAGAAAAAGTAGCAGTTCATGTTGATTTGAAGGCGAATTCGCCACAGGGGACGATTGTCACATCTGATTCAGTTCGGGGATCTCATATGCCTCGTTATGCGACCCTATTGTTTGCGGCTGCCTGCGGGTTGTCTGCCGCCAATATCTACTTCGCACAACCGGTACTCGATAAATTATCGAGTGAGTTCAGTATTGACTATTCAATTATTGGGATTCTCATTACGATCACTCAGATCTTTTATGCGGCGGGACTGCTGCTGCTCGTACCGCTTGGAGATTTACTGAACCAACGCCGACTGATTATCGGGCAGATGTTAGTATCCATTGCAGCTCTGCTGATAGTTGGCACTGCCTCCTCCGGCACAGCACTATTCGCAGGGTTGGCATTAGTCGGACTACTTGCCGTTGTGACGCAGACCATTGTGGCGTTCGCGGCGACAATGGCTTGTCCTGCCGAACAAGGACGCGTCGTTGGCGTAATAACAAGCGGAATTGTGATCGGCATCCTTCTTGCTCGAACCGTTTCAGGAATATTAACAGATATTGCGGGTTGGCGTTCCATATATTTGGTCTCTGCCGCGTTGATGTTTCTTATGGTTTGTGCATTATTTAGGGTGATGCCAAACGTTGAGCGTAGAGTACAATCACTGTCCTATCTCCAACTGCTTAGGTCCGTGTTTATGTTGTTCGCGCAAGAACGAATAGTACGCATCCGCGCTATTTTGGCTCTGCTTATTTTTGCTGATTTCAGCATTTTGTGGACTTCGCTAGTACTGCCTCTTAGTGTGCCGCCACTCTCTCTTTCGCATACTGCAATCGGGGCGTTTGGTCTCGCGGGGGTTGCCGGAGCGTTGGCTGCAGCACATGCGGGGAGATTGGCCGATCGAGGTTACGGACAAAGAACGACAGGCACAGCTCTCACTCTATTGTTGGTGTCATGGCTGCTAATCTGCTATGCAGAAAGGTCGCTGTTCGCATTGGCCATTGGCATTATTCTTCTTGACTTGGCGGTTCAGGCCGTTCATGTCACTAATCAAAGTATGATCTTGTCACTGCGTACGGAGGCGCGCAGTCGGCTCACTGCCGGGTACATGGTTTTCTATTCCATCGGCGGTGCTATCGGCTCTGTCAGTTCGACCCATATATATGCCCGCTATGGCTGGGACGGAGTATGCTTGCTTGGAGCCTCTGTTAGTGCTTTAGCTCTTCTGTTCTGGGCAATGACCCGCCGGGCTGCGGCTGCCGCATTAAAATAAAGCTGCGTGTTTTTTTGTATTTACATATTCAAATATACAAATATGATGATTTGAATTATTTAGCTTTACATCCCCTACTTGAAAAAGACCGGGATAAGAGATCGCAATTTCAAAGTTATGGACAGAGAAAACTATTCGAATAGGAGAGATTGACCGTGGAGATAGGGATTACTTCGTTTGTAGAAACAAAGCCGGACATTCGGACCGGTGAGGTGATGAGTCACGCACAGCGATTGCGTGAAGTTGTTGAGGAAATTGTCCTTGCCGATCAAGTGGGACTTGATGTGTTTGGCATAGGTGAGCATCACCGGCAGGATTATGCGGCATCTTCACCGGCACTTGTGCTGTCTGCGGCTGCGTCACAGACGAAACGGATTCGGCTGACCAGTGCTGTGACGGTGCTTTCTTCAGTTGATCCGGTGCGCGTCTTTCAGGATTTTGCTACGCTGGACGGCATTTCAAATGGACGTGCGGAGATTATAGCGGGCCGGGGTTCCTTTATTGAATCTTTTCCGCTGTTCGGCTATGACTTGAATGACTATGATGAGCTGTTTGAAGAACATCTGGCATTGCTCCTTAAAATGCGGGAGTCCGAAAGAGTAACCTGGAAAGGCAAGCATCGGCCGACAATTAACAATTTGGGCGTGTATCCGCGGCCCGTTCAAAATTCTTTACCGGTTTGGATTGGCAGCGGGGGCAGACAGGAGTCTGCTATCCGTGCAGGTTTGTTAGGATTGCCCTTGATGCTGGCGATAATCGGTGGAAGACCGACGGATTTTGCACCGCTTGTGCAGCTTTATAAGAAGGCGGCGGCGCATGCCGGTCATGACGAATCGCAGCTCAGGGTCGGATCGCACTCCATAGGATTTGTTGGAGAGAGTACTGAACATGCTGCAGATACATTTTTTCCTTCTACGATGGCAGGTATGAATAGATTAGGCAAGGAGCGGGGCTGGGCGCATTATGATCGTGCCAGCTACGATGCCGCGCGCAGCTTTGAAGGCGCACTGTATGTCGGCGATCCCGAGACGGTGGCCCAGAAGATCATTCACCTTCGCAAACATGTAGGCGTTACACGCTTTATGCTGTATGTTCCGTTAAGCACGATGCCGCATGCCGAGGTGATGAGAGCCATTGAGCTGTTAGGAACCGAGGTAGCCCCCCGGGTTCGGGAGGAAATAACCAAGTGGGAAGCTGAGACGGAAAAAAGATCAACATTCAATTATAGGAGTGATTCAAATGGATTTTGAAAATCGGGTATTGCCAGAGTTAAGGCCGATAATAGCCGAATTCCCTGGATTTCAACTGGAGGAAAATTTAGAACTGAGCCGAAGTTATTTGTCGAATCCTCCCATCCAGAAGTCGGAGCACGTGCGCACGACAAGCCGGATGATTCCGAGCCTAGCAGGCGAGATGCTGGTCAAAATCTATGAGCCTTCCCAGCGAACTGGCGCTAAGCTTCCGGCCATGCTGTGGATTCACGGGGGAGGCTATGTAATGGGCCATCCGGATATGGACGACGCTTTGTGCGAACGCTTCGTGCAGGCGGCTGAATGCGTCGTCGTATCGGTTGATTATCGGCTTGCTCCCGAGCACCCTTACCCGGCTGCCATCGATGATTGTTACACCGCATTGACATGGATGACGGACGAAGCCGAACTGCTGGGCATCGACTTGAAGCGTGTCGCGATTGCCGGTGCAAGCGGGGGCGGCGGTCTGACCGCAGCGCTTGCTTTAATGGTTCGCGACAAAGGAGGGCCGTCCCTCATCTTCCAAATGCCGCTGTATCCGATGATCGACGACCGCAACATTACGGCGTCAAGTTTTGAAATTACGGCTGATAACGCAACCTGGAATCGGGCGAACAATTTGGCGGCCTGGAGCATGTACTTGGGCAATCGTATCGAAGACAGCGGGGTGTCCCCATATGCGGTGCCGTCGAGAGCGGAAAGCTTGGCGGGGCTGCCGCCGACCTATACTTGCATAGGCCAGCTCGATCTGTTCCGGGATGAGACGATTGAATATGTCACGCGCCTGGCGCAAGCGGGTGTAGACGTCGAATTTCATCTATATCCCGGCACATTCCACAGCTTTGAAGTGATGGTCCCGCAAGCGGAAGTAAGCCGACGCGCCAGCGAAAATTATGTGGATGCGATTGCAAGAGCGCTCAATCCTTAAAGGAGTAAGCTTCGTACAAGCTTTAGGAGCTTTCCGTTTGCCGGTCTATACGTTTGGTTTATATAGAAGAGAGACTGTGCACTTGGCTGGAACTTTTCAGTTGGTTCCATTCGTATACCGACAAACACAAAAAGGGGATGTTAGAATGAGCACTTATGAAAAAAATCAGGAAGCTATCGAGAAGGTCCGGGATTTAATCAAAGACATCGACGTCGCCATGCTCACGACCATAAGCAGCGACGGGTTGGTATCCCGGCCGATGAGCACTCAGGAAGTGGAATTCGACGGGGACCTGTGGTTTATGACTCAAAAGGACAAGAGCGTTTATCGGGAGCTTCTTGAGAATAAGAACGTCAACCTGGCATACGTGGACAAATCGTATGTATCGGTTCGCGGTGAAGCTGAACTGATTGAAGACAAGGCCAAACTGAAAGAGCTTTGGAGTCCTATGTACGAGAAGTTTTTCGGGGTTTCGAGCGATGATCCGAGTCTCGTCTTGATCAAAGTCAAAGCGGAAACCGCCGAGTACTGGGAAGCCGGCAACAGAATGAAGCTGGTGAAGAATATGTTCAAGAAACTGACGGGAAAAGAAAATGACGAATCGGATCTAAATAAAACGGTCGAATTGAACTAGGGTTATACAGAAACCGGCTCCTCACAATACGGATAGCATCCCTTTTAAGTAAACAGTGCTTAACTAGCACTTTACCGTTTACTTAGAGGGGATTTTTTTTATGGGAAAATTAAGCTGACCTATTACATAAACAACGGTTGAATCTCCAGTTACAGGAGGATTTATACTTTGAGCTGCAAGCAGCCAAAACTGTAAATGGAGGGTTTTCTCTTATGAGGTCTTTTGAAATGCTAGTTACCATCTTTAATATCTTATTGCTCGGTTGGTCAATAATGGCCAAGAACAAGTCGCGGCGCGGGCTGCTTATCGGTTTCGGAGTTTCCGGCCTATTGGTGCTGACGCACGGGCTAACCGAGGGCATGCGTTGGCAAATGATCCCGGTCTATGCGATGACCTTAATCCCAATCGCGATTTTTGCTGTAAGGTACCGTAAACCGAAGGAAGAGGAAAAGAAGGCAGCCCGAACCCGGGTCATTCTGATTACGGCGCTTGCCGCACTTTATTCTTCCGCAGCCGTAGCCCTGCCCGTCCTGCTCCCGGTATTCACGTTCGAGAAACCGGCGGGCCCTTACAAAATCGGAACCGTATCCTATCATTGGAAAGACGATCGGCGAGAGGAGACTCATACTCCCGATGCCGGTGATAAGAGAGAATTGATGGTGCAGATTTGGTATCCGGCGAACATGAACGCAAAAGGAAAGACGGCTTCTTATGTGTCTCATGGGGATATTTTTGCAGATGGATACGGCAAAGCGCTTCATCTGCCTAAACTGCTATTTACGAGCATCGGAATGGTTAAAACTCATGCGATTGAAAAAGCGGAACTATCCGATAAGGAACCGGCCTATCCTGTGCTCGTTTTTTCGCACTCCTTAAACGGAACCAAAAATCAAAACACGTTCGAGGTCGAACAATTGGCCAGTCAGGGTTATATCGTCGTAGGCATTGATCATACTTACCGTAGTACAACATCGGTTTTCCCCGATGGCCGCGTTGTAAATTTTGTTCCTCAAGAAGGGAATACGGTTGCCTATTTAGATAAAATAAACGGGGAATGGGTGGAAGACGCAAAGTTTGTGGTCGATCAAATCGAGCGGCTTGCCAAGAACGATCCGGACGCTCGTTTTACAAACCGAATGGATCTGGAGAACATGGGTATGTTCGGCCATTCCTTCGGCGGAGCGACAGCCGTCCAAATGCTGATGGCGGATTCCCGGATTAAAGCGGCAATCAATATGGACGGCGGATTATACGGCGAGCTGCGGATTCCGGCGGAAGGACTGGGGAAGCCGTTTCTGATGTTTAGCGCAGACGACACGCTTTCCGGTACGAAGAATATGAGCGATGAGAATATCGCTTCTCAGGGTACGACAAGAGAGGATCTGACTAAGTTTTTTGACGAAACATTAGCGCGGTATAAAGATATAACCGTAGGCGGAAATTACTGGATCAAAATGAAAGCCATGAAGCATATGGGCTTCTCCGATATGTATCTGATTTCACCCGTCTTTGAAAAGATGGAAGGGGTGGAGGTACGAAAGGCGCACCGGCTGATCAACGAATACTCGCTTGATTTCTTTAACCATTATTTAAAGCAAAAGCCGTTTAATCTATTGGAACAGACTATCGGCGAACATCAGGGATTCACGCTGGAGAAAGGCTGAGCCTGAATTTCCGCCGCCGTCAGCGAACGGATGAGGGCGAATAGCCCTCGTCTTCTCGTTAACGGCTACATCTGTTCAAGCCTCCACTTTATACCTTGAAGCAATAAGAGGTTTCCTTGAGAAAACAAGCGGAATTTAGGACTCAAGAGGGAGCATAGCGTGTTGAAGCGTTCGATGCGTTCCGATGGGGTTCTCTGTGAATATTCGGCAAAGTAGCGAAAAAACTCTTCTTGATCAACCGATTGCTCCGAGTTCGCATACAGCATGGCCGTATCCTCTACAATGGCCTGTACAAAAGGACTTTCGGCACCTAATTTGCGCTTCAAAGCCGTATTTAACCGGGTGTGTATTCCCTCAAGGTTCTTGACCCATGCGTCCGCACCCAATCGAGGTTGATGGACCATATTAAAAAACAGAAACTCATCTTTTCTAAGGTCCGAAATAAACTCGGGATCGTTAATAAGTTCCTGTAACTCGTTCCAAGCAACGGTTTGTTTGGCCGACGTTTTCGTCTGATTTACAATGTGCTTGTTAAAGTTATAAAGAAGTGAGCTTCTCCATTCCGCAGGAACGCCCTCTAAAAATTTGGATTCTTCCACTCTTTTCGCGATGAAACGGCTTCGCTTTTCGTTATTGACGGCCCGTTCATGGACCAGGTCATAGACATACTGCAGGGAATCCCCTTCATTCTCCTTCGCCATTCGCAAAATCGAAATCATATTCGACAGCGTGCTTACCTGTAGCTCTAAGGACTCGATCTGCCAGTCAAGTGCTTTATCAACGGGTGTTTCCCGGGAGATGATCTGGCTTATTTCATCAATTCCAAAATCCAAGTAACGCAGAGTTATCGTCAGCTCTAAACGCCATATATCTTGCGTCGTGTACAACCGGTGCCCTCCCTCTGTGTAGGTAGTGGGCTTTACTAATCCGACCTCATCGTAGTAACGCACGGTTTTGATGGTAGATCCGATTATTTTGGCCACGTCCCCGATCGAATAAGTCCGCTCTTGGTCTATAGAATCAGAAGCTTGCTGCTTCTGCGAATCCGTGCCGCTTTTTGAATACAAACCACTCACCTCCGAAAAGTTAGTTTACTATCTCCTGTAACTGGAGATTCAATGGGAGTATACGGTTCTTGTTAAAATAAAGTGCTACTTAAGATTATAACCGAACGGAAGGTCATTGCTCTGCTGAGGGAGATATAGCTTCTCAACAAGTAGGTCCCTTATTGGGACACGCGCTTTTTTGTGGTTTAATGGAGGTGACGCCGAGGCATTTGCACAAAAGGGAGGGTTTTCCCGGGATGAACAAAATCATGATCGTCGAGGACGATCCCAAAATAGCGGAATTGTTGAAGTCGCACATTCAAAAATACGGGGATGAAGCGATTGTAGCAGATGATTTCCAGCGTGTGATGGAATTATTTCAAGAGCAGCTTCCGCAGGTCGTGCTGCTGGACGTCAACCTGCCGAGCTACGACGGTTACTACTGGTGCCGCCAAATTCGGACGGTGTCCACGTGTCCGATTATTTTCATTTCCGCCCGCAGCGGAGAAATGGATCAGGTGATGGCGCTGGAGAGCGGGGCGGACGATTATATCACGAAGCCGTTCCATTACGAAATCGTGATGGCCAAGATCCGCAGCCAGATCAGGCGCGTCTACGGCGATTATGCGACGAAGGAACGCATTGTGGAACGGGACGGACTGGTGTTGTATCCCGAGCGGATGGAGCTGCGGCTGAAGGAGCAGTCCACGCTTTTGACGCGTAAGGAATCGCTGCTGATGGAGACGCTGATGCATCATTGTCCCCGGATTGCCAGCCGGGAGACGATTCTCGACAAGCTGTGGGACGATTACAGCTATGTCGACGATAACGCGCTCAGTGTCAATATCACGCGGCTGCGCAAAAAGCTGGCGGAACTCGGCATCGACGACGCCATCGAAACGCTGCGCGGCGTCGGATACCGGCTGCACCTCACATGGAAGGGCGAAACGAAGCGATGAGGTTGTTTGTACGGGACCATGTGCCGCTTATCGGGTTCAGCCTGGTGCAGATGCTGGTCATTCTGCTTATTTGCTGGCTGGACGGATACAACCATCTGGGGACCGCTTTGTACGCGCTGTTTCTCGGCCTATGCGTTCTGCTTGTGTATCTGATGTACCGCTATGTCCGGCTTCGGGCGTTTTACCGGTACATCTCAGACCCGAGCGACGTCCTGCCGCGGGAGCTTAAGGTGAGCCGCGCGCCGCTGGCAGCGTCTTTAACGAAGATTCTCGATGCCCGGTACCGCGAGAGTAAACAGCTGGAGCACGTGCGGGAGGAAAGACAGCGGCAGCACCTGACGTTCATGAATCAATGGGTGCACCAAATGAAGACCCCGCTATCGGTCATCCAGCTCATCACGCAGAACGGCGAAGACGAGCGGTTTGCCAGTATCGCGGAGGAGTCCGACCGGCTGCGCCACGGGCTCGAAATGGTGCTTTATATGGCGCGTCGGGAGACGTTCGCGCAGGACTTCCATATTTACCGGGTGGGGCTGAAAGAGCTTGTGAACGAGGTCATTCAGGATAACCGGCGGTCGTTCATTCGGCATTATGTGCATCCGGAGCTTCTGATTGATGAGAGCGTCACGGTCGAGAGTGACGCCAAATGGCTCCGGTTCATTGTCCAGCAGCTGATCTCGAACGCCATTACTTATTCGGCCGGCAGCAGGACGAAGGTCGTCTTCAAGGCCCACGCGCAGGATAAAGCCGTTATTCTAAGCGTCACGGACCAAGGCGTCGGCATACCTCCATCCGATTTAAAGCGGGTGTTCGATCCGTTTTTTACAGGCGAAAACGGGCGGAAGTTTAAAGAATCGACAGGCATGGGCCTGTATTTGGTGAAGGAAGTTGCGGACCGTCTGCATCACCGGGTGGAGATCGAGTCCGAGACCGGCAAAGGGACGGCCGTCCGCATCATTTTTCCGTACGCGACCGAGTAGGGCGAATAGTGAGCGATCACTCTTCGCCTTTTTGTATATAGACCGGTGTGTGCGTTCACGGAATCTTTCATCCCTGTAAGATTGGCGCAAGATAGCGATATAGGAGCGGCGAATCGCTTGGGGTATGCTAGAAGCAAGAAGGGACGTGTTTGGCTTGGATATTTTGAAGGTGACGAACTTGTGCAAAATTTACAACGAAAAGATGCCGTTTGAGGCGTTGTCCGATATTAACCTGACGATTGAGAAGGGGGAATTCATCGGCATCATGGGACCTTCCGGAAGCGGTAAAACGACGCTGCTCAATCTGGTGTCGACCATCGACGAACCGACATCGGGCGAGGTTTGCGTGGACGGCAATCATCCGCACCGGATGAACGCGGACGAGCTGGCACTGTTCCGCAGACGCAAGCTGGGCTTTATTTTTCAATCGTTCAATTTGCTGCCTACGCTGACCGTGAAGGAAAATATTTTACTGCCGCTTACGCTCGAAGGGGTCGCGCTGGATCAGATGAAAATCCTGCTTGAGCCGATCGCGGAGCAGCTTGGCATTACGCCGATCCTGGACAAGCGGACCTACGAGATTTCCGGCGGGCAGGCACAGCGGACGGCTATCGCACGCGCGTTGATTCATTCGCCGAAGCTGGTGCTTGCCGACGAACCGACAGGCAATCTGGACTCCAAATCGGCCCGCGATGTCATGGAACTGCTGACGGCAATGAACAAGAGGCAGGAAGCGACGATGATGCTGGTCACGCACGATGCGATGGCGGCAAGCTACTGCGACCGCGTAGTATTTATCAAGGACGGCAGGTTTCATAACGAGATCACGCAGGGAGGAAACCGCGAAGTCTTTTACCAGAAGATCATCAACGCCCTTTCGCTGTTAGGAGGCTACAGACATGACTTTCCGACAGTTCGCGTTTAATAACGTCATCCGCAACAAACGGGTCTATCTGGCCCACTTCTTAAGCAGCTCGTTTTCCGTCTTTGTTTTTTTCGTCTATGCCCTGCTGCTGTTTCATCCCGATCTGCAGGGAGAGCTGAGATCGACGAGCAGAACGATCAGTGCATTGGCAACCGACGGCATGCGCCTCTCGCAAGTGATCCTCTTCATTTTTTCGTTTTTCTTCTGCCTGTACTCGGCCGGCACTTTTCTGCAAACCCGCAAGCGGGAATTCGGTATTCTGATGATGCACGGTATGTCCCCGAGGCAGCTGCGCCGGCTCGTTTTTATCGAGAATTTATTTATCGGCGGAGCTTCGATTGCAGCGGGTATTGCCGTGGGGCTTATTTTCACCAAGATGATCCTGCTCGGCATTGCCAAGCTGCTCGTCATCAAGGTTGGCTTGACCTTCTATATACCGGTCCTGGCCATTGTTACGACCGCTGCTGCATTCGCTTTGCTGTTTGGCGTTGTCGCGCTGGTCACCTCCCGGATAGTGAAAGCCGGCCGGCTCGCGGATTTGTTCCGGTCGGATGAAAAACCGAAGCCCGAGCCGAAGCCCTCACGGCTGCTTTCGGTTTTGGCGATTGTCCTGATCCTGGCCGGGTACGGCGTTGTGATGGTTTACGTCTACAGGTACTTTCACTCGTTCTGGCTGCTTTTTGCCGGTGTCGGCCTGGTGGTCGCAGGCACGTACTTCCTGTTTACGCAGTTCAGCGTGTATGCGCTCCGGAGTTTGAAGCGGAAGGACCGCGTGTTCTTCAAAAGGACTAACCTGCTGGTTTTATCGCAATTGGCGTATCGCATGAAGGACAACGCGACGATGTTTTTCATGATCACGATCGTTTCGGCGATTGCCTTTACCGGGATCGGCACCGTACTGGCTACGAATCATCCCGGACTGAAAGAGATGGAGAATCCCTATGCCTTCACGTACAAAATGGACCTAAGCGTTCAAAAGGAAACAGGAGTTGTTTCCCTGATCAAAAAACAACTGGCTGACCACGGCTTCGCTTACGACTTAAACGTTGTCCATGCAAAGCGGCTGTGGGGGCGCCTTATCCTCGTTAAGCAGAGCGAATTCAACGCTTTGGCCAAAACCTTGGGACTGCGCGATACGGAGGAACTGGCGGAAGGGGAAAGCCTGCTGCTGCCGGGCAGCCTCTTTCTGGCTACTCAAATTAAAGAGAAGAAGGAAATCGTGCCTGACTCCATCGACCTCGGAATAAGTGAAACCTGGCAAAAGAACGTAACGGTAAAGCAGTACGTGCCGACGGTCATCCTGCCGGACGGCCACTATACCGTTGTCGTTTCCGATCGAATGTTTGAAACCGTGCCGGAGATTGAAAACACGCAGCTGCAATTTAATTTTTTCTACGTGGCCGATTGGCAGAATACCCGGGATGTCGCGAGCGCGTTGGCAGAAGAGATCGGCAAGAATGAATTCGACCGCTTCGCATTCGATGCGCTGGTGCTGGATTGGCTGTCCGATAAGCAGACCAACGGACTGCTGTTCATCATTAGCGCGATGGTAGGCGTCGTGTTTTTTACCTTCGCCGCCAGCCTCCTGTACTTCCGGCTCTACGCCGACATGGAGCGGGACCGGGAACAGTACCGGATGATCGCGAAAATGGGCCTGCTGAACAAGGAGCTGCGGCGGATCGTGACGAGGCAGCTGCTGCTCATGTTCTTCCTGCCGATCGTCCTGGCGCTTGTACACAGCGGGGTAGCGTTTATCGCTCTGCAGCACCTCGTGGATTTCTCCGTCTGGATGAATTCCGTGCTCATTTTCTTATCTTTCATCGGAATTCAGGTTGTTTATTTCTTTCTTATCCGCTGGCGTTATTTGCAGCATATGTATCCGAAAAACGGATGAGAGTCAGACAGCGACAGCTCCGCGTTATGCGGGGCTGTTTTTTATCGTTTAAAACGGCAGCTTAAAAAAGATTTGAAATTTTATCCCGGATGAGAGAATAATGAAGTAAGCCTCCCGGCTTGAGGCGGATGCACAGACAAGCCCAACGTTCACGCCAGCAAGGTACACAGGGTTACATAGAGACGGCTCACTTCGGCCAATAGGCGGCAGGGAGTGATTCGGGTATAGAAAGGGTAATATACGTTTATAAAAGGGCAGGACTCTGCGAGGAGACACAGCCTTGCGTAGAGGCGCACTCCTATCTAAACCCGTTAAGCGATCCCAATAAATGATCGAGAACAGAAGGAGATAAGATGACGGATAAAAAAGCAGGACCGGAAACCGGTTGGAATTTTGACAATAGTTATGCCCGTCTGCCGGAAATATTTTTTGCCAAGACGAATCCGACTCCCGCAGCTTCGCCGGATGTAGTCATTTTTAACGATGCGCTGGCGGCTTCTCTGGGGCTGAACAGTCAAGCGCTTAAAAGCAACGAGGGGACCGAAGTGTTTGCCGGCAACCGGATTCCCGAAGGCGCGGAACCGCTGGCCCAAGCTTACGCAGGGCATCAATTCGGGCACTTTACGATGCTGGGCGACGGACGCGCCGTTCTGCTCGGGGAGCAGATCACTCCCGGCGGCGAGCGGGTGGACGTCCAGCTCAAAGGGCCGGGCCGCACCCCGTATTCCCGCCGGGGCGACGGCCGGGCGGCTCTCGGGCCGATGCTGCGCGAGTACATCATCAGCGAGGCCATGCACGGGCTCGGCATTCCCACTACGCGCAGCCTGGCTGTGGTGACCACCGGCGAGCCGGTGTACCGCGAAACGGAGCTGCCCGGCGCCGTTCTGACCCGCGTGGCGGCGAGTCATCTGCGTGTCGGGACTTTCCAGTTCGCCGCCAAGTGGGGCTCCGCCGAGGATCTGCAGGCGCTGGCCGATTACACCCTGCAGAGACACTACCCGGAAGCAGCCGCCGCAGGCAGCGGGAACCGCTATCTCTCGCTGCTTCAGGCAGTCATCAAGCGCCAGGCCGCGCTTATTGCCAAGTGGCAGCTTGTCGGCTTTATCCACGGCGTGATGAACACCGACAACATGGCCCTCAGCGGTGAGACCATCGACTACGGGCCCTGCGCCTTCATGGACGCCTACGACCCCGAGACGGTGTTCAGCTCCATCGACACATACGGGCGCTACGCTTACGGCAATCAGCCGCACATAGGGGCCTGGAACCTTGCCCGGTTCGCCGAAACGCTTCTGCCGCTGATTCATGCCGATCAAGAGCAGGCCATCAAGCTGGCCGAGGAGGCAATCGCGCAGTTTGGCGTGCTGCATAACCGGAGCTACCTTGCCGGTATGAGGGCGAAGCTCGGCCTCTTTAACGAGGAGGAGGGAGACGAGTCCCTTATAGAGGACCTCCTCGGTTGGATGCAAAAACACAGGGCCGACTACACCAACACGTTCCTCGCCTTAACGTTCGATAAACCGGAAGACACGGCCTTGTCCGGGGCCGAAGAGTTTACCCGCTGGCATGAGCTGTGGCAGGCGAGACGGGGCAGGCAGCCGGAATCGGCAGCCGCCTCGCATGAGCTGATGCGCAGCAGCAACCCTGCCGTAATCCCCCGTAACCACCGGGTGGAAGAGGCGCTGGAAGCCGCGGTGGAACAGGGAGATTACAGTGTGATGGAGCGGCTGCTCGCTGTTCTGGCGAGCCCCTTCGCGCACTCTCCCGAACAAGCCGTTTACTCCACGCTGCCGGAGGCTTGCGACAGTCCGTACCGGACGTTCTGCGGCACGTAACCGCAGACGGGATAAGGCTTGTGCGGCCCGTTGTTTAAACCATCTCGCCATAAGAGGTCGGCAAAAGCACCGTTCATTCGAACGGTGCTTTTTTGTAGGCCGCCTTACGGATGAAGCACAACCGGGAAACTCTCGGCTGCCGTCCTCCATTACCGTAAGCTCAAGAATCTAAACTCCGGCGGCTCACGAATTTTTGCGGGTTGTCCGCTTTCACCAGTTTGGCGTTTCTTGCCAAAAGCTGCCGGTCGCTTACGGTCCACGTGTGATCTTTGGAATCTTTCCTGCGAATCGCCAGAAAGTTATATCGGCTGCATGAATAAATTTTCAACCCTTTTGCCGCACTGTCGGCACAGAACTTCACGCACTCTCCCCGGTTGCGGTCCGGAAAGCCGACTTTATCGAACACGTGCCGCTTCACGAGAAGGGTCGCCCCTTGCACCAGGGAGACATATTGATTTTCCCGGGCGGGATAGCGAAGAAGGAGGGTCTTTGTCCCGTTCAGATACATATAATGGGCCCGCTTCCCAACGATGTCGGCGCCGGTTCTCACCATGGTCCGCATACTGTCCGTCAAATAGTCGGGAGCATAGTAATCGTCATCGTCAAATTTAGCGATCCGGTCATATTTCGATAGTCGGACGCCGAAATTCAGGCAGTTACCGAGCGATACAAGCCCGGGCCGGCTGTATATCCGTACCTGTTTATAGGCTTTTGCCGCTTTAATATACTCGCTCACATTCAGGTTGTCATGATTCAGGATCACGATTAATTCTTTGTGTCTAAAGTTCTGTCTGCTGTAGTTTTGGAAAAGATTCTCCATGCAGTCCCGCCGTTTGGTGCAAGTGATAACGGAAACGGCGTGTTCCGGCCGAACGACATCCGGCTTCGCCATTAGAGAACACCGCTCTTAGGCTTTCTTTGTACAAACTTCTTGTAATCGTTGACGTTGGAGACTTTCTTATGATGAGCGATCAGTTCCCGGTCGCTGATGATCCAGGTATGGTTGCTGGAGTTTTTTCGGCGTATGGCGACGAAGTTGTCTTTTCCCGCGGAGTAGACTTTGAAGCCCTTTTTCTTGCTTCTCAGGCAAAAAAGGTCGTCCTCCCCCACGTTCCGGTCCGGAAACGGCACCTTCTTCAAAACGTCGCGTCTAATGACGAGAGTAGCTCCCGGCAATTGGGTGACGGGACGGTTTTCATCCTGCGAAAAACGAAGAATAAGCGTCTTCGACCCGCGGAGGTACATATAATGAGCCCGCTTTCCTATAACATCCGCTTTTGTCTGCCGGAAGGTCAGCAAGCTTTCGGTGAGATAATAGGGGGCATAATAGTCGTCGTCATCGAACTTGGCAACGTAGCCGTACTTGGCTTTTTTGACCGCGTAATTCAAGCAAGCGCCGAGAGAGGTTCGTTCCGAAACACGGAAAATGCGGATATTCCGAAGCTTCTTGGCTAATTCCCGGTAGGGGGCGAGCGGTATCTTATCGTTGTTCACAATGATAATGAGTTCTTTAGTCGGGTGGTCTTGTCTCTTGTAATTATCCAACAGATTTTTCAAATAATTGCGGCGATTGGTGCATGTGATAACGGAAACTCCCAGATTTTTAACAGATTTTATTGAGCCGTCTTTCATTTTTCGTTCCTCCTATCCGTAGACTCCCAAACGATCTCAATTTACGATATGTAAAATGCTAGTAATAGGAACGGCACGGCAGGAAAATAGAGCATAAGCACAAACCTTGCCGGTATCTGTTAAGAGAATCAACGAGCAGCGAAAAACGGTAAATGGGGCGCAAGTCAAAAAGACGCCGGGCCGCCGGCGTCTTCTTCCTGATTCATCTTCTCGAAATTATCATTAGCCAAAACTCAATGCGCTTTCTCGGAAGCCTGCTTGGCCTTGCTCTGGTCGATCGTGAACTGTGCTTTCCAGCTGCCTTTCGTGGCGCCGATACGGTCGATGTTCACGTTCAGGCGGATAGACTCAGGCAGCTTGGCTCCGCTCGTGACGAAAGCAAGCACACCCTCCGGCTGGTCTTTCTCGGCGATTCCCGTGTTGATCACGTTTCCGGCCGCGTCCGTTAAGGTGAACGGGAGCCGGTCCTTTTTACCTGTGCCGATAAAGCTGAGGACCGAGAAACCGTCCAATCCGTTCTCCTGGTAGGTCGGATTCTCGACCTGCTTGCCGTTCTTCTTGCCGTCATAGAGGACATTAAGGCCGCGGGTATCGAATTCGTAAGGAACGAGCTTCCCGTCTTCTCCGGTGATCTTGTAGTGCACGAGCACTTTGCTGTCCTCTACGTATACTTCGGAGAACTGGACGGTGAGGCCGTGATCGGTAATTTTCTCGTTCATCGGAACGGATAAGCCTTCGGACAGGGCACGCTTGGTGCCTTCGTTGACCAGCCCGTTGATGTTGGCGGATTCCTTGAAGAAGTAAGATGTTCCGCCCAAGGAGGCGAATACACTCGTAGGAATAAGAATAGCGGCGGCGATACTGAAAGCGACAAGTCTTTTTTTCATGGGTTTGGACTCCTTTTTCTTATGAAATTCGAGGAAAGACTGGCGGACACGCCGATCCACTTCTTGCGGAACCTCGGCGTTTTCGATTTGATCTTTCAGCGCTTCTTTAATGTTTTTTGGAATAGACATTCGGATAAGCCTCCCCGTCCAATTGAGTGTCGAATTTGGCGCGCAGTCGCTTCAAGGCCAGATGAACTCTGGATTTTACCGTACCGGGCGGAATCGCCAGCAGTTCGGCAATTTCATCGTACGTATACTCGTAGAAATAGCGGTATATTACGGCCACCCTGAGTTTATAAGGCAGCTTGTTAATGGCATCCCGCACATCCTGCCGGAGTTCGTTGCCGGCCAGAGCTTCATCCGGCGTTTCCACATGCGGCTCTTCGCTCAGACGGGAAGTTTTGTCGGTCAGACGGAATCGTCTCCAGAGCTGACGGCGCCAGCTGCTTACCTGCCGGATGACAATCCCGTTCAGCCAGAAATGAAAAGGACGGCTGCGGTCATAGCCGGGCAATGCGCGCCATAGCTGGCAGTAAATTTCACTGACGATATCGTTAACGTCTTCTTTATTGGAGACGAGCACGGCGACGGTTCCGTAAACTTTGCGCCGGGTCATGCGGTAGATCTCTTCCATCGCTTCCTGATCCCCGGCCGCCAGCCGGTCGAGCCAATGTTCGAGCTGTTCATCATTCATTCGAGGGCCCCCTGAACTTGTATACATGAGAGATTGGCTCTCCGGACCGAAAAAGTTCACCGGTTTTCAAAAAAAAATTTTGCGAAAGGGTAAAAAGGTTAGCCGGATGCGCCCTGCTGCGGATTTGCTTTTATGGTTAGTAGGACGAATGGAGGCGGAAAAGGTTAGGGGAAAGAAAGGGAAGGAAAGATAAGCCGGATGGGCGGTTGCCGGATATAAAGTACCGAGCAACTTTTTTAAAACGTGCCCGTAAAAGGAGGTACTCCGGTTGGATCGGGCGGGAGGACACTGAATGAGCTTTGCGCCCCGCTCGAAATGTCGAGATTCGGTGTTATGAAGCATTACGCCGAACCTTGGGCGATTGAGTTAACGACTCTAGGAGGATGGACGATGAAAAAATGGCTTTTAGCGGCGCTTCTGCTAGGTTCACTTGCCGCATGTTCCGAAAAGGCGATAGATGACAAAGTTACGAAGGAGTCCGTTGCAGAAGTGTCCGCCGGGAATCATACCGTCGTTAATCCGCTAAGTGACGCAATGAATCGCGGCCGACATGAACTAGAGAAGAATGTGGCGGTGGACACCTCCTATTACAAATCCCGGGACGTGGCAAGAGGGGATATCGTGTACTATGGGGATCATGACGTATCCAGGGTCGTCGCGCTTCCTAATGAGAAAATAAACATAACGAACGGACAAATTTATATTAACGGGGCCAAACTTACCGCGTTCTATGGGGCTGCCCATATTCGGGGATATGATTACAAAGCGTTCCAAAATAGTGACATAGAGGAGCCGGCTAAACAAAATCTGATCGAAGAAATCTATAAGAAAGAGGTACAAGAAATCACTTTGAACGGGGATGAAGTCTTCGTGATCGGTGATGATTGGTCCAGGAGCAATACCTCCACTTTTCGCAGCCTATCCCTGAACGAATTAAAGGGCAAGGTTGTTGGAGTTTGTACAACATGCAGTACCCCTTAATGATTATTCCGACTTTAACGCCTCCATTATGAAAATAATGAGCTTCCTTTTTAGACTGCTCAAGTGAGCAGTCTTTTTTGTTTTGGAGAATACTGCTTCCTGCCCCGACCTATCCCGCACTACCCATGACGACCGCGGAAAGTTATAATTGCTTTATTGAGGAAAGGCAGGGTGGAAAGGCATGAACATTAAAGGGAAGGTGTGGTTGGGAACCGCCGTTTCAATCCTGGTTATAGGCGGCTTAACCGCGATGGCTTGCATATTTTTAGACGGAGTGTTTTTGGCTCTTTCTTTGATATTAGGGTTGATCGGTCTGGCTACGGGCGTTTATCTTATTACCGGTATTCACCGGGGGATTAATAAAGGCATGCACAGGGTCTCGCAGATCGTCGGAGACATGGCGCAGGGTACGGTAGATCCTTCCGACCGTTCCGCCGAGGCGGGGGACGAATTCGGGCAGCTGGCACAATCCTTCCGCTCTCTCGCGGTGGATTTGTACAACAAAACCGAAGAAGAGCGCATTCTGCGCCTGGAAGCGGAGGAGCAGGCGTGGATTAACGTCCATGTCACGGAGATGGCGATTCTGCTGCAGGGGTCCGTTCAGATCGGGACGGCCTCGCGAATTTTCATCGGCAAGCTGGCCTCATGCGTACAAGCTGCCTACGGGGCTCTCTATGTACCCAAGGACGGCTTGCTTCAATTCGCGGCCGGCTACGCTTACGATGATACGGCGGCGGAGCGGCGGCAGCCGATCGCTTTGGGCAGCGGCCTTGTAGGCCAGTGCGCCCTGGATAAGCAGACGATCCTGCTGCATGATCTTCCGGACGGTTATGTGAAAATTCATTCGGCGCTCGGCGAGACGAAGCCGGCGGCGTTAATCATTGTTCCCGTCTGCTATGAAGATGAAGTCGTCGCCGTTATCGAGCTGGCTTCGCTGCGCGATTTTACGTCCAAAGAACGCCAGTTAATCGATCAGACCAGCGCCAATATGGGCATTTTGCTGAATACGCTGGCGGATGTGGTGCGGATCGGCGAGCTCCTGAAAGAAACCCAGCTGCAGAAGGAAGAGCTCGAGGCCCAAACCGAGGAGCTTCAATCCCAGACAGAGGAGCTGCAAGCTCAGACCGAGGAATTGCAGATGCAGGCGGAGGAACTCGAAAGCCAGACGGAAGAGCTGCAGGCTCAAACCGAAGAACTCCAAGCGCAGGCGGGTAGTCTGCAAACTTCCAACGAGCGGCTCCAGGAACAGATGAAGCTTACGGAGCTTCAGAAAGAGGAAATCAAGCAGCAGGCGGACGAGCTGAAAGAACAGGCGGAAGAACTGTTCGAGTCCAACAAGCAGCTTCAGGAGCAGATGGAACTGACCGAACTGCAGAAGACCGAGATCGCCGAACAGGCCGACGAGCTCAAAGAGCAGGCGGAGGAACTGCTTGCCTCCAATGAAAATCTAAAGCAGCAGGTCGAGCTGACCGAGCGGCAGAAAATCGAAATTAAAGAGCAAGCCGATGAAATTTTTATGGCGGCTCAATATAAATCCGAATTCCTTGCGAACGTTTCGCACGAGCTGCGGACGCCTCTTAACAGTTTGCTGATCCTGTCCCAGATCCTTGCGGAAAATAAGGAAGGCAACCTACATTCCAGGCAGCTTGAATATATCCATACGATTTTCTCGGCAGGGAAGGACCTGCTTACGCTGATTGACGAGATTCTGGACTTGGCGAAGCTGGAAGTCGGCAAAATGACGGCCGTCGTCGAGCCGACCTACCTGAAAGATGTCAGCAGTCACTTGTACCGTCATTTCGAACAGCAGGCGAAGGAGAAAAATATTCATTTCGACATACACAGCGACAGACGGCTTCCCGAGAGCATCCTGACGGACGGCCACAGACTTCAACAAATCTTGAACAACCTGCTGTCCAATGCGCTTAAATTTACGGAAAAAGGGGCCGTCACGCTTTCCGTTCACGGCGCATCCGCTCCAACCGGCGGAGACGGACAGGCCCCCGCCGAGGAAATCGTCTTCTCCGTCACCGACACGGGGATCGGCATCCCCGCCTCGAAGCTGGAGAGCATCTTCGAGGCGTTCCAGCAGGCGGACGGCACGACCAGCCGCAAATACGGCGGCACGGGTCTCGGCCTGACCATCTGCCGGGAACTGGCGGGGCTGCTGGGCGGCCGGATCGAAGTCAGCTCGGCGGAAGGGGAGGGCAGCACCTTCTCCCTGCATTTGCCGGCTGCGCAGCCCGGCATCGCCGTGTCCCAAGCCGCAGCGGCCAGCGACACCATGTCCGCCGCATCCGAGCAGGCCAAGCGGGGGGAAAGCAGCTTCCAGGAATCCTTCGTGCCGGACATCTCCATCTCGAATCCGAAGCTGCTCCAGCTCGCGGAGATGGAGGACGACCGCGACAACTTGCAGCCGGGCGATACGCTGCTGCTGATCATTGAAGAGGACGCCGAATTTGCGTCCACGCTCCTGAACCTGGCGCGGCAGAGAAACTTCAAAGCCATTGTCGCCTCCCAGGGAGACCAGGGTCTGGCTCTGGCTCACGCGTACAAGCCGGATGCGATTCTGCTCGACATCCAGCTTCCCGTACTGGACGGCTGGTCCATTATCAGCCGCTTGAAAGGCCGGCCGGAGCTTCGCCATATTCCGATTCATGTCATATCGACGGCCGAAGAGAACCAGCAGGGGCTGGCCATGGGGGCGCTCGCCTTCTGGAAGAAGCCGAACGATGTTCACGAGTTGGAAGCGGCCTTCCTGCAGATTGAATCGTACATCCGCAGGCGTACCAAAAGCCTGCTCATTGTGGAGGACAATCCTGTTCTGCGCAGCAGCGTAGTCGCTTTTATCGCCCATCCGGACGTGAACATCGTCGCGGTCGCAACGGGCCGGGAGGCGCTGGAACAGCTGGCCTCCCATCATTTTGACTGCATGGTGCTCGATCTGGGTCTGTCCGATATTTCCGGCTTCGATCTGCTTGAGCAGGTGAAGACCAACCGCAAGCTCCAGACGCTGCCGGTTATTATTTTTACGGGCAAGGAATTAAACAAGCAGGACGAGCAGCGCCTCCATCATTACGCGGAAAGCATCGTGATCAAGAATGTAAGGTCCATGGAGAGGTTGTACGATGAAACGGCTCTATACCTCCACCGTAAACATGCGGATCTGCCGGCGGACAAACAGCAGTTGATCGAGAAGCTTCATAATCCTGAAGCGGCGTTCCAAGACAAGAACATTTTACTGGTTGACGATGATATGCGGAATATTTTTGCTTTGTCCAGTGTGCTGGAAGGGTATAACATGAATATACAGTTTGCCCAGAACGGCAAAGAGGCTTTGAGCATTCTCCGGAATCATCCCGAAGTCGATCTGGTATTCATGGATATCATGATGCCTGAGATGGACGGCTACGAGACCATGAGGGAGATCCGCAAAATGCCGGAGTTCGAGAAGCTTGTCATCATCGCGCTGACCGCAAGAGCTATGGACGAGGACCGGATTAAATGCCTGCAGGCAGGCGCCTCCGATTACATCTCGAAACCGATTAATACCACACAGTTAGTCAGTATGCTCAAGACCTGGTTGATCACTTAGATCACTTGAAGGATCTGTGCGAGCTTGTAACGGGGGATTAGAATGGAGTATCCGATTCGCATTTTATTGGTCGATGACCGGCCGGAAGATTTTCTGACGATACAAGCGCTGCTGGTTGATACGCCTTACCAGTTAATCCGGGCTTCCTCGGGTATGGAGGCTTTGAAATTTTTGCTGGAGAGCGAATATGCCCTCATCATTATGGATGTTCTCATGCCGGATATGAACGGGTTCGAAACGGCGGAACGAATCAAGAGACGCAAAAAGTCGGAGGACATTCCGATCATTTTCCTCACCGCCCTTACCCCGGAAGTCGAAGATTATATGAAAGCTTATACGGCCGGCGGAATTGATTATTTGACGAAACCCTTTCATTCCGGCGTGTTAAGAAGCAAAATCGAAGGCTTTGTACGGTTGTACAAAGCGCGCAAAGAGCTTCAAATCAAAACCGGCGAGCTTCAGAAACAAACCTTGGAGCTGGAAGACGCGAACCGCGTGCTTACCCAGCTTAAGGAAACGGCGGAGGTCGCTTCGAGGATCAAATCCGGCTTTCTGGCGATGATGAGCCATGAGATCCGCACCCCTCTGAACGGCATCATTGCCTTGTCGGATATATTGATGGCTTCGGATTTGAAGCAGGACGACGCGGAAATGGCCGAGATTATTCATACGAGCGGACACGCTCTGCTCTCCGTCATCAACCATATCCTCGATTTCACCAAAATCGAATCGGGTAAGATGGAGCTTGACTACGAGCCGTTCAATCTGACAGTCTGTTTGAAAGAAACGATGGATCTGTTCCGCGCTCTTGCACGCGAGCGAAATCTGCTTCTGGAGACGCACATAGAGCCGGGAATTCCCAAGATCCTGATCGGAGACTCCAACCGGCTGAGACAGGTGCTGAACAACCTGATCGGCAACGCGGTCAAATTTACGGAAACCGGCAGCGTTAAGGCAACGGTGAGTCAAAAAAGGGTGGATGATAAGCTGATCACCCTTGAGTTTATCGTGGAAGATACCGGAATCGGCATTCCCGCCGATAAAATGCATCACTTGTTCCAGCCCTTTACGCAGATTGACGCTACCATCAGCCGGAAATTCGGCGGCACGGGCCTTGGTTTGTCGATCTGCAAAACACTGGTCAACTTGATGGGCGGAACCATCTATGCCCGGTCGAATGTCGAAAAGGGAGCAGTCTTCGTGTTCACCATCCAGACCGGCATTCCTGCGGATACGTTAAACAACCCGTCTTGTTAAAAAAAGCACCCCTTACAAGTTCACGGTTTTTCCCGGAAAGGGAACGATCCGTGATCGGGTAAGGGGTGCTGTCTTTTTCGGAGAGTAATCGGGGCAAGTCGGTTCCGGGCGGAATTACTCCTGCCGGAATGCGCCTGGAAGTACAGGGATTCCAGCCATATCATCATGCGATAACCGGTGTTCCTTTGCCGATATCCTGCACGTAGTAGTGAATGTTTATTTTATTGCCATTCAAACAAATAAGGACAATTAACCTTAAAATAAACTCTAAATACAGCTAATTTTTATCTACACTCCTAAATTTACAATTTGATATACTAATTTTAACCAATCCGTGATTATAAATTTAAAAGGACGATGAAAACGATGAATTTTCAAGTTAATTTACAAGGAGTCATTGATTTGCTGTCGAATCACCTTTACTCCGATCCCGGAGTTTTTATCCGGGAATTACTTCAGAACGGCATAGACGCCGTTACGGCAAGAAAACGACTCGGCCAGGAGTTTGAAGGAGAAGTAAGAGTTGAGGTGTTCTCTTCCAATACGATTTCTTTCTCCGACAACGGCTGCGGGTTAACGGAAAAGGAAATTGAGCAATTTCTCGCTAAGATCGGCAGTTCCACCAAAAGAGAAGATCAGGATCTTGCAGACGATTATATCGGACAATTCGGCGTCGGTCTTCTGTCTTGTTTTGTCGTCAGTGAAGAAATCGTACTGATTACCCGTTCGTCAAACGGGGAAGGCGACTCTTTGGAATGGCGGGGAAAGCCGGACGGCACCTACTCGATCAAAAAATTAGAGCGCCAAGTCCCTGTAGGAACTACGATCTATTTGAAAGCGAAAACGGATTACGAGGAGTATTTCGAGTTTTACCGGTTGAGAGAGTTATTGGAGAAATACGGGGAGTTTCTGCCGACACCGATTATATTGACCGAAGACAACTATGAACTGAACGTGAATACTTCCATCCCGCCATGGAATATGGACAAGCAAGAAGCAATGGATTTTGTAGAGGAAACGGCCTATTCCAAGCCCATGGATATAATTTCACTGACCTCAGTTATAGGAGGCGTGAAGGGCATCGCTTCTATCCTGCCTTATGCTGTCAGTCTTCAAGATGAGAAAAAGCATCGTGTTTATTTGAAAGGCATGCTTTTATCCGATAAGATGAGCAATGTTTTGCCGCCCTGGGCTTTTTTCGTGAACGGGATTATTAATACGGAGAATTTACGGCCGACAGCTTCGCGGGAGGCTTTCCAGGAAAATGATCTGTTCTTTAGCGTAAGAGATGAACTTGGTGAGTGCATCAAGAACTATCTAATCGAATTATCCCAGGAAAATCAGGAGCTGTTTAAACGCATCGTACTGGTACACTATGCTTCTATCAAAACAATGGCTGTTGAAGATGAAGAGCTGTACGAGCTTTTTATCCAGCACTTGAGTTTTGAAACTTCTTTCGGTGATCTTAAAATGGCGGAAATTCTTGAAAATCATACCCATCTGTTAGTGGCTCCTACTCTGGATGAATTCCGGCAGGTAGCGCGGGTGGCTAAGGCGCAGGACTTGATGGTGATCAATGGCGGGTATGTTCATGACTTGGATCTCGTACTGAATTTGCGTAACGTGAAGGACGATATTTCCGTTGATGTGCTGGATATTTTGGAATTTGCAAACCGGTTTAAAGAGCTGAACGTCATGGAGAAACAAGAAACTCGGCCTTTCCTTGATTATTCCAATGAAATACTCCGGAGTTTCCAGTGCCGCTCCGTGGTCAGATGGTTTGAGCCTGCCGACATTCCGGTTCTATACAATACGAATCAGGAAGTTAATTTCTTTAAGCTGGCGGAAGAGAGCGAGAAGGAAGCGAATCCTTTATTCGCTGAAGCCGTGCGCGTCATCAAGAATGAGCTGTATGATCAGCCCTTTGCGCGGCTTTGTTATAACTATAACAATCCCATTGTCCGGAAGGCCATGGAATCTCGCGACTTGGAAGCCCAGAAAGCATGCATCGAGTTGTTTTATACGCAAGCCCTATTGCTGGGGAACCATCCCTTAAGTTCAGCAGAGCTCTCCATGATGAATGAATCGTTGTTTCATTTCATGAATATGGGTCTGGACCGGATGCCTGAGGTAGAACAATGAAGAACCGTTTCGATGAATTGAGGCGCGTAAGCTGGACTATGCCGGATGGGAAACAAAAGCTGGCGGTTCTGGAGGAAATGATTCGAATAGCGGATCTTTACATGACGGAAGAAGACTCTTACAACGTTCGGATGGATTACACGTCAGCGGCCATGGATGCGGGCTTCTCAGAAAAAATGTTAATCTCGTTTGCCTGGTGTGTGGCCAAATTCGATAAAAATCCGGGGAGATACCCGCATTTTTATTTATTATGGCATTATAAATGGATTCTGAACGGCATATGGAGAATGCCCGAAATGACGTTCGAACAGATTGAGCGGATGTTTGAGGATTTTAAAGAAAGATGCATCCGGCATGGGCATAATTTGCGAGCCTACCACCAGAAGCGGGTAAACTTGTTTATCTCGCTTGGAATGTTTCAGGAGGCAGCCGAGTCCTATAAGCTGTGGAGGTCGACGCCGAGGGATTCACTGGCGGACTGCCAGGCCTGCGAACAGAACTTATTCGGGGAATTTTCATTTAAAATGAATCATTTAAAAAGAGGCATGCAGGCCGTGAAGCCCATTCTGGAAGGCAGGATGGTATGCGGATCGGTTCCGCAAAATACCTACAGCCTGATTATCATCCCTTTGATGAAATTAAAAGAGTATGACAGGGCCGTCGCAATTGCGAAGAAAGCAGTCCGTGAGCTCGAAGGTCCGCAATATTTGGAGGAATACGGGGTTTTTCTCGAATTCTTCACCATAACAGATATGACTAGGGCGACGAAACTTTATGAGCAGACGATAAGATACGGCCTGGAGAGCAAAATAGGCTGGTCCCGTCTGCAATATTTTTACGCGGTTCGTTTGTTTCTGAATGAGTGGGGAAAGACGAAGCGGAGGAAAAGGCTGGCCGAGTCGGATCGCGTTACTTTACCCTGGATCGACCATGAAATTGCCAAGCTGACCGAAGCGTTCAACCGCAGAAACGGAAGCCTCTACGTGAACGAATTTCTTACGGAAAAGCAAAAGCATACCGAGAGACTCGTTGCCGCCTACCGGAACAGTACCAGCCAGTAAGAAATTCGTGATTCGCATAAAAGGTTCAAGCGTCGGGGCCATCTTGGTCCCCGGCGCTATTTTGTGCGCGTACATACCCTGCAATCAACCCTTCAACCGCTTCTCCAAGCTCGCCTTCATGCCCGGGAATCAGCCAATGTTCGGGAACGATCAGGTAGCTGCGGGCGCTTCCTTGCAGAAAGCTGTACAGAATCTGCGCTTCGTCAATATCGTGCCGGCTGATTTTGGGGCGGGGGGCCGCCGGATCTGCTTGACGGAAGGTACCCAGGATGGCCGAACGCACCAGGGTGTGGAGCTTATGCGGCGCTTCCGGCCCGTTCCGGTCCGCGTCCGGAGCCTCCACTTTGGTATCCCGGACAATGCGGTTCCCTTTAACGAGGATGAGTTTAGCCTCCCGTTCGTTAACGGGTTCCAGGATGACGATATTCCGGTCTTCTTCGGCGAATCCGATCACTTTCTCACCGCGGATCAGGGAACCGAAGGTTTTCATCAGGTCCCGGTATTTGGCGGCGGCTTCGAAATTATGACTTTCGGCCGCTTCCATCATCCGCTGCTCAAGATCTTGCAGAACAATCGGAGGGCTCCCGTTCAGGGAAGTAATCATTTTATCGAGCACGGAGTTGTAGGCTCTTAGAGCGTCTTCGCTGCCGGTGCACATTCCCAGACACAAGCCGAGAGAATGATTGAGGCAGGGTGAACGCCTGGCGTAAGGATTGCTGCAAAGAATCCGGTAGCTTTCCTGCAGCCCTTGGACGGCTTTTTCCACCGTGCTTCTGCTCGTATAGGGCCCGAAAAAAAGGTCCCCCTCCTGTCCGGCGGGGTCATTCGTAATGTCGAGCCGACGGAGGCCCTCACGGCTGTTGCGGATGACCAGGTACGTATAGGCGAGCGGATTTTTCATTTTTTTATTATACAGAGGCTTCAACTGCTTGATTAACCGGCACTCCAGCATAAAGGCCTCGAACTCCGTGTCGGTCAGACGGACCTCGAAATCGCGGATATTGCTTATGAGTCGTTTGACTTTGGGGGAATGGGCTTTGGAATGCTGAAAATAGGTTTGGACTCTTTTTTTGAGAGATTTGGCTTTGCCCACATAGATAATATGGCCCAGACGGTCTTTCATCAGGTAGACGCCGGGAGTTAAGGGAAGGGCTTTTACTTTTTCCGCGAGATTCATAGAGATTCCTCCATTGCTCTTGCTCGGCCCTGTCATTATATCAAATGGCAGTACGGACAGAAAGCGAGGCGGACACGGGAGGGCGAACTTCAAGCTGCCAGGGGGAAGGAAATTAATCTGCCCCAAATAAAATGTTAATATTTACCAAACACTTCTTTGCTAGGATGAGGTGATTTCATTCTTGTTCGAAGGGGTGTGTATGATGTACAAATTCAGCAGGTCCAAATGGCTCGTCGCTCCTATGGCTGTTTTCATGGCGGTGTCCGTCGTTTTACCTGGAGTGGACGCCGGAGTTTTGGGAAGCTCCATTGCGGCCGCGGCAGGCTCCAAGGCTCCGACGGCTTTGGCGCTGACGTTCAACGGGGATGCCAAAACCTCGCAGGGCTTCGCCTGGTATACCGATCCCGCCGTTACCGGAACGAAGCTGCAGGTGGTGGAATCGTCTCTCGTCACAGGCGGCGTATGGCCGGATAGCGGGGTCATCTCCTTCGAGGGGAGCACGGCGCCGATCCAGGTTTATCAGTCGAGCTCGGACAAGAGTGCGGGCAAGAAGACCGCTTACGCCGATCATAAGGTTACGGCAACGGGCTTAAAGCCGGGCACCGAGTACACGTACCGCGCCGGAGACGGCCAGGAGGGGAACTGGAGCGAGCCCGGCACGTTCAAAACCGAGGAACAGAGCGGCGGTGCGTTCACGTTCCTCTACACGACGGACCTGCAGGGTACGACCGAGCGGGAATACGCGACCTGGAACCACACGCTGGAGGAAGCGGTCAAGAAATTTCCCGCGGCCCGTTTTGTTACCGTCACGGGGGATCTGGTAGACAACGGGGACATCGAGAATCAATGGTTTTGGCTGCTGGGCAAGCCGCAGGCCATTCTGAAGAAGACGCCTCTCGTGCCTGCGCTCGGCAACCATGAGAGCAAGTCCAACAACAACTTCTGGTACCACTTCAACCTGCCGAACACCTCCAATACGGGAGCGAAGCCGGACGGGTCGGTCTATGCCTTCGATTACGGTCCCGCCCGTTTTCTGGTCATCAATACCGAGTACAACGAGGCGAAAGGAACCGACGCCGTGTACCGGAAGCAGGAAGAGTGGCTGAGAGCGGAAGCGGCCAAGACGGACAAGAAGTGGAAAATCGTCTTGTTCCACAAGTCGCCTTATTCCGTAGCGAATCATTCCTCCGACAGCGATGTTCTCTTCTTCCGCAAGAAGCTTGCGGCTCTGTTCGATGAAATCGGCGTTGACGTCGTGTTGAGCGGCCACGATCATACGTATACGCGCACCTATCCGATGTACAATAATGTGCCGCAGAAGGACGCGGCGGTGGACAAAGACGGGAACCTGATTAATCCGAAGGGGACCCTTTATCTGGTCAGCAACGCTGCCGGAAACAAAAGGTACACGCCGAAGTCCGGGCCGTTCCCTTATGCGTATAAATACGGCCAGCCGGGCAAGGAAATGTTTACGGGCGTTACCGTGGCAAACGATAAAATCACGTTCCAGGTTTATACGACCACGGAATCGGGCGCGACCGCTCTGTACGACCAGTTCGGCATCGTCAAATAGGAGCGAAACCGAAAATTAGCGGCTCCCGGCTCCACGTTGAATGACTTTTAGGCGGGCGAACCGCGGAATGTTTGTCAGGACGATGAGAGTGTGGCAGAATATAAGGAAAGAAGGTACCGACCAGCGAATGGAGAACACGAACTTATGTCGAATCTGCCAAACTGCCCTGCCTGCAATTCCGAATATACCTATGAGGATGGGAATCTTCTGGTTTGCCCGGAATGTGCCCATGAATGGAATGTAGATGCCGAACCCGGGAACGGGGAAGAAGAAAAGGTCGTCAAAGACGCCAACGGCAACATCTTAAAGGATGGCGATTCCGTATCCGTCATCAAAGATTTGAAAGTTAAAGGAAGCTCTTCTGTTCTGAAAATAGGCACCAAGGTAAAAAACATCCGTCTCGTTGACGGAGACCATGATATCGATTGTAAAATCGACGGCTTTGGAGCCATGAAATTAAAATCGGAGTTCGTTAAGAAAATTTAATGCGGGATAGAATAAAAACGAGCCTGTATCAGGAAGCCCTCTGACTTGGAGGGCTTTATTTTTGCATGGCCGTATGGGCAGGTCTCCGTTGGGACAAGCGAGGCTCGGTAACTATAGAAAGAATCTTAATTTTAAGATATAAAGGACATATCGAAAGGAAGGGTTTTTATGAACAAGGTTCAGTTTGATGAAGTATTTGAATTAATGGAGGCCTCTTTTCCCGATACGGAAATAAGGACTTGTGAGGGGCAGCGGGCGCTGCTCGCTCATCCCGCTTACCGGCTTAACGTGAGCCGGAACGAGAGCGGGGAAATCCTGGCTTTTATGGGCGTCTGGGAATTCGAAGCGTTTCGTTTCGTGGAACATATCGCGGTCAATCCGGAACAGCGGGGCGGAGGAATAGGCAAAAAGCTGATGGCGGCTTATACGAGCGGTTCTTCAACTCCCGTCATCCTGGAGGTAGAGCCCGCGAACGACACCGATTCCAAACGGAGAATCGAATTTTACGAACGCCTCGGCTTTCATTTGAACGCCTTCGACTATTTCCAGCCGCCTCTCAGGGAAGGGCAGCCGGAGCTTGCTCTGCAAATTATGAGTTATCCGGAGCCTATGAGCGAGGAAGAATTCCAGCCGTACAAAAAAGTACTCATGGCCGAGGTTTATAAACAGGCTTAACTCCAGCCGCCAAAGCCAACTTCATAAACGATACAACGGTCGATTCGGACCTGTATGCTTTGAAAGCCGCGAGAAGACAAATTATTTGAATCAGGAGGGCTGCAAAATGGAGATAGGGATAAGCACATTTGTGGAAACGACGCCGGACGTTCATACCGGCGAGGTGATCAGCCACGCGCAAAGGCTGCGTGAGGTTGTGGAAGAGATCGTACTCGCCGATCGGGTGGGCTTGGACGTGTACGGGGTAGGGGAACATCACCGAAAGGATTATGCGGCGTCTTCTCCCGCAATCGTACTCGCCGCGGCCGCGCCGCAGACGAGCCGTATCCGGCTGACCAGCGCGGTCACGGTGCTCTCTTCGGCGGACCCCGTGCGCGTGTTTCAGGATTTCGCCACGCTGGACGGAATCTCAGGCGGCCGTGCGGAAATCATGGCGGGCCGGGGTTCTTTTATCGAATCGTTCCCGCTGTTCGGCTACGATTTGGACCATTACGACGAGCTGTTCGACGAGAAGCTGGAACTGCTTCTCAAGATCCGGGCGTCCGAGCAAGTGACCTGGCAGGGCGGCCACCGGCCCGCTATCGACAACTTGGGCGTGTATCCGCGTCCGGTTCAGAATCCGCTGCCGGTCTGGATCGGCAGCGGAGGCAACCAGGAGTCCGTAGTCCGCGCGGGCCTGCTCGGTCTGCCTCTTGTGCTGGCCATTATCGGGGGCAGCCCGTTGCAGTTCGCGCCGCTCGTGCAGCTGTACAAGAAAGCGGCCGCCCACGCAGGGCACGACGCCTCGAAGCTGACGGTCGCCTCGCATTCGCACGGCTTCATCGCCGAGACTACGGAGCTTGCGGCCGACAAGTTTTTCCCTTCTACCCAGGCCGTCATGAACGTGCTGGGGCGGGAGCGGGGCTGGGGGCGTTACGACCGTTCCAGCTTTGATTCCGCGCGGAGCTTTAACGGAGCCTTGTACGTTGGCGACCCGGAAACGGTCGCACGCAAGATCGTTCATCTCCGCAAGAACGTCGGCATTACCCGGTTTCTACTGCACGTGCCGGTCGGCTCGATGCCTCATGACGAAGTCATGCGAGCCATCGAGCTGCTGGGGACCGAAGTGGCGCCGCGGGTACGCGAGGAAGTTGCCGCATGGGAAGCGGAAGGCGCAGATAGAGCTTAGTCGGCCGCACCGCTGTAGGTTAGTGCAGGAAGAATGCTTAGGCTGCATTCGCCTTTGCCGGGCACTTCTCGCCTGACCATACGCCGCAGGGGCGAACGCCTATATACAGGGGAGCCAAGCAGGAGTATGATAATGGTGTGGAAACATTTGGAAAAGGAGTTGAACATCTTTATGGGCAGTCGGAAGTCGGTAGAACCGGATCCGGATAGTAGCATGGAGGAAGTCATGTCCAGACCTCGTGCGATGAAGATTTGGCTGCCTCGGGTATTCAACTCTTCCCAAACATAGGTTTTCATGTGACTTCCTCGTATTCGCGAGGAGGTTGACGGCATGGAGAAGAAGCCTTATTTTCAATGGAAAAAAGAGCCTGAAGACGCTTCGAAAATTCAAGGGTTCGATATCGAACTTAACCAGGAAAGCACCAAACGGATCGATCGGCTGGTGGATCATTACGAGAAAAGCATACTTTCTCATTTGGACGAGGAGTATGTCAAAAAGACGAGATGGTCGGACCGCATTGCGGACCGGCTCGCGTTCTTCGGCGGCAGCTGGAAATTTATCATTTATTTCGCTCTATTTCTGGCGGTTTGGATTACCTGGAACACGCTTCCGTTTACGCCTTTGCATTTTGACCAGGCTCCGTATATTTTACTGAATTTATGCTTATCCTTCATTGCCGCTTTTCAAGCCCCGGTCATTATGATGAGTCAGAACCGGCAGGCCGCAAGAGACAAGCATGAATCCGTAATTGATTTTGCCATCAATTATAAAGCGGAGCAGGAGATCGACGCCATGCAGAGTCGCCTGCACCGGATTGAAAACGAGCTGACCGAAGTCAAACAACTTCTAACCGCCCTGGCCTCGCAGAAAAATAACGGGGATGGCGCAGAATAACCGCAAAAAAGGAGCCGCTGTCAGCGGCTCCTTGCTGCGTTTTTTTCCTGTTCAATCTCTCCGGCCTCTATTTGACCTGAATCCAGGCATCCCCTAACCAGGTACGGATGTGGTACCAGTCCTCCATCTGCTCAAAAGCCGTTACCGTCTGTGGGGAAAGCTCCGACAGAATGCCGGAAGATAGACGGGGCTCGCGGTACATGAGGGTTTTGCCGGTCAATTCGACCTTCGATTCTTTGACTTCGATCTTCCCCAGCAGGGGCTTGTTCACATGAATCCACGATTTGCCGAGCCAGGTATCGACGCGGAACCAATTGCCGAGACGCGCGTCCGCTTTTAACGGCTGTGCCGTCAGGGAAGCGCCGGTTTTGTTCCGGCTGTCCGCCTCCGAATAAAGGGGTAGGGGCTCCGTCAGAATAAGATCGAAGCTTTTGTACTCGACGGGAATCCGCTCTTTCCAAAGCTCGAATCCTTGCTGGGCGGCAAACAAGCCCAAATCCCTGTTTTCGATCCAAATGCGCGGGAATTCCGACAGGGGCAGGCTTCCTTCCCCGGCATATCTGCCGATTTCAGGCGTCAATCCGGGACGGCCGAGGGATTGGATAAACCAGTCGGTAAAACCTCCGCCTGACGGGTTGGACTCCGGTTTTACGGGTGTATACCCGGTCATGGCGGCGACCTGGGCCATGATTTTACGGTCCCTTTCCAGATTTTTGTCCAGGGTATGGAAATTCCAGTACAGGATGCTTCCGGAGGAGTGGTAAGACAGCTCCATATCCGGATCGACTTCTTTGGTGAAGGCGACCATAGCCTTCGTTTCCGCGGTCTGGAGCGGCTCGTCCCCTTTGAAGTTCTTATAGTACGGCCGGCCGGAATCGTTGCGGATGGATTTCCATTCCGCCGGATATTGGCGGTTCAGGTCAATGCCTTCCACATTCGCCTTCCACCGCGAGAAATCGGAGCTCTTCTCATTCATGGCGAGAAGGCCTGCCCGGGCTTCGCTTGGAAAAGCGGATAAGCCCTTCTGCTGGAGCGTGACGCCGTCGGGGTTGACCATGGGTACGAACCAGATGGACGTGTTGTTCAGAACGGATTGAAGAGCCCGGCCGTTCATGGCCCCATTGCGGACGTAAAGCTGGGCGTATTGGTCGATCATGTTCATGACCAGGTTGGTGGTCATCCATTCCCTGGCATGATGCGAAGCGTTGACCAGCACCTTCGCGTCGCCCGTTCCAAGCCGGACGGCCCAGATCTCGCGTCCGTAGCGCGTTTTGCCGATGGATTTATATTCGATAAGTTCGGGATAAGACTTGGCAAGCTGCCGGATATCTTCTGTCATTTGTTCATAGGTATACGTCTGGATGGGGTTCACGATATCCGTCGTTTCCGCCGCATGGGCGGCTGCTGCGAATAGGAACGGAACAAGGGCAAAGACAACAAGCAGCATTCCCCGTATTTTGTTAGGCATGGCACGGCACTTCCCTTTGGATAGATTCTGGTGGTAAAAAGCAAAGATCAGACTTCGGGGAGCAGGCTGATGGCCTGCCGGCCCATTTGTTCCCAAGCCTCTTTAAAAGGCTGCTTGGCCACGCGGCCTGTTTTGTTATGCGGGTCGCGGATGTAGACGTAATCTTCATCGTATCCGACTATAACGACGGAATGTTCCTTCTTTGTCAGCCAGATCGGCCCGTCCGGAGTCATCCACGTCTGGAAGTGATAAGGTTCCAGCTTACGGAACGTTACGTTGGAAATGATCCATACCGGAGTGCCCGTTCCCACGAAATGCAAAACATCTTCGAACTCCGTGCCGGTAAGGTCGACAACCCGCTCGGGCAAGTAGCGTTCCGCGAGCTCGAACACAGGACCGTGATAAACCCCGAAGCCGGGATTGTTAAACGAATACATATCACCGACGAATCCACGGTGCGGGCTTCCGAAGGAAATGACGCCGTTTTTCTCGCTGTAGGGAGTCGGGTCCTTGCGGATTTCAGCCGCCAGCGTCATTTTGTCGACCGGCACCCCGGCGAACTGGAGCAGCGAAGCGAGCGCCGTCACTTCGCAGCCGCGGGGCAGCTCCGGAAGTTGACGGATAAGCGGGACGTTGATATAGACGGGCTGCTTGGAAGGACCGCCGAATGTCCAGACGGGCTTCGCGGCCGTTTTGTAGGTAACGAAGCTGTTTGCATATTTCTTGGCGTGGCTGACCGCATCGGTATAACTGTCATAATAGGCCAGAAACTTTTCGCTCTGGTAAACCCGGTAAGGAGGGAAACTGTCCCATACGACCTCATCCTTGCGGTTCTTGACGGTTGAGTTCGCATACTGCTTCGCAAAGGAGACGGCTTCCTGCCGTGTAGCGAATCCGTCCAGGAAGTTGGCATGTTGATAAACCCGGTAAGACATGCCCTCCTTCAACGCGGTATTCTTCTCGATGGGAGCTTCCGGGGCCGTACCGGAGCTTGACGAAGACGTCTGTTGGCCGGAAATGCGGATGAATCCGTCTTCGTAGTCGACATGGCTCCCGAGAGATTCGGCGATGCCGCGCAGCGGCACGAACGTCACGTTGTTCCGCAGAATGGAATGAACGGAGAGCACGTGATCCTGCCCGTTGACGGTTATTTGCCTGCTGCCTACGGCGAACAGGATCTGGCGGTCGTAGGTGGCCATCGTCACCGTCTGTGTCGCTTGTTCCCACTCCACTTTGGCGCCCAGCGCTTCCGATACGAAGCGGAGCGGCACGAAAGTCGTGTCCTGTTCCAGAAACGGCACGGCTGTGGCGTCCTCCGGACTGATGGAAACAAGCTTCCGGTCTATGGAGGCCAGACTGCTGTCTATTCTCAGCACGATTTCTTTTTCACTTTTGGCGGCAAAAAGAGGTTGTGTAGGCAATAAGACCTGCACGGAAACCGACAAAAGTAGGACCCAGCCAATGCGCTTGCTGCCTTTTTGGGGGCGGGTATGTTTTTTCATCGCAGTCTTCCTTTTTCGTTGAAATGCTCGCATTTACAGCGCTTAACGCCTGATAATTCTCGTGAAATACACGATTCGGCCCATAAACAGCATGGATAAAGGCACAAAAACTTCCTTTATGGTAACAAAGTGAGGGTTACAGCAAGGTTACAAAAAGCCGGAAATATTCGACAAAAACCGGAAAATTCTGTTGCCTGGAAGGATGCGCAGCCTTTAAAATAGGAAAAAAGACCTGCGGCACGCGTTTGGGGGTAAGATACAGATGCATTTTGAAGACGGGGTAACCGTTCATTACCATGAATATCCGCCGGAAGAAGGAAACGGCCAGACCCTCGTTTTCCTGCACGGGCTTGGCTTGGACCGGACGATATGGAACGAGCTGATTCCTTATTTCACCGGACATTACCGCATTGTGCTTTATGACCTTCCGGGACATGGGCTCAGTACGGAGTTAAAGGAAAACAGCCTAGACTGGGATTTTATAACCGCCGATTTGCGAAGAGTTTTGAAAGCGCTTGAAATTGCGTCTGCTCATCTTATAGGCCACGGAATAGGGGCGAGCGCAGCGGTCCAGTTCTGCCGTTCCTATCCGGAATGCGTGGATCGTCTTGTGCTGATTTCACTTCCTGTTAAAATACCGGCGGATCTTATCCGCAGAAAGATAACGGAGCGTAAACGGCTAATAAAAGAGGGAGTGGATGCTTTAGCGGCTGAACTGGCTGCCTTTAAAACTTCGCTCCCTGTTCATACATCCGCATTTCAGATAGTCAGGGAGGCTTACCGGCGGATGAATCCGGATGTGTATGTCGGCTTTATGGAGCTTTTTATGGAGGGAGACGGCTGGAAGGAATTAAAGTTCATCGCCCACCGTACGCTCGTTCTGGCGGGGGAGTGTGATCCTATCTATGTAACGGCGGCTTCGCTGGCGGTCGGGGTCCTGCCTAGCGCGTCCTTCCTGATCGTGCCCGGTGCCGCGAATATGCCCTTCGTGGAACAGGCGGGTACGACGGCGCTGTGGATCGAACAGTTTTTGCATCGAAAAGACAGCCGGCCTTTAGCCGACGAGCCGCTGGTCAGGGAACTGCGGGATACGCTTCAGCTTTTCCTGGAAGAAGGAGAAAAGCAGGCGGCGCTTGCCCAGGTGCTTAAGATTGATTTGCTCGGGCCTTTCCGGGTCTTTTTGAATGGAAGGGAAATGGTGGACGGGTGGAATCGGCGCTATGCGAAGAGTCTGCTGGTGTATATGATCTTCCATCCGACTGCAACGCGGGAGGAGCTGTGCGATGCCCTGTTCCCGCAAATTTCCGGCAAAGCGGCTCTGCGGAATCTCAAGGTCTATCTGAATCATTTCAAAAATATGCTGCAAAGTTTCGAAGGAGGGTCTTCCATCGTTTCCGTCGATCGGGAATATGTCAGACTGCTTTGTCTCCTGCGCTGTGATTTGCTGGATTTTTTAAAGGAGCTTGAAGAAATCCGTACCATCGACGAAAATCGCCGGTATGAACCGGCCGGCCGCCTGCTCGCCAGGCTGCCGGACCCTTTGCTGCCGGGTCTGTACGATGAGTGGTTTGTCGCGAAGAAGAATTGGCTGGAGATGGAGGTTGCCGACCTGGCCTCCTGGATGGCGGAGAAGGAGGAGCAGCGGGGCAGCCGCCAGCGTGCGGCGGCATACCGGCAAATGGCGGCAAGGTTCCTCTTTGACCGGGAGCCTGAATACAGAGAGGGCGCGGCGGTGAACGGGAGACGGGGAAAAACGGCAGAGGAGCGCAGACGGAAGAACGGGTAGAAAGCCGGTTCTAAGGGTGCGTTTCCGGTTGAGCGCTCCGCACCGGATCAAGCTGGACACGTCGGCGCTTTTCCAGATAAAAGCTGAGGCCCAGCAGAGCTATGGCGCCCGCGCACAGCCAGACATTGATTTCAAAAACCGAACTCAATGCGCCAAGAAGCCGGTCCGGTTCCGAAGAAGCGGACGGAGCCGCACCTTGGACGACCCCGAGCCCCAGAGCCGCTCCGACGACCATGCCCAAGTTGCGGGTTAGCGCGATCATTCCTCCTATAGCGCCTACGTGTTCTTTCGGTGCATGATGGAGAATGGTGCTGTTGTTCGGCGAAGTAATCAGGCCCATGCCCAGGCCGACCAGCGCCAGAAGGGCAATCAATCCCGCCATAGGCAGCACGCCGAGGCCGAGGGAGAAAACAACCGCACCGCCGCCCATGGCAAGCAGTCCGAGAAGGACGAGCAAACCCGAACCGAAGCGGTCCGATAAATGACCCGCGAACGGACCCGTAACGGCGAGCAGAATCGGATAGGCCGTCATGACTGCTCCGGCGGCTGACGGGGACATCCCGGATACGCCGGACAAGTAGAACGGGAGAGTCACCAGGAAGCTGTTGGCGAGCACGAATGCCACGCAGCTGATGATCAGGCCGGCGGACAACGCGGGAATCCGAAAAGCCCGTACGGGGATAAAAGGATTCGCCTGCCTCCGCTCCCATATCATGAAGACGGCCAGCAGGAGCGCCGCCGAAGCCAGCACGGCCGCCGTTACCGGAGACAGCCATCCCCGTGAGGAACTGCCGGATATCGTCCATATGACAGAGCTGATGATCGCCATGAACATCAAGCCCCCCATGGTATCGAAAGGAGCCGATCGCTGCTTGTCCATAACGGGAGCGGGCGGAATGAAGCGGAAGGCCAACAGGGTAGCGAGCGCCGCCACGGGCACGTGGATCAGGAACAGCCAGTGCCAATTGAGCCACTCCGCAACCATTCCGCCGGCGATAGGTCCGCTCATGGCGCCGAGAGCGACGGCGGTATTGACCGTGCCCAGCGCGCGCCCCCTGTTTTGCTTGGGCAGGTGAAGGGTGATCAGGGCCATATTGGTCGCCTGAAACATGGCCGCGCCGACAGCCTGCACGATTCTGAAACCGAGCAGCGCCCCGATGTTGGGGGAGAAAGCCACCAGTACCGAGCTGATGCCGAACAGGATATACCCGAGGTTATGGATGAGACGGAAGCCCCAGCGGTCTCCCAGCTTGCCCATGACGGGCAGCAAAGAGGCGATAACGAGCAGATATCCGGTTGTGATCCACTGGGCCGTGCCGAGCGTAGTGCCGAAGATAGCGGCGAATTGGGGCAGAGAGACATTCACGATCCCGGCCGTAAAATGCGAAATAAAAGCGCCTAGGCAAATAGCCGTTACCATGAGCGAAGGACGCAGTTCCTTTGTCCGTGTTCTTGCTGCTTGCACAATCGGTCACCTCCGATAATTGGTATAGTTACTAAACTAATTGGACAAAAAAATAATGCTCTGTCCTAGAGATTCTTTAACTTTTTATTTTTTTAAAAAAGTGACCAATTTGTCGATACAGGTATCGAACACTTCGATTTCCTGCTCGGTCAACTGCTCCTGGAGCTGTTCGTAGAAAGCGCGATGCACCTCTTCATGCGCCGTGTGGGCTTCCTTTCCTTTGGCGGTAAGCGAAATCAGCGTGCCCCGGGAATCCTCCGGATGCGGTGAACGCGCCACCAGGTCCTTGGCCTCCAGACGCACAATAAGCTGAGTCACCGCGCCCTTAGTGATTTCCAGCCTCCCGGCCAGTTCGCTCATAAGAATGCCGCCCTCGGTTCCGATCGCCTCGATCGTGTGGATTTCGCTGGGGGTGAGCGGCCCCGCGCTTCCGAAAGTCTGCGGCCGCCGTTCAAGCCGGCGGAGCTGCAGGATCAGACGGCCGAGGCTGCGGCCGCCGCTGTTGGCGCCGGTACTGTTGTTAGTCTGAGAAGTTCTATTCTTTTCCATAAAATTAGTATAGTTCCTAAACCATCTGCTGTCAAAGAAAATCTGTTATAATCAAAAGAGAAGGGGCCTAACGCTTCTTCACTAAAATACGCAAGGGGAACTGCCGACTATGATCATCCAATTCATTCGCTATCGTTAATGAAAGGTACAGCTAAGCCAAACTCTTCCGTTTTTTTGCGAACGGTGTAAGGGTTTGTTTATCTGTGCCTTTTTCATTCAACTATTCGAATGAACGGGGTGTTTTTGGCATGTCCACTCAAAGAAACAGAAACGAGGCTGCTCAGCTCTTGGCGGCCCATGAAACGATATTCAGTTGCCCGGTCTGTGGCGGGCAGATGACGATAACAGAGGGAAAAAGCCTGCGCTGCGGCGTGGGGCACAATTTCGATCTCGCGAGAGAAGGATACCTGAATCTGCTGCCGCAAGCCGTTAAGACCAAATACGGCAAAAATCTTTTCGCGGCCCGGAAAACCGTTAACGAGAACGGGCTTTTCGATCCGGTACGCGATTATATCGGCGAACGGATAACGGAGGCTGTGTTACCGGACAAACGCCACCCTAAACTGCGCATACTGGATGCCGGTTGCGGGGAGGGTTCGCTTTTATCCGGCATAAGAAGGCGGCTGAGCGACCGGGCGGCCACCGATTTACTGGCGGTCGGCATGGATCTGGCGAAGGAGGGGGTCCGGCAGGCGTCCAAAGGAGATGCGGGTGCGCTGTGGTGCGCCGCAGACCTTGCGAACGCGCCGTTTAAGACGGCCGGATTCGACGTGATTCTGAACATCCTGTCGCCTTCCAATTATGCGGAGTTCCGCAGACTGCTGGACGAAGACGGGCTGCTGATCAAAGTCATCCCGGAAGAAAACTATCTGCGTGAATTCCGTCAACTGTTATACGCCGGCACGGAACGGGAGTTTTTCACGAGCGGTCTCGCCGTTGAACGGTTCCGCGAGCGCTTCAGGCTGCTGGACAGCCGGCGTCTCCGGTATTCCTGGCGGTTCGGCCCCGAACTGCTGGAGCCTCTGCTGACCATGACGCCTTTAGCCTGGGGAGCCCGGGATGAACGGCTGCGGGAAGCTACGGCCATGGCAATAGATGAAGTCACGGTCGACGTAACCGTCCTCTGGGGCAAGCCTTTATAACCTGAATGTAACTCCGCCGGAATCCGGTAAAATCAAGCAGCTCTGCACTCGCGCAGGCTGCTTTTTTTTGCAGAGAAGGGAATAATATGGAGACCCCAATCACATTCGGATGCCGGAGGTTATGATGAGAAAAATGGTGTTGACCTGGCTGCTGTTCACGCTATTTCTGGCCGCCGAATCGGCCGAAGCGAAGATGAACGTCTACTCGCCGCCGCCGCAGCCGGATCAGTCGGATTCCGGGGTGCCCGGACCTCCAACGGAACCGTAATTTCCAAAATCTGAAACTGGCCCTAAGAGCCTACCTCAACGGAAGAAAACTTGATATACTTAAAAAGTTTTTTATCATATCTGTGCAAAAAATAACCGACAAGCGAGGTACTCCATGATTGATTTTTTACAAGGTATGATTAATCTGTTGAACGATCTTCTGTGGTCTAAACTGTTGATTGTCCTGTTGATCGGGATCGGTCTTTATTTTACGTATAGATCGAAATTTATGCAGTTCCGTATGATCCGGGAAATGCTGCGGGTGCTGTTCGAGTCCAAAAGCGTCTCCGGCGACAATATTTCGCCTTTCCAAGCGTTCTGCATCAGTATGGCGGCCCGCGTAGGAACCGGGAACATTACCGGGGTGGCCATCGCCGTCGCTTTGGGGGGACCAGGCGCCGTATTCTGGATGTGGGTCATCGCGCTTATCGGTTCGGCTTCCAGCTTTGTCGAAAGCACGCTGGCGCAGGTTTACAAAATCAAGGATAAGAACGGCTTCCGCGGAGGACCCGCTTATTACATGCAGACGGGTTTGAAGAAGCGCTGGATGGGAGCGTTGTTCGCCGTCCTGATTACGATTTCATTCGGTCTGGTGTTTAATGCGGTCCAGTCGAATACGATCACGATCGCGTTCGAAAATTCCTTCGGCACGGACCGTCTGACGGTCGGCATCATTATGACGGTAATTTTCGGGGCGATTATTTTCGGCGGTGTCAAACGGATTGCGCAAATGTCCGAGTACATCGTTATTGTGCTGGCGGTCCTGTATATCGGGGTCGCTGTGTTCGTGGTGCTGATGAATATAACGAAAATGCCCGAAGTCCTCGCTTTGATCGTGAAAAACGCCTTCGGTATCGATCAGATAGCGGGCGGCTCGCTCGGAGCGGCGCTGCTCCAGGGAGTGAAGCGCGGCTTGTTCTCCAACGAAGCGGGAATGGGGAGCGCACCGAACGCCGCGGCGACGGCAACCACATCCCATCCGGCGAAGCAGGGGCTGATCCAGTCTTTCGGCGTGTTGACCGATACGCTGATCATCTGTACGAGCACGGCTTTTATCGTGCTGCTCTCCGGGGCGTATACCGATCCGAGCCTCAACGGCATTGAGCTTACGCAGGCCGCCTTGAGCGTCCATATCGGGTCGTGGGCGTCCGGCTTCCTCGCGATCATGGTGTTTCTTTTCGCGTTCAGTACGCTGCTGGGCAACTATTACTACGGGGAAACGAACATCGAATTCCTCCATTCCAATAAAGCTTGGGTCCGCCTTTACCGGATCGCGGTTTTGGCCATGGTTATTTTCGGCTCCGTCGCCAAGGTTCAGGTCGTCTGGGATCTGGCCGACTTGTTTATGGGCCTGATGGTCGTGGTCAATCTGATTGCGATCACCTGGCTATCCAAAATCGCTTTTGCGGTATTGAACGACTATGTGAAACAGAAAAAAGCGGGCAAAGATCCGGTCTTCACGAAAGACCGTATCCCCGGTTTGGAAGAGATCGAATGCTGGGAATCGGCCCCGGCTGCGTCGGGTTCGGATCAAGCGCGTTCATAAAAGCGTCCGTCCGACAGGCTCCGGTCCTGTTAAATCCAACCAATCCAGTAAGGCGTCAGGCATTTATGCCCGGCGTCTTTTTTACGTTAAAAAGGTTCGCCGCCCCTTTGACTATTTCAATCAACGGGGTACTTTACCGAGATACTGTTTACTGTTAAATTATTAGATGTTAAAATATATGCACGGGAGATGAATAATATCGTGTCTGAAAAATTACAAGGCAGAATCGCCATAATAACAGGCGAAGCTTCCGGAATCTGTTCAAAATCCCTATGAGGAGACTCGGCGGGATTGAAAACGACATTGGCCGTATGGCCTTATTCCTGGCCAGCGAAGATTCGGCTTATATGACGGGACAGACCGTCATGGTTGACGGTGGAGCGACGAAGCTGAGATAATCGGCGAAGCCATCCTAACCTGACCCGTTTAAGCAGCCCTGCTTGTATGACTACCCTCTATCAAGGAGGCTATTTTGGATAAAAACGATATATTCAAGCTGATTCATACCGTCGAGCTGTTCACGAACGAAGCGATCATCCGCTGGACCAAATCTTTTGAGCCGAACATAGGGATTTCTCCCATTATCACTCTGTCCGAGCTCAAGCAGAACGGTCCTCAGAAGCAGAGCGTGCTGGCAAGCAAGCTGGGATACACGCCGGGAGCCATGACCAACATTGCGGGCAGGCTCACAAAGCTGGGACTCGCGGAGCGGCGCTATAACGAGAACGACCGCCGCAACGTGTTTCTGGCGATTACCGACCAGGGAATTACCGTTCTCCGGGAGGCTCAGCAGAAAGGCAAGGAACTTCGAATCGAGTTGTTCCAAGTGCTGAACGAGGAAGAGATTCAACAGTTCCTATCCATTTACGAGAAGCTGCTTAAGAACATCAAGGAGCAAGAATAACTAACCTGCAGGGGGGTCAACAAGATGGGAAGAGTACAAGGTAAAGTGGCTTTAGTGACAGGCGGGGCATCCGGCATTGGTCTATCCGCGGCAGCACTGCTTGCGAGAGAAGGGGCCAAAGTCGTCATCGGTGATTTTAACGTTGAAGGCGCGCGGGAAGCGGCCGAGACGATCAAGAACGAGGGCGGGGAAGCGGCGGGCGTCTTCCTGGATGCTTCCAGCGAACAGTCGATCCGTGATGCCGTTGATTTTACCGTCGAGCAGTACGGGACTCTGAACGTTCTTTTTAACAACGTGGGCCTGACCAATTTAAAAAAAGACGTCGACGTCGTAAACATGGATCTCGAAGAGTGGGACCGGCTTATGAACGTGAATACGAAAAGTGTCCTGCTGGGCAGCCGGTTCGCGATTCCGCATATGATCAAAGCCGGAGGCGGCTCGATCATCAATACGGCCTCGATGGCCGCTTTCGCCTCGGATGCCACACGCTCCGCGTACGGAGCCTCTAAGGCGGCCGTCGTGAATCTGACCCGGTATATCGCGACTCAGTACGGCAAGGACAACATCCGCTGCAACGGAGTCGCGCCGGGTCTGATTTTGACGCCTGCCGCGAAGAACAACATGCCGGAGCCGGTGCTGGACATTTTCGCCAAGTACAATGCCCTGCCGTACCACGGTGAAGCGGACGATATCGGCTACACCGTGCTGTTCCTGGCCTCGGACGAGTCGAAGTTTATCACCGGCCAGACGATCCAGGTAGAGGGCGGGCATTATTTGGCGAATCCGACCGTTCCGGATTTCAAAGCGTTTATGGCCCAGGCCGCAGGAGCGTCACAGGCCTAAGCGGCCTCGGGCGGCAGCGTGCCGGGGCCATGCGGCCGGTGCTGCCTTGAAGCGGCAAATGCGGACTGACAAGCATAAAAACAAGCCGACACCCCTAATAGGTGCCGGCTTGTTTTGTTGGACTACTGAACAATTTTTATTAAATATAGTTATACAAGAACACCATGGTGCTTCTTCGCGTCGTATTCCTCCAACGGTTCGCCGTTTTTCACACGGTGAATAAAGTCCGGATTGGAAAGGAGGGGACGGCCGAAAGCGGCCACATCAATCGTTCCTTCGGCCAAAGCTTGCTCGGCGGTTTCGGGGTTCAAAGTTCCGACTCCCACTATGACGCCGTCCCAATATTTTCGTACGAGCTGGTGCATCGTTTTTCCGTCCGCAAGTATGCGGGTGAAGTGCATGGTGGAAGGGTGGATCATGGTCGCGCCCGCTTCCCGGAACGCCTCCGTGAACGTACGAATGGCGCCGTCCGGATCCGGCCACATATAATCCGGGTCATCGACTTTGAGGGCGGAGAAACGAATCAGCGTTCTGTCCGAGCCGATCGCGTCGATAACCGCCTTTAGCACTTCTTTCGTCAGCGTTAACCGCTGGGCAAGGTCGCCGCCGTACCGGTCTGTCCGGCGGTTGCTTGCATCCGAATTGAACTGGTCGATGAGATATCCGTGCGCACCGTGGATTTCGACGCCATCGAAGCCGGCTTCAATCGCGTTTCGGGCCGCTTGCGCGAATTGCCCCGCCAGCTCCTGAATATCCGCGGCCGTCATTTCTTCGGGGGTGTCGTAAGGCTTGCGAAACCGGGCCACATGTCCTTCCGCCCGAATGGCGGACGGGGCCTGCGGGGGCAAATTTCCGGTAAGCTCATGGTGAGACAGACGCCCCACGTGCCAGATCTGGGCGATAATCGTGCCGCCCTCCGCATGAACGGCTTCGGTTACTTTCTTCCAGCCCTCGATCTGTTCCTGTGTATAGAGGCCCGGCACTCCCGGATTCCCCTTGCCGCGGGGGCTGACCACAATGCCCTCGGAAATGATCAGACCGATTCCGTCCGCAGCCCGTTTCCGGTAATACCGCGCCACATCGTCTCCGACGATGCCTGTCTTGTCATCCGCGAAACAGCGGGTCATCGGGGCCATGGCCGTGCGGGTTCGAAGGCTCCAGGCTCCGATTTTCACCGGTTCGAACAGCTTGCTCTCCGGACCGTCCTGCAATTTCCTCCAAGTGCTTATGCCGGTTGCTTCAAAGAGTTCTTTGTTTTCAGCCATCGTAACTCTCCTCCGTTTTTCGATAATTTTATATTTTTGCAAATACCGAAATAAAAAGTGTGCCGCTCTACTCTCCAAGCAGATAAGGCGCGTATTGCTCAAGAACATGCCGCTGGATGCGGTAGTAACGGAACGTTCCCTCCTTGCGGACGGCAATCACTCCACTCTCTAGCAGTGGCTTCAAGTGGTGCGTCAAAGTGGAAGCGGCCGTGATTTTCAACAGTTCGGCCATCTCCAGACAGGCCAGTTCCCGTTGTTTCACCAGCGCTTTGACGATCTGCAGACGTGTGATTTCACCGAGCGCTTTGTAGACTTTAACCGCATAATCATCGGTCACTGCGTAAAACCCGCTTTCAAGAAGTCGTCGTATTTTAGTGTTTCTAGAAATAGCGTAATTCACTAGGAATTTATTGTCAATAGTTCTAAAGTTAGGGTGAATGGCAGGAGTGGCTCTTGAAAAGAGGGGCGGTCATGCGTCATGAGGATGTGCCGTAACATCTTCAATATCGCTGCCTATAAACTCCGGAAACATAAAAAAACCTCCGGTTCGAACCGGAGGTTTCCTGTAAAATCTTATTTTATCCCCTTCATGTAGCTTTGAATTTTCGGAGACAACACGTAGAGCAGCAGGCTGAGCACAATCGCGGCTCCGCCGATGACGCCGAAATAAAGCATCTCCGTCTCGGGCGTATAGAACTTGACGATCTGCGCGTTGATCGCTTGGGCCGCCGCGTTGGACAGGAACCACAGGCTCATCGTCTGGGCCGTAAAGGCCGCAGGCGCAAGCTTCGTCGTAGCGGACAGGCCGACCGGCGACAAGCATAGCTCGCCGACTACGACGATGAAGTAGCTGAGCACCAGCCACAGCGGGTTCACCAGAGCGCCACCGCCGAAGTAGGCCGGCAGCAGGATGACGAGGAAGGACAAGCCGGCGAACAGCAGGCCGAGCGAGAACTTCTTCGGAATCGTCGGCTGGCGGTTGCCGAGCCGCATCCACAGCCACGCGAAGATAGGCGCAAAAATGATAATGAACAGCGGGTTGAGCGACTGGAACCAGGCCGGCGAAATGTTCAGGCCCATGAAGTCCAGTTGGGTCCGTTTATCCGCGTAGTTGGCCAGAATCGTGGAGCCCTGCTCCTGAATGGCCCAGAACATGATCGCCGCGATAAACAGCGGGATATAAGCCACGAGCCGCGAGCGTTCTACGGCGGTGGTTTTGGGGCTTCTGTACATAACGATGAAGTAAATCGTCGGAATAAGAAGACCGAGCACCCCGATCAGCTTGATAAACGTTGAGAAGGTCAGAAGACCCGCCGGGATGGCGATGGCAACCAGGATGGCCGCCACGACGATTCCTATCCCCATAATCGTGAAGACTTTCTTCTTCTCGGCCGGGGACATGGGATTGGCCACAACGGTTCCGGCCAGCCCGAGGTTCTTTTTCTTAGTCGAAACGAACAAGACCAGCCCGAGGAACATCCCGATAGCCGCCAGACCGAAGCCGAGGTGGAAGTTCTTCATTCCCACCGTTCCCACGATAAGCGGAGAGAGGAAGCCGCCCAGATTAATCCCCATATAGAAAATACTGAAGCCGGAATCGCGGCGGGTATCCTGCTCGCTGTAGATTTCACCTACGACACTGGATACGTTAGGCTTGAGCAGCCCGGTGCCGAGCACGATCAGCACCATCGAGACGAAGAAGAGAGCGACGTTCCCCGGCACGGCCAGCACGAGATGCCCGAACATGATCAGAATCCCGCCGTAGAACACGGCCCGTGAAGTTCCGAGCAGCCGGTCGGCGAGCCAACCTCCGATGATCCCCGACATATACACGAGGGAACCGTAAATGGACACAATGGCCAGTGCGGTTCCTTCCGGGAAGCCGAGACCGCCGCGGGTCACTTCGTAATACATGTAGAAAACAAGGATGGCTTTCATTCCGTAATAGGAAAACCGCTCCCAAAACTCGGTAAAAAATAAGGTGAACAGTCCCTTGGGATGTCCGAAAAACCCCTTCTGGGGTACACTTTCCACGATCTTCTGCTTGTCGATAGCCGGCATATACCAATCTCCCCTGTTTAAACGATTCTCTTTTTGGGCGGAGCCAAGTAAGTTTTTCCCACAAGATATAATACCCAGGTGTCATAAGTTACAATCTCGGAGGGCAAAGAATGCTTATAATGACGTGAGTGGTGTAAGAGGGCACTCTACTAGATTACTAAAAAAATGCTATTCAAGTCAAAAATGTAAAATTTGGAAGTCGAAATCAGGCCGATAAAAGTAAAAATCTTGCACGTGTAGGGCTTTACAATTCCGTATGACGGAAAAGATAACGCTTTCATTAAGTTTTGATAAAATGGAGGAGGTATGACCATGTACCGTCTGACCAAAGCGCCTTATCTTTCCGTGATCCTTTGTTTTTCCCTTGTATTCGACGCTGCTCGGCGCAGGCGCGCGTCCGGTCCGGGCGGAGGACCCTTGTGACGGCGTGCGTTTGAGGCTGCTGCATTTGATTCTGGGGGACGATCAATATTCCCTTCCCGTTTCGGACCCCGTGCTCCGCAGCAAACTCGCCAAAATGGACAGCGCCGTTTCTTCGTGTGCGGCGGCTTCGGCCCCTTGTTCCAGCGGTAAAGGAGTTTGGGATATCCTGAACCGCGGTGCGGACCGGACTTATTTGTGGGTCGACCTCCCTTTTACCAGCACGGACAGTTATACAAAATCGGGCGATATCACCAATTCGTACAACCGCCTGCTTTCCATGATTACGGTTTACTACACGCAGGGTTCTTCCTTCTACGGAAATACGGCTCTGAAAAATGACGTGCTGAGCGCCCTCGACTGGCTTTATACGCAGAAGTACAACACGACCGTGGCTCCTTACGGCAACTGGTACCACTGGCAGATCGGCGTGCCCCAGGCGCTGACCAAGATCGGCATCCTGATGCGGGACGATTTAACCGCTACCCAGCTAACGAATTATATGAGCGCGGTGAACCGATTTATTCCTGACTCGGCGGCAAGAACGGTGAGCGGTAGTCCGCTTATGACCGGAGCCAATATGCTCGACCAGGCCATTTCGGTTGCTTACCGGGGAATTCTGGTGAAGGATCCGCGAAAATAACGAACGCGAGGGACGCGCTCGGCAGCACCGGCCCCCGGGCACAACCGTCGACACGCATTCCCGTACGAACAGCAGCAATACCGTTCAAGTCTCTCTTTTGAATAAAAGAAGAGCTGCCCCGTGGTCATCGGACCTATCGGGGCAGCTTTTTATTTTAGGGGCCTGCCGTTTCTTCTAGCCATTTGTCAGGTTGACCTAGACCTATACGATCGGGCAGAACCTATCGGACAGAGCACACAAGAATGTTGAAACGATTGCGGCGTGCCCTTACGGTCCCGACGACTGCGCCGGTTACTTGGAATCGAGCTTAATTGCTTGGACAGCCCCTCTAGCCACTGTACCGCCGTCCACTGACGAGATGATCGTGCTGAAGAGGGAAGCCTTCCCGGCGGCCGCAAACAAACCGTTCTTTTTCACAAATTCGATCGTTTCTTCGACAGATTGTCCGTTTGCCTTGGCGATGGTGCCCAGGGTTCCGTCCTCTTTCAATCGGGCGATCAGTTCGTCGACGGTCAAGCCTTGCGCCTTGGCGAATTCCTCGAAGCTCAAGCTTGGAGGGAGCGCGATATCCTCTACGGTCTCGGCTGTTTGGCCTTTGTCGTTTGTCACGTTTTTTTCTAAAAGCACGGCTTTGATGGTGTTCCCTGCAGTGCCGTCCGTTTTTCCGTCTCCCTGCTCCGCAGGGGAAAAAGTACTGATGGCTAGAGCGTTATGGCTTGCCGCGAATAGTCCGTTTTTCTTTAAAAACTCAGCGGCCTCTTCAACGGTTTGTCCCTTTGCTTCGGCCAAGTGGTCAAGCGTGCCGTCCTTTTTCAATTTTTCGATGAGCTGTTCGGCGGTCAGGCCTTGCTTTTTGGCAAATTCCTCGAAGCTGACGCCCTGAGGTAATTTAACCTCATTGAAGACAGCTGTGCTGCCCTTTACTGCGGAGATCGCAGTGGCCGCTTTTGTGAATGCAGGGGCAGAAGCCTCAGGTTGCGCCGCATAAGCGGAGCCCGCCATTGCAAAAACCGCCAAAGCCATCGTTCCCATTGCCAACTTCTTTTTCATAGTGATTCCTCCCTAGTTTGGATCGCATCGCGATCGGATTAACCGGCTCTCTATCTGTGAATGTCGACTGTCGGGGCCGGCTACAGGTAAGACTATACAGGCCCATTGTGTTGGGAATATGGCAGCGGAGAAAGATTGCGGTAACGAACAGAACGCCCGGAAATGGGCCGGAGTCTCAGAGCTTCAAAAGTTCCCAAACTTCCAAGGCAAAAAGCCGTTCCGGCTTAGGAAGCGGAACGGCTTAGGTCGGGACGGGTATGAGAAGGAGGGTCAGACGGCAGGCAGGGTGAGCTTGAAAACCGTTCCTTTGGGCGATGTCTCCTGAAGGGCCAGCTCCCCGCCGTTGGCCTGGGCGAGCAGTCTGCTGAGGGGGAGGCCCAGACCGAGCCCCTGCTTCTTCTTCCTCCGGCTGTCTCCCCGGTAATATCTCTCGAAAATATGCGGCACTTCGGATTCCCTGATTCCGCTGCCGTTGTCTTTCACATCTACGTGAATCATGGAACCGAGGGGATAGGCGTGCACGGTGATCGAGGTTGAACCCGCCGCCGTACTGTTCATAATCAAATTCATGAGCATTTGTTTAAGCTGCCCTTGATCCCCAAGCAGCCGGATTGTCTCCGCAGGGAGGACCGTCTCGACGCGAACATTGGCGCAGGCGGGCAGGGAGCTTAACTGCTGCACAAGATGAGTCACGAGCAGGGAGAGATCCACCGTTGTCTTCTCGGAGTGGACAGCTCCCGCTTCCAGAGACGAGAACTCCAGCATATCGTCGATCATTTTCTGCATCCGCTTAGTTTCTTCGAGAGAAATCTCCAGAAATTCGTTCGCTTCGCCTCCGGTGACCACCTTACCGTGGACGGCCTGGACCATTCCGCGGATGGAAGTGAGCGGGGTGCGCAGCTCGTGTGACACTCCGGCGAGGAGGTCGGTCCGCATCTGCTCCAGCTGCCGGAGCCGGGAGGTCATTTCGTTAAAGGAAGTAAATAGCTGCATAAGCTCCCTTTCTTTCATGGGGGCGACCGGCAGGACAGGAGCATAGTGCCCGTCGGCTACTTGAAGAGCGGCATTGGCTAGCTGCCGGAGCGGCCTCGTGAGCTTGCGGAGCAGCAGGTAAATAGCGGTCCAGCCGCCCAGCGCAAGACCCAGCGTAATCAGAACGGCGATCACGTAAGTCTGCCGGGTCTGTTCCGCATTGTCGGGTGTGGGCGTGCTCAGATACAGAGCACCTATTACACTGCCGCGATCCATTAGCGGCACGCCTACCCGCAGCCAGGTCCGGTCGTTCAGGGAGAAGCTTTCGCGGTCGGTCTGCCCTTTCAGCACCGCAGCGTATCCGCCGGGGCGTTCCGCGTTGTCGTACTGGGCACCGCTGCTGCTGAACGTATCGAGGTTACCCTGCCTGTTAACGATCTGCATCATTTCATCGCCCAGAGGCCGTGCAACCTCAATCGGGCTGATGACATTAAAGGAAGTGGTGGAGGGGGAGACTTTGACGGCCGGGTTCGCGCGCACTTCGGTGCGAATGCTTCCCTGAGTCTGGGCAGGGCCGCTTAATGGATAAAGCGTCATCACCCGGGCGTAGGAATCGGCGAGCTGCTCCGCTCTGGCCTGGAGCACCTCGTAACTTTGCCGGTTCGCGTTGCTTGTGATCCAGACGCCCGCAATAAGACTGACGATGAGCAGGGTGATAAACAGAATCAGCGCATAGCGCCAGGTCCAGAAACGCAGCATGGGCATCGTTTGCGGTTGTGTTTGCGGTTTAGTGAACATGCAGCGAGTACCCCAATCCCCGTATGGTAAGAATTTCCCCTTCGGAAGAAGGCCAGTCCTGGAGGCACTGACGAAGCCGCTTGATCGTCGTGTCCACGACGCGGTCGCCTCCTTCGTAGTCCATGCCCCACACCCGGTCGAGCAGCTGCTCGCGGCTGAAGCATTGGTTGGGATGCTTGATCAGAAAGGCGAGCAGGCTCCAGTCGCGCGGATACAGCGGGAGCAGCTTGTCATGCAAATAAACCGTGCACGCCGTAAAATCGACGACCAAGCTGCCAAGCCGGACAGTCCGGCTGTCAGCCATATAGGCGGAGCGTCGGAGCACCGCCTGCACCCGGGCGATCACCTCGTCGGGATCGAACGGCTTGGGGATGTAATCGTCCGCTCCCTGCTGGAGCCCTTGAAGCCGGTCCGGTACGGAACCGCGGGCCGTCAGGATAATGACCGGACAGCTTCCGTGCTGCCGGATCTGTTTCAGGACGTCCAGTCCGTCGAGGTCGGGCAGCATCAAGTCCAGGAGAACCAGGTCCGGCTTCCAGGTCAGGAACAAGTCCAGCATGCCGCCGTCTCCGGGATTCCATTTTACGCTATAGGGTTCACGCTCCAGATAAGCCTGCAAAATGCGGGCAATCGGCGCTTCATCTTCGATAATCAGCACTTTTTTCATAGTCGGTCCGCTTCCTTTCTATCACCGTTAGTATATCAGCGGGAGAAGGCGGACGCCCTGGTAATAACTATACGGCGCTTCCTGCTCTCTAAACCCCCAGTTTAAAGATCTATTGTGTCAGAAAAATGGCAAATGCGGCCCACTACATTCCGGCACTCCCGAGCCGGGATGTTTTTGTGCCGTCTTGAAAACATTTTCTTTTAACCTAATCAATTATTTGAATACGGTTGGAGGAGGACAATCCGGCGGCTTGTAGAACGTAGTATCTGGGTAAAAAAACGGTTACACGCAACCGCTCTGTGGAAATGACGTCCGGGGGACGGTCTCCGCTGAGGGAAGTTAGCCGTTAGTCTGGAACCACGCTTTTACCGGAGTTCATGAAGCTGCTGACTCGATGAAACGGTGTAAAGAGCTTTCAGTCATCGTAAGATTCGGTCTTTATGCCCATACAAAAAGAGAGACCGGCCAAGCCGGGAACAGGAAAACAATTGGGGAGGAAACCGCTAATGAAATTGCGTTTCGAAGGAGATTTGACAGGGCTGCAGCCGGGTCTGCAGGTATTGCTGCAGGAGCTTTCCGTCACGGAAGCGGAAGACGGATTGAAAGTTGCCGTCGGACCGTCATCCGGCGATCTGGAAGTGGGTCTGGAGCAGGGAGCGGCTTATATCCGCTACGGGCAGAAGCATCAGTTTTACCGCGCGCTCGGCCTTCTTGTTCAGCACGGAAGCGGCGGAGAGTCGTTCAGCATCCGGGAGAAACAGCATCTGGACGTTGTCGGACCTATGTTCGACTTGTCCCGCAACGGAGTACTGACGCTCGAAAGCTTTAAATTCATGATCCGCAAAATGGCGCTGATGGGCATGAATACGGTCATGCTGTATCTCGAGGACACTTACGAGATCGAAGGGGAGCCGTATTTCGGGTATATGCGCGGGCGCTATACACAAGCGGAACTGAAAGAGATCGACGATTATGCGGATCAGTTCGGAATCGAAGCGTTTCCGAGCATCCAGACGCTTGCCCACCTGGAAGAGTTCCTGAAGTGGGAGCCCGTTAAGGACTACAAAGACACGAAGGGCGCCCTTCTGGTCAGCTACGACAAAACGGACGAGCTAGTCGAGAAGATGATCGATGCGGCCAGCGCACCGTTCCGCAGCCGCAAAATCCACATCGGCATGGACGAGGCGGAAGAGCTGGGCCGCGGCAAATATTTGGACAAGAACGGGTTTACGAGCCGTTTTGACATTATGATCACGCACCTGGATAAGGTGCTGGACATGACGCGCCGTCGCGGGCTGAAAGCGATGATGTGGAGCGATATGTTCCTTAAGCTGGCTTCCGGCACGGGCAGCGAGCATTACAACAAAGACACGCAAATTCCGGCTGAGATGGCCGCCCGTATTCCCAAAGACGTGGATCTGGTGTATTGGGATTATGTGCATACCGAAGAAACGGACTACGAAAACCAGATTGCCCAGCACGCTCCGCTCGGCTGCAATCTCGTATACGCCGGCGGCGTCTGGGTGTTCAATACGTTCGGCGTGAACTACGGCCTGTCGCTGAAAGCGACCGACGCCGCGCTGCGCGTGAACAAGAAGCACGGCATCCGCGAAGCCTACGCGACCATGTGGGGCGACGACGGGATGGAGAGCAACCCGTACATTGCGCTGCTCGGCCTGCAGTTTTACGCGGAGCACGCGTATACGGAGGGCTCCCCGGACTGGGACGTGCTCGCCGAGCGTGTGAAGTTCTGCACCGGCCTTGAGGCGGACGCCTATCTCCAGATGAAGTACCTGGACGAAACGCCGGGTTCGGAGCCGGACAACCGCAAACAGAGCAACCCGTCGAAGTTCCTGCTGTACCAGGACGTGCTGCTTGGCTTGTTCGACAAGCAGATCGAGGGGCTGGAGATGTCCGCCCACTACGCGAAGGTGGAGCAGGACATCTCCAGCAGGCGCGACCCGGGCGCGTCGCTCGACTACATCTTCGACGTGCCGGAGAAGCTGGCCGGCGTGCTGAAGCGCAAGAGCGAGATCGGCATCGAGCTTAAGCGCGCTTATGATGCGGGTGATAAGGATACGCTGACTCGTATCGCGAAAGACGTGCTTCCGGAGATTGCGGAAGCGGTGCGCGCCCTGCGGGCGGCACACAGAACCCAGTGGCTGAGCATGTTCAAGCCGTTCGGATGGGAAGTCATCGACATCCGTTACGGCGGGGTTCTGAGCCGTCTGGATACTGCATCCGTGCGGCTTTTGGACTACGCGGAAGGCCGGATCGGCCGGATCGAGGAACTGGAGCAGGAGCGCCTGCTGTACAGCACGTCGAACCGGTTCACGAACAAAGGCGTCGGCTGGTGCAGCTTCTACTACCGGATGGCGTCGCCAAACGTCTTTTTCCACGTCAATAATCCGTTCTAAGCCGGAATCCGGAATCGCCAATATGCAAGGAAGTAACGGAAGACCCTCCTCGTCAGGAGAGGGGTCTTCTTTTTTTGCGGGAAACCCGCAGAGGAATTCCTTATCTCTTAAGAGCCGCTCAAGCCGGGAGACCGCGTTTGCGGCTTTTCTTAATGTCGCCTTATGTCAAATTTAATGGAACGGGCATTGCTTTGATTTGCGACTTTGTGGCAGTATTAAGGAGGTAGAATATTTTGGCAGGTAAAGCGGATTTTAAGCTTAAACATAGATAACGGTGATTTAATGAGATTCGGAATAAAGGAAGTGACGGCTTGAAGAAAGGAACCGCAATCGCGCTCGGTGTCGTATTGTGCCTGGTTTTGTTCCTGATCGTCAACCGGAAAACAGAAGACGCTCCTCCGATGCCGGCCCCTTCCGGGGAACCGGCCGGGCAGAATGGAAAAATCATCAACGTGCAGAACGAACGGCAGGCGTTGTATGCTTTTGTAAAGACCCGCATGACGGGTCCATTCGGCGTGTTTACGAATTTCAAGGAAACGGACGAAGCCAAGGAAGCGGCCACGGGCCACGAAGTGCTCAGCGAATCCGCTTCGCTTCAAATGAGGGAAGACGCACGATCCAAGCGGAAAGAGGAATTCGCGCGGCATTGGGCGCTTGCCCAACAGACATTTGACCTGAAGCGGGGCTTCAGCTACCGGTACAGTCCCAAACAGCAGAAGAAATACCCGCTCAACGCGGCTGTGGACGATCTGCGGGTGATCCGGGCTCTGGCCGAGGCGGCCAAGGCTTTCGACGAACCGGCTTACGCTAAGGAAGCGGAGAAATACGGCAAGCGGTTCTACGAAACGAACGTGAAGGACGGCAGGCTTTACGACTTTTACGATGAAACGTACGGGATTACGAACAAGTTCGTGACGCTCTGCTATATCGACCTGCGGACGCTCGGCATGCTGCCTGCCCCGGATGCTTCCAGGCAAGCGCTGCTGGATAATATGAAAAGCCTTATCGCAAAAGGATATTTGTCGGACGCGTTCCCTTTCTACGAGACACGGTTCGATTACGAGAAGAACGCCTACACCTCAGAGGGGATCAACATGGTGGAATCCCTGCTCACGGTGCTGCATTTGGCTGAAGCGGGCGAACCGGCTCCGGCCAGCATCCGTTACATCAAGGACCATGTAAAAGCGGGGACCCTGTACGGCCGCTATACGAAAGAAGGGACGCCCGCCACTCAGGTGCAGTCTACGGCGATCTACGCGATTACGGCGATGATCGGCTCGGAGATCGGCGATGCGTCGCTCTATCAGGACAGCATTCAGAGAATGAACGCCTATCAGGTGAAAGACGAAGGCAGCCCGCTTAACGGGGGCTTCGGCGATGTCGCATCCGGCCAGGCGTATTCCTTCGATAATCTCATGGCCCTGCTGGCTTATACTTACTAACTAACTAAGGAAGGTGATCCGGATGACGACGGAAAAATCCATCAAAGAGCGGCTCCGTCTAGGTTTTTTGCTGGCGGGACGTTATGTTTCTCCGGCTCTGCTGGCCGCTTTGGGTGTTCTGCTGATCACCGGCTTTGCCTTGTTTGTTCCTCCGTATATCGGAGTAGCCGATAACGGGGACTTTTTCCGCAGCATCTACAGCGAGGGGCTTTATTTCAATCTGCCGGATTACGACAGCCAGCGCTTCGGCTATTTCGTCAAGCAATACGGCATTTACCAGTACTTTAACGAAAACGGTACGACCATAGTGTCATCCCAGTCGCTCTTCATTAAAGCGGCGCTCCTGCTCAACCAGCTTCTGTTCAGCTCCGTCGTATTCGACATCCGCTTTCAAGCGCTGCTCTTTACGCTGCTCTTGACGGCTGCCGTGTATTTGCTGGTGGAAGCTTTGACCTGGAAAATAGCGAGGAAACACGGCTATCTTATTGCGCTCCTGGCTATTTTTATGTTCGGTGATACGGGGTACACCGCCTACTTCAGTTCCTTCTTCGGGGAAAGCATCGTATACGTCATGATGCTGTTCGTCTTCGCGTCCTGGCTGCTTATGTACCGCAAAAGATACAACGATTACGCGCTGCTGGCACTGTTCGTAATAAGCACGCTGATCCTGACGACGTCCAAGCAGCAGAACGCCCCGGTCGGCATGATCGTCGCCTGTATGGCCGTGGTACTCCTGTGGGTCCGCAAAGAGAAGCTTTTCCGGCTGATTACGGCGGGGTCGCTGGTGCTGCTGTTCGTATCGGGGGTGGCGACTTACGCCATGATTTCCAAGGAATTCGTGAACATCAACCAGTATCACGCCATGACGCGGGGAGTTCTGATGCAGACCGCGAATCCCGAGAATACGCTGAAATCGTTCGAGATCGACAAGCAGTATGCGATCCTGAAAGGCAGTATCTTTTACGAGCCTTACGCTACCGTGGACGTGAATTCACCCATGCTTGAAAAAGATTTTTACAGCCGCTATGGGTTCGTTTCCATTCTGGCCTACTATGTCACTCATCCGGATAAGCTGCATTCCATCCTGAATGTGGCGGCCAAGGACGCTTTTACGATCCGGCCTACGGCGATGGGGAACTATGAAGCCTCCGCCGGAAAACCGTTCGGGACGCACGCGGATTTCTTCTCCGGTTACAGTGTGATGAAGAAAGGCTTGTCGCCCAAAACGTACGGATTCATCGTGATCTGGATCGTAGTCATCGTGGGCCTGTACATGCCTTCGTTTGTCGCCGCTTTCCGGGCCCGCGACCCTCGGCTTGCCCAACGTCTCCTTCTGATCGTCACGATGATTTTTATCGGTTTGGCGGGCATTCTGGTCTCGATCATCGGGGCGGGGGACGCGGATCTCGCGAAGCACGAATTTCTGTTCACGGTCGCATTCGATCTCGTCACGTTCATGGCGATTGCGGACGGATTAAGCCGCCGCCTGATGCGTAATCACGAGTACGCGGCAGATGAAGCGGATAAGATCCGCACCGGAACCGGGAAAGGTGGGAACGCGCTTGCGCAGCATTCAAGCCTATAAAATCAGCCTGCCGCGTCTGTTCCTGCTCGTTCTGCTGCTGATTCCTTTGCCTCACGCGTCCGCTGCCGGGTCCCAGCCCGTCAAGGTGCTGCTGCTTTACGACAGCCTGGCCAAAGGGACGCCGCGCGAAGGCAATGTGACCGTGCTTCAGCAGCTCCTGGCCTCTTATCGCACCCAGGTGACCGTATCGAGTATCGACCGGTACAAGCAGGGAACGATGCAGGCTTACACCAACGTCGTTACCGTCGTCAACGACGGGGATATCCGCATAAGCAACCGGGCGTATCTGGACGATTTGTCCGCTTATCCGGGAGCTTACCTGCATGTGGGGTATCAACTGCCGGCCCAAACGCGCGACAAGCTTTCCGCCGCAACGGAGACCGTCAGCCGCGATACCGCCGAGATTGCCGCGGACAAGCGGACGCAGGCGGATATCCCCGTCCGTGATATCGAAGTGCTGACGCAGACGGGCGGAAGCACGTACGGCACGATTACGCTCAGCGGAAGCGGGCGCAAGGCGCCCTTTAGCGCCGAGGCGGGCGGAACGGCGTATGTCCCTTATTTTCAGAAAGGGAACTTGAGCGAGCTTGCCATGGCTACGGTGTTGAAAAAGTGGCTAGGTATAGAGGAGAACGGCCAAGCCTATGTGGTCCTCAAAGAAATCTACCCCTTCTCCGATCTGAATCTGCTGGAGGAGACGGCGGACAGGCTGTACGGGGCGGGTATTCCTTTTGTGATCAGTATCCGGCCCGTATTCGGCAATACCGACTTCCCGGCTATGAAGCGGTATGAGGAAGCGCTGAAATACGTGCAGACCCGCAACGGAAGCATTCTGGTCAACGCTCCGGTCGTCCTGGACGGAGTGAGCCGGGAAGGCGGCACCCTGCGGGAGAAGATGAACTGGTTTATCGCCGTTCTGGCGAAGAACGGGGTGGCTCCGCTCGGCGTCGGCACGGAGATGTACTGGGCGTACGACAAGGAGTACGCGAAATCGGGTCTCGGCTTCTTCGATTCCGCGGTTCTTTTCCCGGACGTAAAGACGCTGTACATCGATCCGTCCGATACGTCGAAGCCTTTCGCGTCCGCTCCGTACAGTATGCCGATGAGCTTTCTCCGGCAGTTCGGCGCCGCGGACCGGTCGGTTCCTGTTTTCCCGATGGATACCGCCGTCGTTTATGACTTTTTCGGGAGCAAAGAAGAGATGGAGGAGGCTGTCGGAACGCTGGGGTCCTCCGGGATTCCGTTCGCGGATTATAAATACGGAAGTCATGAGGTGAAGGCGGGGGATACTCTCGTCGCTTCGTCCCGCGGTACCGTTACGATCAACGGCAGTCCGGTCAATACGGAATACACGCCCCAAAAAATCAGTGCCGATTATGAATACGAGAAGAAACAGCAGCAGAGCCTGGCAGGGGCATTCAGCGTTCAGAACCGCATTTTTATCATCATTATTGTGGTGTCCCTGGTTGTCTTCGGAGGTTTGATCGTGGTCGGATATCGTCTGTACCGCAAAAAATATTTGAAATAAGGAGCTCTCCATGACTATCTCAGACTACCTGATGTTGATAGCGGTCTTGTGCATCTGGTCTCTTCTTCTTGTCAATGTTCTGCTCATTATCGCGGGCTACTTCTATTACGTGCAAACCGAGAGAGAGCCTATGCCGGACATTCCGGCGGGCGAAGAGCCTTTCGTCACGATCATGGTCCCGGCTCATAACGAAGGCAAGGTGATCAGCCAGACGGTGGAAGCGCTGCTGGCGTTCGATTACCCGCACGACCGGTATGAAGTTATCGTGATCAACGATAATTCCTCGGACAACAGCGCGGAGCTGCTGGCGGGCATCCAGGCGAGGAATCCCCGGCGCAATCTCATCATTATCAATACCGATTCCGTAACGGGAGGCAAGGGGAAGTCCAATGCGCTCAACCTGGGATTCGCGCAGAGCAAGGGCGAGCTGATCGCCATCTACGACGCCGACAACACGCCGGAAAGAAAAGCGCTGCGGTATCTGGTGGCGGAAATCACGAACGACGCTTCCCTCGGTGCCGTCATCGGCAAGTTCCGCACCCGCAACCGGGATGTGAATCTGCTTACGCGCTTCATTAACATCGAAACGCTGTCGTTCCAGTGGATGGCACAAGCCGGCAGGTGGAAGCTGTTCAAGCTGTGCACCATACCCGGCACCAACTTCATTATGCGGCGGCATATCGTGGAGAGCATCGGGGGCTGGGATGTGAAGGCGATCGCCGAGGATACCGAGATCAGCTTCCGGATCTACATGATGGGCTACCGGATCAAGTTTCAGCCGAAGGCCGTCACGTGGGAACAGGAGCCGCAGACCGTCAAGGTGTGGTTCAAACAGCGGACCCGCTGGGCCAAGGGCAACATTTACGTGATCGTGAAGAACTGCAAGCTGCTCTTTCGCCCCGAAGCGAAGAGGATCCGGTTCGATATTATCTATCTGCTGTCGATCTATTTCCTCCTGGTGACGGCGCTCGTGACCTCCGATGTTCTGCTTGTGCTCAATGCGCTGGGTTATGTACATACGACCATCGCAAGCTTCAGTACGTTTCTATGGCTGCTTGCGGTCACGCTCTTTGTAGTAGGCACTTATGTCACGTTAACCACCGAAAAAGGTGAGATGAACCTCTCCAATGTCTGGATCATCATGCTCATGTACGTATCCTATTGCCAGATGTGGATGGCGGTCGCCGCTTACGGCCTTTATAACTATTTCAAGGATCAACTTTTCGGCCGGGAAGTAAAATGGTACAAAACCGAACGCTATTAAGGCGCTTAGGAAGGTTTCAACGAAAAATCGAGTACAGGAGAATTTCATGATGACTATGAAAAAATGGCTGGTGTTCATCTGCCTCTTATCGATATTCGCGGTCCAGTTCGGCCAGGTCGCCGCTGCTGCTCCCGCGAGCGGGGCAGCGCGCACTTATCAGACCGCATTCACTGAAAGCGAAGCATCCTTGTCGGGTGCCGTAAGCTCCAAACAGAAGTATTTCGAGCTGATGGACTACTGGAACGTGGACACGGTCAAAATCAATCTGGATTATCAGGCCACGCAGCTCGCTAAAGAACTGATATCCAGTGTCACTTTATCCGTAAACGGTCATGCGTTTTATTCCTTCCGCCCTGTGGCCGCCGATAACGGGCGCCAGCGGTTGTCGGTATCCGCGCCTAAGGAATGGCTCAAGAAGGGCAGCAACGTGCTGGAGATAACCGGCTACATCCGTACGGTCGATAACGAGATATGCGCGCCGGACGATGCGCCCGATCACTGGCTCAGCCTGTTTACGACATCGAGCATCGATGTGGCCTACACGAACGCCGAGTTGAAGGCGGCCATCAACGATTTCAGTCACCGTTTCGCGGGACTGGATACGGTCGGCGCCGGACAGAGCGTCCTGACGGTACCGGATAACGGCGACTCCGCCGAACTGGAGGCGGCCGTATACGCGCTCTCCGGCTTCGCCAAGGCCAAGAAAAACGCGGATAAGGATATTCCGCTGCTGCCTTACCGGGCCGATGTGCTGGAGGACAAGCAGGCGGTTGTCCTCGTCGGGCTGTATGACCGGCTTCCGGAAGGAATCAAGGGGCTGCTGAGCAAGCAGGATTACAACACGAAGGCCGTCATCCAGCTGGTGAACAAGGACACGCAGCCGACGCTGGTCGTGACCTCCCAGAATCCGAAGCTGCTCGTTCATGCGGGCCGTTTCGTCGCCAATCCGTCCCTGATGGAACAGACGGACAGCGACCTGAAGATCGTCGAGGAGAGCACCGATGTAACGACGCCTCCCGTTGCTTACAGCACCCAGGTGACGTTTACCGAGACGGGCGATGAAGTGAGAGGGCCGGGCCACCGGGAGAAGTCCTATTTCGTATCCCTGCCGACCAACCGGTCCATCGCGGATGCCGGTCAGATCACTCTCGATTTCCGGTATGCCCAGAATCTCGACTTCAACCGTTCTCTGGTGACGGTCTCCATTAACAACATTCCGATCGGCAGCAAGAAGCTGACGAAGGAAATGGCTAACGGAGACAAGGCCGTTTTCGCGATTCCGTCCAACGCCGCGGTATCCGGCAACTTCTCCGTGACGGTCGCTTTTGACCTGCAGATGATCAGTGCCGCCTGTACGCAGAACGGCAATCAGACGCCATGGGCCTTCCTTACGAAGGATTCCATGATTAATTTCAAAACGAAGGACCGGACGGATATGCTGTTCAACAACTATCCGTATCCGTTCCTGCGTGACGGAGTGTACAACCGCGTAGCGGTCGTGCTTCCCGAGGCGAAAGATGACTACACGTACCGTTCCGTCTCGAATGTGTTCAACCTGCTGGGCCAGTATGCCAGCGGCAACACCGGGGACGTCCGTTTTTATAAGGATACGGCGGGATCGGACGAGCTGAAGGATTCCAATATTATCGCCATCGGTACGTTTATCGACAACAAGCTCATTCAGGAAAACAACAAGAATCTATACTTCAAGTACGATCCCAAGGGCGAAGGCATTCTGTCCAACGAAAAAATAAGCATTGAAACCGAGTACGGAAAACGGCTGGGAACGCTCCAACTTCTGGCCTCGCCATTCCAGGCGGGCAACGGCTTTCTGGCCGTGACGGGAGCCCGTGCCGAAAACTATTACCTGGCTTCCAAGCTGATCGCCAACGAGAACGCCAAGTGGAAAGTATACGGCGACGGCGTCTTCACCGATAAGGATGGCAGCGTCAGCGCTTACCGGTTTAAGAAAGAAGCGGGTGAGGGAGACCAGTCCCTGGTGAAGGACGTGCTGCAGCGCGGCGACGTTCTCGGCTTCCTGGTCGCTTTCGTGCTGATCGCCGCACTTGCGGTTCTCTCGCTGATCCTGCTGATCCGCAAACACTTGAAGAAGAGAGGTGGCCGCGATGAAAGTTAATCGTAGTTCGCTTCTATCCGATATCGCTTTCCTGGTGCTGCTGGTGCTGTGCAACATCTGCGTCGCTTTCACTGCCGGGGACCCGAACAAGTACGTGGAAAATCTGATTTTCCTCAATCTCGCTTTCTTCTTTGTGATAGTCACTTACTTCACCACGGTTACAGCCGGGCTCATCCTGAACATCGTGTTCATTTTCGGGTACGGGACCTACATTCTGTACGAGACCGTAACCCGCGGGGAGACCATTGGCGTATCGACTTACTTCTGGCTGATCATGACGCCGGTCCTGACGGTGGTCATCTGGCTCTTCACGACGGCGACGAGGCAGCTCCAGGCCGAGAACGACGATCTGCAGAAGCAGAAGGCCCGGCTGGCGACGCTGGACGAACGGACGGACCTCAAGAACAGCCTCGCGTTCCGGAAGGATGCGAATGTGTTCGCGGGGATCTCGACCCGGTATAACATTCCGTTGACGCTGCTCGTCATCAAGGTGAAGTACTGGAACGAGATCCGCCCGCTCATCGGCGATGAACAGCTTGCGGAAGCTATTATCGACGTCTCCAAAATCAGCCAAGCCAGCATCCGGACCAACGATGCCCTGTACTTGCTGGACAAGGAAGACGCCACATGGGGGCTGCTGTTGTTCACCGACCGTGACGGGGTCAAAGTCGTGATGGAACGGATCAAGCAGAGCCTGGAAGAGTTCAACACCCGGGAATTTGCCCAGAAATACAAGGTCGACCTCAGTTTGAAAATGGGTGCGATCCAGTACCAGGCGGAGACGATCCACTCACCGATCGACTTTATCGTTCAGGCGAAGAAACAACTGGAATATGACGTTTAGGAGCTTTTTGTTGCATGAAAAAAACCGGTATGCTGAATGGCTCAGCGTACCGGTTTTTGTGTATGGAACCAGGCTCCAAAGGGAAAATGATTCTTATCGTCGGTTAACTTGCCGCTTTTGCTTGGGCTGCATTCCTGCCTTCAAGAAGCAGGCTCCAGCCGGTCAGAACAACGGCGGCCACCACCATGATGCCGCCCACCCAGGTGGTATGGATCAAGCCCATACGTTCGGTGACGATACCGCCCAGGTAAGCGCCGATGGCGATCCCGGCATTGAACGCCGCGATATTGATCGCGGATGCGACATCAACCGCTGCGGGAACATAGCGTTTGGCGAGCGTCAGGACGAAGACTTGAAGCCCGGCCACGTTCATAAAGGCGAACAGCCCCATCAGTATGATGGTAATCAGTCCGGCTGCCTTGTAAGGAGCCGTAAAAGCAAGCGTGAACAGGACGACTGCTTGCAGAAGGAACATGACCAGCAGAGCGGGCAGAGGCTTGCGGTTCGCGGCTTTGCCGCCGATCACGTTGCCCACGGCAATGGCTACCCCGTAAACGAGGAGGAGCAGGGTGACGGTATTCTCCCCGAACCCGGTGACGGTATGCAGCAGGGGAGACAGGAACGTGAACACGACGAAGGTGCCGCCGTAGCCCAGCGCCGTAATGACGAACATCAGGAGCAGCCTGCCGTTCGTCACGAGCTTAAGCTGATCGCGGAACGTGGTGCGGACTCCCTTCGGCAGGGTGGAAGGGATGAGCACGCTGTTCGCGATGAAGGCGACGACGCCCACAACGACGATGGCCGCAAAAGCGAGCCGCCATCCCCACTGCTGGCCGATGAAGGTGCCGATCGGCACGCCGGTAATGGTCGCCACGGTCAGTCCCGTGAACATGATGGAGATCGCGCTGGCGCGGCGGTGTTCGGGCACGAGATCGGCCGCGATGGTCGAGCCGATGGACATGAAGACCCCGTGGGCCAGCGAAGAGACAATGCGGGCGGCAAGCAGGACGCCTATGGTCGTCGCTCCGGCGGCCAAGCTGTTGCCGATGATGAAGACGACCATAATCCACAGGAGCAGCGTTTTCCGCGTCATCGTGGAGGTCAGGGACGTCAAGATCGGGGCACCGAGCGTAATTCCGAGCGCATACATGGAGACAGTAAGTCCCGCTGTCGTCAAGGAGGTCTGCAAGTCCTCCGCAATCAGAGGCAGCAGCCCTACGCTGATAAACTCGGTGGTGCCTATAGCAAATGCGCTAATGGCCAGGGCCAGTAGAGCGAGTGTGCTTTTCTGTGAAACGGCAATCATGGTTCTCTCTCCTATCGGTTCAGAATTCCGGGTATAACTGGAAGTCTGTTATTTGAACGAACGGTATGGTGAATACCGGCCGGTGAATGCTATTATGGGGGATAGAGACCTGCATGAAAAGAACGTACTTTTAAGTATTATAGGTACTTGAGAGTAACGTAGTATCTTTGGGGAAACCTATAAAATGGAGGCTGAAACATGACAACAAAGAAGAAATACAACATACCGGTTGAAGCGACTTTGGAGATTATCGGGGGAAAATGGAAGTGTGTGATTCTATGCCACCTGACGCACGGGAAAAGGCGCACCAGCGAGCTGAAGCGCCTTATGCCGACGATTACGCAAAAAATGCTCACCCAGCAGCTGCGAGAGCTGGAGGAAGACGGAGTTATCAAAAGAACGATCCACCAGGAAATTCCGCCTCGCGTGGATTACGAGCTTAGCGAATACGGGTGGGGGCTGAAAAAAATCCTCGATTCTCTTTGCGCCTGGGGCGAGAATCACATCGTTAAAGTATACGGGGACAAGTCAGCCGTCCTGGAAGACAGTTTTTTAAACGACAAAAGCTTTGATAAGGAAGAAGAGTCGCCAGTAAATTGACATAACATAGGAGGAATTCTAAAATAATTCTATGACTATCGAACAATTAATTGTGGAAGACGAGCAGCGGGTCAAGATTTTTAAGGCGCTGGCCGAAGTGAAGCGGATCGAGATGATCCGGTATCTTCATCGTCATGACCGCAGCAATACGTGCGGGGAAATTGGCGAGTCCATAGGCATGGACAAATCGAACGTATCGTATCATCTAAAGATTTTGTATGAAGCCGGCCTCATAAAAGTGAGCCGCAGCGGCCAGAATAAAACGAGCGAACTGTGTAGAGACGTGTTTTATCGATTTTTGCCGGGTTTCTTGGACAGTTTGTAAAATTGTCGGGAAGCCTGTGTTTTTTGGTCAATAGTTGAAGAGTTTTAAAACTATCAAAATAGGGTAAAAAACAGGTCACGCCCCCTTTGATGCAGCTAGTTTGTCCGGTAGCTTTATTTTTTATTAACCATTGTTCAATAAAACCAACGAGAAATGAGTGAATTCATGTGCCGATGAACAAACAGATCTTACTCCGTTCGCGTCCCGAGGGTATGCCGACCGTAGATCATTTCGAATTCAGGGAAGTTCCCGTATCCGATCCTGCCGAGGGCCAGGTTGTCGTGCGTTCGCTGTACTTGTCCGTTGACCCGTATATGAGAGGCAGGATGAACGAATCCAAATCTTACGTGCCGCCTTACAAGCTGGACGAGCCGATCAGCGGCGGGATTGTCGGGGAGGTCGTATCGTCGCGTTCGGAGCAATTTGAAACAGGGGACAAAGTGCTGGGGATGCTCGGCTGGCAGTTGTACAACACGGTAGACGCTTCAGCCGTCCGCAAAGTGGACGAAGACCTGGCCCCGCTGTCCGCTTATTTGAGCGTACTCGGACTAACGGGAATGACGGCCTACTTCGGTTTGCTGGATATCGGCAAGCCGCAAGAAGGCGAGACCGTCGTCGTGTCCGGCGCGGCCGGAGCGGTGGGCATGATGGTCGGGCAGATCGCGAAGCTGAAAGGAGCGCGCGTCGTCGGTATCGCGGGCTCGGACGAGAAAACCGCCTACCTGGAGAAAGAGCTGGGCTTCGATGCCGCGGTTAACTATAAAACGGCGGATAACCTGGATGAAGCAATCGCGAAAGCTTGTCCGGACGGAGTTGACGTTTACTACGACAATGTGGGCGGACGAATTTCGGACACCGTGATGAAACAGCTGAACGACCATGCACGGATCCCGCTTTGCGGCGCCATTTCCTCCTACAACAGCACGGACGGCGACCTGGGTCCCCGGATTCAGCCTCAACTGATTAAGACCCGTTCTCTGATCCAAGGCTTCGTTCTGAGCGATTATGCTTCCCGTTTTCATGAAGCCGGGGCCGATTTGGGCAAATGGCTGTCCGAAGGGAAGTTGAAGTACGAAGAAACGATTGTGGAAGGCTTCGACAACGTTCCTAAAGCGTTCTTGGAGCTTTTTAAAGGAACCAATCTGGGAAAAATGCTTGTAAAAGTAAGCGAGGCGGACGGAGAGTGACCGAGAATCTTGCGGTTTAGAGATGTCAGTATATGGGGAACTGGTCACACGGCGGCGGACATTTTGCCATACCGGACAAACGAAAGAGATCCAGTTTCGCACCCAGGCGCTGAACAATCTGCAAGAGGCCATCGGGAAGCATCAATACTTTTATGCACAAGAAAAGGATTTTGAAGCGCAAGGCATAGTACAAACGGAAAAAGAAAAACCCTCCGGTTCCGCATTTGCGGTTTCGGAGGGTTTTTGGGTTTTGCGGGTATACAGGTCGCTAGGCCCGGATTGTCCATTATGGCCTTTTCGGGGTGTTCCTGGAATAAGGTTTTTTTGTTTGGTCTTAATAGGTGAAGAAGGACAAGGTATAAGGAGCACTTCCGTATTGGGAGGAGTCGTGTCCGTAAACTTTAAAATAGACGGTGTCACCAGGATAGATGGGGCTGAAGCTGACACTATCTTCTATCCCGTTGCCGTGGTCACTGGCTGTTGTCGTAGCCTCGAAGTTATTATGTTGAGACAAAATTTGTATAACTTGCAGATCATAATTATTGTTCGAAGGGCTGTAAAGATGAACAGAAGCGCTGCTTATCCTGTTCCCCGTGTTGTTGGTCCATGTAAAATAATCAACATCCGTACTGTCGGAAATAGTTTGCACGGCAGCTGAATTGGGGGAAATAGGAATTGCGGTTCCCCGGGAGTCTCCCACTCCGTCACTTGCAAAAGCCGATTGAGATCCTACCAGTAATGCTGAAGCAACAACACCTAAGGCCAACAAATTTTTTGCGTATCTTTTTCGCATATGATCTCCTCCAACCCTGATTTTAGGAACTTTAAGCTCCAATAGAATAGACAGGTTAAAGAGTGAAAAAATTACAAAATTTGTTAAAATTATTATTTTATTCAAACTCTGCATTTGAGAGGTTTTTTGTGCGTTTTTGTTACAGCCGATCGTTAGGGAACGGATTGCTCGTTTTGGACGTGATGATTTCACGCTGCGAGCCGTCTTTCTTGATACGGCCGAGAGAAATAACGATGTCTGCGTAACGGTGCGTTTCGGAACTCTTTGTTTCATAAGTGATGAAATAGATCCAATCGCCGATAACATTTAACTGAACAAGAGTGTTGTCTACCCGGAGTTTTTCCCCGGCACCCTGCAGATCGGTCAGGTAGACTTTGCGGTCAAGGAAGCTCAGCGCCTTTTCCAGAACGAGATAATCGGGTCCTACATAATAACGGCTCAAGGGCACGTTGTCCACAGCCACAGATTCCTCGCCGGTCTGTATGGACATTTTCAACAGCTGGTTAGCGTCCTTATGGTAGTAGATGGAGCCGTTGGCCGCGCGCAGTTCATGAACGAATTCCTTTGTGTAGGTTTTGCGGTTTCGGCCGTCAAGGTCCAGGGAATAGAGACCTCCGGTGCTCCGCTTGTAATAGATGCGTCCTTGATAGAGGACGAAATCCATTACATCCTCGTCTTTTTGCGAAAGTTCTTGTTTGCCGCTTCCATCCAGCTTCATCTTGAAAAGAGGGCCTGAGCCGAAACCCGCCGTAACGTTATAGTAAATCCAGTCTCCGGTTACATAGACTTGTCCGGCTTTTTCTTTGCTGAGCTTCGTGCGTTCGCTGCCGTCGGGCCGAATCCGGTACACTTCCCCCGCGTCGGTCCGTTCTCCTTGAGTGAGAAGCCGGTAGTATACCCAGCCCCCGGTCACTTGGATCTGAACGGCGGGGTCATCCGTGATTTTTACAGGCTGCGACCCGTCTTCTTTCATCCGGTACAGCTTGCTTTCATCGCCCACATTCTGATAATACACCCACCCGTTCGATTGGGTGACGAATGCTTGATTCAGAATGTTCTGGACGTCGTTTCCTTCGCCCGGGGCAAACACGGAAGCCGGGGCCGGCGTATCACCCAGAGTTACCGTCCGGGTATCGGCATTCCAAGCGATGGCAACGCCGAGTGCATCGGCAATGAAACGGACAGGCACCATGACCCGGCCGTTTTCTTGCTCCGCGGGAGATTCCAGTGCGGCCTCGCGCCCGTCTATGTGCGCCAGAGTGCTCCCGACCGTCAGGTCGATAAGAGTGGCGCCTTTGCGCACAGTGGCGGTTTTCGTCGATTGGGACCATTCGACTTCCGTGCCAAACGCCTCTGACAGCGACCTCAGCGGGACGTATGTCAAGCCGGACTCCCCTTGAATATAGGCGCGGGAATCGGGAAACAGTTCGGCGCCGTTGACGACGACCGACACATCCTGTCCCGGTGATGCGGATGCGGAGGAGATCCCTGCGGAGAAGTCGAACAGAGAGAGTCCGATCAGCGCGGGAACAAGGCGCAAGAGCCGCCCTGCTTTCCTTTTGAAGCGTGAAGAATTACCGTTTTTGCTGTTCCTGGTATGTAAACCTGAAGAGAAGAATGCGTTCATTCTGGATGCAACCGACCTTTCGAAAGAAGATAGTTTCCTATATCGGATGATAAGGACAATCCTTGCAGACCTTTCGCTACGCCCGGATATACAGCGTAAATTCCTGTCCGTCTCTGACCGGTTCCTGAGCCATCGTATAGCCGTGCTTCACCACTTCTTCCGGTACGTTGCGGAAGGCGGCCGGGCAGTCTGCAATCACCTGCAGAAGCTGCCCTTTTTTCATATCGCGAAGGGTTTCCAGTGTATAAATGACGGGATAAGGGCAGGATTCGCCCCTGATATCGAGTGTGTAATCAACGGACATGTGTGGTGTCCCCTTTCTTGAATCCGGTTCCGAACCGGTAGTTTTTCTGCCAATAAGCGGCCACGGCGAATCCGGCCGCAAGCAGCGCGAGCGTAGCGAACAGGGCGCCGTAAGGGCCCATCAGCGGGATCAGGTTAATCTTCGAGCCGCTCTTCGCGAGCAGGTTGAAGACGCCGAGATGATCCCAGGCGTAAGCCAGTGCGGTCGCTCCGATAATGTTGCCGATAAAGACCGGCAGAAAGACGACCTGGCCTTCCATCAGCCGGTACATCATGCCGGTTTCGCAGCCTCCCGCAAGCACGATGCCGAGGCCGAACAAAATTCCGCCCACAAGCGTGCTGGGTGCGGCGATTTTGGTGATAGGCTCCAGCCCGTACACGAGGATGATGATCAGTGTAGCCACAGAGCTGATCGCCATGCCTGCGGTAATGGCCTTGGTCATGGTGGCCCGGCCGCTGATCCAGAGATCCCGGAACGCCGAGGTGAAGCAGATCTGCCCGCGCTCGATCAGAATGCCGAAGGCGGCGCCGAAAATCGCGGCGGCGCCGAGCATGGTTTTGCCCGCGGCGAAGAAATAAACGATAAGCGCCGCGTAAGCGAGGGCAATCCCGGCCCCCACGTAAGGCTGCACGATCCGTTTCTTCGCGGCTGACGGGGCTGCGGCCGTATTGCCCTTGCTCAGCATGGGCTTGCCTTTCCACCAGGCCGTGTTCACGACCTTCACGCCGAGATAAGTGCCGATCGCGGTAGCCGCGATGAAGATCCAGGAGTGCAGCGAGAACTGCGGCACGCCCGTGAAGAAGGCGGCCAGGTTGCACCCGAGGGCCAGCCTTGCGCCGAAACCGGCGATAATTCCTCCGGCAAACCCCTGCACAAGCCGGCGTTTTTGCTTCGGGATGCGGATTTTAAAATTGTTGCTGAGCAGAATCATAACGAGGGCGCCGATAAACATCCCCCAGACGATCCATCCGTCGGTACGGGTCAGCGTAGTCCCGTTCATGCCGACCAGCTTGAAATAAGCCCAATCCGACACATCCACGCCGAAGAGCTGGAGAATGTGCCCGCCCAGACGGGTGAATTCCCCGGTTACCGCCCAAACGGTGTTCGTGATGCCGAAGTACAGAGCGCTTAAGACGCCGGCCAAACCCATGGCGATATAAGGACTCCAGTAATGAGTGAAAATTTTTTTGACGGTCTCCCGCATACTTCTTCTAGCCCCTTACTCTGAGTAGTCAATCTTATCCATCCTTCATTCTACTACAACCTCCGGAACAATAGGGGAATTCCGCTTTATAAAAAATTCCGTAAAAACAAAAAATCAGGGCAAAAGTTTCTTTTGCACCTGATCCGAATTGTGACTTCATCCGTTCCATGAGGAGGACCGGACCCGTTATTCGCTTCCGTTTTTAACGAAGGCAAGCAGCTTCTCCAGCCACTCCGACTCCAGCTTCATCCGGCTTTGGACATACTCCTGTATGAGATGAACGCTCGGCGGCGTTTTATCTTTGAAGGCATCCCATTCCTGATTCTGCTGCTCGGTCCTGTTCCTCAGCTTGTCCATGACTTCCTCGATCAGAAAAACGAGCTTGTTTTTGTCGGCATGCTTCAGAAACAGGGTAGGCGAGTAGAGCGATTCGACTCCGGTGAAATTCCGGAAGCTCGCGTAGATTTCCTGTTCCAGAAACTCGCGGCCTTTCGGGGTGATTCCGTAGGTCGTTTTCTCCGGACGGTTGTCGTCGCGGATGACTTCCAGCTTTTCGATGCAGCCCTTTTTTAACAGGACATCAAAATTGTAGTAGAGGGTTCCGTCGCTGATCTTATGGACGTCTTCCATGTTGTTCTTCTTGAACATTTTCTTTATATCGTAAGGGTGGTGGTTGCCTTCGCATAAGATTCCCAGAATAAAAATCTGCAGTGACATCGGAAAGTCTCCCCTTTGAACTATCATGGTGAAAAGCCGGGGGCCATCGGCCCCGCAGACCTTCTTATTTTACACGAAGAGAGCTCAAGAAGCATCCGTCAGCGCTTTTTTCTTGAATCCGGGAGAAACGAACAGATAGGCCAACTGTCCGACCACAAGCGACGCTATGGCCATACCGGCGAGTCCGAGGAGATTTTCCCCGATCTTGCCTCCGCCGAAAAGCAGGCTGAAATCGGTTTGGACGGTGTAGTACATGATGGAGATGTGGCTTATCCATCTGAACAGAGCCGGCATCATATCCTGCGTCATGACGGCGCCGCTGCTGATGGTCTGGAACAGCATGAGCGTCAGGTTCGCGAAAATCGCGGCGTCTTTGAGCAGGTAGCAGAAAATAGACATAAATTCGATCGCCGCGAACAGCTCCAGCGCATGAACGAGCCATACCTGAAGGAAGACGCTGGCCTCGTAACCGCCTTGAATCAGGAAGTAAATCGTCAGGCCGATCAGCGGAGAGAAGAAGGCGACAAGCGCGTTTACTCCCTGCGCGTACCAGAAAGCCTTGGCGCGGCCGAGGATAGGGGTATAGGCCCGGGTTGCGCCCGTAACCATCATGGAGAAAATCATGGCTCCCACATAACTGACCATGGCCAGGAAGAAAGGCGCCATCTGGTTATGCATCCCCGCAGGCACTTTATTGATATTGATCGTGCTCGGCGCAAGCTTCGTCGGGATCTCGGCCGCGAGCTGCTTGGCCTGCTCTTCGGGCATATTCAAGTTTTGCAAAATGCCCTGGGCGCTTTGTACGGCGAACTGCTGGTTCAGGCTGCCGGTAATTTGCGTAACGACCGACTGCATCGTACTGGTAACCGTCGCCGGGTTGGACTGGTTGATCATAAAATCTATGGGAGCTTTCTGGTTCTGCTGGGAAAGCTTCTCCGTAAAGTTCGCGGGGATATGGATGACCATATGAACGTCACGGTCGTTTAGCTCCTCCCGGGCCTGCTCCAGAGAAGCGCCTGTCGTGACGCGGAAAGGGAGCTCTTTCTGCAAGTTGGCGGCGATTTCCTTGCCGGCCTGCGTATCTTCGTTGACGATCGCGACCTTAAGCTCGTCGATATTCTTCGGAATCGCGCTGTATCCGGACATAAAAATGGCGATAAACGCGACCTGGTAAAACAGGATCATCGTTAACCCGCCGATCACGGCTTTGCTTTTCATAAAATTTAAAAATCCGTTCACGTGTTCTCACTCCTAGAGAAATATATTCTATCTAAAGTACTCTAATTAGAGTAATTTATTTTTGTAATTCTACGCTTGGCGGGCCGGCTTGTCAAATGAATAAATGATGAACGGGTCTTAAACATGAAACTAAGTCAGAAGACTTAAATTTTATGAAATCTTTATCGAAAAAAGCCGAAAATAGCATGTTTTAAAACCGTGATTTCAGGTTTAATAGGAATTAAGACCTAAACATTACATAAAAAAGAGGAACCTTATGAAGTTTAAACAGAAGCTTGCGCTCAGCTTTGCAGCGGTATTGCTGCTGACTCTCACGGTCGGGGCTATCGGGCTCTACCAGCTTACCTCGGTAAACCAGGTATATCAGAGTCTCATTAACGACCGGGTAGAGAAAATTCTGATTATCAAGGATTTGGGAACAACCGCGGCCGAAGAAACCAAAAACGTGCGGGGTTATCTCCTGACGGGCAATGAAGAACATTTTAAAAGTTACGAGCAGGACAGACAGACGTTCAAAGCGGATATGAGCAAGCTGCAGGCTAATATACATCAGGACAAGTCCAAAGAACTGGCCGCCCGGCTAAGTAGTCTGGAAGAACAGTATGCGGGTATCGTGGACGAAATAGCGGCCTACAAAAAAGCGGAGGATATCCGGAATTACACCCGGCTGGTAGAAGAAAAGTGCGTGCCCATGGCCCGCCAACTGGCGGATACGGCTGCGGAGCTGGAAGACTTTCAGCAAGCGCAGTTGAACCAGTCCGTTCAGGAGATTTCACACAAGGTAAGTGACATCAAGATGCTTCTGCGGGTCACGCTTCTTACGGCGCTTGTCGCGGGCATTGTGCTCGCTTATCTGATTACCCGGATGATCGCACGCCCCGTAACACTGGTGGCCCAGGCGGCCAAGCGGATCGCGGAGGGCGATTTGACGGGCGACGATGTGCGGCTGAGGCAGAAAGACGAAATCGGCCAAATGGCGGGGGCTTTTAATGAAATGAAAGCGAACCTGCGGACGCTGCTCGCCAAAATCAACCGGAACGCCGTTGAAGTGGCCGCCGCTTCCAAGGAATTGTCGGACGGCTCCGAACAGGCGGTCACGGGCGCGCAGCAGGTGGCCGAATCGATGCAGGATATTTCCGGGACGGCCGACCGGCAGGTGAACCAGCTGCGTGAAAACAAGCAGGCGATCGAGGAAAGCGCTCAGGGTATCCAGCGCATTGCCGAGTCCGCTTCGATCACAGTGGAGTCATCGGAACAAGCGGCGCTTCAGGCGGAAGAGGGCAGAAAGCTGCTCGGGGAAACCGTGGTCCAGATGCAGCAGATCCGGACCACGATAGAACAATCCGCCGAGGTTATACATGACCTGGGCGAGCAGTCCAGAAACATTGAGAAGATCACGGCCTTCATCCAGGATATCGCCCGGCAGACGAACCTCCTGTCGCTTAATGCGAGCATCGAAGCCGCGAGGGCCGGGGAGCACGGCAAAGGGTTCGCCGTGGTGGCGGGAGAAGTAAAGAAGCTGGCGGAGCAGACGGGGGAAGCTTCGGAGCAAATCGCGAAGGGTATTCAGCGGATGGTGCAGACGGTAGCTCAATCGGTGACCGCCATGAACCGAGGTTCCGCGGAGGTGGAGGCGGGAACGCGCGTTATGAACCGCACCGGGGAAGCGTTCAACGGCATCTACCAAGCGATCGGGGCCGTAACCGGCCAGGTGCAGGAAGTCTCGGCGGCAACCGAAGAGCTGTCGGCCGCTATGGAGCAGCTGCTTAAGGCGGAGGAACAGCTCGCCGGCTTGTCTGCGGATATTTCCGGCCATTCCCAGAGTGTAGCGGCTGTCTGTGAGGAGCAGCTCGCCTCCATGGAGGAGATTTCCGCGTCTTCCGACGCGCTCAGCCACATGGCGAAGGAGCTGCAGGACGAAATTCAGAAATTCAAATTCGAGGGCGATGAACCGGGGGCGGCAAGTCAGCCAAACGCTCATTACCGAGGACAAGGGGAGCTGGCCGCATCGGCTTCCTAAAGCGTTCCGGCCTGCCTGCAATAAGAACAGCCGTCGGCCTCGGAGGAAATCTCCGGGGCCGGCGGCTTTTTGGCATATGGGCGGAAGCAAGGGAAGGGCGGCAGCTCCTCGTTCACGGCATCAGCGTAAGATGTAACCGCCGTCCGGGAAAAGAGTGCTTCCGGTCGTGTAGCCGTTCGTCATCAAGTACACGACCGTGTGCGCCACTTCGTCCGCGTTTCCGGTTCGGCCCAGCAGGCACATGTCGTTGTACGCGTTGTACGACTCCTCCCGCTTCTCCCGAGAAGCGCCCTCCCAATTGAAATCGGTCACAATTGTGCCCGGTGAGACCACGTTGACACGTACGGGAGCCAGCTCGACCGCAAGCGCTTTGCCGAGGCTTTCGATGGCTCCGTTGCAGGCTGCATAGGAAGCCCCGTCGCCAAGCGGGCGCTGGCTGAAAGCCCCTGACATCAACACGACGGAGCCGCTGCGGGACAGATAAGGCACCGCGTATTTGACGGCGTTGTACTGCGGCCAGAATTTTCCCTCGAAGCAGCTGTGCGCAGTCTCCGCGTCCGAGGTGATCGGTCCCCGCACATAAGAAGCGCCCGGGGTGAACAGATGATCGAAAGCTCCGACCCGGTCGAAGAACGATTGCAGCTCGTCTTCGTTCCGGTTGTTCAGCCGGAAGGTCCGCACACGCCCGGCCGGGTGAATATCCTCATGCGACGACACACCGCTCTCCGGAAGCTTGAGCGCTTCTTCAGCCTGTTGCAGCCTTTCCGCGGAACGTCCCGCGATAATCACTTCCGCTCCCTGTCCGACAGCCTGCCGGGCTGCCGCCAGCCCGATTCCGGAGCTTCCTCCGATAATCACGACACGCTGGTCTCTTAACGTTGACATCGCATCCATCTCCTCGTTTCGTAGTTAAAGCTGAGGGCAAACGCGCTTGATTTTCCGGGATTGTCCGTAGCGGATCGCCAGATCCAACCGGAACCGGATGTCCGGATCATGAATATCCGTCCGCAGCAGTTCCCGGATTCTCTCCAGCCGGTACAAGACGGAATTGCGGTGGATGAACAGCTCTTCGGCCACCTGTTTCGTGCTGCCCGACTTCAGGTAAGCTTCGAGCGTCGGCAGCAGCTCCGTCCCGGCTTCGCCGTCGTAATCCAGCAGCGGCTGTATCAGCTCCCCGTGAAGCTGTTCCAGAAGCGGGTGGCCGGCAACGTCCATGAGCAGATGTTCTACCAGCCTGTCATGGAAATGGAGCACTTCCGGCTGATCCGCCGCCTGCTCTCCGAAAGCCAGAGCCTGCCGGGCTTCCAGGCAGCTCGCGTGCAGGTCCGCGTATTGGCCGCGGACAGCGCCGATGCCGCACCGGACGATCATGGCGGCTGCGTCCGTCCCAACGATCCGGGAAGCTCTGGCCTCCAGCTCCGCCTTGTACTTGCGGGCGGTTTCCAGCTGCTTCCCGGTCTCCGGCCGGTCTGCCGCGCAGATAAGGAGCAGGCGGTCGTTGATCTCGACGGCCAGCCGTCTTTGCCCGCCGCTGTCGCGGTTCACTTCTTCGGCCAGGCGGGAGTGAAGGGTCTTAACCGTTTCGGAATCCGTATCCGCGGGACAGGAGGCCCGGAGCGCCATGACGTAAACGAAGCCGCCGTAAGGGATGCCCAGATGCTTGGCCCTGTACCGGAGCAGGTCTTCCTGGCGGGAAACCCCGCCCGAGAGAAGCTCCGCCGCAAAAAGCTCCTGCTCCCGCGACCGGTGAAGCTGCTGGGCCTGCCGGATCGTAAATTCGATGGCGAGAGCCATCACGGCATGATCCAGGCACATTTTCTCGAAATGGTCCCCGTCTTCCAACTTCCGCGTAAGAGACAGCGTTCCGAATATCCGGTTCCCCGTAAAAACAGGACGGTTTTCCACACCGGATGCCGCGTTATAGTCCGCCGTGCAGCTCTCCACTTCGCCTTCCCGGTTGAGAATGGCCACTTCACAGCGCAGCAGCTTCCCGATAAGAATCACAAGCTCCGAAAATTTGCGGTTCAGGACCATGCCGGTGAACTGCTGGTTCACTTCGTGGACTTCTTTAAGCAGATAAGCCTGCCGCTGCAAAATCTGGTCCATAATGGAGCGCGTCATGTCCATAAAAGGCACGTCCAGCGGAATATCGAACAGCGGAATGCCGTAGCGGTTGCTCAGCTCGATCGCTTCGGGATGCACTTCCTGCAAATACCGCTTCGTTTTGATGCCGACGGCAGAACCTCCGACCCGGTGCATTTCATCGAGAAGCCTGCACAGCATGGACGGCTCGAACCGGAAGGAGTAGCCCGTGGTCAGGATAAGCTCATTGGGCCGCAGCCAGCCTGTGAGATCCGGCGTCTCCATGCAGTCTACGTAGAAAATTTCGTTGGACAGCCCTTGTGCCCCCGCCAAAACCTCGACTCCCCGGAAGAGCGGCATATCGAGCAAATTTTTAACCGTAAAAGACGTCGTCATCGGCTCACCTCGCAGATAGATCATGGCTTGATCGTACCACAATCTCCCGGAATGCAGGCAAGAAGCCCGCCCTCTTGCGATTAACTATACCAGAGGCTTTTCGCGCTTCGTATGGGCCGCAAACTAAAAAAGGTCCGGGGTGTTTGGGCGGCGGCACAAAGGAAAAAAACATATAGCCCACGGGCTTGGGAAAGGACGGCTTTTTGCCGTTCCGGCCGAGACGAATTATTTTCAAAAGATATTTCCCGATTCCGGAAGAAAAAGCATTGACGCCATATACTTATCGTTATAATATTTATCGTAATAAATAAATGCAGGAAAGGAATGCCATGAAACTTACGGATTATTGCGTCAAGGTGGGCGAGCTGCTGCGGGTGATCGATACGAAGCACGCCAAAATCGTCAACCAGCACTATTCTCCGCATAATCTTACGGCTCCGTCGATCAACATTTTGCTTCTTCTCGATAAGGAAGGGGCCATGCGGGTCAGCGATATCGGTTCGGCGCTCAATATGGTCGACAGCAACGTTTCGGCCATTTGTTCGCGGTTGGAGAATATGAACCTGATCGAGCGCTTCAGGACGAAGGAAGATCAGCGTGTGGTGAAGATTCAGCTGTCCCCGGAAGCGGAGGACAAGATGAAGGATATTCTCGCCAACGTGCAAGAGTTTCAGGAGCTTTTCGTTAAAAACTCGTCGCAGGAGGAGCTCGAAGCTATCGTCCGGGGACTTTCACTGCTGGAACGGCTGCTGGATAACGTTTTGAAAGAAAAGATGAAATAAGATGCCGGGAGAAATGAGATGCAAGCTTACTAGCGCCCAGTCAGGCAGCCGCGGCTGCTCATGCAGAAACGGGCAGCCGGATGGCAGGCAATCTCCTTAAGCTTCCGAAGATGCCCATGTGGACATCAAAGATGCGGCGTCGGCTGCGGATTGGGGCAATGGCTCGGTAAGCGCCATGAAGGTCAAGGAAGACATCGAAGGTGATGGCGGCCTGTTCGAGTAACCTAGGCTGTGTGTTTCTCTATCATTTATCCGACTAAACAGATGGGTTTAGATGTAAACAAAAGATTCGCCGGAATTCCGGGATTTCATTCTTTATCGGGAGGGATTTTTATGAAATGGTCCAAAAGTTTAGCCGCTGTCCTCATGTCCGTCATTGTTCTAACGGCAAGCGCGTGCAGCGGAACGGGAAGCCCGGAAGGGGCGGAGGGTTCGTCCGCTCCGAAAACCGGTGGCGGCCTTATCGTGGCGATCAAGGACGATCCGAAAACATTCAATCCGCTGTATGCCGGAGACCGCATGTCCCTTACGATCGGCAAGTCGCTGTTTGCGCCGCTTTTCAGCATCAATGACGGCAAGAAAACGTTCGTGCTGGCGGAGAGCCTGACGCCGTCCGCGGACCTCAAGTCATACGTGCTGAAACTGCGCGACGGCCTGACGTGGCATGACGGGCAGAAACTGACGGCCGACGACGTCGTGTTTTCTTTCGAGCAGGTGCTGGACGAGAAGCAGCACAGCTATTTCCGCAGCCTGTTCGTGCTGGACGGCAAGCCTATCCAGGCGAAGAAACTCGACGACCTGACCGTGGAATTCACGCTTCCGCAGACAACGGCGGCATTCGAGGGCGCGCTGGTACAGCTGATCCCCGTTCCGAAGCATATTTTCGCAGGAGAAAGCGATCTGGAGAAAAGCTCCAAGAACAACAAGCCGGTCGGCTCCGGGCCTTTCAAATTCAAAGAGTACCGCCCGGGAGAATATGTGACGCTGGAACGGTCCGACTCTTATTTTGCCGGGAAAGCGAAGCTGGACAGCATCACTTACCGCGTGGCCAAGGACAGCAGTGCGGCAGTACTTGCCCTCCAAAACGGGGAAATCAACATGATGCTGATCGAGCCCCAGGACTACAACAAAGTGAAGGGCACCGGGCAGGCGAACGTCATCACGTTCCCTTCGGGCGGAGTCACGACGATGGTGTTCAATACGAACATCGAAGTTATGAATAAGAAGGAAGTCCGCCAGGCTATCGTGCACGGCCTCGATAAGAAGGAACTGATTACGACAGGCTTTTCGTCCCAAGAGTTTGCGGAGCCGGCTTCTTCCATTTTTTCGCCGGATACTTTGTACCAGCAGAAAGATCTGAAGGGGTACGACTATAACCCTGAAAAAGCGAAGGAACTGCTTAAAGCGGCCGGGGCCGAAGGGCTGAAAATCCGGTTCGCGTACTTCAATGGAAGCAAGGCCGAGGAAAACATGTCGCTTTACTTGCAGCAGAAGCTGAAAGCCATCGGCGTGACCGTGGAGCTGATTCCTCTGGACGGAGCGGCGCTGGGCAAGAAAGCTCTAAACAAAGACAACAAGGAATACGATATGTCCTTCGGCGGCTACAGTATGGGCTTCGAACCCGATGCGTACAAACCGCTCTATCTCAGCAGCGGATCGTACAATTATTCGCATTACAAAAACAGCGAGTTCGACGCGCTGTGGACGAAAGCGGCCGTGGAGACGGATTCCGCCAAACGCGCGAAGCTCTACCAGTCGATCCAAGAGCTTTCCGCCGAGGAAGTCACGACGTATCCGATCGCTTACGGCAAGTCGATCGTGGCGGTAGACGCGAGATTCGGAGGTCTCGAAGAGGCTGTGCCGAAACAGGTTGTGCTGTTTGACGATTACTCGAAAATCTACATGAAATGAAGCCGGTAGTCCGGACGGAACCAAAGACAACCAGGCGTCATTGACGGAGGAATTTCTTTTGGGAAAATACGTGCTGCACCGCATCCTGCAGTTGATACCTATCCTGCTCTTTATTTCGATAGTCTCGTTCGCACTGATCCGGCTGGCGCCGGGAGATCCCGTTCTTTCTTTTGTAACGCCGAATATGAGCCCGGAGGATGTGGAACGGATCCGGCAGAACATGGGGCTGGATCAGCCCCTGTACATCCAGTACGGGTTATGGCTGAAAAATGTACTGGCGGGCAATTTCGGGTATTCGCTGAACAATCACAGGCCCGTGCTGACCCTGATTGTGGAACGCCTTCCCGCAACAATCGGGCTGATGGGCTCCGCATTCCTGCTCTCGCTGCTTGTCGCGGTTGTACTGGGACTCATCTCGGCCGTGTATAAAAACAAGCTGGCGGACCGTGTGCTCAGCCTTCTGTCGTACATCGGCATTTCTTTGCCGGGCTTATGGTTTGCGCTGATTCTGATCTATGTCTTCACCGTTCAACTGCACTGGCTTCCGAGTATGGGGATGCGGACGATCGGTGTCCATTCCGCCTGGGATGTCATCAAGCACGGCATCATGCCTTGTCTGGTCCTGTGCATCACGCATGTCTCCGTGTTTATGCGTTATATCCGGTCGAGCACGATCAGCCAGCTGGAGGAGGATTACGTCCAGATCCAGTACGCCTACGGCTCGACCAGACGTACGGTACTTTTCCGCCATATTCTGAGGAATGTGCTGCTGCCCGTGATCACCTTGTTCGGCTTGTCCTTTGCCGAGATTATCACCGGCGCTTTTATTGTGGAAAGTATTTTCTCATGGCCCGGCATGGGCTCGCTCGGCATCAACGCGGTCTTCGGTCTGGATTATCCGCTCATTATGGGCATGACGATGATGTCGTCTTTCCTGCTCATTTTCGGTAATTTGCTGGCCGACGTGCTGTACGGCCTGGCAGATCCCCGAATAAAAACGATGAGGTGAGGACGAATGAACTCCATGAGATGGCGCCTGCTCAAGGCGCAGCTGCTCCGGCAGAAGTCGGGCCTCGCGGCGCTGATCCTGCTCGCGCTGTACGCGCTGGCGGCGATATTCGCTTTCGCCGTTCCGTACGACCCCAATGCCATTCATCTGACGGAGCGTTTGCAGCCTCCGAGTGCCGAGCATTGGTTCGGGACGGATGACAACGGCCGCGATTATTTCGCGCGCGCTTTGTACGGCGGCCGGGTTTCGCTCAGCGTAGGCTTCCTGTCGATGATCTTGTCCGTCGTTATCGGGACGGCCGTAGGCACGGTCAGCGGGTATTTCGGCGGCAAAACGGACAGTTTTATTATGCGCGGCGTCGATATTCTGCTGTCCATTCCGTCCTTTTTCCTGATGCTTATTCTGAACGCCTATTTAAAGCCGAGTATTCTGACCATCATTCTGATTATCGGCCTGCTCAGCTGGATGTATATCTCCCGGATTGTGCGCGCGGAGACCATTTCCGTCAAGGAAAGGGAATATGTGCTGTATGCCCGTGTGTCCGGGCAGAGTACTTTCCGGATAATCGCCCGGCATATTATTCCGAGCATTGTCCCGACAATTATCGTGGCCGCCACGATTTCGATAGCGGGTACGATTATGATGGAGTCCGCTTTGAGCTTTCTCGGGCTCGGCGTAAGACCGCCTTATGCCTCCTGGGGCAGCATGCTAAACAACGCCAAGGGCTATTTGGGTGAAAACTTCTACCTGGCCTTGTTTCCTGGTTTATTCATTCTGACGACAGTTCTTAGCTTCAATTACCTGGGTGATGTGTTCCGTTCGGCGTTCGAACCGAAGGTGAACCGGCGCTAATTTTTCAGCAACGGAGTGGAGATGAATGGCTTCCTTATTATCGGTTCGTGATTTAAAAACCTCGTTCTTCACCCGGGAAGGCGAGGTGCAGTCGGTCCGGGGCGTGAGTTTTACGGTAGAGAAAGGCGAGATGGTCGGCATTGTAGGGGAATCGGGAAGCGGCAAAAGCGTGGCGGCCAAGTCCCTGATCCGCCTGATTCAGCCACCGGGCAAGATCGTCGGCGGCGAGGTGGTGCTTCAGGGGACGGACACGCTGCGGCTGCCGGAAGAAGAGCTGAGGAAGCTCCGCGGCAACCGGGTGGCGATGATTTTCCAGGACCCGATGACCTCGCTCAATCCCGTTGTCAAAGTCGGGACGCAGCTCACCGAAGTGATCCGCCGTCATCGGAAGCTCGGCCGCAAGGCGGCCCGCCTGCGGGCGATAGAACTGCTCCGGGAGGTCGGTATTCCGTCGCCGGAAAAGAGAATCGACCAGTACCCGCACGAATTCAGCGGGGGGATGCGGCAGCGTGTGATGATCGCGATGGCGATTTCCTGCACGCCCGAGCTGCTGATCGCCGATGAGCCGACTACTGCGCTGGACGTCACCATCCAGGCTCAGATTCTGGATCTAATGAAGAGCCTGTGCGATACGACAGGGACGTCCGTTCTGCTCATTACTCACGATCTGGGCGTGGTCGCGCAGGTCTGCACCCGGGTCGTTGTCATGTACGGCGGGCTCGTGATGGAAGAGGGACCTGTGGAAGCCATCTTCGAGACTCCGCGGCATCCGTACACGCAGGGTTTGCTGCGCTCCATCCCGAAGACGGGCGGCGGTTCCCGGGAGAAGCTCGTGCCAATCGAGGGCACGCCGCCGAATCTGCTTGATCCGCCCCCGGGCTGCCCATTCATGGAGCGCTGTCCCCATGCGATGGAGAAGTGCCTGCGGCTCCCGCCGTATTACGAAGCGCAGCCGGGACACCGTTCGCTGTGCTGGCTGGCGGGGGGACCCGACAACCACGATAGCGGGCACGTGCCGCAGGCGGCCGACACGAAGCGAAAGGAGGGAGACTCGTGAGCCAAGAGCGCGATACAACGGCCCCTGATGCGAGCCATACTGCGTTGAAGAGCGCCGACCCGGGCGCGGCCGGAGCGGCCGTGAGGGGTGAGACTCCCGGTGCCCGGGTCGCCGGAAGCGGCCGCAGAGCCAGAGACGGGAACCATACGGCTGCCTCGGTGGCCCCCGGCACCGCCGGCGGAGAATCGGGCGATGCAGCCGGTTCCCCGGACCAAGGCCGGGACGTGCTGATCGACGTTCGGGGGCTGAAGAAATATTTCCCGGCTTCCCGGTCTTTGTTTGGGCGCACCACCCGGGAGCTGAGAGCGGTCGACGACGTCAGCTTCCGCATTCACCGGGGCGAAACATTCGGGCTTGTCGGAGAATCCGGCTGCGGCAAGTCCACGACAGGCCGCTGCATCATCCGGCTGCACGACGTCACTTCCGGCGAGATCCGCTACGACGGCCGTGATATGGCCCCGATGGCCGAGAAGGAGCTAAAGCCTTATCGGAAACGGATGCAGGCCATTTTCCAGGACCCGTATTCCTCGCTGAATCCCGGGATGAACGTCCTCCAGCTCATCTCCGAGCCGCTGGAGATCCACAGCGCCTTTTCACGTGCGGAGCGGCGTGAGCGTGTGCTTGAGCTGCTGGCCAGGGTCGGCCTGAAGAGCGAGCATGCCGACCGCTACCCTCACGAATTCAGCGGAGGCCAGCGTCAGCGGATCAGCATTGCCAGATCGCTGGCGGCCAGTCCGGAATTTGTGCTGTGCGATGAGCCGATATCGGCGCTTGACGTGTCGGTGCAGGCACAGGTGGTCAATATGCTGGAAGAGCTTCAGGATGAGCTCGGGCTGACCTATTTGTTCATCGCCCATGATTTATCGATGGTGCGGCATATTTCCACCCGCATCGGCGTGATGTACCTGGGCAAGCTGGTGGAGGTCGCTCCGAGCGAGGAGCTGTATACGAGCCCGGCTCATCCTTATACGGAGGCGCTGCTCTCCGCGATACCGGTTCCCGATCCGAAGGCCGCGCCGGCAGGCGGCCGTATTCTGCAGGGGGATCTGCCGAGTCCGCTGGAGTCGATAACGGGATGCAAATTTCGTTCCCGCTGTCCGTTTGCGATAGGCCGCTGCGCGGTGCAGGAGCCGGAACTACGGGAGATCGCTCCCGGGCATTATGCGGCCTGCCACTTGCATGAGTAGCGGAATTTTCTATAAACTGGGATAAGAATAGAGCAAGATGCGGCGGACATAAACAGCGACAGCTTATGAATAGAGGTGTTTCTTATGGAGAAGCAGGGAAGATTTTCGCAAAAAACGGCTGTATTACTGGAGCGTGTGCGCCGGTTAGGCCTTTCTGACGAGGTGCTGCTGGTCAGTGCGGCGTCCGGAGATGTAAAGCCTTTGCAGGAAGTATCAGGCGACGATTCCAGTTACGAAGATTTTTTCGTTTACGGAGAGACGCACGGCGAACAAATTGCCGAAGGCATCCGAAACGGCTACCGGATGAAATTCAATACCACGGGCGGGCTCCAGTCGTGGCTCAAAGAACGGCTCGGCCGGGAAGCCGAAACGGATTTCGCCATGTCCGTAGGACGGATCGAGGGACTGGCGCTGGCGGCTGACGAAGCGGAGGTGCTGCGAAGCTCGCTGGCTCCGAACTGGCTCATGCTGGAGGTGCCGTCTGCGGGAGAGGGGGCGGACAAGGCACCGGAGAATGAGGATGCCCCTACGCTTCCGGCTTCGGGAGAAACCGGAACTTATTCGCTTGTTCTTAAATTTTTGTCCGAGAAGGAATAACACAAGTAAAGGCTGGAATCCGTGCTTTATGCGGTTCCGGCCTTTTATTGATACGGGCGGGCGGAAAAGCGCCAAGTCCGGAGCAGGCAGAAAGCGTTGCATTGCATATCCGAAACAAGTGGCCCGAACCTATCCCTAACAGAGGAGCAGGTTCTCCATGGAACAGACTGGCAATACTCGTAGAAAACCGTGGGTAAAGCCGGAATAGCGCAGCAGTCCGATTTACCGTGAAAGGGTGGATCGCGCTACAGCCCGGATCACCTCAATAGGAAGGAGGTCGGCCTAACATGCTGCCGACAAGCGAGTTCCATACATACAAGCCTGCTATTCTTTCACTGCCGGCGGATCGTCCGCTCACCAAAGAGGACCTTCTCACGGGCGATTTTCTGATGAAAAGAAGCGGCCGGCTGGCCATGTATTACGCGCCTCACAACGAATTTGTCCGTCCGCCCAAGTCGTGATCGTGGGGATTACGCCGGGCTGGACCCAAATGAAAACGGCCTTCGAAACGGCAAGGGCCGGTCTTCTTCAAGGACTGCCGGACGACGAGATCGTCAGAAAGGCGAAGGAAGCGGCAAGGTTCTCGGGAAGCATGCGGCGCAACCTGATTTCGATGCTGGACGAGCTTGAGCTGCACCGCTATCTGGGATTGGCTTCGAGCGGGGAGTTGTTCACGCAAGGCATCGGCTCCGTGCTGCATACGACTTCTCTGCTGCGGTACCCCGTTTTCGTACAAGGAAAAAACTACACGGGCGCGCAGCCGCCTCTTCTGTCCAATGAATTTCTGCGGGAAACGGCTTTCGCTTTCACGAAGGAAGAATTGGAGCGGCAGCCCGGAGCGCTGATTATTCCCCTCGGAAAGACGGTAGAAGGCCTGCTGCTGCGGATGGAAGAGGCAGGATTCCTTGGGGAGTGCGGCATTCTGCACGGGTTTCCCCATCCTTCCGGGGCGAACGGTCACCGCCATAAGCAGTTCGCCGAACACCGGGAAGCCATGAAGCGGCGGCTGGAGGAGAAGTTCGGACGCGCATAGGTTACCAGTTCCGGTAAGCGTCGATAAACGACCGGGACGCCCGCGAAAGCCAACCGTCCCTCAGGCCGATCAAGGCCGATTGTGCCGGAAGGATGTCGCCTTCGATGGGAATATATCGAAGGAGCGGGCCCGGATGCAGCTTCGGCACGGTTTCCGGCACGATTCCGGCTCCGAGTCCCGAAGAGATGAGCTGGAGCAGGGTAGACATATCGGAACATTCGCACACGATGTCGGGTTCGAGCCGTCTTTTCGCGAATTCTTCGTGGATCATATGATGAAGCCCCAGACCCTCCGTACTCGGAATAATCAGCGGATACTCGCGGATCTGCTCGAACGTGACGGGGCTCTGCGCCTGCATGTCGCCGGCCGCCGTTACGAAGCAGTAACGCTCCGAACGCACATAATGCACCGTAAAATCCTGCAGCGGCAGGGGGAGCGGCATGCGGACAATGGCCAAGTCGATGGTCTGTTCTTTGAGCAGCCGGCAGAGGATCGATGATTCGTTCTGATGAATTTTGAACGTAAACTGGGGATAATTCTGCCTGAATTCGCCCAATATACGGGGAAGCAGATCGTCGGACAGTGTATTGACCCCAATGCAGAGCTTGCCCGACCAGCCGCTCCGTACGGCATGAATCTCTTCCTGCGCTTCTTCCATGGACGCGATGATTTTGACCGCGTGTTTGTACAGGGTCCGGCCTTCTTCCGTGAGCAGCATTCTCCGGCCTTCTCTGCGGAATAAAGCGGCGCCGAGCGTTTCTTCCATCGCTTTCAGCTGCTGGCTGAGCGGAGGCTGGGCGATATGAAGTTTTTTGGCGGCGGCCGTAATCTGTCCTTCTTCCGCGATGGCTTTGAAATAATGAAGTTGTTTCAGGTCCAACCCGATCGTCTCCTTTTTCCATACGAAAATCATATAGGAAACAAATTTTATTGATATTATTTATATACTTCCCATCATGATACCATGGAAATGCTGTATAAATCCGAGTTATGGAAAGAGGGAACTATCCGATGGATTCTACCGATGTTTTTATAAAGCGGGCCGTGGAGCTTGCATGCACGAATACCCGTGAAAAAAAGGGCAAGCCGTTCGGGGCCGTTATTGTAAAAGACGGCCGGATTATCGCCGAAGGCGTGAACGATGTGCTGGAGACGCACGATCCTACCGCACATGCCGAAATCCAGGCCATACGGGAAGCGAGCCGCGTGCTCCGGCAGTCGGATTTATCCGACTGTGAGCTGTATGCCAGCGGCGAGCCCTGCCCGATGTGCCTGTCCGCCGTCTACTGGGCCAAATTCAAGGCCGTTTATTATGCGTATACGGAAGAGGAAGCTTCGCGAATCGGAATGAGTACGAAATTCGTTTACGACCAGTTGGCGCTTGCTCCCGAGAAAAGGGTCGTCCAGCTTGTCCGCGTGGAGCCGGATTGTCCGGATCATCCCTACGCGGTCTGGAAAGAAAGCCAGGCCTGAGCATGCGCGCGACATTAACGCCCAAGATCGGTCTGGCGGGCATTCAATGGATGTTTTTCATCCTGACCAATACGATCGTGGTACCGCTCACGCTGGGGCACGTCTTTCAGCTGGCGCCGGGCCAAATCGCCTTCTCTCTGCAGGTGTCCTTCGTGCTGACCGGCGCGGCCTGCATGCTCCAGGCGTATTGGGGCCACCGGTTTGCCCTGATGGACGGTCCTGCCGGCGTCTGGTGGGGCTTCACGCTCAGCATCGCCGCATCGGCCGCCGCAAGCGGCGCGGATATGAAGGCGGTCGGCGGAGGACTTGCCGCCGGGTACCTTCTATCCGGCCTGATGATGACCGTCCTCGGGCTGCTCGGTTTCGCGCGTATTATGCGCAGGCTGTTTAACCCGGTCGTCATCAGCGTCTCTCTGTTCCTTCTGTCCGCCCAGCTTATGGCCAGCTTCTTCAGAGGCATGCTCGGCGTCGGGGAGGACGGGCGGATGAATCCGCCGGTAGCCCTTCTGTCGGTGCTGATCGCGCTATTTGTCGCGGTGCTTTATTTGAAGGGGCGCGGATGGGTGAGCAACTTTGCCATGCTCTTCGGCATTCTGCTGGGCTGGGCCGCTTACGGGCTCGCCTTCCCGGCTCCCGGCAGTATGCCGGACTACGCTGCGGCCGTACAGGGGCTTTTTCCATGGGGGAGTCTCCGGGTGGATGCCGGGATCATGGCGGCTTCTTTCATCGTCGGTTTCATCAACATGTCCAACACAGTGACGTCTTTAAAAGCCGCCGAAAAGCTGTACGGTGAAGCCGCCACGGAGAGTCAGTACCGCCGTTCGTTCCTGGTCACCGGCCTGATGACCCTGCTGACGCCGGTATTCGGCCTGATCCCGTTCGGCACCTTCACCTCTTCTATGGGGCTGCTGGAGAGCATGAAGATCCTGCACCGCCAGGCTCTCGCTATCGGCGGCGGGCTTTTTCTCGTGTTGGGGCTCATCCCGCCTCTCGGAGGATGGTTTTCCGGTCTGCCGGTCAGTGTGGGGAGCGCCGTTCTTTTCGTCGCTTATCTGCAAATGTTCGGTACGGCCGTCCGTTCAGTGGAGGGAACAAGATTTAATTCCAAAACCATTTACCGACTAGCCTTGCCTATTCTGCTCGGTGTCAGCATCATGAACACACCCTCCGTTGTATTCTCGGCGCTGCCCGTTTATATCCGTCCGCTTGCTGGCAACGGCCTGGTGGTGGGGATTCTGATGTCTCTGATTCTGGAAACTTGCGTAAACTGGACAAAGCTGGATATCGCCAAGGAAAAGGGTTACGATTGAAAGATCCTGCATAAGCTGGTGATCAAACGGCCGCAATCGGGTAATAGATAGTAAACGGACAGCGCGGCCTTATAGTTGAAAGACGCGGCAAGGAGTGAGAATATGGTTCAATTCGATTACTTGTTGAGGGTGCTTGTCGCCGGGATATGCGGAGCGCTTATCGGCTACGAGCGGAAAAGCCGCTCCAAGGAAGCGGGAATCCGAACTCATTTTGTTGTGGCCGTGGGTGCGGCGCTTATGATGACGATTTCCAAATACGGCTTCCAGGACCAGCTGGACTGGCCCAATCTCGGGTTAGACCCTTCCCGTGTGGCTGCGCAGGTGGTCAGCGGAGTCGGCTTCCTGGGTGCCGGCATGATCTTCATGCAGAAGCAGACGGTGAAGGGGCTTACGACCGCTGCCGGCATCTGGGCTACGGCCGGTGTGGGGATGGCCGTCGGTTCCGGCATGTACGGGCTCGGAATCGGCGTCACGCTGCTGATCCTGGCTGCGCAAAAAGTGCTGCACGGCCGGTTCAACTGGCTTGCGGCTCCGAAAAGCGAGCACTTGTTCATGCGTCTGGCCAATGAGCCGGATGCTTTGGAGAACATGCTGGCGGCCATCCGAGGCAGGGGCATCAAGGTTCTCAGCTTCACGATGGACAATGCAACGAAGGAAACGGACGAAATAGTTCTGGAGATCACCGTAAGGCTGCCCGAAACGTACCGGGTGGAGGAACTGCTGAACCTGACTCGCGAGGTTCCGGCCCTTCTTACCATCGAGGTTCAGTAAGAACCCCGTAACAAATACCGCCCCCCGTCATGGGGGGCGGTATTTGTTTGAACGCGGAAAGCCCGCGATGCATATACTGTATAACCGGAGCAGAAGCACCGGAAAGTCTTGCAACCGTTCGCAGAGCGGATATTCAAACTTTTTCGCCGAGGTGAGGCTGGTGGGAACCCGATTATTAGCCGAGCAATTGATTCAGCAGCGCTATCCTCATTTGAGATATGTCCGTGTTCATACAGACGGTAAAAATACGGCGGTTATCTACGCGTGGAACGAAGAACTGCTTCTGACCGCCGAAGACATGGCCAATCTGAAGGAATTCGCTTCGAGTTATTTGCTTCCTCATGTTTGTTTTAAAGTAAAACCTTACGACCAGCTCAAGACGGATAGCATTCCCCAAGCCCTCATCCAGGAGCTGCCGGAGACGATCTGGAAAGCGGCGGTGGCCCGGGAATCCAACCAGTACCGCATTGCGTCGGCACTGAACGATTTGTTCATGAGGAGCATCCGCTTCACGTTCAGCCGGTACGATTCCGTCACGGGCACCGTCCATTTTGTGGCCCGGGCTTCGATTCCCGTCACCGACGAGGTCAAGGAGAGGGTTCAGCGTTACCTCTATGAAATGCTTCCGCTCGGGACCCGGAGCGAGGTTACTTACTATTGAGAGACCTTCGGCAAAAACAGATCACCCCTGTACGAAGCGGTTGCGCTTCGGCACAGGGGTGATCTGTTTCCGGTTCAGCCGCCCTATTCCGGGAGCAAGCGGGCTTGCCGGACGGATGAACGGGCTTTAACGGGCCGGGCGGTTACATAAAGCGGGGGGAGCCCCGGCTAGCTGTCCGGCTCCAGCTTGAAGCTCTTGGTCTCGCCGATCAGATGCGCGGCCGTCGCTTTAAGCTGATCGGACATGTCGGTCAGGGCGACGACGGCCGTCCGCTGCTCTTCCATCGTGGCGGCAACCTCCTCGGTTCCGGCCGCAGTCTGCTGGCTGATCGCGGAAAGGTTGGAGATGGAGTTCAGCATGCCGTCCTTTATCTCCGTAATCTTATCAATGCTCCGGGACATCACTTGAATCCGGGAAGTGGTTCTTTCGACCGCGTCCGAGATGCCGGCAAAAGCAACCTTCGTATATTCCAGGGACTGATTCTGCCGGCTCATGCATGACGACGATGAACGGAGCCCGCAGGAGCCCGTCAGGGCCGCTGAAACAGGCGGAACATCCGGGAAGGCTTTGCAGGGGGGTATCGGGCCGTCAGAGGCCTCTACAGCCTTTCTGACGGCCCGATACCGGCACACCGGGTGTGGCTGTTGAAGCAGCGGCTTCCCGCATCCCTGTCGGTTTGGAACCGCAAGGTGCTAACACGATGGGCGGTTAGGATTGTTTGGCTATGACAAAAAGCCTCAACCGGCCTTTAAAGGCCGGTTGAGGCTTTTTGTGTATATGTCCGGGCATAAAGAAGATTAAATGATGCCTTGGGCGATCATGGCGTCGGCCACTTTCTTGAAGCCCGCAATATTCGCGCCCACGACAAGGTTGTCCGCGTGGTCGTACTCGGCGGCCGCTTGAATCGAAGCCTGGTAAATGTTCTTCATAATCTGGTGGAGCTTCTCATCCACCTCTTCGAACGTCCAGGATTGGCGCATGCTGTTCTGCGACATTTCCAGCGCGGAAACCGCCACGCCTCCGGCGTTGGCCGCTTTGGCCGGGCCGAAGAGAACGCCTGCTTGCAGGAACGAGTCGATGGCGTCAAGCGTCGTCGGCATATTCGCGCCTTCCCCGATAGCTTTTACCCCGTTGGCGATAAGAGTCTTGGCTGACGTAATGTCGATTTCGTTCTGCGTCGCGCATGGGAGGGCGATATCGCAGGGAATCGTCCAGATCTTGTCGCAGCCTTCATGATAGAAGGAGCCGGGGTGGAGAAGGGTATACTCGCTGATCCGTTTTCTTTCGACTTCTTTCAGCTGGCGGACCGTCTCCACATTGATTCCGTTCGGATCATAGATATAGCCGCCGGAATCGCTGCATGCCACCACTTTCGCGCCGAACTGCTGAGCTTTCTGCATGGCGTAGATCGCCACGTTGCCGGAGCCGGATACGACGACGGTGCTTCCCTCGAAGCTCAGGCCTTTGGCCTGCAGCATCTCGTGCACGAAGTAGACGGTACCGTAGCCGGTCGCTTCCGGACGGGCCAGGCTGCCGCCGTAAACGACGCCTTTGCCGGTCAGAACGCCCGCTTCGAAGCCGCCGCGGATACGTTTGTATTGTCCGAACATGTATCCGATTTCGCGGGCTCCGACGCCGATATCTCCGGCCGGAACGTCCGTATCCTGACCGATATATTTACAAAGCTCCGTCATGAAGCTTTGCGTGAAGCGCATAACTTCCCCGTCGGATTTGCCTTTGGGATCGAAATCCGATCCGCCTTTACCGCCACCGATCGGCAGACCGGTCAGGGAATTTTTGAAAATTTGCTCGAAGCCGAGAAATTTGATGATGCTTTCGTTTACGGAAGGATGGAACCGGAGTCCGCCTTTGTAAGGTCCGATGGCGCTGTTGAACTGAACGCGGAAACCGCGATTTACCCTAACATTGCCTTGGTCGTCCACCCAGGGAACACGGAACGAAACGAGCCTCTCGGGCTCGACCAGCCTTTCGAGAATGCCGGCTTTCATGTAATGCGGGTTTTTAGCAAAAACGGGAACAAGCGATTCCACGATTTCCTTAACGGCTTGCTGGAATTCATATTGATTCGAATTACGCTGTAAAACAGTCTGATAAACTTCTTCAATATACGTTCTTGCCGCGACTTCGTTAACGGCCTTGCCTCCAAGCGTTACTCCCATTCACTTCACCAACCTTGTAGATTTAATTTTCTAATACTATTACATGTTTTTACTGGGAGAGCAACCATATTTCCATAAAAAATGCTTTATAGGGCGATAAAAAAGGTCGATGGCAAAAACCGAATTTTAATTGACCACCGGATGGTTAATGTACGATTTTAGCGTCCGACAGGCTCCGCAGGGGGCTGCGGAAGGGCCAAAACAGGGGCCGGATCCTGCGCAAACTGAGCTTTCGGGGCTTGTTCTTTTTGGACAAGCGAGCGTCCTTTTCCGGTCAGGGCCTTACCGAAGGAGGCCAGCAGCATGAAGATGCCGAGCACGAGTAAAATTGTGAACAAATTTTGATAAGCGCCGAGAAGCGCCGATTTTTTCACCTCTACGAGAAGCGTGGAAGCCGCCGATTGGGAGAAAAAATGACATAAAAACCCTTTCTATCCGCCGAACCTGCTATAATGAAACCGGAAGAGACCGCCGAACCGCGGACAAGCGGCCGAGTCGGCGGTAATCGAATAGATCCGATAAGTCCCTTCTCTAGACAGGATGTTGACCGGAAGGTTGCATGCGTGTCGTCAGAAGGGATTTTTTTGTGCTGCATTCATCGGATTTGAACCCGGGGCCGTTCGCTTACGACTATAGTGTAGCGCGCTTAATACGGAGTATGAGAGGTTAGCATAGGAATGAAAAACATAGTTTTGGCGGCCTGCGGCATTTTTTTCGGGATTCTTCTGATTCTTACGGTTGGATGGGACCGGAATGGACGAGAGAATGCGGCGGGACCGGTTTATTACGAGAATAAAGCCATCGTTCTGCTTTACCATGATATCCGGAAAACGGCCGGCAGCCGTATAGACCTGCCTTCAACCGTAACTCCCGGGCAGTTTGAGGGGCATCTGGAGATGCTGAAGGACCGTGGATTTCATATCGTTCCGATGGAACAGTTTGTACAGTTTATGCGGGAAGGCGGGAAACTGCCGCCCAATGCCGTTGTTCTGACCTTTGACGACGGGTACGAATCTTTTTATACCGAGGCTCTGCCGATTTTGAAAAAACACGGCGTGTCCGCCTCCAATTTTATCGTGGGAATTTCCACGGATCTGTTCAATCGGGACGCTGATCCCCATTTGAATTGGAATCAAATCCGCGAGCTGAAAGATGCGGGCATGGGCATCTATAACCACACCTACGATCTTCACCGGGAAGTTCCGGAAAATGGAACGGACATAATGACCCCGGCGCTAATCTCCCGGATGTTCCTGGAGCAGAAGAAGCGGAGCGAGATCGACGGAGAGTACCGGAAACGGATTCGAAGCGACATCGCTTTTCTGGAGCAGAGACTGGATGACGAAACGGGCAAACACCGCCGTTTGCTGGCCTTCCCTTACGGGGCTTATACGGACGCCGTCGCGGTAGAGGGCCGGCGGGCGGGGATCGAACTCTTTTTTTCGATTGAAGACGGCATCAACCAACCGGGCAGCGAGATTGTCCGCCGAATAAACGCCGGAGAGCCTTATATGACGGCAGATGCCTTGTGGAGCATGCTCAAAAAAGTTTTTTAGTATTTTTTGAACCGCCGCCGGAAGCCGTAAAGGCGGATTCCCCGGAAGAGACGCGATGCGCTTTCCGGTGGTACGGAGCCGAGATGCCGGTGGGGCGGTCCGCCTTCCGGATTCCAGGCGGCCGGATTACAAAATAAAGCCTTCGGAACCGCTTGGAGAAGCGGCTCCGAAGGCTTTATTGGGGTTACAGGCTACAAAGCGGCATACTTGGCGATACCGCCGATAATGGCCGGCCATTCGGCCGGCGGCAGCTCGTGGCCGATGCCTTCAAGCGTTAACAGCTCCGCGACCGGAATCGAGTCGCGCAGCGCTTCCCCGTGTACGTAAGGGATGATGGGATCTTCCGTCCCGTGAATGACAAGGGCAGGCGTCTGAATCTCGCCGTACCGGCCCAGATAGGATTCCCCGCCTGTCACATAGCTGTGGTTGAAAGAGCTCGAGTAGTTAAGGGCTCTCCCGATGTCCCTTTCGGCCAGGGCGGTTACTCTTTCCTCGTCAAACGGATGCTTGGACCCGGCAAGGATGCGCCATTTGTCAACGGCGTTCCGAAGGAGCGTTTGCGGATCATACCAGTCCATCTCACCCATGGAATTGAAGAAAGCTTCCACTTTCGCTTCCATCGGGGGCAGCTCTTCCCATCCGGGACCGAAATACATCGTACTCACAAGCGAGATGCTCTGCACGCGATCGGGATGCCTGAGGGCGATGATCTGGACGAGCATGCCTCCCATGGACATTCCCGCGAAATGGGCTTTCTTCACTCCATAGGCGTCCAGAACGGCAATTGCATCGTCAGCCATGTCCTCGAACGTATAACCGGGCCGGCCGGGTTCATAGCTTGCGGAACGCCCGGTGTCGCGGTTATCGTAGCGGATCACGAAGAAGCCTTTCTCGGCCAGCAGCCTGCAGAAGTCTTCTTCCCACCATAGCATGGAAGCCGTTGCGCCCATAATAAGCAGGACGGCCGGATGTGCGGGATTGCCGAAACTTTCCGTACACAATTCAATATCTTTGACGCGTATCATTCGTTCACTCATGGTTTACACCCTCCGATTCATGTTAAAAAATAAAAACACAGGCGCTGCCTGTGATTGGGTGACCGGAAAGGAACGCGAGTGTCCCGCATGTCCATACACGTGTATGCGTAAATTTCCCCTCGCCACAGGACAGCTTGTCACGCGGCAGGACGCCCCTCTGCTCCACACGGTAAAAAAATAGCGGGGGTGCAGAAGCGGGTCCTGCGGTGAAAGCGTCCGGCGACGAACGATGCAGAGGAACGAAATATGCGGCGGATAAGCCGTTTCGTTACCGAAGCGCGGATAAGCCATTCCGTTACCGGAGCATCGAGGGGGTGCCGAAGGCAAGCCACAACGGGCTTGCCTTCGGCGGAGGGCATAGAAAAAGAGGGCGGAGAAGTCCCGCCCTCTTTAGCCTATGGCTAATTGGGGTTATGAAGCAGGCAGACCAATCCCGATCACCCTGCACAGGGCAGGGTCTTTAAGCGCTATTTAGTTAGCTGCGTAAAGTCGATCGAAATTAACTGTTCCCACACATAACCCTCCGTTCTTTAGTAAGATAAGAATATTTTACCAGAAGTTAAGAGCGAGAGCAATAAGAGCGAACACCGGGCGGGCAAGAAGGGCGGGCAGAAGTTTTCCGCTCCGCGCGAAGCTCCCAGCGCGCGGGGCACGGCGTCACATGACGGTGGTCAACACAAGCAGCCGAACAGCTGTAAGGTGCCTGTCGCCCGAATCATTTACGCAGGCCGGACAAGCTGGCCTCCCTCCGGCCGCTTACTCTTCTACAACGACAGGCAGTGAATTCAGATTATGGTTGTTCGGAGGCAAATGGTCCTGCGGCCGGAAGTCGTCCGGTATCGAGTAATCCGAGAACCGTTCCACGAATGTCTCCAGCGCCTGTACCGCTTCCATCCTTGCGAGCGGAGCCCCCAGGCAGAAATGATGACCGCTGCCGAACGTAAGGTGCTTGATGTCCTTGCGCCGCACGTCGAACGACTCGCCGTCCGTAAACCGGTTCTCGTCCCGGTTGGCGGACGAAACCCAGGCGATGATCAACTGGTCCTTCTTCATCTTCGGGCCGAACACGTCCGTGTCCTCCCCGATTCTCCGGTCCAGCGCAGCCGCGAACCGGTAGCGCAGGGTCTCTTCAACCGCCTGCGGCACCAGACTGCGGTCTTTGCGCAGCTCCCCGTAAGCACCGGGCTGGTCTTTGACCAAACTGTAGAACATGTTCGTCAGCAGCGTGGTCGTGGTTTCGTTCCCGGCACCGAGCAGGCCCATCGCGGTTTGAGCGACCTCGGCGTCCGTGAAAAAGGCCCCTTCGTACTCCGCAAGAATCATATCCGAGATGATATCGTCTTGGAGCTGCGCGCGTTTTTGCGCGACAATGGGGAGCAGATATTCGACGAACTCTTTGCTGGCACGGGCTTTGGCGGCCTGCAACTCCTCGATATGCTGAAAATCGTGGGGCATGAACAAAATGTCCGACCAGTTTTTAATCTGCTGCCAATCTTTCGAAGGCACTCCCAGCAGGTCGGCGATAACCGTGACGGGAAGAGGAACAGCCAGTTCTTGAACAAGATCGACCGACTTCTTCTTCGCTATGTTGGCCACAAGTTCGTTCACGATGTTCTGAATCCGCGGTTTCCAGTCTTCCAGACTGTGCGGAGTAAAGGCTTTGGAGAGAAGCCCTCTGCGTTTGCGGTGATCCGGCGGATCGGAAAAAATCAGATTCACCTTATTGTCGCTAAGGGGAACCGGAATCAGGCTCCGGTCTCTTTTGCTGGGAAAAAGTTTGTAGTCGTTCAAAACCTGCTTGGCGTGGTCATAAAGAAACACATTCCACGTATCCTGCCGCTCGTCGTAAAATACCGGCGATTCTTCACGCATCTTCTTGTACCAGGGGTAGGGATTCCAGAACTCGTCCTTCATTTTAAAACCGGTAATTTCATTAATGAACAGCTGTTCTTTAACCGCCATAAAAAAAGCCTCCCTCATAAGAATGAATGGTATGGTGTACAGGCCATCTAAATTTTTACCCTTTTTTGGATAAAAGGAAACAAATGTTAATTATTATGAGAGAGACAAGCGGATTATACTTGTTCCACGTGAAAAAACCGCCGGCCCGGAAAGGGCACAGCGGTTTGGGTGAGGGCAAATGCGTAACGCCGCAAGCGGCGGGTTTTGTTGAACGGGCGGGCCGAAAAGAGCCAACCGGGTGCGTTAGTCGGCGCTTATGCGGCGCACAAAGCGGGGGAGGGCCGGCTTATCGTTCCCCGGCCGCCTCGGCCAGAAGCTCGTAGGAGCGCAGACGCGCCCCGTGATCGTATATCTGCGAGGTGACGATAAGCTCGTCCGCCTGCGTCTCCGACAGCAGGTAGTCGAGTCTCTCCCGCACGGTTTCTTTCGTTCCGGCGGCCGTGATGCTGAGCTGCTTCCGGACGATGGCTTTCTCGTGCGGGCTCCACAGCTCATCCATGTTGTCCACCGGCGGGTTGAGCAGGCCGGTCTGTCCGCGGATGAGCTTCAGGAACTGCTGCTCGTGGGAGGTCGCCAGCCTGCGCGCCTCCTCCTCGGTATCGGCGGCGAAGACGTTGACGCCGATCATGACATAAGGCTCCTTCAGCGCCTCGGACGGGCGGAAGGAGCTGCGGTACAGCTCCAGCGCCGCGACCAGGTAATCCGGCGCGAAGTGGCTGGCGAAGGCGAACGGAAGGCCGAGCTGGCCGGCCAGCTGCGCGCTGAAGCCGCTGGAACCGAGCAGCCAGATCGGGATGTTCAGTCCTTCGCCGGGCACGGCTCTTACACGGCCCGGGGAAGCGCCGGGTCCGGGGTTCAAATAGCCCCGCAGCTCTTCGAGCTGCTGCGGGAAGTGCTGGCCGTCGCTCTCCGGACCGCGGCGCAGAGCCCGGGCCGTCAGCTGGTCGGAGCCGGGCGCCCGTCCGAGGCCCATGTCGATGCGGCCCGGGTAGAGCGACTCCAGCGTGCCGAACTGCTCGGCGATGATCAGCGGCGCGTGGTTCGGCAGCATGATGCCGCCCGAACCGACGCGGATTTTCTTCGTGCCGCCGGCGACGTGGCCGATCACGATCGAGGTCGCCGAGCTTGCGATGCCCGGCATATTGTGGTGTTCGGCCAGCCAGTAGCGGTGATACCCCCACTGTTCGGCGTGCTGAGCAAGATCGAGTGTATTTTTTAACGAATCCGCCGGTGTAGCCCCTAGGACGACCGGAGCCAGATCCAGAATGGAGAGCGGGATACGGGTAATGCTTGCTGCCGGTTGATTGGTGTCAGCCATCGGAATCAGCCTCCTGTTTAAATGGTGTCGGAATGAGTGATCTTATCGGGCCGGAGAAGGAAACCCCCGCCTTTTGTCAAAGGTAGGGGTTAACGTCGATGTCCGGTTTTTGCGAAAAAGATCTATTTCTGCCGCCCGGTTTCCGGATCGGAGCCTCGGGAACGGGATCGGAATCGGGATGAAGAAAACGAAATTGTTAAAGAATAAACCGACTGTACCTGTTATTATGAAAGAGCATATAACACAATGCAAGTACCTACTTTTTAGTGATATAGGTGCTTTAAGGATACTAAAGGAGCCAGGCCAATGGGAGATCAGCTTTTTAAACAGTCTGTGGAATTGACGCTGAAAGTAGTAGGGGGCAAATGGAAACCGGTCATTCTCTGCCATTTGACGGAAGGCACACACCGTTTCGGGGAGTTAAAGCGGGAAATGCCGGATATTACCCAGAAAATGCTTACCCAGCAGCTGCGTGAGCTTGAACAGGACGAAATTATTGACCGCAAGGTGTACAATCAGGTTCCCCCCAAAGTGGAGTATTCACTCACACCCTACGGGCTGACCATCAAGCAAGTATTGAACGTGATGTCGGAGTGGGGCGCGAATCATCAGAAGAAGATGCAAGCGGCCCCGTCAGAGCCACCGCATACAGAAGCGGCCGAGCCTTGATTCTTATTCGGCTTGTGCCGCCGATGCCGGGCTGGAACGAGCGCCTGAAATCCGATTTTTCGACGGTCCCGAACGCTTTATACGGCGGATCAGCCTTTTGACTATTGACGGCGGACGGCTCCTCTTCGGAGGGGCTTTTTTTGCGTTCGCGGAACGAATCATTGGGGTTTTGTCGTGCATTAGTATCCTTTTGGTGACTACGTTCCCTAATAGTGCGTACTTTCTTTTCGGCTGCCGAGGACCTAGAATAAAACGCATGGCAATCAACAACTGCTAACTGACATCCTAGGAGGGCACATACATGGAATTGCAATTGGCGCTGGATCTCGTAAACATCCCGGAAGGGATTGAGCTGGTTAAAGAATTGGAGCCTTACATCGATATCGTTGAGATCGGAACGCCGGTCATCATCAATGAAGGCTTAAAAGCCGTCAAGGAAATGAAGCGGGCTTTCCCTAATCTGAAAGTTCTTGCCGATCTCAAAATCATGGACGCGGCGGGCTATGAGGTCATGAAAGCATCCGAAGCGGGCGCCGACATCATTACGATTCTGGGCGCGGCGGAAGATATGAGCATCAAAGGGGCCGTTGAAGAGGCAAGAAAGCAGAATAAAAAAGTTCTGGTCGATATGATCTGCGTGAAAAACCTGGAAGAGCGCGCAAAAGAAGTCGATGCGTTCGGTGTCGATTACATCTGCGTTCATACCGGATATGATCTGCAGGCTGTCGGCAAAAACTCGTTCGAAGATCTCCAAACGATCAAAGGGGCCGTTAAGCGGGCAAAAACGGCAATCGCCGGCGGCATCAAGCTCAGCACGCTGCCGGAAGTGATTAAGGCGCAGCCGGATCTCGTTATCGTAGGCGGGGGCATTACCGGACAAGACGACCGTAAAGCGGCCGCGGCCGAAATGCAGAAGCTGATCAAGCAGGGGTAATCTCCTATGCAGACGACTCAATATCTGGCGGAGATTCGGGAGGAGCTGCACCGCACAGCCGAAGCTGTCGTGAGCCGCGAAGCGGAGGAACTGGCGGATGCCATTCTGAACGCCGGCAAAATTTTCGCAGCCGGAGCGGGCCGTTCCGGACTGATGATGAAGGCTTTTGCCATGCGCATGATGCACCTCGGTTTCGACGCATACGTCGTCGGCGAAACCGTCACGCCGAATCTGATCAAGGACGATGTGTTCATCGTCGGCTCGGGTTCCGGGGAGACGAAGAGCCTCGTCTCGATGGCGGAGAAAGCGAAAAATCTGGGCGCTTCCGTCGCCGCCATCACGATTTTTCCGGAATCCGCTCTCGGCCGGTTGTCGGATATCGCGGTTAAGCTCCCGGGCTCGCCGAAAGACAAATCGGACAACCCGTATCCGACGATTCAGCCGATGGGTTCCCTTTTCGAGCAGACGCTGCTGCTGTTCTGCGATGCGATTATTCTCCGGCTGATGGAGAAGAAGGGGTATACGTCCGAGACGATGTTCGGGCGTCATGCCAATCTGGAATAGGCGGAAGCGAAGCGGGCCTGTTCCGGAAGCAGCTAAACTTCAAAACGGAAAGCCGTTACGTTTCCTCCGGGAAGCGCAGCGGCTTTTCGGCTTGTCTAGGAGGGAGACTGGGGCCGGAGGAGTTCTTGCCGGGCGCCTTATTTTACGGCTGACGGGAACGTCGCCTTACACGCAAGCGCAGCGTCTTTTCCTTCCCCGGCATTGTAGAATACAATGATTGTATATCCCTTTTACGAGCACACAAATAGAAGGGAACAGAGTGCGGCGCAATTCCGGAAAGGATGACCTTAGTGAAGATAGACCGACTGCTTGCGATGACGGTGCTGATGCTCAACCGGGGGCGGATAAGCGCCAAGGAGCTGGCCGAACGGTTCGAAGTGACGACGAAAACGATCTACCGCGACATGGAGACGCTCAGCCGGGCGGGAATTCCGGTTGTCGCCCACCAGGGCGTATCCGGCGGATTTGAAATTATGGAGCCGTACACGCTGGCCAGGCAGCTTGTCTCCCTCAAAGAGATTTCGTCCCTGCTTGCGGCCGTCAAAGGCGTAAGCACGGCTCTCGACGACCAGACCTACGCTAATCTGGCGGAAAAGGTGCAGGGACTGCTTTTGCGGACGGATACCGCGGACTGGGAGCGGCGCAAGGACGAGATCGTTTTCGATTTTCATCCGTGGGGACAGGGGGCGGCGGCGAAAAACAAAGTCTCTCTCTTGAAGCGGGCGATTGAGGAAAGCCGGCGGGCGGCTATCGTCTATGTGAACACGAACGGGACCGAGACCGAAAGAATCGTTGAACCCGCCGCCCTGATCCTGAAGGGTTCCGTCTGGTACCTGCACGCGTACTGCACGATGAGAAAGGAGTTCCGCGTCTTCCGGCTCTCCCGGATCGCGGATTTGTCCGTCCTTTCTCAGGCTTCGGAGCCTCGTGAAGTTCCTCCTCTGGAGGGGTACGGCTGGAACCGGCAGTGGCTCGCTCACAAGGAAGTGGAGATGACGCTGCACTTTCGTCCGGAGGTCCGGCACCGCGTTGGAGACGCTTTTCCGCCCGGTCTTGTGAGTCTTCTGCCGGACGGAAACCTGTGCGTCCAAGGGGTTTTTGCGCTGGACGAGTGGTTTTACGGGATGCTGCTGAGCTTCGGAGACAGTCTGAAGATCGAGCATCCTCCCAGCCTGGCCGACGAAATCCTGGAGCGGGCCCGTAAAATTTTGCTTCGCTACGAGAACTAGGACATACAGATGTCCACTTTTCCCGATTACACTCCTCTTAAACAGGGAAAAGAGGAGAATGAACCTATGAATATGAAATCCGTTTTTGCAAACAAACCATCCTTCCGACTGGCGGGCGTGAGTGTCCGAACCACGAACGCCGCGGAGGCGGGGCCGGAAGGAAAGCTGTCGCAGCTCTGGCAGCAATTTTTCGGCAGCGATATTGCGTCCAGACCGGGCATTGAGAACCCTCATCTGATTTACGGGTTGTACACGGATTACGAAAGCGACGCGTCGGGAGAATATACGGCGCTGCTTGGACACGAAATCAGTGAAGAAACGACAGACGGCGCATCTTCCGGTCTTCAGTTTGCGGATGTTCCCGCAGCCCGCTACATGATTTTCGAGACGCGCAAAGGCCCGGTGAAAGACGTGGTGCCGCAGCTGTGGCACGAAATTTGGGCGTATTTCCAAAACGCCGCGGAGCAGCGGACTTACACGGGAGACTTCGAGGTGTACGACGGACGCGGGTTTGACCCCGAGAACTGTGTCGTCCAGGTTTATATCGCCATCCGATAAAACGGAGACGCCGGCACACCAGCCGGCGTTTTTCTTTGCCTTGACATGAAACCATTTGGTTTCCTATAATCAAATAGGTAACCAAAACGTTTCCTAAATTAACGGAGGGAATCCATCCATGTCAGAAGAATTGCTCAAAAAACTTCGTTATAAAGAAGGACCGGCCCTCGTCCTGAATGCGCCCGAAGGGTATCGTCTCGGCATCGAAACGGAGGCTGCCAACCAGGAGGACAAGGCTGCATTTGTCCAGCTGTTTGTGAATCACGGGCAAGAGGTTGAAGAATGGGTACCGAAGGTGATCCCCATGCTCAGCGAGGATGCCGTTTTCTGGATCACGTACCCCAAGCAGAGCTCCAAGGTCAAGACGGACATTAACCGGGATACTTTAGCTGCGAGGGTACAAAATAACACGGAATACCGGCCCGTCAGCAATGTGGCCGTCGACGACAAATGGTCGGCTTTGCGTTTTCGCCGTTCGGATCTGGTAAAACCCAAAAAATAAGCACTTGCATACAGGAGGAACTATAGATGACTAACACGCCGAATACTCTGCCGGATATCCGCCAGACTCAGCTCTTCAACGCCCCGATCCAGAAGGTATGGAACGCCGTGGCGACATCCGAAGGAATTGCCGCATGGTTTATGCCCAATGATTTTCAGCCCGAACTCGGATATGAATTCCACCTTGAAGCGGGACCCTTCGGGAAGTCTCCCTGCAAGGTGACCGAGCTGGACCCGCCGAACCGGCTTTCCTTCCGATGGGGCAAAGACTGGACGCTGACGTTCGAGCTGGCCGACCTGGACGGCCGAACCGAATTCACCTTGATTCACGCGGGATGGGATCCGGAGAAGGTGACCGAATTCGGACAGTCTCATGCGGAGGTTCGCGAGCGGATGTCCGGCGGCTGGGTAGGTCTGGTCGAGGCGCTCCGCAAGCAAGTCGAGGCCTGATATGGGCGCAGCCGAACCGAAGCAGGACGTCTTTCAGGCCATTGCGGACCCGACCCGCCGCAAGGTCCTGAATCTGCTTGCCGGGCAGGAGATGCCCGTCAATGCGATCAGCGGCCACTTTCCGATGAGCCGGACGGCCGTTTCGAAGCATCTGCGCATTCTGGCCGATGCGGGCCTTGTCCAGGAGCGGAAAGTCGGCCGCGAGAAACGGTACCGGCTTCAGCCGGAGCCTCTGCTGGAGCTGAAGCGGTGGCTGGCGTACTACGAGCGGTTCTGGGAGAACCGGCTCTCCGTGCTCAAGCACCTCGTGGAAGCGGAGGAACCCGGCGAAAGCGGAAGCGGCAGTAGTCCGGCTCTGGGGCTTAAGGCCGCGGAGCCGGGAGGCCGGCCTTAGGCCACCCGGCTTCTGCACGCCGCACAGACCTCGGGAGGGGTGGAGTGCCGTATGACGGAGCGCACCCGTATTTACAGCACGTGTCGGCTCGGACGGCGGATGTGCGAAAGCCCGGAACCCCGGAACCCTCTTCTTGCCGAGGGACCCGGGCTTTTCTCAGCTCAGCAGAAGGACTGCGCATAGCGACAGAATCGCCGAGGCCGTTCAGCGCCATGACCCTGACCGTTTAAAGGCAGCTCTGAAGGAATCGACGGTAAACTGTTTCACGGGAAACATGTCGAATTAGCGGGAGAAAGAGCGAATCGGGACGGGCAGGCCGCTGCCAAAGCGGTTCCCCACAAAAAAAGTAAAGCTGCTGAAAGTTAACTAAACTAAATTAAATACGATGAATTTTGAGTTGGATGCGTGAGTTGAACAACAAAGGACATAACGAATTAGAAGACTAATCCGTTATGTCCTTTAATGTATAAACTTATTTCGTCCGGTGCCCGTCGCCCGGTTGCTCGTCGCCCGGTGTCGGGTACCCGTCGCCCGGTGCCCGCGCGCCGCGTCAGCTCTCGTCCGGCTGAGCCCAGACGGACACGCTTCCCCCGTTCACAGGGAAGCCGGCAAAACCGTCCTCGCCGATGGTGATTTCGTCTTCCCGCGTGCCGGTCATATCGAGCCACACCTGGCCGGCCCGTTCTTCGCCGACGAACATGCGCTTCTCGCCGTCGTCGCCGTTGGAGATGACGACCGCGCAGCCGGAGCGCTCGATTTCGGCATCGCCGCGGCGGACCCAGCCGATCGTGTTCGGATGATCGAAGTAGTCTTCCTGCTCGCCGTAGGCTTTATGCTGGCGGGCATAGAGCAGCGGATCGATGGCCGCCGCCTTGCCTTCCGCGGGAGCCTCTCCGCCTATGCCGAAATAATCCCCGTAGAAGACGCACGGGTAACCGTCCTTACGGAGCAGGATCAGGGCATACGCGCTCTGCTTGAACCAGTCTTCGATCCACGATTCCAGCGATTCGTTCGGCTGGGAGTCGTGATTGTCCACGAAGGTGACGGCGTGCAGCGGATGGGTTTGAACGAGCGTGTCCTCGAACACGGTCGTGAGGTCAAAATCTTTGCCGGCTTGCGAGGCGGCATGGAGCTTGTAATGCAGGGCCACGTCGAACAGATCGATTTTGTAATCGACGTTATCGAGAAACTCGCGGCAGGCCGCTACTTCGGGGTTCCAGAACTCTCCCACGATGTAGAAGTTTTCCCCGCGTTCCTTGATCATTTCGCTTGCGAACTCCCGGATGAAATCGTGGTTGATATGCTTGATGGCATCCAGCCGATAGCCGTCGCACTGCAAAGTGTCGACGAGCCATTTGCCCCAGTTGATCATCTCTTTTCTCACGCCGGGATGGCTGTAATCGATGTTGGCGAACATGAGATAGTCGTAGTTGCCGAATTCGTCGTCCACGTTGTCGTTCCAGCTCTTATTCTCCCCAAGGATGCGGAAAATGCCGGTTTTATCTTCCTTGGCATCGTAATCGGTGCCGTTAAAATGTCCGAAATCCCATTTGAAAGCCGAGTATTTGTCGCCGCGTCCCGGAAAAGTGAATTTCGTCCAGCCTTCGATATCGAACGGCTCGGAAATCACCTCATTGCGGTTCTGGTCGTTCACTTGGACCACCTTGAACAGTTCTTTCTCGTCCGCACCCGCTTTATGATTCATCACGAGATCCGCGTATACGCAAATCTCATTGTCCTGACACGCTTTGATGGCTTCCAGCAGTTCTTCCTTCGTTCCGTACTTGGTCCGGACCGTCCCTTTCTGGTCGAATTCGCCCAGATCGTACAGATCGTACACGCCGTAGCCCGTATCCTGGTCGGACTGTCCCTTGGTAACCGGGGGAATCCAGACGGCGTCGAACCCTTTCTTTTTCAGCTCGGGAGCCAGCTCCTTAAGCCGTTTCCAGTGGGAGCCGTCCGCGGGGACGTGCCATTCGAAAAACTGCATCATCGTGTGATTCCTTGTCATTCCTCTTCCTCCTAATCGACTATGGGCCTTTTGTAGCAAAGGGGCGCTCATCTCTTTTGGTCTAAGGAATGGTTACCCAAGTGGACGTCCTGTCTAAACCCGCGCGTTTTTAAATAGGCTGCTGACCGGATTGACCGTCGGTTAAATACAGGACTTAAGAATCATTTTAAGCGTTTTCAATAAAATTATTAAATATTTTACACACGGTTAATTCCGAACCTGCTAAAATCGGTAAGTAACTATTTACAGGAAGGTGGAATTCTCGTAATGGGATCCAGGAAGTACAGAAGAATGAAGCAGCTCGCGACCGCTTCCCTAGCATTCGGCATCATTTCATCCCAGTCTTTAGGAGGCATTGTGCAAGCGCAAACATCCGCTTCTCCAACCGTTAATCTTCGTATTATGGAAACGACGGATTTGCATACAAATCTTGTAGACTATGATTATTACAAAGACGCGGCGGCGGCAAGCGTAGGTTTGGCCAAAACCGCCACGCTGATCAAAGAAGCACGCAAAGAAAACCCCAATACTTTCCTGGTCGACAACGGAGACTTGATCCAAGGGACTCCGCTGGGTACGTACATGGCCCAGATTAACCAGCTCAAAGACCCCGGCGCCATCCATCCTGTCTACAAAGCTATGAATCTTCTGGATTACGATGCGGCTACCTTTGGCAATCATGAATTCAACTATGGCCTTGATTTTCTCGATAAATCGATCAAAGGGGCCAAATTCCCATACATTAACGCGAACGTGTACATAGACGACAAAGACAACAACCCGGACAACGACGTCAACAAATTTACGCCTTATCTGATTATGGACAAGACGTTCAAAGACGAGAACGGCAACGACCAGAAAATCAAAATCGGCGTCATCGGACTCGTAACTCCGCAAATCATGGAGTGGGACAAAGTCAACCTTGCCGGCAAAGTCGTGGCCAAAGACATCGTCGCGACGGCCAAGAAATTCGTGCCTGAAATGAGAACCAAAGGCGCGGATATCGTGATCGCGATGGCGCACTCCGGTTTTGACGGCACGGCCGCGGCGAATGACCAGCTCGCCGAGAACGTGGTTCTGCCTCTCAGCAAGGTGCCCGGCATCGACGCGATTACGTTCTCGCACTCCCATAAGGTGTTCCCTACACCTGACGTGAAGAAGCTTGACGCGCTGTTTAAAGACGCGAACGGAAACCCGGTTGCCGGCGTAGATAACGCGAAAGGCACGATCAACGGCGTTGCGGCCGTACAATCCGGCTACGGCGGTTCGAACCTCGGTCTGATCGACCTGAAGCTCGTGCAGGAGGGCGGCAAGTGGAAAGTTTCCAATTCTCAGTCCTCGACCCGTTATATTTATGACAGCACGGCGAAAAAAGCGCTCGTGGAAACGGACCCGGCTATCGTACAAGCGGTTGCGGCCGAGCACGAAGGCACGAAAAAATACGCGAACCAGCCGATCGGCGAAACGACCGCTCCGATTCACAGCTATTTCGCGCTGGTGCAGGACGACCCTTCGGTCCAAATCGTAACGAACGCTCAGAAAGAATATGTGAGCAAGTACATTTCGACGACCTTACCGCAGTATAAAGATCTTCCGATTCTCTCCGTAGGCGCTCCGTTCAAAGCCGGACGCAACGGCCCGTCGGAGTATACGGATATCGCCAAAGGTCCTATCGCGATCAAGAGCGCGAGCGATCTCTATCTGTACGACAACACGCTGAAAGCCGTTAAAGTCAAAGGCTCCGGCGTGAAAGAATGGCTGGAAATGTCCGCGGGAATGTTCAACCAGATCGACCCGGCCAAAACGGACGAGCAGCAGCTGCTGAACTCCTCCTTCCAGGTGTTCAACTTCGACGTGATCGACGGAGTGACTTACCAGGTGGACGTAACCAAACCGGCGAAGTACAAAGTGGATGGAGCCGTTAACGACGCTTCCTCCAGCCGGATTGTGAATCTCCAGTTCAACGGCAAGCCGATCGACCCGAACCAGGAGTTCATCGTGGTCACGAACAACTACCGCGCAAGCGGCGGCGGCAACTTCCCCGGCCTCAAGAACGCGGAGCTGATCGTGGATTCCGCCGACGAGAACCGTCAGGCTCTAATGGATTACATTTCCGAGCAGAAGACGATCAACCCGGCCGCGGACAAGAACTGGTCTATCGCACCGGTTGCAGGAAACGTGAAAGTCACGTTCACCAGCTCCCCGAGCGCGGTTACGTACCTGCCGGAGAACCCGCACATCAAGAGTACGGGCGTAACGACGGACAAAGGCTTCAGCGTTTACTCCATCGACCTGAGTGGTAAAGGCCAGCCTCAGCCGGACAACAAGAACGTAAAAGTCCAGCTGCTGGGCATCAACGATTTCCACGGCCAGCTCGATACGACGACGGAAACCGCGTCCGGCAAAGTGGGCAGCGCCCCTTACCTGGCGACTTACTTGAAAGAAAGAAAGAAAACGAACCCGAACACACTGCTTGTTCATGCAGGTGATTCCGTAGGCGCGACTGCACCGGTTTCCTCGATGGAGCGCGACAAGCCGACCCTGGAATTCATGAACATGTTGAAATTCGACGTAGGCACGCTGGGCAACCACGAGTTTGACCAGGGCGTAGGCGCTATGCTCGCTCAAATCAACGGCGGCACTGATACGAAGAATAAAGACGTGACCTTCGATAAATTGAACTTCCCGTACGTGAACGCCAACGTGGTGGACGAGAAAACGGGCGAGAACATTCTGCCTTCTTATGTGATCAAAGAAGTGGGCGGCCAGAAAATCGGATTTATCGGTGTGGCGACCAACTCCACTCCGTCCAAAGTATCTCCGGACGGCCTGAAAGGCGTTAAGTTCGTTGAGCAGGCTCCTGTCGTCAACAAAGCCGTACAAGAACTGAAAGCCAAAGGCGTAAAAGCGATCGTCGTTCTGGCGCACGATCCGGCCAGCGTGAAAGACAACGTGGCTTCCGGCGAGGCGGTTGATCTGGCTAACGCGATCGACGATGAAGTCGACGTTATTTTCGCCGGTGACAACCATGCCAAAGTCAATACGGTCGTTAACAACAAGCTGATCGTTCAAGCTTATTCCTACGGCACGGCTTTTGCCGACGTTGACCTCGAAATCGATCCGGCTACCGGCGATATCGTGAAGAAAACGGCGGAAATCGTAGACGTGAAGCAGGAAGGCGTAACACCTGACGCGGATACGGTCGCTCTGATCAACAAATACCTGGATAAATATCCGGTCCTGAAGCAGCCTGTCGGTACGACGGACTCTGTGATTTCCAGAAACAACGCCTACAACGAAGAAGCTCCGCTGGGCAACCTGATTGCGGACGCTATGCGTGACGGCATGAACACGGACTTCGCATTCATGAATCCGGGCGGTATCCGTGCCGATCTGCCTAAAGGAGACATCAAGTTCTCCGATCTCGCGAAAATTCAGCCGTTCGGCAACACGCTCGTTAAAATGACGCTGACAGGCTCGCAGATCAAAACGCTTCTGCAGCAGCAATGGGGCAAGAAATCGGACGGTTCCGCGGATACCAAAACACTTCAAATTTCCGGTCTGAAGTACACGGCCGACTTTAGCAAACCGGCAGCCGAGCGCATCGTGAAGCTGACGAAGGCGGACGGCACTCCGATTGAGGATGCCGCCGAGTACACCGTAACCGTGAATAACTTCATGGCTGCGGGCGGAGACAACTATAAAGTACTGGTTGAAGGCAAAAACTCTCAAGCCGGCCTGATCGATCTTGATGTGTTCTACAACTACATTACGAAAACGTTCAAAGGCGGCAAAATCACGGCATCTCTCGACGGCCGTATCGTGAATCTGAAGTCGTTCGCGGACGTTCCGCAGACGCACTGGGCTTATAAAGTCATCCAGGAGCTTTCCGGCAAGCAAATCGTTGACGGCGTAGCCGACAACCGTTTCGAACCGGAGCAGGATGTAACCCGCGCCCAGTTTGTGAACATGATCGTGAAGCAGATGAAGCTCGTTTCTTCCAAGCCGTCCGCGTTCAAGGACGTTCCGGCCGGAAGCTGGTATGCGGAAGCCGTAGCAGCTGCCTCCGAGAAGGGCATCGTGGAAGGCAGCTCCGCAGATACCTTCGCGCCGGATCAGAAGATTACGCGTGAAGAGATGGCGGTTATGATTACCCGCATGTACGCGCAGCTTCAAGGCACGACAGGTACGCCTAAAGCTATCTTTACCGATGGCGGGGAAATCAGCACTTGGGCCAAAACGGCTGTGGAAACAGCTGCCGAGAAAGGCCTGATGACCGGCCGTGCCGACGGCGTATTCGCACCGCGTGCGAAAGCGACACGCGCGGAAGCGGCGCAAGTGATCTACAACGGAATTACGAAGTAATCGGACGGCGTTCGCATCCTTGCGTTAAGCTATCCGGAAGAGCCGCCGGGGGATTTTTTCCCTCGGTGGTTTTTGCTTTATAAAAGGCGTTTTTATTATCGTTAATATGTATAAAAAATCAGTGAAATTAATAGCGAGATAGAGAATTATCCCCTTCCAGTGGACAAAAACATCCCTGTTAACCTTTTGTAAAACCATTATAATTATTAGTAACTTACATAATAACTTCCATAATTCACCCTCAGTTTTCCCCCGCTTTCGGCTTGTCTGTCATTCATAATTCTTGGTTCATGAAGCACTCATTTCACGTCGTTAGATCTATCCATGTCTCCATGCAGAAGCACGCATTTGTTTTTCATCGGCTTTATGTAACCGTTTACCAAGTTTTCTGATGAGCTTTATAAGGCTTCACGCGTTTGTTTTAAGTTCAAGCCAAGCGGCTGAATTTAGAAGCAGTGCCTGCGAAGAGAACGCACTGGAGGTGAGAAGGATTCCTCTTTGGAATGGCATTGTATAAATTTGATGAAATTGGGGTGTACTATGAAAGCGCTTAAGCAATCTTTTGTTTGGAGATGGCTTGTTTTACTTTTATGTACAAGCATGGTCTTCTCAACTTATCTGACTGTTGTTTCGGGACAAGCAAGCGCCCAACCGGCCGATATCAAGGGGCACTGGGCAGAGAAAGAGCTTGGCGAATGGCATGATAAAGGACTGATTCAGGGCTACTCGGACGGTTCTCTTCAGCCGGATAATGCCATTACGCGCGCAGAGCTTATGGCGCTTATTAACCGGTACTATAAATTAACGGCTTCCGCTTCGATCCAATTCACGGACGTTACGGCGGAGCAGTGGCAGTATGAACAAATCAGCAAAGCGGTGGCAGCCGGGTACGTGGACGGCTACAGCGACGGAAGCATCCGTCCGGACCAGCCGGTGAGCAGACAGGAGTCCGCGGTCATGCTTTCCAAGCTGCTCAAGCTGGATGAGGCTTCCGAAGACGCGCTGAAGAACATCAAAGACGCGGCTTCGATTGCCGATTGGAGCAAAGGCGCGGTAAGCGCCATGGTAGCCAAGGGAGTCATCGAAGGCTACGAAGACGGCACCTTCCGTCCGGCAGGCAAGCTGACCCGCGCAGAGACGGTCGTTCTGCTGGGCCGCGCGCCATCGCTACAAACCGTTTCCTATGACAAGGCCGGCACGTTCGGACCTGCATCGGGAACCGAAACGGTTAACGGGGACGTTGCCGTGAATGTTTCGGGCGTTACCCTGCAAAACACCGTCATCCAAGGCAATCTCCTTCTGGGCAAAGGCATCGGAAACGGAGATGTTACTTTGAAGAACGTGAAAGTAACGGGAACCGTTACGGTCAACGGCGGCGGAGAAAATTCCATCCACCTCGTAGATACGGTTCTGATCAAGGTTGTTGTCGATAAGGAAACCGGTGTGGTCCGTCTCGTGGCCCAAGGAAACACCTCCGTTCAAGAAACGTATGTCCAATCTTCCGCTAAATTGGAGGAAAGTTCTCTGACGGGAGCCGGCTTTATCGACGTGATTTTCGCGAAAGTACTGTCTGCCGGTTCTTCGGTACAGCTGATTGGATCATTTAACTCCCTTCACGTGCTGGCTTCCGGCATCAAAGTCGAGATTTCCAAAGGCTCCATCGGCAAAGTAATCGTGGACGGAAGCGACACGACACTGGCCGTTAACAATGATGCCAGCATTGTGTCTCTCGTGCTGAATGACCTGGCCAAAATTACCGGCTACGGCTCCGTTGAAAACGCGACAGTCAACGAAGGCGGCAAAGGCTCTTCCTTCGAGAAAGCTCCCGTCAAGGTAGACGGCCCGCAGAAAGGCTCCATCATAATCGGATTGCCGATCGGCGGCGGCTGGGGCGGTTCTGGCGGCAGCTCCGGCGGCGGTTCCACGGAAACAGCGAAGAAAGTCATCGCGTATGTGCCCGGCTGGAAAAACTGGTCGGCCTCCAACCCGATCGACGCGGCCAAGCTGACGCACATCAACTATGCGTTCACGCATGTGAAAGACAATAAAATCGTCTCCCTGCCGGCACAGAACGACGATGCCAACTATGCTTATCTGCAAAGCTTGAAGAAAGACAATCCGAAGCTGAAAATTCTTCCTTCCGTCGGCGGCTGGGGAGCGGACGGTTTCTCGGATGCGGCATTGACGGAAAGCGCGCGCAACACATTTGCGGACAGCATCATCGAGTACATCAAAAAGTACAAGCTGGATGGGGTCGACCTGGATTGGGAGTATCCGACACAAAGCGCTGACGGCGTTATGAAGGCGCGGCCGGAGGATAAGCAGAATTTCACGCTGATGCTGCAAACGATTCGTGAGAAGCTGAATGCTCTGGGAAGCCAGGACGGCAAATATTATGAGCTGACGATTGCTGTCGGCGCTACGAAAAAATACCTCGACGGGGTTGAAATCGAGAAGATTACCCCGCTGCTCGACAATATTAATTTGATGACCTATGATTTCCACGGCGGATGGGACACCAAAACCGCTCACCATACGAATTTGTATGCCGGTGATTTGAGCGTAGATTCATCCGTTAAGCTGTATCTGGCCAATAAAGTTCCCGCAAGCAAAATCGTCATCGGCGGAGCCTTCTACAGTCACCTGTGGACGGATGTAGAAGCTGCAGGCGGTAAGATCGTGGGTCAAAAGGCGGTTGGTAACGGCGCAACACCGACCTATAATGAAATCATCTCGAATTATAACGAAGCTAGCGGCTACAAGCGCTATTGGGATAGTGAGGCCAACGCACCTTACTTGTATAGCGAACAAACGAAAGTATTCCTTTCTTATGACGACCCGCAATCCCTTCATGAAAAAGGGAGCTATGTGCTGAACCAGAAACTCGGCGGAGCGATGTTCTGGGAATACAGCCAAGATCAGACGGGAGCTTTGCTGGACGCACTGGTGAAAGGTGTTCAAGGAAAGACACTGAACCCTGATACGACAACAGTTCCGGCAGCACCTGCAGTTACAGGCGTAAGCGAAGGACAAACTTACAAGACGGGCGTATTGCCCAACTGGAAGGATGCAGCGGGTACCGCAAGCGGCGCTACGCTGAACGGAGCCGCCTACACCAAGGGAACCGGCATTACGGAAGCGGGCGAGTACACGCTCGTCGTTACCGCAGCTCACGGCAAAAGCGGCAAAACGGCTTCCACGACCGTGAAGTTCAAAGTTGAACCGCAAACGAAGGTGATCGCTTACGTGGGCGGCTGGAAAAACTGGTCCGAAGCCAAACCGGTGGACGCATCCAAACTGACTCACATCAACTATGCGTTTACGCATGTCAAAGACAACAAGATCGTGCCGATCGAAGTGCAGAACGATGATGCGAATTACGCGTATCTGCATAGTCTGAAAGCTCAGAACGCTGATCTTAAAACTCTTATCTCCGTAGGGGGATGGGGGGCGGACGGTTTCTCGGACGCGGCATTAACAGAAGCTTCCCGCCAAACATTTACTGACAGCATCATCGACTATGTGAAGAAATACAACCTGGACGGCGTCGATCTGGACTGGGAGTATCCGACGCAAAGCGCCGATGGCGTAATGAAGGCACGGCCGGAGGATAAACAGAACTTTACTTCCCTGCTGCAATTAATGCGCGACAAGCTAAACGCGCTGGGTCTTGAGACCAACCGCTATTACGAGCTGACCATCGCGGTCGGTGCGGGAAGCGGTTATCTGAAGGGCGTTGAAATCGATAAAATTACTCCGCTGCTGGATAATATGAACCTGATGACCTATGATTTGTCGGGCGGATGGGTTCCGAAAACGGAGCACCATACCAATCTTTACGGATCCGGCAACAGTGTCGATCAATCCGTGCAGCTTTATAAGAACAGCGGTGTACCTTCCAGTAAAATCGTCATCGGCGCCGCGTTCTACAGCCACTTGTGGACGAACGTGGAATCTTCCGCCAACAACGGACTCGGACAAAAGGCCGTAGGCACCGGTGCAACTCCGACCTACAGCGTAACTCTCGCGACCTACAGTGAAGCGAACGGATATACCCGCTACTGGGATCAGAACGCTAAAGCTCCATATCTGTATAACGCTCAGACAGGAATCTTCATCTCGTTCGACGATCCTGAGTCCATGGCCGAGAAAGCGGCCTATACGCTGAAAGAGAAGCTCGGCGGCGCTATGTTCTGGGAGTACAGCCAGGACGAAACGGGTGCCCTGCTGAGTGCGCTCGTTGACGGGCTGAAAGGCAACCCTTACACGCCTGATACCACTTCCGTGCCTGCGAAACCGCAAATCGCCAACATCACAGAAGGGGAAACCTACACGACAGGCGTACTGCCTAACTGGACGGATGCACCGGGTACGGTGGGTGTCGCTACGTTGAATGGAGAGGAATACATCAAAGGAACCGGCATTACGGAAGCCGGCGATTATACCCTGGTTGTCACGGCTGTTCACGGCAAGAGCGGTAAAACGGCTTCTACGACCGTGAAGTTCAAAGTAGACCCTAGAAAGAAAGTCATCGCTTATATCGCCGGCTGGGAAGACTGGTCCGTCACGAATTCGGTTTACGCCAACAAACTGACGCACCTGAACTACTCCTTTACGCTGGTAAAAGACAACAAAATCATCACGCGTCCGGAGCAAAAGGACGACCAGAACTACCAATACATTCACAGTCTGAAAGCACAGAATCCGAACCTTAAAGTGCTGTTTGCCGTAGGCGGCTGGGGGGCGGACGGCTTCTCGGATGCGGTTCTGACCAACGAAGCACGCGACACCTTCTCGAACAGCATTATCGACTACATCAAGAAGTACAAGCTGGACGGCGTGGATATCGACTGGGAATATCCGACGATCAGCGCGGACGGTCTAATGAAAGCAAGACCGGAAGATAAGCATAACTATACCCTGTTCCTGCAAATGCTCCGGGACAAACTGAATCAGCTGGGGCTTGCCGACAACAAGTATTATGAATTGTCCATGGCGGCAGGTGCAGGACCAAGTCACTTGCAGGCTCTTGAAGCCGAGGAAATTTCCAAGTATCTGGATAATTTTAATATCATGAACTATGATTACTCGGGCGGATGGGTTCAGAAGACGGAGCATCACACGAACGTTTACGGACCGGGACTTAGCATGGAAACCGTAGTTAAACGGTTTAAAGACGCGAAAGTACCGGCTAACAAAATCGTCGTCGGCATCGCCTTCTACAGCCACATCTGGACCGATGTGCAGTCGACTGCCAACAACGGTTTGGGACAGGCTGCCAAAGGCAGCGGTTCTACCCCTACCTACAACGAAATTTTGGAGAAATACAACGCGGCCAACGGCTATACCCGTTACTGGGACGATGCAGCCAAGGCACCGTATCTCTTTGACGGCAGCACATGGCTTTCCTATGACGATCCTGAATCCATAAAGGCGAAAGCCCAGTATGTGCAGGATCAGGGATTGGGCGGTGCGATGTTCTGGGAATACAGCATGGACAAATCGGGTGCTCTTCTCGATGCATTGATCCAGGTAATCCCCGTTAAGTAATCGCGGCTCGCAAGGGTGCGGAATGAACGGTTAGGCGTATAAAAAAGAAACCGGTGGAAGGCTTAGCCTTTCCGCCGGTTTTTCTTGTTCCCGAACCGTTATTTATAATCCCTGGCCTGTGCCAGACTCGCGCAAGGGGGGATATCTTTGGATTTCTTTGCCTTGGCGGCGCGGAAAGACCGGAGCGGCACGTTCACCAGCACGATGCTGACCACGATGAGCATCAGTCCTGCCAGCAAGTTGATCGTAATCGCTTCGTTCATGAAAATAGCGCTGGCAGTGATCGAAATCAGCGGAATCAGGAAGGTGAACGAAGCGACTTTACTCGCTTCACCCGAACCGACCAGCGTGAAGAAAGCGAGCCATCCCAGCGCAATGACGAATACCGAAATGAAGAGCAGGCTGAAAATAAAGGGACCGGTCCAAGCGATGTCCGAGACGCTTTCTGTGGAAAGGCCGGTGCCCGTCAGGACGACTCCGCCCATCAGCAGCTGCAGCGTGACCATCCAGATGGAGTCGACGCGGTCGCCTGTTTTTTTCATAAAAACAGTACCGAAAGCCCAGCTCACTGCGGATCCGAGCGCCAGCAGAATGCCGGTAAAGGAGATATGCCCGTTCAGTCCGGCCGAAGTAATGGTCGCCACCCCGGCGAAACCGAGGAGCAGGCCGAACATTTTAAGCCCGTACATGGATTCGCCCAGCCACAGCCAGGAAAGAATTCCGAGCAGCACCGGCTGAAAGAAAACGATAGCGGAGAACAGCCCCGAAGGCAGGTAACCGAGCCCGACGGTCTGCAATCCATAGAACAAAATGATGTTCAATACGGCGGAAATTAAATAAATGTACCACGTTTGCTTGAAGTTGAGCTTCTTGTATCTCGGAATTGCGACAAGCAGCAGCAGGAATCCGCCGATCAATGTACGAATGCCCGCGAATAGCAGGGGCGGTGTATAAATGAGCGCGTGTTTGGTCAGGGGCCAGTTGATCCCCCACATCAAGACCAGAAACGCGAGCAGGAAAGCCGTTCGTTTACGGGAAGAACGTTCCATCTGAATCACTCCTTGGTTAGAACTGCTTCCTTATGATACGATGGGTTATAAGATAAATAAAATGAATAATTTTTATGAGGAGCATAAGTGAAAGGTTATGACCATTACTCAATTTCAGGTTTTTGTAAAAATAGCGGAGACGGGAAGTTTCACCAAAGCGGGCTTGGAGCTTAACATGACGCAGCCAGCCGTGAGCCATGCCATCTCCAGTCTTGAGGCCGATCTCGGCATCCATTTGATGATCCGGGACCGGAAGAACGGCATTGCCCTGACCCATATCGGCAAAAGGGTGCTCATCCAAATGCGTGAGATTTTGCAGCGCGTCGAGAACATTGAGCAGGAGATTGCCGCGGAGAAAGGGCTGGAGGTCGGCACCGTCCGCATCGGTGCGTTTCCTACCGCCGCGGCTCATTTTTTACCCAAAATCATGAGCACGTTCAAGCAGAAATATCCGAATCTCCAGCTGGTGCTTCATGAAGGTACGATTGCCGAAGTGAAGGAGTGGCTTTCGACGCGGTTTATCGATGTGGGACTCGTTATTTTTCCCGATGCGGATATGGAGATCGTTCCTCTTTTTAGAGACAAGATGGTGGCAGTTCTTCCGGAGACTCATCCGCTGGGAGGCAGGGATTTTCTTACGATCTCGGATTTGAGCGGGGAACCGATGATTTTGTGCAGAGGAGGATACGAGGCCCCGATTATCGATTTGTTTCAAAAATCGGGTGCGGAGCTCCAGCTCGCTTTTGCGGCGTCGAATGTTGCGACGGTGCTGAATATGATCCGGGAAGGACTCGGACTCGCTATCTTGTCCCGCTTGTCCTTATCCGCCCTGCCTCCGGGGCTCGTTACGCTTGACCTGGAGCCTCGCGTCTGCCGGGATATATCGGTAGCCGTGCCTTCTTTGAAGGAAGCATCGCTGGCGGTACATTTATTTATTCAAATGGCCAGAGAGCTTTTTCCCCGGGAATGACGGGGAGGAAAACGGCAGAGGTTTCTTATGACGGAAAAGAAGCGGAATCGGTATTTTCGGGTAAGGAGCAAGTAACAGATCATTCGAGCGAAAGGGGAACAACATGAAGAGATTCCGTGTGATAGGGTTGGCCCTACTCCTGATATTTCTTACCTGTACGACTGTATTTGCCGCGGCAGTGCCAAGGAATGACGGAATCGTTACCGATCCCGTCGGCTTGCTTACGCAAACTCAGGCCCGTCAGGTGGAAAGCGGACTGAAGAACAAAGATTACGAAGTGTTTGTGCTTACCGCCAAAGGCTTAAACGAGAGGGAAGGAGAGCGCCTGGCGAATGAAGCCTACGATCAATGGGAGCTGAACCGGAATCAGCTGATGCTGGTCATCACAACTCAGCCGAATTTTGTCCATCTCGTTTATGAGAACGAGCAGCTCGCTGCGGCCGTTTCGCGAAGCAAGGCGAAGGATGCGAAGGGGATTGTCGATCTTAAGTTTGTGCCTGCTGCCGGAGAAGGCAAGATTGGAGAAGGTATTCTGGCGGTGAGCGGTTATGTGAACTCGCTTGCCGGAGCGGGAGCTTCATCCGGGAACGCCGGCGATTCCGGCGCAAATGATGCTCGTGGCGGCGGTATGGCCTCGATTTTTCCGGTTGTGCTGGGGCTCGCCGTGATCGGAGCGGGAATTTGGGCCTATTGGCAGTACAAAAGAAGATCCGCGGCCCGGAAACGGCTGACGGAAGCGAAACAACTGCTCGACGAAATGCAGCCGGTGTTGAACGGAATGTTGTTTTCGGAAGTTTTTCAGGACCTGGAGAAACAATTTTTGCAAGGGGAAACAAAAGAAAAGGCTGCCGAGCTGGAGAATGCGGTAGTGCGGCTGCAGGGAGAATCCGAAGAGCTGGGCGGACGCCTGGCGGAGCTGAAGATACCTTTCCTCATTAACGCCAAGGCGGAGGCCGAGACCAGGAAGCTTTTCCAAGCCGTACAGGAATTTGCCGGAAGGATAGGACCGTACGGGACGCAGCTTGCGGAGATCGAAAAGCAATCCACGGAAGTCAGAAAATCCGTGGACCGGGCAAAGAACGGCATCGCCGAAGCGGAGGAAGCCGTCGAAGCGCTTGCCCGCCGGACGGGTTATCCGCTGACCGTGCTGAGGAAGCATGTGGAACAGGCCAAGGTGGCTTATGCCAAGGCCGACGAGCTGGACGAATTCGATTTTATGCAGGCCGCAACGTCGGTCGAAGACGCTCTGAGGGAGCTGGATTTCATCCGGATGTCGGTTAAGGACTTCGAAGCGCTGGCGGAGCGGCAGCCCGGATTTTTACCGGAGATCCAAGCATTGGAACAAGAGCTCAGGGAAAGAGCGCGGCAGGAAGGATTGCTGCTTACCGATGGCGACCCGTATGCTCTGCTTAAGCAGGCAAGGGAGGAAACTGCCCGTCTCGGTACGCTGCTGGAAGCAGGCGATACCGAAGAGGGCGGCCGGAGCGCGGCCGCCATAGAGGAGGGCATGGAGGCCGCCCGCAGCCTGGTGGAGGCAATGATCGCCGACCGGGAGTCGGCGCGGAAGACGGCCCATGAGGTCGAGGAGCTGACGGGGGACCTCGGCTCGTTCGACCGCGCTTACCCGGAGGAGTCCCTTAAAATCGCCCGCGATTACGCGGAAGTGCACCGGCGGGAACAGCAGGCCGATTACACCCGTATGACGCGGGCGCGCGACGAGCTTGACCGGCGGCTGACGGAGATCCGGTCCGGACTCGCCCCGGACGTCCAGGAGTACCGCTCGGCCCGGGAGGCCGGTACGGAGGCCCAAGCGCTGATGACCGAAATCCGCGAGCTTCACACGCGGATTCTCGGTTATCACGACAGCTTGGACGCGCGGGTCCGGACCGTCCGGCACGCGCTGGATGAGGAACGCGGACGGCTGCGGCAGGCGGCTTCCGCTTTCGGGGAGCTGCAGGTGGAGTCACCGGAGCTGTCCGCTATGATCCGCGACGGCGAAAGCAGGCTGGCCGAGCTGGAGCAGCTGGCACAGGCACCGGTGCTCGACGTCGACCTGCTGGAAGAGCGCCGGCGGGGGCTGGCCGTCCAGGCCGGGCAGGCCGCGGAGCGTGTGCAGCAGCTGCTGCGGGAGAAAGAAGAGACACTGCGCACAATCAGGCAGCTTGAAGGAGAATACCGGAGCCGGCATGCCCGGTACGGCGGCAGCATGAGCCTGTCGCCCTATTCCTCCGGCTACGACACGCTGATGGAGGAAAGCCGGCGGCTTATCGCGCGGGGACTCTTCGCGGAAGCGATGCAGCGCATTTCGTCCGGCCAGCAGCTGCTGGAGCAGATGGACCGGGACTATCAGCGCCGGATGTACGAGGAGCAGCTTCGCCGCAGAGGCCCCGGCGGGCCCGGGGGCGGCGGCTCCTCCGGGAGTTCCGGCTGGGGCGGGAGTGGAGGGCGCTCCTCGGGCAGCTCGAGCTGGGGCGGCGGCTCTTCCGGAGGACGATCCTCGGGATCGTCCAAGTGGTAAGGCGCCGCGCGGCACGGTAAGCGCGAACCGGCTGCGGAAATGAACGAAAAGAAGGAGGGACCCGTTTCCTCCTTCTTTTTTTGCATGCTAACGATGGAGGAAAGTTCGCTATCCCTGACTTTTTGGGTAAGAACTGATCGAGGGAGATATCCTGCCCAATCTGAAACGTTATTCCTGCTTTCGCCGTATAGTACACCCAAAAGGAGGTATGGCCATGCTAAAAAAAATGCTGACTAAACTTCTTGGTTCGGACAAGAACAAAGGCTCCCACTACCGTCCCCACAGCAGCAGTGACGATTTCCGCAGACATTCCCGCAAGCATTACAACGGCCACAATCACTACGGTCACAACCACTACAAGAAGAAACGCTCTTCCAGCTCTTACAGCAGTTGACCCTCATCCTTCAAGTTCTGCCAGAATTCCATCGATTTCGCTTTGTATCTCGCTCGCATGTTCATAAGGCTGTTCCGTCAAAAGCAACCGGCGGAGCAGTTTTTTCGTTCCGGGATGGAGGAGCAGCTCTTTTTCCCAGCTCAGTCCGGCGCCTTCGGCCAAGCTTTCGTCTTCCGCAGAATAGGTGCTGTACAGTAAAAATAAAAGCAGATGACCGGCCGCGTAAAAATCGCCGGTCACATGAACGGCCCGCCGGAATTTTTTCTCCGACGGATCGTCGTCGTCCACATCCGCGTCCCAGCGGGGGAGATGTTCCCCGGCCGGGCTGTCCGAAGCGGCGCCGCCGGAACTTAGCGCCCGGGCAAGCCCGAAGTCGATCAGCTTCAACCTGTCTCCGTCCAAAAGCACGTTGGCGATCGAAATATCCCGGTGGACGATTCCCTGGCCGTGCAGCATTCCGGCAAGCTCCAGCAGCCGCCGGATCAGAAGCAGGGCTTCCTTCTCGGAGAAGGCTCTCTCTTCACGGAAAAGCAGCACATCCAGCGAGCTTCCCCGCACATACTCCATCGTAAAGCAGAACTCGCCCCGCCAGCGGAAAGCCTTGTAGAAAGCCGGAATATCCGGATGCCGAAGCTGCCGGAGCATGGCGGTTTCCTGCCCGAAGATGTATTCCGCCCGCTTTTTTCCGCCTCTCACGGGCGCAACTCTCTTCAGTACTACCTGCTGTCCGTTATCCGTTTTCAGTGCCAGATAGGCGACACCGAAGCTGCCGGCTCCGAGTTTTTTCATGATTTTATAGGTGCCCGCTATGACTGCGCCCTTTCGAAAAGGCAAGCCGCGCATAGACCGGAGGCTTTTGCCGAAGCATTTGTGAAGATAGGTGTACAGGTGCTTGAAACGCTTGGGCATCCTCATGACAAGGCCTCCTTTATCGGCTGGTTTAATGACTGTTGATCACAATCAAGACAGGCAGAGTAACGATCGCCAGGCGGGAGTGCGGCATTTTCCTATCTACCGGTTCCCTCGCGGATTCATAAGCATGTTATACGTTAAAACAAAGCTTGAAGTAACGGTTCCCTTTTGACAATCCGGCGGATGTCTTTGTAAAGTAACGGTAGCGAGACTGGAAGGAGTTAGAAGTATGGCCGTTAAACAAATTTTGTACATTGAGGACGATCCCGAAATCGGCAAATGGGTCAACAGTCACTTGATCGAGCGGGGTTACGAAGTGAACTGGCTGAAATCGGGAGAGAAGGCGGCGGAGTTCTGGGAGAAAAGCGACCTGGTCATCCTGGACGTGATGCTCCCTGGTCTGGACGGCTTTTCGATCGGGCAGCGGATGAAAAAGAATTACCCGGATACGCCCGTTCTGATGCTCTCCGCGCGCACCTCCATCGACGATAAATTGCAGGGTCTGCAGTTCGCGGACGATTACGTGACGAAGCCGTTTCATCCGGATGAGCTGACGGCCCGTGTGGAAGTGCTGCTGAGGCGTACGGGTAAACTGGCGCAGGCGGAGCTCACGCTGCATCATTTGCAGGTAAATATGGAGGAGAACCGGATCGTGGACACGCGGACCGGAGAAGAAATTATTTTGACGGGGAAACAATTCCAGATTTTCATGTACTTCCTGCGTCATCCGAATCAGATTCTTACAAAAGAGCAGTTGTACGAAGGGGTCTGGGGAGACCCTTACATGGACGGGGACAAAACGCTGATGGTTCACATCCGCTATCTCCGCGAAAAGATCGAGCGCGACCCCAGTCAACCCGAAATCGTGGAGACGATCCGCGGCATCGGTTACCGGGTGAGAGCATGAAGTGGCGCCACTCGCTGCTGGTTAAATATTTGTGCATCGTCGTGTTCGCGATGCTGATTTGGCCGATTGTTCTTCCGATGGCCGCTGTTCTGTATTATTTGCCGCATTCGTTCAAGACCCAGGAAGAGAACCGGAAGACCAATCCCTACGCGAGGGGAAATGACATCGAGAAGTCCTGGCACGGGGAGGCCAAGAAGCTGCAGGGCGCCGGAGATGAGGGAATCGACAAGCGGATACGGGAGCTGAAGGAGAAGTATCCGAAGGCGGATCTGTTCTGGGTCGACGGCAGCGGAAAAACGCGCTTAACCCTGCCTGAACGGTCGGACCTTCCAGCCGTATGGGAAGCGGCCGACACGATTGCTTTTATGAAAAAGAGTTATAACGGCGATCCTTTTACAACGGTCGCTTTCGTGGGAGAAGACGCGTCTCAGGGGTTTATGGTAATGCAGATTCCGCGGGTGCTGATGAAGGAGGAACGGCCTCTCTATAGCGACCGGTATGTCATCGGCATCATGCTGCTGGCCTTCGGCTTGTTCCTATTCATGTCGTGGCTGTTTTTCTACCGCATCCGCAAGCGTCTCGTTCATCTGGAGGAGGCGATGGGGCTGCCGGATGGCCGGGAAATCCCCCATCCGATAGCCGTCAGCAAGAAGGACGAAATCGGACAGCTGGAGCTGGCCTTCAATCGGATGATCGAGGAGCTGACGACAAGCCGCCAGCGGGAGCGGAAAGAGGAAGGTCTGCGAAAGCAGCTCATCGCGAATCTGTCCCACGATCTGCGCACGCCGCTGACGATCATCCGCAGCCATGCTTACTCGCTGCAGAAGGAGCCGATCTCCGCGTCAGGCAAGTCTTCGCTGGCTCTGATCGAGACGAAGTCCGACGATCTCAACCGCCTCATCGACAACCTGCTGTCGTATACGCTGCTTTCCGCCGGAAAGTACCCGCTCCAGCGAACCGAAATCGATGTTGCCCGGCTCGCCCGGGCGTCCGCCGCCGCATGGTACCCCGTATTCGAGGAGGAAGGTATGGTCATGGACGTCGGAGTGACGGAGCACCCGGTCTACTGGAAAGCCGATCCGCAGTGGATGAACCGGATTCTGGACAATTTGTTCCAGAATGTACTCCGTCACGCCAAGTCCGGCGGATATATCGGTCTCCGTACCGAGGAAAGGGAAGGCGGGACTGCTCTCATGATCGAGGACAAGGGCCCTGGCATGAAGGCGCCGTCGGCGGAGAAGGGAGCCGGAATCGGCCTCACGATTGTCGCGCTGATGGTGAAAGAAATGCATTTGGACTGGGATGTCGTCAGTTCGCGGGAAGGAACGGCGATCTATCTGTTCCCCCGCGTCAGGTGATTTTAAACAAATTTTAAACAAGCCGCACCCTGGGATTAACCTTCGCTCTTTAACATAAGGGGCGAGGTGATTTTTCCATGAACGAAATGATTATTCAAACCTTCGGGTTGTCCAAACAATACAAACTGAGATCTGCCGTGGACAACGTGAATCTTCAAATCCGCAAAGGGGATATTTACGGCTTTCTCGGGCCCAACGGCGCCGGGAAAACGACGACCATACGGATGCTGCTCGGCTTGATCCGCCCGACGAAAGGGACGGTGCAGCTGTTCGGCAAAGATCTGCGCAAGGAAAAGCTGGCAATCCTGCGCAAGGTCGGTTCCCTGGTAGAGTACCCTTCCTACTACGGCCATCTGACCGCTTACGAAAATCTGGAGGCTATCCGCCGCATTCTCGACGTGCCGAAACAGCGGATCGACGAAGTGCTGGCGATTGTCCGCCTGACGAAGGAAGCGAAACGTCCGGTGAAGGGCTACTCGCTCGGCATGAAGCAGCGTCTGGGCATCGCCGCCGCGCTGCTGGGCAGCCCGGAGCTGCTCGTGCTCGACGAGCCTACGAACGGGCTCGACCCGTCCGGCATCCTAGAGATCCGGGAGCTGATCAAAAGCATGCCGCAGCAGTACGGCGTGACCGTTCTTGTATCGAGCCACCTGCTGAGCGAGGTGGATCAGATGGCCAGCCGCGTCGGCATTATCAGCGGCGGCTCGATGATCTTCGAAGACACGATCGAGAGTCTGCGCAAACGGGCAGGCGGCCAGATCCGCATTGCCGTAGACGCGCCGCAGCAGGCGCTGCGTACCGTCGCCTCGGCCGGCTGCTTCGCGGTGGCCGACGAGTCCTCGCTTCTTCTCGAGGAAGCTCCCGACGAGAAGATCGCGCAGGTTGTGGCCGGTCTGGTCCAGGCGGGACACTCCGTCTACCGGGTGGAAGAGAAGAAGAAATCGCTGGAAGATTTCTTCCTGGACCTGGTAGGGGAGGGAGAGAGCTTATGATCGGCAGAGTACTGGCGGCGGATTTCTTGAAAATCCGCCGGACGCTTGCCTGGTTCCTCGTGCTGCTGGGTCCCGTGGGCGTGGTCGGTCTCCAGGCCGTCAACTTCGGCCTGCGTTACGACTATCTGACTAAGCAGTACGCTAACGATCTCTGGTACGGGCTGCTCTCGAACATCCAGTTTCTCGCGGCCCCGGCCCTGCTGCTCGGCATGACGCTGCTGACGTCGATGATCGCGGGCTACGAGCATCAGAGGAATTCCTGGAAGCAACTGCTGGCCCTGCCTGTTTCCCGCTTCAGCGTCTTCACGTCGAAGCTGCTGCTCGTACTCATCCTGCTGCTTGTGTCGTGCCTCTTGCTCGCGGCGGGCTCCGTGCTTCTCGGCTTCCTGCTCGGCTTCGGGATGAACGTTCCCGTTATGCACGTACTCCGCATCAGCCTGTTCCCGCTTCTCGCCGGAATCCCGATCCTGTCCATTCAGCTGTGGTTGTCCGTAGCGGTCCGCAATCAGGCCATTCCGCTGACGGCCGGTATTTTGGGAACCGTGCTGAGCCTCTTTTCCATCCGGCTGCCGGACTGGTTCCTATGGAAATGGCCGCTGCTCGTAAACGAAGCCGGACGGCCCGAGCTTAACGTATGGCTTGGAATCGCCACGGGCATCGTCGTGTTCCTGATCGGGCTGACTCACTTTACAAGACAGGATGTGAACTGAGATGGCCGCTTTCTTTAAAATACTGGGTGCCGAATGGCTGAAGCTGCGCAAAACGAACATCTGGCTGCTGATTTTCATCTCCCCGCTGCTCGCTTTTGCGACCGGTCTGGCGCTGCCGGTGCCGGCGAATGAACCCTTGATCGCATGGACGCTCCTGCTGAGCACGATGGCCCTCATTCATGCGATGCTGTTCCTTCCGCTGCTGACCGGCGTGTTCGCGGCTTTCGTGTGCCGCTACGAGCACACGGGCGGGGGCTGGAAGCAGGTGCTGGCGCTGCCGGTTTCGCGCTCCCACCTGTTCATGGCCAAGCTCCTGCTCGTCACCGGGCTGCTCGCCGTCACTCAACTGCTGTTCCTCGGCGGCTTGGTCGGAGTGGGCTGCATCAAGGGGCTTGGAGCAAGCATCCCTTGGAGCCAACTGCTGTGGCCTGTCTTGGGCGGATGGCTCGCTACTCTGCCGCTGGCGGCTCTGCAACTCTGGGTCTCCGTCGCCTGGGTGAGCTTCGCCGCCCCGCTTGCGCTCAACGTTATCTTCACGCTGCCGAACATTCTGGTGGCCAATTCCGAAACGTACGGCCCGTTCTATCCGTGGGCGCAGCCGTTCCTCGCGATGCTCCCGGCGAGCGACACCAGCTTGGGAGGGCTTCATGTTTCCTTCGAAACACTGATATACGTTATTCTTGGAGGTTTCGTGGTTTTCTTCCTGTCGGGACTGAGCTATTTTCAAAGAAAAGAAATTTGATGGGATTCCATGGGTTTTCCCTGATTTCCGGATAGACGATAGAATGAGAGAAGGTGCCTGAAAGGTGCATCTTCTCTTTTTTTCGTTAAGGAAAGGGCATGGGCGTAGGGGGCAAAATTTTTCGGAAAAGCTTCGCAAGGTGTTAATCGATTAGAGAGGTGTTGGCTTCCGCGTTCGCTTTCGTCCTGTGGTTCCATATTTTATCGCGGGCCGGATAGCGGGATAGGAGCAGACAGAATTTCGAAGTTGTGCCCCTTTTTCTGGAAAAGGTGGTCCGAATTTCTGGATCGGGGTAAGTACAGGCTAGAGAAGGAAATTTGGTGTAATCGGAGGAGGCGGTGGGCATGTTCGGAAAAGCGATTCTGATCCACAACGGCAGCGCCGGTCAGGCGGAAACGGGGAGCAGGCTTGGGGCGGTGATCGGCCCGCTTGAGGCGGGCATCGAAGAGCTCACGCTGGTGCAGACGAAGGAGCCGGGAGATGCGGAGCGGATCTGCCGGGAGCGCGGGGAGGAGACGGACCTCCTCCTTGTGCTGGGGGGCGACGGGACCGTCCATGAATGCGTGAACGGGCTGGCGCCGCTTGCCGATCCGCCCGTTGTCGGTATTCTTCCCGGCGGGACATGCAACGATTTCTCGCGGGCGCTCTATATTCCCCAGGAGCTGGGGCGGGCCGCGGAGGCCCTTATGCAAGGCCGCACGCGGCCGGTAGATATTGGCCGGGCGAACGACCGGTATTTCTCGAACTTCTTCGGTATCGGCCTCATTACCGACGCCTCGGTCAATATCAATCCGCAGCTGAAAGGGACGATCGGCAAGCTGAGTTATTTTATCAGTACGCTCCAGACGGCAGCGTCCGCAGATCCGTTCCGCTTTACCCTGGAACACGACAGCGGGCGGACAGACGGGGAAGCGGTGATGCTCTTCGTCGCCAACGGCCGGTTTCTCGGTACGAGGCCGCTGCCCCTGGCGGCGGATGCCCTTTACGACGGCGTCCTGGACGTGGCGATTATCCGCGAAGCCGGGCTGCCGCTGCTTAAGGAGCTGTTCAAGATCAAGAATTTTGGGGAATGGGATTCCGAGAAGAGCAGCTTTGAGTTCATCCGCACGACTTCCTTAAAGCTAACCACGGATCAGCCTATGCAGGCCGACATGGACGGGGAAATTTATGCGCATACCCCGGCGAGTATTTCCGTTCTGGGAAAAAAACTGACTTTTCTCGTGGGGGAAGAACAGCCGTAGGGACACGCGACCTTATTCGGCAGACAAAACGCCCGGATCTCCTTAAATGAGTCGGGCGTTTTCCCGTTTTTCAACCCGAATCCGGAAACTTCTTAGATCCGCTTCGTATGAATGGAGTATAAGAAAGAAATCCAATGATTGCGGAGGCTGCCATGGAATCGAAGAAGAAGTTCGGAACGGGCTCTACGCTGTTAAGCAGTCTGGGCGTTCTGCTGCTCGTCGGGAGTTACCTGATCTCGGAGAACCCGGCCGGCTCCGAATCGGCGGGCATTCGGCTGCTTTTTTATACCGCCATCGGTTCGCTCGCCGCAAGCCTTGTGCTGGGTTATGCCGGTATGCTGAAAGAGGAGCGGGGCTTTCTGAAATTTGCCGTAACGGGGAGCATCTTCCTGATCGCCGGAGCTTTGATTGCGGCCCTGCTGCTGCTTTTTGCGGGTTTCCAAGAGCCTTAGTGCAGCAGCTCGTTATTCCTTGAAACACCGTGCTGTCCCGTTGCCGTGAGCTTCTCCCCAGTCCCAAACGTGCCTCTTTCTCATCCACCGTTTGGGTGTGATGCCATCAATACGGGGAGGGGCCGTTTTTGTGACGGAGCGGAGACGCGAATTGCATCCGATTATGGTACAATACAGGCATATAAATCGGTGGGGACTCACAACCTAACAGGCAAAAGAAGGGGATAACAGCTTCATGCGGATCAATAAATTCATTAGTGAAACGGGTATTTGCTCCCGACGAAAAGCGGATGAACTCGTTCAAGCCGGGCGAGTGACCATTAACGGGGCTCCGGCGGAGCTTGGCAGTACGGCCGAGCCGGGAGACGATGTGAGAATCGACGGCAAGCCGCTGGGGACCAAGAAGAAGTCCGTCTATATAGTTTTGAATAAACCGGTTGGCATCACGTGCACGACGGAGCGTCACATATCGGGCAATATCGTCGATTTCGTCCGGCATCCGGAGAGAATCTTCCCGATCGGCCGACTCGATAAAGATTCGGAAGGCCTTATCCTCATGACCAATGACGGGGATATCGTCAATAAAATTTTGCGCGCGGAAAATAACCACGAGAAAGAATATATCGTCACCGTGAATCAGCCGATCACGAACTCCTTTGTGCAAGGTATGTCCACGGGCGTCCGTATTCTGGGCACGAAGACGAAACCGTGCAAGGTGACCCGCATCAACGACCATACTTTCCGCATCATTCTGACGCAGGGACTGAACCGGCAAATCCGGCGTATGTGCCAGGCGTTCGGGTATCAGGTGCATCGGCTGCAGCGGGTGCGCATCATGAATATCAAACTGGACGGACTTCCCAAAGGAAAATGGAGAGACCTGAGCGAAAGCGAGTTTACCCGGCTGATGGAGCTGCTGGATTGAGAGCGGCGGCAGGGCAGGCCGGCATCTTATCTACATCCACAGGAAGAGGTGCGCGATGGAACAGGCGTCCGGTCCCGGTCAGACTTATAAAATCGTAGATGTATGCCTGCTGGCGGGAAAGATTATGCTCCAGAACGGAGGGGAGACGTATCGGGTGGAAGATACGATGACCCGCATTGCGGCCTCTTACGGCCTTCATCATACCCACAGCTTCGTGACCCCGACCGGGATTATCTTCTCTGTGGACGGCAGCGATCCGACCAAGCTGGTCCGGATATCCACGCGGTCCACCGACTTGCATAAGGTAACCCTGGTCAACGGACTCTCCCGCAAAATAAGCAACGGAGAGCTTGACCTTCAGGAAGCGCACAGGCTCCTTCTCAAGGTGGATAGGGCTAATCTGGCCTACCCCGTGGCCATTCAGATTGCGGCGGCAGCCGTGTCCAGCGGCTGTTTTACGATCATGTTCAACGGCGGGTGGCCCGATTTTCTTCCGGCCGTCGTCACAGGCGGTCTGGGTTTTATCGGATTCCTTATCTTTCACCGGTATGTGCTGATCAAATTTGTAGCCGAGTTTCTGGCTTCCTTCATTATCGGCATGCTGGCCTCTCTGTTTATATGGACAGGGCTCGGACAGGAGCTGGACAAAATCATCATCGGCTCCGTCATGCCGCTTGTTCCGGGCCTGTTGATCACGAACGCCGTGAGGGACTTGATGGCGGGCCATCTCGTGTCCGGCTTGTCCAAGGGCGCGGAGGCGTTTTTGACGGCGTTTGCCATCGGAGCCGGCATCGCGGTCGTCTTTTCATTTTATTAACGGAGGAATCCTCAATGATTGCGCAGCTCGTGACGAGTTATATCGCCTCCGCCGCCTTCGGCATTATTTTTAACGTTCCAAGGAATACCTTGATCCAGTGCGGTTTCGTCGGGATGATGGGCTGGCTCGTATACGTCGCTCTAGTGCGGAGCGATACCAACGCCATTGTGGCCACCTTGGCCGCGGCGTTCTTCGTGACGGTGATATCCCGGGTTTTCGCCCGTCTCTACAAGACCCCCATTATCGTTTTCAGCGTGGCGGGGATCATTCCCCTCGTTCCGGGAGGCATGGCCTATGATGCGATGCGTTCTTTCGTGGAAAACGACTATAATCTTGCCGTTCAGCTCGCCGCCAAAGCGTTTATGATTTCGGGTTCGATTGCCGCGGGACTTATTTTTTCCGAGGTGATGAACCAGCTTTTTAAAAGGCCGAAGGTCTAGCTCGGGCAAGAAAATGAAGGATTGCCGCCTTTGGTGCCGCAACCGAGACCATCCGTTGAGTTCGCGCGGGTGGTTTTTTCTTGTAAGCAGGGCAGCCGGTTTTGATGAAATTTTTTCTCGAAGACTTGTCCCTTCTGGCAAGAAAATCCGAGGAATTATTGGAATAAACAAGCATGTATACCTGCTTAAGGAGCGGGGGCGCGAAAAGAAATGATTTTTGTCACAAATTATTCACATGTCTAAAAAATAGTTTTTCTCTTGTCAGCAAGACGGAGGTATAATAGGAGTACATAGGGTTCCGTTTCGACCTGTTCGACATTTTTCCCGATCTTGCAAGTAATGGACTCGCAGCCAAGAAAAACCTTCTTCCTTTTATGTGAAAAATGTTACAATCTTATCAGGCCGCGTGGGTTCATTTATCACGAATAGGGAAACTTATGCGAAGACAGAAGACGTCTCGATGGCTAGGCAGGGATCGAAAAATAAACGGGCTTCTATTTCAAAGCAAAGGAGGACGTTAGCTTATGTCAGAAACATCCAATCAAACCCCAAGCACTACTGAAAAAAGGGAAACTCAGGATGTCCTTGATCAGTTGATGAAGCCAGAGGTTCAGGAGTCTTTAACCGTTCTCGTGGAGAATCTGCCGAAATTGGCGGAAATGGTTACGATTCTTACCAAAGCTTACGATTTGGCTCAAAGCGTTGCGAGCGACCAAGTTCTGATCGACGACCTCAAAGGCGGTATGAACGAGTTTGTTAAGCCGATCACCGAGAAAGCCAAAGGCGTAGCTGCCGCTGCAATCGAAGCAAGCGACCGCGCTCAAGCGGAACATTCCACGATCGGTCTGTTCGGACTTCTCAAAATGCTGAAAGACCCGCAAGTACAAAAGACATTCCGTTTCGTACAGGCATTCTTGGATGTTCAAGCCGAACGGCAGCAACAGCGTTAAATCATAAGGTAAGCTGAAACAAGAATGGAGGATGAGTATGTCCAAGCATATTTTGATCTTAGGTGGCGGTTACGGCGGCTTGCTCAGCGCACTGACAGCCCGTCAACACTTGACTGCGGAAGAAGCTACGATTACGGTTGTTAACCGTTTTCCTACGCATCAAATCATTACCGAGCTGCACCGCCTGGCTGTAGGTAATCTGCACGAGAAAGCAGTTGCCCTGCCTCTGGAAAAGCTCCTGCGCGGCAAAGACATCAACCTGGAAATCGGCACGGTCGAAACCATTTCCGCGGACAGCAAGCGCGTCATCCTGTCGAACGGCAAATCGTTCGATTACGATAAGCTCGTCGTTGCCCTGGGCAGCGAAACGGCGTTCTTCGGCATTCCTGGCCTCCAGGAACACAGCTTCACGCTGAAATCCGTTAACGATGCCAACCGCATCCGCGAGCACGTGGAAGCACGCATCGAAGCTTACAGCCAGACCAAGAACAAAGCGGACGCGACATTCGTAGTCGGCGGCGGCGGTCTGACCGGTATCGAGCTTGTGGGCGAACTCGCCGATATGCTGCCTGGCCTGTGCCGCAGCAAAGGCGTCGATTTCAACGACGTCTCCCTGTACTGCGTAGAGGCGGCTCCTTCCATCCTGATGGGCTTCCATCCGGAACTGATCGAGCGCGCTACGACAAGCCTGCAAAAACGCGGCGTAACGTTCCTGACGGGCGTTGCGATCACCGAAATGCAGGAATCCGTCGTTTCCCTGAAAGACGGAAGCACAATCGAAACCAGCACGCTCGTCTGGACGGGCGGCGTACAAGGCACTCCGGTTGTCGCTAACTCCGGGATTGAAGTGAACCGCGGCCGCGCGACGGTCAACGAGTTCATGCAATCCACGTCCCACCCGGACGTGTTCCTTGCAGGCGACTGCGCCGTGGTCTTCCCGGCCGGTGCCGAGCGTCCTTACCCGCCAACCGCACAACTGGCTTGGCAGATGGGCGAAGTGGTCGGTTACAACCTCTTCGCAGCACAGAAAGGCGCACCGATGGACGTCTTCACGCCTGTATTCTCCGGTACACTCGGAAGTCTGGGCCGCAAAGACGGAATCGGTTCGATCGGCGGCAACCAAACCCGCCTGAAAGGCCTGCCTGCAACCCTCATGAAAGAAGCAAGTAACATCCGTTACCTGTCTCACATTCATGGCCTGTTCGCTCTGGCTTACTAAGAGCGGTCCGGAATTTTACCGGAATCAACCGGTCTGAACCTAAGTCCCGGCATTCTCCTTTTGGGGAGTGGCGGGACTTTTTTCATGTTGTTTTGAGGGAAGAAGACTTGTCCGGTACCGCAAAAAAAGCCCGCTTAAAGAGCGGAAACGCTTCTTTAAACGGGTTATATGAGGGGCAGGGCCCGTCCGCTGCGAAGGCCTGTTTTATTTAATCACGAGCTGATCGCCGGTTACGGTTACGTCAGCCTTTAGTATCTTGGAGAAGAAAGATGCGGGCACGTACATGTTGCCGTCTTCTTTAATGACAGCCGCTTCGCCCAGGGAAACCGGCGCCATTTTGTTGATGGTGTACGCATCCTTTCCCTTGTAAACGCTTGTCCATACCGCTCCTTTGGACAGCTCGGCGGCCCATTGCTCCTGGTTCCACTTAAGCTGGAAGCCCAGCTTCTCGGCCGCAACGCGGAGAGGAACCATGTTGGTGCCTTCCGCTGTGGTGTAGAGCGAGCCCTGCTTCGCCGACAGCACTTCACCGCCCACTACGAGACTCGAAGGTGCGGAGGAATTGCCTCCTGGAGCGATGGGGATGGAGAACTCCTGGATGCCTGCGGCATAGGGGGCAATATCGTAAGGCGAGAACACGATTACCGCTTTACCGTCCCTGATCTGGAAGGACTGCGTATCGGTAATGCCGGAGAAAGCGTCTTCGAAGAAATCATCCGGATGCTTGGCGATTTCCTGACTGATCTGTTTGTCGATAATCGCTTTATAATTGTCCCCGAATAAGTCTTTCAGCTCAATCTTCTGAGCTTCTTCCGCATTCAGGACGTTATAGGTATCCACACGCGGCATCCCGTGAGCGCCTCCCGTATAAACGGAAGTTGCCACCCGCAGAGACAGACGGTTCGCGTCTTCCTGGCCCCCCGATGCGCTTACTTCAGCTATCAAGTCGACCGAATAAGGCATTGCCAGCTCGCTTGCGGAACCGTTGGCGGCAGCCAAATCACGTTGAGCCTGTTTGCGCACTGCCTCCACATCTTTCATGGCATGCCGGTAAATAATATCGTTAAGCTCGTCCTGGTACTGCGTATCTTTCATTCCCTGTATAACGGGAATCTGAAGATCGACGCTCAGTTCGGGAGAATCTTCTTTGATTTCTTTGGTTGTCACCTGTACAGCTCCGTTTTTAACGGAAGCTTGTGCGGATACGGGTTCCGCCGCAACAGAAGTGGCCGCAGGAACCTGTACCGCGTTATTCGCGTAAGAAGTTCCGGCTGAGGCCGCCAGCAGACAGGAGCCTGCCAGGCCAAGTGTCAGAAGCTTAAATGATTTTTTCATAATAAGTATCCCTCCTAGGTTGTCCGGTTTAATTATAGGCACCCCTTGGATCAAGGTGGGTTACAGAGAGGTAACATTACCCATCCGGAGCTAAACTGTAACCGGATTTTAACTTTTTTAAGGGTAGGGACGAAGTGTTTTGTGATGATGGAACGTAAGACTGCTTCCGGTGTCTTTCTCCTGAAAGATGTAGCATTTGGAAACAAATGTTCAATGGAACAATCTGGAAAGGACATGCTATAATCGGTTTTATGGACTTTGAATAGTGGTGGATTTTCAGACCACGGCGCAGCTTCCCGAAAGGGGGTGAGGCCGATGGTCGCACTTGTGGCGTTTTATGACGTACTGCGCTGGACCGTAACGCTACTGAGCCTTGTGCTCGGTATCCGTAAGCTCTATCGCTGGGCGCGTCGTAAATTCCGGAACAAGCGAAAAAACCACCGCTAGTAGGTTAGGCGCCTAAACGGTGGTTTTCGCTTGCATTACATTTAGTTGTGCTTGCGCGCCGTGGTGTTCCACAGCCTTTCGGGTCCTAAAGAGTTTTCACCGTTGGCGCGGTGAAGGCTCTTTTTTAGTATAGATAGCAAGAAGAAACTTCATACGTTAATTAAATTCTACGTTAAACGCAGTGTTATACACAGTATAGCATAATTTTTGGAAAGAAAAAAGTTGGATGAGTGTGCAGTTCATATAAAAGATCACCTTTGTTGTGGGCATAAATTGACTTGAACGAGAAGTATAATATCCCCCGCCCTTGTCGATTCTTCATAAACAGGCTGTTAAAGCCCAGTTGACAAAATCGATAACCTGTAACTATAATAGTTACATCAAAGAAAGACATTTACTGCAAAAACATTATCCGGGAGGAATTCGTTATGAAAATAGCTATTATCGGCGCAAGCGGCAAAGCCGGCAGCCGTATTTTGAAAGAAGCGCAGGAAAGAGGGCATGAGGTTACCGCAATCGTGAGAGACGCGGCTAAAGTAAGCGCGGAAGGCGCAGCTCTTCTGGAAAAGGACGTGTTCGATCTGACCGCATCCGATCTGAAAGCATTCGATATCGTCGTTAACGCTTTCGGAGCGGCCCCGGGCCAGGAGCATCTCCATGTAGACGCGGGCAACGTGCTGATCGAAGCTCTGCAAGGCGCGCCGGAGACGAAATTGATCGTCGTCGGGGGAGCGGGCAGCCTGTTCGTGGACGAAGCGAAAACGACGCGCGTGCTGGAAACGCCGGATTTCCCGGCCGCCTATTTTGCAACGGCATCGAATCAAGGCAAAAACCTGGAGATTCTGCAAAACACCGCAGGAATCAAATGGACATTCGTCAGCCCGTCCGCCATCTTCGCGCTAGGCAAAAGAACCGGGCAGTATCGTACGGGCAAGGATAACCTGCTCGTTAACTCCAAAGGCCAAAGCTATGTGAGTTACGAAGATTATGCAGCCGCCGTTTTGGATGAGATTGAACAGCCGAAGCATGAAAATGAGCGTTTCACTGTCGTATCCGAATCTTAATGAAATGTCAGAACCGCCCGTGCACTGTGCGCCGGCGGTTTTTTTGCTTTTGCCGGAACACGTAAAAAAGAGAAGCTCGTGACTTTTGAAAAGGAGGGGAGTATGGTGGATAATAGAACTATTCCCTAGCGGTTTACTTATCGTTTACGAGGACGGACAGGTGAGACAGAATGCCCATTTCACGAAAATATATAAGCAAGTACTGGAAGCCCTTCAGCGCCGCGGTCGCTTTTCTGACATTGGAAGCCTTGTGCGATCTCACGCTGCCGACGCTGATGTCCAAAATCATCGATGTAGGCGTAGGGGGCAAACAGATGGATTACGTGTGGCGGATGGGCGGCATTATGCTGCTGGTAACCGCGCTGGGGGCCATTTCGGCATCGGTCCGCAATGTGATCTCGAGTCATGTCTCGCAGAAGTTCGGGGCCGAGCTGAGATCGGATTTATTCCGCAAAATCCAGTCCCTGTCTTTTGAAAATATCGACCGGTTCGACCGGGCGTCACTGGTCACCCGGTTAACGAACGACGTTACGCAGGTTCAAATGTTCGTGAACGGTTTGATGCGCGTATTCGTCAAAGCACCGCTGCTCTGCATCGGAAGCTTGATTATGGCGGCCCGTCTGAATCCGCCGCTCTCCGTCATTCTGGCTGTCGTCGTTCCCGTTGTCGGCATTCTGATCGCGATCAATATGAAGGTGGGCTTTCCTTACTTTATCAAGGTGCAGCAGGCGCTCGACAGGGTTAACGGGATTATGCGGGAATATTTGTCCGGTGTCAGGGTCGTCAAAGCCTTCAACCGGTTCGATTACGAAGTCGGCAAGTTCGGCCGGGCGAACGAAGAGTACCGTTCCCGGTCGGTTACGGCCATGAGGGTTATGTCGGCCTTTAACCCGGGGATTACGCTGACCGTTAATTTCGGAATTGTGGCTGTCCTATGGTTAGGTGGTCTTCGTGTAGACCAGGGACAGATGCAGGCCGGGCACATTATCGCTTTCGTCAATTACATGACGCAGATTTTGTTCTCGCTCATGCTGATTTCCATGGTGTTCAACATGTTTGTGCGCGCGCGGGCTTCCGCGGGCCGGATCGGTGAAATTTTCGCGGAGGAAAATACGATGGCTGCGCAAATTCCGGTCACAACGGCAGCCGGCGGAAGCTCGGCAAGCTCCGCAGATAAGCCGGCATCAGGCACGCTGACGGGAATGCAGACCGGTGGAAGCGTAGAGTTCGAGAATGTCACGTTCTCGTACGAGGGAGCATCCGGCGAGCCGGTACTGAGGCGGATCACCTTCTCCTGCGAGCCGGGACAGACCGTCGGCATCATCGGCTCCACGGGCTCGGGCAAAAGCACGCTCGTCAGCCTCATTCCCCGGTTCTATGACGCGGTGTCCGGAACCGTCAAAGTGAACGGTACCGATGTCAGAGAACTGGAGCCGAGCCGCCTGCGCGAGAAGATTGCCGTCGTGCCCCAGAAAACCGTGCTGTTCACCGGCACGGTGGCCGACAATCTCCGCTGGGGCAAAGAAGACGCCTCGCCGGAGGAGATGGAGCATGCGGCCCGGATGGCCGAGGCCCACGAGTTCATAGCCGCTTCGCCCGAGGGCTATGAGACTAGGCTCGGGCAGGGAGGCGTGAACTTCTCCGGCGGCCAGAAACAGCGGCTTTCGATTGCGCGCGCGATCGTGAGAAAGCCGGACATTCTTATCCTCGACGACTGCACCAGCGCCGTCGATGCCGCCACCGAAGCGCGGATCAAGGACGCGCTGAAGAAATACGCCGAGGGGCTCACCTGCCTGCTGATCGCCCAGCGGATCACGTCCGTCATGGACGCGGACAAAATCGTCGTGCTGGATCGAGGCGAGATTGTAGGCTCCGGCACGCATGACGAGCTGCTCGGAAGCTGCCGGGTCTACCGGGAAATCTTCCAGTCGCAAATGGGAAAGGAGGTCGGTTGACATGGCAGCTTCCCAAGAACGGCCGGGCGGCCAGAACCCTCCCGGCAGACCCGTGACAGTTTCGCCCAGAGGAGGGCCAGGGCACGGGGGAATGCGAGGCCGCGGACCAGTCGTGAAGCCGAAGAATTTCAAGGGGACTTTGCGCAGGCTGTGGGCTTATTTCGGCAGCGAGCGGAAGCTGTTGACGGTCATTTTCGCCCTGATTCTGATCGGAGCGGCTCTCACTCTGGTGGGTCCTTATCTGATCGGGGTCTCCGTGGATGCGATGTCTCATCCGGAACAAGGCGTCGATTTCGGCCTCCTGAAGACGATGGTGCTGGTCCTCTTGCTGGCGTACCTAATCGACGCGGTGTTCACCTTCCTCCAGAGCTGGCTTATGGCAGGCGTATCGCAGCGGATTGTGATGCGGCTGCGGGGAGCTCTTTTCGCCAAGCTTCAGAAGCTTCCGGTCGCTTACTTCGATACCCGGCCTCACGGGGAAATGATGAGCCGCCTGTCCAACGATATCGACAATGTGAGCAGCACGATTTCGCAGTCCACCACGCAGCTTATGAGCGGCGTCATCGCGATTGTCGGCTCTCTGGCGATGATGCTCGTCCTCAGTCCGACGCTGACGCTGGCCAGTCTGGTTACCGTGCCGATCCTGTTCGTGCTGACCCGGACCATTACGAAGAAAACGAGCGTCCTGTTCAAAAACCAGCAGATCCAGCTCGGCAAACTGAACGGACATATCGAAGAGACCATTTCCGGTCTCCAGGTCGTCAAAGCGTTTAATCACGAAGAAAAAGCGATTGCGGAGTTCGAGCGGGTCAATGCGGAGCTGTGCGAGGTAGGGCTCAAGGCGCAAATCCGTTCCGGATTCCTAATGCCTCTGCTTAACGTCATTAATAATATCGGTTTTGCCGCCGTAGCTTTGGTCGGGGGGATTCTCGCCGTGCGCGGGGATATTACCGTCGGGGTTATCGCGAGTTTTTTAAGCTATTCGCGGCAGTTTGTCCGTCCTTTGAACGACCTGGCCAACATTTTCAATATTCTCCAGTCCGGTGTGGCGGGGGCGGAGCGGGTGTTCGAGGTCATCGACGAGGAAGAGGAGCCTTTCGATTCCGAGGGGGCCGTCGAGCTTCTCCATCCGAAGGGACACGTCGTTTTTGAACAGGTAAGCTTCGGCTACCGCCCGGATGTGCCCATTCTGAACAACGTAAGCTTCGATTCCGCCCAAGGCAGCTCCACGGCGCTTGTCGGCCCGACGGGGGCGGGCAAGACGACTATCGTCAACCTTTTGACAAGGTTTTACGATGTTACCGGGGGCCGCATCCTGATCGACGGGCGGGATATCCGCGAGTATACGCGGGACAGCCTGCGAAGGACGTTCGGTATCGTGCTCCAGGATACGTACCTTTTCTCGGGGACGATCAAGGAAAATATCAAGTACGGCAGACCGGATGCCACGGATGCCGAGGTCGAAGCCGCAGCCGCCATGGCTAACGCGGACGTGTTCATTAACCGGCTTCCCGCGAAATACGAAACCCTCCTGTCGGAGAACGGCGGGAATTTAAGCCAGGGCCAGCGGCAGCTTCTTGCGATTTCCCGGGTCATTCTGGCAAAGCCTTCTATCCTCATTCTGGACGAAGCGACAAGCAGCATCGACACACGCACGGAGCTTCATATCCAGGATGCGCTGCTCAAGGTTATGCAGAACCGGACCAGCTTTATTATCGCGCACAGGCTGAATACAATTCGGGATGCGGATACCATTATGGTTATCGACCACGGAGAAATTGTGGAGAAAGGCGCGCACGATTCGCTGATCGGACAGCAGGGCGTGTACTACCGGATGTTCTACAATCAGTTCAAAAATATAGAAGGTGCCGTCTAAAAACGATGCCCGGGCACATGGTCTGAAAACGATCCGGGAGATAGCGAAAATGTTCCTTGTGGAACAATTTATGCCGTTAAGGATCGAAAGCTTGCCAATCGGAAGGAGAGAGCTGTTATGCTGTTTTATTTCACTGCCGCCTTGGTTGCAGCTGCCGACCAGTTTGTGAAAGCTTTAATCCGCGCCACGATGGCGGTCGGGGAATCCGTTCCGTTCTGGGGGAGTATGGCGCTTACGCATTATGAGAACAGCGGGATGGCCGGAAGCAGGTTTCAGGGATATGCGCGCGTATTCGCCGTGCTGGCGGTTGTGTTCATCGCCATTGTGCTTTACTATCGCCGTAAAGGGGAAATTCATGGCCCGCTGATGGATGCGAGCATGGGATTTCTGACGGGAGGCGCAGCGGGAAATGCCATCGACCGTTTCTGGTTCGGCAAAGTGACGGATTTTCTTGAATTCCGTCCCGGCGGGGGCATTCTGAATCTGGCCGATATCGCGATTAACATCGGCGTTGTTCTTTTCCTGATCGGGGGCGTCCTGGACTATTACCGGAAAAAGCAGAATCCGCTCGCCGCCGGGGATGAGCAGGGGTAACCCGGGCTGCTTTTCATTTGATTTCTTTATAAAGACTTTTCCGGCGTGCGGAGGAGTCTTTTTTTTGCGAACAGAGTTGGTGTCTTGTCTAGAGTTCTTGAATCCGGCAATGTTGTTGGTCGCTCGGTTCCTCCCGGCTGCCTATGGTTGGGAAATAATCCGGAGGATGATATAATCGGCAGATAGAACGAATGTTCGCGGAGCGGGTATTTATAAAAAAGGGCGGTGAGGGAAATGAGCGGTGAAGTGAGAATTTCAGTCCGAACTCTGGTGGAATATGCGTACCGGAGCGGAAGCATCGAATCCGGCTTCCGGACCGCCACGGCATTAACCGAAGGAACCAAGGCCCATCAGAAGGTGCAGAAAACTTACGGGGACAGCGATCAGAAGGAGGTTTTCCTGCAAACGGAAATTCTTTTGGACGGGATGGCATTTGTGCTGGAGGGCCGCTGCGACGGGCTGCTTTTCGATGATGACGGCGGTGAGGTTACGATTGATGAGATCAAATCTTCGACGGGCGATCCCCGGCTCGTGGAGGAAAACCGCCATCCCGTTCACTGGGCCCAGGCTGTTTGTTACGCCTATATGTATGCGCGGCAGCACGGAAGGGAACACATGAAAGTCCAACTGACGTATGTCCAGGTCGGGACGGAGGAACAGCAGCGGTACGTCAGGGAATATTCCTATAACGAAATGGAGGCCGCCGTGCTGGAAGCCGTGCGTCTTTATGCTCCTTACGCGGCGATGCAGCTGCAAAACCGCCGGGAGCGGGACGCCAGCATCAGAGAGCTGCCGTTTCCGTATCCGGCCTACCGGGAAGGACAGCGGCAGTTCGCCGGATCGGTCTACAAAACGATCAAAGACGGCCACAAGCTGTTCGCGAATGCGCCTACCGGCACGGGCAAAACCATTTCGACCCTTTTTCCGTCCGTTAAGGCGGTGGGTGAAGGGCTGCTCCAGCGGATTTTTTATCTGACGGCGAAGACGCTGACGCGTACGGCCGCGGAGGAAGCTTTTTCCCTCATGATCGAGCGGGGGCTTCATATGCGTACCGTCACGCTGACGGCGAAAGACAAGATTTGTTTCCGTGATGAGGTGGATTGCAGGAAGGAAATATGCGAGTTTGCCGATGGGTATTATGACCGGGTGAACGGGGCTGTCCTGGACATGCTGTCCCATGAAAAGCTGATGAACCGGGGTGTCATCGAGACATACGCGCGCAAGCACAAAGTGTGTCCGTTCGAGTTTTCGCTTGATGCGGCTTATGCGGCCGACGCGGTTATCTGCGACTACAATTATATTTTCGATCCAAAAGTATATCTCAAGCGGCTTCCAGAGGAAGTGAAAAAGCAGACGGCGCTTCTGATCGACGAGGCGCACAATCTTGTGGACCGCGGCAGAGAGATGTTTTCCGCCGAGTTGACGAAAGCCCCTTTTCTGCAGCTGAAAAGGGATTTCAAGGGGCGGAACTCCGCCGTGGAAGCCGCGGCCAAGGCCGTGAACGACTATTTCATCGCCTTCCGTAAGGAACAGGGCAGCAGCGGCAGTTTCGTGCTCCGGGAAGTGGCGGAAGAGCTGCCGGTCCTGCTGGAAGCGTTCGCGCAGCAGGCGGAACGGGAGCTCTCCGCTCCCGGGCAGGGCGGCGAGGCGCAGGAGCTTCTGCTCGACACCTACTTCGCGGTGCAGAGTTTTCTGCGCACGGCGAAGTACTACGACGAGCGGTATGTGACCCTCGCCGAGGTGCAGCGCAGCGACGTGCGGCTCAAGCTGCTCTGCCTGGACCCTTCCGCGCTGCTGGCGCAGATGGGGAAAGGGTATCGGGCGCATGTGTTCTTCTCTGCCACGCTGACGCCTTTTTCCTACTACATGGATATGCTGGGCGGCGGAGAGGACGACTACACGGTGGCGATTCCGTGGCCGTTCCGGCAGGAGCAGCTCGATGTATGGATCGAGCCGCTTTCCACCCGCTACAAGGACCGGGACAAGACCAAGCTGCCGATCTCGCGGCTTTTGGGAAAGCTCGTCCGCGAGAAACCGGGCAACTATCTCGTCTTCTTTCCTTCTTACGAATACATGCGGGAGGTGGCCGCTCTTTTCCTGGAACAGGAGAGAGGCCCGCAATCCGGCGCTGCGGTTGACGGAGAAGCGGGCGGTACGGAAGCGGCGTCAGAGACTGCTTTCGAAGCGGTGGAAGTCTTGCTTCAAGACCGGCTGCCGGCTTCGGATGAGAGCGGCGGCGGGTCTATCCTGGCGGAGGAAGCGGGTTCCGGCAGTTCCGGCGGTTCGGGCTGCTCCGGCGCTGAAACCGGGAGCGGGGACCACAGCAGCCGCATGCTGCGCATCCTGGTCCAGCAGCCGTCGATGCCGGAGGAGGAGCGGGAATCCTTTCTCGCCTCGTTCCGGGCGGACTCTTCCCGCACTCTGATCGGCTTTGCCGTCATGGGCGGGATTTTCTCCGAAGGCATCGACCTGAGGGGCGACCGGCTTACGGGCGTGGTCGTGGTGGGTGTAGGGCTGCCCCAGGTAGGGCCGGAGCGGAATATCATCAAAGAGCATTTTGACCGGGACGGCCGCAGCGGCTTCGATTACGCGTATGTATTCCCGGGCATGAATAAAGTCATGCAGGCCGGCGGCCGTCTGATCCGGACGGAGAACGACTATGGGACGCTGGTCCTGATCGACGACCGCTTCCTGCAAAGGCGCTACCAGTCTCTCCTCCCGCCGGAGTGGCGGCATTTTACGATCCCCGGTCAGGAGAAAGAAAGGACTCATTAATCGGGAGACTGTTTTTTGTCCTCCTTCTCGTATTTATCCTGGTGTTCTTTTTTCATGCGGATATAGTCTTCGTCCGTCTTCGCGATTTCCCATTGAGCTTTAAAAATAGCGGCGGACTCCGCTTTTACGGGATCGTTCTGGTAGGGCAGGATCGAACCGTCTTCTTTGGAATATTTCCGGCCTCCTTTGTGGTTCGTGTAACGCCTGGCGCGCGTATAGCCCATCTGGAGAAATTTTCTCGCCATGTCCATTCCGATAAAATCACCCGATTTTTTATAATCCATAAAAAGGTTATAAATTTTCTCCGAAGATTCCTTCGCGATTTCCGGCGTTTTAAACCGCCAGTGCGGCAAAATCTCGCTCTTATAGGGCTCGACGAGCAGGACGCCTTGTTCTCCCCGGCCTACGGTGTAGAGCTCCGGTTTTTTACGGAGGTCCAGATGCTCGTAATCCAGCGAATAGTCGAATTTTTTAGCCATGCGAAACAGCCCCCTTCGTTTTTGGACAGACTAGGATATGTCTCTCTTTACCCGGACAACCGTATAATGCCGCGAAAAAAATCCCCTCCAAGTAACGTTTAGTGCGCAGGTTGCCCGGCACCGGCTACTGAAAGGGGACTGAATTCAATTAGTGGCAAACTGACGGATTAATTCGTAAGCCTTAAAACGCGAAGCCCAGACTTATTGAACAGGGTCGGCGGAATTCAGCTTTACCTTCACGGATTTGTAACCGGTGAGATCGCCTTTGCCGACCGTTTCGAACGTGGTTGCCGATAGGCTTTCCCCGGTACTTCCGACGCTCGTACCTTTTACAGTGGCGGTGCCCAGATCCCGGCCTTCCGCATCATAAAATTGGAGGGTCGCGTCGAAGCGGAGCGTACCCGGTTTCTTCACGCTAACCCAGCCGCTCACTTTCGTGAAATCGTTCTGTTTAATCAGCTTCAGCGTTCCGATTCCAAGCGTTCCGGTCTCGTCGGAGATGGACAGATTCGGAGGAACAGGCAGCGGATGCGGCACAGGCCCGGCTTGAAGAGAAGCGAAGGCATAGCCGCTTACGTTGTGGTCGGCAACCGCTTTGAAGGGTTTGATTTGATCGCCTTCAGCCGTAAACTTGGTCTCAAGCGGGGCTTGGCCCAGCGGCTTTCCTTGAGCATCAAAAAACAAGATAGTTCCCTTCACGTCCACTTCCGAGCCTGGCTCAATACTGTTCCGTGCTTGCGCCATGCGGTCCCAATGGTCCTGGCCTATGTAAAGCTGACCTTCCACCGTGCTGCTGGCGGTGTCGGACACTTTCAGATGGCCGGCGCGGATGGTGCTGTCCATCGTGGTCACGTTAAACCCGTTATCGATGGAAATGGTGTTTGTTTTGCCTTCGTAAGCCACTACGGCGCCAAGGCTTTCGGCCGCGAAGCGGATCGGCACGTAAGCGTGTCCGTCCACGTTTAATGTTTTATAGTCGTCCGGCAACGTTTTCGACTCACCGTTTACCTGATATTTTGCGGGGAAAAGTACAGCTTGTATCGTGTTGCCTGCGTAAGCTACCGTCGATGCGGATACAATCGCCCCAACGGCAAAACCGATGACATATTTTTTCATGACAGTCACTCTCCTCATGTATTAATTTGGAAGATTGCTGTATATAAAACGGACAAATAGTTCCAAAAGTTGCAAGCCACTGGAAAAACGCTGTGAAGCTGCAAAACATAGCGAGGTAAAAGCGCAAAAAAAGACCACGCGAGTGTTTCGCGTAGTCTTTTTTATCCTGTAAATCAGGTTAGCTTAAGGTTATACCCGTTTGCTTCCCATAGAACGCAAGATCAGGCTGACGATGAATACCAGTACGATACCACCGATCAAAGCAGGGAAGAAGTAGAATCCTCCGACTTCCGGACCCCAGTTGCCAAGCAGCAGACCGCCGAGCCATGCGCCCAAGAAACCTGCGATAATGTTGCCGATAATGCCGCCGGGAATATCTTTACCGATAATCATGCCGGCTAACCAACCGATGATACCACCGATAATTAATGACCATAAGAAACTCATCTAGATTACCTCCTAAATGTTTATGTTTTAGTTTGTGTTGCCTGGTTGCTTAGTATTAACCTCATTGCTTTTTCTTTAATCAGGTTTGCAAAAGTTACCGCGAAAATTGTTTTCCTAAAAGAATTGGAAAATAACTTGCACTTGGAAATTGCCTATGGTAAGATGAAATCAATCGAGTATTTGAAACCTGGAATTCACTTATTATAAAGGGTTATCATTTGTGAGATGGAGCCTTTTATAATATGTGAATTTTTATTTGCTTCAAGAGTAAAAAGAACATGTTAATTTAATTTCTAGGAGGTACCACACATGCAAACTGGTACAGTTAAATGGTTCAACGCTGAAAAAGGCTTTGGTTTTATCGAAGTTGAAGGCGGCAACGATGTATTCGTACACTTCTCCGCAATCCAAGGCGAAGGCTTCAAGTCCCTGGACGAAGGCCAACGCGTTGAGTTCAACGTAGTTCAAGGCAACCGCGGACCACAAGCTGAGAACGTTGTTAAGCTGTAATTTCAGCTAAACGAGAGAAGCTGTTCACAACTTTATGTTGTGGACAGCTTCTTTGTTTTATTCCGGGAAATGATGGGGACCTTATTTGATTTTGCCGATGGATAAACTGACTTTATAATTGCCGTACTTGAGTAAATCGTCGAGGAAGGCATTGAGCTCCTCGTTGTCTCCGACCTGTACACGCAGCCAGTAACAGCCCTCTCCGCTGACGCGATGGGCTTCCAGAACGCGGGAGTCGCTGGAGGCGAACGTTTGCAGATCACCGTGGGCATTTTGGGATTTCAGAAATACCGTGACCATCGCGTGCACCGTAAGGCCAAGCTTTTCCGGATTCCACTTGAGGGTCCGACCCTCGATAATGCCCCAATCCTCCAGCTTCCGGATTCTTGCTCCTACCGCCTGGCCGGTCAAATGAACCTTGAGGCCGATCTCTTTGTTTGAGCGGGTCGCATCCTCCAGAAGGCACTGCAAAATCTTGTGATCCGTATCATCAATGCTGAACATGTCCATCCGCCTTCCGAATACTTTCATGGTGAAAAAGGGACAACCTCAGATCTTTCATGGGGTCCTTTCCGGAGCCGCTCCTCTTTTTATAAAATTGTATCAAATCCTTTTTTAAAAAGATATTGGCACTTATGGAGGCGATTCTATGAAAATCCGTTTGATACGCAACGCAACGCTGTGGCTGGAATACGGAGGTCGGTGCATTCTCGTGGATCCGATGTTGAGCGGAGCCGGGGCCAACCCGCCGATCCCGAACACGGCCAACGACCGGCGCAACCCGCTCGTGCCGCTTCCGGTACCTGCGGAAGACCTGCTGAAGCCGGACCTGGTGCTGATCACGCACCTGCACCCCGATCACTGGGACGCGGAGGCCGCCGGAAGGTTGCCCAAGGGAACGCCCGTCCTGTGCCAGCCGGGGGACGCAGAGCCGCTTGCGGAACAGGGCTTCACGGACGTATCGCCCGTAGAGGAGGAGACGGCTTGGCGCGGTCTGCTCATCGCGCGGACATCCGGCCGGCACGGAACCGGCGACATCGGCGCAGCGATGGGCCCGGTGTCGGGCTTCGTGCTCCGCGCGGAAGGAGAGCCGGCGGTCTATATCGCCGGCGATACGATCTACTGTGCCGAAGTGGCGGAGGCGCTGGAGAGGCATCAGCCTGCGGTAACGGTTGTGAACGCAGGCGGTGCCGTTTTCAAGGCCGGCGATCCGATCACGATGACGGCCGACGATGTGGTCGCCGTTTGCCGCAAAGCGCCGCAAACGCGGGTGATCGCCGTGCACATGGAGGCGATCAATCACTGCCTCCTGACGCGGGAGGATCTTCGCGCGCGCCTGGAGCAGGAGGGTCTGTCGGAACGCACCGACGTTCCGGCGGACGGGCAGTGGCTCGAGGAATCGGGAGCCGCGTCCAACTAAACAAAGCATGCCCGGGTCTTAAAACCGGGGCATGCTTTGTTTTTCTTTTGCCGCTGCTTTCCCTTGCGCCAGCCAGTAAAGCAGGAGGCGGGCAGCAAGCCCTCACGCCAAAATATTACGCGGCTGTCCGGACTGCCGGGCCGCCTACCGGGCGGTAAAGGTATACCGGTATGTAACGAATGTGTTCGACGTGTAGTAGTTGTCGAGCTTTTTTTCTCGCCGGGTGCGATTATGACGTTGTCATACGATTTTTCATGAACGACTTGTCCTTGGGCATCATAGGTAGTGAAGGTCAGGCTGCCCCGGAATGTATACGCGGAGCTGTAATTTCCGGCATATACCCGGATATCGTAAGAGTCGTCATCGGAGAAAGCGCCCGCGGCAACGGCCAGACGGTCGATATCTTCCCGGACCTCGGACTTGCTCATCCGCTCCTGGTAATGCCGATCGAGCTCCGAACGCATCGACTCGTCGATTTTATGGGCTCCGTGGGTGATGGTGGCGATCGGAATGGTCGAAACGATGTACAAAAGAAGCACGGCTCCGCCGCCGCTGCGGAGGATCGTCCGCTTGTCGTAACCGCCCGCGATAAGGGCAATCCAGGCGATGAGAATAAGACCGAGCGTAATCAGATGCCACTTCGAAATAAACATATCGGCATACAGGCTCATAGCGTGATCTCCTCTCCTTCGTTCAGGCCGAATTGTCTGCGGATCCACCAGACCATCCCGAAAGGAATCCATACTGTCAGAGGCTGCAAAATGGTCGCGCCGATGGCCGTGCTGTAAAATTCTTCTCCCGCCCCGGTGTCCGTCAGAGGCATGACAGCTCCGATGAGCACCCACCCGATAAAAGACCTCCTCGATTGCAGGGATGGAATGAAATCATGTAAAAGTTTTATTACGAGAAAGGATTTTAGGTAGTTTAAAAGGAAAAATATTCCGATGTTTAGACTCCTGAATTGCCATACCCTTTTCTAGAAAAGTTGAAACAGTAAAATTTGCAAATGTCAGGCTTGAATAAAACGCGAAGGAGAAATTCCGATGGCTGTTTTACGACCGTATTTGTACAGTGAAAACGCAAGGGAGCAGGGGGCGTTTTATGCCCGGGCCCTGCGGGGAGAAATTGTGAGCATTCAAACTTTCGGCGATGCGCCCGCCCAATACGGGCAGGATCGCGACCGGGTGATGCATCTGGTGCTGAAGGCGTGCGGGTTAACGTTCTACATGGCGGACAGCGATCGGGTAGAGAGGGGCAGCGGGCTGGACCTTACGCTCGAATTCGGCACGGATGCCGAAGCGGAGCAGGTCTTCGGCGCACTTTCGGAGGGCGGCAAAGTCCTGATGCCTCTGCAGCGGATGTTCTGGGGCACGATGTTCGGCAGAATCGAGGATGCTTACGGCGTCCGATGGCAGATTGCGACGGAGGCTGCGGGTAATCAGGTCGAGGCTTGACAGGAAAACTAAAGTCAGCTAGACTAACTTATATAACAAGGTAGTCTTCAGATTAAGACTCCTTGTTTTCTTTCTGAGCAACTACATTGTAATGCAAGTTAGACGCGCAGATGAATAAGTGCGGATTGAGGGGGTCATTTACATTTCTACGTACACACAGATGTTAAAGGGGATCCTCGAGGGGTGTATTCTCGCCATCATCTCGCAGAATGAAGTCTACGGGTACGAACTGTCCCGAAAGCTTCAGGAAAGCGGATTCGACTATGTCAGCGAGGGAAGCATTTATCCGCTGCTGCTCCGCATGCAGAAGGAGAAATGGATTGAGGGCTATATGAAGGCCGACTCACGCTCCGGAGGCCCTCCAAGGAAATATTACCGGCTTACGGAGGCGGGCGGGGAGGTGCTGGTGCAGTTCCATGACAACTGGAGCGCAATGAAGCGGAGTGTGGATCACATTTTAGAAGGAGGGCAATCCCGATGAATACAAGTCAAATGAGTGCTGAAAATGCCAAGCTGCAGCAGCAGCTCAATGAGGAAAATAAAAAGTACTACGGAGGCATGCTTGTTTATATCCGCACGAGCGATATCGATGAGAGACAGGGGGAAGAACTGCTCCTTGAAATGCTTCAGCACTTGCTGCAGGCGCAGAAGGAAGGACGCAGCGCCCGCGTCGTATTCGGAACCGATCCTCTCGCATACTGTAAAGATCTTGTTTCCCAACTGCCTTCTCGGGGCCGGGCGGAGCGGCTCCGCATGGTTGTTATGATCCCGTGGATCACCCTTACCTGGATGTTCCTGGCCTACGCCGTTACCGGCTTTCTAACGATAATGGCGGGTGCTGAGATCGGACGAATGAACGAAGTCAGCCCGGCTTTTCTGCTTATTGTCGCCGTTGACTCCATCCTTGTGGTGAAGCTTGTTCTTGCTCTGATGAATAAAACCGCCTTTAACGGGAGCGAGCGTAAATTTCGTCTGTTTTTCCTGCTGCTGTACATCGTAAGTATCGGAGCGGTGACTGCTGCCGGGATACTGTTAAAGCCTTACCTGCCTGTCTTTACCGTATCGCCCTGGATTTCTTTGCTGATTTTTGCGGGAGGATATGCCGGACAGAAAGTGATGTTTGGGGGCAGGGGAAAACGGGGAGGAGCGGGGGCTGCGGGATAAATTTCGTTCAAAGTCTGAAATAAACCATAACAGAGTCATCTATCTAAAGGATGATTCCGTTTTTTTCTTAGTAAAAAAATGGTCTGTAAGCGTTGACATACCCGATTTTACCGCTTATGATATGAAATAAGTTAATAATTTGTGACGGAGATGTGGAGATTCACGTAAGTTGCAAGGTCCAAGCGGCCTTGCAATTTATGTGAATCTTTTTTCTGTCGGATTATAACGGCTATCCGCCGTTTTACCGGGTGTGTTCCCCCTAAAGAGGACTTCCTCCGGTGAAGCCGGGACCCGGTTCAAGCTGCAGATGAACCTCCGGACGGGTAGGGTGTAAAGCACGATTGAGAGAGAGGGGTATGCCGCTTGCCAAGTCATGAAAGCGTTTTATCAAAAAAGAAAAGATGGCGGGAAAACGCGCTTGCGTATTTCTTTCTGGCGCCGTCCCTGATTATTTTCGCCACCTTTTTGTTCTACCCGATGCTGAGATCGGTTTACCTGAGTATGACGCTCACCGATCCGAGGGGGCGTGTAGCCGAATTTGTATGGTTTGATAACTTCGTCGAATTGTTCCAGTCGGGTCAGTTTTATTCGGATCTGAAAGTGACGCTGCTCTTTATTTTATATACCGTGCCGACTAGTATCATCTGGGCCTTGCTCCTGGCGGCCTTTACACACAATAAGCTGAAAGGGATGAAGATCTTCCAGTTCGTGTTTTCCCTGCCCCTCGTCATTTCGGTAGGTACGGGCTCGATCATCTGGCTGCTGCTGTTTCATCCTACGGCCGGCATGCTCAACTACTTCCTGAGCCTGATTCACATCCAAGCCATTCCGTGGCTGACCGATCCCGCGTGGGCGCTGATCTCCGTTTCCCTCATGACTGTCTGGATGAACATGGGCTTCCTCTTTATCGTGCTGTCCAGCGGCATGCAGGGGGTGCCGGAAGAAATTTACGAGAGCGCCAAAATCGACGGTTCCGGTCCGGTGCGCACCTTCCTCCAGATCGTTCTGCCGCTGTTGTCCCCGACGCTGTTCTTCGCTCTAATCGTATCGGTGATCGGAGCGTTCCAGGCGTTCGGACAAATCAACATTCTGACTAAAGGCGGCCCGATGGATTCGACGAATGTGGTCGTTTACTCCATCTACCAGGAAGCCTTCGTCAACTTCCGTTTCGGAACGGGCAGCGCCGAGGCGCTCATTCTCTTCTTTATCATTCTGATATTGACCGTTCTGCAATTTACGGTTCTGGAAAAGAAGGTGCATTATCAATGATCGCACGGAGACTGAACAACACGCTGCTCTACCTGCTTCTTATCGTGCTGGCCCTGGTGGTTCTGTACCCGCTTCTGTTCACGGTTTTCTCTTCGTTCATGACGGAGCAGGAGGTTTCCAAATTCCCGCCGGCGCTTGTGCCGAGCCAGCTTTACTGGGGGAATTTTAAAGCCGCAATCGACAACGTCCCGGTCTTTCAGTTCATTCTGAACAGCTTTATCGTGTCGTCGGCGATTATGGTCAGCCAGGTCATTACGTCCGCCATGGCGGCCTATGCGTTCTCTTTTCTGAATTTTACGGGAAAAAATGCCCTGTTCATGGTTTTCTTGGCGACCATGATGATCCCGTGGGAAGTCACCATCATTCCGAACTACCTGACGATCAAGTCATGGGGATGGATGGACAGCTATCCGGGCCTGATCGTGCCTTTTATGGCGGCGGCCTTCGGCGTGTTCCTGCTCCGCCAGTTTTTCCTCCAGCTGCCGCACGAATTGTTCGATGCGGCGAAGATCGACGGATGCGGGCACTGGCGGAACTTCTTCTCCATCGTGCTGCCGCTCTCCAAGCCGGCCTTGTCCACGCTTGCCGTCTATGAGTTCCTGACGCACTGGAACAGCTACCTCTGGCCTTTGCTCATCACGAACAAGGTGTCCATGCGGACCGTTCAGATCGGCGTCGCCATGCTCCAGCATGCGGAAGTCATGTCGTGGAACATGATTCTCGCGGGAATCACCATTGTCCTGCTTCCGTCCTTCCTGCTGCTCGCGCTGGGCGTCAAGCAGCTCGTAAGAGGCATTACGGCGGGGGCGGTCAAAGGCTGATTCCGTATTACTCCGATGTCTGATCTGCCGCCGGTTTTCCGGCGGCGGATGATTCATAAATAAACCAAACTAATCTTGTTTAACTAGGGGGAAGAAATAGCTATGAATAAAAAAGGGATGGCTGCTTCTTTATTGACGGCTGTTATGCTCGTCTCCGCCGGCTGCGGCGGATCGGACACCGCCGGTACGGGCGACAAAGGAGGCGCGGACAGCGGCTCCGCCAGCGGACCGAAGAAAGTCGTTTTCTGGCACGCCATGGGCGGAGCCAACACGAAGGTCGTCGATCAGCTCGTGGCCGATTACAACGCTTCCCAAGACAAAATTAAAGTGGAAGCGGTATTCCAGGGCTCCTATGACGACCTGCTCAGTAAGCTGAAAGCTTCGATGGGGACGAAAGAAGGCCCTTCCGTCGTCCAAATGTACGAAATCGGAAGCCGGTTCATGATCGACTCCAAGATGGTTACCCCTATGCAAAATTTCATAGATGCGGACAAATACGATCTGACGCAGCTGGAGCCGAACATTACCGGCTACTACACGTTTAACGACAAGCTGTTCTCCATGCCGTTCAACACGTCCAATCCGGTTCTCTACTATAATAAGGACTTGTTTAAAGCGGCCGGACTCGACCCGGAAAAGCCGCCGGCCACATATGAAGAGTTTCAGAAAGCGGCCGAAGCCATTTCGAAAACGGGCAAGGCGACCGGCGGCAACTTTGCGATTTACGGCTGGTTTATGGAGCAGTTTTTCGCTAATCAAGGTGCTGAATACATCAACAACGGCAACGGCCGCAAAGAGCTGGCGACCCAATCGCTCGTCAATTCCGAAGCGGGCGTCCAGACGCTCACCTGGTGGAAGAACATGGTGGACAGCAAAGCGATGAACAACCTGGGCCGTAAAACGGACGACTCCAAGAAAGCTTTCTCCGCCGGCCAAGTCGGCATGATTCTCGATTCCACGGCAGCCCTGAAGGGTCTTGTGGACAGCTCCAAAGGCAAGTTCGAAGTCGGAACCGGCTTTCTGCCGAAACCGGCCAACGCCAAAGACGGAGGCGTCGTTGTGGGCGGAGCGAGCCTGTGGATCATGAACGACCGTGCGGACGACGAGCAGAAAGCGACCTGGGACTTCATCAAGTTCCTGACTTCGCCTAAAGAGCAGGCGTACTGGCACATCAACACCGGCTACTTCCCGATCACGAAGAAGGCGTACGACGAGCAGAGCGTCAAAGACAACATGAAAAACTTCCCGCAGTTCCAGACTGCTGTCGACCAGCTGCACCAGACGAAGCTGAATACGGCTACTCAGGGCGCCGTCATGGGCGTATTCCCGGAAGCCAGACAAATTGTCGAAGGGGCGATCGAGGAAGTGCTAAACAACAAGAAATCTCCGAAGGACGCCTTGGATGCGGCCGCGAAGGACATCTCGTCGAAGATCGAGAAGTACAACAAAACCGTCAAATAAAAGACGGGATAGAGCTTGGCGAGTTTCCATTTATTTGTTAAAAATAGGCCGGAAATCCGTTGACAGATGAAGCGGACCGAACTATGATAGGGTACAAGTTAATACTATGTGACGGAGAATAGGAGACTCACATAAGTTGCTTGTCTAGCGACAGGTGGCTTATGTGTTTTTTCTATTCGCCACAATAGGTAATGTAACGATTTGGTAAAGCCGTATGGAATTGCCCGCGAGAGGATATTTTATCCCGGAAAGAGAAGTACACTTAGGAAGACGGCGGATTACGTCCACAGCTTCCATCACAACGACGCTTCGGAGGGAGTAGGGAATTATCATGACAGCAAACAAACCGATGATTATCGCGCATCGCGGGGCCAAAGGCATGGCACCCGAAAATACGCTCGGCGCTTTCAAGCTGGGACTCGAGCAGGGCTGCGAGGGCATTGAGCTTGACGTCCATCTGTCCGCAGACGGTGAATTGGTCGTGATCCATGACCATACGCTGGACCGGACCACGGACAGACAGGGAGCTATCGCGGAGAAAACGCTGGCCGAGATTAAAGAAGCCGATGCCGGCTCCTGGTACTCGGAAGCCTACAAAGGGGAGAAAGTGCCTACGCTGGGGGAAGTTTTCGATCTGGTGCCCGACTCGATCATGATCAATGTCGAGATCAAGGCGCCCGGTAACGGCATGGAACAGAAGCTGGCGGATTTTCTGAACGAACGCGGGCGGATCGACAACGTGGTGACTTCCTCTTTCGATCACAAATGTCTCAGACGCCTAAAGCTGATCGAGCCCAAGGCGAAAATCGGTCTGCTGTATGCCAACAACCTGCTGGACCCGACCGCATACGCGCGCAGCTTCGATGTGGAAGTCTATTCCCTGCATCCCCATTACAAGGCGATTGATGCGGAAGACGTCGTGAAGGCAGTGGAGAACGGACTGCAAGTGTATCCGTACACGGCGAACGAAATCCAAGATTTAAAGGAATTGACGGACAAAGGGGTGTCCGGGATCATCACCAATTATCCCGGTCGACTGAAAGATTTGCTCCAAGACGGAGCGGCGGAGTGAGTACAGCATGAGTTACATTTTTCTTCAAAAGCTTTTTATGGCGCTCATCCTAGGAGCCTTTATCGGGATCGACCGCCAGCTCAAGCATAAACCGCTTGGCCTCAAGACAAGTATGGTCATCTCGGTGGCCAGCTGCCTCATCACTATCGTGTCCATCGAATCCGTCCATAAGTATGCCATTCCCGGGACGACGACTATGGACCCGATGCGTCTGGCCGCGCAGATTATCAGCGGCGTCGGTTTTATCGGCGCCGGAGTTATTCTGCGGCGCAGCAACGAGATCATCTCCGGCCTGACTACCGCGGCGATGGTATGGGCGGCTTCGGCGCTCGGAATCGCCGCGGGCGCGGGCTTTTACAAGGAAGCGGCTACGGCGGTCGTGCTGATCATCATGGCGATCAACCTGATTCCGCTCTTCTTCAAATGGTTCGGGCCCCGCAAATTGAGCGAGCGGAACCTGGCCATTCTCATCATTGTAAGCCCCAGTGCCGACCTGTCCTACGTCATCGACGAGCTTCACCAGGAGTTCTTGAAAGTGAAGCACATCAAGATCAAGGACTTGAAGGACGAACTGAGGCAAATCCAACTGGTCGTCTCCGCGCCGGAGAAGCACCGGACCACGGTCATTTATTCCAAGATCAAGCACATCACGGACGTGGTGGCCGTTGAGGTCGAAACGATCAGCTCGTAAGTCCGCAGTAAAGGAGTTAAGCCCATGTCGTTTAACAACCAGAGGGTCCTGCCCGCTGTTCGCAAAATCAAGGATCTGGAGAAGCTGCTGACGTCTCCGTTCCAGTACATCGTGCTGCTCGACTGCCATATCGGCATGCTGAAAAGCCTTGTGGACCTGGCGAAATCTCACGGGAAAAAGCCGCTTCTGCATGTGGATCTTGTGGAGGGGCTGAAGAACGACGAGTACGCGACGGAGTACCTCTGCCAATATATCAAGCCCACCGGGCTGATTTCGACGCGTGCGAGCGTCATCATGAAGACGAAGGAGAACGGATTGCTGGCAATCCAGCGGCTCTTTCTCCTCGATTCCAGCGCTCTTCGCAAAAGCTACACGCTTCTGGAGAGGACGAAGCCGGATTACATCGAGGTCCTCCCGGGAGTCATGCCCCACATCATCAAGGAGGTCGGCGAAGCTACCGGCATCCCTATCGTTGCCGGAGGCTTGATCCGGACCGTAAGCGATGTCGAGAACGCGCTGGAGGCGGGCGCCACGGCCGTGACGACCTCGGACAGCTCGCTCTGGAAACACTACCAGGCGTGAGCCCGTTTTGGCCGTATTGCTTTCAAGTTCGGATGGAATATGGTAAAATGATCATATAAGTTCATACATTTGGTTGGAGATCAGGAGAAACCACGACAGCCGTTACGTCCAGGACGTAGCCGGCATGTTTGTGGTTTTTTTGTTTATCTCAGAGGGGAGAGCAACATGGAAACAGCTTTTTCGGGAGATACAAGAAAAGAAAACCTATGGAGAATGGAAGACCGGATATTTGACGTGCTCGTGATCGGCGGAGGCATTACGGGCGCGGGGATTGCACTCGATGCCCAGTCCCGGGGACTGAAAACGGCGCTGGTCGATATGCAGGACTTCGCGCAGGGCACGTCGAGCCGCTCGACCAAGCTTGTCCACGGAGGGCTGCGCTACCTGAAGCAGCTGGAAGTCAAGGTTGTGGCGGAAGTCGGCAAGGAGAGGGCCATCGTATACGAGAACGGCCCGCATGTAACGACGCCCGAATGGATGCTGCTGCCCTTCTATCAGGGCGGAACGTTCGGGGCTTTCTCAACGTCCATCGGCCTGCGGGTGTACGATTTCCTGGCCGGCGTGAAGAAGAGCGAGCGCCGCAGCATGCTGAGCCCGCAGGAAACGCTGGATAAAGAGCCGCTGCTCAAGGAGAAGCATCTGAAAGGCGGCGGCTACTACGTCGAATACCGTACGGACGATGCGCGTCTGACGATCGAAGTGATGAAGAAAGCCGTCGAGTTCGGCGTGCAGGCCGTGTCCTATGCGAAAGTGGAGGCTTTCGAGTATGAGAACGGACGGGTGACCGGCGTCCGCGTGGCCGACCAGTTGTCCGGCGAAACGCACCTGATCCGGGCGAAGCGGATCGTCAATGCGGCCGGACCGTGGGTGGACACTCTCCGCGAGCGCGACGGCTCGAAGAAAGGGAAGACGCTCCGTCTGACGAAAGGCGTCCACCTTGTCTTCGACGGGGAGCGGTTCCCGCTGCGGCAGGCGATTTACTTCGATACGCCCGACGGCCGGATGCTGTTCGCCATTCCGAGAGACGGCAAAACCTACATCGGCACGACCGATACGAACTATAAGGAGGATATCGCTCATCCGGTCATGACCACGGAAGACCGGACGTATATCATCCGTGCGGCCAACGAGATGTTCCCGAGCCTCCGGCTGACCGAGGGGGACGTCGAATCCAGTTGGGCCGGTCTCCGTCCGCTCATTCACCAGGAGGGCAAGGACCCGTCGGAGATCTCGCGCAAGGACGAAATCTTCGTTTCGGACTCCGGCCTGATCTCCATTGCAGGGGGCAAATTGACCGGATACCGGAAGATGGCCGAAACGGTCGTGGACCTGGTCGTCCGCCAGCTTCAGGAAGAGGGCGGCATTCAGGTGTCCGAATGCCAGACGAGAACGCTCCCCATTGCGGGCGGCGACGTAGGCGGGTCCGCCCGCTACCCGCAGTTCGTGGAGCAGAAGGTCGCGGACGGGCAGAAGATCGGGCTGACGGTGATGGAAGCCCGTCTGCTTGCCCAGCGCTACGGCTCCAACATCGACAAAGTGTATCGTCTGATCGATACGAAACGGGCAGAAGCGGAGACGTTCCGGATGCCGGACGCGCTGTTTGGTGCGCTCGTGTATTCCATCGAGCAGGAAATGACCGTGAAGCCTTCGGATTTCTTCGTCCGCCGGACGGGCGCAGTGTTCTTCAATATCAAGTGGGTGAGAGCCTGGAAAGATCCGGTGATCCATTACATGGCATCCCGGTTCAACTGGACGGAAGAGCAGCGTGCCGCTTATACCGCAGAGCTGGAGCGGGATCTGCATGACGCGACTGTGCCGATTGACGAAAAAACTCCCGAGCTTGTCCGCTGATAGCGGCAGATGAGATTAAAGGATGAAATAAGGTAGAGACTCCTTGCCGGAAGAGCCTGTCGGACAGACAGCGGTCTTTCGGGACGAGGAGTCTTTTTTGTATTTGACTGCCCCAATGAAGACAACCGCAGTATTCCTTCACCGGGGCTTTTATTGACGGCCCAGGCAATATTTGTTATAGTTCTCTCATTGAATAATTCTATAGTAGAACTATATGACAATAGAACTATATAGAAGGCACAGCAGGAATATCGAAAGGGGTTATTATGGACGAAACATTACTGTCACAGATTATCGACCGTTACGAAAGCACGATTTTTACGGTGAACCGGCGGCTCAACGCCATGATCAAGGACCGGATGCCGGAGGAGCTGACGCAGGAGCAGTACGCCACCCTCCGTTATTTGCAGGGCCGGGGTCAATGCACCTCCTCTGAGCTGGCGGAAATTTTTTGCGTCGGAAGGAGCTCCATTACGGCGATTATCACCCGTCTTGCCGACAAGGAGCTTATTGCCCGGCTGCCGGACGACAAGGACCGCAGAGTGACTTATTTGGCGCTGACGGACAAGGGAACCGCGGCCGTGAACGAAATGCGGCTTCGCATTCAGGAATTATTGGCCGGCGTGATTAAACATTTTGACGGGCAGGAAGCAATAACGTTTATAGAGACCTTTGAGAAACTGGCGGACGTTTTGGTCCAGCAGCCGGATGAGGGGAGCAGACACAAGGGATGAGAACCGTATTAAAGCTCAGATGGCTCGTATTGGTGCTGTGGATCGCCGTAGCGGCGGGTCTGATGCTGACGGCGCCGAACATGGAATCGCTGGTCCGGGAGAAAGGGCAGATTACCGTACCGGAAGGGTATTCCTCCACGAAGGCGGCCAAACTGATCGAGGAAATGAAGAAAGGCTCTCCGGAGGCGGAGGGAGAGCGGTCCTCGGTTCTCGTTTTTCACGGAACCGAGAAACTGACGCAGGCCCAGCTTGACGAGATCAAGCGCGGGGTCGACAAGCTCAAGAACGCCAAGGATTCCGCGGGCGTTAGCAGCGTGATGACGCATTTTGACAACAAGGAACTGGAAAAGCAGATGGTGTCCGAGGACGGCAAAACCGTACTCGTGCTGGTGAACACGGCCAAAGACGGCCGGGAAGCCAAAGAAGTCCGCGACGCGCTGTACGGAACCGTTTCCGACGTTAAGGTGGAGCACTATTACACCGGAAACTGGCTGATCCAGGAAGACGTGATGGCAAGCTCCCAGGAGGGGCTGAAGAAAACGGAGTATATCACCGTTATTTTCATTCTGGCCATTCTCTTCATCGTATTCCGCTCGGCCGTAGCGCCGTTTATTCCGCTTTTGACGGTGGGTTTCAGCTATCTGGTCTCGCAATCCGTCGTGGCTTTTCTCGTGAAATATGCGGATTTCCCGCTGTCGAACTTTACACAGATATTCCTCGTCGCCGTTTTATTCGGGATCGGGACCGATTACTGCATTCTGCTCATTTCCCGCTTCAAGGAAGAGCTTGCCCATTCTGGGGATAAAACGGAGGCGATTCTCGCCACGTACCGGACGGCGGGACGGACCGTATTTTTCTCGGGACTCGCGGTCCTGGTCGGATTCGCTTCCATCGGTCTCTCGACCTTCGTTCTGTACCGGTCGGCGGTTGCCGTTGCGGTCGGCGTGGCCGTGATGCTGCTTGCGCTGGTCACGCTCGTGCCGTTCTTTATGGCCGTTCTGGGCAAAGTGATTTTCTGGCCGGCCAAAGGCTCCCTGGAGCATAAACCGAGCCGCCTGTGGGGCGCCGTAGGTTCTTTTTCGTTAAAAAAACCGCTGTGGTCCCTAGCGATTCTCGCGGTCATTATCGTTCCTTTCCTGGTCGCGTACAAGGGGTCGACCTCGTTTAACTCCCTGGATGAAATCGGTGAGAAATACGATTCGGTCAAAGCGTTTAACCTGATCTCCTCCAGCTTCGGCCCCGGAGATACGCTTCCTTCGACCGTCGTCGTGAAAACCGATAAGCCGCTCGACAACTCGGAAGGGCTGGCGGCAGTCGAGCAGATCACGCGCGAGCTGGCGAAGGTCGACGGCGTGAAGAACGTCCGAAGCGTAACCCGTCCGACGGGAGAGCCGCTTGACGATCTGCAGGTATCGACCCAAGTCGACAAGCTTGAGGGCGGCATCGGCCAAAGCGGCGACGGCCTCGGAGAGATCGGCAAAGGTCTCTCCGAAGCGAGCGGCGCGCTGAGCGCCAATGCGCCTAAGCTTAACGAGGCCGCTAACGGCGCGAAGCAGCTCGTGGACGGCACGAACGCCCTCAAGACGGGCGTTGTGCAGCTCGGCGACGGGCTGGAGCGCCTGGAGGCGGGCCTGCGCAGCGGTTCCGCCGGTGCGGGAGAGCTCCGCGCGGGACTCGCGCAGGCCAAGGCAAGCGCGGATCAGCTCGCCGCGGCGAGCAATGACCTGCTTGCCGGCTATAAGCAGGTCGGCGGCGGCCTCGGCCAACTGACCCAAGCTTACGGCGACGTCGCCTCGCAGGCCTCCGGCCTGGCCCAAGGGCTTGGCGATGTCGGCAAGGGGCTGGGCGGTCTCGCGCAGAAGTACCCCGAGCTGAAGTCGGACCCCGACTTCCTCAAGACGCAGGGCGCGGTGACCCAGCTTCAGACGGGGGCGGCGCAGCTCGGCGAGGGGCTGAAGCAGCTGAACCAGCAGCTTGCCGGTGCCAACCAGGGCCTTCAGCAGGCCAACGCGGGCTTCGAGAAAGCCGCAGCCGGGCAGGCCGCACTCGCGCAGGGGCTGGCTCAGCTCTCCGACGGCATCGCCAAGCTGCAGGCCGGCATTGATCAGGCGGCCGACGGCCAGGGCCAGATCGTTGCGAAGCTGCCTGAGCTGACCAAGGGCTTCGACAAGCTGAACAGCGGGCAAAAAGAGCTTCAGCAGGGCTTCGCCCAACTGAACGGCCAGCTCGGCGAGCTGACGGGCGGCCTCGACAAGAGCGTCAACGGCTTGTCGCAAGTATCCGGCGGCCTGAAATCCGCTCAGGACTACCTGAAGGAGCTGTCGGCCGCGCCGAACAAGCAGATCAGCGGCTGGTTTATGCCGCAGGACGTCATCTCCGGAACGGAGTTCCAGCCTTCGCTTGATGCGTACATGTCCAAGGACCGCAAGATCGCGAAGTTCGAAGTCATCTTCGAAGGCAATCCGTACGAAGTCGAGACGCTGGAGCAGTCCGGCGAGCTTACGGCGGCAGTGGAACGCGCTGTTAAAGGCACTCCGCTCCAGAATGCGGCTTATGCCGTAGACGGTGTGACCAGCATGAACAACGACTTGAAAAACATCTCCGCAGCGGATTACTCGCGTACCGCGATGCTCATGCTGATCGGGATTGCGCTTATCTTGATCGTCCTGTTCCGTTCGATTGTCATTCCGATCTATCTGATTCTTTCGCTGCTGCTGACGTACTACACGTCCATGGCGATTACGGAAGTGATTTTCGTGCGGATGCTCGGATACTCGGGAATTTCCTGGGCCGTTCCGTTCTTCGGTTTCGTGATGCTGATGGCGCTCGGAATCGACTACAGCATTTTCCTCATGGACCGGTTCAAAGAATACCGCCATCTGTCTCCGCAGCAGGCGATTCTGGAAGCGATGAAAAACATGGGGACGGTCATTATGTCCGCCGCCCTCATTCTGGGCGGAACCTTTGCGGCCATGCTGCCTTCGGGCGTCATGTCCCTGCTGCAAATCGCCACAATTGTGCTGTGCGGACTGTTCCTGTACGCGCTCATCATGCTGCCGCTGTTTATCCCGGTCATGGTGCGGATGTTCGGACCGGCCAACTGGTGGCCGTTTATGGGCCGCAAAGAGCGCGGAGAAGACGCTTCTTACAGCGCCGACTCGGCTTCGAGCAGCCTGCATTAACCCAAGGAATGCAAAAAACCTCCGGATTCGCTTTATTGAAGCGAGCCGGAGGTTTTTTATAGATTTAAATTACGCACGACTAGCGCGTAGTCAATGCTCGATCCGTCATCGTTGTACATGTGCACCGTATAGACCCCGTGTACCGGCAGGTCGGGACTGCTTTTTTGATAAGTAAAAGAATGGGACTCTCCGGGCTGAAGAATCGTCTTCTCTACCTGATTTTGTCCGTTTGGATAGTTGACGCGATAAAACAGGCGTTGGGTGCCTTTGTTCTCCAGATAAAACTGAAAGCCGTCCCCGGCTTCGAAGTCGAAAAGAAAGCTGCCCTGCCCGGCTGCTGTTCCGCTTTGGTCGGCTAGTCTGACGGAAGTTTTCTTTTCCTCCTGAGTCGGAGGCTTCGCAGGGTTGGAAGCGACCGGAGATACCGTGGGAAGCTGGACGGGCGTGGAGACGGGCGCAGTCGTACCCGCCGTACTGGATGACGGCGCAACGGTTGCAGACGTTTTGCCCGTCCCGGACGAGGGCGTTACGGCCGTAGAAACCGGAGTTCCCGCGGCTTCAATTTTCTCTCCCGTGCCCATATTATCGCAGCCCGCGAGCAGAAGGAGCGTAGAAGTCAGCATAAAAACCTGTTTTTTCATCTTTAAACCAATCCTTTGTTCGAAATAACGTTCTATTTTGAAGTCATTCCTATTGATCCTATAACTTTCCAGAAGGTCTTGTCCAGTTTTCGGTCTTCAATATATTGGCGCAAAAAAAGTTGTTTTTTTAGAACCGAGAAATGAAACCATAAGGCTAGAGTCCACGTAAGGAATGGTTATCTTTAGTTTAAGGGAGTAGATTACCGAAATGGAAAGTGACAGTTATTTGTTAAACCTTTTTATGATTGCCTTATTGATTGGACTCTCCGCGTTTTTCGTGGCAGTGGAATTCGCCGTTGTACGGCTCCGGGGCAGCCGGGTGGATCAATTGATCGCCGAAGGCAAAAGCAACGCGAGAGCCGTGAAGCAGGTGCTTGCCAACCTGGACGGATATTTGTCCGCGTGTCAGCTCGGCATTACCATTACGTCTCTGGGTTTAGGCTGGTTGGGTGAACCGACGGTCGAGAAAATTTTGCATCCCGTTTTCGAATCCTTGCAGTTGCACGAATCGTTAACCGGACTGCTTTCGTTTCTTATCGCATTCATTATTATCACCTTCCTTCACGTCGTAATCGGCGAATTGGCTCCGAAAACGATCGCGATCCGCAAAACAGAGGCTGTGGCGCTGCTTACCGCACGTCCGATCATCTGGTTTAACAAAGTCATGTATCCTTTTATCTGGGTGCTGAACGGTTCCGCCAACCAGCTTGTCAAGCTATTCGGCATTAAGCCGGCAACGGAGCATGAAGAAGCGCACTCGGAAGAAGAGCTTCAGATTATTATTAACGAAAGTTTTGAAAGCGGTAAAATTAACCAGGCCGAGTACGGCTATGTAAGCCGGATCTTCGCTTTTGACAATATGCTCGCCAAAGATATTATGGTGCCCCGCACCGATATGATCTGTCTGTACGCGAATAAGAGCCGGGAAGAGAACCTGGCGATTATCAAAGAACAGCAGTATACCCGTTTTCCCGTTGTCGAAGAGAGCAAGGATAACGTGATCGGGATTGTGAATACGAAGAAATTCTTCCTGGCTTATGAGGATGACGAGGAGCTTGACGTCACCACGCTGATTCAGCCGGTCATGGCGGTTTCCGAGGTCATTCCCGTCAATGCGCTCCTGAAAAGGATGCAGAAGGAAGGCACGCATATCGCGATTCTTATCGATGAATACGGCGGCACTTCGGGTATGGTTACCATCGAGGACATTCTGGAAGAAATCGTCGGCGAAATCCGTGACGAATTCGATATGAAGGAAGAGCCGGAGATTCTGGTTAAAAGCGAGGGGCACCTCGTATTGGACGGTAAAGTGTCCGTTCCTATCGTAAACGACCGACTGCTGGTGGAGCTTGAAACCGAAAGATGGGATACCATCGGCGGATGGCTGTACGGTCATCGCGACGATCTCTCCGAAGGAGAATCCCTGACCTTTGACAACGTGAAATTTACGGTGCTGGAACGGGAGAAGAACCGGTACCTGAAGCTCGAAGTGATGCGTATAGATGATTAACGGCACGTCAGACCGTAACCGATAAATGACTGAAAGCATCCGGGTGCCGATTAAGGACTTGCGTAAAGAGTTCGATTGCTGCACGAAAGTATAGACCGGCCTCTACGGCCGCCATCATTCCAGTAACCCCCTGAGGGGACGAGGATGACCGCGGCTGTGGGGGCTTTTTTTGTTGACTTGGCTCTATGAAAAAACCTCCGGCCTCACTTCAATAAGTGAGCCGGAGGTTTTTTGTCGTGCCCCGCGGTGGTTACACCGCGTCGCGGAACTGGCTGCTGTACAGTTCGTAATAGAACCCTCCGGCGGTCAAAAGTTCTTCGTGCGTACCGCGTTCGAGAATCTTTCCTCCGTTAAGGACGAGGATAAGATCGGCGTCGCGTATCGTACTGAGACGGTGCGCAATGACGAAGCTGGTCCGCCCTTTCATCAGCAGGCTCATCGCCTCCTGGATATGCATCTCCGTCCGGGTATCGACGCTGCTGGTAGCTTCGTCCAGCACGAGGACGGCCGGATCGGCGAGAATGGCGCGGGCAATCGTGATCAACTGCCGCTGGCCGTGGCTGAGATTGCCGCCCTCGGAAGACATCAGCGTGCCGTAGCCCTGAGGAAGCTTGCGGATGAAGCCGTCGGCGTTCGCCAGTCTGGCCGCAGCTTCCACTTCCTCGTCGGTGGCGTCCAGCCGCCCGTACCGGATGTTCTCGCGGAGCGTGTCCGAGAACAGATAGGCGTCCTGGAGAACGATGCCGAGCTGGCCGCGAAGGCTGTCCTTGTCGAGCTCCCGGATATCGGTTCCGTCGATCCGGATCTCCCCTTCGTCAATCTCATAGAACCGGGTGAGGAGGTTGACGATGGTCGTTTTGCCGGCTCCGGTCGGTCCCACAAGAGCAATCGTATCCCCCGGCTTCGCGGTAAAGGAGATATCCGAAAGAATCGGGGAACCCGGCTTGTAAGAGAAGGAGACATCTTCGAAAACAACTTCACCGGCCACATTCAAAGGACGGGCGTCAGCGGAGCTGCCCTTTGTCTGTTGCGGGATGTCCGGATACTCCGTCTTCGCATCGAGTACTTCGAATACCCGCTCGGCGCCGGCAATCCCGGACTGGATCAGATTGTACTGATTCGCCAGATCGTTGATCGGGCGCGTGAACTGTTTGGAATAATTCAGGAAGCTGACAATGACCCCGAGAGTCGTCCAGCCGCTGATTACGAGCCATCCGCCGATTGCGGCGATAAGAGCGAAGCTGAAGTTGTTGACCACGTTATTGAAGGGGCCTACCATGCCCGAATAAATCTGCGCCTTCGTTCCGGCTTCCCGCAGCTCGGCGTTGATTTCCTTGAAACGGGCGGCTGTCTGGCGTTCCCGGCGCAGCACTTGAACCACTTTCTGGCCCGATATCGTTTCCTGGATAAATCCGTTCAGCTCGCCCAGGCTTTTCTGCTGGCCCTTGAAATGAGTGCGGGTCCGCCGGGAGATTTGTCCGGTTAAATAAATGGTCACCGGCACGGAAAGAAGCGTGACCAGCGTGAGCCAGATGTTCATGGACAGCATAAGTACAAGCGAGCCTGCAATCGTAATCACGCTTGTCATGAGCTGAATAACACTTTGATTTAACGTGTTCGAGACGTTCTCGATATCGTTGGTCGTGCGGCTCATCAGCTCTCCGTGCGTCCGGCTGTCGAAGAAATTCAGCGGCAGTTTCTGCAGATGAGCGAATATGTCATGGCGCAGGTTCTGCACCGTGCGCTGAGAGACGGCGGCCATAACGTACGTCTGAAACCAGGTCATTACGGAACTGAACAGATAAATGCCGAGCAGAAGAAGGCAGAGTTGCAGAAGGCCGCCGTAATCCCGCGGCATAATGTAGTCATCGACGGCCCGCCCGAGCAGGTAAGGGGCGATCAGCCCGGCGCCGGCACTGAGCACGGTCAGCAGGACGACCGCGGCCAGTCCCTTGCGCTGGCGTCCAAGATACCGGCTCAGTCTGCCGAGCGTAGCGCCCGTGTTCTTGGCGCGTACTTTCTGCGTCATGCGCGGGCCCCCGGGACCCGGACCCCGGCCGGCAGGACCGCCTACGCCTAAGCCCATCGGGGGCTCCGGCGCGGAGGAACCGTTGTCTTGAGGCTTATGCGCCATGGATGACTTCCTCCCTTCCCTGTTGGGATTTGTAAATGTCCCGGTAAACGGGACTGACGGCCAGCAGCTCGGCGTGTGTGCCCCTGGCGGCGATACGCCCGTCTTCCAGCACGAGAATCTGATCGGCGTCGACGACCGACGAGATGCGCTGTGCGATAAGCAGGCACGTACTGCGCGCCATCCGCTCTTTCAGCGCCTGCTGGATGCGGGCTTCGGTCGCCAGGTCCACCGCGCTCGTGGAATCGTCGAGGATGAGGACCGTGGGCCGGACCAGCAGGGCGCGGGCGATCGAGATGCGCTGCTTCTGGCCCCCGGAGAGATTGACGCCTCTCTGGCCGAGCAGGGTGTCGTAGCCTTCCGGCAGACCGGCGATAAACGAATGAATCTCGGCCGCGCGGGCTGCCGCTTCGATTTCCTCCTGCGTGGCGTCCGGCTTGCCGTAGGAAATGTTCTCGCGGATGGTGCCGCTGAACAGGATAGCCTGCTGGAGGACCATCCCTACGCGGCTGCGCAGGTGCTCCAGAGCGATGTCCTTCACGTCCGTTCCGTCAATAAGGACACGTCCGGCCGCAGGGTCGTACAAGCGCGGAATGAGATGGACGAGGGAAGTCTTGCCGGAACCCGTCGCTCCCAGAATGGCCAGCGTTTGACCGGGCTCGACCGTGAAGCTGATGTCCCTGAGCGCCAGCTCCCGGCCGTCTTCGTCGTAAGCGAAAGAGACGCGGTCGAAGACGACACGGCCCGCCCGGATGGCATCGGCGGAAGCGCCCGGTTTGTCCGCGATCTCCGGCTCTGCTTCGAGAACTTCATTGATACGCCCGGCGGAAGCTCTCGCTCTCGTAACAAACATCATCATCATGCCTACGGTAAGCAGGGAAGTGAGAACCTGGGTTACATAGTTAAGAAAAGCGATAAGGTCTCCCACGGGAAAAGAAAGATTCCAAGTCTGGGCGCCGCCGTACCAGAGTACGGCTACCAGACTGACGTTCATGATGAACGTCATAATGGGGGCGTTCAAAGCGATCGTCCGCGCCGCCTTCAGGGCGATATCCGTGAAATCCCGGTTTGCTTCGCCGAAGCGCTTGCGCTCGAAATCGGAACGTACGAAAGCTTTCACCACACGGATTCCGCTCAGATTTTCCTGAAGGACCGTGTTCACCCGGTCGAGCTTCTCTTGAACTTTCAAGAAGAGGGGCTGGGACACCCGGATGAGCAAGTACAGCACGAGAAAAAGAACGGGAATGGCCGCGGCCAGGATCAAAGCAAGCCGCGGATTCAGCATAAACGACATAATGACGCCGCCTATGGCGAGAAAAGGCGCCCTGACGAGGACGCGCAGGGTCATCTGAACCAGAGTCTGGACCTGCACGATGTCTCCGGTCAGCCGTGTAATGAGCGACCCCGATTTGAACTTGTCCAGATTCCGGAAAGAGAATGTCTGGGTTTTCCGGAAAAGATCGTCCCGCAGATCGGCGCCGAAGTTTTGCGAAGCGATGCTGGAGTATACGGTGCATCCGGCCCCGCCGATCAGTCCGATCAACGCCACACCGAGCATAAGCAGCCCGGTGTTTCTTATCGTGGCGAGATCCCCCGCCGCTACGCCTTGATTTACGATGTCGGCCATCAGCTTGGGCTGAAGCAGGTCCATATATACTTCAAGAAGCATCAGAAGCGGAGCGAGAACGGCCGCTTTCCAGTAAGGTTTTAAATATCGGCTCAAAGTTAACAGAGCGGTCACCTCCTTTTAATTTGCCGGCTAATCGATTTGTTCTTCGATATCTTTCAAGTTTTCATACATTTGGAGCAGAAGGCGGCGGAAAAGAAGCTTCTCTTCCGTCAGAAAGCCCTTCAGGCACGTTTCCTCGATTTCGCGGAGGGCTTGTTTAACGGCGGTCGTTGCCTGATGCCCTTTATCGGTCAGATAGACACGCGATACCCGCTGGTCCTTGCTGTCGGCTCCGCGCCGGAGAAGTCCGGTTTTCTCCATCCGGGTAATCATGACGGTAAGCGTGGCGGGCTTTACGCGCATTTGAGCGGCCAGTTCGTGCTGGCTTTGGCCGTCTCTCTCGGACAAGCGGATGAGCAGAGGCGGCTGCCCTGGGTAAACCTCGTAATTCTGCAGCAGCTCGTGCAGGTGACGGCGGTGAAGCTTGAATACCCGAGACAAGATCTGCATGACGGAATCCGATTGGTAAATATCCATGATGGCTTCTGTTCCTTCCTTTATTAGTTAGTCGGCTAATGAATAGTGTACGGCTATTTCCGAAAAGGGTCAATGGACAGAATCCTTGGAAATCAACTGTCCCATCCTAAATTTTACAAAAAAAAGACCTGCCTGAAGGCAGGTCCCGCTTCTAATGAATAAGTTTGCTTTCTTTGGCGCGGCTTATGAATTTGGCGCTGGATTTGTTGATGACTTTTTTAAGCGCCAGTCCGATCAGCAGGGTAATTCCGATGTAGATAGCCATCATGACCAAGTCTTCCATGATAATGTCCCACAGGATGCCGCCAACGGCTTCCCGCATCATGCTGATCCCGTACGTGAAGGGCAGATACGGATGGATGGCCTGGAAGAACGGAGGGGTCACCTGAATCGGGAACGTACCTCCGGAACCTGCAAGCTGCAGCACGAGAAGCACGATGGCCATCGCTTTGCCGACATTGCCGAATACGGAGACCAGCGTGTACACAATGAGCATAAAGACCGCGCTGAGCACCATTCCGAACAGGACAAACCATAATTTGTCGACGACATAGGTTTTCAGGATGAACATGTCGCCCAGCGTGACCATCAACGATTGCATAACGGCCAGAGTACCGAACGTCAAATAGCGGCCGAAAAATACCTGGTAGCTCTTGTAGCCCGGCTCGTGCACTTCCACCGTCAGCAGCGAGACGAGAAGCAGAGCGCCTACCCACAGGGAAAGCGTCGTGAAGAAAGGCGACATGGCCGAACCGTAGTTCGGAATCGGGAACAGCTTGTTTTCTTTGAGCTGTACCGGCTCCGCGAAGAACTCGCTTTCCTTCTCGAAGTTGTTTTTCAGAAGGTCGATCAGCTCCGTCAGGTTGCCCTCTTTCTCGAAGGCGCGGATTTTATCGGCCAGATCCTTGATTTTCGTCTCTGCTTCGGGTAGGCGGGCCTGGATCTCTTTGAGCTCCTTGTCCCCGACGGCCAGGCCCTTCGCCGCATCCCCGAGAATTTTCTGCAGATCGGGGATGCTTTTGACAGCTTCGCTCAGTACGGTATGAGCGTTCTGGGCCGTCTTCTTCGCCTTGGCGATCCCCTGGAGAATCTGAGGCTGAATTTCGCTGTCGTACCGGCCCAGGATGTCGCCGATGAAGCCGGCCGTTTCCTTCGAGAGGCGGTTCAGGTTATCGACCAGCTCCTGCGCCGGTTTCTCGCCTTTGTCGATCGCGTCCCTGATCTTGCCGACCGTGGTCAGCTGCTGCTGGAATCGGTCCTTGACGGACTTCAACCGGTCGATCACAAACGGCATCACTTTGCCGCCCGTGTACTTGTTCAACTGTTCGAACAAGCCGATCATCCGGTCCGTCACATCAACCGCAACCGTGAGACGCTGCGAGACCCGGTCGATCGCGGCCTTGGCGACGGCGGGGTCGAAGTTGGCGTCCTTCAGGATGCCGGTCAGCTCCTGCGTGGCCGTCGCCGTCTGCTGAAGCAGCAGGAGGTCCTGCTTGATGTTCGGACCGAGCGCTTCGACGGCCTCAGAGCCCTTGCCGAGGAAGTCGCCGAGCTTGTTGGTGAATTCCTCTCCGTCTTTGGCAAGCTGGGTAACGATCGGCAGGTTATCCTGCGCTTTTTTTACAATGTCATTCGACTTATGTACATCGTCCAGTGCGACGCCGACAGCCTGATTAAGCTCGGGGAACACCGTTTCTAGCTTGAAAACGAGCGTTTTCACTTTCTCGATCGTCGGCAGTTCGTTTTCGAGCTCGACGCCGATCTCATTGAAGATCTGAAAAATCGTTCCGTTTGCCACTTTGATAAAGTTGCGGCTGACCTCGTCAATGACGCCCGTGGCCCCTTTGGACGTGATTTTCGGCGAGACCGCGTTGATTTTCTCGTTCACATAGTAGAGAATGTCCGCTTTTTGCGGATCATCGGTCAGCACCGTAGCGATTTTGGCTGAAAAATCGGCGGGAATAATAATACTGGCGTAATACTCCCCGTGGTTGACGCCTTTCATCGCTTCTTTCTCGTCGACGAAGGTCCAGCCGATCTTTTCGTTCTTTTTGAGCGAGGCTACGATTTCGTTCCCCAGATTCAGCTGTTTGCCGCGCAGCGTAGCCCCCTCGTCGTTATTGGCGACCGCGATGGCAATGCCCCCGGTCTGACCGTAGGGATCCCAGGAAGCTTCGATATTAAACCACGCGTAAAGCGAGGGCAGAAATACAAGTCCCAAAATGATGACAGCGGCCACCCAATTGGTCGCGATGTTTCGGATGTCACGGGCGTAAATGGACCCAATTTTTCTCATAAGCGTTTCTGTGTCTCCTGTCTCTATACAGAGTTGATGTTAGTATTGCTTAGCTGCCTCCCAGACATACCCATTATCGGCCGAAGGCTCCCTCTTTTGTATATTTAAACAGGGAATTACGATGTTAACAACACCGGGCCGGTTTTGCAAGCAGCGAAGAGGAACACAGGGGGGAAAAGAATCGGGTAGAGGCGTTCCTCCGTCCTCTCTCGATTTCATGCATAGGGGCAAATAAAAAAAGAGCAGACCGGAGTCTGCCCTTTATTAACGTCCCGCTTAAGCCGGGTTCAATTCCAACTCATCCTCTTCGTCGCGGTCAAAGGACGCGCGGTCGAATTCGCCTTCGGAGTTGGCCACGATCAGCGTGGACACCGTAGTACCCGTCGCGTTCACAGCCGTACGGCCCATGTCGACGATAGCGTCGATAGCGAGGGTCAGGCCCAGACCTTCAAGCGGCAGACCGAGAGCGGTCAGTACGACCGTCGTCGAGATGGCAGCCGGTCCGGGTACGCCGGCAACGCCGACGGAGGAGATCATGCTGACGAGCACGATCAGAATGTAATCGGACACGCTCAGCGGAATGTGGTAGACGCCTGCGACGAAGATCGCAACGACAGCGGGCCATACGCCGCCGCAGCCGTTCATGTTGATCGTCGCGCCGAGCGGAGCCACGAAGCTGGCGATACGCGGAGATACGCGCAGTTTTTTCGTCAGGACTTCCAGGTTAACCGGAAGTGTCGCGTAGCTGCTGCGGGTCGTGAAAGCAACGGCGATCGTCGGGTAAGCCTTGCGGAAGAACTTGAACGGGTTGACCTTGGCTACGAACGTAACCAGACCGCCGAACGTAATGATGAAGTGAAGCAGAAGCGCCGTGTACGTGGCCAGAATAAGCATGATTAGCGGCTTCAGGGTATCCACGCCGTATTTGGCGGCCATAGCCGCGATCAGCGCGTATACGCCGTATGGAGTCAGGCGGATGACGTACTTGATCACCTGGTGAAGCACTTGAGCCAGCGAAGCGATCAGGTCCTTCACGGGCTTGACGGCGTCAGGCTTCTTGGAGCCGATATGAACGATGGCAACAGCCACGAAGATTGCGAAGATCAGAACCGGAACGACTTTGCCGGTCGCCATTTCATTGAAAGGATTCGACGGAACGAGATCCAGGATAACCTGGGAGAACGTCGGGATTTCTTTCGGTTTGAAATCTTTAAGCGTGCCTTGCGGAATGCCGGAGCCCGGATTGAATACGAGCGCGACGAGCAGTCCGATCAAGGCTGCGATACCGGTAGTCGCCAGGAACAGTCCGATCGTTTTCAGCCCGATTTTGCGAAGCTGCCCGAGGTTGGAAAGACCGGCGATGCTGTTGATGACGAGCACGACTACGAGCGGAATTACCATCATTTTGATGAGATTGACGTAGATCGTACCGATCGTGCTGACGCTTTTCGCGTCGATTTTGTAGGTATTGAAGATGAACCCTACGATAAGACCGATACCAAGACCGATCAGGACGCGGTAGCCGAAGCTGACGCGTTTTTTGGCTAAGAAATAAAGAAAGCCGATAATAACAAGAGAAACAACCAGGGAAATCCAGTTGGTCTCGAAAGCTTTGATCAAGTTGTTATTCATGAAGCCTGTTCCCCCTTAATGCTCATAAGTTTAGTCGGGATTAATGATATGTATCGTACTACCGGAGCCTCAAAACGTCAAGCGTCAATTTTTAAGTTGTTTTTCAAATCTATGTAAAGGTTCATCGGAATAGAAGAGGGCACGGAGTGGCGGGCGGAGGAAAATATTTTGCGGGAGGGCTTCGGACAGAGGTTGGTATATCAAGTAAAGAAGCAGACCGATGACGTGTGAACAGGGAAAACAAAAGGACGGCTTAGGCGGTCCCGGCGTCAAGGCGTCAAAGTGGAGAGTCAAGTCCGGTATGCCTGAGCAACCCCTTCCAACTTATCGCGAGTCCCCTAGATTTCATTTTTTGTAAATAAATTCTAGAATGCATTATAATGAAGAAAAAAGTTCAAAGGAGACCGCGAACATGTCCTTCTTATATAGCGATAAATGGAAACAAAGTGCGCTGATGAGCCTGCTGGTTCTGTCGTTGGGGGTGTCCGCGTGCGATTCGGCCGGTTCTTCCGAGCCGACTGCCAAGCAGGCGGGGAAGGAGGCTGGGAGCGGGAAATCCGCGGCCGGACAGAAGGCCGCACAAAACGCCGCCATCTTGACGCCCGAAGGCGTTACTTTACAGGAGCGGTTCAAAGCGCCGAAAGGGTTCGAACGCACGCCGGCCGAGCCGGGAAGCTTTGCGGCGTTTTTACGCGGACTGAAGCTGAAGCCGGACGGCTCGGTCGTTCATCTTTTCGACGGGCGCGAGAAAAACAAGCCCGGGGTCTACGAGGCTGTGGTCGATATCCCGATCGGCAGCCGCGATCTTCATCAGTGCGCCGATGCGGTCATGCTGCTGCGGGCCCAATACTTATTCGACCGGAAGCAGTACGGGGAGATTCATTTTAACTTTGTGAACGGGTTTAAAGCCGAATATTCAAAATGGATGAACGGATATAGAATTAAGATGAATGGAAATGAGGCATCGTGGGTAAAAAATGGTGGGTCCGATAACAGCCAGGAGGGTTTCCGCAAGTTTATGGATGTGGTTTTCGCCTATGCGGGAACGTTATCGTTGGAAAAAGAGCTGATACCGGTCAAAAAGAGCGAAGTGAAGCCGGGAGATGTGTTCATTGTCGGAGGATCGCCGGGACATGCGGTCATTGTCGTGGATACAGCGGTGAATAAGTCGACGGGGGAGACCTTATTTATGCTGGCGCAAAGCTACACGCCCGCCCAGGAGACGCATATTTTGGTCAATCCTGCAAATCCCGCTCAAAGCCCGTGGTACACGCTTAAAGAAGGAGGCGGTCTGAAAACGCCGGAATGGGAATTCGGCGAAAATAGTTTAAGGAGATTTCAGGGGAATTAGGAAGTAAAAACCGTTTCCAAGCCCGGATTCCTCGTTAAAATGAAATTTTATCCTTAAAGGTTGTAAATTAGAACCCTTATTAAGTAAGATAGACGTAAATCCATCCATTATGTGACATAGGGAGCGCTTTTCATGCAAAACTTTTGTTCGAAATGCTTCGTTGGGGAGCGCGGCTACACGGTCTACTTTGGCGGAAGCGAAACTTCCGCGTTTCTGGATGCCTATTTGCCGGAATACCCGGCGGATAAGTGGGATAAAATCGATTCACGGCTGTACTGGATGCACGAATCTCTGTTCAACGCCATGCTCGATTATGTGACCGCGCATCTGGAATATGCCAATATCCGGGCCGTGCGGGCGGACAAGCATGATCCCTTGCAGGGGCTGGACAAGCTCAAGCCCGTCCAATTTTTCAAGGAAGAACGAGATGCCAATTGGATTGACGATGTCATTACGAACCGCTCTATCCGGACTTTTTACCAGCCGATCGTTTCTTTTGACGGCGTGGAAAGCTCCATTATCGGTTACGAGCTGCTGTCGCGGGGAACAGGGCGGGACGGCGGGCTGATTCCGCCGGTTCAGCTGTTTCAGGCCGCTAAAGCGAGGGACCGCCTGTTCGCGCTGGACCGCACATGCCGCTTGGAAGCTGTCCGGAACGCCGGCGGTCTGGATGACGGGCTGATTTTCATCAACTTCCTCCCGACGTCCATCTATAATCCCGTTCACTGTCTTCAATCGACAGTTGAGATGGTGGAGAGAACGGGCGTAAACCCCGAATCGATCATTTTCGAGGTGGTGGAGAGCGAAGAAATCAACAATATGGACCACCTGAGAAGCATCTTGGCTTTTTACAAAAAACATGGCTTCCGCTATGCACTGGATGATGTCGGAACGGGTTTTAACAGCCTGCAGGTCCTTTCCGAACTGGAGCCCGACGTCGTGAAACTGGCACTTGAATTTTGCCGGGGCGTCAGCAAGGATAAAAGAAAACAGCGCGTGGCACGCGCTGTGGCAAGAATGACCCAGGAGCTCAATTCCCGTGCGCTCGCGGAAGGAATCGAAGACCGCGACGATCTGGAATGTCTCCGGGATCTCGGTTATGAATGGTTTCAGGGCTACTACTTCGGCAAGCCGGAGCCGCAGCCGCTGAGGGTCCTGCCGTCTTGGACTGCATAAATATACAGGCTTTCTTCTAAAAAAACGGGCATCCCGCCTTAGTCCATCTCGTAGATCGAGCCGGACTTGCTCGCGTAAAGCTCGGCGGCGACTTTCTCCGCGTACGCGTCGGTCATGCCGGAGATATAATCGGCGACCAGCCGGGGCCAAGACCATACGGAGAGATGCCGCTCGTAGTTCTCGATCCAGTCGGGCGGAATAATGAGCTGTCCGTGATCCGGCACTTTAAAGCTGTCCCACAGCCGGCGGATGATGATTTCGCTGCGCTTTTGAAGCCGCTGGACGCGGAAGTCTTTGACGAGCGTGACCCAGGCCAATTTCTTGATTATCTCCATCGTACGGAGAAGATCAAGGTCCCGGCGGCCTTCGCGCACGAACGTGACGCGCTTCCAGCCTTTATCCGGGTCGTCGATAATGCCGACTTTTCCGGCGAAGGAGCTGACCCAGCGGGCTTTCATCTCTCTGCGCGTGCGCGAGGCTTCCCGGTCGCACTGGGCGTAGATGAGCTCCCACTGCTCGAGGTAAGAGGCAAGCACCTGCTTCACCATCGCGGTGATGTCCACCTGCTCCCAGCCGACCTCGAGGTTGCCCTGATCGTTCACGATTTCCTGAACGAGGTGCCCGATCAGCCGGTCGTCTTCGAAGAAGGAGCGGTTCATCTGGATTTTGCCGGCGCGGATTCCGTCCTCGATGTCGTGCGTGGAGTACGCAATGTCATCGCATAAATCCATGAGCTGGGCTTCCAGCGTCGGACAGCCTTCCGGCATGTTCCACATGTCCCGGAGCTGCCGGATGCCCTCCCACTCCATCCCGTACACGCCTTTGAGCCGTCCCGGCTCTTCCAGGCTGTATGGGTATTTGTTGATGGCCAGAAGCACGGCGGCCGTCAAATCCAGGCCGCTGTCGCTGCCGGCGCGTTTCTCCAGAAACGTCAGAATCCTGAAATTCTGCGCGTTTCCTTCGTAGGAGAGGCCGTGCTCTTCCCCGAGAAGATGATTGAGCACTTCCTCGCCTTTGTGGCCGAACGGAGGATGTCCCAAATCGTGCGCGAGAGATGCGCATTCCACGACGGCCGGGTCGATCATCAAGCCGGGATGCTCCCCGCCGATGCAAAACGCGTATTGTTTTCTCATACGCCGGGCAACCTCGCGGGCAATCTGCGAAACCTCTAGGGAATGGGTAAGCCGCGTCCGGTAATAATCCCCCGTCCCCGCACCGAATACCTGCGATTTGCCCTGCAGCCGGCGGAACACCGGAGACTGAATAAGACGGGCGTAATCGCGTTCGTATTCGTCCCGTTCCTCGCTGAATGTACCCAGTGCGGGTTCATCCAAACGGTACTTGCGCATATCCATCCGTTTCCCCCCTTCTACCTTCTCTATATGTGAATAATCCTAACACGTGAAGACGTTTTGCAAATTGTAGCACATCCGGCCCCTGTGGGAAAAGGGACAAAGATTCAGGGAACCTTCGTCCAGACTGCAGCGGGCGGGGTAAAGGGAGCTGCCGACCGGAGTTTAGGGGAAGCTGCCGGGCCCGTATCCGTTTTATTTATAAAGGATATCGCCCTTCAGGGACCCTACCTTCTCCGTGATTTGACGGATATCGTCTTCGGTGACTCCGAAATGCGCCAAAGAGGCTTGCAAATGGTTGACGATGCTGTCGAAATGCTCCGGCTGCAGGTTCAGTCCCGTATGGGCCGCAGCCATCGACTTGCCTGTGTAGGGGGCGCCGCCGAGCGCATAGCTGATGAAAGCCGTCTGATGACGCAGCTGTTTCGCCATATCCGTATCCCGGAAGAAATGATTGACCGATTCGTCCGCAGTGATACGCTTGTAAAACTCCTCTACGACTTTTCCGATTGCTTCTTTTCCGCCAAGTTTCTCGTATAAGCTAGTTTCCATTGTTTATCTGCCTCCTAAGTATAGGGTCCTGCTCTTTTATATTACCCTTCTGAACGTTAAAATCTCAAAAAATCCCTGACCGTCAATTAGGGGGTAGCGGTTAAAGGATTAAAGTCGTACACGCCGGACGATCAGCGATTTTATCTGAACGTAATCTGGAACGCAAAAAAGCAGCCCTCCATTTGAGAGGCTGCCGCTTCGTCCGATAACCGGCCGGGGGTCTTGTCAGCTGACGTCTACCGCAAGGATGTCCAGGGGACCTCCTTCTGCCGCAATGGGAAGCAGATCGTACACCGAGATCGGAAACATGGGAAATCCGACGTAATAAGGAGTGATGTCAAGAAGATCGAAATACAGCACCAGCGCTTTATCCGCCAGATAGAAGTTTTGATCGGGCCAGACGGATTTGAACGGAGGGTTCAGCAGGGGCAGTTTGCGCCGCTGAAGCTGTACCTTTACGTGCTGCGAAAGCAGTTCCACGTAGCCGCTTCCGGGCTTGAAAAGCTGTGAAAGGGTGAAAAAATCCCCGGAGTTCACATCGCATGTAAGAGATTCCGCAACGGTATACCCGTGGGCCATGGGGGCCGAATAGGCATAGTTGGTGGCGATCAGGCTGAGAAGTCCTCTCTCGTTCGTCTTCACCTCATAATGACCTGTCATCTCCTGGAGAGTGCCGGTCTGGTATTTCTTCTGTTCGTTAAAGAGCAAAGCCGTAAGGCCGGAGAATGCCGCGTTTAGCTTTTTCTGAACCGCAGGGCTTCGAAGGCCCGAAAGTTTCGGCGTATAGATCGTCACCCCCGGAGATGTGACGGTTTCGGTTTCCACCTGAACAGGGAGCTGAAATAAGGAGGCCATGCTCTTCTTCCTTTCCGGATGTCGTCTCATGCTTAACCTATTGCGGGAAAAAGGTTTTTAGACGTCCGGTCCGGCAAACCGGCTCCAAAGTCCGGCATCCCGGCATTGGGTCAGCGGGCAAGTCTGCGGATCAAAGCGGAGAGCTTCAGCAGCCCCTTTTCCAGATCTTCGAGAGAAGCGTAGGAATACGAAAGTCTGAGATAAGGGGCGGAGAGAGGATCGTACAGGCTTCCCGGATTCAGAAGGATGCCTGCCTGGAGCCCTTTCTCAAACAATTCCTTCATGGAGAGAGAACGGGTAAGCTTCAGCCAGATGTAAAAGCCCCCGGACGGGACTTTCCAGGAGGCGATATCCTTGAACCCGCTATCCAGCAGCTCCAGGGTCCGGTCGCGGCGCCTCCGCATCTCCGTACGAACCGTCTCCAGATGCCGCGGATATAACCCGCCGGAGAGAAGTTCGGCGGCCGCCCACTGCGACAGCGAGCTGGAGCCGTAGTCCGTCTGCATCTTGAGGTCGGCCAACCGGTCGATGACGGCTTCGGGTCCGACCACCCAGCCGATGCGCAGGCCGGGACTCCACGTCTTGGAGAGGCTTCCGAGGTGCAGGACAAGCCCGTTCTTGTCCATCGCTTTCAGCGGCGGAGGCGGGGGTTCGTCGAGCCACAGCTCGCGGTACACGTCATCCTCGATGACGGGAAGCTGCGCGGTCTCGCACACCTCCAGCAGCTCTTTTCTCCGGTCTTCCGGCATCAGGGTGCCGGTCGGGTTATGAAAAGACGGGATGGTGTAGAGCATGGCTCCCTTGGCGCGCTTGGCCAGCTCCGGGATGCGATCCGCCATTATTCCGCGCTCATCCATCGGAAGGCCGCACAGGCGGACCCCGGCGGATTGGAACATATGGAGCGAGAACAAGTAAGACGGCTTCTCCAGCAGCAGGGTGGAGCCGGGCTGCGCCAGGCCGAGGGAAATGAGCTGGAGCGCCTGCAGCGCCCCCGAGACGATCAGAATGGACGAAGGGGAGGCATGGATGCCGCTTGTGCTCAAATAAGCGCTAATCCTCTCCCGGAGAGGGAGCAGCCCCTTCGGCTCCTCGTAGCCGAGCGAAGTCATGCGGTCCGGCAGCCTCTCGAGCACTTTTCTCGTCATTTCATGGGGGTGAAGAGCGGGAGAAAGCTCTCCGGTTCCCAGCCTGATCATGCCGGGGACGAACTCCGCCCGGTTGATCTCCCGGATCATCGTCCGGTTAGGCCGGTGGACGCCCGACTGCACGTAAGAGGTCCAGTCCGGAACGGCCGACGGCGTGAGCAGCGTCCAGGAATTGTTGACGACCCGTGTGCCGCTTCCGCTGCGGCCCTCCAGGATTCCGTCGGCGATCAGCTCGTCAACGGCGGCTACGACGGTGCTGCGGTTGACTTCGAAGACGGCGGCCATAGCCCGCTGGGGAGGGATTTTCGTGCCTACGGGCCACTCGCCGTTTTCGATTTTGCTTTTAATATACTGTTTGATTTGAACGGATAAGGGAATGGAGGAAGTCTTGTCGGGTTTCCAGCTGCTGTCCTGCATGAAGGGTTCCTGCTTTCTGGGAGGATGTCCGGCTCTCTGAACGGTCCTCTGAATTTAGCCGGTCCAGGCTCGCTTGTTCCAGTATAACGTTTGGTTGGCTCCCAATCCATCCAAATGGATGGAGACAAACGGTTATCTTTCTATATCATGAGGAAGTAAGACAAGAGAAACTAACGGTAGAGAGATGGAGGAACCGGCATGATGTTAACGGCTGCGGCCGCCCTGCACGGACTAATTCTGGCTATGGGGCTTATTTTGCCTCTGGGGGTGCAGAACGTATTTATTTTCAATCAGGGGGCTTTGCACAAAAAATATATCCGGGCGCTTCCGGCCGTTCTGACAGCTTCGTTATGCGACACGCTTCTGATCGGTTTGGCGGTTTTCGGCGTCTCCGTACTCGTTCTGAAAATCTGGTGGATCAAAACCGTGCTCATGAGTGCAGGCGTCATTTTTTTGGCCTATATGGGCTGGACAACGTGGAAGAGCGCTTCACGCAAGGACGCGGATCAACCCGCAGCGGGTGATGAAACACGGTACCCCGCACGCAAACAGATCACATTCGCCGCTTCGGTTTCCCTGCTGAACCCTCATGCCATCCTGGATACGGTCGGTGTCATCGGCACGAGCTCCTTGCAGTACAGCGGGACGCATAAATGGGTGTTCGCCCTGGCGTGTATCCTTGTTTCCTGGTTTTGGTTCTTCGGTTTAGCCGCGCTGGGCTGGCTGACGGGCCGGATAAGCGGGTCCGCACGGTTTACGGCGGTTCTGGGCAAGGTGTCGGCGATTGTGATGTGGCTGTCGGCGGGCTATATCGTCTTTTCTTTTTAATGTTCGTGTTTTGGTGATTAAATCGCTTTGTTTTTATGAAAATTCCTTTTTTACAAAAAATAAACCGAATATTTAATGGGATCTGGGTTGACTTCGAACATGATTTTCGTTAACCTGTTTAAGGGGCGAACGTCTCCGTTAACAACTAAATTTGCATGTTACCTATTCGTATATCTTTGGCAATACGGGCCAGAGGTCTCTACAAGGAACCGAAAATTCCTGGCTACGAATGGACGGTTTTACCGTACCATTCGAAGGCCGGGATTTTTTTGCGTGCCCGGCTCAAGCCTGATACCTTTCATAACTGACTGGGGGATACGATCATGAGCAACCGTTACGATGTCATTATTGTGGGGGCCGGACCGGCCGGGATATTCGCTGCCTATGAATTTTCGTTAAAATCACCGCACCTTAAAGTGCTGCTTGTAGATAAAGGGCATGACATCGGCAGCCGCCGTTGTCCGATTCTGGAAGAGAAAATCAAGCTGTGTCCGCCTGCCGCGGGACGCAAGGAATTTGCGGGCTGCCTGCCCGCCTGTTCGATCACTGCCGGTTTCGGCGGCGCCGGAGCTTACAGTGACGGCAAGTTCAACATCACGACGGAATTCGGAGGCTGGCTGACGGACTATCTGTCGCCTTCACGCGTGCTGGATCTCATCCGGTATGTGGATGACATCAACTTGAAGCACGGTGCCCAGCAGACGCTGACCGATCCGCTCACGGACGTCGTGTCCTCCATTGAAAACCGCGCTTACGCGGCGGGACTCAAGCTCTTAAGGGCGCAGGTCCGCCATCTGGGGACGGAGCAGAATCTTGAAATTCTCCGTTCGATCAATACCTACCTGAAGACGAAAGTGGACATGCGGTTCAAAACGGAAGTCGCCGACCTGCTGACGAGCAAAACGGCCGAAGGCCATAAGATCCGGGGCATTGTGCTGAGCAACGGGGAAGAGATCGAAGCCGATTCCGTAATCGTGGCGCCCGGCCGCGACGGTTCCGCTTGGCTGACGAGCGTTTTGCGCAAACGCCGCCTGAAAATGTACAACAATCAGGTCGACGTCGGCGTCCGCGTGGAAACATCCGATGTCGTGATGCAGGAAATCAACAAGCATCTGTACGAAGGCAAGTTTATTTTCAACACGTCGGTCGGCACCCGCGTCCGCACCTTCTGCAGCAATCCTTCGGGACATGTTGTCGTGGAAAATCACAGCGGCGTCATGGCGGCTAACGGTCATGCGTACAAAGACCCGGCGCTCGGTTCACAGAACACGAACTTCGCCCTGCTCGTCTCGCACCAGTTTACGGAGCCGTTCGATAAACCGAACGAATACGCCCGCGAGATTTGCAAACGTGCCAATGATCTCTCAAACGGTGGCGTCATCGTTCAGAAATACGGCGACATCATCCGCGGCCGCCGCTCTACGGAAGGCCGGATCAAGGAAGGGTTTCTTGAGCCTACATTGAAAGAAGCCGTTCCCGGCGATTTGGGGCTCGTTCTCCCTTATAACACGATGAAGAGCCTGGTGGAGATGGTGGAGGCGCTGGAAAAAGTAACGCCGGGCATCGCGTCCGAGCATACGCTGTTTTACGGCGTGGAAGCGAAGTTCTACTCGGCCCGTCCGAAACTCACCGAGCAGCTCGAAACCGAAATCGCAGGCCTGTACTGCGGCGGGGACGGCGCCGGCGTAACGCGTGGACTGGCCCAGGCCGGGGCGGCGGGCGTCTGGATCGCCCGTGCCGTAGCGGAACGGGCTCAGGGCTAGCCGGGCTTTATGCGGACCGAGATTGCCGAACTGGTCGGGTTGGCCGAGTTGGCCGTAATCGGGCCGCTTCAACCGGAAAGCATCGTGCTCGGATAAACTGCCGCTGCCTTGGGGGGCGCGAATCGCACGAGCCGGGGCTGATCTAGGCTTGTACGTTTTCTAGGTTGTTCAGCTTCCTGTGAATGAAGTAAGCCCTGCAGACGGAATATCGTCTGCAGGGCTTTTTGGTACGCCCGCTGCCGGGCTATCGGTCGGGGGATGGCTGCCGCCGGCAACGCCGCTTATACTGGACGCAGCGCCGAAAACCGCCGGTTCCCGGGGAATAAACGGAGGGAGACCGCTTCAAGCGCAGAACGCCGCGCCGGTCTACGCTCCCGTTACGCCTCCGCCGGCATATGCAGCCACCAGACCCCGGCGCATTCCGGCAGGGTGACCCAGTTGTTCCGTGTTGTCTTCGCCGCCAGATCTTCTCCGAAGAAGAAACGTGCCGTTTCCTCGGCTTCCTTCAGCGACTCGAACGTGTAATCCAGGCGGAACGTCTCGTGGGCAAAGCAGTATTTTTGCGTCAACAGCGCGTAGTAAGGCTTCAGGAACGCGGGAGGATCCGGAACCTCCGTGCCGGTGCCCATCGTTTCCAGCAGGAGGAGAGTTCCGCCGGGGCGCAGAACCCGTCTCATCTCGGCAAGAGCTTGAGCCACATGGGCTTCCCAACCCGGGACATCCGAGCCGGCGAGGTAGCAGAGGCTCCAGCCGCAGACGAGAAGATCGGCGGAGTCGTCCGCCAGAGGGAGGCTGCGGTGGTCGGCGGCTGTGCAGCGCCAGTTCGTCAGCCCTGTCCGCCGAAGCTTGGAAGCGGTGACCTCCAGCATGCTTGAAGAGGCGTCCAGGGCGGTGACCGATGCGGCCTTCGGCGCCAAAACGGCCGTCAGGCGGCCTGTCCCCGCTCCGAGGTCCACGATGTCAAGCCCTTCATGGGGGCGGATGCGGTCAATCCTTTCCGCCAGATCGGGTTGTCTGGAGATCATCCGGTCGTACAGATGAGTCTGGTTGCGGTAAATATCGGTATGGTCGGGCATGCGGTTAGTACCTCCATTTTGGGGAATTAGAATGTGAAATCGGTTCTCCCTCCACACCCTAAGCGTTAACGCAGCGGCAAGGTCAAGCGAATTTTCGTTTCCTGATCAAGGGAGAAACTCATCGGGCGTCAGGTGTTCTCACGCGAGCAGTCCTGTCCGGTCCGCAGTCCAAACCATGGGTTCTCCGCCGTTCCGCAAAACCGGTCCATGCCTTTTCCGCTTCATTCTCCAGCAATTCATCTTAGGCAAAACTCTCCAAGCAAAACCTTATCCGCTTCGGCAAACCGAAGGCCGCAAATTGCCATGGGAGGTATGCGGATGCAGGATATCGGTATCCCGGTACAAGCCGGAATGATGCCGGACCGTACAGCGATTCCGGCGAAGTCTCTGTTTACGGAAGCCCGCGCCGGGCGGCAGCCAGATAAAGCTCGGGCGAAAGCTTGAGGCACTTGCTTTCAAACCCGTTTGGACCAAACCAGTCCAAAAAATCCAACGCGCCAGTCGGTGAATTCGTTCGATGCTTATCAGCCGAGGCTCCTCCATCGGCATTCCGGTTTATAAAACCCGCAATCGCGATGCGGCCCTGAGGTTTCAGCACCCGTGCCATTTCGTTCAGCGCCAATTTCTGCTGCCTGCCGGATAAATGATGAAACGCAAAGCTGGTTACCACGAAATCGAACTGCCCGTCCGTATAGGGAACGGCCAGGAAGTTGCCGATTTTGGCCGTCATGCCCGGGAATTTGGACCGGCAGATACGGAGCATCTCCTTGGACTGGTCAACTCCGTTCATAACCGCTCCGCGTTCCATAAACAAACCGGCGAGATTGCCGGTCCCGGTGCCCAGATCAAGTCCCGTTTCTCCGGGTGCCGGATTTATCTCCTCCACGGTCCGTTCAAGCGCTTCGCGGTAACCGGGATAGGCCGAGTCCCCGCTCCATACCCGCTCGTCGTGAGAAGAAGCCAGCTCGTCGAAGTTCCAGCGGTCCTCCCAGTTGCGGAGCTCCCGAACCTCTCTGGAATCCTGCGCAAGGCGGTAAAAGTCCTCCAAGGGAAGCCCGCGGCTCCCCTGCAAAAGCCCGATCATGTGGTCGGTCGTTTGCAGCGTCTGCCTGGTCTCCAACATACGGGCGTACAGGACAGAGCGCTGCAGCTCCAGATAATGGAGCAGTTCATCGTGCTCGCCACGTTCCACCTGCTCCAGGGCGGCCTGAATACCGCTGACGGACATGCCGGATTCGCGCAGAGCGACGATCGTCCGCAGTCTCCAGATTTCTTGTTCGGTAAAAGAGCGGTACCCGCTGGAGAGTTCCTTACCCGGTGCGATCAGCCCTTTTTCTTCGTAAAAGCGGATAGCCCGGGCCGATATTCCCAGCCGTTTGGCTGCTTCTTTAATGTGCATAACGGCCTTCCTCCCCCGTATTTCAACCGGCTGCGCGCCGGAATTTCATTTTTCTCTTTCTAGCTTAAACCTTTCCGTAACGGGAAGGTAAACCCTTCTTTTTTTCCGGAAGTCCGTTACTCTCCCCAAAAGTTTAATTCTGCTCGTCAGCCTTTTATACTGGTTAGTAGAAGGTTAAATAGAATAAGAGAGTAGGAGCGGATTTTTTCTCCGAACAGAACCCACCGTTTAAGGAGGTCCAAACGATGCGAATCGTATCAGGCGAAGACATGTACGAAATCGACCGTCAAACCGTGAACCTCATCGGAATAAGTGCCGACACGCTGATGGAAAGCGCGGGGCGGGCGGCCGCATCCCTTCTGCTGGAGCGGATTCCGCCGGAGGCGAAGGTTGTTGTGCTGTCCGGCGCGGGAAGCAACGGCGGAGACGGAATCGTGATCGCCAGAGTCCTGAAGGCGCACGGCCGGCGGGTTTCTCTGTGGCTGATTCCGCCGCGGGACAAAATCAGGGGAGCCGCCGCGGCCGCTTTGTCCGTCTACGAAAAATCGGGCTATGCCGCCATTGATTACACAGGTTCGGAGGCTGAGCTGGAACGCCGGCTTGAGCGGGCGGACGCGATTGTCGATGCGCTTCTCGGCATCGGAGTGAACGGCCCTCTCCGAGAGCCGTACCGGAGCCTGATCGGGAAGATCAACGAGCAGCATGCAGCCGTTTACGCGATAGATCTTCCGAGCGGGGTTCCCGCGAACGGGGGCCCCGTGGAAGCGGCCGTCCGGGCGGATGTCACCGTGACGATCCAGTATCCGAAGCTCGGGGCGTTCACGCACCCGGCCGCTTCTTACTGCGGCGAGCTGCTCGTCGCCGACATCGGCATCCCGCCGGCCGCGGCCGCAGGCTTGCCCCGCCGCTCCCTGTGGACGCTGGCGGATGTTCGGCGGACGCTGCCGCGCCGGAAAGCGTCCTCGCACAAGGGGACGCACGGAAGGCTGCTGGTGGCCGGAGGGTCCTTGCGGATGCCGGGAGCCGTCGTCCTCGCATCCCGTGCGGCGCTCCGAAGCGGAGCCGGGCTCGTGACGACGGCGGTGCCGGATTGCATCCACGCGATTGCGGCAGGCCATTACCCGGAGGCGATGTACCTGCCTTCGCCGTCGGAGGCCGGTCACTTCCGGGGCGAGCTGCCTCTGGGCGACGCCGCCTTCGGCGCGATCGCCGCAGGGCCCGGCCTGGGCCGCACGCCGGGTAGCCGGGCTGTCGTGGAACAAGTGCTGCGCCAGGACGTACCCGTCCTGCTTGATGCGGACGCCTTGTTCCACGCCGCAGAGCTCCTGCCGCTGCTGCGGAAGCGCCGCAAGCCGACGGTGCTGACGCCGCATCCGGGCGAAATGGCCCGGCTTACGGGCAGCACCGCCGCGGCGGTAGAGGACGACAGGTTCGGCGTGTCCGCCCGCTTTGCGGCCGAGACCGGCGCCTATGTCGTCCTGAAGGGCCCGCATACGATCGTTGCGGCCCCGGACGGCATGCAGCGCGTCAACACGACGGGCAGCGCCGCATTGGCCAAAGGCGGCTCCGGCGACGTGCTGACAGGCATCGCGGCGGCGTTTCTCCTGCAGCACGAGGACGTTCTGCAGGCCGTCAGCAATGCCGTTTACATCCATGGTCTGGCTGCAAGTCTGCTGACGGAGGAACACCACTCCCTTGCGGATGTTCTGGCCAGCGACGTGATCGAAAGCATCCCGTCGGCATTCCGGCATATTTACGGAGATGAGGGAGGCGCGGAAGGGAAATCGCCGAAGCCAGGCGACAGCTTCTTTTAACCGTTGCACAGAGTTTTCAGAAGCTTTGCTGCGAATCGTCGGCCCGAGGTCCGGATGAGACGGCCGGGAAACGCGGCATACCGGTTAGCCGCACTTCGCGAGCTGTCGGCGCGCGGTGCGGCGCCGTATGACGTTGGACGGTACATGCCCGCCGTTTATCAAAGGCAGAGGACGAAGCGGAAGAACTTTTTGTGCAGGTAAGGATGTAACTTCGGGAGAATATTTCCCAATGACGTCTCTGGAGAGATATTCCATTACTTTGAGATGGATTAAGGAAATATTCCTTTTTTTAAATATTCCGTTTATTTACAAAAGTGGGTATGAGGCAGGAATTCGGGAGCCGGAAGCGAATGCCTAATAAGGATCGCGATGTGAGGTTTGGAGGTTTTTTTGTATGCGAAAAATAAGTCTGCTGGTGCTGGCCGTCCTATTGGTCTTGAGTCTGTCTGTCCCGGCGTTTGGAGCGGAGTCCCCGCTTTCTTTGAAAAAGAGCGTTTCGACTCCCCGATATGAAAGGCCGCAGGCTGCGAAAGACGCGCTGCCCGGACAGGTTATCGTCAAATACAAAGAAAAAGCGGATACGATGGTTATGCAGGGACTGATGGGTCCCGAGAAGAGAGCGGAACTTCCCGATCCGCCGAGTTCGAAATACAAGCAGCGTGTAGGATCGAAGGGTCTGGTCACGATGGAATTTCCCAAGTCCGAGCCGGTTTCGGACGTGCTTGAGGAACTGGAAAACGACCCCGACGTGGATTTCGTCGAACCCGTTTATCCCGTATGGGCCGCCGAGACGAAGGCTGCCATACGGAACGGAGGCGCCGGGCAGGGATCGGCGGTACGGACTACGACCGGCTCCGCAAGTGCGGCGGATTCGCCCGCAAAAGCGGCTTCCTTGCCGAACGATCCTTATGTGGAGCAGCAGTGGTGGTACCGGGCGATCCAGTCGGATCTCGCGGATACGAGTACGTTGGACGCCAAACTGCCCGGTGTTGTGATCGCCGTTGTCGATACTGGCGTGGACTCTTCCCATGACGATCTGAAAGGGAGTCTCGTGGAAGGGTACAATTTCGTGAGCAACACGCCGGACACCCGGGACGATAACGGCCACGGTACGAATGTGGCGGGCATTGCGGCGGCACTGAAAGACAACGGAGTCGGTATCGCCGGAGTGGCCAGCGGAGCCAAAATTATGCCCGTTAAGGTTCTCGACAGCGAAGGCTACGGAAGAACGGACGTGATAACCGAAGGCATCTATTGGGCCGTAGATCACGGAGCGGATGTGGTAAATCTCAGCCTGACGTCGGCGAGCTCCTCCCGGGTCATGGAAGAAGCGGTGCAATATGCCCTGCAAAGAGGCGTGATCGTCGTTTCCGCCGCAGGCAACGAAAGCAACCACTGGACGGGCAATGACACGGGCGAACTGGATCAGGTAAAAGGGAGCGAAGATCCGTTGGCCCACCGGTTTGTGAAGGATGTGGCCTTTCCGGCCAAGCTGCCGGGAGTGCTTGCGGTAGGCGCCGTCGACTGGTATCCCCAAACGGAATTTATCGTGGCGGATTTCTCCAATTCCGGCAGCAGCCTGAGCGTAGTCGCACCGGGCGTGGATATATACAGCACGAACAAAGGCAACGGTTACACGGGACGCAACGGCACTTCGATGGCGGCCCCGATGGTGTCCGGTCTTGCCGCTCTAATTCTCGCGGGGGATGAAGGTCTGGATGATCTCACCACTTCCGAAAAGGTGGAGCGTGTAGGCCGTATCATTTCCGAAACCGCTAAGGACCTGGGGCCTCCCGGCTTTGACGATGAATTCGGGTCGGGACTTATTGATGTCAAGAAAGCCATGGAAACACCGCGTATAAGTATTCAAGCGGCTAACGGCAGCACGAATTTGACCGGAACGGGCGAACTTCGGGCGGACATCCGGCTCCTTAACAAAGACGGCTCCCTCGCAGCGGACGCCGGTGGTGCCGGCAAGGCGGATTTATTCACTTACACGTCGAACGGCACGGAGCCCCAGTTCGTTAAAACGTTAACGTTTCAAGCCAGTCAGGGAAAAGCTTCTCTTACATACAAGCCGGATAAAGCCGGTAAATACATATTGGTTGCTTACAACGATGAGAAAAGTCCGCTTTGGGTGAGCGGCGAGCTTACGTTCCAGATGAAGCCGCAAGCTCCTCAGGCCAGTCTCCGGAGCGGAAGCTACACGGGTACACAGAAAGTCGCGCTGACCGCATCCGACCCTGGCGCCCAAATGTACTATACCTTGACCGGAGCGGCGCCTACCGTACAGTCTGCCGCTTATACCGGCCCTATCGAGATCTCCCGGACACAAACCCTGAGAGTCATCTCGGCCGCAGGCGGAGCCGTTAGCGACGTCCAGACCTACCGCTATGAAATCGTGACAAGCAGCGGAAATACTGGAGGCGGGGACGGCAACGGAAAGCCCTCGGAAGAAACTGTTACCGACGTTAAGGCGGACTCAACCGTAATCCAGGAAAAAGGCTACGCGATGCTGGATGTAAAGGTTACCGACGAGAATTTGCAGCCGTTGCTTAAAAATCCGGATGTGGCTCTGATCGGGGTGCAGGCCGTTTCTGCGGGAAAAAATAACACCGCCGGAGCGAAGGTTCATCTTCCGGCATCCTTCTTCGCCAGCGGCCAGTCCAAAGGGCTGCTCATTACGACGAGTGAAGGAATCTTAAGGATGGAAGCGGGTTCTCTTCAAGTGGACGGCAGCGAGGAAGTGGTTATTTCTCTCCGCCGGACGCATGCCACCGAGAGTCTGACGTCCGCTTATCCTGAAGGCGCGTCGCCTATGTCCTCCATCCTGGAGATTAAAATAACGGCCGGAAGCCGGATGATCGGCAATCTCCAAAGACCCGCAACCGTGACCCTCAGTCACGCTGCGGCATCTGATTTGGGGGTCGATCCGGAGAAAATGGGCGCCTTCGTTTACTCCGAGGACGATTCTGAGTGGCAGTATGTGAAGGGGACCCAAAACGAGGGCAGCATGACGTTTGCCGTCGAGGGCTCCTCGTACGCGGCTGTCTTCTCGGTCGACCGCACGTTCGCCGATATGAGTACCCACTGGGCGAAACGGCCTGTGGAAGTTCTCGCCGCCCGGCAGATCGTGGACGGCATGGACGCGAACCGCTTCGTTCCTCAGGCGGGCGTGACACGGGCTCAGTTCGCGGCGATGCTGGCCCGCCTGCTGCAGCTTCCGGCGGCTCCGGACGGCAAGCAGCAGTTCCGCGACGTCACGAAGGGCGCTTGGTACGCCGATGTCATCGCCCGCTCTTACAGCGCGGGGCTTGTCTCCGGCGTCACGGACGACCGCTTCATGCCGGACGAGCCCATCACGCGTGAGCAGATGGCCGCCATGCTGGTTCGCGCCTTCGCTTACGGTAGCGGCATAGCGCCGGACGAGCTTCCCGTGCCGAAGACGGCTTCTTTTGCCGACGAAGGTACGGCGGGGGCCTGGGCGGTGTCGTTTATGCGGAAGGCCGCCGGGCTCGGTCTGATCGACGGCTATGAAGACGGCACCTTCAAGCCGTTGAACGGCGCCACGAGGGCGGAATCCGCAAGCGTGATTTACAAGCTGAGCGCGCGCGAGTACTGATTTTTCACGTGCTGAACGCTGAATGTGCTGTCGATTTCCTCCTTTAAATTCGCTTTAAAACCGTCTCGGGCTTTGGCCCGCGGCGGTTTTTTGGTTCTTGGACACTGTGGGGAGCTGGGGCGGCACCGGAGGCATTTTTAAGGGAAAGCGATATTTAAGGTGCGGTCAGGCGAAGGACAGGAAAAGGTTGGGGGCTTTTCGGGGCGCCGATCGTCTTTTGCAGGTTGAACTCTCCGTTTGTTATGGGTATGATGGAATACAAATACCGAATTGGACTGCGGCAGCGATTTCCGATAAGAAAGAAAGGTTGATCCGGATGGAGAACAAAAGCGCCACAACAAATACAACCAACACCAATTTCATTAAAAACATCGTGATCGAAGATCTTAACGAAGGCCGTGTAGATACGGTCGTCACGCGTTTTCCGCCCGAACCGAACGGGTATCTGCATATCGGGCACGCCAAGTCGATCTGCCTGAATTTCGAGCTCGCGGACGAATTCAAAGGCAAGACGAACCTGCGTTTCGACGATACGAATCCGGCCAAGGAAGACGAGGAATTCGTCAGAGCGATCAAGGAAGACGTGCAGTGGCTGGGCTTCGAATGGGACGGCCTCTTTTTCGCTTCCGATTATTTCGACTATATGTATGAAAAAGCGCAGCTTCTGATCCGCAAAGGAAAAGCGTACGTGTGCCAGCTTAACGCGGATCAAATCCGCGAAGGCCGCGGAACGCTTACGGAGCCGGGCAAGGAGAGCCCGTACCGCGACCGTCCGGCGGAAGAAAGCCTGGATTTGTTCGAGCGCATGCGCAAAGGCGAGTTTAAGGACGGGGAAATGGTCCTCCGCGCGAAAATCAACATGGCTTCGCCGAACATTAACCTGCGCGATCCGGTCATTTACCGCATTTCGCACGCGCACCACCACCGCACGGGAGATGCCTGGTGCATCTATCCGATGTATGCTTTCGCGCATCCGCTGGAGGATGCCCACGAGGCGGTTACCCACTCCATCTGTACCCTGGAGTTCGAGGATCAGCGTCCGCTGTACGACTGGATCATTCAGGAATGCGAAACGGAACATGTGCCGCATCAATACGAATTCGCCAAGCTGAAGCTGACGGATACGATCATGGGCAAACGCTACCTGAAGCAGATGGTGGACGAAGGGGTTGTGGACGGATGGGACGATCCCCGCATGCCGACGGTGTCGGGTCTGCGCCGCCGGGGCTTTACGCCGGAATCGATCCGCAATTTCTGCCGCGAAATCGGCGTGACGAAGAGCGACAGCACGGTCGACGTGAAATACCTGGATCATTTTATCCGGGAAGATTTGAAATTGAAGGCTCCTCGGACGATGGGTATTCTAAAACCGCTCAAGGTGGTCATTACGAATTATCCCGAAGGCCAGGTGGAGATGCTGGATGCCGAAATCAACTCGGAGAACCCGGAGATGGGCATCCGCCAAATTCCGTTTTCACGGGAGATTTATATCGAGCAGGACGATTTCATGGAAAATCCGCCGAGCAAATATTTCCGCTTATTTCCCGGCAACGAAGTGCGTTTGAAGCACGCCTACTTCATCAAGTGCGAAGAAGTGGTCAAGGACGAGGCGGGCCGTGTGATCGAGCTGCGCTGCACCTACGATCCGGAGACGAAGAGCGGAAGCGGGTTTACCGGCCGCAAAGTGAAGGGAACGATCCACTGGGTGGAAGCGACCCGCGCCGTACCGGTTGAGTTCCGGCTCTACGAGCCGCTGGTTCTGCCGGAGCAGGAAGAGAAGGAAGAAGGAAGCACGTTCCTCGACCGGATCAATCCGAATTCTCTGGAGGTCCTGAGCGGATTTGTGGAGGAGAACATGAAGGATGCCGAGGGTAACGACAAGTTCCAATTCTTCCGCCACGGGTACTTCAATGTGGACCCTAAAGCGTCCACGAAAGATCATCTGGTCTTCAATCTGACCGTATCGCTGAAAAGCTCTTTCGATATCAAGCAGGCTTAATCACAGCCGGATCGGTAAAAAGAGCGGCCCGCCTAAAGCCGCGTCGGCCTTACGTGCCGCATCTCGCCGGCTTCCGGTCCGCGGCCAAATACAAAAAGCAGGTTCAGGAGAAATTCCTGACCTGCTTTTTTTGTGTGGGCTTCACTTCAAGCGCCTAGCTCTGCGCCGCCGCAGCTTGAAGCCGGGCCGCGATCAGCTCCCCGAAGGCGTCGGCGTTCCTCGGAGGGTCGACGCCTTCCCGCAGCGCGCGGGGGAGGGAGCGCCAAAGCCGGAGGAGCATGGGTAGCTCCAGACCGATGCGTTCGATGGTGTCCGTCTCCGCGAAAACCCGCCCGGGTGGCCCCTGCAGCAGACAGGCGCCCTGATCCATGACCAGGACTTCGTCCGCCCACGTGTAGGCCAGGTCCATGTCGTGGGTCGCCATGACCACGGTGACGCCGCTCTGCCGGATGTCCGCCAGCTCATCCAGCAGAAGCCGCTCCGACGCGCGGTCGAGATACGCCGTCGGCTCGTCGAGCAGCAGCAGGCTCGGCTCCAGCACGAGAACGCCGGCCAGGGTGACGCGCTTCTTTTGCCCGAGGCTCAGGTGATGGATAGGAGTATGGGCGAGCTGTTCCAGGCCCATTCTCTCCAGTACCGCTTCGGTCCGGGCGCGAATTTCGGGCTCGGACACGCCGACGTTCCGCAAGCCGTAGGAGATGTCCTCGTACGGCGTACCGAGAATGAGCTGCTGCTCGGGGTCCTGGAACACGAGTCCTACCTGCCTGCGCAGCTCCTGCAGATCCGTGCGCTTGTAGGACACAGGGGCGCCCTTCCAGCGCACGGTCCCCGATTGGGGCCGGTGAATGCCGACGGCATGCAGGAAAAACGTCGATTTGCCGGAGCCGTTATGTCCGCAAAGCGCGATCTTCCGGCCCGCCGGAATCGTGAGGCTGAGTCCGGCCAGGGCCTTTTTTCCGGTACCGGGATAGCTGTAGACGACGTCCGCCAGTTCCATGATCGGATTCATGCGAATCCCCTCCATTTCAGCCAAATCTGTGCTGCCGTCAGCATAAAGATCCCGGTCACGCCTTCGGCTTTGTAGCGCGGCGGGACGGGGGCCGCTTCATAGGGGGCAAGTTCGATCCGTTCCGTGAAGCCGCGGGAGGTCAGCCCGTAGGTCAGACCACGGTAGCGCTGCATCGTCCGGCCGAACAGATGAACGATCAGCAGAGCGGTATCGCGCAGTCCGCCTGCGAATCCGTTCTGTCCGCCCCGGCAGCGCTGGGCGGTCCGCATGGCGTGAGCCGTATCGGCGAGCAAAAAAATAAAGCGGTACATAATCAGGGTCAGCTCAATCACGATCTGAGGCATGCGGATTTTTTTCATCACCTGAAGAATTTCCAGCAAGGGCGTCGTGAACAACACAAACTGCAGACAAGCGAGACAGGCGGAGACCCGCATAAACAGCCCCGCTGTGCGGGATAAAGATTCACCCGTGACGTAAACGGTCCATGGACCGGCCGTTCCGATGATCCATCCCGAAGAAAGGGGAACCCCGGTCCCCGCATTTTTTCCGAATTCCAACAGGAGAGCAGGCAGGCTGGCCGCGAAAAAAAGCAGCGAGCCGCCGTATACGAGCCAGTAAAGCTTGCCCGGGACGCGTGCGTAAAGCAGGGTCCAAAGCGTCATCCATCCGAAAACGGCCGCTTGAACGGGCGGGGCACCGGCATAGGACAGGATAAAGAGACAGCCGGCAAATCCGCATTTCCAGACGGGGGAGATTCCCCGGAAAGCATTGGCATAGGAAATCGTGTCAATCCGCTTGAGCATCATGCTTTGGGCTTCGGTTTGGAGGCCTTTCCCTTATACAGGCCGATCACATACCCGATAAAACCGGCTCCAAGCGCGGCTTGCAGCGCGAAAAGCATGCTTTCGGTTTCAGCGGGAGGCTCCATCAGCGACGCGAACCAAGGCTCGTAAGTCGGAGCGATTTCCTGAATCGCTTCCTCCGCGGCTCCGTCCGCTCCTCCGAACTCTCCTTTAACGAAAATGAGCGGCAGCACGGCAAGCAGGACGACCACGACCAGAATCCAGACATTCTTCTTCCACGTTTTCATGAACGGTCAGCTCCCTTCAAATTGCGCTGCAGAGCGGAAATTTCATGCGGCGTATAGGCTTGCAGCCAGCCCAGAACCAGCACGGTCAGCAGCCCTTCGCTGATCGCAAGCGGAATCTGCGTGACGGCGAAAATGCCCGCAAATTTGGCGAAAGACGCGAGCATGCCCCCGTCGGCTGCGGGAAATGCCACCGCCAGCTGCACGGAGGTGACCAGATAGGTGGTCAGATCGGCGAGCGCGGCGCCCGTAAAGACGGAGAGCTTCTGCCTGCCCGTCGATTTGATCATGAGTTTGTACACGGCATAGCCGACAAACGGTCCCGCAACGGCCATCGAGAATGCGTTGGCACCCAGTGTCGTAAGCCCGCCGTGGGCGAGGAGGAGGGCCTGAAAGAGAAGGACGACGGAGCCGAGGACGCTCATGGGAAGCGGTCCGAACAGGATGGCTCCGAGTCCGGTACCCGTCGGGTGGGAGCTGCTTCCCGTAACCGAGGGAATTTTCAGGGCGGACAGGACGAACGTAAAGGCCCCGGCCAGACCCAGCATAAGCTTGAGCTCCGGCGTTTCTTTAGTAATTCGGATCAGAGCGCGGACGCCCAGGATGAAGAATGGCAGGAAGACCACCCACCAGAATAAGGCCCAGAAGGGCGGCAAAAAGCCCTCCATGATATGCATAGCGTAAGCCGACTCCGGCTCGTTTACCAGAAAGAAACAGACGATCCCGGCTATAAGCAGAAAAGACGCCAGGGTTTTACGGATGTTCATCGGTAATCCTCCTTCATGAGTGTGGGTCCGCCGTAAGCGGCGGCCAGTGCGGTAGAACGGGGGCATGCCCCTGCTGTGCTTTCGGACGGTGATTCGTTAAACCCGATGCCCGGCTGCCAGCTCCGCAAGCTCTTTCCGATGATTCCGATGCGGTAATTCCCGGTTCCCGACCTCTTCTCCGCACACAAAAAAAGACATCCTTCCCTTCGCACGGGAACACGATGTCTTATGCACGCAACAAAAAAAGTTTGCGATCTCAAACACCTCCCTATTCCTCGTAGGTCGTATCAGTGCTGTCAAAACAGGCAGGTCTCCTGGCTCGGGGCGTCCATACCGGCGCCTTCCCGGAACGTCTTAGTTCCAGTGGCTTCGTGCCGGATGTGAATGAGAGTGTTTCCCCTTACAGTGGCGGGACCGCGACGGCATTTCACCGTTCTTCCCTTTTAAATTTTAGAGTGGCTCTAAAATACCTGTTTCCACAAATATGCGGTTTTCCGTGATAATACTACAGGATGTCCCAAACCTTGTCAATTGAGGAAAAGGCCTGAATTTCAAGGCGGAAACGCTACAGGAATCGGTTTCGATCTCTCTCTTTTCCTTACCTTTGAAATCGCTGTCTTTTATTTGCGGAAAAGAAAAACGAGAGGGGGATCGGCCCTCTCGCTGAACTTGATTTTATAGGACGAAAATGCCGACCACGCCGGTTACGATTCCTGTCAGGGCAACCATACCGGCTGTGAACCAGAGCACCCGCGCAGGAAAAGCCTTGCGTACCATAATGAGGGACGGCAGGCTGACGGCGGGCAGTGTCATGATAAGCGCGGCGGCCGGTCCCGTGCCCAGACCCAGGGCCATCATCGTTTTGGCGATCGGAATTTCCGCGGCGGTCGGGATGACGAACAGGGTTCCGGCCAAAGCGAGTCCGATCAAGGCGACGAGGCTGTTGCCGATCGCGGGATCGAGGGCCGGGAACAGCCAGGCGCGTGCGGCGCCGAGAATGAACACGGCGATGAAATAAACGGGAACCACGGTCCAGAACATCGTCCAGAGCGCTTTCAGCCAGCGGACGACGACCGGCCCGGACTGGTGCTGCGCAGCCGGTATCTGCGGAAGCTCGCCGGTCACGGCATCGTCCTTCTTGACGAGGCGTTCCGCCCAGTACGAGACGCCGAACACGAGCACGACCCCCGCGGCGATTCTCAGAACGGCGAATTTCCAGCCAAGCACGAAGCCCATGAAAATGATCGTCGCCGGGTTCAGTACCGGGTTGCCGATCCAGAAAGCGAGAGCGGAGCCGATGGAGCCCGACTGCTTGCGCATGCCGACCGCTACCGGAGCGGCGCAGCAGGAGCACATCATGCCGGGCATGGCGCTAAGTCCGCCGGCTACCGTGCTGCCGAAAGTGCGCTTGCCGAACACTCGCTTCAGCCAATCTTGCGGGATCAGCACCTGAAGCAGGGAGCCGAGGACGATGCCGAGAATCGCGGCTTTCCAGACGGCTTTGAAGTAAACGACGGAATAGTCCCAAGCCGCGGCCAGCGAAGGCTCGGCGGAGCCTGCGAGAATCGACTTCCCGATGTCGTGCTTGGCCGCCGCGGTAAGCGCTTTGTGGAAGTACGGCTCCCACTTTACGTAAAACAACCCGCCTATGAGAATGGCGATAAATAAAAAAGGCTTCCAGTAAGCAGAGCGCGGTCTGCTTTTGGTGGAAACCGGAATTGGAGATGTATTCACGTGATGTCCCACCTTTCTAAATCCACTTGCAACTATACCATAGTCACCGGGGAAAAAGAATGGCTTTCTTCTGTCAGAAATCTGTGGTGAATGATAGATGATAGTAACGAAAGTTGGGCAGGTAATCCTGCTCAACCTTTTTTACGCTGATGCACTTGCCGCATATGTTAGAGCATTTTTAGATAATCAATAAGTCGTAAATCCGAGCATGTCCTGCAGATGATAGACGATTCGCTTGAAGCCGACCAGCTTATCCTCGTAGGCCGGATATTCCAGGGAATACTCGGCATCCCGGTTATTCCACAGGCGGTCCCAGTAACGGTCAAGGTCCTGTGTAATTTTGCTGCCTGCCGGGGCCGTTATCTCCACGTTCGTTTCCAGATTGAGATCATCCAGATTGCGGGGCGTGAAATTGGCGGAGCCTCCGTTAATGACGGCGCTGCCGTCGGGGTGACGGATGTCGATCAGCTTCGTATGAAACTGTTCCTGTGCGGTGTTGTACCATTTAACGGCGATTTTACCGCCCGTCTTCTTTCTCAGCTCCGCGGCGACCGGACGGTTCGGAATCCCAGTCTTGCTGTGACCGAACGCATTCTCGTTCGGATCGAGCAGCAGTTGGATGGATACGCCCCGGGCGGACGCATCCAGCAGAACGTCGATGACCTTGCGGTCGGCGAGATAGAACATACCCATGCGGATCTCGCTGCCCTTGGGCGCTGCCGAGATACTGTCAAGCAGGCGGGCATAGGTTTTCCCTTCCGTAAGCAGGCGTACGGTCACGGCGTCCCGGGAGGGCGCCGCCTGTTCTTGCGTTCCGTTTCCGGACGCCGCTTCCGGACGTGCGGGTTCCTCCTGCTTATCGGCCGCCTTCGGCTGAAGGTGCGCGGGCCCGCCGGACATAGCTGAAGCGGCCTGCTCCGTTCCGACGACTTCGGAGATGAAGTCCTTGCTGCCGGTTATCTGAAACCCGATATTCGAGTTGTTGAAGCTGGCGTCATGCGGGTTGGCGGACAGCACCAGCGCCGTATTTTCGGTGGCGACGACTTTGCGGTGATTCGCTTTGACATTGAAAAGCTTCAAATATGAGCGCAGCGTCACTTTGGGGGCTGAATCCGCGAGAGGATTGGGCAGCCAGCCCTTGCCCGACTGTCCGAACCACTGGAACCCCATCCGCCAGACGGCGGAGTACAACGGGACGGAGTCTCTTAACGGGTCCGTATCCGTGAGTACGACCCCGATACCGGCCGCCTTGAGCCGTTCAAGCTCCGGGGACGGGTGCGAGCCGTAGGTCGTGTTCACCTCGTCGGAAACGACCGTAATCGGCATGGCAGGATGTCTACGCTTGGCGTCCAAGAGACTTTCCGTCAGTTGTCCGCTCAGAGGCGGGAAGGACTGGTCGTTGTCGTAGTACCCGCTGTACAGGAACATGTCGACCACGATAAATTCTTTTGCTTCCGCGATAGCTTGGTTAACCCGGTCGAAAATCATCTGTTCCTGATGATAGCCGCCGTCTTTTTTATAAGAAAGATCATATAGAAAGTCCACGCTCTCCGCTCTGTAGGCTTTTCCTTCGAACGACAGGCCCGGAGGCAAATCTTTGTGCGTATGAACGGCGGCCACGATGCCCGCCCAGATGAAAAAGACGAGAAGCAGGATACCGCCCTTCAGCCAATTCGAGGAGAGCCAACTTTTTTCGGCTGGTTTCCGTTTATTTCCCGAAGAGCGGACCGGGGGTGAAGGTTTTTGTTCGGTTCGTTTTAAGGGCTCCATGCGCATTCTCCCCGTACTTATAATGGACATAACGGAGCCTGTCTGTCCGCCGGTGCGGGAAGTCTATAGACTCCCGTATGGTAGGAGCAGGATGTTACAGGCTACCGACTATTTAACGCCGGGAGGGGGCATGTGAAGCAGGGGAGTTTTGGAACGGGAAGCAGAACGGAACCGAAGCCGGCTGCATTCGTGCCGCGCAAGGAAACGGAATAGAGACCGGTCAGGATGGGGTGGGGCCCGGAACCTGCATCGCCTCATGAGCGCCGCGAACTTTCTGGACGAATACTTCCAGTGCCTTCGAGTTTTCACCCGCGGTCCTGCGCACCATCGTCAGAGTCCGGGTCAGACGGCGGCCGCCGGCTCCCAGATGGACGATTTCCCCCGATTCCAGCTCCTTGCGCACGATCCATCTCGACAAAAGAGCGATCCCGAGCCCGGCGGACACCGCTTCCTTCACGCTTTGGGAGCTGCTGAACATAAAGGAGCGCTTCACGTTCAGCTGCCATTCGGCGATCAGCCTGTCGCTGTAAGCGCGGGTTCCCGAACCGGGCTCCCGCCAAACCCACGTCTGGTTCTGCAAGGCCTGGAGCTTGAACAGTTCCCGGGTCAGAGGATGATCGCGGGGAGCAATGAGAATCATTTCATCTTCCATAAAAGGTTCGATCTCTACGTCCGGGGCGTCTGCGATCCCCTCGATAAGCCCAATGTGAAAATGATCGCGGCGCACGCCTTGAACCACTTCGACGGTGTTCGCGATCGTGGACTGGATGTCTACCTTCGGGTAATGCTTGGCGTAATCGGCCAACAGGCGGGGAAGGATATACTCGCCTATCGTAAAGCTGGCGCCGATTTTAAGCGATCCCGTCACGACGTGCTGCAAAGCGTCGATTTCCTGACGGGCTTCTTCGTAGAGGCGCAGAATTCTTTTAGCTCTCGCATAAAGAAGCTCCCCGGCTTCCGTCAGTTTGACTTGTTTGGGAGAGCGGATCATCAGCTTGGCGCCGAACTCCTGCTCCAGATTCCGGATATGCTGGCTGACGCCGGGCTGGGAAATATTCAGTGCCTCGGCGGCCCGGGAAAAATGGCGCTGCTCCGCCACGGCGGCAAACACGCGCAAATGATCGACGATCATCGTAAATCCCTCCGCAACGATTGAGTGTGAGAAGACAGTCGAAAAGCGGCTGCATGCGTCTTCATGTGTCTGAAAGCCTGGCGGTTCAACAGCCCTTTTGTAAAAGCGAAAAGAGCGTCTGACCTTTGCCTCCATTGTATCATAAGTTTTTGTAATGATTGGCATCGCGTATTCGTATTTCCGTTCCCCTGCACGTCCTCTTATAGTGAAAATAAAGAACGCGTTCGACAGCCGTGTGAACACGAGCCGAAACGAACTGGAGGGGTCGACAGATGAAAACTTTTACGCAGCGGTTAGGAACCCCGGCTTTACATGAAACGGGAAAAGAAAAGACGGATTCGAATGAAAGCCAAGATAAAGCAGAATCTTCTGTTATAAAAGAAGAAACACGGCCGGAAGAGGCGCAAGCGGAGGGAAGGCGCGGGAGTGCCGATACGTTTGCCGCCTCGGGTTTCGCAGAGGCGGAAGCGTCAAACCCTTCCGCTGCCCCAGCAGCGGCAAAGCTGGGGCCCGGCAGCGGCCCCGCCCGCCTCGCCACAGGCCTCGGAATGACGCTTGCGCTGGCCCTCGCGGCCAAAGCGCTCGCCCTCATTCCGGGCCTGAATGTCATCGGGCAGCTCGTGCTCGCCCTGCTGCTCGGCATCGCCTGGCGGGCCGCCGCTCCCGTGCCGGCATCCGCCCCGGCCGGGCTGGCCTTCGCCAGCAAGAAGCTGCTCCGCGCGGGCATCATCCTGCTCGGCATGCGCCTCAGCCTGCTGGATGTGGTGCATGCGGGGCCGGCCGTGTTCGCCGCGTCGGCGGGCAACATCCTCTTCGCGACCGTCGTCGTATACGCCATCGCCCGGCGGATGAACGTAGGCCCGCGCCTCGCGATGCTGAGCGCCTGCGGCACCGGGATTTGCGGGGCGGCGGCTATCGCCGGCATCTCTCCGCAAATCAAGGCGGACGACGACGAAACGGCCGTCGGCGTCACGGTTATCGCGCTGCTCGGCACGCTGTTCACCGTGGCCTACACGCTGGTGTACCCGCTGCTCGGCTTCTCGTCCGCCGAGTACGGCTTCTTCTCGGGCGCGACGCTGCACGAGATCGCCCACGTGATCGCGGCCGCCGCTCCGGGCGGCAGTGCCGCGGTAGACAGCGCGCTCTTGGCGAAGCTGACGCGCGTAGCCCTTCTAGCGCCGGTCGCTCTGGTGCTCGGCGTCTGGGCGGCGCGGCGGGAACGCCGGGGCGCAGACGAAGGCGCCCCCGGCTCCGCGGCTTCCGGCGCGGCCGGGAGCGCCGCTCCCCGCAAGGCGGGCGTGCCGGTCCCGTGGTTCATCGTGGGCTTCCTGGCGGCCGCCGCTCTGAACACGATCGGGATCGTACCGCAGCCCGCCGCGGCAGCCGCCGTTCAAGGCGCCTACCTGCTTATCGCGATGGCGATGGCCGGGCTCGGCTTGAACGTGAACCTGGCCGTGTTCCGGCGTCACGGACTCTGGGCTTCCGCAGCCGTGCTGCTGGGCTCGGTGCTGCTCTCGCTGCTCGGCATCGCGGAGGTCTATGTCCTGCGTCTGCTTGGCTGAGAGATCGGCAATAGACCATGAACCCGCAATTTAGATGAAGCCCTTTGAAGCGGACAGATGCTTGGCGATTACCGCCGCCTGTCCGTTCAAAAGGGCTTTTTGCGTACCCCAAAAGTTGTATTCTCCTTCCAGTTTGGGGTTTAATAGAGACAGGGAACCGAAAGATCCTGTTTGAACCGGCGTTCCGCTGGGCACACTTCCATTGAAAGGTCTGTTTGCAGGCCGCATTTTTATACATACACCTACCGGTAATAATGGATGTTTCGGAAGCCCGTCAACCGGGTAATGAACGAGTTGAAACTTAAAGGAGGCGCTCATATGCAAATTACTTATCACGGACACTCGTGTTTTTTGGTAGAAAACGAAGGATACCGGGTACTCTTGGACCCTTTTCTAAGCGGAAATGCACTGGCTGTAGCCGATCCGGGAGAAATTAAAGTGAACGCCATCCTGCTTACACACGGCCATAGCGACCACATCGCGGATGCCGAGGAAATTGCCCGCAAAAATGACTGCGTCATTATCGCGAATTTTGAAATTGCTTCTTATTTCGCATCCAAGGGACTCAAAACCTTTGCCATGAACATCGGCGGCAGCGCCAAGTTCGAATGGGGCACCGTCAAATATACGCTGGCTTTCCATTCCTCCAGTATTGAAGTGGAGCCGGGCAAATTCGTGGACGGCGGACAACCCGGGGGCATTCTTCTGACCATGGGCGGCAAAACGTTCTATCACGCGGGCGACACGGCCCTTTTCGGAGATATGAAGCTGTACGGGGAAATGTACAACATCGATGTGGCGGCATTACCGATCGGAGATGTTTTTACGATGGGACCGGATGAAGCCGTGCTTGCGGCCACATGGCTGCGCGCCAAAAAATACATTCCGACCCACTACAATACGTTCGACGTGATCAAGCAGGACGCAAGCGAATGGATTCAAAAGCTGAAGCAGGCGTATCAGGAAGGCGTCCGGCTCGCTCCGGGCGAGACCTTGGACGTCTAGGCCTGCCGGGGCAGCGATAAGGGAACCGCAAACGAGGGGGCTGTCTGCGTACATACGTACAAAGGCAGCCCTGTTTCGGTATCCCGGGCGGCGGATTACGCACCCTCTGGAGTTCATAGGAAAAATCGGCGATAATGCTGTTAACGATAAAAACCAGGAAACCGGCAGCGTCCGTTTGCACAGCCGGTTATGCCCTGTCGGAGGGATTCATCTATGCAGGAACTTCAATCGAGAGAGAAAAAACCTAAAGAGACCAAACATATCGCGACGGTTTCGCTCGGTGTGATGGGAGCGGGCTTCCTGGCCACGCTTCCTTTCGCTCCGCATACCGCGGGAGCCTTTCTGCAGAGCGGCTTCGAAGCGGGCCTTGTCGGGGGACTCGCGGACTGGTTTGCGGTCACGGCTCTTTTCCGGCACCCTCTGGGGATCAAGATCCCGCACACGGCCCTGCTGCCGAACAACCGCGCCCAAATGACGAAGGCGGTCGTTTCCGCGGTGGAAGACAATTTGCTGGGCAAGGAAAGCATCGCGCTGCGGATCGGCCAGATGCGCCTCGTCGAGACGATGCTCGTCAAAGCGGAGGAAGCGCTCCGCTCAGAAGGTGCGCGCGAGGCGGTGCGCAGCGCCTGCCGCTTCGCGCTGGAGCGTCTGCCTGCTGAGCAGATCGCGGCTTTTGCCTCGCAGCAAATCCGGCAGGCGGCGGGCAAAATGGACCCGGCGGCGGCCGTCGGGCTGGCGGTCGATCAGGTGCTGTCGCACGGCTACGAAGAGCCGGCAATTGATTTCCTGATCGACCGTGCCGAGCGCTGGGCCGTGCGGGCCGAGACGCGCCGCCTCCTCGGGGAGATCGCCGAGGGGGTTATCCAGGGAATCGAGATGAACGGGCTGATGGCCTTCGCCAAGAACGCACTCCTCGGATTTATGTCCGGGGACAAGCTTGGCGGCATGCTTCAGCATGCGCTGCTCGATAACCTGGCCGCCCTGCGGCTTCCCGGCCACCGCAACCGCGTCGGCCTGCTTGACATCGTCCGCCGGGAGATGGCGGGCCTTAAAGACAACGAGCGGCTGCACGAAGCCGTCGGTAACCTGGCGCGGCAGCTGCCGGACCGGCTCCGGCTGGAGGAGCGGCTTACCGCTATGATCGAAAGCTGGCGCGACCGGCTCCTGGAGCAGTTGCAGGAAGGCCCGCTGCTGGACGAGACCGTCATGCCGCTGCTTGAAGAAGGCGTCCGCCGTCTGCGCGGCGATGAGAATACCGTGCGCAAGCTGGAGGAATGGCTGAAGGCGCAGATCACCGAGTTTGTGGAGCGCAACCATTCCAAAATCGGCGCTCTTGTCCGCGAGAATATCGACAAGATGGACAATGCCACCTTGATCGAGTTCATCGAGAACAAGGTCGGCAAAGACCTTCAGTGGATTCGGGTCAACGGCGCCGTCTGCGGATTTATTATCGGACTCGCTCTCGAAGGGGTGCGTATGCTCTTCGGACAATAACGCCGCCTGCTCCGGAAGGCAGTCTCCTCGCAGCGCCGGGCGAGCGCACTGCCGTGTGCTTGCTGCGCGATAAGGGGCCGTGTCATCTGACCGATAAGGGCCTCCGGCTCCTACGGGTATGCCCATGGGACAAGAGCGGAAAAAAGTCTCCGCGCAATAGGCAAGTGAACAGGCATAAATGTCTCTCCCTCCGTATGCTGAATTAGATATATTCGAGAGGAGAGGTTCAATATGAGTCATCATCATCACCACCACCATAATCACTGTCTTTGCCCGGAGAAGCAGGTGTTCGATCCGCCTACGAGAGTATACAGAGATTTTTATCACCCGCAGATCGTAGAAATCGTTCATCCGATCGAAATCGTCAACCGTCATCACTGTGTGCCCGTGCCTAAACACGTTTACTGCTGCACGGTGAGAGACGAATTCTGCCCTTCTCCGATTCGTTAACGGTCCAACTGATGCTAAAGCGCCGGGGGAATTGTTCTCCGGCGCTTTTTGTACAGTCTCGTTATGGGAATTATTGGCCCGGAACCCCTGAACGGAGTGGGACAAACGGGTGGAATTCGGGTAATCGTACATATGTGTTAAGATGGAAAAAAGCGGTTGATTACAGCTGCATAAAGGACGCTGCCAGAGGAGGGATTGGCATGATACGAATCGGATTGGCAGGCTGGGGAGATCATGACGATCTCTATACAACTCCTGCGGACAAGAAAGATAAGCTGAAAGTGTATTCCTCGCATTTTCCGGTTGTGGAGCTGGACAGCTCCTTTTACGCCGTCCAGCCCCTGCGCAATACCCGGAAGTGGGTGAAGGAGACGCCGCCCGGTTTCGGGTTCGTCGTCAAGGCGTACCAGGGTATGACGGGACATCTGCGCGGGAAAAATCCTTTCGAAAGCACGGAGCAGATGTTCCGGGCTTTCGCGGAGTCCATCGAGCCGATGCGTGAGGCGGGCAAACTGACGGCGGTGCTGATGCAGTATCCGCCCTGGTTTGACTGTATCCGCGAAAATGTGGACGCGCTCCGTGAAGCGAAAAGTCTCCTGGACGGGCTGCCGCTCGCGGTGGAGTTCCGGCACCGCAGCTGGTATGCCCCGGAAGTGCGGGAGCGCACGCTCGGCTTCCTGGAACAGGAGGGCTGGATTCACACGGTCTGCGACGAGCCCCAGGTCGGCAGCGGATCGGTGCCGATCGTGCTCCGCGCAGCCAATCCGGACCTGACGCTGGTCCGGTTCCACGGCCGCAACGACGGCGGCTGGGTCGGTGCGCCTCCGGGCAAGAGCTGGCGCGACGTGCGGTACCTGTACCGCTACAGCCGGGCCGAGCTCCTGGAGTGGAAGGAGCGTCTCAAGGTGCTGGAACGGAGCAGCCGCGAAGTCGCGGTTATTTTCAACAACAACTCCGGCGGGGACGCAGCCGCCAACGCCAAAGAAATGATGGAACTGCTCGGCATCGAGGACGAGCAGGGACTCGCTCCGAGGCAGCTGGATTTATTCTGATTTACGGTCTATACGAAAAGCCATGTCGTCTTTTGAAGGCAATTGGCTTTTTTTGTCGTTTAATGGAGGAATCAGAGAACGCGGCAAAGAATGTGATTCGTGACATTCGAAAGGGACGGACAAGCTCACGTAACGTTATCGCTTTAATAGGCCGATAATTTTAAAGCGGTCTTTATCCGAACCGGAACGTTCAGCAAGTAAAAAATTCAACTGAAGCGGAGATGAAAGATGAGAAAGAAACGTAAGATTCCACAGGTTTTATCCGTATTGATGGCAGGCGCTTTGGCAGCTTCCGCCGGAACGGCGGGAGGCTCGGCCGTAAGCGCCGCTCCCGCAACCCAGAAAGCCGGCTTTGCCGATCTTTCGGGCATAACCGGAAACCCGCTGGAAAGTATTCAACGTGCGGTCGAATTGGGGCTTTTCGATGGAGCCGCGGACGCTTTCCGTCCGAAAGATCCGCTGACTAGGGTGGAGATGGCGGTTCTCCTTACACATGCACTGGAGCTTCCGCTTGACGCATCGTCTTCGTCCTTTAAGGATGTTTCCGCAAGCGGCTGGGGGAGTCCGTATATCGAGGCGATCCGCAAGGCCGGTATCGTCCAAGGCGACGGAGAGGGGAACTACCGCCCTCAAGCTCCCGTAACCCGCCAGGAAATGGCGGCCATGCTGATGCGCGCCGCCGAACTTTCTCCCGAAGGCGGCAGCGTGTCTGTTCTGCCCGGAGACTGGGACCGGACCGCTCCGTGGGCTCAATCTTACGTCCGGGCCAGCCTGGAACAAGGTTCCATGAAGCTTGCCGGAGGCTCTTTTCTCCCGGCAGGCACCGTCTCCCGCGGCGAGGCGGCTGAAATGCTGCTGGCCACCTTTTTTTCCGTCGAACATGACATGATTCTCCAGGAAATCAGAGATTCCCGCCACATCAAACTGAACGGTGTCGTATATGAGCTGTCCGAAGAGACGGCGGCCCTTTTTACGGAGAAGAACAAGGCGGTTCTTTCCAGAGCCAAGCTGAAATTTCATGCGAACGGCCGCAAGATCGACGCGATCCGTTCACTTGAACTGCGCGCATCCGGAAGTCCGGCCGGGGACGGGGAAGAGGAGTTCTCCCGCAATCTGGTACTGGATGGGAACGGGGCTATCCTGCCCGGAGATTTGATCGTATCCAATGATTATTTGTCCGTGACCGGTCTGCAAATCAACGGCGATTTGACCGTTGCGAAGGGGCTGGAAAACGACTTTTACGCAGAAGGCATCAAAGTTAAAGGGCAGACGAGAGTAGCCGGAGGCGACGACAATACGGTCGTTTTTGAAAATTCCGAGCTGAACGGCGTGACTGTTCTTAAAGAAAATGTGCGGATCGTGGTCTCTGGTAAAACCGTCGTCCAGCAGATGGACATCCGGTCTTCGGCCCAAGTGGAAGTCGGCGTGGAAGCCCGGGTGCCGGAGCTTACCCTTTCGGACGGTTCCGCCAAGGTGGATCTGCACGGATCGCTCGGGCAGGTTACGGTGCAGAGCTCGCAGCCCGCACAGATTACAGGAAGCGCTTCGATCCGGCAGCTGAACGTAACGGGTTCCGCTTCCGTAAGCATCGACGGCACCGGAACGATTGAACAGCTGCAAGTCACGAATACGGCTTCCCAGGTGGCGATCGGGCCGTCGGCGCAAGTGACGTCGGTTTCCCTCGGACAGGGGGTATCTCCTTCGGCCGTTACGACGAGCTCCGCCCCTGCCGGGGGCGCCGGCAGCTCTTCCTCTTCCGGTTCCTCCAACGGTGCGCCGGTTCAGACTGTTCCTTTCCCCGATTATATCTTTATGGAAAGGGGAACGCCCGCCTCGATCGACCTGGCGGCATACTTTACAGATCCCGAGGGAGACACGCTGAAAATGTCCGCCATTTCCAGCAGCAACAGGATCGCGGGCGTGTCAATGAGCGGCTATAAGGTAACTTTGACACCGGCCGCCAGCGGAACCGCGACGATTAAAGTGTCCATTGACGACCAGCACGGCAATAAAATCAGCGCTTCTATCAAGGTGACCGTGTATGCGCTGCCCGTCGCCCAGACCGTTCCCGATCAGCTTGTCCAGTTGAACGGAGCTTCCGGCGTTGTGCGGCTGAGCGATTATTTCAGCGACAAAGCGCTGCGGAATTTGACTTATTCCGTTTCCTCGTCAGACCTGTCCGTCGCGGATGTGTCGGTAAACGGGGATGAGCTGAGTCTGACCCCTCTCCGCTCCGGTCACACGTCCGTAACGGTGACGGCCCAGAACGATATCGTGGCGCATGACGGGTCTCGTGGTGAGACGTCGGTCACATTTGAGCTCACAGTAAATACGCCTCCGGCGGCATCGCAAAATCCGGCTGACGTACATCTGGCTCCGGGAGCCGTGAGTTCGCCTCTCGATCTCTCGCAACTGTTCACGGATGGAGATGGGGACACGCTCACTTACGAAGCCGAGTCCGGTGATTCGTCGGTTGCGACAGGAAGTGTCCAGACCGGCCTGTTGACGATCCAGGCCAACCAGCCTGGAACAGCCGTGATCAAGCTGCGGGCGAAGGACGGCAAAGGCGGAGTAGGCACTGCGGATCTGACTGTTCACGTCGGTCCTTTCAACCAGTCTCCCGTTGTGAGCCTGCAGCCTACGGACAGGCTGCTTGCCGTAGGCCAGACGGATACCGCTCTGGACCTGACGCAAATATTTGCCGATCCGGATCAGGATGCGCTTGTTTACGAATATACCGTATCCGATCCTTCCGTCGTTGCGGCGGTCCGGCAGGGCGACTCCCTGCTGCTGACGGCGCTCCAAGGCGGGCAGGCGGTGATTAAACTGACGGCCAAGGACGGCAAGGGCGGAGAGGTGAGCGCCTCCTACACCGTAACTGTTAACCGTGCGCCGGAGGCTGTCCGGAATCCGGACGATGTTTACCTCGTTACGGGCAGAGCGGACGGCGAACTGGATCTCTCGCAGTTTTTTGCGGATGGAGATCAGGACCCTCTGACCTATGAAGTCCAGTCATCGGTTCCGGGTACGGCGTCCTGGGAGGTAGCCGGACAGAAGCTGAAACTGCACGCCCTCCAGGTGGGCACCTCCGCTTTCCGGGTTACCGCTAAAGACGGACGGGGCGGCGAGGCCGCCGTGACCTTTACCGTCAACGTGCGTATGCCGAATACGCTGGGTACGATCCCGGATCAGACGGTAGAGCTCGGAGCGCCTAAACTGCTGGATCTGACCGCCCTTCTGGCGGGCTTTGATTCGGCTGCCACGGTAACGGCCAATACGTACGACACTTCTGTTGCGACGGTTCTGTTGTCGGACAGAAAGCTGACCATGACGCCGGTAAGCGAAGGAACGGCTACGGTTACCCTAAGCGTCTATCATCCGGTCGAAGGGGATCAGAGCACGCAATTCGCCATCCGTGTCGTTCAGCATCTGAACAGCGCGCCGACGGTGGTGAAAAACATCCCCGATCAGCTCCTTACACCGGGCGTTACGAATGTGCGGACGTTCGATCTTGCTTCGTACTTCGCGGATGCGGACGGAGATGCTCTGTCGTATACGGTGTCGGGTTTCTCTCCGGCTGTCGTTTCGGCTTCCGTATCGGGCAGTATCTTAACGCTGAACCCGGGCACGGGAAGTACGGACGGACAGGTGACGGTGACGGCAGACGACGGTAAAGGCGGGACCGCCGAGTTCAAGATTAACGTGCGTACGGCTCAGCTCGTCAACAACGAAATCGTTACGATCCGAACCAAACAGGGCATAAAAGATCCGCTCACTTACGATTTGGCCGACCTGTTTCCAGGCGAAACCTCGTTCCGCATGTACAAAGGCACGCCGGATGCTATCATCAGCGGTCCTACCGTATTGAACGGAAAAACACTTTCGCTGGCTAACGAAACGTCTTATTTATGGGTAATCGGGGCTCAAGGCAAAGCGGCCGTATTCCGGGTCGTCGCCGAAGCCCAGGGCGCTCCGCAAATTTTCTTCTCGGAATATTTGGACGGAGGGGACGGACGAATCGCGTTTGAGCTCTATTACAGCGGGGATATGGATCCGGGCAAGAAACCGACCGGTTATACCGTTGAGGCGCATCAATATATGAAAAAAACCGGGAAAATGAACGTGATCAGCAAGGCACTTCTTGATCAGGGGCCGGGCAAACCGCTTATTGTTCCTTATATTTTCATCGACTCGATCTTTTACGATTTCTTTGATTTAACCGCAGCCGTCTATTATAACGAGGACGGGATCAGGTTCTACAATCCGGCTGAATGGAACACGGTTGCCTTGGTGCTGAAAAAAGACGGCCAGATCGTCGATGTGCTCGGAGATCCTTCTTCGACGGCGCAGTTCCTGCCTAACGGCGGAACGCTGGTTAGAAAGTCCGGCGTTTCTACCGGATCGAAGCAGTTCTCCAAGTACGGAGAATGGAATGTGTACCCCAAAGGAAGTTATCAATTTATGGGCCATCACACGCCGTAAGAACGACGAAAAGGACTTTGGAGACGAATAGGCTCCAAGGTCCTTTTTTGCTTTCTGCAGGAATAGCGGGATTACCGTTCCAGCCTGGTAACCCGCTGTTCCAGGCGGTCGAGCCGCTGATCGAGCCGGTTGACTTCCCGGGTGAGTCTGTCCAGTTCCCGGTTAAGCTGGTTGAATTCGCGTTCCAGCCGGTTTACGCGCTGCTCCAGGTTTCCGAAGCCTGGCCCGGGTCCCGGTCCCGGTGCAGGTCCCGGCCCAGGACCCGGCCCCGGGCCAGGCCAAGGTTCCGGCCCCGGCACCGGTCCGGGAGCGGGAATATAGAGCGTCTGCCCCACATAGACATAAGGGGTGGACAAGTTGTTGGCGCGGAGCAGAGCTTCCACCGTTGTATTGTAGCGGTTTGCGATCAGATACAGCGTGTCGCCGGGCTGCACGACATAAGTAATCATGTATGTTCCTCCCATAAACGGAGTTCGGATAGTCGCTGGCGTATTGTATGTGCCCGGTGGGCATTTGGTGCCCGGCAAACGCCCGGCGCGAGATGTTTTGACATGAAAAAATTCCATTGCCGACCTTGGGAGGAATGTGCTAGATTTGAAGCGGAATATATAGATTACCAAAATTTTCATGGGGAATGGGGTCAACCAATGCTAAACCGCAATACCTTCCGGCTGTTCGGAATTGTGCTGGCAATTGTGCTGGCAGCCGCTTCCGGCTTCGGATTCGGCACGCCTGTGCGGGCCGCGGCCGATTCGGACGAGCTGCCGCAGATTATCGCGCGCACATCGCCGTCCGTAGTCGCCATCATCGGCAAGCCGACCGGCGGCAAAGCCGATAAAGGCACAGATAAAGACCGCTACGATCTGGCGCACGGTACGGGAGTGATCATTAAATCGAACGGGGTCATCGTGACCAACGCGCATGTGGTGAAAAGCATGAGCAACCTGGTCATCGTGACATCGGACGGAAAGTCTCATACCGGTAAGGTGACCAATCTGGACGAACAGAGCGACCTGGCTCTGGTCAAAATTGAAGCGGCCGGCCTTCAGACGGCATCGTTCGCCGATCCGAAAAGCCTCCGCGTGGGCGAGACCGTCGTCGCCATCGGTACGCCGGTTTCCTTCGCGCTGCGAAACTCCGTTACCGTGGGGATCGTGAGCGGCATCGACCGCTCGGTGAACGATCAATACCGGCTCATCCAGACGGATGCCGCCATCAACCCGGGCAACAGCGGAGGCGCTCTCGTGAACATGAAGGGCGAAGTCGTCGGCATCAATACACTCAAATACTCGGAGTACGGAGTCGACAATCTCGGGTTTGCCATTCCCGTGGATACCGTGGATTACGTGCTTAAGCATTTCGAAGCTTACGGCAAAGTGAAACGCTCGTTTCTGGGGCTGAAACTGGAAGAAAGCTGGGAAGCGGCCGTCGGCCTTCCTTCCGATGACGGCTTGACGGTTTCGCATGTGGAACCGGGATCGCCGGCCGAGAAGGCGGGCATCGAAGAGGGAGATACCCTGGTGTCTATCGGCGGCAAGGCGGTGGACACGACCGTCCAGTACAACGAGGTATTAAAGCAGTATTTGCCCGGACAGAGCGTAAAGCTTACTGTGCAGGCGGGAGGAAAGACAGTAACCCGCGAGGTCGCGCTGGGAGAAGAGAAGTCCGAGGATGCCCGTCAGACAGACAATACCGACAATACGGGACTGAATACGGACCGGGGCAAGACGAAAATCGGAGACAGCAGCCAGAGCTGGTCGATGAAATATCCGAGCGGGCTGATCAAGCAGTTCCAGAGCGCGGACGGCACGGTGGTGCGGTTTGCCGACGCCAAAGGCGACTTTACGCTGTCCGTCTCCGTCGAAGATCAGGGCGACGAGCTTTCTCCGGCCCTGCTGCTCAAGACGGTTGGGGAGCTGAAGATGGGCACCATTCTGGAAAAGCAGTACGTAAAGAGCGGCACGCAGCCGTACGCCAAAGTAACCGGCAAGCTGGGAGGCATGGTCTACCAAATCCGGCTTTATCAGGACCATGACAAGCTGTACACGCTGGCTTTGACCTACAGCCAGGACAAAGAGAACGGCACGAAAGCGGGGCCGAACAGCTACGGGGATCTGCTGGACAGCTTCCGGACCGTTTTCGACCGGCAGGATGCCAAGCTCAAGGACATTGCCAAGAAGAAAAGCGGCGGTGGGGACGAGGTATCGAACGAATATGGGCTTACCTTTGCCCTGCCCGATAAATGGAACGAGTCGCCTTACCGGGACGATGTCCAATATTCGAACGACACCATGAGCCAGGGAATCTCCATCGAAGTGACTTCCCAAACGACAGGGGATACGCTCGATGCCTGGGTGAAACGGGACAAAACGGATTTTGAAGAAACCTTTGCGCCATCCTACAGGGAAACTTCGGAAGTCAAGCAAGGAACGCTGGACGGTATGGAGTCCCGGGAAGTTACGTTTTCAGCTACAATGGGCGATAAATGGGAAAGTATCCACCGGGTTTACCTAGTGAAAGAAGGCTACAAATACAAGTTTTCGATCCATTATCCGAAAGAACTGAAGGCCGACGAGACCGACAAGCTGCTCGGAACCGTTATTTCCTCCATTCGGCTGGATGTGAAAAAAATGGACGCCGGCGTAGGCTTCATTCAGGACGAACAGGAGATTCTGGACAAAAACCGGACAATCCGCTATGTCGACGAGGACTACGGATATACGGTGAAAATACCGGAAACGTGGACCCGCGACTATGCGGAAGATTACGACGATTCCCAGTTCGAAAAAGGCGGCGCTTCCTTCTATACCTTCACCGGCGGATACTTTGCCGTAGACGCGGAGGAAGGAACCGATTGGCAGGAGAAAGCCGCGGAACTGAACGACGGTCACGAGAAAAGCGCCGAGGCCGATGCGGATTACAAGGTCAAAGCGGAGGACGTCAGCCTACTGGGTACGACAGTCCGCAAATTTACCGTTCATTACTCGGTAAAAAAAGTCGGCTACGAGGAAACGGAGTATGTGCTTTCCAGAAACGGCAAAGTCTACGTGATTACGACAAGGCTGAATGACGCGGTGCATACCGAAGCGAATGCCGAGCGGTTGAACAAGGCCGTCCGGTCGATGGTTTTCGGAAAATAGTCGGATTTGTGTGACTGGAACGATTGCATGTCCATTCAGCATCTCTTACAATGGGCTTAACAGGACAGACGGCCGGGAGACGCGTTCTCCTGCCCGTCTGTTTTCGTAACCGGAAGAGGAGAGGACACAGCAGATGCGTACATTAGGAGCAATTGAAGCAGGCGGAACCAAATTTGTCTGTGCGATAGGCAATGAAGACGGAACGGTGCTGGAGCGGGCAAGCTTCCCGACAACCACGCCGGAAGAAACGATGGGCAGCGTCCGCGCTTTCTTCGAGGGCAAAGGAATCGAAGCGCTCGGCGTGGGTTCGTTCGGGCCGGTAGATCCGAATAAGAAGAGCCCGACCTACGGCTATATTACAACGACCCCCAAGCCTCATTGGGGCAACTATAACATTTTGGGTGAATTGAAAAAGCATTTCGACGTACCGATGGAGTTCGATACGGACGTGAACGGGGCGGCGCTCGGGGAAGCGACCTGGGGCGCGGCCAAAGGGCTGGAGAGCTGTCTTTATATCACGGTGGGAACCGGCATCGGTGCCGGAGCGGTCGTAGGCGGCAAGCTCGTTCACGGGCTCACGCATCCGGAAATGGGTCACATTTTCGTGCGGCGCAATGCCGAAGACACTTATGTGGGAAAATGTCCTTACCATAAAGACTGCCTGGAAGGACTGGCGGCAGGCCCCGCCATCGAGGCGCGCTGGGGAGTGAAGGGAACCGAGCTGGGCACGGACCACAAAGCCTGGGAACTCGAAGCCGATTACCTGGCCCAGGCGCTCATGAGCTACATCCTGATCCTGTCGCCGGAGAAGATCATCATGGGCGGAGGCGTGATGAAACAGCAGCAGCTGTTTCCGCTGATCCACGTCCGCCTTCAGGAGCTTCTGAACGGCTACGTTCAGAAAGAGGAAGTTATGGCGGGGATCGCCGACTACGTCGTATACCCGCAGCTCGGCGACAACGCCGGAATCTGCGGCGCTCTGGCGCTGGCCGCCCGCGCGCTCGGATCGGAAATCCGATAGCGGGTCCGTCAGGGCCGTACCCATTCTCCCGAACCCGGGAGGGTGGGTATTTTTTCTTAGATAAGAATAAGTATAAACGTCCCGGATTTTGTCACGTTTGTCTGTGATAATGATTATCAACTTCATTGACAATGGGCCGGGCGTATCTTACACTAAAGGGAGAATAGGGATAGGGCGTATAGGGTTTGTCCGGTATGCCCGGTACTCGCAAAAGGGGTTTGCCGATTTGCCTCTAAGAACGAACACTCTCAAAACTATAGGACTTCTGACCGGTGCCGCTCTGCTTATAATCGCTATGGGATGCAGCATCGTTTACGGATATACGGGCACCAGCTGGCATACCGCCTGGGATGCCTACCGTGCTTTCAACGGCTCCAATGAGCATCTGATTATCCGCGAAGCGCGGATGCCGAGGGCGCTGATCGCGGCCGCCGTCGGTTCGAGCCTCGCTATTGCGGGCGTGCTCATGCAGGCGCTTACGAAGAATCCGCTCGCTTCGCCGGGGCTTCTCGGCATTAATGCGGGAGCGGGCCTGCTCATCGTGATCGCGATGTCCCTGCTGTCGGTCAGCTCGCTGTCCACGCTGGCGTGGATCGCCTTTCTGGGCGCGGCCATCGCTTCGGCGGTCGTGTACATGCTCGGCTCCGTCGGCCGGGAAGGGCTCACTCCCATGAAGCTGACGCTTGCCGGCGCGGCGGTCGCCGCCTTGGCCAATTCGCTGACGCAGGGCGTGCTGCTCTCCAACGAGACGCGCATACAGGACGTCCTGTACTGGCTGGCCGGATCGGTCGAGGGGCGTAAGCTGGATATTCTGCTACCGGTGCTGCCTTATCTGGGCGCAGCCTGGCTCGTCGCTCTGCTGCTGTCCAGCCAGATCAACGTCCTGATGATGGGTGAGGACGTGGCCGTCGGTCTGGGGCAGCGCACGGTCTACATCAAGCTGATCGCGGCCGTCGTCGTTGTCTTCCTGGCGGGAGGCTCCGTCGCCGTGGCGGGCCCGATCGGATTCGTTGGCATTATCGTGCCGCACCTCGTCCGGTCACTCGTCGGCTTCGATCACCGCTGGGTCATCCCGTACGCGGGAATCTGCGGCGCGCTGCTGCTGGTGGCGGCCGATACGCTTTCGCGTTTTATCATCATGCCGCAGGAAGTTCCCGTCGGTGTGATGACGGCCTTTATCGGAACGCCGTTTTTCGTCTATATCGCGCGGAGGGGGTTTAAGACTTCCTCATGAGCCGCTACAAACATATTCGTCTAAAATGGCCGTCCATTTCATTCGTACTGGATAAACGGGCCTTGCTCGTCACCGCGATTCTCGCGGTTCTGCTCTGCCTCCTCATGCTCGTCTCGACGGGCACGGGAGAGATCAAAATCAGCCCGCTGCAGGTGCTCCGCACGCTGTTTGGGATGGGCACGCCGCAGGATGCGCTCGTCATTCACACGTTCCGGCTGCCGCGGGTTCTCGTGGCGGTCATGGTAGGGGCGGCGCTGGCTATGGCCGGAGCGATCCTGCAGGGCGTCAGCCGCAATCCGCTGGCGTCCCCGGACATCATCGGCATCACCGATGGTGCAGGCGTGTTCGTCGTCGCCTTCATCGTGATGACGACCGGCACGGGCAGCACGTTCCTTTCCCAGGCCCAATGGCTGCCGCTTGCGGCCTTCGTCGGCGCCTCGCTGACGGCGCTGATCATCATGGCTCTGGCCTGGAAGAACGGGCTGCCGCCGGTAAGGCTCGTGCTGATCGGCATCGGAATCGCGGCTTCTTTGTCCGCGGTGAACACGATGCTGATCCTGCTCGCCCCGCCGGTACTGACTACCCAGGCCGTTACCTGGAAGGTGGGGAGCGTGTACGGCTCGAATTGGAGCCATGTCGGAGCGCTGGCCTTATGGCTGGCGGTGCTGATTCCGATTCTCGCGTACATGGCTCGCAGCCTCAACGTGCAGGCGCTGGGCGATTCGGTCGCCACCAGCGTGGGCAGCCGGGTGAACCGCCAGCGCGTCGTGCTGATTCTGCTCAGCACCGCCTTAGCCGGTTCGGCCGTAGCCTTCGGCGGGGGCATCACCTTCGTCGGGCTGATCGCGCCGCATATGGCGCGGCGGCTTGTCGGCAGCGCGTACGGCGCTTTGCTGCCGGCGTCGGGGCTGTTCGGCGCCCTGGTCGTGCTGGTATCCGATTATATCGGCCGCACGGCGTTTCCGCCGCACGATTATCCGGCCGGGATTTTTACGGCCTGCGTCGGTGCCCCGTATTTTATTTACCTCTTGTACAAATCCCGGAACACATAAATGAGCGATCCGGTATATAGATAGGAAGGCGCTGCGCCCAGAGACGGCTGCTGTCATCCGCATTGGCGGCGGACAGTCCTATCACACGGGTGGATATGCGGCGCCGACTGCCGCCTGGAATGATTAGCCGCCTCTCGTCATCTGGATGAACACCACTTTTCTTGGCAAAGGAGATTGAGCGCATGTATGGGATCGAAACCAAGTCGCTGACGCTTTCTTACAATCAAACGGATATTATCGAGGATCTCGATCTGGAGATTCCGAAAGGTCAGATTACCGTGTTGATCGGCTGCAACGGCTGCGGTAAATCGACGCTGCTGCGCTCCATGGCCCGGCTGATGAAGCCCAAGAACGGTGCCGTGCTGCTGAACGGCCAGGAAATCGCGAAGCAGTCCACCAAGGAAGTGGCCCGTCAGATGGCGATTCTGCCGCAAGGTCCTACCGCTCCTGAAGGGATGACTGTCTTTGAACTCGTGAAGCAGGGACGCTATCCGCACCAGAACTGGCTGAAGCAGTGGACCCGGGAAGACGAGGATGCAGTCACCAAGGCGTTGGAAGCGACGGGGATGGCTCCGCTGGCCGAACGTCAAGTGGATTCGCTGTCGGGCGGACAGAGGCAGCGGGCATGGATCGCCATGACTCTCGCGCAGGGAACCAACACGATCCTGCTCGATGAGCCGACGACCTATCTCGACATGACGCATCAGATCGAAATTCTCGATCTCCTGTGGGAACTCAACGAGAAGGAGAACACGACGATCGTCATGGTTCTCCACGACCTCAACCTGGCCTGCCGTTATGCGCACCACATCGTCGCTATTTGCGACAAGAAGGTCTACGCCGCGGGCAAGCCCGAGGAAATCGTAACGGAGGAACTGGTGCGCCACGTGTTCGGGCTGAACTGCCGCCTCGTCCGCGATCCTATTTTCGGAACGCCTACGTGCGTGCCTTTCGGTAAAGGACGGAGACTTCCGGGCTGCGAGGAGATGGTGAACTTCGTTAACGCCAAATCGGCCTCGTCTCCGGATTCCCCGTTGTCCGAACCGACGCCTTTGCCGGTTTAATTGAATCGATCGTAACGCGGCGGCCCCTTGAGGGCGGCCGTTTTTTGTTGCGCCGCTGTAGTCCTAGAGAACTTATAGTGATTTATTGAACATAGGTCAATAATAACTGGACACACACTCGCCTTTCCGATAGAATAAACCTCTGTTTAGACAGACCGTTAACATCCTAGACTACACAAGCAGGTGAAAGCATGAGCAAACAAGATTTAAACGGGGGAGCTTCAGGCCCTGCAGCCGGTGAAAAGAGCGGGGAACGTTTCTCTTCCCTCGGCTTCATCATGTCGGCGATCGGGAGTGCGATCGGCCTCGGCAACCTTTGGAAATTTCCTTATATAACGGGGATATACGGCGGAGCGGCTTTTGTGCTGCTGTTCATTATCTGTCTCATTATCGTCGGCATGCCGGTCTTACTGGCCGAGATGGCCATAGGACGCGCGGGACGGGGGAACGCCTCCACCTCTTTTCTTAATTTGTCAGGTTCCAAACGCTGGAGCTTCTTCGGTTTTCTCGGAGTGTTCGGTTCCTTTATGATCACGTCTTTTTATTCCGTTATTGCGGGCTGGACGCTGCATTATGCGCTTAGCTCCTTTACGGGGGCTTTGTACAAAGGAACGGATTACGCCGTTCAGTTTCAAACCTTTACCTCCGGGTACAGCCCGATAGCCTGGCAGTTCCTTATTCTGGGGCTTTCCGGCTGGGTAATTGCGAGAGGAGTATCCGGTGGTATCGAAAAATTCAACAAGGTGCTTATTCCCGCGCTTGCGGTCGTGCTGCTCATTCTGATGGCGCGTGCCTTGACGCTTCCGGGAGCCGGAGCGGGCATCGAATTTTTCCTGAAGCCGGATTTCAGCAAGCTGACGGGCGAGTCCGCGCTCGTTGCCCTGGGGCAAGCTTTCTTCTCGATGTCGGTCGGGATGGGCGTCATGATTACGTACGGCTCCTACGTGAAGAAAGAGCAGTCTCTGGGCAAAGCGACCGTTGCGGTTACGGGGGGCAATCTGCTGTATGCCCTTATCGCGGGCCTCATCGTATTCCCGACTACGTTCTCGTTCGGCCTGGAGCCGGCTCAAGGGCCCGGACTTGTCTTCGTCGTGCTGCCTGCGGCGTTCTCTTCGATGCCTTTGGGCGCGGCCTTCGGCGGCCTGTTCTTTATCCTGCTGGCCATCGCCGCTTTCACGTCGATTCTGTCGCTGCTGGAAGTGCCGGTCGCCTTTGCGATGGACCGCTGGAAATGGTCGCGGCTTAAGGCGACGTCCTGGACGACCGCGGTTTGTTTTATCGTCGGTGTGCCTTCGGCCTTGTCGGTCGGCGGTGTTCTGAGCAATTTCAAAATCGGCGGCAAAACGGTGTTCGATTCCTTGGACTTCGTCACCTCGAACATTCTGCTTCCTATCGGCGGCCTGGTCGTTACGCTCTTTATCGCGTACGCCTCGAAACGCGCCATGGAAGAAGCCGGACTCAAAGGCACACTGCTGCGGGTGTGGGTGTTCCTGCTCCGCATCGTGATTCCGCCGCTGATCGTCCTTATTTTCTTGTACTCGGTTGGAATCATTTCTTAGTCCGCAAACAGCCTGGTAGCATAAACACGGCCGGATTGCCCCATCCTATAGGAGTCTGAAATTCCTATCGAGATGAAGGAGGCTTCCATCATGACCGAGCGCGATTCCAGTTTGCAGTCGCAAAACCCGATTTCTCAGGCGCAAAATTCGGTGGAAAAGGTCCACAACGCCGTCTCCCAAGCGCTGTCTCATCCGACAGCCCAGCTTGAAGAGCAAGCGGAACGGGCCATCCAGCGTGCCGAGCGCGCTGTGGAGAACGCTTCGCTGAGCTTTAACCAGCCCGCATTCGAGGAAGTCGAAAACGGTCTGCGGCAGGAGATCGAAGACCTGCACAACGGCACGCGTTCCTGAAGCTTTCCTGCCCCGTCAGGTTCAGGCGGCTCCTTTCCTTTCAGTCCAGACTGAGAGGAAGGGGGCTTTTTTTATGCGATAAACGGGTATGTTGAACCTTTGGGGCTGTTTTTCTTGTAAGATTTTTAGTTCGTCCGTTCTTTTGTGCCAGGATAAGTTGGAAGCAAGCGGACGTTAAATGAGATGTAAATTATCAGCTGGCCTTCGTTCAAAAAAGTGTGGAGTCGGAGACATTCGACTGAAGTGTCCAAAAACCTCGATACAGGCGCTATCCCAATATCCTCCATTACGTGACATGCTTGCTTCCATCCTCTTGCGCTTCAATAAGGCATGGTACTGCTTATGGGGATATTGAAAGCCCTGGTCACTGTGGAGCAACAGATTTGTTACTCGGCGTTTGTGTACGGCTGCGTGTACCGTTTCCAGCGCAAGCTCCAGGTTGTTGTGGCTTCCAATCCACAGCTCATTCATCAGCGGCTATGTTTGACGCCGCTTTTCTCTTGTCCCCTTTGCAGTTCCCTCCATCTTCTTTCCATTCTTTCATTAATCTCTTGGCTACCGTTTTGTAGCCAAGTCCAGCTTCCAGGAACATGGCGAAGGCCCGGTGTTTAACATCTATATCGTAAGTCTTCCGTATGTGTCCTACATCAATCAATCCGGACGAGGCGGGACTTTTGGAAGTATGAATATAAAATTTAAGGTTTAGAGAGGCTCCCAGTCATGAATAAATAAACTAATAAGTTGTTTTTTTGCTCTTTCTACACGTTTGCTCAGAACTGACTCTGAAATATTTAATTTTCCTGCTATTATTTTATAAGGCATTTCATCCATGTAACGCATTTTGATCAAAACTCGATAATCGTCTCGAAGTTCATCTATATTCTTTAATAAGCATTCATTTCTTAATAAAATTTCCACAAATTCTTCAGTGGATTGGCTGTGGAGGTTATTTATCACCTTTTCATGGCGCAGTGAATAATCATATTTTTTATTTTTCCTTATTATGTCGTATGCTGCATTCCGGGCTACCTGCCTGATCCAAGATTTAATATTATGATCGTGTTTTAAATTAGGACCACATTCAAGAACTTTTATTAGCGTATCATGTGCGGCATCTTCCGCTAAAGATCTATCTTTTAAAATTAATATCGCATTTTGATATGCTAATTCATAAAAAGCATTAATTATTGATCTTTGAGAGTCAGGATTTAGATTTCGGAAATCTAAGGGGAATATCGAATGGTTTAATGTTTTCAAAATAACCTCCTCCACATATTTTAAAAAAAATGTCACATTAACGGTTCGAAAAACGTTATATATAGAGACAAAGATGGGTGTAAATTCCAAATGGTAATTATATTTTATATGTGATTACAAGAAAAGTAAAATTTGGGTTTATATTGAATCTATATTAGATTTAAACTTTGTCAAAAAAATAAAGGGAGAGATTAAATTGAAAAAGAGCGGATCAATGGTTTTAGTATTAGCGTTAGCTTTTGGAGTTTTTTCATCTGTAACTTCAGCGAAGGTAGATGATGGTTTAACAGAGGTTGAGGCGACTGTTCATAAATTTTATAAATCAATAAAGAATTACAGTGATTATGATACATATTTAGCGGTTTCGAAAGACTTGCGCTATAGTGAAGAGGGAAGAAAGCAAATTGCTGGCAGCACGTTTTCGAATCCTAAAAATGCCAATACCCTTACTGATTATAATGTTGAAAAGTTAAGCAAGGTTTCTGAGAGTGAGTATAGAGCCCTTGTTTCTCAAAAATTTAGTTCAACTGGCCAAGTCCCTGCTTATGAAGTTCCAGTTATCAAAGAAAATGGAAAATGGTATGTAATAATTGAACCCATTGATTTCATTAAGAATGATGGTTTACAAAGTAAAAATGCCCCTTCAGCTAATAGTTCAGCAAAAGAAATTATTGCTAAAGATGATTTTGTGACAGTAGTAAAACATAAAGGTGAAGTGGTGAAAAACAGCAGTAATAATTCGGTAATTAGTCCGATGGCTTCCGGAGTGCTTTACTATGAGGCTAAACCTATTAATGGAAGTGGTTATAAGCCCGGCACTACAACTTTTTCGGTTGCATATAATAGTGGAACTTTTGTAAAGGGCTGGCAGTTGTCACGTGACTCAAGCGTTAAAGCATGGATTGGTTATTATTTAAAAGAATACAGCCCATCTGGGAACACCCCAGTGAGCAACATAACTATTTGGAATGATTATAAACAGACTGCTGATTGGTATAATGTTAATTTTAACAACGTTCCAACTAGCAAACCTCTTGTTTTAGATTTAGAAAACCTTACTGGTTACAGTACAGATTTGGCAGGAAACGTATATAATTAAATTAAAAAACAAAGCAGGCGCTTATTTTAATAAAGTACCTGCTTTGTTTTTTATCTTTCTTGGGGTAAAACACATAAAAAAGTTGACTAATATCGACTACAAGTGTAGTCTGTATATAGACTACACTTGTAGTCGATATTAAAGTGAAAGGATTTGAACTATGAATCCAAACCTACGCATTTCCGATGCAGAGTGGGAGATAATGAAGGTGCTTTGGTCTGCAAAAAAATCCCTCACAGCAAGTGAAATTATTGAATCGATGAGTCATCCTGAGTGGAGTTCAAAAACCGTTAGAACCTTAATTGCACGACTGGTTCAAAAAAATGCAATCAAGGCGGACATGAGCAGCCGCATTTATCAGTATTACGCCCTATATGAAGAGAAGGATTGCATATTGGCAGAAACCCAATCGTTTTTGCACAAAGTAAGAGGAAATCTTTTTAAACCTGTAATAGTTGAGTTTTTAAACAAACGGTCTTTATCTAAAGAGGATATCGAAGAGCTAAAATCCCTTTTGGATAAAAGGAGCGGCGACTAATATGCTTCTAAATTTTCAGCCTGTTTTTTTATTTATTCTTAACATTTCCTTTAAGGCCGGGGTTATGGTTGTATTAATTCTTACGATAAAAGTCCTCTTCAAAGATCGCTTGCCAGCTTCTTGGAATTATTACTTATGGCTCCTTCTTATACTTCGTCTGCTTCTTCCAGACTCTTTGGGAAGTCAACTTAGTATTTTTAACTATCTGGATATAAACCCACACGAGGCAGTGACCTTACAACCGAGTAGCTTACAGCCGAACACTACAATGACAATTTCCAATAACAACATGGATGTAAATATTAATGGCGAAAACGTCAATTATTTAAAAAGCTTCGATAGTCATTCAAGAAAGAGTAACTTCTATTTATTGAATTGGTTATCTTTTATCTGGATTGCGGGAGTACTTTTGATAAGTATCGCTATATATAGGGCAAACAGAAAGTTTGCTATTACTTTGAAGAAAAATTCTAAACCATGTATGGATTCATCATTGCTGGAACAATTAGAAACATGTAAACAAATTATAGGCATTAATCGCAGAGTTCCACTGATGACCACGAGTGCCGTTTGTGTACCGTCTTTATATGGATTGTGGAGGCCCAGAATTCTTATTCCACCGAAGGGGGTTGAAAGTTTCTCGACAGAGGAATGGAAGCATGTTTTTCTGCATGAGCTTGCTCATCTTAAACGTAAAGACATAGGAGTAAACTGGATAGTTAATATATTGGTTATTATTCACTGGTTTAATCCCCTTTTATGGCTAGCTCTTAGGAAAATGCGTGAAGATCAGGAAATTGCAAGTGATTACTTAGCAGTATCCAGTATGAACAAACAACAGAGTCAAGAATATGCGGCTGTGCTAATTAAATGGATGGAATATTTTCAAAAACCCCCCTTAACCGTTCACTCCGTGAGCATGCTAGACAATAAAAGATATTTAAAAAGGAGAATTCAAATGATTATCCAAAAAAGGGCTTCATATAAATGGTCATTAGTTGGGATGCTAGCTCTTGCTCTTCTAGCTGCTGTATCTTTAACTAGTGCAAAAGCGGAGGAAGAGGTGAAATCAGAAGATGTCCGGGTGAAAGAAGTGGTTACTAAAACTTTTGAAGCACTGCAGCATTTCCAAGATGCAGATACTTTTTTATCTCATACGATTGACGTTAGATACAGCCAGCCGGTGGCTAACAAGTTGGCTGCAGATGTTTTTGCGAACAAAGGGCTTAATCCTAATACATTAATTGATTTCAAAATTGAGAAGATAGAGAAGCTGAATGTAGGTGAGTATAAAGCATACCTTTCGAAGACATATAGTGATCTAGGCAAACTTCCGGTTTATGGAATACCGGTTGTCAAGCGTGATGGTGAGTGGCTAGTCGTTATTGAAAATATAGAGTTTGTTCCCAGTCAATTCTGGTTGAAAAACAAAGATTCCATAACTAATTCAGGTAAAGTTGAAGTTCTAGCGGTGAACGAAAATGCAGCTGTTATTAGAAGAAAATAATGCACTTATAGTTTAACAGTTGCCTTGGCCATCCGGTCAGGGCGACTTTTTTTAGATATATCTTATTTTACATAGAAAATATTGAATCTAATCTAAATCAATTTTCCCTCATTCTTTTCTATACAACCTCTAAAGGAGCATTTTGTTGGAAATCTTTTTGCTGTTTCTGTTTGCTGATCTCGTTAGCAGGGGAAAACAATATTCTGCCTTGGTCAGGAAAACAAAATCAGTAGATTATTTCCGTTCCGTCAGAGGAACAGCAAAAGGCCAATTCGGACCTGGATTTGTATCAAAACATACCCCTAAGCAATTGAAAAATGGGCAAAAAACGGGGAGGTGTATGAATACAAAATGAGCACTGGACGCCCTTCCTATTTTAGGGAATTAAAAGACGTGGACGAGGATCGTTGTCTGCTCCTGTCAGACAATGAATTCTCTTAAGCAGTTTCATCTCCCCTTACCCAAACGCATACTTCCCTCCTTTTTGACCCATATTACAGGAAAGAATTGGGCCGGGTGGCTACAAAAGGAGTGTGGATCTATGGATACCGTCGTGATGGCGCGGGCCTTGTTCGGCACGTCAATGGCGTTTCATATTATTTTTGCGACGCTCGGGGTTGGGCTTCCGATGATGATCGTGTTTGCGGAAATCATGTATCATGTCAAAAAAGACCGCGACTACGTGGTGCTCGCCAGAAGGTGGACGAAAGCTTCCGGCATTCTGCTGGGCGTCGCGATTCCGTCGGGAACGATCGTCGGCGTGATGCTCTCTTTGCTCTGGCCAGGCTTCATGCGGATCGTCGGGCAGGTGATCGCTCTGCCGTTTCAGATCGAAATGTGGGCCTTTTTTTTCGAGGCCCTCTTTATGTCGATCTACTTGTATGCGGCCGACCGGCTGCCTCCGGTCGTACGGATCATCAGCGTGATCTTCGTCGCGATCGGGGCGAGCGCTTCGGCCGTGATGATCACGGACGCACACGCGTTTATGAACACGCCGAGAGGGTTCTCCATCAACGCGAACGGAGACTTCGTCGACATCCGCCCGTGGGAGGCCGTGTTCAACCCGAGCTTCTGGTCGACGGCGCTGCACGTCCTGTCCACCGCCTATATGACAGGCGCCTTCGCCGTCGCGTCCGTGGCGGCTTACAAGCTGCTGAAGGCACGCAAAGCCCCACGCGAAGCGGATTACCACCGCAAGGGCCTGTTTCTCGCGCTCATCTTCGGCGGCATCATGACGGCCTTCACGGCCGTCAACGGACATGCGACGGCCCAGATGCTGCATCATCACATCCCCGAAAAGCTCGCCGCCGCCGAAGGGCTGTTTGAGACGCAGTCTCACGCCCCGCTTGCCATTTTCGGCAAAGTCGACGAAGCGACGCAGTCCATCAAGGGAGCGATCGAGCTGCCGGGCTTCCTCAGCTTGCTTGCAGGCAACCGTTTCGACACCGTGGTCCGGGGCCTGAACGAATTCCCGCGGGAGAACTGGCCGCCGCTGTACATTCACACCCTCTTTAACCTGATGGTGTTCATCGGCATGTTCCTGCTCGCCGTGGCCTTCCTGAGCCTGCTCATCCGTATCTGGTTCAAAAAGCCTTACCCGAGCTGGCTTCTGGCCATCCTTGTCGCTTCGGGTCCTCTCTCCATGCTGGGCATCGAGATCGGCTGGATCTTCAGCTGCACGGGCCGGCAGCCCTGGACGGTTTACCACGTGCAGCGGACCAGCGAAGCGGCCCTGCAGTCCCAGGGCATCGGGACCCTGTTCGTTATGTTCGTGTCCGTCTACGTGTTTCTTCTTGTCGTGACGTCGATCGTCATGCACGTCTACTTCAAGCGGCATCCCGTCTCGGAAGCACTCGGACTTGCCGCCGCTAACGGAGACCAGACCGGGGCAGCAGAGGGGGCGAGTACATGAGCGACGTAACCTTGGCAGTCAGCGTACTCTGGGTATTCCTGTTCACGTACTCGATTCTCGGCTCCATCGACTTCGGCGCCGGTTTCTGGTCGATGTACTTCAGTGGCCAGCATCATACGAAGGCGGGAGCCCTCGCGAACCGGTATTTGTCGCCGACCTGGGAAGTGACGAACGTGTTTCTCGTCCTGTTCGTCGTGGCTCTTGCGGGTTTCTTCCCGAAGGCGACCCATATGCTCGGCGCGGCCCTGCTCGTGCCGGTCTCGCTCGTTCTCCTGCTGCTGCTCGTTCGCAGCACATTCATGGTCTACGCTTACTCCGTGTCGAAGCACGGCCGCCTGCTGCGGGTCGTTTCCGGGATTACGGGTCTCCTTATCCCGGGACTGCTGGTCAGCGTGCTGCCGATCACGCTGGGAGGCTTCGTCACCGTTGAAAACGGAGTGCCGGTCCTTCACCTCGGCGAACTGTTCACCAGCTTGACGGAGTACGCGCATCTCGGCTTCGGGCTGTCGACCGAGCTGTTCATGTCCGCGCTCTTCCTGGCGGACTACTCCCGCGAGGCGGGGGACGAGGAGACGTACCGCGATTACCGCAGGCTCGCGATTATCTGGGGGCCCATCAACCTGCTGATGGCCATGCTCACCGTCAGCACCTTTTCCGAGCATGCGCCGTGGATGGTGGAGGGTTTCAAGCGGTACGCCTTCTGGTTCGGCCTTTCCGTAGCGGCCTTCATCGTCGCTTATATTTTGCTGCTAAAAAGAAGGCCGGACGGCCGCCGCGGTTACCCGCGGGCTTCGATTATTACGGTCATCATCCAGTACGGACTGGCGAGCTATGCGTATTTTTCCGCGCACATGCCTTACATGGTTTATCCTCATTTGACGTTCGACGAAGGGATTACGAACCCGACGATGTTCCGTTCGCTTTTCATCGGGTACATCGTGAGTTCGGCGATTCTGGTTCCCGTGTTTTATTTGTTTTGGAGGCTGTTTCTCAAGGATAAGCGCTATCTGCAAAAGGAATAAAGAACAGAGGGACTCTTCCGAATCAAGCGAATCCGGGCACGAATCGAAGCATTGCGCGATGCCCGTTCGAACCCTATGGGGGCCCCTGCTCCATTTTGGTTATAACTATTTTCTCCGGCTTGTTCGGGTTGACATTCCTTTCCAACGGGTGATACAATCACACCAAGTTGACGCGAAAGCGCAGAAAAATGACCGGAGAAGAAAGGGTGGTATCGATGTTTAGAATGTTGCCTGTCCATGGAATACATCCGTATGCAGTGAACAAGGGAACAGCTGAATATTCGGTACACCCGTTAAACCGCACATCGGGATAGCGGCGTTCAGACGCCCGCATTTCCGTAATCATGGCTGCCCGCAGCCGGTTTAATGGGCGCAGGCTTTGCCGCGCTTTTGAGGACGTACCGTTTGTTAGTTGAACGGTGCGTCCTTTTTTCATGGTCCCGCATGGAGACCGCCCTCATTTTTCTAGAGAGACACGAATACGGAAACAAGAAAAAAAGCTTTTCGTGGACAAAGAAAGAAGGTGACCTGTTTGTTCAGTATTTTACAGAAGCTCGGCTGGTTTTTTAAAAAGCACTGGATCCGCTACACGGTAGCGATTACGCTGTTGATCGTCGCCGGTATCGTGGAGATTATTCCTCCGAAGATTCTCGGTTACGCGGTTGACGAGATCCATATGGGTTCGATTACGGCGGGCCGGCTGATCTCCATGATCTCATGGACGCTGGGGATTACGGTCATTATTTATTTGATGACCTATGTTTGGATGTATCAGTTGTTCGGGGGCGCTTTTCTGGTGGAACGCGTGCTGCGTTCCAGATTTATGCGGCATCTGCTGAAGATGACCCCGACCTTTTTCGAAAAGTACCGCACGGGCGATCTGATGGCCCGCGCCACCAATGATCTTCGGTCCGTTTCCGCTACGGCGGGCTTCGGTATTTTGACGCTGGTGGATTCCAGCGCGTTTATGCTCGTGATTCTTTTTACGATGGGCGTCACGATCTCCTGGAAGCTTACGTTTGCGGCCCTGCTGCCGCTTCCGTTCATCGCGCTGGCCATGAAATTTTACGGCAAAACGATTCATGAACGGTACACGACGGCCCAGGATGCGTTCGGCCAGATGAACGATCAGGTGCTGGAAGCGACGGCGGGCGTCCGGGTTCTGCGGGCGTACGTTCAGGAAGCCAACGAACAGGAGCGCTTCCGGGAGCTGACGGAGGATGTGTACAACAAGAACATTGCGGTTGCCAAAATCGACGCCCTGTTCGATCCGACGATCAAGCTGCTTGTCGGGGCGAGTTATCTGATCGGTCTGGGCTACGGCGCATATCTCGTGTTTCAGACCGAGCTTACGCTGGGACAGCTCCTGTCCTTCAACATCTATCTCGGGATGCTGATCTGGCCGATGTTCGCGATCGGCGAGCTGATCAACATCATGCAGCGGGGCAACGCTTCTCTGGACCGGGTCAACGAAACGCTGGGGTACCGGCCCGATGTGCAGGACGTCCCGCAGCCGGCGGCGGATGCGAAGCCGGGTACCATCGGCTTCCGGGAAGCCGCGTTCAAGTACCCCTCCTCGGGGACTCCCAATCTGGAGGACATTGGCTTCACGCTGCGTCAGGGCGAGACCCTCGGCGTGGTTGGCCGGACCGGCAGCGGGAAATCCACGCTGCTGAAGCAGCTGCTGCGGCAGTATCCGACGGGCAGCGGCTCGATCACCATCGACGGCGTGCCTATCCAGCAGATTCCGCTGGAGCAGCTGCAGTCGTGGATCGGCTATGTGCCGCAGGAGCAGATTCTGTTCTCCAAGACCGTGAGGGAGAACATTAAGTTCGGCAAGTCCGACGCAAGCGAGGACGATGTGCTGCAGGCGATCGAACGGGCCGCCTTCACGCAGGACATCGGTACGCTGGCAGACGGGCTCGACACCCTTGTCGGAGAGAAGGGCGTAGCTTTGTCCGGCGGGCAGAAGCAGCGTGTCTCGCTGGCGAGGGCCTTGATCGCCGACCCGGAAATTCTGCTGCTCGACGATGCGATGTCGGCCGTGGATGCGCGGACCGAAGCGAGAATCATCGAGAACATCCGGCGGGAGCGTGCCGGCAAAACGACGCTCATCTCCACGCATCGGCTGTCCGCCATCGAGCACGCGGACCGGATTCTCGTCCTCGACGAGGGCCGGATTGTCGAAGCGGGAACCCATGAAGAGCTGCTGGCGCTGGGCGGCTGGTACAAAGAACAGTACGAGCGCCAGCAGGTCGAATCCAATTTGACGGAAGCGGGGTGATCGGCCTTGCACACAGGCAAACGTTTGGTGCAGTACGCACTTCATCATAAAAAATTGTTTATTCTTGCACTACTTATGCTTACGGTCGCGGTAGCGGCAGAGCTGTCGGGTCCCTTTATCGCCAAGCGGATGATCGATACGCATATCCTCGGAATCGAGCAGCCCTGGTACAAAGTCCCGCAGGAAACCGGCAGTACCGGGAATACTGTGGACAACGGGGACACGGTGTCCTACGGAGGCGACCTTTACAAACGCGGAGACCGTTTCGCGGAAGGCGAAGCGCGCGGTGACGAAGCCAGGCTGCTTCAGGTCGGCACGCGATTCGTCTTCGTTAACGGGCCGATCGCCTTTGACGGCCAGCGGTCCTGGCAGGACGGCAAGCTGACGGTCACGAGAGGCGGGCAGAGCGCCGCATACGAAGCGAAGTCGCTGACCAAAGGCGAGCTCTATGTGTTCTATCGGCCGGAATTGGCCAAATTAATCCGGCTCGCCCTGCTTTATCTCGGGCTGCTGGCCGTAGCGGCTGTCTTCACTTTCGGAGAGCGGTACATGCTCCAGGTTTCCGCAAACCGTGTTATTCAGAAGCTGCGGCTGGATGTGTACAGGCAAATTCAGCGGCTGCCCATCCATTATTTCGACAATCTTCCGGCCGGAAAGGTCGTATCCAGGGTGACCAATGACACCGAGGCCGTCCGCGACTTGTTCGTGACGGTGCTGGCGAACTTTTTTACCGGCTTCGTGTATATGACGGGGATCTTTATCGCCCTTTTCCTTCTGGACGTGAAGCTCGGCGCGATCTGTCTTCTGATCGTCCCGTTGCTGGTCGTCTGGGTCATCATTTACCGCAAGTACGCTTCGCGGTATAACAAAATCATCCGTTCGCGCTTAAGCGACATTAACGGGATGATCAATGAAGCCATCCAGGGGATGACGATCATCCGTGCGTTTCGCCGTCAGAAAGAAACGATGGAGGAGTTCGAAACGCTCAACGAGGATTACCTCAAGCACCAGCAGAAGCTGCAAAGCTTGAACGCCCTCACTTCCCATAATCTGGTCGGAGTGCTGCGAAACATATCTTTTGCACTGCTGCTCTGGCATTTCGGAGGCGCCTCGATGGGAACGGGAGCCGAATCCGTGATCTCCTTCGGGGTGCTGTACGCCTTCATCGACTACTTGAACCGGCTCTTCCAGCCGATCACCGGGATGGTGAATCAGCTTGCGACGCTCGATCAATCGATCATTTCGGCGGGACGCGTGTTCGAGCTGATGGATGAACGGGGCGAAGACGTTGCCGAAGGCCGGCTGCCCCGCTACAAAGGCGATGTCAGCTTCGAGCAGGTGTCCTTCGCTTACAAGGAAGATTATGTGCTCAAGAACATTTCCTTCGAGGCGAAGCAGGGGCAGACTGTGGCGCTCGTGGGCCATACCGGTTCAGGCAAAAGCTCCATTATGAACCTATTGTTCCGGTTCTATGATCCGCAGAAAGGAACGATCCGGGTGGACGGCCAGGATATTACGGCCATGCCCAAGCAGCTTCTGCGTCAACATATGGGCATCGTGCTGCAGGATCCGTTCCTCTTCACGGGCACGATTGCCAGCAACGTCAGCCTTGGGGACGGCACGATTCCCCGGGAGAAGGTGGATGCGGCGCTGCGGGATGTCGGCGGCGAGCGCATATTCGCCAACCTGCCGGGAGGCTTCGACGAGCCCGTGCTCGAAAAAGGAAGCACGCTCTCCGCGGGCCAGCGGCAGCTGATCTCGTTCGCGCGTGCGCTTGCTTTCGATCCGGCGATTCTGATCCTGGACGAAGCGACCGCCAACATCGATACGGAGACGGAAGCCGTGATTCAGGCCGCGCTCGATGTCGTCAAGAAAGGCCGGACCACTTTCATCATCGCGCACCGGCTGTCTACGATCCGCAGCGCGGATCTGATTCTGGTCCTGCATCGCGGCGAAATTGTGGAGCGGGGGAATCACGAGGAGCTGCTGGAGCTGGGCGGCCGGTACTCTCAGATGTACCGTCTGCAGCAGGGAGGCTCCGCTGCGGGCGCTGCGCCGGGCGGCGTCACAACCGGTGTCGCAGCTTCTACGTAAAAGCCGCTAAGTCTCGGAGGGAACCCGGTCTGTTATTGCTGCCCGTCCTGGTTCACCAGGATGAATGGTGCCGCGGCACTGTTCGAGACTCCACGGGGCTTACCGTGGACCTTTGGGAGATGGTTTCCCTTCGTTTTCTAATATTTTCTATTGAGCCCGGAGAAGTCCGGGTCTTTTTTTATAAAAATTTTCAGGTATAATTAGGAAGAAAGAAGGCGGACGCATGAAACGCGAAGACGCCTCGGTACGTAAATTAAACAAAGGGCATAAAAATCCGATAAACGATTTGTATGATTCGCGGACTGCTCCCGCGTCTATGCAAGGTCGTCCGGATCGAGCGTTACACCCTGAGATGTGTAAAATTAAATAGGACGGGGCGTTTTCATTTACACGCGCCGCCTTGCGAAAAGAGGGATTTATCGTGAGTTCGGAAACGAAACGCGTTTTGAATGTGATTCAGCTTATTGTGGAAATCGGAATTATCATCGGCTACGTAGTCGGCCTTATCCCGTTCGGATTCCTATGGTCCGGCGGCTGGGTAGTGCCTCTCGTATTCGTGAGTGCAGTCATCGGCTTGATCAACAGCAACCGGACGCTGCTTCCGGCTGTCGTCAACATCGTGCTGGCCTTCCTCAGCTACATTCCGCTCGTCGGTTATGTCACGAGAATCGTCGGTCTGCTGGTGTCCGCGTATAACATTTCTCTGATCAGACGCGACCAATACTAAGCCTTGGCTCCCTGTCGGACGCTGCGGCGTTACGAATGGAAGAAACCCCGTAAATCTTAGGATTTACGGGGTTTTTCTGTGTGAAGGGATAGTGTTTATCCCTCATGCTTTTTCAAGTCGTTTCGGGCTAAAACGTCCGCGCTTTTTCCTGTGCGTGTTTAATGGCGTCTTGTTTAATCTGCTCGGCGCGGTCGGGGAACTGGGCCATTCCTTCCACATAAAGAGTTTCAAAGGACGATATTCCGAAGAAGGACATGATCGTTTTCAGATACGGGCTTCCGAAGTCCGACCCGGCTCCAGGGCCTTCCGAATAAACGCCGCCGCATGCGTAGACGTGCAGCGCTTTTTTGCCGGTAAGCAGGCCGACCGGGCCGTTTTCCGTGTACTTGAACGTTTTACCCGCCGTACAGATCGTATCGATATAGGCTTTCATAACGGGAGGGAAGGAAAAGTTCCACATCGGAGTGACGAAAACATATTTGTCGCCCGCCACAAACTGATCCGTCAGTTCGCCGAAACGGGTCACTTTTTTCTTTTCTTCTTCCGATAGCTGATCAAACGAACTGCCGGAGCGCAGCTTGCCCCAGCCGCCAAAGACGTCCGTATCGATTTGCGGAATGTACGCTTTGTACAGGTCCAGTGTCACGATATGGTCTCCGGGGTAATTTTCGCGGTAAGCATCGAGAAACGCTTTGCCGACGGCCATGCTGTAAGAAGCCCGGTCGTCATGCGGATGTGCCGTAATATAGAGAAGCGTGGACATGAAGGAACCCTCCTGAGAATGTGCGGTAGATTTATGGTTTATTGAGGCGTCCTGTTCCGGAAAGATTCCGGCTGACAACCATACGGGGATAATATCTGCCGCCGCCGGAAGGGGTATGCCTGCCAAATTCGCACAACCTCTTCATTCAGAGATACAACCTGAAGGCGCCGGGGTAAAAAAATTTGGCACGGGAAACCTGAAGAAGAGGTGAGAAGCTTGGAAGTTCGCATCGGCTATGTAGCGCAGGCGTTGGCTATTTATCACAACACACCGAGCTCCACGTTTACGTATAAACGGTTCAAAGAAGGTCCCTATGAAGAATCGCTGGCAAAGGCGATCGAGGTGGGCCGCCGCAATCTGGAAGCTACGCGCAGAATTCTGTATTATAATGCGGCGCACGGAATCCGCCTGTACCGGCTCAGTTCTTCGCTGATCCCGCTTGCCACCCATCCCGATGTCCATATCGGGGTTAAAGAGGTGTACAGGGAGGAGCTTGCCGAGCTGGGTGCTTTTGCCCGCCGCCACGATATCCGGCTGTCGATGCATCCCAACCAATTTACGCTGCTCAACGGTTCGGATGCGGTGGTGGATGCCGCGATACGCGACCTGGACTATCATGCGGACATTCTCGGCGGCATGGGGATGGGCAGCGATGGCATCATTAATATCCATGTGGGCGGAGCCTACGGGAACAAGCGTGCTTCGGCCGAACGTCTCCTCTCGAACCTGCCGCGGGTGCCGGAACCCATTTTGAAGAGGCTGACTTTTGAAAATGACGATAAAACCTACACGGCCGAAGAAACGCTGTCCGTATGTCAGCGCAGCGGGGTTCCCATGATGTTCGATCTTCACCACGACTGGTGCAACTCCTCTTCTCGTCCGGGTATCGAGCTGCTCCCGCAAATAGCGGAGACATGGAAGGACCGTCCGATGAAAGTTCATGTTTCCTCGCCGAAGAACGACAAAGACTTCCGCTCTCATGCCGAGTATGTGGAAGCGGGACCGCTGCTTGTTTTTCTGAAAGCATGCAAGGAGGAGGGGCTGGACAGGCTGGATGTGATGGTGGAGGCCAAGCGGAAAGATTACGCTTGCCTGAAGCTCGCCGAGGATCTTTCTTCCGTAAGGGGAATCAGGCGCTTGGACGGCGGCGTATTGTCCATGTGACGAGGGTGGAAGAGGCCCTTTTAAACGCCTCTAAACCTTTATAGAAATGACAAAAAAGTAACAGGTTAAAAGATGGGGAATTTTTCCGCAACCTTTGCCCGGATTTGTCCGTCTCAGATGGTGAGAAATGGAATTCAGTATGTTCCATTCCACCTATTCGAAGGAGGCAGGTCCGTTTGAAAATTATTCTGAAAGCAGGTACGGCAGTGGTTACTTCCGCACTGCTGTTCGGCACGGTTACGCCGGTTATGGCGAGCAAGGCGGTTACGGGGGCGTCCGCAACTATTGCGAATCCGGTTTCGGATCAAGGGAAAGAGCAGATCGACATTTCCCAGGAAGAGGTAAAGGTAACTAAAGAGCAGGCCGTCGAGCTGGCTAAAAAATACGTTGCCCTGCCGGAAGGCTTCTCTTTGCAGGGGGCTAATTTAAGCATGTCCCGGGGATTCGGGGGCAAGCCTGCAAAAACGTGGAACCTGAATTTTAGCCACAAAGAAAAGAAAGATTACTATTCTTATTTGTCTTATAGTCTCGACGCGGATTCCGGTGCTTTGCTCGGGTACAATTTCAGCAGCAAAAATCCCGACAGCAAGCCCGTTTACCCGCCGAAAACCAGCTTGGATCAAGCTAAAACCATCGCATCCGATTACATAGCAAAATTAAGTCCGGAGCTTCAAAAGCAGGTGAAGTACAACGACCTGCGCGAATCTTCCCGCAAAACCCCGCTGAATGTTTACGAGGACTATCGGTTTTCTTTTGATAGGGTCGTGGACGGGGTTCCTTTCCCTCAAAACAATATCACGGTGGCCGTAGACAGCGAAGGCCGTCTTTCCGATTACCGCGTGTATTGGGATAAGGATGCGGCTTTCGATAAAAAGGAAGGCGTCATCACCCCGGAGCAGGCTGACAAAGCATTCCGCAATCAAGCGGAACCGGTGCTTCAGTACCTCATTCCTTACCAGTCGAAGGAGCTCAAACCGGCGATTTCATACAGTATGGCGGCTCTTCAGCTTGATGCCAAAACAGGCAAGCCGCTGTATGAGAGCAAAGCTCCCGCCGCTGTCAAGACATTGACCGAACAGCCTCAGAGCGGCACGGGAACGGCGGTGACTACGAAGGAATCGGCGCTTAAACGGGCCCAGCAGCTGGTGAAAATCCCGGCGGATGCCAAGCTTGAAGAAGCGAACTACAGCGAATACGAGAACGAATCCACGAAACAGACGGACGCTAACTGGAATTTCCAATGGGCGCTTCCGGGTAAAGACGGAGCGAAGGATAACAGAGGGTACGTGTCTCTGGCTATCGACGCCAAAACCGGTGAACTGACGAACTTCTCCCATTATGACTATAGTTCTAACCGTACGATCAAGCCGGAGGAAGTTAAGGTTTCCTTTGAGGAAGCGAAAGGGAAGGCGGTTGACTTCGTAAAGAAAACGAACCCTTCCTATGCGCATCAGCTGGTGCTGGAAACGACGGAAGCCCCCAAAACGGACAGCAAACTTGTCGGGATCGACCAGGATTACACGTATACCTTCCTGTTCTCCCGGTTCATTGACGGGGTCCGGGTAGAGAACGACAATATTCATGTAGGTGTGGATAAACGTACGGGCGAAGTCCAGAACAGCTACGTGAATATAAGCAAGCTGGCGTTCCCGGCAAAGAAACCGGCCGTGCTGGATAAAGATAAAGCGAAAGAGCTGCTGCTTTCCCAATACCAGCTTCGCCTGGTTTACCAGAGCGTAGGCTTAGAAGGTCAAATTCCTCCGGGAATTCCTGTCGAGCGCTATAATGTTCTCGCAGCTTCCGGTAAATATCCGACGGACAACCAAAATCAAAAAGCCCAGCTTGTTTACACGCTGGAGAACAAATACGAAAACGTCGCTTATTTCCTTGATGCGGAGAGCGGCAAATGGCGCAGCCGAGACAACGGCGAGGTGATCTCTCTGGAGCCGGTGAAGGTTGACGATATCGCCGGCCACTGGGCGCAAAACGAGCTCCAACTGATGCTCGATTATCAAGCCCTTGAAGTGAAGGACGGCAAGGTCAAGCCGGATCAGTCCATCAAGCGCGGAGAGCTTATCAAGATGCTCGTCATCGCAGACAGCGGAGGCGGATATTATCCGGCGGGAGCGATGGATGGCCGCAAAAACTCGTTCAAAGACGTGGAGAAAAGCAATGCGTATTTCTCTTACGTGGAAACGGCTCTGGACCGCAAATGGATCGACCGGACGTCCGACGAGTTCAATCCGGATCAGCCGATTACCCGCGAGGAAATGGCTTCGCTGATCGTCCGTGCGCTGAACTACAAGAAGCTGACGGAGTTCGATAACGTCTTTAACCGTAATTTTACGGACGCTTCCGAACTTAAAAACATCGGAAACGCAGCCATTGTGACCGGAATGGGTATCATGAGCGCGGACGGGGGCAAGTTCAGTCCGAAACTTGAGGTGACGCGCGCCCAGGCGGCAACAGCCTTCTATCGGTATTTGCAGAAGCGTTAACTTCCAGTCCGCTGCACACAACTCCATAAAAAATTAAGAGACTGCCGGGTTCGGCAGTCTTTTTTTTGGGAAAAAAGGAGAATAGGCAGGAGACCTCCGTAACGGATCGGAATTGAATCGGGCGCCAGTTGCTCAGGGAGATTCCCTTATTTGAGGAGTCACTGTTTTTACAGCATACATTCTGACGAACAGACAGGAGTGAAAATAGTGAGAGGGATTATCCGGTATTCTCTGAACAATAAGCTGGTTATCTGGTTGCTTACGATTCTTGTGACGGCCGCGGGCATTTACGCCGGTCTCAGCATGAAGCAGGAGACGCTTCCGAATCTGGAAGTGCCTGTTCTTACCGTTACAACGGTATATCCCGGCGCCGCGCCGGAAGAAGTGGCCGACCGGATCACGGGCCCTCTCGAGCAGAAGGTCCGGAGCCTGGACGGTGTAGACGTTGTAAGTTCGACATCCATGGAAAACGTATCTTCCATCGTGATGGAATATTCGTACAAGAAGGACATGGACAAGGCCGTTTCCGAAGTGAAAGAAGCCGTCGCCGATTTTGTGCTTCCCAGCGGGGCGCAGGAAACGAAAGTGTCCAAAATCAATATAAACGCATTTCCTGTCGTATCGCTGAGCGTGGCGGGGGACAAGCAGTCGCTCGACGAGCTGACCCGGCAGATCGAAAGCGATCTGCTTCCTGCGCTCGAAGGGGTTCCGGGTGCGGCAAGCGTGGAGATCTCGGGCCAGCACCAGCAGGAAGTCCGTCTGACCTTTGAGCGGGACAAGCTTAAGACTTACGGGCTGAGCGAGGATACGGTCAAAGGGATCGTTCAGGGGGCGGCTGTCCAAGTCCCCCTAGGCCTCTACGAAGTCGGACGGACCGAGAAAACCCTCGTCGTCGACGGCAACGTGAAGAGCCTGGACGACCTGCGGAATCTGGAGATTCCGCTCGTTCCGGGCGGAGCCGGTGCGGCGGGTGCAGCAGGTCCGGCAGCCGGGGGCGCAGGGGGAGCACCAGGTGCCCACGGCGGAGCGGCTTCGGGCGGAGCGCCCGGTGCGGGCGCGGCAGCGGCCCCGGGCAGTGCCGCAGGCGCCGGCAGGACGGGCGGCGCAGCATCGGCGCCTGCGGGGGCGGCCGGTCTGCCGACCGTGAAGCTTGCCGAGCTGGCGGCAATCGAGCTGGCCGACCGGGCCGACTCGATCTCCCGCACGAACGGCAAGGAGTCCATCGGCATCCAGGTCGTGAAGGCGCCGGACGCAAACACGGTTGATGTCGTGAACGCCGTCAAGGAGGAGGCCGACAAATTCCGGCAGGCGAACAGCGGTGTGGAGACCGTGATCATGCTTGACCAGGGCAAGCCAATCGAGGATTCGGTCAACACGATGCTGAGCAAAGCCGTATTCGGCGCTTTATTCGCCGTATTGGTCATCATGCTGTTCCTGCGCAACTGGCGGACGACACTGATTTCCATCGTTTCGATTCCGCTGTCGCTGCTCATCGGCATCCTGCTGCTGCAGCAGATGGACATCACGCTGAACATCATGACGCTGGGAGCGATGACAGTCGCCATCGGCCGCGTGGTGGACGACTCGATTGTCGTCATCGAGAACATCTACCGGCGGATGTCCAGTCCGTCCGAGCCTCTGCGGGGCAAAGCCCTTATCCGCGAAGCGACGCGGGAGATGTTTATGCCCATCTTCTCGTCGACCCTCGTGACGATTGCGGTCTTTCTCCCGCTCGGCTTCGTGAGCGGTCCCGTCGGGCAGCTGTTCCTGCCCTTCGCCCTGACGATGGTATTCGCGCTGCTTGCTTCGCTGCTCGTCGCGATCACCATCGTGCCGATGCTGGGGCATTCCATGTTCCGCCGCAGGCTGGAACGTATGGGCCCGGCTCCGGTTCCCGCCTTTGCGGAAGGCGGCGCGTCCGCTGCCCTTCCGCTTGGCATGGACCCGGCCGAATCGGTCCGGTTACGCCGCGTCCGGGACAAAGGCCAAAACCGGCGCGGCCATGACGAAACCGGCCGTCTGGGGCGTTTTTACAGGCGGGTCCTGGACAAGACGTTGAATCATAAACTTATCGCTTTCGGCACGGCTATTCTCCTGCTGGCGGGAAGCTTGCTGCTGGCTACACGGGTCGGCGTCAGTTTTCTTCCGGAGGAAGAGCAGAAATACGCCATGGTGACCTACACGCCTTCCCCGGGCGAGACGCTGGACGATGTGAAGAGTAAGGCGCTGGAAGCGGAGAAATATGTGCTTGGGCGCAGCGGTGTCCGTAATTTGCAATACTCGGTAGGCGGTCAGAATCCGATGTCGCCCGGGCCGTCCAAGTCCGCGCTTTTTTATGTGGAATACGATCCCGAATTCGCCGATTTCACGGCTGAGAAAAAGAGGCTGGTCCAAGGGTTGACGGACACCGTTCATGGAAGCTGGAAACCGATGGATATGGGCGGCGGCGTAGGGGGCAGCAAGCTGAGTCTCTACGTATACGGAGAGAAGCTCGACGAGATCCGAACCGCTGCGGATAAAATTCAGGCTCTGATGAAGAATCGGCCGGAATTCGATAAGGTAGCCTCCAGCCTGTCTGAATCGTACGGCCAGTACACGATTGTCGCGGACCCGGCCAAACTCAGCAAGCTCGGCCTAACGGCCGGTCAGATCGCGACGGCTTTCAGCCGGGATCGCGAGCGACCCGTTCTGGCCAAAGTTGGCGTCGAGGGCAAAGAGGTCGAGGTTTACGTACAAGCCGACAAAAAAACGTACGCGGATCTTTCCGCGATCGAAAACAGCACGATCACGTCCCCGCTTGGTGTGGAGGTTCCTCTTAAGGACGTGGCCAAAGTAGAGGAGGGCCTGTCGCCCAATGCGGTTACCCACCGGGATACGAAGCTGTACGCCGAAGTGTCGGCAGATATTACTTCCAAGGATGTGGGCGCGGCCTCCACAGGACTGAAGAGCGAGATTGACAAGCTGGGTCTCCCGTCGTCCGTACGCGTCGATTTCGGAGGTGTAACGGAGCAGATCAATGAGACCTTCTCTCAGCTCGGTCTCGCCATGATCGCAGCCATCGCGATTGTGTATCTGGTGCTCGTTATGTTCTTCGGAGGAGCGCTGACTCCGTTTGCGATCCTGTTTTCGCTGCCTTTCACGATCATCGGCGCCATCGTGGCCCTTCTTGTGACAGGGGAGACCTTGAGCGTGTCGGCCATGATGGGGGCGCTCATGCTGATCGGCATTGTCGTCACGAATGCCATCGTCCTGCTGGACAGAGTGATTCATAACGAAAAGGCCGGCATGAGAACGCGCGAGGCGCTCCTCGAGGCGGCCGCTACCCGGCTGCGGCCTATTCTGATGACGGCTCTCGCTACCGTCGGCGCGCTTCTGCCGCTGGCTTTCGGATTCGAAAGCGGCGGTCTGATCTCCAAGGGACTGGCCGTTACCGTGATCGGCGGTCTGATCTCTTCGACGCTGCTGACGCTCATCATCGTACCTGTCGTGTACGAATTTCTGGTTAAATTCCGGCGCAGACGCCCGGCTTCCGAACTGGAGGACTAACGCTGCTCGAACGCCCAGACTTACGCTTCCGCAGGCAGTCAACCATCACCTTCCGCCAAAAGAAACCCTGTTCCCGGCCTGTTAAGCGGGGGAACGGGTTTCTTTATTTTTCGGCCGAGACAAGCGCTAAAAGCCCGACTTGTGCTACAATAATCGGAATACCATTACCACATCGGAAAGGAAGTCCTGTCGTGAGCAATCCGAGCACTGTCACAGTTGAAGAAATCATACGCGCCAACCATGCGCTAAGCCGGGTTATTGAGCCTTCGCCGCTTCAGCGCAGCGAGCTTCTGTCCAGGCAGTACGACTGCAATATTTATTTGAAAAGGGAGGACCTTCAGGTCGTCCGTTCTTTTAAAATACGGGGTGCCTACAACGTCATTCAAAGTTTGACGGAGGAGGAACGGAGCCGGGGCGTCGTATGCGCCAGCGCAGGCAATCATGCCCAGGGAGTCGCCTATTCCTGCAACCACCTGGGGATCGAGGGTAAGATCTTTATGCCGACCACTACCCCGCGCCAGAAAATCTCTCAGGTCAAAATGTTCGGAGGCCCTTACGTCGAAGTGGTCTTGATCGGCGATACTTTCGACGATTCGTCCACTCAAGCCCGTATTTATTGCGAGCGTGAGAATAAAGTCTTCATTCATCCGTTCGACGATGTGCGGACGATTGCCGGTCAGGGGACAGTCGGCCTTGAAGTGCTGAATCAGATGCCGGTGTCGCCTGATTTTATCTTCACCTCCATCGGAGGCGGAGGACTTGCGGCAGGAGTCGGCGCTTACGTCAAGGCCGTGTCCCCGGAGACCGCCGTGATCGGCGTGGAGCCGGAAGGAGCCGCAGGCATGCAGCGCTCTATGGAGGCGGGCCGGGTCGTGACTCTGGAGACGGTGGATAAGTTCGTCGACGGAGCGGCGGTCAAGCAGGTCGGCGAAATGACGTTCGAAATCTGCCGGCGCGTGCTGGATGACATCGTGCTGGTGCCGGAGGGCAAGGAATGCACGACGATTCTGGATCTGTACAACAATAATGCCATTGTCATCGAACCGGCCGGAGCCCTCCCCGTAGCGGCGCTGGATGCTTACCGCAGTCAAATTGTGGGTAAAAACGTAGTATGTGTGATCAGCGGAGGCAACAACGATATCGACCGGATGCAGGAGATCAAGGAACGGTCTCTCATTTATGAAGGCCTCAAGCATTACTTCCTGGTCAACTTTCCTCAGAGAGCGGGAGCACTCCGCGAGTTTCTGGAAGAAGTGCTGGGACCGACCGACGACATCACGCGTTTTGAGTATATGAAAAAAACGAATCGGGACAATGCTCCCGCCCTGGTCGGCATCGAGCTGAAAAACAAAGACGATTACGAAGGCCTCATCTCGAGATTATGCAAAAAAGATATTAATTATGTCGAAATTAATAACAATCCTACCCTGTTTAATTTACTGATTTGAACGCTAAAAGAGCCGCACCCCATGGGGTGCGGGACTCTTTTGCCGCCTGGCTTGGCAGCGTTTTCGCGGTGACAAAAAAATTTAATTAACCGTAGTATATTTAGTTGTGGATTTTGGATTACCCAAGATGTATAATCGGTTACGCGGTATAATTAACCTAGTCCTCTCGACATATTTTTACAACTCGTATCCAATACTAGATGCAGGAATTAGGCTTACAAAAACCAAACAGGGGGTTTTACTTTTATGAAGAAGTTTTTCAAGCTGTCGCTGGTCATGATGCTGGCATTCACGCTTGTACTCGCAGGCTGCGGCAAGAAAGCCGACAACGGCGGCGCAGCGCCTAGCGGCAATGCATCCGGCGGCGAGAAGAAGTCCGATGTGAAAATCGGCATGGTAACAGACGTTGGCGGCGTAAACGACAAGTCCTTTAACCAATCCGCTTGGGAAGCGCTGGAGAAGCTGAAGAAAGATACAGGCATCTCCACGAAATATCTGCAAAGTAAAGCGGATTCCGACTATGTTCCGAACCTGAACCAGTTTGTACAAGGTAAATACAACCTGACTTGGGGTATCGGCTTCGTTATCGCGGACGCTATGAAAACCGTAGCTCAGCAAAACCCTACGGCTAACTTCGCTATCATCGATAACGTGGTGGAAGCTCCGAACGTTCAATCCATCACTTTTGCTGAAAACGAAGGTTCCTTCCTCGTCGGCGTAGTAGCGGCGAAAATGACGAAATCCAACAAAATCGGTTTTGTCGGCGGTATGGACATTCCGGTTATCAAACGTTTCGAAGCAGGATTCAAAGCGGGCGTTGCGGCTGTAAATCCAGACGCTAAAGTCCTGATCAACTACACGGGCGCATTCGATAAGCCGGACCTTGGCAAAGCGGCAGCAGCCACTATGTACAACGACGGCGCGGACATCATTTTCCACTCCTCCGGAGCAACAGGAAACGGTGTTTTCAACGAAGCGAACGACCGCATCAAGCAAGGCAAAAAAGTATGGGTTATCGGCGTAGACAAAGACCAATCCCTGGAATTCGGCGATCAAGTGACTCTGACTTCCATGGTTAAGGGCGTTGAAGAAGCGGTAACGAAGTACTCCAAAATGGTTGTTGACGGCAACTTCAAGCCGGGCGCTCCTGTAACGCTTGGTCTGAAAGACAACGGCGTAGGCCTCGCTTCCACTTCGAGCAAGAACGTTCCTGCGGATGTGCTGAAGCTTGCTGACGAATATAAAGAGAAAATCATCAAAGGCGAAATCAAAGTACCTGAGCAATAAGATTTCGTTTAGGCTGCACCTTTTTCACCATGTACCATGACGCATGTTTATGTACGTTTTTATGATGGAGCATACAACAAGGCTGGTTGCATAACTGGCCTTGTTCTTACTTTCCAGACCTTCTACCAATAACCTTAGTAAGGGTGATTTCATGAGTGCAGCGACCCCTGTCGTTGAGTTGAAGCAAATCACAAAGCGTTTTCCCGGAATTGTCGCAAACGATTCCATCTCTCTTAAGCTGCAAAAAGGGGAGATTCACGCCCTCCTTGGAGAGAACGGTGCGGGTAAATCGACCTTGATGAATATTGTTTTCGGCTTGTACCAGCCGGATGAAGGCGGTATCGAAGTCAATGGCCAGCCGGTTCTGATCGACAGCCCCAATAAGGCGATCGAGCTTGGAATCGGGATGGTCCATCAGCATTTTAAACTGGTTCAGCCGTTTACCGTCACCGAGAACATCATCTTGGGGATGGAACCGAAGAAAGGCATGAACATTGATTACAAATCCGCTGCCGAGCAGGTCAAAAAGCTATCCGAGCAGTACGGCCTTCAAGTAAATCCCCATGCTAAAATACAGGATATTTCCGTCGGCATGCAGCAGCGTGTCGAAATCGTGAAGACGCTTTATCGTGGTGCTGACATCCTTATTTTCGATGAACCGACAGCGGTTCTGACTCCCCAGGAAATCACTGAGCTGATGGATATCATGAAACGTCTCGTTGCGGAAGGCAAGTCCATCATCCTCATTACGCATAAGCTTAAGGAAATTATGCAAATTTCCGATACGGTTACGATCATCCGCAGAGGCAAAGTGATCGATACCGTCAAAACGTCCGAGACAACGACCCGCGAACTGGCCGAGAAAATGGTAGGGCGCAGCGTCTCCTTCAAAGTCGACAAGAAGCCGGCGCAGCCGAAAGGCCCTGTTCTGCAGGTGCGCGACATTAAGGCGAAGTCGCACGACGGGCTGCCGGTTCTGAACGGATTGTCCTTCGACGTGAAAGCCGGGGAAATCCTCGGAATCGCCGGTGTGGACGGCAACGGACAGAGCGAGCTGATCGAAGCGCTGACCGGTCTGCGCAAAGTGGACAGCGGTTCGATCAAGCTGCTGGACAAAGAAATCGTCAACCGGTCACCGCGTCATATTTCGGAAGCGGGCGTGTCCCATATTCCCGAAGATCGGCATAAACACGGGCTTGTTCTGGACTTTTCCATGAGTGAGAACATGGTGCTCCAGACGTACCACCGTCCCGCTTTTAACCGCGGCGGTTTCCTGAACTACGAAGCGATTGATAAGCAGGCGGAACGGCTCATCGAAGCATTCGACGTCCGTACGCCGAGCATTCACACGAAAGCGCGTTCTCTCTCCGGGGGGAATCAGCAGAAAGCGATCATTGCCCGGGAGATCGACCGGAATCCGGATCTGCTTATCGCGGCGCAGCCGACCCGCGGACTCGATGTAGGCGCTATCGAATTCGTGCATAAACAGCTTATCGCCCAGCGCGATCAGGGTAAAGCGGTACTGCTTATCTCCTTCGAGCTGGATGAGATTTTGAACGTATCGGACCGGATTGCGGTCATTTACGAAGGGGAAATAGTCGGGGAAGTTCTGCCGGAAGAAACGAACGATCAGGAACTTGGCCTGATGATGGCCGGCAGTATGAAGCGGGAAGGTGTGACCCATGAATAAAGTAATGAAGTTTTTTATGCGGGATTCCGCTATCATTCCTCTCGCGGCCATCGTGCTCGGGTTTGTATTCGGCGCCATCGTTATGCTGGCGGGCGGCTACAATCCCATAACCGCATACTCCTCGCTGTTTTCGCGGGTATTCGGGAATATGTACGATTTCGGCGAGACAATCCGCGAGATTACCCCGCTCATTTTGACGGGTCTTGCGGTCGCTTTCGCTTTCCGCGCGGGTCTGTTTAACATCGGCGGAGAGGGCCAGTTTATCATCGGGATGACAGGCGCTTCCTTCGTCGGCATTAAGCTGGGCGGACTGCCGGCGATCATTCATGCACCGCTTGCCATTATCGTAGGCGCCCTTCTCGGCGGCCTTTGGGCAGCTATTGCGGGCTATCTGAAAGCAAAGCGGGGCGTAAACGAAGTTATTACCACGATCATGCTCAACTGGATCGCTCTTTATTTGGCGAACTACACGGTCAACCATTTCCTGCTCCTGAAAGGGCAGCAGCGTTCCGTTGACATCGAGCCGACGGCTTCGGTCAGCTTAGGCTGGCTGTCCGCTATGTTTGATAACGCCCGTCTGCACTGGGGAACGCTTTTTGCCATCCTTGCCGCCGTGTTCTTCTACTTCTTCCTGTGGAAGACGAAGCAGGGGTATGAGCTCCGTGCCGTAGGCCACAACACGAATGCCGCTGAATATGCGGGGATGAATGTGAACAAGAACATCATCAAAGCCATGTTTATCAGCGGAATGTTTGCCGGTCTGGCCGGCGTGTTTGAGGTGCTGGGCGTGTTCCACTACCAGACCGTTATGCCGGCGTCGCCGGGTTACGGTTTCGACGGAATCGCGGTTGCCCTGCTGGGGCTGACGAATCCGTTCGGCGTACTTCTTGCCGCTTCTCTGTTCGGTATCTTGACTTACGGATCCGCGGGAATGAGCTTTGGCGCCGACGTGCCGCCGGAGTTGATCCGGATCGTTATCGGTTCGATCATTTTCTTTGTAGCCGCACAAGGCATCGTGCGCTGGGTAATTGCCCCTCTCTATTTCAAGCGTAAGAAAGAGAAGGTGGTCTAGATGAGTTTGGATATTTTGGGTCAGCTGATCAATACAACGCTGGTATTTTCCACGGCGCTCATTTTTGCAGCCCTTGGCGGTATTTTCTCGGAGCGTTCCGGGGTTACCAACATCGGACTGGAAGGCCTGATGGTATCCGGTGCGTTCGCCGCGGCGGTCAGTACGTTTTACGCACAGGAAGCCGGCATGGGAAGCATGTCCCCCTGGATCGGACTTCTGGCGGCGCTCGTATTCGGGGTTTTGTTCTCGCTTATCCATGCCGTTGCGACCATCACGTTCAAATCGGACCAGGTCATCAGCGGTGTGGTCATCAACTTCCTGGCGGCGGGCGTAACGGTCTACCTCGTCAAGCTTCTCTTCGAGGGTGCAGGACAAACGGAAACGCTGACGGAAGTATTCAGCAAATGGGCGATTCCGGGTCTCTCGCAAATCCCGGTACTCGGTTACGGTATTTTTACGGCCTACCCGACCACCTATATCGCGCTGATTCTTGTGGCCGTATCCTATTATGTGCTGTTCAAAACGCCGTTCGGTCTGCGTCTCCGTTCCGTCGGGGAACACCCGAGCGCAGCTGACACCGTCGGTGTCAACGTTCGCCGCATGCGGTATATCGGCGTTATGCTGAGCGGCGCTTTCGCCGGACTGGGCGGAGCGACGATCGCCCTGACGACGACAAGCAACTTCTCGCATAACACCATCTCCGGACAGGGTTATATCGCCCTGGCTGCGATGATCTTCGGTAAATGGCATCCGGTAGGAGCGCTTGGAGCCGCCGTCTTCTTCGGTCTTTCTCAAGCGATCCGGAACTACGTGCAGTTGTTCGAATGGTCTCAGAGCATCCCGCAGGAGTTCATCTTTATGCTCCCGTATGTCTTGACCATTCTGGTTCTTGCAGGTGCGGTCGGCCGTGCTTATCCGCCTGCCGCCCTCGGCGAGCCTTACGATCCGGGCAAGCGTTAAGCTGAACGGAATCAACGAAGCAAAAAAGGCTGTCCCAAAAGTCACGAAAGTGACTTAGGGACAGCCTCTTTTTTTAGTTTCCGGGGGATAAGAGCAGCAGGAGCAGTTGTGTTCAGTTAACTTGGCGGGGCTAATGGGGAAGGTCCGCGGTTTACATATTTTCGTCTTCGCCGCTAATTATACTTTCTCGTTTATCAGGGGCTGGCTTCAGCGGTCCCAAAAGTTGGCCTGCCCTGCGCAGCAGCAGAATAATGGAGATTCCCGACAAAAATCCGACTATACCTAGAGCAATTAGAAGAAATTGCCAAGCTTCCGGCATATTTAATGCCAGAGGACTTAGTATAAGCGTGGCGCCTGTAACCGCTAAAAAAACGGATCTGCGGATATGGGCGCTTTGTGCCAGCTCGGGAAGGCTGCTGCGGGCAGCGGCAGAAATAACACCGGTACAAAGATAATAGATGAAGGCCAGCAAAAGCGCCGAATTGACCAGTCCAAGCGAGAACCAGAGGAAAGAAAATTCCTGATTTGTGACCAGGGCCCCTCCTAGGTTGATTTCATTCGGCAGCGATAAAAAAATAAGCACGGTAGCAAACCGGCGCGCAACCCGGAATGCTTGCTCCTGCTTTCCAAGCTCGCCGAGTGCGGAAGCGGCCATCCAAAATCCGATGAAATCGGGAAGCAGATCCACGGACTGAATACGAAAATGGAGGAAAACCAGGGTCAATCCCCACGAGATCCGAAAATAAAGGCGGCTCAACTAAGGCAGCTCCCTTCTGGTTTGAACGATCTTTCGGATGTCTGAAGCGCTCAGATCGGACTCATACCTTATAAATCCGGCCATGTCGTCTTTAAAGCCGTCAGAAGCTTGGGCTTTGACCCGAACGGCTCCTTCGATTCGATTATATTTTTCGGCTGCTTTATGCTCGGGTGTATCTGTACCTGTGTCTTCGAGCCGGTAAGATAAACGCATGTAGCTGCCCTTTTTTACGGCTACAGGAAATGAAATTTCTTCGACGGGAAGACCCTCCACCTCCGCCTTATCTCCGGATTGAAGAGAGGTCCGATAACCGGGCTCCTGTTCCAAAGAGAGCGCATCGAGATACAATTTCATGCGGGGGTAGTTGTCATCCGGGTAGGGGGATTCAACCCCTGTCAATATCAGGTCTTCTTTGGTCGTCACAAGAGTGTACCCGACATTCTGATTGGAAGTGCCGCCGCTTGAAAATTCGAACAAGGAGCGATCGGCGGTATTTTTAGCCTGTGGTGTGAGGGTAACGTCACCGATATCCAGCATGCGGGAACTTCCGTCACTGAGCCAGGCGCGAACCTGCTTAATATGCAAAGGGGCTGCAGACGGGTCTGTTTCCTGGCCCTGCTGTTCCAGAGAGATCAGAACCGATTGATAATTTTGATAGGCATACCGGTTTTTATTTAGAAAATTGACGGAAGCATAGGGCAGCTCCGGAACCTCTACGTCTACAATGTGAAGGCCTCGGTGATTCTCCAGATAGGAGAGTTTAAAGCTGGCTCCCTCTTCAAGAGGGAGATCAATAAAATGCGATAGAAAGACAGGCTCCGGCAGCTGATTTTTTTCATAAACCCATAGGTTTCCGATCCAACTGGCCAAAGCCAGAAGAAAAACTGCAATCAACGGATTTTTCAACTAACGGCCTCCATTCCGGCGGCTTCTCTATTCCTTGCTTCCGACAGAGGATCAGCCAAAACTAAACATGACATAGCCGAAACAAGCAGCATTCAAAAGGAACGTTATTCCCGCTCCTATAAGAATTCCCTGAACGACGGCTGTCCGTTTGCTGAAAATAAGGAGAAGCGGCAATACGTAGAGCATCTGTACGATGCCGATCCCAAAGTACATCGGAAGGGCAAAGAGCCATAAGAGATGGCCAAGCGCCACCCAGCCGATTCCTTTCGAGACATCGAGTCCTTTCCACGGACGACGGGTCCGGCCGGACCCGCCATGTTCATGAGAGGGTGGAGAGGAAGTTTGTTCGGAGCCAGTCTCCGTTGCGTGATCCCCAGGTTCGGAATTCCAGGCTGGTTCCGGTCCTTTTTCCTTCCCGGATTCGGATGAAGTTCCCGCCTCCGGCTGCGTACCGCTCTCAGTCGGATCGTTTTTATAATCACTCATGCGAGCCCTCCCGTCTCCGCGCGCAGCTCTTCCAACAGTGCTTCACGGCCGTCCCGGTAAAATAAATTATACGTATCGAAGGGGATGATTCTTCCGTCGGGATGAGCGATATGCACACATGATTTTTTTACGGAACGGACATCGAAATTGTAAGGGTCCAGGAACTGCATAATGAGTACGCGGAACACATTGTCATACCCGATATGCTCTGGTACGGCGACGGACGGCAGGCAACAGAGTAGATTTTTCAGCGAAAGCGCCGACGACTCGGGAGAATGAGCGGTCGAGAATAGGTCGAAGACTTGATCCTTTAACGTCTGATCCTGCTCGAATACGATCGTATTGCGGCCGCCTTCCAGCAAAATTTGAGGGTCGATCATCCCGGTTAGCGGTAAGGCCTGTCCTCCCAGCTTCAAAGCATATCCCATGGCGAGGCAGTCCGGATGACAGGGAACCGGTATAATATCTTCCGGCTGAAAAATACCGGATTGTTCGATAATCATCCGGCGCACTTCGCTGAGTGTCAGCCGGTCTTTGGCCGGATCGAACGCTTCGGTACGACCGGCAACTTGAACCGGCTGGAACGTTACGCCCCGGACCGCGCGCTGCTGCAGCCCGTAACGGATAATATCGCCGACCTCGGAGTCGTTGAGTCCCTTTTTTAGAGTGACTACGAGAGTGGTCGAGATATTAAATTCATTGAGATGTTCGATCGCACGCCGGCGCACATCACGCAAGTCTGCCCCGCGCAGTTCGCGGAGGGCCTCTTCTTCAAAACTGTCAAACTGGAGGTACAGCTCGAATCCCGGCATATATCGGGACAGCTTCCGCACGAATTCCCGGTCTTGGGCGATTCTCAACCCGTTGGTGTTCACCATAAGGTGTTTAATGGGTTTTGTTTTGGCCAGATCGAGAATCTCGAAAAATTGGGGATGGATCGTCGGCTCGCCGCCGCTGATCTGCACGATATCCGGTTCTTCTTCGTTGCGTACGATAGCGTTAAGCATGGTTTCGATCTGCTCCAAAGAACGCCAGGTCTCCCGTTTCGGAGAAGATTCGGCATAGCAGATCGGACACTGGAGGTTGCATTTGTCCGTAATCTCCAGGAGCGTCAGGCAGCTGTGCTGCTCATGGTCCGGGCACAGCCCGCAATCGTATGGACAGCCGTACTTGATCGGCGTATTCCAGTGCTGGGGCATTTCAGCGGGTTTCAAAAATTCGCGGCACCGTTTGTAATACTCCGCATCATCCGAGATCAGAACCTTTTCCCGGCCGTGCCGGCCGCAGTATTTAAGCAGATAAACGTTCTCATCCTCGATAATGACCTTCGCCTCCACTTTACGGAGACATTGGGAACATATGCTGTTGGTGAGTTCGTAGAACAAATAAGGACGGTTTTTGGTAGGCATGGAGGTCAGGTTCCTTTCCCGATTAAGGTAGGTTTCGCGGAAAGCTTACGCCGCAGAAGCAGGGTGTAATAGATCAGGCCCGCTATGCAGGCGAGCTGAATGTTGTTCAGTCCGGCATACGGGTGGGGAGTCGGTTTGATAAAGTCGACCAGCAGGCGGAAAAGAAGGTAGCCTCCCATGAATATAATGAACGACATGCCGTCCGGAAGGTGAACGGATCCGTGCCTGGCACGGTTTTTCATCACCAAGATCGTGATGCCCAGAAGAAGCAGGAAAGCGATCTCGTAAAGCTGAGTCGGATGACGGAGAATGCCATCGCCAAAGTCGACACCTGTTACCCAGCCTGTCGGGATTCCGTAGGTATGATCATCCAGACCGGTCAGAAAGCAGCCGATCCGTCCGATCATCATCCCCGTAAGAAGCGGCAGAGCCATATCATCGCCTGTGGAACGGGTGTGCCCGATTCTTTTTTTGGTCCATTCCACGCCGATTAGTCCTCCGAGGAGCCCTCCGACAATCGTTTTACCTTCCATTAGGTAGGTCATATCGTTCCAGCGCTGCAGGGTCAAGGCGGGGTCTTCCAGCCAGTAAAGCGCCTTCGATCCTGCAGCCGCCCCCAGTGTGGCACCGACGAGGACCCAGAGAGCCTGACTTGCCTGGAGTTTTTCCTTGCTCCGGGTATAGAGATAAAGACGGAATCCGATAAAATAGGCAAGCGCTTCAAAAACAAGATGAGGATGCAGTCGGATAAAGCCGAGGTCAATATACACTGGAAAAGTCATGGATTCCTCCCCGATAAAGTTAAGGTAAATTATACCACAAGTAATTTAAGAGAGGGGATCGGATGGGGAGCCGGTCCTAGCGGGGGCCAATCCGGGTTTCCGCGGGAAGACCAACTTCGCGCGGCTACATACGTTTCATATCGCTGCGGTAGTCCGTCGGGGATAGGCCGTACCATCTCCTGAACTGCTTGGAGAAGTAAAGCGGATCACGGAATCCCACCGAAAAAGCAATCTGCTCGATCGTCAACTCCAGCCGCTCCCGCAGAAGCTGCCGGGCTTTATCGACCCGGAGCTTGGACAAGAAAGACACCGACGTCTGGCCGGTATGCTCCTTGAACAGCCGGGACAGGTAAGCCCGGTTGTAGCCGAGCGCTTCCGCCATAGACTCGATCGAGATGTCCTCGGCATACTGCGTGGACAAATAATGCAGCATCTGCTGCACCGTCACCTCCGCCCGGGAACGGGAATGCGCCTTACCCGGCTCGGGTAAGGGCGGCCGTGCCGCGTCGGCGTATTCGGCCAGCAGCAGATGAAGATAGCCGAGCGCACGAAGCGAAGCCGTGCCGCTCTTATGCCTCAGCGCGCGCTGCAGGCGCCGGAAAAGCGCCGGAACACGGCGGCCCGCATGCGCCGTGTGAATAACCGGCTGCTCCGGCGTGAGGCCGGCCTTGCGCATGTGGGCCGCCGCTTCCGCACCGGTGACGGCGAGCCAGCAGTAGCGCCAGGGATCGGCTTCGTCGGCTTCATAGCCGACGAGCTGCTCCGGCGCGATGCAGAAGCTGTCACCGGGGCCCAGAAGCAGCTCCCGGCCCGCTGCCGTGAACCGCCCTCTTCCGGAGATAACCGTATGGATGAGGAAATAATCGTACACCTTAGGCCCCAGGCGGTGGAGCGGTTTGGTCTGGCTTTCCCCGGAGAAGAGTACATGAAGAGCCGCATCTTCCGGCGGCTCCGGGTTGGACACGACATAGTAAGTGGGTTCTCGCTTCATTGGACTTCACATCCTCCTGTTTGCGATAATGAGTTAAGAAAAAGCGGCGCCGGACAAGCAGTTCTTTTCCCGTACTCGTTCTGACAAGGAGTTTGCCTGCGCCGGAATCTGCACAGTTTCCGCTCTTCCTTCATCCTACCATCTCCTGCGTGCTTCCGACATCACATTTTTCCATATGGTCCTTACATCATTCCATAGGACTTCAAGTGGTTCGCGCTTATACTGGAGGTAGAAGAACGAAACAAGAAATCGTTAACAATTCAAGTACAATATGAATCTACTTAAAGGCGGTGCCGAGATGGCCGATCTTAATCTCCTTAAAACACAATTTATCGAACTGTACGGAGGGGCTGAGAAGGATATCACAGTTTTCCATGCTCCCGGCCGTGTTAATCTGATTGGCGAACATACCGATTACAACGGGGGCTATGTCTTTCCGGCTGCCCTGACTTTCGGCACTACCCTTCTTTTGCGCAAAAATAATGAAGGCCTGCTTCGCATGGCTTCCACCAATTTCGCCCATAAAGGGTCTTGTTCCCTGGACGATATCGTTTACCGGGAAGAAGACGACTGGATGAACTACCCGAAGGGCGTAGTCGCCAAGCTTCAGCAGAAAGGCCAGGGCCCCCGGTCCGGCTACGATATGCTGTATCACGGTGAAATCCCGAACGGGGCGGGGCTTTCGTCCTCGGCTTCTATTGAAGTGGTCACGGGGTACGGATTGCTGGAAGCGGAAGGATACCCGGCAGACCGGGTGGAGCTGGCGCTGCTTGCCCAAAAAGCGGAAAACGAGTTCATGGGCGTAAACTGCGGCATCATGGACCAGTTTGCCGTTGCCAACGGACGCAAGGATCACGCGATTCTGCTCATGTGCGATACTCTGGAATACGAACTCGTACCTTTTCAGAGCGGAAGCTACAAGCTTGTGATCGGCAATACGAACAAGCGCCGCGGACTCGTAGATTCGGCATACAACGAACGCAGAAGCCAGTGCGAGCAGGCTGTTCGCGACTTGCAGACCCGCTTCCCGGACTTGACGCTTCTTGGCCAAATCAGTCTGGAGCAGTTCGAGGCGAACAAAGATATCATCAAGGACGACATCGTTCGGCGGAGAGCGCAGCATGTCGTGCAGGAAATCGACCGCGTGCTGAAATCCATAGATGTGCTGAAAGCCAATGACTTGGAAGCCTTCGGACGGCTGATGACCGGATCTCACGAATCTTTGCGCGATCTTTACGAAGTTACGTGCCGGGAACTCGATGTGATGGTAGAAGCCGCACTGTCCGTGCCGGGCGTCCTCGGATCACGGATGACGGGAGCCGGATTCGGCGGCTGCACCGTCTCTCTCGTGCATGAGGACAGCATTGAGGCATTCCGTGAGAAGGTCGGATCAATCTACAAAGAACAAACGGGACTCACAGGAGATTTCTACGTTTGCAGCATCGGAGACGGCGTGAACAGAGTACAAGACTAGGCAGTGGTCGGGCCTTTGAGTCCAGTAAATAAAATCTTCATATAGAAACAGAAACGGAAAAACAATCATCGGGAGGCGGAAAAAATGGCGATTATGGTGACAGGCGGGGCCGGATACATCGGTTCTCACGCCGTAGCGGAGCTGCTGGATAGAGGAGAAGAGGTTGTGATCGTAGACAATCTCCAGCAAGGTCATCGCGATGCGGTATTGGGCGGCAAGTTTTACGAAGGCGATCTGCGGGACGAAGCGTTTCTGGACACGGTATTCCGGGAGAATGAGATCGACGCGGTTATCCATTTTGCAGCGAACTCGCTAGTCGGAGAAAGTATGACGGACCCGGCGAAATATTACCACAATAACGTTTACGGGACTCTCTGCCTGCTGGAAAAAATGAAAAAATTCGACGTGAAACGAATCGTGTTCTCTTCGACGGCGGCAACATACGGCGAGCCCGAAAACACGCCGATTCTGGAAACCGACCGGACCGAGCCGACGAACGCCTACGGGGAAACGAAATTGTCCATGGAGAAAATGATCAAATGGTTCGATCGCGCTCACGGGATCAAATCCGTTTCGCTGCGCTATTTCAACGCGGCGGGCGCGCATGAAAGCGGCCGGATCGGCGAAGACCACCATCCCGAAACGCATCTGGTTCCGCTCATCCTTCAAGTGGCGCTCGGACAACGAAGCCATATCTCCGTCTTCGGAGAAGACTATGCGACACCGGACGGGACCTGTATCCGCGATTACATCCATGTCAGCGACCTGGCCGACGCTCACGTGCTTGCCGTAGAGAAGCTCCGCCAAGGCGGGGAGAGCGGCGTGTACAATCTCGGAAGCGGCAACGGATTCTCCGTAAAAGAAGTGATCGATATCGCCCGCGAGGTGACGGGCCATCCGATTCCGGCCGTTCTGGAAGCACGCCGTTCCGGAGACCCCGCGGTTCTTATCGCCTCTTCCGATCGCGCCCGTCAAGATTTGGGCTGGAAGCCTAAGCGGGACAATCTCCAGGCGATTATCGCCAGTGCCTGGGCATGGCATCAAGCGCATCCGGAGGGATATGCGGACAAGAAGTAGCATCTGGAGATTACCTGCCTGCCGGGCGTAAGGAGTGAGTGAAGAGATGAGTATGGACTTGGAACGGGAGAAAGCACGGAATCAGGCTGATCAGGCGGCGCTTGCCGTTGAACGCCTGGTGTCGTTTGCCCTTGCGAAGGGAATGATCGAGTCCTTGGATGTATGTGCGGCGAGGAACGCGCTTTTAGACGCGCTGGGTCTGCCTGAGCCGTATCAAGGCGCGGACGGAAACGCTGTAGACGAAACGGTGGCCGCGGAGCCTGGAGAAATGCTCGAAGTTTTACTGGACTTCGCTTATTTCCGCGGACGTCTTGAAGAGGATTCGACCACTTACCGGGATCTTTTCGATGCCCGTTTGATGGGGCTGCTGATGCCGAGACCGTCTGAGGTCGCCCGGCAGTTCGGGGAAATCACAAGGGAACACGGAGTGCGGAAGGCGGCGGACTGGTTTTACGAGCTTTGCATAAACAGCAATTACATTCGTATGGACCGGATACGCAAAAACGGGTACTGGCTGGCCCCGACGGAATACGGGAATCTCGAAATTACCGTCAATCTGTCTAAACCGGAGAAAGATCCGAAGGAGATCGCTCTTCTTCGGACGCTCAAACAAAGCGGATATCCCCAGTGTCTCCTGTGTGTGGACAATGTCGGCTATGCGGGCAGGCTGGATCATCCGGCCAGGCAGAACCTGCGCGTACTTCCGCTTACGATTGACGGGGAAGCCTGGTTTTTTCAATATTCCCCTTACGTCTACTATAACGAACACTGCATCGTCTTGAACGAAAAGCATGTCCCGATGAAAATATCAGAGCGGACTTTCCGCAGGCTGTTTGATTTCATCGAACAGATTCCGCATTATTTTGTGGGCTCAAATGCGGACCTGCCAATCGTCGGAGGGTCGATTCTGAGCCACGACCATTTTCAGGGCGGGAATCATAAATTCCCGATGGAACTCGCTCCCGTTGAGCGGAAGTTCGCCTCCGACACGCACCCTGGCGTCACGGTCGGTATCGTCCGGTGGCCGATGTCGGTCCTGCGGCTCGAGGGAAGCGGCCGCGAGGACGTCCTCCGCGCCGCGGACATGCTGCTCGCCGCATGGCGTGCCTACAGCGATCCGTCCGCGGACATCGCGGCGTTCACGCAAACAGCGGACGGTGTACGGGTTCCCCATAACACCGTCACGCCGATCGCCCGGTTCAACGCGTCCGGGCAGTATGAACTGGATCTCGTGCTTCGCAACAACCGCGCGAGCGAAGAACACCCGGATGGCATCTTCCATCCGCACCGCAACCTTCACCACATCAAGAAGGAGAACATCGGCTTGATCGAGGTGATGGGTCTGGCCGTCCTTCCTGGCCGTCTCCAAGAAGAGATCAGCGGAATCGCCGGGTTCCTTACCGGAGATTCCGCGTGGAGCGGCGCGGACGGCCTGGAAGCGGGCCATCCGCTGGAGAAGCATGCCGCCTGGATCGGCGAGCTTGTCGCCGCCGGCGGCACGGCCCTTTCGCTGCAGGAGGCGCACGAACTCCTGCAGCGGGAAATCGGCGGCAAATTCAAGCAGGTGCTTGAAGATGCCGGCGTATTCAAGCGGACCGATGCCGGTCAGACGGCATTCGGCCGCTTCTTGGGCAGCCTCGGCTTCGTACATGCCGAGTAGCAGGCCAAAAAAGCCTTTCGTCCTCCCGCAGCGGGGAGAACGAAAGGCTTTTTTATGCGCCGGCCGAGCCGATACGCCGCGGGCGCCTATCCGGCCTGCGGCCCGGCTGCGCCCGCCTTGGCCGGACGGCTGCGCCAGACGGACATCGCGATGACCGCGATGAGCGCCAGGCCGGCTGCGACGGCGAAAGGCAGCTGGGCCGACAGATGGTGGGCGATGTAGCCCGACAATACCGGAGCGATGGCCGCACCCAACCAGCGCACGAAATTGTAGGCGCCGGACGTTACGCTCCGTTCGAACGGAGAAACCTCCATCACGTGGCTTGTGAACAAAGCATTGTTCAATCCGCAGAACAAGCCGATGACGATGATCAGCAGAATCTGCAGCCACAAGGTGTGAACCAGGAACAACAGCAGCAGAATGAGGCAGAACGCCCCCAAGCTCCACGGAATGATTTGCGAAGGTTTGTAGCGCTCCTCCAGGTTGTGAGCCAGCTTCGCGGAACCGTAGGCCAGCATGAGGCCCCAGCCGAAGAAAACAAGACCGAGCTGGATGGCCGACATATGAAGCATCAGCGGCGAATAAGCCAACACGACGAAGAAGCCGTAATAATAGAACATCGAAGAACCTGCGACACGCAGGAACGGCTTGTGGGTCGCCAGGTGCAGAAGCTCCTTGAGCCCGGCCGCTTTGCGGACCGATTTTTTCTCCGGCTCCTGAATCATGAACAGCACCAGCAGGAACGCGATAAGCACAAAACAGCCCGTGGCGATAAACGGCAGCCGCCAGGAAATGCCGCCGAGCAGTCCGCCGACAAGCGGTCCGCCCGCCATTCCGAGGCCGATTGCCGCTTCATACATGCCGACGGCCGTATTGGCCGAGGGCGTCAAGGCAATAAGCAGGGTCATGGCGGTGGCGAAGAACATCGAATTCCCGAAGCCCCAGCCCGCCCGGAACAAGGCTAGCTCGGTAATGCCGCCGGATGCGCCGCACAGAAAGGCGAAGACGGTCACGACGGCGAGGCCGGCAACCATCATTTTTTTGTCGCCGAAGCGGGTCGCCGCAAGCCCGGACGGAATCATCATAATCGCCATAGTGAGGATGTAGGCGGTAAAAAGCAGCTCGATCTGCGCCGGATTCGCGCCGATTTTCTCGGCTATAATCGGAAGAATCGGATCGACGACCCCGATTCCCATAAAAGCAAGAAAGGTTGCAAACACCGTGACGTAACGTGCGCGTGTTTGCTTTTTTATTCCCTGATCCATACCAATATGCACCCCTCGCACAAGTCTGGCCGGGAAATGGGTATCGCGAGCACGGCTATTGTCCGGAAGACGGGATCTTGCCGGAGGACGCCGCCGTTTGAGGCTGGCCGATCGCTTCACGTACCTTGGAGAGCAGCTCCTCCATATCTTTTCGGAACGCCTCCATTTTATGAATCTTGAGATCAAGCATATCCACCTGTTCGGCGAGTCCGCCCGCTACGCGCTTGAGTTCCTCCTGCTTCTTCAGCTCGACGGCGTAGCCGTCGGAACCTTCGCGGTAGGAAGCAAGCAGCGTATCGATTGCCAGGAAATGCTGCAGCTCCTGCAAAGAAAAGCCGAGCACTTCGCGAGCCAGCAGTACTTTCTTCAGGCGATCCACGTTTTCCTGGGTGTACAGCCTGACGCCTCCCTCGCTGCGCGTAGGCGCCTCGAGAAGGCCGATCTCTTCATAATATCGGATCGTACGTTTGGTCAATCCCGTCTCCTTGGCGACATCATCAATTTTTAACCGTGTCATGTTTACCACTCCCAGTCGCTATTATCAAGATTACTCTTAATTAACGTTAACGTCAACGTTAACTTTATCCCCTTAGTTGGAAAGCTCGTTGCACTTTCTGAACCCGGTTTCTGAATAACCGGGGTTCATATCCATTAACTTTTCTCTATAAGTATATCGTTTTCCGGCTCTTCTAACCAAATCGGCGCGGCTTTGCGAAACAGCTAAAAAACCGCCACAACCTTTGTTGTGACGGTTCTGATTTATAGCGGTGCGGTATCCGAATGTGCGCTATCCGATTCTGCTATGAACCTAGGGATGCAGTCTTCACCGCGGGAACTAAAACCGGCTAGAGCTTTCTAGCCACCAAAGTGAACGATTTAGGAATGCCTTTATCGTAAACATCCGAAGACCTGTTGGGCTCTTCCTCCAGAACCTCGATGAACAATCCCGAAGAAGCGGCGGCCGTAACGATTTCCCCGAGCGTCCATTTGCGGTGCCGGACCTTGATTAAGGCCGCTTCATCCTGTCCCGGCAGGAATTTGGAGTAGGCGACATCCGTCTCTTCTATAGAAGTATCGAAATAATCGCCGGTTACCTTGTGTTTCCGGACCTTGGCGGTTGAACCTCGTGAGGAGATCAATTTGGTCGTCACGGGATGAAAGTCCTGCAGGATCAGCCGTCCGCCGGAAGCCAGCAGTTTGACCACTACGTCGAATAGCGGCTTCAGCTCCAAGAAATAATGAAGAATGCCGAATTCCATAAGCGCCAGACCATAGTCGCCGGTCAGCTCTTCTTCGGGAAGCTCCAGTACATCGGAGACGACGTAACGGACGTGTGCTCCGGCGGCTTCTGCCAGTTCCGTTCCGTATTTGGCGTTTTCCGCCGCGATATCTACAACCGTGACTTCGCTCGCTCCCAGCAGGGCGAGAGCCGCGGCTTTACTGCCGTGGGAGCCGAGCAGATTAACGGCTTTAATTCCGCTGAGGTCCCCGAGAAAACGGCTGAAAGACCGCACGGTCCCCTCCGGGTTCCGGCTAATAAGTGCGGCTGCTTCCTCCGGGGTTCCGAACCGGTTCAGCCAAGCCTCGTAAGCGTGCTGGTTCCAGGCCGTCTGATTGTGTTCGCTGAATTGTTTTTGCACGGGGGATTCCCTCCTTTTGTTCCACAATCATTCATCATATAATAAAATCATCGGCAAATCCATCCGGTTCATACGGGTTTGCGGACAAGTTTTTCCGCCTAAGGAGGAGTTCGTTTTGAAATTCAGAGTTTCCGCAGTCCAGCATCATCTGCATACCATTTCGAGCTTTCAGGAGTTTGCGGATCAAGTCGAGCATTACGTCAAAACGGCGCAGGAATTCGATTCCGATTTCGTGCTCTTTCCGGAGCTTTTTACCACCCAGCTGTTGTCCATTCGCAATCCTGGGGAGGGAGCGCTGACGATCAACGATCTGCCCTCCTTTACCGACTCATATATGGAGCTGTTCAAGGGACTCGCCAAGTCGACCGGTATGCATCTCATCGGGGGCACTCATATCATTGAAGACGGCGGACGCCTGTACAACTCCGCGTTTTTATTTTACCCGGATGGCAGGGTAGGGGAGCAGAGAAAGCTGCACATCACCCCGACGGAAGTGAAAGAGTGGAACATGGGAGCCGGTGACGTTCTTCAAGTATTCGATACGGATAAGGGCCGCATTGCTATTCTCGTCTGCTACGACATGGAGTTTCCCGAAATCGTCCGTATGGCCAAAGCCCGCGGCGCAGACGTTATTTTCTGCCCTTCCTGCACAGACGATCGCCACGGCTTCCACCGCGTTCGCTACTCCTGCCATGCCCGTACCATCGAGAATCAGATCTACGTGGTCGTGACCGGAACGATAGGATCGCTTCCGACCGTTGACTTTATGAGAGGAAATTTCGGACAAGCCGCCGTGCTTACGCCTAACGACGTGCCCTTTCCTCCGCGCGGCATACTGGCCGAAGGAGAAATCAATGACGATATGATCATTACCGCCGATCTGGATTTGGCGCTTTTGGAAGAAGTCCGGGAGAAGGGCTCCGTTACCACGTGGCGCGACCGCAGAACCGATTTGTACACGGATTGGAAATAAAAACGCATGGTTTGAATCCGGCAGCGGATTGTTGAAGCGGTACCTACAATTTTGACGGAAGCGGGGACAGAAACGAGATGAATGCGACACCAAAATCCGAACCGCCCAAATATATGAAGAAAATGTATGTTTTCGACGGGGAGAAACCGGTTCCCGCCCTGATCAGAAACTACACGGAAGCGGATTTCGAAGCTCTGATCGACGTGCAGCGCCTAAGCTTCCCGCCTCCGTTTCCCGAGGAACTGTGGTGGAACGAAGAGCAGCTCCGCAGCCATGTCCGGTTATTTCCCGAGGGGGCTCTCTGCGTGGAGGTCGGAGGCAAAATCGTCGGCTCCATGACGGCGCTCCGCATCCGGTTCGATCCCCTTCATCCCGAGCATACCTGGGAAGAAATCACGGACGGAGGGTATATCCGCAACCACGATCCCGAGGGGGATTCCCTCTATGTTGTGGATGTTTGCGTGATGCCGGCGTACAGAAAGCTGGGGCTGGGCAAGTGGCTCATGTTCTCTATGTACGAGACAGTCGTCCATCTGGGGCTTCGCCGTCTTTTGGGCGGGGGGAGAATGCCCGGTTACGGGGCCCAGGCCGGCAAAATGACCGCCGATCAATATGTCGATGCGGTTGTAGCGGGAGTGCTTCACGATCCGGTTCTGAATTTCCTGCTCCGGTGCGGACGAATGCCGGTCGCCGTGCTTCCGGATTACCTGAAAGACGAGGAGTCCCTGAATCACGCTCTGCTGATGGAGTGGAGGAATCCCTTTCTCTAAAAGGCGGTTCCTTTTTCCGGGGAATAGCCCGGCAGTCTAAGCAACAACAAGTTTGAGAGGATGAGGCCCATGGAATACATACATATTACCGATATCAACGACCCTTTATTTGCGAAAATGCACCAGCTCATGCAAACCGTTTTTCCCGCTGAAGAGGTGCTTGATTTTGACCTGTGGAAAGAACCGCTTGAAGATCCGGGCATCCGTGTGTTCGTCGCCGTTCACGAAGGGGAAGTTGTGGGAGCGACCGAGTACCGTTATTACACCGATCTGGGAATTGCGATGACCGACTTTACCATTATCGGCCGACCCGGCCTTGGCATCGGCAGATTCCTGAGCCGCAAACGTCAGCATGACTTGGCGGATCTGGCTGCTCAAAGCGGGAAGCCTATGATCGGCATGTTTGCCGAAATCTATGATCCCTACCGGATAGAAGATCATTCTTTTGGCGGCGTTAAGCCGATGGATCCTTTCGTCCGCCGCGAGGTTCTGTCTCATTTAGGCTACCGCCGTCTGGACTTTCCTTACGTTCACCCTTCTTGGCAGAACGACGGAGAAGCCGTAAGCGAACTGGATCTGTGCTTTATGCCTTCGGATGAGAATGCGGAATACGTACCGTCTTCCCTTATAGCCGATTTTCTGACCCGATACTACTCCGTGCTTGAAAATAAACCGCCGACGTGGCAGGAAATGATCTCGCGTCTCCGTGAATCGGAACGTACGGCGCTTCTTCCCCTGTAAGCGGGAAACGAGGATGAAATGACCTTTAATCAGGAACTAGCCCAACCGGCGGTATAAAATCAAACAATTCCCTTCACAGCGGCGGAAGTTTGCGTATAGAGATGCGGAACTTCGTTTTTACATCTATGCTTGAAGGCAGTAGGCCTTCCCGCTCGATTATAAAAAGGGCTCCCTAGGAGCCCTTTTGTTTTACCGTTTAATCCTGCGTTTTTGCATCCGGTGCTTGTGTGTTTAGCTTGTCCTTATTTCGGATGGCGCGTTTATCTTCAGCGAGCTCCAGGGTGTCATTCGCAAACTCCATATCCTGATTCTCTGCATTCATGTGTGTTGTTCCCTTGTAGTTTCCGCTGTGCGTTCTATTTTCCATGGGGTTGCCTCCTCTCTGCATCATTAGATAGATAAAGTTAGCTTTGGTTTGCCGTCCGGAGAATATGCGCCATACTTCTCGAAAAGAATGGTTTAGATACGTATAGAAAAATCGCTGCAAGGATATGCTGATAGCATTGTTTTGTGTATGCAAAACAACTGGAATAAAAAACCTGTTGCAAAGCTATTGCTGACATGGTACATTAATTTAGCTGACACGGACGAGCCCTTGAAAAACAAGGCCGGAAGCGAAGCTGAGAAATTAATCTTTAAAAAAAGGTTGACTTCGAAAAATGGATATGTTATTATGGAATTCCGGCCGAGAGAAAATGGTCGATACAAACAAGTAACATATACA
>NZ_BBJT01000008.1 GCF_000739915.1 Paenibacillus chitinolyticus NBRC 15660 | reverse complement strand
CAACCTGAAAAGTTTATTTACACATTGGAGAGATACCCAAGTGGCTCAAGGGGACCCTCTGCTAAGGGGTTAGACTGCGTAAGTGGTGCGAGGGTTCGAATCCCTCTCTCTCCGCCAGTATTAAGGCGGCGTAGCTCAGCTGGCTAGAGCGTACGGTTCATACCCGTGAGGTCGGGGGTTCGAGCCCCTCCGCCGCTACCATAACAACTACATAAGGACGCTTAGCTCAGCTGGGAGAGCATCTGCCTTACAAGCAGAGGGTCGGCGGTTCGATCCCGTCAGCGTCCACCATACAATCTTATGCACGGAGCTGTGGTGTAGAGGCCTAACATGCCTGCCTGTCACGCAGGAGACCGCGGGTTCGAATCCCGTCAGCTCCGCCATTTTAGTTTGTATACCAATTTCATAGTATGGCTCGGTAGCTCAGTCGGTAGAGCAGAGGACTGAAAATCCTCGTGTCGGCGGTTCGATTCCGTCCCGAGCCACCATTTTTAGTCAAGTCAGTCCATAACGGCGCTTGGCAGTATTGTGGAGGCTTAGCGAAGTGGCCAAACGCAGCAGACTGTAAATCTGTTCTCTGACGAGTTCGGTGGTTCGAATCCATCAGCCTCCACCAGTTTTTCCAAGAGCCATTAGCTCAGTTGGTAGAGCACCTGACTTTTAATCAGGGTGTCGAAGGTTCGAGTCCTTCATGGCTCACATGCCATGTGAACAATTCTCTTCATATAAAAAGAGACCTTAACGGTCTCTTTTTTTGTTGTCTTTTTAACCGGTGAATGGAAAAAACGCTTTAAATCGACTTCTGTCCAATGGCCGGTCCTGCAAGGGTTGGAGAGCCGACTGAAATTTGGGCACGTAGGAAATTCGATTTTGTGACTTTCAGGCTCTCGGCTAAAATGGAGATTCTATACTATTGAAGCTGCTCCAGTTTGTCGGCAACGGACTGGAGTTTTTGCTGCATGGATGCCGCTTTATCACGGCGATCGTCTAACTTGATGGAGGTGGAGACGCGTTGAGCACCGTTTTCAAAGGGACTTTCGTGAAGCTTAAGGATGACTTCCATAAGTTGATCCAGGGGGCCTTCGATGATGGTGCTCATTGGAGTAAGTTCATAATGGAGAGGCTGGTTGTCTAACACCTTTTGGAGATGGGCTACATATTCACTTAAGCTTGTAGAGCTTGTACCTATAGGAACAACCGTAATTTCTGCAATTGCCATTAGTCGTGGTCCTCCTTTTTTAGAAATGACTTTGTCTCTAATTGTAATGGATGGTGGCCACTTGTGTCTTCATCCGTCTTCATTTTGGTGATCAAATAATTTCACTTACGATGTAATCGGCTGTTCGAGCTGCTAGAGCCATTACGGTGTTAGTGGGATTCACTCCGCTGGACGTGACGAAGAGGCTCGCATCGCATACGAATAAATTCGGGATATCGTGCGTTTGTCCGAATGAATTTGTGACAGATCGCGAAGGATCGTTCCCCATCCGGCAGCCTCCCATCAGATGGGCGGTATCTGGCACCACAAATTCGGGTGTTCCTCCCGCAGCCTGAAGAATAGATTTCATGTTCGAGACCGCATGCTCGATGAGCTTGATGTCGTTTTCCCCAAAGCTGAAGGATACCTTGGCTCTGGGCAAACCGAAAGTGTCTTTCTCCCCTGATAACGTGACACAGTTATGCTCTTGCGGAAGGACTTCTCCGACCAGTGTCGTGCGGCCGTAAAAATTGTAGTCCAGCATAGCTTCGCGTAACGGGGTTCCCCATACAGGAGACTTGCTTGTTTTGACGATTCCTTGAGCAAAAGCAAGAGGCCGCGTGCCATGGGCATGCAGAGAATACCCGCGTGCAAAGCCGCGGCTCCGGTCGGTTTCGTAAAATTCCTGTGTAGTAGCCAGCACAGGGGTCCCCTTGTATAATCGCACTTCCTCCTCGAACTTGGCATACACGTCATGGCTGCTGTGCGTCATAAGTGCCTTGCCTACCCAGCCGCTGCTGTTGGCAAGCCCGTCCGGATGACGGCTGTTCGCAGAATTCAGCAGTAATCGGGGTGTTTCGACCGCATAGGCCGATACGATCACGAGTTTGGATTTTTGACGGTATTCGACTCCTTTTTTCACAAAAAGCACAGCCGTAGCCATTCCGTCAGGCCCTGTCTCGATCTGAGTGACCCTGCTATCGGTAAACACAGTGGCGCCTGCTTGCACAGCTTTCGGGATATGCTGAATGAGGGTGCTGAATTTGGCGTTAGGCATGCACCCCTGCTGGCAGAAACCACGGTTGATGCAGGGAGGCCTGCCCTCAAAAGGCGCAGACAGAATCGCCAAGGGGGCCGTAACGGAGCGAATCCCCAAACTCTCACAGCCTCTTTGAAACAAATAGGCGTTAGGGCTTAGAGGGTCCCGTTCGGGATAAGGATAAGGCCCGCGGAAGTTTCCCCACGGAAAATGACGGGGACCGGAAACCGCGATTTCTTTTTCAATCCGGGAGTAGTATGGCTCCAAATCTTTATAATGGATTGGCCAATCCTCGCCGACTCCGTCGATGGATCTTGTCTTGAAATCGGATTCATGGAATCGCAGAAACACTCCGGTAAAATGCTGGGTTCCCCCGCCCACTCCCCAGCCCGAATTGTTGTGTCCCATGGTAAGAGGATGCCTTCCGTCCACAAGACGGGTATCCTGCCAGCCCAGGCACTGCATGGACAGCTCGTCGCTCGCAAAATCCTTTTGGGGATCCCGCAGCGGTCCGGCTTCCAATACCACGACCTGCAGCCCGGCTTCGCTAAGTTCCTGTGCAAGCACACCGCCTGCCGCTCCCGCGCCGATAATGACCACATCAACGGTTTCCGATTGAGTGTTCCATTTCATCGTTCCGGTTTCGCCTCCCACGGATCAAGGTGCCCCCGGTCCGCCCGGATGTAACCTCTCGGATAAGCAGGACCTGCGTACCCGATTTCGGACCAGATTTGGGGATGAGAATAGTAAGCTTCCACGGTCAGCGTGAGCAGCCTAATGAAGAAGGCTTTCTGCACGGCAGCCGGCCAATCGCCCCGCAGGGATAGGCGAACCTCGGCAACATTCGTGAGCAGCTCCTTCTGTTCCGCCGGTGATAGCTGTTGAAAGGGCCTCGCATGAAACCCGTGTGACATCGTCTCAAGCGCCTCCAGCCCTTTCCGGATTAATTCGGACTGAGGAGGAGTATCGGGTCCTCTCTGGCCTTCTTCCTTTTGCCCGCACAAAGTATCATCTATATGCTCCAGCACGTAAGTCAGGATTTCGGACCGGTCGTCGTCGACAAGAAGAGAGCATACGCTTCTGAGCTGCTCCGCTTCTAACCGTGTTAACAGCCGATATTCACGGCGCCGCCTCATACGGGAGCTGACGATAGACCGTGTGTGGGGATCCCAGTGGTTTTGCTCCTTCATGACATCGAAAGAAGGGTATTTCAGCATTTTTCTCATACAAGTCACCTTCCATAAACAGCGATTAACCCGAGGATACCGAGAGCCGAGTACAGCAGAGGCATCAGGACGGGAGGTCCGATAAGGAAATTGCGGAACGCATAAGACCCGACGCGTTTGCCTACTCCCCGGATGTGAAGGTACAGGCCGGCTAAGCCCGTCAAAATGCCCAGCCACATGCCTATATGAAAAAGACAGAGAAGCCAAGACCGGTTAAGGAGAACCGCAAGCAGCCCAACCAGAAAGTACAGCGGGGCGGTAATAACGGGAATCAACATGACTTTGCGGTGAAAATTTTGCCGGTAATGGGACAAGGTCACTTGAGCCGCGATAAATAAATAAGCGAAAGCCGTAAACAAAATAACAGACCGGTCTAACGTCCAGGCGTTCCAGATCATTGTAGGGGGATCTCCTTTGTTTCGTTTTGAACATCCGCTTAAATCGTTGAATTCTCTTCTTATTTTTTCCATAAAAGGAGAAGTTAACTCGCTTCTAAACAAAATGTTCTCGAGGTTTTGAGCGGGTTAACCGACCAAACCTTTACCAAGCGGGGCAAGTATGGGCGGAATTCGATTGGGAGACGCTAACAGATGCGGTGAAAAAGCTATTTACCCATCGTCATCCGTAAGGGTAACGACAGGCAGGAGGAATCGAGCGTATGCACTATCTAATCCCTATGCTGACGAGCTTTATTCTGGTGGCCCTGCTGGTGCCCGTTATGAAGCGAATCGCTGTAAAAGCAGGGTTTGTCGACCGGCCGTCTACCCGCAAAATTCATGCCGCTCCTATTCCCTTGCTCGGAGGAGTGGCGATTTACATCGCTTGCGCGGCGGCAATTTTAATGTTCAGCCGTAACGGCAATCTTTCCTACGCGGTGCTGATCGGCGGAACGGTACTTATGCTGACCGGCTTGACGGACGACTGGTTTAAAACACGAAGCAAGGACTTTCCCGTCTGGCCCAGGCTGATCATCTATATTGCGGTGTCCGCGGTGCCGCTTTTATTCGGCATTCAAATAATCGGAGTGTCGAATCTCCACTTTAGCGGCATGATTTTTTTCCCGGTCTGGCTTGTCTGGCTCGGCACGATGGCCTGGATTTTCGGGATCACCAATATGATTAATTTCATCGACGGGGTGGATGGCCTCGCCTCGGGGATCGTAACGATCGCTTCTTTGGCGCTGCTTGTGGCGGCTCTTGTCAAAAGGCAGGAGGATTCCGCATTGATTGCGGGTATTCTGGTTGGCGCCTGCCTGGCTTTTCTGGCGTTCAATTTTTATCCCGCCAAAATTTTTATGGGTGACGCCGGTGCGATTTTCCTGGGGTATACGATTGCGGTCGTTGCTGTGGACGGTGCTTTCAAAAGCGCGACTTTTATCTCCCTCCTGGTTCCTGTGCTGGCGCTGGGCGTTCCTATTCTGGATACGGTCATCGTGTTTACGAGAAGGCTCCTGAAAGGCGGAGGGCTGCACCGGGCCGATAAGCTTCATACTCATCACAGCCTTATGCAGTGGGGGCTGTCCCAAACTCAAACGGTTTCTTTCCTGTACCTGATCGGCGCTCTCTTCTCCCTGCTTTCCATTATTGTGGTGCTCATGGGCGTATGAACCGCATCCCGCATCCGGGGCTTACTGAAGCCATCTTTAAGTGAAACGCTTACTTACCTGTGATACAATAATAGGAAGCACCATGGCAGCCTCGATATTACACAGATAGGGAGCTATGCGGATGGATTGGGAAAGGCTGAAAGAACAATTGGAATCGATCGGCAAAGGGCCGGTCCAACTGATTGCAAAGACGCCGGAAGAGTGGGAAACCCTTACAAGAAACGCGGGGAAAAATAACGGGGACAGGCAGGCCGTGAAGAAGAGCAGCATGCTGATCGGCAAAGAGGTTTATTTCCTGCTGAGCAGGGAAGGAAATGAAATCCATACTTTGTCTATTCCTGCGGGAAACTTGGCCGGAGACGAACGTCATCTGGTCGAGTGGCTCATTGAATCTGCGCAGCCGGAGAAAAGGCAAAGCGGCACTCTTCTGCTCGAAGAAGAGAAAAAGCTTTCCGCGCTCAGGGAATGGCTGCTGCAGCATGCCGAAACCGACTCTCAAGCGGAGGTTCCCGACACGATTTCTTCCCAGGCCGGGCTTTATTCGACCAAAATACCTTTTCTCCTGTATGGAGATTATTCTTCGAATATACGGGCGTCTTACCGGGAGCTGAAAAGGCTGCTGGAGACTTTTTTTGACGCGGAAATTATATTAATTCCATTGCTGGATAAAGAATGGCTGATTCTTGCGCCGGATTATCTGCTCACAGTGGGGCAAGAAGACAAGACGGACGCTCAGGAAGAGAGCACCGAGCAGATGCTCGATGCTCTGGCGTCAGGACTGCATGACATGCTGGCTACCGAATGGGTAGGAGAAAGCCACCTTGGGGTTCACTATCCCATTCAGCCTGCCCAGGCGCTTCTGGCGGCCATGCTTTCTCTACGCTCGACGATTATGCTCGGCCGGTTATACAATGTGACGAACAACATACACACCCCTTGGCATTTACAAATGGAAAAGCTGCTCCATCCGATCCCCGATTCCGAGAAACATCAGTTTCTGGAGCATGTGCTGAAGGACTATTCCATGGATGCCGAGACGCAGTCCACGCTGGAGAGTTTTTTTGCGCTGGACTGCAATGTGAGCGAGACGGCCAAAAAGCTGTATATTCATCGCAACACGCTGTTATACCGGCTGGACAAGTTCAAAAACGAGACGGGACTGGACGTAAGAGCTTTCCACGACGCCGTCCTGGTGAAGCTTGCGCTCGTATTGTACAAAGTAACAAAAAGAAAGTGAGTTTTTTGTGAAGATTGTGCATAGTCAGTCTTCGGGCATTTAAGCTAAGATAAATGTACAGATTCAAATCAAGAACATTCAAGAACCAGGGGGAATGAACTATGGCAGGCGTTCGTCTTAACCATATCGTAAAGAGGTACCCAGGCAACCAAGAAGCAACCGTTAAGGATTTCCATCTCGATATTCAAGATAAAGAGTTTCTCGTATTGGTAGGAGCATCCGGTTGCGGTAAATCCACAACTCTGCGGATGATTGCCGGTCTTGAAGAAATTTCCGAAGGTGAACTGTACATTGGCGACCGTCTCGTTAACGACGTGGCTCCTAAAGACCGCGACATCGCGATGGTATTCCAGTCCTACGCCCTGTACCCGCACATGAACGTGTACCAGAACATGGCGTTCGGCCTTAAACTCCGTAAATTCAAAAAAGCCGATATCGACGCACGCGTGCGTGAAGCGGCTAAAATTCTCGATATTGAACACCTTCTGGACCGCAAACCGAAAGCACTTTCCGGTGGTCAGCGTCAGCGTGTTGCCCTGGGCCGCGCAATCGTCCGCGAACCTCAAGTTTTCTTGATGGACGAACCGCTTTCCAACTTGGACGCTAAACTCCGCGTACAAATGCGTGCCGAAATTTCCAAACTTCACAAACGTCTCGGCGTAACGATCATCTACGTAACGCATGACCAAACCGAAGCTATGACGATGGGTAGCCGGATTGTCGTTATGGACAAAGGCATCATCCAACAGGCAGCTTCTCCGGAAGAGATCTACAACTTCCCGGTCAACATGTTCGTAGCGGGCTTCATCGGATCTCCTTCCATGAACTTCGTAAACGGCTCGCTGAGCGACCAAGGCGGAGAGCTTCACTTCAAAGCCAAAGGCGTAGACGTTGTTATTCCGCAAGGCAAAGCCCAAGTTCTTCGCGACAAAGGCTATGTCGGCAAAGATGTTATTCTGGGTATTCGTCCTGAAGATATCCACGATGAGCCTGTGTTCCTCGAAGCTTCCGCTAAGACAGTGGTTAACGCCCTGATCGAAGTATCCGAGAACCTGGGTCACGAAATGCAAGTTCACCTTGCCGGTATCGGCGAAGGTACAGTCGTGGCGCGTGTTGACGGCCGTTCCGGTCTGAAAGACGGCGCTAACGTGAAACTTGCTCTGGACATGAACAAAGTTCATTTCTTCGATAAAGAAACGACGAACTCCATCCTTCTGAATTCTTAAGAATCATCAATTTAAAGCCAGTCCATCGTGACTGGCTTTTTTGACGTATTAGAGGTTGATAAGGCGGCCTATGGGAACGATGCAGAAGTTACACCTCTGCGCGGCATACCGGTAGGCCTGGCGGCAGGTTGATTTTCACCCGGCAGTTGAATTACGATGGAACTATTGGGAAAACAAAGGGGAATGAACGATGGGCAAAAAAGTGAGAGTGTCTGAGCTGGTTGAGCATTACAACCTGGAAGTCATTTGCGGCGAAGACGGTCTTAAGCGGACTGTAACGGTTGCCGATCTTTACCGGCCCGGTTTGGAAATGGCGGGCTATTTCAATTATCATCCGCAGGAACGCGTTCAACTGCTGGGACGCACCGAGATGTCCTTCTTCGAAACGCTGGACGAAACGGTCCGGCTGCATCGCGCCGAGCAGCTTTGCGCAAGCGAAGAGACGCCCTGCATTATCGTCACCCGCGGATTGGATATTCCCGCGGAATTGGTGGAGGAAGCGAAGAAACACCAGCTTCCGGTTCTTCGGAGTCAAGTGGCGACGACCATTCTGGCCAGCCGACTGACCAACTTCCTGGAAAATAAACTTGCTCCCTCCACTACCATTCACGGTGTACTGGTGGATGTATACGGCGTCGGGATGCTTATTACGGGAGGCAGCGGAATCGGGAAAAGCGAGACGGCGCTCGAGCTGGTTAAGCGCGGCCACCGTCTGGTAGCGGACGATGCCGTTGAAATCCGCCAGACGGCCGATTATATGCTGTACGGAAACGCTCCCGACCTGATCCGCCATTTGCTTGAAATCCGCGGTGTCGGCATTATTAACGTGATGACGCTGTTCGGTGCGGGAGCGGTGCGGAACGTCAAGAAAATATCCGTCGTTGCCCGGCTGGAAACTTGGCAGCAGGATAAGCAGTACGACCGCCTCGGACTCGACGAAGAAACGACCCGGATTATTGAAGCGGATGTTCCGCTGATCACGATCCCCGTCCGTCCGGGAAGAAACTTGGCGGTCATCGTCGAAGTTGCGGCGATGAACTACAGGCTTAAGCGTATGGGCTTTAACGCGGCCCTGCAGTTCACCAATAAGCTGACGGAAACGCTGGCCGAAGATTTGGACGACATGGACTGAGAGCCGGTTCATACCCACACAGGTAAGGAATAGGAGGATATCGACCGTTTATGCTAAATCCAGTCGCTTTTAAGCTAGGCCCGATTTCCGTGCATTGGTACGGCATTATATTAGGCACGGCGGCCCTGATTGGGCTGCTGCTTGTCATTCGGGAAGGCAAACGCTTCAAGCTGCAGCCCGAATTTTTTATGGATCTGCTGCTGATCGGAGTTCCGTCTGCCATTGTAGCCGCTCGGATTTATTATGTGGCCTTCCAATGGGAAAACTACAAAAATAATCTGGGCGAAATCATCGCCATCTGGCATGGGGGAATCGCCATTTACGGCGCTCTGATCGGGGCTATTATCGCAGCGCTTATCTATGTCCGCCGCAAAGGATACTCGTTCTGGAGGATTGCGGACATTTGCGCTCCGGGACTCATCGTCGGCCAAATGATCGGCCGCTGGGGAAACTTCGTGAACCAGGAGGCTCACGGCGGCCCGGTCGGCGAATCTTTCCTGCGCAACACGCTTCATCTGCCGGATTGGATCGTGAACCAGATGAACATCGAAGGGATTTTCTATCATCCCACTTTCCTGTATGAATCGGTATGGAATTTCGTCGGGCTGCTGCTGCTCTTCTGGCTGCGCCGCCGTCCGTTCCTTCGTGCGGGCGAGTTGTTTATGAGCTATTTTATCTGGTATTCGCTGGGCCGCTTTTTCATCGAAGGCTTGCGTACGGACAGCCTCGATTTCACGGGACCGGCATGGCTGGCTTCCCTGCTGAACGGACTATGGTCGCCGATGTCCCTGCTGTTCGGTGAAGCGGGTACGATGACATACGGCGGCAACATCCGTATTTCCCAGCTTCTTGCCGTGCTTATCATCATCGCGGCTATCATCATCATCGTCCTGCGCCGTCGTATGGGCTACGCGAAAACCAAGTACAGCGATCCCATCGAGAAAATCGGCGGGGCACCGGCTTCGGCCAATACAAGTCAATCCTAACAGGAAAGAACTCTTGAAAATAAGGAGCACAGCATGAAGCATACGGTATTGTTTGACCTGGACGGCACCATTCTAGACACCAACGAGCTCATTATCCAGTCGTTCCTGCATGCGCTGGAAGGAAAGACCCCCGAGTTGTTTACAAGAGAAAGCATTATCCCGCATATGGGGCGCCCTCTTATCGAGCAGCTCCAGTTTTTCAGCGGACTGGATGAAGTGACGGATCTTCTGACCCTTTACCGGTCCTATAACCTCAAGCACCACGACGAGCTGGTGAAGCCTTTTCCTTATGTAAAAGAGGTGTTGGCCAAGCTGCATGCCTACGGAGTCAAAATCGGCGTCGTGACCAGCAAAATCAGGCTGACAACCATGTTGGGCCTGGAGCTTTGCGAGCTGCTGCCGTATATCCAAAGTATTGTGACCGTCGATGATGTCACGAATGCGAAGCCGGACCCGGAAGGGATCAGGAAGGCTCTCCATGAACTAGGCTCAACAGCGGAGGAAGCCGTCATGGTGGGGGACAGCCATTACGACATCGAAGCGGCCAAAGCCGCAGGCGTTGAAGCCGTGGCCGTCAACTGGTCTCTTAAGGGCCAGGCCTACCTGGAACAGTACCATCCGGAGCATATGATCGCGGATATGCGCGAGCTGTATATGATTTTCGGGATTACGGAGGAAAGTGTTTGAGGAAAACCGACAGATACCCGGTCGACGGACCTAACGCCCTATGGCAGATTTACCGGACGGTCAGCAAATGGAAAGCGGTCAAAAATTTCGTCTGGATACAAATTAGCCGCTACTGCCCCTCGCTTCCGGTTAAAAATTGGATCTACCGCCGCATGTTGGGCATGGAGGTGGGAGAACACACCGCTTTCGCTTTGATGGTGATGGTGGATGTATTTTTTCCGGAAAAAATAAAGATCGGCCGCAACTCGATCATCGGGTACAACACAACCATTCTGGCTCACGAGTATTTGACCAAGGAGTATCGTCTGGGTGAAGTGCGGATCGGATCGAATGTGATGGTCGGGGCGAACACAACCATTCTGCCCGGTGTAACGATAGGGGATGGCGCCGTAATCGGTGCGGGGTCTGTCGTTCACAAGGATGTAGAGCCATACAGCTTCGTAGCGGGCAATCCGCTTCGGGTTATCCGGACGGGAACTCCCGATTCCGCAGAAGCCGGGACCTTCGGAGCGTCAGCGGAAATATCCGGACCGGTGGCTTCCGGCAATAGCACCAATCCAAACAGTTCATCTTCTTAGGAAGAGAACTGTTTTTTTTGTTTGAAGCGAAGAGGACATTAGCCCCGGAGAAACGAATGGGAATGAATCTGCAAATTGACGCCTCTCACATTCCGTGATAAACTAACGGATATCCTTCAATTTGGTAGTATGGTAGCGCACTAAAGCGTTTTTTTGAAAATAGAGGTGTACCGGCAGGGCGAGGAGGAACTTGAATGTCTAAACCGAAAGTGTTTGAAAAGCCTACGGGCTTTAGAGATTTGCTTCCGGAATCGGTAGCGAGAATTCGTGAGATCGAGTTCAGCGTGCTGGATTGCATGGAGCGGTGGGGCTACAGCCAAATCGTGACTCCGACGCTGGAATTTTACGATACGGTGGGGGTAGCCAGCTCCATCGAAGACCGGAAGCAGTTCAAGCTGTTGGACCGGAACGGGAAAACGCTGGTGCTCCGCTCCGACATGACGGCCCCGATCGGGCGGGTGGTCTCCTCACTTCTTAGGGATGAGCCCCTTCCGCTCCGTCTCAGCTATCATGGGAATGTCTTCCGGGCGATGGAGGAAGAAGCCGGGCGCGATTCGGAGTTCGTACAGACCGGTGTGGAGCTTGTAGGCGACCCGTCCGCGGAAGCGGATGCCGAAGTAGTGGCTTTGGCGATTGCTTCCTTACAGGCCGCAGGCGTAAAAACGTTTAAGTTTGCCTTGGGGCATGTCGGGTTTTTACACGGTTTGTTCGGCGAAACGCTTAAAGATCATCCCGAAGCTCAGGAAGAGCTCAAGAGCTGCTTGCTCGGCAGGGATTACGTCGGTTACCGCACGGCCATCCGGCGCATGGGTGTGGACGAAGCCCGGCGTGGGGAACTGGAGAGCATCCTCCGGTTGCGCGGAGGGAAAGACATCTGCGAACAGGCCCTCAGCGTAACTTCCGATCCGACGGCACAGGCGGCTATCGCCCACCTGTGCGAAGTTTGGAACGTTCTGGAGGCATACGGAGTAAGCGAGCATGTGCTGATCGACCTGACGATGATCGGGAATTTTTCTTATTACACGGGTCTTACGTTCGAGGGGTATGCCGCCGATCTAGGGTTCCCGCTATGCAGCGGGGGCCGATACGACAATCTGCTCGCCCAGTTCGGACGCCCGGCACCGGCAACGGGCTTTGCGTTGAAGACGAACCGCATTCTGGAAGCGGCGGGAGATGCGGTCCGCAAGCAGCAGGAACGGGTCCTGATCGTATACGGGGAATCCCGCCGCGCTGAAGCGCTGGGCAAAGCCCGGGACCTTAGAACCCTTCCCGGAAAGGTCGTCGTGACACGCCACGCCGGAACCGGATCGGTCGCGCCATGGGACCCGGCAGCGCTGCACAAATTTGAGCAGGGCGGCTACCGGTACGAAGGAAACGTCTACTCGGACGTTCTGCTGTATTTGGCGGATTAGAATCCGGCGCCCGTATCGGTAATTTGCCGGCTACAGATGCTGAATCTGCGATTGCAGCAGCACGAACCGGATGACACTGCTATAATTAAACGATTCAGGCCGTTAAACCGGCCTTTCCGACTATACAGCGGGCTTGCCGGCGGTTCCGCGCCGCCCCACATGACCGCAACCATTTAGCCTTCGACAGAGGCTGCTGACAGGAGGCTGTAGAGTATGCAGGAAATGCTTAAGGTAGCCATGCCCAAAGGGCGTATATATAAACAGGCATTCAAACTTTTCCGCCGTGCGGGATTGCCGATGCCGGACGATAGCGGTGACGATTCCAGGAGACTGATCGTTACCTTTCCGGAAGCGAACATGGAATTCATTCTTGCCAAACCCGTCGACGTTCCGACCTATGTGGAATACGGGGTGGCGGATATCGGAGTGGTGGGCAAGGACGTGCTGATGGAAGAAAACCGGGACGTCTACGAGCTGCTTGATCTCGGTATCGCCCGCTGCCGGATGTCCGTAATCGCGCTGCCGGACTGGCAGCCCGTTCTGAATCCCCGCGTCGCGACGAAATATCCCCAGGTGGCTTCCCAGTACTTCAGGGAAAGAGGCCAGCAAGTTGAAGTCATCAAGTTGAACGGCTCGATTGAACTGGCGCCGCTGATCGGCTTGGCCGACCGGATCGTCGACATGGTCGAAACCGGTCAGACCTTGAAGGAAAACGGTCTGGTGGAATACGAGGAAATATTTCCGATCACGAGCCGGCTTATCGCCAATCGCGTCAGTTACCGGATGAAAAACGACCGGATTCAGCAGCTTTGCGACGCTCTGCAGGCGACGATTTCGTTACCGGAGTAAGAGGCTGCTAATCCCTGACGGATGACATAAAACGTTATAAAAACGAAACGATCAGCAGGCGGAAGCCGGCGTTACGAAAGGATGATTGCGCATGAAAATCGTGCCTGCGGAAGAGTTTGAACTCACCCGGGAAGTGGACTACGGGACGGCGGAGCAAAACGACGTCGTAAAATCGATCATCGCCGCTGTACGCAGCGAAGGAGATGCGGCTCTCCGGCGGCTGTCCAAGGAGTTCGACGGCGTCGACCTTCACGAACTCCGCGTGGACGAAGCCGAGATCGAGGCGGCGTACGACCGGGTGGACGCCGAGTTTCTGAAGGCGCTGCGTCAAGCCGCCGCCAACATCCGCGCGTTTCACGAAAAGCAGAAACGCGTGTCCTGGATGGACCTGCAGGACAACGGGTCCCTGCTGGGCCAGATCATCCGGCCGCTGCAGCGCGTCGGCTTATACGTCCCCGGAGGGAAGGCGGCTTACCCCTCGTCGGTGCTCATGAACGCCATTCCGGCTGTTGTCGCCGGCGTTCCCGAGATCGTGATGGTGACGCCGCCGGCTACAGCCGGGGAAGAGGGCATCAACCCGCACATCCTAGTGGCGGCAGCCGAGGCTGGCGTGCGGGAGATCTACCGCGTCGGCGGCGCACAGGCCGTCGCGGCGCTCGCTTACGGCACGGATACGATTCGTGCCGTTGACAAGATCGTCGGACCCGGCAATATTTACGTAGCGCTCGCGAAACGCGCCGTCTTCGGCGTCGTCGATATCGACATGATTGCCGGTCCGACCGACATCGTGGTCCTGGCCGACGAGTCGGCGGACCCCGAATACATCGCCGCGGACCTGCTGGCCCAGGCGGAGCATGACGAGCTGTCACCGGCCATTCTGGTGACGCCGTCACGCGAGCTCGCCGAGCGGGTGCGCGGAGAGGTGGAGCGGCAGCTGCAGGCGCTGCCGCGCAAAGCGATCGCCGAGATGTCCACGGCGAACAAGGGCGCGATCGTCCTCGTAGGGGATCTGGACGAGGGTATCCGCGTCGTCAACGCGATTGCTCCGGAACATGCGGAGCTGCTCGTGGACGACCCGTTCGCGGTGCTGCCGCGGATTGAGAACGCCGGGGCGATCTTCCTCGGCGCGTACAGCCCGGAGCCGGTCGGCGATTATTTCGCCGGACCGAATCACGTCCTGCCGACGAACGGTACGGCCCGGTTCTCTTCGCCGCTGAACGTCGACGATTTTATTAAAAAATCCAGTGTGATTTCGTATAGTAAGGAAGCTCTCCTTGCGAACGGAGAGCAAATTATGACGCTCGCCCGCAACGAAGGGCTCGAAGGGCATGCCAGAGCGATACAAGTTCGATTGCAGAAAGAAGGGAACTTTCATGGCTGAACAAGTGGACAAGAACGCAAAACAAGCGGGGCTTGAAGGCGGGAACCCGGGTGGATCGGTTAACGCGGATGCAGTAAATGCGGATGGGGTAGACACAGGTGCGGGTGAAGGCTTGTCCGTCACGGATTCCGTTTCCCGTGCACGTGTATCCAGCGTAGCGCGCAAAACGAACGAAACCGACATCGAACTTTCGTTCGGCGTCGACGGAACCGGTGTCTCGGAACTGGAGACGGATGTTCCTTTTCTGAACCATATGCTCGATCTTTTTGCCAAGCACGGACAGTTCGATCTTAAAGTTCAAGCTCGCGGAGACGTTGACATAGACGATCACCACACGGTAGAAGACATCGGAATTTGTCTCGGTCAGACGCTCAGGGAAGCTCTTGGGGACAAGAAGGGCATCAAACGTTACGCCAGCGTATTTATCCCGATGGATGAGGCGCTTGCGCAGGTGATTATCGATGTCAGCAACCGGCCTCATTTCGAATATCGGGCGGAGTATCCTTCCCAGCAAGTCGGAAGTTTCACGACGGAGCTGGTTCACGAGTTCTTGTGGAAATTTGCCTTGGAGGCCCGGATTACCCTTCATGTCATTGTTCATTACGGCCGGAACACGCATCACATGATCGAAGCGGTTTTCAAAGCGCTGGGACGCGCTCTGGATGAAGCCACGTCCATTGATCCCCGTGTTAAGGGAGTGCCTTCGACGAAGGGAGTTCTCTAAGCATGATTGCCATCATCGATTACGGCATGGGCAACCTGCATAGTGTGAGCAAGGCCGTGGAACGTCTCGGATGCGAGTCCACGGTTACATCCGATCCGAAGATTCTGGCCGAGGCCGACGGCCTTATTCTGCCCGGAGTTGGAGCGTTCGGCGACGCGATGGAGCAGCTCAGCTCGCTCGGTCTCGATCGGCTTTTGCGGGAACAGACCGCTCAAGGGAAGCCGCTGCTCGGTATTTGCCTCGGCATGCAGCTGCTTTTCACCTCCAGCGAAGAATATGGAGAGCATGACGGCCTCAATCTGCTTCCCGGTCAAGTCGTGCGATTCCAAGGGGACTACAAGGTGCCTCATATGGGCTGGAACCGGCTGGAGTTCAAGCAGACCAGCCCGCTTCTGGAAGGGCTTGAAGAGGGACACGTTTATTTTGTTCATTCGTATCATGTGAAGCCGGAGCGTCAGGAGGATCTTCTGGCTGTCACGGATTATCATCAGCCGGTTACGGCTGTAGTAGGAAAAGGTTCCGTTTTCGGCATGCAGTTTCATCCCGAAAAAAGCGGTGAGCTGGGCATGCGGCTGCTTCAAAATTTCGTAGGGCTGTGTCGAAGCAAGGCGAAGTCCTAAGATTAACCGGCTCTGAGGCCTATCAGGTGGAGGTAACGAATCATGTCCTTTATTATTTATCCGGCAATTGATATCCGGGACGGCAAATGCGTCCGTCTCGTTCAAGGTGACTATAATCAGGAAACGGTCTATAACGAGAATCCTCTTGAGGTCGCGCAAGCTTGGGAAGCTCAAGGCGGACAGTGGATTCATCTGGTCGATCTGGACGGCGCGAAGGCCGGCCGGCCGGTTAACGACAAGCTGATCGGCGAAATCGCACGCACGGTGAAAGTTCCGGTCCAAGTCGGAGGCGGACTCCGCACGGAGGAGGATGTCGATCGTCTGCTGTCGCTGGGCGTAACTCGCGTCATTCTCGGTACAGCCGCGATCGAAGACCGCGCCTTCGTCCAGTCTCTGCTGGCTAAACATGGCGAGAATGTGGCCATCGGCCTGGACGCGCGGGACGGTTTTGTCGCAACCCGGGGCTGGCTTGAAACTTCATCGGTAAAAGCGGAGGATTTGGCGGTTCAGCTTGCCGAGCATGGCGCCAAAACGTTTATTTTTACCGATATTTCCCGGGACGGCATGATGGGCGGGCCGAATGTGGAGGCAATCGTACGGCTGGCGCAAGTTTCCGGCCAGACGGTCATTGCTTCCGGAGGCGTGAGCCGGACGGAAGATCTGGAGCGGCTTGCCGCCGAGGCTGCGAACGGCGTGGGCGGCGCGATTGTCGGCAAGGCGCTGTATACAGGCAGCATCCGGCTTGAGGAAGCGCTGAAGCTGGTTTAGGTTTAGAGAGGCGCGAGGAAGAACAACGGAGTAAGGAATATACCGGCGCTAGCGCAGCGAGGTGCCGGGTATAAGGTGGTATAGAGTTAAAGGGGGAAGTCAGAATGCTGGCTAAACGGATTATTCCCTGTCTGGACGTGAAGGACGGCCGGGTCGTCAAGGGTGTAAATTTCGTGAATTTAAGAGATGCGGGCGATCCGGTTGAGCTTGCTTCCATATATGACCGCGAAGGCGCCGACGAGCTCGTTTTCCTGGATATTTCGGCTTCGGTTGAAGGACGGGCGACGATGGTGGAGGTCGTGAAGAAAACGGCAGGCGAAATCACGATTCCGTTCACGGTCGGCGGAGGAATTTCGACTACCGATGATATGAAACGTCTGCTCCGTGCCGGCGCGGATAAAATCGGCATCAACACGGCGGCGGTCAAGAATCCGCAGCTTGTATCGGACGGAGCGCGTAAATTCGGGTCCCAGTGCATCGTCGTCGCTATTGACGCCAAGTTCAACCCGGCCTGGGGCGAGTGGGAAGTCTATACGCACGGGGGCCGGACGGCATCCGGCATCCGGGCTGTCGAGTGGGCGAAGCGGATGGAGACGGCAGGCGCCGGCGAACTGCTTCTTACCAGCATGGATGCGGACGGGACGAAGGACGGTTTCGATCTGGCTTTGACCAAGGCGGTATCGGGATTTGTCGGAATCCCCGTCATCGCGTCCGGCGGTGCCGGAAATGAAGAACACTTCTACGAAGTGTTCACCGAAGGCCGTGCCGACGCGGGTCTGGCCGCGACGATCTTTCATTATAAAGAACTGACGGTGCAGGGCGTTAAAGAGAGCTTGAAGAAAAAAGGAGTGGAGATTCGATGACAGGCATACGACTGGACAACATCCGCTACGATTCGCAGGGTCTCGTTCCCGCTATTGTGCAGGATGCCATCAGCAAAGACGTTCTGATGCTGGCTTATATGAATAATGAATCGCTTGAAAAAACGGCAGCCACCGGCACGACCTGGTTCTGGAGCCGCTCGCGGCAGGAGCTTTGGAACAAGGGGGCGACCTCGGGGCACACGCAGCGCGTGGTTTCGCTCCGGTATGACTGCGATGCGGACACGCTGCTGGTGCTGGTGGAGCAGACCGGACCCGCTTGCCACACCGGATCCTACACCTGCTTCGGCGGTGAAATTCCGGTGGCCGGTGCAGATTCCGCTGAAACCGGTGAATCCGCAGCCGTGCCTGCTTCCTCCGACCGGTTCGGCATCTTGTCGAGGTTGGAATCCGTCATCGCTTCCCGCGAAGCGGAAAGACCCGAAGGCGCCTACACGACCTACTTGTTCGAGAAGGGAATCGACAAAATTCTCAAAAAAGTAGGCGAGGAAACGGCAGAGGTAATCATCGCTGCCAAAAACCGGGACCACGACGAACTCCGGTACGAAACGAGCGATCTGATTTTTCACTTGATGGTTCTTCTTCGCGAGTCCAAGCTTCCGCTTGACGATGTAATGGCGGAGCTGGAGCGGCGCCACATGAGCAAATCCAAATAAAGGGATCGGCATCCGACTCTATAGGCAAATATGCCATCTAGAGGAACGGGTGCCGATTTTTGCTTCCGAAGTTCATAAACTAGCCACAATTACCTCGATTTGGCGTCCCTCTGTGCTTTTTCATTTCGACAATTTTCATGTATAATGATTGGGTAGGAAATGTCCCTGGTACTAGATAATAGACAGAGGGGGCATCTTTTTCTCGCTTACATGTTAAAAAGCGCTTTCGTATGAAAACGTATGCGGAGCGTTCTATACAGAAGTTTGACCCGTCTGCAGTCCCAATAATCAAAAACATTTCGGAGGTAACCATAACCATGGATCTCAACAACATTAAAATTTTCTCCGGCTCTTCCAACCCGAAGCTGGCACAGAGCATTTGCGACGACCTGGGCGTTGCGCTCGGTAAAATCAAGCTGTCTCGCTTCAAAAGCGGGGAAATTTATTGTTTGTATGAAGAAGGTGTCCGTAACTGCGATGTATTTTTAGTACAAACGTTCTCCCATCCGATCAATGAACACCTTATGGAACTATTGGTTATGATGGATGCGGCCAAGCGTGCATCCGCCCGCACGATCAACTTGATCCTGCCTTACTATGGTTACTCCCGTCAAGAGAGAAAAGCCGCGCCGCGCGAACCGATTTCCGCGAAACTTGTCGCCGATCTGGTCAGTGCCGCAGGAGCGAACCGTGTTATTACCATCGACCTTCATGCACCGGCGATCCAAGGATTCTTCGACATTCCGGTCGATCACCTGACCGCTCTTGATCTTATCAGCGACTACATCACGAAGAAAAATATCGTCGATCCGGTCATCGTATCTCCGGATGCCGGCCGCGCTACGACCGCCGAGCGTCTTGCCAACATTCTCGATGCTCCGTTCGCGATGATGTTCAAGAAGCGTCCCGCTCACAACGAAGCGGTCGTGACTCACGTGATCGGGGACGTTAAAGGCCGTACGCCGATCATCATCGAGGATCTGATCGACACAGGCACAACGATCGTGAACGTTGTGGAAGGACTGAAGGAACGCGGAGCCAACGATATCTACGTTTGCGCCACTCACGCGGTATTCTCGGGCCCGGCTCTCCAGCGTCTGGATCACCCGAACATCCGTGAAGTCGTGATCACCGATTCCCTGGCGATTCCGGACGATCACGCGGAACGTTTCAAGGTGCTCTCCGTTGCTCCGCTGCTCTCGCATGCGGTACGTATCGTCAGCGACGGCGGCTCTCTCTCTTCGCTGTTTAAATACGGCGGCGTTTAAATCGTGTTTTTGAAACCTCGGGGACTGTGCTATACTTGATCATAGATCTCAAAGTACCGGAGGTGCCTAGTCATGGAAAAGAAAAAGCGTGTCTCCGTAAAGCCGGAACCGAAAATTATTCCCATCAGCATGGATGCCACGTTCTTTTTTGAAAGAGCGGTTCAGTCGCTCGATCGTTTCCATTACGATAAGGCGTTGAAATATTTCCGGCGAGCGGTAGAATACGAATACGATAACCCGGTGAACCACTGCAACCTTGCAGGGGTTCTCTCCGAATTGGGCAAGTACGAGGAATCCAACGACATCTTAAAAGATGTTCTCGATCGGATCGATCCCTCGATGACCGAATGTTATTTTTATATGGCGAACAACTACGCCAACATGGACCAGTACGAACAGGCGGAGGGCGCTCTTGTCCATTATCTGGAGAACGATACAAACGGACATTACCTGGAAGAAGCCGAGGAAATGCTTGATTTTCTCAGCTACGAGCTGGAGCGTCCCGCCAAGCTTAAGACCATTAAATCGCGTGAGGGCTTGTACGAGCACGACCAGGCGCGTCTGCTTTTAGAAGAAGGCAAGTTCGCGGAAGCGGTTCGTGTTCTGGAAGAACTCGTCGAAGAGCATGGCGATTTTCTGGCGGCTCGTAATAATTTGGCGCTGGCTTATTATTACACCGGTCATTTTCAGAAATCGCTGGATGCTATTCTCGAAGTGCTGAACATAGATCCCGGGAACCTTCACGCGCTGTGCAATATGGCGATCTTCTACCAGCATCTCGGACGCAAGGAAGAACTTGCCGAACTGATGGGAACTTTGCGCAAAACGTATCCTTTCCAGCAGGAGCATGTCTTCAAGCTTGCGACCACCATGGGGATTCTGGGAGATCACGAGAAAGCCTACCAGCTTTTCAGGAGGATTTCCCGTTCCAACGATAGCGGTCTCGATCCGTGCGTTTACCATTATGCGGCCGTGGCCGCTTGCAATATCGGCAGGTTTCAGGAAGCCCGGGTTCTCTGGAATCAGGTGGATAAGCTGGAGAACGGGTCGGAAATCGCCCGCTTTTATTTGGAGCAGCTGAATCGCCGTTCCGATGACCGCCCGCTATCCTTGAGCTACCACTATAACCTTCCGTTCGAGGAACAGTTCCGCCAATTGGAGCAGTCTCCCGAATCGATTCCGGATCAGATTGCCAAGGACCCGCTTGTCCGCAGCTCCTTCTTCTGGGCGCTGCGCCACGGAGATGTGGAAACGAAGCTGCAGGTGCTTCAGACGTTCGTGTATATCGGCGACAATGAAGTGAAAGAAGCCCTCGTCGAGTTTATCGGTGACCCTAAAGAGGACGACTATCTCAAAAAGGTAGCTATCTTCGTTTTGCGGACCATCGGAGTCGAAGAGCCTTTGAAAGCTCATTTGGACGGTACCGTAAAAACCGTGGAAAACTCCGTGCATACGACCGATCTTCCGAAATGGGAGCCCAAATGGCAGACCGTCATGGAGACCGCTCACCGGCATATGCACCAGCGGTACGATATGATCCAGCAGCATGACCTGCAGACTCTGTGGGTAGAATATTTGAGCAGAGTGTACCCGAGCGTGCCAAGGATTACGAAAGTGGAAGGCTGGTCCGCCGCTCTCGAATACCTGGTCGCCAAAATGCACCGCAGGTCGATTTCCTATCACGAGGTAGCCAGCCGTTACCATACGACCGTCTCGACCGTAAGCAAGAATGTGAAGCTCATTGACGAAGCTTGCGGGCTTAAGGAGAAGATGGATGCGATTCTGCCGAAGCTCTGGAACGTGGAAAAGAAGGGCCGGGATTAATCACACTTGCAAATTAGAATAATTTTAATTAGAATTATTTTAAATAGAGAATGATTGCAGGCAATGATGATTCAACACTCAGCCCGCGATCATACGAATTCTGATTTGTTCCCAAGGAGGAGAGATCGATCCATGTATAAAACAATTGTGGTAGGAACCGGACCATCCGGATTAACAGCAGCCATCTATCTGGCGCGCGCCAATCTCAATCCTTTGGTTATTGAAGGCCCAGAGCCGGGCGGACAGTTGACGACAACGACCGAGGTCGAAAACTTCCCTGGCTTCCCGGAAGGAATCATGGGCCCTGAGCTTATGGCTAACATGCGCAAGCAGGCTGAACGCTTCGGCGCCGAGTTCAAAACCGGCTGGGTTAACAGCGTAGAGCTTACGGAGCGTCCGTTCAAGCTCAATGTGGAAGGTCTTGGTGAGATTGAGACGGAATCTCTGATCATCTCTACCGGCGCTTCCGCTAAACTGCTCGGCATCACGAACGAGCGCGAGAATATCGGTCGCGGTGTGAGCACTTGCGCCACTTGCGACGGATTCTTCTTCCGCGGCAAGAACATCATCGTGGTCGGCGGCGGCGACTCCGCAATGGAAGAAGCGAACTTCCTGACACGTTTCGCTTCCGAAGTTCGACTGGTTCACCGCAGAAGCGAACTCCGCGCCTCCAAGATTATGCAGGACCGTGCGCGCGAGAACGAGAAAATCACCTGGAGCTTGAACTCCGCTCCGCTTGAAGTCGTTGCGGGAGACAAAGGCGTAACCGGCCTTAAAGTTCTTAACAACGAGACCGGAGCGGAAGAGGTTCTTGAAACCGACGGTATTTTCGTGGCGATCGGACATACTCCGAACACGAAGTTCCTCGGCGGACAAATCACGACCGACGAAACGGGTTATATCCTCGTTAAACCGGGAACGACAGAAACCAACATCCCTGGAGTGTTCGCCTGCGGAGACGTTCAGGACTTGAAATACCGTCAAGCCATTACGGCTGCGGGAAGCGGCTGTATGGCGGCTTTGGACTGCGAGAAGTTCCTCGAGGGCAACATGGTTCACGATTGGAGCAAGTCCCTGTAAAACGGATTATTAGACTCATACGCAAAGACGTGGAACGGCCTACACCCTTCCACGTTTTTTCAATTTGCCGTCCTTGACCTTCCTAGGGGGTTCGCTTATAGTGGGTACAGGAGCAACACCCATCGCGAAAGAATGGAAATAACTTAACTCTTCACTGAGGTGACATTTAGCATGACACAACGGATTTATGTCGGAGTGGACTTAGGGGGCACCAGCATCAAGGTAGGCCTCTGCGACGAACAAGGAAAATTGATTCAGACTTATGAAGGTCCTACCGGAACCGAGCACGGTCCCGATTTTGTGCTTGACCGTATTGTTGAGTACGTCCACAGGATCGTAGACGAATCGCCATACGAATGGGAACAAGTAGCGGGGATCGGAGCCGGAATCGCTGGCTTTATGGACATTCCGACAGGCTTTGTGGAATTGTCGCCTAATCTGGGTTGGCGCAATGTCGCCGTCAAGAAGACGCTTGAGGAGAAGCTAGGCAAAACCGTAAAAATCGACAATGACGCCAATGTCGCGGCGCTTGGTGAGGCGTGGGGCGGAGCCGGACGGGGAATCCCGAACCTGGTCTGCTATACGCTTGGAACCGGCGTGGGCGGAGGCATTATCATAAACGGAAAAATTTATCAAGGTTTCAACGGGATGGCAGGCGAGCTCGGACATATGTCCGTAGTTCCCGATATTGAAGCGATTGCCTGCAACTGCGGACAATCCGGATGCCTGGAAACGGTCTCTTCCGCCACGGGCATCGTCAGAATGGCCAACGATGCCAAAGAGCGCGGCGACCGTACGAGTCTGGCGCTGATCGAGAAGATTACAGCGAAGGACGTATTCGATGCGGCGAAGTCGGGAGACGAGGTCGCTGTGCGCATCGTGAACCGTGCCGCCTATTATATCGGTAAGTCCATGGCGGCCGTAGCGGTAACCGTAAATCCGCAGCGGTTCATTATCGGCGGCGGCGTATCGAAAGCGGGAGAAATCCTGTTCAACCCGATCCGCGAGACATTCCGCAAGCTGACTCCGGAACGCGCTTATACAGGCGTTGAAATCGTGCCGGCCACACTGGGCAACGATGCGGGCGTCGTAGGAGCGGCGGGGTTAAACCTGCATTAGCAACCAAAGCTTACAATGCGGCTTCCACCCGGAAGGGTACCCTATAACGGATGAGGAAGGTGAACTCATGGAAGAAAGCAAAGCGGCGGCCAAGCTTGTCATTATTACCGGCATGTCCGGTGCAGGAAAAACAATTGCCGTACAAAGTCTCGAGGATCTCGGATTTTTCTGTGTGGACAACTTGCCGCCTGTTCTGATTCCGAAATTTGCGGAATTAATCGAGCAGTCCCACGGCAAAATCGGCAAGGTGGCGCTGGTGATCGACCTCCGCGGCCGGGAATTTTTCACGGCGCTGCAGGAATCACTGCGTTCCATTAAGGAAGATTACACATTGACGTACGAGATTTTGTTTCTCGACGCTACGGATTCCACGCTGGTTCAGCGTTACAAAGAAAGCAGGCGCCGCCACCCGCTTGCTCCCAACGATGCGCCGCTGGAGGGCATTCTGCTGGAGCGCAAGCTGCTGGAAGAATTAAAGGGCCACGCTTCGCAGGTGATCGACACTAGTGCGTTGAAACCGGCGCAGCTCAAACAAAAAATCGCCTCCCGCTTCACCAACATGGGTAGCGGCGGCATATCTATAAATGTCATCTCTTTCGGCTTTAAATATGGCATCCCGATTGATGCCGATCTCATTTTTGACGTACGCTTTTTGCCGAATCCGCATTATGTGGAGACGCTTCGCCCCAATACGGGACAGGATGCGGATGTGTACGACTACGTCATGAAGTGGAACGAGACGCAGGAGTTTCTGACGAAACTGCTCGATATGCTTCACTTTCTTGTTCCTCAATACAAAAAAGAAGGCAAAAGCCAGGTTGTCGTAGGCATCGGTTGTACGGGCGGCAAGCATCGGTCCGTGGCTATTGCCGAGTATTTGGGCAAAGTTATGGGAAACAGCGAGACGGAGATCGTCAGAGTCAATCATCGAGATGCGGAACGCGACCGACCATAAGAGGGTGAAACCATGTCTAAAGTATACCGCCCTGCCGATATCCCCCGGATAGTCGTCATAGGGGGCGGAACAGGATTGTCCGTCATGCTCCGGGGGTTGAAGCAGAAGCCGCTGGATATCACGGCTATCGTGACGGTAGCCGACGACGGAGGCAGCTCCGGCATACTGCGTTCCGAGCTGCAAATTCCTCCGCCGGGCGACATCCGCAACGTGCTTACGGCGCTTGCGGATGTGGAGCCGCTGCTTTCCGAGATGCTGCAGTACCGCTTTCCGGCCGGAACCGGGCTCGCGGGGCACAGTCTCGGAAACCTGATTCTCGCGGCGATGAAAGATATCACCGGTGATTTCGTCACCGGTATCCGCGAGATGAGCCGCGTGTTCGCGGTACGCGGCCGTGTGCTGCCTGCCTCGAGGCAGGAGCTTTATTTGCGGGCGCTGATGGAGGACGGTACGATCGTGGAAGGGGAGTCGAAGATTCCCCAGGCCGGAGGACGCATCAAGCGGGTTATGCTGGAACCGGCGGATATCGAACCGCTGGAGGAGGCGATCGAGGCTATCCGTGAGGCGGATGCCATCCTGTGCGGACCCGGCAGCTTGTACACGAGTATCCTTCCTAACCTGCTCGTGCCCGGAATAGCGGAGGAGATTCTTAAATCCGATGCGGTCAAAATGTTCATTTGCAACGTGATGACCCAACCGGGCGAGACGGACGACTACTCCGTCGGGGATCATCTGACGGCTATTCATAACCATATAGGCCATCATTTATTTGATTATGTCATTGTAAATAACGGGGAGATTCCTCCTCAGGTACAGAATAAATATGCCGAGAAAGGCGCCAAAGCCGTCCATCTGGATCTGGACGAGGTGACGAAGCGGGGTTACCGCGTCATCGCCGACAAACTGGTGCTTTTCCGGACCTATCTGCGCCACGATGCGGAGAAATTAAGCGAGCATATCTATCAGATCGTGGAGAGCTGGATGCTCAGGAAGAGGTGAGTCCCCATGTCTTTTGCGGCGCAAACGAAGAAGGAATTGACCCTAATCGAAGCGGAGGATTGCTGTGAGAAAGCCGAATTATCGGCTCTTATCCGCATGAACGGTTCCGTCCAGCTGACGAATCAGCGCGTCGTTCTTGATATTTCAACGGAAAACGCCGCTATTGCCAGGAGGATTTACTCTTTGCTTAAAAAGCGGTATGAGCTGCACACCGAGCTGCTCGTCCGTAAGAAAATGCGTCTTAAGAAGAATAATGTCTATATCGTCCGTGTGCCGAACCAGGTACAGGAACTGCTTTCCGACCTTTATATCGTGTCGGAAGGCTTCCAGTTTACTCCGGGCATCGATAAAAGCATTGTAAAAACAAACTGCTGCCGGCGGGCCTACCTTCGGGGGGCTTTTCTTGCGGGAGGTTCCGTCAACAATCCGGAGGGTTCTTCGTATCATCTCGAAATTGCTTCCATGTATGAAGAACACTGCCAGGCGCTGTGCCAGCTTGCTAACACTTTCGATTTGAATGCCAGATGCATCGAGCGCAAGAAGGGGTTCGTTTTCTACATCAAGGAAGGCGAACGGATTATTGAGTTTCTCAGCATTATTGGCGCACACCAGGCCCTGTTGCGTTTCGAAGATGTCCGGATCATGAAGGATATGAGAAATTCGGTGAACCGAATCGTAAACTGCGAAACGGCGAATCTTAATAAAACCATCGGTGCGGCTGTCCGGCAGATCGATAACATCCGTCTTATCGAACGGGAAGTCGGCCTGGAGAGCCTGCCGGAAAAACTCCGCGAAGTCGCGGAAATCCGTGTAAAGCATCCCGACTTGAATCTTAAAGAGGTCGGGGACATGCTGAAGGGGAGCGTCAGCAAGTCGGGCGTCAATCATCGTCTGCGCAAAATAGACGAACTGGCCGACAAAATTCGCAACGGCGCTGCCATACGTTAGGCCTATACGGGAACTTTTTCCTAGAGTATTTCGCCGTAAAATGGTATAATATGAAGCAGATTACGCATTTTACGGCACTCGCGGTTCTTGAACGGACAAGCGCGGCCCGGTGCCAGGTCCCCGTTCGATGAACATCCAACATGAATTGGATAGAAATCATCATGCCTGATGCTTAACCGACATAAGTTACACGTAAGGGGAACCTCCGAGCGATATTGCCGGGGATGCATTATAGACTGCAAATTAAGAACGTAGGGGGAATCCAATCCATGTCGAGACGCCCAGTAGTGGTGAAATTGAAAACCGGCCTTCACGCCAGACCCGCTGCTTTATTTGTCCAGGAAGCGAATAAATTTTCGTCTGAAATTTTTGTAGAGAAGGACGAGAAGAAAGTAAACGCCAAGAGCATTATGGGAATTATGAGCCTTGCGATCAGCACGGGAACCGAAATTTACATAAGTGCAGAAGGTTCGGACGCCGAACAGGCTGTAAACGCTTTAGTCACGCTGGTCAGTAAAGAAGAACTTGAAAATCAGTAAGAGCGAAGGCTTCCTGCCAAGGGAGCTTTTTTATTTTTTGTCAAACAGAAACCTTTTCCAGTAAAAAACGTCTAAAGATTGGGCGATTTTTCGGGAGAAGGCTTTTTTGTCATGTCGTTTTTTAGAAAAAGGAAGGAAAAGGAGTAGGAGCATGATTCAATGGAAGAAAGAGGTTTCGCTTCTGATGGCGCTGGTGCTGTTCGCAGCTTTTCTGATGCCGATTCAGGCACGCGCAATCTCGTCCTCGTCGTCGTTAATTGTTTTGTACCTGGATAACAAGCAGGCCTTCGTCAATGAAGACCAGGTGGAGCTGGAGTCGCCGGCCACCATCATCAAGGACAAAACGTTCGTTCCGGCTAAATTTATCGGTGACAGTCTGGGATTCCCCGTTACGTGGGACAATGCGGCCAGAACGATCACAATGCAGCCCCCGGGCTATAACATCGTCTTGAGCAGCGATCTGAAAAAAGCCTATATCAATGGCGAGGAAGTGCCGTTCGATTCGGTTGCGGCCATCGTAAAAGGCAAGCTGCTCGTCAAGCTGACCTGGGTAGCCGATTATATGGGCGCCAAGTATACGTACTATCACGACTCGCGCAAAGTGGAAATCATCTACGTTCCGAAGCCGGAAGGCATTTACGACAATGGAACGAACAATTCGAATCCCGTTGCCAAGTTTACGACTCACAAAGAGAAATACCGTCTCGGCGAGACCGTCAAGTACATTGACCTCTGCTACGATCCGGATGCGGAAGGGATCGCCAAGTACGAATGGACAGGCAAACAAGACGCATTCTTCAAGCCGGGGTCCTACCCGGTTAGTCTTAAGGTCTACGACAGGCACGGACACGTGAGCAAGGTGTTCACCAAAAATGTCATTGTCGAAAATATTCCGCTTGTGTCGGAAGCCGAATATCCGGTATATCACAACGAGATCGGCAGCTTCTACAAACTGAGCTGGGATACGCTGACTTCCCATTTCTACAACTTGCCGATGCTTCCCAAAGAAGCGACCGACGTAACGGGCCGCAAGCTGCTCGTCAGCGACAGCCCCGAAGAATTTACGGAGCCGGGCATCCTGTACCAGGACATGATCAACGGCAAGGGGCGTCTGTATGCGGATCACATCAACGGTACGAAGAACAAAGTAACGTTTGCCATTATGGCAACGAATACGACGGATAAGCCTGTTACGGTCAAAACGACCAACAAAGGCGAAGTATGGCCTTCCGTATATGCGAACCTGATTGGCAGCGAGGCTTCCGTGGACTTCCTGCTGGGCAATACATATAACGAGAAGCTGACCATTCCGCCGCACGATACGCTCGTTTACCGCCAGCTTCCGGATTTCTATCCGGGCCAAGGCGTGAATCTGTTCTATGATCTGGAAACTTCCGGAGAAGTTCAGTTCTCCTTCCTGGCCGCTGACGAGTTGTCGAACACGACGCTGTCCGAAAGCAAGCTGCTTGGCTTCACAGGCCACGTAAGGGGCTCGTTCGACGTCTCCGAGGTAAACTGGAATATCGATGCCTCTTCCTTCACGACGGCGTCCAAGCTTGTCATAGGGGACGGAAAGACCGATCCTTTCGTGGACGGTTACGACGTGATGCGCAAGGAAAACGTGAAGAATGGGGGCAACTACGGCGTTGTCTACAAGATTCACGCGGACAAACCGCGCAAAATGGCGATTATGCTGCTGGCCCGCGGCGGTGTCTTCAAAGGGCCGATCAAGATCAACGGAGAAATCCAGTCGATTCCGTATTCCGGCGTCATTACCGCTTTTGACGGCATGCAAATTCTCCACCGCACCACAGGAACGGAGAAGTCGCTCGATATCGAGTTTACGCCTCCGGCCGGTTCGGCTTTCCCGGTCGATCTGATTTTCTATCCGCTTGCGGATCTGGACTAATTTTATTGTAATTTCGCCCGCATTAAAAAAGAAACCCCGGGTTACCGACGAAAGTCGATAATCCGGGGTTTTCTTTGGCTGATTAAGCTTCCTTGCCGCCTTCGGTTGTCTTCTCGATGACTTTATCGATAAGACCGTAGGCGCTTGCTTCGGCCGCGCTCATAAAGTAGTCGCGGTCGGTATCTTTATCGATACGCTCCAGCGGCTGGCCTGTACGCTCCGCGAGAATTTTGTTCAAGTTCTCGCGCATTTTGAGAATGCGTCTTGCGCGAATCTCGATATCCGTCGCCTGGCCTTCCGCGCCGCCGAGCGGCTGGTGAATCATGACTTCGGAGTTTGGCAGGGCGTAACGCTTGCCTTTGGCACCTGCCGCAAGCAGGAAAGCGCCCATGGAAGCCGCCATCCCTACGCAGATCGTGGAAACGTCGGATTTGATAAACTGCATCGTGTCGTAAATCGCCATTCCAGCTGTGATGGAACCGCCGGGGCTGTTAATGTACAAATGAATATCCTTGTCGGGGTCCTGCGCATCTAGGAACAGCAGTTGGGCGATAATCGCGTTGGCGACCTGATCATTCACCGGGGTACCCAGAAAAATAATACGGTCTTTAAGAAGACGGGAGTAAATATCGTAAGCGCGTTCTCCTCTTGCATCAGGCTCGACAACCATTGGAATAAAACTCATTAATGTTACCTCCTTCGATAATACGCCGCTATAACTGCGTTAATTTTCAGTATCTACAAATATGATAACGAAAAAACGTCAAAAGGTCAAGAAAGGTCAAACTTATTTGGGAAAACCTCTCTCGTTCTTTCCCCTCAAGAGGAATCGGTGAAACATTTTAGGCTCCCGCAAGGTTCCCGTCTAACAAGTTGCTCGAAAAAAACGCAGAATAAACCCATAAATTTACAGAGGGTCTGGTTCCTGCCACGACCAAAGTCCAGTTTCCAAACTAAACCGGGGACCATTATGAAACTCCTCCTCAAAAGGTATACTGGCTAACAAAGACAGGAAATTAAGTGGAATAAGGAGCGGACTATGGAGTGGATTAGTGATCTTTTCGCACAATACGGGTATCTGGTGCTCTTCCTGGGCCTCTTCGCAGAATCGGTGGCCCTGCCTTTTCCCGGGGAACTGGCTATGATGATTTCGGGACATATGGTGCACGTAAACACGTTTAATATGGCTGGCGTTATGGGCGTTTCATTTGCGGGAGCTTTTGCGGGAACCATCTTTACGTATGTGCTTGGACGGAAGTTGGGGACGCCTTTTTTCGATAAGTACGGCAAGTATGTGCTTCTCAAACCGGAGAGGCTCTTGAAAATTAAAAAATGGTTCGATAAGTACGGGGATAGAATTATTCTCGTCAGTTATTTTGTGCCGGGTCTGAGGCATTTTACGGGGTATGTGTCGGGAATTTTGAAAATCCGCCTGAAGACTTTTCTGATTTTTAACGGGTTGAGCGGCGTTCTGTGGGTGTTTACGTACGTGATGGTAGGATTCTTGTTCGGCACGAAAATCCAGCAGCTGCTGCATGTGATTTCCCAATACTCCACGATTGCGATTATTGCTGCCGCTGCCGCTTTGACGGGGTTCCTGGTTGTAAAAAGAAACAAAGAAGCGGTTTTGGGCTGGCTTCGCGCCCGGTATGCCGGCATTCAAAAGATGTTCATGGGCTCGGCGGAATAAGCGGCTCAAACATATGGGGAAAAGAAAAAAAGCTCCGGTCCGAAGACGGGAGCTTTCTCTTGTGCAGCATCGTACGCGCCCGCGAGGAATCGAACCTCGATCTCAGGCTCCGGAGGCCTACGTCATATCCATTGGACCACGGGCGCATGTTTCATTAAGTAACAGCAAAGGTTATTATATGATAGAGGTATGAAAAAAGCAAGTCCTATGGTTCAGATTTTTTTTCGACGCCCATTTACAAAAATCAAACTTTGCACACATTGATTCTTTTATAGGAACTGGGGTATAATGGGGTTGTGCAAGGCAAGTTTTTTTTGATCCATGTGGGACTTAAAATGCACTCGCGGGACATATTGAGTCCCAACACGATCAATAGGAGTGTATGGCATGAGAGATATTCTCGACGTCCAGAAACAGCTCCTGCCGGACTTGCTGGAGGTTCTGAACAAGCGTTACACCGTTCTGCAGCATATTTTCCTGCTGGGAAGCGTGGGACGCAGAACACTGGCCGGCGCTCTCGATATGACGGAGCGGGTTTTGCGCAGCGAAGTGGAGTTTCTGAAAGGCCAAGGCCTGATTGAAACGGAAACATCGGGCATGCGCATCAGCGAATCGGGCAGGGAACTGCTGGAGAAGCTTCAGCCGCTTATCAAGGAGATGCTCGGGCTTAACGAGCTGGAGAAGCGGATCCGCGACCACTTCCGCTTGGAGCAGGTCGTCGTCGTTCCCGGCGATTCGGATTCTTCGCTGTTTGCGAAGAAGGAGCTGGGCCGGGCGGCCGCGCTGATGCTGCGCAAGCACGTCACGAAGCATGACGTGATCGCGGTAACCGGCGGCTCCACAATGGCCGAAGTGGCGGAGCACCTGTCCACAACGAGCGCCCTCAAGGGCAGCCTGTTCGTCCCGGCCCGCGGAGGGCTCGGCGAGAGCGTGGAGCTGCAGGCGAACATGATCGCCTCCAAGATGGCGAAGAAGACCGGCGGACAGTACCGCCTCCTGCATGTCCCGGATCATCTCCGCGAGGAGGCCTATCAGTCCTTGATCCAGGAACCGAACATCCAGGAGATGATGGACGTGGTCCGCAGCAGCCGCATCGTCATTCACGGCATTGGAGATGCTATCGTCATGGCGCAGAGGCGCAAGGTAGACTCCGAGACGATAGACAGCCTGCGAGGCGAAGGGGCGCTCGCCGAAGCGTTCGGCTACTATTTTAACCCCGAGGGCAAGGTTGTCCATAAGATGCCGACCGTAGGACTCCGGCTGGAAGATATCCAGCACTGCGAAGTCGTGATCGGCGTAGCCGGCGGCAAAAGCAAGGGCGCGGCTGTAGCTTCGGTTTTAAAATACGGCCAGGAGGATATCCTGGTGACGGACGAGGCTGCAGCCGTGGAGATGTTAAACCACATGTTATCTTGACGGGCCCCAGGCACGTCTTGAAATATAAACTTTCTACTGGGAGGAATTACAATGGTTAAAGTGGGTATTAACGGTTTCGGTCGTATCGGACGTAACGTATTCCGCGCCGCTCTGAACAACGCTGAAGTAGAAATCGTAGCAATCAACGATCTGACGGACGTAAGCACGCTTGCGCACCTGCTCAAGTATGACACGACTCACGGCAGACTTAACGCAACGGTTGAAGCCGGCGAAGGCGAACTGAAAGTAAACGGCAAATCCATCAAGGTATTTGCAGAGCGTGACCCTGGAAACCTTCCTTGGGCTGAATACGGCGTTGAAATCGTCGTTGAATCCACAGGTATCTTCACAGACAAAGCAAAAGCCGAGTCTCACTTGAAAGGCGGAGCGAAGAAAGTTATCATTTCCGCACCTGCTACGAACGAAGATATCACAGTTGTTATGGGCGTTAACGAAGAGAAATACGATCCTTCCGCTCATACGGTCATCTCCAACGCTTCTTGTACGACTAACTGTCTTGCTCCTTTCGCTAAAGTACTGGACGAGAAGTTCGGTATCGTAAAAGGTATGATGACGACTGTTCACTCCTATACGAACGACCAGCAAGTGCTTGACCTGCCTCATAAGGATCTTCGCCGCGCTCGTGCGGCAGCCGAGAACATCATTCCTTCCACTACGGGTGCAGCTAAAGCCGTTTCCCTGGTTCTGCCGCAGCTTAAAGGCAAACTGAACGGTATGGCTATGCGCGTTCCGACTCCAAACGTTTCCGTAACGGATCTGGTTGTCGAGCTGAACGCAAACGTAACTGTTGACGATGTGAACAATGCTCTTAAAGAAGCTGCCGACGGCCCGCTTAAAGGCATTTTGAACTACTCCGACGAGCCGCTTGTATCGAGCGACTACAACGGCGACCCTGCTTCCTCCACAATCGACTCTCTGTCGACTATGGTAGTGGGCGACAACATGGTGAAAGTCGTTTCCTGGTACGACAACGAGTGGGGCTACTCCAACCGTGTCGTTGACCTGGCCGCTTTCATCGCTAAAAAAGGTCTGTAATCTTTAAATAAGCCATGCAAGAAGAGGAGAAGAAATTCTCCTCTTCCCATTGCTTATCGGGGCATGAATTTTACATAAATCCCCGGAATGTACGAAGCTTTCCTCAGGAAAGCCTGGCCCCAAAGGTCTTGCGAAGAAGGTTTTCCTGAACGAAAGCTTTTCCGTTTCGATCGCCGGTTTTTGCCGGCGTGCCGCCGTATGCGGTTCCCCGGTTGTCCATGCGGATCCGTTGTACGCTTGCCGTCCTCCCCTCGAAAGGGGAAGGATCGGCCTAAGTTTACGAACGACAGATGTACTGAAAGCTCTGTTAATGCTTTTACGACGCAGCTTTCTTACACAAAGCTCAGCTAATGCTTACTTACGACGAACAGCTTTCCTTCGGAAAGCTCAGAGGAGGATATTTCATGAACAAGAAAAGTGTTCGCGATGTAGAAGTTAACGGTAAACGCGTGTTTGTACGCGTCGATTTCAACGTGCCGCTCGAAAACGGCCAAATTACGGACGATACACGTATTCGTGAAACGCTGCCGACGATCAAGTTTCTGATCGAAAAAGGCGCTAAAGTTATCCTTGCGAGCCATCTGGGCCGCCCGAAAGGCCAAGTCAACGAAGACCTTCGTCTGACTCCGGTTGCTGCCCGCCTGTCCGAGCTTCTCGGCAAGCCGGTAGCGAAAGCGGACGAAGCTGTCGGCGAAGCGGTTCAAGCGAAAGTAAACGAGCTGAAAGACGGCGACGTGCTTCTTCTTGAGAACGTCCGTTTCTACCCGGGCGAAGAAAAGAACGATCCGGAGCTGGCGAAACAATTCGCGGCACTGGCCGACCTGTACGTGAACGATGCTTTCGGCGCCGCTCACCGTGCACATGCTTCCACGGAAGGTATCGCTCATCAGCTTCCGGCTGTTTCCGGTCTCTTGATGGAGAAAGAGCTGGACGTTCTGGGCAAAGCCCTTAATAATCCGGAGCGCCCTTTCACCGCGATTGTCGGCGGTTCGAAAGTGAAAGACAAAATCGACGTAATCAATAAGATGCTTGAAATCGCCGACAACATCCTGATCGGCGGCGGCCTTTCCTATACCTTCTTTAAAGCGCAAGGCCACGAAATCGGACAATCTCTTGTAGACAACGAGAAGCTTGATTTGGCGCTCGGCTTCATCGAAAAGGCGAAAAAACTGGGCAAGAACTTCCTTCTGCCTGTAGATATCGTCATCTCCGATGACTTCAGTGCGAATGCCAACACCAACATCGTCGGAATCGATTCCATTCCTGCTGATTGGGAAGGCATCGACATCGGTCCGAAAACGCGTGAACTTTACGCCGACGTTATCAAGAACTCCAAGCTGGTCGTCTGGAACGGACCTATGGGCGTGTTCGAAATCGAGCCGTTCTCCCACGGTACGCGTGCGGTAGCCCAGGCTTGCGCCGACACATCCGCTTACACCGTCATCGGGGGCGGCGATTCCGCGGCTGCAGCCGAGAAGTTCCACCTCGCCGACAAGATGGATCACATCTCCACTGGCGGCGGAGCTTCCCTGGAGTTCATGGAAGGCAAAGTTCTGCCTGGCGTAGTCGCTCTTAACGACAAGTAAGAGACACAGAGAGGAGTTTTGAAGATCATGAGAAAACCCGTTATTGCAGGTAACTGGAAAATGTTCAAAACCGTTTCCGAAGCGACAAGCTTCGTGAATGATATAAAGGGCAAGGCGGAAGTGGCAGGGGTGGAGAGCGTAATCTGCGCTCCTTACACCAATCTGCCGTCGCTTGTCGAAGCTGTGAAAGGCACGTCGATCGGAATCGGCGCGCAGAACTTTCACTGGGAAGAAAACGGCGCATACACCGGTGAAATTTCCGGGGCTATGCTTAAAGATCTCGGCGTAACGTATGTGATTATCGGTCACTCCGAACGTAGAGCTTATTTTAACGAAACCGACGAAACGGTTAACAAAAAGGTCCTCGCTTCTTTCAACTACGGTCTGACGCCGATCGTCTGCGTGGGCGAGAAGCTCGAAGAGCGCGAAGCGGGACAAACGAAAGAAGTATGCCGTGTTCAGACGGAAGCGGCTTTCAAAGGCCTCAGCGCCGATCAGGCGAAACAAGTCATCGTGGCTTACGAGCCGATCTGGGCTATCGGTACGGGCAAATCTTCCACGGCTGAAGACGCCAACGAAGTTATTGCTTACATCCGCGAGCTGATTGCTTCCCTGTACGATTCCTCCGTAGCCGATGCGGTCCGCATTCAATACGGCGGCAGCGTAAAACCGGGCAACATTGCCGAGTATATGGCTCAGCCGGATATCGACGGAGCTCTTGTCGGCGGCGCCAGCCTGGAGCCTGCTTCTTATATCCAACTCGTTGAGGGGGCGAAGTAAGATGGCGACTAAACCGGTAGCGCTGATTATTCTGGACGGCTTCGGACTTCGGGGCGAGGTTCACGGCAATGCCGTGGCTCAAGCCAAGAAACCTAACTACGACCGCTATTGGAACCAGTTCCCTCATACGACGCTGACTGCCTGCGGCGAAGCCGTAGGTTTGCCGGAAGGCCAAATGGGTAATTCTGAAGTGGGGCACCTGAACATCGGTGCCGGACGGGTTGTTTACCAGGACCTGACTCGTATTTCCAAGTCGATCAGGGACGGCGAATTTTTCGATAACAACACGCTGATCGGCGCCGTTCGTCATGCGAAGCAGAACAACAAAAAGCTGCATCTGTACGGGCTGCTTTCCGATGGAGGCGTACACAGCCACATTGCGCATTTGTTCGCGCTGCTTGAGCTGGCGAAGAAAGAAGATCTGCAGGAAGTTTACATCCATGCTTTCCTGGACGGACGCGATGTAGCGCCCGATTCGGCGAAGAACTACATGGAGCAGCTTCAGGCCAAGATCGCCGAAATCGGCGTCGGCAAAGTGGCGACGGTTCAAGGCCGCTACTATGCGATGGACCGGGACAAGCGCTGGGAGCGGACCGAGAAGTCTTACCGTGCCATGGTGTACGGGGACGGCCCGCACTACACGGACCCGGTCAAAGCGATCACCGAATCGTACGAGAAGTCCGTATTCGACGAATTCGTGATGCCGACTGTGATCACGGATGAGAACGACAAGCCGGTGGGACTCGTTGAATCCGGCGATGCGGTTATTTTCTTCAACTTCCGTCCGGACCGTGCGATTCAACTGTCGCAGGTATTTACGAATAAAGATTTCCGCGGTTTTGACCGCGGCGAGCTTTTCCCGAAAGATCTGTATTACGTCTGTCTGACGCTGTTTAGTGAAACGGTCGAAGGATACGTCGCGTATAAACCGAAAGATCTCGATAACACGCTTGGCGAGGTTCTGGCCCAGAATAATATGAGACAGCTTCGTATCGCCGAGACCGAGAAGTACCCGCACGTTACCTTCTTCTTCAGCGGTGGCCGTGACGTGGAACTGCCGGGCGAAACGCGAATCCTCATTCCGTCGCCGAAAGTCGCCACATACGACCTGAAGCCGGAAATGAGCGCTTACGAGGTTGCGGCCGCAGCGGTGAAGGAAGTCAATGAGGACAAGCAGGACGTCATCATTCTGAACTTCGCCAACCCGGATATGGTAGGCCACTCCGGCATGCTGGAGCCGACTATCAAAGCCGTTGAAGCCACGGACGAGTGCCTGGGCCAAGTCGTCGAAGCCATTCTCGCGAAGGGCGGAGTTGTCTGCATTACAGCCGACCACGGCAACGCGGACCTCGTCCTGGACGATGCCGAACGTCCGTTCACGGCTCACACGACGAATCCGGTGCCGTTTATCGTTACATCGAACGACGTCACTCTGCGCGAAGGCGGCGTTCTGGCCGACATCGCCCCGACGCTGCTGCATTTGCTGAAGCTGGCGCAGCCGCCGGAAATGACAGGACTTTCGATCATTGAAGAGAAGAAATAAGTAACCCTTCCGCTTTTTGATTAAGACACCAAGTTTTCGGGAACCATTCCTTGGAATACAGCATCTTATTTTGATCGGTAAGGTGCGCCGCTGCCCTTTAAGGGAATGAGTTCCCGAAGTTTTTCATACACATAACCTTGTTAAGGAGTGTTCAAACACAATGACTATCATTTCTGACGTTTATGCTCGCGAAGTACTTGACTCCCGCGGCAATCCGACTGTTGAAGTTGAAGTATACCTGGAATCCGGCGTTGTAGGCCGCGCAATCGTACCTTCCGGTGCCTCCACGGGCGCTCACGAAGCTGTCGAGCTCCGCGATGGAGACAAAAGCCGTTACCTGGGTAAAGGTGTACTGAAAGCCGTTGACAACGTCAATTCGATCATCGCGCCTGAAATTATCGGTCTGAACTCCTTGGATCAAGTATCCATCGACAAGAAAATGATCGAGCTGGACGGCACGCATAACAAAGGCAAGCTTGGCGCCAACGCGATCCTCGCGGTATCCATGGCTGTTGCCCGCGCTGCGGCTGAAGCAATGGAACTGCCTTTGTACGTATACCTGGGCGGATTCAACGCTAAGACTCTTCCGGTTCCAATGATGAACATCATCAACGGCGGCGAGCATGCCGACAACAACGTTGACGTTCAAGAATTCATGGTACTTCCGGTAGGCGCTCCTACATTCAAAGAAGCTCTCCGCATGGGCGCAGAGATTTTCCATAACCTTAAATCCGTACTTAAAGATAAAGGCCTGAACACGGCTGTCGGCGACGAAGGCGGTTTTGCACCGAACCTGAGCTCCAACGAAGAAGCGATCCAAACGATCATCACCGCTATCGAGCGCGCTGGCTACAAGCCGGGCGTAGACGTATTCCTGGGTATGGACGTAGCTTCCACCGAGTTCTTCAAGAACGGCAAATACGAGCTCGAAGGCGAAGGCAAATCCTTCACACCGGCTGAATTCGTTGACCTGCTCGCTTCCTGGGTAGACAAATACCCGATCCTTACCATCGAAGACGGTTGTTCCGAAGACGATTGGGAAGGTTGGAAGCTGCTGACCGAGAAGCTGGGCGGTAAAGTACAACTCGTTGGCGACGACCTGTTCGTAACGAACACCGAGCGTCTGTCCAAAGGCATCAACGAGAACATCGGTAACTCCATCCTGATCAAAGTAAACCAAATCGGTACGCTGACCGAAACATTCGATGCGATCGAAATGGCGAAACGCGCAGGCTACACGGCTGTTATTTCCCACCGTTCCGGCGAGAGCGAAGACAGCACGATTGCCGACATCTCCGTGGCAACCAACGCAGGCCAAATCAAAACAGGCGCGCCGTCCCGTACGGACCGCGTAGCGAAATACAACCAACTGCTTCGCATCGAAGACCAACTGGAAGGCATTGCTCAATACGCCGGCAAAGAAGCTTTCTATAACTTGAAAAAATTCAAGTAAGAAAACCTTTCACAAAGTTAATGATTTAGCTTTTTAAACGTCGGGGAGGGTCATGAATATGAGTGCTTGGGTAAAAACGATTTTGTTGTTAATCGGGTCGGCCTTATTAACTCAGTTCATCCCTTTCTCGGCCTATTTCCGCAACCTGGACACCATGGTTCATGAGTTCGGGCACGCAGCCGTGACGATGATCCTGTCGGGCAAAGTCATGGCTATCGTGCTCAATGCCGATCACAGCGGGGTTACTTACTCGTCGGTCAGCGGCTCGTGGAAACTCCTGCCGATTTCGATCGCAGGCTATGTGACGGCGTCCTTGTTTGCGGTTTTTCTTTTCTGGGCGAATGCCCGGGGGAAGCAAAGACTGGGACTCCAGGTAACGACGGTGGTCGCCGTGCTGTCTCTGGTGCTGTTCGTACGCAATGAATTCGGCGTCGGGTGGCTGATCGGCTTCATCGCGCTGAACATCATTGTGCTCGCTTTTACGAGCGGGTTTATCCGCAACGCCTATTATTTGCTCGTCGCCTTCCTGTGTCTGGAGGAGTCGGTCTACGGGCCGCTGACGCTAGCTCTCCTGGCGGCTGGTAATCCGAACAAAGCGGGAGACGCAACGAACCTGGCATCCATCACGCCTATACCGGCTCTGATCTGGGGCGTTGTTTTCCTGGTTTTCTCTCTCTGGTGCGCCAAAGCGGCCATTCAGTATTTTCTGGGTGGAGATGCAAACAGACGAAAGAAAGCCCGGAGGTCCGAAAGAGCCTACCCGATGGGACCGGGGGAACGGTAATCCTGTCGTTAAATCGCAATAAACGACCCGCTGGATGGAAGCTCTGTTCCGTCGGCGGGTTTTCTTTTATAAATCGGGGGAAAATAAGTGAGGTTGTTCAACCAGAATCTTGCAGAAAAAGGCCTTTTATGATAGACTTTTTATGCACATTCTAAAAATAAGAACATGCTAATGAGGTGTCGAATTGGTTATCCTGTTAAAAGTTTTGTTGGTTATCGCCTCGCTGGGCTTAATTGTAACGGTATTACTACAAAAGGGTAAAAGTGCGGGACTTTCCGGTGCGATCAGCGGCGGTGCCGAGCATCTGTTCGGCAAAACGAAAGCTAGAGGCATGGACCTGGTTCTGGCCCGGATTACCGTGGTTTTGGCGGCTATTTTTATTGTATTGACGGTCATCGTGGCCTACGTAGTGAAGTATTAACAACTGAACAGACGGTGCACATAAATTGCAAACAGCAGGGGGATGCTACTCCTGCTGTTTTTTCATGGCGTTTTGCCGTTTGCGAATAACGAGGGGCTCGGCGGCTGATGCAATTGATTGGTTTATGTTTTTGTCTTTTCAGGATATACTGGTTAGTAACTTGCACCTGCTTGTCAACCGGTTAATTGTGGGTCTCGCCGGGAACCGTGAGGAATGATAAAGCAGAAGCTTAAACGAATCAACGACCGGAAAGCTGCAAGAAGACCCAACGAAGGCACACCCGTTACCCTTGGCCGTACAGGCCGATAGGGACACTCGCACACAATCATACACCGCCAGACCGAGATGCCCCGGAGGCAGGGGGAAAAGCGGAAGAACAGGACCTGGAGATCCCCTTGATGGCCCGACAACGGGTAGAGGATGCGATTTGCAGCAGCGGCTAAGCCTGTTCAAAGAAATGGTTATCGGGTATGAATACGGAGAAGCTCAACCTAATAAGAAGGTGACAACTATGGTGACAGAGCAGGATATATTAAATTTTATGCACGAGAATGCGTACAAGCCGATGACGTACCAGGAGCTTGAAAAGCATTTCGGCATTGAGAGCGCTTCGGAATTCAAAGATTTCGTCAAGCTGCTTAACGACTTGGAGCAATCTGGACACGTACTGCGCACGCGCAACGACCGTTACGGAGTGCCGGAGCGGATGAATCTCATCCGTGGCCGGCTGCAGGCTCACCCCAAAGGATTCGGATTCTTGATTCCGGACGACAGGGATCACCCCGACGTGTACATTCATGCCAATGACATGAATACGGCGATGAATAATGACATTATTCTCGTCCGCGTTACGAGCAAAGGCGCCGCCGGAGGCAAGCTCGAGGGGGAAGTGGACCGCGTCGTCACACGCGCCAATACGAGAATCGTGGGAACGTTCCAGAATCACGAAAGCTACGGATTCGTCGTTCCGGACGACAAGCGCGTGCAGCGGGATATTTTTATTCCGAAAAACGCTTTCCTCGGTGCGGCAGACGGACAAAAGGTCGTCGTTAACATTGTCCAATATCCCGAGGGCCGTGCGGCTGCCCAAGGCGAAGTGATCGAAATTCTCGGCCACAAGGACGACCCCGGTGTGGACATTTTGTCCATCATCCGCAAGTTCCAGCTTCCGGAAGCGTTCAGCGAAGAAGTGATCGGGGAGGCGGAAAGTGTCCCGGACTCCATCACGGAAGAAGAAATCGTCAGCCAGAAGCGCCGGGATCTGCGCGGCAAACGCATCGTGACCATCGACGGCGAGGATGCGAAGGATCTTGATGATGCCGTAAACGTGGAACGGCTGCCGAACGGCAATTATCTGCTGGGCGTTCACATTGCGGACGTAAGTTACTATGTGACGGAAAATTCCGCACTGGATCGCGAAGCCTACAACCGCGGCTGTTCGGTGTATCTGGTGGACCGGGTCATACCGATGCTGCCGCACCGGTTGTCCAACGGGATCTGCTCGCTCAACCCGCAGGTCGACCGCCTGACTATGTCCTGCGAGATGGAGTTCGATGCCGAGCTTAACGTGGTGAGGCACGACGTTTTTACGAGCGTGATCAAAACAAGTGAAAGAATGACCTACAACAACGTCCGCAAGCTGCTCACCGAGGAAGAACCCGATGCGGACCTTCTGGAGCGTTACGGTTACCTTGTGGACGATTTCAAGCTGATGGAAGAGCTCGCCATGAAGCTGCGCAACCGCCGTATTCAGCGCGGCGCGATTGATTTCGATTTCCAGGAATCGAAAATCATTGTCGACAAGGACGGAACCCCGGTCGATATCGTCAAGCGCGAGCGTTCCATCGCGGAAATGATTATCGAAGAGTTTATGCTCGCGGCCAACGAAACGGTTGCCGAGCACTTCCATTGGTTGAAGGTGCCGTTCCTGTACCGGATTCACGAAGATCCGGATGCGGAGAAGCTGGCTCATTTCATGGAGTTCATTACGAATTTCGGTTACGTGGTACGCGGACGCGGCAACACCGTGCACCCGCGCGCGCTCCAGTCTCTTCTTGAAGAGATCAAAGGGACGAAGGAGGAGACCGTCATCAGTACGGTGATGCTCCGTTCCATGAAGCAGGCCCGTTACGATTCCAACAGCATCGGGCATTTCGGTCTGGCGGCGGAGTTCTACTCCCACTTTACGTCTCCGATCCGGCGTTATCCGGATTTGATCATTCACCGTGTGATCCGGGAAGTGCTTGAGAACGGCGGGGCACTGACCGATAAGCGCAGCGAATATTTGCGCGGCCGGATGGACGATATCGCCGAGCAGTCTTCCCAGCGTGAGCGTGTGGCCGTTGATGCGGAGCGAGAAACCGATGCGCTGAAAAAAGCGGAGTTCATGCTGGATAAAGTCGGCGAGGAATTCGAGGGCATTATTTCGAGCGTGACGAGCTTTGGGATATTCGTGGAGCTGGAGAATACGGTCGAGGGCCTGATCCGCCTGAGCGATATGACGGACGATTACTATCACTATCACGAGATGCAGCATGCCCTTATCGGGGAACGCACGTCGAAAATTTACCGGATCGGCGACGAAGTTAAAGTTCGTGTAGGCCGGGTCAATATGGACGAGAAAACGATTGACTTCGAAATGGTGGATATGAAGCCTCGTTCCAATAAGTTCAGCATGCTCGACCGCAGCAAGTCCGGCGGCCGCGGGGGCCAGAAGAAGCGCGTTGCAGGCGGGCGTCCTGTCAAAGACGGACGCGGTAAAGACCGCGGCCGTGTGCGGGATGTCATCGTGAAACCTGGTTCGCCGGGTGGAGCAGCAGGTGCTGCCGATGCGGCAGGAGCATCCGAAGGCGGCGGAACGAAGCGCCGCAGACGGAAGAAGAAAGGCGCATCGGGTGAAGCGCCGCTCGGAATCACGCCGGCAGCGGCACCGGGCGGTACGCCGTCTGAGGGCGGCAGCTTGTCCCAGGAGGCTCCGGGAGCCGGCAGAGGACGTAAGCGCCGCAAGGGAGGCAATCCGGCTGCAAAGCCCGATACAGGCCGTGAGAACGGACTTGTGACAGAGTCCGGCGAGAATGGCGGCGGGCGTCGCCGGAAGCGCAAGGGCGGCGGAGCCGAAGGAGAAGCGGCCGTAACACCGGCTGCAGGCACCGACGGTGGCGGCAAGCGCCGCAAAGGCGCCGCTCCGGCCCGCGGTGTCTCGCTGCGCGGTGAGTCCGGCGAAGGCGGCGGCCAAGGCGGCCGCGGCCGGAGGGGACGCGATGCGGGCGAGGGAGCGGGCCGCGAGAGCGGAGGCGCGCGGAAGGAGTCGACGTACTCCGGCAACTGGGCGTCGTCCGTGAACGCGCTGACGAAGACGGTCCGCGGCGACCGGCACACGCCGGACGGCCGCGACCCGTTCGAGCCGGGCGGCCGGCGTGGACGTCCGCGCCGGTAGCGGGCGCGGGCGGCAGGGGGTAAGCGGTTTGAAGCCCGCTGATTTGCGATAGGCTTATGGTTCGTGATGATCCGTGGGAATCCCGCGCGCTGACGGCTGCTGTCTGGCATACATTCCGATGGTGGGTCGTACGGAGACAGTGAGGCGTTTATCCTTTGCATAAACAGAGCTTACATGCCTAAAAGTTAAGCCTGTTGAATTTTTACAGCGGCAAATAAATACATGAGAATTAAATAAACGGCCCGACCGTGCGCGCGTCTTTTTAACGGACATGCCATGGTTCGGGCGTTTCTTGATTTTTGGCAGGGAAATTGCTACAATAAAGAACACTCCGCCTTTTCAAAAAGGCACGGATGGGGTATTAATAGCATGGACGACTGGAGGGATGACCGTGACCAAGAAAGCGGACGGCAAGGTGCTGGCACAGAATAAGAAAGCTTCGCATGACTATTTTATTGAAGACACTTACGAGTGCGGGCTTGTGCTGACGGGTACGGAAATCAAATCCCTGCGGAACGGCCGGGCGAATCTTTCGGATTCGTTCGCAACCATCCGCAATGCCGAAGCGTTCGTGCATAATATGCACATCAGTCCTTTTGAACAGGGAAATCGGAACAATCCGACCGATCCGACGAGAGCGAGAAAGCTGCTCTTGAAGAAAGCGGAAATCAACAAGCTGATCGGCGCTTCCAAGCAGGAAGGCTACACGCTGGTCCCGCTTAAGATTTATATCCGCAACGGCTATGCGAAACTGCTGATCGGACTCGGTAAAGGTAAGAAGCAGTACGACAAGCGCGATACAGCGGCTAAACGCGATGCTCAGCGTGATATTCAGCGGGCTCTGCGTGAGAAGCAGAAGGTCGCCAGGTAATGTGGTTTATTAGCTGCTCCTTGCGGGAGCGGGTGGGAAACCGATCCTGGACTTCCATGGATCAGCACCTGCTTTTGGCGGGAAATGTGGTATAATAAATGAGTAAGAAGAACACAGCATCCGGCTCGATGAGCCGTTGCATCCGAGTTCCTTTTCTATTACGGGGGCGTTTTTGGATTCGACGGGGGTAGTTCGAGCATGGGTAGCGGGTAGTGGGGACGCGTCCGCTTCATCAACGCTAAAGCCTATTAAACGGCAAACAACAACAAAACTACGCTTTCGCAGCTTAATAACCTGTGAGCGTGCTCCTCTCCTGTATCGCCCATGTGCCGGATGTAGGGGCTAACCTTTAGTGGGATACGCTGTCACATCTCCGCCTGGGGTGTGCTGAAGAAGACAATCAGGCTGACCTTAGTGAGAGCCGGTTACGGGGCGCTTGCTTGGGTGACATCAAACCCGTGACTACACCCGTAGAAGCTTATGTGTCGTTATCTTCGGACAGGGGTTCGACTCCCCTCGCCTCCATACAACAACAGAAAGGTCCCAGCCGAGAGGCTGGGGCTTTTTTGTTGTTCCGTGGAGGCTGGAGGAGAAGCCTGCGGGTTCAGTCCGCGCGGACGGAGGGAAGCGGAGGAGCACGGGATTGCAATCAACCGCTGGGGTTGTCGACGGAGGGTGCTGCGTGAGCAGGTTAGATGGGAATTGCGATACTCCCCTCGCCACCATCAGAAAAGCGACCTAGTGAGGTCGCTTTTTTGCTTTTCATATTCATGTTATAAAGAGGGTATGACATATTAGACGGAATGGAAGGAGTTATTGGAAGAACGCCTTCAATCGCTAATCACTCTGATGCGTGTGAAACCTGATGTTTAAGGAGATGCTTACGATGATTCGAACTTTTGAACCTGACAATGTCTTACATAAACTTGTGGACTACATCTGGATCGTAGATTTTAACTTTCTTGCCGATGGAAATAGAGGAGATATTATTATGCCGCTGGGGCATATCAATATTATTTTCAATTATGGGTCCGCTTACAGGTTGGTAGGAGAAAAGGAGGAAATGGTGATCCCTGATGTGGCAGTGATTGGTCAAATGAAAGAGGCTAAACATGTTCAATATGGACAACATTTGTATCAAATCGGGATTTCATTAACTCCGTTAGGGTTTATAAAATTGTTTCATGAGCCCGGCCTCGAGTTGACAGAGCGAATTGTAGAGGCCATCGATGTGGACCCCGATCTGGATGAATTGTACTTAATGATGATGATTTCTAAAGATGTGGAGCAGTGTACGAAGGCAATCAATCAATTTTTGATGCATAAATTAGCGTTGAATGAAAAGGATACTGGACGCATAGAGGAAATGCTGACCTATGTGGAGCGAGAGTATGAGAGCCTAAATATTGTGAGTATGGCTAATTTTTTTGGTGTTTCGGTCAGTTCATTGGAGCGTTTTTTCAAAAAATATATCGGGCTGACACCAAAGACCTATGGAAATATTGTGAAATTCAGAAAGCATGTTGAGGATGAAGGGCTGAGGAGGGATATGCAGTATCATTACTATGATCAGTCCCACCTGATCAAAACATCCAAGAAATTTGCAGGTAAAACGATTAAGGAGTTGGAAGAGCTGCCGGATGAATTAACCCTTGGTTACTTATGGCATGGCCAACAACAAGCATCTGAACATAGGTGCTGATTTTTTACAATACCATTTTTCTCCTTCCTGCTAAGCTTGAGACACTACTAGAGGAGAGGAAGGGTTAACGATGCAGGACATGATGATTATTGCAAGTTTGCTGGTATTTTTAAATGTAACATTACTCACGATACTGGTTCCGGGAGGACCGATTGAAAATAGAGATTTTTCAAAATTAACAGGAGTTGTGTTTTGGGGCTTTAATCTGTTTCTGATCTCGCTGGGGGTCGTTTCGTTTATCGCGTGCTATCTCTTATTGATTTCCCATTCTAATGCCATTCTCATCACGCAAATGATCGCCGTTTTATATTTCATCGTATACACCATTGACTTAGCGGGGATGTTTCCAAAATCACCTACTAAGATGTCTAAGCCGCTCATGCTTTTCGAAATTATAAATACAACCATGGCTGTATTTCTCTTCCTCTTCGTAACAGCGATAGGCCATGCTGGATCATGAGGGCGTTGACATCAAACCCGTGACTACACCCGTAGAAGCTTATGTGGGGGTTGTCTTCGGACAGGGGTTCGACTCCCCTCGGCTCCATATGTTAAATCCACAATTTGGAGTTTAAAGATTACCTCTAATGCTCTTTGTAGACGATTACCTTTTCCACGTAACTGCCAATGAACTTTTTGATCTCAGAGAGGTTGTGCTTAGCAACGTGGCACCCGAACTTAAAAAAGCAGTTGTCGCAGAGTATCCTCTGTGATGGCTGCTTTTTCTGTTACACCCTTAGCTTCGAGCAGCTTCTGCCCAAGCTGTAGTTTCTGCTGCTTCAATTCCCAAATCTTACTAGACAAAGCAATGTTGAAAGTGCCACTAGCAATGGCATTTACTATATTTGTAATCTGACGTTCAATACCCTCTAGGCTCTTAGCTAGGCGTTCACGCTTGCCTTTTACGTTTGATTGCTTGGAGTTATGGTAGTCATTCAGTTGCTTGGCAAGCAGTGGGATGGCCTCTTCATTAAAAGTCTTCTCTTGCAATTGAGAAATAATATAGCTCTCGATGTATTCTCGGCGTATCTCGGGGTTATTCCATTCCTTCGTCCGATCACGATTACCACAGCGGTAGGTGACGTATTTGAGCTTGTTACTTCCGCTGAACTTTATATTACCCATCATAGAATACGGGGTGCCAATTTTTTTCGGACACTTACCACAGACGATGAGGCCGCTTAACAGGTAAACTTCTTTAGCCTTATACGCTCCAGACTGACGTTTGTTGTTGTCCATCTTTTCTTGAACCTGTTGGAAGACTTCCTTCGAGATGAGCGCTGGCATGCCACCGAAATTACTCGGAACCAACGATCAGAAGTAATGATACAGCGGGGAAATGGGCATAGCGGAGATAAAAACTGCTATGGCAAGGAACTATATCTACTAAAAATATGAAATAAAACAGAAATCCCCCTTTACCCCTGTATTTTATTTTATTGGGAGGATATAACACTATTTTTGTCGAATAGCTTCAGAAATAGTGTTTGAGCAAGGGGAGGTTGACTGTTGAGCAGAAGTTATCTGATCATCTAAGAAAATCCAATCGGACTCATTCATTTTCATTAGATCGGGCTTTTCGAGAGGATATATTCACTTATAAGATTGGCCGGGACTTCTTCATAAGTCGCTAGTTTTAGCGAAACGGAATATGAGTATTATGCTTCATCGGCTCACGGAGAACTAGATGAAGTTGCCACTAACCAGGTAGAAGCAAACAACTACGCCCCGGTATACAATGCCCTAGCACATTTTAAACGTAAGTATCTTGCAAAAGTTTTGAGAAAAATGAAAGATCGGATTTACGAATTAATTCTGAATAATAAATCTAAAGGGCAACTTCATTCAATGGGATTAAAAAGATGACAAAGCGGTTGAAATTTGACACAGGAAATTCAACGCCGACACCTTAACAGGTTGTTTTCATTTGACGGATCTGACGGCAGGTTCTTCAGTCATAAGGTTTTTGTTTTAAATAACAATATATTACAAAATTATATAACATACTTAAATTTAGTTGGGAGTGAACTGTTCTGAGTAATGATTCCATCCAATGCTATCCTTTAACTGATGCGCAGCGAAGCGTATGGTACACGGACCTGCTGTATCCGAGTACAAAAGTGTCTATCCTTTCCGTGACCGTGAAGATGAAGGGTAAGGTTTACCCCGATCTCTTGGAGGAATCCATTCAATGGGTGATCCAGGAAAACGATGCATTTCGAGTAAAGATCGATTCGAAGGATGGGGAGCCGAGGCAATGCGTCGAACCCTATAAGAAAAAAGAAATTAGAATGATTGATTTCTCCGATTATACAGATTCATCCCATGCAGAGGAATGGTTGAAAAGTCATAACAGAATGCCGGGCGAACAGTTTGCTTCGGAATTATATCAATTTGTCATTCTTAAAATTAGCAATGAGGAGCTCTGGTACAGCCTCCAAATTCATCATATCGTATGCGACGGCATAGCGATAAATTTGACGATTAATCAAATTGACCGGAATTATGCTGCCTTACTAAAAGGAACGAGTTCTTCGGAGCATGTAACGAACGCTTACCTGAATTGTATTCTTGACGAGCTCGACTATGAGAAGTCGGAACGGTACAGCAAAGATCAAGCATTCTGGATGGAAAAATACCGCAATCTTCCAAATATAACAGGGATCAAAAACTATAATCCCTTACTGACAAGCATAGCAGCGGAAAGAAAGAGCTTTACCTTATCCGATGAGCTCTATCGTAATCTGAAGCTATTTTGTCAAAATCATCAGGTCAGCATGTTTACTTTTTTTATGGCTGCTCTGTACATTTACATATATAAAGTAACCAACGAGAGTGACGTCGTCATCGGAGCGCTCTATGGGAACCGGACATCAAAGAAAGTAAAAGAGACGATCGGTATGTTCGCCAGTACGGTTGCAATCAGACTGGACGTGGAGCCGGATTTGAAGCTGAATGCCTTTCTGCAAAAGGTATCGAAAGAGCAGAGCGTCATGCTGCGCCACCAAAAATATCCCTACACTAAGTTGATTCAAGACGTAAGAAGGATGCATCCCAGCAAAGACATTCAACGGCTGTTCGGCATTGCGGTAGAGTATCAGCCGTACAATATATTGAAGTTTGAACACTCTGACATGGAAATTGAAGCTGACTTTTGCGGGGATGAAGTGAACGATTTTATTATTCATATCAAAGATTGTTTGGATACTCAAGAGTTGGTGCTGTTCGTTGATTACCGAAGCCAGTTATATGATGAAAATGAAATTCAAACGATGTTTCAACAGATCGTAACGGTTATAGAACAGATGATTCGGTGTCCTAATGATAAAATAGCGGACGTTTCTCTTGCCGACGAGGACGTAAAAAATACGCTACTTACTTTATTTACCGAAACTCGGGTAGCTTATCCGCAGGAAAAAACAATTCATCGGCTGTTCGAGGAACAGGCGGCGAAGACGCCGGAGCAGATCGCACTCATCTGTGGCGGAGAACGGGTGACGTACGAGGAATTGAACCGAAAGGCAGACCAGCTGGCAGACGTTCTCCGGATGAATGGCGTCGCTCGCGAGGAGATCGTCGCTCTGCTTGCAGACCGCTCGGTTCTACTCGTTGTGGGAATGCTTGCCGTGAACAAGGCTGGAGCAGCGTATCTTCCGCTCGATCCCGATTTTCCGGAAGAGCGGATTCAAGGCATGCTTGAGGAAGGCGGGTGCAGGTTCGTCATAACCGAGTCGGCCTATGCAGGGAAGGGAACGACAGGAAGAAAGACGGTGCTGCTGGACCGGGAAGAGGAATGGCCGCTCCTTTCCTCGCTCTTGCCGGCTGTGGAGGGCGCTTGTCCATCAGATCTTGCTTATGTCATCTACACCTCGGGATCAACGGGGAAGCCCAAAGGAGTCATGGTCGAGCACAGGTCCGTGCATAATTTCCTTCTGGGCATGCTGCAGGAGACTCCAATCGATAGGGTACGTACGGTATTGTCTCTAACGACCGTAACCTTCGATCCGTTCGTGCTCGAAACCTTGCTGCCGTTAATGCTCGGCTGCACGGTGGTCATGGCTACGCGAGGGGAGCAAACGGATCCAGATCAGCTGGCCGATTTGTGCCGGAAGCACGGGGTCGAACTGCTACAAGCGACGCCAGCCCGGTTGCAGATGCTGCTTGGCAGCCAGAAGATGGCAGAAGCAATGGCTGGTCTGAGCTACGTGCTGTTCGGGGGAGAGGTGTTGACCAAGAAGCTGCTTTACCGATTGCGGCAGGCGACACAGGCCCGGCTGTTCAACTTGTACGGCCCGACTGAAGCGACCGTCTGGGCAACGGTAAAAGATGTGACGGACGATACGCGTCTGACGATCGGCCGTCCTATCGTAAACACTAGGATTTACATTGTGGACGTGAGAGGTAGGCTCCAACCTGTCGGGGTACCGGGCGAGCTGTGCATTGCGGGCATGGGGGTAGCCCGTGGTTATTTGGGTCTTCAGGAGTTAACGGCTGAACGGTTCGTGCCGGAACCGGTGGAGGATAAAGCTGACCGCGTTGGCCGGATGTACAGAACCGGCGATAGGGCCCGCTATATGGTCGATGGAACGATCGAGTTTTTGGGGCGCATGGACGATCAGCTTAAGATTCGAGGGTACCGGATCGAGCCCGGTGAAATCGCTGCGGTCTTATCCGGTCATCCGCTCATCCACGCAGTAGCGGTCGTTGACGGACAAGTAGAGCAGGGCGGCGCGTACTTGGCCGCGTACTATGAATCGACGGAACCGATATCCGCAGCCCAGCTTAGGGAACATGTGGGTAGACAGCTTCCGACCTATATGATTCCGTCGTACTTCGTACGACTGGATAGCCTTCCATTGACCTCTAACGGCAAGATCGACAAGAGAGTGCTACCCCGTCCGCAAGCTTTGACCACTTCCGCTTCCAGCGATAGCTTACCCCGAAATGAAGGAGAGAGGTTGTTGTCCGTCTTGTGGAAAGAAGTGCTGGGTTTGACGGAAGTCGGACGCCACGACAATTTTTTTGATCTGGGCGTTCACTCCATGCACGCCGTGCAGCTCGTGGAGAGAATTCGGAAAGAAGGGTACGACGAAATTAAGTTGACTGACTTTTTCATGCATCCGACGATCGCTTCGCTGGCAGACCATTTGTTCGGGCATCGCTTGACAAAGAAATGGGCATCGGCTGCCGAAGAAAGGGCGGAAGTACGCAAAGCGATGATGCGGAAGCAGAGGGAGTCTAGAGGGGCTATGGAAGTAAAAAAATTAGGAAACACTACGGGAGGTGAAGCGTTTGAACCAAGATAAATCGTTGTGGGAACAAGGTATTGCCGTCATCGGTATGTCCGTAAAGTTCCCGGGAGCGGGTAATCCGGAAGCGTACTGGAACCTATTGAGCCGGGGCGTCCATGCCGTCCGGATGTTCTCGGATGAGGAATTGAGGGAAGCAGGGATTCCGGAGAATGTCTTTAATCACCCGCAGTACGTGAAAGCCAAGGGCGTTCTGGAAGATCCGGAGCTTTTCGACGCCGAGTTCTTCGGGATGAGTCCACGCGAAACGGAGTTGACCGATCCGCAGCAACGGCTGTTTCTCGAATGCGGGTACGAAGCGCTGGAGGATGCTGCTTACGTGCCCGATACGTATGCAGGCCGGATCGGCGTGTTCGGCGGATGCACGATCAGCACCTATATGCTGAGCCAAATTGCGAAGCAAGGGCCCCATAGCAATCTGGAGGAGCTTACGGCGCTCATGCTCGGCAACGATAAGGATTTCTTGACGAGTCGATTGTCCTACAAGCTGAACTTAAGAGGGCCAGGCATGACGGTTCAGACTGCTTGTTCCACCTCGCTGGTGGCTGTCCATATGGCCTGTCAGTCGCTGATGAGTGGGGAGAGCGATATTGCGCTGGCAGGAGGAAGCTCTGTGACGTTTCCAAACCACGCTGGTTATAGGTACCAACAAGGGTTGATCTTCTCGCCGGACGGCGTTTGCCGCGCGTTTGATCACAAGGCGCAGGGCACCGTATTCGGCAACGGCGTCGGAGTCGTCGTCCTGAAGCGGCTGGAGAAGGCTGCAGAGGACGGGGACTTCGTCTATGCCGTCATTCGCGGCTCCGCCGTCAATAACGACGGCGGTCTCAAGGCAGGCTTCACTGCGCCAAGCCCGGAAGGACAAGCGGAGGTCATTGCAGATGCAATAGCGGCAGCCGGCGTTCACCCGGATACGATATCGTACGTCGAAGCCCACGGCACGGGAACCGCTGTGGGAGACCCAATCGAAGTTGTTGGGTTGACGATGGCTTATCGGCAGTGGACTGACCGGAGCGGCTTCTGTGCGATCGGATCCGTCAAAACCAATATCGGCCATCTCGACTGCGCCGCCGGTGTGGCCGGATTGATCAAGACGGTGTTGGCACTGCGCCATCGGCAAATTCCGCCTTCTCTTCATTTCCATGAGCAGAACCCGCAGATCGATTTTGTGAACAGTCCGTTTTTCGTCAATACGAAGTTGACTGACTGGAAGGTCGAAAGCTATCCGAGACGGGCCGGAGTCAGTTCCTTCGGCATAGGGGCGACCAATGCCCACGTCGTGCTGGAGGAAGCTCCGAATAGGGAAGAAGTGGCGTACGTTCGGCCTTGGCATGCGCTACTGTTATCCGCCAAGACGGAGACGGCGCTTGAGGCGGCTTGCGAGCGAATGTCTGCTTACTTATCCGAAAATCCGCTCACGCCTTTAGAAGAGATTGCCTATACGACGCAGGTGGGCCGGAAGGCTTATCCTCTGCGCCGGGCGGTCGTCTGCCAGAATGCGGAAGAAGCGGGACGTCTGTTGAGCCGTCGGACGGAAGGGGGGACGGTCCGTCATTCGGATGAGTTTCCGGCAATGGCGTGGATATTCATGCCTTGGAGGGAAGACAGGCTCCCGGGATTGCTCGAGCTGTGCCGAACGGAACCGGTTTTCCGGCGCGAGCTGCAGGAGGCTTTAGCTAGGGCGGAAGCCGTCAGCGGGCTGGCGCTGAACGCGCTTACGTCCGTTCTATGTAGCGATGATACGCACTATACGCAGATGCCGCAGCTTACGTCCCGCATGAGAGTCGTTCTATCTGTAGCCGCTTCGTACAGTCTTGCCGCCGTTTTTGGTCAATTGGGGCTGCAGCCAGCTTTGGTGGGCGGGGAGAAGGAAGGTGGATATGCGGCTGCCTGCATTGCCGGGCTGTATTCCATAGAAGATGCGTTTCGGTTAGCGATTGCCCGCGCGATATTCGAAGAAGGCGGGGAGGAAGAGGCATACACAAGGACAGTCGGCGACATTTTTCATGCAGCCGCCCGGATTCCGTATTTGAATGGGGATCAGGATGATTTTCGGAGTGATCCCGATCAACCAAGCGCCGAGCGATGGCTGCACAATGCCCATAGAGCAGCACTGCAGGACAGTCATATGCGCTTGGTAAGCATCGGCGCACCGCTGGGAGATGAGAGCGAAGGCACTTTGAGCTGTTTTGATGCTTATTCATGGACGGACACCCTGGCCGATCTGTGGGAGGGTGGAGCCGATCTCGACTGGCAAGCGCGAACCTCACTGGAGAAGCGTCGCCGCGTGCCACTGCCGACGTATCCGTTCGAACGTCGGCGGTATGTAATCAGGGGGCCGGAAGGCCATAACGTTGACTGGGAAGCGGAGCGGAAGGCTGCCGTTCATGAGACGCAGGTCGAACCGGCAGACTCGGGCCAGTTTGAAGATGGTAATCCGCGGAGGACTTTAGAACGGAACCTCATCCTGTTTTATCAGGAGGTGCTTGGTCAGCCGTCGATCGACATTCATGTTCCGTTATACCAGCTTGGAGCGGATTCGCTCAGCAAGATGCAGGTCATCTCCCGTATTCAGGAAACGTACCCGATCCTGCTGAACGTGGAGCGGATGTACGGAGCGCAGACCATAGCTGAGCTGGCGGACAGTATCGAGCTTTCATTCATAGAGCTATTGGAACAAGACAATTTGATAAGGGGGTAGAGAAACGATGACCAATGTAGATTCAATGGAAGCCCGCAGGTCTCAATTGTCCGAGGAAAAACGGGCACTGCTTGGTCAACTGCTTCAAAGCGCTGTAGTCCCGGTTAATACGAAACAGGGGATATCCGTGCGCCAGAAGCAAGAGAAGAGCCCGCTTTCCTTTGCGCAACAGCGACTATGGTTCTTATCTTCTCTAGATCCGGCATCAACGGCATATAACTTAGTTTATGCCATAAAGTTGAAGGGCATTCTCCAGGACGGAGCGCTGGAACGGAGCTTGCAGGCCGTTGTGCAGCGGCATGAAATGCTTCGTACCGTGTTTGGTGACGAAGAGGGAAGCGCTTATCAGATCATTCTGGATACGATGAACGTACCGCTGGAGCGAAAGGATCTGCGGGACCTGCCAGGCGGCAAGCAGGAGGAGGCGATCCAGGAGCAAATTTCCCTTATCAACAGGGTGTTCGATCTGAGATGCGGTCCTTTGCTACGGACGGCGCTGCTCTATCTCGCGGAGGAAGAACATGTGCTGCTTCTGGCTTTTCACCATATCGTTACCGACGGCTGGTCTCATCACCGGTTTAGCCGGGAGCTGATGGAATTCTATAACTCCTTTGTTTGCGGGAATGCTGCAACGCTTCCGCCGCTTCGCTTGCAGTATGCCGACTTTGCCAATTGGCAGCGGGAATGGGTTCAGGGGGCCGCAGTTCAAGAGCAGCTGTCTTTCTGGAAGAGGAAGTTGGCAGGAGCGCCTGCACTGCTACAGCTTCCAACCGACTACCCCCGGCCGTTGACCCAGCAGTATATAGGGAGAAAGATTCACTTCACCGTGCCACAGCAGCTTAAGGAAAGGCTGTGTCGTCTTGCCGCCGAGGAGGAGGCGACTTCCTTTATGCTACTGATGGCCGCGCTCCAGTCGTTGCTGTACCGCTATACTGAGGAAGGGGATATATGTGTCGGAACGCCGTTGTCCGGAAGAAACCGTAAGGATGTGGAGTCTCTGATCGGTTTTTTTGTCAACAGCCTGGTAATTCGATCGGAAGTCAACGCGGGTCTTCCTTTTCGGCAGTTGCTCCGGCATGTCCGTAAAAATGCTCTGGATGCCTATGCCAATCAGGATGTTCCGTTCGAAATGCTTGTCGAAGAGACAGCAGGGCAGCGGAGCCTCAGTTATTCTCCGTTGTTTCAAGTCATGTTCTCGATGCAAAATGCGCCGGCCGTTTCGTTCGAGCTGACCGGTCTCACCGCCGAACAGCTCGATGTGGAGACTGAAACGTCGAAGTTCGACCTGAGCCTTGAAATGTTCGAGACGGAAAGTGGATGGAAAGGCGCCTTGGAATACAACCGGAGTCTCTTCGAGGAGGCGACGATACAGAGGTTGACTGGTCATTTCACGATGCTTCTTTCCAGCATTGCCGACAGTCCGGACGCTCAGGTCGGCGCTCTGCCGGTTCTATCAGGGGAAGAGCGGGAGCTGCTGAATGGGTGGAACCGGACGAGCCATGATTACCCGCTCCAGACGACTCTGCATCAGCTGGTGCAGGCCCAGGCCGTCGGTCAGCTGGAGCGGCCGGCCATTGTGAACGCCAGCCACCACATTACTTATGGTCAACTCCTTGGCAATGCAGGGCATCTGGCCGAACGATTGCGCGAGTTCGGTGTAGGCCCTGGGATGATAACAGCGATATGCCTGGAGCGCACCCCGGAGATGGTCGTGGCCCAACTTGCAGTCCTGATGACCGGCGGTGCCTATTTGCCGATCGATCCTATCCTTCCGAAGGAACGGATAACGTACATTCTGAACGATTCGCTTGCTTCAGTGCTGCTGACCACAGAGCAGCTCCGGCCGTTTATCGCAGGTACGATCGTTGCGCAAATCTTATATCTGGATAATGAAACTGACCCATCCGGGGACTTCCCGCTTTGCGATTTCACAGATGCTCACGTGTCTTCGCGCAAGCAGTTCTATGAGGAAACGGCGTATGTCATCTATACTTCCGGTTCTACGGGCCAGCCTAAGGGAACGTTGATTTCGCACGAGTCCATCATCAATTTCTTGCACTGGTATCGGGACGCCACGGCGCTGTCTTCTTCCGACCGGGTCTGCTTTGCATCGGGGGTCGGCTTCGATTTGTCCGTAGCCGAGATCTGGGGGGCGCTGGTCTCCGGCGCATCCTTGTGGCTCCCTTCGGAAGAGACAAGATTGCAGCCTGAGCTACTGCGCGATTGGATGCTGGACAACGGGATCACCTTCGCCTTCCTGCCCACCCCGCTGGCCGAGCAGCTGGTTTCTGTGCGCTGGCCTGCGGAAACGCCTCTCCGCCGTCTGTTTACTGGGGGAGACAAATGGACCGCTAAGCTGCCTTGTGGCCTGCCGTTTGAGGTATACGATCTATATGGCCCCACGGAATGCACGATCGCCAGCACCTTCCGCATGATCGAGCCTGACGGGGAAGCTTATCAGCCACCGCATATTGGAAGGCCGCTGGCCAATATGAAGATCTATATTACGGATCGGGAGCTGCGGTTGATGCCTATCGGGGTACCTGGAGAAATCTGCATAGGCGGTCAAGGGGTCGGCGGCGGTTACCTGCGTAGGGAAGAGCTGACAAGGGAGAAATTTATTCCGGATCCGTTCTCGGCTTGCGAAGGCGCACGGATATACCGGAGCGGAGACATCGGCCGATATTTACCTGACGGGCGCATCCAGTTTCTTGGCAGGGCCGACGACCAGGTCAAAGTCCGGGGATTCCGCATTGAGCTTGCCGAGATCCAAGAGGCGCTTGCTACACATTCTTCTGTGAAGGAAGTGGTTGTTCTCGTCCGCGAGGAGACGCCCGGCGACAAACGAATTACGGCGTATATGGTCGGAAAGTCAGGCTTGACGCTGGACGTTGAATCGCTGCGCCAAAGTCTTAGAGAACAGTTGCCCAGTTACATGATTCCTTCGGCGTTCGTAATTCTGGATCGTCTCCCGGTCACACCCAGCGGTAAAATCGACCGTCAAGCGCTGCCTATGCCGGATACGGATTTGTCCGACGACCGGTTCGAAGAACCGCGGAATTTCGTCGAAGAGCTGCTGTGCGGCATCTGGAAGGAACTGCTCGTTCTCGAGAAGGTAGGGGTCCACCAAAACTATTTTGAGATTGGCGGCGATTCGATCAAGACGATGATGCTGATCTCTAGAGCGAGAAAATTGGGACTCGAGCTTACCACCAAGCAAGTATTCCAATATCAAACGATTGCCGAACTAAGCCAGGCGATCGGCGTAGACAGCAGAAGAATGGAGGAACCGCCAAAAGAAACGGTCGTCGGGCTCAAGTTTGATTTTCCGCTTGTAGGTCTTAATCGAGAAGACTTTGCGAGCATCGAGGGGGTAACTCGCGAAGAGATCGAAGACGTCTATCCTCTTACGCCTCTGCAGGACTACATGCTTGATACGATGCGCCGACGTCCTGAGCCTGCCCAATTTTTCGTCAATATGGTTATGCGTTTCAAGGACAAGCTGGAGCCCGAGCTCATGACGGAAGCATGGCAGCGGGTGGCGAACCATTTTGCGCTAACCAAAACCTCCGTTGTCTATGAAGGGCTTGCCGAGCCGGTGCAGCTGACGCGCAGCAGTATCCGGGTACCTGTTCAATATCTGGATTGGCGCGGATGGGATGCGGAGAGGCAACAGGAAGAGCTGAAGCGCTACCAGGAACGCAATCTGCTTCGGAGCGATCTTACGTATCTCCGCCGGTCGACGACCTATGACGTGATGTTCGCCACCCTCGGAGAGAACAATCACCAATTGGTGATGAGCTGCTCGTATCTGATGATGGACGGCTGGAGTCATTTTATCGTATTGATCCAAGTGATCAAATGTTATTATAGCCTGCTTGAGGAGAAGCCTTACGAGCTCCCACCCGCAGGTCATTATGGAAAATACGCTGCCTGGCTCCGCTCCAGAGCGCTTGAGGAGCCAAGGCGCTATTGGAGCGCAGAGCTGGCGGGCTTTTGCCGAGCGACGCCGCTTGTCGAGCATGCGCCCTTCAATGGACAGCCAAGGGGGAAGGGATTCGCGAAGAAGTCGGTGCAGATCAAACCTGCGGTACCGCATCAAGTGCGTGAGCTTGCACTTCGAAGCCGTGTTACGGTGAACGTGCTGTTTCAATTGGCGTGGTCGCTGCTACTGGCACGGTACACCGACGAACGGGAGGTTCTGTTCGGTGTTATGTCCAATGGCAGACAGCCGGAATATGAAGGGGCGGAAGACATTGTTGGTCCCACTATCAACACACTGCCGATGCGAGTCCGGGTGGACGAAGATGAGACTGCTTTTCAGCTCCTGCAGAAAATTCAGGAGAAACAGCTCTTGCTCACGCAATGGGATTACACTCCGTTGAGGAAAATCAGGGAATGGATCGGGATGTCAGAGGAGAAGGCGCTATTCGAATCGTATATGATTTTCCAAAACCTTCCCTCTTATTTCGAGGTTTCCGGCGGTAAGGATTGGATTCGCGACGTCCCTCTGGAGAACGAGTACGAAAAAGCGCTGGCCATATTCGATTCCGGAACCCCGCTGCGTGTTGATGTCTGTGTCATCCCGGAAGGCTACGAAATATATATGACCTACCTGAAGGCTTGCTTCCGCGACGAAGCCGTTAGTCGGATGCTGGAAGATCTGCAGAAGATGTTCCTTGGTATTTGCGAAGCCTCTGAACAGCCCGTTCGCACATGGCTGAGGTCATAAACTTCTTTTGCTCTGCCGCTTTTGAATAAAAAGCGTTTTATTCACTGTGTCAACAATGCCACATTAGCAGTCCAAAATGTAATTTAAATACCTTAATGATATCTTTTTAACGATTTATAATAAAAGCAACCATTAAATAAATCCAACAAGTGGGGTTGTCGCTGTGATTAAAATCGTTGAGGTGTCGAACGCCTGTATCCCTTGCAGTATATCTAGGACTAAGGCGAGAAGAGATTGCTGGGCTTAGATAAAAGTGCGTATTGTGGATATGCCAAGCCACGGCTCGCCTCCATACAACAACAGAAAGGTCCCAGCCGAGAGGCTGGGGCTTTTTTGTTGTTCCGGGAGGCGGGAGGAGAACCTAGCGGGTTCAGTCCGCGCCGACGGAGCGAAGCGTAGGAGCACGGGATTAAATAGAGCTCGACCGATTTAAATTAACTCATTTTTGTGCAAAACGTTTAAATAAGATTCATATGCGGGATTCCCAATGTAACCTTCTTCTGGTGGAATACCCATAAGTATAATTAATTCATCTAACATTTTTTCGCTTAAACCTTGTAAAGTAAACGAAGAAATATACTCCCTATCTGCACTTTCGAGTACCAGTTGGAGGAACTTTCCTTCTTGAATATTTCTCCAGAGTAACATAGATTCCGTAATCTCAGAATTTGATATGGGCTCATTAGCATTACGTTGCCGAGTCTCAGCGTGCATACTCCGTTCATTATCATTAAAGAGAGCGGAATGAATTTTACTATCATTTACCCTATAACATTTTATAATGTTTTCGTAGTTAACAAGGGGATCTTTCTTCAAATCGTTAACTATTTCTTTATCGATCTCGATTGTGTTATATCTGTCTGTAAGTATTTTCTCCGCATCTTTCACTGAATACCTGAATGGCAATTTGGATTTCTTAAAAAGCTTATCAAGTTCTTCTTTCTGCATAAGACCCCCCTATTAAAAGGAAAAATGTCCGCCCACTCTGTTCCATGTATGACAGTAGTTGTGGAAGTAATTTCCAGGAACTTAATTACATGTTAACTCAAGTTCACCAGGAAATCTATTCCCACCAGCTACTTTCGCTACTTCTGCTGCTATTGTGTAATTTCTAGACCAAACGTACTCTCCGCCACTTACAAAAATAGGGTTAACAAGTCCCTCCAACAGTCTGTGGTAAAGTTAGTGGATTTTCAATCCAAAGGTTTCCTTGCATAATTTTAGCCAGTTGCAATTTCCGAGACTACCAAATAAAATACACTACCAATAGTAACTGCTACGGCTGCTGCTAGCAATTGCGAAAGCAACCATTCACCTATAACTACAACCAAACCAGGGGAAACCTGTAATTTATCTTGTTCGATCAAGTAACCAGTATTCTGGTTGGTGGCACTTCAATTTTTGATATAATAAGCATAATTTTAAAACTGGAGGGGGATTGAAGATGTTTGCAAATCGAGAACAACTCCAAGAAGTTTTAAAAAAAGCGAATCAACATGCACGGGAGCAAGCCAAAGAGTCAGGTGCATCTATCTATTATATAAAGAATAACAAACGTGTTCGTGAAGACGCTGAAGGAAATAAGTTCGAAATCATTTTTGATGCAACCGGAAAACGGCATGAATTTGAATATCATGAGTGACACCAAACCAACCATGACCGTTTTTGCTGGTACCAATGGAGCCGGCAAAAGCACGATCAGCTTGCAAATGATAGAATGGTTAGTTGAACTGATTGACCAGACCAGATTGCACGGGAATTAAAGCCCGATGATCCGAGAGGTGCCGACCTGTCTGCTGGAAGGGAAGCTGTTAGAAGAATCCGGTCTCTCATGCATATAGACCGTGTAGCTTCTCGTGTCGAGCAGGGTGGGCATTGGATCGCAGAAGAGGACATTCGCTTTCGATACGGTCAGCCTTTACAAAATCTAAAACCAGCTTTAGACATCGCATACCAGGTTATTATCATTGATAATACATATGTGCCTTCGATAATTGCGGAAATGGTGCACGGTAAGCTAATTTTTTGTGTAGAGTCAATACCTGCTTGGTCTGAGAATGCTATTATAGAGTACAGATGACCAGGTGACATCAAACCCGTTGACTGAACACGTGGAAGCTTATGTGTCGTTATCTTCGGACAGGGGTTCAACTCCCCTCGTCTCCACCATGTAAATCCACAACCGTAAGAGGTTGTGGATTTTTGCATTGTCCTTAGGCAGCCTTTAATTATGATAAGACCAATCGCTATATACAATCGATTTGTAATTCCTATAATATGGTACAAGGAAAATACTAACTTTTGGGAGGGAGAAACATTTTGTATCGAGTAACTAGCTTTAAAATTCGCCAACTCTACCAGTTGTTCCAGGATGGAAAGTTATTTGTAAACCGGCGTTATCAAAGGAATTTAGTTTGGCCAGAGAAGGATAAAAAGTATTTGGTTGATAGCGTCTTCAGAATGTATCCGATCCCCGCTATTATGCTTAATATGTCGGAAGGTGAAGTATATGAAGTAATAGACGGTATCCAACGACTTCACTCATTATTTGAATATATTGAAGGCAAGTTTGGATTTGAACGTGGAGATGATTTTATTTTCTTTAAAGATTATAGTGATTCATGTGATAGTGATTCTAGCCGAAAATATATTTCTGAAGCGGAATCGCAAATTTTTTTGAATGCGCAGGTACCGATTGCATTGTGTGAATATAAGGATGATTCAGATGTGGATAATATATTTTTGAGAATCAACTCGTATGGAATATCTTTGAATCCTCAGGAAATAAGACAAGCAGGGAAAAAGACCGCCTTCTCAAGCTTAATTAAAAAAATTGGCTTGATTCTGCGAAATGATATGATATCTGATCAGCTATTTTCAAGTGAGAGTATAGGGTTCATAGAAGAAATAAAGAGAAATACGCTCGGTTATGAGACGAATATCGAAAAATCCTTTTGGTGTAACCATCAGTTATTTTCTCTTAACGATATTAAGCGTAGTGAAGACGAAGAAATTATCAGTGATGTTATCCTATCTATTGTTTTGGAAAAGCAGTATCCAGCAGGAAGAGCGGAACTTAACAATTATTACGGAGTTGGGGAAATAGATAAGACAATCAAAATTGATCAAGAAATAAAAAACTATGGTGCGGACAAATTAGTCCAAGAAGTTGTTGGGGTATTTAACCATATTGCTTATATGTGTAGAGAAGAACTTGAACCTCAATCTATCAGTTTAAGAGAATTACTGAATGGCAAAAGTAAGGAAGAGAGCCTCGAGGCATTCTATTCGATCTGCCTTGTGTTTCATGAATTGTTGTATAAGAACGGTAAAAAGCCAAGCGACTATAAAGAAATCTGTATCGCGCTAAAAAACTTAACGAACAGGTTGAGCTATGAAAACGATCTTTCGAAAAGCAGAGAATTGAATGTTAACCAGTGTAAGGGGCTTGTTGAAACATATTTCAGGCCAACTGATCAAACTCCATTTTACACAACTAGCACCGAATTAGAACAGCTAATAAGAAATTCTACATTAGAGAAACCTGAGTATGACTTCAAGCAAGGGATGTACCATTTAGGTCCGAACGAGAGAAAATTTAATAAGGGTATGTATGACACGATATATTGTACCCTTGCGTCACTAGCCAATCTTGGTAAAAACAGAACGGGATATCTATTTGTTGGTATAGCGGACAAGGAGAAAGATACTGCTCAAATAGAAAAACTGGATCGGATATCTGTCTCAAGAATCAACAATTTTGGTGTCGTTGGTCTTGAGAGAGAAGCACTTTTGTACGGTTCATCTTTAGATAACTATGTCTCCATGATCATCCAAGGTATTAGAAATTCTGATCTCCCCGAACGGCTGAAAACTCAGGTTAATTCAACTATTGAACCAATCAAATTTAAGGAGAAAACAGTTTTAAGAATTACGGTTAGATGCGGCGAAAATCCAGTTTGGTATCAGGGGAAACTTTATATTAGAGATGGTTTTAGTAATTATCGAGGGGTTAGTAGCAGCGAGAGCGAGTATATCGATTCCGTTTATTCGCTATTCAAATAAGTAGATGGGTGGCTGCTGGTAACGGCATGGACTGCTCTGAATCAGTAGATGAGGAACAGAGTAGCTGTGTTACATTTGCTTAAATATCAAGAGCATTGCCCGGCGGTGAATTGTGGTTTTTAATCCCCGCGATTAGCCTCCATACACAGCAAAAAGGTCCCAGCCGAGAGGCCGAGGCCTTTTCGCTGTTCCGCGCGGACAGAGCGAAGCGGAGAAGCACGGGATTCCTATCCACCGCTAGGGTTACCGGCGGAGGAGGCTGCGTGAGTAGGTTGGATAGAGATTGCAATATTCCCCCTCGTCTCCATACATAAAATCCACAACCGAAACAGGTTGTGGATTTTGTTATTTTAACAAATAAGTTTTGTGTTATGCAGGTGATGGAAATAAATGAATCTAATGCGAGGCCGAGAGATGCGGTATCTGTATGATGAGTTTGCGCATTTTCCCTACCATTGGCATAAAGAAGTGGAATGTATATCTTGAAATTGTAGTTGGAATATTCGAATCACAGGCAGAAATAGTGTCGGTTATGGGATGATTCGCGATTTCGAATCACACCTTGTCAGCTTCGTAACGTCATCCTTGGACGTTGGACCAGCAGAACGTCTCGACTTCTTCAAGCGAGGGCATTCCGGCTTGAGCACCTAGTTTGGTCACAGCTAGAGCGGAAACCTTAGCAGCAAAACGAACGGCAGCGTCCAGATCATCTCCTACCGCTAAAGCGTAAGCCAATCCGCCGTTAAAAGAGTCTCCTGCCCCGGTCGTATCGATGACGGGAACCCGGTATGCCGGAACGGTCGTTATATGCATATCCGGCTTTATATATGCGGAACCTTGGGATCCCAATGTGGTAATCACATGGCGTGGACCCATTTCCAATAAACGTTTCGCCGCATCCTTCCACTGCTCCCCGGACGTATCCATTCCCGTAAGCAGGGCGAGCTCCAAACGATTCGGGGTAATGTAGTCCGTATGCTTCAACAGTTCTTCCGGCAAGTCCCTGGCGGGGCCTGGATTTAAAATGACCGTTTTGCCATGGCGCTTGGCGACTTCTGCGGCGGCAACCACTGTTTCGAGCGGAATTTCCAATTGCAGAAGAACCACATCGGCTTGTGCAAGGAGAGCTTCATGCCGATATACATCTTCTGGAAGACAGTGGGCATTCGCTCCAGGAACCACCACAATTTGATTATCTTTTTGAGCGAGGAGAATAGAGGCAATCCCAGTCGGAATTCCTTCCGCCGTTTTGATCCCAAGAACGTCAACTCCGCTATTCACAAGAGAATTCCGAAGTTCTGCTCCAAAGTCGTCACTGCCCAACGTGCCGATCATCGTCGTGTGAGCGCCAAGCCTGGAAGTGGCCACGGCTTGATTGGCACCTTTGCCACCGGGAATGAAATGGACGTCTGTGCCCATAACCGTCTCTCCGATAGAAGGAGAACGCTCTGCTTCAACCGCGATATCCATATTTAAACTTCCGATAACTACTATATTTGGTTCTCTCATGACTTCAACTCCTGAAGGTAAAGTGATTTTACATGGAGGTTCTGTGGGCATGATCCATGTCTCTCCATGTATAATCGCTCTCTGATAGCTATCTGCCTATCTTTTCGATATTAGATTCTAGTATTTTTTAAGTGCGTCAATCATTAGTTTCCAAAAACCGTCTACATCAAGCTCTAATCCGAACTTGGCATTAACTTTTCTACCGGTGACCCCGTGAAGATCAACTAAGGTTGTTCCTGCCGTATACTCTCCTTTAGTTTCTACGACAATATTTACATCTTTAGTCTTGAACAATTCCGGTGCAACACAATAGGCCACAGTCAATACATCGTGTACCGGTGCCCCGTCAAAATCGAACATCTCTTTATAGGTCGATGCAAAAAACACTAATAATTCGCCTACTATTTTAGCAACATGATTATCGATTTTGTTCACTTCTTCGATAACTTCTTTGGTCGCTAAGGCTTGATGTGTAATATCAAGTCCCATAACTACTGTGGGAATACCGCTATCGAATACTTTTTTTGCGGCTTCCGGATCAGCCCAAATATTAAATTCGGCAGTTGGCGTCCAGTTACCAAATGTTCCGCCGCCCATTAGTACAATCTCTTCTATATTGTTCTTAATTTCCGGTGCTTTTGTTAATGCTAGCGCAATATTTGTTAATGGTCCTGTCGGAAGAAGGGTAACAGGCTCCGGTGACTCTTTTACAAGTCTTATAATGGTATCAACGCCATGTTCCTCGCTCCAACTGCGGGAAGGTTCCGGCAACTTAGGACCATCTAAGCCTGAATCTCCATGAATGCCAGGTGCAGTTTCACGTATTCGAACCAAAGGCTCACTGGCCCCTTTTGAAACAACGACATCATGTAATGAAATTAAATCACAAACTTTCAACGCATTTTGGGTCGTTTTTTCGATTTCCGCATTTCCAGAGACCGTGGTAATCGCTAATATCTCCAGTTTCGGTTGTACAGCAGCTAAAATAATCGCAATAGCGTCATCATGTCCCGGATCGCAATCCATAATAATTTTTCTTCTAGTCATAATCGTTCACCTCTAACTTTATTTACATAACAAGTCCCATCATTGTGCCTGAAATTACAGATGCTAATGTTGAGCCTAACAACAATTTAAAAGCAAATTTCGCAACATGGTCTCCTTGTTTGTCACTGATCGACTTGATTGATCCGGAAATAATGCCCAGAGTTCCGAAATTTGCGAAACTAACTAAATAGACAGATACAATGGCAACCGTTTTAGAGGAAAGCTGGTTTGTAATTTCACGAAAGTTCAACATAGCTACAAATTCATTTGTAATCAGTTTTGTAGCCATAATTCCCCCTGCTTGTACAGCTTCTGTCCATGGAACCCCCATTAAGAAGGCGATTGGTGCGAAAATGTAACCAAGAACCGTATCGAACGATACTTGAAATGCACTTTGAAAAATAACGTTAACTAGTTGCATGAGAGAGATAAATCCCAATAGCATTGCGGCAACAATAATGGCGATTTTAAAACCGTCCATTACGCTCTCTCCAACCATTCGGAAGAAAGGAAGTCTTTCTTTATCGTCAATTTCAACTAAATCCTCATTCTCATCTAAATCATAAGGGTTAATAATATTGGCAACGATAAGAGCACTAAAAATATTCAATACAACAGCAGTTACAACAAACTTAGGCTCCAGCATATTGGCATATGCCCCAACCATTGCCATACTTATTGCACTCATTGCCGATGTACAAATGGTGTAAAGTCTTTCTTTAGACAAAAGTGGAATTTGTTTGATAATGGTTAAGAACACTTCCGGTTGTCCAAGTGCAGACGTAGATATTGCAAAATAACTTTCAAGCTTTCCCATTCCGGTAATTTTACTTAAAAATAGACCTAAATATTTGATGATGAAAGGCAATACTCTTATATAATTTAGAATCCCAATTAAAACGGACATGAAAACAAGAGGCATTAACACGCCAAGGAAAAACGGAGATTGACCTTCATTCGCCAAACCGCCAAATACGAATTGAATTCCCGAATTAGCAATCTCCATTAACTTTTCAAAAAGCAAGCCCACTTTTGTAATAACAATGATCCCTATACTAGTGTTCGTCATGAAGTAAACTAATAGGATTTGTACGGCTATCATGATCAGAACACGTTTGTATTTTATTTTTTGTCTGTTGTTACTTACTAAAAACCCAATCATAAAAACAAGAAGAAGGCCAGTTATTAAGAAAATAACATTCATGTAAATCACCTCCATGTTAATGCCTATGCCTTATGCAATATTGTCTTGTCCGTCCGTGACATTAGCAGCCATTTCACACCTCCCAAATACTATAAACAAATGTTTGTTATAAAAACATATGTTTAGTATACGCTTTCATTATCATATGTCAAGACAGAAAATCGCATCCTCGTGCCGGATATACATAACGATCCAAAACGAGGGGGGATTTTGCATGGCACAAAAGTAGGAATGGATTGTGAAAGTAATTTTAGTTGTATAATAAATGAGGGGGCAAACACTAGGTTTGTGTTTTTAAGATTATAAGAAGAAATGAGGCTGCTCCATGGATAAAGAAAAACAAATTTTAGACTATATAAAAATGAATCCTTATATTTCCCAACAAGAATTATCAAGTAAGGTTGGTTTGTCCCGTCCGACGGTTGCTAATTATATTGCTAACTTGACAAGACGCGGTGAAATCAAAGGACGCGCCTATATTCTCCGTGAAGAATCGTCGATTATTTGCATCGGGGGAGCTAATATTGACCGGATAGCGCGATCGAATCAGAAGGTGAATTTTCATTCATCCAATCCGGTAAAAATTAATGAATCTTGTGGCGGTGCAGCACGCAACGTTGCTGAAAATTTAAGTCGGCTCCGCTGTAATACTTCCATTATGACTTGTGTCGGAGACGACAAAGAAGGTAACTGGATACTGAATGAAATAAAACGTCAAGGAGTTGATGTTAGTCAAGTTTGGGTGCTGCCAACTGAACGAACAGGGATTTTCACCACCTTACTGGATATAACCGGTGAGAGTGTCGTGTCCATGGACGATATGCATATATACGAACAAATGACAACTTCCATGTTTGAGGAAAAATGGTCCTATATCGTTTCCTCACGAGCTGTTTTTTTGGATACGAATATTCCTAAGGAATGTATAAGTTATTTAATTAAACGCTGCGCCGATGAACAAATTCCTGTGTACATGGACCCGACATCGGCAGCCAAGACACGAAAACTCCCTTTACGTCTTGACGGAGTAGAACTATTGCTCCCAAACCGAGTAGAAGCAGAGATACTTGCTGACATGAAGATCGACTCAATCGAGGATTGTCAGCTAGCCTGCGAAAAAATTAGAGAACGTGGGGTTAAAAAGGTTATTATCACACTCGGTGATCAGGGAGCTTATTATTCTTCCTCGGAGGAATGTGGGCATTTGCCTTCTTTTCTAACGGATATTGTGGATACCACAGGAGTTGGCGATGCGTTTTCTTCTTGTGCAATATATGGAACCATGAACAATGAATCGCTATATAGTGCGTGCCAGTCGGGACTTGCCGGTGCTGCTCTTGCCCTTCAAACTGAACAATCCATTTGCACATCTTTAAGACCTGAAAAAATTTATGAGGTCATACAGGAGTATTCACGATAAGATTTACTTCCTCGCCACATTAATGGGCGCTGTCTATGATCAGTCAAATGATGACCATGTAAAAGGAGCTTTGCCGCTGTGAAGGTGGCAGGCTCCTTTTGTATTTCACAGCATGACTTTGTTCAGCGAAGAAAAATAAAATGTAGGCATCTGGATCAGTAACAAGAGCGGAGCCCGATTCATATGTTGTCATGAAGTATTACAATTGGCGGATCCCGACAGGACAGTTGTTTCTCGCAGAAACACCGTCACCTTTTGAAAAGGACGACGAAGTCGATTATTTTGGTTTCTGTTCTTCTTGCCCAGTGCCGGTTTATGCGCCAATCAAATTGTTTATAAAAAATGGAGGTAATATTATTATGAACGATTTCAAAAATGACTTAGCGAAATTGAATGTTTCCCAATTTACGGCGAGTGAGACGACTCCTTGGAACGCTCAAAACGAACAATCGGCTCGTTTATGCTTCTTCACCTGTTTCAATTGTTTCAGGTGCTTCAATTGTTTCAATTGTTCTAGTTGTTTCAATTGTTCTAATTGCTCCAGTTGCTCCAGTTGCTTCAGGTGTTCCAGCTGCTTCAGATGCTCCAATTGTCATAACTGCTCCAATTGTCACAGCTGTCACCGTGGAGGAAAATAGGGTATTTATTGCCGATAAGTAATAGTTGTATCCACTATTACTTATTTCTCTATGGAAACAGTGGTCGACTAATGAGAAAGAAAAAGCCCTGAATCATCTTGATGTGCGCCCCTAAAATAGATGTTAGAAAAACCTTTTGGTTAATCTAATCTAATTTAGGGGTGTTTTGCGTCGGTAACGAAAAGACAGAAGCTCAACGTTACAGTCATGAGGGACAAATAGCTGTACATAAGATTACTTGTGAAGTGTCGGAGCCGATTGAGAACAGCCTACGGAGGAGGAGTAGAATGGCAAATTTGAACCCTTCGATGCGTCTAAAGGTTAAAAGGGATACCTTTTTTCTTCCTGATTTGAGCGGTGTGTATTTTCGAAATAATGTAAGCTCGTTCCGCATGGAAGGGGAGGCGATCGATCAGTGGATTGAAACACTGATACCGATATTCAATGGGGAGCATAGATTGGAGGATTTGACCGACGGATTGCCGGACCAACACCGGAACCAGGTATACGAAATTGCGGAAGTTTTGTATCGTAACGGCTTTGTTCGGGATGTGAGCCAGGATACCCCGCATCAATTGCCGGAAGAGGTTCTTACGAAGTATGCTTCTCAAATTGAATTTTTGGATCATTTCGGTGATTCGGGCGCGTATCGGTTTCAATGCTATCGTCAGACCAAAGTATTGCTGGTCGGTTCGGGTCCATTTTTGATCTCGGCGATTTCTGCGCTGCTTGAATCCGGGTTATCCAAGTTTTATGTCTTGGTTTCGGGTACGGATTCGACTGATCGGCAACGGATGGCAGAGTTGGTGGCACATGCCCGTATAACGGACTCCGAGGTGGCAGTAGTGGAGGTTGCCTTGCCGAAGGAGGAGGGGAGTTGTTGGCGGGAGGCTGTGAGGCCGTTTGATTCGATTGTTTTTGTGTCACGAGAGGACGATGCCCGGGAACTTCGAGTTCTTCATGCAGCCTGCCGGGAGGAGCAGAAGTTGTTTCTTTCTGCTGTATGCTTGCAGCAGGTGGGTATGGCGGGACCGTTAGTTCATCCGGATTTTGAGGGATGCTGGGAGTCAGCGTGGCGTCGCCTACACCAGTCCGCAATTTCTAAAGACCCGCAGCTGCACACCTTTTCATCAACAGCGGCAGCCATGTTGGCCAATGTGAGCGTGTTTGAGCTGTTTAAAAAGATTACGGGAGCGGACGATTCGGAACAGAATAACCGATTTTTTCTGCTTAATCTGGAAACGTTGGAAGGAAGATGGCATTCGTTCCTGCCCCATCCGCTTGTGACCGAGCTTAGCGGACCTAAATGGATTCATGATTTCGATCTTCAGCTCGAACGGAGATCAAACAAAAGTGAGAATGGATTGATTCCTTATTTTAGCCGGCTGACATCGGCGGAATCAGGGATTTTTCATGTTTGGGAGGAGGGGGATTTAACGCAGCTGCCGCTCTCTCAGTGTCGCGTTCAGGCCATCGATCCGCTGTCGGAAGAACCCGCCGGGCTGCTGCCGGATATAATTTGTGCCGATCTGACGCATGAGGAGGCGCGACGGGAAGCGGGGCTGGCCGGGATTGAAGCATATGTGTCACGAATAGCCGACTTGCTCGTTCCGATGCTTCCTCCCCATCAGGGAGAAGGGGCTGACAGGATAGAACCGCAGGAATTTATCGGTATCGGAACGGGAGAGGCGGTTGCGGAAGGTGTTTGCCGAGGGCTGCAAAGGTGTTTGGAGGACGTGCTGGGCAAGCGGCAGGCGTCTCGGTTGCCTGTGGTCTCCCGGGTACAGCTGCGTACGGTAGAAGATAAACATTGTCTTTTTTATTTGGAAGCATTGACGACGATGAAGGGAGCGCCGTTGATTGCCTTGGGAGAAGAAGTGTCTGGATTTCCTGTGGTGTGGGTCCGTACGAGTGATCGCTGGTATTGCAGCGTAGGCTTAAATGAGACCATGGCGTTGCGAAAGGCACTGCAGCAGGCTCTGTTGGGGGCACAAATCCAACCGGATGGCTTAAAATCGCAAGCATTGGGGTTTTCGTCCGTACTTTTGAAAGAACAGGCACCACTAAATCTCGAGATCCCCGCATGTGAAGCAGCGTCACAACCAGCGGTTCTGCAATCCGCCTTGCAGGTTTTGAATCGAAACCGTAAGAAGCTCCTGGTTTTCGATCTGGCGGCAGAACCGTTCTTGAAAGAGGAAGTGGCAGGGGTGTTTGGTGTAGTGCTGCGAGAGGAGGGATCCCGGTGAGCGCTGCTGTTGTGATTGTTGGAGAAGGGGTGTTGGCGGACTGCGTGTGCGGAGAACTGTCAACCCAATTTGAGGTCGTTCGTCAGAACGATTTCGAGGCAGGAGTACCGGAAGCGGCGGATTTGGTTCTGGTGTTGAACGATGCCTGGAATCCTTACATTCATCAAAAGGCAGAAGAGCTGCTGCAGCCAGTCGGCATCCCTTGGCTGCGCGGCTTCGTTTCATTCGGCGAGGGCGTGATCGGACCGCTGGTTCGGCCGGGTACACAAGGGTGCTCCCAGTGTGCAGACATGCGGCGCCTAATGGCGGGACGCGAACGCAAGGAAATGCGGGGGCTGCAGCAGAGGCTGATGACACGCGGGGGAGTAGATCGTGATGCATGGGCGTCACGTACAGGACTTTTGCAGGTGGGTCACTTGCTGGCCGTGGAGGCGAGGAAGGTATTACAAGGCCAAACGGTTCATTCGGCAGAGAGGATGTTTTTGATCAACCTGAAAACGCTGGAGGGCACACTTCACTTCGTTCTCCCTGATCCGCTGTGTCCGGTTTGCAGTCAATTGCTTGACGATTCATCGGCGGCAGCCCATATCTCGTTGCAGCCAAGTCCGAAGATTAGCGAGGACAGTTACCGCTGCCGCGGGATGGATGAGCTGAATAAAGTTCTGACCCAAGACTATCTGGATTACCGGACCGGCTTTCTGAATGGGAAAATGGTTGACCTCAAGTCGCCGTTCGCTGATGTGAGTGTGAATCTGCCTTTGCTTGCAGAGGACGTGGGAACGGCAGGTCGGACTCATTCCTATGCGGTGAGCGAGTTGACCGCTATATTGGAAGGGTTGGAGCGGTACTGCGGTCTGGCACCCCGAAGCAAACGGACGGTAATCCGTGATAGCTACCGCAATGTGAAGGATCAAGCGCTCGACCCCGTTAAAGTGGGGGAGCACACGAAGGAACAGTATGCTCAGCCGGGGGCTCCGTATACACCGTTTAATCCTGACCACCCAATCGATTGGGTATGGGGTTATTCATTTTTGCAAGAGCGTCCGATTCTAGTTCCGGAACAGCTTGCCTATTACAGTATGGGCTGCGGGCACAGCTTTGTGTTTGAAACTTCCAACGGATGCGCGTTAGGCGGAAGTTTGGAGGAGGCTATTTTTTACGGCATATTGGAAGTGGTGGAGCGGGACTCGTTTCTGATGACTTGGTATGCGCAGCTACCTCTCCCGCGCCTTGACCTTTATTCCGCTAACGACCAAGAATTGCAGTTGATGATCGATCGTTTGCGGGCGGTGGCGGGGTTTGATGTGCATTTCTTTAACTCGACGATGGAGAATGGGATTCCAAGCGTTTGGGGAGTGGCGAAAAACCGGAAGCAGACAGGAGTGAATCTCATCTGTGCGGCCGGGGCTCATCCGGATCCGGTACGGGCCGTGAAAAGTGCGGTTCACGAGTTGGCCGGCATGGTGCAGTCGTTCGACGAGAAATTGGATACGAACCGGGAGACGTATGTTCGAATGTTCCATGATTCATCCCTGGTGCAGCAGATGGAGGATCATTCACTGCTTTACGGACTTCCGCAAGCGCAGGAGCGCCTGCAATTTCTGCTGGATGACAATCGCCCGTTGCGAACGTTTGAAGAGGAGTTCAAGCGGGAGGCAAGACATGCCGATTTAACGGATGATCTGAAGGACATTCTTAAGGCATTCCACCGACTGAATCTCGATGTGATCGTGGTGGATGTGACAGCGCCGGAAATCATGCGTAACGGACTGCATTGCGTGAAGGTGTTGATCCCCGGGATGCTGCCGATGACATTCGGACATCGCTTTACCCGCTTAGCGGGGCTGGAGCGGGTGCTCCGGGTACCTGTGGAACTCGGGTATGCGGAGAAACCGCTGAGGCTAGAAGATCTCAATCCACATCCGCATCCATTTCCATAAGTATAAAAACGTGGCGTGGTGAAAACCACCCTCGTTCATATAAGGAGGGACAAGGATGAGCCTGGAGACGTTTCTGGACAATTTACATTATGACATTGACAAGACCAAACCCCCGGACTTGGCGGTAGACTGGGAAGACGGGCCGCTTGCGTATAAGCTCTATCGCGGTTTGCCTGTGGTTCCGTTATCTCCGGAAATACCGCTGACGCTCGCAGGTGGCGAAGCTCCAGTGAAGCCCGACCTTCGCCGGGTGGGCCATTTTCTCTGGTACGTATTCGGGCTCACTCAATTGTCCCAGTCAGTTCTTGCCTCAAATTCCATGGTACAATCGATGGGTCTGATGCAGATGTACCGACGGTTTGCCCCCTCCGGGGGAGCGTTATATCCGAATGAAGTATACGTGTATCTGAAGATAGAGGATTTGCCTACGGGGGTATATCATTATGATGTGGCACACCACCGCTTGGTGCTGCTGCGCGAAGGCAACTTCGATTCGTATTTAGCCGGGGCTATGGGTAATCGCTATGACGTTTTGGCTTGCTTTGGTACTGTTTTTGTATCGACCCTGTTCTGGAAAAACTTCTTTAAATACAATAACTTTTCCTACCGCCTGCAAGGACTGGATGCGGGTGCGCTGATCGGGCAGCTCTTGGAGGTGGCCAAACGGTTTGGCTATGCGTCGGGAGTGTATTTCCGGTTTCTCGATCGGGCCGTGAATTATCTTCTCGGGATATCCGAACAAGAGGAAAGTGTTTATGCGGTGATTCCGTTGTCGGTGGAGCCAGAGATCTCTTGGTTTGCCAATAGCAATGAGGGAGAGAGGAGTGTCTCCGCTACCGAATTGTGCCGGGAGCTGCCGACGGTTCAGCATGACCATTACGTCCGGTCCCGGAGGGTTAGGGAATTTCCGATGCTGATCAAAATGAACGAAGCATCCCTATTGGAATCGCTTCGATCGATACCGCGAACCGGGGAGAAGAAGATCGCTCACTGCGGGGGGCATGTGGTGGTTCTGCCCTATGTGAAGCGATTGTTGTATGATTTGGCGTCAGTAAGCCGAAGGCGGTATTCACCGGACAGTGATTTTAGGATGAGCAAGGTAAGCCAAGAGCAGCTGGCCTTACTGCTGCGAGAGGCCACGATTCCCTCCAGAGATTGGAATGATTTGAACGGAGTGCGTGGGAACCCCGTTTCCCGCGTCTCACTATACGTTTGTCTGTATAACGTTGAGGGTATTCCGGAAGGTGCCTACCATTATGACAGCGCTGCTCATGCATTACGATTGGTACGTCATGGGGATTATCGGCTTCAACTGCAGCAAGGGATGCCTTCCGATAATGTGAACCTGTTTCAAGTGCCGCTATGTTTTCATATTGCAGGGGACAAGGATCATCTTGCAACAGCGCTGGGGTATAGAGGATACCGTATCCAGCAGATGGAAGCAGGGATCCTTGTACAGCGTCTGCTGTTAGCGGCATCGGCAATCGGGTTAGGGGGACATCCGCTCCTCGGATTTGATGCGCGATTATGTGATGAGATCTACAAGATGACTACACAAGGGTTAACGAGCCTAATCCAAATCCCGATAGGACCCTATCGTCATAGTCCCCGCTTAACGGGAGGATTGCATGGCTAGAGGGGATGGGTAGAGCTTCTGTGAATCTTATAGTCGTTTAGAGACAGCAAATGAGATGCCGTTAGAAAAACATCCGAATCAGCATATTGCGGCGAATTGTGGTTTACAAAGCCGCGGTTCGCCTACACATAGAAAAACCCGACCGCATGAGGTCGGGTTTTTCTATGTGTAAAGAAGAAAAAATCTATTTTGCATTCTTATCTGGCTGATGAATACCAAAAATATTCCCCTCCGTGTCAATATAATACCCTTGCCACGCCATTCCAGGCAGTGCATACTTTGGCAATGCGAGCTTGCCTCCATGATTAAGAATTTTCTCTTCTGTAGAATCATAATCTTCTACTCCCAATGTGCACACATAACCGTTTAAAGGCTGGTCTGGATTTGGGGGAGGACCTTGGCGTTGCATCAAAGCACCGTTAATTCCAGGTTCATTCGCATCACCCGTCATAGCTCCGAAATAGGGCATTCCAGCGTAATGGCTCCAATCCTCAAATGTCCATCCAAATACCTCTCCATAAAATTTCTTAGCACGTTCCATGTCATCTACATGAATTTCGAAATGAACTAATCTGCCCATGATTACCTCCTACGTTTTGGCTTCCTTAAATCTTTTATTATGCACTCTTTTTGATTCTCTTTTTTCATTATTGCAATTACTAAAAAAATTATTCGTTTGCAATCCGGGGGTTCAGTCCGCGCAGATGGAGCGAAGCAGAGGAGCACGGGATTGCAACCTGGCGCTAGGGTTGTCGGCAGAAATAATTGCTTTTATTTAAATCAACGTCAAAATCTAAGTGCAATCTCACGCGCTTGTCGAATAGCCTTTTCTTTTATCGCAGGTTCTTGCTCGGGTTTTGCGGCCATTCCTTCAACGAATATCCCTTCAAAGCTGGGAACCCCCATAAATTCCATGATGGTCTTCAGGTGACGGTGACCCATTTCTAAGTCTGCATCATCCGAGCCCGGTGACAAGAAGCTTCCGCTGGCTTGAATATGCACCGCTTTTTTATCATTCAGTAAGCCAACCCGGCCGATATCGGGTAAATACTTGAAGGTCTTGCCTGCTATACAAATGGAATCGATATATGACTTCATAACAGGCGGATACGAATAGTTCCAAACCGGAGTAACAAATATATACTTGTCTGCGGCAACAAATTGGTCAACTAACTCTCCGAGACGGCCTAGTTTCATTTTCTCCGGGCGGGTTAATTTTTCAAATGAAATACCCGCGTTCAGCTTTCCCCAACCGCTAAAAATATCTTGATCAAGTTGAGGTATTTCCATTTTATACAGATCAAGATGGATCACTTCATCCGATGGATTTGCGGATCGATACGCCTGTACGAACTCTTTACCTACTAGCATGCTGTATGATTTTTCTTCATCCTGTGGATTTGCCGTAATATATAACACTGTTGCCATATTGAAAGCACCTTCTTCCGCTTTTTTTGGAAAACAATCATATCGGAGGAAGGAAGCTGCCGCTCACGCCCTCCATTTATGGCTGTATAATTAGTTTTCATTATTTTCCTGCAGGAACTGAGGCGATCTGTCTTGTAGAAACGTTAAAACGATTCCAGAGGTTGGCCGTTGCGATCCCGGCGATAAGGGTGGCCAAAGCAGCCTCATCAAAGTGTCGGGCCGCTTCATTAAAGATCTTATCCGGCACTGGATCTTCTCGGTCACTGAGTCGGGTAACAGATTCACTAAGCGCAAGGGCAGCGCGTTCGGCGTCATTGAAGTGTTCCGTCTCACGCCATGCCGCCACGGCTAGTAGGCGCTCTGTAGTTTCGCCTGCCGCTAAGGCATTGCGTGAATGAAGTTCGACACATACGCTGTCCCCATTGATCTGGCTTGCCCGAAGATACGAAAGAAAAAGCGTACGGCTCGGGATCGCTGTTTTCTCTGCGGATGCAAACAGGGCTTTGCCTAGGGCTTGTAAAGCTTGTGACACATCGGGCATGATTATAGCGGGACTTTCCATTCTCGATTTCATGCGGGGATCTCCTTTGATTTGGATTAGAACCTGTTTTGGCCCTTTAATAAGCTGACGGAACAACCCTCGGGATATGTGACAACATTATTTTGGAAAAAGAAATCAGCCCATGTTCGTCATCTTGTCACGTTGTTCGGGCTTCATTCGTCAATACTTATAGAGGCTTCTATTTTGCGCGAGGAGTTTGAATGATGAGTAAACAAGTGGGGTTGGCAAATACGTTCGAAGCACACCGGAAACACCTTCAGGCAGTGGCTTATCGAATGCTGGGATCATTGAGTGAAGCGGAGGACGCCGTACAGGAGACTTGGTTGCGTCTTAGCCGTGAGGACGGAAGAGGCATCGAGAATATGGGAGGATGGTTGACCACCGTTGTTTCGCGTATCTGTCTGGATATGTTACGAACGCGAAAATCCAGGCGCGAAGATTCGTTAGAAACTCACTTGCCCCAGTCTTTCACAAGTCAAGAGAATATAATCGATCCCGAACAAGAAGCTGAACTGGCTGATTCTGTCGGTATTGCACTGTTAGTCGTGCTCGGTAATTTGAATCCTGTGGAACGTGTCACATTCGTACTGCATGATGTTTTCACCATTCCCTTCAACGAGATTGCTCCGGTTGTCGGAAAGTCGGAAACCGCAACAAGACAACTTGCGAGCCGGGCACGCCGGCGAATTCGCGGGGCGAAGACAGTGCCGGAAGCCGATTTTGCTCACCAGCGCGACGTTGTTAAAGCATTTCTGGCCGCGGCTCATTTAGGCGATTTCGATACTCTTGTAGCTATGCTTGATCCGGACGTTGTACTTCGCGATGATCGCCAAACAGGATCTTCAAGAGTAACGCGAGGAGCGCTCGCCCTAGCGAAACAAGTTTCGGGACGTGCGCAGAAAGCGGCACAACTGGCCCTTGTGAAAGGACAAGCAGGAATCATAGTGGCGCCACGAGGCAGGTTGCTTTATGTACTCCAATTTACAGTGAATCAAGAAAAAATTGCCGAGGTCGACCTGATCTCCGATCCGGAACGAATAAGTCGGCTCGATCTGGCAGTGTTAAGCGATGGAACTCTGGTCAATCCGGACTAATGTTTTATTTTGTTCGGACAAACTTACAGTTGTTCCGAAGCGAAAAATCCGCCTGGATCCGTTATTGGCCAGGTGTTTTTTTATGCCCCTTAGCAGGTCAGGGGCTCATCCATTAATTGGTGCAGGCAGTACTTTTTCGGTCTTCGTCTCATTTTTTACGACAGCCATCTATCCCTCCATATTCAGAAATATTTTTTCGGCGTCAACAAAATTAAGGGAACTTTGAACACGGTATCTTGTCTAATAGGTTGGGAGGGGGACAAAAATTGGAAACCGAGTACCTGAAATATTTTCAAGAGGTCGATAGTACGGAATTGTACAATTTGATGACTCAATATGGGGACGATGTGTGGAGGTATGCCTATGCATTGACCGGTAATTACGAGCAATCCAATGATATTGCACAGGAAGTATTTCTTAAAGTTCATTTAAAAATGTCTACTTTTCGAGGGCAATCCTCTTTCAAAACCTGGCTTTTTTCCATTACAAGAAATATTGCGATTAATGAAATGAGATCCGGTTATTTCCGAAGGATTCTGTTGTTTGGAAATGTGAAAAGCACTCAAGTAGCGCAGTCAGCCGAGGGTGACTATATGGCGAATCAGGCGGCTGCGGATCTCCGCAAAATTATTATGAGTTTATCCCGAAAACTAAGGGAAGTTCTTATTCTGAATCTGGAACATGAGTTGACTATTCAAGAAATAGCGGAATTGCTTCATATCTCTGAAGGAACGGTAAAGTCAAGAATGAGCAGAGCGCGCAAAGAAGTTGAAAGAAGATGGAGGAATCTAAACCATGAATCCTGAGAAAACGAACTGGGCGGCAATGGTTAAGGAAAGCTCTATTGGAAGGGGCATATTCACGGAACAGATGAAGCAGACGGTCCTTACACGGGTTGAACAGAACCAAAGAAAGAAGCTGAAAAAACCATTCGTCTATATGGCTGCTCCGCTGACAGGTCTTCTGATCTGCCTCCTGCTCTTTCCGGTCTTTGATAATTTACCGGCAGCCTTTCAAACATTGGGGAAGGCGATAACGGGAACCAACGGAGTTTCCAGCGAAGATATCACCCTGCATTACGAACCTGCAAAGGAACTGTCTGCTATCCCTGATACAGATAAGGGAATTAGGGGCTATACTTTGTCGCGGCTGCCGTTAGCGTCTGTGCATGTAAAAGAAACGGTGTCTATTGCGGGAATCGGAACGTATATGGATTACATTAAATCGGACGAGGATCCGATATCTTATTTCGGGTTTCAGCTTTTCAACCATCCTGGCTCGGCCGGGGATGAGTTTTATGAAATTGGTTATGGCAAAATGACCGAAGCGAAACTTCATAAGAGTAATGCCTTTGGCTTGATGGATCTACGGCTGGATGGAAAATGCGGGCCCGAAAGAAGATGTGTGTATTGGATCGCTTTAAAAGAAGGTAAGGTTGTGGCCTACGAACAAATGGATGCATGGACCGTTTACGAGCAGGACTTGGATAAGGATGGAGTAACCGAGGTTGTCGCATCGACCTTTGCAAAAGAAATCTATATTTACAAACCTATAAAAGGCCAGATCCAATCGGTCGATGTTCAAGCGGCGTTGAAGGCCGGATATGGAGATACGGTAACTTATAATCCGGACAATCAAATTTTTCAGATCACCGGTAAGGGTGGAACGAAAAAGTATCGCTATGTTACAGGTGCGGATATGCTCCGTCAAGTGCACGAATAGGGAACGGATGCGGTTGGACACTTGTCGTGGCTGCGGCGAGCTAATGGATTTACCGAGCTGCGGCTCGTTTTAACAGCATGTAAAAGGTCTCGGCGAAAAGCGGGGCCTTTTTTTGTTCTTAAGGAATGTCGAGAGGAGAACGCGCGAGATCAAAATCTTTTAAACTCGAAAAACAGGTCGCATTGAATATAGCTTGAGTGTAAACTGGACTATAAGCCTTGTTAAAATATAGAAATCTTCGGGGAAAGTATTTTCCCGCGCAAGACGGGATAAATAACTCAGCGTATAGGCGGTGACTTTGATGAGTGAAAAAAGTTGGCTGGTCGTGCAGTTTCCTCTAAAAAGCGTAAAAGGCAGCCAGCGTGACCACTGGTTAAAAGATAAAGTGATGGAGTACTTGGAGATTTTTTTAGCGGATGAGGGGCTTGGCCATGTGGACGGATTCGATATGGGAAAGTGTGTTTCCGACCCGACTTCGTATGCTCTTAACATATTTTGCGTCGTTACGGATGAAGCACGCGGGATCGCTTTGATCAAAAAAGTTTTAAGAGAATACAGGCTGGATTATACCCGAATAAAAATTGCATCCATGCCCTATGAGAACGGAGACGCCTACACACTGAAGTATGCTTACAAGAAGGGCGTGACCGATTTTTCGTTATGAGGGGGGGGAGGCATGAGTAATCCCCCCCACATATAAGAGACCCAGCCGACTGGCAGGGTCTTTTTGCTGCCCCCGAATCTTGACAAATGAGGTTTACTGCAATAAACTCATTACATCGAGGTTTATCTTAATAAACCTTCAAGGGGGCGATCTGATTGGAACCGTACAAATTGTTTGATGCCGAATACAAATTTGCCTGTCTGGTTTGGGATCATGAACCGGTCAATTCTACCGATCTTGTAAAGCTAAGCCAAACAAAGCTTGGCTGGAAGAAGTCCACAACCTATACCGTGTTAAGAAAGCTTTGTGAGCGGGGAATCCTGAAAAACGAGGAAGCGACGGTCACTGCAATCATTAAGAAAACGGACGCGCAGAAATACGAAAGCCGGACGGTTGTAGATAAAGCCTTCAACGGATCTTTGCCGCAGTTTTTAACCGCTTTTCTGGGTGAAAAGAAACTGTCGGAGAAGGAGGCTGAGGAGCTGAAGCGGATTATTGAGGAGGCGACCCGATGACGAGCCTATTTCTTACGATCCTTAATATGAGCATTACGGCCAGTTATGTCGCTCTTGCGGTTATGATTGCGAGATTGCTTTTGAAACGGGTCCCCAAAATATTCTCTTACATCCTATGGTCGGCCGTAGCCGTAAGACTGCTTATCCCTGTCAGCTTCACTTCAAGCTTTAGCCTGTTACGGCTAGTACAGCCCCAAGGCAAAGCCGGAACAGGTTTCATGGAGTTTGTGCCGCAGAGTATGGGGATGCAAAAAAATCCTATGGTAGATGCCGGAATAAGCGGAATAAGCCGTTTTATTAACTCGACTCTCCCCGCTGCCGTACCTGCATCAAGCGCAAATCCCATGCAAATCGTCCTGTGGATTGCAAGTATAATCTGGATAACGGGCATCGTCGTTCTCCTCTCTTACAGTGTCCTGTCATATTTGAGAATACGAGCCAGAATCCGAACGGCAACTCTCGTCAGGGACCGACTATTTGAGACGGACCGGATAACCACACCGTTTGTATGCGGTTTTCTGAAGCCGAGAATATACATTCCGACCGGTCTTAGCGAGCAAGAGTTGTCGTACGTTTTACTGCATGAAGAGACGCATATCCGGAGACGGGATTATTGGATAAAACCTCTGGCGTTCGTGATTTTGACTCTCCATTGGTTTAACCCCCTTATGTGGCTGTCTTATGCGCTCATGAGCAAGGACATGGAGATGTCCTGTGACGAGAGTGTGGTGCGCGAGATGGGCGACCGGATTAAAGGAAGCTACTCTACGACCTTGCTTTCACTTGCGGTAAGGAGGAGCGGGGTCGGGACCGGTAGTCCGCTTGCTTTTGGAGAGGGGAATATTAAGGCAAGGATTAAAAATATTCTCGCCTATCGTCAGCCCTCCCCTTGGATGGCCGCAGGCTCTACGCTTGTTATTGCAGCCTTGGTGCTAGGTTGTTCAGCCAATCCCAAGCCTTTAGCGCATCCGCCCCAGCTATCCTCGCAACCGCTCTATTCCGGGTATGATATGGAAAAGCTTATGAACAACAAAACGCTCTACGTCGGCAACCATATAAAAGTAGGCGGCCTCATCGGCGGAATGCCAAGGCCAAACGGCTTGGAAGGCAGGGGCATTGAGCTTCAAACGAAGGCGCAGCCTTACGGAGTTACGGTCTATTATGTCGTGAACGACGATACGGCTGTGTTAAAAGACGGAGCAAGCAGCGGAGAACCTTTTTACCGGAATTCCATTCTGATGTTAAGTCTGATTGATAACGTCGATTGGATCACCTATTCGATTGCGGATCCTGCGGGTCCGGATGATGGCTCGGCGTACACCTTTACGCTCACAAGAGAACAGGCCGAAAAAATGCTCGGTGAGGATGTCAGATCCTACGGCAAGGACCAAACAAGCCTGCGGCAGCTCATTGATCGTTTGGAACGTCTGAACTTCAATGAAACCGGGAGTGCGGTTTAAGCATAAGCCGAAGCCGAAGCGATCTTCTATTTGCTCCTGCGTTTCTTCTCCAGACAACCCGGAAGGTCACGGCCAAGAAGCCGGGGCCTTTTGTTGTTCCGTTTTTTTCAACATAGAGGCTGTATAGATTTCAATCCCTTCTTGACTCTCCACTATACTGGATACTGTATAATTATGGGGGAAGGAGGGACTTAGATGTACAGTATCGGACAGTTGTCCAAGAAGACGAATATATCGATAAGAACGCTAAGATATTACGATGAAATCGGACTGCTGAAGCCCGCCAAGGTAGCGGATTCGGGCTACCGGTACTACTCCGGCAGGGAAATTAAGCTGCTCCAGCATATTGCGGCGATGAAGGAGCTGGGTTTTACGCTGGCCTCGATCAAAAAGATGCTTTCCTCCGGGGAAGAGACAAGCGAGACTAACTGGGGAGCTTATCTGGATTTTGAGCTGGCCACGGTTGCGGAAGAGAGAAGGCGGTTGGATGAGATGGAAAAGCTGCTCCAGATCACACGGCACGCGTTCGAGATGAAGGGAGATGTCGAGTCGGAGGACATTTTTCTATTCATCCGGTCTCTAAGCGATCCATCCGAGGGCAGGGAAACGTTCCTGACTCAACATTTTACGGATAACGAGATTAGGATCATCAAAAGCTTGCCGGACCTGAGCGCAGACGATCCGCGGAATATGGCGTGGGCAAAATTGATTCGGGAGGTCAAGGAGCACCTGCATGAGCCTCCGTCCTCGGCCGTTTCTCAAAAGCTTGCGGCTCGGATCGTAGAAATTTCGATGGATTGGTTTCAGCAGGATGAGCAGCTCATCGAGAAATATTGGTCGCTAATCCGCCCCGAAGAAGGGAAAGAAGCGAAGGTATACGGAATGGAAGCCGACGTGATGGATTATATCGACCGGATTGTCGACTGGTATTTGCATCATTTGGAGGAGGGAGATTAGCAGGATGGAAGCCAAAGCGGAAGCGAGGATGAGTGAAGCAAGAGCATGGGCCTATGTGATCCTGGGAGGGCTGCTGGAGATTGTGTGGGCAAGCGGATTCAAATATGAAAATGTTCCCGGTATTGTCGTTCTCATCGCCCTGTTGACGAGCTTCGAATTAATCATTAAAGCAGCCAAGGTTTTATCGGTGGGAACGGTTTATGCCGTGTTTGCAGGTGTGGGGACGCTCGGGACTACGATTGTGGAAATCGTCATGTCCGGAGGAGCTGTCAGCATGGTACGGATTGTTTTTATCCTTCTTCTGCTGGCGTGTATCATCGGTTTGAAACTGTCGGGTAAAGGAAGTGAGACGTGATGGATTGGCTGCTGCTCATTTCGGCGGGTCTGCTGGAAGTAATCGGGGTGATCGGGATCAAACGGGTCGCTCAAAAAAACAATGTCACCAACAACATTATCCTTATCGGGGGATTTATCGTAAGCTTCCAACTGCTTGTCCGGGCGATGGAAACGATCCCTCTGGCGACGGCTTACGCGGTATGGACGGGAATCGGAACGGTCGGGGCCGCTGTTGTGGGCATGTTATTTTTCAAAGAACCGAGAGGCTGGCTGCGGATCGGTTGTATTATCGGCGTTATATTTTCTGTCGCCGGGTTGAAATTGGCCGGTTAAATGATTAGAGGAGCTGCGGCGGCAGCTCCTTTTGTTGTTTTCTCCGCAAAGCGATCACAGCTGATTGTTGTAAAATTGAGGTCCCGTTTGCTGCCCGGGGTATGTGTAGTGAGAAGCTCCTGTGTAAGGTATGGTTGATTGTCCAGGGAAATACGGGTTAGCTGTTCCTTGATTATTTTCGCGGAAAAAGAAAGGACTAAAGAAGGGGGTTCCAAAGCCTCCAAACCCAAACGGAGTGCCAAAACCCCCGAACCCAAACGGAGTGCCAAAGCCTCCAAATCCGAACGGACTTCCAAACCCGAACGGGCCTCCAAAACCTCCGTGCCCAAAGCCGCCGTGCCCGAAACCACCGGGTCCAAAACCTCCGAAGCCTCCGTGAAAACTCATATGTGCTGCCTCCCTGTCTAATGGTGTAGGTATTTGACCTTGGTATTGTATGGGCTTCTGTCATAAACGGTGCCTAGCTAGAGGCGAAATAGGCTTTGCCAAATTCCGATGAGCTTAGGTAAAGCTTCTTTCTTGTGGTATACTTAAATAATCAGTCAAGAAATGTATTGGCTAAGATTAGGAAGGTTGCCGTCCTATGCAAGTGTTCCAAGATTGGAATCAAAAGGTAAAAAAGACGTTCAATGCGACGAGTAACGAGGTTGTTTTAACGGTCACGGAAGCGGGAAATTTACTGGGGCTCTCCAAAGATCAGATGAAGACTTATGTAGATAAAAGCACGTTGACCAAGGTGCCGATCATGAGAAGCGTTCATAGGTACCTTTTATTGAAAAAGGAAATAGACGAGCTGCTAGAGCGGTAAAAACACCTGGATAGGTGTTTTTTTATTAGTTGCACCTGTGGGTGGGGAACAATAGCACGGATAGGCTTATTCATATGGAGGAGGCGGGATTGAATGAACGATTGTCATGTCGGAAAGGAGACGGCGGGGCTGACGCTTCCGCAAAGCAATCTGCAAACGGCAACGCTCGGAATGGGCTGTTTTTGGAGCCCGGATGCCTTGTTCGGCCATTTGCCCGGTGTAATCCGCACCAGGGTAGGCTATGCCGGGGGAAGGACCGAACAGCCGACTTATCGCGAAATGGGAGACCATTCGGAGACGGTAGAGCTGGAGTTTGACCCGGGGGTTATTACGTTTGAGGATATTCTGGACGTTTTCTGGAATAACCACAATCCCGTCAACATAAACGGGTATAAAGGGCGGCAGTATTTGTCGCTGATTTTGTACCATAATAGGGAGCAGCAGGATGCTGTTCAAGCGGTTATTTCGCGGCGCAAGAAACAGGGAAGCACGGAAACGGAGACGGAAGTGGCTCCCTACTCGATTTTTTATCCGGCAGAAGAACGGCATCAGAAATACTATTTGAAAAGATTTCCGGATGCCGTCGACAAGCTCGGCACCCTGTATCCTTCTAACCACGAGCTGGTGAATTCGACTTTGGCGGCGCGGCTGAACGGACTGGCCAAAGGCTACACGAGCCTGGAGCGGGTTGCCGGAGAGATCAAGCAGTGGCCGGTTGAGCCGGAGGCCCGGCAGAAGGTTCTCGATCTGATCCGTCGGATCCGGTGGTAGGCAGCTTTCAGAGCAGAGATGAAATACTTGCAAAACTCAACTGTATGTCGAAAATCTACTCCGACATATCTGGAATCCGGGAAAATAGGTTGTGTATATAAATATATGGTTATATAATAATATCGATTTGAAATTCTTTTAAAATATTCCGGATTACAGGGCTCTTATAACGAAAAATTAGCGGTATTTCGTGAACGAAGCGTTAAGTTGGAGGTTGGTGCAGTGAGTACTGTAGTGTGGGCGTGTCTCATTTTTTTGATTACGTTGACGCTGATTATTTGGCAGCCCCGAAATTTGTCTATCGGTTGGTCGGCTTGTGCCGGAGCGGCGGCAGCTCTTCTGGCGGGTGTGGTCACCTTTCAGGATGTGTGGGATGTCACGAATATCGTCTGGAACGCAACGCTGACATTCGTGGCGATTATTTTGATCTCGCTGATTCTGGACCGGATCGGTTTTTTTGAGTGGGCGGCGCTGCACATGGCCAAAGCGGCCAAAGGCAGCGGTCTTCGCATGTTTATATATGTATCGGTGCTCGGAGCATTTGTCTCGGCGTTTTTTGCCAATGACGGAGCCGCGTTGATATTGACTCCGATTGTGCTGGCCATGGTACGGGCGCTTCGTTTCGACGAGAAGAAAGTGTTCCCATTCATTATCGCCAGCGGTTTTATTGCGGACACGACGTCCCTGCCGCTGGTCGTCAGCAATCTGGTGAATATCGTTTCGGCAGACTATTTCGGGATCAGTTTCATGGAATACGCCGGGCGGATGATCGTGCCGAATTTATTTTCGCTGGCTGCCAGCATTCTGGTGCTGTATCTTTTCTTCCGGAAAAGTATTCCCAGGCGTTTTGACGCGGAGCAGGTGAAAAGACCGGCGGATGCGCTTAAAGATCCCGCCATGTTCCGATTGTCGTGGGTGGTTCTGGGAGTTCTGCTAGCCGGGTATTTCGTCAGCGAGTATCTGAACATTCCCGTGTCGGTTATCGCCGGTGTTATGGCCTTTTTCTTGCTGCTGATGGCGCGTAAAAGCTCTGCCGTTCCGGTCCGGGAAGTGGTGAAAGGTGCTCCGAGGGGCGATCGTCTTTTTTTCCGTCGGGATGTATGTGGTCGTATACGGGCTGCGCAATGCAGGCTTAACGGATCTGCTGGCCGGTGTTATTCAGGCGGCGGCTGACCGGGGAATGTTCGCGGCGACAATGGGGATGGGTTTTCTTGCCGCTTTGACTTCTTCGCTCATGAACAACTTGCCTACCGTCATGATTGACGCCCTCGCCATTGACGCAACCAGCGCGGCGGGTCCCGCGAAAGAAGCGCTGATCTATGCGAATGTGATCGGCTCCGACCTGGGACCCAAAATTACCCCTATCGGTTCCCTGGCGACGCTGCTCTGGCTCCATGTCCTGAATTCCAAAGGAGTGAAAATCTCCTGGGGTGTTTATTTTAAAACGGGGGTTCTTCTTACCGTTCCTACGTTGTTTATTACTCTGCTGGGCCTGTACTTCTGGTTAAGGATTCTGGCTTGACGCGGGCGGTTAGCGGACCGGTGGTTTACAAATCTATAAATCTAGATATAATAGGGAGCATGGAACCTTTATTGATCTATAAAGCATTGGCCAACGAAACAAGGCGGCAAATTCTCGAATGGCTCAAAGATCCTGCCGAACATTTCGACCCGGCGCCTTATATCCAGCACGGCATCGAATTCAAGACCGGAGTCTGCGTAGCGGATATGCAGGGGAAGACGGGGCTTGCGCAATCGGTAATCTCCAGCTATTTAGCGACTATGCAGAAGGCAGGACTAGTCGAATCGGAACGGATAGGCAAGTGGACGTTTTACAGACGCAATGAAAAAACAATCCGGGAGTTTGCCGATTATATCCGGAATGAACTTTAGGAAGGAGCGCTTTTTTTTACTCAAATAAATCTATATATCTAGATATATAAATAATAATATGAATGATCCTTATTCATGAGAATTCACTTCTCATTCCACATAGATACAAAATACGAGTCAGACAGGAGTGTTTGCTGCATGAAACAGAGAAATACGCTGCTCATTGTGATTCTCGCCTTGGGCGTTTTCGGCATTATTACGACAGAAATAGGAGTGGTCGGAGTACTGCCCCAAATTACGGAGAAATTCGGGGTAACGGCCTCCCAATCGGGCCTGCTGGTCAGCGCGTTTGCTCTCGTGGTGGCTCTGTCCGGACCGTTCCTGACACTGCTTGCCTCGGGAATAAATCGCAAACGGATTTTGCTTCTTTCCGTCCTTGTCTTCGCGATTTCCAACCTCGTTTACATGATGACGGCCAGCTACAACGTGATGCTGCTGTTCCGCATCCTCCCGGCGTTCTTCCACCCGGTGTTTTTCTCGGTAGCGCTGGTGACTGCCGCCAAGCTCGTTCCCCCGGAAAAGAGCGGCCAAGCGGTGACTAAAGTTTTTGCCGGCATTATGGTCGGGTTCGCTTTCGGAGTTCCCCTCACTTCTTATTTGGCGGAGCAGCTTTCGCTGGAAGCGGCGTTTCTGTTCGGGGCCCTTGTGAACGGGGCCGCATTTATGGGCATCCTTTTCTGGCTGCCGTCCATGCCGGTTAAGGAAAGAATGTCGTACGGCAAACAGCTCGGTATTTTGCGGAAACCGGGCTTATGGCTGAATATTGCGGCCGTTATGTGCCTGTTTGCGGCTATGTTCTCGGTGTACAGCTACTTTGCGGAGTATCTGGGCCAAGTGACCCGCATGACAGGCTCGTTAATCAGCGCGATGCTGATGGTGTTCGGTGTCGTTATGATTATGGGAAATTTTCTGTTTGGTGTTTTGCTGCAAAAGAACGTGAAGAAGACGGTACTGCTGTTTCCGCTTCTGTACGCCGTCATTTATTTGATGAACTACTGGCTGGGGTCCTATCTGGTTCCGATGATCGGAATGATTGTCTTGTGGGGGATTGTACACTCAGGCGGGCTCATTATCAGCCAGACATGGCTGATGGAGGAATCGGGGGAAGCTCCCGAGTTCGGCAACAGTCTTTTCGTATCGTTTTCGAATCTGGGGATTACGATAGGAAGCGCGGCGGGAGGCTGGTTTATTTCCCGGCTCGGTGTGCATCAGCTTATCTGGAGCGGGGTTTTGTTTGCAGGACTCGCGTTTGTTCTGATTCTGATTAAAATGAGTGCATTCCGTACTCAAGCGGATTCGATAGAACACCAGGCTGCCACCGAATAACGCTTTTCAAGCGTTAAGTGTGATGTCCGGAGTGCCGCGTTTGAGGTGCGGTAGGACGAGGATACGCAGCAGGATCTCACGACTTGTGCAGGCAGGAACACTTTTGTACGATAAGGAGGATCCGCATAGAGAACGAGGAATAGGATTCGGATAGAAAAGGCTCCCGCGAGGAGCCGGAGAAACCTTGCCGACAGGGGGAGAACGAATGAAAAACTGGGGACAGCCGCTGCCGGAACCGGCTGAGCTGAAAAGGCAGCTGCTGCATATGGCCGCTTTGGATGTAATCATGAACGAGGAAGATTGGCTGAGAGTGTACCGGTACGTGCCGGACTGGAAAGAAGACGCCGCTTTAGGGATCGTCGACAACGGGGCGGGCGATGACGTGTACGTGGTTTTCGCGGAAGAAGGAGTCATCATGAAGGGCTTCGACCACATGTCGCCTCTCAGCCCGCATGCCCGCGAGGAGTATGGCATATGGCCGGGCATGTATGAGACGGCACCCGCCGGACTGTTGGCCTATTTGGACAACGACCTGTTCGAACGGGAGGACGTTACGTTCTGCATCTGGCGGCAGGCCGGCGATTCGGCATGGAAGACCGGAGAGCCCCAAGAGGCCGAAGGGGAGGATGACGGGTCCGATTTTCTGCTCGGCTATCTGAAGCATACACCGGAGGAACATGCGGAGTGGGCCGTGTCCTACTACGAGAAACCGGTCGATCTTGAAGCGGTACGCGGGCTATTCGCCGGTGCGGCTGTTACGGAAGAGCTTATAGCGGCGCTAAATCCGCAGCGGAGCGCGAAAGACGCCCTGACGGAGCTGGAAGGTCTGGGGCTGCGTGCCGACCGGGGCCGATAACGGGCTTGTTCCGCGCGATTATAGACAGAGCAAGGGTACGCAAATGTAAAAGAGGACGGGGCTGTTCCAAGCGATAAGCCCGCGTCCTTTTTTTGTTGAGGGAGAAGTGTTTATCAGTTTCCTTCTTTCCGAAAATTAGAGTGGATTAAATTGTCCCAGCCAGATATAAATGCCCATCAAGCCAAACACGATGATGCAGAAGTTAACGGCAACGAACAAGCATCGCATGACGGGTGTACGGTGGAACTGGTATAACGTTTTGGCGGCACCGCTCCCTTCGATAATGAACAAAATAAGAATCGTATGCATAATGGTGTGGCCCACGATTTCTTTGAACCCGAAAAAGGTGGTCGTCATGAGAAAAACGCTGGTAAGCAGAATAGCCGTGAAGCGGTTCATGATCCCCATGATAAAAGCCCAGGCGAGCCCCATTTCGATAAACGCGCTGATCAGCACGAAATCTTCAACCGTGAAGCCGAGCGTAGGGAGTCCGTACTCGTGCATAAGCGAGCAGGCGAGCTTGGCCAGTGTCATTTTTTCCATGGAAAGCCAAGCGAGGGACAGCCCCGTGCATAGGTAGAGAACGGGTGTAGCCGTTTGCTTCCAGCGGCTCTCGGTGACGAGCAGGTAATAAATAACGCCGGCGTAGAAAAAATAATCAAGCCCGTGGAAGAGCCCGTATGTAACGAGGGAATACCCATACAGCACAGCGAGTGCGGCCCCGCTCACGACCAGCAGCCTGCGGTGGAGAAGCCCCGCGATAGCCAGAATCAGCACGGCGTATACCCAGACATGGTCCGATACGAAAGACGGCGCGAGATACGTGCCCGTAAAAAGCTGCATCAGCAGGCCCAAACCGACACCGACGCGCAGAATAAGCAATTGGTAGCGCTTTAATCCGTTCAAAAACTGATGAACCCGGCGTACAAGATCGATCCGCTCCAACGATTCGCTGAAGAGGACACAGACGAGCAGGGCGGCCAGTGTGACCCCAAGCCACAGCAGAAAAGCGGGCGTGATGACTTTGGCCATGGGCTGCGGGTTCCAGACGTGATCTTCGGTAAACCATTTGACGTGGACGTACAAACCGCTCCATTTTGGAAGGTACATAGTCTGTTTTCACCTCCTTGTTAAAATAAGATGTCCATTCATCCGTTTTCATAGTTAATTTGGGGAAAGAGTCGTGATTTTTAGGTTATCGAAGCGCTTGCAAAAATAGAAAATCCCAAAACTTTAATTAGATAAAGTATTTTACAAATTATAGTACCACAACCAATTAAAAAAGTAATCGACAATTTTTGTTCAGTTTTTGTCCTTATTTGTAGAAATTAGCTCCATTCGACACGGAATGCGGAATAGGCGCGCGAACCCTTCGTTTTTTCGCCAAAAAACCCCTTTCTTTTCGGGAGTTGAAGAGAGGTTTCGGGAAGGCTGTCGCCGGGGAAAATCAGCTTCACAACCCCTCTCTTAGGGTAAAGAGGTTCTATAGCGCGGTTTCATCCGCTTGCCTACGGAACGATAACTCTTTTCAGGAGGTGCGATAAAATGAGTGAATTGAACGAGAACTTGCCGGAGGAAAAGAACTCCGCCCCCCGCGAGACGGGCGAAGAGGGATATGTGGACATCGTGGTCCAGAAGCAGGGAACCAGCTATATCCTGACAGGCATAGGCGGCACGGTGGGAGAAATGACGTACCATATGGTCGACGTAGACACATGGATCGTCAACCATACGTTTATCGATCCCAAGTACCGGGGCCGCAACCTGGGTCGAATGCTGCTGGATTATGTCGTTGCGGAGGCCCGCGAGAACGGCAGAAAAATTATTCCCGCCTGCTCGTACGTATTGGAGCAATTTAAGCAAAATCCGGACGAATTTGCGGATGTGTGGCTGAAGGAAGGCGAGACGCAATACTCGGATACGTACAGTTCCGACAGTGTTATGAAAGGCTGACGAACCGGGCGGCCCGTTCGGTTTACAGGAAAGGCTGAGGAGCCCTACAGCCGCACGGCTTTGTCGAAAGCGCGAGTCCGCGAGGACCCGTGCTTTTTGTGCTGCGTCACTGCGAGGACGGACATGCCGGCGCCCTTTTGTTTGGTTACTCACTTATCTTTGATAATTTACAAAAATTTGGAGTCCGTGATAAGATAAATGGAGCAAAGTTAAAGCGCTTTAATTTTGCGGATGCACCGCTTTACCCATCTGATCACATGAGGAGAGGAAGCAAAATGCGGAAGGAACGATTTTTTCCCGGAAAAAGAATGACGCGTTCCATCAGTCTGTTCGTCGTGTTCCTGCTGCTGGCGCTCGACTTGGCCGGAGCCGTTTCGGCGAGCGGGACGGCGGGAGCGGGCAATGGCGCACAGACGGAAGCGGTGGCGGTTAAAGAAACGCTGGCGCAGTGGATTTTCAAGGACAAAGGCAGTAACGGTGTATTTCCCGCCACGGGCGGTGTGTTCCAATCGGCTTCTTCGATCCGCGACGTAGGCACCAATACCGACCAGTACACATACGAACCCGGCGAAAACAGCGTCCGCAATCAGGGCTGGCACGACGGCAGCGGCAAGAAATACTGGCTCGCGGCACTCTCCACCAAAGGGTATGAAAACATCACCCTATCATCGCAGCAGACTTCCTCAAGCACGGGCCCGCGAGATTTCAAAGTTCAATTCAGCACCGATCAACAGACGTGGACGGACATTCCGAACGGGAAGCTGGTCCTGGCCCAAAATAATTTCAGCTGTCCGAATAGTACCTGCAAATTAACGAACCTCTCTTTGCCGCAAGGGGCTGGCTATCAGGATGTGCTGTACATCCGCTGGGTCGTAAGCTCGAACGCCAGTGTAAGCGGCGGCACAGTATCCAGCTCGGGTTCCAGCCGGATCAAGGATGTGCTTGTGACCGGCGAACGCGGCAGCGGCGAACCCGGGGAACAGCCGACGACGGCTGTAAGCAGAACTCCCGCTCCGGGAGCGGCCGATGCGGCTGTGAACACCGAAATCAGCGTGACCTTCAACAAAGCCGTGGTGCAGGACAACGCGTATAAAGCGGCGATCACGGACAGCGGCGGCGCTTCGCTTTCCGGCGTCTCGTCGGCGGTGAGCGGCAGCACCCTCAAAATCAGCCATCCCGATCTGACGGCCGGAAAAACTTACAAGGTCACCGTTCCCAAGGAACTCGTAAAAGGCGCCCAGGACGGCGCAGCCCCGTCCGCCGACATTACGTGGAGCTTCACGACGAGGCTGCCGGACTCCGGCGTCAAAACGCCGTCTCTGCTGAACATGACGTTCAACGGCGACCCGAAAACAAGCATCTCGTTCGACTGGTATACGGCCGAAACGGTGAAGGGCACGGTTGTCCAGGTGGTGGAAGCATCCAAAGCCCCGGACGGCACGTTCCCGGCTGACTTGGCGCAGAGCTACACGGGCAGTGTCACTGTCATCGACACGCTGATGACCGCGGGTGACAGAAGCTCGAAGAAATACAAGAAATTCGCCAGTCACAAAGCGACTGCAAGCGGGCTTAAGCCGGGCACGAAGTACGTCTACAGGGCCGGCAACGGAGATGCGGACGGCTGGAGCGAGACCGGGTCCTTTACGACGGACCGGGCCGACAATCAGGATTTTCATTTCCTGTACGTGACCGACACGCAGGGCTCCAGCAAATCCAATTTCGAGCTGTGGCAGGATACGTTCAAGAGAGCCATCGAGAAGACGGTAGATCCAAAATTCGTCCTGCTGACGGGCGATTTGACGGATGACGGCGATCTGGAGCAGTTGTGGCAGTGGTTCCTGGGGGTTCCGAAAAAAGAGTTCGCCAACGTGCCGTTCGCCCCGATTATCGGCAATCACGAGGTGGAGGACTATCCCAACAACAATTTTTACAACCACTTTAATCTGCCCAAGGATGTCGGGACCGGTGCCCATGACGGATCGGTTTACGCGTTTGAATACGGCGATGCGCTCTTTATGCAAATCAATTCCCAGTACGAAGGGGAAGTTTCCCCGTATAAAGCCGATCCTCAATTTACGAAGCAGTTGGAATGGATGAGGAATCAGGTGGCCAAATCGGATAAGAAATGGAAATTCGTTTCCATGCATAAAGGACCTTATTCCTCGGGAGACAACGCCACGGCGGAAGACGATCGGGTGAAGTTTTATCGCAAGTATCTGATTCCGGTATTCGACGAGCTGGGCGTTGACATGGTTTTCGAAGGACATGACCATATGTACATGAGATCCTACCAGATGCTGAATAACGTTCCCATCAAAAACGTCATTATCGACGAGCAGGGCAACGTCGTGAATCCGAAAGGCACCGTATACCTGATGGGCAACTCCGGCGCTTCGAAGTTCTACGATCTGAACCCGAAAGCGGATACGTTCTTCGCAGCCAAGAACGAGCAGCCGAATAAGAAGATGTTCGTGGATGTGTCGATCACCGGCGATGTGCTTAAATTCACGTCTTATACGGCCGTAAAAGACAAACCCATCGCTGTTTATGAGTCCTACAGCATCAAGCGGACGGACGGCAAACCCGCCAAGGTGGAAAATGCGAGCGCCGCCAAACAGTCGGGCAAGGCGGTTATTTCCTGGAAAGCTCCCGCCGGCACATCCGAGCCGGTTAGAGGCTACCGTATTTACGAGAAGAACGGCAGGGCGGGCATTAACTGGAGCGCCTACGTTCCGGCCGTCAGCGGGCAAACCGCCTACAGCTATACGCTGAACGGCATCGACTCCGCACAAACCTACGAGTTTGTCGTTAAAGCCGTCGGGGGAAGAAATAATTCCGAACCGGTCGAAATCAGCACGGCAGGCGGCACGAAGTGACCTGGAATGGAGAAAAGTAGAAATTCGCGGCTTGACATCCTTCAAGAGCGATTCTATAATTTCTACCCATACAGGCATTGACCAAAGACACGATTCCCTTCACGGGCTGCTCAGAGAGAGAAGCACATGCTGAAAGCTTCTCCTGCCGACGGATGCGGAATTACCCCTTTGCAGCCGTGGCATCGAACCCGCACAAGATCCGAGCGGCAGTAGATGACACCGGATCATCTCCGTTACCGGATGCCAAATGAGGATTCCGCACGTGTTTTTGCGGCGGATCAAATGAGGGTGGAACCACGAGCTGAACGCACTCGTCCCTTTGTGGATGAGCTGCGTTTTTTTGCGTTCAACAAAACACTCGTGGAGGGATAAGCGATGAACATTCAAGTGAAATTGCCAGACGGATCGGTCCGGGAGTACTCCAGAGGAACGACGATTGAAGAGGTGGCCCAGTCCATCAGTCCGGGACTTCGTAAGAACGCGTTCGGAGGCAAACTAAACGGCAAACCGGTCGATCTGAACACGTCCATCGACCGGGACAGCGCCGTGGAGATTATCACGCCGGATAGCGCCGAAGGCCTGGACATTTACCGGCACAGCACGGCGCATCTCATGGCGCAGGCCATCAAGCGGATTTACGGCAGCAAGGCCGTGAAGCTGGGCATCGGCCCGGTTATCGAGGACGGATTCTATTACGACCTGGATCTCGAAAAGCCCTTGTCGACCGAAGATCTCGCCGCCATCGAGAAGGAGATGGAGAAGATCGCGGGCGAAAACCTGCCGATTGTCCGCCGGGTCGTAAGCCGGGAGGAGGCTCTCCGCATCTTCGGCGACATGGAAGATCCCCTGAAGCTGGAACTGATCCGAGACCTGCCGGAGGAGGCGGAAATTTCGGTCTACGAACAGGGAGAATTTCTCGACTTGTGCCGGGGACCGCATCTGCCTTCGACGGGGCGGATCAAAGCGTTTAAGCTGCTGAACGTGGCAGGCGCTTACTGGCGCGGGGATTCCGCCAACAAGATGCTCCAGCGTATCTACGGCACGTCGTTCCCGAAGAAAGCGCAGCTTGACGAGCATCTGCATCTGCTGGAGGAAGCCAAGAAGCGCGACCACCGCAAGCTGGGCAAGGAACTCGGCCTGTTCATGTTCTCCGAAGAAGCACCCGGCATGCCGTTCTACCTGCCCAAAGGGATGACGATCCGCACGGAGCTGGAAAGCTTCGCCCGGGAACTCCAGCGGCAGCGGGAATATGACGAAGTGCGTACGCCGTTCATGATGAACAGACGCCTCTGGGAGCAGTCGGGCCACTGGGACCATTACAAGGACAACATGTATTTTACCGATGTGGACGATACGAGTTTCGCGCTGAAGCCCATGAACTGTCCGGGCCATATGCTGATTTATAAAAACAGCCTGCATTCCTACCGGGAACTTCCGATCCGCCTTGCGGAGTACGGGCAGGTGCACCGGCACGAGATGTCGGGAGCGCTGAACGGCATGATGCGCGTGCGCACATTCTGCCAGGACGATGCGCATCTGTTCGTACGCCCCGATCAAATCGAAGAAGAAATCGGCCGGGTGATTGAGCTGATCGACCATATTTACGGCGTCTTCGGCTTCGAGTACAAGATCGAGCTGTCCACGCGCCCCGAAGATTCCATGGGCTCCCAAGAGCTGTGGGATCAGGCGGAAGCTTCCCTGAAAAACGTGCTCGATAACCGCGGCATCGAATACCGTGTGAACGAAGGCGACGGCGCGTTCTACGGGCCGAAAATCGACTTCCATATTCTCGACGCGCTCAAGCGCAGCTGGCAGTGCGGGACGATTCAGCTTGATTTTCAAATGCCGGAGAAATTCGACCTCACGTACATTGGCGAGGACAGCCTGAAACACCGTCCGGTCGTTATCCACCGGGCCGTGTACGGTTCGGTCGACCGCTTCATCGGCATCATCACCGAGCATTACAGCGGCGCTTTCCCGCTCTGGCTGGCGCCGGTGCAGGTGAAGCTTCTGCCGGTGTCCGACCATTACGCCGATTACGCCATGCTCGTGAAGAAATCGCTGGACGAAAGGGGCATCCGTGCGGAAGTCGACCTGAGAAACGAGAAACTGGGCTACAAGATCCGCGAAGCGCAGCTTGAAAAAGTGCCGTACATGTTCGTCCTCGGCGAGAACGAGAAAAGTACGGGAACGGCAGCGGTCCGCAAACGCGGGGAAGGGGATCTGGGTCCTCAATCGATCGAGGAGATTTGCGGGCTTATTCTCGAAGAAATCCGCAGTAAAGCTTAGGAGCTCGGGAGAAGAAAGAGGAGCGCGGAAGGCAGGCCTCCTGTTCCCGGGAAGAATTTCAAGCGAAAAATCCGGCGGAGCTCTCCATGCGAGCCTGCCGGAGGGTGAAAGGATGACGTGCGATGACAGAGCGTATTCCATGCAAAAGCGCGGATTGCGGGGCGACGATTCTTCCCCGGACAGCCGAGAAGACAGGCGGTTACTGTATGCCATGCGTACAGTACCGGCAGCGGTTGGAGCGGGAAGAGTTTATCCGCCGGCACCGCAGGGATGTGAATCTCTACGAAGGGATAACGGACCCCGTGGAGATTTTGAAAATCATGTGCGAGCCGAGAGTTTCGGACCCTCTTATCCGCTATACGGCATACGAGAAAACGGCCGAGGAGCTGTATGCCTCTTTGTCCGCGCCCGATGCGGAGAGGATGAAAGCTTACGCGGCTGCGCTGATAGCGGAAGATGAGCCGGATATCGCGGAAGACATTCTGTTATCTCTGGCATGTTTCACGGGAATACCGGTGCAAGATTGTCTGCCCGCGCTTATTCGGAAGGAATGCTACCACCCGGGTATTCTCTACAAGCAGGCTCCCGCCGCTATCCGGGACTTCCTGCTGGATCAAGTGGAAAAAGATGCGGAGAACCGCAATCTCCTGCTGCTCGCGCTGGCCTGGATCGGAGATGAGACGGTGGCGGCCCGCTTTAACCAATGGCGGGAAACTCCGCCTGTCTGGGCCGAAGAACTGTATGTGCCTCCACACCAGTACTCGCTTGAGGCCGGATGGATGCTGAACGGGGAAGGTTTGAGAAGCGACTTGTTTTACAAGGAGTGCCGGACGTTTGAGAAAGGCATACCCTCCGGCGGCGAGCCTGTATCGCTTTTCGGAGAAACCGAGGAGTTTTGCAGAGGCTGCGGTGGCGGAATGACGGTTTTGTTCGATCTGGATCTCAGACATCCTTCGCTTCGGTTCCTGGATATGGAAGGCGAGAGGTTGAAGATCGCGACCTGCTTGAGCTGCACCTGCTATGGCTTTTTGTTTACCGATATAGACGGAAAAGGCGGAAGCGGATGGAGCCGGTACAATCCCGCTCCCGCCGTTTCCCCGGAGCCGGAAGGGGAGGGGCCGCCGGAAGATGGAGAGCGGCCAGCTCTGCGGTTCTCCGGTAAAGAGCGGGGAACGTATTATGCCGCCGTCTGGAGTCAGGAGCCGGCGGTGGCTTCACAAGTGGGAGGCCACCCCACGTGGATTCAGGATGCGGAGTACCCGGATTGTCCCGGGTGCTCGGGGAAGATGAGCTTCCTGGCCCAATTCTCCTGGGAGGATGCGGATGATTACGGCGAAGGGATTACGTATGCGTTCGTATGCAAGGATTGCCAAATCGCGGCGACTCACTTCCAGCAGACATGAGTCTCACGATCAATCTGCTGCGGCAGGCAGGGCCTTGTCGGGCGGTTCCGCCGGCGACAGTCTTGGCCGCGTGCCCACGAGAACTATTAACCGCAAGTGCCGATGAGGCATGCGGCAGATTCAATAAAAAAAGGCGCCCCCGTAAAATCGGGGGCGCCTTTTTCTTTTTTTAACAGCGTGATGCTTGAGGGGGCAGCGGATCAGCGAAGACCGGCAAAGACCGGTCAAACACCGGTCAAACACCGGTCAAACACCGGTCAAACACCGGCAAACACCGGCAAACACCGGCAAACACCGGCAAACACCGGCAAACACCGGCAAACACCGGCAAACACCGGCAAACACCGGCAAACACCGGTCAAGTTGCGTTTGTGACGCTTCGGGTGATGACCTCGACCAGCTCTGCCTTGTGGGCTTCATAAGCTTCCCGGGACAAGCTTCCGCCGGCGAGACGGTCATCCAGTTGCGCGGACAACTGCGACGTCTGCAGGGCTATGACATCCCGCACATCGCGCGAACGGCTGGCCGCTACTTCGGCCAGAGACTGTCCGTTATACAAAGCATCGTAAATCTCTTCGTCGGAAGTGACGCCCAGGGCCTGATGCAGTTCGTCTTGGACAGGCACGGCTGCGGTTTGCGTGGCGACGGTTTTCGTTTTATCGAATGCGGCCGGGTTATCCGGGATCATGATTTGGACTTCCACGGTGCTTTCATCATTCCAGAACCCCGCGCCGATCGTGATGGCAAAAGCGACAGTGCCTGCGATTAAAATATGTTTGGGTCTCATGCGTATTCCTCTTTTCTGTAAACGAATAGGTGGGATCAGACGAGCAACGGTATCTATAAGCGAAAGTAGGCAGATAAGCGAATGGAGTAATTCGTATGTAGTTGAAAAGATGTCCTCTAAGTCTTATACGAAGCAGATAAGTTTCCGTTGCGCGGAGGGAATCATTACCCGGCAAATTCTCTTCTAAAACGGGATAAGGCAAACGTTTGATCCGCTGTCCTAAACCCATTGTAACCGTCAGTTCTTAAAACGGGATTAAATCAGCCTGAATCTGCTCTGAAATCTGAATTGAGAAACTGAAAAGCAAAAAGCAGTACGGAGCAATCGGGAAAGGGAGCAGAACCAAGAGCAGGACCAAGAGCAGGACCAAGGGCCACACAAAAATCCCCTCCGGCTCATATCCGGAGGGGTTAGGCGGCGCAGCGGCCTTGGCGAACAAGCGGGCCGGGAATAGCTAAAACAAGCATAGTTGCAGCCAAACCGGTATGCTATTCCGCATCTAGGAGCTTAAGCTCCTGCGCGGTAACGAGCGCTTGGGTCCGAGAGGAAACGCCCAGCTTCTCGTACAAGCGGGAGAGGTAGACCTTAACCGTCCCCTCGGAAAGTGTCAGCTGTTCCGCCATCTGCCTGTTGGAAGCGCCCCGGCGAATAAGGCGGAGCAGACTGATCTCGCTTCGGCTCAGTTCCTCCACGAGCGGCGGTGCTGGGGTTTTGCGCTGGGGGGAGGCGGGCATGAACAGGCTGAGCAGCTTCAATACGTAATCGTGCAGCCCGCCTCCCTGCCCTGCCACTTCCCGGGTCAAGCGGTATTGTCTGGCATAAGCCCGCAGCAGGGTTTCCATGGCTTTGCCTTCATCGAGGAAGCTCCTGATGTAGCCGTTCCGGGCACCGAGTTCCAGCGCTTCGTGAAGATGGCGGAGAGCCGTCGTACGCTGACCCCGCTGATTTTCCAGGAGCGCCTGCAAAATGCCGATTTCGATGATGCCGGACAGAAGCTGCTCCCGCTCACACTGGGGTTTGAGCAGCTCCAGCAGGCGCAGCGCTTCTTTCTCCTTGCGCTGGCTGCCGAGCGCGCGCGCAAGCGTCACGTATTCGAACTCCTGCCGGAAACCGGGCTTGTCCTTCCCGGACACACCGAGCTGCGGCAGCGCCTTTTTCACGTCTGCGGAGCGGTCTTCTTTAAGATACAGGCGGATTCTGGCCGCCTGCAAAAGCTGACGCCAACGGCTGTCCTTCAGCCCGGAAGATGCCTCGAAGGCTTCGTCGAGAGCGGTATGGGCGAGTTCGAAACGCCCCTGAGCCGCATACAGCTGGGCCTGCGTCAGATGCATCGGCACATACAAGCCGGGCAGCTCCTTAGCCGGGGCTGAACGTGAGACCAGCACCGCCAATTTGCGGCTGTCCTCCAGCCGGTTCCACTCGTAGTAGCCCTCACTGAGCGACTGTATGACATACAAATAGATGTAGGAACCCTGCCAGCCTCGGGCTTCCAGCAGACTGGTGAACAAGGCGCCGATCCTTTCCGTATCGGGCGAGAGCACGCCTTTAAGGCCGAGCGGAGTCCGTCTGACCAGCGGTTCGGTCCGATTATAGTTAAACGTGTAAAAAGCCGGATCGGCCGGTAAAATCTCATGCAGCAAAGTACCGATATGAGCGAACCATTTATCGAAGATGCCTGTAATAAACATCAGATTCGAACGGACGAAGAGCAGCCCGCTCTGGAGTTCTTTCCGTTCTTCCGGCTCCATGGAAGCGTCCAATGACGACTCCACCCGGTCCAATAGCTGCTCGGCCTGCTCCGCATGACCCGCCATGAGCAGGACGAAAGCATGGTGCAAAGACAACGCGGGCGATACGGCATACTCCGGAGGAAAGCTGCGGAACCAGCGCAGGAGGTTGCCCAGTTCTCCGCTTTCCAATACGGCCGGCATGTGGGTCCTCAGGCAGCTCTCCAGCCGGGGATAATCTTCGCCGGCTATGGCGTATTCCACCGCTTCGTTCATAAAACCGCGCGAAATGCAGCCCGCACTTGCCAGCCGGTTCAGTCGTCGCCATTCCTCGGGCTGCTTGCGTTTTAGCAGCTCCTGTAGAAACCCGGCGAACAGATGATGGTACCGGAACCAGGCGCCGCGCTCGTCCAGGGGCACCAGGAAGAGGTTTGATTTTTTGGCCCGCTCGAGCAGTACCTGGGAGTCCGCGCTTTCCGTGACCGCATCGCACAGATCGGCATCCATCTCTTGAAGAACGGATGTTTTCAGCACGAAGGAATAGAGATCCGGCAGCAATTTCGAGGCAACTTCTTCGAATAAATAATCCGAGATAACCCGGTGGTCTCCGTGGAATTCCTCCAGAAAACGGACCGCGTCTGTCCCGGATTGGAGAGACAGCAGCGCCAACTGCAGGCCGGTTACCCAGCCTTCCGTCTGTGCGGCGAGGCGCCGGATCTGTTCATCCGTCAAAGGATGATGGTGGATATGTCGGTAAAATGCCGCGGCTTCATCCGCCGTAAATTGGAGGGTAGCCGTATGCAGTTCGTTTTGTTCCCGCTTGGCGGTCCATTTTACAGTCGAAAAAGGAAGCTCGCTGCGGCTGGCGATCAGCACGTGAAGCGCAGTCGGCAGGTATTCGATAAAATATGCCAGGCTGTCGTGAATCCGTGCGTCTCCGATCAGGTGGTAGTCGTCGAGAACAAGCACCGTTTTTCCCGGAAACTCGTAAAGCTCGTTTAACAGCGCATCCAGAAAAGTGGAGGAGGAAATATCCTGCAGCGATAGCGCAAGCGCGGCAAGCCGCTGTCCGGCCGGGTCTTCGGCCTTGTCGGCCAGGGAACGGATGAGCGTACGCCAGAAGCGGATAAAATCGTTATCTCTGGCGTCCAGGGACAGCCAGGCGCAGGTATGCCCGCAGCTGTGAGCCCACTGGGTAAGCAGCGTCGTTTTGCCGAATCCGGCGGGGGCGCAGACAAGCGTAAGCCGCCCGTTTATTCCCCGGGACAAAGAATCGGTCAGCCGCTCGCGGGCAACCAGATTCGCCTTTGGAAGGGGCGTGGCTATTTTTGTTTTTAAAATAACGGGGGCATCGGGAGTCGTATCAGTCATAAGTCCTCCGGAAGCGGCAGACGGCCGCGGTCGTTTCCAATCTGTTTTGTATCATTATATAAAAAAACAAGCTCCAAGTTAACTTAAGTTAATGGATAATTTCATTCGCTCTTAGTAAACTTGCCGCGAGTTTTTGTGCCGGATGGAGGCATCGAGACTCGACAAGCTATAGTGAAGGGAGAGCAAACTATTGTGCAGGCGAAGCCGGGCGGGGAATATAACGGAGGACAGCCCTCCTCCTTTTCTAACGCTGTATGGGATGTTCATGTGAACCTGCCGCAGCAAGTGGAAAACGCATCCGTGAGCATAGCCGGGGATATGATCGGGCTGCTCCGATTATGGGAAGCATTCATCGAACTGGATACTGGGGCCGGAAGTTTCCGCATTCCCGCCGGTCAAATCGGTATTGGTGCGGCCGCGGGACAGTTTGTTCCGGGAGTCCGGCTGTCGGAGATGACTGTTTCGTTCGAGATTAGCATGGGCCGAAAAGAACGGGATGCCTTATTGACCGGGGAGGCGGGTGCAGGACGATACCTGCTTCTTTCGGAGCCTGTCGGGTTTGCCGTCACCGTTTCCTGTGGGGATCAGAAAATGAAGTCGGAGGACCTGCAGGCTATAGAGCTGGCTCTGCCGCTGCCGGAAGGTCTGGAACCGGACAGGGCTATAAACGTGCTTATGCTGGACAGAAAAGGTTCCGTCCGGCTGCTTCCCGCACGCCGGATAAGCCGGAAGGGCCGGATGATGGCCGCTGCAAACGGAGCGGGCGAGGGCATTTTCGTTCTGGCGTGCACGCGCGGGGAACGTTAGCGTTACGGCAAGCACGGGGTGTGAAAAGCAAGTCGCACGGAAGCGCAAGCAATATAAGCTACGCAAGTAATGCAAGTAATGCAAGTAATGCATACAGAGTAAACGTTACAAACAGTAGTACAAACAGCAGTACAAACAGCAGTTCAAACCGTGCGGGCGGTGTGATCAAAACCGGTGTTCGCGAGAAACCTTTTGCGAACGGAGAGTTTTGTACAAGAAGCATATGTTTGTACGCTTGCGGTGAACATCATAGTTGAATTGGAACGAAAAAAAGCGCCGGCCCGTTAAGGGTTGGCGCTTTTATTGGCTGCACACTGCCGTGTACCCCGCCGGTTAGGCTGAAAGCCGGTATCGACGGGAAAACGGTACGCGCGCGTCAGATATAATTGAGGCCCGAGGTCGACGGAAACGGGACAGGGAACAGATCTGTCAGCGCCTCACGCCATTGTGCCGGTGTACCTTCGGGAAGGACCGGCGCCGCATTTGCGTCCGCCCCCGCTTCCTCTCCCGGCAATAAGAACGGACCGTCGAACAGAAGCGCGATCCAAGCGTCCGCATCCAGCTCCAAGTCGTCCAGACCCGGATAGGACAGCCGGATGCCGCGTTCGGCTGCGCCGGTGCCGGCTTCCAGCAGGGCGGCTTTTTCAGGCTGAAGAGCGGCCAAGTACGGCTTCAGCCGGTGGAAAAGGCTGGCCGCATCGGGTACATAGACGGTGCCCAGGATCCGCTCGTCCGCATGCGGAGCGTGCTTCTGCAGCAAAGCGGCCAGTCCGGCATCGTGCCGGGAAGCGAGCACGTCCAGCTTCTCCGGTGCCGCTGTCTCCAGCGCATGCGCGAGCAGAGCGGCTACGGCCGAAGGCTCGCCCGCCCACTCGATGGCGAACGGCGTCATCTTCGGACGGAGGCCACCCGGCAGCGCGGCGACCAGGAACGCGGCGGGGACGCCTCCGCGTTCCGCAACGTAGACGCGGTGCCCCAGCTTCACGCATCTCGCGTAAGCCTGCGCGTCAATGAGCATGGCCAGGTCCCACTGGCTCTGCTCGAAGGCGACTTCGCGGGAAGAGGCCAGCTTGGCCAGAGCGGGCAGGTCGCTGCGCGTCCATTCCCGGCAGCGGAGCGGTCCGGCCGCATCCGTGCCACGGGAAGCGCCTGCGGCGGCCTGCGAGGCCGCACAGGCAGAGGCATCCGCACCCGTCTGCGAGGACGTGCCGCCATCGCTTACGCCGGCTTGCGCAGCCTCATTGGCTGCTTCCCGAAGCGCCGGAGCCATTTCCGGCGTAAGCGTGTAACGCCGGATCGTCCCGAACTCGCGGCAGCCTGCGCGCGTGTATAGGCTTCTCGTGCCGGACACGAGGATCAGGTCGCCGTCCGATTCGGCGACTTGATCCTTCACGGCATCGAGCAGCTGGCCGGCAACCCCGTGGCCCCGTGCTTCCGGGGCCGTGCAGACCGCGCCGACGGAGAATACGTTCAGCTCCGAGGCGCCGATCCGGACGGCGGACGGGAGCAATCCCATAAAAGCCGTCATGCGGCCGTCTTCTCCATAAGCTCCGAACGAGGAGGAAGTGACGGCGGAGAACAAATAAGGGAAGCCGGCGGCCATCGATACCTGCTCGCCGTCCCGGAAAATCGAGTCGGCAAGCGTCGCGGCTTCGGTCATTTCATCAGGTTTCACTAAGCGGACATTCATGTGCATGCAACCTTTCGCTGAGAAATAAACGCTTATGAGGCACTTTCGGACGATTCAACCGCCATGCGGACTTTACCGCCGGTTTCCTGTAATCGGCGGGAAGCTTCTTCATAGGACATTTTAGCGAGAATCATGACGATGGCGGTTTTGACGTGGCCTTGCGATTCGGCATAAGCCCGGGAAATTTCTTCGCTGTCCGAGCCCGTTGCCATCGCAATGAGGCGTTTGGCGCGTTCGACCAGTTTGTAGTTGGAGGGCTGAACGTCCACCATCAGATTATCATAAACTTTGCCGAGCCGTACCATCGAGGCCGTCGTGAGCATGTTCAGCACCATTTTCTGAGCGGTGCCCGCTTTCATGCGGGTCGACCCGAGGACAACCTCGGGACCGACAACTGGCTCAATGGCCAGATCGGCGATGGCCGCCATCGGGGTGCCGTGGTTGTTGCACAAGGCGATAACTTTAGCCCCTTGTTCGCGGGCGCGCTTCATGGCGCCGATCACGTAGGGCGTTCTGCCGCTTGCCGCGATGCCGACAACGACATCCTTGGAACTGACGCCGCAGGCATCCGCATCGTCGCGTCCGAGCTGTTCGCTGTCTTCCGCTCCCTCGACCGCTTTCAAAATCGCATCGGGTCCCCCCGCAATGATTCCCTGAATCAGCTTGGGATCGGTCCCGTAAGTAGGCGGGCATTCGGATGCGTCAAGAATTCCGAGCCTGCCGCTTGTTCCCGCCCCGAAGTAGAAGAGCCTGCCGCCCGCGGAAAGCCGCTGCGTGATCCAATCAACTGCTTCGGCCACGGCCGGAAGCACCTGCCGGACCGTTTCCGCGACGGTTAAATCCTCCTGGTTGATCAGCGTGACGATATCCAAAGCAGATCTCTGGTCCAGTTGGCGGGTCCGGGGATTTTGCTGCTCGGTCGTGAGACTGTGTATATTTTCTTTCATAAGGTACCTCCGATAGTTAAAAAGGGATATAAAGACGGTCGCAACGCGGCATACGTGGCGGCCGCTTATTTCGCCCCTTGGGAGGCCGCAAGCTCCCTGGCGTAATCGGCGGCGCCTGCAGATGAGCGGCGGCCGGACAAGACGACGTCCGATAAATCGTCTTCCTGCGATACGCTCACCCGGAAAGTATCGTAGAAGAGCGGACAGTACGCGAAAATCGACCCGGCCGCGCCGATTTTCAGACGGTCAAGCTCAGGGTGGCGGTTTCGGAGCGCAACGACGAGGTCGGCGAGATCTTCGGCTGAACGCACGATGATTTGACGAGCGAGCTTATCCCCCGCCGCCGCCGCACGGACTGCGAACTCCGCATGCTCGGCAATCTGGGCCTTCTGCACGCCTGGCTGATAAACGATTCCGCGCAGCTCCGATGCGTCCCGGATGCCGTGTTTTTGAAGAACGGCTTCCGTAAGGATGGTTGCGGGAAGTACGCCGTCGTAGCTTTTCATGACGGTTTGGAGAACGGAGAGCCCGATGTCGTAGCCGCTGCCTTGATCGCCGAGCAGATGCCCCCAGCCTCCGGCACGGTACTTATTCCCTTCGGAATCGAAGGCGTAAATGATGGAACCGGTGCCTGCAATGGCGATGATGCCTTGGCTGGAGCCGAGGGCGGCTTTCAGCGCAATTTCGGCGTCGTTTTTAATCAGTAGAGATACACCCTCGTAAGCACTTCCCGTAAGCGTTTGGGTCAGATACCGCTCCATTGTGCTCCGTTCCTCGGCGGTGTCTACTCCGGCCAGGCCGGCGCAAACGGCCAGGCATCTGCGTCCCGGCAGAGCATCTTTGACCGTGGTGAGGAGCCGACCGAGCTCCGCCGAAGCGGTTGCGAAAGTAACGGCGTGAGGATTTCCCGGGCCGCCCGTCCAGGTGCCGAGCTCTGCGCCGCTCAAGTCGATTGCGAGGGCTTCGGTTTTGGTGCCGCCGCCGTCAAGGCCGATGACATAATCCATGGGAGTCACCTTTTCTTCCGTTAGTTTTGTGGAAAAATGAAGGAATGCCAGCATGATGTATAAAACTAGGCCGATTGCCTGCCGCAGTCAGAGCCGGGCGGGTTCGGGATATTCGCTGTCGAGAACGACTGTAAGGCAAACATAAAAAGAAGTTCCAGGCCGTCAAGGAAAAGTGTGGCGTGGAAACCGGAGGAAAAAAAGGGGAATGCAGTTGAAGTCCCTGACAATAGTATAGCGGAAGCACAGGAAGATTGTAAAATAAAAGTTTATATATTTTTAAAATTTCTGAAATAAAATTTTGATTGAAAAGAGACCGGCGGGTCATTTATCCGAAGGGCCTAAATTACCTGTTTATAAAGGGAAGTTTCTTTAAAATGCACGGGAAACAAAATTTTATATAGTAAAAAATAATTGAAATAAAATTTCGTAAACGGTATAATGGCACATAGAAAGCGGTTACAGATAATTGGAAAAGAAAATCCCATTTTATTATCCAACAGGGGAGGGAACCTCATGCAAGGGAAGGTGAAAACGGGAGCCGACCGGTTTCCGGAAATGGCGCCGGCGTTGCTCAAGGGCCGTAAATTCGGACTGCTGACGAATCCGACGGGAATCAACCGCGACTTTCAGTCCACTATTCAGGTTTGCGCTGCATTGGATGAAGCGGAGCTCGGCGCTTTATTCGCTTGCGAGCACGGTATCCGGGGGGAACGTCAGGCAGGCGTCCGATTCGAGGATGAAATCGATCCGGAGCTCGGGATTCCGGTTTACAGCCTGTATGGCAAGCATAAAAAACCGACGGCTGACATGCTTTCGGGGCTTCAGGCGATGGTTTTCGACATCCAGGATCTCGGCGTCCGGTTTTACACGTATCTCAGCACGCTGATCTATACACTCGAAGCCTGCGCCGAAGCCGGTGTCCGCGTGGTTGTGCTGGACCGTCCCAATCCGCTGGGCGGACTTGAGTGGGAAGGCGGCCTGCTGGACGAAAGCCTGCTGTCGATGGTAGGCGCGTGGATAATGCCCGCCCGCACCGGCATGACCATCGGCGAATTCGCTCTGCTGGCGGCCGATCAAATGAAGACGCCTTGCGAGCTGTATGTCGTCAAGATGGAAGGCTGGGAGCGGGAGATGGAATATCCCGATACCGGGCTGCCGTGGCTTCCGCCGTCCCCGAACATGCCGACCATGGATACGGTCCGGATTTACGCGGGGCACTGTCTGTTCGAAGGAACGAACCTGTCGGAAGGACGGGGAACGACCAAGCCTTTCGAGCAGGTGGGAGCGCCTTGGTTGAAGGCGGAGGAAACCTGCCGCGAGCTGAATGCCTTGAATCTTCCCGGCGTCCGGTTCCACCCGGTCACGTTTACGCCGACCTTCTCGAAGCATGCCGGTCAGTTGTGCAACGGCGTGATGACGTTCGTTACCGACCCGAGCGTGTACAAATCGGCCGTCACCGGCCTTCACTTGCTGAGCTGCATCCAAAGGCTACATCCGGGTGAATTCGAATGGCTGGCGCCTTTCAAGGAAGGCCAGTCCACCTTCATCGACTTGCTGAGCGGGAGCGACCGGATTCGCCTGACCCTGCACGAGCCCGGCGCTCTGGAAGCGATTATCGCTTCCTGGGAACGCGACGGGAAGGAATGGGCCGGCATTCGCAGCAAGTATCTGCTCTATGGACCGGAAGCGGCAGCAGCGGCTTCCGCCGCGGAGGCTCGCGGCAATGGGGTATGAGGCGGCCGCTTCCGGGGCTTCGGCGCTGGGCCTTTCGCCGGAAGGGGTAATCGCCGCATGCCGGGCTGTTGACCGCGAGATCGCGGCAGGCGTTACTCCCGGGGCGGTGCTGGCCGTCGTCCGCGGAGACGAGGAGCTCGTCTACGCGGCGGGTCACGCCGATCCGGACGGCCCCGATCCGGCGCCGGTACATGCGGGCACCCTGTACGACTGCGCCTCGCTCACCAAGGTGACCGTAACGCTGCCGCTGGTGCTCGGGCTCATTGACGAGGGCAGGCTGACCCTGAATACACCGGCGGCTTCCTTGCTGCCGGAGTTTGCCAGCGGCGGCAAAGAAGAAGTCACGGTAGGCCAGCTTCTGACGCATACGTCGGGACTTCCGCCGCTTGTCAATCTGCACGCGTCGCATCTGACGCGGGAAGAGATGTGGCAGACGGTGTACCGCACCCCGCTGCAGGCCAAACCCGGCGCGCGGATGGCATACAGCGACGTCGGCTACATGACCCTCGGCCGCATAGCCGAGGAGATGCTGGGCGTGCCGCTGAACGAGGCGGCACGCGTCAAAATCTTCGGGCCGCTGGGCATGGACAGCGCCGGGTTCTGCCCGCCTGCCGGGCGGGCGGCGGACATAGCGCCGACGGAGTACGACGCCTCCACAGGAGTCCGCCTGCACGGCGTCGTCCACGACGAGAACGCCCGCGCCCTCGGCGGCGTAAGCGGCCACGCCGGGCTGTTCGCAGCGGCCGGCGACCTGGTCCGCTATGCCCGCATGTGGCTGGGCTGCGGGCTTGTGCCCGCTCCGGCAGCCGGAGCGCGTCATGACGCGGCGGGAGCGCCCGGGCCGCGTCTCCTCTCGCGGGCGGCGGCTCTTGCCTCCGTGCGCAGCTTCACGGAGAGCATCCCCGGCGCGAGCCGCGGCCTCGGCTGGGCGCTCAAGGGCGACCCGCTGGATGCCTCGGGAGACTGGATGGGGCCGCGCAGCTTCGGCCATACGGGCTTCACGGGCACCAGCCTGTGGCTGGACCCCGAGCGGGATTTGGCCGTCGTGCTGCTGACCAACCGGGTCTATTACGGACGCGGCCGAACGGTAGCGGCGCTTCGCGCTTGCGTGCATAACGCGATTGCGGGAGCAGTCGTGACGAATGATAAATTTTGACTGGACGGTAAACCGAGCAATCCAACCCAAAGGAGCGATTTGACATGACAGAGCAAAAGCATCATATTTTGGCCATCGGCGGTCATGCCGGTGACTTGGATTTGACGGCGGGCGCCGTGATCGCGAAATATACGCAGGCCGGTCATAAGGCCACCTTCCTGCATCTGACGCCGGGAGAGAAAGGGCATCCCCGCCTGACTCCGGAAGAATATGCGAAGCAGAAAATCGAAGAAGCCCATAAATTCGCCGATATCGTCGGAGCCGACGTCAAGTTTCTGGCTTACAAAGACGCCGAGCTTCCCGTCGACGAAGAAGTGAAATACCAGGTGGCGGATGTGATCCGCGAAGTGAAACCGGATATCATTCTTACCCACTGGAAGGGCAGCATTCATAAAGACCACGCGAATACGCATTATATTGTCAATGACGCGCGTTTTTATGCCGGATTGAAGACGATCGAGCGCGAGCTTCCGTCCCACTATGCGAACCATCTGTACTACGCGGATAACTGGGAAGATCCGTACGATTTCAACCCGGAAATTTTTATTGACATTCCCGATGAAGCATACGAGACTTGGGTTAAAGCGATGAATGTGTATGCCTACGCACGCGGTGAAACTTACGGATTTCCGTTCATCGAATACTATAAAGCGTTGACGATCGTGCGCGGCGCACCGGCTAACTTCAAGCGGGCTCAAGCGTTCGCGGTACCGACGGGCGCGCTTTCGAAACGCGTACAATTTTTCTGAAGCGCGGCACGCAGGCAAAGGAGAGGAATTATGAACGGAGGATTAGTCAGGCTGCGCGAAATTCTGGACGATATCACGCCATCGGAACGTAAGGTAGCGGAATTTGTGCTCAGTCATCCGCATCGAATGCTGGAAATGTCCGTAGCGCAATTAGCGGCCGAAAGCGGCGGCAGCCAGGCGGCGATTATCCGTTTGTGCAAGTCGATGGGCGTGAAAGGCTACCCGGAGCTGAAGCTCAAAGTAGCCGGTGACTTGAACCAGACCGAGGAAAGATACGAGTACCGGGAAATTCGTCCGAACGATTCTATCGACCGGATTATCCACACGGTATCGGCCAACAACATCCAGTCCATTCGCGATACGGTGACCATTCTGGATGCGGATACGGTGAGAAAAGCGGTCGAGGCCCTGAGCCGGGCGAACCGGACGTACTTTTACGGCCTTGGCGCTTCGAATCTGATCGCTCAGGATGCCCAGCACAAGTTTTTGCGGATCAACAAGACCAGCTATTCGTTTACCGATCCGCATCTTGAGCTGACATCCGCCGTGATGCTGAACGAGGACGATGTGGCGGTCGGCATTTCTTATTCCGGCGAAACGGATCATGTCATCGAATGTTTGAAAGAAGCGCGTCTATGCGGGGCAAAAACGATTTCCATCACGAAATACGGCAACAATTCGGTCAGCTCGCATGCGGATTATCCGCTTTACACCTCTTCGACGGAGAACGAAATCCGCAGCGGAGCCATGTCATCACGGATGACGCAGCTGAATGTCATTGATATTTTGTATCTGGGCGTAGCCAGCCGGGAGTACGACAAGTCCGTGGGCTATCTGGAAAAAAGCCGCGATATCATCCGGCGCATGACCGGCCGCTGAATGTCGGCACCTTGCGCGGTGCGCACAGCTCGGAAAAATAGCGGCGGCCGCCGCAAAAATCCCCTTGAGAGCCGATGAAAGCTTCATGCTTCATCGGTCCCTAAGGGGATTTTATTTTTGCTTTCTATTCACTTAGAGCGGCAGGCGCTTGACGCTCTCGCGTTTTACCAGCTCCGTATTGAGGACGATATGGTGGCTCACATTCCGGCCTTCCAGCAAATCTGCGAGGAGCTGCGCGGTCTGATAGCCGGACTCGTATTTGTGCTAGTTGACGGTCGTAAGGGATGGCGAGGTGTACGCTTTTAGAATTTCAAATTGATTCACCAGTAGTAATCTTTCCGTTTTGGTTAACACTTTTCACCGCCTCCTGAGGTCACATTTCGACGCCCGGAATTATTTCCCTATTTTGACGCAAGGCATCCGGTTTTTGTCTCCGTTGTTTATCGCACTTGGATCATTCCCTCTTTAAAAGGGGAGCGGCTTACGCCGCCCCGTTCCCTTTCTGGATGTCTTCCTTCAAGAAATTTTCCGAATCCTGTAACGAACGGACGCTTTCTGGTACAAATAAGAAGAACGGCAAAAGCATGCCCAACGGATGAGGCTTCGAATGAGGAGGGCGCATGGGGCTTGAAGAGCTTTACAAAGAGATTCAACCGAAAATGTATGCATTTTTCTATGTGAAAACGCAAAGCAGAGAGGCTGCAGAAGACCTGACCCAGGAAGTTTTCTACGAGGCGGTCAAAGGGCACGGCTCCTTCCGGGGAGATTCGACCGTCCGGACCTGGCTCTTCGGAATCGCGAAGCATAAGCTGAGCAAATACTACCGGTCCAAAAAATACGGGCAGGAGCTGGCGGCGAAGCTTGCGGCGGAAAGCCGCGAATCCGTCACGCCGGAGAAGCAGGTGCTGGACCGCGAGGACCGCGATATTTTGCTGGAACGGATTTTCCGGCTGGATGAGGGTTCCCAGGAAATCGTCACGCTGCGCATGTATGCCGAGTTGTCTTTCCGGGAGATCGGACACATTATCGGGGCTACGGAAAACAGCGTCCGGGTCAGATTCCACCGGATTAAGCTCCAACTGCACAAAGAGCTGGAGGGATACTATGAACGATAAAAATACGGTGCGGCACATTATCGAGGACCTGTTGCCGTTATATGAAGAAGGCCTGCTCAGCGAAGAGACGGCCAGGTGGCTGGAAGCGCAGACCGCGGACGACGCCGATTACGAGAAGCTCGTCCGCTTGTCGGGACAGAGCTTGCCCAAACCGGAACTGCCGGAGCCGGCCGAGGACTATGCGAAGATGATGGCGAAGATCAACCGGAAGCTGTCTCTTTATCAGCTGCTGTTTATGGCGATTTCGTTTGTGCTGGCCATCCGCACGTCGCTGCTTAACGAAAGCTTCGGCTTTGTTTTGTGGTACGCCGTGCTCGGCTTCGTCACGTATCTGTTTTATAAACAGATGAAGATCGTGTTTTTCCTCTCGTTTGCGCCTGTTTTTCTATGGTCTATAGGAGACAGCATTTATGAGATCGTAAACGGTTCGGGGGACGGGGGAATGGGCGTGTTTGTCTTTTCACCTTTATTGGTAGCTGTTGTGACAGCCTCCATTCACTGCCTGTTTGCCTTTGTAGGGAGCTTGATGGGGCTGTTGGCATTAAAGATCAGAAAGATGGGGGAAGAGTCCGAATGAAGACACGTAAGAAGAAAAAGGGCATGTATATCGCCCTGCTGGTGCTGCTTGGTCTGCTTGGTCTGCTTGTCGGTTCGCTGTATAACTCGCTGAACGGGAATCCACTCAGCAAATGGCTGGCTCAGCGCGAGCTGCAGCAGTTTATGGTGGAGCATTATCCGGAGAAGCGGCTAAGGATTGAGAAAGGGTTTTACGACTTCAAATTTAAGCGTTACGAATTCCGGGTGAAGGAAATCGGGGTAGATGCGGATAAAGGAGAGCCAGCGGAATATGAATTCTCCGTAGGCGGCTGGATTCCCAAGGTGAAAGTGGACGGCATCCGGTCCGCCAACCTCGATATGCCTTTGATGGAACGGTTGAGAGGAGAAGCGGAGGCGGAGCTTCAGGCTGCTTTTGCCCGGCGGGTTCCTGCGGTCCGGGAGGTCAGCGTCCAACTGGAGGTCGTCAAAGGACAACTGGCGGAGAATGCCGCCTGGACTCCGTCCCTGAAGCTGGATGAACCGCTGTACATTCACGTGGTGACGGATGCGGCGGGCGCCTCCAAGCAGCAAGTCGCCGAGGCGGCGGCAGAGATTGCGGCCGTTTTGGATGCCGGAGGGTACGATTACGGGCACGTGACGATTAACTCGAACGTGATGGACGACGAGGCGGGCAAAGACCCGTACGGCTATGTAAAATACGTCGCGCGCTTCGATAAAGGCGGCAAGGTGAGCGCGGGAGACGTGGAGGAAGTGACGAAATAGGGAAAGCCAAAAATGGCCAGAACCACGGGCATAAGCTCTCCAGGTTCTGGCCTTTTTGTCGGTTAAGATTTGAAGTTAGAGCAGTCCGTAACGATTCACCAGCCTCTGCGGTAAATGACTTTACCATCAGCGTCTATACCTTGAACCTCTTTGATCCCGACTGTGCTGTTCATGTTGACCTGTAAAAAAGTTCTTCTGTCCTTATCTAGATGTAATGTTAAAAAACATGTGTCTAACTATCTTAACAAAGTCTCAACTTTGCAATGAGCCTTGGAGAAGCACTTAGAAATGAAAAATCTAGACTAGGATATTAGCCGGAAATAAAATAAGCAGAGGAATTCTCCCCTGCTTATTAAGGCTTATTATTCAATTGTTAATTAGTTACATGAATATAAAATGTCCAATAATGATTTCCATTTGCATCGTAAGCGTCAACCCTTGCGTCTCCAGCTGCCAGACCTGTAGTCCAGCCAGTTGGAGATACTGAAACATAATTTGAGCCATAAACAATTGAAAATGAAGAACCGCCAAGAAGTATTGAATGTCCCTTTTTCAAGTTTGAATAGTCCACTCCGACGAAGGGATTAACCTCATCTTGGGAGGTGATACTGGTGAGTTTTTGATTCTCAGAAGCTAATGCGCCTGTAGTAAACATGGTTAGAGATAATCCTATCGCTAACAAAGACGTTGAAACCTTTTTAATGATTTTTTTCAAACTGTCCATCTCCTTTTTTCTTTAAGTATGGTTCTGGAATTTAATGTATGCTGTTATAGGCAGTAACATAACTGTTTCTCTACCGTTGAACAAGAAACGGCCAATAAAAAGAGGGATAAGATACCCCATTTAATTAATTTCATTTCGGTTCTCGCTTTCCCATAAACGGTCATACCTAATTTTACAACATTAACCAATAAAGTGGTAAAAGAAAAACCGATACTGCAAGCAGTATCGGTAATATCCTCGAACGTATGTGTTTACAATTTCAATCGCTCCGCTTACTTCATCCCCGAAATCGAATAATTGTCGATGATGTACTTCTGGAAGATCGCGAAGATGATCAGAATCGGCACGACCATGAAAGCCGAACCGGCCATCTGCAAGGCGAAGTTGCTGTCATACTGGCCTTTCAGCAGCGACAAGCCGACGGACAGCGTGTACAGCTTCTCGTCGTTGGCGATGATGAGCGGCCAGAGGAAGCTGTTCCAGCCCGCTATGAAGGTCAGGATCGCCTGTACCGACAGGATCGGCTTGGAGATCGGCAGCACGATCTGGGCGAAGGTGCGCAGCTCGCTGGCGCCGTCAAGCCGGGTCGCTTCCAGCAGTTCGTCCGGAATCGTGGACATGAACTGGCGGAACAGGAAGACGCCGAACGCTCCGACGAGGCCGGGCAGCACGACGCCGACCAGAGTGTTCGTCAGCTCGATGGAGTTCAGGATCAGATACACGGGGATCATCGTGACCTGTCCGGGAATCATCATCGTGGCGAGCACGAGGTAGAAAAGGCCCTCGCGTCCCTTGAAGCGGTATTTGGCGAAGCCGAAGCCCGCCATCGCATTCAGGAACAGCCCGACGAAGGAGAACAGCACGACGATCAGGGTGTTTTTCAGGTAGACGCCGAAGTTCATCCGTTCGAACAGGTTTTTGAAATTTTCCATTGTAAACGTCTCGGGAAACAGGGTGGGCGGGATACGCAGCACTTCACTTTCCGGTTTGAACGCCGACAGAATCATCCAAACGAACGGTATGAGGAAGACGATGCCGCCCAAGGCAAGCAGGACAAACACGAGTCCTTGGAAAAAGGGGCTTGATCCCGATGTCCCTGCGCCAGCCGGACGTAATTTTGCAGCTTTTGCAGCCATAAGCTTTTCCTCCGTTCTTTTTACATGTCCGTATCTTTATTCTGAAACCGGAATTGAATGAGCGTAATAATGATGATGGCGACGAACAGGATAAACGAACCCGCCGCGGCGTAGCCGAAGTTGCTCAGTTTGAAGCCGTTGTTATAAATGAATAGGGCCACGGACGTAGTGCCGTCCAGCGGTCCGCCTTGCGTCATGACGAACGGCTCTTCGAAAAATTGCAGCCAGCCGATCATGGTCGTGATGGACACGAAGAAAATGGCGAAACGCAGCATAGGAACCGTAATATGGATCATTTGCTTCCAGGTGCTGGCCCCGTCGAGCTGGGCCGCTTCGTAATACGTTTTCGGAATGCCCTGTAGAGCGGCGACGAAAATAATCATATTCAGACCCACGGCCCGCCACAAGGCGAGGAGGATCAGGGAGATTTTCGCGATCAGGGGATCGGTCAGCCACGGAACCTTATCGAAGCCGGCCGTTTCTAGCACGTAGTTGAACAGACCGAACGCCGGGTTGTACAAATAACTCCAGACGACAGCTACCGCGACTACGTTGGTAACGGAAGGGAGGTAGTAAATGACCCGGAATACTTTGAAAACGCGGGAGGCTCCGTAATTAATCAGCAGCGCGATCCCGAGCGAAAGAATAACGACGCACGGAACCCCGATGATCACGTAAAACAGCGTGTTGGTAATGGATTTAATAAAAATCGGGTCCTGCAGGACACTGATATAGTTTTTGAAGCCGATGAAATTAATGTTGGAGTAATCGGCAAGACCTGCGAGATCCATATCGGTGAAACTGATAATGAGCGCAATAAAGATCGGCAGCAGCGAGAAAACCGTAAGCAGGATCAGAGTCGGCGCAATAAAAAAGTACGGTGCTTTGCTGTTGCTGAAGCCCTTCATCTCATGTCCCTTCTTTCACTGTCGTCCAGCCCGGTAAAGGATGGACCGTTAATAGCCGGACCGGCCCCTGCGGGGCCGGTCAGCTTCGGGTTATTCCCTGTCCGTGCGTTTACTTGTTCAAAATTTGCTGAGCCTGCTTGTTGAAGGCGTCCAGCTCCGGTTTGACTTCCGCTTGACCGCGGTAGATGCGTTCGAAGCTTTTCAGGTAAGCCTGGGCGATTTCTTCCCAAGGTTTGATCATCGGCATCGGCTCGGAAGCTTTCATCTGCTCGCCGATCACTTTATAGTTCGGGTCTTCCTTCAGAACAGGGTCTTCCCAGGCTTTCTTGGCTGCAGGCATCGACTGTGTCATTTCGAGCCATTTCAGCTGGGTTTCCGGCTTGCTCATATAGGCCAGGAATTTCATTGCTTCTTCTTTATGCTCCGTATGCTGGAATACCGACAGGTTGGAGCCGCCCAGCGCGGAAATGTTGTTTTCTTTCTTCGGAAGGACGGCCGTGGCCCACTTGCCTTTCAGATCGGGAGCCTTGTCGTTGATGAGCTTAACCATCCACGGGCCGCTGATGAACATCGGCACGATGCCGTCTCCGCTCAAGCCCTGCACAGCGTCGATACCGAGATCCTTCGGCGCCGAGCCGTTCTTGAAGAAGCTGTTGAGATAATCCACGGCTTCAACGAACTGCGGCTGATCGAACAAAGGCTGTTTGCCGTCCAGCAGCTTGGAGCCGTTTTGACGGGCAAACATGAAGGTCAGGGACTGCTCCTTCGGATCGAGCGAGATGCCGTATTTGCCGCTGCCGCGTTTGGTCAGCTTTTGGGCGGCGTCCTGAAGCTCTTCCCACGTTTTCGGCGCCTCATTATAGCCCGCCTCTTTAAGAAGGTCCGTGCGGTAGTAGAGAACGCGGGTGTCGATGTACCACGGTACGCCTACCGTTTTATCTTCATATTTGGTCGTTTGGATCGAACCCGGATAGAAGTTGTCTTCTTTGATTTCGGGATATTTGTCCGCCATCGGTTTAAGGTCCATCAAAGCGCCCGCCGCCGCGAATTCCGGAATCCAGGTCGTTCCCATCTGCAAAACGTCCGGACCTTTCTTGGAAGCGACCGCCGTCAGCAGCTTGTCGTGAGCCGAGGCCCAAGGCAGCGCCTGCACGTTGATTTTGATATTGGGATTATCTTTCTCGAACTGCTCCGCGATTTTCGGAAGGGATTTCGCTTCTTCACCCATTCCCCATACGTTCAGAGTCACTTTTCCTCCGGACTCTCCGCTGCCTTTATCGCTGCCGCCCGCGTTACTTCCTCCGCAACCCGATAGAACGCTTGTCAAAAGAACCGTAGTCGCAATGCCTGCCGCCCAATTTTTCCGTTTCATACTGTTTGCCTCCCGTAGGAATCCTTATTATGGTGATAGTTTACCCTTAATCGTAAAAGGTTAAATGTTAGCTGAAAACAATCGAAACGTTTCGAAATCATTATAAAACATCCTGGAACCGTATTCAAGTTCTATTTTGGATAAGAGTAAACCGCTTACAAAACCCTGATTTCTTTATAAAATCCGTTTGACTTCATTCGAAAAGGAGGGTTATAATTCAAATCAAAGAAAATCGAAACGTTTCACTTAACGTTCTATGTAAGCATTATGCGGGTGCATCGGCACTCGTCTCCACTAAAACTTCTATAAGCAAAAGCAAGAAAAAAATCTGCGCGAGGAGGCGGCGGAATGACGGAACAACAGCTGCTGGCTAGGATAAAGGAAATGACGCTGGAGGAAAAAGTCGCTCAGCTGCTGCAGTTGGCGGGTCCTTTTTTTGAAGGGGCGGACGGACAGATTACCGGTCCCATGGCTTCCATGGGCATTACCGGCGAGATGACGGCCCATGCGGGCTCCGTCCTGGGCGTAGCCGGCGCCGGGCAGGTCAAAGCCGTCCAGGACGCTCACCTGCGCGGCAGACCGGAAGCGATTCCGCTCTTGTTTATGGCGGACGTCGTGCACGGATACCGGACGATCTTCCCGGTACCGCTGGCGACCGGCTGCTCCTGGGATATGGAGCTGGTCGAGAAAAGCGCGGAAATCGCGGCAAGAGAAGCCGCCGTATCCGGCGTGCACGTGACCTTCGCCCCGATGGTCGACCTGGTGCGCGATCCCCGCTGGGGACGCGTGATGGAATCGACGGGCGAAGACCCGTACCTGAACGGGGAATACGCGCGGGCTTTCGTGCGCGGATTCCAGGGCGCGGACCTGACCGGCGACAAGGAGCGGGTGGCGGCCTGCGTCAAGCATTTCGCCGCCTACGGCGCCGGGGAAGGGGGCCGCGATTACAACACGGTGGACATGTCGGAGCGCCAGCTCCGGGAGCAGTATCTGCCGGCTTACAAGGCCGCTCTGGAGGAAGGCTGCGAGATGGTTATGACGTCCTTTAATACGGTGGACGGCATTCCGGCCAGCGGCAACAAACGCCTCATGCGCGATCTGCTGCGCGGGGAATGGAACTTCGACGGCGTCCTGATCTCCGACTGGGGAGCCGTCAAGGAGCTGATTCCGCACGGGACCGCCGCGGATGAAGCCGAAGCCGCCCGCCGGGCGATCGAGGCGGGCGTCGACATCGAGATGATGACCGCGTGCTACGTGCATCATCTCCCGGCGCTTGTCGCCTCCGGCGAAGTCGACGAAGCGCTCATCGACGAAGGCGTTCTTCGCATTCTGCGGCTCAAACAGAAGCTCGGCTTGTTTGACGATCCGTACCGCGGCGCGGATGAAGAGCGCGAGCGGGAAGTGGTGCTCTGCGCCGATCACCGCCGCGCGGCAAGAGAACTGGCGCAGAAATCGTGCGTTCTGCTCAAGAACGAAGGCGTCCTGCCGCTGAAGCCGGACCGCAGCATCGCCCTGATCGGCCCGTTCGCCGAGAGCGGCGATATTCTCGGGCCGTGGTCGTGGCTCGGCTCGCAGGACGAAGCGGTGCCGCTGTACGACGGCCTGGCCGCGCACGCCGATCCGTCCCGGATCACGGTTGCGGAAGGCTGCGGCATCGAGAGCGGCACGCCGGAGCAAACCGCGGCCGCGCTGGAAGCGGCGCGCGCCGCCGATGTGATCGTGCTGGCGCTGGGCGAGCACTCGGGCATGAGCGGCGAGGCTTGCAGCCGCGGAGACATCCGGCTGCCGGAAGCGCAGCTGAGGCTTGTCGCCGAACTGCGGACGCTCGGCAAGCCGATGGCGGCCGTGCTGTTCAACGGCCGGCCGCTCGACCTGCACGGTCTGATCGATCAGACCGACGCCGTGCTGGAGGCTTGGTTCCCGGGCACCGAAGGCGGCGCGGCGATCGCCGACCTGCTCTTCGGCCGGGTGAACCCGTCCGGACGGCTGTCCATGAGCTTCCCGCACAGCGTGGGGCAGGTGCCGGTCTATTACAATCACTTTAATACGGGACGGCCCAAAGATGCGCTGGACGCCCAAGAGCATTACGTTTCCAAATATCTGGATATTCCCAACGAGCCATTGCTTCCATTCGGGTTCGGTTTAAGCTACACGACCTTCGCCTACGACACTCCGACACTGGACTCGGCAAGCATGTCGGCGGAGCAGCCGCTGACGGTACGTGTCAACGTGGCCAATACGGGAGAGACCGCAGGGGAAGAAGTCGTCCAGCTCTATATACGTGACATGGCAGGTGAGGTCGTCCGTCCGGTCAAGGAATTGAAAGCGTACCGGAAACTGTTCCTGAAGCCGGGTGAAACGGCCGAGGTCCGGTTCGACTTAACCGAAGAACAGCTCCGTTACCATCATTCCGACTTGAGTTTTGCAAGCGATCCGGGAGAATTTGCCGTCTTCGTCGGCCCCAACAGCCGTGACACCGCAGAGCTCCGGTTTCGATTAACGAAGTAAAGAAAGCGAGTGAACATCACCATGACCCAGTTGAAGGATCGGTCGTTACAACTGAAATCGGGCAGCCTGCAGTTCTCCTTCCTGAACAGCGGGGATATTGCGGAGGTGGTATCCGGTTCGACCCTGATCAACCAGTGGATCGGTAATCCGCTGGACGGCTCCATGAACAACCTGTATCTGCGTCTTCACCGTGAGAAAGGCATTCAGGCGTATCCTCTGCTCGGAGTCCGCTCGGCCAGCCTTATAAGCCGGAAGGAGTCCGGCATCGTTTGGAACGGAGAGGTTGAAGGCATTTCCTACGAAGTAACGTTTACGCTGACTCCGCAAAATATCTGGTTTTGGGACGTATTGCTGACGGGAGGAACCGGGGATACCCCGGTTGATATCCTGTACGGCCAGGATCTCGGTCTCGCGGATAAAGGGGCGGTACGGAGCAACGAAGCGTATATGTCCCAATATATCGACCACAGCGTTTATCAGGACGAAAAGCGCGGATATGTCGTCTGTTCCAGACAGAACCAGCCGCAGGGCGGCGCTTTTCCGTACGTGCAGCAGGGATCGCTGACGGGAGCGGATGGATACTCCACGGACGGCTTCCAATTTTACGGGTTGTCCTATAAAGAAACGGATAAGCCCGAAGCGTTAGCCCGTCCTCATCTCGCCAATGAGATTTACCAGTACGAGTTTGCGTATACGGCGCTGCAATCCCGTCGTGTCATTTCGGGTGCGGAGCCGGTCCGGTTCATTTTTTACGGACTGTTCAAAGAAAACCATCCCGAAGCCGTTACTGCTCTTGAGTTCGCTGAGGAAGTTTCTGCCGCCTGGGAGCAGGCCGAGGCTTTGAACGCGGTTGCCGGCGGCAACGGCGACAGTGGCAGCGGCACTGATACTGGCACTGGCATCGGTACCCGTACCGGTACCACGGCTCTTGAGCCGGTGCGTTTGGCGGGCGATATCGGAGCGCCGCTTACCGGACTCACGATGACCGCGGATGAAGTCGCCGGATACTTTCCCGACCGCCGTCTGGAAGAAACGCTGGAAGGCGAGCTGCTTTCCTTTTTCACGGAGACAAATGAGCATGTCGTGCTGAAAGCCAAGGAGCTCCGCGTCGAGCGTCCGCACGGGCATATTCTGATGAGCGGGGATAACGCCCGACTCCGGGAATCCGTTCTGACATCGACCGCATACATGTACGGTTTGTTCAATTCCCAGCTGACCGTGGGCAATACTTCGTTTAACAAAATGCTGACGAACGCCCGGAACGCTCTCAACGTTTCCAAAACGTCGGGACAGCGCATTTATATCGAAACCGGCGGGGAATACCGTCTGCTGACGATGCCGTCCCTGTTCGAGATCGGGTTCAACTATACCCGCTGGTACTATAAACTGGCCGATGACACGGTCGTCGTAACCGGCTTTACGGCAGCGGATGCGCCGGAGGTTCGTCTCCAGCTCCGTTCCGTCCAGGGCAAAACTTACCGTTACCTGGTTACTCATCAGGTTTCGATGAACAACAACGAATACGAAGCTCCGTTTCATCTGTCGGTACAAGAAGACGGTCAAACGCTCTTATTTACGGCGGATGCCGCCTCGGACAGTGCGCAGGTATGGCCGGATCTTACCTACCGCATGCAGGTCGCGGGCGCTCCGCTGCGAGTGACCGACGAAACGCGTCTTGCGGCGGGGGCCGAGCCGGGTTCCGCCTCCCTGGCCGTTCTGGAACTGGGAGAAAGCTCCTCCTGGAGTATGACCGTCCAAGGTCTTTTGCGCGGGGAAGAGCTGTCGTTTACGGACCGGGAAGCGGATCTGGAAGCGGAGCGTTACCGTGCATTCCTCGGTTCCGTCATGAACGGTTTCCACCTGTACCGGGCAGGCGGAGAGGGCGATCCGGAGCTGGCGAAAATGAACGTGCTTGCCTGGTGGTACACTCACAACATGCTCGTTCATTATTCCGTTCCGCACGGTCTGGAACAGTACGGCGGAGCCGCCTGGGGAACGCGTGACGTGTGCCAAGGCCCGTCCGAATACTTCCTGGCGACCGGGAAATACGGCGAGGTCCGGGACATTCTCCGGACTGTGTTTTCCCATCAGTTCGAAGACGATGGCAGCTGGCCGCAGTGGTTCATGTTCGACCGGTATTCCCATATCCAGCAGGAAGAAAGCCACGGGGACGTCATCGTCTGGCCGCTTAAGGTGCTCGCCGATTATTTGAGCGCCACCGGGGATTTATCGATCCTGGACGAGCAGCTTCCGTATACGAGGCGCCACAGAGGGAATTTTACGGAAGAGACCGCTTCCCTGCTGGAGCATGCCGTCAAGGAAATCGGCTACATCCGCAGCCATTTCCTGCACGATACCCATTTGTCCTCCTACGGGGACGGAGACTGGGACGACACCCTTCAGCCGGCTAACGCTCAGCTGAAGCGGTTTATGGTCAGCTCCTGGACCGTGTCGCTGACCTACCAGGTCTTCCGCCGGCTCTCTGTCGTGCTGGCGGACAGCCGCAGCGCGCTGGCGGCGGAGCTGCGCGGCATGGCGGACGGCATCCAGGCCGATTACATGCGCTATATGCTGCCGTCCGAAGCGTCCGTGATTCCCGGTTTCTTGTACATGGAGGAGCCCGGCAAAGCCGAGAAGATGCTCCATCCCGAGGATACGAAAACGGGAATCACCTACCGCCTGCTGCCGATGACGCGCAGCATGATCAGCGAGCTGCTGACGCCGGAGCAGGCAGAGGCCCATTACCGCCTCATCAGGGCGGAAATGTACTGTCCGGACGGCGTCCGGCTCATGAACCGGCCCGCGAATTACGCGGGGGGCGTCAGCACGAACTTCAAGCGCGCGGAGCAGGCCGCGAACTTCGGCCGAGAAGTCGGCCTCCAGTACGTGCACGCCCATATCCGCTACGTCGAAGCGATGGCGAAGCTGGGCAAGACCGGCGAAGTGTGGCGCGGGCTCCAGATGATCAACCCCGTCCGCCTGCAGGACGTGGTTCCGAATGCGGAGCTCCGCCAGAGCAACGCGTACTTCAGCAGCTCCGACGGGAGATTCAGCACCCGCTACGAGGCGCAGGAGCGCTTTAACGAGCTGCGCGACGGCAGCGTGCCGGTCAAAGGCGGCTGGAGAATTTACTCCAGCGGCCCGGGAATTTACATGAACCAGCTCATTTCGAACGGTCTCGGCATCCGGATGGACGCCGGAAGTCTCATTGTGGACCCCGTGCTGGGCGAGGAGTTGGACGGTCTCTGCTTCCAGTTCCGCATTCTGGACCGACCGGTGACTTTCGTGTACCACCTGAGCGGCGGTGAAGTTTCACACGTCACGATAAACGGACGGGAAGCGGCAGCCCGGCGGCTGAATAACCGCTATCGGACCGGAGGGCTACTCCTGAGCGGCGAACAGTTGGAAAGCCTGACCGCGGAAGGGCCGAACGTGATCGAAATTTACAGTTAAAGTCGAGGCGAAAGGCGATCTTCACGGATCGCCCTTTTGCATCTCTTTTACCGGTTCATTTAATGGTATAGTAAATAAATAGAAGCGTGAGTACGGAGTGTGAGAAGGTTAAACGAAACCAGAGAAAACAGCGAATGCAACAAGGTTAGGAGCGAGAATAGTGGTAAGCATTAAAGATATCGCAAAAAAAGCCGGCGTATCCATTTCGACGGTATCTTACGCGCTGAACGGCAGCCCCAAGGTAACCGACGAGACGTGCGCCCGGATTTTGGCGATCGCCAAGGAATTGAACTATACTCCCAATGCGGCGGCCCGCACGCTAAAAAAGCGGGAAAGTAAAATTATCGGCGTCTTTCTGACCGATTTCAGCGGACCTTTCTACGGACATCTTTTGCAGGGAATCAAGGAGTATTTAAACGGGCACGATTACGAGCTTATCGTCTGCAGCGGGTCCCAATCCCACCGCTTCCTGCCGGAACGGATGATCGACGGGGCCATTATCCTGGATGCCGCTTTTACCGACGAAGAACTGCTGCAGCATGCGGACAGGGGGCATAAAATCGTCGTGCTCGACCGCGAGCTGATTCACCCGAACATCAATCAGGTGCTTCTGGACAACAAGGCGGGGGCCAATTTGGCTGCCGATTACGTCCTGGAAAAGGGGCACCGCAAGCTATATGTGGTAGCGGGTCCGCAAGATTCTTACGATTCCGACAAGCGCTTACATGCCGTCCGGCAAACCGTAGGGCGCTACAAGGATGTGGATTGTACCGAGCTGCCGGGCAGCTTCGATAAAGAGTCCGGGGAGAAAGCCGCACGGCGCATCCTGGAGGCCTATAAGGAGCCGGCGGCCGTTCTTTGTCTCAACGACGAGATGGCGGTTGGCGTCTATAATACCGTGGCGGAATCGGAATATCGTATCGGCGAGCATATCCATATTATCGGTTTCGATAATATCGAGCTGTCGGCGTACGTCAGCCCGCGGCTGGCCACGATCGACTATTCCAAGCACAAGTGGGGCGCGTTGGCGGCGGAACAGCTTTTGAAGTTGATCGCCGGCGAGAAGGTCGAGCATGAACGGATCTACGTCACGCTGGTGAAGGGCGAGTCGGTGGGGGACGTATAGGATCGTCTGCTGCAAAAAAACAAGAAAGGCCCGAGAGGAATTTCGGGATCTTTCTTGTTTTTTTAGTTTTGAATAAAGCTTATAAAAACTAAAAAATAGGTAGATACAGGAAGAAAGAAAAATATTATACTGAAAATAACACAAAATCAGGAGGAAATATATGTTAATTAGAAAGTTATTAAAGTTATCCCTATTATTATTATTATTGTTTGGAGTTTCTATAAGTTTTCATTACCAGGGTCATGTGTCGGCGGAGTCTGCGGGAACGAACCGAATTATTACTCTGACGATCGATAATCCTCAAGCGGATATTGACGGGCAGAAAACTCTTATGCCTGCAGCCCCTATATTGATGAAAGATACGAGCATGGTCCCGTTCCGGTTTCTCGGAGAACTGTTGGGAGCGGAAGTGGGCTGGGAAAATTCGACACAGACTGTTACACTGAAAGGTACCGGTCAGACTGTAACCTTGTCAGTCGGCCAGCGCGAGGCCAGCGTAAACGGAGTTTCGACGATCCTGGATCAGCCTGCGGCAATCGTGAATGATACAACCCTAGTGCCTCTGCGCTTTATCGCCGAGAGTTTGAACCGCAACGTTGCTTACGACAATGCTTCCAAGGTGATCACTATCGTACCTAAAGAAGAGACTAAACCGGTTCCCCCAGTCCCTGAAAAAGAAGCTCCAAAGAAGAAGCTGGAGCATCCGACCGTCGATAATCTCTCTCTTAAGATAGGGAAATCCTATTCAAAGATATGTATTAATTATTTAGAGTGCAAAAGTGCCAAAACACGCTTTGTATCCAGTTTTGTGACCGATTCTAACGACAATATTTATATGATTGACTACGATGCGAAACGTCAAATCAAGTACGAGTATCTTATCTCCATGTATAACCAAAAGACGGGGGATAACAGAAAGTTGGAACAAGTTTTGAATGTAAACGAAAAGTTTGACATCGAGTATTTGGATAAAAAAAATCAGCTTCAAAGTCTGTCCTATAGAGACTTGGCTCCCGAGAAAATTTTTTACGATGAGAAGCGCGACAAACTTTATATGATGGCTAGTGTAGAGAAGAAGGATATCAAAATTGTCATTTATGAAATTCTTCCCGAGGTAAAATTGATTACTTATAACGCCGATGAGACTTTGTTCGACGAAGAAAATGACATAATGACAACGTTGGATGGCGTCAATTTAATTTTCAGTAATACTTTCTTTGGAAGTATTTATTCTGTAGAAGCGGGAAAAGAACGATCCCTGAAGGCAGTTATAGCAGCTGAAAAGAAGCCTAAGCTTGTTTCGCTCATTAAGGACAACAAGATCTATTTAATGGATTACATAAATAAAACCATTCACATGATGCGGGAAGACGGCCGTCTTATCGAGGTTGCCAAAGTGAAGATGGAGAAGATCGGCGCAGCCGCCTCCAAAGGCGAATTTTTTTATGCGGCTGATAAAAATGGGTTCTATAAAATCGATGTCACCGGTAAGGTCGAGGATTACGTGAAATTAAGCGAACTGCGTTACAATAGTGGCTTGTATGAGCCTAAAACCAAAACTTACGACCAGTTGGTGCCTGGTAACATGAATTTTGAAGATCTGCCTTACTCTCCGCTTATCCAGCGTGGACCCGGTGGGGAAGTTGTTGTGGGGACTTTAGAAATGGATTTTTTCGATGATACTATTCCTGTAGACTTTGCCGTAGACAGCCAGGGCAATATTATTATTCATGACAATGTACACAAATTGCTTAGGCGCATCAATGTTTATGGATATGAACAATAATGTGATATTTCGGCCTATTTAAAATTCAGGGTGATCGGTTCTCCAGCATTTTGGACTGATCGCCTGTTTTTTATCTTTGAAAACCTATTTCTATGTAAAAATAGTCCTTACATTCGTCACCCCTTTAGGGTTTGTCTGTCTATCCGCGCGGTGATAAGATAGGGGGAGGAAGGGGAAGAGGGTTATGGCGAGACAACGGGCGTTTACTAAATCGGAGCTGCTGGACGCGACCGAGCGCTTACTGATGGAGCGCGGCTATGACGGCTTTCATCTGAAAGCCTTGTCCGAAATGCTGTCGGGCGCAAGAAGCACAATCTACGAATATTACGCCAACAAGGAAGAGATCGTCGCGGCCTGCATGCGCAGAACGATGGAGCAGACGATCGAGGCTTGCGAAGGGATCGAGCAGCTCGAACCGGTAGCGGCCATAAAAAAAGTGCTGCTTATTTTTCTGGAGCTGTCGAACTTCCATACGCTGATGCTTGCGGCCCCAAAAATCGACGAAACGGCCTCGGACAAAGCGAGACGAGACCTTGAATTTTTGAATGAAGGCCATGCGGACTTGAAAAAAAAGCTGACCGCTCTGTTCCAGAAAGCCCAGGAAGCGGGCGCGCTGAGAGCGGATATTCCTCTTCCGGTGATCACGGCGGTTTTTTTTCATGCGATCGACACGCCGAATTGGCTGAATGTGCCGACCGAGGAATGGGCGGACATGCTTTTTGGCCTCTGGTGGAACGGCGGAGGGAATCCTCTGACTAAATGAACCGGGTGACGTGTAAAGGAACCGCGGAGTTCCGGCAGGCCCCTTTTTCATAAGCTAAATTTGACGGCTATGTCGATAAAAGACGTCTGCCGCTAAAGCTGACGTTGCTGAAGCTGTCAGTCGGCGGACATGCCGGACTATAAAAAAAGCCATCTTTCCGGCTGCCCTAAGGCCGCCGGAAGATGGCTTTTTTGCTGACGCCGCTGACGTTACTGCGCGCAGCTTATTCCGTTGAAGCGCCGATCCGCCTTATTCGGCAAGTGCGCTCTCATCGGCTGTCTGGCGCTGCGGAATGGACGATTTGCTCAGCACGACAGGAACTTTGACCGTGGTTTTAACGGCCGGGTTCTTGACGGATGAAAGGGTGACGGTCAGTTCGACGTTGACGATCCCGCTGTTCGGGACGAACTTCAGAACACCGCTGTTGTCGATGTAAGCTTTATTGGAGCTGTTCGTGACCTTGTACACGATTCCGTCCGTTTTAGGGAGCTGCAGAACCGGCTGGTTGATTTTGCGCGTATTGACGATTTTAGCCGTAAAATCGTCTTTCGCTTTGGCGACGCGGTCGTTCTCCAGGTTGGCGATACGCAGGGAGCTGTAAGCCGTGTAGGAGATACCGTCCACGTTGTTGCCGAACTCGTCGATCTTCTGAGCGATTACGGAGAGCTTGTAGGTGCCTTCCGCAAGCTGTTTCACCTTCAGGTTACCGTTCGCATCCAGCTCTCCGTCCACATAAGAACCGTCGATGCCTTCGAACGAGTAAACGCCAGGCTCGATCAGTTTGAGACGGCCGTTAGCGTCGGTCCGGGTGATTTCGTCGAGGATGCCGATTTCTTTGTCATCGAGTCCCACGGCCCAGAGGGAAATCGCGTTCACGTCCTTGGCCGTCAGGCGGAAGGAAAGGTCGGTTGTGGTCGGGGAGCCGTCACGATTATCGGGATAAATGGCATTTTCCGTTTGCTCCAGTTCCTGCAGACCGAATCCGTTTTCCGGCTTATCTTGGCCGACGTGTACGGCGAAAGGCAGGTGCAGCGAAGGCTGTCCGCTTCTTTCCAGAAGCACTTCGCCTTCATAAACGCCTTTAACCGCATTGTTCTTCGGTGTTACGGATAAATAAAATCCTTTGGAAGCGCCGGCCGCAACGGTCAGTTTCCCGTTTTGCAGGCCGAGCAGCTGGGCGGTCAGGTTCGTGACATCCGGAGTTTGGGTCGGAGCGTTAGGGTCCGACGTTACGTTCGGATGCAGCACGACTTTGGCCGAGTAGGTCACGCTTTGCTTCGATACGTTCTTCAGTTGAAGCTCCTTCTGGGCGTTCGTTCCCGGAGCCAGAAGGCCGAAGCTGACGGACGGATTGTAGTTCGTCACGGCTTGCGGCTGCCAGTACTTATCGAGAATCGTGATCGGCTCCACGGATTGGAGCAGCGCCTGCGTCTTCACGGCAGTACCCACGTTCACACGGCCTGCGCCCTGCGAGTAGACGTCGTACAGCTTGCCGTCCAGGTCGCTGATTTTGTCCGACGTGTTAGCCAGCGCAGCGCGGATATCCAGCGGCGACCAGTCCGGATGCTGCTGTTTCAGCAGCAGCGCAAGGCCGGCTACGTGCGGAGTGGCCATGCTGGTACCGCTGATGCGGCTGTAGGCGGTATTGTAGCTCGCATTCGGCTTTTGCTTGCCGTAGGCAGGCCATGTGGACAGAATGCTCACACCCGGCGCGCTGATATCCGGCTTGATGCTCAGGTCGCCGTCCACATTCGGACCGCGGGAGCTGAACGTCGCCATCGTATCGCCCGGGATTTCGCTCTTCGGATAGTTGGCCCCGAAAGCGAGCTTCAGCGTCTGGCCTTGAGCGGCCAGCGCTTTTCTGGCGAGAGCGCGGCCTTCCGTGCCTTTCATGTCGAAGGTCGGAATGTACTCGAAGCCGTCGCCCAGGTAAGCGGCGGAACCGACAAAGCCGTCACGGCCGATGACCGATTCGGAAAGATCGGCTTTAGTCGCGTCCCCGCGTTCGGTGTTGCCGTTGAAAATAATCGCCGCTTTCGCGCCTCTTTGCTTGGCGTTGGCGATTTTGTCCACGAAGGCGAGATTACCGCGGGAAATCAGCACGACTTTGCCGGTTACGTCTTTGCCTTCATAATCCTGAGGCTGACCCAGGTTGACGTACACGACGTCCCTAGGGTTGGTGCCCAGAATGGAGGCGAAGTTTTCCTGGCCGGTTTCCCAGGCCATCACGTTGAGATTGTACCCGGCGGCGGCAGGCGTCACCGGCGGCACTGCAGCGGCGCCTGGGGAAACAAGCGGCGTATAGACCGCTTCCGATACGGATGCCGTGTACTGCGTTTTCGGGCTGGTTACGGCGCCTACGGAGATCGCGAGCTGCGAAGTGGCGGGCGAGCCGAGCGAGTAGTAGTAAGGCCCTTTATCCGCCGCATTGCCGTTCGCGATAACGGCCGTTACGCCGCCGAGCACGGCGTTGTTGATAGCGACGACGTCGGGAGAGTTCGGGTCTTTCTCGGAGTCGGAGCCGAGCGACAGGTTAATGACGTTCATGCCGTCTTTGACCGCATGCTCGATGCCGTCGATAACCTGCGCCGAGGAGCCGGAAGCTCTACCCGTTTCGGGATTTCGGCCGAGCACTTTATATACATACAAATCGGCTTCGTAAGCGACGCCTTTTTGAACGATGTCCGAGCTTGGGTTGGATGCTCTTCCTACGATCGTTCCGGATACGTGGGTGCCGTGGGACGTCCCTTCAAATCCGGTGCCGTAAGGGTCTTCCTCCGGAGTAAGCGGAGGCTCTTCGTAAGGGTCGTTATCCTTCTCGAAGGAATCGTAGCCGCCTTTGTAGGCATCCTTCAAGTCGGGGTGAAGATAGTCGACTCCGGTATCGATAACGCCGACTTTGAGGCCTTTGCCGGTGAGGCCTTTGGCCCAGGCGACATCCGCGCCGATCTGTTTCAGCGGAGTGATGTCATAATTGGGGCTGCTGACATCCAGCCCTTTCGGTTCGTCTACGGGGATCGGGAAATAATTGGCGCTGGGGTGAATCGATTTGACGCCGGCCAGTTTTGCCAGCGCGGGAATTTTATTGGCGGGAACGGTTACTTCCAGCCCGTTTAGGACTGTATTATACTGGTAATTGACCTGGAGGTTAATTCCGCTGTTTTTGGCTACGCTGACCAGAGTGGTCTGCTCCTGCGTAATGGCCGATTCGGTAGATTCGGCTGCCAAAGCGGACATGCCCAGCTTAGCGGCGTATTTGCCTACGGCGACCGGCTGATTTTGCAGCTGGACAATAACACGGACGGAATTCGTGGAGGCCGTATTCAGTTTCGGGGAAATATACCCCTTGACCTGGCCCGGGAGCGAGTTTGTACCGGGATTCAGAGAACCATTGAGCTGGGTACGCGGTTGGATGCTTTTGCCGGACTGGGCTGCGCTGGCATGAGGCAGCGCCGTGCCTGCAACGAATGCAAACGCGAGCGACATCACGGATAGTTTTTGGATGAGATGGCGATTTTTCAACTAGTTCCCTCTTTTCATTCATATTTGAACAATAAACGAGCTAGTGAACGATCCGGAACCTCCCCCCTTTTTCGAGATTAGGCCTGTACAATATGTAAGACAGTTTCTACAGGGAATGTATTCCATAAAAAATGGATAATTTCAGCCTTTTTACAGAAAATATTTTTTTTCATGAAAAATGGGTTGGAATTTGCCTTCGAAATGAGCCTTGATCGGCTTTTCTTGCGGGATTATAGTGGAAGATAGAGGATAAAAGGGATAGGGGGATTTTCGGGACGATGGACGCCAGACTGCACGACCTATTCCGGCCCGTTCAGGCGAACGGAAGAGTTTCTACCTATATATATGAAGAAAAAGGGCCGTCCCCCGCTCTTAAGCCGTACGTATGCTGTTACTGGCAGTCCGAACCGCGCGGATCCGGGAGTGCGCAGCTGCTTCTTCGGCCGGATGCGGTGGACCGGGTTCTTCCCGACGGCTGCACGGATATCATTTTTACGGAGAATTTGAAAACGGGTGAAATGGACGTAAGGTACTGCGGCACTTTCCAGCAAGCTTTTACCCTTTCTTACGAGGAGGGGGCGCCCATGAGAAGTTTCGGAATCCGTTTTATGCCCGGCGGCGCGTATCCGTTCCTGCGGACGGCCTTGTCCGAATTTCACGATCAAGCGGTTGCCGCCAGGCAAATCGGCTCGGTTATCGGGAGAGAAACAGAGGAGCGCGTTCGGGAAGCCCGTTCTTTTGGGGAACGAATCGGAGCGGTCGAAGCGTGTCTGATGCGGCAGTTGAGTGACAAGGGGACGGACGGGGACAATCGGATGAAGAACGTGCTGTACCGCGTTTTTATTTCAGGCGGCGGGGAAACGGTAAGCGAATTGGCGCGGTCCGAAACCGTCAGCACGAGACAGCTTCACCGTTCGTTCAATCAATGGGTGGGCCTCAGCCCGAAAAAGTTCGCCGAAGTGGTGCGGTTTCAAAGGCTTCTCAGGGACATTCAGGCCGGTTCCGTCACTGATTGGGCGGCTGCGGCGGCAGAGCGCGGATTTTTCGATCAGGCTCATATGATCCGCGAGTTCAAGAGATTTTACGGGGCATCGCCGATTAAGGCGGCAGCCGAATACCGGGGCATGTCCGATTTATCCTATCTGTAAGCGGCCGGGTTTGGTTATACTGATAGATATCTCGGATGGAACAAGAAAGGATGGGATTACCTATGAGCGGAGTTTTGCAAATCAGGGATCATCTTCTGGACGAGCTGGAGCTGTCGGTCCGGACAAGCGAGGCGCTGATCCGGCGGATCAGACCGGAGGAGTGGGCGTTCACCCCTGGGGAAAATATGCGGACGCTTCTGCAGCTCGTCCACCATATTGCCGCCCTGCCCGCTTCGGACCTGGCAATTTTGCAGGAAAAATCGCAGCCGGAGGTTGAACTTGTCGAAAACGGCGCGCAGGACATTACGGACCCTGAGCAGTTGGCGAAGCGGCTGCGGACTCACTTCGATACGCTGAAAGCTTATATGGTTTCGCTGAGCGAAGACGAGCTTTTGAACAAAGAGACGAAAGCCTTTTATCTGGAGCACAGCATGCCTCAAATCAAATGGCTGATCGAAATCGTGACGCATCTTTTCCACCACCGTTCGCAGTTGTACAATTATTTGAAGCAGAACGGTCATGAATTGAACTTCTTTATGCTGTACGCTTAAAAATAAAAAAGCAGAAAGGAGCAGCACTCCTTTCAGCTTTCCGGCCGCCGTTAATCCGGCGGAAGGATCGTCATGTCTTATTGCGGAACCCGCCGGTTGACCGGCGGGTTCTTTCTTTTGAGCAGATACGGGGATTAGGAACGGGAGCGGTTCAGGCGTCTTCTCGCCAGGAGCTGTTTGTACGGGAAGTAGACCGTGCAGCAGATGCAGCAGCCGAGCAGAGCCGTTCCGGCGGCTGCCTCCGCCTCCACGCTTACAAAATCTTCAAGCATACTTAACGCAGCGTTGACATAGTACTGGTAAAGTAAGAGACATGCAGGAACAACTGAATATCCAAGGGTAAGAGTCCAGGAGAAAACCCTTTATGCACAAACGAAAAATGTCTTGCTTCGGCATTTTCCGGTTTGATGGATAGAGGGTTTTTTTGTTGTTCTCGCCCATGGCCGTCCGGAACCGATCCGGATATCTCATTCGAAAGGAATGGATCAGAAATGAGAAAATTCTCCCGATTTTTGAGCCTGTTTCTAACCGCCGCTTTACTGTGCGGTACGGCTCCGCTTGGCCTGTTCGACGCGGCGGCATACGCTGCCGACCGGGGGAGGAAAGCGCTGGATGTCCGCAAGACGCTGACTCCGCCCATAATCGACGGCAAGCTCGATGAGTCGCTCTGGAATGTCAGCGAAACGATGAATGTCCGGACAGGCGAAGGCACGTTCAAAAACGCCCGGTTCGGAATGTTGTGGGATAACAAGTACTTGTACATCGGAGTGAAAGCCGAGGACGACACGCTGTTCTCAAGCGGAACGGGGTACTGGTTCGAGCAGGACAATATCAATTTCTTCTTCGATCCGACCCTGCATCAGTCGGCGCCTTTTGCAGCCGACGATATGCAGGCGGGATTCGTGTACAAACCCGGCTCTACGCCGGAATTTCATTTCGGGGCGGCGCTGGGCAACCACAGCGGCAAAGACGAGAAGAAAATCTTGAGGGCAGTCGGCACCGACCAGGGCGGATGGACGCTGGAAACCGCGATACCGTGGGAGATGCTCCGTTTTGACGCGGGCTTGCAGAAGCAGCTCGGCTTTGAGATCGGCGTAACGGACCGTTACGAGGCGGACACGAGCAAGCAGCGGACAAGCTACTGGAGCGCGTATAACTCCAATTCGTTCTGGAACGACACGGCCGGCTACGGAATTCTCAACCTGAAAGACGAGAACCCGGTTTCGGCTCAGCTGGACCCTGTGCTTCTGCAGGATAACTTCGACGGTTATCCGGCAGGGCATACTCCGGCCGGCTGGATTTCCGATACGAACGCGGGAAGCGATCCTTTTACCGTCGTTCAGGATACATACGGCAACGGCCGCATGGCTTTCGACGGCAAAGCCTCCGGCAAGCAGGCCCGCATCTCCGCGCCTGTCCAGTGGGACGATTATATCGTCGAAGCGGACATGCGGTTTGAAGAGGTGCTTAACGATGCGAGGTGGGCGGCCCTCATGTTCAGGGGAGCGGCCGACGGGAAAAATCCGTACAACCAGATGGCGGTCCGCCGCAACGGGACTTTCGAGCTGGCTTACCGGATGCCCAATAACAACTGGGCTTCGCCTACGCCGGTAAGCGGCATGTGGAAACCGCTGGAGTTCAATAAAGACTATACGTTGAAGGTACGCGCAGTCGGAAACAACGTCAAAGAATATATCAAAGCCAAGGACGAGGCGGATTTTACGCTTCTCATGGATCAGAACTTTTCATCCAATCTGCTTGAAAAAGGAAAAGTCGGCTTTCAGGCCGATCAGAGCAAAGTTTCGTTCGATAACCTGAAAGTGACGCGGGTAACGGCCGACCGGCTGGATGTGACGATGCCGGGCACACTGGAGGCTTTGACGGGTCCGGCGACCGTTACGGGCAGCGTTTATTACTCGGACGGGTTAACGGAAACACCTGCCCCGGGAGCTATTCGTCTGTATTCTTCCGATGAGACGATCGTGAAAATCGTGAATAACCAGCTTTATCCGGTAAAAGCGGGCAAAGTGACCGTAAAAGCCGTTTACGCCAACGCGGAAGCGGCGCGTGAAATCACCGTCACCCCTTCGGCGACAGGCGCGCAAGCCGTTAAACTGCAGCATGCGGAAGGGTATGTGCTGACGGATACCGGCGTGAAGCTGGATCTCAATACACTGAGCTTCCAGGCGGAATTCAGCGATTTCTCCAAAGGGACGCTGAAAGGCGGCGAGCTTCAATGGAAGCCTGCCGGTCCAGAGGTTACAGCCGCCAATGGCACCTTGCAGGTGAATAAAAAAGGCGCTTACCCGGTTACGGTCCAGAAGGATAACGCGTCGCTCACCCTGATGGTCATAGCCAAAAATCCGGGGGAGAAGGAATACACCCTCTACGAGGAAAACTTCGATCAAGTGGCCGAAGGCGCTCTTCCGAAGGATTGGACCCGAAAAGAAGGAACGACCGCTTCCGCGGCGGCCGTCAAGTCGGGCGCATTCGAATTGAACGCCTCCGCCGCTCCGGACAATCCTTCCCGCGTACTGCTCCCCGAGTATCTGGGACTGTTCGGGAATTACAAAATCGAAGCGGATATGACGCATTTGTCTGCTAACGATGCAGCCAGATGGCATTCGATCATGTTCCGTATCCAAAACGACAACGTCCCGTATTATCAGATGGCCGTACGGCAAAATGCGGCAGCCGTCAACGGAGTTGAATTTGCGGAACGGACATCCGCTAACGAATGGAATGTTATGGACCGCGGTTCTTACACCGAAGCGATCGATCCTGGGAAAATGTACCATTATACCGTGAAAGCATACGGTGATCGGGTACAGGAATGGATCGGCGACAAGCTTCTCGTCGATACCGATAACGCCGGCGCTTACAAGAAGGGCCGCATCGGTCTCCAGGCGAACGGAAGCCGCATGAAGGTGGACAACATCCGCGTCACCCTGCAGCAGGATGCCCTTCCTCCGCTGCCTTCCGAGCGTTTCGTGCAGGTCGTGGAGCCGGAAACGAAGATTTCCCTGGCCCCTACTGTGGTCACGGAGCTGAAATCCTCCGCCGACCTGGTTAAGCTGCAGGGAACTTCCCTTCCGGCGACAGCCATGATGTACGTGAACGGCAATCTGAAAATCACCGCTCCAGGAGGCGCAGAAATCGCCGGTCTGGACGAAATCTTGGGAGCGTTGAACAACAAAGTGATTCCGGCTTTCTATGTCCGGGATGAGCTAAGCACCGATAAGCTTATCGAAGCGCTGAAAACGAGAGGAATCGAAGACGCGTTCATCGTGTCCGACAAAGGCGAGTTGGTCAAAAAAGCGCGTCTGGCCTATCCGATCATCCGAGGCATTCTGGATTTCCGCCAAGCCAAAGCGGATACGAACGAAGATTTGATGGAAATACGCCGCAAAACGACCGTTAATCTCGCCAAAATCGCGCTGCTTTCCCAAAATGCGGCTACACGCGAGAGTATGGCTTATCTTCAGCAGCGGACTTTAGTGGTGTGGGCGCAGGACCAGTCCGTTCAGGCGGACAAAACCGTGTCCCTGCATAATCTGATTACGGGCGGAGCGAACGGCATCGTGACGGATGCGCCGGAAGCGGCTATCGGGGCACTGAAGCTGTATTCCAACGGAACGACTCTGATCCGTAAACCGTATATTATCGGCCACCGGGGCATTCCTTCCGAGGCTCCGGAGAATACCATCGAAAGCAATGCGCTCTCCCTCGAATACGGAGCCGATTATATCGAAAACGATATGTACTTGACGAAAGACGGCCATCTTGTCATCGTTCACGATTCGGTATTGGAAAATACGACGAACGGTAAAGGAAAAGTCGAAGACTTTACCCTTGCCGAGCTCAAAAAGCTCAACGCGAACAAACCGTTCCCGACCGGGTATCCCGATGTGAAAATACCGACCTTGGATGAACAGATCGACCTGGCCAGATCCAAAGGCCGCATGGTAATGGCCGAAATCAAAACCAGTACGCCCGCGGCGGTCGATGCTTTTGTAAGAATCATCAAGGAAAAGAAAGCCGAAGACATCGTCGACGCGATGTCCTTCGACACGAATCAGTTGAAGAGGCTGGCCGAGCTGATGCCCGAGATGCCTTCGGGTCTGCTTACAAGCGGCTATGCGAACGAAGCCAACGTTAACAAATCGCTGAGGGAAACGCTCAAGGTGCTTCAGCCTTTGAATGCAACCTTCAACACAAGCTACGGCGGACTCGGCAAAAACTTTATGGAAGCCGCCAAACACCGGGGGGTTATCATCTCTCCGTGGACATTTAACAACAAGAACGATTTTATGAAGTTTTTCGGGCTCGGCGCCTTCGGCATTACGACCGACTATGCGTCCTGGGCCGCGGATTGGGCCGCTTTCGTTAAACCGGGGAAGAGCGCGTACACCCTGTCTCCGGGCGAAAACGTGGCGTTGTCCTTGGAAGTGGAGTCCTACAGAGGGACGAAAACGAACGCCGCACCGGATATCGTTCTGCTGGACGGTCAGGATGTCGTGGAAGTAAGCGGCAGCAAAATCACAGGCAAAAAAGCGGGCAAAGCTCATGTTCTCCTGCGTTACACGGCTTCTATGGATGCCAATAACAAATATGACCTCTACACTCAGCCGGTTACCCTGGAAGTAAAAGGCGGCAGCGGCGGCGACAATGGAAGCGGAGGAAACAACGGCAACAACGGCAACAATGGCAACAACGGTGGTAATAACGGTAACAACGGCAACAACGGCGGATCTGCCGGCAAGGTGACGGCGTCCGGAGGTGCCGTAGACGCTTCCGCTCTGCGGGAAGCGCTCAAAACCCACTCGACCGTAGAAATCGCCTACACGGGCGATACGGTCGAAATCCCGGCGTCCGCACTGATGGACGCCCCTCAGGGCAGCCGGACACTCGTCATCGCGGGTCCGGTAGGCAAGTACACCGTACAGCTCGCGGATTTGAAGCTGGACGAAGCTGCGCGCAAGCTGGGAGGCGAAAGCCGCAGCATGACCGTGCGCTACACCCTCCGCTATGCGGCGGGCAGCGATGCGGCCGCGATCGGAGCGGCCGTGAAAGCGGCGGGCTTGCAGACGGCCGGAACACCGGTGCAGCTCGAAATCGCCGCAAAGGCCCAGTCCGGCGGCTCTGCGGCGCTGGAGACACAGGGACAGCTGGAGCTGACCCTGGACGGGACTTTCGACGCGAAGAGAGCGACAGGCGTGCGCGCTTACCCGAATGAGAAGAAAGTCTCATTCGCGCCATCCCTCTTCGCACCGGCAGGCACGGCCAAGACGGCTGTGACGTTTAAGCGCAGCGGTAGCGGCTTCTACGCGGTCGTAAGCGGCGCGCCGGTCTTCGCCGACATGGCCGGCCACTGGGCACAGGCCGATGTCGAGCTGCTCGCGGCGAAGCTCGTCGTGGAAGGCAGCGGCGGCGGACGGTTCGACGCCGAGCGCAGCGTTACGCGCGCCGAGTTCGCGGCGCTGCTTGTCCGGGCGCTCGGCCTGCCGAAAGCGGCCGGGCCGGCAGGCTTCGGCGACGTCGGCTCCGCCGACTGGTTCGCCGGAGATGTGGCCGCTGCGGCGGCTGCGGGTCTGATCGGCGGCTATGAGGACGGCTCGTTCCGTCCGCAGCGCCCGATCACCCGCGAGGAGCAGGCGGCCATGCTCGTCCGCGCCCTGCCTTATGCGGGCGCGGCATCCGCTGCGGCGATCACGAAGCCGCAGCAGGAAGAGATTCTTGCCCGGTATACCGATTCGGGCAAGATCGGCTGGGCGCAGGCGGAAGTAGCCGCAGCCGTTCATGCCGGTCTCATGAACGGCATGACGGACGGCACGCTGGCGCCGGCAAGTGAAGCGACCCGCGCTCAGTCCGCGGTGATGCTGCGGCGGTTCCTTGTCACCGCCGGCTTCATCAACTAACGCAAGCGAAAGCATCCGATCCCAAACCTGCGCAGAACTTCTGCGCAGGTTTTTGGTGTTCACGGTTTTTTCCTCTCCTTAACAGGACTTCGTCCTATACGTTCTAAGTGCTCTCTGAAGGAATTCAGCTAAATGTTTACTTCAAAAAGTAAATAAATTAGGTCTAAAGACTCATAAACGAGAATGGAAAAACCGATAAATACAGGAGAAAGATCCTGTTATAACCACTGCAATGCTTGAGGGGAATATTTTATGAGACGGAGAAAGGGGGTCAAAACGTGTTAAAAAAAACATCTTTTTTGGCGGCGCTTCTTTTGATAATGGCCGTGGTTAGCTTCACGGGGGCGGCAATGGCGAGAGATTATCTTCTGCCTCACAGCGCTTATATCGAGATTTGCGAAGAAGATCCGGGTGATCAGCTGTGCCAAAACTTCTGTGAAGACTTTCCGGACACGCCAGTTTGTTCCGGACAAGAAAGCGAAGGGCAAGAGACGGGGGAGTATGTCGTGGAGGCACGACTCGATGTTCAGTTTAACCGGATGAACATCAAGGTGAACGGCAAAGAGTTCGTGGCGCCTAATATTTTATATGAAGGGACTACTTATCTGCCTATAAGGGATCTGGCTAACCTGCTCGAATTGGACGTGAATTACTATGGAGCCGCCCAGACGGCCTATATCGGCCAACTGCCCGCCGGTGAAGTCCCGGATGAGGTGATCGACGAATGGGAGAAGCAGCTATCGGAAGAGAGCGCGAATGGGGATGCGGCAGCCGGAACGCTCGTGCGAGGCGGCGGAACCATCGACGTTTATCTGGATCGTGTGCAGGTGAAGGTGCATGGGGAGCGTATCGTCGATAGTACGTTTCTATACGACGGGACGACGTATGTTCCGATGAGAGCCGCCTGCGACATTCTTGAGCTTCCGGTCAACTACTACGGACCTACGTCTACCGCTTATATCGGAGAAGTTCCTGCAGGTGAAGTGCCCAAGGCTGAAGTTGACAAGTGGAAGTCCGGCAAATAAACGTTTTTTTAGTTGAAAATAAGAAGGGAAGATCGAAAAAGACATGGCCAATACGACGATCAACGTAACTCTTCCGAAGGATTTGGATTTCGGGTCCAACCCGAAGCCGCAGGGCGGTGCATCTTATTTTGACGGAGGCCTGCTGGAATTGATAGGCCTGTATCTGCTGGGAGCCATCATCACGGCTCTAACCGCAGGGATTTGTTATCCGTGGAGCCTCGTTATCATTTATCGCTGGAAGATTGAGCATACGGTCATTGAAGGACACCGTCTGCGCTTCGAAGGAACGGCGGTCGGGCTTTTCGGCTCGTGGATCAAGTGGTTCCTGCTTGGCATTGTCACGTTCGGCATTTATTTCTTCTGGGCGGGCATCAAGCTGGAACAGTGGAAAACCAAGCACACGTATTTCCGGTAAAAAAGAACAGGTACGCCGGGCGTTATCTATTCGCCGTACGGCAGCATCCGTAAAAAATGAAACCGCAGTCGTCTCCTAAGGAGGACTGCGGTTTCTTTATTGCCGGCGGTGCGGCAGCCGCAAACTTCGCGGTAATGCCCCCGACGGACTAGACTTTGAGGCTAAGCCGCCCGCTTAATTCACGCCGACCGCGTCGTAGGCTTTGCCCACGGATACGGCTTCGGCGGAGCCGGCTCCGTACAGGTCTACCGCGGATTGTACGGCGGCCGCACGGATGTTGGAGAAGTTGGAATATGGGGACAGGTAGTACGTCAGGGCATGGTAGTAAATGTTGATAGCTTTGTCACGGCCGATGCCCGTTACGGAAACATTATAATGAGTGCCGCCTTGCGCGATCAGGTAGAACGCTTTGTTGTTGATGCCGCTGTTCTTGTGAACGCCTCCGTTATCGGAAGTGCCCGTGTACCGGTTGCTGTAGTGGCTAGGCTGGTTGAACTGCTCCGGATTGGACAGGGAGCGGATCGCGTCGCCCGGCGTGCCCGGCGTGTAAATATCGTCTCCGAGCAGCCAGTTGGTCCCTTGGATCGTATTGCCGAAAATATCGGAAATCGATTCGTTCAGGGCGCCGGACTCGCCGTAATACTCAAGGCCCGCCGTGTATTCGGTTACGGCATGCGTCAGCTCGTGGCCGATGATATCCGGATCGCCGGAGAATGGCAGGAAGGTGACGCCGTCGCCGTCTCCGTAAACGATCTGTACGCCGTTCCAGAAGGCGTTGTTATAGTTTTTTCCGTAGTGAACGGTTGATTTGATCAGCTTTCCGTTGCCGTCCAGGCTGTTGCGTCCGAACTTGGTTTTGTAGAAGTCGTAGACTTTCTCCGCGTAAGCGTGAGCGTCTACGGCCGCCCCGTCCGTCCAGTTGGTATTGTTGGTGTTTGTTTTAAGTACGCCAGGCAGAGAGGAACCGTTGTTGGCGCTGTATGTTTCAATGCCGTTGCCGCGCGTGGTGTCCTTCAGCTGGAAAGTTGAGCCGCTCTGTGTCGTAACGAACTGTTTCGTATCACCCAGGACGCCTGTGCCCGTACCGACCGCATGGTCGAGCAGGTCGTACTTCTTCACGATAGAGCCGTCAACCGCATCGATAAAGTAACGGGTACGGATCGGGGATGGCTCCAATACGTTCACCTCTGTCGCATAGGTGAGCACGTTTTTGCCTTCCAGCGGATAGATCGTCAGCTCCGCTTGTGCGGGCTTCTGCTGCTGGCCGAGTTTGCCGACGGCTTTCTCGGTGTCCGCAATAGCGGTTTTGATCGCATCGGAAGCGCTGATTTTGGCTGTAACTCCGTTAGCCACTTCTTGCTCCGAATCCGCCAGCAGGCTTCCGAGGTAAGAAGTCACGTTTCCGTTCTTATCCAGATGCACCGTCTGCTCCGCCCCGTAAACCGGGATGCCCTTGACGTATTGCTTCAGGCGGTAGTGATTCGTTCCGCTCGCAGCGTCGGTCTGCTTGGTGACAATCTTCAGATTGTCTTTCAAGCTGCCGCTAAGGCTTAGCGCTTCTTTCTTGTGATCGAGGAAGCCCCACACTTTCTCATCGTTTGAAAGTCCTGCCGGCGCTTTCCACGTTTCCCCGATAAATTTAGGGGTTACGGATTTCGGCGTTGCAACCTCGGCGGTTGCTGCACTTGCAGGCAGAGCGGATGCAATCAGGAGTGTTCCTCCGAGTACGAGCGAAGTCAGCTTCTTTTTCATAATAAAAAATCCCTCCTAGGAAATGGTTGATGGCCGCTGTGCGGCGCCTGGGCAAAACGCGTTAGCCGGTTAATCTTAGCTGCGACCTTGTAAACAGCCTTACAAACCGAGTGGCATCACCCCTTTCCAAGTGGGTCGGAAAAGCTGCCGTCTGGAACGGCGGGACTATGAAGGGACGGTAAAATTAATATGCAAGTAAACGGGTAGGAAAACTTGTTTTTGTATCTGTAGTATAGAATGGGCTCATGCTCTTGTCAAACATTTTTTATAAAATTTAACTAAAATTAGCAATTTTGAGCGATGGAATACCCTGTTTCAGCGACGAAATACCGTGAGAGGGGGGCGAAAGGGGGCAGTTGGAATTGACCGCAGGTTATTGACCGTGGGTACAATATTGACAGTGCCGTTCACACATCCGTCACGCTTTACGCAATAAATATATTTTTTAATGGTGAATCCGGAAAGACTTGGCTGGGGCGGCGCTTTATCGGATAAGGCATCCGGCGGCTTTTGAAGGGGTGGGGCGTCCCGGCGCCGAATTATAGATTTGGAAACCGACCTTTATTCAGCGAGGAGTGCGAGCGCATGCAAAAAACATGGTGGAAAGAAGCGGTTGTCTATCAAGTGTACTGGAGAAGTTTTTACGATACGGACGGAGACGGGTACGGGGATTTGGAAGGCGTTATCCGGAAACTGGATTATATAAAAGAGCTCGGAGCGGACGTAATCTGGCTCAATCCCATCTACGGATCGCCGGATGTCGATAACGGGTACGATATATCTGATTACCGGACCGTAATGGCCAAGGCCGGCACAATGGAGACGTTCGAGAGACTGCTCGATGAAGTTCATGCCCGGGGCATGAAACTGATTATGGACCTGGTGGTCAACCACACGTCCGATCGGCACCCCTGGTTCACGGAAGCCCGCTCGTCCACAGATAACCCCAAAAGGGATTATTACATCTGGCGCCGGGAAGCGAACAACTGGAGATCCTATTTCACGCCTTCCGCGTGGGAATACGACGAACAGACGGGCGAGTATTATTTTCACTCCTTCGCAACGGAACAGCCGGACTTAAACTGGGAAAATCCTCGGGTGCGCGAGGAAATTTACGAGATGATGCGCTTCTGGCTCGACAAAGGCATCGACGGCTTCCGGATGGACGTCATTAATCTGCTTGCGAAGCAGGCGGGTTTTCCAGATGCGGAGCATCCCGAGAATATTTCCTATCTGGGAAATAATCCGGGAATACACGAGTATTTGCAGGAAATGCACGAGCGGGTCCTGAAGCATTACGACGTTTTTACGGTCGGGGAAATCCCGTTTGTGACGCCGGAGGACGGCCTGCTCTATGTAGGCGAAGAACGCGGCGAGCTCAACACCTTGTTCCATTTCGAGGTTTGCGATTATATGGCTCACTGGGAGATGGACAAGTTCAAGGCGATTCAGAAAAGGTGGTACGACGGCATGTGGGGCCGGGGCTGGAACTCCCAGTTCCTGAACAACCATGACCATACCCGGCTTGTCACCCGGTTTGGCAACGACAAGGAGTACCGCGTACAATCGGCCAAATGTTTTGCCGTGCTGCTCCACACCCTTCCCGGAATGCCTTACGTCTACCAGGGGGAAGAGATCGGCATGACCGGAGTGCGGTTCGATTCGATCGAGGATTACAATGATATCGCGTTAAAGAACAAGTACAAGGAAGAAGTGGAAAAAGGCCGAGATCCGCAGGAGGTTTTCCGGAGCCTGCTGCACCTGGCGAGAGACAATTCGAGAACTCCCGTGCAGTGGGACGGCTCGGCCAACGGCGGCTTTACGGAGGGCACTCCGTGGATCAAGGTGAACCCGAATTTCCGGGAAATCAATGTGGAGCAGGCGCTCGACGATCCGGATTCCGTTTTTTACACGTATCAGAAGCTGATCCGCCTCCGCAAGGAAAACCCGGTGATGATCTACGGGACTTACGAGCCTCTTCTGGAAGAGGATGACCGGATTTACGCTTTCCTGCGCGAGTTGGACGGCGAGAAATGGCTGATCCTGCTGAATATTTCGGACCAGAGTACGGTTTGCACGCTGCCCGGCTCCATAGCTTCGGCGGAAAAAGAGCTGATTCTTGCGAATTACAAGGTGAACGGTCCGGACGGTTCTTCTTGCGAAATGAAGCCGTACGAGGCCCGAGTTTACCGGATAAAGAGCTAACGGAAGGGCTAAAATCACGATAGCGGACGTGCCGCTGATTTTTCACCCCCTCAATGATTGATGGCCTTAAAAGTTTGACCTGTCACGAAAACGATCCTTCCTTTGTTTAATAGGGGAAAAGAATCCTGCTTAGGGAACTCGTACAGGAGGGCTGGAGATGAATGTTTTTGTGGCAGGCGCTACCGGAGCGATAGGACGATTCTTGCTGCCGCTGCTGGTAAAGGAAGGGCATACCGTATACGCGATGGTTCGCAGCGAAGCCGGGAAGGAAGCGGTGCTGGCGCAAGGGGGAGTACCGGTGGAGGCGGATGCCTTCGACCGGGAAGGACTGATTGCGCAGCTTCGGAGGGTGCGGCCCGAGGTCGTGATTCATCAGCTTACGGCGCTTAGCGGCTATAATCTGGAAGAGAACGCCCGGATCAGGAAGCAGGGCACGCGCAATCTGGTGGACGCCGCACGGGAGGCGGGTGTCAGGAAAATGATTGCCCAGAGCATTTCGTGGATGTATGAGCCGGGGGAAGGGCCTGCCGGGGAAGACGTGCCTCTTGATCTGGAGGCGCCGGAGCCGAGAAAGACGACGGTGGACGGCGTAGCCGCACTGGAGCGTGCGGCGGCGGAGATGCCGGAGTCCGTCATTCTGCGTTACGGGCTGCTGTACGGCCCCGGAACCTGGTATGCCCGGGACGGGGCCGTCGCCGGCAAGGTTCGCAGCGGCGAAGTGAAGGCGACCGAAGGCGTCAGCTCCTTGCTTCACGTGGAGGATGCCGCGTTGGCCGCGGTTGCTGCGCTGGGGTGGCCCTCGGGGGCGGTCAACATCGTGGACGACGAGCCGGCCCCGGGCACGCTCTGGCTGCCCGCTTACGCTTCGGCGCTCGGAGCCCCCGAGCCGGAGTTCCAGCCGGGCCAAGGCCGGGGCGAACGAGGGGCGTCCAACGCCAAGGCCCGGCGCGAATACGGCTGGGAGCCCGTGTACCCGAGCTGGCGCGAAGGGTTTAAAGCCAGTCTGGCGCAAGGGAACTAAGCGCGCCAGTTGATAGAAGGACCGGAGGTGTGTTCGCCTCCGGTCCTTTTGGTTTGCGCGGCGGTGCGGTTCGTTTCCGCATCGCGTCCGGCCCGGGGCGCGCAGTGCATGGGGCCGCGTCTCGGTGGTCCGGGCCGGACGCGGAGACCGCCTACAGGCGCGGCATTAGCCCGGGCCGCAAGCTGTGGGGTCGGGCGTCGGTCCAACCGAGAGCTGCCGGGTACGGCGTTGGTCCAGCCGAGAGCTGCGAGGCCCGGGCACCGAGCCGGATTGAAAGCTGCCCGGACCGACCGCGAGCCGCCTGGCCAAAGCCGCAGACGTCCGGACGGGGATGCAAGAGTGGCATCCATGCCCGCAAGCCCGAAGCCTACGGGAACCCTCCGGCCTGCTTTGTCTTCATGCTGCCTGAACCTTACTGTCCCCACTTCAGGGACATCGTAAGGACGCAGCATGCGGGGTCTTGAACGCCGGGAGTCACGGTCACGATAAGTCCGCTCGGGGTGTAGCGGGCAGACAGGACGGAAGAAATGGCGATGTCCTTCATGAGCCGGTCGACCTCCTGCTTGCGGCCGGCCTGTGCCGCTATCATCAGCCGGCGGGCGAACGGCTCGTCGGACAGCCGGGCGAGGACCACATTGCCGTCGGCGAGGAGTTTGCGGAAAGAAGTGGCTGACGAGATCAACTGCTTCGGTTCGACGGGCGGGTATCCGGGTCCGGGATTTTCCGGAAACCGGGGATAAAGGCCCGGTCCGGCAGGCAAACCGTGAACGGCCGATACGAACACGGGGGGACAGAAGGGATACGAGACGGGATAAGGGGGGCTGTACATGCTTACAGACTCCTTTTCGGTCGTTTTTTTGTTCAGTTTATGAAAAATCGGGGGGTTGGTGTCCGGCCGGACCCCTGGACCTCAGACGGGGAAGAATTACCTTCGCAGGTCCAATGCGGACAGTCAATATCTGGTGATATACTTGGAAAGCGAGGTAAGGCTCGGCTGGATTCAAGAACAATGTCGGTTGATTGGAGTGGAATGATTACATGAGAAGAAATATGGGTTTTCTGCTGATTGGCGCGGGGGTGCTGGCGCTGCTGTATTACTTTAATCCGGTGGGTGTGTTCTCCTGGAACGGACTTTCCTTCAAAACGCAGGACATACATCTGGAAAAAACGGCGGAAGCGGCTTCCTTACAAAATATTACCGTAGAGACAGGAAGCGCCGATACCAGAATCGTCAAAGGCGAAGGGGACCAAGTGAACGTACGCCTGGACGGTAATGTCAGCAAAAAGCAGGCGGAGAAATTTCAGCTCAAGGTCGATGCCCAAGGCGATACGTTATCGGTCGGAATCGAGGAACCTAACGAAATCGGAGTAGGCGTGACGATTATCGATGTAGAGCTGGTTGTGGAATTGCCCGAGAAAAACTGGAAGTCCGTCCGGGTACGATCCGGGAGCGGCAATATCGACTTGGATTCTCTGAAAGGAGATTCCGTCGAAACCAAAGCGGGAAGCGGCGACACCTCTCTCCGTGAGATTAAATTCGCCAAGCTGGTTGCGAATGCGGGAAGCGGCAATATTAACGTGTCCGACGTTCAAGGGGACGCTATTACGCTAAAAGCGGACTCCGGCGATATCAGAGCCGAACAGTATGCGGCGAACGACCTGAAATTCGAAGGACACAGCGGCAATGTCGAGCTTAAGCAGGGCAAGGGCTCTCTGCAAGGGGAGACGCATTCCGGCGACATTCGCGTGGAAGCGGGCGAGCTGCTGCGGGACGCGGATTTCAAATCCGGCAGCGGCAACGTGAAGATAGAACTGATCGAGGAGCCCAAATCGCTGGCCGTCGATTTCGAGGGCGGCAGCGGCAACGGAAGCATCGACTCGGAAAACTTCTCCTATGAAGAGAAGAACGAGAAGAAAAACCGGCTGAAAGGTAAATTCGGCAGCGGCGAAGTGAAGCTCAAAGTAAGAACCGGTTCGGGCGATTTTCAGCTGACCAAATAATTTAGAGCATGAACCATTCACGAAAGAAAAGGCCTTGACCCGAAATGGGTTAAGGCTTTTTTGTTAGCAGTCGAACGTTTTTATAAAATTCTTTTGGTCCTTTGTAAACGTATAGCCGCGCTTTTCATAGAATCTGTGAGCCGCTGTCCGGCTCGGATGGGATAATAATTTGATTCCATAAAATCCGTTGGTCTTTCCCCAGGCTTCAAGACTCTCGATCAACATGCTGCCTGCGCCCTGATTTCGGAACGTTTTCTTCACTACAAATCCCAAGACGTTGACTAATGAATCGGAAAAAAGCAGTTCATAGGGGCTTCCATGGATATATCCGATAACTTCCTCATCTTGTTCACAAACGAAAATGATGTCGTTTGTTTTTTGGGTGATGATTTCAATCTTTTCTTTTACTTTTTGTTCAGAAAACGAATGCAGGTTCGGATTGAAGTCTTGGTTTAACAAATAAATGGCCGGATAATCGGGCAATCGGATTTCCCTGACCTTTTTTTCTTTCATTTTTCCACCGCCTCCCGTTCTTATTTGAGTCTGCCAAGATTCTCGGAAAATAGAAAGGCCAAAAAATGGTTAATAATAAAAAGAACAGATCAGGAGGAGGCCAATATCATGAGAGAAACGATCAAACGAGGCAATGGCTACGTGGTGATGGAAAACGGAGAAGCGGTCGCCGAAATTACGTATCAGCCGCTGGGCAGCGAGTCGCTAGTGATCGATCATACTTTCGTATCCGAATCTCTGCGGGGTCAGAAAGTGGGCGAAGAGCTGGTCCGGGCGGTCGTCGATCAGGCGAGGGAAGAGAAGAAAACGGTCGTTCCAGCCTGTTCGTATGCGCACGCCCTTTTCAAGCGGCACAAGGAATACCACGATATTTGGCGGCGTGAAGAAGAATAGACTTTAGCGGTGAAAGCATGTGTACCCGGCGGGTATCTTGAACCGGCGGACGGAATTTGGATCGGGGCGGTCGGGCCGATTCCCGGCAATTTGACGACAAGCGTTCATTCCAGACGGAATGACGCTTTTTTATATGTCTTATTCTGTAATATTCCCCCTATATTCAATAGATTTATCCCTACTTTTGGTTATGTACCCGTGTTTAAATGGAAGTAGGAAAGGGCTTTCATTTCTTTCGCCAACCGTTTTTTAAATCCATGAGGAGGTGGGAATACGTTACGCACTTCGGATGCAGCATGCATTCCATTCCGCGTTCCCCGGAACGCAGATCAACCAATTCAGGAGGGATCTTATTTATGAAAAAAATTTTAACCGGTCCAAAATCGGTTGTGAAGAAAACCGCCGGTTTTCTGCTGACCGCGACTTTGTTCGCCTCTTTAATTCCCGCAATGGCTTCGGCGGCCGATCGTGGAGCATGGGCGGCATCGACTTCCTATGCGGTTGGCGATACGGTCACATACAGCGGAAAATCTTATCAGGTCGTACAGCCGCATACGTCGTTAAACGGCTGGGAGCCGCCTAACGTTCCGGCCCTGTGGAAAGAAGTTCAAGGCGGAGGAACAGTCGACAACCAGGCTCCTACAGCGCCGACAGGCCTGAAGGTTTCCGGAACGACGACTTCCACCAGTATCACGGTTGCCTGGAACCCGTCTACCGATAATGTCGGTGTTACAGGCTACGATATTTACAGAGACGCTACGCTTGTTGGAAGCGTTTCCGGCAGTACGCTGACTTACACGAACACGGGATTGACCCCGAATACGGCTTATTCGTACACAGTGAAAGCGAAAGACGCCGCAGGCAACGTGTCGGCGGCAAGCAGCGCGCTCAGCGTGACTACACTGCCTACGAGCGGAGGCTCCGATACGCAGGCGCCGACTGCACCGGGCAACTTGACTGCGACGGGATCGACTACGTCGAGCGTCTCCCTATCCTGGAGCGCGGCAACGGATAACGTCGGCGTTGCCCAATACGAAGTGTACAGCAACGGCGCCCTGGCGCAGACGGTAACGGGCTTGACCGCTACCGTAACGGGCTTGTCGGCCGACACTTCCTACACGTTCACGGTGAAGGCGAAAGACGCGGCAGGCAACGTATCTCCGGCCAGTGCGGCCGTTACGGCCAGAACCCAGCCGACCGGCGGCGGAGGCGGTCAACTGCCTAAGCACATCGTGACCGGCTACTGGCAGAATTTCGTTAACGGTGCGAAGAACCTCAAGCTGAGCGAAGTGCCGGCCGAGTACGACATCATTGCCGTATCCTTCGCGGAGATGGACCGCTCCAAGCCGGGCGGCGTTACCTTCGGCATTGATCCCGACCTGTCCAAAGCTCTCGGCGGTTATAGCAATGCGGATCTGATTAACGATATCAAAGCGAAAAAGGCGCAGGGCAAGAAAGTCATCTTGTCTATCGGGGGCGAGAAAGGCAACATCGACCTCAGCAGCGCTTCGCCGAACGTGTCCAACTTTGTCAGCACCATGTCCAGCCTTATTACGGAATATGGATTTGACGGCCTCGACGTGGATCTGGAGCACGGCTTCAACGTTCCGAACCTGACCACGGCGGTCCGCCAGATTCAGGCGAAAGTCGGCTCCGGCTTCATCCTGACCATGGCTCCGCAAACGATCGACATGCAGAACAACCAAACGAGCTACATCCAGTTCTACAACAACGTGAAAGACATTACGACAGTCATCAACACGCAGTTCTACAATTCCGGCTGTATGCTCGGCCGTGACGGCAAGTGTTACTCGCAGGGAACCGTCGACTTCCTGACGGCTCTTACGGACCTCGCTATCCAGTGGGTACAACCTAGCCATCTCGGTATCGGCGTTCCGGCAACCTCTTCGGCTGCGGGCGGCGGTTATGTATCCGCATCGGTTGTGAACAACGCGCTGAACTGCCTGGCAACCGGCAACAGCTGCGGAAGCTACAAGCCGGTAGCGAAATATCCGGACATCCGCGGTGCCATGACCTGGTCCATCAACTGGGACGGCATGAACGGCTACAGCTTCGCGAAAACGGTCAAACCTTTCCTTAGCCAACTGCCTTAATGTCCGTCTTCCGGCAAGCTAGGATTTGCTTTAAAGACTTCCCGACGATCCACGTCGGGAAGTCTTTTATTTTTGTAAGAAAAGTTTAAGGAAAATTCAAACATTCTTTATAAAGAATTCGTTACTCACTAATGAGAACTTGATACAATGAGGTGTATCCACCATAATCTTCAAATACACACGGGATTATCGGGTTGGGGAACATTTCACCACATGTAAGGGGGAGAGCCGTGCAACCGGCAAAATTTTTCAAGTACCTGAAACCTTCCACAGGGAAAGAGCGCAAACAGTCGACACGTCGTTGGAACATTTTCTATGTGGGAGTTACGTTGGCTTTGGTGGGCATGGCAGTTCCGTTTCGTGCGGGCATGCCGCAGGCTCACATGGCTGATGCAGGAAGTCAGGCGCTTGGAAGCGGCACGACGATTGCAGGCGGAACCCCGGATCACCCGAACATCTTATCAGATAAAACGAAACAAACCGGAGCCGCAACAGCGGTAGCTTCCGCCGGAAAGGGCGGGACGCCTCCACCCGTCGGGGCAGGCGCCGGTATCGCAGCGCAGCCGGTGAAGCAGCCTCCGGCACCCGGAAGCAAGCTTGTGCAGGTCACGGAGCCGGAGACGGGCATCGCCATCGCGCCGACTATCGTGACGGAGCTGCGCAGCAAGGAGCAGCTGGAGGAGCTGTCCGGTCCGGCAAAGCCCGCTACCGTCATCCTCCATGTGAGCAGTGGACTCCGGATTACGGACCCTTCCGGCAAAACGGAGCTGGGTACGCTCGAGGCCGTCCTGGATGGGCTGGGCCGCCGGATGATCCCGGCTTTCTACGTCCGGGACGGGGAGACGGCGGACAGCGTGGCCGGGCTGCTTAAGAAGAGCGGCATCGAGGACGCTTTCGTCGTGTCCGACCGGGGCGAGCTCGTCAAGCGGGCCAGAACGCTGTATCCGGCCTTGCGCGGCATCGTGGATTTCAGCTCGGCCGGGAATCTGTCGGCGGACGATCTGCTGAACATCCGCCGCAAAACGACGGCCAGTCTGGCCAAGATCGCCATTCTTCCCGGGGCCTCGGCCTCCCGTTCCTCTGTCGCGTACCTTCAGCAGAGACTCATCGTCGTCTGGACGAAGGAGGCGGGGACGAAGGCTGGCCCGGAGCTGGGTCTGCACACGCTGATCACGGCGGGGGTTAACGGGATTGTGACCGATTCGCCCAAAGCGGCCTTCAAAGCCCTGAAAGTGTATTCCCACGGGAATACGCTGATCCGTAAGCCGTACATCATCGGGCACCGGGGAATGCCGTCGAAGGCTCCCGAGAACACGATCGTTTCCAATCGTCTCGGTCTGGAGGCGGGAGCGGATTTTATCGAGAACGATATGTACCTTACCAAAGACGGCCGGCTTGTGATCATTCACGACCCTTTGCTTGAAAGCACGACGAACGGCAAAGGCAAGGTTGAGGACTTTACCCTGGCCCAGCTGAAAAAGCTGAACGCCAACAAACCGTATCCGGCCGGGTTCCCGTACGTCCAGATACCGACGCTCGAAGAGCAGATCGACCTTGCCCGCAGCCAGGGCAAAATGATTATGGCCGAGATGAAATCGAAGAACCCGGCGGCGATGGATGCTTTTGTTAAGGTGGTTAAAGATAAAGGCGCCGAAGATTTGATCAACACGATGGCTTTCAATCCCGACCAATTGAAACGTCTCTCCGAGCTGATGCCCGAAATGCCGATGGGGCTGCTGACCGGGGAAACCGCCAATGAGGCGAATATCGACGGGTCGCTGACCAACACGCTTCGGCTGATGCAGCTGAGAAATACCACGTTCAATACCACTTACAAAGGGCTGGGGCCGAACTTTATGGAAGCCGCCAAGCACCGGGGAGTTCTGATTTCTCCCTGGACGTTTAACGACAAGAGCAATTTTGCGAAATTTTTCTGTTACGGCGCGTTCGGCATTACGACGGACTACGCGTTCTGGGCTTCGGATTGGGCGGCCTCCGTTAAACCGGTGCAGGACCATATCGTCGTCGGCAACTACGAAAGCAAGGACTTGTCCGTGCTGATGGAAACGTTCAAAGGCGACCGGCTGGAGAAGGCGGCCGATGTGATTCTGCTCGACGGCGAAATCAGTGTGGAGGCTTACGGAAGCCGGATCACGGCGAAAAGACCGGGCAAAGCCCACGCTCTTCTGAGATATACGGCGGTCATCGACGGCGGCAGCAAGTACGACTTGTACACGCAGCCCATCACGCTGGAAGTCCGGGATGTTAAAGAACCGGGCTGAACGAAACTTATTCTTTCGTACCCGGCGCCGGGAAATTACGCGACGCGATGCGAAAAGCGCACGATCCTGCGGGATCTGTGCGCTTTTTTTCATCGGAGAAGGAAAAGCGAAAAAGCCCCGGTTTCCTCAGGAGGAAACGCGGGACTCGGGTCGTTCGGCTGTTACTTGTTTTTGACGAGATCGTTGGAGTTTATGCCGAGGAAATCGAAAGCTTCTTTCAGCATAACCTGATCTTCTTTGTTCCAGTAGCTTTTCTGAATATCGGAAATGTTCGAATTTCTGGAGATGCGGTCCATCTGCATCTTCATGATCGAACCGCTGCACAGCACGGCAATGTGGGAAACATGAGGGAATACGGTTCTTTGCGCTTCTTCCCAGATGCTGTTGACCTCCGGTGTGAACACGATCGGACGTCTGTCGCGCTCCATAAAACGGTTGTCGACAAGCAGCTTGACTTTGCCTGATTTGGCGTTGTTTGCCACAGTTTCGGTAATGATGCGAGCCGCCTCTTGGGCTTCCTCGACCGTCAGGTTATCGACGACCTGCCAGGCAAAAACCAGGTTGGCTTTATCCATGTTGGAGCTGAATTTATCTTTAAGTACAACGCTCATTTGGGTACCCCTTCGCGAATTATTTAAACCAGGATGCGAGCATGACGTCCAACGTGTTGCAGGTATACTTAACGAGATGCTCGGCTTCCTGCAGTTGTTTTTCGGTCATGTTCTGGATGAGATGATACACTTGGCTGTGTTCCTCGTCTGCCTCGCAGTGAATCGCCCAGTACTCGAGATCCGTGAAGCCGGTTTCCTGGAGGATTTTGTAGGCGTGAAGATAGACGGCGTGAGCGAAGCCTTCGCTCGTGCTGTTGATGATCAGCAGCGACATATTTTCATCCATGGCCGCAACGGCGCGGTATTGGAGAGAGATAAAGTGTTCCGTCTCGTAATTGGCCGTATGGTTTTCGGGATCGTCCAAGCCGATGCCGATCATCCATTTGCGGAGCATCTCGGCATGGTCTTTCTCTTCGTCATAGTGAGTGGAGAAAACATCGTGGTCCACATCCGGGAACCGTTCCCATCTGAGCTTCAGCAGTTCCCCAAAATGTTTGGACAAATGGTAGAGGTTGTTGCACCAGACGAAATACTGCGGATTTTTTTCCGCCGGGAAGTTCAAAAAGAACGGATTTTCAGTTTTAACACGCTCAAGCTCCGATGAAATGATCCCGCTGATTCTTTCGATAACTTCTTCTTTGGTTGTTGTAACGCTTGTCATTCAGTTATCTCCCCTTTCTACATGTATATCGACAAAATAATGTAAATTCTTAAGACAAATAACGACAAAATTTTGTTAAATTTTCTTCTTTTCTGTTAAATTATCTTTTCTTGAAGTTTCAAGACAGGTTTGGGAAGATAAGAGTGAAGCTGTGGACCGGAAAAGCAGGATCTGCACGATAAAAATTAGGAGGCGAGGCACTCGGTAGCGATAAGGATGCCGTATGCCTAGTGTCTCCGGTACAGCCGGAGGAAGCATCCAAGCTTAGGAGGTGCGTCGCGTCATGCGTGAATTTACGCTGGATCTTTCGGCCAGCAAAAAGCCGATTTTTCACCAGTTATATACCTATTTCAAAAACGGGATCCGGGAAGGAAGGCTGCGCAGCGGAGACTATCTTCCTTCGCTCCGCAGCAGTGCCCGGTCTTTCGGCGTCAGTAAAAATAGCGTGGAAAACGCCTATCAGCTGCTGATATCGGAAGGGTATCTGCGGAATATCCCTCAGAGGGGCTTCTGCGTGACGTACGAGCCGGATGAGTCCTCGCGCAAGGTTATCCGGGCGGAAGAGGCAAATACCCCCGAACAGACGGTCACGACGGATTTCCGCTACGGCAATATTGAGCTGGGGACGTTCCCCTTCCGGCATTGGAACAAGGTCCGGAATCTTCTGGTCGCGCAGTACCAGAGCCGTTATGCCGTCGAAGGAACGAGTCAGGGGGAATATCCGCTCCGAAAGGAACTTTCCAGGCTTTTGTATGAATCCAGGGGCGTTCTGTCTACCCCGGACCAGCTCGTCGTGGGAGCGGCCCCCCAGCAGCTCGTGATGCTGTTAAGCCAGCTTCTCGACGTGAAGAAGCACAGGATCGGCGTTGAGAATCCCGGATACGACGGGGCCCGGAATACGTTTTTGAATCTGGGGTTTCGCGTCCACCCGATTCCATTGACCGGCAGCGGTGTCTCTCTTCGGGAGCTTACGGGAAGCGCCGCGAACGTGATGTATGTAAGCCCCTCCCAGCAGTTCAGGAACCGGGTGACAATGCCTGCGGATAAAAGAACGGAGCTGGCGGATTGGGCCCGCTCCCGCGAATATCTCATCGAGGACGATTACGAATGGGAGTTTAAATACGAGGAAGGGATTCTTCCCGCGATTCAGAGCATGGTCCCGGACAAGACGGTTTACATCGGCCGGATCTCCAAGGCGCTGCTGCCGGTGTTCAATCTCAGCTACATGGTGCTGCCCCCCGGACTTCTTTCCGAGTTTCACTCGAAAGTCCCGGAGTACGACCAGCCGGTTTCCAGATTGGACCAGCTCACATTCGCCCGGTACTTGTCCGACGGGTACTGGTACAAGCATCTGCAGCAGATGAGGAGGCTTTACGAGGAGAAGCGGCGCTATTTCTCGGAGGCCCTCGAACGGTATATGCCGGGAACAGCGCAAGCCGAGGGCAAAGACACGGGGCTCCACGCTTTCCTGACCGTACGGACGGACCGGTCGGAGGACGAGCTGATCGAAGCGGCCCTAGAAAAGGGCGTGCGGGTGTACGGCACCGCCCGGTACTGGCTGCGGCCCGGAGACGAGCATCCGACCGTGCTGCTCGGATACGGGGCGCTGGGCCGGGAGGAAATTGCCGCCGGCGTGAAGGCGCTGGCGGAAGCGTGGTTCTGAGCCGCCGGATTGTGACGGCGGCGGGCCGCTTGTTCCCGCTGCGCAGGCTCTGAGCGGGAAGGCGGGGCCGTGCCCTGTGCGCTGTGGGCCCGGCATGGTAGCGTCCGGCCCCGCGCCGCATTGCGGGGGACGCGGCGGTACCGCCTGGCCCGGCACCGTCCCTCACGACTCGCGGGCCTGAAAGGCCGGTAGGGGATTCGGGCGTACACCTGCCGCATGCTTGCCGCAGCCTGCCCTGCACGCCTGCGGGGTGTCCTGCTCACTTTGCGCGTTCTGTCCCTTTAACGGACGGGCCGTACCCGTTACGATTAGGTACATCAACCGAGTAAGGTGGGCGTGAACATGAACTTTATTTTCGATCTGGATGGAACGATTTGTTTCAAAGGACAGCCGATTTCGAAGCGCATTCTGGATGTTTTGCTGGAGCTGGAGGATGCCGGGCACTTTGTGGGCTTCGCATCGGCGCGGCCCTGCCGGGATATGCTTCCCGTCCTGGACGATAGATTCGGCGGACATCTGCTGATCGGGGCGAACGGCGCGATGACGTTTTACCGCAAGCAGCCGCTGGCGTACCAGCCGATTCCCGGGCCGTTAGCCGGGCAAATCGTTAACCTGCTGAACGATTATGAGGCTGAATATCTTATCGACGATACATGGAACTATGCTTACCGTCTGAGTCCCGGGCACCCGTTCCTGGCTAATGTGGACCCCCATGGGCTGGCGAGACGCGTGGAGCTGGACGACATTCAATCATTTGTCAAAATCGTCGTGCTCTCCTGCAGCCGGTTTGAGGAGCTGTCCGCGAAGCTGAGAGCCTTGGACGTTACGATCCATCATCACTCCTCGGAAGGCATTCTGGATGTGACCAGTCAAGGCGTCAACAAGATGGCGGCTTTGAGCGGTTGCGGACTCCAGTTGGATGAGTTCATTTGTTTCGGCAACGACAACAACGATCTGCCGCTTTTCCGGAAAGCGAAGCATTCGGTGTTGATCGGAGACCATGACGCTCTGGCTGAACTCGCCAAGGAGAGAATCGCCGTCGACGACCGGACGGAGGAGAATATCCTGCAAAAATTAAAGGAGCTCGGCACGGTACTCGTTTGAGTGCCGTGCAGGCTCCTTTTTTTGGCGGATGATTAGTCCACCGTCAGCAACTGCTCGAAAAATCCGCCGATCTCGCGCTCGCGGTCCACAAAATGGATCTCTAGGATCCAGTCGCGGAGCAGGCCGTTTTTATCGTTATCCCGCATCTTGATGTGGTTGTCGGGATGGATATAATTCTCGACTTCTTCGCCCTGTACGATCTCGTGGGGGAATTCCCCGATAAGATGACCGGCGTGAGGGCCGCCATACTCCCAGCCGTAATCGCGGGCTAAAGCGGTCATAAAATCGTAAAGCTCGCTGCCCGTTATGTCCGGACGGGAATCGAAGAAGGCCTTGCCGTCATGCCAGGCGAGTTCAACGTCCCGCCGCAGTTTATTTTTGAGGGGATCGTCTCCAAACACGTATGTGCGTCCGAAATCGGCTTCCCAATCTTCAAAGATAGGTCCGAAGTCGATAAAGAGAATGTCTCCCGGCTCGACCATTCTGTCGGGCGGATTTTCCCGGTACGGATGAAGCGTATTGCTTCCCGCACGCACGATCCGCTTGTGCCAATATTTTTTGATCCCGTAAAGCTCGAAGGCGAACTCATAAATTTCACGGTTCAGTTCTTTTTCCGTAACGCCGCTGCGCAGAATTCCTTTCGCTTCGGCCAACTCGAAAAGCGCAAGGGCTTTCTTTTCCGCCTCGCGTAAATTTGTATGACGTTCCTGTCTGGATGCTGCCATGATGTTGTACTCCTCTCTCTAACGGGCTTCCAATTATCACCTCCCCTATTGTACGGGTTGAGGGACGAGTTGGGAAGTTACAGATCCTGCAGGATAGTAGGGACAGGCTTCCGGTATTTTGCATAATCAAACAAAAAAATGCATAAAATAAGTCCGAAACTGTTTCGTAAAGGCGCAAAATGTGTTATCATAGTTGTAACAGATTATAAAAGGGGGGAGACGATGAAGCAACGGAACGCGATCATTCGCTGGTGCCTGTTTCTTGCGCTTTCTTTCCTGCTGAGCTTCTCCGCGCCCGTGCCTCTGACTCAGGAAGCCGCGGCCAGCCAGTCCTCCTCCACGTACGAGTCTGTCCCTCCGCTTAGCGAACACAAATCCAAGTATGTGATCCGCAAAGCCGTTACCCATCATTTTGCCAAAATGGTGAAGGCGGCCAACACCCTCGTGGTCTTATTCGTGCTGTGCCTGTTTACCCTCTTTAAAGCCCCCATTCCAGGGCTCCGGTACAAACCCTTCATCTGCCTGTTAAGGCGCAAACAATTCCTTCTTCCGATCAAATTCACGTCCAATTACGTGGTTTAAATCCTCTGCCGTTATCCGGTAAATCGTAAGTCCCGTTCATCCTAATTTTGAACAAATTTATTTGCCCGTATAATTTTTTTCGGCCGCTTTGAGACGGTTTCTTTGAGTCTGTCCGAACTTCTCCTGAATGCATAAATAATGCATAAATATGTATAAAAATAACATGAATGATACGGAAAACGTTGATGAGCCTCGGCAAAAAAATAAGCCGGGCGGCAAGGCCCCCGTCTGTCCGAATTCTTAGACTCCTTACGGCCGCTAAGGGCACATGCAGTCTGAAACCGGACCGGACGTCCATAATTACACTCATTTATAGGAGGCTATTCCACTATGTACGTAAGAGAATCCGATTTGCCGGGGATAGGAAAGAAGTTCCTGATGAATACCCGCGGCGGAGATAAGATCGTCGTTATCCTTCATGACGACGGCAGACGCGAAATGTACCATTTTCACTATGACGATCCGGACGAGAGTCTATCCATGGTTACCCTTGACGACGATGAAGCCCGTCAGCTTGCCGCAATCGTAGGCGGATTAACTTATAAACCGAAGGCGCTGGAGTCGATCGAAGTGGCTCTGGACGATTTGATCATCGAATGGTACAAGATGGACCCGGAGTATGCGTGCGTCGGCCAATCCATCGGCGAGCTGGACGTCCGGCAAAATTCGGGAGCGACCATCATTGCGGTGGTCGACAAAAATCACGGCAAGCAGATCAATCCGGGACCGGATTATGTCTTGTCCGCCGACTCGACTCTGATCGTGGTCGGGGAAAGACAGCAGCAAAAATTGTTCCGGCACATTTTAAAGAATGGAAGTGGTTGAATAGATGAATCACATGGTATTCGAGGTAGGTCTGGCCATCGCGCTTATTGCGGCGGCCGGGTTGTTGTCGGCCAAACTCCGCTTCTCGGTCATTCCTTTCTATATTCTGATCGGGATGGCCGTAGGTCCGCACGCGCTGGAGATCTGGCATTTTGATTTCCGGTTCATTGAAAGCGCGCCGCTGATCGAGTTTATGGGCCGGATCGGGGTCCTGTTCCTTCTGTTCTATCTGGGACTGGAGTTCTCGGTAGGCCGGCTTATCAAGTCGGGGCGTTCCATCGCCGTGGGCGGTACGATTTATATCCTCATTAATTTTACGCTGGGCGTCATATTCGCTTGGGCGCTCGGTTTCCCTCTAGCCGAAATTCTGGTGATTGCCGGAATTACGACGATTTCCTCCAGTGCCATCGTGGCCAAAGTTCTGGTCGATCTGAAAAGAACGGCCAATCCCGAAACCGAAATGATCCTCGGTATTATTATGTTCGAAGATGTTTTCCTCGCCGTTTACATTTCTATCCTGTCAGGACTCGTCCTAAGCGGTTCCACAACGCTGGGAGGCGTGCTGCTCTCCGCGCTCATCGCGCTCGGATTTATGCTGGTGCTGCTCGTAGCGGGCAGAAAAGCCGTTCCACTCCTGAACCGGCTGCTGAACATCCGCTCCAACGAGCTGTTCGCGCTCGTGATTTTCGCGGCGCTGTTCCTCGTAGCGGGCTTCTCCGAAACGATTCATGTCGCGGAAGCGATCGGTGCCCTGCTCGTCGGGCTTGTCCTGGCGGAGACGGAGCACGCGAAGCGGATCGAGCATCTGATCATGCCGTTCCGGGACTTCTTCGGCGCCATTTTCTTCTTCAGCTTCGGGCTGACCATCGATCCCCTGGCGCTCGGCGGAGCCGTCTGGATGTCGCTGGGAGCCGTCGCGATTACTTTGATCGGCAACTTGGCCGCAGGACTGCTTGCGGGGCGAAGCGCCGGTCTGCCTTCGAAGGCTTCGGCCAACATCGGCCTGACCATTGTGTCGCGCGGCGAATTTTCCATCATTATGGCCAATCTCGGCAAAGCGGGCGGACTGCTTGCGGTTTTACAGCCGTTCGCGGCTCTGTACGTACTCATTATGGCGATTCTCGGGCCGCTGCTTACCAAGGAAAGCAAAACCATCTACAAGTGGATGAATAAAGTGATTCCTTTCAAAGACGCGTCCGGCAAAAAGGAGGGCAAAACCGTTCTGCAAAAGGAGGGAAGCGGGTAACGCCGCGGGATATTCGCACTCGGACGCTGGCTGATTGTACGGTCCTGTAAGGACGTAATCTAAGCGATGAGGAGGAATTCCGATGAAGCTTTTGCAAAATGTCCGCATGGGTCCGGCCGGAGAAGTACTGGGCGGTTGGTCCTTGGCACAGTGGTGTTTCAAGCTCTTGATGGTGATTTGCGGGAGCGTACTGGCCGCAGTCGGGCTGGAGCTGTTCCTGATCCCGAACCGGATGCTGGTCGGAGGGATGACGGGCCTGTCCGCTTTGGCGGCCCATTTTACGGAAATGAGGCTTGGGCTGTTTCTGTTCGTGCTGAACCTGCCGCTTATTCTGCTTTCGTACCGGAAGGTCCGGCGTAATTTTGCGGTGCTTACGGTTCTCGGCCTGCTCGTATTTTCGCTCAGCGCCCTTATCTTGCATCCGGTACCGGCTCTGATCGAAAATCCGATGATGGCGGCCTTCTGCGGAGGAGCCGCTCTGGGGCTGGGGATCGGTCTGGTCATCCGCTACGGGGCGACCCTGGATACGCTGGAAACGCGGGATCACACCGAGAAACTGGTGAAATTCGGTTTCAAAGATCAAGATTTCATGCTGCTGAACTGTTTTATTTTGGCGGGGGCCGGCTTTATTTACGGCTGGGATCAGGCGATGTATTCCATTCTCGCTTACCTGCTCGCGTATGAAACGGTCCATTTCAGTCTTCGGGGGTTCTCCGTACACCGCCGGATTACGATTGTAAGCGGGCACTGCGCTGAAATCGAGAAAGAGATGGAGGCCAGGCTGGGACGGAAGGCCTCAGACTGTGAAGCTGAAGAGGCGGAAAAACGTGAGGCGGCTGCAAAAAGAGCGATGCCGGAAGAGCGTCACGCTTACGGGTTGGAGCGGGCTGCCGAGCGTTTTTTCAGCAGGCGCTCCGGACGGGTCATCGCGAACTTCCGGCCTGTCGAGCCTTGCGAGTCTGCGGGGGGAGGGGCGACCGGGAGTATACGGGAGCCGGACGAAAGAGCGCCGAATGAAGCGAGGAGCGAAAGCTTCAGCCGCAGCAGAGGCCGCAGCCTTTCTTATACCATTCATTTTATGGAAGAAGCCCGCATGAAAGCCATTGTGAAAGCGATCGACCCGGCTGCCGGTATCGTGACGGATTCGCGGGGCCGAAGAAGGGACGGAAGCTTGGCGGAATAGCGGATAGTGTAAGCGGGAGCTAGGGCAAGAGCAAGAGAAAGAGCGAGAGCAAGAGCGAGAGCAAGAGCAAGAGCAAGAGCAAGAGCAAGAGCAAGAGCAAGAGCAAGAGCAAGAGCAAGAGCAAGACCAAGAGCAAAGCATCGCCGGGAGGTTAACCCGTCAGCATAAGAAGGCACCGCAGCAAGTAACTGCGGTGCCTTCTTAGTGTTTTACGCAGCGGCCCCAAACAATACCTCACTCCTTCGAGTTAGGTGTTCAGCACCTGTTTGCGGTATTCTTCCGCCGTCAGGCCGGTAAACTTTTTAAACGTCTGACTGAAGTGAGACAAATGCTTGAACCCGACTTCATAGGCGGTTTCAGTGATGCTTTTTTGGGGCTCCAGGGTGAAAAGAACTTTCGCCTGGTTGATGCGGCGCCGGTACAAGTAATGAAACAAGGTGATACCGGTCGTTTCCTTAAACATTTTGACGAGATAGTGCTTGTTCAAGTGAACGGCGGCGGCGATGTCATCCAGGCGGAAATCCTCGGTGTAATGCGCCTCCACATAAGAAATGAGCTGCTGCACATGCTGCTGCCGGGGTCCGGCGGGCTCGTGGCTCCGGTTACGGGGTTTGTCCGCGATTTCATACACTTGAAGCAGAACCCGCATAAAAGAAGCGAGGAACCGGTCGCGACATAAAGAGTCGCTTTCTCCGGATAGGGAACACAATTCTTCGAGTATGGGTTCCAAAATCGCTCGTTCGCCAGGCTCCAGAGAAATCAGCCGGTTATCCGTTCTTTTGAACGGGTTCAGCACCGGAGTGTGAAAGGGTGCGCGGAACAGCCCCTCGGCATAGGCCGGATCGAAATGAACAATCGTGCGGCAGTACTCGAAAGCCGGGTTGATTTTGGGATAATGCAAAGTCATGCCGTTCATCAGAAGAAGGTCGCCCGGGGAAAGGTTATAAATCCGGTGCCCGACCAGGTAGCTGCATTGTCCGCTATGAAAATAATAAAGTTCATAATAAAGATGGGAATGAAAACCGGCGGGGATACGGGATGTGTTATACAGGGCTTCTATAGGCCTCGTAAAGGTGTCCATCAGGTTCATAAGGCTGTCCTCCGGATTTTCGGATTTGAGAGTAAACGATCGGGAGCAAGTTACGAACAGTTTAACACACCCGCTTAAAGATCACACCAACCACATATAAATGAACAAAGTCAGGTGCATAACGAGAAGAAAGCGTTTTACAAGAGGTCATGGTACGGTAAAGGCAGAGATATAAAGCACAATCGTTTATGTTATTAAAAAACTCGGCTTATCCTGGGAGAGCATAGATTGTGTCCTCATTATACTTAGTAGGACTATTCCCCGGAAGCCGCAGCAGCGAAAAGGAGTCAACCTCATATGAATTTATTCGATTTGACGGGCAAAACGGCTGTCGTTATCGGCGGCAACAGCACGCTGGGCGGGGAGATGGCGGCCGGACTGGCGGGACACGGAGCGCAGGTGGCCGTTGTGGGCCGCAATCCGGTTACCTCCGCGGCGGTCCGTGACCGCATCGAGCAAGGGGGCGGCGAGGCCCGCTGCTTCCAGGCGGACGCGACGTCGTCGGGAGATTTGCGGCGTGTCCTGGACGAAGTGCTGGACTGGACGGGCAGAGCCGATATTCTGCTCAACTGCCCGGGCAAAAACAGCGCCACTCCTTTTTTTCAGATCACGGAAGAGGAGTGGGACAGCATCATGAGCGTCAATCTGAAAAGCGTCATGCTAGCCTGCCAGGTGTTCGGCAAATACATGGTGGAAAGCGGGCTCGGCGGGAGCATCATCAACATTTCGAGCGTATCGGCCGATCCGCCGCTGTCGAAGGTGTTCACCTATTCCGCCTCAAAGGCCGGTGTGAACAGTGTGACCCAATATTTGGCGAGGGAGTTCGCTCCGGCCGGAGTGCGCGTGAACGCGATCGTACCGGGATTTTTCCCGGCGGAACAGAACCGTAAAATTCTTTCGGAGGAGCGGATTTCCTCCATTATGAGCCATACGCCGATGAACCGGTTCGGTGAAGCGCGCGAGCTTCAAGGCGCCGCCGTGTACTTGGCTTCTTCCGCGGCGTCGGGTTTCGTAACCGGCTCGATTCTGCGGGTCGACGGGGGATTCGGAGCTATGACGATTTAGAGCGCAGCGCTTCTTATCGGGACTTTTTTTTGCAAAATCTACCCCTATCAAAGGATGTGGAACCATGAAGGCACAAACGATCCAAAACGCGGCGGAGCTTAGAAAAATCGTCGAGAGGCTGGCTGCCTCCACCCCGGTCACCGATATGCATACGCATCTGTATTCCGTGGACTTTGAAGATTCTCTGCTTTGGGGAATCGATGAGCTGCTGACGTATCACTACCTGATTTCGGAGTCCTTCCGGTGGTCGGAGGACTCTTATGAGGCTTTCTGGGCGATGACGAAAAGGGAGCAGGCGGATGCCATCTGGAAAAAGCTGTTCGTCGATCATTCTCCGGTGAGCGAGGCCGCAAGCGGACTGATCACGATTTTGGACCGGCTCGGACTGGATGTTTCCAGCCGCAATCTGGAAGAATACCGCCGCAACCTGGCAGGCCGGGATTTGCGCGGACAGCTCGACACGGTCATGAAGCTCGCCAAGGTGGAGCACATTGTCATGACGAACGACCCGTTCGATGCGGCTGAGCGGGCGGTGTGGCTGGATCGCGGAGGCAATACGGACCCTCGTTTCTCCGCGGCTCTGCGTGTAGATGCGCTGCTGAACAACTGGCCGCAGGCAGTGCGCGAGCTGAAGCAGCTCGGATACCGCGTGGAGGAGGCATGGACGGAGGAGACGCGCGGGGAAGTCCGCCGCTTCCTGTCGGAATGGATCCGGCGGATGGATGCGCTCTATCTGGCGGTTTCCATGCCGGGGGATTTCGTGTATCCGTCGGACGATCACCGCAGCCGGATGATCGACGAAGCGATGGTCCCGGTATGCCGCGAGCACGGCATTCCTTTTGCGCTCATGATCGGGGTGCGGCGTTCGGTCAATCCGGGCCTCCGTCTGGCGGGCGACATGAGCATGCACTCGGACGTGACCGCGGTGGAGGCTCTCTGCCGGCGGTATCCGGACCAGAAATTCCTGGTCACGATGCTGGCCCGCGAAAATCAGCATGAGCTTGCGGTGCTTGCGCGCAAATTCCGCAACCTGATGATTTTCGGCTGCTGGTGGTTCCTCCACGTGGAATCGATGGTGGAGGAGATGACCCGCTTCCGGGTGGAGCTGCTCGGAACCTCCGTCATCCCGCAGCACTCGGACTGCCGCGTTCTCGAGCAGCTTATTTACAAGTGGGAGCATTCCCGATCCATCATCGGCCGGGTGCTTGCGGACAAGTACGAAAAGCTGCACGGCAGCGGCTGGTACGTGACGGAAGAAGAGATACAGCGCGACTTCGACGATCTGTATCATCGCAATTTCTGGCGGTTTTTGGGCAGAGAGGCGAGGTAGGCGGGGAGAAAAGTTGGAAAGTTAATAAAGTGGATTAAAAATCTACGAAGACAGAACCTCGCAAACAAGGCTCACAATTAAGTAATTATGGTTGTGAAGACAATGCTAGGAATCCATAACTCTCATGATTCATAAAGGCTCTTCATATGCTTAATAAGTTCTTCGGAAGGTAGCAAATATAGTTTATCGATTTGACTATTGGTAAAGCTAAACTTTATTTGATTTCCTTCATATAATTCCACTGCATATGCATAACCTGTTTTTGGTTCTTGATTTGGATCTGACTTTACTTCAATATCGCGAAATTTACCGAGCCACTTTTGGAGAGTTTCTTTATTTTTAAATGACTTTACTTCACCTGTAGCTCCATTACGTATATCGATACGAGTGATTTTGGTTATATCACCTTGGAAAAAATTCAATAATGGTTTTGCTAATGTTTCAGAGTCCAAATTTTTTCTTCCCCCTTGATCTGCGCATCCAGTAATGGATAACATTAGAATGAGAATTAAAATCATCCTTTTCATACCTGTTGTCCCCCTTCTTCATATCTGCTCTATATATAATAACGTACCATTTATAATCATTGTTTCATTAGTTAAATTAAAAATCGTTTTAATGATTGCTTGATAGAAATTTAGCTTTAAGGTTGAAACGGGAGCTTTTCTATAGAAAGAATACTCCCCATCTTTGAGGAGTACTCTTTCTATGAATAAAATTACATACTATAAAGAAGTGAATTCATTGATGTGTAATTTCTCCCATATGCTACATATACATTTTCAGGTGTATTACCCCAGTTATCGTGAACGATCATATATTGGTGGCCGGAGGAACTTCCGTTATAAAAATATTCAGTGTATCCAACCCCCACAACAGTATGTCCACAACTTGAACTACCACAATAGAATGATTGATCAAAGAAATCGAGAAGTGAGGGAGCACTACTCATATGTGATTTAACAGTATTCCATGAAGGAGAGGTAGTAAGGGTCGACGAAGAAGACTTGTAGCCTCGTGCTACGGCGTACGCACGCAACCCGCTTGCCTTAGCGCTGACGCTAGTGTTTCCAGCATTATCTGTACCCATTTTTTGTCTCATAAGCAATACCGAATCATCCTTGTCCACGTAACCGGAACTATTCTTTAATAAACCGGAAAAGCCTTTTTGGTAATGCCAATAAAACATAAGATTATAACCTGAGGTAGGAGCACATCCAGAAGCACCAGTCCACAATGAATTGGTATACTGATTCGCATCACCAACTCCGTCCCAAAATTTACTATTTGTAGAAGAGTAACCAGATTCATAAGCTCCTGGGTTATCTGTTACGCCGTCGCTAGTTGTTCCGATTTCACTAGTCACATCATCAATATTTTTCCAAAATTTCTTTCCCTCTTTGTTCTCTTTCCTTTCCTTCTTTTTGATTTTTTGGTTTTGTTCTTTGGTTAATTCAGCTACTTCTTTAGATTCAATTATTTCAGCAGACCCATCTGAAAATTCCTTTTTCAAGGCAAATTTAGCTGGTCCGTTTATTATAACCTTTTCAGTGGCTACTTGCTTTCCCATCTGTTTGACTTTGTTTCGTAATTCACTCTTTTCTTGATCTGCCATGCGGTTTGATGAATACCCGAAACTTAAAATAGGATTATCGTCTTTATAATAGCTGACCTCTACAAATCCTACTTCTCTGCCAGATGCTTTCAAGTTAACGATGTAACTATGTTTTTCTCCGGAAATATCATAAACTAGTACCGGTTCTGAAGCTGATACAATTAGATCTTTCCATTTAGAGTAATTATTTTCCTTCTGGTCTAAAACAACCTGAAATAAAGCTGCTTTTACTGCATCTTTAGATGATACTTCATTTGAAGATGCAAATACGGCTGAAGGAATAAGTGTTGCAAATAAAAGCACTGGGAGCACTTTCGTAGTGAGTTTCTTTAACATTTAGTAAAACCTCCGATATCTATTTTAGACAAAATACATTCAATTTCTTCGAAAGAAATAAGTGTATTTATAAAATATTTTAACATATATACCATTAATTTCATATAGCGAATAATTAGAATATTTGTCGAACTTTATAATCGTTGGTCCTAGTAGTTGAAAATCAGCTTAGCAAAACCAATACCGAGGGCGTTTACAGGTCTTCGTTCATTTGCTGGATGAACTTGTTTCCGATCAAATTGAAAAAGAAGTTGCCTTCTCTTTCAACTACAAACTCGTCCAAGATTCATACAGCTCGCAGACGAATGTTTCAGCGTAGATCTTTTTGTTCTCATCAAAATCGCCCTCAACCAGCATCTGTTCAGTCATACGCTCCATGCGCTAGACGATTAAAGAAATTGGAACGAGCATCGCCTACGCTGTTTTATCGACTGTGACTTTATCCAACTTATTCTTTATTTTATGACATTCGGAAGGACGACGTGCGCTGGTTTCAAAACACTGACATCTTCGGATCGATCTTCGTGCGAATCTTTCAGGAAGCCGTGCAGTACGGTTTCGTGGAACCGGACATTCTGTTTATCGACGCAACCCATGCTAAAGCGAATGGTCGTCGGAACCTCGGCCATCGTTGCGGCATTCGGACTATCACCTGCTTGCGAACAAGTGCGAAAAGCTGTATGGAAGCGGCTGATGCTTGAAACAGGAAGAAATTTAGCGCGTCTTTGACGATCTGTATCATCGCAATTTCTGGAGATCTTTGGGCTGGTAGGGCCGGTAGATGAAAAAGAGATAGAGACGGGTTTGAGGTTGAAAATGAAGAAAGGGCTGCCTTCCTTGTTGGTTGGCATAGATAACTTAGAGATGGCTTTTTTAGAATCATATTATCTGATAATGTTTCAGTATGTGGATTTCGATATTAAGAGGATAAATGGAGAGAAAATTAGTAATTTTATGTTAAAATTAATAATAATTTATGTTTTTTTATTTTTATAAAATATTTTCGTAAAATGCGATAAATTTCTATATATAAAAAGAGGAGAGATTTTATGAATTAGAAAAGGAAGTTTACTTTAAATGGATATTAAAGAGTTTATTTTTGCTATCATACTCTAGGCAATAGTTTATTTATTATTGTTTGTTCTTATGAGAAAGGTTATCAAGGTTGAGAAGTACAAACAGAGAATAAAATGGCTATTGTCAATACTATTTGTTTTAGGTATACTCTCAACCTCCTCAGTTTTATTTATAGCAAACTTAACTCGAAATTTATTTGAATTCCATAAAATGCATGATCAGTTCGTGGCCCAAATTATAAAGAAAGTTTTTGTGAAAAACTTTTTGCTTATCCTAATCGTTTTAACCGCCCCCTACCAGTACGGTAAGAAAAGAAGACAAGGTAAGTAAGTTTGAAAAATTAAAAAACAACGTTTGGTTGAACTTATTCATGACTCAAATTCACTAAACAGGCACTAGGGGCTAAAAAACTGTGAAAATCGGAAAATCAATAGCTGTTTCAAATGGGGAAGTGATTATTAAGAGTAAGGCGAATATGCTATTGGAAATGGCCCTTTTACTGTGTATGGAACTGCTATGCTCGCTTTCGTATCTGCTTCTGTAGCTATTATAGTTCAGGCAAAACCAGCTACGTAACAGGATGGAAGGAATCTACTACTCAATCCAAGAGTATATTTCTCCTCTTAAAAAGAAGAAAGAGCAAACGTAGCTCTTTCTTCTTTTTTTTGGGGGTGGCAATTATGAAGGAGAATATCTTGAATCATTTGGCCTAAATTTTGTTTCTCTTGGGGAAAAGATCGCCTCCATCCCTCCCGAAAAAGCAAAACCAGCCGGAAAATCCGGCTGGTTTTTTTATCGTGTGAACGGTGCCTCTATGCTTCGGAAGGCTGCATCAGACCGTTCATAAAAGCGCTGAATTTCTTCAGCATCTCCGGGCCCGGCAGCTCGCTGCTGAAATCTTCGACGCCCAGCCAGCCCGTGTAGCCGACCGCCCGGAGATCCGCGACGACCTGCCGCCAGTCGGCCATCCCCCGGTTCATGGGGCGGGCAGCGGAAACCCAGCGGGTCATGCCGTTCTCATCGGCACCGGACACCCATCCCCCGTTCTTGACGTGCACGTGGGCGAGATAAGGGCCGAGAATTTCCATCCCCATCCGGTAATTCTCGAAGCCTTCGTAGACCATGTTGCCCGGGTCGTACAGCACGCCGATATGCTCGGACTGCAGCCCTTCCACGAGGCGGTAGGCGGCGGAGGCGCTCGGCGCAATCGTGACGTGGTGCGTCTCGACGAGGCCTTTCACGCCGTACTGCCGGCACAAGGCTTCCGCCTCGAGCAGATAGGCCCGCTGCAGCTCGAACAGCTCGCGGAAGTTCCGCATCCGGTCATAGCGGTGTACGCCGAGCCGGATGAAGGAAGCGCCTAGCCGCCGGGCGGCGTCCAGCACGCGTTCCGTGCCTCCCAGATCACCGGCGTCGAGGTAAGGCGTCACGCTGAGGGAACGCAGTCCGTGACGCTCGGCGGCGTCTCGGAAACGGCTCAGCTCGGCATCGTCCCACTCCGGCGAAATGGAGCAGAGATTGTTGCGCCAGAAGGACGGCGTTTCACCGGCCATCTCGGGCGGAATCTCTTTGTATCGCCATTCGATGCCGGAGATTCCGGCTTCTTTGGCAGCGGCGGCAAGCTGCTCCGGGGACAGCTCGGGTGTAGCGACGGTAAACACGGACAGTTTCATTCGATAGGGCACCTCCGGTCGGATAGTTGGTTATGAGTATATCGCCATACCGCGTGCAGTTCACTGCGCTCGACGAGGTATCGCATGACTGTAGTCACTGAGTTTGGGGCTGACGGTTACCTAGTCCAGTTAAACTCTGAATGCTCAAGACATGAACCCGGGAATCAGACAACCAGCGCTAAATCCATTGTCATGCAGCCCAGATCATCAGTTAAGGTACTCAATTGCTTGAAGTGGGAAAGGGTGCGGAGCTGCACAGACAACCAGGTTGGCTTAGAGGCAGCCATCATTTAAAGAGTGCATAGCAGCTGACTGGTCGAGTGACTTTGCGCCAAAATTTAGCGTCCGTAAAAGACGGGACTTCCGCCGCTATTCGGCCCTGACCGCTTTCTGTTGGGCAAGCAGGCAGAGCTCGGCTGCTTTGAAAATATGCTCCTGGGTCATCGCATGCTCCGTACGGTTCAGACAGTCGAGGATCAACTCCCCGAAAAACGGATAGCCGACTTTGCCGCTCAGCTCAAGCCGACGTTCACCCTCGCCGTTCACGAGGTACAGGTTGTCGCCCTGCGCGCTGCGGGCAATATCGACGTATTTCCTCAGCTCGATATAGCCGTCCGTGCCAAGGAGAACGGTGCGTCCGTCACCCCAGACGGACAGGCCGTCCGGCGTCAACCAATCGACGCGGAAATACTGGGTCGCCCCGTTGTCTCCGAGCAGGGTCGCGTCGCCGAAATCCTCCAGCTCCGGATACTGCCGGTTGTTGTAGTTGGCGACCTTGCTGTGCAGCACCTGTGCATCCCGGCAGCCGGCAAAGAACAGGAACTGTTCGATCTGATGGCTGCCGATATCGCACAGGATGCCGCCGTACTTGGCACGCTCGAAGAACCAGCCGGGACGCGAAGCGGCGCCCAGCCGGTGCGGGCCGAGACCGAGCACCTGCACGACGCGCCCGATCGCTCCGTCACGGACGAGCTGTCCCGCGAAGACGGCGCTCTCGACGTGCAGGCGCTCGCTGAAATAGACCGCATACTTGCTGCCGGTTTCGGCTGCCGTCCTTTTGGCCGATTGAAGCTGGTCCGGCGCGGTAAACGGTGTTTTGTCGGTGAAGTAGTCCTTGCCGCTGCGCATCACTTTCTCGCCGAGGGGCCCGCGGTCGCACGGAATGGCGGCGGCAGCTACCAACTTTACTTCTTCGTCCTGTAAAATCTCTTCCAGCGACGTGGCGGGGCGTACGCTGGGATAGGCCGCGAGGAAAGCTTTTACTTTCAGGGGATCGGGGTCGTAGACCCATTTCAGCTCGCCCCCGGCTTCCCGCAGTCCGTTGCACATGCCGTAAATATGGCCGTGCTCCAATCCTGCAGCCGCGAAAATAAAGTCGCCCCGCGCGACGACCGGCGCCGGCTTTCCTTCAGGGGCGTAGTTCATGCCGTCTTTTTTATGCAAAAGAAACCCTCCCTTTCATGGCTATGGCCGATGCTGGCGCAGACGCAGACGGAGTCCGGCTCGCGGTTTATTTGCCGAACCGGTTGGTGTGAATCCCCCGGATGTGTGAACCCTTCTCAATGATGCCAATCCGGAGGCTGGCCGTTAAGAAATTAAGAAGAAAGCTGTTCGCGGACCGTTTTCTTATATTTTTCCGGCGTAAGGCCGACCTGCTGCTTGAACAAGCGGCTGAAATGCGCGAGATGCTTGAAGCCGACCTGCAGGCACACATCGGTAACGGAGTGGCCGGGATTGTGCAGGAACAGCGTTTTGGCCTCGTTGATTCTGCGGCGGTACACGAACTGAAAGATAGTCAGCCCCGTGATTTCCTTGAATATTTTAGATAAATAAAATTTACTGAAGTTCAGGTGTTTCTGAAGATGCTCCAAGTGCAGATCGTCCGCAAAGCGTTCTTCGAGAAAGCTGACGATACGCTGGACGTGTTTTTCTTTCTCGGAAGAAAATTCGCGCCCCGCGCGCAGCGTCCGCCGGCACTGCTCGTGAACGAAATACAGCAGGTCCAGAAATGCGAGGTGGAGACGGTTATAAGCGATCAAGCCGTCCGTCTTGCCGTGGATGCTCATTTCATGCAGGATGCGCTCCGCTTCTTCTTTTTCGGGGCCGCGAAGGGTGAGGCGGCAGTTTTTCAATTCCTGAAAAGGCTGGAGAACATTGACCGCGTGAGGCAGCTCCAGATACGGTTTGAGGGCCGCCGGCTCAAAATGCACGGTCGTCCGGATATAAGGGACGGCGGTGTCGACCTTAGGGCAGTGGAGCGTCATGCCGTTCATGAGGATGAGATCCCCGGGCTGAAGCATATAGATGTTGCCGCCGATCAGATAGTTGCAGCTTCCGCTGTGGAAGTAATAAATTTCGTAATACGCATGGGAATGAAAAACGGAATCGACCTTTCCCTCATTGCGGTAGCTCAGGCCGAGCGAATCTTTGCGGTCGTGCAGGTTCGTGAACATGCGGGAGAGCACCACGCTTTATCGGGATGTAGGGGCCGCCCGGAAGCGGCCTTTCTGTCTTTAGTGTAGCATGCAAGCGCTTCCCGTTTCTATTTGCAGACAATGCGTGTCCAGAGCGTCGTACGCTGCGGCATCCTGTGTGACTATGAAGCCCCGTCTTTTGTGACGGCGGTCGATCACAGGGCATGGAACAGGTAACCGCAACCGCACTGCACATCGCGGCAGTTCCCTGAAAATCCTGCAATCGAAGGCGGGCTTCTTATGGCGGCATTTCATGGATGAACTCTGCGCTGTATCGTCCCCTTCCCGTCAGTAAGAACCTGTCGTATCGAGCGTCTTCTCCTCCGTAGTTTTCGCGGCCCCGGAAGCCTCTATTTTCTGCCGGAGCAGCCCGTAGAACCGGTCCTCGTCCAGCGGCAGCTCCGCCCATTCGTCCGTCCATGCGGACAGCAGCATGGCGTTCGAGAGCGTGAGTCCCTTCAGGCCCTCTTCGCCCGGAGCGATCAGGGGAGTGCCGTGAAGAATGCCGTTCACCCAATCCTGGGTGATGAGGTGGTGCTGCCCGCGTTGGCCTTCGACGGGAATGTCGATTTTCCAAACCTCGGGCTCCCCGAAGCCTCCCTTATAGGTGCGGTTGAACTCCGTCTCCGACTGCCGCAGCCGGTAGAAGGTCAGCTTATCGTTCTCGATGACCATCCGGCCAAGGTCCCCCACCACTTCAAGCCGGTTCGTACCCGGCGTTTCGCAGGCGGACGTGATGAATACGCCCGTCGCTCCGTTCTCGTACTCCGCGTAGGCGGTCACTTCGTTCTCGACCTCGATGTCCCGGTGCTTGCCGAAAGCGCAGAAGGCGCGCAGCCGCTTGGGCATCATGCCGGTCACCCACTGCCACAGGTCGAGCTGATGGGGTGACTGGTTGATGAGGACCCCGCCGCCTTCGCCTGCCCATGTGGCGCGCCATCCGCCGGAATCGTAGTAGCTCTGGGACCGGTACCAGAGGGTGATGATCCAGTTGATCCGGCGGATTTCCCCCAGCTCGCCCTGCCTGATCAGGTCCCGAAGCTTCTTGTAGAGCGGCTGCGTGCGCTGGTTGTACATGATGCCGAACACTTTGCCGGCCGCCGCGGCCGCTTCGTTCATTTCACGGACCTGCTTCGTGTAGACGCCGGCCGGCTTTTCCGTCAGCACGTGCAGACCGTGCTTGAACGCTGCCACGGCTTCCGCCGGATGGCCGTAATGCGGCGTGCAGATGATCACGCCGTCGATTGTGCCGGAGGCGTACATCTCTTCGATCCCGGCGAAGCGTGCCACACCGTTTCCGAATTCCCGGGCCGCCCACTCCAGCCGCTCGGTTCGCGCGTCGCACACCGCAGCGAGTACCGCGCCTTTTACTTTGTTCTCAATCAAATATTTCGCGTGCGCCGATCCCATATTACCTAACCCGATGATTCCGATGCGGACAACTTCCATCTGTAAAACCATCCTCTCCGGCATAGATCAAGGCCGTTTTGTATTAGTGTAGCACGGCTGCGCGGGGGGACGTTTTACTGCGCTTTGCCAGTTGGCCGGAGGATTTAACTCTGGTTGTTCAGTTGGAAAATTTAACAATCTTGAAAAAGTAAACCACAAACCTTAATTTCTTGCATTGTTGAAAGCGCTCCAAACGATGATAATAAACTTACATTTCGAACTTAATGGGGGTCAGGAAAAATGGGCAGAAAAACAGCTCGCATCTCCGCCGCGGCTCTGGCCGGTGTCTTGGCGGTCGGCTTGGCGGCTTGCGGTAGAGCCGACCAATCCGCGGGTACGGGGAACACGCAGGATACGAATACGGGATCCAAGGGAGGGGACAAGAAAGTCACCATCACGTTCCAGAACATTTACCCCGATCCGACGACGCCTACGTACAAAATGCTTCATAAAATCGTGGAACAGTATGAGAAGGAAAACCCCAATATTCATATCGAGCTTGATTCCATGAACACCGATCAGCAGAAAATGAAGCTGAAAACCCAGGCCGCTTCCAAAGAGATCCCGGACATCACGATCGTTAACCCGGCGGCCCAGATGAAGCCTTTCGTCGATGCCGGACTGCTCGCCCCGCTGAACGACATGCTGGATAAGAACGGCCTGAAAGGGACTTTTCAGGACGGGCTGCTCGATTACTACAGCTTTAACAACAGCGTGTACGCCCTGCCGGACGGCAATAACATTCAAGTCGTTTACTATAATAAGGACTTGTTCGCCCAGGCAGGCATCAAAGATACGCCGAAAACGTTCGAGGAACTGCTGGAAGACGTGAAGCTGCTGAAATCCAAAGGCATCACGCCCATCGCCATCGGGGAAAAAGATTCATGGACAGGTTCGTTCCTGTTTATGAATATGCTGCTGCGCACAAACGGCGGTCCGGGCTTCCTCCAGGACGTGCTCGACAAGAAGAAGACGTTCAACGATCCGGCGTTCACGGAGGCCGTTTCGAAGTTCCAGGAGCTGGTGCAGGCCGGCGCGTTTAACGAAGGCGCGACGTCAGTCGACTATAATGCGGGCGGCAACATTTTCAAAACGGGCAAAGCGGCCATGCACATCATAGGCACATGGGAAACGGGCGCCATCGACGCTTCTTCCGTGGGCGGCAAGGTCGGCGTGTTCCAGTTCCCGACGGTAGGCGGCAAGGGCGACGTAAACCAGTACATGATCGCACCGGGCAGCGCCTTCGCCATCTCGGCCAACAGCAAGCATCTGCAGGAGACCAAGGACTTCCTGAACTACTTCACGCTGAATCTGCCGAAAGTCCAGTTTGAATTGAAGAACGCGGTGGGCATCGGACAGAAGGTAGAGGGAGATTTTAAAGCCGCGGGTTACTCCGATCTGGCCATTTCCATCCTCGATCTGTTCAAAAACGTCAAAGGCGGCGACCTCGCGTTCGACAACACGATGAACCCGGCTACCGCTCAGGTTCACTTGGGCAGCATTCAGAATCTGTTCATCCAGAAGGCCGATCCGAAACAGGTCGCGCAGGAGCATCAAAGCGCGTTCGAGGCCAACATCAAATAGAATGAGGCGCTGCGATGGAGGGGGTCGTACCGGCCCCCTTTTTCATCGAAATTTTTTTGCAAGGGCCGCGGCGTAGAGAGAAAGAGCAAGCGGCCGTTTGTCTACAGGAGGCGTACTAGAGTGAATGTGTTAAAAGTACCTGCGCGCACCATCGCCGTCTTCGTGCTTCCAAGCCTGCTGCTGTACGTCTGCATGGTGTTCGTCCCTATCCTGGTCTCGTTCTATACCGGGCTGCTGGACTGGAACGGCATATCCGGCTCCAAATTCGTGGGCCTGGCCAATTTTAAGACGATGTTTTTCGACGATCCGGTCTTCTGGCCGTCTGTCCGCCGGACGCTGCTTTATGCGGTCTTTTCCATGATCGAGATTCCGATTTGCCTGATGGTGGCGATTTTGCTGAACCGGTACGTGAAGAAAGCCAACTCCCTCGTATCAATCTACTTTCTGCCGGTGATTTTGTCGGTCGTCATTATCGGGCAGCTCTGGAAAACCGTCTACAATCCGGCTTCGATGGGCGGGATGATCAACGGGATGCTGACCGCGTCGGGCTTGACCGAATGGACGCACAGCTGGCTGACCGAGCCCAAGATTGCCATGTTCTGCCTGTACATCGTGTCGCTGTGGCAGTATTTCGGCTATCACCTGCTGATCCAGTTCACCGGCGTGCAGAACATTCCGGCCGAGATTTACGAGGCGGCCCGCATCGACGGGGCGGAAGGTTTAACGGCCGATCGTTACATCACGTTCCCGATGATCGTTCCCATTCTGAAAATCTCGCTGGTGCTCGCATTTATCGGCTCCCTGCAGGCGTTCGATCTCGTGATGGTCATGACGGGCGGCGGGCCCGCACACTCCACGGATGTTATCTCGACGCATATGTACAACATGTCGTTCCTGTCCCAGAAATACGGGTACGGGAGCGCGATTGCCACCTTCCTGGTCATCCTATGCCTCGCGTTTACGGTGCTGATTAACGTAGTTTTCAAACGTCTGGAAAATAAGGTAAGCTAGGAGGAGGACCACCTGTGAAATCAGTCAAAAAAGGAATCGTTTATACGCTTTTCGCGATTCTGATCGTCACTCAGATGTATCCTCTTCTCTGGCTGCTTACGTACTCCCTGAAGACCAACGAAGAGATTCTCGGCAGCAGCTTTTTCTCCTTGCCCGCGTCCCCGAGATGGGGCAATTACAAAGAAGCGTACGAAGCGGGGCACTATCTGCAGTATTTGTTCAACAGCGTGTTCGTCACGGTCTTGACGATGGTTTGCGTCATTCTGCTGAGCTCCATGGCGGCCTACGCTATTTCACGGTTCCGCTGGAAGCTGGCCCCCGCGGTCATGCTCATTTTCCTGATCGGGCTGATGATTCCGCTGCAAGCTACGCTGCTGCCTTTAATGATTATTTTTAAAAACATGAACATCCTCAACACGCACTTGTCCCTAATTCTGCCTTACATCGCGTTCCAGACGCCGGTTGCCGTCTTTATCCTGAGCGGCTTTATGAAATCGGTTCCGCACGAAATCGAAGAGTCCGCTTATATGGACGGAGCGAGCGTGTACCGCATTTTCCGGAGCATTATTCTCCCGATTTCCGTACCGCCGGTCATGACGGTCTGCATCCTGACGTTCATCAACATCTGGAACGAATACATCTTGGCGGCGACTTTCATCTCCTCCGAGAAGCTGAAAACGCTCCCGTTCGGCGTGTACACCTTTGTGAGCCAGTATTCCGTCAACTACGGCAACATCGGGGCTTTCCTCGTCATGGGGGCGGTGCCCGTCATTCTCCTGTATTTCATTCTTTCGGAAAAAATCACGAAGGGCATGGTTGCCGGGGCGGTAAAAGGGTAGGCGCCGCACGGACGGCTTGGGAACCGGGCGAAACAACGAAAGGGGACGAATCCTTGAGACGCGGCTTCCAATCCATCCACCACCGGTTGTTTTTTCTGTTCCTGTTCTGCATGTCCGGCATTCTGATCATCATCTCCCTGCTGTTCTACAGCCGCACGACGGAGCAGTTTCAGACGAAGATCAGCGACCTCTCCCGGAAAAACGTTTCGCAGACCGTCGATCTCTTCGACCTTCTGCTCAAAGGCTACGACAGCTTGTCCAAAACGATCGGCAACAATTTCGATCTGGTCCGTCTGCTGACGGAATCGCCGCAAGAACCCGCGCTCGATTATATTAACACTCGCTCCGTCACTAACATGATCGGGGCGATTTTCTACTCCCGGGAAGATTTGATCGGCATCCACGTCATCATGGACAAAGGAAAAATCTACAATTACGGCAACTACATGAACGTGGTAGACCCCGAATACCGCAGGGCCGACTGGTACCGGGACGTCCGTCAATCTTCGGGCAAAATGGTCTGGCTGGGCGTATTTCCGCACTCCCTGATCGACCAGAACGAGAAGCGGACCGTGTTTGCGTTCGGCCGCCAGATTTACGATCTCAACGAGCATAAGCCGATCGGGATCGTGCTTTACGAAGCGAATCCGCAGGCGATTTTGTCCGCATTGAATAATTTGAAGCTTAGCGAACACAGCGAGGTGTATCTCGTCTCGGACAAGGGGCGCTTCGTGTCTTCCACCGCTTCGGCCGAAGCGCTGCCTTCCCTCCAGGATATCCCGCTGCCGGACGATTCCCAGGAAATGACCGTCGATCAGAAGAACGGACGGCTGGCGGTAGCTTCCAAGCTGCCTTTTGCCGACTGGCTGGTGGTCAGCCTCACGCCCTACAAAGACCTGAACGTCGAGCTTGTACAGATGCAGCGTTATATTATCTTGATCGGAACGATTCTCGTTCTCGTCTCGGCTTTTATCGCGTCCATCGTATCCAAACGGATCTCGATGCCGCTCATCCGGCTTATCCGGCAGATGAAACAGGTGGAGCAGGGCAACTTCAAAGGAATCGTGAACGTGACGTCCTACCGGGAAATCAACATTCTGGTCGGATCGTTCAATCATATGGTGAACCGGATCGAGGAGCTTATCGAACGGGTGAAGATTTCATCGGTCAGCGAAAAGAACGCGGAGCTTCATGCGCTCCAGTCCCAGGTCAATCCCCACTTCCTATACAATACGCTGGATATGATTTATTGGATGATGGACGAGAAAGGCAACGATAAGCTGGGTGAAGTCGTCCTTTCACTCTCCCATATGTTCCGCTACAGCAGCCAGTGGGAAGAAGGTGCGGAGGTTACGCTGCGCGAGGAATTCGGGCAGATCCACCACTATCTGACCATTATTCTCGTCCGGCTCGAAGGGCGCCTGGAGGTGGAGCTGAAGACGGATGAACGGTACATGGACATCCGCATCCCGAAGATGACGCTCCAGCCCATCATCGAGAATGCCGTGAAGCACGGCCTGGAGCCGCTGCTTAACCGGCCGGGGATGCTCACCATCTCGACGGTTGCGGACAGCCGGGAGCTGGCGATCCGAATCGAGGACAACGGTGTCGGCATCGAAGAGGAGAAGCTGCGCCGGCTGCGCGAGTCGCTGTACGGCTTATGCACCGCAGGCGGCAGGCGGAGCGGGGGAGGCGCGCCGGATGCTGCGCATGGCCCGGCCGGCCCGGGCGCAGGCGGCGGCGCACCGCGAACGGATGCGGCTGTCGCGGCAGGCGAGCCGGGCGGCCGGGAAGTCGCCGGCACTGGTACCGATGGCGCTGGAGGTCGCGGCCCGACCGCCCCGGTTGCCGGAGCCGTCGGCGCAGCGGTTTTCGGTACCGTAGGCGAAGCCTTGGAGGCCTCCGCTAGCACTGGTGCCGGGGGCGCAGCGACCAACGCAGCCGCCGGAGGTCCCGGCGATGGCGCAGCCTGCGGAGCATTCCCCTCGGGTGCCGGAGTCTCGGGTACTGACGCAGCCGCCTCGTGCGCCGTAGCTGTCCCGTCCTCCGGAGCATCCGCCTCCTCAGGCACCGATGCCGGCTCGGCCTCCAGCACGGTCGCCGCCGCAGGCCCCGGGCCCGCGCAGGCCCCCACACATGCCGGCACCCCGGCTCTTGGGGCCGATCCGTGGTTTCCGTCCCGGCCGGTTGCAGGCGGCAGCGAGGAAGAGGCGTCGTCCCGGGGAGGCATCGGGCTGCAAAATCTGCACCGTCGCGTGCAGCACATGTACGGCGAAGCATACGGCGTCACTGTTGAAAGTTCAGCGGGCGAGGGGACGACCGTCATCGTGCGGGTCCCGCTTCCGAAGGAGGAGAGTAACGTATGAATATTCTGGTTGCCGACGACGAGAGCATCATCCGTGAAGGGGTGAAGCGTACGATCGAGAACGCCTACCCGGGGTACGGCGTTTTCTTGGCGGCTTCTACCGAGGAAGCGGTTAAGATCCTCGGCGGACAGCACATAGACATCGTGCTTACCGATATTATTATGCCGGGCATGACCGGCCTCGAATTTATGAGGATTTCGAAGCGGAAGCATCCGGCTATCAAGTGGGTCGTCATTTCCGCCCACTCCGAGTTCGCTTACGCGCAGGAGGCGGTCCGGCTTGGCGCCCGCGACTATCTGCTGAAACCGATCGGCAAGCCTAAGCTGATCGAGTTGATCGAGAGCCTCACCGGCGAGATCAGACGCGAAAACCTCCAAAGCAAAGAGAGCGTGAAGCTGAAGTCGAGCCTGAAATATTTGCGCGAAGCGGTTTTTCTCCGGCTGGCGGCGGGATTGGACACCGGCAACCTCGATATCCAATCGTTCGTGGAGGATTTCCCGGACTATTACCTGGTGTTCGTGCAGATGGATGCCGGGAATAAGAGCGTTCATCTGGAGCATTTTATCGTGGAAAATGTCCTCTCCGAGATGATCGAGACGCATGGCCAGGGGTTTGTCGTCAGCTACGACCGCCAGAGCCTGCTCGGCCTCGTGGCGCTCAGCGAAGGTATCCGGATCGAAACCTTGCTGGACGCGCTGAAAAGCCATCTCAAGCACTATTTGAAGGTGCCTTTCCAGATTTTGAATTCGGGACTGCATCATGATTTCAAAAGCGTACCGCAAACCGTCACCCGGCTGAGGCAGGCTTCCGCTGCGGTTGAGTACGACAGCATCAAAGTAAGCGGGGACAAATCCATCGAGGTTGCGCTTCAATACATCAAGGCGCATTATTCCGAGGACTTGTCCCTGGAGAGAATGGCTTCCGTCGTATTCCTGAACCCGGTCTATTTCAGCCAACTGTTCAAGCAGAAGACCGGCCAGGGCTACAAGGAGTATGTAACGGGCCTGCGGCTGGATCAGGCCAAGCAGCTATTGTGCAACCCGCTGCTGAAACTGGCGGAGATCGCCGAGCGAGTGGGCTACCAGGATGTGCGGCATTTCACGCAGGTGTTCCGCAAGAAATTTATGCAGACGCCTACGGAATACCGGCAGGAGCATAACGTGACGGTGGTATGAGCGGGAATCCGCGGGTTGGCAAGCAAGTTCGAACTTTATACGATCTACCAGGTTCCTTGCTTTTAGCGGGAACCTTTTTTTATCGCGCCGCTTTTTAACAAGATTACTATTAACCAAATGGTGGGCCCTATGTTAATATGAGCATATTATTTGAGACTTTATGGCATCGATAGAATGCTGCCGTTTTGGCAGAGGAGCGAGGAAGCGGGAGCATGTCGGTAAGAATTGAGTACGGGCTGGCAGCGAAGACATTCCTTCAGGGTGGAGCCTACCGGATCGGTAGAGTTCTTGCTTGCAGTGAGCTGTCCGTTGTCTATGCGGCACGGGAAACCGGAACAGGCGCGGCGTGCGTCGTAAAAGAATTTTTTCCTAAAAGTTTGGCTTTGAGAGATGTGGATGGGAAGTCCGTACTGTGCCGGACCCCTTCTTTAAGGAGCAAATACGAGACATTGAAGTCCGTCTTTTTGAATGAAGCGGTGATTCTGGAACACTTGCGGCACCCGAACATTGTGAGGCTTACCGGACATATGGAGGAAAACGGGACGGCCTATCTCATTCTTGAACGATGCCGCGGAATGTCGTTGGAACGCTGTATCCGTAAAAACCGTTTACGCTCGAAAAGCCGATTTTATGCGACAACGGTGCCGGGTCTCCTTGATGCTCTTGAGTATATTCATGAGCAGGGCGTGCTGCATCGTGACGTCAAACCTTCCAATATTATCGTCGGCCCGGATGGTCAGGCTAAGCTGCTTGATTTCGGATCGGCCGTCCGCTCGCAGAGTGAGGACAAGCCTATTTTTACGTCGGCGGGGTATTCTCCTTTGGAATTTTATTCGGCCGCATCCCGCCAAGGTCCTTTCTCCGACCTGTACAGCACGGGTGCAACCCTGTATTACTGCCTGTGCGGAGAAGCGCCGGTTGAGGCTAGCCGGAGATTGTTCCATGACCCGGTTGAACAAGGTTTACGTAAACGGGGCGGCAGAGCGACGCCTTTGCTGTCCCGCCGCATTATGAACTGCCTGTCCATGGATGCCGGACAGAGGGGGAGCTTGCAGCGTTTGAGAACCGCGATAAAAGCGGAGTCGCTTTTGTGGAAAGCGGTAGAGGGCTTACGTGCAAACTTTCGCCCTGGAAGAAAAAATTCCTCACCGACAAATGAGGCCCCCTCCGGTAAGAAGAAGGATTTGGTCAAGTCAGATGTCTAGTTCTTCTTAACGCCCGCCTGGTTCCTTCAATGAAAGCCGATCACCACGATTCGAAGCATGCTCCCGAATGTTAAGAAGCGCAAACCGCCCGGTTATGTCCGGACGGTCTGCGCTTCTTGTGTTTGCGGCTGATAACTGGCCTTCACGGCTTTATAACGTAGCTCGATCTCCGTAACGCCGTCTTCGAAAGTGATGTAGAGTTTATCCCCGTATTCCAGCTTGTCTTTCTGCTTCTTGCCTAGTGGAGACGCGCCTTTCTGCACCGCGCAGCGTGTGCTATGACGGAACAGGAGGCTGCCGTCCTTACGTGCCTTGAAGAAGATGCGGTCAGCCTCGGGCAGTGATTCGTTCACATTCAGGCTGCGGAACAGATCTTGGAGACTGATGCTCCGCGTATCAAAAGAAGTCAGCGGCCAGTATTTTACCGGGATGTCATTGCCGCTGGCGGTTTGCAGAAAATAACCTTCCAGGCGTCCCGAGAATTTGGGCTTAGGACGAAGGGTGAAGTAAAGAATCGCGCCTAAGGCTGCAGCGGCCGTAACTCCGAGCAGGATTTTCGTAATTAGCGTCCATATCGAAACGACTGTTACAGCCAGGATTGCCATTGCGCTCGCGCCCTCTTCATCGGTCGCCGTAACCCGCAGTTCGCTGTCTCCGGTATTCAGCGGGTTTAGGAGCAGGAAGCCGTCTTGGAATTTCGCTTCCACAGAATTTCGGCCGCCGTCTGCGGTAACGGAGTACGTAAGTTTATCCCCGTTCGCGTCATGGAAGTATTCCCCGAGGTCAATCTTCTGTTCGCCGTCCTCCCGGCTGATTTTGATCGTTCCGGGTTTCGCTTCAGGCGGGGTATTGAGCACTTTCAGCTCGGCCGGCTTGGTTTCCCGGTAAAAATCAGGGGCGGTCATCACGATTTTCCACGGATAAGTGCCTGTTGCCGGGAAAATATGCGCGAGCTCGAAGCCGTTTCCTTCCTGCTTCAGCGGAAAACGCTCCTCTGTTTTCTTTTGCGGATTTGTCACGACTAGTTCCGTTTTCATGGAACCGTATAGGTCGGAATCCCCAAGAGGTTTGCCGTCGGGATGATACAGGCGCGCGGTGAAAGGGGAGGCGACTCCCTTTTGCGCTTCCTCCGGTAGTTCAACCCCTGCTTGGAGCTTATAGCCGGCGAGGAGGTTCACCTTCACAAGATCGCCCGGTTTCCCCCGAAAAATGACCCTCATACTGCCCTTCTGGGGTTCGATCACTTTCAAAAGCGTATAATTGTCCGACTTGTAAAGCCGCACATTTTTGGAGGTGGAATAGACTTGCGCCTCTGTTAGCGGATTCGGAGACAGAAGAATTAGGTTTGCCTCGCTTATGCTCGAGTTCGCAACGGGTACCGTTACTTCTTGAAGCTCGCCTGTTGCCGAGACGGCAGATACGGAAACAAGAGACGACTGCAGTTGTTTGGCGAAGATGAGATTGAAAATCTCCGGCAAATCATCCGCACTGCCCGCCATGAAGGAGGTGCCTCCGGTTTCGGCGGCTATGTTTTCCAGTTCCGATTTACGGGCGGATCCGTCCCTGTTTAATCCCACGGTATAAATCGGGATGCCGAGCTTTCTGGCGATGCCGATAGAGTCTTCAACGTCCCGGCCCGAAATGTCCGCGTTTCTTCCGCCCGCGTGCTTGCCGAAGTCGGTCCCCCCGTCGGACAGCAGAATAAGGAACGGCTTCCGGGCGGGATCGTAACCGGTTTCCATCAGCTCGGCCGCTTTGCGCAGACCAAGTCCCATATCGGAGTACCCTCGGCGTTTGATTCCGTCCAGTGTTGATTTCCAGGCGTTGGAGCGATCGCTCGACCCGAGGTCCGAAAGCGGAAGCGAAGAGACGATTTTATCGTTGTAGGCTACGTAGCCGACCCGTGACTGGCCGGTTCCCTCCAGATCCATGAACATTTTGACGACTTCGGCTGCAATGCCGTCTTTGTCTGTTTCATTCATGGAAAAGCTTGTGTCCAGCACAAACATGGCATCGAGCCCTTGGGAGGTTTCCACTTTGGCGGCGGAAAGCGGACGGGGATAAATCAAAAGACCTGCAACCAGAGACACGAGCAGCGCGGCCTGGAGCCAATTTTTAGAGTGAATAAGCTTGCGGACGAGAGACATGACATCACCTTTTTGTAGAGATATCGGACTATATGACTACTAATATACAAATAATTGGTAAAATTTCTTTTATTCCACAATATAATCATCGGATTTAAAAATAGAAAATGTTAGATCGTGGATAAAAAAAGTAAATTTTTATTTTTAACCTACGTTTTTACTTATATAAAAGGTGTTCTATCCCTATTTTCATAAATATTGACAAAATGAAACGCAGATCATTATGATAACTTCTAAAGTCACAAACCGGATATTTTTCCATTCTCGGATTGTGAAGTCATGTTTTTACATAAATAGTTCTTTATAACTACTTAATTAGAAGAAACTAGTTCTAAACTCACAGAAAGGAGGGGGCGGCAGGTTTACTGTTTCGCCATTAAACAAGCCTTGCCTAAGGTCTTGATCAGGTAAACTTTCCGCTGACCGCTATGGACATTATCAATCAAACGAACCGAACGATGCTTTTTGAGGAGATCAATCCTGAGAAATTAGACCTAGTGACTATCGTAGGAGATGTCAAAGCCATTGACAGCTTGAGCGATGACAAAATCAAGGAAATCAACAGGCATTTGCTTGTACGTAATTTCGATGAGTTTCTCGACAAATTTTCTCCCACGGTCTACTCCTTCTACAATGCGGCTAATCAGAAAGTGATGTACACGCTGAAGAAGCCGGAAGGATTGGCGGATGACGCCATCTCTGAAATCAGGATCGACCAGAACAATGATTTTCTTAAAATGCTCTTCACCCTGATCGACACCAAACGCAGCCAGGGTATTCCCAATGTGGACTTTAAGTTCGAGAATTTGCTCGACATGATTTCCCCCAAAAAAGTGATGGACGATATCCGCCAGGTCAGGAAAGAAATCCATTATTTATTCGGGCAGTACGAAAAGCTGGACGAAGGAGATCCGAAGAAATTCGATCTGGGTGACAAGCTCAACGGAATGTTCGAAGATGCGAGCAAGAATTACAACAACGTCATGGCGATGCTTCCGCTTGCTATCGAGGATATCAAAACCCGGCTTCTGCTCGGCAGCGCGCAGGAGGAGAACAAGTCGGAGGCGTTCCAGATCGGCATGCTGACGATCGGCAATAACGGCGAGCTCAAAATTATCGAGGCGCCGAAGAGCGGAAGCACGGAACTTATGCTGCTCGACGATAACAGCTCTAACGAGCTCGTTTCCGTGTTCGAGGAAGATTACGAATCCATCACGGAAACGCCGTCGGGATATGTAAAAGATCTGGTTGTCCGCACGTTCTGTCCGCTTCCCGCTGTGCAGAGCACCGTGGATGTGGAGACGGAAGTACAGAACTACAACACCTATCTGGAATTTTACAAAAACGCCAAGGACGACTTCGTCAAAACGGTTAAACCTCTCGTTGAGAAAATACTGGGCGTCAAAATGTTTTTCGAACAGTACGCCACGAAGAACAAAGGCATGCAGCCTACTCTGCTCGTGACGAACAGCAAGCTGGACATGACGGTGAAGAGCAGCAATATTCCGCGTCTGGAGACCTACCTCAACACCGTCAACTCCAAGAACGATTTCAGCGATACGATCTGGTTCGGCATCGTACCTTCCGTTGAACTCGAAACGGCCGGCAAAGTGAAAGTCAGCCGGGAGCGTTTCAAGGGCAACGAGAAGGTCATGAAGCCTGACGGAAACACGATGGAATCGCTGTCCATGCTGCTCCAAGTCCTCAAGGAGTATAAAGTGCAGCTGTTCTTCAGCTTCGAATCTGGCGAAGACACCACCTTCAACAGCATGGCGACCGCGGGAATCGATAAATATATCGATAAATGCGGTGTGCTTGTCCGCAAAGAGTACAGCGAGTTTGCTGTCCCGTGCGTGCCGAACTTTACCATTATCCCGAAAGACAAATCGGGTGTGGTGATCGACAGCCGTATGCTGCATACCGAAGACGGAGCGCGTCTGTCCCAGGAGAAGGAAGACATCCTGAAGCTGTGGATCGAAGGCGTTTATATCGGCGCGAGTTACGTGGCGGCCGGTCTGGTATCCGCGTACCAATGCCCGGAATATTTGCGGGAGCAGTTTAAGAGCGTCAGCAGAGACTATCCGGGCGTGCGCTTCGATATTGAGGCGGGCGATCACAGCCTGCGGGCCGTATCCACTATGGCCAAGGAAATATCCGGCTTCACCAACAACATCAAGGATGCCATCAACCGCAAAAACTTTGGATTCATTTTCTCTTCGGAGAATGCCCAGCTTCAGGACCGGGATATCAAACGAATTACCGTGTATAAGGCCCGCAGTCTTGCGATGGCGGAAGACGGATTCGATTCCATTTATAAAACACTGGTGAGCACTTACATAGAGCGGATTCTCCGTTTCCAGACCGGTGATTTCAAACATGAGAATATCGTTAAATTTTTCAGCAACAATCCAAGCAGCCAGAAGAGCAAATGGCTCGGCACCCGGGGATTCGTAAACTCGATCATTCAGGATGGAGACGATATGAGCTACATCATCGACGACAAGAGCAACCTGTGCCATATCGATCTTGTATTTAACGGCAACGTGAAGAACCTGGAAGTGACGATTACGAAGGGTACGTCGCCGGTCAAAGTATGATCGGTGCACTAAAGCGTATGTTAAAGGCATGGTTTCCCATACCTGCCTTTATACATAAATCTCGTAAGCAATCCTTGCCGACGGGAACCTTATCAACCAATTTCAAGGAGGTAATACAAATGGGTTTCAGACTTAAAGTAGAAGGCGCAGAAACATTCGAATTGGGCATGGATAACATTCAAACGGTAACTTACGATACCGACACGCCAAACGATTCCAATGCAAGATCGACCGATGTAGGGGCAACGCTCCGGATCTCGGGCAAAATTATTACGGCTACGGACGGCGACAGCGCGGATGACACGCTGAAGCTGGGTCTGTGGTCGCTGGTTCCGGCCGAGAAAGCGGACTGCTACAGAAAAGTGACGCTTGAAGTCATTGCGGCTGACCAAGTTGTCCGTAAGATTTATTTCCCGAATGCTTTCGTAGTGGACTACAGCGAGAATTTCGGAGACACCGAAGGCGTGGGAAGTTTCAGCCTGTTTATTAAGCAGAAAAAGGACAAAACCGAATTCGCGAAAGTCGAAGGCGGCTACTCCATATAAATTCCGGACGTTCATCGGAACAAAATTTAAGAGGCGTTACGCCTCTTGAATTCTGTTCCGGAATTTTCCGGCATGTATGCATCGGAAAGCGATCCTGATTGGCGAATAAACCTACCTCTACACCGCGGTCGTTTATTTTCGGAAGACCTTGGCAGAGGTTTATCTCATATGTGCAGGGACGAGGACAGAATGGATTATTACCAGGTGCTTGGCGTGGCAAGGAACGCTCCGCAAGCGGAGATCAAGAAGGCGTACAGGCTGCTGGCCAAGAAGCACCATCCGGATCTCAATCCGGGCAATCCGGATGCGGAGCGCAAGTTCAAGCAAATCTACGAAGCGTACCAGACGCTGGAGGATGAAGCGTCGCGAAACGCTTACGATCATAAACTTGGCGGCCAGAACCGGCGAGAAAGCGGCGGCAAGGGCCCGCATGAGAAAGCGGCAGGCAGCCGTGCCGGAGCGCAGCAGGCTGAATTTGATCCAAGCGACGTAAGAAAGAATTTTGAGCGCTTTTTCGGTTTTGCCGGCAAAGCCGGAGGCGGGGAAGCCAAACCATCTCAGAAAAATCCGATGGATACGACAGACCTCTTTAACCGGTTCTTCGATGCGAAGAAGAAGTAGTCTGCTTCGGTAACAACGCGTAAGCAAAGTCGGCTTGCGGGATGCCCCCTGGTGAAGAAGCTTGCGGGTGCCAATGAAGCAGTATGTTCCACTTCTACGGTGTAGGGGATGTGTCGGAGACATCTTGCCGTCAGGAAGGGAACTTTTTTGCGTTCCCGATGGCGCGAATGTTGTGACGCAATAATGCGAAGGACATGGGGGAAACCGGCGTGAAAGGCAGAAAATCCGGGTGGATTACTCTACTGGACGTACTCATTGCGGGGCTGGCGGCAGCCGTCCTGATTTATGTCTATTTTATCAATATCGACAATACGCTGAAAATGTTCGTCAGTCTTCTTATGGCGCTAGGGCTGTCCGTTCTGGGGTTCGTATATTACCGTATGCCGGCAGAAAAGCCGGAACGGGAGGCGATCGCGAAGCTTGTCCTGCTTAATGAGGACGGGGAGAGCGTGAAGGAGTGGTATATCCAGGGGGAAACGTCCTTGCTGATCGGCAAAAGCTCCGGTCAATACGAGGTTGATATAGATCTGGCCGATACCGAATACGCATCGCTGATCCAAAGCGAGCATGCCGTGTTAAACCGCAGCGGCAGAGAGTGGTTTATCGAGGACGTCGATTCCGAAAGCGGTGTGGGCATCCAGAAAAGCGGCAGAGGTCCCAGAGACAAACAAGAAGTCGAGGAGCCTCACAAGCTGGATGTCGGAGATATTGTATACATAGCCAATACGAGGCTTTTGGTCAAATAAAGAGCAAGCGGAGAAGAAGCTGACAGCCGATCCGACAGGACAAACGGAGGAATGAACAGGATGAGTTTGACAAGATGCGCCAATGGACACATGTTCAGCACCAGAAAGCATGGCAATACGTGCCCTTACTGCAGCATTGTGGTCGAGCCGCCGGCTTCACGGGCCGAGGAATCAAGGGCCCAGAGAGTGCAGGAAGACGATAAAACGATGCCGTTTCTGGGCGAGACGACCGGCATTGAACCGGTTGCGGGATGGCTGGTTTGCATCGAAGGGCCTCAAATGGGACAAGATTACCGCATTATGGCCGAGAAAAATTTTATCGGCCGCTCGGAAGAAATGCACATCCGGATTATCGGAGACAACACGATTTCCAGACGGAACCACGCGGTCATTGTCTATGACCCTAAGAAGCGGAACTTTTACCTGCTGCCCGGAGATGCGTCGGGCTTGGCGTACCACAATAACGAGGCGGTTTATTCGCCGGTGGAATTAACCGCTTATGATCTGCTCCAGCTCGGGCGGAGCAAATTTGTTTTCATTCCGCTGTGCGGAGCCCATTTCGAGTGGAATAATACGGCCGCTGCGGGGATCGGCTAATGCCGGCGGGATCAGACGGAACACCGTATCTGATTGTCGGGGCCGCCATTCTTCTCATTCTGCTGATGCTGTATGTACGGAGCCGGCTGAATAAGCGGAAGCCCGAAGTGCCCGGGGTACGGATAGGGAACGGACAGACCATCGGAGCCAGGAACGAGCAGGACGATTATTTCGCCAGCACTACGACGTCCATCGGAACTTTGGCCGTACTGGCAGACGGAATCAGCGGACTGGCGAACGGCAGAATGTGCAGTACACTTGCGGTGTCCACGTTCTTGAAAAATTTTTTGAATGTGGAACATGTGCGGCATATCCCTTATTTTCTCAGCGAAACGGCTCGCAGGGTGAATTCCGAGATAGTCGAACAGCTTAGAGGGGCTCAAGGCGGTACGACTCTAGTGGCGGGAATCCTTAACGGGGATCACCTGTATTGGGGCGCTGTCGGTGACAGTGTGATTCTGATTTACCGGCAGGGGGAGTTTCTTCCTGTTAACCCCAAACATACGTATGGGAACGTATTGGAGCAGAAATATTTGTCGGGTGAAATTACAAAGGATGAAATGGAAGCTAATCCCAAGAGAAGACAACTGGTCAACTACCTCGGGTATGAGCAGTTTCAGAACATGGAAATCAGTGAGACCCCGTTCCGGCTAAAGACAGGGGACAAAATCATTTTCTGCAGCGACGGAGTGTATAACACGTTAACAGAGGTTGAGATGGAGCAAATCTTGACAGGCAGCGGTTCGCCGGAGGAATCCGCACAGGGCATGATCGACGCGATTGAAGCCAAGGGGCTTCATAAGCAGGATAATGCGACGGTCATCATTCTGGAGAAGGGCTGACAGTGCCGGATGAAGGAAACCGGTTTTGACAAAAGGGAGCGGGGGGACGAATGAGAAAAGAAAACAGCGATTTCAAGACCGGTTTCGTTACCGAAGCGGGGACCTTTGTGCAGAACAGGGATTACTTTGCCTTTGTCGAGCTTGAAGATATGGCTTGCTGGGTGCTGGCGGACGGTCTTGATTCGGACAGCGAGGTAAACAGTGCGGAAATGGTTGTCCGCAGTATTTTGTCCCGCTTTTTGAATAAGCCTACTTTGTCGGCCGCCCGGCTTAAGCGTTACATGCAGGAAGCCAGCGAATGGCTGAATGAGGAAAGCCGCCGGGTCCGCCTTAAGGCGAGCGTGCTGATCGTCGTGACGGATTACACGAGAATCGTGTGGGCCGTTGCGGGCAGTGCGCGATTGTATGTGATCCGGGGAGGCAGGCTCGCGGAACGGAGCCGGGACCAGAGCCTGGCCCAGTCCTGGGCGGATGAAGAACGTATTCCGCTTGAAGCCGTGGACCGGCATGAAGAAAGGCATAACCTGCTGAATTATGCGGGCAAACCGGATGTGTTCGAGCCGTATGTCTCTCGGAAAATGATGCTGGAAGACGGGGATGTGCTCTTGATGAGCACTCCGGGAATGTGGGAGAACGTCGCATCCGCCGAGATGGTGGACGCCGTCGAGGAAGCGAAAGGGCCGGCGGAGCTTGCGGATCTGCTGGAAGAAGTTCTTCTGAGCAGGCAAAAGCGGATGGTTCCGAACTATACGGCGGCGGCTGTTTATGCCAATAAAGTCTACAAAGAAGTGAAGGGGAAGAAGCGGAAGTGGGCTAAACGGATCGCGTTGATTCTCATTCCTCTGCTGCTGGTCGGAGGCGGAGCTTACGTGTATGCGGCCAAAGAAGCCGCGCGTAAAGCGGAAGCGGCCCAGGGCATGCTGGAGCACGGAAAGAGCGGGGACGACTATGCCGCCGAGGGGGATTATGCCAAGGCGCTCAAGGAATACAGCGAAGCGCGCAGCGATTCCCAGAAGATCAAAGATAAGGTACACACCGTACTTTTCACCAAAAAACAGCGTGCCGCCCAGTATATCGTGGACGGGGACACCTTCCTGAAGGAAGGGGAATACGATAAAGCCGCGGCGAGTTTTACCAAAGCCCAGTCCGAGATCAAAAATCAGGACGATTTTAATCCTCAGCATCTGGAAGAGCGCTTAGGGCGTGTCCAGGCTTATTCGGCTGTCATGAATACGGTCAAAGAAGGGGATCAGAAGTTTACCGCTCTCGATTACATAGGCGCTCTCGAAATTTACCGGAAAGCGAAGCAGGCATCCGCGGAAGCTTCGTTCACGGACGGGGACAAGCTCATCAAAGGAAAGCTGGATGAGACTCAGGAAAAGATCGCCGGCCTCGAGAAAGAGACCAAGCTTCTTGAAGCGGACAAGCTGGACAAGAAGGGAGACCGCAGCATGGCTGCCCAGGACTACGCCGGGGCGATCACGGCTTTTGCTTCGGCCCAGGAGATTTATCAGGAAATCAAGATGCTGGAACGGGTGCTTGGTATGGAGAGGAAGATTACCAAAGCCGAGGAAAAGCAAAATCCCGTCCCGTCGGCACCGCCCCCAGCTCCTGCGGCTCAAGGGGGACAAGCTCTTCCGGGCCAAGGATCGGGGGAACATCCGTCCGGATCGAATCAGCCGGCCCAGCCGCAGACGCCGCCATCCGCAGGAGGACAATCTTCTCCTTCTTCGGCGGGGGCATCCGGGTCACCGGCCGGCGGAGAAGGGCAGGCTCGGCCCGCTAAGGGCGAAGGAGGGGATTCCACCGCATGAAGGATATTATTTTGGACCGGCTGAACAAAATGGAGGATTTGGAGCAGCGCCGTATGCTCAAGCAGTTGATGACGGGGCTTTTTCTGAATCTGGTGGACTATCAGGAGCAAATGAACCGGCAGCTGGAAAAGCGGGTTTTTGACGAGATTGAAGATTGGGAAGGCCGGTTTGATATTTATGCCAGCTTATGTTCGCGGGATGAGTGGGACCCTCTCCATGAATTTTTGTATCCCATGTGCCCGGAGGATGTGGAGAATACTTTGATTGATATGCTTCATGTCATCGAAGGGCTGAGGGACGGCAGAGAAGAGCGGCTGATCTCTCTGTTCCTGGAATGTGATTCCGTGCGTATCCGGGAATTGACGAAGAGCGGCAGGCTGTTCGACGGGCATCTCAAGACGCTTTCGGGAACCTACCCGATTAAAGTGGCGCTCCGGCCTTGCGAGAAGTACATCAAAGAGATCGAGAATCTGTATCAGATATTCCTGAAAAACGGGATTCCATGGCGGACCATCAACCATCCGTTTGCCTATAAATTTATCGACGTCGTTCTGACGGAATGCGCCGCAATACCGGGGGAAGACGAGACCGTTACGGAAATTTCAGTGAATCTGGAAGAGTTCGAAGCGTACAAGCGGACGGATCGGATTCCGCTTTGGAATATGGAACGGCTTGAGATCAAGAACAGCGGATTTCCGGTTCCCGCTTCGGACAAGGTTAATTTCGAACATGTTCTGTCACTGAGGAAAACGGGGATGGAGCATGGGTATCTGGTGGATGGGCACACGGACGATATCCGGTACATCAAACGATCCGGGGAAGAGCTGACGATCGTTTCGCCGCAGGAGAAAGCGGGAGTCTGGAACGTGCTGAAGGTTGTTCAACCGGTGGATATCCAGATCGGGAGACTTCAATACGCACTTGTCTCGAACCGCTGCGCCAGTAGTTTTGTCGGCAAGTATGCACGAAAGCAGGCTACGATTGTGCGCTCCAAAGGGGAAGTGGCGCGGATTGTGCATTCCCTTGAAGCTTCCGAATATTTGACGCTGGAGGATATCCGGATCGTGGACAAAGCCGATTCGGCGGCAGTTACGTACGAAATGAATCCTTTTATCAGTGACCAGGTCCGGGCTTCGAGCGGCAGGGCCGCGCTGTGTCTGAGCTTTCGGCCCGGCCGGTCGTTCGGAAGGGATGAATTTATAAGAAACGACTTCATGAGCTTTGTCGTGTCGGAGGTTCAAATGTACCTGCCCGAATACACATGCGAAGGGGTATGGGTTTGAATTACATATGGGATCTGTTGATCCGGGCCGAGCAGTGCGGTCTGGACAAGAAAGACATTCAATTCTCGGCCGCTTCCGTATACTCCCCGTATATGGAGCTGAGCCTGGAACATATGAACGCAAGTCACGTCGAGAAACAGGTTGAAATTAATCCGTTCTACCGTTTTGACGAGATGTTCCGGGGGATGCTTGATATTAATTACACGGAGTACCCGGAATTCAGAGGTGCCTTGTTCGATATTCTCATTCATTTTTTGGGCGAGATCGATCTGCTCCAGGGAATGAACAAAAGGGAATTTTACATTCGCTTTGTCCGCCGTGACATAGAAGCCGGGATTTTCGGGGACAAGGTGCGCCGGAACTTTCAGAAGTGCGGCAAGGAGGAGCAGGATATTGTGGCGGCAAGTGTTCTGCAGACGGTTCAGACGGGGGATGCGCTCTTTACATTGAAGCGGACAGCCCGCCTTTTGTTTCCGGGGTCCACTATCTATGCAAACTGCGAGGAAAAGAATGAGCTTCTCTTCTATATCAACCAGGAGGAGAGCGAGTCCGGCCGGGCCAAGATCAGCTTGCTGCTGGATCTGCTGCTCCCCGTCCGTTTTCATACCGAGCTGTATTGGAACCGGCATTTCGGCATATTGGGCGTAGAAGAGACTATGCGGCTGGACCGCATTGCGATGTATTGACCAGCCGTGAAGGAGGACAACGATGAACGGATACTCATACAGGCTGTATCAACATCCGGAGGATAGAATGGCCGATCCGGGCGTCGTACGCTACAGCCGCGAGGAGCTGACGGAAATGACGACGTACCAGCTCCGGACCATTTGCAGTAAAGAGAAACTGATTGAAGGGTTCGCCAATACGCTGGACCGTGAAGGTTTCATCGCCACCATCCTCAAATTCAGGGGGACGGAAGAACGCCTGTTGATCGGAGGCCCGGTTCCGGGCGGCGAAGAACGGCTGCAGACCGCGATCCGGCGCTATTTGCGTACGCCATTGGGGGAGAGGGGCACCAAAGTCCCGGCCAGAATCACACTCTACGAGGGACTTCGTCTCGATGAGCGGGACGGCTGCAGGCTGGAGGGGGCTGCCGCTTTCTCGGGGACGAACGCCCTCCTTGTAAATGAGCAGATGGAGCTGTGCGGCATACTGAATGTGGTCGAAAGTGTATCGAAGCCGGGTACATTCTGTCTGACGAGGAACCGGGACGCCTATCTGAAGCGCTCGGCCAACCGCAACTACAGCTTGCTCTTCTTCAGCCGGAACGATTCCGATTATTTGTACCGGATCTACCACCAGAACAAACCCCTCCCCCCGGTTAATCTGCATTACTGCCGCCTGCCGGCGGCCGATCTGGAAATCCGGGAGCCGGAGCTGACCGAGGCCGTATTGGCCATAGACTTCGGTACCTCCAATACGACGGCGGGGGCTTATCTCGACGGCGCCTATGTTCATACGCCATGCAGCCAGGACCTTCTGAACGGAACGGTCCGGCTCGATGCGATTAACTACGCGGCGTTCCCCGATCCGGCCGCCCCGAACGGTCAATGGATCGAGCTTCTGCCGACGGTCGTCCGCGTGGCGGATTGTTCCGATCCTTCGCATATCCGGTATCAGTTCGGACACGAAGCCCTTCTATACCGGAAGAAGCTCGGATCCGGCACGCAGGCGACCGTATTTCACGGGATCAAACGGTGGGTGAATGATTACGCGAGATCCGAAGAAGTAAGCGATGCGAGCGGCAACAGCACGCATGTGCGCAGAAGCGACATTATCCGCGCCTATCTCGCTTATATTATCGGAACCGCCGAGCATCAGTTCAAATGCCGCTTCCGGAATTTGCACATGTCCAGCCCGGTCAAGCTGAAAGCCCAGTTTCTAGACATGTATGCGGAAATTTTGCCGGAATACCGCCTGGAAACGGAAGATTCGCTGGATGAAGGGATGGCTGTCCTTTATAACACGATCGCGGACCGCTTCCAGCAGAACCGTTTTGAAGACGGAGAAACCTACAAAGCTCTTGTGATCGATTGCGGCGGCGGCACGACGGACCTGTCTTCCTGCCGGTTCCGTATTGAGGACGGCCATATGTCTTACAGGCTTGACGTTCAGACCACGTATGAGAACGGCGACACCAACTTTGGGGGCAATAACCTGACTTACCGCATCATGCAGTATATGAAAATCGTGTTCGCCGAGTATTACAGCTGCGGAGAAACGGTGACGGACATCGACAGTCTTATCGGGATTCCGAGCGGAGATGTTTTCCGGCATGTCGATGAGTTTGGGGTGGCGTCGGTATACGAACGGCTGGAAGAACGGTACAGGGAAGCGGAGCTGCTGCTTCCTACCCGTTTCCGGGAGTATGGCAGCCATACGCGGGAGGATTACAACCGGGTTCGCAACAATTCTCATTTCCTGTGGGAAATGGCGGAGAACATGAAGACGGAATTTTTCCGCAAAACCGGCATCTTGAGGAACCGGTTTCACTCCGGCAGCGGAGATGTCCGCGAGCACGACCTCAAAATCACGGGAGTGGACCGGTGGTATTTGTCCGTGCGCGAGCAGGGAAGGTTCAAGGACCGGTATGAATTCCCGGATGTGGTATTTACCATTCAGGAAATTAATCATTTGATCAAAGCGGATATTTATGAAATTGTGCGCAAGTTTCTGGAAGATTTCTACCAGAGCGGCGAGCTGCAGACTTATTCCATCATCAAGCTGACGGGCCAGTCCTGCCGGATCGATGTTTTTCGGGAAGCGCTGAAAGAATTTGTCCCCGGCAGAACCATTCAATTTACGCAAAAGGCGGGAGAGACCGATCGGGTGCCGGATTTGAAGCTGGCTTGTCTGAGAGGCGCTATCCGTTATCTGGGGGACAAAAAGGCCGGAATCATCCAGACTCATGTGACGCATCAGGCCGCCGTTATCCCTTACGCGGTCACGGCTTATACGCACAGCCGCAGCGAAAAGGTGCTGATCAGCACACTGGATCGCGTCAATACCGCGCAAGGCTCGATTTCGAGACCTTGGGGAGCCGCCGAGATCGAGTTCTGCCTCAAAGATATGAACGGAAAGCTCCGGCAGAAATACAGCTATCCGAGCCGGCCCGACAGTTTCCAACCCGTGCTTTATGAAGATATCGCGGAGACATACGGCCGCAACATACCTCAGGACGAGACCGATTCCATCGTCAATGAAGAAGTGAAATTTTTCGTCTTCGGAGGGGGTCAAAATTGGGGGTTCCACGTAGTGCCGGTAGCGCGCCGCCGGGAACAGCTGTATTTGGGCGCCAAACGATTTTTTGCCTTTGAAAATGATCTGTCGGAAATTGATTTCTTCGACGGCTTGAAGTAAGAAGCGCGGACGAAAGGGGGGTGTTCATGTTTACCCGTACCTATCCGAATTTCGCCAAAGGGCGGATTTTGAAAACAGAGATGCTTGAGAATTTGAGGGATTACCCCCACGAGCTGACGGATTTGTTTCTCAGGGATTATTCAGACGGTATCGTGGCGGGGACTGAAATCCGGGTTGGCGAAGACAGTTTGTGCATCGGCCCCGGAATAGTTAAGCACGGAGGGATGATCTACACGCTGACTCGCGAGGTTGAGCTGCCCTACGCCGCGACGGGGCGGGAAACCGTGTTAAAAATCCGGTTCTATCCGGCCGAAACCGAGGGTGACTTTACCGTCTGCCGGGCCGAGCCCGTGCTGGACGAACACGTATCCGTCTCTTCCGAAGAACTGGAGCTGGCGCGGTTCAAGCTGAAGGAAGGAGCGAGGCTGCGCTCGGACTACCGCAATTTCGCGGACTTGGCGACCGAGTACAACACGCTTAACCGGCTTCATGCACAATATGCGGGCTTCCGGCAAAGTACGCTTCATCCGGAAATTATGCGGTATTTTGCGGCGGAGTTGATGAAAAGCCGGGCTTCCGGCACCCAGGACTTTACGTTCGCCATGCAGTGCCTGAGTGTGCAGCCCGTTGACCGGGAGGCGATTCTTCATTACTTGGCGCTCCGGCTGGGCAAGGAATACAAGACCTATACCAATGTTCAGATCCATACCCATTTGACCCGGGTTCTGGAGGAAGCGGGGAGTGGAGGCCGGCCGGTAACCGGAGGCAGATTCGGGGCTCCGCAGCGGATGATCGTGGATTAATCCAGGAAGAAGAAAGGGCGGGAAGTGCCGTGGCGTTTTCGGACGAGAAGATTATTGCGATGCTGAACAAGATGGAAGAATCCCAAAAAACAAACACCATTGAAGAAGGGCCTGTACGGATCGGACAACGTTTTTACGAGTTTGAGCAGCAGGCTTTTTACGATGACAAGCTTCTGGTATTTATTCCGAAAGATTTCACAGACATGCCCGAAGCATTAAGTGCCATCAAATACCCTCATTCCCAGCGGCCGGAAACGATCAAAACCAATGAGGACGGCAGCATCAATATTACGCTTAACCGGATCGATCAAGACCTGGAGGAGGGATGGGTCGAGGAATTGACTCAGGGGATGAAAACGATCCTTAAAAAAGTGAATCCCTCCAACGTGTTTTTTACGGACGGTGTCGAGGAAATCCACGGAAAACAGGTCGGCTATTTCGAATTCAAGAGTCCGGCGCTGGATGCTTTTCTCTATAATCTGATGTTTTTTCTGGAGCTGGGAGGCAAGACCCTTATGGGAACTTTCAGCTGCAAATACGACGAGTATGAGGCTTGGAGGGACGTAGCTTTTCAGATCGTGCGGGCCGTCCGGGTCGTTCAAGTCGAGGAAGGGGCGGAGCCAGCATGAGCCAAACGGTGTTTTCATTTGCCGACATTTCCGTTGCGCCGTACAAATTCGAGAGGATTATGGACCTCCATCTGGACAAAGCAGTCAATGAGCATGCCAAGCTGACGATCAGCGGGATCGTTCCGGAAGAGATGCTGGACCGGTACGTGGAGCAGGCCGATGAGAATGAACAGATTGCCGTTTCGGTGCGTGACGGTGAGCGTACGACCGTTATTTTCCAAGGAATCGTAACGAATATGGCCGTAAAGGCTGTACACAATGTCCGCACGCTAACCATCGAAGCCCAAAGCTCGACACTGCTGATGGACATCCGGAAGGTCACCCGTTCTTTTCAAAATAAGCAGATGACCTATCGCGGGCTGTTAGATCGCATCGCGGGTTCTTATCCGAATTCGGACGTTGTCGTGGAGGCTGCCGGAGGAACAAGCATTGGCGGACTGGTCGTCCAATACAAGGAAACGGACTGGGAATTCGCCAGGAGACTGGCTTCCCGTCTGCATCTGCCTCTGATTCCGCTCTGTTCGCAGAAGGGCATGAAATGCTATGTCGGCGTGCCGGACCTGGGAGAGCCCCATAAGGTCGACGCCTACAACTACAGCATCCGCAAAAATTTGAAGGACTTCAAGCGGAAGTCAGAGAACGGCGTCTCCGGTATCGACGAACAGAACAGCATCAGCTACGAGGTCAGCAGCAGCTCGATTTTGGAGCTGGGCAGTCCGGTTGCGTTTCAGCAGAGGAAGCTGTATGTATACCGGGCCAGCACGCGGATGGAAGGCGGCACGCTGACCAGCCGGTATGAATTAAGAGACAAGCAGGGCTTTAGCTGCCCGACATTGTATGCCTATAAGCTGGCCGGGACCTCACTGTTCGGGTCGATCAAGGACGTATCCAAAGACAAGGTGAAGGTCAAGCTTCATATCGACGGGAAATCATCTTCCGATGAATCCTTGTGGTTCCCGTACTCGACGGTCTATTCGTCTCCCGACGGCAGCGGCTGGTACTGCATGCCCGAGGTCGGGGACGAGGTCAGGCTGTACTTCCCGGATGAGCAGGAGAAGAACGCTTATGCCGCCAGTTCCGTGGATACCGATTCCTCCGATCCCCAGAAGCGCAGCGATCCCTCGGTTAAGAGCATCAGCACCAAATACGGCAAGCAAATTGTATTCAAGCCCGGCTCCGTTGAAATCATCGGCAGCGGCAGCCTCTTGATGCGGCTTACGGACGACGGCGGGATCGAGATCAACAGCCACAAAAAAATATCCATATCGGCGATGGAAGACATCGAGATTACCGGGGGTGGCAAGGTTCTCATTCAAGGGGAAGAAGGCATTGACCTGAAGCAGGCCGATGCAAGCCTGAGCATCATGGATGAAGTCAAAATCAGCGGCGCCAAGGTCAACATCGAATGAGCAGACGGATGGATAAAGAGGCGGCGCTGGAGGACTTCCTGGAGAAGCATATATTCGGCAAGTGGCAGGAAGATCTGATGACGGTTGATGCCGTCTATCAAGAACACCGGCAGCGCATAGAAGAGGAGTTTCTTGCCGCTTTCGATGCGGTTTGCGGACAAGCGGCCGAGCTTCAAGCCAAAGGATGTAAGGGAGCTATCCGGTACATCTACTTTTCCCTTATGCGGACAAGCGTAATGGAGAACAGCCCTTGTTACCGGATTGAAGCTTACGATGAGAACTGGTTGACGGATACGGCGGATTGCCGGTCGGAGTGGAGGGCGGATTTTATATTTGCTCCGTTATTCCGGCGCATGGAAGAGCTGGAGGAGACGAAGAAATCTTATGTAAGGCGTGTCACTTCCGCAGATTTGGACCGCATCAAGCAGATCGAAGCCGTGAAATATCATCTGCTGACCGTGGAATTTATGAGGAATATGGTGCCGCAGCTTCTTGTCTGCAAGAACTATCAACAGATGGATAAGTTTCCGGAAATCGCCTTGCTGGCCGGGGAATACCGGGATGAGTGCCAGCTTCTGCACGGTTCGCTGGAATCGAAAAGCGGCGCAAGCGGGGAGGCTCTTAGCGGATGATGGATTACTTTGTGCTGAAGCAGGACGAGCGCTGTACGGACGCGCCGGTTCTTCTTGATGTGAGAAGCCGGATCGATCTCAGGGATATTCGCCCGGATAGAGCGCACCGGATTGCCGACACGGTTGTGATGCAGGTAAAGTCCACCCCGGAAACGGAGTACCCGGATGTGCTGGACGGGCAGTTGTATCTGATCTCCGACCGGCTGAAACGAATCGCGGCCGCTTATGAACCGGATTTGCCGGTCAAGCTCATTCCCCTGATGGACAGAGTCCAGCGGAAGCAGAGCAATTACTATCTGCCTCTTTTTGAAGAGGCGGAGGTATTGAGCCCCTCCAGTGAGCTCAACCGGGACGGAACCGTGGTCAAAAAGCTGGTCCTTCAGAGAAGTAAGCTGGCGGGACGCAAAATTTTCAAGATCAAAGAAAGCGCCAAGTCGTTGATCATCGTCCGTCTGGATGTTGCCGAAAGCCTGCTGCGAAGAGATTTCGCCGGAATCCGGCTGGAGCGCGCGGCGGTAGAAGAAGATACGAAACTTGAGATAACCGAAAATTATTCATAGAAAGCGGGTTTTTGGAACCATGTACATCTCAATTGTAAGAAAAATGACAGAAAAAATGCTCAATCCCATGTTTGGACCCGCGAAAAGAAACTCCGCGGGAGACCTGAAACTGGTCAGATTGGGAATGTTTCGCTGGCTGGTGAGCCTTGGTTTTTTATGTGCGGTAAGTGCTCTGCTTCTGATGCCGTCTATGGAGATGGATGCGGAAGAAAGCGGGCAGTTCATAGCGATTATCGGGGCGTGTGCGTTCATTCTCGGATTCCTTGCTATTTTCCTGCTGTTGTCTAAAACGGTCGTGACCGATCATGAAGTACGTTCTCATAGCTGGTTCGCAAGTAAAACGATCTCCTTTTCGGATATTGAGAAAGTCGGTTACTCCCGCTTTTTCGGCGGCCGGTTTATTTTGCAGGGGACGAGCCAAGCCGTCAAGGTTCCCATAATGAGCGTGGGATCCGCGGAATTTGTGGACAAGCTGAGCGAGAAGCTCGGCAGGGAACGGGCCGGGGCGGCTGTAGAGGCCTTAGCCAAGCAAAAGCAACAGATAGAACGGTTATAAATCATGTTGACCGAGGAGGCGGCGCGTCATGACAGGACCCCGGTATGTGGTCAGGGGAGCGTACATTCAATGCCAGTGCGGAACCCATAAAAGGCACATCAATCTGCCTAACAGCCACGGCTCTTACGTGAACGAGAAACCTATGATGAATGAAGAGGACTATAAGCCGGATAATATTTCCCATTTCGGTATTTGTATAAGTCCGCTCAATCAGAGCGGGGAAACGATTTATTTGATCAGCGAGAGCGGGGAGACCATTTCCGGGAAACCGTGTCTGCCGTCTATTTTGGCCAAATGGACCTACTCCAAAGAAACTACAAAGGTGGCCGGCAAACCGGCCTTAACGACAGACTCCGAGCTGCACTGCGAGTTACAAGGGGTCATTAAATTCTTAAACGACGGACAGCATGACAATTAATCCGATCGGAGGCTGACGGAGTATGATAGGGTACGACCAAATCAGAGTAACATCTCCCTACCGGATGAAGCGGATTGATCATGTGGAGATTACCTGGAAGCCGGGCGAGCATGGGCGGATGAAACTGCGCGGCATCGTAGATGATGCGGATCATGTCGGTGCGGTACTCGAAGCTTCCTTGAAGGATGAAATACAAGTATTTGAAAACGGCGAAGATGGGGAAGAGCCTATCTTCAAAGGTTTAATCACGGACGTTCAGGCCGTGTTTACCCAGGGTGTATACACCCTCGAAATCGAGGCGCTGGCCGGCAGCTATCTGCTGGATGTCCGCAGGAAACGGCGTTCTTTTCAGCAGGCGGATATGGATTATCCCGCTCTGATTGCCGCCATCCTGGCGGATTATCCCGGCCACGATGTAATTTGCGAAGCGGGTGCGGGCGTGCCTATCGGCGCTCCGGTTATCCAGTACGATGAAACGGACTGGGAGCTGCTTAAGCGGCTGGCGAGCCGTTTTCACACGGTGCTGATCAGCGATATTTGGAGCGTTCAGCCCAAATTCAGTTTCGGCATCCCGAAGCTCAAAAGCCGTACGCTGCCTTCCGATACGTCCTACAAAGCCTTTAAGGATTTGCTGGCGTATCAGAAAGCGGGCGGCAGCGGAGCGGGGCTGCACGATACGGATTTTTTCGGCTATGAGTTCGAAAGCGGCATCCGCTATGCCATTGGGGAAGAGCTTCGCTTCAAGGACAAGCCGATGCGGGTCAGTGAGGCGTCCGGCCGGATGGAAGCGGGGCAGTTGAAATACACGTACCGCCTCTCACGTCTGGAAGGCATGTACCAGCCGAGCCTGCATAACGACAAGCTGACCGGTATCTCGCTGGAGGGCAAGGTGCTCGACGTGAAAGGGGAGCTCGTCAAGCTTCACCTGACGATCGACAAGGAGCAGCCGAAAACCTCGGCGCACTGGTTCGCATTTGCGCCGCCGACAGGCAGTGCCATGTACTGCATGCCGAAGGCCGGCACCGATGCGAGCCTGTATTTGCCCGACGACAGCTGCAGCAATGCGAAAGTGCTCGACTGCGTGCGCAAGAACGGAGACAGCTGCGCCAAGACGGGCAATCCGAGCAACCGGTATTTCGGCACGGAGCACGGAAGCGAAGTCGAGCTGACGCCGACGGCCGTCAACGTGGCAGGCGGCAGCAAAGAGCCGCTGAAGCTGAGCTTTGACGATGCGAGCGGCGTCACCATTACGAGCCACAAGAAGCTGACGCTGAATGCCGGAGAGGACATCTCGCTGTATACGCCCAAACGGATCGTGATCAAGGCAACGAGCCAGTTGATGGCGAAGAAGCTGGCGGCGCAGAGCGGATTTGCCATTGAAGGCGAGTACCACTTCCTCAGCGAGAACGTACTTGCGGAGGGAAGGGACCAGACTTCGTACCCGTCGTACAACGATGAGCCGCAGAAGGGGACGCCACCACCTCCGCCACCTCCGCCGCCGGAGAAGAAGTTCAGTTGGGGTGGCTTACTTATAGCCGCTGTTGCAGTTGTGGCGGTTGTGGCCGTCGTTGCTCTATCCGTTGCAACCTTCGGTGCGGGAGCTGTTCTTGCGGGAGCAGCGATAGGTGCTGTTATTGGAGCAGTTGGAGCAGTAGCAAGTACTGCTGCTTCCGACATTGCTAAAGGTGAGTTCAGTGGCGTTGGCGATTACCTTTTTAATGCCTTAAAGGGAGCTACAGTAGGAGCTGTATGTGGTGCGATATTCGGTCCTTTTGGAGGCCTTGGGGGAGCCGGAGGGTCGCTATTGCCACAGACTGGCGGACAGGTCGCGCAAAAGCTTGGGGCCATGCTATTTATAGGCGGTGTAGATAATTATACAGGCTATGTGGCATCTGAACTTATGGAGGGCCGGGAGCCAACCTTAGCAGGAGGTATGGGCGCATTTAAAGACGGGGTCCTGTTTGGCGGTATTTTTGCAGCGGCTGGGCCAACTGTTAAGTGGGTCAAGGATGGTGCTCTTTCAGTTGGAACAAAATTGTACCTAAAGATGGACGATTTGGCCCAAGCAGCAAGTAATCTCGGAAAAAAGTATTTGCAAGAAGCCAAGAGTTATATAGACGGACTCAGCGGCATTTCGTTTGGACAGAGACAACCAGCGTTAGTTGGCATCGGCTCAACACCCAATATTCAATTATCCAAAGCAGAACAAGGTCCAAAACCTTATTATTCGGACACACACGAAAATTACAAGGCCTACATGAAGGAAACGCAGGATAAGGCGGCGAAAGAAGCAACAGCCGTTAAGTCTGAGGGGACGGGTAGTGTTGAGGACAAGCTAAAATTATCTGATAAAGCAAGAGAATTAATGCAAAAAGGACACTACAGTCAAGCGATGGATAGACATTATGAAGACTTGGTAAGAAAGAAAACCGGTGGTAAAGAAGTGATCTACGGAGAAAAGGGCAGAGAAAGGGAACTTGATAGTGTTACTAAAGATGCAGTAATTGAGACTAAGAGGTCGATGTCTGCTGTCACCAAGCCCGATAATTTTATAAATAAGAAGATGAAACAGCAACTTAAAGCTACAATACAATATGCAGAAGAACATGGATTAAGAGTAGAGTATTGGTTCAAATATGGTGTACATCCTAAAATTCGTAAATATTTAGAAGAGAAAGGCGTCATAGTAAAAACAGGTATGGGGGATTGACATGGGGAAATATATTTCAATTAGAGGTTGGTTTGAATGTGAAGAACACGATGTTAGTAAAGTAAAAGAAATATGTAGGGAATTTACCGAAAATTATAGTGATACTGAATTAAATTATAACACACGGAAATTGTACCAATCAGGGTGGGTTTTCCCTGAAAACCAAGTAAATTGGACTACGTATATCTTTTATGGGGCAGATATAAGAGAGTATCACTTAGATTTTATTAAGGAGCAAATTTCTAAAATAGCAGTAATCCCAGAAATAACGGGATATTTTTTGATTGATGATCATGAAGGTGAAAAAAAAATATGTTGGCAAGTATTTGATGGACATTTTGTAGAAACTGAGCAGATAAACATACTATTTAATAACTAGATTTGTTTTTTGTGTATGTGTTTATACCCTAACAACAAAATCACAGACTACAACCAGCCAAGCCACAATGCGAGATAGCGGTCCGTATTGTGGTCTTCTTTTGCTCTTGTTTCAACTCCTACCCAGTGCCGAATGAAGGTGGAGGCTGGGTCCAAGAGACATAACTCAAGTCAAATTTTTATAAAGATTTCGTCATTTTGTTTGTACTCACATTGCTTGAAGTTTATACCCTAAGTTACTCTGTTACATTGAACAGATCAATTATGGTTAGATACCACCATGATTGACCTGTTTTTTTGTTATTTCGTTTTCTCATAATACTGCATGCCGAAGGCCGGCACCGATGCGAGCCTGTATTTGCCCGACGACAGCTACAGCAATGCGAAAGTGCTCGACTGCGTGCGCAAGAACGGAGACAGCTGCGCCAAGACGGGCAATCCGAGCAACCGGTATTTCGGCACGGAGCACGGAAGCGAAGTCGAGCTGACGCCGACGGCCGTCAACGTGGCAGGCGGCAGCAAAGAGCCGCTGAAGCTGAGCTTTGACGATGCGAGCGGCGTCACCATTACGAGCCATAAGAAGCTGACGCTGAATGCCGGAGAGGACATCTCGCTGTATACGCCCAAACGGATCGTGATCAAGGCAACGAGCCAGTTGATGGCGAAGAAGCTGGCGGCGCAGAGCGGATTTGCCATTGAAGGCGAGTACCACTTCCTCAGCGAGAACGTACTCGCGGAGGGAAGGGACCAGACTGCGTACCCGGCGTACAACGATGAGCCGCAGAAGGAGACGCCGCCACCGCCGCCACCGCCGGAACAGCGGCAGTGGCGGCTAAGGCCATCTCGGATATCTCGCGCGGGGAAGTCAGTGACTTTGGAGATTATGCGGCGGATGCTTTTCGAGAATCCGTTATCGGAGCCGTATCCGGAGCCGTATTCGGACCATTGGGCGCAGGCGCCCCGATACTGGGCAAGATGGTTGTAGGGGGCGTCTCAGGCGCCGCCGAAAGTATCGTCAGTCAACTTACTGACGGCGATCCGGGATTCAGTTGGGGACAAGTGCTGTTCACTGCGGGAGTCGGGTTTGGTACGGCAGGTCTGCTGGATGCCAAGATAGCCCAGAAGACGATAGGCGAATATATCTCCCAGGGAGCCACTAAAATAGCTCCTAAGTGGATAGCGGACGGATTTGGCAAAATAGGAGAAGGTTTTGGAAAATTTGTAGGGAATTTAAATGATTGGGGTACGAGTTTGGGCAAGGGCTACATGAAGGAAACCCAGCAATTTGCCCAAAGTATAGCGAGTTCTGTAACCGGAACCCTGAATAAATCCGTCAACAGATTAACCAAGGACATTGCCGATTTAGGCCAAATGGGCAAAGAACTGGGCCAGAAGTTTAAGAATAGTGTCCAGATGCCAAGGTTCGGTTATGAATTGGCTTTTGATGGTCCACCGTTGCTTGCCAATCAAATAGGCAATCAGTTTGGGAAATCCACTACAAACAGTGCGAACGTCCTACAAAGTTCTTCTAAGGCTGTGACTCGTGCGGTTGGTGGCGGGGGAACTGGGGGGACGGGTAAAACTAGCGGTGAAGGACTACCTCTAGATAGGAAAAAGTATTATCGACAAAAAATTGATGAAGCGAACGCACGAGGAGATCTGAAAGCAGCCGATGATGCTCGGTATGAGCGTTATTGTGAAGAAAAGCTAGACAAGGGTGAAAAGCCGGTTTCTCGTAAAAAGTGGGATGAATTAACTGAACAATTAAGAAAGAACAGAGCAAATGGAATAGAACAGGAGATTGCAGGTAGAAATGCACTCGAAAAGCAATTAGGTAGAGAATTGAAAGATAATAATACTGGTGAAGTACTTACTTTCGAATCAAGTGAAGGACATCTTACTCGTCCGGATAGTATTGCACGAAACGAAAAAGGTGAAATTGATCTTATCCATGACCATAAACACAAATCCAGTTCCGAAGATCAAGTTGTTTATAATGATAGTCAAATGCGGGCTGAAAGAGAAATGCTTGAGGCGGGCAATGGTAAGCATATTGTGACTATTTCAAGTGATAGCCCTAATTTAGATGCAATTCCTCCTAGACCGAGACCTAGTGCGCCATTGGGAAAAGAGAGCACGGTTTATTATGTCGATCCTGAAAGCGGTAAGATTACCCGTATTTGGAAAGTGGATGAAAGCATTCAAGGTGGAGGTTACTGGGTAGATCCCTGATTCATGTGATTGATTTCTTTGAGCGGAGGATAGAAATGACACCAAATTTATTTTTAATTGAAATGTATCCAACAGTATCTTTTAGTAGTGAAGAGGTGTTAGGTCGAATTTTAGATGTTTTTGAGTCAGATGAAAAGCTTGTTCCTACCCACTGGGGAAATGATGAACGGATTAAGGTCGAGTATAATCGAAATGAAATTATTGAGAAAGTTAAAGAAGGAAGAATAACAGAAATTCATCTTCATCGAGATAAGTCTATCAAATATTCTGGTTATTTTCATGTGAATCTCAGTAATCGATCATTTTTATATTTTAATTTCCATAAATCCCTTTCTAAAAAACATTGGTCGATGGTTTTTGAGATATCTGACAAAATATCAAATATTGCAAAACCTCGTTACGGAATTACTAATATATTTTGGCCAACAACATATCCTTGGAATACTGAAAATGAACGTAATCAAATATGGATGAATTTGTGTTCACAACCAGTACCAGTGGAGTTTCTGCAGAACGGTCCTTTGGGGGTAGGGTCTCGAACTTATTTTAGTAATGATATTCTTGAACTGTTTGGAAGAGAGTATTTGAAAAATTCACCTGGTCATGTATCTGAGTTGGATTGGGAAGGAATTTGTATGGATGTAATTGAGAAGCCATGGGAAGCTGATTCTAGTGAATTACTTAACAAGTGGTTGCAAGTAATGAAGTATTTAGAAACCTCTGGCGCAATAGCTGTTCCGAAATTTTCCAATAACCGGATGGGCGCAACGTTTAGTCCTAGTGCCGCTTGGCAAAACTATCTCAATAGATAAAGTGCAGATGGGAAGTGGTTAAAATGACCGGGCAACAGGATCGAAGTAATATCTTGAAAATATTGGATAGTTATAAAATAAATAAGGAAGTTATTTATGGATTAGAGATGAGCGGTGTAGATTTAGCTTATACTGACTTATCTGAGGTAATGGGAGACTGTATTCAGGCGGTAAGAGTAAATCTTAGAGCATCATCATTAATAAGAGCTTCCTTTCTTGATTGTGATTTTGAAGAAACTGATTTCAGCAACAGTAACTTAGAGAAGATAGATATGGGAGATTGTGTTCTAAATGGAGCGAACCTTTATAAAGCTATTTTAAAAGGAGCCAAGATTAATATAAGTATGTGCAGAGGAACTTGCTTTGATGAAGTTGACTTTTCTGGTGGGGAAGTAGTTGGATCATCGTTTAGTAACGCATCATTTAAAAATGCGAATTTATCCAGAATAAATGCTCAACAAGCAAGTTTTTCTAATGCAGATCTTACAGGTGCAACCCTCACAGAGGGGAATTTCGAAGAAGCAGATTTTAGAAATACCATGCTTGATGGTGTAGTTTGGACTGGTGCTTTAATAGATGGGGCAATATTTGATGAAGGAGTCATGGAAATAGTCAAAAGTAAACTTTAGATATGTATGCTGAACAAATATCACTACGTGTCTACTCTCATAAAACATCATAATGATTGAATAGTAGGATGATAGTTGGTGAAACCGACTATCATCTTTTTACTCCGCAATAAAGGATTAAACTTAGGGGACGGGTTACGTGGCTTCATACCCACCTAGAACTCCAGAGACTACTGTAGAAGCACAAAACGCGGTAGGTCAAAAGTAGTAAATACTGCACATGATAACCCAAGTAAATAACAGATATGGATACTGTTTCAGAGGAGTACATGAAATATGCAAATGCCAATAAAAAGTAATCACATCCCACCCATAGGAGATTGTACAAATCTTTTTGAACGATTATCAAAATATATATCAAGATTTGATGAGAAATGGGTAAATGAAATAGAACCAGCAAAAAAAGAGGACATAGATACGCTAAAAAATCTAACTCAAATTAATAAATATAACTATCATTTTCCTAAAGAATATGAGATTTATTTAAATTATATGGGGCAGGATGATAAGGGTTTACTAAAAACTCAACTTCCAGGATATGCTTCAATTTCTGAGATAATTAATTCTTATGAAGGGATACATGAGGAAGCACCAGACACTTTAAGTGATAAATATATACATTTTTTTCAAACTGAATCATTTTATGGTCAACTATCATTTGATTTTACCCAAACTGATAATCCTCAGATTGTTATGACTGATGAGGATAGCCAGTTTGTAAGTTATTTTGCAGATAACTTTGAAAAATTCTTATTTCAATGTGCGTTTAGTAAATACGAAAGATTAAATTATGATAAGTGTATAATCTTTGCTGGAACACCTAACATGCTTAAAGAAGCAATAAAGAAGCACAATGAATCGGATGTTTTTGGCATAATTGATAAATTTTCAAAAACATATGATTTTCAAAGAGCATGGTTTAGTGACCTAACCCATCACATAGGTTTTAAAGACGGCATTAGCTTTTACATCGATAGTAGAAATAATTCTTTGCGTGGGTTTGTAGCAGGTGATTTAGATAAACAAATCGACAATATTGGCGAAACCTTACTAGCTGAATTATATGTTAATAAAAACAATTAAAGCTTTCACCGTGCGTATATGCAAAGTTTCATCCTATAACCCATGTAATACCTGTATAAAGATTTCGTCATTTTGTCTGTACACACAGTAATGCTATCCAATCAACAAATTTTGAAATGGAGAAATCATATTGGAACACAATTTGGTTCAGAAGCTTTCACATAAGATGAAAATAAGAATGTGGGCATCCTGCCTAAAACCGGCCAAAATAAATCGAAATGGGGAGATGGTGATTTCCCCTCACTGGTTTATCAAATGGGGAGTCTTTCTATTAGCTTTAGTCTTTGTTGCCGTTACAGTTGTATTGCTTTTTGATCCCAAGATAAAAGAAGAAGCAGTTGCCGCATGTGGAATGTTTGCGCTGATTCTTGGATTCTGTTCGATTGGAGCGGCGATCTCTAAGATGGTTATAAATGAAGAGACAATCCGTACATACAAATGGTATGGAAAGAAAACAATACGTTTTGCCGATATTACTAGAGTTGAGAGCACTACGCTTTACGGTGGAGCCATTGTTATCAGATCGAACAAAAAGTCTATAACAGTCACGCTTGAAAATCGAGGTATTCATGATTTCGTAAAGCATTTATCTCGAAAATTAGGTTCGGAGAGGGTTGCCCATGCGTCGGCAATAATCTCTGAACGAATACGTGTAATAAATTCTTACCAGTAATCTCTTCAATAAAAATATACAGGTCGGTTATGGTGAGTTACTGCTATGATTGCCCTGTTTTTCTTTGTTTCCACCTAGTCTTCAGCGAACAGATAAGAAGTTTTTGAAAGGGGTGTTGTTTGGAGGAGTGTTAAATAACGCTCTTTCGTTGCACCGAACAGATTGATTATGGTCGTATATTACCATGATTGACCCTCTTTAATGATTGCAGACTATTTAGACTGAGGTGTAAATATGAAAGCAAACGAAGCGTTTGATAACGTATGCAGTTTAATATCTGGAAAGTATACGGCTAGTGGATGGAAATATTCTAAGTCAGGTCATTGGATGACAAAAAAAGATAAAAATTTCATGTACAAGGTGTTTTTTTATACAAGTTGGAATAATATATCCGATAAAAACGTAGCATTTTATGGTGAATGTGCAATTATCCCATTAAAATCGAAAGATAAAATATTTCATATTAATACCCGTCGATGCAATGTTCCAAGTGGTCAATTATATTGGAATATCGCAAATGAGGAAAATTGGGAACGTACCGTTAAAGAATTCACTAATTGGTTAGATAGTGTATTCATACCGATTGTAGAATGCTGTATGAATGATCTGGATAACTTTGTTAAACAAGTTGCTGTGAGAGGATTTTATCCTCCGAATGGTTATGTGGTTGATATTAGTTTTATCTTAACGTATGGTTCACGTGAGTTAGCCGAAGAAGCCACTAAAAGATACTATGCTAGTTTAGACGAGTCGATAAAAAAAGAATTTAAAGAAAATTATGAGAGTATGATAAATGGCAATAAGGCTGTAAGTGCATACGGTAATAATATGATGAGAAATTATTCGAATTTTAGAAACATCGTAGAAAATAAAATAGTTGTAATAATATAGTACATAAATTGTTTGACATCGCTATGCGGTAATTGGTAACCCAGTTACTGCTTTTTTTGTTGTCTAATATAGCTTTACAACTTCAAAAAAATATACGAGGAGAAAAAAGCTTGGACAACCAACAACGCATGTACCAGTAGGGAAAAATTTTGATAACTTTACCGATGCTGCTGTAGATGCATTGTTAGAAAAGCAATCACTCAGGGACAAATATAGTTTAACTTCAGATTCTAATGATATGGCTGCGATGATGGCATTTGCTGAAACATACAATGGATTAGGATATTATAATTGGAGAGGCTCTATTTCAATCGCTAACAACGAAGAAGCTGAAGAATTTTGTTTGGTATTAAAACTTTGACATGAAATACAGAATTCTCGATCAACGGGTATTCTGTATCTCAGTGTATTATAAGTAAAAAATTAGTTTGAGGAGAACCATAATGAAAAATATCTCAATAATTATAGCCCTTGGAATTGTTTTGGTTTCTGGCTGTGCGAAATCTCCAAATTATTCGAATCAAGGCAGCAATGCAAATAATGTGCAGCCATTAATACAAGCTAATTCAAATAATAATCAAGTGGATGGTTCTAATAACACTAAAATACTAATGAAGAGACTATTGGTAACTCATTTTTCTTTAAAAACGGTGTCTCACAGTTGAAATATAAAGGACAATTTCTATTTGATGATATTGTTGAAAAAGATGTGATATTGAAAATTAATGTAGTGGATAATCTTAAATATGGTAAATTATATGAGTTGAAGCTTGATCCTATAGAAAGTGTTCCTAATGAGCGGTTAAGTTTAGGATATTTTTATGTTCAGAAAGATAAAATATATAAAATAGAACCAACAAAAGATAATCTTATTAAGCTAAAATCAAGTGAAGAATTGCCAAGTGGTAGTGTCATTGTTTGTCAGGAGCAAGAAATAAAAGATACTTTAAGCAAAAATGAACCAGGATGGCATCACTATCTTGAAGTAAATGGAGATAAACGAGAATATCACTCATTCAATAATCAAGTTTCTACTGGATATTATGAATCGTTTATATGGGAAAGCAGTAAAGGATTGATTAATTATAAGAGTGGATATGGTGCTGAAAGGGATTCAATGGAACTGCAGCTTGACAATAACAATAAACACGGATAATTGTTCCAATAATTTTACGGAGGATACCAGCATGTCGAATAAAGATATTGTACGGCTCATATTTGATGATAGGAAAGATGTAGAAGCGATTTTAGGCGACCCGGAGGCATTCGATATACACGAGTGTATATTAAATTATGGGCTGTCTACGAAGAAATTTCTCTATCTTGATTATAAAGGTGAGGATGACCGTGAGATCGTGGATTATATGTTAGATTATGAATTCGCTCGTAACATTGAACTAGCTTCACAAGAAGAACTTGAGGTGCTTGGAGAGTTTGAATATGAATTGTTACCTGACAAGATAAAGGAAGCTAATAAAATTATATCGAAAAGAGGATACGGGTTATTTTCCTATCCGACCTCTGGTGACTTTTATGCGCTTTTCATTGCCAAGCTAGAGAATAAAACTAAATTGCTGCAAGTGGATCTGCTGCATGATGAAAGAATTCCTTCAAAGGAAAGATATGTTCAGTATTATTTCTAAAATGAGGACCGCTGTTGATTGGACAAATGGCAACCGGGAGGTTAGCAGGATGGAACAGCAGATGAATGATTTATATAGAGAGATAGCAGAAACAATCAATCAATTGATACCGGAAGACTGGGAGGATTTTTATTTTAATGGTGAGGTGGAAAACGGAGAAGGAGGGGTTTTCTTTTTCTTCAGGCCAAAGAATGGGAGTGAATATATTTATTCTCTTGATATTCCAAATAGATACGATGTTAAAGATGAATATGATCAATTAGAGGCTAAATTGTTTGAAGTCACCAATGATCTGAAGAATCTGTTTTTGGAAAATGGACAAGAGCCTTGGTTTTCAATAACCATGAAGCTTACATCTGAAGGCAAACTAAATATAGAATACGATTATACAAAATGGAGAGAATCCAATTTTGGTCCTTCAGACAGGTTGGAATATTGGGAAAGCAAGTACCTGAATACTGTTCCACAAGATGAAACGGATAGAATTAAAATGGATAAAATGAGGGAATTTGAAGGCTACGTTTAATAAATGAACAAGTACCGGAAGTCGGTTATCAGGATGTCGCGATCTAAAAAAAGGTACATCTCCCTTAAAATGAAGGGGAATGTACCTTTTTACATGGCAGTCCTTGTTCCGATGACGGGGGTCTGGGTTTATACAACCCCCTTTCTCACCAAGCTATTAATAATCGAACCGGCTCGTAATATAAGCCGAGACATGCCACTGCTGGGTCGTGTCGTAGAACTTGAAATAGCTTCCGACCGGCTGGCTCAATCCGTAAGCGGTTCCGGCCACGGAGGCGACCAGGGTGGAATTTTTGTAAATGTCGAATTTGCCTACAATCTCATCGTTTGTGCTGGAACCGAACGAGACGAGCCGGAACTCATACTGGCTTCCATTGGCTTGAACGATAGCGTTGAAGAATCCGCTGTCACCCGAGGACAGGGGCTCATTCGTCCAACTGATGATGACATTTCCCGCCTTAGCTTTGTAAGCGGTACCGTTGTCTATGACCTGAATAGGTTTCGTAGACCAGATACTGTGCACACTCGTTACCGGCGCTGCGGCTGCTCCGCTGATTAACAGCGTTAACGACAGCAGGGCGGCTGTCATTAAACCAAGCACCCATTTTTTTACTCTCATCAACTCATCTCCTCTGTTTTTAGTGGGATTTAAAATCAGGTTGCGTTTACACTATATGGGAATAAGGAGGGCGGTATTCTACTGGGATACGCATGATGGTCTCAAATAGAGAAATAATTTTTCATCTGCTCGGGGAAACCACAAAAGGTATATCCTCCTCTATGGGGGATATACCTTTTGTGGTTTCGTACAGAGGGCCGGTATCTTTCTTGAGCCCCGTCCAAAGGGATGAGTTCATGGAACGAATACGGGAATGAACGGATGAACGGAATGGAAAGCAGCCCCGGCTAGTTCATGTTGATGCTGACGGTTTCTTCACCCGCGTTGACATAGTTCACGCTGACCTGGGTGGAGTTCGGATAGGTGCAGTAGCCGCCCGTATCTGCCGCGAGCCATTGATGATTGCTGGTCGAGCTGGTGCCGATCATGGAATTCGACCATTTAACGTTTTTCAGATAGGTACCGGTGTTGTAAGGCTTGGAGGCGTTGCTCGCGATGGCCGTGATCCGTTTGAGCTCGTTGCCGGTACCGCTTTTTTTCCAGCCGGACGCATTGGTTACAACGGTGTAGTTGTCCGCCACATTCGTGTCATACCGGATACCTGCGGCATATAGAGCGACTTGTCCGTCTGCCGGTACGTAGAATTTGAACGTAAGATTTTGTCCGGCCTTGAACCGGAACGAGTTGTTATGGTAGTAGACACCGCCGGTAAAGATCGAGTGGGCCCAGTTGTTGTAAGTTTTGCTGTACTGGAATCCGGCATCGACTTCGGAGGCTCCGTTGCTGGCGTGTCCGCCCGTATAAATGTAAGGAGTATCGTTGGAAGAAGCGTTGTTCACGTAGACTTCATTGTTGGTGCTGGAAGGCAGGTATACATTGCCGGACCACCAGGAATAACCGGGATTCGAGAAAACGCGTCTGTACGGGCCGCCCGCTTCTCCACAGGCATAACCCGCCAGCGGGGTAACGGAAGCGTTCTTGTTCAGTGCCGGCGAGTCGGTGCTTGTCGGCAGGGTAAAGGTTTCATTGTTGCCGACGGTTACGGTATTCTCTTCCGATACCGCCGCTTTGCCGAAAACATCTTTCAATTCAGTCTTGTTGGCATGAATTTGCCCGTTGTCGTCGATGTAAATGACATTTTCGCGCTCTGCTTTGGGAAGGTTCTTCATGACGTCGAGCATGATCTGACGCTCCTGGCCGGTAATTCCGGCGGCGACTTCTTTCTCCAGCTCCCGGTTATTTGACGAAGCGGACACAGGGGCGAGAGAGACTACAAGGGACAGCAGAGTGAGACTGGAAGCGAGAGCGGTCTTCATTTTCTTCAAACGGCACACATCCTTTATAGTTTTTTGGTTCTTACAAAAAAAGCTTAACACTTCTAGTAAAAATGTAAATAATTTCATCTAATTAGTTAAAAAGTAATAATTAAACTACCATAAAAAGTAACCAAAATACCAGAAAATGGGCCTTCTGTTTTGGTTCCCCCCGCTTGATCACCATGCAAAAAAACCGCAAGCGGTAGGGTCCGTTTGCGGCTTCTGTTTATGCGGGACTATCCGTTCGGATGCTGCCGGCTTTGTTTCCTAAGCTCGGAAGGCGTAAGCCCGTACGTTTTTTTGAATGTTTTGCTGAAATGGGAGTAGTCGGAGAAGCCGACCTGGTACGCGGTATCCGTCGTCGGACAGTCCGTATGCTCCAGGAGGTCCCTGGCTTTCTCCATCCGCAGCCGGATGAGGTACTTCACGAAGTTCACGTTCGTCTCCTCCTTGAACGTGCGGCTCAGATACGCATCGGACATGCCGATGGCCTCCGCCACCTCGCTCAGCGAGAGATCTTCGCGGGCAAAGTGCTCCTGCATGTACTGCATCGCCCGGTGGATGTTCTGCCGGGACCCGAGGTTGCGGGTCCCCTTGATTTCACGGATCATGCCGCTCAAGGCATCGCGCAGGGCCTCCCCGAGATCCGCCGCATGGCCCGGCCATTCACGGTCTGCGTAAGGGCGGGCAAACCGGAAATCCCGTTTGCCCAGCTCCGCCTCCAGCATGCCCGTAAAATGGTGGGCAAACTGCGGGGGGCTGAGCTCGGCCGGGCCCGAGCTCATGTAATGCCGGAGCGCCTCCCCGGCCAGAAGCTGCGCTTTGTCCTCGCTGGCGGCCCAGATCTGCTCCAGCAGCTCCCCGCTCAGCCCCTGCAGCGTCAGCAGCCACTCATGCTGGCGGGACAGCTTCGTCTCGCTGCTAGCGAGCTGATCGTACACCCGTCCGAGCGCTTCGCGGAACTGGTCGGGATCGACGGGCTTCAGCAGAAAATCCGAAACCCCGAAGCGGATCGCCTGCCGGGCGTATTCGAAGTCGCTGTAGCCCGACAAAATAATGAACTGGGTCCGTTCATTCCGTTTTTTCGCCGCTTCGATGAAGGAGAGCCCGTCCAGTTCGGGCATGCGGATATCCGTCAGGACGATGTCCGGGGAACAGCTCCCGAGCAGCCGAAGCGCTTCCTCTCCGTCCTCCGCTTCGCCCGCGATGATAATGTCCAATCCGGACGTTTCCACCATTTTGCGGACGCTCAAATGTATCATGTATTCGTCGTCGACAATCATCATCCGGTACATGGCAAGACCTCCCTGAAGTTAGTTGGTGTACGGCAGTCGAATCTCGAAACAGGTTCCGGCGCCGGGAGAGGAAGAGAGGAGGAAGACTCCGTATTCCTTCCCGAACGTAAGCCGGATGCGCTGGTGCACATTGAGCAGGCCGATTCCGCCTTGGCGCGCGCCGTCGTCCGGCTGCGTTCCGGCCGCATCCGGCCATGTCCTTCCGGCGGCAGGCTGCTGCGGCGTTCCCGGTCCGCGCAAAGGCTCCGGAGCCGGAGCGCTCCCGGCGGCGGGTCTCTGCGGCACCACCGGATCGTTCACGGGTGCGGGGGCTGCTCCGGGGCCGTTCCCGGCGGAGGCGCCCGCTCCCCGGCCGGCGGAAGCCGCAACGGCTTCAAGGCTCGCTTTCGAAAGATCCGCGACAGCCGCAGAGGCACGGCCGGGTACGGCCGACGGAGCTTCGCCCGGACCAACCGAAGCGGTGCCGCCCTGTTCCGACGGCACATCCCCGGTGACACCGGCAAGCAACGAGGTCAGCCTCCCGGCCGCATCCGCGCTCATTCCCCTGCCGTGGTCGGATATTTCGACGGCGTAGTACGTTTCGCGGGCCTTGCCGATAATGCCGATATACGTAGGCTTTTTGTCGCGGTAGCCGTGAATAAACGCGTTTTCCACCAGGGGCTGCAGCGTCAGCCGGACGGCCGGGACGGTACGGCCACACGGTTCCTCGACGTCAATCTCTACCTGGAGATTGCGGAAGCGGGAAGTCTGGATCTCCAGATAGGAGCGGATATGCGCCGTTTCCTCGCCGAGCGATACGAGAGGCCCGGTGTTTCCCGTGTTGTAGCGGAAAATATGCGCCAAGGCCGCCGTCATTTTGCTGATGCTGCGGTTATTTTCGAGGATCGCATGAGAATTGATGATTTCCAGCGAATTATACAGAAAATGAGGGTTGATATGCGCTTGCATGGATTGCAGGGCCGATTCTTTCTGCTTGATAATGAGCTCCTGCTCTTTCAGCTTGGAAGAATGAACCTCCCTCACAAGCCGGTTCAGCTCACTGACCATTTTGGAAAAGCTGCGGAACACAAGCCCGATCTCGTCCTTGCGCTCCCGTGTGGAGGTAAGCCGGACATTAAAGTCGCCGTTCTCGACCTTTGCCATCAATCGCTGCAAATAAGTCAGGGAGCGTGTGATGGAGAGTGAGTAGCCGCCCACAATTGAAAGCGCAATCATGAATAACAGCAGCGCAGCCGCAAGAGAGATGTTCCGCAGGCGGATCAGATCCCCGATAATGGTCTTCATCGGAATGTTGGCCCCGACGATCCAATCGGTCACCCGGGAAGTTTCATAAATGACGAGTTCCTCCCCCTGAGGCGCACCCGTCCGGAAGGAAGCAGAAGCGGAAGCGGGTTCCCCTCCCTGAATCTGCATCAACTGTTCCCCGGAAATGCGCGTTCCGATCTTCCAGGCGTCCGGATGATAGACAAGCTCTCCGTCTGCGGAGGAAATCCAGGTGCTGAAGCTTCCTTGCGATTCGTCTTTGCATATATTTTCGATCTGCTCCAGATTAAGATCGACGATCAGCAGTCCCTCGTACAAATAGGTCGAGCTGCTGTGCAGCTTGCGCGCGACGGTCAGAACGGGGCTCGAGCCGACTCGGTTTAAACCGAGGATCTCGAAATTGCCGAGAGTGTCCAGCCTTTTCAGCAGGTCCGCGTTGCGGCTGCGGATCGTGTTCATATCCAGAATTTCTTTCGCCTCGCTGAAATCGGTGATCTGCAGGCTGTTTTTGCCGACCAGGGAAATGCCGACAATGTCGGAGCGCCCGTAGATCATTTGCGCGAACAGATCGTTTTCGACCTTTTCCGTAAGCTGGTAGTAGGGATAAGCGGAGGGCAGAGCGGGCGCCAGAAACTGCTGGGTCAAGGGACTGGTCACGATGGGATACGTGGAGTTTTCCAGGTTTTTAATATACAAATCCAGGTTTTTACCGGTTTGTTCGATAAAACGCCGGTTCGTTTCAATGGCGGACTGCTCGATCGTGCGGGTGGACGATTCGTACCAGAGCCAGCCCATCACCAAGACGGGCAGAGCGATGAAAAAAATGATCAGAATAAACAGCCGCCGGTGGATCGAAACGATTTTGCGTTGAGAATTCCGGATCTTCATCGTCACACCCCTTTTCCGTTTTCATAGTCCAAGTTAAAAATAGTGTAGCAAAAAAACACCAATTGTAAATAAAAAACCATGCGGGGCCGCTTTTTCATCTCGTATACTACAACTACACATTGAAAACGCTTTATTTTTATCGCCTCGTTAAAAAAGCGCCTGTCGGTAAGCGCAAAACAAGCTGCACGCCTGCCGGGGCCGTAAGACGAACATGAATCCGACAAGGAGGTTGATCCCGTGACATCCGTATGGAACGGCTGGAAAAAAGGTTTTCTTTTCGCACTGGTTCTTCTGCTTGGTTTAGTGACGTTTCCGGTGTCCAGGGGGAATGCGGCTTCGCTGCTGACGATAGATTCCCACAGGGACGGAGGCCGATTGGAGGTCGGTACGGTAAGAATCGGCGGCTCTTATGCGGGAGCTTACGAAGTCGAGCTGGTGATCAACGGTCAAAAAGTGGCGGATGCGCACATGGACGATCCTGACGGAGATGATGCGGGTACCTGGTATTATGACCTGGATACGACCGCATACGACGGGGAAGTCGAGCTGATCGCCAGGGGGAAGGATACGGCGACCCGGTACAATGCCTGGTCGGCTTATACCCGGCTGACGGTGCATAATCCGGCCGCGGGCGTGCCGCAGGTAACGATCACGAGTCCGGCGGATCGCGACAAGGTGAGCGGCGCTGCCGTCGTAGCGGTGAATGTTTACGGCGCGAGTCCGGTTAAGTCCGTGGAGGTGCGCATAAACGGGGGGAACTGGAAGCGGGCCGAGAAGAAAGGAAACGGCTATTCCTACAAATGGGACACGAAGAAAGCGGGAACCCGGACGAACAGCATCGAAGCCCGGGCAACCGACGTCCGCGGCCATACGGGCCGGAGCCTGACGACCTACGTTCAGACGGGCGGAGGGGATGGAACGAAGCCGGTCACCGTGCTGCCCCGCCAGGACCGCTCCATGTGGATCTGGGAGAACGCGTCCTATAACCTCATCCGGACGCCGGGTTCCCGCCAGGTGCTGGATGCGATGGCGAAAGATACGAAGACGTTCGGGCAGGACCCCGTTACGACGCTTTATCTCGGGGTCGACAAATTAGGGGGCGCGGACATGCTGGAGGACGAGAGGCCCGAAGTAAGGGATTTCGTGCGATGGGCTCATGCCCAAGGATACCGCGTGCAGGCACTGATAGCGGGAGGAACGGTTCCGCCGTACTTCGGAACTTATCCGAGGTATAGGGAAGATGCGCTTCGGGAGTTCGAGAAAGTGCTGAATTATAACCTGGCTTCCAAGTCTGCGGAGCAGTTTGACGGAGTAAACGTGGATACGGAGCCGTATTCGCTGCCGGATTTTAAAACGGGCTACCCGGACGTTCAGATTCAATACCTCGATATGCTCGCTGCGCTGATGGAGCGCAAAGAGGCGTCGGGCCTGTCTCTGCCGGTCGGTCCCGCTATTCCGAGATGGTACGACTCGTCGGACACGGCGAAAAGCATCACGTGGAACGGCTCGACGAAATGGCTGTCCGAGCATATCCAGGATACGGCGGACTATATCGCCATCATGGATTACCGGGACCAGGCCGACGGAAGTGTCGGCATTATCCAGCAGGCGCAGGGTGAGATTGATTACGCCAATAAAATCGGAAAGCCGAACTCCGTCATCCTCGGCGTAGAGACCAAAGACATCGCGGACGGAGGCGATCCGGAAACGATCTCCTTCAGCGAAGAAGGGCGCTCCTATATGGAGCGGGAGCTGGATAAAGTGTACGCCGCGTTCGAAGGGAACGCCGCATTCGGCGGAATCGCGCTGCATCACTACGATACGCTGCGCGCGCTGCCTTCCGCCTGGGGTCCCGGCGCCCGCTTCTGGCAGCCGCCGGCCGACAACCGGCCTCCTTCGGGAGTGAAAGGCAAGCCCCAAGCGGCCGCTTTCGACTACCAGCGGATCGATCTGACCTACGGCCGGGCTACCGATAACATGGAAGTCGAGGGCTATAAGATCTACCGGAGCACGGTCCGGGGATTCAAGCCCGCGGAAGAGCTGCTGGCCGGAACCGCGCGCGGGCTGACGTTCAAGGACGACGGTCTCCTGCCGGACACGGTGTACTACTACCGTGTAGCGGCGGTCGACGCGTCGGGCAACGAGGGTCCGGCCTCGCCGGAAGTATCCGCGAAGACGGGCGTCACCGGCCTGAAGCCGATGATCGTGGACGGCATGCAGGTGACGTACGACGGCACGAGAGCCACGGTCCGGCTGAAGACGGCGGACATGCGGACGGGCGAGCCCGTCGCGGCCGCGGTCCACGGGCGATTCACCCGGATGGGCGGCAAGTACGTGGACGGCCGGTCCGCCGCCGACGGGACTTTCACCGCGGTGTCGGAGCTTGTCCAGGCCGATTCCGGCGAGATCGGCTTCGCGCCCCGGCGGGTGATGGCGGGCGGCTATTACTGGGCGCATGCCTACGATAAGCCGCGTGAAGCTTCGGCCGTCTGGGGCGGCGCGGAGGAGTAGGGGCGGACATTCCGGGCTTCCGGCGTTAAGCGGCGTGCGTGAACCGCAGGCGCGCGTTGGGGCATTCTGCGGCGGTCGGCCTGATCCGAAGGCCGGTCGAACCGACGAACCACATCTGCGAGGGCAGCGGACTTCGTAAGAAATGCTTTCAACGCGCGAATGACACGCCGCGCTCGGCTCCCTGCGGGCGATGCTTGGCGTCATATGACGGTGGTCAATGACCAGACGAACAACCTCATTTTGAAGAGACAAGGGGCTGAACGAGAGATGAGAAGAAAGATTTGGACGAACGTACTCCTATCTGCACTGACACTGGCGGTTGTGGGTGCAGGCTGCTCGAAAGGGACAGCGGAAACGACGGGAACGACTGCGGGCGGCGGTTCCCAGGAGGGCGGCGGCAAGCCGGTCGAAATCCTGCTCGGTTATTATTCCGACGGGAAGTCGGATGCGAAGATGAAAGAACTGATCGATAAGTTTATGAAGAAGCATCCGGACATCAAAGTGAACACCCAGAGTGCGCCTTACGGGCAGTTTTACCAGAAGCTCGATACGCAGATCGCGGCCGGCCAGGCGCCGGACGTGTGGCTCTCGGACGGAGTCTATGTCATGAAATATGCCGAGCGGGGCGCGGTTAAAGACCTCACCGAATGGATCGGCAAAGATTTGAAGAAGGACGACTACTACGGGCTGGATTTCAACAAAGACGCCAAAGGGAAGTACTGGGCCGTGCCGCAGGGCATTCAGGTGGGAGCGCTTTTCTATAACAAGGATTTGTTCGACAAAGCCGGTGTAGCCTATCCCAATGAGAATTGGACGTGGGAGGACTTGAAGAAGAATGCGGCTCTCCTTACGCTTGACGCCAAGGGCAAGAAGGCGGACGAATCCGGCTTCGATCCGAAGAACGTCAACCAGTTCGGGCTGACCTTCTTCAGCATTACGGAAGGCTGGTTCTCCGTGATGAAATCCTACGGGGGCGGCGTGCTGGACGAGACGGCACAGAAGTCGATCATCAACACCCCGCAGAACAAGCAGGCGTTCGAGTGGATGGTGGACGGCATGAAGAGGGGCATTATTACCGACCCGGCGGATCTGAAAAGCTTCCAGAGCTCCATGGCGGTATTCCCGAGCGGCTCCGCGGCGATGCGCATCGGCATCTACGCCCGCGTGCTGGCCGCCAACGAAGCGAAGCTGAACTATGATGTCACGCTGCTGCCCAAAGGGCCCGACGGCAAACGGGTGTCGCCGGTTATCGCAAACTCCTGGGTCGTGAACCAGAAGTCGGCGGACGCCAAGGCGCAGGCAGCCTGGGAATGGATCAAATACTGGGCCACGGAGGACGACGTCCAGAAAGAATGGGCGGCGCTCGGCGAAGCGATTCCGGTGAAGAAATCCGTCGCGAATTCCGACGTGTTCCTGAAAGCGGGCGAGAAGCCGGCTAACCGGAAAGCGTTCCTGGAGAGCCTGGACTTCGCCAAGACGCTCGACAACAACGCCGTATGGGAAGAGTGGGTCGGGAAGTTCAACGAGAACGCGCAGCGGGCTTTCCTCGGAGACGCCCCGATAGATGCCGCGCTGGCGGATGCCGACAAGGCGGTGCAGAAGGTGCTGGATGATTTTTATAAGAAGTAAACCGCAATTTACGGAAGGGAGGTCGGGCTTTCTATGAACGATACCGTAAGCGGCAAAGCCTATGCGAAAGCTCAGACCCCGGCAAGAAAGCTCGGAAAACTTGATCAGGAGGGGAAATGGGGACTGCTGCTCGTCTCCCCTTACCTGCTTCACTTTATCGTATTTGTTGCCGGGCCTCTTATCGCTTCGCTCTATTTCAGCTTCTCGCAGTACGACATGATGAACCCGCCGAAATGGACGGGACTGGACAACTACGGGCGTCTTTTCGGAGACACTCTCTTCTGGAAATCGCTGTGGAACACGCTGTATTTCGCGATTCTGTTCGTGCCGGCCCAGACAATTCTGGCGCTGGTCCTGGCCGTCGTGCTGAACCAGAAGCTGAAAGGGCTGAAGCTGTTCCGGATGGCCCATTTCATCCCCGTTATCTCTTCGTGGACGGTCATTTTGTATGTGTCGGACGCCATCTTCAATTCCCGTTTCGGCTTCGCCAACTCGATTCTGGCTTCGCTGGGACTCGATCCGCAGCGCTGGCTGCAGGACGGGAAGCTCGTGATCCCGCTGCTGGTTCTGATCGCCGTCTGGAAGGGGATCGGCTACATCATGGTCATTTATCTGGCCGGTCTGCAGAGCGTGCCCCAGGATTTGTACGAGGCGGCTGAAATAGACGGAGCGGGTACACTGCGTAAATTTGTGTCGATTACGTTTCCGCTCATCTCTTCGACCACGTTCCTGGTCGTGATTCTGAGCACGATCAGCACGTTCCAGGCTTTCGAGCAGGTGTACGTTCTGACGGGAGGCGGGGATATCAGTTCCGCAGGCGGCCCGAACAATTCGAGCCTCGTCCTGATGCTGTATCTGTACCGCGAGGGCTTCACCTTCATGCGGATGGGTTATGCCTCGGCTATCGCCTGGGTGCTGTTCATGATCCTGTTCACGCTTACCCTGATTCAAATGAAGGTGCAGAAAAAATGGGTCCACTACGATTGACCGTGCGTTGCGGAATGGACTCTGGCGCGGTTCCGCCGCCGGAAAGGAGAACCTTGTATGAAACATAAAAGGCTGCCGACGATTCTCCGTTACACGGCCATTATTTTGTCGTCGCTGGTGATGATCGTCCCGTTTGCGACGGCTCTGATGAACTCGCTCAAAACGTATAAAGAGTACACGACCGTACCTCCGAAATGGATACCGGAAATTTTCCAATGGTCGAACTACGCAGAGGTATTGAAGCTGGGCAATATCGGCGGGTACACGCTGAACAGCTTTACCGTTGCCCTGCTGTCGGTGATAGGGGCGCTGCTCTCGTGCTCCATGGTCGGCTATGCGTTCGCCAGACTCCGGTTTCCGCTCAAGAACGCGCTGTTCGTCATGGTGCTCGGAACGATGATGATCCCGCCGGTCGTCATCATTATCCCGCATTTTATTATTTTCAATAAGCTGCATCTGCTCGATACGCTGACGCCGCTCTGGGTAATCGAATGGCTCGCGCAGCCGTTCGGCATTTTCCTGATGAGGCAGGCGTTCATGAACATTCCGAAGGAGTACGAGGAGTCCGCGAAGCTGGAGGGGTGCAACCCGATCCAGGTGTACTGGCGGATCTTCATGCCGATGGCGAGGCCGACCTTGGCTACGCTGGCGATCTTTACGTTTATGGGCAAATGGAACGAAATTTTGACGCCGGTCATTTATTTGACCTCGAACGATAAGTTTACGCTTCCGATCGGGATTCTTTCGCTCGGCGGCCAATGGTTCGGCAACGAGCAGTTGATGGTTGCGGCCGCTCTGCTAAGTCTAGTTCCGATTCTGATCGTATTCCTGTTCGCGGAAAAGTATTTCGTTCAAAATCACAGTGCCTCGGGCATTAAGTGAAAGGAGACGGCACTCTTATGAAAATCGCGGCATTCAGCGGCGCTCTCATGGAGTACAGCATTCAGGAAGCGATGAAAATCACGGCGAATCTCGGATTCGACGGGATCGAAATTGCGTGCCGGGAGCCTCACCTCTCGCCTCAGACCTCTCTTCCAAGGGTAAAAGAGATCCGCAGGCTCGCCGATGAGCATGTGCTGGATATCCCCGCGCTCGGCGGTTACATGGGGCGGTTCTCCGAATCCAGCGATTCCGAATGCGCAGCCGCTTACGATGAGTTTCTCGGTTTGCTGGAGCGGGCGGATTATCTGGAGACGGATATGATCCGGATTTTTCCGGGAGGACCCAACGCTTTCCTGGCTGCCGATTACCATTATGAGAAGGCGGCCCACTGGCTGAAAAAATGTGGGGCGGAAGCCCGCAGGCACGAGAAGAAAATTTTGCTGGAGATTCACAATGTGAGCCTGATCGAGACCGTGGAGAGCTCCATGCGTCTGCTGGAGATGATTGGCGAGGATAACGTCGGACTGATTCACGACGCGGGCAACATGTACATCAGCGACACCGATTTCGGCCGCGCTTCCGTTACGGGGCTGGGCAGCCGATTGCTCCATGTCCATGTGAAGGACGAGAAAAGAATCCCCGAGGCGGGCGGGCCGGGGACGTTCCGCAACGTCACCCGCCACGGGGAAGAGCATTTCCTCCAGTGCCGCCTCGGCGAAGGGGAAGTGGACCACCGGGAGCTCTTCGAGGCGCTGGCGGAGACGGGATACGGGGGCTGGGTGACGCTCGAATGCTTCGCCCCGTATCCGCCTGTGGAGCAGCTTGCCCATGACCGCGACGCGGTTCGGCAGCTGATCCGGGAGACGGCGTCGGCATCGGCACCGGCGATAGCGTCGACAACAGTGTCGACAACAGCGCCGACATCGGCATCTCCATCCTCTTCATCCGTGTCCGCGTCCGGCGAAAATTAGCCTACCATCGAAAGGGAAGTGACTTTCTTATGACAACACCGGTTACGGCGCAGCCAGTCCGGTTCGGCCTTATCGGATGCGGCATCATCGCCGACATCCACGCCAAGGGAATCCGGGAGACGCCGGAAGCGGAATTGACCGCGGTGTACGACTTCGTGCCGGAGACCGCGGTTCGTTTCGGACAGACCTACTCGGCGGCGGTCTACGAGAGCCTCGAAGAGATGCTCGCCCGCGACGATCTGGACGTGGTCTGCATCTGCACGCCGAGCGGGCTTCATGCCGGGCAGGCCGTGCAGGCCGCCAAAGCGGGCAAGCACGTCTTCGTCGAAAAGCCGATGGCCATTACGATGGCCGACCTCGACGACATGATCCGGGTAAGCGGCGAGAACAGCGTTCTCCTCTCGACGGTATTCCCCCGCCGGATGTCCCCGGCGGCACGATATGCCCGGGAGCTGATCCGGGCGGGCCGGCTGGGCAAGCTTAGTCTTTGCTCGGGTCGCGTAAATATTTACCGCAGCCAAGAATATTACGACAGCGCGGGCTGGCGCGGCACTTGGGCGATGGACGGAGGCGGGGCCATGATGAATCAGGGGATTCATACAGTGGACCTCCTCCAGTGGCTGGCGGGCCCCGTCGCTTCCCTGTACGGCAAAGCCAAAGCCGTCCTGAGGGATATCGAGGTGGAAGATACCGCGGTATCGGTGCTTCAGTTCGAGAACGGCGCGCTGGGACTGCTTGAAATTACGACCACCGCGCATCTGGGGCCTGTACATCGGATCGAAATTCACGGGGAGAGGGGCTCCCTGGTGATCGAAGACGACGATATCGTGGCGCTTAAAATCGACGGGGAGCCTGTGGAACTCCCGGAATTCGAACCGTTCAAGATCATTCCCGACGGCCATCGGATCCAGATCCGGGACATGGCACTCGCTGTCCGGGAGGGCAGAGAGCCCATCGTGCCCGGAACGGAGGGAAGGCATTCGCTGGAGATCATATTGGGAACCTACGAATCCGCCCGGACCGGCAAGGAAATCGTTTGCCAGGGCACTCCTGTCGGGTAAGCTTCACTTAAAGAGACACCTTTTTTCTGCCGTAAAAGGCGGAAAGAGGTGTCTCTTTTTCTTGCTTGTTCACGCGTATTCTGCTTGACGACCCAAAAAATTTAAGTGCCCGGATTTAACGGTCAAGCTTCAGCGGCGCGTACGTTTTGTCCTGAATCATTTGCTCTCTGAACGTTTGTTTGGGGGCATACTTCTCGTCGTCCGCATCCGTATGGTCCGTGTTATATTTTCCGAACTCTGCATTCATGATGAAATAAAGGCCCCCGCTGTTCTTTTTCAGAAACAGAAGATAGTTACTCGATTTTTTTAATTCCGTATAATTTTCTCTTGTTATTTTACTTTTACCTGTTAAGCCTTGAAAATAACTAATAGGCTCACCAACTTGGATCGTTGTTTTAGGTGTAAGATTACCTTTGATAACATGCTCTACTTGAAAATCGGTGATCGTATAAAAATCCTGGATAGCATTAGTGACCGAAAAAGTTGTGATCATTTTTTTTCTTTCCTCGAAACTCTGACTAGTTGATCCTGATACGATCAATTCGGCACTATTGAAAAGCTCATCTTCCGATTCGAACGATGCGTAAACTCCAGATGTGTTGATAATTGTATCTTTAACTGAGTTGTAAATGAATAAATAATATAAACTAGAAATTAAGAGAAGGCCTGCTAACAGAGTTAAAATAATATTTTGTTTTTTTACAACTTTGTTGAGTTTCATTTTGTGTCCTCACTTTTGAACCAAACATTAAATTGCCAGCATGATCACTTTTGTAACTAGAAATCTTTGAATTTTCTACAGTTAGAACGTAAGACTGTACCAATAATAGTAATTGATACAACGATTTTACAATAAATTCTCCTTAATTTACATTTATTTTGTGGATGGTACAGCCGGGTTTAGAATGGTGAATAACATTAAATATAGTTTTCATCTATCTGACACCTTTATTAAAAACGGGATTCGTAATAAGCTACATAGGAATGGAAAATATGCACAACTAGTGGATTCGCCGTGGAGGGAGAGACCGGACTATGGAAGTACAGCCGCTGCTGCAAGTTGAGAAGCTGGCGATGAAAAAAATGAAAATTTACAAGCAGAGCAAGCTCCGCTATTTATCCCGTTCCGCGCTGGCGAGCATGTTTATCGGGTTCGGGGTTATCGTCGCGTTCAAGACGGGAAGTTTCTTCTACCTGGAACATTCCCCGTTCACGTATCCGATGGCCGCGATCACTTTCGGCGCCGCGATCATTCTGATCTCGTACGGCGGCGGTGATCTTTTTACGGGAAACACGTTCTACTATACGTTTGCCGCGTTAAGACGGAAGCTTCGCTGGCCGGAGGTTATCCGATTATGGCTGACAAGCTACGGAGGCAACATTCTCGGAGCCGTGGCGTTCGCGCTGCTGATTTTGGCGACGGGGCTTTTCAGGGAGCACAACGTGAACGGATTCCTTCTAAGCGTGGCGGAAAAAAAGATGAACGCGCCTACGCTTGAACTTTTTTTCAGGGCCATTCTTTGTAATTGGCTCGTGTGTCTGGCCTTTTTTATTCCGATGTCGCTCAAAGGGGACGGGGCGAAGCTGTTCGCCATGATGCTGTTCGTGTTCTGTTTTTTCATCTCCGGTTACGAGCACAGCATTGCCAATATGTGTACGTTCGCGATTGCGCTGGTGGTCGAGCATCCGGATACGATTTCCTGGGGCGGAGTTCTCCATAATCTGATCCCGGTGACGTTCGGCAATCTTATCGGGGGCGGTATTCTGATGGCGGTTATGTATCACTACGTGAACAAGCCGTTTATGGACGAGCACGAAGAAGCTTAGCGGTGAAAAAAAGAGCACAGCGCTGTCCGCTTCATGCGGAGGCACAGCGGAGTCCAGAGCTGAGCGCCGTCGCTTGGGCTTCATCGCCGGCAGGGGCGGACGCCGCATTGAAAGCCCGGGACGCGAACGCCCCGGGTCTTGCGCAGTCGTGCCCTCAAAAGGGCTCACCCCGTTTGGCGGGTGTGAGCCTTTTTGTGCGCGGTTATACCGGCTGCGCGCCGGGAGAGCCTGCACGAGCCGGTAGGGCGGACCTCGCTTCCGCCCGCAAAAAAACCTCCTTAACCGGGCAAACGGTTAAGGAGGTTTAAGGTTTATGAAACCCGGCTGATATTCCCCGTCAGGAAATATCAATCCGGCGAATCGTGCGGCGCGTTACTGGGCGGTGTATCCGCCGTCCACGAGCAGCGTCGTGCCGGTCACGAACGAGGCGTCGTCGCTGGCGAGGAACAGCACCGCTTTCGCGACCTCTTCCGGCTTGCCGAGGCGACCCATCGGATGCAGGGCCGTGAGGTGGTCCGTGATGGCCTGGGTGCGTCCCGCGATCAGCGGCGTGTCGATGTAGCCGGGGCATACGGCGTTCACACGGATGCCATGCTGCGCATAGTCGATGCCCAGCGTTTGCGTTAGCAGCTTCACGCCGCCTTTCGCGGAAGCGTACGCGGTGACGCCGGCTTTGCCGACGTGGCTGTGGATGGAGCCGCAGTTGACGATTGCGCCGCCGGTTCCCTGGGCGAGCATCTGTTCCAGCGCGTATTTGTCGCTGAGGAATACGCCGGACAGGTTGATGTCGATGGTCTTCTGCCAGGCTTCCCAGCTCAGCTTGTCGGCGGGGCCGTCTTTGGCAATGCCCGCATTGGCAAATAAAATATCCAGCTTGCCGTATTGTTTGACCGTTTCGGCAACCATATGTTTAACGTCGTCTTCTTTGGTGACGTCGGTTTTGACGAACAGGGCTTCGCGGCCCTCCGCTTTCAGCTCGTCGGCTACGGTCTGGCCGCGGTCGGAAAAGTCCGCGATGACGACTTTGGCGCCTTCCCGGGCGAACAGGCGGACCGTCGCTTCTCCGATTCCGCTGGCTCCTCCGGTTACGATGGCTACTTTATCGGTAAATCTCATGAGGTATCTCTCCGTTTCTCAAGTAGGGTGAACGGTCGTTACGGCCGTGTAATCCAGGAGGTCCTGCCATGGGGCAAGTCCTCATCATCTTGCTTGTATTGTATCGCTTTTATTCCTATAGAACTATTTAAACTTAGTAAGCTATACTTAAGCCGTGCTTAAGGAAGGGGGCGGAATTTTGCATCTGGAGCAGTTGGAATACATCGTCGAAGTGGCGAAAACGGGATCGATCACTAGCGCCGCACGCAATCTGCACGTGTCCTTGTCCGCGGTCAGCCAGTCCATCACTCACCTGGAAAGCGAGCTCGGGGTCGTTCTGTTCGCGCGCTCGCGGATGGGCGCGGTTCCGACGGCCGAAGGCAAGGTAATCATCGGCAAGGCGTTCGAAGTGCTCAGCAAGCTGGACGAGCTCAAAGAAGCCGCGCGGGTCTGGGGCGAGACCCTGAGCGGGGAGCTTCGCATAGGCACCATTCCGGGACCGATGTCCCTTCTGGTCGATGCCGTCGCGGGGTTCAAGCAAGATTACCCGCTGGTGCGGATGGAAATCGCGGAGAAAGGCTCGCAGGAAATTCTCGATGACATCCGCCATAACCGGCTGGACATCGGTTTTATCATATTGTTCGAGAGTCTGCTGAAAAAAAGCGAGGGCGTGACCTTCGAACGGCTGCTGGAAGGAAAAATGGTCGTGGGCATGAGCGATAAGTCTCCGTTGGCTTACCGGGGTGCCGTCACGCCCGAAATGCTCCGCACCCAGCCTGTCGTGCTGTATAACGACGAATACGTGCGGTGGTTTATGAACCGGTTCGCCGCGGAGCACGGCGAGGTGGACATTTTATTCACGACCAACAATACGGACGCCATCCGCAAGGCGGTGGAAGAGCAGAATGCGGTAACCGTGGGGATGGATTATTCCTTCCGGCGGGAATGGGCCCCCTTGTTCACGGAAGTCAACATGCTGACGGCGGAGCTGGAGTTCAAGGCGGGTCAGCCGGTTTACCTGGGCTGGGTGCGCGCGGAAGGGCGCCATTTCCCGCGGGTTTCCAAGACGTTTGTGGAGCGGCTGAGAAACGGGCTCCGGTAGATTTCCGGCTCGCCTTCCGTCCGTACCCGTGGGATTCGCGGCAGGATATGGGAGGATACCGGAGGATGTTTCCGAACGTCACGGCTCAGTACGCCTCGTCGGGGGTGAGCGCGGGTGAGCCACCGTCAGCGGGGCTGAGTCCGTTTTCCAAAACCGGCTTCCTTCTTTATACTTATAAGAGTGTTTTACACACGAATAAACGAACCGGGAGTTGACTTGGATTGACGTATGCTGAAATGTTGGGACGGCGCAGTGAGATTTTAAAGCGTACCATCGGAGACATGATTGCAAAAGACAATACGAAAGGTCTCGGTATGCAGGAAAGCAGCTTTCTGAGAAACATGATTAAAGAGCTGCATCAGAACGAATATGAACTTCAAAGAAACTCGTAAATCTTCCTGAAACCCTTGAAATTACCTATAAAGGAGAGGAAGACACCAAGCCCGCTTCCGGGACTTGGTGTTTTTCGCTTGAGAAAGGAACCCGTCCGTCATGAATGTGAAAATAATCGGTGTAGCGCTCTACATCATGCTTATCTACGGGATCTCGAAGCACTACCCGGCTATGCACGGACTGTTCTTCCCCGCGCTGGGGGCATTCAGCTTCCTGTTTATTTCCCGCCCGTTCAACGCGAAAGCGATGAGTTCCATTTCGGCGGGAGCTGTGCTGGCCACGGTCGTGGGCACCCTGATTTATTACCTTGTTCCCGGCATTTTGGCACTTTTCGTCAATACGCTGATCATCATTTGGCTGAACAAGGTCAAATGGAACGCGCCTCCGATTCTCGCCGTTTCCCTGATTCCCTTTTTTACGGAGACTCCCCGCATCTGGGACGTACCTCTCGCCGTCGCCTTGTCTTTGGCAGGGCTGACGGTGACGCTGCTGGCCGCCGATTTCGTGCATAAGCTGCTGATGGTGACCTTCCGAAGCGGAAGCAAGCTTGCGCCCGGTTCGGAAGAGGCCGCGGGGTAACGGCCTATCGGCAGCGAGGTGGGAAACCCGCGGGTACACCGGGCCGAGTGGGTATCAAGCCGCCCTCGAACCGGCAACTGAATAAGCGGGCGCTCTCTTCGAAGGCCGCCCGCCCCCGAAACAAAGACTCCCGCTTTTTCCGGCCGGGCGTCTTTTTTGTGCTGCTTTTATTCGGTTATCATTCGGCGTAAACGATCATAAATTGACCTTTACTGAAATGATTGAAACAGCCCGCGCTGAGGAATATGTCGCCGTAATAAGCGGCCCCAGAATCATCAGTCTGAATCGCTATGCTTAGAGTAGCGGGGGTTCTCAACAGGTTCAACGGGCTAACAATAGGGTTAGCCCGTTTTTCTAAAAATTTCTTTAATTGAACTAAATATTTTTATTATTATTTCAGAAAAACCTTGAAAGAAGTCACTTAGATATTTTTTGACTAGGAACCCTACCAAAGTAAAGAATAGTGAAATAACTATTATATAAACAAATAGTTTTAGTCCTGTTTCTATGAATTCCATTTAGATACAGCACCTCCTTAACAGATTGTAGTATAAACCACTAAAGGGGAAAATGCCCATAAAATGATTTTGTTGGCGGATAACACCTATCGAGTGTTTAGAGGTACTGTTTTCGGAGAAAATTTTTAAAGTTCCCTATTTACAGAACCGAAAAATCCTCCTATAATGGCGATAGATTAATTCCTACTTTACCAATAGGATATTAAGAAATTAGCATTCGGATGGGATGCAGCTTAAAAACGGGGAGGAACAATCATGAAAAAAAGAGCTTCATACGCGGTTAGTCTGATTTTGGCTGCTTCACTGGCCTTGTCGGCTTGCAGCAGCTCCGGAACACCCGGCGCATCGGAAGCGCCGAAAACGGACGACCAGGCCAAACAGCAGACGGGCGCAAATCAGTTTATTGCCGCAACCGACAAATCCAAGTCGCCGGCCGCCGCTACCGCAAGGAAGGATACGGTCGTGGTTACGCTCACGGAACCCGGCGGCGTGTTCAATCCTTATTTCTATCACAACGGCTATGACGGCAACGTAACCTCGGTCATGTTCTCGCCGCTGGTCGACATCGACGAAACCGGTAAGCCGATCCCGGCTCTGGCCGAGAAATGGGATATCTCCCAGGACGGGCTTAAGTATACGTTCCATCTTAAAAAAGACCTTAAATTCAGCGACGGTTCCCCGCTGACCGCGGATGACGTGGCGTTCACTCTGAGCGTGCTCTACGACAAAGCTTACGACGGCGAAACGGATATTACGGAAACGGCCGTTAAAGGCGGCCAGGCTTATAAAGAGGGCAAAGCCTCCACAATCGAAGGCATCAAGGTCATTGATCCGCAAACGATCGAAATCACGACGGAGAAAGCTAACGCCAGAGCGCTTCTGCTGCTGGGCGGCCAGGTTCTTTCCAAAGCCTACTACGGCAAAAACTACACACCGGGCAATCTCGAATACATAAAAACGCTCCATACCAAGCCGGTGGGAACGGGTCCGTACAAACTGGAGAAATTCATTCCTGGACAGGAAGTCCGTTTTATCGCGAACGAAAACTACTTCGGCGGCAAGCCGTCCGTGGAACATTTTATTTATAAAACGACCTCCGGTGACGCGACGCAATTTTTCCAGACCGGAGAAGTGGATTACAGCGCTTATCCGGCCAACGACGACAGCCTGGAGCTTCTCAAAGGCCTCGGCTACGCGAACGTAAACATTTATACTTCTACGGCTTACAGCTTTATCAAGTTCAACCACAGCAAGCCGATTTTTAAAGACAAAAACGTCCGTCAGGCGTTTATTTACGGCCTGGACCGCGACAAAATCGTCGCAGCCGCTTACCAGGGCTACGGCCAGGTAGCGAACGTGCCGATTTCTCCCGCTTCCTGGGCTTATACCGAAGAAGGCGTCAATACGTTCAAGTTCGATCCGGAAAAAGCGAAGAAGCTTCTCGACGATGCGGGCTGGAAACCGGGAGCGGACGGTATCCGGGAGAAAGACGGCGCGAAGCTGGTCGTCCATTATTTCACGACGAAAGGCCCGCTCAGCGACGTGCTCGTTCCGATTGCCAAAGAAAATTACAAGAACATCGGCATCCAGCTCGAAACGGAACTGATGGACTACAACGCCCTGCTGGCGAGAACAAGCAAAGGCGATCACGATCTGGCTTCCTTCTCGACCACGATGCTGCCCGATCCGTCCGACGGTGTCATCAGTTTCTACTCGAAGAACAAAAGCAGCTTTACCGATACGAACGGCTATGCGAATCCGAAAGTCGATGAGCTGATCGAGAAAGGAATCTCTTCCTTTGATATCGAGCAGAGAAAAACGACTTATAAAGAGTTGTACAAGGAACTGTCCGACGATCCGCCGTTTATCCTCCTGACTTACCGGAAAATCATTTCCGCGCATAACGCGAGAATCGAAGGCTTCAAACCGAACGGCTACACGGGCATTTCCTCCAGCCTGCCTAAGCTGAAGATCGAGTAGTCTTTTCCATCCTATCAATAGCGGAAAGAGTAATGCCCAGCTTACAGGCTGGGCATCTTTCTTGGGAGGTACACAATGAAGTCTTACGTAATCAAACGATTGATTTATATGCTGATCACCCTGATCGGGGCATCCATGCTTATTTTTATGCTGTATGCGCTGACGCCCGGCGACTTTGTCGATTCCAACCCGAAGCTGTCAATGGAGCGCAAGATCGAGCTGAAAGAGCTGTACGGACTGGATAAGCCGGTCGTCGAGCGCTATTTTATTTGGCTGGGCAATCTGCTGAAGGGCGATCTGGGCTTCTCGCTGCAGTACCAGCAGTCGGTGACCTCGCTGGTCGTCAGCTTTATCGGCAATTCCTTTCTGATCGCGTTCACCTCCATGATTTTCACGTGGCTGATCGCGATAGCGATCGGGGTCTTCTCGGCTACGAAGCAGTATTCCTGGTTTGACGCCCTGATTACGTTTCTGGTCTTCGCCGCCATGTCGCTTCCGGCTTTTTTCGTGGGGCTGCTCATTATTAAACTGCTCGCGGTCGACCTCGGATGGTTTCCGCCGGGAGGAAAAATCACGACCGGCAGCACAACGACGGGCCTGGCTTACGTATGGGAAGTCATCCGCCACATGGCCCTCCCGGTCGCTGTCCTCACGATGCTGAGCGTCGGCTCGCTGACCCGGTATTTCCGGACGAATTTGCTGGAGGTCATCAAGCAGGATTTTATCCGGACCGCCAGAGCCAAGGGGCTCAAGGAGAAGACGGTCGTATATAAGCACGCGCTGCGCAATGCGCTGTTGCCCGCCATCACTCTGCTCGGCTTCGAGATCCCTTCCTTGTTCGGAGGAGCGATCATTACGGAGAAAATCTTTAACTGGCCGGGGATCGGGCAGGTGTACATGCAGGCTTTTTCCGTACGGGATTATCCGGTCTTAATGGGGTTCACGATCTTTATCGCGACCTTGACCGTGATCAGCAACCTGATCGCCGATCTGCTCTACCGCGTGGCGGACCCGCGCGTAAGATTGAAATAGGAGGGCTCTTGCATGTCAGTCACCGCTCAACATCCGTTAAATCCGGCCGCAGGACAGCCGTCGGCTCCTAAGTCTTCTTTGTGGAAACAGTCGTTTCTGAGGCTCAGGAAGAACAAGATGGCCATGCTCGGTCTGGGCGTTCTTATTTTTATATTTCTGCTCTGCTTCATCGGCCCGTTTTTCTCGCCGTACAGCTCCGGCAAAGTGGATGCCGGTCTGATTAAGGCGCCGCCCAGCTTGAAGCACTGGCTCGGTACGGACCAGCTTGGCCGCGATATTCTGACCCGGCTTATGCAGGCGGGCCGTATCTCGCTTACGGTCGGCCTCGCATCCATGGTGCTGTCGGTCCTGATCGGATCGGTGCTCGGCATCCTCGCGGGTTTTTACCGGGGAGTCGTCGATCAGGTCATTATGCGCGTGGCCGACGTGCTGATGACGATTCCCGAGCTGCCGATGCTGTTCATCATGGGCGCCGTCCTGTCCGAATGGAAAGTGCCTTCCGATTACCGGCTGTATATCGTCATGATTATGCTCAGCCTGGTGGGGTGGCCGGGACTCGCCCGGATGGTACGCAGCCAGATTCTGGGCTTGCGCGAACGCGAATTCATCCAGGCCGCCGATGCCCTCGGCCTGAGGGACCGGCGCAAACTGTTCTACCATTTGCTGCCGAATACGATTCCGCTGCTCATTGTCGTCGCGACGCTGCGGGTTGGCGGGGCCATCATCGGCGAGTCGACGCTGAGCTACTTCGGACTCGGCGTCGTGCCTCCGACGGCCTCCTGGGGGAACATGATCGACGCGGCCAATTCGCTGATCGATTTCCAGAAGCGGCCGTGGCTGTGGGCGCCTCCGGGCTTCGCCATCTTTATCACGGTCATTGCCGTGAATTTGCTGGGTGACGGACTGAGAGACGCCATGGATCCGAAAATGAAAAGCAGGTGAGCGCAATGAACAAACCGTTGCTTGAAATTAAACAGATGAGTACACATTTCTATACCGATGAAGGAACGGTGAAAGCCGTAGACAACGTCAGTCTGAGCTTGAAAGAAGGAGAGACGCTGTGCATCGTGGGAGAATCCGGCTGCGGCAAGAGCGTAACCGCCATGTCGCTGATGAGGCTCGTTCAGGAGCCGGGCGGGAAGACGGTCGCGGGAGAGGTCTGGTTCGACGACAAGGACCTGCTGAAGGCGGGGCCGAAAGACATCCGTCATCTGCGCGGTAATGAGATCGCGATGATCTTCCAGGAGCCGATGACGTCGCTCAACCCGGTGCTCACCGTAGGCGAGCAGATGATCGAGCCCATTATCGAGCACCAGCTCGTCTCCCGGAAGCAGGCGAAGAAGCAGGCGCTGGAGCTGATCGCAATGGTCGGCATCGCACGCGCCGAGTCCATCTACGACAGCTACCCGCACGAGCTGAGCGGCGGCATGCTGCAGCGCATCATGATCGCCATCGCGCTCTCCTGCAATCCGCGGCTGCTCGTCGCCGACGAACCGACAACGGCGCTCGACGTGACGATTCAGGCGCAGATTCTCGATCTGCTGCGCAAAATCAAGGAAGAGCGCCGCACCTCGATCCTGCTGATCACGCACGATCTGGGGGTCGTGGCGGAGATGGCCGACCATGTCGTCGTCATGTACGCCGGTCAGGTCATTGAGGAATCTCCGGTGCTGGATCTGTTCCGCAATCCGAAGCATCCGTATACGCAGGGGCTTCTGAGGGCCAAGCCCGTCGTCAACCAGCGCAAGGAGCGGCTGTACACGATTCCGGGGCAGGTGCCGAAGCTGGTGGATCTGCAGGAGTCGTGCTATTTCAGCGACCGCTGCGAGCACTGCATGGAGATCTGCCGCACGAAACAGCCTCCGATGCTCGAGACGGGCACGGGCCACAGAACGGCCTGCTGGCTATACGAGGAGGGAATCCGGTGAGTACAAAACTGCTTGAAGTCAAAGGCTTGAAAAAATATTTCCCGGTTTCCGGCGGCTTTCTTAACCGGACGGTGAATCACGTCAAGGCGGTCGACGATATCAGCTTCACGATCAACAAGGGCGACGCCTTCGGCCTGGTCGGAGAATCCGGAAGCGGCAAAAGCACCACCGGCAGGACCCTCCTCCGTCTGACGGACAAAACCGCCGGTGAAGTGATCTACAAGGACCGCGATATCTTCTCGCTGTCCAAAGGGGAGATGCGCACACTCCGCACCGACATGCAGATCATTTTCCAGGACCCGTACAGCTCCCTGAATCCCCGCATCCGGGTAGGCGACGCCATCGGGGAAGCCGTGCTTGACCACGGGCTCGCCTCCAAGGCAGAAATCCGGGAACGGGTGCTGGAGATCATGTCGGTATGCGGGCTGGCTCCGCATCATATCGACCGGTTTCCGCACGAGTTCTCGGGCGGGCAGAGACAGCGGATCGGCATTGCGCGGGCGCTTATTCTGAGTCCGGACTTCATCGTCGCCGATGAGCCCGTATCCGCACTGGACGTGTCCATTCAGGCCCAGATTATTAATCTGTTCAGTGATTTGCGGGACCAGAAGAATCTGACTTATCTTTTTATTTCCCACGATCTCAGTGTCGTGGAGCATTTGTGCAACCGGATCGGCGTCATGTACCTTGGCTCCCTGATGGAGCTGGCTCCGCGCGACGAGCTGTTTGCGAATCCGCTTCACCCGTATACGCGGGCGCTTCTGTCGGCCATCCCAATCCCCGACCCGGAAATCCGCCGTGAGCGGATCGTGCTGACCGGAGATATTCCGAGTCCGGTCGACCCGCCGTCCGGCTGCAAATTCCATACCCGGTGCCCGTTCGCCAAGCAGGTGTGCAAGGAGGCCGTCCCCGAATACCGCAACGTGGGGGGCGAGCACTATGTCGCTTGCCATTTGGTTTGACGCCATGTAAACTTCTTCTAGCAGTCCGTATACTTGAGTGGACGCTTGAGTGAGTTGTCCGCCGAGTATCTCGTGCAAGCTGTTTGACCGCCCTCCTCTGAACGGGGGCATGCCGTATGGGCAACCGGACAGCTACAGCCTGGGTTCGAAGGGAAGCGTGAACGGCATTGGCATATGAAGTTGAATTTTCGTTTCAGCCTGCGAACGAACTGATCGTCAGTCTGCATACGTATTTGTGCAAGATTTGGTATAAAAGAATCGATCTCGGCCCGGACTGGGCCCCCGAAATCCGTTCGGGACTCACGGACGACTTCCGGCAGGAGCTCGATTCGACGGATTTATCGCCGGAGTGGCGGCTGATCTTTCTTTTCGCTTACTTGTCTCCCGAAAAGAAAGATCAGCCCGGCTTCCTGCATTGGCTTGAAAGCTTGTCCCTCGGGGATCTGTACGTTCTCCTATCGCCGTACATCCAGAACTTTCCCGCCGACATGCTGGCGGTGCGGGACAAGTTTGTCCACCTCCTGTCGGAGTGGAACAGCCAGTACTTCGCCAAGGTTGAGCCCGGCATCGTAACCGCTCTCGAAGAGGACGCGGAGAAGAACCGCGCCCTCATCGGACGGATGCCCGCCGTCGAACTAGCGGAGCAGACGACTAGCGGCATGTATTTCGAGCCGGGAGGCAGCTTGGCGAAGGTCGTGCTGACCCCGCAGTTTCACTTTGTGCCGGGGAATGTGTTTTACAGCTTCGGGCCCGTTACGCTCTGTCAGTACCCGGCCAGTTTGCCCGGGCACGACCACGAGGAAGGGCCGTCGCCGAAATTGTACCGGATGCTCCGCAGCCTGAGCGAGAAAAGCCGTCTGCGGATCCTCCGCTTTTTGCGCAGCGAGCCCCATAGCTTTATCGAGGTGGTGCGTTACTTGGGTATATCCAAAGGGATCACTCACGAGCATCTGTTCAGCCTGCGGTGCGCCGGTCTGCTCAAAGCCCATGTGACGGGGGAAACCGTCACGGGATACAGTCTGCGGACGTCGGCCGTAGGCGAGCTGCAGGAGCTGCTGCTGGAGTACCTCGAAGACTAGCCGAAGCTGCGGGGGCCGCTTGCCTGGTACCGGGCAAGCTGAAAGGCGGGAGAGCAGAAGGCAAAACGCGTTAGAGGCGAAGGCAACGGGCGCGAAAAGAAGCCGAGCCAGAGGCTGGAAGCCCCGAAGCCCGAAGCCCGAAGCCCAAAACCCAAAACCCAAAACCCAAAACCCAAAACCCAAAACCCAAAACCCAAAACCCAAAACCCAAAACCCAAAACCCAAGAAGTAAGCAAAAAGCCGGATTTCCTCTTTTTCAGAGATCCGGCTTTTTTTGCGTTTCCGGCGTCAGGAGTAAGCCTAACGCTTGTTTTTTTCCAGAATATCTCCGGCGATTTGCCCGATGAGATTTTCTTTTCCGAGTGCGAAGAACGCCTCGTTGTAACTTTGCCTGCTCGTCACCCGGTAGACATGGCCTGTTTTCACGGCACGCAGTCCGCCCCACAGCCGGCTCTGCTCCAGCGCGTTCTGCTCGTTGTCCGCCAAAAGGACGATATGATCCGCATCAATGGCGGGCAGTGCTTCCAGGCTCAGCACCTTCCCGCCCCAAGGGTCGGGGTCTGGCGTTCCCGGAGGCTTGGGCAGCCCGAGATCGCGGTACAGCATATCGGCGATGCCTGTCTCGGCATAGACGCGGATTTCTTTCTGCGTCGCTTCGATCACGGCAAAAGTTTCATTACCCGTAAGCTTCGTAATTTGCTCCTTTAGTTTACGGCTGTCAGCTTCATACCTGCTGCTCCAGTCTTCCATTTCCTTTTTCTTGTCCAGGGTTTCCGCCAGGAAAGAAAAGCGTTCCCGGAACGCGTTGAATCCGTATGGGACCCGCACGGTGGGGGCGATTGTCCGGAGCTGGTCGTAAATCTTCGACTGTGCCGGTCCGGCCAGGATCAAGTCAGGGTTAGCCGCCGCAATGGCTTCCAGGCTGACTTCGCTCTGGAACCAGCCTGCCTTCACGGTACCGCCTCCCAGCTTCTTCTGCAAGATCGGCGTCAGTTGAGTCGGGGCGCTCATCTCCGTGTTGCCCGTGACGACGGGGGTGAAACCGAGGACAAGCAGCTCCTCTGTGGAACCGGAAACATCCGCTATGCGCAGAGGTTTAACCGGGATAGCGACTTCGCCGCCGGCGTCCCGTATGGTCCGGACGGCGGCTTGGCCGGAGGCGCCGTCCGCCCCTTCCGCAGCCGGTTGTCCGCTTCCTGACTGCTGTCCGGCGGTTCCGCAAGCCGCTGAGAACAACAGCAGGAGCAGGGCGCCGCCTAATCGTACATTTTTTCCGGTAAACCGCATGAGGTAAATTCCTCTCTTTCATCAAATGATAATCATTCTCACTTAAACTCAGAATGATCATACAACGGGTGAGTAGGAGCGGCTACCCTGCGGCGGATAAAACGGCCCTTTCGCGGATTTTATCGCGGTTCTTTTCTATAAACGGACGGATTCACACCGAATTTGCGCCGGAAAGCCTCGGCAAAATGGCTGAAATTCATATAACCGACCCGGGCCGCCGCTTCGCTGACGGACATATCGCCCGTGCGGAGAAGTTCACAGGCCTTATGAAGCCGCTGTTCGCGCAGATAGGCGAATACGCTGGTTCCGTATAGCTCCTTGAAGCCCAGCTTCAGCTTGTAGTCGTTAATCCCGACGATCCGGGAGAGCTCGAGCAAGGAGGGCGGGGCATCCATTCGGCGGATGATTTCTTCTCTCGCTTCACGGATTTTCTGCCGGTCGGTACGGCTTAGCGTGCCGGATACGGGGGCTTGCGAATCGTTTTCATACAAAAAACGGTTCGTATAAACCGCAAAAAGCTCCAACGCCTTGGCTTCCAGATACATGTCCTTCATCGCTCCGGTATACGGACAGTCCTCCAGTTCTTGAAGCAGTCCCCTCGTAGCGGGCAGAATGGGACAGCGGAACTGCCTGAAAGAACCCGTACCCAGCAGACGGTTGAACGGATTGACAGCAGCCGCAGAAACGGAACTGTGGTACGCGTTAAACAGCGACACGGGCATCCCCAACGCCAGAGTCCTCACACGCGTGCCTTGCTCATAGCGGAACGAGGCGCTGAAATCGCGCATCAGCTGCAGGGAGCACGAGCCTTCCTGCAAGTCATGGGCGCCGCCCGAAACCTCTACCTGTCCGCAGCCTTCGAAGCAGAAACTGAGCTCGACCATGGCCGACTCAGAGATGCACCGGACCTCGCGTTCGCGGCGGATGGTCCAGTCGGTCCGGACGATTTCCAGCCGGGACGACATATGCCCGGACTTGCCGTCAGTCCCGGTAGTCCGGTCCGTACCGTTAGTCCCGTGATGACGAGTCATAGCTTCAAAGTAGGTGTCAAAAATAGAAAAAGACTCCTGCCCGATCCCCTGGTTCATATCCGCTGCTCCTCCAATTATTGAGAATGATTATCAATATTGTAGTGGAATCGGAAGAATTGAACAACGGTTTTCTTGGCGGGAGTCTTTCTGCAATACGGCAAAAACGGCATACACGGCTTCGTGCATCGGTTCTATCACGGTAAAAGTATGCTTTTAAAAAGAGGAGCTTATGTTTCATCGGGTCCCTGTGCTTCCAAGGACAGACAAGCGGAAAACGGGACTTTCACGCGTCCGGCTCCTGAACCTCCAAAGGCAGTGTCACAAGGAAGACGGTGCCTTCGCCCAGCCGGCTTTCAACCGAGATTTCGCCGCCGTGCATCTCGACGATCTTCTGCACGATCGACAGCCCCAGCCCGCTTCCTCCGCCGGAGGAAGTTCTGGATTTGTCCGCTTTGTAGAAGCGCTCCAACACATGCAGCCGGTCTTCCTCGGTCAGCCCGATTCCGGTGTCGGCTACGCTCACGCGGGCACGGCCCTCTCCGGCGGACAGCCCGATACGGATCGTACCGCCCTCCGGCGTAAATTTGATGGCGTTGGACAAGAGGTTGATCCATACCTGGCTCATCAAATCCCGGTCCGCCCGGACCGCTAGCGGCTCCAGTTCGACCTCCATGTCCAGCTTCTTTTCCAGCCATTTCGGTTCACTGGCCAGCACGACATTGCGAAGCTGCTTATCGAGCCTGTACGGAATCTGTTCAAACGGGTGATGCTTCGATTCCAGCGAAGTCAGCTTGAGCAGGTTGTCGCTGATTTTGGATAAGCGCTCGCTCTCCGTCTCGATGATGGTAATGTAGCGCAGCCGCGCTTCCGGCGAGAGATTTTCCTGCTTGATCGCCTTGGCGAAGCCTTGGATAGACGTCAGGGGAGACTGGATTTCGTGCGACACGTTGGAGATGAACTCCTGCCGCATTTTTTCCAGGGCACCGAGCTCTACGGCCATCTGATTCACATTGGAAACGATCGTGCCGAGCCGGTCCTTCTCATCCATAGGCAAATCGATGCTGACGGAGAAATCGCCCTTGGCGATGCGCCGCATGGCGTCCTGGATCGTATCCCAGACGATCATGTGCCTTTTGCTCATTAAGGAAGAGATCGCGCCGACACAGCCGACGAAGAGAATGAAGAAGACGGTGGCAAAAATCGCCTGCCTCCAGTACGGGGCCGGCTCCGCGCCGAGCAGGGAATACAGGTAAGGCAAGCCGGTATAAGCTGCGTAGGTGCAGAGCAGCATGATGGCCGTGGCGGTAAGCAGGATGAGAACGGCCGTACGGACCCGGGCGGCGGAGCTTTTTCTCATTCCGCCGTTTCCAGGCGGTAGCCCAGCCCCCGGATGGTGCGGATTCTAAACCCGCAGTCTTCCTCGGGAAACCGCTCCCGGAGCCGCCGGATATGCACATCGACGGTCCGTTCATCACCCGCGTAATCGTAGCCCCAAATCTCCTCGATAAGCTGGTCGCGCGAGAACGTTTTGCCCGGATAGCTTCCCAGTTTGAACAGCAGCTCATACTCTTTCAGAGGCAGCGTCAGGTTCTCACCGTTCCACAAAAGCTCGTACGTGCTGCGCCGCATCGTCACCGAGCCGACTTCCACCGCCTGCGAGACCGAAATCCGGTACCGCTTCAGCAGTGATTTTACCCGGACAGTCAGTTCGGCTGGCTCGAACGGTTTGACGAGATAGTCGTCGGTCCCCAGGTTGAACCCTTTGACCTTCTGGCTCGTTTCGCCTTTGGCGGTCAGCATAAGCAGAGGAAGGTCGCCGTGATGGGCACGGATTTCGCGGCAGAGCTGCCATCCGTCCATCTTCGGCATCATAATATCGAGAATGACCATATCGATCTTGTGAGTTTCGAGCTTGGAGAGCGCGTCGAGACCGTCGACGGCCTCGATCACCTGCAGTCCCTCCGCCTGCAAAAAGATCAGCACAAGCTCCCGGATATGCGCATCATCGTCGACAACCAGAATGTTCGCCATCGGCTGTGCCTCCTTTTGAATAGTTTTTCATCGTCATAGTTTTGCGAAATTTACGCTTCTTGAAGCCTTAACTGCTGAGAGGCAAATTCCTTGTACATCGAGTGAGTCTGGAACAACTGGTCATGCGTGCCGCTTCCGGTAATATGTCCTTTCTCGATAAAAAGGATATTGTCGGCATCCACGACAGTGGAGAGGCGGTGGGCGATGACCAGTGTCGTCCGGCCCTTCATCAGATTGTCCAGCGCTTTCTGGACGTAAATCTCGGACTGGCTGTCGAGGCTGGATGTCGCTTCGTCCAGCATCAGAATCTGCGGGTCCCGGAGCAGGGCGCGGGCGATGGCGATCCGCTGGCGCTGGCCGCCGGACAGCTTGATGCCCCGTTCGCCGACTTCGGTGTCGAATTTCTGCGGCAGTTCGGCGATAAATTCGCTTGCGTAAGCCATTTCCACGACCTTGTTCAGCTCGGCGTCGGTCACTTCCCGCTCGACCCCGTAGCAGATGTTATCGCGGATCGTTCCCGAAATCAGGGCGCTTTCCTGGGCGACGTAGCCGATATGGCTTCTCCAGGAATGCAGCGAGAACTGCTCGATCGGCGTGTCTCCCAGCGTAATGGCGCCGCCCGTCGGCTTATAGTAGCGCTCAAGCAGCGAGAACGTCGTCGTTTTGCCGCCGCCGCTCGGACCGACGATGGCCGTTACTTTGCCCGGCTCGATCGTAAAGTTCAGCCCGGTTAAAATGCGCTCGTCTCCGTAAGCGAAATCCACGTCCTTGACATGAATCGGCCGGGAGACGTCCTTCAGAGCGGTTCCTTCGTACAGCTTCTCCTCGTCCTGCTCCAGGACGGACATCATTCTTTCCGTAGCGCCCATCGCTTTCTGAAGGTGGGTAAAGAACATGGTCAGCTGGGTGACCGGGATGATGATCTGGATCAGATACAGAATGAAGGCGACCATATCTCCCGCAGTCAGCGCTCCGGACGATACGCGGACGCCGCCGTATCCGATAATGGCGACAAGCACGACCATCAGGACGAACGAAATGAGCGGACTGATCAGCGCATGGATTTTCGCTTCGCGCAGGCCGAACCGGAACAGGTTCGTGATGCCCGTTTTTCCACGCTCGTATTCGATTTCTTCGGCATTGGACGCTTTGACCAGACGCGTTTCGGGCAGAACCTGGTTGAGTACCGCGGTAAACTTGGCGGTTTCTTCCTGCATGCCGCGGGAAATGGTGAACATTTTTTTGCCGAGCAGCATGAGCACGACCATGGCCAGCGGCACCGCCAGCAGCATGACCAGCGTCATTTTCCAATCGAGAAAGAGCAGGATGATAACCGAGCCGATAATGGATAGAACTCCGGTGATACAGTTGGCGAGATGCTCCGTGATGACTTCTTTGACGACAGCGGTATCGTTCGTTACCCGGCTTAACATTTCCCCGGATTCATTCGTGTCGTAAAACGAGATCGGCAGGTGGAGCAGCTTCTTCCACAAACGGTCGCGCAAATTCGCCACCACATGATGACCGACCCGGTTAAGCAGGTAAATGGACAGGCCGCTGGCCACCGCCTGCAGAACGAATGCCAGTACAAGCAGGCCGATCTGCCACGGATTCAGCGATTGAATCGAGAAGCCGTCCACGAGACTCTTCGTAAAGAGAGGAACGACAAAGCCGACCCCGGTCGTTGCCACGCTCATCACAAGGGCGGCGATTAAAAGCAGCTTCGAAGGATGGGTATCTTGTATCATGCGGATAAACAGCCGCCAATTTCCTAATTGTTTCTTGTCTTGTATAGTTTCTTGCATCTCAAGTGTTCTCCTCCCGCAAAACTGTGTGGCCACACAATCTTTTTCTATGGTTTGTTGTTCATGCCGTAAATTTATCATGCATTTATGAACTCCATATTAACTGGGAATGGAAGGGGCGCACCTCTAAACCTACATGAAAGATTAAAACCTCTCTAACACGGGGCTAACAATAAGTCCATATACTGGTAAAAACAAGGAAAAACACGAAATTCCATTAAAAAACCGGAAAATGATATGTTTTTTCTTGTTTAATTAAAAAATAAAGGAGTGGAATTCATGTTACACGCGCGGAACGATTGGAAAAAAACGGTGAGCGCCGCCCTGCTTGCGGGCCTGCTTCTTCCGGCATCGCTTGCCGGAGCCGCCGCTTCGCCGGAGACGAGTGCTGCACCCTCCATCGCCGGGAACGCCGCCGGAGGACCGGAAAGCAGCGCGGTACAGCCTGACGCGTTGAAGCCGGAAGCCGGGCAGGCTGCTCCTGCCGCGGCGGTCAAGAAGAAGAAGGTCCTCGTGATCGGGCTGGACGGCACGCGTCCGGACGCTCTGCAGGCCGCCAACGCGGTCAATCTGGAAGCGCTGGCCGCCAACGGCGCTTACAGCTGGACGACGAAGGCGAACTCCAACTACACGTGGAGCGCGACCGGCTGGTCCACCATCCATACGGGCGTCTGGTACCAGAAGCACGGCGTTAAGGATAACACGTGGACGGGCAGCAAATTCGGCCAGTATCCGTCTCTGATGAAGCGCGCGGAGCTGTACAACCCGGCTCTGTCGACGGCGTCCATCGTACACTGGGGCCCGATCAACGATAAGCTGGTGGAGGGCATTGACTTGGAGAAAACCGTCGCTACCGATGCCGAAGTGGTTTCGGATACGGTGAATCTGCTGAAAACCGGTAATCCGGATTTTCTTTTCCTTCATTTCGACGACATAGATCACGCCGGCCATACGTACGGTTTCAGTCCGAAAGTGTCCCAGTACACAAAAGCGATCGAAGGCGTGGACGCTCAAATCGGCACCATTCTGGACGCGGTCAAAGCCCGCAGTACTTACGCCCAGGAAGACTGGCTCATTCTCGTCAGTACCGATCACGGAGGCAAGGGCACTTCGCACGGCGGCGGCAGCAGTGAAGAGACGACCATTTTCCTGATCGCGAGCGGAGACAGCACCGTTAAAGGACAACTGACGGGAGCGACCTATCAGGCCGACGTTATGGTAACGGCTCTTAAACATCTCGGCGTGCCGGTCAGCAGCAGCTGGAACCTGGACGGCCGCGCGGTCGGGCTGATCCAGTAGGAGCGGCCTCGGCGCAGACGAAGCAAGGCGGGGCTCGACGACCACCGCGCAGTGTCGCAACGCGCGTCTAGGATTCGCGGCCGGTCCGCATAGGGCAGTGAATGACCAGCCGCACGATCCGGAAGCAAAGACCGGGGAGAAATCCCCGGTTTTTTTATGCGGGCGGAGAAGAAGCGCCGATAAGACAACCATCCCGAAAGCACCTGGTGAGGGTGCTTTTTATACGGTCAGGGACATGCGCGGAAAAGGCTGGAATTTTATTATTTTCTACCGCTTTATCATTTTCCACATCGTCTCTATCCCTTGTCTGTCAAGGACTTTGGTCATTTTCCGGGGAGGAGGCGAGAAAAATCCGCAGATTTATGAAAACGCTTTATTTACGAAATCTCTCCGGGCTTTCTATACTGGGGATGTGCTGAGGGCGCCAGAAGCCGAACACCGGATAGCCGGAATGCCTCCAGCGCAAATCCATCATTGAGGTCAAGGAGGCACAAGTATGACCCGTAAGCTTCTATCGACGTTTTTATCCCTGACGCTGTTTGCAACGATCGCATCGGCGTGCGCCGGGGGCAAGCAGGAGGGGGCATCTTCTGCAAATACGAAACCGAGTACCGCCGCCGCGGCAGACTACGGGGACACGGGCGGGCTCAAGCTTCCGCTGGTGGACGAACCCGTGACCTTGAACTGGATGCTGGTCAGCGACAATCCGGATCTAAGCAACAAGCTCATCGTGAAGGAAATCGAAAAAAGGACCGGTATCAAGCTGAACATCCAGGCTTACTCCACCGCTAATTATAAAGATAAATTAAAAGTGGTGATGGCTTCGGGCAAGCTGCCGGACGTTTTTCACGGACTTACACCGGCGGAAGCCAACAAATTAGGTTCGCAAGGGGCGCTGACTCCGATCAATCCTTACCTCGACAAGCTGCCTAACTTCAAAAGCCTTTATGTAGATAACAAAGACAGCAGCTGGGTGATGAAGTCCTGGTCCGACGACAAAGACAACCTCTATACGTGGCCGATTTACAACATCAACCGGGATGTTAATCACGGCTTCCTGTACCGCAAAGATATTTTCGACAAGCTGGGCATCCAGGAATGGAACACCACCGAGGAATTTTACCAGACGCTGAAAAAACTGAAAGAAGCGTACCCGACTTCTTATCCGTACGCGTCCAAAACGAAAGATTATATTTTCCGGGACTGGGCGCCGGGCTGGGGGATCGGCGGAGCGAGTTATCCGGCGGCCTACGACGAGAATACGAAGATGTGGAAGCTTGCTTTTATCCAACCGGAATACAAGCAAATGCTCGATTTCATGAAGAAGCTGTACAACGAGGGGCTTCTCGATCCCGAATTCATCACCGATACCGAGGCGTCCTGGACAGCCAAAATGACGACGAACAACAAGTCTTTCGTCACGTTCGACTGGATCGGCCGTCTGGATCTGTTCCATAACCAGGTCAAGTCCCAGAACCCGGACTACAACCTGCGCTACGGGAATCCGGTAGGACCGACGGGAAAAATCAAGCAGCTCTCCAAGATCGACAATTTCGGTATCGTCGTATCCAATAACAAGAACAAGGAAGTGGCGCTGAAGCTGCTCGATTACTTGTCCAGCCCGTCCGGGGCGGCATTGGTCACGATGGGCGTCGAAGGAGAGACCTTCAAGATGGAAGGCGGCAAGGCCGTCTATCCCGAGTTGAAAGATGTGCCGAACGTAGACATCGGCGTCCTCAAGGACCGCTACGGGCTCTGGCTGGAAGGGATGTACGTCCGCGCTGACAGCCGCAGCGTGTACTACAACTTTACGGAGAAGGAGCAAGAGGCCCAGGACAAAATGGTCAAAAACAACAAGATCGACGTGCTGGACCCCGTTCTGAAATTTACCGATCCCGAGACGAAGAAAATCGCCGATGTCCTGACATCTCTGCAGAAATCCGCCAACGAGTTCAGCACCAAGTACATTCTGAGCAAGAGCTACGGGGACGCGCAGTGGAATGAATGGCTGCAAACCGCCGAGAAAATGGGCGCTTCCGCCTATATTGAAGCTTACAACAACGCGCAGAAACGGTTCGACAGCAAATAAGCGCGCCTTTCATAAAGATACAGAGCAAAGACGGACGGCATCCGCAATCAGTCGGGTGCCCCTTCCGCCTTGAAGGAGGTACCCTGCATGCATCAGGCACAATCCGAGCTGGCCCAAACGGCGGTCAGCCAACCGAAACGTTCCAAAGGAGCCGAAATTTTGCGGCACATCAAGAGGGACCGCCAGCTCCTGCTTTTGTTCCTCCCCTGCATCGTTTTCTTCATCCTGTTCCGCTACGGCCCCCTGTACGGGCTGATCATCGCGTTTAAAAATTACAACGTGTACGAGGGCATCCTGGGCAGCGAATGGGTGGGACTGGAGCATTTCAAAACGTTTTTCTCCAGCCAAGATTTCTGGATGCTGTTCCGCAACACGATCCTGCTCGGCTTGTTTAGTCTCTTGTGGGGCTTTCCGTTCCCGATCCTGTTCGCCCTGCTGCTTAATGAAGTGCGCCTGTCATTTTTAAAAAAGACGGTGCAGACGCTAAGCTATCTGCCGGCGTTTCTGTCCGTCGTCATTATCTCCTCCATGATTATCGATTTCCTGTCGCCGACCCGGGGGCTGATCAATACGATTATCGAGGCGCTCGGCTTTACCCGGACCTATTTCCTGATCGACCCCGAATGGTTCCGTACCATTTACGTGTCCTCGGAAATCTGGGCGACGATCGGATACGACGCCATTATTTATTTGGCCGCGATCGCCGGCGTCAGTCCGACCTTGTACGAAGCGGCGCGCGTGGATGGCTGTACGCGGTTCCAGATGATGCGCTATATCACGATTCCGAGTATTTTGCCGACCATTACGATTATGTTCATCTTGAAAACGGGCGCGATGTTCCGGATCGGCTACGAGAAGGTGCTTCTGCTCTACAACCCGATGACGTACGACGTGGCGGACGTGTTCTCAACGTATGTCTACCGCAAAGGTCTGCTTGAAACGAACTACAGCTATGCCGCTGCCGTAGGCTTGTTCGAGGCGCTGGTCGCGCTCGTGATGCTGCTGGTCAGCAATATGATCAGCCGGAGAGCGGGAGGAAGCAGCTTATGGTAACCGCAAAGGGAAGCAAACTTCGCAAATTCGGTCTTTTCGATCTGATGAATGTGATCGTTCTCAGTCTGGTCGCGGCCGCAACCGTCTATCCGGTGCTGTACATCATCGCGATTTCGTTCAGCGATTCGGCTTACATCGTGCAGAATAAAGTGTTCCTGTGGCCCCGCGGATTCAACCTGGACGCTTACAAGGAAATTCTGCAAAATCCGCGTATTCCGCGCGCCTACCTCAATACGATTCTGTATACGGGCGCGGGCACTTTAATCAACCTGCTGATGACGGCGGTGGCCGCTTATCCCCTCTCCCGGAAGACGTTCTTCGGGCGGAAATATTTTATGATCGCCATTGTGATCACGATGTTTCTGAACGGCGGCATTATCCCGACTTACATCGTCGTGCAGAAGCTCCACCTGCTGGATTCCATCTGGGCCCTCGTACTGCCCAACGCGATCTGGACGATCGAACTGCTCATTCTCAAAAGCTTTTACGAGTCGATGTCCTCGTCCTTGCGCGAATCCGCCCTGATCGACGGCGCCTCGGAATACCGGATTCTGTTCAGCATTATCATTCCGCTGTCCAAGCCGGCGCTCGCTTCCATCGGCCTGTTCTACTTCATGGGCCATTGGAACAGCTTTTTCCTGCCGCTTATTTATCTCAACGACGCCAACCTTTATCCGCTGCAGGTGGTGCTCCGGGATATGCTTATTTTCGATCAGGCCAAGGAGTCGGGGCTCGTGGATCAGGCTGCGCTGACGCCGGAGGCGATGAAAAACGCGACCATCTTCATTTCGATGATTCCGGTGCTGCTGATTTATCCGTTCGCGCAGAAGTATTTCGCCAAGGGCATTATGCTCGGCTCCGAAAAAGGCTGAGAAGGGATGCCCGGCCGGATGTCGAAGATTAAGGGAACTAACAGCGTCATTTCCGTTATAGAGCGAGGGGGACGGAATATGCCGAGGATCCGCTGGAAAGCGAACATGGGGCTGCTGAAGATTTTCTTTTCGCTTCTGCTCGTGGCCGTTGTTATGTTCGCATCCAATTACTTGGTCTTCGAGAATTCGATTTCGGGTATTTATCGTCAAGTCAGCGAGAATAACAAACTGGTTGTGAAGCACGTCATCCGGTCGTTCGATCAGGCTTTCAAAGAGATGAACGATCTCATCTATTCGATCCATGCCTTGCCTTATAAGTCCTGGGAGATGATGGAGGATGACCGGATCAACATGAACGACGTGTATCTGATGCAGAAAAACATGACGACTCTGGTGTCATCCATGGATTATCTGGAGGAAGTTGTCCTGTTCGAGAAAGGGTCCGCCATCGCGATTACCTCGCAAGGGACGTCGAGCCTGGAGGCGCTCTTCAACGAACAGTACCGGCACGATACGTACAACGCGGAATACTGGAGGTCTTTTGCCGAGACGAACCGGACACAGAAAGTATTTCCTGCAAGCGTATTCAAAGTGCAATTCGCGGACCGGCTTGTCCAGAACCGCAATCTCATCGTGCTGATGGGAAGCAATCAGATTTCGACGTACAACATTATGCTGCTGATCGACGTGGATAAGCTGCTGAAGCATGTTAACCAGACCGCGATGATGCAGGGCACTTCCCTGATGGTGATGGATGCCGAGCGCAACCGTATTCTGAGTACGGACCCGGAGTGGGATCTGGTGGAAATGCTCAACGAGGTGTATTTTAACCCGGGGCAGGAAGCGACGGTCAAAAGCCGGGATTACGAGTATCTGTTTTATAAATCCGACTATAACGATTTTATTTATATCGATAAAATGCCGGTTGAGCTCGCGGGCACCGCGCCGGTAGTCGCGTGGAACCGGATGATTATGATTATCGCCATTTTGTCGGCGGTGGGTCTTTCCATCGTGCTCAGCCACTACCTGTACCGGCCGATCCGGGATCTGGTCCGCCTGCTGGGCGGAAAAACGGCGGAACCGCAGGCGGATTACAGCCGTATCCGAAGCGGCATCGAGCAGATCCAACTGGAGAATGCCTCCGTCAAAGTCCAGATGGAGACGGTACATTCCGAAATCCGGCGCGGCGTGTTCCTGCATGCCCTCGACGAATTCTCGCATTCGCGCGAATTCGAGAACCGGATGCAGCACATCTTCGCGGATTTCTTCCGGACGGGTCAGTTCATGATGGCCGCCATTCATCTGCGGCCGAAGGAAGGCCCGGAAGCCGGAAGCGAACCGCCGGCACCGCTGCGGGCCGCTTCCCTGGAGCAGGCGCTGCAGGCCGTGCTGCGTGAAGCGGCAGGGGAGGCCGGCGGCCACTGCGCCGTTTTCCACGCGGGAAGCCTGCAGTTCCTGGCGCTGATCGGCCTCGACCGGCCTTCGGACCGCGAGCCGGTCATCCGGCGCATGGGGCAGATACTGAAGCAGGCCGGGAACGGACCGCTGAAGGACGTCGCCGTTATGGCGGCCGTCAGCAGGCTCTACGCCTCGAAGATCCAGTACTGCCAGGACGCTTACCGCGAGGTGAAGCGGGGCCTGATGTACCGGGATCTCTCGGAGGCAACCCCCGTCACGGACACGCAGGCGATCCGGTATACGTGGAAGGTGTACTTCCCGCTGCATGAAATCGAGAAGCTCTCCAATCATCTCGCGGGCGGGAACGTGGAGGCATGCCTTGCGATGATCCGCGCCATTCTGGAGAAGAACGCCGAGCGGCATGTCCACCATCACCAACTGGTTCCCGTTGCCGAGTGCATCTACTATCACATGCAGCAGTACGTGGAGCCGGGCAAAGTCGACGGGCAGGAGTTGATCCGGCTGCAGGAAGGTTTCATCCGGTCGGTCCATCAAGCGGTGAACTACCGGGAGATCGAAACCGCGCTGGACTATGCCGCGCGCCGTTTTGCGGAATGGCGGAAACCGGCGGGAGACACGAAGTTGGAGGCGGAATTCATCGCCCAGTATATCAACACGCACTATAAGGAAAATCTGCACCTGGATCATATGGCCGAGCTGCTGGGCACGACCCCGAAATATTTCTCGAACTACTTCAAGAAAGCGTTCGGCATCAATTTCGTGGAATATCTCAACAAGGTCCGGATGGCGCACGCCAAGGAATGGCTGAAAACGACCGACTGGTCGGTTGCGGAAATCGGCGAGAAATCGGGGTATCTCAATTCGTCGACTTTTACGAGCACGTTTAAAAAATACAACGGCATTTCGCCCAGCGAATACCGGAGGAAGTCGATTTCCTGACGGGGATGCCCAGAGAGGTTCACCAGCCAAGGAGCGCTTGAAGCGAGGAACGAAGGTTGCCTGGCGAAAAGTTGACCGGGTCGATATAGAGCGGCATTAAGATGAACGTGTATAAAATAGTAACGCTCCCAATAACTAACGGGGCCAATAACTAAGGCGGCCAATGACTCACGGGGCAATCATTTAATGAAGCGTAATTAAAAAAGCCCTGACCACAGGCATAAAGATTAGCGAGAACATGAATAACGGAACTACATGCACATCGAATGACGTGAAAACGAATAACGAAACGTCGAATAACGAAACATCGAACAACGAGAACATTACCCTTATACCCGGGATACCCCGCCCGGATACCGCTTTCTCCATGAGCAGGCTGCATTAGGGCGGGCATACGGGAAGCTGACGAAGGGCATGGAGGCAAAAAGCAATGAAATGCGTTGCGGCACAACATGGAAAAATTGTTCTGCGTGAACTGGAGGAACCGCCGCTCCTGCCGGGGCATATTCTGATCCGTACCGAATATTCGGCGATCAGCCCCGGAACGGAGCTGTCGATGCTCCGCCGGTCCGGCGAGACACCGGTCGAGCTGGGCTACAGCGCGGTCGGCATCGTCACGCAGGCCGGCGAGGGCGTCCGCGGCCTGGAGCCGGGACAGCGCGTCGCCTGCTACGGCGCCCCTTACGTCCGGCACGCCGAGACGCTGGCCGTTCCGGCGAACCTGGCCGCCCCGGTGCCGGATCACGTCCGGCCGGAAGAGGCGGCGCTTGCCGGGCTAGGCGCCATCGCGATCCACGCGCTGCGTACGGCCGACCTGCGGTTTGGCGAGTCCGTCGTCGTGGTCGGGCTCGGCATCCTCGGCAACCTGACGGCGCAGATCGCCTCGGCCGCCGCCATCCGGACGGCGGGCCTAGACCTTGACGCCGGACGCGCGGAGCTGCTGCGCATGGGCGGCGTCGAGGCGTTCGCGAGCGCCGATGAGCTGGAAGCGCAGCTCGCGCGGGTGACCGGCGGTCTTGGCGCCGACAGCGTCCTGCTCTGCGTGGGCGGCGACGGCGAGCCGCTGATCAACCGCGCGTTCGGCTGGTTGCGGGACCGCGGCTCGGTCGTCCTTGTCGGCGACGTGAGCGCGAATTTCTCGCGCGGCCAGATGTTCGGCAAGGAGGCCCGCGTGCTGATCTCCCGGGCGGGAGGCCCCGGACGATACGACCCGATGTACGAGCGCGACAACCGGGATTACCCCGTCGGTTACGTCCGCTGGACGGAAGGACGCAATACCGCGGAGTACATCCGTCTGCTCGCGGAAGGCCGCATTTCGGCGGCCCCGCTGCTGACCTCGCTTCCGTTCAGCCGGGCCGCGGAAGCATACGAAAGCTTCCGCGGAAGCGAACCGGCGCTCGGTGTGCTGCTCCGGTACGGAGCGGACTAAGGGCGGGGCCGCTTAGCCGCCGCTTGCCGTGCGGACCAATCCTTTTACCGGCGGGCCGGGCCTGTCCATGCGGAGCGTACTCCTTTTGACCGGAGACCCCGGGGTCTGTCCCTACGGATCGGCCCCTTAACCGGAATCGCTCGGCTTTTACACGCGGAAAAAACGGCTGCGGCGGCATGAGACGGCCAAGGCGGAACCGCTCGGGCGCTCTCTCGTGAAAGCTGCTTCCATTTAAATCTTAACGTGAACAAAGCGAAACCGATCCTTGTCCCAAGGTGACGTTTCGCTTATTTGTATCTTCTTTTTTTGCGGGCACGAGTATTTCCGGTATTTCTCAGGTTCCGCATCAAAAAAACGTAACAATTTTAATTTAAGATTGGAGTCGTAAAGGTATTTAACCACGAAGGAGGTCGGAGGGCGATGGGGGATCTCATCCTGGAGCTGGTGGACCAGTACGGATATGCGTTTTTTTACGCGGCTCTGGCGCTGGGGCCTTTCGGCATTCCGGTACCCAATGAAGTGACTGTAATGACAGGCGGCGTTATCGGAGCCGAAGGGCTGCTTAATCCTTGGCTCGTTTATCTGTGTATTTTTCTGGGACTGATCACGGCAGTCACGATCGGGTTTGTGATCGGCCGGGTATTCGGCAAACGTTTGATTAACCGGCTGCGCGGAAAGGAAAGGTTCGCCCGGTATTTTGTGTCTTCCGAGCAGCTTCTCGATAAGTACGGCACGGCAGCGATCTGCATCAGTTGTTTTATCCCGTGTGTCCGGTATATCGTGCCGATTTTTATGGGCGCATATGGCAAACGCTATGCCAAATTCGCTCTGTACGCATATAGCGGAGCCTGGGTATGGACGCTTCTTTTCTACGGAATCGGGCGGCAGTGGGGCGGCAATCTGTCCCAGCTTCTGATCGTCCCGGAAACGAAGCTCTTCCTGGTTATCGGCTGCGCCGCGGCGGTTTTATTCCTCTTCTGGAGAAATAGAACCAAAAAATCACAAACCTAGACCCGCCATATCCCCTGCTAATACCCGGTTACCGGTGAACGATATAAATTTTTTTGCGAATTCGTCTTGACCCTCCTCTTGGAGGAGCCTTTAGACTTTGACAGGAAAGGAGGAATACCATGCTAAGCGACAAGCTCTTGACCGTCAAGGAAACCGCGCGGGTGTCGGGTGTAACGGTAAAGACCCTGCATCATTACCACAAAATCGGTCTTCTTCCGCCCCGGGAGATCAGTGAAGCGGGCTACCGGCTGTACGGGATGGAGGAGCTTCAGCGCCTGCAGGAGATTTTGTTTTATCGGGAACTGGATGTGCCGCTGGAAAAAATCGGGAGGGTGCTGGAAGAAAAGCCGCAGCGGACGGCTGTTTTATCTGAGCAGGAGGAGCTGCTTACGGCGCGGAAGGTAAGGCTGGAACAGCTTCTCCTGACGCTGCGGCAGTCCATCCGGTACGCCTCGGAGGGAGAAAGAATGGAAATGGCAGACATGTTCAAAGGATTCGGCAAGGAAGAGGAATGGAAAGAGGCGCTGACGGAGCAGAACGAGTATTTGAAAGAAACGTACGGGTACGATCTTCTGGAGAAAGAAACGATCGATGTGGAGGCGTTGAACGAACAGGCTGCGGAGGCAAAACGGTTTACGGACGGGATGGCCGCCGCCCTTAAAGACGGAGTGAAGTTCGATCACGAAGACGTGCGGACGCTGCTCCGGGACCATCTGGATTTCCTGAACAAAGCAGGGCACGCATTCGGACCTCAAGACTACGTCAATCAGGCGAAGTTTTTTATGGAAGACGATTTTCACCGGCAGATGCTGGAGAGCCAGCAGACCGGTTTGGCTTATTATTTGCGCGCCGCCGCCGAATCATGGGCGTCCGCACAATAACGGCGAAACGTATTGCGAACGGCCGCCGGGCGTATGTTGCCCGGCGGTTTTTTGCGGTATAATTAGTTTCTCGGTTGACGCCCGCGCCCGGTGCGCATAACCGCTTTAAACGCATGATATCATCCTGCCCGGAAAGGGGGAGAACCGGTGGCTTTTGGAGTGAAAAGAGAGGAATTGCAGCGCTGGAAGGCGGCGGTTTCCCGGGGAGACATCGCTTACCTGACGCATTACTGGCTGGAGCCGCGCTTTCCCGGAATCACAACGGTCACGAAAGTCGGGTGTTCCGACCTCGACCGCTTGTCCGACTGGTGCATCTCCCACGGGCTGAATCCCAGGTACATTCATAACCGGGCCCCGTTTCCGCATTTTGACCTGATCGGCACCAAGCAGAAAGAAATCTTGCGGAAAGAAGGCATTCACGACCAGTTGGAGCGGTTTAGGCTGCTTGATTGAAGCGCCAAACCCACAGCCTTACCCTCTCCGTATTAACGCTTCTATGAGCAACGTGACAGTACGTTTATCTTTTTGATTGTGTATTTTTTTCACCCTTATCCAAAGGACATTATTTTATGCGGGCTAATGCGACTGGCTTTACGCGAAAAACAAATAGCCGGCCGGAATGTGCGCGCCATATAGGAACCGTATAAAAAGAAGCTCCGCCGCGGGGCTTTTTTTTGCTGCCTCGAAAACAAGTCAAAAAAGTGCATACATCGGTCATTTCTGTTCATGTTCAAGCGGCGGGACATTCAGTAAGGTAGAAGGGGAAGAGCGCGGGGGCATTGAAAACATTTCTTTCCCACATGCCTGCGCGGGTGGTACTGTTAATTTGCATCATCATCGCTTCTGCGGACGGTGACCACTTCTTTCAAATCGATGAACGAATGATTCCTACGCTCGTACTGTACGCCCTTCTGCAGCATAAAATAACCGCCGGCATCAATGTGGGCGACTTGAAAGGATAGATAAAACCTATGACAAGTTTTAAAGTGAAAGGCAGCCAATTCCTCTTGAACGATAAACCGTTCCGGATTATTTCCGGGGCTCTTCACTATTTCCGGGTCGTTCCGGAATATTGGCGCGACCGACTGTTGAAAATGAAAGCCTGCGGCTGCAATACGGTGGAAACGTATGTGGCGTGGAACGTTCACGAGCCGGAGGAAGGAAAATTTGAGTTCGGCGGTATAGCGGATGTGACCGCTTTTGTAGAGCTTGCCGGGGAACTGGGTCTCCACGTGATCGTGCGGCCCAGCCCGTATATTTGCGCCGAATGGGAGTTCGGGGGCCTGCCGGCCTGGCTTCTCAAGGACTCGGAGATGCAGCTGCGCTGCTCCGATCCGAAGTTTCTGGCGAAGGTCGACGCCTACTATGACGTGCTGCTGCCAAAGTTCGTTCCGCTTCTATGCACGAACGGAGGCCCGATCATTGCCATGCAGGTGGAGAACGAATACGGCAGCTACGGCAATGACAAGGCGTATTTGCGCTATCTGCGGGACGGCATGATCGACCGGGGCATCGACGTGCTCCTGTTCACCTCGGACGGGCCGACCGACGAGATGCTGCAGGGCGGAACGCTGCCGGACGTGCTCGCCACGGTGAATTTCGGCTCCAGATCGGAAGAATCGTTCGCCAAGTTCAGGGAGTACCGGCCGGATGAACCGCTCATGTGTATGGAGTTCTGGAACGGCTGGTTCGACCATTGGATGGAAGAACATCATACGCGCGACGGAGAAGACGCCGCCCGGGTGCTGGACGACATGCTCGGCGCCGGCGCTTCCGTCAACTTTTATATGTTCCATGGCGGGACGAACTTCGGCTTCTACAGCGGAGCGAATCATATCAAGACGTACGAGCCTACGGTGACGAGCTATGACTATGACGCTCCCTTGACGGAGCGGGGAGACTTGACGACGAAGTACGAAGCTTTCCGTGAAGTCATCTCCAAGCACGAAGGCGAACCGGAGTGCGCCCTGCCGGACCCTCTTCCGGTAAAGGAATACGGCGAGGTGGAGATGACAGAACGTGCGGATCTGTTTGCGCAGCTCGGCAAGCTGTCGCAGCCGGTCCGGCGGGTAACGCCGGAACCGATGGAGAAGCTGGGCCAGAATTACGGCTTTATTCTGTACTCGACGCACGTGACCGGCCCTCGCCGGGGGCAGGAGCTGCATATCCAGGACGTACGCGACCGCGCCCTGGTGTTCCTGGACGGCAGCTATATCGGCGCCGTGGAGCGGTGGGATGTCCGGCCGCTTAAGCTTGATGTGCCGGCCGGAGGAGCGCGTCTCGACATTCTTGTCGAGAATATGGGGCGCGTCAACTACGGCCCGCTGCTGCGCGATCACAAGGGAATCACGGAAGGCGTGCGTCTCGATAACCAGTTCCAGTATGGCTGGGACATTTATCCGCTTCCGCTGGATTCGATGGACGGGCTTGAGTTCGGAACGGCCACTGCGGCGCAACATGCGGACACGGCAGGCGAGAAGCCCGCGTTCTACCGGGGCTTCTTCGAAGCGGAGGAGGCGGCCGACACCTTCCTCCGGCTGGAGGGATGGACCAAAGGCGTTGCGTACGTCAACGGCTTCAACCTGGGACGCTACTGGGAGCGGGGCCCGCAGAAATCGCTGTATGTGCCGGGGCCTCTGCTGCGCAAAGGGACGAACGAGATCGTCCTGTTCGAGCTTCACGGCACGGAACAGCTTTCCGTCCGGCTTGAAGACAAGCCGGATTTAGGGACGGAGGCTGCCGTGGACCAGAGCATCCTGAATTTCACGGGAGAGTAAGGGAGGAGCGCGGATGTATAGTCCGCGCTCTTTTTTTAGGCGCTTGCATGCCGTTATGCGGTGTATGCACCGCGATATGGCTTGCATGGAGGCTATGCGGATAATGCCGGGCGGCCTCCCCCTCCATAAACAGGTGAAGGAGCGTGTTCCTTATGCGGCAGCCGAATATTTTGTTTATCACCGTCGATCAGATGCGGGCAGACTGCCTCAGCATTCTTGGGCAACGGTGCTGGACCATCTGACCGGCCCGGTCAGATCCCCAGGGAAGGATGACACCGTCATCCTTCTTTTTGTTAGGTCACCCCTGCAGCCCACTGACGTGCGGATGCGGGGGTTTTGTCGTCAGCAGATGATTATTTACCGGACGGATGATTTACATAGTCTGCAGTTCTGGGACACTTACGAGGGTAAGGGATGTATTTGTGGACGGGCAAAAGAGGAGGTTCGTTTTCTTGTCCTTTTAACTTGAGGCCAAACGGGCACTCACTTGGAAACATGAACGATTGTGATTTCCATATACTGGAGTGAGCGCAAACAGAAAGGAGTGGTGATCTATTGCCAGAGAATCAACCCAATCGGCAAATCTTTAGCGATCGCTCCGGTTCCGTTATTCCGTGGAATCAAGTAAAAGGCAGCCGGAAAGTTGAATATTCCGCTACCCGCCGGAGGGGGGTGGATTTAAACGTAGGCGCTGCGGAAAAGTTCGTCGCCAAAATGAAGAACGTGCCTGTGTTTGCTCAAATTGGCGGTGAAGTAACCTTCCGCGCGCAAGCGCAAGCACCGCTGGATCTATTCGATGAGGCCGGATTGGCGGTACGGCTTCAAGCCATTGCCCGCCTTGCTGCGGGAATCGGACTGCGGCCGAGGATGTCTGTCAGAGATCTTACGGACGCTGTCGGAGGGCTGCCCGATATGAAGGGAGCTCCGATGGAGCTGTTCCAGCTTCTTCTGGGAGAAATTACGATACAAGGAGAGATGCATGCCCAGGCCGCAGTTGCGATAATGGCCTATGCAAATCTCGTAGCCTCCGGAACTTTTCTCAGTAATGACGGATTCGGCAAACCCGGGTTCCAGTATATTTTTGAAGCGGGGTACGGCTTTAAGGTGGGCGGCGGGTACCGTGCTTTCGTAGAGGTGAATTTTGATAATCCGCGCAGGCTTATCAATCGTTACGCAGAAGCCGCTATCACCCAAATGATTGCTTTGGCCGGTCAGAGTACGTCTCCGGAACAACTGGCCCTGATACGTTCTCTTGAAGCGCCAGTAATCATTGGAGCCCGGCTTGCTTATGAAATCGGTGAACTGCCGAGAGAACAAGCCGGTGAACGGAGTATCGCGGTCATTATCCTGGAAGGGCAGCGCTGGCTGCTGAAACGGTTTCGGGAGACAGCTTCGAACAGCACCGTACAATGGACCGCCAATAATCTATTAACGTCGTTAAACAAACATATGGAGAGTAAGATGTCTCTCTATCCATTCAACGGACCCTTGGAAGTTCAAGTGCCGTCAAACGTAGCGAATGACGTAAACACTCAATTAGGCCGAAGTCCGGGCACACCACTTTCCCAAACAGATTTGATAACCTACTTAACCGGCAAGCCGCTTCAAACCCTGCTTTCCCAATCGGAAGACACGCGCCTCATCCTGAACATCTTCCAAAACGCTTTTCCGGGCAATCCGCAAACAAGCGCAGGAGCCATCTTTGCTTACACCGGCAGCAACCCGTCGGGCCTCTTGACAGGACTAACCTCCGGACTCCAAGCCTACGCGGGGCAGCAGCTGAACACACCGGCCTTTAAACAAGCTGTTCAGCAAGTCGCTTCGGGCAGCCGGGAAATGGGCGTTATTTTACAGAGCGGTCTGATTCCCTCTCTGGAGATTGCGGCCAGTGTCGCACTTCCCTATGTTATGAATCAAGGCGGCTATGATCGGACATTCGTCCGAGAGGCTCTTTCCTCTGCGCTGCTGGCAATTGTCGGAAGAGGTCTTGTCCGTATGTTTAACGGGGTTACCATGCATATCCAGGGGCAGCTCGGCGGACTGCTCAATGGAGCGGCCAATCAATTGTCCAGCCCTGCTGTCGTGAACCTGCTTGAGCTGACCGGGCCTGCCAACCGATATCTCATCCGGCCTTTACAGGCAGGATTCAGAGAGGCGGCCGACCAGTTAGCGAATTTTATACCTCAGCGGGCATTCGATCAGATGCTTATTATTTTTACCCCGATAGAGGCCGGATCTACCGCCTCGTTTGTTCAGAATCTGCGGAAGACGGATTGGTCGCCGAGAGCCGGCAATCTGTCGGATGTAGCCAATACATTGCTGACCATCCTTATGACTAGAGCAACGACATTTACTTCAAAAATCATCGCAGTCGTGCTTCAAGCTTTCCTTGAAGTTCTTCTGCAGGAGCTCCAGGACTTGATCGATAAATTTGGCCGTATTCTCAAAGAAGCCTGGGAAGCCCTCCGAAATTATATGCGGACCGTACTGACTGAGCCTCTCAGACGTATTATCCGTGAACTCGTCGGTCAAAAAATAAGCGTATTACCTCCACGCATTCAATCCCTTGTAACGGAGGGGATAGACGCCGCCATCAATAGTTTGCTTCCCGGTGCGGTATTGGATCCGATCATGAACGGACTCAGTAAAGTAACCTTGGATTCCAAAAAGGTACTGGATACGATGACGGGTCAAGGGAACTTCCCCGCTTTCACGGATTATCTGTTTCAAGAGATTCTCCAGCAGCTCCGGCGTTCGAATCTAAATCTGAACCTAAGTATTAACGTGCCGATTAAACTTCCTGGACCGCTCAGTGGTCCGGCTTTTACGGGAGGAGGTCCGGCAGGATACGGCGGTATCGGCGGCTTAGGCAGCGGCAGTATAGGTGATTTGGGCGGAGGGTTAGGAAACATTGGGGGCTTAGGGGATGCAATAGGAGGGTTAGGCGATGCGATAGGCAACTTAGGCGGAATTTTAAAAGGGAATGAAAGCCTTGGCGAAGCCCTGGATAAAATTCTGAATAATGCCGGTCTCGGGGGTCTCATTCCGGTCCCCGGCGGTAATCCGCAAATTCCACTCGGGGTTACCCTGACACCGGAGCACATTGTTCGTGCCATTCGGGAAGCCGTACCAATAAGAACTTTGCAGGGACAATACAGAAATTTGCGTTCGCAAGCGGCCCCCGCTCTTCAAAAAATGCAGCAGGTGGCCGAATTTCAGGCTGCCATCCCGCGTATTGTCGCTGATTTTCAAATTAACCGCTCTTCTGAAAGATCGCTTGGCATTGTTTATACGGATGCCCTAATTCTGCTGCGTCCTCTTCCGGGACAGGGAAATCCTTCCGTTTTTGAACTTCTTGTTCACTTTCCGGGCTTAAGGAAGCCTGTTCCCGGCATAATCGGGACTTATCCTCAAATTTCAGTCGTTCTGGACAATTGTCAGCTGCCGCTAAATACCTTTCAAACGAGATGGAACGATAACGGAGGGATACAAGGGAGACCGCCGGGCCTCACGCTCCGGCGTACGCTGACCCTGCGGGAATTGAGGGGAGGAACGAATATGATCTATACGGCTGCCTCTGCTCCCTATTTCGGGAAGGTTGAAGCTGCGACACAATTTAGAATACAGTCCAATCCGCCGCTCACAAAATAAAAGGGAACAACACAAGGATCATAACGAATGGATAAGCTATGATCCTTGTGTTTGGGGAACCTTGCCTCCAGGGTGCAGCAAGCCGTTTCAGGAAAGCAGACAAGCGGGAGAGGGTCTAAAAAAGAGGCTGCCGTTCCATGGCCGTCCGCTCAGATCCGCAATTTTCCGCATGCGCCAGAATCAACCCGGCCGTCCGGTCCGGATGGGAAATCGGAAATTGGTGCCCGGCGGGGATTTCCGTTACGGGCAGATGCCGGAAAGCCTGCGGCAGGCGGTACCGCCGGTCCAGCTCTCCCCAGATGAGGCGGACTTTGCCCGTGTCCCACTTCCCGGGACTCAGGCCGAACGCTCCGGCGTTCCCGAGAGCGGCGAATACGTCCGCGTTCGTTTTGCGGACCCGGGGCGAAGCCAAATCACGGAGCACATAGCGCACGTACTCCTGCGGGATTTCCTCCTCGTCCGCAAAGCTGCCGGATTCCAGCAGCTTCCGGACCAGCGCCCGCTCCGTCATCCGCTTCATATAGGCGCCCGCAATCCAGGCGGGGACGCCGGCATGAGCCGGATGAAGGGCCGGCTGCAGAAGCACCGCTCCGCGGACATAGCCGGGCAGCCGTTCCATCACCTTGGCGGCGATAAGCCCTCCGAAGGAGTGGCCGGCCAGCACAACCGGTTCCCCGAGCTCCATCAATGCGCCCGTGACGGCCTCGACATAACCGGCAATTACATCGCTTCCGTGGTGATAGGGCGAGCGCCCGAAGCCCGGCAAATCCACGGCGTATACGGGGTGGCCGTTCAGCCGGGAAGCGGCCGGGAGCAGCGGGAACGCCCCGCTGAAGGTCCCGTGCAGGAGTACCACCGGGATACCGGAGCCTCTCTGGCGGGACCATACGGCGAGCTTACCCAGACGGCCCGGTTTAAATTCGGCACCAGGCAGCCCCGCCTCCCCGTGAGAGAGCCGGTAATCCAGATCGGCTATGGTGCCGGGCAGGATATCCCTGCTCAGCCCCGTATCCAGCTTGTATTTCCGCTCCACGGCTTGTTTGGAGGCAAGAGGAAAATCGCCGTCCGCGATAAAATTCATGGACTCCGCCGGAATGCCGGTTTTACGGCCCCATTTTGTCCCCAGAGCCTTGCTCAGCAGGGGAAGAGGCATCGCGCCGAAGGGTCTCCGGACACGCACTTCTTTGGCGATGCTCCGGGCCAGTTCACGCATATCAGGGCTGCCGCTTTTTTCGTCCAGCAGAAAATAGGTGCCGTTCCCGGGCTCTTCTTCCCGGGCCAGCGCTGCGATGAATGCGGCCGCATGGTCGGCGTGCACCAGGGGCAGCCAGTGCCCGGCACCGCCGGGAGAGAGGGGCATCAGGCCGCGCCGGACCGAGTCGACGAGAATGCCGAGACCTCCCGTCTGCTCGGTGACGCCGGTGGCGGAATCCCCGATCACGACGCTGGGATTTACGACGGAGAGCGGAATTCCTTCGCGGTACAGCTCCCTGCGGATATACAGGTCTGCGGCGAACTTTCGATTCTCGTAAGGAGGCTCGCCGGGATGCCCGATGTGCTCGGGGAGATCGGCGTTTTTTTCGTGGTAAGGGCTCTTGAAGCCCACCAGATGGATAAAATGCTTCAGTCCCCGGTTGGTATGGATCTGTTTCGCTAGGGACACCATCTCTTCGCTGGAGCGGAAAAACACGCTCTCGGCCTCCTCCCGCCCGAGCCCGATGTCCATGGGCCCGCCCATGTGCAGGAGAATATCCGCCTGCCCGGCAAGCTCCAAGCCGATATCGTCCAGTCCGAGCGAAGGCAGAGACAGGTCGCCTTTCACGGGACGGATATGTGGGGAGTACTCCAGTCCCTCCTTTTGCAGAATAGAATCGAAGCGGGCGAGAGACCGGACAAGGACGGTAAGCCGGTGGGATCCTCCCGACCCCGCCCCCGGAAGGGATAGAGCCCGGAGAACGTGACGGCCGATAAAGCCGGTTCCGCCGGTAATAAAGATGTGTGCCATTCATGAACACCTCTGCTTTCTGAAAATATACTACTAATTAGTACTAGAAATACTCAAAAAAATTACTTTAGCAGCTGGGCTAAAGCGGGAAGCACTTGTTGCATATAAGTAGAATCAGGGCTGGCATGCTGGAGGAAAAGCGCGCCTTCTATACCGGAAAGGATCAGTGCGGCCGCAGGACCCGGTTCCAGACTTGATCTTAATTCTCCGCTGCGGACGCCTTCCGCGAGAAGTCCTTCAAGGTACAGGGTCTGTTCCCGGAAAAAACGTCCGATCCGCTCCCTGACGAATCCGGCCTCACGGGAGGTTTGTACGTACAGCGTCAGAAACGGGCAGCCTCCGAGGAAATCGTCCTCACCCCGCATCAGCAAATCGCCGATCGCCGCAATTTTCTGCGGGACAGTCAGTCCGCTCCGGGAACCGGCTTCGCGGATAAGCTCCTCGTAACGTCCGACGAGTCTTTCCGTAATGGCCCCCAGAAGCTCCTCCTTGCTTTTAAAATGGTAGTAGATATTCGTTTTGGATACTTTGCTCTCGGTTACAATTTCGTCCATACTGGTAAGGAGAAACCCTTTTGTCAGAAAAAGGTGTTCGGCGGTATTCAGGGCCTTGTCCCGGTTGGAAGTTCGTTTAGTCGTTTTCATACTACTACTGTATAGTACTAAAAAGGGTTTCGTCAATCTTTACTTTCGGAAAGAAGGGGAAAAGATGAGTCTTGCGGAAGCGCTGGGCTACCGCCCGGATGAAAAACTGCTTATCGTCAACGCGGACGATTACGGCATGTGTCATGCCGCGAACGAAGGAATCGCGCAGCTTCTGGCCGAGGGGGCGGTCTCGTCGGCGACCGTCATGATGCCGTGCGGCTGGGCGAAAGAAGCCGTGGAGTGGGCGGCGGCCCATCCCCAGACGGATGTGGGCGTCCACCTGACGTTTACGAGCGAATGGACGCCGTACAAATGGGGGCCGGTTACCCGGCACGGCAGCGTCGCGTCGCTCGTTACGCAGGAAGGATACTTCCCGGCGGATTCCGCCTCATTCGAGCGTAGAGCCGACCCCGAAGAGGTGCGGACGGAGATCGTGAGCCAGATCGAGCTGGCGATGCGGATGGGCGTTATGCCGACTCATTTGGACAATCACATGGGAAGCTTGTACGGCCTTGGCACCGGCCGGGATTTTCTCGGCATCGTGTTTGACATCTGCGCGTCCTACGGGCTGCCTTTCCGGATTCCCCGGTACGTGGACATGGGTCTGGAGGTGCCGGCCGAAGCAGCTAAGACGGCCGGGCTGCGTGCCGCTCAAGCCGATGCCAAAGGCGTGGTGATTCTGGATTATTTGCTGGGGCTTCCTTTTCATATGGAAAAAGGGGAGACCTACGAGAGCTTCCGGGGAAGCGTCATGCGGCTTTTGAGGGCTCTTAAGCCCGGAGTCTCGGAGTTCATTCTTCATCCGGCTCTGCCCGCCGAGGAATTGAAGGCGATCAACCCTCATTGGCAAAAGCGCGAATGGGAGTTCCGCCTTTTCCGCGATCCCGAAATAAAAGGACTGCTTGCCGCCGAAGGAATCCGCCTCATCGGCTGGTCGGAGCTTCAAAGATTGCAGAGGGCGTCCCGTTAAAAAAATCCCCCTATCCGGGGGACGGCCGCACTGCTTGGCCGGATGTTTCCCGCTGAAGAGGGGGAACCGTTTACGTGTTTACCGTCGTCGTTACGGTCAGGTTCGGCGTTGAAGCGGAAGCGGACGTCGTGCCGGTATAATCGTGAACTTCCACGATAACGGGCGTTCCGGGAAGCAGCGCGGCCGTAGCGATGACAAGATTTGTCGCGGACAGCGTGGAGAGGCCTCCCTCCTGCAGCACTCCGTTCGCATACAGGTTATAGTAACCGCCCGCCGGCGGAACGGGGAGCGCGCCTGCGGCCAGGGTAGTGCCGGAGTCGTCCCGGAAGCTTGTGTCGGGGATTGTCGTCGTGCCTGCGCCCGCGTCGATCATCGGCGCGGTCACGACCGCATCGAACCGTCTGACGTTGTCGTTCACGGCCGTTGTGGTCGTCGTGGTGACGGTACCCGTAATGACGCTGCTCGCCGCAACGAACAGCTTGATTAAAGATGGGGGCATGCGTGATCACCTCTTTGCTTGTTTACCTTACCTTATGCGGTGAACGGCAGGTTGTCGCGGTCTTTCGCCCCCGGCATCCGCGGGAGTGCTTTCCCAAAATCGTGACGAATTGCAGCATGATCGGCACGCCTTTTTCCGGCAATTCCGGCGAGCGGAGCTTCAGTTTCCCCCGGCTTACCCGGTAGACGCTGGACGGCTGGAGGACCGCGTTTACGAACAGATTCGTGTAGGACACGGTGCGGGGATCCGGGATTCGTACCCGGCCGTAGGAGGGATCCTGATCGCGATTTCTGTAAATGCGCCGGAATCCGTCGGAAAACGTGACAAAAACGGCCGTTTTTGCCTGAAGAATGCGCAGGGAGCCCGATTGTTTCGTTTTGCGGATTCGTTTCTTCCGTTTTAGCCGCACCGCGCCTGCCTCCTTTCTCAGAGGGAAAACTCTTCTTCCTGTTTATATATGCAAAGGAGAGGCTGCCGTAAACCGGGCGTTTGCCGGGCCCCGAGCCGCAATCGTGCAGCGGGCCTGACTTTTACAGCGTTAAAAGAATGCCGGACAAGTTCATAAAGTGTAAAAGGAGGAAACTCTATGAAAGCCGGATGGGCCGCGCTCCTGTTTCTCCTTGTGCTGACGGCATGTCAAGACGGGAGGGAAGTCCAGGTCCCGCGGGAACACAGTTTGGCCAAAAGCTATCTGGAGGACAAAGGCTATCGCATTATGTCTTACGAGGGCGAGGGCCAAAGCTACGAGCTGACGAAGGATGTGCTCAGAAAATTGCCCGGGATGATGTACTGGGGCCTGCAAACCGTAGATCCTGAACAATATTTGGGCAAATTGATCCGTGTCCAGAAATTCGTCGTCAAGGGACATCCTCTTTCCAAAGGAAAGGTCGACGTTTATGTGTACGAAAGTGAGGGAGAGCCGTTCGGCGGGTTCTCGTTTCCTCAGGATCAATACGGATCGACCGGCGGAGGCTGGTCGCTGGACGGCAAAACGCTGGAAGAAGTCCATTCCGTCACTTACCCGGATTGGAGAGCGGCGTGGCGGGAGAAATACGGCAATTAAGAGGGGTGGAAAATTGGACGCGTCATTTCTGGAACGCGATACCGTTACGGTAGCGAAAGAGCTGCTCGGCTGCGAGCTGGTCCGGCAGACAGAGGCGGGGCTTATCCGTGTGGCGATTACGGAAACGGAAGCCTACCAAGGCTCCGATGACCCGGCCAGCCATGCCTGCCGCGCCGTCACCCCGCGCAACCGGCTTATGTTCGGCGAGGTCGGCCGGCTGTACGTGTACCTCATCTACGGGATGCACCTGTGCATCAACGTCGTGGCCCACGAGCCCGGCGGAGTGGGAGCGGTGCTGCTGCGTGCGGCCAGGCCCCTGGAGGGGCTGGAGCTGATCCGCGACAACCGCGGGGGCGCCCCGGACCGGAATCTGCTGAACGGTCCCGGTAAACTGGCGCAGGGCCTCGGGATCACCCGGGACCTGAACGGCTGCGACTTGCTTGCGGAACCGCCGCAAGGACTGGCGCTGGAGCGCGGAGCCCCTCTCGCGGGTCCGATTCTCGTCACGCGGCGGATCGGCATCACCAAAGCGGTGGACTACCCGTGGCGTTTTGTCGCCGAGTGAAGCACCCGACGGAGGCAGGAGAGGGACGGAGGAAACACGTTTGCTCCGCTCTGCACGGATTCTTAACGCCAAGTCCCCCGCTATACCCGGCAAGCCTATTTCCGCGTATACGCGCCGAAATAGAAACAGCCCGTTTCGAACAAGCCGAGACGGGTTGTTTTTTGTATGTGCCGCAGCATATAGAGTCCTTTAGAGACTAGGCAAGCGGGCTAAATTTGACTTTCGGTTCCCTGCCATTTACCATTTAGATAAGTGAAATGTTCCGTGTTTAAATATTTCACTGTGAAACCAAATATCGGAGTCCGTATCCGATCGTGCGAATGTCTCCCGTTCCTTTTTGTCCCCCTTATTTGCGCTTCATTCCCTCTGGGGGGAACGCTTAATTTCGAAAGGAAGTCGTGTTATATGCCGGTGGAACCGCGTATTGCCATGATGCTTAAACAGATGAATTCACACCCGCTGCCGTCTTGGGAGGATCTGAGGCCGGAGGATCTTCGCAAAGGTACGGGGAATGCGGCCTTCACTTTCGGGGTGGAGGAGGTCAAACAGGTGGAGGACCGGAAGCTTCCGCTCAAGGGACGGGATATCCCGATCCGGATTTATACACCTGAAGGTCGGTGCCCGTGGCCGGCGTTCGTTTTTTTTCACGGGGGCGGCTTTGTAGTCGGAGATTTGGAATCGCATGACTCCATCTGCCGGAACTTGGCGAACTCGGTTCATGCCCGGGTGATTTCCGTGGATTACCGCCTGGCACCGGAACATAAATTTCCGGCGGCGGTGGACGACGCTTACGATGCCCTTCAATGGATCGCTTCCCATCCGGACGAGTTCGGCATCGATCCCGCACGGATCGCCGTCGGCGGCGACAGCGCGGGAGGAGCGCTCGCGGCCGTAAGCTGCATCAAGTCGAAGGAAGCGGGCGGCCCGGAGATCGTTTACCAACTGCTATGTTATCCGGCTGCGGGCTTTCTCGAAGAGGACCCGGCATCGCTGCGCGAGAACAAGGAAGGTTACCTGCTGACCGTGGGGATGATGGAATGGTTTTCGAAGCAGTATTTGAACACGGAGGAAGAAATCCGCAATCCTTATGCTTATCCCATTCACTATAAAGATTTTGGCGGACTTCCGCCCGCGATGATTGTGACTGCCCAGTACGACCCGCTGCGGGACAGCGGCAAGGCTTATGCGGACAAGCTTATCGGGGCGGGAGTCGAAGTGACGTACAAGAATTACGAGACCCTGATTCACGGCTTCGCCAATTTTCACAAGTTCGTCCCTGCCGCACAAGAGGCACTGGATGAGATGGCCTCGCAGCTTCGGCTGGCCTTGGGTACGGATAAACGGTAACCATATAAAAAGACAGAGATGACAAGACAACCGGCCGGAAACCCCGGAAACCCCGGAACCCCCGGAAACCCCGGAACCCCCGGAACCCCCGGAAACCCCGGAACCCCCGGAACCCCCGGAACCCC
>NZ_BBJT01000009.1 GCF_000739915.1 Paenibacillus chitinolyticus NBRC 15660 | reverse complement strand
GGCAGTCGTGCCCGGAGCCGCGGCTAGAGCGCTGCCGCCCGCTTGCGCCGCTGTCTGCCCGGCGGGCGTGCCGCCGGCCTGCTGCGCCTGCGTGCCTGGCGCGGATGCACCCGCAGCAGGCCGGCCCGCTCCTTGCGGCAGCTCAGCGGCAGCGTCAGCCTGCATACCCGCGGCAGACGGCGTCAGCCTTACGCCGCCATCAGCGGGTGCTCCTGCCGCAGTCTGCGGCAAGCCTGATGTCCCCGGCAGCACCTGGCGGCCTTGACCGGCGGCCTGCGCAGTACCGCCGCTTCCGTCGGGACGAATTCCTCCCGGCTGGCGTGTATCCGCCTGCCCTGCGGTTCCCGTACCGCCTCCGGAATTTGCCGTAGGCGTTCCCGCTGCAAGTCCCGGCTTGCCGGTTCCGTTATCCAAAGGGGACGCTGTTCCGTTCGAGGTCGGTTTTCCCCCCACCTCCGCAGCCGTATCCTGCATCGTCCGCAAAACTTCGGCTAACTGCCGGAGTAATTTTTCTCCGCTGCCGCTCGTTCCTTCGGCCAGGCCGCCGTTTTGCAGCAGCCCGCTTAATGTCTGAGCCAGATTTTGCAGCGTTTCTCCAAACGGCTTGCCGAATAAAGCTTGGTGAATGGCTCCTACCGTATCCGCTGTCAAGGGAAGACCCTTGCTTACAGCCACGCCCACCGCCTGCACCCACTGCTCGGGCTTCACGGAAGCCGGAATCCTGCTCATAACCTCCTGGAGCGGCGCTGCCGCTTCCTTCGTCAGCGGGATACCCTGCTGCTTCATCATCTGGACAAGCTCGCGGTTCACCGCCGTATCTTTTAACCCCGTCTGCTTCAGCATTTGTCCGATCTCTTCTTGTGTCGCCGGCACAGCGGGTCCCGCTGCCGGTTTAAGGACGACCTGTCCACCCGTGCTCTCCGGCTGCACCTGCAGCCATGCAGTCTGCCCCGGCGCCAGAGGAGTTTCCAGCTTGGCCCTCACTTGTACGCCGTCGATAGACATTTGGGCTTCCTGATTTTCGTAAACCTGCAAAACCACTCCCTTGACAACCTGTCCGGGCTTCAACTCCAATGTTTTGGGCTCCGCCGCCTGCATACCGCCGGCCAAACCACGAATCAATCCGCTTATGTTCACGCCGACCCGCCTTTCGTTTTCGCGTTCTTTATGTATATATCGGCCGGAACCCCGATTAAAATAACTCCTGCTGCATAACCATAACATTACGGATAAAAAGCTTCCGGTGCAGAGGCGTCGGCCCGTATTCGATCAGCATTTCCCTATGCTGCCGGGTCGCGTAACCCTTATGCTTGGCAATGCCGTATTCCGGATGCAGCTTATCCCATTCCCGGCACATCCGGTCCCGGGTAACTTTGGCGATAATCGAGGCGGCCGCAATCGATTGGCTCGTCGCATCCCCATGAATGATCGCCATCTGCCGGATATCCAGATCTACTTGTTCCGCGTCGACGAGCAAAAAATCAGGCGCAGGGTCAAGCTGCTCTACCGCTAGTTTCATAGCCAGCCTGGAAGCCTGTTTAATGTTGATTTCGTCAATCGTTTTTACATCTATCGTACCGATGCCTACGGCAATCGCTTCTTTCATGATCACATCGTATAATTCTTCGCGTTTTTTCTCGGAAAGCTTTTTGGAATCGTCCACGCCTTCCAGAATTAAACCCTGGGGCATAATAACGGCGGCCGCAACGACATCTCCGAATAAACAACCGCGTCCGACTTCATCCACACCCGCAATGCGGGAGTAGCCTTTTTCCCATAATCCTGTTTCTTCATGAAGCATGGCTGCAATCTCCTCCCGTTCCCCATTATACCGGAAAAAACGACACATTGTCCCACATAAACAACAAAAAACGTGCGACCAGTCTACTCCGTTTTCGAAGAAGACTGTGCACGTTTAGCTGCTTTGTCCTATCACATGGCTGTAAACTGACAGCCGGCACCTTAAAGATACTCTTCCGGCACTTCCAGCGAAACCCGTCCTAACTTGCCGGAACGAAGTTCACGCAAAAACAGCAGGGAGGTTTTCTCGAGATCGACGCGTCCTCCGCTGATTATAGCTCCGCGCTTTCGGCCGATAGCCTCCATTACCTCAATGACTTCGTTAGGATTCTCGCTGTCCTCGGGAAGCTCCTCGATTCCGTAGCGCTCCTTAAGACGTTCACCGTAGTACTCGGACATATATCGGATCGTATGAAAGGCGATATCGTCAAGATGCAGAATTTCTTCCTTAATCGCACCCGTTGCCGCCAACTTCATACCCACGTTCTGGTCATCGAATTTGGGCCACAAAATTCCCGGTGTATCGAGAAGGTCCATATCCGTTCCGAACTTAATCCACTGCTGGCCTTTCGTAACCCCCGGCTTATCGCCGGTATTCGCAATTTTCCGTCCTGCCAGCTGGTTAATCAGAGTGGATTTCCCCACGTTCGGAATCCCCACAATGAGTCCCCGTATGGCCCGAGGGTTGATGCCTTTACGAATCTGGGTTTCGATTTTGGCGCTCATGAGTTCTTTGCATTTCGGCAAAATCTCTTTCACGCCGGTACCGGTGTTGGCATCAATCGCCAGCGTTTTCAAGCCCCGGTCCGTAAAAAACTTCACCCATTCCGCCGTTATGGCCGGGTCTGCCAAATCCGCCTTGTTCAGAAGAACGAGACGCGGCTTTCCCTTTAGAATATCATCGACCATGGGATTGCGGCTTGACATCGGAATTCGTGCGTCAAGCAGCTCGATCGTGACGTCAATGAGCTTGAGCTTAGCTTCGATTTGTCTTCTTGCCCGGGTCATATGGCCGGGAAACCATTGAATCGTCATAATATCACCTCTGCATACAAAACGTGCACTTCTTCATCAGAAGTGCACGAAACCTGCTTTATTTAGGGGCCAGAACACGAGATCCGCACGCCCGACTATTTTGTCGTAGGATACGAACCCGACTTCCGCGAAGCGGCTGTCTTTGCTGTTGGAGCGGTTATCCCCCATCACGAATACGGACTTGTCCGGCACTTTGATTTCCGTCGTGCCTTCGCTGCCCGGTTCGGGGAAATTGCGCCTGTTATAAGCATGCCCTTCTTTTACCGCATTATCTATGGCTTCTTTTATGTAAGGCTCTTCAATGACCTTATCGTTGACATATACCTTGTCGCCGTCCACCTTGATCGTTTCTCCTGGCAGAGCCACGACCCGTTTGATATAATCGATGCCTTCCGGTGCATGAAGTACGATGACTTCGCCCCGTTTCGGTTCACTGAATTTATACTTGATCTTATTTACGATTAAGCGTTCACCCGTATGAAAGTTCGGTTCCATGGAGGGACCTTCGACGATGAAGGGGGCAAACAGCAGCCAACGAATCAAAAATACAAGAACGGCAGCGATAAGCAGGGCTTTGATCCATTCCCATGCTTCCTTTTTTACGGGATTTTTCGCCGGGGCTGCCACATTTTCGGTTTCGGCCGAAACTTCCTGCTCTCTTCTCTCCATCATCCAAACCCCATTTCTTGATCAAATGAACATGAGCTTTTATGAAACTAAAAGGGGACTTGAAAACAAGCCCCCTCGGTCTTTATTATCGAATTTCTTTAATTCTAGCCGCTTTACCGCGAAGACCGCGCAGGTAGTAAAGTTTCGCACGACGAACTTTACCACGACGAGCTACTTCAATCTTTTCAATCTTCGGAGAATGAAGCGGAAGTGTTCTTTCCACGCCAACGCCGTAAGAAATTTTACGAACTGTAAACGTTTCGCTGATTCCGCCGCCGCGACGCTTGATCACGACACCTTCGAACAGCTGAACGCGCTCGCGGGTTCCCTCGATTACTTTTACAAATACTTTCAAAGTATCGCCGGGACGAAAGCTCGGGATATCAGAACGCAATTGTTCTTTCGTAATTTCCTGAATGAGATTCATTTAAGATTCCCTCCTTCCACAATAGGTGTTCATTCCGCCATCTCTTAGCAGTCAAACCATGTTTGTATGCGTAGAGGACCACCCGATTCGAACAACACAACATTGGATATTCTATCATACGTTCAACAGAAAAACAACCATAATCGTTCGTATTTTCCGTTTTGGTAGAAAAGTTTCGGAACGGCTGCAAAAAACACCGGATTTTCGGTTGATTTTCAGCCCTGCCGTCCCTCTTCCTCGGCCATTTTTTCACGCAGCCAGCGTTTCTCTTTGTCCGTCAACTCGGCATTCTCAAGCAATTCGGGTCTGCGTTTGAACGTGCGGTAAAGCGACTGCAGCCGGCGCCATTCGGTGATGTTCGCGTGGTGGCCCGAAATCAGCACATCCGGTACGGTCCATCCCCTGAATTCAACGGGACGCGTGTAGTGAGGGTACTCTAGGAGGCCTGTGCTGAAGGAATCCGTCACCGCCGACTGCTCGTTGCCCAGTACTCCGGGAAGCAGACGCACGACACTATCGATCACCACCATGGCCGGAAGCTCTCCGCCCGTGAGCACATAGTCGCCGATAGACAGCTCGTCCGTCACGAGATGCTCCCGTATCCGTTCGTCGTAGCCCTCATAGTGCCCGCAAATAAAAATAAGATGTTCTTCCCGGGACAACTCTTCAGCCTTCCGCTGGGTAAACGTCTCCCCTTGGGGACACATCAGAATGACACGAGGCTTGGCTCCCGTCGAAACCGGCTCCCCGACCGTTTCCGAGCCGCTCGAAGGCACATCAAGCAGGGATTCTACCGCCGCAAAGATCGGATCCGGTTTAAGCACCATTCCCCCGCCGCCGCCATAAGGATAGTCATCCACCGTGTTGTGCTTGTTGCCTGCAAAATCCCTGAAATTAACGGTGGACAGATTCACGATGCCTTTTTCCCGGGCTTTGCCCAAAATGCTCGACGTAAATACGCCTTCAAACATGGCAGGAAACAGAGTCAGCACGTCTATGTTCATAAATCGAGCAGCCCCTCCAGAAGATGAACCGTTACGATCTTCTCTTCCACGTTCACATCCAGCACTACGTCGTCGATCACAGGGAGGAGCAGCTGTTTTTTATTCGGCCTGCCTACTACCCAGACATGGTTCGCGCCCGGCGTCAAAATTTCCTCAATCGTGCCGAGTTCTTCGCCTTCTTCAGTCAGGACCCTGCAGCCTAAAATCTCGTGATAATAGTACTCGTCCTCATCCAGACTTTCCAGGTATTTTTCTTCGACCCGCAGCAGGGAGCTCTTGAAAACTTCAACCTCGTTGATGTGAGAAAACTCCTTGAACTGAGCGATGTACATATTTTTGTGCAGCCGTGTGCTTTTAATGGTCACCGGGGTAAGTTTACCTTTGGCATCCTCGATGACCAGCTTGCTGCCGTTTGCAAAGCGCTGCTCGGCAAAATCCGTGTGCGGCACAACTTTCACTTCTCCTCGCAGACCGTGCGTATTGACGATGGTCCCGACCGTATATAATTTATCGCTCATATGCGTATTTTTCCACCTCTGTCCCGTTTCCATACTTGTTCCGATCCCGGACGCCGAAAATGATCAAAACCGGGTTCCGTCCGCCTGTCCGGTCTTGTTTCCTCGCACGCCCTTCCGGCAGGAAACGGTTTCTCGTGTTCAGATGCAAGAAAAAGGCTAGGAATGATCCTAACCTTTTCCTCTATGACATAATTTCAACGGTTACCCGTTTGTTTTCCTTAACTGCAGCTGACGTGACGACAGTGCGAAGAGCTTTGGCGATACGCCCCTGTTTGCCGATAACTTTACCGACATCACCCGGGTGTACGGACAGTTCATAAATGACACTGTTCTCGCCTTCCACCGCATTCACACGCACGTCTTCCGGATGATCCACGAGTGCCTTCGCGATAACGGTAATGACCTCTTTCATAAAGACCTCCGAAATGCCTGGGTAGGATTACTTCTTCAGCTTAGACTCGTGGAACTTGGTCATAAGACCTGCTTTGCTGAACAGGGAACGAACCGTATCGGACGCTTGCGCGCCGTCTTGGAGCCATTTCAGTGCTTTCTCCTCGTCGATTTTAACGACTGCAGGTTGAGCTACCGGGTTATAGTAACCGATCTCCTCGATAAAACGTCCGTCACGCGGAGAGCGGGAATCGGAAACAACTACACGATAAAAAGGAGCTTTGTGAGCACCCATACGCTTCAAACGAATACGAACTGCCATGAATATCACCTCCCACATAGAATAAACGCGTTGTATCGAAACCGCCGGTCGTTAACCGAACGGAAACTTGAACCCTTTGCCCAACTTCTTCATGTTCTTCATGGCTTTGGGATTCATCATGCCCGAGAACTGCTTCATCATTTTGCGCATATCTTCAAACTGCTTCAGCAGCCGGTTGACATCCTGAACGGAATTGCCGCTGCCGAGCGCTATGCGTTTGCGCCTATTGGCATTTATGATTTCAGGCTTGCGTTTCTCTTCCTTCGTCATCGATTTAACGATGGCCTCGACACGGCCCATCTGCTTATCATCGACTTTCAGGTCTTTCATGCCTTTCATTTTGCCGGCTCCGGGGAGCATATCCAGCAGCTGGTCCAGCGGACCAAGCTTCTTCACCTGTTCCATCTGTTCGAGGAAATCGTCGAACGTGAACTCGGCATTACGCATCTTGCGTTCCATTTCCTTGGCTTTATCCGCATCGATGCCCGCCTGCGCCTTCTCGATCAGGGTGAGCATATCGCCCATGCCGAGAATCCTCGAAGCCATACGCTCCGGATAGAAAGGCTCCAGCGCGTCCATTTTCTCGCCCATTGCGGCGAACTTGATGGGACAGCCGGTAACGGCTTTGACGGAAAGTGCGGCACCGCCGCGCGTATCGCCGTCGAGCTTCGTCAGGACGACACCCGTCAGTTCCAGCTGCTTGTGGAAGCTTTCGGCCACGTTGACGGCATCCTGTCCCGTCATCGCGTCGACGACCAGCAGCGTTTCGTGAGGGCCGACGGCTTCGCGCACATTTTTCAGCTCATCCATAAGCGTTTCGTCAATGTGCAGCCGTCCGGCCGTATCGACGATCACGTAGTCGTTGTTGTTGTCCTTGGCGAACTGAAGCCCGTTCTTCGCGATTTCGACGGGGCTAACCTGATCGCCCATCGAAAACACGGGAACCTTCAGCTGCTCGCCGAGCACCTGCAGCTGCTTGATGGCAGCGGGGCGGTAAATATCGCCGGCAACCAGCAGCGGCTTGTGATTTTGCTTCTGCAGCATTTTAGCCAGCTTGCCGGACGTTGTCGTTTTACCCGCACCTTGCAAACCGACCATCATAATAACGGTAGGCGGTTTGTTCGCTTTGGCCAGCTTCGTGTGCGTTCCGCCCATAAGGTCGGTAAGCTCTTTGTTTACGATGTCGATGACGACCATGCCGGGGGTGAAGCTTTTCATCACGTCTTGTCCGACCGCGCGCTCTTTCACCTTGGCGATGAAGTCTTTGACTACTTTGAAGTTAACGTCGGCTTCCAGAAGAGCCAGTCGCACTTCGCGAAGCGCCTCGCTCACGTCTTCTTCCGTCAGCTTGCCTTTGCCCCGAAGCTTGTCGAATACGCCCTGCAGCCTGCCGGTTAATCCTTCGAATGCCATCTAAACCGCCTCCTTCCTGCTCGTTTCAATTGCTATGAACTGCGTCTTGTTTCTTGTATAGGGTCTCTGCCTCGGCAGAGTTATTCGTTCTATTCCATATGAACGATCCGGCGCATATAATCCGCGGCCCGGTCCGCAAGGTCGCCCGGCGACTGGAGGAGCAGCTCCTCCGCTTCGCTCAAAAGCTTCAAGCGGCGTTCGTGTCTGGTCAGCAGCAGAAGTTTGCTCTCGTATTCTTCGAGCATCTGCTCCGCACGTTTCACATGTTCGTAAACAGCCTGGCGGCTGATCTTGAATTGCTCGGCGATTTCTCCGAGAGAGTAATCGTCGTGAAAGTACAGTTTAAGCACAGCCTGCTGTTTGTCCGTCAGCATGGGCTCGTAGAAATCAAACAGAAGATTAATTCGGTTCGTTTTCTCCAGAATACGATCTTCCGTCATAGGGCCCGCCTCCGTCAAGGTTATGCACTTTACACCAGCAACAGTCCTTATATTAAAGGATGTCGGATGGGATGTCAAGCCCTACACCTTGTCAGCTAAAAAATTCGCGGCGCCGCGAAATACAGCCTTCGAGAAGACTCGTGCGCAAGCACCTTCAAGCAAACGAACAATACCAGCCGTATGGGGTTCAGCTGGGGTCGGAGGCCCGCTTAAGCCTCCGCTTTTTCCTCGGCGATCCATTTGCCGAACAGCGCGTGAACGAACTGCTCGGAATCAAACGGCTGCAAATCGTCCATTTTCTCGCCCAATCCCACGAATTTTACGGGAATGTTCAGCTCCTGCCGGATCGCAACTACGATGCCGCCTTTCGCCGTACCGTCCAGCTTCGTTAATACGAGACCGGTCAGACCGGTTTTATCGCCGAACATTTTAGCCTGCTGAAGGGCGTTCTGACCCGTCGTGGCGTCCAATACGAGCAGCACTTCATGCGGAGCATCGGGAACTTCCCTGCGGATTACCCGGTAAATCTTGTTGAGCTCCTCCATCAGGTTCACCTTGTTCTGCAGACGTCCCGCCGTATCGCAAAGCAAAATGTCCGCCCCGCGGTTCTTCGCGGCCTGCACGGCGTCAAACATGACAGCCGCCGGGTCGGAACCCGCCTGCTGCTTGATGACGTCCACGCCTACACGCTGCCCCCACGTTTCGAGCTGCTCGATCGCTCCCGCCCGGAACGTATCGCCTGCGGCCAGGATGACTTTTTTACCCTGCGATTTGTACATATGCGCCATTTTACCGATTGTGGTCGTTTTGCCCACGCCGTTGACGCCGACGAACAAAATAATGCTCAGCCCGCCCGGAGCCAGCTTAATGCTGCTGTCTTCGCTGCCCTTCAGGAGCTCCGTCAGCTTCTCGGATAGCACCGGTTGAAGGTCATTCGGATCTTCGATCTTACGTTTGCGCACTTCACTGCGCAACTGCTCGATCAACTCCATGACCGTGCTTACCCCGACGTCGGCCCCGATCAGGATTTCTTCCAGCTCTTCGTAAAATTCCTCGTCGATTTTTTTGCGGCGGCTGAACAGATCGTCCACACGGTCCACGAAGACATTGCGCGTTTTGGTGAGACCTTCTTTAAATTTATTCGTTACCGCCTCGGTTTTGCTCGAAATGCTCTCTTTTAACCGTTTAAAAAAACTCATCTGAAGCTGTTCCTCGCTTTCTGAAATGGCTCTTAAAGAGCCTGAAAAGTGGCTGGTTGAAAATACACGTTTATATAACCGGATTTACCGCCCGTGAAATCAGATTCCCGGACGATACTTGTTTCCAGAATCGCCGTTTCTCGTCAAGAGGCGGAAATCATCGCTTCCTCGTCTTCAAGCCGTACCGATACAAGCTTGGAAACGCCGCCTTCTTCCATCGTAACCCCATACAGCACATCCGCTTCCTCCATCGTTCCCTTGCGGTGCGTGACCACGATAAACTGGGTCGTTTCGGAGAATTCGCGCAAATACTCGGCAAAACGGGTCACGTTCGCTTCGTCCAGCGCCGCCTCGACTTCGTCCAGCACGCAGAACGGAACGGGCTTGACGCGCAGAATCGAGAACAGCAGCGCAAGCGCCGTGAGCGCTCTTTCCCCGCCGGATAGCAGCTGCAGGTTCTGCAGTTTTTTACCCGGAGGCTGGGCTACGATCTCGATGCCCGTCTCCAGCAAGTTTTCCGGATCGGACAAAATCAGATCCGCCCGGCCTCCGCCGAACAGCTTCACGAATACGACCACGAAATGGGAGCGTATCGCATCGAATGTCGTTTTGAAGCGCTTCGACATTTCCTGGTCCATCTCCCGGATCACGGTGTAGAGCGTTGTTTTCGCCTCCACCAGGTCATCCTTCTGGACCGAAAGAAAATCGTAACGCTCGGATACGCGGGCGTATTCCTCGATCGCGCCCAAGTTGACATCGCCCAGCGAAGAGATGGAGCGCTTCAGATCGCGTACCTTGTTCTGTGCTCCCGTGATATCCTCGGGCACCGGGTAGCGCTCTTTGGCAAGCTCATAGCTCATCTCGTACTCTTCGCCGAGCTTTTTGAGCAGGTTCTCCAGCTCCACATCCAGCCGGTTCACACGCACCTCGTGCTGCAAGCACTGCTCCTCCACCTGCTTGAGCTGCGTACGCTGTTCGCGGGTTTCGTTCTCGGCCTGCTGGAGCTTGTCCACCCATCCCGCGCGTTCGGAACGTTTGAACTCGATGTCTTCCATGCATTTCTGCTTGCGGAGTTTCAGCGTATTGAGCAGTTCCACCTGCTTGACGCTTTCTTCCGCATGGAATTCCATCTCCGCGCGAAGCTGCCACAGCTGGCGGCGGTTCATCTCCAGCTCCTGCTTCGCTTCCGCGAGATCCTGCTGGAGCCTCCGCTGCTGATCTTGAAGCGACTGCTTCTCCTGCGAAGCGGAAGCAACGCGAACCTTGAGATCCGTCAACTGGTTCTGCAGTTCCTCCTTCGCCGATTCGTTCGCTTTGCGCGAAGACTCCGCGTCCCGGATGGCCTGCTGGAGCGCTTCCTCTTCCTGCTGCAGCTCTTCGAGCTGCCTGCGGTTTTCTTCAATGCTGCGCTCCTGCTGACCGCGTTCCTCAAGCAGCGTCGAACGGTCATCGCGCTCCAGAGTCAGCTGCTCCTCCATGCGGCGCACTTCCGCTTCAAGCGGAGCCAGATCCGCGCGGATTTGCTGTTCTTCGATCCGCTTCTGCTCACCCCGTCCTCGCAGCTCTTCCAAATTCGCGTTGTCGTCGACAATCTCCTTGCGGGCCTGGGAAGCCCTTGTCTTGAGCTGCTGAAGCTGCGTCTCCGAAGCTTCGATTTCGCCGTCAAGCTCCTCGATCTGCCGCTGGCGGCCGAGCAGGTTGGAGCTTTTTTTCTGCAGGCTGCCGCCCGTCATGGAACCGCCCGGATTAACGATGTCTCCTTCAAGCGTAACGACACGATACCGGTAGTGGGCTTTGGCCGCAATCCGGTTTGCATCTTCCAGCGTTTCCGCAATAATAACCGTACCCAGTAAACTGGAAAAAATATTGTGATACTGCGCATCGAATTTAATCAAGTCAACCCCGATGCCGACGAACCCGTTCGAAGAGGTCAGCGCACCTCGCTCACTTTCACCGATCGAACGTCCCCGGATGACATCCATGGGCAGAAATGTCGCGCGCCCCATCTGCCTGCGCTTCAGGAAGGCAATCGCTTCGCGGCCGTAAGCTTCCGTCGCCACGACGATATTCTGCAAGGCTCCGCCGAGAGCCGTTTCCACGGCCAGCTCGATTTCCGCCGGCACGCTGACAAGCTCCGCGACGGCCCCGTGGATCCCTTTGAGCCCGTCGGGACGGTTCTTTGCTTTTAACACTTCCTTAACCCCGTGCATAAAGCCGTCGTAATCGTTCTGCATTTCCTTCATCGTGTCGCGCCTGGATGTGAGCGCGTCGATCCGCTGCTCCCATTTGCGCAGCATGCCGGACGATTCTTCCAGCAGAGTCTGCTTCTTCTTGAGACTTTCGCTCAAATCGAGATAAGCGGAGCGGATCTTCTCGACTTCTTTACGGGTCTGCTCCAGTTTTGTTTCAAGCTGCTTCTTGCGGGCCGCGATATCGGACTGCAGAGCGGTCCTCTTCTGCCCCTCTTCTTCCAGCTTTTGAAGCCGCCGCGCCAACGATTCGAGCTGCTGCTCCGCATAACGGATCTCGTTGCGGCACTGCGCCATCGCATTCATTTTATCGAGGAGCTCGGATTTCAGTTGATCCTCCACGCCCGAATTCAAGCCGCCGCTTACCCCCTGGAGACGATTCTCCTCTTCGGACAGCTTGGCTTGATACTCGAACAGCTGCGCGCCGATATGTACGATTTTCTCACGGTGCCCGGCCAGCTCCGTTTCTTTCTCCGAAAATCTCGTTTCCTGAAAAACGAGGGTCTGCTCCAGCTGCTGTTCGTTGGAAGCGAAATTTTTCTTCCGTTCCTTGAGCACCTCGCCGTGGCCTTCGCATTTTTCGAAATCCTCGGAGATTTGCAGCAGGGTTTCCTGAAGCTTCTCCAGTTCTTCCTCCAGCCGTTTCGTTTCCCAGCGGTGTTTCTCCAATTGGGCATCGTGCTGACTGACAAACGTGGATAAGCTGAGCTGCTCCTTTTTCAAAGCGGTAAGCTTCTCGTTTGTCTCCGACCAGGAGACATAGATCTGATCGATCTGGTGAACGTATACGGCGATTTCGCTGTGCTTCAGTTCTTCCTTCAGCTCTTTGTAGCGGATCGCTTTCTCGGCCTGCTCCCGCAAGGGATTGATCTGATCTTCCAGCTCCGTAACGAGGTCATGAATGCGCAGAAGATTCTGTTCGGTTTCCTGAAGCTTCTTCTCCGACTCCTTCTTGCGCGATTTATATTTGACGATTCCGGATGCTTCCTCAAAAATACTGCGGCGCTCTTCCGATTTATTGCTCAAAATTTCTTCGATCCGGCCTTGGCCGATAATCGAATACGCCTCTTTGCCGATTCCCGTATCCATAAACAGTTCGGTAATGTCTTTCAGCCTGCAGGACTGCTTGTTTATAAAATACTCGCTGTCTCCGCTCCGGTGCACACGCCGGCTGACCGTCACCTCGTTGTAATCGAGAGGCAGCGACTGGGACGTATTGTCGAGCGTGAGCGATACTTCACCGTAATTAACGGCTCTGCGCGCGTCGCTGCCGGCAAAAATCACATCTTCCATCTTGCCGCCGCGCAAACTCTTCGCGCTCGTTTCCCCCAGCACCCAGCGGATGCCGTCTGAAATGTTGCTCTTCCCGCTGCCGTTCGGACCGACCACAGCCGTGATTCCTTTGACGAACTCCAGCTCCGTGCGGTCCGCGAACGACTTAAATCCGGATAATTCAATCCGCTTCAAAAACATAGATTCTTTTCACCTCAAAACTTTGCGATAGCAAAGTTACTTCGTAAGCGTTACAAAACTTTTCGCAAGAAAAGTTTAATTCGTAAGGACTGCTTAACTTTGCGTGCAGCAAAGTTACTTTATAAGCGACGCCGGCTTTTTCGCAAGAAAAGCCGCTTCGTAAGAATGGGCGGGCTGCGTTCACAGCTCTCCTGACTGCCTAGGCTTACGGTCAGACAGGGTGCCTTGGAGTCGTCAGGCGTTAACAACCCCTCTGACAGACTACCCGGTCTCTCTTCAATTATTTTTCAAACCGTGGAATTTATCCCCATAAAAGACTGCGGCCCGGCGCTAACCCAGCCTCTATTGTACCATATCCCGCGTTCAAAATAGAGCGCAAAAGAAAAGAGCAGCTCCTGGGCTGCTCTTTCTCTTCTTTATAGGACGGCGCGCTCGGAGACGATACTCCGCCGCGTCAGCCTTCTTGCTGCGCTTCTAACGCTCCATGGGCACATTCAGCTTCGTCAATGCCTGGGAAGCCGCCTGCTGTTCCGCTTCTTTCTTGGAACGTCCGGCCCCTTTGCCGAGCTGTTTGGCATCCATGTAGACCTCAGCCACAAACTCTCTCTCGTGAGCCGGACCCCGCTCTTCCACGATACGGTATTCGAGCGCTCCCATATTGTGGTGCTGGGTGTGCTCCTGCAGCTGCGTCTTGTAATCGATCACGAGCAGCTTGCCCTCCGCCGATACATAGGGAAACACATGCTGCTCCAAAAAGAGCTTAACCGCTTCAAGCCCCTGGTCCAGGTACAGCGCTCCGATAAAAGACTCGAAAACATCGGCAAGAAGCGCGGGACGCGAACGGCCTCCCGTCATCTCCTCGCCTTTGCCGAGCTGTACGTAACTCCCGAAATTGAGCTTCTCCGCAAAGTTCACTAACGAAGGTTCACAAACGATCGACGCCCGAAGCTTCGTCAGCTCTCCCTCTGTGCGGTGCGGATACTTGAAATACAAGTATTCCGACACCGTTAGTTCCAAAACGGCATCACCCAAAAACTCAAGACGCTCATTGTCCTGATAATTCGCCATCCGGTGTTCATTCACATAGGAAGAGTGCGTAAAAGCCTGCCTAAGCAAATCGAGGTCTTGAAAGCGGATCTCCATGTCGGCTAGAAGCTGATTGACGTCTCGGTTCATGTTCTCACCACCGGCCGGTTGTTAGGCTTGATATTTTTTCAAAATAATCGTTGCGTTATGTCCGCCGAACCCGAAGGAGTTGGACATGGCCACCTGAACGTCGCTATTGCGGGGAACGTTCGGCACGTAATCCAGGTCGCATTCCGGATCCTGGTCGTCCAGGTTAATCGTCGGCGGAATGATACCGTTTTCGAGCGTAAGCCCGCAAATAACGGCTTCAACGCCGCCGGCCGCACCCAGAAGATGACCGGTCATGGATTTCGTCGAGCTGACAGCGACTTTGTAAGCATGCTCGCCCAGCGCTTTCTTGATGGCAGACGTTTCGGACTTGTCCCCGACCGGCGTACTCGTACCGTGCGCATTGATGTAGTCGATGTCTTCCGGCGCGATGCCTGCGTCCTTGATCGCTTTGATCATGCAGCGGGCCGCTCCGTCCGGATCGGGCTCCGTCATATGATGCGCGTCGCCGCTCATTCCGTAGCCGATGACTTCGGCGTAGATGTGGGCACCGCGCTTCTGTGCGTGCTCAAGCGACTCCAGCACGAGGACACCCGCACCCTCGCCCATCACGAAGCCGTCACGGCCCGTGTCGAAAGGACGGCTCGCCTTCTCAGGCTCGTCGTTGCGGGTGGACATCGCACGGAGCGCGCAGAAACCGGCCACGCCCGTCGGGCTGATGGTCGCTTCGGCTCCGCCGCAGATCATCACATCGGCGTCTCCGCGCTGAATGAGTTTGAACGAATCTCCGATGGAGTGCGTTCCGGTCGCGCAAGCGGTAACCGCCGTGCTGTTCGGACCCTTCGCTCCGGTAATCATCGAGATTTGGCCTGAAGCCATATTCGCGATCATCATCGGAATGAAGAACGGGCTGACCCTCTTCGGTCCTTTTTCAAGCAGAATCTTATGCTGTTCTTCCCAAGTCGACAGGCCGCCGATTCCGGAACCGACATAAACGCCGACCCGCTCGGGATCCGTATCTTCCTGTATGTTCAAGCCGGAGCTCTTCAAGGCGTTGATGCTGGCCGCAACCGCAAACTGAACGAAGCGGTCCATTTTTCTTGCTTCACGTTTATCTATATAATCTTCGGGGTTGAAATCTTTGACGGATGCGGCGATGCGCGTCGGATACTCGCTTACGTCGAAGCTTTCGATAGCGCTGACACCGGATTTACCCGCAAGCAGATTGCCCCAGAAAGTATTCACTTCTTGACCCAGGGAGCTCATAACTCCAAGTCCTGTAATAACAACTCTATTCACGTGTACCACCTCTGAATTAAGGGTGTTTTCTCTCGCTTTTTCTACGTTCAGAAAATGAGGAGAAGTCCCGCCTTTATGAGAACGGGACTCTTTTTAGAACGGGACTCCAAAGATTTTTACGTATGAGATTTTATGTAATTCACTACTTCTCCCACAGTCGTAATCTTCTCAGCATCTTCGTCGGAAATCTCCAGATCAAATTCATCTTCAAGTTCCATAACCAATTCTACAACATCGAGAGAATCAGCACCTAAATCTTCTTTGAAAGACGCTTCAAGGGTAACTTCAGACTCTTCTACCCCTAAACGGTCGATGATAATTTTCTTTACGCGATCTAGTACGTCGGACATCCGGCTCACCTCCTCCTTGGTATTATACGAGAATACGAATCAAAATGCCATACTTGTCTAAGCGGGACAACCGCCGACTGCGGCACAGGCCCCGTAGGGCGTCTTACATGTACATGCCGCCGTCGACGTGAAGCGTCTGGCCGGTCATGTAGGAACCTTCGTCCGAAGCTAGGAAACGGACGATTTTCGCGATATCCTCAGGCTTGCCGAGCTTGCCGAGCGGAATTTGCTGCAGAAGGGATGCCTTCTGCTCTTCCGGCAGCTTGTCGGTCATATCGGTGGAGATGAAGCCCGGCGCTACCGCATTGACGGTAATCCCGCGGGACGCAAGTTCCTTGGCGGACGCCTTCGTGAGACCGATAACGCCCGCTTTCGCCGCCACGTAATTGGCCTGCCCGGGGTTGCCGAGCACGCCCACGACGGACGAGATATTGATAATGCGGCCCGAACGCTGTTTCATCATGGGACGGGTCGCCGCTTTGGTGCAGTTGAAAACGCCTTTGAGATTGGTCGCGATGACGATGTCAAAGTCTTCCTCTTTCATCCGCATAATGAGATTATCCCGGGTAATTCCGGCATTATTCACCAGTATGTCCAGACTGCCCAAGGCTTCAATCGTCTGTTTGACAAGATCTTCGGCTTCCTGGGAATTGCTAACATCACCGCGCAGCTTAACCGCGCGTCTTCCCATCGCCTCGATCTCTTTAACGACTTCTTCCGCAGCTTGCTCGCTGCCTGCATAGTTGACTGCCACATCGGCCCCGCTTGCGGCAAGTTCCAGGGCAATCGCACGGCCGATTCCGCGGGAAGCTCCGGTAACGAGCGCCGCTTTACCACTCAGCATGGCTTGTCCTCCCACTACATCATGAATTTGTGTGACGCTTAAATCTCGGCCTGAAGCGCCGCTTCCAGGCTGTTGACGGAAACGACTTTCACGCTCCGGCTGACTTTCTTGATCAGGCCGGCAAGCACCGTCCCCGAGCCGATCTCGACGAAGGTGTCCACACCCTGCTCGATCAGCCACGCGACGGTGTCTTCCCACAGCACCGGAGAATACACCTGGCGGACCAGAAGGTCCTTGATCTCATCCGGCGAAGTGACCGGACGCGCCGTCACGTTAGCCACGACGGGCACGGCCGCTTCCTGCAGGCTGAGGCCCGCAAGCACGTCCGCCAGCTTCTCCGAAGCCGATTTCATCAGCGAGGAGTGAAACGGTCCGCTCACTTCGAGCGGAATCGCCCGTTTCGCGTCGATTTCTTTGGCGCGGTCCACGACCGCCTGCACACCTTCGCGGGTGCCGGAAACGACGATTTGGCCCGGGCAGTTGATATTGGCCAGCTCAACTGCGCCGGTCTCGGCGCTGACGGAGCGGCAAAGCTCGTCCAGCGCCCCGCGCTCGGCTCCCAGTACGGCAGCCATCGCGCCGAGTCCGCCCGGTACCGCCTGCTCCATAAACTCGCCGCGCGCTCGCACGGTGCGCACGGCATCCTCGAAACCAAGCACCCCGGAGGCAACCAGCGCGGAGTACTCGCCCAGGCTGTGACCGGCCGTAAAGTCCGGCACAATGCCTTTTTGGCGGAACACTTCCAGATAAGCCACACTCGCGGTAAGCAGAGCGGGTTGTGTATGATACGTGATTTTCAGTTCATCCTCGGGTCCCTCGAATATGAGAGAGGATAAGGAGTATCCCAGCGCCTTGTCGGCCTCGTCGAAGACGCGCTTCGCCCCTTCATGAGCGGCATAAGCATCCTTCCCCATGCCGACGGACTGGGCTCCCTGTCCCGGAAATACAAAAGCTATCTTGCCCATAAACGTCAGTATTCCCCTTCCTCGTTTTACCAGACCAGAACGGACGCTCCCCAAGTCAGTCCGCCGCCAAAGCCGACCAGCACCGTCGTGTCGCCTTCTTTAAGACGGCCCTGCTCGGCAGCCTCCGCCAGCGCTACCGGAATGGAAGCGGCCGACATGTTACCGTAGCGGTCCAGGTTGATCATGCATTTGTCCTCGGTCAGCTCCAGACGGTTGAGCGCGGATTGGATAATCCGGATGTTCGCCTGGTGCGGAATCAGAAGATCGATATCGTTCTTATGAAGTCCCGCTTTGCGGAGCGCTTCTTCCGCGGCCGATCCCATGATGCGGACCGCGAATTTGAACACTTCGCTGCCGGCCATATAGATGTAATGAAGACGCTGATCGATGCTTTCGGGAGTCGCCGGGTTGCGGGAACCGCCGCCGGCGATTTTCAGAAGCTCCGCTCCAGAGCCGTCCGCTCCGAGCTCAAAGGACTTGAAGCCGCGTCCTTCCGGCACCGCGCCGATCACGACCGCGCCGGCTCCGTCGCCGAACAGAATGCACGTGTTGCGGTCCGTGTAATCCGTGATCCGCGACAAGGTATCCGCTCCTATGACCAGCGCATACTTGTAAATACCGTTCGCGATAAAATTGGACGCGTTGGCCAAGCCGTAAATAAAGCCGGCGCAGGCTGCGGCCAAATCGAAGGCCGCCGCGTTCTTGGCGCCCAGCTTCTCCTGCAGAATGCACGAAGCCGATGGGAACGCCATATCCGGCGTAACGGTAGCCACAATGATCAGGTCCAGCTGATCTGCCGTAATTCCGGCCTTTTCAAGCGCAATGCGTGAAGCCTCAAGCGCCAAATCGGAGGTTGCCTGCTCGGGAGCCGCCATTCTCCGTTCCCGGATTCCGGTGCGCGTCACGATCCATTCATCGTTCGTCTCCACCATAGATTCCAGTTCCTGATTCGTTAAAACCCGATCAGGCACATATTTACCCGTGCCCAGAATGCCTACAGGAATGCCATTCATTAGGACCACTCACTTCCCGTTCTTGATTTCAGTAGCGATTGCGCCGACCAGGTCGTTCTGCAGCGCCGTTCTCGCCTGGCGCACGGCGTTCTTGATCGCCTTCGCGTCGGACGAGCCGTGGCTTTTCAGCACGAGCCCGGTTAATCCGAGCAGTGGAGCCGCTCCGTGCTCCGTGTAATCGAACATTTCCTTGAAAGCGGACAAGCCCGGTTTCAGCACGGCCGCGGCCAGTTTGGTCAGCGTCGTACGGGTAAGTTCGGTTTTCAAAGCGGAGAAAATGGCCAAGGCCGTCCCCTCCAGCGTTTTCAGCATAATGTTGCCGGCAAATCCGTCACACACGATAACGTCGTATTCAGCGTGAAGAATGTCTCGGGACTCGACGTTGCCTACGAAATGTATGGGAGCTTGCTCCAGCAGCGGATACGCCGCCTTCATCAGCTCATTCCCTTTCATCGCTTCCGTGCCGATGTTCAGCAGACCTACGCGCGGACGGTCCATGCCGTGAACCTTGCTTCTGTAAATGCTGCCCATGATGGCGTATTGGAGCAGATTTTCCGGACTTGAGTCCATGTTCGCTCCCAGGTCAAGCGCGAGAACACCTCTGCCGTCCAGCGTCGGGATCATCGGCGCGAGAGCCGGGCGTTCGATGCCGGGTACCCGGCCGACGACGAGAAGCCCCGTCGTCATAAGGGCGCCGGTGTTGCCGGCCGAAATCATCGCGTCGGCCTCGCCTTCCTTGACCAACCGGCCCGCGACGACCATCGAGGCGTCTTTCTTGCGGCGAACGGCCCGGACGGGCTCGTCTTCGGCTTCGATGATCTCGGAGGCGTGGATAACGCGAAGATTCGAGGGGCGCTCGGTAAGCAGCGCCTCGATCTTCGCCGAATCGCCGACGAGCAGAAGCTCGGCATCGGCCCATTCCTTGGCTGCCGCCAGAGCCCCTTCCACGACGATTGCCGGGGCGTGGTCGCCGCCCATTGCGTCAATTGCGATCCGCATTGGCTTGCCCACCTTCTGTTCGTAGTTGTTCTTTCTTGGAGTGAAAGATGACGAAGCTGCCTTCGAAAACAACCTCGTCTCCGATAAACGTCTGCACATCCACTTTGGCTTTCCCCTTCGACAGGGACTTGACGTACGCTTTCGCGATACATTTCTCGCCAAGCATGGCAGAGCGGATAAATCGAATGTCGGCCGAAGCGGTAAGCGCGATCGGATCGTTGATGACCGCAACGGCGAGCGAATTGGCCTGGGCGAAAATATGATGCCCACGCGCGATTTTCGTACGGGAAAAAACATGATCTTCGGTCAGTTCAAACATGGAAATGCCGCTCTTGTCGAGCTGCAGATCGATGATTTCCCCGATCACTTCATCAATGGGCAGGGAACGCACCTGGTCGTAGGAACGCTCCGCCATATGCTTGATCCGTTCGCGCAGCTCGGGTATCCCCAGCTCGAGACGGTCCAGTCGAACGGTTTGAATGCTAACCTGAAACTTGCGCATTAATTCTTCATCCGTCAGAAACGGATTATCTTCAATTGCCTGCAGCAGTTGCTGCTGACGAGTGCGTTTCGGAAGACGTTCGATGACAAGCACCACCCTGCTTGTGGAGACGGCCGGTAATATGGCCTCCTCTTATTACCTAGTACTAAAAGTAGTATATATAATTTGCGTGCAAAAGGGAAGCCTTGCGGGTAAATCCGCCCCGCTCCTCCCTTTACCGGATTTTCGCTCCCAGCTTTTGGACAAAAAAAATAGCACCTCACCTAAGATGAAGTACTATTTGTCAGCTTAATAAAATTAAGCTTGTACGATTTCTCTGCCTTTGTATGTGCCGCAGTTTTTGCAAACGCGGTGAGAAAGCTTCAGTTCTCCACACTGCTCGCACTTAACCATGCCCGGAACTTCCAATTTGAAGTGGGTACGGCGCTTGTCGCGGCGGGTTTTGGATGTTTTTCTGAACGGTACTGCCATGAATTCCACCTCCTTAACGTAATCCCCATATCCCTACGAGTTGAAAAAATCAGCCAGACCGGCCAGTCTCGGGTCGATCCGTTCGTTCTTGCAGCCACAGTCGCGTTCGTTGCGGTTCGTTCCGCATTCGGGACAAAGCCCTTTGCAGTCTTCCCGGCAAACCGGCGCCAGCGGCAGCTCAAGCTGTATATTCTCTTCAATGTAAGGGTTCAATTCCACTTTATCTTCGCAAACCAGATGGACGATCTCGTCCTCATCCTCGGAAGCCTGCGCTTCCACTTCCGGCTTCGAAGTAAAAATTTCCCGAAAGGGAATGTTCAACGTCTGCTTGAACGGAGTCAAACAACGGGAACAGCCAAACTCAAGCTCGACGGAAACACGGCCGGTTACTTCCACGACGTCGGACGCCGCTTTCGCCTCCAGATCCGTAACGATCGGTCCTGCGGACAAAATATCCTTGCGGCCCTTCAGCAGCGTTTCGCTGTTAAGCGATTCGCGGATGGCAACAGGCTGTCCTTTGGCCATGATGTCTTTAAGTTGAATCCACATGTTTTTATCACCTCAAACAAACAAAGATAATTATAGCTATTATTCTTCCGGTTTGTCAATCATTTCGGAGGAAGCTCCGCCAAATACTTTAGGGCGTCGTCCATCGTCTCGACGGGAACGATCTTCATCTTCGTTCCGATTTCCTTGGCGCGGGCCAAAGCATCCGTGTAATTGTAGATCGTACCTTTGTCTGTTTTGAGATCCTGGGGAGCAAAAAAGATCTCGGCTCCTTCGCGGTCGGCCGCGATGACTTTATGCTTGATCCCGCCGATAACGCCTACTTTGCCTTCCGTGTCGATCGTTCCGGTTCCCGCGATTTTGTGCCCCTTCGTGATGTCCTCGGGAAGCAGCTGGTTGTAAATCTCCAGAGAAAACATCAGACCTGCCGAGGGCCCGCCTATTTCGCCCGCTTTAATGGTCACTTGCTTGGAGGGATCGTCCGCCTGGACACTTTGCATTTCGGCCATCGTAATCCCGATTCCCACGCGGCTCTTGCCCGTGTCTTTATCGGGCGGCAGCTTGGCCAGCGTGAGCGGCGCCGTCATCTCTTTATCCCCGCGGATGAAGGTCAGCGTGACGGTGTCTCCTTCTTTCTTGTTTTCCAGAAAGGCGAAAAGGTCCTGAGAAGTTTTGATGTCCTTCTCGTCCGCTTTGGTGACCTTGTCTCCGGCCTGCATGACTTTCTCCGCGGGAAGACCCGGCGAGAGGCCCGTGACCATGACGCCCTCTCCTTTTATATGGAAAGGAACGCCCGCCTTCTTGTATGCGGTCTGGATCGCGTCGCTTTGAGAAGTCAGCATGACGAACTGCTGCTGCTGGCTGTAATCTTTCTCGGACATCCCCCGGAGAACGTCTTTCTTAAGCTGAAGTTCGTCGTATTTGTTGGCCAGGGACCACAGATACGTCACCACGTTCGCATTGGCCACCCGGACCGTCACGAGCATAAGCGAGCCTTTCTCATCGGTATTGTTGCTCTTGGGGACGCTGACCATCGGGTGAACGGCCTCAGCCGTACCGGGCATATAAATAAAAAAGGGCAGAGGAACGTAAAACAGGATAACAAAGCAGAGAAAGCCCACAAGAAGCGAAGTGAAAAAACGCCTGGAACCCCTCTGCGGATGCGCCCTGCGGATGACGGGCCTCTCCCGGGCATCGTCCCCGTTCTCGAAGCCGACTTCCCGTTCGCTTTCTTCTTGTTCCCGTTCTTCGTTGTAACGCTGGTTTTCATGATTTTTGTCGTTCATTTCAAGGGTTCCCTCCCGTTCCGTTTCCGAAAATCGGAGAATGGATGTTTGTTAGTGTATGCGGGGCGGGCTTGGTCTAAACATCTTCGGTCCGGCGTACACATGTAGCAAACGAATCGAGGTGTTTACATGCCGAAATCCCTAACGCACCGCGGCGGCGGGTATCGTACCACGCTTCTGCTCGGCAGTCTTGCGGCCGCCCTGGTCGCGTCGATTATCGCTTTTCCGGACAAGGCGCTCCAGGCATCCCTGGAGGGCATCACGATCTGGTGGAATATCGTATTCCCGGCGCTGCTGCCGTTTATGATTCTTACCGAGCTGCTGCTCGGTTTCGGTGTCGTGCACGCCCTCGGCACCCTGCTGGAGCCGCTCGCACGGCTCCTGCTCCGCTTGCCGGGCACGGGCGGTCTGGCGCTCGCCGCGGGAGCCCTGGGCGGCTTTCCGAGCGGCGCCCTCTTCACGGCCAAGCTCCGCGGCCGGAAGCTGCTTACGCGCGGCGAAGGCGAACGCCTGCTGGCGCTGTCGCATCTGGCAAGCCCGGTGCTGATCGTCACTGTGATCGGCACCGGGTTCCTGCACAGCCCGCGCCTGGGGCTGCTGCTGGCCGGCGCGCATTACGGCGGCGCGCTGCTGCTCGGCTTCGTGCTGCCGCGGCAGAAGAAGCCGGCGGGCGCGCCCGCGCCCGTAAAGCGCCGCGGGGCGGGGAGCGGGGCTTCCGGCGCTCCCCTGTGGCGGCAGGCCGCAGGCAGCCTGGCCCGCGCCCGCAGCGAGGACGGCCGAGCGTTCGGCCAACTGCTCGGCGAGGCCGTCACGGCTTCGGTGCAGTCGCTGATGGTCATCGGCGGCTATATTATGATTTTCTCGGTCATCATTCACATGCTGACAATGCCCGATATGCTCCAAGCCGCCGGCGGACTCCTCGGACTGCCCGTAGGGCCGGACCTGCTGCATCATCTGGCCTCCGGCTTATTCGAGCTTCACTTGGGCGCTCATGCCGCGGCCGGAGAGCAGGCGCTGCCACAGAGCATCAAACTCGCCTTAATCGCGGCTTTTCTAGGGTTCGGCGGGTTATCTTCCCACGCCCAGGCCCTGAGCGCCGCCTACGGCGCCGGTCTGCGGTATCTCCCTTTTCTGATGGCGCGCCTGCTTCACGCCTCCTTTTCGTACCTGCTTGTTCTTCTGTTATGGCGTTTCACAAGCGGTTTGTTTCCATCTGTATCTTCCGGACGGCAAACGCTTGAAGTCTCGGGAACACTCCCCCCTATAGCTGAGACAGGAGAAAGGTTTTTGTTTTCTTCCTTAAACGTTTGGATGCCTGCCTTCGCGCAGCTTGGCCTTCTTCTGCTCGTGCTGGCTGCAGGCTGCATTCTGTCCTACGCACTGCATGCATTTGCGCAGCGAAGACTTCATGCGGGCCCTAAAGCCTGACAGGCCCTTAATAGAAGGAGGAAGCCTGCGCCCGGCAGCCTTCCTGGTCCTACGGTTGCCGTGTGCCGGCAAATTTCAATTTCAGCTCTTCCTCCACTTCCCGGGGAACAAAATGGGAAACCGGACCGTGAAAACGGGCAATTTCCTTTACGATGCTGGAGCTGAGGAAGGAATACTGCGGCGAAGAAGTCATAAAGAACGTTTCGACTTCTTCATTTAATTTATTGTTCATCGTCGACAACTGCAGCTCGTACTCGAAATCGGAGACTGCCCGAAGTCCCCGGACAATAATATGTACATCTTTAGACTCCATGTAATTGATCAGAAGATCCCGGAACCCGTCCACCTCGACGTTCGGAATGTCCCTTGTTACTTTCGTCAAAAGCTCAATTCGTTCTTCTAGTGAAAACAAAGGATTTTTCGACGTGTTATTCAGTACGGCTACGATTAATTTATCAAAAACTTTGGCCGCCCGGCGGATAATGTCCAAATGGCCGTTCGTCACGGGATCGAAGCTTCCCGGATAAACCGCTATTTTCAATCGTGGTTTTTCCTGATGCACAGCTGTGTCAGCTCCTTCTTCATGTTCGGTTCAGTTCAGCCCGGTGTTTTCAAAAGTGTACAAGGTCACGGCCGTATCCCCGTAATCGGCTCGCCGCTGCATGACAAAACCCTCGAAAACCTCCGGAAGCTTATCCGCGGCGTCATGTTCCACCACGATCGTCGCCCCCTGCTCGAGCAGTCCCAATCCTTTCATCTTTTGCATAAGTTCTCCGGTAATTTTAAACCGGTAAGGCGGGTCCAGGAAAACAAGCCCGAACTGCTTACCCCGTTTTTCCAGAGCTTTCAGTGCCCGTCCCGCATCATTGCGGTATATTTCCGCACGATCCGTCAATCCGGTAACCTCCAGATTGTGGCGCACGGTATCCAGACTTTTTTTCTCCAGGTCGATAAATATGCATGTGTCCAGCCCTCGGCTCAAAGCCTCTATCCCAAGGCCGCCGGTACCGGCGAACAGATCCAGCCCCTCGCCCCCCTCAAAGTAAGGCCCGATCATCGAAAAGATCGCCTCCTTGACCTTATCGGTCGTCGGACGCGTGCTCATCCCGGGTACGGCTTTTAAAGAACGGCCCCGGGCGCTTCCAGAAATCACTCTCATACGCTGAATTCCCCACTGTCATGTTCTTGTCGGTTTTCTGTTATCGTACCACAATCTTTGTTCGTTGCACAAAAAGGCTTGAAAAAAATTTCCTGTCTGGGTATAGCCTGTCTTTTTTTCGGATATCCTTGAATTATCGACATCAAAAGTGTCGTAGACAACCGCGGAGAAGACTTACGTTTCCCCATAAGCTCTTCGTCCGGTTTCTCCTCTCCCATGAAAGGCCCTCGTAGTGATACGGGGGCCGATTTTTATTTATAAGTCCATATAAATCAAGGGTTTTACTCATTCTTAATTTTATTTTATTTTTCAAAATCCTCATAAGGTGGCAAAAAAGGCGGCAAGTCATTTGTTTTTCTGCTGTGCCATGCGCTTTTGTTCATATAAAAAATTTTACCGTTTCTTCTATAGATATGCACCTATTTGACAGGGTCGTTTACCTGTTTGAAATAAGCATGATACAATTTACCAGACACCATGAATTTGTCCGCGAAGGAGGTACGTTTCTTTGGCGCTCCGTATCGAGAGGAGCCGCTTGCCTGAACTCCTGGCACAAGCCGGAATGACACAAACTCAACTAGCCCGACGACTCGATGTTTCGGATGCCTTTATCCATAAGGTCGTAAAGGGAATACGGCATTTATCCTTAACCAAATCAAAGGAGGCCGCGATAATCCTGGATTGCACTATTGATGACCTTTATGTATGGGCAGACGAACAAGGTAAGCGGTGGTAGAGCGATTTATGCTCTCTCCATACGGAAATTTTGACCCAATTAGGTCAATTAGTTTACAATTAATGTAATCTATATGATCGTCGGTTGAAAATGAAAAAGAGATTTGATAAAGGCGAACTCGGCGGCCACATGATCTTCTTTGGCCTATTGTTTTACGTAGCTGTCCTATTCTTCCTCTTTTGTTGAGGTGGAACGAATAAAATAGATAGAGGTGTGTCACTTGCCATACATTATTATTCGGTCAAATCGAGTAGTAGCCGAATGTCTGACCGAACTTGAAGCACAAGAATATATAAGGAAAACCAGTGAACCGGAGAAATATTCAATCTTTCGATTCGTCCCTCGGAAGTGATGCAGAAAAAAAGCTCCCGGCCATTAGGCACGGGGGTATCTTCGCTATAATACAGAAAGTCTCAAATCATATGGATATAATTCCCTGCATCTGGTAAACTAGCAATTGTATTTTAAATATGGTTTACGTTCATAGGGGGAGAAAATGAAGAAGATTCTTTTTGTATCCGTCGCCGCCCTGGTTTTAGCCGCTGGCTGCAGTTCAGAACAACCGGCTAAAACCTCATCACAGACAACAACACCGACTGCTAGTACCGCTCCTAGCGAAACTCCTAAAGCGACTCCGGAAACTACAACAAAACCTACCGAAGCTCCTAAAGCTAAAGAGGGCGAGTATACGGCTGGAGACTTTAAAATTACGGGAGTATCCGTAAAAGAATCGGCCGGAATGTGGATGGTAACGGCTAAAGTACAAAATACCGGAGATAAAGATATTCAAGCAGCCATTCTGAGTGCAGTACTTTATGATAAAGACGAAAAACGTCTAGGGATCGCACAAGGCGGCGTTGAAGGGATGAAAAAAGGTGAAAGCAAAACTGTTCAGTTCGTATCTATTGATAAGCTGGACGGTTATAAAAAAGTTGAGTTCCAAGTTGACACTTCAATCTAAAAATCCCCCCGGCCTAATGGCACGGGGGTTTTACTTTCATTCAGACTGTAAAGTAAACCGCCGGAAAGATTGGTTATAGTTAAAGCTTCCATGTAAATTAAAATCCCCGCTCCGTATGATAGAAATCATTCAAATAATCTTACGAGGTGACCAATTTGAGCGAAGGCACTATTCGAACCATTGATTTTAACGACACCGGGCTCGTACGCAGCCTGTATGAATTACAACGGGAATCTTACTTAATTGAAGCTAAACTTATTAATTTCTATGAAATTCCGCCGTTAAAAGAAACTTTCGAGGAGTTTCAGGCATGCGGCGAACAATTTAGAGGCTATTTCCTCGATAATCAGCTTGCCGGGGCCGTTTCCTGCACGGTCGAAGAAGAAACGGTTACGATTTGCCGGATGGTCGTCCACCCGGATCATTTCAAAAAAGGCATCGCCCAGCAGCTCTTAAACACACTGGAGTCCGACATGGGCCACGTCTCGCTATTTAAAGTAGCGACGGGAAAGGACAATGTTCCGGCGAAAAATCTTTATGCCAAAAACGGTTACAAGCATGACCGGGATCTGGAAGTCGCGCCGGATTTTTATATTAGCCTCTTTCAAAAGGCGGTCCGTTGAGTCGTTTCCGGACGTCCCGGACCGGCCTTTACGCCCCTGCAACAACCGCAAACCACAAACAGAACAACCGCCTCGCTAAGCGGGGCGGTTTGTTTTTCTCCTATGCACGAACGGGCCTATCCGAACAGATGCCGCGCTTCTTTCGTGTTTTCCTCCACGATACGGTAGGTAGACCTTCCCATGTACAAAGGAATTTGAAGCTTGCCCAAATCAGGCAGCCCGTTGTCCAAGAACAATTCTTCATCCTTATACCGCTGAAGAATTTCTCCGGCAATCCATTCATGGTCCCCGTAAGTCCGGATATCCATGACTCTGCACTCGTAAGCATAATACGCATCCCTCAAAACAGGAATATCCGCCGCAAGTCCGTTGTCATAAGCAATGCCCAGCTCCTTGTACTTGTCCATATCTCTTCCACTGAACGTTCCCACCGCCTGTATGAGCTCCGACTTCGAACTCGGAAGAAAATGAACACCGAATACGCCGCTCTTCTCTATCAGCGAGTAAGTATGCGTCTCTTTTCTCAAAGAAATTCCATATATGCCGGGAGAGGAGCCTATGTAGGTGTGCCACCCGGAAGCCATCACATTTTGCCGGCCTCCATAGCGTGAAGTCACGACGGCCACCATCCCGGGATAACTGTACCAGGCCTGATCATCCGTAGGTGTTCTCATACTAATCCCCTTTTCGGTATCAGCCGCCGCTTGCAAGCAGACCTTTGCCGATGCTTCCGCAAACGGTTACGGCAGTTTTTTGACACCCATCACATGATCAAGCGGGATAAATCCGATGTTGCGGCTGTCCCAACTGTCGTTGCGGTTATCTCCCATCACGAAAACATGACCTTCGGGCACCGTCCATTTCTTATCCGAAACGAACTGCATCGTTTCTTTCAAATACGGCTCGGACAGCACCTGTCCGTTCCGGTATACCTGATGATCTTTGAATTCCAGGACGTCCCCCGCTTTACCGATCACCCTTTTGACGAAAAAAGTCTTCTCTTTCGCGCTGCCTGCAATCCATTGTATAACCGGCTGCTCCATAAAGCTGTCCTTAAACGTGCGGGGACGGTCCACCCGGCTGTCGATCACGACGATGTCCCCGTATGCCGGTTCCTGGGCAAAGGTATGCGTCAGCTTCGAGATGTAAATGCGCTGTTCATCCTGAAGCGTGGGATCCATGGAATGTCCGTCGACTTTGTAAGGCTGAAAAACGAAAATACCGATAAACAGAACGAGAGCGAACGAAATGCCGATGGAACCGGCCCAACCCAATACTTCCCTGACTATTTTCACCCAAACATCTTCCTTTCCACACCTTATTTCCTAAATTATACCACGCCATGATGCGACTTGCGAAAAAAGGCTTCTTTGAACGTCCACTGTCCGCCCCATCTGTTTCCATTGATTTCGCCCGCTCCCCGGTGTATAATTGTAGCAACTTAAAATTGCAGTTCCCGGAGGAGCCTGTCACCAAGGCCTTGCTATGTCTACATAGCGGGTTTTGGTAGCGGGCTCTTTTTGCATGCTTTTACGAATTCCGGGACTACAATAAGACAACAAGGAGTGTGAGGCGGCACGTGCTAATTTTTCAACTGGCTATTATTCTGCTCGCATCGAAACTGGCTGGGGATATCAGTGTAAGGCTGGGTCAGCCTTCGGTTCTGGGAAAGCTTCTTATCGGGATTGTGCTGGGACCGAATCTTCTCGGACTTGTGACGAATACGGATGTGCTGCAGGAAATCAGTCAAATCGGGGTCATTCTGCTAATGTTCATCGCAGGTCTCGAAACCGATACGGAGGAGTTTAAACGTACGGGCAAAGCCTCCGGTTACGTCGGGGTTGCCGGCATTATCGTCCCGTTCGGCCTCGGTTATCTCGCCGGCATCCTGCTGAATCAATCTCCGCTGGAAGCTTCGTTTCTCGGTCTTCTCCTGTCCGCGACCAGCGTCAGCATCTCGGTCCAAGCGCTCAAGGAGATGGGCAAACTGAAATCCAGAGAAGGAACGACGATCCTCGGGGCGGCCGTCATCGACGATGTGCTGGTCATTATCGCGCTTGCTTTTCTGATGAGCATGGCGGGCGGAGACGTAAATCTGGGCATGATTGTCGTGAAAAAGGTCGTTTTCTTCGCGGCGGCTCTTCTGCTCGCCTGGAAGGCAGTCCCTTGGATTCTGAAAAAGTTCGCTCCTCTGCGCGTTACGGAGACTGTAATCACCGCCGCTCTCATCATTTGCTTCGGTTACGCTTATTTGGCGGAATATGCCGGAGTTGCGGCCATTATCGGCGCTTATATCGCCGGCGTGGCCATCAGCCTGACGAACTACAAGCACGAAGTGTTCGAAAAAGTGGAGACGATCGGCTACTCCATCTTCGTTCCCGTTTTCTTTACGTCCATCGGAGTTACCGTACAATTTCAGGGAATCTCCTCATCGATCGGGCTTATCGTGATCCTCAGTCTTCTTGCCATCGCGACGAAACTGGCCGGTTCCGCAATCGGCGCCAGACTCGCCGGATTCAAGTGGCGCAGTTCACTGGCCATCGGCGCGGCCATGGTATCCCGCGGCGAAGTCGCCTTGATCATTGCCGCCATCGGTCAGGAGTCCGGGCTGCTTTCCGCAGAAATGTTCGCGGTTATCGTCGTGGTCGTTCTCGTGACCACTATCGTCACTCCGCCGATGATGAAGCTCTTTTTCAGCGAAAAGAGCGCCCCTGCCGCGGCACACCATTCCGCCGAGTAACCTGCGTCTGACAAAAAAAACGCCTCTCAGCCCGATAAAATTGGCTGGGAGGCGTTTTTGCACACCGCACGCAAGTTTCCGCTTACGCGGCGCAGCGGCGCATGACCGGGCACCCGCATGCGTTTTGGCGAATGCCTGTGATTTGCCCTTAGCTTCACGAAGTCTCGCATAACGCGCGGCGTGAAGCCGGGGAAACGTTCCGGCTCTCCACGATCTCGAAGTGATAGATCGTGTTCCGGGTGAGCACCCGGAACTCCGAACCGTCCCGGTCGATGGCTTGAACCCGGGTTGTCTGGAAAGACCGGAAATCGTCCACACGGCAGAGTACCATGGAACTTCCCACTTCCGTGGGCTTCATTTCTTGCAGGATGGTTCCGAGCATTTGATCGTATCGGAATGAGGTGGCGCGTTTAGGCGTCAACCCGTCATTTTCGTAAATTTGCAGCAATTTAAGGTAGCTCATCGTCGTCCCTCCTCATTTGAAGGTATGCCCGCAGCCCTTATTCTATCCGGTTTAAGTTCCGGTAAATATAGGCAGACGAACGGTAAAAGACGTTCCCTGACCCGCTTCGCTTGTGACCCGGACACTTCCGTTGTGGGCCTCCACATACTGTTTGACCAGCGCCATCCCGAAGCCCAGCCCCGGTTCGGAAGCCGCGGCGGCCGACGGATAAGCGGTCCGGTAAAAGCGCTCGAACAGATGCGGAATCTCGTCGTGCGCAAGGCCGGCTCCGTCGTCACGGACGGTGACGGTCACTTCCAGATCGTTGACGGTGACCGATACGGAGGCCGACGAACGAGCCAGCCGTACGGCGTTCCCGAGCAGATGGCCGAACGCCTGCTCCAGCTTGTGGCGGTCGCCGTAAAGGCTGACCTCTCTGGACGGCGAGTAGCGCAGCTCGATGCCCGAGACGCGCGCTTCCGCCTCCAGGCGGGCGATCAGCGGATCAAGGCTCGCCCGCAGCGAGAACCACTGCCGCTCCAGCTCCAGATGGCCGGATTCGGCGAGCATGAGCTGCTGCATGTCGTTCACGAGCGCCGACATGCGGCTGACTTCCTCGAAGAGTACCGCCGCCTTATCGGTCGTCAGTCTCTTCTCTTCGATCTGCGCCTGCTCCAGGCTGGAGCGGAGCACCGTAAGCGGACGCCTGAGCTCCTGGGTCAGATCCGCGACCATGCGCGGCCTCACGGTTTCCATCTGCCTCAGCTTGTCCTCGATGCCCGTAAGCAGGGCATCGATTTCCGCCGTTCTGGCGTGTATGTCCGTGCCGCCGTTTTCTTTGCCCCGCCTGAAGGAGGGCTCCGATCCGTCTTCCCTCGCCAGAACGGCAAGACGGAAGAGGATACGGTCGAGCACCGCTCGAAGCCGGTTGTCCCCCCGTTTCAGATAGAGGCCGGCTGCAGCTCCGACGAGCAGGGAGCCCGCCAGAACGGCGGCCCAAAACGGCGGCTCCGGATGATGGAATGGCGAGGCGGGCAAACTATAATAACCCAGAGTCCGGCTGCCATCCTTAACGGTTCGCAGGTCAATGCGGCCGGCTGCAGGGTCTTCCTTATCGGAAGAAGACGATGCGGCCGCGTCGAAGAGCAGCTTCTGATCGGCATTGTACAAGCGAAGACCGACTTCTCCGGCTAAGCGCTGCGGGTCTGAATCTTCTTTTAACTGTTTAATTACGGAAGACCAATTTTTATCGACACCATACATGGCGTTTAAATACGAATCCCAGAACAGATGGTTCCGGCTGTTTGCCTTCTGCTGCTCCGTCCAGAGAAAAGCGTACGCTTGTCCGATTAGGATGCAGGCGGTCAGCAGGCCCAGCAGGGAGCCGATCCATACCGGTTTTCTATGTTGGTTTATCGTCGTTCTCATCTACACCCTCCGCAACTATACCTGCTTTTTTCATTGTAGCACATCGGGATAGCGTTTTGCTTCTTTTCCGGCAGAGCGCTCCGTTTTTTGCAAACAGTATCATTGACTTTTTTATACATACAGCTTAATATTTATATAGTTTAAATAATAACTAGTGAAAACAATTTTGTGAATCTGAAAGGAGGAGACTTTCTTCCGTGCTTGATAACGAAGATTACGTAGCCCGGATTTTGCGGGCTACTATGTCCTTTTACCGACGGATCGGGCCTCAGATGTCTCATTTTAAAGAAATGGGGCTGACCGGTCCGCAATTTCACGTACTGAACTGGATCTCGGAGACCGGGCCGGGTAAAATCACCCAGTTGGCCGAAATGATGGAAGTGAAGCCCAGCGCCATTACCGTCATGATCGACCGGATGGAACAGAACAAGTTTGTCGTCCGGCATCACGATGAGAACGACCGCCGTGTCGTAATGGTATCCCTTACGGAACACGGACAGAGCGTGCTCAAAGAAGCGAAGCTTAAATCTTTCGAAGTCATTAAGCAGTATTATTCGCGGCTTGACCCGGACGAGCTGGAGTCGCTGATGAAAATTTCCGAGAAGCTGCAAAATATCGCCGGAAATGAAGATGACAACAACGGAAAATGCTGTAAATCATAGAGAAATGGAGTTTAAACAATGGGAGAACCACTTAAACTGGAGCAAGACGGGCAAGAAATGACCAAACACCGGGGCATGCTGATAGCGGGTCTGATTATCGCCATGCTTTTCGGAGCCCTGGAAGGAACGATCGTAGGCACGGCTATGCCGCGGATCGTCGGAGAGCTGGGCGGTCTCGGTTATATGACATGGCTGACTACCGCCTACATGCTGACTTCCACCGCAGTTGTGCCGATCGCCGGTAAACTGGCCGACCTTCTGGGCCGCCGCGTCATTTATGTGACGGGACTTATCATATTCATGGTGAGCTCGGCGCTTTGCGGAACAACGGACAGCATGACTCAGCTTATCGTATACCGCGGCATCCAAGGTATCGGCGGCGGTATTATGATGCCGATGGCGATGATTATCATCGGGGACTTGTTCACGGGCAAAGAGCGCGCCAAATGGCAGGGCGTTTTCGGCGGCCTCTACGGGCTCGCTTCCGTAATCGGCCCGCAAATCGGCGGCTGGATCGTGGACGGCCTCAACTGGAGATGGGTGTTTTACATCAATCTGCCCGTCGGGATTATCGCCGTTATCTTTATCGCCATGGGCCTCAACAAGCACAAAACACAGGGGCCCGTCAAGTTCGACGTAGCCGGCATGTTCACCATGATTGTCGGGGTCGTCAGTCTTCTGCTCGGTCTCAGCTTCGGGGGCAGCGAGTACCCGTGGCTGTCCTGGCAGATTATCGGCCTGTTCGTTCTCGCCGTTATCGCCATCACTGCTTTCATTGTGATCGAATCCCGCACGGAGGAAGCGATCCTTCCGGTGCGATTGTTTAAAAACCGTACGTTCACCGTGCTCAACGGTATCGGCTTCCTGATGAGCATCGGCATGTTCGGCGCTATTATTTTCGTGCCGCTCTTCATGCAGGGGGTTGTCGGTGTCAGCGCCTCGGCGTCCGGCACCATCATGACCCCCATGATGATCACCATGATCATCGCCAGTATCATCGGCGGGCAGATCGTCTACAAAATCGGGCCGAAAGTCCAGATCAGCATCGGCATGATCGTGATGGCCGCGGGATTCCTTCTGCTGACGACAATGAGCATTGATACGACGAAGCTTACCGCTACCTTGATTATGTTCGTAATCGGTCTTGGCATGGGGCTTGTGATGCCGATCCTGACACTCGTTCTCCAGGAATCGTTCCCGAAATCGGAACTAGGGGTCGTCACCTCGTCAAGTCAGTTCTTCCGTTCCATCGGCGGAACGTTCGGGATGACCATCCTCGGGGCGATTATGAACCATAAATCGAACAGCCAGTTGACGGATACGCTTGTCCCCGTGCTGCAAAAGCTGCCCGAACAGGCGAAGGAACTGGTGGCCAAATTTACGGAAATGATTCATACGAATCCGCAAGGACTGTATACGTTCCTGTTCAGCCCGGAAGCCATGAAGGAGATGCCCGCGGAGTTCTTGAAGATCATTGCTCCGATTCTGAAAAATTCGCTCGTCTCTTCTCTGCATTCCGTCTACTTGTTCGCGCTGATTTTCATCGTACTGGGAGCCGTGCTGACGGTTGCCGTACCGACAATCAAACTGACCGAACGGAAAAAAGCCGAGCCGGCCGGAAAATCCGAACCCGCCGCGGAGTAAAATCTATCGAAAAAGCCGGGATCCTTCACATGAGGATCCCGGCTTTTTCATTGTTTACGGGCGGCTGAGCGCTCCCTGTAGAGTAGGGCCAGACAGGCTGGCCTGAACTAGAGCCCGGGGCTCACCGATCCCCGAGCCGGCTAACCGGTCGAACGGGCAACCGCCCCAAAGATGACGAGCTAGCCCTCCGGGTCGGTCCCGGAATCCGGGAACGGCGCTTCCTCCCCGCCTGTCCGGAGAGACTCGATGCGGTCCCGCAAAGAACGGATCGCACCCATGCGATCCGGCGCCCCTTCCGGACCGCCCTCCTCCGGTCCGGCGATCAGCCGGGCGAGCCGAAGCTCCAGACGGCGGATTTCATCGCTCCGCGGACTCGGAGGCGCCGAGGCGTCGCTTTGATCGCGATCCGCATACTCGGCGTACGTCCCCCGGAAAAATTCCGGCGCACCGTCCGGCGGATGAAGCATCAGCAGCCGGTTGGCCGTCCTGCGGATCAGATAGCGGTCATGGGAAACGACGGCCAGCGCTCCCGGAAAGCGCTCCAGCGCCGCCTCAATCTGCTCCCGCGTGTCGATGTCCAGGTAGTTCGTCGGCTCGTCGAGCACGAGAAGATTGGCCCCGCTGAAATACAAGCGGAGAAATGCCGCCCGGCACCGCTCTCCCATGCTCAGGTCCGACAGCTTTTTGAAAGCGGCGTCGGCCGGAAACAGGAAGCAGCCGAGAATCGTGCGGGCCGCCGTCTCCGTCATGGACGGAAGCACAAGCAGGGTGTCCAGCAGCGTCTCCTCTCCCGCCAGCCCTTCTAGCTCCTGCGAGAAGTACCCGGTGCGCAGACGCGGATGATGGACGACTTCCCCGCTGTCCGGCTCTATCCGTCCGAGCAGGAGTTTGAGCAGCGTAGACTTGCCCGCTCCGTTGGGTCCGAGTACCGCGAGCCGGTCGCCGCGCTCCATCGTCACGTTCAGGCCTTCGAATAAGGGCATCTCGCCGAAGGCCAGCCGTAGGTTCTCCGCCCGCAGCAGCGTCCGGGCGGCAAAGTCCTCCCCGGCCAGTTCCATATTCAGCCTGGGCCCGCCGCGCGGTTTATCCACCTGCTCGGCTTCCAGCCGCTCCAGCTCTCTCTCCTTCGCTTTGAAGCGGGATCTGTTTTTGTTGGCTTTGGCAAGATAGAAGCTCTTCGTAACGCCGACTTCCACTTTCGTTGCCGCCCGGTGCGCCTGCTGAAACCACTGCTTGTAATTGCGGATGCATTCTTCCAGCTCCCGCCGGGCGCGCTGCTGCTTCTTGTACAGCCCTTCTTGCGTGCGCATTTCAAGTTCTTTCTGCGTCTTGTACGCCGAGTACCCGCCGCTGTAGCGGACGGTTCCTTTTTCCGTTAATTCATAGAGGGAAGTCGCCGTACGATCGAGAAACTCGCGGTCGTGGGACACAAACAGGATGGTGCCCGGGTACGCCCGCATCCACTGCTCCAGCCATTCCAGCGACTCGCTGTCCAAATGATTCGTGGGCTCGTCGAGCAGCAGAAGCTTGGGCGAGGACACCATCAGCGCGGCGAGCTGCGCGCGCGTCTTCTGTCCGCCGCTCAGCCGCAGGAACGGGATCCGCCAACATTCGGGTCCCATTTTGAGCTGCTGCAGGCGTTTCTCGACTTCGACTTCCCAGTCGTAGCCGCCGAGCCTCGCATAGCGCTCCATAAGCTCGCCGTAAGCCTCGTATGCGCTCTCCCCGCCCTTCGCTCCGGCCGGCTCTTCCTCGGCCATACGGGCCTCTAGCTCGCGGATTCCGGTCTTAAGCGTATGCAGATCGGGATTGCTGTACGCTTGAACATACTCCAGCGTCTCCGTTTGCGGGTCCACCTCCGCCTGCTGACGCATCCAGCCCCATTCCGCCGCAGGCAGCCGGCGCTCGACGCTTCCTTGATCCGGCTGCAAATCGCCCGTCAGCAGCCGGAAGAAGGTCGATTTCCCCGTGCCGTTCCGGCCGAAAAGCGCCACCCGGTCTCCTTCGTAAATTTCGATGCCGGCGTTCTCGAATAAGGTCCGTCCGTTCCATTCCTTCATAAGACCTACCGCTTTAACTAATAAAGTCATACTCGTTTCCTCCTAAGGCGAGCCCGCGGAAAAGCCGCAGGCGGGCGCCTGCGGCTCAGTAGAAACGAGAGAAAACGGATATCGGGCGATGTTGACGATTCCGATTGGAGCGGAATAAACGATGAAAACCTACGCCGCCTTAACCCTACTTTCCTTGAGGGAGCGGCTGCAGAGCCGTTCCTCCGGCAAGACGGGAGTTGACGGTACCGGGCGGCCCGCCGGAAGTTCGGGAGGCATCCATGCCTCGGGCGATGTATCCGGCTTCCGGCTGCCGGATAGACGTACAGCCGGAAAAGAAGCGCCGCACGATCGGTGCGCATACATACGCATGGCAATCCCGACGAATCGGCGGCCTATCATCGTTATTCACGTGCTTTCGTTCGGAGGAGTCCATCCCGCCGGACATACGGATCCCATCGCCTTCTGCTGCCGCAGGGCGCCCTGTCGCTTGTCAATTTGTCGTTCAAGCCGGGTACATGGAATCGTCATGTCAGTGCTTCATGTCGGGATGGTTACCTCCGCTTTCGTCAGATTGTTTCCAGTCTATCGCTGCGCGGCCCGTGTCGCAAGGGATATTTTCATTATAATCCAACTTTCCGCACCTCTACCCATGTGCCGCCATGGCCTTGCCGGGCCCGGCAGGCTGCGCGCCACGCTGCCGCAGATCCGCATCGAGCGTGCGGTACCGGGTACGCCTGCGGCCGAAAGTCATGCTCTTCCCAAGGACCGGTACTGTACAATGGCCGCGCCGCACGGTATTTACACGGTTCGGGCTTGTGCGGGCCAGTTCAGACCGATTCAAACTTGCCGCACTTGCTCCGGCTTGTTCGCTCCGGCTCTTCCGGCTTGCCCGGGCCGCTTCTTACAGCAGCCACCCTTCCTGTACGGGGCTGTCTGGCGGCACGATCGGTTCGATCAGCTGCGGACTGTCATTGCGCACGTTCCCGACCAGCTGCGAAACGGGGTACGCTTCCATCTCTGCGGCTGGATAGGCCCGGAGCAATGACAGCAGATCGGCGGGGTCCTGAACCTGCCGGTCCAGCCAGAAAGCCTCGTCCTCCCGCCGCAGAATGACCGGCATCCGGTCATGAATATCCGCCACGAGCGGGTTAGGCGCCGTCGTCAGCACCGTACAGGTGCTGACGCGCCGGCCGTCGGGCGAAAGCCAGGTGTCGTAGAGGCCGGCCATCGCAAACAAACCGCCGTCTTTCAACCGGATTCGCATCGGCTGCTTAAGTCCCCCCTCCCGCTTCCATTCGTAAAAACCGTCAGCCGGAATAAGGCACCGCTTGCGGCGCAGCGGGATGCGGTAAGCGGGTTTGTCAGCCGCCGTTTCCGCGCGGGCGTTCAGCATTTTGGCGCCGACGCTTTCTTCCTTGGCCCACTCGGGAATCAATCCCCATTTCAGCTCGCCGATCCGGTTATTCCGGCCGTCGTTCACGACGGCAAGCACCATCTGGCCGGGAGCTACGTTATATTTCGGTCTATGATAAGGAATGCCCGGCGCATCGAAAAGGCCGAAGCGGGCCATAAGCTCCTCTACCGTTACCGTGATCGTATACCGTCCGCACATGGACATTTCCTCCTTATTCATACAAGTTATGTACAGCCTAATACAACGAGGGGTTTAATTCAAATAAAAAGCGAATCGGCCGCGGGGACCAAATTCTGGGCATCCCTTTCATTTAGAAACATCTGTAGTGTCCGGCAGGCACTCGTGTATCAAAAGACACATCCCATCCGCCGGGCGGAAAGTGTATGTGTCTTTTCGTTCTTTTGGCATCCGTGCGAAAGCCCCCCCGTCCCGTTTTCCCGTAAGTCAACCTGCATGTTCGCGCGTTCTTTCGGCTCCGGCGGATTTATCCGGCCCGCCTTCTTCCAGCCAGCCGATAAACAAGGTGGCGAAGTGAGGGTCCCATTGCGCGCCCCTTCCTTCTTTCAAAATGGACAGCGCCTTCTCCGCGGACATGCCTTTGCGGTAGGGGCGGTCCGAGGTCATTGCGTCATAAGCGTCGGCAATCGCAATCACCCGGCCAAAAAGCGGAATATCCAGACCCTTGAGACCGTCCGGATAGCCCCGGCCGTCAAACCGCTCGTGATGGGAACGGACTCCCGGCAGGAACGGAGCCATCAAGCTCTGCGGCTCGATCTGCCGCAGGATTCGTTCTCCCAGTGCGGGGTGCATCTGAATTTGGGCAAACTCGTCGTCCGTGAGCCTCCCCTCTTTTAACAGCACGGTGTCGCTGATTCCGATTTTGCCGATGTCATGCAGCAGCGCCGTTTTGCGCAGTTCCTCCAGGTCGTGTTCGGAGAACCCGGCCAGACTGCCGATCCGGACGGAATAGCCCGCGACCCTTTCGGAGTGTCCGGCCGTGTACGCGTCTCTGGCATCCAGTGCGGCGGCCAGCGCGGCAAAATAGCCCGAAATCAATTCGTGGTTGATCCGGTCCCGCTCCCGGAGTCCTTCCACCATGTGATTAAAGCCCGCCACCAGGCGCGAAAACTCGTCGGGATAAAGATCCGGCGCATAGATAGCCAGATTTCCGGCCCGGACTTCTCCCATGACTTTATGGATCTGGCCGATGGGATGCTCGATATCCCGGGAAAGCAGCCAGGCGCCGAGCGAAGCGAACAGAATGCCGAGCAGAATAATCGCGGCATCCCAATTCCAGTAATCCTTCAGCAAAGACGTATCCTCCCGGACCAGCCGGAGCTGAACGGTCAAATAATACAGGAAAAGCGGAAAGGCACCGATCAGAAACGCGCTCCACTGGAACTTTTTCCGGATCGAAAACAACACTTTGCCGTCCAGGGACACCTCCGCGCCGTGCAGGCGCAGGGCAAGATCGTGCGAATGCCGGAGCGCCGGACGGATGGAATAGGCGGTCAGAAAAAATTCAATCATCGCATGCATGCACGCCACAAGCAAAGCGCCGAGAACGGCGAGCGTCAAGTCAAAATAACTGATCTCCAGCATACCCATACGGATCGCACCTACGGCCAGCGCGACGGCAGGCAGAACCATTCCGAACAAGTGCGGTCCGAAAATTCGTCTGACCGCCAGCACCGGGAGCCGGTGAAGACGTATATAAGCTTCCTTTATTTCGTCGAGAGCGGGACTATGTTTGAGAAAAACCGTACGGACCGGCCTCATCTGACGGGCAAATACGGTCAGTTCGGCCACTATCATCACAAGGAGCGAAACACCCAGGATAACCAGCATGACGGACATTTCGCGGCTCGTCGCCCGCAGTGTGGAATAGATCAGAACGCTGCCTACTCCCAGCACCGCAATGGCGGAGCCGATCAGATAATTGCGAAGCAGAGCCAACAGAAGCCGCCGGTATGTATATGTTCGCAAGATGCGTCCCCTCTCCCAATTAAATGACTTATTACTCTCTTTATATTGTACATGATCTCTTTTTTACCGCTGTGCGCAAAAGGACCGCTAAACTGGACAATTCCACTCAAAAATTCCAAATAATTCTCTTCTTGAAAATCGAATATATGTTCGGTATCCTGAATATACTACATAAGAACGTATGTTTCCATACCCAAGGAGTGAGACATCATGCAGCCGCCTTTGCAAACCCGTGACGATTCGTTGCTCGTTAAGCGGTATGTGCTGCTTCCGGTTCTGTTAGACGTACTGGAGAAAAACATTTCGCTGCTGGAAAGCTCCGGCAAACTTCCGGAACCGCTGATCGGCCATCTTCGCCTGATCCAAGATCGCGTCACGGCCGACATGGCTTTTTTGCGCAAGCAGTTCCGCCAGCGGGGCATCCGGATTTACGAGGAAAGGCGCACCACAGAAGGGTTGAACGTCGCTTACATATGCCGCGGGTATCACCACCGGTTTTCTTTGCTCTGGCGGCTGATCCGCGCCGAAATCGTTACCGCGCTGGAGGTGTACCTGGATCCTGCCGCCGGGTCCGACACCGCAAACACCGGGCAGGCAAACATTACCGGTTGTTAACCGAATGAATGTTCGTGTATGTTTAAATTCAGACACGAACACAAGTTCCCTTTATTCGCATTCACTTTCTCATTCCGACAAAATGGCAGGTGTTACCGATGACCGCCTTCCCTGAGCAAGGCAAACGTGTAATTATGCTGGCGGACTGCCAGTCTTTTTACGCATCCGTGGAAAAAGCCGCCCATCCCCAATACCGCGATAAGCCTGTCGTCGTAGCGGGCGATCCCGCCCGCCGTTCCGGGATTATTCTGGCAGCCTGCCCCCTCGCTAAAGCGCACGGCGTCACAACGGCCGAAAGGCTGGGCGAAGCCCTCCGGAAATGTCCCGAAGCCGTAGTCATCCGCCCCCGCATGGAAGAGTACATTAAAGTCTCCATGCAGATTACGGCCATTCTTCAAACGTACACCGATCTCGTGGAGCCGTTCAGCATTGATGAACAGTACCTTGATGTGACGGGGAGCCTGCATCTCTTCGGCACTCCCGTCGAAATCGCCAGAGATATCCAGCAAAAGGTGCTGCAGGAAACCGGCGTATGGACGCGGGTCGGCATCAGCGAAAATAAAGTGCTCGCTAAAATGGCCTGCGACAATTTCGCCAAGAAAAACCGGGAGGGCATCTACGAGCTGCCCAAAAGCGAAATCGCCGATCTCTGGGAGCTGCCCGTCAGCAAAACGTATCTGATCGGCTCCCGGATGACCCGGCATCTTAACCGCATGGGCATCCTTACCGTCGGCGACTTGGCAAGGACCCCTCCGGCCCGTCTGCGCGCCCGCTGGGGAATCAACGGGGAAGTCATCTGGCGGGTAGCTAACGGCATCGATCCTTCTCCGGTAACCCCTCAGACTCACGAGGGGCAAAAGGCCGTCGGCCATCAGATGACGCTGCCCCGCGACTATGCGACGGCCGAAGAAATCAAAGTCGTGCTGCTCGAGCTCTCCGAACTGGTATGCCAGCGCTGTCGGGCCAAAGGCTGCCAGGGCCAGGTGGTCTCCGTCGGCTGTCAGGGCGCGGATTACGACCATCCGAGCGGTTTTTACCGCCAGATGAAGCTGGCGGACCCGACACAGCTCACCGATACGGTCTATGAAACGGCGCAGCTGCTGTTCCGCAAGCACTGGGACGGCCTGCCCGTACGCAAGGTCGGAGTCACCCTGGGAGACCTCGTGCCCGATGATCAGTACCAGCTGCTGATGTTCGGAGACGAGGAGCGAAAAATCGCTCTGGAGCGGACGACGGATACGATCCGGCAGCGGTTCGGAAGCACCGCCATTATGCGCGCGGTTTCCGCTACTCCGGCCGGTCAGGCCAAAGACAGATCCCATAAGATTGGAGGTCATTACAAGTGAACTCTTCTTCGACCGGTTCCAAGACAGGCAAGAAGCTTCAGGGAAACGGCCTGTATGAATCGTCCCGCATGATGCTGCCCGAGCACAAAGAAGCCTACCTGCGCCATCAGCGGGAACTGAACCGACGGGCTCACCCGTCGCTGGAAGACGAAGAGCGCCAGCGCATAGGCAGTCTTCTGGCCCAGGCGAAAACAACGGGGCGAGTGCTTACCCTGACGGTATACGGTCCTTTCGAGGACGAGGAGATAACCGGAATCGTCCGGCGCATCGACCCTCTGAAGCAGGAAATCCATCTTGAAGTGCCAGGAAATGTGCGCCGGCTCGCTTTTGACGATATTCTCAGAATCAGTGATTAAAAATCCGGTTTCCGGGGTCAAAGTAAAATCCGGAACGACTGCTCGGAATACCGGGATTAAAGCAGGGCTTTTCGGACAAATCTGCGGCAAAAAAATGAAAAAGCAAAAAAACCGTCTTTCTTCTTTATCGAAGAATAGACGGTTTTTTTGTAGATGGGCACGAAAAATAACGGAACCTTCCGTGCCTATTCATCTGCAGGGGCGACCTGCACTTTTTAACGGAACATTCCCCACAGCTTTAATAAGTGGAACGTGTTGTTGGGGTCGATTTTTTGGGCGATGACAAAATCAATCAGAGACGACGACTGCGCTTGGGTAAGCGGTTCGCCCAGCACTTTGGAAAACTGGGCGACGAAAGCGGCGACTTTCTGCCGGTTTTGCAGATCGTACTTCGTGACCCCTTCCAGCAGCCTTTTAATGCGTTCTTTAATTTCCGGGTTTTTCATTTTCCATTTCACGCGTTCGACCAGAGCCGGATCGATTCCATATTGCTGATAGCTCACTTGAACACCTCCCCGTTATCCATCCCTGCTAACATATGTCGGCAGCGGCCCGGATGTGCCTGGATTTTACGGGTGGAAAAGCTTACGGCCCGTTCCGGCAGCGGGATCGCTCTCGTCTCAGTCTCATTCAGAAGGACATTCCACTGGCCGCTCCTGTCTCCGTCAGGAACCCCGGCTGACTCGCACGGCAAAGAAACGATTCGACTTCGGCGGGAACGGCGGTCAACCACATGACACATGTGACGCCAGGAACCGACACACAGGGAGCATCACGCGGCACAAAAAAACCGACCGGCAGCCGCCGATCGGTTTTCGTCTGAGTCGTGGATCAATCCATAATATCCCCGTCGAAAATAAGTTCCCGCTGGAGAAAGTCGCGAAGCGGAATATACTCCGCCGCCGTCCAGAACTCCTGCCGCGCCACAAGCTCGGCCGCATCGTCACGGGCCAGCTCCATCGTTTCGAAGTCGACCATCATGTCGGCGATCCGGAAGTCGGGCAGGCCGCTCTGCTTCGTGCCGAAGAAATCTCCGGGCCCGCGAAGCTCCAGATCCCGCCGGGCGATTTCGAAGCCGTCCGTCGTATCCGTCATCGCCTGCATCCGCTCCTTGCCGACTTCGGTTTTCGGATCGGCGATCAGGACGCAGAACGACTGGTGCTCCCCGCGCCCGACCCGGCCCCGCAGCTGATGCAGCTGCGACAAGCCGAACCGGTCCGCATCGTATACAACCATCAGTGTCGCATTCGGGACGTCCACACCGACCTCGATGACCGTTGTGGATACGAGCGTGTGGATCTCGCCGTCCTTGAACCGGTGCATGATCTCGTCCTTCTCGGCCCCCGTCATCCGCCCGTGCAGCAGCCCGACCTTCAGATCGGGAAACGCCTGCTGAAGCTGGACGTGTACGTCTATCGCGTTCTGCACGTCCAGCTTCTCCGACTCCTCGATCAGCGGGCAGATCACGTAAGCCTGGCGGCCCTCATCCGCTTCCCGGCGGATAAAGCCGAGCACCCGGTCGAACATCTCGTGACGCACCCAATACGTTTTGATCGGTTTGCGCCCCTTCGGAAGCTCCCGGAGCGTCGAGACGTCAAGATCGCCGAACGCGGTAATCGCCAGCGTCCGGGGAATCGGCGTCGCCGTCATCGTCAGCACGTCGGGGTTCATTCCTTTGCGCCGCAGAATGCTGCGCTGATTTACCCCGAACCGGTGCTGCTCGTCGGTGACGACAAGCCCCAGCTTGCGGAAGAAGACGTCTTCCTGGATGAGGGCATGCGTGCCGACCAGAATGTCGAGCATGCCCATCTGCAGCGACGCGAGAAGCTCCCGCCGCTGGCGGGCGGTCGTGCTTCCGGTGAGCAGGGCGACCTGCAGCCCGTAGGGCTCGAACATGGCCGTCAGCGAGCGGTTGTGCTGTTCGGCAAGGATCTCCGTCGGCACCATCAGTGCGCCCTGACAGCCGGCCGTTACCGTCGCGTAGAGCGCCGCCGCGGCAACGACCGTCTTGCCCGCTCCGACATCGCCCTGAAGCAGGCGGTTCATCGTGTAAGGCTCCTGCATGTCCTGCAGGATCTCCGCGATGACCTTCTTCTGCGAGGGCGTCAGCGTGAACGGCAGGCCGCGCACGAAGGCGCGCACCTTCGGGAGATCCACCTGCTGCGCGAGCCCGTCGGCACGGTTCCGAGTAATGGCCCGGAAGGCGTGCATTTTGAGCTGAAACAGGAACAGCTCCTCATACACCATCCGGCGTCGGGCCTCGTTCCCGTCCTCCGTCCCCTGGGGGCGGTGGATGATCTCCATGGCTCTTCTGCGGGGCAGCAAGCGGTACTTGCGCAGCAGCTCCGCAGGGATGATCTCGCTTACCATCGCGCTGTACTGGGTAAGGGCCTGAGCCGTCGCCTTGCGCATAAAATGCTGGGTAAGGGAGCCTCCAACGGAATAGACCGGCTGCAAAGTGCCGGTCTTGGAAGTTCCCCTATCGGGAAATTCGGAATCCGAAACCGTCATCTGATGACGGCGCTGGTCCCACTTGCCCGTCAGGACAATTTCACGCCCGGGAGCGAGCTGGTCTTTGAGGAACGGCCGGTTAAACCAGACGGCGGTAACAAAAAAGTGGTCAATGACCACTTTGCAGCTAAGCCTGTTTTTGCGGCCGTATCTTTGCAGGACAGGCTCGGACATGATCTTGCCCTGCACGGTAATTTTTTCTCCGTCTTTGACCTGGGTCAAATCGCGGATGGAGTAATCTTCGTAGCGGAACGGGTAGTACTCGAGCAGATGAGCAACACGGGTAATGCCAAGGGCCTGCAGTTCTTCGGCCTTCTGTCCGCCGATTCCGCGGACTTCCGTAACCGGAATTTCGTTAAGATTCATGTCAGGCCGGACTCACGAATGCAGCTACGGTTCCCGGTCCCGCATGGGTTCCGATAACCGGACCGATGGTGATGTACTGCATGCTCTTGACCGTAAAGTTCTGCTCGATAAGGCGGTACAGCTCTTCCGCCGCTTCCGTGTTGTTCGCGTGTGCCACGCTGATGTGAATGTCCCCGCCGGGAATGTCCCGCCGCATCATTTCGATGATTCGGGCCATCGCTTTCTTCTGCCCGCGTACTTTATCCACCGAAGCGATTTCTCCCTCGGGATCTATGGACAGAATCGGCTTAATGTTGAGCAGGGAACCGATCAAAGCGGACGCTTTGCCGATTCTGCCGCCTTTTTGCAAATATTCGAGCGTGTCGACAAGGAAGTAAATGACGAACGATTCGCGGATTTCCCGCACGATCTCCGCGCATTCTTCCAGGCTTTTGCCTTCCCTGGCCGCTTCTGCGGCGGCCACGACAAGGGCGCCTATTCCGTAACACGCCGATTTGGAATCAATCACTTGTACGCGGTCTTCCTCGTCCAGCATCGACTTGGCCAGCAGGGCGGACTGGTACGTTCCGCTCATGGCCGACGACAGATGGATGGACAAAATTTTGACCTCGGGATCTTCGGCCAGCAGTTTCTCATAGAGCGCAAGAAACTCCGCGGGCGAAGGCTGAGAGGTTGTCGGCATGCTGTGAGCGGCGACCAGCTTGTGATAAAACTGCTCCGCATCCAGGGTAACCGCATCCAGATAAGTTTCTCCGTCGAGGTGGATTTTGAGCGGAACCATTTCAATACCGAGTTTTTCACGGGTAGCTTGCGGAATATCCGACGTGCTGTCCGTTACAATTCGAACGCGGCTCATATGCAAACCCCTCTCTTACTCTACGGAAAATATATAGGCGTACAGCGGCTGTCCGCCCGGATGAAGCTCGATCTCCACGTTCGGATACTGAGCTTCGATATAGGCGGTAAGCTGCTCCGTCTGCTCGTCGCCGGCATCCTCGCCCGTCAGGATCGTCACGATCTCGGCATCGCGGATCATATGATCCAGAAGCTTCCGGCTCGCTTCGACAAGCTCCGGTTCGGATACGACGATTTTGCCGTCCTCGATGCCGATAAAATGACCTTCTTTGATTTCGATGCCGTCGATGGACGTATCGCGAACCGCAAAGGTAACCTGACCGGAACGGACGCCTTGAATCGCTTCGTTCATGGTTTGTTCGTTGACGTCGGCGCCGGCTTTTTCCTGGAATGCCAGAATGGAGGCCAAGCCCTGCGGAATCGACTTCGTCGGAATGACGATAATCCGCTTGTCTTCCACAAGATCCTGCGCCTGCTTCGCGGCCATGATGATATTGGAGTTATTGGGCAGAATAAACACGGTTTCCGCATCGATCTGCTCAATCGCCTTCACAACGTCTTCCGTGCTCGGGTTCATCGTCTGTCCGCCGGACAAAACGACATCCACGCCTACGCTTGTGAAAATCTCCGTAATGCCCTGGCCGAGAGCCACGGCTACGAATCCGTACGGCTTGAGTTCTTTGGCGGCCGGCACCACCGAACGCTGCGCTTCCTCTTCGGCGGCACGCTCGTAAACCTCAGCCGCTTCTTCCAGGATATGCGAATGCTGATCGCGCATGTTCTCGATTTTGATCCGGGTCAGATCTCCGTATTCCATGGCCAGATTCATGACTTGTCCGGGGTATTCCGCATGAATATGAACTTTGACAAGCTCATCGTCCGCCACGACCAGCAGCGAATCTCCATGCTTTCCGAGCTGGCTGCGGAAATGAATTTCGTTGAATTCGAGGCCTTTCGTCTTGCCGGGAACGACCTTCAGCAAAAACTCGGTACAGTAGCCGAATTCGATGTCATCCGTAGACATATGAAGCTGCGCGGGACCCGTGCGGTCCATGTGATGGGCCTCGGGAGCGAGCTGGAGCGTTGCAATGTCCTTGTCCTTGGCGGCCTGCCCCAGCACGGGCGCATCCGCAACGATAAAGGAGGACGTATCCTCCTGCTGCACGCCGTTCAGCGCGGAAACGAACCCTTCGTAAATGCAGACCAGGCCCTGTCCGCCCGCGTCGACTACGCCTACCTGCTTCAGGACGGGAAGCATGTCCGGCGTTCTGGACAGGGTTTCGCTCGCCTGCTTCAGCACCTCTTCCACGAGCTCCGTGACGTCCGCACAGCGTCTTGCCGAGGCAACGGCATGCTTCGCCGCCTCCTTGGAAACGGTCAGCACGGTGCCTTCCACGGGTTTGACAACCGCTTTATATGCGGTGTCCACGCCCTGCTGCAGAGCAGCGGCAAACTGCTGCACGTCGATCTCTTCCATATCATGCGTATACTTGGCGAAGCCTCTGAAAAGCTGGGACAGAATCACGCCGGAGTTGCCCCGTGCGCCCATAAGCAGTCCCTTGGACAAAGCTTCCGCCGCTTTGCCGATATGTGCGGACGGCTTGCGTTTCAGTTCTTCTACGCCCGACGTAAGCGTCAGGTTCATATTCGTTCCGGTATCTCCGTCAGGGACCGGGAAAACGTTCAGACCGTTCACCCTGTCCACATTTCTGCGAAGGTTGTCAGCTCCAGCAAACACCATCTGCATAAAATCATTTCCATTTATTGTGTTAAAGCGCTTACTCAATGGTATTCTCCTTCCTGATTACCGGGATACCCTAACCCCTTGAACGAATATGTGAACTTCATCTACGTGCAGACCCACTACTTCATTTAATACATACTTCACCTTGGTCTGGACGTTGTGCGCCACCACGGATATTTTGGTTCCGTAACTCACAATAATGTATAGATCAATCTCTACGCGGTCCTGTTCGCGGCGAACTTCCACACCCCGCCCCAGATTATCCCGTCCGAGCAATTCTGCAATGCCATCTTTTAATTGTTTGCGCGAAGCCATACCGACCAGACCGTAACAATCCAATGCGGCGGAACCCGCAAGTACGGCGATCACTTCGTCGGTTACATGAATTTTACCTAATTCGTTGCTTACCTCGATTGGCATGAGAATACCAACTCCTTCAAAAAGGGTCAATAGGACTAATCCTCATTGTACTATAACCTATGGAATAAATAAATGACAAAAATGGTGCCTATTCGTTGACTATCTCTTTTTCGCTGTGCTATTATATTTAAGTGTGTTTATTGAATGCGGTAGAACGAAGCAAACCGATGCCCTGAACTTAAACAGGCCGACGAGCCACATGCTAACAAAAGCTGCCTTGCTGTGTGTTAGGTTTAGGCTTGCCATGCTGGCAGTTTCGTATACTTATAAGGAGGTGTCATTCATGTCTCGCAAATGCTATATTACTGGCAAATCCCCGAAGTCCGGAAACCATGTTTCCCACGCGAACAACAAAAACAAGCGTACATGGGGCGTTAACGTACAAAAAGTACGCATCCTGGTGGACGGCAAACCGAAGCGCGTTTACGTCAGCACCCGTGCCCTGAAATCCGGCAAAGTGGAACGCGTATAACAATCGCTTTAGCGAAAAGACAAAAAGCACCGTAACGGGTGCTTTTTTTCGTGCCTTTTAACAGGCGCAACGGCTGTAGCTATTAATTTTTGCTGAACGTGTTAAGTACAGCCTTGACAAAACCGCCCAAAAATTTCGGCAGCTTGACTGTGTAGAATTTCATCCTCTACCCCTCCTTCATGATTGCCGGCAAACCGCTCTCATCGGTTCCAGTATATTCGCACATGCCCGAAAATGTGCTTGCCCCCGAAAACGAATACGCGGCTTTCACTCCCCCTGCTGCGTGGGCATCCTGACATCCTTTTATCCCATAAAAAAAGGTTACAAGAATGCTTAAATTCTCGTAACCAAGTGTATGCCCCCGCCGGGGGATTTATGACACGTCCGCTCTGCAGCGGCCGGTTGGCGATTGCGGCGGGTTTTAATTTCCCGCGGATTCGCGGATCAGGCGGATCGCTTCCGCGCGGTCGGGCCGGCCGAACACCGCATTGCCGGCAACCGCCATCGTGGCGCCTGCCTCAGCGACCAGCGGCGCGGTCTTTTCGTTGATTCCGCCGTCCACTTCGATCTCCACGTGATCCAGCCCACGCTCCCGGAGCTTGCCGCGAAGGTCGCGAATTTTGGAAAGCATGCCCGGTATAAACGACTGCCCTCCGAAGCCCGGGTTAACGGTCATGATGAGGACCAGGTCCAAATACTCTTCCAGTACATGTTCGATAGCGGACAAAGGAGTGGCGGGATTCAGGACGACTCCGGCCTTGATCCCGTGCTCCTTGATCTGATGAAGCGTGCGGTGAAGGTGTGGACACGTCTCCACATGCACGGAGATCAAATCTGCGCCCGCTTTGGCAAAGTCTGCGATATATCTTTCGGGCTGCTCGATCATCAGGTGTACATCGAGCGGCAGGGACGTATGAGGCCGGATCGCGGATACGATAGGAGGGCCCAGCGTGATATTCGGCACGAAGTGACCGTCCATGACGTCGACATGTATCCAGTCGGCGCCCGCTTTCTCAACCTCGCGAATTTCTTCGCCAAGCTTGGCGAAGTCGGCGGACAGAATGGATGGAGCTATGCGCAGCATCTTAGTACCTCCTCTTTTTTTCTTTCATTTCCTGCAAAAACTGCAAATAATGCTCGTAGCGGCTTACGGCGATTTCCCCCTGCTCCACGGCGTCGCGGACTTTGCAGCCCGGTTCGTGAAGATGCAGGCAGCCCCGGAACTTGCACGTTTCGGCATAAGACTGGAACTCGCGGAAGCAGGATCCGAGGTCTTCGGCTTCCAGTTCGACAAAGTCAAGCTGACTGAAGCCCGGCGTGTCCGCGACATATCCGCCCTTGGCGAGCGAAATCAATTCCACATGCCGCGTCGTATGCTTCCCCCGGCCCAGCCGGTGGCTGATCTCGTTGGTCTGAAGATCCAGACCCGCCACGATCGCATTCAGCATGGACGATTTGCCGACCCCGGACTGCCCGGCGAATACGCTGATTTTGCCGTCCAGGTATTCGGCAACCTGGTCGACGCCTTCACCCTGCCGCGAGCTCGTCAGCATGACGGGGTAACCGATCTTGCGGTACAGCTCGACCGCGTCGGTAAGCCAGTCGGGCATGGGCGTGGCGACAAGGCCGGCGGAAGCGGATGAAGCCGTTGTTTGAACAGCTTCGCCCTCTTCCATACTTTCAGCGGCACTCTCTTCGGAAGAGTCGTCCGCAAGATCAACCAGATCCGCTTTGGTCAAACAAATAGCGGCATGCAGTCCCGTATTCTCGATGTGGACGAGAAACTTATCCAGCAGCTGCAGGTTCAGATCCGGCTCCACAACCGAGAAGACGAGCATGGCCGTGTCGACGTTCGCGATGGGCGGGCGAATCATTTCGGATGTCCGCGGGTCGATCTCCGTCACCGTTCCTTCGCCGTTGTCCGTCGTTTCGTACTTTACCCGGTCGCCGACCAGCGGTGAAATCCCTCTTTTCTTGAAAACGCCTCTGGCCCTGCACTGCACGAGAGAATCGGAGCCTAGCCGGCTTCCCTCCGGTAGGACATAGTAGTACCCGCTGAGTGCTTTTACGATCAAACCTTGGGGCATTGCGGATCTCGTCCTCCTTTTCGAATCCCGATGTCGGTTCTAGTCATCTTTATCTTTGTTTTTATCCTTGTCCTTGTCTTTGTCCTTATCCTTGCCTTTACCCTTCTCTTCTCCGCCGCTGGAAATAAGCTTGGAGCCTCCGGACTGCTGCATCGAAGTCTGTCCTCCGGTCTGTGGAGGAGTCGGTGTAGGCGAGGGACTGCCGGACTGCTGGTTCAAGAAATCCTGGTAAGTCCGCGTCGTGACGCTTACGACCTTGTCGTCTTCCTTGACGGTAATGACTGCGTTTTTGTCCGGTGCGACGATCACTTTAACATCGACTGCCGACGGCGAGGAGATGGTCTCGGTCCGGTATTCGCGGTTGTCGCCCTGGGCGTCGCTCACAAGCACCTTGAACGTGGACTTCTTTCCTTCCGACGAAGGAACCAGCGGCACGTTGACAATCATCTGACCCGCTTCCTGCGGCATGCCGGAGCTTACGATCAAACCGATGGACTGGCCGACGGGAACGTCGTTATCCGGCTCGTAAGGGAACTGCTTGATAACTTTGCCCTTGGCTACTTTATAGCTGGGCTCTTCGGTGACGGCTCCCAACTTTAATTTGCTGACGGTAATCCGGCTGATGGCTTCTTCCTTCGACAGGCCGACAAGAGCCGGCATCTTGATCGTTTCTTTGCCTTTGCTCGCGATCAGCTTGACTGCGGCTGCGGCCGGATTCAGGTCTTCGCCTTCGCGCGGGGTCTGCTCCAGAACCGTATTCGCTTCCTGGTCTTCGGAGTACCGGTACGTAATGGAGATTTGATCCTCTTTAAGACCGAGCCCCTGGATCAGTTGAGCCTTGGCGTCATCCACGTTGTGATTGACCACCGAAATCATTTTCTTTAATTCAGGCCCTTTGCTGACCTTGAGTTTGACTTTCGTCTGCTCTTTGGCTTTCATCCCCGCCTGCGGATTCTGATCGATAACGATTCCCGCAGGCTGCGGGTCGGCGACCTCTTCCACTTCGTAACCGAGTTTGGCGGCGGTCAGCTTTTCCTGGGCCTTCTGCAGGGTATCCGTTTTGACGTTAGGGACCGGAACCTCGGCAACGACTACTTTCCCCTGCACGAAATAAATGGCGCCGGCCAGCAGCAGAGCGACCAGGACGAGTATCGTGATCCACAGGCCTGTCTTTTTCTTTTTCTTCGGCGGCGGGGACGATTTGGATGCGGCGGACTCCGTTTTTCCAGGGCCCCCCGACTCCTCCTCATCATCTTCGTCATCGAATATTTGCACCTGCTGATTAGGACGGATGGCGGGGAGAACGAGCGTGTTCTCGTCATCGTCATGATCGTCGTGATGGAAGCTTATTTTAGGTTCGTTGCGGCGTTCGGGCTGCAGACAGGTTTCCAGATCCTCCATCATGGCGCGGGCGGACTGGTACCGCTCATCGGGCTTTTTGCGCACCGCTTTGAGAATGATGTTTTCCAGACTTTGCGGAATCATCGGATTAATCCGCCTCGGATCCTCGGCGTCTTCCTGCAAATGTTTCAAAGCCACACTGATCGGGCTTTCGCCGTGAAACGGAAGCTCGCCCGTCAGCATTTGATACATCACGATCCCAAGTGAATACAGGTCCGATTTTTCTCCCGTATTGGTTCCTTTGGCATGCTCCGGCGAGAAATAGTGAACCGAGCCGACGACGGAACCCGTCTGTGTGATCGTAGAAGAAGTAGCCGCGCGGGCGATTCCGAAATCCGTCACTTTAACGCGGCCGTTTTTTCCGATCAGAATATTATGGGGTTTAATGTCCCGATGAATAATTCCGTTATGATGCGCATGTTCCAGAGCATCGCAGATTTGGGCCGCATAATGAACCGCTTCCTCGACAGGCAGCGGGGCCCGCTCTTTGATAATTTCGTTCAGCGTCTTTCCCTCGATATACTCCATCACGATGTAATGGAGATCGCCTTCCTGACCCACGTCGTAAATACTGACCACGTTGGGATGGGAAAGCGATGCCGCCGCCTGGGCTTCCCGGCGGAAACGGCGGATGAACTCCTCGTCGTTCACGTACTGCTGGCGGAGCATTTTGACGGCCACCTTGCGGTGGAGCAGGATATCGAGCCCTTTGTAAACAAGGGCCATTCCTCCCCCGCCTATGCGTTCCAGAATTTCATAGCGGCCACCCAGCTTCGTTCCAATCATGCGGGATCCCCTCCCGAAGCGGGTCCTGAGTCTCCCGATGCAAGAATGATCGTGATGTTGTCGTCTCCGCCCGCATCCAGAGCAGCCTGAAGCAGGCTCTGAGCCATGGCTTCCAATTCGGATTCTCCGCGCACGATCGACAGGATCGTCTGGTCATCGACCAGTCCGCTCAGTCCGTCGCTGCAAAGAAGGAGAATATCTCCGCTCTCCAGACTCAGATGCTGAACGTCCGGCTGCGCATCCGGTTCCGTCCCCAGCGCCCGGGTAAGTACGTTGCGGCGCGGATGGCGCTCCGCTTCGTCCGGCGTCAGCTGGCCGTTCTTCAAAAGCTCGTTCACCAGAGAATGATCCTCCGTCAAACGGAGAATAGAGGGCCCGCTAATTTTATAAGCGCGGCTGTCTCCGATATGCCCCAGGATGGCCAGCTGTCCGGATGCCAGGAGAACGACGACGGTCGTGCCCATTCCCTGAAGCTCTTCCCTGGCGGAGGCATATTCGAACACCTTGCGGTTGGTCGAACGGATCGCTTCCTTCACGGCAAGCTTGCATTCTTCGACCGTCATCGAGGAACTCAGGGATTTGAGTTCTTCCCGGATGATATCGATGGTCATCTGGCTGGCGACGTCGCCCGCTTGATGACCGCCCATTCCGTCGGCCACAATGGCCAAGGAATACCCTCCGACGTCATGCTGAATAACGGCTCTGTCTTCATTTACGGACCGGACCCGGCCGGTATCTGTCACACTCACCATTTTCATCCGCATTTCACTCCGTTATTTCGCTTCCATATGCTTGGCCCGCAGTTGTCCACAGGCGGCGGCAATGTCGCTGCCCTGCTCACGGCGTATGGTTGCGTTGATTTTGTTGCGTTCCAGAATGCGCTGGAAGTTAAAAATATCGTCGCGCGTCGTCCGTACGTAATCCCGCTCCTGCACGTAATTGACCGGAATCAGGTTAACGTGGCACATCGGCAGTTCCTTCAGAACTTCGGCGAGTTCCTCGGCATGCTCGGCCTGGTCGTTTACGTTGCCCATCAGAGCGTACTCGAACGTGATGCGGCGGCCCGTTTTGGCCATGTAATATTTGCACGACTCGATCAGATCGGCGAACGGGAACCGGCGGTTAACCGGCATTAACTTGGAACGGAGCGCATCATTGGGCGCATGGATGGAAATCGCCAAATTGATCTGCGTATCCTCGTCCGCAAATCGGTAAATGTTCGGCACGATACCGCTGGTCGAAACGGTGATGTGGCGCTGGCCGATATTCAGACCCTTCGGGTGAATCATAATGTTTAAAAACTTCATCATCGCATCGTAGTTCTCGAACGGTTCGCCGATTCCCATGATGACAATGGAGCTCACGCGCTCTCCCGTGGCATCGAGGAGCTGCTGCGCTTTGACAATCTGGGCGACGATTTCGCCCGCGCGCAAATCACGCTTCAATCCGCCGAGTGTGGAGGCGCAGAACGTGCAGCCGATCCGGCAGCCGACCTGAGTCGTCACACATACGCTGTTGCCGTAGCTGTGCTTCATGATGACGGTCTCGATCGCGTTTTTGTCCGCCAGCTCGAACAGGAACTTCACCGTTCCGTCTTTCGACTGCTGCTTGGCGATTTCGGTCAGTGTGACGAAGGAAAAGCCGGCCTTCAATTTCTCGCGAAGCGCCTTCGACAAATTCGTCATTTCTTCAAAGTCCGTGACACGTTTCACATACAGCCAGTCGAAAATCTGTCCGGCGCGGAAGACCGGCTCTTTGTTCTCTTCGGTCCACTGCTTCCAGTCTTCCAGACTGTAGTCGTACACAAAAGGTTTATCTACTTGCAAGGTTTTATTTTTCACAGTAATCACACCTAACTTATTTCCAAATAAAAAAATGGGTTTTCCAGCCGAATCCTTCCTATTTTAGCATAAAAGACGGCTAAACACACTAACTCCGCGGGTGAGTCCGGTTCGATTGAAGGCAGCGGAAGGAACTGCCCCCGCCTAGCGTGCTGAGCTGCGGCCGGAGCGTTTAACGGATTCATCCGGGCTGCACGATGCAAAATCGCAAACGGACGAGCCGGGCGGCAGAGGGAGAGCAGCCTGCAGGCGCCTCCTCCCCGAACGACATCGCGATGCCGAACCGGAGCTGCTCACCCGTCCCGTTCTTTTTATCCGCAGCTTACGCCAAACGCCGTATCCGGGCGATAAAGAAGCCGTCCGTCCCGTACCGGTCCGGCATAATCGAGATCATGCCCGAAGCCGCCTGCTCCAGAGGCGCGGATTCCGGCCAGCCTGTTGTCGGAATCGGATCAAAGACAAACTCCGGATGGGCCTCCAGGAAGCGAGCCACCGCGTCCTCGTTCTCCGTCCGCTCGATTGTACACGTGCTGTAGACAAGCACCCCGCCGGGTTTGAGCAGACCGTGAACAGCCTCCAGGATGCTCTGCTGGACGGCCGCGATCCCGGCGATGTCCTCCTCCCGCTTGCCCCATTTCAGGTCGGGCTTCCGGCGGATGACGCCGAAGCCCGAACAGGGAGCGTCAAGCAGGATGCGGTCAAACGAGGCCGGCTCGAATTCCCCGGCAAGCTCCCTGGCGTCCTTCACCAAGGTGCGGACCGACTTCAGGCCCAGCCTTTGGGCCTGTTCGTCGATCAGCCGCTTTTTGTGAGGATGCAGGTCGCAGGCCCACACCGTGCCGGTGTCGTCCATCTTCTCGGCGATGTGCGCCGTTTTGCCGCCCGGAGCGGCGCAGCAGTCCAGGACGGTCATGCCGGCCTCCGGCTGAAGCGCTTCGGCAACGAGCATGGAACTTTCGTCCTGGATGGAGTAGTCGCCCTGGCCGAAGCCCGGCGTCAGCGCCATGTTTCCGCCCGAGGATACGACGATGCCGGCGGGCGACAGTGCCGAAGGCTCGGCGTCAAATCCGCCCAGCCGAAGCTGCTCCAACAGAGCGTCTTGATGCTGGCGGCGCGCATTCGCGCGGATGCTGACGTGCGGCGGCTCGTTGTTCGCCTTGCAGATGCGCTCGCACGCTTCGGCCCCATACTGCTTGATCCAGCGCCGGACCAGCCACTCGGGATGGGAATGCTCAAGCGAAATGCGCTCCGCGTCCGTCATCCCCTGCGGAAGCGTTAGCTCCGCACGCTGACGGATGGCGCTGCGCAGCACGCCGTTGACCATGCCGGAGATTCCTTGATGGCCCCGGCGCTTCGCTATGTTAACGGCTTCGCTAACAACCGCGTGGTCGGGCACACGCTCCAGATACAGGAGCTGATACAAGCTCATCCGGAGCAGACTGCGTACCCAGGGCTGAAGCTTGCCGAGCCCCTTGGTCACCAGTTTCGCCAAGTAATAGTCGATTGTATTCCGTCTCTGGATCGTTCCGTACACAATTTCCGTAGCCAGAGCGGCATCCGGACGCGGGAGATCCGCTTCGCGCAGTATCTGATTCAGCTTGAGGTTGCTGTAGGAACCCGCTTCCTCGACGCCTGTCAATACGCTGAGCGCGGCGTCGCGCGCCGATTTTTTTACATGCTCTCGTTTCGGCTTTGCGGCCTGGCTGTTTCTCCGGTCGGTCCGAGAACGGCTTGCCGGACCGCTGTCGCCCCCGGCTTGTCCCTTCCGGTTATCCGGCTCATTTTTTTTCACGGGACTTGCACACATCCTTTGCTTATTAAAATCGTACGTATGCGGCGCCTGCTTTAGAATCATCGCTTGGCAGGGGCTTATGCATCGTTTACGGAAAAACGCAGGAACCGTCGGTCATTCACCGAAAATTCCTGCGCATTACGTGCCACGCGTCTGCTATTCACCCAAAACGGTGCCTTTCCCGATGGAGCTTCCCCGTACAAGCTGAGCCGCTTCCATGGCCTTCTTGCCGGCAGGCTGGACATTCAGCAGTTTCAGGCTTCCGTCGCCTGTAGCCACTTCGATTCCGTCTTCGTCCGCTCCGATAACCGTGCCTGGCTTAAGCCCTGCGCCGGTCGAGCCTTCAGACGTTCTATCCGCGCCTGGCGCGAGGTCTTCGGGCTTTTTGGACACCCATACTTTCAGGATTTCCCCGTTCCAGGTTGTATAAGCGCCCGGAAAAGGATTTAATCCGCGAACCAGATTCCAGATATCCTTAGAAGACCGGTTCCAGTCGATTTTCTCGTCTTCGCGGTTGATATTCGGCGAATATATCGCTTGGGAATCATCCTGCGGAACAGCCCGGGCCGTACCCGCAATCAATTCGGGCAGCGTACGCTTAAGCAGCTCCGCACCCGCCAGGCTAAGTTTGTCGAACATCGTGCCGGTCGTGTCGTCGTCCCCGATCGGAACTTCAACCTTGCTGATCATATCTCCCGTATCCAGCCCTACCGCCATGTACATGATGGTAACGCCCGTCACCTGCTCGCCCTGTATAATCGCATGGTGAATCGGAGCGCCCCCCCTGTATTTCGGCAGAAGGGAGGCATGGATATTGATGCAGCCCAGGCGCGGAATATCGAGTACCGACTTGGGCAAAATCTGGCCGTATGCGGCCGTCACGATAAGGTCCGGAGAAATTCTCCGGATTTCATCGACCGTGTCGGACGTGCGCAGCTTCTCCGGCTGAAACACCGGGATGCCGTGCTTCTCGGCCTCCACTTTGACGGGGGGCGGCGTCAGCACGCGCTTGCGCCCTTTCGGCCGATCCGGCTGTGTTATGACGGCAGCCACATCGTAGCCGCCCTCGATAAGCGCCCTCAAGGAAGGAACCGCGAAATCCGGAGTTCCCATAAAAATCAGCTTCACGGTCAGCGTTCCTCTTTTTCTTCGAGTTCAGGGCGGTACAGACGGATCGCCAGATCCGTGAACAGGACACCGTTCAAGTGGTCCACTTCGTGCATGATGCAGCGGGCCAGCAGTTCTTCGCCTTCAAGCTCGAACTCTTCGCCGTTGCGGTCCTGGCCTTTCACTTTTACCTTGAACGGACGCTTAACCTCTCCTTCGAGGCCCGGAATACTCAGGCAGCCTTCCGGTCCGATCTGCTCGCCGCTTTGTTCGACAACGACCGGATTAACGATCTCGATCAGTCCGTTCTCGTCTCCCACGTCCATCACGATGACACGCTTGAGAATGCCCACCTGCGGAGCGGCCAGACCGACGCCAGGCGCATCGTACATCGTATCCGCCATATCGTCGAGCAGCTTATGGAGGTTGGAATTAAATTTCGTTACCTGTTTGGCGGTTTCCCGCAGCACAGAGTCTCCTTCTTTAACAATCATGCGAATGGCCATTCCATCCACCTGCTTTCTTTAAAGTCATTCTATGAGGGCAAGGGCCTTATAGCCCTTGAATGGGTTTAAGAGATCCGTATGAGTTTCCCGCCGCTTATATACGCATATCGGCACGGACATCCATCCGGTTCCGTCTTACACCGGGCTTTCCGTTCCGGAACACGCGGACTACATGAGCATTTGAGGATCGACGTCCACGCTGATCGTCAGCTTATCTTTCGTCGTCCTCTCGGCAAATTCATCCAGAACCTTGGCCACAATACGGGAAGCGGACGCCTCCCCACGATATTTTACCACGCATTGGAACCGATATCTATCCTTGATCCTCGGAATAGGCGAAGCTACCGGACCCAGCACATTCATAAAAAAGTCCTCCCCCGTACCGGACGCAAAAACGTTCTCCTGTTCGGCGGCCCCGAGCTCCCGAAGACGCTGGGCCACCGCTTCCGCTGTCCGGACCAGGAGCGGCACCTGCTCGTGGGTCAAGGTGATGAGAATAAGCCGGCAGTACGGCGGATAGCCGAGTTTACGACGGTGCGGAAGCTCCTCCTCCACGAAACCTTCGTAATCGTGGCGGCTCGCCGTAATGACGCTGTAGTGTTCCGGCGTATACGTCTGGACGAACACTTCGCCCGGCAGCTGATGGCGCCCGGCCCGGCCCGCCACCTGCGTAAGCAGTTGGAAGGTGCGTTCGGCGGAACGGAAGTCGGGCAGATTCAGCACCGTGTCTGCCGCAATAACCCCGACAAGAGTGACATCCGGGAAGTCCAGGCCCTTGGCGACCATCTGGGTCCCAAGCAGGACGTCCGCCTGTTTGTTGCGGAACATCGTCAGCCACTTTTCGTGAGAGCCTTTCTCGGTCGTAGTGTCCACATCCATCCGGATGACGCGGATGCCGGGAAAGAGCTTCACGAGCTCTTCCTCGACCCGCTGGGTTCCGGTTCCGAAGTGCCGGATATGCTCCGACCCGCAATCGGGACACAGCTCCATCTGCCTTTCGGCATAGCCGCAGTAATGGCAGCGCAGCGTCCGCGACACCTGGTGATACGTCAGCGAGATGTCGCAATGCGGACAGCCGGCTACATAGCCGCACGTCCTGCACATGACGAATGTGGCGTAGCCCCGGCGGTTTAGCAGGAGAACCGTCTGTTCTCCCTTCAGGAGCCGTTCCTCCAGCCCGCGGTGAAGAAGCCGGCTGAACATGGACCGGTTCCCGCTGCGCAGTTCCTCCCGCATATCGACGATATGCACGGGCGGAAGAGGGCGTCCCGCGACCCGAGACTTCATTTTGAGCAGCTTGTATTCCGGCTTGCCGCCGGGGGCCGCCTTCGTTTTCTGAATGCTTTCAAGCGAAGGAGTCGCCGATCCCAGTACCACGGCCGCTCCGTTGTAACGGGCTCTCCAGGCGGCGATATCCCGTGCGTGATACTTCGGACTCTCTTCCTGTTTGTAAGAAGATTCATGCTCCTCATCAATGATAATCAGACCCAATTGCCGGAACGGGACGAACACGGCCGAACGGGCCCCGATGACAACCCGGACCTGGCGTCTCATAATTTTGCGCCATTCGTCGTAGCGCTCTCCCAGCGAAAGCCGGCTGTGCATCACGGCGACCTCGTCTCCGAAGCGGCCTTTAAACCGCTCCACCATCTGGGGAGTCAGTGAAATCTCCGGCACGAGCACGATCGCTTCCCGCCCCTGCTCCAGACAGCGGCTGATGGCCTGCAGGTACACTTCCGTCTTCCCGCTGCCCGTCACGCCCTGGAGCAGATAAACCTGGTGGCTGCGGCTGTCCAGCGTGGCGGCGATGTCGTCATAAACGGACTGCTGTTCCGGCGTCAGCGGCAGCGGCTTCGTTTCTTCGAAATGGCGGTTCGCGTACGGGTCCCGCATCACTTCCACTTCACGCAGGCCGATCCAGCCTTTGTCCGCCAGCCCTTTTACCGTACCGGCACCGACCTGGAGCTTGTCCATTAGTTCCGTCAGGCGGATCGGCCGGGGGTTCTCGTGCAAGTAGCGCAGAACCTCTTTCTGCTTATGGGAGCGGGCAGGAAGTTCTTCTGCGATGGCTAGCAAGTCGGCGGAACCGCCCAATCCCGGAGCATTGCCGGACGTCCCTGCATCATGAGTTTCCGTCGCGGCTTCCGAGGCTTCGTGAGCCCCGGGTGGAAATACCGTCAGAGCTTTCTTCGTCGCGAGCCTGTCCTTCATCCCCTGGGTTTCGACAAGCTGACCCTCGTCCAGCATTTGACGGATCAGCCCGCCGTCTTCCGGAAAGGCATCCAGAAGATCTTCCATCTTCGCCTTTCCTTTTGAGCGTAAATAATTCAAAATGTTCTCCTGAGCCGGCAGCAAAAGCAGAAGCTCCGTTCGGCCCGCACTTCCCGCTTCCGAGGCTTGTACGAAGCGTTCATACTTGGCTTTCAGCGCCCCGGGAAGCATGGCTTGCAGAGCGGTTACTTCGTGGCACAAATACGTGCTGCTCATCCAATGCCCCAGTTGTACCAGTTCTTCCGTCAAAGGAGGAGCGGCGTCCAACACATGACGGATCGCTTTCAATCTTTTGGGGTCGACCGTTGTCGTTTCGTGAAGTTCCACCACAAACCCCTGCAGCACACGGGGACCGAAAGGAACGCCGACACGGCTTCCTACTTCAACCCAGCCCTGCAGAGAAGGGGGCACCGAATAATCGAATGCCCGGTTCGTCTGCTTGGCGGGGACATCGACTATCACTTTGGCGAACATGGCGTTTCCCCTTTGTCTGCCCCCGGTTCCTCAGCGTCCGGTTCCGGAGTCTCCGCCCCCTGTTGACGCATCTGCTGACGGCTGGCCGCCAGCCGGACGATATGTTCGGCTATGGCCGCCTTGGTCATCATGGGCGGCGCTTCCACAAGTCCGCCGGCATCGAAGATACGCACCACATTGGTATCCGTTCCAAAGCCCGCTCCTTGCATGGAGACATCGTTGGCGACAAGCAGATCGCATTTTTTACGCAAAAGCTTACCCTGCGCATACTCATCCACCCGTTCGGTTTCCGCCGCAAAGCCGACCACGAACTGACGGGTTTTGGCTTCTCCGAGAGCTTGCAGGATGTCGGGATTTTTAACAAGCTCGATCGTAAGGGTTTCCCCGGATTTTTTCATTTTCTGCTCGCGTTGTTCCGCAGGACGGTAATCGGCGACCGCAGCCGCTTTGAAAACGAGATCCGTCTTCTCAAAACGGGCCATAACCTTATCGTACATATCCAGAGCGGATGTGACGGATATTCTTTCGACCCCTGCGGGCACGGGAAGAGCGGAAGGCCCGCTGACGAGCGTAACGTTCGCCCCGAGCCGCTTGGCAGCTTCTGCAATAGCGTAGCCCATTTTGCCCGAGGAATCGTTTGTAATGTAACGCACGGGATCGATACGCTCGACCGTCCCTCCGGCCGTCACCAGCACGTTCCGGCCTTGAAGCGGTGTATCCGGCTGAAAATACGCGGCGATCCGCGCAAAAATCTCTTCGGGTTCGGCGAGGCGCCCTTGTCCGACATAACCGCATGCCAGTTGGCCGGTTCCGGGCTCCACAAACAGGACGCCCCTCTCCTGCAGCACTCTCATGTTGTCCGCGACCGCCGGGTGCGTGTACATGTGCACGTTCATGGCAGGAGCCACCATGACCGGGGCTGTTGTAGCGAGAAGCGTCGTGCTGAGCATGTCGTCCGCCAGCCCGTGGGCCATTTTCCCGATCATGTTAGCCGTCGCCGGAGCGACCACAACCAAATCCGCACGGTCGGCCAAGTCGATATGGGAAATGACGGCCGCTTCCTTCTCGTCGAACGTATCGACAGCTACCGGCTTACGGGTCAGCGACTGGAAAGTGAGCGGCGTAATAAACTGGACCGCGGACTCCGTCATAATCACCCGCACGTCCGCCCCTGCCTGACTCAACTTGCTGCAAAGCGCAGCCGCCTTATAAGCGGCTATACCCCCGCATACGCCGACTACGATTGTTTTACCTGATAACATCGGCAGTTCCCTCCCGGCAAGAAAAAAATAACAACCGCAATGGGTTGTCCTGATATCCGGCATACTTGCATCCGTTCTTATTTCAGGATCGCAGCATACGGTTGTATACATAGAACGGCAGTCACAGGGACTGCCGCTTTGGGCCGAACGGACCGCTTGGGCTCCTATTCGGCGTCTTCTTTGGTTTCGATCTTCTCGTACTTCACAAGATCCCCGTACAATTCTTCCAGGGCCACTCCAACCTGCTTGTGGGATTTAATATCCTGCAGGTGGGTGTTCGTACCGTCTCTAAGAGATCTTGCGCGCTTAGCGGCGGCAACTACGAGCGAATATTTGCTATCCACTTTGTCGAGCAGTTTATCAATTGAAGGATACAGCATACTTGTCATTCACTCTCCGATCCATTGTTCCAATCTGGGTAAAATCCGGTCGCACTTACAATGTTCAGCCATAAGAATGGCCTGGATTTTGCTGCAAGCTTTGTGTACCTCGTCATTGACGATACCATAATCGTAATGCCGCATCAAACGAATCTCGTCGACAGCCACGGACATGCGGCTGCGGATAATGTCGTTCGTTTCCGTACCGCGAGTCACGATACGGTTCTCCAGCTCGGCCAGAGAAGGCGGAATCAGGAAGATAAAAGTCGCCTCAGGAAACTTCTCCTTGACCTTCAAAGCGCCCTGCACTTCGATTTCCAGGATAACGTCCTTGCCGGAGGCGAGCGTTTCTTCCACAAAGCGGCGAGGAGTACCGTAATAATTGCCCACGTACTCGGCATATTCCAGCATCTCGTCGGAAGCGATTAATTGTTCGAACTGGTCTTTCGATTTGAAAAAATAATTGACACCCTCCACTTCGCCTTCTCTAGGCTTGCGGGTTGTGGTGGAAACAGAATAGACCAGCTCCGGCGATATCTTGCGAAGCGCGGAACACACGGTTCCTTTGCCGACGCCCGAAGGGCCCGAAAGCACGATCAGAATTCCTCTATCCCGTTCCAGTGTATTTGTATTACTCGTCATGATCATCGTCCTTGTTAGAAAGTCGGTGAGCAACGGTCTCCGGTTGAACCGCAGATAGGATCACATGGTCGCTGTCCGTAATGATGACGGCGCGGGTTCTTCTCCCGTAAGTCGCGTCAATCAGCATATGGCGGTCGCGCGCCTCCTGAATGATCCTTTTAATCGGAGCGGATTCGGGGCTTACGATCGAAATGATACGGTTTGCCGAAACAATATTACCGAACCCGATGTTGATCAATTTGATGGCCATTGAGTTTCCTCCTCGTGACACCGTCAGCGGTTCACTCGATATTCTGTATTTGTTCTCTCATTTTCTCCAATTCGGCTTTCAGCTCAATGACCCTGCCTGACACTTCGATGTGTCCCGCTTTGGAGCCGATGGTATTTGCTTCGCGGTTCATTTCTTGAATGAGAAAATCGAGCTTGCGACCGACAGGTTCCCGGGAACCGAGCAGCTGCCTAAATTGGCTGATGTGGCTGTGCAGCCGGGTCATCTCTTCGTCCACATTGGAGCGGTCCGCAAACAAGGCTATCTCGGCTGCGAGCCGCTGTTCATCCGCCGGAACTTGATCCGTCAGCAGCTCTTGAATCCGCTGGCGCAGCTTCACGGCATATTCCCGGACGACTTCAGGGGCGTAACGTTTCATTTCGACGTTAAGATCTTCAATCATCGTCAGCCGGACGGTCAAATCTTCCGACAAGTGGGAGCCTTCTTTCTCCCTCATGCCGTTCAGCTCGGCCAGCGCTCCTTCCGCGCAGGCAACCAAAAGATCGGCGAGCGCATCGTCGTTCCCCTCGCGCTGCTCGGAAATGGCAAGCAAATCCGGCAGTTTGAGGAGATCCGACAAATGCAGCTCCCCGGTTAAGCCATGCTTCTGGCGAAGCTGCTCGGCAGCCTGCATGTATCCGTCCACGAGCGCCCAGTCGACTGTTACCGATTTATTAGAAGCGGAGTCCCGCTCAATCGTCACAAAGCAATCGGCACGCCCTCGTTTAATGAAGCGGAGTACCGTTTTCTTGATGGTGTCTTCGTAGGCCATCCATTCTTTGGGCATACGCACAGAGATGTCGCAATAGCGGTGATTCACGGTTTTGATATCAATCGACACCCGGTAGCCTTGCGAAGAAAGCGAGGCATGTCCGAATCCGGTCATACTTCGTATCATATAGGGGCTCACATCCATTAACCTATTGTAATTCATTTTAAAAGGGGGGACAAGAGCAATTCACAGCGCTCGGCTTTTTGCCAGACATACTGTGTAAGCTGCACGCTCATGTCGTAAAAAAGGAACGGTGTCATGAAATAAATGCCATTAAACAGAGGCATTGCAGCATCAAGCAGTTCTTTGGCGATAGCCACGCCTTCTTTGCGCCCCTCTTCCCCTTCGAGTCCCGTCATTCTGGCACGCACTTCGTCCGAAAGCTGGATACCCGGAACCTCGTTGTGCAAATACTCCGCGTTCCGGCCGCTGGCCAGAGGCATGATGCCTATGAAAACGGGAACATCCAGATGCTTGGTCGCCTCGTGTATGCGTTCGATCAGCTTCGGATCATAGACGGGCTGGGTCATGATATAATCGGCGCCGGACTCGATCTTCCGTTCCAGTCTTTGGACCGCCTTGTCCAAATACTTCACGTTCGGATTAAAAGCCGCGCCAACGATGAAATTGGCTTTCTTCTTGAGCGGCTTGCCCGAAAAAGCGATGCCTTCGTTGAGCTGTTTGATCATGCGGATCATTTCGAACGAAGTCATGTCATAGACGGAGCTTGCGCCCGGCAGATCGCCGAATCTCGCGGGATCTCCCGTCACGGCGAGCACGTGATCGATCCCCAGCGCGTGCAGGCCCATCAGGTGGGACTGCGTGCCGATACTGTTGCGGTCGCGGCAGGCGATATGAATGAGCGGACGCGCCCCGTGCTGTTCTTTCACGAGCATGCCGAGCGCAAGATTGCTCATCCGCGTCACGGCCAGCGAATTGTCGGCCATCGTAATGGCGTCCACATGCACGTCCTGGAGAGCTTTCGTTCCTTCCATGAACTTGCCGATATCGAGGTCGCGCGGAGGGTCCAGCTCCACGATAACCGCATGGCGCTGCTTCACAATATCGACCAGAGTAGGTTCGACATCCGCCTCCCGGACGGACGTCTGCGGAGCGGCTTCGGTCACGACAGCCCGTTCCGCAGCGGAAACGGATTCCGCCGCATACACTTCGCTCCGGTTCGGCTCATAGCCCTGGAGAGCCTTGACCATAGCCGCGATATGCTCCGGTGTCGTTCCGCAGCAGCCGCCGATGATCCTGGCGCCTAAATCGGCAAAGCGCAGCGCGCTTTCGGCAAAATACTCCGGCGTCGCGGCATACGAATATCGGCCGTCCACGTAGTCCGGAATACCCGCGTTCGGGAAAACCGAGAACGGGATGTCGCTCAATTGGGCGACTCCTTGAAGGGAACGCAGAATGCCGTTGGGACCCGTGCGGCAGTTAAATCCGATCACGTCGGCCCCTTCCTCTTTCAAGCGGAGGAACGCGTCCTCCAGGGAAATACCGTCGTGCGTCGTGCTGATTCCTTCGGTAGCGAACTGGCAGATGACGGGAATCGAACTGAGCTGACGGATCAGGCGCAGCGCGATAAGCATCTCCTCAAGATCGTAGAACGTCTCCAGCAGCAGCCCGTCCACCTGAGTATCAAGCAGCACGAGAATTTGTTCGCGCAGCGCATCCTCGACATCCGCCGTGCGGACGTTCTTGCGCATGCCCGCCCGGATCGGGCCGATCGCTCCGACCACGTAAGCATCCTGACCGACCGAACTGCGTGCCAGCTCGACGCCGGCCCTGTTGATGGCCTCGACTTCTTGCTCAAGGCCGTATTTGGATAATTTTTCCCTATTTGCGGAGAAAGTATTCGTTTCAATAAGCCGGGCACCGGCTTCATAATAGCGACGGTGAACGTCGGCAACCACTTCAGACTGAATCAGGTTAAGCTCCTCGTAGGAAATCCCGACGGGAAAGCCCTGCTGATATAAGTAGGTCCCCATCGCTCCGTCCCCGATAAGGATCTTCTGCGCAAGCACCTGGCGGAGTTCCGGTTTCATGTTCTTCCCACCCCATCAAAATAGTACATATACTTTAACACAAACGAACGGCAAACTTAAAGGCTTTTTACGTTCTAAAGTAAAACCGGCGGCTTCGCGCCGCCGGCCGTCACTCTTCGACTTTTCCTTTGTAAACCTCCGCGGCCGGCCCGGTCATATACACCCGGTTGTCGGCCTCGTTCCATTCGATCAGCAGATCGCCGCCTTTAAGCGAAATCGTGGCGGTGCGATCCGTTTTTCCCGTCAAAACGAGAGCGACGAGCGTAGCGCACGCTCCGGTTCCGCAGGCCAGCGTCGGCCCCGCTCCCCTTTCCCATACGCGCATATCCGCGTAATCTCTGGAACGGACCGTCACAAACTCGACGTTGGCCTTGTTCGGGAACAGCGGATGCTGCTCCAGCAGAGGCCCCCAGGCGGCCAGATCGAAGCTCGGCGCGTCTTCCACGTCGATGACACAGTGCGGATTGCCCATCGAAACCGCCGTAAACGTGAAGGTCCGCCCCCCCGCTTCGATCGGCTGGTCAATCACCCGCTCGGCGTCGATTGTCGTCGGGATTTCGAGACCTTGAAGCACAGGCTCTCCCATATCGACGCGGATCGCTTTGGCGATGCCCTTCTCCGCCGTCACATGCACCTGCTGCACGCCGGCTCCGCGCGTTTCGACCGTAATGGCTTCTCTTTTGCCCGGGTCCCGGTCGTACACATATTTGGCGACGCAGCGGATCGCGTTGCCGCACTGCTCCGGTTCGCTTCCGTCCGAATTGATGATGCGCATCTGCACGTCCGCTTTCTCGGAGGGCAGAATGAATACCAGCCCGTCGGCGCCGATCCCGAAAAACCGGTTGCACCAGCGGACAGCGAGTTCCGCCACATTGTCAGGAAGTTCTTTATAGCCGGACAGCACGATAAAATCGTTGCCCAGACCGTTCATTTTCGTAAATTCCATAAGGATTCCCTCTCGCTAGATCGATATAATGTCATTCCCTTTATCATAGCGTAAAAGAATACCTCTGGCTATCGCCAGTTTCCCGCAAAAAAGAAAAACCCGTGACGGCCTCGGCCGTTAAACGGGTTCGAAATCTTTCCGGGCGATCCGCCCGCGTGGATTACCGGAAGCTCGGCTTGGAGCTGTACTTCGCCGTTTTTTTCTTGGAAGGATTCTGCATGACGCTCCCCAGCCCCATCAGGAAGGTTGGAATACCTGCCGCAACCAGCACGATGATCCAGTCTTTGAAGCCGAGCGGAACGGTTTTGAAAATAGGCTGCAGCTGCGGGGTGTACATCACGCCCAGCATCAGAACGAGCGAAGACAGGACCGCCAGGACCAAATATTTGTTCTGAAGCGGATTGCGGTGAAAAATGGAACGCGAGCTGCGGCAGTCGAACACGTGGATAAGCTGCGCCATAACGAGCGTCGCGAAGGCAACGCTTTGCGCCTTGACGAGATGCTGGGCATCTCCCGGATTTACCCGCAGTACGAGCCAGAAAGCGCCAAGCGTGCAGACCCCGATAAGAAAACCTCTGGAAATAATTTTCCAGCCCAAACGGCGTGCGAAAATGTTTTCTCTGGCCGAGCGGGGCTTGTGCTGCATAAGATCCTTCTCCGCCTGATCGACGCCCAACGCCATCGCGGGCAGGCCGTCCGTCACCAGGTTGACCCACAAAATCTGAATCGGGATAAGCGGCAGAGGAAGACCCGCCATCATGGCAAGAAACATCGTCAGAATTTCCCCGACGTTGGAAGCGAGCAGATACCGGATGAATTTCCGGATGTTCTCGTAGATTCCCCGGCCTTCCTCGATAGCCGCCACGATCGTCGCGAAGTTATCGTCACTGAGCACCAGAGACGACGCTTCCTTCGTCACGTCGGTGCCGCTGATGCCCATGGCGATGCCGATATCGGCCGCTTTGATAGCCGGCGCGTCGTTGACCCCGTCGCCCGTCATCGCGACGACATGGCCTTTGGCCTGCAGCGCTTTGACGATGCGGAGCTTATGCTCCGGCGAAACGCGGGCGTAGACGTAGATATCGTCTACTTTGCTTTCGAGCGCTTCGTCGTCCATAGCCGCGAGCTGGTGGCCGCTGATGCACATCCCCCCGGCCGGTAGCATCCCGAGCTGCTTGGCGATGGCTTCCGCCGTCGTCAGGTGATCGCCCGTGATCATCACCGTCTTGATCCCGGCCTTGCGGCATTTGGCCATCGCTTCGCGGACTTCGCGGCGCGGGGGATCGATCATGCCGGCCAAGCCTACGAAGACGAGCCCGCGCTCGGCATCCTCGTGATCCTCGCACGATTCCGTCGGCTTCAGCTCCCGGTAAGCCGTTCCCAGCACGCGGAGAGCCGAACGCGCCATTCCTTCGTTCGCGGCCATCACTTTGGCTTTCAGCGTGGATGTGAACGGAATCACCTTGTCGTCCCATAAAATGTAAGTGCAGTGCTGCATGAGCACATCCGGCGCTCCTTTGGTCATCACGAGCTTGCGGCCGCCGCTGGAGACGATAACCGACATCCGCTTTCTTTCGGAGTCGAAAGGGAACTCGGCCAGACGGTCGAACTGCGGATTCAAGACTTCGTGCGTAACGCCGGCTTTAGCGGCCAATACGACAAGAGCGCCTTCCGTCGGATCTCCCTTTACGTTCCATACCGTTTCCGGCGGTTCGTCTTTGGCGCGCTTTTTCTTGACCGGTTCCGCTTCCTCTTTATAAAGGACGGCATTGCTGCACAAAGCCGATACCTGCAGAAACTGGCGCAGCATCGAATTTTTGGCGGGATTGACCCGCGTGCCGCCGGCGCTGATCTCGCCTTCCGGCGTGTACCCGTCACCGCTCACTTCCAGCAGGCTGCCGCCGACCCACAGATGGGTCACCGTCATTTTGTTCTGGGTCAGCGTCCCCGTCTTGTCCGAGCAAATCACGGAAGCGCAGCCCAGCGTTTCGACGGAGGGCAGCTTGCGGACGATCGCTTTGCGCTTGATCATGCGCTGTACGCCAAGGGCCAAAGCTATCGTAACGATGGCGGGCAGTCCCTCCGGAATAGCCGCTACGGCCAGACTGACTCCCGCGAGGAACATCGCGTAAGGAGGCTGTCCGTGCACGATACCGGCGACAACGACCATGACCGTCAAACAGAGCGCTACGATGATCAGGATCTTGCCGAGCTGTTCCAGCCGGTGCTGCAGCGGGGTTTCAAGCGTCTGCGTATTCTGGATCAGGTCGGCGATCTTGCCCATTTCGGTCTCCATGCCGATCCGCACGACCGCGCCCTTCCCCGTGCCCCGGGTAACCATCGTGCCCATAAACGCGAGATTCCGCTGATCGCCGATCGTCACAGTGTCGGAGCTTAGGGGATCGACGGTTTTTCCGACCGGAACGGACTCGCCCGTCAAAGCGGATTCCTCCACGTAGAAGCTGTTCGCTTCGATGAGACGGATATCCGCGGGAACCCGGTCTCCGCTCTCCAGGAGGATGATATCCCCGGGAACCAGGTCGCGGGCGGGGATCGTCTGCAGTTCGCCTCCGCGCATGACCTTGGCTCCCGGCGCCGAAAGTTCTTTCAAAGCACGGAGCGAACGCTCCGCGCGGAATTCCTGTATAAACCCGAGAATTCCGTTCATGATGATAATGGCGACGATGGTTATCGCGTCCAAATATTCGCCGAGCAGTCCCGATACGAGTGTGGCCCCCATCAATACGAGAACCATAAAGTCTTTGAACTGGTTTAAAAACAAGGTGACTGGCGAAACGCTTTTTCCTTCGGACAGTTCATTGCGGCCGGCTTCGGTCTGTCTGTTGTCCGCCTCTGCCGATGACAGACCTTCGGACGGATGAACGCGCTGCGACTGCAGGACTTCATCCGCCGTCATCTGGTACCATTCTTTCTGACTCATCACCGTTTCCCCTCCCGGTTACTTTCAGGTGCAAGACCCGCTTCTCTTGCTAAATGTATTCAGACAAGCCGCAAAATATCCCAGCTTGGACGGTGCTTCTAAAGAAAGAACTTAAAATTTCCTCGCATTTATGGCATGATAGAATGTAATGAACTTGGATAGGAGACTTTCATCATGGCATTAGACGGACTGGTCCTCCATGCAATCGTGCACGAGCTGCAGGAATGCGTAGGAGGCCGGATTAATAAAATACATCAGCCCACGGGCAGTGACGTGGTTATGCAGATCCGCGCCCGCGGTCGTTCGCTTAAACTTCTTCTCTCCGCGAATCCTACCTATCCGCGCATGCACGTGACGGAAGGACAGTACTTGAATCCACAGGAAGCCCCCATGTTCTGCATGCTGCTCCGCAAGCACTGCGAGGGCGGCATCATCGACTCCATCGAGCAGGTCGGGCTGGAGCGGATCGTTCACTTCCGTGTGCGCCAGCGCGACGAACTCGGGGATGTGAGCACGAAAACCATCGTCGTGGAGATCATGGGCAGACACAGCAACCTGATTCTGATGGACCCTTCCACGGGCACCATCCTAGACGGCATTCATCACGTGACGCCGGCGATCAGCTCTTATCGCATCGTCATGCCCGGCAGCGCCTACGCGGAGCCTCCGGCCCAAGACAAAGCGAATCCGCTGGATACGAGCGAAGCCGTGTTCCGCCGGAGCATGAGCGCGGGAATCGGGGAAGACGCCGCGCCGGAGAAGCAGATGCTCGCTTCCTTCAGCGGCCTGAGCCCCCTTGCGGCGCGGGAAATCGTCTACCGCAGCGGAACCCGGCTCGGCGTGCCGTACGGCGAGGACGCGCTCGCCCCGCTGTGGCAGTCTTTCCGCAGCGTGACGGACGCAGTGCGCGAGCGGCGGTATTCCCCCGTCATCGTTGAAGAAACGAAGACGGGCAAGCTTTTCTTCTCAGTCATGGAACTGACCCAGATCGAAGGCGAGTCCCGGTTGTTCCCTACCGTCAGCGAGTGCCTGGAAAGTTACTTCGGGGACAAGGCGGAGCGTGACACCGTCAAGCAGCGTGCCGCCGATCTCGTCAAGCTTTTGCAGAACGAGAAAGCCAAAAACATCAAGAAAATGGATAAATTGCGGGAAACGAAGGAAGAAGCGAAAGATGCGGACCGTTTCCGCATTATGGGTGAACTGCTTACGGCCCATCTGCATCAAATCCGCAAAGGGGATAAGGAAGCGGTTGTGGTTAATTATTACGAGGAAGCCCAGCCGCAGCAGAGCATAGCGCTCGATCCCCTGCTTACGCCTTCGGAGAATGCGCAGCGCTATTTTAAACGATATACAAAAAGTAAAAACAGCCTGGCCTACGTGGAGGAGCAAATGAGCCAGACCGAGATGGAGATCCAGTACCTCTCCTCGCTTCTTCAGCAGCTCGGTTCCGCCTCTATGCGGGATATCGCGGAAATTCGGGATGAGCTTGCGGAGCAGGGTTATGTGCGTGAGCGCCATACGAAAGGCAAGCGCAAGAAAAAAACCGATAAGCCGTCCGTAGCCTGCTTCACATCAAGCGAAGGCGTTCCGATTTACGTCGGCAAGAACAATACCCAGAACGACTATGTGACGAACCGGCTTGCGAGCGCCGGAGATACATGGCTGCATACGAAGGATATTCCGGGCTCGCACGTCGTGATCCGCAGCCAGTCTTTCGGCGAAGCCACCCTGCACGAGGCGGCCCAGCTTGCCGCTTATTTCAGCCAGGCGAAGGAATCGAGCTCGGTTCCCGTGGATTACACCCTCATCCGCCACGTACATAAGCCAAGCGGCGCCAAGCCGGGATTCGTTATTTACGAACAGCAGAAAACGCTGTTTGTGACACCGGACGACCAGTTGATCAAGCAGATGCCGCAAACTGTGAAGGCTTAAAAAATCGCAGTCTGGCCCCGGTAGCCTGCTGCATTCGAACAAGCAACCGGGTCCTGACTGCGGAAACACCGCCGGGACACCGAACCAAAAAAGCTGACAGCTCAATAGGCTGTCAGCTTTTTCAGTTTAAGCGCGCATTCCCGCGCATCGCCGGAAAGCAGGTAAATATGCTTCGTGCCGTGAAGCACCTCGTCGCGTTCGATCGCATTTCCGCCGATAAACACTTTGGTCCGGCTGCCGAGCTCCCCGATTCTCCGGTCCAGCTTTGCATAGAACAGATAAGCTTCGTCCAGCATCGACTTCATCGAAGAACCGAAGGCGAACGCCGCAGGACGGATCTGCTCCAGACAATCAAGGATGCCCTTCTCCGAAGGCGAAGCCCCGAGATACAGCGTCTGAAAGCCGTTTTGCAGCGCGAAATAACCCAGAAACAGAATCCCCAGTTCATGACTCTCGTAAGGGGAACAGGCGGTAATCAATCTGGGGCCGCCCGGCGGAATGGAAAATAAGTTCTTTAACGCCAGCAGACGTTCCCGGATAAAATGACTCCCGAAATGCTCCTGATACTCGGAGATTTCTCCTCGTTCCCACATCTCTCCGACTCGGATCAGCGTCGGCTGCAGAACTTGAAGCAGAATAAAGTCCATTTGGTGCAGCGCCGCAAGCCGGTCGAAAAACCGCTGGGCGCCCGCCTGATCCAGCTGAAGAAATAAACCCAGCAGCTTCTCCTGATACTCTTTCAGTTCGCTGTGGATAAACGGAAGCTCGGCCTCCGACCGAGAGATTGTCTCGGTCGAAGCCGAGCTTTCGAGCCGCAGCTGTTTTTCCTGAACGGCGAGACCGATGGGAACACCGGAATCCGCCTTGCTTTTCAGCCATATCAATGTTTCTATATCATGATTCGTGTAGCCTCTATACCCATTCGGAAAACGGTCCGGCTGAACGGCGCCGTAACGCTCCTCCCATTTGCGGATCAACTGGGTGGAAAGTCCGGAACGCATCGAAGCTTCCTTGATTGTATAAAGTCGGCTCATGTCTTTTGTACCCCCGGCTAACCTTGAACATGCCCCAATTATAAACCATTAACAAAGCTTATACAATGAACGGTTTAAACCGGGCCGGGGAATGCGGGGCGTCCGACGGACACATAAGTAAACCCTTTCTCCGCCATCTCGGCAGGGGCAAACATGTTACGCCCGTCGATAATAAGCGGCTTCCGGACAAGGCTGCGGAGCCTATCGAAATCGATACGCCGCAGGTCTTCCCAATCGGTTGCGATCACCACGGCTTCCGCATTTTCCGCGGCCTCATACGGATCGGTCAGGCAGCGTACACCGGGAAGCAGGGCAGACGCTTTGGAAGCCGCGGCCGGATCGTACGCCGTCACAACCGCTCCCCGCTCCTGCAGGGCACGGATAATATCCAGCGCAGGGGCATCGCGGAGGTCATCGGTGTTCGGCTTAAACGCAAGCCCCCATACCGTAATGCTCCGGCCTGTCGCATTTCCGCCCAAAGCGGCCGTTACCTTCTCCACAAACCGCTCGCGCTGAAGCGTATTGACCTCGATGACCGCCCGCAGAATGCGGAAATCATAATCGGCATTTTGGGCGATTTTCAACTGCGCCCTCGTATCTTTGGGGAAGCAGGAGCCGCCGTAACCGATTCCCGCCTGCAGAAACTTGGGCCCGATCCGGTTATCGAGCCCCATTCCCCGGGCAACGAGACTAACGTCCGCACCTACTTTCTCGCATACGTTCGCCATCTCGTTGATGAATGAAATTTTAGCGGCCAGGAAGGCATTGGACGCATATTTAATCAGTTCGGCACTCTCGGGGTCGGTCCGCACAACCTCGCCGCCGAACGCGGCCTGAAGCCTCTCTACGCGGAGAGCGGCATCCGCATCGTCGGACCCGATCACGACCCGGTCGGGATGAAACGTGTCGTGAATGGCCGTCCCTTCTCTTAGAAACTCGGGATTGGACACGACGGAGAAGGGAACGGGCCGCTGCTGCCCTTCTTCCATCCACTGCCGGATGCGCCTGGACGTTCCTACGGGCACCGTGCTTTTCATTACGATGATTTTATAATCGTTCATCTGCCGCGCCAGTGTCTCCACCGCGCCGCGGACTTGCTGCATGTCGACTTCCCCGTTTTCGAGCGTAGGCGTTCCTACCGCAATAAATATAATGGACGAGTCCTGCACGGCTCTTGCCAGGTCGGTCGTGAAAGACAACCGGCCGGCGGCTTGGTTGGAAGCCGCAAGCTCCCCCAGCCCGGGTTCGTAAATCGGAATTTCGCCAAGGCTGAGACGGCGAACTTTATCGGGATCGATGTCTACGCAGATGACTTCATGCCCGATTTCGGCATAGCAGCATCCGGTAACGAGCCCGACATACCCCGTCCCAATAACGGCAATGCGCTCCATTCAAGGTTCTCCTCCTTATCCGATATGAAACTCGTGACGGACGAGGTTCGTTAAATACGAGCGCAGTTCCTCCTGCAGCCCTTCCCGCTCCAGAGCCATTTCGATGGTGGCCTGGATATAGCCGAATTTATCGCCGACGTCGTATCTTCTCCCCTCGATCGGATAGGCGACCATCGGCTGCTTTTCGTTCAAAATGCGCAGCGCGTCCGTCAGTTGGATTTCGCCTCCGCGTCCTGGCTCGCATTTCTCCAAGATATCGAAAATCTCCGGCATAATCAGATAGCGGCCGATTACGGCCAGGTTGGAAGGCGCATCGCCGCGGTCCGGTTTCTCCACGAGATCCGCAATTTTCTTATAAGCGGTAATTTCGTCCGAAGGTACGACAATTCCGTATTTGCTCACATCTTCCCAGGGAACTTCACGGACGCCGATGACGGACGTCTGAGTCTCCTCGAACACGTCCATCATCTGGCGCAGAGCGGGTTTGGACGAACGAAGGATATCGTCTCCGAGAAGTACCGCAAACGGTTCATTCCCGATAAACTTGCGGGCGCAGTAAATCGCATGGCCCAGACCGAGCGGCTGCTTTTGACGGATATAGTGCACATCGGCCAGGTTGGTGACCGTACGGATCAGGGAAAGAAGCTCATCGTTCCCCTTCTCCTCAAGCATCATTTCCAGTTCGACAGATTTGTCGAAATGATCTTCGATCGCGCGCTTGTTACGTCCCGTGACGATTAGAATATCCTCGATCCCGGATTCGATGGCTTCTTCGACTATGTATTGAATGGCCGGTTTATCCACCAGCGGCAGCATTTCCTTGGGCTGCGCCTTGGTGGCGGGCAGAAACCGCGTTCCGAGACCGGCCGCGGGAATGATCGCTTTACGAATTTTCACGATTGTTCCTCCGTTCCTGAAGTTTCCGCACAGTTTCCAGCGAAGTGCGCTTGGAACCGAGCGGAGCGTGAAATACCTGGCCGGCGCGAACGCCGTGGAAATCCGAGCCTGCCGTTGCGATCAGCCCGTGCTCACGGGCCAGGCGCCCGTAATGGGCTTCCTGCTCCGGCGTATGATCGGCGTGGTTGACTTCGATGCCATCTAAACCATATGCGATGAGTTCCCGCACGATGTCTTCATCGCCGTAAAGACCCGGATGGGCAAGCACGGCGACTCCGCCGGCATCTCTAATCCAGTCGATGGCCGTAACGGGACGAATGCGCGGCGGATTGATATAAGCGGCTCCGCCTTTGCCCAGATATTTCTCGAAAGCTTCGTTCATCGAGCTTACATATCCTTTGGCAAGCAGAACGTTTGCGATATGAGGGCGGCCGATCGTGTCCTCTTCGCTTTTGCCGGCCTCCAAGTGTTTGACGACTTCCTCCATCGAAACGGCAAGACCCATCTCGTTCAGACGCGCCAGCATCATCTCGTTGCGCTTGTTGCGCGTATTCCGGAGCTCTTCCAGACGCTCCAGAAAGCTTTCCGACTCCGTATCGATGTAGTAACCGAGCACATGGATATCCTGCCCGCCGGCCACCGTGCTGATTTCGACGCCGGGAACGACTTCGATCCCTATCCGCCTGCCTTCAAGCTGCGCCGCCCTGACGCCGGAAACCGTATCGTGATCGGTTATCGCTACGGCCGCAAGCCCGGCTTCCTTAGCCAGCCGGACGTTGTCCTCGGGCGCCTGCGTTCCGTCCGACGCCGTCGTGTGCGTATGTAAATCGGCCCATTGAGTCATAGATGGTGCCCCTCCTTTTTTCTCCGGCAAAATGTATCCGGTCATCTCTATAGGGATGTAACGCCCGTTTCTAAAGCCATTTGACCAAATCGTCCCGCCGCATAAAATTCAAAAAGCTGACCGCCGACAACGGCAGAAGGGTCGAATTCAAATAAATCGCGTAGAAACTGCGCGAAAAAGACACGCCTTCGATTTCCTTTATCTTTAATATACCAAGCCGGACCTCATGTTTAACCGATGACTGCGACAAAATAGAAACGCCGAGACCGGCTTCTACCGCCGATTTGATGGCTCCCGTGCTGCCCAGTTCCATGACAATGTCCATTCCGCTGCATGAGATGCCCGTCCGCTCCAGCTCCTCTTCCATGACCCGCCGGGTTCCCGAGCCTTCTTCCCTAAGGACGAACGGGTATCGGAAAACGTCCTCCATACGGATCGTCTCCATCTCCGCCAGCGGATGCCCCGCAGGGACAATCAGCTTCAGCTCATCGCTCAAAATGGCTTCCGTGTGGACATCCGGATGCTGAATGGGAGCCTCGACAAGGCCGAACGTCAGCTGATGGGCAAAAATTTCGTCCAAAATTTGCGTCGTATTCATGACTTTCATCGCAACCGAAATATTCGGGTATTCTTTGCGGAAGGGTCCCAGCAGGCGGGGCAGGATGTATTCCCCCATCGTCAGCGAGGCTCCGAGCTGCAGCCGTCCTTCGGCCATGGCCGTAAAGCCTGTCATGGCGTTCTCGGTTTCCCGGATGAGCTCGACGCACTTGCGGGCGTAGGGAATCAGCGTCCTTCCCGCTTCCGTCAATTCGATTTTTTTGGTAGAGCGGTGAAACAGCTTGATTCCGAAATGATCCTCCAGGGACTGCACCTGCATCGTGACCGCGGGCTGCGTCATATGAAGCGCCTGCGCGGCGTGCGAAAAGCTGCCCTTTTCGGCTACCGTGTAAAAGATATGAAGCTGGTGAAAATTCAGAGCCATCGTCATCGCCGCCCTTTCTCCGCATTTATTATAGCATTTATAAGACAGAAAAAAGAGCATGCCTGCAAAATGCAGGCATGCTCTTCGTCGTGTCGTAAACCCTTCATCTGCCGGAGTTACCGCCGCTTGCGGCTGTTCTTGATCAGCGTCATCCGGCGGGAGTGGCGGAGCCACGAGTAGTACGATTTCAGATCGCGCAGCTCGATGGTCTCCGACATTCTGCCGAGGAAAGTCACGATAATCATTTTATGAAGCGGGTTGCCCGCAATATCGGTTTCGTTCTCAATGACGGAAAACTCGGCGACCATCACCAGATCGTCGTCCACGAGATAAACGTCCTGTTCGTTCTTGTAATACGAAGCGATGCGTCCGTCTTTCAGTTTATCCCATAAAAAATCGCATATGTCCTCGAAGCCGGTTTTCTCGCTTTCAACCCGGTCCGTCCAGCGGAGACGAGCGTGATTCGTGATCACAATGTCCGCAATTTTTTTGTCGTTCAGGTTAACATAAAAAGGTTCGTACGTGCTCCAGCGGTCCATTGTTTTGTCCCTCATGAATCACAACTCCTCTCCAAGCATTTAGGCCTTTATACCTACTGGTTTTCAACCATTGTAACTCAATATTTAAATATTTCCAAATAAAAACGCTCACTTAATTTATAAATATGGCGCGGTACAAGAAAAAATGTCACACAACTGTAGAAAATTCAAAATTAACAAAAAAATCAATCTTCTCATAAACTGCAAAGAGGATGAAATAACATTTCAGAATACTTCCCAGCCGCAACGCCAACAAGGAGTGACCGTCGGTCAAATAACCGGCTTATTCGGAAAAACAGATTTGCGCTTTTGCTCTACAGTGTGTAAAATTTTGATTTGTCCGGTCCGTGGCTTTCGTACTCGGTTTTAATTTCACCGCGGTAAGAACGTTCCACCTTGCGTACGTAAGCCAGTTTCTGAAGTTGGCGTACGGTTTCGTCATACCGGCTGGCATGAATATACAGCACCACATAGTGCATTTTCTTGGACATGTAGTGCACCGATCCGAAGCGCTCCAAGTTTTTGGCGGCTTTCAAATCAGTCACCCATATGATAAGTCCGGTTCGCTCCGTTATCATGTCGTTTGACTCCTTTAGACAGGTTTGGCTTCTGATAAACTGATTCTATTTTACGGGTTGGAGATGATCCTAAATGTCGGCTTCCTCGGCTGTCATTGCCCGCGTCATTCGCGGGCCCATCACTGAAAGTATTCACCGCGGCCATATCGCTGTCGTCGATCATACGGGCCGCCTGCTTCACAGCCTGGGCGATCCTCAAGCGGTTACATTCGCGCGTTCCACCGCAAAGCTGATCCAGGCGCTGCCCGTTCTCGAATCGGGCGCCGCTTCCGACTTCGGCTTCACGGACGCCGAAATCGCCCTGATCTGCGCTTCCCATAACGGGGAAGACCGGCATGTCCGCGCGGCGCGTTCCATTCTGGCCAAAGCGGGCGCGGAAGCGGACGATCTGCAGTGCGGATCGCACTATCCGTTCCACAAGCCGACTTCGCGGCAGATGCGCCAGGAGGGGGAAGCCCCCACGCCCCTGCACAACAACTGCTCCGGCAAGCACTCCGGCATGCTCTCTCTGGCGGCTAAGCTCGGCGTCAGCACCGAGCATTACATGTCGCCCGAGCATCCCGTGCAGCGCCAGATGCTCCAGGCCGTCGCAGAGATGGCGGGCCTTGCCCCCGAGGAAATTCCTCTGGGCGTAGACGGCTGCGGCGTGCCCGTGTTCGGGCTGGCCATCGACCGTCTCGCGCTCGCTTACGCGCGTCTCGGCAAGCCCGACGGCCTCTCCGCCGAGCGCGCGGACGCCTGCCGCCGCATCATTGCGGCCATCCGGCGGGAGCCTTCCTACCTCGCGGGAAGCGACCGCTTCGACACGCGGCTCGCCGAGGCGACCGGCGGCAGAATCATCGGGAAGATGGGCGCCGAAGGACTCTTCGCCGTCACCGTACCCGATGAAGGACTGGGGCTTGTCCTGAAAATCGAGGACGGCGCCCAGAGAGCGCTTTACTGCGCGATGTTCGAAGCGCTTGTCCAGCTCGGTCTGCTTCATACGGACGAGATGGAAGCCCTTGCGGAATTTCGTGAACCGAAGGTCACGAATTGGCAGGGCACCGTCGTAGGCTCCATTCAAGCCGACTTCAAGCTTATTTAAACAGCAGCCGTGTCCGCGGGAATCATCCGCAGGCACGGCTTTTTTAAATCACCTATTCTCGTTACCGTCAAGAGACGTTCGGATTGTCAAGGCTGCCGGTGCGGAAACCTAGAGGGGGCCGAGCCCCCGGTTCCGCTTGTCCGGTTCCTGCGGAGATTAACCGCAGCTGGAGCAGCTCCCGCCAGATCCGCAGCTGGAGCAGCCGCCGCCCGATCCGGTGTCGAGCCCGCCGGGAACTTTGATCGTATCGGATACGGCAGTCGCGATAGTTTTCGATATGGTATACAGCAGCTGATCCAGCCGTTCCTCCGCTTCCTTGAACCTGTTTATGCTCTCCACCTGTTCAAGCCGGGACTGCACCGCTTGGACTTTGTCCAGCGCGGCATGGTAATCGGGATGGAAATGGCCGAAACGCTCGCATTCCTCGAACAAATCTTTGGCTTTGTTGAACTCTCTCACGAGCCTCTGCGCCTCGAAATCCTGTTCCACCGCCTGCTTCCAATATAGATAATCCGCCACTTCGGCAGAGTTGTTAATGAGATCGCCCACCTGATACGCACCCATTAGAATGGACGACATATCCATCGTTTTGGCTTCCGCCACACTCACAATCGATCACTTCCTTTTGTGTTTCCTGCGTACTCCCCCTATCATATCACAGTTCCCTAGGACTTTCTCCATTTTTAAAAGCATACGGGATGACTTTTGTTGGATATTCCTCAGAAAAAAAAGGATCGTTTACAGGCGTCTCGGTGTTTGAAAATAAAGAAACGATTCGTACAAGGTAAATTATATTACATAATTTTCCATAAATCAAGTTTAACAAATTTAAGTTACGATACTCCGGGCAAAAGGATACGAATGCGGCTGATCCGACCGGCTTGAACCGTTCTGTTTCCGCCTGCGCCGTCCGACAGTTCGATGGTCAGCTCTTCTCCCCGTTCCACGGCCCTGCGCGGAATCCATACCGCCACTGCACCGCCTTCAACTTCGGCTAAAACAGGGGCTCCCCAGGTAACCGCCTGCCGAACGATTTTAAGAATAGTCGACGCATGGTACCCCCTGCTTTCCCGATACCAGACCGCAGGAATATCCCGCATTCCGGGATACATTTCCTCTGCGGTAGGCAGGCGGGTCTCCAGTTCCAGGTACTGGACGGGGTCCTGATCGTACACGATTCCTTTAAGCGTTTCTGTTTCCGGATCTCCATCCGGGTCCGGTGCTTCCTCTTCGTCCTGAAAATCAGCCGCCTGCCGCGGAGAAAAGCCCGCCGCGTCCAGCAGCTTCATCATGTCGGACATTTTGCCTGCCGGAACGATAAAATCAGAGTCCCCGATTTTCTCAAGCAGCAGCCTCCCGATCTTGGGATGGCGCGAGACTTGTTCCGCCAGCTGCGCGTCCGCGCAGCGCAAAAGAGTCACGCCGCCGAGCACGACCCGGCCGTACTGCTCGCCCCATGCGGCGATCGTAAGCCGGACGGTTTCCGGCACACCGTGGCGGGCATGACTTTCGAGAAGCTCCAAGGCCTGTTCCGGCGGAGTTCCGTGATCCGCCCCTCTTTGGACGCTTTCTTTGGTCAGGCGGTACACGGCCATGCGGTCGCTTTTCACGAGCTCGGCGAAACGGGCGATTTCCCAGCGTACCGTAAACGGGCATTCCGGCGGGATCATCACCTCGAAATCCGGCTGTACATACAAAAAAGCGGACGGTTTCGCCGTTTTCCGCTCCTCATTCGCTCTCTGTTCATACCGTACGGGATGAAGCCAGCTAACCGATACGTCACCGCTGTCTTCCGGCTCCCAGTCGAGCCATCCGAACGCCCGCAGAGGTTGAAGCCATTTCTGAACCAACCCGAGGGAAAAACGCGCTCCCTCCTCCTCTCCTCCGGCCAGCGTTTCCCGCCTGTTCAGCTCTGCCGCCAATCGGCTCAGCCGTATTTTTGTACCGGCCGCGAGCTTGTCGAGCAGGCATACCGCGTGCTGCAGATCCACGTCTTCGGGAAAACGGTGTTCCGTCCAAAGCCGGTACAACATCTCCGATTGACGCGCTTCGTCCGTGGCGAGCCAGTCACGAAGCCGGGGCTTGTGCAGAAGGAGCCGGTCCCGGATCCGGTGCAGAAGCCCCAGCCGCTGCAAAAAATCCAAGGCTGCCGCCAGCGATACCGGATAGGTATCGGCATGCGCGAACTGGAGCCCGCAGCCGGCCAGGTCGGTTTCGTCAAAGCCGAGAAGCGCCGTCATTCTCTGTACGTGGCGCTTGTGCAGAGCTCCGCGCTGTGTAAGCGGCAGCTCGTGCAGATCCGCATAATTGAGCAGCAGAAACAAGTCCAGCGCAAGTCCCTGCCGGGGCTTATCGCCCTGCTCGTAAAGCTGCCGCAGCCTGGCGTTATAGTCGCTGCCGGCATTCCGCTGGCTGCCCGCTCCGTCGCCGTGCCCGACTACATCACAGCCGGGGCCAAAAAACACGGCCTGCCACCCCCGAAGACCATCCTGCGGAAGCAGGAACAGCCGGTCGCCCCACGATTTGCGGAACGCCGCGATCAGCCCCCGTCTGCGCAGACCCGTGAGGGCCGTTTTAACCAAAGCCGCCGCCCAGTCCGCCGTTTCCTTCTCAAGTTCGGCCGGTGTAAAAGGCCGGCTGCCGAAACGGACGACGATCAGCCGAAGCAGCTTCTCCTCATCGGGCTGCAGAGCTGCCCGGAGCTTTCTGAGCACGTCCTCATTTCCGAAAGCTTCCCGGGCCTCTATACCGTGCCCCGCCGCGCTTTTTATCCAATCTTGACCGAGCAGCTGCCTGGAAGCGGCCGGCGGCATTTTATCGAGTATTTGCGCATAGTTCATCGCTCCCGCCCTCCTCTATCCTGTATTCGTACCCCTGTTCGAGTAGAAAAATCCGCCGCTTAATCGCATACTCCTGCTCACTCGTCCCTCTGCTGACCAAGGTGTAGAAGAAGGCTTCGTTTCTCCCCTTCTTGGGCCGGAGTATGCGCCCGAGGCGCTGAGCCTCTTCCTGCCTGGAGCCATAGCTCCCCGAAAGCTGGATAGCGACAGAAGCATCCGGAAGATCGACGGCGAAATTAGCCACTTTCGAAACGGCGAGAATCCGGACAAGCCCGGAGTTAAAAGCTTCATAGAGCCGCTGCCGGTCCGCCTGCGGCATTTCCCCGGAAATAAAGGGAATCGTTAATTTCCGGGCGACTTCTTTCAACTGGTCCAAATATTGGCCGATAATGAGAATCGCTTCTCCGTCATGGCGGGCCAGGAGACGCGTTAACGCCGGAAATTTGCGGGAGTTTTCCCCGGCTATGCGGAACCGGCTTCTTTTGTCCGCTTCGTAATAGTTTTGCAGCTCACCGGTCTCCATCTCCACGCCGATCTCCGTGCAGGTTACCCGCGCGATCCATCCTTCCAGCTCCAGCCGCTTCCAGGGCATATCGAACAGTTTGGGGCCGATCAGGGAAAAAACATCCTCCTCCCGTCCGTCCTCGCGCACGAGGGTCGCCGTCAGTCCGAGCCGCCGGGTCGCCTGGATATCCGCGGTCGCCCGGAAAACGGGAGCGGGTAAAAGATGCACCTCGTCATAAATAATGAGCCCCCAGTCGCGGCTGTTGAACAGCTCCATATGGGCTTGTTCGCCACCTTTTTCACGCCGGTGTGTAAGAATTTGATACGTCGCGATGGTGACGGGTCTAACCAGCTTGACGTCCCCGCTGTATTCACCGACGCGTGATTCGTCCAGACTGGTCTTGGCCAGGATTTCTTTGATCCATTGACGGACGGATGTCACATTTGTGGTCAGGATCAGCGCCGCGCAGCTTAGTTTTGTCAACGCGGCGATGCCGATGACCGTTTTTCCCGCTCCGCAGGGCAGAACGAGCACTCCGCTGCCTCCGTCCGAACCGCCGGCCGGATGAAAGCACTCTACCGCTTGGCGCTGGTAGTCTCTCAGCTCCACTCCTTTAAGCTCCGCCGGAAGATCTTCTCCCGCGTGATAACCCGCCAGATCAATGACCGGATATCCGAGCCGCATCAGCTCCTGCTTCATGACGCCCCTCATGTCCGGCCGGACTGCGAGTGCGGAACTTTGCACAGCTTCCGCGGGACCTGCGTCTTCCCGGTCGAAAAACCGCTTCAACTCTTTCAAACCGCCCAGTCTGGCCAGCAGCTCCGTGTCTGCGGATTGGAGATACAGCTTCCCCTTGTCGGAAATGAGCCGAAGCCGTCCGTACCGGCCCAGAATGGAGAGAAGTTCATCCTCCATGCGGCGGGAAATACCGTATTTCGATTCCTCCTTCAGAAAACGGATAATATCGGCGCCGCGCAGGCCCGAAGCCGCCGCATTCCACAGGGACAAGGGCGTTATTTTGTAGGTATGAAGATGCTTCGGACTTTTAACCAGATCCGCGAAAAGCGCCAACTCCGCACGGATCGACTCGAAACGCTCATGATCCGCTTCCGCCAGTACAGTAAGATCCTGTTGAACGATGAGCGCATTGTCAGATGCCGGATTCACGGCGAGGCCTCCCTTTTTATCCGAATTCTCTCTTCACTATTCTTAGTATGAAAGGAACTTCCGAGAAATAAACGTTGCCGGATCATTTGTGCTCCGTTTCGGAGCATTGTATAATGACGAGGTTCCTTTTTCCAAAGGAGCATTCAAACTCACAACAAGGAATGGATCTCATGAACACAAAAAAAGCCCTTCTTCTATTTATTCTTGCCGCCCTTTTTCTTGCCGCCTGCGGGTCCGCCCAACCAAAAACGGATTCCGGATCGTTCAAAGAAACCGTCCTTGCACGTTATCCCGAGCTGAAAACGCAAAAAATGACGACAGCCAAGGTCAAAAGAGTAGTGGACGGCGATACGTTCGAGCTGGAAAACGGAGACAAAGTGCGGCTGATCGGGTGCAATACGCCTGAAACCGTTAAGCCGAACAGCCCTGTCGAACCTTACGGCAAGGAAGCGTCCGACTATACGAAAAAACGGTTGACCGGAGCAACCGTCTATCTGTTCAACGATGCCGGAGATACCGATAAATACGGCCGGCTGCTCCGTTACGTCTTTATTGAAGGGGAGTCCGTCATGTATAACGAACTTCTTCTACAGGAGGGGTATGCCAACGTGATGACCATTCAGCCCAATGTGATGTTCTCCGATCGTTTTGTAAAAACGGAGCGGGAAGCCCGCTCCAAAAACAAGGGCCTTTGGGGCGCCAAAAGCGCTTCAACTCCCTCCAAAACCGGCGACTCCCCAAAAGGCGGCTCCGGCAAAAATTCGGAAGATGCCAATCAAACGGCAGCCTGCCCCGATCCTCAAATCAAAGGCAATATCAATTCCAAGAAAGAAAAAATTTATCACGTTCCGGGCAGCTCCTCCTACGAGCAGACACAGGCGGAAGCCATGTTCTGCACGGAGAACGACGCCAAGAAGGCCGGCTACCGCAAAGCCGGATAGTCTATAATAGCCCGAAAAAAAGACGCACCGGATGCCGGTGCGTTTTTTTGGGCTGCCAAGCGGCATTCATTTGTTCGAGGACGTGCTCCGCCCTTTCGAAATACGGCTCAGCGCTTCTCCCGCCTCGTCTTCCAGCTTATCCCGGACCGCCAGGTCTCCGATCGCGATAACGCCGACCAAATTGCCGTCCTCGACGACCGGAAGCCGTCGTACCTGGTGCTGGGCCATCACTTTGGCCGCTTCCTGGACATCCGTTTCGGGCGAGATCGTCGTCAAGTGCTCGGAAATAACCTGCTTAACGGCCGTGGACCCGCTGTGTTTCTCGGCATAGCCGCGGACGACCAGATCCCGGTCGGTTACGACGCCGATCAGCGTGTTTCCTTCCACAACGGGAATGAATCCGATATCGTGCTGTTTCATTTTAAGCGCAATTTCATATACGTTATCCTGCAGCGTTACGGTTACGCAGTCGGTCGACATGACCTCTCGGACTGTAGGCACGAAGAATTCCTCCTTCACTTGCATAACGGCAAGTTATGTTAGGGCTGGAATTAGCGTGTCCCCGTTTCGTCCAAAACATGCAGAGCCATTCGCGTCAGCAGTTTGCCGGCAGTCAGCATCGCCCTCTCATCCAGATCGAACTTCGGATGATGATGCGGATAGTCCGCACCCGTCTGCGCGTTCCCGGCTCCCACGAAAATAAAGCAGCCCGGCACTTGCTGAAGGTAATACGCGAAATCTTCCGCAGCCATCACCGGCTCGATCGTAAGAACGCTGTCTTCCGGAAGCATGCCGGAGGCGACTTCAAGGAACCGTTCGAACTCGCCGGGGTGATTGACCAGCGGCGGATACCCCAACCGGTAGTCCATGACCGACTCGGCCCCGTACATCTTGCAGGTCGAAGCTACAATTTCTTCGATCCTTTCTTTCACCTGCAGCCTCAAAGCGGAATCGAACGTCCGGGTCGTCCCTTTCATTTTGCAGGTTTCCGCAATGACATTGAAGTTGGTTCCGCCGTTTATGGAACCGATCGTGACCACGCAGGACTCGATAGGGCTCACTGTCCGGCTGACGATGGTCTGCAAATTCACGACCGCGTGCGAGCCGATGACAACGCTGTCAATCGCTTGATGAGGCATTCCTCCGTGGCCGCCCTTGCCCCGGATTTCAAAATGAAACTCATCGGCCGCGGCCATCATCGCTCCCGGGTTCGATCCGACTGCCCCAACCGGTAGAGGTGTCCACAAATGTACACCGTATACAACGTCCACCCCATCAAGGGCGCCCGCTTCTATCATGGAAGCGGCCCCGCCGGGGGTAACTTCCTCCGCATGCTGAAAAATAAACCGAATTCTGCCCTTCAGCCGTTCTTTTTTCGTGCTCCATATTTTCGCGGCGGCAAGCAGAGTGGATGTGTGCGCATCGTGTCCGCAGGCATGCATGATGCCGGGAACCTTCGATGCGTAGCCGCACTGTTTTTCGTCCTGTATCGGCAGTGCGTCCATATCGGCCCGGAGAGCGACCGTAGGTCCGGGAGCGCTGCCCTGAAGATCGGCGATCAGCCCGTAACCGCCCACCCCCGTGCGGACATCGAGCCCCCACTCGGTAAGTTTCTCCGCTACGAAAGCCGCCGTATTGACTTCCTTATAAGAGAGCTCCGGATGCTGATGCAGATGCCTTCTCCAGGACACCATCGTCTCGTACATCGCTTCCCATTCTTTATCCAGTTCCTCACCCTGTATGATCAAGGTATCACCCGCCCCCGTGTTTGATACGTTTCTTCCTTTCATTGTACCAAATCCTCCCACGTCTTTCACCGCCAAACCGACAACAATTTTACACGATTCCGGGTTTGCTCTTACTTGCAAGACGTAGGGAAACATACTATCATGGTTAAAGAATGCATAGAAATTGGAGGCGTCTGAATTGATTATTGAAACCAAAGGGTTTAAAGGCCTGAAAAGCGATCTTGCCCACCTCGACGAAGTAACGACCAAACTCGGTTTTGTACGTGGGCAGTGGGAATATACCCGTGCAACTTATGATTTGAAAATGGAAGACCCTACGACGAAATCCGACTACTATCTGCGTGTGAACACACGTGCCGAATCCGGCAAACTGGAATCTCCTTACGCGATTCTGTACATCGAAGAAGCATACATAGGCAGAGCTACATTCCCGCACGGTCTCGACTACGAATCCCCGATTCCGGACGCGATTTTGAACAAAGCGAAGCAGAAGTTGTCCCAACTTCAGCAACTGCTGGCGTAACAGGAGACTCTCTTGAGTACCCCTCGCAGAGGAACGCCAGATTTTCTGCTTCTTTTCCTAACCTTCGCGCTGGTCTGCTTCGGCATCGTGATGGTTTTCAGTTCCAGCTCGGTATACGCATCGACCAAGTTCAGCAACCCTTGGTATTTTGCGACCAGACAAATTTTATTTGCCGTAATCGGCACGTTCTTGATGCTGTTCTGCATGAACATCCGGTACAGCAAACTGAAAAACTGGGTCAAGCCCGGCTTTCTTGTGGTGGTCGCCATGCTGGTAGCCGTCCTCTTTTTCAAAGGAATTAACGGCTCCAGAAGCTGGCTCCCGCTCGGAACGTTCAGCCTCCAGCCCGCCGAATTTGCCAAACTCGCTGTAATCGTTTACCTGGCGCAGCTCATCAGCAAGAAGGGCGATAATATTCAGAATATGAAAAAAGGCCTAATGCCAGCTGTTCTCATTACGGCTTTTATCGCCTTCTGGATTCTACTCCAGCCGGACGTCGGTTCGGCCGCTATTCTTATCCTTTGCGCCAGCGTGGTGATCTTCGTGGGAGGCGCCCGTGTGAAGCATCTGTTTTCCCTCGGGGTGGCAGGCGGACTGGCCGCTGCGGTGTTTCTCGGCTTCTACTTTCTATTTAATTTTAAATCCGCTTCCGATCATGTCGGGCTAAGGATGAAACGGTTCACTACTTACTTGAATCCCAAAGACGATGTGCTGGACAGCGGTTTTCAGGTCATGCAGTCTCTTTACGCTTTCGGGCATGGCGGTATTACCGGGGCCGGATTTGGACAGAGCATCCAGAAGCTCTATCTGCCCGAGCCCTATACGGACTTTATTTTCGCCATTATCGGCGAAGAGCTCGGCATGATCGGCAGCATACTTTTCCTGCTGGTCTACATCATCTTCTTGTGGCGCGGACTCGTCATTGCTGTCCGGTGCCCGGACCGGTTCGGAATGCTGACCGGCGTCGGCATTATGACCATGATCGGAGTTACGGCCATTATCAACATCGGCGGGGTAACAGGAACGCTGCCGATGACCGGGGTTACGCTCCCGCTCATCTCCTACGGGGGATCGTCCATGATGGTCACGCTGATCAGCATGGGGATCATGCTCAGCCTTTCCCGCGAGCAGAACCGGCTGGAGAAGAAGGAGAAGGTCGAGAAGGTTACGCAGACTACGCGGGTATACCGCTAGAAGCGCTTTCTCCCCTGATCCGATAGTCTGTGCGTGCGTGACAAGAAAAAAAGGATGCCCCCAGGGCATCCTTTTTTGGTATGTACGCTACCCGGCAGCGGGCCGGAATCGGATTATTTCACGCGGGTCGGATCGTCAATCGAGGCGGCCTCGTCTTCCTTGAAAGAAACGCCTTCCACCTTGACGTTTACCTCCACGATCCGGAGTCCCGTCATGTTCTCCACCGCTTCGCGCACGTTAAGCTGCAGTTCTCTGCATACATCTTGGATCTTGCTTCCGTAAAGGACGATGACCCGGAGATCGACGGCCGCTTCCACTTGTCCGACCTCTACAGAAACACCGCGTTGAACATTTTTACCGCTCAGACGTTTGGCGAATCCTTCTGATATTCCGCCGGACATCGCGGCGATTCCCGGTGTTTCCAAAGCGGCGAGGCCGGCAATTGTAGCCACCACATCGTCTGAAATGCGTATGTTACCCGTTTGAATTTCTTCGACCATCCGAACCACTCCTTCACCAATCGTTATCCCTATTGTAATTGCTGGCAATTGAGAAAGCAACCGAATGCGTCACAGCCGGAAGGAAGCGGACTTTTTCTATGGCGCGGAAATCCTATTTTACAACATTCCCATTTGTGGGTATATTATTTAAAGCGTACATACCTGTAAGATACTTAACCTTAAGCGGAGGGATAGCTTTTGAGAAAGAACCTGTTCAACATCGGTTTAATTGTCACATTCGCACTTAGTGCCGTCGCGCATTATATGCACTGGGGCACGACAATCCAGTTCGCTATCTCGTGTCTGGCTATCCTGTTTGTGGCCGGATTCCTGGGAAAAGCGACCGAAAGCGTCGCCCACTACGCCGGTGACCGGATGGGCGGATTCCTGAATGCGACTTTCGGAAATGCGGCGGAGCTTATCATTGCCTTCTTTCTCGTCAAAGACGGCATGTTCGATGTCGTAAAAGCCAGTTTAACGGGAGCCATTATCGGTAATCTTCTACTCGTTCTTGGAGCGAGCGTGCTGGCGGGCGGTCTGAAGTTTAAAGAGCAAAATTTCAACATCAAGCTGGCCTCGCACAATGCCTCCTTGATGACACTTGCCGTGATCGCGTTATTCATTCCGGCGGTCTTTGCAAAAAGTCTGACCCAGAAAGAAACGACGCAGATGAGCCTGATCGTGGCCGGCGTCCTGATCGTAGCCTACATTTTGTGGCTCATTTTCTCGATGGTGACGCACAAGAAGGAGCTTTCCGATCAAGTTGTCGAACACAGCGAACCGGCCTGGTCCAAAAGGACGTCGATCCTCTTCCTTATTCTCGCTACGGTTATGGTAGGCTTCGAAAGTGAGTGGCTCGTCGGAACGCTGGAAGAATTCACTTCCCGATTCGGACTCTCCGAACTGTTCGTCGGCGCCTTCCTTATTGCGATTATCGGAAATGCGGCCGAGCACAGCGCCGCGGTTATGATGGCTCTGAAGAATAAAATAGGAGCCGCCGTAGAGATCGCGGTCGGGAGTTCGCTCCAGATTGCTTTATTCGTAGCTCCCGTTCTTATTTTCTCGAGCTTCTTCATGGGGAACACAATGGACATCGTCTTCACCACTTACGAGCTGGTCGCCATCGGGGTAGCCGTTATTATCTCGAAATCCATCTCTCAGGACGGTTCCTCCAACTGGTATGAAGGGGTCCTTCTACTGGCGGTTTACCTGATCCTCGGTGTCGTCTTCTTCCTCGTCTAGTGAACTTCCTTATAGAATCAACAAAAAAAGTAACCCGCCTGGTGTGGGTTACTTTTTATTTAAGGCTTCATACAATTTCGCCAAATTACGCTCCAGCTTATTCAGCAGTTCCTTGCCGACATTGGCGGGAATAAGTCCTGCACGGATTGCGAAATCGATTTCCCGCGAATACCCGTACATTTGTGTATCGAGCACCTCTTCGTACAAAGGGCATTGACGAGTCGTCAAGTTTTCCATTTGAATTTCGATCAGCTTTTCGATTTTATATGCATCTTCTTCAAGAAGATTAAGTGCTTTCTGGTTCAAACTCACCAGCAAATCCGATGAAGACATACTTCTTTCCCCCTTGTACAGATTCCTACGCCTTAAGTCTAATATAGACGATAATAAGCCAAGTTACAAGAGAAAGGGCCTTTGCCTTCCTTTTCAAACCATATAAAAAAAGCGCCCCGCATGCGGGACGCCCTTATTTCTCGGATTAGTCTTCCACGATTTGAATGGCCAGCTGATGCTTGGCGAATACTTCGGCCATTGCTTTCTTGGCTTCATCCGCATCCGCTCCGTGAACATGAAGCTCATAGCTGCCGGAGCTCAGAAGCGTCGTAAACAGCCCCAGAATGCTTTTAACGTCAATATACTTATTATCGTATTGCAGTACGATGGAAGATCTGAACTGATTCGCAGTCTGGGAAATTTCCACAATCGCTGCATTGTTGGCACTTGGCATGAAGCATTCCTCCTATACGGTTCAACGTCGTCATATAGTTCTATGTTACACGATGAAACCCCTTACACGCAACAACTTTTTCCATTGCACGTTCTAAAAGGGCTTATTTCAGATTTTCGGGATTAAGGCCCTCGAGTTCGGGAATTACAAACCGTCCGTCTTTGCGGATCAGCACGTCGTCAAACCACACTTCTCCGCCGCCGTACTCCGGACGCTGAATCAGAACGAGATCCCAGTGCAGAGAGGAACGGTTGCCGTTATCCGCTTCTTCGTAGGCTTGTCCGGGGGTGAAGTGCAAGCTTCCGTCGATTTTCTCATCAAACAAAATGTCTTTCATCGGATGCTGGATATAAGGGTTAAAGCCCAGACTGAACTCTCCGATATAACGGGCGCCTTCATCCATATCGAGAACTTCGTTAATGCGCGCCGTGTCGCTGCTTGTCGCTTCCACAATCTTGCCGTTCTCGAAGTGGAACGAGATGTTGTCGAACGTAACGCCCGACTGAATCGAAGGCGTATTGAACGTAATCGTCCCGTTAACGGAATCGCGGACAGGCGCCGTGAAGCATTCCCCGTCCGGAATGTTATTTTGACCCGAGCATTTGATTGCCGGAATTCCTTTGATCGAAAAAGTCAGATCGGTACCGGGCGCGACCAGCCGCACCTTATCGGTCCGCTCCATCAAAGCCTTCAGCGGATCCATCGCCGCGTCCATGTTGCCGTAGTCGAGATTGCACACGTCGAAATAGAAATCTTCGAAAGCATCCGTGCTCTTGCTGGCCAGTTGGGCCATGGAAGCGTTCGGATAGCGGAGCACCACCCAGCGGGTATGCTTGATTCTTTGCTCCAGATGAACCGGCTTCTGATAGTAGAGGCTGTACAGTTTCATCTGCTCTTCGGGCACATCCGCCCATTCGTTCACGTTCTCTCCAGCTCTGACTCCTATGTAACCGTCCATTCTTTTCATGCGGGCAAGATCGGCTTCTCCCCATTCCTGCATTTGTTCCTTCGTTGCGGATTTAATCAAGGAACCGAGTACGCGCCGGTCGATCAGATCCACGTAAGGCTTGCCTCCGCGGGCATAAACTTCTTCGATCAGGCAGCGGACGAGTTCCCGTTCGGATCCGTACATCTCGATCCACACATTTTCTCCTGGCTTGACATCAAGCGAATATTGGACCAAATTGGCCGCAAGTTGTTGAATTCTCGGGTCACGCATGAACTTCATTGCCTCCTTGAAATGATTATGTATTTCCCGGATTACGAGGACGGTTTGTCCTGCTTCCGGGCATCCAGCCGTTTTTTAAATAGACTGCCGAGTACCATCAGAATAACAAAAATGGCAAGCAGAACGAATAATCGGCCCTTATACGCTTTGAAATGAAACAAATCATGGGCAATCAGGGACTCCAGCAGCACCATCGGAATTTTACCGATCGTCGTCCCCAGTACGAACTGGCGAAACGTTACCGAAGTAACACCGGCTCCAAAGCTGATGGCTGATGATGGAATGACGGGAATTAGCCTCCCCATTAGGATGTACAAAAAACCGTGATGCTCCAGCTTCTTGTTGAACTGCTGCACAAGCGGTTTGGAGCTCAGTTTTCTTTCGACCCAGTCATGGGCAAAATAGCGGGCGATAATAAACGCCGTCACACTGCTGAGCACCGACATGACGTAATTCACCACAAAACCCCACTTGATTCCGAACAGCGCGACATTGGCGCCCGCTATGATCACGAACGGTACGAAGGGAAACAGAGTTTGCAGAAAGACCAAGGCTATACCCAGAGTTTTGCCCAGCATGCCAAGCGAAATAAGCCATGGAGTCAATTGCTCCATAGACGCGCCCATATGTCTCCAATCCGATTTTCTATAGAGGATCGAAAGAACGGCAATGATAACCAGCACGATCGTCATCCCATAAATAAATCGTTTGGTACGAATAAATGTAAGCCATTTCAAACTCGCCATCCTCCTGACATTTTTATTGTAACATTTTCTGGGATGATGTAAACTGCGAGGCCCATTATTACCCGATATGTCACCTTTTAACCGGCGGAAGAGCCGCACGAAGCGTCTCCAACTAGACTCCGTCCTTTCCGGCATAAAAAAAGCGCTCCTCACGAGGTGAAGGAGCGGCTTTGATCCATAACGATTTGATTGCGGCCATCGTGTTTGGCCTGGTACAAGGCCATGTCGGCTTTGTAAAACAGGGATTCCACGCTGATTTTATCATCTTCCCAGAACCAGTCCGATACCCCGCAGGACACGGTCACTCCCGGACGCGTCTCGTTCATGACTCTTTCCCGGATTCTTTCGGCGACGCGGAGAGCCTGCTGTTTTCCGACTTTCGGTAAATAAACAGCCAGCTCTTCACCGCCCCAGCGGGCAGCGATGTCCGTGTCGCGGATACTTGAAGCCAGAATCCCGCTGACCTGCATAAGAATCTGGTCTCCGACCTGGTGGCCGTAAGTATCGTTCACTTGTTTAAAATAATCGATATCCACTACGATGAGGGACCCGCAGAAATCTTTCTTCTGCATCTCTTGTACCTGGTTATTCAAATAATGACGCGCATACAAGCCGGTCAGCTGATCCATAATGACCAGCCGCTGGAGCTCGGCATGCAAAGTCGCATTCGTGATGGCCAGACCGATATGACTGCAGAGCGCCTGAAGCAGTTTGAAGTTATCGTAGGAGAAATAATGGGGCTCGCGGTGAGCGACCAGGATAACGCCAAGCACTTCTCCCCCTCCAAGAATCGGGGCCGCCATCAGCGATTTCGATTTCGACAATTCCATCAGTTTCGACGAAACGTGGAATCTCGGGTCGTAATCCGACACGATGATGGCTTCCTTCCGGTCGTAAACGAGCCCCGAGTAGCCTGTCCCCGGTTCGAGATGCTCGTAATGCAGCCGATTGAAGTTGCTCGCTTTGACGACAAGCCGCTCCTTCTCTTCTTCCTTCTGAAGAATACAACAGAATTCTCCTTTGAAGATATCCGTAAGTTCTCCACAGGCGAAATCGAAGATTTCGTGAAGACTCAAGCTTTGGGTCAGCTTCTGGGTCATATCGTTGATGAGCCGCAGCTCGTTGACCAGCAGATTGGAATGCTCGTAGAGTTTCGCATTCTCGAACGCCGTGCCGGCCGCGTCCGCAAGCAGAGTTATAAAGGAAAGCTCCGCCGGATCGACTGTATCGCACGTATATTTAAGATGAAGAACTCCGTATACACCCTGATTTCCCGAAAGAGGCGCCGCAATCTCCCGGCGGCGGATTCCGTCTCCCAAATTTTCTTCGTACACGAACAGCTCGCCTTCCAAAAACGCCTTGGCGCAGATGTCTTCCTCGCCACTCTGGTAGCGGAGAAGCTTGAATGGAAGAGCTCCGTTATGATGGTCCTGCGAAAGCAGCAAATCCAGCATGACGAACGGGTACAGCTCCTGGATGCAATCGATTACGACCGTAAGAACGGCATTAACGTCGATCTGCGCATGCAGCTTGTTCGTCATCTCGAACAGCATTTCCCATTTGCGCAGCTCCCGCTCGTTGCGGTTGATCTGCCCCGACAAGGAAAGCGCCGTGCGGGCGGAATGGCCGCTCATGCTGAACTGCTGCAGCGACAGGATCTGAGACTCGAGCAGCGCCTCCAGCAGGGCGTGATCCTGAACCGGTCCGGCAAGGATGCCGATCGTTCCGACACATTCTCCGGACGGGTTGTACAGCGGAGCGGCACAGGTCACACAGCCGCGCAGCGCCCCTTCGTTATATGTGGAATCGTCGACGGTAACCAGTCTCTGGTGGCGCTTACACTGCGAGAAAGCGGTTCGTTCGAGCAGCTCCTCCGTCCATGCTGTTCCGTCCCGGTATAGAGGGTGCAAAAAATTTTCCGCGGTATAAAATCCGATATTTTGACCGAAAGAATCAAATAGTTCCAAAGAACCATTAAAACTGCGCAGATACCGAGCCGACCGGCCTATCCAATCTTTGAAAAGCTGATGGAGTTCGTCGCGCTGCGACAGAACGCCGCCCTGCCTGTCAAGATGAAGAACATAGGGCTCCAGGCTTGATTCATCAAGCTTTTTCGCGTTTTCGACGGGATAGTACGGTAAGGGGTGGTGAAGTTTGTCGCTCATAGACAACTCCTTTTCCACTTCCGAATAATTAAGAAGTATACTCCTAATGATACTAAATTTTTAGTAGTTATGCACTATCTTTTCCAAGAGTTTATACGGAGTGCTGCGCTTGACATAAGTCCTTTTTTTGCATAAAATAAATAGTCGAGTACAAAAGGTTGTCGGGAGATTTTCGTGACTCACCCTCTATAGCTTCGCTGCTGATTAGCCTGCGGCTGAACAAGCTTCTCAGAGGACGCCCTTCGCGTCCGCCGGCGAAACTATCACGTGATCTGCCCATCTATCCAAAATAACATTTGAAGAGGGGTAACATCCATATGTCACGTTATACAGGTCCTAAATTTAAACTTAGCCGTCGTCTCGGTATTTCTCTGAGCGGCAGCGGCAAAGAACTCAAGCGTCCGTTTCCTCCAGGTCAACACGGCCCGGGACAACGCAAGAAGCTGAGCAACTACGGCATGCAGCTTCAAGAGAAACAAAAGCTTCGCCTCATGTACGGCGTACACGAGAAGCAATTCCGCAACCTTTACAGCTTTGCTGCAAAGCAAAAAGGGATTACAGGCGAAACGTTCATGCAGCTTCTTGAAAGCCGTCTGGACAACCTCGTATTCCGTCTTGGCTTCTCCAACTCCCGTGCAGGCGCGCGTCAGCTTGTTGCTCACGGTCACGTGACTGTAAACGGCAAAAAAGTCGACATCGCTTCCTACTCGGTTAAAACCGGCGACGTGATCGGTCTTCGTGAAAAAAGCCGCGGTCTCTCCGTAATCAAAGAAGCACTGGCTAACCGTAACTACCTCCCGGCTTACGTTGAATTCAACGAAGCGGCTCTGGAAGGTAAATACGTTCGTCTGCCTGAGCGTTCCGAGCTTCCGCAAGAGATCGACGAGAAGCAAATCGTCGAGTTCTACAACCGTCTTTCCTAGTCAACCGTCAGGTTCGACCGCAAAAGAGCCCCGATCTCCGGATCGGGGCTTTTTTTGTGCTTTCTCCCGGTTGTGAAGGGGAAGCCTTTATCGTGCATTACGCTAATTTGATTTTCGCGAATTTACGCTTGCCTACTTGAAGAATATCGCCGTCCTTCACTTCTACGGACGCGTTCGGGTCGGTTACTTTCTCTTCGTTCAAGCGGACACCGCCCTGCTGAATGCTGCGCTTCGCTTCTCCGTTGGTCGCCTGCAGGCCCAGCGTTACGAGCAGCTTCACCAGGCGGATTCCGCCATCCTCAAGCTCTCCTGCGGCAAGCTCGACTTCCTCGATGTCGTCCGGCAGCGCACGCTGCTGGAATACCGTGACGAAGTGGCGCTCCGCTTCACTTGCGGCTTCCTCGCCGTGGTACATGCGCACAAACGTAGCGGCCAGCCGCATTTTGGCGTCGCGGGGATGAACGCTTCCGTCTTCGATTCCCGTACGGAGCGCGCTGAGCTCGTCATGGCTCAGATCCGTCGCCAGCTCATAGTACTTAAGCATAAGCTCGTCGGGAACGGACATCGCTTTGCCGTAAATCTCGTTAGGCGCTTCATCGATCCCGATGTAGTTGCCGAGGCTCTTGCTCATCTTATTTACGCCGTCGAGTCCTTCAAGCAGCGGCATCATGATTGCGACCTGGGCCGGTACGCCGTACTCCTTCTGCAGGGTGCGCCCCATAAGCAGATTGAATTTCTGGTCCGTACCCCCAAGCTCCACGTCGCATTTCAGCGCAACGGAATCGTAGCCTTGCATAAGCGGGTAGAAAAACTCGTGCACGTGGATAGGCTGACCGGAGGTGTAGCGTTTGGAGAAATCGTCGCGCTCCAGCACGCGGGCAACCGTCAATTTGGCGGACAACTCCACCACATCGGCAAAATTCAGGGGGCTGAGCCATTCCGAGTTGTAACAAACGGTCGTTTGCTCCGGATCGAGAATCTTGAAGATCTGCTTTTTGTACGTCTCCGCGTTGCGCTTCACGTCTTCTTCCGTCAGCTGCTTGCGTGTCTCGGATTTTCCCGTAGGATCGCCGATACGGCCCGTGAAGTCCCCGATCAGAAGCTGTACATGGTGCCCCAGTTCCTGGAACTGCCGGAGCTTGTGAAGCACAACGGTGTGGCCCACATGAATATCGGGCGCGGAAGGGTCCAGACCCAGCTTGATTTTGAGCGGCCGGTTGTCCGCAAGGGACTCGGCGATTTTCAGCTTCAATTCTTCCTCCGGCACAATTTCAACCGCTCCGCGGCGCAGGATCTCAACCTGGCGCTCCGCTTCGGCCTTCTGCTCGGCCGACAACTTTTCCCATACATCTTTCATCGTCATCTTGCTTCCATCCCTCTCATTGCTGAAGTTTTCGCTGCATAACAAAAAGCCTTCCTGTCCACAAGGGACGAGAAGGCTTTAAACTCGCGGTACCACCCTAATTAAAGCACCTTCACCGGCATAAGGCCAGGCAGGCGCTTTCACTCCATTCGGATAACGGGAAATATCCCGGAAGAAAGCTACTGAAAGAAACTTCCGCTCAATCCTGACCAGACGGCGGTCGTCAAGCCGTTCCGATCATACGGCCGGCTGCTCTCGTGTTCACAATCCCTGCTCCGGACGGTATTTCGCTGAGGAGACCGGCACCGATTCACACCCGCCATCGGCTCTCTGTTCCCTGCATCTTCCCGCTACTGAAGTCCATCGACGCATTTTGATTAATATCCAGTTCCCTAAATTTATATCATAAAGAAACAAACGGTGTCAATCCGCGTCCTTAGGACCAAAGTCACGGCGGTATTCAAGATTTTGGCTTTGTGCTATAATTGAGGCGGTTATTAAAGGAGGAATCCTGGTAAAATGGCAAAAAAACTTTCTTTTTTACAAAATCCGGGAGTCCGAAAGACGCTTAAAGTCACCTTTCATACGGTTAAGTGGTTGTTTGTGGCATTTCTTGTTGTCGGAATTATGGGGGGAGCCGCCGCTTTCGGCTACGTAAGCGCTCTTGTCAAAAACGAGCCCGTCCGGAATAAAGAGGAAATGCGCAAAAAAATCGAAGAGAACGCCATCACGGGCTTTGTCTACTTTAACGACGATGCCGTCATCGGACAGCTTCGTACGGAAGAGGACAGGCGGCTTGCCGAATTGGCGGAAATTCCTCAAGTCGTTCTCGACGCGGTGCTCGCGATTGAAGATAACGATTTTTACAAACACAACGGGGTTGACTTGAAAGGCTTATCCCGTGCCGTAACACAGAAACTGCTGAACGAAGACGTACAAACCGGCGGGAGTACGATCACCCAGCAGCTGACCAGACGCGTTTTTCTGACATTGGACCGGGATGCCGGGCGTAAAGCCAAAGAAATCCTGTTGTCCTTGAGGATGGAAAGACTTTTATCCAAAGATGAGATTCTGCTGGCCTATTTAAATAAAATTCCTTACGGAAACGGAGCTACGGGCTATAACCTGTTCGGCATTAAAGCGGCCGCCAAAGGCGTCTTCAATATCGACGAACTGAATCAGCTGAATGTCGCCCAGGCCGCTTACCTTGCCGGCCTTCCCCAGCAGCCGAGCAACTACTCGGCATACACGAGCAGCGGCGCGCCCAATCCGACGGGACTCAAAAACGCGATTGCACGCCAGAAACTTGTGCTGAAGCGGATGCGCGAGGAAAACAAAATAAACGAAGCGCAGTACAACGAGGCACTCGCCTTCGATATTGAAGCTTCTCTTGCCAAGCGCCAGCAAAAAGCATATGCCAGCTACCCCTATCTCATGATTGAAGCCGAGAAAGAAGCCGTCAAGCTGCTTCTTAAACAGGAGCATCCGGACCTTGATCCCGAAAAAGACGCGGCCGCTTACAGCGAAGCATCCAAGGCTATGCATACCCAGCTTCTGCGCGGCGGCTATCAAATTTACACGAGCATAGACAAAACGATCTATGACTCCATGCAGACGATCGGCAAAGAAGCGAAGAACTATTCCCCGACCGATTCCAAAAAAGGCGAGGAACAAGTCGGAGCGGTCATGATGGACAGCAAAACGGGCGCCGTTCTCGGGATGATCGAAGGTCGCGATTTCAACAAATCGCAGATGAACAACGCGGTCCAGGCCGTCAGGCAGCCGGGTTCCACGATGAAGCCGATTGCGGCATACATTCCCGCCATGGAATCCGGCAAAATCCAGCCGGCCAGCGTTATCGACGATTCGCCCGTAATTTTGAAAGACGGAGCGAGAGGCTATCACATTCCCGAGAACTGGAACCACAAGTACAGCGGACTGATCACGGCCCGCAAGGCGTTGAACCAATCCTACAACATCCCGGCGATCAAGCTGTTCACGGACACCGTCGGAATTAAGGAAGCTTGGACGTTCGCCAAGAAACTGGGGATTACCACGATTGAAAAAGACGATTATAACGCTCAAACGGGCGTAATCGGCGGTCTTAAATACGGCGTGACCGTTAAGGATATGACCGGCGCTTATGCGGCCATGTCCAACAAAGGACTGTACAACGAAGCGTTTATGATCCGGAAAATTACGGATTCGACCGGCAAAGTAATTTATGAGCACGAAATGAAGCCGACGCGTGTCTTCTCCGAGGAGACAGCCTACCTGATTACGGACATGATGAGAACCGTTATTACAGAAGGAACGGCGACAAGTATCAAGAAAAGCTTTAAGTTTTACGGCAAAATACCGGTGGTCGGTAAAACCGGCTCTACGCAGGACGATGCCGACGCCTGGTTCATGGGGTATACTCCGAACATTACGGTCGGTGTGTGGGCGGGTTACGAGCTTCCGGTGAATAAGCTCAGTAAAGCCGGGACTCAGCGCGCCATGAACATGTGGTCGCTCATTATGAACACCGCCGTCGAGAAGAAACCCGAGCTGTTCCCGGACACCTCGTTTAATCGGCCTTCCACGGTCGTTCAGGCGACCGTATCCGACGTGTCCGGCAAACTTCCGAGCGATTTGAACCGGCAGTCCGGACACGTGGTGACGGATTGGTTTAACCGTAAATACATTCCTAAAACCGTCGATAACTCGATGAAATCCATGAGTACGATCGAATACAACGGCATTAACTATATTGCGCAAGATCAGACTCCGGGCGATATGGTAAAATCGAAAGTTGTTATTGTCCGCGAGAAGTCAGTTAATTCCCTGCTGAAAGAGCTTTCTGCGGTTCTTAACAAACTTCCGGCCAAGAACCGCCGTCCGCTCAGCTTCTACAAGCCTAAGGACTACGACGAGGACGCGCCTTCCGAGATCGACCCGCGCAAGGATGACGGAAGCGATCCGAATCCTCCTTCGAAAGTGGCGGCAACCAAATCGGGCGGCACCGTGGTCATCACGTTCCAGCCAAGCGGGAACAACGATGTAGTCGGCTACCGGCTGTACCGTTCGGACAACGGCGGTCCTTATATCCGGCAGAATGGCAAGGTCGTCATGACCGGAAGCGACAGCAAGTTCACGGATAGCGTGAGCCCCTCATCCGCCCAGTCCTACTATGTCACCGCGGTTGACGTAGCCGGACGGGAATCCGCTCCCGGAAAAGCCTCTTCGACGGGCTCCGGCTCCTCCGTTGACTCCGGATTAGTTCCGGGAGACGGAGGCAGCCAAAACGGAGGGAACGGCGGCTCCGACCAGGAATCGGAAACCAAGCAGACACCGTCCTCTCCTACAGGACTGAGCGTGAAAAGCAGCGGCAGCGGATTAAAGCTGCAATGGAACGAGAATTCTTCCAAAGATAAAGTTAAACGCTATAATGTCTATTATGCCGAGAAAGCGGATGGAAGTTACAAAAAGATCGATGCCGCTCTCTCTGCCGAATATGCAAACTCGTCCGTAAAACATGACGGGTATTACAAAGTGTCGGCCGTGAACGATGCCGGAGAATCTCGGTTGTCTTCCGCGGTAAAATATGCGGCTCGTTAAATCCGTTGAACGCGCCGGATAAATGTTAAAAGAAAAGCCCGCGAGGCTGCTAAGCTTGATTGCTTGGCAGCTCCGGGCTTTTCTTTTAGCTTATCTATCAAGCGAAAATCGCAGAACTTGCATAGGAACGGAAACCGAACCCATGAAAAAGAACAATTGTAGAGCAAAAAAGAGCGGCCGTCAGGCCGCTCTTTCCTTTTTTAATCTTCAATCGTCGACAGGTCGCCTGTCGGCAGGTTAAGTTCCCAAGCTTTGAGCACGCGGCGCATGATTTTACCGCTGCGCGTTTTAGGAAGTTTGTCTTTAAACTCGATCTCGCGAGGAGATGCGTGCGCAGACAAACCTTCTTTTACAAACTTGGCGATGTCCGCTTTAAGTTCATCGGATGGCTCGAACCCTTCGCGAAGCGCGATGAACGCTTTGATAATCTCGCCGCGCATCGGATCCGGCTTGCCGATAACACCCGCTTCCGCAACGGCCGGATGCTCGACCAGTTTGCTTTCTACCTCAAACGGACCTACCCGCTCGCCCGCGGTGTTAATAACGTCGTCGATACGGCCCTGGAACCAGAAGTAGCCATCCTCATCCATGTAAGCGGAGTCCCCGGATATATACCAGCCGGTTATTCTGAAATACTCTTCGTATTTGGCAGGGTTGTTCCAAATTTTGCGCATCATGGACGGCCAAGGCGTTTTGACCGCTAGGTTGCCCATCCGGTTTGGCGGAAGAACATTGCCGCTGTCATCGATAATGGCAGCTTCCACCCCTGGAATCGGACGTCCCATGGAACCCGGCTTGATCGGCATGCTCGGGTAGTTACAGATGAGCTGGCCGCCTGTTTCGGTCATCCACCAGGTGTCGTGAATACGCTGGCCATATACTTTCAGACCCCAACGTACGACCTCCGGGTTAAGAGGCTCCCCTACGCTCAGTACATGACGGAGCGAGGACAGATCAAACTGGTGGACCACATCGTCTCCGGCACCCATCAGCATGCGGAAAGCGGTCGGAGCGCTGTACCAGACGGTCACTCCGTATTTCTGAATCGTATTATACCAGTCCTGCGGACTGAAACGTCCGCCGCGGATTACGTTCGTAGCTCCGTTAAGCCAAGGGGCGAAAATACCGTAAGATGTGCCGGTAACCCAACCTGGATCGGCCGTACACCAGTACACATCGTCTTCTTTAAGATCAAGGACAATATTGCCCGTATAGTAATGCTGAACCATGGCGTTATGCACATGGAAAACGCCTTTAGGCTTGCCTGTAGAACCGGATGTGTAATGCAGAATCAATCCGTCTTCACGGTCTACCCACTCGATGTCGAGTTCTTCGGACGCCTGCGCCATTTCCTTGTGGAAATCCACTTGGCCTTCCTGCAGTTCAAGATCTTCGCCAACGACAATAACATGCTTCAGATTAGGCAGCTCGGCCGTTGGGATACGGTGTACGAGTGCGGGTGTCGTAATAATGGCGACAGCTTCGCTGTCGTGCAGACGGTCGCGTACCGCCATTTCCATGAATGCTTCGAAGAGCGGTCCGACTACCGCACCGATCTTGATGGCCCCGAGAAGCGCCATATACAGTTCCGGAGTACGCGGCATGAAAATAAAGAAACGGTCTCCCTTATTCACACCAAGCTTGCGGAGCACGTTCCCGAATTGATTGGATGTCGTTTTCAATTGAGAGAAGGTATAGGACTCGTCTCTCTTCTGATCGCTATAATAGAGGGCGACTTTGTCTTTTCTGGAAGATTCGGCATGGCGGTCGATCGCTTCGTAAGCCATGTTCACTTTACCTGTATCGAACCAGGAAAAATTGGATTCTATCTGTTCCCAATTGAACGATTCCCGGGCTTTTTCGTAATCGCCTAGGTTGCCGTTTTGTGAAACTGCATCTACTACTTCACCTTTTAATTGGTTCATTTCTCCTACCTCCCGACAATTGAAACGCTTTCAATCTTTTTTGAATGCTTTGTGCCTGACAGGAAGAAAAGCGCACTTTTCACCATGTATATTATATCACAGCAGGTTATGTTTGCCTATTGCTTTTCAATTTGCCGAAAAATGTGATATAAGAGAGTATAGAGAGAACTGCGTTACCGACGCCGCTTTTAAGGAGACTCCCTCTCATGGACCATAAAAAAATTTATCATTCGCACTCTTTCTTGCCGCCTGGCCTGGATGCGGAGATCACCGTGGAGGGTCCCGTATCCCCCGATCACCTGCGCGGCCTTCAGATGCATGCCGATCTGGATGCTTTCCGCAAGCCGAAAGACCAGCATGAAGCCCTGATCGAAATCGCGGAGCTGCCCGAGGGCCGCATTATTATCGCCCGTACCGGGGACTGGATTGTAGGCTATGTCACCTTCCATTATCCCGATGAAATCGAACGCTGGTCACAAGGCAATATGCCTGACTTGATTGAACTCGGGGCGATCGAAGTCGCCAACAGCTACCGGGATCTCGGACTCGGCAAAAAGATGATCCGGCTCGCCTTTACGGACGGACAGTTGGAGAACGTCATTACGTTCACGACCGAATATTATTGGCATTGGGACCTGGAAAGCAGCGGGCTCAGTGTGTGGGATTACCGCAAAATGATGGAAAACCTGATGAAATGCGTAGATATGGTGTGGTTTGCCACCGACGATCCGGAAATATGTTCGCACCCGGCCAACTGCCTGATGGTTCGCATCGGAAGCAAAGTTCCACTGGCTTCCGTCGAGCAGTTCGACCGCATCCGCTTTCAACAACGGTTCATGTATTAAGAACCATTTCCTGGATTACGGGAGGAACAGCTCGAGATGAAGAACGAATCGGTTTTTGTATTTAACGAGCATGAAGCGACCTACAAGTTCAACGAGGAACATCCTTTTAATCCGAAAAGACTGCTGCTCACGATTGACCTACTCAGAAAGGCCGGAGCTCTGAACGACTCCGAAATCGTCACTCCCCGCGTAGCCACGGATGACGAGCTTCTCCGCGTCCATCAACCCGCTTATATCGATGCCGTGAAAGCGCTTAGCGAACTCTCCCCTTCGCTTGATTGGGTGAACAGCGCGGCCAAGTACGGATTGGACACGGAGGAAACGCCCTATTTCGCCTGGATGCATGACGTCACCTCGATGATAGTCGGCGGTTCCATAACGGCTGCCGATACCGTAATGTCAGGCAGAGCGAAGCGGGCGTTCCATCTGGGCGGCGGCCTGCACCACGCTCTGCAGAGCAAGGGAGCCGGCTTCTGCGTCTATAACGACGCTTCCGCCGCCATTGCCCATCTTACCGAGCATTACAACGCGAGGGTTCTGTACATCGACACGGATGTCCACCATGGCGACGGCGTTCAATGGAGCTTTTACACCGATCCGCGCGTATGCACGTTCTCCATCCACGAAACCGGGAAATATTTATTTCCCGGGACGGGAGATGTGACGGAGCGGGGCGAGGGCGAAGCGTTCGGCACCTGCGTGAATGTTCCGGTGGAGCCGTACACCGAAGACGACTCCTGGCTTGAAAGCTTTGAAGCGGTTCTGGTGCCGCTGATTGAGCGTTTCAAGCCCGATATCATCGTGTCTCAGCACGGCTGCGACGCGCATGCCCTTGATCCGCTGGCCCATGTACACTGTTCCATGCGGATCTACAAAAGAATGCCCGAGCTAATCCGCGAGCTGGCCGACAAGTGGTGTGACGGCCGCTGGGTTGCGCTCGGCGGCGGAGGCTACGACATCTACAGGGTCGTTCCGCGTGCCTGGAGCCTGGTCTGGCTGGTCATGACCGGGCACCCGCTGCTACAGGAGCTGGAGAGCAATCCACTCCTTCCCCTGCCGGCGGCGTGGGTTGCCGAGCAGCAGCCCGGAAGCCCCGTCAGGCTACCGGCCACTTGGCTAGATGACGTGGCGGATTGGGAACCGATCCCGCGCAGGGAAATCATTACCGAGAAAAACAAGAAAACCGTGGAGATCGCTCTGCTTTATTTAAAGTGAGCGCGATCCCCGCGGTTTTTTAATTCAGTTTGCTTCCGTACATGGGTGATATCTCCACTGCTGCGTGCATGCCAGACGAAATTTCTTTCAAATCCGTTGGAACAAAAAAGGCTGACCGGTTTAAAACCGGCCAGCCTTCTTCATATGCCTATCCGTCCATTATAACGAACGCACCATATGTTCAATGATCCGGTGCGAATTTTCGGAAGCCTGCTTGGTAAATTCCGCGAAATTAACGTGCGCCGAGCCGTCCGCTTTATCGGACATGGACCGGATCACGACGAACGGAACTTTGTTCATGGAACAAACCTGCGCCACGGCCGCACCTTCCATCTCCGTGCAGGTCCCGCCGAGCTCCTGGTGAAGCTCCGCCACTTTGTCGCGCGAAGCGACGAATTGGTCCCCGGACAGGACGAGTCCTTGCTTCGTTCTTCCCTGGAACAGCTCCCGGCTTGCCTCATCCGCCAATTTCACCAGCTGAGGGTCCGCCTTGAAGACCGAGACTTCCTCGTAAGGAATGACTCCGCGCGGGAAGCCAAGGGGCGTCACATCCATGTCATGCTGCATGCAGGTTGTGGAGATGACGATATCGCCAATATTCAGCTCCGGATCCAGCGCTCCGGCAACGCCTGTAAACAGCACGGCATCAACACCGAAGCTGTCAATCAGAATCTGCGTGCAGACGGCGGCGTTCACCTTGCCTACTCCCGATTTACAAACCACAACGGATTTGCCTTCAAACTGGCCTTCCCTGTATGTAATGCCGGCTTTGTTCGTTTCGGTTACGCCGCTCATCCCGCCGACAAGCAGTTCGATTTCTTCATTCATGGCGCCGATCAGACCGATTTTATTTATCATCCTAATGTAGCCTCTACTTTCCGCTCAACAAAAAGCGGCTCAACGAGGAGCCACTGAGCTGCGCTTAATGATTTCATGCGGGAGAACGACTTGAGTAAGTTCCATCGTTTCCTTGTTCATCAATTTCGTAAGTAGACGCATGGACACCGCGCCGATATCGTACATAGGCTGCGCCACCGTCGTTAATTGAGGACGCACCATAGAAGCCATCCGGATATTATCGATACTCATCACGGAAATATCCTTCGGTACGGAAAGCCCTTCGTCCTGAATTTTGTGAATGGCGCCGATCGCCATTTCGTCCGTCGCCGAGAAAATAGCGGTCGGGCGCGTCGGCAGCTTCAGGAAATAATCCGTCGCATCGATTCCCGATTCATACCGGTAATTGCCCAGTCTTACGTAATCTTCGTTCACTTCGATGCCTGCATGCTCCAGCGCCTTCTTGTAGCCCTGGTAGCGCGCAAAGCCGTTAGCCGGATCTTGAAGAGGTCCGGAGATCATGGCGATCGTACGGTGGCCGCTCTCGATCAGAAGCTGCACGGCATCGTAAGCCGCTTTCTCGTGATCGATATCGACGGACGGCATTACGTTCTGCTCGTCGGCCGTACCGCAGAGCACAACCGGAACGGAAGAAGTCCGGAACGCATTGATATGATCTTCCGTCACGACGCCGCCCATAAAGAGAAGCCCGTCCACCTGCTTCTCCAGCAGCGTGTTGATGACGCGGATTTCTTTCTCTTTCTTCTTGTCGGCGTTGCTCAAAATAATATTGTAATGATACATGTTCGCAATGTCTTCGATTCCACGCGCCACTTCCGCAAAAATCGAGTTTGAAATATCAGGGATAACCACGCCGACTGTCGTTGTTTTCTTCGATGCAAGACCCCGGGCAACAGCATTGGGGCGATAACCGAGCCGTTCGATTGCTTCGAATACTTTCTTCCTTGTCTGCGGCTTCACGTTCGGGTTATTGTTGACGACACGCGAAACCGTGGCCATCGATACTCCTGCTTCTCTTGCTACGTCATAAATAGTAACGGTCACGGTCACTCTCTCCATTTATTCAAATATTCGTCGTCCTTGCCATATTACAGACTATCATACGACATTATTTCCCTTTTCGCAATTAAAACACTTTCACACCTAATAGTAGCAAAAAATACGCATGAAAGCCAACTCAACGATGTTCATACCCGCTTTCGCGGGAAGCCTCATCGTTCAAGTTGGCTAAGTAATCAACCGCAATCCTATCCAAGCGCATCCGGCGGATGGGGATGTAAGGAAGGTCACTGCCTGCAATCAGCCGCAAGTCCTATCCGCAAAAGCTTCCTGCAGCCGGTCGTCCGACAGCATATGCTCGCTGATTTGAGCCAGCCTGCTGCGGATCTCCCCCGCCCAGCCCATATCCCCGACAGAGGTAGCCAGAAGCAGCAGATCCAGCAATTCATTGACTCTTTCCTCAACGGCCTGCTTAAATCCGTACCCATCCTCGGAGGAACAAGCGAGCCGGACAATGAGGCAGGCGATTTCGGACACGTCTTCGAACCGCAGGATCTGCTTTTCCGGTTTCGGGCCGAGCGTATCGATCAATTCCGTAACTTTAGGTTTTACGCTCGAATAAACAACGCTTTTGCCGCATGCTTCACATGAGTAGATGGGTACGTTTTCAATCTCTACCTTTTGTTTAAACACGACGGTTCTCAAGCATAAATGAATCGGTTGTCCGCAGCAGTACCCTTTTTGCATCATAATCACTCACTCCTCTAGCAGCCGATTGAAACTTGCTGTCTTCGTCTTACTTAGCTACTTCTATCCGGGTGAATGATATTCCTGCTTTTCAAGGCCTGTCACATATTCCCTTTTTTTTGAAAATTTCATTTATTTTTGAAGGCAGCGTTATCTCTGTGCCTACCGTTAATTTGTGGCCTTTTTCTGAATCAATACCTCGATAAAAGCTTTCATAAAAGCGGGCAGGTCCGGAGGACGCCGCCCCGAAACGATATTGCGGTCGACCACGGCTTCCTCGTCCACCCAGATCGCTCCGGCGTTTTCAAGATCGTCCCGGATGCCCGGTGTAGAGGTCATCGTATAGCCTTCCACGATTTTGGCCGAAATCAAAACCCAGCCCGCGTGACAAATCTGCGCAATCGGTTTTTGCGCCTCATGAATTTCGCGGGTAAACCGCAGAACGTCGGCATATCTGCGCAGTTTATCGGGCGCCCAGCCGCCAGGCACGTACAGCCCGTCATAATCGGCCGCGCTTACGTCTCCGAAGGCGACATCCGTCGTAATCGGCACGCCGTATTTGCCGTGATAAATTTCGCGGGCTTTGGGCCCTGCGATATCGACGACTGCTCCCGCTTCCCGCAAACGAAGAACGGGGTACCACATTTCCAGATCCTCGAATTCCTCATCGACAAACGCCAGTATGCGCTGGCCTTTCAAATCCTGTACGGTCATAGTAAATCCCTCCTGGTTTAGTGAGAATAGGTTAAGAAGCGCTCGACCTGGAATCCGCCTGCCGGAGCACCTGCTCGATCTCTTCGCTGGTGCCGCACTGCAGGACTTCCTGAAGCAGGCGTTCGCACTCGGCGTGATTGCTCGTCAGCAGACGATGCTTGATCGGAAGAATAAGCTGGACGGACATGCTCAGCTCCTCGATGCCCAGCCCCAGCCAAAGAGGCAGCGCGCGGATATCTCCGGCGAACTCCCCGCATACGGCAACGGGTATACCGGCCGCCTTGGCCGCATCAATGGTCAGCTTCAGCAGCCGGATTACGGCGGGATGATACGGATTGTACAAATGGGCGATGCTGTCGTTCATCCGGTCCACCGCCAAAACGAACTGGATCAGATCGTTGGTTCCGATGCTGAAGAAATCAACTTCTTTGGCCAGAACGTCGGCAATCAGGGCCGCGCCCGGCACTTCAATCGTCAAGCCGACCTCAATGTCGGGGTTAAACGGCTTACCCCGGCTTTTCAGTTCCTGCTTGGCTTCCGCCAGCAGAGCGTTAGCCTCTCTAAGCTCGCCCAGCGAGGAGATCATCGGGTACATCAGCTTTACTTGACCAAAGTGCGAGGCCCGCAAAATCGCGCGAAGCTGGGTTTTGAACAGTTCGCGGCGATCCAGCGAGATCCGGATAGCCCGGCATCCCAGCGCCGGATTCTCCTCCACCTGAAGCGGAAGGTAATCCAGCTTCTTGTCTCCGCCGATATCCAGCGTGCGGATGATGAGCGGCCTGCCGTCCAGCTTGACCGCCGCCTGCTTATACACCTCGGTCTGCTCCTCTTCATCCGGCAGTGAGTCCCGGTCCATGTAGAGAAATTCCGAGCGGAATAAACCGACTCCGACAGCACCGTTTTTGAGCACCTGGTCGATTTCTTTGATCGAGCTGATATTCGCCGCCAGCCGGACCTGCTTGCGGTCCTGAGTCATGGACGGGACGTGGGCGATTTCCTGCAGCCGCTCGCGGTGCATGAGCCAATCCGTCTTGCGCGACTCGTACAGCTCCACGGTGCCGCTGTCCGGGTTCACGTAGACGATCCCTTCCTCGCCGTCCACAATCATCAAGTCGCCGTTCTGAATAGGCCGGATAAGCTTGCCTTCCAGCCCCAGCACGAACGGAATTCCCATCGCGCGGCTCATAATCGACGTGTGCGAGGTCAGTCCGCCCATCATTGTGACGATGCCCAGCACGCGGGCCGGGTCCAGATGCACCAGTTGGGAAGGGGTAAGTTCCTTCGCCACGAGTACGTAGGAATGATCCGTCGGCGGCGGAGTATCGTCCCCGCTGCCCAGCAGATGCTTCAGAAGACGGTTGCCTACGTCTTTAATGTCCATGGCCCGTTCTTTCATATAGTCATCGTCCAATACGTCGAACATTTCGACGAATTTGTCGATCACTTCTTTGACGGCCACCTCTGCGGCTTTGTACTGCCGGCTGATGATACCCTGAATTTCGTTCATAAACACGGGATCTTCCAAAATCGCCAGATGAGCGTCGAAAATGTACGACTGCTCCTGGCCCAGGACGTCCCGGATCTCTTGTTTTATATGTTCCAATTCGTCTTTGGACGAACGGATCCCGTCATACAGCCGTTCGAATTCAAACGACAAATCGGTGGCGTCCACCATCTTATCCGGGAACTCCCAATCCCAGGCGGGGATCACGTAAGCGGGACCCATGGCGATCCCCGATGAAGCTCCTATCCCTTTAAACATTTGAAGTCCCTCCGCTCTGTTCCGGTTTTTTCAGCACAACGGACATCACGGACGCCTGCCCTTTTTTAACGGATTTATAGGGGGCAAAACTCCATGATTTGACACGGTCCGAATTGGTAATCACCATAGGGGTGGCCAGCGATTTGGCGTGCTTCTTCAACTGACTGTAGTTAAAACGGATCAGCAGTTGCCCCGCCTCCACCTCGTCTCCGGGCCGTACCTGAGCCTCGAAGAAATTTCCGGTTAATGTGGATGTGTCGATGCCGATGTGCAGCAGAACTTCAAGTCCTTCCTCTGTCTGAATCCCGAGCGCATGCATCGTCGGATAAACGTGCATGATTTTACCCGCTACCGGCGACAGCAGCTCCCCTTTGTCCGGTATGAAAGCAACCCCGTTGCCGACAATTTTTCCCGCGAAAATGCGGTCCGGCACGTCCTCCAGCGGAATCATTCTTCCCGCCATCGGGGAACTGAAGAGCACAAGCTGGATGTCTTTGCGCAGCAGCTTCATGATTTCTTCCCGGATCAATTCGGAGAATGTGCCGAAAACGACCTGCACGTTGCCGCCGCCTAAGCGAATGACTCCGGCCGCTCCAAGGTGCTTCAGTGCGGCGATATCCATGAGGCGGTCGGATTCAAGCGTCAATCTCAGCCGCGTGATGCAGGCTTCGATTTTTTTGATATTCCCCTTGCCCCCAAGCGCTTGGACGATAAGCGGCGCCCGGTAAGGGATGTCGCCTGCCCATTCTTCGAGCGATGAACCTTCCTCCCGCCCCGGGGTCGGAATGCGGTAACGCCGGATGGCGTACCTGAACATGACATAGTACACCGCTCCGAACACAAGTCCGATCGGAATAAGCATCCATCCGTTGCGCGACAAATGCTCGTTAATGACAAAATCGATAGCTCCGGCGGAATAAGAGAAGCCATGCGAAATATTCAGCGCATACGCGATCCACATGGCAAAGCCGGATAAAATGGCATGAATCACGAACAAGTAAGGAGCGACGAACAGAAAGGCAAACTCAATCGGCTCCGTGACGCCGGTCAGGAAAGAAGTCAGTGCCGCCGTCATAAAAGTAACTCGGACATGAGGCTTCAAATCTTCCCTTGCCTCGTGGATAATGGCGAAAGCAATGGCGGGAAGCGCGAACATCATAATCGGATACAATCCGGCCATGTAGGCCCCGGCCGTCGGATCACCCGCGAAGAAACGGGGCAGATCGCCATAAACCATATCACCGTTCGGTTCTTTGTAAGCGCCCAGTTGAAACCAGAAGAAATTGTTCAGGATATAATGAAGCCCGGAAGGCACAAGAAGACGGTGCGCGATGCCATACAAAAAAGCACCGAATCCGCCGAGGCTGAGAACCCATGCCGTCAACTGCTCCATCCCGTTCTCCAGGACGGGGCCCAGCTTGATCATCAGGATGGACAGGACGAGCGTAACGACTCCCATAATAAGCGGAACCATCCGCGGGCCTCCGAAAAACTGTACGTATTCGGGGAGCTGGATCCGCTTGCACCGGTGGTACGCGACCGCCGACAGCAGACCGATCAGGATTCCTCCCGCGACCCCCAGTTGAAACGTTTCGCCCAGCTGATGCTGGGTCAATACGGTGAATAAAAAGTAGCTCATCAGCGCGGAAAGTCCGGCAATACCCGCATTCTCCGTCAAACCGAGAGCAACGCCCACCGCGAATACAAGCGGCAAATATGTAAAAATGGTATGACCCGCAAGCAGCATCATATCGCCGAGCCATGCCGCCCCCAAACTATCCCATGGCAGGATTCCCAGTCTTATAAGTACTGCGGCAACAGGGAGCGTAATCATCGGAAGCATTAAAGAACGCCCGAATTGCTGCAAATTTCCCATCCAGTTCAACTTAAGCCCTGCCTCCTCTCTATTTCGATCCTAATGGCTGCCGCACTTTTTGTCAAAAACAAATAAGCGGGTCCGAAGACCCGCTTGACGGCATAAAGCGGCATGACGATGCTGTAAGCCATCGTCAGCCTTTAATTAAAACGTACCTGTCGTGTACGGAATGCCCGTGTTGAAACGGCCGGATTGAGCGGAACCTACGCTGCTGGAGTAACCGCCGATCTGCTGCTGAGCCGGAGTTTGGGAATCCGAAGTCAGGTAGCTGTCATGGGCCGGCTGGTCGCCGCGGTAGCTAGCCGTATGGTAAGACTGCGGGGAGGCGGATTGACTGTAGCTTTGTGTGCCGTAGCCTTGGCCATACGATTGACCGTAGGATTGGGAACCGTAATTTTGGGAGCCGTAGCCTTGGCCGACAACGGATTGGCTCAGCCCGTAAGAAGCTTGGCCGTAGCCTTGTTGGGACGGAGACTCGGAATCCGAACGCAGGTAGTTGTCGTGTCCCGGCTGATCGCCACGGTAGTTAGCCGTGTGGTAAGACTGAGGGGCAGCGAATTGTCCGTAGCTTTGTTGTTGGCTCGTGTAGAATTGGTTTCCTTGGTTGCCGTAAGCTTGGGAACCATAGGATTGAGTCAGGCCCTGGGAAGCTTGTCCGAAACCTTGTTGTTGGGCCGGATTTTGGGAATCCGAGCGCAGGTAGCTGTCATGACCCGGTTGGTTGCCGCGGTAGTTAGCCGTGTGGAACGATTGCGGGTTTTGGTAGCTGCCGTATTGCTGGGAATTCTGGTACTGGTTCTGACCGTACGAAGATTGAACATAACCGGTCGGCTGGAACTTGTTTTGGTATTGGGACTGGGAGCCGATACCGGCTTGATTTTGATACTGGTTGTACATGCGGAGTTCCTCCTTTAAGGAAATTGATGAGTCTTCCAGACAAGTCTTTCCTTGTTCTGAAGCCTCCCCTATTGTTTGCAGGAGCCGCTGAAATTATGAACCTTCCCGAAATATTTTTTTCTGAAAAAATAAAACCCGACTAAAGCCTGCGCCTTAGTCGGGTAATGCTATTTTTAGCGGCTGTATCGTACCGGTTCAGTTGCCTCTCGGATTCAAAATCGCATCTTCCACCTTGATGCAGCGGTCCATGACGACCTTCAAGCCGCCGCGTTGCGCAATCTCAGCCGCTTCTTCATTATAAACGCCCTGCTGCAGCCAAAGAACTTTGGCTCCCTTGCGGACCGCTTCCTCCGCGATCGGCACAACCTGGTCGCTTCTGCGAAACACATTGACGATATCCACATTACCGGGAATATCGGATAGGCTGGCATAGCTTTTGCCGCCCAAAATGACATCCGCATTCGGATTAACCGGAATAATCTCGTATCCGCGGGATTTCATGGCTGCCGATACCATGTGCGACACCCTTTCCGGGTTATCGGACAAACCTACTACGGCAATGGGGCCGGCTGAAGCCAGCAAGGTTTTGATTTCGTCTCTGGACGGATTTTCAAAAGGCATGAGAACACTCCCTTTCGTAATTTAAAGAACCGGCATTGTCCGTTGTCTGTTCTTAATCAGCCGTGTAGGACAAGCCTTGCTTGCCCATCGCTTCCCAGATGTCGATGAACAGCTTTTTATCCAGCCGGACATTTTTGCTGCCCGTCCACGGGTCGTTCACGTAAACGGACGTCTCGTCGTACCCGACCATCAATACCGCATGCTCGGAAAATGTCGCGCGGATCGGACCGATGGAGGTATTCCATTCGGACCAGCGGGTCGGCATCGTGAAACCGATGGTCGTCCAAACGACAACCGGGCGGCCGTTTGCGATTTGTTTTTCATACACGTCAAAAGATTCGCCCGTTATATCTACGGCAGAAGGAATATACGACTTCAACAGCGGAAACAGCGCCTTGTGGTAAATGCCGAAGCCTTTAGACTTCCCGGTGCCGTCTCCTACGTAACCAATGTTCGGGTGTCCCCACGAGGCAATGGTCCCGTCTTTGTTCCAGACGATAGGAGTCGGGTCCTTCGGCATTTCGTCGTACAGCTGCATCTTATCCAGTTTGATGCCTTTATAATGAAGCATCATGGCAATCGAAGTAATTTCACAGCCCGACGGCAGTTCCGGTTTCTGCGCGATAACGGGCGCATCGATCATAGCCTTCGTTTTCGGCTGTTCTTGAACCTGTTCCGCCGCCGGAGGCTGCTCCGGCTCAGGCGGAGGCTGTTTTTCAAGTTTCGCGTCCATGGCCATGACAGTCTGAACGTCTTGCCCGCTTATTTTGGCATATAGCATCACAGACATGAAACCGCCTGAGAACAATAACCCGAGGATCAGAAAGAAACCGAACGTTACTTTCATGCCCCTCCAAATAATGCGCATCCTATTCACCCATTCATTCGTTCGTTAATTCGATGTGCGCTCCGAGTGAAATCATATGATCGAAAAACTGCGGATAAGATTTGGCCACATGGTGGGCGTCGCGGATAACAAGCCCCTGCTTGCTCCTCAGCCCTGCCACGGACAGGGCCATAATGACGCGATGGTCATAATGCGCGTTAATTTCCACGCCTCCTTCAAGCCCTTCCGGCCGGCCGTGGACAATGATTTCGCTTTGACGCTCTTCCACGTCGGCTCCGGCTTTGCGCAGCTCGTTCAGGAAATCCGTAATCCGGTCGCACTCTTTGTAGCGGAGATTCTCCACGTTGTAAAAACGCGAGGTGCCTTCCGCGAACACCGCGGCCGCTACCATAGCAAGCACCGCATCTGTAAAATGATCGCCGTCGAATTCGCCGGCTTTAAGTTTGCCCGTGCCTTGTACGCGCACGATTCCATCCTTGTGAGTCAGCGAGACGCCCATCGCGCGGAGAACGTCCACGCAGGCTTTCTCGCCTTGACGGCTGTTCTCGTCGAGACGATGAACGGTAACATCCGAGTTGGTGACGGCCGCAGCCGCCAAAATCGCCGCGGATCCGGGGTAATCCCCTTGCACGACATACTCCTGCGCACGATAGGATTGATTGCCGGGAATCCGGTAATGCATAAGATCTTCGCTGGCTTCCACGCGAATCCCTGCTTGTTCGAGCACTTCCAGTGTTTGTCCGACAATCACTTTGGACTTCAAATCGTGAAGCACTTCGATTTCACTGTCTTCTTGGAGCAGAGGAGTCAAAAACAGAAGGGAGCTCAAAAATTGCGAGCTTACACTGCCCGATACGGTAATTTTGCCTCCGCGGGGTTGTCCCCCTTTAATAGTTATCGGCAGACGGCCTTCATTATGTTCGACCTGGACGTTCATTTGTTCCAGCGTATCAATGAGATCCATATGCGGCCGCTTGCCGAGCGATTCCGGATACTGATTAATGAAAGTAACTTCACTTTGGCAGAGGGCTGCCGTAGACATCAGAAAACGGAGAACCGCTCCCGCGTTGCCGACGTTTAATTCTTTGATAGGGAGAGGGTTTTTGCCGAATCCCTTAATAACCATCTTATGCTCGTCTTCTTCGATAACCGCGCCCAAATCCCGGATACACCGGCGCATGGCGTCACTGTCTTCACTGTGAGCCGGGTAGTGGATCGTACTCGTACCGTCAGCCAATGCCGCAAGAAGGAGGTAACGAGTCGTATAGTTTTTGGAAGACAGCGCCTGAATTTCTCCCTGCAGGTTCGGTGTCGCTTTTACAATGGCTTTCATGGAATTCATGGTAGTTCTCTCCTTTGGTCGATGAGTGGTCCGTGTAGGGCCTTGTTTTTATATGTAGAAGCCGGCAAAAGCTAAGCCGATTCCGGCCAGATAGCTTACGGCCAGATAGATCATATCCAGATTAAAAAGCTTTTTCTTTCTCAGCTTCCAGCTGTCCAGCTTTAAAGTGGAAAACGTCGTAAAGGCGCCGGTAAAGCCTGTTCCCAGCCCGATAAGCAAGGCGGCATTCGTCACATGCCCGAACAGCCACCCCAGAAAAAAACAACCCGTGAGGTTGACGGCCAGTGTGCCGAACGGAAACGGAGAAGCCGTACGGCTCTGAACCCAGCCGGCTAATTTGTATCTGGCGATGGAGCCGACGAATCCTCCGGCCCCTACCAGCAGCACATTCATCCAGCCCGCGTTCATATGGCTTTCTCCTTCCTGCGGTGCGCGGCAGCCGTGCCCAGACTGACGGCAAGGAGCCCTCCGAGCAGACTGACGCCAATGTACAGCAGGGCTAGGGGAACCCGATGATCCTGAAGCATCCGGACCGTTTCCATACTAAAGGTGGAGAAAGTCGTGAAAGCGCCGATAAAGCCGGTCATAACGGCAGTACGCAGCTCCTGTGGCCATTTCGGCAGCAGAGCCTCGCTGAAATAACCGAGCAGCATGCAGCCGATCATGTTACAGGCCAGCGTGCCCCAAGGGAAGGAACCGGTTCCTTCGTTCCAGAGAACGGATAACCCGTAACGGGACAGGGCTCCGAACACGCCGGCTGTTCCGATGATCCAACTTTTCATGGGCAAACCACCTATTCTGTCCCGTATTTTGCTTTGAAGATAGTCTAGGGGAAGCACGGAGACGGTTTGACTCCGCGCTTCCGGGTTTTGTATAGTTACAGGGAAAACGAGATTACAGGAGGTGCTTTTATATGAATAAGATTCAACCCTCGGAATTGAAAGCCCGACTTGCGGCGGGTGAGCCGCTGTGCGTCATAGACGTACGCGAGCCCGAAGAAGTCGCGGCCGGTCAAATTGCCGGTGCCAAATCGATTCCCTTGATGGAGATTCACACCCGTCTTCACGAAATCCCTAAAGAAGGCGAAGTCATTCTGGTCTGCCGCAGCGGCAACCGGAGCGGGAAAGCGTACGATTTCCTGGAGTCCCAAGGCTTTGCGAATTTGAAAAACATGGAGGGCGGAATGCTCGCCTGGGAACAGCTTTAAGCCCCGCCGCCGGACGAGCGGCCCGGTCAGCCTGAAAGTTCTTCCCGCTTCAGTCTTTCTTTGGTCCAGGCGTTAAAGATGTGTTCGGCAATGTCGTCCGCGGCAAGCGGTGACGTATCGATTGTAAGGTCGGCAAACCTGTACGCATCTTGACGTTCCTGGAGCATCGTACGGACCTTTTCCTCCAGTCCGCTTCCCTGCAGCAAAGGCCGGTTGGAGTCGTTCTTAACCCGCTCCACGATGGTTTCCAGACTTGCGGACAAAGCCGCGACAAAGCCCCGCTCGCTCATGCACGCCCGGTTCTCCTCCGCCAGTACCGCACCGCCTCCGGTTGAAATCACGCGATGGCTGCCGGCCAGCGTCTCCCGGACGACCTCACGTTCCAAAGTCCGGAAATGAGCTTCCCCGTGCGTGGCGAACAGTTCCGGAATCGACATTCCGGCTTTTTTTACAATTTCCTCATCGGTATCTATCATAGGCCAACCTAGCCGATCAGCCAACTTTAACCCGACAGTCGTTTTACCAGTGCCCATAAACCCAATCAGCACTATATTTGATCTCGGTTGTGTGCTCATCGTGCCCGTCGATCCTCTCTCGGTTTAAACTTTCCACTATCATATCACAGCAAAAGCCCCGGATGAATACAAATTGCATCAATTTCATATGGTATAGTGAATAAACCTTTTCAAAGACAGCAAAAATGAGAATACATACGCAATCCGTAGAAGGATCAGTAGATTACAAGGAGCGATGTCCGATTGATGCCTCATCCAAGGATTCCCGATCCCAGCCGGAATACTTCCGGTCGGCTGAGTCAGATGCTTCAGCCCTCGTACATGCTGTGCAGAGATGACGTAGTCTGGGCGCTCGAATTTATACGCAAAAAAATGGCTGAGCAGGATTCCCGGTTAAAGGAACTCACTCAGCCGCGTCTATTGAAAAACTTTGAATCTTTCGCCGAAGTTTCCATGATGCTCGTCCATCGCAGAAGCGCCTTCGATCAGGAAGCAGACCGTATCAAAAGCTGTCTGAAAGAAGCTTCGTACGGTCTCTTCGAGAATGAACCCCCTTCGGAGCGGGATTCCTCGCCGGCAAACGATTAGGAAGCACGGACGATGCCGTACCCGATCGGATGCCAGCGAAACGGACGCAATGTCCGGTAAGGCGAAACGGAACCGGTTCGGCTACCGTTTTTAGCTGTCGAGCCAGTTGTAGTGGAAGGTGCCTTCTTTATCCACACGCTGGAACGTGTGCGCGCCGAAATAATCGCGCTGAGCCTGCAGGAGGTTGGCCGGCAGGCGCTCTGTGCGGTAGCTGTCGTAATAAGCCAGCGCAGAGGCGAAAGCCGGTGCCGGAATACCGCGCGTTACCGCTACGGAAACGACGTTTCTCCAAGCATCCTGATAGTTTTCCACGATGTTTTTGAAGTAATCGTCCAGCAGCAGGTTGCGGAGTTCCGGATCGCGGTCGTACGCGTCCTTAATGTTCTGCAGGAAACGGGCACGGATAATGCATCCGCCGCGGAAAATCATGGCGATTTCGCCATAGCTCAGATTCCAGTTGTACTCTTCGGATGCAGCGCGCATTTGAGCGAAGCCTTGTGCATACGAAGCGATTTTGCTCGCGTACAGGGCTTTACGGACCGCTTCGATGAACTCTTCGCGGTTGCCTTCAAACGGCTTCACTGCCGGACCGTTCAGTACTTTGCTTGCAGCTACCCGCTCTTCTTTCATGGCGGACAGGAAGCGGGAGAATACGGATTCCGTAATGATGGAAAGCGGCACGCCCAGATCCAGGGAGCTTTGGCTGGTCCATTTGCCCGTGCCCTTCTGACCTGCGGAATCGAGGATAACGTCGACCATCGGCTTGCCGGTTTCTTCGTCGTATTTCGTGAAAATATCACGGGTGATTTCGATGAGGTAGCTGTCCAGCTCGCCTTTGTTCCACTCCGTGAAAATTTCGTGCAGTTCTTCCGTGCTGACGTTCAGCACGTCTTTAAGCAGTTGATAAGCTTCGCAAATCAGCTGCATATCGCCGTATTCGATGCCGTTATGTACCATTTTAACGTAGTGTCCGGCGCCGTCCGGACCGATATACGTACAGCATGGATCGCCGTTCACTTTGGCGGAAATCGCCGTTAGGATCGGTTCCACGAGCTTGTACGCGTCTTTCTGTCCGCCAGGCATGATGGACGGGCCTTTAAGCGCGCCCTCTTCACCGCCGGAAACACCCGTACCGATAAAGCGGATGCCGCGGGCTTCCAGTTCTTTGTTGCGGCGCTGGGTATCCGGGAAGTAGGCGTTACCGCCGTCGATCAGGATATCTCCCTCGGACAGAAGCGGAACGAGTTGTTCAATGGTCGCATCGGTCGCTTGTCCGGCTTTGACCATAATTAAAATTTTGCGCGGAGTTTCGAGCGACTGCACGAACTCTTCCATGCTGAAAGTACCGACCAGGTTGCGTCCGGTTGCCTCTTCAAGAAGTTCTTTCGTTTTCTCAGGCGAGCGGTTAAAAACGGAAACGGTAAAGCCGCGGCTCTCGATGTTAAGCGCCAGGTTTTTACCCATGACCGCAAGACCGATTACACCAATTTGCTGTTTGGACATGAATCAAACACCCTTTCCTCTTGTATTAGATCGTCACCGCTCCCAACTTGGTGTCAGAACGGCTGCCGAAGGATGGATTCGACCCGCTCGGGAACAAACGGCGCATTTTCCGTTACGAATCATGCAAGGACCGCTGCTCCCGGCTCGAGGCAAAGCTTCCGGGCTTGCGTATGCTGATCAAAATTCGGGGCGATACACGTTTAAGAACAGACGAAAATTTGTGTGAAAAAAAGCACATTGCCCGGTGGTTTCCACATTCCCGTAGATTTCCCAAAGCATCTGCGCCTGATTCCACTTGCCGCATGTTCCAGTTCTTAACATGGACCCGAACGCCCCGATAGCACAGATCAGTCAAACCGCCCAACATGCTGATTCCGCCCGTGAACCGCATTATGACGTTAAATCACTGCAGTCATAAATGAAACGTGGCATCACAAATGTGCGGAAGCCGCATCGAACTCATCGTTGACTTGATGATAAACGTTACGCGGATCGGATGTCAATTTTATCGGACAATCTTTTTCGGTAGAGCGCTTTCTTTGTTCCGTCGCGAAAACGAGTGTTTTATGTCCGTCCGTTGACGCATTCTTTCAGGTAATAACCGGCTGCAGCAGCGGCTTTGGGACTCGTGAAGGTTTCCAGAATCTCCTGGGGACGCGGGCACCGGCTGCTCGTGAAATAAGGAAGGTTGTTCTGCCGGTATCCATAAAACACGGGCCGCTTCACGATCCTTGCCCCTCCCAGCGCGTAATTGTTATAGGTCCGGTATCCGATCGGAATGCCCTGTACAAAAGCGAGCATCCCCACATCATTGATCGTATTGCTCCATTCTTCACCCGACAGAAGGGGCAGCGTGAACGTATAGGCAGCTCCCAACCGGCGTGTCTGAATATTGTGCTCCCGGATCGCATTTTCGAGCTCGCGCTGGATCGTGTTTATAATCGCGCCTCTCCTGACTTCGTCAAAACGTGCCGCCGGCTTTAAAAGCGCCGTTTGCGTTTTAGCCTGGATCTCGCTCCGGAACCCTTCTATCCAGCCGGTTCCCGCAGCATTTTTCACCGTTACGTATTCGTCCAGCGTAAAAGCTATAATCTCTCCTGTCGGGTCTTGGTAGACGTACGGCCTTTTCGGCCCCTCCAGTCTCCGACTCCTCTCAAAACCGTCTTCACCCGTATAAGATTCGATTGTGTAGGAGTAGCAGCCGTCGTAGCCGACAATGAGGAGAGCGGAAAGATAAGAATCAAGAACCTGCTGGCCCGCCGCATTCTCCGACACGCCGAAATTCGAATAGAAAGTTCTATAAAAGCTATCGACAGCCTCTTTCCGGTTGACCCTGACCTTCTTCGAGGATTCGTACCGAACCTCTTCCCCCTGCTTTTCATTGACGGAAAGAGCCGCCGCGCCGTCCTGGACGGCCGCATTTACAGCCGCATCGTACTTCGTCTCCAGAAACAGCATTTGAAACTGGGCTTTTGCATCGAATTTGTTCATCCAGGCGAAGGGCACATAAATGAGAACGAAGAAAATGGCCAGTTTAGCTGTCTTCATTGCGGACCATCCCCCCGTACGGCATGTAAAGCTGTCCGCCGGGCGTATTCGTTCCGTTTAAAGCGTCCTGCCAGACAACTGCCGGTGTACGGCTCAGGCTGTGCACGGTCACAGTGAAATAATCGCCGGCGCCAAGTTTGTAGGTACGATCCGCATGGTCCGGCGGAAGCGAGTTTTCAGGAAACAGAACGGAAAGAATCTGGGCGTTATAGAATGCTTCGTCCTCCACCGTATACTTTTCCGCGAACCGCCCCTGGTCGTCATATACAGGCACGTACCGTTTATGCTTATGCTCCATATTCACATCAAACTCCTGGCCGGAGGTTGTCAGCTCCTTTTGAAATTGTTCGTACATAGCCGGCGTCAGCCGTCCTTTATCGCGCACGTTGTCGACAAAACGTGTCATCGTCTCAAACGCGATTACCCGAGACAGATCATCCTCTCTGGCCGCCGAATCCGACAGCGGATAAATGTACAGCAGCAAAACCGCTAAAATGAGGACAAAGGCCTTGCTGAGTGTATCCACCTGTTCCCTCCCCGTTTACGCCTGACAATTCAAGGCGTCGTATATACGATTCGTTTTAACGTTCCTCCGGTATCGCGCACCACATAATAACGATACGCTGCAGCCGGATCTATGCCGGCAGGATCCGTTTCTTCTTTCTGCCGACCGCCCGGATAGCGTTTGCCGTTTACCACAATGTCGTAAGGTTCTCCGGCGTTTAAATAAATGGACATGATCAGATCGGATCCTTTTACCGAAACCGCTCCGAGCTTGGCATTTGCGGGCTGTTGGTTGTAATCGAGAAGCTTCCGGGATAAATAAGTGTCCGCAATGGCTCCCCTTACGTTTTGGAGCAGCATCATGCCCGTGACTAAAGCCGAGACGAATATGCAGACCGAAACACCGGCAAACAGCATGGAGCGAGTCGCATGATTCATCGCTTCGTCTACTGCTGCATAAATTCAATCGCACGGATCACATTGCTTTTATCCTTAATGATGTGCGCTTTGAATTTACCGCTTGGATTCACGTAATCCATATGAGACTCCAAGGTGGCGTTCGCAACAGCATCCCTGGATATCGAGGCGATTACCGTACCGTAATTGCTGCTTGACGGCGATGTGGTATCGATCTTGTTCGTATACCAGGAACCGACCGGATTTTTTCCCGTTTGAACCTGAATTCCGAACTGCTCCTTATCGGCAAATTTACGCAGCGCGTTTACAACTTGACTCCCCGAAACCACGGTATTGTCGTATACGGTAAAAGCGGTCTGGGAAAGCTCCGTCTGAATATCCGAAAAATTGTTCTGCGCCGCTTTCGTGGCATCCTGTGCCGAAATAAACATCACCACCGCAATCGTAATCAGAGCAATGGCCAGAAAAAAACCTGCCGCCATGATTAGTGCTTTCTGTGCATTTCCCATTGTAATCCAGCTCCTTTATCCTTAAGAAATTTTACCGATCTGCTGATAATACAAATTCATCTGCTGCATGCTCATATAAACGAGCGGAATGACCAGGTAGAGGAAAACAAGCGCATACATGGGGGCAAAACCGATCCAGCGCCCCCAGCCGGCTTTGGTTTCGATCATCCGCTCATAGTCCTGCTTGCGCCGCTCGAAGTGATACTGCTGCTCCGCTTCCAAGTCGTCAAACGCCTGCTTGACCGGAATATGATTAACGGCAGCCTGGAGCCGTTCAACCAGACGGACAAAGGGCGTATAGGCGGCTTCCTCCTTCAGCTTTTCCAGCGCCTCATCCGCCCCCGCTTCGTAATCGAGCAGACATGCGGACAGCGGAGACTGAAACAAGACTGCAAAACGTTCCAGCCATTCCAGTATGTGCTCGACGGACATTCGTTCGAAATGAGCGAGGATGGTCAACAGCGTATAAAACTGGTCCACCTCGTTTTTCATTTCCATCCTTCGCATTCGTTTCTGCATATGCAGCAGCCAAACCGGACTGTGGTAGCCGGCCCAACCGGAAATAAAACAGAACAAGAGCTCCCGCCAGCTTAAATATGCCCCCGCAATACTGTCCAGTTTTGCCTTAATCCGTTCGCCCGCGGTGTTGAGGACGGTAGGATCGGGCTGGAATCCCTGCTGCCGCATTTCTTCGGCTATCATTTCACGAAGCTCTCTGCCGGACCGCTCCAATTTCTGAATGACGTTCCGGTCAAAGGCCGCAGTTTCCAGCGCTTTCCGTTTTTCCTGCGGAGAAAGGCTGCCGAACATCGCCTGATTGCGGGTCGGCGAAAAGTAAACCTGCTGCAAGGTAAGTCTCTGCATAATCAGAAACATCCCCAGCACGAGAAGAAAACAAGCGAGCCCCGTAAGCAGGCGGCGGAGGGTAAGCCATTCAAGCAGCAAAGGAGAATTGGCTTCCCTGAGAAGCTTTTGCAGCCTGCCCCGTTCCATGGAATGCACTGCGGGGACGACTCTCTGTGTGACCGCATTGACAAGCCGGTTACCCAGCCATTTTTGCTCGGGCGGTTTCCGGCCTGTTCTACGGCTTCCTGTTTCCTCCGCAGTATCCTGAAGCTTTCTGAGGAGGACAAAGCAGACGATGATCAGCACGAAAATGCCCGTTTTAACGGCAAACCCCGCGGCGCCCGTATAAAATTCATCCATAGCCGGGAAGTTATGCCGCGCCCACGCTTCAATGGGTTTGGCAGCCATAATCGGGGAGATTGCAATAACGGAAAGTCCTTTTAAGAGGTAATGGAGTTTTTCTTTACGGAGTATTTCAAGGCGAATTTCAGAAGTGATTTTGCTGAGGGCATGCAGATACATGGAGCCATGCGGAAGCAGCTTGTCTCCGAATTCCCTGACTAAAAAGGAGACGCCCGCAAAGCTTTTCAAAAAACGGTTCGGCGCATGCTCATAGTAGATTTCCAGACTGCGCTCCGGATGGTCGGAGTTCAAAGTGCCGTATACCGCTTCCGCATGGAGCGACAGCTGCCTGGGCGCGATCTGAGCGGCGTCATAAACCGCCTCGTCCACCATCCCGTGCTGGTGATAAAAGTGCCGGACATCCGATAAAAATTCGGTCATTTGCCGGAGCAGCCGGTCTTCGGCCCGGTGGACGAGCGTATCGATGAGGATACCGTGAAGAACAAGACTTCCAAGCAAAATCATGAGCATGTAAGAAACATCCGGGTAAAAAAGAAAAACAAATCCCGCGGTAAGCCAGCCGATAAGGAAAGCAAGCAGCGTAATCCGCCCGGTTTCCATTCGAATCATACTCTCGTCGTAGGAGTATAAGGGAGCAATCCTCCGGCGTATACGCTGTGTATAACGGGAAATTCCGGGGATATTGCTCATGATCTCGTAACATTTCCCGTACAGCCGTTCGATTTGTTTTCTTCCGTTTCCTTTTAGAGGAGAGAGCAGCTTTTGAAGCTCGTCCTCCCCGTAACCGCTCAGCTTTGCCCGCCTTTTAATCGCGTATACGTACAGAAACCAAATTACGCATGCGGTGCCCCCGCTGAATAAAGCGATCGCAAGCAACCAATCACGAAGCGGCAATAACATCGCCTCCCCAATGCGTTTCCAAAAATCTTTCGAATGCCTGGGCATCCGCGGGTGTCATATGATCCAGCATTTCCTCGGTATTGCGGAGACTGATCGGCCGACAAACCCGGTAGGCACCGTCCCGGTATTCCACAATGTTTCGTTGTTCGTAAAGTTTGCGGTCCGTTGTCCTCCGAAAAAATTCGGAGGCATCGTCCAGAAAGCCCGGGAGTTCAACTTTATCCTTGTCGGTCATGCCCGCTTTTTCGCTCGGATATAAATCGCTATCCAGAGGGACGCATTCCGTTATCCGTTCTATAAAACGCGTTCCGTCGGCACTTTTACGCAGATGAATGTCAAAATGAATCACGCGGATAACCTGCTTTTCGGCCATGACTTCATCTTGGAACATTCCCGTTTTGAGCAAAGAGTTACGAAGCGAGTCGATCAGACTGGCAAACGTTTTGGCATGATGAGTAAAAAGAGTGAACAAGCTGGCTACCTGGGCCATCTGAATCATCCAGGCGGCAACCGTGTCTGTCGCCACTTCCCCTAGGATATGCACGGCTCCGTCCGTTTTTTTCTGCACGTCAAGACCCTGCTGTCCCGTAATGTGATCCGTCTCCCGGAAACTTAAGATGTTGCGCTGCGGGTATAAATTCCTCAGATGCAGTTCGTACGCCATTTCTTGTACGCGAAGCGTCAAGGTCGCGGAAATGGATTGGACCATAGCCATGAGCAGGGTTGTTTTCCCGCTGCCCTGTGCACCCGTCACGGCCGTTATCCGGCAGCCTTTGATAAGGTGACGAATGAGTTCCACAGCCAGCCCGGCATTGCCCCCATGGACAAGCTGATCCAGCGTAGCGTTGGGCAGATCGAACTTACGGACGAAAAACGCCCAGGATTCCGAAAAGGGAGGCCGGACCACAACGACACGGGATCCGTCCTTCATATCGTTCACTTTATAGCCGTTCGTTTCGGAAAGCTGACCCGGATAATTATATTTGTAGATGTTTTGACAGACCCGCCGCAGCTCTTCGCTGCTGCCGAAACTTAGGAACGAAAAGTGGATGGGTTTTCCCCGGTAGAAAATCCAAACGCTATCGTAAGACGTGCTTTCTTTCTTATACCGGTGATTTCCGTCAGCCTCTCTCTCTGCAAGCGGAGCTCCGCGATACCCGGCACTGTCCGGAAGCGCACCGGAAACTCCTCCCGACACACCGTCGATGCGCATCTCGCGGATGGCATCGATCACGCCGAAGCCTTTGTAATGCTGATAGATCCGCTGCACGACGATTTCCAGCTTATCCTGAAACGACAACAGTCCGGCTTCCTTGCGGAATACATGCGCAATCTCCTCCGCCGTTACGATATAAGAAGGTGTGCGGCCGTCTTCAATCACATGTTTAACGGCATCCAGTTTATGCTTCCGGATTAATTCATGAAGGCCGTCGTAACCGTACTTTTTCCGATAGAGATGAAGCAGAATGTCAAACCGGTCCTGTGCCGTGAGCTGCTCGGGCTTATGAAAAGGCAGAGAGTGGTGAATCGTTGTTCCGCCAAGTCCGTTAACGCCGGTCAGCAGGTCCATCATGACGGATTTTACGTATCGTTTGTCCTTCAGATCACCGTGTCCGCAGCCCTTCAGAGCCCTTTTCAGCTGAAGTCTTTTGTTTCGGCTGCGCCGGTATTCCTCCTCGGACAACCGGAGTTCGCTGCCCCCGCCCGCCGTTATCTCGGCAAAAGCTTCTTTAATGAAGGCAGTCATTGCCTCAATAGAGTAATTTTTTGCGGTTTGCGAAGCGGAAGTTCTGACGCGCCAGCCTCCCGTTTTGGCAAAGAACCACACTGCCGCAAAAACTGCCACTATGAGTATCAAAGCGAGATTTAACCTGTCCGTGGGCATGGAGGGCTAGGCTCCCCTTTCCTGCATAAGCTTCGAATCCAGGCCCAGCCGCTCAAGAAGAGCCTTGGTCAACTTCCTGATCTCCGTAATGAATGCGTACGAAGAATGACCCGGGCCCGCATTTCGGCTCCTCAAAAAAAACTCAAGCACATTTTTATCGCAGCAGGCATCCAAATAACCGGTGCAGTGCGGGACGGTATAGATCGGCTGCCGCCATTTGAATTTCCGGGCCAAATTAACGGCATTAAAACGGGAGTTTCCGTCATAATCGCCCAACACGAGGAGAAGCGGTTTATTTTGCAGAGATTCCGTCCAAAGTTCCTTGTTGAAATAGCGCTCCAGCAGCTCAAGGTTCTGACTGAGATTGACGACGATCAGATCCGAATTACGCAGAATAACCTCCGTGCTGTCTTCCTTATACCCGTCTCCGACATCAACAAAGGTAAGGTCATAGTATCGGCTGGCACTGTTTACGATGTACGGCAGTGTTTCTTCCCGGAAACAATCCGGGTCCGCAAGCGGCTTCCTCGAACCGGGAAGCAGATCCAGCCTGTCCTTGACAATCGGTTTTGTGTAATCTTGGATCGTCTCGGGCATCATCTTGTCGCTTTGAAGCAGCCGTTCCAGCGCATCCAGCCCGTACTCGCTGAACGACAGCAGATTGCCGTCCGAAGAAGGCCGACCGAAGGCGTTTTCCAGCGCCGTTCTTGTTCTTTTCGTATGCGTAATCATAATCCGCGCGTAATAATCGAGCGCGATCATCGTAGAGACCGCGAGCACATTCGATGTTGCGGCTCCATGCCCCCGTACGGGCGCCCAAAACGCTACTTGACTCATCCTGTTTTCCTCCTCATGGCTTGTTTGATGATCCGTTTGAGAACTGCTCTGTCCTCTCCGGTTATTTCGTTCGCAACAGCCAGCAGCACATTCCTGTACGCTCTGGACATGCGCCTGATTCCGACCTTCCCCTGGTACTCACTGTCTATGCGTACGGCGAGGTCCACTTCATCGAACGGCAGCTTATGGTATTCATCAGGCGTTATGAACGGCAGCGGAGCCAGCACCTTATCCACATACGCTTCGTCAATGCCGCATTCCACCGCATCCCGTATGATAACCGTACTTGTAAGGGTGTTCACCTGGCAGACATCATTCAATGAACAGATCAGTTCCGCCGTTCTCCGAATCGTATATTTATCGTAGGCCGTTGTCAGGAAGAGACCTTCGAACGGATAAGCGCCTGCGGCCCCCGGAAAGTCAGCCCGGTCCGTATCCACCATCACGATGTCGTATTCTTCTAAAACCGATCCGCTTGCGGCGGTATGCTCCAAGGCTGCATCCAAGCTGGCGAAATGGCAGGCCACATCAATTTCATCATACTGAACCAGTTCAGGTTCAAGTCCTTGGGCGACGAGGCAGCTTAGCCTGCGGGATGACGTTCCGTCAATAAGCAGTACGCGTCTTCCCCCCACTGCCGCCAATCGGCCAATGCCGAGCAGCAGGTCACTATGTTCCTTCGCTCCAACGCAAAGCAGCTTCATCGGTGTATCTCTCCTCTATGAGCCGGGCGGATCATGGCTGTACCACTTCCCGGAAAATATCTTCCTGCCTCTCCCTGATTTCAGAAGGAGGCGTTTCGGGCCCGGCGTTTTCCGTCGGCATTTTCTCTGGTGATCCGCTTGTACCGGGCGAGTAGCCGCCCGGTTTCGCCTCAGGTTTGGCGGGCGGCCGGGTAGAAGGCCCGAAGCCCGAAGGGGGCTCCTCTCCCTGAACGGCGCCAATTCCGGCCGGATTACCGCCTGTTCGGCCGGAGCTTATACCGGCGTTTATTTTCTGCTTCGAAGCATCGTCCATATTCTGCAGATCTTTGTCCAGCAGTTGCCTCATACTTTTCATCAGTTCCAGCTTAGCCGTCTCCAGCACATTCGGGTCCGTGCGGATCAGCTCAAGCACCTTGGCGTTGACCGGGTAAGTAGGCTCGGCTTTGTCCTGCATCTGGGGATCCACATAAGGAAGCGAATAGAGCTTCGCTCCATGAAGATAGGCGTCGACAACGGCGCTCGACATATCGAGAATCTCCCTCTCGCTGAGCTTAAGCCACACTGTGCCTTCCGAGACGTTGTCCACTCTTTTCTTGGCCAGTACGATATAATCCTGACCGGTCGGAAAGCTGATGCGCACATCGACGAAATCGTCTTTCTTCAGCAGACTCGGCAGCCCGATTACGTTGAACTCCTCCTGACGGACATCTTTGGCCAGCATGCCTTCTTCATACAGCATGGAAGCCAGTACGGGCGTGTTTTTAACGCCCGCAAGCTTGAACGTCCTGCCGGCGACCTGCCGCAGATCAAGATCCGACCCAACAGGCGCATCGGCCGCATTCATTTCCAGATACTTAATGTCTTCGTCTCCAAGCCTTGTTCCCGCTTCGATATCCCGGGTTAACACAACTACCTTCCTTCTTTCGGTGTTGGCCGATGAAGATTTAGCCTCCGACAGGTCGGCCTGGTAACGATACTCCAGCTCGGTGAGCTTTTTACGATGCTGAAGCCCCGTATAAACAAATCCCCCCGAAGCAAGAAGTCCTGCGGTTAAGGCACCTATCAGGCCCGAGTAGATCAGATGTTTCGTTCGCTGGCGGATAATGGACACGTTCTCTCTCCTTTCATTATTTCGGCGCTCGCGCGCGGAACCATCTGCGCATAAACGGGCCGGCCCCCTGCGTGCGCGCTTCCGGGAGCCCCAGCCATCCGTCGAGCAGCTCGGCCGTCTCCTGCTGATGGCAGAACGGGTCCGCATGCGCCGGCAGGCCGATCAGCCGCACGTCCGGCAGCATACGGCGGATATCCCTTAGCATCTGTGCGGACGCAAGCGGCACGAACAAGCTGCGCTTGGCTGGCTCCGGTACGGGATGGCTGCGGAAGAACGCTGCGATGTCCCGGCGCTTCCATTCACAGCCCGTACCAACGACGACCTGGACGGCGGCGCGCATAAACTCCCCGAACCATTCCGTTTCGTCGTAGCTTCCGAGATCCAGGACGACAAAATCGTACGATCCGGACAAAGTCCCGATCATGTCCAGCCCGTCGCCCGCTTTCGCATACCGTACTCCCCTCAAGTCGAATGCGGCGCTGCCGCAAAGGGGCCCGTCCGAGCCTTCGTACACGGCCTCGATGCGGCTGAAATGGCCCGACGCATTCGCCTCAGCCAACACCACGGTACGGCGTTTACGCGCAAGGAAATGGGCCAGCAGAACGGCCGTATGCGTGCACCCCACGCCGCGTCCCGTCCCGCAGACCGCGATCACAACCGGGCCGAGAAACCCGCCGGAACGGGCGGACGGCCCCTCCCCGCCGCGCAAAGCCGCGTAAACCCCGCTCAGCGCTTCCCGCAGCTCTCTTGCGTTCGGATAGCGGTGGTCCGGATCGTGTTCCAGCAGCTTTTCGATGATGACGGACAAGCTGTGCGGGACTTCCTCATTCAACCCCGCGAGCGGGACGCCGAAGGAATGCGGATACTTCCCTCCGCTCAGAAGGTAGTACAGCACCGCGCCCAGCGAATACAGATCGGTCCTGCGGTCGGTTTGAAGCTGCTGAAACTGCTCCGGAGCGGCAAAACCGACGGTTCCTATCTGAACCGTATCCGCTTGTCCGCCGCTTTTGAAATGCCGGGCAATACCGAAATCGATCAGCCTGACTTGTTCCTGGCCGTCGATCATAATGTTGGAAGGCTTCAGATCGCGATAGATCATCGGAACCGGCAGCTCGTCATGGAGATAGTGGAACAGATCGCAAAGCTGCAGCGCGTAATTCACCGCAGCCGCAACTCCCACTTGTCCGCCCGTGCGGCTAAATCGCTCGGCCAGCGTCTCCCCTGCGATATAATCCATCACCAGGTAGCTGAAGCCTTCATCGTCCGGGGGAAAATAATCAACAATGCCCGGCAAATGAGCATGATGAAGGCGGATGAGCATTTCCGCTTCGTCTACGAACCGCTGATAATCCTGCACCTGCTGAAGAATCTCCTTGACCGCCCAACGCTTTCCTTTCAGTTTCAAATCTTCGGCCAGATATACGGTTCCCATGCCGCCTCTGCCGACGGTTGAAACGATTCTGTAGCGGCTGCCGAGAATATCTCCCTCATACAGCCGGCCTGGATCGGGTTTCACCGCTGCCGTCTCTCCTTTTGCTGTTTTTTCCCGGCACAGCACAAAAAACCGCCCACGGCATGCACTTAAGCACACTCATGGGCGGTTCTTCCGCACCGGTTCATTCTGTTCTTTTTTTAAGATAGCACACCCGGACCGTCCTGACAACAATATTTTCCACAACCCCTATATTTCGGATAAACGCCCGTTGCGGACCGTTACATTTCAAGCAGAATCATCTCTTGGCGCAGTTCGGTCAACTTCTCTTTGGAATCGACGACAGCTTGAACGTCACCCTTCTGAATCGCTTCGTTCAGCACGGCCAGCTCATAGTCAAGCTCAAGCCGCAGGACGGGAATCCGTTCCTCGATACGCCTGGAGCGAAAAGCTAGAAGCATTTCCTCGAATGTAACGACAGGTTCTTTCTGAAACAGCACTTTATGTTCGATTCCCGAAATTTCGACCATGCGGATGATTTCGCCGAACATGATGTTCTCGATCAGGATCTGACGGTCTTTGAACCGCTTGACGACTGCATGCCCCCGTGTGTCTCCAATCAGTTTTTCCATCATTTCGGCAAGCTTCTCATCTTTAAAAGAATAGTTGCCGACGATTTTATACCGTTCGCCTATGCGTTCGAATTTCAGCTTGACTAGTTTTCTTCCGGAGCGGATAGAAATGACAAACTGGTGGTCGTTTTCGTTCCAATAAAGGGAATATCCCTCTTGAATCAAGGCTTTAATAAACTGCCGGATGAGCCGGCGGTCGAATCTTAATTCCAGATTGCAGTATTCGACTTCGTGATTTTTGCTCACGGCAATCCCCTCCCGAAGACTTCGATTGGCTGTTTTGACAGAAATTTCAGACAACTCTAAGTTTACTTTATCTTATTATGATTCATATGTTTTCGCAACTTGGATATTGACAATTTTTTACCCGAATTCCGAACAAAAATAACGCTCTTTTCCCATCAATTTTTATTGTCGGGAAAAGAACGTCTTTTTTGGGTATGCCGCGTATCATGTTTAAACTTGATTAAACCAATTGCCGCCTACATTCTCGCCTTGTTCTCACTCGGCTGCAAGATGGCCGAACCGACGGCGAGCGGCACGACCGCCATAAACCCCAAAATCGCGGACGGCCTTTCAAACAAAGAAATCGCCATCTTCTACTGCAAGCAGGCACGGCCTTAATCTTAAACTCCGGCCGGTGAATTCGTTACCGTCATCAATACGGGTCTACGGCGGTTTTGCCCAGCAGTTGTTTGGAAGAGCTTCCTACGATATAAAGATCTTTCTGCATCTCGGTCAGTTTCAGGTTAACCTGATAATACTGGCCGTTTTCCGTCAGCAGATACCGGTACGTATTGGCCTCTTCAAGCTTCTCGATAAAAATCGGATTGTGAAAATAGTACGTATCGCCGATTTTGTAGTTCGACATGTCTTTCACGTATCCCCGAATGGCGCGGATTTTGAAATCATCCTTCTCCCCGGCAATAATCGGAGGCATTTCCTCCCCGTATGTGAGGATCGGATTTTCTTTCCAAACCTTCCGGAGTTCCGTCTCATTGATATAGATCTCTCCCGTGTACTTTTCTTTGGCTTTCCGGAGACCCTTCGTATCCATGCCCATCTTCTGAACGTCGCTCTGCCGGTAGTACATCCCTTTGCTGAGCGTCACGAGCACCGGATAATCCCCGCCTAAATATTTCATGATGTATGCGGTCGGATTTTCCAGTATGATCTCGTCGTATACGACATCGCCCGTTTCAGGCTGCTGCGGATACAACCGGGTATTCACGTAGATCGTCTGGTTGGAATCCTGCCAGTTTACGTTCGCGTTAAGGCGCGAAGCGATCTCCTTAAGCGGCAGATAGCTGTTGTTGTCGTAAATAAGAACCGGGCTGCTCAAATTGGCCGGTGTCCCGTTCACGACTACCTTAAAATCGCTGCGGACGTAAGCCGTCACCTTCTGAATCCAGTCATCGGCGTAAACGCCTGCCGCGAACGAAACGCTCATCAGCACTCCGGCTGCCGCGGCTATCATTTTTTTGCTCGGCATATGCATGTGTTCTTTCTCCTTTTCGATTGAATATTGCGGCTGTTACCGGGCCGCGTCTTCCCCGTTATGGCCTTGTCAAGCGTTTATGGTATAGTAAACTACGTAAGCACGCTTCATCTGCCTTACTTAAATTTTAACGAGCATTCATGCCAGGGAGGTCCCATGTCCAACTCCACAACCATTCGCCCCGCTTTCCAGGGGTTTGATTCATCCGATTTCGAAACGTTTGCGATTGAAGGTCTGGACGAGCGCATGAAAGCGATCCAGGAACGGATTCAGCCGAAATTCAAAATGCTCGGCGAAACCCTTTGCGAAGATATCGCTCTGCATGCCGGAACCGAAATGCATCTGCATATCGCGAGGCACGCCCGGCGCACCGTAAACCCGCCCAAAGACACCTGGCTGGCTATCGCCGCCAATAAACGCGGATATAAGCAGCACCCGCACTTCCAGATCGGCTTGTTCGACGATCACGTTTTCCTCTGGTTCGCCCTGATCTACGAGGTGCCGGACAAGCAGGCGATCGCCGGACGTCTTCTCGCGAGCCAAGACGAGCTGTACCGGAGCATCCCGGAGCATTATGTATTGTCGTTCGATCATATGCAAAAACGCAGCGTGCCCGCCGGCGACCTGACGGCCGAAGCGTTCGGCGACGCTCTTGTCCGCTTCCGGGATGTGAAAAAAGCCGAGTTTCTCGTCGGACGGCATTTTGACCAGCAGGACCCGATTTTGCAAAAGGGCGATGCATTCACCCGGATGGCGAAGGAAACGTTCGAGTCCCTGATGCCTTTCTACCGGACGGCCCGGGGATAGGCCACCGGCTTGACGGTCCTATCTCCTATATCGGCAATTCCGCACAAAGTGTGAACCCGCCGGTCAATTGAAAAAGAAACGCGGCCCGCAAATAATCCGCTCCCGTTTAGGAAATACTAGGAAGGACATCCGATCTACAAGGAGGTTCTTCCTATGTTTTTACAACCGTCCAAGAAAAAATGGGCCGGTACGCTGGCACTCGCCTTTCTGCTCGGTTCGGTATCCCTCGGCGCCAGACAGGCCGCCGCCTTCGGCTCTCCGGAGGAACTGCCCGACGAAGCCGTCCTCAGTCTGCCAACCCCATCCGCGGGCGTGCCCGGACGACAGGACTCACATAATCCGAAAGACGGCAGCGTCTCCGGTCTTCCGATTCTTGAGGAAGCCGCCTCTATTCTCGGCACCACCGTCGCTTCTTTGAAAGAATCGCTGGACAAAGGCAAAAGCCTTTCCGACGTGGCCAAAGATAAAGGAATCAGCGAAAAAGAGCTGACGGCTAAGCTGCTTACGATCCGCGATTCAAAGATCGATCAGGCGGTCAAAGAAGGACGCCTTGACGCGGAACGCGCAGCGGCCCTGAAACAGAAAATGGCGGAGCACCTAAAGCGGATGCTGCAGGATAAGGCGCTGCTGGACCACCATAACCCTCACCAGCACGGAAAAATGCGTCACAGTCTTAAGCCGGATCAGGAAAAACTCGCCCAGGCCATCGGCATCAGCAAAGAAGAGCTCCACCGCGAGCTCCGGCAGGGCAAATCGCTCCAACAGATCGCCGAAAGCAAGGGCATTACGAAAAGCCAGCTTATCAGCCGCATCCAGGCCCTGCTCGCTCCGGACCTGGAAAAATACGTCGAGCAGCGCGTTCCGGCGCGGGAATCCTGAGTTTTTGCCCGCCCTGTATGCGGACGGCCCGGCCGCTTCAGCCCCATAAGATAAAAGGGAGTGCCTGCAGGGGGCACTCCCTTTTTGCCGTTTCACGTTTCTTAATAGGTCGTCACATTGCCCTTGTACATGTTCCCCGCCGGATTCCTGACATTGTCGTGCGCCTTGGCCTCTGTCCCTTGAGAAGCGTTAATGACATAAGCCGAAGATTGATCCAGGTTGACGGTATTGCCCGAGAAATCATTGTTCACGCCCCAGCCCGCCACAATCTGATGAAGCTGAAAAGCGTCGGTTATCACGGTGTTGCCGTTTCTCCATCCCGTGTTGTTGCGGATAACGGCATTGTTCCCTTTGACGTCGATAAAGCTGTCCGCGTAGTTTTCGCCGCTGATGCCCGTGCCGTTGAATATACAGTTCTCGACAAGCGTTCCGCTCGTTCTTTCCTTGATGTCGATATGCTCGGCAGTCACATTGGGCCCGATGCGCACGCCCCGGATAATCGTATCGTTTACGGTCTGGTTGTAGCTGGCTCCTTCGGCGGACCCTACGTATACGCCTTCTCCGAATCCTTTATTTACGGTACCCGTGTCGTGAATATACGAATTTTCGAGAATGCCCCGCGAGCTTCCGTCACGGAAGTGCACGCCTTCATAGCCGATGCCGTACACTTCGACCCCGGAAATTAGCGTATCGTTCGAATTGTCCAGAATAATGCCTTTCTGGGCGTTCGTAAACTTGAGATTTTTGATCACCCAGTTGTCGCCCGTAATTTTCAGGCAGTATCCGCCTCCCGCTGACGTGCCGGACAGGAGGGCCTGATTGGCCGGGTCCCGGCTTTCAATCGTAATCGGGTTCGCTTTAGTGCCATTGACGGCCGAGGAGAACGTCCCCTTGTACGTACCCGGAGCAAGCAGGATGCGGTCCCCGGGCAGCGCGTTTTTCAAGGCGTTCTGGAGGCACGAAACGGACGAACACGATACGGTGCGGAGCGAGCCAGCCGCCTGTTCTTCTATGCCGGCGGCTGCTTGATCCGCCAAAGCCCCGGATTCAAGGGGCGCGGCGGCATACATGGCGGGCGCAAACGCGGCGCCGAGCAGGGCGGCCGACAGCAGGCTTTTACGCAACAGCCTTTGCGGGGTTAACTTAGTCTTCATCACAATAGCCTCCTTTTAATTGCGCAAGTAAAATTAAAACGCTTTAATTTTCGGCGTTTCATACCCTTCTTTTCCCCGCCTCCCCTCTTCGATCTGCTTTCAGTATAGCACAGCGCCCCACTGGTACTGGATGGGTTTTCTTACGATATTTACATGATCTGCTCCGATTTATATACCTCCTCCCGAACCGGATCTTCACGGAGCGTGCCCTAGGGAACCGGCTTGCCTCTATATAAAAAAAGTCCCGCAGCGTATGCGGGACTTTCGGGAAAGCGCTCCGGCAGAGGAGCCTCAAGTAGCGGCCCAGGCCGGCTCAGCCTGTCCGGTTCGCGGTATTCCCACGGCTCTTCGCCAAAATTCTCCACTGGAGCGCAAGCAGAAGCAGCAGCACCGATCCGCTCACCGTAAAGGGCACGGACGGGCCGAACGCATCCCACAGCTTGCCCGAAACGATGGGACCCACAATCATGCCGAGCCCTTCGATAGTCAGGAAAAAGCCCCAGACGGCGCCTCTCTTCTCTTTGGGCACACAGGACGCGATCAGAGCATTCCAAGATGGAATGATAAGCGCATAGCCGATTCCGAGCAGTCCGACGACTACGTAAACGGCCGCAAGCTGCCTGATAAATCCGAGGGCCAACAGGGAGACCGAACTGAAAATAAGCCCGGCGGTCAGCAGTCCTTTGATGCCCTTGCGGTCCACGAGTTTTCCGACCGGAACGAGCAGGGCCACTGCCGCTCCTCCCCCGACAATGAGCAGCATGCTGTATTGACCCGGCGAAAGATGCAGAACTTCGCGGGCGTACAGCGTGAGGATGGGCGTCAGAACTCCCAGCGCGAACGTCTGGATGAACATCGCCGGAAACAGCAGCACGCTGACGTTCATTTCCCGCAGCGAGGCGCGGACTTCTCCGAAGTAAAGCTTCACGCGCTCCCCGAGCGGCTTCTTACCGGCGGCCGGCATGACAGCCGCAGCCGCAGCAGCCGTGCCTCCTCCGGCTGCGGTGACGGCCTCCCCGAGGGGATCGGCGCCCGCTTCCATCGCCGCGCCCGCCGGGAATGCGGCGCCGGCCGGAGCATGCCGGCTCTCTTCCCGCTTTTCCCCGTCTTCGCGAAGCAGCGGTTTGCGCGGCAGAAACAGGGCGATCAGGAGTACAACGCCCATGGAAATGAGCAGCAGCCGGTAAGCCGGACCGTAATTGGACCCGTGAATAAAGAAATTGATCACGACCGGCCCGAGGCCCGTACCGCTGAGCCATGCCATGTAGACCACGCTCATGATCGTTCCTTTCGCTTTGTCTCCCGCGACCTCGGTCGTTCCCGCAATGACGGCCGGCCACAATGGGGCCGTGCCGACCCCCAGCATGGCGCATGCCGCTACCATCCAGGCGTGATGCGTGAAGGTCGCCATGATCAGCACGGAACTCCCCGAGAGCAGAATGCCGATCAGCATGGACAACCGGTAGCCGGCTTTGTCGATCAGCCATCCGACCGGCGTGCGGAACACGTTGTCCCCGATGTACTGGGCGGCCAGAGACCAGCCTACGACGAATGCCGTCGCGCCCAGGACCGTTTTCATATAAACAGGAAGAATCGTCAGAAGGAGTGCCCCCTTCACGAATTCCACCACAAACATAATAACCAGCAGCTGTACGACAAAGGGCGCGGCCGCCCCCGCCTTGTTTTTCCAACCGGCCAGATTCATCACGCTATCTCCAGCCCCTTTCTTGCAGCGTTCTTTTGTTAGGTTTTCCCTACGATGGACAAACTATTTTCAAAAAATATACTTGCATGCCCGTCCGTTTTTGTTATACTCTATTTTGTTTGTTCAATCTCGTGATTCGTATCAGCGATTCGCAGAAATTCCACACAGAAGGGAAGGGTTGCCGGATGGATCAACATCGCACACCCCTATTCTCGGCCTTGCGCACGCATGCAGAGAAAAATCCGATCCAGTTCCATATTCCAGGTCACAAAAAAGGAGTCGGGATGGACCCTGAGTACCGGGAATTTCTCGGCGAAAACGCACTGTCCATCGATTTGATTAATATCGCGCCGCTGGATGACCTTCACCAGCCCACAGGCGTTATCGAAGAAGCCCAGAAACTCGCCGCGCAGGCTTTCGGCGCGGAACATACCTTCTTCTCCGTCCAGGGCACGAGCGGTGCTATCATGACCATGATCATGTCGGTAGCCGGTCAAGGAGACAAAATCATCGTACCGCGGAATGTGCATAAATCCGTAATGGCCGCTATCATTTTCGCCGGAATCAAACCGGTCTTCGTATCGCCCGCCCGTGACGCGAACCTCGGGATCGACCACGGAATTACAACCAAGTCCGTGCGCCGCGCTCTGGAGAAGCATCCGGACGCCAAAGGGGTCATGGTAATCAACCCTACCTACTACGGCGTATGTACGCACTTAAAAGAGATCGTCGAACTCGTTCACAGTTACGATATTCCCGTTCTGGTCGACGAGGCGCACGGAGTGCTTATCCATTTCCATGATAAACTTCCGATGTCCGCGATGGAAGCCGGTGCCGATATGGCGGCTACAAGCGTACATAAGCTCGGCGGCTCATTAACGCAAAGCTCCGTGCTGAATGTGCAGGGAAGCCGCGTAAACCCGAAGCGAATTCAGACGATCATGAGTATGATGACGACGACATCGACTTCTTATATCCTGCTCGCTTCACTGGATACCGCCCGCCGCCATCTGGCCCTGAACGGCCATGAACTGGCTGAGCGCACGATCGCCCTGGCCGAATATGCGCGGGAAGAAATCAACAAGATCCCCGGCCTGCACTCGTTCGGGGAAGAAATTCTCGGCACGGAAGCCACTTACGCTTACGACGCAACCAAAGTGACGATTCATATCCGTCATCTCGGACTGACCGGTTACGATGTGGAGAACTGGCTCAGAGACCGTTACAACATCGAGGTTGAGATGAGCGACATGTACAATATTCTTTGTCTTGTCACGCCGGGCGACACCTCCGATAACATCGACGTGCTTCTGCAGGCGCTGCGCGAATTGTCCGCCGAGCACTACACCGGCAATGCCGAGGACGATCTGATCGTGATTATCCCGGAAATACCGCAGCTTTCCCTGATCCCCCGCGACGCCTTCTACGGCGATACGGAAGTGGTTCCGCTCAAGGAATCGGCGGGAAGAATTATTGCCGAATTCATTTACGTATACCCGCCGGGTATTCCGATCCTGCTGCCGGGCGAAGTCATTTCGCAGGAAAACATCGACTACATCGTGGAACACGTAGAAGTCGGGCTGCCTGTTAAAGGACCGGAAGACCGCAGCTGCCAGTTCGTCAAAGTCATTGTGGAAACGCAGCCGATTTTCTAATTCTGCTCCAAGCAGCGCAAGATTGTCAAAATTGTCCACGGATGCTATGATGTGGGGGATTGCAGTTTTGGAGGTGCCAAGCAATGAGTCAAAGCGCATTTATCCGTTTTGTCACAGGCTCGACCATGACTTCCCCCACCCTGGACGAACTGAAGAGCCAGCTCGAGCATTATCGCGAGCAGCTTTCGAGAACCGGCGCCCAACTGAGCTGGGAGTACGATTCGGCCGGCTTTCCCTATACGGTGGAGACGAAACCCGAAGGGGAGGGCAAATGGTTCTATTTGAAAGGAACCACGCCCCGTTACCGCAGCATCGTGCTCGGTGTCGGAAGCGAAACGCAGGAAGACAGCCTTCAGCATTACGTCCAGATCGTTCTTCCGGATACCGCAACACATGGGGATAAGTCCAAAGCCAACGAACTCGGGAAATATTTGGCCCGCCACTGGAAGGCCCGACTGGACCTGTTCAACGGCCGTACGATGTACTTCAACCCCCGCAAATAACAATCTTTAACGAGAAATGCAGAAATCCCTTCTCCTTATACAGGAAAAGGGATTTTTTATCGTACGCACGCTTGCCGTACGTATGTATGCCGGATACGGAACCTATTCGCGGTTTTCTTCCGCGATAATCTGATTGTAGACCGCTACGACGCGTTCCCATTCAGCTTCATCTTCGATGTTCACCAGGTAGGCGTCATCGTTCTCTTCTTCTATACGGAAGATAACACCGTCCGCTTCGGGATCGTTTCTGTCCAGCAGTACCGCATACAGCTGATCCTGAGAGTCAAACGTGTACACCATGACCATTTCATGCTCTTTGCCTTCTTCGTCCGTTACAATAAACACGCTTTCTTCATGCTCATGGTCGTGATCGTGTCCGCAGCCGCAATCCTGATCATGTTCGTGTTTGTGATCGCTCATTGTAGAACCTCGTTTCGTTTTAAATTTGCATCTTTCGATGGTATCGTATCACGGAAAGCGAAGCAGGTCAAACGCCCGTCCGCATAGGTTTTTTCCTTATAAATCCATGCTTTGCAAATTGCCGGCAACCCGATTCAAAAGGAATCAATTGAGGTTAATGGGAATTACAGGATATACCAACTTCACGGGGATGTACCGTCTCTTCAGTAACCGTTTTCTCCAGAAACGCTATAACACGACGAGCATATTCTGCCGATTCTAAATGGTAAGAGCCCACATGAGGCGCTCCGGCCGTCCGCCAGAAATCGAACACATCGGGATGGCGCCTCCACATTTCTTCGGATGAGGCTTGGGGAATAGCGCGATCATCGCTGCTGTGTATAAAAAGAACGGGCCTCGGATAGATCGCTTCAACCGCCTTAACCGCATCGACTCCCTCGGGATCGATATTAAGCAGCGGCGGAAAAAGAAGCAAGATAAGCGGAGTAAACGGAATGTTCGGAAGACCCGACCATACCGGCAAATTGCTTTTCAAATATTTTTTGAGATGATGAAACGGACTGTCCGCCACCACCGCGGCAACCTTCTCATGTTCGGCCGCCGCCAGAAGGGAAGTCGTCGCTCCCATCGAAAACCCGATCAGACTTACGGCTTCATGCGGGTACGTTTCCGTTACCCAGTCGATGACGCCGAGGAGATCGTGCTTTTCGTAATAGCCGACGGAGGTCATGCTTCCCTGGGACATCCCGGAATTCCGGAAGTCGAACATAATCACACGGTAACCCGCTGTAATGAGATCCCGCGCTAACGCGAGTGACGGAAGCCCGCGTTCAAGCCGGTTTCCGGCGTATCCGTGGGACATAATGACGGTCATCGGGTTCTGCCTGACCGCCGTATCGGGAGGAGGAAGATGCCAGCCGCTGAGCAGAATGTCTCCCGTACGGCTGGCTATCTCCACCTCTTCGAAAACAAGCCCGTAATTCGCGGGCGAGTCGTCGACAGGCTGTCTTTTCGGATGCGTCAGCTGCCAGCCCACATAAGCGGCAATGCCAACCGAAGCAAGTAAACCGGCAATAAGGAGCAGAACGACGCCCCACACGATCCATATCAATGCGTTCACTCTCCGTACCCTATCTAGTCTGCAGCCTCAGTCGCCCGGCTTTATAAAATTCCGATCCTGCAGGAGGAGATCCCGTGCTCAAAACCATGAACCGATCACTTGACCTGGAAATCGAATACCTCAAAAGCGTCCTGACTTATATGGCCGCGCAATACAAATACGAATTGAATCATCCGCGCGTCGTCGAAGTCAGCCAGCAGTTGGACGGCCTCATCGTGGAACAAATGAAAAAACGGGCCGCCTCCTAACCTTATTCAGGCCGTAGAGCGGCTCGCCGGACTCAACTGTTCATCAGTTTGCGGTACTGCACGTACATGGCCACCCGCCAAGGAAGCAGCATTCCGAATGCCAGGATAAAGAACACGGAAGCCGTCTGGTACACCGTAACGTATTCCTCCACGTACGAATGAAGAAATAAACGGATGGCAAGCAGGACGACTAAAATGATTAAAAACGCTTTCGAACGATGAAGATACACATGATCGCCCTGCTTGGAAAATCCGGATGTCCGAATTAACGGATAGGCGAACACGACCGCTCCCACCGCAAAAGCGATTAATCCCCAGGTAACCGGTATTCGGGTCAACGGAGCGACAAACATAAGAAACCCCGTGCTCATGCCGATTGGCGGCATTAATATTTTCATCGCGTTTATAGGCCGCTTGGACGCTTTCATCCGGATGGCAATTACGAGAAGCGCCATACCGAGCGTTCCGAACAGGGAAATCGCGTGTAAATTCGAACCCAATGAGAAAGCCAACTCCTATCCCTTCCTTCCCTAACATCACTGCAGTTCTTTCATCCTTTATTATACCACTCCTTGGCTTCGGGAAGAAGCCGTTTTACTTGAATGTCGCATGGATTTGACAATTGAAAGCGGTTGAAATCCAACTTTTTCCGTGCTAGAGTGTGGGTAGTACGTCACTCTACAGATCGGAGGCTTATTCTGTGAGCTTGCAGCTGCAAATGATCGGAACCGGCAGTGCGTTTGCCAAGAAATATTATAACAACAATGCACTTTGGACTTGCAGCGGTTTTACTCTCCTGGTCGATGCCGGGAATACGGCACCGCGCGCTCTGCATGAGCTGAATATGAAGCCGGATGAACTGGACGCTGTCCTGATTACGCACCTGCACTCCGATCACGTCGGCGGGCTTGAAGAGCTGGCCCTGCAAATGCGTTACATATACGGCCGAAAGCTCAGACTGCTGCTGCCCGCCGCGCTGGAGGCCCCTGTCTGGGAACATACCTTGAAGGGCGGAATGGAGAACACCGGAGAAAATTTAAACCGCTTGGCGGATTATTTCGACGTCGAACTGCTCGAAGAAGGCAGGCCTTCTGAAATTCATACGGGATTCCGTATCGAAATTATCCGGACGCCTCATATCGCCGGCAAGCCCAGCTTCTCCCTATTCGTTAACGACACCATTTTCTACAGTGCCGATATGATTTTTCAGCCCGAGCTGATTTTAAACGAAGTCGTCGGGCAAAGAGACTGCCGCCATATTTTCCACGACTGCCAGTTGGAAGGGCCCGGCGTCGTTCACGCCGCGCTTGAAGAGCTGCTCACGCTCCCCGAATCGGTCCAATCCAGGATTCGGCTTATGCACTACGGGGACAATATGCCGGCTTTTGTCGGTAAAACGGGAAAAATGTCGTTTATCAAGCAGCATCAAATTTACACTTTATAAAGCCGCATCCGTTTTAAGAAACCAGGTGACCTGCCTGGTTTTCGTGTTTTTAACGAAGACAGGACTAAAGTACTAATCCAAAACTTTGGCCTTTCGCGCTTGTGAGCCCGGCCCCGTTCACTCGCTCCGCTGCGCGGCACGGCCTTTTTCAAGTGGGGTGGATTGTGTGATTTACAAATGGTTCGTTATCTTCTATGCCTCGGTCATCAGCATCGCTTCGTGGAAGCTCGGTCTGTCCGTTAGCGGATGGCTCCCGCTCAGCCTGCTGTTCCTCGCTGCCGCCGTCCTCGGCCTTAAGGGATCCTCCCTCACCTTTTCAGCCGTCAAACTGGTTCTGCTTACGCTGTTTCACTGGAGCAGCCAAACCGATTGGTGCTTCACCCTTTACTTGCTCCTGCTCGCCTCGGAAGTTTACGAGTCCAAGTCGCGGAAAACCGTCTGGATGCTCGTTACGCTCAATCTCGTCACCTTTGCCGTTATCGCGCTGATCACCGCTCCGGCCTTTTCCGTTTATCCGCCGCACTGGATGGTTCTTCTCTACTTAAGCAATTTCAGCATCTTTATGGGACTCGCTTTGACCGTATTCAACACATTTAGACAACGAGACAAATTAGCCGGGGAAAGAAATCAGTTGATGACCCATGACTCCTTGACCGGATTGCCCAATTTCGAAGCGTGCCACGCGATGCTCCATAACCTGGTCGACAAGGAGAGCCGGCTGCTGTTTATCCTGATTGACTGTACGGACCTGAAGGCGATGAACAAAACGCAGGGCTTTCAAGCGGGCAACCAGATCCTGAAGCAGATCGCGGTTCTGCTGAAAATCAAATTTTCACAGGCGGCTTTTATTTCCCGGTACGGGGGAGACGAGTTCGCGGTAGCTGTTACATATGAGGACAAAGACGCGATGCGGGCCTATGTGGATCAGCAGCTTGGATCCGAACTCCCCAAATTGACGGGGATTCAAATCACTTACGGTATCGCGGTGCTGCCCGATGACGCTTCTTCGAAGGACGATCTCGTGCTGGTTGCGGAAAACAGCCTGTTCAGCATGAAGCGGGAAATGTGGCTGAAGCGCGAGGAACATATGCTTCGCTCGGAAAAGCTTAGAATCGTCGGCGAACTCGCTTCCGGCATGGCGCATGAAATCAGGAATCCCCTGACCACAATTAAGGGGTTCCTCCAGATCTCGAAATCGAACGGGTACAACATCGAAAACTGGTACCCTTTGATCATGGACGAAATCAGCAGAATGAGCGAGCTGACCGCCGAATTTCTCCAGTTCTCCAAGCCTCACGCCGTACAGTTCAGAGTACTGTCGATGCAGGTTTGTATACAGCGCGTCATCTCGCTGACCTTATCCGAGATGTCCCGGCTGGGTCATGAAATCGTGTATGATCCTCCGGAAAAACCGCTGAATATTTGGATGGACCCGGATAAAATGGTGCAGCTGCTCATTAATCTCTTTAAAAACGCGTATGAATCTATGGAAGACAATAAAAAAATGGCGATCCGCCTATATGAGCGCGATCACCATGCTGTACTTGAAATCGAAGATCAGGGCAGCGGAATTCCTGCGGAACAGCTGGACCAGATCTTCAATCCCTTTTTCACGACCAAAGACAGCGGAACGGGACTGGGCCTGTCCATCTGCCATAAAATTGTGCAGGATCACAACGGTACGATCGAAGTGGAAAGTTTTATCGGCAGAGGCACGACGTTCATTATGACCTTTCCCCTTGCCGAACCGGAATCGACTCCCTGCTATCCGCTTAACCGGCGCAAGGACGCGGTGTGAGGTTTATAAAGGTTTAACCATTCTTACGTGAAGGATACCGGCGTCATCGAACGGCTCCCCGGGAATCGTTTCGTACCCGATTTTTTTGTAAAAAGGCTCGGCTTGGCACTGCGCATCCAGAACCGCTCCCGTATAGCCGAGTTCTTTGGCCTGGGCTTCCATCGCTTGCACGAGTACGGATCCGAGACCGGTTCCCCGGCTCGACTTGAGGACGGCGATACGCTGCAGTTTCGCCCGGTTTTCTTCATAAGGCTTCCACCTGGCAGCCGCGATCGCCTTCCCCCCTTCACGGATCAGAAAATGATGACCGCTTTGGTGAGAGGCGTCCAGCTCGTCTATTTCAAGTTCCAGCGGCACGTTCTGCTCATCAACGAAGACTTCTTTGCGGACGCTCAGACACTCTTTAAGTTGTTCGTCCGTCGTAACGCGAATAATTTCCATCTGCCCTTGTTCCCCTTTCGTCCAAACGATACGAGATATGATAACTTATCCGCGCACCCTTGTCCAGACGGAACGCCCCCGCTCGGCCGGAGTCTCCTATAGGCTCATCCGCTGTTACTCCAAACTTCCACTTCTGCGGATTCGTTTCTGACTCCCCGATATAGTATAATAGATCGTGAGAAATGATAAATTGCGCTTATTACGCAAAGGAGTATTATTCATGAATATTGCCTTTTTTCTTTTGCCCAAACTCGAAGTCATCACAACGACGATTGATGCCACACTGAGACAAACCTTGGAAAGAATGGAATATCACCGCTATACGGCGGTTCCCATCCTTACGGAGGATGGAAAATATATGGGAACAGTAACCGAGGGCGATCTCCTCTGGTTTTTGAAAAATTCTCCGGGTATCACGTTCGATAACGCCCATCGGCATACGCTCGAGGAAGTCCCCCTCCGGATGAGAAATAAACCGGTACACATTCATGCGAACATGGAAGATCTCATTGATCTTGCCAAGGTGCAGAACTTTGTACCGGTCGTGGATGACGCAGGTAATTTCATCGGAATTGTGCGCCGCAGTGACATTATCGAATACTGTGCCAAGCAAATGTTCCAGGCACCCGTTTAGCGGTAAGCTGCGGGATGAAGATGTTCGCGGCCTCTCCTTTCCGGAGAGGCTTTTTTGTATGAAGTCGGATATGTACTAAGACGGGGGGCGTTTGTAGGAAGGAAGGTGGTAGAGTAAGAAGGTTGAGGTCCGAATCCTGCTGACATCCCTGTTAAAGGGAAAGAGAGACAAACTCATCCGACGGCCTGTTCTCGTAACAAGGACGAAGGCTTTCCAGACGGTAAGCCGGCTGGTTTTCCGGTTCCTGCTGCCGCTCCTTGGTCAGCCAAGACTCCAAGGATTCGGTACCAAATCCAAGCTGCTTGCTCATGACTCGAATATCGATGTTTCTCATACTCCCTGCTCATCCTCTCTAATAGTCCGGTTCTTGCGGGTCAAGCCCCTGCAGTAAACAACACTATCATTACTTTATATGGACTTCCGACAACTGTAAATAAGTGTATCTTGTCGAATTCTCTAAAGAATGAATCAATGATTTTCCCATTTTTCAGGTAAAAAAAAAGCCGTTCTCACGGCTTTCACGCTATTGCATCGGTCCCGACGAACCCGATGAGGACTGGTTTTTTCCCACAAATTCACTGGTCCAGTCGATCATGCCGTTCATCAGATACAAGACCAGATTAACGACATCCTTCTCCGACAAGGACTGGTTCGTCTGTTCGGAAACGTATTGGGACGTTTTTCTCTCCAACTGTTCGACCATGTTTTTGATGACGTAGAGATCGTCCGCCATTTCAGAAACGGCGGCAGGGCTTCCGTTATTGCCGGAGCTTCCGTTATTGCCGGAATTCCCGTTTTGCTGCTGGGAAGAGCCTTGGGCTTGCTGATTTCCGCTGCCGGACGAAGAATCCTGCTGGTTTTGGCCGCCCTGGGACTGCTGCCTGTTACCGGAAGAAGCGCTGCGTCTGGTGGACTGGCTGCCTCCGGTTCCCGCTTGACCTTGACTCTGGTTTTGATTCTGACTTTGCTGCTGCCCGTCGTTCGTACTTTGGCCCGTTTCATACTGGCCGCCGCCCGAACTGTCCGAACCGCCCGAGCTATCGCCGGAGTTTTGAGATCCGCCGTTCATAATCATTTTTTTTAATTGTTCAAACTCCACAAGAAGCATATCGTTCTGCTTGGACAGATCGTCCATCTGCTGCTTGAGTTCCTGGGTCTTGATCATGCTTGCTTGCCTCCATCCAGCTTAATCGCCTATTTGCCTTCGGATATCGTGCCGCACGCGATGCGGTTACCCGAATTTCCGGCCGGATCGGACTTCATATCATCCTGCTTTTCATGGATGACCAGCGATGTTCCTCCCTGCTTTAACAACGAATTCGGCTTGTCCTTCTCCAGAGTAAAAGCTTCCGATACCGTATCCAGCTTGGCTTCTCCGTTTGCCTCCGCTTTCAAATTCGGCAGGTCACCCACGTGAGGCCCCTGGGGATTTTCCATCCCGTGCAAGTTGGAGTTCGGGTTAAAATGTCCCCCTGCCGTCTTGAAATCCGGCCCGGCGCAGACGCCGCTTTCATGAACATGGAGGCCATGTTCTCCGGGAGCAAGTTTCGTAGCCTGAACCTGGATGCGGACCCCTTTGTTCTCTTGGGTAAACCGTGCCGTGCCTATCACGCTTCCCTCTCCGTTCTTAAGCTCAATCTCGACTCCGGACGAAGATGACGGTGAAGCGGACGGTGTTGCGCCCGGCGAAGCGGAAGGCGCTGTTGCGGCGGTAGGCAGTGCTTCCGGGGTAACGGTGGAGTTCGGTCCCGCGTTTTTGTTGTTGCCGCTGCCGCAGCCGGTCATCGCCACTACGGCGGCTGCAGAGAGCAGCAGGGACAGAATTGGTTTTCGCATTATGAAACCTCCTGATCCGATAATTTAGGATATGCCAACATGTCTCTGCCTAAACGCGGCAGCTTCCTTTTTCTTACCCGGTTTATCTTCCGGATCAAACTAAGCTGGTAAAAAACAGGAAATTCGTCCTTATTCGGAAGTCCTATCGCTTTTCCGGGGCAGCACAAATAGGTCTCTCCGGTGTCGGATATTCTGACGCAACCTCCGGAGGACCTATTGTATGAAGTAAGCAGAGCCAAGACCGGAGGCTTATTTAAAAGCCATGGCGGCATGCACCGCTTTCTGCCATCCGCTGTACAACTGTTCGCTGCGCTGCTGCGGCATTTCCGGTTCAAACGTGCCCCCGACCGACCACTGCGCGGCGATTTCGGCGCAGTCTTTCCAGTACCCGACGGCCAGGCCCGCCAAGTAAGCGGCTCCGAGCGCGGTCGTTTCGTTGATAAGCGGCCTCTCGACCGGCACGCCCAGCATGTCGCTCTGGAACTGAAGCAGGAAGTCGTTGGACACGGCCCCGCCGTCCACGCGCAGCTTCTTCAGCTTCGTATGGGCGTCCGCCTCCATCGCCGCGAGCACATCCTTCGTCTGATAAGCTAGCGCTTCCAGAGTCGCCCGGATAAAATGTTCCTTGGTCGTGCCGCGCGTCAGCCCGAAAACCGCTCCTTTCACGTCGCTGTCCCAGTAGGGAGTTCCCAGCCCCACGAAAGCAGGGACCACGTAAACGCCGTCCGTCGATTCTACGCGCGCCGCGTACGTCTCGGTATCTTTGGCCGTCTTGATCATTCGCAGCCCGTCACGAAGCCACTGGATGGCCGATCCGGCAACGAATATGCTCCCTTCGAGAGCATATTGGACTTTGCCGTCCAATCCCCAGGCAATCGTCGTCAGCAGCCCGTGGCTGGATGTAACGGCCTGCTCTCCGGTATTCATAAGCATAAAACAGCCGGTGCCGTATGTATTTTTGGCCATGCCTTTGTCAAAACAGGCTTGCCCGAACAAAGCCGCTTGCTGGTCACCCGCGACGCCCGCTACCGGCACTTTCGCGCCGAAGAAATGGGATTCGCTCGTATGCGCGTATACTTCGGAGGAGGAACGAACTTCGGGCAGCATGCCCGCCGGAATCGTCAGAAGCTCCAGCAGCTCTTCGTCCCAGCGCAATTCGTGGATGTTAAACATCAGAGTCCGCGATGCGTTGGTATAATCCGTCACGTGGGCTTCTCCCACGGTCAGCCTCCAGATGAGCCACGTGTCGATCGTGCCGAAAAGCAGCTCTCCGCGTTCCGCCTTCTCCCTGGCACCCTCCACATGGTCGAGAATCCATTTCACCTTAGTCCCGGAAAAATAAGCGTCCAACAGAAGTCCCGTTTTATCGCGGAACTTCTGCTCCAGTCCACGCTGCTTAAGCTCGTCGCAAATTTGCTGGGTTTGTCTGGACTGCCAGACGATGGCATTATACACGGGCTCACCTGTTCTTTTATCCCAAACGACGGCGGTTTCGCGTTGGTTGGTGATGCCGATGCCCGCCACCTGCTCCGGCTTTACTCCGGATTCAATCAGACAGGTTGCGACGACGGCCAGAACCGAAGCCCAAATTTCGTTGGCGTTATGCTCGACCCATCCCGGCTGCGGGAAATACTGGGGGAATTCCTGCTGAGCGGTATGGACGATTTGACCTTCGTGATTAAACAGAATCGCCCGTGAACTTGTGGTCCCCTGATCGATGGACATAATATAAGATGACATAAGTCCGATCCTCCCTACCGCTGTCAGAACAGCCTTTTGTCGGCCTTCGGCCGCATCATTCGCAAAGCTGGGGAGACCTCCGGCCAAAAGCCGCAAAAAAAGAGATCCACGACAAACCAATCGGATTGCAATATCCGATGCTTCGTATGAATCTCCATAGTCTCCGTCACAGTTATTAACTTTCTTGTAGCATAACGCGGAATAAAAACGCTGTCAACATCCGGTCGACTTACCGGATTTTCTTAAACCGCCGGGAATGAATGAGGTTAGTCATGGAAAATCAAGCTCTCGTGCTTTGAAAAAATTCCACCCATTCGCCGTCCGGACCGTGAAAAAAGAAATAACGCGATCCGTTTGGCAGCGTTGTAATTTCCGTATCGATCATCACGACATCCGTCTTGCGGACACGTTCAAATTCCGCTTCGATATCGTCAACCGTAAAAGCCAGATGATGGACCCGGCCCTCTTCGGTTAAGCTTCCGCCGTATCCTTCGATTAACTCGACTTCCGTTTCGCCTTTTACATCGAAGCCAAGGAACGCCAGCTTCATCGCCCCGTTGGTCACGGTATCTTTCAGTTTCAACCCTACGACGGATTCGTAAAACGAAATCGATTTTTCCATATCGGCAACCATTACACCCACGTGTTCCAATTTTGTAACCGCCATCTCTTCTGCCCCTCTCGGTATAATAAACTTCTTTCTGTCCTTATTTTGGGACAAAACAAAAGACGAAGCAAGTTTTCCTCCTGATTTTCTTAGTTATTTTTACGCAGCGCAAAAAAACCGCTTCTTCATTTAAGCGGATTACATCATGAGCTATTTGATTTCCCGTTAAAAGTCCGTAAACATTAAAAAAAGCGCCCGGTGCGCTTCAATCGCCACCGCCGCCTCCCCCGTCTCCCCCTCCGGAACAATCGCTTCCTCCTCCGCTTCCGCTGTCGCAATCGGAACCGCCTCCCCAGAAACTCCAACCGGAATCCGTATAGCCGCTGCTGCCGGAATCGGAATAGTGGTGCTTGTTTTTACGATTCTTAGGCGGATTATAAGCGCTTGTGGCCAATCTAAGGACAATAAAGCCGATTACGATGATCCAGACTATCATTATCATGGTTTCTCACCCTTTCTCTTGTTCTTCCTTCTGTTTTCATTATAAAATGCCTTACCATTTATTGCAATAAAATTGTCAGAAAATTTGGATAATTAATTTGAGGTGGTTTAAATTAGCTTCGTAACGGTTAACTTAAAGAGACGAAACCGGCTGCCCGGCTTGTCACGGCGAAAAACCGTACGTCTATTTTATAGCGAAGGGAGTTATCTTACATGAACAAGCGATCGAACGATGATATCGGCATATATAATGAAACTTCGAATACAGCGGGCGGCATCAACACCCCTCCGGACCGCGAGGACAAAGCCGCAACCGATCCCGTGAGCGATATCGTGGAGGAGATTATGGACAATCTTTCCGGCGAGCATCCGACTGATCCTTCCTCCGACAAACCGGCGGATAAGCGATAACCGGCCGAGCTTTTGACTGACATGTCTTCACGGTTTTGAAAAAGCCCTCCAAGACCGTTTTAAAGCGGCAGGAGGGCTTTTGTGGATAAATGTATGAGCACGTTAAAATAGCTTTCTTTTAAATACACAGATCACTTCTTTGGAAGATCCTTGATGCTGGCTTGTGTCAAAGCAGGAAATCAATTCCCAGCCTTGAGCCCCCATTTCGTTCAGGTCCTGATCAAATTCGTCCAGGTCTAATTTTCCACCCACAAAAAAACCTTTTGTAAAAAATTTAAGCGTCTGGTATTCCCAGCGTTCCATCCTTCCTCTTCCCTTCTCTGTATAAATCGGGCCTAATCTTGACCGCCCTTCTCTGATTATAAAGGAACCGGAAAGTTCAGGAAACACTTCGTGCCCGTCAAATACGAATCCCCTGACCGGAGAGCCGCCTACTTTCTTTCGGACAACTGCCGGGACTGGGCCCGGTGTTATTTCTCCACCGCCAGTCTAAGTGATAGAAAAGCGAGTACGACGGTCAACGGCGTCATAAACAGCTTTTCCGGACCGGATATGGAAGCCAGATTGCCGGCCGTGTTCAGAACCATAAAAACGAACAGCAGCCACAGCCCTATTCGAGCCGTTCGTTTGAACCTGCCGGGCAGCAAATATCCCGTTTTTAAAGCGATTAAGGCGATAAATACGATCTGGATGACAACAGACACACTTTCCAGAGCAACAAGCTCGGATTCCCCGTTAATGCGCCCTCCCCAAATAAAATGAGAAGGGATGACTTTAAGCAGAATCAGAACATGCACCAAAAACATGCCCGTATTTAGTAGCACCAGGAGATTCCCTGCCAGCCGTGAGGAAATGATCCGTTTCATTTGATACCTCTCTCCCGGAAAGCTTTCGTCTTCTCGTGTGATTCAAATAACCGTCTAAAACGTTCACAACGTCTCCCAGTCGTTTGTCTTCTTCCATAAGCTTATTCTAGTTGTTTTATAAAAAGTTGTTGACAGTGTTTTAAATTCTTGATATTATACTACTTGTCACTAAGACAACTGAAGATTTTACAAACATGACTTGATAGCTCAGCTGGGAGAGCACCATCTTGACAGGGTGGGGGTCGTCGGTTCGAGCCCGGCTCAGGTCATACTAGAAAAACCCTTACTCTGTAAGGGTTTTTCGCCGTTTATGGGGTGTACACTTTTAGTCATTCCAATCCCGGAAATGCTGAATTGGGACGAAGCTGATACGAATTGCTTGCATTTTGGGTACATATGGCACTCAACCTTCAAACCACCGCCTGAATACATCCTTAGATATTTTGATACTCCTTCCCAACCTAACCATATGAAACGGTGGCGGCGACTGATTCAAAAATTCGTATGTTTGTTTCTCACCAATTTCAAGAATCTCCTACACATCCTTTGGTCTAATAGTCAAGGGAACATCATCCCAGTTTATAACTCTCATGTATATTAGCCTCCTATAAAATCGCTATCTACAAAACAGCCTCTGGTTTAACCACCTTGGAATCGCATGATAAAAGGCTCCCACGAAGGGAGCCTTATTTTTGTTTAGACAGTTATGTATCGATCTACCGGTTGTGCTTTTACAGTGGAAACTCGTTTTCGTGCTCGTAACCGTATAAAGGCGGAAGTGAAGACGGATGCGAACCAGATTAGAAACAGCGGCATAAATGCGGCCAAATGCACGACTAGGAAAAGGCCGGCTACCAACAAGGATAAGCTTTTTAACAACCGGCTTTGCAAACTGTCTCCGATCCGACACAACAAGGCGATAAACAAAGGACCGATCAACATCCCGAACCATCCGAAATTCGCGATAGCTTCTTCTAGCCAGCTTGTCGTCATACCGAAACCGAGATAGTCAGGCGGCATCATAAACATGGCGGATGTAAAGTAGACGGCGTAAGGCCAAGGCTTATCCGGCCACATGGAACGTGGTACAAAGAACGTTAGGTCAAAAAGCAGGCTTTGTCCACGATAGTCTAAGATTTTCATCGTCTGGGGATGCAGTTCCGCGTAGATGGTCATCTTTGTGCGGTCGTCGCGCCCAAAATCAACGCGGACATTCTTATAAATATCGTCACTATCCGTGATACCCATCTGTTCATAACGCAGCTCGTTTTGATAAAAATTTGAAAACCCAGCCATCAAGCTGACGGATAGAATGAGAGCACCCAGCAGCTTAAGCCCTTTGATCTTGCCCTTTTGGTAGTAAGCATAAACGATCAGCACGAGCGCCATGATAAAGACGGCCCTTTTGCCGTTAAGCCAAACCGCTAAAAAAAGCCAAGGCAGATAAGGGACAAAGCTAAATACTGTTAACCTGGGCCTTAACATGAGCAAGATGCCGACAGCCGCAACGCTGACTAAAGTACATAAACTGACGATTTTATTAAACTGTTCCGCCTCGGGGAAGTTTTCCATTTCCGCTATGATCGACCCATACTTAAGATAAAGTTCCGGGTGGGGGGAAAAGCAGGCAACCACGATGGGACTAATCATCAAGATTTGCAAAACGGCTATTAATAATTTGTGGGGCTTAGTGCTCGATTGTTCAATGTGGACTTTTTTAGCTCTGCCAAAAAGGTAAAAAACAAGTGGTACTACGCACATGTACAAACAGTAAATCAGGTTCGCATTTGAATCATTCGCGGCGATTCGCAGCCCCTTGTACCCGCCGTAGTGGGGACTACCCAGCGAGAGATCAAGAATGAGCGGGACGATAAAAAAGGTGTACCAGATAATCATAATAAACCAGACTGTACTTTTCGTGCCTTGTGATAGCTGCTTAATTGCCGCAATAAGCCATGCAGTTCCCCAAGCAATGGTTATAATTTTTACAAGATCAATCAAGCCCCGATTCCTCCCCTGAACTATATCGGACAAACAGATATTCAGCTCCCATTCCTAATACAGCAAGGATGCCAAAAGACAGAAAAATATCTCTTAAATATGGTGACACCAACACGACTGCAAGCGATACGACGAGCAATACAATATTAATTTTTGTTTTCATTTAAATCCGCCCCCTTGATACGTAATGTATCACGATTGATATTAAAATTGAATAAAATTTTGTCTATTATGTCAGTCAATTGACTTACATACAACATATATGCAACAGGATCGGCAACAACAAACGGCTAGTTAAAAAGTACAGCCAAGTCATAACCGCGCCAAATATAAATGAAGAGATAATGCAAGATGGCCCCTGTGCAAAATGTATAAGCCCAAAGATGAGACTTACGATAGCCCTGCAGGATAGGAAAGAAACTTGAAGGCAACGGTTTGTACGAATCAAGTCGGATGATTCTCCCAGAACATAAAGAAGCGATACAACGGCAGCTGAGAGACCTTAACAAGCGAACCAAGCCAGTGCTCGATGAACAGGAATGGGAGCTTATCACACGAGCTATGGCATATTCCTACACGGAGCAGCAGCAGATTACAGCAGTTCTGTTCGAGCCCGTTTTCGGAAATTGAGGCATCGGTTCGGGCCCGGCTCAGGTCATACTAGAAAAGCCCTTACTCTGTAAGGGTTTTTCGCCGTTTATCCGAATGAGCTTTGGAATAACACCGGCAATGCGCTTCCTTACATTTTCGAGAGTTGATTTACCAACCAATCCCCCTCACATTCGCCTACTCAGGATCAAGGAATTGCTCTTCGGTTTCGTAGCGCACTTTTTCCCCGACTACATCAGTCAATTTAAAACCGTCATGAAAGATAACAGTGCCCATCGTAGACATTCCTTCTTCCCTCCCATATATTTAAATAGTAAACCTAAAATTAACTATACATACCAAATTCTGTTTTATATAATAAAACCGGAGGTGATAATTATGTATAGTAATATGACTAATAATTTTTTAACCTATGACCGCCAGCACCGTCTTACTGACGATGATCCAGATATTTATAATCGGTACAAAAACTTTTTAATGTTTGTTGGTCTCGACGCCAATGAGGCCGAACTAGAGGTCGCATATTTTATGAACGCCGTCTTTGATACACTGGACTGAGTTCATCCCACATTCTTATCGTTCCTCTATCTTGACACGGTCGGGGTCATTGGTTCGAGACCGGCTCAGGTCATACTAGAAAAACCCTTACTCTGTAAGGGTTTTTCGCTATCTAGAACGGCACAACCTGCCCCCGAATTAAAAAAGGTCCCTCCCGGGACCTATGAACTTTCGGTTTACTCCGTCGGCACCACTCTGCTTTTTAAAAATTGCAGCGTGTGTTCGATCGCATGCTCCAGCTCCGCGGAAGTGCCCGCAAACGGATGGATCGTATTGAACGTATGGTTAGCGCCGGGAATTTGGATCCACTGGACTTTCGGCTGGTTCTCGACGAGTTTCTCCGAGCCCGCCCTCAAGTTGGCATGATCCTCCTCGCCCTGTATGAGCACAACCGGAAATGTCGCCCCCCGCATCCGTTCCAGGATGTTAAAGTCATCCTTGCGGGCCTCCAAATCGTCCAGGATGACCTTATCGAGCGGCATCTGCTGCTTGGTCCTCGCATTCGCGATATAGGCGCGTCCTTCGCTGCGCATCTGCTCTTTGCAGGCTTCGTCGAAAATGTCCACCTGCGTAATTCCGTTCCAGCTGACGACCCCCGCAATCTCCGTGGGATGATCCAGCGCGTAGATCAAACTTACGCCCGCTCCGCGGCTGTGACCGAGCAAAAAGATCGGAAGCTTATTGACCGGGTTGGCGGAGCCCCTATGCTGATGCTCCTCGTTCAAAAGATTGATCCCCCTGCTGTGATGAGGATAAAAAACAACGGGCTTCAAGCGATCCGATTCCAGCAGCTTGTTTTTAAAGTCCCACTCGTCCGTCAGTACGGAGATCAAGGTCGACAAGTCGTCCAATTCGCAGCTGTACGTATTCTTCGCAAATTTCTCCAGTTCACTGAATGACTGCCCGTCTTCTCCCACTCCGTTATGTGTAAAATCAAACGTAATGACATCCACATCCCGGGCCAGTTTCGCAGCCGCGTAAGGGAACATTCCCCAGTTCTTAAATCCCTTAAAACCGTGCGAGACAATGAGAATGCCCCTTGCTATAGAAGACGCCGGATAAAAATCTCCGCGAATGACATTGCTTTGATCCATTACGATCTCAAACGGTATCGCCATGGTAACGCCTCCCAGCTTATTTGTTTTATTATACCCTTACCCGCTTTACAGGCATTTCTTAACAGGAAAAAATAAACTGCAAAAAACTCCCTTGTCTCATTCTGCGATGTGCATAAGTGAAAGAAGGGAGTTTTCTGTTGTTACCTCTTAGTTGCCTAGATGCCGAAGACCGGACTCGAACCGGTACGATAGTCACCTACCGCAGGATTTTAAGTCCTGTGCGTCTGCCAATTCCGCCACTCCGGCTTACAATGGGCCCTGAGGGACTCGAACCCCCGACCAATCGGTTATGAGCCGACCGCTCTAACCAACTGAGCTAAGGGCCCGGATTATGTTATGTATGGCTGTAAACAGGCAAAAAAAATTTGGTTAATTGCGGGGGCAGGATTTGAACCTGCGGCCTTCGGGTTATGAGCCCGACGAGCTACCGGGCTGCTCCACCCCGCGTCAGTAACTAACAATGTCGTATAGCGACAAAAATAAATATACAATACAAAGTACGGTTAAGTCAACACCTTTTTTTAGTAAACCGAGTAACGGACACCGAAACGTCCTTTTTTGGATTTGAAGACTTCAACTTCGGACGGGCATTCGTAGCCGTAAATCCACCAGTCTTCCTCCATCCGCTTGGCAAGGACACCTGCCTGAAACTTACTGTCGTACAGCTTTACCCAATATACCCACTGCATGGTCCTCACTCCGTTGATGATGTTATTGGCCTAGAAATAGCATATCCAAAAAGACAGTCGCTTATTTGTAGGCCAACACGGTTAGCGGAATTTTTCATAAAAAAGCATCGAGGTGCGCAACTTACACGTATTCGTTATCTTCATCCCGTTCTATCTCATCCCTGCTTTTATGGGCGATTCTTCCTGATGCGGCCGAGGCTATGGCGGCTACAAGATCGTCCAGGAAGGTATGCACGGCGCCACCGGTCTTCGTATCCAATCGTTTGATCAATCCGGTCTTTTCTTTGTCCAGATAGCCGAAGGTCGTGATGGCAATGCTGCCGTAGCCGAAAACGGAGCCGATCGCAAGCGTTTCGTCGCACCCGAATAAACTCTCATCCGTGTCCAGAATGGTTTGGAGCGGTTCTGTAAGCTTTTTCTGCTCTGCCAGCATATCCAGCTCGGTTCCGACCAGAATCGCGTGCTGAAGCTCTCTTTTGCCCAATACGGCCTGAATGGACTTCATGCACGTATCCATCGATAAACCCGGATGATAGGGCGCCTGCATGGCGTATACGATCTCTGCGATGTCTTCCAGACTCGCTCCCCGGTCTGACAGCCTTTGCATAACGACCTTTTTAATTTCCCGGCTGTGAACTTGTCGTTTCACGGTCTTCTCCCCTTAAACTTCCACGATATGATCAGTATATGACTTCACACATTTTCGGGTACGGACGTACGCGGACAATGAATCGTCTTAAAATGAAATTGTGAGCGGGATACAAACACGGTATAATAAGAATTAGTCGACCATAATTTAGGGAGGGATTCCATATGATGTACGGCATCGCCATTCTTCCATCCGCAGAGATTAACGAATTTGCCAACAGTTATAGAAAAAGGTTCGATCCTTATTATAGGGTGATTTCGCCCCACATTACGGTTCGTGAGAAAGAAGAATGGACCGAAGAGCAGCTTCAAGCTGCCATCAGTCATTTGGAAGATCTGAGCCGCACCGTGTCCCCGTTCCAGATTACGTTCAACCGGTTCAGCTCTTATTTTCCGGTTAACAACGTTATCTACCTGGCGCTGGAACAAGTGGAACCGGTCATCGATCTTCACGACAAGCTCTGTACGGGCCCTCTCGTGGATACGGAAAAAGCTTACAACTATCATCCCCATCTGACTATCGGACAGAAATTGGGAGCCGATGAGCTGCACGACGTACTGGCCAGTGTAAAAAACACACCGGTTGATTTTTCCTTCCATGTAGACAGTTTTCAACTGCTCGGGAAACAGGAAAACGGCGAATGGTCCGTTATCCGCTCATTCCCGCTCCAGGGATAACGAACGCTTCAATAGAAAAGGCCTTCCGGATTAACCGGAAAGGCCTTTTTTAGGTGATATGCGGCGGAAAGAGCCGCCATAACTCGCACGGCTCCGTCTGAATCAGCTGCCCAACTTTTCAACTATTGTTTAAACGTCGTCAGAAGACGCTTCGCCGTCTCGCCTTTATCATTGACGAAGGATTCGTAGACTTTGACGGTAACAGGGAAATCCAATTGCATGGAATCCGCATTAAAATTAATGACATTGGAGCCTTTTTGCAATTTATTTTCCCCGACAAACGGGCTCTTGACCGAATTGATAAGAGTACCGCCGTTATCATACATATCAAATTGCAGTTGGGAGAACGTACGGTCAAGAAGGACGTCTTTCTCCTGTTCGATATCTAATAAAAGCTTCAGTCGGTAATTGTAGTTCTGCTGCTGGTTAAACATCGCCGAAATTTCCCAGTTATTCACTTTCACCGTCAAAGGATACAGTTTCAGTTCATCCTTGGATTCCGGTTGCGGCTGAAGTTTAACGCCGTAGGCCGTCAGAAGAGATTTATACGATGCACCGGTGTCTGCAGCACTCGCCTGCGCCTCTTGCGACTTGGCTCCGGAAGCTTGTGCTCCTGCCGCCGCGGATGCACCGTGAGTTTCATACAAAGCAAGCTTCAGCCCTTCTCCCGTCTCGGAAGCCGGAAGAATGTAAGAGTAAGTTACGACATAAGAGGCGTTAGGAAGCACGCGCAGAGTCGTCGTTCCCTGTCTGTTGCCGTTGTACGTATAGCCGTCGCTGCTGACGAGATCGGTCGCAAACGCAGGAACGTTAAGCGGCCCGCCGGATTTGTTCGTCAGCTTAAATTTGGCGATAGCGGTATTAAAAGCGTCGTCCTCATTTTGCTGCATGTGGAGTTCCACGAGAGAAACATCCATACTCGGGTGAATCAATTCGTTGAGCGGGTCCATCTTCATGGCGTCACCGAAAGCATACGCTCCATGAACCGGCAGGGCATCGGCCTGCTTGGCCGGCAGCATGATATGAACGCGGCCTACGTTATACGTAACCGGTTTTTCCTGCGCATCAATATATCTCTCCGCGGTGACCACGTTAAGAGCTTCCAGCTCTGTATTCAGTTCCGTAGGAATGACAAAATGAATATATTTCTTCTCGCCCGGCTCCAGGGCAAGTGAGGATTCAGCTCGGTTGCTGTCATACGTCTGCAGGCCGCTTTTGCCTTCCAGGGCAATATTCGGAAGAGTCTGGCGCTTGGTCGACGGATTCGTTACGAGCACCTGAACGACGGAGTTCGTTTTCGTGCCGATCGTATCGCGGCTAATATTCGTTGTTTTGAATTCCAGCGGCGTTTGCAAGGAAGGAATGGTGAAAGCTTCTCCCCATTTCTTCACGGAAGCGGAAGGAATTTCGGATGTTTCCGTTCCGTTCCACACAAGATCGCTCACAGGTACGCTGAGCTGAAGCGTTTCTTTTTTCGGATACACGTAAACATCGATGTCTACCCAGCGAAGCTCGCTCAGTTCAACGCCTTCTCCGCTGTCAACCGTAGCCAGGTAGCTAAGCTCAACCTGGGATTTGGGCTGAATGGAGCGTGAGCTTCCCAGACTTGCCTGCAAGCGGAATTCCACGCCGTCTTTCGTTTTCAAGCGCACTTCGTACTCCGGTACGCGTACAACTTTCGAACTGGTGTTTTTCATGCGGACAACGGCGCCCAGACGGGTTCCGTCCGTTGTTTTTTCGTTTAAGACACTTTTCATTTCAACTTGCAGATCGTTCGTTAATTTATAAGCGGTCGGCGCTGAAGCCGATGCTTGTGTGGGTGCTGGTTTCCCCGGTTCTGCCGCAAGTGCCGGAACGGCGCTTGCGAGCAGAGCGGCAGACAGAAAGACGGACGATACGGTAGTTTTCCATTGGCTCTTCACGGTATTCTCCTCCATGTGTACCTTTGTTAGTTAGCTGCGGCTGCTGTCGTGACTTTTTCTTTATCTTTCAGCTGATGCTGACCGGAAATGACGATCTGATCGTTTTCGCTTACGCCGGAAATCACTTCCTGCATCGTTTCCTTCAAACGGCCAAGCTGGATTTTGCGTTTCTCAACGGTATCCCCGTTAAGAACGAAGACAAATGAGTCGCTGCCTTCTCTCACGATACTAAGCGTCGGGATAGCCGCCACTGTCTGCTCCGCCTCATCGGTCAGCTGAATCTGAACTTTCTGTCCGGGCTTCAGCTTTTGGTCCGCGTTTGAAACTTCCAGCTCCAGTGTGTAAGCTTTCGTCTGTGAATCCAGCACATCGGAAATATACTTAATCGGCGCTTTCGTTAATTCTGTCGTGCCCGGCACATAGAAATTCAGCTCTTTCTTGTCGCGCACCAGATTAACGGCTTCTTCCGTCAAATCGGCCTTGATCAGGATCGGGTTCAACTGCTGGATGACTCCGGCTTTAAATCCCTGCCCGACCGTCATCCCCGACTCAACCGGGAAGTCCGTAAGCACTCCGCTTACAGGTGCTTTCACTTCCGTATTTTCCAGCTCGCGTTCCGCTTTCTTGACAGACAGACCGGACGTTTCGATCGCTACTTGAGCAGCTGCGAGCGAATCCGTGTTGTCCAGCGTTTTGCGCTTCTGCTTCAGGGTGCTCAGATCAAGCTTGAGGCTGTTGAGCTTTGTTTCCTCCTGCTCCAGCTGGATTTTCGTTACGGTGCCCTCATCGTAATCGTTACGGATTTTATTAAAATTCTTCTCCGCATCCCGGATTCCCTGCTCCGCTTTTACGATGTTGTTTTCGAGGTCAGTCTTCGCGTTGGCCAGCTCTTCCTTAGCCTGCTTCAACTGGGCCTGGGCGCTCTTGATGCCGAGCTGCCCCTGTTCCTTCTGCAGCTGCAGATCGGAAGGATCAATACGGAACAGAAGCTCTCCCTTTTTGACCATGTCGCCCCTCTTTTTGTAGACCTGCTGGACGTCTCCGCCCGTTTTCGAAATGACTTCCAATTGAACGGAAGAGATGACATTGGCAACCTGCTCAAGCGGGTCCGATATTTTCTCTTTCGTCACCTTGACGGTTTTTACGGTCTTAATCTGGGATTCCTGGCCCTGTGTGGTGTCCTGCGGACCAGCCAGCGGTTTGTTCGAACAGCCGACGGCCAAGGCCGTAGTAAGGGCGACAATGCCTACCAGTTTCGTGCTCTGCTTTACGATCGTAGCTAAAGGACGTTTCATCAGTTGTACTCTCCTCTTCTCTTTGCTTGACTCAGGATTTTGCCGCAGGGACCGTATCCACCTTATTTTTCTTTGGTTTACGGTGGAACGCGTTCGAACTTCTGCGTTTAAAGGATTCAATCATTTCATAAATGATAGGTACGACAACTAGCGTAAGTACTGTAGAAGTGACAAGTCCGCCGATAACGACGACCGCCAACCCTTTGGAAATAATGGTCCCCTTGGACATACCGAGCGCAAGCGGCATAAGCGCAAACACAGTCGCTCCAGCGGTCATAATGATGGGACGAAGACGAGTCAACCCCGCACTAATAAGGGATTCCCTGACTTCGACTCCCTGCTCGCGCAGCTGCTGTACCCGGTCGATCAGAACGATCGCGTTCGTCACGACGATTCCGATCAGCATCAGGAATCCGATGAGAGAAGTAATATTGAGCGATTCTCCCGTGACCAGGAGGCCGAACAATCCGCCGATGACCGCCAGCGGCAGCGAGAACAGAATGGCAAAAGGAGCGCTGGCGTTCCCGAATGCGAGAACCATGACCAGATAGACGATAAAGATGGACGCGCCCATGGCAGCGAACATTTCCGAGAACCCGGAAGAGATATCGTCGGATACCCCTTTAACCTCACGGCTTACGCCGGGAGGAAGTTCCAGCGTATTCAATGCTGCAGCCACTTTGCCGCTGACTCCGCCTTTATCCGCACTTTTGATCTTGGCCGTTACTTTCAGCGTCTGAATCTGATTTTCACGGGTGATGCCAGTAGGAGCATCAATCTGCGTGATCTTGGCGATTTCATTCAGTTGAACCGTCTGACCCGTCGGTGTTTTCAGCAGGAACGTGCCGATTTTATTCACCGAATTTTTATACTGGGGATCAAGCTCTACTTTGGTCTCATAAGTAACGTTGTCAAACTTCAAGTCACCGAGTTTGCTGACTCCGATCCAAGAGTTAACCATTTCAAGCACCTGGGCGGAGCTCAGTCCGTACAAACGCGCTTTGTTCTGGTCGACCGTGACTTCGACTTCCGTCTTGGAATCGCTGAGGCTGTCCTTGACTTCGTGCAGATCGGGGAATTCTTTCATTTTCTCTTTAACCTGGGCGGCCGCCTGCTTCAGATACATCATGTCGTCGCCTTTCAGGGAGTAAGAGAAATCCGTGCCGCTTCCGCCGGCGCCCGCGGCAATCAGTGAACCGTCGACCTCGGAGCCTTTGGGAAGTTCATATAAGATTTTCTCTTTGTAAGCATTGAAGACCTGCTCGGCGTTGCTGTTTTCGTTCGCTTCGGTAAACATCATCGTCCGGTACGGCGTTACATCCTTGCTGAATGCGTAGCCCACCATAGACTCGTTGTATGTAAACTGCGGATTGCCCGAAGCGTCTTTCGCTTCCCTCATCATCTGCTCGAGCTGCTTGGACTTTTCATCCATCGTCTCGATCGATGTGTCGTTCGGCATCTTAATTTGGAAAATCATCTGCCGGGCCGACTGATCCTCCGGCATGAACGATACGGCAAGCTGCGGTACGATCAACACCAGCGAGGCAATGAAGAGAACTCCGGAGAACAACAGTGTCTTAATCCGGTTGTTCAGGGACCACTCCAATACTCTTTTGTAACGAAGCGCAAATTTCCCGACATGATTCTCGTCGTGGTTACCGAGTTTTTTGCTTTTCAGCACCAGCAGCTTCGCCAGCATCGGAATGACGGTTAGCGCTACGAGAAGCGAGGATAGAAGCGCTACGACCAGCGTAAGGGCGAATGGACGGAACACTTCGCCGATAACTCCGCTTACGAATGCAATCGGACCGAATACGCCGACGGTTGTAATCGTTGAAGAGGTAATCGCCGCAGCTACTTGAGCGGTCGCCAGCTTGATGACGGATTCTCCGCGTTCCTGGGCTTTCTGAAGCTGGCTGTAAATATTTTCGATGACAACGATACTATCATCCACGACGCGTCCGACCGCAATAGCCATACCGCCGAGTGTCATGATATTGAGTGAAATATTAAGCGGCACCATCATCAAGAGCGTAATTAGAATGGATAATGGAATCGAGACCAATACGATGAGGGTCATCCGAATATTTCTAAGGAAGAGCAAAATCATAACCGAGGCGAGAAGGGCGCCCATGCCGCCTTCCTGCACCATGCCGTGGATCGACTTTTTGATTTCCACCGCCGAATTATAGACGGATTTGAATTTCACGCCCGGTAGGGTTTGTTCCCATTTTGCCATCAAAGCGTCTGCTTCGTCCGCGAAGTTTACCGCGTTGGCCGACTTCGTTTTGTACAGCTGCACCCCGATAGCCGGTTTGCCGTCCAGACGGGTGATAAACTGGGATTCGCTGATGGCTTCGATTTTGCCAAGATCCTTAAGCTGGAGCACACTGCCATTCGGTGTTGTCAGCGTCAGGTTGTCAAGGCTGTAAATCGTGTCGATCTGACCCGTCACCCGCACCATCTGGGTCGTACCGTTGAATTCAACGGTTCCTGCAGGACTTGCGGACAAGGCGGCCCGTATGCTGTTCGAGACATCCGTCGGCGTCAATCCATAGCTGTTGATCGTGTTTTCATTGAGCTTAATGGAAAGAGTCGCTTCCTGATTGCCGACGGAGTCGACATGGTCAATGCCTTTGATCGTGTTAAAGCCCGGCAGAATCGTGTCTTTGTAAATTTTATCAAGCTCCGCCTGGTTCATCCCGTCGTTGCCGTATACCGCCAAGTAATAAACCGGCTGGGATGAGAATCCTTCCGTCAACACCTTAGGCTTCTCAGCCTGCTGCGGCAGTTTAACGTTCGAAACCAGCGCCTCAAGATCCTGCTTGGCATTCTTAGGCTTGATGTCCTGCTCGAGTTCGATCGTAATTTGCGAATAATTATCGCTCGACGTAGACGATAAATTTTTGATGCCGTCAAAACCGGCGACCGCTTTCTCCAGCGGCTTTGTAACCTGGTCAAGCACATCTTTCGGCGGTGCCGTGTACTGGGTGGAAATGACCACCATCGGAAACGAAATATCCGGCATGCTTTCCACCTTCAGTTTAGTCGTGGCGAAAATGCCGCCTGCAAATACCAGCAGCATAATAATAAAAAGCGCCGCCACGTTTTTCATTGAAAAACTAGTCATTTTGTTCATCCACTCTACTCCTCCGCACCGATTGAACAATCTCTCTTGAAATTGGCAGCTATACCCATTCTTTCCCCATCATAAACGGTAAAGGTTAAAAAAATATAAACTGGCTTTATATTTTTTCAATGACTTTTTTCTCTGCACGTTCTTCCCTTCTCACTGCCTCCTACCCGTTTTGACGACAAAAAAGAAGTGTCCACTTCAAGAGTTACGGATAATCATGAAAAAAGTTCCATCCGGGGATGGAACTTTTGCTGTAAAACCCGCTATTTTCAATAAAATTAGTCCGAATAAGCAAACCAGTCGATGCTTTGCTTGGCCAACAGCTTGCGCTGTCCCTGGAATTCGTGATACACACTGAGATGGTATTTATCGAGAAACCGCTGCTTGAAGATCAGGTCCGCGTCTTGAAGCTGAATGGTGAAGTTTTCTTTCTTGCCGATTCTCAGCTCGTTGTCGGTCACCTGCTCGGCCGATTTGCCGTCGCGCGGCTCCCAATTTTTCAGCTCATACGCTTTCTCGAACGATTTATTGCCTTTATAGTCCTCAAATACGAGAACGAGCTTATGTCCTTCCGGCGCCGTTTCGGTTAAAAGCTGCTTGCTGATGTCATAATTGAATTTAAGCGTCAGCACATCGTTGTTGATTGATGTGTTGATCCGGCTCATCGAAACCGTGTACGGGAACAGGGTGAGGTCCTTCAGCTTGTCCTTGACGTCCTTGTTCTCTTTGGGCAGTGCGAACGTTACGGGCCTTACGTAAGCATCGGTTTTTACGGTCTGCTGACCGTCTCCTGGCTTGCCTTCTCCGGTTTCCAGCGTTACGGAATCACCGATCAGCAGACGGACATTCTCCATATCCGTGCCTTTAGGCAGAGCTGCCCACACGTTCAGTCTCGCTTTGCCGCCTGGCGCTACCGTTTTCTTGATATCCGACACGGAAGCCGGGAATACGGTACCGTCCTTCAACTGAAAATGGGCGACTAAACCGGTGACGGGCGCAAACCGTTTCTCCGCATTTTCGATCTCCAGCTCGGCCGAAACAATGCTCCCGCTCAAGCCCTCATAGGAATTGATTTCGGCAACCGTATACTGCGCTTTGCGGCCGATTTCTTCTCGGGCGTACTTCGCGCCTAATCCCACAAAAGGCAACTGCTGCAGATCGGGTTTCGCGGTAAGCTCCAGCAAATCGTTCACCTGCGTGTCGCTTTCTTTTTCCTGGATGACCAGCTTGACTTCCTTAAACGCATACGTGTACGGGATTTTACCGAGCGCCTCGACAGAAAGAGAGGAGCCCGGATCGATGCCGATCACTTTGCCCGTACGGACCAGCTTGGCCTCCACTTTCACGGCATTATCCAGCAGGAAGTGAGCCGTCATATCCGGAATCGGAAGCGACTGTTCCCCTTTGTTCGACAACGTGACGTTGGCGGTCAAAATATCCTGATCTTCCCACGGAAGACGGTAGATGCCTCCCAGCTTGGCCGTATAGAGTCCCGACTTGTTCATAAACTGCGTTTCCTTGCCGGACTCGCCGCCGGCAGGTTTACTGACGGCCGGAAGCTGGTAAGCCGCCAGCAGCGTGTTGAATTTCAGCTCGGGATGGATCCGGGTGATGACAAGCTCCCAGCCCTTCTCTCCGGCTTTAAGCGGAATTGCCCCCGACAGCTGAACGGTTTTCGTCTCCTTCGGGCTAATTTTCAAATCCTTGGCGTTCTTCGCATCCAGCGGATACAGAAGTCCTTCGGGCGTTCGAACCGAAAACTGGACTTCCGGCAGGGTAACCGCCGCACCCCCGATATTTTCAAGCTGCAGGCTTATCGCGGGCAAGTAATATTTCTCGTTCTTTCCGTTTGTAAACTTCTCCGTAGAGGCGCGCAGTTCGCTACTTCCCACCTGGAAGTCGGCATTCTGTCCCGTCGGCGTCACACCCGTGTAAGAGGCCGGCACGGAAATTTGTCCGAGAACGCGCTCGGAGTTGGGCTGGCTGAAATCCCATTTGATAAACTGCACCTGCAGATCCTGAAGCTTCTCGCCGCTGCCGACTTTGGCGTAGTAAGATACCTGTCCCGAAGAATGGGCCCCGATCTTGTTTACTGCTTTATCCTGGGGCATCAAGCGCACCGTGTATGTATGGCCCGTTTTGCTTTTGAGACGGACCCAGTAGTCCACAAGCGCTAAATCCGCAGCGCTTTTGTTATGGACGCCGACCGTGAACGTGACGATATTGCCGTTCTGATCCGGCAGCAGTTGGATATTCTGAAGCTCGAACGAGCCGGAAGCGCCAGCCGCCACCGAGCCCAGAGCCGGTTGTCCGGAAGCTGCCGCTGCGGGAGTTGCCGCAAGCACTCCCCCTGTGCTTAATGTTAGAATCAGCGCCAATGCGGTCGCACGGGCTGCCATTTTGTTACGCATATTTTCCACCTCAACCCATGATTTAAATACGGCCGACAAGCCTGTTGTCAGAGCCCGGATGAAAAGATTCCCATCCTGTTTCCACTTAGTAAGACGATTGAATCCCCGGGAAGTTTCTTTTTAGGCCAAAAAATTATTTTTCCAGCCTAAGTTCCGGCGGCGCCTTTCGTTATTGAAAGAAGTTGCAGGATTTCAAGCGGAAATGGGGAAGTTATGAGGATAAGCTTTTTTAACCCATTGTCAAAAAAAAGGAGTCCTGTCACCATGAAAGCCAAAACCGAATCTTATGCGTCCCAGCATAGAGAACGCCATCTGGAAGAATTGAAAGAACTGCTTCGAATTCCGAGCATCAGCACATTGTCCGAGCACAAGAAAGACGTTCACCGCTGCGCGGAATGGCTGTCCGGTGCCTTGACTCATGCGGGTCTGGAAAACGTGGAGATCATGCCGACGGCAGGACTTCCCATTGTGTACGGGGACTGGCTTCATGCGCCCGGCAAACCGACCATTCTCGTCTACGGCCATTACGACGTCCAGCCTGCCGATCCCTTGGACGAATGGCATTCGGAACCGTTCGAACCCGTCATCCGGGACGGCAAAATTTACGCGCGCGGTGCGACGGACGATAAAGCTCAGCTCTGGATCCACGTCAAAGCGGCGGAAACGTTCCTTAAAGCGGTCGGAAGCCTTCCGCTGAACATCAAATTTATTCTCGAAGGCGAAGAAGAAATTACAAGTCCTTCCCTCGCTCCGTTCGTGGAAAAGCATGCGGAGAAGCTCAAAGCGGACGCGATCGTTATTTCGGATAGCCCGATGCTGGAGAGAGGCAAACCCGCTCTGCTTTACGGGCTTCGCGGGGTCGCCGGCGTCGAGATTGAAATGCTCGCGGCAAGAAACGATCTCCACTCCGGTTTGTACGGCGGCGGCGTGCCGAATGCCGTTCATGCGCTCGCAGGCCTGCTGGATTCCTTCCATGACGAAGATGGCCGTGTCGCGGTGGAAGGCTTTTACGACCGTGTCATCCAACTGACGGAGCAGGAACGCGGCGAACTGGCCCGCGTCTCGCAGGATGAAGGGAAGATCCGGGAGGACCTCGGTCTCTCCGAGCTCTTTGGCGAGAAAGGCTATACGTTCACCGAGCGTACGACGGCGCGGCCGACTTTGGAGGTAACGGGAATAAGCGGCGGTTTTGCCGGTGAAGGCATTAAACCGATCGTTCCGGCGCGCGCGTCCGCCAAAATTGCCTGCCGGCTCGTTGCGGATCAGCGCCCCGAAGAAATTTTCGAGCTGATCGAGCGTCATGTGGCGGTCCACACACCTTCCGGTTTGAAGGCTTCGGTCAAAAGAGTGCTGCAGGGCAACCCTTTCCTGACGCCGGCCGACCATCCGGTTATGGTTGCAGCCGCCGCGGCGCTTGAAGAGGCCTACGGAGAGAAAACCGCGCTCACCCGGGGCGGCGGCTCTATCCCGATCGTGGACGTTTTCGAGCGCCTGCTTCAGGCTCCCGTCGTTATGATGGGCTTCGGGCTTCCGGACGAAAACCTCCACGCTCCCAACGAGCATTTCGATTTGGACAACTTCGACAAGGGCTTGCAGGCCGTTTGCGTCTTCTGGGAAAAATTAGATAATCAATAAAAAATGCGGCCTAGCTCCGTTAACCATGATAAAATTAAATCATCGTACTCGAAAACGGAGGATCAGGTATGCAGCAACAGGATACTTACAAGCTCAGAGACGCTGTACCGGCGGATCTTCCCGCCATCGTGCACATTTACAATTCAACCATTCCGGGTAGAATGGTCACGGCCGACCTTGAACCGGTGACCGTCCAGAGCCGGGAAAACTGGTTTGCCGAGCACAACCCGGAAACTCGCCCGATTTGGGTGCTTGAAAAAGACGGCAAGATCTGGGGCTGGCTGAGCTTCCAATCTTTCTACGGCCGTCCTGCCTATAACGGCACCGCCGAGGTAAGCATTTACCTCGATGAGGAGTGCCGCGGTCGCGGTCTGGGACGTTATCTCCTGGAGAAAGCCATCGCCGCCTGTCCGGAGCTCGGCATTAAAACCGTACTCGGCTTTATTTTCGGGCATAACGCGCACAGCCTTGCCCTCTTCGACCGTTACGGTTTTGCCAAATGGGCGGAACTTCCGCGGATCGCGGAGCTGGACGGAATCGAGCGGGATCTGATCATTATGGGTAAGCGCGTAGGCTGAAAACCGACAGTCGAAACAGGTGTACCCCCAGCACGGGGCGCCCTTCCACGACGCCTGTCAACCGCGAAACCGTTAAGATTTTGCGGTGACCAGGGACGCAACCCTTCCAAAACAAAAAGACCTCCAACGCCGCAATATGGCGGGTGGTGGTCTTTTTGTTTTGGATCAGGTTTCACACCGCGAGCAGCTCCAAATGCGTCGTATCGTCGCATGACGGTGGTCGCCGCGGACAGTTCTTTTGCTTCAAGAAACGCCTATCCCGGATCCCCGTCAACGCCGCAGCGTATGCCGGCCTTGTTCCGGTTTATGCCGGCAGATGCTCACGAACCGGGGTTCAACCACCTATTCCCGGTCCGGTCCCGTCTCGTCTTGTCCGCACTGCCGGCCTTACCGCTTTACACTCCGTAGGAAGCCGGGTCTTCGCGCCAGGAGCGAAGCAGCTCCAGATCATTCTGGGCGATGGCCCCTTGTTCCACGGCTACTTCAAGAAGCCTGGAATAGTTGGTCAGCGTATCCAATGGAATGCCGGCTTCGGCGAACGCCTGGATGCCTTTGTCGAGCTGGTAGGAGAAGATAGCCAGCACACCCAGCGCCTGACCGCCGGCTTCATTGACGGCCAGCGCCGCTTTCAGCGAGCTTCCGCCCGTCGAAATCAGATCCTCGATCACGATGACCTTCTGTCCTGCCGCCAGAGCGCCTTCGATCTGATTTTGCTTGCCGTGGCCTTTGGCCTTGTCTCTCACGTAAATCATCGGAAGCCCGAGCTTCTGGGCTACCCATGCCGCGTGCGGTATACCGGCCGTCGCCGTACCTGCGACTACTTCGGTCTGCGGGTATTCCGAGCGGATTTTGTCTGCAAACGCTTCTGCGATAGCATCACGGATTTCGGGGTGCGACATCGTCAGACGGTTATCGCAGTAGATCGGCGATTTGATTCCGGATGTCCAGGTAAAAGGTTCGTGCGGACGCAAAGCTACCGCTCCGATCTTAAGCAGGGAAGCCGCTATCTCACGTTCTGTCGATTGCGCTGTGTTCATTATCCAATCACTCCGTTCCTGTGTATAAGAGTTTTGCTTTTATATAAGGAGAGGTTTATCTTATCTCCAGCGAATCCAAAATTTGTTCCAGCGCTTGGCGCGGGTCAGGTGCGGCCGTTATCGGACGGCCGATTACCACATAATCGGTTCCGGCCGTGAAAGCTTCGGCAGGCGTCATGACCCGGTTCTGGTCGCCCAATGCCGCCCCGGCGGGCCGGATTCCCGGAGTCACCGTGATAAAATCGGCGCCGCACGCTTCCTTAACGGCGGACACTTCCAGCGGTGACGCGACGACACCCTGCAGACCCGCTTGGCGAGCCAGACGCGCGTAACGGACGACTGCATCCTCCACCCGGCCGGCAATGCCGATTTCCTCGTTCAGCATCATTTGGCTGGTGCTGGTCAGCTGTGTAACCGCAATGACCCGGGGACGCTTAGCCGCGCCTCCGCCAAGGGCCTTGTCCACACCCTCCAAGGCGCCTTCCATCATCTTGATGCCTCCGGCAGCGTGGACGTTGAACATATCCACTCCAAGGCGAGTCACGCTTTCGGATCCGCCTTTGACCGTGTTCGGAATATCATGCATTTTCACATCCAGAAATACGTTGTAGCCCTCGTCCTTCAAACGCGCTACGAAACGGGGCCCGGCTGCGTAAAACAGCTGCATCCCCACTTTCATGTAACACGGAATTCCTCGAAGTTCCTGAATGAGCGTATCCGCTTCGTCTGCCGACGCATAATCAAGCGCTACCATGATCCGTCCGGCAGATTGTGCTCTTGCGGTTTCCATCCGGCATTCTCCTCTCCAATGGTTTGTTTTATTCCTGCGTTCATAAGGAGGGGATGTTACGCTCCCGGCCTTGGCAGGCCGGTTGTGCGCACATCCCCTGATTTGATTTGAACCCGTCCGCTTACGCGTATACCGGCATAGAGCGGGACGAGAAGTTGATCGCTTCGAGCATATGAAGCAGGGCACGAACCGTGTCGAGCGAGGTCATGCAGACGACGCCGTTTTCCACCGCTTCGCGGCGGATGCGGAATCCGTCGCGCTGAGGCGTTTTGCCCTTTGTCAACGTGTTGACGACAAAGTGCGCTTCTCCGCTGCGGATCAGATCCAGAATGTTCGGCGAGCCTTCGCTCAGTTTATTCACGGTCGTAACCGGAACGCCCGCGGCTTCGAGCACCTGAGCCGTACCGCCGGTCGCGATGATTTTGTAACCAAGGCGTTGGAATCCGCCGAAAATTTCCACGGCTTCTTCCTTGTCTTTGTCCGCGACGGTCGCGATGATGGCTCCCGCGGCCGGAATTTTCATCCCTGCGCCGATCAGACCCTTGTAAAGAGCTTTCGCAAAGTTGACGTCGCGTCCCATAACCTCGCCCGTCGATTTCATCTCCGGTCCGAGAGTCGTATCTACGCGGCGCAGTTTGGCGAAGGAGAACACCGGAACTTTGACCGATACGAAGTTGTCTTCCGGCCAAAGGCCGCTTTGGTAGCCCATTTCGGTAAGCTTCTGGCCCATGATCACCCGTGTAGCCAAGTTGGCCATCGGGATATTGGTCACCTTGCTAAGGAAAGGAACCGTACGCGAGGAGCGCGGATTCACTTCGATCACGTATACCTGCTCGTTGTGGATAACGAACTGGATGTTGACCAGACCGACCACTTGAAGTTCCAGTCCGATTTTAGTCGTGATATCGATAATCTGATTTTTGATCTCGTCCGAAAGAGACTGCGGCGGATAGACCGCGATAGAGTCGCCGGAGTGAACCCCGGCACGCTCCACATGTTCCATGATACCCGGAATGAGCACCGTTTCTTTATCGCAGATCGCATCGACTTCCACTTCTTTGCCGAGCATATAGCGGTCGATCAGGACCGGATGTTCCGGGTTGATTTTCACCGCGTACTCCATGTAGCTGAGAAGTTCTTCATCAGAGTAGACGATTTCCATAGCGCGCCCGCCGAGTACGTAGGAAGGACGGACAAGCACCGGGTAACCGAACTGCGCAGCCGTTCCAACCGCTTGATCCACGGAAGTAACCGTGCCGCCCGGCGGCTGTGCGATATCAAGCTTGCGAAGCAAAGCTTCGAACTTTTTGCGGTCCTCGGCTTTATCGATGCTTTCCAGGTCGCTGCCCAGAATGCGTACGCCGGCTTTGGAGAGCGGAGCCGCCAGATTGATCGCCGTCTGACCTCCGAATTGAACGATGACGCCGATCGGCTTCTCGCGTTCGATAACGTTCATGACATCTTCGAAGAAGAGCGGCTCGAAGTACAAACGATCCGACGTGTTAAAGTCGGTGGAAACCGTCTCCGGGTTGTTGTTGATAATGACCGCTTCGTAGCCGGCAGCCTGGATAGCCCATACCGCATGGACGGTGGAGTAATCGAACTCGATTCCCTGACCGATCCGGATAGGTCCGGAGCCGAGTACGACAACCTTTTGTTTCTCGGTTTCCAGTACTTCGTCTTCCATCTCATAAGTTGAGTAGTAGTACGGTGTAGTCGCTTCGAACTCTGCTGCGCAGGTGTCGACCATTTTATAGACCGGTTTGATGTTCTGATTCAGACGGTATTCGCGGATCTCCGCTTCTTTTGTGAAGGTGCTGCGACCGGCGAGACTGCGGATTTCGGCGATGGCACGATCCGTGAAGCCCATGCGCTTGGCATCGTACAGCACTTCGTTGTCCAGCTCTTCCAAGGCGATTTCCTGCTCGTACCGGATCATGCCGTCCAGCTTGTGCAGGAACCACCAGTCGATTTGGGTCAAGTCTTGAAGCTGTTCGATCGTGTAGCCGCGGCGGAAAGCTTCGGCGAGCAGGAAGATACGCTCGTCGTCCGGTTTCTGCAGGCGGAGTTCAAGAGTTTCTTGATCCAGGAGATCCGTTTCTTTCAGGAACAAGCGGTGTACGCCGATTTCCAGAGAACGGATCGCTTTGTGGATCGACTCTTCAAACGTACGGCCGATCGCCATCACTTCGCCCGTCGCTTTCATTTGCGTTCCGAGTTTGCGGTTGGCGTTGATGAATTTATCGAACGGCCAGCGCGGAATTTTGGAGACGATGTAATCGAGCGTTGGCTCGAAGCAGGCGTATGTTTGGCCGGTAACCGGGTTTACGAGCTCATCCAGCGTGTAGCCGATTGCGATTTTGGCCGCCATTTTGGCGATCGGGTAACCGGTCGCTTTGGAAGCGAGCGCCGAAGAGCGGCTTACGCGTGGATTTACTTCGATGACGTAATATTGGAAGCTGAACGGATCCAGGGCGAACTGAACGTTACACCCGCCTTCGATGTTCAGCGCGCGGATGATTTTCAGCGATGCCGAGCGGAGCATCTGGTACTCGCGGTCCGAAAGCGTCTGGCTCGGAGCTACGACGATGCTGTCACCCGTGTGAACGCCAACCGGGTCGAAGTTTTCCATGTTGCAGACGACGATGCAGTTATCGTTGGCGTCGCGCATGACTTCGTACTCCACTTCTTTCATGCCCGCAATGCTTTTCTCGACGAGACACTGGGAAATCGGGCTGTAGCGGATACCCGATGCCACGGTTTCCACAAGTTCTTCCTCGCTGTGGCAGATCCCGCCGCCTGTACCGCCTAGCGTGTAAGCCGGACGCACGATAATCGGGTAGCCGATTTCGTTAGCAAAGTCCACGGCTTCCGGAACAGTCGTTACGATGGTGCTGTCCGGTACCGGCTGCTCCAGCTCGCGCATCAAATCGCGGAACAAGTCGCGATCCTCGGCCTTCTCGATAGCCGTAAGCTGTGTGCCGAGCAGTTTTACGTTCTCCTGTTCCAGGACGCCTGCACGTGCAAGCTCAACCGCCATGTTCAGACCCGTTTGTCCCCCGAGTGTCGGAAGCAGTCCGTCCGGACGCTCCTGGCGGATAATTTGGGTAACGAAATCAAGCGTAATCGGCTCGATGTATACTTTGTCGGCCATGTTTGTGTCGGTCATGATTGTTGCCGGGTTGCTGTTGATCAGGACAACTTCCATTCCTTCTTCTTTAAGAGCCTGGCACGCTTGTGTGCCGGCATAGTCAAACTCCGCAGCTTGGCCGATGACAATCGGTCCGGATCCAATCACCAGAATTTTTTTGAGCTTCTCATTTTTGGGCATAGTGAAGTTCTCCTTTCGACGTGTTGTCAGACTGCTCGGCTTTCCAGGCGGCAAGCATTTGCGCTTGACGCGGAGCCTGCGGGTTATCGGTTTGATGCGAGCGGATCATGGTCAGGAAATCGTCGAACAAGTAGCTCGAATCGAAAGGTCCCGGAGCCGCTTCAGGGTGATATTGGACCGAAAATGCGGGATATTGGTTATGTTTAAGTCCTTCGATCGTACGGTCGTTGTTGTTGATGTGAGTAACGATCAAGTCCGTACCGGCGATGGATTCTTCTTTAACGGTGTAGCCGTGGTTCTGGGAAGTGATGTAGCAGCGTCCGGAAATGAGATCTTTCACCGGGTGGTTGCCGCCGCGATGTCCGAATTTCAGTTTCTCGGTGTCCGCGCCGCAGGCCAGGGCGAAAAGCTGATGACCGAGACAGATTCCGAAGACAGGCACTTGGCCCAGAAGCTGACGGACCGTTTCAACCGCATGAGGAACGTCTTTAGGGTCCCCAGGGCCGTTGGAAAGCAGGACACCGTCCGGCGCAAGGCGCATAATTTGCTCCGCTGTCGAGTCCTGAGGCACGACAACCACGTCGCAGCCGCGTTTCGTCAGATCGCGGACAATTCCGCTCTTCGCTCCGAAGTCCACAAGGACTACACGCTCGCGGTTGCCCGGCGCGCTGAATACATGCGGCGTCGATACCGTCGATACTTGCGTGGTCATAAGCGGAGTCGTCTGCAGCATTTCCTTCAATTCTTCAACCGAGCGGTCAGAAGTGGTCAGCAGACCTTTCATAACGCCGTGATGACGGATTTTACGGGTCAGCATGCGCGTGTCGATATCGCTGATACCGATGATGCCGTATTCTTTGAGCAGGTTGCCCAAGGTGTACTGGGCGCGCCAGTTGCTCGGCGCCTCTTCATGCCGGCGTACGACGAACCCGTGGACAAACGGTCTCACGGACTCGAAGTCATCCCGCGAAATGCCGTAGTTCCCGATCAGCGGATAAGTCATCGTCACGATTTGTCCGCAGTAGGACGGGTCGGACAGTACCTCCTGGTACCCCGTAATTCCCGTATTGAATACAACCTCGCCGACCGAATCCCCTTCGGCCCCGAACGATTTACCCGTAAAAAGCGTTCCATCTTCCAGCAGCAGTCTTGCCTTTGCCTTCATGCCCCTCAGCTCCTTCTCTATATGTTTCGTGTTGTCTATTCGTTTGTTTCCGTCCAGGCGATTTTGCCGCCTACCATCGTCAGTACCGGCCAACCTTTCAGCTTCCAGCCCGTGAACGGCGTGTTGCGGCTCTTGGACAAAAATGCCGCCGGATCTACTTCTTTTTCGGTTTCCAGATCAACCAGCGTAAGGTCCGCATCGCTTCCAACCTGCAGCCGTCCGGATTCCAGTCCGAACACTTCGGCCGGTTTGGAAGTCATTCGTTCGATCAGGAAGCCCAGCGACCATTTGCCTGTCGCGACAAACTTTGTATACAAGAGCGGAAAGGCCGTTTCAAAGCCTACGATCCCGAAAGGCGCAAGCTGCATGCCTTTGGCTTTCTCTTCCTCGCTGTGCGGCGCGTGATCGGTCACGATGATATCGATCGTGCCGTCCTCCAGCGCCTCGATCACCGCTTCCACGTCCCGCTTGGAACGCAGGGGCGGGTTCATTTTCCAGTTGGCATCCATGCCCGGAATATCTTCTTCGGAAAGGAGCAGGTGATGCGGGCAAACTTCCGCCGTCACCTTCACGCCGATTTGCTTGCCCAGCCGGATCAGCCGTACGGATTGCTCCGTACTCACATGGCAGACGTGATAGTGCACGCCCGTCGCTTCCGCCAGCAGGATATCGCGGCCTACATGGATCGCCTCCGACTCGTTCGGAATTCCTTTAAGTCCGTTCTTATCGGCGAACGTCCCTTCGGAAACCGGCGCTCCGACTACCAGCGTCTCGTCCTCGCAGTGAGCGACGATCGGCATGCCGAGTTCAGCCGCCCGCTTCATCGCGTCTTTCATCATCTGGGCGCTCTGCACCCCGACTCCGTCATCCGTAAACGCCACGACTCCGGCGTCTTTCAAGGCTTCGAAATCGGTGAGTTCGCGGCCGAGCTGGTTGCGGCTGATGCATCCGTAAGGAAGAACTTTCACGCCGTTTCCTTCGTTCTCCGCTTTACCTTGGATGAGCTTAACCGTTTCGACGGTATCGATAACCGGCTTCGTATTCGGCATGCAGGCGATCGTGGTGTAACCGCCCCGTGCTGCCGACCGCGTTCCGCTTGCTATCGTTTCTTTGTGTTCGAAACCCGGTTCGCGCAAATGCACGTGCATATCGATAAAGCCCGGAGAAACCAGCTTGCCCGCCGCTTCTATAACCTCATGTCCGGTTGTGTCCGGCTGCTCCTGACCGGCTGTGACCGCCGCGATTTTGCCGTTTTCCACCAGCACATGCCCCGTTGTTTCCTTACCGGAGGCGTCCAGCAATTTTCCGTTTAAGATCCATATTCCCATGCCGTTTTCCTCTCCTCTATAGAAAAGCCGTTATTTGCTCTCGATGTTGCCGCTTCTGAGTTATATGTTCAACTTGTCCAAGCCGTTTCCGTTTGCCGGCTGCTCTTGTCGTTCCCTGCCGGCCCGCTTTAGCTGAGTGTCCGTTCGATTACTGCCATGCGGATAGGCACGCCATTATGAATCTGGGTAAAAATCTTGGAGCGGGCGTGTTCCACCAGCTCGTCGTCAAGCTCCACGTTTCGGTTGACCGGAGCCGGATGCATGATGATCGCGTGCGCCGGCATCTGCTCCAGCCGGTTCATCGTTAGCCCGTACTTGGCGCGGTATTCTTCCGCCGAAGAGATCATGCCCTTCTCGTGCCGTTCCAGCTGAACCCGAAGCATCATGACCACGTCAGCCTGCAGCGCTTCTTCCATCGATACGTATGGAGCGTAAGCGGACAGCTCGGGCGCCTGCATGTTGGCCGGCGCGCAGAACTTGACGGTCGCTCCCATTTCTCGGAGCGCCCACAGATTGGAGCGGGCCACGCGGCTGTGCAGAATGTCTCCGATGATGGAGACGGTGAGCCCCTTCAACTCGCCGAAGTGGCTGCGCATGGTGTACAGGTCGAGCAGCGCCTGCGTCGGATGCTCGTTGTTTCCGTCCCCGGCGTTGATCAGGGGGACGCTGATTTTCTCCGCGAGCTCGGCCAGCAGACCGACCGGCTTCAGCCGGATCACTCCCGCGTCGATTCCCATCGATTCGAGGGTCCGGACCGTGTCGTAAATCGACTCGCCTTTCTGTACGCTCGATTCCGCCGCGGAGAAATTCAGCACTTCCGCTCCCAGTCTTTTCTCCGCCATTTCAAAGGAAAAACGGGTCCGCGTGCTGTTTTCAAAGAAGAGATTCGAAACAAAGGTCCCCTTCAACCGGTTCGTCACTTTATCGGGATGATTTTCCCAGAAATCCGCCCGGTCCAGAATTCCTTTGATTTCCGGAGCGCTGACTCCTTTCAGTCCGATGAAGTGGTTCGCTGTGCGTGTTTTGACGGCTCCCATCATTCGTTCCCCCTCTGCTGCTGTATAATGACCACCCGGTCGTGTTTGTCTACTTCTGTCAGGTGAACTTCGATCTTCTCCAGTTTGGAAGTCGGCACGTTCTTGCCCACATAATCGGGCCGGATAGGCAGCTCCCTATGTCCCCGGTCTACGAGTACGGCCAGCTGGATCATCTCGGGTCTTCCGAGGTCGATCAGAGCGTCCAGCGCAGCCCGCACCGTGCGGCCCGTAAAAAGCACATCGTCGAACAGGATGACTTTCTTGCTCTGAATGTTCAGGTTATCTCCGTCAGGCACCGTATCAACGGACCGTACCTTCACCCGGTCATCGCGGTAGGAGGTAATATCGATCTCCCCGACCGGAACCGGAACGCCTTCGATTTCCTGAATCCTCTCCGCCACCCTCTGGGCGAGGTAGATGCCCCGGGTACGGATTCCAATCAGCATACAGTTGCCGACCCCTTTGTTTTTCTCCAGTATTTCGTGGGCAATCCGGGTCAGAGCCCTTCTTACTGCCATTTCATCCAGCAGCACATGCATGTGTTCGCTCATGTCGACTGCCTCCTTCTGTCGGGTACGCGTTTCTCGAATTTCGGCCATAAAAAAACCTCCTTGCTCCGAAGGCAAGAAGGTTAGCGCATGTGCAGAAACAGACGGGTGCTTGGAACCGGAGGAAGTTGCAGCTAACCGCCGCAATTCGCTCTCCCCCGGAGTCTGCTCCTGCTTAAACGTTGACCTTGCCAGCCTCTCTGGACTGATTTTAAAGGTACCCTATTCACTTGAAGCCCATTATCCCACTTTCGACAAAAGAAGTCAACCGTAAAATAACATGATTTTACGCACTTCTCCGTGTGTTTGCCCCCGTTATTTTGACTCTGCCCTGCGTATCCTGTCGTTTTTTCGGACAATCTATCGCGTAAGCGCTTTTCATCTGCTATGATGATAAAGATAACGTACCCCAGGAGGAGTGGAAGTATGACACAGATGAATACCGAAGAAATTATCCAGTTTATTAAGACCAGCCAAAAGAAGACACCCGTGAAAGTATATGTAAAAGGAAACCTGGAAGCCGTTGATTTCGGAACGGGCATCCAATCCTTCATTTCCGGCAAAAGCGGTGTCCTGTTCGGCGAGTGGACGGATATCCAGGCCATTATCGAATCCAATCAGCAGAACATAGAAGATTATGTGGTCGAGTCCGACCGCCGCAACTCCGCCATTCCTCTTCTTGACCTGAAAGGCATTAACGCGCGTATCGAGCCAGGCTCCATCATCCGCGACAAAGTCTCCATCGGCAACAACGCCGTTATTATGATGGGCGCGGTTATCAATATCGGCGCTTCCATCGGCGAAGGCACGATGATCGACATGAACGCCATCCTCGGCGGACGCGCTCAAATCGGCAACATGTGCCACATCGGTGCCGGAGCGGTTGTAGCCGGAGTGATCGAACCTCCTTCCGCACAGCCTTGCGTAGTCGAAGACGATGTTCTTATCGGCGCTAACGCCGTTATTCTCGAAGGCGTACGCATCGGTCAAGGTTCCGTCGTGGCCGCGGGCGCCGTGGTAGTAGAAGATGTTCCTGAATTCACAGTTGTAGCAGGTACGCCTGCCCGTGTCATCAAGAAAGTCGACGACAAAACGAAATCCAAAACGGAAATTTTGAAAGAGCTTCGCGAGCTGTAGACCCGGCGGGTTTTCCGTTCATCTTCCGCTTGTACATAAAAAGAACAACTCCGGCATGTGCGCACCCTACCTGAAGGCAGGCGGACTGCCGCTGCTGTTTGGCCCAGCGCTTCCGGCGCCGGGCCCTTTTTCAATCCTGCGGATGTACATTCAAACGAAAAAAGGAGAGAACGACCGTGACCAGCCCGTTTATTGAACTGCGGCGCCAGCTTCACCGGATACCCGAGCCGGGTTTCCAGGAATTTAAGACCCAGCGCATGCTGCTCGATTATTTGCAGACTCTGCCCCAGGAACGGATGGAAATCCGCACGTGGCGCACCGGCATTCTGGTGTATATCAAAGGGACGAATCCTTCCAAACGCTTCGGATACCGGGCCGATATGGACGGCCTGCCGATTCCGGAAGAAACCGGCTACCCGTTTCAGTCCGAGCACCCCGGATATATGCATGCCTGCGGGCATGACGTGCACATGTCCATCGGCGCCGGCCTTGTGACACAGTTCGCTCAGCGTCCGATGAAAGACGACCTCGTCGTCGTGTTCCAACCCGCGGAAGAAGGTCCCGGAGGAGCGCTTCCCATGCTGGCCTCCGCCGAACTAAGCGACTGGATGCCGGAGCAGATGGTCGGCCTTCATATCGCGCCGGAATATCCGGTCGGTACCATCGCGGTCAGACCCGGGATCTTGTTCGCCAACACGTCCGAGCTGTTTATCGACCTTAAGGGCAAGGGAGGCCACGCGGCGTACCCGCACCTCTCCAACGACATGGTGGTCGCCGCTTCCCAGCTTGTCGGACAGCTTCACACGATTGTGTCGCGCAACATCAACCCTCTTGACTCGGCCGTTGTCACGATCGGCAAAATGAGTGCGGGCACCAAGCAGAACATCATCGCCGAGAACGCCCGGCTGGAAGGCACGATCCGAACGCTATCCGCCGAATCCATGCAGCTGATTAAAGCGAGAATCGAAGGAATCGTTCGCGGTATCGAATCTTCATACGGCTGCACGGCGACCATTGATTGGGGCTCCAATTATCTTCAAGTGTATAACAATGAAACGCTGACGCTGGAATTTATGGACTGGCTGCAAAAAACGGATACGGCTCCTCAAGCCGGCGGGACTGACGGTTCCTTAGCTGACAAATCCGCAACCGGCACCGTTAACGGCTCGGAACCTGCCGAAGCTGGCCAGGTACAAGCAGACAGCCTATCCTCCTGGTCGGAGCCGCAGATCCCCGTCCGTCTGTACGAATGTACAGAGGCGATGACGGGTGAAGATTTCGGTTATTTCCTTGAGAAAATCCCGGGCTTTATGTTCTGGCTGGGCGCCGAAACGCCTTACGGCCTCCATCACGCCCGCATTGAACCCGATGAAAGAGCAATCGGTGTCGCCATCCGGACGGTGGACAGCTACCTCCGCTGGAAATCCGCACAGTCCGGTTAAAAAAATCCCCTTTACCTCCCATCTGCCAGGCAGCGGGTCGGATAAAGGGGATTTTTTTATAGGCACGCGGCGGGGATCAGCTCCGGTCCAGTTTGCGGATGAAGGCTTCCAGCCGGTCCAGCGCTCCGTCGAGCACCTCCTGCGAATACGCGTACGACAGCCGGATGTAACCTTCGCCCAGCGGTGAAAACGCGTCTCCCGGAACGACCGCGACCCGCTGCTCTTCCAGCAGCCTGTAAGCGAACTGTTCCGAGCCCAGCCCGAACCGGGCAATTGACGGGAACAGGTAGAAAGCGCCCTGCGGTTTAACGGCCTCAAGTCCCATCGCCTGGAGCCGGCCATACACGTGCTCCAGCCTGTTCTCATAGGCCTGGCGCATCGGAAGAGCATCATCACGGCCCGCGGTGAGCGCCTCGACAGCCGCATACTGCGAGATGGAGCTTGCGCAGGTGACATTGTACTGATGCACCTTGACCATGTGCTGGGTCAAAGCTTCCGGGGCAAACGTAAAGCCGATCCGCCAGCCGGTCATGGAATGGGATTTCGACAACCCGTTAATTACGATCGTCTTCTCTCTCATGCCCGGCATGGCGGCAATCGAAGCATGCTCGGCTCCGTACACCAGCTCGCTGTAAATCTCATCGGAAATGACATAGAGGTTCCTGCTTCCCAGAAGAGCTGCCAGTTCGGCCAGTTCCGCCTTGGTCATGATTTGCCCCGTCGGATTGCTCGGATAGCCGAGCACGACGCAGCGTGTCCGCTCCGTCAAATGTGGCTCCATAGCGGCAGCGGTCATCTTGAACTCGTAAGGCCGCGTGTCCACGTAAACGGGCACTCCGCCGCACAGCCGGATCAGCGGCTCGTAGCCCGGATAAATCGGCCCCGGCAAAATAACTTCCGCCCCCGGCGTCAAAATAGTCCTTAGCGTGATGTCGAGCGCCTCGCTTGCCCCCGTCGTCACGATGACCTCGCTGCCCCCGTCGTAGGACAGTCCGTATTTGGACCCCACGAAATCCGCCGCGGCTTTTCTAAGCTCCGGAAGTCCGGCATTGGGCGTGTACACCGTCCTGCCTGCCTGGAGCGCTTTCTGCGCGGCCTCCACAATATGGGCGGGCGTCGGAAAATCCGGCTGTCCCATCGTTAGAGCCAGTGCGTCCGGCATTGCCGCGACTTTATTCGCAATTTTACGGATACCCGAAATTTGAATCTCTTTTACCTGCGGATTAATGATTGGTTGCATACCGAGTGCTTCCCCTCTCCAAAGGTTCGCTTAGTTTTAAAAAAGAGGGACCGGCTTCCGCCTGTCCCTGATTGTCCTTACAGATTGCGCAGACGGTGTAAAAGATCCGCCATATCCTCCGGAATCGGCGCCTCGAATTCGAGCCGTTCTCCTGTTCGCGGATGGGTAAAACCGAGAATCTGCGCGTGAAGCGCTTGACCGTCCATGGTCATCCCCTTGCTGCGGCCGTAGGACGGGTCTCCGACGAGCGGGTGCCCGATGAACTTGAGATGAACGCGGATCTGATGAGTCCGGCCCGTTTCAAGTTTAAGCTCCACCAGCGTATACCCGTCAAACCGCTCCAATACGGCAAAATGCGTGACCGCATGTTTGGAGTTTTTGTCCGTCACGGTGTACAGCTTGCGGTCATAGCTGTCCCGGCCGATCGGCGCGTCGATCGTTCCGTGGTCGTGCTGCAAATTCCCGTGGACAAGCGCCACGTATTTGCGGGTCACGCTGTGCTCCTTAAGCTGCTCGGCCAGACTTGCATGGGCCTGATCGTTTTTCGCGATCATCAAAAGTCCCGAAGTGTCCTTGTCGATGCGGTGAACGATGCCGGGTCTCATAACCCCGTTGATGCCCGACAAGTCTTTGCAGTGATGCATCAGCGCATTTACCAGCGTACCGCTGTAATGACCGGGAGCCGGATGCACCACCAGTCCGCGCGGCTTGTTGATCACGATAACGTCCCCGTCTTCGTAAACGACATCCAGTGGGATGTTTTCCGCGGCGATATCCAGCGGTTCGGGATCCGGAATCGCAAGATCGACGACCTGACCTCCGGAAAGCTTGTAGTTAGGCTTTACGTTCCGGCCGTCCACACGGGCATGGCCGTCTTTAATCCACTGCTGGATTTGCGTACGCGACACTCCGTCCAAGGCATCGGACAGAAGCTTGTCGATTCTCTCGCCGTTCTGCTCGGCCTCGACCTGCCAGCGCGTCGGTTCGCTTTCCGTTTCATCCATTCCGTTTTGTTCCAACTCATAGTTGTTTTGTTCGCTCATGATGCCGTCCCTCTTTTTTCATTTTTCCAGCTGATGATCGAATCGATAAAAATCAGAATGACGCCGATAACGATCGCGGAGTCCGCTATGTTAAAGATCGGGTAAATGTAGTCGACCGCTTTGCCGAAAAAGGAAAACTGAAAATGCAGCTGAAGGAAATCGACAACCTCGCCGAAAAGAAGACGGTCCAGAAAATTTCCTACCGCGCCTCCCAAAAGCAGAGCGAGCGCCAGCGACATCAGCTTCTGCCCGGCTTTACGGGTCCTGTTGAGATATAAAACGACTCCAACGACGATTATCAAGGTAGCCAGGATGAAAAACCAGCGCTGGTCCTGCAAAATTCCGAAAGCGGCGCCGCGGTTGCGGTGCGAGGTCAGCTGGAAAAACTCGCCGATCACCGGTATGGAGTCATGCAGCGGAATGTTTTTAACCACGAGCCATTTGGTCCCCTGATCAATCAAAAAGACGATAAGTGCAAGTAAATAATAATACAACCGGATTCCTCCTCTGACGACGGCTTGTCGCGTGTCGTCCGTTAAACGTTTGGCTGCGGTGCTTTCATTTTCCACACTAAAAAAGGGAGCCTTCGTAAACCCTATTGCTGCAGGCCACCTTCCGAAGGGAGATGTACCCCTATGCATATACTGACATCCGATCAAACGGACCAGCTCAGACAGCAGCTTCTTATCGAGAAAAAAGAACTTAAAGAGCAATTGGAGCTCGACGAACATTTTGGGATGTCCCAGGCTATGGGTGAAAGCACTGGAGAGCTGTCCACGTACGACAATCATCCCGCCGATATAGGCACGGAAATGTTCGAGCGGGAAAAAGACATCGCTCTGCTTGAAAATGCCGAACGTCATCTCGATCAGGTCAATTTCGCACTGGAAAGGCTGGCTGCCGGCACCTACGGGATTTGCATCGAGTGCGGCAGAACCATTCCCTACGAGCGGCTAAGCGCTATTCCGACAACCCAGTACTGCCTGGAGCATGTGCCGAACCGGCACGCATCCGACAGAAGACCGGTGGAAGAGGAATTTCTTGCCCCGCCTTTCGGACGGACAAGTCTGGACGAACGGTCGGACCAAAATCAATTTGACGGCGAAGACGCTTGGCAGATCGTGGAAAGCTGGGGCAATTCCGACTCTCCTGCCATGGCGGAAGATCCGAACATAGGCGATTACAATGCCATGTACGTCGAGGCAGACGAGCTTGACGGCTATGTGGAACCGTTCGAAAGTTTCCTTGCCACCGATATTTACGGCAATCATGTATCCGTTATTCGGAATAAAGCCTATCGCTCTTATTGGGATAATCAAGAAGGAGATCCTCTTCTTGAGCCGGATTATACATCGGAAGAAACGCAGAGCTGAACAAGCGGCTCTGCGTTTTCCTTCGTAACGCGCCCGGTTAATAAAACCGGCGCCCTTCCAGCTGAAACTGGACATACTCCACAAGGTCCGCAATGTAGGTGCCGATAATGGGCAGGTTCAAAGCGCCCAGAGCTTTCAGTGCGTAGAGGATGGTACCGGCGAATACGGTAATGCCGAGACCGAGCCCCACTCCTCTGGAAATCCCCGCTATAAGATTCGCAAAAATGAGTCTGCGCGGCTTGTTCATCAGCGTCACGTAATCGGCAATTTGCGTCCGTTCGATATTGGTCGCTATTTCGCTTACTTTCTCATGGATATGATGAATCAGCCGTTTTTCCTCATCGCCCGTAAGGGAGGCATTGGCCGGCAAATCCGGATGCTCCGGCTCCGCATGTTCCTCCGGAGGCCTGGCCTTAACGGGTTCGTTTCGTTCGTTTCGTTTGTTCCGTTCTTCATTCAGGTTATCCATGAAAATCGCTCCTGCAGATTTGGTCTCCCCTATCTCCACACGGCGGCGAATTCCATTACCTGGGCTGCGTTATTCGAGGCGGGAAACTACTTCCGCACATCTGGCGCACAGAGTCGGGTGTTCTTTGTTCTGCCCAACTTCAGGTGTGACTATCCAGCAGCGTTCGCATTTCTCTCCCTCTGCGACGGACACCTGCACGGCAAGATCTTGAGCCTCGTAGCTTCCTTCCGGCGCTTTCTCGGACGGATTGTGCAGGGTTGCGGCCGAGACGATGAAGAGCGTATCAAGCTTGTCGAAACCGCTGAGCAGCTCGAACGCCGCCTCGCTCGGATACAAATCAACCGCGGCACTCAGCGAGTTGCCGATTGTTTTGTTCTGGCGCGCTTCTTCCAGCGCTTTAAGTACTTCGTCGCGGATATTCAGGAAGCCGTCCCACTTCTGTTCCAGTTCCTGGTTATACACATACGTTCTGATCTCCGGCAGTTCGCTGATCTGTACGCTGTCCAGCTCCACGCCCGGAATGTATTTCCACACTTCGTCGGCCGTATGCGGCAAGATCGGCGCAATGAGCTTCGTAATGGCAAGCAGGGCGTCGTAGAGAACCGTCTGCGAAGCTTTGCGGGCGGAATCGTCGGCCGCGTCCGCGTACAGGCGGTCTTTGATGATATCCAGGTAGAACGAGCTCATCTCCACGGCGCAGAAGTGATGAACCGCCTGATAGACGACGTGGAATTCATAGGCGTCATAGGCTTTGATTACTTTTTCCGTCATTCTGTTGAGACGGATAACCGCATACTGGTCCAGCTCGCTCATTTGGGCGAAATCCACACGATCCTTCACCGGATCGAAATGGCTCAAATTGCCCAGCAGGAAACGGAGCGTATTGCGGATTTTACGGTACACTTCCGTAATCTGGCTCAGGATGTTGTCGGAAATCCGCACGTCGGACTGATAATCCACCGAAGATACCCACAGACGCAAAATGTCGGCGCCAAGCTTGTTGCACACTTGACTCGGATCGACCGTGTTGCCGAGCGACTTGGACATTTTGCGGCCTTCTCCGTCCAGAGTAAAGCCGTGGCTCAAAATTCCCTTGTAAGGGGATTGGCCTTTTACCGCCACACCCGTGATCAGGGAGGAGTTGTACCAGCCGCGGTATTGGTCGGAACCTTCCAGATACAGATCGGCCGGCCACTGCAGTTCGGGACGCTTGGCCAGCACTCCCGCATGGGAGGAACCCGAATCGAACCAGACGTCCATGATGTCCGTTTCTTTGCGGAACTCGCCATGGCCGCATTCCGGACAGGAAAGGCCTTCCGGCAGAAGCTCCTTCTCAGATAGCGTGAACCACGCGTTGGAGCCTTCTTTTTCGAACAACTTGGCCACATGCTCGATGGTTTGATCGTTAACGATCGGATGATTGCAGCTGCGGCAGTAGAAAATCGGAATCGGTACGCCCCACACGCGCTGGCGGGAAATACACCAGTCTCCGCGGTCCGCGATCATGTTGTGAAGACGGATCTCGCCCCAATTAGGCGTCCATTTGATTTTTTTGATTTCTTCCAGCATTTCATCGCGGAATTTATCGATGGAAGCAAACCACTGCTCCGTCGCCCGGTAAATAACCGGCTTTTTCGTACGCCAGTCATGCGCGTATTGGTGATTGATGGAGGAAGCGTGCAGCAGATGACCGCTGTTTTCCAGCCACTCCAGAATCGTTTTGTTTCCTTTTTCGTAGAAAACGCCTTCCAGTCCCGGCGCTTCCGCCGTGAAGTGTCCTTGATCGTCCACCGGACAAAGGACGCCGATCTTATATTTTTGCCCGACGATAAAGTCGTCCTCACCGTGGCCGGGAGCGGTATGAACGCAGCCTGTACCGGCTTCCAGCGTAACGTGCTCGCCCAGCATGACAAGCGACTCCCGGTCGTAAAACGGATGCTTGCAGGTCACGTTCTCCAGCTCGCTTCCTTTCACCGTGGACACGATGCTGTAGTCGGTCCAGCCGATTGCTTTCGCAGCCGATTCCAGCAAACCTTCGGCCAGTACGTATTTTTTGCCGCTCATTTCCACAACAGCGTACGTAAAGTCCGGGTGAACGGAGATGCCCAGATTCGCAGGGAGCGTCCACGGAGTGGTCGTCCAAATGACGAAAGCCGCATCCTGAGGAAGCTTGCCTTTGCCGTCCGCTACATCGAATGCGACATAGATGGACGGAGACGTTTTTTCTTTGTATTCGATCTCGGCTTCAGCCAGAGCGCTCTCCGAAGAAGGAGACCAGTACACCGGCTTCAGGCCTTTGTAGATATAGCCTTTTTTGACCATTTCACCGAAAAGCCGGATTTGCTCGGCTTCATATTCCGGCTGCAGCGTGATGTAAGGATGATCCCAGTCTCCGCGGATTCCGAGGCGCTTGAACTGTTCCTTCTGCCGTTCCACCCACTGGAGCGCGTATTCTTCGCAGTATTTGCGGAATTCGGCAACGGACATCTTTTTACGGTCCACTTTGCCGCTGTTGGCGATAGCCTGCTCGATCGGCAGTCCGTGCGTGTCCCAGCCCGGAACATACGGCGCATCATAGCCCTGCATCGTTTTGAAGCGGACGATGATATCCTTAAGAATCTTATTCAGCGCATGGCCGATATGAATGTCGCCGTTGGCGTACGGGGGGCCGTCATGCAAAATGAACTTCTCCCGCCCTTTGCGGCTTTCCTGCACTTTCGCGTAGATGTCGTTTTCTGCCCAATGCGCCTGCATTTTAGGCTCCGCCTGGGGCAGATTACCTCTCATCGGAAAGTCCGTTTTCAGCAGTTGTAATGTTTTTCCGTAATCCAAATCCATTCACTCCCTAGTCTTAGTACGCTGATCCCTTCCGGGACAATTCCCTCTAGCTCTCTAAAATGCAAAAAACTTCTCCATCCCAAAAGGGACGAGAAGTTAAGCTCGCGGTACCACCCTTGTTAGACCGTTCCAGCCCGCTGCCATCCCCACACACAGAAATCCGGTTCCCGTGTGAAAAAAGAAATGACGACCGGTTGTCAGTCTCACTCGACGAATCGATAACGGAATTACCCGATGCTCCCTACTTCGCTTTTCAAGAGACGCTCCTGGGGGATTTTCGTCCGCTGCAGAGATTAGGCTCACACCCACCCTAACTCGCTGACACTGCTGTACGGAATACTTGGCCCAGTCATCGCTTTACGAAAGATTCAGTTACCCGAAGTATATCGAATCCGGGTCTGGTAGTCAATGAAACCCGTTCTTGTAAGCCGATTACTTCTCGAGTTCAAGCACCTTGTCGTGATCGAGCGTCTTCCAGCCTTCATCCTGAAGGAGTTCCAGCTGCGCTTCGAGCAGAGTGCGGAAGCGTGTGCGGTAAATGCTCGCCTGCTTCTTCAGCTCTTCGGTTTCCATCGAAACTTTACGGGAACGCGTCAACGATTCGTTGATAATCCGGTCGGCGTTCTTTTCCGCTTCCTTGAGTACAAGCTGCGCTTCTTTCTTCGCGTTGTTCTTCACCTCATCGGCGGCTTCCTGCGCGACAATAATCGTTTTGCTCAACGTTTCTTCAATATTGGAGAAGTGATCCAGCCGTTCCTGCAGCGCCAGAATTTGGTTTTGGAGCTCTTTGTTTTCACGAATAACGGCCTCGTAGTCCTTGATGACCTGGTCCAGAAATTCGTTCACGTCATCTTCGTCATAGCCGCGGAAAGAGCGCGCAAATTCTTTGTTATGTATATCGAGTGGTGTTAAGGGCATGGTGCACCTCCTAGAATGTTAACCGGTGGAGAGTTTGTACGGTTCAGTTAAGAAATAGAATTTCGACGGAAAAGCGAAAATTCCTTCATTCCTCGCACTTAAAAATAGGTTAAACGTATTTGCCTACTTTCATGCGGGTTCTGCCTTTCTTCGTCACTCCTTCTATTTCCAGGACACGAAAACGCCCAAAGCCCTGTAAAGAAACGACGTCGCCCTCCTGTAGGGGGACGCTCGGATTCTCTTCGGGCTTCCAGTTCACTTTGCATTTGCCGGCCCCGATCGGAATGAGAACTTTGGCCCGGCTTAATCGGAATACATCGCTTACAATTCCATCCAGACGAAGAGAAGCTACGGATAGCGACATCTCCTCCAGTTTAACGGCGGACGGTCTCAACTTATCGATGGGCAAAATCTCGGTCGTCACATGCACGCGATGCACTTGGCTGAGATTGAGATGAAGATAATCGGCCGCTTCTTCCGCCACGACGAAATGGCAGCCCTGTTCGGATACGTTAATATCCCCTACCTTGTCCCTTTTCATGCCGAGCGCCAGAATCGCTCCCATATAATCGCCGTGACTAAGCGCCTGAAACTTGCTGTCGCCGGATTCTACGGACAGAACTCTCAGCCCCATATCTTCGCCCGAGAGATTCAGGTAATCCGGCCCGAGAATCGCTCTCTGGCGCTCCGCATCCGGGTACCCGCCATCCAATCTGCAGTTCACGTCGGGATTGCGGTTAACCAGTGTGCGGAGGATAAAAGCTTGCCGGGGATCGAGAAAGTCCGTCCGCTTCACTTTGTGATGGGCGGCGTTCTCGACCCACTCCTGGGCCCGGTCCACGAAAGCATGCTCATCGGGATGGAAATGCCCGTAAATTTCTTTGGCCACTAGAATATCCCCACGATGTAGCCGACCACGACTTTGAGGCCTGCGACGACGAGCCAGAATACGCCCATGGCAACGATCGGAGAAATATCAAGCGGGCCGATCGGCGGGATAAAGCGGCGGAATGCGCTCAGATAGGGCTCCACGAGTTTCGCCAGCAGTTCGCCGATAAAGCTCTCGCGTGCATTCGGGAACCAGGAAAGCAGCACGTAACCGAAAATCATATAAAAGTAAATTTGGGCCAATGTATCGATTAACCCGTAAATGTTCATGACCAACCGCTTTCACCTCAACCTTTTTGTCCAATGCTAAGCTTCATGCAAAAAATCCGAGATCGATCCCTGAATTTCTACGGAATCCGGGGCGCACAGGAAAATATTCGGGCCGATCTTGGAGATCGATCCGTTCAGCGCATAAACGGTCCCGTTCAGGAAATCGAAAATACGTACCGCTTGTTCGGGACGAACCCGCTGCAAATTCACGACGACGGTCCGGCGGGAACGCAGATGATCCGCGATCTCCTGGGAATCGTCGAAAGAATGAGGTTCGTGAAGAACAACACGGCTGTTTTTCTGCGAATGAATGCTCACAATGTTATTCTTACTCTGTTTCGTACGTTGTTCCTGCACCGGGGTTTCAGGTTCTTCCGGAGTTTCTACAATTCTTTCCCGTTCTACGACCTCTTCTTCTTCCTGAAGTCCGATAAAATTCATAAATTTATTCATAACGCCCATCCGACGCTCCTCCTCTGTGGAAAAGATGGTATTCATTCAAGACTTTCCGACAAGCACGGTACCTAAACGCACCCAAGTTGCGCCCTCTTCGATCGCCACTTCAAAATCTCCCGACATCCCCATGGACAAATGCCGCAAAGGTTCCGGCAGAATCCGCTCGGCGTTGAGCGCGTCCCTCAGCTCGCGCAGCTTCCTGAATACGGGCCGGGTCGCTTCCGCTTCGGCCTCCAGCGGGGCCATGGTCATCAAGCCGACGATCTGAAGATGGGGGTACTGCTTCAAATCCTTCGCGAAGGATTCCAGCTCCTCCGGGGGCAGTCCGTATTTGGATTCCTCGCCGGATACGTTCACTTGTATAAAACATTTGACGAAAAGATCCCGCTTGGCGGCCTCTTTTTCCAGTTCTTTGGCCAGCGAAGCACGATCCAGAGAATGGATATACGCGAATTTCCCTATAATGTCCTTCACCTTGTTCGTTTGCAAATGCCCGATAAAATGCCAGTCGCCCCGGTCCCCGAGTGCTTCCCATTTTTCTTTGGCATCCTGCCAGCGGTTCTCTCCCACCTGTGTTAACCCATGGTCGAGAGCCTCGCGCGTGGCTTCCAGAGATACATATTTCGTAACCGCGATCACGTTTATGTCTTCAGGGCTGCGGCCGGACCGCCGGCAAGCCGCCTCAATGCGGTGGTGCACATCTTCAATACGCGCCTGCAAATTCATCAGCAGCGGTTCACTCCCTCCATGCTGTCTATATATTGTCGGGCCGGATCAGTCGTTTCTGAGACCAATCCAGGCTGCCATACGCCCGGTCGAACCCCCTTCTTTACGATGGGAAAAGAACAGATCGGTCGAACAGCTCGTACATAACTCTGTTACTTCTATATGCGACGACAAAATTCCTGCTTTCTCAAGAAATTGTCGGTTGCATTCCTGCAAATTCAACTGATATTTGCCTTCTTTACGGGGGATAACGACAGTTTCCGTCTGTTTTTTGGAAATGCCGGTATCCAAATGGCTCTCGTAAACGCGGCCCGCGACAAAATCATCCACTTCGTAACAACAGCCGCCTATGGAAGGCCCGATTACGGCGTGCACGTCTTCCGGCCTGCTTCCGAAGGAGCGGGTCATTGAAGCAAGCGCGGCCGCGCCGATATTCTGGACCGTTCCTTTCCAGCCGGCGTGGGCGATTCCTACGACCCTGTTCACCGGATCGATCAGATAAAGCGGAACGCAGTCCGCGTATAAGGCGCAGAGCATGATTCCTTTTCCGGCCGTGATAAAAGCGTCCTTGCCCTGAATCGCATCGGCACGCGATATGCGTCCGCTTCCCATCTGTTTCTTTTCGATGACCGCTACCTCTTTGCCGTGCACCTGTTCGCCGAACGTGAGCGCTTCAAAGGGCACTCCGAGCGCTGCGGCAAGTCTCTTCCGGTTCTCGACGACATCCTCGTCCGCATCGTTTACATGCAAGCCCAGATTAAGCGAATCGAAAGGAGCCGAACTCACTCCTCCGTGACGCGATGTAAATCCGGCCTGAACGAAAGGAAAACGTTCCTGAAGCCTTTCCAGCACAAAAAGCTCCGGTTCACCGGAATTTGATTTCTTGCGTACAAACGGTTCCACTGCTTGTCCCCTCCGTATCCCCGGCCTACAGCGGCCTTTTCTGCTTGTTCAAGTTTACCATATCGGTCATAAGACGACAAAAATTGGCGGTGCGGCAGTTATGAAAAAGGGGCGTCTTCGTTTTATAGCCGATGTTTTATAACCGATGCCTTCTAACGAAGCGCCCGAAAGTACGACCGTCCTCATATCCACTTCTATTACCCGCGTGGGCTGCGGTTATAATCAGCGGAATCGCTCTCCTCGACGGCCCGGTAAGTTTTCGCTTCCTCCAGTTTGACCAGAACGACGTCGGCTCCGATTTTGACGATATTCTTCCAGGGAATGATAAGATCCGTTCCTCCCCCAAACAAACCGAAAAACTTGCTGCTGTTCGGAACGACAATGGAATCGATCCGGCCTTGACGGAGTTCAAGCTCCAAATCGCTGATCTGGCCCAGTTTCTTGCCATCCACAATATTAATAACGTCTTTCGTTTGAAAGTCGGATATTTTCATCTGCTTACCCCACGCTTTCAGGTTATTCGCCCGTTTGTTCTAGTATATGAGGGACACGGCCAAAATGTCCTGAAAAACCAAGAAAAGCGGCTCACGGGGTCCAACCGGAAAAGCGGGCATAACAAAAAGCCCGGAATCCGGGCTTTCGATAGATGTGCGTGCAAGTAAATCGGGCAGGCGGTGATCAATCAGCTTTTGACATGTTTCTGCATCTGGGTGATCGCCGATTTCTCCAGCCTTGACACCTGCGCCTGCGAAATTCCGATTTCATCGGCGACTTCCATCTGGGTTTTGCCTTCGAAAAAGCGCATCGACAAAATCATTTTTTCGCGGGAGCCGAGCTTTCTCATCGCTTCTCTCAACGCGATTCCTTCAATCCACGACATGTCTTTGTTGCGTTCATCGCTGATCTGATCCATCACATAGATCGGGTCCCCGCCGTCATGGTAAATCGGCTCAAACAGGGAAACGGGGTCTTGAATCGCGTCAAGCGCGAACACGACATCCTCTTTCGGAACATTCAGCACTTCGGAAATTTCGTAAATCGTCGGTTCGCGGGAATTTTTGTTCGTTAAACTGTCGCGGACCTGAAGCGCTTTGTAAGCAATATCCCGCAAAGAACGGGAGACACGGATCGGATTGTTATCCCGCAGATATCTGCGTATTTCTCCGATGATCATCGGCACCGCATACGTTGAAAACTTCACGTTCTGGCCCAGATCGAAGTTATCGATCGCTTTCATCAGGCCGATGCAGCCCACTTGAAAAAGGTCGTCGACGAACTCGCCTCGGTTGTTGAAACGCTGAATCACGCTGAGTACCAGTCTCAGGTTGCCATTGACCAGTTTCTCTCTTGCGGATCGGTCGTTCTTCGTCTGCAGATTGGTGAACAGTTCACGCATTTCCACATTCGTCAGAACAGGAAGTTTGGCGGTATCGACACCACATATTTCGACTTTATTTCGGGTCACGGTGATTTACCTCCCAAGGAGAAACATTACTGTTAATTATCTCCGCGACCCGTGTTTTTATGCGCTGTGAAGAGCGTGTCTCCCCCCTTGACAAGTGCCCGGATGCTTGCTCTCTCCTGCCGCTGTTGGCCCGTATTCGCTTTCAGTTTCCGATAATTTTTTTAAAAGAAGGCAGATACGTCTCCCGTTCGGGGAGATTATCCGGCACCTCCTTAAAATCGTATGGAAATGTCATACTAAAAAGCCTACCACACAGGTGATAGGCTTTGGGTTAAACCATTTTATTAAACTCCTTGCGCAGCCGTTTGATGATCCTCTTTTCCAGCCGGGAAATATAGGACTGGGAAATGCCGAGCTGATCCGCAACGTCTTTCTGCGTTTTCTCCTCACCGTCCTGGAGACCAAAACGAAGTTCCATGATCGTTCGCTCCCGGTCCGTCAGCTTATCGAGCGCTTTATGCAGCAGCTTGCGGTCTACCTGCTCTTCGATGTTGCGGTAGATCGTATCGTTCTCGGTGCCCAGCACATCGGACAATAACAGCTCGTTTCCGTCCCAATCGATATTCAGCGGTTCGTCGAACGACACTTCTGTCCGTATTTTGCTGTTGCGGCGGAGATACATGAGAATTTCATTCTCGATGCAGCGTGACGCATAAGTCGCCAATTTAATTTTTTTCTCAGGGTCGAACGTATTAACCGCTTTAATAAGACCGATCGCTCCTATGGAGACCAGATCCTCAATGTTAATGCCCGTATTTTCAAATTTACGGGCTATATAGACAACCAACCGGAGGTTGCGTTCAATCAGCATGGCACGGATGGCCGCGTCCCCGGAGGGCAGTTTTCCAAGCAAATATTCCTCTTCTTCCCGCGTTAGCGGAGGAGGCAGTGCTTCGCTTCCTCCTATGTAATAAATTTCTTCACCTTTCAGACCGAAAAAGATAAGAATCTTGTAATAAAAAATTAGCATCTGCAATTTCCATTTGATCCGCATAACCGCTTCCTCCCACTCATAACCTTTCTTTAGCCGGCAGCAACCAGCGTCGGATGAATAATGGCATGATACGCCCCGTCACCGGAGAGTTGACCTCCGTCCAGCCCTACAAGTACTTTCGTCGTTTCCACTTGACCGCTGCCGTACGTGATGACCACCTTGTCGGGTTTAATCGCCAGCATGAACTGCGTATTCCGGTTTACTCCCCGGTAAGGCACCAACCGCAAACGGTCCTGCCATACAAAGTCTTCTTCCGTACCTATCGCCGTGATAATCTGTTCCACCTCGGCTGCCCGGATTCGTTTCAACCACGATTCCGGCAGCATACTCGCAAGCTGCGAAGCCTCCATGACCATCACCGGAGTCCGTGTCAGCGGATCGTAGAGCTGGTTACCCGTATCGATCAAGCCTGTACAACGGAAATCCGCACCGTCCACGATCACACTTACTTCCGCCAGATGGACGGCCAGTTCTTCCTTCTTCTTTACTCCCGCCATCACCAGTCTGTGCAGCACCAGAGAACCTGCTCCTAACACGATGACTGCCCAAGTCTCGATCCGGATACTGAACCTCGCCGCACCCGTTTGGCTGAACAGAAGCCCGTTCATCACATCGCCCGATGTTTGAAACACGTAGTTCAGGCCGAAAACGCCCCCCGCCGCCACAAAGTTGACTACATAGAAGGTGCCCGTGTTGCGCAAAAAGTGCTGCAAGCTGCCATAGCCGAAAGCAATCCATACCATGCAGAGAGACATAATGATCTTTGCCGCAAAAGTAAACAAGAACGACAAGGAAGGTACGAACATAAGCAGTACATAAGATCCGCCCAGCGCAGAGGACACCACCAGTTTCCAAGGTTTGAAGGACAATCGTCGCGTCCGCGCGGTCACTAGTAAAACGGCGGCATCCATGACGACATTCACCAGGAAAATCAGATCCGCGTATACGACCAATTTTCCTCACCCCCAAGCGGATGAGATTAGTATATTAAAAGACGAATTCAAAGTCTGTCTAAACGTGCCGGAGTCCGCCAACTATTTTTGTCGCATAGTGGGGAAAAGAAAAAAGCCGTCACAACTGACCTTAGGTCAGTTGTGACGGCTTTTCCGGGAGGGCTCAGCTTGCTGCTCTCCACCTATGCCATTCCGTTAGCGGAATTATTTGTCGAGATTGTTACGTCCGCGGTTGCGCAGGAACGTCGGGACTTCCAGGTCTCCCGGTTGACCGCCGAACGGCCGCAAATTGTTCACACGCTGCTGAGTTTCGGCAGGTGTCTCCTGTTGCTGCTGTTGCTGCGACTGTACGCCGCCTTGACGGCGGTTATTCGGCTGAGGAGGCTGCTGCTGCTGCGGATTGTCCTGGAATCCGGTAGCGATAACGGTAACCATAATCTCTTCTTTGAGATTCTCGTTGATCACCGCACCGAAAATCATATTCACCTCAATATCGGAAGCCGAAGCAACGATGTCCGCAGCTTCGTTTACTTCGTAGAGGCTAAGATTTGTACCGCCCGTGATGTTCATCAAAACCCCGCGAGCACCCTCGATAGAGGTTTCAAGCAGCGGACTCATAATGGCTTTCTTGGCGGCTTCGGCGGCACGGTTCTCGCCTGTCGCGATACCGATACCCATAAGAGCCGAACCACGCTCGGTCATAATGGTTTTTACGTCGGCAAAGTCAAGGTTGATAAGACCCGGCACGGCGATCAGGTCGGAAATCCCCTGTACCCCTTGACGAAGGACGTTATCCGCTTGGCGGAACGCTTCCAGCATAGGCGTCTTCTTGTCTACAATCTCAAGGAGACGGTCGTTTGGAATTACGATCAGCGTGTCCACTTTTTCTTTGAGCGCCGCGATGCCCTGTTCAGCCTGAGCGGCGCGTTTGCGCCCTTCGAACGTGAACGGGCGGGTTACGACACCCACCGTCAGCGCGCCGCACTCTTTCGCGATTTCCGCGATAACCGGAGCAGCACCCGTACCGGTTCCCCCGCCCATACCTGCGGTTACGAATACCATGTCCGCGCCTTTGAGCGTGTTCATAATTAAATCGCGTGATTCTTCAGCGGCTTTCTTCCCCACATCGGGGTTGGCGCCGGCTCCCAAGCCGCGCGTTAATTTATCACCAATTTGGAGCTTGTGCTCCGATTTGGCCAGATGAAGTGCCTGTGCATCGGTGTTGACCGTAATGAACTCGACACCCTGCACTCCATTCTCGATCATCCGGTTAACTGCATTACTGCCGCCGCCGCCCACACCGATGACTTTTATCTGGGCCAATTGTTCCATATCCAGATCAAATTCAAACATAGCAGTCAATGTCCCCCTAACTTAACTTTCCGTGAGCTGTAAGCTCAAAATGGGTAACGCGCCTGACGGCACGGTAATCGTAAGAGCTCGCACATAGCCCGAACATGGTTCTGAAGCGTGTCTGTGCGCGTGTCCCCCTGGTTGCAGGCTGCAGAGCCAGTGACGGGACACTTGTATCCATAACCGGGAAAGATGCATTCAGAAACAGCAGAGCTCGTCCCGTTAGATAAATTCCTTAAGGAAATTTTTGACTTTGTCGAACCAGCCAGGGCTCGCTTCAGTCTGGGGTGTTTTGACACTGGCAGGTTTGTTGGCCGTTTGCTTCTTGGGCGCCGTAACCGGACGGTTACGCAAAAATTTGCAAACAAACTGGATGATCCCTACTCCGCTCGTATAAGCCGGGTCGCGGACACCGATGTAATCGGGCACTGCGATACGTACGGGAGCAGCCAGCTCTTCCTGTGCAATGACAAGAGTCCCCGGCAGGGATACGGTACCTCCCGTGAGGACATAACCTCCGGCGGGATCACTGTATCCTAACCGGCTGGCTTCCGCGCGAATCAGGTGGAAAATTTCCTGAACACGGGGTTCAATGATATTCGCCAGATCGACCTGGGAAAATTCCTTATCCACCTGACTGCCGATCCGGTTGACTTTAAACACCTGATCCGGCGCGGAATCTTGAATCGTCGCGCAGCCGTATTTAAGCTTGATTTTTTCCGCAATATCCATTTGGGTGCGGAGCCCGATTGATATGTCGTTGGTAATGAAATCGCCGCCGATAGGCAGCGTGGATGTTGCAACAAGATTACCTTGATCGAAAACGGCAATCGTTGTCGAACCTGCTCCGATATCGACCAATACGGTTCCTATCGATTTCTCATCCTTGGAAAGCGCAAGCTGTCCGGAAGCCAGAGACATCAATATGAGTCCTGCCACCTTAAGTCCGGATTTCTCAACAACGCGAAGCAGGTTATGTATGCCTGTTTTGGCTCCGGTAATAATCGTGGATTCGACTTCAAGTCTGACCCCGATCATTCCTCTTGGTTCGTGTATGCCTTCTTGGCCGTCCACTAAGTATTGGTTAGGTACTACTCCGATAATTTCGCGCTCAGGAGGCAGCGCTATGACTCTAGCCGCTTGTATAACTCGTTCGATGTCTTCTTCGCCGATCTCGCGGTCTTCATTGGACACGGCCACAACCCCGTGGCTGTCCTGAAGCGCGATGTGGTTTCCCGTAATCCCGACGTAAACATCAGAAATTTGTATGCCCACCATACGTTCGGCATGATCGATCGCGGATCGGATCGATTGAACGGTCTGGTCGATATCGACGATGGCACCTTTGCGGATGCCTTCCGAGTCGGCTGATCCTACCCCTATTATATTAATGGTTCCGTTTACGACTTCCCCAATAATAGCACGAACTTTGGATGTACCGATGTCTAAACTAACAATGATGTCATTGTTGCTCAAGCTTTGGCACCTCCTGTTAAATGAAATCAGGGCACAGCCCGTCTGCTTTCTACTTATTCAACATGACGGCTGGTTTCCCTCTTTATTTGCGTATTTTTTTTGTGAACGCTGTATTTCCTCTTTTTTTGCCTTCTAAACCGGTAAAAATAGAATACCATAAAATCGATTCTAACACTAATTTAATAGGGTGGATAGTAATATTTTCCTGAGAAAACCCTGAAAAATTCATGAATCTAGCGCCTTTCATACGGGCTTTCGGCCGTTCGAAAAGCTCGCAGCTTCCCTATCGATTCCTCCCTTGAAAGTCTCATAGATTACAGGGCGCAACGGCGCCTGTTACCAATCCCTTCCTTTAAATAAAGAGGCCTGTCCGGCGGAATTCCCTTCCTAAATTAGGAGCAGGCGATCCCTTCGTTTTTCCTGCAGCGTCCGTTTTGTCTTCCTTACCGCCCGTATCGGATTAGCGGGTATCCTTTTGGGGAGTGGAAGTCGGTTTCACGCTACCGCCTGGTTTCGGAGTGGGATCGGGTTTTTTGGTTGAGCCGGTTCCGGCTTTGCCTTTGTTTCCGGCGGCGCTCGTATCCAGCGGCAAGTGATCGTCTGTTTCCAGCAGCATCAGAATGCCGGAATTCACTTCGCTTCCCTGCATGCTCGTGATGTAAGCGGACAAATTCATAATTTTATTCGGCAGATAACCGACTGTCGTCACGACTTCGAACTTGGTGCGGGTGTACATCTTGATCTTGTCCTTGTAGGCTTCCGACGGGTCCGGGCGTATCTCCGAAATGTCCGATAAATACCCGGCCGGAATGGCTGCCAACGCTTTGCAAAGAGCGATGCGGTTGGGATCGTTCTCTTTCCATCCGGTCAAAATGGGTTTGTCCACCGGCATGTCCTCTTTGACTACGGGAACGGTGGAACCGTCGGCAAGCACCGCCTGCTTCACGCCGTCCGCCCCGAACTGGAACGCAACGCGCGGATACTCGTGCACCACGATGCTGATTTGTCCCGGAAAATGCTTGGAAACTTCAACGGACTGAACCATACGGAGGGCCGCAACCCTACCGCGTACGCTCTCTGACCCGACCGCAAAAAAATGATCGCCCTTCCGGACGGCGGCGGCTTGTCCGATTTCTTCGGAAGAAAGCAGTTCGTTGCCTGCGATCTTGATTTCACTGACCCGGCTCAAGGACGAGCGAAAAAAGAGAACGGCCAGAATCGTTACGAAAAACAGGAACAAGAGCGTAAGCAGCTTCCGGTTGGCGCGCGTCCTTCTCGGTTTAGGGTTCGGCAGCACCGGAACTTTATTCTCTTCTGGCAAGCCTGACACCCCCGCTTCCTTTTGCATAACCTTGTGAACGTGTTAAACCCTCTTATCCCCTCCTGGTAAACAGGAAGGGACTAGAGGCACTGCATTATTCACCGGTGACCGGCGCTTGATCCGGTACGGGAGCCTGCCGGCGAATGCGCGCACCCAACCGGGTGAGCATTTCTTCGATCCGGTCGTACCCTCTGTCGACATGGTGGATTTGTTCCACGACGGTAGTGCCGTGAGCGGCCAGCCCCGCTATGACAAGCGCAGCGCCGGCACGGAGATCGGTAGCCTCTACCGTGGCCCCGTAGAGCCTCGGTACCCCGCGTATAAACGCCGAGTTGAAATCCACGCGAATGTCCGCTCCCATCCGGGTGAGTTCATCCACATGCTTGAATCGGCTCTCAAAAATCGTTTCTTTCATTATACTGATTCCATCTGCTAGGGAAAGAAGCACCATAACTTGCGACTGCAAGTCTGTCGGAAAAGACGGATGAGGTGCAGTAACGATACGCTCGACCGCCCGCGGTCTTATTGGAGCGTGCACATTTATTATATCATCGTGCACCGTAATTTGAACACCTGCGCGCCTCAGCACATGAATGGCGGCATTCAGATGCTGGGGACACACTCCTTCCAGGGCTACGCTGCCCTTCGTTGCGGCCGCCGCCACCATAAAGGTGCCGGCCACGATACGGTCCGGAATGATCCGGTACGTGCAGGCATGTAAAGAGCGGACGCCACGTATAGTGATAGTATCGGTCCCCGCCCCGATTATGTCCGCTCCCATCGCGTTCAGGAAGTTTTGGAGGTCCTGGATTTCAGGCTCCCGTGCGGCGTTGGAGATGGTTGTGATCCCGTCGGCTAGAACGGCAGCCATCATAATGTTTTCCGTGGCCCCCACGCTTGGAAAATCAAGCGTTATATCGGCGCCCTTCAGGTCCTCGGCGGTACAAATAATCGTACTGCCGGTTTCCTCGATCGTAACTCCGAGCGCCTGCAGCCCTCTCAGATGCAGATCGATCTTCCGTTCACCGATCGCACAGCCGCCGGGCTGATAAACCTGGACGGTTCCGAAGCGCGAAAGCAGCGGACCCATCAGAAAAATAGACGAACGCATCTGCTTCATCAGTTCTTCGGGAACGTGCGTGCTGTTCAAACCGGTTGTGTCCAGCACAACCGTGTCCTCTTTGTGCTCGGCGCCGCACCCCAGGGAACGGAGTATGCCGAGCATGACTTCAATGTCGAGCAGCTTCGGGACATTGCGCAGCGTGTGGGTTCCAGACGCCATTATGCTGGCTGCAAGAATAGGAAGCGCCGCATTTTTGGCACCTTGGATCCGAACGGCTCCCGAGAGGGGAATGCCGCCTTCGATTACCAACTTCTCCAATGTCTCACCTCCGAATTACCTCTCGCCCACCACCAGTACCTCAGGCTGCAGCTCCACACCGGATTTCTCCCGTACAGTCTTCTGCGCCAAAGCAATGAGGGCCAGAACATCCTCGGCCGATGCATCTCCGGTATTCACAATGAAATTGGCATGCAGCGGAGAAATCTCCGCACCGCCTACCCGCGTGCCTTTCAGGCCTGCTTCTTCGATCAGCTTGGCGGCATGATTGCCCGGCGGATTGCGGAATACGCTGCCTGCGCAGGCGAGCTGCAGCGGCTGCGTTCTGAGCCGGCGGTCCTTGTACGCCGCCATTGCACCCGCGATCTCCTTCCGGTCGCCCGGCTGCAGCTCGAAGACCGCTTCCGTTACGATGCCCGGCAGCGTATGCAGCACCGAATGCCGGTAAGCATACTGCAGGTCGCTGTTCTGCATGATGATCAATTCCCCTGTGTCCAGCAGCACTTCAGCCTGTTTAAGAATGCGTGACACATCAGAACCATGAGCCCCCGCGTTCATGTAAACGGCGCCTCCCACCGATCCCGGAATACCTCCGGCGAATTCGAGACCCGTTAACCCTTCCTTGCCGGTCATGACGGATAATTTGATAAACGAGTAGGCTCCTCCCGCGTAGACGGTGCTGCCGTCGAAACGCAGCGTTTCCAGTGCCCGGCTTAATTTGATGACAACGCCCCGGATCCCCTTATCCCCCACAAGCAGGTTGGATCCGCGCCCGACGACTGTCCAGGGAACCTTATGCTGCCCGAGCAGCCGGATCGTCTCAACCAACTTCTGTTTATCCTGCGGGATAACGAGCAGATCGGCAGGACCGCCGATTTTCCAGGTTGTGTACGGTGCCAGCTTCTCGTTCTTCAGGACCTCACCCACCTGAGCCGCTTGCAAGTCTGTAATTAACTGGTGCATGGGAAAACCTCCTTCACAGAACTCAAGGTTGAAAAGCCCCTTTCCCGGCATTCTTCGGTTCCCGGTTATCGTTACCGGCAAGAGCGGGAGTCGGTACGGGCGGCTTTGCCTTAGGTGTCTGCCACGGTTATAGTGTAGTTTATGTTAAATCGGATAGAGTGTGACAATGGCCCATCTAGTTCCCCGTAAAAGCTTCATCCGGCAGCCTTTTAACGCCTCCGTTGCCCGGCGGATACAATCTGTTCCAGCTCCCGGACGACAAGTGCGGCGGAATCCCGCTGGCCCATCTTCGCGGATTGCTTCGCCATATGTTCCCAGCGGACGGAATCTTCCATGATTTTGCCGATCTGATCGAAAAGAACCCGGCCGCTTAAATCTTTCTCAAGCAGCGTTACGGAGCCGCCCTCGTCGGAAAGAGAACGGGCGTTATGCTCCTGGTGGTTGTTCGTCACGTTTGGCGACGGAATTAAGATGGAAGGAATTCCAAGGGCGGTAATCTCTGCCATAGTAGACGCTCCGGCACGGTTCACGACAAGCTTGGACGCCGCCAAAACCTCCGGCATGTTATGAATATACGGAAGGACTTGAAGATTAACCGGAACCGAACCCGCCGCCTCCTGAATCCGCTGCGCGGTTGATTCGAAATAGGGCTGGCCTGTTCCGAATACAAACTGCACACCGGGCAGCTCATGTACAAGCGGGGCCAGTTCGACCATCGCTTCGTTAATGGCTTTGGCTCCCCGGCTCCCTCCCACAACGACAACGAGTCTCGCATCCGGCGTTAATCCGAGCGAGGAGAACCCGCGTGCCGCATCCGCATTTACCATAGAAGTCGCGCGCGGATTGCCCGTGTAGACGACTTTTTTGGCCTGAGGGAAGATTCCTTCCGTTCCCCGAAAACTGACGGCTACCGTCGACACGTAGCGGCTCAGAAAACGGTTCGTAAGTCCCGCGATGGCATTCTGTTCATGCACGAGTGTAGGAATGCCCAGTTTGGCGGCCGCATACAGGACCGGGCCGCAAACGTATCCTCCCGTCCCTACCACCGCATCGGGCTTGAATTCTCTGAGAAAGCTTTTGGCACGGCCCACACCGCGCAGAAAGCGCAGCACGGTTTTGACATTATCCAAAGACGCCAGCTTACGCCGGAACCCTGTAATTTCTACGGCTTCAAAAGGCATATCCAGCCCGGAACGCGCGACAATGTCACGCTCCAGGCCGGAGCTTGTGCCGATGTATAAAAATTTCGAATCGGGGTGGTCCTGCAGGCACTGTTCCCCAATGGCCAAAGCCGGGTAAACATGCCCGCCGGTTCCTCCTCCGCTGAATACGATACGCATTCGTTTCACCTCGAATAGCGGGATATGTTGAGCAGCACGCCGATCGACGTCAGCATCAGGGTAAGGGATGAGCCTCCCGCGCTTATAAGCGGAAGCGTAATTCCCGTAACCGGAAACATTCCGATCACCACGCCGATGTTGATAATCACCTGAACGGCGATCATTCCCACAATACCTACGGCAACCAGGCTGCCGAACGTGTCGGGTGCTGTAATAGCGGTGCGCATCCCTCTCCATATGAGAATCGTGAACAGGATCAGTACGGCCGCACCGCCGATAAAACCGAGCTCCTCGGCGATGATCGAGAAGATAAAATCCGTCTGGGGCTCGGGCAGATAGCTGTACTTCTGCCTGCTCATTCCGAGTCCCAGTCCCGCCAGCCCGCCCGGTCCGATCGCGTAAAGCGACTGGATGGACTGATAGCCCGCTCCCAGCGGGTCGGACCACGGGTCCATAAAGGCCGTAATCCGCTGCAGCCGGTATGGGGCCGCAATAATCAGACCGACGAAGCCTGCGACGCCGGCCATGGCAAGATAGGATAAATGAAGAATGCGGGCCCCCGCCGTATAGATCACGAGCAGGGAAGCGCCGACAAGAACCGCTCCGGTGCCAAGATCCGGCTGAAGCATGATCAAGCCGAAGGCCAGTCCCACAAGCCCCAGAGGAGGCAGCAGCCCCTTCGTAAACAGCGTGATCTGGGACTGCCTGTCGGACAAAAGCTTGGCCAGAAAAACAATCATGCCGATTTTCATAAATTCGGAAGGCTGAATCCCGAACGACCCTATTCCGAGCCAGCTCCGGGCGCCCCCGCGAACCACGCCTATCCCCGGGATCAGAACCGCCAGCAGAAGGCCGAAACAAATGAGCAGGCCGAGCTTCGCGTACTTTTTCCACACCCAGTAGTCGGTGTTCATCGTAAAAAACATGGCCACGATACCGAGCACCGCGAAAAGCAGCTGCCTTTTCAAATAATAAAACCAGTCGCCAAACTCACGGAAGGCCAGCACTCCGCTGGCACTGTACACCATAATTACGCCAATCGTCAAAATGAGCAGTGTCGAAACCAGAATCCATACATCCGGAGCGGAACGCGCTTTAGCCATAGGGACACCTCTTACGAATAAGAATATCGGGTGCCTACAGCCTGAAAACTAAGATGACTGACGCTGCCGCAATCCGGAAGCGGACGAAGGAGGCTTGACTACCCGTTCCTTACAGATTATGCACGGACTCCTTAAACATGCGTCCCCGTTCCTCGTAAGAAGCAAACATATCCCAGCTGGCGCATGCCGGAGAGAGCAGAACGATGTCCCCTTCCCCTGCCAGCTTGCTCGCAGCGTGAACGGCCTCGCCGATTGCTTCCGTGCTGTTAGCAGTATCGACCGTTTCGACGGCGGCCAATCCGGCTTCACGGGCAACGCGGTTTATTTTCTCCCTCGTCTCGCCGAGCGTTACGACGGCTTTCACGCGCGAAGCAAGCAGCGGAAGCATTTCTTTGTAGTCCGAACCGCGGTCCAAACCGCCTGCGATCAGAATGACCTTCTGTTCGAACGATTCGACAGTCTTCGTCGTGGCGGCGGGGTTCGTCGCTTTCGAATCGTTGTAATAAGCCACGCCGCCGAATTCCCCCACGAATTCGAGACGGTGTTCCACGCCGCGGAATGTCCGCAGGACGTCTGCGATCGCCTCGACCGGCACGCCTGCGCTCAAGGCGACTGCGGATGCCGCAAGGGCGTTCTCGATGTTATGAGAACCGCGAATGCCCAGCTCTTTGGCAGGTAAAATCGGGTATGTACCGCCCTCTGCATCCCGGTAAGTCAGCACGCCGTCCCCGGAGAGATAAACCCCTTTGTCCAGCTCCCGCTGCCTGGAAAACAAAAGGACTTCCGAAGATACTTCACCGGCCAGCTTCCTGCATACCTCGTCATCGGCGTTCAGCACCGCAACATCATCCTGCTTCTGATTCGCAAACAGCTTGGCTTTCGAGGCCACATAGTCTTCCATGGAGCCGTGATAATCCAGATGAGTTTCGTACAAGTTGAGCAGGCAGGCGATTTTCGGCCTGAATTCCTTCGTGCCTTTAAGCTGAAAGCTGCTCAGCTCTACGACCATCCAATCGGATGGCTTCGCTTCCGCCGCCGCCTCCGTCAAAGCCCGGCCGATGTTGCCCGCAACAATCGGGTTCAGCTTGCCCGCTTCGAGCATAAGGCCGATAAGCGTCGTCGTCGTGGTTTTGCCGTTGCTTCCCGTAATCCCGATCATCGGAGCCGCACAGATATGGTACGCCACTTCCACTTCCGTCACCACTTCGATTCCGCGCTCAGCCGCCTGGACGACCGGCGGCGCCCCGTAAGGGATGCCGGGATTTTTGACGATTAGAGCCGTGTCCTCTCCCACAAGTTCAGGCGGGTGCCCCCCGCACACAACAGAAATTCCCAAGGCTTCCAATTCGTCGGCCTCGGGACTCGTTTCACGCGTTTTCCGGTCATTGACCGTTACGTCCGCTCCCATTTCATGAAAAAACTTAGCCGCCGCAACCCCGCTGCGGGCCAGGCCGAGTACGACCACTTTCTCACCCCGGTACTCACTCGGATGCTTCATTTGCTACAACACCTCATTCATGTATAGTCCCAGTGCCGCCAAAACAAGACCCGCTGCCCAGAAAGTGGTGACAACCCGCCACTCGGACCAGCCGACCAGTTCAAAGTGATGGTGAATCGGGCTCATTCTAAAGACGCGTTTGCCTGTTGTTTTAAACGAAATAACCTGGATGACAACCGATAAGATCTCAATCAGAAAAACGCCGCCGATAACCGCAAGCAGGAGCTCCGCTTTGGTCATGATCGCCACCGCAACCAGACCTCCGCCGATTCCCAGCGAGCCGGTATCGCCCATGAATACTTTCGCCGGATGCGCGTTGAACACAAGAAATCCGAGAACGCCTCCCACCATAGCTGCAGAAAAGATAGCCGCTTCCGGTTGAGTATTGTTCATCGCGATGATCGTAAAAGCGCCGAACGCGATCGCGCTCGTGCCTGCAAGCAGCCCGTCAAGGCCGTCCGTAAAGTTAACCGCGTTGGATGCGCCAAGCATTAGAATCGTCATCAGCGGGAAATACAGCCAGCCTGTGTCGAAGGAGACATCCAGCACCGGCACGAACAAAGTCGTGCTGTGATTGGACGTAACAAGCAGCACGCAGACTACGGCGGATACGACCAGTTGGCCGATTAGTTTCTGTTTGGCTGTGAGGCCGAGAGAGCGTTTGAACACAATTTTGATATAGTCATCGAGAAAACCGACGAGCCCGTATCCGAGCGACGCGATCAGCAGAATCCAAAGCTCGGTGTTGCTGTCGGAAAACCGGAGCGCCGCTATCGCGAGCGCGATCAATATGATAATGCCGCCCATGGTAGGCGTTCCTTGTTTTTTCTGATGGCTTTGCGGGCCTTCCGTACGAATGGTCTGTCCGAACTTCAGTCTCCGAAGAAGCGGAATGAACAGAGGGCCCATGATAAGAGCAAGCAGAAATGCGACTCCCATCGTGAATAAGATCACTTTTAACTCCACGTTTGATATCCTCCTACAAGCTCTCCTGCCGGAAAGCTGCTCCGTGTTTCGATTCGGGTATAGACACGGCAAGCGGGTGAAGCCTGCCGATTCAGCAGCTGCCGTCCAAGCCGGATGAGTTTGCTCTCATGCTTCTCTGACGGCGGCAGACGCCGCCAGGTTGCGGCGATAGCGCCTATTTTGCCAAGAGCGCCTCCGCCACTTCCTCCAGCTTCATCCCCCGGGACCCTTTGATCAGAACGAGATCCCCGGATTTCAACGCGGCGTGGAGCGCTGCGGTTAATTCCGCTTTGTCCTCGAACCAGCGGACGCGTTCCGGCCCGAACGACTCTCCGGCCGCTTCCGCGATATGTCTGCCGAGCGAGCCGTAGGCATATACGCCCGCCAAAGCGTCCGGCGACAGAAGGGAGCCGATTTCCCGGTGATACCGGATTTCGTCCTCGCCCAGCTCCAGCATGTCGGCAAGGACCACATATTTGCGCGGATACCCCTCCAACTGCTCGACGAGCCGGATGGAAGCCTTCATGGAGCTTGGCGAAGCGTTGTAAGCGTCGTTAAGTACGGTCACTCCACCGGGGGTCAGACGCTTCTCGATTCTCATGCCGGTCATCTGCATGCCGGCCAGTCCTCTGCGTATGTCCGCATCGGGAACTCCCAACGCGGTGCCTACGGCGATAGCCGCCAAAGCGTTGTCGACATTGTGCTCGCCAAGAAGCGGGATGTAGTACTTCTGCGCATCCTTGTCGCTTTCCGTATCGCGCGGGTTGATCGAAAAATGGGTGCCTTCCCCGTCCATTTGGATAAGAGTCGGGTACAAATCGTTCGTATGGCCGCGTCCGAAGCGGATCTGGCTCATACGGGCCGGCTGCTTCATTTCCGGCAGCACAAGCGGCAGCAGCGGCTCATCCCCGTGGAACACGTAGGTGCCGCCGTCTTTCAGGCCGCTCAAAATTTCCGTCTTCGCGCGGGCAATCTCTTCGCGGGAGCCGAGCTGCAGCAGATGAGCGTCACCGATCATCGTAATGACCGCGATATCCGGCTCGGCAATCTCGGAAAGCAGCTCGATTTCCCCGCGGCCGCTCATCCCCATTTCGACCACGGCCACTTCCGTCGTATCGTCAAGCTGGAGAAGCGTAAGCGGAAGACCGATGTGATTGTTCAAGTTGCCTTTAGTTCTGTGTACGTTGTATACCGTGCCTAGAACGGCTCCCATCATATCCTTCGTCGTCGTTTTCCCGTTGCTGCCCGTAATGCCGACCACTTTAACGTTCAAGGTTTTCCGATATGCGTGCGCAAGCTTCTGCAGAGCGGTCAGCGTATCGTCAACCAGAAGAAGCGGCAGTCCTTCCGGACGGCCTTCCTGCCGGCTTTCCAGCCACAAAGCGGCTGAAGCGCCTTTGGCGGCGGCATCCGGCGCAAATTCGTGCCCGTCAAAGCGTTCTCCGACAAGAGGAACGAACAAGCTTCCGGGCGCGATCGTACGCGTATCCGTGGATACCGCGTCAATCACGATTCCGCCGGCGCCGTTATCCGCTCCCGGCGGAATCAGCAGCTTCGCACCGGCCAGCTCGGCTATAGTCGATAATGGAAGTTTTTTCATGACTGTAGCCTCCTTAATGCGGCACGGGCTATAAGCCTGTCGTCGAAATCGTGCTTGACTCCGGCAATATCCTGGTAGGTTTCATGTCCTTTTCCCGCTATCAATACTACATCCTGAGGGCCTGCCTCTTCAATAGCCTTTTGGATCGCTTCCGGTCTGTCGACAAGAAGCTTATAACGGCTCTCGTCGACGCCCGCTTCGACCAGTCCGGGAACAATGTCGAGCAGGATCGCACCGGGATCTTCCGTCCGCGGATTGTCCGAGGTCACGTACACATCGTCGCTCAGCTCCCCCGTCACTTTTCCCATGAGAGGACGCTTCGTCCGGTCTCGGTCACCCCCGCATCCGAACACGCATTTGATCCGGCCCTGCGCGAATTCGCGTATCGAACCGAGCGCGTTCCGGAGACCGTCCGGCGTATGGGCGTAATCCACCAGAACGAGAAATTCCTGGCCTTCATCGACAATCTCCATACGGCCGTCCACTCCCGGCATGCTGCCGAGGCTTTCCCGGATTTGGGACAGAGAGAGCCCTTCGGCAAGGGATACGGAAATGGCTGCCAGCGCATTATAAACGTTAAACAAACCTACGAGCTTCATGCGCATCGGCTCCGTTCCCGCAAAGGAAACCACGTCGAATTCCGTCCCTTTGGCCGTAATGCTTATGTTGGCCGCTTTGACGTCGCAATCCCGGTTAACTCCGTATGTAATGACTTCAGCCGCGGTCAATTTGGCCAGACGTTCCGACGAAGGGTCATCCGCGTTTAAAACCGCATACTGTTTATCTCCGGCATCTCCTGTAAACTCGTTCCCCATGCGTGAAAACAGAAGTCCTTTGGCTGATTCGTATTTATCCATCGTTTCGTGATAATCCAGATGATCCTGCGTCAGGTTCGTAAAAACGCCTCCGCGGAAACGGACTCCTTTGACCCGGCCCAAATCAAGCGCATGGGAAGACACTTCCATGACACAGTAGTCGGTTCCTTCGTCCGCCATAAGCCGGAAGGTCCTCTGCAGATCCGACGCTTCCATCGTTGTGCGTTCCATTGGAATAAACTCCGAACCGATCTTGGCGGAAATCGTTCCCATGAGCCCCGTCCGGAAGCCCTGGTCACGTAAAATATGTTCGACCAGAAAACTTGTCGTCGTTTTGCCGTTCGTCCCCGTAATGCCGATCACTTTCATCTTCCGGCTCGGGTATCCGTAAACGCAGGCCGATAAAACCGACATCGCGTATCTGGCATCCTTTACGATCAGTTGCGGAACATCAAGCTCCAGTTTCCGTTCCGTCACAAGCGCTGCCGCCCCGAGCTCTATCGCCTTCGGAGCGAAGTCGTGGCCGTCGGACACGAATCCGGGCACACAGACGAATAAATCACCGGGACGTACTTGACGGGAATCGGTAGCGATGCCTGATATTTCTGTTGTCTCTTCACCTATGAGTTGACAAATTAAAAGCTGAGAAGCCAATTCCTTCAGCTCCATGTCAAATCGCCTCCCACCATTGGCACGTTTCATTTGCTATTCTATGTGTTCTTTCTATCAGTATGGACAAAAGCCTGACAAGAAAGAAGCGCCGAAACAATCAGCGCCCCTCTTTTTTGTCCATAGCGCCTTCCGGCGGATTAGATAAGTATACACGAATTGTTGAACCCCGGTCTACTCTCGTCCCCGGCTTCGGCGCCTGGCTGATCACCGTATTTCCCGTGCCGGACTTGGCAATCAGGAAGTCGGAGTTCAGGTCTTCGTAGATATCCTGAACGGTGGCTCCCACCAGATCGGGCACTTCTACTATCGGCGTTTCGCCATATTTATATTTTTTGGTCAACTGGTTTTTGTCCGGTTCCACCTTCATGTACCGAAGCGCATCCTGCATGATGTTTTTGACAAGCGGAGCGGCGATCAATCCCCCGAACTGAATACCCTGCGGATCATCGACCGCCGCATAGACAACCACCTTGGGATTGTCGGCCGGAGCGAACCCGATAAAGGATACGATGTGCTCATTCGGCGAATAACGGCCGTTTACGACTTTCTGGGCGGTCCCCGTCTTGCCTCCGACCCGGTAGCCGTCAATGAACGCATTGCCGCCGGTCCCTTTCGCCACGACGCTTTCCAGCGCCTCGCGGACTTGCTTCGACGTCGCTTCCGAGATTACCGTATCCACCAGCTCCGGTTTGACCGTTTCGATCACACGCCCCGTTTCGGGTTCTATCCATGATTTGGCGACATGCGGCCTGAATAACTTACCCCCGTTAATCGCCGCCGAAACGGCTGTGATCTGCTGAATCGGCGTAACGGATACCCCCTGTCCGAAAGCGGTCGTCGCAAGCTCGACCGGACCCACTTGCGAAGGTTTGAACATAATTCCGTTCTCTTCTCCGCCGAGGTCGATTCCGGTTTTTCTTCCGAAGCCGAAACGTTTGATATAGTCGAAAAGAGTCTCCTTGCCCAGGCGCTGTCCCAGAACGACAAAACCGGGATTGCAGGAGTTTTCCACGACTTCCAGGAACGATTCGCTTCCGTGTCCGCCGCGCTTCCAGCAGCGCAGCCTCGCTCCGCCTACTTCGATAGCTCCCGGATCATGGAACCTCTCGTTTTTCAGATCGACCTTCTTCTCTTCCAGCGCGGCCGCCAGCGTAATGATCTTAAACGTAGAGCCGGGCTCGTACGTCATCCAGATCGGAAGATTCCGGTTATAGGTCTCCACCGGGTATTTCCCAAAATTACCGGGCTCATAAGTCGGCCGGCTTCCCATGGCGAGAATCTCCCCGTTGTTCGGGTCCATCATAATGGCAATGGCATGCTTCGGCTGATACTTCACCATTGCCTGGTCCAGCTCCCGTTCAAGCACCGCCTGCAAGTGCTGGTCGATCGTCAGTTGCAGGTTCAGACCGTCTTTCGGCTCACTATACTGTTCGGTGGAACCCGGCATTTTGCGATTGGCAGCGTCTGCCAGATAAGAGACATTGCCTTTGATGCCCGTGAGCAGCTTATCGTACTTGCTCTCCACACCCGTAAGCCCCTGGTTGTACGTTCCCGTGAAACCGAGAATATGCGCCGCGAGGCTGCCGAACGGGTAATAGCGGCGGTTATCGCCGGCTACCACGATACCGGGCAGGTTCAGGGCTTTAATCTCCTGCGCCTTCTCCAGCGTAATTTTCCGTCCGGCGGGCTTGATCTCGTTAATGCGTTCCCGCTTCGTAATCTGCTTGTAAATCGAATCGACGGGCGCCTGCAAAACTTCCGCAAGCTTGGCCGCCGTTGCATTCGGATCTTTAAGCTGGACCGGGATGGCCATTATGGACGGCGTGCTGATATTATACGCCAGTTTCTCTCCGTTGCGGTCCCATATCTCGCCGCGATTGGCCATAAAAGGAATCTCCCGCCGCCAGGAGTCCTCCGCTTTGGCCGATAAACCGGGGCCGAGCCAAAGCTGCACATACGCCAGCCGGATGATCAGAGCGGCGAACAAGACCGTTCCCAAAATGAGTGCGGCAAACAACCGGCGCCGCACGGTAAAGCTGGACACTCGCATGGATTCGCTCCCCTTCCAGACAAGTCATGACCGTTCTTCTCATGACTATTCCGAACAAGCAGGGGATAGAACAGGCACGTCCGACTTATTCGGACTTTTCCGGAACGACCTGCTTCTCTTCCGGCGGCGTTACGATTTCTCCTCCCAGAGGCTGGAGCTGCAGCGTGAGCACGCGGTCGCTTCCTTCGCCCTGCAAAACCTGGGAGACGACGTAGCCTTCGCCGGTACTGGCAGTGCGGATGCCGAGCAGCGCACAGAGCTCGAGCGCATCCCGCAACGCCTTGCCTTTCATATCCGGTACCGCGATCTCCGCGGGAGCCTGCATGGCAAGGTATACCCGCTGGTAAGGGCCGATCTCGGTGCCGGCTTTCGGGTACTGGGCTACCACCTTGGCGCCCTGGCCTACGGTTTCAATGTCCACTCCGGCGCGTTCCGCCGCGGCTTTCGCCTGGGCCGCCGTCATGTTGCCGAAATCCACGGCTTTCTGCGTGGACGTCTGAACCGGCGCAACCTGAGCCTGCTGCTTGCTGGATGGGATGCGCAGGTAACGAAGGGAATTTTGCATGATTTCTTTGAAAGCCGGAGCCGCCACATAGTGGCCGAGCAGGTAGTTATTTCCGAGCTCAGGCTCGTCGGCGATGATAATGAGAACGAACTGCGGATCTTCCACCGGCGCAAAACCCGCAAAAGAAATGACCCACTTGTTCGCGGCATATCCTTTTTGTCCCGGTACGACTTTGTTGGCGGTACCGGTTTTGCCCGCGATCCGGTAGCCTTCGATGTAGGCGTCTTTACCGGTTCCCTTCACTTGATCCGCTACGACCTGCTCCAGATATTCGCCGACTTTTTTGGCCGTCGCGGCGCTAACCGGCTGTCCTACGACTTTAGGTTCTATTTTCTGGATAGGCTGCTGGGTCTTCGGGTCAATGATTTCCTTCACGACATGCGGCCACATCAGCTTGCCGCCGTTTGCGATCGCTCCGTACGCGGCCGCTTCCTGAATGGCCGTTGCCGTCAATGCTTGTCCATACGTAGCCGCCGCATAGTCGACCTCGTAGGCAAGGTTCGTCTGTCCGGCAACCTCGCCGTATAAATCAATTCCGGTTTTTTTACCGAAACCGAATCGGTCGATATAATCCTTCAAACGCTCGACACCGAGCATTTTATAACCCAAGTTGACAAAAGCCACGTTACTGGATCTTTTCAGTCCCTCTAAGTACGTAATAGGCCCCCATCCGATTTTGTTATGATCATAAACCGGTTTTCGACCGGGAACTTGGACGGAACCCGATTTAAAAGTAGCCCCGGGATTAAAAACCCCCTCCTCCACCGCAGCCGCCAGCGTAACCAGCTTAAACGTGGAACCCGGCTCGTACTGGGACTGGACGTTGTGATTGGTCTGGTCCCCGCCCTTCCAAAATTCATTCGGGTTGTAATTCGGGTAGCTCGCCATCCCCAAAATTTCCATCGTCTTCGGGTCGGCCGCAATCGCCATCAAACTTTTCGGGTGCCATTGATCCATAACTTTGGAGAGGGCATTCTCCATGTAGTATTGAATGTTTTTGTCAATCGTCAGCTTGACGTAATTCCCGTTAACGGGGGGCACATACACGGATTTACTCTGAACGAGCTCGACACCGTTTTTGTCGCTGTTATAGCTGAGAGAGCCCGGCGTACCTTTGAGCTGTTCGTCCAGTTGCGCTTCGATTCCCATGCTCGCCTTGCCTTCACGGTTTGTATACCCGAGAATATGCGCGGCCAAAGAATTGCCCGGGTAATAACGCTTCTTCCCGGTCGTAAGATAAATGCCGACATCGGCCTGCGTACCGTATTTCTTTTTATCTTTGTCGTTCAATTGCTGCTGGAGTTTCTTAACGAGCTGCTGCACTTCATCGGCTTTCGCCTTGTCGATGTTTTTGCCTTCGTTATTGACCTCGACATTGACGAGATACGCGTCCTCCGGCTTCGGTTCTTTTTTCGCGTCTTTTTTGTTGTCTTTCTTATCGTCAGCGGCTGCGTTGGCTCCATTTGACTGGGCAGCTGCAGGATCTACCGCTCTTTTCTTCGTAGCCAGGCCTTTGATTTTATCGGACAGGTTTGGAGAATCCGAGTTGTCTTTTAAAATCTCCGTCAGCCCGGCCGTAATATCGTCCGCGAGCCCTGTCTGGTAGATCACTTTCGGATTCAGCGAAACCGAGTAAGCCGGAACCTCTTCCGCCAAAATTCGGCCTTCCCGGTCGAGAATCTTCCCCCTCTCGGCCGGTACGATCCGGTCGGTTTCCCACCTTTTCTCCGCTTCATTAAGAAGTTTGCTGGCGCTGACTCCCTGGATCCATAAAATCCGGCCTAAAAAAACAATAAAAAGAAGGGTAAAAAACCCTCCAATTAGTAGTGAGCGCATTTTCATTTTCTTAACCATGTACGTCCCCACCTCAAATCGAAATTGCCTGCCCGCTAGCGACCCGCCGCGACGGAACTTTTCTTATCTATGGAGGCTTGACCCGAGCCAGGCGTCACTTGTCTGACCTGATTGTCACCGGCAGGCTTTAGCCCTTTTTCCTTTGCGATGGCTTCGAGTCTTTCCGGATCTTTCAGCTTCTGAACTTCCTGCTGGTTGGCATCGTTTTCCGCTTTGAGCATTGTAATCTCGGTCTTGGTCGTCTTAATCTCGCTGTTGATCTGATAGATAGTTGTGTAGCGCCATACGATTCCGGTGGCAACGAGCACGCAGACTATAACCAAAAGCAAATACATGAGCTTCTCTCCGACAGGCAGCGGCTTGTTTTTGACAATCACTTTCTTCGTTTCCCGAACGGTCACGCGTTGACTGGTTGCTGTCGACTTTTCGGCTAAATTTCCTTGGATATATCCGGGCATAAGTTCCTCCTGATTACAGCTTTTCTGCGATTCGTAATTTGGCTGATCTGGCTCTAGTATTGTGTTCGAGTTCAGCAGAACCTGCTGTAATCGGCTTCCGGTTCACAAGCTTCACCACACCGGTGTTTCCGCATACGCACAAGGGGAAATCCGGAGGGCAGGTGCACCGTCCCACATAGCTGCTAAAAATTTGTTTGCATATACGATCCTCAAGCGAATGGAACGTGATGACGGAAATCCGCCCGCCAGGGGCCAGACACCGCACCGATTGATGCAGCGCGTCCTCGAAAGCCCCGAGCTCGTCGTTAACGGCAATCCGCAAAGCCTGGAAGCTTCTTTTGGCGGGATGTCCGCCTGTTCTCCGCGCGGCTGCGGGGATGCCTTCCTTAATCAGCTCGACCAGTTGGCTCGTCGTTTCAATCGGGCCGTCCGCCCTTGCTCTTACGATAGCGCCTGCTATACGGCGGGAAAATTTCTCCTCCCCGTATACGAACAAAATGCGGGCGATTTCGGCCTCCGGCCATTCGTTTACGATGATTTTGGCGGTAAGCTCCGTACTGCGGTCCATGCGCATATCCAATTCGGCTTCCTGGTGGTAGCTGAACCCTCGTTCCGCCTCATCAAGCTGAGGCGAGGAAACTCCAAGGTCAAACAAAATTCCGTTTACCTGCGGGACCCCATCGCGGAACGCTCTCGGCTCATCCCGGAGCACTTCTTCAATTCGTCGAAAGTTCGTTTTGACAATTTTGACCCGGTCCCGGTAGGGCGCAAGTATGTGTTCGGCGTTCGCAAGCGCCGCATCGTCCTGATCCAGGGCGATCAGAAGTCCTTCCGGACCCAGCCTGGAGGCGATTAAGGAACTGTGCCCCGCTCCTCCCAGCGTACAATCCACGTATACGCCGTCAGGTTGTATGTGTAGACCGTCAACTGCTTCTTCTTTTAAAACGGTGATGTGATGAAACAAACCCATTTCCCTCCCTAAGTAACTCGCAGAGCTTACTCGTGATGTTATAAGTCAAAATCGAAATCAACCAGCTTCTCGGCAATTTCGTTAAAAGACTGTTCCGACTGCTCAAAATAGCTTTCCCAAACCGACTTACTCCAAATCTCGACTCGATTGGAAACGCCGAGCACAACGCAGTCTTTCTCGAGTTTGGCATGCTCCACCAGGTTGTTCGGAATATTGACCCTTCCCTGCTTGTCCAGCTCGCTTTCCGTAGCCCCGGAAAAGAAAAAACGCGTAAAAGCGCGCGCATCGGCTTTCATAAGCGGCAGTGCTTTCAGCTTCTGTTCCAGAACGCTCCATTCAGACTTAGGGTACACAAACAAACATTGGTCCAAACCGCGGGTGACGACAAAGGATACTCCGAGGGCTTCGCGAAACTTAGCCGGAATAATAAGCCGGCCCTTCTCGTCAATGTTATGCTGGTATTCCCCCATAAACATTGACCCTCACCCCTTTCGCCCCACTTTGCGCCACTTTTCTCCACTTCAGTATGTTTACTTCTTCATTTACACGTAAAATCCTTCTATTAAGCATAAATCGTCAAAATTAATTTTTCTCATTTTGTGGATAAGTCGGCTAAAAAAATAAAAAAGTCCGGTGCAGCGCACCAGACTGTGGATAATTTTATTGTTTTTCTTTTTCCGGAACGGTGGATTCGTCCTGCCTAATCGGGTCCGTATTGTCTTCTAACGCCTTGCCTTTTTCATGAAACGATGAGTCAGGCTGCCGCGATTCGAAAGCTTGCGTAAACTTCTGTGCTTCGACTTGCTTCATTCTGCGTCTGTTTCTCGACCGGACCCCGAAATAAATCGGCAGTCCGATAACCAGAGCGATGGCCGCGACAGGAAGCAATGCCGTTACAAAAATGACGAGGCCTTTTAAAAGCGTAAAAATAAAGTCAATGCTTTTGGTAAATGTACTTCCGATTTGCTTGCCAAAAGGCGTTCCGGCCCCTTTTAAAAGAACGCCTTCTTTCGGCTGAACCAGCTTGAGTTCCACCGTCGAGTACTCTACGTTTTGATCCAGAAAACGCATCCGGCCTTTGATCCGTTCAATCTCTTCCTGGACTTTGCCAAGCTCCGCGGAAAAAGCGAGCAGCTCGTCCGACTTCGTCGCTTTCTCCATAAACGCGAGCAATCTGGCCTCCACGACCTCCTTCGCTTTAAGCCGGGAAGTCAGGTCCACGTACTCCTCCGTCACGTCCTGACCCGTTATATTTCTTTGCCGGGTGGGGCTGATTTTCTCGATGCCGTCGAGAAGCGAAGAAAAACCTCCCGCTGCGACTTTGATAGTAAATGTGCCCCCTATTTCGGAGGCGGTGTTGTCTTCGGTAAACTGCAGGATATACGCACCGCTCGCTGTCACCAGCTCACGCAAAGCCCTTTGCGCTTTGGCGTAATCCTCCACTTCGGCTACGAGATTTCCCTTGTAGATCACCTTGCGGTCAAATCCGTCTGCGGCTGCCGGAGTTGCGGACGGATTAACGGCGGCCGGTGCCGGGGAGGCACTATTCCCATCGGCTTGCTTGGACGCGCCTTCTTTCTTCATCATTTCCGTGTTCAAAGACGCAGTTGCAGCGGTTCCCGATTTCTGGTCAGCCGTTGAAGCCCCTTTATCGGCGGCGCTGCATCCCGTCAAGCTTGCACCTACAAGCAGTGCGACGATCAATCCCCGCCTTGCTATTCTAAAACTGTCCCGTTTGCCGTCTCCGTCACTCTCCCGCTTCCTTCCCCTTACCGCATGGTTGTGTTTCATAAGACCCCCTATGGTTATTCCATATTTTTCTATTCAACCTTTTGACGCATTCTTATCGGGGAAGTTGCAAAATCAGACCAGTGAAATTTTCCGCTCCTTGGAGCCATCTGCGGCCGCATGTACAGCCAACAAAAAAACGCCTCCCGCTTCCGGTTATACACCGGAAACAAGAAGCGATTTTTAACCATTCAATAGATTAATGCTCCTGCCAGCTTTGCAGATAAGCCTTCTGCTCGTCGGAAAGCCGGTCGATGGAAATGCCGAGCGACTCCAGCTTGTAACGCGCTACCTGCTCATCAAGCTCATAAGGAACATTCACGACGGTTTTACCGATCTCTTCGTAACGGTCGTTCACGTACTTGAGCGACAACGCTTGAAGCGCGAAGGTCATATCCATAATCTCCGCCGGATGGCCGTCTCCCGCCGCCAGGTTAACCAGACGTCCTTCCGCCAGGAGATAAATTTTACGTCCGTCTTTCAGCTGGTACTCTTCGATGTTACGGCGTACCGTACGAACGGAAGAAGACTGAGCTGCCAGTTCGGGTTTGTTGACCTCGACATCGAAGTGCCCCGCATTGGACAAAATCGCGCCGTCCTTCATCACTTCGAAATGCTCGCCGCGGATCACGTCACGGTTGCCCGTCACCGTCACGAAATAATCGCCGATTTTAGCCGCTTCGGACATGGGAAGAACGGTAAAGCCGTCCATGTAAGCCTCAACCGCTTTAATCGCGTCGATCTCCGTAACGACAACTTGAGCGCCCAGACCTTTGGCACGCATCGCAACGCCTTTGCCGCACCAGCCGTAGCCGACCACGACAACGGTTTTGCCGGCGACCACCAGGTTGGTCGTACGGTTGATTCCGTCGAATACGGATTGTCCGGTTCCGTAACGGTTGTCGAACAAGTACTTGCAGAACGCATCGTTCACGGCCACCATCGGGAATTCCAGACGGCCTTCCTTGTCAAGCGCCTTCAGGCGCAGAATGCCGGTCGTCGTTTCTTCCGCTCCGCCGCGCACGCCTGCCAGCAAATCTCTGCGCTCCGAGTGAAGAATAGTTACCAGATCGCCGCCGTCGTCAATAATCAGGTCCGGCTTCGTTTCGAGCGTTTTGATCATGAGCTCTTTGTATTCCTTCGGATCCGGATTATACTTGGCGAACACCGTGATGCCGTCTTCCGCCAAAGCCGCACAAACATCGTCCTGCGTCGATAGCGGGTTGCTTCCCGTAATCGTCACTTCCGCTCCACCCGCTTGAACGACTTTCGCCAGATAGGCGGTTTTCGCTTCCAAGTGAAGAGAAATGGCTACTTTAAGTCCGCGGAACGGCTGCTCTTTCTCGAACTGCTCGCGGATACGGTTTAATACCGGCATATGCGCCTTAACCCAATCGATTTTCAAATGCCCTTCGGGCGCCAGGGATTGATCCGCTACGATGCTGCGTTCTACTGCGTTCATTCAACTATTCCTCCTCGATTGCTAAAATCTTCTTCTATATAGGCTGTCTAGTTAAATATAAACCAGGTAGTGGCCCCCGTCCATCGGCAAATCCGCGTCCAGCAGCTCGCTAAGCCACTTATCCCCATATCGATTCAAATAGGCGCATAAGTTGTATACCCGCTCCTGCGGTTTGCCCAACGGCATCAGAGCCAGCTCAATGCGCTTCCACTGGGATAAGGCCGCATCATGCCGGCGGACAAGCGCCTGCTCCGCCTTGCGTTCCAGGTAATCGATCTGGTGAAGGATCTTATCCAGGTTGGTATGCCCCAGCTCCGGCAATCCCGCTTCGATAGCGGCAAGCGAGTCCACGAGAGGGGTGTATGCCTCTTTCACGCGCACGCGCGCTTCTTCGAACCGTTCCCCGACCGGAAAAGGGCTCTGCGCGCGGAGCCACGCTTCTCTACGCTCGTCAATGCCCTCCGTAACGTCATCCATGGACAGGTCGTACCGGTCCATCCATTTCGTTACGGCATCTTCGACGAGCGTGAACTCCAGCCGCGGCAGGAGAATCGGCATCGTCATGCCGTGCAGCGCGAACGCGTCCCGCGTCATCGCCCAGTAGGCCACCTCCGCGGGACCGAGCACGGTGCCCAGCACCGGAAGCAGGAACTCCTGCATGAGCGGGCGGGAAAGAACGCCGTTGCTGAGGCGTTCCGGTTCCCTCTCCGCGAGGGCCAGCAGTTCTTCCCTGCTGTAGGCGCGCAGGTCTTTCTTGTCGGCGAAGCCTTCCCCGCTGCGCTGCAGCAGGACCCGCTCGCCGTCAGGCTCGATGACGAACAGATGCGACTGTTCGTCCGTCACGTCCACTTGAGGCGTATAGCCGAGCGTCTCAAGTTCGCGGCGGCCGCGCATCAGCGCGTCCGCGAGAAGCTCGTTAGCGCCGATGAGGCGCGTGAACATCGGCGACTCCAGCTTGCGCAGGGCGGGATCGTCCGCGTCGAGGAGGACTAGCCCGCTGTCGCCGAACAGCGCGGCCATCCAGCCGGCGAACGTGTCGCTGAGCGTGGTCAGACCGTTCATCGACGAGCGCATACGGCTCAGCAGCTCCGTCTTATGCGGGCTATCCGGCAGCGACTCATCCAGCCGGCGGAACGCGTCTTCCCAAGCCTGTTCGTCCGCCTGCCAGCGGCTGACCGATGTCCGCAAATTCCACGGACGCCGGATCGACAGCTTATGTACGTCCAGTTCCGGACGCTGTACCTGAATGTGATCGACCTCATCGAAGTCGTGATCCTCTCCTGCGATCCAAAATACCGGTACGACCGGCGTACCCAGCTCCGCCTGGGCTTGCCTTGCGGCGATAAGAACGGTAATCGCTTTGTAGATGACAAGCAGCGGCCCACCGAACAAGCCTGCCTGCTGGCCTCCCACTACGGTAAGCGAATTCTCCTCGGCCAGACCGGCGGCCGCACTGAGCGCCGTCTCTTGATTGCCGATACGGCGGTTATATTCAAGAAGCACCTCGGCCAGACGCTTCCGGTCCGCCCGGTTTCCTTCCGTATGGCGAACCGCTTCGGCGCGGCGGTGCAAACTTCCTTTGTCCCATGGATTATAATCAAACAATGCCGACACACGGTCGAAATGATGGATGTAATCCTCGGTTAAAGGTTGGCTCTTCTTCCATTGATAAGCTTTCCACGGCATCTCTCTGCAGCCGCCTCCCCCGTAACCACTGTCGGATTTTTACTCTTAATTGATTGTACACGGCAATGACCTTGACGTCAAAATGGAAGTTGCTAATTTTTTTATATCGGGTACAAAAAATGCCGTTCCTTCTCTCCGTCTGCAGACCTAGATCCCTTACCGCCTCAGGCTGCTGAAAGCTTCATTCGCGCGCCTCTTTCATCTTCTTCCAATATCTTCTATTATGAATATAGAACGTACCGCTCGAAAATAGAAAGGATCGATACTGATGAATGTGTTCCATAACCGTATGTTTGTCAAACTGTTCACCGCCAGCTTTTTCTCGCAGCTCGGTACCATGATCGGAAACATGGCGTTTGCCTTCTTCCTGCTCGATCGCTTCAGCTCCCAGCCCTTCTATATGACGCTGGCGGAGATGATGTATTCCCTACCGACCTTGTTCGTGTTCTTTATCGTCGGAGTCGCGGCCGACCGGATGAACCGGAAGTCCATTTGCTTATATTCCAATTATATCCGAATCGGACTGACCGTCCTGCTCTTCCTCTCGCTTTTTCTGGAAATATTGCCGCTCACGTTCCTGATTCTGTTCCTTCGCAGCGCAGTCGCGAAATTTTTCGCCCCGGCCGAAATCGGCCTTGTGCAGGGCATCTTATCCAAGGAGCAGTATATGCAGGCTGCCGGTTTGAACCAAACGGTGTTCGGCTTGTTCATGCTCTTCGGAACGGCCCTCGGAGCTCTGGCGTATCACTGGATCGGAGTAGAAGGCGCCGTCATAATCGACGGATTGGGGTTTGTTCTTTCTGCTCTCCTTATCCGTTCCTGCAGCTTTGAAGAGAAGGTACAGCAGCCTAACGGACCCGGAGAATGGCGGGATATGAGCCTTAAAACCGTTTGGGGAGATTTTGCCGAAGGCATGCGATATATCTGGAGGAAGCCTCTTCTACTGTCCATGATTAGCGGATTTATTCTTTTCGGTTTCGTTAACGGGGGCTTTGCCGTTCTTCCCTTGTTCACGCTGAAATATAAACTCGCAGTCGACGAGTATGAGAAATTCGCTTCGCTTTATTCCGTTTGCCTGGGCGTCGGGGTGTTGGTCGGCAGCGCTCTCGGGACCATTTTTGCCAAAAAAATAAAGCCGCACGCCATGATCATAGGCAGCGTCGTCTCCACCGGACTTATGGTGATCGGAGGCAGTTATATCAATGACGTCTGGCTGTTTCTACTCGGCCTCCTCCTTATGGGAATTTTTATTGCACCTGCCAATATAGCTATCGGCGGCTGGATGCCGCAAATTGTGGAGGGCAAAATGATGGGAAGGGTGAATGCGTGGATCGATCCGCTGATGATGGGAGCACAGTCTCTGGCGCTCGGACTTATCGCCTTGTTCTACCCGAGGTTTGTTTCGCTGGACTGGATTTACATAGTACTGGGCGTGCTTATGCTTGTCGTGGCCGTCTTTTACACTCTCAAGCTTCCCAAACAGGCTGCCGAGGAAGAGTCCGCTCCGAAAGAGTCTCAAGAGAAACCCGTGCAAGGGGCCGCGTCCGTATCGGGCTAACGCGTTACGCCTACCATAGATATATGCGGCAGCACGATAAAAAAACCGCCCGTCTCGCATCTCCTGGACCGGAGAGCGGACGGGCGGTTCTATGACAAAGCGATTAATGATTAGTACAGGTGGCAGGACACGAAATGCCCCGGTTCCACTTCTTTCATCGGAGGCATCGTTACCGCGCATTGATCCATAGCTTTAGGGCAGCGGGTCCGGAAAGGACAGCCGCTAGGCGGGTTGAGCGGGCTCGGAACTTCGCCTTTCAGGATGATGCGTTCACGCTTGCGCTCGATTTCCGGATCCGGAATCGGAATCGCGGAAAGCAGAGATTCGGTGTACGGGTGAAGCGGGTTTGCATAAAGCTCTTTGGAAGTGGTGACTTCCACCAGATTCCCCAGGTACATAACGCCGATACGATCGGAGATGTGCTTCACCATCGCAAGGTCATGCGCGATGAACAGGTAAGTCAGGCCCCGGTCTTTTTGCAGCTTCTTGAACAGGTTGACGACCTGTGCCTGTACGGACACGTCAAGTGCGGAAATCGGCTCGTCCGCAATAATGAACTGCGGTTCGATTGCGAGTGCGCGGGCGATCCCGATACGCTGACGCTGACCGCCGGAAAATTCGTGCGGGAAGCGGCTGGCGTGCTCGGCGTTAAGGCCTACCGCATCCAGCAATTCGATTACGCGCTCGCGGCGTTTGCTGCCGGAAGCGACACCGTGGATGTCGAGACCTTCCGCGATGATGTTGCCTACCGTCATTCTCGGGTTAAGCGAGGCGTACGGATCCTGGAACACCATTTGCATGTTCCGGTGAAATTCGCGCATTTTGCGGCCGCTCAGTTTATGAACGTTCTCACCGTTAAAAATAACTTCGCCGTCCGTCGCCTCGTAGAGGCGGATAATCGTACGTCCTGCCGTGGATTTACCGCAGCCGGATTCACCGACCAGACCGAAAGTTTCACCGCGTTTGATATCGATCGAGAAGTTATCGACCGCTTTCAGGATTTTGCCCTGGCCGAGGTCGAAATGCTTCTTCATATTACGGATGGATAAGATCGTTTGATCAGACATGCTGCTTCCCTCCTACTTCAACGGGACGCTCGACTTTAGGCGCATCCGGATGGAGCAGCCAGCAGGCTGCGCTGTGCTCGGCCGAAAGCTGGGTGTGTGCCGGATCTTCCTCTACGCACACTTTCATGGCGTATGGGCAGCGTGCCGCGAACGCGCAACCTTTCGGCGGAGCGAACAAGTCCGGCGGCGTTCCCGGGATCGGAATGAGCTCTTCGTCCGCCCGCGTATCGAGACGGGGAACGGATTTCAGAAGTCCCCATGTGTAAGGATGTCTCGGATCGTAGAAAATTTCGTCTACAGTCCCTTTTTCTACAATTTTACCCGCGTACATCACGACCACGCGTTCAGCCATTTCGGCAACAACGCCAAGGTCATGCGTAATCAGGATAATGGAGGAACCCGTTTTTACGGACAGTTCTCTCATCAGATCGATGATTTGGGCTTGTACGGTAACGTCGAGAGCCGTTGTAGGCTCATCCGCGATGAGCAGCTTCGGGTTGCAGGCCAAGGCGATGGCGATCATAACCCGCTGACGCATACCGCCCGAAAACTCGTGCGGGTACTGCTTGATACGGCCTTCCACGTTGGAGAGACCGACGAGGCGAAGAAGTTCCATCGAACGCTGACGCGCCTGCTCCTTCGTCATCCCCTGGTGCTTGATCAAGCTTTCGCTGATCTGTCTGCCCACGGTCATGGTCGGATTGAGCGATGTCATCGGGTCCTGGAAAATCATACCCATTTCGGAACCGCGAACGGATTCCATTTGTTTATTGGAAAGCTTGGTGATGTCCACCTTGCCTTTTTTACCGTCAAAAAGGATGGACCCTCCTTTAATAACGCCGGGAGGTGAAGGAATCAGACGCATGAGCGTTTGGGAGGTTACGGATTTACCGCAGCCGGACTCCCCTACGATTGCAAGCACTTCGCCTTTTCTAAGATCGAATGTGACACCGCGAACCGCCTGAACTTCACCTGCGTAGGTGTTAAAGGAGACCTTCAAATCATTTACTTCCAAAATATTTTCTTTGGGCTTACTCAAGGTACTCCCTCCCTTTACTTACGCATCTTCGGATCGAGCGCGTCACGAAGACCGTCACCGAGCACGTTGAAGCTTAGCAGAATAAGACTGAATACGGCTGTCGGGAACAGCAGGCGGAACGGATAGTAACGCATGGAAGCTGCTCCGTCCGACAGAAGGGATCCGAGCGACGCGAGCGGCGGACGGATACCGATACCGATGAAGCCCAGGAAGGCTTCCGCGAATATCGCCGAAGGAACTACGAACGTGATTTGAACCACGATAATACCAAGCGCATTCGGAATCAGGTGGCGCAGAATAATACGGCCCGTGTTGGCGCCCAGCGTGCGGGAAGCCAGAACGTACTCCTGTTCCTTCAGCTGAAGAACCTGACCGCGTACGAGCCGCGCCATCGGAACCCAGCCGGTGATCGAATAAGCGATGATAATGGACGTAATGCCCGGCTTTAGCACCATCATAAGGAGGATGGCGATCAGCAGGAACGGAATGGAATAAATAATTTCGATAAAACGCTGCATGACGGAATCGACTTTGCCGCCGTAGTAGCCGGAAATACCGCCGTAGATAACACCGACGATCAAGTCAATGACAGCAGCCACAATCCCGATAAACAGGGAGATACGAGTCCCCCACCATACGCGGGTCCACAAATCGCGGCCCAGATCGTCCGTACCGAACCAGTGCACGGAATTCGGCTTCTGGTTGGCGATGGACGGATTCGTCGCACTATACTCAAAATGCGACAAGAATGGAGCCACGATCGAAACGAGAGTCAGAAGAATGAGTATAAACAAGCCGGCCATAGCCAGTCGATTTTTCTTAAGTCGACGCCAAGCATCCTTCCAGTAGGTCAGCGACGGGCGGACGATTTGCTCCTGTAAATGTTCGTCCTTAATCAAGGGCGCAAATTTACCGGATGCGTTTACAGTCGATTGTCCTGGATTTTGCATAGTTTACTTCCCGCCTTTCCCCAGACGAATTCTCGGGTCAATATAACCATAGAGGATGTCGGTAATAAGAATTACGATAATTAGAATCGCAGAGTAGAAAATGGTCATACCTGAAATAACGGTATAGTCATTAGAGTAGATCGCATTAACCAATTGCTTACCTAATCCCGGAACGGAGAAAACCTGTTCCACAACAAGCGTACCGGTAATCAATCCCGCAAAAACCGGTCCGATAATGGTGACAACCGGCATGATGGCATTACGAATCGTGTGACGCCATACAACCGTGTGACTCGCCAAACCTTTTGCTTTCGCAGTTTTGATATAATCCTGATTCAATACATCCAGCATGGACGTACGCATCATTCTGGCTACGTTGGCAAGTGTACCGAACGAAAGCGCCAGGGTCGGTAAAACTTTGTAGGACGGACCTTTCCACAATGCGGCGGGCAGCAAGCCCAACTTGTTTCCGACGTAGTAAGCAAGGAGCGGTCCAAGAACAAACGATGGAATGGATACACCGACAACCGCGATAAAGATAGCCGTGCGGTCCTGCCATTTGTTATGGTTGAGCGCGGCGATGATACCGAGCAGCAAACCGAATACGAGTGCGACACAAATGGAGTAAATACCAAGTTCAAAAGACGGTTTGAAACCGGAACTGATCATGCTTGTTACATCACGAGCCGGGAATTGGAAGGATACCCCCAAATCACCTTGTATAACATGTTTCAGGTAGAGCAGGTACTGCTGCCATTGCGGCTTATCGAGCCCGTATTGTGCTAGCAGAATCTGATAGTTTTCTTTGGACATTTTCAGTACAGCTTCTCCGAACGGGTCGCCCGGAAGCAGCTTCATCAGAACGAAGGTGACCGTGATGACGAGCCAAAGTGTAATGATGGCATAGAACAGCCGCTGTAGGATATATCTGAACACATAGGGTCCTCCTTTTGGAAAAATGAAGCCGGAAGGGGACGTCCCGCGAGGTGCGTCCCCTTCTGACTTTAGCTGCTTATTAAGCTAGCTGCGGAATAAAGAATTACTTCTTCGCTTCCGTAATTGTTACCCCTTTAACATCCCACTCCATACCGTAGTTCGGCAGTACAAGACCTTGTACCGTGTTGCGAACGAGGTAAGGAACTTTACGGGAATAGACAGGACCTACAGCCATATCTTCCATCAGGATTTTCTCTGCGTCTACTAACAGCTGAGAACGTTTAGCAGGATCCGCTTCTTTGTCAGCGGCTTTGATTTTCTCGTCATAGGTAGGGTTGCTGTAATAAACGTTGTTGAACTCGCTGCCCGTTACCCACATGTCGAGGAAAGTCATCGGATCGTTGTAATCAGCGCCCCAAAGTGCAAGTACGATATCGTAGTCGCCTTTGTTTTGACGTTCTACACGAAGTTTGTGCGGAACCGGCTCGCCGACTGCTTTGTAACCGAGGTTTTTCTCCCACTCGCCCATCAGGAATTCGATGGATTTCTTACCGGAGCCCTGCTCGTCGCCGAGGAGCTTCAGTTCTGGAAGTTTGTCGATGCCGAGTTCTTTCAGACCTGCTGCCAGGTATTCTTTCGCTTTGGCCGGATCTGCTTTCGGAAGCGTGTCGCCGGCAGTTTTACGGAATTCGTTCTTGTTGCCGTCCTGAGTACCGTCGGCTACAAGACCTCTTGCCGCTGCAGTACCGTTGTTGGCAAGCGTCAGTACATAAGCGTCACGGTCAACCGCAAGCGTCAGTGCTTTACGGATGTTTGCGTTGGCCAGAACTTTGTTCTTCTGGTTGTACATGAAGTACATCGAAGTCAATTCGTTCTTCACTTTGATGTTTTCTTTGTCCGTTTGAGATTTCGCTTTGAACTGGTCGCTGCTCAGGTTCGTTACGTCTGTCTCTTCGGTTTCATACAGGTTCAAGGAGCTGTTGGAGTCTGTCACGATGTTAACCGTCAGTTTCTCCAGTTTTACGTTGGCAGCATCCCAGTAGTTCGGGTTTTTCTCGAATACGAGGTTTTGGTCGTGGTTCCATTGTTTCAGAACGAACGGACCTGCACCGATAATTTTGTCAGCGTCGCCGCCGTATTTTTCACCGTTTTTGGTAACCAGATCTTCACGTTGCGGGAAGAAAATCGGGAAAGCAAGGAGATCTTCGAAGAAGGTAACCGGCTTTTCCAGTGTAATTTCGAGTGTTTTTTCATCAATCGCTTTAACGCCCAGAGCTTTTTTCTTAGCTTCTACTTCTTCAGGCTTTGCTTTGATGATGTCATTTCCGCCTTTAATCCAGGCAGTCATGAAATTGTATTGCGCTTTGGTGCTCGGATCGAGAGTACGTTGGAAGGAATAAACGAAATCGCTTGCTTTGACCGGCTGACCGTCAGCCCATTTCGCGTCACGGAGCTTAATGGTGTAAACGAGACCGTCTTTGGAAATTTCCGGTTTGGCAGCTGCAAGTCCAGGCTGCGGTTTGCCGTCTTTATCGAGACGGTAGAGGCCTTCATTCAGTGCGTTCAGCATCGTAAATGCTGCGTTTGTAGTACCTTTGGAGCTGTCTAGAACCGGTGGCTCGGCATTGAAGTTAATGCGAAGTTCTTGCTTAGCGGCATTTGCTTTGTCTGTACCGCCGTTGTCCCCCGTTGCTGCCTTGTCGTCACTGCCACAACCTGCTGCGATACTGCCGACAAGCGTCAGTGCAACCGCTGTGGAAACCCACTTTTTAGCTTTCATACGGTAATTATTCCTCCCTTTAATAATAAATCTTATGGTTAAAGGTGTTTGACGGAAAATTTTGAATTTTCCAATGACACCGCTTCCCCTAATTGAGGCACTTCTCCGAGCTAAAGCGACAATATCGGCCTTTCGCCTTTACATGTTACATTTTATAACACAGTTTGTCAGGAAGTCCAGAATCTTTTTTTAGAAAAAGAACTTTCTCTTGCAAAAATGTTAAAAAGCTGTAAAGGCTAAACTGTTACTAATTACCTATTATACAACCAAAGGTCAATAAAATCTACTTGTAATTTTCTACATAGGTACGAGTATTTGAGACTTCAGAACCGCGCCTGGCCTGCGCCAGCGCTGCTTTAGAGCGTTAATTCGGCAATTAGTTGAACTGCGGTCAATTCATGTCGAAAAAGGAAGACCGCTATCCGAGAACAGCCGTCCCCATGCGAACCACCATAAACATGACATACAGAAGAGAAAGTCCCATAAAACTGAGCCGCCATACGATCCGCAGCGATTTCCCCAGTTCCATCTTCCCTTTCCTGTCGTTCTGGTGTCCGCCTATAAGGCCGAAAACGATAAGAATGACCAGCAGAAGAAACCACAATCCGAACGAGCTGGAGAACAAAGAGTTCCACAGTGATGCGACGGATCCGAGCAGCAGGAAGGTCGTGAGATCCATAGTAATCCGGGTGGATTTTTTCTTTTCTTTGGTTACAATATATACGATTATCCATATCAGCACAAAGGAAAGAAAAGGGAGCATTGCGAGTACCGCATATATGCTGGACAATCCGTCTATGAATGAATCCAATCCCATCATCACCCACTTTGCTCCGCAGCTTTAATCAGCCGGTATACGGTTTCATGAGTGGGCATAGACATCCCGGCCCGCTCCGCTTTTCCGAGCAGACCACCCGTGATCGCCTCAATTTCCGTCGTCCTGCCCGCCGCGATATCCTGCAGCATCGAAGATCGGTTGACAGCCGTCTTCCGGCAAACTTCCAGGATTTCGTCCCATAAAGATTCTTCAACCGTTACGTGCTGTGTAAGCGCCAAATCCCTTCCTTCCTCGAAGAGTTTCCTCATCAGCAACAGTGAGTCCGAAGTCTCAGGCAGCTTCCCGTTAGGAACCCGGAGCAGAGCCGTCAGCGGATTAATCACCGCATTGATCAAAAGCTTGCTCCATATATGGCGCTCTATACTCTTCGACACAAAAACGTCAAATCCTGCTTGCTTTAAACAATCTTGAACCGTTTTCAAATTTATTTGCGGCGCCTTCTCTATATACGGTTCCGTATCCTTAGCATGAACATGGCCGATCCGTGTCCAGCCGCGGCCCGTATGCGCCACTTCCGAATGCGACAAACGTCTTGCCCCCTCCGTGGTCACGGCCTGGATCATGAAGGGACGGGCTTTCTCGCTGTCCAGCTTCTCCCAGTGGCCGATGCCGTTCTGCAGCGAAACAAGCCCCGCGCCGTTCTCCATGGAAGAAATCAGATAAGACGCCAATTCCTTCGTAAAAGCCGTCTGTTTTACTGCCAGGAGAATAAACCTTGCCTCGGATCGATCCGCGGAATTCAAACCGCTCACGGCATCCCGAAAAGCGAGTGCGGGGACTTCAGCCGTTAACTCCGTCCAGCCTTCCACACGGATTCCTTTCTCGTTTACGGCTTCCGCCTGTTCCCTGCTCCTCGTTACCAGTTTTACCCGGCAGCCGGTTGCGGCCAGCTTAGCCGCAAACAGCAGTCCCAGCGAGCCTCCTCCGACGACTTCTACCAGCATGGCCCCCACTCCTTTATACTTATTTTGCATTCTGCCCCTTATTCCTTGTTTGCATGATTCGCCATTTTTCAGCCATTCACCGCAAGGCCGGCGGAATCCTTCTTGACGCTTCAAAAAAATAAATCCCCCCGGCACTATACCGGAAGGATTCCAGGAAGATCTTTAATCTATTCTCTCTAAATTACCGTTTGCGTCCATTTTGAACCTCGGCTTGCTTTCTTCCTCTTCTTCTACTAAAAAGGCCATTTTCCGGGCACGGTCCATAATTTGGATAAGTGCCTTATAATCATCGTTGACAACCCGGTAATCGGTTTCAACTTCATTGACCTGCTTGTTGAGCTGCTCGTTCTCTCTGCGGTATTTGGAAAGCTCCTCTTCCTTGTCGTTCAAAGAGCGCTCCATTTGTTTGATATGGCGCATCAGATCCTGATAAGTCTGCTTCCACTGCCGCAGGAACCGGATTACCGCATCAACGGAAAGCGCCTCTTCCGTCACTTCACGGCCCGACGGGTCCAGAACGTCTAGAACGGCTAGCGAGGCTCCCCCGGAAATAGTAGAAACGGCCGCGTGCTTTTTGAGCTGCGCTCTTTTCTGTCGCTGGGATTTCGCAATGGAAATGGCGGCCTCGTATTTCTTGCGTACGAAGCTGTTCCACCGGAACCCGCATGCCGCGGCCGTCCGCCCGATACGCTCCCCCACTTCTTCAAACGCGGCCAGTTGAGTGCTGCCTTCCCGGATATGGCGCAGCGTTACCTCCGCGAGCATCAAATCATCTTCGTCGCTCCAAGCATCCTGCCTGATTGCCGTCATGTTTTACAATCCTCCTAACCTAGTGTCCAAAATAGATCACGTCCTACCGCGCATTCGACTTTCATGCCCAATCGGCCGGACCGTTCATAAGCCGGGCAGGAGATTTATCCGTGAACGGTTCCGCTCGTAATATCTCTATGCCCCTGGCAGATTTCATAGAATCTATTTGATACTATTTGGTATTTCCAATTTTTATGACACTCATACCTAAAAAGAAGACCGGTTAAGAGACAACCGAGGGAGCTTCCTCCGGAATTGGCAATGCTTGTCACAACTTTTTAACAAAGGTAGACGATTGGATGTTTACACTACAGGGTATGCTGGGTATAATGAAGATTAGATTATTTCGCATCGTGGTAGGAGAGGGGGAAGTTTTCATGGATCGCATGTTCCGAGTTCTGGGTTTCTGGACTCTGGTGATCGCCCTGATGAGTCTGGCGGGAGAAATGTATCCCATGTCCATGCTGTTCTTTTTTCAAACCGTCGTATTCGTACTACTTGGCTATCTGAAGCTGTCGGAACGTACATACATCGTACTGTTCTGGGGCTATATGGTTATTTCGTTTACCGGATTCACGTACTGGTCCGTGTTCAAAATGCCTCTCTAATTACATACGGCGCTTGAGCAAAAAAGGTGATTCGCGATTGAACTCGCGGATCACCTTTTTTTCGTTGGATTTGAAGACAATTTGCGTCCGCTCACCGCTAAACCGGTTTTGCTTCTTAAACTTATATGTGCAGATTCTGCGCCGTCCCATAGAACCGGGCCCCAAAAACCATGATAGGTACGGCCGGCACGAGAATCACTTCATTTCCCTATTCCTGCTTCGGTCATAGGGTAGACTTCCCGGCATGACCGGCTGTCCGGCCGGCCGATGGTCTGACTCAGAAGGGATCGGGCAGAGATTGCCGGATGATTACCGTCATAAGACGCCGCAACGAGTGCCGGAAAAATCGGTTTCCGCGCACTTCAATCGCGGATTCGGCTTTCTTCTCGCTCAAGCGTCAGCACCTTGAACAGCTCACTCATCCCGTCGCTGATGAGCAGCTGCCGGATCGCCCGGTTCGCTTTCGCTTCCGGGCTGAACGGATCCCGGCCGGCATGCTCCACGAGCCGGCCGAGGATGCCGCCGCGCACGAGGAACTCGCGCTGCGTCTCGTACCGGGCGACGGTCCACCCCGCCGCCCAGGCCGCGCGCATGCACGCCGTGAAATCGACGTGCGCGGTGATATCCTTACGCCCCGCGGCGGCGTAAGGATTGTCATCGGCGATATGCCGCCGGTAGCACATCAGCGTCCCGTTCATCCGGTGGGACGCATAGAGCTCTCCGGCGGTATCGCCGTAGTCCACCAGCAGCAGCCGTCCGCTGCGGATGCGCCCCGCGGTGCGGGTGATCCACTCCCCCGCGCCAAGATTCACTTCCGCCTGCTGCCCGTGGGCTAGGCGGATCCCCTCGCGGCCGAGATGCATCGCGGCCGGGTGGCCTTCTCCGAGCGGCAGCCACCGCTCGGTAAAACCCGTGCGGTCGTCCCATCCGACCGCACCGAGCTCGAGCCGGCCGTCCCGGCAGCGGACGCGGTGCACCGGCATCGCGTCCGCCAGCTCGTTGGCGACGGCGAACACTCCGCCGCCGGCCGGCTCGGCAAGCCACTCCGCCTCCGTCAGGAACCGGAGGCGGTCCGCATGCTCCCGCAGCGTCTCCCGCTGCAGGGCGCGGTGGTACGCGCTCGATTCGATCGCCGTGATCGAAACGGACGCGTACCGCTCCGGGCTGCGGCTGCGCAGCGCGTCCAGCACGTGCCTCGCCAGCCGGCCCGTGCCTCCGCCGAATTCGACGAATTCGACGGGCCTGCCGGCCGGCACGCTCACGGCATAAGCCAACAGCTCGCCGGCGATGATCTCTCCCATCACGCTTCCCAGATTGGAGCTCGTGTAAAAATCCCCGTCCCGTCCGATTTTGGTCTCTTCGCGGCGGTAATAGCCGAACTCCGGGTGATACAGACAAATCGTCATATAATCCCGAAAAGGAAGAGGTCCCTCTTCTTCTATTTTTCTTTTCAAAATCGCGATGATTTCCGGGTGGCCGGCATCCGCCGCGGTTTCTCCGGCTGACGAAGGAATGCCCCTACGACCATTAAATCCGCTCATTTTCTCGCCTCCAGGAAAATTGTAGGGATAAAGACAAATAGAACCTGAATAGATATAATAGAAAAGGTAGAAAAGGAAGGGGATTCCCAGCATGTTCAAAGCACTCATTTCACTTTCTATAGCCATTGCCATTCCCGCCGTTCTCATATCCGGCTGTTCGGAGCGCAAAGCTGCCAAGGCCGCCGTCAAAGTCGCCCTGCAGAAGCAGACGGAGATGAACGCTTTCGCTTTCGCGGGCCAGGCCGATCTTCACCTGGACGGGCTTCCGGCAGGAGATTCGTCCACAGTGCCGGGGCAGCTGTTTTCGTTTCTCAAGGACAGCAAGCTGGAATGGAAAGGCGCCGCATCCTTAAATCCGGTCCGGTGGGAATCCGATCTCAAGGCAGCTTCGCGGAGCGGTTCGGCCGAACTGACGGTCCCTCTTCTTTTCCAAGATAACAAATTGTTTTTCCATATGCCACTTCTTAACCCGGATAACGAATATTTCGTGACACGGCTGGGGCTGCCGCCGGACTCTCCGGCTTCCGCAGCGGATAAGACGGGCACGGTTCCGAAAGCCGCGGCTTCTCCCGCGCTGGAGCATCTCTCCAGGCTTTCTTCCGATTTGTCCAAGCTTCTGCAGGAAGGAGCCGACGAAGCCTGGTTTGAGCATGACGGGGAAGTCAAGCTGACGGACGGTTCGGCAGCCCGGTCGTATACGGCCTCCGTAACCCGTATGAACGCAGGCGCCTGGAATAAGAAGGTACAGGAGAAGCTTCCCCGTTTTCTGGAAGCGCTGAAATCAAACGGGCTTATTTCCGAGGCGCAGGCCGCCGAATTCGGGCGTTCGGCAAACTCGTTTAAATTATCCGCCCCCGGTAAATGGACGGTCATTGTCGACAAGGAAGGGTTTTTACGAAAGCTCGATATGGAATTTAAGTTTACGGGCCCCGGAGGGAATAAATCTTCCGCATCGGTCCAGACCTTCTCTTTCCAGCAGTCTTTCGATGCCGTAAACCAAACACCGGAATTTCGGAAGCCGCTGCCCCGGCAAACCAAGTCTATCGATGAAGTTCTCAAGAGTCTTGGCAGCGCCGGCAAACAATAGAGCAAGCTGCTTACTTTCCGCCTGCGGGAGGTAAGTATTTTTTTGAACCCGTTCTCATAGAATGGGATAATTTCGGAATTAAAGGGGTCGCCACATGATTTTGAAAAAATTCTATCTCACCTTCTGCGCCCTTCTGATCGGGACAAGCCTCCTTTTCGTTCCGGTTCATGCGGAAAACAGGACGGAAGCGGAAAAGAAAGAAACCGAAGCACTTCTGCAGAAAGGGCTGACGGTCCATGAAATCGACCGTGAAGTCGCCCGCCTCGCAGAGGAAGACGTCAAACTTGGCGGGCAGCTGACCGATACAGAGAAAAAAATCGCCGCCCAGGAAATCGTCGTTAAAGATGCGAAAAAACGGGCGGGCAAGGTCATCCGCTCCTATTATGCCGGCGAGCGCGAATCGCTCTGGTCCGTCCTGCTGTCGGTCCGCTCGCTGCCGGATCTCCTCAAAACGTACGAGTATCTGGACATCATTCTCGATCATGATCACCGTTCGCTGACGGCTCATCAGGATGCTTACCGCGAGCTGGGCGCCATGAAAACGAAATTGGCGAATCAACGCACCGATTTGCAGAAAACCAAAGAAAACTATCTTAAGCAAAAGGAGCGGATTCTCGCTCTACAGTCCGAGCTGAACCGGGAACTGGACGCAAGCGGAAGGAGCGAACTGATTCTCGCTCTAATCCAGGAACTCAACGGACGCTGGGAACAGGAAGGACTGCCGTTGTTCCGTACTTATTTCCGGTCGCTCGCCGGTGTGATGGATTATTTCCCGGAACTGCTGACACCGGGGGGCAAGGACAGTCATTTGACCCTGGAATCGGGCGGAGGCAAGTTTCAAATGACCGATCATCAGCTTAACGCATTCCTTCGCAGCAAAGACGGCAAGTTCGACGATCTAACGTTCCAGTTCAAGCCAGACGGTGTCATGGCCTTCGGCACCAAAGGCGATATGGACGTCTCCATAAAGGGCACCTACGAAATGGAAAAGGACGGAGACCAGCCCGTCATCGCCTTCCGCGTGCAGGAATTAGTGTTTAACGGGTTTAAACTGCCTGATACAACGGGTAAGTCACTGGAAAAGGAATTTAATCTGCGCATTTATCCGAAGAAACTCTTCTCCTTCGTTTCTGTGGAACATATTACCCTGGAAGACGGACTTTTGGCCATTAAACTCGGGCTAAACTGGTAAACCGATCCCGTCTGTCGTGATCCACCGCTTTTGTAAGGCCAATGGTTTATTGTTCCGTAAGGATGATAAGGTGCGCTGGAAGAAGAGTCTTCATCGGGTTAACGTGAATGCGCCGGATACGAAAGCGAGGAAATGATTATGCAGCTAAAACCCGCCCTAATCGTAGATTTCCGCCAAGACGGACCGGCGGCAGACTCCGCCCCGTTTGATCCCGAACTTAAAGAGACGGTCGAACTGTTCGATCAGGATGAAGAAGTCTTTGTTTTTAACCGTGAGGAGGAGCTAAGGCAAGCTAAGGAGCTGGTCAGCCGGCACGGTTACGAAGCCGAGACGATGAATCTCGTGCTGCTTCCTCCCCATGCGGAACGGACGGGACATTTTTCGGATTACGGTTTTGAAAGCGGCGCCGGACACCTCTACTTGTACGAACCCGGCATCGCCGTCTTCCGCCTCGGAACGGGCGCTGTACAAGATACGGATTCTCCCATGAAAACCGCATCCGAAGCCGAACCGGAGCTGGCCCAGCGGCAAATGGACGAATACGTGATTGCCCGGTTTCACGAAGCGGACGGTCTTCACTTCGTGGTTGACCGCCAGCATGACGAATTGATGGACCGGACGGCTCGGGCTTACGGCTGCACGGTGGATTTTATCATCTCTTGACTAATGAATGCTGCACCGGAAACCTCCGGCAGGCATAACAAAAAGCGGCAGGGCTAAATGCCCGCCGCTTTTTCGTGCGCTACAGCAAATCGGCCGCCAGTTGGGCGAGGTGGGAGCGCTCGCCTTTTTCCAGCGTTACGTGCCCGCTGATTTCTTCCTGCTTGAACCTCTCGACCGCATAAGTCAAACCGTTGCTCGCCGCGTCCAGGTAAGGATGATCGATCTGGCCGGGATCACCCAGCAGAACGATTTTGCTGCCTTCGCCTACCCGGGATACGATCGTTTTCACTTCATGCTTGGAGAGATTCTGCGCTTCATCGATAATAATGAACTGTCCAGGAATGGAGCGTCCGCGGATATAAGTCAGGGCCTCCACCTGAATACTGCCGAGCCCGGCGAGTATTTTCTCGATATCCCCCGCTTTTTTCGTATCGAAGAGAAATTCCAGGTTATCGTAGATCGGCTGCATCCAAGGCCGGAGCTTCTCGTCCTTCTCACCCGGCAGGTAGCCGATATCTTTCCCCATAGGAACGACAGGACGCGCGATCGTCAATTTTTTGTATTTACGCTCGTCTTCCACTTTGAGCAGTCCCGCTGCCAGCGTCAGCAAGGTTTTGCCGGTGCCGGCCTTGCCCGAAAGGGTTACGAAGGAAATGTCGTCGTTCAGAAGCAGCTCCAGTGCCATCCGCTGCTGAGCGTTGCGGGCGGCAATTCCCCACACCGGCTCGTTCGACAAGAAGAGCGGTTCCAGCTTTTTGCCGTCGGACGACGTTTTGAGCAGCGCCGATTTCGAGGTGCCCAGCTCATCCCGGAGAATGACGAATTCGTGCGGGTTCAACCGGTAGCCCAGATTCAGCGTAGGCACGCTCAGAAACCGGAACGAGTAAAACTCGTCGATGACGGACGGATGGACATGAAGCGTCGTGCAGCCCGCATACATTTCGTGATCGGAAACGACACGGTCGCTCAAGTAGTCCTGTGCGGTCAGACCGAGCACATCCGCCTTGATACGGACGAGTGTATCTTTACTCACCAGAATGACGGGCCGCGGCTCGGATTTCGTCTGTTCCTCCGTCCGGTAATTAAGCGCCACCGCTATAATCCGGTTATCGTTCGTCACCTCGGCGAAGACTTCTTGCATTTTATTGAAGCTCTTATGATTAAGCTCCACTTTCAGGCTGCCTCCGCTGTCGAGCGTAATTCCGTCATGCAGCCGTCCCCGTGTCCGCATCGCGTCCAGCAGTCTGGATACCATCCGGGCGTTGCGTCCGATTTCGTCGGCATTGCGCTTCTTGGAATCGATCTCTTCCAGCACGACGGCCGGAATGATAACTTCGTTATCTTCAAAAGAAAACATCGCGTTGGGATCCTGCAGCAGTACGTTGGTATCGAGCACGAAAATTTTTTTCATTCCCGAAATTCCCTCCCGAATCTGAAATGTTTACGGGGTTACCACGATACGGCCCCTGGGGAAAAGCTACAGGTTTACATCCTTCCCGCGGATCGATACCCGGCGGTTACGGCGGTTACGCCAGCTCTCAGCGTCTTCCCGTCGTTCGCCCGCATACCCCGATTCCGCAGAAAACGGCATTTTCAGACAAAGCGCCAAAGTGACAAAAAGCCCGGGCACAAAAGTGCCTAGGCTTTTTTCATCGCTTCAAATACTTGTCCGTCCAGCTTGTCGGCTGCACGTTTGTCATAAGTTTTCTCGAATTCAGGGTCAACGGAAATACGGGCGCCGTAGAACATCGCGTCGCGAACGGCACGGATATTCAGATCATAGCAGGCCAGCTTGAAGGGAACCCCTTCAAGAACTTCGGCCGCCGGCGCGGCTTCCGCGTAAATAGCGTGTACGGTCCCCGCGGCAATCATCGTAACGGTAGCCGACGGGTTCTTCTCCAAGTTAGCAATCAGACGGGAGCGCTTGTCAACAGCAAAGCGTATTCTTCCCGGGTCCGGCGCATATACCCACGAAATGGCATTGGCCGTAGGTGCTCCCGTTTCCGAGTCGATCGTATGCAGCAGGACGAGCTTTTCCTTTTGAAATTCCGCAATCAATTGTTCCGAGAGAGCTGTAATTTCTTCCGCCATGTCTGCAGCGCCTCCTGCATCATTTTAAATAAGTGCTGTTAGCGAACCAAGGCCCGCCTGATTTCATTATATCATATGGAAAAAGCTTCACGCTATGTACAGCAGCGGTCAGACACGGATTCACACTCCTTTAGCGACAGATACAACCATTGTATTCGTCTTCACAAGGAAGATATGTCACCCCTGTCTATCCCGGCATGAAAAAGACCGCTAGTTATTCGTTATATTTGGGATTGGAACCGATATCGGCAAGCAGGCGCTCGGCATGCTCACGGTCGAAAAAGACGGAATGCTTCTCCCCCTGCCGCACATAGTCGATCCGCAGACGGTACTCATCCGCCTCTGTCTTCTCAAATTCGCTTACACCATGATCTTCCCGCAAAATCTCTTCGAAAAAGCCGACCGTCTTCCCTGCCGCCTCGTCAAGAGGTCTCGCATCGGCCACAATGCGGATTTGCAGCCAGTTAAACAAAGCGTCCTGAAGCGTCATAGAATTCAGCCCCCCGGTTTGAAATCAAATGTTAACCAGCATATCCTTACTGTCCTGCTGGTCCGGAATCTTTCTTCTTGCGCCGTCCCTCAATAAAATAACGGATTCGCAGAATCAGCATAAGCAAAATCGCAAAGGCAAGCGAAGGAACAATCGGAATTTGCGGTCCGAGCACTTGGAAAAACGTAAGCATAAACGAACCAAGCGCAAGCAGGAAGTAAACGATCAGCGCTTTCAAAACCGGCAGTCTGCGTGTCCGGAAAACCTTGTTATACACGAAGGACATCATGATGAAGATAATGAGGCACGTCAGCCAAAAATTTTCGGCAAACCATTGGTACATTATGCTGCAACCCCCTTTGTATAGTTAAAAAAGAAGGAAATAAGGCGAAGGAACACAAATTCCCGCTTATTTCCCTTCGTGGGTGAAAAGATGGATTCAGTTATTACGCGTTGGCGTCAGCGGTTTTGCGCTGCTTCTCCGCGCGTTCACGCTCGTTCTTGTTCAAAATCTTCTTGCGAAGACGGATCGATTTCGGCGTAATTTCGCAATACTCGTCATCGTTCAAGTATTCGAGAGCCTGCTCCAGAGAGTAGATTCTCGGAACTTTCAGCTTAACGGTATCGTCTTTCCCTGCGGAACGGATGTTGTTAAGCTGTTTTTCTTTACAAATGTTAACGACGATATCGTTGTCGCGCGTATGCTCGCCAACGATCATGCCTTCGTACACTTCAGTAGCCGGCGTTACGAAGAGCGTACCACGGTCTTCGATCGACATCAAACCGTAAGTGGTGGCTACACCGTTCTCCATGGAAACCAGCACGCCTTCGTGACGGCCGCCGACACCCGCGCCGGCATAAGGGCCGTAGCTGTCGAAAGCATGGTTCATGATGCCGTAACCGCGTGTCAGCGTCAGGAAGTTCGTCCGGTAACCGATCAAGCCGCGTGCCGGAATCAGGAACTCCAGACGAACGTTGCCGTTGCCGTGGTTCACCATGTTCACCATTTCGGCTTTGCGCGTTCCGAGGCTTTCCATTACGGAGCCCATGCTGTCTTCCGGTACGTCGATCAGAAGACGCTCGATCGGCTCCATTTTTTGACCGTCGATGTGACGGATAATGACTTCCGGCTTGGAAACTTGAAGCTCGAAGCCTTCACGGCGCATATTCTCGATGAGAATGCCGAGGTGAAGCTCGCCGCGTCCCGATACGATAAACATATCCGGGCTGTCGGTTTCTTCCACGCGCAGGGAAACGTCCGTTTCCAGCTCGTTGAACAGACGCTCGCGAAGCTTGCGGGAAGTAACCCATTTGCCTTCGCGGCCTGCGAAAGGACTGTTGTTGACGATGAACGTCATCTGCAGCGTAGGCTCGTCGATTTTCAGAACCGGCAGTGCTTCCGGGTTAGCCGGATCGGCAATCGTCTCGCCGATGTTGATGTCCTTAATACCGGAGATCGCGATAATGTCACCGGCGCCCGCCTGCTCGATTTCAACACGCTTCAAACCTTGGAAACCGAACAGTTTCTCGATGCGCGCCTGCTTCATTCCGCCTTCGCGGGTCATAACGGCTACGGACTGCCCTTGCTTGATGATACCGCGGTTCACACGGCCGATCCCGATTCTTCCGAGATATTCGTTGAAGTCCATCAGGGTAACGAGGAATTGAAGAGGCTCGTCCACGCTTTCCGTCGGATGCGGGATATGGCTGACGATCGTCTCGTAAAGAGCCAGCATATTCTCGCCTTGAGAATCAGATTCCAAGCTGGACGTGCCCTGCAGGGCGGATGCATAAACAACCGGGAATTCCAGTTGATCGTCATTGGCACCCAGTTCGATGAACAGATCCAGCACTTCATCAATAACTTCGAGCGGGCGAGCGTTCGGACGGTCGATTTTGTTCACGACGACAACCGGAGTCAGGTTCTGCTCGAGTGCTTTACGAAGCACGAACTTCGTCTGAGGCATCGTTCCTTCGAAAGCATCGACGACCAGAAGAACACCGTCAACCATTTTCATAATCCGTTCCACTTCTCCGCCGAAATCGGCGTGTCCGGGAGTATCCATGATGTTAATCAGGTGGTCTTTATAGTTAATGGCCGTATTTTTGGCAAGGATGGTAATGCCGCGTTCCCGTTCCAAATCGCCGGAATCCATGGCGCGTTCCTGAACGGCTTCGTTCTCGCGGAATGTACCGGACTGCTGGAGAAGCTTATCGACTAGCGTTGTTTTACCGTGGTCAACGTGGGCAATGATCGCGATGTTGCGGATTTTCTCTCTGGGAAACATAAAGGTAGGTCCTCTCTCCTTGGGCGCAGCGCGCTTTTATTGAATGGGCAAAGCCATGAAACTTGGCAAAAACGTTGTGGTACCGTATGTGACGCGGAAAGCCGCAAGCCGGAGCTTCGGCCGTTCCGGGGAACATGCCTGTCTGGGACTGCTTTGACAGCTTTGACAGCTTTGTAAACCGGGCGGTCTGCCGGGACAGTTGCGAGAACCGCAGAAGCACCCGACCGGGATCTGTTTCAAAATAAGCGCCGGATGCATTCCGACGCTACAACGTTCCGATTATACGCGATAGAACTTCTAAAAGCAAGATTTTTCGGCAGCAAAAGAGGTTTTATTCTCCGCTTTCCGCACTTTTTACACGCTACCAGATTCTTTTGCCCGATACGATCAGTACGGCGCCGGCAGCCAGCAGAAGCACGATAAACACGTAGATGCTCACCGTAAACACCAGGTTGAAGAGCAGCAGCACTACGGAGATGAGCGCGAGTCCGATGGCAATCATCCGCAGCCCGTTATCCCGGCTCTTTTCGAAATAAACGAGTTCATAGAGCCCGACCGCGATCCCGAAAATGAATCCCGGCCATAGAATGGACATGAGCCCCCAGCCGAACAAGCTGCACAGAAAAAAGAGGATGCCGTACGTAACGAGAACGCCGCCCGGAAAAACCGCCGCGGATGGCAATGTCCGGTTGAAGACGAGAGCGTGCAGCACGAGGCCGGGCAGCACGAGCAGCACAAGCGGCCACAAAAGCGCCCCGATGAACGTGAAAAAGCCGATTTTTCCGAGCAGTAGAACTAGAGCCACCCCGACAAGAATGATTCCCATAGATAACGGTTTGTTCGACATCTGAGATCCCCCTGTATTCGGACGACACCTTGACGGACTTCGGATCTGCGGATTGCCGGAATAGCGGCCAGGTTTTCTTATCGCCATCTCCGTATCTTGGAAGTCCGGCTGTCCGCCCCTCCGCGTCCGCAGGCAATTCCGCCCGGTATCGACACGCTTTTTATTTCCAGTTTATCGCAAACGGGAAATGCTGGCTAGAGCCAATCCTCGGGCGGAAATACGAATAAGCTATTCTTTTATCGATTCAAAAGAGGCGTCGTATAGCCGGAACATCGTTTTGTAGCCGGACTCGTCGACTTTAATGCCCACGTCGAGCCTGCCCTTGATTTTAAGGGGACCTGACGTGTAGCGCAGCTTCGTTTCCTTCGGCACGAATACAATCATAATCTTGTTCCAGTAAGTCTCGTCCCCGTTGTCAAAAGGGCATTCCGCCCCGGGCGCGGGAATGAGCAGAAACCAGTGTTTGTCGAAGGACAGGACTTCGCCCATAAACCCCCGGATCTCTACGCTTTTCCCGTTGAGATCCCAGAATTTGTTCGACGGCGTCGCCTGCTTCTCGTCGTCGAAGAACTCCGTCCACTTCAGCACGGGGGACGAAGATTTGGCAGGGGCCGCCGACGGCTTCGCGGAGGCCGGAGTCTTGTCCGCGGCGCCGGTCCCGGCGGACGCATTCTTCTGCGGCGGCGCGCTTGCCGCAGGAGCGGTCACGGCGGCCGTGCCGCCGGAGGGGGCCGACGACGGCTGCGCGGAGCCGCCCGCGG
>NZ_BBJT01000010.1 GCF_000739915.1 Paenibacillus chitinolyticus NBRC 15660 | reverse complement strand
CCGAAACCGCCAGGCCTGCCGGTGCGCCGCTCTCGCGGGCTGCAGTCCCTGCGGCTGCGCGCGCCCCGGGCGCCGTTCCCGCAGCCGCGCCGTCCGTGCCGGAGGCTTTGGCGCTCCGGCGCGTCTTGCCGGTCGCGGCCCGTCCGCCCGCTTTCCCGGCGGGCTCATCGCCCTCGAAGGCGGTTCTTGCCGCGCGGTTTTGGACGCGGACTTTGTCAACGATGAGCGTGGCGAACTTTTTGACATTTCGCATAAACGTCTCATCGGACGCTTGTCCGCGTGAAATTTCATTGAGCCGGCGCTCCCACTGGCCCGTCATCTCCGGCGAAGTGAGCAGTTCCACGCCCGCCGCGCGGATCAGTTCTACGGCCGTCCGGCCTTTGGGCGTCAGCGTGATGCGCTTGCCCTGCATCGTGACGTAGCCGACATGTTTCAGGCGCTCGATGGTCGCCGCTCGGGTAGCCGGAGTTCCGAGACCGGAGTCTTTCATCGCGTCGCGCAGCTCCTCATCCTCGATCTGCTTGCCCGCGCTTTCCATCGCTTTCAGCAGCGTGCCTTCCGTAAAAGCTTTAGGCGGCTGGGTCTCCTTCTCCTTGGCCGCCGCATCCCTGCAGTGAGCGCCGAGAGAAGCGTTCAGCGAAAACGGCTCGGACGTTTCTTCTTCCTCGGCCTCGTCCTCTTCCTTTCCCTTGTCGTCCTTCGCTTTCGCGCGTTTGCCGTCTTTCTTGGATTCGGGGTACAGCACCTTCCAGCCGAGCTGCAGCAGCTCCTTGACGGTCGTCTTGAACGTTTCTTTCTCCACTTCCGTCAGGACGGTGTGCACCTTATACTCGGCGGCCGGATAAAACTGCGACAAAAACCGGCGCACGATCAGATCGTACACCTTCTGCTCATCGGCCGACAATCCGTTTGCCCGTTTGCCGGTCGGGAGGATCGCGTGATGGTCTTCCACTTTGGCCGGGTTGCAAATCGCTTTATTGTTTTTGTGAACCAGATTCCGGTTGGCTTGGCGGACCCACTCGTCGTAGGCCGTTCCCTGGAGGGCCGAGAGCGTTTTGTGCATTTCCGGGATGTTCTGCTCCGTCACATAGTTGGAGTTCGTTCTCGGATACGAAATGACTTTGTGCTTCTCGTAGAGCGCCTGGGCCACGTCCAGCGTTTTTTTCGCCGAAAAGCCGAGCTTGGCATTGGATTCCCGCTGAAGAAGCGTCAAATCATACAGTTTGAACGGATATTCCTTCGTATCTTTGACTTCGTAAGACGCGATGCGAGCCGGTTTTCCTTTGACTTTGGCTGCAATGCCCTCGGCCTTGGCCGGGTCCGTAATTCGTTCTCCCTGCCACAATCCGCGGTATTCCGTCTGCTCCTGAGTGAAGAACGCCTCCACCTCGTAAAACTTCAAGGAGGAAAAATCTTCGATAAGCTTCTGACGGTCGTAAATGAGCGCCAGCACGGGAGTCTGAACCCGCCCGACGGATAAGAGCACATTATGCTTGGTCGTAAAAGCCCGGGAGCCGTTCATTCCGATGATCCAGTCCGCTTCGCTCCGCGCCCTTGCGGCTCTGGTCAGATTATCGAAATCGGAGCCGTCCTTCAACTGCTGAAAGCCGCTGCGGATCGTTTCCGCGGTCAAATCGGAGATCCACAAACGCTTGACGGGCTGCTTTAATTTCAAGTGACGCTGAATGAGCGAGAAAATATGCTGGCCCTCGCGCCCCGCGTCGCACGCGTTGACGATTTTGTCGCACTGTTTGGCGACTTCCTTGATCACTTTGAGCTGATCTTTCGTCCGGGGATTCGGCAGCAGCTTGAATTCGTCGGGAATGATCGGCAGATGCTCGAAGCGCCATTTCTTGTATTTTTCATCGTATTTATCGGGTTCTGCCAGCTCTATTAAGTGTCCAATGGCCCAGGTGATGATATAATCCGATCCCTCGATATACGTGCGTTTGTTCGCCGCTTTCGGTTCGATGACAGCGGCAATCGTCCGGCCCATATCCGGTTTTTCGGCAATCACAAGTGTTTTCAAAGGCTATCTTCCTATCTATGTATCTCGCTGCGTTTTCCGCAGTGCAAGACATCCATCTTTTTGTCGTTCCGGCGCCAGGTTCTTGTTTCTCGTACACTTCAGTATATCGGCCCGGGAGTATCCCTGCAAGGGACGGAAGACGGGATAGAAAGATGTTCGGCAGGAAAATTTCTCCGAAATCGCGGTGTGCGGCAGGTCCTGGGTTCCCGTTTTAACGGAGAGACGGTTTCCGCGGCGGTCGCCGGAAGCGTCGTGAACAGCGCCTATATCAAAAAAAAACTTACGGAAAAATTAAGTGTCGGCAACCACAAGACCTACTGCTGGCAGCCACCCGTTTCTTGCCTGCGGCCGGTGCTCTCCTGGTGGGTTGCCGGAGCCTCGGTATCCCCCTGACGGAGGAGGTGCCGGATAATCTTCGGCGGCATCCCGCCTGCGGAGGCTGATACTCGCCGGCCGGTCGTCATCGACGGGCGTTTACCGCGAATGAACGAAAAACTCCGGACCTTCGGCGGTCCGGAGTTTTTTAGCGGCGGCAGTGAAAAGATACGGACGGCTTCCGGTTCTACCCGAAGCCAGCCTTCATTCATCTGCTCAGGCTTTGCAGCAGCTTCTTCACTTCCGAAGAGCTGGTCAGCTCACCCGGACGAATCGCCGCGATTTTGCCGTCGGGATCAATCAGGAACGTGGCCGGAAGGCCGACGACCCGGTATTTTTGGGCGGCCTCGCCGCTCGGATCAAGCAGGACGGGAAATGCAAGGTTTTCCCGCATAGCGAATTCGTTCGCCGTTCCTCTCGATTCGCCTACGTTGACAGCGACAATTTCCACGTCCGGAATTCCTTCTAGGTAAGCTTCATTCATACGGGGCATCTCATGCGTACAAGGGCCGCACCAGGAGGCCCAGAAATTAAGCAGCACGCCCTTCCCCCGGTAGTCGGAAAGCGCTGCGGAACGGCCGTCCAATCCGGTAACGGTAAAATCCGGCGCCATCGCACCGGTCCGGACCGCCACGGCCGGCTCCTTCGAATCCGCATGGAGCAGGGTGTACGCCAGGGCGGCCGCGATCAGCCCTGCGATAAGCAGGACGGCTCCTCGCCGCAGCTTATGTGTCAAATCTTCCGCCTCCCTCTAAATCCCGCCGTCTCCGCCGGTACGATAGCCGAACAGCTTGGAGAAGGCCGCCTGCAGCCCCCCGGGACCGTAGGCTTCCCGGAAAGACTCGGCCGTCCCCTCCTCAGCTATGCGCCCTTCTTTCAGGAACACGACATGATCGGCGGCCGACTCCGCCACGCCAAGCTGGTGCGTGGAGAACAGAACGGCATGACCTTCCCGTTTCGCGTAGCGGACAAGCTCGACGAACGAATCCATCCAGTAAGGATCAAGTCCGTTGGTCGGTTCGTCCATGATGAGCAGCGCCGGCTTGGCCAGCAGAGCCTGGGCGAACAGCAGCCGCTGCCGCATGCCTTTGGAGAAGGAGCTGACCGGCTTGCGCCTCACATCGGCCAGTCCGACCAGCTCCAAGGTTTCCAGCACTCTCGCTTTGGAAACCTTGCGCAGCGAAGCCCAGAACACAAGCGTTTCCTCCGCCGACAACCCTTGGCCGAACAAATAATCATCCGGCATGTACCCGATCTGCTGCGCATACGCCGTGCGATTTTCTTTCCACTTCCGGCCGTTTACCTCGATAACCCCCGAAGTGGGCTGCGTAATACCTGCTATCATCCGCAGAATGGTGCTTTTCCCGGCACCGTTCCCGCCGCAGAGGGTCAGCACCTGTCCCCTGCTTATCCGGAGGTTGACCGAGTGAATAATCGGCTGTTTGCCGATTTTTTTATGCAAGTCAGACACTTGCAGGACATTCTCAGCCACGGGAACGCCCCCTTTCCCAGATCCAGTTGGCCAAGCCTGCGCATACGGCGATCCAGACCAGGCACAAGCCCATAAATACCAGAGTTCCTTCCGGACGGCCGATCCAGCGGACCCACTCGTAATATTCGGGCCCCAGCGCCGCACCGCCTCCGAGCTTCACGACGACGAACAGCCGGACAAGCTCCGCCGGGTTCAGGAATGTGAGCGCCACAAGCGCGCTTTTGATCCAGACGTAAGGAAGCTGGCCGAGAACGGCTATCAGCAGCGTCGGCCAGCCGATCACCGCGAAAAACCACACCGCCACACCTGCGGTCAGTGCCTGCCAGCGGTTCTTGGCAAACGTGCCCAGTACGAGCGCGATCGCAAGAAACAGCAGAACGAGCCCCGTGGAGAAGGCAAAAAACAACCCGAGCGTAGCCGGCTGCAGCCCCCTTCCAGTCAACGCCCCGACTATGCCCGTCAGGCCGTATCCGAAGGCGACGATGGTCAGCATAACCACGGTCAAACCGGTATATTTCCCGGCAATAAACGCAAATGTAGCGAGCGGATACGTTGAAAGAAGCTGCCAGCTTCCTTCTTCCTTCTCCGCCGTTAACGAAAACGAACCCAGCAGAAGCGTCATTAGCGGAAGTAGATATAAGATCAGATTTAGCATGGAAGAGGTAGAGCTTGAATAGCCCTCTACGAAGCTTTGAGCGTTAATGAGAAGCAAAGAGAGGCTGAATAAAGAAAAGAGGGCCATAAACGAATAGGCCCACGGGTTTCTAAACCCGACTTTTACTTCTCGCAGTGCGATCGTCAGCACGTTCATTTGCCGTGCGTTCCCTGGTCGCCGGCTTTGCCGCCGTGAGCGTCCTTATCCCCGCCGGCTTCCGGCGTGACGCTGTGGTCATGGCTTCCGCCCATGTTCATCATGCTTTTACTCTGCTCCCACGTGTGCTTGCCGAGATCCGCAGCCGTCATCACTTTGCCTTTTTTCTGGCTGTCCGCGAACTTCTGGGCTTCCGCTTTATCCTTAAACGAATAGATGCCGTAAGCCATCGGGGATTTGAAGGAAGGATCGTACACGTAAGTCGCATCCTCATACTTGATCCATTCTTTGTTGTTATAATCCCGGACAAACTGGACTTGGATGGAGTCCGCCGCATTTTTCCCTTTCCATTCGTTCATACAGCCGAGATCGTCGAATTTGTAGGTTTTTCCGTCTTTCGTTTTGAGCTGGACGGCAAACGCGTCGTCTTTGATCTGCATGTTGCAGATCGCGCATTTATCCGTTTCTTCGTTGATGGGTTCCGCCTGATCCTTCGCTTTCCCGCAAGCGGACAAAATTGTCATAATCAGCAGTACACTCAGCAAAAACAACCCAGTTTTTTTCATCCTCTTCTTACCCCCACATAATAAATTGTACTGACGGACGCCAGCAGCAGCAGGAGCCCGAATACTAGCGTCGTATTCCCCGCCGATCCGCTTAACGGCTTTTGTTCCGGCCCCGTTCCCGGCTTCATCAAAGGCGCTTCATCCTTGGTCCAGCCTTCACGGTCCGAGGCGTACATCCCTTCGAGAAACTGCATCCCCGGCGACTGAAAAAACAACTGGTAAGCGGGAACCGCCCCCGTCAATCTTTGAAAAAAAGGATTCAGCGCATACGACAACTCGCTGCTCCCGTCCCCGTCGCTGTCCAGACCGCGGAACGCCTCCCAGAAGTTGCCGCTGAATGCGTTGCTCTCGCTCTCATTCGCTTCCGCCTCGATTACGTTGCCGATAAAACGGTTGCCGGTGAAGCGGTTATTTTCCGATTCCAGAAACTGGACGCCCACGAAATTTTGCAGCACGTCGTTGTTAGTGAACTCGTTGGAGCCCGATTGCTCGACATAAAGGCCGACCCGGTTGCCCTCCACTTTGTTGCCGGTTACTTTCGAATTATGTACGTCGAAGAACAGCAATCCCTGAGAGTTCACGCTCTCGCTCTGTTTCGTAAAGGAATTGCCCGATACCTCGGCTTCTTTGACGCCCATGATCATGGCGCCCGTGATGTTGTACATGCCGGTGTTGCCCCGGACGACCGTCCCCTTCGTGTACATGCAGTGAATCCCGTACCGGGAATGTTCGACGGCATTGGCTTCCACCTTGTTCCGATGGCTGCTTTCCAGATAAATGCCGTCGTTCATGGAGCTTACCCGGTTGCCTGAGATCACGTTATCGTGCGCGTTGAAAAGATCGATGCCATTGCGTCTTTCGGACAGCTTGGCCGCTCCGCTTCCGGTCCGGACGACGGAATTATTCTCGATCCGGTTGTGCCCCGTATCCCGCAGCAGAATGCCGAAAGCATCCGTGCGGATATCCAGCGAATGAAGCAAGGCTCCGCTTCCCTGGACCAGCACCGCGGACGTGTCGGAAGACGCCCCTTCCCCGTCCTGCTCAATCTGCAGGCCTTTCAGGGAAACATCGTCCGCCCGGACGGTAATAGCGGGCTTTCCGCTGCCGTCCTTGTTCCTGACGACGGCACCGCTCTGCCCCTCGATCACGATGGGACGGGTAATAACGGCCGGGCCCTCGTAGGAGCCTGCCGGGAGCCGGAGCAGACCGCCGGACGGCGTACGGTCGATGAGCTGCTGCAGCTCGGCGGGCCGGGCCGCACCCGCGTCCGGCGGAGCCGCTTCCGCCCGCTGGTGAGGCAGCCATAGCACGGCGGCCGCCGCGGCACAGACGCACAGCCACAGGGGAATCAGACGGAGCTTCATGAAACGTCAAGCACCTTTTTCTTGGTGATGTGCAGCACTCCCTGGTAGAGATGCACGTAAATGGCATATTTGCCGGGCTGATCGAACGTTTTCTCTATCGAGTAATTTCCGTCCCCGCTTGATTTCGCATCCAGCAGTTCCGGAAGCCCGCTGTTGTCCGCCAGGCGGACGTCAAGCTGGACTCTCGCCCCCTCTTGTGTGGTTAATCCGGTAATCTTCGCGGTGACCACCGCTTTCTCGCCTGTCTTGACCGGTGAAGGCTCGGTGACAAGATCGACTTTGACTTTGGCCGGGTCTTGTCCCTTAAGTTCGGACGAGCAAGCCGTGACCGCAAACACCAGAAGAACGGCCAGCAGGAATCGGCTGATCGGTTTTAGCAAGGCAAGGCCTCCTTTCCTTTCGCTTCCATTATTCTTACACGCGGCTGCCCTTTTTAATATGACTCAACAGGGCTATTCTCGTTAACATTGTGTGAATAGTTTATTTCGCCCGGAACAAATAAGTTTTCCAGCGGTTAATTTGTTGCGCGCCGGAAACATTAAACGGGAAGAAACAGACAAAGGAGACTAGCTCATGTTTATGGTATACGGAATCGCCCTGCTTCTGGCGGGACTTCTGACGATCAACAGCATCTTCTCGTACCAGAGCAAACACATCGATCCTTCGCTCTGGCAAACCTTGTGGTTTCAGTGTAAAATGATCCCGCTGGTGTTTGCGGCCAACGTCATGATCGGCTACGGCGTGAAGTTCTGCTACAAGACGACGGGCAACTTGACCTTGTCCTTAGGCATATCCAAAGGCATCGAGATTTTTATCTGCGTGCTGATGGGGTACATCTTCCTGAAGGAAATTCCGAACTGGAAAACCTGGGTCGGCCTCGGTATCGTGGTCGGCGGCTTTGTGATCACCAAGCTGAAATAGCGGTGACGAGGCGGAGCAAGGAGCAGAGGGACTGTCTGGGACTGTCCGGGACTGTCTGGGACTGTCTGGGACTGTCCGGGATTGTCCGCACGAATCGGACAGAAGCGAGCGGATTTGAGCTTATCCTCCACTGTTGTGCGCAGCTGCCGGGCTACTCTCCGCCTCGCCGGCTTATTCGTGACACAGCGGCCGTACATCCGGGCACGCTAAAAAGCCCCGACCCCTGAAAGGGGCCGGAGCTTTCGCACCGCCGGAAGCGGTCTGACCGCGCGCCGAACGATCAGGCGCGGATGTGTAAAATCTGCTGCGGGGTGTCCGCTGTCCGGATCAGAATCTCTCCCGCCGCTTCGTCGTAGGTCCAGCCGGCTGCGGACTGCTCCCGGTCGATCACCCCGGCTTCCAGACGCTGGAGGCCTTCGACCGCCGCAGGAACGAATCCCGCAAGTTTGATGCGGATCAGGAAGCTGCGGTCCGCGTCGGGCAGCCCGGTGTGCTCGTAAGCCCAGGCCAGCTTCATGCCTCCGTCCGCCGCTTCCGTGGACATGCGGATCACATTGTACGCTCCCTGCTCGTACCCGTAAGTGATCCCGTCGTCTTCGTACACGGTTCCTTCGGAACTGCCGCCGGAAGCATAAATGTTCCACGTCAGAGACGCTGCCGTTCTCTCGTCCGCATGCTGCTTAAGCGGCTCTTCCGCAAGGATGGCTCCCGCTTTGATATACATCGGCATAATGTGGAGCGGCGCGTGGGCGAGAATATGTTTCGGTCCCGCATGCTTCTCCCCGCTCCAGTAGTCGATCCACTCGCCTTCCGGGATATACACGGCGCGGTGCTCCGTATCGGGACGGTAGACCGGGGCGACGAGAACGCTGCTGCCGAACAGGAACTGGTCGCTGAGGTTCGTCACCTGCGGATCGTGCGGATATTCCAGCACAAGCGGCCGCAGAATCGGCATCCCGGTCCGGGATGCTTCGTGGAACAGCGTGTACAATACCGGCATCCAGCGGTAGCGGAGCTCGATATAAGTGCGGCAGATTGCCTCGGTCTCTTCGCCGAACGACCACGGCTCCTGGCGGACGGAGTCGATCACACTGTGGTTGCGGCAGAAAGGAAACAGCGCCCCCATTTGCGTCCAGCGGGCAAGCAGTTGTCCCGTGGAGTGATGCGCGAAGCCGCCGATATCGGGGCCCGTGAACGGAATCCCGGACAACCCCAGGTTCAGCACCATCGGAATCGCCATCGCCATATGCTCCCAGAAGCTGCGGTTGTCGCCCGTCCATACGGCGGCATAACGCTGCACACCGCTGTAGCCCGCGCGGGTCAGAACGAACGGCCGCTCGCCGCCCAACTGCTCCCGGAGACTTTCGAATGTCGCTTTGGACATCATCATGCCGTACAAGTTATGCAGTTCTTCGTGCGTCTTGCTGTCTCCGTTATTGCCATGGATGACGTCGAGATCCATCGTTTTGGATTCGTTGAACACAGCCGGCTCGTTCATATCGTTCCAAATCCCCGTGATTCCGAGGTCCACGTAGAACTTGTGCTTCTCCCCCCACCATTTGCCCACGGCATCTTCCGTGAAATCGGGGAACGCGCTTTTACCGGGCCACACGTCTCCGATAAACAGCTCGCCTTCCAGCTTTTTGCAGAAATAGCCGTTCTCGATCCCTTCCCGGTAAATCGGGTATTTGGGATCTTTTTTGACGCCGGGATCGACAATCGGCACGATGCGCATGCCAAGCTTTTTCAGCTCCGCCATCATTCCTTCCGGGTCCGGAAAACGGTCCTTATCGAACGTAAAGACGCGGTACTGATCCATGTAATGGATATCGAGATGAATGACGTCGCACGGGATGTTTCTCTCGCGGAACGTGCGTGCCAGCTCCAGTACTTCCTGCTGGTTCATATAGCTGTAACGGGACTGATGGTAGCCAAGGGACCATTTCGGCGGCATAGAGATGCGGCCCGTCAGCTTTGTGTAACGGCCGACGACGTCTTTGGGCTGCGGACCGAAAATGAAATACAGGTCATACTCCCCGGTCGTGCATTGAATCGTAAAAAGATCGGGATGCGTGCGCATATCGAAATCCGTGCGGCCGGGATTGTCGAGAAACAATCCGTAAGTTCCGGTTTGATGCATGTGAATGAGCAGAGGGATCGATTCGTACAGCGCTTCGATTTCCGGTACATGCGGCGCGAACACGTCGGAGTTCCACATCGCGTAGCGCTCTCCCCGCTTGTCCAGGAAGCTCGTTTTCTCCCCGAGGCCGTAAAAATGAGAGTCCGTCCCCATCACATAGGAGCCGCTCAGCGAGCCTCGTGTCGTCCACGAAAGCGTGGGCTGCTTCATCAAAAGCTCGCCTTCCGGCGTTTGAACCGTCAAAGCGAACGTTTCTTTCTCGACGATCAGGCGCAGCGCGGAAGTGCGGAATTCGAACGCTTCCGGGCTTTCCGTCCGGTCGGCTTTAACCGGTTGAAACGCCTCCGACAATACAGCGACGGTCGCGGCCTTGAACTCCGGCTTATTCCCGTGGAACAATTTGATCCGGAACAGCCCGCATTCCAAAAAAGTCAGCAGCAGATTGGCATGCTGTCCGTGAATCACATAAGAATCGTCCAGCTCCGTTACGCGTGCGGCGCGTCCGGGTGCTTTGGGGGCCACTTCCAGCACCGTATCGATGGATTTGTCGGGATGTATGGTTTCGCTCGTTTGCATGGCCTATTCCTCTTTCTGAATGGAGTTGGATTGGAACCGCCGGGCGGTGCTCTGGCGGCGTTTAAGTTCGACGGGCAGCGTAACCGAATGTTCGGCCGGAACGCTTCCGCGGATCATGCTGAGAATGCGGCGTATCGCCGTCTTCCCCTTGGTGCCGATATCCTGCCGGATCGTGGTCAGGGAGGGCGTCATAAAGCCCGCGTAGTCGATATCGTCATACCCCATGACGGAGAGATCGTCGGGAATTCGTACGCCGAGTTCTTGCAGCCCTTTCATCAGCCCGATTGCCGCCACATCGGAAAAAGCGAAAACGGCGGTGACCTTCGGGCTGAGCATGTAAACCTGCTGGGCGCTGTGGTAGCCGCCGAGCAGAGAGACCGGCGTCTCGACGAGCAGAGCGCGGTCCGCTGCGATGCCGCTCTCCTCCAGCGCCCGGGTATAGCCGAGCCAGCGTTCTTCATAGACGCCCGAAGTGACGATGTCGCCCGCGATGACGGCAATCCGCTCATGCCCGAGCGACAATAGGTGCTTCGTCCCGAGGTAACCGCCCATCCGGTCGTTCATATTGACGACCTGGAGGTTCTCCCCTCCGGCGAGGTAGCAGTCCAGATACACGCACGGAACGTCGAGCTGGGCGATGCGCCCCAGCAGCGGGGAATCGCCGGTTATCCCGATAGCGATAATGCCGTCGAGCTGCCGCTCCTGCACAAAGGTGAGCGGGTCCTCTTCCGTCACGCCGGAAACGATAACATGCAGGCGCTCTTCCCTCGCTTCCGCTTCGACGGCCATGACGAGCTGCCAGTAAAACGGGTTGTCCTCGAGCCGTCCCCTATCGCCGGTCGGGACCAGAATCCCGATGAGCTGGGAGCGCCTTTCTTTCAGATAACGGGCCGCCGTGCTGGGCGCATAATCGTGCCGGTCGATGACCCGGAGCACTCTCTTGGCGGTTTCACCGGAGACTCTTCCGGTTCCGTTCATCACGTTCGATACGGTCGCGATGGATACGCCGGCCTCGGCCGCTATGTCTTTAATCGTTATTTTGTTCATCGTTCCCCCAAATCGGCCGATTTGTCAGAAATTTGATTAATCGTTTTACATCTAAATGTTCCTATCATCTTTGTTTATCCTTCTTACATCTTCTTACGAAATGATTGTACTCCGGAATGTTTTGATGGATCAATGATTAAACGTTTCATCTATTTTAAGCATCCGCTTTTTCGAACATTCTCCATTTTTCGCCATGCTCCGTTTCATCTTTGTATTGATATTTGTCATAGAAGAGTGTATGAAGGTTGTAACGCAGCTAAATGGGTTAAGACTGCCCGCAGTCTATGATAAGTCATCTTTTTCTTGTTAACTTGTAAACAGAAGAGTTTTGATGGGAGGTCATTCCAAAGTGGTTGATAATCGTACAGTTATGGAGTCCGGAAGATGTATGGAATGCGGAGCTGAGGGGATAGACGGGTTTTCCTGCTACGAATTATTCGGTTTCCCTCTTGTTTGGGAACATAATGACCCGAAATTATATGATTTACATTTTTGGCTTGTTTCATGTTACATGATCCAGCATCCTTCCAATTATACGGAAGAAGGTTACCGGCAGCTGGTCCGTTTATTTATTGACGCTTATGATCACGATTGGGACACTGCGTATATTCTTAAGAGAAATCGGGAGTTAATGAAGAACGTAGATAAACTGACAAATCCTCTTCCGAATAAAGACAGACAACGCAAGCTCGCATTTTGGTCCATGACAATTGAAGATATTTATCTCGGCGGCGAACAACAGGCAATCGCAAACATCATAAGATGGAAAAAACAAATACGACATGAACTGGGCTAACCATTTGAAAAGACAGCCGGCCACCGGTAATCTCCCCGCCGCAATTCGTTCTAAAGAATAACAGCCTCTTCGAAAAAAAAGACAGCCGCATCTACCGTAACGGGTTCCGTTTTCGGGTGCAGAACAGCTAATTGACACTAAAAATGACGCACAAACTGACAACAGTTTGAAGCGTCATTTTTCTTTATATATCAAAGTTTTTTTAAACTTTCTTCGCATAAATGACATCAATTTTGACCATGCATTTTCTATGTTCAATAAAAATTGTAAATGAAAAGTTACATGCCAATTCTACTGTCAGTTTTGTTGCCAAAATTGTTATAATATTAATATGTTAAAGATTGGAGGAATCCACAATGGAATTTATTAAACCCGTTCATGTTGAACGTAGTAATGTGGAATGGCAAGTTACAGACCGAATAAAGGCAATAGTTAAATACTATTCTGAGTATACAGGCATAAGTGAAAACGAAGTTTTAGATCGCTTTTTAGTCAACATTCTTGAAGATCCTGATTTCAAGCAATAGATACAGACTAAGCGCCGTAATACACGAATGTTAAAACAACTTTATCCAGACAGAGAAAGTGAAGGGGTCTCTGATGAGCAAACGTAATCTTAAACGTCTATCAACGTTTGATGATAAAGTCGTGCAAATTGAAACCCCCATACATGAAGACGAAATCCATAATCGTCAAAACGACTACTCATTGCTTCCCCCACAGCAGTTTGCAAAGAAGTATCGCTCTTTGTTGTTTCAGCCTGTTAAAATCACATACAAAGGTAAACCATTTGAAATTAACACTAATCATTGCCTTGACCCTTATTGCAAATGGTTCGGTCTTCCGCAAAGGAAGTTCGATGATGTTAAGGGAAAACCGCATCGTTATTTTATTGGAAGCCCGAAGGATGGGAAGCAACGAATTAATTGCAATGATGACCCTATAAACCATGGCAAAGGACAGTTAACATTAAATTGCTCTACCCCAACCGCATCTAACTGGTCACTAGCCGAAGAAATATTGCGACTTGAAACATTAAACCGCACTCAAAGTTTTAACAATAAGGATTACGAGTTTCATAAAGAAAATTGTTCAATTTCTATTGCCTCCCCCTTTCATCATCCAAGAGAATTTTATCGTAGAGGAAAGAGTAGTAGTAATTCAGAAAAGTGGCAATGTAAAGAGTGCAAAAAAATCACAAATGTATTGCCAATGAGAAATCAGTCATTCGTATACCATCAAAAGAGAAATGATATTCTCCACGATCTTGCAAAAGCATTAATCAACAGAACGCCAGTCAAAAGAACATGTGAAATGCTAAAAATCGGTTCAAGCACATATTACAACAAGTTAGAATGGCTTTATCGCCGTTGTTTAGAGTTTCTTGAACGATATGAAACAGAAGCCTTTTCCACAAAAACATTCGAAACAATGTGGCTTAATACTGACAAACTTGTTTACAACTTAAATAACGTTCGTAAGAAGGGTCATGGTGGAAAACGATATGATAACGTTGAAGAAAGAATACTTCAAACCCATATTGTCGTAACATCAGATGTTCAAACAAGATATGTGTTACGTTCCGATGTGGCGTATGATTGGAATATTACCCTTGAACAATTGGAACAAGATACAGTCTACTACAAAGATGATCATATAAATAACTTTTCTCGTAAGAATGAACGTTATCGTTTTCCATTTGCTCCTCAACCACCAACGTTAGCTGATACTCAATCTACCTTAGAATACAATGACGAACGTGCTAAGTTTGAGAAACGAAAAATGTACATTGATGGACTACATGTTAATTCGTCCTATACAACATATGCTCAACTTTGGTTAATATAAAGAATGGTTGATGCAAAAGAGTGGCGAATGATTACTGACGATGACGCATCACTCTATAATTCATTTTTTAGAGTTTTTTCAAAAGAAGTTAGCCTTGGAGAAGCCCATCATTTTATTACTATTGTTGATAAAAGCAAAAGTCTTCAAGAGGCATTTAAAGAATATCAAGAAGGTCGAAAAGAACTTACAGCTTGGGGTATCAGTAATGGAGTCGTAGATAGTTCAATCAGCAGGGTTGCTTATTTAAAGTTGAAAAAGCAATTGGAGAATCACACTTTTCACACAGAAATTTTGAGAAATGGGAAAACGTATCGTAAGTGGGGAAATAACAAAATAACCCATCCCTTACCTTCTATTGACCAAGGATGGTATAACGTTGATTGCACCTCAGATTTATCTTCGTATGAACCAAAGCAGATTGCAAAAATGATTTTACAAGTTATTGATAAATCAACTAATGCTTTTCTTCAACAGATTCGAAGAAGACTTAATATATTAGAACGCCCTTTGGTTACTGCCAGAGGTGATAAGAAAAGTTATATCTATTCAAACTTTAACCCTCAATATGCTCAATATGCTGTTACCATTCTTCGTACTTTTTATATCTTTTGCTTACCATATCGTTCTTCTAACGATGAGCAAAAACTAACGCCAGCCCAAAGAATGGGTCTGACTAACAAGATATTTTCAATTCAAGATATCTTATACTTCAAGTAATGAGGGTTTTAAATGTCGACTATCCGCGAGGTAATAAATAAGTTTTGGAGGTTGTTTGAATGAATAACTTAGAATGTAAGATGGCTATACGACATGGGTTTGTAGATAGATATGTTGATGGTGAAATAAGAAAATGCGAAAACAATACCTCGTTCTTTGACTTTTCTATTGATGGAAATTCACTGTTTAACACTTTGCAACCCTACGATTTTATATCTGTGTTGAGTCATAAAGATGAAGAATTACAACGTAATGAATTTGATAAACTTCTGCTAAATGCTCCATCAGGATTAGAGAGCGGGCGCTATATGATATTTGTTTGTCCTATGTGTGCTGATTTGGGATGTGGAGCAATTACAGTTTCAATTCAGCGCGAAGAAGAACATATTGTTTGGAAAGATTTCAGCTACGAAGATGGCGAAAAAACCAAATCATTGCATTTGGGAACATTCATATTTGAATGGGCTAATTATACAAAAACCATCTCGTCTGCTTCATTTGAAAAGAACGAATAACTTTAAAAACCTAATGAAAGAAGGGGAGTCTAATCGCTTTTTCTCATTTAATAATAGAACTACACTGTTTGTATGGAATCGGTGACGAAGAAGAAAAGGATGTTGTTCCTACATTTTGCAAATGCGGACCCCAAAAGCCAGGATATCATTGTTTAGCAAACAATTGTCAATTTGCGGGACATGCACCTGCTCCGTATGAAATTGCTTACTCTCACGCTAATGGGGAAGTAAGCCACGATGCTTGGATAGGCTTTGGTGGAGATATGGAACCTGAACCCTACAATGAGAATGAGGTTACTACTCTCAAGGATACATGGCAGAAGGTTTGCAAGCATAAAGTTGACGAAGCATACAATGAATATATGATAAAAACCAAACTACAAGATAAATCCAACTGACCGCCTAATTACGGCGGTTTTTCCTTTTGGAAGATATCAAAGCCATAGAAAACAAAAGACGTGCCAGATGGCACGTCAATATGTTTGTCAGTCACAACTTTTGCACCTCAAAACGGAACCCGTTACATCTACCGCAGCCGTCCTTATTTTCCTTCCGTTTGTCATGCTCTCTGCCGTCATTCACAGTCTCTGCCCGGCTATTCCCGGGAATCGAAAAAAATATGCCTCGCTTCGGTTTTTTCCCCGTCCGTCTCGATCAACCCGAACGAATACCGGGGCTGCCACCGCTTATCCCAAGGCGAGCCGGGGTTAAAAAGAAGCAGGCCGTCGATCCGTTCCGAATACGGAATATGCGAATGGCCGAAAACGATCACATCCGGATTGTCGGCCTGAAAAGTGAACAAGGCGCGCTGCTCCGTCGATCTTCCCCGGCCGCGGTCCCCGTGGACAAGCCCGATGGTGAGCCCGCCGGCCTCGATCAGCTTGCTGTATCCGAATCTCTTTACAATGTCCGGACCGTCATTGTTCCCCGCGACGGATTCCACGGGCGCAATCCTCTCCACCCACTCGATAATTTCCGGGCTGGTCCAGTCTCCGGCATGCAGAATAAGGTCGACCCCTTCCAGACCCTTCAGAACGGCATCGGGCAGCTTGCCTGCCGTTGGTCTCATATGCGTATCGGACAATACTCCTATTTTCATGCTGCAAAACTCCTTTCAAACGGCAAGTATCAGCTTACAATTCGTCCGGAAAAAGAATCCTTACCTCGTCCCCCGCGGATACGATGCCGGGTCTCTCGACCGAAGCCACGATTCCTCTGCGGTTCCAGGCGGCTTTGACGAACTTGCCCGCAAGCTTGGGATTCCCCGTCTGCTCGGCGATCACCTTACCGGGATGGACGCACGGTTCGTTCTCTCCCTCGCACACGAGTCCCGCTCCGCTCGGAAACAAAATTCTCGTTCCCCGCGGCAGTGCGGTCAGACGTTCCAGCCCCTTGAGCGCCATGTTCGCTCCCAGCCACTCGGGCGCGACGCGTTCAATGCCGAGAGCGGCCGCAATCTCTTCGCATTCCTCCTCGGACACGATGCTGATCTGACGCCGGTTCATGATCTCGGTTCCGCGCGGATACATCGGCTGGCGGACGTCGGCCTTGCTGGTCACTCCGAAATGCCGGTCTCCGACTAATCCTCCGAACTGCATTTCCGCCCAATCGAGATGGCGCGTAATAAACGTCCCCGGCTTGTCCGCAATAAGAAGACCGGTCATGACGGCTAGTTGTTCGTTTCCTTTTTTCATGGCTGCTCACTCCAGATTCGGTTCGGAGAACTTAAGCTTCATCTTTAGATGATGTGGTTCTCTGAAAATATGCAGTCATTATATCACAAGGATGATCCTGCCAGAAACTCGGGCTTGCCGCCTCCGGCAGACCGTCTGTCCGTACCTTCAGTTTATGCTGTGCAGGATCCTGTCCGCCATGCCCGGCGTTGTTGCCATTGTTTGCCGGATATGATATATTATTTCTTCATGTTCAAAATCTGATCTTAGGGGGTAACTGATCTTGGATAAGAATCAAAGTGCCTATCAAGAGGAACAAAACCGGCTGGATGCCATCCTGGCGGACGTCAACCGGAGACTGGCGGAACTGCAGGCCGTTCCCGTGTACCGGGGACCGGATTTCACGGAACAGGCACTGGAAGCCGTACGCGAAAGCAGCCGGCAGTCGCTTGCATTGGCATCGGACGAACCTTATTTCGGCCGTCTCGACTTTCAGCCTGAAAACGCTGCCGGTAAGTCCGCTCTCTACATCGGCAAGTTCGGCGTCGACGACGAGAACGGCGGAGAACCTCACGTCATCGACTGGCGGGCGCCGGTGGCCAGTATGTTTTATTCCTACACGGGCGGGGACGAGAAAGCGGCGTACGAATCTCCCGACGGCCTTGTCGAAGGCCTGGTATATTTAAAAAGAAACCTGGTCATCCGCAAGCAGATTCTCCAACGGGTCGTCGATACGTACGAGCGGGACAGCGATCTTCTGTCCGGAGCGGGCGGAGACGAGTTTTTGCTGTACCGGCTCGGCGAGAACAAAGACAATAAACTGCGCGATATCGTCTCCACGATCCAGGCGGAGCAGGATAAAATTATCCGTTCGGCCAAAAACGCGGCCCTTATTATTCAGGGCGTCGCCGGAAGCGGCAAGACGACCGTCGCTCTCCATCGTCTCGCTTTTCTGCTCTATCAATACCGCGACCAGGTTAAAGCGGAAAATATGATCATTTTCGCACCGAACTCCATGTTTCTCGATTATATATCCGGGGTTCTCCCGGAGCTCGGCGTCGGACATATCCGTCAGAGCACGTTTGCGGATTGGGCCACCGAGCTGACCGGACTTTCCTTCGCGCTGGAGAATCCGGCAGACGAAAGTGCCGTCTGGTTTGCCCTCGGTTCCAAGCGTCCGCCGCTGAACGACGAAGTTTCCGGCCGCTGGAAAGGCTCCGTCGCCTTCAGGGATTTCCTGGAAAGCTGCTTTGACGGCTACGCGCGGACCTGTCTGCCGCAGGAACCTTTTCACCCATGGGACGGAAAAACGCTCCCGGCCGAAACGATCGGCGTCTGGTACAACGAAGAATACAAACATCTTCCTCCCGCCAAGCGCAGAGAGCGGGTCGTCGCCCGGATCAAACGCTGGATAACGATGGAACTGGACAAAGTCTGGGACGCCAAGCAGAAAAAAGAACGGAAAACCAAATCGACCCAGCGGCTGAAAGCATATCTGAAAGGCTGGCCGGAGCTCGATGCGCTGTCGTTCTACAAAGCCGTGTTTGATCCCAAATCCGGGGCCGTCTGGATGACGGAAGAACTGCGCGGCCGGATTCCCGAAGCCGTAGCGAAGGATACGCTGGCCTCCTTCCGCCGCAAGAAGGTGCGCCACGAGGATCTCCCGGCGCTCGTCTTTATCCATGCCTCCCTTCACGGCATCGAAGGCTCGGAACGGTTCGACCACGTAGTCATCGACGAAGCGCAGGACGCTTCGCCGTTCCAGATTGCCGTGCTCGACCAGTACACCCGGCAGCATTCCTTCACGATTCTGGGCGACCTGTCCCAGGGAATCCACGCCTACCGGGGAACGCAGGACTGGGCCGAGCTCACGTCGCTCTTCGGGGAAGACGAAACCGCTTATTTCGAACTGGAGCGGAGCTACCGCTCCACGATGGAGATTATCCGTTTCGCGAACCACGTCCTCTCCATCGGAGTCGGAGCCGGCCTCCTCGCCGTTCCCGTATTCCGGTCCGGCGAACGGGTCAAGGTGCTCCGCGTAGAGAAGGAGCGGGAAAGCCTCTTCCTTCGCGACGCGGTTGAGCGGCTTCTCCGCCGGAACTACGATACGGTGGCCGTGATTACGCGCACCGAGGAAGACGCCGTGCGGCTGCACGCGCAGCTTGGAGAGCTGGGCCTTGCGGCCAGCAGAATCACGGCGGATCAGAAGCAGTACGCCGGCGGGATCTCGGTCGTGCCCGTCTACCTGACGAAAGGGCTTGAGTTCGACGCCGCCATCCTGACGGATGCGGACCCGCTCCGTTACGGCGCCGACGCTCAGGACGCCAAGCTGCTCTATGTGGGCTGTACCCGCGCCCTGCACGATTTGTGGGTGCTCTACGACGGCGAGCCTTCCCCGCTCGTCAACGTCGACGATCCCGAGATCGTGACGCGTGAGCTTCCCGGGGAAGACAACGCGGGTTCTTGAGGAAGGTACGCTCGGCGAGGTCGGCGTCTTTTACGGTGACACGGTGACGTCGACCACGGCGCTGCGGCGCCGGCGCGGCATTCGCGTGCATGGTGGCGAAGGCGAACAGTTGCGCCGTCACATCCGGTCATGCGTCATGCGCACAAAAAAAGGCTGTCTACAGGTCCCATGGACCGGTAAACAGCCTTTTTTTCATTTCCGTGCATATGTGGAGAAGCGGGCTCATTCAGGGGCCGCAAGGCGGATAAACATCCTCGTCCCGTCAGCTGTCAGCAGCTGATAAGAATGCCGCCCTCTCCCGCGTAGGTGCCGATGACCGGCCCCATCTCCGTGATCACAACCTGCCCGAACGGGAACAGCCGGAGCAGCTGATCTCTCACGTCCCGGGCGCGGTCCTCGCAGTTGCTGTGCGCAATGCCGAGGATGCACCGCTCCAGATCGTGCCGGGTTTCGCTCACCTTCTCGCTCACCCGTTCGATCAGACGCTTGATCGCATTCTGGGTACCACGCACTTTCTCGAAAGGCTCCAGGGTGCCTTCTTCGCTCGCTTTCATGATCTGCTTGATGTTCAGCACCGAAGCCACCGCACCGCGGACGCGGTCGAGGCGGCCTCCTTTTATGACATTTTCAAGCGTATCCAGGAAAAAATACGTATGATGGCTTTTGACTTCTTCCTTCATCCGGGCTGTCAGCTCTTCGAACGGCATGCCTTCTTTCGCGTGCTTGGCCGCTTTTACGGCAAGAAGACCTTGTCCCAGAGAAGCCGTGCGGGAATCCAGCACTTCAATCCGGCCGGAATAGCCTTCCTCCATAAGTTGTTCCCTCGCCATAAGGGCATGATGATAGGTACTGCTAAGATTAGACGAAACAGAGACTACCAGAATGTCACTTTGTGAAGCCTTGCGGTACTCTTCCATAAAAGCATGCGGGGCGGGACTCGCCGTCTGAGGAAGCGCGGGCTCCTGCCTCATCAGCTCATAGAATAATGTTCTGCTCATGTCTGAAGTCATTTCCTTGTCGCCGAAACGGACGATCAGGGGAACGACCGTGATGTCTAGTTCCCGGGCCAGCTCCTGAGGCAAATCGGAAGTTCCGTCCGTAATAATCTTGATCGTCAAGAAGTACCCTCATTTCTAAGATTTAATAAATACGATGCCCACTGTCTGAGGACCGCAATGGCTGGAAATCACGCATCCGGTTTCCGTAATCTCAACTCGTTTGACACCCGTTTCCTGCAGAAGACGGGCACGTACAAGCTCCGCTTCCTCCTGCGCCAAGGAATGCGTGACGAACAGGACATCCGGGTCCATCTCGTGCTTGAAAGCCAGCGCGTTGTCCACCAGTTGTTCCAGCGCTTTCTCCCTCTTACCACGCACTTTGGAAGTTAGAATCATGGAACCGTCCTTGACCTGCACAACCGGGCGGATTTTCAGCAGGCTCCCGAAAAAAGCCTGTACACTCGTACAACGGCCGCCTTTATGCAAATAATCCAGCGTATCGATAATGAATTCGGTACTCACTTTCGGAATGAACGATTTAACCAGGGTTTCGATCTCCGCCGCACTGCGTCCCTGTTTGGCCGCTTCCACGGCTTTGCAGATCAGAATGCCTATGCCCGTAGCCAGGTTGCGGGAATCGATGACGGTTACCCGTCCTTCCGGAAAGAGATCGGACGTTAAAACGGCATTCTGATAAGTCGACGAAATTTCGGAAGAAAGCCCGATGTAGACGATATCGCAGCCCTGCTCGATATGAGGCCGGAACGCTTTCTCGAAGTCGGCCGGCGACGGAGCCGCCGTCTTGGGCAGCTTGCCCGACTGTTCGACTTTCCGGTACAGGACCTCCGGTGTAATGTCCACCCCGTCCCGGTACGAATCGTCGCCGAAGACGACATAAAGGGGAACGACACCAATTTCGTTTTCCTTCAAATAGTGCGGATTTAAATCATTCGTGCTGTCCGTAAAAATTTTAATGGGCGCCACGAGACTTCCTCCCTGCTCTGCAGTAACAATTTCGCGTTCTATCTCGCTTACAGCACCTTACCCAGGAATTCCTTCGTCCGGGCATGCTGCGGGTTCGAGAACACTTCTTCCGGCCTGCCCTGTTCGACGATGACGCCCCCGTCCATGAAGACGACGCGGTCGCCTACTTCGCGGGCAAATCCCATTTCATGCGTAACGACGACCATGGTCATGCCGTCTTTCGCCAGCTTTTTCATGACATCGAGCACCTCGCCGACCATCTCGGGATCGAGCGCGGAGGTGGGCTCATCGAACAGCATAACGTCGGGAGACATCGCAAGCGCGCGGGCGATCGCGATCCGCTGCTTCTGTCCTCCGGACAATTGGGCCGGATAAGCGTCGGCTTTTTCCGCCAATCCTACTTTACGAAGCAAATCGGCCGCGGTTTCATTCGCCTGGCTTACCGACATTTTTTTCAACTTGCGCGGAGCAAGCGTAATATTATCTTTGACCGACAGATGGGGGAACAGATTAAACTGCTGGAACACCATGCCCATCTTCTGACGGACGGAATTGATATCCGTTTTCTTGTTCGTAATGGAAATACCCTCGAAGAGGATTTCGCCGTCGGTCGGCACTTCCAACAGGTTGAGACAGCGCAGGAACGTGCTTTTGCCCGAGCCGGAAGGCCCGATGACAACGACGACCTCGCCTTTTTCAATCTCGATATCGATTCCGTTCAGTACGGTTAATTTCCCGAAATGTTTATGAAGATTCGTAATCTTAAGCATTCGACTTCGTCAGCCTCCTTTCGAGCATTCCGACGAGTTTGGACAGCGTCAGGGTAATGACCAGATAAATAAAAGCGGCGATGATCAGCGGTTCGAACGGAAGCGACAGGCTTCCTTTGACTGTGTCCGCGTTGAACATCAGTTCGTTGAGGCCGATGACCGATACGATCGACGTTTCCTTGATCACGACGACCAGCTCGTTTCCGAGCGCCGGCAGTACGGTGCGGAACGCCTGCGGAATCACGACAAGACGCATCGCCATCCATGGCTTCATCCCGAGGGAGCGTGCCGCTTCCATCTGCCCCTTGTCCACGGACTGGATGCCCGCGCGCATAATTTCAGCCACATAGGCCGTGCTGTTAAGTCCGAGCGTAATGACGGCTGCGGTGAACTCTCCGCCGTACTCTTCGAGAAACGGAAACGGAGGAAAATGAAAGTCTGGAATAAACTGAGGCAGCGCATAATAGACGAGAAAAATTTGAATAATGATCGGCGTTCCCCGGAAAAACTCGATATACGCCGTAGCCAGCCACCGGAGCGGCCAAATACCGGACAAACGAAGCAGACTCATGCCCGTCCCGAAAATCGCTCCCAAAATGACAGTAATCACGGACAGAAGCAGCGTAACCTTCGTTCCGTCCACAAAATAATGCCCGTATTCGTTTAAAAATGAAAAATTCATGGGCTGTTAACTCCTCCTTAAATGCGGATGGACACCGCTAATTATACAATTTCCAACTCCCGTGTGACCATCCCTGAAAAAAGAAAATAGCGGAGGGTTCTCCGCTATCTCACATTTATTGCAGTTACCGGTCCGATTACGTCAAGCTTACTCGGATTCTACCTGGGAGGAAGCATCGGTTACAAACTGATCGATCTTCTTCTCGGCGAGCAGACGGTCGATCGTCTTGTTCACCAGGTCGATCTTGTCCTGGCTGCCTTTCTTGAAAGCAACCGCGGAACCCGCTTCTTCAACCTTCGGAGTCGCTTCGGCAATCACGATGCTTTTGTCGCGGTTTACGTGGGAAGTCGCAACCGGAAGCTCGATAATCGCGGCGTCGGCATTCTTGTTTTTCAGCTCAAGGACGATGTCGGTAATTTTGCTTAGTGTTTTGATTTTGGCGTCCTTGATTTGTTCTTTGGCTACCGTCTCTTGAATGGAAGCTTTCTGAACGACGATCCGCTTGCCCGCCAAACTGTCCATCGTCTTGTACTTGTCTTTGTCTTCCGCGCGGACAACGATCATCTGCTTCGCGGTGTAATACGTTTTGGAGAAATCAACGTTCTTCTTGCGTTCTTCCGTCGGGGTCATGCCTGAAAGGATCATATCCACGTTGCCGGATTGAAGAGCAGGAAGCAGACCGTCGAACTTCATGTCCTTGATTTCCAGCTCGGCTCCCATGTCTTTCGCGATTTCTTTGGCGATCATGATGTCGAAACCGATGATTTCGTCTTTACCGTTCGTCGATTTGTGGAATTCATACGGCGGATAATCCGCGCTCGTCCCGAGGATAAGCTTCTTGGCAGGTGCTGTTGTTTGGGCGCCGCCGGCTGCATCTTTCGGTGTTTCGGTTTTTTTGCCGCATGCAGCAATGAGGCTCATTGTCAGTACAAGGGCGATTAGTGTCAGTCCCCATTTTTTCATGGCAAGTGCTCCTTTATTCAATGTAGTTTATTAACGCAAGGTCAATTCGAAAAAGAACATGCTTTAGTATACCGAACTCGCTTCTTTTATGCAAGATGCTTTATGAAAATGCTTTTTCAGCGTATATAGGGCCTCAAACCTGCATATTTATGCAGATTCTGAGTCTTTAGACGCACCTGTAACACCCCTCTGGTTAAAAGTTCCATCTAAAATGAGCGCAAAAACAGCTAAAAGCGTTGAAGGGGTTTGCCTGGGAACCGCGTCTAAGTAGTCATTAGCCAGAAAATTGGGCATCCGGTCCCGGATAGCTTGGAGGTAATCCCTATGGAATATTCACCGCGCGAAGAATTCGCGAACGCCGTCTCGCATGGAATCGGCACCCTGCTGAGCATTGCCGCTCTGGTTCTTCTCGTCATTCAGGCAACCACATACGGAAACACTTGGCATATCGTCAGCTTCAGCATTTTCGGCACTTCCCTGATTCTGCTCTATCTGTGCTCCACGCTCGTTCACAGCGCTCCCGGAGGAAGGCTGAAGGACATTTTCGAAATCATGGACCATTCCGCTATTTATGTACTGATCGCCGGCTCCTACACCCCCTTTATGCTCGTTACGCTGCGGGGAGTGCTGGGATGGACCCTGCTCGGCATCGTATGGGGACTCGCCCTTATCGGAATCGTGCTCAAAATTTTCTTCGTCAAAAGGTTTATCGTCCTCTCGACGGTTTGTTACATCGGCATGGGCTGGCTGATCGTCCTGGCCTTTAAACCCCTGGCCGAGCATTTGTCGGCATACGGCATCATCTGGCTCGTCGCGGGCGGACTGCTCTACACGGTTGGAACGGTGTTCTATCTGTGGCGGCGCATTCCCTACCACCATGCGATCTGGCATTCGTTCGTCATCGGAGGCAGCGTCTGTCACTTCTTCGCCGTGATGCAGGTCCTGCCCGTCCCCGCGTAAACCGAAAAAAAACAGTGAGGCAGCCGCTTCACTGTTTTTTTAATGCCCGCCGCCTCCGGCAAGGGAAGTGAGCGGGACGCTCTGGGCGATGCATTCCGCAATCCGCTTGTATCCTTCCGCATTCGGATGAAAAAGATCGTCGGAAATCAGGCGGCTCTCCGCTCCCTTGAAAGCCGAATACACGTCCACGTACCGGACCGTGCGCGACTGGAGCCTCTCCATCTGCTGGTTGAAGCGCTTGATCCAGAACTCCGCCTCCGGCAGCATGGAAATCGGATTGTACAATCCGACGAGAATCACCAGCGGCGACTTGCCGGCCGGAACCGGAAGCTGGGTATAGCGCACGATCTGGCGCAGGTTGCCCCCGAATGTGCGCAGGCTGCGCTTCAGCACGCCCGTATCGCGGCTCTTCAGATATGGCATGGCCGAGCGGATCAGGTCGTTCCCTCCGGCCGTAATCGTCACGATATCGGAGGTCGCCAGCCCCCGCCGCAAATCGCCCTCGTTGCGCAAGTACTGCAGCAGCTCGCCCGATGTGGCGCCGTTCGTACCGGCATTGCGCAGAACTACGCTTCGTCCCAGCGCCGCTTCTGCCATGCCGCGGTATCTTGCGGTGAACCCTTCCCGCGTCGGATCGCCCGTACCGACGGTCAGCGAATCTCCGAACGCGATATAGCGTAATGCTCTTCCCATGGCGGCCCCTCCTGTCGCTTACGTCTGTAAGACAGTATATTCCGGAGCCGGCCTGCCGGTCTCTACTTTTCTAGCGCAGTAGGAGAGAATTCATTTCCGCCGAGCAATGCTCTTCGAGAAAACGGGCAATTTTCTCTTTCTCGCCCGGGGTAAACTGGTATTCGCAGTCGCAGCCTTCATCCAGCAGGATGATTTGAACGATCGTTCCTTCGAGATTGCAGATGACGTACACGCTGGGATCGTACAGTTCTTCCGGCAAGGTTTCTCCTTCTTCGGGGTGAAGCGCCAGATAGATGTCCAGCCACTGTCCTCTGCGCTCGACTTCTTTGCAGGCCAGAGTAAAGCGGTGATCCTGCCAGTTATCCGATCCGTATTTATTCATAAAACATCCTCCTCTGGGCTATGTAAACATCTTCGCCGAATGAAATTTCCCTTCGATGGAATTTCCTTCCGGAAGATGCATTAATTGCAGCAAACGCAGACTTTGCGCTTTCCGTGCTTTATTGTAACGCAAAGGAGCCGGAAGTGGTAGCGGGTCCGAGTTTGTATTACAATAGACTTACATCCGAAAGATAACGACGGGGCGCCGCCCCTACCACTTACATACATAAGGAGAACCGCCATGAAGGAACGTATCTATAACACCATCGATTTCCACACGCCGGAATTTCAAGCGATCTCAACTTATATCGGGCAAAATCCCGAGCTTGGCCATGAAGAATTTCTGGCCTGCGCCCGGCTGATCGAAGAGCTGGAGCGGCACGATTTCACGGTTGAACGGGCCGTGCTCGACATTCCGACCGCTTTCATCGGCGTGTACGACTCGGGCAAGCCCGGACCGACTGTCGCCTTCCTGGCGGAATACGACGCCCTCCCCGAGCTGGGCCATGCCTGCGGACATCATCTCATCTGCATGATGAGCATCGGCGCGGCCGTCGGGCTTAAATCCGTCATCGACGAGACGGGAGGCGTGATCCGCGTCTACGGAACGCCCGCCGAGGAAACCAAAGGGGCGAAAGTCCCCATGGCGGCCGCGGGATTGTTCGATGACGTGGACTTCGCGCTGATGGCGCATCCTTATTATACCTATGAGCGCTCCGGCGAATCGCTTGCGCTGGATGCCATCCAGTTCGAGTACTTCGGCAAGGCCGCCCATGCCGCCGCTTCCCCTTACGAGGGCGTGAACGCTCTGGACGCCGTACTGATGCTCTTCAATTCCGTCAATGCGCTGCGTCAACAGCTCCGCAGCGATGTGCGCATTCACGGAATTATTACGGAAGGCGGCCAGGCCGCGAACATTATTCCCGACTATGCCGTCGCCCAGTTCTATGTCCGCTCCTCTTCCCGCGCGTACACGAACGAAGTCGCGGCGAAGGTACTAAAATGCGCGGAGGGGGCCGCTCTGCAAACCGGCTGCACCCTCACCACCTCGAACTACGAGTACTCATACGACGAGCTGAACACGAACGAGACGCTCTCGGCGGTGTTCAATCGCAACCTGTCTTCGGCAGGCATTACCGAAGACATGATCCAGACGGGCAAAGACCACGGCTCCCTCGACCTCGGGAACGTCTCTCTTCACTGCCCGACGATTCACCCGTATATGAAGGTCATTGAAGAGAAGCACCTGCTCCACACGCCGGAATTCCGCGATCTCGCGATGAAGCAGCGTGCGCTGGACGGCATGATCCTGGCCGCCAAGATGCTGGCGGCCACCGCCTATGACGTGATCACGGACCCGGCGCTGCTGGCCGAGATCAAAGCCGAATTCGAGCGCACACGTTCGGCGCGTTAAGCTCCGCGGTTGGTCCTCCTGCACATAAGAACCCGCTGTAAACCGGTCCGGGACCGGCACAGCGGGTTCTTTGTCGTCCGGCCGAAGCCGGAATTATGCGAGTCCGCGAGCCATAAGGCCTGCGCGGTGTCACGTCCTCTTCAGCTCGAAGCGCTGAGCGAACAGGGAAATGAAGTAGTTGACGACGAAATACATCAGCGCGGCGAGCAGGAAGATCGGAACGATGAACTTCTGGGAAGAACCGTTGATGATCTGCGCGTTGTGCATCAGCTCCGGCGCCGCAATGATAACGGTAAGCGACGTGTCCTTCAGCAGTGAAATAAACTGGCTGACGATCGGCGGAACCATCCGGCGCACCGCCTGCGGGAACACGATGTGCCAAAGCGTCTGCACATAAGTTAGCCCGGAGGAGCGGGACGCCTCGATTTGCCCCTTGTCGATGGAGTTGAGACCCCCGCGGATGATTTCGGCAATCATCGCCGATTCGAAAATCGTCAAGGAAATGATCGCGGACGTCAGAATGCTCATTTCCACACCGGTCACTTCCGGCACGGCGAAGTAGACGAAGAAAATAATGAGCAGCAGCGGCAGGTTCCGGATCACTTCGACGAGAACCGCCATGAGCTGGCTGAGTACGGGGATTTTCGAGTAACGGATGACCCCGATCAGACTGCCGATGACAAAACTTAAAATAATGGCGATAACGGCCATTTCCAGCGTTACGAGAAACCCTTTTAACAAAAACATCAAATTATCCGCGCTGTACGCACCTGAGAAATCCATTCCGACACCCCACTTTGACATTCACCGGATCTTGTCCCGTCCGGAACCGATTAGGCGCGCGCCATTCTTCTTTCGAGATACTGAACCAGCAGACTGAGCGGTATCGTCAGCACCAGATAGAAAAGCGCGACCCCGATATACACATTAAACGTATCGAGCGTATCGGAATTGATCAGATCCCCGAAATACATGAGATCCATGCCCGCGATAACGCCAAGTATGGATGAGTTCTTGATCAAGTTCAGAAATTGATTGCCAAGAGGAGGGATCACAATCTTGATCGCCTGGGGAAGAACGACGTGAATCATCGTCTGCCCGTAGGAAAGACCCGAAGAACGGGCCGCCTCCGCCTGGCCAGCGGGAACGGCCAGTATGCCAGCTCGGATCGCCTCCGCAATAAACGCGGACGTATAAATCGTCAAACCGATCGTACCCGCGGTAAACCCGTCCAGCGAAAGGCCGAACTCGGAAGACCCGTAGTAAAAGAAAAAAATAATCAGCAGCAGCGGAATGTTCCGCACGAATTCCACATATACCCCGCTAATCGCCCGCAGCGTTTTAAAAGGCGAGATCCGCAGCACGGCCACCAGCGTCCCCAGCAGGAAGCTGAGTACGAGCGAGAGAAGGCTGACCATCACGGTATTGCCGAATCCTTCGATATATCTGTCCCAATTCTCTGCAATTATGCTTAAATCCACCGGCAGCACCCCGATCTGTTCCGTCTAATTAACGATATCCTGGAAGAAAACGGGACAAGCGGCTGGCCGCCTATCCCGCACCTTTTTACTCGGCCGGTTTCTCGCCGATCCATTTCTCGTAAATTTTCGCGTATTCGCCGCTGTCCTTCAGTTCTTTCAGAACGTCGTTGACCGCTTTCGTGAATTCCGCGTCGCCTTTGCGGACTGCGATGCCGTACGGCTCATCCGTGAACGTGCCGCCTACGACTTCATAGCCCGGGTCCTGCTTCGTCATTCCGTAGAGAATGGCGTTATCCGTCGTCAAAGCTTCCCCTTTGCCGGATTTCAAAGCCGTGAACGCTTCCTGGTAGTTTTCAAATTCCAGTACCTGCGCGTCCGGGGCTTTGGCACGGATATTTTTCGCGGAAGTGGAGCCTTTTACGGTCAGGACTTTAACGCCCTTCTTCTTCACGACGTCGTCGATCGACTTGAGGTCACTGCCTTTTTTAACGAGCAGAGATTGGCCCGCCTTGAAATAGACGTCCGTGAAATCCACTTCTTTTTTGCGCTCTTCCGAAATCGTCATCGTTGCGATGATAGCGTCGATATCTCCTTTTTGGAGCATCGGAATCCGCGTCTTGGAAGTCACTTCTTTCAATTCGACTTTCGTTTCGTCACCGAGCAGCTTTTTGGCGATCGCTTTGGAGATGTCGATATCGAAACCGTTGACTTGGCCCGTTCCCGGATCTTTCAACCCGAACAGGTTTGTATCGAATTTGACGCCGACTACGAACTTTCCGCGCTGCTTGATCGCATCGAGCGTTTTCGTATCCGTCGTCGGCGCGGCGGAGCCGCCCGGAGTCGATCCGCCGTTATCTTTGGTTTTGCCGCAGGCGCCCAGTACCAGAATAAAGGTAAGCAGAATCATGCCGATTTTAAAAGGCTTCCAAACTTTCATAAGTAGACCCCTTCCTTTTCTCGCTTCTGTATTGGTAAACCGTATATCCCTTAATCAGTTAATGCGCAAGCAGGCGGCTCAAGAACAATTTGGCGCGTTCTTCCCGCGGATTCTCGAAAAATTGTTTCGGAAGCGCTTCCTCGACGATTTGGCCCTGGTCCATAAAAACAACCCTGTCCGCCACTTCACGCGCAAAGCCCATTTCGTGGGTGACGACGACCATCGTCATTCCTTCCTTCGCCAGCGTTTTCATCACATCGAGAACTTCTCCGATCATCTCGGGGTCGAGCGCGGAAGTCGGCTCATCGAACAGCATGATGTTCGGCTCCATGGCAAGCCCGCGGGCAATCGCCACGCGCTGCTGCTGTCCGCCGGAAAGCTGAGATGGAAAAGATTGCGCTTTATCAGGAATTCCTACCTTTTCCAAATAGAGCATCGCGCGCTTCTCCGCTTCCGGTTTGGAGAGCCCCAGCACTTTAACGGGAGCCAGCGTGATGTTCTCGATGACTTTTTTGTGAGGATAGAGATTGAAATGCTGAAATACCATGCCGATTTCTCGCCGGAGCTTGTTAATGTCGGTTTTCTTGTCGTTCACGCGAACGCCTTCCACCGTAAGCTCCCCCTGCTGGATCGTTTCCAGCCGGTTAATGCAGCGCAGCATCGTGCTTTTGCCCGATCCCGAAGGGCCGATGACAACGACGACTTCGCCTTTCTGCACTTCGAGGTTGATGTTCTGCAGCACGTGAAATGATCCATAATACTTGTTGACATTCGTAAAATTAATCATGGCATCCCCCTCTTTGTCAGCATGGGCGTCCTTCTTCTAATGTAGAAACTGGTAGAAACGCCTAACAATACCCGCTATGTTTATATGGGTATTTTGCTATTCATTAGACGAATTTTATAGTTTTGAAACAGGCAGAGTACCCCAATTAAGGTACTTTTATAAGAAATCTTTATGACCGAAACGAGATTAAAATGACCCCAATTCATTTTTATATGAAAAAAAGCCCCTTTGAGGGGGCTTTCGGTTGCGCTCGGGCGTATGTTATTCCCTTTTTTCATATCTAGTAAGTAGAAATCCTGATCGTTCAACTGTCGGTCAGAGAAGGCCGGGAAGCGCCCGTCCGCTCCTCCGGTATTTCAGGCAGGGGCGCGGGCACAGCGGGAGTCGCCACCATTTCGTCCTTCCCCTTCCTGCCCTGACTGCGGATAAACAGCCAGATGCCGAACAGCAGCAGGAAGCCCGCTCCGATTTGGATGCCGGTTATCGCTTCGCCGAGCAGGAAGAAGGCGAGTACCGTCGAGCCGAGCGGTTCGCCGAGTACGCTCATGGATACGGTCGCAGCTTTCACATATTTCAGCAGCCAGTTGAAAAGGTAGTGGCCGAACATCGTCGGCACGATAGCGAGCAGCAGGAACATGAGCCAGTCCTTCTGCGAATAGCCTGTAAGCGGCGTTCCCTGCGCAAGATTGTAGACGCCGAGAGCGGCGGCGGCCGCCAGGAAGACGAAGAAGCTGTATACGAACGCGGACATGGACTGCCGCATCGTTTTGCCGAGCAGCATATGAACGGCCACGGCCGCGGCGCTGACGATGGACAACAGATCGCCTTTGAGGGCTTCCCCGGAGAACCGGAAGTCCCCCCAGCCGATCATGGCGGCCCCGATCATCGCGATCAGCATGCCGATCACCGTGCCCCAGCTGTTCTTCTGGCGGAACAGCCAGTACGCCCCGATCATCACGAAGATCGGTTCCAGCGTAAGCAGCGCCGTTGAAGAAGCGACGGTCGTATAGCTGAGAGACGCCATCCAGAGCAGAAAATGCAGCGCCAGAAACAAACCCGAGCCGATCAGGCCGAATACCGATTTCCAGCGGATCGCTTTGATCTCCGCCGTGTATTTGAACAGAAACGGCAGCATAATCAGATTGGTCAGCAGCAGGCGGTACATGGCGGTCACGGCCACGGGAGCCTCGCTCCAGCGGACGAAAATGGCAGAGAAAGAGATTCCGATAATGCCGACGATAAATGCGAGAGGCACCGGAAACAGAGGTTTGTCGTTCGAATGTGTTGTCATGATTTCCGTTTTCCTTTACCAAGGGTCAATTTATGTACTCGGATCAGTATACCTGATTTGCAAAAGAACGGCTATCCTCCGGCGCAAAAAAATAACCTGAGCCCGTCAGGGCAAAGGTTATGAAAAAAAGATCCGACGGACGGCTACTTTCCACGATACCCGTCCGTAAGACCAGTATATCGTATATCAATTCGTATATATACGTGTATATATTGCCAATCTGACTAAATAGGCAGATACATCCGCGCCTCAATCCGATACGATTAGTCCAGTACGGCGGAAATGTGCTTGGACGTTACCGACCAGTGGGAAGTGTTCCATTCCGCAAACTTGTCCTTCACGTAAATAATTTGCGGAGAAGCATGCTTCACGCCGACATCCTCGGCAATTTGGTTCGAGACGGGGCGGGTTTCAATCACCTTAACGAGGTAATAGTTCACCTTTTCATTCGGGTTCTTGCCCAAATATTCGTCGTATTCTTCCAGTGCGCTGGCGCTGACCGGGCAAGTCGTGCTGTGCTTCAGCATGACGAAAGGCTTCTCGGCGGATTGATCGAAAATCTCGTTCCATTGTTCCAGTGTGGTTACTTCAGTCCAATTTGCCATATTGATTTCGCTCCCTTCCATTCTTCCTGTTTATAAGGATTATAAATAGTATAATGAAATATTCAATTGTACACAACCGGATTAAACTCCCGTAAAAGAACGACGCGGCCCCGTTTATGGAAAAAACCTGAAGAGATCGCCTCTTCAGGTTCTTTTTCAACTAAATCCGGCTCACTTAAATGACCCGGAAGGTCCCGGTTCCCAAAGTGCCCAGACGTCCTTCCGCATCCGTGACCCGGCCTATGGCCGTCAACATTTTCCGCGACTGGTGGACAATTTCCGCCGTCACATACAATTCGCCGGGCTGCATGGGCGCCACAAACTGCACGTTCAAATTCGTCGTCACAATCTTGTCGTCGGGTCTTGCGAGCATGAGCACGACACCCATGGCGTTATCCAGCATGGAAGAGGTGACTCCCCCATGCACAATTCCGATCAGATTGAGATGATGCTGCTGGGCGACAAGCCGAACCACGACTTTGTCCGCGGCGGCCTCCACGATCTCACAGCCGAGATACTCCCAAAACGTGTTTCGGGCACGTTCCATCAGATGCTGAAACTGCGGACTGACTGTATTCTCTTGTTCCATCGGGTTCCCTCCCTTCTCTATTAGCGCCATTATACCGGGATGTTCCGGAAAGAAAAAGCCCCGTTCCGGGGCTTAAGCGATGGAGCAAGCCGGCCGGAAAAGCGGGCGTGTTTATTCTTTCGCCGCGGAAATTTGCTCGAGCTCTTCCTCAAGCAGTCTGCGGCGTAGGACTTTGCCGACCATCGTTTTCGGAAGCTGCGTCCGGAATTCGTACCGGCGCGGAACCTTGAAAGCCGCCAGACGATCCCGGCACCACGTATTGAGTTCCTCTTCCGTAAGGTTTTCTCCTTCCCTTACGATAACGAAGGCTTTCACAGTCTCTCCCCGATAAGGGTCGGGTATTCCGATGACGACCGCCTCCTTGACGGACGGATGTTCGAAAAGAACTTCTTCGATTTCCCGCGGATAAATATTGAAACCGCCTGCAATAATGATGTCTTTTTTCCGGTCCACGATCGAAAAATAGCCTTCTCCGTCCACGCGGGCCATGTCGCCGGTATAGAGCCAGCCGTTCTTGAGTACCGCCTCCGATTCATGCGGACGGTTCCAGTACCCTTTCATGACCTGCGGCCCCTTCACGATCAACTCGCCGATTTCGTCGATGCCCGCCTCCTCTCCGGTTGCGGGGTTCACGACTTTGGCTTCCGTATCCGGAAACGGAATGCCGATCGAGCCGATCTTCCTTCTTCCCCAGATGGGATTCGCATGCGTCACCGGAGACGCTTCCGTTAAGCCGTAGCCTTCGATCAGACGGCCGCCCGTAAGCTCTTCGAATCTATCCTGGACTTCCAGAGGCAGCGGAGCGGAGCCGCTGATGCACACATTAATCGAAGACAAATCGTACTCCCGGATGTCGGGGTGATTGATCAAGGCGATGTACATCGTCGGCGCGCCAGGGAATACCGTCGGCCTCAGCTTCGAAATAAGGCTCAGTATTTCGCTCACTTCAAACTTCGGCACAAGCACCATCATGCCGCTGCGGACGACCGCCTGATTCATGAGCACGGTCATGCCGAACACATGAAAAAATGGAAGCGCTGCCAAGTAAATCTCCTGCCCGTCTGCCGCCTTATGGAACCAATGCTTCGTCTGCAGCGTGTTGGCGATAAGGTTCATGTGCGTGAGCATGACGCCCTTCGAAAGTCCCGTCGTTCCACCGGTATACTGGAGCAGCGCCACATCCTCGGCCGCGTTCACTTCCTCCATGACGGGTATCGCCGAAGACGAGGCAAGCAAGGTGCGGAAGGAACGGACGGACTCGCTCCACGGAACGCTCAGATCCGCCCCGTCCCGCTTCGCTTTGATCGGATACAGCATGTTCTTCGGAAAAGGCAGATAGTCTTTCAACGAAGAAACGATGACGTGCCTCAAATGTGTTCTCGGCATAACCGCGCCGACTCTCCGGTACAGCAGATCCAGAGTAACGATCGCGACGGCTCCGGAATCGAGAAGCTGATGCTCCAGCTCCCGCTCCATATAAAGCGGGTTCGTCTGAACGACCACTGCTCCGGCAAGCAGCGCCCCGTAATAAGCGATGACGCTCTGGGGGCAGTTGGGCAGCATAATCGCCACCCGCTCCCCTTTCTTGACGCCGAGCTGCCTCAGTCCGTTGGCGAACCGGTAGCACGCCTCCATCAGCTGGCCGTACTTGATTTTCTTGCCCATAAAATAAAGGGCAGGCAGCTGCGGGTTTTTCCCCGCCGCCTGCACCAGAAAGTACGCTAAATTGTGCCTGGGATACTCGTAAGTCGAGGCGACTTCACTTTCGTAGTGATGCAGCCATGGCCTAGCCGAATCCATACAAGATCATCCCTTTCGCGGGCCATATCGTCAGATGACGTATTTCTCAGCAGCTATGACACGAGCCGCAATTTCGCGCTTCAGCCCGACCGCATCGACCGGTGTGCTGCGTGTGAGCTTCTTCAGAACGGAGAGCTGGGTGCGCAGCATATCGCCGGTTTCCATCGCGGCCAGTGTATCCTTGGCAAGACGCTCGATCTCGGCGAACGCTTCCTGGATGAACACCTCCGTCATTTGAATCGCGTTCTTCGCCTTCTCTTCGCCGGATTTCGCGATGAGCTTGCGCGTACGCACCAGCGTCGTTTCCATGGCGTAAATTTGAATCATCATATCCGCCAGGTTGCTGAGCACTTCCTGCTGCTTCTCCAGATTCATGCCGTATTTCTGTACGGCGGAGCCGCCCGCCATCAGGAATACTTTTTTCGCCATAGCGGTCAGATGGGCTGCCTGCTCCAGCGTTTCGTCGAAGGTCTGACCGGGAATAAGCTGCATCAGCTCGGACTGAAGGGCCTGCGCTTTGCCCATGAGATCAAGCTCGCCCTTCATCGCTTTCTTGAGCAGCGTTCCCGGAATGAGAAGGCGATTGATTTCGTTCGTTCCTTCAAAAATCCGGTTGATCCGCGAATCTCGGTAAATCCGTTCGATTTTATACTCTTGAATGAAGCCGTAACCCCCATGAATCTGCACGCCTTCATCGGCCACGAAATCAAGCGCTTCCGAAGCGAATACCTTGTTAATGGAGCATTCCAGCGCATATTCGGCAATCGCTTTGGCGGACTGCTGTCCCGCTTCCGCGCTGTTGTGGTCGAGATTCTGGAGCGCCGTGTCGATCATGCCGGATGTGCGGTACACGATGCTTTCCGTAACATACGTGCGGATATTCATTTCCGCAAGTTTCTTGCCGATCAGCGGGAAGGAAGAAATCGGCTGCCCGAACTGCGTACGGGTATTGGCGTACTTCGCGCTGAGCTCGATGGCTTCCTTGCTGGCGCCGAGACAGCCCGCTCCCAGCTTGAATCGACCAATGTTCAAAATATTAAATGCGATAATATGCCCGCGTCCGACTTCCCCGAGAAGGTTTTCGACCGGCACTTGCACATCTTCAAAATAGAGCGGGCATGTGGACGACCCTTTGATGCCCATTTTTTTCTCTTCCGGTCCGACGGAGAAGCCCTTCAGATCGCGTTCCACGATAAAGGCGGTAAAATCTTTGCCGTCCACCTTGGCGTACACGATAAAAATATCCGCGAAGCCCGCGTTGGTAATATACAGCTTGGAACCGTTCAGGATATAATGCTGTCCGTCATCCGACAGCTTTGCCGTCGTTTTCGCGCCCAGCGCATCCGAACCGGAAGTAGGCTCCGTCAGGCAGTAGGCCGCGATTTTTTCGCCCGTGGCAAGCTCCGGCAAATATTTCCGCTTCTGCTCCGGCGTACCGAAGAAGACGATCGGCAAAGTACCGATCCCGACGTGAGCGCCGATAGACAAGGCAAAAGCGGAAGCCTTGGACAAGTTTTCGTTAATGACGGTCGAGCTGATTTTGTCGAGCCCGAGTCCGCCGTATTCCTCCGGCACATCCGCGCCCAGCAAGCCGATTTCTCCCGCTTTGCGCATCAGTTTGACGGTCAGCTCGTAATCGAGCTTCTCAATTTCTTCGTCTTTCGGCAGCACTTCTCCTTCTACGAAGTCGCGGGTCGTCTCCATCATCATTCGCTGTTCTTCGGTGAAATCCTCCGGGGTTACGAGAGCGTTTACATCCAAATCTTCGATGACAAAACTTCCGCCTTTGGTCCATTTTCTCGTTTCAATCATGTGCAATCTCTCCTTTACTGGATTCATATGCGAAGATAAGCTTGCTTTATTTCCGGTTTGCGATTTGCGGAATCATGTTTCCGCCGCTTCCGGCAGAACATTGGATGGTCCGGTTAATCCGCCCGAGGAAGAAGCCGGTCTCCGAAGCCGTGAAGGTTCGAAAAGACCAGCTCACGGCTCCTTCAATCCGCGGACCCGTGAGCCGGCAAACCGTGCTTTGACGCCCGAACAACCGGGACCCGTTATTCTCCGTAAACTTCAAACACGCCGGCCGCTCCCATTCCGCCTCCGATGCACATCGACACGACACCGTAGCCGCCGCCTCTGCGCCGCAGCTCGTGAACCAGCGTGGCCGTCAGCTTCGTGCCCGTACAGCCCAGCGGATGACCGAGCGCGATCGCGCCGCCGTTCACGTTCACCTTCGCTTCGTCCAGCTTCAGCTCGCGGATAATGTGCACGCACTGGGAAGCGAACGCTTCGTTGATTTCGTACAAATCCACCTGATCCCGCGTGATCCCGGCCTGCTTCAGCGCCTTCGGAATCGCTTCGACCGGGCCGACGCCCATGATCTCGGGCGCTACACCCGCCAAGGCGAAGGAGCGGAATGCCGCGAGCGGCTTCAGGCCCAGCTCCTCCGCGCGCTCGCGGCTCATCAGCACGGCCGCCGCCGCGCCGTCGCTCGTCTGCGAGGCGTTGCCGGCCGTGACGCTGCCATTCAGCGCAAAGGAGGGACGCAGCTTCGCGAGCACGCCGGTTGTCGTATCGGCACGGACGCCTTCGTCCGTATCGAGCACGACCGGCTTCTCCCAGCGCTTGCCGCCGGCGTCCACGCCTCTCACGCTCGTCTCGACGGGAACGATCTCCTCCTTGAACCGACCTGCGGCAATCGCGGCAGCCGCCTTGCGGTGGCTCTCCGCCGCGAAGGCGTCCTGGTCCTCGCGGGAGATGCCGAACCGCTGCGCGACATTCTCCGCCGTGTGCCCCATGCCCATGTAAACTTCGGGCATCTCCACGGCCAGCTTCGGATGCGGAGACAGCTTGAAGCCGGTCATGGGCACATGACTCATGCTTTCCACGCCGCCGGCAATGATCACGTCCGCATGCCCGAGCATGATCCGCTCCGCCGCGTAAGCGATGGACTGCAGTCCGGACGAACAGAACCGGTTGATCGTGACGGCCGGAACCGCAGCCGGAAAGCCCGCGTACAGGGCCATCGTCCTGGCGAAGTTCAGCCCCTGCTCGCCTTCCGGCATCGCGCAGCCGATGATGATGTCCTCCACGTCTTCCTTGCGCAGTCCCGGCGCCCGTCCGACCGCCTCTTCCAGGACGATCCGCCCGAGATCTTCGGCCCTCGTCTGGGCAAGGCTGCCTTTCTTCGCTTTGCCTACCGGAGTGCGTACTATCGATACAATGACCGCTTCTTTCATTGTGTTCTCCCCTCGCTTCGTCCTGAATTAGTTGCGCAGCGGCTTGCCTTTGGACAGCATATGCTGCATCCGCTGCTGGGTTTTCGGTTCGCCGCACAAGCTCAGGAACGCCTCGCGCTCCAGATCCAGCATGTACTGTTCCGACACCAGGCTTCCGGCCGGAACATCTCCTCCCGCCAGCACGTGGGCCAGTTTGTTTGCGATAAGCCGGTCGTGATCACTGATGTAGCCGCCGAGCTTCATCGTATACGACGCGATTTGCAGCACCGCTTTGCCGCTGTCGCCGACAACCCGGATCTTCTCTTCCTGCGGAAGCACATAACCTTCACGATCCATGGCCAACACCGCCTGCTTGGCGGTATAAATCCGGTGATCGCCGTTAAGGACGACGGAGTCTCTAGGGCCCATATAGCCGAGCCGCTTCGTATCGTAGCCGCTGCCGGACACTTTCGCCATTCCGATCGTTTCAAAGTAATGGTTAATATACGGCTGAAGGTCTACCTCGGGATTGCCCGCGGCAAGCCGGCTGCTCCGCAGCGCCATTTCCTTGCAGCCGCCTCCTGCCGGAATAACGCCAACCCCCACTTCGACCAGGCCGAAGTAAGTTTCCGGCGAGAAAATAATCCGGTCGGCCGGCAGGCACGCTTCGACACCGCCTCCGAGCGTCATGCTGTGAGGCGCGGCGACGACCGGCTTCTCCAGCTTTTTCAGCGTCATCATTGCGTTCTGGAACAGGCGGATGATGCTGTCCACTTCATCCCACTCCCCGTCCTGAGCTTCCATGAGCAGGATCATCACGTTCGCTCCCACGCAGAAGTGACGGCCTTCATTGGCGAGGACCATGCCGCGGTAGTTTCGTCTCACTTCCTCCGTGCTTTTCTGCACCATTGTCAAAATATCGGCCCCAATCGCATTGTTGGGCGAATGGAACTCCAGACACGCCACGCCGTCTCCGATGTCGATCAGGCTCGCGCCGCTGTTGCTCAAAATCGTTTTATTTTGCTGCTTAAGCGCTTTTAGCGAAATATGCTCCGGACGCGTGTCGGCTTCCTTATACATGCCCCGGTTGTAATAGAACGTCGTGCCTTCGCGTTTTTCGTAAAAGCCGGTATGCCCGGCCGCAAGCCATTCCTTCACCCAGGCGGGAACGGTATCCCCTTCCTGTTCCATTCTTTTCACCGAGCGCTCCAGACCGATGACGTCCCACAGTTCGAAAGGCCCCAGATCCCAGTTGAAGCCCCACTTCATCGCGTTGTCGATTTCCACGATGGAATCGGCGATTTCTCCCAGTTTGCCGGCCGAATAAAGAAGAACGGGTTTGACCACTTTCCAGGCCAGCTCGGAATATTTGTCCGGGGTCGAGAGCAGCGCTTTGATTTTACCGGCCGTGCCTTTGGCGTTCTTGGCCGCTTCCAGTGACGCAGAGGAAATTTTCCGCGACGGCGCATATTCCATGGTCCCGAGATGAAGGGCCTGGATTTCTTTTCCGGTTTCGGTTTTTACCTTTTTATAAAAGCCCTGACCTTTCTTCTCGCCGATCCAGCCCTGCTCCACCATGCCCGTCAATGCCGCCGGAACGTCGAAAATCGTTTTCTCCGCTTCGTTATCGACCAGGTCGTATACGTTCCTGGCGACATGTACGAAAGTGTCGAGTCCTACGAGATCGAGCGTGCGGAAGGTGGCGCTTTTCGGTCGGCCGAGGGCAGGCCCCGTTACGGCATCGACTTCTTCAACGGTATAACCTTTCTCCAGCATTTCCCGGAGGGTGACGAGCAGCCCGTACGTGCCGATCCGGTTGGCGATAAAGTTCGGCGTATCCTTGGCCGTTACGACGCCTTTTCCGAGCCTTTTCTCGCAAAAATCAGCCATGAAGCGGAGGATTTCGGGATCGGTAGATTCTCCCGGAATGATTTCAAGCAGTTTCATATATCTCGGCGGATTAAAGAAATGAGTGCCTAAAAAGTGCCGCTTGAATTCCGGGCCGCAGTCCTCCGCCATCGCTTGAATCGAGATTCCGGACGTATTGGAGGACACAATCGTTCCCGGCTTCCAGACCTGCTCGATCCGGGCCAGGAGCTGCTTCTTCACGTCCAGGCGCTCCACGACCACTTCGATAATCCAGTCGACGCCCGCTAATCGGGCTAGGTCGTCTTCCAAGTTTCCGGGTGTGATGCGTGCCGCAAACGCTTCGCTGTACAGCGGAGCCGGATTCGTTTTCTTCAGCCTCTCGATCGCTCCCGCCGCCAGGCGGTTTCTTACTTTCGGCTGTTCCAGAGTCAGACCCGCTTTCGTTTCCTCGTCCGTCAAAACCGTCGGAACAATATCCAGCAGCAGACACGAAATGCCCGCACCCGCCAAGTGTGCCGCAATGGCCGCCCCCATCACGCCGGAGCCGATAACGGCCGCTTTTTGAATCTGATTCACCATGTCGGATTCCCTCCTGATCTTCGTCTGCCGTCCGGCCGCTTTATCTTACGAAACGGTCTGGAACGGCGCCGGTGCCTTCGCACCAAATACGGATTCTTCGAGTAGTTCTGCGATATCCCGGGTTTTGACCGTTTCTTCGGCTTCTTTCATTTTCGCGCCGTCTTCCATCATAGTCAGACAGTACGGGCAAGCCGATGAAATCACCGTCGGATTAACCTCCAGCGCCTGCTCGGTCCGGGCCAGATTGACTCTCTTGCCGGCCGTTTCCTCCATCCACATCATGCCTCCGCCCGCGCCGCAGCACATCCCGTTCTCACGGGTGCGGGTCATTTCAACCAGCTCCACGCCGGGAATCGCTTTGAGGATGCTGCGGGGCTGATCGTAGACGTTATTGTAACGGCCGAGGTAACACGAATCGTGATACGTGATCCGTTCGTTCACCTTATGGCGCGGAGTCAGCTTTCCGTTGCGGACCAGTTCATCCAGAAGTTGCGTATGGTGAAGAACCTCGGCCTCCAGTCCGAATTCGGGATATTCGTTCTTCAAAGTGTTGTACGTATGCGGGCAGGCCGTCACGATTTTGCGCACCCCGTATTTTTGGAAAATCTTCGTATTTTCCTCGCAGAGCTGCTGGAATAAAAACTCGTTCCCCAGCCGCCTCGGGGTATCGCCGGAGTTTTTCTCTTCGTTGCCTAGAATAGCGAAATTGACGTTCGCTTCATTCATAAGGCGGACGAGCGAACGCGTGATTTTACGGCTCCGGTTGTCGTAAGAGCCCATCGAACCGACGAAGAACAGGAGGTCGAATTCCGGATTTTCTTTGACCGTCGGTACGCGGAGTTCGCCTTCGGGATCGATTTCCTGCACCCACTTGGCCCGGTCGTTGCGCGATATTCCCCACGGGTTGCCCTGGCGCTCGATGTTTTGCATCGCCCGTTGGCCGTCATGCGGCATAGAACCCTGCATAAGAACGAGATGCCTGCGCAAATCGACGATTTTGTCGACATGCTCGTTGGCTACCGGACACTGGTCTTCGCAGTTGCGGCACGTCGTGCAGGACCAGATTTCCCCTTCGGTCATGACATCGCCGACCAGCTCCATCTCCTCCGGCTTTTTGTCCGTCGTCACCCAGGAGTGCTTCTGCGCGTTCATCGTCGGAGCGATATCGGTTATGCCCGAGCCGTTCCAAGCGCCCAGCTCATGACCTTCGGCGTTCATCTCGTGCACCGAACTCCCCGGGAAAGCGAAAGCGGGCACCCAGGGGGATTTGCTCGTAACCGCCGCCCCCTTCTCCGTTAAGTGATCGCGCAGCTTCACGATCATATGCATCGGCGAAAGCATTTTGCCGGTACCCGAGGCTGGACACACGTTGGTGCAGCGTCCGCATTCCACGCAAGCGTACAGGTCAAGCATCTGCTTCTGCGTCAAGTCTTCGATCTTGCCGAGCCCGAAAGATTCCGCTTCCTCATCTTCCAGATCCAGCTTCCGCAGCCGTCCGGCGGGTTCCCGTCTTTTCAGCAAAATGTTAAGCGGCGCCGTAAGGAGATGAAAATGCTTGGACTGGGGCACATAGACCAGAAACGCCAGCAAAATAAGCAGATGCGCCCACCAGAACACGTGATACAGAACGACGGCCGCCCCAAAAGGCATCCACCCGAACCCGGCGGCAAGCACGGACGAAATCGGTGCCATGGCGGAAGGTTCCAGCTCTTCCCGGATGCGGTCGAAAGCGAGCGTGAGAAGCACCGAAACCATCAGGCTGAAAATAAAGTAGACGACCAGACTCGGCTTCCACCCTCTCTTCAGCCGTTTCAGCTTCTCTCCGTACCGGCGGTACGCAGCGTATCCCATCGCGATCAGAATAGCCGCGACCGTGATTTCCTGGATCAGACCGAAAGCTTCGTAACCGGGAAGCGGCAGTCCACGGCCGGAGAGTCCCTTTACGATAATGTCCAGCGCGCCGAACTGAAGGATAATGAATCCGTAAAAAATAACGATGTGCATGATGCCGCTTTTCTTGTCCTTCAGCAGTTTCGTCTGGCCGAACACTTGAACGGCAAAGTCTTTGAGCCTCTCCTGAAACTGCCCTCCCCAATCGACCGGCTGCCCGAGCCGCACATACAAATAACGGTGATACACAGCTTTGGCGAACAGGTAAACGCCGAATCCCGTCACGCCCAGAAACAGAATCAACTGCACGATCGCTCCCAGCATCGGAAAACAACCCCTTTCTCGGATGCTATACATTTTTTATTAATTTCACCATATAAAGCGTTTTCATGACCCCGGCAAATAAAAGCATGGTTCTCCTGGCAAACGTTCGGATCAAACATGCTTTTCTCATGGTGCCACAACCTCGGAACTTCGCCTTTACAGCGGGTCATTCAGTCATTGACATTGCCCTGGATCTATTTTATGATGGCTGTAGAAAATGAATGAGTATTCATTCACTGTTTAATTCGTATTTTAGCACCGAGGTGATTCCATGACAAGCAAAAAAAAAGAAAAATATGATTTAATTCTCGAAGCTGCGTTGAAAGTATTCGCCGAACACGGGTTTCACCGCTCTCAGGTTTCCAAGATCGCCAAAGCGGCCGGCGTCGCGGACGGTACGATTTATTTGTACTTCAAAAGAAAGGAGGATATTCTCATCTCCTTGTTCCGTGAGAAGCTCGGAGAGCTTGTAGGCAAGTTCCATATGCATATCGAGCAGACCACCGGCGTTAAGGAAGCGCTTCGCAAAGTTTGCGAGATCCATTATACGGAGCTGGAAAATAACGTCGATCTCGCCTTCGTTACTCAAATCGAGCTTCGGCAAAGTTCGCTTGAGCTTCGCAAAGAAATAGGAAAAGCCGTTAAGCCGTATATTGAATTAATCGAGAAACTTCTCGTGCAGGGCGTCGAGGAGAATTTGTTCCGGGCCGACCTCGATGTGAAACTGACCCGTCTGCTGCTTTTCGGGGCGATGGACGAAGTCGTCACCTCCTGGCTCATTTCCGGACGCAAATATTCGTTATCCGCTCAGGTGGACGGCACCGTGCAGTTCTTTCTTCAGGGAATTCAGGCTTAAGAGCCGGTTATCCATAGAGGATACTCATTTCAAAAGAGGAAGGGGACAACAGCGATGGACATTATCGTGCTGCTGAAACAAACGTTTGATACCGAGGAAAAAATCGTGCTTGAGAACGGTCAAATTTCGGAGGATGGCGTCAAGTTTGTCATCAATCCCTATGACGAATACGCAGTCGAGCAGGCTATCCAGCTCCGCGACGAGCAGGGAGGCAAAGTCGTCGTCGTTTCCGCCGGTCCGGGGCGTTCCGCCGAGGCTCTGCGGAGCGCGCTCGCGATGGGAGCCGACGAAGCCGTCCTGATCAACGACGAGCGCATAGGCGGCGATGAGCATGCCGTAGCCCAGGCGCTTCACGCTTTCCTGTCCCGGGAAACGTACGACCTCCTTCTCGGCGGAAACTTCTCCGTCGACAACGGCGCCGGCCAGGTGGCCATCCGTCTGGCTACGCTGCTCGGTATTCCCCACGTCAGCTCGATTACGAAACTTGAGATTGCCGGCGGGAAGGCGACCGCGCACCGCGACGCCGAAGGAGACCTGGAAGTGGCGGAAGTGACGCTTCCGGCGCTCTTCACGGCCCAGCAGGGATTAAACGAGCCCCGCTATCCTTCCCTGCAGGGAATCATGAAGGCCAAGAAGAAACCGTTCCGGGAAATCACACTGGCCAATATCGGTCTCGATACGGTGGAATCCCGCACCGAACGCGTGGATCTGTTCCTGCCGCCTCCGCGCAAGGCCGGAAAAACACTCAAAGGCGAACCCGCGCAGACGGCTGCGGAGCTTGTGCAGCTCTTGCGTACGGAAGCGAAGGCTATCTGATCGGTCCTTTGATTTTTCCGCGGTCATTTTGCGCACTTATTCCCTTTATGAGTCCATTTAGGAGGCGACTGAATCATGTCCAACACATACCTGATTGTAGCTGAAGCTAAAGGCGGCGCTCTGCGCCAGGTCTCATTCGAAACGATCGGAGCGGCGAAGGCGATTGCCGCCGAAGGGGATTCCGTTCTCGCCGCCCTGATCGGCTCCGGCGTGTCCGGCCTGGCCGGTGAACTGGCCGCATATGGCGCCCAGAAAGTTTACGTGACCGATCATGCCGACCTCAAGGACTACAACCCGGAAGCTTACGGCAAAGCGCTTCACGACATTATCCGGCAAGCGGAGCCCGACGCGGTCTTGCTGGGCCACACCGCCATCGGCAAGGACCTCGCCCCGCAAATCGCTTCCCTGCTCGGGGCCGGACAGATTTCCGATGTGACGGCCGTTGAATCGGACGGCGGCAAAGCCGTGTTTACGCGCCCGATCTACGCGGGTAAAGCGCTTGAAAAGAAAGCGTTTACCTCATTCCCGTGGGTCGTCACCGTCCGGCCCAACAACATTGCCGCTCCCGCTGCCGCGGAAGGCGCCTCGGCAGCGGTCGAGAACGTGGCGTACGAAGCTCCGTCCCTTCGTACCGTCATCCGCGAGGTCGTCCAGAAGACCTCGGGCCAAATCGACCTTGCCGAAGCCAAGGTCGTCATTTCCGGCGGGCGCGGCGTCAAGAGCGCCGACGGCTTCAAGCCGCTCGAGGAGCTTGCCGGCGTGCTCGGCGGAGCGGTCGGTGCGTCGCGCGGAGCCTGCGACGCCGGGTACTGCGACTATGCGATGCAGATCGGGCAGACCGGCAAGGTGGTCACGCCAGAGATTTACATCGCATGCGGCATCAGCGGCGCCATCCAGCATCTGGCCGGGATGAGCGGATCGCGGGTCATCATCGCGATCAACAAGGACCCGGAGGCGCCGATCTTCAAAGTCGCCGACTACGGGATCGTCGGAGACCTGTTCGATGTCGTGCCGCTGCTGACGGAAGAATTCCGCAAAGCGCTGTGACCGGCGATTGCTCCGCCCGTTCGCATAAGCGCCCAAAAAGCCCCGAACATGCCGGTAATCCGGCCGTGCTCGGGGCTTTTTGACAGGCGGACGGGTGCGTGCCGCCGGGGTTCCGGCCTCGCTGCGCGGTTATACGCAGCCAGGCCGATTTCTCTCGGGGCTCGCTTCTGGCCCCCGTCCGTGGTTTAGCTCTCTCACGCCACTGCGGCTTAAACGCTTCGCATGATGACCGGTGTATCGGCGTTATACTTGGGCTTTTTCGCGCTTACCCGCTTTCGGGTTTGACGCTTCCTGTCTCGCGGGCTGTTTAAGCCTGCATCCGCCCTCAGATTTTCGCGGCCAGCACAAGCGAACCCCGGGGCTGTGTTCCCCCCGCATCCGGCTCCAGCGTGATGGCGACCGTGTCGTAATCCTGCGGCTCGAAGGTGTAGTAGAGAGCGCCCGAGCCTCCCTGCGGCAGGAAGGTTCCCGCATTTACCTTCTGCTCGCCTTTGATGAGCCAGACCTGGAACGCCTGCGAATCCCGCAGGGCCGGAAGATTCTCGGCCTGTACGACCAGGTGGGTGCCCTTGGCGTCGATCACGATTGTAGCGAGGCCTTGCGCCACGATGCCTTCAACGGCAGGGTTCAGCTTCACCACTTTGTTCGCCTTCGATGCCTGTGAAGGCTGTCCGGCCAGCGTAAGCTGTCCCTGAAGCGAAGATACGCTCTGCTGAAGTGAGGCATTAAGTCCTTTCAGCGATCGGACATCCTCCCTCAGCTGCATGTTTACCCATCCGAGGATAACTGCAGCGGCGGCGATTCCCAAGCCGGCCGCCCGTCTGATAAAAGTTCGGCTTCTTTTGCCCGCGGGTCTTCTCGCGGACACCGTCTCATGCTCCCCGGCCGGCACCGGTTCGGGCTGCGCCGTTCCGGCATGCTTTTGTAATTCGGCTGCTGAGGACGCGTCCGTTACGCGATAATCTTTTTGCGCCTGTATCTGTTCCTGAAGAGCACCGGCGCCTGTCAAAGGGGGTTGTCCGGAATGATCCGCTTCACTTCCCAGAATACGGCCAAGAACGCGCTGTTTCATTCCGTCCGGAACCGCTACCGGCTCCGCCGTATAGGGAAGCAGATCCGTTACAGCCTGCAGTTCTTCTCTTTCTTTCTTGCATGCTTCGCAGTGACTCAGATGCTCTTCCATCTGTTCTCTTTCGGACTGAGACAGCCCCCCGAGCATATAGAGTTCCAACCATTCGCACATGTTAGGAGATTCTTGTCTGCTCATATGTGCGCTCCCTCCTTTCCTCGGCCCGCGAGCTTCTCCTTAAGCTGCTTCATGGCCAGCCTTACCCGGCTTTTTACCGTTCCAAGCGGGATCTCCTGTTTCTGAGATACTTCCTGATGAGTATACCCTTTAAAATAAATAAGATCGATCACTTTCTTCTGATCCTCATTCAGATCTTCCATCGCCGAAGCAAGTTCTTCTCCCATAAAACGGAGTTCCACTTCCTCTTCGGTCCCTCTGCTCCGGTCCGCCACCAGCAGCAGCTTATCCGGCTCGGCAAGCTGCCCGGACGTGCGCGTCTGCTTCCTGCGAAGCGTATCAATGGCAATGTTGCGGGCTATCGCGAACATCCATGTTGACAGTTTGCCCTGGGAGTCTTCGTCCTGGGAGTCTTCGTACCGTTCGGCATGATTCCAGATGCGCAGGAAAAGCTCCTGAACAACCTCTTCCGCCATCATCGAATCTTTCACAATGCGATAGGCAAACGAATACATCGGACGTTCGTAACGGTCGTACAATTGCTCCAGCGCCTGGGGCTGCTTAAGAGCGATACGGCGCACTAGCTGAGAATCTTCCGGCCACTCATTCATGTTGGAGCTCCTTTCCACCAAAGATCGCCCTTATCTTTCATTTCGTAAAAAGTGTGGAGTTGGATTCCTTTTGCCCCGATAAATTTTTTTGTAAAAATGCCGTTGACCCCCTCTGTTTGTATCACCAGCAAAATTAACCATACTACGAGGTTTTTTAAACGGCATTCCCCTATCTTACTAAAAACAAAACGGACCTCACGGGTCCGTTTATTACGATCAAGTCTGCTCACACTTAAATTCAACGGGCTCCAGTCGTACCGGGTTTGCGTTATTCACGGCGCTCACGCGTAAGTTTTGCCCCCAGCCACTTCCAGATCGCATAAAGCGCCGTGCCCGCCGCTGCGGCAAATGCAGCTGTACGGGCTTCCAGCAAATACGACTGACCGCCTCCCAGTCCTCCACCGGCTTCTGCTGCCGAAGAACAACCCGCTCCGCAGTAAAAAGCGTAGAGAACGAACAAGAGCATGCACAAGAGCGTTTTCAGACTTTCCGCGAATCCTTCCGCTCGTTTATAGCCCATATAACGTAAACAGCCGCTAAAAAGAATCACCGTCAGAAGAAGAACCGAAGCCCACTCCTGCCTGGAAACAAAACCCGCCGGCTCGTTTTTGCCCAGATGATAGATCCAATACGCATGTTCGGCCAATCCGATCAGCAGAATGACCGGGACCGCCGTCCGGTACGCCCTGCTTTTCATAAACTGTTCTAACCGGGGTGAAGAAAACATGCGGTTCCACCTTTTCTCCGCCACTTTCCGCTTTTCAGACGGCAACACCGTTTCCTCCCCGCCTAAGAATTAGGGCTTCGCTAACACTATACGGGTTTCTTGCAGGAAACATGTCTGATAAGGACAAAGGGCGGTTTACCTTATCTTCATCTGACAACATTTGCCACCCCTTCCATCCTGCTATAAACTGAAGAAGTAAGCTTGCCGCCTTTATTTTCCGCCCGACAGATCCGATCCCGGATGACGACCGGCGGTTCAACCCTTCCGGGAGCAGCAAAAAGCCGGGACCCGTAGGCCCCGGCTGCGCGCAGGAGTAGCGATTAGTACAGTTTATCCAGAACAGATTTCGCCGTGTGCTCCAAAGCCCGGTACGTCTGATCCTTCATTTGCATAGCAACGGCCGTGGATAGAATATCCAGCAGATGGATCTGCGCCAGCTTCGAGGAGAAGGCTCCGCCCTGCAGAGGCGTTTCCTTCGCGGTAGCGAGCAGAACGACATTGCTCTGATTCGCAATCGGCGACCGTGCGTGGTTGGTCAGGCAGATGATGTAAGCGCCTTTCTGCTTGGCCAGGCGTACAGCGTCGACAAGATCTTTGGTGCTGCCCGACGAAGAAATACCGACGACGACATCGCCTTTCTCCACCAAAGACGCGTTCATGGCGATAATATGGCCGTCGGAACCGGCGTCCACATTAAATCCGAGTCTCATGAACCGGTATTTGGCATCCTGGGCGGTAATCCCCGAGGACCCTACTCCGAAAAACAAAATTTTTCGTGCCGCCAGAATAGCGTCGATCGCTTGCTGCAGCTCCTGGACGTTGAGCAAAGATGTCGAGTTCTGCACCGCCTGCGAGTTTTGGGAGGTCATTTTCTTCATGATCTGGTCGAGATCGTCGCTTTCCTCAATCTTGCCGTGCACCTGCTCGCTTGGCGTAGCCAGCACCTGGACGAGCGATAGTTTAAATTCCTGATATCCCTTGTAGCCCAGCTTGCGGCACAAACGGATGACGGAGGTTTCACCTACTTCCGCTTTCTCCGCCAAGTCCGTAATCGTATAGAAAACGGTAGCTTCAGGATCCTTTAATACGGTGTCGGCCACTTTCTGCTCGGATTTGGTCAGTGAGGAATAAATACTGTTGAGGAGCAGCAGCGAATTGTTCAAATCGGCGATTTTGCTCATAGATGGGACTCCTTTTCGTCATTCTGCGCGGTCAGACAATCAGTTCACGGTTTTCTTTTCTAGTCTCTACATGAATAGTACTTGAAACTAGGCGATTTGCCTAGTGCATCTCCATATTTTTCAAAGTTTGCCTGTACGCTCGGACGGTCGTTTTCTGTAGTTTTCTGTCACACAAAGGAGTTTTTATGCTGAGAAACGTCGATTTTTGGATGAAGAGCACTTCTTCTTTTTAACTTATATTTACTATTATTTATCAGTTCCAACAATATATTTTAATATTAATATAGGCATAAAGACCTATACATTTCTTGTTATAATACTGATTTTTACTCCAGTTAATAAACGGAAAAACATGCAGGTATAGCCATTCTTGTCCCCGCATAGAAACTAGAAGGTCTTTTTATTTTTTTTAAAACCGCTGAAAATTTTTTGAAATAAATTTCGGAAAAACGCAAATAGGCACCGGAAAAAAGGGGGCCCTTCTTTTTTATTCGCACAAGCCCGGCTCCAAAATGAGACTTTGGTCGTATTAAAATAAGAACGTATGTTTGCTAAAATAGAGTAGATTCCAATATCAGGAAAATATATAGACTGTGGAGGGATTCGACTATGAACCGTGAACTGAAAGCAGATGTCGTGATTATCGGCGGAGGTGTCGGGGGCTGTGCGGCCGCTCTGGCTTCCGCAAAAATGGGATTGAAAGTGATTATGACGGAAGAAACCCATTGGATCGGCGGACAATTGACCAGCCAGGCGGTACCGCCGGACGAGCATAAGTGGATCGAGCAATTCGGCTGCACCCGCAGCTTCCGGCAGTTCCGCAACGGTGTTCGCTCTTACTACCGCGATTATTTCCCGTTAACGGCCGAAGCGCGCGCCGTCGTCAATCTAAATCCGGGCAACGGCGGAGTAAGCCGCCTGTGCGCGGAACCGAGAGCCATGCTTGCGGTTCTTGAGCAGATGCTGGCTCCGTACGTAAACAGCGGCAAGCTGACTATTCTCACGCGCCACCGCATTACAGCGGCCGAGACGGACGGGGATAAAATCAGGGCCGTCAAAGTAAAGCACTTGGATCTGGGGCACAAGCACACGTTAACCGCTCCGTATTTCCTGGACGCGACGGAGTGTGGAGATGTTCTTCCTCTCGCCAAGGTCGAGTATGTAACAGGTGCCGAGTCCCGCAAAGATACGGGGGAGCCGAGCGCACCGGAAGTCGCAAATCCGAAGGATATCCAGGCGTTTACCGTCTGTTTTGCGATGGATTATTTCGAAGGCGAGAATCATGTCATCGACAAACCGAAGGATTACAATTTCTGGCGCAACTATAAGGCCGACTTCTGGCCGGACAAGCAGCTCAGCTGGATTTCGCCGAACCCGGTGACGCTTGAGCCTGCCGAAGATACCCTGTTTCCGGGCACCGACAAATATCCGCTGTTCAACTACCGCCGGGTAATCGATAAGGCGAATTTTATGCCCGGTACGTTCCCGAGCGATATTTCCCTCGTGAACTGGCCACAGAATGACTACTGGCTCGGCAATATTTATGACGTTCCCGAAGCGGAAGCGAAGAAAAATCTCGAGCAGGCCAAGCAGCTCAGCTATTCCCTGCTCTACTGGCTCCAGACCGAAGCGCCCCGTCCGGACGGCAAAGCCGGTTATCCCGGCCTGCGTCTGCGTCCCGACGTCGTCGGTACCGAGGACGGTATGGCTCAAGCGCCGTATATCCGGGAATCCCGCCGGATCAAGGCGGAATTCACCGTCAAGGAACAGCACGTCAGCACGGCGATCCGCGGCGACAAGGGTGCGGAAGTGTTCCCGGATTCCGTCGGGATCGGCGCTTACCGGATCGATCTCCATCCGAGCATGACAGGACGGAACTATCTGGACGTGTCCTCCCTTCCGTTCCAGATTCCGCTCGGCAGCCTCATTCCCGTCCGGGTCAACAATCTCCTGCCGGCGTGTAAGAACCTCGGCACGACCCATATTACGAACGGCTGCTATCGTCTCCACCCGGTGGAATGGAATATCGGAGAAGCGGCGGGATTCCTTGCGGGCTACTGCGTACAGAACGGATATCAGCCTCGTGAAGTTCATGCGGACAAGACAAAACTGGAAGGTTTGCAAAATATTTTGTCCTGGAACGGCGTAGAACTCGCATGGCCTACCATCACCCCGCTTTAATCCCTCTCGAAATACCCGGGCTTGAACCGAAAAGCCGCCTTTATGCAGAACGCTCTGCTAAAGGCGGCTTTCCCCGTTTTCCCGGCGGCGGCCCGGTTCCCGAATTTCGGGTCCGGCTCCGCTGTTAGTCAGTATCGCTTAACAAATCGTGCCAAAGACAGCCACTCTCCCGTATTGTGCCGGCGTCCGCGGATCGTTACCGAATGGGGCGCCACCTCCACGAGGACGCTTTCGCTTTCAACGGGCGCGGCAGGGTCGATGCCGTCTCCGATGGGCCTGCGGACAGAGGAGGTCCCCATATGAGAGCAGCCGTCCTCGAAATAAATCCCCGGACTGACCAGCGTGTAATGGGTGTGCCCCGAGAAGAAGCACACGTTCGGGTGCCGCCCCAGCAGCTCTCTAAGCCGCACATCTTGCACGACCCCCTTCTCAGCGGGATCATAGCTTCCCGCCACCGTGTGAGGAAGCGGCTGATGCAGGAAGACGAACACCGGCCGCTGCCGGCCATGCGGGCGGTATGCTTCTTCCCCCGTGGAGTCCGCCGGCTGCAGCCCGGCCTCTTCCTCCCCCGGGAAAGCCGCATTCCCCGCTTCGCCGCGTACGGGACCGGCGGCTTCAAGGGCTGCCGGGTCCGCCTCGGACGCGGAGGCCGTTTCGGCACGGCTTTGCGCTGCGGCATGGCGTGGATGGGATTCTTCCCGCAGAATCCGCTCCAGCCAGGCGAACTGCTCGTCGCTGATCCAGGCGTCCTCCCGGATTGCCGGATCGGTGTCGCGGTAGCGCTCGGCGCTCATAAAGACGAAGCGCAGCCCCATCAGACGCAGGTCGTAATAAGGCAGAGGCTTTCCCAGAAAGCCGAGAAACCTTGCCATCGCTTCCGCCGTCGACCATCCGTTCGGGAACGTATCCACGCTAAAACCCCCGTCGTTATACCACATGCAGTAATATTCGTGGTTTCCGTTCGTCACATAGACGGGAACGCGGACATGTTCGGACAAGATACGTTTTAATACCGTATAATCCTCGGCGAATCCCTCGGTTAAATCCCCGTTTATAACGATAAACTCGGGCGGATGCTTCATGGATGCGTAATCTTTCAGGCAGACTTCCAAACGACGGTGAGACTCGGGATCCCATGCTACCACATGAATATCGGACAATACCGCAAACGTAAATTTCATGGATCTGCACCTCTTCTCTTCCTCTAAAGGATTGAAAAGCTTATGTCTGCAGCCTTTGCTGAAACCACATACGGTCTGTTTACCCTTCCGGTTCTTCCGGCAGTTTGTCGCTGTAATCGGCTCAACATGCCCCGCCTTACTGTCCTTGCCTACTCATTTGCCTCGCCGGCCTCATCTTCCGCATGGGTCACCCCGGTTTCATTGAAATCATCAGCTTCATCGGCATTTTTCCCGCCCTTCCCCGATTTGGCTGCCGTAATTTCGGCAATCCGGAGGGCTCCTTTCAAATCGTACAGCATCCGTTCTCTGACTTCGGCATTCAAACGGCTATCGGACCCAATATCCTTAACCAGAGACGCCAGTGATTTCTTTACCTGCTTCAGACGGCCGGGATTCAGCCGGGGATTTTTCTCGCCGCCCAGCTTTTTCACGATTTCATTGATCTCATCGGTATACCGGGCGGCTTTGCGGACATCCATCCCTTTAAAAGGGAGATACAGCTCCTTTACTTTCCGTTTCTGTCCCGCAAGTATGGCTGCAATCGACCGGGCAGGATCGCTGTCGGGAACGACCGCTTCATTCCGGTAGACGCCGAGAACGGTATTTTTGTCATAGCCCTGATCGAAAAACGATTCATACTCGAACACGGCGCTGCCGCTGATTCCAAGCCCATGGCTCGAAATGATCTGATCGATGAACACGTCCTTGGTCAGATCGATAAAAGAGCCGACACCGATCGTCACATACGATTTATCCTTTGCGATCTCGAACGTTTTGCGCGCATCCGCCACAACGAGTGAAGTGTCCAGTTTATAGGACATCGGAAACACGTTGTCGATCAGGTTATGCTTCACCCAGTTCATCGAATCCTGCAGCACGTCTCCGCGTGCAATTTCATATTCGGGCCATACCGCGGCGGTCAGCTTCACTTGGGGCTTCCACTTTTTCACTTCCTTGGCCAGACGGAATACGAATTTGTCGACGAACCCGACGCGCATATCCACCCACTGCGCCCACAGCGCATCTCCCGGGTGCAGCAGGAGCGGATCCGTTCCGTATTTCTTTTGAAACAAACTCCGGGTGTAGGCGTCATATCCGAAATCGTTCGTAAAATCTCCCGAACCGGGATAGCGCGCATAGTCAAGGTGCAGACCGGCTACGTCATATTTAGAGAGCAGCTCCTTATAGACGCCGATCAGGAAGTCGTGCGTTTCATCCAAGGCGGGATTGATAAAATAATAACGGAATCCGCTGGTCGCATCTTCCTGATAATTTTGGCCTTTCCGGCTGAGCAGCGACCATTCGGGCTTGCGCTCCACGATCGGCCCGGGTTCCGGCCCACCCACGAAGAAATTTTCGACCCAGGCATGGATTTCGATGCCCCGTTTTTTCCCTTCATCCAAATAAGCCTGTAGCACATCAAACCCGCCGTATATGGGATTATGAGCCGTTATGTTGTTTTTGGTCGGATAGATGGTGTACCCGTTCCAGAACGTTTCCAAATAAACGGAGTTAAGGTGAGCCGCCTTAATCTTATCCAGGGCCCGTTTAACTTCCTCAAGAGACTTCTCTTTGGGCCGGATCCAGATTCCCCGGTTTTCAACGGTTCTAGATTCCACATTCATGTAGTGAACGCGCGTTGCTTTTCCATCCAGCTCCGCCAGCACTTCCGTCAGCCCTTCAACGCCTTTTTCCTCCAGATGCTTGCCCGCCTGTATCTCCAGCTGCTTCACCTGCTGAATTTCTTTGGAGATTTCCTCATAAGGAACATCCATAAACCGGCGTTTGGACTCTTCCATTGCCTGCTCCGCAGAGGCGGCGGTTAACCGCGCCTTATCCAGATAAGACTCCGGGGTAAAAATAAGCAGCACCTGCTTCTCCGTCCGGTTGATCTTTACGGTCGCCCCAATGGCCGCATAGCGCGAGAGCCAAGCCATTTTGGAACCGTGTCCGGAAAGGACGTACCCCCCTTCAGGAATGGGCCGGTTGTTGCCTCCGCTGCTTATGATTTTGCCGTCCGCGTTCACGGCAGCCTCCCCTCCCCACGGATTCGTGCCGGTGGCGGCGCCATAGCTGCTGTCGTATACGATCAGCTGCTCCGCTCCGCGGTGCCCGGGATACGGCTTGTTGTTCGTATCGTCCCACCCTGCCGGATTGTCTTCCCTCGTCCGGGGATTAAACGCGTCATAAGCCATTTTGGACGCAAAATACATGGGATACGCATTCAACTCCATAGATACGGCAAGTCCCGGAGCCGCCAGAGCCAACAGATCGGCATAATAAGGACTTGCCGCCTGCACGGAAAGGACGTAACCTCCTTTGGGAATCGGCGAGTCATTGTCGATAAATTTTCCGCCCGAATCCATCAAAATTCCTTTCACTCCCGTGACCCGGCCGTTCTGGAAAATCACTTCGATTCCCCAAGGATTCGTCCGGGTGGAAGCTCCGTACCCCGAGTCGAAAAGCACCGCTTCACCCTGATTCCGCGGCCCGTTAACCCGGTCCACGGGGATAATCAAATCGCCGACCTTCACATATTTCGTCGGCAGGACGGGAATTTTTATGTTCACGGCGGTAAGGCTGTCTCCCACATTCAACTGCTGCAGAAGCGCCTTTGTACTGGCGGTACCCGAAAGAACGTATCCGTTTGGGGGCAGATAGGTTCCTTTCTTGCCGTCTGAGATTTTGTCCACGATAATGCCTTCCGTCACAATAAGCTCGATCGTCCGGTCATCGAAAGGAGGCGTATACGTTCCGTACGTGCTTGTATACACGGTCAGTGCGTCTTCTTTGCGCTCCTGATCCATTCCGGCTACCGGGTGCAGAGTTCCGTCGGGAAGTTTGATATGAGGACCGTAAACGGATTCATTTACCGTCACGCCAAGAGACGTGTGCGGAAGCAGAGGGGTTCCGGGCTTGTTCGCCGAACGGAAAGGGTCCTGATCGGCAGGCCCGGATTTCGGGCTGTCGGGCGGAACCGCGATGCCTCCGTAAGGTCCCGAATGCTGCGGATAGCCCTCGGTCGCAGCCGAGCCTGGAGCGGCGCCGGCTATCCCGTACAGCGGAAGGCAGCCCGCAGCCGCAACGGACAAAAGCAGGACAGCAAACAGCGTTCTGCGGAGCAGCCCGCTTGAGCGAAGAGATCTTTTCACCGTCATCTTCCTCCTTCAGGTGTAAACTAGCTCCAGACATACAAAAACGGAGAACATCCGAGCAGGTTAAGCTGAGCCGCTAATCACCTCCTGTTATTTTCTCCCCTGTTTGCCAATCCGATTACACGTATTGTAGCACCATTTTGGAGGTTTTGGAATATTTTTCTTATATGTTACATTATTTTGGATATTACCTCCTTTTTCTTCTTCTTTCGACAGATTGCAAAAAAAGAAGCTCTCTTTTTCAAGAGAAGCTTCCCGAATAGGTTTTCATTACCGGCTGATATAGGACTGATCCCATCTTTTGCGGTCCCGGATCACTTTGGCCAGGAGCCATAAGGTTGCCGCTCCGACGATGGCGGCCAGTAACCAAGCCGCATTGCGTACCCATGTGTCTGCCTGCTGTTCGATGCCGATGCCGATGAAGGCCCAGACGAAAACCAGCGCGAAAGGCACGTCTTTCTTCCCGTAGCTGAAAGCGACAGCCAGCACGCCTGCCGCCGTCAGCAGAATGACGGCCCACATCCGGGGATCGATCCCCCATCCGTTCCAGCCCAAGTCCTGCAGCCATACCGTAACGTTTACGATGGAAGCCACGCAGATCCAGCCCAGATACAGGCTGAAGGGCACTTGCACGAAGCTGTATTCCCCGATCGCCCGCGATTCCCGGCCGTAGCGGATTCTCTGATAGATGGCGATAAGCGTCAGCAGAAGGGCGGCCATGACTAGCGTGCTCCAGCCGATTTTTTCATAATGCCACAGAAAGATCCAGGCCGAATTCAGCAGACAACTGACGACGAACCAGTAGCTGATCCGTTCCACTGCCGGGCGGTTCCCCGTATCCTTGCGGGCCTGGTAAATGACGAACCCGATCAGCCCCAAATAAATGACGCTCCATATCGTGAAAACATACCCGGCCGGAGTAACATATGTATGATGCCGGTCCGATATTTCTCCGGTGGTCACCCCGTTAATAGGTAGCACTTGAGCCAGCGTATTCACGATCAGAACCAAGAGGAGGCCGACGATATTCATCATTTTACGCAGTGCATGCATGGCTGTCACATCCTCTCGTTTTGGTCATTATGTATGTTTAACCTTATGGGCTTAGAATTAATCGAATGCAAAAAAAAGCCTGCCCCGATATTCCGTCAGGAATACACAGGGCAGGCTTTTACCAAAGCAAAGCAGATCAGTCGCCGAGAACCGTCAATTGTTTAGGGAAGGAAGTCAGCACTTCGACTCCTCCGGCCGTAACCAGAACGTCGTCTTCGATACGGACTCCGCCCACGCCCGGCACATAAACACCGGGCTCGATGGTGAACGTCATGCCGGCCTTCAGAAGCGCCTCGTTTCTTCCGTGGACAGACGGATACTCGTGGACGTCGATTCCGAGTCCGTGACCGAGCCGGTGGTTAAAATAGGTGCCGTAGCCGCCCGCTTCGATCCGGTTTCTTGCGGCCGCGTCTACGGACGCACAGGTAACATCCGGCCGGACGGCTTGAATGGCCGCTTCGTTGCCGGCCAGGACCGCATTGTAAATGCGGCGCTGTTCCTCCGACACTTCTCCCACCGCGAAGGTACGCGTAATATCGGACGCATAGCCGTTCAAATAAACGCCGAGATCGAATAAAAGCAGATCCCCGCGGCTGATTTTACGCGTTCCGGGAACGCCGTGCGGCAGCGCCGAAGCGGGACCGGTCAGGACAATCGTTGAAAAAGAGGGAGACTGGGCCCCGAGTTTTTTCATCTGGAACTCCAGTTCCGCGACCAGCTCGATTTCCGTCACACCGACAGCCACCTTCTGCAGGCCGCGTCTCAGCACTTCCTCCACAAGTGTCACGGCATCCTTCATCAGGCCGATTTCGTCCTCGGATTTGATGACCCGCATATCCCGCAGCAGCTCATCTACCGAAGAAAACCGGCTTACGCCAATGCAGCTCTTCAGTTCTTCAAAGCGGCTGACGGTCCAATGCTCGGTTTCGATGCCGATGCTTCCGAGCGAAGCCGGCAGCAGTCCGCGAAGCACTTCATAAGCCGAGTCCGTGTCGCTGTGTGTATGAATCCGCTGTACCGTGGACGCCTGGGCGGCCGCTTCCGCATCCAGAGCCGGCACGAGCAGAAACGGCTCTTCTCCTCTCGGAAGGATGAGCCCCAAGAAGCGCTCGTGCGGGTCGGAGGCGAACCCCGTCAAATAATACACGTGCCGCGGAACCGTAATGATAACGGCATCTAGGTTGTTTTGTTCGATATAATCGCTGATTTGTTTGAGCCGATTGTTCATTTGATCACCTTTTCTTTTCAAGGTTTTTCGCTGTTTACTGTGGATGAATCCTCTTCCTATCATAACATGTAAGGAGACAAAAACCCACATTCCGGGCCCGCCTCGGGTTCTACCCTGGGGCTTTATACTTCCTCTACAGGCTGGTATTCGTCTTGGAAACTCGGTCCGATCGACGATGTAAGCGCCTGCTTTTCTTCCTTCTGTCCATCCGCTATACTGGACTAGAGTTTTTATTTTGTCATACGAAGGAGAGAAGAGCATGTACGATCTTGTTATTATCGGAGCGGGCCCTGCGGGTGCAAGCGCCGGACTGATTGCCGCCAGAGCGGGCAAAAAGACGCTTCTTATCGACAGCGGACAGAGCATGACGAAACGCGCCTGGATCGAGAACCATTACGGAGTCGCCGAAATCAGCGGTCCCGACATGGTCGAGCTGGGCAAGAAACAAGCGGCCAAGTTCGGCGCGGAAATTGCGGAAGGCAAAGTGGAATCGGTCGACAAGCAGAACGACGGCTTTCTCGTCACTTCGGATCAGGGCAGCTACGAAGCCAGACACGTCCTGCTCGCGACAGGAGTCCTGGCCGATCTTGCCGACAAAATCGGAGTTACGACGGTTCCGGGCACAGAGCCGCGGATCAAAACGATCGTTCAGACGGACGCGAACAACAAAACAAGCGTGGAAGGCATCTGGGCGGCGGGCACGATTGCCGGTATGAGCGTACATACGATTGTAACGGCGGGCGACGGCGCCAAGGCGGCCATCAATATCGTCAGTGAACTGAACGGCGAGCGTTATGTGGACCACGATGTGCTGAAATCTTAATTTTTATCCTTTAAAAGTAAACAGAAAAGACTCCTGCCCGGTTCTACGGAACCCTCAGGAGTCTTCTTTCGGTTTCAGCGGAAGCGGGGCGTCGGAACTCCCGCTTCCTTTTTTCAGTTAACCGGCACTGCCTTCGAATCAGGCCCGCTCTATCTTCTGCCGCTTCGTTTGATAAATTCCACGAACAAGGCAAACAAGATAAAACCGGCCAGAAAACCGCCCAGATGCGTGTATAGATCCACATTCGGCACGATCACGGAAAACAGCAGACCGCTCACCAAAATGATGATGACCGTCTGTCTCGATTGCTGATCCAGAAGCTGCCTGCGGAACAAGGCCAGGTAGAGATAGGCCGCATAAATCCCGTAAATGGCTCCGGAGGCCCCCGCCGCGACATAAGAGTCCGTATGCAGCCAGTAGGAGAACGCGCTGCCCAGCGCCCCGCTGGCTAAGTAGAAGACCGCGTACCGGACGCTGCCCAGCAGACGTTCCAGCGGCGGTGCGAAAATCACCAGGGCGAAGCTGTTAAACAGCAGATGGGACAAGCCGATATGTAAGAACATGGCGGTGAAGAAGCGCCACCACTCGGGCGCAAAACCCGGAGCGGAAAATAAGGCTCCATACTCGATAAGCGTTCTCGTGCTTGTGGACGAGCCGTTTACCTCCATCAGCACAAACAGCACCACATGGATTAGGACAAGAAGACTCGTCACCGGATACCGGCGTATGTATTCCTTGAAGCTTTCTTGACGGACGAACAGCATAAATAGATACCTTCTCCTTCGGATGAGATACCCCCATCATATAGGAAAAACAAGAACGCCTGCAAGCATGCGCCGCAGACGTTCTTGCCCGATGAAAGAAATCCCTTTAGATCGCCTTTTTGATGGCGGCGATAAACGCAGGCTCATCCTTCGGAGTCCGCGACGTAATCAGGTTGCCGTCGATCACGACTTCCTGATCCGCGAATTCCCCTCCGGCGTTGCGCACGTCGTCCTGAAGCGGCGGATAGGAGGTGAGCTTCCGGCCCTTGATCAGACCGGCGCTGATCAGAATCTGCGGTCCGTGGCAAATAGCGGCCACAGGCTTTCCGGCCTCGTGGATCTTTTTCACGAAACTTTGAATGTCCGCATCCAGACGCAATCCTTCCGGCGAAGAGCCTCCCGGAATAACGACGGCATCATATTCGTCCGCTTTGGCTTCTTTGATGCCCTGATCGGCCGTGTATTCGGCTTTCTTGTTTTTTCCGGTAAGCAGCTCTCCCTGCTTCAATCCGATAATGACGACTTCGTGTCCGTCGGTCTTCAAAGCTTCATAAGGTTCCTGCATTTCAGAATCCTCGAATTGGGGTGCCAGCAAAAATGCGATTTTACTCATGGTTGTTCCACTCCTTTTCGTTTATCCGGTTTTAATCTATCGATTCAACGTATCCCTTGTTGCTGCGGATGATCTCCACGATTTCCGTATAGTCGGAATCCGGCACCTTGGCCGACAGCACATAGCGCAGATTTTCGGAGTCATCGTCGCCTTCGCCTAAGATGAAATCGCTCAGCGGCCCATCGTCTTCGCCACGAATGGTTCGGTCGGGATCGTGGCGATCCTCCGCCGCCCGGACCGGTATGAAGCCACCCGGACTCGGAGAGGTGCCGATCGTCGCACCTGGCACACCGACGGCTCCGGACGTCCCGCCCGCAAAGGCCGGAGGCGCAATCAAACCGGTCCGTGATACGCGTCCCTGAGTCTCTCCGACTTCAAGCTGCTCGACGGAATAAGTTTGGAGCCGGATGCGAACATCCTCCGCATCGTTTTCCGTGCGGAAATAGGCTTGAATATGTTTGCTCATCACGAACACCTCATCCTTGTTAGTTTCTCTCCTGTTGATATTACCCGCAACTTTCTTTTCTAACTCAAGCTCTGGGGAAAAAGTTCAGGATCTCCAGCGCCGCAAAAAGAAATCCCCGCACCTCTCGTAACGAGAAGTGCGGGGATTTAGGAAGTTATCCTGTTTTTTGCGCCGCTTCCTGGTTTTGCGGAGTCGGCGTCGGTGTCGGTTTAGGGAGCTCCGTATTTTTCGGAGGGGTCGTCGGTTTCCCGCTCGGCGGCGGAGTGACGCTTCCCCCCGGTTTGCGGGTCGGGTCCGGTGTCAAGCCCGGTACAACATCATCGTCTTCCGGAGTCGGGTTCGGCCGTACAGACGTTTTCGGTGTCGGCGTCGGTGTCGGCTTGATCGTCGACTTCGGCGTATGAGTCGGGGCGTCCGTCGGCTTCGGCGTGCGAGTCGGCGTTATTTTGCCATCCGAATTGGTATTGTTTCCTCTGCTGTCGGTACCTTTAGACGAATCGGTGGAATTCGGGCTGCTGCTCGGCACCCAATTCGGATCCAGACGGAGCTTCAGTGCATTTTTGGCCTCTCTGATCTCCTCATCCTTCACGACGATGTAAGGGCTGATCCAATCTCCGTCCATATGAATGAGTTCAATATTTTGCGTATCGATTGTGATATATTGGGAAATCATATCGTGAATCTGACTGGCAGGGATATCCGTTTTCAGGTTGTTACCGACCGCTTCCAAAATACCGGAAGCTTTCGTGACCCCGCCCAGGCTTTTCAAGTTTTTAAGAATTTCATTCAAGACCTGCTGCTGTCTCGCGTTACGCGCCGGATCGCTCGATTCCTGGGTTTCGAACTTCGAGCCCGGATTCGATTTGCGGTAGCGCACGAAGTCGAGCGTCTTTTTACCGTCCAGCTTCTGAACGCCTTTCTTGAGATCGATTCTGGTGCCGTCCCAGTTGTCGACATAATACATATCCTGGTCGACATCGACCGTTACGCCGCCGAGCTGATCGACCACCTGCTTAAACCCTTCAAAATCGATGGTCACCATGTAGTCGAAAGGAACCTCAAAAAAGTTGCCGAAAAAATCCTTCGTCTTTTTCATCGCGGTTTCCGGTTCAGTTAACGTGAAATGCGGGTAAAAATAGTTAGCCTTATGAGAATCGCCGTTCTTCTTAAGCTTCATTTCAAGGTCGCGCGGCAGAGAAACGATCGTTGCGGACTTCGTCTCGGGATTCATCGAAATGGCCATCATCACATCACTGTTCAACGAGCCGGTTTCTTTCCGCGAATCCACGCCCATCAGCAAGATGCTGATCGGTTTGACTTTGGCGGAATCCTTCGGAGCGACGACTTCCTTCGTTCCTACCGTGTCGATGATGTTATTGGCTTTACTGATGAGAAAGCTGGCGTACGTGCCGATGCCGATGACAAGGAGCAAAACGATAATGCCGCCGGTTACGGCTATTTTTTTCCATAAGGGCCATTTGGCTTTCTTCTTAAGTTTGGATTTACGTGAATCAGTACCGGAAACGGGGGTTGAATTCGGATTAATAGGGTCGGACATAATTAAAAACCTCAATTCTTGAGTATGGTATACAGTTCCATGGAATTGTATAGACAGGAGTATGATGCGGACGATATCATTATAGTTCGGTAGACGGTATAATTATAGTGAGAAATCCGGAGTAAAGAGTTACAAATAAGTTAAAAATTCGACAGCTTCCCTAATTCATTATGCCAAAGAGGTGACGATCATGCAATTCTTGAATATTTTAGTCGCGTATGATGGTTCTGAAGTATCAAAGAAAGCGTTGGAAAAAGCCGTCGGACTTGCCAAAAGCAACCCGTCCGCCAAGCTGGAAGTCGTTCATGTGGCGAACATGCCTAACCTTGTCGTTGGCGAAGCCCTCATTTCCACCCCTGCCGGCATGTCCGGAGAATATTACGAATTGGCCGAACAAATTAAAGACGATGCTAAGCAGCGTTTAGTTTCACTTTCCCAGCCGGCCGAGGTTTATCTGCTGAACGGCAACCCGGGCAGGGCCATTCTCGAACACGCCGAGCGCACCGGACGGGATCTGATCGTAATCGGCAGCCGCGGCCTTAGCGGAGTGCGCGAGTGGGTGCTCGGAAGCGTCAGCCACTATGTCGTCCAGCATGCGCAAATTCCGGTGCTCGTGATCAAGTAGTCGCCGGCACCCGGCAGTACATAAACGGCTGCGTTAAGCGGCAAACCAAAAAAAGAAAGCAGGGCCTGCATGCAGGCCCTGCTTTCTTTTTCAGTTCAGCCGGTAAATGTCATATCCGCCCTCTACGGGAATTTTCTCGAACTTCGCGTTAAGATAACGGCGCAGTTCCCCGGCCTTATCTCCGTCAATTTGCCCTTTGAGAGGAACAAAATAGGCCGCTCCCCCCGCCCGGAAATATTCGAGCTCTTTGATCGGATCGTCCGGGATGGAGTTAAGCACCCTCCAGCCTACCCGGTGACTGGCGTTCAGCAGCGAGGGATCGTCGGTGCCGACGACAATGAGATCGCCCGGCTTTGTAAGCCGTTCGACCGCCCGGGCCTGCTCCAGAATGACCGTTTTCTCCTTCCCGTAATCAGGATTCATCATAAGGGCGCAGGCCCATCCGATGCCCGCAACGACGACTGCGGCGGAAATCCGGCCGAACCGGAACTCCGTCAGCCGGCCGATCGTTTTCGCGGCGAGCAAGGCCGCAACCGGAGCAAAGAAGATCAAATAATAATCGAATTTGATCACCGCCACGATCGTGGCCAGCTCCAGAAGCATCGCCCATCCCCACACGCGGATGGGGATATCCTTCTGCCGGAAGCCGGCAAGCAGACCGGCGGCCGCCAGGGCCAGAAGCGGCCAAGAAAAAGCCTTCGGCAGCTCCCGCAGGAAAAAATCCCAGGTCTCGGGAGTAAACAGCGCCGTCGCCATTTTCGGGAAAATGTGCTTCGTCGCTATTCCCGATACGAATTGGAATTCCGCTATGGACGAGGCCCAGGCGTAATACAACGCGGGAAGGCCGAGGGCCAGAGCCGCGAACAGCCACAAACGCCAGTTCACGAGCATTTTCCACTTAAACTTCGCCGCCGCCATGAAAAGCATGGGAATGCCTACGAATATCGTCGGCACCTTGAGCGAAATCGCCAGCGCCGTAAACAGCGCCGCGGTAAGCACAAAAGCCGTGCCGCCCTTGCGGATCCACACCGTGAACGCATAGAACGCGCCGAGGTAAAAAAACAGCGACGCCGCTTCCGGCATAATGGCCCGGGAATAAGTCACCGCAACCGGTAAGATCCCGTACAGCAAAACCGCGATCCAGGCTGTCCGCTTCGTATAGAACGTGCGGGCGATCAGGTAGAGAAACCACGCCGAGCCCATAAAAAATGCCAGAGGCACGAGCCTGGCCAGCCAGTAGTGATACCCGAACAGTTTGTACAAAATCGCAATCAGAAACGGGGTAATCTGAAATTCCAGCTCCACATAATTGGGAAGCGGCCCCTGATAATTGAACTGCGGATAGAAAAGATTAAATTTAGTTTCCACAAAATGACGGGCGATTGATTCCGTATCCGACTGTCTCCATGAATCGATTTCATACGGTGAATTAGTTATGTATGGAATTCTCAGCGCAGCAATCGCAATAAACAAGAGGGCGGTTATGAGCCACGCAGGAATGCGCGTCTTGTGTTCCATGCGCTTCTCCTTATTTATTAATGATAATGATTCCGATTATAATCACGGCCATACCGACCAGCTTTTGCATCGTAAACGTCTCTTGGAACCAAAGAAACGACATGACGAACACGATCACGTAACTCAAGCTCATCATCGGATACGCATAGCTCAGTTCGACCTTGGTGAGCACCTTGACCCACAGCAGAAAGCTCGTGCCGAATAAAATAAGTCCGATCAGAATCTCGGGAGTTTTGACCATCCGGAATAAATCCGGAATCAAGGTAGCCGGAGCCAGCGAGAGTTCGCCCAGGCGGTTCGCTCCCGCTTTGAGAAGAACTTGCCCGACCGCTCCCATACCGACCGATAATAAAATAACCCAAAGTGCGCTCATACGGTACCCTTCACTTTCTTTTGCGTCCCCTGCACGGGGGGTTTAACTTTCATCAACAGACGGAAATAGCCTGCAATCGTCCGCTTTACATTCATTTTACTGCGGCCGACCTTTAAATGGTATTCCAACACGAGCGGATACTCCCCCGCTTTAATCCCGATTTTACTAAACCGGGCCATCATTTCGGCCATGCAATCGAAACCGCTGGTCGTGATCAGTCTTTGTTTGTAAAGGTTCATAGCCTGGTTGAGATATCCGATCCGGTAGGCGCGAAAGCCGCTCGAATAATCATGTACCCCCTCGATAGGAAAAAACAACTTAAAAAACACCATCGCCCCGCGGCTGTAAAGCCTCCGGATAAACGACAAGCCCAGTTCCTGGCCCCCTCTGGCAAAACGGGACGCCACAACCAGATCCAGCTTGTTCTCCTTCAGCTTCGCGACGAGCGCCGGGATCAGGTTCGGATTATGCGTATTGTCCGCGTCCAGCGTCACAAGCACATCGCTCGACTGGTACTCGCTCGTTACAAATCGGACCAGGGTGTTCATGGCCTCCCCGAGTCCGCGGTTGCGCTCATGGTCGATAACTTGGAGCCATGCATAGGTTCGGCATGCTTCCTTCAAGACCTCGGCCGTTCCGTCCGAGCTTCCGTCGTTGACCACAACCACGCGAAAAGCCTCCCCAAACTGCACCGACAATTGTTCCATCTTCGGAAGCAGTTTAGGCAAGGCATCCTGTTCGTTGTAGGCCGGGAGGCCCACAATAATAGTTTCCTTCATAAACGATAACTCCTCAGGCGACAAAAATTAGGTCTTCACTATGGTTTCATGCGCATCAGCAACATTTACCCAAATAAGCGCGGATTGAAACAGGCTTTCAGTCATAGACGTAATGCGGGAAGGAAGGTTGCACTTTCGGGCATTCTTTCCCTCATTATAACCTTAACGGCCCCATTCCGGTCACCCAATTATTAGAATTCCTTAATAGTTTTTACATCTCGTTTTGCTTCTTCCCTCTCTTGCGGAAACTAAAAAAAGAACCCGTGGGGGTTCCCTTTTTAGCCGTTGTTTTCTAACCGTTTACTAATCGAGCCGTACTTTGCCTGCTCCACGTGCCGCATCTCAAGCCGCTCGTTTATTTAAAATGTCTTACGCAGCCATTCTACGGCAAGCTTCCGCGCAGGAGCGGCATACTTTGGCGCACTCCCTACAGTGCTCGTGTTCATGTTCCGCACATTCTTTGGCGCAAATTTCGCAAACCGTCGCGCATAGGTTGCAGATTTCCACAATGAACGGGCTTTGACGGGTCATGGCCGATGCGGCATAAGTACAAATATCCGCGCATTCACGGGTCAGCCTGATGCACGCGGCCATATGGGAAGCGTCTTCTTCCTTCAGACAAGCATCGAAACAATAATTGCAAGTTTTAATACAATTTATACATTCTTCGATACAACGTTGAATTTCTTCGTTAACGCCTTCATGGGTCATATCATGGGGCATGGTTATATCCTCCTTTGTCTCTAGCTGCTGCTATACGGATATTAACCTCTTTTAGTGAATTTGACCCAAGGCGCGCTTGCCGTTTCTCTTAACGGGTTACCCAATACGCGCTGCCGTCGTCGTGACGCTTCATAAAGCCGTATTCGATCAGGTATCTGCGGATAGTCACGTAATCGTGCCACGCTTCTTTCAGCACCTCGTTCACTTCTTTTTCCGTGTACTTCCGATCCGCTTCAAATCTTGTTGCCAGCTGCCGCAGGATAGCGATCTTCCGCTTCTCTTTTTTCGGAAATTTGTTGAGAGGTCCGTCTACCCCGTACGGAAAATACAGCTTCAGAAATTGCTCGTTTTCCTGTTCCGTAATCGCGAATCTTTCATCCAGCACCGTAGCGCTTTTCGGAACGGCAATAAAAGAAGACGTTTTTCCGGTATCAGGCCGCTGGTCCAGAAGCCCCATAAGCGCCAAATACACTTTAGCCTGCTTCTCCCGCTCCCTCATCGTAAACCGGTGATTACGGATGGTTGAAGTGCTTCCGCCGCCAAGTTCTCCCACAATGTCTTTGTCGGACAATCCGTCGTGAAAAAATCCGAGCAGCTGCTTCTGCAGGTCGGTCAATCCCGTCAACTTCTTATTCAAGTTGAGCAGATAATGGAACATGGACCCATGCTCGGCGGCGATATGCCGGGACGCGAACTTTTCGGCTTCGTAAAACGTCTCGTCTTCACGGTAAATAATCCCTTTAGTGAACGATTTCCCGCAAACCAGACACACATAAGCTTCTTCCTGATCCGAGAAAACGTATCCCCGTTTGATTTCATCCGTCGACGCATTCCAAAAAAGTTCTGAAACATCTTTCAAACCAAACACCTTCAATCTTCGTTTATATTTATATAAACAATCTATAAGATTGTTTGTTTTTTGTCAACTAACCAACAAAAGGAATGTACGCCAAAAAAGCCGCTCCGCAACCGGAAACGGCCTTTCTGTAACAGGGACACTTTATTCGCTGCAGCTGGAAGGCGGTTGTGCCGAACCGGACTCCACCGTAATTTTGTCCGCAATCGTATCCCGGATCACGCCCATAACGAGTTGAAGCAGGTAGTTGATATCCGCCTGGGATTGCTGAAATTCACTGACGATCGGAATATTGTCCAGCTCATCCTGCAAGTCTTCGATTTCCTTCTCGATCTTCTTAACCATGATTTCGTTGTCGAATTTCTCAAAAGCGACAATTTCTTTCTGCTTTTTCTTCATGGCTTGAATCAGAGACTGAATATGCTCGTTCTGGTTGATCTGTTTTTCGGCCTGTTGAAAAAACTGCACCTCGGAAGAGGTGGTCAGAAGCTCCGCCAGCTCCTTCGTTTTCGCCAAAATATCTTCTCTTACGATCATTTCGGTATTCGTGTAATGCTCCATCCTGCACACTCCGCTTCTTCATTATGGCGTTCTTAGCTTAACATTTGCAAAGGCTCCGCGACAAGCTCGCCTTTTACAAGCCAGGTTTGCGGTTCCGTCACGCGTACATGGGCGAAAGACCCGATCAGATCCTTCGATCCTTTGAAAAGAACGAGCTTATTCGTCCGGGTCCGTCCGGAGAGGACCTCCGAATTCTTCCTGCTCTCTCCCTCAACAAGAACTTCGACCACTTCACCGCGAAGCTTCTCGTTGCTCTCTTTACTGAAAGCTCCGAGTACCTCATTGAGCCGGTACAGACGCTCCTTCTTCACGTCCTCGGGAACATTGTCTTCCATTGCGGCAGCCGGCGTTCCTTCGCGAGGGGAATAAATGAAAGAGTAGGCAAAATCGAACCGGACTTCCTTCACGAGAGACAACGTCTCTTCAAACTGCTCATCCGTTTCTCCCGGGAAACCGACGATAATATCCGTGCTGAGCACCGCGCCGGGTATAGCCGTCTTGATTTTGCGCACAAGATCCAGATACAGTTCACGGCTGTATTTGCGGCTCATTCTTTTCAGCACTTCCGTGCTTCCCGATTGGACCGGCAGATGGATGTGCTCCATCAAATTGCCTTTGTGCGAGAGCACCTCGACCAGATGGTCGTCAAAGTCACGCGGATGCGAAGTGGTAAACCGGATTCTCGGCACATCAATTTTACGCATATCCGCCATCAGATCTCCGAAGGAATACGAGATGTCCTCGAAATCTTTGCCGTAAGCGTTGACGTTCTGTCCGAGCAGCGTAATTTCCTTAAACCCTTGACGGGCCAGATCCCGCACCTCCGCCAATACGTCCTCCGGACGGCGGCTCCGCTCCTTGCCGCGGGTGTACGGCACGATGCAGTACGTGCAGAACTTGTCGCAGCCGTACATAATGTTTACCCAGGCGCGCATGCCTTCCCGCTTCTTGGGCAGGTTCTCGATAATGTCGCCTTCCTTGGACCACACTTCCACGACCATTTCCTTGCTTAAGTATGCATCCTGCAGAAGGGCCGGAAGCCGGTGAATGTTGTGGGTGCCGAATATGAGATCGACATGCCCGTGTTTTTGTAAGATCCGCTTAACGACGCCTTCCTCTTGCGACATGCACCCGCAGACTCCGAGCACCAGATTCGGCTTCTCCAGTTTGAGGTGCTTCAGGTGCCCCAGTTCGCCGAACACCTTATCCTCCGCGTTCTCCCGGATCGCGCAGGTGTTCAGAAGGATCACATCCGCTTCCTGCTTCTCTTCCGTTGAGGTATAGCCGAGCTCCTCGAGCATGCCTTTCATCGTTTCAGTATCATGTTCGTTCATTTGACAGCCATACGTGCGGATCATGTACCGCTTGCCTTGGCCAAACTCCTTCATCTCTTCCGGAATGTTGAAATCATACAGCACTTCGATGTTTTCCTTGCCGCGTTTTTTCGCATCCTTATAAGAAGGAGGTTGAAAATAGATCGAAAAATCCTTATCGGATTTAGCGGTTTTCACCGTCATTTCGCCATTCCTCCTGAATATTCCATGCTAGACTCATAAATCTGATTATACCATGCCTGGTCCCCGGACAAAAGAAGAAAGAGCCGGGCAGAGGAAATCAGCTCCCCGTACCCGGCTCCCTGCGCGCATGCGGACAACTTGTCCCGGCCCGCTTTCTAATCTACAATAATTCCGACATCGCCGGTTTTAAGCCCTGCGGCGTTGCCTTCATCCGTATCGATATGCATATCCAAGGCGAACTGGTCCGATACACGGGCAATCACATCCTCGAAAATTACGGGACGATCCGTCTCCACCCGGACACGCAGGCGCTGCTTGTCCTCGATGCCCCATTTCTTCGCATCCTCCGTATGGAAATGGATGTGGCGGGCCGCAACGATAACGCCCTCTTCCAGCTCCACTTCGCCTTTGGGACCCACAATCTTGATTCCCGGCGTTCCTTCAATATTTCCGGATTCGCGTACCGGCGGATTAACGCCGAGCGCAAAAGCATCCGTGCGCGATATTTCCAGTTGGGAAATATTCCGAGCCGGTCCAAGGATGCGGACCTTGTCAAACCGGCCTTTGGGACCGACGACCGCTACGGTTTCGCCCGCGGCGAATTGTCCCGGCTGGGACAGGTCCTTAAGAACAGTCAACTCATAGCCCTCGCCAAACAGGCGGGTAATGTGCTCCGGCTTCAAATGAATGTGGCGGGCGGAAATCCCGATAGGTATTTGTTTCATTGTGTCTTCATCCCTTCCTGTATCCATTCTCTGTCTCTATATCAGCTTCTCCCCCTCAGTTTAACCTCTACGCGAATAAAAAAAAAGCGCGCAGAGCACTCTGCACGCTTTTCTATGCCGCTTATTTGAATTCTGCAACCAATTTGTCAAAATCAGCCTGGCTCAGCTTCATATCCTGCTTGGCAAGACCTTCTGCTTTGAAGCCGGTAACGAGGTTCTCGTAGCTTGGCTTCGTTTTATTCTGATAAATAATGCCGGTCAGCATGCCGTCGGTTTCCATCAGCTTCGTCATCGCCTGGATCCGGTTGCTCGGGTCGTAATCCGGAATCGTCTCCAGATCCACGATATTTTCCTTGAACCAGTCGTACGTGTTCACTTTGTTGAACGTGACGCACGGGCTGAATACGTTAATCAGCGAGAAGCCTTGGTGCTTGATGCCTTCCTCGATGATGTGCGTCAGCTGCTTCAAGTTGCTGGAGAAAGACTGCGCCACGAAAGTCGCACCGGCAGCCAGCGCCATCTCAAGAGGCGCCAGAGGCGTTTCGATGGAGCCGCTCGGCGTACTCTTCGTTTTGAAGCCTTCGCCGCTTCGCGGAGACGTCTGGCCTTTAGTCAGGCCGTAAATCTGGTTGTCCATGACGATATAAGTCATGTCGATGTTGCGGCGGATCGCATGGACCGTATGAGCCATACCGATCGCGAATCCGTCGCCGTCGCCCCCGGAAGCCAGAACGGTCAGCTCGCGGTTCGCCATTTTAAGCCCTTGGGCAATCGGCAGGGAACGGCCGTGAATTCCGTGAAAGCCGTAGCAGTTCACATAGCCGGAGATACGGCCGGAGCAGCCGATACCGGATACGATCGCAAGCTGCTCCGGTTCCAGTCCCACGTTCGCGGCAGCGCGCTGAATGGAGGCCTGAACGGAGAAATCTCCGCAGCCCGGGCACCAGTTAGGCTTTACATTGTTGCGGAAATCTTTTAACGTTGCCATGCTACAGTCAGCTCCTTGCATTCTTGATAAATTTCGGACGGCAGGAACGGGGTTCCGTCGTATTTCAGCATGTTTATGATTTTATCGGCACTGCCTGCATTCAGCTTGATCAGATTCGCCAGCTGCGCAGTCGCGTTATTTTCGACGACAATTACATTTCTTGCTTTCTCCAGATGAGGCTTCAGCTCTTCGGCAGGGAAAGGATGCAGCAGACGAACGTGAATATGGTTCGTCGCAAGACCGTCCTTCTCCAGTCTGCCTCTTGCCTCCTCGATCGTTCCGCCCGTCGAGCTCATGCCGATGATCAGAACATCCGGCTCTTCATGAGGCGCATTGACGAGAATCGGGTTGGTCACTTCCACATGCTTAAGCTTCTCCAGGCGCTTATCCATCATTTTCTTCCGGTTTACCGGACTCTCGGACGGACGGCCTTCCTGGTCATGCTCAACGCCTGTCACGTGGTGCAGGCCGTACTTTACGCCCGGCAGCACGCGCGGCGATACGCCGTTCTCCGTAAACTCGTAACGCTTGAACAGCTGTTTGCTGTCCTCGACTTCCTCCGGTTGCCCGATGAGGCTGCCGCGTTCGATAACGATTTTATTATAATCCAGCACTTCCGAGGACTGCTTGCCCAACGAAAGCTGGAGATCTGTCAGCAGAATGACCGGAAGCTGCAATTTTTCCGCGATGTTAAACGCTTCGATCGTATCGTAGAAGCATTCTTCGATCGTGCTCGGCGCGAGCACGACTTTGGGTATCTCGCCGTGCGTGCCGTAAATCATGGCGTTTACGTCACTTTGTTCCTGTTTGGTCGGAAGTCCCGTACTCGGGCCGCCGCGCTGTGTATCCACGATCACGACCGGCGTTTCCGTCATTCCGGCCAGACCGATCGCTTCCATCATCAGGGACAGGCCGGGGCCCGCCGATGCCGTCATGGCGCGTACGCCGCCGTAGCTGGCGCCGATTGCCATCGTACAAGCCGATATCTCGTCCTCTGTCTGGATAACGGCTCCGCCGAATTTAGGAAGCACCTTCGTCAAGTATTCCATAATTTCCGAAGCCGGTGTGATCGGATAAGCCGGCATAAAGCGGCAGCCGGCGGCTACGGCCCCGAGAGCGATGGCGTCGTTGCCGATCATGAACAGCTTCTGCTCGCCGTCCGCAGGCTCCAGCTGCAGTTCCGCGATCGGACCGCCTGCCAGCTCCAGCACGGATTCCGCGCCTTTGCGCACCGCTTCGATATTCTTCTCGACTACGGCGGCGCCTTTGCGTCCGAATTCCTCTTCGACCGCTTTGTTGAACACATCTAAAGGCAGCCCCAACAGCGCCCAAGAAGCGCCGGAAGCCGCCATATTTTTAAACAGGGAAGTTCCAAGCTCTTCCGCAATCGCCGTAATCGGCACCGGGAACAGACGCGCGTTAACGCCTTCCGGCAGGGTGGGATTAAATTTCGCGTCCGCGACGATCACGCCGTGGACTCCCAACTCATGAGAGTTCAGATCAATCGTCTCCTGGTCGAAAGCGACCAGAATATCCAAATCGTCCGAAATCGAGCGAATCGGTTTCGTACTGATGCGGATTTTGTTGTTCGTATGTCCTCCCTTGATGCGCGAAGAGAAGTGACGGTAGCCGTACAAATAGTATCCGAGACGGTTAAGCGCCGTCGAGAAAATACGGTCCGTACTTTCTACACCCTCCCCTTGTTGTCCCCCGATCTTCCACGATAACTGACTAATCACCTTGCGTCCACTCCTTTTGATGGTGAGCTGCTCCGCCTCTTGCAAACCATTTTGCAAAACGAGCCCTGCTTAGAACGATGCTTGTATGATAGATTGTAGGATATAAAAAAATTTTTTCAAGCTATCCAAATTCTATTCCTAGACCCCGTAAATTGCAAGGGTTTTCCGTAAAAGGAACAGATAGCTTTTTTAGATCATACCCATATCAAAAAGAGATCGCTCTCTAGGACACCGGCAGACTGCGTTCCAGAAAGGCGTATCCATTCTGCCAAAGGAATTTCTGGGCTTGGACGGGCGTGTAGTGCTTGTACAGTTCATTGGCCAGGTTCACGTACATGCCGGCGTTCTCCAGTCCCCGGATATAGTTGTCTATCCCGTCGAAATCAGATCCGAAGCCGATAAAATCTTCACCGCCCAGCGAGCAGATGTGATCGATATGCCGGAAAAGGTCCGTAATGAAAACCGAACCGGTCTTTTTCACAAACCAAGGGACGAATGTAATTCCGATCATTCCTTTCCGTTCGATAAGGCAGCGGATTTGTCCATCGGTCAAATTTCGCGGATGGTCGCATGCCGATTTGGCATTGGAATGCGAAGCGAACAAATGCAGGCCGGGCACGTCGGCCGCTTCCCAAAAGGCTTTTTCCGACAGATGCGAGGCATCGAACAGCAGCCCGAGCTGATTACTTTCTTTTATCAGCTGCTGCCCCCGCAGGGTAAAGCCCCCGTTTCGGGTCTCCATGGCCCCGTCTACCGCCCAATTGGCGAAATTCCAGGCGGGTCCTACGCTTCTGAGCCCCAGCCGGTGAAGCATGCGCAGTTGAGCCAGGCTGCCCCTCAGTCCTTCCGCTCCTTCCAAAGTCAGCAGCACACCCCGTTTGCCCGTCGTCAGCACATGCTGAAGATCCGAGCGGCTCTGGATCAGGACGATATCCGGATTGCAGAGCACTCTTCTGTGTAAAATATCCACATACTCCAGAATGTGCCCCACATCGGGGTTCTTGATTTCTTCCGGCAGGTAGACCGCCATAAACTGGATTTTGACTCCCCCCTGCTTCATAAGCGGGTAGCTTACGTCCAATAGAGGTTCGGCCGCGTTAAAATCAAGCAGCGGATCCCGGTACATTTTCATCAAAACATCGCAGTGAGCATCGATAATCATGGTTACCTCCAGGCTCTTTAGTGGGCCTTGCCTTTGTTGCACGATGCGAAAAAAACCTGTCTACAGAGTATGTAAACAGGTCCGTTCATGTATGTACAACCCGAGGAGCGCGCGTGAATCATCTTGGTTCTACGATGAGTTTGATCGCCGTGCGGTCTTCCCCGTCAATGACGATGTCTGTAAAGGCGGGTACACAAATTAAGTCGACTCCACTGGGCGCCACAAATCCTCTTGCGATCGCTACCGCTTTGATTGCCTGATTCAGAGCACCCGCGCCAATGGCTTGAAGCTCCGCCGCCCCGCGCTCCCGTAACACGCCTGCAAGCGCCCCTGCTACGGAGTTTGGATTGGATTTTGCTGAAACTTTTAATACTTCCATGGAAAAGTACCTCCTTGGGTTGATGGATAAAGGATTAAGGATAAAGGTTTCCTCTTTCCATCCTATTCGGACAGGTGATCAAACATTCCTGAACCGGCATCACCGGGAGGTACAAGTTAAATCTGCGGCAGAAAGCCGGCTGTTGAACGCTCCTATTCGAAAAGAAGATCTTCCTCATTAATCCGAATGAGTTCGATCTTGCCCGCTTTGCCTGTCGTATCGTCGAGATCGATAACGGTCGCATGGAAATGCCACTGCCCCTCGTCTACGACGAATCTTACCGGCAGCTGCGTCGTAAACTTACGCAGAACGGCTGTGCGTTCCATTCCGAGTACGCCGTCCCGGGGGCCTACCATGCCTACGTCCGTTACGTAAGCCGTTCCCTGCGGCAGCACGCGGTTATCGTTCGTCTGGACATGCGTATGTGTGCCTACTACCGCCGAAACGCGGCCGTCCAGATGCCAGCCCATGGCAATTTTCTCCGACGTTGTCTCCGCGTGGAAATCGACGAAGATATGCTTGTACTTTCCTTTCGCCGCCTCGAGAATCTCGTCTACCTTACGGAACGGACAGTCGATCGGAGGCAGAAAAGTCCGCCCCTGCAGATTGATAAGCAGGATTTCCTGGTTGCGCACCTTCAAAACGGTATGTCCCCGCCCCGGCGCTCCTTCGGGAAAATTCGCGGGACGCACCATCTGAACTTCATCGTCGATGAAATCAAAAATTTCTTTCTGGTCCCAGGTGTGGTTTCCGAGCGTTATTCCATGAATCCCGAGCTGATAGAGCTCCTTCGTAATTTGCGACGTAATCCCTCGGCCTCCGGCCGCATTTTCACCGTTCGCGATAAATACCGCGTTCGCATATTTTAATTTCAGTTTAGGCACCATTGTTTTTACTGCATTCCGGCCGACTGATCCGACAATATCTCCGATAAATACGATCTTAATAACCCATCACTCCCGCCTCTTTCTCTTTCCGGCTAAAAAAAGGAAAAGTGGCTTACGCAGCCACTTTTCACAAGTATACTTCTTTTATTTGGCGTATTCAACCGCGCGGGTTTCACGAATGACCGTAACTTTGATATGACCAGGATAGTCAAGCTCGTTCTCGATCTTCTTCGTAATATCGCGGGCGAGTCTGAATGCTTCCGCATCGTCGATTTTCTCCGGTTGAACCATGACGCGAACCTCGCGTCCGGCCTGGATGGCGTACGATTTCTCCACGCCTTCGAACGATTCGGAGATGCCCTCAAGCTTCTCGAGACGCTTGATATAGGTTTCCAGCGTTTCCCGGCGCGCACCCGGTCTGGCAGCAGACAATGCGTCCGCCGCTCCGACGAGCATGGCGATAACCGAGGTCGCTTCCACGTCTCCGTGGTGGGAAGCGATACTGTTCACAACGACAGGATGTTCCTTGTACTTTTTGGCGATTTCAACACCGATTTCAACGTGTGACCCTTCCACTTCGTGGTCAAGCGCTTTACCGATGTCATGCAGAAGCCCGGCACGTTTCGCCAATGTCACGTCTTCGCCGAGTTCTCCAGCCATCAAACCGGAAAGATAAGCAACTTCCATCGAGTGTTTGAGAACGTTCTGTCCGTAACTTGTACGGAATTTGAGACGTCCCAAAATTTTGATCAGATCAGGGTGCAAACCGTGTACGCCCACTTCGAACGTAGCTTGCTCCCCATACTCGCGAATCCGCTCGTCCACTTCCTTGCGGGACTTCTCCACCATCTCTTCGATACGAGCCGGATGGATACGTCCGTCGGCCACGAGCTTCTCAAGCGAGGTCCGCGCGATTTCTCTGCGGATCGGATCAAAGCCGGACAAAATAACGGCTTCCGGAGTATCGTCGATAATAAGATCGATCCCCGTCAAGGTTTCAAGGGCTCGGATATTACGGCCTTCGCGACCGATAATCCGGCCTTTCATTTCTTCATTCGGAAGACTTACGACAGATACCGTCGTTTCGGCAACATGGTCGGCAGCGCAGCGCTGAATGGCAAGCGTGATGATTTCACGCGCTTTCTTGTCGCCTTCTTCTTTGGCCTGCTGCTCTATTTCTTTAATAAGTTGTGCGGTTTCATGACGAACTTCCTGTTCAACGCCGGATAGGATGATGGTCTTCGCTTCTTCCATGGTCATGCCGGAAATACGTTCGAGTTCCGAAACCTGTTTGCGGTAGAGCTCATCAATCTGATTCTGCGTTTCTTCAATTCTCTTCTCTTTGTTGGCGACTTGCTCTTCTTTGCGTTCAAGAGATTCTAATTTTTTATCCAGCGACTCCTCTTTTTGCAACAATCGTCTTTCATGTCGTTGAGATTCATTTCGACGTTCACGAATGTCTTTTTCAGCTTCGGCCCGGAGCTTATGAACTTCATCTTTGGCTTCCAATACCGTTTCTTTTTTCAGTGCCTCCGCTTCTTTGCGGGCATTTTCTACAATTTGTGCAGCGGCAGTTTCAGCACTGGAAATTTTCGCTTCTGCAAGAGACTTGCGGATAAAATAACCAATCCCTAAGCAAATAACGCCAACAACGAGAATGATCAGGACCCAGATAATTGGATTCATCATGTTCACCTCCTCGTTGGTTCCTCCAAGGTGTTAGCTTGGGATGATTCGGTTTTTTTAATCCGATATTCGTTTGTTCAAGCCGTATGGACCACATTCCGTGCTAGAAAATGGTTCGGTTTGTTTGTCCGTACAACGGGGGTTGTTCGGAACAGCATGGAGCAGAAGCAATCTTGGCGGAAATCGCTTCCGTTACCTCATAGAAAATCTGATGATTTTTTATGAAAATATACAATTGTATTTTATCTGTTCACAAAGAACATTGTCAAGCTATTGGCTTCGTCAACCGTGACTGAGTGCGCTTTCACGGGGCAGCTACTCCTCATTTTCGAGCTCTTCTTCGGAAAGCCGGCGCATCACATCGTTAACGAGCGAAGACGGATACCCCCGCCGAAGCAGAAAAGCCATCGTTTTTCTTTTTCGGTCCATCTTTTCGCCTGACACGGTTTTCCATTTTTTACGGCCCACAATAAGGGCTCCTTCCATTTCTTCGTCCGTATCGACCGCAGACAGCGCTTTGGAGATTTCGTCCCGGGAAAGCCCTTTCTGGGCGAGCTCGTAGCGGACCGCATTGCGGCCTTTACGCTGGTATTGAATACGTTGTTCCGTCCAAAGCTTTGCGAAATCGGCATCATCCAGGTACTTTTGTTCCAGTAGACGTCCCACCGTCCAATCAATCAGGTCGGCTTCGTAGCCCAGATCCTTAAGCTTCATTTTTACTTCCTGGACAGATCTCGGCCTGACCGCCACGAAACGGATCGCTTTCAGGTAGGCTTCATGCTTCTCGTCTTCCTCCAGCGCTTGCCGCAAGCGCTGCGCATCTATCTGTTCCCCTTTGAGCAGGCGGTTCTTAATCAAGATATCTTCGTGCACGGAACAGGCATATTCATCGTTGACGTAAACATTGTAACGTTTCTTATTGCGCTTTTGCCGTTCTATTCCCGTAATGACGGAAGTCTCTGTTTCGTCTTTCATAAGCTTTTTCCCCTTTCGACACCCTATGGGTCCATAAACAAAGAAAAGCTCCCCAGGGAGCTAAAACAAGGCCGCATCCTGCGCTGTACGTAAGAGGCGGCCCTTGTTCCTATTCTTCTTCTTCCGTAAAGAGTGCCAGTTCTTCGTCCGGATCGTCTACATCCACGCCTGCCGGAGGAACTACATTCGTGAGATTGCTCGCTTCCCGGATTTTTTGTTCAATAACATCGGCAATTTCCTTGTTTTCCTTGAGGAACTGCTTCGAATTCTCGCGTCCCTGGCCGAGACGGTCGCCGTTATAGGAGTACCAGGCACCGCTCTTATTCACGATATCCAGTTCCGTTCCGATATCGATGATACTGCCTTCACGGGAAATGCCTTCGCCATACATAATGTCAATATCGGCCTGTTTGAACGGAGGCGCAACCTTGTTCTTCACGACCTTGACACGGGTACGGTTACCGACCATATCGTTGCCCTGCTTAATCGTTTCAACGCGGCGAACATCCAAACGCACGGTCGAATAGAACTTCAACGCGCGGCCGCCCGGAGTTGTTTCAGGGTTACCGAACATAACGCCGACTTTCTCACGCAATTGGTTAATAAAGATGGCGATAACCTTCGATTTGTTGATGGCGCCGGAAAGTTTGCGCAGCGCTTGCGACATCAGACGGGCCTGAAGACCGACGTGGGAGTCCCCCATCTCGCCTTCGATTTCCGCCTTAGGAACCAAAGCCGCAACGGAGTCGATAACGATAATATCCACCGCTCCACTGCGTACAAGGGCTTCCGCGATTTCAAGCGCCTGCTCGCCTGTGTCCGGCTGGGAAAGAAGCAATTCGTCAATGTTGATTCCGAGCTTGCTTGCATAAAGCGGGTCAAGAGCATGCTCCGCATCGATAAATGCGGCTTGTCCGCCAGACTTTTGCACTTCCGCGATTGCGTGAAGAGCGACCGTTGTTTTACCGGAAGATTCGGGTCCGTAGATTTCGATAATTCTACCGCGAGGAAAACCTCCGGTTCCAAGTGCTATATCCAAAGCAAGGGAACCACTGGGGATGGTCTCCACCTGCATGTGTGTCGATTCTCCGAGTTTCATGATCGAACCCTTGCCAAACTGTTTCTCAATTTGGCGCAATGCCATTTCTAATGCGGCACGACGATCTGACAATACACTCACTTCCTTTAACTGTTATAGGTATATCATACCTTCTTTTTCACCCGTTGCCAAGCATTTTTTCGAACATACATTCGTTTTTTTTGTGACAGCCCTCTATCGCCGCCCGGTGAGGAATTCGGACAGAAGCTTCTCTTAATTTAAAGGGAACGGCGCTCCTTTCGGTCCTTGCGCGGCAAAAAAATAAAAACCGCAGCAAAGACAAATTCTTCGCTACGGTTCTTCCGTTAACATGCTTTCATTATAGCTTAAAATTTGCGGTTTTTCAACAAAAAACGCCGATCAGCCGTCCGCTTTTATAAGTTTCCAAAGCTGGTGCAGAGCCGTTTTGGCCGCACGCAGCTTGATCGTCTCCCGCAGTCCGGGGAGCTGGAGCTTTTGAACATGAACATCTCCATCCTTGCAGCCGACTCCGACATACACAAGCCCGATCGGTTTGCCTTCGGAGGTAGTCGGTCCGGCAACTCCCGTTACGGATACGGCATAATCCCCATTTGTGCGCTCCAGCAGCCCCCGCACCATTGCCTCGGCCGTTTCGGCGCTCACCGCTCCGGGAGCGTCCTCGCCTTCCAGCAGCTCCGTAGGAACGCCGAGCATACTGTGCTTCATTTCGTTGGAATAAGAGACGACCCCGCCCAGAAACACCGAGGAACGCCCCGGTATGGACGTGATCAAATCGCTCAGGAGTCCGCCGGAACAGCTCTCGGCCGTCGTCAGGGTCTGATTTCTGGATTGAAGGATCGCGAGCACCGCTTCCTCGATCGGAATATCCTCTTCCGCATATAAGTGTTCCCCTACGCGGCTGCGGATTTCCTTCTCTACCTGTTCCATCTTGCGGAGAGCTTCCTCTTCCGTATGCGCCTTCGTCGCCAGGCGGATCGTCACCTCACCCTCTTTGGCATAAGGTGCGATGGTCGGATCGGTCTGTTTCTCGATGAGGTCAAACAGCTTATGCTCGAGGGAGGACTCGCCTATCCCGGCAAACTTGAGCATCTTCGAATACAAAGGCATCTCGTCAGTCATCAGGCCGCTCAGCCAGTCCTTGGCGTAGCGCTCAAACATCGGCTTCATTTCCTTCGGCGGGCCGGGAAGAAGCAGATAACGGGTCCCCTCGTGATCCAGGCCGAGCCCCACGGCCAATCCCGTATCGTTCGGAAGCGGTTCCGCTCCTTCGATCATGTTCGCCTGCCTGGAATTGCTCTCGACCATATGAAGCCCCTGCGAATCGAACAGCTCGCGGATCTTGGCCATGGAAATCTCGTCGATATAGAGCCGGCGGCCGGTCATATCGGCCAATACATCCTTCGTCAGATCGTCCAGAGTCGGACCGAGTCCTCCCGTCGTGATAACGAGATCAGCCCGTTTCCCGGCCTGTTCCAACGCTTCCCGGATACGGGCGGGGTTGTCGCCTACGACGGTCTGGAAGTACAAGTCGATACCGAGCATCGCACATTCCTGCGCCAAGTACTGAGCATTCGTATTTAAAATCTGCCCCAGCAGAAGCTCAGTTCCGACCGCAATCAATTCTGCTTTCATGCTGTAGATCCTCCTTCACTTATGTAAACCTGCATGGTGTGACCTGCATTTGCCGGCCGGGTTGCCGCTTACTTCCGAAAAAATGAACGCCGGACAAATCCGTCCGCTTGTCCGGTCCAGTACGCTTGTCCGGCGTACAGCCCTGCTCATTATATAGTTGGCGTGAACATACAGAGTACATTCACTGCCGCACTTATCCCTTAACCTCCCCCGGCTTGTTCCCGGAGACGAAGAAAACACAGTATCTACTGTGTTTTCTCGGAAAAATCAATCACGTGCTTATTTTTAATGAAGTAATCGAGCCCGGAGTACACCGTGATGATCGCGGCAATCCAGCTTGCGATTAAATCGAACGGAACGTTGATAAACGCAAACGGGAAGTTGTTGATAAGCAGCGCAATAATCGCCGTGATTTGTGCAGCTGTTTTGGCTTTCCCCCATTTGCTCGCCTGAATGACGGCCCCCTCCAGCAGAGCGATCTGCCTGAGTCCGGTCACGGCCCATTCGCGGCTGATGATCACGATCACGATCCACGCGCCCAGTTTATCCATTTCAACGAGGGACACCAGAACGGCGGTTACAAGCAATTTATCGGCCAGCGGATCCAGCAGCTTTCCGAGGTTCGTAACCAGTTTGTTTTTGCGGGCGATGTATCCGTCCAGACTGTCGGTGCTCGCCGCAATAATGAAGATGAGCGCCGCGATAATCTGGTTGTACGTGATGGAAAACGTTTGAATTTTAATATGTGGAAACTGAATGTTCACAAGCAGGAAAAACATAATAATCGGCACCAGGAAAATCCTGGCAAGTGTAATCTTGTTGGCTAAATTCATTATGCGATAACCTCCCCGGAGAGGTCGAATTCAAAGGAGTGGGTAACCCGCACTTTTACAACGCCGCCTATTCCGATATTAGTACCTGTTACGAAAACTTCCCCGTCGATTTCCGGCGCATCGTATTGGGAACGGCCGATATACACATCGTTGCGGCCGTCGTAGCGCTCGATAAGCACATCCACCGCTTCGCCCAGTCTGCGGCCCCCTCGGCGGTTGGATATTTCGCGCTGAAGCTCCATCAGAGCGGCCGCGCGGTATTCTTTTACCTCGTCCGGCACCTGGCCGGGAAGGCGTGACGCCGGTGTGTTTTCTTCCATCGAATAAGTGAATACGCCGAGCCGGTCGAACTGGACATCTTGAACGAACTGCACAAGGTGTTCGAAATCTTCTTCCGTTTCACCCGGAAATCCGACGATAAGCGAAGTCCGCAAAGCCGCATCCGGCATTCTTTTGCGTATTTTGAGAATAAGTTCCCGGGCGTCCTTCTCTCTTCCGGGCCGTCTCATCCGCTTGAGAATAGCGTCGGAGCTGTGCTGAAGCGGCATATCTATGTATTTGCAAATCTTCGGATTGGCCGCCATCGTTTCGATCAGCTCATCCGTAAAAAATCCGGGATAGGCGTAATGCAGCCTGACCCATTCGATGCCTTCCACTTCGCTCACACGATTGAGCAGTTCGGGAAGCATGAACTTATCGTACAGATCCGTTCCGTAATTGGTGGAATCCTGGGCGATGAGGCTGACCTCCTTAACCCCTTGCGACGCCAATTGCCGCGCTTCCGAAATAACGGACTCCATCGAACGGCTGCGGAATTTCCCCCTCATAATCGGAATGGAGCAGAACGTACAGGCGTTATCGCAGCCTTCCGCGATTTTGACGTATGCGGTATACCGGGGGGTAGAAACCTTACGCGGAAGCGCTTGCTCATAGTTAAACACCGGATTCCCGACATAGACCGGCTTTTTGCCTTTCAGGGCTTCGTCAATAATGGCATTGATGTTGTGAAAATCGCCCGTTCCCACAATCCCGTCAATCTCAGGCATTTCTTTCATCAGTTCTTCTTTGTACCTCTGTGTCAGACACCCCGAAACGATTAGCGCTTTCAAATTCCCGGTTCTTTTAAGATCGGCCATATCCAGAATGGTAGTAACCGATTCTTCTTTGGCGGCATCGATAAATCCGCACGTATTTACAATAATCACGGTAGCTTCTTCGTTGTTCTCGACCACGCTGTACCCTCGCTGATCGACCAGTCCGGACATGATCTCGGAATCCACCAAGTTTTTCTCACATCCAAGCGTTACTACTCTTACCTTCTCCGTCATGCTGAAACCTCCAAACGTCGTAGCAAAGCCATCCTTACAAGTATAATACAACGTTAATCCGAGTGTCAAAATAGGGAAACCCTCCGATATCCGCGGGAAAACCGGGACACCGGAGGGCTGCTTTTACTTATCTGAAATTGTCAAACTGCAGATCGATAGGAAGATCGGCGCCTTTCAGCATTTGAATCACTTTCTGCAAATCGTCTCTGCTTTTGCCGGTTACACGGATGGAGTCTCCTTGAATTTGGCTCTTCACCTTCAGCTTCGAGTCCCGGATCATGATGTTAATCTTCTTGGCGATATCCGCTTCGATTCCTTGTTTCAGCTTAACGCGCTGGCGGACCGTTCCCAAAGAAGCCGACTCGATTTTGCCGTATTCGAGATTTTTAAGGGCGATGCCTCGTTTAGCCATCTTGGCGTGAAGGATGTCAATCACGTTCTGAAGCTTAAAATCGTCGTCCGAAAGAAGAACGAGTTCTTCTTTTTCCAATGTGATCTCGCTCTTGCTGCCTTTGAAATCAAAACGGGTTTCGATTTCTCTCTTAGCCTGCGTAATAGCGTTGTTTAATTCCTGCATATCCAGCTTGGATACGATATCGAAAGAGCTTTCCGAACTCATTTTGGCTTCGTCCTCTCCTGCGTAATTACACTCACAAGTTTACGATCAAGGCTGCGGCTGCAGCGTAATTTTAATGTTCTTAGGGTTGGAGGCATCTCCGACGTTGAGCTCTTGCCCGTTTACGGTGATTTTAGCGGCGTTGGCCGCGCCTACACGAATCTGTGCGGTAGTCGTCAGTGAAAACGTCTCCGTTTCGCCCTGTTTCAAAGTCCCCTGTTTCTCCATTTTCTTGCTGTTGTTCGGGAAACTGTCGACTCTGTACCAGCACTGCGTTCCTGCCGCCGTCACGGTAATGTCGAGTTTACCGCCCACTGCCGTGTAATTGTCCAGACTGTTGCTGCTGTTAACAAGCGTCAAGGCTCCCCCAGGCGTCGGGGTCGGTGTAGGAGTAGCGCTCGGCGTCGGTGTAGGAGTTGGCGTAGTTGTGGCTGTCGCGCCCCCTCCGCTGCCCGGAGCAGGACTCGGAACGGACGTCGCGTTGGGATCCGCCGTATCCGTCAGTCTGTTGGGCTCATTGATCGCGCCCGAACTGCCTCCCTTGTTGTTAACCACGACGAAATAATACACAATGGCCGCTATCAACAGCACGAACGAAACGACCATAATGGTGGACGCCCACTTGCTGAGTCTGTCCGTGCTTCTTGCTGAATTCCGGCGCGGTGTGCGGATCGTTTCGACCGTCGGCTCCGGCGGAGCTGCCGGTACCGTGCCCTGATACATGTTCAGAACTTCGTTCGGATCGAGACCGACCGCTTCCGCATAGCTTTTGATAAAAGCCCTCACATAAAAACTGCCGGGCAAAACTTTATAATTTTCCTCTTCAATTGCTTCAAGGTATCTGGTTCTGATTTTCGTAGCTTCCTGTAAATCATCCAGAGACATTCTCTTTTCCAATCGGGCCTGCTTCAATCGCTGACCGAGTTCCGACATGTTCTCACCTCCGTAAATTCAGCGGGTCCTTCCCCTTTTAGACGAACAAAACCTCAAAATGGTTCTGTGTTATACGTAAAACTGTCATAATTGATTTCTTCGTCCGGATTGTTGCGAAGTTCGATAATGTAATCGAAATCGTTATACGTGTAATGGGACTCTTTGATAAAAATATCCGGATGCTCGATTACTTTGGTAGACGGCGTAGCCATAATCTCCTGCAGCAACGAGAAGTGTTTCTCATTGGAACGGATAGTTGAAACGATTCCGTCAATGATAAAAACGTTGTTCATGGACATCTCGTCCTCCGAAAGTTGGCTTCGAACGGTCTGTCTTAACAAAGTGGACGAAACAAACGTCCAGCGTTTGTTCGAACATACGCTGCCTGCAATGATGGACTCGGTCTTGCCTACCCGCGGCATTCCGCGGAGCCCGATCACCTGATTGCCCTCGCGTTTGAATACTTCACCCAGAAAATCGACCAGGAGTCCGAGTTCGTCTCTTGTGAAACGGAACGTTTTCCTGTCGTCGGAGTCGCGTTCTATGTACCGGCCGTGTCTTACGGCAAGAATATCAACCAGTTTTGGGGTTCTAAAGGCGGTTATGGTGATATTATCCACCTTTTTTAACATTTTACCCATTAACTCGATTTTTTCATCATCGTTGGTTTGAAGAAGCATTCCGCGCGTGCGGTCCTCCACCCCGTTGATCGTCACAATATTAATATCGAGCATCCCCATGAGGGAAGCGATATCCCCCAGAAGTCCCGGACGGTTCTTATGTATTCGATATTCCATGTACCATTCTTTGATTTCCAAAACGTAAGCACCTCATTTGCCATGGCACGAATTAGACATTCCGAGTTATTATTCTACAACGTTTGACAAAGTCCTGCCAACTTCTTTGTAACTACGACTTTTTTAGAAATTCGACTTGTTTCATTTCTTCCGCAGAATAGGTCTGTATACCCGGCTTCCAATCCCCTTGAATCATCCGGTTCTGCTCCTGCGCCATAACGGCTTCCCAATTCACTTGTACGGCAAAAGATTGATCCAGCGGCACGACGGGAATCCCGAGCGATTTGATTTTCTGCTGATCCGTTTTCTGAAGAGCCGTATACTGGATAATCCAGCTTGAACGATGCTCGGCGGCCTGTTTTTTCAACTGGTCGAACCATTCTGGATTGTTGTCCGTATTTACGGTATGACCGGATAAGCCGGAAGGGGATAAACCTGAGGGTATGGGAACCGAAGATTTTGTTACCCATTCGATGGATTTTCTTTTGTCCGCCTGGTCTTTGACCCAGCCGCTCATCGCCTGTTCGATCATCGCATGATCTACGCCACGAAGAACGGTATTCGGAGGGGCCGTCTTCTCCGCCTGCATACCGGGATCTTCCAAACGGTCCGCAAGCACGACGAATTTCTGATTCTTGAGCCTGACCGCCTCTGCCGAAGCTTGAGGAACAAGACTGCTGCCGATTACAACGACATAATCATAGCGCTTCGATTCCAGCTGTGTTCCCATGGCGCTGTCAAAAGCAGCGTCCTGCTTCCACTCCGAAGTGAGCCCGCTGCCGCTTCTCCATTTTGCGAGCGCCGCCGCCACGCTCGTTTTCGTTTCCTGTGTCACATCCGAGGCCGTTACGACCAGAACCGAATGTTTGGACGCCAGCTGCTGTTCGGTGATCGTCGGAAGCCCGCGAGTCCCGCATGAAGAAAGCATGACTGTGATGACTGGCAGGAAAAGTGCAAGTTTTACCCGCGAGAAACTCATGATACCGAATCCTTTCCTGAAATGATGGCATGGAAAAGCCCCGCATTGAAGTGGGGCTTTTCGCATGTACATCATCTATTCTACTCTTTATTCACCAGTTTGACCATTAAACGGGCCATAACCTTGCGTTCGTTCTCGTCACCTGCGTCCCAGAGTTCTTTGAGCAGGCGCTCTTCGCGGTTTTCCGGATCCACTTTATCGGACAGAAACTCACCGATCTGGAACGCAAGGTTAGAAATTTTCTCGTCGTTCAGGCCTACTCTCTCGGCTTGGTCCACCCGTTCAGCCAAAAATTCTTTCCATCTGTCAAACACTGTAAGTACCGTAGACATGGGTCGGGCCTCCTTTGATTTGTTAGGATGAGAGGAACACCTGTAATATCTGCATCCGGACAATCAAATATTCCCGAGAAGCTATCCAAACCCTTGGTAATTAAGGGAATGCCGCAGGCCGCCGTTCAAGTCAGCCAGCCCCCGTTGGGGCTGATAATCTGGCCGGTAATGTAGCCGGACTCGGGCAGAGCCAGAAAATATACCAGCGAGGCGATTTCGTCGGGCGCCGCAAAACGGCCGGCCGGTATTTCGCTCGCGATCGCTTCTTTCTCCGCGGGATCGAAGCCGGACATCATATCGGTATCGACCGCTCCGGGCGCAACGGCGTTTACAGTGACGCCCGAAGGAGCCAATTCCTTGGCCAACGCTTTCGTAAACGCGTTGATGCCGCCTTTTGCCGTGGAATAGATGACCTCGCAGGATGCGCCCGAAATTCCCCAGATGGAAGACACGTTAATAATGCGGCCGTATTTCCGGGAGATCATTCGGTCCATAAAAAGCTGGCTGCACAGAAAAGTACCCTTCAGGTTAATGTCCATAACCCGGTCCCACTCCTCTTCCGTCACATCGGAAAGCAGACCGTAGTGGGAAATCCCCGCATTATTGACCAGCACATCGGGAATAAAGCCCCGCTGCTCCAATTTGTCGCGCATAGCCACAATCTGTTCCTTCGAATTCAGATCCGCGCACACCGTCATGACCTTCGCTCCATGGTTCATGCAGCGGCGCGCCACTTCGTTGGCGGCTTCATGGGACTGCAGGTAATGGATCACCACGTTCATGCCCAGCTTGGCAAACCGTTCGGCGACGGCCGCTCCGATTCCGCGGCTGCCGCCCGTTACGAGGACCGTCTGCTCGGTAAACGGCCGGAGCCCTGTCACGAACGCTCGCTTCGCACGAGCGAAACGGCAAAGCGGCTCCAGTCAAAATGTTCCCGGAGCCTGGACTCCGCCTCATCCTTGGTGATGGATTCGTACGTTTTTAAAATGTCAAACATATCGGCGCCTTTGAACAGGTACCGGGTAAATTCGTTCGTGATCGCCTCGGGGGAATTCAGCATCCGCAAAAATCCGCCGATTTTTTTTCTGCGACTTCTTTCGAAAGCTTCTTCGTCCAGCCCTTCAGCTTTCACACGGTCCAACTCTTCACGGATTCTGCTCAGCAGAAGATCCGGATCTTTCGTATCTCCGCCCATCGCGGAAAACGCGTACTCCGGAGACGAGTTGTACTCATGACTGAAATTGTCCGAGATGAGCCCTTCATTGTACAGCTTCTGGTAGATCGGGGAGCTTGCGCCCAGCAGGACTTCCAGCACAAGCTTCGTCGTAAGCTCTCGTTTGAGGATCGCGTCCCCTTCTTCATGCAGAGCTTTTTCTTTAAAACCGAACAGGCATTTAGGCAGCGATACCGGCAGGAGCGTTTCCTTGTGTTCCGTCTCGACGCTTTCCGGTTCCGATTCGAAAAACCGGCGTATTTCCCCCTGAGGTTTGAAGGTTTTGGCCGCCTGATTCGCCCGGATATGCGAAATCACTTCTTCGGGATTCACGCCGCCCGCGATAAAGACCGTCATGTTGCTCGGGTGATAGAACGTGTGGTAGCAGTCGTACAACATATCCTTGGTAATTTCGGTAATGGACGGGATGGTGCCCGCAATATCGATCCGAACCGGGTGTTTGCTGTACAAAGCTTCGATTAGGCCGTAGTACGCTCTCCAGTCCGGATTGTCGCGGTACATGTTGATTTCCTGCCCGATGATGCCCTTTTCCTTCTCGACGTTCTCTTCGGTAAAATAAGGATTCTGAACAAAATCGATCAGAGTCGTGATGTTCTCCATAATCTGGCCCGTAGCCGAAAAGAGATAGACCGTTCTCTCGAAGCTCGTGAATGCGTTCGCGGAAGCTCCGCGGGATGCAAACGTGGCGAAAACATCGCCGGTAGGCTCCTCGAACATTTTATGCTCCAGAAAATGAGCAATCCCGTCCGGCACGCGGATTTCGGGCCCGCCCTCCACTTGAAAGTGGTTATCGATCGACCCGTAGCGGGTGGAAAACGTCGCGTACGTTTTTTGAAAGCCTTCCTTAGGCAGCACGTATACGTGAAGGCCGTTCGGAAGCTTTTCTTCGTACAAAGTTTCGTTTAAGTGGGGATAGGGAATGACGTTCACTTGGCTTCCTCCTTTTCATCCCTCAAGAAATAGATGGTGTCCAGGAATACTCCCTCGGCGGCCTGCTGAATCTCTGCGATGCTCGTGTTCGTCACTCCGTCGATCAGCTCTTGAACGGTGCGCTCTTTGCCCGAAAGAACGGCATTGAAATCAAAAGCGATCTGTTCGAAGGCGGAATCCTGCATTTCCCGCAGTTGGTTGGCAATCATCGCTCTTGTCTGACTGAGCTCGATATCGCTGATAAAGCCGGTTCTCATGTCTTCCAGCTGTTTGCGGATAATATCAACCGCTTTCTCGTAATTCTGCATCTCGATGCCCGATTGGATCGTCAGGATGCCCTTGTGCCCGTCAAGGCGGGAAGATGCATAGTAAGCGAGGCTCGCCCTTTCGCGCACGTTCAAGAACAGCTTGGAATGGGGATATCCGCCCAGAATGCCGTTATACATAAGTGCGGCGGGATACGCATCGTCTCCGTACGTAATCGGCGTGCGCAGGCCCATGTTCAGCTTGCCCTGCGCGACGGGGAATCGTTCCACCACGACATGGGTCTCCCCTGTCCGGCGCTGAGGCGCGGTGCGCGTATAGCCGGGATTCTCCTCCCTCTCCAGCCGGAAAGAACGGCTCACGATGTTCTCGACTTCCTGGAGGGTCGTATTGCCGACTACGTATAGGTCGATAGGCGCTTCGGCCAGCCATTTTTTGAAATAGGCAAAAAGGGATTCCGGCGTGGAAGCGGGAATATCCTTCAGCTCCCCCAGAGGATGCAGCCGGTACGGCTCCCCTTTGCACATTTCGGCAATGCAGCGTTCGGCGGCGAAGCGGATTTTATCGTTAATAATGGATTCGATCCGTTTGCGCAGCGTTTCCTTCTCGGATTCCACATATTTGGAGAGAAAAGCGTCTCCCTCGGCTGCCGGCTTCGTGATGGCTTCACCCAGAAACGAAAGGGCTTTCTCCAAAAGAGACTCCGGGGACGACACAAACCGGTCGTTAATTACATCCATGCGGAATTGAACGATCTGGTAGTCTCCGCGCTTGTAAATGTCAAAACCGAAGCCCGCTCCGTAGAGATCGTCGAGATGCTCTCGGAACTGCTTCGTTTCGGGATAACTTTCCGTTCCCCTTCTCAGAACAAAAGGGACCAATGCCGTCTGCGTTACGTCTTCCTCGGAAAGAGGGCGTCCTATGTAAGCGGAAATGGCGAATGTTTTATAGCGGTCTGTAGGCAGTACATGCAGCCTGATCTGACGCAGTGTACTCCGTTCAAACTGTTGGGTGCTCAATGCTGTCGTTCTCCCTTCACAACCGTCTTGGGTCTAAACTATTCGGTTCTACAAATGGCTATACCCATTATATTCCTTCATAAACAGAAGAAGCAACCGAGCGGTCACTTCCTCTGTCGTTCTGTTCAGTTCAGCTTACTTGCAGAAAATATGCTTGCCGATGGTTTTCACCTGCGGGCGTGTCCAAATCCATTTGGACGTAGCCGTTTCGGGGTTAAAATAGTATTCGCAGCCGCCGGTAGGGTCCATGCCGTTGATGGCATCCCGGACCGCTTTTTTGGCGGTTTCATTTGGCGTAAGCCAGATTTGGCCGTCCGCAACAGCGGTAAACGCACCCGGCTGGAAAATGACGCCGGAAACGGTATTCGGGAAGCTGGCCGAATCCACCCGGTTCAGAATGACCGCCGCAACGGCCACCTGACCGATGTAAGGCTCGCCGCGGGATTCGCCGTAAACGGCGTTCGCCATCAGATCGAGGTCGGATTTGGAAAATCCTTTATGCGTCGTCGGCGTCAGATTCGATCCGGAAGCGGCCGCGCCGCCTTGATTGGCCTGGTTAGCCGGTCCTGCCGCTTTGCCTGTATTGCCGGCTTCAGCCGCGGTCGGCTTCCAGTCCTTCGTGGCTTCCCACAGCTTAAGCTTGGTTTTGGGGCCCACATGGCCGTCCACTTTCAAACCGAACTCGCCTTGAAACCATTTTACGGACCGGAGTGTTCTCCAGCCGTAATCGCCGTCTACAGCCCCCGTGTAAAATCCGAGAAACTTGAGACGTCCCTGCAGCTCATTGACATCGGAGCCTTTGGCTCCATAACTGATGAGATTCTTGCTGAAAGTAGCCTCAGTCGTGAAGTTCTGCTTAATCTGCAGAGCCGCAAACAGCGTAAATACGACGCAAACCGTGATAGCGATCAAACGTTTGTTCATGCGTTTATTCATGCTCCATTATCAACCTTTCTCTCATGATGACTGGCTGTTAGTGATTATTATGAGAAAGGAGGAAACGTTCTATGCAACAAAAACGCCCTGCCGTAAACCCGGCAGGGCGTCCTTGAATTCGGATCAGGAACTCATGCGGTTGTGCTGGAACTGCTCCAGCGAAATAAGGACTTCGCGGGGCTTGCTTCCTTCATGCGGCCCGACGATTCCGTTGGATTCCATCGAATCGATGAGCCGTCCCGCGCGCGCATAGCCGATGCGCATCCGTCTTTGAAGCAGAGACGCCGAAGCCTGCTTCGCTTCGATGACGATCTGAACGGCCTGATCATAAAGTTCGTCGCCGAACTCGTCCTGCTGCTCCTGCTGCTCTTCCACCTGAGGCACCATATCTTCCCGGTAATTCGCTTCCTGCTGAGTCCGGACGAAATTGACTACCGTCTCGACCTCTTGATCGGAAAGGAAAGCTCCCTGAACACGGACGGGCTTGGAGGCCCCGACAGGCAGATACAGCATGTCGCCGCGGCCGAGAAGCTTCTCGGCCCCCACCATGTCCAAAATCGTCCGCGAGTCCACCTGAGAAGATACCCCGAAAGCGATCCGTGAAGGAATATTCGCTTTAATAACGCCGGTGATGACATCCACGGACGGGCGCTGGGTCGCAATAATCAGATGGATGCCTGCTGCGCGCGCCATCTGAGCCAGCCGGCAGATGGCATCTTCCACATCGTTGGCAGCTACCATCATCAGATCGGCCAGCTCGTCCACGATGACCACAATGTACGGAAGGGGCGCTTCCGTACCGTTTTCGATCAGCATGGCATTGTAGCCCTCGATATTCCGCGTACCGCTCTTGGAGAAAAGCTCGTACCTCTTCTCCATCTCGACGACGACCTTTTTCAGGGCAAGAGATGCCCTTCGCGGATCGGTGACGACCGGAGCCATGAGATGCGGAATGCCGTTATACACATTAAGTTCGACCATTTTGGGGTCGACCATCAGGAACTTCACTTCGTTAGGCTTCGCCTTGTACAGGATGCTCGTAATAATTCCGTTGATACAGACGGATTTACCCGAGCCTGTAGCACCGGCTACGAGCAGATGGGGCATCTTCGCCAGATTGCCGACGATCGGCTGTCCGGAAATATCCCTGCCCAAAGTGACGGACAATCTGGAACTGGCTTCCTGGAAGGCGGAAGTTTCCATCACCTCGCGCATCGTAACGACGGATACTTCGGAATTCGGCACTTCGATACCGATCGCGGATTTGCCGGGAATCGGCGCTTCCATCCGGATATCTTTGGCAGCCAGAGCGAGCGCGATGTCATCCGTCAAACTGACGATCCGGCTCACCTTCACCCCTACGTCCGGCTGAATTTCATACCGGGTCACCGCTGGCCCCCGGACGACTTCCAGCACCTTCGCGCGCACGCCGAAGCTTTCCAGCGTGGCTTCGAGCTTGCGGGCGTTGGCCTTGTAATCCGCCATCTCGGAGCCCTTGCCGGCCGCCGGCTTCGAAAGCAGCGTCAAAGACGGCAGGTCGTAAGGCGGAAGAACCGGCGGCACGGCTGTGTCGACCAGCTGAAGGTCGTCCAAAGTTTCAAGCTGCTCATCGGCCGGAATCTTCTCTGCGTGCAGGGAAGCGGCCGCTTTAGGGCTCCCAGCCACAACTGCGGGTCCTACCGTACCTTCCGCTGCCGGAGAGGAGGGTACGACCTTTTCTTCCTTCTGCACCTGTTCTTGAAAATCCCGGAAAACGGTGGAAAACTCCCGGTCGGCTTGAGGTTCATCGTTCATGTCCAGCGCCGCAGAATCTCTGCCGGAATCGACCTTGTATACGACTTTCTCCTCGGAATAACCGCCGGCCGTGCCGGAAACCGCCAAGTCGTCCTCATCCTGGTCGTCATCCTGCTGCGGATCGGGTTGTTTCAACAACTGCAGAAAACGGGGTTTCTTCCGCTTGGGGTCCGGTCGGTATACTTCCTCGTCGAATTCGTCGTCATAAGGAAAATCCGGCTCTTTGTAGGTTCGTTCGCTTTTGGTCGCGGAAACGGCAGCCTTCCCTTTTGTTTTAGAAGCCGAGGAGGATTTGCCTTTACCGCGCTGCATGGTCTGGAATTTCTTTTCCAACAAGGTAAAAAAGCGTTTCCCGCGCGCACGCAGCTTTTGCATGGCTTCCACGTAAGACAAGTTCGTAACCAGAATGAGCCCGATGGCAAATAAAGCGAATTCCACGAGACGGGCGCCCAGTGTGTCGAACAAAAAATACAGCAGGCTGTAGATGACCGCTCCGATCATCCCTCCGCCTACATCGTTCAGAAGAATTTTGCCGTTCGCGGGCTGCAGCCCCTGCTTCAGAGCGTCCCAGGTTACGGACAGAATCGTTGTCGCCTCGTAGTTGCCTTTTGGAAAAAGAGCCTGGAATAAATTAATATGATTCATGACAAGAAGACCCGCCACAATTAACAAAACCCCGGTTTTGCGGGTTGTCCATCGTGAGGGCCATGAACGCTTCACCATAACATGCAGTGCTATGTATATGCAGATCAGCGGGATCAGAAAATCCCACGTACCGATGAAAAAGCGGCAAACGTAATGAAACGAACGTCCCACATGACCTTCTCTGGCCAGCGCAATCACCGAGAAAATCAGGATTAAAATACCGTACAGCTCAAACATGAGATTAGTCTTGACCGTCTTGCTTTTCTTACGGCGTTTTGCCACTCTATTCCACCTCCGATAAATCATTATACCACAGTTTCGGTAGGCGGAACACGGGCGGCAGTGCCTAGATCCCTTGCGGGCCGGGCACGTAATTAATCAGACTTCCTGGCGTAAAAAGCGGATTTAAGTAATGTTTTGGCTCCGGGCTGTAAAGCCTCACAATCCGCACCCGGCTCTCATCGACAGCTTCCACCTGCATCAGGATGCCGCTGATTTCAACATCCCGGAAGCGGGGTTCGTGTTCATCCAAGCCTTCGTAAATGACTTCATCCGGCAGGATCGTGTAGTGGGTCATGCCGTTCCGCCTCCCTGGGAACCACGGCGTTCCTCGATTCTGCGGTTCAGTTCGGCCATTGCCTGCCCGATCCCTCCCACTTCGTCGATCAATCCGTATTTAACGGCGTCTTGGCCGATAACCGTAGTTCCGATGTCTCTGGTGAGTTCACCCGTTTTGAACATAAGCTCCTTGAACTGCTCTTCGGAGATTTTGGAATGCTTCGTGACAAAACGGGTTACCCGCTCCTGCATTTTCTCCAAATATTCAAATGTTTGAAGTACACCGATGACAAGTCCCGTCAACCGGATCGGATGAATCGTCATTGTGGCCGTCTCGGCGATGAAAGAACGGTTTGAGCTTACCGCGATCGGCACACCGATGCTGTGCCCGCCGCCCAATACAAGGGTAACCGTAGGTTTCGAAATCGTTGCCAGCATCTCGGCGATAGCAAGCCCCGCCTCCACATCGCCGCCAACCGTGTTCAGAATAACGAGGATTCCCTCGATTTTCGGATTTTGTTCGGCTGCTACGAGTTGAGGAATCAGGTGCTCGTATTTCGTCGTTTTGTTTTGCGGCGGCAGTACGATATGCCCTTCCACTTGACCGATGATGCTCATGCAGTAAATGTTCGACTCGCCGGCCGGCGTGTTGATTTGTCCGAGCTGCTGGATTGTTTCTACCGCTGCCAGCTTCTTTTGTTCCTCCGAGGGCTGCTCTTCGCTTCTGAAAGAAGGCGGCTGGTTGAAAGGAGCCGGACCCGGAAACGGCGCCTGGGGACGCGGGCTGTAGTCGCTTGTAACGGAAGCGTCCGCTCTAAACGCAGCAGTCCCCTCTCCCGACTCTTCAAAATGCACCTGCTGCAGCGTAACGTCATCGGCATCGTTAGCCGTTTCTTCCGCTGTATAGGAGGAATCGTTTTGCCTCAGACCGTACGGTGCCGGGTTAAATGTATGGGCAGTCGTCTGCCCGTAAGCGCCTCTTGGAGCACCGCTTGTATAGGTTTGGTTCGCATTGCCGACTTCCGGAAAAGCATTCTGTCCGGCACCCTGTTGACCGCTGTACCCGTTTCCTCTGTTCAAAAAGCCGCCGCTGCCCGCTGAAACGCTCGCACTCGCTTGTTGAAACGGATATTCGTTTCTGCCTGCATAGCGCTCCGAAGATACACCTGCTCCCGCGTGGGCGGGTCTATTCTGTTGTCCTTTATATCGATTTCCGTTTCCCATAGCTATTCCTCCTAATTGATCATCGAGGTTAGTGTGGGCAGGAACGCTATACCTTTATTCACCCTCTTCTCAGGCAGCGATAAATGAGGTCTCTGGCAGCATTTAAAAAAAGCCCTCTCCGGTTATGGAGAGAGCTTTGGTTTCGGTTGGGTTAAGTGACTAGTTTGAGAGACTAAACTTCCATGATAATCGGAAGAATCATTGGTCTTCTTCTGGTTTGTTCATATAAAAATCGTCCAAGCGCGTCTTTCACATGTGTTTTTAAAGACGCCCATTCATTTACGTTATCATTCATTAACTTATTCAGCGTACTCGTTACGATACGATTCGCTTCGTCCAATAAACCTTCGGATTCGCGGACATATACAAAGCCGCGGGAAATGATGTCCGGACCGGAAAGAATGGTCCCATCCTGTTTGCTTAGTGTCACGACAACGACCAGAATGCCGTCTTGGGAAAGAAGCTTTCTGTCGCGCAGGACGATGTTACCTACATCTCCGACACCCAGTCCATCGATCAAAATGTTGCCTGCCTGAATTCTTGCGCCTTTACGAGCTACTCCACCCTGGATTTCAACGGTGTCCCCGTTATCCAGAATGAAGATATCTTCTTGGTCCACTCCGACGGATTCGGCAAGTTGACCGTGAAGACGAAGCATACGGTATTCCCCGTGAATCGGAATAAAATATTTCGGCTTCATGAGGTTCAGCATAAGCTTGAGCTCTTCCTGGCTTCCGTGTCCGGAAACGTGTACGCCCGTCTTGGAACCCGGTCCGTAGATGACATCCGCACCCAAACGGAACAGTTCGTCTACCGTACGGCCGACGTAGCGCTCGTTACCCGGAATAGGAGTTGCTGCAATGATTACCGTATCGCCTGGAAGAATGTCCACTTTACGATGTGTGGAACGAGCCATACGGGTCAAAGCCGACATCGGCTCCCCTTGGCTGCCCGTACAGAGAACGACCACGCGGTCGGCCGCCATACGGTTTACCTCTTCAGGTTCAATCAGCATGCCGTCCGGAACACGAAGATATCCGAGTTCCGAAGCGATCGACACCACGTTAACCATACTCCGCCCGATTACCGTAACTTTACGACGAGTAGCCTCAGCCGCGTCGATAACCTGCTGAACACGGTGAATGTTCGAAGCGAAAGTCGCGATAACTACGCGCTGCTTGGCTTTGCGGAATACTTCCTCGATAGTAACGCCGACGCTTTTCTCAGAACCCGTAAATCCGGGTTTCTCGGCATTGGTGCTGTCGGAAAGAAGGGCCAGTACGCCTTTCTTTCCGATTTCGGCCATCCGGTGCAGGTCAGCATATTGATCATTAACCGGTGTCTGGTCGAATTTAAAGTCTCCGGTGTGCACGATGACTCCTTCGGGAGTTTCAAGAGCAACCCCGACGGAATCCGGAATGCTGTGGTTGGTTTTGAAGAACGTGGCTGTAATCGTTCCCAAATTGAGCTCGGAATCCGCATTGATCAGAATCCGCTTGGTTTCGCCAAGCAGATTCGCTTCTCTCAGCTTATTTTCCACAAGTCCAAGGGTAAGTCGCGTACCGTAAACAGGCACATTCAAGTGCCGAAGTACGTAAGGCAACCCTCCGATATGGTCTTCATGGCCGTGAGTCAGCAAAATACCGCGGACTTTGTCCTTATTCTCGAGCAGGTAGTTGATATCCGGAATGACAATGTCGATTCCAAGCATATCTTCCTCAGGAAACTTCAAACCGCTGTCGATAACCACAATATCATTCGCATACTGCACCACATACATATTTTTACCGATTTCGCCCACGCCGCCAAGGGCAAAAATCAGAACTTTATCGTTATTTTTCTTAGACAAAAAAGTAACCTCCTTGAATTCATTTGACGACGATTTTTATAATGAAACCGAACCAGTCACTTGCCACCATTATACAGGAAAGATCTACCCGATTACAAGTTGGTGCGTATATGATTTGTAGTCTCTCCTAAAATGACAAAACCGATGCCAGGAGGCACCGGTCGTAATAAGGAAATTTTTGCGATTGGATTAGAACAGCGACGCCACGAAAGCCTGCTCCTGCTCACTTAAATCGATAAGAGGAAGACGGACGCTGCCTGTGTTCACGCCTTTCAGATTAAGGGCGTACTTAACCGGAGCGGGACTCGGGGCGCAGAATAAACCGGTAAATACCGGGAGCAGTTTCGCATTGAGACGGGCCGCGCGTTTTACATCACCCGATGTATACGCTTCAACAAGCTCCTGCATCTCTTTGCCGACAACATGGCTCGCCACGCTGATTATACCGTGACAGCCGACGGCCAGCGCGGGAAGTGTCATACTGTCGTCGCCGCTGTATACCGTAAATCCCTCGGCCGCTCCGGCGGCTACAATCGTCAACTGGTCGGTACCGGAACAGTCTTTGGTAGCTACGATGTTCGGTATGTGGGAGAGCCTGATGGTCGTATCCGCATCAATGTTGACAATGGAGCGTCCTGGAACGTTGTACAAGATAATCGGCACGTCGACGGCTTCGGCGACGGCTTTGAAATGCTGATACAAGCCTTCCTGGCTGGGCTTGTTATAGTAAGGAGCGACGAGCAGAATCGCATCGACGCCCAGTTTTGCCGCTTCCTGCGATAACTCGATCGTGTGATGCGTGTTGTTGCTGCCGGTTCCCGCAATGACCTTGCACCGTCCGTTCGCATGCTTCACGACGGCTTCAATCATCTTCAGCTTCTCTTCGTCCGTAAGGGTCGGCGATTCGCCGGTCGTTCCGCAAACGACCAGCCCTTCGCTGCCCTGCTCGTTGATCAGGTAATCGACCAGGGGACCCACCTGATCCCAATCGATTTCCAGCTGTTCGTTTAAGGGAGTTACCATTGCTGTAATTACTCTTCCGAAGTCCAAAATTCCCGCCTCCTACGTGTCCTTTTTGCCTATTTATGCAGTTGGAATGATTTATGAAGTGCTCTTACCGCGCTAACCATATCTTCCCCGTGTACCAGGCACCAGATAGTGGTGTTGGAATCCGCGGATTGCAGAATTCGGATGTTCTCTTCCGTAAGCGCCTCGACAATCTTGGCCATAACGCCCGGAACACCGTTCATGCCGCCTCCGATTACGGACACTTTAGCGCATCCACTCAGTGAAGTGGGTTTATAGCCGAGCCCGCGCAGCAGGTCAAGCGCTTTTTCCGCCACGTGATCAAATACCGTATAAACAACCCCCGAAGGATTTACGTTAATAAAGTCGACGCTGATACTGTGCTGCGCCATCGTTTTAAACACTTGAAGCTGAAGGTCGTATTGGCCTTCCGCCGCGGGCACTTGAATTTGTGTAATATTCCCAAAATGGGCAATCCCTGTCACGTGGCGGTCTTCGACCCGCTTCTCCGCACCGTACAAAGAATCGGGATTGGTCACGAGCGTGCCTTCCTCTTTGGAGAAAGTTGAACGTACCCGGACCGGGACATTCGCCTGCATCGCCACTTCCACGGCACGCGGATGAATCACTTTGGCGCCGTTATGGGCCATATTGCAAATTTCCGCATAACTTACGCGCGTTAAAGGCCTAGCGTCTTCCACGATGCGCGGATCCGCTGTCAGAATTCCGTTGACGTCGGTAAAAATGTCCACGACTTCGGCCTTAAGCGCCCCGCCGATCGCCGTAGCGGACGTGTCGCTTCCTCCGCGTCCGAGTGTCGTAAACTCATGATCGGCCGTCTGCCCCTGGAACCCGGCGACTATCACGACCTCTCCCCGATCCAGATGCTCCAGAATCCGCTTCGGCTGAACCGAAACAATCTGGGCATTGCCGTAGGCGTCATTCGTTTCGATACCCGCCTGGCCGCCTGTCAGAACGACCGCCGGAATGCCTTCCGCTTGAATCAAATTGCACAAATTGGCCGCGGAAATCCATTCTCCGCAGCACATCAACAAATCCCTCTCCCTTGCAGGAAGCTGGTCTCCGTTCTGCCGGATCAAACCGAGCAGAGTATCGGTAGCATAAGGCTCTCCCTGCCGCCCCATCGCAGATACAACCACGACAAGCTGACAATCCTCACTGCGCGCAGCTTGGATATGTTCCAGCACATGTTTTCTGGCTTCAGGTGTGGACAGGGAAGTGCCACCAAATTTTTGAACTCGAATACGCATGTCCTTCCCTCTTTTCCTATTCGCTTTTTCTTGTCGATGTTTAATCATGATGCGAGCAATCGGCACCGTCTTATGACGATGCCGATTGTGTGAGTTTACTTGTTCTGTGCAAAATATTCCGCGATCTGTACCGCATTCCAGGCAGCGCCCTTCAGCAGGTTATCGGATACGATCCACAAGTTAAGCGCGCGTTTGTTGTGAAGATCACGGCGTACACGCCCTACGAACGTTTCCAATTTACCGGTTGCTTCGGTTGCAAGCGGATACTGCTGCTCCTGCGGGTTGTCAACGAGTACGATACCCGGCGCGTCCGCAAGAAGGCTGCGCACTTCTTCAAGCTCGAAGTCTTCCTTCAATTCCACGTAAACCGATTCGGAGTGACCGTATACGACCGGAATCCGTACGCAAGTTGCCGTAACCTCAAGGGATTCGTCGTTCATAATCTTCTTCGTTTCGTTAATCATTTTCATTTCTTCGTTTGTAAACCCGTTATCCAGAAACTTATCAATCTGCGGGATCGCATTGAACGCAATCTGATGTTTAACGGGAAGGGAACCGACCGGCAGGATGTCCGGATTCACCGGATTGCCCGCCAAGGCTTCACGGGATTGGCGAAGCATCTCATCAATCGCTTTGCTGCCTGCTCCGGATACGGCTTGGTATGTAGATACGATGATTTTGGAGATACCGAAACGATCATACAAAGGTTTCAGTGCAGCCACCATTTGAATCGTGGAGCAGTTAGGATTGGCGATAATGCCTTTATGCTTGTGAACCTCTTCAATGTTAACTTCCGGCACGACAAGCGGTGTTTGCGGATCCATGCGGAAGGCATTCGTGTTGTCGATACAGATCGTACCGCCGGCAGCCGCAATCGGAGCGAGTTCTTTACTCACGTCGCCGCCCGCGCTGAACAAGGCGATGTCTACCCCTTTAAAGCTGTCCGGCGTTGCCGCTTCAACCGTGATGTCTCTGTCTTTGAAACGAATTTTCGTACCCGCGGAACGCGGGGACGAAAGAAATTTTAATTCCTTAATGGGGAAATTGCGTTCATCGAGTAAGCGGATAATTTGTTCTCCGACGGCGCCGGTTGCGCCGACTACTGCTACGTTAAAAGTTTTTTCATTAGACATATCGTTTGCTCCCCCATTGTTTAAATGATCTATAATTAAGAATATTGAAATCGCTCAATAATCATCGGCTGGAGCTGTTTGCCGTTCAGGGCCGCTTCGCATGTCTCCGAAATCAAATCCATTCGGGCGACAAGTGAATTCGGCTTCGCTTCCGGCGCATCCTGGCCGAACGGGACAAAATAAATGTTCTTCGCAACGAGCAATTTCGCAATATTCGCGGAATTCAGTCCAAGCCCGTCATTAGTAGAAATGGCCAGTACAAGCGGACGCTGATTACGCATCTGTGCTTTAGCGGCCATTAGGACTGGGCTTTCCGTCATTGCATTCGCGAGCTTGCTTGTCGTATTGCCTGTGCAGGGGGCGATTACCATGACGTCGAGCTTCTTGGAAGGCCCGAGCGGTTCCGCTTCGACAATCGTCGTAATGGGATCGCTGCCCGTCATGTCTCTGAGCTGCTGCTGCCAATCGACGGCCTTGCCGAATCTCGTATCCGTCGTCAAAACGGATTGGGACACGATCGGTACAACCGTGGCGCCTGCGTCTATGAATCTTTGAATCTGCGGCATAATCTCTTCCAAGGTGCAGTGAGAACCTGTCAACGCAAACCCTACCGTTACCCCGTTCCAGTTCATTCCGGACCACTCCCATTCCTGATGTCTTCCACCATCAACTGACTTAGCGTATTCGCCAAAATCCGACCAGCTGTTTTCGGTGCGACGATCCCGGGTAGGCCTGGAGCGAGCATCGCCTTAATCCCTCTCTTCTCGGCAAAGCGGAAGTCCATTCCGCCCGGCTTGGAAGCTAGGTCGATTAATACCGCGCGATGCGGGATATTCGTTATTATTTGCGCTGTGACTATCATAGTCGGAATTGTGTTAAAAAGCAAGTCAATATTCGCCACTTCCTGATAGAGTTCGCGGGTATAAAACGGCGTAAAACCCATCTCCAAAGCTCTGGCAAAATGCTCCGGTTTTCGCACTCCGACCTTCACTTTTGCTCCCAATCCCTGAAGGGTGCGAGCCATCGTTAAACCGGTTCTTCCGAACCCCAAAACCATTGATTGCGAGCCGTGAATCGTAATGTCCGTATTCTGAATGGCGATCATCAAAGCGCCTTCCGCCGTCGGAATCGAATTATAGATCGCCACGTCATCCCGCTCGAGAAGCTCAACCAGTTTAAGGCCCTGCGATTCGCAAAGCTGCTTCAAATAAGGTTTCGCCATACCCGTATAGATCACGGCATGTTTTGGAAGTGCGCCCAGCAAATCCGCCGTAAGTGTCAGTTCATTGCCCGAAAAAATGCTTTCCACACGCCCTTGTTCATCCGTTCCCACAACCGGCAAAACGAGCGCGTCGGCTTTCTCCAGGGCTTCGGGTGAAAGCCGCTTGCCCGCCGCTCCCGCGAATGGCTTCTGCAGATTGTCGAATCCGATTAAAGTCACGGACGCATCGAGCTCAATCAGCTTATCGATCACTTCAAGCTGACGGGCATCGCCGCCGATAAAAATTACTTCCGCTCCGGTGAGCATACTGTTTCCGTTCCTCCCTTACGTGCATCCGTCTCGATAACATACAGTATGCCGCCGCCTACCGAAGGGTGACATTCGCTTGCCGGGCATCCGCACATTACGGCTCATCCCTTTTTTAAGGCGAATCCGGCAAACGGACATAAAAAAGGCCTCCTATCAGCTTCAAAAACTGATAGAGGCCCTTCTTCATTAAAACTTCACCTTGCAAGGTCAGCCATTTGACGGATAAGAGCATGGCGCGGTCCGCCAACTGTGGCGGACAAGCCCGGACCGTTCCCGGTTCCCGCCTGTAATCCGGCAGGAACGCAGGTTATTTCCGCGCTTCGGTGGTCAGCCCGGTATGCCCGAAGCCGCCGGCGCCGCGCGTGGTATCATCCAGCTCGTCCACTTCCGTCAATAGGACGGCCGGCACGAGCTGGAACACCATCTGCGCGATTCTTTCGCCGCGGCGGATCGTGAATGTCTCCTGGCCATGATTGATCAGGAGTACTTTGACTTCTCCACGGTAGTCCGCATCGATCGTGCCCGGCGAATTCAGCGTGGTGATGCCGTGCTTGTAGGCCAGTCCGCTCCGAGGGCGGATCTGGGCCTCAAGCTCCACGGGCATCGCCAGCGCGAACCCCGTCGGAACGAGCGCCCGCTCGCCGGGCGCCAGGTCCAGGGGTTCGATATTCGCCGCGTGCAGATCGAAGCCGCTTGCCGCGGCGGACATTTTCTCCGGCAGCGGAAGACCTTCGCTGCCGGGCAGGCGTTTAATGCGGATGGGGAATGCAGGTGTGTTATTTTCCAAGAAGCTCATCTCCTCTGATTGACTGCAAAGCCTCGTCGCGGCTGCCGACCATCGCGATGGCGAATGGCTTGGAGAACAGCTTGCGGGTCAAGGCGTGAATATGCTCCATTTCAACGCTTTCGATCCGGTTGATCATTTCGTCGAGCGTGTAATGCCTTCCGGTCATCAACTCGTTTTTGCCGATCCGGTTCATCCGGCTGTTGGTGCTTTCCAAACTAAGAATCAGGCTGCCTTTCAGCTGTTCCTTGCCTTTTCTTAGTTCCGCATCCGTCATGCCTTTCTCCGCGATATCGTTCAGCATTTCGATCGTCACTTTCAGAACTTCCTCCGTTTGTTTCGGAGCCGTTCCCGTATAGATCGTAAACACCCCGTTGTCGATGTGAGAAGAATGATAGGAATACACCGAATAGGCCAGTCCCCGCTTCTCGCGGATTTCTTGGAACAATCTGGAGCTCATGCCCCCGCCGATCGCGTTATTGAGCAGCACCATCGGGTAGAGGTTTTCTTCACGAAGAGAAAGACCCGGGAGCGACAGGCAGATATGATTCTGTTCCGTCGTCTTGGCCTGGAAAACCCGCTCGCTCATAAACGCCGGCTCTTCCTGGTTCTGCTGCGTACCCGAAACATTGAAATGACCGAAATGCTTCTCCAGCAGTTCGAACACGCTATCGTCGATGTTCCCCGCCACGGCAATGACGGTATTCTCAATGGTGTAGCATTCTTTCATATAAGCCCGCAGATCGTTTGGCTTCATGCCGGACAAATGCGCCTGCGTGCCCAAAATCGTGTACCCCAGCGGATGGCTGCCGTACGCCGCTTTTGCAACGAGATCGTGAACCAGATCATCCGGAGTATCTTCATACATGGCGATCTCTTCGAAAATGACGTTCTTTTCTTTCTCCAGCTCTTCTTCATTAAAGACGGAATTGAAAAACATATCGGATAAAATATCTACCGCAATGCCGAGATGCTCGTCAAGCACCTTGGCGTAATAACATGTATATTCTTTGGATGTGAAAGCATTCACATTCCCTCCGATTCCGTCGAACACTTCCGCGATGTCTTTCGCGCTGTGACGCTCTGTGCCTTTAAAGAGCATATGTTCGATAAAATGGGAAATTCCGTTATTCAGCTGAGTTTCGTTCCGTGAACCGGTTTTTACCCAGATTCCGATCGCTACCGAACGGCAGGTCGGAATTTTCTCGGTCACGACTCTGAGCCCGTTATTTAAATGGGTTTTATTCACCAAGCTGTTCCTCCTCAAATGTACGCACAATGGGGTCCGCTTAGGAACCCTTAAGTTCAACTTTGATTTTAACAAAAATGTCGAAGTGACTCAACCTGACCGCTCGTCACCCACTTGGCCCGCTCCCGGAGCAGGGGCCGATATCCGCTGCGGAGACAGCGTTTCGCTTACCGTTCCCAGATGCAGCCCCTTACCTTTGATAATCGAAATCATTTCGGGCAGCGCGCTGCTGGAAGACTGGGTCGGATGCATCAGGATGAGCGAGCCCGGTTCTATGTTTTTGCGGACCTTGGCAAGAATCGCCGGGGCACCGGGGTTTTTCCAGTCGACAGTATCGAGCGTCCACATGACGGTCTTTAATTTAAGCTCCGCGGCTATTTTCACCGTTTCGGCATCAAAATCTCCCGAGGGGGGAGCAAAAAGAACATTGGTGACACCAAGCTCCTTTTTGAGCAGATCCTCGGTTTTCACAATTTCCTCGTACGCTTTGGAGCGGCTGAGCGTGCTCATATTTTTGTGTGAATAAGCATGATTGGACAGCTCGTGTCCCTGTTTCTGAATTTCTTTGGCAATGTCCACATGCTTCTTCAGCCAGCTTCCATCGAAAAAGAACGTGGCTCTTACATTTTCTTTGCGGAGTGTCTCCAGTATGGACGGAAGAAACTCCTCTCCCCATGCCACATTGATCATGAAGGAAACCATCGGTTTTTTGGAGTTCCCTTTGTAAATAGGCTCCGGCGGAAGGTCGTTTAAGTGAACCTTAGGCGGGACTTCCTTCATGACGAAAGGCAGTTTGTCTCCCGCCCCATTCTTTTTGGCCGCCTCGTAAGTCTTGTCGATATCGACTTCCAGCCCGTTATAACCCGGCACCGCTTTCCATATTCTGTCCACTTTCGCATCAATGGGGGCGATGTACAGGCCTTTCGCTTCTTCCCGGATCCGTCCGAGCAAAGCATCCTCTGCCGGCTGTGCGGTCTTTTCGTTACTCTCCGGCCCTCCCGCAACATTGGAAAGCTTCGTCTGTGTCTCCACGGAAGGCTGCTTTCCCTGCTGGATCGCTCCCACAAAGGTATGTACAGTTTCGCTTTGCAGCAGTACCCATATGCACCCGGCCGTTATACCGCCAAGCAGTACCAGCTTCTTTTTTTGCATGAGATTCCGACTCCTCCGTAAAGATTATGTCAGAGTTTATGCAAAGCCGGACAGGGTTATGACTTGGACGATACAGCCGCGCACGTAAAAATTCGGTTTAAACATGCAAAAAAGAGACAGATAGATCTGGCTCTTTGTATGTTTGGTGCGATTCGGTTATTAGGATTGAGTGGAAACTTCGTTGTTCACGAGCGTTGCTTTGCGGGACAGGTTAACGCGCCCTTGATTGTCGATTTCCGTGACTTTAACGGTAATCGTATCGCCGACTTTAACGACATCCTCCACTTTGGCAACCCGTTCGGTAGACAGCTGGGAAATGTGGACGAGTCCTTCTTTGCCCGGCAGCACTTCTACGAAAGCTCCGAACTTCTCCACGCGCTTTACCGTACCGAGGTAAGTTTCGCCGACAACGACGTCGCGTACGATACCTTCGATAATCTGCTTGGCACGTTCGTTCATCTCCGCGTTGGACGAAGCGATAAAGACTTTGCCGTCCTGCTCGATGTCAATCTTAACGCCGGTTTCTTCGATAATTTTATTGATGATTTTGCCGCCTGCTCCGATCACGTCACGGATCTTATCCGGGTTGATCTGCATCACGACAATCTTAGGCGCGTAAGCGGAAAGTTCTTTCTTAGGTTCCGAGATGCGCTCCAGCATTTTGTTCATGATAAACGTACGGCCTGCTTTAGCCTGATCCAAGGCCTGCTTCAGAATATCGCGATTGATTCCGTCAATCTTGATGTCCATTTGAAGAGCGGTAACCCCTTTGGACGTACCTGCCACTTTAAAGTCCATATCTCCGAGATGATCTTCCATCCCTTGAATATCCGTCAAAATAGAGAAATGCTCGCCTTCTTTAATAAGTCCCATCGCGATACCGGCAACCGGAGCCGTAATCGGAACGCCCGCATCCATCATAGCCAGCGTGGACGCGCAAATACTTGCTTGAGAGCTCGAACCGTTGGATTCCAGAACTTCCGAAACGAGACGGATTGTATACGGGAATTCGGCTTCGCTCGGAATCACGTACGAAAGCGCGCGTTCTCCGAGAGCGCCATGTCCGATTTCGCGGCGTCCCGGCGGACGAAGCGGTCTTGCTTCCCCTACGCTGAACGGCGGGAAGTTGTAATGGTGCATAAAGCGTTTGGTTTCCTCGAGATCCAAACCGTCGAGGATCTGTACGTCGCCGAGCGCTCCGAGCGTACATACGCTTAGTGCTTGCGTTTGTCCGCGTGTAAACAGTCCGGAGCCGTGCGTGCGCGGCAGCAGATTAATGTCCACGTCGATCGGACGGATTTCATCGAGTGCGCGTCCATCCGGTCTTACCTTGTCATGCGTGATAAGGCGGCGGACTTCGTCTTTCACGATATCGTGAAGCACTTCTTTGACGTCTTTCAGCTTCTCCGGCGTTTCTTCATAGAGCGCCGTAAAATGCGCAACGGCATCCGCGTTGACTGCGTCGATCGCTTCTTGGCGCGCATGCTTCTCTTGAACCTTAATCGCTTCAACGAGACGGGCTTCGGCAAACTCGCGCACGGCTGTGCTGATTTCGCCGTCTACCGAATGAAGCTTCACTTCCATTTTAGGAACACCGGCTTCGGCAACGAGCTGTTCCTGAAGGGCGATCACTTTCTTGATCTCGTCATGTCCGAACATGATCGCTTCTAGCATAACGTCTTCCGGAACTTCGGCAGCGCCTGCTTCTACCATCATGATGGCATCCTTGGTACCTGCTACAACGAGATGAACGTCGCTCTTGTCTTCCTGCGCCGGCGTCGGGTTCACGACGAAGTTACCGTCGATGCGGCCTACGATGACGCCGCCGACCGGACCGCTGAACGGTACGTCGGAGATCGACAATGCAGCGGAAACACCGATCATAGCGGTAATTTCCGGCGGACACTCCTGATCCACGCTCATAACCACCGCGACGATCTGTACGTCGTTACGGAACCCTTCCGGGAACAGAGGGCGGATCGGACGGTCAGTCAGACGGCTGGAGAGAATCGCTTTCTCGCTCGGACGTCCTTCTCTTTTGATAAATCCGCCCGGAATTTTACCTGCCGCATATAAGCGCTCTTCATAGTTGACCGTCAGCGGGAAGAAATCAAGATCTTTCGGCTCGCTGGAAGCGGTCACGGTACAGAGCACAACTGTATCGCCATAGCGGGCAAGTACCGCGCCGTTGGCTTGCTTGGCTAAACGACCGGTTTCAAGAATGAGCGGACGTCCGGCCAAATCCATTTGCACACGTTTTTCCATACTAAACCTCCTAATTTTATCTCAAAACACGCGGGAAACGAACTATACCGCGCAAAATGTTTCCGATTCGGTAAAAACGGCAGGATCTGCGGAAGCTCGTGCCTCCTGCATCACCTAATACTTCTGCGTATGTACAGTATTTCCTTCTTTGCAACGATTTAAAATACACAAAAAGCAACCCGAAGCCGCTGCGGAAGCTCGGCTCGGAGCCCACCACAGAGAACAGCAGGGTTGCTTTCTGAATGCGGATTTTATCTACGCAGACCGAGCTTTTCAATCAAAGCACTGTAGCGTTTAACGTCTTTGTTCTTAAGGTATGCCAACAGCTTGCGGCGTTGACCAACCATTTTAAGAAGTCCGCGACGGGAATGATGGTCTTTCTTGTGTGTACGGAAATGGCTCGTAAGGTTTACGATGTTTTCCGTCAGGATAGCAATTTGCACTTCGGGAGATCCCGTATCGCTTTCATGCGTTTTGTGCGTTTGAATCAGTTCCTGTTTACGCTCTTGAGTTAATGCCATCCCAATCACCTCCTATTCATATAATCGCCTATGGCCCAGAGTGCGTCGGTGAAGCGCGGCTCCGCGCCAAGGTTCGTAATTGAAGCTTACGGCAATGCCGAAGCAACGTAAATCAGTATAGCATACATGATGGACAGAAGTAAATGCCAACGCCTACAGAATCTGCGCAAACTTCGCTTCAGCCGTTGCTACGTCTCTCTTGAGCTGGGTAATCAGCTCATCGATGCCGTTAAACTTGCGCTCGGGGCGCAAATAATCGACAAACTCGACAAACACGGTACTGCCGTAAATGTCCTGGTCAAAGTCAAGCAGATGCACTTCGAGCGACATGACTTCACCGCTGTGGAAGGTCGGCTTCGTTCCGATGTTCATCACAGCCCGGTACCAGCTTCCTCCCACAAACGCACGGACGGCGTAAACGCCGGAAGCGGGCACGAGAAAGTTCTCGGACATCCGCAGATTCGCCGTAGGGAATCCGAGCTGACGCCCGCGCTTATCGCCCGATACGACGACACCGCGTATTCCGTAGCCTCTGCCGAGCAGTTCGGAGGCTCCCGGCGGATGTCCCGTGAGCAGCGCCTCACGGATCGCCGTGGAGCTAACCTTGGCGCCGTTCATCCGGTACGGGCGGATCACCTCCACCGCAAAGCGGCCGTGCCCCAGCTCGCAGAGCGTATCCGGCGTGCCCCGGCCTTTGTAACCGAACGTAAAGTCGAATCCGACTACGACGGTTTCAACGCCAAGCGCCTCCAAGACGCGATCGACAAACTGCTGCGGAGAAGCCTGCATAAGCGCCGTATCGAACTTGAGCACGTACGTGCAGTCGACGCCCAGCTTCTCGAAGAGCTCCATCTTATAGGAGGTCGGCGTCAGAAGCCGCGCATACTTCTCCTGGCCAAGCAGCTCCCGCGGATGCGGGTCGAACGTCATAATCGCGGCCGGGATTCCCAGCTCGCGGGCATTCTCGACTGCGCGTTGGATAACTTCTCGGTGGCCGAGATGCACACCGTCGAAATCGCCGATGGCGATGACCTTTTTACCGGCCAGCGGAAGAAGTTCCGCATTTTCGATGGGATAAGACAAATGAATGGTTTGCATGGGTACGAGTTCACCTACTATTCCTTGAACCGCTTTATACCGCCAGGGGTTAGAAGATTCCGGCCGAAGGCCGGCTTACTTACATCCTAATTAAAAACTTTGACGGGAGCAAGATGTCCTTCGGTCTCGTTCCAGGAAAAAAGACCGATAAACCGTTTATGAGGATCATAAACACGAATAATTCCCGTCTGTTCTACTCCGGTTTCGCTATCGTGACTACCATGCAGAGCCGGCTTCTCATGGAGCCTGACTTTGCGTCCCTGCAGGGCAAAAACGGACAGCTGCTCATTCAGCACGAGAGAAGGCAAATAATCGACAGCCTGGTCCGCCTGAATGATCTTTGTATCCAGAAGACCCTCCTCGCGCAAACGAGGGAGGTCTTCCAGTGCCACGCATTGCTCCAGTCCGATTCGTCCGGTGGAAGAGCGGACCAGCTCTTTCATCGCGGCCGGAACGCCCAGGGCTCTTCCTATATCCACACACAAGGTACGGATATAGGTGCCTTTCGAGCAGAGCACGCGGAAACGGACTTCCGGGTGATACCGGTTCAGGTCCAGTTCGAGCAGCTCGATCTCGTAAATGGTTACGTTCCGGGCTTTACGCTCGACTTCCACGCCCGCTCTCGCCAGCTCATAGAGCCGCTTTCCGTCGACTTTTACGGCGGAATACATCGGGGGAACCTGGCTGATCTCTCCGACGAACGACTGGATAACGGAACGGACTTTGTCCTCCGCAAGCTGAACGTGCGGAATTTCTTCCAGAACGTTCCCGCTCAGGTCTTCCGTGTCGGTAGCCAATCCAAAAACCATGACTGCCTCATACTGTTTCGGCAGCTCCTGGATGTATTCGACCATGCGGGTTGCGCGGCCGATACAAAGCGGCAGCACGCCGGTTACCTCAGGATCAAGCGTACCGGTATGACCGATCCGCTTAATCCCAAGAAAACGGCGCGCTTTCGCTACGACATCGTGGGAAGTCATTCCCTTTGGCTTGAGGATTGGAAGTATTCCTTCTATCGTCATGACAGTTTATTCCCTACTTCCTCTACAACGCGTCGGAGGGCTTCCTCAATGGAGCCGTTAATCGTACAGCCGGCGGCGCGGACATGACCCCCGCCTCCGAACGACTGTGCGATCTGAGCCACATCTACCGCACCTGCGGAGCGCAGACTCACTTTAACCGCCGATTCATTTCTTTGTTTAAACAAGAGCCCGACTTCGACTCCCTCGACATTGCGGGCGTAATTGACCAGCCCGTCCATATCTTCGTTGGAGGCTCCCGTCGCTTCAATCACTTCGGTGGATACCACAATTGTCGATATCCGCCCATTGTTATGAAAATCAAGCGTAGCGAGCCCCTGCTGAAGAATACGAATCTGCTGGAAGGTCATTCTCTCCAGAAAAGCTTCGGCGAGTTCCGATCCTTTTACTCCCCATTCCAAAAGGTCTGCCGCTGTCTTCATCACTTTGGGTGTCGTGCTGGAATACCGGAAACCTCCCGTATCGGTCAGCAGTCCCGTATAAATACAGGTCCCGAAATCGACGTCCGCTTCCATTTGAAGGTGCCTGGATAAATCATAAATAATTTCAACGGTTGCCGCGGCGGAAGCCTGTATGACGGAACATTCCCCGAAGCGGTCGTTAGTCGCATGATGATCGATATTGAGCAGCTTGGCACCTTGGGTAAATTTCTCGCTGACCCGTCCGATTCTTGAAAAATCGGCGCAATCCACACTTATAACCGTATCATAGGACAGGTGATCGGACAGTTGGGACAAAGTCCGAATGCCGTCAAATCCCCAGAGTCTGCTGAATTTCTCCGGTATGTCCCCCTCGTTAGCAAGCGTATAGCGCTTTCCCATCCGGTCAAGCAGCCAAGCAATGGCTAAAGTAGAGGAAATGGCATCCCCGTCCGGCTGGACATGGGATACCACCAGGAAATCATTATGATCGTGCATGAATTGCTTTGCCGCCTCCAACTGCTCCAAATAGCTGCCGGAGGCGCCGCCGCCTATAAACTGGCCCGCCGTCATTCAGCGGATTTCCCATCGTTAAGATCATGAAGCAGACTTTCGATCCGGCTTCCGTAATCAATCGATGTGTCGAATTTAAAGATAAGCTCGGGTACTTTGCGCAATCGGATTCTTTTGCCCAGCTCGGAACGGATATACCCGCTCGCACTGCTTAAGGCTTTTAAAGTTCCTTCCTTTTGCTCGTCCGTACCAAGCACACTGAGATAAACTTTGGCCTGAGACAGATCATTCGTTACGTCAACCCCGGTTACCGTAAGAAATCCGATGCGGGGGTCTTTAATTTCGCTCTGCAAAATTTGGCTGATCTCTTTCTTGACCTGCTCCCCCACTCTGCCTACACGAACTCTAGCCATAGCTGATCACCTCTCTACTGTTTCCATGACGAAGGCTTCGATGATGTCCCCTTCTTTAATATCATTGTATTTTTCCAGGGAAATCCCACACTCATAGCCTTGCGCCACTTCTTTGGCGTCGTCTTTGAAGCGTTTCAGCGCGTCCACTTTGCCTTCGTAGACTACGATGTTGCTGCGAAGCAGACGAACTTCCGCATTACGCGCGATTTTACCGGAGGTAACCATGCAACCCGCAATGGTGCCCACGCCCGTAATTTTGAAGGTGTTGCGGACTTCCGCATGCCCGATAATGTTTTCTTTGAAAATCGGATCGAGCATACCCTTCATGGCTTGTTCAATTTCTTCAATCACATTGTAGATGATCCGGTGCAGACGAATGTCTACTTTCTCCTGATCCGCAGTTACTTGAGCGGCAGGCTCCGGACGAACGTTGAAGCCGATGATAATGGCATTGGAAGCCGATGCCAGAATAATGTCGGACTCGGTGATCGCACCTACGCCCGTGTGAATCATCTTCACGCGTACGCCTTCCACTTCGATTTTCTCGAGGGAACCGCGCAGCGCTTCGAGAGAGCCTTGAACGTCCGCTTTGATAATGACGTTCAGATCTTTAATTTCACCGTCTTTGATGTGCTTATACAGATCATCCAGCGTAACGCGGGAATTCGCCGTAAGCTCGGACTGGCGGAGCGTGATCGCACGCTTATCGGCAATATCGCGCGCTTTGCGCTCGTCTTCGAAGGCAAGCAGCGGATCTCCCGCTTGCGGAACCTCCGTGAGGCCGGTGATTTCAACCGGAGTCGAAGGGCCCGCTTCTTTAAGACGTTTGCCTTTATCATTTACCATTGCGCGGACACGGCCGAAACATACGCCTGCAACAAAACTGTCGCCGACTTTGAGCGTACCGTGCTGTACGAGAATACGGGCTACAGGACCGCGTCCTTTATCAAGCTCCGCTTCGATTACCGTACCTCTGGCGCGTTTATCCGGATTTGCTTTATATTCCTGAACCTCAGCCACGAGAAGAATCATTTCAAGCAGGTTTTCCAGGCCGATCCGCTGTTTCGCCGAAACTTCGCAGAAGATCGTGTCCCCGCCCCACTCTTCCGGTACGAGTTCATACTCGGTAAGAGCTTGTTTGATTTTTTCCACATTGGCTTCCGGCTTATCGATTTTGTTGACCGCCACGATAATCGGCACGCCTGCCGCTTTCGCATGGGAAATCGCCTCGACGGTTTGCGGCATAACGCCGTCATCCGCCGCTACGACGATAATCGTGATGTCGGTCACCTGAGCGCCGCGTGCACGCATAGTCGTAAAGGCTTCGTGACCAGGGGTATCGAGGAACGTAATTTTCTTGCCGTTCGCTTCAACCTGGTAGGCCCCGATATGCTGGGTAATACCGCCCGCTTCGCCTTCCGTTACGCTAGTATGACGGATTGCGTCAAGAAGGGTTGTTTTACCGTGGTCAACGTGACCCATAATGGTAACGACAGGAGGACGTTCTTTCAGGTCCGCCGGATCGTCCACTTCTTCCTCCAACTCGAACCGGTCGTCTTCGACGCGGATTTTCAGATCCACTTCGACATTGTACTCCCCGGCTACGAGCTGAATCGTGTCGAGATCGAGTTCCTGGTTGATGGTAGCCATCACGCCGAGGAACAGAAGCTTCTTGATGACTTCGGAAACGTCCTTGTGGAGAAGTTTCGCAAGTTCACCGACCGTCATTGCGCCGCGCACAATAATCTTCTTCGGTGTGTTGTCGATCTTTTCTTTCTTAACCATCGGCTCTTGACCGCGTCCGCGTCCGTTATTGCGCCCGCCGCGGTTGTTGCCGCCACGGTTGCCTGCGCCGCCGCGTCCGCCGCGTCCGTCGTCGAAACGGCTGGATTTGCTGCGGTCGTCGCGGTTGCCCTGTCTGTTGTCGCCCGTACGTTGACCGCCGCGGCCTGCATCCGCGCCTCCAGCCGGACGTCCGTCTGTTCTGCGCGGGGCTTGGCCCGGTCTTGCACCGGCACCGGCTGATCCGCCGCGGTTCTGGCCGCCTTGACCGCCGCCCTGCGGACGCTGACCGCCGCTGCCGCCTTGAGGTCCGCGGTTGAAACCGCCGCCCTGGCCGCCTTGCGGACGTGGTCCGCCGCCTTGACCGCCGCTCCGTGGAGCGCCGCCTTGGCCTTGCGGACGCTGACCGCCCTGCGGACGGCCTTGACCGCCGCTTTGCGGCCCGCGGTTGTATCCGCCCTGGCCGCCTTGCGGACGCTGTCCGCCGCCTTGGCCGCCGCTGCGCGGTGCGCCTTGGCCTTGCGGACGATCGCCGCGCGGCGCGCCCGTTCTTCCGTCTCCGCTCGGACGCGGTGCACGGTTGTCCTGGGAGCCTTGCGGACGTGCTTCCGCAGCCGGACGCTCCTCTTTCTTCGCTTGCTCGGAACCCGTTTGCTGCACAGGCTGCTTAGCGCTTACCTCTGCTTTAGGGTTGGACTGTTTGTCTGGTTTGGGTTGATTTGAATTTGGACTCACGTTACCTCCATCTGACCCTGCCCGTTTGGCAGCCGCATTCGCTTTAATGTCACGGAAAAAATTTTCTACGCTGCTGACCGCATTGTTTTCCATAACGCTCATGTGGTTGTTGACGGGTATATTCAAACGCTTCAGGATCGTTATAATTTCCTTGCTGCTCATATTCAAAGATTTGGCATATTCATAAACCCGAAGTTTATCCTTAGGATCTTGTTTATTTGTCAAACCCATTCACCTCCGGAGGTTATACCCGATACTTTTTCAGCATCCTGGCGAAGCCGTCGTCAACGACGGCAATCGTGACTCGAGCTTCCTTCCCTATGCTGGAACCAAGTTCCTCACGGTTGCCCAGGACCAGCAAAGGTACGTCGTATGAACGGCATTTGTCCTGAAACTTCTTGCTTGTATTGTCAGCCGCATCTTCCGCCAGAATGACCAGCTTCGCTTCACCCGATCGGATAGCCTTCAGCACGCTCTCTTCTCCGGTGACAAGCTTGCCGGCCCTCATGGCGAGACCTAAGTTTGAAAAATAATTTTTATTCGTCATCGTCCATCCCATCTTTGCCCGCGTGGAATTCTTCTTCCACCTGGATAAAATCCTGTTCAAGCTGATCATAAATGGGAGCGCCCACCGGTTGCTTCAGCGCACGGTCCAGCGCTTTGGATTTTTTGGCAAGCCTGAAGCAAGCCACTTTGCCGCACAAATAAGCGCCCCTGCCCGATTTTTTGCCTTTCAGATCGATTTGGATCTCCCCTTCGGGGGTACGAACGACCCGAATCAATTCTTTCTTCGGCATCATTTCCTGGCAGGCCACACATTTGCGCAGAGGTATTTTCCGCTGTTTCACGTCATCCTCACCTCGCCCCGCCGGCGTCAGTCAAAGCTGACGGAATCTTGATGCATTTCCTCGATCTGCGATCTCGGACGGCCGTATTCCTGCTCCGCCTGCGCCTCGCTCTTGATGTCGATTTTCCAGCCGGTAAGCTTGGCGGCCAAACGCGCGTTCTGACCCTTGATCCCGATTGCCAGCGAAAGCTGATAATCCGGAACGATGACGCGGGCCATTTTCTCGTTCTCGAACACGTTGACTTCAAGCACCTTCGAAGGGCTGAGTGCGTTGGCGACATACTCTTCCACGCTCTCCATCCAGCGTACGATGTCGATCTTCTCGCCGCGGAGTTCGCCGACGATCGTCTGGACACGCAGACCTTTGGGACCTACGCAGGAACCGACAGGGTCTACCTCGGTATTGCGGGAATGCACGGCGATCTTGGAACGGAAGCCGGCCTCCCTGGCAACGGACTTGATTTCTACGACGCCTTCGTAGATTTCTGGAACTTCCAGCTCGAAAAGGCGCTTGAGAAGCCCCGGATGTGTACGGGACAAAATGATTTGAGGACCTTTTGTCGTGTTTTCCACTTTGGTAATATACGCTTTAACACGCTCGCCCTGCTTGAATTTCTCGTTGGGCATGACCTCGGTGAGAGGCAGAACCGCTTCCACCTTGCCTAGATCGATATAATAGTGGCGCTGATCCTGACGCTGTACGATACCCGTAACGATATCTTCTTCTTTCTCGATAAAAGCATTGTAAATAAGTCCACGCTCGGCTTCGCGGATACGCTGCGTCACAACCTGCTTGGCGGTCTGTGCCGCAATGCGTCCGAAGTCTCGCGGTGTAACCTCAATCTCTACAATATCGTCCATCGTATAATTCTGGTTGATTTCCCGCGCGGCATGCAGCGTGATTTCCAGTCTCGGGTCCAGCACATCCTCCACGACGGTTTTGCGTGCATAGACGCGGATCGTGCCGGTTTGCCGATTAATATCCACGCGCACATTCTGCGCTGTGTTAAAGTTGCGTTTATAGCTGGAAATCATCGCGGCTTCAATCGCATCAATCAGCAAGTCCTTGGAAATGCCTTTCTCTCTTTCGATTTCAGCCAACGCTTCGATAAAATCCATGTTCATTTGAACCGAGTTCCCCCTTTCAATGGTTCGCAGACGCGGAGAACCGCGTCAGAATACGATGGCAAGCCTCGCGCTGGCCACTTTGCTGTATGGAATGGCGCTGCGTTTCTTCGGGGTTTGCACAACAAGCTCCTCGCCGTCAAACGACAGAAGCTCACCTTCGAATTCCTTGCTATTGTCAATTGGCTCGTATGTAGTAACAAATACATGTTTGCCAACAGCCTTCTTAATGTCTTCCGGTTTCTTAAGCGGCCTCTCGGCACCCGGTGAAGAGACTTCCAGGAAATAAGCCGTCGGAATCGGATCGTTCTCATCAAGCTTCGAGCTTAAGAATTCGCTGATGCGGCCGCAATCGTCGATGTCGATGCCGCCTTCTTTGTCTACGAATACGCGGAGAAACCAGTTGCTTCCTTCCTTGACATATTCGATGTCGACCAGCTCAAAGCCTTGCTCGTTCAAATAATCCAGCAGCATATCTTCCACGACGGATTTAATTGGTGAATTCATAGGTTTTCTCTCTACCCTCCTGTATGACCTTCCCGGTGAACCTGCCAAAAAGTCTTAGCAAAATGTAAAGAGTGGGTTTCCCCACTCTCCGGTTCACAGTCGATATCCTCATTATTGCCAAGAAAAATTATACCATAACCGTCTAAAGGTTGACAATAGTAAGAAAAAGTTACTCACCTTGTCAGCCCTGCGCTTCGTGTCCGCTAAAACAAGGACAACTGATTGGATTCCGGCAGTCCCCGGAAACAACCCATGCCGTTCAACAGTTCGACGACCGTCTTCGACGCCTTCGAACGGTTTTGGAAATCTTCAATCGAAAGAAAGTCCCCGCTGTCCTTGGAAGCGGCAATGTTGCGGGCCGCATTCTCCCCGATTCCCGGTACGGCCGAGAACGGCGGAATAAGCGAATCGCCGTCAATAATAAACTTCGTGGCGTCGGAGCGGTATAAGTCGATGGGCTTGAAGCTGAATCCGCGTGCGGTCATTTCCAGCGCCATTTCGAGAATGGAAATCATCGCTTTTTCCTTCGGAAGAGCCTGGAACCCTTTTTCCTCGATTTCGATCAGCTTTTTCATGATCGCATCGTAGCCCTGGCAGAGCAGTTCCAGATCAAAGTCCTCCGCACGGACCGTAAAATAGGTCGCATAGTACGCGATAGGATGGTAAACCTTGAAGTAAGCGGTACGCACCGCGGAAATAACGTAAGCGGCGGCGTGGGCTTTCGGGAACATATATTCGATCCGCTCGCAAGATTCAATGTACCAGGCAGGCACATTGTGCTTCTTCATGTCTTCCTTCCACTCATCGGTGAGGCCTTTTCCTTTACGTACGCTCTCCGTGATTTTGAAGGCCAGGCCCGCATCCATGCCGGCTTTATAAATGAGATAGAGCATAATATCGTCCCGGCAGCCGATTACGGTCTTAATGTTACAAATGCCTTTCTTGATCAGTTCCTGCGCGTTACCCAGCCATACGCCGGTTCCGTGGGAAAGCCCGGAAATTTGCAGCAAATCGGCAAAGCTGCTCGGATGAGTTTCCTGAAGCATCTGCCGGACAAACTTCGTTCCCATCTCGGGAACTCCATAGGTGGCTACGGGCGTCCGGATTTTTTCAGGCGGAACTCCAAGCGCATCCGTCGAATGAAAAATACTCATAACTTTAGGATCGTTCATCGGAATCGACGTCGGATCAATGCCGGTCAAATCCTGAAGCATACGCATCATGGTCGGATCGTCGTGCCCCAGGATATCGAGCTTGAGCAGGTTAGCGTCAAACGCGTGATAGTCGAAATGCGTCGTTTTCCACTCGGAATTCTTATCGTCGGCCGGGAATTGAACGGGAGTGATATCGTCCACTTCCATATAATCCGGCACGACGACAATACCGCCGGGGTGCTGTCCGGTGCTTCGTTTAACGCCGGTACAGCCTGAGGCCAGCCTTACAATTTCGGCGTTCCGCCACTTTTTGCCCTGGCCTTCCTCATACTTTTTCACATAACCGAAGGCTGTCTTATCCGCAATTGTACCGATGGTGCCTGCGCGGAACACGCTTTTTTCGCCGAAAAGAACCTTGGTGTAGTTATGAGCGACCGGTTGGTACTCCCCGGAGAAGTTCAAGTCGATATCGGGAACCTTGTCCCCTTTAAATCCGAGGAACGTTTCGAACGGAATGTCCTGGCCCTCGCCTTTAAGCTTGTCGCCGCAGGTCGGGCAGGTCTTATCCGGCAGGTCGAACCCGCTCGGAATGCTGCCGTCCGTAAACCATTCGCTGAATTTGCACGAGCGGCAAATATAATGCGGCGGGAGAGGGTTAACCTCCGAAATGCCCAGGAATGTGGCGACTACGGAGGAGCCGACCGATCCCCGGGAACCGACGAGATAACCGTCTTCGTTGGATTTTTTAACGAGCCGTTCCGAAATGAGATAGTTGGCCGAGAACCCGTATTTGATGATCGGCACCAGTTCTTTTTCAAGCCGCTGCACGACAATTTCAGGAATTTCATCCCCGTAAATTTGACGGGCCGTATCATAGCATGTGTTGCGGATTTCGTCGTCCGCTCCTTCAATGATCGGTGTGAACAGCTTGGTCGGAAACAGCTCGATTTCTTCAAAGCGGTCGGCCAGATCGTTTGTATTGCGCACCACGACTTCATGGGCTTTCTCCTGACCGAGGAAACGGAATTCTTCCAGCATCTCGCGCGTCGTACGGAAATGAGCGTCCGGCTTTTTCATGTCTTTGAGGGGACTAAAGCCGGTGATGCCATTGATCGTAATATCGCGCGCGACTTTGTCCCGGGGCTCCAAGTAATGGACGTTCCCCGTCGCAATAACGGGTTTCCCCTGTTTTGCGCCGATGGCGACAATCCGCTTCACCGCGTCTTCCAAATCGGCACGGCTGCCGACCAGCCCTTTATCCACCAGATGCATGTTGTAACTGACGGGCTGGATCTCCAGCACATCGTAAAACTCGGCAACATGCTCGGCCTCTTCCTGCGATTTGTTAAGAACCGTCTCGAAAAACTCGCCTTTCTCGCAGCCCGAAGCGATAAGCAGCCCTTCCCTAAGCTCAATGAGCCTGCTTTTCGGAATCGTCGCCACTTTATTGAAGTATTCCGTATGGGAAATGGAAATCAGTTTGAACAGATTTTTCTTTCCGACCGAATTCGCCGCATAAATGCAGCAGTGGAACGGACGCTGGTTCGACAAATCTTTCCCCACAAAATCATTCATACGTCCAAGATTCGTGATATTCCGGTCGTAGGCCTCGTTAATCAAATGCTGGAGAACATGTCCCAGTGCAATCGTATCGTCAATCGCCCTGTGATGGTTTTCCAGATTTACTTTAAATTTATCTGACAAGGTGTTCAGCCTGTGGTTTTTCATGGAAGGGAACAGCAGTCTGGCCATTTCCAGCGTATCGAGAACCGCATTCGTCATTTGTGGGTGGCCCAGTCTTTTCAAGTTGGCCTGGATAAAACCGATATCGAACCGCGCGTTATGAGCGACAAGCACGGAATCGCCGATAAAGTCGATGAACTTGGGAAGCTCGTCCGCGAGCTCCGGTGCGTCTTTTACCATCTCGTCGGTGATATTGGTAAGCTGCTGGATGTGATAAGGAATTTTTTCATGCGGCTGGATAAATGTAGAATAACGGTCGATTTCTTTGCCTTCCTGTACCTTCACGCCGGCAATTTCGATAATTTTATTGTTCAGAACGGACAGCCCCGTGGTCTCGATATCAAAAACGACGTACGTGGCCTGCTTCAAATCCGCATCAATCGGGTTCAAGACGATCGGAACGGAATCGTTCACCACATTCGCTTCAACGCCGTAAATGACCTTGATGCCGTTTTTCTTGCCCGCCTTGTTCGCATCCGGGTAGCTTTGCACCCCGCTGTGATCCGTGATGGCGATCGCTTTGTGGCCCCATTTTGCAGCCGTCTTGATGTACTGGTCGACCGGAGTGATTCCGTCCATCGTACTCATCGTCGTGTGGAGGTGGAATTCCACGCGTTTTTCTTCGGCGTCATCCATTCTTCCCTTAGGCGGCAGTACTTCGTTGATATCCGATGGGATCATGACAAGCTCAGGCACCATCATGAAACGGTCGTATTCCACACGTCCGCGCGCCCGGATCCAGCAGCCGTTGGAAAGCAGATTGAGAATGCGCACATCTTCCTTCGTCTTCCCGAACGATTTCAGCATAATGGAATCGGTATAGTCGGTGACATTAAACGAGTAAAGGGTGCTGCCGTTCCGCAGCTCTTTCACTTCCAGATTGAAGACAGCCCCTTGAATGGTGACTTTCTTCTCCTCTTCCACAATATCCTGGATCGGTACAGGCGCATCTTTGATATCGTAGCCGACCATCAGCCGGACATCCGCATCCGGGATGGCCGAAGCCTGCAGCTCCTGCTCGATGGACTGCATAATTTCCTGTGTAACAAGCTTCTCCTCTTCGACGATCTGCTGGGCAAACCGTTCGAATTCCTCGGTGCTTTTCTCATTGAGCGCATATTTCACGGTAAATTCGGTTTTAAAATAATCCTGGAAAAAGGATTTTACCCAGTTATCCATGTTCTTTTTCTTCGCGAGTTCAAAACCGATCTGATCCAGCAAAATCAAAGTCAGCTGATTTCCCTGCACTTCGGTTTTGGCTTTGCTCAGCCACCCGTTTACCGTAACGGCTTCGCGCTGTACCCACTCCAAAAAAAGGCTCCAATATTCTTCCACGAGCCTGCCCGGCTCGGCATTCTCCATGTGTATGACAAATCGCGTCTTGGCGATATGAGCGAACTTTTCTTGAACGTTCCGGCAGAAAGACCGGTACACGTCCTGCGGAACCAACTCCTGCTTTACCAGGTGGAAGGTCCACTCCCGGTTTTTCCGGCTGATTTCTACTTTGTCGATATACCCGTCCGCAAAATGGACCGTCGACATCTCGTGCGATATGTCCGCCTGCTTCATTAAAAGCTCGAACCTCTGCCTTTTATCCGGTGTATGACTCATGTCTTCCCTCCCCCAAGCTTCCGGCTTGCTCCGATTGCCGCCTTGCTCTCACCCGGCCGGAAAAAGAAAAGGACAAAGAGAGAAAGTAATCTCGTTTGCCCTTCATTGTAATCGTGCTTAATAAGATTTACCGAAAACGACGGTGTGTTTGGCTTTATCCCCGCAAACCAGACAGGTTTCTTTCGATTCCCGCGGCGAAAACGGAATGTTGCGGCTCGTTGCTCCCGCCTCTTCTTTGACCTGGGCTTCACAAGCTTCCGAACCGCACCAGCCTGCAAGCGCAAACCCGCGGTTCGTTTCCAAGTATTGTTTGAACTCATCCAGCGTGTCTACCGTGATCAAATGCTCTTCGAGGTGCTGCTTCGCACGGTTGAACATCTCCTGGTGTATCTCTTCCAAGAGCTGCTGAACTTCCTGAACGAAGTTGACCTGCTGAACGATTTTCTTCTCTCCGGTAATCCGGGAAACGAGAACGATCTGCCCGTTCTCCATATCGCGCGGTCCCAGCTCGACACGGATCGGAACGCCGCGCATTTCGTACTCGTTGAATTTCCAGCCCGGGCTTAGGTCCGCACGGTCGTCCACTCTTACCCGGACACCCGCCTGCTTCAATTCGGCAAACAGCTCATCCGTGCGTGCCACGACCTGCTCCCTCGTTTTAGGAGGACCTATCGGGATCATGATCACTTGTGTAGGAGCTACTTTAGGCGGCAGAGCCAGTCCGCGGTCGTCCCCGTGCGCCATAATCGTCGCGCCGATCAGACGTGTGCTTACTCCCCAGGAGGTGGTGTGTACGAACTGGTGCTGATTTTCCCGGTTCAAATATTTAATATCGAAAGCAACCGCAAAGTTGGTGCCGAGGTAATGCGAAGTACCCGCTTGTACCGCTTTGCCGTCTTTCATCATAGCTTCGATCGAGAAAGTATCTACCGCTCCGGCAAACTTCTCGGAAGGTGTTTTCTGCCCGATGATGACCGGCATGGCGAGGAAATTCTCGGCGAAATCTCTGTAAATTTCGAGCATTTGCATCGTTTCGCGGCGAGCATCTTCTTCGTCTTCGTGAGCGGTATGCCCTTCCTGCCACAAAAACTCCGTCGTGCGAAGGAATGGCAGGGTACGTTTCTCCCAGCGGACTACGTTCGCCCACTGATTGATTAGGAGCGGCAGATCACGGTAGGAATTGATCCATTCCGCATACATATGACCGATCATCGTCTCGGAAGTCGGACGGATGGCCAGACGCTCTTCGAGCTTCTCTCCCCCCGCTTCGGTCACCCAGGGAAGTTCCGGATTGAAGCCTTCCACGTGTTCTTTCTCCTTCTGGAAAAAGCTCTCCGGGATGAAAAGCGGGAAATAGGCGTTGCGGTGCCCCGTTTCCTTGAAACGCTTGTCCAGCTCGCGCTGGATGTTTTCCCAAATCTCGTAGCCGTCCGGCTTGAAGACCATACACCCGCGAACCGGGGAATAGCTCATAAGATCGGCTTTTTTGATGACATCAATGTACCACTGGGAGAAATCTTCACCCTGCGGTGTGATTTCCCGGACAAATTGTTTATCTTTGGACATACGGATCCTCCTACGGAAGTCCATCCGGCGGGGCAAACGCAAGTTTTGCCAGGTCGGACGGACAGGCATCGTTTCACCTAACGGTTACATCTATCTATCATAATACAGATTAGCTTTTAATTAAACGTAAAATATCGTTGTAGGTCACGGCGACCATCAATAGCATGAGCATGGCAAAGCCGATAAAGTGAACCATGCTTTCGCGGTTGGGATCAACCGGCTTGCCGCGAACCGCTTCGATGGCGAGGAATACAAGCCGGCTTCCGTCCAGCGCAGGAAACGGAAGCAGGTTAAACAGCCCTAAATACAGGCTGAGCAGCGCGACCCAGTAAATGTACGATTCACTGCCGTGGCTGGCGAATTCGCCGGTTACCTGCACGATACGCACCGGACCGCCCAGGTCGTCCATTTTGAACTGCCCCAGCACGAGCTTCTTGAATCCGTCGAGAATCCCTACCGTAGAGGTCGAAACGTAGTTGCAGGTGCCCTTCAACGTTTCGCCGAAGGAAGCCGAACGCTTGTCTCCCGTAATATAAACCCCGACCTTGCCGTTCTCGTCCGGAGTAATTTCGATTTTCTTCTCCGCGCCGCCCCGCTGGATCACCCAGTTCATTTTCTGGTTGGGAGAGGAACCGACCACTTTCATAAAATTCTCGCGATTGTCCCCGATCGTTTCCTGGTTCACGGACACGATGACGTCTCCGGCCATTAGCCCGGCTTTCTCGGACGGACGGCCTGGCTCCAGCTTGTCGACTTTAACGTTCGTGGGAACTCCCTGCATAATGACGAGGGTAAGGAACAGTACCGCGGCCAGCAAAAAGTTCATAACCGGCCCCATCAGAATGGACAGGAAACGCTGGCCCACTGTCTTGCTGCCAAACTGTCGGTCCAGTGGTGCGATCTGTGTTTCCACGCCGCGGGTAACCATGAGGGCATCCGGCTGAACGGCATAGCGGACCTGCTCGTCTCCCACTTCTAGCTTTACAAAAAGGTCTTTTTCCAGATCGATCTGCTGCACGGAGCCTTGGATGACGTTCGCCCGCTGATCAAGCTGGTCCAAATATAGCTTGGTTACTTTATTGTCCTTGTTTAACTTCACGGCAACCGTCTGGCCATCCTGGATTTGTACGATTTCCGGATCCTCGCCGGCCATGCGGACATATCCGCCGAACGGGAGCAATCTCAAGGTGTAACGAGTTTCGCCCTTTTTATATGAGAACAATTTTGGTCCGAACCCGATAGCGAATTCACGCACCAAAATTCCGGCCCGTTTCGCAAAATAAAAATGTCCCCACTCGTGAATCGTAACGAGGACGAAGAACATAAGGACGATTTTCAGTCCTGTTTCAATGCTTCCCAACCCGCATCTGCCTCCTCCGGCGCTTTCTCTCCTGAAAGCCGTCTCGTTTATGCTTACGTATGTTCCTAATGTACCATTATTGAGCGGCCTAATACAAGCAATCGCCTATGTCAGTATACGCGGGAACATGGAGCTCATAGACTAAAAAACCGGCCGTCCGGAAAATTTCCGGAGCGGTCGGTTTATCCTTCATCGAGGCTCAGCCGAGCAGAGACGCAGTTTCACGCGCCCACCGGTCGGCTTCCAAAATATCACCGATCTGCGGACTGCTCATGACCGAGTGTCTTTGCAGACATTCTTCTATGATGGTTTCAATGCGGAGAAAAGGAATCTCTCCCTGCAAAAACTTCGCAACGGCTTGTTCATTAGCCGCGTTGAACACGGTTGGCGCCGTACCCCCGGTTCGGCCGCTTTCGTAAGCCATCCGGAGGCAAGGGAACCGGTCGAAATCCATGGGCCGGAAATTCAGTGTAGCGATTTCCGCCAAATCCAGGGATTTCGCTGATGAAAGCAGCCGGTTCGGGTAGGATAGCGCATATTGGATCGGCACGCGCATGTCCGGGTTTCCGAGCTGGGCTATAATGCTGCTATCCTTGAACTCAACGTAAGAGTGGATGATGCTTTCCGGATGCAAAATCACACCGATTTGATCGTAAGGCAGGTCAAAAAGCCAATGGGCTTCTATCACTTCGAGCCCTTTGTTGACCATCGTGGCCGAGTCGATCGTAATCTTTGCGCCCATGGACCAGTTCGGATGGTTCAACGCCTGCTCGACCGTAACGCCTTCCAGCTCCGCCCGGGTACGGTCCCGGAAAGAACCGCCGGAAGCCGTAATGGTAATTTTCCTGACCTCTTCCCGGCGTTCGCCGTTCAGACACTGGAAAATCGCGGAATGTTCGCTGTCGATGGGCAGCAGCCTCACACCTTTGCGGTTCGCGGCTTCCGTTACCAGATGCCCCGCGCTCACAAGCGGCTCTTTATTCGCAAGGCCGATCGTTTTGCCCGCTTCAATCGCGGCGATCGTCGGTTCCAGCCCCTGGTTGCCGACTACGGCCGTTACGACAAAATCCGCATCGGTTCCGGCCGCCGTCTCCAGGAGCCCCTCTTCACCGAACAGAATACGTGTACCTGCGGGTATTAAAGCGGACAACTGATCCGCCAGTTCCCGGGTGGCCACGGAAGCCAGTTTCGGCTTGAACCGGCGGATTTGCTCGGCTAGAAGCTCCACGTTCCGTCCGCCGGCAAGGGCCTCTACGGTAAATTGATCCGGATGATGGGCAATGACATCAAGCGTTTGCGTGCCGATCGATCCTGTCGAGCCAAGTATCGCTATTCGTTTATTCATATTCTCCCCCGTTGAATAAGCCTGAGCCGATTCTGTCTATTGGACGGGTACTTGGATTCAGGAAGGAATCAGCGCTAGCCAGTGGACAAGCGGAAAAACGATAAGCCAGCTGTCCACACGGTCGAGAATTCCACCATGACCCGGCAGAATGGTCCCCGTATCCTTAATTCCCTTCACCCGCTTGTAGGCGGATTGCATAAGGTCGCCGAGCTGCCCCGACACGGCAATAACGACACCGATCAGCACCGCGCGAGCCGGAGACAGAAGTTCGGGACGGGCCAGGGAAAAACAGAGTCCGGCTACAATAGCAATCAATACTCCGCCGAGGGCTCCCTCGACCGATTTCTTAGGGCTGATTACCGGCCACAGCAAGTGTTTGCCGAATTTCGATCCGACAAAATACGCGCCGGAATCCGTCGCCCAAATGCAGACAAAAATCAGAAGCGTCCAAAACAAACCATGCTCGGGTATCCACCGCGTCATGATCATATAATGAAATCCGACACCTATGTACACGACTCCGAGAAAAAGAAGCGACACCATGTCGATGGTAATTTTGTTTTTGGACAAGACCGTCGCGGCCATCAGCACGAAGGCGGCTCCCCAGATCAGGCCGACCTCATTGAGCTCATAGGTAAACCGGTGCATTTCCCATGGAAGGGTCAGCAGAATCAAGGCGATCATGCCGACCAGCCATGTGATTCGGTGGTCTTTCAACTTGTTCATTCGCACATACTCATCAAAGCCGATAATGGCCATTAGTACGATCAAGGCGGCAAACCAATTGCCGCCGACAGCCAGCAGGCCCAGAAATCCGGCTCCGGCTATCGCTCCCGTCAGAATCCTCTGCTTCAATGCTTCATTCCTCCAAACCGATGCTTACAAGCCTCCGTATCGTCTTGCCCGTCGTTGGTATTCGGCAACGGCCCGGTAAAAATGCTCTTCCGAGAATTCAGGCCAGTAAGCTTCCGTAAACCATAATTCGGTATAGGCGAGCTGCCACAGCAGAAAATTGCTAAGCCTCAGCTCTCCGCTCGTCCGGATCAGCAAGTCGGGGTCAGGAAGCCCGGAAGTGAGCATATACGAAGAAAATGTTTCCTCCGTCAATTCTTCCGGCCGAAGTTTGCCTTCCTGGACATCCTTCAGCACATCCTGAACGCCGGCGAGCAGTTCCTTGCGGCCACCGTAATTCAGAGCAAAGTTTAGGATGAGGCCTGTGTTATTCTTTGTACGCTCGATTGCATCTTCAATGGCATTCAGTGTGTAATCCGGCAGGCTTTCTTTCCAGCCGGTCATGCGGATCCGCACATTACGCTCGATCAGTTCCTCAATCTCCAGCGGAAAGAACTCTTGGGGCAGCTTCATGAGGAATTCGACTTCCTCTTTAGGACGCTTCCAGTTTTCCGTGGAAAAGGCATACATCGTCAGCACCTTGACTCCGATGCTGTCAGCTGCAATGGTGATTTTCTTCACATTCTTCATACCGGAATGGTGCCCGGCCACACGGGGAAGTCCGCGCTGTTTCGCCCAGCGTCCGTTTCCGTCCATGATAATGGCAATATGAGACGGAACGTTGTCCAACTCCAAATGGGGAGACTTCTCGTCCTGTGCAGACTCGTTTCCAAGCCATTTTTTCAGTTGATTGAACATCTTTTTTCCCCCACTATGGAAAGATGAAAAGCCCCCGGTATTTCAGGGGGCGACGATAGCCGTTTACACTTCCATAATTTCTTTTTCTTTACCTGTCAGGACTTTCTCGACTTCAGCCGTGAATTTGTCCGTAAATTTCTGAATATCGTCCTGGTGACGACGGGACTCGTCTTCGGAAATACCGTTTTTCTCCTGCTTCTTGATGTCATCATTGGCATCGCGGCGGATATTACGGATCGCAACTTTGGCCTCTTCCCCGTATTTACGAGTCAGTTTAACCAGATCGCTGCGGCGTTCTTCCGTAAGCGGCGGAATGACAAGTCGGATCACCGTACCGTCGTTAGCCGGAGTCAAGCCCAGTTCGGACTTGAGAATAGCCTTCTCAATAGCTCCCATGGAGCTTTTATCCCATGGCTGAATGATCAGCGTGCGGGAGTCCGGCGTGGAGATGTTAGCCAGCTGGTTAACCGGAGTCATCGCGCCATAGTATTCCACTTGGATTTTATCGAGCAGCGCAGGGTTTGCGCGGCCTGCACGCAGAGTGGCCAGATCGCGCTTGAGTGCGTCGATAGCCTTGCTCATCCGCTCTTCTGCATTCTTTTTAATCGATTGCGGCATACGATTATACACTCCCTTTGACAATGGTACCGATTTTTTCGCCGAGGACTACCCGTTTAATGTTACCATTTTCTGTGATCGAAAATACGATAAGCGGGATATTGTTGTCCATACACAGCGAGGAAGCGGTTGAATCCATCACGCCGAGATTTTTGTTAAGCACCTCAAGATAAGTGAGGGTCTCGTATTTCTCAGCCGTTTCGTCTTTGAAAGGATCCGCGGAGTAAACTCCGTCTACTTTGTTCTTAGCCATCAAGATAACTTCCGCTTCAATCTCAGCCGCTCTAAGCGCAGCCGTCGTATCCGTGGAAAAATAAGGGTTACCTGTTCCGGCAGCAAAGATGACGACTCGGCCCTTCTCCAGATGACGAATCGCTCTTCTGCGGATGTACGGCTCCGCTACCTGCTGCATGGAAATGGAGCTTTGCACACGGGTCGGCACGCCCATATTCTCCAGCGCGTCCTGCATAGCCAGGGAATTCATGACCGTTGCAAGCATGCCCATGTAGTCTGCCGTAGCCCGGTCAATGCCTTTGGCACTGCCTGCAATCCCGCGCCAGATGTTGCCTCCGCCCACGACGATAGCAACTTCCACCCCGAGATCGACCACATCTTTCACCTGCAGGGCGATAGAAGAAATGATGTCCGATTCGATCCCGAATCCTTGCTGTCCGGCAAGAGCCTCACCGCTCAGCTTTAAGATTACTCTTTTATACAAAGGTCGCTCCAACTTTGGTACCCTCCGTTCTGACAAATCAGCTTGCTTCTATCTTTCTTGTACCGTTTCTGTTTATAAAAGAAGGAACACAATGTGTTCCCGCTTTTGGTCCGTTCGGTATTAGGCGTTGCCTTTAGCTTGTGCCATTACTTCTTCAACGAAGTTGTCGACTTTCTTCTCAAGACCTTCACCAAGCTCATAGCGAGCAAAGCGGCGGATGGAGATGTTCTCCCCGATCGTGCTGATCATTTCGTTCAGCAGGACGGATACCGTTTTGTCCGGATCTTTGATGTAGGATTGTTCCATCAGACAAATTTCTTCGTAGTATTTGTTGATGCGGCCTTCAACCATTTTGTCCACGATGTTAGCAGGTTTGCCTTCGTTCAGCGCTTGGTTGCGAAGAATTTCTTTTTCTTTATCAAGCTCTTCTGTCGGAACTTCTTCACGACGAACGTAGGAAGGGTTCGCAGCGGCGATTTGCATGGCGATACCTTTTACGAAATCACGGAAGTTGTCCGTTTTGGCTACGAAGTCAGTTTCACAGTTAACTTCGACCAGAACGCCGATGCGTCCGCCGGCATGAATGTAAGATTCTACAATGCCTTCGGTAGCTGCGCGGCCTGCTTTGTTAGCGGCAGCGGCAAGACCTTTCTCACGAAGGATTTCGCTTGCTTTCGTCAGATCGCCGTTTGCTTCGTCCAACGCTTTTTTGCAATCAAGCATGCCTGCGCCTGTTTTTTCACGCAATTCTTTTACCATTGCAGCTGTTACTGCCATAATAGGGACCTCCCTAAGATTGTAAGTATTTTAAAAAAAGGGCGGTGATAGGCTCAAGTGCCTTCAGACCACCCTTTTCCTGTTACGTTCGTTTATGTCGATTAAGCCGTTGTTTGTTCGCCTTGGTTAGCTTCGATCACAGCGTCGGCCATTTTACCAGTCAGCAATTTAACAGCGCGGATCGCGTCGTCATTACCTGGGATAACATAGTCGATTTCGTCCGGATCGCAGTTCGTATCAACGATACCTACGATTGGGATACCAAGTTTGCGAGCTTCTGCAACTGCAATACGCTCTTTGCGTGGATCAATGATGAACAGGGCGCTAGGCAGGCCTTTCATGCCTTTGATGCCGCCGAGGAATTTATCGAGGCGATCTTTTTCCTTGTTCAGGATGATAACTTCTTTCTTAGGAAGAAGTTCGAACGTGCCGTCTTGCTCCATTTTTTCAAGCTCTTTAAGACGGTTGATACGCTTTTGAATCGTTTGGAAGTTGGTCAGCGTGCCGCCGAGCCAGCGTTGGTTGATGTAGAACATGCCGCAACGTTCCGCTTCTTCTTTAACGGAGTCTTGAGCTTGTTTTTTGGTGCCTACGAACATGATCGTACCGTTCTCAGCAGAGACCGATTTAACGAAGTTGTAAGCTTCCTCAACCTTTTTAACCGTTTTTTGTAGATCGATAATGTAAATGCCGTTTCTTTCAGTGAAGATGTATTTGTCCATTTTCGGGTTCCAACGACGGGTTTGGTGACCGAAGTGTACCCCAGCTTCTAGAAGCTGCTTCATGGAAATTACTGCCATCCTCACACACCTCCTCAATAAAATGGTTTTAGTGTAATGCTCCTCCGATGGCCGCATCTCCGTATAAAACTCGCCGCGCGCAAAGCCCGGACAAGCACCGTTATACGAATTAACCATCGTGTGTTTTTAACACCGTCAATAACTATACCACAAGTAGCATGCGGGATGCAACAGCGTTCGGAGACAACTTTCGGCAAGATTTTCAATCCGTGAAAGCTTACCTTCAGACGGTATCATTATTCCCGGCCGCACGTAAAATAAGACCCTCGCGCGATGCAAGAGCCTTATTTTTATTCCGGCTTGCTGGTGAGATTCTGAATGATCTCGTCCAGCGTCGGTTTGCCTGTAAATTTATGAACGCCCGACTTGATCTTTCCCGTTGCCACCTTAGCCGCCATCGCCTGCTCAAATTGCTCCTGACTTTCGACTAACCCGCTCACGAAAACGATCTTGGCCACCTGGCTCGACCTCATTCCCGGTGAGATGTAGAGGGCGGTTATTTGAGGCTGCGCCGAAGGAGCGGGCTGGGTGGAAGGCGTTTTCGCTTTCTCCGCCTCCAACTGCTTTTGCAGTTCCTGTTCATGCTGCTCTTTCGTGAAGACGGGCTGGTTTTTGTCAAAAACCTGATAGTACTTCCCGGCTTCGGTTTTCAGCTTGTTCATGTCCATCTGTTCAATGGAAACAGCGGAATTCTGCGATAACGGCTGGACAGGCTGGGCGGCCGTTATCATCAACTGAAGAAGAGCCGAGCCCACGATCATGCCGATGCCGATTCCGGCCAGCAGCGCTTTATTTACTTTCATCGGAATGTCCCTCCCGTTTGGCCAGCTGCATGATCAGCATGACTTCCCCTTTGTTCATCCCGAGCTGTTTGGCGATCTGCTCCGTCGATCTTCCCTGGTCATGCAGCTCAAAAAGGGCGGCATACCGGGCGCGCACGGAGAGGTCCGGCTCCGTTCGGGGAGCTTCCTGCGGCGGCTGGACAGATGCGGCAGCAGCTTCTGCCGGGAACTCCTCCGTCTGCGAAGGACGGGGCGTTGACAGGGCGGACCCGTGCGTCTGAACGGCAGGTTCCCCGTAGACACGAGGCTCCGTGCTCCGGGACCCGTGCCGGGAAAGCTCCGACTCGGACTCGCGGCCTCCATGCACCGCCGCCCCGTTCCCGTCCGCGCTGCGGCGTTCCAGCACTTCAAGCCTGGCGGTCAATTTGGCGACCTCGAGCTTGTGCTCCCTCTGCGTCTCTTTGAACAGGTCAATGAGCGCCTGGTTCTGCTGCTCAAGGTCGGACGCAAAGTGAGCCATGCTCTCTTCCAGCTCTTTTACGAGCTGGGCCGAAGGCGCCTGCCCGCCTTTTTTTGCAGCCGAGCGGGGAATCACTCCCGCAAACACCACAATAACGAGGCCGAGAAGAACAATCATCTGCCAAGGTTCCATTTTAACATCACCTGTACTTTCCAATCTTCCTTTATAGACTCAAGTCGATATGCGAGCCTTTAAAAGGGTGAACCGCCTTGGGCGGCTCTGCTTCTTGAGAAGGAGGGGCCTTCCTCTGCTGCCGGCCCCGTCCGCCTTGACCGTCGTTCTGCCGGCCCTCTTTGCGGATTTGAGCCTCCTCGCTCTCCCCGATTTTCTCGCTGGCTTTCCGGTTATGTTCGGCGTTCTTCTCATTTTCCGCTCCCAAGAGGACCTGATCCATCTCGGGTTTGTGGTTCAACTGCTGCTGCCGGATTCCGGCCTGATCGTTCTTGTGAACCGCGAACTGCAAATCGACCGGTTTCATATCCATACAAGTTCCACCTCGTCATTTTCGCTCGTTATTGGCTTGATCAGAGAGCTTTTACTTAGGCATATAGGCGCTGTGCCCGATATCGCCTGCAACAAGCTGGAACACGACATGGCTCATCGGATCTTTGATGAACTTCGTGTATCGGCCGATCACGATTTTGGCTCCTCCATATACGGTAGAGATCACTTCTACACTGGAGCGGTCGCTGTCTTCAAGCGATTTCTCCATTTCAAAAATCCGTTCACGGAGCTCACGCTGTTCTTCTCCGGACTGGCGTTTTGTATGATTCAGCTTAATTCGCAGCGCTACTTTGTCCGGTCCGAGCTGGCCGGACGCCGCCAACTGGTCCAGCAAAATAAGGGCTTTGTCCGTCTTGGACTGATTTTCCGCAAGCGCTTTGAGCTGGGAACGAAGCTGAATCAATTCATTGCGAAGCTCCGGCAGCACTCCCACCTCGATTGCAGTCGCGTTGGAGAGGGAATTTCCGATCGTTCTGGCGATCACCTTCTCGCCGGCTTGAACGGTTCCGCCCACAATCAGCCCTTTGGGCCCGTTGCAAGCGACGGTTTTACCCGCACGTATTGTCGAATGAAGAATACTTTGAGAAACGGTAACCGTATCCGCCGCTTCTACTGTCGCATCCTGGATAAAGGAAGATTTCACATTGTGCCCGGCCCGGATTACGGCTTTGTTCCTGCCCACGATACCCGCGGTTATTTCAACGGAACCGCTTGCTTCGAGTTCAGCCGCTTCCACACCGCCGACTATGCGGATATCCCCGGAAGCTTTGATCTTAAAACCAGGGCTCACGTTTCCGCGAATGACGACAGTCCCGACGAAATCGATGTTACCCGTCCGGTAATCCACGTCTCCATTCACCTCGTATACGGGGAACACGTTTACTTTGCTCCGGTCCGTGTAGGTGACGAGCCCGTCGATGGCGGCGTAAATGGCTTTCTCTTCGTTATCCGTTACGACATTTTTTCCGAGTTTAAACCTGGCCTCCTTGCCTTCGCGCGCCGGCAGCGGCTCTCCGGTTACGGCTTTGCCGGGTGTTCCTTCGGTCGGGGAAACCTTTTTGCCGATGATTTGGCCCTTTCTGATATTGTTCAAGGTGGATACTTCTTTGAGATCAACGCGTCCGTCTTCCGTCTCGACAGGCTTATGCGTATCGTTGTTGCGCCCGTACAAATAATCGACGTATCCGTCCGTTCCGTTAACAGGGCGGGTGCCTTGGGCGATCACGGTTTCGGCGAGCAGATAAGGCTGCGGATCTATCGCTATGCGGAGCAGCGCCTCCGTATCGAGTCCATGAACGATGCCGTTCGCTCTGGCCAACCCTTGCAGCTCGTCAAACGTGACCGTAAAATCATCCCCGACATCGGCAAACTTCAGTAAGGATGTCAACTTATCGTCCGTGACGGAAATCCTAATGATTTGGTCCAACTCCAAAATCCGGTCCATCCTGTATCGACAACCTTTCCCGGCAGCTTCTATTTTTCAAACAACTGAACTTTATATCGACTCAAAACTCCTCTTAATCGCAGCATGGCTTTGGAGTGAAGCTGAGAAATACGGGAAGGCGACAGACTCATCACTTCCGCAATCTCGCTCAAGGAAAGTTCTTCGAAATAAAACAGGGAAACGACGATCCGTTCTTTCTCCGTCAATTTCTCTATCGCCCGCGCAAGAGTTTCTTTGAGGTAAAATTCGTTAACGGTAAATTCCGGATTTTTAGCACGCTCGTCCACCAGAAGCGAAAGCCGGGTTTCGGATTCCTCTTCACGAATCGGTTCGTCTATGGAACAAATGGAGGTTACGGCGATTTCCTGAAGCATGTGCTGAAACTCATCCTCCGTAACCTGGAGATAATCGCTGATCTCTTCATCCGTCACGGTCCGAAGATATTTCTGCTCCAGCTTCTGATACGCTTCCTCGATTTTTTTGGCCTTCTCGCGTACGGAACGGGGAACCCAGTCCCCTTGTCTGAGGCCGTCGATAATAGCCCCGCGTATGCGCCAGGACGCGTAAGTTTCGAACTGCAGACCGCGTTCGTAATCAAACTTCTCGACGGCGTCGATCAGACCCATGATTCCGAAGCTTCCGAGGTCTTCCTTGGAAACGTTCTTGGGGAGACCAATCGCCAAACGGCCCGATACGTATTCGACAAGAGGCAGGTACGTTTCAATCAGCGTTTGCTTGGCTTCTCTGGAACCGCCCTGCTTCCACTGTCTCCACGTATCGAAATGCGCCAGATTAGGTTTTTTATCAATCATGGCTGTACACCGTCCTTATTCTTCAGACATTTGACGAAGGGCTCTGACCGATTGCTCGGTGTCAGGTTGCTTCCGGGTAACTAGCTTCGTGGGAAGCAGCGGCGCAAATTCCGCTTCCTCCCTGTCCACTCCGTCCGCCGCTTTCTGCGCGGTTTCGTCGGGAGTAGTCAGATCGAGATGCTGGCCGAGATTCTTGTTCGGAGACGGCCCTTCTGCGGCGGCCGCAGCCGTTTCATTTACGGCCGTACTGTTAGCGGATAGGAGCAGGCCCATAATAAACCGAAAGCCGAATGTGACAACGAATAAAATGATAAAACTATAAATGCTTCGCAGCAGTGTGGTCAGCCAGACGTTGCTGCTTAACGACAGGAGAAAGGTGAGGACGAAGGAGACGGCACCGACTATGAAGTTCCAGCGAATCGTTCCCGCCATCTCTACAAATCCTTCAAGCCGTGCTGTACGCTTCGAATCGTCAGCACGCCCGTATCGCAGTTAAGTTCAATCGTTCTTCCATAGTTCTGGCCCGTATCTTCACCTTTGACTCGAATCTTGTATCTGATCAACATTTCTTTGCATGCCTCTACATTACGAGGTCCAATTCGCATCGTATCGCCCCCTCCGGCAAAAGCGAACATTTGAGCTCCCCCTGCCAGTTTCGCTTCCATCCGATTGATTGAGGCACCAAGACGGGTCATCCGGTCGATCAATTCGGGAATGGCGGTATCCGCATATTTGGCAATGTTGACGGTGCCTTCTCGGGCGATTTCGGATGTCGGCAGCATGACGTGCGCCATTCCGCCGACTTTGGCAAAGTCGTCGAACAAGGTAAGCCCGACGCAGGAACCGAGTCCCGTCGTTTTAAGCACGCCCCCCGGCATGCCGACATTAAGATCCGCCATACCGACTTTAATGATCGTCTGTTGATTCATGTGCCTCTACCCCTAGTGCCGCAAATAATTTCCCAAACGATTCCGGGTCCGGAATAAGGAAGAAGTTTCCTTGCACTTCTTCGTTTCCTTCCAAGAACTTCGTGTCAATCAGCAGTGCCTGATCGCCCATCTCCCCGAACTGCAGCAATCCGTAGCTTAAAATGGCTCCCGCCATGTCGATGGCCAGGGAAGGTACGGTAGGGAACATAGACAACCGAGTAAAATCCGCCAGCGAGGACAAGTACGATCCCGCCAAAATGTTCCCGATTTCGTTTAAGGCCGAAATTTCCAGTTCCGTATATTCACCGCTGTCTGAAAGCTCCATCCCGATTAGGGAAAACAGCATCCGTTTGGCGGATTCGAGATTCAGAATAAAAAACATATTGCCGGGAGCATCCCCGACCACCCGCAAAAAAATAGCGAGTACGACTTCCTCCGCTCCGCCCACGATTTCGGGAATCTCCTCGAAAGGAAGAACCATGACTTTCGGAACGAGCATATCCACAGGCTTGTCCAGCAGGGTGGACAGAGCAGTGGCCGCATGACCGGCACCGATGTTGCCGATTTCCTTGAGCACATCCAATTGATAATCCGCCAACTGCCTGAACGTATCCACTTGCTTAGGCCTCGATCTTTTCCAGTTGGATGATTTCGTCCCTGTTCAAAACCTGTTCCAGGTTCATCAGGACCAGGAGACGGTCTTCTCCGATTTTGGCAATGCCATGCAGATATTTCGCCTTGATGCCGCCGACAACTTCGGGAGGATTCTCAATGTTGTCTTCGTTCAGGTCAATAACGTCGTTAGCGGAATCTACAATAAGCCCTACTTCGAGTTCGTTAACCGCTACAATGATCACACGGGTATTATCGGAATACTCGGTTTCCGGAAGCCCGAAGCGGGAGCGCAGGTCGATAACCGGCACGACCACGCCTCTGAGGTTAATAACACCTTTGACGAAAGCGGGCGTTTTCGGAACGCGGGTCATCGGCTGCATCCGTTCGATCGTTTTGACCTTATCCACTTCTACTCCGTATTCCTCATGCGCCAGCGCAAATACGATAATTTTTTTATCTTCAGCCATTTGAACGGCCTCCCCTACCTGAATTATTTAATGAGTTCATTCGTATCGAGAATCAATGCGACCTGACCGTCGCCGAGAATGGTCGCTCCCGAAATCGCGAACAGCTTCGTAAAGTATTTACCCAGTGTTTTCAGGACGATCTCCTGTTGACCGATAAACTCCTCCACCATGAGCGCCGCCATTTTCTCGCCTTTGCGCACAACCACAACTTCGGTTTCAGTCTCGTCGGCTTCGCTGTAGTCGGGAATATCCAGTACGGAGCTGAGCGAAACGAGCGGAATCATGCTGCCTCTGAAATCGACCATCCGGTTTCCTTGAACGGAACGGATTTGCGCCTGCTGGATAAGGGCCGTCTCCACGATCGAAGAAAGCGGGATCGCATATTTCTCGCTGCCGATTTTGACCAGCATGGCCGAGATGATCGAGAGCGTAAGCGGAAGCTTGATCGAGAAGATCGAACCGCTGCCCGGATTGGATTCGACATGAATATGTCCCCCGAGCGAGTGGATTTTCGTTTTTACAACGTCCAAGCCTACCCCGCGGCCGGAAATGTCCGAGATTACGTCCGCGGTACTGAAACCGGATGCGAATAGCAGCTGATCGATATCGGAATTGCTCATTTTGTCCGCCATTTCAGGCGCGACAATCCCTTTTTTCACAGCGGTCGCAAGCACTTTCTCCCGGTTAATGCCGTTACCGTTGTCTTCGATCTCGATAAAGACATTGTTGCCGCTGTGATAAGCGCGGAGATGAACGGTTCCGCTCTCGCTTTTGCCCTTCGCCACACGCTGGGTCACGGTTTCGAGTCCGTGGTCTACCGCGTTGCGAAGCAGATGCACGAGCGGATCGCCGATTTCGTCGATTACCGTGCGGTCCAGCTCGGTTTCTGCGCCGGTTATGACGAGATCGACTTTTTTGTCCAGCGATTTGGCGATATCCCGGATCATCCGCGGGAACCGGTTAAAGACCGTATCGACCGGCACCATCCGCAGCTTGAGAACGATATTCTGCAGATCGCTGCTGACGCGGGCCATATGCTCGACCGTCTCCGTCAGCTCATTGCGCTTGATCTCGCTTGCCAGCTGCTCCAGGCGGACACGGTCGATGAGCAGTTCGCTGAAGAGATTCATCAGAGAATCGAGGCGCTCGATATCTACCCGGATCGTACGGGTTCCCACAGGCCCGCCGCCTGCAGCCGCTGCCGGTTTGGCAGCTCCGCCGGTTTCCTTCGCCGGCGCCGCTTTGGCTGCCGGAGCGGGTGCGGCAGCCGCTGCCGCCTGGGCTTCACCCGCTCTGACCTCCGCCTGGGCTGCGCCGCTTCCCGTCATCTCGTCCAGCGTTTCGCGGTCGAGTACAATGATCTGGACATGCTCGATTTCGGAGACATTCGAAATTTCTTTCTCCAGATCGGCTTTTCCGACGTTAGCTATGTAATACACGGAGAAGGTGCGGTCGAATTTCTCCTGTTCGATTTCCTGTACGGAAGGCGTCGCTTTGATGACTTCGCCGGAACGCTCCAGAATTTCGAAGACCATGTAAGCACGGGCCGCTTTCAGTACGCAATCTTCCCGGACGGTGACTTCGACATAAAACACCTGCATGTTGGCGTCAATCGATTGCTGGAGAACCGAGAGCTGGAATTGATCCAGGGCAATAACGCTTTCTTCCCCGCTTTCCGCTCCGGCGCCTCCGGCGGTTGGAGCGGATTTGAGATAATCCCCGCTTACAATGGATTTCAAAGCGGTGACAATAGCCGTAACATCGGCCTTGCCCGTTCCGCCCTGAACGATATCCTCGACCATCGAATCGAGAGCGTCCAGACTCTGGAACAGGCTGTCGAAAATGAACGGGTCCATTTTCAGCTTCAAGTTACGGACCAGGTCCAGAACGTTTTCCATTTCGTGAGTCAACGAAGCGAGATCTTCGAATCCCATCGTCGCGGACATGCCTTTCAGCGTATGGGCCGAGCGGAAAATATTATGAACGATATCTATATTGTCGGGACTGTTTTCCAGACTGAGCATGTTGTCATTAAGAGCTTGCAGATGTTCTTTCGATTCGTCGATGAACATTGATAAATATTGATTCAACTCCACAGAACTGCACCTCCGTCAATTTAACGAGTACTTTCTTTAGCGGCTGCCGTTTTTATCCGTCACCCGTTCGACAAGCTTCGGAGCGATATCCCCCAAAGGAAGGACAAACATGGCGGCTCCGTTCTCCACCGCGACTCGCGGCATGCCGTATACGACGCATGTCTCTTCGGATTCGGCAATCGTGGTCGCCGCTCCGTCCTTTCGGAGTTCTCCGATCGTTCTCGCTCCGTCGCTGCCCATCCCTGTCATAATGACGGCGTGCCGGGTCAGCTCTTTTAAGGGAAGCAGGGATTGGAAAAGCTTGTCTACGGAAGGACGATGTCCGGATACCGGCTCGCTTTTGCTCAAAGAAATCCGGTATTTCTTGTCGTCGGCCTTGACGACGGTCATGTGCAGTCCCCCGGGAGCGACATAAGCCGTACCGGGTTCGAGCACCTGGGCTTCCTCCGCTTCCACTACCCGAACGGCACATTGATCGTTAAGGCGCTGGGACAGCGATTTGGTGAAATTCGGAGGCATATGCTGGACGATAAGAACAGGAGCCGGAAAATCCGCCGGCAGGCCGCTCAGTACCTTCTGCAGCGCTCTAGGTCCCCCCGTCGATGTGCCGATCGCCACGAGATCCCGAAAACCCTTCGAACTGCCGCTGCCGACACCGCTCAAGGGCTTCCCCGTTTCTTGCACCGCCGCAGTGATTCTCTTGGGAATCTCCGCTGCCGAAGGCGGCTTCACGAACGGAGCGGACGGCTGAACGGAACGTTCGGGCCGTTTCGCCGGTTCTATCGGAAGCTGCGGCTGCATGCGTGTTTTGACCGCAATCCTCAGCTTCTCATGCAAAAGCTGCTTGACCTTGAATAAATCCAGCGAAATCGAACCGGACGGCTTCCGGATAAAATCGATCGCGCCGAGTTCAAGAGCCCGAATCGTTTCAACCGCTCCCGACATCGTCAGCGAGCTCAGCATAATAACGGGAGTCGGAGTGGCGGCCATAATGCGTTCCAGCGCTTCCAGCCCGTTCATTTCAGGCATTTCAATATCCATCGTAACCGCGTGCGGTTTCAGCTCTTTTGTCTTGACTACGGCTTCCGCACCGTTCTTCGCGACGGCTATAACACGGAAATTGGGGTCTTCTTCAATCAGATCCGTAATGATCTTCCTCATGAACACCGAATCGTCGACTACCAGAATACGGTACGGCTCCATAGGGTCCCTCCTGAATTGGCTCTAGATGTGAATAAATTAGCGGCCGATCAGCCGGCTGAGGAAACCTTTAAACCCGCCGGTTGAATCTGCTTTGGGCTGCTGGCCCAGAAATTGATCGACAAGGACATTCATGCTTTTGGCTGCAGGAGAATTCGGATAAGCAATAGTGAAAGGAGTCTGTTCTTTAACGGCCCGGGATACATGCTGATCGTCTTCCACGAATCCGAGTGTCTGGAGTTCGACGGACAGAAAGCGGCGGGCCACCATGGCGATCTTCTCGGCGGTTTCCTTTGCCTCCCGACTGTGAGCGGCCCGGTTGACCACGAGCTTGAAGGTTACGTCGGGATCTTCGCTGCGGACCATTTTAATGAGCGCATACGCATCCGTAATGGACGTGGGCTCCGGCGTAGTCACCACGAGCGTTTCCTGAGCAGCGGCTATGAACCGCTGGGTTTCTTTGGAAAGCCCGGCTCCCGTATCGAACAGGATAAAATCGGCCATTCCGCCAAGCTCCTGAATCTGGTCGGTAAAAGAATCCGCTTCGGAGTCCGACAGCCTCACCAGATCGTAGAGCCCCGATCCCCCTGCGATGAACTGCAGGCCTTTAGGTCCTGTCTGAACGAGCTCCCCGATCGTTTTTTCCCCTTTAATTAAATGAAGCAGGTTGGCTTTGGAGGAAATCCCCATGAGCACATCAATGTTGGCAAACCCGATGTCGGCATCGAAAATGAGTGTCTTGTATCCCCGGGCCTGAAGGCAAAGAGCAAAATTCAAGGTGAAATTCGATTTGCCTACCCCGCCCTTGCCGCTTGTGACGGTAATAATCCGCGTCTTTCGCTCCGGTTGTCCGGTTAACGCGGATCCCGGGGACGGCGTATCCTTCTCATGCCTCAGCCGGATCAGTTTACGCAGTTCTTGGGCCTGGTCACTCATACGAGTAACCCTCCAGCACCACATCCACAATCCGGTTCTCGTCCGCTACCATGATGTCGTCGGGCACGTTCTGTCCGTCTGTCACGTAGGATAGCCGGATCGGAAATTCGTCCAGCAAATTCAGCATGGCGCCGTAAGAATACGTTTCATCCATCTTGGTAAAAAGAACTTTATCTACTTTAAACTTGGAAAAGTTAGCGGTAATGGCTTTCATGTCGCTGTACTTGGATGTAAGGCTCAGCACCAGAATCGTTTCGCTCGGCCCCTGGTGCCTAATCAGCGTATTGAGTTCGGATACGTACATCTCGTTGCGGAAATTACGCCCGGCCGTATCCATGAAGATAACGTCGGCCTCTCTCAAATTGTGCAGAGCCCTCGTCAGATCGGCCGGGGAAAACACCACTTCCACCGGAACGTCCAAAATATTCGCATACGTGCGCAACTGCTCGATCGCGGCAATCCGGTAAGTGTCGGAAGTGATCAGTCCGACCTTGCGGCGCTGCTTCAACACCTGATCGGCGGCCAGCTTTGCGATCGTCGTCGTCTTGCCGACACCGGTCGGTCCGACGATATGAACGATCTTGGAGTCCGCCGAGACCGGCTTGCCCTGCGGCGGCGGGAACAGCGCAAGCATCCGCTTGCGGACCGCTTCCGCCGCCTGCCGCGCCCCCGCCTCGTCGGCCGAGGCGGCAAGATCTCTTCTGGCGCTTTCGATCAGCTGCCGGACCAGGTCCGGCTGCACTTCCTGCGCCAGCAGATGCTCCTCCAGCCGCCCCCATACGGGGGGCAGCTGGGGCTGCGCGGATGGCCGGGCTAGGCCGGCCATCATGGCCTTGAGATGCTGGAGTTCAGCCAGCATCAGGTCCTCGCGGGCCGCGCTCTGCGCAGCGGCCGCTTCTGCCGCCGCCTCCGCTCGGGAGGCGGCCAGTGCGGCGCGCAGCGCCTCGGCCTGCTCGTCGGCGAAGCCGCTGCTCTGCGGCGCTTCGGCGGCGGGCTCGGCCGGAGCTTCCGCCGGCGGCGGAACGGGCGGCGCCGCTTGGGCCGACAGGCTCTGCCGCTGTTCGGCGGCGGCCGGCCTTGCCTGCGCGTAAGCGGCTGCGGCAGCCGCAGGAGGACGCTGCGGAATTACGGGCAGCGCTTCCTCCGCGTCCGGGCGGCCGCTCGGACGGTCGGTGACCGCGGGAGATGGCTGCGGGAACTGCTGGCCCGGTGCCTGACGCTGGTCCGATCCTGCCTCCCTCACTCCGCTTAACGACTGCCCGTTGGAGGTAACCCCGGAAGGCTCCGAACCGGACATAACGTCCGAGGTCTCTTCTTTTTTGAGAAGGCTTGTCTCCCTTGCAGCCAACGTCTCGGCGGCGCCGGTTCCGTAAGTCGGAACCGCTTCATTTTGCAAGGCGGATTGTCTGAGCAGAAGTTCCGCAAATTCTTTCTGCCTCAGCTCCTGCTCTTTATTGGGCCGGGGCTGCTCGGCCGCCTTCTCCGCTTCTTCCTGCCGCGCTTTGGCGACGGCGGTTACCGCTGCGGCAGCCGCCGCTTTAGAGGACGGGCGGGCCTGAGCGCCGCCTTCCGGACCGCTTTTACCTGAACCGGTCTGACCTTCTTCCAGAGCTGCAATCACTTCGATGCGTTTTTTTCCGAAGAGTCCCAAAAACCCCCCGGTCTTCACTTCTTTCGTGCTTAAAATAACGGCATCCTTGCCGAGATCGGTTCGGATTTTATGAAGAGCGTCCGGCATTGAATCGACAATGTAACGTTTCACTCTCACAAGTTGACAACTCCCATGCTCTGAATTTCTACACTCGGTTCAAGCTCGCTGTAAGACAAAACCGGAATGTCCTGCATGGTACGCTCCAAAAGCTGGCGCAAATACATACGGATCGTCGGTGAAGCCAGGATAACCGGCTGGTGGCCGGACTGAACCATTTTACTCACCTGTTCACCCAGCTTGTGATAAATCACCTGCGAGGAAGACGGGTCGATAGCCAGATAAGATCCCTGATCCGTCTGCTGAACGGAATCCGCGATTTTTTTCTCCAGCCCCGGTCCTACGGTAATGACGCGGAGCGAATCCTGCGGAGACGAGTACTGCAGCGTGATCTGCCTCGAAAGAGACTGCCTCACATACTCCGTCAAAATATCCGGATCTTTGGAGTAAGGTCCGTAATCCGCCAGCGTTTCCAGGATGGTAACCAGATCGCGTACGGAAATTTTTTCCCGGAGCAGTTTCACAAGCACTTTCTGCACGTCGCCGATGGACAGAACATTCGGAATCAAATCGTCCACAAGAGCCGGGTACGCTTCTCTGACATTATCGATGAGCGTCTTGGTTTCTTGACGTCCCAGCAGCTCGTGGGCGTGCTTCTTGATGATTTCCGTAAGATGCGTAGCGACTACGGAAGGCGGATCTACCACCGTATATCCGGACAGTTCCGCCCGCTCCTTGGTCATCTCATCGATCCACAGGGCCGGCAGTCCGAACGCAGGTTCGGTCGTTTCGATTCCCGTGACGGATTCGTCCTCGAATCCCGGGCTCATGGCCAGATAGTGATTAAGCAGCAATTCGCCGCCCGCGACCGTATTGCCTTTAATTTTGATGATATACTCATTAGGCCGAAGCTGAATATTATCGCGAATCCGGATAACCGGAACCACGATACCGAGTTCCAGCGCACATTGTCTGCGGATCAGAATAATCCGGTCGAGCAAATCTCCTCCCTGCTGGGCATCGGCCAGCGGAATGAGCCCGTAACCGAATTCGAATTCGATCGGATCCACCTGCAGCAGGCTGATCACGCTTTCCGGACTCCGTACTTCTTCAATCTGCTGTTCCTCCACCATCTGTTCTTCCTCAACCTGTTTCCGGTTCAAGTTCTGCTGCATCTTCCGTGCCGCGAACACAAGAATAACGGAGATCGGAATGGTCGTATACCAATGGATTGGGGTGAAAATACCCAGAAAAGCAATCGTTCCCGCCACGATATACAACAGCTTCGGATAAGCGGTCAATTGACCGACGATATCGTTACTGAACGTTCCTTCCGAAGAGGCGCGCGTCACGATAATGCCGGAAGCGGTTGAAATGAGCAGGGCCGGGATCTGACTGACCAGTCCGTCACCGATGGTAAGGATTGAATACGTATGTCCGGCTTCTCCGAACGACATGCCTTTCATCGAAATCCCGATGATCAGTCCGCCGATCAGATTGATCAGCAGGATGATAATTCCGGCAATCGCGTCTCCTTTGACGAATTTACTCGCTCCGTCCATAGCTCCGTAGAAGTCGGCTTCGCGTTCTACTTTTCTGCGGCGCTCGCGCGCCTGCTGCTCATTGATCATGCCGGCGTTCAAATCGGCGTCGATACTCATCTGCTTGCCGGGCATCGCATCCAGGGTAAAGCGAGCCGCTACTTCGGCTACGCGCTCCGAACCTTTCGTGATCACGATAAACTGCACGATAACCAGAATAAGAAACACGATAAATCCGACTACGATATTACCCGCCGCCACGAAGTTACCGAACGTCTCGACCACGGCCCCCGCTTCGGCATGAGCCAGAATATTTCTGGCCGTCGAAACGTTAAGAGCCAAGCGGAACAAGGTCGTTACAAGCAGCAGGGCCGGGAAAATGGAAAATTGCAGAGCTTCCTGCGTGTTCATCCCGACCAGAATAATCATCAGCGAGATCGTAATGTTTATGATGAGCAAAAAATCGAGGAGGGCGGTTGGAATCGGCACCACCATCATCAAAATAATCCCGATTACCCCGATCAGTACAACTAAATCTTTTGGTTTCATGTACGGCCCCCCTTTCTACGCGTTCTTCACTTTGCCCTTAATTTTGTATACATAAGCCAGCACTTCGGCTACGGCCTGGAACAGATCGCCCGGAATCGACTCTTCCAGATCGACCTGAGCGTAGAGCGCCCGTGCAAGCGGCTTGTTTTCCATAATCATAATGCCGTGTTCCTTCGCGATTTCACGTATTTTCAATGCCACGTGATCCGTCCCTTTCGCAACCACCTTAGGAGCCTGCATATTGGCCGAATCATACCGGATGGCAACCGCGAAATGCGTCGGGTTTGTAATAATGACATCCGCCGTCGGAATCTCCTGCATCATCCTCTGCATGGCCATCCGGCGTTGTTTTTCGCGAATCTTCCCTTTAATAAGGGGATCGCCTTCCATTTTCTTATATTCGTCTTTGATGTCCTGCTTGGACATCCGTATGCTTTTCTCGAATTCATACTTCTGGTACAAGTAATCGAACAGGGCAAGCACGACCAGAATAAAAGCGATTTTGAGGCCCAACGTTAGCGTCAGTGACCATATATAATGAAGCGATTTTTCCAGCGGTACATGACTGAGGCTGAGAAGCTGCGCTTTCTCGTCCCACAGCGTCGTATAAACAACGATTCCGATCACGCTCATTTTCAGCATGGACTTTAAAAAGTCAACGGCCGAACGCATCGAAAATATTTTTTTGAACCCCTCGATGGGATTCAGTTTGCTTAATTTGATTTTGAGCGGGTCGCCTGTAAAAAGTATTCCGATCTGGAGATAGTTTCCCGCCAGCGCAATGACCATCGTCAAGATTAGAATGGGGGCCAGCATAATCAAAAACTGAATTAACAGCTGGTAAAATAACATCCGGATATTCGCCATGGTTACATCCATAAGCAAATCGTGCCTCAGTGTGCCCGAAAACAGGTCGATCAAACGCTCCTTCATAAATCCGCCGATCATGTAAAACGATAGAAACGAAAAAAACAGGATAAAAGCAGCAGGCAGCTCCATACTTTTCGCCACTTGGCCTTTTTTACGGGCGTCCTGCCTCTTTTTCGGTGTCGCCGGTTCCGTCTTCTCTTGCGAGAACAACTGCAGGTCCAGCTTCAAACGGAGCGGTTCCATACGTATCCTTTCCTTTCCCGTACAAGTGCTACGGTGCTTCCAGCGCTTTGCCGGCCACTATGTTAAGCAGCTTTTGCATCGCTTCGAACATCCGGTCGAACAATTGGTGAAACAGACCGATCAGCTCGGGCATGACCAGGGCGATCAGGAGAAACCCGATGATAATCTTCAGCGGCACCCCAACTACGAAAATGTTAAACTGGGGAGCGACGCGCGTCAGTAAACCCAAACCGAGGTCTGTCAAAAACATTGCTGCGACTACGGGAGCCGCCAACTGCATCGCCAGAGAGAAAACACTCGAGAAGGTTTTCACCAGAAATTCGGTAATCTGTCCTCCGTAGAGCTGGGCAAACAAATTGTTGGACAGCGGAATCCAATCATAGCTGTTCATAATGCCCTGCAGCATAAAATGATGACCGTTGAAGCTCAGCAGAAGCAGCATGGCAAGCATGTACTTTAAATTACCCATCAAGGGTACGGTAGTTCCCGACATCGGATCGATGACGTTGGCCATCCCGAGTCCGATCTGCATATCGATAAAGGAACCCGCGATTTGTACGGCCGTAAAAAATAGATAGGCGATAAAACCGAGCAGCAGGCCGACGATTATTTCCCGAATGACCAGCAGCACATACTGCGCGTCCATCGGAACCAGCTGGGACGTCCCTTGAGCTGCCGTCACGATCAGAGTCAGAAATAAAGCGAGTCCGATTTTGAACATGCTCGGCACATTTCGGGACGAAAACAGCGGTACGACGACAAGGAACGAGGTCATTCGACAAAAAATTAGCATAGCGTTGGGTAAAAGTTGAAACCAAAGCTCCATGGCCGCCTACCCGATATATTGATGAAGATTGTTGAATAGATTGAAGGTAAAGTCGACCAGCGTGTTCAAAATCCAAGGTCCAAAAATTAAGACCGACAGCAGAACCGCCACGATTTTCGGCACGAATGCAAGTGTCTGCTCCTGAATTTGAGTCGTAGCCTGAAAGATACTGATGATAAGACCCACCGCCAGGGCGATCACCAGCATCGGAGCGCTGGCTTTCAGCACCGTATAGACCGCTTCGCCGGCCAGCTTAATGATAAATTGCGAACTCATGTTAGGTGACCTCCAGCTTCCGCGTTCATGTACTGTAACTGAGGAGCAGCGATTTAACGACCAAATACCAACCGTCCACCAGAATAAACAGCAGGATTTTGAACGGCAGCGATATCATAACGGGCGGCAGCATCATCATCCCCATAGCCATCAGCGTACTGGCGATCACCATATCGATAACCAGGAAAGGGATAAAAATCATGAAACCCATTTGAAACGCCGTTTTCAGCTCGCTGATGGCATAAGCCGGAACCAGGGCTGTCAGCGGTGTATCTTCGACTCCTTTGGGAGCTTCCGCTTTCGTGTAATCCAGGAAAAGCTTCAAATCTTTAGGCCGGGTATGATTCCACATGAACTGCTTAATGGGAACGGACGCCTTTTGAAGAGCCTGCGTCTGATTCAATTCCCCTTTCATGTAGGGTTGAACGGCCGTATCGTTGATCTGCCCAAGGGTCGGGGCCATGATAAACAGGGTGAGAAACAGGGCCAGTCCGATCAATACCTGATTGGGCGGCATCTGCTGCGTCCCTAGAGACGTGCGCACGAACCCCAGCACAATGACGATTCTCGTAAAGCTGGTCATCAGAATCAGAAACGAAGGCGCCAGACTCAGAACCGTTAACAGCAAAATGACGCTGACCGTGCTTGAGGCTCCGGAAGCTCCGCTTCCCGAATCCACGTTGAAGCTAATGCCGGGAATCGGATTTTGCGGGTCCGGGGCGGCATAAGCCGTATTCCCTGCCCATCCGATGAACATAAGTAAAGCAAGCAGAATAATAAGAGTTCCTTTATTTTTGCTCATTTGACTTCAACCGATCTTGTTCGTTTTCTTCCTGCAGCCATTCTTCTACGCTTTTGTTGCGCTGGGCGACATTCTGCAGCTTGTCCTGAAAGACCTGGTGAAAATTCGGCGAAAGCTCTTCTTCTTCCACCACGTTGTTTTCACCCGGCTTTTTGCGTATTTTTTCGAGCCATTTGCCGACTGTAATAAATTCCGTTGCCGCCCGGGTTTGTGCCGTGATCTGCTCTTTCAACCTCGCCGCCTCGTCCGCATCGGCTATTTTCTCGAGAAGCTGGATGTTATCCCCAACTCCGACGATGTACAGCGAATCGCCGATTTCGACGACTTGGATCGACTTGTTTTGGCCGAGCGGCACCCCACCCAGCGACTGCATGGCACGTCCGAAGCGGAATCCGCTTTTTTTCGACAACATCTTCATAATGCCGTAAAAAAGACCGATGATAAGAAGGAGAAAGAAAATCACCTTTCCGATCATCACGATCGAATCGATACTCCCCGTCTCTCCCGAACCGGGCACTATGTTCTCGCCCGGCTCAGGTGCCCCAAAACAAACGGAAGTCCAGAACGGCAGCTGAACGATCAGTCCTGCCGTTGCCAGAAGCAGCTTTCCTGCCTGTTTCTTCAAGCTTCACATTCCTTTCCTTATTAAAAGCTTACGCTTAGCCCATTGTTTTCTTAATGGCTTCGATAACACGGTCCGCTTGGAAAGGTTTCACGATAAAGTCTTTGGCGCCGGCTTGGATCGCATCGATGACCATCGCCTGCTGTCCCATCGCCGAGCACATGATAACCTTGGCATTAGGATCAATCTTTTTGATCTCTTTCAGTGCATTGATTCCATCCATCTCCGGCATGGTGATATCCATCGTTACGAGGTCAGGACGCAGCTCTTTGAATTTCTCTACGGCTTGCACGCCGTCGTTTCCTTCGCCGACAACCTCATACCCGTTCTTCGTCAAAATATCGCGAATCATCATTCTCATAAATGCTGCATCGTCTACGATCAAAATTCTGTTCCCCATGATAAAATAATCCTCCCAAAAGATAGTTATTGTATTTTTTGAATGCGATCCCACTGACTGACGATATCGGTGACGCGAACGCCGAAGTTCTCATCAATAACGACAACTTCTCCCTTGGCGATCAGTTTGTTGTTAACCAGAATATCTACCGGTTCACCGGCCAATTTATCCAGCTCGATGATCGAACCTTGCGAAAGCTCCAGGATATCCTTGATCACTTTCTGCGTTCTTCCTAGCTCGACCGTTACTTTCAAAGGAATATCCAGCAGAAGATTCAGGTTCGTGTCGTCTGCCTGGTTGTATCCTCCCTGCTGAAGATTGGAGAACTGTACCGGTTGTACGTTTACATTCCTGTTCATTCCTCCGTAATTTCCTCCCTGTGGTGCATGATTCATCGGCTGCTGCGCGTATGACTGTTGTGCAGGCGGTTGATTCATAGGCATCGGGTTGCCCCCCATCGAAGGATTCGTGTACGGTGCTTCTGCCGGGTTTGTATAAGGCGGTTCCGGAACCGGCTGCTGATAAGCGTGAGCGTTCGTGTCCGCTTGCACCTGGCCCGTGCCAGCAGGCGGAACTTCTTCGCTGACTGCGGCCGCCGCTTCTTCGTAAACCTCTTCGGAACCCCCGCCCATCAGAATGTGTACCATTTCTTTGGAGAAATCGACGGGAAGAAGCTGCATGATGGTCGAATCGATTAGGTCCCCGATAGTCAGTCTAAAGGATATCTTTATAAATACGTCTTCGTTCGGCAGTTTTCCTTCTCCATTCGACAGATTCAAAATATCTATTCCCGGAGGAGAGATATTCACGAACCGGTTGAATATCGTGGACATCGAAGTCGCGGACGAACCCATCATCTGATTCATCGCTTCCTGAACGGCGCTGACGTGAATTTCGGACAGCTCGTCGCCCTCCACATGGCCGTCTCCACCCATCATCAGGTCGGCAATGACTTGAGCGTCGCGAGTCTTGATCACGAGCAGATTGATGCCGTCGAAGCCGTCTACATAATTGACATGAACGGCAACGTGCGGTTGGGGAAACTCGTTGACCAATTGTACGCGCGGAATGCACGATACTTTAGGTGTCGTAATGTCCACTTTCTTACCGAGCAGAGTGGATAGTGCGGTCGCTGCGCTTCCGAACGTGATGTTGCCGATCTCCCCCAGAGCATCCTGCTCCAGCGAAGATAAGTAATCATCGATATTCGAAGAATGAGAAGAAGATGGATTATCGTCGGAACGCTCATCAACCGCCTGCTTCAATAGCGCGTCTATTTCCTCCTGCGACAAATAATCTTTACTCGTCATGTACTTCTGCTCCTTCGTTTACAATTTCGCCGATCTGAACGGCCATTTTGCTCTTGGTTGTACCTGCGCTGCCTGTAAATTTAAGCTTCTCACCGACTTTGATGTTCAGAGGCTCGTTTACCGGCTTGTTGAGTGTAATGACATCCCCGGGCTGCAGATTCAGAAACTCGTGAATCGTGATTTGCGATTCTCCCAGCTCCGCGATAATGGGAAGTTTGGCCTGAGTCAGCCTGTCCTGCAAAATCTCGACTTCCTCGGGAGCTCGGCTTTTTTTCTGGGATACAAACCAGTGGTGCACCGACAGACGGGGCATAATCGGCTCGATAACGACATGCGGGATACAAAGGTTGATCATCCCGGTCGTGTCGCCGATTTTGGTGCTTAACGAAATCAGGGCAATGGTTTCATTGGGAGAAACGATCTGCATAAATTGCGGATTCGTTTCAAGAGCTTCGAGCCGTGGAGACAGATCAATGATCGTTTTCCATGCTTCCTGGAGGCTCTCAAACGCCCGGCTGAAAATTCGCTCCATGACGATCGTCTCGATCTCGGTCAAAGCCGCGATTTTCTGCGGAGACACGCCGACACCGCCCAGAAGCCTGTCCAGCATCGCGTACGCCACGTTCGGATGAACTTCCAAAACCATCCTTCCCTCTAATGGCTCTGCTTCAAAAATGTTCAAGATCGTCATTTTGGGAATCGAGCGGATAAACTCATCATAAGGAAGTTGTTCGACCTGAACGACATTAATCTGGACAAACGTTCTTAGCTGTGCCGAGAAATAAGTCGTCAAGTACCGGGCAAAGTTCTCATGAATCCGCGTTAAGCTCCGGATATGATCTTTGGAAAAGCGTACGGCCCGTTTGAAATCATACAATCGAACTTTTCGCTGCGTATCTTCTTTCTTGAGTTCCTCTGCGTCCATTTCACCGGAAGAGAGAGCTGCCAGAAGAGCGTCGATTTCATTCTGTGACATAACATCAACCATAAGAGTCACCCCCTTTGTGCGTATCCGATCTATGTAAAAGGCTACTCAAGTACAATGTCGGTAATATTTATGCGCCTTATTTTTCCTTCATTAAGAAGCGGATTAAGCTTGCTGATCAGCGTGTTGGTCAAGTTATCCTGCCCTTTGCTGCCTGAAATCTGATCGGAATTCATGTCAGAAAGAGTCCGGATGATTGTTCCTTTGATGCGGGAATCAATCAGATTTTCGAAATCCGTTTTTGCTTTTTTGTTTTCCAGCTCAAATGCCAGACTGATTTTAACGAAACTGCCCTGACTGGCCAGATTTGTCGTAATGTCTTTCATAATGACGGTGTTTTCTTTGATCTCTGCCGAAGTCTGCGTCTTTTCCGCACCGGCCTCCGGTTTATTGTCCATAACCGTCCATAACACAAATGCAGCCGTCAGAACCAATGTGATGGCGACAAGAATGGAAACCAGCATCAGAAAAAATCGATTTTTAAGCACTACAAGCCCTCCGTATTCGCCGACTTGATCGTTGCTTGAACCGCACCGATCCGTTTCAAGAATTGTTCCACCATCTCTGTGACCACTGCCTCTTGTTCAAGGACCATAATTTTTTTTCCATTAATCAAAGTAATCACGGTGTCCGGTGTTTCTTCCATCATTTCAATCATAAGCGCGTTGATCACTAGCGGTTTGCCATTCATCCGGGTCAAACGTACCATGGTTCCCTCCATAGGTTCCAGGAGGGGGACCAGGCCCCCTTACCTTTTACCTTTGCCTATTATTAGCGTTTCAGGTTAACGATCTCTTGCAAAATTTCATCCGACGTGGTGATAATCCGGGAGTTCGCCTGGAAACCACGCTGGGAAACGATCATTTCGGAAAACTCCTCGGTCAGATCCACGTTGGACATTTCAAGCTGTCCGGCGATGATGGAGCCTGTGCCGGTGACCGGGTCAGCGGGCAATGCGTTCGAAAGATAGGCGACATCAATTGTGTTATTCACATCAGCATTAGGAGTATATTCGTAAAGATTACCACCAGCTTTATTCAAACCAGCCGGATTGGCCACTTTTACAACTGCCACTTTATAATCTGAAGGAGTTGGAACTCCTCCTATGACCTGCATCACCGTTCCATCTTGAGAAATTGAAAATTTAGTGGCGTTAGCATCAAGTTGGATAGGCTCGGAATCTGTTGACATCAAGTACATACCATCCGGGTTCACGATATAATTGTCCCCATCGACATAAAAGTTCCCAGCTCGTGTCAAATATAGTGGGTCTTGTCCGTTCTGAGTTACTCCAAAGAATCCATTACCATCAATTCTTAGGTCAGTAGGAACGTTTGTTGTCATAGCACTTCCGCCCGTATGCACAGTGTCAATCGCAGCAGTACCTACACCGAGACCGATTTGCTTCGAGTTGATTCCCCCTTGCGTCGTAGACGTCGGGGCTGTTTCTCCAGCTACCGTCTGGCTCAGAATGTCCTGGAACATGACGCGGCCTTTTTTGAAGCCTACCGTATTCACGTTGGAAATGTTATTGCCGATCACATCGAGCTTCGTCTGAAAACCGCGCATGCCCGAAATACCGGAGTACATGGATCTTAACATTTGTCGTTCCTCCTCTTATGTCGCCCGCCTGGGTGGGCATCTTCCTTTAAAGCCGCTTCTATCGGTCCGCAGCTATCAGGGCCTCCTGTTGGGTCCAGCCCGCTTTGTTCGGTAATGTTTCTATGAAATGATGACTGCACTGTCTATTTGCGTAAAAACCTGATCCTGCAGCTTGGCTCCGTCCAGAGCCGTGATCACCGTCCGGTTCGGGACGTTCACGATAAGGGCCGTTCCACCCAGCACCATCAATGTATCTTTGGCACCCTTGGCGGCCGCTTTGTCGATGGCGTTTTCAAGCTTAGCCAACTGCTCGTTGTCGATTTGAATCCCCCGTTGTTTCAACCGGGTTTCCGCATGATGACTGAACTTGACCAGTTCGCTTTGCAGGAGCTGATCGAATTCGGAGCGTCCGGCAGCCGGTCTGGCTCCGCCGTTTCGCTGAAGAGGTGCCGGAGGAGTGGGATATAGTCTTCCTACCGTTATACGTTCGGTCATGGTGCAGGAACCGCCGGCTTCTGATTCTCAATTTTGAGGACTTCCTCCAGCTTGACTTCTTTCCCGCCGACCGTCGCGTACTGTACACCGTCCCGGACGATTATGGATTCGACGACTCCATTCGACATCACCGTTTCTCCGCTGTCCGTTTTGCCCATCCAACTGATGTCCTTCCCGATCAGACTCGAAGTGAATCCGAGCGAAGACCGGAGCAATTTCATTTCGGAAGCCATGTTTGACAACTGCTCGACCGAAGTGAATTGGGCCATTTGCGCCACAAATTCTTTATCCTGCATAGGCTGCATAGGATCCTGATTTTGAAGCTGGGTGATCAGAATTTTAAGAAAGTCATCTTTGCCGAGAATCGAGCCGTCCTTCTTGTCTTTGGCTTTCGAAGCTGCGCTTGCCGTGTTCGTCGTAGAGCCCGTTTTGGTCAAATCTCCCCAAAGTTCTGCCATTGCTGCACCTCCTATCTAAGCTGAGTCTGTCATTTCAGTCTTGATCAAGCCGAGGTTTCGAAGGAATTTCCTAAAGCCGCTTTTCTTGTTTCCTCCAAAATTTTCAACTCTTCGTTCCATTCCGTAAGCTCTTCCGAATTGCCTTGATTGCTTCCGCCGCCGCGCTGCTGAAGAAACTGCTGCGAAGACTGCTGTTGTCTGGAATCTTGGAACATTGTGGAGGACATGGTGTTTTGGCCGACTTCCATCTTGTCTACCTGAACGCCTTGACTGTGTAGAGATTGTCTCAAATGTGCGAGTTGGCTTTCGAGAAGCTCTTTTCCCAGTGCCGTATCCGCTGTAAACTGGGCAACCAATTGCCCATTTTGCATCGTAAGGACCACATCAATGGTTCCCAAATGCTGCGGACGGAGCGAAAGTTTTGCTTCCGAGAAACCGTTCCCCATTTTCAGACTCATGCGCTTCACCATGAACTGACTTAGTTCTTGAGCGAAATTTTGAGCTGAAATCGTTGGAGCTGCCGCTTTGGCCGCCTGCTCCGGAAGAGTTGTTTTCATTCCTTCTTGAAGTCCTGTCAAACCATTCGCTGCCGGCTCGTTTTCGGATGCCGAGGTAGTGGAGGTCTGTACCGCCTCAACGGATTCATGAGCCGCTTGTCTCACCGAGTTCCAGACTCCGGTTCTTGCAGCCAACAATTCCAATGAAGCTTTGACGCTTCCTGTCTTTGTGACGGTCATCACCGGCGCCGCGGCATCAGGGTTGCTGTCAGTTGCACTAGCAGGCAGCGTCAATTCCATTTCGGCCGCTTTAGCCGCTGCTTTACCGGCTGCATCTGCTTGCTGTTGGTTCACAAGCGACGGCAGCGCCGATTCTACAAGCTGCTTAAATTCGGCGGACAACTGCTGCAAAAGCGGATGATCCGGCTGCTGCTTAAGCATGGCCGTCAAATCCAAAATCGTCTTCTGAAGTTTCAGCGAAGCGTCGCCGCTGTCAAGCTGAATGGCCTGTAATCCGGTTTGCTGCGTCCCGCTTAACAGTTGAAGCAAAGCTGAAGCATCGTTTGCCCACTGCTGCATGGCATCGGACTGGCTCAACTGGCTGAACAGCTCCGGACTGCTCTGAATACTGCTGAGCAAAAGATCCGCCATTCCGTCCGTTCCCGTTTGCCCTTCCATATCGCTCAGAGCTTCCTGGACAGGCGCCGGGAGGAAAGGAATCACTTGAAGCAGACCGGCCAGGATGGAATCGACGGGGCTGGCATTCTCCTCACCCGCTTCCTTCTGAAGCTGGCCGTTCATCACCTGTTGAAAAGTTCCCGCATCGCCCTTGCCGTTTCCCGCTGACGTTGCGGCCGGTGCTGCAGTCTTTGCCGTTCCCGCTTTAACCGCCGTAGATCCTGCTGACGGCGCGGATGGAGTCGTACTTGCTACTGGCATTTCCATTGTCTATTTTCACCTCCTTTCATGGATGATTTATGGAACTAGATTACCGGTAATGGAAGCCGCGGTTTCCTTGCTGATGCCTGCGATTTCGCCCATCAATGCGGCACGCTTGCTCGTGTCCATTTCCCTTAGGATGGTTAACACCTGAGCCGAGTTTTTCCCGTACATATCGGTTAACACTTTCGCGGCTTTGGACGCATCCATCGATGCGAACGTCTGGCTCAGCTCAGCCGAAGTCATCTTCTTTTGCGCGGAATCCGGCTTTTGCTGGAGAACGAGACGATCCTGGAGTGCCGCGATTTTTTGATCCTGGGAAGTTGTCAGATCCTTGAGCGCGATCGAAGCGTCCGCCGCTTTCTTCGGATCCATTTTTTCAAGCACTTTTACCCGTTCGTCTGTTTTCATCGCATTCAGAACGAGAATCGTTTCCTGCGGACTCAGGTTTTGGATGATTTGAGCGGCCTTACTCGGCATCATCTTCGCATAAACCGAAGCGAGTTCCCGTACTTTCTTGTCGTACTCTTCATCCTGTTTGGCCAGCTCTTTATCTTCCAGCTCCGCCTTTTGCTGCTTGAGGTCCAGAATCGTTTTGTCCTTCTGGGCACTCGTCTGATCCGCTTTATCCAGCTCTGTTTTAAGCTCCTGCACCTTGCTGTTCAACTGCTCGATTTCCTTGGTTTTCGTCTTTACCGCATCTTCTTCCGTCCCTTTAGCTGCGGGAGCGCTTTGCGCATCCTCTTTCGGCAGGGGAATCATTTCCCCCACGATCGGGATTTTGTTCAGCGTCCGCTGGACAGTTTTCATCACATCGTAATCAAAAACGGATAGAAGAACACCAAGAAGAACGGCCGTAAACACGAACGGGATCAGAAACCAGACCAGAAAACGTTCCAATTTACCGCCCGAGGACGACTCTGTGCCTGCTTCTTCCATGACGCCTCCTCCTTTCGTGCGGGTTTACTGATAGGACAAACGGATATGCCGGTTGGATGCAATTTCGTCCAGTGCCTCTTGTTCCTTTTTCAGAACAAAACCGGTAAACTGCTCCAACGCTTTATCCCGCGCTTTCGTCCAGACTTTCTCATCGACCATTTTGTCGTTCAGGAGGTCCCTGTTGTGATTCACATGGCGCTGGGCTTTGGAGACGTCGTGACGTTTGCGCGCAATCAGATGCTCGATGTGATCCACATAAGACTGCAGCTGACGAATCTCCAGCATGGAAACCGGACGCATGGATGTTTCCAGCATTTTCTCCTGGGCTTCGTTTTTGAGATGAATCAGCTCCTGAAGAGAGCTTTCTTCGTGATTCAGGTTGCCGATGGCAGTAGAGAGATTCCACTCCGCCTGCGAACGCTCATTATTTTTCAAATTTACGATCTGCTGAAACGCATACTGGAATTTCATATTAGCCTCATCCTAACGAAAAATGATCGATCAAGCGCTGTTGGGCTTCTTCCAACGTCACTTTTTCATTGGTTTTTTGTTTAACAAAATCAAGGATCTCATCCATATACTGAAGCGAAATATCAATTTCTTGATTTGATCCTCTCTGGTACGCCCCCAAATTTATCAAGTCTTCCGAATCCTTATAGACAGAAAGCATTCGTTTGAGATGAGCCGCAGCGTCGAGCTGCTCCTGGGTAACGATTTCTTTCATCACCCGGCTTACGCTGGCAAGAACATTAATGGCGGGATACTGGCCTTTGTTGGCGATATTCCGGTCCAAGACGATATGACCGTCAAGAATACCACGAACCGCATCCGCGATAGGCTCATTCATATCGTCACCGTCCACCAGCACCGTATAAAAAGCCGTAATCGAGCCTTTCAACCCGGTTCCGGACCGTTCAAGCAGCTTGGGCAGAAGGGCGAAAACCGAAGGCGTATAGCCTCTCGTCGCCGGAGGCTCTCCGACCGCCAGACCGACCTCGCGCTGAGCCATCGCAAAGCGGGTTACGGAGTCCATCATGAGCATGACGTTCATCCCGCGATCACGGAAATATTCGGCAATGCTCGTTGCGATGAAAGCTCCCTTGATCCGAACCATCGCCGGTTGATCCGACGTAGCGACAATGACGACAGAACGCGCCAAGCCTTCCGGCCCGAGATCTTTCTCGACGAATTCGAGAACCTCACGGCCCCGTTCTCCGATAAGCGCGATCACATTGACGTCCGCTGACGTGTTTCTCGCGACCATGCCGAGCAGAGTGCTTTTGCCAACCCCAGAACCGGCGAAAATACCGACCCGTTGTCCCTTGCCTACGGTAAGCAGTCCGTCAATTGCCCGGACACCGACGCCAAGCGGCTCTTGAACCCGCGGTCTCGACAAAGGATTGCCGGGGACATTGTTCGTAGAAACATGAGCCATTCTTGACGGTAAGAACGAACCGTCCAAAGGTTGACCAAGACCGTTCAATACTTTGCCGAGCAGCTCGTGTCCGACCTGCACCGTCAACGGCTTGCCAGTTCCGACCACATCACATCCGGGGCCGATCGCTTCAAGTTCGCCAAGCGGCATCAGAATGACCTTATTGCCTCTGAATCCGACCACTTCCGCCATCAACGGTTGATTGGATTTATGAGGATAGATGTGGCAGAGCTCGCCGATACTTACATCCGGACCTTCCGATTCAACGGTTAAGCCGATCACTTGCGTCACTTTGCCGTTTACCCGGACAGGATCCAGCTGCCTTAGAAAATCTACATATTTGCCTGCATTCGGGCTACCTTGACTCATGATTCGTCACCTTCACCGTGAAGGGCAATTCGCTGCAAGGCCAGCTTGATCTCGTGAAGCTGCGTATCGATGCGGGCGTCAATGCTTCCGAACGTGGAACGGACTACACAGCCTTCGTCCTGAACACTCGCATCCGGAATAATTTCCAGCTCGGCCTGCGAGTCGATTGCCGACAGCAGTTCTTCGCGGGCATCCTGAATGTAAGCGAAGTGGCGTGGTGCAATGCAAAGCGTGATCGTTCCGCTCTCTTTTCGACGAGCCAGTACGCTGCGAATCGTTTCGATCATCCATTCAGGCGATACGGTAAGCTGCTTGGAAATGATTTTCTCCGCAATGGAGCAGCTCAATTCGATGAGAAAAGGTTCCGCTTCCTGAATGACTTGCTGTTTCACCCGGTAAGCCTGTTCGAGAACCTGCCGCGCTTCCGATAACATCTCATCGTACTGCTGGCTGACATCCTGCCGGGCTTGATCCAAGCCTTCTTGATAACCCGTTTCGTAGCCGGTTGTCCGGGCCTGCTCCTGATGCTGCTCATCTTCTTCGCGTCGCTGCATCCACCAAGCTTCGATCTCGGCTTCCGTCTGTTCTTTCAGTTCGGATACTTCCTGGATCGCCTGCTGCATATGGGATTGCGCGAAGGATTCAGCGTCCTCGAGAATATGCCGTTTTAAGCTTTCCGCTTCGCTCAGCTGCGCTTCTTCTTCTGGAGTGAACCGCGGTTCATCTTCCGGAAGCTCAGCCTGCGGCGTATAAATCGGTTTGACCGGTACCCGGTAAGCGTTTGTCTCATCCGCTGGAGCATAATGGAAAGGCTTTAGGATGTTAGACAATAATATCGTCTCCTCCACCGCGTGCGATGATGATTTCTCCGGATTCTTCTAGGCGGCGAATTGTTGATACGATCCGGGTTTGCGCTTCTTCCACATCGCGCAGCCGAACCGGGCCCATAAATTCCATTTCTTCTTTGAACGTCTCCGCCATCCGTTTGGACATGTTGCGGAAAATAGCTTCGCGGACTTCCTCGCTCGCCACTTTAAGCGCAAGCTGAAGGTCGGCATTTTCGATATCGCGGACGATGCGTTGAATGGAACGGTTGTCCACATTGACGATATCTTCGAAAACGAACATCCGCTTCTTGATTTCTTCGGCGAGTTCGGGATCTTGAATTTCGAGCGAATCCAGAATGGTACGCTCCGTACCTCTGTCTACTCCGTTCAAGATTTGAACGATCGAAGAAATACCGCCGGCCGATGTGTAGTCCTGTGTAACGGTAGCCGAGAGTTTCTGTTCGAGCACTCTCTCCACTTGAGAAATCACTTCCGGTGACGTGCTGTCCATCAGAGCGATCCGTTTCGCAACGTCCGCCTGCTTCTCTTGCGGCAGGGAAGACAAAATGATCGAGGCTTGTTCCGCCTGAAGATAAGACAGGACGAGTGCAATCGTTTGCGAATTCTCGTTTTGGATAAAGTTTAAAATCTGCGCAGGATCCGCTTTTCGGGCAAAATCGAACGGCCTTACCTGCAGATTAGCCGTCAGCCGGTTAATAATATCGACGGCTTTGTTGGAACCGAGCGCTTTTTCAAGAATTTCTTTCGCATAGGCGATACCGCCTTGGGAGATGTATTCCTGAGCCCGGCAAATTTGGTGAAACTCCGATAAAATCGATTCTTTCTCTAAGGCGTCTACCTTGCGTACATTTGCGATTTCGAGGGTAAGCTGCTCAATTTCATCTTCACGCAAATGCTTGAAAATTTGAGCAGAAACTTCCGGTCCGAGGCTGATAAGCAGAATCGCCGCTTTTTGCCTTCCCGTTAACCCCTGCTGTATTGCTCCTCTTGCCAAACACCCACACCTCTATTCATCCACCAGCCAGGTTCTAAGCAAATTGACAAATTCGTCCGGCTTTTTCTTGGCTAGCGTCTCTAATTGCTTGCGTACTTGATTTTCGTTGGAGACATTCTCGATATCGATCGTAGGATATTCCACTTTTGCCGGTGGAAGGTCAAGCTCATCCTCTTCTTCTCCAGCTTTTTTCTTTCTTCTGATGGCGTACATCCCGAGCGCACCGAGCAGCAGAGCAGCCAAACCGATTCCGCCGTACAGAAGATATTGCTGCCAATTCGTACCCGCAATTCCGGATGGTGTTACGAATGTTTGAGGAACTACTTTCACTTTGTCCTGAATTTGAGCCGGTGTGTATTCCACCTTGTTGTCGGCAAGCGACGCACGAACAATGTTCGCCATTTGCCCTTCGATAAGACCTTTCAATTCCGCTACCGCGGCCTGGTCTTTCCCCGTTGAATCAAATCCGATATTGATGCTGATATCCTTGACGACATAAGGCGTCTGGATGATGTCGTTCGTGATGCGGTTAATTTCGTAATTGACCGTTTTGCTGCTTTCTTCGGAGTTGGCATTACCGGATGCGGCTCCTCCCGGATAACCAGGTACGTCCGTCTGACCGGTTCCGGCCACTCCCCCCGGATTTCCTCCCGTACTCGTAGAAGTTTTGGAGGATTCTTGGGTAGAAATTTCAAGTCCCTTCTTGTCTTCCAAATTAGGAGGCGTTACCAGATTTTCCGTCGTTTTCTTCTGGTCGAAGTTCATCGTCGAGAAAACACTGACTACCACTTTGTCGGGACCGAGCATTTTGTTGAGAAGATTTGTAATATTTCCCTGTACGCTTGTTTCAAACTTGCGTCTGATGTCGAATTGGTTCTGAACCAGACCTGAAGTGCTTTGACCGCCGTTCGTTTCCTTCGAGTAAGCCAGGAACTGACCGTACTGATCGGAAATCGTTATGTTCTGCAGCGGCAAATTTTTAACGCTGTGTGAAACAAGGTTATAAATCGTGTCTACTTGCCCCTGATCCAGCGAATAGCCCTGCTTTACGTTCAGTACAACCGACGCCGTGGCTTCTTGCTTCTGGTTGGCGAGAAATACCGTTTCATCCGGCATCGAGATCAGAACCTTCGATTTATCCACCGCTTCGTTGGAATTGATAAGCTGTTGAAGCTCTCCCTGCACCGCGCTTAAATATTTCACTTTAAACTCGTTGTCCGTCATTCCGAAGGCACTGTCCGAAGCGAACGCGTCGTAACCGATCGAACTTCCTTTGTTCAAGCCTTGCGATTCAATGCCCAGCTTGACATTGGCGACTTCGTTCTTCGGCACTTCAATGCTTTTTCCGTCGGAACTGAGGTTATAAGGGATTTTCGCTGTGTCCAGATACCCTTTAATCGCAGCGGCATCCGCCGGTTGGAGATTCGTATATGCCAGTGAATACTCGGTTTTCGCGAGATTGTAGCTGATGATTCCAATAGTCAATAGGAGAACGAACAATGCAGCTATAAAAGTAAGCTTGGTCGTTTTGCTATATTGATTCCAATACTGTTTGGCTTTCTCCCAATATTGGAGCAATCTTTCGTTCACAATGTCACCCCATCCGATTCAATCAATGTCGATCATGGTTCAGCCGCCGTTAGAGCTGCATCCTCATGACTTCCTGATAAGCTTCCACGACTTTATTGCGCACCTGGACGGTGAACTCTAAACCGAGCGATGCTTTTTCGGAAGCAATCATCAATTGATGGACGTCCGATAATTCTCCTTTGGCGAATTGCTGATTGAGTCCGTCTACCGTATGCTGGTCCGAATTCAACCCGTTCATGGCCTCGCTGAGAAAAGAGGAAAACTGCTTTGTAAATTGGGAGGCACTTGCAGGCTCGCTCCCCACCGGCTGCTTTATTGTCTGCACCGGAGAAAATGCATTTAGATAAGTCGGGTTTACCACACTCATTCTCCTTTTTTATCTTTTATCATCTGCCGATTTCAAGCGCTTTGCTAATCATGCCTTTGCTTGCGTTAAGAGCCGTTACGTTTGCTTCATAAGACCTTGTGGCGGAAATCATATCCACCATTTCCTTGGCGACATCGACGTTCGGCATCATGACGTACCCCTGCTGATTGGCGTCCGGGTGCGAAGGATTGTATACCTGCTTGAACGGAGTCGTATCTCCGGAAATGCTGGATACCCGAACCCCCTGTCCCGTACCGTCCGTCATTGCTGAGTTTAGCATTTGAGCGAACGTTGGCTGGTTTTTCGGTTCTACCGAAACGATTTTGCGCTGATAGGGTGTCCACTGCCCGTTCACAAATGACGCCCGGGTCGTATCCGCATTCGCGATATTCGAAGAGATGACATCCATTCTTAAACGCTGCGTCGTTAGTGCCGATGCGCTGATGTCAAAGCTATTCGTGATTCTCATCTCTTATCTTCTCCCATCCATCGCAATCTTCAGTTTACGGAACTCGTTATTCATCTCTTGTACCATCGTGTTGTATTTAAGCTGATTTTTGGCCATCAATGACATCTCGTAATCCATGTCGACGTTGTTTAAATTGTTGTTCATCAAACTGTTCGGATCTGATTCAACAACCGCTTGGCCGGGTAAGTTGGTATTAGAAGGAATTTGCAAGTGTCTCGAATTCGTGCGTCTGCCTTCCAACACCGGCTGGTTTCCGGTCATTTTCTCTTGAAGCAATTCCTCGAACAGAACGTCTGACCTTTTAAAATGAGGAGTGTCGGCGTTGGCCACATTGTTGGAAATTACCCGCTGCCGGAGAGCTGATGCATCCAGCGATTTCTCCATCCACTGAAATCCGGCTTGGTTTAGCAAGAACATGGTTACCCCACCTTTTATGTCTTTATGAAACTAAATTCCATAATGAAACTTTACATTCCTCCTAACTTCGACACAAGGATTATTCAAAGTGTGTACATTATGTAGAATAATGTTGCTAAAATTATCATGAAGAAAAGTCTGGAAATAGACAATGAGAAAAAAGCCCTATCTTTAGGAAGATGGGCCTTCGTTTGGTTCATACATAAGTATGAAATTTTTGTTACATTTTAGACTTAACTTGTTCAATCGCCTGAATCAACTGATCATTTAATATGCGAATGTACGTTCCTTTCATACCAAGAGAACGCGTCTCAATGACACCCGCGCTTTCCAGTTTACGGAGTGCATTTACGATCACCGATCGAGTTATTCCGACACGATCTGCAATCTTGCTTGCAACGAGAAGTCCTTCTTTTCCTTCTAATTCTTCGAAAATATGCTCCACTGCCTCCAGTTCGCTGAACGACAAAGAACCGATGGCAACTTGAACCACTGCCTTGCTTCTTGCCTCCTGCTCAACCTCTTCCGCCCGCATATGGAGGATTTCCATGGCTACGACTGTTGACCCATACTCTGCCAAGATATAATCATCATCCGTAAAGGCAGAGTGCGTTCTACATAGGACTAAAGTCCCAAGTCTGTCGCCACCACCTAAAATCGGCACAATGGTGAAGTAGGTATATTCTCTTAAGTTCTTCATTTCTTCCACAAAAGTCGGAAACATTTCAAGTGCATCCGAATTCGAAGTGGTTTCATCCACCTTTAGAAGAAAATGATTGAATTCCGGCGAGAATCTCTTCTCCTCCGCCACGATTCGATTGATCGCCGAAGTCGGCAGTTCATTCGTCGTCGCGTATCCTAACAGTTTGCCTCGTCTGCTGACCACATACACATTGGAGTGAATGGTGTCCCGCAAAACCTCGGCCATATCCATAAAACTGACAGCACTCACCGCCTCCTTCTGGAGCAGACGGTTAAGCCTTCTCGTTTTGTTCAACAAGGTCATTGGCTTGCCTCCCACAATCTTATACCCAAGAATAGAAAACCGAAGGCAGGTAGGCCTTCCGGTTTACAAAATATATTGGCTCAAATCCCGGTTCTGAACGATATCACCCAACTTCTCGCGGACGTATTCAGGCGTGATTACCATTTCCTCCAGATTTAAATCCGGAGCTTCGAACGATAAATCTTCCAGCAGCTTCTCCAAAATGGTATGCAGCCGCCGCGCACCGATGTTTTCCGTACTCTGATTGACTTCGACCGCAATGCGCGCAATCTCTTCGATAGCGGACTGACTGAACTCGATTCGGATTCCTTCGGTTTCAAGCAAAGCCGTATACTGCTTGGTTAACGCGTTTTTAGGTTCCTTGAGAATGGAAACAAAATCTTCAAGCGTTAAATTGCTGAGCTCTACCCGGATCGGAAAACGACCCTGAAGCTCCGGTATCAGATCGGAAGGCTTGGAAACATGAAAAGCCCCGGCCGCAATAAACAGAATGTAATCCGTCTTGACAGGCCCATACTTCGTTACGACCGTAGAGCCTTCCACGATCGGGAGAATATCGCGCTGGACGCCTTCGCGGGAAACATCCGGTCCGCCGCTTCCACGCCCGTTACCCGCGATTTTATCGATTTCATCCAGAAAGATGATTCCGCTTTGTTCGGCACGCCGGATGGATTCCTGAATAACCTCATCCATATCGATCAGCTTCTGCGCTTCGTCCTGGGTAAGCACTTTTCTGGCTTCTTTAACGGGAAGCTTCCGCTTCTTCGTGCGTTTCGGCAGGAGACTGCCGAACATTTCCTGCATGTTCATGCCGGCTTGATCCTGTCCCTGGCCAGCCAGCATATCCAGCATGGAGGGAGAATTATCTTCCACATCGACTTCAACGATGTAATTTTCGAGTTCACCGCGCTTAAGCTGTTCTTTAATCTGCGCGCGCTTCGTTGCCAGTTGAGGATCCTTATCATCCTCTTCCGGTTCCTGGCTGCCCTGCTGATTGCCGAAAATCATCTCCAGCGGGTTGCGCTGAAATTTGGGACGGCTTGCGCTTGGCGCCAGAATAGACACCAGACGCTCGTTGGCAAGCTCTTCCGCCCGTTCCTTCACACTTTCGGTACGTTCGCTCTTAACCATGCGTATCGACGTTTCAACGAGATCCCGGACCATGGACTCCACATCCCTGCCCACATAGCCGACCTCGGTAAATTTTGTAGCTTCCAGCTTCACAAAGGGGGCTCCGACCAGTTTAGCGAGTCGTCTTGCTATCTCCGTCTTGCCCACACCAGTGGGTCCGATCATCAGGATATTTTTGGGCACAATCTCGTCACGCATGGATTCTTCCAGTCTGCTGCGGCGAAAACGGTTGCGCAGGGCGACGGCTACGGACTTCTTGGCCTGCTTCTGACCGACAATATACCGGTCCAGCTCTTGCACGATTTGTCTGGGTGTAAGGGAGCTTGTGCTCAAAAGGAACCCCTCCTTCATATAGTGCCGGGTAAGACTTGGTTGCAAGCCTTACCTGCCTATTGCTCGTCGGTCGGCGTTATATTTCTTCCACGATAATATTGTGATTCGTAAACACGCAAATATCCGCGGCCATCTCAAGCGATGCTTTCGCAATGTCGGCTGCGCTCATGTCGGTTGCGTAACGAGAGAGGGCGCGGCCTGCCGCCAGGGCAAAACTGCCTCCCGAACCGATTGCAACGATGCCGTCATCCGGCTCGATAATTTCCCCGTTGCCCGAAATGAGCAGAAGTCCGTGTTCGTCCATCACGATCATCATGGCCTCCAGTTTGCGCAGTACGCGGTCGGATCTCCATTCCTTCGCCAGTTCTACGGCCGCCCGCTGAAGATTTCCATGATGCTCCTCCAGCTTGCCTTCGAACTTCTCAAACAAGGTAATCGCATCCGCGACAGACCCCGCAAACCCGGAAATCACTTTTCCCCGGTACAGGCGACGCACTTTCTTCGCTGTGTTCTTCATAATCATGCTGTTGCCGAAAGTCACTTGGCCGTCTCCGGCTATCGCCCCGCGGCCGTCTTTACGGATGGCGAATATCGTGGTGGCATGAAAAGTCGCATTTGTCGGATCCATAGTTCACCTCTCGATTCTTTTCCGAAGCTGCCTGCTGCGAGAGAACGGAAAATAAGAAGCAGCAGCAAAAGGTTGTTTTGATGCTGCTTCCGGAGTTTGATTTAAAGTGGTTGTGTACAGCGTCGTTCAAAACAACTTAATCGTAACACAGCCGCACTTTCACTTACAAGTTGACTGGACTGTATTTTGCGAAAAATTCTGAATAGTCTCAATTGCCCGTTCCGCAAGCTTTTCGTACTTCATTTTTTTATTGCGGATTTTTTCGCCCAGCGGCGGGAAAAGACCGAAGTTGGCATTCATCGGCTGAAAGTGTTTAGTGTCCGCAGTGGTAATATACTGCGCCATGCTGCCAAGTGCGGTTTCCAGCGGAAACTCCAGGCAGTCCAGCCCCTGTGCCAATCTTCCCGCGTTGATACCGGCGATCAGGCCGGATGCGGCCGATTCGACATATCCTTCCACTCCGGTCATCTGTCCGGCAAAGAACAACTTATCCCGGTTTTTGAACTGATAAGTCGGTTTCAACAGACGGGGGGAGTTGATAAAGGTATTGCGGTGCATAACCCCGTAGCGAACGAACTCGGCGTTTTCCAGACCCGGGATCATTTGCAGAACCCGCTTCTGTTCGCCCCATTTCAGATGCGTTTGAAATCCGACAAGATTGTACAGCGTTCCCGCCGCGTTGTCCTGACGAAGTTGAACGACCGCGTAAGGAAGCTCGCCCGTATGCGGGTTGATAAGACCTACCGGCTTCATCGGGCCGTACAGAGCGGTTTGTTTGCCGCGTTTGGCCATCACTTCGATCGGCATGCAGCCTTCAAAATAGATCTCTTTCTCGAACTCCTTTACAGGCGCCGTTTCGGCCGTGATCAGTGCTTCGTAGAAAGCATCGAATTCCGCCTCCGTCATCGGGCAGTTCAGATAAGCGGCTTCTCCTTTGTCGTACCGGGAAGCCAGATACACTTTGCTCATATCAATGGAGTCTTTCTCGACAATCGGCGCGGCCGCATCATAGAAATATAAATATTCTTCCCCCATTAGCGCCTGCAGGCTTGCAGACAAGTCCGGGGATGTAAGAGGACCGGAAGCTACAACGGTAATCCCGTCCGGAATTTCCTTAAGTTCCTCGGTGCGCACTTCAATGAGAGGATGATTGCGGAGGGTATCCGTGATCTCCCCGGAGAAGCCGTCGCGATCCACCGCCAGAGCGCCTCCAGCGGGCACTGCATGCTTGTCGGCACTGGAGAGGATGAGTGAGTTCATCTCCCTCATCTCCTGCTTCAGAACGCCTACCGCGTTCGTCAGACCGTTCGCACGCAGCGAGTTGCTGCACACAAGCTCCGCGAATTTATCGGTAATGTGTGCCGGTGTCTTCCGTACCGGACGCATTTCGTACAATACAACGGGCACGCCCTGGCTGGCGATTTGAAAAGCCGCTTCACTTCCTGCCAGTCCGGCACCGATTACGGTTACTTTTTCTTTTTGTCCTGCTGTCAATGTTCACACCTCTAGTTTCAATCGTTAGCAATCCGATCAGCCTTCGTCGTTTGCTTCATCTTTTACTTCTTCTTTAAATCCGCACTCTACACACTGGTGATTGACGGATGTTTTCGTCCGCTTCTCGATCATCATGGAGCCGCAGTTCGGGCAAGGCTGGGCAACCGGTTTGTCCCACGACACGAAGTCACACTCGGGATAATGGTCGCAGCCGTAAAAAATACGGCCCTTCTTGCTCCGGCGTTCCACGACTTTACCTTCCTTGCATTTCGGACATGTGACGCCGATATCCTTGACGATCGGTTTGGTGTTGCGGCAGTCCGGAAAACCGGAGCAGGCAAGAAACTTGCCGAAACGTCCCATTTTATAAACAAGATGTTTACCGCACTTCTCACAAATTTCATCCGAAACTTCGTCCTGGATTTCGATTTCCTTCATTTCTTCCTCGGCGAACTCCAGCCGTTTTTCGAATGAACTGTAAAACTCGTCGAGAACCTTCACCCAGTTTTCTTTGCCTTCGCCTACGTGATCAAGCTCTTCTTCCATCTGCGCGGTAAATTCCACATCCAGAATTTCGGGGAAAAACTCGCTCATCAGTTGAATAACCAGTTCTCCCAGCTCGGTGGGCACGAACTTCTTCTCCTCGATGGCCACATATCCCCGCTTCTGGATCGTTTCAAGCGTCGGAGCGTATGTACTCGGCCTGCCGATGCCCAGTTCCTCGAGAGCGCGTACGAGACGGGCTTCCGTATATCGCGGAGGCGGTTGAGTGAAGTGCTGTTTCGGTTGAATTTCGTTGGAAACGACCTGATCTCCGGATTTAAGCGGAGGAAGCAATTTGTCTTCTTCCGTCGTACCGTCGTCGTTGCCTTCCACGTATACTTTCATGAAACCCGGAAACTTGAGTTTGGAGCCGACCGCCCGGAAAACCGCGTTTCCGACGTTCAGGTCGATGGTCATCGTGTCCAGCACGGCGGACGACATCTGGCTCGCAACGAAACGTTCCCACACCAGCTTGTATAAGCGGAACTGATCCCTAGACAAAAATTCCTTAACGGAATCCGGATCCCTCGTTACGGAAGAAGGACGAATCCCTTCGTGCGCATCCTGAGTGTTGGAACCCTTCTTCGTATAGACACGCGGGGTTTCCGGGTAAAAGCTCTCCCCGTATTTCCCCAAGATGTATTCCTTGGCTTCTTCCTGGGCTACCGGAGAAATCCGGGTGGAATCGGTACGCATATAAGTAATTAAACCGACCGTACCTTCCTTGCCCAAGTCGATCCCTTCATATAACTGCTGCGCTACGGACATGGTTTTGGCCGCACGGAAATTGAGTTTCCGGGCAGCCTCCTGTTGAAGCGAACTTGTAATGAATGGCGGCGATGGATTGCGAAGCCGTTCTTTTTCCTTCACTTCCTTTACGACAAAAGGGGCTCCTTCAATCGCTTTCAGAACCGCTTGAACTTCTTCCTCGGAACCGAGTTCTTTCTTGGCGCCGTCCATGCCGTGAAATTTCGCTTCGAAGTGGGCTTTGCCTGCCTCGAGCATCGCGGTAATGGTCCAGTACTCTTCGGGAACGAAAGCCTTGATTTCGTTTTCCCGGTCCATAATGAGTTTGACGGCTACGGATTGGACGCGTCCGGCGGATAAGCCCTTTTTGACTTTCTTCCATAGAAGAGGACTGATCTTGTATCCCACAAGCCTGTCGAGAATACGCCGGGCTTGCTGCGCGTTCACCAGATCGATGTTAATCGGCCGCGGTGTTTTGAATGCGTCTTTGACCGCCTGCTTCGTAATCTCATTGAATACGACGCGGCAGCTATCGGTATCGTTTAACTCCAGATAGTGCGCCAAATGCCAGGCGATAGCCTCCCCTTCGCGATCCGGGTCAGCTGCGAGATAAACTTTTTTCACTTTTTTGCTGGCATCCTTCAATTCTTTCAAAACGGAGCCTTTACCGCGGATCGTAATGTATTTCGGTTCGAAGTCGCGTTCAACCTCTACACCGATCTGGCTTTTCGGTAGGTCCCGAATATGACCCATCGACGCTTTTACAATATATTTGCTTCCCAAATATTTACCGATCGTTTTGGCCTTAGCCGGTGATTCCACAATCACTAATGAGTCTGCCATCGGTCGAATGCTCCTCCCCTCAGTGTCATCTGCTGCTGCATGTATAACATCATCGTTTTTAATAGAAATTTCATATGGAAACATAAGAAGAGCCCGGAAGCTCCGCTATCACCTTTTTCAATAGCAACGGTAATACAGGTTTTTTATGTCCTTTCCTTCCATTAATAAGTGTTTTATGTTCGCTCTGTTTGTTACATATCATAATGCACTGAATAGTACGTGGTCAAATCGGTGGTCAATGGTTATTATAAACGGTTGTTTGAGGATTTCATACCATAAACACGATATATGAATTTTCGACATATTATAATGAAGGATTCGACATGAAATTTTTCATCAAGTTTTCAATGTACAATTTTGTTAATTTATGGTATGATTTATTCGACCGAAAGCATCGGCAAACAAAAAGGCCAAGGGAAAACATCCCTGGCCTTTTGTTTATATATGTACACTCACTATGTCATCCCATTTAATCCAATCCCAATCATCCTCGTAATCGATTCTGACACGTCGCAGATGCATATCAAACTTGGTGACCTTTCCGCGCAACTCCTTATCCGCAAAGGGTTCAAAAATTACTAGTGTAATCTCTTTCCCCGCTGACCTTGCATCGACAATCTCCAGGAGCATCATTTCCCATGCCTGTTCATCTAGTATTGGCTTAGTACGCCTGTTCAAGTCCCTCAACTGCCGCTGGATCGCCTCTTTATGCTCTGGCAGGATCATGCGGCTGGATTCGTACAGGCCATTACCTTCTAACTTCTTTCCCATGATGCCATCCTCCTCAGTCCATCCAAGGGTTTATGTACGTTTTCTTTTCTTCCTTTTTCTCTCTAGGCCATCCTTCAATAATCTTAACTTCCGAGAGCTTTTTGCCCATGATATAGCCCTGTTCTCGCAAGGTACTCAGAGCCTGCTTGATATTTTCCTGGTTGTACCCAGATTTAGTCTCCAACTCGGAAAGATCGGGCATACAGTGGTGGATATTCGAAAAATTGTACAGGATGCGCAGTACCTTCCGTTCGGTATCACTCAGCACATCAATTACCCCCCCCCCTAATAAGGAACATGCGTTCTTATTATATAGGATCATATGTTCGTTATTCAACAACAAAAAAATCCCACCCATTAAGGATGAGATTATTTGCTTTCGTTGACCAATACAAGTATATCGGCTATATCGATTTTTAAAACCTCACAAATTATACCGAGGTTATCCAGTGGAAGCCGCTGCGTTGTATTATTACACATTTCATTTATTGAGGGTTGACGTATGCCAGTTAATCGAGACAACTCCCGTTGAGAAATACCCCGTTCTTTTATCAATTCATCAAGCTTTATGTGGACTTTCAAGGGCAAAGGTACCACCTCCATTTTCATGTTAACACGATACGTTAAAAGTATCAATTTACATTTGACACGTTTTGCGTATCATGTTATATTATTTATAGGGGATACGTTAAACGTATCACCTTATGGAATGGAGGTGATTCTAACATGAAAGATTGGGTACAGCTTATCACGGCGATCATCCAGGGCATTACAGCCATCATCCTTCTACGTCGCGAAAAGCCAAAGAAAAAAGGAACCAAAAAACGTAGAGCTCGCCGCTAAACGTCAAAGTTCCTTATGGAAGGTCGGGATGCACCCCGGCCTTTCCACCCAATCTTAACATTCCGTGCAGACGAAGTAAATATAAGTAAACTGGAGGGATCGAAAATGAATGTCATTACCTGGATTGCTGTTCTGGCGGCTTTAGCACTTTCGGTCGCGGTCTTGGTTAAAGTGCTTCGGAGGAAATAAACATTGACTATTTTTCAGTGGGTGGTGTGGGCTGCTATGAAAAAGTGGCATGTACTTTTTAAAGATGAAAAAGGTAAACGTGGATGGATGCAAACGAGTGACTTGGATTTATGGGGTCATGTAGGGTCGCTTAAAGTAATTAATAAAAAACTTTGTGAAATCATAGCGATCCATCAAGTATCTGAGTGACCGGTAACTTTACACCTCCCCCGCTGCACGCCTATAATTTGAGTCAGACATAAGCAGTGGGGAGGTAAACATTTTTGGCGCTCCGTATTGGGAGGAGCCGCTTACCCGTACTCCTAGACAGTAAAGGTATGACACAAGCACAACTGGCCCAACGATTAAACCTTTCAGATTCATTTGTTTCTAAAGTGGTCCGAGGCGAAAAACGTTTATCCCTGATTAAGTCTAGGGAAGCCGCAATAATTCTCAATTGTTATATGGATGACTTGTACGAATGGATTGACATCGAAGAAGGTAAGCGGTAGTGAGCAGATTTTCGCTCACTCCTACGGAGAGCATTGTACCTATAGGTCCACATAAGTTACAATATATGTAATTTATATGAAGGTGGAACGGTATGAAAAAGAGAAAACGCGAGCCTGATGACGGCGAATGCGGAAACTTGGTCATATTTCTTTTGTTCTATGTTTACATACTCGCTTTCTTATTCATTGCGTTGAGCGGCACAGAAGGCTCCCTCGAATAATAAAAAAAGCCCCCATATGGGGGCTTTATACGTTAACGCCTGCGTTACGGGCTGAAATAACAATATTAATCCAAGTTAGCTCCGATTTGGTCAATTTACGGGTGTATGCTTTTTCGGCCCAAGTGTAGTCCGATATGACTCCCTTTCTGTACAACCCATCTAAGGAATCCCCAAGCTGCTTCCACATCCAATCATGTTCAAAAACCAATACTTCCACTTCCATATCCTCCTCTTGAATAAGGGTTACAGCCGGTCTTTTCCCGGCTTGGTATTGCTTGATTGTCAGGCCGAATGTCATTTCGAAATGGGGGTAGTCTTTAAAACCCGTCCAGTCGCCGCCCCAAGAGAATCCGAGTTGCTTCGCTTCAGTAACCACTTCCATCCAATCGGAAATTTTATCTCCATCGCTATCCATGGTCATGTCCCACGAAACATTTTTCCCATCCGGCATTAGCAAAGCAAAATCAATCGCCACGCCGAAGTTATGAAAGCTCTCTCCCGCCTTCGCGTTTGTTACCTTTGGGCCGGGTTTGCTCCGGCCCTGGCAGTATAAGGCGTCTTGTTCCTCAAATGTTCGAAGGCCCTGTGTGATGACAATAGTGACCCCTCGTTTGTAGCAATTCACGATAAGTCTCTTTGAAGCTGCGGCAACATTGGGGTGAAGACCGGCCAAACGGAATTCCGATTTTTTCAGCACATAATCAAGAGTCAGCATTCTTGCCCACACCCTTCTTTACTTGTTTCGTGAGTTGATCGCCGTATACTGCTGCTGCCGCACAAAGTACGCCTTGCAAAACGTTTGCCGGGCTGAACCCCTCTGTCCAAACTGTAAATGTAATTGCAAATACGCCGACAGCATAAGGAATCAACCAATCAGGAAAACGCGGGGTGCTTTTCAGCACATACCCAACAACCCAACAAGCAGCAACCACGACAATAAAACTTGAATCAATGAGATTAATTACAGTCTCCCAGTTCATTTGAAAATTCCTCCTTTTATTTAGGCAAATTAAAACCGCCTCGGATCAAGAACCCCATAATTGCCAGGATTATCGCTCCAATGACGGTTGTGGTAAACCAAGTGATAAATTTATCGATCTTGTCCAGCCTTTTATGTGCCGTCTTTGTACTATCCATTGCTCCTTTTGCTACATCCTCAATTTCCTCGATCTTGCGAGATGCGTCTGTAAGGATGTCAACTTTTGCAGAAATAGTTCTTAATTCCAATCTTACGTCCACCATTGTGTCATGCATTTTTTTCATGTCTTCCATTTGATGTTCTCCACCTGCCCCCATGAAAACCTATCCCTCCTTTTCTTCACCCGACTCATGTAAAGACATCTGAGCCAAAGCCTCCCCGACCCAAGTGTCTACCTGAAGCATTATCTCCTTCTGTTTTGCTGGGTGCTGATTTACGATAGCCACAATGCAACTCTTTATTTCTTCTACCGGGTCGCTCAGATCAACAAGAATTTCCAACTTGGTTTTTACTATAGCCATAGCCATGTTTGCCTCCTTAAAATAAGAAGCACTCTCTGAATAGAGAATGCTTCAAAATTTATTAACTATTTGTACTTACTGATTTCTATAGAGTAAGTGACGCTTTGCTCTTTGCCATTTAACATAAAGATTAATTCCACTGGTTTAGAGAGATCTAAATTTTTCTTGATGTCGGTAAATTGTGCTATCATAACTTTTGTGTATGCTGGATAAGGCGACTTTTCCTTCGTCAACTCTGGAACAGTGGAATTACTAGTAAGTTTTCCTTTATACGGTTGTACTATACTTTCATCTTGTTTCAGAACAGCATGAAGATTATCGAAATCTCTGATCTCGTCACCATATGTTTTAAAATAAAAAAATATCGATCCTCCAAGTAAGAGTCTATACTTAGCATCTTCAACATCGTATTTCTCGAATTTTTGTGACTTGTTATAGGAATCGCTAACTATTTCTTCATATGGAGTACTGATCATTGCTACTGGTTTATTTTTAGATAAACTTCCAAGATTGTCACTAGTCGATTCTAAGGCGTAGTTTTTTTCTATAAAGGATTTATAGGAATCTCTATTAAGAGATTTTCCTAATTCTATTGCTTCCTGAATCTCTTTATCATTCAAATGAAATATTTCAGTATCGATATCTGGGTCGGGTGTCTTTGAAACGTTCTCAGGAACAAGCTCCTGGTTAGTTGTAACAGTTTTATCTAGACACCCAATCAATGTAAAGAAAGATAAAAATAAAATAATCATCTTATTTGTCTTCCTTGATAAGAAGCTATTTCCCACTGTATTTCCAACTCCCATTCTTTTCCTTGCTACTATTCAACTTTTTTATCGCTAAGTCCCAACCACTCCTCTAAATCCTTCTTATGTTCTTCTCGTTCTTTTTCTAGATCTTCTTGCCATTTATCCCATTCTTTCTTTTCTTGCTCCCATTTTTTTAGTTTTGCAGCAGCCTCTTCATCATTAATTTGAGTTTGTTCTTGTTGCAGACTCCTGAGTTTTTCCAAATTTACTACACCTTCTCTCGCTTTTAAGATAACTTGGGAGTCTATAAAAGAAACGTCATAACCAAATAACTGCCCGGCGGATCTAACAGGAAGATAGCTTGTACCATCAACAACAAGCGCGTCTTTTTCTGATTTTTCCCCGTTAATCAAAACAGGAAATGAACCCTCGACAACCTTACCAATCATACTAGTTACTTCAGCATGCGCACCAATACCTAAGGAAAGACCCAAGCCAATAAAAATTCCAAATAAGAGATACAAGTACTTTTTCATCATGACGGCTCACCTCGTATATGATTTGAGCCTAATTATATTACATTCTCTTCTGGATAGGAATATATTGGTTACCCAACCACGTTACCGTAATCTACATTCGAGTAATTTTTACTACTAAACACCAAGTTTCCACCTTCCCTACGGGTTCCAATAAACGCTCGATCTTCAAGAAACCTTAACCTAGCTTCGAGGCCCTCAACTGCGTTAACCGATATTCCTCTCACTGTGGCTAAACTGAAATCCCAGATTTTTAGTGGGTTTGCACTATCACGACCATAAGCATCTCTGCCAAATGACAAAAGTGAAGAGCCTAAAAATTGAAATTGTATGTTGCCCAATCCGTTGTAAAATCTGAAAAGCTCCGAATTGTTATAATACATAACAAAATCACCATATGAACCGCCGATTTGTGCGTAGTTTTGTGGGCTACCTGCCTGGAAAATCCTCTGTGCCGATAAGCCATTCGTATCGATCTGATTGGCCGTGACCTTCCCCGTATAGATCCCATTCGCATCAATGTAAGTCGTGTTCGGCCGGCCAGCAACCTGATTCCACGAAATGTACGCATTAGGTCCCATAATTACGTTTTGTCCGACGATCAACGTTTCGATATTGGCCGTGGAGATAGTACCAAGCTTTGTCGTAAATTTACTGAAATCGATGGTCCGTGTATTGCCGTCGATAAGGACGTCGCCACCGTTTTTCATAATGAACCGGTTCGCCACAAGGTCCTCGGCGGTTAGTTTGCCGTTCAGGTCGGCAAAGAGCTTGTCTTTCCATCCGCCGCCGTCGTTCCCTTGAATTTTGAACCCTTCCGTTGCATTCATGATGACTCGGGTCTTATTGTCACTCCGAATGACGGATACGCCGTCTGTCGTATTGATAATAACCCCGTTGTACGGGGTGTTCTGCCCGACCTTGTTGTTCCATTCGCCCGCGCTTTTAATCAGCCCGTCTTCGATCTTTTCACCCTGTGACCCCACGACGATTTGGTTCGCTTTGAGCTGCACGAATTGTCCCAGCACGCCGACGATTACTTCGGCCACGACCCCGTTCGCCGTAATGGCCGCCCGTGGCGTCACCCCGCCGTCCGTGGTTAAATAGACCCCATTGGAGGACATGACGACTTGATTCTTAGCGTTGCTCTTATCCTCCAGGATGATTCCTCGCTGATCGTATTTAACTTCAGTTTTTGAACTATTGATGTCATAAATCGCCTGCTTGGCAAACGCCTCGAATACGGTCGTCCGCAGCTTCGCCCCGCTCGTAATGTCGTTCACGATCTGCTTCGCACGATCTAAATCGGCTATGATATCCGCGTAATCCCTTAATAGGTAATTAGCAAGCGTGACCTGGGTATGCTTGTCCCGAGCATAGGGATATTCGGTAATTTCCACGACACGGGCCGTTATATTGTTCAGTTCCATTTCTGGATCGATCAAATAAACTGGATCGCCCATATTCGGCCGCGGCTCCGAATTGTCCAGCTTGAACAAGTCGGCCGCCTCAATGGAGACTTCCACGGACGGGACCTCTTGCTCCTTCAGCGCTTTTCGCGTGGCCTCCAGCAGTTCCTTCGGGTCCTCAATGTCCTGGTTAATGAGTTCGCCGTCATAATACGTATTGGTCGTATTCGACCAGTAACCGGCATACGGGGATATCAGGTAATTGACTCGAATCTTCCCGTCTACAATAGCCCCCGGAATAGTGTTCAGCAGATTGTACTCTTCCGTCGTAAGCTCCGAGGCCGAAAGGCCGATGAAGGACAATCCGTCTTTCATCTGGGCATACAGCCGCGTTACAAGCGCCCTTGTGCTGTCCTTAAAGGTATTGCTGACGATGTTCTTTTTAAACCGGTACTGCATGCCGGTATCCGTGCCGATCTTCTTTTTCAGGTGAATCGTAAAGTTGTTCGGCTCCACTTCCGCCTCAAAGGTCTTGACGACTTGATTAAGAGCTTGCAGTGCATTTCCCCGCCCAAAATCCTTGATATCCTTCTTGTCGAATTGGTCGTCTATCGAGAAGAGAAACTTCCCGCCGGTGGCCGCCGTAATCGCATTGGTCAGCGTCAAGATATTCGTCCCGAAAGCCTCTTCGATGTAGCCGGTATACGGCATCTTGAAATCGGATAGCTTGAACATAATATGGCTGCACTCAATCAAGGCGGTCAGCTTCCGGCCGTCCCGGACCCGTTTCCGGTCATTGATGACATAGTACTGGCCCCGTTCGTCTTGCACATGGCCTTTATGCCGGACTTTTTCTCGATAATTCGGGGAGGTCATGGGAAGCAAAAAAGACAGCTCATAATCTGAATTGAGCCGCCTTTTCCGTTCCACATCGCTCGCGTCTGGCAATACGCCGACCGGGGTTAAATTTTGGTCAAATACCTTCAGCATGGATAATCACTCCTTCAATTCTGGAGGACTGGTCTGGTCCGGCGTCGCCTCTTCATTTCCTTCCGGAAAGAGGGCTGCGGTCTCCTCGTATTCCTGCTGATTAATCCAACCGCTTTCAAGAGCAGCTTGCAAATGAGACAGTTCGTAGGTTTCGGCAAAGTATTCTTTAACCGGCTCCCGGTATTCCTCTCGGATGCCCTTGCAGCCGTCTCTCGGGGTAAACCGGTCTGTTCCGTACACAAAGATGCTCCGGCAATAGGTGTTACGCAAAAAACTGAGTACTGCCATGTTATCCCTCCTGTGTTAACAATTCGATTAGTTCTTGGAAGTCCGCGTTCATTCTGGCCTGCTGCGTTTTCTGCTCCTCCTGTACTTTCATGGAAAATTCCATATACTCTTGAAGGTCGGCATTCGCCCGAGCAGCGGAAGCTTTCAGGCTGGCGTTTTCTGTTTCAAGTTGGCTAACCCGATCTTGCAGGGTTACCGGCTGCGGTGGGTTTTTGAGTTTTTCGATCTCTTCCGCACTTAATGCCTCCGTCCATGCCTCGGCCTCGAAATCCCACTTCGGCGTAAACAATCCGGGCGGTATCGATACCGCGATTTGATAGCCGGTAATGACCGATTCCGGCACTTCTTCCTCGTTGTCTTCCTCCGGCGATCCGTAAATAGGAAAGACGCCTGTCACGTCATCAGCGACAAGCGTCGTTTCTTGGAACACCCCCAGGGCGTCCGTTATGATTGCTTCTTTCATAGGTTGCCTCCTTAAAATGTCGGGAAGGATATTCCGTCCAGGAACAAACCTGCGTTACCGATGTTGTGATAGATGGTAACTTTACCGTCCTCAGAAATAGCCAACGTCCCGTAAACCGCGTTCGTGCCGTTATCAGATTTCAACGTATACTGTCCGTAGCTCTTTGCTCGATATTCTGGCGGCAGTACAAACAGCACAGTTCCGGCAGCAACCGCGCCACTTTTCGTACTACCCTTTAGATGCACAAAACCGAAACCATCCCGCATATATGCAGGAGAAACCACGTTTACCACCCATCCATTTAGCAAAGTTGCCGTTATCCATTGGGCTTGTGCTTTATTAGGTGATGATCGCTCCAACATGCTCAACCGTGTTTCTACATCCGCTTGCGTCTGTGCCAACGTGTCTACAACCTTTTTAAGGTTGGTATCAGTGCTGGCCGTAATGCTGGATAAAGGTGCGGATATCGGGTCCAGTGCTAGATACGTCACTTCATAGACGGCTGTCGGGTCGAATTTTTGTGCCTCAATAACAGGTTTTTCGAGTCCATAAGATGACAGATTATTAAAACTCCATTGCTTATCTTGGCGTCTATTTCGGTAAATAGACCACACTTTGCGCACCCGATTTTTAAAAAGAGTGGAGCTATTTCCCAAATCATTGCTCGTATAGTAATTACCGCTGGACGCTGAAGTCATATGTTCTCGAACGAATAATCCGACGCCCGTTTCAATATGATTCAGCCCTTCGTGCAGGGTGATGCTACCCTCTGGGATGATCTCAGTCTCAGCCGGTTGTGCGAGTTGGAAAGCGATACGGTAAGGTGTATAATTCGGTGCTTGCGTTGTCGGTAACGTAATGCCTGCTTCCTGATATCCAGCCGATGTTCGATAAGCCCATGCCTTAGTTCCTGTTCCATTATAGTCAACATTACCAGGTCCTCCGGCTAGGTACATTTTATAGCCTAAGAAATACGCCTTTACCTCGTCGGCCGTCGGCGTATAACTATCCCCCCAGCCGCTGTCCGCATTTGGGATTGTAATATATAGGGTTGCCGTTTCATTAAAATCGAAATAATTGGCCCCTGTACTTGCCCCCGGGCTGTACTTTAAAAGTGTACCGTCATACCGGACACCAAAAGCATTCAGCGGTCGAATCCCCGTATCTTTGAAGCCCCCGATATCTACTTCCTTGAATCCACTTAAATTAAAGACATTAACGGTGCCGAAATCTTTGGGGTCGATTGCCTTTTCGGTAAAGCATGATCTCTTCCAATACTTTCCGTCTCGTTGCGTTATCTCATCCGATACGCTTCCATCCATATTTGCCGCCAATTTCAAATCTGGGAAGAAGAGATAATCGTCTTCACGAGGTTTGAATGGTTTCGATACATCACCCAGGGCAATGACAGGATTCGAGTAGATCACGTTCCCACTGACTGGATCTAAATTCACATCGACGGGCTTCATCACGAATTCGATTAATGCAGCTTTTGCAGGTGCAACGCTTGTACCTCTAAGCATAGCAGTGAGCCGAATTTTATTTGCATCCGTGTAGTAATAATAGGGACTTGCATTCGCGGGTTCCGCTGTGACCGTTGCCGTGTACTGTTGCCCTGGAACGACAGGTACAAAAAACTCTACATACACATTTTCAGAAGCATTGTACTGCATCGTTGTGCTATAAGGTCCTGTTATGCTGGATCGAGTTGGCACAGGTACGATCCACGAGTCCGAGGCAGGAACTAAATTTTCCCCCAGCCGAATCACGTATGGGTTTGTGGTATGCTGAACAGCATCGACGTAGGGATACTTCGCGTCAATATCTTCTGTTGTCATGCCGCTAATTGCGTCATATTCGGCTTTGGAAAGCTCATACACCCTTACCTCGTCGGCGTATCCATACTGCCCAGCTGCTCCGTTTACCGACACGTTGATACCTGTACTTGTTGTCGATACTCCTGTAAATGCCTTATATGCAAACGTAAAGGCGGAAGTCGATGTGGCCGTATTGGTTGCCGTCGCTGCGCCCTGGCCGGAAACCGACAAGTTCATGTAATTGGCGTTACCGTTTTTAAGCCACCCAGCAAGTAGATAATATTTCGATGCCACAAAGCTGACTGGGTTCGCCGTGATTGCGGACCCAGTGGTGAAGCCGCTGGATAAGATGACTTTAAGGGACGATTTTCCTGATACGTAATTTGTCGTATCCAGCGCATGTGACGTCTGGTAATCGATCCATCGGCTCGCATCCTCGCAGTTCCCATCACGTCCTACAAGATTGACAAGAGTCCGGCCTTTAAATCTGTCCAGTTTAAGTCTGGAAGTCCGGTCTGCTGTTACAACTTGGACCGGCTTATTCAAGGTAATGGATTTGCTTGTCGAAGTAGCAAGATCCTTCTGGATGTTATCTAGGGCCAGCTTATCCGCGCCGCTCATCAATCCCGAGGACCCACCCGAAACGGCATTCGGGATGACGTCACTTCCCCCAGTCACATGATTGGCTCCATGAATAGAAGAGGCAAAGTCCGTGCTTCGACGACCGTTCAACATTTCTGCATTCAAGTTCACTTGTAGCGTGCCGTCCCGCTTAACTGATTCGTTGATGACTTCTGGTGAGTTTTCGAAAAACTTCACATAGTACGCTTCGCCACCTGCTGCCGCCTTTATTAGTGTGAAGCTCGTTTCGCTGGATTCAGTGTAATCCGCTTCCGGCACAAGCTCATAGGTCCCAGTAGTGACATATTTTTTATAGACCGTGATGGCGTTAGTATTCGTTTCATACCGGCCGACGGTGATGTCAAAGACGGTTTGTCCGGGGAGGGCGGTGAATTCCTGATCTCGGATGACGGCCCCTTTCCCGGAGATATCAACCCATCCCAGTGTCGCCCCTTTATAGATGTACATCGCCTTTTTGCCCGTATGATACCAAAGCTGTCCTTCAACCGGTTGTGCCGGTTCTACAGCAGCCCGGTGTACGACCAGATTCTTCGCCTCCCGGCTGGAGAAATCCAGGTCGCCGGTCAATTTACCGTTCTGCTGGATCTTCCCGGCCATTTGAACGTCGATTTCATCCTTGCGATAATACCGGGCATCACCGCGGGCATCGTTATGGTACTGCTTATGGTCGTCGTTCGATAGATTGGTCAGGGAACTATGAGACGTAAGGCCGTTTCCCATCGCCCCGATAGGCCGCCATTTATTAGCTCCGGCCGTATCTGCATCCCACTCGTACACGGTTTCATCAGCCAGTACAAGGCGTATATCTCCATCTGTATTCCCCACAAGCAGCGCGTCAAGCGTCGCCTTGTCCTTTACCGGGGATTTCCACCGGGCATCCGCGAAATTCGGTTTGTCCGTAATGTTCTCCCAATGAATCAATGACCCACCGGAAGTCTGCATGTTGACCTTGGTATAATACCGGGCGTCGTGGTCGCCACTTGCTTTATGTGTGTTCAGCGCGGTTAGCGCCGCCGAAGACACCGCGGCATCCTTGGCGTCGGCCTCGGCCTTCGTGTACCGGTTATCGATGGCCGCCGTATTGCTTTGAATTCGGCCGTCAAGGGCCGTGAATTCGTTGGCGATGTCCTGGAAGTTGTCGTTATGCCGCTTCAGGTTGGCGAAATCCAGGAATTTCTCAATAATTCGTGGAATAAAGGCCATTACTACGCTCCTTTCTAATACAAATATTTGTGCCTGAATATGACCTCCACCTTAAAGTCCGGGTTCGTTGCCGTCGAAATAAACGTCGTCGCCCCGGGTGGAATCGTAAAAAAAACGCCGTTGCTCTTGGCGTAGGCGTTAATCCCATTCTTTTTTACCGTGTAGTGGTGGCCGTCGATCTCGTATACATCGCTGGCCGTACAAGTGTCGGTGATGGTCAGTACATTGTGGCCGTCGGAAAGCGATAAATTAGTGAAGGCCCCCGATATACGTATTGTCGGGGCAGCATCGACATTGCCGGTATTTCGGATCGTAAAAGACTGGCTGCTGGAAGATATCTGCACCGAATAGTCGCTATACTCGTAAAGCTGGCCGTACTCCAGCCCTTGTCCGTATTCCTTCGCTTTGGTATCGTACAAGCTCTGCACGTACGGATCGTCCATCTTCAAGGGAATGGTGACGTTTCCGTCGAACAGCAGCTTCTCGATTTCCATCGATCCGGCATACCGGGCCATGTATCTTCGCCCCGGGAGGTCGCTGAAGGTAATCTCCAATTCTCCCCGCTTGGCGTTAAACAACCCGGCGATGTTGGCAATCTTGGCGTGGTAGTCTAATGTCGGATCGTTTGCCATAACGACGCATTCCAGTTCAAAGGTGCGCGCTTGGTATGAGCTGCCGAAATTGATTTCCCCGTCCCGGCCAGCGATTTCAAGCGTGTAGTCATTGGTCGGTGGCAGAACGGGGATGTTATGCCGGATGAGTCCGAGTCCTATGTCGGAAAATTTAACTCCGTTCACGGTTGCATCGATCATACGGTTTTCACCCCTCCCCGCGATTGAAAGCGCCGCACCATAACGTCCCGCTCCCGCCAGTAGGATTTGATATCTGCCTCATCGGACAAATTAACATCCCCCGAGTTGATTTCATAGTTGTATGTGATTTTCTGAATGATCTCCGCAGGCTTGGAGTAGGTGGAGGTGTCATATTGAATCTTGGGCATCCCCATATTCAGCAGCCGGAACAAATTCCCCTGCTGGGCAGGGTTCAAAATCAGTTCGTCGGCATGCGCTACGACTCGCACGGCGTCCCCAGGTTTCCCCCGCACGATTCCGCCTTCGCTGAAGTGCTGGAGCTTGCCCGTGTCTTCTTCGATGCCGTACTTCCAGCGCAAATGCTGATTCTCGTCATGTACCCGCGCTTTCTCCGCATCATCCCCGGCATACCACTTGTCGATATTGCTGTTGTAGGTGCGAAGATCCCTTTCCCGCTCGGTTTCCCCGCCGTCAGCCGGTGCATACCCGGCGATGGTCGTCATCTTGGATTTATACGAATCGATAAATGCGTCGAGCTGCTTTAAAATCTCCGCGTTCTTCTCGCTTTCCTTCAGAATTTGGAGTTGCTTCAGCGCTTCGGCGCGACCTTCAACGTCGTTCTTGAATTGGTCGAAGACGTTCAGCAGGGAATCATAATGGGTTTCGACGGCCTGTTTTTTCTCGTCGAATTCCTTTTCCTTCGCCGTCTTCTCTTCCTGGTACTGTTCTTTGAGAGATTCCAGGCCACGCTTGCGGAGCTTGCGCCGGTGTTCTTCCTCCATCTTCTCGATTTCAACGAGCAAATCACGGCGTTCCTTCTTGCCTTCCGGCCCGACCGCATCTTCAAGCAGCTTGGCCCGAGCCTTCTTCTTCGCAAGCTCCGCTTCATAGTCATCATCTTCGTTGGACTCATCTTCAAGCTGGATGAGCTTTTCAAGCGCCTTGATTTTTGCGTCCTGCGCGTCAACGTACTGATCCCGAGCCGTTTTGATTGCATCAAGTTCGGCTTTCTTCAGGTCATTCAGAAGCTTTTTCTGCGTCTTGAAGGATTCTTCGACGCTCTTTTCTTCTTTGGTTGCCTTGTCCTTCAGACGGGATTCTTCTTCCTGCATGAGTGCCTTCTTCGCCGCATAAACCTGCTCGTCCGCCCGCTTGCGCTGTTCGGTTCCTTCCAGATACCGGGCTTGCACCCGCTTCCAGGCGGCAAGCTCCCCTTCGGCCGCCAGCTCCCCGATAGCTTTTTGGTGGGAAATCCACTTTTCCGAGAATTCGAAGGAGTCTTGGATCTGCTGCTCTTTTACCTCTTTGATGGCCTTGGCATCGTTCCACCACGCAATGGAGTTCGCATCAATTTCTTTTGTGAGGGACGCAATGCGCGTCGTCACATCTTCTGAAAACCGGTTATACTCGTCGAGCGTGATGGTTCCATTCTTGTACAGCCGGTTCAGTTCCGCCTGCTTCCCTTGCAGTTCTCCAAGCGAGGCCCGCAAGCTCTCGTTGGAAACGTGGAGCTGCTTTTGTCGGTTATCGAACAGTTCGATCCGCTGGGCATAATCATCGATCACACCAGACATCGCGCCGCGTTTCGCGTTGTAGAAATCAATCACGGAATCCGCGGAATCAACAACCATTTTTGCCTCTTTGATGTCCTTATCAATGGCGTCGAGTGGGAATTTATACGGTTCCCGCTGTTTCGGTGCCTTCGGTGCCTTCGGCTGTTTCCCCGCGGAGAAACCCTTCGCCTTCGTTGATACCCCTTCACCGGCGCGGAAAATGTCTTCATCAATGCCGTATAGGTCTTCTTCGCTAAGAGAGCCTTTATACTTGTCCCGGATCGCTTTGAGCTGCTTCGCCTGGTCGGCCGCGCTGACGTAGCCTTCCTTCTTCATGTTGACCAAATGCCGATATTTATTCATTTCGGCTTGGAAAGATTTCTTTTGGTCCTCCGTGGAATCGTTACGCTCGCCCTTCCCACTCATGCCGGATAATGGATCAAGTGACTTGCTCGCATTATCAACAAGCTTGCCGCTTAACTCGTTTAATCGTGCATTTCCTTCGTTGATTGTGTCCTGCAACTTGTTGTATTCATTCTGTTTTTCACCAAGCAGGCGTTCCGTGTAGGTTTCCGGCACGCTTAGACCAAAGAAGCCAAACACACTTTTTTTGATACTGGACACACCGGAGGAATTTTGCATATTCGCCCGCGCCTGTAGGACCTTCATTTCTTCGCCCATAGCAGCCATACGTTTTTTCGCTTCGGCAATCCGTGTTTGCGTTTCCTGCTGATCCTTACGGATCATCTCATTGGACGCGGCTATCATCACCTGACGCTTCGATTCGATGGCCTCTTTTTCCGCTTGGATCGCTTCCTTGGTGTAGCCCGCTGTCTTTAAGCGTTGAAGACCTTCTTCCCCGATGACGGCGGTAATGGCCTGCTCCGTTTTACTAAGTTGATTTGTGATGTTGTTCTTTTGCTCTTCCGTGAGGCTTTGATTTTTGAGCGCTTGCGTGAGTTGGTTTCTGACGTCAATCGCTTTGGTCAGGAATTCGGATTGCCGTTCGGTTTGGTTTATCATCTGCTCTTGAACCGCGATTTTCTTTTCCATTTCCTCGCGTTGGTTTCGCTCTGCCTTCTCCGCCGCGCCCAGATTAAAGACGTATAGGGAGATAACACCTACAAGCAGCGTCAAGCCTCCGGTGGCAAGCGCCGTCATCCTGGCGGCCTGCGCCATTGCCGCAGTTTGTGCATAAATCGCAGTGGTTTCGGCATTGGTTGCCATGATGCTAATCGACTTTGCCGCGGACAAAGCCCTCTCGGCGGCCACCCAAGACATGATCGGTTGATAAATGGCTTTATACGCCACGACAAGCCCGGCCAGCGCCGCGGTGCCTTGGTAGACCTCCTTCGGAACTTTCGTCAGTCCGATCAAGAGTTGGTCCAGGACATCGAGCGCATTTTTAATGGTCGTGCGGAGTCCGTCTTCCCCCGCTTGATTAAAGATCGCCAGCAGGGACGTTTTTGTCTGCTTGGCCTTCCGCTCGATGGTATCCATTTGGACCTTTAAATACTCCATGGTACTGCCGGTCGAGTTGATCGAAGCCGACTGCCCAAGCAAGATATCCCCCACGTTAAGGGATGCGGCAAGTTTCGCGAATTGATAGACGCCTCGGGAAATATCCGCGTAAGACTTCGTGAGGTCATAGTTTTTGTCGATGACTTTCACGGACAGATCCAGCAAGATATCTTCCGCTTTTCGCCATTGTTCGACACCATTAACGACCTCCTTTGTTCTGACATCCAATTCTTCAAGCTCCTTGACGGCCTTGTCCGTCCGAATGGTCCCGAGTACGGTTTTCCACATATTCCCCAAGTTTTCCCCAGACAGGGCCGTATTACGAATACCGGCTGAAATCAGGCCGTTCATAAAGTCGAAAGAGACACCTGTTTCGGATGCAATCTTACCGGTCCGCTCGAAGGCCGCTCCAAGATCCCGCGCCGGGGCCATGGTATCGTGCGCCACCTTGGACCAACTATCCAGCACCCGGTTTCCGATCACCATCGCGTCATTGGCGTTGCCGATATGGACGGCATACTGCGCCATGACGGCCTCCATCATCTTCGTGGAGTCGGAAAGAGCCACCATATCTACCGTGGAGAGCTTGGTGGACTGCCGGACCATTTCCTGCACAACGTTTACGTCTTTGTACATTCGGCCCCATAGCCGCGCCGATTCCGTTACGTCGTTAATGTCGGCCCCCAGGTCATGCGCCGTCTGGATGAACTTGGTGGTTTCTTCGTTTAACCGCTGGGTGTTCATCACCATTTCGCCGGTCGATTTGTTGAAGGAGACAAAATAATGTTCGTTGGTCTGCACGTAACCGGCCATGTTCGACTCGATCTTAACGAGGCCGTCATGGATCGCCTGTTGCGTCGCATGGATCGCGGCGTAAATACCCTGGTAGACGGTCGCATGAAGCGCCGCCTGCTGCAACCGTTCACCCAGATTGGAGGCAATCGAAGGACCTGCCACCATCTGGCCGGTCTGCTGGGAAATTTGGTTCATCCGCTGGGCATGCCGCTCCGCTTCGCGCTCTTCCCGAGCGTTGCTTTGTTGGATTTGCTGTAATTTCTGGTCAAGCTTGGCCTGGGCAAGTGCCTCCTGGCTGCTCGCGGATTGGGACTTGCTCTGAAGCGTCTGCATCCGCTGAAGGTGTTCCCGCTCCTGCTGCTCAATCGCTTGATTCCGTTTTTTGACGATTGCTTCTTGTGTGGCGAGCTTGGCCTCAACGACTTGATTTGTCGCTTCCAGTGATTCCTTTTTGGCCCGCAAAAGCTCCGCTTGCGCGGTCCGCTGTTCAACGAGCGCTCTGGATTCATCCAGAATCTTTTTCCGCCGCTCTTCAGCCGACAAAGCTGACTTATCCATGGCTTTCGCCAGATCGCCATACACCCGCTCCGTCTGGGCGATTTCGTTATTCAGCAGCCGGAAAGATTCGGCGTTTTTCTTGGCGCCTCCGTCGATGACCTGAAAGGCTGGCAGTAGCTTCGAGGTGTCCAGTTTCAGCCTTGCGCCGACGACATCCTTCTCGTTCATTGCCATTTCAAATATTCACCCCCTTGCTTGTTTATCTGAATATCCCAAGATCCGAGAGGAATTTGGCTTTCTTGGCCTTTTTCTTCTTAATCTCCCCACCATGGAGAACGACTTCAAACTCATGTTGTTTGTCACGAACCTTCATTAGCGCTCGTATTTTCGGGATAGTCATATTCGGCCACTCTGCATCCGATATCCCGATGCTGACACAAAGCGCCCAAAGCTCCAGCCAGTCCGTTTGTCCGGCTGTCTCTGCTTCATCCTCGGGTTCGTCCTCTCCGTTTGGGTCAGGGGGAAATGACTCTTTAAAGAAATCGACTCAGCAGCCCGTCCAGTTCAGCAAGGCCGTTTTCGTCGATTTGCTCGTACTCGTCGTCGGTGAGACCTTCAACGACCAACAGTTGAAAAATTTCCTTGTACCGGGCTTCCTCTGCGTCGAAATCGGTCTTTACGCCGTCTTTCTCCACCACGCCCCGGCCGATGCAGTACATAAATTGATAGCGAATTTCCTTGGTCATCGAGCGAACTTGCCGAATGAGTTTAATCGTTCCGATTTTCAAGTGCTTCGTGCATCCCTCATAAAGCTTGATTTCAGGACCGATGTTCATGGATTCGTTCATGTTCAGTTCAGGCATAACCATTCTCCTTTTATAAAAGCCCCCTGTTATACAGGAGGCTTCGCGTTTTATTTTTAGATACCGAAAATCAGTTCAGCAGCGTAACCTTCCGGATTGTCCGGCGTAATATCCGGGTCCATAATTTCAAGCGTTACGGTATTTGTCGTCGGCTTCTTCCGCTCTTGGGAGGCATCGAGTGTGCCGCCCCCAAGCGCCTTATAGATCGTGAGTTGGCACGGTACGGACTTGCCGGTCTTGTCATCCGTCAATTCGAACCGATGCACGAACTTGATTGGTACCGGACGGCGCTTTCCACTGAAGCCGCTGCGCGTACCATCGGTTTTGGACCACTTATAGGTCACCATGATATTTTTATTGTCGTTTGCCGCGTCGGATGTAATCTTACCGGTAGCATCGATTGCATATTGCAACGCGGTCGGGGCCGACGCCGCCCGGGTTAATTCTGTGAGCTTCCCGTTTGCGTCTTTAAGATACACGGCATCGCTCCCCGGAACGAAGGTGCCGCCGAACTTGGTTGGGGCCTTGACTGTATACCCGTTGGTCGAATCGAGAATGCCTTCTTCATTCTCGTCGAACTTCACTTCGCCGGTGATCGTATCCGCGCCTTGGGAGATTTCCGCCAGGATGGTCGAATAGCGTGGGACTTCGAAGCTCACCTTGTCCTGCAAATCCTTCGCGGTGTAGTGAAACGCATAACCGGAGTCGCCGCCCATCACCCGGTCCCAATCGGTTTGAAATTGCATGGTCACCTTGCTGATTTTACCTTCGACGTATTTCAGCTTTCCGTCCAGGCCATAGGTTTGAATCGTCCCTACGCCGTCAAAAACTAATGGTTGCATCGATTTTCCTCCTTAATTTTTCGTGCTATTTTTGATCCGCCATAGGTCGGCGTCGATTTCTTCAATTCGCCGGTACTGCTCGGATTGCACAAAATCCGGCAGGGCCTTCACTTCGTTCCAAAGCCGCTGTTTCTCCGCGACTAGAATGTCCCATTCGGTTTCTTTTTGCCCGGCTCGTGCCATAGGCCCCCTCCTTTCAGTTCATTCGGATGTAATCGACGTCATAAATGACTTGATATCCCTTAACGCCTGTAATGCCGGTCGCAAAGTCGATCTCGTATGCAAGGACACAAAGAAAAGACCGAAATCCCGATTTCATGATCTGCCGATCATGCAGCAGATGAAACAATCGGGACCCGATCTGTCTGGCCTGTGCGGCCGTCTTTGCATAGATGTCCACGCAAAATTTCCCTTCATACACCAGGGGATTCATTGAGAACCGGCCCGGCTTATCGAACACGCACAAATGCGGCACGGTATCTTTGCTGATCGTAATTTCCGGCTCCATCCCAACGGTCAATTTGGGTAGCCATTGCGCCGGTGTTGCGTTTGGCATGACCCCGAGAAGGCCCTTCAATTCGTCGTCGCTCTTCAGCGTGCCGGTTATGGCATCCGTCAGTTCAACGCTCATAGACTCACCCCATTTCGAAATACTTGTGATAGGGGAAGCCTTCAATGACTTCTTGCAGCCCTTGCAGAATCCGGTTTCGGTTTGCTTGCAAGGCGGCGCGGAGGAAGTAACTCGGCGGTGTCGGCCCGTAAGATGAATCGATGTCGCCCCGCGCCGCCAACTCCTCCAGGTCAACCCCGGCGTATGAACCGCCGGATAACCGAACAGTTCCGTCAATGCTTCGGTAATTCCCCTTCTTCCGGCCGACCACTACCCGGCTTCCGCTCGGCCGGAGCCGGTTCCATAGGTCCGAGTTCATGTAGCTCGTTAATCCCGGGTTCTCGGATGACCCGGCCATTTTGGACCCCTTCCCGAACTGCTCCAACCATGCCTGCCAGTAATCCACCGTCACTTCCCCGGCTATCATTTCATGGGCCAGGACGAATATTTGCCGCTCCAGGTGATTCCGCACCTCGGGATAATACCGGACATTCGATTTCGCCGTTTGAAGGACAAGCCCGCACAGTCCGGCGATTTGCACTGATAACGCGGTTTCCATGTCTCGGCTGGCCTTTTCTGCGTTGAATCCCTTGTACCCGTCTGTCATCGCACGTCCTCCGATAACTGGACATGCAGCAGGCCGGGAACCTTGATGTCGTCCACCGCGTCCACCTGATAACCCCGGCCGTTCAGCAGGACCCGGTCTGGTGATGTGAGGTCCTTGTCCTGCGGTCGCCTTACATCGACCGAATTTTGAACATACAAAACATAGGCGGTTGTGGGGAGTAATCCGGCATCATCTTGCCGTAGCCGCGCCGTCACAAATTGCGCGACGGCCGGGACGTCTGCCACAACCGGAAGGAAGTCCGACCCCATGTGACGCTCTTCCGCATCAAATAGGGCCGCCCACCGCTGCACCTCCACCTTGGTATTGATTTTGAGCAACGAACAGTACTTGTCCGCCTCGGCTGTCGGCCGCACGCTCAGAACAAAATAGGCTTCATCGGCGCTTATATGTGAACCGGTCTTCACCGGGGAATCCGGCGCGAATACGCCGTTATAGGCAAGCTCTTTGGATGCCAGTGAACCACCCCTATTTTCACGAGATAGAATCACCTTGGATGGCTGCCCATCCAGCAGGCAAGAGGCATGTCGGTGTGAGAAGTCGTAGAACATAGCCTCACCTACCTGAACGAGTGAAGGATGAACGGACGCAGCAGGTCCGCGATGTCCGGCGTTACATAGCTGTTTCCGAAGTACTCAATCGAGAAATCGAAATCCTTTTTAGATTTCACGTTTGCGTTCGGGTTGGCCGCCAGTTGGTTGATGAACAGGCCGCACGCCGCTTTGATGGCATCGGGAATCACTTCCCATCCGCTCGTATACGTCACTTCCAATTCGCTGTACGGGGAGCCGAACGGGTTGAACCCGCACGCCACACTCCCGGTTTGCTTGTCCACATCGATAACGCTCAGGTCCGCGATATCTTCAAAACCAGGAGGACCAAAGAAATTGCCGCTCAGGGCGTTGTATTGCGGCCGCCCCTTTGCCGATATGATGGCCACCACGGGGAAATAGGTCAAATGCCCCCGCTGATAGCCCGAACCGCCCGGCAGGGAATCGACAAGTGGTATCCGCTCCGTGTAACTGGTAACCTCCAAGCTACGGCGGCACAGGCCGTCAATGATGGAGGATGCCTGCACGATCAAGGATTGGTTCAGGGTAACGCTCGGGCTGACATAATCGGTATCCGCCAGCGTTAGATAGGCGCTCATTCTACAAAACCCGCTTCCCGCAGCTTGGCCGCAAGCTCGGCCTTCACTTCAATTTCCCCATTGATAAAGTTCAGGGCCGCGCCCTCATAGAACAGGGTGTGGGAGCCTGTTCTCTCGCTGTCTGTGCCGATAAGCTGGACCGTTTCGTTCGATGGCTGCTTATTATCCGGCTCGTTTGCTGCTGGATCTGGGCCAGCCTTCTCTTGATCGAGATTTTGTGAGGAATCCACGCCTTGGAGAGCTACTCCGTCATCCTGCTTTGGTTCAATCCCCTCTTCTTGTTCCTTCGCATTTTTAGCCTTGGTCATGTTCACATTCTCCCTTCGCTTATAAATGACTCAGACGGCCCATTTTGGCCGTCTGGTGATGTGTTTATGGTTAGCCTACTGCCGCAATTGTCGGACGCGTCACTTTACCGTACGCATGCGCGTAGGAAGGCCCTTTTGCGACTGGTGCGCCGTACTTGATTCCCACATAATCCTCACGTAGATTTGTTGTCGTTCCCATTTGGAATAGGTACATGTTTTTTTCGCCGACATAATGATATTCGATCATGGGTTCCGTGACGATGGCAATGCCGTAATCCGTCAATTTATTGTCGGTGGCGTTAACCTCGGCGGGCATGAACGGTTCGGGAATAATAGGCAGTATACCTGCTGCGGTCATAATGGCAATTACTTCGATTCCAGCAACCGTCGTTTTAGATAGTTGACTAATTTGAGTTTGACTATTTCCCGATTGTTCCACTTCAACTTCCAAATAGTGGTGGGCGATTGGGTTCATGTATATGGCAGTTGGCATCAGCTCGTACTTCTCGCTCGCAATCATTGCGGCGACTTTTGCGCGAATCGCCGTGATTATCGAATCTGTTACAGAAACGGTAAACGTGTTCGTAATTTGTTTTGCAAGACCTACATACTCCAATGTGTTAGGCAATACCAAATTTGTGTCCGTCCCACGCCACAACATACGAGCGTGCGTCAGTCCAATTCCGTTCAACATGTCGTTGAGGTCTTTTGCTTTCAGTTCTGCGAAATTATTCTGCTGCTGCCCGAGCTTCAAGTCATAGTGTCCGAAATTAACCTCATTGGTAATTGCCTTTACCTTGAGACCATGAGGCGTACGCGGGTTGCTCGTTGCTGTAGATGTTGGGTTTCTTGGATCGACAGCTTGTCCTCCGTTGATCGTATTTTGTTCGTAGTAGGTCGAAATGTCTCCCGTTGCAGGTGTGTAATTAAGACGCCCATCAAGTATAGAGTTTCGACGCAAAGCATCCGTGATTTCTCGCTGAAAATCATCCGTAATCAGGGTTCCCGGTCCTTGGAACTGCATAGCTGCTGAAATATCTACTGCTCTTGCGATACCAACACGATTCATATTAGTTTGTCTCCTTCTCGGAAAGATCTCTTCTTGCTTGGAGTTTTAATTTCAGCGATTCATGGGTCGGAAGTCCAAGCTTATCAACCGCAGCACAGAAAGTACTTGCATCCATTTCATCTTGGTCGTATTTCCCTCCATATTTAGAAAGGAGCTGAGAAGCAGACAACGTTTTACGCGCTCCGTCTTCTGGTTTATCTTTGGCCGCAGCCTTCAAATCGGCCAACTCGCGTTCCGCTGCTTCCGCCCGTTCCTGTGCAAGCTGGAGGCCCGTTTTCGTCTTCTCTTCCGCGTTGGCCGCTTTAATCTGATCGACTTCCGTTTTGATGGTCCCCACTTCAGACGCCACACTCTGCACGCTCGCTGTCAGCGTACTGATGCCAGCGGCAACATTCTTCAGCATTTCCTTCATAGCTTTCAGTTCTTCTTCGTTCACTTTTTGTTCCTCCTTGGGTTTATGTTTTGCGGCAAACCGCGTCGTTTTGTAAGCCGCGCTTTCTGCAAACAAAATAGCCGCGCCGGTCCCGCAGTAATCCACGACATCCAGCAACCCTTCAGGGTCGTCGGCGGCCGGCACGACGGAAGCTTCCATTTCCAGCGAGGCTCCGAATTGATACTCGGTGTAGCCGGTTTCGGCTGCCAGCGCGTTATAGTACCGGATCGTTCCCACGACATCCGGGAAATCCTTTGCATAAATGTAACCCTCGACCATGGCGAAGCCGTCCATGGATAGGTACGCTTTTTCGATGACGGCAACCTTGAACCGGGAATTGTGGTCCTGCATGCCGTTCTCATAGTCGATATTGAGCGCCATGCCTACAAAGGTGTGGATGTGCTTTTCACAGACCGTCGATGATATTCGGATTCGCTTCCCACCGGCTCCACCCGGCGGTCCATCCGATGGCTTGTCCACGGCAAAGAGCGCACATTTAAACGGCAGTTTGTTGGGATGCTCCAGCTTGTCCGATGCCTCCAGGTAAAAACCTTGGGGCTTAATCGCGCTGCTCATTTTCAGTAACAGTGTTTTCACCCCCTTTCCGAGCACAAAAAAAAGAACACTCGGTTAATTCAAGTGTCCTTTCATCTGTAAATAAAAAAGTCGCCCTTTTGAGCGACTTAATTTACCTTGGTGGCATTACAAATCAATTGTTGTGTGCGCACATCAATATGGCACTTAATTGCATACTTATTTTCGTCTTCGCCTGCTTCTCGTATATTTTCTTTGAGGTATACTTCAGCATCGTTTTCGGCTTGTTGTCTGCCTAACTTCTTTACGACATCAGGAACCACGGTTACCCTAAATCTTCGCATATAAACCCCTCCTACCTCGATCATAACACGAACCGAAATCAATCGGGAACACCCTTATCTTCTTTGCCCGTATCCTCCGGCACTTCCGGCCCTGGCCTTGGATCATCCAATGGTTTGTTGATGCCGTGGACGTTGTATCCTCTTCGGATAACAATCTCGCCGTGTTTGTTCGGCAACGCCTTCTTGCCGCGGTCGTTTCGGACTTCATCCGGCGTATCTACGCCACGATCCAGATACATTGCATCGATTTCCGCTTTCTGCTTCAGTTCCTTCAGCGATGTGGCATAAAGGAACTTGAATTCGAGTACATCGCCCATCTTGAAAAAGCCGTCGATGATCTCGTTATTGATGTGTTCTGAGATATTTTCAGCAATTGAGAAGATGGTATCGTTTGTGTCGTCGTTTTCGCTGTCTGCCGTGTTCCGGTTGACATCTTTCGTCTGCCCGAGCTTTTTAGGAGAAACCCCGAAGGCTGTCGCGACGATTTCAATTAAAAATCGTTGCCATTCGATATGAAGTGCTTTGTCGTCCGCTGTACCAAGATTCAAGACAGACGGACTTTCTCCGCTGATAATTGGAGTTTGACCACGCCCCTTGACTTCATATTCCCAAAAGGCTCTAAACGCCTTCACATCATCAGGAGTTGCGCCTTTCCCTAAATTAATGATCTGCTCGTTTGTGTTTGCCTTTGTACTTGAAGTTCGGTGAACCGTTATAAAATTTGTGACTGATTCCCATACCGTTTCAAGTGGACTCAATCCAAATGGTGTGCTGGACCGCGGATTCATTCTGATATACATTAACTCCGAATCCTTCAAATCTACTTGTTTCCCGTCGGATCTTTGAGCATAACGATATGAGTTCGGCTTCCCATCCCAATTTGAATACAATTCAATGGAGAACGCATCCACTGGATATAAGCGTAGAGGATGTTTAACATCACCAGCTTTTGCCTTTTCCGAAACCCCAGCACTTGCTACAAGCATATCCTCCACGATCTGCTCCAACCAAAGGCGGAATGAGTCGGAAGAGTTCGGTTTCTTCAGTACGTTTTCAATGAGCGTACAAAGGGGCTGATATTTCTCCTGGTCTTCCTCGTTAACGGCTGTCACTGACCAATTCAGCTTTGTGATACCGTCCTTAATAATGTTGATTGCTCGCCTTGGTATTGGTGATTCACTTAAAAGGCGTAGGTTGGCCGGTGTACGCTTCGGCGTTGATTGCTTTGTTCCCCGTCCGCCCAGAAAGCCGAATGGAAAGGGGAAGCTATCGGTTTGGCGTTCCGGCTCGTTCTTTACCCGGCCACCCTGTAAAAAGTTGGTCACCCATGACCAGACACCCAAAATTCTCACCTCCTTTAACCAAATGCAAATCCCGATTTAACTTGGATGTCTGCAAAGGCCAGAACAAAAGCGTCGGCTCTGTCCGGTGACGGCAGCCCACGCTTCTTCATTTCCTCTTTACGCTCCAGCAGGATCTTCCCGGAGCTATTCATACGCCACTTCCTTGTTGTGAGCTGGGCGATTAGCTTTTCGTCGTCCGGCACTTCCAGTACACCCGGCAGGCCCAATACGAAATTGGTCATGTTCTGTTCTAGCAGATCCTTCACGGTTCCCCACGTCTCCGCCCCTTTATTGGCGTAGGACTCATCATCGGAAGACGATCCGTTATTTACCGGGATGATTGTGTATCCGAGCTGCTTCTCGCTGTTGATCTCGTTCAGCCGGTCCGTAACGGCCCCGCCGACCCCGCTGTCATCAATCCGTATTTCTACTTCGCTGATGACCGGATGTTCTGCCCGCAGCTCGTTAATGAGCCGGATAACCCATCCGGTTGTTACCATGGTGTCCTGTTTGTGGTGATGGTGGAACTTCAGCACCTTCCCGCCAATACGGCCGTAGATGCATGTTTCATCGTCTCCGAACCGGGCCACGTCAACACCCACATACAATTTTGTTCCGGAAGGCTGACACCGGACGCTCTTGGCATGCTCGGCCGATTCCAGGGCAATGAACGAATCCGATTCACCCCGGGGGAATTCGCCTTCTACCCGGACCCGGTACACGTCGCTGCCTTCCCCGTATTTACGCTTCAGCTTGGCAATGTTTTCTTTGCTTGTCCGCGGGCTGTCCAGACACGACACCTTATGCGTTTTGTAATCTGCCCGGTCCCGGTTGTGCGAGTCGTAAAAGATCCCGCTTGTTCGCGTTGGGTTGCCGCACATCAAGAGCTTGTTTTCCAGTCCAGACAGTGTACCGAGAATCGCTTCCAATATCGGGTCGGCCACCCCGGAAGCTTCGTCCACAAGGAACAGCATGTAATCTTCGTGGAATCCCTGCATGTTCTCCGGCCGGGTTGCTGTACGCGCCGTTGCGAACCAACGTTCCTTCTGCCCGACCATGTATATCTTGGTTGCGGTCCATTTCAGGAAGTTATTCATCTTGGACGTGTTTAGCCACTTGGCTATCTCAGCCCAAAGGACATCATGTAATTGCTGCTTTGTAGGCGCGGTACAAACTACCTTTGGATATGGGCGGCAACTCAGATACCAAAGCGTTATCGCTGCTTCCAAGCCAGTCTTTCCTACACCTTGCCCGGATCGGACACTCACATGTGAATTTTGGGCGAGGTCCATCATAACCGCCCGTTGCCACGGGTCAGGGTGAAAGTCGAGCATGTCTTCAGCAAAGGCCGGAGGATCATCCCAATATAGGTCGATTAGGTCCACCGCAACGTTAAAAGGCTTGCTACTCATGAACTTTTCTCATCCCCTTGCGCCGCGCAGCAACTTCCTCTATGGCTGAAGTCCACATTTCCGCGCCTTCGCCCGGTTTGTTCAGCATATCCACTTCTGCTTTCAGCTTGGTTACCCGCAAGCGCTGCTCTTCCAGTACGTCTTCGGGCGGCAGGCTTCTCAGCATGTCCTCGTACTGCCGGATCATGGATGCAAGCCGAGCCATCGCGGCAGTCTGGGCATTGAGCGCCGTCGCCTGCCGGTCCCAAGCAAACTGAAATTCGAATTCTTCCTCGGTGACGATCTGGTGAAGCTCTTTATTCTTCCCGCGACCGGTGCTGTGAACTTCGAACTTCTGTTTCTTCAGTTCTTTAATCATTTCGTCCTTGCTCTTTACGAACATTTTGCGCTGGGCATCCATGATGTTTGTCCAGGCGATACGTATTTGATGCCATAGCATGTCCAGCGGGGTCATGTCTTCGGTTGCGTCGAATATCTCCAGGTACGAAGGATCATCCGGGAGTATCTTTCGAAACAGTCCATGTGTCACCGCTTTGGAATTGCCCGGGGGACCACCCGGGCCGCCGCGATTACCGACCGCGTTCTTGTTCCCGCCCGGCGCACCGCGACGCCGCGGTTTCGGGTCCGGCTGCTCTTCCCATTTGTCGATGCTCTTCCACTTTCGAACCATGGCGTCGCTGACCCCGAGCTTCGCCGCGATTTCTTTCGGCTTTAACTCTCGGCCGCTGTCCAGCCACATTTTCAAGGCGCTTTGCCGCGCCGGACTTCGTTCTCTCGACATTACATTACACCCACCTCCATGACGAATTGAGTTGGAATTCACGTTTATTCGTAATTTCTTCGATTAAGGTGTTTTGAGCTGCTTTTTCACTCTCTTCAAACCGAGGCCGCGAAGGGCCGTATTCCACTATTTTCTGGTATTTGAGTGCATCACAACCTATATTCTGTTGCACTCGTTAAAACGACGAAATCCTTGTCATTCTTAGCTGATTTCCATTTTCAGAAAATGAGTGCAACAATGGTGTTTTTATGAATAACTCAAATCCGAAATTGCTTCATCCATGGCGTCTTGTGTCAGGCCCAAATAGCGCAAAGTGATGCTCTGTTCGCTGTGATTGAACATGTTCATTAGTAACGCTAGGTTCCGAGGATTCTGAACATACAGGTGATAGCCCCACGTTTTTCGCATTGTGTGACAGCCGATCTCCTTAAGTCCGTATTTCTGTGCCGCATTCTTCAGAACCTTGTAAGCCATCGTCCGATGGAAAGGCTGCTGAGATATGCCGGTCTTCTTCTTCCGCTGCCTGCTCGGGAATAAGTACTCTTCATCCCGTTTGCCTGCAATGTATGATTCTAGCGCAGGCTTTAAATCTGGATGAATAATAAACTTCCGCTCTTTTCTTAGCTTTTTTGTATTCCGGGTCTTCTGTTCAATCAAGACAATATGACTTTTGCTTCGAACATCACCCACCCGAAGATTGAGTAAATCCGACACGCGCAGGCCGCTATAAATGCCGAGACAGAAGAAAATGTAATTTCGCTCACTTTGTAGACGAAGATCCCTTTTTATCGCCTCGATAATTGCTTTATCACGGATTGGTTGAACTGACTTCATACACCGCACCGCCTCGGATACAAACTTGCTTGCTGCAAAACTGGCTGGCTGCTTCCCAGCGGCCCCATATGCAGCCCTTGCAGACAAGTGGCTGCTGCGGAGGGTCTTTTACCCGTATTCCGTCCATGTACGCGCCCCCTTTGTTTGGAATAGAAAAAAGACCCGTTACATATAACGAGTCCTCGCAATCACAGAAGCAAACGACAAAGCATGATCGTCATGATTTTTCGTTTATTCCCGACTTTTGTAAAAGGGCATTAAACCCTACCTCACACCAAACCCTTGACGATTTACGTCTAAGGACCTAAGTCCCACAGCTTAGCCGAGTGCCTACGTTGATAAGGGTTACAGTAGACATCACCCGAGCCTTGTTTCGGCTCCGTGAATCTACTGTAACCCCAGGTAACGGACATTTTGTGGACAGCGTTTGGACAACAATTGGACAGAAAATGGACATTTTTCAGTCTAAGTAAAGCAGGGTATCTGCTACTGAAAGAATACCCTCCGTAATTTTACGGTCTATTGTTTTTTCGCAGCAGTGCCAGCCGCTAAAGTACAGGATTGTTGCTGCTCGGGAATTACCTTTTAGAAACCGATACTCCATCACGCTGCGAACGTCCGCAAAGGTAATCTGGCTTATTGCCCTTTCTATACGACGAGTTGATTTAATCAAAGCCGCTTGCCTTCTAATTTGTATCTCCGTTTCAGGAGGTTCGCTTTCGAAGAGAAGGACCTTCTGCTTGTCTTCTCTATACTTTCGCAGGTCTTCTTTAGCCCGAGCTATATCGGCCTTTGTTGCCTTTGGAAAAAGCTCTTCCATCATGTACATAACTGACATTCCCTCTCAACCCTCCATATGATATATTGGAATTGAGAGTATAGCGCCGCCCTCGGAACCCGCTCCCCAACGATATCGAGGGCTTTTGTTATTTCTCTATCTTCATGACCGGCTTCGCATAACAAACCCTTTCCTTTACTGCCACGGAATCTATCACATATAAAACACCTCCTACCCTAATGACATGTCCCACTTTTGCATTAAAACGTAGCTTTGCAAGATGATCGCCATTTTGCTTTAACATCCTTAATCCGCTAGGCATTGGATATTTCCCTTTTGCTCCAGTAAGTGAGGGAATTTATACTTAATCGGTCTGCTCATATCTGTTCCTCCTATATGGGGAGGGATTTCCTCCCCTAGTTGATGTTTGGTCATTTATGATCAAGCGTTATATACCAGTAACCTTCTTCGTCTCGATGGACATAAACTTTAGTGTGAACGCCATGATCCGATGAATCTATCATCTGCTGGACAATTTCTCCGACTTTGCTTTGGTCGTCCGTACCGTCCTGCATGCTCACTGTATAACCCTCCCTTAGTTGATGTTACTTTTCTTCTTCTCTCCAGAAGTCAGAACCAATTCTGTCCCACACCCAGTCGTCAAAAGCTTTTTCGATTTCCTCCTCAGTTGTATCATCCTTAAATTCCACTACTTCTCGCTCCGTGTTTCCCAGTGCGAGATACCAGTTAAAAATGATTTTTCGCATATATAACCACTCCCCTATTTGATGTTCCTGGCTTACCAGTCGTTTCGTTCCCGAACTATTTTCAAATCTTCTTCAGACAACGTAACTTCTACCGGATCGTAATGCTCTTTGATAAAAGTGACATCGTTACTTAACGGGAGGCTTGCTATGAACTTGTAGAAATCTTCGATATCGTCATTGTCTGGTTTGGATAGGTCGTTCCGGATGATCAACGTGGCGTCTGATAGGATCAATGTATCAAGATACTCGTCCTCCCAATCGCCGCATTCGACTCCATCGCACAGATAACGGCCTTCCTTATTTCTTGCCTTAAACGCAATTGCGCTTACAGCCATTCTTTAAACCCTCCCTTAGTTGATGTTTGGATTCATTCTTCAACGATCTTCAAGCAGTCAACCGAAAATCCCCCGCTCTTTCCTTCAAGCAGCACGACCTTCGCTCCATGCCCTAGTTCCCACGGGTTACTCCGCGTCACCCAAACCTTATCCGGGTACTTTCTTGCTTCGTAGCAGTTCACCATGATTACTTTTGTTCCAATTTCCATCTATAAACCCTCCCATGTATTTCTGTGTTAAACCCGCACTTTTGCGACCTCAATCTTGTACTGTCTCTTGATAAACTCGATATGACGGCCGCCTCTTACATTTGGATGCCTATGGCGTTGCGGTAGATATTCCGGCCCCACATGGTCAATTGACTCGGGTGGGCCGCACCAGTAAGAGTCTGTGCTGCGGCCCTTTCCGTCCGTAAACCTGGACATGATATTTCCGTCCCCGTCTTTCCACATTTCAAATTTCAGCCGTGCCATAGGTATAAACCTCCCATGTATTTCTGTGTTAGATTACTGAGCGTGGATCTCCCCTGCCCAGCCACATTTGCAAAGGTAGTTCCAGCAGGTTACTTCCATAATGCCTTTGTTTTCTAGCACCTTGCCTGTTCTGGCGGAAACGATCCGTCCGATCGCTATTTGTTCATAGATTTTCAGATTATCATTTCCGCATTTAGGGCACTTATCTTGGTACATCCCATGCACACCGTCCTCCCATGTATTTCTGTGTTAGGTTTGCCCTTTCGGATTATCCGGAACAATAAGCGAAGTCCAATGCGTGTGATAGCCGGGCCAATCTGCGTCAAGCGGAGACCCGCAATATGGCGGTTCTTCAATCGGAAATGACCACCACAGCACAGTGCCGTCATCTTCATGCCATTCATCTATCGGGCGCGGAGTCGCTGTGAGTCGTTGCAAAAGTTCTTCGCGGTATTCCGGCGCAAACTCGTAATCCCCACCGCGACATGCGTTCTCAAACTCAAATACCAATTCTTCGTTTTCACATTCTTTGGCCGGCCTTCCTGGACCCATCGTTTAACCCTCCCTTAGTTGATGTTTAGCCTGCAAACTTCTCTAAAATCTTTAGATATTGATCGAAATTTTCTTCGATTCGCTTCTTTGCCACGGCCACCGCATCCTTGTAGCCCACTGACTTAGAGACGGCCGCGCCCGTCTTAACGTCTGACACGACCCAAAAAGTTCCGTCATGTCGGATAAAGAAATCATAGCCTCGAACAACGAAAACCTTTTCCCCGATTACCGAAAGAACCTTTTTAACGCCATTTTCAAGAACTATTATTTTGAACTCTTCTGGGTTCTTCAGCTTGCGGATCGGTTGGGGCTTCGGCTCTCGGTACTTTCGTATGCGAGGTGGATGTTTTGGCAACCGATCATAATCCTCTTGCAGCTTTTTAAGGTTTATTCTCGTCTTGTTCTCGATCTCCGCAGCAGTAGCTAGGGCATGTTTCTTATATTCAACCCTGAAGTCCAATTCGTTCCAACGGTCGCTCTGGTCATACCACCATGGCCGGAAGACGTTCAAGTATCCCCGGTCAAACATTAGATTTATTTCATTCTTTGCCCGCAGAATATGAAACCTGCTTATTTTCCCCGTAGTTATGGACTTGGCAGCACGGGACAAATATTTCTTCCTAAAGCGTTTCGTTGCTTTTTTCATAGCTGATATACCTCCCATGTATTTCTGTGTTACCTAGATAGAATCCAGTTTGGAAAATGCATGTTCTGATTTTTCCGACACAACTCTTACTGTCCAGTCATCAGGCAGTTTAATTTTGTCTTCTTTTAACATTTTTTCGAGTTCGCCCGATCCCTGAACTAGTGCAGATCGAGCAGATACACATATTACCTTGGCGCAGTATATCGTTCCGTTTACATTGGTGGAAGCAATCCAATACATCCGATTATTCCCGTAATTTTCATGCCCTGCTCCGGCTCCTCTTCCCATCTATAAACCCTCCCATGTATTTCTGTGTTCAAACTAACCGTCATAACCCGTAAGTTTCCGGGCTGCTTCAAGGTCTTCTTCGTCCGGGTGTATGTCCCATAATTTTTCCTGTATCATACGTGAAATGAATTCTTTCTGCATTTTAATGGGCGCGGATTGTATTAATTCTTTGACATCTGTATCGTAGGGCGCTTGATCGCAGGCGATGTACAACCTATACATTAATTCCGATATCTCTTCTTTTTTCACGCGGTATAAACCCTCCCTTAGTTGATGTTTACCGAACTACAAGCCATTCCCCGCTGTCCAGCATGCTCTGTGATTCTTCCCGTGTGATCGCTTCATGTGATGCGTCTGGATAAATGACGTGGATCATGCCAGTATAATAGCCGTCAAAATCTTGGTGATGGGAAATCATCAACTTGCCTATATTCGTGCTTTGCACAAACTCGCAGCCGTCGATATCCTCAATCTGGAACCCTTGAATAGCTTTCATATAACCCTCCCTTAGTTGATGTTTAGACTATCCCATGTATTTCTGTGTTCAGCCGAGTTCATAAGGCCTCGTCAATATTCAACGTGATTTGCTCGTGTTTCAGAAAATTGAGAGCTTCCGGGATGTTAGCATCAGGGAAACGACTGTAACCCGTCCCGTCCACGCTATCGCAGCCAATATCCCTCGCATATGACAACCGCTGCAGGCTATTGACCCTGCCCATGTGAACCCATTTCCCTCGCCACTTCGCCTCCCGCACTAACCACCTGATTTCCGGTCCAAGCTTGTAATCCGTTGATCCACCGATGAATACAGCATCAAGCTTCCCCCAGGGCATACATAGTTTTTCCTGACCGTCCTGGAGGACGAAGGCTATAGGAAGACCGTATGAATGAATCACTGGCTCCCAGTGTAAAAACATATCCAACGTGCCCATTGCATCACCAACAATATCGGGGGCAGTAACAAATGTTGGATTCGATCCTCGCATGCGATCTAGCATGCTCATGAACCGATTCTCATCGAATCCATTGAAGCAATCATTGTCCGCCGCCCACGGAATGCCACTCGTTGTATAGTATGATAGGTTGCCTGCTCGGGGAGTGAGTAGCCCGCCGATATTGTCCGAATCTCCCGATACTCTCTTTACGGTTTGGGTAGCTCCGCTAACAAGCAGCAGCATGTCATCACCTCAACTGTAGTATTCGAGTTCGCTGTATCGCTCCAACATTCCATTGCTTTTTAGAGACAAGTATTTCTTTTGAATTGACCCTTCTGGACGGTCAAGCGCCAGAGAAACAGACAAGCGGCCATCAATTTTATAGTATTTTGCAAGGTAGCAAAGCTCTTCCTCCGAAAACGGCTGACCGTGTTTCGGAGGAAAATCGGGATGATACTTCATCCGGCCTAGGCCGTCATATTGAATTTCAGCTATCAAACCGAACTCCCCTTCCCATGTATTTCTGTGTTACAAATAATCAATCTACACTTCCGTTGATTTCATCCGCGAAGTAAGCAGATAAAGCCTTTGCTAGATTTGAAAGTCTAGCTGCAGAATCTGCCAAACTATAAGAGGACTTCGCTAGATACCCCAATTCCTTTAGAGCGTGTTCTTGTTTTGAATCATCTTCAAAATTTCCTTTTGTTATGTTCATCCACAAGTACGATATATCAAACTTTGTTCTTTCTAGTAATTCCTTTGCTTTTTCATGTTCTTCAAGGATGTATGCATATGCTTCTCGGCTTGAGTTAAATGACGTTCTGCTCATTTCTAATTTCCTCCCATGTATTTCTGTGTTACTCAACTTGCGTCAAAGTACATTTCGAATTGCTTACCGCAGCCATCTTCGCATTCCAGCGTGTAAGTTTCTCCGCACTCGTCTTTATCGAGTTCCACCCAATGCGCTCCGCAGTATGGGCATTTCAGCATTTTTTTGGTCATTTCCAATACACGCTCCTATCAAAATGTTTCCTCATGCGCCAGCATGTTTCCGATGCATCTGGCGCAAATGTTCGAATTTTCATAATCCGGGTATGCCTCGGGACTTTCCGCGAACTCTTGCACGACGAATTGAACGCATTCCTTCTGTTTCCCGCAACGATCACAGTCTGCAATCACAAGTTCCATATATTGCCCTCCTATTCATCCAGAAGTCAAATAACCCCGATCAAACCGGCAGCTATTTTTGGTATGCTGATCGTAGATAAACTCCCTAAAACGTGGTATAGTTGCCGTAAGGTGTTTTGACGATGCCCCCGGCTCCTATCCCAAATAGGCCGGGGCATTTTTGTTTTTCAGACCATCCAGGTCCAAAAATTCGCTTATTTCGATCTGGCCTTCTGTCGTCGCTTCCCGGACAAATCCCTGCTGCACCCATTCCGCCGGTGCCGCGTGTAAGTAATCCGACCATACGGGATGACCTGCAAACCATTCGGGCCGTGCGGTTTCCGCCTGCTCCGTCCAGACCCAAAACGTCCCGGCCTTAATCATCAAATCGGCCATATCCGAATTGCTTGTCCATGTTGGTTATCCCGGGTCCGACGGTATCTTGCAGTAGCTGCTGAAATACCATCAATCGGTCCGGCTTCGCCCCAATCTCGTGAACTAGGCGGCGCTCACTCGGCTTTAGCTTGCGGCCGGTAGCATTGGACAGCAGTTCCATGACCGGCTGAAGACGCTCGGCCTGCTCGTGCATCTGAAATTCCTTGGCCTTTCGTTTCTCCAACTCCTCGAAGTCTTGCGCGTCATACCAAAAATAAGGGCCGTACCGGCGTGTCCATTCAGATATCCAGTACTGCAATTCTTCTTCGTTTGTTTGAATCCGGTCATGGCAGACGCCGTTCAACCGCATGCCGTTCGTCTTGACGCCACGGCCACCCCGTCCCCGCGGCATTACATGGTGCGTCGTGGTATCCGGCAGCAGGCCGCAACACTGGCACCGCCCATCGGCTTCCTGAATCAACTCCTTGATGACTGTCGTCGGAAACTCCGCTCGGTCTGCCTTGGACGGCCGCCGATTGTGGTGGGCGGTTATGCCTTGCCGCCAAGGAGCCACTTCTTTACGCTTTTTTTTGAACATTCAACATCACCTCCGCGCTTGACGCTTTCTGGATTGCCTTTAATAAAATCGCCTGACTATGCATAATCACTTCGTGATCCGCAAAACCCTGAGCTATTAACTCAACAAACAGCATCCGAATTGTATAATCCAAATCGATAACCTGTTCCTGGATCAATTCGACAAACTCACCCAATTGGACCGGCACCTTGTTTTCGATCCGCCGCCTATCATGCTTCTTGCCGCCAATAACGGCCTTCCCTCGCTTGTTCGTGTTTCCCATACGGGCATATGGACTTTGGGCCGCGGCTGTCATATTTCCGAATCCTCGCTACGCATTTGTTCAATTTCCCATTCCATGTCTTGCCGGATCATTTCGGCAAGCTGTTCGGGAGTTATGTCGAAATCATTCATCGTAGTTCAGTCCTCCCTCAACCGATAGTTTAGCTTGTAAGAGTCGCCCACGATGTTTACAAGATAATCTTTGCACATGTCGTAGATTCGACTACCTAGTGCCGTATCGTAGCCGCACATGGTTTTTATGTCTCGTTCGGACGAAATCATGATAGGCAGCTTTTCGAGATATCGATAATTGATAATGGCAAAAGCTTGTGTCAATTCAAAATCAGTTGGTCCTTTCCGCGGCTTAAACATGTCATCAATGAACAGTAATTCAGCTTTTTGAAGTTGAAATACACGTTCCTTAACCAAAGCCATATCGTCCTTTAATTCGTTAAATCCTTCGACCCAAGGAAAATACTGAACCTTTACGCCTTGCGAAATGAGTGTGTTTGCCGCAGCCATTAGAAGGTGAGTTTTTCCGCAACCAGATGCCCCAAGTAGAGCTATGCTGTTGTGCTTCTCTAACTTTACTTTGCGGTATTGCTCTGTATAAGTTCGGGTACATTGGTACGCATCTCGAACCGGACCCAAGACTTCAAGATCAAAGTTATCGAATGATTTCTTTTGGAATTCGAAAGAAATCTTACTCGATTCGAAAGCCTTATCGACCTTCCGATCAACTATGCAATCACAATCTTTCCAGTAATCGATCATGAACTCTTTAGCTTCACCTTTTTGGGACATCACGATGGGCCTTTGTACAAAATACCCAAGCTCGTCCTTGCACTTAGCGCACTTGTAAATCGGCGTTTCGGCTTGTCCGTATCCATCCGGTTTTATTGCTTTCAGGTGCTGGATTTTGGCTATCAGTTCTTCGGGTCGAAGCGTCTCCCGCATTGACCTGAACATTGCTTTGTCCTCCCTTCGGGAATGGCTTTATCTTGTCTTGATGATTACGCCAAGCGTCCAAAATAGGGTTTTCGTAATAGGTGAAACTGCTTGGTTTTTTAAAAGGGACAACGTTTTCTGTCGCCCTTCTTTTCTTTAGAGCAAAAGTGTCCTGCATCGTTTTAATTACGAATTGTGCTGGAATCTCTAGTTCGACCACTTCCCTCATAAGAGACAAATCCTTCTGGGACAGGTTAAACGGTAGCTTTTCATGTAAATCACAATACGCGTCCTGAATTTGGATAAGTGGATCGGATTCGGCCGGCTCTATATCAGTAGTAGTAATATTGTTTTTAATACTGTCTTTAATACTGTCTTTAGACACGCCTTCCGCCTTAGAGCCGCAAGGGTTTAAACCACTTAAAGGTTCCTGTTTCGGTAACTCTTCGGTTACTGTTTCAGTAACTTGTTGGTTACTGTTTCGGTAACCGTTATTTTCACTAGTTACTATTTCAGTAACTTTTTCAGGTATTTCATGTTCCTGTTTCGGTAACTTTTTAGCTAGATTTTGGTGGATCAAATTGTTGAATTCTTCACGGTTCCACCCTGCTACCGGACTGACCTGCCATTTTTCATAATCCTTGTTTATGGCGAAAGCACACTCAGCTTTGTCCCAAGCGATTACCCTACACTCCACAAGGTATTTCAGTTCATTTGTGATGTGTGTCTTGCCTACACCACATAATTCAAAGTCCTTTAACTTCGGGACAAAGGCCGATTTGTTTCGGCAGCCATAAGATAAACGAAGGACGAAATACAGAATATCCTTTTGTCTTTTCGTAAAATTACGCCGTATGATTTCGTCCCAAAGTTCATTAGCTACAGATACAAATCCGTTCTCGACTTGAGGGTTTGCCACGTTCCTCCCCCTTTTGCTCCTTGCATAAAGCCTGATAGTATTCTCTGATAGCCAGCAACAAAGTAAGAAGCGATACGAACCAGATTTGAAGTTGGATTTCGTCCCCCATCTTCCAATAGACCTCGATCTTTTCTGAGCCTAATTCCCGGTACGCGAATGTAAAATAATCCGTTTTTTGGACGACATTAAAGACTACGCCCTCATAAATGATCGTGTTCACGCTTCACCCCTCCACATGTTTACTGATGCTTGATCGCATCGTTCGGACCGCGAACCCCCGAAGGCCCAAGGAGTAGGCCAAGCTCGCGGTCCCAACGACGAAGCCAAGCTGGCTTCGTTCCTACGTTAAATCGTTTTTAAATAATGCAGCTCGACATGATCTTGAAAAATTAACCACATGTCCCCAACGGTCAGCGCTTCTCTCAAATACCTTGTAGGCGCTGACCGAACGACTATATCTCCATCACATATCCGCCCGAGAAGTATTTCGAAATCTTCAGCCCCCATAACCGGCTGCTCCCTTGTCAGGCGTTAAAAATGTCGGTATACTAACTACAACAATATTTTTCAAATTGACATGATCGCCTGGCCGGGCGGTCATGTTTTCTTTTGCCGCTGAAATATCCTTTTCCAATTCCTCAATTTCCCGCTTCAAGAACCAGTCCCAAATTCCGTCCGGCTCCCGAATCCATAGAATTTTGCGGTAAAGAAGCGTTAATTCTCCAACCCGCTTCCGAGCCAGCTTTAAATTCACATTGCTCATAAAGAGAAGCCCTCCTAATTCAGATATTTTTTCTCCTTTAGCTCCTGCCGATGTTCTTTCCAGACCCCAATCCAGCTAATCGTGTATTCCTTGCAAAGAATTGCTACATAATGAGTTAGGGCCGTGATTGCCTCGACACATTCCATGATGGTGTTCTTAATCCTATGTATGTCTTTCATTTCGAGCTGATCTTTTCGCTTGGTTATGGGCGTGGACTTCATCGCCTCGAATGCTTCTTCTATTTCCTCCAGCGCTTTTAGATGTACAGTCGTTTTGTGCAAATCTGCTTTGGAGAGCCAAGGCGGACATGCGCCGCCTGTGACTTCAGCCTGGGCCGCCAAAGCAATTCTAGGATCATCTAGGGCTATCGCCGCGATTCGCATAATGTCTTTGGGGGCTTTCTTTTTGTCGGCTTCGATTTTTGATAAACCAGTTCTATCGAGTGGAACGATTTCGCTAAATTCCTGCTGTGTCATATCGTTTTCTTTGCGGTAACTACGAAAGGCGTCTCCAATACTCAAATCTTTCACCTCCTCCCTCGTCGTGCTGCTGAAAGACACAATTGCCTTTCCGCTCGGAACAAATCAGCACATTTAAACGGCGATTTGTGACAAGGGATTAGGATACAATGAAGTTGTACATAACTGATGCTAACCGTTCCCTTACAAGCCCGCGCTTTTTAGCGGGCTATTATTTTAAATCAGGCCGGTAAGGTTTTGCCTTCCAGCGAAACGATGTACTCAAAAAACTTATCCCGATGAACCCGCTTCGATTTCCCGAGAGTAACTGTCGGGCAATCAGGTCTTTGAAGAATTTCATAGGCTTTTGTCTTCGAAACCTGCAAAGCATCCATAATGTCTGAGGCTTTTAAATACAAAGGATAAGCTTGGAAATAATTGTTCATGATGTTTTTCTCCTTTCTTCATTAGAACCACACGATTCGTGCGGTTTAGTGTCAAAAAAAATGGCTTCAACTGAAACCTTATAATAGTTTGCTATTCTTACCTTGATATCGTCTCGGGGAATTCGTTGTCCATTTTCGTACATTTGCAGGGCCGATAAACTTATTCCTACCTCTTTTGCTACTTCGTAACGAGGTTTCTTAGACCTCAACTTGAGCAACTTTTCCGCAATCGTTTCTTTAGTCAAGTTCTCACCTCCAAATAACCACGTATCGTGTTCCTTGATAACAATATATACCACAAAACGTGTGAAGTCAACACGAATCGTGCGATTAATTTCACACGTAACGTGTTATTATGATTATTGGGTGATGAAATGTCCAAATTTGGTTTAAGACTAAGAGAGCTGCGAAAAAAAGCAGGACTAACACAAGCTGATTTAGCAGGAAAATTTAACATTAGTGAAAGTTCTGTTGGCATGTATGAAAGAGGAGAAAGAGAACCATCACTAGAACTTTTAAATAGGTTCAGCGAATTTTTTAAAGTTAAAGTAGATTATTTAACCGGTCGTGAATCATCCTCGATAGAAGATGATAAAGATTTTTTAGAAATATTAAACGATCCTGAAGTGAATGTATTTTTTAAAGATTTTGCCTCTGCACCAAAGGAAAGAACAAAAGAAATGTTGAAATATTGGCGGTATCTGAAAAATGAAGAGAAGGATAGAAAGCCTGGAGACAAACAAGGTGAGTAGCTTCACCTACAGGCTTTTCTTTTTTCACCAAAAAGCGAACATACATTCTATTTACTCGACATCGGGGGTGTTGTCTTATGGAAAATTCCGCTTATCAAAAAACCTATTTAGAGATATGGATTGAAAATTTATATAGAAGCCAAAAAATAACAATTCCTCAACAACTAAATGTAATTGAAGTTGCTTCCAGATTAAATGTGTGGGTTTACTGGTGGAACTCGGGTAGCGAATCATTCGAGAGAAATGGTATGATGTCCATTTTCCTAGATAGACGCCTTCCACAAAGTCAGCAATGGCTGGACTTTCTTCATGAGCTTTGCCACTTGCTCAGACATTGGGGTAAACAGTTCGATATGCCTAAAGAATTCAGAGAACTACAGGAATGGCAGGCGTCTCATTTTGTGATGTATGCTTCAATACCTTATTACATGTATGAATCTCTCCCGCTCCCGGATAAAGACAGCGAAGCTGCCGAAGCATTAAAATCAGAATTTGGTGTGCCAATTGAAATGGCCTATGCCCGTATTCAGCAAATCAGAAGGCGGATACTACAGGGTATATGCGATCAGCGAGTGAATTTACTTTATGGATAAAGGAAGTGTGCTTAATGGCCTATTTTAGACGGCGAGGTGATAAATGGAGCTTTACATTAGATGTGGGGCGTGATCAAAACACGGGGAAAAGAAAACAAAAGACTGTATCCGGTTTTTCGAGCGAAAAGGAAGCACGCAAGGCTTGTTCTAAAATGGAGCGAGATTTAGAGGCTGGAAAACGAACAGACTCAATGAAGTTTGATGACTTCATTAAACTTTTTTTTGAAACCATTGTTATTAATAAAGTTGAACAAGGGACATACAACTCCCAATGGATCATTGTTCAGAAATACATTATTCCTAAGCTTGGACACAAAAAGATTGATAAAATAACCGCTGTGGATCTCGATATATTCTATAGCGATTTGTTAAAGGACGGCGTTTCACGCGGGTACATCAAAAATATTGCCCAAGTTATTTCCAAAACTTTTAAACAAGCCTCAATATGGAATTATATAATTAAGAATGTGGCGAAAGAATCCTCTTCCCCATCTTATAAGCCCAAAGAAATGTCCATATGGACCGAGGAGCAGCTAACTCATTTCCTTCAAGAAAGTAGAGAATTTGAAAGGCATGCTCTTTACGTTTTAGCCGGTACAAGCGGTATGCGAATCGGGGAAATTCTTGCGTTAGATTGGGATGATATTGACTTTAAAAAGTCAACGGTTTCCATAACAAAAAGCCTTAAGCATACGAAACAAAAGGGGCTGCATGTCAAACGTCCTAAGACTGAAAACTCTAAAAGAGTGATCCATATACCACACTCAACTTTACAAGTTCTTATTGAACATAAAAATAAACAATTGCCTGGTGTAAGCATCGTTTTCGATAATAAGGGAAGCTATTTTTACACGAACAATGTATGGAGATATTTTATTTCGGATTCTGCCAAGGTGGGAATGCCACGTATTAGGTTACACGACTTGAGACATACTCATGCATCGATTTTACTTTCTTGGGGGTACAATGCTAAAGTTGTGGCAGAGCGTTTAGGGGATACGGTGGAAACGGTAATGAATACCTACGCCCACGTTTTACCTAACATGCAAGAAGAGGTCGCTATCAAATTAAACCAGTTATATGCTCATTAAACTGTGGATAACTTTGAATGCGTGGTCATATCAGTGGTCGTTCTAAAAATAAATTCCACAAAGCCTTATATACCAACACTTTTTAGATATTTACGATGAGCTGTTATTTTTCAATAGCAAGGATAGCAGAACTGAATGCAAATGTCCAAACGTAAATTGAGTCTGCTCCAGGAGGACGTCAATGGGGACAGGCACGCTCGACAGCAATCGATAAAGGATAACCTCGTCTTCTGTCAACTGTTGTTCCGGTGAAGGCAGTGTACCCGGTTGAACGGAACCTCCCATTTGTCCACTCAGAGTGGACAATAAATGCATATATTCTTCATAAATGTCTCGGGGATCCGTCACCATTTTGGCCCCCTGCTTAATAAGCGATAGCGCTCCTCTGCTCTTGGGGGAATGGATGGGACCCGGGACGGCAAACACATCCCTTGATTCCTCCAGGGCAAGATCCGCCGTAATCAGGGAACCGCTTCTCTCCGCCGCCTCCACCACGATTACGCCGAGACTGAGACCGGCAATCACGCGGTTACGCAGCGGAAATAATCCCGGGTGCGGAACCGTACCGAGCGGGTACTCGGACACGACAAGACCTCCGGAGGCGATGATTTCTTCATGCAGCCTCGTATGCTCCGGCGGATAAATCCGGTCCGGCGGCACGCCGAGCACGGCAATCGTTCCGCCCGCTCCGTCTTTGGCCCCGTGGTGAGCCTCCGCATCAATGCCCCGCGCTAAACCGCTTACGACAACAAAACCCGCGGCCGATAAAGCCATACTGAGTTCCCGTGCGGCTTTCCGCCCGTAGGCGGTCGGTGTCCGCGTGCCGACGACCCCGAGGGTCGGTCTTTGCAGAACCTCCTGCCGGCCTCTGCAGTAGAGGACCCACGGAGGCTGAGCGGTTTCTTCTAGCAGCCGCGGGTAACCGGGATCGAAGCGGGTCAGAATTCCGATGCCGAGCGATTCGTACTTTTCTAATGAAGCTTCAATTTTAAATGGAGTCAATTCATCTATTAACCGCTGGATTCTAGCTGCCGGAATGCCAAGCCTAGCGTAGTCGCCGGCTGACCAAAGCAGCAAATCCTTCAAATCGGAACATGAGCGGACCAGCAGATCAATGGTCTTCCATCCCACTCCGGTTATGCCGTGAAGCCCGATAAGTACAGAGCGATTCTCCATAGTATAAAACACTCCCTTGTCATTCACAAATTTTACAGACCTAAACAAAAAAACCTTCCAATTCCCAACGGGAACTGGAAGGTTGCTTACCATCCATAAAAGCGCCGAAACCGGCAGCTCTATTATTTTTTAGTGATGCATTTTTCCAGCAGGCCTTTTTCTTCCAGGACGCTCACGAGAGTGGAGCCCATTTCGGAAGGAGTCGCCGCTACGCGGATACCGCAAGCTTCGAGTGTCGCCACTTTCTCAGCCGCCGTACCTTTACCGCCGGAAATGATGGCGCCCGCGTGGCCCATACGTTTTCCCGGAGGCGCTGTTTTACCGCCGATGAAGCCGACAACCGGCTTCGTCATGTTCGCTTTAATCCACTCGGCCGCTTCTTCTTCAGCGGAACCGCCGATTTCACCGATCATGATAACTGCATAGGTGTCCGGATCTTCGTTGAACAGTCGAAGAATGTCGATAAACTCGGAGCCCTTAACCGGGTCGCCGCCGATACCTACTGCGGAAGACTGGCCGATGCCGCGAGTTGTAAGCTGGTGAACCGCTTCATACGTCAGGGTACCGGAGCGGGATACTACGCCCACGTGGCCCGGAGTATGAATGTAACCCGGCATAATGCCGATTTTGCATTCGCCCGGTGTAATAACGCCCGGACAGTTCGGTCCGATTAGACGGGTGCGTTTGCCTTCCATATAACGGGCAACTTTCACCATGTCAAGAACCGGAATACCTTCGGTGATACAGATGACAAGATCAAGATCCGCGTCAACGGCTTCCATGATGGAATCGGCCGCGAAAGCCGGAGGAACGTAAATAACGGATGCCGTGGCACCTGTCGCGTCCTTCGCTTCTTGTACGGTGTTATAAACCGGAAGGGTAACGGTAGAGCCGTTTTCAAGCGTGAAATCGACTTGCGTACCGCCTTTTCCCGGAACCGCGCCGGCTACCATTTGCGTACCATATTCAAGACCGCCGAGTGTATGGAACATACCGGTCTTACCCGTCATGTTTTGGGTAATGACTTTTGTGTTTTTATCAATCAAAATAGACATGGTAATTATTCACATCCCCTGAATTTTTTGAAGAAAAGAAAGCTTGTACTCACTGACCGGAATTACTTAACAAGCGCAACGATTTTCTGTGCGCCGTCAGCCATCGAATCCGCGGAAACGATGTTCAGTCCGGATTCATTCAGGATTTTCTTGCCGAGATCCACGTTGGTGCCTTCCAGACGAACGACAAGCGGACGGTCCAGACCCAATTCCTTGGCTGCAGCGACAACGCCTTCGGCAATAATGTCGCATCTCATGATTCCACCGAAAATATTGACGAAAATACCTTTTACTTTCGAGTCGGAAAGAATGATTTTGAACGCTTCGGTAACTTTCTCTTTCGTAGCACCGCCCCCTACGTCAAGGAAGTTAGCCGGGTCTCCGCCGTAGTGCTTGATGATATCCATCGTAGCCATGGCAAGTCCTGCGCCGTTAACCATACAGCCGATATTGCCGTCAAGGGCGATGTAGCTGAGGTCATATTTGGAAGCTTCGATTTCCTTCTCGTCTTCTTCTTCGAGGTCGCGCAGCTCCAGAATGTCTTTGTGACGGAACAGTGCGTTGGAATCGAAGTTAAGTTTCGCGTCAAGTGCCATTACGTTGCCGTCGCCGGTTACGACGAGCGGATTGATTTCGGCAATGGAGCAATCTTTTTCAACGAACGCGGTGTAAAGGGCAAGCATGAACTTAACCGCTTTATTCACGAGTTCTTGAGGAATTTTAATGGCATAAGCCAGTTTGCGAGCTTGGAAAGCTTGCAGGCCGATTGCCGGATCTACGATTTCTTTGAAAATCTTCTCCGGAGTGTTAGCCGCAACTTCCTCGATGTCCATACCGCCTTCTTCGGAAGCCATCATAGTAACGCGGCCCGTTCCACGGTCGACAACTACGCCTATGTAGTACTCTTTCTTGATATCGCAGCCTTGCTCGATAAGCAGGCGTTTAACTTCCTTGCCTTCAGGACCGGTTTGGTGAGTGACCAGCACCTTGCCCAGGATTTGCTCCGCGTAAGTCCGGACTTCGTCCAGATTTTTAGCTACTTTCACGCCGCCCGCTTTACCGCGGCCGCCTGCGTGAATTTGCGCTTTGACAACTACGACCTGAGTGCCCAGCTCTTTAGCTGCTTCGACCGCTTCATCCACGGAAAACGCCACTTTGCCCTGAGGTACGACAACGCCGTACTGCTTCAGGACTTCTTTGCCTTGATACTCATGGATATTCATTTGCAAATCCTCCTAAACGTATTGTTTCTCCCTGTATGCACGAAACCTCATTCAAGCTTCGAATCTATCCGCATAATCAACGTAGGGTATTCGCCGTTTGACAGGGGAAATCCTGCCCGGCTCTTTTTGGGTCCGGACAAACATTTGCCATCGATAATTGTATCACTTTTTGTCGACAGTTTCCTCTCTTTTTAAAAAAGAAATCGTTTTTTCTAATTGCTCAGGAAATCGTTAACTCTTCTTCCACCCTCTTCATGAAAAAAGCACTTCCATCCCCGACCGGTTCCGGAAGCGCTTGAATCCATACCTGCCTATACGTAAGTCGGGCTGACCTGGGTCACAGTGCGGGGCTCGCGCTCCGCCTGCTTGACAAATCGCATCTCGTTACCGACAAAGCTGCATACTTGGCACTGTATCGTCGGCTCGCTCTGGGTAATCGCGTTCGCTTCGCTGGATTCCGTGACGACTCCCGTGAGAGCATCTTTCACAAAAGGCTGCGAATAGCTGGTCATTAGACTGAACTTGATCCGGTTGGAGCGGCAGTTCGGACAGAAATACGGTTTATCCTGCATATCAATCACCTCGGAGTTAGTATGACCAATTATCCGCAGCTAAAAGATCATTTTCATGCTTGGGTATTTTTGGTATACTATCCAAATAACCATGAAATAACAACGAAACGGATCATAAGGAAGCACCTTTGACCTGTCCAATGCGAAGGGAGAAGGTGTTTTTACATGTATGGTAAAGTAACCGGGGCATGCCTGCACGGAATCGACGGAATCTGCATCGAGGTAGAAATCGATATCGCAAACGGGCTCCCGCAAATCAACGTGGTCGGACTTCCCGACACCGCTGTCAGAGAATCGATCGACCGTGTACGCTCCGCCATCAAAAACTGCGGGTTTCAGTTTCCTCTTGAACGTATTACGGTCAATCTGGCCCCTGCCGATCTGAGAAAAGAAGGCGCCTCCTTCGATCTGGCCATTGCGGCCGGCATCCTGCTGACAAGCGGTCAGATTGAGCTTCCCGGCATGGGCGGTTGTCTGCTGGTCGGAGAACTGGCGCTTGACGGCGGCCTCCGCCCCGTACCGGGGGTGCTTTCCATGGTTGATGCCGCCCGCCGGAGAGGAATCCGGCGCGTTCTGCTGCCCTTGTCCAATGTGGATGAAGCCCGCCTGATTTCAGGGACTGAAGTCCAGGGGATAAGCAGTCTGAGCGAGCTGGGGACTCCCTGCAAGCGCGGCCTGACAGCAGACGGCGCATCCCTTTCGGAAACCGAATCCGCTTCAGAATCCTTCGCCCGCGAAGTTCTCTCCGCCCGTCCCGATGTCCCTGCCGAAGTGCACGGCCCCCTGGCAGCCTCCGATGATTATGCCGATGTAATCGGGCAGCATCACGCCAAGAGAGCCATCATGATTGCTGCGGCCGGTATGCACAATCTTTTATTTATCGGTCCCCCCGGCACGGGCAAAACGATGCTGGCCCGCCGGATTCCCGGTATACTTCCGCCTCTGTCCGACGAAGAAGCGCTTGAGGTGACGAAAATTTACAGCGTGTCGGGAAAATTGGGCACGATCACCCGGTTCATGCGGCAGAGGCCCTACCGTTCGCCTCATCACACCGTTTCGGCGGCCGGTCTCATTGGCGGCGGCTCCATACCGAAGCCCGGCGAGGTAAGCCTGGCTCACCAAGGTGTCCTTTTTCTGGATGAGCTTCCCGAGTTTTCGCGGAGCGTGCTGGAAGTGCTGCGCCAGCCGTTGGAAGACCGTAAGGTAACCATAGGGCGGGCACGCGCCTCCTTCACCTTTCCGTCCGGCTTCCTGCTTGCCGCATCCATGAATCCCTGCCAGTGCGGATTTTACGGAACCGAGACCGCCGAACAAAGCTGCATCTGTTCCCCGCTTAAAATCAGACAGTACAAAGCGCGCATTTCGGGACCTCTCCTTGATCGGATTGATCTGCATGTAGAAGTTCCCCGGCTGGATTATACCGCCATGACTGACAAGCGCCCTTCGCTTTCCTCTGAAGACATGCGCCGGCAAGTACTTGCCGCTCACCGAAGGCAGCAGCTTCGTTATGAAGGCAGTTTTATGCGCTTTAACGCGGAGCTCGGCGGCAAATGGCTCCGTAAATACTGTGTACTGCCGCCCGAAGCCGAAGACCTTCTCCGGCAGACATTCGACCGGCTCCGCTTAAGCGCCCGGGCACATGACCGGATTTTGAAAATCGCCCGGACGATCGCGGATCTGGAAACAAGCGACGGAATTACTTACGGACACATTGCCGAAGCGATCCAATATAGAAATCTGGACAAATCTTATTCCCTCTAGCGGGGAGAGCGAGAGATCGTCCCGGAACGGGAGGGGCTTTTTAGAGACTCTACCGCGATACAGCCGTCATTTCAAAATCACGCAAAAATACTGCCAAAGTGAATTCCCGATACGTGACAAAAATTCGCTGCATTCCCTTGCCCGCATGCCAAACAACTTGTGATTGATCATCGTCATGCGGCGTCTCATCCGGCCCGCAGAGATTCCATGCGGTACGAACAAGAAAAAGCGCCCGTTCAAGCGATGGGCGCCTTTTTTCACGATCATCCTGTCTGTCCGGACTGCAATTTCGAACAGAACGTATGAACTTCAAACCGTTCATTCAAAACGCTCCCGTCAGATGCTCCAAACGGTTAAACTCTCCTTCAGGCGTCAGCTCGATCGTGATCACATCAAACCTCGCCCTGCGGTCGCTCTGCTTGGCCGCATACAGGTACATTTGTGCGATCTGACGCACTTTCAGCTGTTTCCTGGCGTCTACGGATTCTTTCGCCGTACCGAACCGTCCCGTAAGTCTGCGCGTACGCACTTCGATAAAAACAAGCTGACCTTCCGTCTCGGCTATGAGATCGATCTCGCCGGATCGGCAGCGCCAATTCCGGGCGACAACCTTATAACCTAAAGCGGCTATATGCTCTTCCGCCCTCTGCTCGCCGTAACGGCCCAGATCTTTTCTGGATAAAGGCGAAAACGCCATGTTACAGCCCCTTCCGCTGACTGTCTCTCATTTCCTTCATCCGGTTGTCCGACCGGTAAATGTAACTGAGCACCTCGGCGACAAGCTGATAGAGCTCCCCCGGTATTTCTTGATCGAGCTCCAGCTTCGAGAGTACTTCCACAAGTGAAGCGTCTTCCTGTACGGGAACTCCGCTTTCCCTTGCCTTCTCGACAATCGCCTCGGCGACTTTGCCTTTCCCTTTCGCAATGACCGTAGGCGCTTTCTGCTCTCCGGGCGCGTATTTCAGGGCAACCGCTTTGCGGATCGCATGGGTCCCCGCGCCTTCTCCGTCAGCCGTTTCCTTAGAGGGACCTGAGTTTGACGGAGTCTGACCTCGCTTGGCAGAAAAATTCATATGCGCAGATCCACTCCCCGGTAGGCTTCTCCCGGCACGATGGTATCCATCATAACCGCACTTAGGGAAGAGCCGGACTCCCCGCCCGTGAAACTTCCCGACGCCTTCGGATATTCCGCTGTTTTCATAGAGAGAAACTGATAACCCAGTTTATCCAAGGCGGCTGCAATCTCTTCTTTGGAGCCGTTCAGCAGCTCGCCGATTATCGGCTCGTCATTAAACACTTGCAGACTGACCATTCTATTCATCACACCGACGTCCACTAGTGTGTGGCCCATCGATTTCATTTGCAGGTCGAACAAAAGACGGCAGTTCTCCGCATCCAGTTCTCCGCGTCTGCCCTTGCGGGATTGGATGTGAACGGCTGCCGTGGGCTGCCCGTCCGCGCCGAGAAGCGGGACAAACAGCGTCACATGCGTAAACACCCCGCTGCGGTCCGGCGAAAGCAGCAGCTGCTGCCCGGTAATCTGCTGCAAAGCCTGCTTGGCCGACTCCCGGATCGGAGCCGGAAGATCGTCGGCCGCCGTCAGCTGAAGCAGCAGGCTCTTGAGCGTCTCGGCGCTGTCCGCCTTGAGCGCCGCAGCCTGCCCTTCACCGGCGGCCAGGTGTGCCCCTCCTGCGTGCGCGAGGGTGCCCGGCTGCCTCAGGAGCCGGCTCTCGTGGTCGACGCCCACCGCCCGCAGCAGTTCGCGCACCCAGCCGCTATCGGCCGCCGGGCGCTGTTCGCCCGCAGCGGACGCACGTGCGGCGTCCGCCTCGGCGGCGCTTCCGCGGCGTTCGGCTGCCTGCGCCGCATGGGCG
>NZ_BBJT01000011.1 GCF_000739915.1 Paenibacillus chitinolyticus NBRC 15660 | reverse complement strand
CAACCCTGAAAGTTTATTCCCTGATAGCTCAGTTGGTAGAGCACTCGACTGTTAATCGAGTTGTCACAGGTTCGAGTCCTGTTCGGGGAGCCATATGGAGAGGTGTCCGAGTGGTCGAAGGAGCACGATTGGAAATCGTGTAGGCGAGAAATCGTCTCGAGGGTTCGAATCCCTCTCTCTCCGCCATCTATATATGGCCCGTTGGTCAAGGGGTTAAGACACCTCCCTTTCACGGAGGTAACAGGGGTTCGAATCCCCTACGGGTCACCATCATAATTTTACCTTTGACAAGATTAAAGATTATGATTATAATGTAAATCTATGGACGCTTAGCTCAGCTGGGAGAGCATCTGCCTTACAAGCAGAGGGTCGGCGGTTCGATCCCGTCAGCGTCCACCATAACAAGTTTTTGCTGACGCGGGGTGGAGCAGCCCGGTAGCTCGTCGGGCTCATAACCCGAAGGCCGCAGGTTCAAATCCTGCCCCCGCAATACTTGGAGCTGTGGTGTAGAGGCCTAACATGCCTGCCTGTCACGCAGGAGACCGCGGGTTCGAATCCCGTCAGCTCCGCCATTTTTATCTCAGCATACAAATGGATTTTAAGAACATAATAAGGCTCGGTAGCTCAGTCGGTAGAGCAGAGGACTGAAAATCCTCGTGTCGGCGGTTCGATTCCGTCCCGAGCCACCATTGATAATTACATACGCCGTTGTAGCTCAATTGGTAGAGCAACTGACTTGTAATCAGTAGGTTGGGGGTTCAAGTCCTCTCGACGGCACCATTCCTGGAGGCTTAGCGAAGTGGCCAAACGCAGCAGACTGTAAATCTGTTCTCTGACGAGTTCGGTGGTTCGAATCCATCAGCCTCCACCAGTTTTAGGGGCATAGTTTAAAGGTAGAACAGCGGTCTCCAAAACCGTTAGTGTGGGTTCAATTCCTGCTGCCCCTGCCAATTAACTTCAAAACCTTATATGGCGGTCGTGGCGAAGTGGTTAACGCATCGGTTTGTGGATCCGACATTCGGGGGTTCAATTCCCCTCGTCCGCCCCACTTAATACTCACTGACAATTGCAAGATGTTGGGGGTTAGCCAAGCGGTAAGGCAACGGACTTTGACTCCGTCATGCATAGGTTCAAATCCTATACCCCCAGTTTGATATGCGGAAGTGGCTCAGCGGTAGAGCATCGCCTTGCCAAGGCGAGGGTCGCGGGTTCGATTCCCGTCTTCCGCTCCATTATAATAAGGCGCCATAGCCAAGTGGTAAGGCAGAGCTCTGCAAAAGCTTTACCCCCAGTTCGAGTCTGGGTGGCGCCTCCACCATTCTTTGCCGGAGTGGCGGAATCGGCAGACGCACAGGACTTAAAATCCTGCGGTAGGTGACTACCGTACCAGTTCAAGTCTGGTCTTCGGCACCATAAGTGCTAAAAATCTGTGCCCTTAGCTCAGCTGGATAGAGCGTTTGACTACGAATCAAAAGGTCAGGAGTTCGAATCTCTTAGGGCACGCCATACAAGCCGGTGTGGCGGAATGGCAGACGCGACGGACTCAAAATCCGTTTCTCGCAAGGGAGTGGGGGTTCAAGTCCCTTCACCGGCATCATAAAAGCCTGGTTCCAGTTTACTGGAGCCGGGCTTTTTCCCTTTTTATATCTAGAATTTATGTAGAGTGTTAAATACAAAAAGAAAAGACAGAGGGCTTTTGTACAGTCATGTACAGTAGGCTCCCTGTCTTTCTTTGTTGTTAAGAATGAAGATGGCTTAAGAAATCCGTAATTGCTTTGTTTACTTGATCCGGATGCTCCCGAACGGTAAGATGAGCAGAATCTTTAATTTCGGAATAGGTTGCATTCGGAATAGAATCGGCCATTTTTTTCATGATCGACGGGGGTGTGATCGAATCCTTCTCACCACCGATGACAAGGGTAGGGGCTTGTATGGTAGACAAAGGCTCCGTAGAGTCTTTCCTGAAAGCCATAGCTAAAGATGCGTGGACAAGTCCCAATGGACTCATTCCGTTAATCTGATCTTGTATTTCGCTGGCTAGTCCGGAGCCTTCTCCTTCGGATAGAAGTTTAGGGATCATGGCTTTTGATGCTGCTTGGGGACCCTGTTCCAGGAGGGAAGCCGCCATTTTCATCCGGTTGATTTGTCCTTCCAGAGGATCGGCATCCGGGCGTGTATTCGCGAGTATAAGTCCATTGAAACGATTCGGTGCTTTTCGAAGGAGACTAAACGCTACATACCCGCCCATGGAAAAACCGGCAAGCACCGCTTTTTCCACTTGAAGTTGATCTAAAAGCAGCAGAAGTTCATCCGCCATATGCTCCAGCGTAATTAGATCCTTGTGAGGCTCTGATTGGCCAAAGCCTCTAAGGTCGGGAGCAATGACTCTGTAGTTCGATTCTAACGCCGAAATCTGTTCCTGCCACATCCGGTGGTCCAGAGGGAAGCCATGAAGAAGTAGTACGGCCGGACCGCTTCCCCGTTCTTCATAAAAAGTTTTCAAGCCATGGATAGTTGTAAACATAACGTATCTCTCCTTATTTAGTTGAATTCTTTATATGTATGACAAAAATGCTGATGCACGCAAGCCGGAAGAGTTAAGCAACTGTTCTAAGTGTTAATACTCCTTAACTACAAAAAAGTTTGTTTTAAAATAGAAATATCATTCAGCAGGCGGTATAGACTTGACTTCAGAACGGCCAACACATGCAAACAGCTTCCTAACAAAAGGTGAGGACTAATTGAAAGGAATAAGCAGCTGTTTGTATGACAGGCGTTTAGAATTGCTGGCCGGATAAATGATTCCTAAGATAAAGAATATCTTATTGTTAGTTTGCTCTTTAATTCCCTCTTTAGTCATCCTTGAGGATGACTCAGCGTGCGGTGCTCGGCGTCACAGACGGTGGTCACGCACATGCACAAATGCCTGGAGGGTCCGGTAACTAAATTTTAAGTGCGCAGAGAGTCTTGGAAAGCTCGAAATTTCTTGTGCATTTAATGTTTTCGGGCAGGAGAGCATATCAAAGAGAGAAAATGGTTCGGTTTTGGTGTTTTAAAAAAAGACTCTAAAGAGTCTTATAATCGGATAGGTTGTATATTATTCTTTTAATCCGCTTAGAACGTAGTATGGAAGGCAGGAGATTAAAAGGATCTCCCCCCTAGATGACATTGTCATATCCCTAAATTATTTCCCCGGAAATTTTTGGCATATTACCGAATAATTTAAGAAAATCACGCGAATCATGCAAAAAGCCCGATTCAAAACATTACCCGTTTAACGAATGCATGAAACTCCTCGACAAGATATTTTAAAACGAATCTTTTTCATTGCTTTTAGACGGACGAACACACGTATAGGTAACAGAGAGACTCGGTCAGACACTTAAAACCCCATATACTATTAAGCAGGAGCGGTTGTGGACTGGTGATAGAGGCAGGGGTTGTGGATAACGAGCCATGTATAAGATGGGGCCGGCTTGTTTACAGGCTTCGGCAATGTTTGTGGATATTTGGGGAGGGGTAATAAAGAAGATAGCGAATAATGTTTAATACAGATTCGATTATGAACAAGTGTGCTTATAGGAGGAGGATTATCCATGAAATTGCTTACGTTTCTAGGCGAACAAGGACCGAGGCTAGGTATCAGGCTGGAACAAGGTGTTCTGGACGTTGCCGAAGCGTTAAAAAATATGAAGGGTTACGAGGAAGGCAGTGTTCCTACCGATATGGATCAAGTTATTAAGGGGGGGCCGGAGGCGATTCAGTCTCTGCAAAAGGTTATCGATGATCTTCCGGACACTTCCGAGAATGAGCCTTATCTGTTAGAGGAGTCTTCCTTAGTGTTCGCGCCCTGCGTAACGGAGCCTGGTAAAATCATTTGTGTCGGTTTGAACTATCAAAAGCATGCGGAAGAGACAAAATCTCCGATCCCGGAGCACCCCGTGCTGTTTAATAAATTCAATAATGCTCTAACCGGGCATAGATGCGATGTTTCCCTGCCTAATGTAACTTCCGAGCTGGATTACGAAGCTGAGCTGGTGATCGTCATCGGTCAAAAAGCGAAAGATGTGTCGAAGGAAGAGGCAGCGCAATATATCTTCGGGTATACATGCGGAAACGATCTGTCTGCGAGAGATTTGCAGAGAAGAACTAATCAGTGGCTTCTGGGAAAATCTTGTGATGGCTTTCTTCCGTTAGGACCGTATATCGTCACGGGAGATGAGATCGGGAACCCGAACGAGCTAAAGATCCGCTCTCTCGTCAATGGAGAGCAGCGTCAAAACTCGACGACAGCGGATATGATTTTCAAGGTGGAGGAATTAGTCAGCTACATTTCCCGGCATATGACGCTTCTGCCTGGCGATATTATTTTAACCGGTACGCCAGAAGGAGTGACAATAGGTTACCCGCGGGAACAGCGTGTCTATTTGAAGGACGGGGATCAACTGAGTGTCGAAATCGAAAAGATCGGCACCTTGTCTAATAAAATAGTCGCGGAAACTAAAGTCGAAGAAGGCAAACCGGTGGGGCGTACGCTGGGTGTCTAAACACTGGTCATTCATTGTGGAGAAATTGTTAAGATAATTAATGAAATTAAACGGTGCAATCAGGCAAATCGTTTAAAGTTGTAAAAGGAGCTTTTCATTTATTTGAAAAGCTCCTTTTTTTATAACGAAAAAAAGCTTATAAAATAAAGATTTATGCCACATTTTTACTTACTTCGGATGTCTTTTTCCTTTTTAGGGGGCAGTATTACATTTTCCTAAAACTTCTTTAACAATTTGTTGCTATCCTTTAGTTACCGGAACGTTGGTCACAACGAATACGACAAATGAACGGGGATGATGTGTATGGCGAAAAAATCTTGGTCGACACAGGAGATGGAAAGACTCTGCATGCTTTCCAAAGAATGCCCTCCATCGGTAATTGCCAAGGAACTTGCCCGCCCGGTTACCTCCGTACGGAAGAAGCTGCGTGAGATCGGCGTCACGTATGTAAAGGGAGACGAGTGGAAGCGGAAACAGGTTCAAATGCTGATCTCTGACGAAGCACGCGGAGAACTTCCACGCAGAAACAAGCAAGAATTGACCGAGGAAGCACAAGTCTTGAATGAATTTTGGACAACGCTGTTGTCGATGGCCAGCGTGGCCAAGAAAAAAGGAAAAAGAGTGGACGTTTTGTCCTTTATAGATACGTACCGTAAAATTAAGCTAGGCGGTTGAATAAGCATCTCTTGCGGAACCTTTTGAGGTTTTGCGGGAGATTTTTTTATAGGCAGGAGGCTTCCTCCGCTATTTTTTGGTATAGTGGATAAAAAAGAGGGGAGAGGAGTGTTCCCGTGACGCCTCAGATCGTTTCCATAAACGTAGGAAAACCGAAAAAAATCGTGTATCAGGGAAAAGAAGTGGAAACAGGTATTTACAAAGAGCCGGTTCATCGGCCCTTGTTTTTGTCGAAAACACAGCTTGAGGGAGACGGCCAAGCGGATCTGGAAGTCCACGGAGGCCCCGACAAAGCGCTTTGCGTATACAGTGCGAACCATTATGATTACTGGGAAAAGGAACTGGGGCAGCCTCTTTCTTTCGGAGCATTCGGAGAAAACATCACGATAAGCGGTCTTGAAGAAGAAGAGGTATGTATCGGGGATATTTATGAGCTGGGGGAAGCCCTGGTTCAGGTTTCACAGCCGAGACGTCCTTGTTTTAAGCTAAGTATCCGTTATTCGGATGTAAAACTCCCCGTAAAGCTGCAGGATACGGGTTATACCGGCTTCTACTTCCGTGTCCTGAAAGAAGGAATTATCCCCGAGAACCCTGTCTTTAGACTGGTGACGAAACATGCTCAGGGTTTAACCGTTGAGTTTGTAAATACATGCAAATATCATGACAAGAACAATATTCCCGGCATCCGGATAATTTTGGCGAACGAAGCGCTCGCGGAAAGCTGGAGAGGATCTTTTGAGAAAAAGCTTGCTGAAGCAGTGGATTTGTCGGATCCTGCGCAAAGCGGCGGGGTGAAGGAATGACATCTATCGGTTTGCTAAAAGATAAATTTAACCGCATTCATGATTACTTGCGCATCTCGGTTACCGACCGCTGCAATTTGCGCTGTGTCTACTGCATGCCGGAGGAAGGGATGACCTTCGAACCGGATGAGCGTCTGCTGAATTATGATGAGATTACGGAAGTTGTCCGGGTGTTGGCGGAGATGGGAGTGCGCAAACTGAGGATTACGGGCGGCGAGCCGCTTGTCCGCAGAGATTTGTATGTGCTGATCCGGCAATTGGCGGCTGTCCCGGGTATCGAAGATATTGCTTTAACGACGAATGCCGTTTTTTTCGCTCAGCAGGCCGAGCGGTTAAGAGAAGCCGGACTGACGCGGATTAATATCAGTCTCGATTCTCTTCGTCCGGACCGTTTTAAGCTGATTACAAGAGGCGGAGACGTTGCCCGTGTGATGGCGGGAATAGAGGCGGCCCAGCGGGTCGGGCTGTATCCCGTAAAGCTGAATGTCGTGCTTATGCAGGGATTGAACGACGACGAAATCGACGATTTCCTGCAAATGACGGTCGATAAGGACATACAGGTGCGTTTTATCGAATATATGCCGATAGGTCATCAGGATGATACATGGAAACTCCGGTATGTTCCCCTTTCGTCCGTATTGGACAGGTGTTCCGAACGCGGGTGGAAAGTGGAAGAGGTACAATCCGTAAAAGGGAACGGTCCTTCTCAAAATTACCGGATCGCGGGAGGCAGAGGATCATTCGGTCTCATACATCCGGTGAGCGACCATTTCTGCGCTTCCTGCAACCGGCTTCGGCTGACGGCGGACGGTAACATCAAGCCGTGCTTGTACTGGTCACACGAGTTTAACGTGAGGCCGCTGATCGGGGATGACCGGGCGATCAGGGAGTTATTTTATCAAGCATTGGATGTAAAGCCTGAAAGCCATGAAATGGCGAAAGCGCTCCAGGGGGACGAACCGTCCCATCTGCCGACCGTGAGACGTATGTCTCAAATCGGGGGATAGAGCCGGAGACGCGCCGCGTTATCTTTTTTAGAAGGAGGTCAATCTATGAGTGAAATCAGAAGACTGCGCCGGGAAGAACTCCGGGACAGCTTGGATTTGTCGATGTATGCTTTTCAATACGAGCTGCCGGAGGAAGAGCTTGTCGAAAGACTCGCAACCATGAATCCCGAGGAAACCTGGGGATATTTTATAGACGGGAAGATGGCGTCGAAATTAACCATCCTGGATTTAACAACTTGGGTAAACGGGAAAAAGCTGAAAATGGGCGGGATCGCCGGCGTTGCAAGCTGGCCGGAATATCGCAGGCAGGGAATGGTGGGACAACTGCTGTCGAAAGCGCTGGAAGTGATGAAAGAGAACGGACAGACCTTGTCGTATCTTCATCCGTTTTCATTCGCGTTTTACCGGAAGTACGGCTGGGAGCTGGCTATGACTTTCAAAAAAATCGAAATTCAAACCTCGCAGCTTCCCAAGCTAGGCGCTGCTGAAGGGCGGATCATACGGACGGCTCCCAGTGCGGCCGCGCTCAATCCGATCTATGATGCGTACGCGGCGAGGTTCAACGGACCGATTACGCGTTCCGAGGAATGGTGGGAAACCCGTCTCCTTAAAAAGAAAGGGCACATGGCGGTGTATCTGAATGCGGCCGGGGAGCCCAAAGGATATGTGCATTATTGGATCGAAAATCAGGAGTGCAAGATTCATCAACTGGTTTATCTCGATCAGGATGCGAAGCGGGGGTTGTGGAAGTTTATCGGCGATCACGATTCCATGTTCGACAAGCTGATCATGCAGGCTCCTCCAGACGAGGATTTGGCCTTTGAGATGGATGACCCGCGGATTAAACAGGAGTTGGTTTCGTTTTTCTCGGCCCGGATTGTCGATGTGGAGGGACTCTTAGGCCAACTTCAGCTGCGGCATACGGGGCTGCCGCAGGAGGCGTCTCTCCGCCTGCACGTAACGGACGGGCAGGCGCCGTGGAACCACGGCACGTTCGAGCTTAGGCTGAACGCGCCGGAAGGCTCCGCGGTCGTCGTGAAGACCGCGGATGAACCTGCCGGCGGCAGCGGAGCCGCAGAGGACGGATTAGCGTGCGATATCCGCACGCTGTCCGTCCTGCTGCTCGGCGCCAAGAGCGCCGGCGAGCTGCACCGGATCGGTCGTCTGCAAGGCGACGAACGATCGGTAGAGCTGCTTGCGGTGGTGCTGCCCCGCCGCACATGCTACCTGCCGGACTTTTTCTAGTCCGGCAGAAGAAAAGCCGTACAGCCCGGATTTTTCGGGGCTGTGCGGCTTTTTGGCGCGGGGCGAACCGTTCGCCCCGCGAGGGCCGTTCGACAAACCGCCGGTTGGCGGGGATTGTCGAAGAGAGGGCATATGAGCGCTCAATCAATGAGGAGATCCGGTTCGCGCTCGCCCGGCAAGAGAAGAGCCATTTGACATCCGCAAGGTGGCGCGGGCGGAAAGGGGCGGCGGTTAGCTTAAGAACGCTCAATAAGCAGATGAATGTCCCGGGTCAATCCGGCTTCGTCCGTTAAGCGGGCTTCATACTTTTGCCGGAGCGCATGCAGCAGCTGCCGGAGCCGGCCGATATTTTCGGACACCGCATCTTTGAGATCGGAGATACGGCCCTGGACAATCCAGTCGAAAATAAAACCGTCCATAAAATAATCGGCAAACCCTAGAAAACCGTTATAATCCAGGTTCATTTCGGCAGTGCCCCCGACGTCCTCCAGCTCGCGCTTGAAGCGGCTCATCAGACCTTGAGCGTACTCGATCTGTTCCATCGCTTCATTCGCTTTGCTGCGTTTGATATGGGTGGCGATCACGCCTCCGCCGAACATATCGTAAGTTCCCCAACTTTTGGCCGATCTCAGCAGGTTTTCAGCTTCTTCGAGAGATTCGACGAGCTCATACCCCGCTCGAAGCGCTTCATCCAGCTCTTTGATCTCGGAGAGAGCCTGTCTTTTGGCTTCGTAGAGCCGATTCAACTGCCGGCGGAAATCTTCGCTACGGCCGCGCAGCCATTCTTCTTTTTCCTGAAGCAGAGATGCGGCTTCTTCCTCCCAGCCGAGCAAAGAGGACCGGCGCTGTTCAAGTTCCGCTGTCATCCGGGCTAACTCTTCTTCCGCCAGTCTTGTTTCCTCCGCACGGATGCGGGCTTGAATTGCTTCGGCTTCTTCTTTTTCCAGTTTTTCGATTTTTCTTCCAAGTACGGTATAAAACAAATTGGTAAGGGACGCCTTCTCCAAACGCTCGACATCCCGCGTTTCACTCTTTAGAGCCTTCTCGGCTGCCGTTCGCTGCTCGCCGGCTTGTTTCAGCCTGACCTGAGCTTTTTCCAACTGCTTATTTACCGTTTGCAGCAGACTTTCTTTTTTCAACACCTCGTCGTACCGGTATTTCCAGTCTTCCCGCATTCGTTATCCCGCCTTCCTCAACCGGTTTTGCTTCTTTCCCTTCCATACGTTTGGCAGAAAATAGGGTTGCGTTTTGACGTGTTTAACGGTTCGGGATGATGAATCTTAACCGAAAGTACGGCGTTTTCTGTTTACCCGGAGGCGGGAACGGGCTTCAAATAACGGAGCAGACGTTCTTTTTCAAGGAAGGGTTTGACCTGGACGGAGGTTTTAAACAGAAACGGTTTTCCCGTCGTAGAGAAGACGAGGAGCAAAGGCTCGTTTAACCGCGACGGATCGAGAAACAGGAACAGTTCATTGGAGCTGCCCTGCATCCAGCGGTTATTTATGGCGAGGGGAGGATCCAGCGGAAGTTTCAGGACGACACCCTGCACATTGTCGATTTTCGTCTGAACGGCAATGTCTTTAATGCTTGCCAGCCAGCGGGAAGCTTCGGTACGGATCTCGTCCGTGACGATAAGAGTTTCAACTACCTTTTGTTTGTCTACATCGTACAGCTGTGCGCGAATTTCCCGGGAAAAGGCTCCGGAAGATGGGGGAACGGCATGCGACGGCGTGGCCTGAAGCCTGGCTGTCCACGGGCCGCCGGGAAGGATGATGCCGGATGATCCGGCACCGGACGTGTCGAAAGAGGACAAGCCGGTTCCGGCGGCTTGTGCGGAAACGGCCGATGCGGGAACGAAACCGGCTGCGGCCGTGCATAATAGAGCGATCAGAGCGGTACGCGCTCTAAAGTTTAATTTAGTCATGGAAGTATCTCCTTGTGCCGTTGTTTGGTTGGACTTATTTTCTTATAAAGGCCCGTGAATTATTCCTTGTCGGAAGCGGGAAAACGCATTCCCCGACCTTGGTCCAGGGGATTTGACCGCCAATAGGCGGTGTCGGATGCGCGGCGGATTCGCTACAATAAAAGCATCATTTCTTATCTTGGAGAGGATAGGCGATTGTGATATGCTATGTAAGGATTCGCGGCTCTAAATGACGGTACGCAGCGGCAAGAGTCAGGCGATACGACGGACGGAAAAGATTACAGGCAGACTGCAGCCCGCAAAGGAGGTGCCCCATGGAACAACAAATGAAAAATAACCGCCACCGGAACACGGCTATGCTGTTGATCGCACTGGGGGTTTTCCTCATTCTGGAACGGTGGGTCGGTATATTTGTGGTGATTGCCCTGCTGCTGATGTTTTTCGGCTTTTATAAAGTCCGGTATGAGAATGAGAAGAAAGGCGTTGCCTACATGGGCGTCGGAGCCGTCATTCTGCTGGGCAACAATTTCTCGCTGGTGCTGGCGGTTATCCTGATCTCGCTCGGGATTTTCTATATTAAGTCCAAGAAGGTACAGCCCGGAGACGATTTTATCCAGAAGCAGACCCTAATCGACAGCATCCGTCCCGGCAAAGAGCCCTGGGTGCTTAAAGACAGCAGCATCTGGTTCATTATCGGAGAAGCTCACTTGGACCTGTCTTACGCGATTCTGGAGAAAAAAGAAACGACGCTCGTTCTGCAGGGGATTATCGGAGATGTGCGGCTGATTGTGCCCGAAGAAATAGGCGTATCTATCGAAGCTTCGGTTACGGTCGGACAGATCAGTTCGCCTCTGGAAAAAGAATCTGGAATTATCAACAAGCTTAATTGGATATCTCCTAATTACGAGACGAGAGAACATCAGGTGAAACTAATCGTCTCTTATATCGTAGGGGATATAGACGTTCGCATGCTTTAGAACAACCCATCCGTCTACTGACAAGAGAGGAGAATGGTGCCGTGGACAGCTACAAAAAAAGACTGACGAATATGATCTGGCGAAGCATGGCGGAATCCATTGTTCTTTGTCTGGCGGTGCTTACTTTTATCGTCTATGTGCTTTATACCGCTAAATTTTTAACGCCGCCCGTGCCGTGGACCCAAGGGATCAAAATCGGTGCCATGCTCGTCGGCGGCTCGATCATTCTGGGCTCGGCTTACGGGTATTGGAGCAGCAATCGGACGACGCGCCGGCTGGAGCTGCTGATGGAAACGATGCAAATGCTGGAGATCGGCAGCATTTCCCGCTCGACCCTGCCTCCGCTGGGCGAGGATGAGATCGGACGTTTGGGCGAACAGCTTGGCCGCATCCTGAAAAAGTGGGAGGAGCAGGTCGCTTCTCTCCAGCGTTTGTCGAACAACAACGCCCAGCTTGCGGAGAAGGCACGGGTTTCCGCCATCATTGAGGAGCGGCAGCGTTTGGCAAGGGAACTGCATGATGCGGTCAGCCAGCAGTTGTTCGCGATCTCGATGACGGCTACGGCGGCGCTCCGCACGCTGGACAAGGACTTCGAGAAAGCCCAGCGGCAGATTCACCTCATTGAGGAAATGTCCTCCGTGGCCCAATCCGAGATGAGGGCTCTGCTGCTTCACCTGCGCCCGGTTCACCTGGAAGGCAAACAGCTTTCCGAAGGGCTGATCCGGCTGCTGCAGGAATTGAAAGCGAAAGTTCCCATGGACATTATATGGGAAGTGGACGATGAAATCGCCCTGTCCAAAGGAATCGAAGACCATCTGTTCCGGATTGTCCAGGAAGCCATGTCGAATGCTCTGCGGCATTCGAAAGCGACCAGGCTGGAGCTGCGGATGCAGCAAAAATCCGGCTGGGTCCGCCTGCTTATCCGCGATAACGGGGTAGGTTTCGATCTGGATGAGGAAAAACAGACATCTTATGGTTTATCCACGATGCGGGAACGGGTGAACGAGATCGGAGGATCTCTTCAACTGGTTACGGCTCCGGGAAGCGGAACCCGTATCGAAATCCGGGTACCGATAATGACGGAAGGAGAGGAAGCGTAGTGGACATGGTTAAAGTGCTGCTGGTGGACGACCACGAGATGGTCCGAATCGGGCTGGCGGCCGTTCTTGGTACGGAAGAGGGAATCGAGGTGGTCGGCGAAGCCAGCAATGGGGAAGACGGGATTCGCCTGGCACAGGAATACAAACCGGACGTCGTGCTGATGGATCTGGTCATGGAGGGCATGGACGGGATAGAAACGACGCGCAAGCTGCTCCAGCTTTACCCGGACTGCAAAGTTATCGTGTTAACGAGCTTTCTCGATGACGAGAAGATGTATCCGGTTCTGGAAGCGGGAGCGTTCAGCTATCTGCTCAAAACTTCCCGCGCCACGGAAATCGCCCAGGCTATCCGCGCGGCTGCGAAAGGGCAATCCATTCTGGAGTCGCAGGTAGCGTCGAAGCTCATGAACCGGTTCCGGCAGCCGAAGCCTGCCGCTGCTCCTCATGAAGATTTGACCGAGCGCGAAATGGAAGTGCTCCGGCTCATTGCTGCGGGTAAATCGAACCAGGAAGTGGCCGATGATCTGTTCATCGGAATTAAAACCGTTAAATTCCATGTAACGAATGTCTTGGCCAAGCTGGGCGTGGAAGACCGCACCCAAGCGGCCATTTATGCGTTTAAGCATGGTCTGGCAGAATAGAGCGCAAACTAAAAAGCCCGTACCGCGGAATGGCGGTACGGGCTTACCTTTATACAGCGGATTCGAGGGCAAACTGCTTCCGGATGAACGGACGGTAGGCTTGCAGAGCTTTATTAAGCTTCATCTGCTGCATAGCTGCGTTCGCCTGAACAAGCGATTCTTCCGCTTCCTCAGATTGCTCCGCCGGACCGGGACGGTCATCATCTTGGGGCCGTTTCCACTCGTTCGTTTCTCCCAATCTGCGAAGCATTGCGGGCATACCGGATTGCTGCCGGGCTTCTTTGCCAGAAGCGGCGTCCCGCTGCTCAGCAAGGAACCCGCTCGTTTGGCCTTGCTCCGCCTGGCCTGCCTTGCCGCTCCGATCCTGCCGGGTATAGAGCATCTCGGGAAAGGATCCGCGCGGGCTTACAGGGCCCAGCCCGTTCATACGGCGGATGGCCTGAATCCGAAATAAGTTGGAATGACTGCGGTACGTCTCATTCACGTACTGGGGTGTAACTATATACATAACCGTCCGCCACCTTTCAGGAACGTGCTTTTAAGAATTCCTTCTTTTTTCGACTTCCATATAGTTACAATCATATTACCACGTTTTTAACGTTTTGAAAGCATGAAGTTAGACAAGTTTATAAAATTTTTTTATCGCTTAATGCCGGAACTACGGACGGTGAGCGCCGATAATAGGAGTAAGGACAGGAAGACGGTTTGACGCTTCTCTTCCGCCGACTTACAATGAAGGCATATCAGACAGGGAAAAATAAAGGGGATTTGACAGTGAACGGGTCAACGATATTGGTCATCATCGGCTTTTTTGTCCTATGCGTAGTCTTTATGTGGGGCATGTCCAAAAAATATAAGAAATAAAACGGTATAAACTTAGAGGATGAATACCTGTTTACGGAGCAAAGCCTCCCATTTCGCATACGATGCAGTATCTGCAAACCATGTGGAGGCGATGTTTTCTTGATCCGCAAACGAATTCCGGCCAAGGATGACAGGATACTGGTGCGTCTGACTGAAAAGGAGCTCTTGCCTTACACAAGGATGACTGTACCGGAGGCGAACGTTAACCTTTCGGAAATGAAGAAAAGATTTAAGCTGGGTGAAACCTTTGTAGTTGACGAAGGGTCGTCCGCTGCGGGTTTTGTCAGCGTTCAAGTGTCGGATGACAGCCTGTTTGTCGATATGCTGGCGGTCGACTCGCGTTTTCAGGGACGGGGGCTCGGTACTTCTTTGATGGAGCACGCCGAAAGATACGGCCGTAAATTGAAATGCAGGGCTTCGCGGCTGTATGTGGATTCGGTAAACGAGAAGGCCATTTCCTTCTATTTGTCGAAAGGATATACCATTAAAAGCTATGTGCCCCAGCTTCGCATTCATTTAATGGAAAAAGGGCTTTGAAAAAATGTTCTCCGCTCCGGAAAAAGAATAAACCAGGAATGTGTCCATTCCTGGTTTTGGGGAATAGTAAAGTGAACGGTCCGCTTTCTATTGAAGTACAATGAGAGCGGCAATAAAATTTCGGTCCAGCACGAGGGGATAATATCCTTCCGGGTGCGCTATGACGGGCTGACTTTCTTCGGCAGCAAGTTTGACCGATTTTTTGCCGCCGTTCTTGGCCACTTTTATTTTTTTGGTTGTTTTGGGAGAAAGATTTTTTACACTGGGTTTTTCGTTTAGAATCAGATTTCCTCGATCGAGCCGGCTAAGTATACCGAAAATTTCCGTGCCGTCTCTTAAGTAAACGAGAATGGGTCTGCCGATATGGGGCTTGATTTGCTCCCTGCTTGCGGGATCGATTCGCTGCACCGCGCTGCACCTCCATGGGGAGAATTCTGATAACAGCCTATGGCGGGGAAGCGGAAACGGATTGGACAGATGCCCGGTTTGCGAAAAAAAGTTGAATCCCTTATGCAATTTCGGTATGCTTATTCTAATCTAAAATCACAGAGAAAGAATGATGCGACGATGAATGGTGCTGTTTTTCTGATTTTCGGAGCTACAGGAGATTTGGCCAAGAGAAAATTGTTTCCCGCCTTTTACAGCTTATACCGTGAGGGCAAGCTGAATGAACATTTCGCCGTAATCGGACTTGCGCGCCGTTCCAGGACGAACGAGCAGTTCCGTGAAGATCTGCGTGATTCTATTAACGAATTCGCCCGTCATCATGTGCAGGACGACGAGGACTGGGCTAAATTTGCGGAACATTTCGAATATTTGCCGCTCGACATTAACAATGTGGACGGGTTCCGCCAATTGAACACACTGACGCAGCAGCTGGACGTCAAATTCCAGACTAACGGCAACCGTCTGTTCTATCTGGCGCTTGCTCCGGAGCTGTTCGGCAACGTGTCTTACAATCTCCGCGAAGGCGGTCTGCTTGAAACTACCGGTTGGCATCGTCTCGTGATCGAGAAGCCGTTCGGCTACGATTTGGAATCGGCAGGCAAGCTGAACCAGCAGCTCCGTCAAGTGTTCGAGGAGAAAGATATTTACCGCATTGACCATTACCTGGGTAAAGAAATGGTCCAGAACATTGAAGTGGTCCGTTTTGCGAACGCCTTTTTCGAGCCGCTGTGGAATAACAAGTACATAGCCAACATTCAGATCACGTTGGGCGAAACCGTCGGCGTCGAAGACCGCGGCGGTTATTACGACCATTCGGGAGCTCTACGCGATATGGCGCAGAACCATATGCTCCAGATGCTTGCCATGATGGCCATGGAGCCGCCGAGCCGTCTTCATCCGGAAGATATCCGGGATGAGAAGGTGAAGGTGCTGCGTTCCCTGCGGCCTTTCGAGTCCGCCGAAGAGGTCACTAAGAATGTCGTGCGCGGCCAGTATACGGCAGGACAACTGAACGGCAAGGACATGCCTGCTTACCGCAGCGAAGAGAGCGTCAACCCTGAATCGAACACGGAAACGTACTTGGCGGCGCGTGTTTTTGTGGACAACTTCCGCTGGGCGGGAGTTCCGTTCTACATCCGTACCGGCAAGCGTCTGCCCGTGAAATCCACGGAGGTTGTCGTGGAGTTCAAGAACGTGCCGGACAACGTCTATCTGGCTAACAAGCATGACCTGCAGCCGAACCTGCTCGTATTCCGCGTGAATCCGATGGAAGGCATTTATTTGCAAATGAATGCCAAAAAGCCTGGCGCCGAAGGAGTCATTATCCCGATCGCGATGGATTTCTGCCAAAGCTGCCAGGTGGGGCTTAACACGCCGGAAGCATACGAGCGTCTGATCTTCGACGCTATGCGCGGAGATTCCACTTACTTCACCCGCTGGGACGAAGTGGCGCACGCGTGGCAGTTCGTGGACGCCATCGCTCAGGCATGGAAAGAAAACAGCGGAGACCTTGCCCATTATCCGGCAGGCTCCTGGGGCCCGGACGCAGCCAACGAGCTGCTCGCCGCCGACGGATTCAAGTGGTGGCCGGTGAACGGCCAGCATGAAGGCGAAGTCATCTGGGCGAGCCAGTCTTAAACCGGCCGTTCCGGTTTCACAAACAAGAGGTTGACGGAAGCACCCTGCGGCTTAGGCTGAGGGGTGCTTCTTTTGCTGGCCGCTTACTTGAATGAGAAAAAGGGTGGGTCTTTATTAGGGAACACCGGGAGGGAAGCCATGTACCGCATTCTGATTGTCGAGGACGATGATAAAATCGCCCACATTTTGAAAGACACTTTAACCAGATATGAATATGAGGTTTTCCGCGCGGTTCGTTTTCACGATATTAAGGGAGAGGCCGCGGAACTGGAGCCCGATCTGATTTTGCTGGACATCAACCTTCCCCGTTACGACGGGTTCTACTGGTGCCGTCAAATACGCACGTTCTCCAACGTGCCGATTATTTTCCTGTCGGCGCGGACGGGGGAGATGGACCAAGTGATGGCGATCGAAAACGGCGGCGACGACTATTTGACGAAGCCGTTTAATTTGGACGTCGTGCTGGCCAAGGTCAAAGGCGCGCTGCGGCGAGCATACGGGGAATACGCCCAGGCGCAGCCGTCCAGAGACGAATGGGAGCTGAACGGCCTGAAGCTGGATCGGATGAAGAACACTCTGGAATTCGCCGGGAAACGGATGGAATTGACGAAAAACGAGCTGCTGCTGTTCGACTGCCTGGCCCACAGGGCGGGAAGTATTGCAGGCAGGGAGGAGCTGCTGGAGGCCCTTTGGGACGACGTTCATTTCGTCGATGACAACACGCTGACGGTGAATGTCACGCGGGTAAGGCGGAAGCTGGAAGAAATCGGCCTGCCGGGCATTATCGAAACGGTCCGGGGCCAGGGTTACCGTCTTCAGACGGAATGGGGGAATACCGGCGATGCATGACAAAGCTTGGACGCGGAAACGATTTTTGTTTGACCGGCTTTTGTACACGGCGGCCTTCTTTTTCGCTATCCTGCTTGTTTTGGTCGTGTTGTGGCTGGACCGTATGGAGGCGGGGCTGCCCGTTAAACCGGACAATCTGGTGTACTTGTTCCTGCTGGCCGGAGCCGTATGGATAGGGGTACTGATTTATGATTATGTCCGGCAGGCCGGTTACGCAAGCGCGCTGAACAAGAGGCTCGGCGAATCCGCCCAAAGCTCGCTGGACAGTGCATTATTTCTGCCGTCCCGGACAATGGAGCAGCAGGCGGTCAACGAGCTGCTGCAGAAGCAGCATCGGGCTTATTTGTCCACGCTGTCTTCTTACCGGGCGTCTCAGGAGCAGCATCTGCATTTTACGAACCAGTGGGTCCACCAGCTCAAAACGCCGGTTTCCGTCATCGACCTGCTTATCCAGCAGTCGGAGGGAACTCTGACACCGCCGGAACGGATACAGGAGCTGCTTACGAGCATTCAGGAGGAGAACGAGAAGATTGCCTCGGGTCTCCAGATGATGCTCTACACGGCCAGGCTCGAAAAATTCGAGCTGGATGTCCATCCCCGGCGGATTGAGCTTACGGCCGTAGCCCGACGGATCGTGAACGACTATAAGAAAGCCTGTATCCGGGCGTCTATCTTTCCGAAAATCGAGTCGTCCGCCCCGGACATTTACGTGGAAACCGACGAGAAGTGGCTATCGTTCGTGCTTCACCAGCTTATCGGCAATGCGATTAAGTACTCCCGTAAGCGGGAGGGGAACAAGCCGCTCCTTATCCGGATTGAACAAAAGTCTTACGGGACCCGGCTTGAGGTCCAAGACAGCGGCATCGGAATCGCTGCTGAAGATTTGCCGAGGGTCTTTGACGCTTTTTTCACGGGAGAGAACGGAAGAGGCGTCGTTACGGAGTCGACGGGGATGGGATTGTATCTCGTCAAGCAGGTTATGTCCCGGCTGGGGCACCAGGTTGACATACAATCCGAGCCCGGCCAAGGAACGACGGTCAGCCTGATGTTTCAGAGCCAGGGTCTTCACCGGTTCGGAGAGCGGGATGAAGCGGGCGGAGTACGGCCCGGGTCCCGGGTGACGAAAATGTAAGGTTAGCCCGCCGCATTGAAAGGCAAATCAATAGGTAGCTTCTCCTCGGAGGTCTATACTAGGAACATAGACACGATCAATGGAGGGATACCGAATGGCGGTTTTGAAAGCCGAGCAGGTAACGAAAATATACGGAACGAAAAGCAATTTGACCTATAAAGCATTGGAGAACATCGGCCTTGAAATCGGCGAGGGAGAATTCGTCGGCGTCATGGGGCCTTCGGGAAGCGGGAAAACGACGCTGCTGAACATACTGGCCACGATAGACAAACCGACGAGCGGCCATATCGAGATCAACGGAACGGACCCCGCGGCTTTATCGGGGAAACAGCTCGCCTTGTTCCGGCGGCGTGAGCTGGGATTTATTTTCCAGGACTTCAACCTTCTCGACACCTTGTCGATCCGGGAAAATATAATTTTGCCGCTTGCCCTGGACAAAAAGCCGGTGGCGGAAATCGAGAGCCGGCTTAAGCCGTGCGCCGAGTTGCTCGGGATCACGGCGATTCTGGACAAACGGACTTACGAAGTGTCCGGCGGTCAGAAGCAGAGGGCGGCCATCGCCCGGGCCATCATCCATAGACCGTCCATCCTGCTTGCGGACGAGCTGACGGGCAACCTGGATTCCAAAGCCGCCAAGGATGTGATGGAATCGCTGAAGGAGCTGAACGAGCAGCTCGGAGCCACCATTATGATGGTAACGCACGATCCCTTTGCGGCGAGCTACTGCAAGCGGATTGTGTTCATCAAGGACGGGAAGCTGTTCTCGGAACTGAGACGGGGAGCGAACCGGCAGGCCTTTTTCCAGCAGATTCTCGATTCGTTAAGTGTACTTGGGGGGAATTTCGATGAATTTTCGACAGCTCGCCCTTAAAAATATCCGCGGCAATTGGCACCAGTACGGCGCTTTTTTCTGGAGCAGCGTGTTCTCCGTTACGATTTTTTATATTTATTCCGCGTTTATTCTGCATCCGGACGTCATAAACGGTTCGATGCCGGCCGCATCTAAGATCCGGGAAGTGATGATCGCCTGCGATTATATCATTGTCATTTTCTCTTTCTTTTTTATCCTTTACTCGATGTCGGCATTTTTTAAATCACGGAAAAAAGAATTCGGCCTGCTGACGCTGTTCGGCATGACCAAAGGACAGATCCGCTGGATGGTACTGCTGGAGAATGTTATTATCTCCATTCTTGCCGTCGCCTGCGGCATCGGAATCGGTTCGCTGTTCAGCAAGCTGTTCTTTATGGGGCTGGCCCGGCTGCTTGAGGTCGATTCCCCGATCCGGTTCGTCATTCCTGTAAAGGCGGTACTGCTCACGGTTATCGGGTTTCTGCTGCTGTTTCTGACCATTACTCTGCTGACCCTTTATCAGGTGGGACGCTCGGAAATCATCGATCTGCTCCGGGCCTCCAAACAGCCGAAAAAGATGCCGGCTTTCTCGATCTGGCTCGTGGTCCTCTCGGCCGTCTGTCTGGTCGCAGGCTATACGCTGGCTTATCAGATTACGTTGATGAATTTTATTCTCTATTTCATGCCGGTCGTCTTTCTTACGGTGCTGGGAACGTATTTTTTGTTCACCCAGGGAAGTGTGTTTATTCTCCGGAGGCTCCAGCGACGGACTTCGCTTTATTACAATCAGACGAATCTGATTACGATATCGCAGCTGACGTTCAAGCTGAAAGACAATGCGCGGATGTTATTTATGGTTTCCATTCTGTCCGCCGTCATCTTGTCCGCATCCGGTACGGTGTATGTGATCCTTAAAGATACCCGCAACCAGCTCATGGAGCATTACCCTCAATCCATCGCCTTTGCGGAAAAAGGGCTGGACAGTCACCGCGTACTGGATCCGGATGTATTGAAAAGCACCCTGAAACAAAACGGGGTGGAGCTGGATTACGAAGTACGCATGGCGGGTATTCCGGTCCGTATCCCCGTCGAGCTGGGTGGCAGAGTCCGGGAGCAGCAGCTGTTCATCGTCTCGGAGGAGGACTACAACACTCAGGCCAAACGGCAGGGCAAGCCGGAGCTGCGGGTGGAGCGGGGCCATGCCTCGTACATTTACCCGTATAAGGAGCAGCAGCGCAAGTCTTTCACCCCCGGTCAAAACCTGGAAGCGAAGCTGAAAACGGGAACCCGTACCTTTACGCTGGACGAACAAATTAACGGGTCCGTTGTTCCCACTCAATTCGATATCTCGACTTTGCTCGTGACGGATGCATCGGAGTTCAAGGAAATGATGGACGCCACCCCGAACGAGGACAAAAGCGTCTTATACGGCTACGAGATCAAAAATTGGGAGGAAGCCTCCCCGACCGTACATCAGATCGAAAAGATGGTGCCCGAGCAGGAGAAGCAGAATTTCGGGACTCGTGTCAATCAGTACTTGGAAACGAAACAATTGATGTCGCTGATGCTATTCATCGGAATTTTCGTCAGTTTTCTATTCTTTATCGCCTCGGGCAGCATGATCTATTTTAAGCTGTTTACCGAGATCGAGGAGGACCAGGCCCAATTCCGGGCTCTCACCCGGATAGGGATTACGGATAAGGAAATCAGGCGGACGGTTTCCAAGCAGGTCGGGATGATCTTTTTTATCCCTCTTGTGGTCGGACTGGTCCATACATCCTTTGCGATGAAGGCGCTTGGTAATATGCTGATCTCGAACATATGGCCTTACGCGGCGGTGGTGTTCGTGATTTTCGCTCTGATGCAGACGCTGTATTTCCTGGCCGCCAGACGCTCGTACATGAAGAGAATTTTAGCGCATTCGGTTCGTTAGGCTCAAAAGGCTTTTCTATCCCGCTGTCGGTCGGCGGGGCGGAAAAGCCTTTTTATTTTTAATTTGTAAATTGTTTGATATGTAAAATATTATGCATATTGACGATAAAAGACAAAAAATGAGGTATAACTAAATTGTAAATCTATGGAATTTAAAGATGGGAGAGAAGAGAGATGTATAGAAAAGGGGACAGTCTGGACGACTTCATTTTATTCGATCGCATTTGGACCCGGGTCTGGCAGCAGCAGGGCTTTGAGCTGGAATTTACCCGCCGGGACGCGGATTGCTACCTGATTCTCTCCGATGACGGTGAAGTGGCCGGGACGGTTGAGTTCAAACGCTATGACCCCGGCCGTCATCCGATCGACGCTCTCGCTCCGTTCTCCGAACATCCCGCACTTGCGCCGGGCAATGCTGTGGAAGTGGACAAGGTGGCACTCCTTCCGGAGTACCGGGGCCGCAACCTGGACAAGCTCATTTCGCTCATCGTCCATTACTGTGAAAATCGCGGCCGCACGCATATCGTGGCGCTGATGGAACCCAAACTGTGCAAGGCTCTGCGCATGGCATTCCGGATCAAGCTTGAGCGCATAGCGGAGCCTTTCCACTACAAGGGAGGGATGGTCGTACCCGTCGTATGCGACGTAAGCCGCCTCTACCTGAATAAACCCGCTTACGGCTGGCTGCTTCCGAATCCGGAACAGCCGGAAATCATCCTGCCTGCCGTCGGCTCTTGAAAAAGAAAACAGGAACACCCTCGTGCCGGGGTGTTCCTGTTTTCTTTAACCGCGGGTCATGGCCTTCAAATTCGTGATGAGGCTGTCCAGACGCTGATAGCTCGTCACGATATCTTTAATGCGGGCATCATGATTCTCAAGCCCCGCCATAATCTCTTCGAAGGAAGCCATATTCTGCTCCGTGCTTCCGGCGATGGCGACGATTTCGTGAGAAATTTTGCGGTACTCCTCCTGCAGCAGCGCAACGGATTCTTCCACGTGATCGGACTGGTTTTTGACGAGTCCTGTATTGTCGGCTACCCGCTGGATGATGCTCTCGACCTGTTCGTTGGCGGCGCGTCCCGCCGTAATCGCCTGCCTCCCGAGATTCACCTGTTTGGTCACCTCGATGCTCGTGTGGCGGATGCCCTGGAGAATGTCGTTGATCTCTTCCGTGGAGCGGCGGGAGTTCTCGGCGAGCTTGCGGACTTCGTCGGATACGACGGCAAAGCCTTTGCCGTGCTCTCCGGCCCGGGCGGCCTCGATTGCCGCGTTGAGCGCAAGCAGGTTGATCTGAGATGTGATGTCGTTGATTAGCCCGACCATGCTGCCGATGCGTACGCCTTGTTCGTTCAGATCATTCATCAAATGGACGGTCCGGTGAATGATGCTGTAGACGGTTTCGATTTCCGCGCTGAGGGCATGAACCTGTTCGCTCCCCTGACTCGTCAGGCCGATATTCTCCGTAGACAGCCGCTGGAGCGTACCGGAGCCATCGGCTACGCTGGAGACGACCCGTTCGACTTCCTGGACGAAACCGCTGATATCCACCACAATTTGAGTCTGATGCTCTACGCTGGTAGAGACTTCGCCGAACGTGGCGGTGACCTCTTGCGAAATTTTTCCGGCTGTAGCCACATTCGTTTTGAGTGTGTCGTTGAATTCGTTTAACACTTGGACGGTAGATCCGACCTGTTCCAGCAGCGAGTCCGTCTGAGCCTTGGCGTCCAGGGTTTCCGCCTGCTTTTCCAGTACTTCTGTCTGAAGTTTCTCCGAGAATCGTGCGGAAGCGGCGGAAGCCGCAGTAATCATGGCGACGTAGAGCAGCAGGTTGGCGAGGGATTCTTTGGGGAACATGGCTTCGTAAAAACGCGGTTGGATGAATAAAAAGGCCGTTAATGCCCCTCCAAGTATGCCGGAGAATACGATAGGCCGATAATTGGAGTAGAGGGTCATCAGTGCGATGTTGACAAAAATGAGGTAATACGTGCTCGTCAGCGGTTCGGCATAAATCAGCAGGGTGGTCAAAACGGTTACGTTCACCGGAACAATATACATAACGAGCTGAGGCGCTATGTGTTTAACCGACATCAAGGTGCTGATTCCGCAAATCACTATACCGACAACGGCAAGCACAAGAACAACCTCTAAGCTGGCCGTCATAAGATCGATCACGATACCCAGAGCGAGCATGATCCACAGAATGCGGTTGAGCAGTTTGTTCCTTTTAAAAAGCAGATGGTTCGATTCCATGATTTCCCTCATCTCTTAATATTTGTTTACTTTCACCTAATCGGTTATTTAACGTAAAAAGTTTATAGATTTCGCTAAAAAATGTTAGTTTATTTTTGTGATTTTTTTTCGGAAGGCGCTTGAAGAATCCGCGTGCAGTGCGGCAAAAAACGGGTTATAATAGGGGGAAGCTTAGCCGGAAGGAGCTGGCAGATGGACAGGCGCTCGTTTCTCAAATGGCTGACCGCATTTTTTGCCATTCTGCTTGGGGCCGGTGCAGGAACCGTATTAAGCGGATTAAGGCGAAAATCCGGACTTTCGGACCGTGAGTCTGCCGTGGTCCAGGCGGAAGAAGCCGAAGAGCTCCCGGCCGGAGAGGATCTTCAGCTTCCGGATGATCCGCAGGCGGGGAAGGCGCTCGCCACTTTCGCGATCATGAGCGATATCCACGCTTCGCCCGACGATCCGCTGACTTTGGAGCATTTTAAGTCCGCTTTGAGCGATATGACGGCCATGAAGCAGCCGGTGGATGTTCTCCTTCTGACCGGCGATTGTACGGACTACGGGAGAGAGCGGGATTACAAGGAGCTGGGCCGGCTTATGAAGGCGTACAAGCTTCCGCCCGTGCACGCCAATATGGGGAATCACGAATATTACGATCTTTGGCTGGACAAAACCGGCGGGTTTAACCGGGAGGGCATGCCCAACGGCAAGACCGACGCGATGGCCAGGGAAAGATTTTTAACATTTTTCGGGTACAAACAGCCGTATAACCGGATGGATCTGGAGGGCTGCACCATTCTGCTGCTTTCACAGGAAGGCTACATGCAGGAGAAACCCGAGGCGGGTGAAGGCGCCTGGTACACGGACGCGCAGATGGAGTGGTTTAAAACCCAACTGGCGGGACTGGACAAAACGGCGCGGATCTTCATTATGATCCACCAGCCTCTGCCGATGCAGGGACGCAGCGGGGGAAGTCATCAGATCGTCCGCGGCAAGGAAATCCGGGAGCTGATCGCCCCGTACAAGAACGTTTTCGTTTTCTGCGGGCACCGGCATCAGGATTTCCAGAACGGATCGGCCCACTATCTGCAGGAGCCGTTTCACTATTTTCACAACTCGTCGGTCGGCCGGACATTGAACAAGGCTCTGCCGGATGCCCGAAAATCGAAGACGCAAGGTCTTTACGTCCAGGTTTTCGAGAATAAGGTCGTGGTCCGCGGCCGCGAATACGCCCAGCGCAGATGGCTGAAGGAAGCGCACTGGACGATCGCATTAAACAAGAAGAGCGTGTGACGCCGCAGACACCGGAAGCGGGCAGCGGCATAAGATGAACTATAGAGAAAGCAGGAAGGATCCAACCATGAGTACACCTTTACAAAAAGAGCTTCAAACCGAGGCGGCTAAGCGCCGCACGTTCGCCATTATTTCCCACCCCGATGCGGGTAAAACTACACTGACGGAAAAACTGCTGCTCTTCGGAGGCGCGATCCGCCTCGCCGGAACGGTTAAAGGCCGCAAGGTCGGCAAATACGCGACTTCCGACTGGATGGAAATCGAGAAGCAGCGGGGGATCTCCGTTACGTCGTCCGTTATGCAATTCGATTATCTCGGACACAAGGTCAACATTCTGGATACCCCGGGTCACCAGGATTTCAGTGAAGATACGTACCGCACCTTAACCGCCGCAGACAGCGCGGTGATGCTGATCGACGTTGCGAAGGGCGTCGAGGCTCAGACGATCAAGCTGTTCCAGGTATGCCGGATGAGAGGCATTCCGATTTTCACGTTTATCAACAAACTCGACCGTGAAGGCCGTGATCCGTTCGAACTGCTGGAAGAATTGGAGCAGGTTCTCGGTATCCGTTCGTACCCCATGAACTGGCCGATCGGCATGGGCAAGCGGTTCTGCGGCGTATACGACCGCCAGCGGACCCAATTGGAGCTGTTCCAGGGCGACGATCACAAGCAGGTTGCCGTCCGCAAGGTAGAAGGATACGAGGACCAGGTTATCAAGGAAATCGCGGGCGAGCATCTGTACGAGCAGCTCGGACAAGAGATGGAGCTTCTGGACGTTGCCGGCGACCCGTTTGATTACGAGAAAGTGATGAGGGGCGAGCTGACGCCGGTATTCTTCGGCAGTGCCGTCAACAACTTCGGCGTCCAGACGTTCCTGGAGAACTTCCTGGAACTGGCGCCGGCTCCGGAGCCGCGTAAAAACTCGCAGGGCGAAATGATAGAACCGACCAAAGAGAACTTCTCGGGGTATGTGTTCAAGATCCAGGCCAACATGAATCCGGCCCACCGGGACCGTATCGCGTTCCTGCGGATCGTGTCGGGCAAATTCCAGAGAGGCATGTCTGTGAAGCATGTGCGTGCCGGGAAGGAAATTAAGCTTTCTCAGCCGCAGCAGTTTCTTGCACAGGACCGCGACATTGTGGAGGAGGCGTATCCGGGAGATATCATCGGGTTGTTCGACCCGGGGATTTTCAGAATCGGGGACTCTCTCAGCCAGAAGGAAGAAATCGTGTTCGATGAGCTGCCTACGTTCTCGCCGGAAATTTTCGCCAAAGTGACCGTCAAGAACGCCTTGAAGCACAAACAGTACCAGAAGGGAATCGACCAGCTTACGGAGGAAGGAACCATCCAGGTGTTCCGGACTACCGGAGCGTTCGACGATACGATTCTAGGGGTAGTCGGCCAGCTTCAGTTCGAAGTGTTCGAGCACCGGATGAAGGCCGAGTACGGGGTAGATATCCAGCTTCAGCGCCTGGGCTTCCAGTTTGCGAGATGGATTATCGACGAGAAGATCGACCCGTCCCGCTTCCGCATTAACTCGCAGCTTGTCACGGACAAGAAAGGCAACTATGTTGCCCTGTTCGAGAGCGAGTACGCCCTGCGGTCCGCTATGGAGAAAAATCCGACTGCGCAGTTCCTGACAAACGCGCCTTAATAAACAAGGAGGACCCGGAGATTATTTTCCGGTCCTCCTTTAAATGAAAGCCGTTCCGCCGATTGGGCGGGACGGCTTTTTTGAATGTTTCAGTGTTTGGCGGGGTCTTGGTTCTCCGTCTCGGCTTCTTGTTTGCGGGCCCGCTTTTCGGCCGCAAAGGCCGTGATGATGCCGGCTGCAAGACCTGCAGCGAGAAAGAGAGGCCCGTACCATTCCGAGAGGACAAACGGATCGGCGGGCTTTCTTTCCTCCCAAGGCCCCGAATCCGTTTCGGCCGGCCGCACCCCGACCGAAACGGATTCGGGTAGCGGAGAGACGTTTCCCGGCGAGGGCGAAGAAGTTACGGCCGAGGAGGACTTTTTGATCTTCGCACCCAGTTTGTCCAGCAGGGCCGTAACTTCTTCCGGTTTGTAAAACCGGGAGAAAGGCTTCCCGCCGGAAAGCTGGATAAGGCCTTGATGCACTCCGTTCACGATAAACGGGTTTCCGGCTTTGAGGAGAAGCAGGTAACGCTCGCCCGGAAACATTTTGCCCTCATCGGCGAATTGAAGCACTTTTATCCGGATGAGCTCCTCGACATCCATACCGCCCTTAAGGATTTGATCGGGTTGAAGCGTGTAATGGTTGTCAGAATCCGATTTCTCTTCCCGGAGCACCGTTCCCGTCACAATAACGTCGGAATCCTCTGCGAGCTCTTTAAGCGGAATAAACGCATAATCGAGCGCATTCGCGTGATAAGGATTTATCATCAGGCCGATCAAGATCATCAAGACGGACACGTACTTTCTTCTCACGGGGTTCACCTCGCTTCTTTTTCTTACTAACGGAAAATTGGCCCTTAAGGTTGCCTTTTCCCGCCGTCAGGCGTTTGTCCGTGACGATCCTTGGCCCAGCCTCATAAGCTATTGGCAGGTTTGAATAATCTGTTCTAGCAGGCACGTCTGCGGATGGATAGGAGGAGGCACAGGATGAGAAGATATGTCCTGAGCAAGTGGGTAAAAACGGAGGCTGTCCTGCACAGCACGGCCGTGCGTCCTCATATACCGCCTACACGGATCCTGTCGGAAGAATCGCTGCGTGATATGTTGGACAAATATCGCATGGTGTACGTAAAACCCGACTGCGGGACGTTCGGCAGGGGCGTAATGCGGGTGGATTACAACGAACAAGACGCCAAGCCTTACCGGTATCGGCACCTGAAGACGACCCGAAGCTTTCAAACTTACGAGGACCTGTATCAATCGCTGAAGACGGCAACGGACGGGCGCAAATATTTGGCTCAAAAGGGCATTCGCATGCTGAAGCATGACAAGAACGTGTTCGATTTACGGGTCATAGTGCAGACCAAGCCGGGGGGGCAGTGGGAAGTAAGCGGAATGATCGGCAGAGTGTCCCAAACCGGCAAGGTGGTTACGAACTACCATAGCGGAGGAAAGCTGCGTTCCGTTGAGACATTACTCAGCCCCTATTTTGGCGCCAAAGAGTTGAAGCGCTTCAAAGCCAGGCTTAAACGGCTGGCTCACAGTACTGCTCTCGCTCTCCATTCGAAGTATCCGGGTATCCGGGAAATCGGGTTGGATGTCGCTGTCGATCAGGAACTTAAGCCGTGGGTGTTGGAAGTGAATACGAAGCCGGACCCGTATATTTTTAAAGTCCTGAAGGATAAGCGGATCTACGCGAAGGTACTGCGGTACTACAAGTACAACAAACGCAAATGAAAAAGAAACGGCCGGGCAGTGTCAGCCGGGCCGTCTTGGTTGGAAGAGCATCGTAAGAAGCGGTAAGAACGAGCAGCGGAGAAGAATAGGCCAAGCGCCGAAAGCCGCCGCTCTTAGACTTCTCCTTCTCCCGGCAGCTCTCCCGTATGAGCCGCTTTTCCCGGCTTGACGGGAAAACGCAGGCGGAATATGGTGCCTTGGCCGGGCACGCTCGACACGCGTATTTCGGCGTCGTGCGCCTCCATGAGCCGCTTCACGATCGAAAGCCCAAGGCCGGTTTCGCTCCGGTCTTTGGAGCGGGAAGGATCGGCCTTGTAGAAACGATCCCAGATCTGCTCCATCTCCTCGGCGGTCATTCCCCGCCCTGTGTCCGAGATGCTCAGCTCGGTTGCGGTCTCCGTCTGTCTCGCCGTCATACGGATGGTGCCGTGAGAGGTGAACTGGATGCTGTTTTTAATCAGATTAATCAAAATTTGCGTTAAACGGTCATAATCGCCGTAAATCATCGTGTCCGGAGGACAGTCGATTTCCAGAAGAAGGTCTTTGTCCCCGATCAGGAATTCGAAGGACTCCTTCAGCACTTCAAGCAAATCATTCAACGGATAATACTCCCGGCGCAGCGTGATGAGACCGTTTTGTATTTTTTCCATATCCAGCAGTTCGTTGATGAGACGGATAAGCCGGAGCGTTTCCTGCTCAATGATGCCGTAGTATTTGACCTGTTCTTCGTGTCCGGTGATGTACTCGCTTTTCAGACCTTCGACAATTCCCCGGATCGAGGTGAGCGGCGTTCTCAGTTCGTGCGTCACATCGGTAATAAAACGCCGCCGCTTGATTTCGATACGCTCCAGCTTGTGGGAAGTGAACTCCAGCTGTTCCGCCATCCGGTTAAAATCCCGGGAGAGATCTCCCAGCTCGTCCGTCCGCGCGAGATCGCTGCGCGTATCGTACCGTCCGTCGGCGATGCGCCGGGTGGCCTGCCGGATCGAAAGGACGGCCTGGCTCATATTGCGCGAAACGATAAGCGCGACGATCATGGCGAGCACAAAAACCACGATACCGGCGAGCACGACCATTTCGTAAACGCGGGAGAGCGTCTGCGTCATGCCTTTGACCGGAGACATGACAAACAAATAATTTTTGCCGTCGGAATGCTTTAATTTAAGCTCGTACGGATATACCAGATAGGGGTCCGGTCCGCTTTCTTCCACGATCAGGGCTTTGCCGCTCTGAAGCTTGGGGATCTGGGCGAGCAGGCTGTCCATAAACGTTTTGGACCGGAACGTCGGAGGAGTGGTGCGCTGGTCTTTAAAATAAAGCTGCCCTTTCGCATTCATGGCGATAAAGGAAATGCCCCGCTCTCTCAGAACCGTGCGGTAGGCGCTCAGCGTCAATTCGGGCACGACTTCCTCCCGGAGGATCAGCCGCGAAATCGTGTCACCGGCGCTCTCGAGCTCCTCCGTTTTCTCGTCGTAAATGTGGATCTTGAACAGATAGACGAAAATAAAACTCACGAGCACCAGAACAAGCAGAGACAGGAAGAGCAGCGAGACAAACTGTCTCTGAAAAAACGTGAAACGGTGCCGGGTCGGAATCAGCCTAAACTTCATCTTATTCCTCCAGTTTGTAGCCGACTCCCCAGACCGTGGCGATCAGCGGCCTCTCGGCGCTGCCGATTTTGGTGCGGAGTCTCTTGATGTGAACGTCGACCGTACGTTCATCCCCGTAAAAGTCGTACCCCCACACAGCTTCGAGAAGCTGCTCCCGGGTAAACACGCGTTTGGGATAGCGGACGAGCAGGGAGATCAAATCGAATTCCCGGGGCGTCAGATTCGTGAATTTATCCGGGCCGACGTAGACCTCTCGCGTGCTCGTATCGACTTTGATATCTTTGTGGACGAGCCGCTCTCCGTTGTCTTCGACAAGCTCCTCCGGGAACGCGGACTCCGCGGCACCGTTGTCGGCCATACTGCCGGGCCCGCTGTGATAGCGGCGCATAATCGCTTTGATGCGCGCGAGAAGCTCCAGCGGACTGAACGGCTTCGTGATGTAATCGTCCGCGCCGGATTCCAGTCCGAGTACGCGGTCGCCTTCTTCTCCGCGGGCCGTCAGCAGAATAACGGGGGTGTCCTGTGTCTTGCGGATCATCCGGCACAGCTCGATCCCGCTGCGGTTCGGAAGCATCCAGTCCAGAATAATCAGGTTCCAGGAGGCTTCACGGATCAGGGATTCGGCTTCGGAGCCCGTATGCACGAACGTAACGGTCCCTTCGCGCTCCAGAAAAGGGCGGAGCATTTCGCACACCGACCGGTCGTCTTCCACGACGAGCAGTTTCATTTTCGCTCAACTCCTTATATGACAAGCGGTTGTCCTGGCGGGCTTTGGCCGCAACCGTGATTGTTGTTCGAAGCTGCACGCGCGGCTTGTTTAAGGGCGCTTGCATAATCTTAGCATAGTCGGTCGGATAGGCGAGTGCAAGTAGGGCCGGAGCAGGCGGAAAGCACCTGCCGCCGATTGACAGTAAGCCGATGGACATGAGAAAATGAACGCGTGTTCATTTATTTTATCCGAAAAATTTCTTACAATAAGCGATAACGATCTTAATTAAATGGAGCGATTACGATCCAACTCAATCTATTTCCATTGAAATATCCATAGAAACCGGGCGGTAAGGAACGCCGGCTAGGGGGTAGCGGCATGGTAACGAGAAAAGATGTGGCAAAGATGGCGGGGGTATCCGAAGCGACGGTTTCCCGCGTTTTTAACAATGTAGGGCCTATGAAGGAAAGCACGAAGCAGAAAGTACTGGCGGCGGCCAAGGAGCTGAACTATCATCCCAATGCGGTGGCCCGCAGCTTCGCTCTGGGGAAAAGCGGTCATATCGGCCTGATTCTGCCGTATGTGCCGAAGGTGCACCTGTTCTCGACGTATTATTTCTCGGAAATATTGAGCGGAATCGGTGAAGGGGTCCGCAGGCACGGCTGCGATATGCTGGTCATGTTCCGTTCTCCCCACGAATCCGTGGATTACACGGAGCCTTACCGTTCCCGCAAAGTGGACGGGTGTATTTTTCTAGGCGCGCTGGACGTGCCCGCACAGCGGGAAGGGTTCCGGGAGCTCGATCGTCAGGGAATGCCGTTCGTGCTGATCAATCAGCATTACGAAGGGGAGACATACAGCGTTGTGGACGCCGACCATGAGCAGGGCTGCTACGAGGCGGTCAAGCACTTGCTGGAAGGCGGATACCGGCGGATCGCGTTTCTGAACGGGTCGCCGCAGTATTCGAACAGCGCGGACCGTCTGCGGGGCTATTACCGGGCCTTGAACGAAGCGGGTCTGGCGCCGGAGCCCGAGCTGATTCTGGAAGGCAACTACAGCCGGACAAGCGGCTACGCGGCGGCGGCACGGATTGCCGAACTCGGCGGCCGTGTCGACGCGGTATTCTCATCGAACGACCGGATGGCGGTCGGCCTCATGCAGGGCCTGAAGGAACGGGGCATCGTCCCCGGAGAAGATCTTGCCATCGTCGGATACGACGATTCCGAAGCGGCCAAGCTCAGCGATCCGCCGCTGACCTCCGTCTATGTCCCGTTCTTCGAGATGGGACTTCTCGCGGCCGATGCCCTGCTGAAGCGGATTAACGCTTCTCCGGAAGAGGATGAGCCGCCCGTTTCGTTCCATGAACGGCTTTCCACGAAGCTCGTCGTCCGTGCTTCCTCCAACCCGCGGCCGGGGGCTTAAGAGATCCGGCAGAAGAAGCAGCCTGCTTTTTGCGGGACCCTGTTCGTTCCGGTCGGTTCCGGTTCATCTGCTCTAAATCCCGGTATGCTATAATAGAGAAAAAAAGACCCGTTCTCAGCTTTAACTGCCTGAGCGGAAACAACGATGGCAGCAGGGACAACCTTCTGCCCGCACGGCAGGATTAACGGAGGATAGAGGGTCTGTAAGGGAGCGGATATCGTTTGGAGAAGGGACAACTGGTCGTTGTGACCGATTTTGACGGAACTTTGATGGAGCAGGATGTAGGGGCGACCCTGATGAAGGAACTTGGCGTGGAAGACCGCCCGGATGTCCGGGGGGAGCTGGAGCGTTTTTTGAACAAGGAAATCGGTTCACGGGAATGGATCCACACGTCCTACGGCCTGCTGGGGGACCGGCAGAAGGAAGTGAACGCCATCGCCGACCGCATGAATTTGAGGGACGGAGCCGAGGAATTTCTGGCGTATTGTAAAAACAAAAGCATTCCGGTGACCATTCTCAGCGACGGAATGAAATATTATATCGACCGCATCATGGCCGCCAATCACGTAACCGTTGACTCGGTTATTTCCAATCCGATTCAGTACGGGGAGGACGGCGCTTACACGCTGGGAACGCAAAATACGAACCCGGCCTGTTCCTGGTGCGGCTGCTGCAAATCAGGGGTTGTGCGCAAGCTGAAAGAAGAAGGCAACCGGGTCATTTATATAGGCGACGGCAGCAGCGATATATACGGCTCGGCCTATGCCGACTGGGTTTTTGCCCGCAGCAGTCTGGCCCGTTATTTGACGCGGGAGGAAATCTCCTTTTATCCGTTTGCCACGTTCCATGATATTTTGAAGGTTGTGCGGGAACAAGAAGAAAATTTTCTTACCGGCAGCCCGGAGCGCAGGGAACCGGCGGGGCACAGTTTTTGTAAATTCTGATCCACGTAGGTATAAAAAAAGTAAAAGCGGCAGCCGGCTGGCGAACAGCGGCTGCCGCCTTTCGGTTGACGACCGCCCGGGCGGGAATAGATCGGCGATGATAAGCCGGGTTTTAAGTCAAATGATCGTGCAATGCCGTAACAAGCTCGGACTGCTTCTCGGAGTCGATGTTTTTCCAAATCACTTCGAATAAAACACCAAGGCCCGGAAGTGCCTGCTCTTGGCCGTCAATGGAATCGTCGATGATTTCTTTCAGCTCGTCATTGGACTTTCCTTCGACCCGCTGAACAATCGCTTGCCGCAAACTGAGGATCATGCCTTATACGCCTCGCTTCCGTGTGGTTTCGTCTTTAATATGCTCGAAAACGGGGGCAATCATGCTATAATAAACTTCAGAATCAGGTATCCTAAAGCGTAAGGATGGAATGCCATGAAAAAACAGTTTGCGGTCATCGGAATGGGCCGTTTCGGATCGTCGGTAGCCAAAAACTTGACGGGACTCGGTTTCGAGGTTCTGGCGTTGGATCAGAGCGAAGAGCGCATCCAGGAAATATCTACGGTTGTCACGCATTCCGTACAAGTGGATTGCACCGACGAAGAGGCCTTGAGGGCGCTCGGTATACGCAATTTCGACGTTGTCGTTGTGGCAATCGGTGAAAATATACAGGCCAGCATTTTGGCTACGCTTCTCCTGAAAGACATCGGGATTCCGACCATCGTCGTTAAAGCGGCTAACGATCTCCACGGCAAGGTGCTGCGCAAGATCGGAGCGGACAAAATCATTTATCCCGAGCGGGATATGGGGCAAAGGGTTGCCCATCACCTCATTTCGCCCAATATTCTGGATTATATCGAGTTGTCGAGCGAACACAGCATTCTGGAAATGAAGGCCAACGACCGGATGGTCGGTAAAAATTTGCGGGATCTCGATCTTCGCGCCAAATTTCAGTGCAACGTGATCGCCGTCAAGAGGCAGGAGCAGCTCATCATTCCTCCGCCCGTCGAAACGCCTATCCAGCCCGGGGAAATTCTGATCGTGCTTGGCAACAACAAAGATTTAAAACGTTTTGAAGTCGAATATTCGGAGTAAATCAATCATGGCACAAGCATACAATCAGCCGGACATCACGTCCGTGCAAAACAATAGAGTGAAAGAATGGGCCGGCCTGCTGGACCGCAAAGGCCGGCAGAAAGCGGGCGCGTTCCTCATCGAGGGGATTCATCTCGTCGATGAGGCCGTCCGCGCCGGCGCTCCTGTCCGCACCCTCGTGTACGAGGCGGACAAGGGCCTGCCCGGCACGCTGGCGGACCATGCTGAAGCGGCCGGCATAGAGACCGTCTCGGTGACGCGCCCGATCATGGAGCGCTGCACCGACACGGAGACACCGCAGGGAATATTCGCGGTGGTAGACAAGCCGGCGGAGCCGGCCGAGACGCTGCTGGCGGATACCGGCAGCGATCTCGTGGTCGTGGTCGACGGGGTCCAGGACCCCGGGAACCTGGGCACGATTATCCGCAGCGCCGACGCGGTCGGCGCCTCTGCGGTCGTGCTCGGACGGGGGACCGTCGACCTGTACAACCCCAAAGCGATCCGCTCGACGATGGGATCGCTGTTCCATCTGCCGATCGTGGAGGCGGATCTGCAGGAGCTTCTGCCGGCCGCGCGCGAGGCGGGCCGGCAGATCGTCGTCACGAGCCTGCAGGCGGACTCGAGCTGCTATGCGCTCGATATGACCCGCCCGACCTGGCTCGTGGTGGGCAACGAAGGCCGCGGCGTATCGGACGCGGCCGGGGAGCTTGCCACGCATCGGGTGATTATCCCGATGCAGGGGCAGGCGGAGTCGCTCAACGTGGCGATGGCGACGACGGTGCTGCTTTTCGAGGCGTCGCGGCAGCGGCTTGCCGGCTCGTCCGTGTAGCCCGTTCATTCGAACACATGAAAAAAAGAAGAAGAGTCTTTCCTTGCGGAAGGAAGATCTTCTTCTTTTTTGTTTTTTTCCGGCTGCGGCGAAGTGAGTACGTGTCTGCTTGCATGGCGCTTTTATAAACGTCATCCCGTTCATCCCGCCAAACCTTCCCTACATAACACGGTTCACGGACGGTGCTAACTACTTCTTGCGCGCAAAGCCTTCCTCTTCCAGATACTCCACCGCTTCTTCGTAACTTTCAAAAACGGAATCCAGGTTCAATCCCGCATGAATAAACCACATTTCGTCGTCCAGCTTGACCGTTAGCACGTTTCCGTCTGCATTTACCCAGGTTTGTTCGTCCGGGAACGAAGAACCGGTTTTGTCATCTGCCGTAACGGACGTTCCCGCGCCGGCGGTTAACGACCGGATCGCAGCGCCGGCGAGATCTCGAAGCTGCTCTTCCGAATAATCGCGGATGTTGACGAGGCCTTTGTCGTCCGTCTCGGCGCCCTCAATTTGTCCGGCGTAAATGTACCCGTTTCCGTTCGGATGAAAATGGTAGCCGACCGTTTTTTTATCATAAGCGCTGTCTTCGTAATGAAAATTGACACGTCCGAGAGACACGTTTTTCCGCTGGAGTTCCGGGAAAGATTCCATAATGGCGATTTTTTGTTCAAAAGTGAGCATAGCTGCCTCCGTTATAGCTTTCATGATTTAATTGCTGATTGTATCATATCCTGTCGGAACGGGACACACAACCGGGAAGAGCCTTCTTTTTTAAAACGAGCCCGCATAGGGTAGTAGTAATGCCGCAGGACAGGGAGGAACACGGATGATCCGGCAAAGATGGAAGAGCAGGCCGACCCGCAAGCAAGGCTGGAAAAAAAGGCTGTTCATCGTGCTGCTCATTTTTATGCTTGTCTCGCTGCAGTCGTTTATTATGATCGAGCGGAATTTGAAGCCCCCGCTGATGAATCTGGCGAAAGTGCGGGTCAAGCAGATCGCCACCGAATCCATTAATGAAGCGATTTCCGATAGGATTTCCAGAGGAACGGATTTCGAGAAGTTGATCGATTGGAAAACGGACAGCAGCGGCAAAGTATCCGGCTTTATGCTGAATTATTCCGAGCATATGCGGATTACCGCCGAAACCCGCGGGGCCGTTCAAAGCCAGCTGAACCGGTTGACGGCGATTCCCGAGCATATCCCTCTCGGGCAGGCGATGGGAAGCGCCATTCTCGCTTCTTTCGGTCCGAATATCCCGATCCGGATTACGCCGGCAGGGGCCGTTAAAGTGGATCTCAGCACCCGTCATGAAAACGCGGGCATCAACATGATTCTCGTCGAAGTCTATATCCGGATCGTCGCCGAGGTTTCTGTTATCATCCCGTTCGATTCCGAACCCGAAATCGTCGAAACCGAAATTCCGATTTCCTATTCGCTTGTTGTCGGCGACGTGCCTATGTATTATTTCGACAACAAAGGGAATCCCGTCGGGTCGAGCAAGGATGCGGTGCCCCCGAGCATTTCGCTGCCGAATCTCAAAGGGCAGCCGACAGCGGGAAGCGGCGAAAAGCAGCAGCCCGGCGCTCATACGGAAGGAGTAACCAAGCCCGAGGGAGCGGGGGAGAAAAAGGCGGAGTAATCCGGGCGGAAAGCCGTTGGAAGGAGATTGTCCGATGTTTCCTAAGCCCGCCTATTTTTTGCGGGGAACAGAACAGGCCCTCTCTTCAGAGAAGGCCTGTTTGTTGATTCATAGGGGCCGGCGGAGGCGGAAGAGGAAGAGGGAGGTGGTCATTTCCCCGCCGCTCTTTTTTTGAACTCCTCGCGCTCCCACTTCTTCAGCGACGGGTAAGGGTCGAAAGGCCAATCCGCCAGGCCCCTGTCCCGGTACATGCCGAAATGAAGGTGAGGCGGAAATTTACCGGAGGTACCGGGTTTTCCGTACCCCGAGCTGCCGACCCAGCCGACGACTTGTCCGGGCGCTACGACGTCGCCTTCCTTGATTTTTTTATCGAATCCGGAAAGGTGCGCGTAATAATGATAAATATTATCGAGATCGCGTATGCCGATCCGCCAGCCCCCGTAAGGGTTCCAGCCCTTTACTTCTATGATGCCGTAGCTGGTACTGCGCACGGGAACTCCGTATCCGGCGAACAGGTCCGTCCCCTCGTGGATGCGGAAACCGCCCCAGCCCCGGCTCGCTCCCCACGTGCTGCGGTAGGAGTACTCCGCTTTGACCGGAAGGGGGAAAGCATGCTCGTGAAGACTGAGTGTCCCGAATTTTTCGAAGATATCCGCAAATTGTTCAATGCGTTCGACGCTGCGCGTATTGGAATAATGCTCCCACAAGGAAATGCGGATATCTTCCGGATCGTTTCCGTGGCGCAGCATCAGCCTTGCCATCGAGGCCAGACGATCGAGGTCGTTGCCGCGGTCGGCCAGACCGTCGCCCGAACCGTCTACCCCGACGCCGCCGAAAAAGGAGATGCTCCCCGGATCGGTATCTTCATGGTCGGGGTTAAGCATGCCGACCCAGGTCAGCTCCGGAAAGTCGATGTCGATAAGCCTTTCGGCAGCGTCTTTTTTGCGGATTTTGTTCATCGTATATTCATAGCGGTTCACAGCTGCGAGCAGGGGCCACGGTATCCCTGTAATTTCACTTACTTTCTGCAGGAGCTCTTTGCGCTCGGCATCCGGCGGCTGCTGCGGTTTGGCGGCCGGAGGAGGCGTCTTGACTGGCTCGGCTGCCGTCGCCGTCAGGGGGCCTACCGCGAGGCACATCGTTAATAAGCCCGCAAGCAGCCTTTTGGACGGCAGTATTCCTTTCATGCAATCACCTCTTCTTGGTGCTGATGACATTAGGATGTACAGGCTTGGTGGATTTATCCCGCGGAGGCCCAATTAAATGCCCGGCCGGAAGTGAAGAAAAGCGGCGTGGATTGTTTGTACATTCGTGCTATAATAAAAAAAGCCCGGCTTCCGTCAGGTTTCTCGTCTTGAATGAATTGGCGAGTATTCGGATCGGGAACGTTACAAGAAAAAACGCAAGGCCTTACAACCCTTGCGAACAAAAGGTGGAGCAAGCAATGGCAACTAAACCGTTACAGCGTAAGCCGGAATGGCTGAAAATAAAACTGAACACCGACGATAACTTCAAAGATCTGAAAAACATGATGCGTTCCAAAACGCTCCACACGGTATGTGAAGAAGCGAAATGCCCCAACATTCACGAATGCTGGGCGAACCGTACGGCCACTTTCATGATCCTCGGCGACATTTGTACCCGTGCCTGCCGTTTTTGCGCCGTTAAAACCGGCCTGCCGACCGAGCTCGATCTTCAAGAGCCGGAACGCGTAGCCGACGCCGCCGCTCAGATGGGACTCAAACACTGCGTCGTAACGTCCGTTGCGCGCGATGATCTGAAGGACGGCGGCGCGACGATTTTCGCCGAGACGATCCGCGCCGTGCGGAGTAAAGTGCCGTTCTGCGGCGTGGAAGTGCTGATTCCCGATTTTATGGGCGATGAAGCTTCCCTGCAGATCGTGATGGACGCGAAACCCGACATTCTGAACCACAACATCGAAACCGTCGAGCGCATGTCCGATCACGTCCGGGCCAAAGCCAAATACAGCCGCTCGCTTGAGCTGCTGGCGCGGGCGAAGAAGATGAACCTGGACATTCCGACGAAGTCCAGCATCATGATCGGGGTGGGCGAGGAGTGGGACGAAATCCTTCAGACCATGGACGATTTGCGCCGTCACGACTGCGACATTATGACGATCGGACAATACTTGCAGCCGACCAGAAAACATTTGGCCGTAGAAAAATATTATACGCCGGAGCAGTTCGCTCTGTTGAAGGAAGAAGGAATGAAGCGCGGATTCAAGCATGTGGAATCCGGCCCGCTCGTCCGCAGCTCGTACCATGCACATGAGCAGGTTCGATCGGCCTCACAGACGTCCGCTCCGTAACCGACGCCGGGATACAGGGGAGGAATTGGGACATGATTCATATCGGAGGCAGAGCGTACGAGCTGGTTACCGAACACCGGAACGGTTGGAATCAGGAAGTTTTCCGGGACCGTTACAGCGAAGTGCTCGAACGCTACGATTATATAGTGGGTGACTGGGGCTATAGTCAGCTGCGCCTCAGAGGATTTTTCCGTGAGAATCACAGCAAAGCGGGCAAGGAATCTTCGATTGTCTATCTTCAGGATTATTTGAACGAATACTGCAACTTCGGATGCGCTTATTTTATTCTGGAAAAGCTTCCGGGCAAGCATACTCCGCCCGAACAGACGGAGGAAGAAGCTGCGGCGGCGGAGGGAACTCCCAAGCCTTCCAGACATCAGGGCCAGGGACAGGGCGCTTCCAGAGCGGAGGCCAAGCAGGAGTCCCGTGAAGGCAAAAGCGAAACCCGGGAGCCGCGCGCCGACCATAAGCAGGAGGCTAGGGAATCCCGGCAGGAGCAGAGAGGTTCTTCGAACCGCTCCCAGCGCCAGCAGGACGGCGGCCGTGGGGATGCCCAGGTCTCCCAGAAGCAGGGCAAACCGCGTCCGCCGAGACAGCCCCGCGGGGATCAGCAGCGCGGTGAGCGTTCGACCGACGGCAAGCCGCACAATCAGCGTCAGGGCGGCGGCCAGGGCCAGAACAACAACCAGAACAACAACCGTCCTAAGCCTTCCCAAGCGGCCGAAACTCCGGCTCCGCCAACCGGTCCGGAATCTTCCGAATAATTCAGAGTACCAAGCATAAGCAAAACCCTCTGTTCCTCCTTATTAGGCATAAGGACAAACAGAGGGTTTTTATGTGTGTGCCCTTCCGGCAAAGGGGTTGACTGGCAAAATCAGTTTGCTTTGTTCGCTTTTTGTGCCAGGCGGACCAGCATGTGAGCGAGCATATGACGCTCTTCGTCGCGTCCTACATTCCAGAGCTCTCTCAGCAGATTTTCCTCCGCATTGCGAGGTTCCTCGTGAGCGGCCAGGTAGCCTGCTACTTTCTCGGCCGTTCTGGCGAGCTGCTCTTCACCCAGACCGAGGCTTTCACCCAGGTGGACGCGGCTTCCGAGGTATGATTTGAACTCCTCGAAGTTTTTCAGAATCTGTTCTTTCTCACCCGTATCCATGCGATTCATGACATCATTCACTTTACCTGTATCCAAAGTTCCGTTTTTGTCGACCATATGATTGTGTTCTGTCATCGTTAACGCCTCCTTGTATAAGGTCTGTATAATGTTACAAGACATCCTTACCCTAAGGTTTTCAGGTTGAACCGGTTCGAACATTTTTTTCGGGCGCATATCGTATTGGCTTGCCGTTCGGCATTCCTGTGGTTAAGAACAGCGGTATCATTCATCGCCTCAGGTGCATACCCGGCTTTGAGATTATCCTGTGCTTTCTCAAAAGCACGTTTTTTAGATAGCTCCCGTAAATGCCGGTTTATGAAAAAGCGGAGAATGAGCATGTGACTCTTCGTCTTTTTTTATTACCCATAAAAAGGAGATCAAGATCACTCAAGAATCCGAATCCAAAGCTTTAATCTCGTATGCCGTTCGCTATAACCGCCTCATGCTCATCGGCCTCCTCGAAATGAACCATGCCGCTGCCAGTAAAGCAAGAGCAACTAAAATCCCTGATTCTCCCGTCCAGAGCAGGACATTCTCGCCTTTGGAGAATGAATCGAAGACATCTTGGATCACGGCATTCCAGTAGGCGTGCAGGAAGAACGCAGGCCATACACTGCCGGTTGTTAGCCGCAGACACCCGATAATGTAACCGAAGGAGGTAACCGAAATCATAAATAAAAAGGCGGAGAGAGCAAGGTAGGGACCGGAATAATAATTCCCGGCAATCATTAAGGGAAGATGCCATAATCCCCAGATGATCCCGCTGGTCAGCATCGGGTAGGGAACGCGGGCGTCGATCAGCCTAGGGAGCATATAGCCTCGCCAGCCAAGCTCCTCTCCGACACTGCCGATGAGGCCGGTGATTGTGCCGATAACCATTTGCGTGAGCAAAAGTCCCAGAAATATTACGACAGGTGGAGCTTTTATGTACGTATCGGGTGTGACGAATTGTACCAGTCCCGTAATCCAAGCAGTTCCGTACGCAACCAGGTCAATGACTACAGGAAACAGCAGTATAAAAGGCAAAGTCCTCCACGTACGCCGTCCTCCGACCCGCAGGGAAATATCGGCTATGCCTTCACGCAGCAGCAAACGGGTGAAAATGGAGGACAAGCCCGGCGTCCACATCAGGAACAGGACAAAGATCGGGTACTTCATAGTCAGCACATAGCCTAGTACGGAAAGAGGGATGAGCATTGCGAAGAAAACGAGAAGTCCCTTCCGAGCAAAACAAATACGCTCCTTCTCCCCTTCTGACCCTCTGACGGACGTGCTGCCAAAGTTAGTTTTCATGATTGCAGCCCTCTTTTCAAAGTATGTATAACCATTTAGAAGTATAGCAATCGCTCCACCTTGATCATAACGAGCTCAAGTCCAGTTTTTTCCTAGCCTGCAGCCTAGTACGAATGAGAATACAGGTTGGACGACTCACGTTAACGTAATCAACCATTTTTGCCGAGCGGCAGAGGGGTTCGATCGAGAATGCCCGGATGGAGTGATCTGTCCATGCTTCAGCGCCTTTACCGGTTCCGTTTAGGCGGGGCCAGCCGTAGCTTCTCTGATTGCTCAGAAGCCGGGCCAGCCGACCGGGCTTATACAACGATTGTGAAAAATAGCGGCACAGGGGACCGGCAAATTCGCAAAACGTGAGATGACGCAGTAAAAGAGGGAAACCGAAACCGAAACCCAACACCGAAACCCGACACAACAACACAAAAAAACGGGACGTTCCGGCAGCGTAAGCTTGCCGGGAACGTCCCGTTCGCTATTTGCGGGAGCCCGTCCGGGACACCCGTGAAAAACATTACTGAAATTCGTGGCCGATGAACGCTTCGCGGACCCGGTTCCAGAACGGGAACGGGCGGTAGCGGGCGAATTTCACCTTCAGATTCGGGCTCACCCGGCACCGGATCGATTCCACATCGCTGCGCTGCACATATTGATAATCGAACGCCAGGTAAACCGGATGCTTCGATTTGGGGTAAATGTCGCAGTGGTGATGCATCGGAAGCAGCATCGGCGAGCCGAGCGTCCGGTAGACGCGGTTGTTGATGGACGCAATCTCGGCAATCTGGATCGCGGCCAGGGACGGATGCACGATGGCGCCGCCCAGACTTTTGTTGTAAGCGGTGCTGCCGGAAGGAGTGGACACGCAAATGCCGTCTCCGCGGAACATCTCGAACATTTCATCGTTGATGTCAACTTGGGCGACAAGCGTGTTCTCGATTCCTTTTAACGTGAATTCATTTAAAGCCAGACGCTGCTCTACACCTTGGGAAGAATGAATTTCAATTTCCAGAATAGGGTATTGAACAATGCGCATGTCCTGATTGATTTCTCCGTTATGCATAAGCTCTACCAGGTAATCGAGCTGGTCGGGTTTCCAGTCGGCAAAGAAACCGAGATGCCCGGTATGAATGCCCACAAAAGAAATACGGTCCAGTTTATCCGCAAATTGATGGAAGGCGATCAGCATAGTGCCGTCCCCTCCTATGGATACAACAACCTCGGGTTCCTGCTCGTCGAGCTCCATGCCGTATTGTCCGGCCAATTCGTGAAAACGGCGGGCCAGACCGGCGGATACATCATCCTGACGCTGCACTAAGAAATATTTCAACACGTTTCCTCCTAAGAAGATGTTTGTTCGCAATAGGTATCAATGAGATTCAATGACGAAAGGGGAACGTCATGAAATTCAATGCCGACGCGATAAGAATCGCTGCTGAAGGGCGTGCTGCTCCGAACTTCGCCTGTCAGGAGAAGCGGAGCTTCAACTTCAGGCAAATGGAAGGATAATTCCAACATTAGGGATTCGATCATTCTGTGCGAAGTGATCATAGAAGTACCGCTTCGGCTGATTTCCAGAAGCTGCCCTATAAAGGCGGGCGTGTCCTCGGCGGAATTCTGCCGGGCTCCGATCACACGACAAGTGGCGTTCGTGAGCGGAGGCAGAGGCTTCCTGATGTGCCTGCGGTTTTGATAGGAGTACAACTCCTGCGGAGAGACGAGCTTCAGCACGCAAGAGGAGACTTCCGGGTCAAGCTGTACAAGATCGACAAAAGAATAATAGTTGATCCCCTGATCCTGGAAGGAGAATTCGATAAAAGAAATCTGCTCCAGTTTATCAAGCGGATTGGCGAGATCAAAATATACATGCACCGAAAAAAAGTCCAAGCCGGCTTCGCGCAAAAACACGCGGGTTTCCAAGCAAAAGGGCTGACCATCGGCGTTTTCTCCGACAATGATCAGCTTGCACTCCGTTTTCGGTACGAGAATATGTTGGGTCAGCGCATACGTCCAATTCATCATTATCACCATGGTTCCATGCGGCGGCATCCAGATTAGGTACACTCATTCATAACGAACCTTCTTTTCTCATAATAATCAATTACGGCCGATAACACAATGCTTAGACTCTGTAAAGCTTTACAGGAAAGAGCAGCGGCGGGGAAGCTTGTTTGCCCGGATGCCCATAATTCGCCGTTTCCGCGCCGAGGCTGAGGTTTCTTACGATGCGGCGAGGCTTCCGGAGCCGCGGCTGACGGTTCACTTTTTGCATGGCCGATTCATAAGATGAATTGACAGAATATTCTTTCAAACGGTTCGTTTCAGGAAGGAGTGAAGAAGATAAAGCGAGAATAAAATAAACAGGGAACCGGCGAAGACAACGAACGCGAGCGGAAAAAGCGTCAGCCATCCGGTAGCGCCGTCCGTTCCGAATTTCCCGGCAGGCAGGGCGTTCTCCAGAAGAAACCCTATTGGCCTCATCGGTTTCCACAGCACAAACACAAGCACCGAAGCGAGTAAACTATGTAGAATGCGGGCCGTCAAAAATGGCGCGTAACGCATGTTCGTCTGGCTCAGGACGCTCACGATCTGGGCATGAACGGATAGCCCTCCCCAGGAAAGAATAAAGGCGGCCGCGGCTGTCTTGAATACGAGCAGGGTCGAATCGTCCATGCCGCCTGCCGCTTTGGCGCCGAGTGTAACTTCGAATGTGCCTCCGATCAGCGCATCAGAGAGGGCCGGAGGGAGCTGAAGCACGTTCAGGAACATGCGCAGCAGGCCGGAGAGCATGTGAATGACACCGCTCATGGTTAGCATTTCAAGCACAACGGAGAAAAAGACTACGAGGCTGCCCAGCAGAAAAATCAGGTTCAGCGAATTCCGAACCCCTTGGGCCAGCAAAGTGCCGAAAGGCCGTCCGTCTTCCAGCCGTGCCTTGTGCATCGCTTTGAAGGCGCGGGCCCAGACGGACGAACGATTGCCTGCGGCAGCACGCGGAGCGGGCGTTGAAGGAGCCCCTCTTCCATGAAACCGCATCAGAAAGCCGACAAGCAGGGCGCCCCCGTAATGGGCGGCCGCGAGCACGGCGGCGAGGGAAGCGTCATGGAAGAAACCGACGCAGACGGCTCCGATGAGGAAGATGGGATCGGAGCTTGTCGTGAAGGCGACAAGGCGCTCGCCTTCCTCCCGGTTGACGAGCCTGTCCTTCCAGAGCTGCGAAGTCAGCTTCGCACCGACCGGATAGCCGGAGGCGAAGCCCATGGCCACCACGAATCCGCCGATTCCGGGTATACGAAAAACGGGACGCATCATGGGATCGAAGATCATGCCGAAAAAGTGGACGATTCCGAATCCGAGAAGCACCTCGGAAATAACGAAGAAAGGGAATAAGGCCGGAAAGAGCACGCCCCACCAGATGGCGACGCCGTGAACCGCCGCCGCGAGACTTTCGCGGGGATAGGCGACCATAAGCGCAGCGATGCCGATGATCAGTACACACAAAGGAATAAGGGTAAAGACGGAACGCCTCGACATGGGGTTTGTACACCTCCTCCTTAACGTATATGTGCGCAGGGAGAGAAACATGTTTTTTGTAAGCGTATACTTAGTTTTCGAAAACACTGGAAGTTGAACTTAAGTGTGGTACAATGGTACTAAACCTGGTTTTTCATCCTGTAACCGTGGGAGTGAAACTTATGGCTGGAGTAATTTCTGGACTGCTGGTATGCTTTTTTGTTTACGTGATAAGGGAAGCCCTTATAAATGCGGCGGAAGACGATCTGGAAGGATATTGAGCCGAGCAGTCAGGTCTGTTTAGTGCTGGTGTCCTCAGGTTGTTCCGCGCCGACGATTTTAGTTGCCAAAGGATGACCTCAGCATGAATATCGATGATTCAACGACAACGCTGTACGAACGCATGGGCGGGGAGCCTGTCCTTCGCAGGCTGGTAGAAGCCTTCTATCCGAAGGTGCAGGAGAATCCGCTGCTCGGTCCTCTATTTCCGGAAGATATCCGTCCGGTGATGGAGAAACAAATTCAGTTTCTTACCCAATTTTTCGGAGGGCCCATGCTTTATACGATGGAGCACGGACATCCGATGATGCGGGCGCGCCATATGCCTTTTCCCGTTACGCGAGAAAGAGCGGATGCCTGGCTGTCCTGCATGCGCGAGGCTGCCCGGGAAATCGGTCTTCCCGATGATTTGGCGGGGATTCTGCTTGCAAGATTGCAGGCGCCGGCCTATCATTTCGTGAATCAGGAATAAGGGGAAGAACACGTCCGGCAGGAATGCTTCTCTAGTCCCCTAAAATTTCAAAACGCTTATTGAAACACGCATGCTGTCTTTCGCATGGTACTTCAATAAGCGTTTTGTTGTTCTAGGAGCGCTGGCTCCGGAGATTCGCTGCACAGGGTAATCCTGTTTTTACCCGTATTTTTGGAGATATACAGGGCACGGTCCGCTTCATCGATCAGCAGCTGCAGATCCGCAGCGGCATCCGCGGCGGAAGAGATGCCGATCGAAACGGTGACGGGCGTCGTTTCCGCATGCTCGAACGGATGAGCTGCAACGGCAAGCCGGATTTTCTCGGCATACTCCCGCAGCTTGACGGGATCGGTCTCCGTGCTCATCAGGATGAATTCTTCGCCCCCGTAACGGGCGACATAATCGTGCTCCGCGACCACATTCTTGAGCAGGCGTCCCGTTTCCCGGAGAAGCTGATCCCCGTGAAGGTGGCCCCAGCAGTCGTTATACTGCTTGAAATTGTCGATGTCGATCATAAAAATGGAAACCGCACGAAAGCCGAGCGTACGACCCGCTATTTCAAAAAAGCTCCTCAGATTCGGGAGCCCCGTAAGCAGATCCTGGCTTGCCTTCATTTCGAGCTTGCGCTGGTTCAGCCACTTGGCGTTTTCGTCGTTGCTCATCCCGATCAGGAGGCAGACGGAGACAGCCGACACGACGGACATAAACAGCAGCGGGTACGATTCGCTCAGCGCGTGTCCTCCCGTATGCACGGCCGCGTAAATGACGACCTGGGTGAGAAACAGGAGCACGCTGATTTTCAAACCGGCCCGGATCGGAATCGGCTTGCTGCCGGTCCTGAATTCCGAACGATGAAAGCCCGAACTGAGAACAGCCGGGATAATCAAGCTTTGCAGCGTCTGCATCATCCACATGGAATCTTCCGTCGTCACAATGGAATAGATCGTGGGGAGCAGGGTGGAGAAAAGGGCATTGCCGAGCCCGTAGCGGAGCCCCGCCATGACGACGGGAAGGTAGCGCAGGTCTACGGCGCCCGTATCCAGCGAGAGCGGCTGTTGCATGAGCAGAATGCAGGCCAGGCCGGTCAGTACGGGTGAAGCTATTTTTTCATAATTTTCAAAAAAATGCATGCGCTGTATTTTAAGCGCCAGATAGCTGAGGGTGACCAGGGTACAAGCAATGGTGAGGGCAACCAGATATTCACTCAAGCGGAACCACTCCTCGTTATTGCAATGGATGGCTCGTCTTACCGTTTTCTGAAAGGCCGGTCCGCAAGCAAATAATCCGTGTCCGTGTCCACCAGCGTCACTTTCTCACGGCAGCAGGGAAACACGAGAAGTCTTTTCTTGCCTTCATGGATCGGAAGTAAGTCTTTAGTCCTTAAAGGCAGGAGAACGTTAGATTGGCTGCAGAACGGGCACTCGGCTACATAAATATCTTTCAAAACGGTTTCATAAGGCCATGTATGACTAAAAGGAAGCATCATTTTACTTCGTTTCACTTTCGGAATCCGGCGCCGGATCCTTATCGGGCTTGGACGAAGCGAGCTCGGCCAGCTTTTGCAGCAGGATATGCTGGGGCATGTGCATCAGGTGCTCGAGCGGTACGCCCAGGTGCTTGGCAAGCTTCACCGCCGTGTCCGGAGAAATGTTCAAGGGTTTCATTAGACCTATCCTTTCTTCGGGAAAAATGGTTCTTTTTATCTATTGATAGCATATTTCTTAGGAAGAAGCAATTGCGTGAATAAACGGTCCCTCCTCCATACTGTATCCTATTGAGTGACCTCTCACAACAAGGCGGAAGACCCTTCTTTTGTTTGCAGGAAGTTTATGGTTTAATGTTACCGTAGGTCAATTTAGTCTTTACCCTCTAATCGGAAAGGTGGATTACACATGCATACACCGTTGAATCAGACTTGGGATCTGGACGTATTTTTCCCGGGCGGAAGCGAATCTCCCCAGTTTGCCTCGTTTCTGAACGATCTGGATGGCGATATCGCCGGATTCCGCGCCAGTCTCGAGAAAGCGTCGTCCCCTCAATCCGCCGGCGATTCGGCTGGCTTTAAGGCTCTAATAGATCAGTATCAGGGCATCTTAAAACGAATTCGTGAAGCGGATTCATTCGTAGGTTGCCTCGCGGCCGATAATCAGAAGGATAAGAAAGCCGTCCAGCTTGGCGGTAAAGTGAAAACGCTCTATGCCGATTTCCTGGCATCCCTGACCCGTCTGGACCCCGTTATCACGGGAACGCCGGATGACGTCTGGAGCGCTTTGCTTGAGCAGGAAGGTCTCCGCGAGATCGCGTTTTCCCTGAACGAGCGCAGAACGCAGGCGAAAGAGAAGCTTCCGCCGGAGCAGGAAGCGCTGATCAGCGACTTGGCCGTTGACGGTTATCACGGCTGGAACGACCTCTACAACACGACGGTGAGCCAGTTCCGCATGGTGGTGGAAGAGAACGGCGAGCGCCAGGAGTTGTCGGCGGGCCAGGCTTTTAACCGCCTGCATACGCCGGAACTTGCGAAGCGCACCGAGCTTTTCAACCGGTGGGAAGAGGCATGGGCCGAGAAAGCCGACTTTGCGGCGGAAGCTCTTAACCATATCGCCGGCTTCAGGCTGCAGGTTTACAAACAGCGCGGCTGGGATTCCGTACATAAAGAACCGCTTGAAATCAACCGCATGAGCAAGCAGACGCTCGATGTGATGTGGGACGTCATTACCCGCAATAAGGGCGTGCTCGTCGATTATCTGAACCGCAAAGCACAGCTGCTGGGTCTTGAAAAGCTGGCGTGGGCGGATGTGGACGCTCCTCTGGAAGGCGGAACGAAGACCGTCGGCTACGACGAAGGCGCCAAGCTGATCGTCGACCAGTTCCGCGACTTCAGCCCGCGTCTGGCGGATTATGCCGCGCAGGCGTTCGAGAACCGCTGGATCGAAGCGGAAGATCGCGCAGGCAAGCGTCCGGGCGGCTTCTGTACGTCGTTCCCGCTGGCGAAGCAGACGCGCATTTTCATGACCTACAGCGGAACGCTGAACAACCTGTCCACGCTCGCTCACGAGCTCGGCCACGGCTTCCATCAGTATCTGATGGATGATATGCCGGCGCTGGCCCAGGAATACGCCATGAACGTGGCGGAGACGGCTTCCACATTCGCGGAGCTGATCGTCTCCGACGCGGCTGTAAAAGCGGCCGTCAGCGACGACGAGCGCATCGTCCTGCTGGAAGACAAAATTCAGCGCGCGGTCGCGTTCTTCATGAACATTCACGCCCGCTTTATTTTCGAGACCAACTTCTACGACGAGCGCCGCAAAGGTCTCGTAAGCGCAGACCGCCTCAGCGAGCTGATGGTCCAAGCGCAGAAAGATGCGTTTAATGATTCGCTCAGCGCTTATCATCCTCATTTCTGGGCGGCGAAACTGCACTTCTACGCGACGGATGTGCCGTTCTACAATTTCCCGTATACGTTCGGTTTCCTGTTCAGCGCGGGCATTTATGCGCGTGCGCTCGAAGAAGGAACCGCGTTCGAGGACAAATACGCGGCGCTTCTCCGGGATACCGGCAGCATGACGGTCGAAGAGCTGGCTCACAAGCATCTCGGCGTCGATCTGACCCAGCCGGATTTCTGGCAGAGCGCGGTCGATACCGTTATCGAAGACGTGAACGAATTCATGCGCCTGACGGAAGGCAAAGTGAAGTAAAACCGTTCCTTGCAGCCCAAAGAACCTTCGAATCCACCATTGTGGATTCGAAGGTTCTTTTTACATGAACACCCGGCGGACCGGAATTAAATTTTCTCATAATTTAAAAATTTGAATCGTCTGCTCCAGCTGTTTAACGGAACGTGTCATTTGCTCGCACCGGCTAACCATTTCGAGAACGCCGCTGATCTGCTCGTTCATCGAAGCGGACACTTCCTCCGTTCCCGCAGCGGACTGCTCGGTAATTGCGGAGATGTTCTCCATCGTTGCGGAAATTTGACGTGCGCCTGCCAGCATACTGTCGCTCTCTTCGGCAAATTCTCCGATCCGGTCGGAAATAAAACGGACGGCGTTAAAAATATCGGAGAAAACGGCTTCGGTATCCTGGATCAGCTCCGTCTGTCTGCCGACGGCTTCCTCATTTACTTCGATATGAGACAGAGCCTGGCGAATGCCGGATTCGATGGCCGTGACCAGCCCGAAAACTTCCCTCGTCTGGGTCGTTGCTTCTTCGGCCAGTTTCCTCACCTCCTGCGCAACTACGGCAAATCCCCGCCCTTGTTCCCCCGCTCTTGCCGCTTCTATGGACGCGTTCAGCGACAAGAGATTGGTTTGTTCGGCAATTTCCGAGATTGCCTTGGTGATTTTGGAAATTCCTGCCGTTTGTTCCGCAAGAGTGCGGATTGTGTCGGAAACGCGCGCGGTAGCTTCGACATTTCTTTTCATGCCTTGCCCCTGTATTTCGACAGCTTCACGGCCTTTGTCGACGAGCGACAGCATTTGCTCGGAACGGGCATTCATCGTTTGGGTCGACCCCGCAAAGTTCGAAACCTTCTGTTCGATATCTTTTGTAGATACGGAGATGGTGGAGACTTCTTCCGAAATCTGTCCGGCTCCCGAGGCGAGTTCCTGGGCGGAAACCGTCACCTGCTGAAGAACGTCCTTGAGCTGCAAGTTCTGGGAATAGATGCTTTGGCTCGTATCGACGACTTGTCTCGTGATGGAGCCGGTTTCGCCCAAAATGCCGCGCAGCTTGTCGATCATGCTGTTGAAGGAACGTCCGAGATCGCCCAAGGCATCGTCTGTTGTCGCATCCACCTTGCGGGAGAAATCGCCTTTGGAGATGTTGAGAGCCGCGCGGGTAAGGTCTTCAACAGGTTCCGTAAGCGCTCTCTCAAACCAGCGGACGAAAGGGAAACTTGCCGCCAGCATAACCGCGAGAAAAATAAAGCCGATCAAGCGGTTGAAACCGGGAAGCAGGAGAAGGAGAAGCAGCGCCGCGGAATAAACGGCGATCAAGCCGTAACAGCCGGCCAGCAGCTTGCTTTTAAAGGAGAGAGACGACCAGTTCTTCATACATAACGCTCCTATAGACAGAATGAATTCAAAATGTAACATATTTCCTGCGGCCATTATATCACCGGGTTTTATAAGGGTCTATAGTTTTATTTGGTGTAAAAAAAGTGAGTGAAAAGACCTAAAAAAGAAAGGGGTACATAGGTCTTGAAATAAATTTTTGATTAATTTTTTGTAGGAAAAATCATATGAAATGTGACTTTAAGGCGGATTTTAGCGAGAAAAAGATTGAAAAAAATAAAATTAATGTAAAATTTTGTTGTATTAGATCTAAAGACACATTATACTGTGGCTACATGCCTAGAATATACAAATTCATACAATTTTAAGAGAGACATTAGGGGGAAAATCATGATTATTGAACCGATTTCATTGGTACGTCAAGTTGAAATTGTATTTACCGAGCTTCGGCAGGAATTGAGCGAGTTAAACTCGGGAACGGTCTTTTTGCAGATCCGCAACAATGCGGTCGGAAAGTTCGGCGTCCGGCATAATCCTCTCGAAGGAAGGGATGGGGTTGTGCAGAAGAGCGGGACGGGTCTGACGGAATCCCAGTGGCAGGCTTTCCGGAAGCTTGCGCTTGATTCTCTGAAGTACAAAGTGAATTGGACGCACGGGGAAATTACGTTTGATTTCACGGTAAAGAAAGAAACGCTGTATGCCAGCGTCATGTTCGAATCGAACTATAACATGTCCAGCCTCATCCGCGGATAAGGACGTTCAAAACAAGCAAAAAGGTGGCTGTTTCGGCCACCTTTTTTGGTCGTGCTTAAGTATGTTTGAATCAGACGATTAACGTCCCAATTTGCCTGCCAGCTGTTGCTCGGCGATTTGAACCAGTCTGCGAGTGATGTGTCCACCGATCGCGCCTGTGTCGCGAGTAGCCATGTAACCGTAGTAGCCGTCTTGAGGAATTTGAATACCAAGCTCTTGAGCGACTTCGTATTTCAGCTGGTCCAAAGCTTGGTTAGCTTGTGGAACAACCAGTGTGTTGCTGCTGCGGGATTGTCCTGCACCCATTCATATCACCTCCTTCGGTAATGGGTAGTATGAACCGTTTTGTTAAAAATACTCATGCCTGAAAAAAATATTTTAACTTGTCGAAAAGGGTTTGGATAGAGGTGTATAAATAGGTAGAAAAAGTCGAAAGCGTCGAAAAAAATAAAAGAAAAGAGGCTTTTACGAAGGGCGGCAAGGGGGCTTTATGAACGGGCGTAATCCCGCCGTTTTGTGATAAACTATAGGCCGGGGATTGGACAGACATTCGCAAGCTTGTCCGGAACGACCCCTTTGCATGGAAAGGAAGGGAAGTATGGCCGAGAAAAAGTTTTATGTGGTATGGGTGGGCAGAACCCCGGGAATTTATTCGACTTGGGCCCAGTGCAAGGAGCAGACCGATGCGTTCCCGCAGGCCAAATACAAGTCGTATCCCACGGAAGCCGAGGCGCGGGCCGCTTACGAACGCGGCTGGCAGAAGTCGCTCGATTTCGGAGCGAAGAAAAAGTCCGCGGGAGCGGGGAGTTCCGGGAAATCCGAGGCGCCTCCCGAAGTGGACTATGACAGCATTTCCGTCGATGTGGGCTGTTCCGGTAATCCCGGAATCGTGGAATACAAAGGCGTGGATACGAAGACGGGCGAAGTGATTTTCTACAGGGGACCGATTTCCAAAGGAACGAACAATATGGGGGAGTTTCTCGCCATTGTTCATGCTCTCGCCTATCTGCAAAAGCAGGGAAGCAGCAAAACCATTTATACGGATTCGATGACCGCCCTCAGCTGGCTCCGCAAAAAAGAGGTCGCTTCCAATCTGGTCAGGGACGCTTCGACCAAAGAAATATGGACCTTGGTAGACCGCGCGCTTGAGTGGATACGCACCAACACATACACCAATAAAATCGTGAAATGGGATACTAAGAAGTGGGGAGAAATCAAGGCCGATTTCGGCCGTAAATAAGCCAAGCTCTTAGTCCGGAATGGTTTCCGGGCTGAGAGCTTTTTTAGTTTGTGCGCAAGAAGGACGCCTCGGGGCCTGCGCAAGTGCGCCTAAAATTTTCGTTGACGAAAAGAAGGACGTACAGTATGATATGCCTTAATCCAACTGGAATACTTGGATTAAAGAGAACTTTTACACAGAAAATGAACAACGGGGGAGAGGGAACTATGAAAGGGATACGCAAAGTTGTCCATGTTTTCACTATGATGATTCTGATCGTCGGTCTGGTGGCGGCATGCGGCAAAGCAAACACGGAGACAACTACGGGATCGGCTGCGCAGACACCTGGCGCTTCGCCGGCTGGCGGTGATAAAGCAAATGCCTTGGCGGGCAAGAAAGTCGCGCTGATTATGCGTCAGAATCTGGGCACATTCTCGGCTCAATACGTGGAAGGCGTGAAGGAGCAGGTTACCAAGCTTGGCGGTACGGTAACGGTGATTCCTGCCGACGGCGATCTGACGAAGATGGCTTCCAACCTCGATGCGGCCGTCAACCAGAAATTCGATGGTATTCTGCTCGACCACGGAACACCGGATGCCCTTCAGAGCGGCATTAATAAAGCCGTGGAGAAAAAAATTCCGATTGTCGCATTTGATTCCAACGTCAAAGGACCCGGTATCGTCGCACTGGAACAGAACGACCAGAAGCTGGCCGAACTGACGCTGGAGCAGCTCGGTAAAGACGCCGGCGGCAAGGGCAACATCGTCAAAGTGTGGGTGGCAGGTTTCCCTCCGATGGAGAGCCGCCAGATCGCTTACAAAGCATTCTTGGATAAGAATAAAGACATTAAAGAAATCGCGGCGTTCGGCAACGCGCAGAACCCGGCTTTGGATACGCAGGCGCAAATGGAAGCGATCTTGAAAAAGTATCCGAACAAAGGCGATATTACGGCCGTATGGGCGGCTTGGGACGAGTTCGCCAAAGGCGCAACGCGCGCCATTCAGCAGGCGGGCCGCACGGAAATTAAAGTATACGGCATCGACATGAGCGACGAGGATCTTCAGCTCATTCAGGATGCGAACAGCTCCTGGGTAGCTTCGGCCGCTGTCGATCCGAAAGATATCGGACGCATTCAGGTCCGCTACCTGTATCAGAAGCTTCACGGGGATCAGACTCCGGAGAAAGTGGTCCTGGAGCCGGTATTCGTCTCCCGCGACCAACTGCCGAAAGACAAGAAAGTTACGACGGCGGAACTCAGCCAGCATGTGCAAGGCTGGGGCAACAGCCAGCAAGGTTACACCGATTGGCTTAAGGAAGCCGAGAAACAGTCGGGCAAATAAGAAGAACACGCGAAATCCCATCGGGTTGTTGACGATGGGATTTTGAAAGTTCGGGGAGGAGTACGGTTCATCATGACGACGACTTCACTATCCGTGCTGCGGATGAACGGCATAACGAAAACATTTCCGGGCGTAAAAGCGTTGTCGGAAGTGGATTTTGAAGTAAAAGGCGGCGAAGTTCACGGGCTTCTGGGGGCCAACGGGGCGGGAAAAAGCACGCTCATGAAGATCTTGTCCGGCGCTTATACCGCGGACGGGGGAACGATCGAAATCGACGGGAAGCCCGTGCCGATTTCGTCGCCCAAGGATGCGATGCGTCAGGGAATCTTCTGCGTGTATCAGGAAGTCGACACCGCGCTCGTCCCGGAGCTCACGGTGGCGGAGAACGTGCTGCTGGACAGCGTTGCGCACGGGAGCGCCTGGCTTCGCTGGAGCACACTGAACCGGGAAGCGGCGAGAATCCTCGATTCGATAGGCTCGGACATCCCGGTGAAGCTGAAGGCGTCGCAACTGACCATCGCGCAGAAGCAGCTCGTGCTGATCGCACGGGCGGTGGCTCATGCGGCGAAGTGTGTCATTTTCGACGAGCCGACGGCTCCCCTCAGCCTTGAAGAATCGGAGCAGCTATTCGCGATTATGGAACGGCTGAAAGCGAACGGCGTCGGGTGTGTGTTTATTTCGCACCGGCTTGCGGAAGTGACCCGGCTGTGCGACCGGATCACGGTCATGCGGGACGGAAGCCGCGTGCTGACGAAGGCCGCCCAGGGTACCAGTCACGGCGAAATCATTGAAACGATGCTCGGCAAGACGTTCGCCGAGGAGTTTCCCAAACTGCCGGCGGACCTGGGCGGGACGGTGCTGGAGGTCCGGGGGCTGCGCCGCGGGACGAAGGTGCGCGGGGTCGATTTCACGCTCCGCGAGGGCGAAATCCTCGGCATCGTGGGCCTGGTCGGCGCCGGCAAAACCGAGCTGAGCCGGCTGCTCTTCGGAGCCGACCGCGCCGACGGCGGCGACGTCCTGCTGCGCGGCAAACGGCTGCGGCTCCATGAGCCGGAGGATGCCGTACGCGCAGGCGTGGTGCTTGTGCCGGAGGAACGGCGCAAGCAGGGCGTGCTTGTGGAGGAATCGGTCCAGCGCAACTTGTCGTTGCCGATTCTCCGGAGACTGAGCGCCGGCGGATTCATCCGCAGGCGCGAGGAGCGAGGCCACGCCGAGCGGCTGATCGGCCGGCTCGGGGTGAAGCCGCCGCAGCCGGAGCGGCCGGTGAAGCACCTGAGCGGCGGCAACCAGCAGAAGGTGGCCGTAGGCAAGTGGCTGCCGACGGACGCTTCGGTGTACATGTTCGACGAGCCGACGAAGGGCGTGGATGTCGGCGCGAAGAGCGACATTTTCCGGCTGATCGGACAGTTGGCGCAGGAAGGCAAGGGCGTTATCTACCTGTCCTGCGAAATCGCCGAAATTCTGGGGATCGCCGACCGGATTCTCGTGATGAGCTACGGCCGGATCACAGGCGAACTCAGCCGCGAGGAAGCCACGGCGGAAGCCATTTTATCTTATGCCAGCGCAGGGGAGGCCGAACACGTTGAAAGATAAAGCACTGGACGTTTCGTTCCGCTACGGGACACTTGTCGTCATCGCTGCGGTTTTTGTCTTTTTTTCCATTACGAACCCGAACTTCTTAAGTTATGATAATATTTTTGATATTTTGCGTTCCATTTCTATCGTTACGTTTGTGGCGATCGGCGTCACGCTGTCGCAGATTGTCGACGGATTCGACTTGTCTGTCGGCTCTACCGTTTCCATTACGACCGTCGTGGCCGCTTCGCTGATGGTCTGGTACGAGCAGCCCCTGATCGTGGTTCTGCTGGTGCCCTTGGCGATCGGCATCGGAATCGGCCTGCTCAACGCCTTCCTTATTGTGAAGGTGCGCATTCCCGACCTGCTTGCCACACTGACGGTGATGTATATCATCGCAGGGGTGCACAAGACGTACACCAAAGGGTTTTCGGTGTACAACAACATGCCGATGCCCGACGGAACGACGGCAAAGGGTGTAGTGACGGAAAGCTTCAAATGGCTGGGCCAAGGAAAAATCATCGGCTTGCCGGTTCCCGTCATCCTGATGATTATCGCGGTAGCGGCCGTCCATATTTTCCTGACGTACACGCGTTGGGGCCGCCAGCTCTATATTACGGGAGGCAACCGCGAAGCCGCCCGGTTGTCCGGGATCGGTGTAAACCGGGTGCGGACGGCCGCCTACGTGCTCTCGGGACTTTTCGCCGCGATAGGGGGAATCCTGTATGCGGCCCGGATCGGTTCGGGCCAGATCGACGCGGGGGCTCCGCTGCTTATGGAAGCGGTGGCGGCCGTGTTCGTGGGGTATTCCGTCCTGGGCGCGGGCAAGCCCAATGTAATCGGCACTTTCTTCGGAGCGGTGCTGATCGGCATCCTGCTCAACGGCTTGACGATGCTGAACGTGCCGTACTATTCCTTCGATATCATCAAGGGGGGCGTGCTTCTTGCGGCGCTTGCCGTTACGTTCGTTCACTTGAACCGTCGGCGTCAATAGGGCAGGCACGAACAAGAGACCTTGAAGGAAATCCTTCAAGGTCTTTTTTTGAAAATAAAGCGGCTCTTCCGAACCCCTCGTCAGGAAGATTTTAGTTGACGATGGACAGATTGAGCGTATAATTTTTTCTTGTATCGACATTCAGGAAAGCTGGAGTCACTTTAACGAAAAAAGTAGTCCCGGACGCGCCGCCGTTCAGCGTAACCGATCCGTTGCCGCTTGCGGAGGACTGGTAAATAGGCACACCCAGCGGGGACAGTGTATATAACGTAATGAGGTAAGGATAGCCGGTAGGAGACGTTAGCGTGACTTTGTGTACGCTGCCGGCCGGAACTTGGTCGGTCCACCAGTCTCTGTCGAGCGATCCGCTCAATTTGCCGAAGTTGTCCCCTTGGGACAAAACATTGGCGGTTGTGTAAGTATCGTTAGGCTCGGTTTCGGTGTTAGCGTAAGCGGAAGAGACTCCTAAGGTCAGCAGGAAAAGAAGCGTGAGGACGATAATTTTTTTCATGAACGACACCTCCAGGTTATAATAAATGATAGGTTGGCCAACCTATCTTAAAAAATAACATATATAGGCAAAATTGTAAATTTAGTATTTGTAAAATATCCGCTTCATTGCCTCGAGGTTAAGCTCTACAAGCATAAAAAAACAGCCAGTCCCGTTTATCAAAAGGAGCAGGCTGCTTTTACAACTTTCGGATTCTATCAAACTTTCACTTCCCGGAGGTTTAGAAAAACCGATTGTTAGACAGGATGTATAAAGAGAGAGAACGTCATACCCGTTTTCCGCTCGTCGTGGTGCAAACAAGCCGACTAGAGCCTCATGTACAGCAGCCAACTCAAACTTCCGGCAACCGCGCCTGCCGCCACAGCGACCCAGAACCAGCCGTTGTGCAGCATTTGCCGCAAAAATGCAGGAAGTTTCCGCATAAAACCGCCTCCTTTTTCATACTTTTTATCATCATCGCAAGGGCAGGGCCGTGCGGTCCGCAAATTTTGCTGAAAGTTCTGAAATACCGGAACCATCCCCCCGTCTATTCGTTATATAGTAGAGAGAGTTAGAGCGGGCGGAAAGGCCCCGAGTTTTGTGAGGATAGGAGCATACACCATATGTTTACCAAACAATATTTTCAAAGCAAAGGTTTCCGGAGAATTTTGATCTTCGCCCTGCTTGCCCTTATTCTTTATGCTATGCAGAGCATGATCAATCTCATTCTGCTTACGTTCATCTTCGCTTTTCTGATGGACCGTATGCAGTCGTCCGTCTCATCCAGGCTGAACCGGTATATGAGAGTGGACCGGCGCTGGATCGTAGCGATTCTGTACGTGGTTATTCTGGCGCTGCTGGGGATCGGGATGTACAGGTATTTGCCTGTCGTGGCCGTCCAGGTATCGCAGGTCGTCAGGCAGTTGTATGAATTTTATACGCAGCCGCAGGACAATGAAGTGCTCAGCTATATCATCAACCTGATTAAACCTTACATTGAACAGACCGAGCTCTCGAAGTATATGAACCAGGGATTCGGCTTTGTGTTCAAATCGGTGACTGACATCAGCAAAGTGCTTGTGCAGGTGTTCATCGCCCTGCTCCTCAGCCTGTTTTTCCTGCTCGAGAAGCCGAGAATCATCCGCTTTACCGCGAAGTTCAAAGACAGCAAAATCGCGGCGTTTTACGAAGAAGTGGCCTATTTCGGCAGCCGTTTTGTCCACTCTTTCGGTAAAGTGCTGGAAGCTCAGTTCCTCATCGCGCTCGTAAACGGCATTCTGTCCGTCATCGCGCTGTGGATTCTCGGTTTTCCTCAGCTGTTCGGCCTTGGCTTGATGATTTTCCTGCTGGGCCTTGTCCCCGTGGCGGGCGTCATCATATCACTGATTCCGCTCTGTACGATTGCTTACAGCATAGACGGGATCATGATGGTGGTATATGTGCTTGTCCTGGTCGCGATTCTCCACGCCCTGGAAGCTTATATGCTGAATCCGAAGCTGATGTCCGCCAAAACGAACCTGCCCGTGTTTTACACCTTTATCGTCCTCATCTTCTCCGAGCATTTTATGGGCGTATGGGGACTGATTATCGGGATTCCGATCTTTATGTTCCTGCTGGACGTACTGGATGTGACCCGGGAAAAAGAACCCGCTGCTTAAACCCAAAAGAGCAAGCGTCCCTTAAAGGGATGTCTTGCTCTTTCGAGTTATGCTGCTGCCAACCGGTCATCCGTCAAACTCGATGTGATTCCTCAGCCCTCGTTAGGCCCATTCGTTCCGGCTTATTCAACCCTCGAACCGGATTCGTCTGATCGTGTTTTGAACCGGATGAGCGCAGCTGACCGAAAATGGGTATTGAAAAAGTAAGCCGTCTATGATACAATATGTAATTGTATTGTTAAACCCTCTTTTTTAGTTCCTCTTTTATGAATAACATTCCTCCACCGAATCAAATTCCAACAACCCTAAGAATTTGTTTACCGTGTTACTTGATTCACACTGGCGCGGTCATCGGAGCCGCAAGGATGAAAGAGAGGCAGGGCTTTCATTGTTTTAGGAACACTAATTGGTCATTTCTTTATTCAGAGATCATTAGGAACTAGAAAACAAGGCCGTTTCTTCGAGCCTTCTATATGAGTATACTAACGACATTTTCTATAGAAACGGCAGTGGGTTTCTTTCCGCCATAGTAGCCATGGCACAAGGAAGAAGCAGATGGACACATAACCGCTACAGGCAGTAAAACGAACATACGAAAAACCCGTCAGCATGGCTGGCGGGTTTTTTCGGTTTCCGGTTGTTTTTTGCGGTGCTCTTTTTTTATCTCAGCAGTCGATCTCAAATGAATTTGAAACGGCGTTTCAGCAGGAAACGAAGAACGAAGTAAACGATCGTTCCGCCAAGAAGGAAAGCAAGGCCATAGGCATATAAGGACGCGCCGTTTTGCTGGTATTGATAGTAGGGGGCCGTGAAATTTTTGCCAACCATCCCGGCAAAGCAAGCTCCGCAAACTACGGCGCCCCACAAAAAGTAAGGTTCCAGACCGGGAAAAAGAATCGCTTTGCCGTTGTTTTCCGGTTTGTTTTTCGAATAAGCGTACAACCCAGCTCCCAGGAAAATCAAGATGTAAACCGCGCATATCCCGAACAGATAAAGCGAAGTCAGTGAATAACCGCCGCCCGTAACAAGATCCAAAGGGTCTAAATAATGCCAGTTGTGTCTAATAACCGGGTTTAACAGCTCTCTGTATCCGGGCCAATAAACGGAGAGGAAAGAACCCAGCATGCTTCTTAGGCCCATCGGCAGTACGCCGGCAACCAGGGACAGAAGAATTTGCGTCAAAGCCCCGCCCGTGAACGTTCCTGCAAACAGGACAATGGTGTACCAAGCGGTTAATATAAAGGTCGAACGAAGAACCTCACGCACGTGGACAGACAGAGTGAAATAGTCATGGTACGGCGACAAAAGAATCACGACAATATCCAGCGCGTTCGTCAGGAGAACCGCTCCGAGGATAAAAAGGATGCCCAGAAGCCATTTGTTTAAGTAAATTTGAGTGCGTTTGAAAGGCAGAGAGAAGGTGAAATCCTGATGAAGGCCTCGCCGCTCCATTCCGATAAGCAGGACCGCGACTCCCAGCGCCAAAACGGCAAGCGCAATCCGGTAGTTGGTAAATTCAGAACCAAATGAATATATCGTGGCGTTTTCCGAGTCCTTATTGATAAATTGCAGTTTCCATTTCATGTTTGCCGGGGATAGGATCAATTCATTTATCCGGTTGAAAACCAGAAACAGAAACCCCGCCGCAGGCATAAGCCACAGCAGCAGCTTGGCTTGCTTGTAGTCTTTTTTCCACAGCGCTTTAGACAGCATGTTCGTCACCCTCTCCCAGACGGTACTCAAATACATCCTCCAATTGGATGGAAAGCCGGTCGACCAGCAGCGGATTCAGGTGTTGAAGGTGCTGGAGAGTTTGCACGGAATCGTCCTGGAGCAGGAGGAGCGTATAAACGCGGCCCACATGGCTCACGACTCTCACCTGAGGCAGACTCAGGAAATCCCCGGGCGGTTCTCCATTGAACACGACCTGCAGCTTATGCAGGGCTCCTTTGGTTTCCTCCAGAGAGGAGGCGGACTCCAGCTTTCCTTCCCGGATCATGATGACCGTGTCCGCGATTCGCTCCAGTTCCTGAAGCTGATGGGATGAAATGAGAACGGACGTGTTCCCGCTCGCGACTTCTTCGACGAGGAAGGAAAGAACCTGCTTGCGGACGATTGAATCCAGACCGTTCGTGGGTTCATCGAGGAGAATAAGGCTGGCTTTCGATGAAAAAGCGAGAAGTAGGCCTATAAGCGCCTTCATGCCTTTGGAGAAGGTGCGGATTTTTTTGCGCTCCGGAAGATGAAATCTGCGGAGCTGGTCCGCAAAATAAGCCGGATCGAAGTCGGGGTAGGCAAGACGATAAAGATCCGCGCATTCCTTGGCCGTGTAGCCTCCCAACATATCAAGAGAATCGGGGACATATACGATATTCCGTTTGGCATCGGGATGCTCGTGAATCGAACGGCCTTCCCATTGGACTTCTCCACGGTCCGGCTCCAGAATGCCGGCAAGGGTTCGGAGCAGGGTGGTTTTGCCGGCTCCGTTGCGGCCGACGAGCGCGGCGATGGAGCCTTGGCCGAGCCGGAATCGGACATCTTCCAGAACCGGACGTCCGTCGATGCGTTTGCTGAGAGCTTCAACGTTTAGCATAAGGGATACTCCTTTACTCCTTGATTTCTTTGTAAAATTGTTCGGTCCAGTCTTTAACCTGATCGGCCTTGATTCCCAGATAAGCGGCTTCGACAAGAAGCTGGCGGAAAGTGGAGCGGAACTTCTCAAGGCGCTCTTTTTCCATGCCCGGTGAAGACGGCTTGGCAACAAAGGTGCCTTTACCGCGCAGCGTTTCGATGATGCCCTGGCGCTCCAGTTCCTGGTAAGCCTTGCCGACCGTATTCGGATTGACGAGGACCGCGGCGGAGAGTTCCCGGACAGAGGGCAGACGGTCTCCCTGCTGCAGCGCCCCTTTGAGTATGAGTTCTTTCATTCCTTGTATGATTTGTTCGTATATGGGAAGTTCGCTTCGCTCGTTGATTTTGATCATCGAAGGAGGCACCCCTTTCTTGGCGGTAAGTAGGATGAAGAACGCGTGGTGTCGTTAAGCAAAATAAATTCTAAAGTGTACTACTTAATGTAGTACACTTAGTACAATAATGAAAATGAAGAGGTTTTGTCAACCCGGATTTTTCCGGAGCTTTAACGGTGTTGAAGAAGAGAAGTTGGCGTTTTTGGCCTTCCGGCCGGAGACATGTTAAGATCAAGTACAAACGAAACCGGAGAAAGGAAACGGAAACACGATGGACCTTAATCCGAAGATGACACGCAGAGCCTTTCTGGCAAAAGGCAAATTTCTGATCGGCGCTTTGTTGGCAGCCCCTTTTGTTTCCTACGGATACGCGCGGTTTGCCGAACCGCACTGGATCCGCACCAAGCATGTCCGGCTGGAGCTGGAACGGCTGCCGCAGGCGTTCGATGGCGTACGTGTCGTCCAGTTCAGCGATGTTCACGTCGGACCCTATCTGGCGCCCGGAGATCTGCCGCAGCTTGTGGACATGATCAACGCGCTGAAGCCGGATTTGCTGTGCTTCACCGGCGATTTGTATGATTACCGCGTGTACGACGGTTCCTTAGTCAGTCAGGCATTGGCGGCACTCAAGGCTCCGCTGGGTAAATTCGCGGTACTCGGCAATCACGATTATTACGGATCGCCCGTGGAGACGGAGAAGGTGCTGAAGCCGGGAGGCTTCGAGCTGCTCACGAACCGGTCCGTCGCGGTCGGCAAAGATAAGGCGCTGATCCGGGTGGCCGGCGTCGATGACATGTGGGAAGGGCGCCCCGATCTGGACCGGGCGCTGAAAAGCGTACGCCGAGACGACTTCGTACTCCTGTTGTCCCATGCCCCGGATTTCGCGGATATCGCGCTTGAAGCGCCGGTTGATATGCAGCTGTCCGGGCACAGCCACGGGGGGCAGGTGCGCCTGCCGTTCTACGGCGCGATTACGACACCGATGTATGGGCGCAAGTATGTCGACGGCTTGTACAAACTCGGCGGAGGCAAGCTGCACGTGTACACGAACCGGGGCATCGGCATGACGATGCACCCCGTCAGGTTCTGGTGCCGGCCTGAGCTGACGGTGTTCACGTTAAAGAAGCGCCTGTAACACCGTAGAGTTCGCCGCAGTAGGCTCCGGCGGAGTGTCGCTCAATTTGAGCCGATACGGGCTGACATCCACTCCATTTTAGCGGAATCACATATAGTGTACGGTAAGACAATAACTCACCGAGAGGGGATACGAAAGATGGGTTATGTTGGAGGAGTAGGAGGAGTAGGCGGAGTAGGTGGAGTAGGCGGAGTAGGCGGAGTAGGCGGATACGGTGGCATAGGTACGAGCGTAGGTGCGATTCTGGTTCTGTTCATTCTGCTGGTTATCATCTCCCGCACGTTCCTGTACTAATTTTCGTATAAGTTCCTGCGGTCCGGGTTACCGGCCGAAGGCGTTCATGAACAAACCCCAGGCTGCTTGCAGCCGGGGTTTGTTGTTTTTTTATGCGTTTTTTCCTTCTGAAACGTTTAATTAAAGTGGAGGTCTTCTGCGAGATTCGCATTCCAAAATCAAGGAGGTACCGCCATGTATAAGGATTTGGAAGGAAAAACGGTTGTCATCACGGGAGCGTCTACGGGGATAGGAAGAGCGGCTGCGGTCCGTTTCGGCCAAGAGAAAGCGAATGTCCTGATCAATTACTTGAGCCATGAAGAAAACATTCCCGCCTTGATCGCTGAAGTGGAAGCCGCGGGGGGCAGAGCGCTGGCGCTCCGGGGAGACGTGACCAAAGAAGAGGACGTGAAGAAGCTGGTCGAAACCGCCCACGAGCATTTCGGTTCTCTGGACGTAATGATCAACAACGCGGGAATCGAGAATGAAGTCCCTTCTCAGGAGCTGTCCGCCGACGATTGGCGCAAAGTGCTGGACGTGAACCTGACCGGGGCGTTTCTCGGCAGCAGGGAGGCCATTTCCTATATGCTGGAGCATGAAATCAGAGGGGCCGTTATCAACGTTTCAAGTGTGCACGAAATGATTCCTTGGCCGCATTTCGTCCATTATGCGGCGAGCAAAGGCGGCATCAAAATGATGACCGAAACGCTTGCGCTGGAGTTTGCGCCCAAAGGAATCCGGGTGAACAATATCGGACCGGGAGCGATCGACACGCCCATCAATGAATCCAAATTCGCCGACGAACAGGCGCGCGCCGGCGTGGAAGCCCTCATTCCGATGGGGTATATCGGCAAACCGGAAGAAATTGCGGCCGTAGCCGCCTGGCTGGCTTCGTCGGAGTCCAGCTACGTCACCGGCATCACGCTGTTTGCGGATGGGGGGATGACGAAATATCCGTCGTTCCAAGGAGGAAGAGGCTGAGAGAAAGGAGAGAACTCACATGAACAAAACATGGTGGAAAGAAAGCGTCGTGTATCAGATTTATCCGTCCAGCTTCAAGGATTCGGACGGGGATGGCCGAGGGGACCTGCGCGGGATCATTTCCAAGCTGGATTATCTCGCGGAGCTTGGCGTCAACGTCATCTGGCTGTGTCCGGTCTACCTCTCGCCGGGCGCCGACAACGGCTACGATATTAGCGATTATTACGCGATCGATCCGCAGTACGGCACGATGGAGGATTTTGACGAGCTGCTTCTGGAAGCGCGCAAGCGCGGGCTGAAAATCATGATGGATCTTGTGCTCAACCATACCTCGGACCGGCATGCCTGGTTTAAAGAATCGCGTTCTTCCAGGGACAATCCCAAGCGTGATTATTATATCTGGAGGAAGGGGAAAGAGGGGCTTTTTCCGAACAACTGGGAGTCCTACTTCAGCGGAAGCGTCTGGGAGCACGACACGGAGACGGATGAGTATTACATGCATCTGTATTCGAAGCACCAGCCCGATCTCAACTGGGAGAACGAGGAGATGGTCGAAGAACTCTTTCGGATGGTGCATTGGTGGCTCGGCAAGGGAGTGGACGGTTTCCGCTTCGATGCGATCGCGCATATCGTAAAAGCGCAGGGGCTGCCGGATGCCGATAATCCCCAGCATTTGCCCGTGGTGCAGGCTTACCAGCTTTTTTCGAACCTGGAAAAGGTACATACGCTGCTGCACAAGCTCAATGACCGGGTGCTCTTTAACTACGACATCATGACGGTCGGCGAAACATCCGGACTGGGCCCGGAGCAGGCGCTGGATTACGTGGGGGACGAGCGCCATGAGCTGAACATGGTTTTCCAGTTCGAGCATATGAATCTGGATGCGGCTTCTCCGGGTACGGGGAAGTGGGTATCCAAGCCTTGGACCCTGCTGGAGTTGAAAAATGTGATGAGCCGCTGGCAGACGGTTCTACACGATAAAGGCTGGAACGCCAACTATCTGGGCAATCACGACCAGCCGCGTCCCGTGTCCAGATTCGGAAACGACGGCCCCTTTCGGGTGGAATCCGCCAAAATGCTCGCCACGTTTTTGCTGACGCTGGAGGGGACGCCGTACATTTTTCAGGGGGAAGAAATCGGTATGACCAACGTCGCGTTCGATCTCATCGACGATTACCGCGATGTGGAAACGATCAACTACTACAAGCAGGCCAAGTTGCTCGGCAAGCCCCAGGACGAAGTTATGAAGGCGATTTGGAAAAAAAGCCGGGACAACGCCCGCACCCCCATGCAGTGGGACGATACGGCGAACGCCGGATTTACGACGGGGGAACCGTGGATTAAGGTCAACCCGAATTATCCCGGGATCAATGCGGCTGCAGCGACAGCCGATCCGCAGTCCATCTACCACTACTACCGCAGCCTAATCGCGCTTCGCAAAAAGCATCCCGTCATCGTTTACGGCGAGTACAAGCTCCTGCTTCCGCTGGACACGGAAATTTATGCGTACACGCGGGCGCTGAACGGGGAGAAGCTGCTGGTGATTCTGAACTTTTTCGACGGAACGCCGGAGTTTACATGGCCGGAAGAGCCGGGAAGAGGGAAGGACGCGGAGCTTCTCATTTCAAATTACGATCCCGTCCCCGGCGAAGATACCGGCGTTATCAAACTGCGTCCTTATGAAGCCAGAGTTTATCTGCTCGGTTGAGAGGAGCGTTTTATCGGCATAGACAAGTTCTTTGACCGGATGTTATGATGAACAGAACACAATCGAATATGGTAAAAACAGGTGCGGAGCCCATTCGAACGGATCAGACAGTCCATAAGAACCGGGTTCGGCTTAAAACGGGAAGTTCGGTGAAAGACCGACGCGGACCCGCCACTGTAAGGAGCCCCCTGCAATCGCAGGGGAAAATTTTTTCGGCAACAACGTCACTGGATAATCCGGGAAGGCGCCGAAAAAAGCTCCGAGCCAGGAGACCTGCCTGTTTAAATAACACTAGATAACCTACGAGGATTTAGGGAGGTGTTGAGAACGGCTGAATCGCTGCCAACGGCGGTTTGCCGGAACGTGGGCGTACAAGTTTGCCCGGGGCCGGCGACTGTGCGGGTTGGGAGCATATGCGGGATATTCCCGCTTAATGGCTCGAAAGTTCGAAGCATTTCTATCCGAAGAGGATAGAAATGCTTTTTTTATTGTCCGGACGGGATGAAGAGGCAAACGGCAGACCGCCGTGCATATATAAGGCCGCCTGTACGAAGCGGACAGGGAAGGCCGGACGGCTCGATAACGGTTGTTCAGCGGAAGTGCTGGAGTTTTTTTTACAGGGAAGAGGAGGAATGGGAATGGCCGGTAAACTGCTTATCATCGGATTTGGCCCCGGAGACGAAGCCCATATTACAAAACGCGCGCGCGAGGCGATTTCGGAAAGCGAAGTCATTATTGGCTATAACACTTATGTGGATCTGATCCGCAGCCTGATCGACGGCAAACAGGTCGTGCGTACGGGCATGACCGAGGAAGTGAGCCGTGCGCAGGAAGCCGTCAGACAAGCGGAGGCCGGGCGCAAGGTGGCCGTTATATCCAGCGGCGATGCGGGCGTCTACGGCATGGCGGGTCTTGTTTATGAGGTGCTGATCGAGAAAGGGTGGAAGCCGAGCGATGGCGTGGAAGTCGAAATCGTGCCCGGCATCTCGGCGATCAACTCATGCGCTTCGCTCCTGGGAGCACCCGTGATGCACGACGCATGCACGATCAGCCTCAGCGATCACCTGACACCGTGGGATCTCATCCGGCGCAGAGTCGAAGCGGCTGCATCCGCCGATTTCGTCATCGCGCTGTACAACCCGCGGAGCGGGAGAAGAACGCGCCAGATCGTGGAGACGCAGCAGATTTTGCTGAAACACCGCTCTCCCGATACTCCGGTGGGTATCGTCAAAAGCGCCTACCGCGACAGGGAGCACGTCGTGCTGACGACGCTTGCGGAGATGCTGGAGCATGATATCGGCATGCTCACGACGGTGATCATCGGCAACTCCGCGACCCGCAACTACGAGGGACTCATGATTACGCCAAGGGGCTATCAGCGCAAGTATACGCTGGACAGCGATATCCAGCCTCTGCGCCCTCATGAGCGTCTCCGCCGGGAAGCCGAGCCGTGGGCTCTGGAGCAGGACGAGGAAACCGGCGCGGAAGCAGCACCCGCCTTGGGGGAACAGTCCGGTGCCGGTATGCGGTCCGCGGAAGAGCGGGAAGCCGGCAGCGCCGTCCTGCCGTCCTTCTTCGACGAGGACGAGTACGAGGATGACGGTTACGGCGCATACAGCCCCGAGGCCGAAGGGGCCGGCACTACCGACGATTACGACCGCGAAGATTCGACGGTCCGCATACCAGCGGCCGGGACGCGGTCCGCGTACGATACGCCCGCGTCTTCGGGGGCCGGGGAGTACGGTGACTCGGCGGTTGCGGTCGCCGTACGTCCGCCCGCCGCACCTGCACAGGCTGCCGCTTCGGCTCCGACTGCTTTTGAGCTTGCGGAGGAAGCGCTTCGTCTCGTAACGGGCGAGCCCGGCGGTCCGGCTGCTTCCGCTTCCCCGGGCGGATTTTTCCGCCAGCAGGCTATTCTCGAATTCGCGGTCAGCCCCGGACTTGCGAACAAAAATCTCACTGCCAAACAGCTGATGGTCCTCGCGGACGCTGTCGGCGATACAGGAACGATGGAGTATACCCCCCATCATCAGCTGCTCGTCAAGCTGCGGACCGACGATCCCGATTCCGTAACGAAACGGCTTCGCGGAGAAGGGCTTCTGTTGGCTCCGGTCGGCGATGTGGTCCAGATCAAAGCCTGCGACTTCTGCAATATGGACAAGGGTGACGCCGTGCCGTATGCGGAGGAGCTTCAAGATCTTCTGGGCGGAGCGGCCGTGCCCAAAGAGATGAAAATCGGTTTCAACGGCTGCGGCATGGCCTGCTACGGCGCTGTGAAGGAAGATATCGGCATCGTGTACCGCCGGGAGAAGTTTGATCTGTTCCTCGGGGGAAAAACGGTCGGCCGCAATGCCCACGCGGCGCAGCCCGTTGCGGAAGGCATCGAGCCGGACAAGCTGGTCGAGACCATAGAGCGGATCGTCGCCCGGTACCGGAACGAAGGGCACCCGAACGAACGGTTCCATAAGTTTTTTGCCCGCGTAAAAGAGCTGGAGGGCTACCGGCACCGGGAAGTCCCGGCTTTTCAAATCGAAAACGCTTTGTGCGGAGATTAACGAACCCGTAAACTATAGGATTTCTTTTCAATTTCTTTTCAATACTGGGATACAAAAAAAGGAGGCAGAGCCGATGGATGCGGTACTGTTTGTAGGTCACGGAAGCCGTGACGCGGAAGGAAACAGCGAGGTCCGGGCGTTTGTAAGCCGGCTCGCCGAAACGATGGAGCAGGGCATTATCGAAACCTGTTTTCTGGAGCTTGAAAAACCGACGATTTCGCAAGGGATACAGACTTGCGTCAACAGAGGGGCCACACGGATTGCCGTGGTGCCGATCATTTTATTTTCCGCCGGTCATGCCAAAATTCATATTCCGGGTGCCATTGACGAAGCGAAAGAGCGTTACCCTGGCGTTCAGTTCATTTACGGGCGTCCTATCGGCGTACATGAAGGTGTAGTCGACATCATGACGGCAAGATTGGGCGGGGCGGACCGGTTCCGTGAGGAAACGCCGGGAGATACCGCCGTGCTGGTTGTCGGACGCGGAAGCAGCGATCCCGATGCGAACAGCGAGCTTTTCAAAATTTCCCGCCTGCTCTGGGAAAAGCTCCAGGTTCCCTGGGTCGAAACGGCATTTATCGGCGTAACGGCGCCGCTTCTGGAGAACGGCATCGAGCGCTGCCTGAGATTGGGCGCGAAGAAAGTGATCGTGCTGCCTTATTTTCTTTTTACGGGGATTCTGATCAAACGGATGGAAGGCATGCTGCTCGACTTCTCCCTGCGCTATCCCGATTGTACGTTTGAGATGACCGATTATTTCGGCCTTGATCCGATTCTTGGCGGCATTCTCCGCGACCGCGCGGGTGAGGCGCTTCAGGACGAGGTGAAAATGAACTGCGACATGTGCTCCTTCCGTCTGGAAGCAATGAAACATATCGATCATCACCATCATCACGATCACGATCATGATCACCACCACCATCACGATCACGATCATGATCACCACCACGACCATGACCACGATCACGGGCATGAACACGAACACGTTCACGGACATGCGCACGATCACGACCATGCACATCATGATCACAGCCACGAACATCATGAACATGCGAATGGAGAGGAGCATCACGGTCACAACCATACGCATGGAGAGCAGCCGCACACTCATGGTCATGTTCATGACCATGGTGAGCATGAGGCGCACGCGCATAACCACGCGGACAACCGCCGTGCCGGAGACGAGGCCGGTGCCTCCGGCGGCGAAGCGGCGGCGTCTGCGCCGGGCCCTGTAGCCGCAGGCGCGGACGGCAGGGAGGGAGGACGATGATCCTTCTCCTGGCCGGCACAAGCGACGCCCGCGAGCTTGCGGTGCTGCTGGCGCAGGCCGGGCATCGCGTGCTGGCGACGGTCGTCACCGACAGCGCCGCCAAGAGCCTGGCCGACGCGGGCATCGCCGCCGCCGTCGGTCGCCTCGACGCCGAAGCTCTGGCGGCGCTCATCCGGCGCGAAGAGGTCTTGCTCGTCGTAGACGCGAGCCATCCCTTCGCGGAGGAAGCTTCGCGCAACGCCATGGCGGCGTCGAAAGCGGCGGCTGTGCCGTACGTCCGCTACGAACGCGAAGGGTCGGACCTGCAGGTCCGGCCCGGCATCGTGTTTGCGGACGATTACGCGCACGCCGCCGAGCTGGCGGCCGTTCGCGGCGGTGTCGTCATGCTGACGACGGGCAGCAAGACGCTGCATGTTTTTGCCCGGCGCCTTGGCGGGCTGCCGGACGTGAGGCTTGTCGCCCGCATGCTCCCGCGTCTTGACAATATGGAGAAGTGCGAGGAGCTCGGGATCGAGCAGCGCAATATCGTGGCGATGCAGGGTCCTTTTTCCAAGGAATTGAACAAGGCGCTCTATGCGCATTACGGCGTGACGCTGATGATTACCAAAGAAAGCGGGAAAATCGGCGCCGTGGACGAGAAGCTGGAAGCGGCTCTGGAGATGGGGATCGAAACGATCGTGATCGGCCGTCCGGGCCTAGAATACGGCATTCATTTTTCCGACTATGAAGGCGTGCTGAAAGCGGCCGCCGATCTTTTGCAGGAGGTATCTTCCTAATGGACTTTCGTACCGAATTTAAACCGCTGACGGTTCAGCCGCAGGAAATCGAAGCGAAAAGCTTCGAGATGATTACGGAGGAGCTGGGTCCTCATGACTTTACCGAGGAGCAGTATCCGGTTGTACAGCGGGTCATTCACGCATCGGCCGATTTCGAGCTGGGCCGAAGCCTTGTTTTTCATCCCCGTGCCATAGAAGCCGGAATTGAAGCGATCCGGGCGGGCCGCACGGTCGTGGCGGACGTTCAGATGGTGCAGGTGGGGATCAGCAAGCCCCGCCTCGAGAAATTCGGCGGCAAGGTCAACGTTTACATCTCCGATCCTGACGTGATGGAAGAGGCCAAGAGGCTGAACACGACGCGCGCGATCATATCTGTCCGCAAGGCGATCCGTGAAGCGGAAGGCGGGATTTTCGCCATCGGGAATGCTCCTACGGCTTTGCTGGAGCTGATCCGTCTGGTCAAGGAAGGGGAAGCGCGCCCGGGCCTTATCGTAGGCGTTCCGGTCGGTTTCGTTTCCGCGGCGGAGTCTAAAGAAGAGCTGCTGCAGCTCGATGTGCCGTTCATTACGAATATCGGCCGCAAAGGAGGCAGCCCGGTCGCGGTGGCGGCGGTCAATGCGCTGTCTCTGATGGCAGAGAAGCGGGGGTAAGCTTACGCCTATGGAAGAGCAGGGAGCCAAACCGCTCCGCCACGGCTACACGACAGGCTCCTGTGCCGCCGCAACGGCCAAGGCGGCTTTGACCGCGCTGATCGAGCAAGAGCTGCAAAACGAAGCGACGATCCGGCTGCCGATCGGGGAGATCGTCACGTTCACGATGACGGCCTGCTCGGTCGGAGAGGAATCGGCTTCTGCCGAGACGGTCAAAGACGGGGGGGACGACCCCGATGCGACTCACGGCGCCCGGATTATTACCGAGGTGAAGTGGCGATCGGAACCCGGGATCGTCATCGACGGCGGGATCGGAGTAGGCCGGGTCACGAAACCGGGGCTGCCCGTTCCGGTCGGCGAGGCGGCGATCAACCCCGTTCCGCGCAAAATGATCCGGGAAGCGGTAGAAGACGTCCTGAACGTGTACGGTTCCGACCGCGGCGTTCAAGTAGTCGTTTCCGTTCCGGACGGCGAGGAAATCGCGAAGAAAACATTGAACGGCCGTCTGGGGATCATCGGCGGCATTTCTATTCTGGGAACGCGGGGAACCGTCGTCCCTTTTTCCACGTCGGCCTACAAAGCGAGCGTGGCCCAGGCGATCCGGGTCGCCGTACGCTGCGGCTGCGAGCACATCGTGCTCTCGACCGGAGGACGTTCGGAGAAGTTCGGCATCGACCTGTATCCCGGGCTGCCGGAAGAAGCTTTTGTCGAGATGGGCGACTTTGTCGGCTTCGCTTTGAAGCAGTGCCGGGGCCAAGGCGTTAAGAAGATTACGCTCGTCGGCATGATGGGCAAGTTCTCCAAGCTGGCGCAGGGCGTCATGATGGTCCATTCCAAAAGCGCCCCGGTGGATTTCGGGTTTCTGGCCGAGCTCGCGGAATCGGCCGGCGCGGATGCGGAGCTCATCGGCGAGGTGCTCTCGGCCAACACGGCCTCCCAGGTAGGGGATCGGATGCAGGAGCTGGGCCTGACGGCTTTCTTCGAGGAAATGAGCAGCCGCTGCTGCCGGGAAAGTTTGAAGGAAATGGGAATGGAGCAGGCGTTCGGGGAGAACGACGGAGCTGTCACGATTGAAACGTTCCTGATCTCCATGAAAGCCCAGCTTCTGGGTCAGGCTGCTTTATACGGAAAGGGGAAAGACAAGTGAACAAACCCATTAAAGTGATCGGGATAGGGGACAACGGGGCGGAAAGCCTGCTCCCGGCGTACCGGCAGTGGATCGAGGAAAGCGAGGTGCTGGTCGGAGGAGAGCGGCATCTGGCTTTTTTTCCGGATTACCGGGGGGAGAAGAAGGTGCTGAAAGGCGGCCTGTCGGCAATGACGGATGGGCTTGCGGCAGAGGAACGGACGGTTGTCGTGCTGGCGTCGGGCGACCCGCTGTTCTACGGCATCGGCTCCCTGCTCGCGCGTAAGCTCACGGTGGAGCTGTATCCGAATCTGAGCTCGCTCCAGCTTGCTTTCGCCCGGATGGGCGAGAGCTGGCAGGATGCGCACGTCGTATCGCTGCACGGCCGCAGCATCAAGGGCCTTGCCCAGCGAATCGACGGCAGGTCGAAGGTAGCGCTGCTGACGGACGAGCATAATACGCCGGCCGCTATCGCCGCTTATCTGCTCGAGTACGGCATGACCGAATACCGCGCTTTCGTAGCCGAGAATGCCGGAGGAGCCGCCGAGCGCACGGGCTGGTACGAGCTGGAGCAGCTTGCACGTACGGAGTGCGCTGCGCTTAACCTGGTCGTGTTGAAGCGCACGGGTCCTTCACCGGTCTGGCCGCTCGGCATTCCCGACGAGCAGTTCGTCCAGCGCAAGCCGGACAAAGGGCTTATCACCAAACGCGAGGTGCGCGTGCTGAGTCTTGCCCAGCTTGCTCTCCGGCCGGACAGCGTGGTGTGGGACATCGGAACCTGTACCGGTTCCGTTGCCATCGAGGCGGGAAGGATCGCCCGCGAGGGGGCGGTTTTTGCCATCGAAAAAAACGAGGGAGATCTCGCCAACTGCCATGAAAACGCGCGGCGTTTCCGGGTCGATCTGACGGCCGTGCACGGAAGGGCGCCGGAAGGACTGGAGGCGTTCCCCGATCCCGATGCGATTTTCATCGGCGGTACCGGCGGAGAGATGAGGGAACTCCTGCGCATTTGTGCTTTGCGGCTGAAGCAAGGGGGCCGCATTGTGCTCAATGCCGTCACCATCGAGAATTTAAGCGATGCGATGCGCGCTTTTGCCGAAGAAGGGATGCGGACGGACATCCAGCTCGTCCAGATTTCGAGGAGCAAGCCGATTTTGCAGCTGACGCGTTTTGACGCGCTGAATCCGGTCTATATCTTGACTGCCGTGCACCCTCCTCAAGAGAACACGGATACATTCGACACACCTGTAGAAAAAGGAGACACAGCCACATGAGCGAATATGCAGCAAACGGCACCCGTTCGGGTGGTGCCGGACAACCCGCGAATCGCGCGGAATCAAGCGCAACAGGGACCCTGTACGGGCTTGGAGTCGGTCCGGGGGACCCCGAGCTTTTGACCGTTAAAGCGTTCCGCATTCTCAAGCAGTCCCCGGTAATCGCGTATCCGCGTAAAAAAAGCGGTGCCCAGAGCTACGCGCTGAAGATTGCGGAGACTTACGTCGATACGACGGCGAAGGAAATGCTGGGGCTGACTTTCCCGATGACGAAAGACCGGGAAGCCCTCGAAAAAAGCTGGAACAAGACGGTGGATGCCGTATGGGAACATCTGGCCGCGGGCCGGGATGTCGCGTTTCTTACGGAGGGCGATCCCATGCTTTACAGCACGTTTATCCATATGATGCGTTTTCTGAAACAGCGCCATCCCGAAGCGAAAACCGTATCGGTCCCGGGCATTTCTTCCGTCAACGCTTCCGCATCCCGGCTCGGCATTCCGCTGGCCGACGGAGACGAGCGGATCGCCATCGTTCCGGCAACGGACGACTACGGAGCGGTCCGGGAAGCGATCGAAGAGCACGACTGCGTCGTGTTTATCAAGGTGGCGAAAGTGATCGATCTTATGCTGCAGGTGCTCGGGGATCTCGGTCTTACGGACAAAGCGGCCGTACTCACGAAAGTGACGTCCGCCGAAGAATCCGTCTGGCTGGATGTGCGGGAACTTCAGGGCCGGCAGCTTGAATATCTGACTTTGATGGTGGTGAGAAAATGAGCCGAGTGGTTATTATCGGCGCGGGGCCCGGAGACCCCGATCTGATCACGGTAAAAGGACTTCGTCTGCTGCAGGAGGCCGATGTCGTCCTGTATACGGATTCACTTGTTAATGACGACCTGATCGCCCGGGCTAAGCCCGAAGCCGAGGTGCTCAAAAGCGCGGGCATGGAGCTGGACGAAATGGTCGCCCTTATGATCAAGCGGGTGGAGGAAGGAAAGCTGGTCGCGCGTGTTCATACGGGCGATCCTGCCGTGTACGGAGCGATTATGGAACAGATGACTCTGCTCAAAAAAGCGGGCGTTCCCGTAGAAATCATTCCGGGCGTAAGCTCGGTATTCGGCGCCGCCGCAGCGCTTCAGGCGGAGCTTACGATCCCGGATCTCACCCAGACGCTCATTCTGACGCGGGCGGAGGGCAGAACGCCAGTACCGGAAGCCGAGCAGCTCCGTGAGCTGGCCAAGCATCACTGCACCCTGGCTTTGTATTTAAGCGCAACTCTGGTCAAAAAGGTCGTCGGAGACCTCCTGGAAGCGGGCTGGAGCAAGGACACGCCGGTAGCCGTCGTTCAGAAAGCAACCTGGCCCGATGAGCTGATCGTCCGCACGACGGTGGAGAATCTGGAAGCGGATATGCGGAGCAACGGGATTCGCTCCCATGCGATGATTCTTGCGGGATGGGCGTTAGACCCTCATATCCACGATAAGGAATACCGCTCCAAGCTGTACGACAAATCGTTTACGCACCGCTACCGCCGCGGGGTGAAGCCATGATTTCCCTCCAGGAAGGAATCGTGCCGGAAATCCGGGTACGCTCCGATTACGCGGTTATCGCCATCACGAAGCACGGGGTGGAGCTTGCCCGGAGCTTGCTCCGGTCTTTCGGCGGCGTGGACGTGTATTACATGAGCAAGTTCGCGCGCGGAGATGAGGACGTTGTCTTTAACGGAGGCGTTGAGGGGTTAACGTCCGCAAGTACAACCGCTTCAGGGGCCGCGCCAGGCGAGGCGGCCGCTCCCAATACGGCAAGTCCTTACGGGGGCATCCAATTGTTCGAAGGAAGCGTCAGGATGCTGTTTCCCGCGTTATTTCCCGCGTACAAAGGAATTATCTGCATCATCTCGCTCGGAGCCGTAGTACGCATGATCGCGCCGCTGCTGCAGGACAAGAAAAAAGACCCGGGCATCGTCGTCATCGACGACAAAGGGGAACATGTCATCAGCGTGCTGTCCGGTCATTTGGGCGGCGCGAACGAGCTGGCCCGTGAAGTCGCCGCCGCGATGGGGGCCCGTGCGGTTATCACGACCGCTTCGGATGTCCAGAAAACGATCGCTGTCGATTTATTCGGCCGACGGTTCGGCTGGGAGTGGGAATCCGCCGACAAACTGACCCCGGTCAGCGCTTCGGTAGTCAACGAAGAGCCGGTCGCCGTCGTCATTGAATCCGGGGAGCCGGGATGGTGGACTCTGGACACCCCCGTTCCGCCAAATATCTGCAGCTACGGCAGTGTGCAAGAGGCGCTGGAAGCGGCACCGCATGCGGCGCTCGTCGTCACGCACCGGCTGCTGTCGTCGGCCGAGCAAACGATTCTGAACAACGGCGTCCTTTACCGGCCGAAGGTGATCGTACTCGGCATCGGCTGCAACCGGGGAACCCCCGCGGAAGAGATCGAGGAAGTGATCGCCTCCACGCTGGCCGAACTGGATTTTTCGATCCGCAGCGTAAAGACGGTGTGTACCATCAACCTGAAGGCGGATGAGGAAGGGCTTCTGGCCGTTTGCGGCAAGTATGGCTGGCCATTGGTCACTTATACGCCGGAGGAGCTGAACGAAATGCCGATGGAACAGCCGTCTCCTACCGTGTTCAAATATACGGGCGCGTACGGGGTCAGCGAGCCTGCCGTTCAGCGATACATCGGCGGCTCCGTCCCCTTGGCCCTTGTGAAGAAAAAATCGGGAAACGTAACGATTTCAGTCGGCATTCAGCCGTTCACCGAAGAGCTTCCCCAGTAAATAACGGCACACGGAAAGAGAGGGACAGAGATGGCTGCTGAGCAGGAAAAAGAACCGGGAACCCTTTCCGGAACGGCGGAAACGTCTGCCGCAGATTTTGTCCCGGAAGCGGGCGGTCCGATCGTCAGCCGGGCTAAGCGGCTCCTCATCGCGGGAACGGGCAGCGGCGTCGGCAAGACAACGGTCACGATTGGCGTTATGGCCGCTTTGAAAGCGAGAGGTTTGTCCGTACAAGGCTTCAAGTGCGGTCCGGATTATATCGATCCGACCTATCACACCGCGGTTACGGGCCGCCTGTCCCGCAATCTGGACAGCTGGATGCTTCCGGCGGACACCGTACGCGAGATTTACTGCCGGGCGTCCCGGGACGCCGACATCGCCGTCATCGAAGGCGTCATGGGTTTTTATGACGGCAAAAACCCGAAAACGAACGAAGGCAGCTCGGCCGAAATCAGCCTGCTGCTTCAATGCCCGGTCATTCTGGTCGTGAACTGCAAAAGCATGGCCCGCAGCGCGGCCGCCATCGTGAAAGGCTTCCAGCTTCTGGACCCGCGCGTCAGGATCGCCGGGGTTTTCGCCAATCTGGTCGGCAGCGAGGGGCATTACCGGATCGTGCGGGACGCTATCGAGCAGGAGTGCGGGGTCCCGGTAATCGGCTACATGCTGCGGGACGAGAATTTGGCGATGCCGGAGCGTCATCTGGGGCTGGTCCCGTCCATCGGGCGGGGCGAGCTGTCGCCTTTCTTCTCGCAGCTGGCGGAGCGTATTTCCGCTCACACGGATTTGGAGCGGCTCTTGCAGGCTGCCGATACGGAGCCGCTGGAAGCGTCTGCCCGGATCTTCCGGCCGCTGGAAGCGGATGGAGGCGGCACAGCGCCGGAGGCGCCTCGCAGCCCGCTGATAGGCGCGCACGCGAACGCGGATGCGGCTCACGAGAAGGTCCGCCCGCCGGAACCCCGGGTGCGTATCGCGGTCGCCAAGGACGCGGCTTTTCATTTCTATTACCCGGAAAATTTGGAGCTGCTTCAAGCTTACGGGGCGGAGCTCGTTTATTTCTCCCCGCTTGCCGGAGAGAAGCTTCCCGCCGGTGTTGACGGGCTCTACCTGGGAGGAGGCTTCCCGGAGGAGTTTGCCGAGCGCCTGGCGGGGCTTCAGGAGATGAAGCAGTCCATTGCCGAGGGCATCGTGTCGGGTCTGCCGACCTTGGCGGAGTGCGGCGGGTATATGTTCCTGACCGACGCGATCGTGGACACCTCCGGCAGACAGTATCCGATGCTCGGCCTCGTTCCGGGCAAGGTGACTATGCAGACTAAGCTTGCGGCATTAGGCTACAGGGAAGCGACGGGTACGGAAGGGAATTTCCTGCTCGGTCCGGGCGATACGGCGAGAGGGCACGAATTCCATTATTCCGTATTCGAGCCTGCGGCATCTGCGACGCTCCCGCCCGCGTACAAAACGAAGGGAATGCGCGGATCGAAGGAAGAGGGGGCGCTTAAAGGCAGCCTCGTATCGGGTTACACCCATCTTCATTTCGCTTCCAATCCCGACATGCCGCGCAGATGGATCGAGAAATGTCTTCTTTTCCGGAAGATGCGGGAGGGCCTTGTTTAACAACCCGGCCCAGATTCCCGGATGACTTTTTTTGCCCTGTGCGAAAAGAGACGGTCTCAGCTTACTGTTTTTACGCTATACCAAACGATTCAAAGGAACTACGGACATTGGAAGTTATCTGTAACCTAAACTTTTTCGGAGGTGCACCATACATGACTACAGCCGCAGCATCAATTCTGGGCCTGCTGAATAAAAGGCGTGCCGTGCGCGGGTACACGGAGCAGCCGGTCGAGGAGCAGGATATCCGCACGCTTTTGCAAGCGGCGGTTACAGCCCCCAATGACAGGCTGAGGGAACCCTGGCATTTTTACGTTATCCAAGGAGAAGCCAAGGTACGCTATGAGGCTGCTGCCGAAGCTTTTCTGACGGAAAGATTTCCGACCAAGCCGCATCTCGTGGAAGAGACGATGAAGGCCGTCAAAGGCGTGCCGCTCGTTATCGTCGTGACTGCGGACGTCATTCCCGGCGACGACCCTTCCAGCCGCGACAACGAATATGCGGCCGCCTGCGCGATATACGGCATGTGGCTTACGGCCGAAGAGATGGGTCTGGGGCTTGTTTGGCGGACCCGGGGAGTGGGGCTGGTCCATGACGGGCGCATGCACGAGTTTATCGGTTCCCCCGAGAACCGGAAGGTTGTCGGGACTCTTTTTATCGGTCACCCAGCAGAGCCCGCGAAACCTACGTCAAGAACCCCTTATGAAGAGAAAACGACCTGGCTGTAGTTTCCACTGTCGTTGACATTAAGAGTAAACGGGGTATAATAAATAAAAATCGATGCAATCAACGCGAAGACGGGAACAAGTAAGCGGTATTCGTTCCGAACAGAGAGCCGGTGGGTGGTGTGAACCGGCGGAACATGCAGGCCGAATGGATCCCCGAGCTTAAAGTGGAACGGAAAGCGGACCGGCGATGACGGTTCACGGAACCTGCTGCTTTTTTTAGCCGCATGGGGCCTTCCCAGTATACGGAAACGGCTTCTCCCCGTTATCGGAGATGAAGGTTTGTTCTTTTTGCGGTGCGCGGATTTAGGGTCCGGTACTTGCAGCAGGCAAACGAATAAGGGTGGCACCGCGGTCTCTCGTCCCTTCGACGAGAGGCCTTTTTTGCGTTTATTTTTTCCAATCCAATTCAGATTCACACAGGAGGTTTTGTCATGAAACGAGTACTTTCGGGCATTCAGCCAAGCGGTCAATTAACGCTCGGCAACTATATTGGGGCCCTTCGCAACTTTGTTAAACTTCAGAACGAGCATCAATGCTATTTCATGATCGTGGATCTTCATGCCGTCACGGTTCCTCAGGAACCGGCCGCACTGAAAGAACAGACGGAATCGGTAGCGGCGCTTTATATGGCCTGCGGAATCGACCCTGCGAAAGCCAGCGTCTTCCTGCAGTCCACGGTCAAGGAGCATGCCGAGCTGGGATGGCTCCTGACGACGCTGACATATATCGGCGAGCTGGAACGGATGACCCAGTTCAAAGACAAATCGGCCGGTAAGGAATCCGTCGGCGCCGGACTGTTCACATACCCTTCGCTGATGGCGGCGGACATCCTGCTGTACAACGCGGACCTCGTCCCGGTAGGCGAGGATCAGAAGCAGCACCTGGAGCTTACGCGCGACCTGGCGGCCCGTTTTAACCACCGCTACGGGGATACGTTCACGATTCCGGAGCCGTTTATTCCGGAAGTGGGGGCGCGCATCATGTCGCTGGACGATGCATCCAAAAAAATGAGCAAGAGCAATCCGAACCCCGGCAGCTTCATCGCCATGCTGGACGAGCCTTCGGTTATCCGCAAAAAGCTCAGCCGCGCCGTGACGGACTCGGGCCGCGAAGTGAAGTTCGATCCTAAGAACAAGCCGGAAGTCAGCAACCTCATGGGCATTTATTCCCAATGCGCCGATATGACGGTAGCCGAGGTGGAAGCGAGATATGAAGGCCAAGGCTACGGCGCCTTCAAGAAAGATCTCGCCGAAGTCGTCGTGGCGGCACTGGAGCCGATTCAACAGCGTTACCGCGAGATCCGCGAGTCCGGAGAGCTTTACGATGTGCTCCGCAAGGGGGCGGCCGAAGCGTCGGAGCTTGCGGGAGAAACGATCAAGCAGGTTAAAGAACGGATGGGCTTTGTTCTTCTGTAAAGCATCCGCTTCGGAACAATCATAAACAAGCATGCGTAAAAAAAGCGCCGCAGCGGCGCTTCGGGTTATTGTTTTCCCGAGGCTTCCCGCTTGCGGCGCATTTTTGCTTTTGTAGCGAATCCGAATCCCATAAAACCGATGGACAAGACGATAAACAGCACGACCAGCAGCGGCTCCCTCAGGGCGATGGCGAAGCTGATGCCTGCCAGAAGTAGAGTGCCGATCACGGCAAAAAGTAGTGCGAGTCCGCGACTCATTGAAAATCCCCTGCTTTCAAAGTTTTTTTGTTTGAGATGCGTATAGAATTCTTCAGCCGTCACATACTATCTTTGCAAGCTTGCAAATACATCAAGAATCTTAACTGACCGAAAGGAGTCTGATCCCAATGGGAACTGGACAATCTCGCAGCAGCAACGTACTGGTAGTACCTCAAGCTAACCAAGCTCTGGAACAATTGAAATACGAAGTAGCTCAAGAACTCGGCATTCAAATTCCTCAAGATGGTTACTACGGTTACATGGCTACTCGTGACACTGGCGCGATCGGTGGACACATCACTCGTCGTCTGGTGCAAATCGCCGAGCAGCAGCTGGCAGGTCAAGGCCGCTAATCTTGCGGAAACTGTAATACGCAGTCTTTATATGAGCCCGAGGGACTTGTCCCTCGGGCTTTGCCTTGTGATCCCGCCGATGCGGACACGGCAAAACCGCGCCGGTATTGGCGCGGATTAACCGTTTCGTTTCGTTGTACCTAAGTTTATGCTGCGCCCCGTTCTAGTAGCTATCCACACGGAGCCGCTTCTGAAGACGGTCGTCGCTGAGCCAGCCGATATAGGAATCGAGCGGCTTGTAGCTGTGGTCCATGAGCAGCACGGCAACGAATGGATACTGCTTGCGGTGCCGGTACCTTACATCGCTCCATCTTACTTCATAACCCCAGGGCTTTTCAATGACCTGAGCGCACGCATGGCCCGAGAAATAAAGGAAAGCCTGGATGTCCTTGTGGCTTTTGGACGCTTCCGCCGCCGGATGGATGTCGCATTTGACCTGATCGATCCACCGGAGATTCCCTTTTCGCAAGTCTCCAAGGGTGTATAGGCCGTCCTCGCCCTGCTTGACCACATTCCACGCCGTTAAACTATAGGTGGGAATGGCCATATATTTATCCCCGGCTTTGTGTACGGGATCTTGGACCGGCAGCTTCTTTTCCACCAGATAGTGGGCGAGTGTCCGCCATACGTAATAGAGAGCGATCAGCCCGTACAGCACAGGGAAAATCAACGTGGGTTCCGCGGCGTGAACGGCCCACATAAATATCGCGACAAGGTGAGCGGTAAAAATAAACGGATCGAAAATGTGGATAATGTTCCACGATATCCATTTCTGGTTAAAAGGCCGGAAGGCCTGCGTTCCGTACGTGTTGAACAAATCGGTAAAGACATGAAACGCCACGGCGATCAAAACCCACATTCCTAAATGCAGGACGGGCACACCCCGGAAAATAAGGGCGAGAATACCCGTGATAAGCAGAGTCCAAAGAGCGACGAACGGCAGCGAGTGCGAAATGCCGCGGTGATTGCGGATATAAACGGCATTGTTTTTGAACCTGAGCAGGGTATCGAAATCCGGAGCCTGCGAGCCCAATACGGTCCCGATGAAAACAGCGGTCATGACCGAAGGGTTGGAGGCTACTACCGGATCCACCATGGATAAGCCGGCGAGGCCGAAGCCGATGACTAAATGGGTTCCCGTATCCACTGGCTCTCCTCCTAAGCTGGAATTGTCTTTGACGGTATATTATAGTTTACCATGTTCGGTGTGAATTTAAATCAAGCGGAGGGGAAAAATGAGTAAAGTTTTTGTTGAATACGCCATACTGCCCGAATCGCGCGAGGTTTACCTGTCCTTTATGCGGGAAAGACTCCGGGATAACGAAAAACTCTCCTTATTGGAGGGGACAGACCAGCCTAACTTGTTCGTCGAGATATGGACTCCCGTTTCCCCTGACGAATATACGCGTATGCGGGAAGTCCGTCTCGGCAGCGGAGATCCTATATGGGGGCGTATGCACCCGTGGATCAAAGGCGGCCGGGAAAAGCTGCACATCTGGCATTTCCGGTCCATCGGTCCGGATGAGTAGAAGGGCATTCCGGCTACGTTTCATTAACCTTTAAAGACGGGTTAGAACCTGAAAAGGCCTGCGGCTTAAGCAAAATAAAGCTGCCGGGCAATAGGAAAGCCCCGGCTGTCTGCCGGGGCTTCATCTTGAATCCGTTACCGGGGCTGAACCGGCTTGTTAAAATAGTTCAGCGGCTCGTCAAACGTCACGTAATCCAGATTGACCATCAACAGAAGATAGCGCACGCCCGTTTTGGGATCGCTGATGATGATGTGATCGCGCCCTGCCGCTTCGATAACACCGCGGAAAATTTTCGCGTTCCATTCTTTGTTGTTCTCGTACGTCATGTAGAAGGTGCCGACTTTGCCCAGATTGAGCCGCAGAATGTTCTCGATGAACGATTCTTCCAGAGGAAGCTGGCTCACTCCGCCCGGGACGCCGGTGCCGCCCGATCCCGCTCCCGGAGGAGGATATTGGCCCGGATAGGACGGATAGCCGGGTAATTGCGAGCCCGGAAACGGCATTCCGGGGAACTGAGAGCCCGGGGACGAAGGATAGCCGCCCTGCGCGGTGCCGGGGAAAGACGGGTAAGTCGTGTAGCCTGGGGCGGTCGTACCGTACGTTTTGCTGCCTGGATTTGAACTGATCGTCATGGGAGTTACACCCTCCTTGTAATGCCCACTAGGTTCGCTATTGCGCCGGCTTTTGCCGGATGGGCGCTTTTCCTTACTTAGCATATGGTCTAGGCGCTTGTCTCGTGACACAAAAAAAACCTTGCGCCGGCACTAAAGCCGTCGACAAGGTATTCATTAGGGTTATTCCGCGGCGAGGACGAATTTATATCCGACTCCCCACACGGTTTTGATATATTTGGGATCTTTGGGATCGACTTCGATCTTCTTGCGCAAATTCGCGATATGTACGTCAATGGCCCGTTCCGTTACAAAAGAATCGATGCCCCTGATCCGGTTAAGCAGCTCCTCGCGGCTGAACACTTTTCCTTCATGCAGCCAAAGCAGTTTAATAAGTTCAAACTCGGAGAAAGTTGTTTCCACAGGTGTGTGGTTGACATATAAACAGCGCTTATCGGTATCCACATGAATGGACGGCGGAGCCTCCCGTGTTACGGGGGCGGATTTGGCCTTTACGATTTGAGACCGTCTGAGAAGAGCCTGAATCCTGGCGGAAAGTTCTCGCATGCTGAAAGGCTTACATAAATAATCGTCAGCGCCGATCAGCAGGGCTTTTACGCGGTCGGACACATCGTTCTTCGCAGAAACCATGAGGATAGGCAAGGAAGACAGACTGCGGATATCCGCGCACAGCTTCATCCCGTCGGAATCGGGGAGCATGATATCCAGGACGATCAGGTCGGGCTCGAATTCTTTGAAAAGGCGGAGCCCCGATTGACCGTCCGAAGCGCGTTTTACCGTGTAGCCGTCTTCCATCAGGTAAATCGACATCATATCCCCAATGCTGTTATCGTCCTCAATGATCAGAATGCTCGACATTAAGGGGGACCCTCCTTGCATGAGGTTGATGAAAAATGTTAGGAAAATGTTTAGGAATCTAAATCTTTTCTAACTGCTTTCTTTAATTTTCCTAAAACCATTAATTTAACTATACTAAATCCGTTTTGTGACGTCTAGGAAAGAATTCGTCGGGAACGTGGCGGGACCGTCTGTCCGAATTCGACAATATGATGACAACTCATGCCATTTCATTGTCAAACGGTGCCCTGCTTGATATGATGAGTGAGTACGAAAGACAAGATGACTCGTTATGGTTTTGATGAATTTCTATGGAGGTTGAGATCCTTGGATAAACAATTAGGATACAAGGCTGCTCCCGATACGGCGCTTCACGCGGATCATCAAGCGGAAGTCGAATCGGCGGTGCAGACTGATGTTCCTTCGGAGCCGGCTACCTGGAAAGATTATTTCGCCCTTACCAAGCCGGGGATTATATTTTCGAATCTGATTACCGCTTTCGGCGGATTTTGGATCGCATCGGCGGGAAACTTTACGATAGACTGGTTTTTCCTGATGATTTTCACCCTGGTCGGCACGGCGCTTGTCATGGCTTCGGGAACGGTGCTTAACAACTACCTGGACCGCGATATGGACGCCAAAATGGAACGGACGAAGAAGCGGGCTACCGTAAGCGGCAAAATCAAGCCGTCCGTGGTGCTCGGCTACGGGATTATTCTCGGCATCGCAGGTATCGCCCTGTTGTTTGTCGCGGTGAACCCGCTAAGTTCTCTTCTCGGTTTGACCGGTCTTTTCCTGTATGTGTGGGTTTACACGGCCATCTTCAAACGCACTTCTGTATGGAGCACGTTCGCGGGAAGCTTCTCCGGAGCGGTTCCGCCGGTGATCGGTTACTGCGCCGTATCAGGCAAGCTCGATATGACCGGGCTGATCCTGTTCCTCATCATGTTCCTGTGGCAGCCGCCGCACTTCTGGGCGCTTGGAATCCGCAGGAAGGAAGAATACCGTGCAGCCGGTTATCCGCTGCTGCCAGTCGTGAAGGGCAACTACGTCACCAAAGTAAGCATGATGCGTTACATCGTCCTGCTGGTGCCGGTTTCCCAGCTTCTCTTCTTCTACAGCGGAGACGCTCACGTTGGACCGCTGTATTTTTTCGCGGCAACGATCATGGGGCTGATCTGGGCCTTTATGGGTTACAAAGGATTTAAGACGAAGGACGACGACAAATGGGCCAAAGGCATGTTCATCTATTCCGTGAACTACCTGACGCTGCTGTTTTTGATCATGGTGGTCGATTCGACCATTATGAATTTATAAGGTAGATTACCCAAACTTGAATCCAGATGAACAAGACATCCCATGGCAACATGGGATGTTTATTTAGAGGGGAGAATTGTATTTATGGCGGGTGGATTTTGGGCAAAAAACTGGTTTAAGGTAGGTATTACCGTCGTTCTGCTTGCGATCATCGCATCGTTTGCCTACAAATTATACGGTCAGGAGCAGGCCAGCGCTTATTTGAAGGATAAGCCGGTCGGCACCGCAGCGCCTTTTGAACTGACGGATACGGAAGGCAAGAAGGTTTCTTCTTCCGATTTCGACAACAAGGTTAAACTGGTGTATTTCTTTTTCGCAAGCTGTCCGGACGTATGTCCGATAACGACCAATTTTTTATCCAAAGTCCAAGATGAGATGAAGGCCCAGAAGGTATTTGCGGACAAAGCGGACATCGTATCGATCTCGTTCGATCCGGCCAGAGATACGCCTGCCGCCCTTAAGGAGTATGCGATCCGCAACCGCGCCGATTTCACGGGATGGAAATTTCTGACGGGTACGGACGAACAGGCAATGGCACAGCTGGCCAAGAAGTATCTTGTGGGTGTCACGAAGGACAACACGGGGAATTTCACCCATACCAACGTCATCCTGCTGGTGGACAAAAAAGGCCAGATCCGTACGTACTACAATCCGGGCAGACCCGATCTCGATTACAAAACCATCGTGAAAGACATCAAGTCGTTAAGCAAGGAATAGGAGCGGAACTTATAAGGCAGGAGCCGGGGGATACACAATGTATTCTTCGAGCCCTGCCTTTTCCAGTTGCTGGATTAAGTACTCTTCCGGTGTGCCTTCCACGCCAGCGTACCCGCGTCTCGTATAGATTTGCTCGCCGTCCGGGAACAGGTCCCGGAGGCGGCCCCGGATTTTTTTGCCGGAGGAATCATTATCGGTAAACACATAGACTTCACTCGTCCCGACTTTTTTCTTCAGCTGTTCCAAAGCTTCGGTGCCGGGAGTTCCGTATGTACAGTATATATTCACTTCACTGCTGAGCAGACGCCTAAGCCTGCTGCGGTCGTTTTTTCCCTCTACAATAATGGCGATAGACATATTCCCGGTTCCTCCGTTCAAGCTTGTTCCGTTGGTCTGTTCAAGGTGCAGATAAGTGTCGATATTTATTATAATGGACAAAATTCCGGCTCACAAATAGAGCAATCGGCAAAGAACGAGGTGCATTTCCTGGGAAATGTCGAAACGGCAAAAAGACGGCTTGAACGCTCAAGCCGTCTTTCACGCCTTTTGCGGGCGCTAAATATTAGATGAAGGTGCGCAAACTGAATCAGGCAGCCGCGGGTTTGTGCCGCAGAATCCGGAACGGAAGCAGAGTCAGTGCGGCCATGAGGATGACGAAGGCAATGAAGTAGGGCGAGATGGAGTCGCGGAGCTTGCCCGCCACCATCGGACCGATAAAAGCGCCGATGGAGTACGCGATGGAGAGGAGCGAGAACACTCTGCCGTAACGGTTGCTGCTCGTTATTCCGGCGAGCAGGGTTGCGAGCGACGGAAAAATAAGGCCTTTGGCCATCCCGATCATAAACAGGGTGACCGTCAAAGGAAGCGGCCAGTCCACCGCGAGGCCGAAGAAAAGCACCGCGAGGGCAAGGGCGCCGGAAACGGTCCGGCGGGCGGGCGGTATCCGGTTCAGGAACAGCATGCTGAGCGTAACGAGAGCGCCGAGACTGATCAGAGAGAAGAAAAGGCCGGAAGTAAGCAGCGAAGTCTGGGCTGTTTTCATCAAGGGAAGCTCGAAGAACAAAATTCCCTGCGAACAGGAAATCGCCAGCGGAACGAAGTAAAACATCCACGGAATTTTGTCCGCGCCTCCGGCAAGACCTCCGTAGTTGTCCGCTACCGGCGCATGAAGCTGTGCGGCCTTCCGTCCGGTGCCCTGCGAATCGGGTGACGGAGCGGCGGATTTCGTGCCGCCGCCTCCCGGCTTGCGGGACATGGCGACGGATACGCTCTTCCCCGCGGAACCGGCCCCCGTGTGAAGCGGGGGAGCCGCGGCTTCCGGGCGCGTTTCTTTCAGCCACGGAATGGAGAGCAGCCCCGTCACGATAAGCAGCCAGCCGAGAAGGGTGAAGGAGGCCGTGAAGCCGAATTGGGCGACCAGATAGGCGCCGGCGGCGGGCGAGACGACGGAAGCGAGCGTGTGGATCAGCCCGTTACCGGCCATGAGCTTGCTCTGGTGCACGCTGTCTTTGGCGATTTTGGCCAGCATCGACAAGCAGGCGGGAGACAGGAAGGCGAGAACGAAACCGCTGATGGAACGGATCATCAGAAGCTGCCAGGGGTCTTTAACCTGCGATTGAAAGATAAGTACGATACCTGCTACAATCAGGCTGAACACGATGAAGAGCTTGCTTCCGTATTTATCGACTCCGTATCCGGCAAGAAGATTGCCGGGGAGATGGGTGAGGGAATACATGCCCATGATCAGACCGATAAAAGAAGGCGCCGCGCCCAGGGACAGGGCGAAAGGTGTCAGAATGGGGTATTGGGCATGTAAGTCGAAGAATGCGACAAACATGAAGAAATAGAGCCATATTGCCGTTTTCATACGTAGCACACCGCCTCGTTATTTTTGCTGGCGAAACAACTTCTCGGTTCCGTTCGTCTTTTCTAGATGTACGCCCCTTGTCCCGTACTTATGCTACCGTTAGCGTTCAGGCACGTAATAGGAAAGGAAGAAGGTGGCCGTATGGACCGTTTCATTGTCGCTCTACTGGCTGCGCTCGGCGCTTTGGCCGTTATCCGGTTTTTGAAAACGAGGCGCAGCGTACGGCAGGAAACCGACCGCGATGAACAGATTCGGCAGGAATTGAAGGAGCTCCGCAGGAAACGGGAAGAGGAATAAAGCCTTTCCGCCGGGCGGAGCCGGCAATTTATTTTACAAAGGGGGATATACAAGGAAATGGATGCCTGGATAGCGTTTTTTCAGGAGCGCTGGCTGCTGATTCTCGTGGCTGTCATCGTTCTGCTCGTCGTCGTCAGTCTCGTCAAAACCGTGGTCAAGTGGCTGCTGGTTATCGCCATTGTGGGGGCGCTGGTGGTTTACGGAGCCAACTATAAGGAAACGCTGCAAAGTATCGGAAACGCCGCGTTAACCGAACTCAGCAGCCAAGCGGTTAAAGCCGTGCAGAACGAAGCGAAGGATGCCACCTACACAGCCAACCCGGACGGTACTTATACAGCCGCGACCAAAAATGTTAAAATTGTAGGGACACCCGGATCGTCCGAAGTGTCCGTCACGTTTATGAACCAGACTTTTAAGGTTAATGCAGAAGAAGCGGTCCGCGCATTCGTCGAGCAGGCGAAGAAGAACGCCGGCCAATAATACAAAGCGAAGTTATATCTGTGCAAAAGGAGGCCCGCCTGCCTATGTTTACCTCGTTGTTTTCCGGGGACACGACGATCAATTTCATCTCGGTTGCACTTATCCTCATCGTGATCGTTTCAGCCATTCAAGGCATCATACGCGGAGCCTCCGGTTCTGCCAAGCATTTGCTGCATATGGTCTTCGGAATTCTGATCACGATAGTGGCCATCTATCTGGCCTGGCAGACGGCGACCCTGGTTTCGGCCCCTGTCCGCAACTGGCTGAGCAGCCTGGCCATTCAAATACCGGCCCAGGAAATGCCCGTCTGGAAACAGACGTATTACACGGCGGTTACGGCTATCCGCGACTTTGAACTGTTCCGCTTCGGCGTCCTGTTCCTGCTGGCTTATCTGATCATCCGCCAGGCTCTTTACTGGTTCGTCGATCCCGTTTTGCTCAGATGGGCGCAAAGCCGCTGGGACCGGGAGGCCAGCCCTTCCGTCATCAGCGCGGCGACAGGCGGACTTATCGGGTCCGTAACGGGCGTTTGGCGGGCCCTGCTCGTCGTAGCCGTGCTGTTTGTTTTTGTGACGCTGTTCCCGCAGGCGAAGCCCGCAGGGTATATCCAGGCTTCGTCCCTGTACCAGAAAGGCGCGCAGGAAGTCATCCAGCCGTTTACGGGCGATTTTCTGCAAAAACAGGTGCCGGTCTTCACCAGGGCCGTGGAGCAGGAATTCAGCCAGATTCTGCAGCGCAAATACGAGGTTCTGGACGCGAACATCCCGAACAATATTTCCGCGGCCGCCCAAGAAGTCACGAAGGCCGGCAAGACGGACGAGGAGAAAGCGGAGCTGCTCTATAAATGGGTCGGCAGCCGAGTCGAATACGACTGGAATAAAGTCGAGCTCTACGAGCAGCAGCGTATCTGGAAGGAACAGACGCCGGAGGATACGTTTGCGACGCGCAAAGGAGTATGCATCGACTATTCCCGTCTCTACGCCGTTATGGCCCGTTCCGTCGGTCTCGACGTAAAAGTGGTGACGGGCCTGGGGTACGACGGCCGCGGCGGATACGGTCCGCATGCCTGGAACGAAGTCTACCTGGCGGATTCCAAGCAATGGATTCCGCTCGATTCCACCTGGTTTTCCAGCGGAGGCAACTGGTTTAACCCGTCCAACTTCAATCAGACGCATATCCGTGAAGCTTAAAGGACCGCTCCCTTACGGGGGGCGGTTTTCTTTTGCGAGAATGTAAAGGGATTGATTCTCCCATTCTCTTACATTTTTCTAGCGGTGCATGTCTATGGTAAACTGGTAGATAGAGCAAGGTATAGAAAAGGATACAAGGAAGGAAGCAAGATGCACAACGAAGATTTAGAAAAACCGGATTCCTCTAAACGCACGCGTTTCTCTGTTCGCATTAATTTGTTCTTTTTCACGACGTTTATTTTGTTTTCCGTTCTGATCGTCCGTCTGGCCATCCTCCAGTTTGTCGAAGGAGACAGGCTCGCGGAAGAGGAGAACTCGGCCACCAACCGGGAAACTCCCATCCCGCCGATCCGGGGCAATATTTATGATTCCAACAGCTACCCCATTGCCTATACGATTCCGGTCCAGTCCGTCTTTTTCCGGATTGAATCGGGGCAGAACAATAAGGAAGAGGTAATCGGTCTCGCCCGCAAACTTGCGGACGTTTTCCAGCAGTACGGGTCCAAGAACACCAAACCTTTGACGCCCGAGGAAATCGTGGAGCTGATGGACGTAGGCTACGATATCAACCAGCAGCAGACGAAGGCGCCGAGCTATTACTCGATTCCGAGAAGGATCAAAGCCGATCTGACGAAGGAAGAGGTCTCCTATCTGATGGAGCACCGGGATGAATTCAAATGGATCGAAGTGATGGAAGAGAGCATCCGGACCTACGACCAGGATAAAATCGCGGTTCAACTGACCGGATACATGCGGCAATTTTCGACCGCGAGGGAATCCAAATACGGGCTCAGCTTTTATAAAAACAAAGAAAACACGGCCGAATATCTCGATACGGAAGACGTCGGCTATGACGGGCTTGAGCTGATGTATCAGGAAGAGCTGCGCGGCAAGAACGGCTATAAGAAATATCCCGTGAACTCCTCGCAGAAAATTATCGGGCCCGTGTCCATCACGAAGCCGGAAAAAGGCAACAACCTGTACTTGACGATTCACAAGGACATCCAGAACCGCACGGAACAGAAAATTATGGATCATCTGGCGTACCTGCGCCAGCCGAAATCGAGCTCCTACGGCTATTCACCCAATGCCCGTTCGGGTTACGCCGTCGCCATGGAAGTCGATACGGGGCGTGTCGTCGCCATGGCGAGCATGCCGGATTACGATCCTAACTTATGGACCGGCGGGATTAAGGCGACGGAGTACAAAAAAATCCAGCCGTTCGTCAACAACGGGACGATTACGACGGCCTATCCGGATTATCCGGAGAACGAGCTGAAAAAGCACGCCAATTCCATCGTGTACATGGGTTCGACGATTAAACCGCTGACCGTGCTTGCCGGTCTTAAGGAAGGCTTTTTCAGCGTGAACGATTATTATAACGACAGAGGCTCTTATTCGTTCGGTAAAAAGGGATCGCAAAGCACGATCTGGAACTCCGGCCGCAAATCGTTCGGCCCGATCAATGCCGCCGATGCGATCAAGCACTCCTCCAACACGTTTATGTCCGCAATGATCGGGGAACGGCTGTATTTCGACCGGGAAGACGGGCTCAAGGTGTGGGACGATTACTTGAAGCGGTTCGGTCTCGTCGTGTCTACGGAAAGCGGCCTTCCGAACGAGTATGCGGGATCCAACGAGTCGCTCGCCAACGCGAAGCTCGACAGCAAGCAGTCCGCGCTCGTTTACGCTTCCTGGGGGCAGAACGAGAAGTCGACCACGCTGCAGCTCGCCCAGCATACCGCCATGCTCGCCAGCCGGGGCAAACGGATGAAGCCGCTGTTCGTGGACCGCATCACGACGTACGAAGGCGAAACCATCAAGAAGTTCGATCCCGTGGTGCTCAGCGAGGAAACTTCGTTCAAACCCCAGTATTGGGACACGATTTTCAAAGGCATGAAGGAAGTCAGCAAGCAGGGCTTCGACGGCGTCAACTACACGGTAGCCGCCAAAACGGGTACGTCCACGCAGCAGATCGGCTCCAAGGAAGTGGACAACGCCGTATTTATCGCGTTCGCTCCGGCCGATAAGCCAAAGCTTGCCGTTGCGGTCGTCGTCCCGGAAGGGGGCTACGGCTCCTACGGCGCCGCTCCGATCGCAAGGGAAATGTTCGACGCGTACGACGAATATATCGGTCTGAACGGCACACCGCGCGGACCGGCTAACGGCAAGACGGACGGCGCAGCGAAGCACTAGACCGGGACACCGCGTGCAGCCTCCTCAGAGGGGCTGCCAGTCTGACGGTAGACGCCCGACGTGCTGTGCGTTACGGCAACCATCCTCCGGGCATACGGCCCCGCTAGCGGCCGGAGGAAGGCGCGGAAGGCGGCGGACTCCATCGCGGACACGGAAAGCGCCGTGGGCTGTCTCTATCGGCTGCCGCCCGCATGGGTTCGGCCGGGGATAAGCGAGACCCGCCGAATGGCCTTCCGCCCAGATCATTCATCCAAACCGGGCGCCTGCTCATGTTTGTCACTTCTAACCGGAAGAGACATAGACTGAGAGCAGGGAACCCGGTTTTTTTACCTTAAAAGTTGCCTGATGCCAACAATTATGTATAAAGGAAAAGGGGCGGTGGACATGAAAAAACGGAGGCTGGCTGCATCTGTTAAACGCCTTATGTGGGTTATTGCCTTTTTGTAAACGAGGGCTGCCCGCAGTCCCCGGAAAAAGGCGGAGACGCTTCTATCCCAAGGGATGTGAAGCGTCTTTGGCACGCTCAAAAAGCCGCGGTTAGAGGGGGCCGCGAGTTTTCATTTTCAGAAAGGCGACCGGGTGTGCTATACTAGTTTATCGAATAACAACAAGACTAGTTGTAGCTTTAGTGGAGGTGTGAATCACTCGTGTGTGGTATCACCGGTGTTATGTATTTTGAAGATAGAGAGCCATCCGTATCCATGCTTCAGCAGATGACGGACGTGATTCATCACCGCGGCCCGAACGACTCGGGCTTCTGGACGGAGAATCGGATCGGGCTCGGGTTCCGCCGACTGTCGATTATCGATATTGCGGAGGGTCATCAGCCGCTTTGCAACGAAGACGAATCCGTTTGGATCATTTTTAACGGGGAAATTTACAATTATAAATCTTTGCGGAGCATGCTGCAGGACCGCGGCCATGTGTTCCGGACGAACAGCGATACCGAAGTCATCGTCCATTTGTATGAAGAATTCGGTGAAGAATGCGTGAAGCATCTTCGCGGCATGTTCGGCTTTGCCATCTGGGACCGCCGCAAGAAGCAGCTCTTCGCCGCCCGTGATCATTTCGGCATCAAACCTTTTTATTATCAATACAACGACCGGCAGCTGCTGTTCGGTTCCGAAATCAAAAGCCTTGTCGCATCGGGAAGCGTAAGTCCGTCCATCCGGACCGAGAGCCTGATGAACTACTTGACGTTCCAGTACGTCCCTGAACCGAACACGATGTTCGAGGGGATTCAGAAGCTGCCGCCGGCGCACTACATAAAAGCGTCCTTCGACGGCGAAATGTCGATTCACCGCTACTGGGATCCGATGTTCGAGCCGGTGGACCGCCCATTCGGGGAATATGTGGAGCAAATCCGCGAAACGCTCAAAGATTCCGTCGTCCATCACATGGTCAGCGACGTGGAGCGCGGCTGCTTCCTGTCCAGCGGAATCGACTCGACCGCGATTGCGGCTCATATGCGCCAGATCGAGCCGATCCGGACGTTCTCCGTCGGTTTCGAAGGTCCGAACAACGAGACCCTGATCGCGGCCGAAACGGCCAAAGCGCTCGGGACGGAACACTACTCCAAAATCATCACGCGCGAAGATTTCTTCAACACCCTGCCGAAAGCCGTCTGGCATCAGGACGAGCCGGTCGCCGACCCTTCGGCCATCGCGCTCTACCACGTGGCCCAACTAGCCCGCGAGCACGTTACCGTGACGCTGTCGGGCGAAGGCGCGGACGAGCTGTTCGGCGGCTACCGGATCTACCGGGAGCCTCTGTCGCTGGCCCCGCTGGAAAGCCTGCCGCTTTCCGTGCGCCGCATGCTGCACCGGCTGGTGAAAATGCTGCCCGCCGGCATGAAGGGCCGCAACTACCTGCTTCGCGGAACGACTCCGCTGGAGGAGCGCTTCCTCGGCAACGCGAAGATTTTCACCGAGGATATGAAGGCGGAAGTGCTGCGCGTGGACAGCGAGATGTTCAAGCGGTATCAGAATCCGTTCCAGATAGCCGCCCAATATTACGACAAAACCAAACATCAGGATCCCGTAACGCGGATGCAGTACATCGACATGAATCTGTGGATGCCGGGCGACATTTTGATGAAAGCGGACAAAATGACGATGGCCCATTCCTTGGAGCTGCGCGTTCCTCTGCTCGACAAAGAACTGTTCGAGGTTGCCCGCCGCATCCCGACGAAGTACCGGATCGCCGAAGGAACCACGAAGCATATTTTCCGCAAGGCAATGGAAGGCATCGTGCCGGATTTCATCCTGAACCGTCCGAAGCTCGGGTTCCCGGTTCCGCTGCGCGACTGGCTCAAAGGGCCGACGGGGTCCACCATGGTGGAGCAGATTAAAGCGAGCGGCATCGAAGACTATGTAAAAATCGACGCGATCGAAAGAATGGCCAAGCTCCATCAGAACGGACAGGGCGATTATGCACGCCGTCTGTGGACCATTTACATGTTCGCTCTCTGGCACGCGACCTACATGCAAGAAACCACGAAGAAAGCCGTAGCCGCGTTCTGACATAAAAGTTTCGTTTAGCTCCAGATTCCCCTCCCGGGAGTCTGGGGCAATACTTACGAAGCGGCTTTCCTGAAGGAAAGCTTGGAGGAGGAAACATTTTGAGTCAATATAAGCTGGTAGCACTGGATATGGACGGCACGCTGCTTAACGAAGAAAAGCAGGTTTCCCCGGCGAACCGGGAAGCGATTTACGCGGCCCTGGAGGCGGGAGTCACCGTTATTTTCTCGACCGGACGCGGTGTACAAAGCGCTCTTCCTTACGCCGAAGAGCTCAAGCTGCAAACGCCGATTGTTTCCGTCAACGGAAGCGAAGTCTGGAAAGCTCCGCACGACCTTCTGAAACGTACGCTGCTTGATTTGGATTTGGTCCGGCGGATGTACGACCTGGCGATTGAGCACGATACCTGGTATTGGGCTTATTCGGTCGAGGGCATGTACAACCGGGATAAATGGGCGGAAGATATCACCAAACCCGAGTGGCTCAAATTCGGCTTTTACACGGAAAACAAAGAAAGTCTGGAGATTATCCGCGGTGAGCTGGCCCGCTGGGGAGAGCTTGAGATCACGAACTCCCACCCGGACAATCTCGAGCTGAACCCCAAAGGAATCAGCAAAGCGAGCGGCATCGAGGAAGTCTGCAAGCTTCTCGGGATCGAGATGTCGCAGGTCATCGCCATGGGCGACAGCGAGAACGATATCGCGATGATCCGCGCGGCGGGTCTCGGCGTAGCGATGGGCAACGCCCAGGACGGCGTGAAGCGTATCGCCGACCTTGTTACGGTTACCAATGACGAGGACGGGGTCGCCAAAATCATTCAGGAATACGTGCTGGACCCGTTATCCGCCCGCTAACAATACCCGCGGACGTTTTTCGGGAAGAAAGGATGAGAAGACATGGCTATTTTGGGATGGATCCTCATTATTTTGCTGTTTGCCGTCGGGATGCTGGGTGCGATTTTTCCTATTCTTCCGGGCGCGCTCGCTATCTTCGGGGCCTTTTTCGTCTACGGGTTATTCTTCAGCTTTGAACCCTTCGGCTTCTGGTTCTGGCTGATCCAATCGGCGATCGTTATCGCCATCACTATCGCCGACTATCTCGTAAGTGCGTTCGGCGTCAAGAAATTCGGAGGTTCCAAAGCGTCCGTATGGGGAAGCACGATCGGTCTGCTCCTCGGTCCGTTCGTCATTCCGGCTTTCGGGCTTATCCTGGGGCCTTTTATAGGCGCTGTGCTGGGCGAATTGATTCATGGCTCGAACCTTAAGCACTCCGCTCAGGTCGGGGTAGGATCGGTTCTCGGTTTCTTCTCCAGCGTTGTCGTTAAAGTCGTTCTTCAACTGCTGATGATCATTCTGTTCATCATCTGGATTTAACTCGTTCAGGGATACCCGTCAAAAAAAGGCGGACTGCGGAAGCGCGGGAATACGCCTTATTTTCCCCATTGGAAAGGAAGACCGACATGATTAAAGTAACCGTGTGGAATGAAAACGTGCATGAGAAAACGAATGCCAAAGTAGCCGAAGTATACCCGGAAGGCATTCACGGAGCGATTGCGGCCGGGATTGCGGGAGACTCTTTCCAAATCCGCACCGCTACGCAGGAACAGCCCGAGCACGGGCTTACGCAGGAGGTTCTGGATGACACCGACGTTCTGATCTGGTGGGGACACAAAGCCCACGGCGAAGTCGCCGATGAAATCGTGAACCGCGTACACCAGCGCGTATTGGACGGCATGGGGCTTGTCGTGCTGCACTCCGGTCATTTCTCGAAAATTTTCAAAAAGCTGATGGGCACTTCCTGCGATTTGAAATGGCGCGAAGCCGGCGAGAAAGAACGCCTGTGGGTCGTGGATCCTTCCCATCCGATCGCCGAAGGCATCGGACAGTACTTCGAACTGGAGCAGGAAGAAATGTACGGGGAGCATTTTGATATTCCCGCGCCGGACGAGCTGGTCTTCGTCAGCTGGTTCGAAGGCGGAGAGGTATTCCGCAGCGGCTGCACCTATCACCGCGGGCAGGGCCGGATTTTCTATTTCCGTCCCGGTCATGAAACGTATCCGACCTATTACAACGAGAACGTTCTGAAAGTCATTGCAAACGGTGTGAAATGGGCGGCCCCGGTACGTACGGCCAAGCCGGTTTACGGGAACGCGCAGCCTTTGGAGAAGCTTCAGGCGAAGTAAAACGGCGTCAGCCGATCACGTCCGGAAAAGGATTTCCTTTTCCGGTCTTATTATGTATGGGGAGAAGGAACGACATTGTCTAAGGATTCGCTAGTCAAAGGGACTCTGATCTTGACGGTCGCGGCTTTGATTGCCCGCTTTCTCGGTGTATTTCAGCGGTTTCCGCTCGTTTATATGCTGGGGAACGAGGGAATGGCGAGTTATGCGATCGCTTTTAATCTCTACAGCAATCTGCTGGTTATCGCAACGGCGGGCATTCCGAGTGCCCTGAGCAAAATGATTTCCGAGCGGACCGCGCTCGGGCGGATGGACGAAGCGAACCGGATCTACAAAGCCGCGTTGATATTCGCGGCCTTGGCCGGCGTTGTCATGTGCGCGATCCTGTTCCTTCTGGCTCCGCATTATGCGGAATCGTCCGGCGATCCTCACGCCACCCTGGCTACGCTGGCCATCGCTCCGGCCCTGCTGGTTTTCCCGCTGATCGCCATCATGCGCGGTTATTTCCAGGGCCGCCAGAGAATGATGCCCAACGGCATCTCGCAGGTGATCGAGCAGATCGTCCGTCTGATTACGGCGGTAGGGCTGGCTTATCTGCTGCTGGGCGTCTCGCTTGACTGGGCCGTGGCGGGGGCGTCCTTCGGCGGTGTAACCGGCGGAATCGCGGCCTTGGCCGTCATGCTGTATTACGCGCTTAAGCTGCGTAAAGAAGACAGGAGGACGCTGCCGGTTTCCGAACCCGTGTATACGGAAACCGGTCAAAGCCGCCAATCGGGAGGAAAACTCCGTTACGGGCAAATTTACGGCCAATTGCTCAGATTGTCCATTCCGATCGTTATTTTTTCGATTACGGTTACGCTGATTTACAACATTGACTCTTCCACCATCATCCCGCTTCTGCGGGATCAGATCGGCGAAGCCAAAGCCAAGGATATCGTCGGTATCCTCGGCGGGCAGGCCCAATCGCTTGCGGGGCTGCCGATTGTGCTGGCGATCGCGCTCAGCCAGTCGGTCGTTCCCATTATCTCGGGAGCTTACTCGCGAAGGGACCTGGAGCTGGTCCGCAACCAGTCCTCCCGCGTCATGCAGCTCGCCATCCTGTCCGGCCTGCCCATGGTTCTGGCGATCTGTACGGCCGCCCGTCCGCTTTCGGGCATGTTCGACTACGGCGGCACTCCGACAGGCTACGAGTACGGCCCTCCGATGATCGCCATGATGACCGCGGGAGCGATGTTCCAGATCATCATGCAGACGTCGGGTGCCGTTCTGATGGGCATGGGCAAGATGCGCGCGCTCGTGTCCAGTGTTGTCTTCGGCATAGCCGTAAAGCTGCTCGGCAACCTTATTCTATCGCCGTGGCTCGGCATTTACGGCATTCTGGCGTCGACGATGCTCTGCTTTATCGTCATGTCCGCCTTTAACCTGGCCGTGATGCGTAACGTGGTTAGCTTCCGCATCATGGCTCGGCGCCGCTGGACCCGCCTTATCGTCACGGCGGCCGTCGTCGTCGTGATCGGCGTGTTCGCGGAGCGGCTGCTCTTCGAGCATCTCCACTTGTTCCCGTGGAGAGTCGTGAACGCAACCGTCAACGCCGTCCTGATCGGCGGCTTGGCTTGCGCGCTCTATGTCATCCTTCTGTTTGTCACGAAAGTGGTCACGAAGGATGACATCAAGACCTTCCCGGCTCCGCTGCAGAAGCTTTATGCCAAGGCGGGCCGCGTGCTCGGCCGCCGGGGATAAAGCTTCCGCGTGGCGGCCGCAAGGACCGACGCCGCCGGACCCACCCATAAAAACGCCCGATGTGCCTCTGCCTAAGCAGAATGGACGCCGGGCGTTTTTTTAGTCCCTTTTCAACTGAGTGGACGCGAGGGCGGCCAGTTGAATTTTATGGAGGCCGAAGCAGCATTCGGCGCTCATCTCGAACAACGTGGGGACATCGATATCCCCGAAGTAGCCCGCCACGCTCCCGGCATACGCGGGAAACCAGTCCCCGGACTCGGGAGCCGTCAGCGGGACGTCCCTCCACGTGCGTTCGAGCTCCGGACTGTAGATGCCTGCGGCTCCGGCCTTCAGTTCGCAGCCTTCCAGCTTCGGGCCCGCTGCGCTGACTCCGGGGGCGTCCTTGCGGATGCGGGAGAACAAATGCGGCCAGTAGTCCGCTCTTGAGCCGGTGTGCGGCTGTGCCGAAGCGAAAAGCACCACGCCCTGGTGAACTGCCGGAATGCCGAACAAGATGGCGTACAGCGTTTTTCCGAATCCGATCCGTTCTTTGATATCCGTGAAGTCTTCTAATATTTCACCGGCCAAATTCAGGCGGTCTGCGGACCTGTGTATAGGATCTTTGTGCAGGGCGTAAGGAAAGAAGACCTGATTCAGCTGGAGGAGCGCCTGGGCTTGAAATTCCGCCGTTTCCAGAACATGTTCCATGAAATACGGCTGTTTGACCACACGGCTTTCTATAAAATGCTGTTCATTTACGATTAGAGAGACCGTGAGCAGCGCCGGATCGTGAACCGCCCAGAATTCCTCCCAGACGGGCCTCATAAAAACGGACACTCCGAAGGCCGGGAGCAGATGAAACAGAGGCTCGCCGGACCGCTTCGACTCCTCGTAGAGCAGAAGCTGGGGATAAGCGTCCCCGAAGATGAGCGCATTCGCTCTCTCCAGAAAAGCGAAAAGAGCTTCGCGTCCCGGACGTTTCAGCAGGGCGGGAAGGAACTCCCCTTCCAGGTCCGTCATGTTCCAGCCGCCGTTGCGGGAGACCATATGGGCGAGAAGGGCCCAATGAAGCTCGGGATGCCGCTCATACAAGTTCCAGTAAGCCCGGGTGCGGGTTACGTTGTTCCGGTTTTTCCGCTGCGTATCGAGGCGGATGCGCTCCACGAGCTGCCGCTCCTGCGCGGACAGGGAAAGCTCCGGAGCCGGCGGGCTTGCCGGCAGTACCCCGAGGTCCTTCCATGTCCTGCGCAATCTTTTGACACTGTCTTTGCCCGGTACAAGTTTCTGGGCATTCTGGCCCAAGTGAAACGCGGATTGCAAAGAAGCCAGTTTGCCCGATGCAAGCTCGGTAATCGTATGCGGTACCCCCGCCAGCCAGTGCCCGATCGCTTTGAGCGGATTGTTCCCTTTGACCCCGTTGCCGTTCATTGTTGCAGCCTCTTTTCCCCGGAATACTTTGTGAAGCAGCCGTAACGTTCATGAATAGGATGCCCGTTTTTTCCGATTTTTCATCTTCCTGCACGATATGCAAACAAATGGGCAGAGGTCCGGCTTTCCATGAAAATTTATCGGGAATGTGAGTCTTTTTGCTTACTTGCGCGTATATAAAAGAGTTAGCAATACTTGGGAGATGGAAAGGAGCCGGAGAAATGAAAGTGAATAACTGGAAGAAGGTTGTGTGCGGGGGTACGGGCGCGCTCATGATCGTCCTTACGGGTTGCGAATCCGTAGGAGGTCTTGATGTGAACAAGGCGCTGGTCAACCAGTACGCCGTCAAATCGGCGGAGTCGCAGGAGACACTCAAGTTTGAACTTCTGACTGGAGATCTGGCCGGGCTGCCGCCCGAGGCGCAGAAGCTGGTAGGCCTGTTTAAAGAAGTGACGATCAAGTTTACGGAGGAGAAGATCCAGGATCCCCGGAACGCTTCGATGAAAGGCGAATTTACATACGGCAAGGGAAGCATCCCTTTCGAGCTGTCCCTTCAGAACGAAGATATTATTATCCGCATCGAAGGCGTAAGCAAGCCGATTTACATTCGCAACGCGCAGACAGGTCCGCTTAACGGAGGTTTGCTTGTACCGGGACAGCAGAGCATCCAGGAGCTTCAGAAGGTGCTCGAAGACAAACTTCCGACGCTTGCGTCGTTCTTCATCGGCCATGCGCCGAATCCGAAGACGATCGGGGTTACGTCCGTTTCGGAGAAAGTAAACAACGAGACGGTTTCCCTGCAGAAGCTTCATGCCGAAATTAAAGGCAGCGAAGCGCTCGGTCTGGTCAAAACCTTCCTGCAGAACATCGCCGCAGATGAGAAAGGCTTGAAGGAATTCCTTGGCACCGTATTCGACGTATTCGGACCGATTGCCAAAGAAGCGGCCGAACAGTCGGGCGAGGAGAACAAGCTGCTGGATGCTTATCTGTCCAACAAAACATTAGCGGTCGAAACGATGTATACCGCCGTACAAACCGGACTGAAGGATGTACTGGCAAGCTATGACGAAACGACCGACAAGCTGGTGAACGGTCCCGGCAATGAGCCGATCCGCGACATCCTGAGCGACCGCTCGTCCGTGAATGTGGACTTGTATGTGGACAGCTCCCAGCAGATCCGCAAGAGCAGCGCGGGAATTACCATTCCGCTGCCTGAAGCTGAAACGGGGTTGAAAGGGATTAAGCTGAGTACGACCGGAGAAAGATGGAATATTAATCAGCCGATTACGATCAACCCCGTAAAAGCGGACGGAGACCGTCTCACCTTCGATGCGGCTGATCCGGACTCGGCTCCTTCTCTCGGAAGCTTCCTGAAATCGGTGGATAAGAATTCCTCGATTTACAAGCTGCTTAAAGAGGACCTCCAGATTACGAAGCGTTCCTTTACGCTGTCGCTGGACGATGAAGACATGAGTTTGTTCGGCTTTGGGGGCTACCGCAAAGGCGACGTTTCCATGGTGCCGGTGACGTATGTAGCGAATATGCTTGACGCGGAAGTGAAATGGGACGGGGAAACGAAGCAAATTACGGTAACGGATGATCTCGGCGGTCATACGATCGTGTTTACGCTGGGCAGTGCCGAAGCGTTGGTCGACGGTAAGCCGGTTAAGCTGGAGCAGGCTGTCGAGCTTCACGGGGATTACACGAACGTTCCTTTGAGATTCCTGGCCGAAGCGCTGGGCGGGGAAGTGAAGTGGGATAGCGAGCAGGATGCTGTCATCATTACACGTCAATAAAACCTGCAGAAATTGAAGGCGGAAGTGGAATAGCATGAGCATGGAGCGAGCGGGCTGTATACAGCCCGCTCTTTTTTGCCCGCAATTGTTTAAAGCCGGATGCAGACGGCGATAATCCTACAAAGATGGCAAAGAGGAGATAACATGGAAATCAGAAAGTTTCAGGTATCGGATATTGGCCCCATCGTCTCGTTATTTTATGAAACCGTTCATTCCGTAAATAAAAAAGATTATACCCAAGAACAGCTTCATGCATGGGCATCCAAAGAGGAAGAGGAATCCAGATTGGAATCCTGGAAGGATTCGATGAGCCGCAATATCACGTATGTCGCTCTAACCGATGGCAAAATTGTAGGTTTTTCGGATATGACCGTAAACGGATACGTGGACAGACTGTACGTGGATAAGGATTTTCAAGGACAGGGAATAGCTTCGGCTTTAATGAACGTTCTTGAATACGAGGCAAAAAACCGGGGGCTTGCCGAACTGGAAACGGACGCGAGTATCACGGCGAAACCGTTTTTCAGTCATCACGGGTTCCGGTTGGTTCGGGAGCAAAGCGTGGAGCGCAGAGGGATTAAGCTGGTTAACTTTAAGATGAAGAAGGAATTAAGCCGAGACGTTTGAGAGAAAAAAGCAGCCGTGCAGCTAACGCACGGCTTTAAAATGAAGAGCCGATATCCTCAAGGGGAGTATCGGCTCTCTTGTTGCGGGACGGGAGGCTTGTGTCGCTTCCCGCTTCAGTTCTCATTCTCCGATTCCCCGTCCGGAGGCGGCGGTGCGTGACCCGGCATTCTGCCTGCACGCACCAGCGCCTCCCGGAGCAGGAATTCGATGTGCCCGTTGACGCTGCGGAACTCGTCGGCTGCCCAGCGCTCCAAAGCTTGATGGAGCTTCGGATCGAGCCGCAGCGGAAAGTTCTTCTTAACAGCCATGCATCCGCTTAGTAAATGGAGCTGGAGTTGATGACAGGCTGGGCGGACCTGTCGGAGACAACCGCTACGAGCAGGTTGTTGATCATCGCGGCTTTGCGCTCTTCATCCAGCTCGACGACGCCTTCCGCCTGAAGGCGGGCGATTGCCATCTGCACCATGCTGACCGCGCCTTCCACAATTTTCTCGCGTGCGGATATGATGGCGGAGGCCTGCTGGCGCTGGAGCATGGCGCTTGCGATCTCGGTGGAGTAGGCCAGATGAGTCAGCCTGGACTCCAATACTTCAACGCCGGCTACGCTGAGGCGGCTTTGCAGCTCGAGGGTGAGTTCCTTGGCAACCTCTTCGCTGTTGGCGCGCAGAGAGTAGGCTTCTCCGTCATAGGAGTCGTACGGGTATTTGGAGGCGACATGACGGAGGGCGGTCTCGCTTTGAATTTCCACGAAGGCCTGGTAATTATCGACTTCGAACTTGGCTTTGGCCGTATCGACTACGCGAAAAACGACGACGGCCGCAATTTCAATGGGATTGCCGTCCACATCGTTGACCTTCAGCCGCGCGCTGTTGAAGTTGCGGACACGCAGCGACATTTTTTTGCGCTCGCTGAAGGGGATCGTTACCCAGAAGCCGCTGTCGCGGACTGTGCCGCTGTAGCGGCCGAAGAAATTGACGACCATCCCCTGGTTCGGCTGTACGACGGTAAACGAGCTGAGCACTACGCCTGCCAGCACAAACAGCAGTACGGCGGGGATAATCAGCTCCGCGGTCAGGGAGTAAATACCTGCTCCGATAAATACGACCATAGCAAGCAGGCCGACAAATCCGTTGATTTTCCATACATGACGTTCGGTCATCGTGTTCATCTCCTTTTGGAAACTCAGAAATTCAAAATATCGTTTTGATATTTATATGATATCACTTTTTACAATGTCTGTAAACGGTCGAATGTACCGTATTTTTGCTGTTATTGACAGGCCCGAAGGAGCATGCTATAAGATAAACAAGTTTATCAGATTCCGATGAAGCCGGTCGGGAATGAAGGCCGGACGATTCTATTCGAGGTGATCCCCATGGAAAAAGTCCACAACGAACAAGATTTCCGTGCGGCGGTAGAGAAATCCGAAGTTACCGTTGCCGTTTTTAAAACAACCTGGTGTAAAGACTGCCACTATATCGAGCCTTTTATGCCGGATCTGGAGAAAACGTATGCCGGACGCATCTCGTTCATCGAGCTGGACCGGGACGAGGTACCCGATCTCTGCGAGGAATTGAACATTCTGGGCATTCCAAGCTTTATCGCTTTCAGCCGCGGGCAGGAGCTGATCCGTTTTGTCAGCAAGCTGCGCAAAACGCGTGAAGAGATTGAGCAGTTCCTGGACCGTGCGATCGAAGTGGGCAACGCGCTGGCCAAGTAATACAGGCACCCGGAAGACGCGTTCTCTTTTAAGTAAACGAAAAACAGCCGTTCCTTCGGGGGCGGCTATTTTTTTGTATATCGCTGCCAGCCGCGTCTTTCTGCATAATTTGCGATCATTAGGGACTCCCTAATGATGGGCCGCGTGCCAGCCGCTTCTTTCAAGGCTTTGTAACATTTGCGAATGGAATTGGCCCCGAATAGTAGCTATAATGAATACAAGCGGCATTGCTGCTGTCTGGCGGCCAAATCTCTTGTAAAAACAGCCTTATTGATTATAGAGAAGTAGGTGCATGGTATGTATAAATTAACGAAGCGTTTGTCCTTTCTGACCATGATCGGCATGTTCCTGATCGTGATTATGGGCGCGCTCGTAACCAAAACCGATTCGGGTTTGGGCTGCGGTAACGAATGGCCGCTCTGCAACGGCAAGTTCGTCCCGGCCTATACGATCTCGTCAGTTATCGAATACAGTCACCGGGCGGTGACGGGCCTTGTGAGTCTGCTGCTGCTCGCCACATTCATTCTTGTTTTCAAAACGGGCAGCCGTAAGGACGCGAAATATTTCGTAGCGGGTGCAGGCTTCTTCACCGTGCTGCAGGCGATTATGGGCGCTCTGGCCGTTGTCTTTTCCCAGTCTTCCGCGGTTATGGCGCTTCATTTCGGCCTTTCGCTGCTTGCTTTCGCCATGACGCTGCTGCTCTGGCTGACGTTCACGAAATGGGGAGATTACACGGTTTCCGTCGCCCGCACGACGGACGGCCGCAAATCGGCCCTGCCGAAGAATGCCGCTCCGATCGGCCGCGGTTTCCGCGCTTTCGTCTGGTTTGTCGGCGTCTACTGCTACATCGTCGTTTATGTGGGCGCCTTTGTCCGGCATACGGAGTCTTCGGGAGGCTGCATCGGCTGGCCGCTTTGTAACGGACAGGTCGTTCCGGAACTGACGGGCGCCACCGGAATCGTATTTTTCCACCGCATCGCGGCGGTGATTATGTTCATCTTCGGACTCGCTTTGTTCCTAATTGCACGCAAGAAATACAGCCATCTTGAAAATGTGTACAAAGGCGCGGGCTGGGTGCTGGGCTTCCTGATCGCTCAAATTTTCAGCGGAGCTACCGTTACCTGGTCCTTGGGACACGATACCGCATTCTTGTTCACCGGCATGATCCACGCGGTTCTGATCTGCGCCTTGTTCGGGTGGATCAGCTACCTGTGCGTCGTGATGCTGAATGCCCGCGTACCGCTGGGTGCCGAGCATCCGCGTAACAAACAGGAAAGTCCGCAGCCGGCGAAGGCTCCCGTTAACCGAAAGGAAGCCGTGACGGAATGACTTTTTGCGGCCCTGGCTGTCTCCGGAGTCCCTTAGACCCGAGGACTTGCGGGTGATTCCACGCCGCATTCGATTAGAGGAAGGAAAACGCGCTGCTTTTCACGAATGTGAAGGGCAGCCGTTTTTCTTTTTGCCGCGAATAGTCACTTGACGGAATGCCGGGCGGAGTCTAGATGCCCCATGATGCCCCGCGCAGCGGCTAACGGGAACGGATAGCGGCCTTGCCCCGCTTTTCCAAGAGGGCTGGATCGGGCGGATCACTCGTTCAGCCGAGACGTCCGGGCCCAACGCTGACGATTTCCTTTTTCGAAAAAGGCTCATTTAGGGTAATCGAAAAGAGACGCTCCAGAAGGATCAGCCTCTTCATGGGAAGCTCCCGCCCGGCCGGACCTGGGATGTATGGATCGCAGAGACGGAGCTCATACTGAAAAAAATAAGGAAATGAGTGAAAGCCATGCTAAGAACGATTTTCAACGAGACGAAACGCAGCGAGCGCTCCGACGAGCGATTGGAACAAGCTTTCACTTCAATCAAGCGTTATTTGAACGTCCTTCAGCAAAGCCGACATTCTTCCCCGTCCTACAGCCCCAAAAAGCTGCATAGACTCTATGTATGGTCGCAAGGGTTTCTCGATGCATTGGATGAACTGGAGGAAAGCAAATACTGTGCCGGTCGTTTTGCCGAGCGTGTCAAGAAATCTTATCTCGATGAAATGCAGCCCGAGGAGCTGGACGATTACAGACGGTATGTTTATTTTTATAAAAACGCACTTATCCGTCTTTTTTCGGTGCTGGATAAGCTGGGGTATTTTTTAAACGATTTATTCGACCTCAAGACGGAGACCCTCAAAACGCACTTTTCCTTTTTTACCGTATTGCGTAAAATGAGAGAGAGCGGGATTCATCCCGCCCTGCAGCAAAAACTGTACGAACTGAAAACAGAAGCCAAACAGCCGCTTCAGGTTCTTCGCAACCAGCGGAATATGGAAATTCACTACGTGAATGTAGAGATGCTGGATGATCTGATGCTGTCCCAATCCTATTTGGGCGACCGTATCCAAGTGGAGAATATCGCGGATAATCTGGCGCAGATGAACCGCGGATACGAGATGGTTTGCATCACGATGGATCTCGTGTTCCGGTATATATCCAGGGGCAGCATAGGGGAAAACGGGGAGGAGAATCATGGCGGAGGTACGCAGAACGGCTCTCATCACGGGCAGCGCGAAAGGGCTCGGCAAAATGGCGGCGTTAACGCTGGCCAACCAAGGGTATGATATCGTTATCAATTATGTACATAGTGAAGAGGAAGCGCACGACTTAGTCAGGCACATCCAGAATACGGGCGTCCGCGCCGCCGCGATTCAAGGCGACGTCTCCCGCGGCGAGGATATCGAGCGCATCGCGGAGACGGTGGGGGAAACGATGGGCGGCGTCGATGTGCTCGTCAACAACGCCGGCCCTTTCATCCGCGAACGGAGGCTGTTCGCGGATTATACGCGCGATGAGATTGATTATCTCATCCGCGGCAATCTGCTCGGCGTGATCCAACTGGATCACGCGCTGCTGCCCCACATGCGGCGCAAGCGCTGGGGCCGCATCATCCACTTCGGCTTCGGCCATGCCGCCGAAGCGCGTGCTTGGCCCCACAGGGCCGTCTATGCGGCCGCCAAGGTGGGGCTGGTTTCGTTCACGAAGACACTGGCCGAAGAAGAAGCGGCCCACGGGATCACCGTGAACATGATCTGTCCGGGCGATATCCGCGGAGCCAACAAGGAGAAGCGGATCGAGGAAGTGGAGAACTGCACCGACGACGAAACGCCGCGGGGCAGACCCGGCACGGGCGAGGATGTCGCCCGGGTGCTGTCTTTCCTGTGCGACCCGAAGTCGGATTTCCTGACGGGGAACATCATGGAAGTGAACGGCGGCCTCGATCCGATCCAGACGCTGCCGATGCTGAAGCGGGGCAAGTAAGCAGCGCCGCTTCGCGCCCATAAAAAAAACCGGCCCTTAGGGCCGGTTTTTTTTATTAGAATACTTGAACAACCTCGACAACGCCTTCTACTTCTTCGACAAGCGCACGCTCGATACCGGCTTTCAGCGTAATCGTGGAGCTCGGGCAGCTTCCGCATGCACCCATCAGCTTCAGTTTTACGATACCGTCTTCCACGTCCACCAGTTCCACGTCACCGCCATCACGCTGCAGGAACGGGCGAAGCTTATCTAGAACCTCAAGTACTTCATCATACATGGTTGCACTTTGGGTATTTTCAGTCATTTCAATCGACTCCTTTCTTATTTTATTATAGTACATTTCGGGAAAAAAAAATATCCCCCGCATAGAAAGGGGCGGCCGGACGTTCGGGCCGGCCATTTATTTTTTTTCAAAAAAACACTTCTTATTCCTTGGTGTATGTTATATAATACAAATCATATAAAATGAGAACTGTGTTATAACATTTGAAACGGAGAGGACTGAGTCATGATGAACGAGAATAACGATTGCTTCCACTGTTATGGAGATGGGGAAACGGAATGTCAAAGCTGTTCCGGTGAAGGAAGCCTGGGAGACCGGGGAATCTGCACGTCCTGCGGGGGAAGCGGGAAAACGGCCTGCGCGCGCTGCAGCGGAAGCGGTGTGGTGGCCGATGCGTTCGACGTTCAAGACTCGATCACCGACATTATGCGGAGCCTATACGTCAGACCGGAGTACACCAGGGGCAGATAACGGCGTGCCGTCTATCCGCGATCCTATGCACTATGCTCAAATCTCCCCGGATGTGTTACAATACAGATAGTTTGTGAAACAGGTGGAGATCAAACATGAGACCTATCATTGAGTTTTGCGCGAGCAATATGCATCACGGTACGGACGCCGTCATGAAGAAGCTGGAGGACAATCCGGATTACGATGTCATCGAATACGGATGTCTGGGAAACTGCGGGGAATGTTACCTTTTTCCTTTCGCCATGGTTAACGGTGAAATCGTAGCGGCCGAGACAGCCGACAAGCTGTTTGACGAAATTTCCAAAAAAATAAAGGAAGTCGAAGAGATCTACGACATGTTCGGCGACTGAATAGCAAAAAGCCCGGTCTGCGCAATAGCTGCAAACCGAGCTTTTTTTTGCTTTTCTAGCCCCAGTGGTGTTTGGACATCCACAGGACTCCGTTTTTCAGGACACGCGGAACCATGCCTGTCATAACGGTTTTCTTGCCCATCAGGCCGAAGCCAGTCTTCTTGCCGAGAGAGCCGAGAACTCCTTTGAGCTTGATCTGGCCTAGCTTAGGCGTTTCGTTCTTCCAGAGAGCCTGCATAACCTCGACGATCTGTTTGCCCTGCGATTCGGCCGCCTGGGCGCTCGGAGAGAACGGCAGGCTGGCGCAATCGCCGACGACGAACACGTTCGGGTGGGACGGGATCTGATGGTACTCGTTCAGCAGAACGCGTCCGGAAGGATCTTTGTCCACCGCGAGCTGTTCGACGATCGGACTCGGCTTGATGCCGGCCGTCCAGATCGTGGCGTCCGTGCGGATGATCTCTTCTTCGTTATAGAGATCGCCGCCTTCCAGTCTTTTCAGAGAGACGTGGGAACGCATTTCGATGTCGTGGTCGAGCATCCAGTCGCGTACGAATTCTTTCGCCTTGGTAGGGAAGGAGGACAGAATGCTTGCGCCGCGGTCCAGGATGCGGATATTGATATCCTGCCGGCTTTCGCGAAGCTCTGCCGCCATTTCCACCCCGCTCAGGCCGCCGCCGACGATGGTAACCTGACCGTAAGGAACGACGTCATTGACACGCTGATACGTGATGCGGGTTTGCGAGAAGGTCTGAATGCCGTTGGAAAATTCCTGCGCGCCCGGAATGCCGTGGAAATTGTCCACACAGCCGAGGCCGATCACGAGGTAATCGTAATCGAGCGGTTCTTTGTCGGCAAAGATCACTTGTTTCGTTTCCAGGTTTACTTCCGTAACCTCTCCGTATTTAAGCGATAATCTGGGATCGTTCGGATAGGCAACGCGAAGTTCCGTCTCGGCGGCCGTACCGGCAGCCAGCGCGTAGTATTCCGTCTTCAGCCCTTGAAAAGGCGAACGGTCGACCATCGTGACCGTCCAGTTGTCGGGTATTTCTTTTTCCAGAAGCTCCGTGGCTATGGTAATGCCGCCATAACCGCCTCCCAGAATAACAAACTTGTTCATGTTACATGAATCCCTTCTGCCATGGCTTTTGTTCGTTGCATCATCTTCTGTCAAAGGCTTCTAAAGGTTCTTACCCCAATTAGTTATAGGTTTGAACCACATTGTAGAAGGTATCCCGTTCAACCGGAACTCGTCCAGCTCCTTTAATCAGCCAGACCAGATCTTCTTTCGTGACTCCGTCCGGCGATTGAGCGCCCGCGGCGTGGGAAATGCGTTCCTTCACAATGGTTCCGTGAGCGTCAGATGCGCCGAATTGGAACGCAAGCTGAGTCACTTTGATGCCCATGTTGATAAAATAGGCTTTAATATGCGGGAAATTGTCGAGCATCAAACGGCTGATCGCAATCGTTTTGAGCTCGTCGACGGCAGGCACGCGGCGGCGGATACCCGCGCTCGCGCTGGCCGGCTGGATCGAATTCGGGATGAACACGAGGAATCCGTCGGTTTCATCCTGCAGGTCGCGCAGCAGGGCCATGTGCTCGATACGCTCTTCAAGCGTCTCGATCGAGCCGTAAAGCATCGTCGCATGAGTCTTCATGCCGAGCTCGTGAGCCGAACGATGGACATCCAGCCACTGGTTCGTGTCGGCTTTCTCGACTCTCATCTTCTTGCGGTAGCGTTCGGTCAAAATTTCGGCTCCGCCGCCGGGCAGCGTATCGAGACCTACATCCATCAGGGTGCGGAGCACCTCTTTGTAGCTGAGCCCGCTGATCCGCGCGAAGAAGTCGATTTCAGCCGCCGTATGGGCTTTGATCGATACTTGCGGATAATGCTGTTTCAGGGTGCGCAGGGCGTCCACGTAATATTGGAACGGCACATGAGGATTGTGACCCTGGCTGATGTGGAACTCGCGAATATCCGGGTGGAAATTTTCGGAGATATACGTCAGCATCTCAGATGGCGTCAGCGTGTAGGAGCCCGCTTCGCCTTCATCTCTGCGGAAATGGCAAAACGCGCAGTGTTCTTCGCATACGTTTGTAAAATACAAACTCATGTTTTGTACGAAATACACGTTTTTGCCGTTCTTGCGCAGGTTGACCTTATTGGCTAATTGACCAATGGTCAACAAATCGTCCGATTGGTACAAAAACAGGCCGTCCTCCCGCGAAAGACGTTCTCCGTTCTCGACCTTTTCTGCAATTTCCGCCATGCGGCGGTCAGGACTGTCTATAATGACATTCACTAGTATACCCTCCCCGTCGGATCTTTTGAATCCATCCTGTGTAAATTTTTCACCGTACGTTCAAAAATTCAAGTGAACCTCTACAAAGAAGCATATCCCGTCAACCGTATAACGTCGGCTGCAGGATTCCATACTAAAAAAAGCGATAAAAGTCCGGTTTCATCCCTCCTATTATAAACCTGTCATCCCAAAGGGGCAATAAGGATAAAGCTTGCAGCTCTTCCAGAGCGGCTTGAACCGACGCCTTAGTAACAGTTTGCCGGTAAATATATTCGCAGACCCGGACAAAAACTGGTAAAAAGGTCTTTATTATCCTTCGGGGTTTGATGTACACTAAAATGGTGATCTTTTTTTGGATAGGATGGTCGGTACATATGCAGCAATCGGAGGAGTGGGAATGCAGACAGAAGCTTGACGTCAGAATCGAGCAACTGCGGTCCCAAATGGTAGAGAACGGGATGAAATACGGATTCCTGCACCCGAGTGTACAGCACGACAGCAGAAGACTCGACAAACTTATATTGCGGTACTACCAGCTGGAGCGGGGAGAGTCACCCCTTGAGACGAAGCTTGAATAGGAGTATACTATAGGAAGATAAGTGGATTACTAAAAGACTGCTTTCAGGAGTCAGGCGCTGGAGTTAAGGCCGCTCCGTACAAGGAGGTTTATTTATATGAGTCTGATCAAGATCAGTGAAGAGGCGACGGACAAAATCAAGGAAATGCTCGCGGCCGAGGAGACGCCGGATCTTTTTCTGCGCGTCGGTGTCAAAGAAGGCGGATGCAGCGGTTTTTCGTACGGTATGGGCTTCGACAACGACCAGAAGGAAGAAGATAAGGTTCTGGATTTCAGCGGCTTGAAAGTGGTCGTGGACCCGGAAAGTGCGAAATACTTGTATGGCGTCGAGATTGACTACAAGGATGCGGGCATGGGCGGAGGTTTCACGATCGACAATCCCAATGCGGTAGCATCTTGCGGCTGCGGCGCTTCCTTCAAGGTAAAAGGCGAAGAGGGCAAAGCGGAGAAGTGCGACGACTAAGCCGGTTAAGAGAGAACCCCAGGGCGGTTTACGTCCCTGCGGTTCTTTTTTTGTTTCAGGGACCATGAGAGGCCGGAAAAATAAAAACCTGCTAGATGCGCCCGAAGGCTGCCCATCTAGCAGGTTTCTTTTGTGGAATTCAATAGGTTAAGATGTGAAATGAACACAGAGTGAACCGGCCCTATGATTGGGGCAGAGCTTCCGGTTCAAGCACCGAGGTGCAGCGAGGACAGCGGGTTGCCTTCGCGGCGATTTCCGAAATGCAGTAAGGGCACTCCTTCGTCGGCTCGGACTTGACTTCCTCTTGAGGTTCTTCTTTTCTGCGCAGCTTGTTCATCTGGCGGATCATCAGGAAAATGACGGCCGAAACGATGAGAAAATCGATGATGTTATTGATAAAGGCTCCGTAATTGATCGTGACGCCGCCTGACAGAGGAAGCTTTAAATTCTTGAAGTCCATCTTGCCGAGCAGCAGACCGATCGGGGGCATAAGGATATCGTTGACGAGCGAGGTCACGATTTTATTGAAAGCGGCCCCTATGATAACGCCGACCGCAAGGTCCACAACGTTGCCGCGCATAATAAACTTTTTGAATTCGCCGATGATTTGAATTTTTTTAGGTTGATTTTCCAAGTTCTATACAGCCTCCCTTTTACCCTCCTAGTCTATCAAAGGAGGCGGCAGGGAATCAATACACAATTAATAGAGAATGCGTTTGAGAACACGTGTGTTCTCCCCGTACTTCATCTTCATCTGCTTGGACTGTTCCAGCATGTACGCATACAGTTCCTTCAAACGGAGCTTCTGCGGCCGGATGGTCTCTTTCACTTCTCCGTTGACTACGATGTCGTAGACGATCATGACTCACTTCTCCTTTCGCTTACTGAACCCAGTATAAACGGCCAGTATTAAATCTACGTTAAATGAGATCGTCCATCCTGTGAAATTTACAGGTTCCAAAAGGGAGTAGGGACGACAACTATGTTCAATATATGCGAAAAGAGTCGCATTATTCCCGTTATATGGGAAATCAGTGCGGAGATTTGAATAAATCCGCAAATGAAGCTTCATGAATTCTGTTGATGGAGGGACAAGTTCCGATTATTTGTTTTTATCACAGTAAAGTACAAAAAGTTGTGTATAACTTTGTCCACATCATCCACCTACAAAACTCGCCAATATTAGAGTCTATTCACAAATTACCCACAAGATATGCACATGGGATTGTGGATAACAGAACGATTGTTCTAATTTTTGGCACATGGTAATATAATGACAAGTTAAGCAGGAAAGGTGGTTGGTATGAGACAGATTAGCGACGAGACCCTCGTTGAATCGTATTTCAAAGCCCTTGACCTTGAACTGGAATCGGAATTTGTCGATTTACTACTAGGCGAAATTAACCGGAGACATATTGTGCTGGAAGCTTATCATAGCGATGAAGCTGCGCTTGCGTAGCTTCTTTTTTTGTCCGTCGGTCAATATAGAAGATTGAAGATCAAGTGCAGCTCTCGGGAACGGCCAGCACGGAGCTTGCGCCGCATGCCTCGCAATAAAGCATATGCAGACATTCGCTCCGCGTGACATCCGGGTATCCGTTGGTCATGGAGATCTCCTCGATCGGGCGGTAAGGAGAATAGGGGCCGAAATAATCGTTAACCCGTCCGCAGTCGGACGCGCTGCCGCTTCCGCAGTGCGGACAGACGGCGCTAAGCATGTCCATTCCGTTGCAAACGGTGCAGAAAGTAGACAAAAGGCATTCCTCCTCAATCGGCTCGCGGGTTCGCGGCGTCAAAGTTAGAATGCCCTTCGTGCTTTATTTTCATTTGTAAGAGTCGGCCTGCGGCTCCTGTATCAGAACTTCATGTTGCTGCTGTGTCCCGGTGAAAGTTTGGCGGACGGGTCCAGATAAACTTTCGCGTTGTTGACGGCGGTAGGCGCTTCTCCGAAGCCCACGGCGATGAGCTTCAGCTTGCCGGGGTACGTGGTGATGTCTCCTGCCGCGAAAATGCCGGGCACGTTCGTCTCCATCCGCGAATCGACGACGATGGAGCCGTTCTCGATCTGAAGTCCCCACTCCGAGATCGGACCCAATGAAGAAACGAAACCGAAATTAACGATAACGGCATCCACGTCGAGCACCGTTTCTTCGCCCGTCTTGACGTGCTTCAGGGTAACTTTGCGGATGGCGTCGTCGCCCTCCAAATTGGTGATTTCGGTCGGCGTGACGACGTTGACGCGGGAATTCATCAGTTTCTCCACGCTGTGCTCATGGGCGCGGAATTTATCCCGGCGGTGAATGAGCGTAACCTGCTCGGCGATCGGCTCCAGCATGAGCGACCAGTCGACGGCGGAATCTCCTCCTCCGCTGATAAGAACCTTCTGGCCGGCGAACGAGTTCAGATCACTGACGAAATAGTGCAGATTCGTTTTCTCGTACCGGGAGGCCTCCGGCAATTCCAGCCGGCGCGGTTCGAAGGCGCCGACGCCCCCGGTAATGATAACCGCTTTGCCCAAATGGGATTCCTTATCGGTGATAACCTCGAACAAGCGCTCCTCTTTCTTGACCACCTGCAGAACTTTCTCTTCCAGACAAACGTGAATCGGAAAGTGATTCATCTGGACGGCCAGGCTGTTCACAAGCTCCTGCGCGGTCACTTTCGGAAATCCCGCTACATCGTATATATGCTTCTCCGGATACAAAGCGGCAAGCTGCCCGCCCAATTGAGGCATACTTTCGATTAATGTAACGGAAGCCTGGCGCATTCCCCCGTAAAACGCGGCAAACATACCGGCCGGTCCGGCCCCGATGATGATCAGATCTTTCACTTGGTCGTGCTGAATTTCGGTTTCACTCACTACTCGGACACCTCCACTGTTCTGCACATTGCTTTCTGCTCCATTATAAACCTCGGGATTGAGGAAATAAACCAAATAGATGTATAAAGCCGAGTAAACCGGTTGACAATCCTTCCGAAAGGCTCTTCCAAAGGCGCTAATTTGGGACTTACTTCCCTTTTAACGGGTGGAAATTACTGGTTGGAAAACCTTCGTTTTTGAGGAAATTGACCCTTGCTATTTAACAGGGCACATTATATGATTGCATGAGATTGGTGCTGCATTTCCGTGAAAAATGGCGAATTTGCCTGGCTCTAAGGATAGAGAGAGAAACATTTTCACGGACATATCCGTTAGGTGATATGTGTTAATTTTCACAATGCAAGCCCTTAAAAAAGTATGGAAGTGAGAGAGAACCAATGAGTAGAGTCCCAAGGATAGTCATATTGGGCGCTGGCTACGGTGGTGTTGTAACATCTTTACGTCTTCAGAAACTGTTAAATTATAACGAAGCGGACGTAACGCTGGTGAACAAGCATGATTATCATTATATTACGACCCATCTGCATATGCCCGCAGCCGGAACGGATAAACCTGATAATGCACGCGTCAATATTTCCTCTCTGATCGATGAATTCAAAGTGGACTTCGTTAAATCGACCGTAGTTCAAATCCGCCCGGGGGAGAAGAAAGTCATCCTCGAAGACGGTACCCTGTCCTACGATTATCTGGTTATCGGTCTCGGCGGCGAGCCGGAAACGTTCGGAATCCCGGGTTTAAAAGAATATGCGATGACGATCCGCAGCATTAACAGCGTACGTCATATCCGCGAACATATCGAATATCAGTTCGCCAGATTCAAGCAGGAACCGGACCGCAAGGAGCTGCTCACTTTCGTCGTAGGCGGCGCGGGCTTCTCCGGCATTGAATTCGTCGGAGAACTGGCGGACCGTATCCCCGAACTGTGCAAAGAGTTCGACGTGGACCCGGCGCTTGTCCATATTTATAATATCGAAGCGGCTCCGACGGCTTTGCCCGGCTTCGATCCGGAGCTGGTGGAGTACGCGATGCGCCTGCTCACCGATAAAGGCGTCACGTTCAAAATCGCCACGGCGATCAAGGAATGCACGCCGGAAGGCGTCCTCATCGCAGGGGATGAATTCATCAAAGCGGGAACCGTCATCTGGACGGGAGGAATCCGCGGCAATCATCTCCTGGAGGATGCGGGCTTCGAAACGATGCGCGGCCGCATTAAGGTCGATGAATTCCTGCGCGCGCCGGGTTACGACAATATTTTCGTAACGGGCGACTGCTCCTTGGTGATGAATCCCGAAGGCAGGCCTTACCCGCCGACGGCTCAAATCGCGACCCAGCAGGGGGAGAACTGCGCGTTCAACCTCGTGGCTTCCATCCGCGGGAACGCATTGAAGGAATTCGCGTTCGTCAACCGCGGCACGGTAGCTTCCCTGGGCAAAGGCGAAGCCATCGGCATTGTCGGAACGAAGAAAATGAAGGGCGGTACGGCGGCTCTAATGAAGAAAGTCATCGATATGCGCTACCTGTATACGATTGGCGGTCTTCCGCTCGTAGTCCGCAAAGGAAAGCTGCGCTAACCGGTTTTCCGGACAGGATGATCCAGAACGAAGCCGCTACCGGCAACCGTCCGCAGAAGGGCGCGCCGGGGCGGCTTTTTTGCTGAAACGGATAAGGCAGCCAGGGGAGGTGTACATACGAAATGAGACACTGCAGTGTACAGGTACGCGGGCTTTTGACCCGCAGCGAGCTGGACCGCTACAATGCGCTGATCGAAGTCGGCCACTATCTGGAGAATCAGAAGGAATACGGTCACGTGGCCGTCGTCCAGAAGGAGATCGACATTCTTATCTTTCCGGCGATAGAACGGCTCAAGGAGAAGAGCCGCCAGCGTGACCGCGACACGGAGGACTATCTGCGCCGCAAGGCTGAGATGGAAGCCGAAATGAGGCGGATCGCGGAGGAAGACGACGAGGACTAGGTATGATCAAAGCCGCACGAGAACCGCACAAACCTCGAGAGCCGCACGAAAATCGAACGAAACCGCACGAAAACCGCACGGAGGTGCGGCTTTTCTCCTTGGAAGGAGCGACGGTGGCGGCGGCAAACTGTCGGACGAGGGGCGCCGCCTTGGCGGAGGCGTCACGCCCCACCGCCGGGCCGGGCACAAAAAAGCCTGAATGTTCCCTTAAGGGAAACATTCAGGCTTTTTTGCTTGCCGCGGGGCGGCTTATACGTCCAGCAGACGGCCGAGGCGGTCATTGTCGAGCAGGTTGCCGACATAGAAGTCGCCGAACTCGCCGAAGCGTGCGCTCACTTCATCGAAGCGCATCTCGTACACGAGCTTCTTGAACTGCAGCGCGTCGTCGGCGAACAGCGTGACGCCCCATTCCCACAGATCGAAACCGACGGAGCCGGTGATGATCTGTTTGACTTTGCCGGCGTAGCTGCGGCCGATCATGCCGTGGCTGCGCATCATGGCTTTGCGCGAGTCGAGGTCGAGCATGTACCAGTTGTCGCCGCCTTCGCGGCGTTTGTTCATCGGATAGAAGCAGATGTGCTTCGCTTTAGGCAGCGTCGGCTTCAAGCGCGCGACCACTTCCGGATTTTCCATCGGATCGGAACCCGGCTTGGCCATGTAGCTGCTCAGTTCGACGACCGATACATAGGAGTAGACCGGGATTGTGTATTTGGCGAACGCCGATTTGTTGAAGGCGGTCTCCAGATCGTTCAGCTCTTCGAGCGTTTCGCGAAGCTGCATGAACAGAATATCGGCCTTCTGGCCTACGATGCTGTACAGCGCCGTGCTTCCTTCTTTATTATCTTCAATTGTTGCCCACTCGCCGATAAACGAACGAAGCTCGTCCTCCGCGCGCTTGCGCTCTTCCGGAGACGCTTCTTTCCAAGCATTCCAGTCCATGCGGCGGAAATCGTGCAGGGCGTACCAACCTTCTAATGTTTCGATGGCTTCACTCATAAGAAACGGAAACCCTCCTTTAATCTAGAGAAATTCGGGTCTTACCAATCTTTCTCATTGTATCGGCTCCGCTTTCAAAAGGCAAATGAACAAACGGTGTCGAGGGCTCAATGTTCATGATGTGGACACTTTACCTGACCGTGGAAATTGCTTTACAATAGAGAGAAGACTGCGTAAAAGGAGTGGACCGATTTTGATTCAGTTGGTCATCGTCATCGTCCTGATGTTCGTGCTGTTTTTTGGACTCGGGTTTATTCTAAATATGCTGATGAAAACGACCTGGTTTCCGGTCTATGCGTTTGTGGCGCTGATCATCGGACTGAGCTTCTATTACAGCGACAAAATGACATCGATTACGGTGGTGGACATCGCGCCGGTCATCGGCGGGCTCATCGGAGCCGTCGTGAGCGGGACAACCATCCGCACGCTGAGAATCAAAGGATTCAAAATGTTCTAAAACGTGCCGTATAGACAGCCAGAAAAAGCCCGGAGCAGCAGCTCCGGGCTTTCTTACTTATACGGGATATCCTTTTGCGGGCTTCCGCAGCCGATTAGTACGAGTGGTAAGAATCGTGATAGCCGTAGCCTCCATAAGGCTCTTTGGGAACGAACAGGGAAGCGATGATGTAAATCAGGGTGAAGGTACCGAAGCTGAACACGGCTCCGATTACGGCGATCAGGCGGACGATGGTAGCGTCCACATTCAGGTATTGGGCAAGTCCTCCGCAAAGTCCTGTAAGTTTACGGTCTGTTCTGGAACGGAAAAGTTTATTCATCATTAATTCTCTCCTTTGGAATGGTCGATTGTGGGGTCCGGAACCGGTCCGGCTCGTTTGTCTTGCGCCGTTTTTCGTATTTCATGTCTTTATCTTACCGGATCGGAAGGAGAGCCAAAACGGCCCTAAGGCGGTTTTGGAGTTAGACTTTAGTCGGGGCGGCCCCTCGTCATTAAGGCCAGGTAACATTTTTCATTCCCTTCCTTGTCGAGATTTGTGGTAAAATGATGTTCAGACCTTTTAAGGTACGGATGGAGTTTGATGCTATGCGATTGACCAATTTGCTGCATTTTACAGAGAATCACCGGTTCTGCGTGTACCGGGATTTCGCGTTAAGCAGTCTTGATTATAAAATGTTGTCTTCGATCTATCAGCCGATGATCGGGGGCTATGCCGTCAGCTTGTACCATACGCTCTACCAGCAGGTCCCGTCGGATAAAACGGGCTATGCAGGGCTGGAGCAGCAGCGCAAGCTTTTTTTATCGCTGGAATTGGACCCGGGCGAGCGCAGCCGCAAGCTGTTCATCGAGCAGTCCTCGAAACTGGAGGCCGTCGGGCTGCTTCAGACGTCTCGCATTTACATGCAGGACGAGGATGATTACATCTACGAGTACACGCTGTTCTGCCCGCTTTCACCGAACGAATTTTTCCGCAATCAGCACCTGACCTTGCTCCTCCGGGACAAAATCGGCAAGTTTCTGCTGCTGTCGCTGCGCGACGAGCTTACGATGCCGGAGCCCGCGGAGCTGACGGGAGCGGACAGCGAGAATTTGTCGGTGCCTTTCTACGAACTGTTCCGCCTGAACACCCAAGTGATCGACTACGAGCTGGAGCAGGCTCTGTACGAAGCGTCGGCCGGCAAACAAGCCGCGCAGGCGCTTGACGTGACGACCAAAGGCTACGCCTACGCGGATCTTATCACCCGGTATCCCCGGGAGTCATTTAACCGCATCTATGTCGAGAATTTGAAGTACAAGCCCGAAACGATGATCTCCATTAACATGGTAGCGAGGAAATACAGCCTGACTCTGCAGGAAACGGTTCGTCTGCTGGATGAGGATGGAATGTTCGACGAGGACGGCGAGCTTCAGATCGATTCCCTGCAGTACAAGGCGAATCTGTATTTCCGCCAGGGAAAGAAGAGAGAGGAAGAGCGCGAGCGTTTCCTTCACCGCGCTGAGTCGGGTGACTCCGGAGGCAATACGGCCGATTCCGAAGAAGGAGCCCGGTCGGTGGAAATGCAGTACTACCTGGAGGTTCCGGCTTTCCTGCAGGGATCGCACAACGAGCACCAGTACAATTCGCTGCTTAAGAACGAACCTTACACCCTGGTGCTGCAAAGCTTTTTTACCCAAGGTCCGGTTCCGAACGGCGTTCTGGATATTTTCGAGAAAATCGATCTCAATTATAAGCTTAAAGAAGAAGTTATTAATGTCCTGATCCATTATATCCATATCGACAAACGCTCGTGGGCCAAGTCGTCCATCGAAGCGGTCGCGTCGGACATGCTCGGCAAGCAGATCGCATCGTTCGAGCAGGCCGTCGAATATGTGCGCCAGCGGCTGCAGTTCCGGCAGCAGGCGGCGGCCAAAGCGGCGGCGGCCAAAGCATCCGGCGGTTACGCCGGCAAGGGGAAAGCACGCACGGCCGGCAAGCAGATGAAGCCGCAGATCCCGATCGTCCAGAACAAGGGGCAGACGTCCCGCGTGACGGAAGAAGAGCTGGAAGCGATGCTGCGCAAGGCGAAGAAGCTCGATGAAATGTTTAATTCCTGAGAGTTCTAGACAATGGCGGGAGGAGGAACCCCGATGGAATCCCTGTCCGATATGCTGAAACAAATGCCCAAGAGCAGTTGGATGCAGAGGGCGGAGGAACAGGCCAAACAGGTGCTGGAGGATCCGCTGATCCTGAAGCTTCGCGGACAGTATCCGCAGCTGGACGATCATACGCTCAAAATCAACATGAACCGTCTATACCAGTATGCGAGAGAGCATAAGAACTGCCTGAACTGCCCTGGGTTGGAGCGGTGCCCGAACGATATGCAGGGGCATTATACGATGCTGAACATCGAAGACAACGGCGGCCGGACTTATATTCACGAAGAAAAAACGGCCTGCCGCAAATTTATAGCGAAGCAGTCCCAAGATGCGATCCGCAGCCGGATCCGCACGTTTCACATCGACGAGCAGGCGCTCAGCCGGGAGCATACGTACGCGGATATTTTGCGGGCGGATATGGAGCGCGCCAAGGCTGTTGATTTCCTGAACGACTACGTGATGAGGACAACGGAAGAAGGGCTGCAGAAGAAAGGGCTTTACTTGCAGGGCTCCTTCGGTACGGGCAAAACGTTCCTGATGTGCTACATGCTCTATCAGCTGGCGAAAAAGGGCTTTACGGGAGCCATCGTATATATGCCGGATTTTGCGGAGGATCTCAAGGGGATGTTCGGAGAGCCGCAAAAGCTGAAGGAGACGATCGAACTGCTGAAGGAGACGGACCTTCTGGTCTTCGACGATATCGGAGCGGAGAATCTCAATCCGTGGCTGCGCGACCATGTCCTGGGAGCGATTCTCAACTACCGGATGAACCGAAAGCCGACATTCTTTACGTCCAATTACGATCTGGACGCCCTGGAGAAGCATTTCAGCTTTACGAACAAAGACGGTGACGAGGAGTACAAAGGCCAGCGGATTATGGACCGGGTACGGCCTTATGTCGAAGTCGTGACCGTGGACGGATATAACAAACGGGGGGCCTAGCGGCCGCCCGTTTGTTCGTATACGCCAAGAGCCGCCGCGGAATGCAATCCGCAGGCGGCTCTTGGTCGTTCCAGCTCCGCGGTATGCCGCGGAGCTGGGAAGGTGAAGCCGGCAGCGAGGTTGCCCGGCTTATTTCTTTTTGAGGCGCTCCAGATCGTGCGCGACCTGCTCGACCATCTGGACGAACGAGCTGAGCTCCTGGGAGCTTGCGGCCTGCGTGCGCGCGTAGATGGACGTCTGCTCGGACTCGCCGTGTACGGTGCCGAGAATCGTGCGGATCGCGGTTAGCTTGTCCTCGATCAGCTCCAGCGATTCCCGGGAACGGGAGGCGAGCTTGCGCACTTCGTTGGCGACGACTTCGAAGCCGCGTCCGGCATCGCCGGCGCGGGCCGCTTCGATGGCCGCATTGAGGCCGAGAAGGTGAGTTTGCTCCGACACTTCCTTCATGAGAGCGCCCATCGCGTGGATGTGGCCGACTTCTTCCTCCAGGTCTTTTAAATATTGATGCGACTTGTCCTGGGATTCCGCGGTTTGTACGGCCGTCTCGGCCACGATCTGACTGCTGCTGCTCAGCTCGACCATCATGGAGGCGAGATCCTGAACGGCTTTGGAAATACCGGAGAGCATGATGGCCTGATCATCGGCCAACTGTTGTATTTTAGCTTTCTCGTCATGCTCGTACGCTTCCAGAACGAGCTGCGAGTCAAGATTGAACATTTTTGTCAGGGAATGGACCACTTCAAGCCAAGCTCCGTCCGGAAGGACACGCTTGAAATGACGGAGGGACAGATCGAGATACAGCATGTAGGTTCCGAGGTACCATTCCGTTGTCAGACCGATCCGGGAATGCACTCTGCCTACGATCAGCCGGTTCTGGATATACTGTTCGTTCAGTACGCCCGAAGCCATGGACAGGAAGTAATCCGCCTGCGTCTGCTTCAAGCGCTCCAGCGTGCTGTGCCGCGAGATCAGGTCTCTGAGTTCGGGTTCGGCGGCGATTTGCTCGTAGAGCTGCTCCACCACCTCTTCCACAACTTCTTTGAAAGCGGGTTCATTTGCTTTTAGCAGCTGCAGGTCATTCTCGGTTATACCGGTAAAACGGACCTGCTTCATCCGGTCATCAGACAATTGAATCAAAAAGGGCACCCCATTTTCTCTAGTTTCATCTGTTATTTAGCAAAGGGCAAAAATGGCCCTTTACCAGAATTCTGCGTTTTGAGACCAAAGTCCTGCTTGATTGCTGCCAAAAGGTATTTTTCTCCCGATAAACGGCGGAAAACAAGAAAAAAACCTGTCCGCATATGCAGCAGGTTTCTTTCAGGCGGTCCGGATTATCCGATCACCAGTTTAATAATGACCCCAATGATGAAAATGATCATCAAAACGGCGAAGAATCCGCCAAAACCGAGGGCAACATCCATAAGATCGTTGCGGGGCTCTTCATTCAAATGAAGTTCCGGATGTTTAGGATCGCTCATGCCTGTTCCTCCTCACTTGTCTGCCCGAAAATAAGCAGACGTAGGCTTATTGCCAGTATACCCATTTTTCGCGAAACTTGTAAAGATGCCCGGAGATTCAAAGCATGACAAAGTTGGCACAACCCGAAGAACTCCAGATTTTAGGGCTTGCTCTGTTCGGTTGAAAAACCGACACATTGTGGTATACTTTACATGTTGACAATATCCGGATCCGCTGAGGATTTCGATGAACTTTTAGATAAATGAGGAGGAAGAAATCATGGCGATCGTAAACGTAACAGACCAGTCCTTTAAAGGCGAAGTAGAAGGAGAAGGCACGGTTCTCGTTGATTTCTGGGCACCATGGTGCGGACCTTGCAAGATGATCGCACCGGTTCTGGAAGAATTGGCCAAAGAGGAAGAAAGCTTGAAAATCGCGAAAGTGAACGTGGATGACAATCCGGAATCCGCTTCCCGCTTCGGCGTTATGAGCATCCCGACCCTGATCGTATTCAAAAACGGTCAACCGGTCGACAAAGTCGTCGGTTTCCAATCGAAGGACGCGCTCAAGAACGTTCTTTCCCGTCACCAATAATTGCCTCGCGCAAACAAACGATGAGAAAAAGCTCTTTTTCTGCTATGCTGAAAAGGAGCTTTTTTTGTCATTTATCCGATAAAGAGAGAACCATTTTTAATATAGCAAGCCTAAGGAGGGAGAGGCAGTGACGGAAGAACGGGGGGGAGAACCTCTCCACAGAATGACCCGCGAGGAGAGCGAGGACCATATTCGCAACAAGCTGGCCTTGCTGCCGGATAAGCCGGGCTGTTACCTTATGAAGAACGCGGAAGGCACGATTATTTACGTGGGGAAAGCCAAAGTGCTCAAAAACCGCGTGCGTTCTTATTTTACCGGAAGTCATGACGGGAAGACACAGCGGCTTGTGTCGGAAATCCGTGATTTCGAATATATCGTGACCTCAAGCAACATCGAGGCGCTTATCCTGGAATGCAATCTGATTAAACAGCATTATCCGCGCTATAATGTGCTGCTTAAAGACGACAAGTCGTTTCCTTATATCAAAATTACCCATGAAGAGCATCCGCGCCTGGAAGTGACGCGCAAGATCGTCAAAGACAAAGGGAAGTATTTCGGGCCTTATCCGAACGCTTTTGCCGCGCAGGAGACGAAAAAGCTGCTTGACCGGCTTTATCCGCTGCGGAAGTGCAAAACGATCCCGGACCGCGTCTGCCTGTATTATCATTTGGGCCAGTGCCTGGCTCCGTGCGAGCATGACATCACGCAGCAGCAGAATGACGAGATGGTGCAGGGGATTGTGCGCTTCCTGAACGGCGGTCATGAACAGGTCAAGCAGGAACTGACCTCGAAGATGCACGCCGCTGCAGAGGATTTGAACTTCGAGCGGGCGAAGGAGCTCCGCGATCTGATCGTGAACATCGACGCGGTGATGGAGAAGCAGAAGATTACGACCACGGATGTGGTGGACCGCGATATTTTCGGCTACGTCGCAGATAAAGGCTGGATGTGCGTGCAGATTCTGTACATGCGCCAGGGCAAGCTGATCGAACGGCATGTGACCATGTTCCCGTACTATGGAGACGAGTACGAGGACTTTATCACTTACGTGATGCAGGTATACAGCGAGAACCCGGCGCTGCCGAAGGAAATCTTCCTGCCCGGCCGCAGCCAGCAGGAGCTGCCGGCAGGAAGCCTGAGCGCCGGTATGGAGGCAGCGGCGGGCGCGGCTGTCCCGCAAGCCGGAGAAGACGGCGGATCGCCGGAGAGCCTGCGGGAAGCCCCGGAAGAGGCGGCCTTGCCGTCGCCGCTCGCGGCGGAAGCCGAGGAGCACGCCGGTTCCGATTCGCGCAGCATGCCGACGACCGCGGAGCAGAAAGACGTGAAGGAAGCGCTGGAGAGCTGGCTGAAGGTGAAAGTGCATTTTCCGCAGCGCGGGCTCAAAAAGCAGATGGTCGACATGGCCAAGGACAACGCGCGCGTCGGCCTGGAGGAGAAGTTCCGCCTCATCGAGCGGGATGCGCAGCGCACGGTGCTGGCTGTGGAGAACCTGGGCAGTTGGCTCGGTACGGGGCCGGTCACGCGGATCGAGGCTTTCGACAACTCGAACATTCAGGGCTCCGACCCGGTGGCCGCGATGGTCGTCTTTACGGACGGGAAGCCGGACCGGAAGGAGTACCGCAAGTACAAGATCAAGACCGTGAAGGGACCGGACGACTACGAGTCCATGCGGGAAGTCATCCGCCGCCGTTACGAGCGGGTGCTGAAAGAGAACCTGGCGCTGCCCGATCTGATCATCGTGGACGGCGGCAAAGGGCAGATGTCGGTCGCTATCGACGTGCTGGAGAATGAGCTGGGGCTGTTCGTCCCGGTGTGCGGCCTGTCCAAGGACGCGAAGCACAAAACCGCGATGCTGCTGGCCGGCGACCCCGCCGAAGTCGTTCCCATTCCGCGCGACAGCCAGGAATTTTACCTGCTGCAGCGGATCCAGGACGAAGTCCACCGCTTCGCGATTACGTTCCACCGGGAGAGGCGGGCGAAGTCGATGGTCGTTTCGCAGCTCGATGCGATTCCCGGTATCGGGGAGAAACGCCGGAAGCTGCTGCTGAAGCATTTCGGGTCCGTTAAAAAAATCAAAGAGGCCGCGGTTGAAGATTTCCGGCCTCTGGGAATCGGCGAGAAGCTCGCCGCACAAATATTGACCGCTCTGCGGGGAGAACAAGAACAAGAGGAACCGTCCATTTGAGACGGTTCCTCTTTTTTGTGCGTTTAATGCGGCGCAAGTCGGCGGTGATTGCACTTCCGCCGGTTTACGGGACTTGCCGCAGCCAACCGGTTATGCCGTTTGCGCCGCGGGGCTCCATCAGGGTCTTCGCGGCGATGTTCCGCATGACCGTGTCCGCCGTGTGCGGGCTGCCGTATCCAAGAGTCCGGGCGGCTTGCTGCCGGCAGGGGGGCCATTGCCCCCGCTTGCAGACAAAGCCGCCGACTCTCTAGACGGGCCGCCGGTTCTGCCTGCTTCCGCTCACAAATCTCAGCTTGTGAAGCCAGGATACCGCAAGGGCGACGGCGGCCGGCAACGCCATATAGAGCAGGCCGAGCGCAGGCGTGCTGGCTGCCAGCCCTTCGCCCGTGAGAAGGGACAGGCCCATGAGGATGCTGTCCATAGCCGTATGGGCGAACAGGGCGGTCAGGAACCCGTACCGCAGGAAGGCGTAGCCGAAGACGAGGCCGAGCACCGTTACCTCGATCAGCCTGGTGTACACCGGGTAGATCGGATAGGCGGTGTGACCCGCCGCCCAGATGAGGCTGGGCAGGAGGACGGCCAGCCATTTGAACCGGAGCAGCCTGCTGAACAGGGCGATGCCGAGCAGCCGGAAGGTGGCCTCCTCGGAGATGCCCGCCGCCCAAGCCATCAGCGGAAGCAAAGCGGGCTGCAGCATGTTGCGGGGAGACGACATCGGATCGTTCACCGACCAGACACCGAAGCCTTTCTCCGCCACAAGGAACAGCACCTGCTGGAGGCCGAGCAGGAACAGGCAGAGCAGATAGCCCTGCACCATGCTGCGGGTTATGCGGGCGCCGAAGTCGGCGTCGCGCCAGCGGGGCATGACCGACTTTCCTTCGCGTCTCCACAAGGCTTCGCCCGCCGTGAAAGAGAAGTAGACGGCTGCAGCCATCAGCAGCGTAACGAAGTTGATCAGCATGATCGAAAGAATCGCTTCCTGGCCGCTGCTCGTCGGCGTACTGCCGGCTTTATAGGCCGGATACATGTTGATGTTGTTCATGACGTAGATCACGGCATATACCGCCGTTAGCAGGACGCCCCGGGAAAAATCGACCGTCCTCCATTTAAGGACGGTATAGCCGAGGGCGATCAGGGCCATCAGGCCGTTGCCCCACAAGCTGATGCGGGTCCACATGGAGGCGGTATCCTCCTGATGCTTCAGCCAGGACGTGAAAGCGGCGGGGAGCCGGAACGATTGGGTGAACGAGGAAACGGAGGTTCCGTCCAGCTTCACGCCGATCGTCAGCTTTGCGTCCCCGACAGGCTCTTTCTCCCGCTCGAACAGCAGCATGCCGGACATGGCGGCCGGAGGGCTGATCCGCTTGAATTCCGCCTCTTCGTAGCCGTGCCGTGCTATCGCTTCCCTGGCGGCCTTCTCCGCATCCGACGCGGACACGGCCGCCAGGGCTTCGCCGCCGATGCGGGACCAGCCGATTACGGCTTTCGTGGTCATATGGATATCGATGATCCACTTACGGACCGAAGGGGAAGCCTCGGCGACTTCTACCCGATAGTAATCGACGGGCACCCGGCTGGCGTAGCTCTTGTCATACAACGTTTGAAGCTTGTCTTTGGTCAGATAACCGCTGAGTTCCTTCTCCGATTGATAGCTGACGAATGTGCCGGGAGACCCTCCGACCGTAACGGCGCCGGAACCGTTTTCGGCATCGGCGCCCTGCCTTTGCCGCAGCCAAGCGACCGCTGCCTCCGCGGCTTGTTCTTTTGTAATGGAGGCTGCCGTTTCGTAAGGACCGGAACCGGCGGGAGCGGCCCCGGCGTTATAGATGAAAACCACGGCTGCATATAGAAGGAATCCGGTCAGGGCGAGCAGCAGCAGCGGTTTATCCGGACCGTATTTTTTCATGGTCAGCTCCTTCTCCGATCGTTTTTTTAACCGTATCACAGTTTGCGTAAGGATGCCAATTCGTGACTCCCAGTTAGCTGCAGGAAGATTGTCCAGGTTTCCCCCCGTAAAATCCGGTTAAAAGGGCTTTGTGCTTGTTTAATAACAGATATATAATGCGGATGATTCATTTCTTCACACAACTTCATACGCCGAATTTCCGTTGGAAAACGGGGGAACCATACTTTGGGGTGAATTTTACCGCTTGTGCCTGAATCGGGCAGGGTAAATAGGGTGGCCTGTACATCCGAATCCGTCAGCTAACCTCGTAGGCGACCAGCAGGAACCATAACCGAAAGGGCAGTGGGACTCCAGTGTCTTTTTTGTGCTTCATATAGGAGGAAATTATGTGTTAAAAAAGTCGAGATTTACGCCACCGCAGATCCTCGTGCTCGGATTTGCCCTCATTATTCTCATCGGCTCAGGTCTATTGATGCTGCCGGTCTCGTCAACGGACGGGCTCCCGCTTCCGTTCATCGACGCTCTCTTCACGGCCACCTCGGCTACCTGTGTAACAGGTCTGGTCGTGGTAGACACCGGAACGCATTTTACGACGTTCGGACAAATGGTCATCATTTCGCTGATTCAAATCGGCGGCCTAGGATTCATGAGTATGGCGACGCTTTTTGCTTTCATCCTGCGCAAGAAGATATCGCTCCGCGAAAGGCTGCTGCTTCAGGAAGCCTTGAACCAGGGCAGCATGGAAGGGATCGTCCGTCTTTTCCGGAAAGTACTGATCTACTCGCTGACGATTGAGGGAATCGCGGCCGTCCTGTTTACCGCCCGCTGGTCGGTGGATCTCGGATTTCCGAAGGGGCTGTACTACGGCATCTGGCATGCCGTTTCCTTTTTCAACAATGCCGGGTTCGACTTGTTCGGTCCGATTACGGGTCCCTTCACCTCGCTGACCGCTTACGCCGGCGATTTTATTACCAATGCAGTGACGATGGCGCTTATCGTTCTGGGCGGAATCGGTTTTATCGTGATGTCCGATGTGATGGATTACCGGAAAACGAAGAGACTGACCCTTCACTCCAAGGTGGTGCTGAGCGCCACAAGCATTCTGATCGTGACCGGGGCGCTTGTTATTTTTGTCTTCGAATATTCCAATTCGAAAACGCTGGGTTCGCTGGACTTCGGCGGCAAGATTCTCGCTTCGTTTTTTCAATCGGTCACACCGCGTACGGCGGGGGCGAACACGCTTGATCTCGCTTCTCTCCGCCAAGCGTCCCAATTTTTCATGATCATTCTGATGTTTATCGGGGCTTCTCCCGGATCAACCGGGGGCGGGATCAAGACGACTACGTTTACGATGCTTGTAGGGGCCATCGTCGCGATGGTGCGGGGAAAAGAAGATATCGTCTTCTTCCGCAACCGTCTCGGCAAGGAACGCATCCTGAAGGCGATCACTTTGACGATGTTTGCACTCTTTCTTGTTATTTTCGTTACCATGCTTCTGTCTACGACGGAAGATCACGAATTTCTTATGATTTTGTATGAAGTGACCTCGGCATTCGGGACCGTAGGACTCACCCTGGGGCTGACCACGAAGCTTACCGTGTTCGGCAAGGTTATGATCGCCCTGACTATGTTCGCGGGACGTCTAGGGCCTTTGACACTTGCGTATGCGCTGCAGCCTAAAGCCGAGAAAGAACTGTACCGTTATCCCGAAGGAAAAATCACGATAGGTTAAGGAGAAACAAAACAATGGCTTTCATTCAATATGCAGTTATCGGACTCGGACGCTTCGGTTCCAGCTTGTCCCAAGAATTGACCCAACTCGGGCACGAGGTGCTGGGCATCGACAGAGACGAAGAGAAAGTGGACGAGATGAGCGACAAGCTCACCCATACCGTGGTTGCGGACGCGACGGACGAAGAGGTTCTCCGCTCGCTCGGCGTCCGTAATTTCGACTGCGCCGTCGTGGCTATCGGAGACAATATCCAGGCGAGTATCATGGCGGCGATTTTGCTTAAGGAGCTTGGCGTTAAAACGGTCGTCGCGAAGGCGTTGACCGATCAGCATGCCAAGGTGCTTGAGAAAATCGGCGTGGACCGGATTATTTTTCCCGAGCGGGATATGGGCGTGCGCGTGGCTCACCAGCTCGTGTCGCCGAACCTTCTCGATTACATCGAATTGTCCAAAAACTACACGATCGCGGAACTCGTCGTTTCCCGGCGTATTTCCGGCCTTACTCTAAAGGAACTCGATCCGAGGGCCAAGTACGGCTGCAGTATCGTCGCTATCAACAAAACGGACGACGTGATTATCGCGCCTACCGCCGAAGATGTCCTGCACGAGAAAGACGTGATGGTCGTTATCGGCACGAAAGAGCAGATCGATACGTTTGAGAGCCGCGCGATCCGCTAAGAAGCGGGAAAGGGGCGTATGCGCATGGAGAATGCTTTGACACAGCTCATTGACTATGAGCTGTATTTATTTATCCTGGTTGTGGTTCTGGGCATGCTGTTCGGCAAACTGGCGGGATGGCTGCGCCTGCCCGATGTGGCGCTTTTTCTAATCGCGGGGATGATTTTCGGACAAGCGTTTCACTGGATCGCCGAACCGAGCAGTTCGCTGACCAACCAGTTCATCCTGGTCGTAGGCTCCACGCTCATTCTGTTCGACGGAGGGCGCAATATCCGGCTGAGCGGGCTGAAGCATGTCTGGATCTCCGTCACGCTGCTGAGCATACCGGGCGTCATCCTTACGTGCGGGGCGGTCGCCGCCGCTTCCCACTGGTTTCTCGGTTTGCCCTGGCTGCATGCGCTCCTGCTCGGGGCTATCATTTCTTCCACCGATCCGGCTACGCTCATTCCCGTGTTCAAGCAGGTGAGAATCCGGACCAAGGTACGCGAGACGGTGGAGAGCGAATCGGCATTCAATGACGCCACGGGCTCCATTCTTACCTTCTCGCTGATTGCTATTCTTCTGGGAACGGAGCACGTATCCGCCGCTTCAGGGGCATGGCAGTTCGTGAAAACCGCGCTGGGCGGGCTGGCGGTCGGCGCCATTATCGGGTATGCGGGAGCCTTCCTGACCGCACACGTGAAAATCGGCTTTCTGCGCGATTACGCGACGATTCTGATGCTGGCGGCGGCTCTCGGCTCTTATCTGGCGGGTGAACATCTGGGGGTCAGCGGTTTTATGGCGACGTTCACGGCCGGGCTGATCTGGGGCAATTCCGACGTCTTTAAGCTGCATATGGAGGATAAAAAGCAGGAAATGACGCATTTCTCGGAAAATGTGACCGTTCTGATGCGGATGCTGATTTTTATCCTGCTCGGCAGCCAGGTCAATTTTCCGCTGCTGCTCAAGTATTTGTGGCCGAGTCTCGGCATCATTTTCGTGTTCATGTTCATCGCCCGTCCGCTGGTGGTGCTTCTCTGCACGCTGCCGGACCGCAAAGCGAAATGGACTTGGAGAGAGATTGTCTTCATGTTCTGGGTGAGGGAAACAGGCGTGATTCCGGCCGCGCTTTCCGGCATGGTGGCGGGGCTGGGCATCGCTCATGCGGATCTGATCGCTTCCGTTACGTTTATGGCGGTGCTGATCACCATCCTGTTCCAGGCGAGCACCACGGCCTTTGTGGCGCGTAAGCTGGGCCTTGAAGAGGACAGCGGCGGCGGAGGTGCGCATGGCGTACCGTCCGCGAAGCCGGGATCTCATTAATTGGAAGAAACTTTTTTTTGGACGATAAAAAATGGAAACCGCCTATGCAAGCATAGGCGGTTTTTTGATGAAAAAAAGAGCCTCGCCAGGCCTTGCAGGGCCGGGAGGTTCCGTGCAACCCGGCAGCGGAGGCACTACTGGCGGCTCTGTGGAGTATCAGACGGGGTATGACGGGTTGGCCGTTCGGGCCGTCATAGCCGTCATGCGGGCATAGCCGCATAACGCGGTCCAAGCGCTCGCGCGGCAGCGGCCTCTGCCCGGGCTCGGCTTACTGGCTTAAGCCTGCGAAATGCGCCTTGGCCTTGCGGATAAAATGCGCGACCGCCTCGTTCTGGTGAGTTTCCTTCACGAAAATGAGCGAGGTGGTCCGCGGCGTATTCATAAGTTCGGGCAGTTCGCGGACGCAGAGCCCGTCATGATCGGACGAATGGTCGTGCAGGTACGATCTCGGCAGCAGCGTAGCCGCCTGGCACGTAACGACGAGACGCATGATCGCCTCGAACGAGTCGATCTCCATTTTGACGTCCGGAAAAATGAAAAAGCGGTGAAACAGCTCGTCGGTAAGCACCCGGTACCAGGTGCCTTTAGAGAAGAGGATCATCGAGAGGCCGTTCAGATCGGCGATGGACAGCTCCTCGCGTTCCAGGTAAGGATGACCCTGCGGCAGCACCAGACAGAGATGATCGTCGAAAAGAGGCTCGCAGGCGAGTCCTGGCTGGTCGATGGAGGAGGCGACGAGGCCGATGTCAACTTTCTTCTCCTTGACCATCATGACGATCTCGTGAGTTTTGCCGGTCAGAGCTTTCATGTCCGTAGACGGATATTCCGCCAGGTACATCGTCACAAGCTCGGGAAGCGTGGTCTGCAGGGTGGTCAGACTGGCTCCGATGGTGAGGCTCATATGGCGCCCGGCGGTCTTATATTCGTACAAGGTCTGCAGGAAGCGGCGTTCGCCCTGTCTCTGCTCCAGCGCATACTCGTATGCGATTTCGCCGGCCCGGGTTAAATCAAGGCGCTTCCCCTTGCGGGAAAAGAGCTGGACGCCGAGCTGCTCCTCCAGCTTCATGATCTTGCGCGATAAGGCAGGCTGCGACAAATTTAGCACCTGCGACGCTTTATTCAAGCTGGCCTGTTCGACAACGACAGCAAAAACGTCGAGATGTTCCATAATTCGTGCCTCCCCGGGGTTTAAATTCTTCTTATTATGCAAAAATATTATAATGAATATAAAAAAACAGCAATTCCATTATAAGCGATAAAGAGGTACGATGTATATGTCACCAGTTGTTCACAAAAAATTCGGCCCATTGTCGCTAATCCGAGGCAGGAAAAAGCGATGAGTGTGCCTTTTTTGGCGGTTGACGGTCCCCGGACAGGGGAGTACAATGGAATTTGGTTTTGTCTGGAATTGTCGAGACGTATCATGTCGAGGCGAAAATTTGAGGGGGGAAGCATCACTAATGGGCAAGAACTCGTATTTTAACCGCAAGCTGCATTCCTTGCTTGGCGTTATTCCGGTTGGTTTCTTCTTGATCGAGCATTTGCTTACCAACTTTGAAGCAACTAAGGGACCCGAAGCGTTTGTGGATCAAATCAACTGGCTGAACAGCCTGCCGCTCGTGCTTGTGCTCGAGATCGTCGGGATCTGGATTCCGCTCCTGTACCATGCCGTTTACGGCCTGTACGTAGCGTTTACGGCCCGCAACAACGTAAGCCGTTACGGCTATTTCCGCAATCAGATGTTTTTATGGCAGCGGATCACGGGGGTTCTTACCTTCCTGTTCGTAGCATGGCATTTCTTTGAAACGCGTTTTCAAGTGGCAATCGGCAACGTAGAGCATGAACGCTTAGGACAGACGATGCATGACATCGTATCTCAGCCTCTTTTGCTGACCATATACGTAATCGGCGTTATCGCCGCGTCTTTCCATTTTACAAACGGCATGTGGTCGTTCCTTGTCAGCTGGGGCATCACGGTGGGCCCACGCGCCCAACGCGTATCTTCCTATATCTGGATCGGCTTGTTCCTTGTCATGTCCGTAATGTTCATCGCATCTCTCGTAGCATTTAAAGACCCGCAATTTCAGGAGCTTCCTGTCGTTAGCGGAATGATCGGAGGGGTGACCAGCAATGGCTAATTCAAAAGTAATTGTCGTCGGCGGCGGTCTGGCCGGCCTGATGGCAACCATTAAGGCAGCGGAAGCGGGTGTGCCCGTACAGCTTTTCTCCCTGGTTCCTGTAAAACGTTCCCACTCCGTGTGCGCCCAAGGCGGCATCAACGGTGCGGTTAATACGAAAGGTGAAGGCGACTCCACTTGGGAGCACTTTGACGATACGGTATACGGCGGCGACTTCCTCGCCAACCAACCGCCGGTTAAGGCGATGTGCGACGCGGCTCCCGGCATCATTCACTTGATGGACCGGATGGGCGTTATGTTCAACCGGACACCGGAAGGTCTTCTGGATTTCCGCCGTTTCGGCGGCACGAAATACCACCGTACGGCATTTGCCGGCGCTACGACAGGCCAGCAGCTGCTGTATGCGCTCGACGAGCAGGTCCGCCGCTTCGAAACAGCGGGACTCGTAACGAAGTTCGAGCACTGGGAATTCCTCGGCGCGGTTATCGACGACGACGGCGTTTGCCGCGGTATTGCCGCTCAGGATCTGCGCAACATGGAAGTGCAGACTTTCTCATCCGATGCCGTCATCATGGCGACCGGCGGTCCCGGGATCATTTTCGGTAAAACAACGAACTCCGTTATTAACACTGGTACGGCGGCAAGCGCCGTGTACCAGCAGGGCGTTTACTACGCGAACGGCGAGTTCATCCAGATTCACCCGACCGCGATTCCGGGCGACGACAAGCTTCGCTTGATGTCCGAATCCGCGCGTGGTGAAGGCGGACGCGTATGGACGTATAAAGACGGCAAGCCTTGGTACTTCCTCGAAGAGAAATATCCGGCTTACGGAAACCTGGTGCCGCGTGATATCGCGACCCGTGAAATTTTCCACGTTTGTAACGACCTGAAGCTCGGCATCAACGGTGAGAACATGGTTTACCTGGATCTGTCTCACAAAGATCCGAAAGAACTGGACGTTAAGCTGGGCGGTATCATCGAAATTTACGAGAAATTCACAGGCGACGACCCGCGGAAGCTTCCGATGAAGATTTTCCCTGCGGTCCACTATTCGATGGGCGGCATCTGGGTCGATTACAACCAAATGACGAACATTCCGGGCCTCTTCGCAGCAGGCGAGTGCGATTACTCCGTTCACGGAGCGAACCGTCTCGGAGCGAACTCCCTCGTATCCGCTATTTTCGGCGGTATGGTGGCGGGTCCTAAAGCAATCGAATATATCCAAGGTCTCGACAAGCACGTGGAAGATATGTCCACCGCTATGTTCGACCGCGAGAAGCAGAAGCACACCGATCGTTATGAAAGCCTGCTTAAAATGGACGGCAAGGAAAATGCTTACGTCATCCATAAAGAGCTCGGCGAGCTGATGACTTCGAGCATGACTGTCGTGCGTTACAACAAGAATCTTGAAGAAACGATCGTCAAGATTAAAGAATATAAAGAACGTTTCCAGAATATCAACATGACGGATACGGCCCGCTGGAACAACCAGGGTGTCGCCTTCACGAGACAACTCTGGAACATGCTCGAACTTTCCGAAGCGATGACGCTGGGCGCTCTTCTGCGTAACGAGAGCCGCGGCGCTCACTACAAGCCGGAGTTCCCGGAACGCGATGACGATAACTTCCTGAAGACCACCAAAGCCAAGTGGACTCCTGAAGGCCCGGTTATCGAATACGAGGACGTAGACGTATCGCTTATCGCACCGCGTAAACGCGATTACACTACGGACAAGAAGAAGAAAGAGAAAGAGGGAGGGCATTGATCATGGCCGAAGCGCAAACTGCAGTACCAAGCAAAACGGTCAAGTTTATCGTCACCCGTCAAGACAGCCCGGAATCGGCTCCTTACAAAGAGGAGTTTGAAATCCCCTACCGTCCGAATATGAACGTGATCAGCGCTTTGATGGAAGTCCAGCGCAATCCGAAAACAGCGGACGGCGGCGAAACGACTCCGGTTTGCTGGGAGTCCAACTGTCTTGAGGAAGTATGCGGCGCCTGCTCCATGATCATCAACGGCAAAGCGCGTCAAGCCTGCGCTGCCTTGATCGACAAGCTGGAACAGCCGATCCGCGTAGAACCGATGCGTACGTTCCCGGTCGTAAGAGACCTGGTTATCGACCGCACCCGGATGTTCAACGCCCTCAAGAAAGTGAAAGCGTGGATTCCGATCGACGGTACGTACGATCTGGGTCCCGGACCGCGTATGGCGGAATCGAAGCGTCAATGGGCTTACGAGCTTTCCAAGTGCATGACGTGCGGCGTATGTCTGGAAGTTTGCCCGAACGTAAACGAGAAGACAAGCTTCATCGGTCCTGCCGCGGTTTCCCAAGTCCGCCTGTTCAACTCTCACCCTACAGGTGAAATGAACAAGGACGAGCGTCTCGATACGCTGATGGAAGACGGAGGCATCGAGGGCTGCGGTAACTCGCAGAACTGCGTGCGTTCCTGTCCGAAAGGCATTCCGCTCACGACTTCCATCGCGGAAATGAACAAGGACACCACGAAACGTCTGTTCAAAAAATGGTTGGGCATGTAAGCACACCGACCTGGCATATTATGAAATATACGGCACTTCCGCGCAGCACTTCCGCGCGGAAGTGCTTTTGTTATGAAAAGAAAACCTGCGGCATGCTAATGAAATAAAGCGTTCCACGCGTTAAGTTCAGAAAGAGAGAAGGGGACCAACATCATGTGGAAAGCCATTATTCTGGTATTCCTGGGAGCATGCAGTTACGGGATGCTCTCTACGTTCGTTAAATTCGCGTATGAGGCGGGTTTCGAGCCGGGTGAGGTGGTAGGCGCCCAAAACTTATTCGGCACGCTGATCTCGCTCGTACTCGTTCTGACGCTCTCCCGCCATAAAATGAAGCCGGGGCAATGGGTGCCTCTGCTTATGGTAGGCCTGACAACCGGTTCGACCGGCATTTTATATTACAATTCCCTGCAGACGGTTCCGGCCTCCATCGCCATCGTGCTGCTGTTCCAGTTCACCTGGATCGGCGTCATTCTGGAAGCAGTGCTGGAACGTAAAAGACCGAGCCGAGCGAAGGCGGTCTCCCTCGTGCTGCTCCTGATCGGAACGGGGCTGGCATCCGGCGTGGCCGATCTCGGCTCCATCGATTTACCTGTAATCGGAGTGGTGCTTGGCCTGCTGTCCGCCGTGACGTACACCGGTTTTATTTATTTCAGCGGCAAGGTGAGCACGGAAGTTCCGGCTATCAACCGGACCTTGATGATGAATATGGGAGGTCTTCTTCTCGTATTCGTTTATCATACGCCGAGTTTTATATGGAACGGCGCGCTTGTAGAGGGACTCTGGAAATATGCGCTGCTCGTCGGAGTATTCGGGATCGTGATTCCGACCGTATGCTTTAACTACGGCATGCCGAAGCTGGGTACGGGTCTGGGGTCCATTCTCGGGGCGGCCGAGCTGCCTGTAGCTGTCGTGCTTTCGGCATCCGTACTCCAGGAAAGCGTATCTTTGGTGCAGTGGGCGGGTGTCCTGCTCATCCTTTTCGGAATCGCATATCCTCACCTGCGGAGAGGAAAAGCCGGAGAGCTTAAGCCGATTTGATCGGGCTGCAGCCGCTCGGCTCTCGCTAATAAAAACAGATAAAGAGCCGGAACGCATAAGCGTTTCGGCTCTTTTCTGTGCAAGGAGGAACTTTATCTTTATGAAAGGAAGGTTGCGGCTCGCGGGGATGGAAAATTATTTTCGCCGCATCGCCGCAACAGCTCATTCGCTGCATCTGGCGTCTGCTGCCCGCAGCCTCGGCCTGCAACCGCGGGCACGTCCTTACAGGTCGTTCGTCAGCACGACCTTGCCGATCGCGCTGCCCGACTCCAGGCGGCGGTGAGCCCCCGCCGCGTCCCGGAACGTATACCGCGTCTCGTCCAGCAGCGGGCGCAGATGGCCTTCGTCTGCCAGTCGCGCCAGACGCTCCAGCGTCTCGCCCTGGTGCTTGCGGCCGACGCCGGTCAGAAGCGGCAGCACGGTGAACACCACGTGCAGCGTCAACCCCTTCGCATGAAGCGGGCTGAGATCATGCGTGGAGCGGGCGGCGATGGCGACGACATGGCCGCCTGTGCGCGCGGCGGCGAAGGAACGGTCGAGGTTGTCTTTCCCGACCGTGTCGAACACGACGCCGAAGCCTTGGCCGCCATCGGAGCATCTGCGGACGTAATCTTCTACCGGTTCCGTCCGGTAGTCGATGACGCCGTCTGCGCCCAGCCGCGAAGCGATGTCCAGCTTCGCGCCAGAGGATGCCGTCGCGAAGACGTCGGCGCCGCCCCATTTCGCGAGCTGGATCGCGATGTGGCCGACGCCGCCAGCGGCGGCATGCACGAGAACCTGCTGGCCAGGCTGAAGCCGCGCCCGGTCGAACAGGCCCTGCCAGGCGGTGAGCGCCACGACGGGCAGGGCAGCCGCCTCGCTCATCGAGAGCGAGGCGGGCTTGCGGGCGATGAGCTCCGCATCGGCCAGCATGTATTCGGCGAGTGCGCCGCCGAAGCCCTTGAAGCCGCCGGCAAGGCCGTACACTTCGTCGCCGGGCCGGAACTTCGTCACGCCTTCGCCCACGGCTTCGACGGTGCCCGCTACATCGCCGTGCAGGACCGCGGGAGCAGGCGGAGCGAGATTCGGCATCAGGCCTTGGCGGATCCGTGCGTCGATCGGATTCACGCTGCTGGCGGCGACACGGATAAGCACGTGTCCGGGCCGGACGGCGGGGGTCGGAATTTCTCCGATGGAGAACGATTCCGGTGCGCCGAATGTTTCGAGAAGAACTGCTTTCATGGGGAGCACCTCCGATAGGTTGACTGGTATGGGTACATTAGTTCCATTATAAAACACCCGGCACGAGAATGGTACAAGCCCGGCTAAAGCGAAAAACACCGGAACCCTTGCAGGGGATTCCGGTGTTTGCGCGCCAATTCGACTCACGTCATGGCTTGTTTCTGGACGGGAATCAGAGAATCTTCCTGATGCTTCTCTTCCCGGTGTTTGAGAAATTCCCGGCCGTATTCGCCGTGAGGATGAATACCCGCATGCTCCATCTGAATGGTGGAATGCGTAATGCCGTATTTTTCCTTCAGTGTTTCGTTAATGGCGAGGATGATACAGAACGGCTGGATTTTGTCGTCGATAAAAACGTGTGCGGTCAGAGAGTAATGATCCGTCGAGATCGCCCAGAGGTGCATTTCATGCACATCTTCGACCCCTTCGACATTGCCGATATCGCGGCGGATTTCCTCCAGATTGAACTTGGCGGGAACGGATTCCATCAGAATGAGGTAAGATTCCTTAATGATCCGGCTGCCTCCGATGAAAATAATGCAGCTGATTACGATACTGATCAAAGGATCGAACCACAGCATTCCCGTAAAATAAATGATAATCGCCGAAATAATGACCCCTACGGAACTGAGCAGGTCTCCGATAAAATGCCACAAGGCACTCTGGACATTGAGATTCTCCTCTTCTTCCATACTGCGGTGCAGGACCAGCGTAAGCACCAGATTGACCACGAACCCGATGGAGGAGATGATGAGCATAAGTTTGAAATCAATGTTCTGCGGCTCGTAAAACCGCTTGATTCCCTCGATAAGGATTCCGATGGCGATCACGGCCAAGGCAAGCCCGTTAAGGAAAGAGGCAATGATTTCGAACCGCAGAAAGCCGAATGTATAGCGGCTGTTAGGTTTCCGGGAGGCGAGGTAAATGGCGGTCATGCTGAGTCCGAGCGCAATGACGTCTGAGATCATATGCGCGGAATCCGAGAGCAGGGCGAGGGAGTTCGACATAATCCCCCCGACAACTTCAACAATGGTGAAAAATAAGGTGAGGAGAAGGGTAATCCACAGCGTACGCTTGGACGTGGATTGTTCTTTCACATGGTCAAGATGGTGAAAATCGGTCATGGCTTATACCTGCTTTCCGGCTTTTTTATATGGACGAACGGACGATAGTAGACGTTTCACTAGGTTGTTCTGTTGGAATTATACGTCACGTCCCGGAATCCTGCAACGGCTGATCTATGAAAAAGCAAAAGCGGATTTTTTATAGGCGAATGCTGACGAAACCGGGGAAGTTGCCGTCGGAATTTTAGAGAACGCTTTCAATTTTGTTACATAAATGAAATATTTCTGTTACGTTCCTATAATGTAAGGGAGGTATTATAATAACCAAGACCCCCTTTTTAATATACAACGTTTCAGGCTTACCCCGTTGGTAAGCCTGCTTTTTTTGTCTGGAGACTTGCCGCTTACGCCGCAATGTATCCGGAAACCGCAGTATGAGCACGATGCATCCTGTTTGGAACTGTACCTGATCTTGCAGACGTATTTTTCCCGTATGATCTCCGTTGGGACGGCGAAGCTATTTCAAGCAGTCCGACCCGATGACGCGTGCAGGGAACTTTCGGCTTTATGGGTCGACTTCCTACGGATCATCCGGAATCACAGCTCCCGGAATTAAACAAAACCGGCCGATTGACGGCCGGTTTTCTTATGTCTTTTTATGAAATGCGACGGTATTACAGGGTAACGAGAACCCGTTCTTTATTGCGGAAGAAACACCATTCTTTAAACCCGATTTCTTTCAGTCGTTTGCTTACGAGTTCGAAGTCGTCGCCGACACGCTGGGGAACATGAGCGTCTGAGCCGAAAGTGACTTTAACTCCGTAATGGAGGGCGCGTTCCAGAATAAGATCGGACGGATACCACCCGCCTACGGTTTTGGTTTTGCCGGAAGTGTTGATTTCGATCGCCACATCCTCATCCGCGATGACTTTCAAGGTTTCGTCCACTTTGGGTGTCGGAATGTCCGAGAAAGCGGGATAGAATCCTTTCATCGCATCGATATGACCCAGTATCTGAAACAATCCGGCTCTTGCCGATTGCTGGATCAGATCGTAGTAGGTCTCTTTATGGACGATATGCTCAGCGTCGTCAAGCCCTTTCCACCGGTTCTTGTTAAAAATGCTGACGCCGCCGGACAGGTGGACCGAACCTATAATATAGTCGAACGGGTATTTCTCATACATGGAACGGTACAGGTCCAGATGCTCCGGGAAAAAGTCGGATTCGACGCCGAGCAGCACTTCGATTTTGTCTGCATATTCTTTCTTCAGGCCGAGCACTTCTTCCACATAGGCGGCGAAGGCGCTTTTGGCCATGGCGATTCCGGGAAACAACTGGTCCTGCTCGCTGTAAAAATAAGGGGAATGATCGGAGATGCCGATCACGGACAAGCCCGCATCCACCGCCGCGTCTACGTAGTGACGGATGGTCCCCGTTGCATGCCCGCATCTTTCATTGTGCGTATGAAGATCGAATTTCATAAGTAGCCCTCCTATTCGGAACCGAGAAATTGGGTTTCCGGCATTCCTTTCAAATCCTGCAGGAACTGGTGCATCGCGGAGTTGAGGTAGCGGCCGGATTTGTATACAACGCCGACGGGATGAGTGATATCTAACTCGTCTACTTTCACCATTTTCAGCGTACCGTGGTCGAGATCGTTGACGACAGACAATTTCGAGATGATAGCGGCGCCGAGATTCAGCTCGACCATCCGTTTTACTTCCTCGCTGCTCGACAGCTCCATCACGATTTGGGGGTTGATATCGTACGTTTTGAACACCTGATCGACGAATCGGCGCCCCGCCGTTTCCGGGGATAGCATGATAAAGGGCAGATTGCGCAGCTTCTCGATGGAAATGTGAGAGTACCGGCTTAACGGGTGACTGGTGGATACGATGAGCTCGAACGTGTCGTAATACAGGACGGAAGCCTCCAGAGACGGATACTTTTCGTAGAGATACGAAATTCCGATATCTACACTGCCGTTGTCGACACTGGCCATAATTTGCGAAGAGGTCATGGAATGAATGGTGGTTTTGATTAAAGGGAACTGATCCTGAAAATAAAACAGCACTCGCGGTAAAATTTGCATGGCAATGGACGTGGTCGTCCCGATATGGATATGGCCTTGGGGAGTCTGGCTCAGATCGGCCAGCCGTTGTTTCAAATCCTCGACAGTGCGGAGGATTCTTTCGGCGTGCTCCAGGAACAGCTTGCCGCTGTCCGTCAGCGTCACAGGCTGGTTGCGGTCGATCAGAATCGTCCCGAACTCCTCTTCCAAGCTTCTAATCTGCGCAGACACGGCCGGCTGCGTCAGGTTAAGAAGTTCGCCTGCCTTACGGAAACTCATCGTCTTGGAAATCGTGATGAGCGTCTCCAATTGATTGAGATTCATGGGCAGCCCTCCGATTATAAGTAAAATTTATCGAAACATATAACGAGATAACTTAATTTTCTTTTTATTATAAAGGAAGGCCGAGGAGAGTTCAAATGATCGGGTGTAAATAAATGACAATCGGTTTTGCGGAATCCTTTTAATTCCGGTTACAAAAAGAAGGGAGAAACGGGCCTCTTTGTTAAGGCGAGGTTCCCATTTCTCTGTAGTAAAGGGAGTTGTCCGATGCTCGGGCTTTCGGGCCGGGCTATTTCATAAGACTGTTCCAAAAATGAGGCAGGTCGCGGCAAATCAGATCCGGCTCGTTCCCGGACTTCGAAATGTGCTCCCGGACATTCGCCTCCGTGGCAAGACCTGTCAGCACGAGAGCCGTCCGGCAGCCGGCCGCTATCCCGCCGCCGATGTCCGTTGCGGTATTGTCGCCGATCACCCACGTGTCTTTCGCCTGCAGCTCCAGCCGGGCCAGGGCATAGTTCATAATGACCGGCGACGGCTTGCCGATGACGACCGGGTTGGCGCCGGAAGCGGTCCGGATGAGGGCGCCGATGGAGCCGGCTCCGGGAATCAGGCCGCTGTCGGACGGGAGCAGGTGATCCGGGTTCGTCAGGATGTACCGGGCGCCGCCCAGCAGGTGCTTGACCGCCGACGCCAGCTTGTCGTAGCTCAACTGCCGGTCGATACCCTGAACGACATAATCCGGCTCCTTGTCGGTGAGTTCGAACCCGGCTTCCAGCAGAGCGCTCTGCAGTCCTTCTTCGCCGATGCAGTAGACGCGATTGCCGCTTCCGTGTTCGAGCAAATACTGAGCGGAAGCCATTGCCGTCGTGTACACCCGGTCGGGCCCGACTTCTATGCCCATCCCGTTTAAATGGCCGGCTACATGTTCCGGGGAGCGGGACGAATTATTGGTCACAAGGAGGTAAGGGAGGCTGTTCTTATTGAGCAGATCCACAAACTCCTTCGCGCCCGGTATGGCTTCGTTTCCTTTGTACAGGGTGCCATCCAAATCAATCAAAAATCCGTGCATGCTATTGTTCACCTCACCTTTCATCGTACCAAACGGAATGCTTCCTCACAAGCGCGGTCATTTATGACGTGCAAAGAGGCCCGGCGGCGTCTAATCCGGTAAAAGACTGACTGGCTCCAATCCCCGCGGTGCCGGAAAATCTCAGAAAGGGGAAATAGGACCGCCGCGCGATTCTTTTCCTGTTCGGCCCCGCTTTATAGGTCCAATGATAAAAAAGACTCAAAACCGACATGGACAAAATAGGACAAAAGAAGTATACGGACAGCGAATTTTACTATATAATGTAGAAAAATGTGTAAGTTTGGTTCGAAAAAAATCCGACATGAGTGCCTAAACCGGAGAAACGGTTTTAACGCCTTGTGAAATAATTTTGTTCCTATATGTTGGTAAAGGGGTTAAAGAGCACATGAAAGCGGAGTACATCAATCCTTTTCTGGAATCCGCGCGGATTGTCATCGAACAAGTCGCGAACGTGCGTCCGACTACCGGTAAATTATCTGTTAAGGATATTTACTTTATCGAACGTTATGTATGGATACAAATCGGTATGACCGGTCAAATGCAGGGAAACATACGCTTCGGTTTTGAAGAATCGACGGCGCTGCGGATGGTTTCCGCTATGATGGGCGGATTTATTTTGACCGAGCTGGACGAAATGGGACACAGTGCGATTTCCGAACTCGGAAACATGATCAGCGGCAATGCCAGCACGATTTTGTACAATCAGGGAATCAAGGTTGACATTACACCTCCCAAGGTCGTTACGGGAGATATCCATGAGGTGGATGCACTGAAAGCGCTGACGGTTCCTTTGCTTATGGACGGAATCGGAGAATTGGATATTCAGGTTCTTCTCGCTTAGCTAAACCGGACCGAGCCGGAGAACCGCGATAAGACTGCTTCTATAGAAGCGGTCTTTTTTGAGTTTAAGCGATAATTGGGTGTAAAGGGAGCTCTGGAAAAACGCCCGCCTCCGTCTGGTGAAGAAAAGCCGCGTAAGGTATACTAAGCCTACAAGCGTTATCGGAAGGGGAAAAGCACATCCATGAATATAGCAGGCAAAGTAGTCGTCGTCACCGGAGCCTCCAGCGGAATAGGCGCGCAGACCGCGCGGGCGTTGGCGCAGCGTGGAGCGGTGCCCGTTCTGATGGCACGCTCGAGGGACAAGCTGGAGCGGCTGGCGGCAGAGATCGGCGGATGCGGCGTGTACCGGCTCGATGTGCAGGATACGGCCGAAGTGAACCGGGTTTTCGCCGAAGTTTTCGCCGAGTACGGGCGGATTGACGTTCTCGTCAATAACGCGGGGTTCGGAGTATTCGAACGGTTTCTGGACGCTCCGCTGGAGCAGTTCGAAGAGATGATGGACGTGAATTACATGGGCATCGTCCGCTGCACGAAAGCGGTTCTTCCGGCCATGGTCAAATCGGGCTCGGGCCACATCGTCAATATCGCTTCGATGGCCGGCAAAATCGGATCGGCCAAGTCCTCCGGATATTCCGCGACGAAGCACGCCGTGCTCGGCCTGACAAACTCGCTCCGCCAGGAGCTGGCGGGAACCGGTGTCCGGCTCAGCGCCGTTAATCCGGGCCCGATCGACACCCCGTTCTTCGAACGGGCGGACCCTACGGGGAATTACGTCAAGAACATCAGTTGGTTCATGCTGAAGCCGGAGCGGGTGGCCGAAGCGATCATTCGCGCGGTCGAGAAAGAGAAGGCGGAGATTGATCTGCCTTTTATAGCGGGAATCGGCACGAAGTTGTATTCGCTGTTTCCACGTCTGCTGGATAAGACCGCACAGCGCATGCTGAACAAGAAATAACCCAGAAAAAAAGCGGCTCTCCTGCAGGAGAATCGCTTTTTTAATCGGTTCCATGCGGAACATGCGGAAAAACGTGCGGCGAGAAAACCGGGAACTGTTGACGCTGATCAGAAGCTCTGGTTTTGCCCGGTCGTTCTGCCGACTTCCTGGACGATTTCTTCGTCCGTTAAGCCGTGAGCGTTGATGACGGAAGCGGGGGTAGTGGCATCCGCGAAGCCCATCACGTTCTGGTCCAGACCGGAAATGACCACGCAGGACGCTCCGTCCGCCTGATTCAACGAGGTAACTTCGTAGCCGCTGCTCTGCAGGGCCTGCTTCACACTGGATAAGCTGTCTTCGACTGCGATTTTAGACATATGCCTTCGCTCCTTTATAAGGGATCTCAGGCTTATTGTGGCTGCGTAGACGACTTCTTATTCAGGTTTGCCCCGGCTTGCCTTCTGCCGCTCGTTGAGATCGCGGATTTCTTCGAAAATGGCCCGGACTTGCGCTTTGGCGTCGGGGTGCGAGCCGTTCCAGTGATTCGTGAGGGCGGGCATCGCTTTATGCAAGTGTTGATAGACGGCCCAGATTTTTATTTTCTCGCTCATTTCGGAGGAACCGTCCCCGGTCAACAGCTCGGCCGCTTTGGATACGAGGGCGTTAAACTCGTTTTCGAAATCTTGACTCATAAGATCATTCCTTCCGTATGAAAATAAGATACTTCCAGTCTATCGGAAGCCATGGGGACTGTAAAGTTTCCTTCACGAAGGGTCCGGGTCGGTCCGTAACTTCATTCAGGACATATACATACAAGGAGGCTGAACAAGCATGTCGGAATCCATTCAATCGGGGAAAAAAATCAGCACCCTCTCGCCGGTCACCTTGTCGCCTGCCGTACGCGCGGCCGGTAACGAAGCGGAAAGCCTTAAAGACGGCCGGCTCCTGGAGAGGGAGCTGCTGTCCCGGCACGCGAGAAACGTCTCGCTGTACGTCGTAACGTACGCGGCCCAGGGACTTCGCGTCAAAGGCTATCTCGCCGTGCCGGATCATGCGGAACCGCTGCCGGCTGTCGTCTACTGCCGGGGAGGCATCCGGCGCGTCGGCATGGTGCGGATCCGCCGGATCGTTTCGATGGCACGACGGGGGTATGTCGTTTTTGCGCCCTTCTACCGCGGCAACGAGGGGGGAGAAGGGCGCGAGGACTTTGCCGGAGAGGACCGGTACGATGTGTATCACGGGCTGCTGATGCTGAGGGATCTGCCCGAAGTCGCCTCCGTACCGGTCTCGATGATCGGCTTCTCCCGCGGCGCGCTTATGGCGCTGCTGGCCGCGAGAGACTGCGAGGAGGTAGGCCCCGTCGTTGTATGGGGCGGCGTCAGCGACCTTCACGACACGTACGAGGAGCGGGTCGACTTGCGGCGCATGCTCAAACGGGTCGTCGGTCATCCCCTCAAGCAGGCGGATGAGTATATCCGCAGGTCGCCGGCCAGATGGGCCGACCTTATCGAGTCTCCCGTGCTGATCGTACACGGAACCGCCGATCCGCAGGTCAACATTTCCCACGCTCACAAGCTGGCCGCCGCGCTTGAACATGCGGGCAAAGACCACACCATGCTCATATACGAAGGGCTGGAACACCGTTTTCCGAAGGAAATGGACGAAGTGGCGCTGGACGAGGTTTTCCGCTGGATAGAGCAAAAAAGAATTGAAATAGAAGGGGATAAAAGTAAAAAATAAGGAGAATAGCTTGATTTTCCTTATTTTAAATAGAAAAAAATCTCCTTTTTTAGTGAGTAGTATGGCGTTATCCCGCCTGATTTTATCCAAAATGAGACTTAGAAGCACGTTTGGATAGAAATGTAAGCTTTTTCTTTAAATATAATGATTTTTTTTGCTGTTTAATATTGTTAACTCCTTCGGTATAGCCTAATATGAGTTTTAGGAATGGTTTACATAAGGGGGATGTCTCATGTCGAAGTACATGATTCATTTGTTTACATCGAATTATTTCCACCTGGACAAAAGCCTTCAGGAAAAAATATATAAAGAATTTCATGTGATGGTATATCCGACCATTTATTTCATCCTCCAGGATCACAATTTAGTCGAGGATATCATTCAGGAATCGTTTCTCCGCGCGATCGACAAGGCTCCTCAACTGAAGGAGACGGAGAAATATGAAGGCTGGCTCAAGAAGCTGACACGCAACGTGACGCTCAACTATTTGCAGAAGCATAAGCGCAACCGCAACGAGCTGGATTCGGAGATAACGCTGACGCTGAGGGAAACGGCCCCGGCTTACGAGGCCGGCAGCACCCCGCTGGAGAAGGAAGTTGAGCTGAAGATCATGCAGGAAGCGATCAACCATTACGTGAACCAGCTCAGCCCCGCTTACCGGCAGATTCTCGCCATGAAAGTGGTTCATAACATGTCTTACAAGGAAATGGCGGAAGAGATGAACGTGACGGAAGGCGTTATCCGGCAGCGTCTGTACCGTGCGCGCGAAGCGATCCGGCAAATGCTGCTGGAAGAATGGGATTTTCTCAGATAAGCGCCCCATGCAGGCCGGATAGGGCCGCTCAGGGTGGGCAGTGCGGTCAGGCTCCGCAGCTCATCCTTTTTTGTGTGCCCCGGTTTGTTCCCGGGAGCTTCCTCGCGTATAATGTAGACAAACAACAACGGTATACAGAAAAGAGGTTCTTCATGTACGACAATTTTGAACAGCTGCAAATCGCCCCCGTCTGGGCGGAAAAGTTGAAGGAACGGGGGATAGGCAGACCGACGGCCGTTCAGGCCGAGGCAATCCCGCTCATCCTCACGGGACGGGACGCTATTGTGCAGTCGCAAACGGGAACGGGCAAAACGCTGGCTTTTCTGCTTCCGGCTCTGCAGCGGATCGATGTGAACGCGAAGCGTGTACAGGCAGCGATCATCGTGCCGACGCGCGAGCTAGGCATGCAGATTTTGCGAGTGGCGGAAGATCTGATCGGCGACGGTCCCATTAAGTGCCAAGCTCTGATCGGAGGAGCCGCTCTGGCCCGGCAGGTAGAGAAACTCAAAAAAGGCTCTCCGCACCTGATTATAGGGACTCCCGGCCGCATTAACGAGCTGATTAAGGCCCGCAAGCTGAATGTGCATCATGTGTCCATGCTGGTCGTGGACGAAGTCGATCACGTATTAGAGCTGGGCTCCATGAAGGAAGTCTATTCGATCTTTAAAGCTCTTCAGCGCTCGTCGCAGTCGCTGTTCTTCTCGGCGACCATTCCCGCGGAGATCGGACAAGCGGCGGAAAGCTTGATGAATGATCCGGCCGAGATCCGGATCAACCCGGATCAGCGTACGGCGTCCACGCTGGAGCATCTCGCTTTTAACTGCGAAGCCCGCAATAAAATCGACACGCTCCGCCGGATCATCCGTCTGTACGAGCCTCCAAAGGCGATGGTGTTCGTCAATGCGACGGCCGACGTGTCCGAAGTCGTATCGAAGCTGCAGCACCTCGGATTGTCCGTGGAGGCCCTCTACGGCGAGGCGGGCAAGCAGCAGCGGGCGAACGTCATGCAGTCGTTCCGCGAAGGCAAGTTCCAGCTGCTGCTGGCTACCGATGTCGCGGCCCGCGGGCTCGACATCGAGGAAGTGACGCATGTCATCAATCTCGACATGCCGCTTAACGCCGAGTACTACCTGCACCGTGCAGGGCGTACCGGAAGGATGGGGCGCAGCGGAACCGTGATCTCGATCGTCGCTCCGAAGGAGCGGTTCATCATCGACAAGTTCCGCAAGTCTTTGCGCATCTCCATCGACGAGAAGGAGATGTACGAGGGCCGGGTGGTCGACGCCGGCCAAGGCCCGCGCAGCGGCTTCCGCGGCGCGCCGCGCCGGGATGACGCGGGCGACGCAGCCCGCGTTTCGGGCACGGCACGGAGCGCATCCGGCGGCGAAGCGGGAGCTCGCCGCGGCGGAGCCTCCGGCGCGGGCGGGGAGCGCCTCTCCACGGATCGCCGTGGGGATAGCGGCCGCAGCGGTGCACCGGCCCGAACGGGACGCGGCAGCGCGAGCGCAGCCTCCCGCAGCGGTGCGGGCGAGGGCCGCTCCGGCGCGGCACGCGGAGATTCCGCGCAGCAGCCGGTTTCGCGCAAGGCCGCCCGCAAGCAGGAGACGGCCCAGGACCGCAAGAACAAAGGCGCGCCGAAATGGCTGAAAGCCAAAAGAGACGGAGACGGGAAATAACCGGAGCTGCAGCATTGCGTATAAGACTCCAAGCCGGTTCGGGTTGAACCGGCTTTTTCATTTGGAGTCCGCTGGGTAAATAGAAGGTACGCGTCATTACGGCAAGGAGGGAATAAACATGAAAATCATCCGGCGTATTATCGTGGTCCTGCTCGTTCTGGCCGTTGCGGCGGGGCTGGCGACCTGGGGACTCTTAACGTATATCAAACCTCAGCAGCAGCTTGATCTGGCTTATACGGAACTTTCGCTGGAAAGCCAACTGGTGGATCTTATCCGAAGCAAGAAGCCCGAGGTCCGCTTGTCCGATGAAGAACTCAATCAGCTCGGCAAAAAGGCGATCGCCAAACATGCACGGGTATCTCCCGATGTAACGATAACCGGAGCCGACTTTAAACGAAACGGCGAGAATCTGACCGCGGATGTGAATCTGGTTTGGAAAAATACCGTCCCTGTCGGGGCGCAGATGACGTTTAAACTGGCCTGGACAGGCAAAGAGCTGACCGTAACGCATACGGGCACGCATATACGGAGCTTCGAAGTGCCGCCGGGATTGGTATCCCTCGCGCCGGTTTCGATTTCGCTGGATTCGTATTTGCCTTCCATCGTGCATATCAAAGAAGTCCGCTTTGATCCCGATTTCGTCGTGATTGGTCTCACTCTCCGGTAGAGTGGGACTTTTTTTTCATCATTTTACCGGTTGCTCTTGGAACGGACCCCCCTAAAAAGCCGAGACTCCAAGAATTGCTATAGTGTAAACCGTCATACTTCGCGAAGAGTTGCCGGTTCATCCAGCCCGGGCCGAGGCTGATTCCTACACGCATAAAGGAGAGTTTTCCGATGAAAAAACTTAACATGAAAAAAACCGTTCTATCTACGCTCGTACTCGCTATGGCAATGGGCGGAGGCACTGCCGCGTTCGCTAACGGAAACGGCAAGGATAAGGACTATGATAAGGATAAAGACTGGAAAGAGGGCAAAAACGGAAGCGTACACGGCTCTTTCGATTTCCGGATTACGTTCGACGATCTGAAGGGTTCGGACGTGGAGTGGGCGCTGAAAAATATTGCAAGCCTTTCTTCGAAGCGTGTTTTTGAAGGCTATGAAGACGGTTCGTTCAAACCGCGGAATACGGTTACCCGTATTGAAGCCATTACGGCTGCCGTCCGCCTGATGGGCCTGCGCGATAAAGCGGAATCAAGCGAAGAGAAGCAGACGAAGCTGAACTTCAAGGATGCGAACAAAATTCCCGACTGGGCGGTAGGTTACGTGGCCGTGGCGCTTGAGAACGACCTGTTCGGCGAAAACGAGGACATGGTTCAGCCGTCCAAGCCTGCCGACCGCCTATGGGCGACTATCCTTCTCGTGAAAGCGATGAAGCTGGATGCCGAGGCTAAAGCGAAAATCAACACGCAGCTTTCGTTCAAGGACGCGAAGCAGATTCCGGCCGGTTCCGTCGGTTATGTGGCCGTCGCCATCGAGAAAGGCCTGATCGACGGATTCGAAGACAACTCGTTCCGTCCGAATATGCCGGTAACCCGCGCTCAGCTCGCCGCGCTGCTGGACCGCACGGACAGCCAGATGCCGGGACAGGACCAAACCACGGCCGTCGGTAAAGTGACGGGAACCGTGAGCGGAAATACGCTGGTGCTCGACCTGAACGGCACCCTCAAGACGTATGCGCTGCACCCGGAAGTATTCGTTTACCGCAACGGCGCCAAAGTAAGCGCGTCCCAGCTTCAAAACGGGGATGTCGTCAGACTGCGCTCGTACAACAACACCGTTGTTTTTATCGAAGTAACGAAAAAAGCGGTTGAAGACCGTACGCTGCAGGTGAGCGGCTTGTTCGACTCCATGACGCTGAACAAAGATGGGCGTATCGCTACGGTTACCGTGACGAACCAGGTGTACGGAAGTGCGGACAAGGCAACGTACAAGGTAGCTTCCGACGTTGTGATTCAAGGCGACGTGAGCCGTCTGGTTAAGCCGACTCCGGTTGAGCTGAAAGGCAAAGATAAAGTCGTTGAGACTATTGTCATCAAGTAAGAATCGCGGCAAAAAAAGCCCGGAGTCTGGGGAAATCCCCAAGCTCCGGGCTTTTCTATGAAGGTGCGGTTGCGGTGTGAAAATCGTTTGTGCCATCAGCCGATTTTGCCGCGGGAAACGCCTTTCGGAAGGTGCGGGCCGGATGGGGCCATGGATGAAGCCGGATCGGAACGAAGCCGGATCGGGCCCAGTCGGTTTGGCCAGCAGCGTGCCCGCTATGGCGGAGAGAAGCCGGGCTGACCGTAATGCGGCGCCGAGCATCGTGCGCTGGGAGCTACGTGCGGTCTCGCTTTACTCCTCGCCCTTCATGCCGAAGGCGCCCGCGATCAGGCGGTAAGAATGGAGGCGAGCGCCGAAATTGTGGATGGGCGAAACGATCAGCAGTTCGTCTGCGCTGTAAGCTTCCGCAACCGCATGAAGCCGGCGTTTGACCTGCTCGGGATTGCCGACAATACGCCGTTCCCGGCGTTCTTTGATGCGGGCCAGGTCATACTCCGTGTACGGATAATTCAGCGCCGTATCCACGGATGGGAAGAACCCGAGCTCCAGGCCGCGTTCCAGGCGCAGGAAGTACAAGTCCGTGCTCGAAGCGAGTTTGTTCGCTTCTTCTTCCGTATCCGCGCAGACGGCGAGAACGGCTGCCAGCGTACGAGGCTTGTCGTTCAGCACGGAAGGCTGGAAGTGTTTCTTGTAGTGGCGCATGGCTTCCTCGCCGCCGGGGCTTCCGAAGAACTGGGCGAAGCCGAATGCGGCGCCCTGTTTGGCGGCGATGCGGGCGCTTTCGCCGCTGGAGCCGAGCAGCCATACCTCCGGCGCCGTCGGTATGGAAGGCGAAGCCTGCAGCGCGGCGAAGGGATGCTCCGGAGGCATCGTTTCGTGAAGGTAGCCGGCGATATCGGCGACCTGATCCGGATAGCGGTCGATGCTGACGTATTTGTCCGCTTGCAGGGCGCGGGTCGCCAGCGGCATGCCGCCCGGCGCGCGGCCGAGCCCGAGGTCGATCCGCCCCGGGTGGAGCGCCTCCAGCAGGCGGAAGTTTTCCGCGACCTTGTAGGCGCTGTAATGCGGCAGCATAATGCCGCCGGAGCCCACGCGGATGCGGGAGGTTACCGCCGCGAGATGGGCCAGGAGCACCTCGGGGCTCGAATGGGCCAGCGATTTCGAGGCGTGATGCTCGGACACCCAGTAGCGGGTGAAGCCGAGACGGTCCGCTTCCTGCGCGAGCCGGGTCGTTTCTTTAAGAGCGTCGGAGGCCGTACGGCCTTCGGCTATTTGCGATTGATCCAGAATCCCCAATTTCAACATAAGCTCACCTCTTGTGGATAACTGTAACAAAAATGATTTAACTGTAATCTTAACTGTAACAAATTTACGATCCAAGGTCAAAGTTCGGGCTTCCTCCGTTCCGGATACCCTCTGCCGTTCCACAAGACGATGCCGCCAGGTTGAACCGCTATGCTGTCCAGTCACACGGTCCGCCGGGGGCGGTCTCATGGATTGCCGGCAGCCCTCTGCTGTTCCAAGACGTCCCTCGCCCGAACGCCGAAAAGACCCGCAGTTGTCTGCGGGTCTTTCGTATTAATCAGGCCGGGTTTCCGGCGTTCCGCTGCCGCCCCAAAGCTTTTCCTGCAGCAGGGAGGGTGCCAGAGGCTTGCTGATCAGGTAGCCCTGAATGCAGTCACAGCTCTGTTTTTTCAAATAAGTGAGCTGCTCTTCCGTCTCGACGCCCTCCGCAACGACCGTCATATGAAGGCCGTGGGCCAGTTGGATGACCGTGCGGACGATCCATTCATCTCCTGTGCGGTCGTTCATATGATGGATGAAGGATTTGTCGATTTTAAGCCGGTCGAACGGATAGTAGTTCAAATAACTAAGAGAAGAATAGCCGACGCCAAAATCGTCCATGGCGATGTGAACGCCAAGCTCCTTGAGCTGCCTGAGCGTACGCATCGTTTTGATTTTATTGCGGAGCAGAAGACTCTCCGTGATTTCCAGCTCCAGCCACCGGGCTTCCAGTCCGGTTTCGTCCAATATGCGCCGGATCGCGGGGATCAGCTCGTCGTGTTCAAACTGGATGGAAGATAAGTTGACCGCCATTCTGACGGGCGGGAAGCCTTCGTTCTGCCACGCTTTGTTTTGCCCGCAGGCTGTCCTCAGCACCCATTCGCCGATCGAAAGAATTTGCCGGCTTTCTTCCGCCAGCGGGATAAAATCTTCGGGAGATACGAGACCGAGCTCCGGGTTGTTCCAGCGGACGAGAGCCTCGATGCCTTGGATTTGGCCCGTATCCAGCTGCAGCTGAGGCTGATAGACGAGATGGAATTCGCCGCGTTCCAGCGCTTTATGTAGATTTCTCTGCAAAATCAGTTTCTTTTCGATCGTTTCTTCCAGGTCCGAGGTGAACATGGAGTACAAGTTGCCGCCGAGCTCCTTGGCCCTGTACATGGCGGTGTCCGCGTTTTTCACGATCGTTTCCGAGTCGTATCCGTTGTCCGGGTACAGGCTGATGCCGATGCTCGGCGTAATATAGATGTCTTTCCCCTGGAGGAAAAATCCCGTTTTCAGGGCGGAAAGGACCGTTTCGGCGACCAGAACGCAATCCTGCGCCCCCGCAATGTCCCGAACGATGATCGTAAATTCATCGCCCCCCAGCCTGGATACCGTATGGTCTTGCCCCAGACAGCTTTGCAGCCGTCCGGCCACTTGAACGAGCAGGGCGTCCCCGCTGACGTGTCCCATGGTGTCGTTAATATTTTTGAACTGGTCGAGATCGAGAAAAAGCAGTCCGACTTTCCCTTTCGTTTCCTGTGCTACGGCAATGTCCTGAGTCAAGCGTTCGTTAAAATGAGCCCGGTTGGGCAGACCGGTGACCGAGTCATAATAAGCCATCTTTTTGTAGCGCTTGTTGCTTTCCTCAATGATATCGATCTGCTTCAAATATCCCGAAACGAAGTAATGGATGATCTTGACCGCGATGATCGTAAACACGATTTCCGAAATAAAAAGCTCGTAGCTGGGCTGCTTCAGCATCTTATAAAGCACGACCGAGGCGATGAGAATCCCGATTTGAATGCTGCGCGCTTCGTAAATGATTTTGTCCGCCGAGAAGGGCGCGCCCGTGACCGAACGCATGATGCCCGTCCTCAGCAGAAGATTCACGCCCTCGAACGCGAGGAATACGCATACGATTTTGACGAAAAGAGGGGCCTCGGCGGTCAGAACGCCCATACCCCAGGCAGCCAGCATACTGACGCCGTACATGCCGAGTGTGGTGAAGAAGCGGAACCATCTGATTTTATAAAAAGGCTTGGAGTGCAGCGTAAAAAACGTCAGCGTGTTCAGGACTAGAAAGAAAGTGCTTGCAAAAAATCCCATTTCAAAAAGCGAAAGGATAAAACCGATCGTGACCCCGCTGAAGTAAGTGCCGTTAGGCATTTTAAGGGGCATCATTTCAAAAACGATGACCATCACGGCGATAGGCAGCAATATTTTCAGATCGTAATCGTTCTGCGCGATAAAAGCCGATGCGGTGATCAGGGTGAGGATTCCGAAAGCCGACAGTAGGGAAGTAAACGGGTTATGGTCCTTCATTCTTCCTCCTCTTCACCGAATTTCCGAGCATAAACCGGACGAGTCCGGCTCCAATCCCCACATCGCCGATGCTGATTACTCTTCGTACAAGCGGAATCCAGTCGCCCATCCACCAGAAAGCGGATGCCTCCATAAGCTGATGGCGGGGTTCGTTTTCGGGCAGGGACCCGAGTCCCGCCCATGCCAGCGCCGTATCCGAGACGGGCATCAGTCCTCCGTGTATGACAAGAGCCGTCCAGTTCCAGATAGCGCCCAGGAAAATAAGGGAGATGCCGGAAACTTTCCGGTTCAGCCACAAAAACAGAAGCACAGCCAAAATGGCCGCTTCCGTCCAATAAGGGTATGTCCGGTTAGTCCGGGCCGCTAGGATGAAAATCACGATTTGGGCGGCAAAGCTTCCGAGCAGGAGATAGGGCAGCCTGAAGTTCACTTTCTCTATCATGGAGAGCGGGTTCCGTCCCGAAAGAAGGGTAATGACGACAGCCAGAACGATGAAGTAGATCATATTAACCTCCGAATAAAAAAAAGAACCAGGCTCAGCCCAGTTCCTCTAAGTGGCTCACGGACCCCAAGGAAAGGCCAGTCCGGATGAGTAAACCAATGCTGCAACCGTGAGGATAGCAAAAGCCCAGCGTTTCATCGCGTTTACCTCCAATCCTTTGAAAATAATAGGTACTAATTGCCATTATGTAATCTCATTATAGCTTCCGGGCTCTATTTGTACAAGGTATCCCATTTCGACAAAAATAGACACATTTTGTGTCGGTTTTTTAACGGCGCGATCCGGGATATCCGGTCTCTTGACGAACGCCGGATGCGTGGCTTATGGTGGAAGGAACCTTTATCTGGAACAGGATGAGAATGATGACCGTACTTGTGTGGCTTTTGCCAGCGGCAGCCTGCGCGTATCTCTTCTTGATCGTTCCCACCATGTGGCTCAAAGTGGAGCGCGTGAGGGTACCGGCCGGGCTTGGCATTAAGATTTTGCAGATCAGCGATGTTCACGTCGAGAAGCTGAGGGTCCGTCCCGGCAGGCTTGCTCGGCTGATCGACGAGGAGAAGCCGGATTATATCGCGCTCACCGGAGACTTTACCCGCAGAAGCAAGTATTTGCCGAAAGTTGAAAAGATGCTGAAGACGGTCGCTTCCCGTGGAATTCCGGCGTTTGCCGTTCTCGGCAATCACGATCACCGCCTGGATCCGGCCGGGATGAGGAAGCTGACCGCGATTCTGGACGAAGCGGGCGTTGTTCTGCTCAACAACCGGTCGGTTGATCTCGGCGCCTTCCAGTTCGTCGGCGTGGATGACTTCGGCACCGGGCACAGCCGGATCGGAAAAGCGTTCCGGCATACCGCGGCGCACAAGCCGGTCGTGGTGCTGACCCATGATCCGAACCTCGTCCTTCGTTTAAAGCGCCCGTTTACTTACTTGATGGCGGGGCATTTTCACGGCATGCAGTTTCATATTCCGTTTCTGTTCCGTTTTATCCGGAAGGGGGAACTCGCAGCGAGGGGCATTACGAAGGGCCTTCATGAAACCTCATACGGACCGTATTACATTTCCAAAGGGATTGGCCAGGCGGGTCCTAACGCCCGGTTCATGATCCGCAGCGAAGTTACCGTCCATGAGCTGTGACGGCGGGAGGAATGTCCGGCTGCCGGATGCGAACCCGCCATGCAGCCGGCAAATACCCGGCACCGGAAGCAGCGCAGGCAGCACTCCTCGGCTGGACAGGGGCCGGAGCCGTGCAGGACAATAGACACACAACGGAGGTACAACTCATGCAGGAGAAAAGCAGCTGCAAAATCCGGCGTTCCGGTCTTGTGCGGGAGCTGGACGGTCCGTCGGCAGTGCTGGAAATCGAGGGCAGGACGGTACGTGTGCCCGCCGGTAAAATCGCGGCCGGAACGGCCGCGGGAACGCCGGTGCAGTGGAATGGAACCTTGTGGATTCCGTTCAAGTGACTCCGCCGCCCCGTGTACATTGCTGTGAACTCCCGCGGCTCCGATGACTTTCACGACCTGCGACACGCCTATGGCTCTTCACGGAATCGCCTCTATGACTTCTACTAAAAAGATAAAAAAAGCCCGGCTATAGCAGCCGGGCTTTTAAATATGGAGCAAGGGAAATTGCGCTTATTTCGCGGAAACCGTCTCAAGGTCGCGTACTCCCTGGTAGATCAGGTCGAAAAGCTCCTCGATGTTTTCTTCGTCGATGCAAGAGAAAGCGACGCGAAGATCCGTTTCGCTGAGGGCGATCGTCCCGACGCCGTAAACTTCCAGCAGGCGCTGGCGGAGCGCTTCCGCATCGACGGTTTTCAGCTTCAGGCACATGAAGTAGCCGGAGTTGAACGGGTAGTAATCCCAGGAATCTCCGTACTTGCCGCTGTCGAGCAGAGCTTTCACTTTGTTCGCGCGGCCCTTCATGATTTCGAACTTCTCCTGCTTCTGAGCGTTGAATTCCGGAGAGTTCAAGGCGTGCAGGACAAACGTCTGCGAAGGATGCGAGCACGAGGAGATCGTGGCCCGGATAATCCCGAGCGTTTTCTGTTCCAGGGCGCTGAGCAGCGCTTCATTCTTGCCGGCGTAAGTGATAAAACCTACGCGGAAGCCCCACACATACTCTTCTTTCGTAGCGCCGTCCACTTTAACCGCCAGTACGCGGTCGTGAAGATCGGCAAGCTGGCCGAAAAGAGATTCCTGCAGGGAATTCTCGAAGAACAGGGCGAAGTACGCATCGTCGGTAACGGCCACGACATTGATGCCCGCTTCCGCGGCTTCGCGGATTACGGCAACGATCTGGCGTCCTTCTTCCGCTCCCGGTGTATACCCCGTCGGATTGTTCGGGAAGTTCAGAACGACGAACGCTTTGCCTTTGTCTTTCTGGGCAAGGAGCTGCTCGCGGAGTCCCGCGGAATTAAAGGTGTTGTCTTCGTTGTAAAGGGGATACGTAACGATTTCGGCGCCCCGGCGGATACCGAAGGTAAGCTCGTAGTTTTCCCAGTTTTTATCCGGAATAATGACGCGGTCCCCCGCTTCTACGAACAGGTCGGCCGCAATGCTCAGGCCGTGTGTAAGGGCGTTGGTCACGATCGGATTGCCGAACGTTTTGTTGCTTAAGGACGGATTCTCGTCCAGCATTTTTTTACGCCAGGCGGTGCGCAGACCGGGTTTGCCCGCAGGAGGCGCGTATTCGTAAAGATCTTTCGGATCATAGGCGGACAGCGTATCCTGAATGACCTTCAGGTGCATAGGCTGACCCTTCTCGATGGCAGTACCGATCGTGGCATTATATTTACCGGCTTTGGTTTTCGCCTCGGCCGATTGGCTCAAAATGCCGACTTTCGGGAAATAGATTTGCTTGCCCAACGACGATAACATCTCATACACATAGGCGTTTTCTTTTTCGATGGTTTCATTCAACTGCTTAGCAAGGGGGTTCATTCCGCTCCATCCTTCCGGGGTTATGGAAATTCATTTTAGCCATTATTATAGCACTTCTTACCGGAATGCGTCACTGCGTTACCTAAAAAAAACGGCTCCCGGTATCCGGAAGCCGTTTGAACCCGCAAGGACCGGTGATAAAGCTCCGGAAAAACGTGCGGAAAGCGCGAGAGAAACGCCGAGTGTATTGCCGGAGGGAATAAGAAACCCGGCAGAAAAATAAGTGAATTTGCAGCCAGAGAGTAAGGAGACACGGCGAGAAGCGCTGTCAAATCCGGTACGTTAAGCTTCCATCCCCGCGTCGTACAGCAAAAGGATTTTGCGGATATGAGCGGCCAGTGATTCCCGCGGACAGACCAGATTCGTCTCATAGTATTCCATTTCGACAAGCTCGGGGTGCTCGAGCACGCGCTCGAACTGGATTTCCCGGAACCCGATTCCCTGATTCGTTTCGCTCTCCAGGGCGGAGGCGACCGCTTGAAGGGCCGGGGGATCCAGGGCATCTTCTTCCATATTCAAAATCATATAATGCCAGATATCATTGGCATCGCTATCGACGGGGCGGTGAATCTGGGCCAGATGCCGCAGCAGATCTAGGTTGGCTTCCATGTTGTCCTCCTTTCCGGACGTTCCGTATATCGCCTTCTTTCTTAGCGGTGGGATATGCCCCCATTTACTTACGACAATGCGGAAAATTTAGTCCTGATCCGCAGAAAGCCGGCGGAACGACACCGTCTGGCGGTGATTGTAAGGAAAATGGTCGATAATTTCCGTCAGATTGCCTTCGGCATCGGGGAGTACTCTTCCTTGAACTCCGATGATTTTTCCGTCGGGTCCGACCACTTCTTCTCTAAATGTGTATGCTTGAAGGCGGCCGCGATGGTCATTCTGCGATTGCAGCCGATTATGAAGAATCGCCTTGTTCAGTGCATCTTCCCCTAAACGATCGATCTCCGAATCGTTGTAATGTTTGGGATAAAACGTTTTGCCGTACGTCAGGGAAGTGAACGTTTCCCCGGTAAGAGGGTCCGTTCCTTGGCGTCTGATGACGGCTCTGCGGATTCCGTTCTCCGGCAGTTCCTCGGTTCTCACAACGGTGCAGCGGTCCCGGCGGACGGCGTCCAAAAAGCCGTTCCAGTTATGCAGCCCCATGATCGTCCACCCGCCTCCATAGAGGGTTCCTGCAGGCAAATAAGCCTGCTTCCCTTGGTGGACGGTCTGCCGCGTGCGCGCCGTTGTGAAACGGTGTCTGCGTTCCGGAACGGTTCCGGAACGCGCCGCACCGGCTGCACCGGGCGCATCGGCCGTGTCGTCAGCGCCGCTGCCGGCGTCCGCCGCGCTTTCTGCGGCAGACGGAGCTTCTGCGGACTGGGCCGCAGAAGGCTGTTCCTGCGCGCCGGAGGAAGCCGATTCGGCGCTTGGCGCGGAAGGCTTCTTCCCGGCCCCGAGACCCGCCAGGCGGTCGAGGAGCCGCTGCAGGCCGGCGGCCGCCGCCATACGCGGAGTGAACGCGCCGAGCAGCGGCAAAATCTCTCCGGGCTGAAGCCGCCCGGCGTGTTTACGGCGGGCTTTGAAGTCGCCCGCCAGCGTATCGCTTACCGCGCCCCACAGCGGGAAGAAGGAAGTGAAGAGAAAGGCGGTGCCGAGCAGGAGCACCCCTTTCGCGGCGGCACTCTGCCCGCTCCACCAGGCCGAGGTGGGGGCGTACAGGCAGGAGACGCAGGCGCTGACGGCAGGGCTTGATCCTGCGGCGGCTGCAAGTCCGCCGGTCCAGGCAGCCGCGCTCAGCAGAAGGAACCCCGCCGCAAGCAGGACAGGGACAGCCGCCTTGTTCAGCGTCTTCATTTCATCCTGGAGATTTCCGAGGCTGCGCTTGGCGTCTTTTTTGCCGTACAACAGGGTGAAGGCCAGGCGGCGCCGGATTCTGTAGAAACGGAGAAGGCTGACGTAGCGTTTGGCGCCTTCCTGCAGCATGCTCAAAGAACGGTAGAGCTCGCGAAACGGTTCGATCAAGTTTTCGGAGCGGAACAATGTCAGTCCCTTCCGCATGCGGTTCAGGTCGGCGTAGTCGTATGCGACCGCACCGATCAGCAGAACGATAAACAACGCCTTGGTATAAGCGCCGCCGCCCAGCGTCATGTGAAACCCGTTCAGCCAGGTCGCCTGTGTCCCGTTATGCACCGCGTGATCCGCGGCGACCCAGACAAGCAGAAAGACGGGCAGCGCGTAAGCGGCTTTCCCGATGACCCGGCGCAGGCGGATGGCGATTCCGAGGCCGAGGGCGCAGAGGGCGGTTGCCGCCGTGTGCCCGGCCCAGGGCGAGGCGAGACCCTGCTCAAGGGACGGCAGGAAATGAAACAGGTTCCAGCTCATCGCGCTATCCGGCGAAACCGCCACGGAACCGGCCGGCTCCAGACTGGCATGCAGCCGCATCCAGTACTCCTCCAGGAACTGAAGCCCGGCTCCGGTAGCGCCGCCGATCAGGGCGAAGTCGGCCAGACTAAGCGAGGTCGCTTTGCGCGAGCCCCGCAAGAACAGGAGCAGGGGAGCCAGCTTCATCAGTTCCTCCGTCAGCGGGGAGACGAGCGACGCATTCCAGACGGCGTAAACCGCCGGATCGAACGGCAGGAAGACCAACTGAATAAACAGCGTATTGAGCGGAGCTACGATCCAGGTGCCGATGATAAAAAAAGCGGCGTACGCGGACCAGCCGACGGTTTTGGAACGGCAGACGATCCACAATTGCCAGAGTACGTAAAAAGAGGCTAAAGCCTGTACCAGCAAAGTGCGGCTGTCTTTCATAAATGGCAGGGACAGGCATAAGAGGGCCAGGCCGAGCCAAGATAAAATCGAATAGAAGGCGAATAAACGCGGAGCCTGCGAGGCTCTTTTTTTCCATTGGGTACGAAACCGGTCGCGAGCGGTCCGGATGGTTAAACGCAAACCAGGCAAAATCATATCATTTTCCTTTCTGTGCGCCGATGGCGGACACCAAGCGTCCGTTCCTGTTACCGGAGCTGCGGGTGGACGGGCAAAGAACCCGTGCTCCGCTCTGCTGCCGGAACAGTCCTCTCAAACAAGGCTGCGGCTTCAAATGTGCCTAAACGAAATAGGCGTAACGGCTTATAGAGCTTCTTTTTAGGGGATCGGGAAATTCCTTAAGCTTGCGTCCCCTTCATACAAAGTTCGTAGAGACCGCCTGAAATGGGACTCAGGTAAACGGGGCCGGAGCCGGCTAAAACGCCGTTGATTTTGAACACGTCTCTGTGAGATGGTAAGAAGATAGAAACGATCTGACGGCTTTTTATTTTCACCGGAATTCGGCGGAGGTTTATGTGAAGATTTTAATCCCTTTTAATCACTATGCACAACTGTTTCCCCATAAAAATACCGCCCTCTACCGAGCGCTGCGGGAAAGTATAGTAGAAGGAAGACTGGAATCGGGCTCCAAACTCCCTTCCAGCCGGGAGCTCGCGGAGATATACGGAGTCTCCCGGGGACTCGTTACGCAAGTGTACGAGATGCTGATGTCCGAAGGATACGTAGAAGGCAAACCGGGAAAAGGAACGTTCGTTGCCTATCGGAGCGATCAGGCGGCGGGAAGCGGCTCCTCTTCGGACGAACCGCTCCTTATGTCGGCGTGGGGACGCCTTTTGATGGAATCGGGAGGCGGCGCAGGCAGACGGGAAGAAGGGAGCGGCGTCTCGGCAGGAAATAAGGAGGATAGCCGCGAGCAGGAGCTCCTCGGAGCAGAGCGGAGGCCGGGCGGCGCGAAAGCCGCGGATGCAGGCGCTGCAGGGCGAGAGCAGACAGGTGGCGTGAAGCAGGTCGAGACAGGTACTGCGGGTTATGCCGAGGCGAGAGGTACAGGAGTGGCAAAGGCCAGCGGTGTGAAAGTCACGGATGCAGGGACTGTGGGGCAAGAGCAGACAGGTGGCGTGAAGCAGACGGAAGCAGGTACCGTGGGTTATGCCGAAGCGATGGGCGAAGGACTTGCTGAAGGGAGCGCGGTGAAAACGTCGGATGCAGGTAGTGCGGGGCAAACCGCGGCCCTTGCAAGCACGCGCGCGCGGGCGGACGAAACGCGCAGCCGCAGTGCGGGCTCCTGGAGCGCGGACCTGCATACACCCGCGGGCCCGGGTTCCGTCGTCTTCGAGCTGTCCGGCACCGACAGCGCGGCCTTCCCGCGGCAGGCCTGGAACCGCTGCCTGCACGAGCAGGTGCGCAGCGCCGCCTTCCTTGAGAGTCCGCTGCGCGACCCTCAAGGCGACTATTCGCTGCGCTCGGCTATCGCGCTGCATCTGCGGCGCTCGCGAAGCATCGACGCGGACCCCGATTGCGTCGCAATCGTGAACGGGTCGATGCAGGCGATCGCGCTGACGATGCAGCTGCTGGTAAACCCGGGCGACGAGGTAGTCGTCGAGTCGCCCGGTTACAGCGGCGCCGTGCGCGCTGCGGCCGCCGCAGGCGGCGTACCCGTCGATGCGCCCGTCGACGGGCAGGGCATCATCCCGCAGCCATGGAATGCGCGGCTGCTGTTCGTCACCCCCGGACGGCAGTTTCCGACCGGGGCGGTTCTTCCGCTGAAGCGGAGGCAGGAGCTGCTCCGCTGGGCGAAGGAACGCGGCGCCGTCATCATCGAGGATGATTACGATACCGAGTTCCGCTACGCGGGCCGGCCCCTGGAGCCGCTTAAGGCGCTGGACCGCGAAGGCCGCGTCTTGTTCGTCGGCACGTTCTCGCGAACGATGTACGCGGGCCTGCGCCTCGGCTATGCGGTACTGCCGCCGTCTCTCGTCGAGCCTTTCCGGCGCGCCAAGCAGCACTACGAGCCTCTGACGACGGGGATGATGGAGCAGCGGGCCCTGGCGGCCTTTATGAACAGCGGTGCCTACGAGCGTCATCTGCGCAGGATGCAGCGGGTGTACGGGGAAAAAGCCGCCTTGCTGCGTTCGGGGCTGACGGCGCTGGATCCCGCTTTTGAATGGATGCCGAGCGAAGCGGGACTCCACATTTTCGGCTGGTGGAAAGGCGGCGCGGAAGCGTATAGGCGATTTGCCGCCGAATGCGCCGAGCGGGGTGTCTTCTGGCGGGCCGCCGGGCCGCATGTTCGCTGCGGAGAAAGGCCCGCGGCATGTTTCGGCTTCGGACATCTGTCCCGGGAGGAGATCGGCCGGGGCAGCGCCGTGATGACGGAAGTCCTGACGGAAACTTTTTTATAAGCATACGGGAATCTCCAAAAGGTTTGTGCTATGATGTGAATGAAGGACGAGCCCGGTTTGACTCGCCGAGGCTTTTCCGTAATAGAAATACCGTAGGAGTGATTGGATATGGCCGGATTTACCGGAGGTACAAGTATTATTTTGCGGCTTGAGATGATGAAAGAACGCACGAATTTCGGGCAGATCGCGACTACAATCGGCGACGCCGGCGGCGATGTCGTGGCAATTGACGTCAACCGTTCAACGAAAACCGTTACCGTCCGGGACATCACCGTTAAAGTCAGCGACCAGAATCAGACGGATGCCATCGTGAAGGCTCTGAACGAGCTGGATGGCGTAAAAGTCATTAACGTGTCTGACCAGACGTTCCTGCTTCACTTGGGCGGTAAAATCGAAACGACGGCGAAAATACCGATCAAGAACCGTGATGATTTGTCCCGTGTGTACACACCCGGGGTGGCAAACGTTTGTATGGCCATTCATGAAGATCCTTCGAAAGCGTTCTCATTGACGATTAAACGTAACACCGTTGCCGTTGTATCGGATGGTACGGCAGTTCTGGGACTGGGCGATATCGGTCCGGAAGCGGCCATGCCGGTTATGGAAGGTAAAGCTATGCTGTTCAAGCAGTTTGCCGGCGTAGATGCTTTCCCGATCTGCCTCAATACACAGGACCCTGAAGAAATCATATCGATCGTAAAAGCGATTTCCCCGGCTTTCGGCGGAATCAACTTGGAAGATATTTCGTCCCCGCGCTGTTTTGAAATCGAGAACCGGCTTATCGAAGAGCTGGATATTCCCGTTTTCCACGATGACCAGCACGGCACGGCGGTCGTTCTGCTTGCCGGCATGCTGAACGCGGTCAAGGTTGCGGGCAAGAAGCTTGAAGACTGCAAGGTTATCGTCTGCGGCATCGGAGCTGCCGGTATCGCATGCACCAAGATTCTGCTCGCGGCAGGCGTTAAGAACGTAATTGGGGTCGACCGTCAGGGCGCTCTGGTCCGCGGCGAATCGTATCCGTACGAATCGTGGCAGTGGTATGCGGAGAATACGAATCCGAATGAGGAAAAAGGACGTCTCTCCGACGTGATCGAGGGAGCCGATATTTTTGTCGGTCTGTCCGGACCGGGCGTGCTTAAAGTGGAGGACGTCAAGAAAATGGCGGTTGATCCGATCGTATTCGCCATGGCGAATCCGACACCGGAAATCTCGCCGGAAGAAGCGGAGCCTTACGTGCGTGTGATGGCGACGGGCCGTTCCGACTATCCGAACCAGATCAACAACGTCCTGTGCTTTCCGGGTTTGTTCCGCGGACTTCTGGACTGCCGCGCTACGCGGGTCAACGAGCAGATGAAGCTGGCAGCCGCCAAAGCTATCGCGTCCGTCGTGTCGGAAGAAGAGCTCAACGAGCTTTACATTATACCGAGCGTATTCAACAAGCAGGTTGTGAAGAAGGTCCGCGAGGCCGTGATTGCGGCCGCTTACGAAACCGGCGTAGCCAGACGGAAAAGTGCGGATATCCGCAGTGACGAAGCCGCTCAGTCCGCAGACGGCGCGGGTATGTTATAATAAATTCCTGGTTACAGTTTAACTAGGAAAGCAGGCGATAACATGTTTCATACGGAAACTTACGGAGGAACCCGTGAAGAGCAGTACACCCTCGTCATTGCCCAGTTGAAGGCGCTGATTGAAGGGGAGCCAAGCCGGATTGCCAATCTGGCGAACGCTTCGGCTCTGCTCGGCCAGTTTCTCCGGGATATAAATTGGGTCGGTTTTTACTTGCTGGAAGGAGAACAGTTGGTGCTCGGACCTTTCCAGGGGCTTCCGGCTTGCGTGCGCATCCCGCTCGGACGCGGAGTATGCGGTACCGCCGCGCAGAAGCGCGAGACGCTGGTTGTTGAGGATGTGGAGCGGTTTCCCGGGCATATTGCCTGCGACTCGGCCTCCCGCTCGGAAATCGTCGTACCGCTTGTTAAAGACGGCGAGCTGCTGGGCGTCCTGGATATCGACAGTCCGAACCTGGCCCGTTTTGACGAAACCGACCGCGTTATGCTGGAGCGTTTCGTGACGGAGCTGGCAGCCCGGCTGTAACTCCCGATTGGGTACCCACCTTATGCACAACGTGAGTTTGTTTCATGTAATGAAGAGTTCTTAGCTTTTAGAAGCCCTCGTACCAGCCGGTGCGGGGGCTTTTTTAGCAGCCTTGCAAAACATTTTGTATTTTTGTATTTATTTTCCAAAGGAAATTCGTTAGAGTAGAAGAAGAGAGCACATTGACGCTTCTAGCGGGAGAACGACATATAGAGGATAGACTTTGCTTGTAAAAAGAAGCGCTCATTACCGAGGAGGAGAGCTTGTGAAGACGATTGAAATACGAAATCCGCTGCTGCCTCTGCTGGCCGGGTCGGCATTCAGCGCTTTTATGTTTGCCACGCTGATGATACAAAACTGGGACCTGTCCGACTTGCTTAAGCCGCTGACGGTTCTCGGCCTGCTTCTCGCGCTTTTTACCGCCGGATATGTCCTGTTCGATCTGATCGAATCCCGTCACGTTGAATTTGAAGGCCGGGTAACGGACTATAACAACGGCAGGTTGTCGCTAAAGACGCGGGAGGGCAAGGTAAAGCGCTACAGGCTGCCGACCAGGGAAATACAGCCGGGGGAAAGCGGAGAGCTTCTGGAGGCGGGGAATCAGGTGAAGGCTACCGTGACGAAAAGAACCGGTCAGCTGCTGACTTTGGAGGTCCTGTCCGGCTAACCGGGCGGACTTCCCGCAAGCGATAAACACCACTGGAAGCAGGGTCCGCGTTCCGAGAAGTTCCCATTCCGAAATAGGAGAGACAAGCCGAATCGGGCCCTATCCGGGCTCATGATCCGGCTCTTTTTTCGGCCTGTCGGCCAAATATAGAATCAGATAAAAAAACGTCATGACCAGAGCCAAAACGGCGCAGGGCAAGCCTTTCGAAAACAAGTTCTCGAAGCGCTCCACGTTTCCCAGAGGACCGGTCTGCAGCAAGTAAACTTCCGGCATACCGCTGATAAATTGGACGGTGTATATGACCATCATTAGCAGGGACACCCCCCCATAGAACAAATAAATCGGTCTTGTCCGCATGTTGTTCACCCCTTCCTCTTCCTTTCATTCTACTGCTTTCGTGTCTATAAAGTTGCGATAAATGGCCGATTCATTGACAGGCTATGCCGTGACTCCTAAGATATGGGTACAATGAAATGCGCTTATGCGGGTATGAATTTAAGCTGCCCGACAAAGAAAGCCCCGGCAAACGGGGAGAAAGAGGGCGAGAAAACGCATGCTGACAATTACGGAAAGCAACCTGCGAGCCGATCGGGAACCGCTGCTTCATCCTTTCGGATTTAAAGGAGGACAATTAACGGAGCTGTGGCAGCCGATTGTTACGCTAACTAGTGAAAGCGGTCACAAAGGCACGGGAGTGGGAGTTCAGAGTCCATTGTGGTCGGACGCGAATCTGATGGCTTCTCTCGGTGAGCAGGGAGCTAACGAGCTGATGTACAAATTTGCGGAGGAGACCGTAAAGTCTCTGGAGGGAGCCTCCTTCGCGCATCCGATGGAACTGTTCGAACAATTGTATGCGCGGCCTTCGCAGTCCTGGTTCGCCCGTCAGGGGCATCCGAATGTCCGGCCGACTTACGTTCTGAACGCGCTGGCGGCGGTCGATTTCGCGGCCTGGGTCCTCTACGCGCGGGAGCGGGAGATTTACCGCTTCTCGGATCTGCTGCCGGCCGAATACCATAGCCTGGGCGAGCAGAAGACGGAGGCGGTTGCAGCCGTTCCCGCTATCGCGTACGGTACGGACGACGAGGAAATCACCGGCTTGCTGGAGCAGGGCTGTACCGTGCTCAAAATCAAGCTGGGGTCCGGCGGCAGCGATATGATCGATTGGGACAGCAAGCGCCTGCGGCATATTCATGAGCTGACCCAAGCTTATTTGCAGACCCGCCCCGCCCCGGCAGAGGTGTCTTATTATCTCGACCTGAACGGCCGTTACGCGGCAAAAGACGACCTCCTGCGGCTGCTGGAAGATGCGGACCGCAGCGGATCGCTTCCTTCTGTTATTCTGGTGGAAGAACCGTTCCTGGACGGACGCGAAATCTCCGTCGAGGATGTGCCGGCCCGCATTGCCGGGGATGAGAGCATCCAGTCCGAAAGCGATGCCCGCTACTACATGGATCTCGGCTACGGCGCTCTCGCCCTTAAACCGGCGGCGAAGTCGATGAGCCTGAGCCTGAAAGTGGCCGCTCTGGCCGCCGAGCGGGGAGTGCCGTGCTTCTGCGCCGACCTTACGGCCAATCCGCTGCTGGTGGAGTGGACCCGCGTGCTGGCGGCTCACCTTCGTCCTCTGCCCGGGATGGCTTACGGCCTGATCGAATCCAACGGCGGGCAAAACTACCGCGGTTGGGACCGGCTCGTCAGCTATCATCCGGCCGCGGGAGCGGGCTGGACCCGCACGCGCGGCGGGTTATTCGAGCTGGACGAGGCTTTCTACGCGGAAAGCGGCGGCGTATTCCGGCCGAGTTCTTATTACGAGAACCGGTAGGTATTGCCGCGAACTGTGCACCCGCCTCAGCGTCCTACGGCTTCAAGGCTGAGAATATCTTTCAGATAGCCCGGGAGGGCGTCGAGGTGGTTGCCGAGGAAAGCGTCGCTTTCCCTGCCGACCCGCTCGGCGGCGGGTACCATAGAAAGCTGGGCCGCGAACACCGTTTTGCGGGGATGGTCTTCGATGGCATGGAACAGCCCTCTGGAAACCGCTTCGATATAATCGTTCTTCTTGCCCTGCATGACGAGCTGGAACGTGTTTTCAAGAAGGACCGGCTCTACCTGAATCTCCTGGCCGGCTGCGGCCGCAAACTTGTGGAGCTGTTCCATCGTGCCTTCGACAGTCGAAGGATTGGTGAAAACGAGAACCGAAGGCCGGTTAAGCTGCAAAATTTTGTGAAACAAAGGATCGTCGATTTTAATAATCGGCACCGGGCAGGAGAAATGTTCAGGCAGATGAGCCGTAAAATACGTACAGGTAATTAAAATGGCATCCACATGACAACTGGCTAACCAGTCGAGTGTGGATTTTATTTTGTTCAGGGCCAGTTCCTCCGTAAAATCGCTGTCGTTCTTAATCCGGTCCAAACCGGGATCGACGAAATGCACCAGCTCGATGTCATAAGAGCCGAGGGCTTTCTCGATATGTTCGATATTGGAGTAGTGGGCATGATAGCAGCCAAGTTTTCTTTTCATCCGATAGACACCCCGTCCGAAGTTTTCTATGAAGTATAGCAAGGTTAACAATATTTGGCAATGGGAACACGGGGCCGAGCGGGTATAAAAATGTCTTCTCACCCTGCGCAGGGATTGGGCTGAGCCGAATAACGAACCGAGTAACGAACCGAATAACTAGGAACCGACGAACCGCATCAGCTCCCGGTTGAATTTGCCCATTTCACAGTAAAACAAGCCATGACCGCTGTATGCGAACGGCACGAGTTCGGAGTGCTTGATGCCCGCTTGTGTCGCCTGGGCTAGCGGATAGGGACAGATCATGTCCTGTGCCCCCTGGAAAATCACTGTGGGCACCGAGATTTTGGGCAGATCGGGACGCAGATCCTCGTCTCTCAAAAGAGCCGCTCCCATGGCGGTCGCATGCCCGGAGGATGACAGGGCGATCCCGTGAAACCAGTTTTGAAGAGGGGCCGACACATACCGGGCAAAAAAACGGCCGCCGAGATCTTCGAGCATTTTAGGGCGGTCGGTATAGGTTCCTTCTATGAGATGGTTCAGTTCTTCGATTGAATTGCCGTACGGGAAGTCCGGACGTTTGGTAAATAGGGGAGCTGCCGGAGCGAACAGAGCCAGCTTGGAAACGCCAAACCCGCCGTGTCTGGCCATATACCGGATCGCAATGGCTCCTCCCATGGAAAATCCGGCGAGTATAATGCCTTCGAGCCTAAGCGTCTCGATCACACGGCGGATATCGTCCGCCATCCGGTCGTAGGAATAGCCTCCCCAAGGGCGGTCGGATTTGCCGAATCCTCTCAAATCGACGCCGATACAGCGGTATCCGGCTTTGGGAAGCTGATCGAACTGGTACTCGAACATCGTGTGGTTAAGCGGCCAGCCGTGAATGAACAGAATCGTTTTGCCGCCGCCCCCGGGATTCAAATCCTCGACATAAAGGTTAACTCCCTGCTCTACGGGGATGTAGATGCCCATGCTGCGCCTCCTTTGGATGAAAAATAAACAAGGGCGGTGACCGGGGATGGCATGTAAGAGAGCGCAATTCTTATGAACCAAACACCGGCCGGTGTTGAAAAATATCCGCTTTTTCTAGTGTATGTTTGACGGTTTGGACGATATTTCTTCCAGCCTGAGTGATTATGAAGAGAACGGACGTAGTACATATTGACAGAATAAAACGGATTTAGGGATGGGACATACGGGGGGCACTATATGGAAAAATCGGAGGAGTGGCTGGTACGCGGGATGTCCGAACAGAATCCTGCCGCACTGGAATCGCTTATGGATTTATACGCTTCGAATATATACGGTCTGGTGCATCGTATCCTTCAAGGGGCGGTATCGCGCGAGGATATCGAGGAATGTGTCAGCGATGTTTTTGCCGCGGCCTGGAACAGGACCGCAGAATATGAGCCGAGGCGGGGGAGTTATAAAACGTGGCTGCTTATTCTCGCTAAATACAAAGCGCTGGATTACCGCCGGCGGTTGAGACCGGAAACCCGGTCGGGTAAAATGCTCGTGGAGACGGAACTCATGGCCGAAACGGATACCGAACAGATCGTTCTTGACCGGGAAACGCAGGAGGAATTTTTAGCTTTGATCGACAGGTTGGAAGACAAAGACCGGATTATTTTTTACCGGCGATATTACTATTACGAGTCCGTGGAGGAGATTGCGGCTGCTGTGGGGTTGACGGCCAAGGCGGTTGAAAATCGGTTGTACCGGGCCAGGAAAAAGCTCAAAGAGCAGATGGAAACAGTTCGGACGGAGGGGATCTCATGAAAAAACGCGAAGAGCAGGAATGGTTCGGGCTTCTGGATGAAATAACGGCCGACTTGGCGGAAAATCACATCCCTGACTTGGATACGGCGGAATTCCCATTGGAGAAAGACCCCGACAGGCTGGCAGCAATTAAGCAGCGGACTTTTGAGAAAATAGCGGGGATATCCCCCGGCGCAAAGATAAAGACCGCGATTTGCCCTTCAACCGGCGGAGAGCTTGCGCCAACTGCTCCTCGGGTCGGGCGAACGGGGACAAACCGACCGAAGCTCCTGCGCAGATATGCTCTCCTGGCCGCGTTAGCGGCTTTGCTGCTTACCGGCGGGGTGCTTGCGGGCGCTCAGCCGGAAGTGGCCGCCCAAATGCGGCGTGTGCTTCAATACCTGCCCGGTTTTGCCGGAGTGGCCGATTCGGAGAAAACGGAGCAGCGGGTGGAGTACGTGCAGCCTCTGCCGACTACTCACAAAATCGGAAAAGGGCAGCTTGAAATCAGAGGATTGTCCATCGGGGAGAAAAACTCGACAGTTACGCTGGTCGGTACCGGTTTGCCCCGGGCCTCGGAGGTGACCCTGCGGAACGGCCTGGGAGAGAAGTACGTTTTCCGCCGGGCTACGCTGACGGGGGCGGAAGGAGGATGGACCGGGTTTTACAGCTACGAAGGCCGGATCGAGGTTGCCGGCAATACGACCCTGATTGCGGAGGGGCAGGAACTCCCCTTGAAGCTTGTCGCTCCCCGGGAAGTGGAGCAAGTAGCGGATCTCGGTCCTACGGCTGAGCATAGCGGGATCCGGTTGACCGCGGTGAGCGCAGCGGCGGATGAAGGGAAGATGAAACTGACGATTCTTCCTCAACTGCCGGGTGAAGTGAAAATCAATTCGTACGGGTTTAATTCTTTTTATAAGGAGGTTCCGTCCGCTAAGCTCTTTAACCCCGGCACGGGTGAAGAAATTCCCTACACGCAGGACGAGACGTTCCCTAATTCGAGTGAAATTTACTGGGAGCGAGGCAAGGAGGCAGTGGGGGGAGCCAAGCTGGTCATCCCCGCGCTTGATCTGACGAGAAGCTATGACCAGCCGGCTGTAATCCGTCTCCTTGTTCCCGAGAAGGGCAGTGTGGAAGTTAACCGGACGTTCGATCTGTTCGGTTTTCCGGTCAGTGTGGGCCGGGTGGAGAGAATTCTCAAGGGAGCGAAAATTGACGGAGAAGGCGAAGCCGGGGAAGACAGTATCCGCATCTGGTTCGAACTTCATGGCGACGAGCAGGCGGCCGAGACCTTGTACGAATTTCCCCCAAGTCTGTTAAATGGCGGCGCGGTCTGGCACCGTAATGAGCAAACCGACAAGCTGGAATGGATGCTTCTGTCGGTTCAGCCCGGTCAGAAGGAGTACGAGTTGAAGGTGTCATCCCTTCATACGCGGGTAAAAGGCCCGTGGGAATTTTCGGTGGATCAACCTTAGTCGAGGCCGTCACTGCAGCCTGGTGAAGGAGTATGAAACGTTGGTTGAGAAATGACCGCTTATAAAGCAGTTGCGGACACGACCTAAAAAAACCGGTATTCCCAGAGGGGAATACCGGTTTGTCTTATGCTTATACTTCTGAAGACCACTCGCGCAGCTTGCGGTCTGACGGAAGAAAGAGCGTCAAGATGCCGAGAATCGGCAGAAGGCTGGACAGCTTCATGATGAGGCTGATCCCGTGCGCGTCGATCAGGTTGCCTAGAACGAGCGCTCCTATTCCGCCCATGCCGAACGCGAAGCCCGTAATTAGGCCGGATACCATGCCGACTTTCCCCGGAATCAGCGTCTGCGCATACACGACGGTGACGGAGAAGCTGGAGAACACGATGAATCCGGTCAGCACGAGCAGCACGGTTGCCCATCCCAGATTGACGTAGGGGATGAGAGCGGCCAGCGGAGCCGCGCCGCACATAGAGACGAAGATGACGGTTCTCTGTCCGAACCGGTCGGCGAGAGGCCCGCCGAAGAACGTTCCGAGCGCGCCTGCGGCCAGGAACAGGAAAATATAGATTTGCGCCTGGTCGATGGTCGTGCCGACGACATCGCGCAAATAGAAGGCGTAATAGCTCGTCATGGCCGCCGCGTACCACGAGCGGATAAAGACCAGGAACACCAGCACGACGATCGCGCCGGCGATCTTATTGCGCTTGGCGGGATCCATCGCGCGCTGCACGGTCTTCTTCGCCGTCACGGCCCCGGCTTCGATCACACCCTTGTACCAGCGGGCGATAAAAGTTTGCACGAGCATGGCGGCGCCCGCCACGAGGGTGAACCAGATCGAGCCGAACTGGCCCAGCGGAATGAAGATCCATTTCGTCAGCAGCGGAGCCAGCGATTGACCCGCGTTGCCGCCGACCTGGAAGATCGACTGGGCCAGTCCCTTGCGGGAGCCTGCGGCCAGGTGGGCGACCTTGGAGCCCTGCGGATGGAAAGCCGCCGATCCCAGGCCCACCAGCGATACGGCCAGCAGCACGAACGCGTACGAAGGCGCGAACGCGAGCAGGAGCATGCCGAGGAAGGTGGAGGCCATGCCGAGCGGCAGCATGTAGGGCTTAGGCTTCCGGTCGGTATACATGCCGATGACCGGCTGCATGATGGAAGCAGTCAGATTGAAATAGAACGAGATCCATCCGATCTGGGCGTACGAAAGCGTCATGCTGTCTTTTAAAATCGGATAGATAGCCGGGATAACCGATTGAATCGAATCATTAAACAGATGCACGAGACTGATGGCAAGGAGAACCTTATAAACCGTCGGTTTCGACGTAGGGATTCCTGCCGAGGGTCGTGCGGTGCCGGCATTGACTGTCGCCTGCGACGCCATAGGGCACGCACTCCTTTCGTGAAGCTAGTGTGTAGATTGCTTAAGCGTACCGATCCGTTCGCCCATGCGGACTTTGCTGCCCACTTGGAGATCGGAGCGCGGTGTCAGGATGCCGTTCTCAGTGACGAGCACAACGGTCGATCCGAATTCGAAATAAGCGAGGTCGTCGCCCGCCTGCAGGTGAGACGGAAGGCCTGCCACATACTGAATGGAGCTGACGTTGAGCGCGCCGACTTTGACGACGGCAATCTCCCCGGCTTCATGCTCCATCACGGTGATGAGACGCTCGTTGCGGCTGAGCACGCGTGTCATGTGGCGCAGGCCGAATTCGTTCACGGGATAAACCTTGCCCGGAACATGTTCTTTCTCCAATATCTCGCCGGTAACCGGAGAGTGGATACGGTGATAGTCCGTCGGGCTTAAATAAAGCACCATAAAAAAGCCCTTCTCGTAATTGATCGTACGCGGGGAGCGGTTGAGCAGTTCCTCAACGGTGTAATCCTGCCCCTTGACGCTGAGCATGCGGCCCGCCTCTACGGGACCGTAGCCGGTAATAACGGCGTCCACCGGGCTGACAAGCGCGGCCGGGTCCGTATCGACCGGACGGAGTCCGGGCTTCAGGCGGCGGGTGAAGAACTCGTTGAGTGTGGCGTATTCCCCGATTGCCTTCTCCGCATCTTCTACCGGGATGCCGTAAGACTTGGCGAACCACGGAATAAGGGAGCGGCTGAGCGGAGATTTGGAAAACGAACCGGTCATCCGGGAAATCCATTTGCGGGATGAGAGTTCCGTCATAAGTCGAAACAATGGTTTCATGCGTAGTTCAATGCTCCTATCTGTACGTTGACTATAGTCTTCGTTTTATCTTGCCATAGAATGAACGTTTTGACAATTGCCGCGACCCGGCGTTTTCGGGCGCTCAACAGCTGAAAACGCGGCTTTTCGCCGGGACCGTGCCATTATCCTCGGGCAGACAGGTATGATTTGGATCAAGGCTGCGCAAGCTGGTTAAAAAAGGAGGAAGACCTATGTCCGGTTTAGTGTGGGGAACGGTGGTTGTCGTTCCGTGGCTGCTCGTTTGGCTTCAAAATAAAGTGTCCGGGGCCAAATTTGTTCTAGATGCCGCGGCTTACGCGGCACTTGTGCTTTTTTCCGGTATTGCGGGGATAACCGTGGGGGAGATTCTCGTAAACAACACGGTTTTTATGACAAACGTGCATAAGGTGTTCCTGAACCCGGTTTTTCTGGTCAGCGGAGGGTGGCTCGGTCTGTACGCCCTGCAGCGCCTTATAGTAGAAGGAATTTTTTCCGGGAGAATAAAGAAGCGATGAGCTGAAATTTTGATCCGAAAATAACTGGTACAAAATGTAGATTTTATATATAATGAGGTTAGGTTTAATGAAAGCGCTTACCGACATAAAGGAAACAAATTAGGAGGAGGAAGCTAATGAAAAAGCGAGTCAAGGAGCTCAATTACACGGAGATTGCGCAGTCCAGCCAGTTCCAAGCTTTGTTGAAACACAAAAGACAATTCATTTTACCGCTTTCCCTGTTTTTCTTTGCCTTTTATTTTACGCTCCCAATTCTCACCTCTTACACCACCGTGCTTAACACCCCGGCATTCGGTTCCGTTTCCTGGGCGTGGGTATTCGCCTTCGCGCAGTTTATCATGACCTGGGTGCTGTGCATTCTTTACTCGCGCCGGGCCGCTAAATTCGATGTACTGGTGCAGCAAATCCGGCAGCAAATGAAAGGCTGATCTCATTTCTCATACACGGGAGGGAAGTCAAGTGAATTTGACGGCATTCTGGTTATTTCTGGGCATCGTGGCGATCACGCTTCTGATTACCTATTTTGCGGCCAAAAAGACCAACTCCACCGATGAGTTCTATACAGCGGGCGGGGGTCTGACGGGCTGGCAGAACGGGCTGGCTATCGCCGGGGATTATATGTCCGCCGCTTCCTTCCTCGGAATCGCGGGCACAATCGCGCTGGCCGGTTTTGACGGGTTCTTTTACAGCATCGGGTTTCTGGTCGCGTATCTGGTCGTTCTCTACCTCGTAGCGGAGCCCCTCCGCAATCTCGGGAAATATACGGTGGCGGATATGATTGCGGCACGTTTCAACGAAAAGAGAATCCGCGGTGTGGCGGCCTTGAATACGATTACGATCTCTACCTTCTATATGATCGCACAGCTCGTGGGCGCGGGGGCGCTCATCAAGCTGCTGTTGGGACTCGATTTCACGACGTCCGTGCTGATTGTGGGCCTGCTGATGACCGTTTACGTCGTATTCGGCGGGATGACGGCCACATCGTGGGTGCAGATCGTCAAAGCGGTGCTGCTGATGGGCGGCACGTTTATTCTTTCGCTTGTCGTGTTCTCGAAATTCAATTTCAGCGTGACGGAAATGTTCGATCAGCTCAAAGCGGCCACTCCGCTCAAAGAAAAGTTCTTGGACCCCGGCAACAAGTATAAAATCCCGCTCGACACGCTCTCGCTTAACTTGGCGCTCGTGCTGGGAACGGCCGGGCTGCCGCACATTCTGATCCGCTTCTTCACGGTGAAGGACGCGCCGACCGCGCGCAGCTCCGTCGTGTACGCGACCTGGATCATCGGCATCTTCTACGTGCTGACGCTGTTCCTGGGCTTCGGCGCGGCCGCGTTCGTCGGATACGACAATATCGTCGCGGAAGACAAGGGCGGCAACATGGCGGCGCCTCTCCTGGCCAAAGCGCTCGGCGGCGACTTCTTCTTCGCCTTTATCGCGGCCGTCGCGTTCGCGACGATTCTGGCCGTGGTCACCGGTCTCGTCCTCTCAGCGGCTTCCGCGTTCGCGCATGACTTCTACAGCCATATCGTGCGCAAGGGAAAAGCTACGGAGTCCGAGCAGATGAAGGTAGCCCGCTGGGCGTCCGTCGGCGTCTCCATCCTGTCGATCATCTTGTCGCTGGCCGCATCCAAGCTGAACGTCGCGTTCCTCGTGTCCGTCGCCTTCGCTATCGCGGCCAGTTCCAATCTGCCGGTCATTCTGTTCACTGTCTTCTGGCGGCGTTTTAACACGGCGGGCGCGGTAACGGGCATGCTTGTCGGCCTGATCTCTTCCCTCGTGCTTGTGGCCCTGAGCCCGAGCGTATGGAGTCCGGAAGCGGGCAAAGCCATCTTCGTGGGTACGCCGCTGTTCCCGCTGACGAACCCGGGTATCATCTCCATTCCCCTCGGATTCCTGGGTGCAATCCTCGGTACGGTCCTATCGAAGAAAAAATCGTCCGACGCCAAATTCGACGAGATTGTCGTTAAAGCCAACGTCGGCAACATCAACATGTAAGCGGGCGACGGAACACCTGACACAACAAAGAACCTCCCGGTCCTGTACGGACGGGGAGGTTCTTTATCTATGCGCATCGCCGCGCTTAATCGTCGAAACGGCATTCTTCGAGGCGGAGGACTTTCGTTTTCTTCTTCACTTTGTAAGCGATCCAGACGATCAGGAACAGCGGAATCCCGATATAGGAAGCGATCAGACCGGCCCAGTCGACGCCGCTTTCCGTGATGGCGGAGTAGTTCTGGCCGAGGATCACGACGATACAGACGGTCAGGGCGAAGATGGGGCCGAACGGGAACCATTTCGCCAGGTACGGCAGATCGCGCAGGTCACGGCCTTGCGCCTTATAGGCGCGCCGGAAGCGGTAGTGGCTGACGGCGATGCCGAGCCAGGCGATGAACCCGCACATGCCGGAGGCGTTGAGCAGCCAGATGTACACGACCCCGTCGCCGAACATGGAGGCGAGGAAAGCGAACATACCCACGGCTGCCGTCGCGATCAGAGCGACCACCGGCACGCCGCGCTTGTCGAGCCTCCCGAGGAAGCGCGGCGCTTTGCCTTCGCGGGCAAGCGTCCAGATCATGCGCGTGGACGCGTACATGCCGGAGTTGCCTGCGGACAGAACGGACGTCAGGATGACGGCGTTCATGACGGAGGCGGCGAACGCCAGACCGGCTTTCTCGAACACGAGGGTGAACGGGCTGATCGCGATATTTTCGACGTCGCCGCTGATCAGGTTGTCGCTCGTGTAAGGAATGAGCAAGCCGATGATGAAGATGGCGAGAATATAGAACAACAGGATGCGCCAGAAAATGGTACGGATCGCTTTGGGCACGTTCTCGCGCGGGTTCTCGCTTTCACCGGCTGCCACGCCGACAAGCTCTGTCCCCTGGAAAGAGAAGCCCGCGGCCATGAATACGCCGAGCACGGCCATAAATCCGCCGCTGACGGGGGCGTCACCCAGCGTAAAGTTGCTGAACCCGACGGACTCGCCGCCGATAATGCCGAAAATCATTAGAATCCCGACGATGATGAATACGATGACGGTCACGATTTTGATCAGGGCAAACCAGTATTCGGACTCCCCGTATCCGCGGACGGACAAGTAGTTCAGGGAGAACATCAGCACCAGGAACAGCAGGCTCCATAGAATGGAGGGACTGTCGGGCAGCCAGAATTTCATAATGAGCGTGGCCGCGGAAAGTTCGGCGGCAATCGTAATGGCCCAGTTGAACCAGTAGTTCCAGCCGAGTGCGAATCCCAGCGCCGGATCGACGAACCGGGAAGCGTAAGTGGAGAAGGAGCCGGATACCGGCATATAGGCCGACAGTTCCCCGAGGCTGGTCATGAGAAAGTAAACCATGATGCCGATGGCCGCGTAAGCGATTAAAGCGCCGCCGGGACCTGCGGAATGAATCGCTCCGCCGCTGGCGAGGAAGAGTCCGGTTCCGATGGAACCGCCAAGCGAGATCATGGTCAAATGTCTGGCTTTAAGGCCGCGCTTAAGTTCCGTAGTTTCGGAACCGGAGTTCGGTTGTTTCATAAGGAACACCTCTGTGAATAAATTTGTTTCTTGCCGCTTCGCTAACCGCCGGTTAATAAGAGAAAAACACAAAGAGCCCCGAAAAGGAGTTTTCGCGGCTGCTGCTTCTATCTCGCCTTTCCATGAAGATAGCGCAACACTGTTGCTTGGAAGGGCAGCAGTGACAGTTCCGCCCCTGTTCGGGAACGGACCCAATCCGGGCGCAAGAGAAACGGCCCGAATTTCGGCGGCTGCTCCTTTCTCCCGGCTTCGCTGACGTCTCTCTCGTCTCCCCCGGAATACTCCTAGCACCCGCAACCTCTACCTCATCGAAAATGGATGAGGAACTTGCTATTAAGTTTTTGTAAAATGGTACATCGTTCAGTATAGATAAAAAGAGGAACAGTGGCAATAGGAGAAACTGGAAACGGATACAAATAAATTTCCAATTGATTTTACAAGGGAAAAACATGCCGTTAATACTGGCGAAACAGGGCGGGGATACGATAAAGGGGACTGAAGAAAGAAGGGTGACTATGAATAAGGGAATCGGCAATCTGGGACCGAGACGCATCATCGCGGCCGTCCGGCATTCAGAGGATTTGAAACTGGCGTGCGCAAGCGACCTGCCGGTTGTTTTTTTGCTGGTCGGTGATTTGTTCACCGTTCAGGATTATGTGAAGCAGGTGATCGACAGCGGCAAAAAGGTGTTTTTGCACGTTGATTTTATAGCCGGGCTCGGAAGCGATCCCATCATTATTAAATATTTGGCCGAGAAGGTCAGGCCGACCGGTATTATTTCCACGAAAACGCATCTGATCAAGCACGCGAAAAAGAACGGCCTGGCAGCCGTTCAGCGCTTGTTCCTCATCGATTCGGCGGCTCTGGAGAACGGGATCGCCAACGTCCAGCAGAGCGGGCCGGATGCCGTGGAGATTATGCCGGGGCTGATTCCGCGCGTTATTACGGAAGTCAGCGAAAGGCTGAGCGTGCCGGTCATAGCGGGAGGGTTGATCCACCACCATGAAGAGATTGAAACGGCTTTACAGGCGGGGGCTGCGGCGGTTTCCATGGGCAGCCGGGCTCTGTGGGTGAAGGAAGCGAAGCGGCCGCGTGCGGATGAGGCGGTTGTCCGGTAAATCCGCAGAAGGTCCTGCAAGCCTTGCGGGCGGCAATTGCTATCTTTACAAATCTTTAAAATCGCGTTCATACAGCGCTAACACTTCGCGGATAAAGTAGAAGCATAGAGAGAACCAATTGAATCGGCAAGGGTTGAGATGAGGAGAAAACCCTTTATGCAATATTCGCCGCAGGGCATGGCACGGCGGAAGTTCCGTTAACTAACGGGCTCCGGTTGTGCGGTTGTTTCCTGTTCCGGGCGCGTATTGGATGAAGGGTTTTTTGGGTTGTCTTCTTCCCGGTCGGTGAGGTGTTCAAGGAGGAAAAACGTTTGCGGGGCCTGACAGAATGGAACGAAGCAGAAGCTTATTTTTTTGATCTCGACGGGACGATCTTCCTCGGAGGACGCCTTCTTCCCGGAGCGGCGGAGCTAATCCGCTCGCTGGAGGAAGCCGGCAAGACGGTCGGCTTCCTGACCAACACGACGACGCAGACGGCCGCGGACTGCGGCCGCCGCCTGCGGGGGCTGGGCCTTGCCGTCCGCGACGAACAGGTCGTGACGGCCGCTGCCGCTGCCGCCGCCTACCTGGCGGAACAAGCCCCGCAGGCCCGGGTGCTCGCCGTCGGCGAGGAAGCGCTGATCGCGGAGCTGGACGCGCAGCGTATCCGCGTCGTGCGGACGCCGCTGGAGGCGACGCACGTGGTCGTCGGCATGGACCGGCGCTTCGACTATGCGAAGCTTCATGCCGCGTCCAGGGCGCTGCGGTCCGGGGCGGAGCTCATCGCCTGCAACCCGGACACGTTCTGTCCGGTGGAAGGCGACGAGCTGCCCGACACCGGGGCCATGACGGCCGCGATTGAAGCGGCCTCGGGCGTCCGCGCATCGGTCGTCGCGGGCAAGCCGTCGCTGCACTACGCGCAGGTTGCTCTCCGCAGGTCCGGCAAGACCGCAGACCGGTGCGTCATGGTCGGCGACCGTCTGGAGACGGACATCCGGCTGGGTCTTGCCAGCGGCATGCGCACCGCGCTCGTGCTGACGGGCGCGGCGACTTTGGAGGAGGTGAGAGCGGGAACGGTCATGCCGGACTGGATCGTACCGACACTGGAGGCGTTCACGAAACTTTCCGACGAAGAAATATTTAACATCCCCATTACATAACGTTAACGCAGCGGTGGAAATGGAGTGTTACATTGGGGACAAGCACGGCGAACTGCAAAAACCGAAATCATTTTATTTGGGGGAGACTATCCAATGCGGACAATCGCGAAAATGAGTGTGTTGACATTGCTTACGGCAAGTTTGATGGCGGGCTGCGCCAAGCCTCAAACGGAAACGAGCGCAAGCACCCCGGGGGCGGGAACGGAAAAAGCGAAAGAGAAAACCGAGCTGACGTTCTATTACCCGATCGCCGTTGGCGGTCCTCTGACGGCAACAATCGAAGCGATGGCGGCCGATTTTACGAAAGAAAATCCGGACATCACCGTAAAGCCGGTGTACACCGGAAGCTATGCGGACACGACCGTGAAGACCCAGGCGGGTGTTCAAGGCAAAACGCCTCCGGACGTGGCGGTTAACCTGTCGACGGAGCTTTACAGCCTGCTGGATATGAATGCGATCATTCCGCTGGACGAATTTATCGCCAAAGAAGACAAGAACTGGCTGTCGGATTTCTACCCGGCTTTCCTGGCCAACTCTCAGACGGGCGGCAAAATGTACAGCATTCCGTTCCAGCGCAGCACGATCGTCCTTTACTACAACAAGGACATGTTCAAAGAAGCGGGTCTTGATCCCAACAAGCCGCCGACAACATGGGAAGAGATGGCCGAATACGGCAAGAAGCTGAAAAAAGAAGGCCGCTGGGGGCTTGAAATTCCGGTATCCGGTTTCGCTTACTGGATGATGCAGACGTTCTCCCTGCAAAACGGCAAGAACCTGATGAGCGAAGACGGCAAGAAAGTCTTTTTCGATACAAAAGAAAACGCCGAAGGGCTTCAATTCTGGTCCGACATGGCCCGCAAGGACAAAATTATGCCGGAAGGCGTAACGGAGTGGGCAACGGTGCCGTCCGACTTTATCGCCGGTAAAACCGCGATGATGTACCACACGACAGGCAACCTGACGAATGTGAAGAAAAACGCGAAGTTCGATTTCGGCGTGACGTTCCTGCCGCAGAAGAAATCGTACGGCAGCCCGACGGGCGGCGGCAACTTCTACATTTTCAAAGACATCGACAAGAAAAAGCAGGAAGCGGCCTGGAAATTCGTCAAGTTTATGACGGAGCCCGAGCGTGCGGCTAAATGGAGCATCGAGACCGGCTACGTGGGCGTGCGCAAGTCCGCTTATGAAACCGACGTGATGAAAAAGTACGTAGCGGAGTTCCCGCCGGCGCTTGTCGCCCGCGATCAGCTCCAGCATGCGGCAGCCGAGCTGTCCACGCACAATAACGGCAAAGTGTCCAAGGCGCTGAGCGATCAGCTTCAGGCGGTGCTTACCGGTACGGCGGAACCGGCGGCTGCGCTGAAAAAAGCTCAGGAAGAAGCGGACAAGGCGCTGGCGCCGTTCAACAAGTAAGCGGGCCGGATCGGAAATGCGGTCGGCAGGGTCTCCTTGGCTCTGCCGATTCTTTATTCAACCGGCCGGAAACCGCAGGGAGGGAAGACAATGACCGGGAAAGTCGCGGTTTGGAAAGAAAACGGGTTTGCATGGCTGCTTCTGCTGCCGTCGCTGGTGTTTCTTATTCTTTTTACGTTTTATCCGATGCTCAAGACACTGATCTTAAGCTTCTATCAGGCTGATCTGGCTACGCCTCAGCCGATTTTCACGGGTCTCGACAATTACAAGAACATGGCGGAGGATGCCGTCTTCTGGAAAGTACTCCGCAACAACGTCTGGTTTGCGCTGGGTACGGTGCCGACGGCCATTGCGCTCGCGCTGGTCATGGCGGCGTTCGCCAATAAAGCGCTCCGGGCGAAAGGTTTCGTCCGTACGGCTTTCTTTTACCCGAACATGATTCCGATGATCGCCATCGCCAACGTGTGGCTGTTCATTTATACGCCGCAGTACGGGCTGCTCAGCAGAGGGATGGGCTGGCTGGGGCAATCCCAGGCGGCCAACATTCTGGGAAGCCAGGACACGGTCATGTGGGCGATGATTGCGATGATCGTCTGGAAAGAAGCGGGATATCTGATGATTTTTTATCTCGCCGGCCTGCAGAATATTCCGAAGGACTTGTACGAATCCGCCGAAATGGACGGGGTCGGACGCTGGACCGTTTTTCGTAAAATTACGTTTCCGCTGCTTATGCCGACGACGCTGTTTGTCATGATCGTGGCTTTGACGAATTCGTTCAAGCTGGTCGATCACCTGTTCATCATGACGAAGGGCGGACCCGACAACGCGAGCAACCTTCTTCTTTTCTATATTTACGATACGGCTTTCAGCTTCTGGGATCAGGGGCTGGCCTCGGCTTTAACCATGGTGATGATCGTTCTGCTGATGGCGCTTGCGGCGCTCCAGTATTTCGGACTGGACAAGAACATTCACTACCGTTAATTTTGCGCTAAAAAAGGAGGGTGGAACTCATGACTTCCACAACCGCCGGGACAGCGGCACCCGAAGCTTCGCGCCGGGGCGGGACGGAGAGACCCGCATCCGCCAGACGCAGGCTGCTCGCACGCGGACCGCTGACCCTCGATTTCTGGCTGAATGCGCTGATGTTTCTCGTCGCGCTCGTCTGGATCGTACCACTGGTCTGGATGCTGTGGACCGCATTCCGGCCCAAAGATTCCGTGATCAATCCCACACTGTCGTGGGATTTTACGCTGGAGCATTTCCAGCATGTCTGGTCGGCCGCTCCGTTCGGGCTGTACTACGGCAACACGCTGCTCATTACCGGGGGCATTCTGGTCGTTCAGCTGCTCACCGTTACGATGGCGGCCTTCGCGTTCGCCCGGCTGAATTTCAAGGGCAAAGAGTTTGTCTTCATGCTGTTTCTCGTGCAGATCATGATTCCGGCCGACGTGCTCGTTTTCCCGAACTATAACGTGCTCAAGGAGCTGAGCCTGCTCGACACGAAGCTCGGGATCATGCTTCCGTATTTCGCTTCGGCTTTCGGTATTTTTCTGCTGAGGCAGATGTTCAAGACGATTCCTCCCGAGCTGGATGAAGCCGCCGTGATGGAGGGCTGCACGAAGTGGCAGATTCTGTGGCGCATCTATGTGCCCCTTGCCCGGCCGTCTTACGTGGCCTTTGCCCTCGTATCGGTCAGCTATCACTGGAACAACTTCCTCTGGCCGCTTATCGTAACGAACTCGGTAGAAAATCGTCCTTTGACGGTCGGGCTGGCTATTTTCGCCCAATCGTTCGAGACCGGAGCCCAGTGGGCCGAGGTGAGCGCGGCGACGCTGATCGTGATTGCGCCGCTTCTGGCGGGCTTCCTGCTGTTCCAGCGCCAGTTTATGAACAGCTTTATGCAGTCGGGCATCAAATAAGATAACATGCGTACAGCGCCGGATTGTGGTGAACACGACCGTACCGCCGGAATGCCTCGCGAATAAAACAGGACCGCCTATTAATGGGCGGTCCTGTTTTTTAATTTTGTTTTTTGCCCACCGCGATCCAGCGTCCGTCGATATCTTCGAAGACCAGCTCGCGGTTGTCGTAGTCCGTTACGGACAGGGGGCGGACGATTTTGACGCCCAACCGGACGAGCTCGGCTTCGATTTCCTCCTGGGAGTCCGTGATCAAGTACGCGTCGTATCCGTAGCCGTGAACGACCCGGTTCGGCACGACCTCGTCCAGCTTGGACTTCGTCAGCACGATTTCGACGGCGTCTTTGTAGAGGCAGACGTGAGGCTCTGAGGCTTCGAGATAATAGACGGCCCTGAAGCCCAGGCGCTCGTAAAAAACCGCCGTTTCGCCCGGACGGGGGACCGGAAAAATTTGCAGACAGGAAGTGAATCCCTTCGTCATTGTTTATCTTCCTTTCCTATTAAAATGGATTCGTTAACGTCAGCTTAGCATAAGGGAAGGCGCCGCTTCCTGTACAAAATAAATAGAACTTATTTTTATCGCATTTAATGCGGTCTTAAAAAGGAAGCGCCGCCGGGCATCCGGCCTCGGATTTCAGGCAAGACCCGACAGTGGTTGTTTTTCTATTGACATTTTACCCAACCAAGGCGAGTCCGCCCGTCATATTATATAGAAGGAGCGTTTTTCAGAGGTTAGAAGATCCGGATGCAGTACCTAAGGAGGTCATAAGATGGCATATTCCATAGATATCAATACCTCGACGTTTGTCCTGACGTTATCTGATGACGGTAAAACAGTGAATACTTATCCGGTCGGTGTAGGGAAGGTGGGAACGAGTACTCCGGCAGGGACGTTCACCATCGTCAACAAGGAGCCGAATCCCGGCGGACCCTTCGGGGTTCTCTGGATGGGATTATCGAAGAAGCATTACGGCATCCATGGAACCAACGATCCTTCTTCCATAGGCAAGCGTTCGTCCCACGGCTGCATAAGAATGCAAAACAAGGATGTGCTGGCGCTGTCCCGCGTCGTTCCGATAGGTACTGTCGTGAGGATTCACCCATAAGAGAGGAAGGTGAATGATGAACATCTCATCCATCGCTATTGTGTCGCCGGGATCGTTCGCCGTTCCTTCCGGTACCAGCAGTTCGGTCGAGCATGTGGTGGAGCGGCTGGCGGATCGGCTCAGTGAGGCGGCGGCGCAAGTCACCGTATTGGGCAGAAGAACGAGACGCAGACCGGCAAGAGAACAGATCGGAGGGGTCACTTATGTGCGGCCGAGCTACAAGAGCGGCCTTCCGTATATCGAGGCCGTTTACCGGGAGCTGAAACCGATGAACCCCGATCTTATTCAGGTGGAGAATCGTCCCCGGTTCGTCCGTTATTTACGGAAGCGGATGAACCGGGCGACCATTTGCCTCGGGCTGCATTCGATCACGTTCATCTCGAAGCCTCACATCGGGCGCAAAGAGGTCGCCGAATGCCTCCGCTGCGCCGACCTTATTTTCGTCAACAGCGATTATTTGCGCCAGGAGGTTATCCGGCGCGCGCCTTCTGTCGCAAATAAGGTTGTGGTGAATCCGCTGGGAGCGGACCCGTCCATTTTCGCTCCCCGGATGTTTCACGAGGAAGCCCGGCAGGAAATGCTGGCGTCCCTGGGGCTGTCGGGACGCAAAGTGATTGTCTTCGCCGGACGGCTTAGGCCGATGAAGGGCGTCGAGCAGCTTCTGCACGCGATGCCCGCCGTGTTTGCCGCTCACCCGGATGCGGTGCTGCTCGTCATCGGCGGGGCGGGCTACGGCAGCACGAAACAGACCGCATACGTCAGGAAGCTGAAAAGGCTGGCGGCCCGGTATCCGGGCCACATCCGCTTCATTCCTTACGTGTCGCACGATTCGATCCCGGCCTGGTTCCGTCTCGCCGATGTCGTCGCCGTTCCTTCGCTGCGGATCGAAGCGTTCGGCCTCGTCAACGTGGAGGCCATGTCCTCGGGAGTTCCGGTCGTCGCCACACGTGTCGGGGGGATTCCCGAGATTGTTCTCCACGAAGCAACGGGGCTGCTGGTGCCCCTTCAATCGGTGGAAGCGGAGCTGGCGCAGGCCATCTCCCGGCTTCTGGCCGACGACGAGCTGAGGCGGCAGATGGGCCAGCGCTCCCTGGAGCGGGTGGCGGAGCTGTACACGTGGGAGAAGATGGCGCAGAGACAGCGGACTTTTTACGATCTGCTGCCCTGAAAAAAATATGTGATCGGGGCCGGAGCGTATCCGCGCCCTTTTTTTCATAAATAGGCATAAACACCGGAGCGGAACGCTGCATAGAATACAGGAGGGAGAAGAACCGGAAAGGGAGATGGGAATGAAAAAAAAGAAAAACCCGGCGTCCGGCCCACAGCGTCCGGCCCCCAGTAAATACAATGCGAGCATGAATGAGTTGCGTTGGCTGGATGAGGAGCCGAAGAAGAAGAAAGAGCGTGCCGATGCCGCCGTATCCAAAGCGGAAGCCGAAGCGGTCCGTAAAGCCGAGCGGCCGAAGCCTCAGGGCCTCCTTAGGGCGAAAGCCGAAGGGGCTGCCGGCGGAGGAAAACAGACGGAATCGAATGTAAAAGGCTTTGCGAAGGCGTCCGCATCCCCCGCTCGAGAAAAAAGCGAGATCAAGTCGGTTGCCGCCGAGTCTCAGCGGGACGAAGATCTCTATGCCGGCGAAGAAATGCCGGAGGATTTCGAAGAATCATTGTTAGTGTACGATACGGTCGAAGAACGCTCGATAAGTGAAGAGGACGACGATGAGGTAGTCGTGGCTTCCGATGTTCCGAAAGCTATAGAAGTTCCGGCAGTCCCGGAAGCTCCGAGAGCTCCGAGAGCTCCAAAGGCTCCGGAAGTACCGAAAACATCGGAAATACCAAATGTTTCAGAAAAACAAAAAGCTCAGGAAGTTCCGGAGGATTACGGTAATTCAAACCGTCAAGCCCAGCCGGACACCGTCAAAACCGGCAGAAATGGTTCGCCGCTGCTGCTTTTGTCGGAGCGCAAAGAAGAACGCGGCAGCGAGGGCGTCGTATATACCGATGATATCGTGGAAGCCGCCGTTACGGGGGAGAAAATAGCCAGCCGCGCCATCGACGAGTCGAAAATGAAACCGAACAGTATCGGCACACGCTCCCTTCAGGACTTTTCGGTTGAGCGCTCGAAACTGGCCGACGGCAGTGTAACCAGCGAGAAACTCGCTACCGGTGCCGTGCTCCGCGAGCATCTGGCTTATGGCATCGTGAACGGCGATCATATCCAGATCCGCTCGATCACCAGTGATAAGATTGCGGATAAAAGCATCACGGTCGAGAAGCTTGCCGACGGGACGATTGATGCGGCCAAGTTAGCTCCTTATTCGATCCAGTCCCATCATTTGGCCGAAGCCAGCATAACCCCTGAACTGCTTGAAGATCAGGCCGTGACTTCGGATAAAATCAAAAGCGGTGCCGTCCAGTCCCGTCATCTGGGCAACTATGTCATTAATTCGGCGAAGCTTGCCGAAGATGCGATCACTACCGAGAAACTCAGGCATGAAGCGGTAACCGGGGAAAAAATAGCGCCGGGCAGCATTTCGGCTTCCCATTTGATGCCGGGAACGATATCGGGCGACAAACTTTCCTCCGGCGCGGTGAATGCCGTCCACTTGGCGAAAGGTTCGGTGGGGGACCAACATATCGGAGCCGGAGTGATCGGGAGCGAGCATTTGAAACCGGGTTCCGTGACACGGGAAACTCTGACCCCCGGCGCCGTCGATTCCGCCCAACTGGCGGATGAAGCGGTAGGCTTCCGAGAGCTTGCGAGAAAATCGGTTCGTCCCGAACATTTGGCGGACGGTTCCGTTCTCTCGGTTCATATCGCGGAGGGAGAAATCCGTTCTACCCATATCGGCTCGGCTCAAATTACAGAGGAGCTGATTGAGAACGGAGCTATAAAATCACTGAAAATCGGCCGGAGAGCTGTCGAAAGCCGTCATATCGACGAAAATGCAGTTTTGACTTCTAACTTGGCGAATCAGTCCGTCACCACATCCAAACTTGCGACGGAATCGGTTTCGACGGATAAACTGACGGATTATGCGGTCAGTACAGCCAAACTGAACGACAGCAGCGTAACGAGCAAAAAGCTGGCCCGCGGAGCCGTAGAAAGCGAGCATATGCAGCCGTTCAGCGTACAGTCCGTTCATATTGCGAACAACGCGATTACGGCGGCTAAAATATCCGAGCAGAGCGTTAACGGAAGCCACTTGAAGGAAGGAGCGGTTAGCGGTATTCATCTCGGCTCAAACGCTGTGGAAGGACGTCATTTGGCGGCGGGTTCTGTTAAACAGCAGCATTTGGCGAAAGGCGTGGTGACGAGCGAGACGCTGGCGAGCGGAGCCGTGACCGGCGATGCATTGTCGGAGGGGGCTGTGACCAAGGAAACGCTGGCGGAAGGCGCCGTGACGAGCGAAGCATTGGCGAGCGGAGCCGTGACGAGCAAGGCGCTGGCGAGCGGAGCCGTGACGAGTGAAGCGCTGGCGAACGGGGCGGTAACGAGAGAAACGCTGGCGGCAGGTTCGGTGACGAGCGAAAAGTTAGCGTCAGACTCGGTGACGAGTAAAGCGCTGGCGTACGGAGCGGTGACGAGCGAAGCGCTGGCGCCAGGCTCGGTGACGAGCGAAGCGATAGCGGCAGGTTCGGTGACGAGGGAAGCGTTGACGGCAGGCGCGATAACGAGAGAGGCGCTGGCGGAAGGCGCCGTGACGAGGGGTGTTTTGGCGAGCGGCGCCGTGACGAGGGATGCGCTGGCGAATGGGTCAGTGACGAGCGAAGCGATAGCGGAAGACGCCGTAACGAGCGTAGCGCTGGCAAGCGGCGCCGTGACGAGTAGAGCGCTGGCATATGGCGCCGTAACGAGTGGAGCGCTAGGGGAAGGAGCTGTAACGAGTGAAGCGCTGGCGTACGGAGCGGTGACCAGCGAAGCGCTGGCGGCGGGCGCGGTGACGAGCGATGAGCTGGCGTACGGAGCGGTAACGAGCGAAGCGCTGGCGGAAGGCGCAGTGACCAGCGAAGCGCTGGCGGCGGGTGCGGTGACAAGCGATGAGCTGGCGTACGGAGCGGTAACGAGCGAAGCGCTGGCGGAAGGCGCGGTGACCAGTGAAGCGCTGGCGGCAGGCGCTGTGACGAGTGAGGCGCTGGCAGAAGGTGCGGTGACAAGCGAAGCCTTGGCGTACGGAGCGGTGACAAGCGAAGCGCTGGCGTACGGAGCGGTGACGAGTAAAGCGCTGGCGGAAGGTGCGGTGACAAGCGAAGCGCTGGCGGCAGGCGCTGTGACAAGCGAAGCGCTGGCGTACGGAGCGGTGACGAGTAAAGCGCTGGCGTACGGATCGGTGACCAGCGAAGCGCTGGCGGCGCGCGCGGTGACGAGTGAGGAGCTGGCGAACGGAGCGGTAACGAGCGAAGCGCTGGCGGACGGATCGGTGACAAATGAAGCGCTGGCGTACGGATCGGTGACGAGTGAAACGCTGGCGGCAGGCGCGGTGACAAGCAAAGCGCTGGCGGACGGATCGGTGACCAGCGAAGCGCTGGCGGACGGAGCGGTGACGAGCGAAGCATTGGCGAGTGGAGCCGTGACGAGTGAAGCGCTCGCGTATGGAGCGGTGACGAGTAAAGCGCTGGCGTACGGATCGGTGACGAGTAAAGGACTGGCGAGCGGATCGGTGACGAGTAAAGCGCTGGCGAGCGGAGCGGTGACGAGCGAAGCTCTGGCGAGCGGATCGGTGACGAGCGAGGCGCTGGCGGATGGAGCCGTAACGAGCGAGGCGCTGGCGGATGGAGCGGTGACGAGCGAGGCACTGGCGGCACGCGTGGTGACGAGCGAAGCGCTGGCGGATGGAGCCGTAACGAGCGAGGCACTGGCGGCAGGCGCAGTGACGAGCGAAGCGCTGGCGTACGGAGCGGTAACGAGCGAAGCGCTGTCGGATGGAGCCGTAACGAGCGAAGCGCTGTCGGCAGGGTCGGTGACGAGCGAAGCGCTGGCGAACGGGTCGGTGACGAATGAAGCGCTAGCGGTCGGAGCGGTGACGAGCGAAACACTGGCGGCAGGCGCGGTGACGAGCGGAGCGCTGGCAAACGGGGCGGTGACGAGCGAAGCGTTAGCGGATGGAGCCGTGACGAGCGAAGCACTGGCGGCAGGTGCCGTGACGAGTGGAGTACTGGCGAGTGGAGCCGTGACAAGTGAGGCACTGGCGAACGGATCGGTGACAAGCGAAGCACTGGCGGCAGGCGCCGTGACGAGCGAGACGCTGGCCAGCGGATCGGTGACAAGCGAAGCGCTGGCGAATGGGTCGGTGACCAGTGAAGCGCTGGCGGCAGGCGCGGTGACGAGCGAGGCGCTGACGAGCGGAGCGGTGACGAGCGAAGCGCTGGCGATCGGGTCGGTAACGAGTGAGGCGCTGGCCGAAGGAT
>NZ_BBJT01000012.1 GCF_000739915.1 Paenibacillus chitinolyticus NBRC 15660 | reverse complement strand
GACATCGGAAGCATACCTCCGGGTATGCACCACAAGATCTTTGGATGGATCGACTGCACGTTTCGCTGCTAGTTTTCAGGGAGCAACCCTGATGTGTCTGACTAGACACCTGTTTGGTGACGATGGCGGAAGGGAACCACGCGTACCCATCCCGAACACGACCGTTAAGCCTTCCAGCGCCGATGGTACTTGGACCGAAGGGTCCTGGGAGAGTAGGACGTTGCCAAGCACAAATAAAACCTTTTCGAATGACAGTTCGAAAAGGTTTTTTGTTATAGAAAAGAGACATGCTAGCAGGAAGCGCCAAGATTGTCATGGTCTGCTTCTTGACATGAAAAAAGGCCTTATGTATGATTGCAATAATATCTAAAGACAGAAGAGGAGGGCAAACCCTGTGTGGGATGCTAAATTCGCAAAAGAAGGATTGACGTTTGACGATGTACTTCTGGTGCCTCGTAAATCAAATGTGTTCGGTAAAGAGATTGATGTTTCCACCAAGCTTGCCCCGAAAGTGAAATTAAACATTCCTCTCCTCAGTTCAGCGATGGATACGGTGACAGAGGCCGCTCTGGCGATTGCAATCGCCCGCGAAGGCGGAATCGGAATTATTCATAAGAATATGTCCATTGAGCTGCAAGCCGGCGAGGTAGACCGGGTTAAACGTTCGGAGTCCGGTGTTATTACGAACCCTTTCCACCTTACACCGCAGCATCATGTATACGATGCGGAGGCACTCATGGCGAAGTTCAGAATCTCCGGCGTGCCGATCGTCGATGAGAATAAGAAGCTGGTTGGGATTTTGACCAACCGTGATTTGCGTTTCGTTCATGACTACTCCATTAAGATCGAAGAAGTCATGACAAAAGAAAATCTGGTGACGGCTCCGGTTGGGACAACCCTGGAGCAGGCGGAAGGAATTCTCCAACAGCACAAGATCGAAAAGCTGCCGCTGGTGGATGACTCTTTTGTACTGAAAGGTCTCATCACGATTAAGGATATTGAAAAAGCTATTCAGTTCCCCAATGCGGGCAAAGACGAATTCGGTCGTCTGCTGTGCGGAGCTGCAGTAGGAGTTTCCAAAGACGTGATGGAACGCTCCGCGGCACTTGTAGAAGCCGGAGTGGACGTGCTGGTTGTTGATTCGGCTCACGGTCATCATATCAACATCCTAGAGACGGTCAGAAAGCTTCGCAACCAATATCCGGAGCTGCCGCTTATCGCTGGTAACGTAGCTACGGGAGACGGGACGCGTGATCTGATCGAAGCAGGCGCCTCTATCGTCAAAGTTGGAATTGGCCCTGGGTCAATTTGTACAACCCGTGTTATCGCCGGTATCGGTGTTCCACAAATTACCGCTATCTATGATTGCGCATCCGTTGCACGTGAGTACAACGTACCGATCATCGCAGATGGCGGCATCAAGTACTCTGGTGACGTAGTTAAAGCTATTGCCGCTGGTGCAAGTGCCGTTATGCTGGGAAGCCTTTTTGCAGGTACGGAAGAAAGCCCTGGAGAGTCGGAGATCTATCAAGGCAGACGCTTTAAGGTTTACCGGGGTATGGGTTCACTTGGAGCAATGAAAGAAGGCAGCAAGGATCGTTATTTCCAGGAGAACGAAACCAAGCTGGTGCCGGAAGGTATTGAAGGACGTGTAGCCTACAAAGGGCCGTTGGCCGATACCATCTATCAAATCGTCGGAGGTCTTCGTTCCGGTATGGGGTACTGCGGTGCTCCTGACATCGAAACTTTGATCAACGATACAACGTTTGTTCGTATCTCGGGTGCGGGTCTACGTGAAAGCCATCCGCATGATGTGCAAATTACGAAAGAGGCACCGAACTACTCGTTGTAACTATAATGTTTCGCCCCATATAGGGGGCCCCGGTCTCAGGACCGGGGTCTCCTTTTTTTTATGCCCTGGGAATGGTACAATAAGACACATCATGAATTTACAAATAGGAGTGTGTGAGTTGAAAAAATTTGGTTTCTGGAAAAGAAAAGTATCTTTGGCCCTCGTTTTTGCAATGCTACAAGTATCCTTCCTTCACATATTTGCGGTTACCGCGTTGGCGGCTGACGGCGAACCCGAATTGGATGTTAAATCCGCTATTCTGATGGAAGCAAGCACCGGACAAATTCTATACGAGAAAAATGCGGATGAAGTCCTGCCCCCGGCAAGTATGTCCAAAATGATGACGGAATACCTCGTTATGGAAGCGATTCACAATGGCAAGCTCAAATGGGAAGATACCGCCACGGCAAGCAAGTACGCGGCCAGTGCAATCGGGTCCGGCCAACTGATCGCGGAAGGCGAAACACTGACGATTAAAGATTTGTTTTATGCGATGTCGATTTATTCTTCGAATGACGCTTCCATCGTTCTTGCCGAAAAGCTCGGCGGGTCGGAAGAAGGCTTCGCCAAGCTGATGAACGACAAAGCCAGAGAGCTCGGCATGTCGGAGAAAGCCCAGTTCATTAATGCGACGGGCCTATCCAGAGCGGACATTAAAGAGAATGCTCCTAAAAGTATTCAAGGGGAGACGGTGATGTCTGCGAAAGATGTAGCCATACTTGCAAGACACCTGGTTACAGAGCATAAAGAAGTACTGGAATATACAAAGGTTCCTTCAAAAAAACTCCGCGAATCGGATAAAAGTCCGATGATTAACTACAACTGGATGCTTGAAGGCAACAGCAGCAATGTGAATTTCAAAAAATATGCCTACCAAGGCTTGGACGGTCTTAAAACGGGACACACCGATGAGGCCAGATATTGCTTTACCGGTACGGCTGAGCGCAACGGCATGCGTCTGATCAGCGTTGTAATGGGTGCGAAGACGGAGCCGGAGCGTTTTAACCAGACACGTAAAGTGTTGGACTATGGATTTACCAACTTTGAATTCAAAACGTTGGCTAAAGCCGGAACCGCTCTGGATGCACAGAAAACCGTGCCGATTACAAAAGGCGTAGAACTGGAAGCCCCTGCTGTCCTGAAAAACGATGTAGCTTTTGCCGTGAAGAAGGGAAGCGCGGATGCGAAGCTGGAAACGAAGGTTGATCTGCTGGCAGCGGATAAACTGGTTGCCCCTCTCAAAAAGGGAGACAAGCTGGGTACCGCTACCTTGTCCTTCGGTAAAAACTCCGAAACGGTTGATTTGGTGGCCGAAAACGATATGGAAAAAGCAGGCTGGTTCCGGATGATGATGCGGGCGATCAAAAACTTGTTCGTAGATCTGTTCAACGGGGTTAAAGGCTTATTCTAAGCGGGTTCTCTCAGGAAAAGTTATTGTTTTCACGAACAGGTTCATGTAAAATGTTAGCTTAGAAGTTCATGAACGAAAAATCTAGCTAGGGATATAAATTCCAGGAGGATTTAATATGGAGACGGGTACTTCGCGCGTAAAAAGAGGCATGGCTGAAATGCAAAAGGGCGGCGTCATCATGGACGTCATGAATGCGGAACAAGCTAAGGTTGCAGAAGCTGCGGGTGCTTCCGCGGTTATGGCACTGGAACGGGTACCATCCGATATCCGTGCGGCAGGCGGCGTAGCCCGTATGGCGGATCCGACTGTTCTGGAAGAGGTTATGAAGGTTGTTTCCATTCCGGTAATGGCTAAAGCGCGTATCGGTCATATTGTAGAAGCACGCGTGCTGGAAGCACTGGGTGCGGACTATATTGACGAGAGCGAAGTACTGACACCGGCAGACGAAGTGTTCCATATCGACAAGAAGGACTTCACCGTTCCGTTCGTATGCGGAGCGAAAGATATCGGCGAAGCTTTGCGCCGTATCAACGAAGGGGCTTCCATGCTTCGTACGAAAGGTGAACCGGGAACAGGCAATATTGTGGAAGCGGTTCGTCATATGCGTCTTATTCAATCTCAAATCCGGAAAATCCAGAGCTTGGCGAAGGACGAGCTATATGCCGAAGCCAAAAACCTGGGCGCTCCTTACGATCTGGTTCTATATATTCACGAGAACGGCAAATTGCCGGTCGTTAACTTCGCCGCAGGCGGTGTAGCGACTCCTTCCGATGCGGCTCTTATGATGGAACTTGGCGCGGACGGTGTATTCGTAGGCTCCGGTATTTTCAAATCGGACAGCCCTGAGAAGTTCGCGCGTGCGATCGTAGAAGCGACTACGCATTACAAAGACTATAAGCTGATTGCGGAAGTTTCCAAAAACCTGGGAGCACCGATGAAAGGCATCGAAATCTCCAAGCTGCATGCTTCCGAGCGGATGCAGGACCGCGGCTGGTAATCAGCCGAGGCAGGAAGCGGGGAAGAACGATGAAAGTTGGCGTATTGGCTCTTCAGGGAGCCGTAGCGGAACATATCCGCCTGATTGGGGCGGTTGGCGGCGAAGGCGTCGTTGTGAAGCGTGCGGAGCAGCTTGCCGAACTGGACGGTCTGATCATTCCGGGAGGCGAGAGTACCACGATTGGCAAATTGATGAGACGTTACGGTTTCATCGAAGCGATCCGGGACTTCTCCAATCAGGGAAAAGCGGTCTTCGGCACGTGTGCCGGACTGATTGTGATCGCGGATAAGATTGCGGGTCAGGAAGAAGCCCATCTGGGGCTGATGAACATGACCGTGCAGCGCAATGCGTTTGGCCGGCAGCGTGAAAGCTTTGAGACCGATCTGCCTATTAAGGGCATTGATCGGCCTGTAAGGGCCGTTTTCATCCGTGCGCCGCTTATCGATCAGGTCGGAGACGGCGTAGACGTGTTAAGCGAGTACAACGGGCAAATCGTGGCCGCCAGACAGGGTCATCTGCTTGCGGCTTCGTTCCATCCCGAACTGACGGATGATTCAAGCATGCATGCTTATTTTCTGGATATGATCCGGGAAACCCGTTAATCGATCCAAAAGCAGAAGCACCTCTTTTGCTCCATACGAGAGAAGGGTGCTTTTGTTCCATTTTTACAACTTTAGGAGGAGGAGTCTCCTTGTTTGATATTAAATTAATCCGTACCGACATAGAAACGGTTCAAACCGCTATGAAAAACCGCGGAGGCAAGCAGCTCGAAGAAGTTACGCGTATAGCGGAACTTGATGTGAAACGCAGAGAGCTGCTGCAGGAAGTGGAGCAGCTGAAGAACCGCCGGAATACGGTATCGCAGGAAGTGGCGATGCGTAAGAAGGCGAAAGAGGATGCGGAGGACCTGATCGCCGAAATGAAAGGTGTGGGTGACCGCATTAAAGAACTGGATGAGGAGCTCAGGACACTGGAAGTCGAGCTGAATCACCTGCTTCTTTCTATACCGAATGTTCCTCATGAAAGCGTGCCGGTAGGAGCCTCGGAAGAGGATAATATTGAAATCCGCCGCAATGGGAACGTGCCTGCCTTCGGATTCGAGGCGAAAGCCCACTGGGATTTGGCTATGGATCTGGGAATCCTGGATTTTGAAGCGGCCGGTAAGGTAACGGGCTCGCGCTTCGTGTTCTATAAGGGTCTGGGCGCTCGTCTGGAGCGCGCTCTGATGAACTTTATGATGGATCTGCACAGTACGGAGCACGGGTATGAAGAAATGCTCCCTCCGTATATCGTAAACCGGGACAGCCTTACGGGAACCGGGCAGCTTCCGAAGTTTGAGGAAGACGTGTTCCATATCGAGAATTCGGAATACTTCCTGATTCCGACGGCGGAAGTGCCGGTGACCAATTACCACCGGGATGATATTCTTGCCGCGGAGCAGCTTCCGCGTAAATTCGTCGCGTTCAGCGCATGCTTCCGTTCCGAAGCGGGAGCTGCCGGAAGAGATACCCGCGGCCTGATCCGCCAGCACCAGTTTAACAAGGTGGAGCTGGTCAAGCTCGTCAAGCCCGAGGAATCGTACCAGGAGCTCGAGGAGCTCACTCAGAACGCGGAGCGCGTGCTTCAGCTCCTGAAGCTGCCTTATCGCGTTCTGACGCTCTGTACAGGCGATATCGGCTTCACATCGGCTAAGACGTATGATCTTGAGGTATGGCTGCCTAGCTCGGAAGCTTACCGGGAGATCTCCTCGTGCAGCAACTTCGAGGACTTCCAGGCGCGCCGCGCCAATATCCGTTTCCGCAGAGATGCCAAAGCGAAGCCGGAATTCGTACATACGCTGAACGGCTCGGGTCTTGCCATCGGACGGACGGTAGCGGCCATCCTAGAAAATTACCAGCAGGAAGACGGTTCGGTAACGGTTCCGGAAGTACTGGTTCCTTACATGAATGGCGTTACGGTGTTGCGTAAAAATTAACACTTGTAAATAGAACTTTGATTGTGATAAAATTTCTCTGTTACAGTTACTGTCTTCTGTGATCGGAAGTCGGTAGCTTTCTGGAGAGGTGGTCGAGTGGTTTAAGGCAGCGGTCTTGAAAACCGCCGTGTCTGTGAGGGCACCGTGGGTTCGAATCCCACCCTCTCCGCCATTCAACTTTTATAAAATAAGACCTTACGAACTGCGGGCTTTGGCGCCGCAGTTTTTTTGCGTGTATGTATATTCTTTTAAACCATTCGGGGTGCGCTTTGCTTGCCTTGAAGGAGGGGCTGCAGTACGGAAATCACCCAGCTTTTGTCGCAGCGGGAAAAGAATAAGCGGACCACGCCTTGACGCATGTTAACGGTAGGGGGTGGTGTAGGATGATAGTCAAGACGGAAAAGCCGTCTTTGGAAAGAGATCAGCTCGCCAAAGCTTGGATGGAGGAACTGCCCAATACGCTTCCCGAGTCCGATCATGCGCGCGTATGGCCCGATGAGGCCGACCCGCAGGCAATCCGGATTCATATCACGAACGCGGGCAGGACGCATTACACGTTCGACTTTAAATGCACTTACGTGGACTCGCGGGAAGTGAAGGTGGAACTGGTGGATGTAGAACGCGATGACGTGCACGCGGATGAAACCAGTGAAATTATTCAGGGCTTGGTCAAAGACTATGTCCGGCATATTCACGAATGTGCTCAAGTTCTACAAGAGCTCACGCATGCGTAACTGCTTTTAGCCAAAATGGGGGTGCAACGATCATGACCCGACAAAGAACGCGGGATAAGAATCTGCAAAATGTGGCCAAAGATTTGAATAAATCGGCTGTCAACAGTCATGATGCCCAGCAAATTCAGCAGCAGACCAATGACCGCCGTCATCAGGATGCCTTAAATCACGAAGAATAGAAGCGAAAAATTCCGAAAACGGACCGTTTGGGGTGAAAAAGATGTCCAAGCCAAAGGCGCTGCCCGTAGGGGACGGCGTGACGCAGAAGGAGCTGGAGAGGTACAATACTCCTGCCAATGAGCCTCTGTCGGGATCGAAGAAAGTGAAGAAACGGAATCATTCCCGACAAAATCATGGGGAAGGAAGATAACGATAAACGAAAAAACTTTGCGCGGAGTGCATAGCAATTATGAACCGGGACATACTAGTATTGTCGGTGAACACAGAGAGGTGTGGTTCCGTTGGAAAAGTCAGCAGAACAATCATCTGAAGGTCATTCGAGCTTGTAAAGCCAAACTGGAGGAGATGTGCCAAAGACACCGGGACGTGTTCTAAAAGCCGTTTCACTGTGAAGGTTTGTGAACAGCAAGATGTAGAAGATCATCCAAGTAATCACCGACGGAAAGGGACCCTTAGGGGTTCCTTTTTCATTTTGATATGCATGAATTTTTTTACAATTTGGTAACAACCGATTCTAACTTCGTCATAAGAGGTACTGATAAGGTATAGTTTATAGTCAAGGAGGGATGAATCATGGGATTTACGTTAGGTATTGGAGATGGAGCTAGGGATTTTCGTTTACAGGGTACGGACGGCAATATTTACACATTAGACAGTTTCCGGCACGCCAAGGCATTGGTTGTTTTCTTTACGTGCAATCACTGTCCGTATGTCCTGGGTTCAGAGGAGATCACGCGGCGCACGGCCGAGCAATTTACCGAACAAGGCGTAGCTTTCGTTGCGATTAACAGCAACAGCTCCCAGACCAACCCCGAGGATTCTTTTGAGAACATGGTAGAACGCATGGAGGAGAAGAAATTCCCCTGGGTGTATCTTCACGACAAGGGTCAGGAAGTTGCACTTGCTTACGGAGCTCTCCGTACACCTCATTTCTTTGTGTTTAACGACAGACGTAAGCTGGTCTACACAGGGCGCGGAGTCGACAACCCGAGGGAAACCGCTAACATGACCGTAAACAACCTCCAGGAGGCCCTAGAAGCGATTTCGGCAGGCAAACCTGTTCCTACTCCAGTCACTAACCCGATTGGCTGTAATGTCAAATGGGAGGGTCGTGACAAGCATTGGATGCCGGAGGAAGCCTGCGACCTGGTTTGAATGGCTGACCGAGGGGATAGGTGCGCTTTTTTTTGCAAATTCAAAAAAAAGAAAATCCGCAGGGCAATATGCTCTGCGGAGCTTGGCGTTGGAATTTTAAGATTTCCGGTTCGGGGAATTGAAGAGCAGGGTTAATCCGCCTCCGATCAGAACCAAGGCGACGATGAACGTTTGGAAGTATGAGGAGATCGAATACGGCCAGTGCCAATCCGGATAGTATCTCCGCAATACGTCGAGCAGTACTTCATTCGTCAGATAGTACAGGCCGACCAGAATGATAAGAAAGCCGATCTTACGCTGATGGCGCTTGATTCCTTTAAAGATCGGCTTGTCTTCGACATATCCGAATTCTTGCCGGGAAATCAGCTGGAGGGCATCGAAAAAGCTGTAAAACCAAAAGATCGGAATCAGGAACAAAAAGAGCGAGAGGCGGAGGACATCCATAATATAAATGGAGAACAGGAAGCCTGCCATGATTTGAAGCCCTCTCATTTGAAGCCCGAGATACAAGTGGGCGGCGCCGGGAAATACGGCCAGAACGGTAGCGATCGTCTTGCTCCGTCTGCCTTCCTGCCGGCTTTCGCTGAAGTCGTCGAAGAACGTCCGGTCCGTCAGCTCCATACCGGCCTGTTTCTTTTCCAACTGCCGGATGGCATCAAAAAGAATATAGATCCAAAGCACGGGCAGCGCGAGCAAAAAGAAGAGAAATTCTCCGGTACGGGTGAGCGATGCCCCGAAGAAGATCACAATCGCGCCCCCGATAAAGAATGTCATAGCGGAAAGCCCGCGGTACATCATGCCCAGCATGTAGTGGCCAAGGCCGGGAATAAAGGAAGCCAGGATAATCTTCCGGCGCTCCTCCCTGCGCTGCCATTCGTAGACGGCCGGATTGAATTCCGGAACGGCGCCCGGACCGGGACCATGGCCGAAATCGTGTCCCGGGTTTCCATATTCATGGTAACCGGGAGGCGGGTACGAAGGCCTGCTGCCGAGTGTAATAAACATGTCGACCATGTTAACGACCCAACAAGCGGCCGCAAAGAGCAGGAGGAGGACGGCAAAGTCTTTAGGGCCGTGCCCCTCCACAACAATGAGAAAGGCCATGGCGACCGGACCGAAGAAACCGGCTCCGTACAGGAAGGCCCTGAAAATGCGTTTTAAGTACAAATGCCCGAGTCCCGGTATAAACGAGAGCAGCAGCGCGACTGTGTTGGATCTAGGGTTCAAGGGGATGTCCTCCTTTTGGTTTCTGGGCATGCAGAGAATCGAAGAAAGCGAAGGTCTGTTCCATAAGTTTATCGGACACCGGCGTAGCGAGCGGTTTCTTCTGTTCGGTGCGAACCAGGGAGAACTGATCCGTCATGTGTCCGAACACGCCGGTAGTCATAAGCAGGAACGTCGCCGCGGCTGCTATGGCGTAATGGGTCAGAGCCGTTCGTCTCGGGGAGCGGGCTTTCCGGTGTTTTTTCGCTTCCGTTCGGTCAAGGTTTCCTTCGGATTCTTCCTGCTTCCGTGCAGCCATCGGAGCCGCTTCCCGTACAACCGGCAGGCTGCCGCTTCGGGCTAGAATTTGATCGATCATGCGTTCAGTCTCGGTCTCATCCGGAAGGGGAAGAGTCGGGGACAAAAATTCCAGGCATTCCGTATATAGCTCTAGGCAAAGATCACATTCATACAAGTGATCCTCCCAAAGGCCTCTCTGACGATCATCCGTAATTTCTCCGGCAATGTAAAGCTTCCATTCATCGCGGCTTCTATGACTCATTCGAACTCTTCCTCCTTCCAGTGCTGCTTAATCCACTGTTTTGCCCGGTATAGTTTGGATTTGATGGTCTGTACGGTGACTTCCTGCTCGTCGGCAATTTGCTGGTACGATTTATCTTCGTAGTAGAAGGCAATAATGACATCTCTATAGTTTTCGGGAAGCTCCTCCAATTTGCGCATAACAAGTGCCTGAAGCTCTTTGCTTAACAGCGGATCTTCGGTATCGGACCCACTCAGGGAGGGAGGGGGCATTGCTTCTTCCATACCGTCGGTCGCTGTTTCCCGCTGGCGGTAGGCTTTGCGTTTGTAATCGATCGCTTTGTTGACGGCCACGCGGGAGATCCAAGCTTTCAAGCCTTTTACCTCGGTTTGGGGGAGGGAGGTATACATCTTGAGAAAGACTTCCTGCATGACGTCTTCCGCATCCTTGGGATGCCGGACGACCGAAAACACAATTTGAAACACGTAATTCCGGTAAGTCCGGACAACCTCACGAAAGGCTTCCTCATCTCCGGCAAGCATGCCTTGGACAAGTAGTTCCTCTTGCTGCGTTAAAATGTCTTTCTCCCTCCCCTCTCCATCACTATAGACGAAACGATTTGATTCGAGTTCTGCACTTCCGGTAAAAATATTTTTCCAGGTACAAAAAAACCGCCATCCGGTCGAGCCAAGGGCGGAATTTCATAAAAGTTCACAATAAGCGCCGGGAACGGATAAAGTACGCGTCCTCGGTTGTCAACGGGACTTGGACAAACCCCGGTGCGGGGCATTCGCGGCTGAACACCCGCCACTCGATATGGTCTCCAACCAGCTTGCGGATCATTACGCAAGCCTCGTCGAAGGGGCAGGCATCCGCATGGGGAAGAATCCCCTGCCAAACACCGAGAGGAACTTGCCTCCAGGCTCCCGGCGTTCCGTAAAATTCCGGCCTGCCGGCGTTCAGCCACAGGAGCTGGTCGGCTTCCTGCCATTCGTTCAGCTCATGAGCCGCGATAAGCACGATACAACCGCGCGCATGCCGGTATAAGAGACGGATAACTGTCTTGCGCTCGATGGAATCCAAGTAATTGAGAGGCTCATCCAGCAGCAGATAACGGGGAGAGCCGAGCAGAGCCTGCCCGATGGCCAGCCGCTGCTTCATTCCCTGGGAAAGCGATCCGATCCGCTTCCGTTTGACATCCTCCAGATGCAGCTCACGCAGCAGCTGTTCTCCTTGAGGAGGGTCGGCTCCTTTAAGGAGACACATGTAGTTCATTAGCCGTATGGGCGTCATGTCTTCATGAAGCTCCACATCGGTCGGCACATAACCGATCCGGCTCCGTATTTGGGGAAGCTGATCCTTAACGGTTCCTTCCAGATAGCTGATTTCCCCTCCGTCGGGAAAATCAGCGGTAGCCAGCAAGCGGAGCAGAGTGGACTTGCCTGCCCCATTCTTTCCGACGAGCAGGATCAGGCCGGGAGCTAGCGTCAGTTGATCTACATGCAGCCGGATATGGCCCTCGTAGAGACGGACAAGCTGATTAAGCCGGATCATGCCGACCGCCATCCCTTCATGCTTGTCAGCCGCATACTGTTCCGATAGGCCGACAGAAGGAAAAGAACACCCGCCGCGATAAGCACCGCCTGAAGAATCAGGGCCCAGTTCCAGACCTGCCCGACTAGTTCCCGGCGAAGCCACTCCTCCATGAACAGTTCTACACCCCAGCCTGTCAGAGCGGCCATTATGGCGGAGAGCATGCCGCGCTTCATCATAAAATAAGCGGTTAACCCCGTGACGAGCAGAAGCGGAGCAATCCAGTCGAAAAGAAAAGGAAGCGTCACCCAGGATCTTGAATAGCTCATGGTTGCAAACGTATAGAGAGAGCCGATGAGCCCAAGCACCGCATTCGTAACGAGCAGAACGATTAGGCGGCTGAACATGAGAAGCGCCGGGGGATAAGGCGTGACGCTTTCGATCATGCGCACCCCTTCATTCCAGCTTCGGTATTGGTACAGAAAGCCGCAAACGAGCAGAAGCGGGAAAGCCAGCGAATAAGACGAGCGGCCCGGCAAAGTGCCGGCTATGGTGTAAGGCGAGTTCAGCAGCAGCAGCATGGCAAAGAGAAGCAGGCTAAGCAGCCAGAACCACTTGTTGTACATAAAAAGCTGGTGGCAGCATAGCTTCCACAAGGACGGCCGCAGGTCTGCTGAATGTTCAGGCCGGGCTCTACCCGGACTGTTCTCGCGTATGGCATCGAAGTGGCTTTGAAGCCTGCCGAGCAGGTTCGCGGTATCTATGCGGTCAGGCGTTTTAACCAGGTATCCGTTCAGCAGGACAGCCGTGTCTTTCTCCAGTTGGTCCAGCTCTTTATCGTCAGGTTCATACATAAGGGGTCCCCTCCTTGGTCGGTTTGCCGCGATTTTCTTTCCTTCCGCCGCCGGTATCGGTTAAGCTCCCGGCTTTGGGGCCGAGGAGAGCTTTGAGTTTGCGTAGGCCGCTGTATAGGTGAGTCTTCGTCGTACTGAGCGGGATTTGCAGAACTTCCGTAATTTCTTGAAGCTTCAGATCATGAAAGAAACGAAGGATGACAATTTCCTTCTGAACTTCAGGAAGAGACCGGAGGGCACCGATAATTTCTTTGCGTGCCTCCTGCCGCTCGTAGATTTCAACGACGGAAGGCTGGATATCCTGCGCCTCGGGCGGTTCAGCCGTCAGTTGCTGCTCGTTTCTGTAGGCTAGGCTCTTCCAGTAATCCCGGCATAGATTTAAGGCTACCCGGTACATCCAGGGTCGGATGTGATCGGGGATTTTCTGTTGCTGCAGCTGCTTGAGCAGACGAACAAATACTTCCTGGACCAGATCCTCCGCCTTGCGGGGATCGTGCAGGGTCCGCTCGAGGTAATGCTGAAGCGGCGCGTGGTAGCGGTGCACAAAGGCCTCGAAAGCGGCCTGATCGCCGCGGGCCATGGCTTGGACCAGCTCTTCATCCGTAAGCATCTGTCTTTTCCTTTCTCCGGTCACGTTTATGAGGCCGGCTATATTATTCTTCTTCGGAGACAATCCAGCGGCTGCGGTCCTGAACCGTATAGTTCAAAATCACGGTTAAAATGAGTGTGGCAGACAGCAGAACAAGGCGGTTCGGAAGAAAAAGATTCGGGATCTCCTTAGACTGCTCCTGAATATGCACCGTATAAATGGTGAAGTAAGGAAGCCAGCTCCCGTGTGAAAGAATATCGAGCATCCACAGGGCCAGCCCTGCAAAAAGTCCGGCGTAAAGCTTCTTGACCGCAAGCATGACTGTAAGGGTAAGAACGGCGATAAACAGCAGAGCCGGCAGCATCTGGAGCAGAAGCGGCATAAAGCTGTGTAAGGTACACATAGAAGACTGACCGGCAGGGCCGTAGGAATACACCAGCGTTGTTACGGCGCCGAATTTCGCTTGGTAGGCCGTAAACCAGGCAGCCTGATAGCCTGTGCAGACGGCAAGCAGGATCAATCCTTTACGGGCCGCCATCCCAGTCAGGGACTGGGGTAAGGTCGCGTAAATTTCCATAGGTCCTCCGAGCTCCCGATGAAACAATGCGGCACAGAGCATGACAACGAGCGGGTAGAAGGCAAGCTCCCCGTAAAACAATGCATTGCCCGGCTGCTCCGGATCCGAGCTCCAGATAGCGTATCCGAGCATAAGTACATAAAGAAGCGGAGGCAAGCCCCATATACTTTTAAATCCTCTGAGGTCCTGCAGCCAAAGGCTCACGATCCGAACACCTTTGCCCATTCCCGGTTCCAATCATCGAGAGTGACTACCGGATAGCGGAAAGGGGCGTCGGGAGCGCCAAGACCCTTTTTATAAAAAGAGGCCAGCACTTTTTTCACGTCTTCCGTTCTTCCCGCATCCAACGCCTCACGGACTTGAAGGAGAATATGGTTCTTGATTTGTTGGCCAAGGCTCTGGTCGCCGGTCGTTCGATCCTTCGGAAGAAACTGGCCCGAGAACTGAACGCTCCTGATTTGCTCCTCCGTAAGTTGAAGTCCGTCCCGGTAATACAGATATAAAAACGCGGCACGGATTTCCATGAAAATGGAAGGCTTGACGGTCTCGTCCGTGTTGCCGCTCGCATCTCTGGAGACCTCGGCATAACTGCTCTGGTATGAATCATCTCCGAACAGGAGAGCATAAGTGGTCCGAATACGCTGATAATCGTCCAAGTTGTGATTTTTGGACTCGTTGATATAGTAGCTGCTTCCCGCGACTGCCGATTGCCGGCTGTCAAGAGAGGCCAAATTCCCGAAAGGCATATACACGATGTTACGCACCGCGCTTAGATTTGTCTGCAGAAGAGCTTCATAATAAGCTTTCATCCTCAAGATATCTTTCCAGAAAAGGTCGGCTTCCCATCGGTTACCCGGGGTTGTTTGCAGCTTTAGACTGCCTTTGGCATCACTGAACTGGATGAGATTCCCGGCTATGAAGGTCAGATATTTCACGCCCTTCTGTTCAAAATGCTGGATACGCGGAGCGCCTTGTTTTTCTGTGATAGAACCGTAAATAGGGTTGGAGAAATCTTTAAAAGTCACATCGAAATCCGCCGGCTGCGCCAGGGGTTGCGGTCCGCCGTAGAACAGCTCTTTCTTGCGTTCATCGGTAAGGTAGAGCGGTCCGTTGTTAGGTAAAGGATACCATGCCGCCGAATTGGGCAGGTAAAGATAAGGGTCCATGACGAAAGAAATAATTTGCTCACCCTGCTGCGATCCGTATGTCCAGTTGACTCCCCTGCTTTTATAGTTGAATGTAAGCGTCTGGCTGCTTTTAGAGGAGTCAAAATAACGACTCTCGACGGAAATCAAATTGCCACGGCGCGTAAACGATACAGGCTGATGATCGAGCAGCAATTGTTCCACGTGAAAATAATCATGCAGGGTAAATGAAACGTCGCCTTGGGGCAAATCCGCAGGCCGGAGTGACACTTCTACAGAGGCTTGGAGTCCATCCGAAGAAATAGGGGCCAGCTCCATTTTGTAAGATGAGACGGTAAACTGAGTAATCGTGCGCTGACTATAGACCGATTCTGTCGGTGCATTCCGAAGTTGTTCCCGGTATGCCGCAAAATGCGGAGTCCAGAATCCCACATAGGTGTAATAAGAGCCCGCGGACAAGACGGTAAAAAGAATCAGGGCGCCCGCCCATCTCGCGCGTGTTCCGCTCGGACGGACCCATTTCAGAATCGTGACGCAAACGGTAAGCAGGACCAGGGTGAAACTGAGTACAAACCATCTGGCCAGCCAAGTTTCCCGGTTTGTTATCCACGGTCCCCATGCTTCATTGGCGTAGAAGGAAGCGAGCGTCATCCCGCTGAGATGGAAAGGCTTCAGTACCCGCAGCTCCAGAACGCCGAGACGTTCGATAATGAATTGATCGATAAAAAACGTGCCGAAAACCCACGCGCAAAAGCCGATGAGATACACGATCCGGTTGCGGATGGCGATGGCCAGAAGCATAGCCAGGGCCAGAGTCACCATATAAGACCATTCGTACTGGACCGCAAAAAAGGAAAGCTCCCGAAACATGATAGGCCTGGCGATACCGTAGTGAAGGGCAAAGTACACATACACGACTGCCATGGCCGCCGTAAACAAGGAAAGATACAAAAGCCCGGCCGCATATTTCACGCTGAAAAGGACCGCAGGAGAGACGGGAAGGCCCGCCGTCCATTCGTAGGCCATTTTGGCGGTATCCCTGCGGATAAGCAGGATGCCCAGCAGCATGGCCGCACCCAAAGTAAGTGTGTGCTTCACTTTATGAAAGTCATACACGTACAAATAGAGGTCCTGCGATACAGGAGGAGCGATTCTTGCGAGCGAGTAGATCATCCAGGCTCCGTACAAAACCGGGAGGACCAGAAGAACGGGATTGCTGCGCAGCAGCCGCAGTTCCAGCGAAAAAGCGCGCAGCCATCTATTCACGCCGGTCACCTCCGATCAGCGCGAGGTAGCCGTCCTCCAGCGTGGGCTTCACGGCTGCGGCATTCCCCGCGGGCGGGGTCGCCGACACGATGCGGCAGAGCATGCCATGGTCGGTCCGGCGGGCGGTCACGACCTCGTGCGGCTCATACGCCGCAAATTCCCGTTCGCTGAGCTCCGCTTCCCAGACCAGACCCTCGGCGCACTCCTGCAGGCCGGCGAGACTTCCCGCGAAGGCAATGCGTCCACGGTGCAGCACCGCTACCCGGCTGCAGCTGCTCTCGATGTCCGCGACGATATGCGTGGACAGCAGCACCGTCCGGCTTAGGCTGGAGCGGCTCAGGAGATTGCGGAAGCGGACCCTCTCCTCGGGGTCCAGCCCCGCCGTGGGCTCATCCACGATGAGCACTTTGGGGTCCCCGAGAAGAGCCTGCGCAATCCCCAGACGCTGTTTCATGCCGCCGGAGAAGGTTTTGATCTTGGCGCCCGCCTTGTCGGCCAGGTTGACCTGCTGCAAAATCTCACCGATCTGGGATTTGCGCTCGCGGGCGCTTTTGATGCCTTTCATGACGGCCACATAGTCCAGAAACTCGTAGGCTGTGAGCTGCGGGTAGAGATGAAAATACTGGGGGAGGTAGCCCGTCATTTTGCGAATATGCTCCGCATCCGAAAGCAGGTTCAGACCTCCCACGCGAACGGTACCTTCCGTAGGCTCAAGCAGAGTGGATAAAATGCGCATGAGCGTTGTTTTCCCGGCGCCGTTCGGCCCAAGCAGGCCGAACATCTCTTGTCCGATCTCCAGGTTCACCCCGGTAAGAGCCGGGTGATGTTTATATGTTTTAGATAAATTGCGGATCTCAATCATGAGAATCTTCCTTTGTGAAGGTTTACTTTACGCGTATGTACTCTTTCAACGATAAGGGATCTAAAATAGTTTGGACGACCGCGTGATTGCCAGCTTTTTACGGATCATTTTACGGAAGAGAAGTATTGAACTCTTTTGCCGCTGTGCTATAATATTTGGTATCGAAATGATCCGTTCAAATCTTATCGAGACGTGGCTCAGCTTGGTAGAGCGCTTGCTTCGGGAGCAAGAGGTCGCAGGTTCAAATCCTGTCGTCTCGACCATCATTTTTCTTTGAGAATAGGCTCATTCTCTAATAGCATGTACATAACAGACCGCCGAGAGGCGGTCTTTTTAGTATGCCGGGAAAGAGCGTTTCGACCATCTGATGAAGAAAAAACTTCTTCAATCGCCAAAATCTATCAAATTATCAATTTACCCCGCCCCTATGATTCGCTAGAATAGAAGAGCGGCATCATAATTCCGATCAAGGAGTGAGGATATGAGAACTAGAACAGGCAAAATGTTGATCGGCGGTTTTTTAACGGCAGCTCTGCTGGCTTCAGGACTGGGCGGAAATGGCTATAAGGCCGCTGCGGCGTCCCAGACGTCCCCTTCCTATAAATCCACGTTTAAGGATACTAAGGGCCACTGGGCTGAAGAAACGATCCGCTGGGCGTATGAGCACAAGATGACGGACGGTTATGCCGACGGCACGTTCCGGCCGGATAAGGCCGTTACCGAACCGGAGTTTCTGGCATTGCTGCTGCGTGCCTATAACAAAGTGGGGTCCGAAACGGCGGCAGGCTCCCAATGGTTCGATCCCTATTATACCAAAGCGGCCATTTATTCCTGGCCGTTGCTTAAGAATACAACTTCCCCTTATTTACGGGGAGATGCAGCCAGACTGATTGCGGCTACGCAGGGCAATCTGCTTTCGACCAAGGAAGCGGTGCAGCGTTTGCTGGATCAGGGCTTGTCTCAAGGCAAAACGGACGGAAGCGAGAACGGATTCCGCCCCGATGACGCTTTAACCCGCGCAGAAGCGCTGAAGTTCCTGCAAAATCTGCTCGGCGTACAGAGCGATCTTATCGCTGTCGCTTATTCGGAAGTCCCGAATAATTCCGGCAGTGCCGGCGGGACCGCGCCCGGTGGAACGGTCGCCGTGGTGGACAAGCCGGATAGTAACGGCAGCGTTAAGACGGAAAGCCTGGAAGCCCGGCATTTTGTGATCGAGGGTGCGGCCGTGGGCGATACGGAAGCGGACCTGATCAAGCGGCTGGGCCAACCCGACCGTAAAGATACGGGAGGCAGCGGGTTGACCTGGTACATTTACAACACCACGGACTACAAGCACTATCTGCAGGCGGGAATCAAGAACGGCCGAGTCGCCGCGCTGTATACGGTCACAGGTAATTGGACGGAAGCGAACGGAGTGACGACGCTTATGAACGAGGCGGCGGTCCGGACGAAAATGACGGGCGCCAAAGCTGTCGGCGGTACGGCCAAAAATGCGGTTTCTTTCGAGACGGACGGGCTGAATGTCAGCTTCTATTTCGACACGAACGACAACGGGAAGCTGATCGGCATGCTCGTCCAGGATACGTCCATGTCCGCCGCAAACAGCAGCTCAGGCACCTTAGCCTCGCGCAGTGAGGATCAGCGGACCGCCTACGAGAAGCAGACGTTCGATCTGACGAATGCCATTCGCGTCCGTCAAGGCAAGGCGCCTTTCGCATGGGACGCCTCCATCGCCTCGACGGCCCGCAAGCACAGCGAGGATATGGCCGTGAACGGGTATTTCGATCATACAAACAAGCAGGGACTCTCTCCTTTCGACCGGATGGAGAAGGACGGGCTGAAGTTCTGGAGTGCGGCCGAGAACATCGCGTCCGGCTACTCGGGACCGATTGAAGTGGTGAACGGCTGGATGAATTCCTCCGGACACCGCAAAAACATAATGGGCGATACAACCCGCTTGGGCGTCGGAGTTTACTTCGGCGGCTCCATGAACGTATATTACACACAAAACTTTTATACACCGAGATAATGTAATGTGCATCTCATCTCCTGCGGGAAGACCCGTGGAGCGACGGGTTCCTGAGAAGGAACCCTTTTTTCCGGTTAAGGAACGGAACGGGGGGCCGCCTCTCCGCGGGTTCGCTTGCGGACAGTCAAAATGAAACCTAACCTCGCCAAGCTTCGTCTAAATAAGAGATTTATCGACGGCTTATTCACCAGGGGATTGAGGGGAACCTATTTCGCAGAAGGATGAGGTTGAAGATGACGCAAACGACGGATTCGAGAAAAAAAGAGAACCAATCACCTACTTATCCCCGTAAGGGAATGGGTTTAATAAGCGCTTTTGCTTTTCTGCTGCTGATCAGTTTAAGCTGGTGGGCCTGGTCGGCCTGGAAAGGGACGGATATGGCTAAACCCGGTCAGTCCCAATCCGTTAAGAAAGTGGCCTCGATTAAAGCGCCGGACAGCGAATACGACGTGATTGTCGCAGGTACGGACCCGGAAGGCATTGCCGCTGCCGTATCGGCGGCCCGCAACGGCCAGAAGACGCTTCTCGTGGAAAACCGCGCCAGGGATGTGCTGGGCGGCTTATTCACCGAGGGCTGGCTTAACAGCCTGGACAACAGCTTCGCGCCCAACGAAGAAGGAAAATCCGACGCCGGCAAGTTTCTGAATGAGGGAATTTTCTTGGAATGGCGCAAGGGGGTTGAAGGCACTTCTTTTGACGTGACAACCGCAGCCAACGCGTTCTACGACCTGGTGCGGAAAGAGAAGAAAGTTGACCTGCTGATGCATGCCAAGAGCTTTACGCCGATGGTGAACGGATCGCAGACCGTAACGGGTTTGAACATCACGACGGCCGACGGCAAAGAACACAAAGTGAGCGCCAGGGCCGTCATTGACGCCACACAGGACGGAGACGTGGCTGCGGCCGCCGGTGTGCCTTTTACAATCGGGCGTCAGGACCTTGGGGATGACAAATCGCTCATGGCCGTTACGCTTGTATTCCGTCTAAAAGGAATGACCGAAGAAATCTGGCAGCAGATGAAAAAGAACGGCGAGAATGATCCGCATCTGCTCAGAGGCATGGGCGCTGATGCCATGAGCGGCTGGGGATACTCGGCCATGTGGGATTACAAATCGACGAACCCCGAGCGGGTTCGCATGCGCGGCTTGAACATCGGGCGCCAGAACGACGGCTCGATTCTGATCAATGCGCTGCAGATCTTCGGGGTTAATCCGTTAGACCCCGCTTCCGTCAAGGAAGGAATGGAAATCGGCCGTGCCGAACTCCCGCATGTGCTGGATTATATGAAGAAAGAATTCCCGGAACTTGCGTCGCTCGAACTGGACGGCTCGGCTCCCGAGCTGTATGTCCGGGAAACGCGCCATATGATCGGTGAATACCGGCTTACTATGGTGGACGCGCTCGATAACCGCGATCAGTGGGACAAGATAGCCTACGGCTCCTACAACCTCGATATCCAGAGTACGGACGCCAAGTATCGCGGGGATATCGTTTTGAAGCCGAGTCAGTACGCCGTCCCGTTCCGGGCTTTGGTCCCGCAGAAAATAAACGGGCTGCTGGTGGTCGGGCGTTCGGCGAGCTTTGATTCGCTGCCCCACGGGTCCGCACGGACCGTTCCGGTCGGGATGGCGTCGGGCCAAGCGGCAGGTGCCGCGGCTGCGGTGGCGACCAAGAACAAGGTCAGCTTCCGGGAGCTGTCCTTGTCGAAACCGCTGGTTACCGAGCTGCAGGAAACCCTGGTGAAGCAGGGCGTGCGCCTGGAGCCTTACAAATTCGCTGCGCCGCCGTATACCAAACATAAGGCTTACGAAGGCTTGAAAGCTGCCGTAAGTCTCGGTATCGCCGCGGGAGGCGAGAAGAACGAGTTTCAACTGGACGAGCCGTCCAACCCGCGGCGGTTTGCCAACCATTTTAACACGATGAAGACGGTCCTGGGCCGGACCTACCCCAAAGCCGTAGGCGGCAGCGCGGATGCGGCGGTCAAGGGATTGACCAAACCCGGAGATATTGCATTGACGTGGGAACAGGCGGCCTGGACCATATCCCAGGCGGTGGGAGCTAAAGTAAGACGGAGCGAGTCGGCCGCTTATGTGTTGGAACAAAAGCTGGTCGAGCCGGCGACTTTCCAAGCGATCGAGAACAAATCGAAGCTGACCAACGGGGACGCTTATATGCTGCTGCGCGATGTGCTTAAAGCCCAGGCCGGGGTCGTTTACCGGTAGTGAAAAGTGCAGCGGAAACGAAATGAACCTTATTCGGAACCGGTCGTCATGTGCGGCCGGTTTTATTTCTTTTACAAAAATAAATTTATACTAAAACAAGAGAAATGTATCCCTTTAGTCTAGTAGATATCTGCTATAATGATAATAATTGGTAAAAGTACGAAGATTATAATTCCATAAGAAAGTGAGCACTTGAATGAGGCAGCTGCGGTCTAGTCCCGTATATCGGCATATTATGCGAAATGGCAAGGCTTATTTATTAACGCTTCTTGTACTCACTATCGTGAACAACTTGTTCTCGGTCGGACAGGACCACATGATTAAAGTGTTTGTATTCCTGACGACCATTCTATCCGCCGTATTCCTGAGAAAATCAGTTGTGCTGCAACATATCCTCGCTTCGATAGCCTATATTACCTTGTTTACTCTGCTTCACAACATCGACTATTTTAAACTTCCTTCCATCATGTACACTCTACTGCTGCTGTATGCTTTCCTGCTTCCGGGTTTGTGGGTGCCGACGATTGTCGGAGCGGGCTTTCTGCTTTTTCTGCTCACCTATTCAAGCACGGTCCAGTTCGACTATCTCCGGGCCAATCTGGTCGGTGTCGTGTTTAACACGGTCGTTTATGCCGCTTTAAGCTATTTCTTCAGGCAAATGATCATAGAACGCGACCGGCTTAAAGAAAGCGAGAACCGTTACCGGAGTCTGATAGAGATATGTCCGGAGCCGATTGTGGTCCAGCAGAAGGGCAAGCTCGTCTATGCCAATCCGGCTGCCGTCCAATCGCTGGGTGCGGAAGACGTGAACAAGCTTTTGGGGCGGTCGGCCCTGAGGTTCCTCCATCCGGAATCCCGCAAGAATGCCCTGGAGCACGTGAACGAAGTTTTGGAAAAAGGGGTTTCCGCCCGCATGGAACAAAGGTATGTCCGTCTGGACGGTCAGGTAAGAAGCTGCGAACTGGTACTGGTGGCAACCAATTACGGGGGCAAGCCCGCGTGTATGAGTATCGGGAAGGACATTACGGAACGCAAGAAGGCCGAGGAAAAGATTAATCATATGGCTTACCATGACACCTTGACGGGACTGCCTAACCGCAGCTACCTCAACGAGTGTCTATATATGGCGATCGAGAGAGCGGAGCAGACGGGATCGCAATTGGCGGTGCTGTTTCTGGATCTGGACCGGTTTAAAAATATTAACGATACCGTCGGCCATATATACGGGGATCTACTGCTGAGGCAGGTTGCCGAACGGCTGCGGGCGTGTCTCGGTCCGTCCGATACCGTATTCAGGCACAGCGGAGACGAATTCGTCATTTTGCTTGAAGGAGTGACGGAAGACGGCGTCCGTGTCCAGGCCCAGGCGGTGCTGGATCAATTCAAGCAGCCGTTCCAGCTCCACGGGCATGAGGTTTATACGACGACAAGCATCGGCATCAGTATTTACCCGCAGGATGGCATGGACCGTGATGTACTGATCAAACATGCGGACATGGCCATGTATCTGTCCAAAGAAAACGGGAAAAACAATTACCAGTATTATCGGGTGCACAACAACCGGCTCGCCAGGAAGCTTAAGCTGGAGAACGGGCTGCGCAGAGCCCTGGAGAAGCAGCTGTTTACCCTTCACTACCAGCCGCAAATTAATCTGGCCAGCGGAGAGATCGTAGGGATGGAAGCCCTGATCCGCTGGATGGACCCGGAACTCGGGGTTGTCACGCCAGGGGAGTTTATTCCGATTGCTGAGGAAACGGGTCTTATCGTGCCTATCGGCAAGTGGGTGCTTCACACAGCCTGTCACCAGTACAAGCAGTGGAGGGAAGCGGGGCTGCCGGAAATCCGCCTGGCCGTCAATATCTCCGTAAGACAATTCCAGGATAAACAGCTCGTTTCAACCATCCAAAGCGTCCTTGAAGAATTTGACATGAACCCGGGTCATCTGGAGCTTGAAATTACCGAAAGCATCATGCAGAATCTGGATCAGTCTCTCGTGATTTTGACCGCATTGAAGAAGATTGGCGTCAAACTTTCGATTGACGATTTTGGAACCGGCTATTCCTCCCTCTTCTTACTGGATAAACTGCCTATCGATCATATTAAAATCGACCGCACCTTCATAGAAGAAATCACGTTCAATGCCAACACGGAAGCTATTGTCCGAACCATCATCGATATGGGCCGGCATTTAAAATTCCAACTTATCGGAGAAGGCATCGAACATGAGAGGCAGATTCATTTCCTCCAGGAGCATCAATGCACGATCGGACAAGGCTTTTTCATCAGTCCTCCGTTATCCAGCGAGAAGGCCGGTGAGCTTTTAAGCAGGAAGCAACCATTCGTTCAAGTCTGAAGGCCTTTCGCCGACAAACCAATAAAATCCCCCGGCCAGCTAAGGCTCGGGGGATTTTATTGGTTTCGATCCTATCGGGATAAACGCCGAACGTTCCGACGGTTTAAAGCACAACCTCTGCCGGCTTTACGATGTAAAGGGGCTTGGTGCTGACCTGCCGCTCAAGAAGCAGGCGGCGATCAAACAGGGCTCCCGGCTCACCCGGCTCAACGACAACCGGCAGCTGCAGCTTTTCGGCGAGTATCGCCGCAAGTCGTGGGAGCACTCCGGCGTCTTTGTCCGGCCATTCGAACGTAAAGCGGAGCCCGCCTTGCGCGGGCGTTACTTTCCAGGCGTCCGGCAGGTCCGGCAGCGAATACACGGCGTCGTGAATGTCCGCCGGTTCCAAGATTCGGCCGGCAACCTCCAGTCTGTCCAGCTGCCGGCCGTAATGGGTCAGCCTGTGGCCGCTTCTGCCGCACGGACAACTGACTTCCTCGAGGGAGATCACGTCTCCGTTCAAATATCGGAGAAGAGGGGATCCCTCGTGGGTCAGCGTGGTGATCACGGCAAGCCCTTTGCCCCCGCCGGGTTCAACCGACGCTGACAGGTCTTCTTGCAGCACTTCGACGAAGAAATCTTCTTCGGCCACGTGCAGGACGCCATGTTCGCACATCGCGGCTATGTTGGCCGTCTCGGTAGAGCCGTACAAGTTGTAAACCGGCACACCCCAAAGCTCTTCAATCTTCTTCCGGCGCGCCTCGGCCAGAAGTTCTCCCGCGACGCCGATGGCCCGGAGGTGAGGGAAATCTTCCCGGCGGCCGAGCCCGTGCAGCCGTGCGGTTTCCGCCAGTATCTCCATCTCGCGGGGAAGGCCCGTCATCACCGTTACCTTCAACTTGCGCAGCAGTTCGATGACGCGCGGATATGGCGTCATCGTGTTCCGACTGCTGGCCGGAAGCACGCATGCGCCCGCCTGCCGCGCGGCCTGTTGAACCAGGTGAGCCGGCAGGGACAGCGCGTAAGGGAACCGGTTAAGCAGCCGGTCCCCGGGTCTAAGGCGCAGGCCGGAGTCACCGATCTGACGGCCTCCCGCCTCCAGATCCCGCACGGTGTACCAGGCTGAAGCGGGCAAACCGGTCGTTCCGAACGTTTCGAAGTACTGGCAGACCGCCTCCGGCGGCACCGCCAGCAGATTCCAGGGACCCGCTTCACGGAGGTGGTCTTTGGTCGTAAGCGGCAGCTCACCGATGCGGGAAATATCTCTTATTTCCCGTTCCTCTGCCGAAAGGTGTTGTCTATAGAAAGGTGATTGTTCCAATCGCTCCATAAGGGCGGTAAATTTCACGGACACAGGCTGTTCCCCCTTATATGGGTATGGGCTTGCAGATCCCAAGGGATCTGGCTTTAGAGGCGGCGCTTACTGTTCGATAATCAGCTCGTCGACTTTCACGCCGACATGTCTGCCGGGGTCCATCGTATAGCCTAGCACCTGGTCGCCCGGCTTTAATGTCGTAATGTTGATCGGCTGGCCCTCCGTGCCGAATACGCGCACATGCCAGTCCTCTTGCATAATGACATTAAGAGTCGTTCCGTCTTCCGCCCGGGCTTCGATATAAAGCAGAGGGCGCCGCTCGATTTTCACGCGGCCGACCGAAACGCGTCTCGCTTTGCCGGATGTGCTGACGACGAGGACTTCCATTCCCGATCGCAGGTCGGACAAGTACCAGGTCCGGTTATCCGGTGCCAGTACATAGGTGTGCAGGCTGCCCGCATTGATGCGGAAAGGTCTCGTCGGCATATACGGAAGCGGGTGTGTCTCGCTGCAGGCAAGAATGCCCCCACAGGAGAAGGAACCGAGCAGCACACCCTCGTCGAGGCCGAGATAGCTCGTCAGGTCGATACAGGCGCGATCGCCCATGCCGACATGCTCCGTCCGTACAATGGTCAGCTTCTGAAGCGGCTGACCGCCTTTTTGGCCCGTTGAAGTAATTACTTCGCCGACCGCATACACTTGGCCGAGATCGCCCGACGCGATCAGGACGCCATCCGCCCCGCATTCAAGTACGCCGAAGACGACTTTCGCTTCGATATCGTCGCGTACTTTCATGACCACTTCGGTACCGAAATTCTGGGCGTCGGCCAGAACGATTTCAAGCGGAATTTTTGTATCGTCGCGGAATTCGACAATTAGCAGAGACACCTCGTGGGTCATGGCTACAGCGAGCTGCAAAGACTCAGGGTCCGTTACATTCACGCTCGTGCCGATTTTACAGGTAATGGCTTCACGGTTGCGTCTGAACCAGCTGCTGCCGATCACCGACGGTTCCAAGATAACGATGTCGTAGGCTTCATTTAAAGCCGTCAGCTTATCGGGAGAAGGAGTGCCCACGACATAGGTGATTTTATCCAAAGTCGGAGGAAGCTGCTTCACCTGCTGCTCGTTGGCTACGACGCCGGTGAATTTCTGGTGAGGCAGAGCTTGTACGATAGCGCCCCATTGCTCCGGTGCGGTTAAAGAACTGATATCGAACCACGCGTATTTGCTGCGCACGGGCGCGATAGGTTTATTTTTGGCCTGATTGAGGCTGGAAACCGGAGCGGCTGTACCGTTTGTTTTCGTTTCGGCCGGTTTTTCGGTTGGCTGGGTGGTGGAATCATTAGATGCCTTCGGATTGATATCAGGCGTTTCTTTCAGCGCTTTACTCATTTAGCAGATCTCCTCTTGTTATAGTCGAATAACCCGTCTGGCTTTTCCCGCGTCTCGCTCCACGTAATCGACGACTTGAACGTCGCAGGATTGCTGGATGCTCGCTTCGATACGCAGTTTTATCTCCGTTAATAGCTCCGCCCGGTCTACGCTTGAATCGGAAGCTTCGACGAGTATGGACAGCTCCCCGTTTTCAACGATAAATTGGTACCAGTTTCCTGTACCGCCGATTTGCAGGAGCTGTTGTTCCAGATACAGGGGAGAAAAATTCCCGCTGTTAAGGGCGAGCTGATCGCCCATACGGCCCCTCAGCTGCAAACGGCGCAGACGGCAGCCGCAAGGGCAGGGACCATCCTCGATGCAGCCGAGGTCTCCGGTTTTGTACCGGATTATGGGCATGCCGTCGCGCATCAGGGTAGTGAGAACGACTTCGCCGACGATGCCGGGAGCCTGCGGCTCCCCTGTAACGGGATGAACGATTTCAGTATAATTATGGCCTTCCGCCAAATGGTAACCTTGATGCTCCAGGCATTCGATCCCGATCAGGCCTACCTCAAGCGACCCGTACCAGGTTGTCACCGGTGTACTCCAGATCCGTTCGATCCGTTCGCGAAGAGCGGGTGAAGCACCCTCGCCGGTCAAAAACAAATGCTGCAAGTTGAAATCCCGATGAAGGTCCATTCCTAGTTTCTGCGCATGTTCAGCCAGGGTCACGGCGTAGGAAGGAGCAATAACCAAGGTTTGCATATCCCAGGCCAGCATGCATTCAAGAGCCTTATCGGGTTGGGAGTAAGCTCCCCCTTTGCCGACAGGCAGTACGCAGCAGTCCTGCATATATTGGAACACCCTGTGGAATGAAAGCCCGGACGAGCTCATTTCGTAGGGTAAGGCGTTTCCGACTACGGTATTTCGCGTGTTCTGCATAAGGGATGGGTAGCGGGGAGCCGTATCCAGCCGATAAAGATCATTCAAAGTATGTCCGATAAAGATCGGCTTGCCTCCGGTTGTGCCGGTCGAAGTATGGATATGAGCCAGATCAGGCGAACAAATGATGCAGCGCGGATCATTGCGCAAGTCTTCCTTTGTCAGGAAAGGCAGTTGGGCAAATAAAGCCGGATTGGATGCTTCTTCGGGAGTCAGACCGGTGATATCGATACGCTGTTTGTAATACTCGTTGGTTTCATACACAAATTGAAGTAAACTGCGTAAGGCCCTCCGGTGATAAGCATCGACTTCCGCCTGGCTCAGGTTTTCTACCGACATTCCGCGTTCGGTCAGGCTGTTAAGCCACCGGACGTGCGGTTCGAACCTGTCCGCCGCTTTTTGTCCGGACATCAATTCGATTTGGCTTCTGGCTGTTACGGCCACGTGCTTTCCCTCCTTATACGGCGAATATTATAATCCAAGCAAACGTGAAATCGTATGATGCAAAATCGTTTCCTTATCCGCATCGGAGATAGAGAGACGGTCGATTTTGACCTTTTCTACGAACGGGTCCGACAAGGGGAACTCGGAACCGAACATAAGTTTATCCGGCCCCGCCTGTTTAACAGCGGTCTGAATCGCCAGCGGGTTGCCCGTAGACGTTTCCAGGTAAACGTTGTCCCTTCGTGCGGCTAATTCTATGGCATCTATGTCGAGCGGGCCGAAGCCCATATGGCCGATAACGAAGTTAGTACTGGGAAAAGCCTCGGCGAGAGAACCCAGCGCGGCCGTGTTTGCGTTTGCTTGAATAACTAGGTGCGTATAGAAGGGAATTCCATAGTCCCCGCACAGGGCGGCAAGCTCTTTGACGACGTCTCCCATAAGAGAAACCTGATGGACAAGAGGGGACATCTTGAGGCCTTTGAAGCCGTTTCGATAGGCCTTCTCTAGGGAAGCCAGAGCCGCCGGAGCCCCGTCGTTAGGATTAATGCAGCAGATTCCGTAAAATTTGTCCGGGTATTCACGGATAATATCCAGCACGGTATCGTTGGGCGGATCCTTCAGGATCGGCTTTTCCTGTCCGGTGACGTACCGGGTCATGCGCCTAACGTCCAGCATGCCGCCCGGCACCAGGACGGCTTTGTCTATACCTGCCGATTTCATATCGTCCAGCAGCCGTTCGGGGCTGCTGTAATCCTGTCTCGATATGTGAGCGTGGCCATCAATGATCATGCGTATTCCTCCCAGGGGTCAAATTGTGCGGCGGAAATTCCGTGATCCGTCTGCTTCGCGATAAGCGGCATCCGCGAGGAGGCGGCTAAATAGGTCTCGTAAGCTTCCTCCGCGCTGCAGTCCTTATGAACCAGATCTCTGAGCGCACGGCACATATCATCGGGACGGGAATCCTCGAACAGATTCCGGCCTATGCACAGACCTTTGCCCCCGGCATCGAGCATTTCCCTGATTCCACGGAAAAAAGCAAGCTTGTCGCCGACCGAGCTTCCTCCGGCCATCAGAACGGGAATGTTAAAAGCGGCTACGGCTTCAGCCGCTCTCTGCGGAGTAACCGGCGTCTGGACTTTGACAAGATCCGCGCCCAATTCTCCGGCAACACGGACGGCATGGGCTATTTTATTGGTCACCGCCGCTCCCCCCGAAAGATCTTCTTCAGGAACGTTCATCATTGCCAGGACCGGAAGGCCCCAAGCATAAGCCTCATCACAGATAAGACCTAGGTCGCGCAGCATCTCATGTTCCTGGGGGACGCCCAGGTTAATATGTACGGAAAGGCCGATAGCCCCGATTTGCAGGCCGTGACGGACAGTCGATACGATCTGCTTATTGGACATATCCGGTGACATTTGAGTGGAAGCTGAGAGATGGAGAATAAATTCGGTTCCCCACGGCGATTCACTGCTTTCAAGGGCACGGCGGATGGCCCCCTTATGAGCAATGATAGCCTGCAGCCGGAACCGGTTGGCCATACGAAGCAAAGCCGGCATGGAGGAGATTCCGTTAAGAGGTCCGTAGGTGGTGCCGTGATCTACCGGAAGCATGAAAGCGCGACCGGATTTCGGATGAAAAATCTTTGAAAGACGCAGCAATTTACTCATACATAGATCTCCTTTCCGATGAACGTGCAAAATAAGAAAGAACCCCATTTTCTGAACTGTACGAAAATGGAAGTGATACCGGACAGGCGAAAAAGCGCAAAGCTAAAAGATTGTTGCTGAATATTATGGATGGTCATGAAGTGAGGATCTCAAAAAATCGTTCTTTCGTCACAGTACGAATAATTCGGAAGATAGGGGTGAAAAGAGGAAGTAGGCCAATAGATTCGAAATGGATGAAATGTAAATAGATACATAAACATCCATAACCATCTCTTCAACTATGATTTTACTTTTTTAGACAAAAAAAGTAAATTAAAATTTCGTTAAATTGCTCAAAAATCTTTAAATTAAGTTTTAGTATTTAATTTTGGTCGGGCTGTTTTTAAATGGCGGGAGGAAATGAAGCAGATGATGGGTGAATTCGGAAACCCTGATTGGAGTAAGGGAACGAAGGGGGAAAAATGCTAATCAAGAATCAACTTCGCTATATAAGAAGCGGAGTGAAGCGAAATGGGAGGAGAATATATTTTTAATCTCGGTTAAAATTTGTAATAAATTGTAAAAATAATTTGTCGGTTGGAGGAAGAAAAGAAAACCGGCTCTGCAAAAGAGGAATGCTTCCCAAATTAACCCCACAAGTAAACGCTCATTCCTATGCCGAGTTTAATTTATGCTGTAAAAAAGAAAAAACCCTTGATATACAAGGGTTTTTGAGCGAATAAAGAACGCGCCCGAGAGGATTCGAACCTCCGACCTGCAGTTTAGGAAACTGTCGCTCTATCCTGCTGAGCTACGGGCGCATATAAATTCCGTTATTCAGTATACCACAGAATGGTTTAAGGGAGGAAGAATCTCCAAGGCAAAACCTTGCAGGAGCGAGGTTACTCCTCCGCCGGAAGTGCCTTCTTCGCTTCCTTGGCCCTGCGGCGCAGTTCCCGGAAGAAATCGGTCAGCTGGGAAGCGCACTCGGGCTGCAGTACCCCGCTGATCACGTCCACGCAGTGGTTGAAGCGCTCTTCCTGCAGCAGGTTCATCAGCGTTCCGGCGCAGCCCGCTTTGGGATCTGGCGTGCCGTAGATCACTTGGGGAACGCGCGACTGGACGATAGCGCCCGCGCACATCGGACACGGCTCCAGCGTGACGTAGAGCTTGCAGTCCAGCAGCCGCCAGGCTCCCAGCTTCTCGCTGGCTTCGCGTATCGCGATGATCTCCGCATGAGCGGTAGGATCTAGCGAGGTTTCGCGCAGGTTGTGGCCGCGCCCGATAATCTCGCCGCCGCGGACAATCACGGCCCCGATGGGAACTTCCATCAGCGCTTTTGCTTTGTCCGCTTCGAGCATGGCTTCCCGCATCCATTTTTCGTGCTCGGCTTGTATAGGATCATGAGAATCGTGGTGAAATTGTACGGTTTCCATAAAGTTGTTTCTGCTCCTTGTCCGGCCTGTTACAGCAGTTGTGAGGGAAGAAAATGAAGTTATGCCCCGAACGTTTATTCCCTTTGTTAACATGTTGTGGATAAAAATGTGGATAACTTTATTCATTGTACCTGCACATCGTACATTAGTCTATCCAAAATAAGCGATGCAAGCAAACAAGGTGGATTATAAAAAAGGCTAAATAGACCCATTGCGTTTAAGGATAAGGTATAAAAGAAGAGAAAAGCGCGGAGCGTAAACCCGCGTGAATACTGAGGAAAATTCAGTTTAGTTGTAATATTCGGAAAATTCAAACATAATTTAAAAGATCAAAATTGCACTAATCGGAAAATCCGAGAATTCTCAAACGTTACCCACAAGTGGATAACGTTTTTCGGTGAATTTTTGTTAACATCTTGTGGATAACGATGTTGACAAGTGATAAATCTGTGGATAGGGTGTGACTAACTTATTGAATATACCATGGCTTGACCACGAAAAAAAGAACCCGCTCCCTAAAGAGGGAACGGGTTCTTATTATAACCGGGCTCCGGAATATGGGGAGGAACCGGGGCTTTTTCATATTTATCAGGACGGAGAATCCTGAGCAGGTATTTCACCGATCAAATGGTTGACCGAGGCTGCGGGCTTCCCTTTATAAAGGTACACTCTCGGGACCCGTTTTCCGATCAGGCAAACGACTTCGTAATTGATGGTGTCCATCAGTTCCGCGATTTCATCCACATGAAGAAACGCGTCTCCGGATTTGCCGAAGATCGTCACCGGATCGCCTTCCTCGGTATTCTCCACGTCCGTAATATCCAGCATCGTCTGATCCATGCACACTCTGCCGGCGATTCTGACGCGCCTTCCGTGCAGGAGCATATCTCCGCGGTTGGAAAGGGACCTGGAGAGACCGTCCGCATATCCGGCTGGGATAGTGCCGATCCGGGTGGGCCGTTCGGCGATGAATGTGCCGCCGTAGCTGACCGGCGTTCCGACCTCGACATCCTTCACCTGAACGAGCCGGGTCTTGAACTGCATCGCCGGTTTCAGAGGGTGAGTGTCCCGCTCGGAGGCTACGGAGGGCAGCAGGCCGTACAGGCTGATCCCGACACGGACCATGTCCAGGTGCATGTCGGGATACTGCATCGTAGCGGCGCTGTTGCAGCAGTGGCGCAGCGGGATGTCGATCCCGTCATCGGAGATGTGATCGACGATGTTCATAAACCGCCGGAACTGCTCGCGGGTAAAAGTATCGTCCGCGCTGTCGGCGGTTGCGAAGTGCGTAAAGATCCCTTCAAGCGCCACACCCGGCGTCTGAATGGCTTGGCGGGCGATGCTGCGGGCTTCCTCCGCTGTTCTCACGCCGATCCGGGTCATGCCGGTATCTACTTTGAGATGGATGCGTGCCGGCGTTCGGGACGACACCGCTGCTGCGGCCTCGACCGCCTCCAGCACGTCGGTCGTAAACACCGTGAGCGTCACGCCGGCGCGAACGGCTTTCTCGACGGAACGGGGCGGCGTATAGCCCAGCACAAGCAACGGCTCCGTGATGCCGGCCGCACGCAGCTCCAGCGCTTCGTCCAGCAGAGCTACGGCGAGATATTCCGCGCCTGCGCGGAGAGCGGCACGTGCCGTTTCGTACGCTCCGTGGCCGTATCCGTCGGCTTTGACGACCGCCATCAGCTTGCAGCCGCGTTGCAGATTTTTTTTGAATGTACGGGCATTGTGTTCGATCGCGTCTAGCGAAATTTCCGCCCAAGTATCGCGGTAACTGGCAGGATGCATGCAGAATTCGCCTCCAAAACAAATTGACGAGAACTAACCCGAAAAGAGGTAAATCCCCCCGAAGCAGCTTCGAGGGGATGAAAGCCGCGGAAACCGCGGTATAATTTCGTTAAAGTTTAAAGTATCTGATGCGGTTGGCTGAGTCTAAGAATAGGACCGGTTTAGGAAGAAACCGAAATTTTGTCCAAAGCCTTGCCGACCGGCACGTATTCGTAGCCAAGATCGCGGGCAACCGCTTCATACGTAATGGAACCGCCGGCAACGTTGACGCCAAGCTGAAGAGCGGCGTTGTCTTTCACGGCTTGCAGTACGCCTTTGCCTGCGATTTGCAGGGCATAAGGGAGGGTGACGTTGGTCAGCGCCAGAGTAGACGTGCGCGGAACCGCACCCGGCATGTTGGCAACCGCATAGTGAACGACTCCATGCTTCACGTAAGTCGGATTGTCGTGCGTCGTGATTTTGTCGACGGTTTCGATGATACCGCCTTGGTCGACGGCCACGTCAACGACTACGGAGCCCGGTTTCATGGAAGCGATCATCGCTTCGGAAACCAGCTTAGGCGCTTTGGCGCCCGGAATGAGAACGGCGCCGATCACGAGGTCCGAAGCCGCTACCGCTTCCGCGATGTTCAGCGGGTTGGACATCAGCGTGTTTACCTGATTGCCGAACAGGTCGTCCAGCTGACGAAGGCGTTCAGGGCTAAGATCGATGATCGTTACGTCCGCGCCCAGACCGACCGCAAGCTTCGCCGCGTTCGTACCTACGACACCGCCGCCGATAACGGTTACTTTACCGCGCTGTACACCCGGTACGCCCGCAAGAAGGATCCCTTTGCCGCCGTGCGGTTTCTCCAGGAACTGAGCGCCGATTTGAGCGGACATGCGTCCGGCCACTTCGCTCATCGGAGTCAGCAGAGGAAGCGTACGGTTCACTTCAACGGTTTCGTAAGCGATAGCCGTTACGCCTTTTTCCGTGAGTGCTTTAGCCAGCTCAGGCTCTGCCGCAAGGTGAAGGTAAGTGAAGAGAATGAGACCTTCGCGGAAGTAGTCATACTCGGAAGCGAGCGGTTCTTTAACCTTCATAATCATGTCCGCTCCGGCCCATACATCCGCCGCTTGATCGATCAGGGAAGCTCCTGCCGTTAAGTATTCTTCGTTCGTAAATCCGCTTCCGATACCGGCGTTCTTCTCCACTAGAACTTCATGACCTGCTTTAACAAAAGCCACAACACCCGAAGGAGTTACGGCGACACGATTTTCGTTGTTTTTAATTTCTTTAGGTACACCAATCCGCATAAGAACTGCCTCCTTAGATTAGGAAATCTAAGGTTAGTATAGTTATGAAAACGCTTTTTTGCTTCGTGTACTTACGAGAAAAAAGAGCCCGCTTTTTGTGTAAATCCACAAAGCTTGCCACAGATTGCCGAGTGGCGCTAAAGTTTTTCGCTTTTCAAATCGAGATATAGGCTGACTTTCTGGTCCATATCTTTCAAATCGATGTTGCCAATCTCGGAAATTCGTTTCAGCCGGTAGTTTAGCGTGTTGGTATGAACGTGGAGAGCATCGGCGGCGTCTTTGACGTTGCTGTCCTGCAGAAGAAATATTTCCAGTGTATGCAGGAGATTGCCGTTATGCTCCCGGTCGTACTGGCGCAGTTTAAGCAGGGATGGATTGGTATGGGCGTGAATTCGGTTTTCCTCGGCCATAAGAGGAAGAAAGCGATAGAAACCGAGATCCCGGTAATGGATAAACCGTTTCGTTTCCTGGGGAAACTGCCGCTTCACCTGAAGAACGGAGAGAGCCTCCCGGTAGCTTTTTTCGACAAGGCCATAGTCTTCATAGATATTGCCGATAGCGGTTTGTCCGGGCGAGACGCCGAACCGGTCTTTCATCTGCTGAGCAAAGAGCCGCAGGAACTCCGAGGAATCCGCCGCAAACTGATTACGGGAAGAAGAGGTCCCGAGCAGAACAAGCTGGGTGCGGTCGACAATATGAAGGGCGATCCGAATCCGCTGAGTCGTGCTGATAAGGTACCGGATCTGCTGAGCCCTCTGCTCGCTGATATCCGAATCGAATTCGACGATCATGACCTGGAAGCAGTCCATGAGAGGAATGCCGAGCTTGTCAGACTTTTGCCGGACGACGTCGCCCGAGGAAATATGGCCGGTGAGCAGCTGCCAGAAGAAATCCTCGAATCCTTCCTGCTCCTTGCGTTTCTGCTGCTGCAGCTGCAGCAGCTTGGTTTTGGCCGCGCGGGAGGCGTGCTTAAGCTGAAGGAAATCGGCTTCTTCCAATAAGCGGGCATCCTCCAGCACCCAAATGTAGCCCAGCACCTCGCGGTTGTTGCGGATGGAAATGGCGATGCGGCGGCCGAGCTTAACGTCATCCAGCGCTTTGATGGGCACGGGGTCCTCGCTTTTCATCAACTGCTGAATAAACCCTTCGCGCCAGAGGCTGGCGATAACCTTCTCGGGCACGCGGCGGCCGACGATCGTGGCGATCCGTACGGGGTCGGTCTGAGCTTCGTGCGTGCTGTACGCGATCAGCCGATGATTGGCGTCTTCTATGGTGATGGCGCAGCCGAGCACCTCGCTGATGGTATCCGCCAGTGCTTCCAAACTTTCAAAACTTCGGTCAAACGGATTTAATTCGTTGCTCATACGGGTCTTGACTCCATTTCCTTTGGCTTGCGAAGCGGTTTCTTTTATATAAGTAGGTTCGTTCATAGTCGGTACTTTTATTATAAAACGATTGTGCGAAAAGCCATAGACGGAGCGCGACGGTTTGTGCATTTGCACAAAACGCGAAAGAAACATTCTCATAATCACACAAAAACAGATCCTACACAAATATGCTACACTTCTTTTTGTAAATGAAGCGCTTTCAATACACATAAATCAAATGATAACGCTTACTTTTACAGAAATTAGTTACTTTTGTTGGACAGACTTCATGCCCTCTGGAGGGTATAATCAGTAACACGCTTAATACGAATTTTCAGGAGGTACCTATGTCCAAAAAAACTCAGACCAATGAACTGCAAAGAGGATTGGAACAACGACATATCACCTTGATGTCGCTTGGTGCCGCCATTGGTGTAGGCCTGTTTCTCGGCTCCGCATCCGCGATCAAACTTGCCGGTCCCGGCATTCTGCTGGCTTACGCGCTCGGAGGCCTCGTTATTTTCTTCATTATGAGAGCTCTCGGAGAAATGGCCATTGAAAATCCCGTAGCCGGCTCGTTCAGCCGGTATGCGAGAAATCATATTTCACCGCTTTTCGGATATTTGACCGGTTGGAACTACTGGTTCCTCTGGATTATCACTTGTATGGCCGAAATTACGGCAGTCGGCATTTATATGGAGTACTGGTTCCCGGGAACTCCGCGCTGGCTCTGGGCCCTTGGTGCGCTTGTTCTCATGAGCGCCATTAACCTGATCGCCGTTAAAGCTTATGGGGAATTCGAGTTCTGGTTCGCCCTGATTAAAATTGTCACGATTATCGGCATGATTGTTATCGGAGCCGGGATGATCTTCTTCGGACTCGGCAACGGCGGCATCGCAGTCGGATTCAGCAACCTTTGGAGCCACGGAGGATTCCTTCCTAACGGGGTAACAGGCCTCTTGCTATCTTTCCAGATGGTTATGTTCGCTTATCTGGGCGTTGAGATGATCGGGGTAACGGCGGGCGAAGCCCAGAACCCTGAGAAAACCCTGGCAAAAGCCATCGACACTGTCTTCTGGCGTATTCTTATTTTCTACATCGGTGCACTTGTTGTCATCATGTCCATCTATCCTTGGGATGAAATCGGCAAAGCCGGCAGCCCGTTCGTCATGACGTTTGAGAAAATCGGAATTCCCGGAGCCGCGGGAATTATCAACTTCGTTGTTCTGACTGCAGCCCTGTCTTCCTGTAACTCCGGTATTTTCAGTACGGGCCGTATGCTCTTCAACCTGGCTCAGCAGGGCGAGGCGCCGGATTCCTTCCGTAAAGTGTCCAAAACCGGCGTTCCGGGCAAAGCCATCGTCGTATCGGCCGTCGCGCTTCTTATCGGCGTCATTCTGAACTATATCGTTCCGGAAAAAGTGTTTGCCTGGGTAACAAGTATCGCCACTTTCGGAGCCGTATGGACATGGGCGATGATTCTCATCTCCCAAATGAGATACCGCAAGAAACTAAGCCCGGATCAAGTTCGTAATCTTAAGTACAAGATGCCGCTGGCGCCTTATACTTCCTATATCTCTCTGGCATTCCTCGTGCTCGTCATTGTTCTTCTCGGCTTCTCCGAAGATACGCGCGTCGCGCTGATTGTCGGGCCGATCTGGCTGATCGCTCTCGTTGTCGTTTACTACGGCAGGGGATATCACCGGAAAAACGCGCTTTCCGAAAAGAACTCCGATAGCGCCGGAATCAACATTAATCCTCAGTCTGAACTGTAAGTCCGGTTCTTGAATGAACAAAACGTTTAAATAAGGTAAGGACGGATTCCGAAATAGAGTCCGGACTTGCCTTTTTTTATTTTCAGTAAAATTTATGAAAAACTCTTGTTTTTGGAAGCACGATTTGGAACCTTTAAGGACTCCCGGTCGTTATAAAACTAAGAGCATTTTCAGGAGGGGGTCAGGTTGTCAGCCAACCGTGAAGCAATGGGACAAAAGCAATTCGCCAAAGGTCATTTCCTGTTCATCCTTGGAACTTGTCTGCTCAGCTTGCTGCTGGGTATTTTATATACCCCGATATGGGGAGGAGAAACGGCATTCTCCATTCAGTTTATTGCACACGAAATCGTGGCCGAGCCCCGCGGGTTAAAGCTTTGGGCTTATCTTTCCATCGGCCTGGGGGCCATCTTGCTGGCCGGTTTGGTCGGACTGATTCGGCCCGGAAAAGCTTGCGGACTCAGTTGTACCGTCCTTGCCGGGATAGCGATCGTACTTGTGCTGATTCAGCTCCCGCCCGTTTTTCTATGGGGGATGATGCTTCCGGTAGATGCCGCCGCCTGGCTTCCGATCTTACTGCACGGGACGGCTCTGTTTGTCGGACTATGTGCGGCGGGTCTGCTCAAAAACTTGAGAAATAAATGACAGAATGGAATTCATACATAGAATCGGATAACGAAAGCACGCTAAATGAACATCCTGACCTTTTTTTCTTAAAATGGGGACAGGATGTTCGGCCGTCTATCGGGCGGAAGACTCTAATCGGTTAAGCGGAGCCCTCCTAGATCCCCCCGAATTAAGCAAATTGTAACCCCTTGACGAATGGTTTATAATAGAATGTGGTGCATTTTTTTAATTTGAGAACCAAGGAGTGTCACATACATGGCTTTGAAAGCAGGAATCGTCGGGTTGCCGAACGTAGGAAAATCGACGCTATTTAACGCGATTACACAAGCGGGTGCCGAATCCGCAAACTATCCTTTCTGCACGATTGATCCGAACGTCGGTGTGGTTGAGGTGCCTGACGAAAGATTGCAGAAATTGGCCGATATTGTGAATCCGAACCGGATCGTGCCGACTGCTTTTGAATTCGTCGATATTGCAGGTCTGGTCAAAGGCGCGAGCAAAGGCGAAGGCCTTGGGAATAAATTTTTGGCAAACATTCGCGAAGTGGATGCAATTGTGCATGTAGTCCGCTGTTTTGTGGACGAGAACATTACCCACGTGTCCGGTAAAGTCGATCCGATCTCGGATATCGAGACGATTAACCTGGAGCTGATTCTGGCGGACCTGGATTCCGTGGAGAAGCGCATTGACCGTTCGCGCAAAAATATGAAAGGCGGCAACAAGCAGTATGCCGCTGAAGTGGAATGCTTCGAGAAGATCAAGGAAGCTCTGTACAACGACCAGCCGGCCCGCAGCGTGGAGCTGACGGACGAGGAGCGCGTGCTTGTGCGCGACCTTCATCTGCTGACCATGAAGCCCGTGCTTTATGCCGCCAACGTGAGCGAAGCGGAAGTGGCCGACGGCGACAACAACCCTTACGTGCAGAAGGTCCGCGAGTTTGCGGCTCAAGAAGGCGCGGAGGTTGTGGCCATCAGCGCGAAGGTTGAATCCGAGATCGCAGAACTCGAAGGCGAAGACAAAGCAATGTTCCTGGAAGAGCTCGGTCTGCAGGAATCCGGTCTTGACCGTCTAATCAAAGCGGCCTACAAGCTGCTCGGTCTCTACACGTACTTCACGGCCGGCGTTCAGGAAGTAAGAGCGTGGACCATCCGCAAAGGAACGAAAGCCCCGCAGGCGGCTGCCGTCATTCATACGGACTTCGAACGCGGTTTTATCCGGGCGGAAGTTGTATCTTATGAAGATTTGACCGCAACCGGCTCGATGAACGCGGCCAAAGAGAAAGGCCAGCTTCGTCTGGAGGGCAAAGAATATATCGTGCAGGACGGCGACGTGATGCACTTCCGTTTCAACGTTTAGGGAGCAGACACAGCTGTGTCCTTAGCTTGAGACGGTGTTATATAGAACAGGCGGAAATGTACATCCCTCGGCGGTATAAAGGCTCTTGAACGGTTAACCGGTCACCGACGTAAACTATCCTGACCGCTGCCGAGAGGTGCGCTTTAGTATTTAAGCTGTTTGCAAAAACAGCGCAAGGTCCTGATTATTTTGACATTATGGTAAGGAGTGGTCCAAATGCTGGATCGTTTGCAGGCTCTGGCGGATCGCTATGAGAAACTGAGCGAGCTGCTCTGTGACCCGGATGTAACGAGCGACACGAAGAAGCTCCGGGAATTCTCCAAAGAACAATCCGACCTACAAGAAGCCTACGATGCTTATGTGGAATACAAAGACGTGCTGGAACAGCTGGATGCGGCGAAAGCGATGCAGGCTGAGAAGCTTGATGACGAAATGCGCGACCTCGTGAAAATGGAGATCGAGGAACTGTCCGGCCGCAAAGACGAGCTGGAAGAGCGTCTGACCGTGCTCATGCTGCCTAAAGATCCTAACGATGACAAGAACGTAATCGTGGAAATCCGTGGTGCGGCCGGCGGCGATGAGGCCGCTCTGTTTGCGGGAGACCTGTACCGCATGTACTCTAAGTATGCGGACGCCCAAGGCTGGAGAACCGAAGTGCTGGAAGCGAACCTGAACGACCTTGGCGGGTTTAAAGAGATTATTTTCATGATCAACGGCAAGGGCGCTTACAGCAAAATGAAATACGAAAGCGGCGCACACCGCGTTCAGCGGATTCCGGTTACGGAATCGGGCGGCCGTATTCATACGTCCACTTCCACGGTCGGCGTAATGCCGGAAATGGAAGAGATCGATATCGAGATCAAGGACAGCGATATTCGGGTCGATACGTTCTGCTCCAGCGGAGCGGGCGGTCAGTCCGTTAATACGACGAAGTCTGCGGTCCGGGTTCTCCACGTGCCGACAGGCATTATGGCGACCTGCCAGGACGGCAAGTCCCAGAACGATAACAAGGCGAAAGCGCTGCAGGTTTTGCGCGCTCGTATTTACGATGTTAAACGCCAGGAAGAAGAAGCGAAGTACGCCGGCGAGCGTAAGAGCAAGGTCGGTACGGGTGACCGCAGCGAGCGCATCCGGACCTACAACTTCCCGCAAAGCCGCGTAACGGACCACCGCATCGGTCTAACGCTTCACAAGCTGGATACCATCTTGAACGGAGATATGGGCGAAATCGTCAATGCTCTGACTATGACGGCGCAGGCCGAGCTTCTTGAAAAAGGGGAGCAATAAAACCATCATGAACAGGCTTATTTATCAAGCCGGCATGTCAATCCGAGAAGCCTATACCCAGGCTTCTTCTTTTTTCAAAGAGCGGCAAATCCAGGACGGGGCTATTTGTGCGGAGATTCTGCTTCAGCACGTGCTGGGTCTTAACCGGACGGAATTCTTCTTCCGGATGGAAGAGCCTTTTCCCGCTGCGCATGCGGAGCAGTGGGGCGAGGTCGTGGAGCGTAAGGCCGCGGGGGAGCCGGTGCAGTACATCACCGGCGAGCAGGAGTTCTACGGCCTGACGCTCCGGGTCACGGACGCGGTCCTAATCCCGCGTCCCGAAACCGAGCTCCTCGTGGAGGAAATCCTCCGCGAGGGCTCGCGCCTGTTCCCGCAAGGCGCTCCGCTCCTTGCGGATATCGGCACCGGGAGCGGAGCTATCCCGGTGAGCCTGCTGCACGCGCGCCCCGATTGGCGCGCGGCGGCATGCGACCTCTCGCCGGAGGCGCTGGAGGTCGCCAAGGGCAACGCCGGACAGTGCGGCGTCGGGGAGCGGATCTCCTTCTACGAGGGCGATCTGCTCCTGCCCTGCGTCGAACGGGAGCTGCCCGTCGACATCCTGGTTTCGAACCCGCCGTACATTCCGGCGGGGGATTCGCCGTCGCTGCAGCCGGAGGTGCGCGACTATGAGCCGCATCTCGCGCTGTTCGGAGGCGAAGACGGGCTGGATCTGTACCGGCGGCTGGCCGGCCAGATCCCCCTGCTGCCGAGACAGCCGAGGCTGGTCGGGCTGGAAGTCGGCATCCATCAGGCGGAGGCAGTGGCGGACCTGCTGCGCGCAGCGGGGGAGTGGAGCGAGATCCGCTTCGTGAAGGACCTGGCGGGGATCGACCGGCATGTCATAGCGATACAGGACCCCTCGGAAAAAGAATAGCTTCCCACTAACAGAGAGAGGCTGAAGGTTTTGTCAACGCGGCAAATAGGGTTTACTATTACCCTTCCCCTATCGGGAAATCTATAAACCTCGTATCTAGCGAGATCATTTTTTAAGACTTATCAGCACGTTCAGCAAATACGCGTGTTAGGGAAAGTTCTGTGCTGCGAGGATGTCGCCGCGATTGACGGTCACTTTCCAAAAGGTTTATATGTTTCACACCCGGAAAATGTTCCACGTGAAAAAATCATAGATTGCTAGTTTAAAAGAATTGCCTTTTGACCATACTAACCGTTACAGAGGAAGAAACAGAGAACGGCTTCGAAGCTGGCGCTGTTTTTCCGGGAAACGGGAGGGAATTATTATGGTCATCCGTAAATCATACAAGCACTTGTTTTATACGTTTTTCGCTCTTGCCATCATGATGATGAGCTGGGAAGGTACACGTTCGAACGCAGCTCTGGCGGAAGGGGCTATCCCGGATCAGTCGATCCGTCTTCGTATACTGGCCAACTCCGATAAGCCGGAGGATCAGGCCATCAAGCGGCTGGTGCGGGACGCTATTGTCGCTCAGATGAACGAGTGGGTCACCGGACCGCATTCTATTGACGAAGCGAGACAAATTGTGCAGCAAAACCTTCCGGTTCTGGAAGAAGTCGTCCGCAATACATTGACATCCCGCGGTCTGGGAGGACTTCCTTACACCGTGGAGCTCGGACAGGTACCGTTCCCGACCAAAATGTACGGCAATCGCGTTTATCCGGCCGGGGATTATGAAGCTCTTCGTGTATCTCTCGGTGAAGGGAAAGGCCAGAACTGGTGGTGCGTGCTTTTTCCTCCTCTTTGCTTTGTAGACGGCGTGTCGGGCGAAGCGGTGGCTCAGGCAGCTCCTGCCGAAGACGGCGGGAAAGGAACCGATGAGGCCAAAACCGCTGGCGTGCAGAAAAAAACGGCGGACGCTCCGGCCGAAGGATCGGCGGCTGCCGCAACTGCCGGCGGAGATACGGAAGTGAAATTTTTTCTGTGGGAACTGCTTCAAGGCATCATCGGATTCTTCCTGAATCTGTTCAGATAAATTTCGGAAACCAGTAAGGGTGAACAGCTTTGACAACGACTAAACTATGGAAGATTCACGATGAAGCCGGAACGGGGACGGGAACAAGAGAAACGGCGGATAAAGCGATTGCCGAAGCTGCCGGGCTTCTCGTCCAAGGAGAGACCGTAGCGTTTCCGACGGAAACGGTATACGGCTTGGGAGCGGATGCGACCAATTCCGCTGCGGTTGAAGGTATTTACCGGGCCAAGGGCCGTCCGTCGGACAACCCGCTGATCGTCCACATCGCGGACCGCTCTCAAATGGACGCGTTCGCGGAGGGGACGCCGGCCGAGCCCCTGCGCAGGCTCATGGATGTCTTCTGGCCCGGGCCCCTGACGGTCATCGTGCCGGTTCGCGCGGGCGCGGTTTCCCCGCTCGTGACGGCGGGGCTGTCTACCGTCGGGGTCCGCATCCCCGACCATCCGGTCGCCTTGGCGCTGCTGCGCGCCGCAGGCTGCCCGGTTGCGGCCCCGAGCGCGAACAGCTCGGGGCGACCCAGCCCGACGATGGCGGAACACGTCGCCGATGATCTCGGCGGACGAATCGGCGGCATCGTCGACGGCGGCCCGACGGGCGTCGGCGTAGAGTCGACCGTCGTGGAGTGGGCGTCCGGGGCGATCTACATCCTGCGCCCCGGCGGGGTGACGGCCGAGCAGCTGCGCGAGGCGCTGCCGGACGTGCCGGTGCGCGAACCCGCACGCACCGAGGAACCGGCCGGGACGCCGCGGGCTCCCGGCATGAAGTACGCGCATTATGCCCCGAAGGGGAGCATGCGCGTGGTGCTGGGCGACGATCCGAAGGCCGTCGCCGAGTGGATGCGGCGTGACCTGGACGCCGCCAAAGCCCGCGGTGAGCGTACAGGGGTGCTCACCTATGACGAGCGCCGCGGGCTGCATCACGCGGACGCCGTAGTCTCCTCCGGCCGTTTGGCCGAGCCGGAGACGATCGCGCGCGGGCTGTATGCCGCACTCCGGCAGTTCGACCGCGAGGGAGCGACGTATATTCTCGCGGAAGGCTGCCCGGACACGGGAATAGGCCGCGCCGTCATGAACCGGCTGCTCAAGGCGGCGGGTCAGGAAGTCATCCGCGTATAAGCGGCAGAAGGGGCATCGGTGCACGCAGAAACGCTTTCGGGCTGTTTGATCCGTACAAGCGGAAACGTGCTGTATGTGAAAGCATCGCAAGGTGCAAAAGTTCCGGAAGAGCAAGTATCCTTTTCAGCTCGAATGCCGCTCACAAGAGTACCCGCCTGTACCATTATGCCGGCAGGTACAAGTCCATAGCATGTTTCCCTGTTTGTCCGCATATCTTGAGAGAGAAAAAGCGGACAGGGGGAAATACCAATGGCGGCACTGGCGGGCGTGTCATCTTTCGTATGGGGCCAACTGGTGACGATCTTCATCATGGCTATTGCGCTTGGTTTTGACGCGTTTTCTTTAGGGATTGGAATCGGAATGAGGGGTATACGCCTGCTGCATATTCTTAAAATCAGCATCGTGATCGGTCTCTTTCATATCCTCATGCCGCTGCTCGGCATGTATGCGGGCCATTACCTCGGAAATTTGCTCGGACAGGTTGCCGTGGCGGCCGGGGGCGGTCTGCTCATTTTGCTCGGATCGCATATGATTTACAGCTCTTTCCGGGGAGAAGATAATCCCGCTTTCGACCATCGTACCTTCTGGGGAATGACCCTGTTCGCGTTAAGCGTGAGCGTCGATTCTTTTTCGGTAGGGGTTTCGCTCGGTATTTTCGCAACGGATGTGGTTTTGACGGTGCTGCTTTTCGGATTGCTGGGCGGAGGCATGTCGATTCTGGGGCTTATGCTGGGGCGTCACGTGGGAAGCTGGATCGGTGAGTACGGAGAAGCGCTGGGCGGGGTAATTTTGCTGTTGTTCGGTCTGAGATTTCTGCTGTAAAGTTGTAAAGTGTTCTTGATTTCAAAAAAGCGGTACAATAATAGAGAGCGGAACAACTCGTTCGAATACTCTGTAGGAGGTAGACGGAACATGAAACAGATCCTTTTTGTCTGTACCGGAAATACATGCCGCAGCCCGCTGGCTGAAGGGATTCTGCGCCATATGGCCCAGCAGGATAACCTGGAAGTCCATATCCGTTCCGCAGGGGTTTTTGCTTCCGACGGCAGTCCGATTTCCCGGCAATCTTCCTCTGTTTTGCGTGAAAAAGGCTGTGAAGCTTCCATCAGCTCCAGTCTTCTCAGATCCGCAGACGTGGATTGGGCCGATCTTATCTTAACGATGACACAAGACCATAAACGCGCCGTGATTCAGCGGTTCCCGCAGGCGGCGGATAAAACACATACATTGAAGGAATTTGTGGAAGACGATCCCGAAGTCGCGTTGGCTGCCGAAGAATGGGAGCGGCTGATCGCTGAAGTGCAGGTCAAGCATGCCCTTTCCGAAGAAATTACGGTAGAAGAACGGACGAGACTCATACACCTGGAAAAGAAACTTCCGAATTATGATATTTCCGATCCTTTCGGCGGCTCGTTGGAGCTTTACCGCCATACGGCGGAAGAAATCGAGGAAGCGCTCGTTAAACTGGTTCAAAAGATAAAGGAAAGCCGATGAGCGTATCGACGGCCGCAGTATCCTTTGGCGGGCTAACATAATCTTCATTTTTTAGCGGCTTTACAGTTTTGCGGGAATACGGTAAGATAGGGGCATAATAGAAGACCCGATGTAACTGGCGACGAGTGGGTGTAACCACAGTGGAGCATCGGGGTATACGGCCGGTCGCCTGGGCAAAAGAGCAGTACATGCGTATTTACACGCGTGTCATGCTCTTTTTTTCATTGTCTCGTAGCGGTTTACAGGTGCAGGTAAAGTCGGAATTTGCCGTTTTTTTTCTTCGGCTGATCGGTTTGGGTTATAATAGAGCCAAACGCAGTTTATTCCCACCCGAGGAGGGCTTTTCAATGAAAATTGCAATTGGCGCCGATCACGCCGGATACCGGCTTAAAGATGTTATCGTTCCTTACCTGGAATCGTTAGGTCACGAAGTGAAGGATGTCGGCTGCAACTGTGAACAATCGGTCGACTATCCGGACTACGCTGTTCCGGTTTGCGACATGGTGCTTAACGGGCAGGCGGACAAAGGTATTCTGATTTGCGGTACAGGCATCGGTATGACCATTGCCGCCAACAAAATGCCGGGCATCCGCTGCGCGCTTGTGCACGATATGTTCTCCGCGAAAGCAACCCGGGAGCACAACGACACGAATGTGCTTGCTATGGGAGAACGCGTAATCGGACCCGGCGTGGCGCAGGAAATCGTCAAGATCTGGATTGAGACCGAGTTTTCGCACGGCGAACGTCATGAGAACCGCCTGAAAAAAGTGAAGCTGTTGGAAGAGAAAAATACGATTCATCCGTAAGGAGCTCTATTTTAATAAATGGAGGTGATCGTATGAATGACGGTGAGCAAGCCTGGCTGGACGGAATAGGCCCTGCTGTCGAGGCCAATTTCCGGGCACTGATCGAAGCTGGCGGCTTAAGGCCCGGTCAGATCGTTGTTTTCGGTACCTCGACGAGCGAGGTCCGTGGCCAGAGAATCGGCACGTCCGGTACGCCGGAAGCGGCCGAGCGCATTTTCACCGCCGCTGTCCGGGTGGCGGAAGAACACGGGCTGCGGCTCGCCTTCCAGTGCTGCGAGCATTTAAACCGCGCGCTTGTCGTCGAAGAAGCGCTGGTGGAGCAAGACTCCCGGCTGGAGCCGGTGAATGTAGTGCCGGTGCCCAAGGCCGGCGGCTCGATGGCCGCCCATGCTTACCGGCACCTGGAGCGCGCATGCGTCGTGGAAGAGATCGCCGCTCATGCGGGCATCGACATCGGCGACACGCTGATCGGCATGCATCTCCGCCGGGTAGCCGTCCCTGTGCGCCCGCCCGTGAAATGGGTGGGTGAGGCGCACGTGACGATGGCGTATACGCGTCCGAAGCTGATCGGCGGGCAGCGGGCGGTATACGAAGCTGTCCCGGAAAGCCCGGATATTCCCGTATTCGCCGGTGCTGCTGCTCCTTCCCGGACAAGTCCGGGAAGTTCGGCAGACAGCGACAACTGCGAATAGTGCGTCTGGAGCCGTGGTAAACGGGGAATCTTTTTTCCTGTTTATCCGGCTCGTACAAAGTGAAACTGATTTTGATTTTAAATCCATGGGAGGTTGTTACAGATGGTAGAATTTTTGCGTAAACAGGACCCGAAAATCGTTGAGGCTATGAACTTGGAGCTTGGCCGTCAACGCGACAAAATCGAGCTGATCGCTTCCGAAAACTTTGTAAGCCAGGCAGTTCTTGAAGCTATGGGCACCGTGCTGACGAACAAATACGCGGAAGGTTACCCGTCCAAGCGTTATTACGGCGGCTGCGAGTACGTCGATATCGTCGAAGATATCGCGCGCGACCGTGCGAAGGAACTTTTCGGGGCCGAGCATGCCAATGTACAGCCTCACTCCGGCGCTCAAGCGAATATGGCCGTTTATCTGGCCGCGCTTAAGCCTGGCGACACCGTTCTGGGCATGAACCTGGCGCATGGCGGACACTTGACACACGGCAGCCCCGTCAACGCGTCCGGTATCCTCTATAATTTCGTAGCTTACGGCGTAAGCGAACAGGATTCCCGCATCGATTACGACGATGTCCGTAAAGCCGCGTTCAAACACAGACCGCGCATGATCGTTGCAGGAGCAAGTGCTTACCCGCGCATCATTGATTTCGAGAAACTGGGCCAAATCGCTAACGAAGTGGGCGCCCTGTTTATGGTCGACATGGCTCACATCGCGGGTCTTGTTGCGGCAGGTCTGCATCCGAACCCGGTTCCGCATGCTCATTTTGTCACGACAACGACTCACAAAACGCTTCGCGGACCGCGCGGCGGTTTGATTCTGTGCCGCAAGCCGTGGGCTGCCGCAATCGACAAAGCCGTATTCCCGGGTTCCCAAGGCGGACCTCTGATGCACATCATCGCCGCTAAAGCCGTTGCGCTGGGAGAAGCCCTGCAAGCCGACTTCAAAACATACGGCAAAAACGTTATTGATAATGCCAAAGCGCTGGCTGAAGGCTTGACGGCCGACGGCATCAACCTCGTTTCCGGCGGTACGGACAATCACCTGATCTTGATCGACCTGCGCAGCCTGAACATCACGGGTAAAGACGCCGAGCATCTTCTTGATGAAGTGGGTGTGACCGTCAACAAGAACGCGATTCCGTTCGATCCGACCAGCCCGTTCGTAACCAGCGGTATCCGTATCGGTACGCCTGCCGCGACTTCCCGTGGAATGGATACGGAAGCCATGAAGCAAATCGCCAAAATTATCGCCATGACGCTTAAAAATCCGAGCGATTCCGCCGTTCACGAGCAAGCCCGCGGACTCGTTAAAGAAGTTACCTCCAAATTCCCGCTGTACAAGGGATTGGAATATTAATTCTTCCATATAAAACAACCTGCTCTCCAGTAGGTGGTTAGTGAATCCGGGAACCCGCGAAGGGTTCCTTTTTTATGAAAAAAAAGAGGGCGGATTGTTCATACAAAAGCGGATTCTTGTCATAAGAGAGTGTGCTTTTTGGGGAGGATATATAAACAGACATATGATATAATGGACGAGGTTTGTGGAAAGTTGGAAAGACATCCAGATCAGCCAGATCGATATTCGGGAGGAATACTATGAGTAAGGTGTTCATTTGCGACCACCCCTTGATTCAGCACAAACTCACATACATAAGAGATGTAAATACGAAAACCAAGGATTTCCGTGAATTGGTGGATGAAGTCGCCACTTTGATGGCGTACGAGATTACGCGTAATATCCAGCTCGAGAACATCCAGGTCAAAACGCCTGTAGCGACTGCGGATTGCCGGATTATTTCCGGACGCATGCTCGGCATTATTCCGATTCTCCGCGCGGGACTCGGCATGGTGGACGGGATTCTGAATCTGATTCCGGCTGCGAAAGTGGGCCATATCGGGTTGTATCGGGACCCTGAGACGCTCCAACCTGTCGAGTATTATGTGAAATTACCCACAGATGTACAGGAAAGAGAATTGATCGTCGTGGACCCTATGCTGGCGACGGGCGGTTCCGCTAACCTGGCTATCACCGCTTTGAAAAACCGCGGATGCGTGCAGATCAAGCTGATGTGTCTGATCGCCGCTCCGGAAGGTATCGAAGCCGTCCAGAAAGAGCATCCGGACATTGACATTTATGTGGCCGCTATCGACGATTATTTGAACGATCACGGTTACATCATTCCCGGTCTGGGAGACGCGGGCGACCGTTTATTCGGTACGAAATAAAGTATTTTGGAGGGACGTACGTTCATGAAAAGGTTGAAAGTCATTACGATTTTCGGTACAAGACCGGAAGCCATCAAGATGGCTCCGCTTATTTTGGAGCTTCAGAAGCATCCGGAGCAAATTGAATCACTCGTGGCCGTAACGGCCCAGCATCGTCAAATGCTGGATCAGGTGCTTGAGTTGTTCAACATCCAGCCAGATTTCGACCTCAACGTCATGAAGGACCGTCAAACACTCAACGAAGTCACCATCCGGGTTCTTCAAGGACTTGAGCCCGTTTTCCGGGAAGCGAAGCCGGACCTGATTCTAGTGCACGGCGATACGCTGACCACCTTCCTTGCCAGCTATTCGGCCTTCTTGCAGCAGATCAAAGTCGGCCATGTGGAAGCGGGCCTGAGAACTTGGAACAAGATGTCGCCGTATCCGGAAGAGATGAATCGTCAGTTGACGGGCGTCCTCGCGGATCTGCATTTTGCTCCGACCAACTGGTCGGCGGGCAATTTGCGCAAAGAAAATAAATCGGAAGATTCGATTTATGTTACCGGTAACACCGTAACGGACGTGTTCCAGTACACCGTGAAGAAGGACTTCCACCATCCGGTTCTGGACTGGGCGGAGGGCAAACGTCTCATCCTGATGACGGCCCACCGCAGGGAAGCACAGGGAGAGCCGCACCGTCAGATCTTCAACGCGGTCAAGCGCATTGCGGACGAATTCGATGATGTCGCGATCGTGTATCCGGTTCATCCGAGTCCGGCCGTTAAGGAACCGGCTTATGAGATTCTGGGGAACCATCCGAGAATTAAACTGATCGATCCGCTCGACGTGTTTGAGTTCCATAACTTCTACCCTCACGCTTATATGATCCTGACGGATTCCGGCGGTCTTCAAGAAGAAGCTCCGTCGTTCGGTGTACCTGTCCTGGTGCTTCGTGACACTACGGAACGTCCGGAAGGCGTGGAAGCCGGTACTCTGGAGCTTGTAGGTACGGACGGACAGAAAGTTTACGAGCGCGCACGCGCGTTGCTCACCGATCCACAAACGTATGATCGTATGAAGGGCGCTGCGAACCCTTACGGAGACGGACAAGCTTCCCGCAGAATCGTGCAGGGAATCCTACACCATTTCGGCTATAAAACGGAAAAACCGGACTCTTTTTAACGCATCTCTTTCGACATTGTGACGATGCAATGACAAAGGTCACACTGTACAGTTCCACTGTTTGGTTTTAAATGCCGAAATCCCTTGATATATAAGGGATTTCGGCAGTACTGTTCACGAAATGTTTGATTTTATACGAATTGACAAAGTAGACTTTGCTCCGATACAATATATGAGGATTGATAGGGGTCAAAGCCATGAAAAACAAAGGAAACCGCGATAATCCTTGGAGGGCTGCCGGCCTTGTAGGCGCACTCGGGCTTGATATCGCTATCTGTACCATGCTCGGCTACTTCGCCGCGAACTTCGCAGTCCAGCGTTTTGGCGGTCCGAGAAGCTGGATAGTAGCAGGCGTGATGCTCGGTCTCTTCGCGGGGATCGCTTCGGTTATCATGCTGCTTAAGAAGTTTCTGGAGGAACCCGATGAATGACCTGCTCAAGAAAGCTATGCGTATCGCACTTCTGCTTCTCGCCGCATGTTTACTGGTCTGGGCGCTTGTCCCTTCCGTACGTACGGTAGCTGCAGGATTATTAGTGGGTGCGATTGCAAGCGGCATCAATGCTTTGCTCCTTCAGCGCAGAGTCGATTTGATCGGCAAAACCGTTGCGGAGCGGGGCGCACAGCGTATGAGTCTCGGATTTTTAAGCCGTCTGGCTACAGTGCTCCTTGCCGTTATGATTGCGCTTAAATTTCCACAACACCTTGATATCGCCTCAACCATTATTGGTTGCTTTTTGGTTCCATTTATACTTTTGCTAGTCGGCATTTTGAGTCGTCCACACAAACCGTAATGCATGGAAAGGGGTGAAATTGGAAAATGCATGAGTTTCCCGTGCTACACTTCGAAAATGGTATCGATATTGACATTTCAACCTTTTTGGCGATTATCGTATCCTGCGTGGTTGTGTTAGTCCTGGCTCTTCTGTCCGTGCGGAACCTGTCCGTAGACAAACCTTCCAAACTGCAAAACTTTATGGAATGGGTCGTTGAGTTCGTTCATAACACAATTGCGAGTACGATGCCGCTCAGCAAGGCAAAGTCCTACATTTCGTTAGGATTGACATTAATTATGTTTATCTTTGTCTCCAACCTTCTCGGTCTTCCGTTCGGTATCGTAACCGACCATACTCAGGGATTTACGCTGTTCGGTCAGCAAGTGCTGACGGATACCCGTATTCATGAGTTGGAGGAAGCAGGCAAGCACGCTTCTGTGGCTTGGTGGAAATCACCGACAGCCGACCTTTCCGTAACGTCCGCACTCGCCCTGATGGTGTTTGTTATGACGAATACACTCGGTTTGACACAGAACACGAAACATTATCTGAAGCATTACTTTGAGCCGTTCTGGTTCTTCCTGCCGCTGAACATCATTAAAGAGCTTTCCAAGCCGTTGACGCTTGCTCTTCGTTTGTTCGCGAACATCTTTGCGGGTGAGGTTCTGATCTCCACCATTATGATGCTGGGTGTTGTAGGGATACCGCTGCTCGCCGTTTGGCAGGGCTTCAGTATCTTCGTAGGTGCCATCCAGGCATTCTTGTTCACCATCCTTACCATGGTTTACATTTCCCAGGCTACCGTTCATCATGAAGATCACTAAATGATCGGCTCAGCTGCGATTAGCAGCTCTGCGCGGCTTCCGCAAGGCGTGGGATCCATATACACATTACAGGTACAAAACCTATTTTCTGAGGAGGAAATTTTTCATGGAATTCCTGGCAGCAGCATTAGCAATCGGTTTGGGCGCACTTGGCGCTGGTATTGGTAACGGTCTGATCGTAAGCAAGACAGTAGAAGGTATCGCTCGTCAACCTGAGCTTCGCGGTACTCTGCAAACAACTATGTTTATCGGTGTTGGTATCGTCGAGGTTGTTCCGATTATCGGTGTCGTTCTGGGCTTCCTGATTTTCTTCAAATAATTCGCATAGCCTCGGTTGGGCGGGGAAGGCCTGAGCCATCCGCGCCTTCGCTATGAATTAGGTTCTTGAAGAATCGCCCCAGCACACAGTTACGGAAAGGAGTGACTCGAATGTCTTGGAATTGGGAATCGTTCGTATTCGCGCTTGTCGCGTTCGGAATTCTATACTGGCTGCTCAGCAAATACGCCTTCGGTCCGTTGCTCGCAACGATGGAAGAGCGCAGAAAGCTGATTGCCGACCAGATGAACTCTGCTGATGCAAGTCGTGTTCAAGCCGAGCAAATGCTCGAAGAACAGAAGCAGGTAATTCAAGAGGCACGTAAAGAAGCTTACCAAATGATCGAGCAAGCTAAATTGACGAGCTCCAAGCAAGCCGAAGAAATCGTCGATAAAGCGAAAAGCGAAGCGGACCGCGTGAAAGAAGAAGCGGTACGCGAGATCGAAAGCGAGAAAAACAAAGCGGTTGCAGCACTGCGCGGTCAAGTTAGCGCTATGTCCGTTATGATCGCTTCTAAAATTATTGAAAAGCAAGTTGACGAAAAGTCACAGGAAGAATTGGTGAACCATTACCTGAATGAGGTAGGGGGATCTAAATGAGTGACATCGTGGTAGCGAAAAGATATGCGAAAGCACTTTTTGAAGCTGCGAAGGAGCAGAACGCGGTCGCTCAAGTTGAAACTGAACTGACCGAGATTGTTCAGACGATCCAGGATCATGCGGAACTGCGCAGCGTTCTGGATCATCCGAATATCGACGTGCCTGCGAAACGTCAGCTTTTGTCGAACATCTTTGCGGATCGGATTTCTCCGCTCGTTATGAATACGATTAAACTCCTGATCGATAGAAGACGGCAATCCCTGCTTCCTATTGTACTGTCCGACTTTGTTCAGATTTCCAACGAGTCGCTTGGCCAGGCAGACGCAACGATTTACACTGCCCTGCCGCTGTCTGAAGTACAAGTCAAGGAAATTGCAGACAACTTTAGCCGTATGACCGGCAAACAAATTCGTGTACAGACGGTAGTCGACCCGAGCTTGCTTGGCGGCATTACTGTTCGGATCGGTGACCGTCTCTACGACGGCAGTTTGGCTGGCAAACTCGAACGTTTGGAAAAATCGCTGAAACAAGCTCAAGCAATGTAGATAGGGGTGAGGTTCGTTGAGTATCAGACCTGATGAAATCAGCACGCTGATTAAGCAGCAAATCGAAAATTATACAGCAGATCTGGAAGTCGTTGAAGTCGGTACGGTTATCACTATCGGTGACGGTATCGCTCGTGTGCACGGCTTGGAGAACGTCATGGCCGGTGAGCTTCTCGAGTTCGCCAACGGCGTTGTGGGCATGGCGCAGAACCTGGAAGAAAACAATGTAGGTATCATCATTCTCGGACCGTACTCGGACATCCGCGAAGGTGACCAAGTTAAGCGTACAGGCCGCATTATGCAGGTGCCTGTAGGCGAAGCGCTGCTCGGACGCGTTGTTAACGCACTGGGTATGCCGATTGACGGCAAAGGACCAATCGAAGCTTCCGGCTACCGTCCGGTTGAATCCGCGGCTCCTGGCGTTATGGCGCGTAAATCCGTACACGAGCCTATGCAGACCGGTATCAAGGCGATTGACGCGCTTGTACCGATCGGCCGCGGCCAGCGTGAGCTGATCATCGGTGACCGTCAAACCGGTAAAACGGCGATTGCCATCGATACGATCATCAACCAAAAAGGCAACGGCGTGAAATGTATCTACGTGGCCATCGGCCAAAAGCAGTCCACCGTTTCCAACGTAGTGGATACACTCCGCCGCAACGGCGCTCTCGACTACACGATCGTCGTAACCGCGAGTGCATCCGAGCCGGCTCCATTGCTCTTCCTGGCTCCTTATTCCGGCTGCGCAATGGGCGAATACTTCATGTACAAAGGCGAGCATGTCCTGATCGTTTATGACGATCTGTCCAAACAAGCTGCCGCTTATCGTGAGCTTTCCCTGCTCCTCCGTCGTCCACCGGGCCGTGAGGCTTATCCGGGTGACGTATTCTATCTTCACTCCCGTTTGCTTGAGCGTGCAGCTAAACTGAACGATGAGCTGGGCGGAGGCTCCATCACGGCGCTTCCATTCATCGAAACTCAAGCGAGTGACGTATCGGCATACATTCCGACCAACGTTATTTCCATTACGGACGGTCAAATCTTCCTGGAATCCGACCTGTTCTATTCCGGTCAGCGTCCGGCCATCAACGTGGGTATCTCCGTATCCCGTGTAGGTAGCTCCGCTCAAGTGAAAGCCATGAAGAAAGTTGCCGGTACCCTGAAGACCGACCTTGCACAATATCGCGAATTGGCTGCTTTCTCGCAGTTCGGTTCCGACCTTGATAAAGCAACGCTTTCCCGTCTGAACCGTGGTGAGCGTACACTGGAAATCCTGAAGCAGGGTATTAACGAGCCGATGCCTTTTGAAAAACAGGTTATCAGCATCTATGCCGCTACTAAAGGCTTCTTGGACGAACTGCCGGTTAAAGACGTTACCCGTTACGAAAAAGAATTCCTTGCATACCTCGATGCCAACAAACCGGAAATCGCCAGCTCCATCCGTGACACGAAGGATCTTACTTCCGACACGGAAAAAGCGCTGGTTGCAGCTATCGAGACATTCCTCAAAGGATTCTCGGTATCCGAATAATTATGAGAATTTGCGATTCCATAATCAAGCTGCAGGGGGTGAAACAGTATGGCTAAGGGTATACGCGAGATTAAGCGTCAGATTAAGAGCAAACAGAACACAAGGCAGATCACTAAAGCGATGGAGATGGTCGCGGCTTCCAAGCTGAAGCGCGCCCAGAACAATGCGGAGGCATCCCGTCCTTATGCGGATAAGATCCGCGAAGTGGTGTTTAGTGTGGCTGCAGGCTCGAAGGGCGTTCAGCATCCGATGCTCCAGGTTCGTGAAGTCAAACGCACGGGATATCTGGTCTTGACTTCAGACCGCGGACTCGCTGGCGGTTTTAACGCCAACGTGCTTCGGAAGGCGTTAAATGCTATTCGTGAGCGGCATAAATCTACGGATGAATATGCGGTTTTCGTTGTCGGCCGCAAAGGCAAGGATTTCTTCAAGCGGAGAAACATCCCGGTCTTTGACGAAGTCTCAGGTCTCAGCGATTCTCCGACGTTTGCCGATATTAAGCAGCTCGCTTCGTCCGCTGTACAGAACTTCATCGACGGCAATTACGACGAGCTGTACGTCTATTACAACCAGTTCCATAACGCAATTACGCAAACGCCGGTTGAGAAAAAACTGCTGCCGCTCGAGCAGCCGGAGTCCGGCAGCAGCGCTGTCTCTTCCTACGAATATGAGCCCTCCGCCGAAGGCGTTCTGGAAGTACTGCTTCCGAAGTATGCGGAAACGGTCATTTTCAGCGCCGTGCTGGAAAGCAAAGCGAGCGAATTCGGCGCGCGTATGACCGCTATGGGTAGCGCGACGAAGAATGCGACGAAGATGATTGCAGAGCTTACACTTTCCTATAACCGTGCACGTCAGGCGGCAATTACCCAGGAAATCTCGGAGATTGTTGCCGGTGCAAACGCATTGAACTAATGCGCAGTGCGGAACTAAGCATTTGAGTACAGGAGGGAAATACAATGAGCAAAGGACGTGTTGTTCAGGTCTTGGGACCGGTTGTCGACATCGAGTTCGAACGTGGACATCTTCCCGAGATTCTGAATGCCATTAAAATTCAAAAAACTGCTCAATCCGCTGATCAAGAGAACAGCGAAGTGACAGTTGAAGTTGCCGTACACCTTGGCGACAACCAAGTACGCTGTGTAGCTATGTCTTCCACGGACGGTCTCGTGCGCGGAATGGCAGCTATCGATAGCGGTGCCGCTATCTCCGTACCGGTCGGTCCTGCTACACTGGGCCGTGTATATAACGTACTGGGCGATCCGATCGACGGTAAAGGTCCTGCGGACCGGACCCTGACATCCCCGATTCACAAGCAAGCTCCTGAGTACGTCAATCTGACGACTCAAGCCGAGATGCTGGAAACAGGTATCAAGGTTATCGACCTTCTTGCTCCTTACATGAAGGGCGGAAAGATCGGTCTCTTCGGTGGTGCGGGTGTAGGTAAAACCGTAACCATGCAAGAGCTTATTCATAACATCGCGCAGGAGCATGGCGGTATTTCCGTATTTGCGGGCGTAGGTGAAAGAACACGTGAAGGTAACGACCTTTATCACGAGATGAGTGATTCCGGCGTTATCGCCAAGACCGCAATGGTGTTCGGTCAAATGAACGAACCTCCAGGCGCGCGTCTTCGTGTTGCTCTTTCCGGTCTGACTATGGCCGAGTATTTCCGTGATGAGGAAGGCCGTGACGTACTTCTGTTCATCGACAACATCTTCCGTTTCACACAAGCGGGTTCCGAAGTTTCCGCCCTCCTCGGACGTATGCCGTCCGCGGTAGGTTACCAGCCTACGCTGGCAACCGAAATGGGTCAACTTCAAGAGCGTATTACTTCCACGACCAAAGGTTCCGTAACGTCGATTCAAGCGATCTACGTACCGGCGGATGACTACACTGACCCGGCTCCGGCAACTGCGTTTGCCCACTTGGACGCAACGACTAACCTCGAGCGTGCCATTGCCGCGAAAGGTATCTTCCCGGCCGTTGATCCGCTTGCTTCCTCTTCCCGTATCCTGACTCCTCAGGTAGTAGGCGAAGAGCACTATGAAGTGGCGCAAGGCGTTAAGCGTCTGCTTCAGCGTTACAAAGAACTTCAAGATATTATCGCGATCCTCGGTATGGACGAGTTGAGCGAAGAAGACAGGATTGCCGTTAACCGCGCAAGACGCGTAGAACGCTTCCTGTCCCAACCGCTCCACGTTGCCGAAGCGTTTAACGGTATGCCAGGTCTCTACTGCCCGGTTAAAGAAACCGTGCGCAGCTTTAGAGAACTGCTTGACGGCAAGCATGACGATCTGCCGGAAGCAGCTTTCGTCAACGTAGGTTCGATTGATGAGGCCGTTGAAAAGGCAAGAACGATGGTATAAGCAATCGGGTCATGCGGGCGTCTGCCTGCTTTCCCGGGTTTGAGCCGAGTCGGGGAGAGGATCTCTCGCAGAACCCCTCTCTCGGACAAGGTGAAAAGCTTACGAAGCGAACGAACTTTCTAGCGAAAGTTCTGGGGAGGAATGAGCGTGAGTACTTTCCTTTTGGAAATCGTAACTCCGGAGCGCATCGTATATACCCAGAATGTTCACATGGTAAGTGTCGAGGGCATCGAAGGCCAACTTGGCATTCTTCCGAACCACATTCCGTTTGTGACACCCTTGAAAATCGCACCCGCCACGATCAAACATGAGAATGGCAAACAAGAAACTGTCGCTTTGAACGGCGGTTTCATGGAAGTGCGCAAAGATAAGGTTGTCATCCTGGCGGAAAGTGCGGAGCTGCCTAGCGACATTGACATCGAACGTGCGAAGTCTGCGAAGGAACGCGCCGAGAAACGTTTAACGGGTAAGAAAGACGAAGCTGATTTCCAGCGCGCCGAGCTTGCTCTTAAACGGGCGTTGAACCGGATCGGGGTTTACGAGCATAAATAAGCAAGAAGAAACAGAGGACGTTCATGCGTCTTCTGTTTTTTATTTTCTCCGGCAAGTATACGCTTACATCTAAAATCATTTTCATTAGACACATTTTTTGAGCGTATGCTATAATTGGAAAGGCATTACATTACCAAAATTTATGAAATGATTAAAGATTTCTTATGAAAATGGAGGCGGTTTCAAGCAGATGTACGCGGTAAAGTATGTGATCGTAGCCATTTTCGTCGCACTCGGCATCTTGCTTCCGGTTGCAGCTCTTACGATCGGCAGATGGCTTAGACCCAACAAGCCGAACGAAGACAAGGCAACCACTTACGAAAGCGGAAATGAGCCAGTAGGGGAAGGTCAGGTCAGGTTCAATATCCGGTATTATCTTTTCGCCTTAATGTTTGTCATTTTCGATGTAGAAACCGTATTTTTGTATCCGTGGGCCGTGGCGTATAACAAGCTGGGGCTGTTTGCACTGGTGGAAATGTGTATTTTTGTCCTGCTTCTCGGTGTCGGGTTACTCTATGCTTGGAAGAAGAAGGTGCTGCAATGGACTTCAATTTAGAGTCGATAACTCCGGAAGATCGTGCTGAACTGGATCGCAACGTGTTTATGACAACCCTGGAGCAGGTCAAAGCCTGGGCAAGAAGCAATTCCTTGTGGCCGCTCACTTTCGGTCTCGCCTGCTGTGCCATCGAAATGATGGGAACGGGCGCGTCGCATTATGATCTGGACCGTTTTGGCGTTATTTTCAGGACATCTCCCCGCCAATCCGATGTGATGATCGTGGCCGGCACGGTGACCAAGAAAATGGCTCCGCTGCTGCGTCGTCTGTACGATCAGATGCCGGAACCGAAGTGGGTCATTGCGATGGGGTCCTGCGCTACGGCAGGCGGTCCGTACGTAAAATCTTATGCGGTTGTAAAAGGTGTCGATCAGGTGGTTCCGGTTGATGTGTATATTCCGGGCTGCCCACCGAATCCGGCGGCTTTGATTTATGGAATCAATAAGCTTCAGGAGAAAATCCGTTACGAGGCGAAAACCGGAAAGCAGGTGACGAACCTGTGACCGATAAGGAAAAGGAAAATTCGCAGGAAACCGATATTCGATCAAAACCGACAAAATCAGACGACAAATTGGAAGCGAATACAATTGAATATAAGGAAAAACAAGGGATTTTGTCGAAAGAAGAAAATAACGAGTTACATACTAGTTCAGTGAGCACAGGATCAGCGGGGGACGACATAGCGCCTCCGGCCGGTCCGTCCGAGCAGAGCGCCTCGGCGGCAGGCACCGGCGAATCAGCGCCGGAGACCCCGGCGTCCGGTGCTGCGCAGCGCCCGGACCGTGCGGAAGCGCGAAGCGCCGCTACCGCTGAAGCCGGCGGCACCGCTCCGGCCGAGGCCAACGGCGCTGCCCCGACTGAAGGGGCAGCGGCTGAGGACGGCAGCGACAAAGCGAAAGCCGCCGCAGAAGCTCGCGCAGCCCGGGCGGCTGCCCGTGCCGCCAAAACGGCGGCTCCGGCGGAGGATGCCCCGCCGAAGCCGCCGTCCCCGAACCAGCCGATGCTGGACCGGCTGGTCGAGATCTTGAAGGGAGAGGTGGCCGGGGACGCCGTTGATGAAGCGTTCATCAACGAGATCGACGGCCACCGTCCCTTCGTGGTTATCCGCGGCGAGCACTGGGTGCGTGCCGCGGAGGTCTTCCTGCAGCACGAGGAGCTGCAGTGCGGCTACCTGCGCAGCGTGAGCGGCGTAGACCTCGGCAACCAGCTGGAAGTGGTTTACCATCTGCTCTCTATCCCGCTGCGCAAAGAATACGGAGTCCGCGTGCGCACAGAGCGGGAGGCTCCGTCCGTTCCCTCCGTCGCTTCCGTATGGCCGACCGCGGATTGGAACGAGCGGGAAATCTATGACCTGCTGGGCATTGATTTTCCCGGCCATCCCAACTTGACGCGCATCATGATGCCGGACGAGTGGGTTGGCCACCCGCTGCGCAAAGATTACGAAGCGTACGACCCGGAGGTGTAGCGTTTTGTTACGGACAGAAGAACTGCTGCTTAACGTAGGGCCTCAGCATCCGAGTACCCACGGGGTATTCCGGATTATCGTCAAGCTGGATGGAGAGATTATCCGCGAAGCGATCCCGGTTATGGGTTACCTGCACCGAGGTACCGAGAAGCTTGCGGAAAATCTCAATTACACTCAAATTATTCCTTATACGGACCGGATGGACTACGTTTCGGCCATGACAAACAATTATGTGCTGGTCAACGCGGTCGAACGGATGCTTGGCCTGCAGATACCGGAAAGAGCCGAATATTTGCGTATTCTGGTTATGGAGCTTCAGCGGATCGCCAGTCATCTGGTCTGGTGGGGAACTTATTTGCTCGATATCGGGGCGATGAGTCCGTTTCTTTATGCGTTCCGCGACAGGGAAATGATTATCGACTTTTTCAACGAGCTGTGCGGGGCGAGACTTACCTACAATTATATGCGTGTCGGCGGGGTCAAATGGGATGCCCCGGAAGGTTGGCTGGACAAAATCCGGGCATTTATCCCTTACATGAAGAGTAAGCTGGAAGAGTATGACCGTCTTGTCAGCGGCAATGAAATTTTTCTCGCCCGGATCAAAGGCGTAGGCCGTTACGATGCCGATACGGCTATCGCTTACGGATTAAGCGGGGCGAATCTGCGTTGTACCGGCGTCAAATGGGACTTGCGTAAGGATCAGCCTTACTCCATATATGACCGTTTCGATTTTGACGTACCGGTGGGAACCAATGGTGACTGTTACGACCGTTATCTCATTAGACTGGAAGAGATCGTTCAATCCCTGCGTATCATCGAGCAGGCGCTGGATCAGATTCCCGAAGGCGATACGATGGGAAAAGCCCCCCGGGTCATCAAGCCGCCGGAAGGCGATATTTATGCGCCGATCGAATCGCCGAGGGGGGAAATCGGCTGTTTTATCATGTCCAAAGGGCGGCCCGAACCGTTCCGGCTAAAATTCCGCCGCCCTTCCTTCGTGAATCTTCAAATTTTACCGAAGCTGCTGGTCGGGGAAACCATGACGAACCTGATTACCATTCTCGGCGGGATTGATATTGTTGTAGGGGAGGTGGACGGCTGATGCTGGATCTGGTCGGACAGCCGCTGACATGGACGACGGGGCTTATTTTCGCGGCCTACGGCGTTGTGCTGCTTCTTATCATCCTGGGATTCGTAACGTATGCCATCTACTTCGAGCGAAAAGTCATCGGCTGGATGCAGGGGAGATATGGCCCAAATCGTGTAGGTCCGCTGGGACTGCTGCAAACGGTCGCTGACGTGTTTAAGCTGCTCATCAAAGAAGATACCATTCCGCGCAAAGCGGACCGGGAGCTGTTCATTCTCGCGCCTGTGCTTACGTTTATTCCGGCGTTCGTCGTTGTGGCGACGATTCCGTTCACCGCGAATCTCATTCATGCCGATCTGGATGTCGGCCTCCTTTATTACGTAGCGCTGTCGGGTATCTCCACCCTGGGAATGATTCTCGGCGGTTGGGCTTCCAACAACAAATATGCTCTGCTCGGCGGTATGCGTTCAGCCGCCCAAATGATCAGCTACGAGGTTCCTCTCGTTATTTCGGTGATCGGGGTTATCATGATGACCGGCACCTTGAACCTTCATAAAATTGTGGAAGCCCAGGGGGATAACTTCTGGAACTGGAACTTTCTCCCCCAGATCGTCGGTTTTATCGTCTTCGTCATTGCGGGCGTGTCCGAGCTGAACCGCACCCCGTTTGACTTGCCGGAAGCCGAATCGGAGCTTGTAGCGGGCTATCATGTCGAATACAGCGGGTTTCGTTTCGCTTTCTTTATGCTCGCGGAATATGTGTATGTCTTTGCGATCGCTTCTTTAACGACGGTCCTCTTCCTGGGCGGCTGGCACGCCCCGTTTGCTTTTCTCGCCTTTATTCCGGGCATTGTCTGGTTTCTGCTTAAATTCTCGTTCATTGTCTTCTTCTTTTTCTGGATCAGGGCGACTTTGCCCCGAATCCGGATTGATCAACTGATGGGACTCGGCTGGAAGGTTCTTTTGCCTCTGGCGCTGCTCAATATTTTTATAACGGCTCTCTACATGGGTCTTACCGGGTAACGCGGCCGCTGCCGTTCTATGAAGTCGTAAAAGGAGGAGAGGGCCAGTGAAAGGTCTTATCAAAGGATTAGGCGTTACACTCAAAACGATGACCCAGAAAAAAGTGACCTACGCTTATCCCGATGTGCCCCTGCAAATGCCGGACCGGTTCCGGGGAATCCAGCATTTCGAACCGGACAAATGTATTGTCTGCAATATGTGCGCGAAGGTGTGTCCCACGGAGTGTATTACCCTGACGGGGAAGCCCAATCCCGATCCCGACAAAAAGGGCAAAATTATCGACACCTACGATATCAATTTTGAAATCTGCATCCTTTGCGATCTCTGCACGGAAGTTTGTCCGACCGAAGCGATTGTGATGACCAACCACTTTGAATTGAGCGCCTACAGCCGTGACGAGCTGTTTAAAGATATGAAGTGGCTTACGGACAACAACACGCTGGTGCGTAAAGAAAACAACTCCGCCCTTCCCAAAGGAGGCGCGAAGAAGGATGTTTAGTGGTTTAGGGAGCTTTTTGTCGCAGGGGGAGAACTGGTGGTTCCTTCTGTTTGCCATCTGTGCGATCGGGGGCGCCATCTATATGATCACCTTCACGAAAGTGGTTCATATGGTGCTGTCCGTTGCTTTTACGTTCGTGAGTCTGGCCGGGCTGTATGTGCTGCTGGAAGCGGAGTTTGTCGGTTTTGTCCAGATTCTGATCTATGCGGGAGCCATCTCGATCCTGATGATTTTCGGCATTATGATGACCAACCACCGGGCTGAGGAGAAGGCCAAGAGCGGGCCGGTTCAGAAGATTCTGCTCGGTGTCGGATCGCTGGGACTCTTCGGCATCCTTTTCTATGCGATTCAAAATACGACGTTTCCGTCGGCCGCAGGCTCTCTTCAGACCGGGCAGGATAATACGCTTGAGATCGGAAAACTGCTGTACAACGAATACGTCATTCCGTTCGAAATTATGTCCGTGCTGCTGACGGTCGCCTTTATCGGAGCGATTGTCGTTGCCAAAAGAGAGGAGGATTAACGTGACAAGTGTCGTAACTCCTTATCTGACTCTGGCGGCCATTTTGTTCTGTATCGGTTTGTGCGGGGCTTTGTCCAAGAGGAACGGTGTCATCGTTCTCCTCTCCATCGAGCTGATGCTCAACGCCGTGAACCTGAATCTGGTCGCATTCGCCAAAATGGGCGCGCAGCCTGCGCTGACCGGGCAAGTTTTTTCCTTGTTCACCATCACGGTAGCGGCAGCGGAAGCGGCTGTTGGCGTCGCTATCCTGATCGCTCTCTACCGCAATAAGGGAACGGGCAACGTGGATGAAATGAACTCCATGAAGCATTAGCGGCGAATGGTGCGGCTCTTATCCTCATCTTTGATTGGCAGAGCTGTCTAACGTCATGGCCTTGAAGGAGGAAAGGAAAATATGATTTCCGTTTATTCGCAATATGTCTGGCTCATCCCGCTGTTTCCGCTCCTGGCCTATGTTCTGATAACCGCTTCGGGCAGGTCGGCAAGAAGAACAGGCCTGTATCTGAGTACGGCCGCCATCTTCGCTTCGTTTGTTGTGGCCCTTCTCATTCTTATCGAGAGACTTGGAAAAGGCGTTCAAGACTATACATGGAACGGTTTCCAGTGGCTGCGGGTGGGCGATTTTGCGGTGAGCCTGGGCTTCGAGGTCAATAATTTAAACGCGATCATGCTCATTGTTGTCACGCTCGTATCGTTTCTGGTCCATATCTATTCGATCGGATATATGAAGGACGACGAGCGGGTGCACGTGTTTTTTAGTTACATAGCGCTCTTTTCTTTTGCGATGCTGGGGCTGGTTATTTCGGTCAACCTGGTGGAGTTTTATGTATTTTGGGAACTTGTCGGAGTCTGTTCGTTCCTGCTGATCGGATTCTGGTATACGAAACCCGAGGCTAAGGCTGCCGCAAAAAAAGCTTTTATCGTGACAAGAATCGGCGATTTCGGATTGTTTATCGGAATTCTGCTTTTGTTTTGGAGCATGCCGGGTCATGCGCTGGATTTTAATTCGGTACAAAACGCGTTTACAAGCGGTCAGGTGGAAGGCTCCGCAGCAACATGGATCGCGCTTCTCTTCTTTGTGGGAGCCATGGGAAAATCGGGGCAATTCCCTCTGCATACCTGGCTGCCCGATGCGATGGAAGGCCCGACTCCGATCAGTGCGCTTATCCATGCGGCGACTATGGTGGCGGCCGGGGTTTATCTGGTAGCCCGTACGTTCGATGTTTTCCTCGCGTCGGATACGGCTATGCAGATCGTCGCTTATGTCGGCGGTTTTACGGCGATTTTCGCAGCGACAATCGGAACGGCGCAGAACGATATCAAACGGATTCTCGCCTATTCGACCGTATCCCAGCTAGGGTATATGATGATGGCGCTTGGAGTGAGCGCTACGTATACGACGGGAATCTTCCATTTGTTCACGCACGCGTTCTTTAAAGCTCTCCTGTTCCTGGGTGCGGGCAGCATTATTCATGCCGTGCATACGCAGGATATTACCAAAATGGGCGGCATCGGCGGAAGGATGAAGATTACGGCGTGGACTTTCGCGATCGGTACGCTGGCTTTGTCCGGAATTCCTCCGTTCTCCGGTTTCTGGTCCAAGGACGCGATTCTGTCCCAGGCTTACGAGACGAATTCGTTGCTGTTCTGGGTTGGCATCGTCGGTGCTTTCTTTACGGCCTTGTATATGGCCCGGCTCTTTTTCCTGGTATTCTGGGGCAAATCACGCAGCGGCCAAGAGGTTCACGAATCCCCGGCCTCTATGACGTTCCCGCTCCTTCTGTTGGCGGTTCCCGCCGCTCTTGCCGGCTTTCTGTACACCCCGTGGAGCGGGTGGTTCGGCGACTGGCTGACAGGCAGGACCGAAGCAGAGGCCGTTCACGCGGGCGTGATGCTGCTCTCTACGGCAGCGGGCGTTCTGGGCATCGTTCTGGGCTACCTGCTGTACGCAAGGAAGCCGGGAAGCTTTGTGTTCTCCGCAAAGTTTCCGTGGCTGTACAATCTCGTGCGTCGTAAATATTATATCGACGAAATTTACCGGACGATCATTGTTCTCCCGCTGCGGGGAATCGGATATCTCTTGCAGGCCGTGGACACGTTTATCGTGGACGGTGTCGTCAGGCTCGCGGCCGCAGCCGCTGTCGGACTGGGCCGAACGGGCTCCCGGCTGCAGAACGGCCAGGTTCAGACCTACGGCCTAATCACCCTGCTTGGCCTGCTTGTTCTCATCCTTGCTGTAGCCGGAAGGAGGTTTATCCATGTCGGCTAACCTGCTTAGTCTGATTGTGTTTTCCCCGCTGCTCGGCATACTCGTCCTCCTTTTTCTGCCGAAGGAGAACAAGAAAGCGCTCCAGGCCGTGTGCGTGGCGGCCACTGGAATCCCGCTTCTGCTCAGCGCATGGCTGTATGCGGCTTATTCCAACGGAGTGTCAGGAATGCAGTTCAAAGAGCAGCTGGACTGGATCCGCATCCCCCTCAACAAAGAAGGGGTCGAAGGTCTCGCCAGCTTCTACTGGACCGTTCAGTACCATCTGGCCGTGGACGGTTTGTCGATGCCGCTCGTTTTCCTCACCGCGTTAGTGTTTACCATGGCCGCCCTGGCCTCGATCTACATCAAAAAAAGATGGAAGGCTTATTCGATCTGGCTGCTGCTGCTGGAAGTCGGCGTTTTCGGCGTGTTTACGTCCCAGGATCTGTTTCTGTTCTTCCTCTTTTTCGAAGTCACCCTCGTTCCGATGTTTTTCCTGATCGGAATCTGGGGCCGCGTAGACCGGGAAAAGGCAGCCAGCCGTTTTCTGATTTACAACGGACTCGGTTCGGCCGTCATGCTTGTCGCGTTCGTTATTCTCGTCACGACGGCGGGGATTTCCCAGCAGATCGCGGGCAATCAACTGACCGTATTCTACAGCGGCGATATCCAGACGATTGTACATAACCTGCTGCAGGACCCGACCGCTCTGGTGAATCAGGTGTCGCCTAACCCTCAAGCGGAAAATCCGTTCTTCTTGAGCGAGGGCATGAAAACGGTCCTCCTGGTTATGCTGCTGATCGCTTTCGGCATCAAGCTGCCGATTTTTCCGTTTCACACCTGGATGCTCAAGGTGCATACGGAAGCTCCGCCTCCCGTGGTCATGATTCACTCGGGTATTTTGCTGAAAATGGGCGCATACGGGCTCATCCGTTTCGGCATCCTGCTGTTTCCGGCACAAGCGCAGGATTGGGCGTGGGTACTCGCCCTGCTGGGTGTCATCAACATTTTGTACGGAGCCCTGCTGGCTTTTGTCCAGAACGAGTTCAGGCTAGTGCTCGCATATTCCAGTATCAGTCACATGGGCATTGTGCTGCTGGGCTTGGCGGCCTTTAATCCGATCGGCATGCAGGGAGCGATTTTCCAGCTCGTTTCTCACGGCTTGATTTCCGCTCTCATGTTCCTGCTCGTCGGCAGTATTTACGAACGGACCTCCACGACGGAACTAGGCAAACTGGGCGGGCTGGCGAAATCCATGCCTTTTCTTAGCGCTATTCTGCTTGTGGGCGGGCTTGCTTCCCTCGGTCTGCCGGGGCTCTCCGGCTTCGTGAGCGAACTGCTGGCGTTTATCGGCTTGTTCGGTACGGCCCGGGTACTGACGATTATAGGTGCAGTCGGCATTATCCTGACGGCCGCTTATGTGCTGCGGGGGGTTATGAAGATGACGTACGGACCTCTGCCGGAACGGTTCAGGGAGCTGCCGGATGCCCGGTTTATAGAAGCTGTGCCGATGATTGCGCTGGTCGCTTTCATTCTTCTGCTAGGCGTGTATCCGGGTATACTGAGCGAGCCTCTGCAGCAGACGGTAAACGGGTTTCATCAGACGATTCACAGCTTAGCTGGGAAGATAGGGGGATAGAACGTGGAACCGATACGAATTCATGTACAGGATTTAACGCATCTGCTCCCGGAAATGACGCTGGTGATCACGGCTATCCTGCTCTCGGTGCTCGACCTGTTTTTGCTGAAGGGGGTCAACCGGAAATGGATCGGCTGGCTTTCCCTCGCCGGTATTGCGGTCTCTATCGCCTTTGTCATTGCCCAGCTTAATCCCGATCAGGCGATTGTGCTCCTTAACGAAAGCTACCGCGTAGACGATTTCGGAAACCTGCTGAAACTCGCGTTCCTCGGCGGAACCGCACTGATTATTCTGATGAGTCTGGGAAGCGTGGAAGACGGGGAGATTCCGCATGTCGGGGAATATTATTATTTCCTGCTGCCGGCTGTGCTGGGTGCCATGGTGATGGCTTCCTCCGCCGATCTCATCACGCTATTCGTCGGACTGGAGCTTCTGAGTATTACTTCTTACGTGCTTGTCGCCATGAAAAAGAAAAACACCCGGTCCAACGAGGGCGCGTTCAAGTACGTCATATTGGGCGGAATATCGTCCGCCGTTATTTTGTACGGGATGTCCTTCCTTTACGGAATTGCGGGAACAACGAACCTGGGGGCGATACAGGCGGCTATCGTTTCGAGTTACGAGAGCTACAAACCGCTCTTGTATGTATCTTTTTTCCTGCTCTTGGCGGGGTTCGGTTTTAAAATAGCGGCCGCGCCTTTCCACTCGTGGGCACCCGATGTTTATCAGGGAGCCCCGACGCCGGTCACCGCTTTTCTCGCCGTTATATCCAAAGGGGCGGCTTTTGCCATCCTCTTCAGGGTCTTTTATGTGCTTCTTGCCTTGGGGCAGTTCGGGGACGAAGGGCTTCAGAAGGACATCTTCCTGGCCCTGTCGGTGGTAGCGGCCACTGCCATGATCTGGGGCAACACAGTCGCGCTGCGGCAAAAAAACGTTAAACGGCTGCTGGCTTATTCCGGGATTGCCAATGCCGGTTATCTGCTTGTTCCTTTGGCCGTCCACATCAACCTGGTGCAGGTGGATAACTTCTCCAAATTTTTCTTTTATCTGATCGCCTACATTCTGATGAATATCGGAGCTTTCACTGTCCTTCTGATTATAGAAAAATCGACCGGAGACGAGGAGACTAAAGGGTTTGCCGGTCTTTATTACCGTGCCCCCTGGACGTCCGCGGCCGCTGTCGTTCTCCTTCTGTCGCTGGCGGGGATTCCCGTATCTGCGGGTTTTTTTGGAAAGTTGTACCTGCTGTTTGGCACAATGCAGGCGCATCTGTACTGGCTCGGTGCCGTTATGATGATCACGAGCGTCATTTCGTTTTATTATTACTTCGGCATTATCCGGCAAATGTTCATGCGCGCCGACCTTGAAGAACGGCCCGTAAGCGTGCCGGTCCCCCTCGGAATCACTCTTTGGCTGTGTGCGGGCTTGACGTTATTGCTGGGACTCGTTCCCGGATATTTGCTCGCTTATATCGACCGGATATTCAGTTTGACTAGGGACCTCCTAATCCTGTCATAAATTTGATATAATATAAGCTTCTCCGCTGTTTGGGCAGTGGAGGAGCTTATTTTTATTGTTTTTTATCTTCGATTAGACGGCGTAAAACTATCCCGGGCTTATTATTTTTTTAAAATGACCGAAAGAGGACTCTCTAAATGAACCGAAAATTTCGATATAAATGGATGTATGGATGGCTCGGAGTTGTACTGCTCGTATGGACCGTCGGCATATCGAATGTACAGGCGTATCCGGTTTCCAACGATCCTTTGCGGGTGAAACAAACCTATTTGGATGACATACATATGGATGAAGGCTGGGCGCAGGCAGGCGATAACGATGAACCCGTCATCGTGGCGGTCGTGGATACGGGCGTCGATCTGACGCATCCCGATCTGGAAGGCAGACTCGTCCCGGGAGCGAACCTGCTTAATCCGCAGGAGAAGCCCCAGGACGATAACGGCCACGGTACGAACGTAGCCGGGATTATCGCCGCCAAGATGAACAACGACAAAGGCATCGCAGGCATCGCGCCCAACGCGAAAATTATGCCGATCAAGGCATTGGAGGCGGACGGCACGGGCGGCGAAACCAAGCTCGGCGAAGGCATCCGTTATGCCGTCGATCACGGAGCCAAGATCGTCGTGCTCTCGCTGGGCTTGAATAAATATTCAAGCTTCATGGCCGGCACGGTGCGCTACGCTGAGGAGCGAGGCGTGCTTCTCGTCGCCGCCTCCGGCAACGAAGGAGGCAGCGTGAAGTATCCCGCCGCGTACCCGACCGTGCTCGGGGTAGGCGGCATGACCTCCGCGCGCCTCGCGGACGATCGGTCGAACTACGGACCGGATCTTGACCTCGTGGCGCCTTGGCATGTGTACACCACCGCCAAAGGCGGAGGCTACGAGAGCAAGGAGGGCACGTCGATGGCCGCTCCGCAGGTAGCGGGCGCTGCGGCGCTGTTATGGGGCCGCGCCCCTTACCTGGAGCCCTGGCAGCTCAGGGAGCTCATCAAGCAGACGGCGGAGGATCTGGAATCGCCCGGATGGGATGCGACGACAGGCTTCGGGCTCCTGCGGGTAGACCGCCTGATGAAGGAGCCGCTTCTGAGCGACCGTTTCGAGCCGAACGACGATTCTGGTCATGCGCCCATGCTGCCCGTACACACTCTCATCCATGCGGAGTTCAGCTCCGGCAAAGATACCGATTGGTTTACAATGGATAGTCCTTACGACGGTTTTGTGAAGCTTGTCTTAAAAACAAGTGACGCTAGTCCTGTTTCTATTCGGTACTTTCGGGATAATAAAGAGGCAGAAGAGGTTTTCACCACGGACCCTCAGAATCCGGTTGTGACTCTGCCTGTTCAGAAGGGAAAAAGCAAAATCGCGGCAAGTCTTCTGGATCCGGGCAAAGCAGGGGCAGTCCTGTATACGCTGCAGACCGACTTCCAGATTTATCAGGACGATTTTGAAGATAACGACCATCAGTATAAAGCGACTTCCCTGCCTGCGAGAAGCCAGACTGTGAAGGGAACCTTTCATCAGGAGAACGATCAGGATTGGTTTATGATTTCTTTTAAGAAATCCGGTACTCTCCGCTTGAAAACTTCCGTGGATACCGCTAGAATAGACCCGGTAGTATTGATTCAGAAAAAGGGAGAAAAATCGACAACTTTTGACCAGTTTGGAGAAGGAGCGACCGAGGCGACCCCTCTTATGAATGTCACGCCAGGCGACTATTACATCCGGATCAGCAATGTGAAGGACAATACGCAGCCGGTGATGGGGGAGTATACGCTGTCGGTTGATTATACACCTAAGCTGATTGACCCGAATGAACCCAATAATAAGCCTTACCAGGCTACGACACTGACACTGCATGAAGATCATCCCGGTGTTATAGAGAGTGCTTCGGATTTGGATTGGTTTCAATTCCGGTTGGAGCAGGAAAGTCTGGTGCAGCTGAAGCTCGGCTCTCTCCAGCGGGGATGCGATATAACGTTCACGCTGTATGATCACACCCTGAAGGAGCTTGACAGCAAGAGCAGCGAAGGGTCTGCCGAGAATCTCGTTCTTGACAGGCGGTTGCCGGCAGGTTTGTATTATATCAAGCTGCAGAGCGACAGGGCTGCGACTCAGCAGATGTACCAGCTGAATGCGGCCGCACAGCCTCTCGTTGCCGGATTTTCCGATATTCACGGACATTGGGCCGAGAAAGCTATCGCAGACCTGGCCAGCAGGCATGTTATCGACGGAGACGGGAGCTACAAATTTTACCCTGACCTGCCGATCACCCGCGCACAGGCCGCTGTAATGCTGGCGAACGGATTCCGCCTGGATAAGAACAGGCCGGTCGATTATCCGGATCTCAGCAGCAGCCATTGGGCCTATGATTCCATTGCAAGGACAACAATGGCCGGTTACATGGACGGATATGAGGATGGGCATTTCCGGCCGGATCAGCCTCTGACCCGGATGGAAATGACGCAAGTGATTGCGAATACGATGCAAATGGCAGGCAAATACCGCGGACGTTCTCCTTTCCTGGACGTTAGCGACCGGTATTGGGGCGTTGGCATTCTGAAGCAGATGTCCGGGGACGGCTGGATCCGGGGATTCCCTGATGGGACTTACCGCCCTGACGACCAGGCGACCCGGGCCGAATTTGCAGCCCTTTTGTCCCGGTTTTCGAATGTTTTCGGCAGGAAGAGGTAGAAAGATGTCGAATATGGAAGAACTGACAACTGTTGTTCCGCAAATGCCCCTAATCAATATTGTCGTATATTTAGTCGCCGTGGGACTTTCGTGGTGGGCGCTCCAGCAGTTCCGATTCGACGTGCTGCTGAAGCAGCCGCGAAGTCCCGCGGCCAAGATGCTGCAAGTGTTTATGTCCATCGGACTCGGTTACCTGGTAGCCAGTTTTTTCTTGAAGTATCTGGAATGGTCTGTAGGATTAAACGGAATTTTTTGACATTTTGTCGAATAACATCGCTTAGACTTGTAAACAATGGTAGTACAACGGTGCCAAACACAGACCCCATTCCGAACTGTATGAATGGTGTGTTCATGAAGACATAGACCGACAGTCACGTTTTACCCGATTTAGAACGATAAATTAAGACGCGGAGGGACCGAGATGAGCAAAATTATCGTCCGCGGTGGCCGTAAATTAGCCGGCAAGATTAAAGTTAACGGCGCCAAAAACGCTGTACTGCCCATCATTGCGGCATCAATTTTGGCTGCGGAAGGAGAAAGTGTCATACATGACGCTCCTCCGCTTGACGATGTACTTGTAATTAACAAGGTACTTAGAAGCCTGGGCCTGCAGCTCAGCTATCATAATCACAGCGTGAAAGTAAACGCTCAAGCGATCGAAACGTGCGAGGCTTCTTACGAGCTCGTTCGTAAAATGCGGGCTTCTTTTCTCGTGATGGGACCACTTTTGGCCCGCCTGGGCAAAGCCCGTATCTCCCTTCCGGGGGGATGTGCTATCGGCACACGCCCGATCGACCAGCACCTGAAAGGCTTTGAGGCCATGGGAGCGGAGATCGAGCTGGGTCAAGGCTACATCGAAGCCAGGGTGGAGAAACGTCTCAAAGGCGCGAAGATCTATCTCGACGTCGCCAGTGTAGGCGCGACCGAGAATATCATGATGGCCGCTACTTTGGCCGAAGGCACGACCATTATTGAAAACGCGGCGAAAGAGCCCGAAATCGTCGACCTGGCCAACTACTTGAATGCGATGGGCGCAGTTGTCCGGGGTGCCGGTACCGGTGTCATCCGCATTGAAGGCGTGGAAAAAATGAAGGGCGCGGTACATAGCGTCATACCAGACCGTATCGAAGCGGGTACTTATATGATCGCCGCCGCGATTACACGTAGTGAACTGTATGTGGAAGGCGCCATCGGCGATCACCTGCGCCCTGTGATTTCGAAGCTGCAGGAAATGGGTGTGCACGTGGAAGAGGACGAGAACGGTATTCTCGTCTGTGCCGACAAACCTTTGCGTGCGGCCGACATCAAGACCCTGCCATATCCCGGCTTCCCGACGGATATGCAGTCTCAGATGATGGCGCTCCAACTGGTTGCGGACGGCACGAGCCTGGTTACCGAGACGGTATTCGAGAACCGGTTCATGCACGTGGACGAATTTATGCTCATGAACGCCTCGGTTAAAGTCGACGGCCGTACGGCTGTCGTGAGCGGCAACAATAAGCTTAAGGGCGCCAAAGTTTGTGCGACCGACCTCCGCGCGGGTGCCGCTTTGATTCTGGCCGCTCTTGTAGCCGAGGGAGAGACCGAGATTACCGGACTTCACCATATCGACCGGGGATACGTGGATATTACATCCGCGCTCCGTTCAGTGGGCGCCGACATTCAACGGGTCGTCCCGCAGGAAGAAGAGCAGGAGCAGCCGCAAGAAATCGGACTGTTCGCCGTTCAGCCTACCTGGGCTTAAGCGCTGTACTTTCGTGATCCGCTAACGGATTCAATCAGATATAAGGAAAACCGGCTCTCCTATCGGAGGGCCGGTTTTTTCGTTCTAATCTAGTAAATACCTTCATAAGATGAGAGTAATCCCGTTCCGTAGAGAGAGGACGGCTGGAGCGTCTGCTGACAGCGGATTTGAAGCGGCCGTTCCTTAAGGGCGGCTCCCTGCCATCCTTCTCGATACTAAAGACGGAACGGAACATTTACGGAGGCCATCTATGAAGTTTAAAAGACGTTCAAAGCTCAAACAGCCGGCACTGCTTTGGACGGGCATTGCGGTTTCGGGTTTGCTGCTGGTCACCGTTCTGCTTCCCGCCGTGGTCGTCAAACAGCAAACCGGCACTTTTGCGGATCTTCATGGCACCGAAGCAGTCCCTTCATCCGCCGATATGGTTATGATTCCGGTCTACCTTTCCAAGCAGAAGCAGATTCAGACGGTAAGTCTGGAGCAGTATGTGAAAGGGGTTGTGGCGGCGGAGATGCCCGCGGAATTTTCGGAAGAGGCTCTCAAAGCTCAGGCGATTGCGGCACGCACTTATATCGTACGCCGGATTTTAACGGGAGATTTCAGCAACGTCCCCGTCAAGGAAGCATGGGTTACGGACACGATTCAGCATCAGGCCTACCTGACCGATGACCAGCTTCAGAAACAATGGACAGGCAAGGCGTACGAATCGAACAGCAAAAAGATTGACACCGCCGTAAAGGCCACGGCCGATTTCATTCTTACCTACGAGGGGAAGCCGATTCAGGCCACATTTTTCTCCACCTCCAACGGGTATACGGAGGATGTCCGCAATGTGTGGGGGTCCGATCTTCCCTATCTGAAGTCGGTCAGCAGCCCGTGGGATGAAAAGCTTTCACCCAAATTCAAACAAACCATAACCCTTTCCTATAAAGACATTCTTCAAAAGCTGGGACTTCCGGCTTCATCGTCCTTAAATTCGGGCAGCATAAAAGTGCTGGAACGGACGGAGTCCAAACGGGTCAAGAGCGCTATGATAGCGGGCAAAACATTTACGGGAAAAGAAATAAGAGAGAAGCTGGGTCTCAACTCTACCGATTTTGAAGCGGATTTGAGCGGAACAGATTGGACATTTACGGTAAAAGGGTACGGGCATGGAGTCGGAATGAGCCAGTGGGGAGCGAACGGGATGGCCAAGGAAGGGAAGAAAGCCGCGGAAATCGCCGCTTACTATTATCCCGGCGCAAAGCTGACCTCTGCTTCCACTCTACTGAACAAGAAAACTCAAAAATAAGACCTGCTAGAATTTCTTTAGGGCAAATGTATAAAACTCTCAAACGTGTCAACAATGGTTATTGAGGTGATAACCATATGAGAGATGGTAAACAAGAGTTTCATAACAAGGAAGAAGCTCCCCAAACTGTAACGGGAGCAGCAAATGTCCCTAACTCCGCATGGAAGAGATTTTTGGCCAAAAAGTGGGTTTTCCCGGCAACTTATGTAGCGGCAGCGGCAATTATCTTAACCTTAATGTGGGTCTATCAGGATGCGGTGAAGAAACCGGTCGCAACGAACACGCCGGTAAATTCCGTCCAGTCCGATAAACCTGCTGGAGAAACGGCTAACAAAGACAATGCCGTTCCCGTAGGTGCCAAAGCCGAAAGTATGCAATGGCCGGTAAAAGACCGCAGCCAAGTCACGATTTCGCTTCCGTCCTACGACAGCAAAGGCAGCAATGAAGCCAAGCAAGCGGCTATGATCGAATACGGAGATACGATTACCCCTCACGTGGGCGTCGATCTTGTCCGTGCAGACAAGCAGGCGTTTGATGTAAGCGCGGCCCTCAGCGGTAAAGTAACCGCGGTGGACAAAAATCCGGTCGTAGGCAATCTGGTCGAGATTACGCACGACAACGGGCTGGTAACGGTTTATCAAAGCCTAGGGGAAGTGAAAGTAGCCAAAGGCGCCGCCGTTAAACAAGGCGATGTTATCGCGCAGGCCGGCCGCAACGAGCTGGAGAAGGACCAAGGCGTCCACCTTCACTTCGAAGTGCGCAAGGCGGAAGACGGCACGGCCGAACTGCCGGAGCAGCTGCTTCCGGAATTCAAACCGCAATAAATTTTTACCATATCGGCGGATGGGGAAAACCCTATCCGTCTTTTTTTGCCTGCATACGGAAAGCGTCGGGAGGACGAGCTTTCGCCTTGTCCGTCAAAATAATTGGACGGAAATAGCTTGTCAGCGGCGGAAACAAAGAATATTAGGCCCTACCCCTCATATAATGTACCAAACTATCCGAGTAGGGAGGCGAGGGGAGTGCACGATTACATCAAAGAGCGAACCATTAAGATCGGAACTTGCATCGTTGAGACGAGAAATACGGTTCGCACCATAGCGAAGGAGTTTGGCGTTTCCAAAAGCACGGTGCACAAGGATTTGACGGAGAGACTGCCGGAAATCAACCCGGAGCTGGCCAATCAGGTCAAAACGATCCTCGAATACCACAAATCGATCCGCCATCTTAGGGGAGGGGAAGCGACCAAAATCAAATACCGCAAGACCAAACCTGTCAAATCCGCTGAACCGCTTGTTACGGTTAAATCCTGACTCCCAAGCCCGCCCTTCCTTCCGGAAAAATGTCGAAATTGTCCCGAAAAAAGAGGAATTTCTGTTTTTTTCTGCGAAATTAGCTTATAATGAAAAATATGTATACTATTCGAAGCACCGCTTCAGTTTATGGGGATGGACGGTTAGTTTAGGGAGGATTACTTTTCATGTTAAGTAAGGATATCGGAATCGATTTGGGCACTGCGAACGTCTTGATTCATGTGAAAGGACGCGGAGTAGTGCTCGATGAGCCCTCGGTTGTGGCGATCGAAAGCGATACAAAACGCGTTCTCGCGGTCGGTGAGGAAGCCAGGAGAATGGTAGGGCGTACGCCCGGCAACATCGTGGCTATTCGTCCGCTCCGCGAAGGTGTAATCGCCGATTTTGAAATTACTGAAGCGATGTTGAAACATTTTATTTCCAAAGTTGGGGGCAAAAGCTGGTACTCACATCCTCGCATCCTCATCTGTGCGCCTACCAACATTACATCTGTGGAACAAAAAGCAATTCGGGAAGCGGCTGAACGCAGCGGCGCACGCGAAGTGTTTATGGAAGAAGAACCGAAAGCCGCTGCAATCGGCGCCGGAATGGATATTTACCAGCCGAGCGGCAATATGGTCGTTGATATCGGTGGAGGGACGACGGACGTGGCCGTATTATCCATGGGTGATGTCGTCACCTCTTCCTCCATTAAGATCGCCGGCGATAAATTTGATACGTCGATTACCAAGTACATCAAGAACAAATACAAATTGCTGATCGGCGAACGCACCTCCGAGGACATTAAGGTCCAAATCGGTACGGTACAAGCCGATAGTGTTCAGAATGAAATGGATATCCGCGGCCGGGATATGGTATCCGGTCTTCCTTTGACGATCACGATTCGCTCCAGTGAAGTGCAGGAAGCCCTGTGGGATCCTATTTCTTCTATCGTAACTGCCGCAAAAAGTGTATTGGAACGTACACCTCCGGAACTTTCTGCCGATATAATAGATAGAGGGGTTATTTTGACTGGTGGCGGTGCCATGCTTCACGGTCTGGATCAGCTTCTGGCGGACGAGCTCAAGGTTCCCGTTCTGATCGCGGAAGACCCGATGCACTGCGTCGTCAAAGGGACGGGCATTATGCTCGACAACCTGGACAAAGTGACCAAACGAAAATTCGTATAGAGGTGACTCATGCTTAGGGGATTATACACGGCGGCATCCGGCTTGACCATGCAGCAGCGTAAACACGATACCGTGACGAACAACATTGCCAATCTCAATACACCGGGCTTCAAACAGGAAACCACTTCGGCGCGTTCCTTTCCGGAAGTTCTTATCTCGCGTATTCGCGGGGGAGAAGCCGGGGGCGGTACCGTGGTGAATGTGGGCAAAATGAATACGGGCGTATTTGCCGAGGAAACCGCCAGACTTATGGTGCAGGGTCCGCTTCAGCAAACGGGAAATCCGCTTGATTACGCGCTTGTTTCCGACATTCAGGTAAACGGCTTGAAGTTCGATAACGGCGGCAAGGCTGTAGGCCCGGACGGTACGGTCGTTTACCAGCCGGAAGCATTGTTTGTGGTCGAGAACCCGCAGGTTGCGGGAGAACGTCATTACACGCGTAACGGCAAATTCACGGTGGATGCGGAAGGTTTCGTTGCCAACGCGGACGGTTATCGTCTTGTGGCGGCTAACGGCCAGACGGTCCGTTACGATCCGGCCAATCCGCCCATTCCGCTCGTGATGAAAGTCCAGAATCCGAATGTGCTCCTTCCGGAAGGCAACGGGCTTTTCACGGTCGGCGCCAATGACGAGGGACAAGTTGTGGCGCTGGCGGCAGGTGACCAGGTTGAGGTCCGCAAGGGGTTCGTGGAACGCTCCAATGTGGACCCGACTCAAGCGATGGTCGATATGACGACGGCAGCCCGGGCTTATGAAGCCAACCAGAAGATGGTTCAGTTCTATGACCGCAGTATGGACAAGCTTGTCAATGACGTGGGCCGGGTATAAGAAGCGGCATGATACTATCCCTCTCAGGGAATGCTTTCGAAGAGGCTTTCTTTGGAAAGCTTGGAGGAGATCACGATGAACAACTCGATTATTAATGCATCGGTCACGATGCAGGGCTTGCAGCAGAAGCTGGACGTATTGGCTAATAATATGGCGAACGTCAATACCGTCGGTTACAAGAAGAAGGAAGCTAGTTTCGAGAATGTACTGACGAACACCATGAATCAACCGCAAGGTTTTATGAAAACCGGACGGATGACTTCTCTCGGGCTTCCACAAGGCTGGGGCGCCAAGCTGGTCGGCCTGCAGAATATTATGACGCAGGGAAGCCTGAAACCGACGGATGAGCCGTACGATCTGGCTATCGAAGGGGACGGTCTGTTCGAGGTGACCATTCCCGGTTCCAACACACCGGCTTGGACCCGCGACGGAGCTCTTAAGCTCAGCGCGTACAACAAAGTGGACCCGGCTACGGGCACTGTGACCAAAGCCATGGGGCTTGCGACCAAAGACGGCTACTTCGTGAAGGACACGGCCAGCAATCAGCCGATCGAGATCGCGATTGATCCGGCCGATCCGACCCTGCAGAACAGCCGCGTCCGTGTGGACGAACAGGGGCGGGTAGTGGTTTACAACGAAGCCAACCCGGCGAGTACGGGCAGACAAGTCGGCCAGATTAAACTGGTCAAAGTCATCAACCCGCAGCTGCTCGGCGAAGCCGACGGCAACTACTTCCGCCTTCCGGCGAACGTGGCGCAGAACAACGTTTTCGATGTTAATACGAACGGCGTTACAATCAAACAGGGCTTTCTGGAGCAGTCCAACGTGGATCTGCAGCAGGAAATGTCCGAACTTGTTATGGTTCAGCGTGCCTTCCAATTGAACTCAAGAGCAATCTCCTCGGCGGATACGATGATGGGGCTCGCTAACAACTTGCGCGGCTAATGCGTGAAGGAGGGGCGATTCTCGTGTCCATGGAAGAAGAGAGCAAGGAGACGGAAGCAGCATCATCTACGCAGGCTAAAGAACCGGGAACGGGCAAACCGGGAGGGGCTTCAAGATCCGCCGGGGCGCTTCGCGTCCTGAAGAAACTGCGCGTTCCGCTCATATTTTTGGGAGCCTTGATCGTCGGGCTTTGGATCGGGTATTCAGGAATCGGCGGTCAGCCGACTTTAGACATATTCAGAATCAGCACCTGGAAACATCTCTTCGATTTGGTGTTTGCAGACTGAGCGTGGGCTCCCGCAAGGGAGTTTTCTTTTTGCCCGGAGAAACGGTATAATGGAAACCAATGAAAATGAGAGGAATCGCGCCTGTTCCAGCTTTAGCCGTAGAAAGGGAGAGACGATTGAATTTACCGAATCTGCTTACCATAAGCCGTTTTTTTCTAATTCCCGTCTATCTGTACATTTTCTATGCAGGCTATACGAAACTGGCTTTTCTCGTTGTCGTCCTAGCGGGCATAACTGATATCGCAGACGGATATATCGCCCGCAAACGGAATCTGGTTACCCAGATGGGCATTATGCTCGATCCGCTTGCGGATAAATTGATGATGATTGCGGTCATCATCTCCCTGCTCAGCTCCGGGATGATTCCCTGGCTGGCCGCAGCGGCTTTTTTCATCCGGGATATCGGCATGATCGCAGGGTCGGCTTTTTTTCATTTCCGCGGCAAACAAACACTTCCGGCCAATGCCATGGGCAAGCTGACGACGGTCCTGTATTACCTGGCCGTCCTGCTTATCCTCTTCCACGTTCCTTACGCAACGGAATACCTGGCGGCCGTCATTTTGTTTTCTTTCGTCACCTCCATTATTTACGTGGCCCAGTTCAATTCGGTCAACCGTAAAACCAGGCGATTAAGTACGGAAGAGACAGGTCCGGTAAAAAAAGGGTCGTAAAGACCTTGTTCGAACCTTGAAAAATTGTTTATAAAGGATAGGGAAGCAAAAAAAGAGCATATTCCACGACCATTTCGGTGGCCGCAAAATACGCTCCCTTATATCAACCTTCACTTCTGCAGCGGTGAAGGGATAGGGCTAGTGTGAGTTCTTTCAAACCAAAATATACAAACGGAAAGCGTCGGAAGGAGCAAGATTGTAATGTTGGACAACAAGCAGATTCAGGAGATTATCCCGCACCGCTACCCCTTTTTGCTGGTAGATCGCATTTTGGAGGTAGAGGACGGCGTCCGTGCCGTGGGCCTCAAAAACGTAACGGCGAACGAACCCTTTTTCCAAGGACATTTTCCGGGTTATCCGGTTATGCCGGGCGTTCTTATCTTGGAGGCGCTCGCCCAGGTCGGAGCGTTTGCGATTTTGAATGTGGAAGCCAACCGCGGGAAAATCGGTCTGCTGGCCGGTGTGGACGGGTTCAGATTCCGCAGACAGGTAACTCCTGGTGACACGCTGACGCTGGAAGTGAAAATCACCCGCTTGAAGGGGACCATAGGCAAAGGCCAGGCGACCGCTAAAGTCGGAGAAGAGCTGGTAGCCGAAGGCGAAATCATGTTTGCCCTGGCAAACGCCTAAACGGATAAAAAAAGATCCTATCATTTTAATAAGGGGACGATGAACGATGACTCGTGTACAGAATCTTTATGAAAAATGGTTGCAGGACCCGTCTATTGACGAAGAAACGAAAAAAGAGCTTCAATCCATTGCAGGACAGGACAAAGAGATCGAAGACCGTTTCTATAAGGATCTTGAATTCGGAACCGGTGGTCTTCGCGGCGTAATCGGCGCGGGTACGAACCGGATGAACCTATATACGGTAGGAAAGGCTACGCAGGCACTTGCGGAATTCGCTTTGAAAAACGGGGGAGCCCATCCTTCCGTTGTGATTGCGTATGATTCGCGCCATCAGTCGCCGGAATTTGCTTTGGAGGCTGCGCTTGTCCTTGCGGGCAACGGAGTGAAGGCCTATGTGTTTGAGACGCTGCGACCGACTCCCGAGCTTTCCTTTGCGGTGCGCGAGCTGAAAGCTTCCGCCGGAATCGTTGTAACGGCCAGCCACAACCCTCCGGAATATAACGGGTATAAGGTATATGGCGCCGACGGGGGACAACTGGTGCCGCACGATGCCGAACAGGTGCTTGCGAACATCCAGAAAATCGAAGGATTTGACAGCGTCCGCAAAATCTCCCGCACCGAAGCCGAGGAGAAGGGTCTGCTGGAATGGTTGGGCGGAGAGATGGACGAGAAATACTACACGGCCGTTACATCCGTAAGTCAGCATCCCGATGTTATTAAGCAAACGAGCGGAGACTTCCGTATCGTATACACCCCGCTGCACGGTACGGGCAACAAACCGGTCCGCGAAGCCTTGAAGCGCATCGGTTTCGAGCAGGTGCGCGTCGTGAAGGAACAGGAGCAGCCGGACAGCAATTTTTCTACGGTCAAATCGCCTAACCCGGAAGAGCGGGAAGCTTTCACGCTGGCTCTGAGGGACGCCAAAGAGTGGGATGCCGATATCATCGTGGGGACGGACCCGGATGCCGACCGGATGGGCGCAGTTGTGAAAGATGATAAAGGCGAATATTTCGTGCTGACGGGAAACCAATCGGGCGCCATAATCGTCCATTATTTGTTGGGTTCGTTAAAAGAACGCGGGGAGCTGCCTTCTAACGGCGTCGTGATCAAGACCATCGTAACGAGCGAGATGGGAGCCGTTATCGCGGAAAGCTACGGGGCGAAAGTCCTGAACACCCTGACGGGATTTAAGTACATCGGGGAAAAAATGACCGAGTTCGAATCCACCGGGGAGCACCAATTCTTGTTCGGGTATGAAGAGAGTTACGGCTACCTGGCGGGAACCTATGCCCGGGATAAAGACGCGGTCGTAGCGGCCATGCTGATTTGTGAAGCGGCTGCTTACTACAAGAGTCAGGGTAAGACGCTTTACGACGTTCTGCAGGAGCTTTACCGTCAGCACGGCTTCTTCTTGGAGAAGCTGGAGTCCAAGACGTTAAAGGGCAAAGACGGCGTGGAGCAGATCGGCCGAATGATGGAAGACTGGAGAAACAACCCGCCGGCTTCCATTGAAGGCGTGGAAGTTGCGGAAGTAGAGGATTACAGCCGCGGCATTAACGGGCTGCCCAAAGAAAATGTATTGAAATTCAAGCTCAAAGACGGCTCCTGGTTCTGCCTCCGTCCTTCCGGAACGGAACCGAAGATCAAATTCTACTTTGCGGTAAAAGGAACGACCGGAGACGAGGCGGCAAATCAGCTGCAAGGTCTCGTGCGCTTCGTTCTGGACAGAGTAGAGCAGTAACAGCCGAACCTCTCCAAGGCCCCTGCATCCATACGGTGCCGGGGCTGAGAGGTTTTCAGGTACAAATGACGCATGATTCAAGAAACGGAGTTGAACAGATTGGTACACAGGTATACTGCGGCAAACCGAATGCTGCGCAAGCTTTTATGGTGGCTTGTCATTATTGGCCTTCTGGCTTCCCTGCCGCTTGCCTTCTTCCGCGAACAGACGGAGAAGTCCGCAAATCAAGTGGAGTTTGTGTTTGATTATCGTGACTTATTGGAGATGGCCGACGTGCGGCCGAATCCGCAAGGATTTGTATCGGAACAGCTTCAGGCGATGAAAAAAGCCGGCATCGGATCGCTTGCCGTGTACGAATCGACGCTTTCCGAATTAAGATTGAGCCGACGTATTGAAGTGTTTTCCTCCAAGGATGCGACTTCTCTTACTCAAAAGCCGATCTCGCCGAACGAAAATTTTACGTATATCCTGTTCACCGACCCGGCATCGGAGTCTCAGATCAAACCGATGATCGAGACAGCTTTTAACAAACTCGGTGTTAAGACAAGCCCATGGAGCTTCAAAAACCAGGCGGGCATGATTATCGAAATGAACATGGAAGAAGCCAATATGAAGCCGATGGACCCGGATCCTATTACACTTCAAATGATGAAGGATGAAGGCTTCCGTATCGTGGTACGTCTCGGCAACAAACGTGAATTCGTCACGAATGAGATGGATGCGCTGCTCGCGAAACTATACAAACTGGGTGCCCGTCGTATCATCATTGACGGTGATTATGCCCCGGGATACTCAGATGATCCTGAACAGGTCACTCTACACAAGATGGGAATCCTGCTCAAAAAGTACGATATGGGCCTAGCCAATATCGAGATGTTGAAACAACCGCAAAAAGGCTTCGGCTCTCTGGCCAAAGATACCGACTATAACGTCGTCCGCCTGCACTCCTTTACGGAGAAAGACGGAGAGAAACTGACGGAGAACCTGACCAAAGAGGATCAGGAAGCCCGTATTCAACAAACGGCGGACCGGTTTGTGCTGGCGGTTAAAGACCGGAATATCCGGATGCTCTTCCTTAACGGACGCGCCGTCAAGAATTTGGACAAGGCAGCGATTCTCACTCCGCTGGATAGCCTGTACGAGAGCTTGAACGGCAAAGACGGGGCGATCAAAAGGATCGAAGACGCCGGTTTCAAAGTGGGGCCTGCCAAGCAGTTCGACTACACGTACAACACTTATCAGAATGTTGCCCGGTTCTTTACACTGATCGGTGGTGTCAGCCTGATTGTTCTGTTGGTCGGCTACTTCATTCCCGAAGCCGTACTGGCTCTGTTTATCATCGGCCTGTTAGGAGCGGCAGGGTTGTTCTTTAAATCGCCGGATTTGTACGCGCAGGGACTTGCGCTCGCTTGTGCGATATCGGCGCCGAGCATCGCAGTAATCGAGGCGATCCGCTCCATTCAATCGGGCCGGGCAGCTAAGGCGAAATCAGCAGTTCTTTATGCTTTGGGCCTGCTGATTAAAACGACATTGATCTCTTTAATCGGAGTCGTTTACCTGGTTGGTTTGCTCAACCATATTTCGTACTTCCTGGTACTCCAGCAGTTCCGGGGTGTCAGCCTTCTGCACCTTCTGCCAATCGCTCTTGTCGGTCTCTACCTGCTGTTCTTCCGGGAAACCTTAAACTATCGGGAACGCGGAGAGCGGGTAAAGAAGCTTCTTTCCACTAACATTAGCGTGCTTTGGATAATTGCTGCAGCCGCAGCGGCCGGAGTGATCTACTACTACCTGTCGCGTACGGGTAATGAAGGTCAAACTTCAGCGATTGAGCGTTATCTCCGCTCCTTCTTGGAAAATACGCTGGGCGTTCGCCCGCGGAATAAAGAATTTATGTTGGCACACCCGCTCTTCCTGCTTGGAGCTTATCTGTCGGTCAAATACCGGAATGCCGTTTATTTGCTGCTGATCGGTGTGGTCGGACAGTTGTCCATCGTGGATACATTCGCGCATTTGCACACGCCGCTTGAGATCTCGGGCATCCGGATTACGTACGGAATCGTATTCGGCGCCATGATCGGACTCGTGCTGATCGCCGTCTGGGAAATTGCATCGAGGAGTTGGAAAGCATGGGTCGCGAAATCGCGCACAAGAGTAAACGGTTAGTCGTTTCGGGCTATTACGGTTTTGACAACAGCGGGGACGAGGCCGTTCTGCAATCGATTCTTTTTGCGCTAAAAGAACAAGGGGAGGCGGCAGGCATCAGCATCGAGCCTGTCGTTCTATCCGCGAATCCCGAGCGTACACGGGAGATGTACGGAGTCGAGGCCTGCCATAGGATGAAGGTGCCGGATTTGTTCCGGGCGATCAAATCGTCCGACGGACTGATCAGCGGCGGCGGAAGTCTGCTGCAGGACGCGACCAGCTCCCGCACCATTCCTTACTATCTGCTGGTCCTTAAGCTGGCCCAGTGGATGCGCAAACCGACCTTTATTTATTCGCAGGGGATCGGTCCGGTGAACAATCCGCGCTTCTTTTCCTGGATCCGATCCACTTTCAAAAAATGCGCCATGATCACGGTCCGCGACCAAGAATCCGCGGATCTCATCGGGCGCATGGGCGTACCGGCCTCTTCGGTCAGCGTGGTGCCGGACCCGGTTATGGGGCTCCCGCTGCGCGGGGAGGCAGCCTCCGGCAAAGCCGGAGCCGCCGATGCGAGCGGCGAAACCGGCCGCGTTCCCGTCGTGGGCGTATCCGTCCGCTTCTGGAACGCGGACCGCTCCGAGCTCGGCGCGCTCGCCGAGGCACTGCGCGCCGTGATGGACAGCCGCCGCATTGAGGTGCGGCTTCTGCCGTTCCATCTCCCTTCGGATGAGGAGGCTTCCGCCTATGTGGCGGAGCGTCTCTCTCCCGCGGGAGAAGGCGGCGACGTCCGCATCGTGCGCGGCGTCACTCATCCGCAGGACATGCTCGCCGAGGTGAGCGCCTGCGATGTGCTCGTCGGCATGAGGTTGCATTCGCTGATCTACGCCGCCTCGCAGTTCGTGCCCATGGTCGGCGTGTCCTACGACCCGAAGATCGACCAATTCCTCGCCCGGCTCGGAATGAAGGCCGCGGCATCGACGCAGAGCTTCGACGCCGCGGCGGTAGCCGCCGAAATCGGGCGGCTGCTGGACGGCCGCCGCGAGTGGGCGGACGGCAAGAAAGCCGCCATCGACCGGCTCAAAAAAGAGGCTCAACTGCCGGCGCAACAAATCATGCAATTTTACCGTTAAGAGGGATGAAGACCAATGACTGCTAATGCAAACGCAAGCGTGCCGATTGTCCGGATCTACGGCGTTCCCGTTTCGAAAATGAACATGAAGGATACCGTCGCCTATTTGACGGGGGCGATCGAGTCCCGCATTCCGCATCAGATCATAACCGCCAATCCGATTATGATCATGTCGGCTCTCGAGGACCCGGCCTATATGGAGATGATGCGCAGAGTGGAGCTGATTGTTCCGGACGGCGCCGGCCTGGTTTGGGCCGCCGGCTATGTCGGACAGCCTGTCGCCGAACGCGTTCCGGGCATCGACCTCATCCATGAGCTGATGAGAACCGGAGAGTCGCGCAGATGGAAAGTTTACTTGTTGGGCACGACTCCGGATACAATCCAGGCGGCTGCGGCTAAACTGGCGCGCGATTACCCTCTCATTGATATCGTCGGTTTCAGGGACGGTTATTTCGGAGAAGCGGAAGACCGGCAGGTTGTGGACAGCATTCGGCAGCTGGAGCCGGACATTCTTCTCGTCGGCCGTTCTTCTTCGACGCAGGAACCTTGGATTTCGAAATATAAGCGGGACCTGGACGTTCCTGTTATAATGGGCGTAGGTGGAAGCTTTGACGTTTTGGCCGGCAAGCTGAAGCGCGCACCCAAGATTTTTCAAAAGCTTAAGCTGGAGTGGTTTTACCGCCTGCTTCAGGAGCCGTCCCGTTTCGGGCGCATGCTGGCTCTGCCCAAATTTGCGTGGAAAGTGATTCGCGACAAACAAAATGTGTTAAAAACCGATGAAAACCATTGAAAATTGGCGTGTCCGTCTGTTTGGGTGTAAAATAGGACTGGTAATGTTTATAAAGTAGCAGTATAATTTTGTCGGCAGTACAAGTTACTTGCGACAAGAGGGGTTGAAAAACCGATTATGTATGGATTATATGTGCTGGGCTTTGTTGTATCCTGCCTGTTTGCACTGTTGTTGACCCCGTTGGTCAAACGTTTTGCCTTCTGGGTAGGCGCCATTGATAAACCGAATCACCGTAAGGTACATACGAGAATCATGGCGCGTATGGGTGGAGTAGCGATTTTCTTGGCTTTTGTCGGAGCATACTTTGTCATCTCGCCGGCCTTGTCCGATGTTAACGGAAACGCGGCGCTGGCATTGGTGCTCGGAGGATTTGTTATTGTACTCACCGGCGCTTTGGATGACCGTTTCGAGCTTTCTCCCAGATGGAAGCTTCTCGGGCAGTTCGTTGCGGCCTGTATCGTAGTGGCATGCGGGCTTAAGATTAATGAATTCAACGTCCCGTTCGGAGGACATTTCTCCCTGCCCGATTACGTGAGCATGCCTCTGACCGTTCTCTGGATCGTCGGGGTTTCCAACGCGGTGAACTTGATCGACGGTTTGGATGGTCTGTCCGCCGGTGTATCCGGAATCGGTACGGGTACCATTTTGGTTCTTGCGCTGCTGACACCGTTCAGCGATGCTTTTACCGTAATCTTGCTTTGTACGATACTTCTTGGAAGCATTTCCGGATTTCTGTTCTACAACTTTCATCCGGCCAAGATTTTTATGGGAGATTCGGGAGCCTTGTTCCTCGGTTTTGCCTTGGCTACACTTTCGATACTCGGGTTCAAAGTATCCGTCGTTCTCTCCTTGCTGACACCTATCATGATTCTGGGTGTTCCGTTGTCCGATACATTCTTTGCGATCATGAGACGTTTTCTCAATAAGAAACCGATCTCGGAAGCGGATAAGAACCATCTGCATCACTGCCTGCTTCAGCTGGGTTTCAGCCACCGCACTACGGTGCTGATTATTTACGGAATTGCGGCCATGTTCGGCGCGGTAGCTGTCATTTTGAATAACTACACGGATTCCGCCTGGTTGACGGTATTGATCGTTGTCATTCTTCTCTTTGTGCTTGTAGTCGGCGCTGAAGCGATCGGCATCATCAGCAGCAGTCAGAAGCCGGTCATCCGCTTTCTCCAGAAGCTGTTCGTTAAGCCTTCCGTGAACAGCCGTTTACCCAAATAACGACACGTATTTCGGCAATCGTTTTACTGAACTTATAAAATAAATACCTAACCATTCCATCCGTGGAATGGTTTTTTTGTGCCTTTTTTATTCCAGAAAATGAGAAATGGCTAAACATTTCGGCGATACGGGCCGATATTTAAAATACAACTGTTTAAAGGACACCACAATTAGCTTCGCCTAAGATCGGAAGGGGGCCCGCAGGCAGCAAGATCATACGTTCCATTTGTAGATTTCATCCATTTATATAAGGAGGAGTTTAGTTTTGAAAAAGCATACCCGTAAATGGTTCAGCGTTCTCGTGCTCTTTTCGATGCTGATTAGCCTGCTTCCGCCTCTTACGGCTTACGCGGCTTCCACCATTTCCATCACAAACATGTACAACCAGACCGTAAACTTCGGTACGGACAAGGAAGCACCACAGGATTACAACAACGTAACACGCGTAACACGCAATCCGTTCACTCTGAAGGCGAGCATTTCCAACATCAGCGACTCGCAAATCAGCTCGATCTACTATGAGATCATGAATGTGAATACTAAGCAGGTTACGGTGGAGAAATCCCACAAACCTACACAAACGGGCGCGAACGAGATTACATTCTCGAACATCACGCTGTCTGAAGGCTTAAACCGCATTATCGTTAAAATGGGAGACACCAACATGTTGTCTTCCGCACCGGGCTGGATTTACTACACCCCGACGACCAACCTGACCGATTTTACGGTAAATAACGCCGGTCTGGTGGACGGCAAGATTTATCCGGTTGACCGCGGCAACATCAAGCTGGGTGTTACAGCTGTCGATATTAAAGCCAAAGCTTCCAACGCGAATGAAGTAAAAGCTTATGAAACCGGGAGTACGGTTCCTAAAATCGGTATTTTGAACCGGACCGAAGGCATGGTTTATTTCCGTGGGGGAGATGCCGCTGCAGGCTGCGGTTCCACGGGTGAGATTTGTTTGAAAGCCGGGGATAACCGGATTGTTTTCGATTCCAGCAATGACTCGAACTCCTACCAGACGGAAAAACGGTTCGTGTACGACAACGGCCAGCCGTTTGCTTTCGGGGTTGAGATGGGCGTTACCAGCGCAGGTACTACGCAGTCTCTGCTGGACAAGCCTAACTTCGATGTAAAAGAACTGACGCTTAAAACAAGCCTTAAAGTTGACTATGATTCAAACGGCGCTCTGCGTCAGAATCGTGTTGACGTTCTGATCAACGGACAGCAGGTGGCCGCAGGCCTTGACCTGAACACGCCAAGCAGCTCCGTAGGGGGCGCAGTCAAGAAATTTACTACAAACTCCACGTTCACGCGTGCCAATGAATATGCGGCTTATGATCTAGTTCTGGATCTGAACGTTGCCGGTCTGACCGATTGGACAGCGGCGCGTAATCCGCAAACGATTCAATTTATTTTCAAGGATGCAACAGGTTCGGCAGGACAAGGTGAGTCTTCTTATACCTTTAACTACACCAATCCGAATGAAGCCGGCATTCTCGATGTTTCGATGGTAACGGGCAAAGACGCTGCTACGAACACGAACATTTACACTTCCTTGACTGAGTCGGCAACGACTGAAATTAATGAACTGCCGGTAGAAATGAAGATCAAGGCAAACGGACACACGGCTAAGATTAAAGTCTTCCTGGACGGCAAAGAAATCGCAGAGGTTGGCAATCCGTCCAATAATGAATTTATCTACAAACTGGAGAACATCACGGACGGTCAAAAAAACATCAAGTTTGTTCCGGTTGATGCTTCCGGCACGCTAGTTGAGAACGGAAGCCGTCAGTATACGATCCAAATTAACAACGCACCGTATATTATCGCGAACCAAATCGCAAGCCCGGGCAACACGGGCATCACGCTCCGTGACGTTAAACAACTGACTTGCGGATCCGATGTCGCTTGTCTTTCGGGTAAAGCAGTTAACTACCTGCCAACAGGCGCCGGTAACAAAGTCGAGCTTTATGTCAACGACAAAATGATCGAACTTCAAGCGAGTGACTTTGACGCCAACCGTCAATTTAAGTTTGATCTGGCCAGACTGGGAACGAAATATGGCATTACGCCTGCCCAACTGTTCAGCGAAGGCGCTAACCAGATCAAGTTCTTTATGTACGTAAACAACTCCCTGATCAGCAAGGCGATTTATAACGTAAACCTGATTACGGCCGAGGCGCCGGAAATCGTTCTTTTCGTACCGAATGAAGATTCGGTCGGCAAGAGCAAGTACCCGAAAGCTCAAAAGCCGGACATGTATGCAACGAATGAACGTACCGTTCAATTGAACGGAAAATTCTTTAACACAACTAACGCAGGTAACGTTACGGTTTCCCTGAACGTGTACTCCAAAGATAAAGACGGCAATCCGCGCGCCGATTATCACGTGTGGAACAACGTTTCGGGCTCCAGCACGAACGTAAGCGGAGGATTCTTCACCGGTATGCCTAGCTCCGGCGTTGAATTCAGAACGAATGCCATTAAGCTTCCTGAAAAAGGCGAAATGACGTTCCAGTTCACCGTTACGAACCAGGCTAACATGAGTGTTTCCAAAACGGTTACCATTGCACGCGAACCACTTCCGTATGTCGTGAAAAAACCGGTACTTATCGAGAACGAAAAGCATGAGTACCAAGCGAACATCAACAGCAATTTCTACACCATTGTGATCGATGCCGAGAAAGCGGACAGCGTTACTTTCGGTAAAGAGACGGCGAGCAAGCAAACCTTGAACGAAAACGGCCTCGATGTTGATCGTTTCTCTTATGAAGTGAGAGATCTCAAGGCAGGCAAAAACACGATCAAGTTCACGGTCAACCGTGGAACTTCGAAAACAAATGGTACTATCGTGCTGTATAACACAAATACGCCGGTTGTCGGAGCGGAATATCTGGACAATATGACCAGCAACTTCAACGTATTTAACGGTGACGTTAAACTGAAGTTCGACAAAGACACCAAACTTATGCGCTTTAAACCGACTTTCGATAACAATCAGTACATTACTGCCGACCGTAAAGTGTACTTCGGTATTGCAGATACCGTTGACGGCCGTGTAGACAAGATCAACAATCCGTTCAGCAGCGACTATGCCAAGTCTCTACTTGCCAGAAAAGGCAAGGGCGATAACTTTAGCGCAGCGAGCAAATTGTTCTATATCGATTCGGGTACAATTCCCGAGAAAACAAACGGACAATCCACAGAAGATTATCTGCAAAACGCTCTCCGAGGAAGAGGGATGGAACCGTTTGATCTCAAAAACAACTTCTACACCCGTTCCGTTGATCAAACTGTAGTTCCTACCAAACGCGGTACGCTGACTCTTAAATTTGACCAAGCTATCCGTGATGACGCAGGTAAGTATATTTCCGTCTTCTTCTTTGATACGTACGAACAGTACAACACATTGACAGGACGCGGTTGGGTTAATCTTGGCGGCGTTGTAGATGTGAAGAGTAACACAGTCACGGTTCCGTTCGAGAAATTCGGTTACTATCAAGTTATGTACATGGATAAAGGCTTCGATGATGTAACGGGCCATCCGTGGGCTAGAAACGAACTGGAAACCTTGTTCTCCAAGGGAATCATGAACAGCAAAACGAACTATTCATTCAGCCCGAATGAACCGATTTCCCGTGGCGAATTCGCTACCATGCTCGTTCGCATTTTCGATCTTCCTTTAAATTACAGCGGCACACCAACCTTTATCGACGTATTTAAGGTTGAAAATCTGTACGGATTGTATGACTTCAAGTACATCGAGACAGCTGCAAGAGCAGGTATCGTCAGAGGTACTGCCGGCAACCGCTTTAGTCCGGACAGCTCGCTTACACGTCAGGATGCGTCCGTGATGATTGCCCGTGCGGCAGATTTGAAATTGGGTACCGACAACAAAAAGATTCTTGCAGGGCTGCAAAAAACATTTACCGACGCGAATACGATCGATTATTATGCCCAACCGGCCGTAGAGGCCGTTGTAAAGGCTAAACTGATTGAAGGCAAGCCTAACGTTCTTCTTGAAGGCCAGAAGAAAGAAACGGTCCGTTTCGATCCGCTGGAAACCTTCACGAGAGCCGAGGCGGCTATTGTTGCGATTCGTGTCATGAAGCAGCAAGGCAAGCTGAAGTAAGCTGATAAAAAGAAAAGACACGGCAGCCGATTGCTGTCGTGTCTTCTCTTAAATCAAGACAATCCTTTTCAAAGTCTTCAAAATTGGACATCCCTATTTATCCCAAGCTATAATACATAAGGGTAATAAAAAAGTTACAAAAAGATTTCAAAAAAAAATAAAAAAAATCGCAACAGCCGCAACTTTTTTCGAAACCGCTCGTTTAATACATTGGAAGAGCAAGAGAGCTCCCAAAACGCAAGGTTTTCTGGAATCATTTCTCAAAATTCTTCTTTACGTAGCAATAACGCCCATGTATAATATTTAAAGTGGTGTTAGATGTCTACATATCTATTAGTTTCGTTACTAGATTCTATGTGGTCTTTTAGGCTGCAGATGAATTAGTTATACATTTAGGCTCAACCACTCTGGAAAGGGGGTGAATCATTCAATGAGTAATATGAGCTCTAGAATTCCTAATCACTCTCAAAACCCGAAAGATATTCAAGGAGGAGACAAAAAGGTTATGAAAAAAAGTTTATCCGTAATTCTTTCCACAGCTATGGCATTGTCCGTATTTTCTTCCGTAGCATTCGCAGCTAAGGCTGATGATTTCTCTGATCTTAAAGATCTGGACGCGGCTACAAAAGCCAAGTTCGATTCCATGATTCAAGCAGGCATCTTTGACGGTGTTGAAGAAGGCCGCTTCGGTCTGAACGACAAAATGAACCGCGCCCAATTCGCTAAAGTAGCAGCTCTGATTTTCGAACTGAAATCTTCCGCTACTACTTCCAGCTTCGAAGACGTTAAATCCAGCGACCCTGCTAACGGTTACGCTCTTCCTTACATCGAAGCTCTCCGTGTTGCCGGCATTACTGACGGTAAAGCAGAAGGCAAATACGTTCCAGCTGGCGATGTAACTAAAGAAGAACTTGCTACATTCCTGATCCGTGGTCTTGGTAAAGAGTCCGAAGCTAAAGCTAAGCCAGGCGTTTCCGATAAAACAGTTTCCGACTGGGCTAAAGGTTATGTTCAACTGGCACAAGAACTGAAATTGTTCGAAGCTCCAGCTGGCCAACCTTTCAACGGTACTGCAGCTGCTACGCGCGACCTGCTCGTAACTTCCGCTTACCAAGCACAACAAGTCAACAACGCTAGCAAAAAGCTTTCCGTTTCCGAAGCTAAAGCTACTGGCGTTAAAACTGTAACGGTTAAATTCAACCGTGAAGTTGATACTGCTAAAGCATCCCTTGCTCTGAAAAAAGGTACTGCTTCCGTAGCAACTGACGTTAAATGGGCAGACGATAAGAAATCTGCTGTACTTACACTGACTAACAGCAAACTGAGCGCTGGTGCTTACTCCGTAACACTGAGCGGTCTGGCAGCTGAAACAGTTGACAAAGCCGTAGCAGAATTCTCCGCTGAAGACGAGAAGCTGACTAAAATCGAGTTCTTGAACCCTAGCGACACCATCGCTTACAGCAAGAACGTAATGATTAAACTGGCTGCTACGAACCAATACGGTGAAGCTGCTTCCCTGTCTGCTGGTGCGTACACTGTATATGCCGGCAACAACAACGATGTACTGAAAAGAATCACTAAAGCAGAAGACGGTACTCTTCGTTTGATTCTTGATACAGCTACAGGTGATAACTACAAGCAAGGCTACGGCATTGTTTCCGTTAACATCATTGAGAACGATTCCCGTGTTAGCGTAAATAAGACGTTTAAAATTGGTACGCAGCCAATCATCACGAAGAGTGAACTGGGCACAGTGAAATACTCCACTGGTGACGCTCTTTCCGGTAAAGGTCAACAAGCAACAGTTGAATTGCTTCGTTACGACCAATACGGCAACCTGGTAGCTGCCGATGATTCCGAAGATTATGACAAAACAATTACTCGGTTCTTCTCTGAATATGAGAAAAACCTGAAAACTGAAGTTGTAAAATCCGGAAATGACGGCATTCTGACCGTTAAGGTATCTTTGCTTGATAACGTAGCAAAATCCGGCACTTATACACTGAATGTTCAAACTCAAGCTTCCTTCTCTACTGTTAAAATCAACGTTAAATCTTCGAAAGTAGCTACGAAGGTTAAACTGGGAGATGTTAAAAAAGAAATCTCCGCAGGTGACGACGAAGCAATTATCGATCTGGCTGCATTTGACAGTGAAGGCAACCAACTGAGTGCTGATGATATCGTTAACAGCCTGAAAACAAACCAAGGCAACGATAACACTGTGAACCTTTCGACTTCGAACGGTAAGATTGAAATCGTTCAAAGCGGTGAAAACAAAGGTAAACTGCGCATCACTGATATGACTGCAACTGATAAGAGCATTATCAGCGTAAGCATTGTGTTGACTTCCCCAGGTCTGAACTCGTTCGACACAAAAACTTACAACGTTAAAGGCGCTCGTGTAGCAAGCACGCTTAAGCTGACTAACGATCCAGCTAAGAAAGCTCTGCCAGGTGCAAAAGCTGATATCGAGCTGAACGTACTTGACCAATTTGATTCCAAGCTTGACAAAGCGGTTACTGGTGATGTGTATGTTCAAGTATCCTTCACTGGTAGTGCAGGACTTACACTCGTAGAGGATGACCAAAGTACAGCTATCACTACAGCTAAGTACACCGGAGAAGGGCTGAAAACCTTTAATAAAGGTTTCGACGTTAAAGTTGCAGCGGATGTAGTTAACGCTAGCAACGACCTCTCTGGTACGTTCAAAGCTGAGCTTGTTAACACTAAAGGTAATGTACTTGCAAGCATTACTAGAGATGTTAAAGTGATTGATAATAAAGCAGATCTTTCTTACACGGTAACTCCTGTATCTGATCTCTATGCAGCAGCTGATAAGCTGAAAGATGATCAAGCAAATATTCAGAAGAGTGCCCTTCGTAAAAAAGTTAAAATTACAGCTAAAGACAATGCTGGTGATCTTGTAGCATTGCCTGATGGCGTAATTACTTCCATCGCAACTTATAACGATTCCATTGTTAAAGCATCTTTGCAACTGGATGCTAATGGAGACCCTGTACCAAACGCTGCACCTTATGTTCTTGGTAATAAAGTTGGATCTGCAACTGTAGCTGTTGGTTATAAAACAGCTAAAGGCGAGCAAAAAACAGCTTCCGTCTCCATCAACGTTAAAGACGAAGCCGTTCAAGTTGCTAAAGTTGTAGGTGAAAATGACAAAGCAGATTACACTGGTGCAGAAAATGCTCAAACGCTTCTTGATCTGACTGTAACTGATAACTATGGTGTTGAGTATGGCAAAGCTGTAATTGCTGATAACAACAACGTCTTAGGTGTTATCTATACTGCAACAGATGTACAAGGTACCGGTTCTGTGACAATCTCCAGCAAAGGTGTAATCACAGTTAATGGATCTGTTAAGAGCTTCACACTGCAAGCTATTGCTAACGGAAAATCCGATTCTGCTGTAATCACAGTTAAGTAATCAAATTTCCATTAGTAAAATAAAGGGGACCCAATAGGGTCTCCTTTTTTCTTAAGGAGGTAATTTGTATGAAGAAGGTTATAGGGCTCGGGATGGTTATATTAACAGTACTTGCATCTCCTATCCACGCGGCAGCTCCCACCCCCGGCTCTGCAGATGATCCGGTCGTGACCAAGAGCTATCTGGAACAATACGTGCAAGGGCTTGGGGGGTCAGTTGGTACTGGCGGAGGAAGCAATGGCTTAACAGAGAGCAAAATTAAAGAAATCATTGCGCAAGAAATCGCAAAGCTGCCAACGAACAACGGTGGAGGCGGAACGCCATCCACAGGTCAAGGCAATGCCATGAAAGTTGTTGCGCTTAAAGCAGGACAAACTATTCTGGCCGATGCGGGTTCTGAGCTGATTGTACGTAATGGTAAGACACTGGCTGTGAGCAACGACGATAATGGCATTCCGGATGTAACGGCTGGTAAAGACTTAGCTGCTGGTACAGTGGTACAAAACAATCACCTGCTAATTTTCCCGAGAGACGGCCGCGGAGTTAAGCCTGATCTTAAGGAAACAGCAGACGTGTATGTGATGGTCCGTGGCGGATATGTGGTTCAGAACGCGGATGGTTCTAAGGTTCCACAATAAAGAGGACTCTAGGCTGGAACATTTTATAACATTTATGGTGGCAAGGATTTCAGTTTTGGAATCCTTGTCATTTTTTTGTTTGTGTAAATGTTTTTTGGTTTCATCCCAAAAACATCTATGATGAACGTAAACTCCTCCATAAATTAACCAAGCTGACAACAACTTATACGGGTCGAAAGAAGTCGAAAGGTGATACTAATCGCACAACCAGTGAAGGAGTGTGAAAAAGATGTCGAAGAACAACAATAAGGTGGTACCGGAGTCGCATAAAGCTTTAGACCTACTTAAATACGAAATTGCTGCAGAGATGGGGCTGCCTGTTGGAAAACAAGCTTTGGGAAGCTTGGATTTAAGCACGGAGTTTGCATCGGAGCTTGGTTCTATACCCGCAACTTCGATAAAAGAGGACTACTGGGGACACATCAGTTCGCGGGACAGCGGGGCGGTTGGCGGTGCTATCACAAGCCGATTAATCCGCAAAGCGGAAGAGGTTCTTTTCACTTTATAATTCATACCTGTTTCGTTGACATTCATCGACAAATGAAGTAACATAACTTCAAGAAGGTCCTGAAGCAACCTTTTCCACCGAGGAAAAGGTTCATTTTTTGTGTAAGTTCGCACTTGTTTCTACATACTAAATCCAGTAGGAGGTCGATGACATTGGCACTAGAACGCGGCAGACGTTTGTTTACATCCGAGTCCGTGACAGAAGGTCATCCCGATAAAATTTGCGATCAGATTTCCGATGCGGTGTTAGACGCATTTTTGGAGAACGATCCGAACGCACGTGTAGCTTGTGAGGTATCTGTGGCTACCGGTTTGGTTCTGGTCATCGGCGAAATCACGTCCCGTTCCGAATATGTGGACATTCAAGCCATTGCCAGAAAAACAATTAAGGATATCGGTTACACACGCGCGAAGTATGGTTTCGACTACCAGACGTGTGCTGTGCTTACATCTCTGAACGAACAATCCCCTGACATTGCACAAGGGGTAGACCAGGCTCTCGAGGCCCGTGAAGGCCAAATGAGCGACGCTGAAATCGAAGCGATCGGTGCAGGCGACCAAGGTCTTATGTTCGGATACGCAACGAACGAAACACCGGAACTGATGCCGCTGCCGATTTCGATGGCGCACCAGCTTTCCCGCAGACTGACTGAAGTCCGCAAGAACGGTACCTTGGAGTACCTCCGTCCGGACGGTAAAACTCAAGTAACGGTTGAGTACGATGGGGACAAGCCTGTACGTGTTGATGCGATCGTAGTATCTACACAACACAGTGAAGAAGTCACTTTGGAGCAGATCCAAAAAGACATCAAAGAACATGTTATCAAGCCAATCGTTCCGGAGGAATTCCTGGATGAGAACACGAACTATTTCATCAACCCGACGGGCCGTTTCGTAATCGGCGGACCTCAAGGGGATGCCGGTCTGACTGGCCGTAAAATTATCGTAGATACTTACGGTGGTTACGCTCGTCACGGCGGCGGCGCGTTCTCCGGTAAGGATCCGACGAAAGTTGACCGTTCCGGTGCTTACGCGGCTCGTTACGTCGCTAAAAACATCGTTGCTGCAGGACTCGCAGAAAAATGCGAAGTACAGCTTGCTTACGCCATCGGCGTTGCTAAGCCGGTTTCCATCAGCATCGATACGTTCGGCACAGGCAAAGTAAGCGAAGAGAAGCTCGTTGAGCTGATCCGCAAACATTTTGACCTTCGTCCTGCCGGTATCATTAAGCAGCTCGACCTGCGTCGTCCAATCTACAAGCAAACGGCTGCTTACGGTCATTTTGGCCGCAACGATCTGGATGTTCCTTGGGAACGTACAGACAAAGCTGAACTGCTCAAAGCGGAAGCTCTGTAGAACCGAGGGTTTACTTTTCAACAATTGTCTGACAAGACGTGAAGAACACGGCTTGATCCTAACGGATCGGGTCGTGTTTTTTTGTTCGCTAAATATTTGCAATAGTCGCTGAATCACTGTCTCCTTTACGCTTCTAGTCCTCTCATATCCTCAAAAAGGCATAAAAAGACCGATTTTAGACTCAATTATTCCAGTTTGGACCAAATTCCGAGTCTTTTACTCTCTTTTCTCAATTAATCTAGGAAAAATCATATAAATTTCGTAACTTTTTAGCTAGTTTAAGAGTCTATACTATTGTGTGTCTTAGTTGATTTTACCTATTCAGGAGAGAGGAAAGTGAAAGAAGAATGAGGTTTACCAACAAGCTGTGGAGATCGACACTCGCATTCGTCGTTGCTTTTCAGGTAGTCGTATCCCTGCCTGTTCCCACATTTGCCGCTGACCCCACGGTGACTTTGAAGTCGGAGAGCATTTTAACTTCGGGTGCCGTTATGAAGAAGTATGTTTGGAATTTTACGAGAAGCAATAAGAAGGTCTCGGCAACTGCCAATGTAGTAGAGGTAGATTTGACGAACCCGTATGTAAAACTGGATGTAATCGCTGGGAAAAATAATCAGTTTACCGACAAGCAGACAGTGGCGACGATGGCCAAAGCAGCCGGCGCAGTCGCGGCGGTTAACGGGGACTTTTTTAATACGCAGGCGGAGGGCGTGCCCTTGGGCCCGCAAATCACCAACGGTCAAATCATGTCGACCCCATCCAATAAAATGTCCGGTCTTTACGCTTTTGGGATAACAAAGGACAACAAGCCGGTGATTGACCTGTTTGCTTTCCAAGGTGCGGTAAAAGCCAAGGACGGCACTTCTTTCGAACTCGGAGGCATCAACAAAACGTACTATTGGTATGATGACGGTACTCACAGCCATACGGACGGGTTGTTCATGTATACCGATGCTTGGGGACAGGTGGACCGTTCCAATGACGGAAAATCCGTGCCGACCGAGGTCTTGGTACAGGACGGGGTTATCAAACAAATCGCACCGGATACGGTTATTAAAATCGAGCCGCCTAAGAACGGGTACATTTTAAGAGCCGCGGGCAAATCCGCACAATTCGTCAAAGAACATTTAAAAGTCGGAGACCCTCTTACGACGGATTACGCATTTATTAACCAGCGTACGGGAACGGCCTATGCGAACGATGCTTTTAAAACAATGATCGGGGGCCACTCTATTCTCGTAGACGGAGCTAAAGCCACTTCCTTCTCCCGTGATGTCTCTTCCCTGGGTGGTTACCGTTCCCGTACCGGCGTAGGATACTCCCAAGATATGAAGAAGGCCTATCTGGTTACAGCCGATAAGAACGACAACAGCGCAGGAATGAGCCTGCAGGAATTCCAGCGTTTTCTTATTCAGATCGGTGCTTACAAAGCAATGAATCTGGACGGCGGCGGTTCCACGCAAATGGTCGAACGTCCTCTTGGCACGAACAATATCCAACTGGCCCATGTAACGGAATATGGCACGCAGAGGGCTGTCGTGAACGCCCTGGGAGTCTTCTCAACGGCACCGAAGGGCCAGCCGAAGGGCTTCACTATGAAAGGCGACACAGAGCTGTTCCTGAACGAGAAAGCGACCTTCACCTTCAGTGGTTATGACGAATATTACAACCCGATTGTTTCGGACAGCGTTCAGCCAACCTGGAGCGTTTCCAACAATCTTGGGAAATTCGACGGGAATGCCTTCATTCCTACGAGCTTCGGAAGCGGTAAAATTACGGCGACAACCGGTGCAGGGTCGTCGAACCTGGACGTAAAAGTAATACGCCGTGCGGATATCAGCTCTATGAAGGTTTCAAAAGCGAGCGGACAAGGGCTTGTTGCGGGCGGAAGCTACAATCTGAGCGTAACCGCGACGACCAAGAGCGGCAAAACGAAGGAAATTTCCCCGGCGTCGCTTGAGTGGGAAGTGCTCGGTGTGAAGGGCGAAGTCAAGAACGGCGTCCTGAAAGTGGACAGCCTGGAGGGCAGCAAGAATGCCCAAGTTATCGCCCGGTACGACGGATACAGCAGTATGCTGAACATCCCGCTCGGCAATGAGTCGATGTGGTACAACCTCGATGACAAATCAATTCTGACCACTTCGGAAAGTTACCCAGCGGAAGTGGATACGAAGCTGAGCATCGTGAAGAACGAGTCCGGCAACAACAGCCTGCAGCTCGCTTACGATTTTACAAAAGGCAGCGGCAACAAGGCGTCTTACGCGGTCTTTAACAATAACGGTGCGCAGTTGTACGGCTACCCGCAGACGATCAACCTGAAGGTAAAAGGTGACGAAAGCCAGAACTGGCTCCGCGCCGAAGTGATTGATGCGGATGGTAAAAAAGAACTGGTTGAGCTCGCCAAGAACATCAACTGGCAGGGCTGGAAGTCCATCTCGGCCAACTTGTCCGGCCTTAACCTGAAATACCCGCTGACTTTGCGCAGCATCTATGTGGTTAATCCGGAGCAAGGTCAGGACGAGCGCGCGCTGCAAGGCAAGATCGAGCTTGACGACATCTCTTTCAGCTATCCGAATTATGATACACCGTCCGGCAGCCTGAACAAAGTAACCCTGCAAATCGGCAACCAGATGGCAACCGTCAACGGAAAATCGTACTGGCTGGAACAAGCCCCGATTAACGACCGCGGAAATACGCTCGTGCCGACACGCTTTGTTTCGGAAGCTCTGGGAGCGAAAGTGCTGTGGAATCAGGATGCACTCCGGGCAACGGTTGTAAAAGACGGGAACATCGTCGATATGTGGAACAATGAGCTCGATTTAATCACGAACGGCAAGCGGGTTACCGCCGAAGTTCCGCCGCGTATCATGAACAATTTAACGATGGTTCCGCTGCGTCTGCTGACTGAAACTTTAGGCTGGAAAGTCACGTGGAATCAGGCCGAACAGATCGTTAACCTGCAATAAATAGTTCTATTAGTTTACTCTCAAACAGCACAAAGTATGGTACTATAGAAGGCAGACCAATTTGTTTTGAAAAGGGGCTTGGAGCGATTTGCAGGTGGATGCATTAGACCGTGTCATCAAGAACGCCATCGAAGTCATGGAGAGCAGCAAGTACCAGGTATTCGAAATTTGCGAAAGCGCCCGGGGCGAACGAGAGTCGCTTCTTAGGGAATTAGGTCAAGTTAAGGATGAAGTTACCCAGACGATCGAGCTGGTGGACAACCTGGAACGTGACTACAAACGTGCGCGTATCCGTCTTACGGAAGTAAGCCGTGATTTTGCCAGATACCGGGAAAATGACATCAAAACCGCCTACGAGGCGGCTATATCGCTCCAACTGCAGCTTACGGTATCAAGAGAAAAAGAGAATCACCTGAAAGAAAGACGCAACGACATCCAACAAAGAATCAAAAATGTAGACAAACAGCTCGAGCGGGCGGAAATGATCGTCTCCCAGATGAATGTCGTTCTCGAATATTTATCGGGTGATCTTAATCAGGTCACCCGCATTCTGGAGTCGGCCAAAAACCGCCAACTGCTCGGGCTGAAAATAATTTTGGCCCAGGAAGACGAGCGCAAGCGCATGGCCCGGGAGATTCATGACGGGGTAGCGCAGACCATGGCGAACGTCGTACTTCGCACGGAAATCGCGGAGCGCATGGTGACCAAACAGGAATACACGGCGGCAAAGGAAGAACTCATAGATCTTAAGTCCCAGCTGCGGTGCGGGCTGGAGGAAGTTCGCAAAATGATCTTCAATCTCAGGCCGATGGCGCTGGACGATCTGGGCTTGATTCCGACCGTACGTAAATTCGTACAGGATTTTGAAGATAAGACCCAGGTACATACGAAGCTTGAAATTTCGGGCAGAGAAACAAGACTTCCATCCGGGATGGAGGTCGCTATTTTCCGCTTGATTCAGGAAACCTTCTCCAATATTCTTAAGCATGCCCACGCAACGTTCGTTACACTTGAGCTGTCTTTCCAGGAGGATCTGGTGAGTATCTCCATTAATGACAACGGAATCGGTTTCAATGTGGACTTGACGGAGCATAAGATTGCCAAGGGCAACAATTTTGGCATCATCGGGATGCGGGAACGGTTGAAGCTACTCGAAGGGGACATGGCCATCTACTCAGAAAAGGACGTGGGAACGAAGATTACGATGTTGATTCCCATTCGCGCAGAGAACAAGGAGGAAATTGGTAATGGACAACCAGGGGAGTCCCAAGCGTAACGTAAGACTCATTCTTGCAGATGATCATCAGCTGTTTCGCGAAGGCCTCAAACGAATCATTAATATGGAAGACGATATGGAAGTCATCGGGGAGTGCGGCGACGGTATTCAGGTTATCGAGCTCTGCAACGAAATGCAGCCGGACGTAGTCCTGATGGATATTAATATGCCGCTGGAAAACGGCGTTGTCGCTACTGAGCGGCTAAAGCTTATTTTTCCCGACGTTAAGGTGATCATCCTTTCGATTCACGACGATGAAAGTTATGTGTTTGAGACGCTTCGCAAAGGTGCTTCCGGATATCTGCTGAAGGATATGGAGGCGGAGGCGCTGATCAATGCGATTCGCTCCGTTGTAGCCGGGCATGCCTATATTCACCCGAAAGTAACCGGTAAATTGATCAACCAGCTCCGTCGTATGACATATCTCGATGATAACGGTGTTATGGGTTCCGGCAACGGCGTTCAAGAATCCGGACTAAAATACATTCATGTTCCGACAAGCCCGCTGACCAAGCGTGAAGCGGAAGTTTTGCGTTTGATGGCAGAAGGCAAAAGCAACAAGCTGATCGGGGAATTCCTTTATATCAGCGAGAAAACGGTAAAAAATCATGTGAGCAGCATTCTGCAAAAGATGGAAGTAGACGACCGTACACAGGCCGTTATTATCGCCATCAAAAACGGCTGGGTGACTCTCTAGGAACCAACCCTCCCGCCAAGGCATATAGTATGCTAAGGGAGGGAGCCGTCATGTGGACCGGATTGATGTTATTTGTAGGGAGCTACATCTTCTGTGTATGTATGCTCCATGCGTTTAAACGCCCCAATGAAGAGGTACGTTCGTACCACCTGCTATTAGTGACCAAGGATAACCAATTACACATTGAGTGGTATATCCGTTCTTTGTTTTTTCTGGCGAGGTTCAGCGGAAAATCTCTGTCCGTATCCGTAATTGACGAAGGTTCTACGGACGATACGCTGCGGATTGCCGAGAAGCTCTCACGTTCCTACGAACTTAAGATCAGAACGGTTATGCCCGAATCTTCCTGGGAGGAATGGGCCTCATCGACCGAGCGCGATAACTTGATGGTTATGCATGTGAGCAACCAGAAGCAGCTGGTTAAACTTCCTTTGTTTGAATAACACCCAGGATTCTTCATTGGCGTTCTGCCGACCGTGGTTTACGTAATCGTTTACAACCGAATAAGCGTCGAAGTAGGTGAGTCATGAAAGTTCAGGTTTACGCTGCTGCCGATGATAGTGGTTGGCAATGGCACATTTCCCTTGCATTGGCCGTCGACTTCACGTACTGGTTCGAGCGGCTCGGACGTTCCGTCCGGATTGTGCTGCTGGAGCCTCTTGTCTCAGTTGGACAAGCTCTGGCCCTGATTGATGTGTTGAGCTCTCCCTCCTGCAAGCAACGATTTCCCCATGTTTTCCCCGAAATGCAACCGTCTGTTTATACACCCCCTTCGTCAAGAGAAGATCCGGATTGGCTGAAAACCGATTTTTTAATCACCCGCTCTTATTCTACAGGTAAAAGAAGTACCCCCGAAACAAATTCTGATTTTTTCAACCCCCCAAATGCAATTCACTCTACACCATTTTCATCAGAGTCTTTAAATGACTATTTACAAGCAGAAACCCTAACGAGTTCAAACGCAGCTTTAAACCATTCTCCGCCGCCTGACGGTAGAAAAAGCACGCTCCCCCCAGAAGAATTAATGCGTACGTCCCCGCCGATTCCTTCAGAAATACTTCAATCTCTCACTTCCCGTTCGATAGACTACGACAACTGGCTAGCTTGCGGCCCATCTGCGTTTCGTGACAATTCGACCACATATGATCGGCTTATCGAAGCACTAAACGGCAGAAGCCTTTTGAGTGAAGAAGTCATCCGGCTGCTGGAGGCTTCCGGGAAGGCAGAGTTGTTGGAAAACGGAGTTTGGAAAGCTTACATCCAATTGGCTTATTTAAACGGGGACATTACCTTAACCAATGGATTACAGAGCAACCAGATGAGAAAGTTTCCGGCCTTTTGGCGGCGGCTGACCACCCATAGCTGCAGAAGATGCGGAAGCGGCAAACTTCACTTTACTCCCTGTTATCATTGCGGAACGGATTGCCCCTACTGTGAAGAATGTCTGACCATGGGACGAGTGCGCTCCTGTACTTTGCTCATTGAAGGAGCTAAGGGAAGCTGCGAGGGCGAGGAGGATGTTTACCGGTGGCCTGGATATGTAAAAGAAAACCCGAGGGGGAACCGTTGTCCTAAAAATAGCACAAGGGAATCTGAAAACGGACCTACCTTGGAGGCTTATTTACACCCTTGGGGTCTGAGTCCGGCTCAAACAGAGGCTTCGAAGGAAGCGCTCACGTTTTTAAGCAGCACATCGCCCGGCAGCAAAGATGCAGCAGGAAAAGTGGGATTGCCACGAAGCGACGGAGGCTCTAGCGGGATAGCACATAGCGGGAAAACAGCGCCCAGCTTTCTGATCTGGGCGGTCACGGGAGCGGGAAAAACGGAAATGATCTTCCCGCTCCTCCAATACGAACTTGCGCATGGCCGCAAGATCGCAATTGCCACGCCGCGCCGGGATGTCGTACTCGAGCTGCAGCCGCGCCTGATGCGCGCATTTGAAGGCCGCAGCATCGTGACGCTGTACGGCGGCGGCAGCCAGACTTGGGAAAGCGGCGATATCACGATCGCAACCACGCATCAGCTTATGCGCTTCGCGCATGCTTTTGATGCCGTGATTATCGACGAGATCGACGCTTTCCCGTACCTGAACAGCGCGGCGCTGGAATTCGCCGCGCGCAAAGCTCTCGCGCCGGGAGGACGCTACGTCCTCCTCTCGGCGACGCCCCCGCGGGCACTGCAGCGCGAGGCGGCGTCCGGACGCCTGCCTCACGTCACCGTGCCCGTGCGCTTTCACCGGCACCCGCTTCCTGTGCCCAAGCGGGTGCCGGCGCCTCCGCTGCGGCGTATTCTCCGCAGCGGTGCCCTGCCCCAGACGCTGCGTGCGCGTCTGGAAGGATCGCTCGAACGCGGCGCGCAGCTGTTCGTGTTCGTGCCGGAGATCAAGCTGGTGGAGCCGCTTGTCGGGCTGCTTCAAGGCCTTTGGCCGGACAAGGTTATCGCCGGCACATCGTCCAAAGACCGCGAAAGGTCGGTGAAGGTAACCGACTTCCGTGGCAAGGTTACGGACATCTTGGTCACCACAACGATTTTGGAGCGCGGCGTGACCGTGCCTAAAACGGACGTATTCATCCTCGATGCGGATTCCAGTTTGTTCAACGAAGCGGCCTTGGTTCAAATGGCAGGTCGTGCGGGAAGATCGAAGGATGACCCCCGAGGTCTTGTTTTTTTTGCAGGATTGGAAAATACCGTCTCGCAAAAAGGGGCAATCCGGCAAATCAAAAAAATGAACCGGACAGCCCGAAAAAGGGGTTACTTATTGGATTAAGTTAGTGAAGGGAAGGAGATAAGCGAATGATCGGTCTGCCCAACCCCAAGCCGCCTGCGGTATGGTGGAGCAAGGTGAAACGATGGTTTCAGTCTCCTGAAGCCGAAACAAATGCACGTGACAGAGAAACGGCTAACTGTGTTTGCTGCGGCGGGCGCAGAAGCTCTTCCAAAGAGAGTCTCGGGCTTTGTATGGCCTGTTTTAACGCTATTCCTTGGATAATGGCTGTGCGTTGTCCGGTTTGCGGCCGTCCGGATGATTGCCCGGACTGTGTCCGACGAACGACGTGTTCTTTCCGGTACAGCCGAAGTGCAGTCCGTTATGACCCCCTGATGAAAGAATGGCTGGCCTCCTACAAATACAGGGGCAATGAGCGCCTGCTTCCTCTTTTCTCCGGAATGCTGGTACATGCCTATCATCAATTGGTCAAAGAACTGCCGGCGGCGGGGCAAGAAGGTTCCGGCTTTCATTGCATCAGCTACGTACCCATGAATGTCAGTCGCCTGGCGGAAAGAGGCTTCAATCAGGCCGAGGCCATGGCCATAGAGTTGGGAAGGCGGCTTTCGCTGCCTGTGGTGCCCCTGCTTGAGCGGACAAGGCATACGGCTAAGCAAAGTTTTAAGTCAAGGGGGGAGCGGCTCAACGATCTGCAGGGAGCTTTCAAGCTTCTTGAGGAAGCCATAGGATCGATTGTGCGGCTAGAGGAGGGAATTACGGGTCAAGGCTGGCCGGTTCGCGTCCTCCTGCTTGACGATGTCTACACAACAGGGAGTACTCTAAACCAATGTGCCCAGACTATAACGCAATCGTTACCTGTAGAGGTTTACGGACTGATGTGGGCGCGCTAACCGCCAAGGTGCACGATATGGAGGGAAATAAACATATTTCCAACTCTTTCAGAAGGCCCCTTCTCAACGCAAGTCCAATACGTTACACTAGTCGTATACTATACTTGAGTTTGATAAGGTGATCATAATGAGTATGAACGTTCAAAACTGTCCGCGCTGCGGGAAGCTGTTTGTGAAAGGATTTGCCGAAACCTGCCCCGCCTGCGTTAAAGACATCGAGGCTCAGTATGTTGCATGTGCGGACTACTTGCGGCAGAATCGTAAGTGCGATCTCCAGGAGCTGCATGAAGAGACGGAAGTTCCCATGCGCCAGATTATCCGTTTTATCCGCGAAGGCCGCATTTCGATAGCGGATTCACCGAATCTGACCTATCCCTGCGAAGTTTGCGGAAACCCTATTCGTGAACATACCATGTGTGATTCTTGCCGCCAGCGACTTGTACGTGATGTGAATCAGATGATGGATGAGGGCAAAAACAACGCAAACGCGGAAAAAGACGCTCATCATTTTCGCATTACGGACCGCTTAAAAGACCGGCACTAATCAGAAAAGCTGTATTTAACTAAAAAGATCATATCCTTCTGCCGATAATAGTAATAACCATTATCGGTTTTTTTGTAGAATCGAGCCGTAGAGCGGCCTTGGAAAGTAGAGGATTCTCCATCAGAGAACAAGAGGTGAATAACTATGAAAATTAATGATAGCCATCGAATCGGAAACGTAAATCCGTATGCCAAGCATAAAGAACAGTTTCAGACGGCTGCCGCTGGTAAACGTAACCGTCCCAAAGACGAGGTTCAAATTTCCACGGAAGCTAAAGAGCTGCTTGGAGCCGCAGGGGATGAGAATAGAATGCGCAGAATAGAAGAATTGAAGCAGCAGGTTAAATCGGGAACCTACCATGTGGAAGCGGGCAAGATCGCCGAGAAGCTCCTTCCGTACCTTAAATAAGACCGGCAGAAACGGGTGAAAAGCTGTGTCCGTATCCGAAATCGTCAACGTTTTGAATCGCATTATCGAATGTCACCAGGATCTTCGGGAGCTTGGGACAAGGAAGAGAGAAGCGATTCTTCAAAACTCCATAGAAGAACTGTCGGCAATTGTCCAGAAAGAATCCAAGGCCGTTAAAGAAATCCAAGAGTTGGATCAGCGCCGTGTAGTGAAGATCAATGAATACATGGTAACCCGCTGCTATAAGACGAACCCTTTTATAACCGTCGGAGAATTGGTTAAGCTGGTGTTCAAAGCGGAAGAAAAACAGCAGCTGATGGATTGTCAGGAGCGGCTTTTAAAAGAAATCAGACAACTTAAAGAACTCAATGCTCTAAATCAGCAGTTGGTGGAACAGTCACTGGGATTCATCGACCTTTCACTCGATCTCTTAACGGCAACACCCGAGCAGGACGCGATCTATGCGAACCCTACCCAGCAGGGGCAGGCCAGACGCAAGAACGCTTACTTCGATACACGGGCTTAGCCCGGCACATATTCCGGCCGCTTAAGGCCCTACAGCAAAGGAAGTGAATTTATGCGTTCTACATTTCATGGACTGGAGCTCGGCAAGCGTGGTGTTATCGCGCAACAAGTCGCGCTGAATACAACGGGTCACAACATTACCAACGCCAATACTCCGGGATATTCCCGGCAGGTGGCCCAGATGGTTGCCGCCCGTCCGCTCGAATATCCTTCTGTAACCAATTCCACCTCTCCCGGCCAGTTGGGCATGGGGGTTGAGGTAAATGCGATTCAGCGCATCCGGGACATTTATTTCGACGTGGAATATCGGAATCAGAACTCATTGATGAACGAATCGAAAGTTATTTCGGAAACGCTCGGCAACATTGAGGGCGTCGTTAACGAACCGTCGGACAACGGTCTGGCTAAGAACATCACGGCATTCTGGAAAGCCTGGCAGACGCTTAGCAAAAACCCGAGCACGGAAGATCTGGCGGCCCGTTCCGCAGTCGTTCAGCAGGCGATGGCAATGGCCGATTCTTTTAACAGCATGGCCAATCAGTTTACGACGATGGGTAACAACATCACGGAAAGAATCAACATCAAAGTGTCTGAAGCGAACAGCTATGTGACCGAAATCTCCGACTTGACGAAGCAGATTAAACACATTGAGTCCGGTGGAGATAATGCCAACGATCTCCGGGATAAACGTGACTACCTCGTCGACCAATTGTCCAAGCTGGGCAACGTGAAAGTAACGGAGACTTCGCAAACTTACCAAATCACGTTCGGAACGAAACAGGTTATCGACGATCTCAACTCGGATACTATTGTGCAGGCCGATGTCGCGGGCGTTACTTCCGGTGAAATCTTCGGTTATGTACAGTCTCGTGATACATTCATTGCCGAATACACCAAGCAAATCGATCTCATGGCCAACACATTGGCTACCGGAAAGATCGAGGTTACCCTCCCGGCGGGAAGCATTTTGCCTAATGGGATGACGCCTCCTGCAGGAGCCCAAATGGATCCGACCAATCCGCGCAAACTGGCTGCCGACGCCAAGGTGACCGTCGATGGCTTGAATGGGCTTCATAGGCTCGGATACACCCTCGAAGATCCGGCTACCAACGGGAAGGACTTCTTCGTCACTTCCGACGGATCGGGGAAATTTACGGCGGAGAACATCCGGGTTAACCCGGACATCGCCAAAGATTTGAAGAAGATCGCAGCTTCCCTGCGTATCGAAACCGTGAGCAAACCGCCCGCGGCGCCTACCAACAAAGTGGTGCAAAGCAACGGCGATCTGGCGCTTCTTATCGGCGGCTTGGCGGAGAAGACGTTTGATTTCGGCGGTACAGCCCTGACAGCGTCCTCTACGTACGGCGGTTACTATGAAGCGGTAATGAGCCAGTTGGGCGTTCAAACCGATCATGCCAAAAAAATGCTCGAAAACGGGGAACTGCTCACCGATCACGCAGACAGCCTGCGTCAATCCATAAGCGGCGTGTCGCCCGATGAGGAAACGGCCAACCTGATTAAATTCCAGCACGCCTACAACGCTTCAGCTCGTGTTATCACGGTTGTAGATGAAATGCTCGACAAATTGATTAACGGGACCGGCGTTGTCGGCAGATAGGAGGGGTAGCTAAATGCGGATCACACAGAATATGATGAGTTCGTCTATGATGAAAAATCTCCAAACGAACTATAATCGGCTGGATAAGTATCAAGAGCAGTTGTTAACGCAGCAGCGGATTAATCGACCTTCCGACGATCCGGTGGGCATATCCAGCTCGCTTCGCTATAGAGGCGAAATCGATATGACGGATCAATTCGCCGAAAACTCCAAGGATGCGGATTCTTGGATGAACTTCACGGATACAGTGATGAACGAGGCTGTGAAAATCCTACAGACAGTTTCTGAAAAAGCGGTACAAGGAGCAACAGAATCCAATAACCCTGAAGCCAGAAAGATTCTTGGACAGGAAATTGATGAGCTTTATAAACAAATGGTTGCTATCGGCAACTCCCAATTCAAGGGGAAATATATATTTAACGGCCAAACAACGGATCAGAAGCCTTTTTCGGACGATCCGGCAAACACTGCCTACAGTCTCGACGAAGGAATTATGCGTTATCAGATAGGTGCAGGGATCTATGTCGATGTAAACTCTCTGGGAAAGAATGTTTTCGGCCCCTTTCAAGATCCGGCAGATCCTACCAAGGCAGCGAATGTTTTTAAAGTATTGGATAACCTTAAAACTGCTTTAACCGGCGATAATACAGCCGGCATTGAAAAGAGTATAAAAGAGATTCAAACGACTATGGATCAAGTGCTTTTCGCACAAGCAGATGTCGGTGCCCGCCAAAATCGCCTGCAATTTACAACCGATCGTTTGGAAGATCTAACTTTAAACTATACCGATTTGCAATCTAAAATCGAAGATGTGAATGTACCCAAAACAATTACCGATTTAAAGACTGCGGAGAGCGTATTTCAGGCTTCTCTTGATACGATGGGGCGGATTATTCGTCCGAGCTTGCTCGACTTCCTGAGATAAAAGGAGCCTTATATGCAAATTCCGCGTATTCAGATCAGCCAACAGTATACCAAAATCGGACTCTCTACCACAGAGGGGAAGTTATCTATCGAACAACCTAAAGCGGAACTAAACCTTCAGCAGGACGATACCAAAGTTAGCATGGAGACGGAGAAGTCAAGCCTTGAGATTGACTCCACAAGAGCTTGGTCCGCTTTAGGTTCTTCCAAACTCATTGAAATGAGAGATCTTATCGCACAAAGCGCTTTTGATATTTCTATGCAGAATATCGCGGAGATTGCCCAGAACGGCGACCGAATGATGGAGATCACTAATCATTCCAATGCATTTGCGGACATCGCCCGGCAGAATGCTTTTAAAGACAGGCCCGTGCAGGTAACAGCCGAGCCCTCGTATGATAATGTAGATATTCAATATGCACCGAGTGTAATTCATACAACCGTCCAAGACGGTAAGATTACATTTGATCCCGAGCTGAACTCTCCGCGTATTCAGTATGAAGCCGGTAAATTAGAAGCCTATGTTACTCAAAAAAATGCAATTTCTTTTTCCGTAGTCGGGGGAAATTGGGATGCATCTATTTAAAGCATATGAGACAATAGCTATAATTTTATAGCTATTCTTTCTTTTTATTAGGAGGAAAATTTAATGATCGTACAATCTACAAGATTTGGTGAAATTGACGTTTCGGATGAGCAGTTGATTACGTTTGAAGCAGGTATCTTTGGATTTGAGACTAACCGCCGCTATGCGTTACTGCAATTAGATAACGAAGACCCTACTTTCCACGTACTCCAGTCATTGAGTGATGCGGATTTGGCCTTTGTTATCGCGGAACCCTTTTTGTTTGAACCTGCCTATGAATTTGAGCTTCCCAAGGCTATCAGCGAGCAGCTTGAAATAAAGAACGAAGGGGATACGCAAGTATTTGGTATTGTAAGTGTGCGGGCCAAGGATAATGTTACGATGAATCTGAAGGCACCAATCATTTTGAATAAAAAACGCAATAAAGCGGCCCAGATTATACTGGAAAGTACGAATCATCCGATTCGACATTCTCTAATCAAGGGGGGAGCCTGATATGCTCATACTCTCCCGTCTCAAAGGTGAGAAAATTATGATCGGTCAAGATATCGTCCTCACCGTATTAGATGTTGCTGGAGATCAGGTGAGGATCGGGATAGAAGCGCCTAAGGATATTCCGATTCATCGTGAAGAGATTTACAAGGCTATTCAGACGGAAAACCAAGCGGCGGTTAAAATGGATCTCAATGCGGCATCCTTGTTAAAAGCCGTTAAAGGCAAATAATTTTTTTCGTTTTTATCAAAAAAGCTCTAAAGTAACTATCCCTGTGATCCGATATATATATTATGGGAGGCAAGCGAGCTTTGGCGGCCGACTAAACTCGCTGAATCCACAATTAGGTGAACGCAAGGATGCGATCACTGCCTACATTCAAGGAGGAATATAATCATGCGTATTAACCACAACATCAGCTCTTACAACGCACAACGTCAACTGGGCTCCAACAACACTGCACAAAGCAAATCCCTGGAGAAACTTTCTTCCGGTTTCCGTATCAACCGTGCGGCTGACGATGCAGCTGGTCTGGCTATCTCTGAGAAAATGCGTAACCAAATCCGTGGTCTGGAGCAAGCTTCCAAAAACTCTTTGGATGGTATCTCCCTGATCCAAACAGCTGAGGGTGCTCTTAACGAAACACACGCTATGCTGCAACGTATGGGTGAACTGTTCACTCAAGCGGCGAACGAGGTGTTGACTACATCCGACACTGCTAAGATCAAAACAGAAGTAGACGCACTTAGCAACCAAATCGATGCTATTGCGAACCAAACTCAATTCAACACCAAGAAACTTCTTGATGGTTCCACAACTACTTTGAAGTTCCAAGTAGGAGCTAACAAAGGTGAAACTATCGATTTGACTCTTGTAAGCATGAAAGCAGCTACTCTTAGTGTAGATGCAGGTTCCCTGAAAGATATTTCGGCTTCTGCAGCTGCTGATATCAACAAAGATGCTGCTGAAAACATGGAATTGGTTCAAAAAGCTATCGACACAGTATCCACGACTCGTTCTAACCTGGGTGCCGTTCAAAACCGTCTGGAGCACACGATCAACAACTTGGGTACAACTGCTGAGAACCTTCAAGCTGCTGAATCCCGTATTCGTGATGTAGACATGGCTAAAGAAATGAGCGAATTCACGAAGAATGGAATTCTTCAACAAGCTGCTACTGCGATGCTTGCTCAAGCTAACCAACAGCCGCAAGGCGTTCTGCAACTGCTTCGTTAATTCATGAGAGAAGCCGGCCGGAATTCCGGTCGGCTTTTTTGACATATCGACAGGTGATGGGAGATTCTAAAGGATGAAGATCAATCCCGGAACAGCATCTACGTCTTCAACACCATTGTTTAATACAATTTCGGCTACCTTACTTTCCGACGCGACTAATGAAAACCTTACTCCATCCGTAAGCGCGGATACTCAAAATATTCAGCAGCTTGTGGATCGTGTAAATAAGGCTCTACATGAAACGGACACGCATATTAAAGTAAAAGTTCATGAGAAGACAAATACCATTATGGTTGTCGTCGTCAATAACGATACGGATGAAGTAATTAGAGAAATACCGTCTGAAAGAATGCTGGACCTTATGTATAACATGTGTGTAAATGTGGGTGTGTTTCTTGACAAAAAAATCTAGAAGGGAGATGTAAGATGGCTGGTGTGAGCGGACCTACAAGGCTAACGGGCTTTAGCGGACAATTGGACACAGATAGTCTGATCAAAAAATTGATGGATGCCGAAAAAGTACCGTTAAACAATTTGCTGAAGAAAAAGCAGATGACCCTGTGGCAAAGAGAAGATTATCGGACTATGAACACATCGCTTTTGTCACTTCGTAAAACAATCGATGATCTGCGTTTTGAGAACAAGTTTGAAGCGGTAAAGTCGAACTCTTCTAATCCTACTGTTCTTGAAGTAACTTCAAGTGGCACTAATCCGGGTATAAGTAATGTAAAAATTACCCAATTGGCTAATTCCGGTTCCATCATAAGCGATAAGGTAACTAAGTTGCCGACAGAGCAGCTGAATGTGAGCGGAAGTTTTACTATCGAGGGATCCGATCCGAATAATTCTGTTCAAATTACAGTAAGTGCGGATTCAACGATAGATTCTTTAGTCAAGCAAATTAACGGAAGTGCGGCAAAAACGGGTGTGAAGGCTAGTTTCGACCGTTCCAGTGGCGTGTTATATTTAAATTCCACATCTACCGGTGCTCAGTCAGCGGTCAAGGTAACGGATGATGCGAATGGAACTTTTAAAAATTTGTTCGGAAACATTCAGCTAACCTCTCAAGGACAAGACGCCAAGTATAATGTGAATGGTAAGGATATTACCGCCAAGACAAACGACGTTATTATCAACGGGGTACAGGTTTCTTTAAGAAGCCAAGGCGAAGCGACAATCGGGGCAGTGGCGGATCATTCTGCTGTAGCCGATAAAATCAAAAATTTCGTCAAACAGTACAACGAGCTTATCGACCAATATACGGATGCGACTACTGCCAAAAAAAACCGTGACTATAAACCGTTAACCGCTGAGGAAAAAGAGGGTATGACGGAAGCCCAGATTGCTTTGTGGGAAAAGAAAGCGCGTCAAGGCGATCTCTATAACGACGGAATGTTAAAAGAAACGTTACAGACATTGCGCTCCGCTTTAAACATACCTCTTGAAGGTATTACCGATCCCGCCGATCCTAAAAGTCAGCTTAGGCTTCTTTCGCAAATTGGAATTACAGTCAAAAACGATTTTCGGGAAAACGGGAAACTTGAAGTCGACGAAGCTAAATTAAATGATGCTTTGAATACCCGTTTTAAAGAGGTTGTCCAACTTTTCACAAAAACCTCCAGTACACCGAGCGATACTCCCGAAAATATCAAGAAGCGAAGAAGTGAAATGGGAATCGGTGATCGTTTATACGAGGTAATGACTGCTCAGTTGGCGAAGTTTACTAAGAAGATTGGTTTAGGGTCTAACGAATCTTTGGATGACAGTGTTCTTGGCAAGCAGTTAAAGGAGATGGGAACAAAAGAAACGGATCTCCAACGAAAATTAAGAGAGATTGAAGACCGCTATTACAAGAAGTTTTCAGCCATGGAGAAAGCTTTACAGAAATTGAACAGCCAAGGTTCTTGGATAGGGTCTCAATTAAAAGGGTAAGTAGACGGTTAACATTAAACTACAACTGATTGAGAGAGGGTTACAATGCAGAATGCAAAACAGCAGCAATATTTGAAGGTTCGTGTAGAGACGGCAAGCCCGGGAGAATTGACATTGCTGTTATATCAGGAAATGGTCAAATTGTTGCTCCAAGCTAAGCAGCTGTATTCTCAGAATCAGTATGAGGAAATGAACCAGCCGCTCTACAAAGTCAAAAGCATTCTAAGTGAATTGATCGTTACTTTAGATATGAAATATGATATATCTAGAGACTTGCAGAACCTTTATTTGTTCTACGATCAGCATATTGCAAATTTTATCATCAAGAAAGACGAGAGTATTTTGAATGATATTCTCGACTTTGCCAGAGGGATGGCGGAGACCTGGAAGCAGGCGCTTGCATCACTAAAAACAGGCGGGTATCAGGAAAATGCGTAGCAGTAGTTTACTATTAGAGGAACTCGCCGGTTTATATAAGCAAGTACTTGAAGCCCCAAGTTTCGACCGATATGAGCAGGTTTCAGAAAAAATGGACCAATTGTATCTGGATCTCTCTGAGAAAAGCTTCACTGCTGCAGATAAGCTTACGTTAGAACAAATTCAGAATATGCACGAAAAAGTTATTGCAGTCATACAGCAAGAACAAAAAGAAATAAAAAATCAAATAAACACAATGGAAATGAAAAAAAATGTTTCTAATGCCTATAGCACAAAAGCATCTTATACAAATGATGCTTTTTTTGTGGATATCAGGAACTAATTTGAGGGAGGCTTGCCCGTGAAAAAAACGGTTGTTAAATCCATAAGGTTGATCTTATCTTTAATTTTACTTCTATCCGTTTTTCCGGTTACTTTTGCTTCGGCTGAAGCTGCGGATGAAATTGTAAGAGTAACTAAACAAGTGAATCCAACTTCCATATTAGAAGGTGGAGAAGCAGATGTAACTGTAAATGTGCAGGGATCAGACGGCGTCAATTTTGTTAAACCAAACGATATCATCCTGATCATTGACAGATCCGGCAGTATGCTTCCCCAAAATAATAATGGCGAAGATAAAATGACGAATGCTAAAAATGCTGCCAAAGGCTTCGTTGACCTAATCGACTTCAGCAAACACCGTGTAGGGGTTGTTGATTTCGCAAGCGATGTTAAGTCTAAAGATCTTTCTTCTAATCCGGCGGATATTAAAAATTACATTACCGGTATAAACGCATCCGGCGGTACTGCAACCATGTCGGCTATTAAAAAAGCACAGGAGCTGCTTCGTGCACATAGAACCGACGCTCAACCGGTTATCTTGCTGCTTACGGATGGTGAAGCCACAGAACCGGCGCCAGTAGATAATGCCCGCAAAGTAGCCTTGGAACAGGCTAACGCGGCTAAAGGCGAAGGCACGGTTTTCTATACTATTGCACTATTAAAGAAGACGGAAAACCCTGATACAAGCGCACCAAATCTGTTGATGAAAGATATGGCTACTACATCCCAGCATCACCACTTTGTGCTTGGCTCAGTAGGCTTGGCAGAAATTTATCAAGCCATCGTAAGTGAGATCGGTGTGGCCAGCGCGTATGATGTAACGGTCAAAGATTCCGTTGCTCCGGAATTTGAAATTGTTCCTGGTTCCTATAAGGACAATATTCCTCAACCGACTGTAAGTGGAAACACGCTTACCTGGAAGTTTAATGAGTTGAAAAAAGAAAAACTAACGTTCAATTATAAAATCAGACATAAAGCTGGACAAAGAACTGGGGATTTATCCGTAGGAAGCCAGGATATCGATGTAACCTTTAAGGACTATTTGGGCGTACCAAGCGCAACCAAAGTAGTTAACCCTCTTATTAAGGTTTCATATCCGGCACCGGAGATCACATCGATCATGCCGGATAAAGGATCAGTTATCGGTGGAGAAACAATTGTCCTAAACGGTAAGAACTTCCGGACAAATCCGGCAGTTGTTTTTGGAAACAAAGATGCCGTTTCCGTACAATTTGTAGATTCCACTAAGTTGGTAGTTGTGGCTCCTCCCGGAAATCAAGGGGCTGTTGAATTAAAAGTCACTAATAATGACGGTCAATCTGCTACTGTCCCTTATTATTATTTTGCGGTGCCAGAGTTTATATCTGTAACCCCAAGCCAAGGAGTACTGGCAGGCGGTAATGATGTTGTAATTACAGGTAAATATTTTTTGGCTAACCCTAAGGTGAAATTCGGTCAGCATGAAGCTGTCATCAAAAGTTCCACAAGCACTCAAATTACTGCAACAGTGCCGGCTGGCGATGTTGAAGGGTTTGTGGATATTGAGATTGTAAACTCAGACAACACTAGTGTTACGGCAAAAAATGCGTATGAATACCTGGTTGGCCCTAGCGTAACAGAAGTAACGCCTAACCAAGGATCCAGCAAAGGCGGCGACCTTGTTACCATTAAGGGAAGCCACTTCAAATCGGGCGCAGTTGTTAAATTCAACACTACTGCAGTACCAACTGAATTTGTGTCAGCGACGGAATTAAAAGTAACGACACCGGCTTGGCCTAGAGCTGAAAGTGTGAAGGTTACCGTTATCAATCCGGATAAGTTGGAGGGCTACCTGGACCAAGCGTTTAAGTATCTAAACCCGGCCCCGACAATTGAAAGCGTTAGTCCAAATTCCGGTTTGGTATCTGGAGGAGATTTAGTTACCATTACAGGGACGGATTTCTTGCCGGATGCTAAAATTCTTTTCAAAGATAAAGAGATGGCAAGCAGCTTTGTAGATTCTAAGCATTTGAGAGTCAGATCTCCAAAATGGACTCAAGAAGAAACAGTAGATATTACGGTTACAAACCCGGACGGTCAATCTGCTGTATTGAATCAAAGCTTCTCGTATAAGTTTCCGCAAGCTGCCGAGTTGGTCTCGCTTTCTCCCATAAGTGGACCGCTGGACGGAGGAAATGTAATTACGGTTAAAGGAACTAATCTGAGCAGTGACCTGAGTTTATATGTAGCGGATACTAAAGTACTTTATACTCTGCTCTCCAGCGATACTCTCACATTCAAAGCACCAAAAACAGCTGTTGCGGGAAAAGTCGATATTAAAGTAACAGATACTTATAACCGTGAAAGCATTCTTAAAGAAGCTTACGAATATCTGGCACCGGCACCTCTACCGGCTCCGACTATTTCGGGTGTAACACCCTCTCAAACAGTAAGAACGGGTGGAGAATTCATTTATGTTAACGGAGATAACTTCCAAGAGGGTGCGGTAGTTTGGTTGAATGACAGCAAGCAAACCACATCGTTTATGAGCACTAAACAACTTCGTTTTAGAGCCCCTGTGTGGGGTAAGGAAGAAATCGTTACGGTTAAAGTAGTCAATCCAGACAGCCAGTTTGTTGTGTCGGATGGAGCCTTGAAATTTACGAACCCGCCGGCAGACCCGGCTCCTGAAATTTCCTCTTTAACACCGGATTCGGGTGAAATAAAAGGAGACTATTTCGTAACTATCAATGGGAAATACTTTAAATCCGGTGCCAAAGTTACTTTCGGCGGCAAAGAACTGACAACTTCTTTCTTGAGTGATACCCAATTGCGGGTAAGAGCTCCTCAAGGAGAAAAAGAAGGCCCTGTAGAAGTGAAGGTTGTAAATCCCGACGGACTTCAAGCGATAAGCACCTTTACTTATACGGCACCTGTGCTTGGACCGGCTCCAGTCATTACTACTTTAAGCCCGGCGCAAGCTCCGGTTACCGGAGGAATTTTTGTTGTAATTAATGGGGAGAACTTCAACGCACAGTCAAGTGTTAAATTCGGAGATAAAGTAATCACAACTTCATTCCTTTCCGATAAGCAATTGCGTGTGAGAATTCCGGTCTGGACAAAAGCAGAAAAAGTTGATGTCTCGGTTTCTAATGCCGATGGGCAGGTAGCCGTATCTGTAGGCGGGTTTGAGTATATTCCTGTAGCGCCTGCCGTTGTAACCGGTTTGACACCTAATCACATTCAGATGGATCTGGGTGGTTTTGTAGTCATAGACGGAGCAAATTTTGATCCGGCGACCAAGGTCTACTTTGGTGACAAAGAAGCCAGCGTTTCCTTCCTAAGTGATAAGCAGCTTCGTGCAAGGGCACCTATTTGGAGCAAAGCGGAGACAGTTTCCGTCAAAGTTGTTAATCCTGATGGTCAGATCACGACAGTGGCTAACGGCTTTACATTTGATCCGATTCCTTTGAAACCGGCACCGACTATCTCGACGCTATCGCCAAATCACTCTCTTCAAACAGGTGGAGACTTGGTGTATGTGAATGGCTCTAATTTTATTGAGGGCGCCAAGGTTTCCATTGATGGCGGAACGCCAATTGTGACGTCTTTCTTTTCAAGCAATCAGCTTAGGTTTAGAATACCTGCATCTTCCAAAACAGGACCGGTTGATGTGAAAGTGATTAATCCGGACGGTCAGTTTGTCATATTGGCAAACGGATTTACCTATGATGCTCCTCCTATGAAACCGGCTCCTACTATTTCGAATCTTACACCGAATAATGCTTTGAATTCGAGTGGAGAATTGGTTTATATTAATGGTTCTAATTTTATGGATGGAGCTAAAGTTTCCGTAGATGGGGCGACTCCGATTGCAACCTCATTTTTGAGCAGCACGCAACTTCGGTTTAGGATTCCTATAACGTCTAAAACGGGACCTGTAGATATTAAAGTAATAAATCCGGACGGACAAACGGTTACGCTTGTTGGTGGATTCACTTACCGGTAAGTATTAAGAGGGTGCCTCTTGCGGGCACCCTTTTTTCATAACAATTTGATAAGGAGTAACTCCATGAAACAACCTATATCGGCGTGTATTATGACTAAAAATGAACAGGATACGATTGGGAATTGCGTGGATTCTATACGACCTTATGTAGAAGAAATTATTGTGCTCGACACTGGTTCAGAAGACGCTACTGCCGATATTGCTTTTTCGAAAGGTGCGGCAGTTTTTCATACGGTTTGGCAGAATGATTTTTCAAAAGTCAGGAATGAATTAATACAACTAGCGAAACAACCTATCGTTTTAATAATAGACGCAGATGAAATTGCTGTTCCCAAACAGGAGAGAGCGTTTAGCGAGATTGGCAAACGACTGCTTTCCGACGAAAGTTTAGTGGCCAAAATTAGTATTCTCAATGAGACGGATGATGGAATTTCGAGTGCAAGTATCTCCAGAATATTTAATAAAGACAGTGGAATATTTTTTAAAGGTGTAGTGCATGAGCAAATAGAATGTTCAACTAAAGAACTGAAATTTATTCAATCGGATATTGTGTTACGTCACACGGGGTATTTGTCTTCTCAAATCATCGCCAATAATAAATACGAACGTAATTTAACTTTGTTGTTTAAGGAGTTGGAAAAGAACAACAAAAATTCCTATATACATTTTCAAATAGGCAGAACTTATTCGGCATCTGGAGCTTATGAGAAGGCGGCGCATCATCTAAATTTAGCCTATAAATTTTCAAGTGACGAGTACGCTTATCATAGTGCCCTCATTCAAGCTTACGGGTGGGCCTTGCTGAGAACCAAAAAGTTTAGTGAGTTATTTGAACTTTTACAAATCGGTCTTCAATTATATCCTGATTATACGGATTTATACTTTCTTTACGGATGTACACTTGTCGAACTGAAGTCAGCTGAACATGTTCATTTAATTCCGGATATATTTCTCGGATGCATTGAATTAGGAGAACCTGATCCTCAAAAATATGAAACGGTTTCAGGAGTCGGTTCATTCAAAGCTTATTATAATTTAGGGTTATATTATGAACTGACAGGACAGACAGATAGAGCTTTTATTGCGTATAAAAATAGTGCTGAGGCTGATTTTAAACCTGCAATAGAGCGACTCACTCAACTTAGAACGTAAAGAAAAGAGGATAGACAATGAAACAGAACACGTTAATACCCGAATATATGAAAAAGTTTCAATGCATCGGCGGAGATTGTGAAGATACATGCTGTGCCGGATGGACAGTATCTATCGATAAACAGACGTATAAAAAATATCAAAAGGCAACCGACCCGGAACTGAAAACCAAACTAAACAGTTTTATAAAGAGAAATAAAAACACCGCAACTAAAAGCGACAGATACTACGCCAGCATTATTATGGGCAAAGACAAACACTGTCCTATGCTTACCGAAGAAAAATGGTGCTCCGTTCAATTGAAGATGGGTGAGGGCGCTCTATCTACAACTTGCCGCATGTACCCTAGAAATCTGAATAAGTACAACGACACGTTTGAATTTTCCGGAAGGGTATCCTGTCCCGAAATTGCGCGATTGGTCCTGCTTGAGCCCAAGGGCATTGAATTTGACGAAACCGAATACGAAATTCAACCCAATTGGCCGGTCATTAAACATCATGGAAATGATGGAGCTGCCGATTACACCCAACATTTTTGGCCAATAAGAATGCTCGCCATAGAAATGATCCAGACACGGACGATTGCGTTGGGAGACCGATTGGTCCTGCTTGGACTTTTTATAGACGCTTTGCAGAAGGATATCGATCAAGGACTTGGTTTGGGAGCAGCGGACATCATCGAATCGTTTCGCTCAAAACTGATGAGTGCCGAGTATTTAGAATCCATCTCAAAGTTAAGCGTAAACCTGGATTTACAATTACAGGCTTTGTTTGAACTTATCAAATCTAGACTGACGTACGGGGCTACCATGGATAGATACCACGTTACCTTTACAGAAATGTTGGAAGGTTTAAAACTTGCCGAAGCAGACTTTAAATTAGATGAGTTTAGAGTAAATTACGAAGAAAACTTTAATGCTTATTATTCTCCCTATATGAAAGAAAAAGAATACGTTTTAGAAAATTACCTGGTCAATTTTTTGTTTAATTCCTTGTTCCCTAACTTATCCGTAAAAAACAACTCGCTTTTTGATGAATACGCCCTCTTAGCGGTAATGTATGGAATGCTGAAGATTCATCTGGTGGGTGTAGCGGGCAAGCATAAAGTTTTAAATGATGAGATCGTTGTCAGAACCGTGCAATCTTTCGCTAAAGCTATCGAGCACACCAGCGTTTATCTCCAATCTATTGTTGAAGAGTTGAAAAGAAATAATTACTACACGTTGGCGCACATCTCGTTATTAGTAAAAGACTGAGAAAAACAGACTGTAACGCTTCAAAGGAGAACAAATCATGCTGCAAAAGCTGCGCTCCCATCTTCAGTACAAACGGATGGAAGATGTAAGAGCGGAAACTTGTCCCAAGCGACCTCTGCAAGCTAAGAAAATGAGTCCGAAGCACCGGCAACATATCGTTTTCGTCATGAATCAGGTCGGTATTTGGGGCGGCGTTAAAATAGTTTTTGAACAAGCCAACCGACTGATTGAAAAGGGTTTCCGCATAACCATCCTATCCAGGCATCCTTTTCCTGAATGGTTTGTGCTGCAGGCAGAATATATTCAGATCCCATACGGTTTGGATTTGGGGCAGGAGATACCTCTTTGCGATATAATAGTGGCTACCTATTACGACCACATTTACGAATGTGTACAGACAGGGATCGCACCGGTTGTTTATTTCGAGCAGGGGGATAAACATTTATTTGAACCGGAGAAGCTGGAAGAAGAACAGTTGCAATTTATTCAAAAGCAATTAGAGCGTGCGGATCGGATATTAACGGTTTCCCACCAGGTTAGCAACCTGCTCAAGGATTTGTATAATTGTGATTCCACAGTTATTCATAATGGCATTGATTCTGATATTTTTAATCGGAGAGACTACGCCCCCGAAAGAATACGTCCATATATCTTAATGATGGGAAACGAGCAAATAGCATTTAAAGGCATTCAAGATGTGTGGAAAGCCTATCTGCATTCACCGGCAACCCAGGAAAATTATGATTTAATTTGGATTACTCCGGTTAAACCTCAGTTTTTGCCGCAAGAAAAACCGTGGATATCCGAGATATATGTGAATCCGACTCAGCAAGAGATTGCCGAGCTGTATCGGGGAGCGGCTGTGTTTGTTTCCGGCTCTCATTACGAATCCTTCTCACTGCCTGTAATTGAATCCATGGCTTGCGGCTGCCCGGTTGTGAGTACCCGTAATCAGGGTGTGCTGGAATACTCGGCAGAGGGATCAAATATTCTGCTGGCGGAAATCGGTGATCCGGAGAGCTTGTCCAAACAATTGACTTGGTTGCTTGAGAATCCTCTGCTAAGAGAAAGTCAGATTGTAAAAGGCCTTGAAACTGCAGCCCGTTTCTCATGGGAAGCGGTTCTGCCACAGGTAGAGATGTATTACAAAGAAGCGGCCGGCTACGATCCGGTCCCGTTGAATACTTTGGATGAGTGGAACATCTTGCTCCAGAAGAAAGACTTCATGACTGAAGAGGAGCACGAAAGATTTATAAAAAGGCTGCTGCATAGCAGTAAAGATCAAATCGAGCTTGTTTCCGTATATTCTCTCATCGAAAATCATTCGTTCGGCAGATGGGAGACAGCGGCCGTAAGAAAGCAGCCGGGAAGCCGAGTGTCTGTAGACAAAGTGTATAGCTTAGCCCGGAATACAATATCGCCCGAATCCGATCACGATGCTGCTATCGGTTTGCTTGCACAAGGAAAGCCGGATGAAGCGTATCACCTGTGGCAGCGATTGATAAATACGAACGACTCTTCGCCAGAGCAGCAAGGCATTTATACGAAATGGCTGATACTATGTTTGATAGAACTTGAGAGAGACGAGGATGCTCTCCAACTGTTAAATAGAGCACTTCCTAAATATCCGGATTATACGGATTTATATTATTTATACGCTCTTGTGCTCACTTTGCTGGGTAAAGGTAGCGAGGCGGCCCCGGTAAAAGGGATAGCAAAATTAGTGGGAGACGCGGCCCATTATCCCGAGTTTTTCCTTAACAGCTCCACATTATTAAAAAATTTACAACAGTGAACAGTTAGAGGAGAGCGAATAATCATGCACGGAACCTATATTGGGAACAATAAAATGATGGTTAAATTAGCGTATAATGCCGTAGTCACGGTACCGTCCAATGATTTGAGTCTAATGCCGACACTGGTAACGACCGGAATGTTTGAAGTTCCGTTGACGAAATATTTCCTTACCCAGCTGAAACCCGGATATACAGTCGTGGACGTGGGCGCCAATATCGGTTATTTCACCGTGCTGGCCGCGAAAGTAGTCGGAAATACGGGAAGGGTCATCGGATATGAAGCGGACCCTAATACGGCTGCTGTCTTAAAGGATAACCTGGCAATGAACTGGCTTACGGAGAACGTGACCATCATAAATAAAGCGGTTTATTCGGAAAATAAGACGCTGCAATTTCGGAGCTCGGAAAGATTTCATGGTTATTCTTCGTGGAAGGAGAAGCCTCAAGACGACAATTTAATCGATCACTATACAATCCGGGACGTCGCGGCTGTCTCCTTAGATAACGAATTGCAAGAACTGGAGTCTATTGATCTGGTTAAGATCGATATCGAGGGTGGAGAGTATCATGCTTTTCTGGGGATGAAAAAATTGATACAAGACCGGAAGATTAAGACAATCACTTTTGAATGGAATAAAGCGATGCTTGGAACGGATGAAGGCCCTTTCCTTGATCTGATCAGCGATCTAATTACAAATCGGGGAGCACGTCTCACGCTGCTGGACAAAGAAGGCGAAGTCGTAGAAACAACGTTAAAGGATCTGGCAGCCTTTGAATTTTATCCATTTGTTCTACTGGAATTCCAAAACTAACATAAATCTCTCCCTGTGGACAATGTGTATAACTTTGTTGATAACTCTGTGAATAAGTGCTTAAATCCCGCTTTCGAAAAGGGATCTAGGGCTTAAAGCCTATGCTGTCGAAAGTGTGAATACCTAAATTTTCAAAATATTTAGGATTATCTTGTCATCAGATTGACACAATTATTTCCGCGGTGATATATTCAAAAGGTAAGCAAAGGCTTACATTTATTTGAAGACGAAGGGAATGTGTCCGATGCAAGGTAAAGTAAAATGGTTCAATGCGGAAAAAGGCTACGGTTTTATTGAGCGCGAGGACGGCGGAGACGTATTCGTACATTTCTCTGCAATCCAAACGGACGGTTTCAAAACACTAGAAGAAGGTCAGGCTGTTGAGTTTGACATCGTGGAAGGCGCTCGCGGACCACAAGCAGCTAACGTAAACAAGCTGTAATTATTCGGCCGTTTGGCCGGTTCATAAAACATGGCACAAATGTTTGAACCAGCACCCTGGATTGCGATCCGGGGTGTTTTTTTGCATGCGCCCGGAGTTCACAATTTAGCCTCAGAACGGACACGAAACGTATATTAAGATTTTTTGAATATTCAAAATAGTTGGTGTATAATAGAGACAGAAGGGAGGAGTTTTATATGAAATTCACCGTTCGAGGAGATCATCTCGAGATAACAGCTGCCCTCAGGGAGTATGTGGAGAAAAAGCTGAGCAGACTGGAGAAGTACTTTGAAGCCCCCCTCAACTCGGAAGGATATGTGACACTTAGCGTAGTCAAAAACATCCACACGGTGGAAGTGACGATTCCGCTCCAGGGCGTCCTGCTCCGTGCCGAGAATAAAGATCAAGACATGTATGCGGCTATTGACCTGGTGGTCGACAAGCTGGAACGTCAAATCCGCAAACACAAAACGAAAATGAATCGTAAAATCCGCCTGGAAGGCAACAAACGCGAATTGAGCAAGCTGGAAAGCCCGGTTCTCACCATGGATGAGGAAGAGGAGGATTACGAACTGGTCCGGACGAAGCGGTTCACGCTGAAACCGATGGATATCGACGAAGCGATTCTGCAGATGAACATGGTTGGTCATGATTTCTTCGTTTTTTCCAACATGGACACAGAGCAAGTGAACGTGGTCTATAAAAGGGACGATGGCAGATATGGTCTGATCGAACCGGCTATTTGATCCCAACCCGTCTTACTTATTACTGCAAATGCCAGACGAACTTCCAACTGAAACTATGAAACCAAAGCTTGATCCGACAGGGTCAGGCTTTTTAAATGTTTATAGCCTATATCCAGCACAAAAAATCGGGTGAAAAAAGCTGACGTTTGACGTGGAAGCCGCCGTTACGTTATCTTCTCTTTAATAGTAGAAAGAAGCTCGCGGATCTTGCGCATGTTTACGAATAACAAAACAATTTTAGAGATTCTCGTCTGTTCAAAAGCCAAGCGGTAAAATTTCGCCAACTTTGGAAATGAAAAAACGACTTTTCAGTGGCTTTGCCGACAACAACTGCAACAAAGCGCGAGCTTTTACGTATGTAAAGGAGTAGGTTTGCTACAGAGAACCACATCTGATAAACTGAAATGTTCCCGCTCTGAAGCCTTGTTTTGTTGCGGCTTGACGAGCAAACTGATACAATTTAAGGATACTGAGTGTAAGGGAAAGGGGTTCACCGATGCTAGGACTGGTCAAAAAAATGTTTGGTGATTCCAACGAACGTGAAATCAAGCGATATTGGAAAGCAGTCGATGCTATAAATGGGCTGGAGCCGGAAATTTCCGCTCTGTCCGACGAACAATTAAAAGGCAAAACCGTCGAGTTCCGCGAGCGTCTGGAAAAGGGCGAAGACCTGGACGACCTGCTGCCGGAAGCATTTGCCGTTGTGCGTGAAGCTTCCAAGCGGGTGCTGGGCAAACGTCACTATGACGTGCAGTTAATCGGTGGCATGGTGCTCCACGAAGGCAAAATCGCCGAGATGAGAACCGGTGAAGGTAAAACCCTCGTCGGTACGCTTCCCGTCTATCTGAATGCGCTGGCGGGCAAAGGCGTGCACGTGGTTACCGTCAACGACTATCTGGCGCAGCGTGACAGCGGCGAGATGGGCCAGATTTACGATTTCTTGGGGATGACCGTCGGGGTCAATCTTCATGATCTTTCGCATGAGCAGAAGCAGGCTGCCTATACTTGCGATGTCACATACGGCACGAACAATGAATACGGATTCGACTATTTGCGCGATAATATGGTGCTTTACAAAGAGCAGATGGTTCAGCGTCCGCTTTATTTTGCCGTTATCGACGAAGTGGATTCCATCCTGGTCGATGAAGCGAGAACACCGCTGATCATTTCGGGACAAGCTGCCAAATCTACGGATTTGTATTATGCGGCGGACCGTTTTGTGAGCAAGCTGGAAGCGGAGAAGGATTATACCGTTGATATTAAAGTGCGTTCCGTGTCTTTGACGGAGCAGGGCGTGGAGAAAGCGGAGAAAGCGTTCGGGATTGAGAACTTGTTCGATCATCAGAACGTTACACTCAACCACCACGTTACCCAGGCTCTGAAAGCACGCGTCATTATGCGCCGCGACGTGGATTATGTTGTTCAGGACGATGAAGTTCTCATCGTCGACGAATTTACGGGCCGTCTAATGACGGGCCGCCGCTACAGCGAAGGCCTGCACCAGGCGATCGAAGCGAAAGAGCAGCTCCAGGTGCAGAACGAAAGCATGACGCTGGCGACGATCACATTCCAGAACTATTTCCGTATGTACCGCAAGCTGGCCGGTATGACCGGTACGGCGAAGACGGAGGAAGAAGAGTTCAAGAAGATCTACGGTCTGGACGTTATTATTGTGCCGACTAACCGTCCGATGATCCGTAAAGATATGCCTGACGTTGTTTATAAGACGGAGATGGGCAAGTTCAAAGCGGTCGTTGAAGAAATCGTCGAGCGCTATAAAAATAAACAGCCGGTGCTGGTGGGTACCGTTTCCATCGAGAATTCCGAGCTGCTGTCCGAAATGCTGAAGAAAAAAGGCGTTCAGCATAAGGTTCTTAACGCGAAGTACCACGCCGAAGAGGCGGAAATCGTCTCCCGCGCGGGACAAGCCGGCGCCGTAACGATCGCAACGAACATGGCGGGCCGCGGTACCGATATTATGCTGGGCGACCAAGTCCACGAAATCGGCGGATTGCATATTATCGGTACAGAGCGCCATGAGAGCCGCCGGATCGATAACCAGCTTCGCGGTCGTGCGGGCCGTCAGGGTGACCCGGGTTCCTCCCAGTTCTATCTGTCGCTTGGCGATGAACTGATGAAGCGCTTCGGTGCCGAGAACATCATGGCTATGATGGATCGTCTTGGCATGGAAGAGGATCAGCCGATTGAAAGCAAGCTTATCACGCGTGCGATCGAGTCCGCTCAGAAGCGTGTAGAGGGCAATAACTTCGACATGCGTAAAGTCGTCCTCCAATATGACGACGTTATGAACCAACAGCGTGAAATTATTTATAAACAGCGTCGTGAAGTGCTTGAGTCCGAGAATATCCGTGAGATTGTGGAAACGATGCTTCGTTCCAGCATTGAGCGTATCGTGAACGCCCACTGCAGCGAATCTCAAATTCCGGAAGAGTGGGATCTGCAGGCGGTTGTCGACTATGTGAACAACAACTTCCTTTCCGAAGATGCGCTGAACAGCAAAGATATCTGGGGTAAAGAGATCGACGAAATCATTGAATTTATTGATGAGAAAGTCAAAGATAAATACAACGAGCGCGAAGAACAGATCGGCGCTGAATTTATGCGCGAATTTGAGAAAGTCGTCGTATTGCGTGCGGTCGACTCCAAATGGATGGATCACATCGATGCGATGGACCAGCTTCGCCAAGGGATTCACCTTCGTGCATACGGCGGCACGGATCCGCTTCGCGAGTATCAATTCGAAGGCTTCGAAATGTTCCACGAAATGGTCGACAGCATCCAGGAAGAAGTGGCCACTTATATCATGAAGGCCCATGTCGAAAGCAATCTGGAGCGTCAAGCCGTGGCCGAAGGACAAGCCGTGGATCCCAAAGTGGAATCCGCAGGCAAACAGCCGATTGTAAAAGAAGAGCAAATCGGCCGCAACGATCCTTGCCCTTGCGGAAGCGGCAAGAAATACAAGCAGTGCCACGGAGCGTAATTCGCATCCACCCGGGACTTTATAAGCTGTATCTTATGCAAGGTTATGCATTTTTCATGCATAGCCTTGCATATTCGCTTATATCCTGGCGCAGGCCCGGTTATGATAAACCGAGAGCAGCCGGGACCGGCAAATTTTTTACTATCCTGTGTTACAACTAATTGCTAGAACAAATATGAGGACTCCGAGGTGTTGGTATGCTGGAACCGGAAGTGAAACAAGACCTGCGCGAAATTGCAAAGCGACTAACGGAATTAAGGGGGTCTCTTTGACTTAGATCATAAGCTCGAAGAGATCGGAGATTATGAAGTGAAAATGGCGGCGCCGGATTTCTGGGACGATAACGAAAAGGCCCAGAAAATCATCGGCGAACTCAACGCCATCAAGAGCGTTGTGGATCAGTTCCAGGCGCTGAATAACGAATATGAAGACCTGGATGTTATGGCGCAGCTGGCTGACGAGGAGAACGATGAGGACATGGCGGCCGAACTGGCCGACGGCCTGAAGGGCGTTCTCCGCAAGCTGGAAGACTTCCAGCTGCAGCTGCTGCTCAATCAGCCGTACGACCGGCTGAATGCGATTCTCGAGCTGCATCCGGGCGCGGGCGGGACGGAGTCCCAGGACTGGGCGGAGATGCTGCTGCGGATGTACCGCCGATGGGCCGAGAAACGGGACTTCAAGGTCGAGGTGCTCGATTATCTTCCCGGAGACGAGGCCGGCGTGAAGAGCGTGACGCTCCTCATTAAGGGCCACAACGCCTACGGGTACCTTAAAGCGGAGAAGGGCGTACACCGCCTTGTGCGCATCTCGCCGTTCGACGCTTCGGGCCGCCGTCACACGTCATTCGTGTCGTGCGACGTGGTGCCGGAGATCGAAGACGACGTGGAGGTCGATATCCGCACGGAGGACCTGAAGATCGACACGTACCGCGCGAGCGGAGCGGGCGGCCAGCACATCAACACGACGGATTCGGCCGTGCGGATTACGCACTTGCCGACAGGAGTCGTGGTGACGTGCCAGACGGAACGTTCCCAGATCAAGAACCGGGAACGGGCCATGAAGCACTTGAGATCGAAGCTCTACGAGAAGAAGATCGAGGAGCAGGAGAAGCATCTCGCGGAAATCCGCGGAGAGCAGTCCGACATTGCGTGGGGCAGCCAGATCCGTTCCTACGTCTTCCATCCTTACAGCATGGTCAAGGATCACCGGACTACGGAAGAGACAGGCAATGTGGGAGCGGTAATGGACGGGGATCTCGATCCGTTCATCGATGCTTATCTGCGCCTGCAGATCCAGAAGAAAGAAGAATAAGAAGCGTGCGGGGAAGGGGGCCGAGTGCCCACGGCCCCGCATTTTTTGTATATTCATGAGGTTGATGGGCCGGGCGAGGGGGTTCAAGCGCTTAGTGCGCGGGCAAGCCCGCGAAAACCCGGAATCTGTTCAAACCCGGAAGAATGCCCGAGCACAGTGCGAACCAGTCTTATACAAGGTTCTGCAACGCTTCCGAATTATTTTTGACCAAGGGTTAATTAGAGGTAGGCAAACTCTTCTTTTGATGCCATAATAATTCCAGTGCCTTACTCATACAACAATAGACCTTCATCAGGCAAAACTAGAGATAACCGGCGCGAACGGCCGGTAAAAGATAGGAGGAACGCCCATGGCTATGGCCAAAGGCAAACGGAGAAAAGCCCGTCTTGTCCTGAACAGTCCGCAGCAGAAAGTGTACGAATATGCGATGCTGCTGATCGGCTGTTTGATTATTTCCATCAGTTTTAACGTCTTTCTCAATCCCAATCAGGTTGCTTCCGGAGGGGTATCGGGCCTGTCGACCATTATCCAGCAAACCTTGGGCTGGCAGCCGGCTTTAACGCAGTGGGGTTTGAATATTCCGTTATTTCTACTTGGTTTGTGGCTTCTGGACCGCTCCTACAGCCTTAAAGCAGTCGTAGGTTCGATCGTGCTGCCGCTCTGCGTCATGCTGACGAGCCATCTACCTACTCTGACTCATAACATTCTGCTTGCAACGATCTACGGCGGCATGGTGCTGGGGCTTGGTATCGGGATCGTGTTCCGCGGCCGCGGTTCAACGGGAGGCTTCAGTATTTCCTCGCAAATTTTACATAAATATTCCGGTTTGAGCCTGGGAGTATCGGTTGCCGTTTTTGACGGAATGGTCATTTTGCTGGCCGGAATTTTTTTCGGTCCTGAAAAAGCTCTTTACGCATTGATCGGTCTCTTTGTGACCACGAAAACGATTGATATCGTCCAAGTCGGGCTTAACACGTCGAAGGTGGCTTACATCATTTCGAACGATCCGGAGAAGCTTCGCGAAGCGATTCTTCATGATCTGGACCGTGGCCTGACCCAGTTAAACGGAGCCGGCGGATATACGGGCGATGCGCGGCTTGTGCTGATGGTTGTCGTCAGTCAAAGCGAAGTCAGCAAGCTCAAGGCACTGGTACAGTCGATCGACCCTCAAGCGTTTATCATTTTAAGCAATGCGAACGAGGTGTTGGGGGAAGGTTTCAAGCGAGCGGTATAATTCTGCATATATACAAAACATTCTGTATAAAAGATATAAGACGCGGAGACTGATCCTTTCCAAAAGTACTCAACTTCGAACATGTATCCTGTAGCAGAAAACAGCTGTCTTTAAAGACAGCTGTTTTTTTGCGCGTGATTTAATGATCCGGATGAGAGGCTCCTCGGCAGGTAAAAAAGTCGTTGAATTATTATACCTGTGTCTGTATAATAATACATATCATTTTTAGGACGTTTGGGGGAAAAAGTAATGACGGAACACGTGAGAGCGGCTATTGTAGGTTCAACCGGTTACGGGGGAGTAGAGCTGATTAGGGTGCTGCTCGGACATCCCGCTGTAACGATCACTTCGGTAATTTCGTCTTCGAGTGCAGGCGCGCCTATTTCGGAGGGATTTCCTCATTTGAACAGCATTATGCACGATTCGCTGGATGCTGTGGATGTACCGCTTATCGCGTCCAAAGCGGATGTCGTTTTTCTGGCGACACCGGCGGGTGTGGCTGCCAAGCTGGCGCCTCAAATGCTGGATGCCGGTCTCAAAGTGATCGATCTGTCCGGAGATTTCCGGCTGAAAACCCCGGAGATTTATACCCAGTGGTATAAGCGCGAGGGCGCGTCCCAGGAAGATCTGGATAAGGCTGTTTTCGGTTTGTGCGAAATTTACGGAGAGCAGGTGCCGGGGAAAGAGTTTATTTCTAACCCGGGCTGTTACCCGACGGCTACACTTCTTGGTTTGGTTCCGGCTGTGAAAGCGGGATGGATCGATCCGTCCACGATCATCGTGGATGCCAAATCCGGTATTTCCGGTGGGGGCAGAGGACTTGGCCTCGGTTTTCATTACGCGGAAGCCAACGAGAATTTCTCGGCTTACAAACTTAACCGCCATCAGCATATTCCCGAAATCGAGCAGGTACTGAGCGATGCCGCGGGACGTGAAGTCATCATCACTTTCTCGACTCACCTTGTGCCGATGACGCGTGGAATTATGGCGACCTGTTATGCGCAGTTGAACGGAAAGCATGACACCCGCGAGTTTATTGAAATGTACCGTAATTTCTACGAAGGACGCCGTTTTGTGCGAATCCGCGAAGAAGGCAAGTGGCCGGCGACCAAAGAAGTATGGGGCTCGAATTACTGCGATATTGGTTTTGCCGTAGATGAGAGAACGAACCGGGTCACCGTCGTTTCGGTTATCGACAACGTGATGAAGGGCGCGGCCGGGCAAGCCGTGCAAAACTTGAATCTGATGCTTGGCTGGGATGAAACGACGGGTCTTCAACTTACGCCGGTTTATCCATAATCGTTCCGACTGGTTTAATGATAGTTTGCCTTTGCATAGATTGAGCAGGGCTCATTGAGGAGCCGTTATATTTACCGGCTTTTGGCTTGCGAGAGATTTAACAGATTAGTAGATATCCCAGGGATAATGGGCAAAAAGGACAGGTGAGCATCCATGACGCTGCTAGGCCGTTTTACCGTCGTGCCGGATGGCACGGTGACTACACCTCAAGGCTTCCGCGCTGGCGGCCTGCATTGCGGGTTGAAGAAAACCGAACGCAACGATCTCGGAGCGATCGTATGCGACGTCCCGGCGGCCGTTGCGGCCGTTTACACGCTTAACGCGTTCCAGGCCGCACCGCTTCGCGTGACGCAGGAAAGCATTGCCGCGGGCGGCAGGCTCCAGGCGATGCTCGTCAACAGCGGCAACGCCAACGCGTGCACGGGCGAGCAGGGACTCGCGGATGCGCGCGCGATGCGCGATGCCCTGGCGCGCCGTCTCGGAATCGCCGAAGAGCTGGTCGGCGTCACCTCGACAGGCGTCATCGGCGAGCTGCTGCCGATGACGAAAGTGCTCGCCGGCATTGAAGCGCTGCCGGAGAAGGTCAACGCCGCAGGCGGTGAAGACTTTTCCCAGGCGATTCTGACGACCGACCTGGTGAAAAAAGTCATCTGCGTGCGTGTAAACATCGGCGGACGCGAGGTACACATCGCCGGAGCGGCCAAAGGTTCGGGGATGATTCATCCGAACATGGCGACGATGCTCGGTTTTGTCACCACCGACGCGAACATCGAGAGCAAGCATTTGCAGCAACTGCTTGGCGAAGCGACCGACTCCACCTTCAATATGATTACGGTGGACGGCGATACCAGCACGAACGACATGGTCGTCGTGATGGCCAGCGGCTTGGCCGGCGGGGAAGCTCTTCAGCCGGGCCATGCGGACTGGGAAGACTTCGCGGCCGCTTTCCGCCACGTGTCGGAGCATCTGGCGAAAGCGATCGCCAGAGACGGCGAAGGAGCGACGAAGCTCATCGAAGTCAACGTGCACGGGGCCGTCTCACAGGAGGCCGCACGCGCGATTGCCAAGACCGTCGTAGGCTCCAGTCTTGTGAAGACGGCGTGTTTCGGAGCGGATGCCAACTGGGGCCGTATTATTGCGGCCGTCGGACGCGCAGGCCAGCCGGTGAACACGGAGACGGTGGATGTAAGCCTTGGAGGCATCACCGTACTTAAGCAGTCCAAACCGGTTGCGTTTGACGAGGACCGGGCGGAAGCTTACTTAAAGGGAGATATCGTGCAGATTGACGTGCACTTAAATATGAGTGATAGCGGAGCGACTGCTTGGGGCTGTGATTTGACCTATGATTACGTCCGCATCAATGCGGCGTACCGGACTTAGGCCGCCAGGAACCGCTTGGGGAGACGAACGGAGGCAAGGGGAGACATGGAAAGTTTTGTGATGAAGTGCGGCGGGAGTACCCTGGCTGCACTGCCAGATTCTTTTTTCACGGATTTAAAACAGCTCCAGGACCGCGGCATTGTCCCTGTCATCGTGCATGGCGGGGGTCCTGCCATTTCAGAGACACTGAATCAGCTCAGCATCGCGAGTGAGTTCGTGGGCGGACTCCGCAAAACAAGCGAGGCGGTTCTCGACGTTGTCGAAATGGTGCTGGCCGGACGGATCAATAAAGAAATCGTCAGACGCATCCAACTGTCGGGAGGCAAGGCCCTGGGATTGTCCGGTGTAGACGGACGCCTGATTACGGCCCGCCCGGTGGAAAACACCTCCGAAGTAGGACTCGTAGGCGACGTGACCGATGTGAACGCGGAGCTGATTCATGGTGTAGTCGGGATGGGTTACATGCCCGTTATTGCACCGATCGGTCTCGGTGGCGACGGGAACCAGCGCTACAACATTAATGCCGATACGGCAGCGGGTGCGGTCGCATCCCGGATCGGTACGGACCGGCTCATCGTTGTGACCGATGTACCCGGTATTATGAAGATGGAGGACGGTGTGAAGCGGGTGCTTACGACCGTCACCATTGCGGATATCGAGGCGATGATCGAGAGCGGAGATATTTACGGGGGCATGATCCCTAAAGTACGGGCGGCGATCCAATGCATCCAAGGGGACGTGCGGGAAGTCGTGATCGTGGACGGTTCCGTCCCCGGTATTCTCAGCAGCGTCCTGGACGGAGAGCAGGTTGGGACCCGGATTATCCGCTAGCGGAAACTATCTTTAACAATTAAACGATGGGAGTGAAGAACATGGTTCAGCAGGCAAGCAGTTTGTTTCCGACGTATGCCCGGTTTCCAATCACACTGGTAAAGGGAGAAGGCAGCCGATTGTGGGACGACCAAGGCAAGGAGTACATCGATCTGATGGCCGGTCTTGCCGTTACGAATTTAGGGCATGCTCCGGAAGTTGTTAAAGAGAAGCTTGTGGCGCAGCTTGATCAGCTTTGGCACGTGTCTAATCTGTTCCATATCCCGAATCAGGAAAAGCTGGCGAAGCTGTTGACCGACAATAGCTGCGCGGACGCCGTGTTCTTCTGCTCGACCGGTGCCGAAGCCAACGAGGCGGCTATCAAGCTTGCGCGCCGTTATTCGCAGAAGGTGCTGGGCGAGAACCGTTACGAGATCATTACGTTCCATCAGTCGTTCCACGGCCGTACGCTGGCTACCTTGACCGCAACCGGACAAGAGAAGGTGCAGGAAGGTTTCCATCCCCTTCCCGAAGGGTTTGTCTATGCCGACTATAACGACCTTGCTTCCGTCGAAAAGCTGATCAGCGAGCGCACGTGCGCGGTTATGCTGGAAATGGTTCAAGCCGAAGGCGGCGTCATCCCGGCGGACCCCGATTTCGTGAAGGCGCTGGCCGAACTTTGCAAGGAGCGCGGCCTGCTTCTCATCGTCGATGAAATTCAGACGGGTATGGGCCGCACCGGCAAGCTGTTCGCCTACGAACATTACGGCATCGAGCCGGATATCTTTACTCTGGCCAAAGGCCTCGGCAGCGGTTTCCCGATCGGGGCTATGCTGGGTAACGCCAAAGTGGCGCCGGCTTTCTCGGCAGGCTCCCACGGCAGCACATTCGGGGGAACGCCTATCGCTACCGCTGCAGCTATAGCAACGGTTGAATATATGCTGAACGAGAAAATTCCTCAGCGTGCGGCGGAGCTTGGTGAATGGACGGTTAAGACGCTTCGTGAGAAGCTTGCGGACAATCCGCTCGTTGAAGCAGTGCGCGGCGAAGGCCTCTTGATCGGCATCGTGTGCAAGCAGCCCGCAGCGGAGCTTATAGCCGAGATTCATGAAGCGGGCGTTCTGGTCGTATCGGCCGGCCCGCAAGTGGTGCGTCTGCTGCCGAGCCTCGTTATTCCGAAAGAAGATTTGCAGAAGGGCTTGGACGTCGTTTGCGATGTGCTGGCAAGAAAAGCCTCTGCTTTAGTACAATAGACAAGAAGGTCGTCCGCAGCCCTGCGGACGCTCCGACATTTTGCAGGAAAGAAAGGACGGATTCCCATGTCCAGCACGGTACAGGAAGAATTGCAGCAGCAGCTTAAGGGAAGAGATTTTCTGGGGCTGGTCGATTACACACCCGCGGAGCTTAACCACCTGATCACTCTGGCCCGCGATCTGAAGGCCAAACAAAAGGCCGGCGAAGAGCATCAGCTTCTTAAAGGCAAGACGCTCGGCATGATTTTCGAGAAATCGTCCACGCGGACGCGTGTATCTTTTGAAGTAGGAATGTTCCAGCTCGGGGGCCAAGCCTTGTTCCTCAGCAAAAACGATATCCAGCTCGGACGCGGAGAAACGGTTTCCGACACGGCGCAGACGCTGTCCCGCTATCTGGACGGCATCATGATCCGTACGTTTGCCCACCGCAACGTGGTCGATCTGGCGCGTGCCGCGACCATTCCGGTTATTAACGGGTTGACGGACTTCTCTCACCCGTGTCAGGCTCTGACGGATTATATGACGATTCAGGAGCACAAAGGCCGCCTGGAAGGGCTTAAAATCGCTTATGTCGGCGACGGCAACAACATGGTCCACTCCCTGCTTGTCGGAGCGGCCAAACTCGGCCTGAACATCACGGTCGCTTCCCCCGAAGGGTATACGCCGGATGAAGAACTAGTCCGCAGCAGCAGGGAATTTGCCTCCCAATCGGGCGGCTCCGTGCTGGTTACCCAGGATCCGAAGGAAGCGGTGGCGGATGCGGACGTGATTTATACGGACGTGTGGGCGAGCATGGGCTTCGAAGCGGAGCAGCAGGAGCGCGAGCGTGCTTTTAGCGGCTACCAGGTAAACGAAGAACTTGCCCGTTACGCGAAGAAGGATTACCTCTTCCTGCACTGTCTCCCGGCACACAGGGGAGAAGAGGTCAGCGAAGGCGTAATCGACGGACCGAATTCTTTCGTATTCGATCAGGCGGAAAACCGCCTTCACGCACAGAAAGCCGTTATGGCTTCGATTATGTAATTATGTAACTAAAATTATGGCAGCAAAGGTGAGGGAAAACATGGCTAAAGAAAAAATCGTGCTGGCCTACTCGGGCGGTTTGGATACGTCCGTTATTCTGGCTTGGCTTAAAGAAACATATGACGCTGAAATAATCGCGTTCACAGCGGATATCGGGCAGAAGGACGAGCTCGACGGCCTGGAAGAGAAAGCATTGGCAACCGGCGCGAGCAAGGTCTACATCGATGATCTCCGCGAAGAATTCGCGAGCGACTTCATCTATCCGATGTTCCAGTCCGGCGCGCTGTACGAAGGGCAATACCTGCTCGGTACGAGCATCGCGCGCCCGCTGATCGCCAAGCGCATGGTCGAGATCGCCCGTGCCGAAGGCGCTACGGCCATTGCGCACGGCGCAACCGGCAAAGGGAACGACCAGGTGCGCTTTGAGCTGACGGCCGCTGCGCTTGCACCGGAAATCAGCGTAATCGCCCCATGGCGCCTGGAAGCGTTCCGGGAGCAGTTCCCGGGCCGCGCCGAAATGATCGAGTATGCCGAGAAGCACGGCATCCAGGTGCAGGCGACCGCGTCGAAACCGTATTCGACGGACCGCAACCTGCTGCACATCTCTTTCGAGAGCGGCATGCTCGAGGATCCTTGGTTCGACGCAAGCGCCGATTCCAACCGGGACATGTACGTGCTCAGCGTATCTCCGGAAGATGCGCCGGATCAGCCGGAGTACATCGAGCTTGAATTTGAGCAGGGCAATGCGGTCGCTATCAACGGCGAGAAGCTGAACCCGCTGCAAATGATGGAGACGCTCAATGAGCTTGGCGGCAAGCACGGCATCGGCCGTATCGACATGGTCGAGAACCGCTTCGTGGGCATGAAGAGCCGCGGCGTGTACGAGACGCCGGGCGGCACGATTCTGTTTGCGGCTCACCGCCGCATCGAATCCCTGACCATGGACCGTGAAGTCATGCATCTGCGCGACTCTCTGATCTCCAAATACAGCACACTCGTATACAACGGGTTCTGGTTTGCTCCGGAACGTCTGGCTATTCAAGCGCTTGTAACCGAGAGCCAGAAAAACGTAACGGGTACGGTTCGTATGAAGCTGTACAAAGGTAACGTGATCGCCGCCGGCGTGAAGAGTCCGGTGAGCTTGTACAACCCGAATATCGCGACGATGGAAGCGGATCCGACCCAAGCTTACGACCAGGGCGATGCGGCAGGTTTCATCCGTCTCAACGCGCTGCGTCTGAAAGTAAGCTCCGGCGTAGAGCAGCAATCCGGGAAATAAGCGGGCAACCGATCGTTTGTTTATATACCTGTGAAACAGGAAACGGGGAACGGGCCGGAATCGGCCCGTTGTTCCGTTGAAATCGAAGGAGGCAGCAGTCGTGTCGAAATTATGGGGCGGCCGGTTTACAAAGCAAACCGACCAATTAGTAGAAGAATACACAGCTTCCATCACGTTCGATAAAGAACTGGCGGAAGAAGACATCCAGGGCAGTCTGGCTCATGTGACCATGCTTGGAAAGTGCGGTATCCTGCCTCAAGAGGATGTCGAAACGATCAAGGACGGTCTTAATCGCGTACTGGGCATGATCCGCCGCGGCGAGCTGGAATACTCGATCGCCAACGAAGACATTCATATGAATATCGAAAAGACGCTGATCGATGAGATCGGACCGGTAGGCGGCAAGCTGCACACGGGCCGCAGCCGTAACGATCAGGTGGCGACCGACATGCACCTGTATTTGCGCGGACGCGTGGTGGAATTCGTGAGCCTGCTTCAGAAGCTTCAGGAAGCCCTCCTGACGCAGGCTAAGGCCAATCTGGATACCATCGTGCCGGGATATACACATCTCCAGCGTGCGCAGCCGATTCTGTTCGCTCACCATCTGATGGCCTACGTGTCGATGTTCCAGCGTGATATCGAGCGTCTTCAGGACAGCTACAAGCGGATCAACGTTCTGCCGCTGGGCGCCGGCGCGCTTGCGGGCACAACGTTCCCGATTGACCGTCATTTCGTAGCGGAACAGCTTGGCTTCGAGGGAGTGTACGAGAACAGTCTGGACGCCGTCAGCGACCGTGACTTTATTCTGGAGTTCCTGGCTAATGCCTCCTTCATCATGATGCATCTGTCCCGTTTCTGTGAGGAGCTGGTTATGTGGTCCAGCACCGAATTCAATTTCGTCGAACTGGACGATGCGTTCTGTACGGGCAGCTCTATCATGCCGCAGAAGAAAAACCCGGATGTGGCCGAGCTTGTCCGCGGCAAAACCGGCCGCGTGTACGGCAACCTGTTCGGTCTCATGACCGTTCTCAAGTCGCTTCCGCTGGCCTATAACAAGGACATGCAGGAAGACAAAGAAGGTATGCTGGACACAGTCCGTACCCTTCAAGGCGCCCTGCAGCTTTTCGCACCGATGATCTCCACGATGAAAGTGAACAAAGACCGCATGCGTCAGGCGGTAAATCAGGATTTCTCTAACGCCACGGACATTGCGGACTATCTCGTAAACAAGGGTCTGCCATTCCGCCAGGCTCACGAAGTGATCGGCAAGACAGTCCTCTACTGCATCCAAGAGGGTAAATTCCTGCTCGATCTGTCCATGGAAGAGTTCAACAAGTTCTCCGAACTGTTTGGCGACGACATATACGAGGTGCTTCAGCCGGAGCAAGTGGTTAACGCCCGTAACGTATACGGGGGCACGGCCAGCAGCCAGGTAGAGGGAGCTATTGCGCGTGCGGAGAAGGCGCTGGAAGTAACTGTAAGTTGGGTTGACAGCAAGCTCGATAAAAGTAAATAATGAGAAAATAACCGAAAGGCTCATGAAATTCATGCGTTTGGCCGTTGTGCCGCGCACGGGTTATTCAGGGCCTTTCCTGTTTCGTCCTGTCCCTCTTTGTGCCGGGTGGGCGGGTTGTTTCGCAGGCACTAAGGTGTACTGCCGTTCTGGGTGACTCCGTCTTCAATGACGTTCTTTTGCGGAGGAGCGGATTCCACCGGGGGTTTGAGTACACCTGTATTAGACGCGACGACTCTCGCTTGCGGAGTATAACGGTCTCTGGAAATTTTTTCACGGGAGACTTCTTTGCCGCCCTGCTTTTTTATCCGGTAGGTATCGACCACAAACCCTTGCTTGCCGGGACTTAGCTCCACTTGTTCTCCGGTTTTCAGACCGGGGTTGTGCACGTATTTGACGGGCGGTTGAATGGTCTCAACGGTATTCGACATTATCTCATACGTCGTATCCGTGGGGACACTTCCGAATAGTTTAATAGTCAACGCCGTATCCGACATTTCCGTTCGGATAAGGAGGTGGGCTTTTGTGTCGTTTCGGAAGCGAAAATTGATGAAACCTGTCGAAAAGGTGGCATCTTGCCCCAAGGGAGCGTAGCTGATCGGCAGCGAATGGTTTCTTCGTTCGACAATCTCCAGACCGGCGCGCAGAACCGCGTTGTAGAGCGTGGTGGAAACTTGGCAAATTCCGCCCCCTACTCCGGGAACAAGCTTGCCGTTTAGGATAACGGGGGCTTCCCGGAAGCCGAATTTAACGCCGGTCTGTTCAATAATAGGGGCGTAATCGAAAATTTCGCCCGGCTTTAGGATCACTTCATGAAGCGTCGCCGCGGTCGAGCGGACGTTGTGTCTGCGTCCCGGCGACGATTGGTTAAGCGGGGTCGAGAACTGCGTGATAAGCCGGTCCACATGCTGGCCGCGCAGCATTTTTTCCGTCACCTCGGGTTCCTGCAGCCGAAATGGGACTTGTATGGAAAGCGGATTCTCCGCCCGTTTCGGATCTATCTGTCTGATCTGCCGCTCTATGTCCGCCTTCAAGCGAGAAGTGTCGACGCGGAGGGCGGGTTGTCCCGCTTTATACTGCACGCGGTCATCGGGCGTAACGATACGTTGGGCGGATACGGGTTGTACCGCATAAAGTTCCGGCCACAGGCTTTGCAGCTTTTTGTCGAGCTGATCCGCCTCTATGGACAAGCCGATTTTCGCCTCGTAATGGCGTAGTTTCCAGCGGTTGCGTGCACGATCCAGCAGATTTCCTTTCGTAAGATCATGGAGAAGGGCTTGAAGCTCGCGGTCGTCTACACGCAGTCCCAGATCCTGAAGCTTCTGAGAGCGGGAGGGAACATCCTTCCGGTTGGAAAGAAGCTGTACGGGAACGGAATTTAGAAGCGCGACCTGGCGGCTCAACTGCCGGGGGAAATCGGCGTAAGCCATTCCACCGACTTTCCACCCCGATACGGAGAATTGCTCCGGAAAAGTCGGACGCGAGCCGTAGAAGGCAATGGAGCCGAGCCCTACGACGGCCGCCAACGGCAGGACGATGGCAATTGTCGTTAGCACACGCTTAACTGGCTTCATAAGTAAACTCCTTCGAAGAATTTGGCGCACTGACACTTTGGACTCAAGTTGAACTTGAACATTCAGACGGATGCCTGTTCTACATGTCTATGGATTCATCGGACAAATATGCCTGAGTCGAAAAGAGGGCAAACCCCAACAAAATTCGCCGTCCGCTGTGAAAAGATGTTGAATATTCCCTTTTTTAAAAGGAATTTTAAGATGGCTGTCGAACTTGTATGAGCTAGGATCAATCCGCCATTAACAGGAAGTGATGATTTTGATCGAAATGCAGGATGTCTGGAAAACGTATTCTAACGGAACTCATGCGCTGCGGGGGATCGATGTCAAGGTTGACCGCAACGAATTCGTTTATATCGTCGGCCCGTCTGGCGCAGGTAAATCTACTTTTATGAAGATGATCTATCGGGAAGAAAGACCTACAAAAGGGCAAATATTTGTGAACGGGTTTAACATCGAAAAGCTTAAGCAAAGGAAAATCCCGTATGTACGCCGCAACATCGGCGTTATTTTTCAGGATTACCGGCTGCTGCCGAAGATGACCGTCTATGAAAATATTTCTTTTGCTATGGAAGTTATCGAGGCACCGAAGAAGTTGATCAAAAAGCGCACGATGGAAGTACTCGATCTCGTGCATTTGAAGGATAAGGCCAATTCTTTACCGGGACAGCTCTCGGGTGGTGAACAGCAGAGGATCGCAATTGCCCGGGCAATAGTGAACAACCCGGCCGTGATTGTCGCCGATGAGCCGACAGGAAACCTGGATCCCGAAACCTCGTGGGGAATCATGAAGCTTCTGGAAGAAATCAATTTCCGTGGAACGACGATCATGATGGCGACCCACAACAAAGAAATCGTCAACACGATGCGCAAGCGCGTTATCGCTATCGAGAACGGGATTATCGCCCGTGACGAGCTGCGAGGTGAGTACGGTTATGAAGAGTAGGACAATGGCCCGCCATCTGCGGGAAGGCTTTCGCAACATCATTCGCAACGGATGGATGACCTTTGCGTCGATCAGTTCCATCACGATTTCGCTTTTTATACTGGGCTTATTCCTGCTGCTGTCATTGAACGTGAATTATGTGGCAGATCAAATAGAGAAACAAGTCGAAATCCGCGTGTATATGGATTTGAACATTACGGAAGATCAGACCAACCAGTTGAAGCAGGAGCTGAATGCCCTGCCTGAAGTCCAGAAGGTCACTTTCGTCTCGAAGGAGCAAGGGCTTGAGGATCTACGGAACCGGCTCGGGGAAGAAGGAAAAGGATTCTTGGAAGGTTTCGAAGGCGACGAGAATCCGCTGCCGCCTGCTTTTAAAGTGGAGGTTAAAGACCCCCGGCAAGTTGCGGGAGTTGCAGATACAATCAACAAGCTTAACGAAGGCAAGGAACCGAAGCCGATCGGCAGCGTCAAGTACGGCCAAGGCACGGTTGAGAACATGTTCAAAATTACGGAGATTGTCCGCAATGTCGGACTCGTTCTTGTAGCGCTTCTCGCTTTTACATCCATATTTCTGATTGCAAACACCATCAAGCTTACCATCGTCGCCAGACGCAGAGAGATCTCGATCATGAAGCTGGTCGGCGCGACGAACGCTTTTATCCGCTGGCCGTTCTTTATCGAAGGGGCTTTGCTGGGAATCGGCGGTTCCGCCATACCGGTGGCCGTGCTCTTGTACGGGTACAACAAGTTGGTGGAGTCCAGCAAGTCGGAACTGAGTATGGTTTTTATCAAATTAAAGCCTTTTGCCGAAGTCAGTTATGTCATTGCCGGACTGCTGTTATGCCTGGGTTTCCTTATCGGAATTTGGGGCAGCATCATCTCCGTGCGTAAGTTTCTCAAAGTGTAGACGTGAATGGACGCATGCACAATGTGTAAGAGGAGGATCAACACTTGAAGAAAAGACTCATGCCTTTAGTGGTTGCACTCGGAATCTCGACAACATTGCTGCCGTATGCGGTGGCCAACGGGGCTTCCAACTCGGCCAAAATCGATCAGGAAATTTCGAATATGAAGAAAATGAAGTCCGCAGCCGAACAGAAGGCGAAGGACGTTCAAAATCAGCTTACACAGGTTCAGCAGGAAAAACAGGAAACCGCCAAGGATATCGAAACCTTGATGAACCAAGTCGACAGCGCGACGGCCAAGCTTTCCGGCTTGAACGTGCAGATCGAGAACACGACCGAGGATCTCGAAGACAATGCCAAGCAGCTGGACGAAGCGGAAAAGCGGGTTGAAACCCGGGACGAGCTTTTGAAGAAACGCATGCGCATTATGTATGAGAACGGTTCGGTGTCTTATCTGGAAGTCGTCCTGAACTCCACGAGCTTTTCGGATTTTATCGACCGAATGTCGGCGCTGAAATCTATCGTGGGCCAGGATAAAGAGATTCTGGAAGCGAACAAGAAAGACCGCGCCCTTGTGGCCGAAAAGAAACAGCAGATCGAGAAACAGCTGGCTTATGTGAAGAATCTGTACGCGCAGACGGAAACCCTTAAACAGGATCTCCTCGTCAAGGAAAAAGCAAAAGAAGTGAAAATCGCATCCCTGTCCGCCGAGCAGCAGCATCTGGAAGAAATTAGCAGCGACCAGGAACAGGCGATTATGGAATATGCGAAGAAAGAATCCCAGCTCCAAGCCAAGAAAGCGGCCGATGCGAAAGCTGCAGCGGCGGCTGCGGCGGCAGCCGCGTCGAGGAATTCATCGTCTATCGGCGGCTCCAGCGGTTCCAGCGGCGGCGGTCCGGCAACGGGTTCAGGCGGGAGCATGGGCTATCCGCTTCCGAAAAGAGTTGCGCTGTCCTCCGGTTTCGGAGGCCGTGTAGATCCGATCAACGGCTCGTTCGCCGGTCATACGGGAATTGATATGCCTTCTCCGCAAGGCACCGATATTTATGCGGCGGAGTCCGGCACCGTGCTGGTAGCATCCGAGTGGAGCGGCTACGGCAACTGTGTCATTATCGACCACGGGGGCGGCGTTTGGACCCTCTATGGACATATACGTAACGGAGGCATTAAGGTTTCCAAAGGTCAATCCGTGAGCCGCGGAGAGAAAATCGCGGAGGTAGGTTCGACCGGAAGATCAACGGGGAATCACCTGCATTTCGAAGTCCGGATCAATTCGAAACCGGTCAATCCGTCCAGCTATATCGGCTATTAAGGTTTTCGGCGACTGGCACTCATAAATTGGAAGAGCTTGTCATACACTAGCAAGAGCAGCTCATAAGGGTGCAAGTACAAAGGTGGTGAACGGCAGTGCAATTTAAAGGGCGTACGGTGATCGCATTCGTTCTGCTGGGGATGTTTGCAAGCAGCATTCTGACGCTGACCTTTACGGGCAGAAATCTGCTGCCTCTCGGGAGCAAATCCGTCGGAGCTTCGGCAACCGCAGGAAGTTCGGGTCTCAGCAGTCAGGACGTCGGCAAAATTGCAAAGACGTACCAGCTGATCGAGAACAAGTATTTGAACAAGGTCGATCACGACAAAATTATGAACGGCGCCATCAACGGAATGCTGGAGTCGCTTGAAGACCCGTATACCGTGTATATGGATTCCAATGAAGCGAAGCAGTTCAGCGAGAGCATCAATTCTTCGTTCGAAGGAATCGGGGCCGAGGTTACGTCGGAAGACGGTAAAATCAAAGTCGTTTCTCCGATCAAGGGATCACCGGCCGAGAAAGCCGGAATCATGGCTAACGATGTAATCGTATCTGTCAACGGTGAAAAATTGGACGGGCTGACCGTTAATCAGGCGGTCGTCAAAATCCGCGGCCAGAAAGGCACTCAAGCCAAACTGGAGATTTTACGGCAAGGTTCGACGGAGCCGGTTCAAGTGATTGTAGTCCGTGACGAAATCGACATTGAGACGGTATTCGGTGAAATGCTTGAGGGCGGCATCGGCAAAATCGAAATCCGCCAGTTTTCGGCAAATACCGCGGAACACTTCCAGGAAGAGCTGAAAAAGCTGGAGACTCAGGGAATGAAAGGACTCGTAATCGACGTCCGGAACGATCCCGGCGGTCTTCTCAACGTTGTGATAGATATTGTCGAGCCGTTTGTGCCGAAGGGCAAACCGATCGTACAGATCGAAAACCGGGAAGGCAAACGGGAAGCGACGACATCCAAAGACGGCAGCAAAAAGTACCCTGTTGTCGTGCTGACGAATAAGGGAAGCGCCAGCGCTTCGGAGATTTTGGCGGGAGCGTTTAAAGAAGCGGTCGGCAGCAAGACCGTTGGCGAGACTACGTTCGGCAAAGGCACCGTGCAGGAAACGTATGTGAAGGAAATGGGAGACGGCAGCAATATCAAAATGACCGTCTACAAGTGGCTGACCCCGGACGGCAACTGGATTCACAAGAAGGGGATCGAGCCGGATATCGCGGTCGAGCAGCCGGCATTCTTCAAAGCATCGATTCTGTCCAAGAAAGATACCTTGAAGCCGGACAGCAACAGCGACGATGTGAAAAACCTGCAGCTGATGCTCACCGGCGTAGGGTATGAACCGGGCCGGACAGACGGCTACTACAGCAGCAAAACGGCGGATGCCGTCAAGGCATTCCAGAAGAGCAGTAGTCTGCCCGTGACCGGTAATGTGGACACGGCGACGGCCAAGAAGCTGGAAAGCGCCGTTCTGGAAGCCGTTAAGCTTCCGAAGAACGACAACCAGCTGAAAGCGGCCGTTAAAGAGCTGCAGACCCAGCTTTCGAAATAAAAGAGGGACGGTAGGACTTTACGCGCTCCGGCGCGGGTCCGGCCGTCCTCTTCTTTTTGCCAATTGCATGGGGACGGAAGGAAATGAAGGGGGCGGGTCGAATGTATATAACTAAATCGGACCGTCGGATTTTTTACAAAAAAGAAGCGTGTTTCGAGCCACGAGGGAGTGAGTTATGGACATTATTGCGGAAATTGCCGGACGTTTCTTGACGGCGTTCGGCCGGTTATGGCTGAACCCTTTTACGTATATCGGACTTCTTCTCGTCCTTCTGCAGTACCGGAAACAAATTCAATTTGAACGAAAATTGTTTGCCACCCGCCTTCATTCCCTTATCGGGGAGACCTGGCGGACTTATTTATGGGGCTGGGTCGCGGGACTCGGCGTGTCGGTCGTTATGCTGTTCGTAGGCGTCTCGCTGCAAGCCGATACGATTCTGCTGCTGTGGGGCCTGTCCGTCGCGATGATTCTCATCCGCATCCGATTTCTGTGCCTCGCTTATTCGGTGGGACTCCTCGGTATTCTGCAAGTAGTGCTGGCGGGATTGCCCGGGCCTTCCGGAGACGGTTTCTGGAGCAGCTTGGCCGGCGTTGTAAAGAACGCAGATGTTCCGTCCCTGCTGGCTCTGGTGGCCGTCCTACATGCGGCGGAAGCCCTGTTGATCCGCTCTCAGGGAGCTCGAATGGCGAGCCCGATGTTCTACGAAGGCAAGCGGGGCAAGATCGTCGGAGGCTACCAGCTCCAGGGATTCTGGCCGGTGCCGCTTTTCCTCGCGGTTCCGGTTCAAGCGGGAACGGGAGCCGTTGATTTTCCCTGGTCGCCGCTGTTTACCGGCGATGCTCTGACGGCGGGCTGGAGCTTGCTCGCATTCCCCGCCATGATCGGGTTTACGGAGCTGACGATGACCCGTCTTCCGAAGGAGAAGGTGGGGCGAAGCTCCGGCATGCTGCTGGCTTATGCAGCGGTGCTCTTCCTCTCCGCGCTGCTTGCGCAGGTCTGGAGTCCGTTCACCGTTGTCGCTGCCGTGCTTGGAATTGTGCTGCACGAAGCGGTGATCTGGTACGGACGATGGGAAGAAGCGCAGCGCAGCCCGTGCTTTATCAACCAGCCCCGCGGGCTGAAGATTTTGGCGGTGGTGCCCGGTAGCCCTGCCGCCGAGCTGGGGCTGAGACCCGGAGAGCTTGTACACAAGGTAAACGGCGTCCGGGTCCACAGCAAAACCGAGCTGCACCAGGCGATCCAGGTGAGCTCGGCGTACTGCAAGCTGGAGATCGTCGACATGGAAGGCGAGATCCGTTTTCACAAGCGGGCCGTCTTCGCGGGTGAGCATCATCAACTGGGCATCGTCATCTGCCCGGATCAGGATGCCGTTTACTACGTCGAAATCCGGCAGTTGCCGCTGCTGACTTATTTTACGAGAAAGCTGACGGGGCTGTTGACGAAACGTTCGGAAGAAACCTTATAGGGAGCGAACGGAGCGTAATCTTCAGGCGGCCGGGAGTTCTTTAATTCAACTAAAAACCTCGACATCACCTTAGGGTGAACGTCGAGGTTTTTTTAGCGTTGCGTGAGGCCGGAGGGAAGGAAAGCTGCCCAAACCAAGCCTTCACAACAGGAGCGTGAACTAGTTAGCTTTTGCTGAAGCGGCTTCCGCGACAGCTGCCGGCGGCGCTTCTTTCTGTGGCTGCGGCTGCTGCACGTCATTTTGAAATTCTCTTAGCACGACGATCTCCACACGCCGGTTCTTGGCGCGGTTCTCTTCGCTTGTGTTAGGCATTTTAGGAACGGTATCCGCATAAGCCGTCGCCATCAGATGCTCATCGTTGAGTTTAGCCGTATTCGTAAAATAACGGAGTACGGAAAGCGACCGCGCAAACGAAAGCCCCCAGTTATCTTTGTAAGCCGATCCGGATGAAATCGGAATATTATCGGTATGCCCTTCGATGCTGACCCGGTTGCTCAGCGTAGGAAGAAGGGTGGCGAGCTTTTCAAGTACGGGGTAAGCGGCCGGTTTGAGGTCGGCTTTACCCAGATCGAACAGGAACAGATCGTTCAGCGTAATGGCGATGCCTCTCGGTGTATCCGATGCGGAAACTTTAGCTTCCAGGTTGTTATCTTTGATGTATGCCTGGATCGCTTGAAGCATGTCCTTGAGCTGCTGCTCTTTCTTGGCCGCCTCTTCTGCGGAAGTATCCTTCTTAGGCTTGGTTCCGTCGCTCGCCGTAGGGATTATCGTGCCGGAAATTCCGCTGCCTTGAGGTAGGAGGGATTCATTTTTCATAAATTGCGAATTCAGGGCCTTGGCCATAGTCTCGTACTTGTTTATATCGACCTTGCTCATCGCGTACATCACGATAAAAAATACCAGAAGCAGCGTAATCAAGTCGGAATAAGTAATCAGCCAGCGTTCATGGTTTACGTGTTCTTCTTGTTTCTTACCTCTCTTCCGCAAGAACGGCACCCGCCTCTCCGCTGCTTTGCTTATCGGCATTCTTCTCGTGAACGAAGGAAGCCAGCTTTTTGCGGATCAACTGAGGATTCTCACCGGCCTGAAGAGCCAGAATGCCTTCCAGCATCAGTTCCATCTCGGAAATTTGTTCTTTGCCGCGCAGCTTGATTTTGTTGCCGATCGGCAGATAGACCACGTTGGCGAACATAACGCCGTACAGGGTGGCGGAGAAAGCGACCGCGATGGCCGGACCGAGTGTAGATGGATCGGACAAGTTACCGAGTACGTGAATAAGCCCGAGCACCGTTCCGATAATTCCCATGGTCGGGGAGTAGCCGCCTGCGGCTTCGAACATTTTGGACATGCCGTCGTTGCGGTGTTCGATCGAGTCCATTTCAAGCTCCAGAATCTGCCGGGTAAGCTCCGGATCGGTTCCGTCTACGACCATCATAAGACCGTCTCTCAGAAAAGGATTCGGATGCTCCTGTGCTCTCTGTTCCAGAGCCAGTACACCTTCGCGGCGGGCGATGGAAGCCATGTCGACGATTTCGTCGATGGTGGCGGTCGTGTCCCGCTGGGTCTGCTTGAATGCGACTCCGAGCGCTTTCGGAATCTTTTTGAGCGTTGCTACCGGGAAACTCACCGCGACCGCACCGAAGGTGCCTCCGAAGACGATCAGCATGGCACTTGGAACAAGGAGCGAGGTCAGGTGACCGCCGTCCCACATGTATCCCCCGATTAGTGCTCCCAAGCCGAGTATAAGCCCTAACAATGTTGCCAAATCCACAATTGACCACCTCTAGAATCGAAATATGTTCATGATGCAGACCAGGCTGCCGCCTAAAATAAGGAAATGAAAGTGAGTCTGAATATTTGCAACCGGATCATAAAAAGAGTATAATTATACGGGAACACATATTCTTATTTCCGGCAGCCCGAATATCTCCGTTGTAGGTAAGTATATATGTTCTATATCGGAGCAAGACGGGTAAAAGTTTATAGGTATTAAGACAGGCATACGGGGTGCAAGCCGCCGCGTGCTTTTAAATTTGACTACCTGACGGTGGGTGATAAATTTTGAATGAAATAATCAAGAGCACGAATAAGTTTGAACTCGTATCGGATTTTTCTCCTCAGGGAGACCAGCCTTCCGCGATCCAAGAGCTCGTCAAAAGCATACAGAACGGGACGAGACACCAGACGCTTTTGGGCGCGACGGGTACGGGGAAGACGTTTACGGCGGCTCAGGTCATTGCCCAGCTAAACCGTCCGACCCTCATTATTGCGCACAATAAGACGCTGGCGGCTCAGCTTTGCAGCGAGTTCCAGGAGTTTTTTCCGAACAACGCCGTGTCTTATTTCGTCAGCTACTACGATTACTATCAGCCGGAGGCTTATATAGCTTCTTCGGATACGTATATAGAGAAAGACTCCAGCATCAATGAAGAAATCGATAAGCTCCGCCACTCGGCGACGAGTTCTTTGTTTGAACGCAGAGACGTTATTATCATAGCGAGCGTGTCGTGTATTTACGGCCTCGGTTCGCCTGCGGAATACGGATCGCTGCTGTTGTCGCTGCGCACCGGAATGGAGAAGTCCCGCAACGAGATTCTTCACCGGCTTGTGGACATCCAGTATCAGCGCAACGATTTGAACTTCGTGCGCGGCACGTTCCGCGTCCGCGGCGATGTCATTGAGATTTTCCCGGCCTCCCGAAGTGAACAGGCTGTCCGTGTGGAACTGTTCGGGGACGAGATCGAGCGGATCACCGAAATCGACGTGCTTACGGGCGAGATTCTGGGTGAACGCGATCATATCGCGATTTTCCCGGCGTCTCACTTCGTAACGAAAGAAGATACGATGAAGCGTGCGCTGGTGAACATCGAGCGCGAGCTTGAGGAGCGGCTCGAGGAACTGCGCGGCAAGGGCAAGCTGCTCGAGGCGCAGAGACTGGAACAGAGAACACGCTACGACATCGAAATGATGGCGGAGATGGGCTTCTGTTCCGGGATCGAGAACTATTCGGGACCGCTGACGTTCCGCGAACGCGGGGCGACGCCTTATACGCTTCTCGATTATTTCCCGGACGACATGTTGGTAATGGTCGACGAGTCCCACGTAACGCTGCCCCAGATCCGGGCGATGTACAACGGGGACCGGGCGCGCAAGGAAGTGCTGGTCGAGCACGGATTCCGTCTGCCTTCCGCGCTGGATAACCGTCCTCTGCAGTTCGAGGAGTTCGAACGCAAAGTGAATCAGATCGTTTACATCTCGGCAACGCCGGGTCCATACGAGCTGGAACACACTCCGGAGATGGTCCAGCAGATTATCCGTCCTACCGGACTGCTCGACCCGATCATTGAAGTGAGACCGACCAAAGGTCAGATCGACGACCTTATCGGCGAGATTCAAGACCGGATCGCGAAGGACGAGCGGGTTCTCGTGACGACCCTCACGAAGAAGATGTCCGAGGATTTAACGGATTACTTCAAGGAAATCGGCATTAAGGTGCGTTATCTGCATTCCGATATCAAGACTTTGGAGAGGATGCAAATCCTCCGCGACCTGCGGCTGGGTACCTTCCACGTTCTTGTGGGAATCAACCTGCTCAGGGAGGGGCTTGATTTGCCGGAAGTTTCGCTGGTGGCTATTCTGGATGCCGACAAAGAAGGCTTCCTCCGCGCGGAACGTTCGCTGATCCAGACGATCGGCCGGGCGGCCCGGAACGCGCATGGACGCGTGATAATGTACGGCGATAAAATTACGGATTCCATGGATAAGGCGATTAAGGAAACCGAACGCCGCCGTACCATACAGGAAGCCTACAACAAAGAGCACGGGATTACCCCTCAAACCATTGCCAAGAAGATTCGTGACGTTATCGAGGCGACCAAGGTTGCCGAAGAGAAGACGGAATACTTGGCAGAGGTGAAGACAGGCAAGATGTCCAAGAAAGATCGCGCCGCGGTAATCGAACGTCTCGAGGCGGAGATGAAAGATGCGGCGAAGAATTTGCAATTTGAAAGAGCTGCGGAATTGCGCGATGCTCTTCTTGAACTGAAAGCGGAAGGTTAGGATAGCAACGATGCGGCACAGACAGGCAGGAGAACAGAAAGGGATCCTGCCTGTTTGTCTGCTTATATCCGGACCAATCCGGGCATAACTGATACTAAGCGAGGCAAGTGTGGTAAATAGAGTACGTATACCCTTATAGTTGGGGATGACAGTTGCATGATTGATAGATTATCGTATATATTGACGTATATACGTTTTTGATTAATATTTAATGGGACCCGCGTTCAAGCGACAGTTCAGTTGGACGAGAGGTTTTTTTCATAGATATCTTTTTGGTGTGAAACTGTTCTGCTATATTCGAAGAGTCGGTATGTACAAGCCGGAGCAGACAATAAAGACTGGATTTTGAAGCGTATGGAGTATCAAAGAGATTAACTAACAGGAAGCTCAGCCTTAGAACCCGGGAAGGGAACCTTTCAGATGTTCCGGGGAAAGGACTGGACGGCCTGCGAATAGAGAGGGTGTACGTACAAAGTGGCCAGAGAAAACATAGTCATTAAAGGGGCGCGGGCACACAATCTGAAAAACATTGATGTGACCATTCCGCGCGACAAGTTCGTCGTGCTCACGGGACTCAGCGGTTCCGGGAAATCGTCCCTGGCCTTCGATACGATTTACGCGGAAGGGCAGCGCCGTTACGTTGAATCGCTGTCCGCTTATGCGCGGCAGTTTTTGGGACAAATGGACAAGCCGGACGTCGATTCCATCGAGGGACTTTCGCCTGCGATCTCGATCGACCAGAAGACTACGAGCCGGAATCCCCGTTCCACGGTCGGAACCGTTACGGAGATTTACGATTACCTTCGCCTTCTCTTCGCGCGTATCGGGAAACCGCACTGCCCCGTCCACGGCATTGAGATTACTTCCCAGACCGTCGAACAAATGGTCGATCGGGTGATGGAATATCCGGAACGGACGAAGCTCCAAATCTTAGCCCCACTTGTTTCCGGACGGAAAGGCGAGCACACCAAGCTGCTGGCCGATATTCAGAAGCAGGGTTTCGTCCGCGTGCGTGTTAATGGAGAAATCATGGATCTCTCCGACAAGATTACGCTGGAGAAGAACAAAAAGCACAACATTGAAGTCGTTGTTGACCGTATCGTCGTTAAAGACGATATTCAAAGCCGGCTGGCGGATTCCCTGGAGACGGCGCTGAAGCTGTCCGAAGGCCGCATTATCGTCGATATTATCGACCAGGAAGAACTTCTCTTCAGCCAGAATCTCGCCTGCCCGGAGTGCGGGTTCAGCATTGATGAATTGTCTCCGCGTATGTTTTCCTTTAACAGCCCGTTCGGAGCCTGCCCGGAGTGTGACGGTCTTGGCAGTCAGATGATTGTAGATCCGGATCTCTTGGTGTCCGATCCGAACAAGACGATCGACCAGGGAGCTTTTGAAGCTTGGGCGGGAAGCACATCCACTTACTACCCTCAATTCCTGGCGGCCGTTTGCAGCCATTACCAGATTCCGATGGATGTTCCGGTGTCGGAACTGAGCCAGGAGCAGTTCAAAATCATTCTATACGGCACAGACGGACAGCGTGTCCGCTTCCGTTATCAGAATGAATTCGGTACCGTCAAGGACGCTTACGTGCCTTTTGAGGGCATCGTACGGAATTTGGAGCGCCGTTATCGCGACACTTTCTCGGATGGAATCCGGGAACACATCGAGGCATACATGAGCTCCAAGCCATGTCCGAAATGTAAAGGACAGCGGCTTAAGCCGGAAACCCTTGCCGTAACGGTAGGGGGAACCAACATTGCCCATGCGACAGAGCTCTCTATCGGAGACGCTCAGAACTGGTTTGAGGATCTTGACGGAGGGTTGTCCGAGAAAGAGCGGACCATCGCCCACCTGATTCTTAAAGAAATCAAAGCGCGCCTAGGATTTCTGGTAAACGTAGGACTGGATTACTTGACTCTGCACCGGGCAGCGGGAACGTTATCCGGGGGCGAGGCCCAGCGTATCCGGCTTGCTACCCAAATTGGATCGTCGCTGATGGGTGTCCTCTACATTTTGGACGAGCCGAGTATCGGTCTCCATCAGCGTGATAATACACGCCTGATTCAGACGCTGGAGCATATGAGAAATCTGGGCAACACGCTGATCGTTGTGGAACATGACGAAGACACCATGATGGCTTCCGATTATATTATCGATATCGGTCCGGGCGCAGGTATTCACGGCGGACAAATCATCGCTCAAGGTACACCGGAAGAGATCATGAACAATGACAACTCCCTGACGGGCCAGTATTTGAGCGGTAAAAAATTCATTCCGATTCCGGCCGAGCGGCGCAAGCCGAACGGTAAATGGCTCGAGATTAAAGGAGCCAAGGAAAATAACCTGCGCAACGTAAGCGTGAAATTCCCGCTGGGTGTATTTACGTGCGTAACGGGCGTGTCGGGATCGGGTAAAAGCACCTTGATTAACGAGATCCTGTATAAGACACTGGCACGCGATCTTAACAAAGCCAAAGTGCGTCCGGGCGTGTACCGCGAAATGAAAGGTCTGGAGCACGTGGACAAGGTGATTGATATCGATCAATCGCCAATCGGACGGACTCCCCGTTCCAACCCGGCAACGTATACGGGAGTCTTCGACGATATCCGTGATCTCTTCGCTTCCACGACGGAAGCGAAAATCCGCGGCTATAAGAAGGGCCGTTTCAGCTTTAACGTGAAGGGCGGACGCTGTGAGGCTTGCAGAGGCGACGGGATCATCAAGATCGAGATGCACTTCCTTCCGGACGTCTATGTGCCGTGTGAAGTCTGCAAAGGCAAGCGGTACAACCGTGAAACGCTCGAAGTCAACTATAAAGGAAAGAGCATCTCCGATATCCTGGATATGACGATAGAAGATGGCTGCGAATTCTTTGAGAATATACCGCGGATTCACCGCAAGCTTTATACTCTTCTGGATGTAGGCTTGGGTTACATGAAGCTCGGACAGCCCGGAACGACCTTGTCCGGCGGGGAAGCCCAGCGTGTGAAGCTGGCGGCGGAGCTTTACCGCCGTAGTACAGGCAAGACGATCTATATCCTGGATGAGCCGACAACGGGTCTGCATATTCACGATATCGACCGGCTGCTGAAAGTGCTTCACCGTCTAGTTGAGAACGGTGATTCGGTTCTGGTTATTGAGCATAACCTGGATGTAATCAAAACAGCCGACTATTTGATCGATCTGGGCCCTGAAGGAGGCAGCCGCGGCGGTGAAATCGTCGCAGCCGGTACTCCGGAAGCCGTCGTCAAGGTCGAAGGCTCCTATACCGGCCAATATCTCAAGCCGATATTGGACCGCGACCGCAAGCGTTCGGACGACTACGCCGAGCGTGCCAAGGAACTGCTGGAGGATGCGGTCAGCTAGGGGAAGAACTATTCTGTTCGGGCGCAGCCATAGACGTGCAGCACAAAAGAAGCAGGAATTAAAGCGGGCATCGCTTTGTTCCTGCTTCTTTTCGTCGGGACCGGTCCGGTGGGACAAATAAAGAAAAAACGGGCGGGATCGCTTTAAGACGATCCCGCCCGTTTTCTATAGTTTTTTTAGAATATAGGTGATTCATGAAGGCTCTGTTCGGGCTCAGGGAATGGCGTGGTCGGCAGCTGCACCCGAATTAAACTCATTCCGACCTTTTCAAATTAAGAAGCTACCGTAAGGATTTCCGTCAATTTCTCCTGGAAAGCAGGTGCGCCTACGCGGAGGAAGAATTGATGGAACGTTTCCTCCGGGCTGCGGTTTTCCTTGTAGAAACGGATAAGCTCGGCCAGTACCGGGCCTACATCGTCCCCTTTGACACGGCCTTTCAGCCCCGTGTTAAACTGGGCGCCGGGACCGAGGATACCGCCGACCGCGATATCGAACGCATCTACCGGGCCATCCGGCGTTTTAACGAGCGTACCCTGCAAGCCGATATCCGCGATTTGCTTCTGGCCGCAGGCGTTCGGGCAGCCGATGAAGTGGATGCGGACTTCTTCGTCCAGGTCCACATTGGCGTCCAGGTATTCGGCAACGCGGCGTGCGCGTTCCTTGGTTTCGACGATCGCCAGGTTGCAGAATTCGTTGCCTGTGCACGATACCGTCCGGCTCATGAAACGTTTCGGGAACGGCGTCAGACGCTGCAGCACGGTCTCCTGGAGAACATCGTCCACCCGGTCGTTCGGGATATCCGACAGAATGATGTTCTGGGACATGGTCGTGCGAATCGTGCCTTGGCCGTACTGGTCCGAGATGCGGGCTAGCTCGCGCAGCTCTTCCGCATTCAAACGGCCTACCGGCACGTTCAAGCCGATGTAGCTGTAGCCCTCCTGCTTTTGAGGGTGAACGCCGTCAAAATAAGCCGCTGTCCAGCCGGCGACTTTCTCGTCTCCCCGGGTTGGCATAGGTCCGATCAGCTCGATGAGCTTCTCCAGGAACTTCTCCGGGCCCCAATCGGCCACGAGAAACTTCAGGCGCGCATGGTGGCGCTTCTCACGATAGCCGAAGTCGCGGAAAATAACCGTTACGCCGGTTGCGACTTTCAGCACTTCTTCCGGACGCACGAAAAGATCAAGCTGTTTGGCCAGATGGGGCTTCGCGGAAAGACCGCCGCCGACCCAAGCATGGAAGCCGAGCACTTCTTCTCCGTCGATGACTTTAACGGCCGGCGTAAAGCCGAGGCAGTTAATTTCGGCATGAGCGGAGTTATATACGTTGCTGGAAATCGACATTTTATATTTACGCGGCAGGTTGGAGAAATCTTTGTTCATCAGGAAGAAATCGTTTACTTCATTTACCAGGGCAGTCGTGTCCATAAGCTCATCGGGATCGATACCTGCCAGCGGATTGCCGACAATCGTACGCGGGCAGTCGCCGCAAGCTTCATAAGAATAAAGGCCGACTTCTTCCAGCCTTTTAAAGATATCGGGTAGGCTTTCAACGGTCAACCAGTGGAACTGGATCGCCTGACGCGTAGTGACGTCGATCAGATTCCGTCCGTAATCTTCCGCAATGCCCGCGATTGCACGAGCTTGGGCGCTGGACAATACGCCAGAGTTGATGCGAACGCGCATCATAAAATGGCCGTCCTTGGGTTTTTGCTGATAAACACCGGCCCATTTGAATAAATTCATATCGTCTTCAGGAATGGAATCGTATCCTTCCAGAGCATACTTTTCAATAATGGTACGAATCACATCGAGTCCGTCTTTTTGAAGCTTAACGAGTTCCATCTTGTTCAACTTCGACGTGTCTTGAGCCCAGATCGGTTGATAAGCCATGCATGCGACCTCCCTTTATATTTAATTCCGATAGAAAAAGTGTGATATAGGATAGGTTGATCGTATCATATTTAGGTCGGGGCGTAAATCCGTGCAGGCCAAAAGCGGGTATAAACAATTATTATGAAAGAGACAGGTTTTGTTTATAATTGGCCGCGCTATTCATAGAAATGAATAAATCGTGACAAACTTGTTAACATCAAGACCAGGGCCTTGCATCTTGAACCCGATAGAGATAACATAGAGAGTAAAAGGCTATTTCGTTAAGTTACCTGGTTGGATAAATGAAGGAGGTCTCTCACAATGTTATTTGCAGAAGAGGCAGCACAAGCATCCAGTTTTTCCGGATTCGATCCATTTGTGATCATCTTTACGATCCTGATCGCAATCGGTCTGGTCCGTCTGTTCGCGGCCAAAAGAAAAAATGTTTTCGCGATCGCATTTGCGTTGGTTAGCTTGGTTGTGTTCCTTTTCATGGATTTCGTCATGATCAAAGGCTGGTAACAAGCTGCCGCTTACAAATATGCAGCGCATGAAGAAAAGCCCCTTATCTCCTGATAAGAGGCTTTTCTTTTTGTTCAGTTACACCCACCACATGTCGCCGAGCGGTTCTTTAATAAGAATCTGCTGAAGGTTCTCGACGGCTTTCGTGAAGCCCTCGTTAACCGACATCAGCCCGTCTTCGTGCTCAATGCTCACGACGTAGTCATAACCGACCAGACGCAGGGCGCTGATGATATCCGCCCATGTCTTCATATCGTGGCCGTAGCCGACGGTACGGAACTGCCAAGCGCGATCCAGCATAAGCGAGTAGGACTGCATATCCGTGATGCCGTGCTTATTCACGTTGATCGGGTCGATCGAAGTATCCTTGGCATGGAAATGATGGATGGCATTTTCACGGCCGAGAATTTGAACAGCTTGAACCGGGTCGATCCCCTGCCACCACATGTGGCTCGGGTCCAGGTTCGCGCCGATCACTTCGCCGGCTGCTTCACGCAGACGGAGCAGGGTGCCCGGTGTATGAACGGAGAAACCGCCGTGCAGTTCAAGGGCGATTTTCACACCGCGGTCCGAAGCGAATTTACCGGTTTCGGTCCAGTAAGGGATAACTTTATTCGTCCACTGCCAGTCAAGAATCTCCTGGAAGTCGTTCGGCCAAGGAGCAACGGGCCAGTTCGGATATTTGGCATCCTCGTGATCGCCCGGGCAGCCGGAAAATCCGTTTACGACAGGGACTTCAAGCTTTTCAGCCAGTTCTAGCGTACGGATAAAATCGTCGTGAAACTGTTTGGCTATCGCCTTTTGAGGGTGAAGCGGGTTACCGTGGCAGCTGAGCGCGGAAATCGTCAGGCCGCGGGAATCAAACGCATGTTTGAATGCTTTCAGCTTGCTTTCGTCGGCCAGCAGTTCTTCGGGCTTGCAGTGAGCGTTGCCCGGGTAACCGCCGGTACCGATTTCAACGGCTTCAAGGCCTTTTTCTGCAATGTAATCGAGTGCTTCTTCTAGAGGTTTTTGTCCGAAAAGGACGGCAAATACGCCTAGCTTCATTTTTGTACACCTCCACGGATTTTAAAAAAGAACGCGCGTACACTTATTATATCACCGCTTTGCCCGGAAATGAAGCGGATAGCCGCAACAAGTTCCGTCCGGGCAAACTTGCTCTTTTTGCGAATAATAAAAAGGTCTTCCCACCTGCCTCTTTTAGAAGGGGAGATGGAAAAGACCTTTGTAAACGCGTAAGACCACGTCGGGGTTATTCAAGTTAATAATAATGGCCGCGACGACAAGCGCCTGGGTCAGTAGGCATCGCATGTAGAAGTAAGGCTTGGATACCTTTCTGCGGATGACGGTCGTCTTGCCGAGCAGATTCTCAATTGCGATAATGACCCCGTGATACACCCCGTAGATCAGAAACAGCCAAGAGAAGCCGTGCCACAGTCCCATTAACGTCATAATGAAAATCGAAAGACCGGCGGTCATGAGCTTGGATGGCGTTTTGCGGGAAAAGAAAATGAAGATATGATCACGGAACCAATCCCCCAAGGTAGCGTGCCAGTTCCGCCAGAACTGAGTAAGCGTGGGAGAGAGGAACGGTTTCTTAAAGTTTTCGGGAATCGTGATGCCCATCAGACGGCCGAAGCCGACGGCAATATCCGAATAGCCCGAGAAATCCATATAAATCATCAGATAAAACCAGATCATCAAGAAAAGGCTCTGATGGGTATGAAGCTCCTGGTCCATCACTTTGTTGAACAGATCGGTCATCCAGACGACTACGACGACTTTTTTGAAAAGGCCCAAAATAATCCGCTTCACGCCCGCTTCAAACTGGGACGCATCCACTTTGTACGGCACTTTTACATCGGCCATGAAGTCCCGGAACTTTAAGATCGGCCCCGAAGTAAACGTGGGAACGAACAAAATGTAGTTCACGTAGTCGATCACCTTGGCTTGGCCGTCTTTGCCGAAGAAGTAGGCGAAATACAGCGCATCGATGATTTTGAGGACGTTGAACATGATGCCGAGTGTCATCACGCCGTCTGCCAAAAGCGAAGCCGAGCCCTGCTTGCCGAGCATGTGAAACAGGATTACGGCGCCTATGTTGGCTAGAATGAACAGCGCGAACGCAAATTTCCGCCAGACGGGTGTACGGCACAGATATACGAAGAAAATATAATTTAGCAGCGTATAGGCGATATAGAACGCAAACAGTTTGCCGCTCCACAGAAAAAGAAAGCCGAGGTTGAACAGCAGCATCAGGATGCGTTTGTTCTGCGGCCATTTTCTCGTTGCCATCAGCACGAACACCATGCCGCACATGGCGAGCAGCGCGTTCATGTTCAAATAAAACATAACAGGACTCCTTCAACGGACGGAGAATGAGTGGATCAACACATAAGCGGACAGGTGAGACCTCATGGGGAGGCTGGGCTAGAACCCTTCATAGATAAACAAACCTTGCCCCGTAAAATAAATAAGAACCAAGTAAAGCATGGCTACATAAATCAGGATTTCGAAGGTTTTCTTAAAGAAAGCAGCCATTCGTCAACCTCCTTCGTAAACAGGGGAGCCCCTTCCTCCCGGTTAAGGTGGACCAGGTCGTGGAAGTACTTGGGTGCATAACGGTCCATGAGATCAAGCACGGGAACGTCCGCGGCTTTAAGACGCGCATTCACTTCCTGCTTCATGGCTTCGGCATAGGGAGGCTTTACGTGATCCTGACGGAACGGCATCCACACGACGCGGAGCGGGATTCCTTGCTCCCGGCTGTAACCCAGTATCCATTGGAGCGCGTCCAGGTTGTCCTGCATGTCCTTGAGCGTCATCCAGTTGTAATCCTTCTCGTACCGGGCCCAGCTTTTGGTCATAGCCTCTTCCGTAGCGTATCCGTGATAAAGTTCCTTGTCGATCCAGCGGGGCTCATAAGCTAGACTCCCCTGAAAAGCCAGATTGCGGACCAGTTCCTTGCCCGCATCCAGGAAATCCGCCCGGTACGCGTATACGTACGGCTTGTACCAGGGCTTGTTCCACGGGAACCGGTAGTCGGTTTCCATCTTGTCCAGCAGCGTATGCACATCGATGCCGATCACAAGCTCATCCTTTACGGTGTATAATCCGCGTTGAAGAATTTGCTGCAAATCCGTCAGCTTCCCGTAGGATAAGCCCATTTCGACCAGCTTGGCTGCCGACTTCTCCTCGATATACGCCCCCGTAACGGAGGAATTGCCGTAAAATACAGCTCCGCTGCGCGACCAGTCGTGATGGTAGAGCGTCTTCGTAAAGTCGTCTTTACCGAACCGGCGGCTCGTTTCAAGGGGATTCCACCACATGACGAGAGCTTCAGCGACCACAAAAATAAGAAGCAGCCCCAGGACGAAGCTGTTCTTCTTGAAAAAAGCGAGTATGTTCACACGATCACTCTTTATAGGGATTTTTGTTGCCAAGCATGGTACTGCTCACGGAAAGACGCCGGCCAGTCGGCTTCATTCATGCCGTATTGAGCAAGGAAGGCGAACGCCCAGCGCTCGATGCCGAATCCTACGCAGCCGGTAACGGCGGCACGTTTGCCTACTTTGATGTCGAAGGCGTTGCCGAACGTGTTGCTGTGGAAGTTGACGGAACTGCAGGCGATGGACTTGTCCAGGTACGGAATCGTCAAACGGAGTTCGTATTTCATCTCCTGATTGCGCTGGAAGGACGCTTTTACCTGGAAGTCGTTGGTGAAAAACGGATCGTTCGCAATTTCAAGCAAACTGTCGACTTCCCACTCAACGGCAAGTTCTTTAATGTATTCGATGGATTTCAGACGATTTTCCTTTACGAAATCCGGTTTTCCCACAAAAATAATTTCCCGCATCGAGAAATCGAGCAGTCGGCCGAAATCGGTATGGTTCTTGGACTCGAACCGGTGACACTTCGCGACAGCCGTTACCACGATTCCGTCTCCTTCGAGGGTCTCGCCTTGCAGGCCTTCATAGCAGTGGTAGCACGTGGACGGGTTCATCGTAAATTTAGGCTTCGGCATGGTGGCGTTCAGATCGAGCGGAAGCTCGTCCTTCCAGCCGCCGGTGGCACGGATTGAGTCGGAGAAGGATTCGATCACGTCCAAATCTTCGCGCAGATGCGTGAGGAAGTGGATATGCTCCGGGAAAGAGGTGAAGTGATTCGTTTTGTTCAAAGTCTCCGAGTGAATCACGGCCGGGTAAGACTCTTCCTTCACCTGAAAGCGGTTCGCGATTTTCGTAACGAACGAATAGTCGAGAAAGCGCATGAGAGAGGAGAACGGCTCGCGGAAAATAAACAAGCCCGGCTCCAGTACCTTAATGCTCTTGCTTTCCACGAGTTCGCGGATAATGTCGCCGTTGTATGGGACGGAAACTTCGTTGCGGAAGAGGACGTTTTCTTTAAAACCGAAGTCGCCCTTGGAGAAACGCTCGATAAGACGCTCTACGCGTTCGCGGATCGCTTCGTCGCCGTTCGGGGACGTATGGACGATCCGGAGATGTCCGTCTTCCAGTGAAATTTCCTGAATGTGCTCATCCACGAAAGCGGATGCGTATTTAACCTGTCCGTGCTGGCTTTCGGAAAGCCGCTCCAGCGATATTTTGCATTCCATGGTGTTACCTCCCGGTTTTCGTGGAAATGAATTGGGCGATCTCGCGAACGGTATTCATCGGATACAGCATCAGATCCTGGTTCGTCACTTGAATGCCGTACGTTTGCTCGATATGAGCGATCAGTGCCGTGGCACCCATCGAGTCGATAAAGCCGTAATCGAACAGATGAACATCTACGCCGAAATCGTCGTCGTCTTCTTCAATCTCATAGCGGCTTCTGATGTGTTCTTCCAGCTGCTTCATGATTTCTTCCATAGTCAGTCGGGCCTCCCAGGCAGGAATAGATTGGTGTAAAGAAGGCGTACAGCCGGATGGGCCGTAGGAACGGCAGGCACCGGCTGTACTCGGGAGCGGGACGGCGTTAACTGGCCCCTCCGTTTATTTTTTAAGAGACAGGCTTATGGTCGTCTTGTCTCCGTAACGTGTAAGTGTATACATGCCGGTTGCCGCATCCTGTTCAAGCTTGATATCCGCAGGGTTCCCCGGGATCGTCAGTCCAGACGGGCTGTAGATTTTGATTTGCTGCAGACCGGCCGCCTGCAAATTGAGCTTCCAGGTGCCGCTCTCGCGGGTATCCAGCTCGAACGGCACATTGGCACGGACAATGTGAGCTTCCTCGGCAGGCTTGCCGATATGAAGCTGGGCCTCGCGGGCAAGGCCGAGGTACAGCTTGCCGTTGCGTTCGGTGTATACGTCGGACTTGGCGGCAAGGGAGTAAGGCGCGTATTTCTCGCCTTTTTCCACTACGACGCCCGGCGTATTGGCGTACTCGGCCGCTTGTTTCGGCACGGCGGACGTATCCGCTCCGATCGTGAGAGACAGATGGAGGCCTTTGCCGGAAATCCGGTCTTTCACTTCGTCCATGATATAGTCGGCCCAGGTGCGCTTCACGGTAACCTGCGTTTTCAAGGTAGTCAGGAAGGAACGGGCCATTTGGGTTTCCGTCATAAAGTTATAATCGTACTGATTCCGAATGTCATCGAGGAAGGAAGCGAATTCCTCCAGTTCCCCTACGCGGGCAGGGAAATGATACTCAATGTGTTCGAAGTAATCAATGGGCATATCACGCTTGATATAAGAATCGTAAATATCGACCGTAGAGCTTTCGCCCGTTTTGCGAAGCACCGGAGCCGGCGTATAGATCAGCATAGGCTGATCGCTGCCGCTCTTGTCCTTCGTCAGCAGGAAAGGAAGCCCCCAGATGTAATCCGTACCGAGCCGGGGCTCTGTAGGCGTATGTGACGGCGTAAAACCAAAGTTGAACCAGATTCCCTGCTCGTTCTCGTTGCGGAGCGTCTGAAGCCGGTCCGGGAAGTTGATCCGCCAGGTGTGCTGGTTCGTTCCGGGCATCGTCCAGGGAAGGCCGAGATTCTCGAACGCCTGCTTGTGCAGGGCGATCTCCTTCTTCTCCTGGGCGTCGCTGACGAAATTGTGCACATAAATGTGCGGATACAATTCGAGATGATTCTGCTTCGTATACTGCAGGAACTCCTGCAGTTCCGCCTTATAAGGGAAAGAGGGCGAATCGACCGGAACCGGCGAGCCGAATTCCAGCTGCCCGACGATCAGGTCCACCACGCCGTCGTGGTTCACGTCGTGCCAGACCGGCACGGAGTTGTGCCCGCCGACCAGGGCGTTCGTGCCCATCTGGTTCAGCGTGGCGCCGCCCACGCTTCCCTGGGCGGTGAAGGTTCCGCCGCTTTCCTGGCGGAACACGCGCAGATCCCCCTCGTTGCTGCCGACAACGAGGTCGGCCCGGCCGTCGCCGTCCATGTCACGGACGGACGGTGCGGCGTACTTGGCGCCGACGTCCGCGACTACGGCGCCGGCGGAGAGGCGCAGCGCGCCTGCCTGCGGCGCGCGGTACACCCGGACCTTGCCGTCGGCGTCTCCGACGACCAGGTCCGGGAAGCCTTGGCCGCCGAGGTCTCCCGCGGCGGCGATGGCCGGTCCGGGCACCTTGATGGGCCCGGACGGGTCCTGCAGGGCGGTCGGCGGTGCGAACCGCCCTGCGCCTTGGCCGAGCGCGATTTGCACGGCCCCGGTGGCATCGCTGACGAGAAGGTCGATCTTCCCGTCGGCGTTCCAGTCCACCGCATGCACGGAAGCATGCGGACCGGTCTTGAGCGGCTGGCCGCTGGTCAGCAGCAGCTTCTCCGGCTTGCCGTACACATCCGGCAGCTTGAGGCCGCCCGGCGCGGGATCGCGCTCGTAAGCCTCCGGCTTCGGCCCGAGGTTCGGATACACGTAGACGTATCCGTCGCTGCTGCCGGCGAGAAGGTCTTCCTTCCCGTCCCCGGTGAGGTCCGCGAACGCCGGCACGAGCCGGTGCGGGCCTTCTACGGGATCGGCCAGCGATTTGTAGTCCGGATACTCCGCCAGGCGTATGGCGCCTTCCTCGGACTGCAGATGCATGCCGCTGCTGTAATAAGAAGCGGGCGATTCCCCGCTGAACTGCGGCTTCTCGTTGGATCCGCCGTTCAAGTGGACGGAGACGCTCTCTTTCCACTGCCCCCAATAGAAGGCGGAGCGGACCAGCGAGAAGGACGGGATCTGATTGTACTTCTTCGTCAGCTCCGCCCATTGAATCGCTTCCTTGTCCTTGAACGCCGGCATGGCCTCGAAATGGTTCTGGTAGGACATGGCCGGTCGCCCGTAAGGGCCGAGTACTTTGGTCACGCTGTACCCGAAGGTTTCCTTGGACACGTAAGAGACAAATTCCGTGCGGAACTGGGCGTTGGCCGCCGAAAAAGCGAAGTTGAAGTAGGGCTCCAGCTTCAGATCTTTCTTGTCGAAATAGGCGGTGCCCGGTTTCAGGCTCCGCTGCTGATCGTACTTGGCGGCCAGGCTGCCGAACCCCTGCGCGGGGTCCATGCCGCTTTGAAGATCGTAGCCCGTAATAAAGTACCGGTTAGGCAGGAAGGTGCTGCTCAGAAGCACCGTTCCTTTGCCGACCTTATTGACGGAGACGAGCGCTTGTCCGTTCAGCGTAACCAGCGGCTGCGCCGTTGAAGGATCAAGGCCGTAGCCCCAATAGAAGCCCGGAAGATTGTCCATCGTTTCACGTTTGAAGAAATTATCGCTGAAAAGTTTGATGACTTCCTGCATGCCTTGAGCGTTCACCGGCACGGCCGGATATTGAAACTGCGGTTTGGCCTGCGGCGGCACTATGAGCTGCGTCTGATAAGCTCCCAGAAAATCGGCGGGAAACTTGCTTGCGAACGCATTGTCGAGAAGCAAATGCCCTCCGTTCTGCACATAGTCCTGGAGCTTCTGGATGTATCCGTTGTCGGGTGTGTTTGCGAGCTCCGGATCCGGCACGACCGCATCGTACGATTGAAGCTTGCGGGCCGACAATCCATCCATCGGCTTCCGTTCGAGCTCCAGATTCGCCGCCAGCGACTGCCGGAACTGTTCGAATGCCGCCGTATCATAGCGATCGCCTCCGGTTGCATAAAGCAGACGGACCTGCTCCTTCTTCCCGGTGAGGAAGGCTGCCGCTCCGACTGCCAAAAGAAGGGCGGCTAGGCAAAATACCGCTATGGCGGTTCTTTTTTTCGACAAATTCATCCCTCGATTTTTGTATATGATCCTTGCCATTATAGCACTTCTCCCTCCATTTGTTAACTTTGAGGGCGGCCGCGCCGCGGTTCCGCGCATTCGCCGAATCCGAAAAATTTTGCCGAAAAATAGGTTCATAATTAAAACCCCGGGCGCCGATATATACAAAAGATGAATATCTACCATGCGAAAATTATTCTGACAAATGGAGAGTTGCTATGAGTAACAAGTGGAGTGAGAAAGCAGCCGGAGTCTGGCAGAGCGCGGTCAAAAAGATACAGAACCTTGCGCCTAATAAGTCTGCGGCGGGCGGTCCTTCCGGCCCGGGAGGAACAGGAACTTCGGTTCCTGCGATGAAAGCTGTAGGTACGAAGCTGTTCGTCATCTTTTTTCTCAGTATTCTGGTCGCCGTTCTGGTTGTGGGGACATTATCTTATCAGACTTCCAGCAGCGTAGTGGAAGAAGAAGTATCGAAAGCGGCTCAACAGACCGTAATCCAGACGGGAGAAAAGCTCGATTTTCTTTTCCGGACTTATGAGAAGATGTCGCTGGATATCATGATCGACAAAGCGGTCGGAGCCTCGGTGGATCAGCTTGCACGTCCGAATATTTCCGACTCGGATATCGCCATCGCCCGGATGAATCTCGACAGCAACCTCAAGAAATACTCGCAAACGGACGAGAATCTGGCAGGGATCTACATTATTCCGATGACCGAAAAAGGAGTTTCCACCGGCTACGGCCAAGAGAAGCTCATCCAGGAGAATGCGGCTCTCATCAAAAACGTGAAGGAAGCGGACGGCAAGGCGGTCTGGTTCGATTCCAAAATAAACGGGTATTTTACACAGCTTTCTTTCCCTACTTTCGGTGTAGCCCGTGTAATGAAGAACGATTACGGACATAGCAATTACATGGTCCTGCTGGAGATCAAGACGGATTATCTCTATAATCAGCTTTCCAGCATCCGCGTCGGCCAGACGGGCAGGATCGAAGCGATGAATACAAAGCAGCAGTTGATGGTGACCGAGAAAGCCGACCATATCGGCCAGACGGTAGAGGTTAAACTGGAAGGCGAGCTGCAGGATCAGGGGCGCACGAAGGCGGACGTCAACGGCGAACAGAATCTGGTCGTTTATACAAAAAGCAAACAGACGGGCTGGCTCATTTACGGCTTCGCGCCGCTGGATGAAATCACGGAAAAAGCGAACGGCATTTTCGCGCTGACCGTCTGGGTGGCGATCATTTCCGCCCTGCTTGCGATCGTAGTCGGCTGGCTGATGAGCCGCATGATCGGCAAACCGCTGGTCGAGCTGGGCCATCTGATGAACGAAGGGGAGAAGGGCAACCTGGCGGTACGCACTCTCTTTACCCAGCGTCAGGATGAGATCGGCCAAGTGGGCAAGAGCTTTAACGGCATGATGAGCAAAATCACGGATCTCGTCAATCAGACGAACCGTTCGGCGGACAGCGTGCTCGAAACGGCCCGCGAGCTGACGGACGCTTCGAAGAAAACCGCGCTGTCGGCGCGGGAAATCGCGACGGCTACGGAAGATATCGCCGGAGGGGCGACGAGCCTGGCGGTTGCGGCCGAGAACGGAAACGATCTGACCACTAAAATTTCCGAACAGATGAAATACGTGATCGAGAAAAACATCCGGATGTCTATCGCCACTTCCGAAGTGCAGCAGATGAGTGAGCGAGGCATCGAGCAGATGGATGAGCTGACCCAGAAAACATTGCAGAGCGAACAGATGACCCACTCTCTCGTAGACCGGGTCGATACGCTTAAGCAAAGCACCAGCTCTATCCGTAAAATTCTCGATGTCCTTACGAAAATCACCGCGCAGACGAATATTTTGTCGCTGAACGCGAGTATTGAAGCGGCGCGCGCCGGAGCGGCGGGCAAGGGGTTCATGGTCGTTGCCGGAGAAATCCGCAATCTGGCGGATCAATCCAGAGAGTCGATCGTGAACGTAGCCCATATCACCGAGGAAATTCAGCGCGAGATGGACGCTACGGTAGAAGCGCTGTCGGCCGCATATCCGCTGTTCCGCGAACAGACGGAGTCGGTGAAGGAAGCGAACCAGATGTTCTCTTCCGTTAAAAACGAGATGGACAATCTGCTCATCCAACTGGATGAGGTCTCGACTTCCATCAACGAGTTGAACGAGTCCCAACTGACGCTCGCCGATGCGATGACTAACGTGAGTGCCGTTGCGGAGCAATCTTCCGCGACAAGCGAGGAAGTCGCTTCCCTGAGCAGCGAGCAGCAGAGCGTGAGCGAGGGGCTGGTACACCTGTCCGGGAAGCTGGAGGACGTCTCCAGCCGGTTGAGCGAATCGTTGACGAAGTTCAAGGTGTAGAACCAGATCGGTACATCCATTGAAAAAAAGCCCGGCCGACGCAGTATCCTGCGGTGGCCGGGCTTTTCGTGTATGGAAGCCCCTTACGGGGCGGAACGCAGCCTTTCTCGATTCAGGCTGTATCCCGCTTCATAAGGGGCTTTTTTAGTCAGCTCCCTGCGTCTTATGAGTCTTAGAACTGAACTTTGCTTTCGATGAACGCCTTCAGTTCGCTGATCGGCATCCGGGTTTGTTCCATCGTGTCGCGGTCGCGCACGGTAACTTGGCCGTCCTGTTCGGACTCGAAGTCATACGTAATGCAGAACGGCGTGCCGATTTCATCGTGACGGCGGTAACGCTTGCCGATGGAGCCGGTGTCGTCGTAATCGACCATGAAGCTTTTGGCCAGGTCGGAGAAGATCGCCTGCGCGCCTTCGGACAGCTTCTTCGAAAGCGGGAAGATCGCTGCTTTGAAAGGAGCCAGCGCCGGGTGAAGGTGAAGCACGGTGCGGCTGTCGTCGCCTTCCAGCTTCTGTTCTTCGAAGGCATCGATCAGGAAGGCCAGCGTGACGCGGTCGGCGCCGAGCGAAGGCTCGATGCAGTACGGCACATATTTCTCGTTGCCCGCTTCTTGATCCACATAGTTGAAATCTTCGCCGGAGTGTTCCATATGCTGCTTCAGATCGTAATCGGTGCGGTCGGCGATACCCCAGAGCTCGCCCCAGCCGAACGGGAAGCGGTACTCGATATCCGTTGTGGCGTTGCTGTAATGGGACAGCTCGTCATCGGAGTGGTCGCGGAGACGGATGCTGTCTTCTTTCACGCCGAGATTCAAGAGCCAGTCGCGGCAGTATGCGCGCCAGTATTCGAACCATTTCATGTCCTCGCCCGGTTTGCAGAAAAATTCAAGCTCCATCTGTTCAAACTCGCGCGTGCGGAAGGTGAAGTTGCCCGGCGTGATTTCGTTCCGGAAGCTTTTGCCGATCTGGCCGATGCCGAACGGAAGCTTTTTGCGCATCGTGCGCTGTACGTTCTTGAAATTCACGAAAATACCCTGCGCGGTTTCCGGACGCATGTAAACGACGTTGGAGCTGGACTCCGTTACGCCCTGGAACGTTTTGAACATCAGGTTGAACTGGCGGATGTCCGTGAAGTCGCGGCTGCCGCAATCGGGACAGGCGATTTCGTGTTCGTCCATCAGTGCTTTCATCTGATCGAAGGACAAGCCGTCCACAACGAGCTCGATGCCTTTCGCATCCAAAGCGTTTTCGATAATTTTATCCGCGCGGTGGCGGGCTTTGCACTGTTTGCAGTCGATCATCGGATCGTTGAAGTTGCCGACGTGGCCGGATGCGACCCAAGCTTGCGGGTTCATCAGGATAGCGGCGTCCAGCCCGACGTTATACGGAGACTCCTGGACGAATTTTTTCCACCAAGCGCGTTTTACGTTGTTCTTCAGTTCTACGCCGAGGGGACCGTAATCCCACGTGTTGGCCAGGCCTCCGTAAATTTCGGAACCCGGGAAAATAAAACCTCTGTGTTTGGCCAGAGCTACGATCTGATCCATGTTGACGCTCATTTTTGTTCGCTCCTTTGCGTATTTCGGGAATGGGTTAAAACATGATGCAAGCCAAATCGCCTGATCGCTGCCCGGGTCATGGGAATTTCCGTCTGAGCAGACTCCGCAGATTCGTACGGAGCCTTCCGCCGCCCAATCGAAAAAGCCCCCAATCCCACAGGCATCCGATATGCCTAGGGACGAGAGCTTGAGCACCCGCGGTTCCACCCTAGTTGATGCTCCGCCCGGATATCCGCCGTTCCCCGTCATTCCGTACCCGTCCGGCACTCGCTCATCGGACAAAGGATCGGATTGCGGTGAATGGCGCCTGGCTGGCGCATCCCCTTTCTTTCCGCACGCGGCTCCGGACTGCCGTTTCGCTGGTTCCTTGCCCGGGCTTCCACCATTCCCGGATCGCTGATTCGAAGGAAATTCAGGTACTATTGGTCCTTCACGGCCGCATCGTATGCAGTTGGGAATAGTTTACCTAAGTTGCGTCAAAAAATCAATGCGGAAGCCGCGCGGCCGGGACTCAAAATATTTTTTATGGAAAAGGAAGGAAATAAATATTGAGAGTCGAACTGTTTAGGTGTTAAGAGAACTGCGGTGATAAAACTGACCCGGACGCATGCATCCGCAGATGCACATTTTGCAGCCTGTAAAGTTAAAGCCATTTAACTTTTGCAGAGACTCGGAGGAGGAGATAAACGACAAAACGACAGGCTGACGAGCGAGATACCAACGACAGTCAAGGAGACGGCTGTGCCCGAATGGGCTAAACGGGATGTCCCGGAAAGTTTCCTAATTATGAAGGGAGAGAATTAACGGATGAATGGACAAGCAAAAAGAGGATTAGCGTTTCTTCTGGTCGTCCTGCTGCTGCTCGTATCCTTGCCGCTGAGCGCTTTGGGCGCATCGGAATGGGCACCGGGAACGGCATATAAGAAAGGCGACGTCGTCAGTTACAGCGGATCGCTTTATGAATGTGTGCAGGCGCACACGGCACTACAGGGCTGGGAGCCGCCGAACGTACCGGCGCTTTGGAAGAAGTCGACAGCCGTTCCGGACACGCAAGCGCCAACAGCGCCCACGGGTTTGACGGCGGGTACCGTAACGGGGAATTCCGTCGCGCTCAGTTGGACGGCTTCTACCGATAACGTTGGTGTAAGCGGTTACGAAGTGTATAACGGCACGGCACTCGCCGGAACTTCCACCACGACTGCGTATACGGTAACCGGCCTGCAGCCGAATACGTCCTACACGTTTACCGTGAAGGCGAAAGACGCTGCCGGCAACGTATCCGCGGCCAGTGCGGCGGTAACCGTTAAGACGGCTGCCCCTGATACTCAGGCACCGACTGCTCCGACTAATGTGACAGTCGGAAATGTAACCGCTAACAGCGTAGCGCTCAGCTGGACGGCTTCTACCGATAACGTCGGCGTAGCCGGCTACGACGTGTACAACGGCACCGCTCTCGCGGGTTCGACGTCCTTGACAAGCTACACGGTGACGGGCCTTCAGGCGAATACAGCGTACACGTTCACCGTGAAAGCCAAAGATGCGGCGGGCAATGTGTCTCCCGCAAGCGCGGCGGTAACGGGAACGACGACGAACCAGCCGGCCGGAAACAACGAGATTATCGCCTACTTCCCTAGCTGGACTTCGTACAATACGCCGGCTTTTACACCGGCGAATGTCGACGCAACGAAAATATCCGCGATCAACTACGCGTTCCTGGATATTTGCTGGAACGGCAGACACGGCAACCCTTCCAATGATCCGGAGAATCCGAATGCCCAAACCTGGCCGTGCCAGAACGGCAACGGTTCCGCGAACAACGCACCGAACGGGTCCATCGTACTGGGCGATCCTTTTGTCGATGACGTCGGCGAAGGCGGCGGCTACGAGAACCTGAAAAAACTGGCTCAGCTGAAAACGAAAAATCCAAAGCTGAAACTGTTCTTCTCCATCGGCGGATGGACTTGGTCCAACCAGTTCTCCAACACGGCCGCGGATGCGACAGCCCGCCAAAATTTTGCCACTTCGGCTGTTTCTCTGCTCCGCCAGTACAATTTTGACGGTATTGATATCGATTGGGAATATCCGAACGCCATCGGCGTACCATGCGCTTCCGGTCAAACCTGCCAGCGCGCGGCGGATAAAGCCAACTACATCCTGCTGCTGCAAACTCTGCGCCAGCAACTGGACACGGCCGGACAGAAGGACGGCAAGCAGTACTATATCACGATCGCGTCCGGAGCTAACTCCACTTTCGTGGCGGATGCGGGCGGCACTTCGAACTGGATCACCCAAGCTGCGAACTATCTGGACTGGATCAATATCATGACTTACGATTTCCACGGTCCTTGGGATTCTTCCAGCAATCACGTAGCACCGCTTTACAACGATCCGAGCGATCCGGCGGGCACTCCGCAGTTTAATGTGGATTCCGCTGTCAAAATCTATCTGAACAAAGGCGTGCCGGCTAGTAAAATCACGGTAGGCGAACCGTTCTACGGCTACGGCTGGAACGGCTGCAGCGCGGGAGCCAAAGGCGACGGCCTGTATCAAAGCTGCTCCGGCTCCTCCAACACGGGTTCGGACGGCTCCACGTTCAACTTTTCGTACCTGCAGAACAAAGGCTATCTGACGAAAGATGCAAGCGGAAAATATACAGTGGGCGGCCTGGGCTTCACGCGTTACTGGAACGACGTGACCAAGACTCCTTACTTGTACAACCCGACGAGCAAAATTTTCATCACTTACGAGGACGAGGCTTCGATTCACGCGAAGAACGAATATGCGAAGTCCAAAGGGCTGCGCGGCGTCATGTTCTGGGAGCTGGAAGCCGACAGCAACAAAACGCTGCAAACGGTCGTTTCCAACGATCTGCCTCACTAAGCACTTATTCATTTGGCGATTCTTAATTAGGAAGAAAAGCGGGCGCTGTCTTAGGACGGCGCTCTTTTTCTATGGAAAAGGGACGATTGGGACGAAGGGTTCCCTTTCTTGCTTTTCTTATAAAATGCATTGAAATTGGCCATTTTTAGAAGAGAGCGGTCTCTAAGTGTCAGGCTGCGAGGTCTCATACAGGGCAAATTCGCCCGGAATGCTTGTTTTTTCGATCTGGTGACAAAAAAAGGACGCCGCGGGGGCTTTTGCGGGTTGCGGGCGAACATTCACAAAGGTACACTAGTTATGTTACCTGATTTGCACAATGAAAGGATATGAATCATGCGATCTTTACGCAGAGAAGATATAGAGCTTCTGGCTCCTGCCGGCGACTGGGATTGTCTGCGGGCGGCCGTAGCGAACGGCGCCAATGCGATTTTTTTCGGGGTTGAGAAATTCAACGCCCGCGCACGCGCGCACAATTTCAAGATGGATGAATTGTCCGACATTATGTCGTTTCTACATTTATATGGCGTCAAAGGGTTCCTAACGTTCAATATTCTCGTGTTTGAGGACGAGCTTCGCGATGCGAAAGAACTCATCGAGGCTTGTGTGGATGCGGGTGTGGACGCGGTAATCGTACAGGATCTGGGCCTTGTCAAAATGATCCGCGACATCTCCCCGGATTTCCCGATCCACGGATCGACGCAGATGACCATTACTTCGCCGGAAGCGGTGGAGTTTACAAAACCGTTCGAGATCGAACGTGTCGTGCTCGGACGCGAAAACAACTTGAAGCAGATCAAAACGATCGGCGACCAGGCGAAGCTTCCGATGGAAGTTTTCGTGCACGGCGCGCTGTGCGTTTCCTATTCGGGACAATGCCTGACATCCGAAATGTGGGGCGGACGCTCCGCAAACCGCGGGGAATGCGCCCAGGCCTGCCGTCTGCCGTATGACCTGATCGTCGACGGTGAGCCTAAACCGATGGGAGACGTAGCTTACCTGCTGTCGCCTAAGGATTTGGCCGCTATCGAGCTGGTTCCGCAGCTTATCGAAGCGGGTGTCACCTCGTTCAAGATCGAAGGACGTCTGAAAAGTCCGGAGTACGTGGCCAACGTCGTGAGCAAGTATCGCCGGGCTATCGACGCGTATTTCGACGGGAAGGATGCGAAGCCGTCCAAGGAAGATGTCCGTGAGCTCCAGCAGAGCTTCTCGCGCGGATTTACGAGCGGGTTCCTCGAAGGAACGAACAACAAGAAGCTCGTGGACGGCACGTTCCCGAAGAGCCGCGGCGTATTCCTCGGCCGCGTGAAGCAGGTTCTGCGCGATGCGGTCATATGTGAGATTGAGGCGCCGCTCAAACGCGGAGACGGGATCGTGTTCGATGCGGGCGACCCGACGAAGAAGGAAGAGGGCGGCCGCGTGTACGACTTGCGCCGCAAAGGCGTCAAGATGGAAGGCGAAGCCGAGGGCGGCCTGATCGAAATCGTGCCGGGGCGCAACGATGTGGATCTGGGACGCGTCCGCGTCGGAGACCGGATCTGGAAGACGAGCGATCCGGCGCTCGACAAGCGCTTGCGTCAAACGTACGAAACGGAGAAGCCGTACCGTACGTTCCCGGTTCACGTGCGCGTCACCGGGGCGGCAGGCCAGCCGCTGAAGAGCTGGTGGAGCGATCCATCCTCGAACCACAGTGTGTTCGTGGAAAGCGAAGCGCTGCTGGAAGCGGCCTTGAAGCGCCCTCTCGGCGAAGAGGTGCTGGGGGAGCAGCTGGGACGTCTCGGCGGCACGATCTTCGAGCTGGCCGGACTGGACGTCCAGCTTAGCGGCGACGTGATCGTCCCGATGCGCGAGCTGAACGCCCTGCGCCGCCGCGCCGTGGAGCTGCTCGAAGCCGAGCGCCAGAAGCCGCGCCGGTACATGAAGCGCGAGGTCGACGCTTACGCCGACGAGCAGCTGCTGCAGGCACCGGTGAGCGCCGAAGAGCGCCGGGCAAGTGGCCGGGCGGATGCGGCCGGCCGGCAGGAGTCTGCGGAAGCGGCTCCGGCGCACACGCCTGACGCGGCGGGCAAGTCCGCAGACGGCACCGGAGCCGCCGCTGGCGGAGAGGCAGCGCAGCCTTACGGCGTGCGCTTGACCGCACTCTGCCGCGGCATCGAGCAGGTGCTTGCGGCCGTCGAAACCGACGTTGATATGATCTACGCCGATTTCGAGTTCATCAAGCAGTTCCCGGCCGCCGTGGAGGCCGCTCATGCCGCGGGCAAGAAGATTGCGCTGGCGACTCCGCGCATTCATATGCCGGGCGAGACCGGCTACTTCCGCAATATTTTGAAATTGCGGCCGGATGCGGTGCTGATCCGGAACACCGGCGCGATGTACTTCTTCATGAAGTATCGCGCGGAGAACCCGGAGGAGTACCAGCCGGAGCTGATCGGCGATTTCTCGCTGAACATCGCCAACCATAAGACGGCTTCGCTCTTCGTAGATGCGGGATGCTCCATGGTCACTCCGTCGTACGATCTGAATATCCAGCAGATGGTGGATATGCTGTCGCGCACGGATACGTCGAAGATGGAGATGGTGATCCAGCAGCATATGCCGATGTTCCATACGGAGCACTGCGTGTACTGCACGTTTATGAGCGAAGGCACCGACTTCACGAACTGCGGGCGTCCTTGCGAAGATCACCGCGCCTCGCTGCAGGACCGGATCGGCATGTCCCATCCGGTTCGCGTGGATGAAGGCTGCCGCAACACGGTCTACAATGCCATTGAGCAGTCCGGTGCCGAGTACTTGAACCACTTCCTTGAGCTAGGCGTACGCTCCTACCGCGTCGAGTTCCTGGAGGAATCGCCGGAGAAGGTCAAGGAAGTGCTGGACCTGTACCGCCGTGCGATCCGCGGCAACATTACCGGCACGCAGGTATGGAAGACGCTCAAAGCGACTAATCAGCTCGGCGTTACCCGCGGTCAGCTTGTTAAATGGGGCCGCGTGGATACGATGGAATAAAGCAACGGATCGGAACAAAGAAAGGCCTGCCGGCAAACCGGCGGGCCTTTTTTGATTTATTATGATGCCGTTACTTGATACGAATGCGGTAAGGTTCTCTTAGAGGATTCGGCCATTCATGCAGGGTTGTGGTCAATATACCACCATTGTCTTTCTTGGGAATCGTAAAAGATTCGAAGGATTCGTTGGATTCGGGCTCTTCTCTGAAAGTCCTGCTTGAAGTATGGTTTGATACTTCGACAGTGTTTCCGTGCGCATCTTTCCAGTCGCTCCAGGTCGTGTAGTTCATTTTGTCCCAGGAGGAATCCAGCCCGCTTAATTTAAGGGACACGGCGTAGCTGTCGCCCATGTCGGTTAGCTTCACAAGCTGAAGCCGATTGTCGGGAGATATGATCTGTTCGTTCGCCACATCCAGCTTCACGGTCAATTGGTCTTTGTCCAGAGCGGTTACCAGGCTGCCTTCCAAATACAGTTCCTTCGGTTGGGTGAAGTAGGAGCTTTCGAAGGTGAGTATCTTTTTGTTCTCGCTATTGTTGGATGCGCCCCAACTCGAAAGACGTTCCCCTTTTTCGGTGACCAAATGAATGTCGCGCAGCCCGAAAAGCTGCTTGGTGTTGCTTTCCTCGTACGAAACGTCGAGTAAAATGCGGGTCGGATAAAGTTTGGCTTCATTAAACTTGACCGTTTGACCCTGGATCACGACGCTTTTGCCGATCGGAATGGTTTCCGCCCGGTTCATGAACAGCTCCCGGTCAAGCTTGAACGGCACTTTCCAGACCGGTCCGTCATCTCCGGCAAGCTTCACCTCGAAAATAAAATCGTCCGGGATCGGGGTCCCCTCTACGAGCATGGCATCCAAATAGTCACTGCCCGAAGTTACAGGTTCGGCCGGGACAGGCGAGTGCTGAAAACCGATAACAGCCGGCATGTAGCTCCCGTCAGCAGGGTGCAGTTTCACCTCAGGGCCGCTTTTCCTTGTAGAGTGATCTCTGTTCCAGGAATAAAACACGACGATTCGCGATTCATCGGCGATGACGCCGTTGAGCGTGACGGTTTCTCCGTTTTGCGTGTGGGATATGTTAATCGGTTGGAAAAATTCGTTGTCGACCGCTCGCGCCAACCCTTTATCCTGGGTGCCCATTATCCGGACGAAAATCTCCATACCCGGAATTTGACGAATCGCAGCGGCGAAGGCGGGAGACACATGGATCATGGTTCCAAATACCGACACCAGCAAGACAAGGGAAGCCGCAGCGGTTAAGAACGTCCGGTTACGACGCCGCCGCAACGCCTTTGCTCTCTGAATGCCTTGCGCTATAGCCAAATCCGCCTCGGCGGGTATTTCCCCGTCTGTGGTTCCGCGCAGTTCTTTTTGCAGCCAATCCTGCTCATCCATAGGCTTCGTCCTCCCTTCCCAGAATTGATTTTAACTGGTCGAGCGCCTTGCGCGCCCTGGTTTTGATCGTGCTTTCCGGCATTTGCAGCAAGGAAGCGATCTGAGGGTATGTCCAGTCCTCCATATATTTGAGAATGATGAGTTGTTTTTCGGAAGGCTGCAGGCGATCCAGAGCCATATATAAATCCAGGTTGTCGGGCTTCGGGCCGGAAACTTCTTTCACTGCCGTGTAATCCGGATAAACGGGACGGTTTCGGCGCTTCCGTTCATCGGCGCAATAATTCAATAGAATACGGGTGACCCAGGTGGAAAACAGCGTGTGATCGTTCAGCTTGCGAATATTACGGTAAGCGCGGAAGGCCGTTTCCTGCAGGGCATCCAGCGCGTCCGGCCGGCTGTGAAGATAGGCGTAGGCGATCCGGTACAGCCTTGCTTTTTCCTCATCCATAAGCCGGGTAAAAGCCTGATCGTCCCCGTTTCGTGCCGCCCGGACCAGCATTTCGGTGTCCAGAAAAAGCTCCCTCCTTCCAGGTTCTATTGTATTAGACGGAACAGAAGAGGGAATCGTCGGAGTTCAGATGAAAATATTTTGTTCGCAATTCGGACACATTTTTTTAATCCGAAATTCAGTTTTGTTTAAGCTTGTTTTATTGTGTCCTGGATATATTGAGTACGGCTTCTACAAAAGAACGTTGTCTATCCATCCCAGAACATGTGACTGGTGAACACCTATTTGAACGTTGAAAAGGAGGGGGCAGGATTGCTGGAAGTGAACGGAGTCAGCAAGCTCTACGAAAATTCCCGGGGAGTCAGGGAGATCAATTTCTCCATGCAGCGCGGGGAAATCGTAGGCTTTTTGGGGCCCAACGGAGCAGGCAAAACGACTACCATGAGGATGATTACGGGGTACTTGAATCCGACGGGCGGGAACATCCTGGTGGACGGCTTGTCTATGGCGGATCATCCCCGCAAGGCAAGGCGCAAGATCGGTTATTTGCCTGAAACGCCGCCGCTTTATCCGGAAATGACCGTACGGTCGTACCTGAAATTTGTGGCCGATCTCAGAGACGTACCTGTCCGGGCCCAAAAAGGCAGGGTTAACGAAATCATTGACAAGCTGGGGCTTAACGGACGCGAAAACCAGATCATCCGCAGCTTGTCTAAAGGGTATAAGCAGCGTCTGGGGCTGGCGCAGGCGATTGTTCACAAACCCGATTTGCTTGTGCTGGACGAACCCACTTCGGGGCTGGATCCGAAGCAGATCATTGAAATCCGCAGTCTGATCCGCGAGCTGGGCGAAAATCATACGGTGCTGCTCAGCACGCACATTCTGCCCGAAGTGAACACGCTGTGCAACCGGGTGCTCATCATTAATCAGGGACAGATTGTGCTCGACGAGAAGCCGGAGATGCTCGGCGCGACGATGGGCGACACCTTCGAAGTGTCGCTGGAAGTGAAGGGCCCGCGCGAGGAAATCATCTCGCTGCTGGGCTCTACCGCCGGCATTGCCGCTGTGCGGGAGCTGGCGGACGGCGCAGCCTCCGCGGTGGTGCTTGGCCTTGCCGGTGCCCCGGCGGCTGCGTCTGGTGCGGGCGACTCGGCTGACGCGGAAGCGGAGGCGGTATCCGGCGGCGCGGGCGATACCCTGAGCGAGGCTGCAGAGACTGCCGCAGTGGCGCCGGCCTCGCCGGATGCAGCGGCAGAGCCGGCGGGCTCTTCCGGCTCCGCCGTGCAGGCGGACGGCCCCGGAGGGCCCCTATCGGGGGCCGTCGAAGAGCCGGCTGCAGCCGGAGCAGACGCCTCGGCGGCACCGCAGGCGAAGACCGGCGGGCAGCAGACCGCTTCTCCGGGGGGAACTGCCCCGGATACGGTCAAGCTGCTCGTCTCGTCGGCCGATAGCACGGACATCCGCGAGCCGCTGTTCTTCCGTCTGGCGGAAGCCGGTTATCCCATCCTGGAGATGAAGCGGGAGAGCCTCAGCCTCGAGGATATTTTCCTCAAGCTGACGACCGACGAGAGCTTGTCCGGCTCTGCCGAAGACGAGCCGGAGAGTCGTCCGGGACAGCCTTCGAGGCTGGACCGTGTAAGCAAATGGCTGCCGCTGAAAGACAAGTCCGGAAGCACGGCGGCAGGCCAACCGAAGGGAGGCGGCGAAGATGCGTAGAACGTGGGCGATCTGCTCGAAAGAACTGCAAATGTTTTTCTATTCGCCGACCTCGTATGTCGCGTTCGCTTTTTATGTGCTGGTGTCGGGCATCATGTTTTACTTGAATTTTGTCATGGTGCAGCCCAGCCTGATCGATATCCGGTATGTGGTCGGTAATATTACGTTCATTTACCTGTTCATCATCCCCCTGCTGACGATGCGTCTGGTGGCGGATGAATTCCGTCACGGTACGGATGAGCTGCTGCTTACTTCACCTGCCGGAATCGGCGAAATTGTGCTGGGCAAGTACCTGGCCGCGCTTATCGTCCAGTTCCTGCTTACGTTGTGCAGTCTGGTTTACCCGCTGATCATGTCGGCCTTCGGCACGCTGGACCAGCCGGTCCTGTGGCTGTCATACCTCAGCATGTTCCTGCTGGGAGCCGCCATGATGGCGATCGGTCTGTTTGCCTCCACGTTATCCAACAACCAGATGGTGGCCGGGATTGCGGGTTTTGCCTTTCTTCTGTTTTTCTGGCTGATCGACTGGATGGCTGAAGGATTCGGCGGCAAGTTCCGGGATTGGATTATCCAATTCTCGATGAGCGGCCGGATGGCCAATATGCAGAAGGGAATTCTTCAAGGAGCGGATATCCTTTTCTTCGTGACGCTTGCGGCTTTGTTCCTTATTCTCGGCATGCAGACCCTTGAAAGAAAACGGTGGAGGTGACAGCGATGAAGAAATGGCTGCGCGGTACAAATACGGCGGTGATTTCAGTCGCCGTCATCGGAATTTTTATTCTGTTGACCTTCTTTCTTCATTCGTTGAAAGATTTTCAGCTCGATTTATCCAAAAACAAAATGTACACACTCTCGGATCAAACGCTGGGAACTCTCAAAGATCTGGGCAAGGACATTCATGTCACGGCCTTTACGAATCCTCAGGAGGATCCGGACGGCGTGCTGACCCGCGAAGTGACGGATATGGTTCAGGAATACAGCAAGCGTACGGGCAAGATTACGTATAATCAGTACGACATGCTGAAAGAGCCTTCCAAAGTCCAGCAGTACGGCGTTCAACAGAGCAGTCTTGTTTTCGAAAGCGGAAGCCAGAAAAAAGTGATCACCTTCCAGGAAATGTTCACGGCCGGCCAAGGCTCCGGATCTTATCAGTTCGCAGGGGAAGAGAAGATGACCCAGGCCGTCAAAAGTCTGACCAGCACCGAAAAGCATACGGTGTATTTCTTATCGGGGCACCAGGAAATTACACTCCAGGAAATGACCGTTTTGAAATCAAGCTTGGAGGGCGAAAACTATACGGTTAAAGATCTTAATCTATACCGGGAAGGCAAAATTCCGGACGATGCCGACATGCTGTTTCTGATCGGTCCCCAAACCGATTTGAACGACAAAGAGGCGGAACTGATCAAGCAGTACCTGAGCGGAAAAGGCAAGCTGTACGTCTCCCTGGGCTTCAGCCAGGAAATGGCGTCCAAATGGAAAAACATTGACGCTCTCATGAATACGTACGGTGTTAAGGACCAGCATGCGGTCGCCATCGAAGCGAAGCAGAGCACCCTGTACGATCCGCTTACGATTATTCCGGAGTACGGGGATCACGATATTACAACAAAGCTGAAAAACTACAATCTCCTGACGATGATGTCGCTGGCAGTAGCCCTGAATGCCCAGGAAGAGGGCGATTTCAAAAGCACGCCGATCTTGAAGACATCGGCTCAAGCATACGGTGAAACGGATATCGCCGGGTTGATGAAATCCCAGACGAATCAGGACGACAACGATGTGAAGGGTCCGCTCAACCTGGGCTATGCCGTAGAAGATAAAGACAGCAAGCCTAAGGCCGTCATACTCGGTGGTTCCACATTCCTGATGGATCAGGAGATCAACGTGCAGGGAAACCGCGATTTTGCGATGAACAGCATCGGGTGGCTTCAGGAGAAGAAAGATCAGGTGACGATCCGGCCCAGACAGAATGAAGCGTATCAAACCGCTGCTTTAACGCCAGGACAGGCCAAAACGATCTTTTTCGTGGCGATCGTCTTTATGCCGCTGATCTTCCTGCTGCTCGGCGGGTTTATCTGGTGGAGGAGGAGAAAAGGGTGAAAAAATTCGCGCCCGCGCTGCTTTTGATTCTCGTGTTTCTGGGCGGTCTCTGGTATGCCTGGAGCCAGGATTTTTTCATGGAAAAAGAAGCGGAGACATCCAAGCCTCTTGTCCATGTAAATGTTGCGGATGTCCAAAGTTTCTCCATCTTGAGCGGAGACCAGCAGACGGAACTGGTTCGTAAGGACGGCGAATGGTCGATGACCAAGCCCTCGGCTGCTCCGCTTAATCCCAACTTGACCGAAGGCTGGATGGATTCTTTTAATTTGCTGACACAGGAAAGGATCGTGGAAGATAAGGCGTCCGATCTGGCTAAATACGGACTCGACAAGCCTTCATCCGTCTATAAGGTACAGCTTGCGGACGGCACTTCTCAGGAAGTGAAGGCCGGTTCGCCTACGCCAGTGGAAGGGTACGTTTATGTACAACTGGGAAGCTCTCCTGCCGTCTACCAAGTGGGAGAGTCCTCACTATCCGTCTTGAATAAGTCGCCGCTGGATTTTGTGGAAACGAGTCCGGTCAAATTCGATTACGATCAGGTAAAAAGCGTCACGTTCTCCTGGAAGGATCATAAATGGTCCCTGACGAAGAACGAACCGGATAAATCGGCGGCCCAGTCCAAATGGAAGCTGCCGGATCGTGAGATCGAGGGGGCGGAGGCGACCCAGGTTCTGGATAAGCTGCTATTCATGAAAACGGAGGAAATGCCGAAACGGGCCGCCGATGAGGCGATTAAGCCGGGGGAATGGACGCTGGAAGTTGTCCGGACCGTGGATGGCAAAGAGATGAAAGATACGTACAGCGGCCGCTCCGACGGCAAATCCGTATGGATCGCCAAGCAGGCTGGAGACTGGGCCTACGCCATTCCGCAGGCGGCCATGGAAGAAGTGGCGGCTTCTAATGTGAAAAAGGGGTAGCCTTAATAGGGCCCCCTAATGCCCGCAGAACTTTTATAAGTCATTGAAAAAGAGAACCTAGTCTGCATTCCCTCCGTTATTAGACGGAAGGAACCTGAAGAATAAAAGCGCACGATGCTTTTATTCTTTTTTTGCTTTAAGCCGCTTGTGCTAAGGGGGAATGAATCACATAAGATGGGTAAAAAATGGGCATGCTATTAAAAACATCCGATCAGGGGGTTGAGGGAATGGCAATCAGTCATGCCGGAGAGCATCGTGCTGTTTACAAAGAAGAACAATTGGAAAGGGTCACTCTTCCGGAGCTTCAATCGTTAGGGGATCTGATTCGTTTTGAACATACGCTGGCCAAACGCTGTGCCGAAGAAGCGGAATCTTCAACGGATGTAGAGCTGAGGGGAGTGCTGGAGCAATTAGCCGTGCTCCGGCTCAGTTGTGCCCGGCAGCTTCTTGCTGCGCTCAGAAGCACGGAACTATGACCCGGCACCTTAAATCTCCGGCTCTAAGCTGTAGAGGATCTTTATGAACAGACCGTATGAATTAAATGGAGGTGGCTGCAAATGAAACAGGAACTTCAAACGGATCAAGCCGGAGAGAAACAATGGGAGGCTGCCGAACGGACGATGGCCGATTTTAAAAGGCTTGCGTCCAGGTACGCATCGGCCGCATGGGATGCCCGGCAGCCTGGCATTCGCGCTCTTTACCGCCAGCTTCTCCAGCAGACGCTGGATGATCAGGATAAGCTGTACAGGCTTCTGGCCGGTCGCGGGGACAAGAAGAAGGTCCAAAACGCCAGCGGGGAAGACGTGCTGCAGGAGATTGCCAGCCATGACCGGGCGCTTTCCGAGCTGGAAGCCGCTATTCGGAAAGATTTTGCTGGAATAGAAGCGACAGAAGCTGAAACGGGGGAGTCGCCGGAAGCAGTTTTTCAAGTTCTCAGGGAGGCTGAAACCATATCGGACCCTCTTACATATGAAGAGAAAGAACTTGAAATATTCGGAGAGCGTCCCGATTACTATTCTTCTCTTTCCTCGTCTTCCGTCTATGATTCTTCATACGGGGACGTCTATTATTCCGAGCCGTCAGTCTCGGATGAAGAAGAGTCCGTTTCCGCGGAAGCGGCGGAAACGAGTGCGTCCGCTTCCGCAGCGCTCGAGCAGCCGGCCCCCGCACCGGCGGCAAGTGCCGTGCCCGCGCCTCTGTCCCCGTCGCGGTTCGGAGGCGCACCCGCGCCCACAGCGCCCGAGCAGTCAGCCCCCGCACCGGCGACAAGCCCCGTGCCCGCGCCGCTGTCCCCGTCGCGCTTCGGAGGCGCGCCTGCTTCCGCAGGGCCCGAACAGCCGGCCCCCGCACCGACGGCAAGCACCACGCCCGCGCCTCTGTCCCCGTCGCGGTATGGAGGCGCCCCCGCTTCCGCAGCGCCCGAGCAGCCGGCTCCCGCACCGGCGGGAAGCCTCGCCCGGCCGTATACAGCTCCGCGCTCCCCGTACGGCCGTCCTGCCACAGGCGGAGCGGCGCCTTACGGCACGCCTGCCACAGCAGCGCCACCCGTGGCTTACGGGCAGCCCGCATCTCCTTCCGGCGTGCCGGTTGCGCCGTCCTACGGCGGCTTCCGCAATCCGGCTCCGGCCCCAGCTTCGGCTCGTGAGCCTTACGGCCAGTCCCGGCGCTACGGGCAGCCTTACGCCCGCCAGCCGCAGCAGTCCGGCCCGACGCCGCCCGCGGCGCCGCCTGCCCAGCAGCCTTACAACTCCCCGTATAGGGGAGAGGACGGCAGGCCGCCTTCTTACCGTCCACAGGGTTAACGGCGTTTCCGGTCCATCAAGTCCACCGGCGCCTCTTCCGAGAGTACCATCCTCAAAAAAACGCCTCCTCGAAAGGCGTTTTTTTATTGCCGTAATTCCCGGGACTTGCGGATTCGGGGAAGTGACGCCGATGGCTGCTTGCGGATCCACTTCAGGAAAGCCCGCATCCGTTCATCGTCGCGCAGCGCATCAAGCGTATGAAGACCCCGCTCCAGCTGTTTGTTCGTAAACAGAGCGTGAATCTGCTTATGGCAAGGAATGCAAAGCATAGCCGTAGGCAGAAAGGTGCCTCCTTTTTCCTTCGGAATCAAGTGATGTTCGGTCCGTTTCACCTCGTGGCGTCCGCATAATTCGCAAGTTCCCTGCTCGCTCTTTTTAACCATATTCGCCTCTTCCTTCCGGTGCGTTTCGCCGTTTACAGTATACCCTTGCCGAAGATACTGGCATGTTTCCTCATTGCGCCACATATACAAGTTACAGGGATGTCCCTCCCGGCCATTTTATTAACCGAAGGAGTGTCTAAATCATGCGTAAAATAAGCGGTAAACGATCTTTTGTGCTCATGCTTCTCCTCATCTTTGCCTGCAGCGGAGCTTTAACGGCATGCGGCTTCCAGAACAAATCGGAACAGGTAGGCGGTTCGGCCGTTTCAGGCGCGGCCCCGACTATCGACGCAACCTTAACGCAGGAAGGCACATCCGCCGTTATTTCCTACAAGGTCAGCAATTTGAAAATCGCGGGCGACAGCATGGGCGCGGCGCCCAAACAAGGGGAAGGCCACCTCCACATTTACGTGGACGGCGTTCAGAAAGCGATGCTGAAGACAGACGCCCCGGTCCGTCTGGAAAACATCCCTCCGGGCAAGCATACGATCAAACTGTCCCTTCAACAGAACGATCATGTTCCTTTAAATGTGGAAAAAGTATTCGATGTAACGATTAAAAAGTAATCCGGACCTTTAAGGCCTACATAACCGTGTATCCCGAGAAGCCGAAACCGGACGAACCTCGCGTTCGGACCGGTTTCTTTTTTTATTTTCCAGGCTCTAAGCGCCAACTTCCTCTCACTCCCACCTCTCAAAATGGAAGTTCCTCTTTCGCGAACGTACATTCCTGTTTTATAATAAAAAGAGGTCTGTTTCCTGATTTGACACACCCGGACGCGTAGCATAGACTGAGGGTATTGAAGTGCAGACAGGCGGTTTATTTACGCCTATGCTTGAGCGGAGGGAAGAAACGTTTTGATCGTAGACAGCTCAACCTGGAAACATGTTTTTAAGCTCGACCCCGACCGGGAAATATCCGATGAGGCTCTGGAGCGTATTTGCTTGTCCGGCACCGATGCCATTCTTGTCGGCGGCTCGTCCGGCGTAACGTTTGACAATACCGTGGATCTGCTTGCCCGGATACGCGGATTTGAAGTGCCTTGCATTTTGGAAGTGTCCGATGCGGAAGCGATTGTGCCGGGCTTTGACCTGTTTTTTATCCCGATGGTGCTTAATGCCGGAGATCCCCAGTGGATTCTCGGACGGCATCACGAGGCGCTCAAAGAATACGGGGCTATCATGGACTGGAACGAAATTCTTGTCGAAGGCTACGTCATTCTGAACGGAGAATCTACCGCCGCGAAAGTGACGGCAGCCCGTACGGACCTGACCGAGCGTGACGTTGTGGCTTATGCCCGCATGGCGGAGCATCTGCTGCGGCTGCCGATTTTTTATGTGGAATACAGCGGAACTTTCGGCGATATGGAGCTTGTCCGAAGGACGAGAAGTGTCCTCGAAGGCACCCGGCTTTTCTACGGCGGCGGCATTGACGGTCCCGAGAAAGCGAAGCTGGCGGCCGAAGCCGCCGATACGATTGTGGTCGGCAACCTTATATATGAAGATTTGGACCGGGCGCTGGAAACAGTGCGGGCGTTGATATAACAAGCGGGGATCGGTTTCGGCCGGTCAGCCGTGGAAGGAAGGTAATTTCATGATTGATATACAGCAAGCCGTTCAGAAGCTCAACCCTCAGCAGCGTAAAGCCGTGGAAGCGACCGAAGGGCCTCTTCTCATTATGGCGGGAGCGGGGAGCGGCAAGACCCGGGTGCTGACCCACAGAATCGCGTATTTGATCGGAGCGAAACGGGTGGCCCCTTGGAGCATCCTGGCCATCACGTTTACCAACAAAGCCGCACGCGAAATGCGTGAACGGGTCGAACAGCTTGTGGGCCCGTCCGCCAATGACATCTGGGTCTCCACGTTCCACTCCATGTGCGTGCGGATTCTCCGCCGCGATATCGACCGGATCGGGTTCACTTCGAATTTTTCCATCTTGGATTCCGGCGATCAATTATCCGTTATTAAAACTTGCATGAAAGAGCTCAACATCGATACAAAGAAATTCGAGCCCAAAGCCGTTCAGGCCGCAATCAGCACAGCCAAGAACGAACTGGTTACCCCTCAGCGTTTTGAGCAGAAGATCGGGGATTATTTTGACGGTCTGGTGGCCAAAGTCTATACCCTGTACCAGAAAAAACTCAAAAGCAACAACTCCCTGGATTTCGACGATCTCATTATGGCGACGATCCAGCTTTTTACCGATGTGCCTGAAGTTCTGGACTTTTATCAAAATAAATTCCGCTTCATACACGTGGATGAGTATCAGGATACGAACCGCGCCCAGTATATGCTGTGCCAGATGCTGGCGGACAAATCCAAGAATCTCTGTGTCGTAGGTGACTCCGACCAATCCATTTACCGCTGGCGGGGAGCGGATATCACGAACATCCTCAACTTCGAGGAAGATTATCCGAACGCCACGACCATTTTGCTGGAGCAGAATTACCGCTCCACTTCGACCATTCTGCAGGCGGCCAATAAGGTGATCGGCAACAATACGGGCCGCAAAGCCAAGAATCTCTGGACCGACAAAGGCGAAGGCAGCAAAATCCGGGTATACCAGGCGGATTCCGAGCATGACGAGGGGTATTTTATCGCCGGTGAAATCAATAAGAACGTCGGTTCCGCACAAAAATACGGGGATCACGCGATCCTGTACCGGACCAATGCCCAATCCCGGGTCATCGAGGAAATTTTAATTAAATCCGATATTCCTTATCAGATCGTGGGAGGCGTCAAGTTCTACGACCGCAAAGAGATCAAGGATATTCTGGCTTACTTAAGACTTATCTCCAATCCGGACGATGATATCAGTCTGACGCGGGTCGTGAATGTTCCTAAACGGGGAATTGGGGATACTACTCTGGATAAGGTGGCGGATTTCGCGGCCAGACGGGGAATCTCGATGTTCGCTATGCTCGATGAAGTGGAATCGCTGGAAATTTCGGCGAGAACGCGCAACACGCTTGCGGATTTCCGGGACATGATCCATAACCTTCACCGGATGGTGGACTACTTGTCCGTCACGGAACTTACCGAGAAGGTTCTGGAAATGAGCCAATACCGGATGGAGCTGCAGCGTGAGAATACGCTGGAATCCAAGTCCCGTCTGGAGAACATCGACGAGTTCTTATCGGTTACCAGCGAGTTTGAAACCCGCAATGAAGACAAATCCCTTGTCGCGTTCCTGACGGATCTCGCGCTTATTGCGGATATAGATACGATGGACAAAGATGAGGGACCTCAGGACTCGGTCGTCCTGATGACTATGCACAGCGCCAAAGGCCTGGAGTTCCCCGTCGTCTTTATCATCGGCATGGAGGAAGGCGTCTTCCCTCACAGCCGCGCTGCCACGGACAACGAGGAACTGGAAGAAGAGCGGCGCCTGGCTTATGTAGGCATCACGCGTGCCGAAGAAAACCTGTTCCTTTCCTGCGCCCGGATGCGGATGCTTTTCGGCCGGACAAGCACTAACCCGCCGTCCCGGTTCCTCAAAGAGATTCCGCAGGAGCTCATGGAGATCGTCTCGTCCGGCGGAGGGGGCAGCACATTCTCCGGCTGGTCCCGCAGCGGCGGTACGAGCTTCGGGGGACGCACATCCTCCGGCTTCGGCAGCTCCGGCTCCACAAGCTTCGGACAATCGTCCGCAAGCGGATCTTCCTGGGGGAGCCAGACTTCCTCATTCGGCAAGACTTCTCCGGAAGCCTCTACGGTGCGCAGTACGCCGCGTACGGCCCCTGCGGCAACCGGAAGCCAGCCGGGAGACTTCAAGATGGGCGACAAGGTATCCCACGGCAAATGGGGTACAGGTGTCATCGTGGCGGTTAAAGGCAAGGGGGACGATACCGAGCTGCAGATCGCTTTCCCGGCGCCCGTAGGCGTCAAACGGCTTTTGGCCAAATTTGCACCGATTACGAAGCAATAACCCGAATTCAAGGAATAGATGAGACGAGAGGAAGAAAATAGATGGCCGACTTCACTGCGGAGATGAAGACACTCATCGAAGCTATCGAGCAGCACAATTACAACTATTACACGCTGGACCGCCCGGTAGTTACTGATGCCGAATATGATAAGCTGTATGACCGGCTGGTGGAATTGGAGCGGGAGTCGGGAGTGACTCTTCCGAATTCTCCTACAAGGCGTGTCGGCGGCGAGCTGTTGAAAGGGTTCGAACCCCACCGTCATCTCTCCCGGCTGTGGAGTCTGGACAAGACACGCGACAAAGACGGCCTTAACGCGTGGCTGACGCGGGTATTGAAGCTCGTTGGCGAATACAATAAACAGAACCCGGACAATCCCCTGCCGCATCCGACCTTCGTCGTCGAGCTTAAATTTGACGGTCTCACCCTCAATTTAACGTATGACAAGGGGATACTAGTCCAAGCTTCGACCCGTGGCAACGGAACAGTAGGAGAGGGAATCCTGGAGCAGGTAAAAACCATCCGCTCCGTCCCTTTGGAGATTCCGTACAAAGACGGGACCGTTGAAGTACAGGGCGAAGGCCTGATGTTCCTGTCCGTTTTGGATCAGTACAATCAGACGGCGGCCGAACCGTTCAAAAATGCGCGCAATGCGGCCGCGGGGGCTCTTCGCAACCTGAATCCGCAAGTAACGGCGAAACGCAAACTGAGCGCCTTCTTCTATAATGTAGGTTATTCCGACAACCTCCGATTCACCGACCATCGGGAAATGGTGGAGTTTCTTAAAGAGAATCGGTTTAAAGTTAATCCGGACATCAAATTTTTCGACTCCATCGACGATGTTATGGAGGAACTGGAGCGAATCGGAAGCAACCGCCTGAGTTATGACTTCCTCATTGACGGTGCGGTAGTCAAAGTGGCGGATATGCGTACGCGGGAAGTACTGGGCTATACCGAGAAATTCCCGCGCTGGGCTATCGCATTCAAGTTCGAGGCTGAAGAGGTTACGACTGTTCTGGAATCCGTATCCTGGGAAGTGGGACGAACGGGCAAAATAACGCCGGTAGCGCGTGTAGAACCGGTCGATCTGGCAGGTGTGACCGTACAGAACTGTACGCTGAACAATATCGGTGACATCGAACGCAAAAACTTGAAGCATGCTCTGGGGAGTCTTGTTTATATCCGCCGCTCGAACGACGTGATCCCGGAAATACTCGGCAAAGCCACGGAAGAGACCGACGGTGAAGAGATCGTTTTCCCGGAAAATTGCCCGGCCTGCGGAACTCCGCTTGAACAGCGCGGGGCTCATTTATTCTGTCCGAACCGCCTGGGCTGTAGGCCTCAGATGATCGGCAGAATTACTCATTTCGCTTCCCGTGACGCGATGGATATCGATACGTTCAGTGTGATGACGGCGGAACAGCTCTATCAGGAGGTAGGTGTACGCGATCCTGCCGACCTGTACGGGCTCACTTATGACGATCTGATCAAACTGGAGCGTTTCGGCGAGAAAAAAGCCAACAAGCTGCTTGCCGCGTTCGAGAAGAGCAAGGAGTGCGACCTTTCGTCCTTCCTGTTTGCTTTAGGTATCCCGAATACGGGCAAAACCACGACCAAAGTACTGGCTGAGCATCTCGGCAGCCTCGACAAGGTCAAGGAGGCGTCGATCGAAGAACTGATCGCGCTGCCGGATGTCGGCGGAATCGTAGCCGACAGCATCTACAGCTTCTTCCGCGACCCGCTCATGCAGGACAGCATCTCCCGCATGCTTGCGGCGGGCGTCGCACCTCGCGCGGAAGAAAAGCCGGCCGCCGCGGCGGACGAGAGCCATCCCCTCTTCGGCAAAACCATCGTGCTGACAGGTACGCTCAGCGCGATGAGCCGGGACGAAGCGGCGGATAAGCTCGAAGCCCTCGGCGCCAAAGTAACCGGCAGCGTCTCGAAGAAGACGGACATCGTGATCGCCGGGGAGAGTGCCGGCAGCAAGCTTGCCAAGGCCCAGTCTCTTGGCATTCGCATTATAGATGACGAACAGGAGCTTCTTGCTCTGCTTGGAGAATAGTTGGTCGCCGTTTGGATACAAGAGACAAGGCCCGTTCGTACGGGTCTTGTCTCTACTTTTGTATATAGGAGAAGTTCGTGAGAGGAACTCCATCGGCAGACTGGTATCGGTGCGCTCTTGCTCGGTGCATTATGAGAAATCGGAAGCCATACACGGCATTTCAAAGGGCTGGGAGGCCTAAAATTCTTGCTTGTACCCATTTTTCAACCTCATTAAACACCTGGAAGAAAATTCTTTTAAAATAGGGGTTGCAAATAGTTAAAAAGCCTGATAATATTAGTTCTTGTCACCGCAAGTGACGCAAACATTAAGTAAGCTCCTTGAAAACTGAACAGAACTAATTTACAACCAGCATAGATTTAAAA
>NZ_BBJT01000013.1 GCF_000739915.1 Paenibacillus chitinolyticus NBRC 15660 | reverse complement strand
CCCGGAACCCCCGGAACCCCCGGAACCCCCGGAACCCCCGGAACCCCCTTTAAAACTGGGCAGAGCCTAACGGGTTCGTTCTTATTCCCGTTCGTGAGGGCTGACGCTCTCTTATTCCTTATTTGGAGGCGGTATAATCATGAATGCGCTTTTTTCGCCCGATTTTTTGAGAAATCCTTATCCTCTGTACGCCCAGTTTCGTCAAAATCAGCCTGTCCTGTTTATGGAGCCGCTCGGAATCTGGACTGTTTTCGATTATGAACACGTCAAGCAGGTGCTTTTCGACCATACCCGGTTTTCTTCCGAGTTCCGCCCGAAGTTTGAGGAAGGGACGGAGCAGGAGCAGCGGGGAGGCGGATTCAGCCTCATTACGATGGACCCGCCCCGGCACACTCAATTGCGGACCCTGGTGAGCAAGGCGTTCACGCCCAAGGCGGTCGCGGCATTGGAGTCGCGTATTGCGGCGATTACCCACGAGCTGCTCGATCAAGTTTCGGAAACGGGCCGCATCGATCTGATCCGTGATTTTTCGTATCCGCTGCCCGTCATTGTCATTGCGGAAATGCTCGGCATCCCGAGCGAAGACCGCGAGCAGTTCAAGCACTGGTCGGATGAGGTTGTGGCGTCGGCTGACTCCGTCGTCGGAGCGACGAATAGCGAATCCCAGCGGGCGCATGAGGAGATGAACGCTTATTTCCGTAAAATCATCGCCCTCCGTCGCGAAGAGCCCCGAGACGATCTGATCAGCGCGCTGCTTGCCGCCGAAGAGTCCAACACGCATTTGTCCGAAGGCGATATTCTCTCCTTCTGCGCGCTTCTGCTGGTGGCCGGCAACGAAACGACGACGAACCTGATCGGCAACGCCGTGCTGTCGCTGCTGGAGAACCCGGACCAGCTGGCGAAGCTGCGTGCCCAGCCGGAGCTTCTGCCGTCCGCGATCGAGGAGGTGCTGCGCTTCAAGTCGCCGCTGCAGGCGATGTTCCGCACTGCCGCGCGGGACGTGGAGATCGGCGGCCAGGTCATCCCGGCCGGCAGCCGCGTCGTGGCCTGGATGGGCTCGGCGAACCGCGACGCCGGCAAATTTGCCGATGCAGACAAGTTCGATATCGCGCGCGAATCGAACCCGCACATCGCCTTCGGCCACGGCATGCACTTCTGCCTCGGCGCTCCGCTGGCCCGCCTGGAAGCGCGTGTAGCGCTTCAGGCTGTCCTGGAGCGCCTGCCGGATCTGGCCCGGGCGGATCAAGACCCGCTGACGCCCGCCCGCGGGTTTATCGTCCACGGCGTGAGCAGCCTGCCGCTCACGTTTACGCCGACGAATCGGCTCGCCTAGTTTGGCCGGCAGGGTGACCGCGGCGAGACAACCGGCCGGGTCGGTGCTGCGGCCGTGTCACGCCGCCGGGCTTGCCCGGCATATATCATGGCCGGACCGCAGCGGCCCAAACAACGCAAAAAAAGCCCAGACCGTGAGGTCTCGGCTTTTTTTGCTGATTTAATGAAACGGGACGGTGTTAACCCAGGGCGTTATGGTTGTGGTTTGTAAGCACAGGAAGCATCTTGACTTGCTTAACCATTTCGGATTTGCAAATCGGACAGAGAGGGACTTGATTAAACGAGAAATTTTCCCGCATCCAGCATACGCAGCTTTCTTGGCTGCACGCCCAAACGGTGATCTCTTCTTCTGGAACAGGTTCCATGTTCTTCTTAGAATAATGCATAGTGACCCTCCTTCAGATAGTCGGCCTTCTCTATAGTCTACGCAAGACCGTATAGGTTATAGAAGTTCATGAAAAAGAACTGCCTAATCCTAGGAAAGGCAGTTCCTTCTATAAGTTTGTGTAGTTGCTTACAGTTTTACAACGTTCTCGGCTTGTGGACCACGGTTGCCTTGAGCGATGTCGAATTGAACGCGTTGGCCTTCGTCAAGGGACTTGAAGCCTTCGCCTTGGATCGCGGAGAAATGAACGAAAACGTCTTTGCCGCCTTCAATTTCGATGAAACCGAAGCCTTTCTCAGCGTTAAACCACTTAACTGTTCCTGTTTCCATGCTTGTAAAACCTCCCGGAAATTTAAAGATTTACCCATATCCTTTTAGGAAAAAAGTTCACACATTACAAAGTGCACCCATTCCGTGATATCCTTTGTAATATGTGAACTAAGAACTAAAAATATACGAATAACTCATTTTACCATATATTTTCCTCTATAGCAACTTTAGGAGGACCCAAATGCTGGGTGGCCAACCTGATATTCGGCGGTCTACAGTTTGCCGGCGCTGGTTTTCCTTCCCGGAAACAGCGCTTTTTGTGCTGGAAAAACAGTCTTCCATAATCGGCTCTTGGAAAGATTCTTTCCGAAAGGCGCCCGCAAGGGTGTCTTTTTTTGTCCGGAATCTATATAATCATAAAAGGCACATTTTGGATGGAGTGAAAGTTTGCATCCCGCGGAACATAAGGGTTTACCTTTCATTCGGAACGGGTATTAGAAGTTATGATTTTCCAATTAAAAGGGAGAAAAGGTCAAGCCTGACACAAGTTTAGCGGATCTATGCCGCTGCTTTTTCGTAGGAGGAGAGAGACCTGCGTTAATTGGAGAAATCGGATAGAGCGGAGAGAATGATATAGAGAAACGAACGGGACCAGAGTCAGACACAACGATTGTCTCGCCATATAGAAGACGGCGCGGAATGTTCCTGCAACGCTGTTCAGACGCCGTCGGCACAAACCGGATGGGGGCACGGTCTCTTTTTGAACGTGCTCCTTTCTTTTCCGCCGTAAAACGTTTCAGCCCCTCCTGACTTGACCTTTTCTCCCCGTCCTTAGATGAAATGGAGGGAATGTGTATGAAGAATAAAGCAGGTTTGACGCTTCTGTTGTCGGCGAGTTTGCTCGTACTTTCCACCGTTCCCGCGGGTGCGGTACAGGAAAGAGCGGACAAGCCGGTGCTGACTTTTCCGGTGATCAGCGATGTGCATGTAGACGCCGCAAAGAAAGATTCCCAGCGTAAATTTACGGAAGCTCTGGAAGATCTCAACCGGGTTAATCCGAATGCCGACGCTCTGGTGATCAACGGGGATTTGACCGGCGGTTCCGCCCGCGATTATACGCGGCTTAAGGAACTGATGATGAGCACTCCGCATCCGCAAAAAACATTCGCAACCATCGGCAATCATGAATTTTATTCCGCATGGCTGAACGCCAAAGGAAACTGGAGCCCGAACAGCTTCCCCAATAAAGAGACCGAAGCGGCGTCCATCGGCAGGTTTTTGTCCTTTACCGGGGAGAAGAAGGTTTACTATGAAGAGGAAATCAAGGGATACCCGTTTATATTTCTGGGCTCGGAGCAGTACCGCCAGACCAATCCCGACAATATGGAGGACGCCTACCTTTCTAAGGAGCAGCTGAACTGGCTGGAGCAGTCGCTCGCGAGGCACGGACAAGAGTCGGGGAAGCCGATTTTCGTCTTCCTGCATCAGCCGCTTCCCGGTACGGTAGCCGGAACGTCGGTGGCTTCCAACAAGCGTCCGATCGTCCAGCATGAGGAGCTGAGAAGCATTTTGTCGAAGTATCCGCAAGTGATCTTTTTCAGCGGTCACACGCATTGGGATCTTAGGCAGCCGAACACTCTCGTGAGGGACAAGTTCACGATGGTCAATTCCTCTTCCGTGGAACGTCCGTGGACTTCCGACGGCCAAGGGGGAGAAAAGCTTAAAGACGCTAAGGAAAGCGAAGGCTTGTACGTAGAAGTGTATGAAGACCGGGTATCGATTCAAGGCCGGGATTTTTATGCCAAGAAGTGGATTCCGGAAGCGCAATTTAAAGTACCCGTCCGGAAATAAAGGAAAGAGAGTTCCCGAATTTTTCCGGATTGCACCGGCATCGGCCTATACGGCTGGTGCCGGTTTTCATTTTTTGCGCGATTTTACGGTATAATGAAGGGGACTAGCGGCTAGATAAATTTGACAGAGGAATTTGACTGGAATGGGATACGTGTACTTGGCCATTGCCATCATAGGTGAAATTTTTGCGACCAGCCTGCTGAAATCTTCAGAAGGCTCAAGGGGCATGCCTGAACCCGGACGGTAAAACATGAATTCCGGAAACGTTGAAATGCTGAAGACGGGAGGCCTGTATGGCTTCCCGTTTTTTTGTATGCTTGCGGGCCGTATGCGGCCGGAAAACTTTATCGAAATTTAAGGTATGGAACTTATTGCGAAGGAGGCATGTAAAAAGTTGTCGAAAATGGGGAAGTGGAGACATAGAAATAGAAACCTGTCAAGGAGTGAAATTATGAAACCCGGTTTAACTTTAAAATTCCGCGATTTGTCTTTGCGGATCAAGATTTCCCTGCTTTTGCTCGTGATTACCTCGGTTCCCTTAATAGTGGCGACCCTGATCCTGATGTCGAACTCCAATGGCTACATATCCAAGCAAACGGAAGAAAACATGAGAATACGGGCGGAGATGGGAGCTGCCGATATCGATTTGTGGATGGGGCAGAAAATAAACGCCGTGGAAGGGGTCGTAAAAGCGCACCCCGAATTTGCCACGGCGGCTTCGGAGGAGGAAGTGCTGCCTTTTCTGAAAAATTTGCAGGACAGTGATCCTGAAATGTTCTATTTTGCCTACATAGACCGTAAAGACGTTTCTTACGGCACAGAAGGCGGAGTTACGGACGTATCGGCTTTTCAGAACGTTAAAAATGCGAAGGTGTCCAAAAAGCTGGCCGTCACGGATATTTTGAAAGATGTCGGCTCCAAAGAAGATATTATCATTATCGACCAGCCGATTCTGGACAAGAACGGCGAATATGCCGGAATTATTCAAGCGATCGTAAGTCCGAAACAGATCGTTTCGCTCGTGTCGCGGATTCATTTCGGGGAAAAAGGCTATGCCTTCCTGCTGTCCGGCAACCGCAATATTCTTCTGCACCCGGACGCGGCGGATATCGGAAAGCCCGTCAAGGATATCGCTCCGGATCTGGACAACAAGCTGGAGGCTTCCGCGGACCAAAAGGGCTACTTATACGCCGACGACGGGACGGTAGGAGAGGCGGCCGTCGCTTACTCCGAAGTGCAGAAGACCGGCTGGAAGCTGTTCATAAGCGCTCCGAAAACCGAGGTTTACAGCACGGTGTCCAAGGCGAAAACACTTGCGGGCATCATCATCGCGGTTTCCGTCCTTCTCGTTATTCTGATTTCGATACTCACTTCCCGCGCTATTTTGCGCCCGCTGATGAACATTTCGGGGATGATGCGCAAAGCAGCTGCCGGCGATTTGACCGGAAGGCTCGACGTGAAGGGGAGAGACGAAATGGGGCTGCTCAATGAGGACATTAACGGCATGATGGACTCCTTCAGCTCCATCCTGGACCGGATGAAAAACGCGATCGACCATATGGCGTCGTCCAGCGAAGAGTTGACGGCTATCTCCGCCGAGTCGGCGGGAGTCGCATCCCGCACGTCCCAGACGGCCAATTCCACCGCCGTTGGGGCCGAGACTCAGCATGACGCGGCGCAGCAGACCGCACAAGCGATGGAGGAGATGGCGATCGGTATCCAGAAGATCGCGGCTTCCTCCACGCAGGTGGCCGAAACGTCGGACAGCGTACGATCCGAGGTAAACCGGGGCAGCGAGACGGTTCAGCGGACGCTGAACCAGATGAAGGCGGTAGGCAGCAACGTGCGGGATTCGGCGGGTACGATTTATTCGCTGCAGGAGAAATCCGAGGAGATCCAGAAGATCGCGAGCACGATTTCCGACATTGCCCGCCAGACGAATCTGCTTGCGCTTAACGCGTCCATCGAAGCGGCCAGAGCCGGCGAACACGGCCGGGGCTTTGCGGTCGTGGCGGGCGAGGTCAAGAAGCTCGCGGAACAAACGAGCCATTCTACCGTAGAGATCCAGGAGATTCTGGATGAAATCGTCGCCGCAACGGGCAGAAGCACGCAGTCCATCGAAAGCAGCCTGGAAGAGGTGGCTCAGGGCGAGGAACTGATGAACACGATGGAGCAGTCGTTCCGTTCCATTCAGACGGCCATCCTGGATGTGTCTGCTCAGATTGAGGAAGTGTCCGCAGCCACCCAGGAAATCTCGGCAGGCACGGAAGAAGTGTCCGCTTCTTCGCAGGAAATGGTCGATATTTCGAAGCAGACGCTGAACCAGATGCGGCAGGTCGCCCAGAGCATGAACGGGCAGCTTCATTCGATGAACGACATTTCGTCATCGGCCGAATCGCTAAGCTCCATGGCGGAAGAGATGCAGAAGCTGGCTTCCGCTTTTACAATCAAATAGACACGTACAAAAAAAGCAGGCCGAGCGGCCTGCCGGGAAACCGCGCGAGCTTCTACGGAGGCCGCGCGGTTTTTTTGCATGTGGTTGGCCGCTGTCATGCGGGGCGAAACACTACGCGCCGTTAGCTGTGCGATCTTTAATAGAACGGGCCTCCACCGTTTCTTCCTTCCATAAGCTGCCGCTTCAAAATAAATAAGGCCCCGTTCAAGGGGCCTGTGTCGTTTGTCCGGTTGTCGCGATGATTAGGCTAAGGTTCACAAGGTGCCTCAAAAGCTTATCCGGCATGTCCGGATATGAACTGGAGAGCCGAGTAGAGCCCCAGCACTACGATTGCCGCTGCGGCGAAAGCTTCGGCGGGCCGGTACATCGCCCGGATGCCTTTTTCCCTTCTGGAGAAGGAATAGAAGGCAAGACCCAGCGTGTACAGCATGCACACGTAGAGCAGATTCGTCAGCCCTGCCGCGTAGAGCAGAAACAGCGAGTAGAGCGTAGCTGCCGCCCCGTAAGCCAGTTCGCGCTTGCGCGGTCCGTTCCAGAGGGGAGATTCGCCGGTCGTATCCTGCGGGGCGTATGCTTTTCCGCCAATGGCCGTTTTAAGGAGAAAGAGCGAAGACAGCAGGTAAGGCATAAGCGCCGCCGTTGTCGCGACAAGGTAAAGCGCATGGTAGGTGGACGAGGCGGTGACGACCAGGATCAGAAAAAGCTGCACCGCTCCCGTCGTCATCCAGAGGGCGCCTTTGGGGGCGCCGTTCTTGTTCTCGCCGGACAGCCAGGCCGGCATGAGCTTCTGCTTCCCGGCTACGTAGAGCGTCTCCGCGGAAAGCAGAGACATGCCGAGCAGAAGCCCGAGCAGAGAGACGATGAGGCCGGCGTTGATCAGGACGGCGCCCCACTTGCCGACAGCCGCTTCCAGTACGTAGGCGGCCGACGGGGTAGGCAGGGAGGCGAGAGCCGCCCTGCTCATCGCTCCGTAAGAAAGCAACGACACGAGCATATACAGGACAAGCGTACCGATAAGGCCGATGACCGTTGCTTTGCCGACGTCCGATTTGCGTTTGGCGCGGCCGGAAAGCACGACGGCGCCTTCTACGCCGAGGAACGCCCAGACGGTAATAAACATGGCCTGTTTGACCTGGCTTCCTATAGCCGATAACCCGAGGGCAGACCCGCCAGTTGCGGTTTCGGTTGCGGTTTTCCACAGGTCCGCAATAAAAGTCGGCGAATGAAAGACGGTCGCCAGCGCCGCTATAAAGACCAGGATCGGGATTAGCTTAGCCATCGTCGTTACGATATGGACGAGAGTCGCTTCCCGGATTCCCGAGAGCTGTAAGCTGTGGAGCAGCCATACGAGCAGCGAAGCGCATACGATGGCAAGCACATTATTGCCGCCGTCGAATACGGGAATGAAATAATCAAGGGCGCCGAACAGCAGAACCGAGCTTGCCACGATCGTAATCATATTGGCGAGCCAGTAGCCCCAGGCGCTGATAAAACCGACGAAGCGGCCGAAGCCGGTTTCGGCGTAGCGGACGATGCCGTTGTCCAGGCTTGGCAGCCGGTTGGCGAGACTCTGGAAGGTTAGGGCGAGCATAATGACTCCGATGCCGGTCAGCGCCCATCCGATCAGGGCGGCGCCGCTTCCCGCATCCTGCGCCATATCGGCAGGCATGCTGAAAATCCCTCCGCCGATCATGGAACCTACGACAAGGGAAATGAGAGGGAGCAAACCGAGTTTGCGCGGCTCGTTAGACATAAATAAGGACTCCTTTATTGCTTATGTGCGTGAAATTTAGTGTAGGGAAGTATTATAGATCTTTTACTCTGATAAAGCAATAAAGGATTCCTGGATTATTTAGGAGTGGTCATCGTCGTCATAGGGTGAGTTTTACCGGCTTACGATGTGATCATACCTCCGCCGTTGACGTGAATGGTCTGTCCGGTTACGTAGCTGGAATCGTCGCTGGCCAGATACACGTAGGCGGGAGCCAGTTCGAAAGGCTGCCCGGCCCGCTTCATCGGCACTTCCGTCCCGAAAGTCCGGACTTCTTCGGCCGAGAAACTGGAAGGAATGAGGGGCGTCCAGATAGGACCCGGGGCGACCGCGTTCACCCGGATGCCTTCGTCCACGAGCGACAGGGCCAGGGAGCGCGTGAAGGAGACGACGGCGCCTTTGGTGGAAGAGTAGTCGATAAGGTCCTTCTGGCCTCTGTAAGCCGTAATGGAGGCGGTGTTGATGATGGAAGACCCGCAGCACAGATGGGGCAGAGCCGCCTGGGTCATGAAGAAGAACGGGAAAATATTGGTCCGGTACGTATCGTAAAGCTGTTCCTCGGAAATATCCAGGATGCTTTGCTGCGGAAATTGAACCCCATGATTGTTCACCAGGATATCCAATCTGCCGAACGCCGACAACGTTCTGGCGACGACCTCGCAGCTGGCCGCTTTCGAGCGCAGATCCGCTTGAATCAGGAGACAGCGGCCGCCCAGCTGCTCAATCCGGGCGCGCGTCTCTTCGGCATCGCTCCATTCGTACAGAAAGACAATAGCCACGGCTGCGCCTTCTTTGGCGAATGAAATGGCCGTCGCACGGCCGATGCCGCTGTCTCCGCCCGTAATAAGAGCCACGCGGTCCAGCAGCTTGCCGCTTCCGGTATAATAAGGATTCTCGGCGATCGGCCGGGGAATCATTTCGGATTCGATGCCGGGCTGGCGGGGTTGATGCTGTGCCGGAAACGGGATCGGCTGTTCCTTGCATATCGTTTCTTTGCCTACATAAGGGTAGATGGGATACATGCTGAACCTCCTGAATAACAAGGATAGGCGATTATCATGGTCCATCGTATTCCTCCGTGCCCGTTCGAGTGCCTAGATCTTCCCGAGCAGCTCAAACACGCGCAGGTAGTAGTCGTCCGGATGAGGGACGAAATCTTGCTTGGCGACGGTGCGGACCGATTCGGCGTCCGAACCGGCTTGAGACAAGCCGTCGTTCCCGTCCGCGCTCGTACTTGGCGCCAGTACGCCGCGGACTTCCAGGGAGTCGATCGTGCCTTCGAAAAGATCGGCCAGCTCGCGTAGCTCGGCCTCGTACAGCCCGGAGACTTCTTCCTCCTGAAGTGTGTACGCATCCAGGGGCCAATCGCTTTCATAGCCGAATACATGGCTGATTTCGCGGTCGATAAACGTTCTGCCGCGCACGGTTCCCCGCTCATCGGTGCGCACGGTAAACAGAAGGGAAAGCCTGTCGAACGGAACGCGGAGGCCCAGCTCTTCCTGAAGCTCGCGGGACGCTTCCTGGATCGTTTCACCTGCGGTCAAATGGCCCGCCGCCGTAATATCGAACCGGTCCGGGAACGTATCCTTGGAAGGCGAGCGGAGCTGAAACAGCACCATACGGCGATTTCCCTCGGGCCGGACGAGCCAGCAGTGAAAGGTTTGATGCCAATATCCCGCCGTATGGACTTCCTCGCGTGAAGCGGTCCCGATCCGGTTGGCGTCTTCGTCGTAAATATCGAACATTTCGGGAGTCATGGAATTCCCTCTTTCTATGTATTTGTCCGGAATGCGGCTCCACCCGGTGTCTTATCTTGAAGCGTAAACGAAAAAAGAGCCCGGAGCAACCCGGGCTCTAATGCGGCGCCGACAAAGGCAAAGCCCCAGAGCGCAGCGTTTAAAAGGTGAACACGAGCTGCGCCGGAGGCGAGTCGGGCTCAAGCGCCAGCGGCATTCCCGCCTCGGCTGCTGCCGTGCCGTCCGCGGCCGCGACTGCCTGAGCTGCGCCGGGGGTTCCTGCGCTCTGCCGCGCCGTGCGCGAGCCGTCGGCGAATCCCCTGCGGCTTGCGCTGTCTCCGGCTGCGCCGGCGAATCCGCCGTCCGCGGCAGCACCTGCGCTCGCTACAGCACTCGCGCTCGCCGCCGCACCTGCGCTCGCTACAGCACCCGCACCCGCGTTCGCGGCAGGGCAGCCGCCGCAGGCACTGCCGGGACTGCCCGCGGGCGGCTCCCAGGCGATTTCAAGCGGCTTCCCGCTTGAACGGCCGGGGGTCGCAGCGCCGGCAGCCCGCTCCCCCGGACGAGGCGCCTCTTCCTCCTCGTCCAAGTCGCGCAGCCCGTACCGCTCCAGCAGTTCGTCGACGTACCGGCGGACGGGATCGCGGTACTCGCGAGGCGCATATGCGGAGGACGCATACAGCCCGGCGTACTTGCCGACGAGCTGCGGATAGTGCCGCCGGATCGTCTCGAAAAACCACACCTTGACGTCCGAGGCGCTCAGGCGCAGGTACGACGCCATCACAAACTGCGCGCCATGCTCCGCCGCGGCCGCAATAAGCTCTTCGAGCTCATCCCGGCCATCCGTAATGTAAGGGAGCATGGGGGCCATGAAGATGCCGGCCGGTATCCCGGCATCGGTCAATGCGCGCACCGTCTCCAGCCGCTTCGACGGGGAAGGGGCGCCCGGCTCGAAGTTGCGCCAGGTCGTCCGGTTCAGCGTGTTCAGGCTGATGTTCACGGCGTATACGGGCAGCTTCCGGAGCAAGTCCAGATCCCGCAGAATGAGCGGGGACCGGGTCGTGATCGTCAGCGGCACGGGGTACTCCGTGAGGACCTCGAGGCAGCCGCGCGTCAGCTTGGCGCGGCCCTCCGCCTGCTGGTACGGATCGGTTGCCGTTCCGATGGCGATGCGGCCGATCCCGGCCAGGCCTTTGCGGGAGCGCGCGGCTTTGCGGAGCTGCTCCCGCAGCGCTTCGGGCGCGTTCTCCTTCATCAGGATATTCGTCTGGAAGGTATCATCGCCGTTCAGCCCGAGGAAGGCGTGCATCGCCCGAGCGTAGCAGAAGCTGCACCCGTGCTGGCAGCCGCGGTACGGATTGATGGAATGCTCGAAAGGCATCGCCGGAGTTTTCACCGGATTCAGCACTTGTTTGGCCGTAATCTTTTCATAGCGGACAGGGTTCATGGCAGGTTACCTTCCCGTTTCAGAATAGTAAAACAGAACATATGTTTGCGTATAGTATAGCATACCCGAACCGGCCTTCATACGGGAGGAACATGGCTGTTTTTTCCTTGTTTTACCTGAGCGGGACAAGCTTTGTCGGATCTTGTTTTTGTTAGCCGAAAGAGGTCGGAAAGAGTCTTGACAATTTTTGCGGGCGGGTATATTCTTATACATGTCGGTTTTGCCCGGCACGATTTGCTTCGGAATATGCTGGTGTAGCTCAGGGGTAGAGCAACGCACTCGTAATGCGTAGGCCGGGGGTTCAATTCCCTTCACCAGCATCTTTATACAACCATTGGAATAACGCGGTTTCTCGCTTTCGAGGGGTCGCGTTTTTATATTGTCCCGATTGTTCACGGTTTCACGGGCCTTACGTCCGCAGTCAGCCAGATTCCCCACCAGCCGGAAGGAGACATTATTACCATGCCAGAAGAGAAAAACAACATGAGCCTGCCCGGTTTCGCCCGGAAAATCATAGCGGCCACCGTCTTCATTAATATGGGCCGGTTTTCCGTATTTACGTTTCTGGCCGTCTATCTGACCCATACGCTGCAGTTCCCCGCCTGGCAGTCCGGAACCGTCCTGACGGTCGCCCTGCTGATCAACCAGGTGGTGCCGCTCTTTTCCGGCATGATCGGGGACCGGATCGGCTACAGCACGATGCTGGTAGCGGGGACTTTTCTGGCTGCGCTGGGGTACCTGGGGATTTACGCGTTGGACAGCTTCGGCGGGCTTGTGCTCGCCGCTTGTTTTATCGGCATAGGCCCGGCCATGTACGAGCCGTCCATCAAATCGCTGTTCGGCAACCTGCCGCATGTTCTGAGAAGGCGTGCGTTCACCTACTTCAATCAGGCGCTGAATGCAGGTGCGGTTCTAGGGGCCGTTACCGGAGGCATTCTCGTTTCTTTCCATACGTCTTACCCGATGTTGTTCGGGGCCGGTCTGTTTCTGCTTGTTTCGCTGCTGCTTCTGACTCAGGCCAAAAGCTTTCCGAAAGGCCGGCATTCCGCCAAAATGCTCGACAGCTACAAAAAAGTGCTGCGAAACCGACCGTTCCTCGCGTTTTCAGGTGCAATGGCGATGTTCTGGATCATGTTTACGCAGTTGTCCGTCTCGCTGCCGCTCGAAGTTTACCGGATGAGCGGAAACGAACGTCTGGTCAGCAGTGTCGTAATTTTCAACGGACTGTACGCGGTTCTGTTTATGTTTCTGCTGCGGGGAGTTTTTCAGCGAAATCCGGCGGCCGTGATCGTCAAATACGGCATGCTGATTATCGGATTAGGCCTTCTGGCGGTTCCGTGGGTGCCTTCGGTACTCTGGGTCCTGCTTTGCGTGCTGGTGTTTACTTCGGGCGAGACGCTTGTGCTGCCGGGGGTGGACATTGCGATAGCGGAGTACAGCATGAACGAGGATACGGGCGCCTTCTATGGGGCTTTCGGGCTCTCTTACGCGGTCGGCGGGACGATCGGCAACTACCTGGGCACGTGGCTGAGCGGAGAGTACGGCGGGACAGTCTGGCCTTGGGTGATTTACGGGATGATCGGGCTGTGCGGATTCATCTGCCTCCAGGTACTTCAGGCGCTGGACGACAAAACGGCCAAGACCGTCCATACGGCGTGATGCCACTACTCTCGGCGCATATAGAAAAGGAAAAGCGGTTCCGGTTACCCGGGACCGCTTTTTGTGCAGGGAGTCCGGCCCCCGGGGCCGAAGTAAAGTCGGAGCTCCGCCCGCCCCTCTTTTCATAGGTTCACCTTTTTTGGAATAAAGAGATGCAGCCGGCTATGGGAAGCCAGTACTATTCAGGAATTTTGTGTGGACAGCTAACGACGGTAATGATTGAAGATACGAGCCATCAGCCCCGCAAAATATTCGCCGCTTTAATCATACACGCCATGGACTTTATGTCATCTAAAAGAAGAAAAGATCCGGAGCACGCTCACTGCACCGCTTCCAGCAGCGTGCGAGTATCCGCGATCTCGGCGAACTCGCCGTGCAGGTTCGCCAGCGTCATCGCGTGGATGTCCTCGGCCGCATGAACGCGTCCGTCCGGGCCCGTACGATCGAAAGTCGCCGCAGCGTCGGCAGCGAGAATCGTACGGAACCCGAGGTTCCCGGACATGCGGGCGGTCGTCTCCACGCAGTGGTTGGTCGTGAGGCCGGCGACGACCACCTCGGTGCAGCCGAGCACGCGAAGACGCGCCTCCAGGTCCGTTCCGATGAAGGCGCTGTTCACCGACTTGCGGATAACGGCTTCGTAAGGCATAGGCAGCGCCTCGGGTTTGGGCTCTACCGCAGCGCTGCCGGCTCGGAACAAGGACTGCGGCGTCACCCCGATATGCTGCACATGGATGACCGGCCGTCCGGTCTCTCTCCAGGCTTTCAGCAGAAGGGCGATGTTGTTCTCCGCTTCGGGGTTGTTTCGCCTTCCCCAGCGCGGATCGTCAAACGCCTTCTGGACATCGATCACTAGCAGAACCGCTTTATCGTTCAGTTGCATCCGTTGACAGCTCCTTTCGTAGTTGCTATTCATTTTACTTGCCGGAGCGCTCGGATTACAGGTTATACTGAAAGGAAAGATGTTCGTTCGCCTTGACTTTGAAAGCTTTTGAACGGCCGCATTTTAAAAAAGAAAGAAGTGGGGGAGAAAGAGTTGGATCAGACAGACCGCAGCATACTCGCGCTGCTTCAGGAGAACGGGAGAATGAGCATGACGGAGCTCGGAAAGCAGGTGGGTCTCACTTCGCCGGCGGCCGCCGAACGGGTTCGGCGCTTGGAGGATAAGGGAGTTTTGAAGGGGTATCGCGCCGTCGTATCCCCGGAAGCCGTAGGTAAAGCGGTCATCGCTTATATCCTGATGGAAACGGAGCACTGCCGCCGGTATGTGGAGTTTGTCCGTCAGGTTCCGGAAGTTGCCGAATGCCACCGCATTGCGGGGCCGTACAGTTATTTGACCAAGCTGGTGACAAGCTCCGTCCGTGAACTGGAGACTTTTATCGACGCGTCTATGGAGTTCGGCAAGCCGTCCACGCTCGTGGTCTTATCTTCGCCGCTCGCTCAGGCTCCGATTCTGCCTGTGAAGGAGTCGGTCCTGTAAATCATTCATGAAGAAATCCGGCGGTCCGCGTTCATGTTTGCAATCTTTGTACATACGTTTATAATAGTTTCTTGAGACATTGGGAAAGGTGTGGGGGATATGAAGCGGTGGAACCGGAGTATTCAGAAGCAAGCATCGTTTCCTATTTCCTATTTGGAACACTGAGGCCGTTCAGGCTTTGGTGTTTTTTATTTTTCCGGAGGTGAAGGGATGAAGTACAGACGCGTATTGATCAAGCTGAGCGGAGGAGCGGTAGCCGGCAGCGGCGATTTCGGATTCGACCCGGAGAGACTGGAGCATATCGCCCGTGAAATTTTGTCGGTGCTGGAGCTCGGCGTGGAAGTGTCGCTTGTGATCGGCGGAGGGAACATTTTCCGCGGCAATATGGGAGAGAACTGGGGCATCGAGCGGGCGGAGGCCGACAATATCGGCACGCTGGCTACGGTCATTAACAGCCTTATGCTGCGCGGCGTGCTGAAAGCGAGAACGAATGCCGAAGTGCGCGTGATGACCGCGATTCCCGTTACGTCGGTGGCGGAGCCTTATATACGTTTGCGAGCGATTCACCATCTGGAAAAAGGCTACATCGTTATCTTCGCGGGCGGCAACGGCCAGCCTTTCGTTACGACGGACTATCCCTCGGTCCAGAGGGCCATCGAAGTTAACTGCGACGCCATTTTGGTGGCGAAGCAGGGGGTGGACGGCGTTTACGACAAGGACCCGAATATATACGGGGATGCCCGCATGTATGAATCGCTGCATTACAACGATGTGCTTCAGAACGATCTGCGGGTAATGGACCAGTCCGCTTTTATCCTCGCAAGAGATTATGGGATGCCCATTCACGTGTTTAACTTCGATAAGCCGGGTTCCATGAAAAAAATCGTGACCGGCATTCATTCGGGTACCACGATCCATGAAGCGGCGAAGCTGACTTTCAGCGTATAGCAGAAGTGTCGACGGAACACGGCGGGCAGGGGCACGCCGGACTTTTACGAACGGCACGGGTCTCCGGCCCCCGGATTCCCGGTCCCTTGTCCCTGAATGAAACAGCACCCGTTCACAGGTGCATCCATTCCCAAGGTCATTTGACTTTTTCTTCCCGCAGACGTATATTAATTTTAAGTGTTTTAATTTTGCACAATCTAATAAATGAAGCAGTCGAATGAACCCGGGAGGTTATGAAGATGGGTGTGTATGAGTTTACGGCTCAGCGGATTAACGGAGAAGAACAATCGCTTGAAGACTATAAGGGCAAAGTGCTGCTCATCGTCAACACGGCGAGCAAGTGCGGCTTTACCCCGCAGTATCAAGGACTGCAGGAGCTGTATGACGCCTACAAGGACCAAGGTCTTGTCGTACTCGGTTTTCCCAGCAACCAGTTTATGGAGCAGGAACCGGGAACCAATGAGGAGATTGAACAGTTCTGCCAGGTCAATTACGGCGTTACGTTTCCGATGTACTCCAAAATTGATGTCAAAGGAAGCGACGCGCACCCGCTGTTCCAATATTTAACCCGCCATACGGCAGGAATTTTGTCCAAAGAGGTCAAATGGAATTTCTCCAAGTTTCTCGTTAACCGTTCGGGCGACGTGGTCAGCCGGTATGCGCCGACGACCGCACCGTCCAAAATTTCCGGAGATATCGAGAAACTGCTGGCGGAATAAGCAGAATAAGGATTGAGAGCCCTATGAATCCACCATCTGAGCAGAAACTAGAGAATCAGCTTTGCTTTGCGCTATATGCCTGTTCGCGTGAAATTACGCGGATGTACCACCCCATGCTCGAAGAGCTGGGTTTGACGTATCCCCAGTACCTGGTTTTGCTCGTGCTGTGGGAAAAAGACGAATCGACCGTAAAAGAGCTCGGCGAACGGCTCTTCCTCGATTCGGGCACCCTGACTCCGATGCTCAAAAGAATGGAAGCTTCCGGTCTCCTGAAGCGTACCCGCTCCAGCCGTGACGAGCGGAGTGTCGTCATTACGCTGACGGACAAAGGACGCGCGCTGGAGCAGCCCAGCACGTGCATACCGGCGCAGCTTATGGCCCGCGCAGGCGGAACGGAAGAACAGGTCGGCGATCTGCTGGAGCGGGTGAAGCAGCTGCTGGCGGCGGTGAACCACGCTAACCGCAACAGCGAGGAGTAGACGGATGACGCCGAACGCCGGCAGGAATCCAAGATCGCTTCAAACCGTTCACCGAACGGGAAGACGGTATGAGTTTTGGAGGCAGCCGTTAATACCTATGAAAAACGCAAGGTTCTCGAGAAGAGAACCTTGCGTTTTTTGGATTTCACGAATATTTTAATTTCCTTAGGACCGCCCCTGCCACTTGCCGGGGAGGGGCGCATTTTCGTTCCGGCAAACGCTCCTATGGGACCCGTTGTCAGTTGGAGAAAGTCACATACAGATAAGCGTTGTAGGTCTGCTGGCTGGTCCGTTTCTCCGGATTGCGGCTCTGGGTTCTGACCGTAACGGAAGACATGCCCTGCACATTGACCTTGGCCGGCAGTTCCTCCTGCTTAAGGAAAGCGGTGCCCGTCCCGAGCTGTACATAAACATCGACTTTATCCTGGGATACCAGGTTAACATTCATGTACTTCGAGCCATTCGGGGCAAAAGTCTGATTGATCTCGCCCTGGCTTCTCAGGTCCTGCACGGCCGCCGCTCCGGGCGGTGCCGTTATGCCGCCGGTTTGTCCGCCGTTGTCTTTGCCCGGCTTACCGATACCCGTGCCCGTTCCTGTTCCAGTTCCCGTTCCCGTGGAGGGAATCTCGTCGTAGAACGTCACCTTTAGCGTAGCCGGGTAGGCGGCCAGCGGCGACCGTTTCTCCGGATTGCGGCTCTGGGACTTGATCCCGATCTGGCTGACGCGGTCTACCTGGATGTACCGGGGCAGCTCTTCCTGACGAAGGAACGCAATGTCTCCGTTCATGTACAGGTACAGATCGGCAGCGTCTTTGGATGTCAGCTCGAGCCGCATATATTTTTTCCCGTTCGGGTAAACGATCGTGTTGAACTCGCCGTCCCGCTGGAGATCGCGGTCGAACGGTCCCGGTCCTTCCGCGGCTTCGCCGGGTTTAGGGGCGGGCATGGGAACCGGACGGAGGATGCCGGTAGGGTTGATGCTGGAATAATTGCCGAGTACTCCCCGCGTCTTCAGGTGGTCGAGAATCCGGTGGAGTACCGTCACCGCCTCGGCACGCGTCAGTTTGGCCGAAGGATAGAACTTTCCGGCCGCGTCGGCCGTCAGGATGCCCGTTTTGTTCATCTCAATCAGCGCGCCGGCGGCGAGTGCGCTGTAGTCGTCGTAGTTGGCGCCGCACGTACCGTCCGCTTCCTTCAGGAAAAGAATCGGATAAATGGTGCCCGGAGGGAGCTCCGAATTGTAGCGGTTGTCTTTACTCCGGAAAGATTCCAGCTCGTTCTCGGTATTGAACAGCCGGGTCGTAATATCCTTGAACCGGTTCATGTCGCCGCAGACGTTGGTGGATTCCGGTCCCCCGTCTATCCCGTAAAGTCCGTACAGCATCATGGCCAAATCCCAGCGCGTAAACGCATATTCGGGATTGAACACAGGTTTGCCGCTGCGTGCGGTTACGGTCATATCTCCTACCGCCACGAACGTATCGCTGATTTCCCGGTAAGCCCAGTGGGAAGGAGGGACATCGACGTACGACGGCCGGCTGTAATTCAATGCGTCCGATCTGAGGCTCGGCCGGTATTTGTCGAACAGCCGGTAGACCATAACCGCCCATTCCTCTTTGTTTACGTACCGTCCCGGCTTGAAGGTACCGTCCGGATAGCCCTGCAGAACCCCGCTTTGGGCCATAAAAGTGATGGATTGGACCGCCCAGCTGTATTTCGCGCTGTCCACATCCGGGAACGGGGTAGAGGTTAAGCCCGCCCGCGCAGGCCCTGCCGGAAACAGAGGAAGAATAAGTAAAATCGCCAGAATGATTTTTAAGGATAAGAGTCTCATTTTCATATCGGATTCCTCTTCATTTCGGGTGATGGGTGAGTATAAATACGTATAAACGTCCTAATATGGCGGACTGTATTCACACTTATCGTTTATATCGGCTGTAGCACCCGCAATTATTAGAAAAGAGAGCCGGCCGGCCGGACTCAATCCCCGCCGATGAGAAGCGGAGCTCGGACCGGACGCCACAAACCGCAGCAGAGGAACGCGGCCGGGACCGGGCGTTAGAACCGCGGCAGAGAGGCCAACGTCGGATTATACGCCAAGAACCCGCTTCGGCTCTGTGGAGCGAAGCGGGTTCTGAACCGATCCGGGGATTCGAGGAACTCCCGGATCGGGTTAAATTTATTCTAATCAGCTCGACGCTTTCAGGCTGAATTCATGCTTTTCCTGATTCGGAGCGCTGTGAGAATCCGGAGCTTTGGAACGGGATTTGCCGATCGAAAAAATCAGGTTCAGCACAATCGCCGTGAAGCTTCCGGCTACGATACCGTTTCCGGTCAGAATCTGCACGCTTTCGGGAAGGTGGCTGAACAGGGTCGGAGCTACCGTTACGCCCAGGCCCATGCCTACGGAGCAGGCGACGACCAGCAGATTTTCATGCTGGTTCAGGTCTACCGAGCTGAGCAATTTGATGCCGGAGGATACGACCATGCCGAACATGGCAATCGTTGCCCCGCCGAGTACGGCGGTCGGGATCAGCATGGTGAGCGCCGCGATTTTAGGCACGGAGCCGAGCAGGATCAGAATCACGCCCGCGGCGGCGATCACGCTTCTCTTTTTGACTTTCGTCAACTGGACGAGCCCGACGTTTTGCGAATAAGTCGTGTATGGGAAAGAGTTGAACAGGCCGCCGATGATGCTTGCGAGCCCTTCCGCACGGTAGCCTCTTGCGAGGTCCCGGTCCGTCAGGTCTTTGTCGCAAATTTTGCTGAGCGCCATGAACACGCCGGTCGATTCCATGACGGAAACGATGGCCACAAGCGTCATGGTCAGAATGGACGTGAGGTGGAAGGTCGGGACGCCGAAATAAAGCGGCTGGACCATGTGAAACCACGAAGCGTCAAGCACGCCCTGGAAGCTGACTTTGCCCATGAAGGCGGCGGCAATCGTGCCGAAGATCAGGCCGAGCAGAATGGAAACGGCCCGGATGAAGCCGCCGAAGAAGCGGTTCATGATCAGGATGAAGAGCAGAACACCGAAAGACAAGGCCAGATTTTGCAGGCTGCCGAAATCGGCGCTGTTCTGGCCGCCGCCCATGTCTTGAATGGCGACGGGAATGAGCGTCAGGCCGATGATGGTGACGACGGACCCGGTGACGACCGGCGGGAAGAAGCGGGCGAGCTTGCCCAGTAGACCGCCGAACACGAAGATGATCAAGCCCGACGCGATGATAGAGCCGTAAATCGCCGTCATGCCGTGCTGGCCGCCGATGGCGATCATAGGAGCGACGGCCTGGAACGCGCAGCCGAGCATTACGGGCAGCTTAATGCCGAAGATGCGGTTGCCCCATACCTGGAGGAGAGTCGCGATCCCGCAGGTGAGCAGGTCGATCGAGATCAGGTAGGAGAGCTGCTCGGGCGGGAGATGAAGCTGGCCTGCCACGATGATCGGTACGATCACGGCGCCCGCGTACATGGCGAGAACGTGCTGGAGTCCCAGAGAGCCGGTCTTAAACCAGTTGAACATGAGTATCCTCCTCGGAGACGCTGTTATTCAGAAAGGTTACTTTTCCGTTATCCAGCGAAGCTACACGAGCAAGCGACTCGACGCGGTAGCCGGCGGCCTTGAGCTTGTCCGCGCCCGGCTGGAACGACTTTTCGATCACGATGCCGATCCCCGCTACTTCGGCGCCGGCCGCTTTGACGATGTTGGCCAGACCGAGAGCGGCTTCGCCGTTGGCGAGGAAGTCGTCGATAATGAGAACACGGTCATCGGCGGACAGGAACTTTTTGGCGACAGTGACTTCGTTCGTTTGCTGTTTGGTAAAGGAATAAACGCGCTCTACATACAGATTGTCGGTCAGCGTGAGCGATTTCTGCTTGCGGGCGAACACGACGGGCACCTTCATTTCGAGCGCCGCCATTACGGACGGGGCAATGCCGGAGGATTCCAGCGTCAGAACCTTGGTTACGCCTTCGCCGGCGAAAAGACGGCTGAATTCTTTGCCGATTTCCAACATCAGAACCGGGTCGATCTGGTGATTCAGGAAAGCGTCCACTTTCAGAACTTGTCCCGACAGGACCGTTCCTTCATCTTCGATTTTTCTTTTTAAAAGCTCCATGCTGGCATCCCCCATAAATGAAATAATGAGTTGAAACGAAAAACGCAAAAAACCCGAATCTGCACCGGACCCCGGAGGGCCGTGTTCATCGAGTGACAAAGGCAAATAACCGCAAATGCGCGGAAGCGGGTAGTCCCAGAGAGGGCGCAAAGGCCTTCCTGCGGATTAAAACCGTCCGTGGATCCGGAATTTGTCATCACCCGTAGTCCGGTCATTTACGGTGACCGGGTAGAGACTGGCAGGCCTATTCCTGCCTTTATACGAGCTGGCTGTTTACGGTTGGCTGTTGAATGATGGCTTCATTATACTCCAGAGGACGAAGGGTTGAAAAGAAGAAAATGTCGAAAAGCCGAACTTTTTGATGGAAACGGGATTTCTTTGTTCGTTTATATGCCAGTTCATGGCAGATGAGGAGGGAATTGACCCTTGTAATGTCCAGGGAAAGGGAAAGAGTGGTTCGGCGTCGGCAGGGGCTTGTGCTATAATGGCCCAAAAGCGGAGGAGGCGTTCACGATATGGGAGAAGATTTGCGTTATCCGATCGGAACTTTTACTTACGAGGGTGAGATTTCCCCGGAACAAATTCAGGACTGGCTCGAAGAACTTGCGGCCGCTCCTTCTCGGCTGCGCAGGGCCGTTGCCGGGCTGACCGAGGAGCAGCTCGATACGCCGTACCGCCCCGACGGCTGGACCGTTCGCCAGGTTATCCACCATGTGGCGGACAGCCATATGAACAGCTATGTCCGCTTCAAGCTGGGCGCGACGGAGAATGAGCCTGTCATTAAGCCCTATGAAGAGCAGTTGTGGGCGGAACTCGAAGACGGGAAGACGGCTCCGCCGGAGATTTCGCTGGCGCTGCTGGACGCGCTGCACGACCGTTGGGTGCGGTGGCTCCGGACTCTGGATGAAGCGGGCTGGGCCCGGACGTTCCTGCATCCGGTGAACGGGCCGACTACATTGGCGCGCGGTCTCGGCTTGTATGTCTGGCACGGCAAGCATCACACCGCTCATGTCACTTCGCTCAGAGAGCGGATGAGCTGGCACTGACGGCGCGGCAGGCAAGCATAGGCCGGTTCCTTTTTTAATAGGAAAAAATTGCGGGTCCCCGCACAGTCAAGAAAACGACACATTCATCAAAGAATTTGTACAAACCCGGGCGCGGCCTGCATAAACAAGCCCCGGAAGCGGCGTGAAAATCCCTGCCGCTCCGGGGCTTGTTTGATTTTTAAGCCGGTACGTACTAAAATGTTCCAATTGGGATGCCGGCCGAAGGCTTGTTATATAAGGATTTGAGGACGGATCGCCTCCAAATAGATTACATATGATTCCAATCCCCAGGCTGCGAGTTCAGAGACGTTCCGGTCGGAACTTTAATCTCTGCTTCTGATCACGAGGAGAAGTCCCGAGCGGATGGAGATCGTCCCTTGCCCGGCTTGAAGCACATTGCTGATTCCGAGCGACTGTCCGATCTGAAGAGTTGCATTTTCCAGCGGATACTGAAAGCCGGACAGCGTAATGCCGGTTACTTCCGTCGTTAAGGGAAGAAGAGAAACCTGCGCATAAGGCCCGGCTGTAATCACGATGCGGTCCCGTACCAGCTCGATATCGTTGTGATCGTCGATGATGCGGGAACGGATTCCGGCCTCCGCTCCTTTGCGGAGCAGGTGGATATTCGCCAGGGTATGATCGAGACGGGTGCCCAGCGCGCCGAGAAGAATGATTTCCGACGGGCTGCGCTCAAGCGCCCAAGTATAAGCCAGCTCCGTATCCGTCCAGTTCTTGTCCACGGGATCGCAGGCTGTGAATTCTTCGCTGCCGCTGCGGATTTCGGCCAGTTCCTCCGGTGTGACGGAATCGAAATCCCCGAGCGACAGCCGGGGGCGGTAACCGCTGCGGACCAGATGGAGAGCGCCGCGGTCGGCTCCGACGAGTAGATCCGTCCCGGGATTCAGCGTATTCAGATGCTCTTCCGCCCAAGGGCCGAATGCTCCCCCGGTGACAATAAAAATCCGCTGCTGCGTAAGCGTCATAACGGCACAACGGCTCCTTCCGTTCTTTGAAATGGAAGTTTCATTATACCACAGGGGCCGATAACCGGAAACGAACGTGAAGCACGTGAAGCATATAAGGAAACAGCGGCGAGGCGGCAAAATTCCGCAGGCACGCGCACCCTGGCCGTACGTACCGGCAAAGCATGGCGGACGGGGACGGCCTGCGGCAGCCCTAGGCTCAAACGGAGCGGCAGCCGAATCTTCCGGTCCGGCTTAATCCAGCAGGGCAGCGCGGACGCGGAAGCTTGCGACCTATTTTACCTTGGCCCGTATTGGGTAGAGGTGCGTAAAAAAAACGGGCCCGGAGGCCCGCTGTTCGGCAATTACCGGTCGCCGGTTTTGGCATGTTGACGAGGCGGCGTATTTTCTGTCTGCTGGTGATCGATTTCCGCTTCGTTCAGGGAGAAGCCTTTCATCTCCCAGGTCGTTTCGCCCAATACAAGATCGGCGGGGAACTTATCGCCCCGTTTCAGCGTGACTTCCCGGCCGGCTTCATCCGCATATATGCCGTCCGTTTCAACCGTTTCGTGGCTCATAGGGTCCATGGTTTTGTCGTTGGACATGACTCACCCTCCTTTCTCTTCATATAATATGGTCCTTATTTCGACAAAAAAATTCGGGAGAATCCTAATCTTTTGCGCATAAAATGTCGATAATTGTTGAAAATCATAAAAATTTGATAGGGGGACAGGAAACTGTCCTTCCGAATCGAAAAGTAGGTAAAAGAACCATATCTACTTACAGAAAAACCAAGAATTGTCGAAAACTAGGCAATTGAGGTTGGCAAGAGGGTAGAACATGACTAAGTTCATTCAAGCTATTGCATTAGGGCTCGTATTTACGGCTCTTTTCTTATTCATCGGAGTGAAAGACGTCCGGGCCGAAACTTCCCTGCCTATGCGTGTGAATGCCCCGCCTGTCCTGCTGGAGAACTGGGAGTACTGCTGGTCGGAGGAAGAGGGGGCCGGACGAACGGAAGGGCCGCCGCACAGCAGCGGAGATTGGAAAGCGGCCGATCAACTGCTGAATCCGCAGGACCGGATGGGCCGGAGCCATTTGTGGCTGCGGGTACCGCTCCCTCCTAATAAAGCGGCTGATCCGGGCCTGCTTATCCGCGCTTTCGACAACGTCGAAGTGTATACGGAACAAGGGCTTGCCTACCGCTTCGGGGATTGGCAGGAAGGGCGGAAATACCGCTACTACGGAACGCCCAGAAGAATTGTCCCGCTGCCGGAAAATACGCAGGGGATGCTGTATGTTCATCTTCAGTCGGAGTCGCGGAATATCGGGATAGAGGACGGGGCCATGTACGGCTCCGAAAGCGGTTTTATCAAGCGGATGGTCCGGCAGGAGTTTTTCCGGGCCGTGCTGGGGGTTAGCTACATACTGGCCGGAATCATGGCCTTTTGTGTTTTTCTCGGTTTGCGCAGCCACAAAGTTTTTCTCGATTTCAGCTTATTTTCCATTTGTTTCGGCATTTACAGCATCTGCCGCTCGTCGGTCGTTTATCTCGTTTTCGACCACCCGGCCATATTGACCTATGCGGAGCTGATCGCCCTGTTCGGAGGCGTAATCGGCATCCTGATGTTTGTGGAGCATTTACTCGGCTCCGGCAGGGGCGCATACATAAGAAGAGCCTGGCAGCTGCATCTTGCATACAGCACGGGGACCCTGCTTTTGCACGCATGCCGCGTCGTCTCCGTCGTGGAAATCGTCGATTGGTACCAGCTGCTGCTGGTTCTAAGCATGCCGCTTGTGATCGTCCGGGCGGCGGTCTGCGCGATGAAGGGAAACCGGGGGGCGAAACTGCTTCTGGTCGGGATCGGGGTCATCTGCCTGACCGGCCTGATCGATATTTTCCAGAACCGGCTGAACATTATCATCCAGTTTTCGCCTATGACGTATCTGGGGGTCTCGGTCTTTATCCTGCTGCTGGTCGTGCTGCTCATCCGCCAGTTTGCGGATATTATGCTCCAGCTCAAACGCTCGGAGAAACTTTCGCTCGTCGGTCAGATGTCCGCGGGAATGGCTCACGAACTCCGCAATCCGTTGACGATTATCTCCGGTTTTCTGCAGCTTTCGCGGAAGCAGGCGCCGGATGCGCCTTATCTGGCCATGATGAGTTCCGAAGTAAACCGGATGAACGAGATCATCGACGATTTTCTGCTGCTGTCCAAGCCTGTAAACAGCCGTTTCGACCGGCACGAAGTGCTACCTCTGCTCAGGGAAACGCTCCAGCTTTTCGATAACCAGCGCAAAGAGGCGGGGGTGAGCGCCATTCTTGAGGAGGAAGGCGCGATTCCGAAGATAGACTGCGATCCGAACCAGCTTAAGCAGGTCTTCATTAATATGGTGAAAAATGCGATCGAAGCGATGCCGGAAGGCGGTCTGCTGCACATTACGGTGTCCGCGCTGCCCAAGAACAAGGTGGGAATCCGTTTCGCCGATCAGGGAAAAGGAATCGAGCCCGGCCACCTTACGCGGATCGGCGAACCGTTCTTTACGACGAAAGAAAACGGGACGGGGCTGGGTCTCATGGTCAGCAATAAAATTATCGAGAACCATGCGGGCATCCTGCGGGTTTCCAGCCGATTGGGTCTCGGGACGACCATTGATATCATACTGCCTGTCCATATCAAAACGGCGTAACCTTCGGGTTACGCCGTTTTTTGGTGCCGTGGTGCAGGCCGCACCGCTTTGGCGTACCGCCGTGAGCACCTTTCCGTCGTGCCGTGCCCTGAGTTAACGTACCGGCGTCCGATCAGACGGGACTTCCGTTGAATTTGTAACCGACTCCGCGCACGGTAATGATATACCGGGGGTCCGACGGGTTCGGTTCGATTTTTTTGCGGAGGTTGCTGATGTGAACGATGAGAGTCCGGGGATCGCCGAAGCTCTCCAGGCTCCAGACCTGCTCGAAAAGCTGCTCAATCCGGTAGACGCGGTTCGGATTTTGCGCCAGCAGGCTGAGCAGATCGAATTCTTTGGCGGACAAGGCGATAGGCCGCTCCTGAACCTTCACGATATGACTGTGCAGATCAATCTCCAGATCGGGAAATTTCAGCACGTGCTGGTCCGCAAGATTGCGGGATGAAGAGCATCTCCGAAGCAGCGCTTTCACGCGGGCGACAAGTTGTGCGGGGCTGAACGGCTTCGTGACGTAGTCGTCTCCTCCTATGCTCAGCCCGAGAATGATGTCGATGTCTTCGCTCTTCGCCGACAGGAAAATAACCGGGATGTCGCTTGTTTTCCGCAGTTGGCGGCACAGTTCGATACCGTCCATGCCGGGAAGCAGAATGTCCAAAAGAATAAGGTCGGGACGTTGTTCCGTGATCAGTTGAAGCACATGATCCCCGTGATCGGCGGTAATGACTTCGAAGCCGTCGCGCCGTAAATACAAGGAAACAATCTCCAAAATATGGTGATCATCGTCGACAACAAGAATTTTACTTGCCTGCATGAAGAAACCTCCTAGCTGCTGCCGGTGCTTAAAAAAGGAAAAAAACTCCAAGTGTAACTTGACAAGCCGTTACTTTTTTCCTAACAAAAAAGGTTTATACCCTACATTCTATCCTTTTTTTGCCTAAAATGAAAGGAAAAATCCTTGGTTTCGTAAATGACTAGGTACTATATATAGGCACTAAGCCCTATTTTCAAAAATCTTTATTCATAATGACATAGAATGGCATACTTATCAACAGGCTTATGAACATACAGACGCGGACGGGTTCCATCATGTATAGTAAAGAGGAAACGAAATGATGACTCCTGCTGCAACGGAAAGGAACGGATTCCCAAGTGAGAGAATCGCAATCACCGAAAACACCCAAAGAACCGCTTATATCGGCTGTTGTCCCTACATATAACCGCCCTTACGTATTGGGCGAGCTGCTGGAGACGCTGGCGGCGCAGAACTACCCGAACCTGGAAGTGCTGGTGGTGAACGATGCCGGCGTGTCCGTGGATTTTGTGGCGGAAGCCTTCCCGGAGCTAGCCGTCACGGTCATTAACCAGCCGGTCAATTTAAAGCATGTGCATGCCCGCAATGAGGCGCTCCGCCGCGCTCGCGGAGAGCTGATTCTGCTTTGCGACGACGACGATCTCTTGACGCCGGGGCATATCAGGCGCATGCTTGCCGCTCTCGAAGAGACCGGAGCGGACTTCGCCTATTCCGATGTGGAGCTGTTTGATTACCGGGTGGAAGGCCGCACGCGTATTCCGGTCAGCCGCCGGCTGTTCGCTTACGAGTTCGATCTCGCGGAGATGAGGAAATTCTCGACGTATGTCCCGTCAGGCACCTTGTACCGGAGGTGCATCCACGACACCCTGGGCGAGTACGACCCCGAGGTGCATCATTATTGGGACTGGGACTTTTTTCTCCGTACCGCCGGTTCTTATAAAATCGTCAGAGTTCCCGTCGCGAGCGTACTCTACGCTTTTTCGCTGAAAGGGGATAACGTTTCGGGAAACCGGCAGGAAGGGAACCCGTACCTCGGCAGGCTGTGTGCCAAACACGGTCTGGGTGAGCTGCCTTCGGAAAACTTTTTCACCCTGCTGGACAAACCGCACATGCGTCAAAGAGAAGCCTCGTCCACGATTATATGGGACGGCGAGCCGGTGGTCTCGCGTCTGGCGGAACAAGCCGAGTCTGTTTAACTGGAAGCATCCGTGTTATCCCCGTAAGGTGCGGATAACGGATGGACGGCACAGAAGCTTACTCAACCAAGCGCAACCTCTTAGAACAGAAGCCTTCTGCAGCCGCTGCTGCCCGGAAGGCTTTTTGTTGTCTGCTCTTGCCGGATATACGAAGAGACGGGAGGGAATCGGGCTGCCTGGGCTACCTGGACCTAAGACCAGGTACAAAAACCGTCGTGAGTCGGTTCTGATTCCCCCTCCCGACCGAGTAGAATAGTGACAAGAACAAGGTTAACGGAAAGGGTTGCGGACCATGAAAAAGAACGGACATAAAGTATTGATTCTCTCGGGAAGCTATGGAGACGGGCATAAACAGGCGGCGGAAGCGATTCGCCGCGAGATCGCTCAGAGGTATCCGGGAGCGGAGACGGTCCTGCTCGATTTTATGGAGTGGACGCATCCCTTCATGAATTCCATCGGGCGGTACATGTTTTTGAAAGGACTACAGACGTTCCCGTCGGCGTACGGATATGTATATAACAAAACGAGAGAAGCCAACCTTTTCTCGTACATTTTGAAGCAGTTCAACCGGTTCGGTTTAGGCCGCATGATGAAGCTGCTCCGTGAAGTGGAGCCGACGGTGGTCGTGTCCACCTTCCCTCCGGCTGCGGGAGCGATGTCCGCCGTCCGGGCTTACGGCCTGTACGACGTGCCTACGGCAACGGTCATAACGGACCATACGGACCACAGCTACTGGGTGTACCCGGAGACCGACAAGTACCTGGTCGGTTCCGACACCGTCAGGGATGGGCTGATCCAGGCGGGTGTGCCCGCAGGACGCATCGAGGTAACGGGCATCCCTATCCGTCCGGAATTCCAGGGCACCTACGAGAGTGCCCAGACACGCCGCCTGCTCGGACTCGACCCCGAGCTGCCGACGATCCTGTTCATGGGAGGAGGCTGCGGGATGATGGGCGGCGAGCTGGCGAGCAAGCTTGAAGCTTTCGAAGCGCTGCCGGTCCGGACGCAGCTGGTCGTCGTCTGCGGGAATAACGAGAAGCTCCGCGCGCAGATTACGGAGCTGGCGTCTCATTCCCGCCATCGGATTCTCGCTACCGGTTACGTGAACAACGTACACGAATGGATGGCCGCGGCGGATCTACTCGTCACGAAGCCGGGGGGCCTCACCATCTCGGAAGCGATGGCCATGAAGCTGCCGATCGTGATCTACAAGTCCCTTCCGGGACAGGAAGAGGACAATGCCCGTTTCCTTCTGCAGGCGGGAATCGCCGTGAAAGCGAAGAACATGAACGATTTGATCGGACAGTTGGGCATTCTGCTGAGAAGTCCGTCGCTGCTGTATACCATGCGGGAGAACCTGGGCAGAACGCGACGGTCCAACGCGTCGGCTGAAGCGGTGCGAATCGTGCTGGAAACCCGCAGCGAACGGCGTTATGCGGCGGCTTTACAAGAAATTTGGTAAAAGCGACAATAATGTTTACGCAAACTTCGTATAATAACCCTATTCCATAGCAGGAAGCGTGGTTATGCCCATGAACCCCGATGCGAAAATACTCATCCTCTATGCCAGTTACGGAGACGGCCATCTGCAAGTATCCCGGGCCCTGCGGCAGAGCTTTGAAACCCAAGGCGTCAGCAACGTAGAGCTTGTGGACTTGTTCGCACAGGCGCATCCCTGGTTCAATTCCTTCACCCGCTTCGTGTATCTGAAAACATCTTCCATTGGCCTTTACGGCCTCAGCTACTACCTGACGCAAGAAATGCGGGCGGACGCCCTGCTTTCCAGATGGCTTCACTCCCTGGGAGACCGCAAGCTCCGCCAAATGATCCGCGAACATCAGCCTGCGGCTGTGGTAAACACGTTCCCCCTCAAGGGGATGCCGGATTCGGGACCGCACAGCGGGGAGACGATTCCGACTTTCTCGATCGTGACGGATTACGATCTTCACTCCCGGTGGATTCACCCGGACGTACAGCATTATTTCGTTCCTTCGGAGGAACTGAAAACCCTGCTGGTCGCAAAGGGCGTACCGGCGGATAACATCAAAGTCAGCGGCATCCCGCTGCGTCCTTCCTTTCAGGCTGCAGGAGACGGGAACGCCGCGTTAACAAGCGGAGAGGCCGAGCAGGCGGCTCCCTTTGTGCTTATGATGGCGGGTGCGTACGGCGTGCTGAGGGGTCTGCGCGGGCTCTGCGCCAAGCTCCTCCGGGACGTTCCGGACGTGAGAATTGTTCTCGTATGCGGCCGCAATGAGCGCTTGAAGCGGTATTTTGAAACGGCTTTCGCCGGACAGGAGCGCGTGTGCGTGCACGGTTTTGTGGAGGACATCCACCGGCTGATGGCGGCTTCCGCCTGCATGATTACGAAAGCAGGCGGCGTTACTTTATCTGAGGCGCTTGCGCTGGATGTACCCGTTATCGTTTACCGCCCGTTTCTGGGCCAGGAGAAAGAAAACGCCGATTATTTCGTGAAAAAGGGCGCGGCGCTGGCCGCTTTTAACCCGGATGAGCTTGTCCGGCAGGTCGGACGTGTTATCCGCGGAGAATGGCCGCCGGAGTCTGCCCGCACGTCTGCCCGCAATCTGCACAAAAAAAATGCGGGCCAGACGATTGTCTCGCATATTCTAGAAGAGATCGGGCATCATCCTGCCCGCAGCAGCGAACAAGCGAGGTGAGAACGATGGATGAGAGCAAACAGCGCCGGCTTTCCGCCCGATTAATCGGGTACGCGTTCATTCTATTTGTCGTGGAATTCGTCCGGGGCGCTTACCTGCTCTCCTATTTGCCCGTATATGCGGCGAATGTACTTCATTATCCCGTGACGGTTGTCGGTCTGGCGATTTCCATTCACTATGTAGTCGATATGATTGTAAAAGGGCTGGCGGGGCTTCTTCTCGACCGGTTTCCCGCCCGGGTTATCGTCGGCGGAGGGATGTTCTTCTCTCTGATGGGGCTGCTTCTGCTGCAGGGACCGCACAACGTGTTTATTTTTCTCCTGTCGGCGGCTCTATTCGGAGTCGGAATTTCCCCGATCTGGCTCGTTTGTCTGAGCCGCATAACGGCCGAACAGCGCGCTTTTCAAATGGGGGTCCTGTATACCGTCTGGCTCACCGGACTCGGTGCCGGCCCCGTCGTTATCAATTTTGTGCTGGATTACAGTCTGTCGGTCACGTATTTTATCCTGCTCGGACTGTGGGGGCTGGGCTGCCTGCTTTCTATGGGAATGGGGGGCAGGGCCGAAGGGACGCGGAGGAAAACCGTCACGTGGAAAGTGCAGGCCGGCGTACTCAAAAAACAGCTCGGCGCAGCGAAACCGCTCCTGCCTCCGATGATGCTGCAAACTCTTGCGGCCGGTCTGCTCGTCCCTGTTCTTCCGGGGTTCGCCTCTGGAGTCATGGGCCTGCAGTATGCGGAATATTCCATGGTTCTGCTGGCCGGAGGGTTGTGCACGGTCATTTGTTTAATGCCGATGGGAAAGCTCTCCGACCGCTTTGGGCTCCGCGGATTTCTGATCCTCGGGTTTGCGTTTCTGGCGGCGGCCTTGTATGTCATGACGTTTATAAAAGAACTGGAGTTTGCGCTGCTGACGGCTGCGCTGCTTGGCGTTTCCTACGCCTGCGTGCTGCCGGCCTGGAATGCCCTGATGGCTCTCTACGTTCCCAAAGGGCACCAGGAGATGGGCTGGGGGACGCTTTCCAGTGTCGAAGGACTGGGTGCTTTTATAGGGCCGGTTCTCGGGGGCTGGCTGGCGGACCGGTACAGCGAGGTTTTCGTGATTGCATCAAGCGGGGTCCTGCTGGGAGCCATCGCTCTGTGGTACATACTGGTGCCGCTTCAACCTTCAGATAAGACAGACGGCAAAGCCGCCGTAAAGGGGGTGACGTACCGTGGTTGAAGGAATTATCTGGGTAGTCTTTATTTTCTATCTGATCTACACGCTTGTGCCTACCTTCCTGATCCGGCGCCTCGGATACGGCGTGTTTAAAAGCAGAAGCGACAGCCCGTGCGCCGCATTGACTTTTGACGACGGCCCCGATCCGCAGTATACGCCGCAGCTGCTGGATCTGCTTGCCCGAAAAGGCACGAGAGCCACTTTTTTCGTGCTGGGCGCCAAGGCGGAGCACTACCCGGATCTGATCCGGCGTATGCACGAGGAAGGGCATCTGGTCGGGCTGCACAACTATATGCACCATTCCAATGCTCTCATGACCCCCTGGAAGGTGCGCCGCACCTTGGAACATTCGGCAGACGTGATCGAACGCATTACCGGGATACGGCCGGTTCATTACCGTCCCCCGTGGGGCGTTTTCAACGTGTTCGATTTTCTGCTGATCCGCAAATTCCGTATCGTCTTGTGGTCCATGGCCGCTTTTGACTGGCGCAGCAGAGGGGGGACCGACAAGATCAAACGGAAGCTGATCGGCAAAGTGAAAGACGGCGCCGTCATTCTCCTGCACGACAGCGGCGACACACTGGGCGCGAACCCCGATGCGCCGGGCTATATGATCGAGGCACTCGCGGATGTGCTGGAGGATGCCCGCCGGCGGGGCATCCGTTTTGCGCGTATTGACGAGCATCTTCCGGGCCGGAGGCTTCCCGAGCGGCTCGTCCGCCGCAGCGCCGAGAAGCGGACCGCCCTGCCGGCAGCGTCCTCGCCGCGCGATCGGGCATCGCAGGCTGCTGGCGGAGCGGCGGCTGCCGCGCATGGCCCCCGGTCCGCAGACCGAGCGGCTGCGACCGCACGGGACCCGCAGGCTGCCGTGCCCGGCCCGCGGACCACGGGTGAGGCCGTGAGCGCGCAGCTCCCGCAGCCCGTGATGGAAGCGGCGCCCGCCCGTGAAGCGCCGCAAAGCGAGCCACAGCCCCCGGGGAAGCACCGGGGTTTGGCCCTGCGCGCTTGGATGCTGTGGGAGCGGCTGTTTCACCGGCTGTACCGGATTCAGCCCGGAGATTCCGAGCACCGCTTCCTCCACTACCGCATCCGGGCGTACCACGGGCAGGAGCTGGTTCTCGAGGACGGGGAGATCATCCGCCCGGGCGACAAGGTGGCGGAGCTTCATCTCGACAACGAATGGCTGCGCCAGGCCGGATCGCAAAACTCCTCCATGATGAAGCTGGCCGTGCAGATGATCCGGGCCATGGACAAATCCATGCCCAGACTGGCCCACCGCCTGCTGACGGACCCGACCCTTGCCGATCTTAAGGGCGTGTACGGCATTTCCATGATCCACCGCGGCACCAAGCAGTTCGGATTTACCGTTCTGCCGCTGCATAACCGCCTGTGGCGCTGGTCCTCGACACTGTACCTGCGTGTTCTGCTCGGGATGCTTCATCCCGGTGGATTCGGACGCCTGCAGGAGAACACGGCCCGGCTGAATCCGCGCATTATCGCGATGTCGACCAGCCAGATGAAAAAACGTTATGCTCCCGGATTGAGCGCGGCAGAGCCTTCCTCCGGCGCTTATTACCCGGAGGAAGCTTACGGTGCCGTTCTTCAAGAGCTTCCGGACGGAGTGGCGGGAAAAGGCGGGTAATTCCGGGAGTCCGGGGATTGCCTGCCTGCTTTTGTTCCGGCAGCTTGATGTAAGCGCCTTTTTCTAGTAATCTGGAGGAATCAACAGGGCACGGAAGAGGTGCGGAAGTGAAGAACAGCGGCATAGAAGTGGTCAAGGTGCTGAATAACAATGTGATCATTGCGGCGCATCCCGACTATCGGGAAGTTGTGGTGATCGGCAAAGGCATCGGGTTTAACCGGAAGGCCAAAGATCGCATTCCTTCGGAAGCGGTCGAGAAGCTCTTCATTTTGACCAATGAAAAAGAAAAAGAACAATACCAGCAGCTGATTCCCCAAATCGACGAAAAGCTGATCGAGGTCATGAACGAGGTGATTTTGTATATCTCGGAGCATGCCGGGGCGCCGCTGAATGAACATATTCATATTGCCTTGACGGACCATATCGCGTTTGCGATTAAACGGCTGGAGCAGGGTATTGTGCTGCAGAATCCGTTCCTGCTCGAAACCCGCGAGCTCTATCCCAAGGAATACGCCATAGCGAGCTATGTCATCCGTACGATTAACGATAAAATGAACGTTCATCTGCCGCCGGCGGAGGTCGGTTTCGTAACGCTTCATATTCATGGCGCGATCACGAACCGGCCGGTATCGGAGGTCAATGAATACTCCCGCCTGATCGGCGAGCTCATTGGCCTGATCGAGCGGCAGATGCATATTACGATCGATCGCAGCACCATCGCTTATTCCCGGCTTCTGCGCCATCTCCGTTTTGCCATAGAACGGACGAAGCGCAAAGAAACGGTTCACGAGCCGGACAAGCTGGGCGAGCTGCTTAAGCAGCAGTATCCGGAGATTTACTCTATCGCCTGGACTTTGATGAAAGTCATGCAGCGCCGGCTGCGGCAGCCGGTTTACGAAGCGGAGGCGGTGTACCTGACCATGCACTTGATCCGCCTGATGCAGAAAGACGATTCCCTGGAGAAGGAAAAGCCTGCAGGGGACAGTTGATTCCCGGAGTGCCTGCATTTTTCGGGCAAAATCGTTCTTCCTAAAATACCGGAGTTATTAAAACGGGTTGGCGCGGCTGCGTGCGGCCTGTTTTTTTTGCGGTCCATTTTATTTGTGAAACAGTCTTGACCGATCTGGGCTATAGTGATAATATTTGTCTAATCCTATAAGAATAGTATGAAATAAAAACTCCAATTGAAACCTGCTGACTAGTCAACTAGAAGCGCCTGCGATCCGGATGCGAGATATCGTCCGTACGGCATGCGCTTTTTTTTATTTTTGTCCTAAAACGAAAGGGGATGCACGATGGGAAATCTGCTGCTCGAAGTCGGAAGGCTGAACAAGGCTTTTGAGACGAAGAAGGGGCTTGTCCATGCCTTGCACGATATCAATCTGGATATAAAAGAGGGCGAGTTTATAACCGTCATCGGCCCGAGCGGATGCGGAAAAAGCACATTGCTGAAAATCGTGGCGGGTCTGGATACCGATCACAACGGGAACGTCCGGCTCGGAGGCGAGGAAGTGACGGGGCCGGGCATTGATAAAGGGTTTATTTTTCAGGAACCGCGCCTGTTCCCGTGGCTGACGGTCGAGAAGAATATCGCGGCCGATCTCTCGCTCAAAGACCCGCAAGTACGCGCCAAGGTGGATAACCTTATTGAGCTAGTTAAGCTGCAGGGCTTCGAGAAGTCTTATCCGAGGGAGCTTTCGGGCGGGATGGCCCAGCGCGTTTCCATTGCCCGCGCCCTGCTCCGGAATCCGAAAATTTTGCTGCTGGATGAGCCCTTCGGGGCGCTGGATGCTTTTACAAGAGCGCATATGCAGGAGGTGCTGCTCGATATCTGGCAGGCCAACCGGACGACTATGGTGTTCGTCACGCACGACATTGATGAGGCGGTTTTCCTTGCGAACCGCGTCGTGATTCTCAAACCGCGCCCCGGCGCGATCCGGAATATCGTTCCGGTGGATCTGCCTTTTCCGAGGAAGAAATCGAGCACGTCGTTTCAGGAAATCCGCTACAAAATTTTAAACGAATTCGAGAAGCTGGATGAACTCGAGCTCGTTGAGAGCGCAGGAATTTGACGAAGGAGGGGATATCGTGAGCAAACCTTCAAATCTGCTGCAAGGTACAGGCGCGACTTTATTGGGTGCTTCTCCTGACTCTGTCCCGGCAGAACCGGCTCCCGCCGGCTCTTCCAAGCGGAGGCGGCGGCTGGAATCGTTCCTGCTGGGAGCGATCGTGCCTGCGGCCGCGCTCATTTTGTGGCAGGTGCTGGGTGACGCGGGCTATATCTCCCGGCTGCTTTTTCCGACACCATGGACCATCGCCAAATCGTTTCGCAGCCTGCTGGAATCCGGGGCGCTTGCGGAGAATGTGGGCATCAGCATGTTGAGGGCGGCCGCAGGTTTTGCGCTTGGAGGAGGACTCGGTCTTCTGCTGGGCATGCTGGTCGGATTTTTCCGCAGAACGGAAAAAGTGCTCGATCCCTCCGTGCAGATGATCCGGATGGTTCCCCATTTGGCGATCGCGCCCTTGTTTATTCTCTGGTTCGGATTCGGCGAGCCCTCGAAAGTGCTGCTGATTGCCAAAGGGGCCTTTTTCCCGCTTTATATCAATACCTTTCTGGGGATCAGGGGCGCGGACAAAAAATTGTTTGAAGTGACGAGGGTGCTGGGATTCAGCACGTACCAACAACTGGCGCGTCTTATTGTGCCGTCGGCGCTCCCGAATATTTTTCTCGGCCTAAGGGTTTCGCTCGGCATCGCCTGGCTCGGACTGGTCGTCGCCGAATTGATGGGGGCATCGTCCGGGCTCGGTTATCTGATGTCGGAAGCCCGGCAGTTTAACAAAACCGCCGTGGTGTATGTGGGCATTATCTTGTTTGCCGTGATCGGCAAGGCGGCGGATTCGGGGGTCCGGCTGCTGGAAAGGCGTCTTCTGCAATGGCAGGACAGCTATGGAGGCAAGTAAAAGGAGGGAGCGACTATGAACGGTGGCGGGGAAGCGCTTCGACGTCTCACCGGAACACATGAACAGCCGGGAAGCCTGCGCAAATACGGGCAAACGCTGTTGAAAGCCAAGACGGGCGATTTTGCCTTGGGTGCCGTTCTTCCGGTGCTTGTGCTCATTGTGTGGCAGGCGGCAGGCGACTTCGGCTGGATTTCGACGTTTTTTCTGCCGACTCCGCTGATGATCGGCGCAGCACTCAGAGAGCTGGCCATAAGCGGCGAGCTGACGGAGCATGTGGGAATTTCGCTGTGGCGGGCATTAACGGGCTTCCTGCTCGGGGGCAGTCTCGGCCTGCTGTTCGGTCTGTTGACCGGGTACTTCCGCAAAGCCGAGCAACTGCTCGATCCGACGCTGCAGATGATCCGTCTCGTTCCGCACTTGGCGGCGGCTCCGCTGATTATCCTCTGGTTCGGATTCGGAGAAACGTCCAAAACGCTCATTATCGCGAACGGTGCTTTCTTCCCGCTCTATGTTCACACCTACCTCGGCATACGGAGTGTGGAGAACAAATTGTTCGACGTAGCCAAGGTGCTGCGGTTCAGTCCGTACAAACAGCTGCTTCGGCTGATCATTCCCGCTTCTCTGCCGAACATCCTGCTCGGGCTGCGGCTTTCGCTGGCCGTCTCGTGGCTGGGGCTCGTCGTGGCGGAGCTGATCGGCTCCCAGTCGGGCATCGGCTTCCTGATCAACTTCGCGAAGCAGAACTCGGCGACGGAAATTATTTTCGTCGGGGTCATCCTGTTTGCGGTCGTCGGCAAGCTTGTGGATACGTTCGTCCGGCTGCTGGAGGCGAAGCTGCTGCGGTGGAGAGACAGTTTTGAAGGCTGATAAGTGCCGTTCGCGCTTAAAGCCGGGCGGGGCGAAAAGCATGACGGAGAGGATTTCTACATAAACAGAGGGGGGATAAGCATGACACATACGGCATACACGAAAAAATACACGCATCTCATCGGTTTTGTTCTGCTTCTGGCAGCGCTGGTCCTGCTGGCCTCGGCCTGCGGCCGGGCGGAGGCTGATTCGTCCGGGGGAGCGGGCCCGGGAGGCAAGGCGCCTTCCGTGCTGCGCGTGGGCTATATCGGCGCGAACAAACTGAACCTTCCGAGCGGCGCCGAAGGCTGGGGGTTCTACAAAGGCGGGGCGAAGGAGGAACTGAAAAAACTGGGAATCACGGACGTGCAGTTTGTCGGTTTTCCCAACGGCCCGGATTTGAGCGAATCGCTGATCAGCGGACGGATCGACATCGGCTCGCTGGGCGATACGCCGGCCATATTGGCCCGTTCCGCAGGAGCGCCGTCCAAAGTCATCACCCTGAATTCCTCCGGGAGCAATGCGTTTATTCTCGGGAAGAAGAACGGACCGACGACGCTGGCCGATCTGAAGGGCAAGAAAATTTCCGTGAAAAAAGGCTCCTATATGCACCGCTATCTGGCGGGTCTGCTCAAAGAGCAGGGCATTAAAGACGTACAGCTGATCCATCTGTTGGATGAAGACGCGGATGCCGCTCTGGTCAGAGGAGAGGTGGACGCTATCGCCACGACGGAAGTACGCGGGCTCAAAATGATCCCCCAAGGCTTTCCCGTTCTTGACGAAGCGGCCAAAGATCATCCTGCTCTCGTAGGCGCGGGGGTAACGGTGGTATCGGAGAGCTATTTGAAGAAAGTTCCGGATATCGCAAAAGTGTGGAATGACCTGAGGATTAAAGCGCTGGACGATCTGAAAACGCAGGAAGACGCTTATTATGCTTTTGTCGTCGAGAATACGGGAACTCCGCTGGATTTGGTTAAAAAAACGAGCGCCGTCTCCCGGATTCAGAGAGAGTCGTTCACGGACAGCGGCATTCAAGCTTTAAAGGCGACCAAAGATTTTCTGGTCCAGGATAAATTGGCCGATACGGATTTTAACGTCGATGACTGGCTGGTGAAATAAGCCGGTAAACCCGGTAAGCCGACCGGCGCAAAAACCGGCGGCGATAAAATAAGCGGCAGAACAGGGAGGGAGAACCATGAGTCAGAAACAGCCGCTTCAATTAACGGCCGATGTCCTGGTGATCGGCGGCGGACCCGCAGGCGCCTGGGCGGCATGGAGCGCGGCTTCCCGCGGTGCCAGGGTAGTCGTGGCCGACAAGGGCTTTCTCGGTTCCAGCGGGGCGACGGCGCCCGGAGGAACCAATCTGCTTTACTTGCCGCCCGATCCCGCTTTGAGGGAAGAAGCAGTTAGGAAGAGGATGAAGGGAGGCGGCTTCCTGTCCGAGCCTTCCTGGATTCACGGCGTGCTCGATCAGGTGTACGAAAGCCTGGAACTCGTGGAATCCTGGGGCTACCCGTTCCGTCGGGACGAGAACGGAGTGCCCATGAGGGACCACCTCCAGGGGCCGGAGTACATGAAGCTTATGCGCCGGGCCGTGATCAAGGCGGGGGCCCGCATCCTGGACCAGTCTCCGGCCTTGGAGCTTCTCGTCGACGAGCATGGCGTCGGCGGAGCCAGAGGCGTATCCCGGCTGGATGACCGGGAATGGGAAGTGCGGGCGGGCGCCGTCGTGATCGCCACGGGAGGCTGCGCCTTCCTGAGCAAGGGCCTCGGCTGCAACGTCCTGACCGGCGACGGCCTGCTGATGGCCGCCGAGCTCGGCGTGGAGCTCTCCGGCATGGAGTTCAGCCGCCAGTACGCGCCGAGCGCGGCCTTCGCCACGAACACGCGGGGGCGTCTGCTGAACTGGGCGACCTTCTATGCCGAGGACGGCACAGCGCTGCATTCGGAGGGGCCACGACCGCACGATTTCCTGCCGAAGATGCTGAGCAAAGGGCCCGTGTACGCCGTCATGGACAAGGCGGACACCCCGGAGAAGCGGGCGATCCTGCGCAGCTCGCACGCAATCTTCTTCCTGCCGCTCGACCGGGCCGGCATCGACCCGTTCACGCAGCCGTTCCCGCTGACCCTCCGGTACGAGGGAACCGTGCGGGGAACGGGCGGCATCCGGCTCGTCGGCGAAGACTGCTCGACGACCGTGGCCGGGCTCTATGCCGCCGGCGATGCGGCCACCCGTGAGAGAGTCACGGGCGCTCAATCTGGAGGCGGCGCTTTCAACGCCTCGTGGGCGATCTCGTCCGGCACCTGGTCCGGCAGAGCCGCGGCGAGGTATGCGCTGGCCCTGGGCGGCCGGGCCGGGCAGCGCAGTCTCCGCCCGGCAGGCGGCGCCGGGCTCGCAGGGGCGCGGGGGACATCCGCAATGACGGATGTCCCCGGGATTATCGGGGCCGTCCAGCGGGAAGTGTTTCCGCTGGAGATCAACTACTTCCGGAGCGAGCCCGTGCTCCGGGAGTCTCTTCAAAGGCTGCACGGACTGTGGCCCCTCGTTCAGGGCGGTATCCCCGGCGGCGATGCGAGGGAGCGCGTCCGTGCCCGAGAAGCGGCCGCCATGGTGGCGGCGGCCCGCTGGATCCATACCGCCGGACTGGCGAGGCGGGAAACCCGCGGCATGCACACGCTCGCGGAATACCCGCATACCGATCCGGCCTACGGGCGCCGTCTGCTCGTATCGGGGCTGGACGACATCCACGTCAAGTTCGAGGGAGGCGGGGAAGTCCCGCCCCGTCCGGACCCTGCCGCGGCGGCGCATCTCGGGCTGCCGCGGCAGCGGGGACATGAACCGCTTCAGCCGACCGGCGGAGATGCCGTGCGGAAGGAGGTGACGCCGGTATGATCGAGCTGGTCAGTACCGCCCGCTGCGTAGGCTGCAGCATGTGCGTCAAGGTGTGCCCCACGAACGTGTTCGACGAAGGACCGGACCGGATACCGGTTATCGCCCGGCAGAACGACTGTCAGACCTGCTTTATCTGCGAGGTTTACTGCCCGGTCGACGCGCTTTACGTGTCCCCATATGGCGACGAGGCAGAAATCGTCGATGAGCGGGAGCTTGCGGAATCCGGCGTGCTCGGGAGCTGGAGAGAGAAGATCGGCTGGGGACCGGGGCGCGTCAAGCTTGCCAAGCTGGATACGACCCCGTTTATCGACCGGGTGCTTCCCCTGCAGCCACCTCTGGATGAGGAGGAGACGGCGTTTATTCTGACTCCGGACTATCCTCGGAAACCGGCCGGGTAGGCGTGTGCCGCCCGAATCCGCCGAGCCGTCTTAGGGCAGTTCTCGGACAGACGATCTTACCGATCTTACCGATCTTACCGACCTGACCGATCCGACCGATCCGACCGATCCGAAAAGCCCCCCGCTTCTGCTATTGCGGCAGTTATCTTCCACAGACGAATTTAGCAGCTGCCTTTCAGATATTTTGCAGATATCTTGCAAGTATCTTGCAAGTATCTTGCAGGCATCTTATAGACCGATATCCCCTTTGGAAGGGGCGACGTTCCTTTCCCGGAACGCACCCACTTCCGTTTTATAACCGGAGATTTCCCGTTCGGGAGGTCTCCTTTTTGACGGGATGAAAGTGTGAAAAATGGTATTGTCTGTTGAGATTGGTCATGCTATAATGACGGAGCTTAGGTATTATACAACTGAACAGGCGATATGCGCGTGTGACTGATACGATCAGGCATGAGCAAGAAAGAGAATGAATGGAAACGCTCCGAGTTGGGTTATATTAACCCTTATCCGGCAGCTATTTCCGGCATTCCTTGATTGCTTATGCCTTTTTTGCTGTTTCGGCCTTGCCTGTGGGGTTGAATAATCCATAGACACTATGACCAGATAAAGGAAGTGAAGCACATGTTAAAAGGCGTTTTCGGCGCGCTCCAGCAAGTAGGTAAGGCGCTCATGCTTCCGGTTTCCATTCTTCCTGCCGCGGGCCTTCTGCTGGCGTTCGGTTCGGCCATGCAAAACCCGGATACGATTGAGCTTATGCCTTTCCTCAGCGGAAACGGGTTTCAGGTTGCGGCTCACCTCATGTCGAGCGCAGGCGACATTATTTTCGCGAACCTGGCATTGCTTTTCGCAATCGGGGTAGCGATCGGTCTGGCGGGCGGAGACGGCGTTGCCGGTATCGCAGCCACGATCGGTTACTTGATTATGAACGTGACTATGGGCGTTCTGGCGGGTGTAACCCCTTTCTCGCTGACGCTGAAAGATCCTTCTTACGCGAGCGTGCTGGGTATACCGACCCTGCAAACGGGCGTTTTCGGCGGGATTATCATGGGTGTCATAGCGGCGCTCCTTTACAAGAGGTATCATAAAATCGAACTTCCGTCGTACCTCGGCTTTTTTGCGGGCAAGCGGTTCGTTCCGATCATTACCTCCCTTGCCGCGCTGCTGACCGGGCTTATCCTGATCTTTATCTGGCCTCCGGTACAGCAAGGACTGAGCACATTCTCCCGTTCCGTGCTCGATGCGAATCCGGTTCTGGCTTCCTTCTTGTTCGGGGTCGGTGTCCGCTCTCTCATTCCGTTCGGTCTGCATCACATCTGGAATGCGCCGTTCTGGTACGAGTTCGGTGAATATATTGATAAATCGGGCGTTCTGGTGCGCGGAGATATGAAAATTTTCTTCGCTCAGTTGAAAGACGGAGTACCGCTTACGGCCGGTACGTTTATGAGCGGTAACTTCCCGTTCATGATGTTCGGTCTGCCGGCCGCGTGTCTGGCCATTTACCATACGGCACGTCCCGAGAACAAAAAGCTGGTTGCCGGTATTATGGGCTCCGCGGCTTTGACGGCTTTCCTTACGGGGATTACGGAGCCGATCGAGTTCTCCTTCTTGTTCGTGGCACCTGTTCTCTACGTTTTCCATGCCCTGCTCGCAGGTCTGTCCTTCGCGATTATGACTCTGCTCGATGTTAAGCTCGGCTTTACGTTCTCCGGCGGCTCGATCGACTTCCTGCTGCTCGGTGTCCTGCCGAACCGTACGCCATGGTGGCTCGCGATTCTGGTCGGCCTTGTTTTCGCGGTCATCTACTATGTGGTGTTCCGCTTCGCGATTACCAAGTTCAATCTGAGAACGCCTGGACGCGAAGAAGTGCAAACGGAAGCCGATACGGACGATGCTCCCGTCAGCGGCGCAAGCAATGCCGCCGGTACGGGCGACCTGCCGAGCAGCATTCTCGCGGCACTGGGCGGCGCGCCGAACATTTCGAACCTTGACGCTTGTATCACGCGGCTGCGTGTTCAGGTGAAAGACAAGGGCGTCGTGGATAAAGAGCGTCTCAAAAAACTGGGCGCTTCGGGCGTTCTTGAAGTCGGCAACAATGTACAAGCTATTTTCGGTACCCGTTCCGATTCCTTGAAAAATCAGATTCAAGACGTTATGGCGGGGCGCATTCCTTCCACGGCGAGCGTGCCGGTTGTGGAATCTCCCGATACGGGCGGCAGCGAGCTGATGAAAGAAGAAGCGATCGTAGCTCCGGCTGACGGCGAACTGATGGATATCACGCTCGTTCCGGACGAAGTCTTTTCCCAGAAAATGACGGGCGACGGGTTTGCTATCCTGCCGAAAAACGGGACGATCGTATCTCCGGTGAACGGCAAAATTTTCAACGTATTTCCGAGTAAGCATGCCATCGGCATCCAGTCCGACGCGGGTAAAGAACTGCTGGTTCATATCGGCGTCAACACGGTAAAACTGAAAGGACAAGGCTTTGAAGTGCTCGTTTCCGAAGGGGATATCGTGGAAGCCGGCCAGCCGATCATGAAAGTCGACCTGGATTATGTGAAAGAGCATGCTCCTTCCATCATCTCACCGGTTATTTTTACGAACCTGCCGGAAGGCACTGAAATTCGTTTGAATAAACAGGGCGACGTTAAATCGGGCGACAAAAACATTATTACGATTAAGTAAAGAGGTGCGGGGGAGGAAGGGCCGTGTTTTTCTAACCCCCTCTTTTTCGGTTAAGATAGAGGAAGCAACTAAATTATTGAGTGGAGATGACCAATTATGCAAAAAACATTTAAAGTGACCAGTGATACAGGAATTCACGCACGTCCGGCTACAGCACTTGTCAACACATCCAATAAATTTAAAGCGGACGTATTCGCCGAGAGCAAAGGCAAGAAAGTGACGATGAAATCGATTCTGGGCGTGCTTTCCCTTGGGCTGGAAGAAAACGATGTAATTACTTTCTCCGCAGAAGGTGAAGATGCGGCGGAAGCGATCGCGGCTTTGGAAGCAATTATGACTAAAGAAGGGCTGGGCGAGCTTCATGGCTAATATACGTGGCATTGCCGCTTCGGCGGGAATTGCCATCGCCCGGGCGTTCCGTCTGGAACACCCCGACTTGACCGTCGTCCGCAAAACCGTGGAGGATACGGAAGCCGAGGTTGCCAAATTCGAGCAGGCTCTGGAGAAATCCAGCGCCGAGCTCGAGGCTATCAAGGAACAGACGCTCCGGGAGATGGGAGAAGAGAAAGCGGAGATATTCGAATCTCACCTGCTTGTGCTCGGTGATCCCGAGCTGGTCGATCCGGTGAAAACGAAAATCCGCGACGAGAAGGTTAACGCGGAATTTGCGATGAACGAAGTTGCGATGACGTTTGTCGAAATGTTCGAGAACATGAACAGCGACTATCTTAAGGAACGTGCGGCGGATATGCGCGATGTGACGAAGCGGGTGCTCGCTCATCTGCTCGGCGTCAAATTCGTGAGCCCGTCTTCAATCTCGGAGGAGACGGTTGTCGTGGCGGAGGATTTGACTCCGTCCGATACGGCCCAGCTTAACCGCACGTACGTGAAAGGCTTTACGACCAACATCGGCGGGCGCACGTCCCATTCCGCGATCATGGCGCGCTCGCTTGAAATCCCGGCCGTCGTCGGGACGAAGAACGTGCTGGATCTTGTCAAGGACGGAGACCTGCTGATTGTGGACGGATTGGACGGCGACGTTCTGATCAATCCGGAGCCCGCGGTGGTCGAAGAATACCGCGCGAAGCAGCAGCGCTACGCGGAGCAGCGTGCCGAATGGGCCAAGCTGCGCAACGAGCCGACGGTGACTCCGGACGGTCACCATGTCGAACTTGCGGCGAACATCGGCACACCTGCCGACGTGGCAGGCGTGCTGGAGAACGGCGGCGAGGCTGTCGGCCTGTACCGGACCGAATTCCTGTACATGGGGCGCGATCAGCTGCCGACCGAGGAGGAGCAGTACAAGGCCTACAAGGCGGTCCTCGAGAAAATGGAGGGCAAGCCGGTCGTGGTCCGTACGCTCGACATCGGCGGCGACAAGGAGCTGCCTTACCTGCAGCTTCCGAAGGAGATGAACCCGTTCCTCGGCTTCCGGGCGATCCGCCTGTGTCTGGAGCGCGAGGATATCTTCCGCACCCAGCTGCGCGCCCTGCTGCGTGCCAGCGTGCACGGCTCGCTTCGGATCATGTTCCCGATGATCGCTACGCTGGACGAGTTCCGTCAGGCAAAGGCGCTTCTTCTCGAAGAGAAGGCGAAACTTGCGGCGGAAGGAACGCCGGCATCCGACGAGATTCAGCTCGGTATCATGGTGGAAATCCCGTCGACGGCTGTTATGGCCGACCAGTTTGCCAAAGAAGTGGACTTCTTCAGTATCGGTACTAATGACCTCATTCAATATACGATGGCGGCCGACCGGATGAACGAGCGCGTCTCTTATCTGTATCAGCCCTACAATCCGGCCATTCTGCGCCTGGTTAAGATGGTGATCGACGCGGCACACCGCGAAGGCAAATGGGCCGGTATGTGCGGCGAGATGGCGGGAGATACGACCGCGATTCCGCTGCTGCTCGGACTCGGTCTCGACGAGTTCAGCATGAGCGCCACTTCCATTCTGCCTGCGCGCAGCCAGATTGTGAAGCTCTCCCTGTCGGAGATGCGGCAGCTCGCCGCCCGCGCGATCGAGCTGTCGACGGCGGAAGAAGTCGTGGCGCTCGTAAACGGGCACCAGCCGAGAGCGTAAAACATAGATTGGCAGTTGGATAACTTATAAAAACGCCTGCTTTTGAACTATCTCCGTAAGGATAGGTTGAAAGTCAACGGCAAGAACACCCCTGACAAGTCGAAAGGCATAGGCCTGAGGCGGACGAGGGGTGTTCTTTTTTTGGCCGAAAAGGAATTCCGCTTTACGAAGCGAATCCGGTGTTAGACAAAACTTTTATCGTGAAAGGGGCATTTCTGCCATGAATACAACTGAGATTATGGAATACGCTTTATCCAAACCGGGGGCTGCCGCGGACCGTCCCTTCGACAATGAGACCGATGTGCTCCGCGTAGGAGGCAAAATGTTCGCTCTGCTGCCTTCGGGAGCGGCTCCGGGTGAGGGAAGTGTAACGCTAAAATGTCCGCCGGAGGAAGCGGAGCTGCTGCGTATGCAGTACCCGGAGGCCGTAAAGCCCGGTTATCACATGAACAAACGCCACTGGAATACCGTCCGGCTGGACGGAAGCCTGGACCCACAGGAAATCATGGATATGGTGGACGTTTCCTATATGCTGGTCCGCGGCAGTTTAAGCAAAAAAATGCAGCAGCACATCCTGCAGCACGGTGGTTCGGACTGGAATGAAAGCTGAAACCGCGGGAAAACTAAGCGAAGCTTGAACTGGCTTGACGGCTGATAGAAGCCGCTTGTGGCGAGAGTTTGCAGCCGGAGGCAGATTCAAAGAGAGGCGTCCTGTGCCGTGTTTTCCTTCTAAGGAGGGGCTTCGATTAGACTCCCGCAAGGCTTGTCAAGAATGCCGATCGCCGTTTTTGACCGTATTTCGGTAAATTCAGTGATCCTAGGCGAATAATATGGTATAATACATGTATTCGATGTTTGTTTGCCGGTGGCTGTTATGGAGTCTGTTGCAAACAGGCTCCTTTTTCGGATTAAGGCAGACTTTAGATACATACAAATAAAAGGGGTGTCGGCCATTGAGTGTAGAAAAATCGACTTTTCAAGGCGAAAAACCAGGTAAACGTACGGCTACTGCGGCAAAGCTTCTGCAACGAATCGTATTTATTTCGTTAGGTGCAGCTTTATTTTCGATCGGTTTGGAAGTGTTCCTCGTTCCCAACAATATTATCGACGGTGGTATTACCGGTATTTCGATTATGCTGTCCCACTTCTTCCATCTCCCTCTCGGTATTTTCTTAACCCTTTTGAATCTTCCTTTTCTGTTTCTGGGTTACAAACAAATCGGTAAAACTTTCGCCATTTCGACGTTGTTCGGTGTTATCGCAATGTCAGTCGGCACTTCCCTTCTTCATCCGGTACCGGCTGTCACAATCGATCCGCTGCTGGCGGCGGTTTTCGGCGGGGTCATTCTCGGCGTCGGGATCGGACTCGTTATCCGTTCGGGCGGTTCCCTTGACGGTACGGAGATCGTAGCTATTCTGATCAATAAAAAATCACCGTTTTCCGTCGGTGAAATCGTTTTGTTCATCAACCTGTTCATTCTCGGCAGCGCCGGGTTCGTGTTCGGTTGGGATCATGCGATGTATTCCCTGATTGCGTATTACATTGCGATGAAAATGATTGATGTGACGATCGAAGGTCTCGATCAGTCGAAATCCGTATGGATCATCAGTGAAAAATATAAAGAAATCGGCGATGCGCTGACTCAGCGTCTGGGCCGTGGCGTGACTTACCTTCATGGGGAAGGCGCTTATACCGGCGATGATAAGAAGGTGATTTTCACCGTCATCACGCGTCTGGAAGAAGCGAAGCTGAAATCAATCGTCGAAGAATGGGACGAAAACGCGTTTATTGCCGTCGGCAACATTCACGATGTGAAGGGCGGACAATTCAAGAAGAAGGATATCCACTGATCCTTGCCAAAAGCTTCTCCCTGCAAACGCGGGAATATGAAAAAACCAGCGGCCGTAAAGGCCTGCTGGTTTTTTTTGTGCCACCGTGGTGTGCCACCGCAAACACCTAGCAGCAGCGGGAGATTTTCCCGTCCTTGGCGTCGTAGCGGTTGTCCTGGGCTTGCCGGAAAAACTCCGCCCGGCTCAGGACAGGCTGGTCTTTGTGGGCGCTTTTCATATGAGCCACATAGGTCTCGTAGTGGGGGACGCCCACCATCAGATGGATAAACTGGTTGCGGTAGCTCCAGATGAGTTTCAGGCGCTTAAACATATTTCGTCGCCTCGGATCTGCCCTGCCCGCTGCGCGGGATATACGGGGCTTCGTATAGATCCAGCGGTTTGTTCGAAATCGCCTTCAGCCAGACGCGGATGGCCGAGATAAACACGATCAGCACCACGATCATGAAAAATCCGCACAAGGCCGCATCGATGTAATCGTTCATCACGATCTGCTTCATCTGTGCGGCCGTTTTGGCCGGGGCCACGATTTTGCCGCTGTCCAGCGCGCTCTGGAACTGCTTGGCGTGAGAAAGAAAGCCGATGTTCGCTTTCTCGTGGAACAGCTTCTGCCAGCCGGCGGACATGGTCACGATAAGCAGCCACGTTGTGGGCAGAAGCGTGACCCAGGCGTACGCCTTTTTGCCCATTTTAAACAAAATGGTCGTCCCCAGCACAAGCGCGATGCCGGCCAGCATCTGGTTGGCGATGCCGAAGAGCGCCCACAAGGAGTTGATGCCCCCCAGAGGGTCCACAACGCCTTGGTAGAGGAAATACCCCCAGCCCGCCACGCAGAGGGCCGTAGCGATCAGATTGCCGACCGTGGACCGGGTATCCCCCAGTGACTTGCTGGCATAACCCAGCAGATCCTGGATGAGGAAACGGCCCACGCGGGTACCGGCGTCGATCGTCGTCAAGATGAACAACGCTTCGAACAGGATGGCGAAGTGGTACCAGAACGCCATCATCGTTTTGCCGCCGATCACGCCGGACAAGATTTGCGCCATGCCGATGGCGAAGGTCGGCGCGCCGCCCGTCCGCGAGAGGATGGTACTCTCGCCGATATCCTTGGACAGCGTAGTCAGCTGCTCGGGCGTGATGGTGAAGCCCCAGTTCGTGATGGTTGCCGCCGCGGTCGCCACATCGGTACCCCCCAGGGCCGCCGCCGACGAGTTAATCGCGAAGTAGGTGCCGGGCGTGATGATGCAGGCGGCGATCAGCGCCATGATGGCGACGAACGATTCGACCAGCATCGCGCCGTAGCCGATCGGACGCGCGTGGGATTCGCGCTCCAGCATTTTGGGCGTCGTCCCGGAGGAGATCAGCGCATGGAAGCCCGATACGGAGCCGCAGGCGATAGTGATGAACAGGAACGGGAACAAGTTCCCGGCGAAGACGGGACCGGTTCCGTCGATGAACCGGGTCGTGGCCGGCATGGACAGATCCGGCAGAACGAAAATAATGCCGAGCGCGAGGCCGATGATCGTTCCTACTTTGAGGAACGTGCTGAGATAGTCGCGGGGCGCCAGAAGCAGCCAGACCGGCATGACTGAAGCGAAAAAGCCGTAGGCGATCATCATCAGTGCGATGGTTTCCCCGCTGAAGGAGAAAAGCGGGGCCAGAGCGGCGCTCTCGGCGACGAATTTGCCCCCGATGAGGGACAGAATCAGCAGAACGACGCCGATAAGGGAAGCTTCCCCGACTCGGCCGGGCCGTATGTAGCGCATATACACGCCCATGAGGAGGGCGATCGGAATGGTGGCGGCAATCGTGAACATGCCCCACGGGCTGCCGATCAGCGCTTTGACGACGACGAGCCCGAGCACGGCGAGAAGAATGATCATAATGCCCAGAATGCCGAGCATGGCGATCGTACCGGTTACTTTGCCGATCTCGTCCTTGATCATATCGCCCAGCGATTTGCCGTTTCTGCGTGTTGAAGCGAAAAGAATGACGAAATCCTGGACGGCGCCTCCCAGAATAACGCCGAGAATAATCCACAGCGTACCGGGCAAATAGCCCATCTGGGCGGCAAGTACGGGGCCTACGAGAGGGCCCGCACCGGCAATGGCCGCGAAATGGTGCCCGAACAGCACCCATTTGTTCGTCGGCACATAGTCCTTGCCGTCGTTGTTCAGCTCTGCGGGTGTTTTCCGGTTGTCGTCGAGTACGAAGACTTTGCGGGCGAGAAAACGGCTGTAGAACCGGTAGGCGACCGCATAGCAGCTCACGGCTGTGATGACGAGCCAGGCGGCATTGATCGTTTCCCCGCGATTAAGTGCGACAAGCCCGAAAGCGAACGCGCCGACAATGGAAATCACCCCCCAGAGCAAGATTGATTTCCATCCGATTTTCATAAATATGCCTCCTTACTGGTTAATATGGGAACGTTTACAAGTAGTATAGCAGGTTTTTCCGGTGTGGGAAGAGGCTGGATGTCCAAACCAATTTCAAAACACGAGATTTTCGACGTATTAACAAGCTAGCGAGTAAAAAGCAGAAATGTAAGCGCATTAGGGGATTTCTTTGGCTTAAATCGGTTTAAAACCAATCTCCCCATATCTTTACAAAGCACGTGCGGAGGTGTAACATTCATTCCATCAATTGAAAAAAAACAGTTTCTTGCTTTCGCTGAATTTCCCCAATCGGGGAAGCGGGGGAACCATCGCAGCATTGATCCGGTGTGAGAGCCGGAGCCGTGTCTGCAGGGGTGAATCCTGAAGCGCCGGAATCCATGGACCCGGTAATCAGGTAGGGCGACTCTCACCGCCCGAATCCGACAGCTAACCTCGTAAGCGCATGAGTTCGGGAGGGGTTGAAGAAGCTTGTGATCGGCATCGACCACAGGGACTTCGTTTCGCTGTGGTTTTGTTATGTTCAAAAACATCCGAAAATGAAAAATGTGCCAAACAAATGAACATGCGTTTTTATCGCTGAGTTTCCGTGTAAAGCGGAAAACGGGGGAACCAAACGAGGACTTGCAGGCCTGACGGCCCGGTCCTCATGGGGTGAATCCAGAAGCGGCTTCCGTGCCGTTATGGTAGGGCGACTCTCACGCCCGAATCCGACAGCTAACCTCGTAAGCGTACCGAGAGAGGCGACTGCTATCGCGCTTCGGCTATAGTCTTTTTAGGCTGTGACCGTCAAGAAGCCGCGTGAAGAGTTCCTCTTCCGCAGGCTTCTTTTTTTGCTGCCCAAAACATGAAAGAGGGATAAAAAGTGGACGAGAGAAAGATCCAAACCTATACGTTGGTTTCCGCACCGAATGTCACCGGCGAGAACTTTATTAAACTGCTGAATATTTACCGCAGGCCCTTCGTGGTGCTTGTGAACAACCCCGCAGAAGGACAGCGGATGAAGAAGCTGGGAGTCCGGCACATCGTGGAAGTGGATACCGTGCACCACGAAGCCTGGGAAGTCCCCGGACTTCCGATCGGTGACGTCTATCTTTTCGAAGACAGCCTGCCGCTCTGCTGCCGGTATCTTCAGATGGTCCGCAGCTGGACAACCGGAACGATTTTCGTGGTCAAAACGAATGCCTCGCCGCGGTTGATTTATAAAGCGCTCGGCGCCGACCATGTGGTGCATACGAATACCCGTCAGGTCTCTTTCCTGCTTGGAGCAGCACCGGGCCAAGTGCCCGAGGAAGTTTTGCGATAACGATTCAATTCACGGTCCGAACGATAATGAATGAACCTATAAAATGAACCTATAGATAGGAAAGAAAGGAGCCGACACACATGACGGACCTTTATATGGTTCTGCTGTTGGCAGTCATTTATCTCATCTTTTACGGTTTTCTGACTTGGTGCGACCATGTTGTGGAAGGCTCGGAAGGCGGCCGTACATGATGATTATCGCGCTTTTTACGGCAGGGCTTTTCCTGTATCTGATATACGCGCTCATACATCCCGAAAAATTTTAGGGCGCCTTCGGGCAGCCGGTGAACTGTTAGCGCGGAGTTGCTTGAGGAGGATAGGAATCCATGGAGATTATGCAAATAGTAATCGTAATCGCGGCGCTTTGCCTGCTGGTGAAACCGCTTGGAACTTATATGTATCATGTTTTTTCGAATGAAAAAAACCGGACGGACAAATGGTTCGGCTGGCTGGAAAGACCCATCTACAAGCTTGCGGGCATCCGCAGCGAGAACGGCATGACGTGGAAGAAGTATGCGGGCAGTCTTGTACTGACCAACATTGTGCTTGTGGCGGTCGGGTATTTGATCCTGCGTCTGCAGCGTGCTCTTCCTTTGAACCCGAACGGGATCGACAATATGGAGGCGACGCTGTCGTTCAATACGATTATCAGCTTTATGACGAACACCAACCTGCAGCACTACAGCGGGGAAACGGGCCTGTCCTATTTCTCGCAGATGGCGGTCATCATGATGATGATGTTCACGTCCGCCGTAACGGGAATCGTGGTCGCGATTGCGTTTATCCGCGGACTGACGTCCAAAGGCAGCACCATCGGCAACTTTTTTGCGGATTTCGTAAAAGGACACACGCGCCTGCTGCTGCCGCTGGCTATTGTGGTCACGCTGGTGCTTGTCGGCCTGAAGGTGCCGCAAACGCTGGATCCGACCGTGGCCGCGAAGACGCTTGAAGGCGGGGAGCAGCAAATCGCCATCGGTCCGGTGGCGTCGCTTGTGTCCATCAAGCATCTGGGCACGAACGGCGGCGGTTTCTTCGGGGTGAACTCTTCCCATCCGTTTGAAAATCCGTCTCCGTTGACTAACGTGATCGAAATGCTGTCGATGTGGTGCATCCCGGCCTCATTGACCTATACCTTCGGGCGGTTTGCGAAGAACCGGAAGCAGGGATGGGTCATTTTCAGAGCGATGATGACCTTGTTCCTGGTATTTCTATCGGTCGCTTTCTTCTCCGAAAAGGCCGGTAACCCTGCCTTGAACGCCCTTGGCGCGGATTCGTCCATCGGCAGTATGGAAGGCAAAGAGGTGCGGTTCGGCATTGCCCAGTCCGCGCTGTTCACCACGGTAACGACGGCGGCGACGACGGGAACCGTCAACAATATGCACGACACGCTCACCCCGCTGGGCGGAATGGTTCCGCTCGCCCAAATGATGCTGAACTGCGTATTCGGCGGCGACGGAGTCGGGTTGGTCAATATGCTCATGTACGCGATTTTGGCGGTCTTTCTGTCGGGCCTCATGGTCGGCCGGACGCCGGAGTTTCTGGGACGCAAAATCGAGTCCCGCGAGATGAAACTGATCGCCGTCGCGATTCTGGCGCATCCGCTTATCATCCTGGCTCCGACAGCGATAGCCTTCATGACGGAGCTTGGCAAAGGAGCCGTTACCAACCCGGGATTCCACGGAATCTCCCAGGTGCTGTACGAGTTCACGTCGTCGGCGGCCAATAACGGCTCCGGCTTCGAGGGGCTGGCAGACAATACGCCGTTCTGGAACATTTCCACGGGAATTGTGATGCTGCTTGGCCGTTATGTGTCGATCATCGCCCTGCTGGGTGTGGCCGGCTCGCTGGGCCGCAAGCAGTGGGTTCCGGAAACAATCGGAACGTTCCGCACGGACAATGCCTTGTTTACCGGAATCGTGGTAGGTACGGTCGTCATCATTGGGGCGCTCACCTTCCTACCGGTAATCGCGCTCGGTCCGGTGGCCGAATATTTGACATTGCGTTAATAACGATGGGGTGAAAACGGATGAGCTCAACTGCTTCTCAAACGAAACGTAAATCGATGCTGAGCGGGGATATCGTCAAACAGGCGATCGTGCAAAGCTTTCTTAAATTAAATCCGGTTACGATGATGAAAAATCCCGTTATGTTCGTGGTAGAAATCGGAACCTTTATTGTCCTTCTGATGACGGTACTGCCGGGCTACTTCGGAACGCAGGACCGGATCGGTTTTAACCTGACCGTGTTTCTGATCTTGCTTTTCACGGTGCTGTTCGCCAACTTTGCCGAGGCACTGGCGGAAGGCAGGGGGAAAGCCCAGGCGGATTCGCTTAAAAAGTCCAAGCAGGAAATTCAGGCCAACAAAGTGGTCGGCAGCGGCATTAAAGTCGTTCCGTCCACGGAACTCCGCAAGGGCGATATCGTTACCGTCGCCCAAGGAGAGATGATCCCCGGCGACGGGGAAGTGATAGAAGGGCTGGCTTCCGTCGATGAATCGGCGATCACGGGGGAATCCGCGCCGGTCATTAAAGAAGCGGGCGGCGATTTCAGCTCCGTTACGGGCGGGACGCGAGTCGTGAGCGACGCGATCCGGGTACGGATTACGAGCGATCCCGGCGAATCTTTCATCGACCGGATGATTTCCCTCGTCGAGGGAGCGTCCCGCCAGAAGACGCCGAACGAAATCGCGCTGAACACGCTGCTGATCACGCTGACGCTTATTTTTCTGATCGTGGTCGTTACGCTGAAGCCCATCGCGGGGTTCGTGAATGTCGAGCTGGATACGGCCGTACTGATCGCCCTGCTCGTCTGCCTCATTCCGACGACGATCGGCGCTCTGCTGTCCGCGATCGGGATCGCGGGGATGGACCGGGTCACCCAGTTCAACGTCCTGGCGATGTCGGGGAAAGCGGTCGAAGCGGCCGGAGACATAAATACGATCATTCTGGACAAAACGGGAACCATCACGTTCGGAAACCGGATGGCCAGCGAATTTATCCCGGTAGGCGGCGCCTCCACGGGTGAAGCGGCTACCTGGGCGGCCGTCAGCTCGGTCAAAGACGAAACGCCGGAAGGACGCTCCGTGCTGGAGCTGATGAAGAAACAGAACCTGGTTTACGAGGCTTCTCTCGCGGAAGGCGGAGAGTTCATCGACTTCAAAGCGGAAACCCGGATGAGCGGCATCGATCTGAAAGACGGCAGAAAAGTACGCAAAGGCGCCGTGGACGCCGTCGTCCGTTGGGTACAGGAGCAGGGCGGAACGGTTCCCGCCGATCTTAAGGCCAACGGAGACGCGATCGCGACGGAAGGCGGGACTCCGCTTGCCGTAGCCGTGGACGGAAAAATATACGGCCTGATTTACTTGAAAGATACCGTGAAGCCCGGCATGAAGGAACGGTTCGATACCTTGCGTCAAATGGGGATCAAAACGATCATGTGTACCGGCGATAACCCGCTTACGGCCGCTACCATCGCCAAAGAAGCCGGTGTGGACGGCTTTATCGCCGAAAGCAAGCCGGAGGATAAGATCGCCGTGATCCGCAAAGAGCAGGCGGAGGGCAAGCTGGTCGCGATGACCGGCGACGGCACGAACGATGCCCCGGCTCTGGCCCAGGCTGACGTGGGTCTCGCGATGAACAGCGGCACCATCGCCGCCAAGGAAGCGGCCAACATGGTCGATCTGGACTCCGATCCGTCCAAGATCATCGAAGTGGTCGGCATCGGCAAGCAGCTGCTGATGACACGCGGGGCGCTCACCACCTTCTCGATCGCCAACGATATCGCCAAATATTTCGCGATCATACCGGCGATGTTCATGCTGGCGATCCCGCAGATGGAAGCCCTCAATATCATGAAGCTGGGGTCGCCCCTGTCGGCGGTGCTGTCCGCTCTTATCTTCAACGCGGTTATCATTCCGCTGCTCATTCCACTTGCGATGAAGGGTGTCAAATACCGTCCGATGAGCTCGACAAAGCTGCTCAGCCGCAACCTTTTTGTTTACGGACTGGGCGGGGTCGTCGTTCCTTTTATCGGAATCAAGATCATTGACCTTGTCGTCCATGTCTGGATCTAGGAGCCTGTTCCGTGAAAACGGAAGCACATAAACGCGCAAGTAAATGGAATGAAAGTACCCTGTAACAAAGAACACCAACATGCCGGGAATGCCTTTCGAGGCTTCTCCCGGTATAAGAGAGAGGATTGAAAAAGGATGAATCCAGGCGCTTCGGTACCTAAAGAAAACGGCGAGTGGAACGGGTCCGTCTTGTCTGTCGCTGTCCGTATCAGCATATTGTTAATCGTCCTGTGCGGAATCATATACCCGCTCGTATCGACAGGGCTGGCGCAGGTCATTTTCCCCAAACAGGCCAACGGCAGCGTCATTAAGAACGAACAGGGGGAAATCGTCGGCTCGGAGCTGATCGGGCAATTGTTTGCGGATCCGAAGTATTTCCACGGCCGCGTTTCCTCCATCGAGTATAAAGCGGAAGCTTCGGGCTCCAACAACTATGCGCCTTCCAACCCTGAACTGGTAAAACGCACGCAGGAATCCATGGATACATGGAAAAAGGAAAATCCGGACGTGCCCGTCAATCAGGTGCCGATTTCCTTGCTCACAAACTCCGCTTCGGGCCTCGATCCTCATATTACGCCGGAATCGGCTCAAGTCCAGATTCCCCGTATTGCCAAAGTGACGGGAATATCGACCGCCCAGCTTCAGGAATTGGTTAAAAAGAACACGGACGGCCGTGACCTGGGCATATTCGGCGAACCTCGTGTGAATGTGCTGGAATTAAACCTCGATGTGAAGAAATTAGCCGGGAAATAACCGGTAACCGCCAGATCGGGAGCCATTTATACGGTAACGATAAAAACGCCTGACCCGGCAGAATTCCAGAGGCCGGCAGCCACTTATAAACGCATGCTCGTTCCGGTAAGGAGGGCATGCGTTTTACAAGTTTTCGGAGTGCGGAAAAGCGGATTTTACTCGTAGGCAAAATTGTGTTTCTACTATTATATATACCTCCTTTGGGGCAGAGGATTCGGATCAAGTTTCTGTCTCGCTAAAAGATCGCATGATGCTTACAAAACAACGGGAATTTCGTGGGAGAATAATGTGAGGTATAAGGGAGAAGAAACGGGAAGGGAGGCGGGGGATGGATAATTTCCGGAGAAAAACGCCCGAAGAAATTTTGCTGTCGATTTCGGACATTCACCGGGGCCGGCTGAAAATCTATATCGGGGCCGTCAGCGGTTCGGGGAAAACGTATCACATGCTGCGGGAAGGGCAGACACTCCGGGAACAGGGAATCGATGTCGTGCTGTGCGCGATTTCCATGGAGGGGCGTCCCGAGACGATGGAACAGGCCGGCGGGCTGGAACGGGTTGAAAGCATCGAATGGAGGAAGGACGGGCTGAGGCAGCAGGATTTGCCGCTCGATGACCTTGTTGCCCGCAATCCGGAAGTCGTGCTGACCGATGGACTTGCTCATCGCAACCGGCCGGGAGCTCTTTACCCGACGAGGCTGGAGGATATCAAATTTCTGCTGAACAAAGGGATCAGCGTGCTGGCAACCGTGAACGTGTATGAATTGGAAGGAGTGCGTGAGCTAGCCCGCAAAATGACGGGTATCGTAGCGGAACATACGGTGCCGACGGATACCCTGGAGCTGGCCGATGAAGTGAGGCTTATCGACGCCACGCCCGAAACGATCCTCAACCGGCTTGAGGAAGGCGGGATGAAGGGCTGCCAATGGCACGAGCGCAAGGTGCTGGAACGGGGGAACATCGGCGTGCTGCGTGAGCTGGCCCTTCGGCTCGTGGCGGAAGGAGTCAACGAATCTCTGGAGAAGCACCGGGGAGAAATGGGGATGACCGGACCTTCGGGGGCCGACGAGCGGATTTTGGTCTCCACCCAGTACCATTGGAACGGGTCGATCTATGTCCGGCGGGGGCAGCAGATAGCGGACCGGCTGAGCGGCGATTTGTTCGTCGTTTCTTTTACCGTCCCGGGGAAAGCTCTATCCAAGGATGCGGCTACGTTCCGCCGTTCGATCATCAAGCTGTCCGAGAAAGTGGGGGGCACTTTCGATGAGCTTCCTTTCCCGGGGAGGCGGAAGCTTGCCCAGGCGCTCATCCGTTACGGGATCGACCGCAAAGTGACCCGGATCGTGCTGGGCCACTCCAAGCACAGCCGCTGGCAGGAGTTTTGGCAGGGCTCGGTGCTTAACGATGCGGTGAGCCGTCTGCAAGGGATTGATCTGTTCGTGGTTGCCGACCGGGCGGAGAGGGACGGAGAGCGGATTCTTCCCGTCAAACGAAAGAGCGATGCCCGGCAGCCGGTCGAGCTTTACCGCCGCCCCAGCCCCCAGGAGATGGAACGTCAAATCCGTAAAGCGCGGCGCGGACGCTTCAAGGTTTATATCGGGGCCGCGCCGGGCGTGGGCAAAACCTACAGCATGCTGCGGGAAGGCAACGATCTGCTGCGTAAAAATATTGATGTGGTCATCGGACTTCTCGAGCTGCATGGCCGTAAAGAAACGGCGGATCAGGTCGGCGATCTGGAGCAGATTCCACGGAAAATCAGGACTTACCGGGGAACCGAACTGCAGGAAATGGATACCGAGGCGGTGATCCGCCGGATGCCGGATCTGGTTCTTGTGGATGAGCTGGCTCACACGAATGTGCCGCAGAGTGTCAATAAGAAGAGATACGAAGATATACTGGAGATCCTCAATGCGGGCATTTCGGTCATCTCAACCGTGAACGTCCAGCACCTCGAGAGCTTGAACGATGCCGTCGAGCAGCTGACGGGCGTGCGGGTCCGGGAAACGGTCCCGGACAGCATCCTGCGGCTGGCCGATGAGGTCGAGCTCATCGACGTCACGCCGCAAACGCTGCGGCAGCGCATGAAGGAGGGCAAGATTTACGGGATGGACAAAGTGGACCAGGCGCTCGGCCACTTTTTCAAAACCGTCAATCTGATTGCCCTGCGGGAACTCGCGCTGCGCGAAATCGCCGACGACGTGGACGAACGCCTGGAGGCGTGGGAACGCGTCGGCTCCCTGCGCGGCCCCTGGCGGCGCGAGGAAGTGATCTTCGTCTGCGTGAAGCTGAACCAGCACGCGGAGCGCATCATCCGCCGCGGCTTCCGCATCGCATACCGGCTGAAAGCGCGCTGGCACGTCGCTTACATCCGCTGCGGCTCGGCCGCCGGCGATGAGGAAGCGCGGATCGCCGCGCTCCAGACCTTGACGGAGCGGCTCGGCGGCCGCTTCGAAGTGCTGGGCGCCGCGGGGCGGAGGCGCACCGCGGACGGGCTGCTCGCGCGGGCCTTGGAGCTGAGCGCTACGCAGCTCATCATCGGCCAGGCGCGCGAGTCGCTGTGGGAGCGGCTGTTTCACGGGTCCATCGTGAAACGGATCATGCGCGGGGCGCGCAGCATGGACGTGCTCGTCGTGGCGGAGTCCGAGTCCGCCAAAGCCCGGCGGGGCCTCCGGACCCGCGGGTGAGCGCAGTCCCGACGGCGGGGGCGGCAAGCACGCAGGTAAATGCATCTGCCGGGCCCGCATCCGGGGCCGCGTGCAACTTTGCGCGCCCGGCGCTCAGGATGCCTGACGTCGTCACGGCTGCTCCGTCGAAATTCCGCCGAACTGACACGGACCAGTTTCGGGGCGCCGCACACGTCATGCCGGAACCGGCCTATACCTTTTAACAACAGCCCTTTAAGCCCTTCGCAGGGGCTTTTTTTATTAGAATTTTATGCAATTAAAGGTTGACAAATTACATAATTCCGATAAAATAAGTTGGTATAAGAATAGGAACGGAATATACGAAGCTTCTGCTTTCGTCCGAGCCTGAAGGAGAGATCAAGCGATGATACAAATCAAGCATGTTCGCAAAACCTTCAAGCAGCGCAGCAGCGGATCATTTACCGCTATTGACGATGTTTCGCTGACCATCAGAAAAGGCGAGTTCGTATCTCTGCTCGGCCCTTCGGGCTGCGGCAAGTCGACGGTGCTCAACATGGTGGCCGGGTTGGAAGGCTATGATGAAGGTACGATTGAAGTGAACGGGACGAAAGTGACCGGACCGGGCTCCGACCGCGTCGTCGTTTTTCAGGAGCATGCGCTGTTTCCTTGGCTGACCGTGCTCGACAATGTCGCCTTCGGCCTTAAACAGAAGGGCATTCCGAAGAAGGAACGGTACGAGAAAGCGATGGAGCAGATCAAGACGGTCCACCTCAGCAAATTTGCGGACCGTTATCCGCACGAGCTGTCCGGAGGCATGAAACAGCGTGCCGCTATTGCACGTGCGCTTGCCATGGACCCGGAAATTCTTCTCATGGACGAGCCTTTCGCGGCACTTGATGAGCAGACTCGTCTCATTTTGCATAAAGAACTCGAAGAAATCTGGATGAAAACCGGCAAAACGATCTTGTTTATTACCCACAACATCCGTGAAGCCGTTATCCTGTCCGACCGCGTCGTCGTGATGTCGACCCGTCCGGGAACGATCAAGAAGGAATTCGCCGTTCAAGCCGCGCGCCCACGCGATAATGCCGACTCCGTTATCCATCATGTCGAGAGTGCGATCATGGACGTGCTTGCCGAGGAACTCGAGAAAGTGGTAAAGGAGGAGATGGGCGATGAGTACAGCCTTAAGAAGAACGATTTTTCTCGTGATTCTGCTGATAGCGTGGGAGGCGGGATATAGAATTTTCGACTGGGGATGGAAATTCCCGTCTCTGTTCCAGACCCTGGATGCTTTCCGCCTCGGTTTTACGGACGGACAGCTTGTGGAAGCGACACTGAGATCGCTCGGACGGCTGCTGACCGGCTTCTGCATCTCCCTCGTTGTAGGGACTTTGCTCGGTTTTCTTTTCGCACGCTTCCGGTTTCTGGACGATACGCTCGGGTTTGTCGTCGTTGCCTTGCAGACGGTTCCGAGTATCGCCTGGCTGCCGTTCGCGATCATCTGGTTCGGACTCACGGACACCTCCGTTATTTTCATCACGGCGCTTGGAGCCACCTGGACGATGGCCATGTCGAGCCGCACGGGCATTATGAACATTCCGCCGATTTATTTGAAAGCGGCCCAGACGATGGGCACGGGCAACGGGCTGCGGATGTTCTGGCAGATCATGGTTCCGGCGGCCTTCCCTCATCTCATCAACGGGGTGCGGGTAGCCTGGGCGTTCGCCTGGCGGGCGCTGGTAGCCGGAGAACTCATCGCCAAAGGCGTCGGTTTGGGCCAGTTGCTTCAGCAGGGCCGCGATATTGCGGATACGGCGCTTATGCTTTGCATCGTCATTATCATTGCGGTGCTCGGCACGATTTCCGACCATCTCTGCTTCAAGAAGCTCGAAGATAAAATTCTGCTCCGCTATGGTCTTGCCATAAGCGGCAAATAAGCAAGAAATAGAAGAACAGATAAAGGGGAGTTTACAATGAAAAAAACAGCTTGGCTGCTTGCACTCATTCTGCTGGTCGGTACGGTGCTCACCGCATGCGGCGGCGGGGATTCCAAAAACTCCGGCGGAAACGGCGACGGCAAGAAGCCGGAAACAGTCCGCGTCGGTATTTTCAAAAACGTTACGCATGCCGCCGGTTATGTGGCGCTCGAAAATAAATATTTCGAGAAATATTGGGGCGAGGGCGTCAAAGTGGAAGTCACGGCTTTCGATAACGGCTCGGACTTTTCGATCGCTCTGGCTACGGATCAGATTGACCTGGGCTTCGTCGGTCCCGGACCATCCACGAACCAATATCTGAAAAGCAAAAACTTCAAAGTCATTTCCGGTTCCAATAACGGCGGTGCCGTACTGGCTGTCCGTAAAGACGCGGGAATTTCGAGCGTAAAAGATCTTGTAGGCAAAACCGTCGCTATCCCGACGCGCGGCAGCACGAACGAAATTTCGCTGCGCCTGCTTCTCCAGCAGGAAGGACTGAAAGTGACGACGGATAAATCCGGCGTGGAGATTATCGCCCGCGCTCCGGCGGATACGCTGGTTGCGATGCGCCAGAAAGAAGTCGACGCTACGCTTATCCCGGAACCGTGGGGAACGCAGATGGAGAAAGAAGGCATCGGTCAGATCCTCGTGGATTGGGACAAAATCCCGCCGAACAACGGCAACTACCCGCTTACGATCCTGGTCGCGGGCGACAAGTTCCTGAAGGACCACCGCGATATGGCCAAAGGCGCGATCCAGGCGAATATCGATGCCATTAACTTCATCAAAAGCAACCCCGATAAGTCCTACGACCTGATTAACAATCAGCTTAAAAAACTGAGCGGTAAAGGACTCGATAACGAACTGATCAAAGCGGCGCTTTCTCGTCTCAATCTGACGCCGGATGTGAGCAAGGAAGCGATTGAAGAAATGGCAAAAGTCTCGATCGATGCCGGCTTCATCAAGAACGTGAAGAAAGAAGAGCTGGATCTGAGCAAGTTCCTGGATCTGTCGCTTCTGGACGAAGTGAAGAAAGAGAAGAAATAAATTTTATAAAAGAGTTGAAAAAAAGGACAGCCGGTTATTCGGCTGTCCTTTTTGGTTAGAAGGCGGAGTCCGCTCCGTGACGCCGGGCCTGCTCCTCGGATCGGCCAAGCGCAGCATCACGGAGTGCGGAACCGCGAAGCGCGATGCCGAACTGCTAAAGCCCGGCTTAGCTCAGCTCCCGGCCAAGCACGGCTTCGGCCGCCTTGCGGCCCGAGAGGACCGCCCCTTCCATCGTCGCGAACATCGGCTGGCGCGTATAGTCGCCGGCAAGGGCGAGGCCGGGCACCGGCGTGCGCTGCTCGGGGCGGAACTTCTCGCTTCCGGGCCGGACGGAATAGAAGTGATCCGGTCTGCGAATCACCCGGTAATCCTTGGCCTTTGCGCGCAGGTCGAGGCCGAGCTTGTCCGCATCCGCGCACACCCGCTCGAAGACGAGATCATCGGGCATGTCGATGAATTCGTCCGGGGGTGAGAGGATCATGGAGACGCGGCCGGGTACGTGTGGGAACGTCGTGCGCGACTGCTCGCTGAAGCTGCCGATGCACGTGCCGGGACCGAAAGTGACGCGGTCCTGCGGAAGGAGCGGTTCGCTGAGCTCGAGCTGAATCGTCACGTCGGGCATCGTCGGCAGTTCCCCGAGAGGCTGATACCACGCCTCTCCTCCGAAAGGCGGCTGGAGCAACCGCTTGGCCGCCGAGATTTCCGTGGCGATGACGACGTTAGCGGCGCGCAGTGTTCCGCCTTCCTGCAGGGAGACGCCCGTGACCCGGTCGTCTTCAAGGCTGAGTCCCTCGGCCGGAGTGTTGAGGCTGATCCGGCAGCCCCTTTTTTCCAGCGCCGCGAGCAGAGGGGTGATCATGACGTCGGTCATGCCGCCGTTGAACCCGCCGATCTGCATCTTGTAAAACTTCGGCACCCCTGGCGCAAAAAGCCCGAAGAAGACGAGCGCGGAGTAGTCCTCCGGCGGGAGGAACAGCACGCCGGACGTAAGCGGCCCCAGCACATGGCGCAGCGCCTCGTCCTTGACGCCGTGCTTGCGGGCGAATTCGGCTACGCTGTACGCATCCAGCTCCATCGGGTTCTCCGACAGAAGTTTGAGGCCCTCGGCCACAAAGGGCATCAGGGAAGCTTTGTCGGCCGGAGAAATAATATCGTTGTTGGTGAAAGCTCCCGTAATCGTTTTAATGGGGGACTTCAAAGGAGCGATTCCGAATTCTCCGGCCGTTTCCCCGTCGGGGAGCCGGATTTCGAACGTTTTTTCCCAAGTCAGCATGCTGTTCGGTTTAATCCTTGCTCTTCTCAGCAGATTCGGGAGCGCTTCATAAAATCCGATAAATTTATGAAAGCCCGATTCGACTTCCATGCCCGCATCCGACCAGTTCGATGTTCGGCCTCCGGCGAAAGGCGCCGCTTCTATAATATGTACGCGCTGTCCTTGTTCGGCTAGCTCAAACGCGCAGCTAAGGCCCGCCAGGCCCGAACCGACAATTAGCGTATCGAATTGCGAATCGTTCACGATCTCCACCGCCTCTTTTCTGTAAGTAAGCGGGGGACACTGCCTTACCCGCATCTATACCCCTTTACCCCGGGGAAGTGCGGATTAATCCTCCCGGGGCTGCGGAGGCGTAAGCTGCGGGTACGGGATATTTTCATTGGGTGCTATCGGCTTGTAGAGAAAACAGTTGCCCGGAATCTTCAGGTTCGGTTCATAGACGGCCAGTTTATTGAGGAAATAGCAGCTTTCCGGCAGATGATGGTCCAGGAACCGGAGTGTCAAGCGGCTGAGAAGTTCTTCATCGACATACATGTCGATGACTTGCACGACAAAGTCATAGAACTTGATGATGGCTACCGCCACATCCGCCGCAAAACGGCGCTGGGCCGGGAAACCCGGAGGGGTGAAGCGGAGATAGCCGCCCATGGCGCGATTTTTGACCATGTAAGCCTGAAAGGTATTGGAATACCGGCGTGCTTGCTCCGACAATTCGATTTCTACGGGGTCCAGATGGTCCCAGAGCAGAACGGCATGGCCGAGCTGATCCTCCAGCCACATGTCCAGCAGTCCGTAGAGCGTCAATTCTTCCGCCTCGACGCCCCGGGTCCAGAATGACAGCAGCCGGAGATATTCCTCGTTCTCGATTAACGTTCCGTTAAAGTAAGAGGGAGTCAGCTCCAGTACGATTTTGTTGCTTATCCGCAGGCTTTGGATATGTCCTTCGAACTGGTAGTAGCCGCTTGCGGCCGGAAGGATATCCTGGGCCAGCTTGATCATCACCGGTGAAGATACCGGCAGCTCCTGCGGAGTCAGCTCGACCTGCTTGATAAGGGCGGCGAAAGCTTGGCGGAATCCGTTTGCCGTCTGAATAAAGGGCTGCTCGCTCGGTGCGAGGGCCTGCCATACGAAGGTCGCATGATCATAAAGAATGCCTAGCCAGAAACGGTGCTCCGTCCATACGCTGAGCTTGGGTGTTGGGACCACCGTAAAAACCTCCCGTTCTTTGGTATGCCTGATCGGTGCTGCAGGGTGCGTGCGCGACGGTGCACCTTAGATGCAGTCCTTCTGTTAGTTGGCGCTGGCGAGGGACTGCTCTTCTTTGCGGTTCTTGGCCGAAGGGGCGCTTGAGATCGGACTCGGCGCTTTGTCGTCCTGTCCGGAAGCCGTCATTGTGCTCGTTCCCTGGAACACGCCGCCTTCCTGCATAATGAAAGCCCGGACCTGAATGTTCCCGATCAGCTCTCCGGTGCTCATTACGGTCAGCTTGCCTTTTGTCGCCACATCGCCTTTGACTTTGCCCGCTATCGTGACGTCCCTTGCCTGGATGGACGAATGAACGACCGCCTTTTCCCCGATGACAATATCGCCTGAACATTCGATGTCTCCCAGCACCTGTCCTTCGATACGAAGACTGGCTTCCGAAATAATCTTTCCTTCGCAGACCGTGCTTTCTCCGATGATCGTGTCGGTCGTTTTGTTGTCCGTATTCCGTTTTTTATCGAATACCATGTCAGTTATCATCCTTTCGATCGGAAATAAGGTAAGGAGAGGGGTTGATTTTCGTGCCGTTTTTGTGGACTTCGTAATGCAAATGTGTCCCGGTGCTTCGTCCGGTCGTTCCGACGCGTCCGATAATTTGGCCCTTGCGGACGGTGCTGCCTGTCTGTACCTCCATTTTGTTCAGATGGAGGTATTCGGTTTCTATGCCTCTCGTATGGTCGATGCGGATATGATTCCCGTGCTGGGAATCGTAACCGGCCGCAGTGACCGTGCCGTCGGCAGCGGCATAGACGGGATCGTTCAGCTCGCCGTCAATGTCGAGGCCGGTGTGCACATTGGGCCTCCCGTTGAAAGGATCCTGCCTCACCCCGAAACCCGAGGTGACCGTTCGGGAATCCGACGGCCAGATGGTGGGGGTGATTCGTTTCAGCCGGCGGGCTTCCTCCAGCTTCCGCTCGCTCTCCGTCAGCTGGACAAGGAGACCGTCGATGTCGCCGATCATCCCGGAGAGGTTGGACTTTGTTTGCGCCGCCAGTTCGTTCATTTCGCGGGTGCCGACCGGCATTTCCGTGCCGCCGACATCGGGAAGGGACGAAGGCGGGGGAGCGGTGCTTTTTCCGGAAGAAACCGCAGTACCCGGACTGATCTTATTCTCCAGCTTGCGGATTTCCTCCAGCTTGCTTTTGAACTGCTCGGCCTGCTTGGATAAATCGATCAGTTCGATCTGCAGCTTTTCAAGCTCCGAATCTTTCAGCATCAACTGTTCGGTAAGCTGCTTTTCCTGACCGGTAAACGTTTCGGTAAGCTGCTCCGTTGTGCTCCGGTGGCTGGTGTTCTGGACGTAGATGGTCAGGGAGAAGCCGAGGATGACAAGGGCGGCGGCGGATGGAACGGCATACAGGCTGATGCGGGGAATCTTGAAACGAATGACCCGCTTGTCGGCGCCGGGAATGAACATAAGCGTCAGTTCTTTCTTGTCCTCTTTGGTCTTCATGCGATGAACCTTCCTTTCGCGCGAAACCGAACCCCTATCGAATTGTATTCAGGACTTTTGGCGTACATGCCGCATAAATTCGGACAAATAACGGGCAAAGAGGCTGAAATGCCTGTTCTTACGCTAAAAACAGAACTTGAAAAAAAGGAAGGCACACGAAAAAAGAGCCCTGACTTCCCCCTTTTTGAAGGAGTGGTCATAGCTCTTCCATATGATGTGAGTGTAGTGTGAATTCCAAGACACAAGTACGTCAGCGCAGCATCTGCATGACGCTTTTGGCGAACAGGCTGGACAAGCGCCGGCTGCTGCCTTTACGGGCGATTTTATTTTTATCGCGCCTATTTTCCATAAAGCGGGTAAAATAACCGTCCAGCTCACTCAGGGAAGTCAATTCCTCCCCGTAGCCGTGCTCCGTGAAGTATTGGCAGTTCTCTTCCTCCTGGCCCGGAATCGGATTATAGAAGAGCATCGGCACGCCTTTGATCATGGCCTCCGTACAGGTCATGCCGCCCGGCTTGGTGATCAGGAGGTCGGACACCTCCATGAGCTTGCCGATCTCCCGGGTATACCCGAACAGATGAATGTTCGGATGCCGGTACAGCTCATTCGACTGAAGCTGCTGGCGCGCCTTCTCGTTCGTGCCGAGGCAGAAGAGCAGTTGGACGCGGTCGCGCCACTGGACGATGCGCTTCAGCAGCTTCTCGTCGAGCAGGCCCCAGCCGCCGCCCATCAGCATCACGGTCGGCATATCCCGGAGCCCGAACTCCAGGTAAATCTCATCGACCGAATACTGTTCGCTGATACTCGGGTGAACGGGCAGGCCCGTCACTTTGATTCTGCGGGAAGAAACGCCTTTCGCCACAAGTCTGCGTTTGACGTCGGGGGCCGAGACGAAATACCTGTCCACTTCATCGTTGATCCACGACCCGTGGGCGTCATAGTCCGTCAGCAGCGTGCAGAGCGGGATAGGGAGCCCATGCTGTTTCTTCAATCGCGATACGATCAAGTTAGGAAAAGGATGGGTACAGATGATAATGTCCGGCCGCAGCTGCTCGATCACGGCTTCCGCCTTGCGGTAGAAAATGCGGTGCAGGGCATGCTGCAAAAAACCGTTCAGCGGCTTTTTCGACTGGGAGCGGTAAAGCTTCCCGTACAGCTTCGGTTGGGAAACGACTGTTTTGCGATAAGCCGTAAAGATCCAGGGTGCTATCGTCGGATGAAGAAACGCACCGAGTTCCAGCACACGGATGATCAGCCCCGGATTCGTCCTGCGCAGAGCGGACGCTAATGCGTGAGCCGCCTGGGTATGTCCGGATCCGAATCCCTCCGAAAGGAGCAGAATTCGTTTTTTTCTCAAGAAACCTCACCTTTCCTTAATCGACAAAATAGCCGGGAAGCGCGCGTGCAGGCTCTGAATTCTGAATGGAGGTCTGGCGCCGGATCGGGCATTCTGTGTTCGGCGGTCAGTGCTGACCCGCCTCTCTTTTCTTATCTGTGTAGCATTTCCGGCAGACGGGAATGTAGCTCTCGTTGCCGCCGATCTGGATTTGCTCCCCGTGAAAAATAGGAACGCCGTCCTTGCAGCGCATGTTCATCGTAGCTTTTTTATCGCAATACCAGCACACGGTTTTGATTTCCTCGATTTTATCGGCGATGGCGAACAAACTGGCGCTTCCTTCGAAAAGCTGTCCCATAAAATCCGCCCGCAGCCCGTAGGCGATAACCGGTATATTAAGGTCGTCCGCGATTTCGGCAAGCTGCTCGATCTGTCCGGCATTAAGAAATTGAGCTTCGTCGATCAAAATGCAGTTCGGCCGTTCTTTGGCCGCCAGTTCTTTCATATTTACCCCGTCTTGAATGACGATGGCGCTCTTCTGCATGCCGATGCGGGAGGCAACGATACCGACTCCGCTCCGGTCATCCACCGAGGGGGTGAAGAGTAATACTTTCTTACCCTGTTCTTCGTAGTTGTGAACAGTGCGCAGCACTTCAATGGATTTGCCGCTGTTCATGGTTCCGTATCGGAAATATAATTTAGCCACAGGTGTCGTCCTCTCTGTTACCAATAAACCATCAGGTATATGCTATCATAGCATGTTTTATGCGTCGGAAAAAAGGGCATGGATGGAAGCGGAATCCGAGCGCTGGAGGAAAGTGGTAAAAGCTGCCTTTTTGTGTAGATAACTTTACCACGCCAAGTTATGATAGAAGAATACAGACACGGCCGTTCGGGACGGGCCTCCGTCCGGCGGAGCGGTACCGGAGAAGAGAGGCAGGATGAAGGCGGAATGAAGGCCGTACGGGAAGGCAGAGGGAAGAACAAACAGTGGAAACGATGGTTGTACGGCGTCTTGTCCTGCATGGGAGCTCTCCTATTATATATAGTAGGAATGAGCGGATGGATTTATTATGTGGGAGAGAATTCCCGCGGTACCGAGAGCGATACGATCATTATTCTGGGCGCGGCCGTCTGGAACGGAAAGCCCAGCAACGCGATGAAAGAGCGGCTGGATACCGCTGTTGAGGCTTACCGCGGCGGACTGGCCAAACATATCATCGCAACGGGCGGAACGACGACAAGCGAACCGACGGAAGCCAGTGTGATGCGGAGCTATCTCGTCGGCAAAGGCATTCCCGAGTCGGCGGTCTTTCTGGAGGATGAATCTACATCCACGATAGAGAATTTGGACAACAGCCGTAAGATCATGGAGAGGGAGAAGTGGGACACGGCGGTTATCGTAACGCATGGCTTTCATACGTACCGTTCCCTGCTTATGGCAAGGAGCCTAAACATGAACGTAACGGCTAAGCCGGTCCGGATCAAACCCGTGAAAATTTACTATTATACGCTGCGAGAATGTGCCGGAATTACTTATTTTATGGGCGAACGCCTTTTAAAGACGATCGGAATCGGATAATGCTTCTTGTCCAAACACAAACATTTCGAGGGTAAGTCCATGTTAACTTTCGGATTTGAAAATTTTGTAAACTAACATTAAATGGTAGATTTGTAGATTCAAAAAAAACGATATTTTCCCCCGGAATCTCTGAGTTTCAAGCCCTGTCCAGGGTTTCCCATTAAAATTTTTTTTCAACCCATAACCTTTTTTTAAATTGCACTCTAGAAAGTCTAATGTTAATATAATAGAAAAATATCGAGGCGAATCGCTAAAAGATTCGGTTTTTGGACAAATACGGGCGAATTTGGCAAGTTACGCGCGTATTTCCGGACTTCACCCCTTTAATGCAGGCATGAAACGTTGATGTACCCAAATAAACAAAAGGAAAGGTTGCACAATCATGAACAGAAACGCTTCCCCTTCCAAACAAGGTTTGTACGATCCGCGGTTCGAGCATGATGCCTGCGGGATTGGTTTTGTTGCGAATATGAAAGGCAGGCCTTCCCACGAAATCGTCGGGCAGGCGTTGAATGTGCTTTGCAATTTGGACCACCGGGGTGGCCAGGGCAGCGAAGCCAATACGGGTGACGGCGCCGGTATCCTGCTGCAGATTCCGCATGGTTTTCTCAGCAAGGTTTGCACCGAAGAAAACATATCTCTGCCGGAAGCCGGTACTTACGGCGTCGGCATGGCTTTCCTCCCGCAGGAGCTGGAAGCCAGACAGCAGTGCGAGCGCATCGCGGAGCGGATTATCAAGGAGGAAGGCCAGCAGTTCCTGGGCTGGCGAACGGTTCCTACCGAGAATGCCACTCTCGGCGAATCGGCCAAAGCTTCCGAACCTTTCGTGCGTCAGTTGTTCATCGCCCGCAGCGGAGATATTCAGGACGAACTGAACTTCGAACGCAAACTGTATGTCATCCGCAAGCGGATCGAGAATGAAACCCGCGCCCTGGATAACACGCCGCTTTACTTCCCCAGCTTATCCAGCCGTACCATCGTATATAAAGGCATGCTCACTCCCGAGCAGGTAGACGCTTATTACACGGAACTGCAAGACCCGTCCTTCGAGACAGCAATGGCCCTCGTTCACTCCCGTTTCAGTACCAACACTTTTCCAAGCTGGGAACGCGCCCACCCTTACCGCTACGTCATCCACAACGGTGAAATCAATACCCTACGGGGCAACGTTAACTGGATGCACGCCCGTCAAGCTATGATCCAAACGGATTTGTTCGGTGAAAATTTCCAAAGTCTGCTCCCGATTGTCGATAACGACGGATCGGATTCTCAAATTCTCGATAACACGCTCGAATTCCTTACGCTATCCGGACGTTCTTTGCCGCACGCGGCCATGATGATGGTTCCGGAGCCGTGGTCCAAGCACGAAACGATGGATCCGGCCAAACGCGCTTTTTACGAATACCACAGCACCTTGATGGAGCCTTGGGACGGTCCTGCCGCGATTTCGTTCACGGACGGCCGCATTATCGGCGCCCTGCTTGACCGCAACGGTCTTCGCCCGGCCCGTTATTATGTCACGCATGACGATCTTATCGTCCTTTCATCCGAAGTCGGCGTGCTCAGCATCGAACCGGAGCGCATTGCGCGCAAAGAACGTCTGCAGCCGGGACGCATGCTTGTCGTCGATACGGTGGCGGGACGCATTCTGACCGATGAGGAGATCAAAGGACAGATCATTAACGAGCAGCCTTACCAGGAATGGGTCAAGAAGCATCTCGTTTCAATCGGAGAACTGCCGGAAGCCGCTTCCGAGCCGCAGCCGGAACACGATCTGCTCGTTCAGCGCCAGCAGGCATTCGGATACACATTCGAGTATCTCCGTAAATTTCTTGAGCCGATGGCCAAAACCGGCGTCGACCCGATCGGTTCCATGGGCTATGACGCGCCTTTGGCCGTTCTGTCGGAACGTCCGCAGCTGCTTTACAGCTATTTCAAGCAGCTGTTCGCTCAAGTAACGAACCCGCCGATCGACTCCAACTTCGAAGAGATCGTCACGGCGCAGGAAACGACGATCGGACCGGAGCGCAACCTGATCCGTCCGGAAGCGGAAAGCTGTCGTCAGATCCGTATTCCGACTCCGGTTATCTCCAACGAGGAACTGGCGAAGCTGCGCTACATCAAACGTGAAGGCTTTAAAACCGTTACGCTCAAGACTCTCTTCCGGGCATCGTCGGGAAGCCAAGGGCTTGAGCAGGCGATGGAGGAGCTGTACACGGCTGCCGATGAAGCGATTGCAGACGGAGCAACTTTCCTGATCCTCTCCGATAGAGGCATGGACGGGGAACAGGCGGCTATTCCGGCCCTGCTGGCCGTTGCGGGCCTGCACCATCATCTGATCCGTCAGGGAACAAGAACCAAAGCGAGCCTGATCGTCGAGTCCGGCGAACCGCGCGAAGTGCATCATTTCGCTCTGCTGCTTGGCTATGGAGCGGGCGCGATCAACCCGTATCTCGCTTTCGAGACGCTTAAAGATATGATCGGCAACGGTCAAATTAGAGACATCACGGAAGAGAAAGCTTCCTATAACTACATCAAGGCATCAACCAAAGGGGTTGTCAAAGTCCTTGCGAAAATGGGGATTTCGACCATCCAGAGTTACCGGGGCGCGCAGATTTTCGAAGCGGTCGGCCTCAGCCAGGAATTCGTGGACCGTTACTTCACCTGGACCTACACGCCTGTCGAAGGCATCGGCCTCGACGGGGTGGCGCAGGAGACGCTGCAGCGCCATCAGCGGGCTTACTCTCCGCGCGACGGACGCGACCGCGTTCTGGATGCCGGAGGAGAACTGCAATGGCGTCAGGACGGCGAGGATCACGTGTTCACGCCGGAGACGATCCACTCGCTGCAGACCGCGGTGCGGAACAATGACTATTCCATGTACAAAAAATTCGCCGAGCTCATCAACCGCGAGTCCAAGAAAGCGGCTTCGCTGCGCGGCCTGCTTAAGCTGAAATCGGACCGCTCGCCGGTTCCGGTGTCGGAAGTCGAGCCGATCGAAGCGATCTTCAAGCGCTTCAAGACCGGCGCCATGTCTTTCGGTTCCATCAGCAAGGAAGCGCACGAAGCGCTTGCCATCGCCATGAACCGTATCGGCGGCCGCAGCAACACCGGCGAGGGCGGGGAGCATCCGAACCGCTTCACGCCGGATGAGAACGGCGATCTGCGCAGAAGCTCCATCAAGCAGGTAGCTTCCGGCCGGTTCGGCGTAACGAGCAATTACCTCGTCAATGCCGACGAGATTCAGATCAAGATGGCCCAAGGCGCCAAGCCGGGAGAAGGCGGGCAACTGCCGGGCAAGAAAGTATATCCTTGGGTAGCGGAAGTGCGCGGTACGACGGCCGGCGTCGGCCTTATTTCCCCGCCTCCGCACCACGACATCTATTCCATCGAGGATCTGGCGGAACTGATCCACGATCTCAAGAATGCGAACCCTCAGGCACGCATCAGCGTGAAGCTCGTCTCCGAAGTCGGTGTCGGCACGATCGCGGCCGGCGTGGCCAAGGGCAAGGCGGACGTTATCCTGATCAGCGGCTACGACGGCGGTACGGGCGCTTCGCCGCAGACGAGCATCCGCCACGCGGGACTTCCTTGGGAGCTGGGCCTGGCCGAAGCTCACCAGACGCTCATCCTGAACAACCTGAGAAGCCGCGTCGTGCTGGAATCTGACGGCAAAATGATGACCGGCCGCGACGTGATCGTCGCAGCGCTGCTGGGAGCCGAGGAATACGGCTTCTCCACGGCTCCGCTCATCTCGCTGGGCTGCATCATGATGCGCGTGTGTCACCTCGACACGTGTCCGGTCGGCGTAGCGACACAAAATCCGGAGCTTCGCAAGCATTTCATGGGCGAGCCGGAGCATGTCGTGAACTTCATGCACTTCATCGCGCAGGATGTCCGCGAAACGATGGCGGAGCTCGGCTTCCGCACGCTGGAAGAGATGATCGGCCGTACCGAATTCCTGGCCCAGGAAGAAGAAGCGGGCCACTGGAAGCTCGAAGGCCTCGATCTGAGCCCGCTGCTTCACCAGCCGGAGATGCCGGAAGAGGTCGGCCGCTACAACCAGATGCAGCAGGATCACGGCTTGGAGAAATCGCTCGACATGCGCGAGATTCTTCCGCTCTGCCAACCTGCGCTGGAGTACCAGGATCACGTCCGCATTGAACTGCCGATCAACAACACGAACCGGGTTGTCGGCACGATTCTCGGCAGCGAAGTGACCCGCCGTTACGGCGCGAAAGGGCTCCCGCACGACACGATCCGCCTGCATTTCACCGGCTCCGCCGGTCAAAGCTTCGGCGCATTCGTGCCGAAGGGCGTGACCTTGTCGCTGGAAGGCGACGCCAACGATTACGTCGGCAAGGGATTGTCCGGCGGTAAAGTCATCATCTTCCCGCCGAGCGAATCGACATTCGTGCCGGAGGAGAACATCGTCATCGGCAACGTGGGCTTCTACGGCGCTACCGACGGGGAAGCGTATATCCGCGGTATCGCGGGCGAACGCTTCGCTGTCCGCAACTCCGGCGTGCGCGTCGTTGTCGAAGGCGTGGGCGACCACGGCTGCGAGTACATGACGGGCGGACGCGTCGTCATCCTCGGCAAGACCGGCCGCAACTTCGCGGCGGGGATGTCCGGCGGCGTAGCTTACGTCCTCGACGAGGACGGCACGATGGCCAGCCGCTGCAACACCGAGATGGTGTCGCTGGAGCAGGTGGAAGAAAGCTACGAAATCAACGAACTGAAGCTGATGATTCAGTATCACGCAACCTTTACCGACAGCTCGATCGCGCACCGCGTGCTGGGCCGTTGGGATGAATATATCTGGAAATTCGTGAAAGTCATTCCGAAGGACTATAAACGGATGTTCGATGCTATCGAACGGATGAAGAGATCCGGACTGAGCCAGCAGGATGCCGTTATGAAGGCGTTCGAAGAAAACACGCGCGATCTGGCCCGTGTCGGCGGCAACTAATTCATAACGAGCAGGACAGATTCTATACGATGGAGGAAGCGCAATGGGAAAACCTACCGGATTTATCGAGTTTCAACGCGAGCTGCCCGCCGAGCGCGCCCCTCTGCAGCGGATTCAGGACTGGAAGGAATTTTACAATAAAAATTCCGAAGAGAAACTGCAGGTTCAGGGAGCACGCTGTATGGACTGCGGCATTCCGTATTGTCATACAGGCAAAATTATTGCCGGATCAACGACTGGTTGTCCGGTAAACAACCTCATTCCGGAATGGAATGACCTCGTCTACCGCGGTCAATGGCGCGAAGCCCTTGACCGGCTCCACAAGACGAACAACTTCCCGGAATTCACCGGCCGGGTCTGTCCCGCTCCATGCGAAGGCTCTTGTACGGTGGGGCTGATCGATTCCCCGGTTACGATCAAGGACATCGAAAAAACGATCGTTGACCGCGGTTTCGAAGAAGGCTGGATCGTACCGGAACCGCCGAAAACGCGTACGGGCAAGAAAGTCGCCGTCATCGGCTCCGGCCCGACCGGACTCGCGGCGGCGGCACAGCTCAACAAAGCGGGTCACACCGTGACCGTTTACGAGCGTGACGACCGGATCGGCGGACTGCTGACCTACGGCATCCCGAACATGAAGCTCGAGAAGCATCTCGTGCAGCGCCGGGTTGACCTGCTGGCGGAGGAAGGCGTTAACTTCGTTACCAATGCGGAAATCGGCAAAAATGTGCCGGTCGATCAGTTGAAGGAAGAGTTCGATGCCGTTATTCTGGCTATCGGCGCTACACGTCCCCGTGAACTGGATATTAAAGGACGCGAGCTTAAAGGCATCTACCCGGCGATGGAGTTCCTGCATAAGAACACCAAGAGTCTGCTCGATTCCAACCTGGCCGACGGCGAGTACATTAACGCCGAAGGCAAAGACGTGATCGTCATCGGCGGCGGCGATACCGGTACCGACTGCGTGGCGACCTCCGTTCGCCACAAAGCGAAAAGCGTCGTGCAGTTCCAATATCGCGAGAAGCCGCCGGAAACCCGTGCGGTGAGCAATCCTTGGCCGGAATGGCCGAAGGTTTACAAGCTGGAGTACGGCCACGAGGAAGCGAAGGCCGTCCACGGCAAAGATCCGCGCGAGTACCTGACGCTGAGTGAGAACTTTGTCGGCGACGAGAACGGCAACCTGACGGGGCTCAAAACCGTCAAAGTCCGCTGGAGAAGCGATGACCAAGGCCGTCTTGTGCCTGAGGAAGTGGAAGGCAGCGAGAAGGTTTATCCGGCTCAACTGGTTTTCCTGGCTATGGGCTTTGCGGGTCCCGAGCAGAGTCTGCTCGACCAGCTTGGCATTGAAAGAGATGTGCGTTCGAATGCGAAAGCGCAGTACGGCAAGTACAAGACGAACGTGGAAGGCATCTTTGCCGCCGGTGACGTTCGCCGCGGACAGAGCCTTGTCGTCTGGGCCATCAACGAAGGACGGGAAGCGGCACGCGAAGTGGACCGTTTCCTGATGGGCAGTTCGAACCTTCCGTAAGGAAAACTAACAAAAGGAGCCGAATGGCTCCTTTTTTGCGTGCAAGAAAAGGGAATAGACATGAAACGGTCCGCCAACCGGCAATGCCCGTTTCCGTTATCTTACCTGACGGAAAGTTCCTTACGTCTCTGCGCGAAGCTCCCAACGCGCGGTACTCGACGTCACATGACGGTGGTCAACCCCAAAGCCCCGTCCCCTAAACGGCAAAAACGCCTTTAAAGCAGCCTGGGCAGGTTGCTTTAAAGGCGTTTGAGCTTTTTTACAGATTAACGGCCTGTTTGCCGCTGTAGTCGGATATAACCTTCGGAACTTCCGTCAGGGAAGGCAGCGTGAAGAAGGCGCCCTTTGGCGTGGCGGTAATATCGACGATGTTGTATTTCCACTCCAGCTGAGCCGGAATGTGAATGGCATTGATCCCCGCCTCGATGGCCGGAAGGACGTCAGTCCGTACCGAGTTGCCGATCATCCAGGTGCGAGCGCGCTCGAACTGCTGGGTATGGATAAGAGTTTCCATAAATTCACGGGTTTTGTGCAGCGCGACGAAAATCCGTTCGCCGAAGTAATGGTGAAGTCCGGCTTCCTGGATTTTACGCATCTGGATCGTTGCGTCGCCGCCTGTATACAGGTACAGCTCATGCCCCTGGTCCGTCAGGGATTGAAGAGTCGTGTCCATCATCGGATACGGTTCGATCGAATGTTCGTAGACGCTGTTGCCGAGCTGATAAAGCCACTCTTCCTCTTCTTTCCGAGGAGTTCTGTCATAAAAATCGGAATAAAAATGATACGTTTCGATAAACGACTGCGGAAAACGCTCCGCTTTGAAACCGTGGATTTCCACACCCGCCAAATCTATTTCAAGCTGTTTGTGTTTAATGTCTTCATCCGAAAGGCGATGGCCCGCGAACCAGGTCAGCATCGTATCCACGAACTGCTGAATCACGACATTAAAATATTTGTTGCAGTGAATGAGGGTATCATCCAGATCGAACAAAATGGTTTGTCTCATGTGCTTTCTCTCCTGGTCTCTGTAGATAGGTTTAACGATTATTATACCATGTCCGGTTTAGATAACCCAGCTTTACAAGACAATGTGATCGGCTTATGTTTATAGGGTCCGAATAGTGGATTAAGAGTACGTAAAACCTAACGATACGGCAATCCCGGCCGGCAAGGGCCGGCCATGGAACAGAGAAGGGGGAGAACCGGCCGATGCTGTGGCTTGTCATTGCGCTGCTGTTATTTATTTTTCAAATCGTCACGATCGTTGTGGTGGAATTCCGAAATCCGACCAAAACGGTTGCCTGGCTTATGATATTGTTTATCCTACCGGTTATCGGATTTATTATGTACTATTTTCTGGCCAAAGAGTACTCCCAGCGCCGCCACGTGAAACGCAAAAACCGGAGGGTGCTCGGGGAAATGCAGCGGGAGATGCGCCGGGAGCTGGAGAACACGAAGAAAGGCCGGGATTATCCCGTCCCCAGCATTGTCAAAGAACCGCGTCTGTTCGGGCTGCTGAGCAACATTCCCAGCTCGCCGATCACCCGTAACAACGAGGTGGAGGTACTGACCAACGCCGAGGCGGCTTACGAGGCTATGTTCGAGGCGATGGAGAATGCGAAGCATCATATTCATTTTGAGTTTTATATCGTACGGCACGACGACACCGGCAAAAAATTTCAGGAACTGCTTATCCGGAAAGCGCGCGAGGGCGTTAAAGTCCGCGTCATTTATGACGGAATCGGCAGTTACAAGCTGGCCTCCTCTTACATACGCGAATTTGTCGAAGCGGGAATAGATACCTACTGTTTTCTTCCGGCCTTCATTGCCTTTTTCGATAAACGGATGAACTACCGCAATCACCGCAAAATTATCGTGGTGGACGGGACGGTCGGTTTCGTAGGCGGCATTAACATAGGAGACGAATACCTTGGGAAGCATCCGGTCCTCGGGTTTTGGAGGGATACCCACCTGAAGCTTGTAGGGGATTCCGTGTACTATTTGCAGAGTACGTTCCTGTCCGACTGGGAATTTGTTTGCCGCCAGAAGCTGGTGGACACGAACTTTTTCCCCGAGCATGCGTGTGAAGGCCAGAAACCCGTTCAAATCGTGGCGAGCGGACCCGATGCCCATTGGGACTCGATTTTAGAATCCTATTTCGGGGGCATTACGACGGCCAAAAAGCGGATCTATATTACGACTCCGTACTTTATCCCCGACGCGAGTCTGATCATGGGGCTCAAAACGGCGGCTATAAGCGGCGTCGATGTGAAAATCATTTTTCCGCAAATTCCCGATTCCTGGATCGTCCACTACGCTTCGCTGTCCTATATTCATGAACTCATGCAGACGGGGGTGAGATTTTATCAGTACCAGCCCGGATTCGTGCATGCGAAGGTGACCATCATTGACGATTTGTTCGCTACCGTGGGGACGGCCAATATGGACATGCGCAGCTTTTACAGCAACTTTGAGCTGAACGCTATCCTGTACGACAAAGAATCGATCGAGCGGCTGGAGCATGATTTCCTGGAGGATCTGAAAAACAGCAAGCGGATCATCCTGTCGGAGTTCGAAAAACGCTCCCGCTTCCAGCGCGGCAAAGAAGTGCTGGGAAGATTGCTGTCGCCTTTGTTCTAAGAGGCAAGGCAAATGTAAAAAAGCCCTGTTCACTTAAAAAAGTGATACGGGGCTTTTTGGCGCACAGATCCGGAAGCATCACGATGAGAGCTTGGCGGACCGTTTGAAAAACAGAATCAGGAGGAGGTTGGGGGTCAGGCCCGCAAAAGCGACCAGATCCAAGAAAATCAGAGGAACGGGAATTGGAGTCATTTCCATTAGAACAAGAACCGCAGCCGCAGCCATATAAATCAGGGCGGCAAAATAGGAATAGACATAAGCTTTAGACCGGATCGCCTTCATCCGTTCATCCGGTTTTTTAAGGAATGGGGATAAATAAATGTCGCATGACATGTTCATCAGAATGCATACAACGAAGATTATGGTAGGCCAAAAGGTAGGCTGACCGGCATCCAGCAGCGGAACCATTTTAAACAAAATAAACAGCAGTAACAGCAAACCGAGCAGCATAAACGTTCTGCCCTTCAAAGCCTCTTTAAAGTTCACGGCAGCCATCGCCTCTCTATAAAGGTTCAATAAACCGTTCAATTTTACATCCATAATTGTTATTTAATGGTTGTTATTAGTTTACCTCATCTATGCAGGTATTGGAAAAGAAAATTTAGAATGGTGCAGAATCCATGCCAAAAAGATCTCCCACTGGAAAGTGAAAGATCTTACTGGGGCCGAGCGGCCCGCATGCTACTCCAAGTGAGACAAAACGGCATCAAGGTTCTGGGGAGGCACCTTCTCGATCAGATCGCCCATCTTCTTGATCCGCTCCACGATGACGTGTAGGGTAAAATCTCTCGGATCACAACGCCGCTCGACTTCCTCCCAAAGCAGCGGGGTGGAGACGGTTCCGTGGATTTTGGCCCGCGGCGTATAGGGAGCGGAGAGCGTTTTGCCGTACCAGTGCTGCAGGTAATCGAAGTAAATGAGATCGCCGCGATTCTTTTTCAGGCGCTCGATCGTAAATAGCTTCGGATATTTTTTGACGACGAAGGAGCCGATGAAATAGCCGATTTTGCGAAGCTGCTCGAAGGTGTATCCGTGTTGGATGGGCACGTAAATTTGTATGCCGGTCGCTCCGGACGTTTTGGGCACGGACTGGATACGAAGCGAATCCAGCACCTCTCCGATCAGGTGAGCCGCTTCCATGATCCGCGGTTCGACTTCCAGGCTGGGGTCGATATCTATGAGCCACTCGGCCGGCAGTGTCTCCCCGATGCGGTGGAACGAGGGATGAAATTCCAGGCAGGCCAGGTTGCCGAGCCAGATCAGCGTCGGAAGCGAATCCAGATTCACATACCGGATGCCGTCCAGCGGAGCAAGATTCACGAAATCCGGAACGGGCTCGGGGGTATTTTTCTGGTAAAACGATTTGTCGTGAATGCCGTGAGGGAAACGGATCGTCGTCAAATGCCGGTCTCTGCAGTAGCGCAGCAAATAAGGGGACAGCTCAATCAGCTTTTGGAGGAAATCAAGCTTCGTAATTCCCGCCTCAGGCCAGAGAGGCTTCCCGGGGTTGGTAATGGTCAGCTCCTGCCCTTCGACCATGATCGTGCCTTGCGTTTTTTTGTACCCTGTGGGCATCCTGCGCACTCCTTCCGGACGTACAAGCATTTATCCCCATTGTGGACGAAAAAGAGGCGGACTATTCTTTACGGCGGAACAAGACCCTAAGCGGGATTCCGCGTGGAGCTTTTGGCAATAATGGAAGGTAAAAAGTACCGGAAGCGAGGCACCTTACATGAATCTACCACCGGTTGTTCCGTTCGAGCCGGTTTCCACGGATCGGGCGCCTTCGGGCGAGGAATGGATTGCCCAGTTCAAATGGGACGGGGTCCGCGTGCTCACTTACTATGACGGAACGGACGTGCAGTTGTTTAACCGGAAGCTCAACGAAAGAACGCTCCAATACCCGGAATATCAGGCCGTCACGGATTATTGCCAAGCGAGGAACGTCATCCTGGACGGGGAAATCATCGCGCTGGAAAACGGGAAACCTTCCTTTCATCAAGTCATGAAAAGGGACGGCCTACGCAGCGGGAAATCCTTGGCGGGCTCGGTGCGGAAAGTTCCGGTCGTCTACATGCTGTTTGACATTTTGTATTGCAATGACGAATGGGTCATCGACAAGCCGCTGTCGGAAAGACAGGCGCTTCTTGAAGAACTGGTCATCCCGGATGACCGGGTCCAAATCGTCCAAAGCTTTACGCAGACGGAAGAACTGTTCGGCATTGCCCAGGCGCACGGTCTGGAAGGAGTCGTGTACAAAGACTTGGGGAGCACCTACGCGCTCAAAGGCAAAGATCAACGCTGGCGCAAGCATAAAAACTACCAGGATGTGAACGCGGTGGTCGGGGGCGTGACTTACCGCTCGGGAGTTGTGAACGCGATTCTGCTCGGGTTGTACAACGAAGAGGGGCGGCTTGTGTACATCGGACACGCGGGGACGGGCAAGCTGAGCCGCCAGGATTGGATCGACCTGACGGCTTTAACAAGGCCTCTTATCGTGCCGGAGAAGCCGTTTGTCAACGAACCGGAGCGGAGCAGGGAGGCTGCCTGGCTGCAGCCGCGGCTTACCGTGAAGATCCGGTTCATGGAATGGACCCGGTATTTGACCCTGAGGCAGCCGAGTATCCAAGCTTTTCTATCCGTCGCGCCTGAGGAATGTACCTTTTTGCGGGAAAAGTGAAGACAGTCCCCTCCCCCTCTGAAAACAGCCCAAAAAAAACGAGCCTCCGATGACGGCGGCTCGTTTCTGCTGTCGTTCTTGAGGAAGGCCTACTCAGGATACCGTTTCCTTGGCCGTTTCCTTTGGCTTGCGCGGTTTGGCCGCGGCTTTGGGCTTCGCTTTGGCTTTGGCGTCCGACTTGTCCGCAGCGACGGGCTTGACGGCTTCGAGGCTCGCTTGCAGTGCGGACATCAGGTCGATCACGTTGGTGCGTTTCTGCTCCGGAGCGACCTGGACCTCTTCGCCGGCCACTTTCTGCTGGATCGCTTCCATAAGCGCTGTGCGGTACTCGTCCTGGTATTTCTCCGGTTCGAATGGGGTAGACAACTGTTCGATCAGCATTTTGGCCATCGTCAGCTCTTTGTCATTGACGTTCGAGGCTTCCGGGAGATTGGGAACCTGACTGATCGCGCGAATCTCGTCCGGATAGAAAATCGTCTCCAAAGCGATGCAGTTATCGATAACCCGGACGGCTGCCAGACTGCTTTTGGAACGGATGGAAATGGTGGCGATCCCGATTTTGCCGGTCTGCTTGATGGATTCGAGCAGCAGGTTATAGGCGTTGGCACCCGTATCTCCGGGGGATAGGTAGTACGTCTTCTGAAAATAAATGGGATCGATGTCGGTCAAGTTGACAAAATCCAAGATTTTAATCTCTTTAGTCGCTTCGCCGGAGATTTTCTCCAGTTCTTCTTTCTCGAAAAGAACGAAGCGGCCGGGCTCGTATTCATAGCCCTTCGTAATTTCTCCCCACTCCACTTCCGTGTCGCAGGTGGTGCATTTTCTTACGTAAGAAAGCGGGGTGGTGCAGCGTTTGTGAATGTAACGCATGGAGATGTCTTTCTCTTCCGTAGCCGAGAACATTTTGACGGGAACGTGCACCAGACCGAAGCTGATGGCGCCTTTCCAGACCGTATGCATGAGGGAAAACCTCCTAGGTAGCCCGCGTAACGGGCTTATTTTATTGAATCCCCACGGGACCGGCCGCTCTGTGACCAAACTTCTTTTTAGCTACAGTATGTCCAAAAAATTCGCCTGATATGAATGCTTTTGGCGGATTTGTGCCACGCTAACCGGAGCCAGGTTTACTCGGGGAGTGGAGGTGAATGAAATGGGAGACGACAAGCAGCACAAAGAACTCAAAGACGGGACCCATCAAGGCCGGGACGACTATTACATGGACATCGACCGGATGATCAATGAAGGGCTCGGCGGCGGACAGGTTACGGTTCATAACGGTCTGATCGAGGAATCCACCACGGATACGATGGGATATCCCGAATCCGTAACGGATAATGAGCAAGAGTAAGGAGGGCGCCTGCATGAAGGAAAGCACATGCAGGCGCTTTTTTTTGCTGGGCGGAAAAGGAGCCGGAAGAGCGCCCGCGCCTTGCGGGAGCACATATATCCCGGTTGCTAGAGGGGGAATAGAGGGCTATAATAGGAGGCAAACCAAACCGGAGGAGCGGCATCTATGCAGCATGACGAATTCGGCCTGATCCGCCTGCTGACGGGGGACAGACAACAGGCGGACGGAATGCGTTCGCAAGGAGTGGTGGTCGGCATCGGAGACGATGCGGCCGTTACCGCCTTGTCTCCCGGCATGCAGCTTGTCGCCTCTTGCGACACGATGACCGAAGGGATTCATTTCCTGCCTGTGACGATGAGGGACGAGGACATCGGATTCAAGGCGATGGCTTCGAATATCAGCGACATGGCCGCGATGGGCGCGAAAGCACGTTATGCGCTTGTCGCGCTATCTTTGCCGAAGGATGCCGACACGGAACAGATCCGGCGCATCTACGCCGGATTGTATGAGTGCGCGGACTTGTTCGGTGTGGCCGTCATCGGCGGCGACACGACGTCCACGCGCGGCGGAATCGTGCTGACCGTCACGATTCTGGGCGAAGTCCCCGCAGGCCGGGCCCTGCTGCGCAGCGGCGCGAAGCCGGGCGACGCCGTCTTCGTGACGGGGCCGCTCGGCGGCTCGGCCGCGGGGCTGAGCTACCTCCTGCACCGCGGCACGGACGCGGCGCTTTGGGGCGAGCTGCCCGCAGAAACGGCGGAGCTCGTCCGCGCCCACACCCGGCCTCTGCCGCAGGCTGCGGCCGGGGAGCTGCTTCAGCGCACGGGCTTGTGCCGGGCGCTGAACGACATCAGCGACGGGCTCGCGAGCGAAGCCGCCGAAATCGCCGAGGCTTCGGGAGTCGGGCTCCTCATCGCGGAGGAGAAGCTGCCGCTGGCCGAAGGGCTTCGCGCCTGCGCGGAGAAGCTGGCCGCCGACCCGCTGGAGTGGGTGCTGTACGGCGGCGAGGACTACCAGCTTCTGGGCACGGCCGCAGAAGCGGATCTGGCAGCCCTGCGCGAGGCGTTCTCGGGCGAAGGGCTGCCCCTGCACGTCATCGGACGTGTGACGGCCGCGGGTGAAGGGGTGCGGCTGCAGCGTCCGGACGGGACCGTGCAGCCGCTGCCGAAGCGGGGCTACAATCACTTTGCTGCGAAATGAGAGGAAGCGACGGAGATGGCTTACCAATATAAAGCCGCAGACGAACGGGACACGGAAGCATTGGCTGCCCAATTGGCAGTGCTTGCGGGTCCCGGCGCCGTAATCGCGCTGGACGGCGATCTTGGCGCGGGCAAAACGCGTTTTTCGCAGGCGGTGGCTAAATCGATCGGGGTGCAAGGCGTTGTCAATTCCCCGACTTTTACGCTGATTAAAGAATACGAGGGACGAGAGTTCCCTCTCTATCATATGGATGTTTATCGGATTTCTTTGGAAGAAGCCGAGGATTTGGGGCTGGACGAGTATTTTTACGGGGAAGGTCTGACTTTGATTGAATGGGCGAGTCTGGTGGAGGAGCTTTTGCCGCCGAACCGGCTTGAAATTTATATCGAGCACAGCGGGGGAGACGAGCGGGTATTCCGTTTGAATCCTTCCGGACAGCCTTACGAGAGCTGGTGCGCAAATTTGAAAGAGAACGGATGGTTGGTATGAGCAGCGGGAACGGAAATAGTACGCGGGAGCGGGAGATGGCGCAGGACACTCCGCTTGCGGGGGATAGTGAAGGTCGTGAAAGCAGCCGGTCCGGATTCGACGAAAACGGGTATGTGCTTGCACTGGATACGTCCACGGCTTCACTGGCCGTTGCCCTGCTTCAGGGCGGCCGCGTAGTCGCGGAAAAGCACACGATCGTGGAGCGCAATCATTCCATTCACCTCATGCCTCACTTGCAGGAGCTGCTTGCTTCCCGCGGCATCCGGCCGAACGATCTCAGCGCGGTCGTGGCGGGCCAGGGGCCGGGTTCCTATACCGGCGTACGGATTGCGGTAACCGCAGCGAAAACGTTCGCCTGGTCGCTCGGCATTCCGGCTGCGGCCGTCTCCAGTCTGGAGGCGCTGGCGCTGGGTGCGCGGACGGCCTTGCTCGCTGAATCGGCGGATGCCGGTTCGGACGGTGCCGTGCGCTGGTTCGTGCCCCTGATGAATGCACGGCGGGGGCAGGCATTTACCGCGCTTTATGCATCGGCAGGGAATGAACCGGCCGTTGAGCTTTTGGGCTCTGCAGACGCAAGCGGCGATGTGGCACCGGATAACACCGGCAGCAGATGGGCCCGGCTTCAGCCGGACGGCATCCGCCTCGTGGCGGATTTTGCGCGTCACATTGGGGACACTGCGGGGGGAACGGAAGCCGCAGGGACGACCGGGGAACAGTCCGCGGGCGACGACGGAACTTTTGTCGTGCCTTCCGGATTTGCCAAGCCGAAGGAGATCGTTTTCGTCGGCGAGACTTCTTTTTTCGAAGAAACGATCGGACAGACCGCGGCAGAGCTGAGCGTCCCTGTGCGCGTCCTCCCTTACGATATGACGGCGGCCGAAGTGGGTCTGCTTGGCTTGCCCCGGTTAAAACGAGGAGAAACGATCGACAAGTATACATTCGTTCCGAACTATACCCAGCTTACGGAAGCTGAAGTGAATTTGATGGCTAAGGCCAAATCCTGACGGAAAGGGGAGGGGCTCTTTGGACGAACGAAGATGGGAGCAGCCTGTTTCAACCCCGATTTTCCGTGTGATGAGGCTGGACGACATCCCGTACATTTGCGAAATCGAGCAGGAAGCCTTTACGACACCCTGGTCGGCGGGAGCTTTTCACAACGAGCTGACGAGCAATCATTTTGCCCATTATACGGTGATGATGGTAGACGGGGTCATAGCGGGGTACGGGGGCATGTGGCTCATTATGGATGAGGCCCATGTGACGAACATCGCGATATCCGGCCGGTTCCGCGGCCGCAAGCTGGGCGTTTCGCTCGTCCACCAGCTGCAATCCAAGGCAAGGTCGCTGGGGGCGGTCCGCATGACTCTGGAGGTCCGCGCGTCGAATTATGTGGCTCAGCGCCTCTACGACAAAATGGGCTTCCAGTATGCCGGCGTCCGCAAAGGCTATTATACCGACAATAACGAAGACGCGATCATTATGTGGGCGGATTTGCCCGACACGAATCAACCCGCCTGAGCGGCGGTAGCGTCCTGTTCGCATTTGATAAAAGGGAATGAAAAAACGTCATGAACACTACAAAGCCTGTGTACATTCTGGCCATTGAAACAAGCTGCGACGAGACGTCCGCAGCCGTGATAGAGAACGGGACCGTTATCCGGTCCAACGTGGTTTCCAGCCAGATCGAAACCCACCGGCGCTTCGGCGGCGTCGTGCCCGAAATCGCGTCCCGCCAGCATGTCGAGAGCATCACCTGGATTTTGCAGGAAGCGCTCGATCAGGCGGGACTGGCGATGAAAGACATGTCCGCTATCGCCGTCACCCAGGGGCCCGGTCTGGTCGGTTCGCTGCTCGTCGGCGTAGTGGCCGCGAAAGCCCTGGCTTTCTCGCTCGGCCTGCCCCTGATCGGCGTCCATCATATCGCCGGGCATATTTATGCGAATCAGCTTGTCCACAAGCTGGAATATCCGCTGATTTCGCTTGTCGTTTCCGGCGGTCACACCGAGCTGGTGTATATGGAGAGCGAAGGAAGCTTCAAGATCATCGGGCAGACGCGCGACGACGCGGCCGGAGAGGCGTACGACAAAGTGGCGCGCGCCTTGAAGCTGCCCTATCCGGGCGGTCCGCACATCGACCGTCTGGCTCAGGAAGCTGACGGAGAAATTCCGATGCCCCGCGCCTGGCTGGACGACTCCTACGACTTCAGCTTCAGCGGCTTGAAATCGGCGGTGCTTAACGTCCTTAACCAGTCGCGTATGCGCGGAGAGGAGCCTGTGGCGGCCCATGTCGCCAAAGGCTTCCAGTCCTCCGTGGTGGACGTGCTGGTGGAGAAAGCCGCACGGGCCGTCCGCGAATATGGCGCCAAGCAGCTTCTGCTGGCCGGAGGAGTGGCGGCTAACCGCGGACTGCGCGAAGGGCTGACGAAGCGCTGCGCGGAGCTTGGCGTGCCTCTGCTGCTGCCGCCGATGGACCTTTGCTCCGACAATGCGGCCATGATTGGCGCCGCAGCGTTCCTCAAATGGAACCGCGGGGATATCACGGGGCCGGAGTTTAAGGCGGAGCCGGTGCTGAGCCTGGAGAAGTGGGGATACTGAGTTTAGGCTTATCACGGATAGTTGGAAATTTACCCCTACTTCGTTTAGCGGGATAACAAAATAAACAAACAAAGACAGCCTCCGGGAAGCTTTAAGCTACCGGGGCTGTCTTTGTTTGTTTTTACGCGCCTTTACGCGGTGCGCTATGGATTAAACGTTGACTCTTGGTGCAGCAACAATAGATTTAATCCGCCGACTTATGGACAGGAACTCCCAAAGCTTCGCGTGCCATTTCGGCATATTCCTCAAGGCCGGACTTAAGAGCGAACAAGCCGATAGTGACGGCGTACGCCCCCTGCAATTGCGCGATATGCTCCTTCATTCTCGGCCAGACGCGTCCGCCTGCTTTTTCATATTCCTCCAGCAGTTCCGACAAGGCTTTCTCGCCGAAAACGGTATAAAACGCGGTAAAGTCTGTGGCCGGGTCTCCGCACTCCGCTTCCGTCCAGTCCAGCAGCCCGCAAACCCGCTCGTTTTCGTCGACCAGAATATGGCCGGGATGCAGATCGCCATGAATGAGCGACGTATGCTCGGGCCAATAGGAAGCATCCGCGAGCCAAGCCTGCCAGCGTTCCCAAAGGTCGTCCGAGACGCCGAAGGCCTGCCGGACGACTTCCATGCGTGCCGCGGCGACCGCTCTCAGGTCACGGGCTTCTACGGCCATAAGGCCCGCCTGTTCGGCGGTACGGCCGTCTATCCGGTGCAGGGCCGCCATTGCGGCCGCAAGCGACTGAACGAACTCGGGGGAAGGCGTCTCCGGATCGATATGCCACGTGTAGGCCATTGCGGCGGTGTCTATAGTGGCCGCCGGCGTCCCGGGCAGCTTGCGGTAGGCAATGAAGTCCGGCCGATTGATTTGCCAGCCGGGAACGGCAACGGGCAGCGAACGGCCGACAAGCTCTAGCACTTTAGCTTCGTAAGCGGCCGATTGGATAACGTCCGGTCTCCTGGGGATACGGAGTATCCAGGAGGCATCGTCTGTCGTGCGGGCGGACGCCGCCAGAAAGTCCAGCCCGGAATCGTTCAGTTCCATGGGGCTCGACGGGTTCAGTTCCAGATGATATGCTGCCGCCAACAGGCGGAATTGGTTGAGTTGTTCTTGTTCCGTTAACGGTGTTGATTTTTTTACGGAGTCGTTCATATCGGATAGCACCTCTTCATTTTTAATCAAGTAATCGAATCTCATGAAAGCATCCTTACGGGGCAGCACAAATAAGCCCTGATCTCTCTTTTTGAAAAAAGAGCAGGTGCAGTGTGTCAGTCCGCCTGCATTACCTGATCCGCATGAAGTGGATAACCATGTTAAACGCCCTCCTATCGATCTTAGGGGAATCCCTGTTTTAACCTTACCACTTAGGAAGAAACCCCGGCAACGGGTGAGTTTTCCTAAATGAATTTTTTCCGCCCCGCTTAAAATCTTGAACATTTTGACATTTTGTATTGACTTTGCGTTTTCGCGCATATTATAATCACAACAAGTTCAATACGTACACGCAACGAACGGGAAAAGTAAGGTCATTCATGTCGCGCAGAGAGCTGCGGGTTGGTGCAACGCAGCCGGATGAACCCTGAACTCGCCCGGGAGCGGTAAAACTGAACAACGCCGGCAAGCCGTCCTGAACCCGTGAGACAGATGTCCCATCGGTCGGGTCCGAAGTCTTCGAAGCATCCGGCGAAGTAAGTTTTAACGGCTGGCCCCCGTGATCGGGCAGCGATTGGAACGTCCCGGTATCCGGATACCGGCCGACCTGTTTCCAAAAGCATCGAGTGGATTCGCCTTACGGCGGATCAATGAGAGTGGTAACGCGGAAGGCTAACGGCCTGTCGTCTCTTAAGTTAGAGACGGCAGGTCTTTTTTGCATCCTCTCCAGCAGACGGATGTGCACAGACAGCATCGATAAACAAGTGAGATAGATGGACTAGGCTAAGCAAGGCGGAACGACGGTGATCGGCGGTCGATCATACAAGCGAAGCGCTAACGTGGCAGGCACAGCCTGCGATCATCGCAAGTCTAACCGAGTGGACATTCAGGCGGAAGCAGGTGTCCGGGCAGCATCGAACAACTTAAATATCCACAAAGGCAATGAACAAGAGTAGTACGATCCGGTAACGGTACAGAGAGCTGCGGGGAGGTGCGACGCAGTCCGTAAGGGATCGGAACTCGCTTGGGAGCCGGGAGCCGAATGTTACGAATGCCGCATGAGCGGCCGTGACTCAAGCTTACAAACGGTTGGCCTCCGTTAACGGGCGCGCAGCGAATGTTAGGTTTCAATCCCTTTCACATTCGCTGCCGTAAGCGGACTTTCCCGTGGGGAAGGTCAACAAGAGTGGTACCGCGCCGGCACAGCCGTCGTCTCTTTTTCGGAGACGACGGCTTTTTTGCATGCTCAGGGCGGCTGTAATAGGCATGTCATAAAAAACTCTCATCGGAGTTTTTAATAAACCCGAAACGGGTAATCAGGAGGATAACGAAAATGACGAAACGGCAAATTAAAATTTTTGACACGACTTTGAGAGACGGCGAGCAGGCGCCGGGATGTTCCTTATACCCGGAAGAAAAGGTCCGCATCGCGCGGCAGCTTGTGAAAATGGGCGTGGATACGATCGAACCGGGCTTCCCGATTTCTAGTCCGGGCGATTTCGCCGCTGTGCAGCAAATTTCCCGTGAACTGCAGGGGGTAGAAATTTGCGGCTTCGCGCGTGCGGTCAAAATCGACATCGACGCGGCGGTGAAGGCGACTCAGGACGCGGCTTTGCGGCGCATCCACATGTTTATCTCCTCGTCGGATATTCATCTGGACTTCCAACTGCGCAAAACACGCGAGCAGGTGCTGGCGGAAGCGCGTCAGATGGTTGCTTACGCGAAGCAGTTCTGCGAGCGGATCGAATTTACGGCCATGGATTCCAGCCGTACGGGCCGGGAGTATTTGTATGAGCTGGTGGAAGCGGTCATCGCCGAGGGCGCAACGATCATCAACCTGCCGGATACCGTCGGTTACGCGATGCCGGAAGATTACGGCCAAATGTTCTCGGATGTGCGCAAGCATGCGAGGGGCGCCGACAAGGTGGAATTCAGCACCCACTGTCACAACGACCTGGGGCTTGCTGTTGCGAACAGCCTGGCGGCCATCCGTAACGGGGCGAACTATGTGGAAGTCTCCGTCAATGGAATCGGAGAACGGGCGGGCAACTGTTCTCTGGAAGAGATCGTCATGGCGATCGAGACGCACAAAGACACGCTGAACATGGAAACCGGCATCGTGCTGGAGGAAATCTACAATACGTCGACGATGGTCAGCCGGATGATGAATATGCCGATCGCGTTCAACAAGCCGGTCGTCGGCCGCAATGCCTTCCAGCACGAGTCGGGCATCCATCAGGACGGTTTGCTGAAAAACCGAAACACCTACGAAATCATGGAGCCTGAAAAGCTTGGAATTCCGCGTTCGATGATCATTCTGGGCAAGCATTCCGGCCGTCACGCTTTGAAGCACCGGATCGGCCAGTACGGTGTCGATCTGGACGCCCAGTCCTTAGAAGAAGTATACGCCCGCTTCAAGGACATGGCCGACGAGCAGAAGCACGTCACGGATGACGAGTTGATGAGTCTGGTCGGTGACGCGGGAGCTTCCGCGGCGGAGCGCCTTTCGCTGGTACAGCTTCAAGTCGTCAGTTCCAGCGACCGCAGCCGCGTGGCATCGGCCACCATCCGCGATAACGAAAGCGGTGCAGAGGCAACCTGGTCGGGCACCGGAGACGGACCGATCGAAGCGATCGTCAATTGCATCCGTCAAGCGGTGCCGATGGACGTGACGTTCGCCGATCTGGAGCTGTACTCCTTGTCGGCCAGCGAAAAAGCGACCGGCGAAGCGACCGTGACGGTATCCTGCGGGACGCAGACCTACAAAAGCTCCGGCTTGGATGTCGATATTCTGTTTGCGACCGCCAAAGCTTTCCTGTCGGCCTGCAACCAGGCCGTGCGGGCCAATCCGAATGCTTCACAGAGTGTATCCTTAATGGCTTAAATTATTAACAGGATGGGTGTGAAGAACTTATTCACACCCCCTGTGGATAATGTGCATAACTTGAAAAACCCCGTATTTTTCAGGCTTCCGCTTTTTCTTCCTTTTCCGTATAACTCTCGGATAACATTTTCAGATGAATCTGTGGATAATGGGGATAAACCTGTTTATAAGTGCTTAAAGCGCCGAAAATCCGGCGCTTTTTTATATTTTACCTGTGGATGAAGGTGTGGATAAAAAACGTGGTTCGGTTGTGGAAAAAAATGTGTATATAAAAGGCAAAACTTACCCGCAAGGAGTGAGCCTGAATGAATAGAGAAGCTTTTTATCACGGGACGAGAAGCAACTGGGCTTATGCGTATGATAACCGAACGATTCATTTGAGAGTCCGTACACAAAGGGATGACGTGGAAGAAATTGCAGTGATCGCCAGCGATAAATACGATTGGGACACTTTCTATCAGGAAATACCCATGGCCAAAACCGCTTCGGACTCGATGTACGATTACTGGGAGGCGGAAGTCGTCCCCAGCTACAAACGCCTGTCCTACTGCTTCAGGCTGAGTGCGGGAAGCGAGCGTCTGTGGATGACGGAGACGGGCATTCATTCCGAACAGCCTCATCCGCCGGGCGGCTATTACGCGTTCCCGTATATTCATGATATCGACCTTTTCAGTCCCCCGGCCTGGGCGAAGGATGCGATCTTTTATCAGATCTTCCCGGAGCGCTTTGCCAACGGAGACCCGGGGAACGATCCCGAAGGCGTGCAGCCGTGGGGCGGAAAGCCGGAGCGCGAGAATTTTTTCGGCGGGGACCTGCAGGGGGTGCTTGATCATCTCGACTATCTCGTGGATCTTGGCATCAATGCGATCTATTTCACGCCGGTGTTCAAGTCTCCTTCGAACCATAAGTACGATACGCTGGACTATACGCAGGTGGACCCTCATTTCGGCGATAACGCTCTGCTGAAGAAAGTGGTCGCGACCTGCCGCGAGCGCGGAATCCGGGTCATGCTGGATGCGGTTTTCAACCACAGCGCCTTGGAATTTCCGGCTTTTCAGGATGTGAAGGCGAAAGGGGAGGAGTCCGCCTTTGCCGACTGGTTCCATATCAACGAATACCCGGTTGCCGTAAAAAACGGAATTCCCACTTACGATACATTCGGTTTTTTCGAAGGCATGCCGAAATTCAATACAGCCAACCCCGAAGTGAAAAAGTATTTGCTCGACGTAGCCAAGTACTGGATCGAGGAGATCGGAATCGACGGCTGGCGGCTGGATGTCGCCGATGAAATCGACCACCGCTTCTGGCGCGAATTCAGGCAGGTGGTCAAAGCAGCCAATCCGGAAGCTTACATCGTCGGGGAGGTATGGAACGACTCTCTGATGTGGCTGCTGGGCGACCAATTCGATTCCGTCATGAACTATCCGTTCTCGGACAAAGTACTGGAATTCTTCTCGGGTCCGGGCATGGACGGCCACTCCTTCGCGAGCAGTATGGGCTTCCTGCTCATGCGGTATCCGAAACAGGCCAACGAGGTCGTCTTCAACCTGCTGTGCAGCCACGACACTCCGCGTGTATTGACGAGAGTAGGCGGCGACAAAAGAAGACTGAAGCTGTGTGTGGTCTTCCTGATGACGTACATGGGGACGCCGTGTATTTTTTACGGGGACGAAGTGGGGCTTCAAGGTGAAGGCGACCCGGATTGCCGGCAGTGTATGGAATGGCATCCCGATATGCAGGACCGCGAGCTGTTGGATTTCTATAAGCTTCTGATCCATCTTCGCAAGGAAAACCGGGCGCTGCGTGAAGGGAGCTTCCGGTTTCTGAAAGCGGATTACGGCGATCCCTGCATCATTTACGAGCGGATCGATGCCCATACGCATTTTACGATCTGGATGAATAATACCGAGGAGCGGGTTACGCTGCAGCATCCTATGGTGGCGGAAGATTGGCGCGATGCGCTTTCGCAGGAAGAAGTCAAACCGGCGGACGGCGTGATGCATATCGAGCTGGAGGAACTGGGCTACAGAATTTTATATAGAACGTTAAAAAAATAGTCGAATGTTGTCGATATAGTTCCTATCTAATTTATTTGGGGGGAACTATGAAGTACTTAAAACGAAGCGTGACGGCGAAAATGATCACGATGATGGCAGCACTGGTGGTGGTTCTTTGCGCGTTGATCATGACCTTGACTTCTTTGCAGCAGAGAGGCGATTATTACAGCCGGCTTAAATCGATTGAGCGGGTCGTAGAACTGGGATGGGAACAGCAGCTTCCTTTCCTTACAAAGGCAATGGATCAAATGAAAAGCACGGGGAAACCGGACGCCGCGGCAGCCGAGCTGGAAGCGATCCGCACGATAATGGAACATTACGTAAAAGACGGGGATATGGCCAACGTCGCCCTATACTATCCGGAAGAAAAAACGGTGGACGGCAAGATGGCTCTGACCGTTGTCGCGGCCAATGAGACCCTGGATAAGGCGGGGCTTAAGCCACTGACGGACTACACCTTCTCCGAACAGTACACACAAGCTTTCCAAACGGTTAAAAAGACCGGGGGCCAGGGCGTAACGCCGGTGTATACCGATCAGGCGGGAGAATGGGTGACCATTCTGAGCCCGGTTGCGGACGAGGCCGGCAAAACAATGGCGTATGTCGGCATTGATTTTGACTATGGCACGCTATCCTGGGATTTGAACAAAAGGCTGCTGATGAGCTTGGCTTTTTATGTGGGTATGGCTGTGTTATTCGCCTTACTTCTGGGTGTATTCACCCGCAGAATTCTTAAACCCATCGGGGAGCTTTCCCGCCTGTCGCTGGAAGTGGCGGAAGGAAACCTGGCCGTGTCCATTCCGGTCCGCAGCCAAGACGAGTTCGGGACTCTGGCCCGGAATTTCAACGCGATGACGGCGAGCATCCACAGTCTCATTCTGGGCATCCGGGAGTCTTCCGACCAGGTGAGTCATGCCGCGGAAGTGCTGGATACCAACGCGAAACAGACGACGCAGGCCACGCATCAAATCGCGACGGCGATCGAGCAGGTAGCGTCGGGAGCGGAGCGCCAGCTGCAGAGCACGCAGGAAAGCTCGAACGCCATGGAAGAGATGGCGACGGGCATTCAGCGGATTGCCGAATCCGCGGGTTATGCGGCGCAGTCTTCGGAATCCGCTTCCGATGAGGCGGCCCGGGGCAACGAGATGATTCAGCTCAATGTGAAGCAGATGAGCCGGATGAACGATACGGTGCAGCGTTCCGTGGAATCGATCAACCAGCTTGCGCAGCTGTCCGAGGAAATCGGCGGCATTACGGCGCTGATCTCGGATATCGCCAACCAGACGAACCTGCTGGCGCTGAATGCGGCTATCGAGGCTGCACGCGCAGGGGAACACGGACGAGGCTTCTCGGTCGTATCCGATGAAATCCGCAAGCTTGCCGAGCAGTCCAAGCAGTCCTCGGACAAAATCGCCGATCTGGTCGTCACGATCCACACCGGTACGGGTCAGGCCGTGAGCACGATGAGCCATACGGCCGAAGAAGTGACGGAGATGACTAAGCTCGTTTCCGAGAGCGGGGAAGCCTTCCAGCGCATCGTCAATCATATGGACGAGCTTGCGAAACAGATTTTGGAGGTTTCTTCGTCCTCCCAGCAGATGTCCGCGGGAACGGAAGAAGTGGCCGCGTCCATTTCGGAGCTGTCCCATATGAACCAGCAGACCGCGGAAAGCTCCCAGACCGTTGCCGCTTCTTCGGAAGAGCAGCTCGCTTCCATGGAGGATATCTCCGCTTCGGCAGGTGCGCTGAGCGATATGTCCCGGGAGCTTAAGCAGAGTATCAGCCGGTTTAAGCTGTAATCGGCGAAAGTCCGAACGGCAGGAGGTCCGGCACGGGCCTGTCGTCCAGTTCAGCGGAAGAACCAAGCCTACCTTGATTCTTCCGCCCCGGTTCGCCGGTTTATCGCATAAGGCGGGATAACCGCAGGTATAACAAAAAGAGGCCCGTCGGGGCCTCTTTTTTTGCATTTATTTATTTGGTTGGGCGGGGCTGATTTCAGCCCACAAGAGTCTCCCACTCCTCGTAGCACGCCTGCAGGCTTCCTTTTTTCTGCTCGATGAGGGTATTCTTCTCTTGGACGAGCACATAATCGTTGTAGACCGCGGGATCGGCCAGCTCTTCCTCAAGAGCGGTCACTTCCTCTTCCAGCCGGGCGATATCCTGCTCGAGCTGCTCGATCCGCCGCTGGCGGTTGCGCTCTTCCCGCTTGGCCTGCTTGTCCGCTTCGTAAGACGAAGGTTTCTCCGTTTGCTGCGCCGCGGAAGACGCCGAGGAGGCCTTGGCCTTGCTGTCGCGTGCTGCCTGTTCACGGGCGCGTTCGGCTTCCATTTCGGCGAGTTCCGCTTTTTTCTCGAGATAATCGTCGTAGTTGCCGAGATAATGGGTCACGCCGTGGCGTTCCAGTTCCAGCATGCTTTCCGCCATTTTGTTCAGGAAATAACGGTCATGGGAAATGAAGAGCAGGGTGCCTTCGTAATCGAGCAGAGCCGATTCGAGCACTTCCTTGCTGTACAAGTCCAGATGGTTGGTCGGCTCATCGAGTATGAGCATATTCGCATTAAGCAGCATAAGCTTGGCTAGCGCTACGCGCGCCTTCTCGCCGCCGCTTAGGGACGCGATCTTTTTGAACACATCCTCGCCGCTGAAAAGAAAATTGCCGAGCACGGAGCGGATACGCGCTTCCTCAATAGTAGGGAACGTGTCCCAGACTTCTTCCAGGATCGTTTTCTGCGGATTCAGGGTCGTTTGTTCCTGATCGTAGTAGCCGATCTTGACATTGGTTCCCCAGCGGACGCTGCCGGTATCGGGGGACAGCTTGCCGATCAAGGTTTTCAGCAGGGTCGTCTTGCCGATACCGTTCGGGCCGATCAGGGCGGCCGTTTCGCCGCGCCTCAGTTCGAACGAGACGGTATCGAGAAGGCGTTTGCCTTCTCCCACGGACAGCGCCAGATCCCTCACCTGCAAAACTTCCTTGCCGGAGGTCTGATCGATCTGGAAGGAAAAGCTGGCGCGCTTAAGATCGCCGAGAGGTTTGTCGATCCGGTCCATCCGCTCCAGCGCTTTGCGGCGGCTCTGCGCGCGCTTGGTCGTCGTGGCGCGGACGATATTTTTCTGCACGAAGTCCTCCATGCGGGCAATCTCTTCCTGCTGCTTCTCAAACTGCTTCATGCGGATTTCATAGTCCGCTTCCTTCAGTTCGACGAAACGGGAATAGTTGCCCGTGTAGCGCTTGGACGACGTGCGCTCGATTTCGTAGATCGCCGTAACGAGCGAGTCGAGGAAATAACGGTCGTGGGATACGACCAGAATAGCGCCGGGATACCCGCGCAGGTAAGACTCCAGCCACGTCAGCGTGCGGATGTCCAGATGGTTGGTCGGCTCGTCGAGAAGAAGCAGGTCCGGCTCTTCCAGAAGCATTTTGGCCAGCGCGAGACGGGTCTTCTGCCCGCCGCTCAGCGTCTGGATCAGCGTATCGGGAGGGAACTCCCCAAACCCCATACCGTGCAGAATTCCGCGTATTCTTGCTTCGATTTCGTAACCGCCACGCTCACGGAACCACTCGGATCTGGCGGAATACCGGTTCATCGTGTCCTCGTACGCCTTGGCGTTATCGACCAGCTTCGGATCCGCCATCTGCTGTTCCAGCTCGCGCAGCTCTTTCTCGACGGCATACAGCGCCGTAAAAACCGTGCGCATTTCCTCAATGATCGTTTTGTCCGTCTGCAGACCGCCGTTCTGGCGGAGATAGCCGATCCGGGTTTCTTTGGCCTTGAAAATGTCGCCTTCATCGTAAGAAAGGTCGCCTGCAATAATTTGCAGCAGAGTCGACTTGCCGGCTCCGTTCACACCGACCAGACCGATTCTTTCGCGGTCTTCGATTTGCAGGGATATGTTAGAAAGCACGGACGAAGTGCCGTAGCTTTTACCGATTCCGTTTACTTGGAGAAGCATCTTCCGTTATTACCTCCATGATTGCACGATTTTCTTCATTAAATAAGGCTACTAAGACTCTTTTTAGTGTACAGGAAAAACGCCTCGAGGAAAACTGAACACATTTTTTTCAAACTTCCCGGCAATGTGATAAAATAATGTATACTACTGTCTGCTTATGCCTTCTATCTAAAATAAGGCTCTTTACCCCGCAGGCAGACAACCATCTACGAAATCCTGCCAGTCAGTCTAAAATAACAGCCCCAGCCGGAAAGAGGTTGCAGCTTTATACATGAACGGTTCCGATAAAAAAGAAATCCGCCGGCACATCGAAACGCTCCGGGCGGGGTTAACGCCTGAGGAGAGAGCAAGCCGCGAGTGCCGGGTCAACGAAAGGCTGACCGCCTGGTTGAAAGGCCAAGCGGCCCGCCTTCGCCTTTCGCCCGACGCCTCCGCCGGTACGGCGCCTTTGCCGTTGAAACAGCCGCAAGAAACGGAAGACTGTCCGAGTCACGTGTACTCCGGCACAACATGGTCCGCAGGTCGGGAAACGGACGGAAGCTGCGGCTCTTCCGGTCTGCCGGACCTTCCGATTGTTCTGGCGTATGTCCCCTTTCGCACGGAATGCGGGATTCACAGGACTATCGAAGCCTGCTGGGAAGCGGGCATCCGCGTTTTTGTGCCTCGTTCGCTGCATGCGTCGAGAGAGCTTCTTTTTCACGAAATAAGGCAGTGGAAAGACCTGCGGAAAGGGATGCACGGCATAATGGAGCCGGATCCCCTGAGCCCTGCTTTGCAGGATCCCCTCGCCGCTTTCGCTGTTCTCGTACCCGGGCTTGCTTTTGATACCGCTTGCGGAAGGCTCGGATACGGGGGCGGCTATTACGACCGCTTTCTTGAAAAGCTGCTGCAAGCCGCTCGCGAGGAAGGACGGAATGCGCCTCTTTTTGCGGCGGCGGCCTTTGACGTGCAGCTTGTAGAGCGCCTTCCCGTGGAACCGCACGATATCCGTCTGGACGTGCTGATTACGGAGAGCGCCGCATATACCCGGGACCCGGAAGCGGACCGGAAGAGGGGAGAGGGATCGGATGGAGCAGCCGGATAAACTGACTCATTTTAATGAACAAGGACGCGCCAAAATGGTCGACATCAGCGAAAAAAAGGAGACCAAGCGGACGGCCGTTGCCCGCAGCAGCGTTACGATGCTGCCGGAAACGCTGCTGCGCATCCGTGAAGGGCGGCTTGCCAAAGGCGATGTGCTGGCTGTCGCCCAGGTAGCCGGCATCATGGCGGCGAAGAAAACGGCCGATTGGATTCCGATGTGCCACCCGCTCGCGCTGTCCGGTGTGGACATCCGCTTCGTATACGAAAGCGGGACGGAACTCGGCATCGAAGCCGAAGTGCGTACAACCGGGCCTACCGGCGTGGAAATGGAGGCGCTGACGGCCGTATCGGCTGCGGCCCTGACCGTGTATGATATGTGCAAAGCACTCCAGAAGGACATGGTGATCGGGCCTACGATGCTCGTATCCAAGACCGGCGGTAAAAATGGAGATTTTCACAGATTTGATACCCATTCTTAATCAAATTTTGTTACAGTAGAGGAAGAGGTGAGAGGAATGCGCTGGAAAGTTGCGATTCTAACTGCCAGTGACCGCGGATCGAGGGGAGAACGGGAAGATACGAGCGCCCAAGTCATCCGCGAGCTGGTAGAGGAAGAGATTCAAGGAGATATCATTGAATACCGCGTCGTACCGGATGAAATGGACGAAATTATGGCGGCTCTTATAGAAATGACCGACTACTTTCAGGCGGATCTCATCTTGACGACAGGCGGAACGGGTCTTGCGGCCCGGGACGTTACCCCGGAAGCGACCTTGAGCGTCATCGACCGCTCGGCACCCGGTTTTGCCGAAGCCATGCGGATGAAATCGATCGAAAAGTCTCCTCGGGCTATGCTTTCGCGAGCGGTGACCGGAATCCGGGGCTCTACGCTGATCATTAATCTGCCGGGCAGTCCCAAAGGTGTCCATGAAAGTCTTATGGCCATTATTGACGTGCTTCCTCATGCCTTGTCGATCTTGACGGGCCGGGAGCAGGAGCATGCGGATGAAAGCTGATCCCATGCTTCGTGAAGTAAAAGTGGAGGATGCGATCGGTCTGGTCCTTGCCCATGACTTGACCCGGATTATCCCGGGGGAGTTCAAGGGCCGCTTGTTCCGCAAAGGCCACCAGATTTCGGAAGAAGATATTCCCGCTTTGCTGAGCATCGGCAAGGAGCACATTTACGTGCTGGAGCTTGCCGAAGGCTACCTTCACGAGGATGAGGCGGCTCTTCGTCTGGCGAGCGCCGTGCGGGGGACGAACACCGAACGGACGGAACCGCATGAAGGCAAGGTGACGCTGAAATCGGCGATTCACGGGCTGGCCAAGATCGACAAAGCGTTCGTCGATGAAGTCAACGGCATAGGCCGCATCGTGATGTCGACCATCCGTACGAATACGGTTGTAAAACCGGGGCAAGCGTTGGCCGGCACCCGGGTCATTCCGCTCGTCATCGAGGAGGAGCCTGTCGCCCGAGTGGAACGGCTGGCTGCGCAGCGAAGAAGCGGACAGGCCTTGACCGCCGGCAGCCTGGAGCCGGAGAGCGGCGGCCCGGCGGATGCGGCGGGGACGCCGCTCCCGGCGGAGCTTGTCGCCGTGAAGCCGTTCCGCAGCCTGCGGGTGGGGCTGATCACCACCGGCAGCGAAGTGTTCAAGGGCCGAATCGAAGACAAATTCGGCCCTGTCGTGCGAGCCAAAGTCGAAGCGCTTGGCTCGAAGGTGATCGACCAGCGGTTCACGCCGGACGATATGGATGCGATCGTAACCGAGATCCGGCATTTCATCGGACTCGGCGCGGATCTCATCCTGGTCACCGGCGGCATGTCGGTCGATCCCGACGACCGCACGCCCGGGGCCATAGCCCGGGCGGGCGCCCGCATCGTCAGCTACGGGACGCCGATGCTGCCCGGCTCGATGCTGATGATGGCTTACATCGGCAGTGTCCCGGTAATGGGACTGCCGGGCTGCGTGATGCACGATCCGTACACGTCCTTCGACGTGCTTCTTCCGCGTATCTGCGCCGGGGAAGAGATTTTCCGCGAAGATATTACGGAGATGGGATACGGCGGCCTGCTCGGCTGCTGATTACACATTGTGAAGGAGGAAACATTCCGGATGTTTCAAAATATAGGCTTTACCGAAATTTTGCTGGTTGCCGTCGTGTGTCTGCTGCTGTTCGGACCGAACAAGCTTCCCGAGCTCGGAAGAGCTTTCGGACGCACCTTGAGCGAGTTCAAGAAGGGTGCGCGCGATATGATGTCCGAGCATGATCAGGCGGACAAGAAAGCGGCCGAAGTCAAATCTGCCGCCGCAGCGCCCGAAGAAGTTCCGGCGCCCGCCTCTTTAACGCAAGCCGCTCCCGCACCGGCAAGCAGTGAACGGGCGGCTTCGGACAATCCCCGCCGGCTTCCCGACTAAGGTGCCGGCTCAGTGAAGCTATACGTAGATAGGTTGGTGCTGCATGGATAAAGAACAACCTTTGGTCGAGCATCTGGCGGAGCTGCGCAAGCGGATCTTCTGGGTGCTGGGAGTCCTGATCATCGGCCTCGTCATCGGCCTTGTTTTCGCCAAGAACGTCATCCTTTTTCTGAAATCCGTGCCTCCGGCCGACAAAATCGCGTGGCATGTATTTTCACCGTGGGATGCGCTCCGTTTATACATGAACTTCGGTTTTGTCGTGGCTCTGCTCATTACACTGCCGGTGATCCTATACCACATCTGGGCGTTTGTAAGTCCGGGGCTCCGGGAGAGCGAGCAGAGAGCGTCGATTCTCTACATTCCGGGAGCGGTTGTCCTGTTCCTGGCGGGTCTTGCTTTCGGCTATTTTGTCGTGTTTCCGATGGCTTTTTACTTTACGACGGCGATCAGCCATTCCATGGGAATTACCGAGCTCTACGGGGCAGCCCAGTATTTTTCGTTCATGTTTAACATTATTTTGCCGCTTTCGGTTCTTTTCGAGCTTCCGATCGTGGTGATGTTTCTGACAAAACTGCGCATTCTGAACCCCAAGCGGCTGGCCAAAATGCGCCGTTACGCTTATATGGTTCTGGTCATTCTCTCGACCATCATCACGCCGCCGGATGCGATCTCCGCTATTCTTGTGGCGCTGCCGATGATTGTGCTGTATGAGTTCAGCGTGCTGCTTTCGGGCTTTATTTATCGCAACCAGCTTGTCCAGGACGCGGCCTGGGAAGCGGAATACGGGGAACAAAAGTAACGGGCTGTCGGAAGACGGCCCCTTTTTTTCGAAACGGTTCCAAAGAGGCAGGGTTCGGTGTCCCTTGGAATGACCGCGATGCTGCCGGAAAAGTGCCGTATTCCTCGTCTTAAGAGAGACGGCACCGCATAGGATACGAAGTTGGAACCGTTTTTTCGACGGAGCCGGTAAAATCGATTTACAAGACGTATGAAATTCGGGCAGCCGGGGAACAATGGGGGAGGCCGTTTCCTTGGCAGCGATTTCCATTCTGCTTTTTGCGGCAAAACAATAAAATTTAACAAAACCCACTTGCAAAACGATGGCAAAATCATTATCATTAAAAGTGTTGTTAGCACTTAAGATGTTTGAGTGCTAAATCCTAAAAATCCATTGACTACAAACTAAACTGAAGGAGGCTATTTATCCATGATCAAACCGTTGGGTGATCGCGTTATCATTGAAGCCATTGCGAAAGAGGAGACGACTGCTAGTGGCATCGTGCTTCCGGACACAGCTAAAGAAAAGCCGCAGGAAGGCAAAGTTGTAGCAGTTGGAAGCGGCACGCTGAAAGACGGCGAGCGCGTTGAGCTGGAAGTTAAAGAAGGCGACCGCGTTATTTTCTCCAAGTACGCAGGGACTGAAGTGAAATACGAGGGCCGCGAGCTGTTGATTATGCGTGAGAGCGATATCCTCGCTATCTTAGCCTAATTTAGCGGATTCACATACTTAAGCCACTCATTTGAATACTTACCGCCTGACGCCTCGGCTGAAGGCCGGTTATCGGAATCGATATAGATGCGCATGAACCTGTAAGCAGAATCAAACATTTCAGGGAGGGTTTTAACGATGGCAAAAGACATTATGTTTAGTGAAGACGCGCGCCGCGCAATGCTTCGTGGTGTGGACGCTCTGGCGAACGCAGTTAAAGTAACACTCGGTCCTAAAGGCCGCAACGTAGTACTTGAGAAAAAATTCGGAAGCCCGCTCATCACCAATGACGGCGTGACGATCGCGAAAGAAATCGAACTCGAAGACGCTTTCGAGAACATGGGCGCACAGCTTGTCAAAGAAGTCGCGACCAAAACTAACGATGTTGCCGGTGACGGTACGACTACGGCTACGGTTCTGGCTCAAGCGATGATTCGCGAAGGTCTGAAAAACGTAACCGCGGGCGCTAACCCGATGGTTATCCGCAAAGGCATCGACAAAGCCGTTCGCGCGGCTGTCGAAGAGCTTGCAAGCATTGCGAAGCCTATCGAAGGCAAGCAAAGCATCGCTCAAGTAGCGGCTATCTCCGCTGCTGACGACGAAGTCGGCGAACTGATCGCCGAAGCGATGGAGAAAGTCGGCAAAGACGGCGTTATCACCGTTGAAGAATCCAAAGGATTCGCGACTGAGCTTGAAGTGGTTGAAGGCATGCAGTTCGACCGCGGATACATCTCCCCGTACATGATCACGGACACGGACAAAATGGAAGCCGTTCTGGAGAACCCTTATGTTCTGATCACCGACAAGAAGATCACGAACATCCAAGAAATCCTTCCGGTTCTTGAAAAAGTGGTACAACAAGGCAAGCAGCTCCTGATCATCGCTGAAGACGTAGAAGGCGAAGCGCTGGCTACGCTGGTCGTTAACCGTCTGCGCGGTACGTTCACTTGCGTGGCTGTCAAAGCTCCTGGCTTCGGCGACCGCCGCAAAGCTATGCTGCAGGACATCGCTGCTCTGACCGGCGGCCAAGTCATCACCGAGGAACTCGGCCTTGAGCTGAAATCCGCTACGGTACAACAACTGGGTACGGCTCGTCAGATCCGCGTAACCAAAGAAAACACGATCGTTGTCGACGGCGCCGGCGCTAAAGAAGACATCGATGCGCGTGTTTCCCAAATCAAAGCGCAACTGGAAGAAACGACTTCCGAGTTCGATAAAGAAAAACTGCAAGAGCGTCTGGCTAAACTTGCAGGCGGCGTAGCCGTAATCAAAGTCGGCGCTGCTACCGAAACCGAGCTGAAAGAGCGCAAACTGCGTATCGAAGACGCACTGAACGCTACTCGTGCTGCGGTTGAGGAAGGTATCGTAGCGGGCGGCGGTACAGCTCTCGTGAGCGTGTACAATGCCGTTGCCGCTGTAGGTTCCGATGGCGACGAGAAAACAGGCGTGAACATCGTTCTGCGCGCTCTGGAAGAACCGGTTCGCACAATCGCGGCGAACGCCGGCCAAGAGGGCTCCGTAATCGTTGAGCGTCTGAAGAAAGAAACGATCGGTATCGGCTACAATGCCGCTAGCGGCGAGTGGGTGAACATGATCGAAGCGGGTATCGTTGACCCGGCGAAAGTGACGCGTTCCGCCCTGCAAAACGCGGCATCCGTTGCGGCTATGTTCCTGACAACCGAAGCGGTTATCGCCGACAAGCCTGAAAAAGACAAACCTGCTATGCCTGACATGGGCGGCATGGGCGGTATGGGCGGAATGATGTAATAAGGGGGGCCTCAAAACCCCTGTAATACCAGTAAAAACAGGCTCCTACAAGGGGCCTGTTTTTTTTATAAATCACAATAAAATCACCCTTTTTGCAAAGAGGGCTATTTTGAGTTTTGATTTTGAAGTTTTAATTTGAACACCCTTGTGTTTGAAAAACGAAGTCATGTATAGTGGTGTCAAGATAAAAAAACTATTGGAAAGTGGTGCCACTTTTTGTTGGGAAAAAAAATAAGCGGAATATTGGGGATGGATAGGTACGTTCATATTCCTGAGTTAGACGGGATTCGTGCAATAGCAGTTTTAATGGTGTTTATATATCACGCGTGGGGCAATTCAGGTATACCCAAGTTAAATATATTCGGGTGGGATATTACTTTTTTACTTAGTTGGGGCATCCTGGTGTTAATTTGTTTTATGTTCATAGTGGTTTCTTATTATTTATACCTTTTGCGAATTATTACTACAACGCAAATAAATGCGTTATACAACCAAGTCTGAAAAAATACTTCATTCGTAGGGCGTTGCGTATACTTCCTGTATATTATGTTTTTTTGGTTTTAAATATTTTGCTTACAAATAATGTTACTATCTTATCAACAGAAGGAGTAAAAAAACTCTTTATCAATATTTTTTTTCTACAAGGTTTTTTTCCGGAACATATGATCAATGGGGTAACATGGACCTTGTCTAATGAAGTTCAATTTTATATTTTGCTTCCATTTATAGCTCGTTACTTTATTGGCAGGAGAGCCTTGATTGCATTTCCTGCTACATTAGCTTTAGTGATCATCTACCGGATAGTTTGTTTCTTTATTTATAACCCTAACATTGACTCGATTGATTGGAAATATTATTACCTGACGGAATATAATATTTTAGGATGTATAGACAACTTTACAATTGGGATGACAATTTCCAGCATATTTTACTATAAAAAGATTGGTAAAAATCGCCACATAGATAATCTGATTATTTCAGCAAGATACCTTACTTGGTTGACGCCTTTGTTTTTTGGAATGCTCTTTTATACATATTACTCTTGGAGATTTAAACAAAACTCGCATTTCAGTTGGTTCTTTTTTTCTTTTGGTTTTGATTTCTTTCTGTATATTTTATTCGCTTTAATATTCTTATATGTGCTATTTCATAAAAGCCTATTAACCACTTTTCTTAGCAATACGTATTTAAGAATAATAGGGGTAATCGGTTATAGCGTTTATATCTGGCATCTTCCTTTAATGGATAGTTTGAATAAAACTAATTTTATTAATGGTGCGGAAGGTTGGGAAAAATTTTATCGTTTAATACCATTTTCATTACTTGTGATTCTACCATTTTCATTTTTTATGTTCATTTTAGTAGAAAAATATTTCATTGATTTATCATCTTCATTAACTAAAAAACATGAAGACGGGATGGCTTCAGCAAAACCTGTAAAAAATAAGATTACTTTTTAGAAATGATTGTCTTTCGTTCGTTTGCATTCTGTCGATTTGCTATAGGACAAGGAAAAGATTAGGGGTAACAAATGGGTAACGGATGCCGTGGAAAGTCCGTAATATCACGTGTCACATAGAACAGTTAGAATCTTTGAAAACCTTGATTTTACAGACCTTCGTGGCATTCCGTTACACATGGAACAGATATTAAAAGTATGGGCGGCATGATGTAATGAAATCATTGTCGAAACTTAGTGCGCCCCCAATTTTTTCAATCAGACCTCCAATCCCAGATCAAAAAAATGATGCGTGATCATAATAGTACCCAAAAGCCCAAGAAGTGCAGGAGGCAGATATGGTAGATGAAAGGCATCTTGTTTATTTCAAAGAACTCTTGGAAGGAAATTCCCGAATTTCTTTTAGGGCATATCTTTCAAAAAATGAAGATTCTTTGCGCAAGCAATTTTCTCCGGCAAGATTTGCAAGACTAAAGTTTAAGTCGATTGATGAAATAATAAAGATTCTTGACGAAGAGAAAATATCCTACATCGTTAATGATCAAGCCATAAGAAGCGAAAAATATTTGGCGACATTTCATCCGGATGCATTGAACGAAAAAGGCAGGCTCAAGGAAGAATTCAAAGACACCCTATTCAATGGAATTGTTCACGATTTTAAAACGAAGGGCGAAGATGCAATCTTAACCCTCTATGAATACATCGAATTCCCTGAAAACATCCATAATAAAAAAAATATAGAAAAACTCGAAGACATCGAATTTTTCGCCGAAACGGAATTATGCTTAGGAGATAAAAATCTTGGCCTTTTTTTACTGAAGGCGCTAGCATCTATTGAGCGTCAGTTTTCCGATGTGGATGATATTGTCCTTAGAGCAAAAGAAGCTGCTATGAAGCACCATTCATCGGAAGGAAACTGAGTAACTTCGTAAAGGCCGCTGCCGAAGAGCTGCCGTGGTCTAAAGATTGCAAATAAAAATTCACGACTGGCTCAAACTTTAAACCGAGAAAACCAATAAAAAGAGGTGATGGATGTGCAAATCAAGAGAGAGTCAAGCAAAGAAAAAAATCTGAACTTCGACATCAGAAGAACAATCATTCTTAATTTATATATTAAAGAATGGTCTATGCCGGAATATAGAGTCATCATGACAAAACCGGAGACTGGCGTATATATTGAGATCTATTATTTTCCATCAAGTAATGATAAAACTCCTGCTAGATTCGCAACAGTCGGCCTATCTAATACCATTCGAAAAACCGGAAAACCTACTGAGACTGAATGGATGCTAGCTTTAGAACCCGATTTGGGACAAGAAAGCGTGGATCGTATAATCTCCTATTTCTGCGACCTGATTGCCCATAATATTGAAAATATAAAATCTTCGGAAACTCCACGGGTAATGACTGAGAGCGCACTCGCACCAGAGAACTGGACTACAAAAGCCCTTTTGATTGATGAACTAAGAGGAGAGAGTGAGGATTTAGAAAAAATAAAAATAGGTGAAGAAATAATTAGTGTCTTGTGGGTTGTACCAATTACTCATAAAGAAGTCCATATAATTTTACAAGAAGGTATAGATGCTTTTGATATTTACATAGAAAAGTCCTCGTATTCAATAATAGATCCCACTCGTCCTTATTAATAAGCAGTTCAATATATTTCGGTCTCCAGCGCCAGTGAACGGCAATAAGGGGCCGAGGAAAATAAGCTGAAGAGGATGGTGCACCCAATGACCAACATTACGGAAATCAATAGCCTAGAAAATTGGCAAAATGCTTCACGTGAACGCCGCGAAGATATTTGCAATTCGATAATCAATAAGTTACCGGGAAGATTCCAACTCGCTAAACCCTATCTAATAAAGAATCCTCAAAATGGTAAAGAAATCGAAATACCATGTTTTTATGACGAGCTTTACGAAACACCTTTAAATTTAATATTTGGAGGAGACTTTATTTATGGTGCATCCTCTCAACATATCGAGAGCATCAGAAATATAGGCACACCTAACGATTGGTCAATGATTTCTCAACTTATCCATCAATCCGAGGATAATGAAAATACTCATATAAGTCCCTTTCTTATGAGCCGTTTCCCTGTTTACGAGTGGGTATTAGAGGAGAATATTAATCTATCAAATGATGAAGAACGGCCTGATTTTTACAACGAAGATGGCCCGTTCCCCACCTATGTTACCTTACAAGAAGCAAAGTCTTTTTTGGAAAAAACCGGGTATAGAGTGCCATGGGATACCGAGTGGGAGTATGTCTCCAAGGAGTTCAACAATAATTTGTTCATTTGTGGAGAAGAAATTCCGTCACGAGATTTATCCGATGACATCTGCCTTACACAATTTGGTGATGCCAGGCTCAATCGTGCAGCTTCCAATATTTTTGGCATAGCAGGTCTCGCCATTGCGGCATTCACCCGCCTTGGAGGAGTGAGCGATGAAATAATAGTTCGTGGAGGCGCTGCCGGATTTTACCCGTTTCAACACCCTTCGCAATGGGCCATGCTATTGACCGAGCTGCAAGTACCTCTAAAAAATATGCCTGGCCAGTTAGCAGGTCTACGACTATGTCTCGACATACCAAACATTTAATCCTCTAAAGCACCCTGATCTGAATATCTAAAGTGGCTATATATATTTAGAAAATTCAGATAAAATCTTAAAACTACTGAACCATATGTTTATTCCACCCAAAGCGATCAACCAGTATTTAATGGACTGAATTTGCAGGAGAAGTGGACGTAAAAGTCTGAAATTGAGGCAAAGGGTTTCTCCTTGGAGAAACCTGGCTTGCCCACATTGTATAAAACGAAGACACCTTAGAGTGAGGGGAATCGCTCTAAGGTGTCTTCTATTATTTAGGCTCTGTTATTGTTAAATGTTGATTTTCGAGCAAAAGAAAACCGCCTCTTATACGAGCGGTGATTGCACTATCGTTCCCGTTAACGTAACAAACTTTAATCATGGAGAGGGGTATCACAGACTTGCTTGGATTGAGCCAATGCACACGATTCCCGAATATACAATTAGGTTTATTGAGCTTTTAGAGCTTGTTTAATTTTATCATTTAAATCTTTATTTCTCGCAATAGTAATGTATTCGTCCGATTTATTAAAATAGTTTTCTGCGCCTAGGATTAATAGCCGGTCTACACCATTTTCTGAAACTACATATTTATATTCCCCATTATCAGTAGCTTCCTGTACTACAATATCTATTTCCTTGCCGTTCTTACGTTCAAGATGTACAAGTTCGAATATTCCCATATCTGTTTTAATGTACATCGAGTTATTAGGATTTGTATTAAAGAATGCAGTGTACTTAGAGTTATGAATTTCTTGAATGTTGAGCCCCTCATTGTATAAATGATCGAGCATCTCCTTAGCATGTTGATATTCGCTTGGTATAACTAATGGTTTTGATTCCTCTTGTGAACGCCCGAAAGTCAAGGTGCTTAAAACTAATACGAAAATGATACAGATTTTTCTTAACAAAAAAATCACCTCCTAAACTTGATCCACTCTTTCAAAGATTCAAGCAAAGTTGCTTTGAAATTTCCTATTTTATAGTAGAATGTCCAATAGTTTCTTTTTGTTTTTCAGCATTGTAAGTAACAAAACAACTATCATTATTAGATATATTCCCATAAGCCATGGTATTAAATAGTAATGAGTGTGAAAGGGTAAGTAAGCGTTACGTAATTCAAACCCTTCTGACAGCAATACTGTGATTGGAAGGGCCGAAACAATATTAGAAAACAATCCGCTTCCACGCGCATACCACATAATATAAGCACAAACAGGAGATAACGCCGCGCAACCCTTTATGTTTCAATCATCTGAAATTCACGGAATAGTTTATCCTTGTTAAATGGAATTTTTACAAACACGTGATCAGGAGCAGGTCGCCGCGGCGCCTGCTCCAGTTCTGATAATTGCACTATCGTTTCCCGTGAGCTTAATATTTCTGCCTAGCATTGTACAGAGGGTCTTCTTTTCTTTATTAAATAAATCATTCTATTTAATTTAATTCCTCCAACATGTATAGCTCAACATCACTAGCATTTGGTTTCAAAGTACGAATGCCAGTAGGCCATATATTCAAGACTCGTTGATTTTTACGATCGCCAATCATAGTTGAAGAAACATCGATCGTTATTTTGTCTACAAGAACGTTGTATTTGGGCACTATGTAGGTGCGAACAGCTACCTTTGAATCAAAATATTTGCCGTTTATGTGATGCTGCGCTTCGCCAACCTTGGGTACAGTATGCTTTCTTAAAAGGAGCACTTCCTTTACTTCAAATGACCCATTCTCAAGTCTTTCCCGCATGGCAGATACGTCCCCAGCATTGAAATAAGTTACAGGATCCTCTCCTACCCCATGTATGTTGATATTTATAGGTGCAAGATGTTGAGAATTTTCGATTTCATTTTCAGAAATACTGTGAACAATATAATAAGCATCTTTAATATCTTCTACCGGATAAGCTTCTTTGTACGAATTTCTATACAATTCACTTAATGGATATTGTATTTTATCCCAATATGGTGAGTCTGGGTCATTAGCGTCGATGATATAAAGTCCGGTAATGTCACCGACGAAAAAATCGGTCTCCATATGTAACTTTGTCGTATCAAATTTATTGGCATTTTCTATGCCGAGAAAATTCGACCAAACAGTGAACAGATTAGTTGAATGCCAGAATACTTCTGCGACTTCCAAAGTATGTCGGTCAATCGGTAAACTTTCCCCCGCATTATAAGAAATGACTCGTTCAATAACTACTACAGCCTGAGCACGAGTTGTGGCGGAATCAAGTGATAATTCGGTAGAGCTTGTGCCCGTCATCAGCCCTCGCCTTACCGATTCATACACCATTTGTTTGGGTTCCATATTTTTGTGCATCGAGTCGATGTCCTGTATCCTACTTTGTGGGGACGATTCAACCAATTGCTTAAAACTCCTTTGTCGAGTAGCCCTCTCTAAAGTCAATGCCATGTCACCACGGGTGAGTGGTTGATCCCATCCTTTCTGATAATCCCCCTGATAAATACCGCTTTTAACTGCCGATTTGTAAATTGGGGAAAACCAAGATTCCTCCGAGAGCTGGGATTCGGTGGGGATTTTTAACGCTCGCACCATCATAGCCAAAAACTCTTCTCCACTCACAGGAGCTTCAGGCTTGAAAGTTCCATCTTGATAACCATTTACATAACCTTTAACGACTGCTGATTTGATTTGCGCTTCAGCCCAATGCCCGGAAATGTCTTTTAAGTTTCCTGTGTTCGCTGCTCCTACATTGGGCATAGTTGCTAGTGAAAAAATAAATAAAAAAGTGATAATAATTTTTGCCTTCAATTCTGCCACCCCATCCGGTAAATTTAGGTATCTACGAATGTATCGACAAGTTAATGATTCAAGTTTAGTTAGGAATTCCGACTCAACTAACCTGCCCGTTAGCGGGGCGAAGGGCTGCCAGGCGGCAGCCCTTCACTGTTTAACTATCGTTCTGCGTTAGATTCCTGTAGATGGATAAATTTCAGCTTTGTAAAAAAGGAGCGCCTCTGTACGATGGAAGTACGCTACGGGTCCAAAGCCCTCCATGTTGACTCCTGTCCTAGAGGACAGCGAAGATCACGCACGGAAAAATGGTTCTCTTCAAGCAAATCCACCTATCTTTGTACAACCATTTGAGAGGAAGATTGGTTTGGGAAGCGATTGTTACAGGTATGAACGTGCATCAAAAAAACATTGTGGTTTGTATTCATGATCGTTTTACCCGATGAAACGCCAACCGCCGAAACCCGCTCTTTCCCGACCACAACGAAGCACTTGTTATGAAATGCTGCGTTAGATGGAATCCAAGGTAGTTGGGCGGACATGGAAAACACAGGCACATAATGGAAAAAAGGCGCTGGCTTTCGGGCGCGTCATCTCCCAGCGGAATTTGTATTCAAGTTGCATTTGTCTGGGGATAATCTCAACATTGACTACAGATTTTGATTGATCTTCGTCAAAAGTTGTTGAAGAACTTGCTGATCGTCTTCGTTGAGATTCTGAACGATCTTCTCTTCTACCCGTTGGAAGGATAGTTTGAAGTCATTGATCAAGGCAAGGCCCTTGGGCAGAACGTAGATGTTCTTCTGCCGTTCGTTATGAGCGGGGATCTTCCGTTCGATATATCCCTTCTTCTCAAGTCCCTGAAGCATGCTTGTGATGCTTGCTCCGCGCACATGGAAACGTTCGGAGAGATCTTTCTGAATAAGGCCTTGCTCCTGATGTTCATGGATGAAGGCAATTAATTTTCCCTGCTGAGAATTCAAGCCCAGTTCTTTAATGCTCTCATCGGCCTGTTTTAAAAAATGTTTATTAGATGTGATAAATTTTATAGATTGTAAACTACTTTACAGAATATTTAGAAAGTAATTAATACAATGAATGCATACCCAATTAATTGTGATGGGTTCCTAATGAAATCAGGCGCGCCTTGTCTTCAATCACGTACTTGCCGTTTTGTTTGGAAATGACGCCGGTTAGTTCCAAGTTTTTCAGGGTGTTTGCCGCTGTCACCCTCGATGTGCTCACTAGATTGGCCAATTCTTGGTGTGTGAAGCCGATTCCGATGAACTCTTTTTCGCCGTTTTTTAACCCATACGTATCAACTAACTGTAAGAGCGTGTGACAAATTCGCTGGGTGGCGGAATAAGAGCTTAATTGCAGTAATTGGGATGACATTATTCTCATTTTTAAGTTTACCCAAAGCAGCACTTGTCGTGTAAGTTCAAAATTGCTTTTCAACGTTTCTTCGAGTTTTTTTCGATCAATTTTAATTAAAGTGGCTTTACTGGCCGCAATAGCGCTATGGTTGTACGAGGCAGCGTTATCAAAAATGCCGTTTTCGCCAATCATCCCGTTTTTTCCAATGATCGCGATCGTTTTTTCGACGCCATTGAGGGAGGTCACATATAATCGAATGCGTCCGTTCAGAACGAGATAGACAAAATCGTTAGGTTGATTTTCAAAAAAGATAAAAGCATGCTTTTGTATAACCAGTTTTTGTCCAAGTTGAGGGAGCGGATGCCATTGAAAAGCCAAGCCTTCCAGCCAAGATGTTACCGAAGAATTGTTAGCGCTTTCTGTCTTGGTCATAGTCAATCTCCTCAAATATAAATTGAAAGCGGGCGATTTTTGTGGAATTTCCTTTTGTTAAGGAAAGACAATATTTTCCGATATTAAAAAACAAGATTCAGCTGTCCAGTTGTTCGCAAAGCGCGATGAGCCTTCAAGTGGAAGCGGCCATGAAAGAGTATACCGACGGTTGGTTAACGGAAGGCATGGACTGGACGGGCTGGGTGCATCGGGTAGAGATGGCTAAACAGTCTTTTGCCACCCTAATTAATGCATCCCCCGATGAAATTGCGGTGCTTCCGTCCGTTTCATTAGCGGCGTCGGCAGTCGCATCCGCGCTGCAATTTACAACAGGCCGGAATAAAGTCGTGACCACCGAAATGGATTTCCCTTCAATCGGGCACGTCTGGTTGGCTCAACAATCCCGGGGAGCCCAAGTCGCTTACGTTCCAAGTGAAAACAACGAGATTCCTATTGAATTTTATGATCGATACGTGGATGAACAAACTTTGATCGTCTCCATGTCGCATGCTGCTTATTATAATGGACTTAAACAAGATTTAAAACAAATTTCCGCCATTGCACACGGTAAAGGGGCACGGTTATTTGTTGATGCGTATCAGTCCGCAGGTTGTGCTGCTATAGACGTTAAGGAGATGGACGTGGATTTTCTTGCGGCAGGAGCACAAAAGTATTTGCTGGGGATACCGGGAATCGCCTTCCTATACGTCAAGAAAGAACTTGCCGATGAATTGCAGCCTTCCATCACCGGCTGGTTCGGCCGAATAGATCCCTTTTCGTTTGATGTTAAATCACTGGATTATGCGGAAGGAACAAGACGTTTTGATACGGGGACTCCACCAATGATCAACGCTTACGCCGCTTATGCAGCGCTGGAATTGATAAATCAGATAGGAGTACATCGAATTGAGCCCTATCTTAACGAATTATCAAACTTTGCCGTCTCTTATGGACAAGAAAAGGGACTAACCATCGCAAGCCCGCTGGATCTCAAGCGAAAAGCAGCTAATACGGCATTCCATTGCCCGAACGCATCTCTGATCGAAATGAAAATGAGGGAAAGAGGAGTTATTGTGTCCGCGCGCAATGACGTCATTCGGATTGCGCCTCATTTTTACAATAAAAAAGAAGAAGTGGCCCTTGCAATTGATATGCTGTATGAACTGAAATCGTAAATGTATGCGCTTACTTTCATTGGGAAAATCCAATCTTAAGTTCAAGAAAAAGGGAGAATTGCTGAATGGCTAACAAGAAAATTTTCAAGAACGCTTTGCTCATAGACGGAAAAAGCAACACAGTGCGAAAAGAAGCCCTGGTAATGGTGGAAGACGAAAGAATCACGTATGTCGGCTCATACGATGAAACCATCGTGCAACAAGCCGGTGAGGCGGAGCTGTTCGATCTAAAAGGCATGACCTTGATGCCGGGCATGATTGATACACACGTCCATCTGTGTATGGCAGGTGAGGCGAGCACCTTCACCGATATGGTCATGGATACACCGGCGTTCGCCGCAATTAAAGGTGTAGAAAGAGCCAAACGCTCACTCGAAGCAGGATTTACGACACTTCGCACCATGGGCGAAAAGGGACATATTGATATCGCCATTAAAAAGGCGGTTGAACAAGGAATCATCGTCGGACCCACGATTTTTGCCAGCGGAAAAGCCTTGACCATAACAGGCGGACACGGAGATATGTTTCCGGAAGGCGTAAACGTAGATGGAATCGGCATCGTCCTGGACGGTGTTGATCAAGCAAGAAGAGCTGCTCGAGAGCAGTTAAAGCTGGGTGCCGACAACATTAAAATGATGGCTACAGGCGGGGGAATGTCACCCGGTCCGGGAACGATCGCCCAATTAACCATTGAGGAAATGCAAGCTGCCGTAGAAGAAGCGGTGAAATTCGAGAAAATCACAGCCGCCCATGCCATCGGTGTAGAGGGAATTCATAACGCTTTGAAAGCCGGTGTTCGAACCATTGAGCACGGGACATTCTTAGATGATCAGGGGATTGAACTTTTCCTGGAGAAAAACGCTTATCTCGTCCCGACTTTGTCTGCTTTTAAAACGATTAAATACGGCAGAGCCGGCGGAGTCCCCGAACATCATATTAAAAAAGTGGAATACTATCAAACCGCCCATGAAGCCAACTTACAAAAGGCGATTGCGGCAGGCGTCAAAATCGTCGCCGGCACGGATGCGGGAACCCCTTTTAATTATCACGGGGAAAATGCGTATGAACTGGAGTGTCTCGTGAGAAACGGTTTGTCTGAAATGGATGCGATTAAAAGCGCTACGCAAGTAGCCGCGGAAGCACTTCGTTTAACGGAGCTAGGGGTCATCGAGGCGGGGAAAATCGCAGATATGATCGTCGTCGACGGGAATCCGCTGCATGATATCAAAATCCTTCAAGATAAAGCGAGAATCAAGCGGGTATACAAAGGAGGGCAACTGGTTCATATCAATTCTGCGGAATGCTGATTCTGATCATGGAAAAAGCTAGAGGGGGTTAACTGGAATGAGAAATTATTATTGGCTGGTTATCATTCCGTTTATTGGAATGCTCGGAGGCGCCGTTGTCTTTAATCAAGTTACTCCTTACGTATTAGGATTGCCTTTCCTGCTCTTTTGGATTTTGCTGTGGATTGTTCTCTCTTCGCTTACGATGCTGGTTATTTATCAGCTGGATAAATCAAACGGATTGCTCGATAAGGAGGGCGATGAGGTATGAATACGGCTCTGCTCATTATGCTGGGGTTTCTTCTGCTGTCTCTCTTTCTCGGGTTAATGGCGAGAAGAGGAAAAGATATGAATATGGAACAGTGGGCTGTAGGCGGACGAGGATTCGGCACCGCATTCGTTTTTCTACTGCTTGCCGGAGAGATTTATACCACTTCTACTTTCCTTGGGACAAGCGGCTGGTCCTACTCCAAAGGCGGCCCTGCATTTTATATCCTATGTACCTCTTCCTTAAGCTATTTACTCGGGTATTGGCTGCTGCCGCCGATTTGGAGATATGCAAAAGAGCACAAGCTCGTTTCGCAATCTGATTTCTTTGCTATCAAATACAAAAGCAAAGGTTTAGGTGTATTGGTAGCGCTCGTAGGTGTCTTGGCACTCATACCGTATCTGATTTTGCAATTTAAAGGATTGGGGATTATAGTATCCGCAGCCTCGTACGGTTCGATCTCACCCTCTCTTGCCATTGTCATTTCTACCCTCGTCATCACGGTTTATGTAAGCGTTTCCGGTATTCACGGATCGGCTTGGACGGCAGTCATGAAAGATATATTAATCTTTATAATCGTTCTCTTTTTAGGTATTTATCTCCCTTATCACTATTATGGCGGTATTCAATCGATGTTTGAGGCCGTCAATGAAGCGAAACCGAACTTTTTGATCGTTCCTGAAAAAGGGCTATCCTTCTCCTGGTTCATTTCGACAACCTTGCTCACTGTGATCGGCTTCAGCATGTGGCCCCATACTTTCGCAGCGTATTTTTCCGCGAAAAGCACGAACGTATTTAAGAAAAATACGATCATCATGCCCCTTTATACACTGATGCTGCCATTCGTATTAATCGTCGGGTTCACGGCTATCTTACAGGTCCCCGGATTAACCGGTCCCAATGGAGATTTGGCGCTGTTAAAAATATCGATCCAAACATTCGACCCTTGGTTCGTCGGATTTATCGGAGCTGCAGGATTATTGACAGGAGTCGTTCCCGGTTCCTTGCTGCTCATGGCCGCTTCTACAGCGATCGCGAAAAACATCTACCAAGTCATCTTTCCTGCAACCACAGATGCGCAGCTTAGCAGGGTTGCGAAGCTGATCGTTCCGGTTATCGCTCTCGTTTGCATGTTTTACGCCATTTTCAACAGCAGCACGATCATGACCCTGCTCCTGATGGGCTATAATTTTGTAACCCAATTATTCCCGCCCTTACTCGCTTCTCTGGTCAATAAGAGATTCTTCACCAAGCAAGGCGCTGCAGCCGGAATGCTCGTCGGTGTTTCCACTGTCATCATTATTACACTGAACGACCTTACGATAGCTCAGCTATTCCCGGGTCTGCCGCAAGCCATTCAAGAATTGAATATCGGGTTCATCGCCGTACTTCTAAATACTGCAGTGTTAATCCTCGTCAGTATGCTTACACGCAAACAAGCCATTCATACGAATAACGTTGGTTTAGAAAAGGGGGCTTAAACATGAAAACCTACATTCAAAATGTCACGTTATATAACGGACGAGGCAGCAAAACAGAAGGTGCCAACATCCTTTTTGATGAAACCGGAATTCTTGGGCTAGGTACCCATGATCTGACGAGCCAAGCTGATCTGATCATTGATGGCACAGGATTAACCGCACTACCCGGTCTCATTGACCTGCATGTTCATTTGACGATGGATGGCAGTCCCGATTCCATGGGCAAAACAATAGCGGATTCGGCTGGTGTTGCTGCCTATCGCGCACTTGTTAGTGCAGTGAAACAGATTCGATCTGGCGTAGTCACCGTTAGAAATTGCGGTTCGAAATACAATATAGATATTGAACTGCGAAAAGCGATTGCCGAAGGGATTGTAAAAGGTCCAAGGATCTTTGCCTGCGGTCAACCGATTACCATGACAGGCGGCCACTGCCATATGTTCGGTACAGAGGCAGATGGCGTCGAGGAAGTTCGGAAAGCAGCGAGGAGCAAGATAAAAGAAGGGGCCGACTTTCTTAAGCTCATGGCTACGGGCGGTGGATTAACACCGGGGGTAAAGGCAGGAGCTTCCCAACTAACGGAAGAAGAATTAGCTGTCGCTTGCCAAGTTGCCAAAGAGGCCGGAAAACGAACAGCCGCCCATGCCCAAGGCAACGAGGGTATCAAAAACGCGATTCGTGCAGGCGTGACAACGATTGAGCACGGAGTCGAGCTGGACGATGAAGCGATCCAATTAATGAAAGAACACAACACGTATCTCGTCCCGACACTGGCAGCTCCCTATCAGATTGTAAAGAATGGAACCGCTGCCGGCATACCGGAGTTTGCGGTAAGAAAAAACGAGGAAGCCATGATTCCCCATCGTGAGAGCTTTCGCAAGGCACATATGGAGAATATAAAAATTGCTGCCGGTACGGATGCGGGTACCCCGTTTAACCTGCATGGAGATTTTGCAACGGAGCTTGAGCTCATGAAAGAAGAAGGCATGTCCCTGCAAGAAGTCATCCACGCCGCTACCTACATGGCTGCCGAAGCGCTCGGCATCGAAGGGGAGACCGGCAGCTTAGAGATTGGGAAATGGGCAGATGTCATTCTCCTCGAAGGGGATCCCGAAGCAGATTTCTCGGCTTTTCGTCGAGTAACCCATGTATTCAAAAGCGGAGCAAGCATGTACATGCATGCTTTGGAAGTTTAGTGATAGAGGCTGATCACTCGTTGACCATCATTTGATCACGGCAATGATCGGTCGGACACTTGATGAAGCATGGCTTCTTTAACAGGATACCCTTTCCCGATGGCTCGGTGGCTTGGTAACTTGCGGGAAGAAGTCATGCGGCAGGCAAGTGGTATAGAGTCTTCCTACTCGGTACGCTTTTCCACTGTGCTTGGCCGAGCGGGGGATGCCATCGGAAGCATATAACCGAGGAGCGCACGCTAAGCCGCAAAAAGTGGAACGATAACGGGAGATTTCGCGTAAGGAATACAAGAGATATAAGGACGCTGCCGTTTTATTGAATCCCGGATGGCTTTTTCTGGTATAATAAAAGGAGTAAGAAAGCAGAGGAGGCGCTTAAGGATGACGGAGATCATCAAAGCTATTGTTCCCTTGATCAGCAATCTGCTGCTGGCCGTAGGCCATTTCTTTTTGCACAAGAAGATCGACAAGACCAACTGGAAAGTGCCACAGCGGGAAGAAACTACGAATTAGACTGCCGGATATAGCGGCGGTCTTTTTTTGTGACTATAGGCCTATAAAAAAGACTTTTTCTTCTTGAATAAGTTGAATCCGGGTCTATCCGCTACCGGTTACGTCGTGTTTAACGTACCTGCAGACGCTAAAGGTTTTGTTCTGGAAGCAAGCGGCGGGTTTACCGGCAAGAAGATCAAGTTGAAAGTTGAGTAATCGGAAGACGATGCCCAAAAAGAGGCTGTCCCAAAAGTCACGAAGGTGACTAGGGGACAGCCTCTTTTTGGGTTGTTTAAATAAATTTAGCCGCCGTCAGGAAACGTTTCAGCATCGTTGCGCTTTGTGCGCGTGTAGCCTGCTGAAGAGGCTCGATCGTAGTAGAAGTCATGCCGTCGATGATACCGAGGCTCAGTGCCGCAGCAATTTCATCCTTGGCCCAGATAATCGTATGGGAGTCCTTAAATTTGGAAAGCATAGCTTGTCCCTTAGTGATTTCCGTGCTGGTATTTACCCCGGCGTAGCTAAGAGCGCGAACGACCATGGCCGAAAGCTCTTCACGGGTAATCTGGTTGTTCGGACGGAACGTGCCGTCTTCATAGCCGTCTACCAGCTTCAGCTTGGCTGCTGTCGCCACTACATCCGCATACCACTGGTTGGAAGCTACATCTTTAAACGTGGAGGATCCGCCCGTATTTTGAATGCCCAGAGAACGGACGAGCATCGCTGCGAATTCAGCGCGGGTTACACTGCGATCCGGTTGGAAGGTTGTGTTCGTTACACCGTCCACAACGAGTTTGTTGGCGAGCATCATAATGTTAGATTCCGCCCAGTGTCCCTTGATGTCCGAGAAGGTCTTGTTAAGCTCCAGAACACCGTAAATGCTGTTGCCTTGGCGCTTCACCATTACGTCCGTTTTGCCGTCGCTAAACGTGTAGAAAGCAGGGACGAAGGTCATGGTTTTAGTCGTTTCGTTATACAGGAAAGCCGTCGTTTTTGCCTGATTCAGTACGGTGTCGAAGTTCAGGCTGCGAGGCACGTACATATTGCCGGTGTTGATCATGGATGTCTTACCGGCGGTAGTAGCTGCTTCCAGGTTAAAATCAGCCGGCGTACCGATGATTTTACCGCCCATTGCGGCCGCTTCTGTTTGCATCGTGCTGCGCATGCTTTCGGAAACGAATTTCACGGTAACACGGATGTAAAGGTCACTTGCTCCAACGCTTAGAGAGGAGGCAAGGGAGTCGTAGTTGATCGTCGCAAGCGGTACATAGTAAACGGCGCTGCCGTTTCTGACCGTAATCTGCTTATTGTCGCTGTTCTCTTTTAGCACCCATGCCGGGATATTTACCATGTCCCCGTTAAGAACAATTTCCAGCGTGTCGCCTTTGGCAAGGGCATCCTTCAACGCCTGTGCGTCCAAAGAACCGTCAGAGCCCGCTTTAATGGAATTCACGGCTGTGCTTCCGTCACCAGGAGTGGTGACCCCTCCGTCATTGCCGCCACCGCCGCCTGTGCTTCCGCCCGGAGTAGTGGAACCGTTATCGGAATCGTTGTCGTTACCGCTGTTATAAGCTTCATTGTCAACGGTTGCATAGACGGAGTCCACTACCGAGTATAACTTTACATAACGGTAAGCGGAGTCGACAACCGTTTGGAATTCGTATTTATACTGCTGTTTTGCTTCATCAAAATAATCCGCATAAGTAGCTTTGACTACCCCCACATATTGACCGCTAGGGCCGTAGAGGAGCAGCTCTGTTTCATTACCGTTTTTGTGATCTAAGTATACAGAACCTTTGACGGTTCCATTGTTGAAGGAGACACCGGAATAACTTGTTTGTGCAGAAGCAAGAATCGGCATTAGAGCTGAAAGCATCAGCGTCAAGCACAGCATTTGAGCTGTTTTGGTGAACCATCGATTCATCGGGGCAACGCTCCATTCTCTCTTTTGTTTTGTGTCTGTAATCTTGATCTTAAGTTTCATCTTTTGTCGATTCACCTCCTTCGCGATGATAGTTCATACATGTAAGTGTTTAACAAGAATAATTATCCGGTTATTGGAAATATGAAACAAAAAATTGTGCTAAAAGAACCAGAATCCTATTCAGAAGCTGGGACTCTTCGTAACGTGGGACGGAAAATAAGGACAATTTGATTCTAAAACTACCCATACGACCTAATTGGTTTTAAAAATAAAAAGCCTGTTCCCCACGTTAACGGGAGAGCAGGCTTTTTTTCTTATATCTTATAGCGGCGGTGTACTTGCGATAATTTGATCAACTTCTTGCTCGACAGTCGGAGTTAACGCTTTTACTTTGTCCAGAGCCGGTTGATCGGTTTTATTCTGTTTCTTCAGAGCGGCCAGATAATAGCGAATGCCCGTCTGTCCGTTTTCGTCTTTAAGTTCGCCAGCGGAGAAAGGTTTCAATAGGGCTTCCGTATCGGCGTACTTGCCTTGAGCAAAGTACATTTGACCGAGATACAGTCTCATAGGTTCCGTTACATCAAATTCACGGCCCTGCAGTTGTCCTTCAGGAAGTTTGGCAAGCTCCTTCATACGATCAAGAACTTGCTGGTAAACCAGAATTGCCTGATTCCATTCCTTATCTGCCGTTGTCTTATCTTTGGCTGCATACCCTTCAAAACCGGCGGTAACATGCGTTTGAATACTTCTTTCATAGAAGCTGATGTCCCATGGATAATAGTTAAGGCCGTTTTGAATAAGTTTCTCAACTTGGTCTTGTTGTCCCTTTATTTGAAGGGTGTTTAGTTCACGATCTAAAAGGGACTTATTGTAGGGCTCTCTAACTCGTGCGGTATTGATTAATGCTATCTCTTCGTTTAAATATTTCTCATCTTGAGTCTGTTTATAAAGTTGCGCCAAAAGATCCACTTTTAATAAGACATACTCAGGATGATTGGCACGTAAACTCAGCGCATTATTCAAAGGTGTTACAATTTCCGTATAGTTTTGCGAAGTTTTCGCCACTTCCAGCGCTTTATTATAAGAACTGTTTGCGCTCAGATAGCGGGCGGAAACAAAGAGAGTAATAATTGAAAGAACAAGGATAACCGATGGATATACGTATCTTATCGATACAACTTGTTTGGTAAATTCTTTTGTTTTGACGTCTGCAATCATGGCACCCAGGCAAAGGAACACAAGCGCTCCAATGTACACATAGCTCATATCAAAGTCGAGCACGCTATGCCCCAGGATAGCAATGACAAAGATGAAATAAACAAAATGTTTGTCGCGTTCCTGTTCTGTGCTGCGGATATAGTTACGAATGTAGATCGCAAAGATCGCAACCAGCAGTACAGCCAGAATCAGGATGCCGAAAGCACCGACTTCGACCAGATACTGCATGAAAAAGTTATGAGCTTGACGGACTGTATATGGGTTGTTCTGGTATTGCTCGTACAAGCTCGACCAAGCGCCGCCGCCTGCGCCGAATAGCGGGTAATCCGCAAAAAGCTTGGAGGCGTCTTTGTAAAAAGTGATCCTCTCAAGTACGCTGTGCTGGGTGAAGTTGATCGTCTCTAGGCGGATCCGCACATTTTCGGGAAGCAGGTTTTTGAGCGGAGTGGCCATAACAACCAGGACACCCAGAATCCCCAGTACAATGGAACCAGCCGGAATAGCAAAGAGAGCCCACTTCTTGGCGGAGAAGTTCCCCAGCTTGCTTTCCAATGGCGGAGCAATAAAACGCTGAACCAGTAAGGCAAGGAGTCCGTAAATCACGCTAGCTCCGATAAGCAGCATCCAGCCTTTTCCTGAAAGAGAGGCCGAAAACTCTTTGTTCACATCGATACCGATCGCTGTAATCTTGCTTAAAACGGCGAAGGAGGCTAGAGTTGACAATATCGCATGAACAAGCAGGAGGATTTGCCTAGTTGGCTTCTGAAAGATTAGAATAAGAAAGAAAATAATAGGCAGAAAGATAATCGCGCCGCGTGACAGGGTGAGCATAAAGGATACCAGGACCGGTACGAGGAACAGTGCGTGTACCAGAACCTTGGACCAGCTGCGGTTCTTCGATACCAGGAACAATCCTGTCCCCCATAGAGCGATCAAGAAGCCCGCGTAAGTATTGGCGTACTGGAATACGGACGTCAGACGCAACCCGTTGGAATCCGTCATGACAGCGTCTTTGTAAATGCCAGTAGCGTCAATAGTGGAGAACCATCCCACGATCACGCCCGCCAGCTTGCCGTTTCCAAGCCAGTTCATGAGGCCGAAGATTACAATGACATAACCGCTGGTCAGGAGCCCGATATGAATAATTTTGTTGCCTAATGCCGATTTGGTCAGATAGGCTCCGATCAGGAACAGCGTTACGAGCACGATCTGAATAAGCAGGAGGTTTACCGCCGAATATTTGGAAGCGGCCGGCAGCAAGGAAATCAGATAACTGAGCGGAATTAAAAAGATAAACAAACTCAACAAATCTTTACGTTCCCGCAGCTTCCAGAAGTAGAAGAAGTAGATTCCCGTCAGGAACAGAAAAATGGAAGCCCATATCACGGCGGAATAAATAGGTCTTTCGAAGTTCAGCGAATTTCCGTTAAACAAGGCCTTTTGAAAAGGGGCCCAAAACAAAAACAGGGTTACGAATCCGATTAACAGCCAAAAAATGATAGAACTCTTTTCAGCCTGTTCTCTTTCGTCTAGCTTTGGCTTTTTATACGCGTACATCACAGTCTCCCTCTCCGATAAATCTCGACAACATTTTATCATAGCGGAGAAAATATTCCAATTTATGATTGGATGGGGTACAGTTAGAGGACGAGATTTTTATTAACGAGAGGAAAGAAATAAATATTATGTCCAAACAAGGTGTTTTTAAATCGAGTTCTTTATTGAGGAACTTAAAATTACAGATTAAAAAACCAGCTTCGCTATTAAAATTAAACAAGTTATTAATTTATCAATTAATTAAAAGAGAAATAGCTGTTCGATATCGTGGCTCAAAACTAGGAATGCTTTGGTCTTTTTTAACTCCGATACTTATGCTAGTCATCTATACATTTGTGTTTAGTATTGTCTTTAAGGCAAGATGGGGAACATCAAATGACAACAACATTGAATTTGCACTTATTTTATTTTCCGGCATTAGTGTTTTTAATTTGTTTTCAGAGATTATAATTCAATCCCCACGCTTAATTATAGGAAACGTAAACTATGTTAAAAAAGTATTGTTTCCACTTGAAATTCTTCCTTTAACCTTGATTGGAAGCGCATTGTTTCATTACGTGATTCAGTTGTTAATCCTCTTGTTAGGTATTTTGTTTACATATTCAACGATACATTGGACTATTATTTTTCTGCCACTCGTTTTATTGCCTTTATTATTGGTTGCACTCGGTTTGTCTTGGTTCCTAGCTTCATTAGGGGTGTTTATTAGGGACATAGGACATATTATTACTTTATTCATGCAGGGTCTAATGTTTTTAAGTCCGATTTTTTATCCCGTTTCTTCTGTACCCGAAAAGTTTAGAGCTTTGCTATTTTTAAACCCCATGAGCTACGTTGTTGAAGACATCCGAAAAATTTTGATTTGGGGACAAATGCCCGATTGGGGCTTCATGGGTACCAGTCTGCTCCTCAGTACAGTAACGGTTGTCTTGGGGTATATCTGGTTTGTTAAGACCAAAGGAGGATTCGCTGATGTCTTATGATTTGGCAGTTAAAATTACTGATGTCAGTAAATTATATAAACTATACGATCGCCCTGAAGACAGGTTGAAACAATTTTTTTCATCAAACAAGAATAAGTTTAACAAGGAATTTTGGGCACTGAAAAATGTGGATTTAACGGTTAATAGAGGCGAAACAATAGGGCTAATCGGTAAGAACGGGTCGGGAAAAAGTACTTTGCTTCAAATTATTGTCGGTACATTGCAACCCAGCAGCGGTAGTGTGGATGTGAATGGAAGGGTATCGGCCCTGCTGGAACTTGGAAGCGGATTTAATCCTGACTTTACCGGTAGAGAAAATATAATTATGAATTCAGCTATATTGGGATTGAATGCAGAGGAAATAAAAGAGAAATTACCCGATATCATAAGTTTTTCCGGAATTGAAAAGTTCATTGATCAGCCGGTTAAATCCTATTCATCCGGTATGTTTGTACGTCTGGCCTTTGCGTGTGCTATAAATGTGAATCCCGATATTTTAATTATCGATGAGGCGCTCGCTGTTGGAGATATACAATTTCAACTAAAATGTATTGAAAAAATGAAAGAGTTTAAGAAACAAGGAAAAACTATTATCTTTGTCAGCCATGACCTTTATTCTATAAAAAATTTTTGTGATCAAGCCATTTGGATGATGGACGGGCAAATCCATATGCGCGGCGATGTACATTCAGTTTCTAATAGCTACGAAAATTTCATGAAAACAAGTCCATCCCAACATACAGAAGAAGAGGAAATTGAAGAGGATCAGCAAGATGATGTGCTAAAAATTAATGGAATGGAATTTTATGATACACAATTTTCGGATAAGAAAAGATTTAATTATGGCGAAAAGCTTTCTATTGTAGTTAATTACACATTAAAGAAGAAAGTTGAAGGGATAGTAGGAGGAATCGCTCTCTATGACTCCCAAGATAATTATATCTGTGGATTAAATACGAAACTAGATAAATTTTCTTTACCGTCTGAACCAGGTGATTATCAGTTGGCTCTCCATTATGAACAAATGAATTTGTTACCAGGATCTTATTTTGTTGATGTCGGTTTTTTTGAAAGTTCGGGAATTGTAAGACTTGATTATAAAAAGAAAATGGACTTTTTCACTATCAGTACTTCTGAATATTTTGCCGAAGGAATAACTTGTATTCCCCATAACTGGAATTCAAGAAAGGAAGCGTAAGATGAAATATGACTTTAAAATAAATACATCTATTCAGAATGCACACACCATAGTTCTCCAGCATATCAGGCCTGAAACTACGGTTCTCGAATTTGGAACGGCTACCGGATATATGACAGAATATATGTACAAGGAACTAAATTGCCAAGTGTACGGAGTAGAAATAGAAGAAAGTGCGGCTAGAGTGGCTAGTGCATTTACGGTCGATATGGAAATAGGAGATGTTGAAAGCTTAACATGGACAACTAAATTTAAAAATATAAAATTTGATCATATCATTTTTGTAGATGTCTTGGAGCATTTAAAAGACCCCTGGAGAGTATTGAAAATTGCTGTTGAGTTTCTAAAAGAGGAAGGCACTCTAATAACCTCCATACCCAATATCTCCAATAACGCTGTTATTATGGAACTTCTTTCTGGAAGATTTGAATATAAGACTTTAGGTTTGCTGGATAATACTCATTTAAGATTCTTTACAAAGTCAAGTATTCTTGAGTTATACGAACAAGCGGGTTTGCAACCGATTGGATGGTATGCGACGTATATGGTGCCGGAGCAGACAGAGTTCAAACAAAGTTATGAAAATTATCCTTTGGTAAGGGATTTCTTACAACAACGAACGGATGGGGAAATTTACCAATATATAACGGTCGGTAAAAAAACTGAGAACGCAGTAAAACCTAATCAAGCAGTGATAGAACAAAGATACAGGTTATCTAGTTACTATCTTCAGTTATTTTGGTCCGAGAATGAAGAATTTACAGAGTATGATTCAGTTCATTTACCGTTACATATAGACGGCAGCACTATAACATATGACATACCACTTCCAAATAAAGAGATAAACAAATTAAGATTTGATCCCATTTCAGAACTAGCTTTAATAAAATTGTCTGAAATTTATTTATTAGAAACCGTGTGTGATACTGAAAATGGTATTCCTTCGTACATACAAAAATGGTCAAATGAAAATAACTTTGAAGGATGCCACTTTTATAATCTTGTAGATTTTGGAGGCAGGGAACCTCTTATATCTTTAAACAAAGATCCTTATATTATACTAAACCCTACCACCAAAATAAAAAAAGATAAAACCTATTTTCTAAGAATTAAAATGAGTGTGTCTGTTAAAAATAGCGATCTTGTCGAAGAACTGAACCGACAATATTCTAAGATAAAGAGAGAAGCTGAGCGCCTAGGGCTGCTCAATATGAGTCTGGAAGAAGAACAAAGGAAGCAAAATAAATTACTGTTTGAGTTAGAACATATTAAAGAATTGCTACAAGAAAAGTATACGAAAGATATAGAGACATTTAAAAGCAAAATACTCCAATTAGAAGCTCAACTTGAAGTAAAGAACGTGGCCTTAGAGGAGCACAGAAAGAACATATCAACACAACAGGTATATTATGAGAGCGAAATACAAAAGAGAGAAGAAGCTACAGAAAAAGTATTAAATGAATTACAAGTTTTGCTGAACTCTACTTCCTGGAAATATACCCGTTTTTTTAGAGCAGCTATGAACTCCTTAAGAGAATTAAAAAACAGTGCAAAGCATAGAGTCAAGAACATGATCGTAAAGCATAAAAAAAAAAGCAATAAGAAAGAAATGATTAATTTATTGGATAAAGAAAGGTATATTTTAGTATTCTCTCATACGAATTATTTAAATTCCATGGGCGGAACCGAGAAATATATTTATGAGCAAGCCAGCTATAACGCAAGAAGTGGTATAGGGACTGTTCAAATTTTTCCTTCTAATAGATATGACTTTTATGCTGAAGAAGAGAGTTTTTATGGTATTAATGTTGGAGATACATTCTTAGGATATTTGACAGCTCAAGAAATAGTCGAATTTATTCAAGATAGCGCCCATAAATACAAAAAAACGTATATACATCATTTACTATTTTGGATATATTCAGATTTCAAAAATATATTTGAGGCAGTTAACTATTTGGGGATTTCTTCAGTTTTTGTTGCTCATGATTTTTTCGCTTGTTGTTCTAGTTATCATATGATGTATTCTGATTCCAATGGCAAAAAAGGATGCATACCTGATTTAATGACACACGGTACTGAAAATGTCTGCATCAAATGTGATCATTATGCTGATTTGGAGAAACGGAAAGAAATATTTAATGATATCTTTAACGTGTGTGAAAAAATAGTCTTGCCATCTCAATATGTGCTTGAAGTTTTTAAGTTAATCTATCCTAAGTGGGAAGATAAATTTCTTGTGCATGGCCACCTGCGTCTCGTAAAAGATGGAACTTCAGAAAAAGAAAAAGTAAATGAGAAAATCAAAATCGCCTATCTTGGGTACAAGATGGAGAACAAAGGGTGGTCTACATGGCTAAAGATGATCAATAACGAGCAATTCTCTGATTTGTACGAATTTCATCATATCGGATCGTCTGAGCACTATAGTACAAATGTACGTTCACACGAATACTCTTTTATAAACGACGGGCGCATGGCAGCCACTAATCTTTTAAAAAAAGAGAATATAGATATCGTGCTTTTATGGTCCATTGTGCCCGAAAGCTACTCGTATACTCTTTATGAATCTATAGCAGCCGGTGTTCCGGTTGTCACTAATAAACATAGCGGCAACATTGCTTTTAGTGTACAGAATAGCTCTGAAGATATCGGGGTTGTTTTAAATAACGAAAAAGAACTATGGGCATTACTATCAGATAATAATAGTGTGTTAAATTTGGTGAATAGAGCTAGGAACTTATATGAATTAGAATATAATGAGCTGGATTAAAAGGAGAAGATTACCATGATCGTAACCACTTCTATTTGTGCCAATTACTTGCCCAAAGCTATGGTGTTGGCAAAGTCTGTAAAAGAAGCTGATCCTTCTATAAAAGTGGTTGTTAGTTTGTTGGAAAGAGAAGTAACCCCTGAAGCACAGGCATTTGAATATTTTGATGATATCGTTTTGGGGAAAGATTTAGGTTTTGAAAATTTCGAAAAATTTATTTTTAAACACTCTATAGTTGAAGCTTCTACAGCGGTCAAAGGGCAACTGTTCTTGTATCTTATGGAAAATTATCAGGAAGAAACAAAATTTGTTTATTTAGATCCGGATATTCAAGTGTTAAGTTCTTTGACTGAGCTTGAAGAAGCCCTGGAATCAAATCCGATTGTTTTAACTCCTCATTTAACAACTCCCGAGGATATAATGGATGCTGTGATGGATAACGAACTTAGCGCATTAAAGCATGGTGCGTTCAATTTAGGCTTTTTAGCCGTCAGCAGATCGGAAGAGTCGAAAAGGTTTATTGAATGGTGGGCTTCGAGGCTGGATATGTTCTGCTATGATGACATTCCGCGTGGAATTTTTACAGATCAAAAATGGATGGACTTAGCCCCGTGCTTCTTTGATGTCTATATACTAAAACATCCTGGTTATAATGCGGCTCCATGGAATGTATCCAAAAGAAAAATCCATATTAATTCTAATAATGAGTACATTGTGAATGATAAGTTTCTTAGATTTTTTCATTTCTCCGGTTTTGATTCCGGAGCTAATGAGGGGATGATAAATAAATACGTACCCGATAAAAAGAATGCTATCTATAAGTTGAGAGATGAGTATGTCAAAGAGATGAACCTCATGGGCCAAGAAGAATTGGGCGCGATTCCGTGGTCGTATGATTATTTTAATAGTGGCGAAAAGATCGAAAGAACTACAAGGATTGCCTATAGAGACAACTTGGAAATGCCGTATAAGTTTCAAGACCCGTTTAACAATAGTAATGCCGAGTTAAATGCAACTTCTGAACAAATAGAGAAGAAGGAGAATTTTGTAAAAGGAATAAAAAAGGTTGTAAAAAAATTTATTAATTAAATAACCAAACGGATGGTAATCAAGAGTCGTATGCTTAAAATCTTTTTCGACTATAAATGTAAAAACATTTGTATTTTGGGATAAAGAGGTGCTCCATATGAAAGGCATTATTCTAGCTGGCGGTACAGGATCCAGATTGTTTCCCTTGACCAAAGTCACAAACAAACACTTACTTCCTGTGGGCAAATACCCCATGATATTCTATTCTGTAGGAAAGCTTAAACAAGCTAATATAACTGATATTCTTGTGGTAACAGGTAAAGATCATATGGGGGATGTAGTAAATCTGCTTGGTAGCGGCCATGAGATGGGAGTTACATTTACATATAAAGTTCAGGACGAAGCTGGCGGTATAGCGCAAGCTCTAGGTTTAGCAGAACACTTCGCATCTGGCGATCAGGTCGTTGTGGTACTAGGTGATAATGTTTTTGAAGATAATATTTCCACTTATGTACAGAATTTTAGAGAGCAGGGAGCCGGAGCTAAAATTTTGATTCAAGAGGTTCATGATCCTCAGCGTTATGGTGTGGCTGAATTAAGAGGCAACCATATTGTTTCGATTGAAGAAAAACCGCTAAACCCTAGAAGCAATTTCGCTGTAACGGGAATATATATGTATGATAGTCTGGTTTTTGACATTATCAAAACATTGAAACCGTCCATACGCGGTGAGTTAGAAATCACGGATGTAAATAATGCATACATAGAGAGAGGCCAGCTTACCTATGATGTGTTGAATGGCTGGTGGACGGATGCCGGGACCCATGGATCGTTGGCCAAAGCAAATGAGCTGGCAAAAGACATTATCTTTGGTGAGGAATTCGGTAAACTGAAATTGTAAGAAGGGAGTTCTAAATCATGAACATCATTCCGACAAAATTTTCTCAAGCTCTACTACTTGAGCCCACGGTGCATGGCGACAACCGTGGTTTTTTCATGGAAAGCTATAGCCAAAAAAGATTCGAGGATTTGGGAATAACCTACAACTTTATCCAAGACAACCATTCATTATCTTCCGAAACAGGCGTTCTTCGCGGGCTTCATTATCAGCTTAATCCAAAAGCGCAGACGAAGCTGGTACGTGTACTGGTCGGTGGAATTTACGATGTGATTGTGGATATACGTAAAGGATCTCCAACTTTTGGCCAATGGCAAGGTTTTATCCTTAGCGCGAACAATAAGCGGCAGCTTCTTGTCCCAAGAGGTTTTGCTCACGGATTTTGTACGCTAGTTCCTAACACGGAAGTTCTGTACAAAGTGGATGAATATTACTCGCCGGAGAACGACAGAGGAATTTTATGGAATGATCCGGCTCTTGGCATCGATTGGCCTACTTCAACACCGGTTTTATCGGACAAAGACAGGCGGCATCCACTTTTGCAAGATGCGGAGTTAAACTTTGAATACGAGGAGGAACTGCATCCATGAAGCTTCTGGTAACAGGTGGGGCTGGTTTTATTGGCAGTAATTTTGTTCTATATATGCTAAGGCAGCATCCTTCCTACACAATCATTAATTTGGATGCTCTAACCTACGCCGGTAATTTAGAGAATCTAAAATCGGTTGAGAACCATCCTAATTATCGCTTCGTAAAAGCGAATATTACAGATCAGAGAGCCATTCAAGATATTTTTCGGCAAGGGATCGATGTTGTAGTTAACTTCGCAGCCGAATCTCATGTAGACCGGAGCATCTTAGATCCCGAAATTTTCGTGCGCACAAATGTAATGGGTACGCAGGTGCTTCTAGATGCGGCTAAAGCGTATGGGGTCCAAAAGTTCATTCAAGTCTCTACAGATGAAGTTTATGGTTCTTTAGAGGAAACGGGTCTTTTCACTGAAGAAACTCCTCTCTCACCTAACAGCCCATACTCCGCCAGTAAGGCTGGAGGAGATATGCTCGTGCGTGCCTATCATGAAACGTTCGGTCTCCCGGTTAACATCACCCGCTGCTCCAATAACTACGGGCCTTACCAATTTCCGGAAAAATTAATTCCCTTGATCATAGCTAATGCATTGGATGATAAGTCGCTCCCTGTATATGGAGACGGACAGAACATTCGGGATTGGCTATATGTAGAAGATCATTGTTCGGCGATTGATCTCGTGATTCATCATGGGCGTAATGGCGAAGTGTATAATATTGGCGGCAATAATGAACGGACTAACCTCGCCATTATAAAAACCATTCTGCAAGAACTGGGAAAACCGGAAAATTTGATTACATTTGTGCCGGATCGTCCGGGTCATGATCGCAGATATGGAATAGATCCTTCTAAAATTATGCTGGAATTGGGCTGGAAGCCGAAGTATCATTTTGAATCGGGTATTAAGGAAACCATCAATTGGTACTTACAAAACAGAAGTTGGTGGGAAAATATCCGTTCGGGCGCTTATCAAGATTACTATACCCGTCAATACAAGGAGTAAAGGGGATGGGGATTGGGCTATGAAAGTTTTAGTTACAGGAGCAAATGGGCAAGTTGGGAGCGAAGTATGTAGAATTTTTGAAACCGGCTCGAAAAAAATATACGGATATGGACGTGAGCAGCTGGACTTCACTAATCAAAAAGTGTGTCAGCGTGTTATTCAGGATATTGTACCGGATGCAATTATACATTGTGGTGCGTATACAGCAGTGGACATGGCGGAAAGTGAGGCAGACCTTGCTTTTAAAATCAATGCTATGGGTACCAGAAATTTAGCAGTTGAGGCTGAGAAAGTTAAAGCTAAATTTTGTTATATTAGTACAGATTACGTATTTGACGGAAAAAGCGATGTTCCTTATACCGAGTATGACAATACAAATCCTCAAACCGTGTACGGAAAATCGAAAAGAGCCGGTGAAATAATGACTCAAACTTTATGCAGCCGGTATTTTATTGTGCGTACTTCTTGGGTTTATGGGAGAACCGGAAAAAATTTCGTTAAAACCATGTTAAACCTAGGCAGGGAACAATCCGTTTTAAAAGTTGTAGATGATCAGTTTGGTTCTCCGACTTCTGCCTCGGATCTTGCACGATTTCTGCAAGAACTGATAGAAACCGAGTGCTATGGTATATACCATGCTTCTAATTCTGGTATTTGTACGTGGCATCAATTTGCCGAAGCCATTTTTAAAGAAACTGGGATGACTGATGTTAAAGTTCTACCGTGTAAAACTGACGAATTTCTTAGACCTGCCCAGAGACCTCAATATTCAGTATTAGATTCCATGGCTATTAGAATCAACAATTTAGGGGAACTCGGACCCTGGGAGAAATCCTTAGCTAGATTTCTAAAGGAATTTAAAAATGAGAGCTAATGATTATATTGCTGTTTTGCTCTCTACATACAACGGTCAGGATTACATAAAAGAATTTTTGAATTCTCTTTATAATCAAACGGTTGATGACTTTATGTTATATATTAGGGATGATGGTTCGAAAGATGACACTAGAAAAATTATAGATGAGTTTAAAAAAGACAAAAAAAATATAATTTTTCTAGAGGATAATAATAACTTAGGGCCGGTTCTGAGTTTTAACAGTTTGTTGGAGGTTGCCTTAGAGAATAAGAATATCAAGTATTTTATGTTTGCGGACCAAGATGATATTTGGTTAATTGATAAAATTGAAACATCTCTGAGCACTATTAAAAAAGAGGAAGAGAATTCAGGGCAACTGCCGCTGCTAGTGCATACTGACTTGACAGTCGTAGATCAGAAGTTGGAGGTGATCGGACTATCATTTTTTGAATACCAAAAATTAAATCCGAAAAGAATAATGTTTAATCATTTGCTAATGCAGAATGTTATCACAGGTTGTACGGTTATCATCAATAGAGAGTTAGCTAAAGTTTGTTTTCCAATAAGCTCTTCTGCAATTATGCACGACTGGTGGATAGGCTTAACGGCTTCAGTTTTTGGAAAAGTTGTTTACTTAAACCGTACAACTATTCTTTATAGACAGCATAGTGGAAATAGTATAGGCGCTAAGAAATACGATATAAGGTACCTTTTTGAGAGGTTAACCCATAAAGTAACCTTAATAAAAAATATATACCAGGCTCGATCATTCCATAATAATTATGCAGACTATATGGATGAAAGTAAAAGGTATATACTTGAACAATTTTTAAGTCTTAAAGATAGTACTTTTTTAATAATAAGATTCAAACTTATAAAAAATAAGTTTCTTAAACATGGTATTCTTAGAAATGTTGGGTTGCTATTAAGATTAAAAAACTAGGGGTGTAGTTTTTGACGTATAAAAACATTACAAAATATATTCTTTATTCCATACTTCTTTTATTTTTCTTTTATTTTTTGATTATAAATATCTTAATGCCTTTAACTCCTGACGATTTTTCTAGAGCAACTGTGTCACATACCGGAAAAAAGATAACAAATATATGGGATATAGTTTACTCACAGTATTATTTTTATCAAGTAGTAAATGGAAGAGCGATCGTTCATGCATTTGTAGAATTATTTATGATGTTGGGCAAGGATTTGTTTAACATCATAAATTCTCTTGTCTTCATATCTTTATGTGTATTGATTTTGATTCACAGCGGAATTAAAGAAATAAACAAATTCGTAGGTTTTCATTTTATTTTGGTTGTAATACTTCTTTGGTTCGGACTCCCAAGTATTGGTGATACTATTTTTTGGCTTTCTGGTTCCGTGAATTATCTTTGGACTGCTGTTTTCTCTCTTTCCTTCTTACTTCCGTTTCGTTTTGCAATAGAGGGCAAAGAGTTGTTGAACAGCAACAAAAAAGCACATATTTTAATGCTAGTTTTAGGTTTATTGGCAGGATGGTCACACGAAAACACAGCAATGCTTACTGGATGCTTTCTATTTTTTATCTTTTTATATTTCTGGTTTGGAAAAATAAAGATAGCAAGATATTTATATACGGGAGCATTATCCTTTGTTATTGGTGCCTTGTTCTTATTCCTTGCGCCTGCAAATTTTAATAGAGTTAAAAGCATGGGATATACAGACAATTATGATCTGTGGCGTCAAGTCAAGATAGGCTTTGAAAGTATCAAATACATCTTGAAAAGTTCGCAATTTATTTTTGTGTTGTTTTTCTTCTTAATTTTAATATACATATGGACAAGTAAAAGGAGCCGCGTAAAAAACAATAAAGCAATAATTCAAGTGTTAATATATTTTTCAGCTGCATGTGTATCTATAATTCCTATGCTTGTATCCCCAGAATTTCCGCCAAGATCTTTTTTTGCTTCAGCGACCTTTGTTGTGATTTCAATTGTAATGCTTTATCGGGTAATCTCCACTGAAATTAATAGTAGTCTAAAAGTAATTTCTCTATTTATACTAGGAATTTTGTTAGTGATGTCGATGTCCCGTGTATATCTTGACTACAATAAGATTCATGAGACCCATACTGCTAGAGAAGCTTTAATAACGGAAAGTAAACAAAAGGGAATATATTCTGTGTCACTCCCTAAAATGCCGTTAGCAACCGATAAATACATTTTTGTGTATGAAATTAATAAGAGTCCTGATTACATCGCGAATGGTGTTTATGCACAGTATTACGATCTTGATTCTGTTGTTCTTGAAGGTGATTATCTAAAAGTATATACAACGGATGATTCTCTCGCTGGGTGGTATAAAATATATTACGACAGTGGCCAATCTTTCAGAGAAAAGGAATCCACTTATGTGATCCATGCAACAGCATTAGACAAAAATCAATTGTATTTTAATTACCCGGAAACTGAAATAAAACAATTGCGACTTGACTTCCCAGCCTCAGCTACTGCAAATGTTACTATTGAAAAAATAGTAATAAATCAGAATGGTGTTGCCAAAGAAATTGATATGGATAAATTAGGAAAAAATATCCAACCTGTCTCAGGTATACTTAATTATTCTGTAGATAAAAGTGTGTTAAAGATATCGATTGAAGGCGAAAATCCACATTTAATTATTAGGAACTTTAATGAATTAGTTGAGACCACGAAATGAACAAGATGGAAGTGAGAGCATGAAATTTATTTCATTTATTGTTCCTTGCTATAATGAAGAGCAAACAATTAATATTTTTTACAAACAAATTCTAGAAGTAATGCAGCGGATAGATGTGTTATATGAAATCGTATTTATCAATGACGGGAGCAAAGATTCTACAGCAGAAATAATTAGGAGACTTTGCAAAGAGGACCCCAGTATTTCTTTTATAAGTTTAAGCAGAAATTTCGGAAAAGAATCAGCGATGTTTGCCGGCTTAGAACATGCTAAAGGGGATGCTGTAATTATTATAGACGCTGATTTGCAACATCCCCCCGCATTAATTCCGCAATTGGTTGATGGATGGCAGAATGAAAAATATGATGTTGTTTATGCAAGAAGAATTAATAGAGAGGGAGAACCTATTTTAAGAAGTTGGTTTTCAAAAAAATTTTATAGCATCATAAATAAAATAAGTGATGTTAAATTAGTTGATGGTGTAGTAGATTACCGTATAATGGATAGAAAGGTAGTTGATAGTATACTGGGTTTAAGAGAACGACATAGGTTCTCAAAAGGTTTGTTTGAGTGGGCAGGATTTCATTCAAAATGTATTGAATATAAAAATGTAGAAAGAGCCGCGGGTAATTCAAGTTGGAGTTTCAACAAATTATTCCATTATGCTATCGAAGGAATTGTATCTTTTACAATAGTCCCTCTTAGAATCGCTACTTTTGTAGGAATTTTAACGGCTCTTGCTGCATTTATTTATATGGGCATAACGATCATTCAGACCCTGCTCTTTGGAAATTCGGTCAGCGGCTATACTTCAACGATTTCATTAATACTTTTTTTTGGCGGGATGCATTGTATTTTCTTAGGGATAATCGGTGAATACTTAGGCCGAATATTTAACGAGGTTAAGCATAGGCCCCATTATTTTATTAGAGAGCACATTGAGAGTAGAGTGAGAACGTTTGAATTTAAAAAATAGATTCTTTAGTGCTGAGTTTATACGTTTTGGAATCGTCGGAGTATTCAATACGCTTCATCACTACTTATGGTTTTTTGTTTTCGGTGTTTTTTTGAATTATGATTTTGCCAATGTATTTGCGTTTATAATAAGCATGATAGGGTCATTTTATTTGAACTGTTATTTCACTTATAAAGTCAGACCCACTTTTAAAAAGTTTATTAAGTTTCCGCTTGTATATCTGGTGCAAATCATAATGGCTTATTTAATACCGAAAATTGGTGTTGAAATATTTAATGTGAAAGAAATTTTTGTACCCTTGCTTACTTCTTTTTCTATTCCAGTTGTTTTTCTTTTGAGCCGTTATATTCTAAAAAAAGAAGAAAAGAAGATTATGAAATTATAGTTTATTGGAGTAAATCCCATGGATTTGAGTATTATTATTGTTAGCTTCAATACTAGACAAATTACACTAAATTGTCTCCAATCTATCTATTCTTCCATTGTAGGTTATACGTTTGAAGTTTTTTTGGTTGACAACAGTTCTACAGATGGCACGACAACAGCTGTAATGAATACTTTCCCAAAAGTACGAATAATTAAAAATAAGACAAATGTCGGCTTCTCCAGGGCCAATAATCAGGGGATAAAAGAGGCGGACGGTCGGTATATTTTATTGCTTAATTCAGATACAATCCTAAAGCGAGACACACTGCAAATTATGCTTGACTTCATGCAAGCTAGTCCCGAAGTCGGGGCCTCCGGCTGCAAAGTCGTCCTTCCGAACGGCACGCTCGATAAAGCATGCAAACGTGGTTTTCCTACACCTTCAGCATCCTTCTATTATGCGTTCGGAATCGCCAGACTTTTTCCGGACATTCCCCGCTTCAACGGTTATCAGTTATCTCATCTGAATCCGGACGAAGAGTACCCGGTCGATTGTCTGGTTGGCGCTTTTATGCTGGTTCGGAGGGAAACGATCGACGAAGTAGGACTGCTTGATGAAGAATTTTTCATGTACGGTGAAGATGTAGACTGGTGCTACCGGATCAAGCAGGCGGGGTGGCAGATTTACTATTATCCAAGGACGGAGATTACGCATTACAAAGGGGCTAGCAGCCGTCGCAAACCCTTCAAGATCATCTATGAATTTCATCGTGCGATGTTCCTTTTTCATCGTAAGCATTACAAGAGAAAATACTCGTTCCTGACAAATGTTGCGGTCTATATCGGAATCGGTTTGAAATTTACGCTAGCTTTTTTGAAGAACAAGGCACTGCCAGCATTAGCAGCTCCTGAGAAGAAGCAGGATACAGGGTCATGAAGATTGGGAAAAACGAGGGAGCAAGATGAGCACAAATTTACTAGGAATGAAAGTTTTTTGAGGTGAATCTTCCATGCTTCGCAGAAATCAACAATTTCTAACCCAGGTCTATGCGATTTTTGATTTCGCCGTGATTCAGACCGCTTTCCTGATCGCCTGGTGGGTTAAATTCGAGAGCGGGTGGCTGGACGCCAATCAGCCGATCCCCATCTCCGTTTATGCCGCGTGGAGCGCGGTCTACGGGGCGGTGGCCGTAGCGGTCGGTTTTTTCGTGGGGCTTTACGGACCGAACCGCAAGAAACGGTTTGCCGATGCACTGATCAAAATCGTGCAGACGCATTTGATCAGCTTGTTCATCCAGCTCAGCTTGCTCTTCTTCTTCAAAGAAGTTCATATTTCGCGTGAATTTCTCGCGATGTATATCGTGCTGGATATTGTGCTCATCACCGTTTACCGCTACGTTTTGAAGGAAAGCCTCAAGCGTCTTCGCGAGAAAGGGTACAACAAACAGTTTGTACTCATTCTAGGTGCGGGTACGCTGGGACGGCGCTTTCACGATAATCTGCTGCAGCACCCGGAGCTCGGCTACGAAATTATCGGGTTTCTCGATGATCACGGCGGGCATTCGGATCACAAGGAGCTTCCGGCGGCTCCTTATAAACCGGTTATCGGCAGTCTGGACGATCTGGACGAAATCCTGCAGGACAAATTGATCGATGAAGTCATTATCGCGCTGCCGCTGGACGTTCATCACAAATTCCCGCGGATCATCGCGGCTTGCGAGAAGGCGGGCGTGCGGACGCTGATCATTCCCGACTTCTTCGATTATTTGCCGGCGCGGCCGTTTTTCGATAACTTTGCGGGGATGCCGCTGATCAATGTGCGCGATATTCCGCTCGATATGATCAGCAACCGCGTGATCAAACGGGCTTTCGACCTCGCGTTTTCGCTCACGGCCATCCTGATCACCCTTCCGGTGATGATTGTGATTGCCGTAGCAATCAAACTAACGTCGCCCGGACCGGTGATTTTCAAGCAGGAGCGGGTAGGGTTAAACCGGCGGAAATTTTATATGTACAAATTTCGCTCGATGCGCCAGGAGACGGCAAACACGTCCGACACCGGCTGGACGACGGCCGACGATCCGCGCAAAACGAAGCTGGGCGCCTTTCTCCGCAAAACGAGCCTTGATGAGCTGCCTCAGTTTTTCAATGTGCTTTTCGGGCATATGAGTGTAGTCGGACCGCGTCCGGAACGGCCGTTTTTCGTGGAGCAGTTTAAAGAAGAAATTCCGAAATATATGGTGAAGCATCATATTCGCCCAGGTATTACAGGCTGGGCGCAGAGTAACGGACTGCGCGGGGACACTTCGATCTCGGACCGGATCCAGCACGATATTTTCTATATCGAGAATTGGTCGTTTCTCTTCGACATCAAGATTATCTGGAAAACGATCGTAAACGGCTTTACGAACAAAAATGCTTATTAAGTATATTCCGCCCGAATCTTCCCGATACTAGGATCATATCTTGGTAACGGGGAGGTTTTTTTATGATCGATCATGAAGACGCTTACCGGGACGATCAAATGCCAATGGGGCGCGGCCTGATCATCGGAGTGCTGATGGGAGCCGTCATGTGGGCGGTCATTATCGGCGGGTTTCTTTACTTGATGAACTAATGAGGGGAAAAATAAAAGCCGCCGAACCGGTCTTCCCGGTTTCGGCGGCTTTCAATTTGGGCGGTTTACCGCTGCTTCTATGACTCCTGCTTCATAAGCATGTCGTCCGGGCCAAAGCTTTCTTTTGATTGGGTTAGAATAGGTTCCGCCTCACACAAATAGCGGTCGCGGCCGGGTAGCAAAAGGAGGTCTTCTATTAAGAAGGCCTCCTTTTCGCATGCAGCTTTTGGCCGTGCGGCACGAACACGATCCGGTTACCCCGGCAGAACAAACCGGCCGAGGACAGGATCACGGCTTGTCAAACTAGTCCGCATAATCGGCCAAGTCCTCTCATAGACATGTATCAGTACATTTTACTTAAGGATGAGGGGATGATGACATGCGTCGGGTCACATGGATACTCGCCATCGTGATGAGTGCAGCATTGCTTCTGGCCGGTTGTGGAAAAAAGGATGCAGGATCGGTAGTAAAAGATTTGGATCATGTGATCGGCAAGCTCGAAAGTTATCAGGGCACGGGACGCATGGTTCTTCAAACCGGGCAGGAACCGCAGGAATACCAGGTGGAGGTGTGGTACCAGCAGCCGCATTATTACCGCATTTCCTTGACCAATGAGAAAAAAGACATCACGCAGGTCGTGCTGCGAAACGATGACGGGGTTTTTGTTTTGACGCCTCATCTGCATAAAAGCTTCCGGTTCCAGAGCGACTGGCCGGAGAATCAGGGTCAGGTGTACCTGTTCCAGTCCTTGGCTCAAAGCATTCTGCTGGATACGGAACGCCAGTTTACGAAAGAGGGCAATTCGTTCGTCTTCGACGTGGCGGCGAATTATGCCAACAGCGGGCAGATGGCGAGACAGAAGATATGGCTGGATCAAAAAAGCCTCGCGCCGCAGAAGGTCGAAGTTTCCGACAGCAGCTCGAACGTACTCGTTAAGCTGGATTTCACTCAGTTTGAATTTGGTAAAAAATTGGAAAAAGATAGCTTCGACATGCAGCGCAACATGACCAGCTGGGATCTTAAATCGCTGGATAAGGACGCGCCTGTCTCCGGCGCGGCAACAGAACCGTCCGCGGGCGCGGCGTCTCCGGACGGCAAAGCCCCAGCCGCCGGCAAGGATACCCCGGCATCCGCGCAGGCAGGCGCCGCCGGCAAGGACGCGGCTGCGGGCACTCCCGCGAGCGGCGCAAGCGCCGGAGCGGCCGCCGACGGCGGCAAAGCCCCGGCCGCTTCGCCGGGCAAAGCCGCAGCCGCAGAC
>NZ_BBJT01000014.1 GCF_000739915.1 Paenibacillus chitinolyticus NBRC 15660 | reverse complement strand
GCGATATTCCCTGATAGCTCAGTTGGTAGAGCACTCGACTGTTAATCGAGTTGTCACAGGTTCGAGTCCTGTTCGGGGAGCCACGCTTCCATAGCTCAGTAGGTAGAGTGCTTCCATGGTAAGGAAGAGGTCACCGGTTCGAATCCGGTTGGAAGCTTCTTAAGGCCCGTTGGTCAAGGGGTTAAGACACCTCCCTTTCACGGAGGTAACAGGGGTTCGAATCCCCTACGGGTCATTACTGGGCGGACGCTTAGCTCAGCTGGGAGAGCATCTGCCTTACAAGCAGAGGGTCGGCGGTTCGATCCCGTCAGCGTCCACCACCATGCCGTTGTAGCTCAATTGGTAGAGCAACTGACTTGTAATCAGTAGGTTGGGGGTTCAAGTCCTCTCGACGGCACCATGTTTTATTGGGGGTTAGCCAAGCGGTAAGGCAACGGACTTTGACTCCGTCATGCATAGGTTCAAATCCTATACCCCCAGCCATTTTTAGTACGAGCCATTAGCTCAGTTGGTAGAGCACCTGACTTTTAATCAGGGTGTCGAAGGTTCGAGTCCTTCATGGCTCACCATGTTTCCAACTTGCGCGTGTGGCGGAATTGGCAGACGCACTAGACTTAGGATCTAGCGTCTTTGACGTGGGGGTTCAAGTCCCTCCACGCGCATCAGTTTTATGCGGAAGTGGCTCAGCGGTAGAGCATCGCCTTGCCAAGGCGAGGGTCGCGGGTTCGATTCCCGTCTTCCGCTCCATAATTTCATATGTGCCCTTAGCTCAGCTGGATAGAGCGTTTGACTACGAATCAAAAGGCCGGGAGTTCGAATCTCTCAGGGCACGCCATTCATATTTCGGGACGTAGCTCAGCTTGGTAGAGCACCTGGTTTGGGACCAGGGGGTCGCATGTTCAAATCGTGTCGTCCCGACCATATGTATGCGGGTGTAGTTCAATGGTAGAACTCCAGCCTTCCAAGCTGGTAGCGTGGGTTCGATTCCCATCACCCGCTCCATACATAACTAACAAAGATCTCTATGAGATCTTTTTTTATTTATCCAGAATCGGGCTTGAGTTAAATCTTACTCAGCTTTCCTTTAATTCTCAGGCATTTTTCGTCAAAAATAGCTATAATGCAACGCGTGAATGTGGTAAAATATTCTGAAATGAGTATGAAATCAGACGAAATTTGGTGTGATTATCAGTAGAGAGAAGAGGCGAGGACATGTCGGATAACGAAACAATCGTTCAGAAAAATTCTACTAACAACTTGCTTCGCAGAGATGTGCGGTTTCTTGGGCATATCCTTGGGGAAGTACTGGTCCATCAGGGAGGCAATGAGCTTCTGGCAGTCGTAGAGAAGATCCGCGAACTGAGTAAATCCCTTCGGGCTCAATATGATCCAGCCATTTATGCGGAGTTTAAAACGACGATCGACGGGCTGCAGCCTGAAATTCGTCACCAGGTTATTCGTGCTTTTGCGATTTACTTTCAACTCGTTAATATTGCCGAGCAAACCCACCGTATTCGCAGAAAACGCGATTATGAGCGTTCCTCGGGAGAAACGGTTCAGCCTGGCTCCATCGAAAGCATTGTTCAGCAGTTGAAGCAAAATCAGATTTCCTACCAAGAGGTCCAGGAAATTTTGCAGACGATCTCGCTTGAACTCGTTATGACTGCCCATCCTACAGAAGCTACACGCCGTGCAGTTCTGGATATTCACCAGCGTATTTCCCAGGACGTGATGTACCTCGACAATCCAACGCTAACCTACCGGGAGAGAGAACAGCTTAGAGAAAAGCTTCTGGCTGAGGTTATGACGCTTTGGCAAACCGATGAACTGCGCAACCGGAAACCGACTGTTATCGACGAAGTTCAGAATGGCCTTTATTATTTTGATGAAACCTTGTTCGATGTTCTTCCTGAAGTTTATCAAGAATTGGAACGTTGTCTGGATAAATACTACCCGAATGAGACTTGGCACGTACCTAGTTTCCTTAAATTCGGTTCCTGGATCGGCGGAGACCGTGACGGCAACCCTTCGGTTACCTCTCATGTCACGTGGGAGACGCTGGAGCTGCACCGCGGCCTTGCCTTAAAGAAGTATGAAACAATTCTCGTGGATGTCATGTATCACTTAAGCTTCAGCAAGAATCTTGCCGAGATCAGTGATGAGCTGCAGAAATCTATTGAGGCCGATCATGAAGTTTTTGGTCCCCACAATGATTTCTGGAGCAATGACGACGAGCCGTACCGCACAAAGATTGCCTATATGATCGAGAAAGTCAAAAACACGGGAAATACTCAAGTAGCGAACTTCCAGAAGTATACCTCGCCGGACGAAATGATTGCGGATCTCTATGTGATCGAAAGAAGCTTGCGGAGCCATTACGCCGATTATGCGGCGGACCGGTATATCAAGAAGCTGATTCGTCAGGTAGAATTATTCGGGTTTCATCTGGCTACCCTCGACATTCGTCAGCACAGCCGCGAACATGAGCTGGCCATGACGGAAATCCTAAACCGGATCGGTATCGTGGAGGATTACAGCACACTCCAAGAAAATGAGAAGATTGAACTGTTGAGCAAGCTTCTCGATGAGCCGCGTCCGATTACATCCCCATACATGAAATACTCCGAGTCTACTCAGGAATGTCTGGATGTATATAGAAATATTTATAAGGCCCAGCATGAGTTCGGACGCTACTGCTTGAACAGCTATCTGATTAGTATGACTCAGGGCGCGAGCGACATGCTGGAAGTTATGGTTTTTGCGAAAGAAGTAGGACTTTATCGCAAGGAAGCCGATGGCACGGTTGTGAGCACCATTCAGTCGGTTCCGCTTTTTGAAACGATCGACGATTTGCATGCGGCTCCTGAAATTATGGATACGCTGTTTAAAATACCGGCTTACCGTGCAAGCTTGAATTCCGCGGCGCCTATGCACGAAATCATGTTGGGGTATTCCGACAGCAACAAAGACGGCGGCGTTATTACCGCTAACTGGGAGCTGCGCGTCGCGCTGCGTGCCTTGACGGATACCGGAAACAAAAACGGCGTTAGGCTGAAGTTCTTCCACGGACGCGGCGGTTCGCTCGGACGCGGCGGAATGCCTCTTAACCGGAGTATTCTGGCACAGCCAGTGGATACAATCGGCGGCGGCATCAAGATTACGGAGCAGGGTGAAGTGCTTTCTTCCCGCTATTCACTGCAAGGCATCGCTTACCGTAGTCTGGAGCAGGCGACGTTTGCTTTGATTAAAGGAGCGGTACTGGCACGCAATCCGCAAAAACATCCGCTTGAAACCGAATGGGAGAGCATTATGAAAGGAATTTCGGAAAAAGCGCAGAATAAGTATCAGGACCTTATTTTCCGCGATCCGGATTTCATGACTTTCTTCAAGCAGTCGACGCCTCTTCCGGAGGTTGGAGAGCTGAATATCGGTTCGCGTCCTTCCAAGCGGAACAACAGCGACCGTTTTGAGGATCTGCGCGCGATTCCGTGGGTATTCGCTTGGACGCAGAGCCGTTATCTGCTGCCGGCATGGTACGCCGCGGGTACGGCGCTTCAGGACTTTTATCAGAATAAGGCCGAGAATATGTCGGTTCTTAAGAACATGTACGAGAACTGGCCGTTCTTTAAATCCATGATCGACGGTTTGCAGATGGCTTTGGCCAAAGCGGACCTTCTCATCGCCAAAGAGTATGGCAGCCTGCTTAAGGAAGGCAGCATCGCAAAGCGCATTTACGAGCTGATCAGCGCAGAATACGACTTGACTTCCAAACTGATTCTGGATATTACCGGGCAGCAGGAGATTCTCGACAACGTGCCGGTTATTCAAGAATCGATCCGGCTTCGCAATCCTTACGTCGATCCGCTGAGCTACCTGCAAGTAGATTTGATCAAAGAACTGCGCGGGGCACGCGAGAATAACGAAGACGACAGCTTCCTGCTGCGTGAAGTTCTTCTTACGATCAACGGCATTGCAGCCGGACTCCGCAATACAGGCTGATAACGGACAACATCGCATAGGCACCGAAACAAAGAGTCAAGCCGTCCTTCCGGGCGGCTCGACTTTGTGTGTTTTACCGAACATAAGTGAAAAGAAGCCCCGTACTTCCTAGGGTTGGAGGAGTTATCTTGAATTTAGTAGAAACACGATTAGCCAAGCTTGCAAGGAATGGAGATCGTGGTGCTTTTGAGGAACTGGTGAATTTGTATAAAGATAAAATATTTCACCTGGCCTACAGAATGCTCGGTAACAAGCAGGAAGCCGAAGATGCTGTGCAGGATACTTTCCTGCGCGTATACAACAACTTAGACCGCTATGACGAGAATCAGAAGTTTTCGACCTGGATCTTCCGTATCGGAACCAACTTATGCATAGACCGGCTGCGCAAACGCAAACCGACCTATTCCCTCGACGCCGAAATGCCGGACAGTGAAGGGAACGATTTTTACGCCATGCTTGCGAGCAAAGATGAGCTGCCCGAGGACCAGATTGTTCTTTCGGAAACACAGCAGGTGATTCGCAGAGCCATTCAAACCTTGCCTGAAAAATACAAATCCGTCGTGATCCTGCGCTATCTCCACGATATGTCGCTTCAGGAAATCGGAGATGTACTCGGCATGCCCGTTACGACAGTCAAGACACGGGTCCACCGCGGCCGGGAGTATTTACGAAAGAAATTAGACACGGACGCAAATTTTTCTCTGTAAGTCCGATTTTTTTGAAACATCTTCTCCCGCCATACGTATGGTATTACACTATCGGCCAAGAACGAGAAAGGAGTGGCTTCGATGAATTGCAAACAGGCCCTCCCTTTGATGCACGAATATTTGGATGGGGACTTGCAGGGGGCCCAGGCGCTGGAGCTAAAGCAGCACCTTTTGTCATGTCCGGAATGCAATTCGCTGTTCCGGCAGATGGAAACGACGGATGCGCTCGTTCGTTCCATCCCTGCACCTACCGTGTCAAGTGATCTCACGAACCGTATTATGGGCAGTCTCCCTCCCGTTAAGAAGCGGAAGCCGTGGACGCAGTGGATCCGCAGACATCCTGCGGTTTCGGTAGCGGCTGTATTTCTGTTAACGATGGCGGGCAGCTTTATGACCCTGTGGAATAACAACACCGAGTTAATGGTACGGGGTGCAGACCTGGAACGGGTAATCATCCAAGGCGATAAAGTGATCGTGCCCAAAGGAGAGACGGTAAAAGGCAATCTGGTGGTCGAGAACGGCCAACTGGTTGTAGAAGACGACGCCAATGTGGAAGGAAATCTGGTGGTTATCGACGGAAACATGAATTTGGCATCGACTGCTCACATATCCGGGGATAAAATACGCATTGACGAAGCTTTAAGCTGGATCTGGTTTAAACTGAACGATCTCATGCATTGACCTGCTTAAACAAAACAGCATGCATATCTTATACAGCTAAAGTCCTTGAGGGGTATCCCGGAGGGCTTTTTTCTTTGGAAACCGGGAAATGGGTAGAATAGAAGAATTGTTCGGATTGTGGTATTATCAAGGAATAGACAGATAAAAATAAGATAAAAATCCGGGTTTTTACGCATTGATTTGGGGGAACTCCAGTGGAATTATTCGCAGATATTTCCATCACAGATATTATAGATATCTCGATTGTCAGCTATGTGGTTTATAAATTAATTATGCTGCTGCGCGGGACAAGAGCCGTACAGCTCATGAAAGGGATCATTGTCGTACTGGTCGCCTGGGCGCTCAGTGTTGCTTTCAACCTGAACACGCTGCAGTGGATCATGAACCAGATGTTTACGGTGGGTCTGATCGCCATTATTATTATTTTTCAACCGGAGCTTAGAAGAGCCCTGGAACAGTTGGGCCGCGGCCGGCTTTTCTCACGCAGTTCGATGGACGTGGACCAGGACGTCAACATCCGGATCGGCGAAGTGATTAAAGCGATGAATTATTTGTCCCGGCGTAAAATCGGGGCTTTGATCGTCTTTGAAAAGGAAACGGGCCTGACCGATTACATCGAATCGGGAATAGCCATAGGCGGACGGATCAGTTCCGAGCTGATTATTAATATTTTTATCCCGAATACGCCTCTGCACGACGGGGCGGTCATCATTCGCAACAACCAGTTGATGGCGGCGGGTTGCTATTTGCCCCTTTCGGAAAATCCTTTTATCAGCAAAGAGCTTGGTACCCGGCACAGGGCGGCTATCGGAATGAGCGAGGTTTCGGATGCCGTTTGTTTGATCGTGTCCGAGGAGACGGGACAAATTTCGCTGTCGCTTAACGGGCAGGTCGTCCGGGATATCAAGGAAGAATCCTTGATTTCGAAGCTTTTTGATGAATTGAAGCCTAAGGCCAATGACCGTCAAAACCCTTTCAAGAAATGGTGGGAGGGACGCAAACGTGGATAGATGGCTGAGGAATACTAATGTCGTTCGGGTGATCGCGGTCATTATCGGAATTCTTCTGTGGGCGGTTGTCCGGATGGAAGGCACTACCGTGACCAATTCGACAACGGGAGGAATTAAAGAGCTGCCGATCAGCAATGTGCAAATTACGCCGAAATACGATTCGGATAAATATTATATTTCTTCGATTGAGCCCAGCCGGGTACAGGTGATTTTGAAAGGGAAGGATTCCGCGCTGAAGCGGGTGAGTACGAGTGAGTACAAAGTCGTGCTGGATTTGACCAAGGCCGGCGGTAAAGGGGAGTATGTCCTTCCGCTCGAGGCGGTCGGCTTCCCGTCATCTTTGCAGGTGGACATCGTGCCGCGGAACGTCAAGGTGGTCGTCGAGGAGCAGGAGATGAAGGAAGTCCCTGTGAAGATCAATGTAAAGGGAACTCCGCAGCCCGGCTATAAATCCGGCGATCCTATCGCCAAACCGAGCAAAGTGCACGTAACCGTTCCGGCAAGCAAGGCGGACGAGGTAGCCACGGTCCAAGGCGAAATCTCGGTAGATAAAGCCGATTCCGCGGTAACGAAGCAGGTAAAGCTGAAGGTCTATAACAAAGAAGGCCGCGAGCTGCCTTACGATATAAGGCCGGCCGTAGTGGACGTGGATGTCCCCGTCACCAGCCCGTTTAAAACGGTGCCTCTGCAGATTCAGCTGACGGGCAATCTACCTCCCGGTTACAGCATCGGTTCGGTTAAGCAGAATCCGGACAAGATCATGGTTTACGGGGCACAAAACGTGCTGGACGGCATGGACTTCTATTCGGGAGTTACGCTCAAGATCGATGGGCTTAAGGAAACGAAAGAATTTACGCTGGACATTCCTTTGCAAAAAGGGGTGACTCAGATTGAGCCGACGAAGGTGCAGGTAACCGTCGAAATCGTCTCTTCCATCAAAAAGGAATATCCGGGAATCCCTCTGAAAATAGTGGGACAGGCGGAAGGAACGGAAGTGAAGTTCACCGATCCTCCTAACGGCAGCATTACGCTGACCCTGGAAGGAGCGGCGCCTCAAATGGAGGCCGTTAAACCGGAAGATATCCAGGCTATCGTGGATGTGAGCAATTTGCCTCCGGGGGCGCACGAACTGCCGATTACTCTCAATCTGCCGCCGTACATCAAAGATGGCGGGACACAGGTCACGAAGGCCAAGGTCGTCATTTCGGCGGCTCAGACGCAAACCGAGTCGAAGAACCCGAGTCCTACACCTATTCCGACTCCGACTCCAACCCAGAAACCGGATGCTGAGGGGGAAACGGTCCCCAAAAAGGAGGCCGTAACCCCCTAAACGGGAATTTTCCTTCGTAAGTTATAAGGGATATGTTAAAATCATGACAAGTTACCAGGATTTATAAAGAAACCGATTTGGCATTCACGTGCCGTTTATGAGAAGAGGGGAAGAGAACGATGGGGAAATATTTTGGAACGGATGGAGTTCGCGGAGTAGCCAATCGGGAGCTGACACCGGAGCTGGCTTTTGAAATCGGACGCTGTGGAGGATATGTGCTGACACGTCAGGCTCAGCATCCGAAGGTAGTTATCGGCCAGGACACGCGTATTTCGGGTCCTATGCTGGAAGCGGCGCTGGTTGCAGGTCTCCTGTCGATCGGAGCGAACGTGATCCGCCTCGGCGTCGTATCTACGCCTGCCGTCGCGTATTTGACGCGCGTGCTTGGCGCCGACGCCGGCGTGATGATCTCCGCCTCCCATAATCCCGTGGAAGACAACGGGATCAAATTTTTCGGCGGAGACGGGTTTAAACTGCTCGATGAGACGGAGCTCGAAATCGAGCGCCTGCTCGACGCGGACGGCGACGAGCTGCCGCGGCCGGTGGGCGGCGAGATCGGTACCGTGTCGGATGATCCGAAGGCGAAGTTCCTGTACGCCGACTTCGTTAAGTCGACCGTGCAGCATTCGTTCGGCGGCATGAAGATTGTGATGGACTGCGCGAACGGAGCCGCTTACGAGCTGGCGCCTAAGATTTTCCGCGAGCTGGGAGCGGAAGTGATCACGCTCGGAGCGGAGCCGAACGGGCGCAACATCAACGAGGGCTGCGGTTCGACTCATCCGGAGAATCTGCAGAAAGCCGTCGTGGAGCACGGCGCGAACCTCGGCCTTGCGTTCGACGGGGACGCGGACCGGCTCATCGCGATTGACGAGAACGGGGAAGAAGTCGACGGCGACTTCATTTTGAGCATCTGCGGAGATGCGATGAACCGTGCGGGCAAGCTCAATCACAGCACGATTGTGACGACGGTTATGGCCAACATCGGCTTCTTTAAGGGAATCGAGGGCCATGGCCTGAAAGCGACCCAAACGGCCGTAGGAGACCGTTACGTGATGGAAGAGATGCGTAAGGGCGGATACAACCTGGGCGGCGAACAGTCCGGGCATGTTATTTTCCTCGATTACAATACGACCGGCGATGGTATTCTTACGGGCTTGCAGCTCGCGGACACCCTCGTGGCGGGAGGTCGCCCGCTTAGCGAAGTAAAGCGGATTATGCGGAAGTTCCCGCAGGTGCTCGTGAACGTGCGTGTAGCGGATAAAAGCAAGCTGCAGGACAATGCAGCCATTGCCGGCGCAATCAGCGCCGTAGAGAGCCAACTGGGCGACAACGGCCGTGTGCTGGTTCGTCCGTCCGGGACGGAGTCCCTTATCCGCGTGATGGCGGAAGGGCCGGACAAGGATACGGTGGAAGGCTACGTCAATGATATCGTAGAAGTCGTGAAGCGGGAGCTCGGTTAATTCCGACACGTATTGCGGGTTTGATTTTGCCTGATAGATAAGATTATAGAGTACTATGTGGATTGGGTTGTACAGGCCGCTTTTCTCTCGAGAGAGGAGCGGCTTTTTTGCATGCGAATAGAAGGGACGGAGGGCTGAGCGGTGTAGAAGGGGGGAACAGGGTGGAGTGGAGGGCTCTGGGGGGGGGGGATAAGAGGAGTTCGCCAGTTCGCGGAAGCGGATGTAGATGCGCAGAAGGCCTGAGCTAACGGACAGACTCGCGATGGTTTAGCAGAATAGAAAGTCTTGGGGAATTGAACTCCGCTGGGGGAAACAGCGTTCGTTAAAATTGAAGGCATCGACCGATAGCCGCTAGCTCCCGGATCGCTGCGAGACGTCGCATGACGGGTTGTTAAGCACACGTATGGAAGCCGAAAGGAGCCTGCCACCGTACAGTCGTACCTAGCCGAAGGTGAGGCTCATACCGATTTTACACAAGATTTTACCGGCTATTATGGGGCTTGTATCTCATTTTGTATCGGGAGAGTTGCAAATCGAGGCCAAAATGAATATGATGGGTATATGTTTTTTTTACTCATGCAGAGAAGGGTGGATAGTGTTTCAGCAACAACAAGCGCCAGAACTTGCGCGGGAAGCGTCTGAATTGTACATGCGGGTTAATCGACCCGGTATGGCAAAGATAACGTGGAGCCGGCAAGTTGACGAGGTGAAGGTGTTCGAATTTTTCGGCGGGGACCTTCCGGTAGTTCATTCCTACCGACAAGCTGGAGAGCAAACTGTCCGGGTGACCGGGCACACAAGAATCCAGCCGAATGATTCATAGCAAGGGATCAGAGCCGCATGCTTATTTATGAAGCAGGGACGGTTCTGGTTGAGGCTGCAAACGGGTCGTACGGAAACCGCCTTAGGCGGACGAACGGAGCAGTCGTTTTTTAGACAGGCAGAAAAGATCTTTGCAGAGCGGTGACGTTGGCTTAAGGGTCTTGCTTGTGAAGCATACGGGCTGCATTGCGGCGCTGTTGGACAGGTGCCCTCAGATATAGGGGCCTGCTTTCTTCAGTTCTGTTTTTCGCGGCGAAGACGCTGCTTGGACAGCTTGTATCGTTACGTGTCAGGCATTATTTTATAATCGTTCGGGCCTTATATGAATGAGCCGCTTTTTTTGAAAAACGCGAGCTCGGAAGCCTTTTTTAAGTGCGCCTATTAGAAGAATTGAGGGCATTTAGGAGGATTACGGGTGTAAAGGACCGGTTCACTTTTTAAAAACGGGTGTTATAGAGACACTTGTAAAAGATAAGTTTTGATACGTATCGTATCAATTGACTTGCTCTAGCTAACCTAATCGGACATCAAGGTGTAAGAACGGCTGAGATGGTTTTGGTGTTCCGGTTACGTGCACTCATTCTTTTCGACGAGATAAGGAATCGCAAATAAATAGGCAAGGCAGACGGCAGGAGTTTGAATCCCGGAGTATGACTCTATTCAGTGTTCCGCCGATCTTTGACAAACAGCCTATGAACGTTATTCGCAGGATGCGGAGCGGGTCATGGAGCTCAAATAATGGGGGTATTTTGTATGTGCGGAATCGTTGGATATATCGGTAAACGTGATTCTCAGGAAGTGTTGATCGAGGGATTGAAAAAGCTGGAGTATCGCGGGTACGATTCGGCAGGAGTAGCCGTTTATACGGAGGGAGGGCTTCAAATCAAGAAGTCGAAAGGCCGTCTGGCGGTGCTGGAATCGCAGCTTAGCGATGCGCCGTTGAACGGAACGGTAGGAATCGGTCATACGCGCTGGGCGACTCACGGCAAGCCTTCGGATGAGAATTCGCACCCGCACACGGACAATTCGATGAAATTCTCGGTTGTTCACAACGGGATTATCGAGAATTATATGACGCTGAAAGAAGAGCTGATCGCTAAAGGGCACACATTCGTTTCGGAGACGGATACGGAAGTGATCTCGCATTTGATTGCCGAACTGTATGAGGGAGATATCGTCAAAGCGGTTCAGCAGGCGGTTAAACAGATGCGGGGCGCTTTTGCTCTCGGCGTGCTGACGGAGTATGAACCGGACCGGCTGGTGGCCGTGCGTCTGGCCAGTCCGTTGATCATCGGGGTAGGCGAGGGAGAGAACTTCATCGGCTCGGACATTCCGGCGATTCTGGAATATACACGCAATGTGTACATTCTGAACGATGGCGAAATGGCGCTGCTTACGCGGGACGGTGTCGAATTGATGACAATCGAGGGGAATTTTATTTCTCGGGAAATGTTCCGTGTGGACTGGGACCTGGTAACGGCTGAAAAAGCGGGCTTCGATCACTTCATGATGAAGGAAATTTATGACCAGCCGAAAGCTTACCGCGACACGATCGGCAGCCGTATTTCCGAAGCGGGCGACAGCGTGATTCTGGATGAAATTTCGATGACGGCCGACCAAATTCGGAATATTCGGAATATCCAGATCGTAGCCTGCGGAACGGCGTATCATGCCGGGCTTGTCGGTAAAAGCGTCATCGAAAAGCTGGCGCGCATCCCGGTTGAAACGGATGTGGCTTCGGAGTACCGTTACCGGTCGCCGATCATCACCCCGGAAACGCTGGTCATTGTCGTGAGCCAATCCGGCGAAACGGCGGATACGCTGGCCGCGCTGCGCGAGGCGAAAAGAAACGGCGCGCGTGTGCTGGCGATCACCAACGTAGTCGGCAGCTCCGTATCCCGGGAAGCGGACGACGTGATCGTGACTTGGGCAGGGCCGGAGATTGCCGTGGCATCGACGAAGGCTTACACGACACAGCTGATGGCGTTCTATCTGCTGGGTTTGTTCCTCGCGCAGACGCTGGAAACCGTGGAGCCGGCTGAAATCCGCCACACTTTGGCGGCTATGCAGAGCCTGCCGGAGCAGGTGGAAAGCATTCTGGCGCGCGGCGAAGAGATCCAAGCTTATGCGGAGCAGATTGCTCCGAAGGAGCATTTGTTCTTCATCGGCCGCGGGATCGACTATGCGGTAGCACTGGAAGGCTCGCTTAAGCTGAAGGAGATCTCGTACATTCACTCCGAAGCTTATCCGGCCGGCGAGCTGAAGCACGGAACACTCGCGCTGATCGAGGATGACGTGCCGGTGATTGCCCTGGGACTGCAATCCGACCTTCAGGAGAAGACAGTGAGCAACGTCAAGGAAGTTACGGCGCGCGGCGGCAAAGTGCTGGGGATTGCTTACGAAGGAGACGCCGAGTTCGCAAAATCGGTGGACCAGACGTTCAGCATCCCGCGGACGCTGGATGTGCTGTCCCCTGCGCTGACCGTGATTCCGCTGCAGCTGCTTTCGTACTATGCGTCGTTGGCACGCGGGAACGATGTGGATAAACCGCGCAACCTAGCGAAGAGCGTGACGGTGGAGTAGGGTGGAAGCGGGAAAGTAGCAGTTGTCTGGTGATAAAAAAGTGTGGAACTAGTAAAAAACTGTGGAACCACTAAAAGGTATTGGTAATCGAATATGTACGAATGTTAGAGGGATTCAATATGGACAAAGGTAATATGTATCATTGAACGCAGTTGTTACGGAAGTAGCAGGTACACAAACGAAAATCGCCTTTGTTTGCCCCATCTAAGAAAAGTACTACACCGGTTTTTACGTGAGCAGCGTGTGATTCGACGGAGCAACAGTCAATTGATTAAAGAACGAATTGAAGCGGCATAGATACCTTGAGAAATTAAATAAGCATATCGTCAAAGGCTTTCATAGCTTAGATGATATGCTTATTTTAGTTCTATTATGATCGTATACTGATGACTGAAGTGTTTATTGAATACTAAAAGTGAAGGATGGCATGAACACCTTGGACCAAGGATTCGACATGCCTCTTAACAGAAGCGGCAGCAGCATGCCGAAGGGCATGAAGATCAGGATGTTCCCGGCGAAATTCACCCAGATGTCCAGGGTGGCTTGCTTGAAATAAGTGACGATCTCATGGAAAGGAGTAAGATTCGCTCTGACCGTCAGTTGGTCCATAATAATTTCAGGACTGTGAAGCTTAAACAAAATCACTTTAACTACGACGTACATATATGCGGCAAATATCGACGCGATCACCATGCTGGTGCTCATTCTTCTAGCATATGCACTGCAATTCCCCGTTTCATGTTGGTCTTTGTCCTACCTCTCAAAGCTAAAGCACAAACATTTAAGATGATGTGGGGGAAAAGATAAAGGTTTCCTTGATCTTCCATATGGGAGCCTTAAAACTTTCTCTCAACGCAGTTTCTCGCCTAGCTTTCCGGCAGTAGAATGCCATTACCTCACAATTAATTTCTCCGTGGTAAAAATCTTACCTACTAGTCATATCTCCTTAAACATCCAGCTAAATTCAAGGTTCAATTGATCGTGTGTATTCTAGTTACTTGCGTTTATGAAGCCTTAAAAAAGTTTTATATGTCATATTCATGTTATGTATATGCGGCTTAATAATCATTTTGGTCATTAAAATAAAATTCCAATTAAATTTAATCGCTTACATTTTGCTCTAAAAATTTTATTTGTAATTCATGTTATTTATATTGACACCGTATAAGGCTATGACTATTATTATAAATATCACTGGAGAATATAAAGAAAAATAGACAGAATTTTCGTTGAATATTCGTTAAAAACATCAGTTTACAGTCAAAATCCTCATTAATTAATTCATTGGTAAAAATAATGGAGAATGAATAGTGAAAAAACATGACCAGGATTTTATGAAACGCCAGAATCGGCTGACGGTGTTTGAGATCATCAAGCACCAGCAGCCCATCTCCCGGGCTTCCATTGCCAAGCAGACCGGGATGAGTCCAACTACGGTAAGCCGCATTGTGGCGGAGCTTGCAGAGGAAGGGTATCTGCTGGAGTCCGAACAGGTCTCTGCCGGGCTCGGCAGGAAGTCCACGCTGCTTGAAATGGTAGATGCCGCTGTGCTCTCGGTAGGCGTTGAGCTGGACCGCCATCAAGTGAATATCGGCATTGTGGATTTGCAGGGCAATGTTATAGCCATGAGCCAATATCCGCGGTCAGTGGAAGAGAGTCCCGAAGTTACGCTGGAACGCGTTGGAACAGAGATTGACCAGCTTACGAAATCCAATGAGATCGACTGTGAGCGGATTATCGGAGTTGGTGTAGGCCTTCCCGGGATTATAGATAATGACACGGGAGAAGTTATGTTCTCCGTACAGCTCGGTTGGAGAAATGTCCGGCTTGCTGAACGGCTTAAAGAAATCACCGGTTATGATGTGGCGGTGGACAACGAGCTCAAGGCCAAGGCCCTGGCCGAACATATGAAGGGCGCGGCGATTGGCTCACAGCGGACCGTCCTGCTTGGTTTCGGGAATGGAGTAGGTTCGGCGTTCATTATGGAAGGGGAGATCTACCGGGGCAGGACGAACAGCGCCGGTGAAATCGGCCATACGACGATTGATCCGAACGGCATGCTGTGCGACTGCGGGAAGGCGGGCTGCCTTCAGACTTACATCAATATCAAATCATTGCTGTCGGAAGCGAACAAGATCCGGCCGGTCCGCTCGATCGAGGAGCTTTTTGAAGCCAAGAAGGCAGGGGAACGCTGGGCACTGCATCTGATCGAACGCGCGCTGATGTACATGGCGATCACCATTAACAATGTGGTCTGTATGTACAACCCGGACAGTGTCATCCTTAGCGGAGAACTGACCGACAAATTCCCGGAGATCCTCGATGAGGTGGTCGACCTGTGTTATTCGAAATATGTGTGGGAGCCCCTCAGGGGTGCCTTCCGGATTCTGAAGTCTGAACTGCATGAGCAGGGCGTAGTCATCGGCTCGGGACTGATTTCGCAAAACTGTTTTTTTGCATTGGAATAAGTCAGAGAAGTTAAGCGGGGGAGAGCAGGATTGGACATTAAGGAGGAGGGGACAACGATGAGATTTACACCATTAGTTGAGGAGTACCGCGGCGGTGTGCTGGAGAACGTGCATTACGGAGCGGTCAGCATCGTGGATGAGAAGGGCCGAATCCTCTATTCGGCAGGCGACCCTGAACATCTCACGTTTCTAAGGTCGGCTGCCAAGCCGTTCCAGGCGCTTCCGGTTATGAAAAGAAAAGTTGACGAGGTGTACGGACTCACCGGACAGGAGGCGGCCTTGTTTGCTGCATCCCATCGTGGAGAGCGCTTTCATATTGATGCGCTGGAATCCATGCTTCTGAAGACAGGCATCAAGGAGGAAGGGCTGCACTGCTGTGAGTCGTATCCGCTCAATGAAGATGCGAAGGCCGAGCGCCACCGGGACCGCGAACCTAAACGGAGAATCTTCCATAACTGCTCGGGCAAGCATACCGGACTTATTGCGCTGAGCAAGCATATGGGCTGGGATGAGCGGACGTATTACGAACCTGAGCATCCTGTTCAGAAGGAGATTGTAGAGACCCTTGCTTATATTGCGGAGGTTCCCGAAGCTTCGATCCCGCAAGGGATTGACGGCTGCGGACTGCCGATCTTTGCACTACCGCTGCACAAGATCGCCTATTCCTTCCTGAAGCTGGCCTGTCCGGACCTCATTGAAGATAAGGAGACACGGGAAGCGGCGGCCCGGATCGCCCGGCTGATGAATGAGTACCCCGATATGATCGCGGATACCCGGTTCGTCTGCTCGGAGCTGCTCAAGGACCCGAACCTCTCGGCCAAAGGCGGCGCAAAGGGAGTGTACGGCATTGGGTTGAGAAACGAAAGACTCGGAATCTCCCTTAAGGTGTCCGACGGTTCCGAACAGGTGTGGCCGTGCATTATCGCTTCGATCCTCGAGCGCCTCGGCTACAGCAATCAAGAGACAATTAACCGCTTATACAAGCTTGTACCGAATTCCATCGTCAATGACGGGGGAACGGAAGTGGGAGAACGCCGGGCGGTGTTCGAACTGAAGCCTTCATCCAGGGAATAACCTCCAATCCTACAAGTAAGCATACCGGACATGGAGCGATTCTATATTAACTACTTTTGAGGAGTGAGACGAATGAAGGTTCAAGGGAAAATGTGGTCCACACTAATGCTGCTGCTGATCTTCGCGGTAGTTGCCGCAGGCTGCGGAGGCAATACGGAGACTGGCAAGGAAAGTGCGAATACGGGCAAGAGTGAAGGTACTCAGACCGTATCCAAAAACAAAAAAGATGTTGTTATTGCCATTAATGCCAACTTTATTACACTGGACCCTCACAACACGAGCGATACTCATTCGATTACCGGAGCAAGAACCATGGTTGAAGGCCTGATGGGCTTCGACGAGAACATGAAAGTCGTTCCAGTGCTGGCCGACTCCTACAAAATTAGTGATGACGGTCTGGTATACACGTTTACATTGAAGCAGAACATCAAATTCCACGACGGTACGGATTTCAACGCCGAAGCAGTTAAGGTGAATCTGGACCGTATCCGTGATGAGAAGAACAACCTGAAGATGCGCAAGAGCTTCGCCAAAGTCAGCAAAGTTGAGGCTCCGGATGCCAAAACCGTAGTCATCACCTTAAGCGAACCGTATAACGCCTTCCTGAACAAAATGGCGATGGCCCTGATCGTAAGCCCTAAAGCACTGAAGGAGCAGGGCGAGAATATCGGTAAAAATCCGGTAGGTACAGGTTCTTTCAAATTTAAGGAATGGGTGCAGGGCGACCGCCTTGTGGTGGTGAAGAACCCGGATTACTGGCAAAAGGATCTGCCGAAGGTGGAGAGCATCACCTTCAAGCCGGTACCGGAGAACGGTTCCCGGATTGCGATGCTGAAGACAGGGGAAGCGGATTTCATCTATCCGATGCCAACTGAACAAGTCTCCCAAGTAGAGGGGGACAGCAATATTGTGGTAGATAAAACGGATTCCACAATTGTCCGTTACGTCACACTCAACACGATGAAGAAGCCGTTCGATGATGTGAAGGTTCGTCAAGCGATTAACTATGCGATTAACAAAGAAGCTTACATCAAAGTCGTCAAATCTGGTCTGGGTGTGAAGCTGAATTCTACCATGTCTTCCAAGACGCAGTACTACTCCCAGCAGAGCGGTTACGACTACGATGTGAAGAAAGCAAAGAACCTGCTTGCAGAAGCCGGTTATCCTGATGGCTTCACGGCCGAGATCTGGGGCGAGAATGATTCCGAGACAATGAAAGGCATGCAGTTCATTCAGCAGCAACTGGCTCTTGTTGGCATCAAGCTGGATGTGAAGTCGATGGAAGGCGGTACCTTGTCTGAGCAGATTAACTCCGCTGCTACACCAGAGCAGGCCAAGATCCAAATGTGGTATGTAAGCTGGTCCCCGTCTTCCGGTGACGCAGACGGCGCTACAAGAGGTCTGTTCAGCAGCGAAATGTTCCCTCCGGCAGGAGCCAATACGGCGTACTATAAGAATCCGAACGTGGATCAATGGATTGCCGATGCCAACAAGGCGACCGATCCAGAAAAAGCGAAATCCATTTATGCGGATATTCAAAAAACAATCTGGGCTGATGCCCCATGGGCCTTCATGGGTGTGGATCAGGTGATTTCTGGCAAGAGAGCCAGCCTGAACGGCGTAAAAGTATTACCGGACGGCTCCATCAGCGTTCGTGATGTGGAAGTGAAGTAATCGTTACTTAAGGACGAACAAGTCCGGGGATACGAGCAGGGAGCAAGAAGCAGGAACAAGATACAAGATGAAGCAGAAGATGAAAGCAAGATGCAGGAAGTTAGAAGCAGAAAGTTAGAAGCAGAAAGTAAGAAGCTAGAAGCACTAAGCAAGCAATAACTTGGGGTTGTTGATGCAAAGTAAGGGGCCGTTTCTGTCTGTAGCTGAGGAGCGGCCCCTCTTATGTACTTGTTCAATGAAGGGGGCTCACATGATGGGAAGATACGCGCTACAAAGACTACTTGGAGTCATTCCGCTGCTGTTTGTCGTATCGGTGCTGGTCTTCATGTTCATACACTTAATCCCCGGCGATCCGGCCCGGCTTGTCGCGGGCAAGGAAGCCACGCTGGAAGAGATTAACGGCATACGGACACAACTCGGGCTGGATCTGCCGCTATGGCAGCAATATTTCCATTATATGGGCAAGCTGCTGCATGGCGATCTGGGCAGTTCTCTGCGGTCCGGCCTGCCGGTATCCGACATGCTGATGAGCAGATTGATGCCAACCCTTATTTTAACGTTCTTGAGCTTGGGCTGGGCATTAATCATCGGTCTGCTGATCGGTACGGTCTCTGCGGTTAACCGGAACCGGTGGCCGGATTACGTGGGCATGCTGACCGCAATTTCAGGCATCTCGATCCCAGGTTTTTGGCTGGGGCTGGTGCTGATTCAGATCTTCTCGGTACAGCTCGGCTGGTTCCCTACCGGCGGAGTGGATTCCTGGAAGTCCTATATCCTGCCTTCCCTCACACTTGGAGCGGGAATTATGTCCATGCTTGCCCGGTTCTCCCGCTCATCCATGCTGGAGACGATGCGGGAAGATTATATCCGGACGGGACGTTCGAAAGGGCTTAGAGAGTTCATCGTGGTTGGACGGCATGCGCTGCGCAACTCGCTGATTCAGGTTGTCACTGTGGCGGGTCTGCAATTCGGGTTCCTGCTGGGCGGCTCCGTGATGGTGGAGACGGTATTCAGTATTCCGGGTCTTGGAAGGCTGCTTGTGGATTCGATTTCTTTTCGGGATTATACCGTGATTCAAGCGCTGCTACTGCTGTTTGCGACCCAATTCATACTTATTAATCTTATCGTTGATATGCTGTACGGTGTGCTGAACCCGAAAATCAGGTATGCGTCTAGCTAGGAGGGGAACAGGATGGACAACAATACAACGGTGATGGGAGCCGACTCCTCAGGAGCCGGTGTAACCCTGGTGACGAAGCCGACCAAAGGCCGTGCAGCGGAGTTCTTCAGCAAGTTCTGCAAGCAGAGAGCGTCGCTTGCATCAGGCATTTTTATTATTTTTCTGGCAATTATAGCGATCTTCGGTCCGCATCTTACACCTTATGATCCGAATGTGCCGGATTACGATGCGCTGATGGCTGGTCCATCGGCTGCACACTGGGCCGGGACGGATGAATACGGCAGAGATATCCTCAGCCGTCTGATCGACGGAACGCGGTTGACCCTCGCGGTGAGCTTGAGTTCTGTGCTGATTGCAGCGGTACTGGGTACGGTACTTGGACTGCTCAGCGGATATTACGGAGGCTGGCTCGACCGGCTCATTATGCGGGGCAGTGATGTGCTGTTCTCGTTCCCGGATCTGCTGCTGGCCATCGGGATTGTGGCGATCCTGGGGCCAGGCCTGTCCAATGTGGTCATTGCCGTAGCTGTGTTCGGTACGCCGTCCTTTGCACGGATTATCCGAAGTGTCACCTTATCGGCCAAAGAGACTTTATTTGTGGAAGCTGCCCGCTCAATGGGCGCCAAGAATGTGCGCATTATATGGAAGCATATTTTTCCGCAGACCGTGCCCAGTGTGATCGTGAATGTGACGATGAAGATCGGCGGCGCGATTCTGGCGGCATCCTCACTCAGCTTTCTCGGCATGGGTGCGAAGCCGACGGAACCGGACTGGGGCGCGATGCTGAGCATGGGGCGCGACTACTTGAGTATCGCTCCGCACATCGTGTATTTTCCCGGGATAGCGATCTTCCTGGCTGTGCTTGCATTCAACCTGGTTGGGGACGGCCTGCGTGATGCGCTCGATCCCAAGACGAAAAATTAAAGGGGGACAGGGCCGTGACGACTCGATTGCTTGAAGTGGAAGGATTGAAGACGGAGTTCAGACGGGATGGCGGAAGCGTAATGGCTGTGTCCGGCATTAGTTTTCATATTAATAAAGGTGAAGTATTGGGACTGGTCGGAGAGAGCGGCTGCGGCAAAAGTGTGACCTCTCTGTCGATTATGCGCCTGCTCAAAGATACACCGGGAAGGATTGCGGGCGGAGCGGTCCGGTTCGAAGGCACCGACCTGACTCAGATTCAGGAGAAGGAGATGCGGCGGTTCCGCGGCAATGAACTGGCGATGATCTTCCAGGAGCCGATGACCTCGCTGAACCCGGTGCTGCGAATCGGACGGCAGTTGGAAGAGCCGATCATGCTGCATCTTGGCTACAGCCGGAAGCGTGCGAGGGAGCATGCCATTCATACGCTGAAGCTGGTCGGGATTCCCCGGGCGGAGGATGTGGCCGATGAGTATCCGCATCAGTTGTCCGGCGGAATGCGGCAGCGCGTAATGATTGCGATGGCGATGTCGTGCAGCCCGAAGCTGCTCATTGCCGATGAGCCAACGACGGCGCTCGATGTGACGATTCAGGCACAGATTCTGGACCTGATGAAGCGCTTGAAGGAAGAGCAGGATATGGGCATGCTGCTGATCACACACGATCTCGGAGTCGTGGCGGAAATGTGCGACCGGGTGGTCGTCATGTATGCGGGACGGGTAGTGGAGGAGGCTCCGGTACAAGAGTTATTCGCAAATCCCCAGCATCCGTACACCAAAGGCCTGATCCAATCCGTTCCCAAGCTGCGCCAGAAGGTTCGCCGTCTGGAATCCATTCAGGGCAATGTGCCTGACTTAAGTGCGATGCCTCCAGGCTGCAAATTCATGCCGCGATGTGCGTATGCGATGGAGCGGTGTCTTCAGGAGCCGGAGCTTCTTCCCGTTCAAGGGGAAGCGGACCGCAAAAGCCGCTGTTGGTTGACGCAGATGGATACACCAGAAGGGGGAGACCGCCAATGAGCAAGTCCACGATAGAGACACCCCTGGTTGAAGTGAGGGGATTACGCAAGTCTTTTGCCGTGAAAAAGGGATGGTTCGGCGCGGCCAAGTATTTGCGAGCGGTGGACGGTCTATCTTTCGCCATCCGCCAAGGGGAGACCTTCAGTCTGGTTGGCGAGAGCGGCTGCGGGAAGTCCACGACCGGGCGGCTTGTGAATCGGCTGCTGAAGCCAACAAGCGGTGAAGTATGGTTCAACGGACAGAACATCAGCAGCTTCTCCGATAACCAGATGCGCCCGATCCGCAAGGAGATGCAGATGGTTTTTCAAGATCCGTATGCATCACTGAATCCACGTATGAAAGTGAAGGAGCTGGTGGCTGAACCGCTGCTTATTCACACAAAACTTAGTGTGAAAGAACGGGATAAGCTGGCCCAGGAACTGCTGGAAACGGTTGGCCTCAGCAGCATCCATGCGGAGCGTTATGCGCATGAGTTCAGTGGAGGACAGCGGCAGCGGATCGGGATTGCCCGGGCGCTGTCCGTACGTCCGAGCCTGATTGTGGCGGATGAACCGGTCTCTGCACTGGATGTATCTATCCAGTCCCAGGTGCTGAATCTGATGCAGGATCTTCAAGAGGAGTACGGCCTGACTTATCTGTTCATTTCCCATGATCTGAGTGTCGTTGAACATATTAGCGACCGCATAGGGGTTATGTACCTTGGCACACTGGTGGAGACGGCGGACAAAGATACGCTCTATGACCGACCGCTTCATCCTTATACGCAGGCGCTGCTGTCATCCGTGCCGGTTCCTGATCCGAATCAGAAGCGGGAGCGCATTATTCTGAAAGGGGACTTGCCGAGTCCGGTAGATCCGCCTTCCGGCTGCCGGTTTCATAACCGCTGTTCGGCCTGCATGGATATTTGCAGGCAGCAGGAGCCGGTGTTCCGGGAAGTGGAACCGGGACATCAGGTTGCCTGCCATCTCTATAATGAAGCCTGATTAGGCGGCTTATTACAATGCCTAAGGAAAGGATCGCCATGCACATTACACTAGATATGACTGAACTGGCGGATGTTCTCATTCATCCGGTATATGCGGGGGAATCGTTTCCCTATGCGCTGAATGAAGCGCGCAAGCGGCAGGGCACCATGACCTGGCTGTACGCCCGTTCTGCAGGTGAAGCGGATGTGCTCGCCGCCGGAATGGGGGAGCGTTGTGCCGTGACGCTGGAACGGGTACGCCGCGCCGGGGGCGCCGCGGCACGGACTCTGCTGCAGGAAGGGCGGGGCAGCGCAACGCTGCTCAGACATCCGGGCACGGTAGTTGGAGTTGGAGGCAGTGAGAGCATAGAGTCAGCGGCCGCGTGGCTGCAGGCCTGGATTGAGGGCTGGCTGCTTGGATTATACCGGTTCGATAAGTATAAAAATGTCACGAAAATAAGCGGCAGTGTGAAGTTGAATCTGCGGTCTGCAGATTGGCCTGAACTGTCCGCGGCCGGGCTGAATTCGGTCATTCAGACGGCCATCCACCGGGCGGAGGCGACAAATCTGACCCGGGACTGGGTGAATGAGACGCCGGGCACGTTGAACCCGGATGCTTTTGTGGAATGGACGCAGGATCTCTTCAAAGACAGGCCGGTAAATATTTATGTCTACCGGGGGCAGGAGCTAACTGAGCGCGGCATGAACGGCCTGCTGGCAGTGGGTGCCGGAAGCAAGCACGCTCCGGCGCTAATCGAGCTGAGGTACGAAGCCTGCCCGGATGCCCCGATGCTGGCCTTGGTCGGCAAAGCCATCACCTTCGATATGGGCGGGATGAACGCGAAGACGGGCCGGGACATCAGCGATGCCCGGATGGATATGGGCGGAGCGGCCGCCGTCATCGGCGCGCTGGACATTCTGGTCCGGCAGCAGGCCAAGGTTCGGGTCACGGCCCTGATCGCCGTGGCCGATAACCTGCCGGATGCCCGCGCCACGTTACCTTCATCCGTGATTGCTTATCCGAACGGCTTGACCGTTCAAATTGCAAATACGGATGGAGAAGGCCGGCTCGTGCTGGCAGACGCACTGATCCATGCGGCCGGGCTTGGCGCAGCGCAGGCGATCGACATTGCCACGCTAACGGGCAATGTCGGGGATGCGCTGGGACTCGGGATCGCCGGCATATGGGGCGATGCCGATATGACGCGCGAGCTGGCCCAGATTGGCCAGCATAATGGCGAGCGGCTGTGGCCGATGCCGCTTATGGATGATTATGAATCCGAGCTGAGAAGCAATTATGCCGACCTTCGTAACGTGGGCACCTCTACGCTGGCTGGCGCCATCACAGCAGCGTTATTTATTCGGCGGTTCGTCGACAAATCCATGAACTGGGTCCATATTGATATGGCCGGCACGGTACAGTACAAGCAGGATGTCGGTTACGCAGAGGCGGGAGCGACAGGGTATGGCGCAAGACTGCTGGCTGATTATGCGGTGAATTATGCCCGGAAGTGTGACGCGGGAAAGGCACCGGGGAATGGAGCAAGGAATGCAACAGAGGACGTATCAGAGGATGTGTCAGAGAATACATCAAGGAATGAAGCAAGGGATGCAGTAGGGTTTGTATCAGGGGATGTATCCGTAAATGAATCCCGGAAACAGGAGGGTTCGTTATGATCCTGGAAGTCATCGCTACCTGCATTGACGATGCGTTAAGGGCTGAAGAAAATGGGGCAAATCGGCTGGAGCTGATTACGGCCGTTACCGAAGGCGGGTTGACGCCGGGCATCGGATTGATCCGCCAGGTTGTAGGGGCTGTGCAGATTCCGGTCCATGTGATGGTCCGGCCGCACAGCCGCAGCTTTGTGTACAGCAAGCTTGATCTGGAGACGATGAAAGCCGAGATCCAGGCCATTAACGAGGCTGGTGCCGCAGGCATTGTAGTCGGTGCACTCACGGCGGAAGGGCTGATTGATGAAAACGCGCTGGGAGTGCTGCTTCCCTGGGCGGACGGGATGCAGATCACCTTCCACCGGGCTTTTGATGAACTGGAGGACCAGCTTGCAGGCTTGCAGACGCTAATGCGCTACCCGCAAATTACCCGGGTGCTGACCTCGGGCGGACTGAAGCCCGCAACCGAGGCGATGCCTGCTATTCGCAGACTTGTTGAGGCCACCGAAGGCCGCTCGCTTCGAATTCTTGCCGGGAACGGCTTGACTCCGGAAGCGGCCGGGTCTTTCATCGAACAGACCGGAGTTACAGAAGTTCATTTCGGCTCCGCAGTCCGTTACGGACGTTCCGGTCTTGGACCGATTGATCCGGTGCAGCTGCGGGCATTGGCTGACAGCCTTGCTCAGTACTCCTGATCTTGATCTGGAACTGCGTAGGTATTGCATGCAAGAACAGGGAAGGCAACCGAGAATGGGACGAACCGGCTGATTGCGCTGGTAATTACGTTGATGATTGTAAGTGCCGATGAAGCAGATCGTAATTTCCAGGAGGCAGACAGCAAGCTTTGGTATTGCAAACTGTAAGCGCTGTCCGTGCGAAATTCCTAAATCTGCATGAAGCAACGGCAAACAGATGAAGCAAGCTGAAAGCTTCAACAACACATGAGTCAACCAGGGCAGCGGGTAAAGCGGGGAAGAAATGCCTGAAATATAGAGCGAACGTTGTCTTAAGTCCCATCCATACAGATCTGAAAATAGGTGATTGATTTGCAGAACACAGACAAATATGTAGTGGGAATTGACCTTGGTGGAACAAAGATTGCCGCTGCTCTCTTTAATGCTGACGGTGAGATATTGAACCGTGAACGCATGGAGACGGCGAATGCCCGCACAGCAAAAGAAGTCGTGCAGCGCATGGTGGAGATGATTCATTCCGTGTCCATGGAACATCCGGTATGCGGCGTAGGTCTGGCCTCGCCTGGGACCGTGAACAGTAAGGACGGTATCGTGCTTCAGGGCACGAACTTGCCGGAATGGAACAACATTCCACTGAAAAAGTGGATGGGAGACGCACTTGGCATCGAGGTGGAGGTCGTTAATGACGCGAACGCAGCGGCATGGGGCGAGTATGTCCGGGGTGCGGGAAAAGGCTCGGGGAACATGGTATACATCACGTTCAGTACAGGCATCGGTGCGGGCATTGTCCTCGACGGGAAGCTGCTCCTGGGCGCGAATTCCTTTGCCGGGGAGCTGGGCCATAACATTGTTGTGCCGGATGGGCCGGCATGCATCTGCGGGAACAATGGCTGCTGGGAGATGTACGCTTCAGGAACCGCCATCCGCGACTCGGCGCTGGAACTTATGCTGAGCAACCCGTCCGTGATTGGAGAACTAGCGGCTGCAAGCGGTGAAGAGATCTCGGCCAAGCATGTGTTCGAAGCTCACCGTCAGGATGACCCCATCGCCGCCCAAGTGGTGAGCCGGGCGGTTCATTACATGGCGCTGGGCTTGGCCAACGCGATTCATACATTCAATCCCGACCGGATTGTAATCGGCGGCGGCGTAAGCAAGGCAGGCGACCTGCTGTTCCCGGCGCTTAAGGCGGAGACCGAGAAGCTGGTCATGAAGCCATACCGTGGCACGTATGAGATTGTGCCTGCGGGATTGCGGGACGACGTCGGCCTGATCGGAGCCGCGGCTTTGTTTCATACTTGATTTAAGCGGGAACTAATGAACTTTATGCTAAGTAACGGAGGGGGCGGAACGATTCTGAAGAAGCGCAGCGTTCGCCTTTGTTCCGGATTTCACCCGCTAAGCGGTATAATCCAGAAATCTGGGGGACAACAGCGACCGCAAGAACGTTCCGCGGAGTAGTCTCTTCAGCCGTTGTGTGTACTTAGAATCACTTCATAGGAGACGGAGGATTGTCGCATGAGCACAAGAGAGCAAAGGACACGGTGGTTTTTGCAGGACCGGTTCGGCATGTTCATTCACTGGGGATTATATTCCATTCCCGCCAGGGGAGAATGGATTCGAGGCAACGAGCGGATGAGTTATGAGCAGTATCAAGTGTATTTTGACGAGTTCGACGCATCCCGGTATGAACCGAAGAAATGGGCGAAGGCCGCCAAGGCTGCAGGACAAAAGTATGCGGTGCTGACGACCAAGCACCACGACGGCTTCTGTCTGTTCGACAGTAAGCTGACGGATTTCAAGGCGACGAACACCCCGGCTGGACGAGACCTGGTTCGTGAATATGTGGATGCTTTTCGCGAGGAGGGCATTATGGTCGGACTGTATTATTCGATCATCGACTGGCATCATGACGATTACCCGGGATATGGGGACAAAGCGCACCCGGATCGGGACAATGAAGCGGCCAAGAACAAGCCAATCGACTTCGACCGATATCTGGACTACATGCATGGTCAGGTGAAGGAGTTGCTCACGAACTACGGCAAGATTGACATCATGTGGTTCGATTTCTCCTATGATGATATGACCGGCGAGAAATGGAGAGCGACCGAGCTGATTCGGATGATTCGTTCCATCCAGCCGGATATCATCATTGATAACCGCCTGGGCGGTAATATCCGGGCGGCAGAACCCGAGGAATATGCCGGGGATTTCTTCTCCCCGGAGCAGATCATTCCACCTGGCGGCATCGTGGATGAGAAGGGGGAAGTTGTCCCTTGGGAAGCGTGTATCACCCTTAACGATAACTGGGGTTATCATGCTGCGGACAAGAACTACAAGTCAGCCAAGCAGGTGATCCGTACCCTGGTCGAATGCGTCAGCAAGAACGGGAACTTGCTGCTTAACGTGGCCCCTGATGCGAAGGGCGAGATCAACCGGGAGACACTGGAGGTGCTGGACGAAGTAGGGGAATGGCTGAGACTGAACGGTGACAGCATCTATGGCTGTAAGGCGGCTGATTTGCCGAAGCCCGAGTGGGGCCGCTACACCCAGAACGGGAACAGGCTGTATGCCCATGTATATGACCGGGGGATAGGCCCGATTTACTTCGAAGGGTTGAAGGGCAAGATTGAGAAAGCCAGATTACTGCGGGATGGGACCGAACTTAAGGTAGAAGTTCCATGGATGGCGCTGGAATACTCCGACATTGAGAACGGCGCCTTCATTAATCTTGCCGGATCCAGGCTTCCGGATGAGAGCGATACGGTGATTGAGCTTCATCTGAGATAGGGCTGCGGCTTTAACTTTTAACAGAGTAAAATCTATAGGGCTAAACAGAATTGCAGGACACGGAAGGTCATCCCGTGTCTTTTTTTTCATCCTCCTTGATTGAGCTATAATTATATGGATTCACAAATTATGGATACATAAAATTGTATTAGAGATGATGCATGTGAGAAGCAAGGAAGAAATGATGGTTCTGGGTATGAAATTTGCTCTGGATAACGACAAGATCAGAATTTTTACGCTAGAAGGCTCCTCACTAACGTAAATATCCCACCGGACGAATTTCAGGACTACGATTTCAGTTACTTTGTTACGGATATGGATCATTTCAAGAAGAATAACGACTGGCTGAAATTGCAGAGTGGAAAGAAAGTTGCATATTTTTCCTCTCAGAGATAATATTATTTAATAATTAATAAATTGTTTTTTACTATTACATCGAGAGGTGTTATTAATGACAGCAGATAAAATCCCCCGTTAAGCCCGTGGACCCCCTTGGCCTTATATATATATCTCATTTGATATTTTTATTAAAAAGGAGAAATGTATATGATGGGTCCAAGAGAAGTTATAAGAGAAGAAAGAATGAAAATCGCCTATATAATAGCGAATCAACTAATGTAAAAATATGGTACAGATGTTGAAGCTATTGGTATCTATGGTTCTTTAGCTAGAAAAACAGATGGTCCATTTTCGGATATTGAAATTAAATGTATTTTAAATTCTATAGAAGACGGCTTTAGCTACGAATGGACATCAGGTGATTGGAAAGCAGAAGTAAACCTTGATAATAAAGAAAATATTGTAGAAGAGGCCACTACAGTAGAAGAAAATTGGCCGCTTACTCATGGACAATTCTTCACTATACTCCCGATTTACGATCCCAAGGGATTTTTCCAAGAGCTAAGACAAAAAGCAAGTTCCGTGGATAACACAATTTTTAAAGAAGCGATTTGTAAAACATTAGTTGAGGAAATGTACGAATATATGGGTAAATTGAGGAATATAAAAATTCAAGGACCTGAAACATTTTTGCCTGCTTTGGCTATAGAAATAGCAACTGCCGGTGCGATGATTTTAGGATTACACCATAAACGATACTTTACGACATCAGCTCAAGTGTTGCCGGAAGCATTAGGATTATCAAATAGGCCGGATGGGTTTGATAAACTTTGTCAATTAGTGATGTCGGGTCACCTTTATGACTCTAAAAAGATATTAGATGCATGCGAAAACTTTTGGAATGGTTTATTGGACTGGTCGAAAAAGAATGGTTATGTTATAAATTATTCCGACTCTGTACCCTTTTGATCCGTCTAGGAGATGGAATGCTATCCATAATTCATCATAGTACTGCCGGTGAATCATTTAGCAGGCAGCCTCAGAAATTACAATAATTTAAAACCCAATTTCTTAATTTAATGTTGAGAAATTGGGTTTTTTGTTACCTAAGAAAACGGCCCTACAGGAAAAACGGCAGGCTTTTAGTGTTTTTCGCCCAGTTGTACACTTCATTCATCTGTTGAAGTGCTCCAACTGTGATGAAATCGGAAAAGAAGAACAGGTATAGGAAATCTTCGGGCACATTAAACAGGCTTGCCAGTGACCTGGAACACTTCCGGTTTCCCGAGCGAAACCTAATTTACAAAATACGGAAATATTAATAACATTGTTGAAGACAGGTCTGTATCATTTTAATTTTTATCATACAGAACAAGGCGGATGCGAAGGTTATGAAAAAAGAAAAACCGTCGGATTGATTGCAGTGTATATATGATCCTTCGTGGTGATAAAGCAAAGGGAAGGTAATGCAGACCTTATAAATGAATTCATCTTATTGGGAAAAACACTAAAGGACGGTGAATTTCATTGAAAATTCTTGAAACTGATCGGCTTATTCTTCGCCTGCAAACAACTGACAATGCGGCGTTTATTCTTGAGCTTTTGAACGATCCTTCCTGGTTGCGGTTCATAGGTGATCGCCGTGTGAGAACGCTGGATGACGCAAGAGCCTATATTTTGAATGGACCTGTTCGCATGTATGAGCAATTCGGTTTCTGCCTTTATTTGGTGGAACGAAAGGAGGATCAAGCCCCGATTGGAATTTGCGGTCTGATAAAAAGAGAGTCCTTGGAAGATGTGGATATTGGGTTTGCTTTTCTCCCCAAGTATTGGTCAAAAGGATACGCCTATGAAGCAGCTTCCGCAGTAATGTCATATGGAAAAGACACTTTGGGACTAACCCGCATTGTGGCAATCACGGCTCAAGAGAATCAAGCCTCAGAAAGGCTCCTCGAGAAATTAGGGTTTCAGTTGGAGAGATTGATTCAGCTGACCAATGATTCCGAAAAGCTTAAGCTTTTGGTATTTGGCGAAACAGAAAACCACATCTCAAATTAGTGGGAATCAGCATGAAGACGATGCAGTTCATTCGAACTCCCTGTGGTTGGAAGATAAGCAACCGGCAGGACATCAGCCGATAAGCTGGCTCCACAAAAAAACCTGTAGACCCCGCTCCAAACGGAACTTGTCTACAGGCTGGGACCCGATCTTGATCGGGTCCTTTTTTTGCAAAGTCAAGTTTATAGCAGGTGTCCACTCGAACGCGCTTCTGTTACGGAATGTACTGCTGAACGATTTTCACGACCTTATGGTCTTTGATCGTTAAATGGAACGGGAATGTGCTCACATCGAGCAGGTTATTGTTCTGATAAATGGCTAGGAACTTGGTGAGCGACACTTCTTCGTTCCACTTGACGTCCACGCCTTCATAAGTGCCATCATGATCGTAAAGCTGCATGAGGACCTGGGCGTTCGGATCGATTTCGAAGCTTTCGAGCTTCTCTTGATCGTTAACGATATAGTAGCCGTCGGGGGCGTGTGTCATATCGCCGATATCCGTTTCATGTTCAAGGAACTTTTGATCGGCTTCTGCGCCTTCGTACCACTCGATTTGGTCTCCTTGCAGATAGAGAGAGCCGTTTTTATTTTCAAGGGAAGAAATCATAACGGTTATGGTGTCCTCGCTGCGGGGAACAGGTGTATATTCGGAACCGACTGCATTGGCGGAAGTGACGAAAGCCAGCATAGATATCATCAGAGTAGTGAAAAAGACCATCTTTTTCATGTGTGCAAACCCCTTTGCGGAAAAATGATTAGGATGCCTTACAGATTCTTTACCCGGCTGTGCCGGTTTAAAACGTTCTGTCGGGCTTGTTACTCTCATCATAAACCAAATCGCGCACGGAATGGTCACAATGTAGTTACAAACGGTCCGTAATCAGATAGCCTCGTTCCGGTTCAAATTCAACAAAGCCGGCCATGTGGCGGGCCTGGTAAGTTAGGGGGCTGCTGCTGCCAACCAGAAGGATGTTCAGCGTATCCCGGGTGCCTTCCGAGGGCAGATAAAAAGCCTTCCTGTAAGAAAAAACCTCGCCAAGGGTCGTGTGAATGGCGCTGATATGGTTGTCGTGCATGCTTTTGCCGAAAAGATTCATGAGGATGGCACCGTCCGGGTTCAGCTTGCTGCGGCTGAGCTCGAAGAATTGGCGGGAGATGAGGTGCCGGGGGGTTCCTTTCTCGGTAAAGGCATCCAGGATCACGTAATCGTACGCCTCCGGCGGTTCCTGATCCAGAAGCTCACGTCCGTCGCCGAGGAGGATATTTTCGTGGTCGCAGCCGAAATAGGTTCTGCTGAGTTCCGCGACTTTAGGATCGTATTCCGCTATGGTGAACCGTTTCTGCGGATATTGGCCTGCCAGAGTCCCGATTCCGTGACCGATCATAAACACGTTTTCGAAATCGGGCCGGTTCGTCTCCATGAGATGGACAATTGCTCTTGGATATTCGAATAGGATGCGCCCGGGATTGTTCAGATCAAGCGCTCCTTGTATGGCATCATTAGCGAATTGGAGCACGCGGAAGCGGCCTTTCTCGCCGTACAGTTCGTTCGTGTCGTAAACCCGGATCACATGGCCGGGGCCGTTTTCTTCAAAAAGCAGCTGCAAAATGTCCTTCTCCTTTGCGGTACGCTTGAAGCGCTGGAAATGTCATACCCAGTATACCATTCCAGCAGGCTTTTCAGGTTTTGGTTGGAGGCGTCGAGTGCTTTTCGCTTCCGGGAGATGGATGCCGGTCAAAGGAATGGCCGGAGAGGGAAAGCTCCGCTATCAGAATAGAGCCGCGGGCAGGAGATCCGCGGCTTTGTCTTTTAATCTTCTATGCTGCGGGGAAGGGTAAACTGGGCTTCGGGAATCCAGCGCTGCCGGTAAAAGTCGCGTCCTTTGATGCTGACTTTGTCCTTGTATACTTCGACATACAGGCCTTCGCTTTCATCCGGTCCCGTAAGCATTTCGCCGCCGTTCCCGTTGTCGGTCCAGGGCTGGATGACGGAGGACGAATTCACCATCGTAAATTTGTCTTGGACGAGGGTGCCCGGCAGTTTGAGCTCCCAGTGGGTATGGCCTGAGAAGAAGATCGCCTGGGGATAAGCCGAGAGGATGTTTCGCAATTCCGCATGCTGAACGATGGCCCGGTTATTGACGCAGCAGAAGCTCGTGCCGGATACGGTGCCGGGAAGCGGCTGATGCAGGAAGACGAAGACGGGCTTGCCGCTCGAGGCTCCTTTTCGCAGGGAAGCTTTCAGGAATTCAAGCTGCTCCTCCGAAAGCCAGGCATCCTCCAAGTTGCTCGGATCCGACTGCCGATACTGCTCCGAGCCCAGGAAGATGAAGCGGAAGCCGTTTACCACCTGATCGCCGTAAACTTTTTTCTTGCCGGAGAGCTGAAGAAACCGTCCGATAGACGCTTGCTCCGTCTCGTCGTTCGGAAAAGCGTCCGCATTCCAGGAGCCGTTCCGGTCGATCCAGGCTTTGTAGTACTCGTGGTTGCCCATCGTGTAAAACACTTTGCGCGGATGAGGGTTCTGCTCCATCAGCTCGCTCAGCTTAGCGTAATCCGCCGGCATGCCGTTCGTGAGATCGCCGTTGATGACAAGCGCGTCCGCGTCCGGGCCCAGCGTATGGAGATCGCTCAGAGCCGCTTTGAACTTTTGATGCGATTGGGGGTCCCATGACTGGATGTGAATATCGCTGATAACGGGAAAAGCGAGAAGCGGCTTCTCTTTCTCGGGCTTGGCGCCGACGGCGGTAGGAATGACGGCGGCCGCCAGGAGCGACAACGACAGGGCTGCGGAGAGGAACGTTTTTCGTAACATAGAGCCTCCTCGGTCATCAATTTCATTTACATTTCTTACCATACCTATTATTTGTCAGAGGGAGATCGTTGTTGTGTGTAGGTTTTATGAAGGAGGTTTGGTAGTTTACTTAATTTTTAAAAAGGTTTGCAGCAGCCGCGGCGATCCGAAGAGTTCATAACAGACAAGATAGTCCACCCTTTTGACAATATTTGGGGTCGTTTAGCGGGTTGTCCATTCCTTATAATACAATTTGTAAGCGATTTCATATTAAGGAGGGAAATGTCACGTCCTAACTGTGCTTTTTTAGGCAACGCATACGAAATGCCGCTGCTTAACCGGACTACATAAGACGAAGGATTCAAGGGAATGAGAGAGAAAAGGCAGCCGGCTGCGGCGCGGGGACCCTTGTGCTCTCGATAAAATGCTTGATAAAGGAAGGGTGTATGGGATGAGTTTGACGAACAAAAGCTTGAAAAAAGCGGCCTTGCAGCTGCTCGGTTTTATTCTGGTACTGACGACCATGTTCGGCTGGGGACCAGTCAAGGCCGGTGCTGCGGTTGCCGGTGATTTTCAAGCATCGGTGATGGGGCCGCTGACGAAGGTTACGGACTGGAACGCTTTCAAGAACCAGCTTCGCACGCTTAAAAACAACGGAGTATACGCCGTCACGACCGATGTCTGGTGGGGAATGGTAGAAAGCGCGGGCGATAACCAATTCGACTGGAGTTATTACAAGACGTATGCGGGCGCCGTGCGGGAAGCGGGGCTGAAGTGGGTCCCGATTCTGTCCACGCACAGATGCGGCGGTAATGTCGGGGACGATTGCAACATTCCGCTGCCGAACTGGCTGTGGGCCAAAGGGACGGCGGATCAGATGCAGTTCAAGAGCGAAACCGGCTATATGAACAACGAAGCCGTGTCGCCTTTCTGGAGCGGGCTGGGCACTCAATACAGCGAGCTTTACGCTTCCTTTGCGGCTAATTTCGCTTCCTATAAGGATATTATTCCGAAGATTTATCTGAGCGGGGGACCGGCGGGAGAACTGAGGTATCCTTCGTATTATCCGGCGGCCGGATGGAGCTACCCGTCCCGCGGCAAGTTCCAGGTATACACCGATACCGCGAAGCAGGCGTTCCGGACGGCCATGACGGCCAAATACGGATCGCTCAGCGGAATCAACAGCGCATGGGGCCTGAGCCTGACTTCGGTCGATCAGATCAGTCCACCCAATGACGGAGACGGTTTCTACACGAACGGAGGCTACAAGACCGCTTACGGAAAAGACTTTCTGTCCTGGTACCAAAGTGTGCTGGAAAATCATCTGGGTGTAATCGGCAGCGCCGCACACAAAAATTTCGATTCCGTGTTCGGCGTGCCGATCGGAGCCAAAGTATCCGGCGTCCACTGGCAGATGACGAATCCGTCCATGCCGCACAGTGCGGAGCATGCTGCCGGGTATTACGATTACAACCGTCTGCTGCAGAAGTTCAAAGACAGCAATTTGGATTTGACGTTCACCTGCCTGGAGATGTCCGACAGCGGAAGCGCGCCGAATTACTCCCTGCCTTCCACACTTGTCGATACCGTCGCAGGTATTGCGAGCGCCAAAGGCGTCCGTCTCAACGGGGAAAATGCGCTTCCGGCTTCGGGAACGGCCGCGTTCCAGAAGATCGAGGAAAAGCTGACCCGCTTCGGATTCAGCGGCTTTACGCTTCTTCGTCTCGCCAACGTCGTGAATGCGGACGGTTCCGCAACCGGTGAGATGGCGAACTTTAAGAAGTATGTCATCAGCCATGCGGGAACGGGTTCCGGCGGCACGAACAATACCGCAACCGTGTACTACAAGAAAGGTTACTCGAGCCCTTACATCCATTACCGTCCCGCAGGAGGGACCTGGACAGCCGTACCGGGCGTAAAAATGGCCGATTCCGAAATTAGCGGCTATGCCAAAATAACGGTCAATATCGGCGCGGCCACCCAATTGGAAGCGGCTTTTAACGACGGGAACAACAATTGGGACAGCAACAGCATGAACAACTATTTCTTCGGCACCGGCATTTCCACCTACACGCCCGGAACGGGAGGAGCGGCAGGGATTGTTAAAGCCGGAGGGCCCGCGTAACTTCTTCCCGCGCGTACCGCAAGCAGATGCAGATGCGGAAGGGAACCGCCCGCCGGATTTTTTCTTTGTACGGCCGCCAACCCAGGGCTGACGGCCGTTTTTCTGCGGAGAAGCAGGGGGCTGTAAGGCTGTAAAAGTCTCTATGGGCCCGTGAAAGAAAGTGTAACGAAAGCGTTTTATCTTTACAAAAAAATACCACTTCTCCTAACTTATCCATGGTAGAATGAGGTCGAAAGTTTAACTAGCTTCCAGCATAAAGGAGGAAATTCATGAAGAAGAGATTGCCAGGGTGGAAGGTTTTCAAGGCTTCACTCGCCCTATCCGCGGCGCTTTCCGTGCAAGTATTGACCGATGGTTGGCAGGTGAAGGCGGAAGGGCCGGCCGATCCGGCACCCTATATTGAAGCGAAAGTCGTCAATGAGAACGCGGGCAAAAAGGTGCTTTTCGACAACACCCACGCTCAGACGGCGGGAGCCGCGGATTGGGTCATCGACGGCGGGTTCTCCGATTTCGGTAATGCTTTGGCGAATAACGGCTACTATGTGAAGGAACTCCGCAAGACGACTCCGATCACGCTGGCTGATTTAAGCGGATACGATGTTTTTGTAGTCGCGGAAGCGAATATTCCATACAAGGCAAGCGAGCAAGCGGCCATGACGGCCTATGTGGAAAGCGGCGGAAGCATCTTCTTCATCGGCGACCACTACAACGCGGACCGCAACAAGAACCGCTGGGACGGATCGGAAGTATTTAACGGTTACCGCCGCGGCGCTTGGGACAATCCGGCGAAAGGCATGAGCGCGGACGAAGCGGGCTCGGAGGCTATGCAGGGTGTAGTCAGTTCCGACTGGCTCGGCTCGCAGTTCGGCGTCCGTTTCCGCTATAATGCGCTCGGCGATATCACCGCCAACAACATTGTAGCTCCGGAACAGGCCTTCGGCATCACGAAGGGCGTATCCTCGGTGGCGATGCACGCCGGCTCCACGCTGGCTATCATCGATCCAGCCAAGGCGAAGGGCATCGTGTATCTGCCGCAGACGAAAGCGGCTTGGGCTAACGCGGTCGATCAAGGCGTCTACAACGGCGGCGGAGTGGCGGAAGGACCTTATGTGGCCGTAGCCAAGAAGGGCGCGGGGAAAGCGGCCTTCATCGGCGATTCCTCCCCGGTCGAGGATGCCACGCCGAAGTATCTGCGCGAGGATACGGGCGCGACGAAGAAGACCTATGACGGCTTTAAAGAAGCGAATGACGGGGTGCTGCTCGTCAATACGATCAACTGGCTGGCGAAGAAAGAAAGCTACACGAGCCTGTCCCAGGTAAGCGGCCTCCAGCTCGACCAGCCGACGGCTCTGCTGCCTTTCGAGGCCCCGGCGGCTTCAACCGAGCCGCAACCTGAGCCTTGGGCGGCGCCGAACGCGGGCTACAAGTGGTATGACCGCGGCACGTTCAAGTCCGGCTCCTACGGCAGCGGCGGCGGTACGACGGTGCCTTCCAATCCGGCGTACAGCTTCGTCCGTCAGGCCACTCTGCCGAACGCGGCGGAATTCAAGATCCGCGTCGTCATCGACAACCTGCCTGCAAACACGACCGTTTCGGGTTACAGTGCAGGCGTTTACTTGGCCACGGGAGGCACACAGGTGGCGCAGGTGCAGAATGCGGACGGCACATGGCCGACCTCTTACGGATACAGCGCGGCTTTCAGCCTCACATCCGACAGCAAGGGCCATGCTTACAAGGATTTGACCGTACGCATCAAGCCGGGTACGACCGGAGCGGCGAACCTCCGGCTGCGTCAGAACAGCAACAACCTGAAGACGGAAGCCGTGTCGATCGCGAACGTGCCGGCCGAGCCGCTGCCGGATGAGCAGGGCCCGATTCCGGCGAAGATCACTGTTGCCGAAGCGCGCGGCAAAGGCGAAGGAGCTCTGGTGACGCTGGAAGGCGTCGTTACGACAGAGCCGGGCATCTTCGGCGGCCAGTCCTTCTACCTGCAGGACGCTACCGGCGGTATTTATGTGTACCAGAACCTCGGCGGATTTCACGCCGGGGATGTAGTGAAGGTGACGGCCTCTACGGCCGTCTACAATTCGGAACTGGAATTAACCGATCCGGTCGAAGTCGCCAAAACGGGCACTTCGGCCGTTCCTACGCCTGTGAAGGCCGATGCCGTGACAGCAGGCAACCAGGGACAGCTCATCGAGCTGAGCGGAGTGACAATCAGCGCTGTCAAAAGTGCGGTGCCGGAAGGTTCCTTTGAGTTCGACGCCGTCAAAGGCGACGTGGTGAACCACATCCGCGTAGACGCGCGCACGGGGCTTACGCTGGCTTCTTTCCCGTATAAAGAAGGGCAAACCGTTGACATCCGCGGTGTGGCGGCGATTTTCAAAGGTGCGTTCCAGTTGAAGCCGAGAGGACTGTCCGATTTCACGGCACAGGCGGATACGGCGGCTCCCGTAACGGAAGCCGCTCTTTCGGAAACGGCCAACGCGGAGGGCTGGTTTAACAAGAACGTTACCGTCACCTTAACGGCCCGCGATAACGAAGGGGCTGCCGTTCTGACGCAGTACGATATCAACGGCGGAGAGGCGAAAGGCTATTCGGAGCCGTTCACCGTCGAAACCGAGGGGACGAACATCGTCCGTTATTATTCCACGGACGCTGCGGGCAATAAGGAGGAAGCTAAAACCCTCCGCATCAAGCTGGATAAAACGGCTCCGGCCGCGTCTCTGACGCTGAACGGACAAGCTGTCTCCGATGTGACGGACAAAGATTCCTTAACCTTCAATCTGCTGAGTACGGATGCGGGATCGGGAATTGCGGACCGGAAGCTGCTTCTGGACGGGAAGGAAATTGCCGCCGGCGTGACGTTGAAAGCAGGCGAACTGGCTGTCGGCCCGCATACCGTGCAGTACCGTGTCACAGACCTTGCCGGCAATACGGCGGAGGATGCGCTCAGCTTCAACGTAAAGGCGAGCCTGACGCTTAGCAAGGTAGAGCTCACTTCCGGCAAAACCGTTCTGAAGCCCGGTGAAACGACCGATCTTCGTGTGAGCGGCACATGGAACAACGGCACCGCAGCCGATTTAACCGTGGCGGAAGTCGTTTACCGCAGCAGCAATGAAGCGGCGGTTAAGGTAAACGCGCAGGGAAGGCTTACGGCTGTCGGCGAAGGAACCGCGGATCTGACGGCTTCGGTAACGCTGAACGGCGTCACCGTCGTGTCGGACGCGGTCACCGTTACGTCCGCCAAGCCTTTGGCAACGGGCGTTCCGGGCAAGCCGGTGCTGTCCTCGAACAATGGCTATGACGGCCTCAAAGGCGGCAGCTTTACCGTGACGATGAACATGTGGTGGGGCGCCAACGGCTCCGTGTACAAGCTGTACGAGAACGGCGTGCTGATTAGCACGCAGACGCTGAAGGACGCTTCACCGGTAGCACAGACGGTCAAAACGGACATTAAAGGCAAGGCGAACGGAACGTACACGTATACGGCCGAGCTGATCAACGTTTACGGAACGACTGTAAGTTCGCCGCTCGTCGTGAACGTGACGGAAGCCGCACCGGGCAAGCCGGTTCTTTCCCAGGACAACTGGGACGGCGACGGCACCTACAAGGTGACGATGAACATGTGGTGGGGCACCAACGCTTCCGAATACCGGCTGTATGAAAACGGTCAGCTGATCGAAACGAAAGCGCTGAAAGAATCGACTCCGGGCGCTCAGAGCGCAGTAACCAGCCTAACGGGACGGGCTCCCGGAACGTATGAGTACCGTGCGGAGCTTGTAAATGCCTCGGGTGTTACCTCCAGCGAGAAAATGGTGGTTAAAGTAACCCGCTAGTTTGCACGGGTAGGCTGTTTCCTGTCCTGGCCGTTCGGCTGCAAGCAAGGCTGCAAGGCTGCAAGGTTGCAAGGTTGTAAAGGCTGTAAAGGGTACGGCCGACCGCCGTTGATTTTGGACAAGCAAATCGGCGTCTGGCGCAAAAACCTCCATTTCGCTTGAAGCGAAATGGAGGTTTTGTTCTTTATGGAAGTTAATTCCTGCCGGAGAATGAGAGCAAATTCCAACCCGCGTCCGGTGATTACGGAGGAGAGCAGTCGTATGATGAGGGTAGCGGCAGATAAAGAAAATGAACGGGGGAGCCGGAGAGATCAAAGGACGGCAGGAGACGGCGGAAGATTGGACGACGGACATTTAAACGGTAGTCCGGTAAGGCCGGGGACTCCGTTTGCCGGATATAACCGGCTATCCATCGCAACCGGAAGGAAGTGACGGTATGATCAGGACCGATAGGAGCGGGACGGACTTTAAAGCGGTACCGTCCGCCGGATTAAAGTTTTTGGAGTTGGATATGCCTGTTCTCGGGAACCTCCACCTGCACTTCGACGCCGGAGAAGAAGCGTATGTGAAGCTGTCGGGAGAGTACCACCTGTTTCCCGCATACACGGCAAGGGAGGGAGACCGCCTTGTCCTTAAAGGGCGCAATCTTCCCGCGTACTTGAGACACGGCCAGAAAGAACGGCTGCGCATCGACATCCATCTGCCGGAAGACACCGCCGTGGATCTGACTTTTCTCGCGGGAGTGGTCAGCCTTAACGGCGGATACGGTCCGCTCAGCGTGAAAGGTTTCTCCGGCGAGGTTTCCGGTTACACCGGATCGGACCGCGTCCGAGTCCGGCTTCGCTGCGGCGACGTGTCTCTGGCCGGCCTGCCGGGCGAGGCGGACATCCGGATCGGGCTGGGCAGCTCCACCTTGCGCTGGTCCCGCCTGCTGGGAACCGAGCGAGTCGGGGTCCGCTGCGCTTTCGGAGGCGTTGAGCTGCTGGTTCCGCCGGAATGGGCGCAAAAAGAGGAGCAGGGCGGCTTTTTCAAGAAAAAGCGGCTCCATGCTCCTCCCGGCTCGTCCGTCTCGGCCTCGGTTTGGTTCGGCGGGCTGGACGTCGGTTCCAGCCGAGGGTTTACTGCACCTTAAGCGGCAGCGTATGGCAGCCGAACGTTTTATCCAGCAGAACAGCGGCTTCTCGGGCTCTTTCTCGGCAGGGGGAATAGTGCTCCATGAATTCCTCGTACACTTCAGGGCCTAAGTAAGTCGTGATGTCCGGGTAGTCGGCGTGTTCGGTGTATAAGCCGTAAAGACAGACTAGACGGGACGAGACGAGTCGGGCAAGACTTGCGTGGCGTATGTTTTTTTTAAAAGGTTCATTTTCCTTCTTGCGCATCGTTCTTTGTGTGATCGTTGTGTGCTTGGGTTCAGGCAAGGAGTGCCGCTTACAAACGGTGTCTCCTTCCGTGTTATCCGCAGCATCGCAGACCTCACGTCACGCCGGCCAGTGGACTTCCGTCATGGGCCGGTATTTGTCGTGCCTGGAATGTCATATGACATTTGCTCACTGGCGCACCTGACAGCAGGCGGTTTAGGATACAAGCAACCAGAGAGGCACAGTGCACAACGAAATCAAGAGAACGAACAAGAGAGGATCGAGATTCCATGAAAAAAGAGATGGTGCAAAGTTTGCAGACGTTTTACTTCTTACTGCTTACTTTTGCTACGGGCGTGTTTTACTTTTGCTTCTATTTAGTCAGCCTGGTATTCAGCTTAAGCATGGCTTTTACCTTAATCGGGCTGCCGATGATTACCTACGTTATGCGCAGCACGCGCACGTTTGCCCGATATGAAAGAATTCAAACCAAAATCTATACGGATCTTTCCATCGAGCCTTACGGGGAGCCGGCAATAAAGGAAGGTTCCCTGTGGCAGCAGGCGAAAGAAGAGCTTACGGACCGCCGGAACTGGACGATCATCGGCTGGCTGATGCTGAAATTCCCGCTTGGCCTGCTTGCCCTCCTTTTAGCCGTGCTGTGCTACATCGCGCCTGTTATCTTCATTCTGGTTCCGCTTGCGGTTCCCTACCTGGATATCTACTTTGCGGGGATTCGGGTGGACACGTTTGTGAAATCTCTCTTCGTGATGGCCGGGGGCGTTCTGCTCGCTTATGCAGGGGCAAAACTCGGACGGAGCTCGGCGTTGTTGGTCGGGCGCTACATTCGGCAGATGTTCGAACGGCTTCACACGTAGACAGCCGCAGCTTGCCGTGGCATAGTAAGGACAAGTACGAACGGGCGGCAAGCCAGGCAGCCAGACAAAGAGGTGATGGACATGTTCGATGCGGTCAAGCAGTGGTTCTGGTACGAATGGACTCTCTTTATCATCCGTATCTTGGTCACTTTCTCCACCATAATTACGACCGTGCAATTTCAAAATGATTTAAACCTTCCCCTGTGGCTGGTTTTGTGCTGGGAAATCTCCGCTTTCTCGATTCCATGGATCTTGCTGCAGGTGAACACGAAGGCTTATGCCGTTCCCGAGCTGATTTTATCCGGAGGAGTCAGTGTTTATTTAACTTCGTTATTTCCCGAAGCTTATTTAACCTTTCTTGTGCCCGCCGCCCTGATCGCAGCCAACAATGTGGAGAAAACGTACCGCTGGACGGGTCCGGCGGCCGTTCTGGTGGTGCCTCTAGTGATGGTTCAATTATCCGAACCAGCGAAGCCGTTTTGGGAAATGATGTCTCAAATCGGGCTGGCTTATGCGATCGGATACGCCTTCAATTTGTTGATGGTGAATTACCGGCAAAATGAAATTATCCGCAGCCAGAACAGCGTTCTGGAGCAGTACATGTCCCAAGTGGAGCGAGTCACCCTGCTTGAAGAACGGAACCGGCTCGCCAAGGATTTGCACGACACGATGGGGCATTCGTACACTTCGCTCATAATGGGATTGGAAACGCTGCGCCCGGATATCTCGACGGAGGAGGGTGAGCATAAGCTGGAGGCCCTCCTGGCCGTAACGCGCAAAAGCATGGGAGAAGTGCGGGACTTCCTGCACGGAATGGGCGCCTCGGAGGAGATGTCCTCTCTCCGGCAGGCGCTGGAGCAACTGGCACGCGAATTCGAGGCCAGTGCGGGGGTGACCGTAAGCCTGCGGGTGCTCGGGGAGGAAACTGCCCTGCCGCAGCAGGCGAAGATGACCTTCTACCGCTGTCTGCAGGAAGCGCTCACGAATGCGGTGCGGCACGGCAGGGCAGCGGAGATTCAAGCGACGCTGCAGTTCGAGCCCCGGCAGACCCGGCTGGAAGTGCGGGATAACGGCGAGGGCAGCGAGTCTCTGTCGGAGGGCTTCGGCCTGAAGGCGATGAAGGAGCGGGCCGCAAGCCTGCAGGGGCAGGTCTCCGTCTATTCGGAGAAGGGCGTGGGAACGACCGTGACGTGCACCCTGCCGCGCCAGGCGGAGCCGGGAGGCGAAGTGATCCGCCTGCTGATCGCCGACGATCAGGCGTTCATCCGCGAAAGCCTCCGGACCCTGCTGCAGGGACAGAAGGATATGACCGTTGCGGGACTTGCCGGAGACGGCGAGCAGGCGGTGGAGCTCTGTGCGGAGCTGGAGCCCGATCTGGTGCTGATGGATCTGGATATGCCGAACATGGACGGCACTGCGGCTACACGGACGATCAAGCAGAAATGGCCGCATGTCCGGGTCGTCATCCTGACGACTTTCCAGGCGCCGGACAAAGCGCTGGAAGTGCTGCGCAGCGGCGCGGACGGCTATCTGCTCAAATCGATCGAGCCGAAGGAGCTGGCCGAGACGATTCGTCTCGTGCATCAGGGCGGCACGATGATCGCGCAGGATCTCTCGACGAAGCTGTTCGGCGAGCTGGGGGAAGCGGCCAAAGCTTCGGGGCGGGGTGGCGCCACCGGTACTTCCGGGCCGGCGGAAACGGCCGGACGGCCGGAGACGGCGGCCCCTGCCGGAGAGGGCTACGAGCTGACTCCGCGCGAAATCGAGATTTTGCGGATGCTGTCCAAAGGGCTCCGCTACAAGTCCATCGCTTCCAAGCTGTACTTGTCGGACGGAACGGTCCGGAACTATGCGTCCACGGTGTACGCCAAGCTTGGCGTGCGCAACCGGGAAGAAGCCGTGGAAAAGGCGGCGGAGACCGGGCTTCTTTGAAGCCGTATCGGGAAAGGCTTTCGGTTCCGTGAGGAACCGGGAGCCTTTTTCGTCTAGAGGAATAAGGTTTGTCCCCCAGGTTCGTCTGAGGATGGGAAATCGCGCCGATTACCCGCCTATTAGGTGTCCGTTTATACCAACCCGCCTTCGCCCGAATACAGTAACCATAGAGCGAGGAGGCGATTCTAATGCCCGTTAAAAACGGCAGCGACTATATAGAACGGATTAACCGGCATCTTCCCGACGTCTGGATTGCGGGAGAACGGGTGCGGGGATTGATTTCGGAGCATCAAGCTTTCAAGGGATTAATGGCGACTCAAGCCTCCATGTATGATATGCAGCAGGCGGAGGAATGGCAAGCGAAAATGACGTATGCTTCACCTTCGACAGGGGACCCGGTCGGATTGTCCTTCCTGCAGCCGAAGACGAAGAAAGATCTTGCGCTGCGCAGGCAGATGATGCAGGCGTGGGCATCGGCCCATCACGGTTTCCTGGGGCGTGCTCCCGATTATATGAACACGGCCATAATGGCTTTCGCCGCAGCGGCGGGTCTGATCGAGAAGGAAACTCCCGAATACGCGGATAACTTGAGGCGGTATTACGAATACTGCCGGGAAAACGACGTGACGCTCTCACACGTATTCATTCAGCCGAAAGCGGCGAGAATGCCCGCTTTTCTGCGGACCTTCGAGGAAGACGCCGCCGCCCGGGTGGTCGAGAAGAATAAAGACGGGATCGTGGTCCGGGGCGCGTTCTTGCTGGATACGCAAGGGGCGACGTCGGATGAAATCCTCGTTTTTCCGGCCCCTTTTCCGTACGGGGGCGGCGAGGACAGTCCGTACGCATTCGCTTTTGCGGTGCCGAGCAATCTGGCCGGCGTGAGCTTCATATGCAGGGAGAGCTTCGTCGGGGGCGAATCGGCCTACAACTACCCTTTGAGCTCCCGATTTGAGGAAATGGATACGCTGGTCCTTTTCGAAGATGCGCTCGTGCCGTGGGACCGTGTATTTATATGCGGGAACGAAAGGATGGCCTGGCAGCTTGTGGACGAAAGCCGGTTCCATACCCACGCAGGTATGCAGATCATGTGCAAAAACATCGCCAAAACGGAATTCATTCTGGGTACTCTCGAAAGAATGGTCGAAGTAGGAGGCCTCGACAGCTACGGCCATGTAACCGAGAAAGTAACGGAGGTTATCGTGGCTTTGGAGACGCTCAAGGCGTTCCAGATTGCGGCGGAAAAAGGGGCGTCCCGGGACAAATGGGGAAGTATGCTGCCCGACCCGAAGCCGCTTCTTGCGGCCAACTCCTATTTTCCGAAAGTGTATCCGCGGTTTTTGGAAATCATCCAGTTGATCGGAGCCAGCGGGCTGATCATGATTCCGGACGAAGCGGATTTCGGCACCGAGATCGGCGGGCAGTTGAACCTTTACTTGAAGGGGATTGATCTGAGCGCCGAAGAAAACGTGAAATTATCCCGGCTTGCGTGGGAGCTTAGCGTCAGTGCGTTCGGCGGCAGGCAGGCGGTTTACGAGCGCTTTTTCTTCGGAAACGCTGCGGTTGTAGACGGACGATTGTACAACACCTATAAAGAGCGGGAAACGTTAGGACGCCGGGTCCAAGATTTCTTGTCGGGAAAAGACGGAAAGGGATTGGGTTAAGTTTTGACGGTAAAAGTTGAAAAAGTTTCGGCCCGGGCCGGGGCTTTTTTTGCTTTCCGGTCTTTTTTCTTTTATATTATTTATAGGTCAACATTTTATTATCGAAGTAATTAATGAGGCTAATGTTGGGAAAACATACAAGAGATCCCCCTGCGGGAAGAGGCTGTCTACTATAAAAGGAGGCTAACATGTCATGATTATTATTCACGCGGCCATGCGGCTGCAGCCGGGCAAAGACGATGCGTTTCTGAAAGAGATTCTTCCGCTCGTGGAAGCTTCGAGAGGCGAGAGCGGCAACGTTTCGTATGATCTGTACAAACATGCGGAGAAGGAGCATGCCTACACGATGGTGGAAGTCTGGAAAGATCAGCAGGCTGTGACCAGCCACAATTCCAGCGCTCATTTTACGGCTTTCACCGGCAAAGCCGGCGAATTTCTTGCCGCTCCGCTCGATGTGAAAGTGTATGCGGCCGAGGCGGTAAAGGTGTAGAAGATGGTGCAAAACAAGCTGTCGCTTGCGGCTTACAGACCGGCGGTTTGTTTCTTTTACCGGGGATAAACATTGCGGCTCTCCTGAAGATGGATTATCATCGAGTTTGTGCACAGCCTGTACACATACACACATTTCATAAGCAGGCCGCAAAGGAGAATTGCGTTATGTCCGCAAAAGTTATCCACCACATCTGCATTCAAACGGATTGTTATGAACAATCGCTGGTTTTTTACCGGGATGCGCTCGGCTTCGAGGTTGTGCAGGAAACGCCCGGTTTTCATACACGGGCTTATAATTCCTGGCTGCGGCTCGGCGAGTTCTATATCGAGCTGCAAACCGGCAAAGCCGGTGAAGAGCTTCAGCCGGTGAATACGAGTTCGCGTGGAATCGTTCATTTTTGTTTATGGGTGGAGGATCTTGAAGAAGAGGTCCGCCGCTTAAAGGAATCGGGAACTGAGTTCAGGCTCAAAAACGGTGAGGAAATTTATACGGTAGAAAACGGAAAGCTGTGCAAGCTGACGGCGCCTGAAGGGACGATCATCGAACTGAGGGATACGAAAGGGATCTGACCGGTAAAAAAAGAAAGGCCCGCAGACGGGATATTCTGCGGGTCTTTTCGTTTTTTTGAGCAAACCGCTAACCGGTACGGGAAGCGTGCCGCTCTTATTTTACTTCGACGATACGTCCTTCGACCTTCGGATTAACGGTTCCCAGCTTGATCAAGGCTTTTTCTACGACATCGTAAAGCGTGAAGCCGGAATCGAACACTTTCTTATCCTTCATCATGGCATTTTGGGGCAACATATAGAGGGATAGCGAACATAGTTTGTCAATTTGTGAACGGTCGCCGCCGTAAACGCTCTCAAAAATGGTATAATGAAGAGAAGTGCTTATTGAATTCACGCTCATCTTCATTCATTTCCGCCTTGGATTGGATTGATTTTCATAAAAGGATGTTTTATACTCAGGAAATGAAATGATGTCACTTTTATATTGAACATAATTTCATGATGTGAGGCAGGGAAAAGCTCCGATGGAAGATGAAAAGCTCAGAAAGATTATCGAGGTAGCCAAATTATACTACCAGCTCGACTATAATCAGAACCAGATTGCGCAAATGCTCGGCTTATCCCGTCCGACCGTGTCGCGTCTGCTGCAGCAGGCCAAGACAGAAGGAATCGTGAAGATTCACATCGCGGACCCTTCGGAAGATTGCGAAGCTCTTGCGGGTACTTTACGGGAGAAGTTCCATTTGAAAAAAGCGGTCGTTGCCTTCGTGCCGACTTATGACGACGAAATCGTCAAGAAATTTATCGGCGAAGCGGCTGCGCACTACTTGATGACCACGGTAAAAGACAAAGATATTATCGGGGCTTCGTGGGGAACCACGATGTACCAGGTGGCGGCGAACCTCCAGCAGAAGGGGCTGACGGATTCCCGCGTCGTGCAGTTGAACGGGGGCGTAAGCCATGCGGACATCACGATCTCCCCGTCCGAAATCATCTATCTGTTCAGCCGGGCGTTTCATGTTACGCCGTATTTCCTCTATCTCCCGGCTATCGTCGATCATAGTCTGGTCAAGCAGGCGATTCAGTCCGACCGGCATATCCGCCGCGTACTGGATCTCGGAAAGCTGGCCAATATCGCGATCTTTACGGTTGGGCTGCCGGATGCCGAATCGGTGCTGATCCAGTCCAATTACATGACCGAGGAAGATTTGGAAGTCATTCAGAGCAGAGCCGTGGGCGACATTTGTTCCCGTTATTTCGACGATAAAGGACAGATCTGCCATACCAGCCTGAACGACCGCACCATCGGAATCGAACTGGAAGATTTAAAGGAGAAAGAACAGGCGATTCTCGTAGCCGGCGGAATGAGAAAGGTAAACGCCATTTACGGCGCTCTTCGCGGCGGCTATGCGAATACGCTCATCACCGACCAGATGACGGCCAAAGCGCTCATCGCCAAACATGACGGGGGGCAGACGGCAACAGCCTGACGGCGGGCCGGCACAATACGCGGCGCGCCCCGGCCGGGCTGTCTTGTACCGCACCAAACCAGGGGGACTTCACGAAATGACACAGACAACACAGACTAACCACGTATCGCAGGCGGCCGCCTATATTAAGGACAAGCTGTCCTATACGCCGCAGGTCGGCCTTATTCTCGGTTCGGGCCTCGGCGTTCTCGCCGATGAAATCGAGAATCCGGTCGTGATTCCTTATCACGAGATTCCCGGCTTCCCGGTATCGACGGTTGAGGGACATGCCGGCCGGCTCGTATGCGGAATGCTGCAAGGCAAACCGGTTGTCGCCATGCAGGGACGCTTTCACTATTACGAAGGATACGCCATGAATAAGGTCGTCTTTCCCGTTTTCGTCATGAAGCGGCTCGGGGTGAAGACGCTTCTTCTGACGAATGCCGCGGGCGGGGTCGACGTAAGCTTGGAGCCGGGGGATCTGATGCTGATCTCCGATCACATCAACCTGATGGCGTCCAATCCGCTGATCGGACCTAATGACGCGGAGCTCGGTCCGCGTTTTCCCGATATGTCGGAGGCTTACTCGAAAAGGCTGCGCGAAGCGGCGCGCGAAACAGCCGGCTCGCTGAACATGAGCCTGAAAGAAGGCGTGTACGCGGGCCTCACGGGCCCTTCGTACGAAACGCCGGCCGAGATCCGCATGGTGCGGGCGCTCGGTGGAGACGCGGTAGGCATGTCCACCGTGCCGGAGGCAATCGCCGCGAGCTATGCGGGGCTTGAAGTGCTGGGCATCTCCTGCATTTCCAACATGGCCGCGGGCATCCTGGAACAGCCTCTTTCCCATGCGGAAGTCATGGAGACGACCGAGATGGTGCGCGCTAACTTCGTGGCGTTGATCAAAGGCATCGTCGGCCGCAGCGACCTGTAGCGGCAGTCCGGCCGTTCCGGCCGGTACCCTCAAGGAATCCTGGATCTTGCCGTCCAGGGTTCTTTTTTGCGTCTGGATAAACGAGTGGAACGATCGGCAAGAAGGATGGCATAAAATAAAATAGACAGACTTAAAATAAATTTCAAATTAATATTTACATATGTTCATGTCATACCTATAATAGGTGTAATGTATTTCGGATTCACAAATACTAGCCCCTGACAGCGGGTTTCATGCCTTACCTTTTTCTACAACTTAGACAAGTCTGGAGAGATGGTTTTGAATACAGCCTATGTGAACGGTCACTTTTTTACGATGGATGAAAGCAGCCGGCAGTACAAAAGCGGAATGATGGTCGTCAGCGGCGACGCGATCAGTTACATCGGCGATCATTCCGTACAGCGGCTGGCCGCGGCGGACCGGGTCGTCGATCTCGGCGGTAAATGGGTTATGCCCGGCCTCGTCAATGTCCACTCCCATATCGTGATGACCATCCTGCGGGGGATCGGCGACGATATGCTGCTGAAGCCGTGGCTGGAGACGAAGATTTGGCCGATGGAAGCCAGGTTTACGCCGGAGATCGCGTCCGTCAGCACCCGGCTCGGCATTCTGGAGATGTTGAAGTCGGGCACGACGACTTTCTCGGATATGTTTAATCCGAACGGAATCGACCTGGGCGGCATCATGCAGGAAATTGCCGATACGGGAATCCGCGGCGCGTTCTCGCATACGATTTTCAGCTTGGGCACGGAGCGGCAGCAGCGGGACAACATCGCTAGCGCGGAACGGTTCGCGAAACAGTTCCGCACGTTCGCGGACGGACGTCTGACGACGATGGTTGCGCCCCACAGCCCGTATGCCTGCACACCCGCGGCGCTGGAGGAAAGCGCACGGGTCGCGGCCGAGAACGGTCTGATGGTGCATATCCACGTATCGGAGACGGATCTGGAGATCCGCGACATCGAGAGCCGCTACGGCGTGCGTCCCGTGGAGCACCTCCGTCGACTCGGCGTGTTGGATCAGCCGACGGTGATGGCCCACGGTGTCGTGCTTAACGAGGAAGAGCGTGCGATTCTTCATCAGTATGATGTGCGCGTGGCTCATAATCCCATCAGCAACTTGAAGCTGGGATCGGGAGTGGCGGACGTTGCCGCGCTTCTGGAAGCGGGAGTCAAGGTCGGCATCGCCACGGACAGCACCGCATCCAACAACAACCTCGATATGTTCGAGGAGATGAGGACCGCGGCCCTGCTGCAGAAAGGGATCTACAAAGACGCGAGCAAGCTTCCCGCCGAAACGGTGCTGGCTCTGGCTACACGTGTCGGAGCCGAAGTTATCGGCATGGGCCATACGGGCTCGCTGGAGGCGGGGAAGAAGGCGGATTTCATCACGATCGATCCATCCGACAAGCCTCATCTTCAGCCGCTGGAACAGGCGTTTTCGCATTTGCTCTACGCCGCCAGCGGACGTGACGTATGCGATGTGTATGTCGGCGGAGCAGCCGTTGTCCGCGACGGAAGCTGCCTGACGATCGACGAAGAAAAAATCTTGGCGGAGGCCAACCGTCTGCAGGCTGAGCTGCAATAAATCCGCTGCGCGGACTGCGGTTGGCTGACGGGCAGAGTGGAGGAATAAAAGTGATTCGGGGTCTTAACCGGTATTTTCAAATAGAAGCCCACGAGACGACGTGGAAAAGAGAACTGATGGCAGGCCTCACCTCGTTCTTTACGAGCGCGTACATTATGCTCGTCAATCCCCTTATCCTGCAGGATACGGGAATGCCGCTGAGCGCAGGAGTGCTTGCCACCATTGCGGCGACTATTATCGGCTGTCTGATGATGGCCCTGTGGGCGAACGCGCCCATTATTGTCATCCCCGGCATGGGGCTGAACGCGTTCTTTACCTACACGATCGTCCAGTCGCTGGGACTTTCCTGGCAGCAGGCGCTTGCGGTTGTCGTCGTGTCGGGTGTCATTTTCCTGCTTGCGAGCATGTCGTCGTTCGGTAGCAAAATTTTATCGGCGGTACCCGTGTCGCTGAAGCATGGGATTACCGCGGGAATCGGCCTCATGCTTACGTTTATCGGCCTGCAGAAAGGCCATATCATTCAGCCCGATTCCGTCAACTACGTGGCGCTCGGCAGTTTTACGAGTCCGGTCACGCTGGCGACGCTTATCGGACTGGCAGTTACGTTCATGCTGTTTGTCCGCAACATAAAAGGAAGCTTGCTCATCGGAATCGGATTTACCAGCGTTCTGACGCTCGGACTTGCGGGCAAGGGAGATCTCGCCGACAAAGCGGTCGATCTGAAGGCTTACGGGCAAGTCCTGGGAGCCGCCGATTTCAGCGTCATGCAGATTCCGTTCTGGATCGCGGTCTTTTCCATGACGATGATTGTCCTTTTCGAGAATATGGGTCTGCTCAGCGGCATGCTGCCGGACAAGGAAAAGTTCCCGAAGGCTTACCGGGTCGTGGCGGTGTCCACGATCGTATCCGGCTTCTTCGGGACCAGTCCGACCATCGCTTCCGCCGAAAGCACCTCCGGCATTTCCGAAGGCGGCCGGACAGGCATCCCTCCGCTCGTAACGGCGGTTCTGTTCCTGCTCTCCGCCTTGGCGCTGCCCGTCATCGGGCTCATTCCCGGCAATGCTGTCGCGCCGGTGCTCATTATTATCGGAGCGCTGATGATGATGAGCGTGAAGGACATTCCGTTCAACGATTTCTCGGAATATTTGCCCGCGTTTCTGATCGTGGTGTGCATTCCGCTGACGTCCAGCATCGCCGACGGTCTCGCTTTCGGCTTCATCGCGTATCCCCTCACGAAGGTGGCCATCGGCCAATGGAGGAAATGCTCGCCTCTGCTGTACGCGATTGCCGGGCTCTTTGTCCTGAACTTTGTGGCTTCCGCCGTGTTCGTGCATTAAACAGGGGAGAGACCCTGCGGGAGGGAGCCCGCATCGCGAAACAGGGAATCCGCATTGTGCGCAGCTTCCGGTGTGTGGGGGTGGCCTGCTATGACGTGAATGACGTGAGGCAGCCACGGAATACGGCTGCTTCACGCTTGCGGACCCGGCTTTCGGGAACGCGCCGCATCGATAAATCACGCCCAAAAAGCCTGACGATACTGGGTATCGCCAGGCTTTTTTTGCATGTGAAGAAACATCCGGGCCCGGACCGCCGGTCATAGAGAGCGCTGCCGACCGCACACGGTGATTTCCGTCATGCCGCTCTCCATTACGCGCCGGGAGAAGTCACGGGCACATTTTACCCGTGTCTTACAAAAGAGATGCTGAGCATAGGGGAATGTCCCACAGCGGCTCTTGCATTTGGTACAATAAGGAAGAAGGGGACAGGCTCCTTGGAAACAACGCCCTGTCTGCTTCGGTTAAGCCAACAACTTCGATTATTGGGGATATAAGATGGACATTTATGCGATAAACCTGCGTTTGGACGAAAAAGAAACTGTACAACATACGGACCGGCTGATTGTCCATCTGTCGGAGGAGAAGCGGGCCAAGGCCCAAAGATTCTACCGGACCGAGGACCGCGTGAGGGCGGTTGCCGCGGATGCTCTCGCTAGATGGTGCCTGTGCCGGAAACTGGCCGCCGCTAACCCGGAGCTGCGCTTCGGGACGAATGCGTACGGCAAGCCGCACGTAACCGCGCCCCGTACCGGCGTCCATTACAACGTTACGCATTCGGGCTGCTGGGTCGCGGCGGGCGTTTCCGAAGCGGAAGTCGGCATTGACGTGGAGCAGATCCAGCCGGTGGATCTGGATATTGCCGAACGATTCTTTTCCGCCGCGGAGAAAGCCGACCTCTTCAGCCTTCCTCCAGAGGAGCGGCTGAATTATTTCTTCGATCTGTGGACGCTCAAAGAGAGCTACATCAAAGCGGTCGGCAAAGGCTTGTCGATTCCGCTGGACTCTTTTGCCATCCGCAAGAGGGGAAGCGGTGTTTTCGAGCTGGAGCCGCAGCCGACTCATGTTTTCAAGCAGTATGAGCTTGACGGGCCTTACAAATTGTCCGTTTGCTCGACTTTGGACCATTTTCCGGGTGAAGTTACGTTCTTGCGTCTGGAAGACCTGCTGTTTGAATAGCAGGAGAGCCCTCCGGCAGGAGGCTTCTCCACAAATAAAACACCGCATAAGCCTCCCAGCCCCGCCAGGGAGCAAAAAGCTGCCGGATCTCTTCGAGAGCCGGCTTTTGTGTGCGGTGCAGGAGCTGTTTCAGCGCGTTGTGAAGCCCCGCGTCCCCGATGGGGAAAGCGGCCGGGTTCCGCAGGCAGCGCATCAGCACGTAATGCGCGGTCCACGGGCCGATGCCGCGGATGGCCAGCAGGGTGCGCTCGGCGGCCTCGTAGGAACCGGAGGCAAGAAGCGCCTCCTTCGACAATGCTCCGCTGTCCATCAGACCGGCCACATGGAGGATGTATTCGGCTTTCTTGCCGGTGAACTGGAGCTGGCGGAGTTCTTCCACGGTCACGTCCGCCAGGTCCCCCGGTTTCGGGAACAGCCAGTAGGTACGGCCTTCCCAGACCAGCTTCTTGCCGTAATTCTCCACAAGCCTGCGCTTGAGTGTATAAGCGAACGTTAAATTGATCTGCTGTCCGGCGATCGCCCAGCAGAGGGCTTCGAACAGATGCGGCACGCCGATGATACGGAGCCCGTAATACCCGGAGGCCAGAGGCCCGAGCAGAGGATCGGACTGTGCCGTCGCATAGAAGGGCGTCATATCCCGGGCAAGGTCCAGCCATTCCGCCGTGTAGGCCGCCGCTTCCCGGATGGCGTCCGGATCTGCGGGCGGGCCCTGCATAAACCGGAGATGGAGCCTGCCGGGGCCCGGATTGCTGATTTCGACCGGGAGCAGTTCTTTTCCCGCTTCGAGCAGCTTGTAGATGCGGCCGTTCTCCACGCTGTGGAGGCATTCCAGAGGGGAACGCGTCAGATATAAGAGCGTTTCCGCATAACTGAACGCGGCAGGTGTTTCGATTTGCGCGATTCCCGTGTTTTCGTCAAAACTGAAAACGGGCGTGTCCTTTTGCCGTGTAGTCATGGAATCCCTCCAGTCTGAGCAGCTCTTCTTTGACTTGAAGGCCCCCTCTGAAACCGGTAAGCGCCGCATTTTTGCCGATGACGCGGTGGCAGGGCACGATGATGGGAACGGGATTGGCCCCGTTGGCCGTACCGACCGCTCTTACGGCTGCGGGGCTGCCTACGCTTGCGGCAATATCGGAGTAGCTGCGCGTTTCCCCGAACGGAATTTCGGCAAGAGCTTTCCAGACGGAAGTCTGAAAAGCCGTTCCCCGCATATCGAGCGGGATGTCGAATTGCTGCCGGTTCCCTTCGAGATATTCTTTTAGCTGAAGGAGATAGCCGGCCATCCGTTCTTCGTCTTCAATCAGCACGGCGCCGGGAATCTGTTTGGCGGCCCAGCTTTTCAAAGTGTCCAGACTCTCGGTCGGCCACGTAATGCGGCACAATCCCCGGTCTGTCGCGGCTGCATATAATGGTTTGTTTCGGAAAAGGGGATGCACCAGGGCAGCCCAGTAAATTTCGGTTGTCGCCGAAAGAGTGTTCATTTTAGTCGCCTCCTGTTTGTCTCGGTTTGTTTTATCTTGCCTTACCGCGATTTGTTTACCTTTGCTTGTCTCGTTTCGCCTGGTCCCTCTCAGGAGTTCGGGGCATTCTGTTCTCTAAATTCATTCGGCGTACAGCCGGCAGTTTTATGAAAGACGGCGGAGAAGTGAGAAGCGCTGCGGAACCCGACTGCCGCGGCGATTTCGCCGATAGGCTGCTCACTCCGCGCAAGCCTGTGCTTCGCTTCCTCCATGCGGGTAAGAAGAAGCTGGCGCGAGGGACTGATCCCGGTCGTCCGTTTGAACGTCCGCTGCAGATGATAAGGGCTTATGTTCAGCTCGGACGCAAGGCCGTGCAGCGTCAGATTTTCGCCATAGCGGGTGCGGATCAGGCCGAGTACGGTTTCCGCCAGCTCCGCATCGGGCCCGTGAGGACTCGGGTTTTCGGGCTTGCACCTTTTACAGGGGCGGAAGCCTGCTTCCAGAGCTCTCTCGATGCTATCGTACACCCTCACATTTTCGGGCTTGGGAGTCCGGGACCGGCAGGATGGCCTGCAAAAAATGCCCGTAGACGTAATGCCCACATAATACTGTCCGTCGTGACGGGTATCTCTGCTTAAAATCGTCTCGTAGACGGATTTGAAAATAGCGTCTTTGTTCATCCGTTAACCGCACCTCCTTCTCTTAACATTATAAACTTCCGTCCGGTGCTTGATAATAGGAGTGAAATAGGACAGCAAAAATTCGCTAAGACCTTGAATGCGCGGGAATCCGGAAGCAAAAGAAAGATAGAGGCCTTGATCGGCCGTCCCGTCCGGTTTTCCTCGGCTCCGCTTTCCACTATAATGAAGGAAGATTTTATACAAAAAGGATGGAGGAGATCAGACAATGAAACGCATAGCGGTTTTCTGCGGATCAAGCAACGGAGCATCTGAAGTCTATAGGGAAGGGGCCGTACGGCTCGGACGCGAGCTTGCTGAGCGGGGGCTCGCACTTGTATACGGAGGCGCCAGTGTCGGGCTGATGGGGGCCGTGGCCGATGCGGTTCTGGAAGCCGGAGGCGAGGTTATCGGGGTTATCCCGAAGATGCTCGAGAACCGGGAAATTTCCCATCACGGGCTGACCGAACTGATTGTCGTCGAGTCCATGCATGAGCGTAAAGCGAAGATGGCGGAGCTTGCGGACGGATTTATGGCCCTGCCGGGAGGACCGGGTACGCTGGAGGAGTTTGTGGAAATTTATACGTGGGGGCAGCTCGGTCTTCACCGGAAGCCGTTCGGGCTTGTCAATATCAATCATTATTACGATCCCCTCGTCGCTCTCTTCGACCGGATGAATCAGGAACAGTTTATGCAGGACAAATACCGCTCGATGGTGCTGGTGAACGAAGACCCGGCCAAGCTGCTGGAACAATTTGCTTCCTACGAAGCTCCGGAAGTCAAAACTTACATAAAAAAAGACCAGACCTGAAATTTCAGGCATCCTTAGTAAAACGTACCGAAAAGAAGCATACTAGAGTCGTTTACGGTTTTCTTGGTGAAGAAGACTGTAAGGGACTCTTTTTTATGCCCGAAAAAGAGCGGAAGAAGCCCTGAGACACAAAAAAGACATGAACATAATTTTATTATGTGTTTTACATATGTTCACGTGTGTGCTATCATGAAGGCATGAAATTCTACACACATTGTCTTTTTAAAGGGCATGATAACTCATAAACAAGGAGTGTAAACACATGAGCATAGCCGGAATGATCGATCACACACTGCTTCGCGCAGACGCGACAAAGGCTGAAATCACCAAGCTGACGGAAGAGGCGAAGAAGTACGAATTCGCGTCCGTTTGTGTAAATCCGACCTGGGTCGCCTATTCGGCCGAACAGCTCTCGGGATCGTCCGTGAAAGTTTGTACGGTCATCGGATTCCCTTTGGGCGCCACGACGTCTGCCGTGAAAGCGTTTGAAGCGAAGGATGCGATCGCAAACGGTGCCGGGGAAGTCGATATGGTCATCAACATCGGCGCCCTGAAAGCAGGGGACGATACGCTGGTGGAAAGCGACATTAAAGCCGTTGTCGATGCGGCCGCGGGCAAGGCGCTGGTGAAAGTTATCATCGAAACGAGCCTTCTTACGGACGAAGAAAAAGTGCGCGCGAGCGAGCTGTCGGTTAAAGCGGGAGCGGACTTCGTGAAGACGTCCACCGGGTTCTCGACAGGCGGAGCGACACCTGCGGACGTAGCGCTGATGCGCAAAACCGTCGGTCCCGACGTAGGCGTCAAAGCATCGGGCGGCGTGCGCAGCCTCGAGGATATGAACGCCATGATCGAAGCCGGGGCAACCCGCATCGGGGCGAGCTCGGGCGTTAAAATCATGGAAGGCGGCCAGTCCACTTCTTCTTACTAAACCCTGACCTTCGAGGAGGACGGATCCATGAAAGACCAGTTGATTCAAGAAGCAATCGAAGCCCGCAAGCAGGCCTATGTGCCTTATTCGGGCTTCCAGGTCGGAGCGGCCGTACTCACGGGCGGGAAGGTTTACCGGGGATGCAACGTTGAGAATGCATCCTACGGTTTAACCAACTGCGCGGAGCGGACAGCTATTTTTAAAGCCGTTTCGGAAGGCGAAGGCGGGCATAAGCTCGAAGCTATCGCCATCGTGGCGGACACGGAAGGACCGGTATCGCCGTGCGGCGCATGCAGACAAGTTATCGCCGAATTCAGCGACCTGAATACGAAGATTTATTTGACTAATCTTCACGGCAATACCGAAGAATGGACGATCGACCGGCTGCTCCCGGGAGCTTTTCAAGCCGATGATATGGAAAAAAAGTAAAAATCAATATGAAACTTCTTTTTGTAAACTGAATGTAAGCGCTTAATAGTTTTTCAGGTTCAGAGAGCTGTGCCTGCAACCAAATCTGCTAATGCTGAGCAACCATTGGGGGAAACACTAACATGAAATATTTAGTTGCTATTCTGGGCGTGCTTGTCGTGTTCGGGCTTACTTACGCCGCCAGCAACAACCGTCACAAAATCCGGTACCGTCCGCTGTTCGTCATGATCGCCCTGCAGGTGGTCCTGGCTTTCGCCCTTCTGAATACAAGCGTGGGCGAATTTCTGATCCGCGGTTTCGCGAGTATTTTCGAATCGCTTCTCGCCTATGCTTCCGAAGGGATCAATTTTGTGTTCGGCGGCATAGCGAACGACAAGACGTCTCCGTTCTTCCTGAACGTTCTGCTTCCTATCGTGTTCATTTCCGCATTGATCGGGATTTTGCAGTATACTAAAATTCTGCCGTTCATCGTCAAGTACATCGGTCTGGTACTCAGCAAGATCAACGGCATGGGTAAGCTTGAATCTTACAACGCCGTGGCATCCGCGATTCTGGGCCAATCGGAAGTATTCATTTCGGTGAAGAAGCAAATCGGCCTGCTTCCGAAACACCGCCTGTACACGCTTTGCGCTTCGGCCATGTCCACGGTTTCGATGTCCATCGTCGGAGCTTACATGCAGATGATCGAGCCGAAGTTCGTCGTAACGGCGCTGGTGCTGAACCTGTTCGGCGGATTTATTATCTCGTCGATTCTTAACCCTTACGTCGTTACGAAAGAAGAAGATATTCTTGAAGTACAGGAGGAAGAGAAGCAGTCTTTCTTCGAAATGCTGGGAGAATACATTCTCGACGGTTTTAAAGTCGCCATTATCGTGGCGGCCATGCTGATCGGTTTCGTGGCCCTGATCGCTTTGATCAACGGTATTTTCGACGGCATTTTCGGCATTTCGTTCCAGTCTCTGCTCGGGTATATTTTCGCTCCGTTCGCGTTTGTAATGGGTGTGCCTTGGTCTGAAGCGGTTGAAGCCGGTAGCATTATGGCAACCAAGATGGTATCCAACGAGTTCGTCGCCATGCTTGACCTTGCCAAACATACGACTATGTCCCCACGGGCTGTCGGAATCGTATCGGTGTTCCTCGTTTCCTTCGCGAACTTCTCTTCCATCGGGATCATCGCCGGTGCGGTTAAAGGGCTTCACGAAAAGCAAGGCAACGTTGTGGCCCGTTTTGGTTTAAAATTACTGTATGGAGCTACATTGGTCAGCGTCCTGTCGGCTACGATTGCGGGGCTGTTCCTGTAAGCTGAATAGGAAAGGAAGCGAGAAGCATGACTACGTTTAAACGGATTCACCTGATTGTACTGGACTCGGTCGGTATCGGCGAAGCGCCGGACGCCGCTAAATTCGACGACTTCGATGTCGATACCCTCGGGCATATCGCCCGGGAGAGGGGCGGCCTCAACATGCCGAACATGGCCAAGCTGGGCCTCTCCAACATCCGTCCGATCGAAGGCGTGCCTGCGGCGGACAAGCCGCTGGCTTACTACACGAAGATGCAGGAAGCGTCGAACGGGAAAGATACGATGACCGGTCACTGGGAGATCATGGGCCTGAACATCGAAACGCCTTTCCGCGTATTCCCGGACGGCTTCCCGGATGAGCTGATCGGGCGCATCGAAGAGAAAACCGGCCGCAAGGTGATCGGCAACAAGCCGGCCAGCGGCACCGAAATCATCGACGAGCTCGGTGAGGAGCACGTGAAAACCGGAGCGCTTATCATTTACACGTCCGCGGACTCTGTGCTGCAGATTGCCGCCCACGAAGACGTGGTGCCGCTTAAGGAGCTTTACGAAATTTGCGAGTTCTGCCGCGAAATTACGCTGGAAGATCCGTATATGCTGGGCCGCATCATCGCCCGCCCGTTCGTAGGCGAAGTCGGCAGCTTCAAACGGACGGCGAACCGTCACGATTACGCTTTGAAGCCTTTCGGACGCACCACGATGAACGAGCTGAAGGACCGGGGCTTCGACGTAATCGCGCTCGGCAAAATCTCCGACATCTACGATGGCGAAGGCGTAACGAAAGCGGTCCGGACCGTTTCCAACATGGACGGTATGGACAAGCTGGTGGACACGCTCGGCGAGTCCTTCACGGGACTGAGCTTCTTGAACCTCGTCGATTTCGACGCTCTCTTCGGCCACCGGCGTGATCCGCAAGGTTACGGACAAGCGCTGGAGGATTACGACGCCCGGCTGCCGGAAGTGTTCGCCAAATTGACGGACGAGGATCTGCTGATCTTGACGGCCGACCACGGTAACGATCCGACCTACCGCGGAACGGACCATACGCGCGAATACGTGCCGCTGCTCGTTTACTCGCCGCGTTTTGCGGATGGCGGCAAAGAGCTGCCGCTGCGCCGCACGTTCGCCGATATCGGCGCTACCGTAGCGGACAACTTCGGTGTCACGCTGCCCGCCCACGGCACAAGTTTCCTGGCGGACTTGAAATAAACCGGGACGATAACCCGTCCCTTCTATCCTTTTTAAAACGGAGGTACACGTTCATGAGCGTTCATATTGGTGCAAAACCGGGCGACATCGCCGAAACGATCCTGCTGCCGGGCGACCCGCTGAGAGCGAAGTATATCGCGGAAACTTACTTGTCCGACGTAATCTGCTACAACGAAGTCCGCGGCATGCTGGGCTTCACGGGCACGTATCAAGGCAAGCGGGTTTCGGTGCAGGGATCGGGCATGGGGATTCCGTCGATCAGTATTTACGCCAACGAGCTGATCAGCCAGTACGGCGTCAAAAACCTGTTCCGCGTCGGCACGTGCGGAGCGATGCAGGAGCATGTCCGGGTCCGCGATGTAATCCTGGCCCAGGCTTCCTGCACGGATTCGAGCGCGAACCGCCATGTTTTCGGCGGCTTCGACTACTCCCCGATCGCGAGCTTCCCGCTGCTTAAAGCGGCTTATGAGCGCGGCGTGGAGAAAGGCCTTAAACTTCATGTCGGCAATATTTTCAGCTCCGACATCTTCTACCGCGATGACAAGACGGTCGTGCAGAAGCTGATGGATTACGGCGTGCTCGGCGTCGAGATGGAGACGACCGCCCTTTACACACTGGCGGCCAAATTCGGCGTGAACGCTCTGACGATTCTGACCGTGAGCGATCACCTTCTGACCGGCGAGGAAACTTCTTCGGAAGAGCGGCAGACGACCTTCAACGAGATGATGGAAGTGGCTTTGGATACGGCGATTTCGCTGTAGGACGATACTAAAGATATTCAGACAGACGGATGACGGATAAGCGTGAAAGGGACACAGGTTGTTAACCGGGTCCCCCGCGAATAGGAATTAGCTAGAGTACTTACTGGTAAAGCGAGGAGAAAAGACGATGAGAATGGTCGATTTGATTGCGAAGAAGCGTGACGGCAAGGAACTGACGACGGAAGAAATCAACTTTATTATCGAAGGCTACACGAAAGGGGATATTCCGGATTACCAGGTCAGCTCACTGGCGATGGCGATCTACTTCAAGGACATGACGGCGCGCGAGCGGGCCGATCTGACGATGGCAATCGTCAACTCCGGCGAAACGATTGACTTGTCCGCGATCGAAGGCATTAAGGTAGACAAACACTCCACGGGCGGAGTGGGCGACACGACGACCCTGGTGCTGGCTCCACTGGTAGCGGCTTTGGATATTCCCGTTGCGAAAATGTCCGGACGCGGCCTGGGCCACACCGGCGGCACGATCGACAAGCTGGAAGCTATCGAAGGCTTCCACGTGGAAATCTCCAAGGACGAGTTCGTGAACCTGGTGAACGAACACAAAATCGCCGTGATCGGGCAGACCGGCAACCTTACGCCTGCCGACAAGAAGCTGTACGCCCTTCGCGACGTAACGGCCACCGTAGATTCCATCGCGCTTATCGCAAGCTCTATCATGAGTAAGAAAATCGCCGCAGGCTCGGACGCTATCGTGCTTGACGTCAAAACGGGCGCAGGCGCGTTTATGAAAACTCCCGAGGACGCGAAAGAACTGGCGCACGCCATGGTCAGCATCGGAAACAACGTGGGCCGCAAGACGATGGCCGTCATTTCCGATATGAGCCAGCCGCTCGGCGCCGCCATCGGCAACGCGCTGGAAGTGCAGGAGGCGATCGACACGCTGCGCGGCCAAGGGCCGAAGGATCTGGAAGATCTCTGCCTCGCCCTTGGAAGACAAATGGTCTTCCTGGCAAACAAAGCTTCTTCCCTGGAAGAAGCCGAAGAGATGCTCAAAGAAGTGATCCGCAACGGCAAAGCGCTGGAGAAATTCAAGGAGTTCATCGCCAACCAGGGTGGAGACGCGTCGGTCGTGGACGATCCCGAGAAGCTGCCTAAAGCGAAGTTCCTTATTGAAGTACCGGCGCGCGAGGACGGTGTCGTAGCCGAAATCGTCGCCGATGAAATCGGTACGGCGGCTATGCTGCTCGGAGCGGGACGCGCCACGAAGGAATCGGAGATCGACTTGGCCGTCGGCCTTATGCTGAACAAGAAGATCGGCGAGAGCGTTAAAGCGGGCGAATCCCTCGTAACGATCCACGCCAACCGTGATAACGTGGAAGATGTGATCCGCATGATTTACGACAACATCCGTATCGCCGACCACGCTGAAGCGCCTGTCCTCATTCACGACATCGTGACAGAGTAAGACTTGGGCGGAGCCCCGAATCGTACAGATTTTAAGGTTTGATAAAATCAGCCTCTCCGGCCGCAGGCCGAAAAAACCGCCGCATCGTGGGATGCGGCGGTTTTTGGCATGTGTGTAGGCGACTTCGGTCCAAGCATTCGTTATGGCTCGGAAGCTTCATTCATTTTCGGGGTTGACAGCAATTGGGAAGGGGAATAGAATAATCGTGATTGATAGTGAGTACTAACATACATCCATTATAGCGATTGCTTCGTCTAGCCTCTTAGCGGAGAGAATCGCACACACATACAAGAGGAGGGGAGAGTATGAGCGGCAGCTCATCTTCGAGCAGTTCAGACAAACTGCTTTTAGCGGCCATCGATCTCATAGCCGATAGGGGCTACAAATGCGTCACCACCAAAGAAATCGCCGCTGCCGCTGGCTTGAGTGAAATGACGCTGTTCCGGCACTTCGGAAGCAAGCAGAATTTGCTCGAATCCGCCTTCGACCGGTTTCATTACGCCGGGGAGATGCAGAAGCTTTTTGCAGAAAAGCTGGTGTGGGAGCTGGAAACGGATCTTCTTCTGATCAGCCGGACTTACCACGATATCATGAACCGCAACCGTAAAATGCTTCAGATCAGCCTGAAAGAATCGGGCAGTCTGCCCGGTTTCAGGGAAAAGACACAGAGGCACCCGCGGCAATTAAAGGAATTTTTGACGGATTATTTCGTGAAGATGGCGGAGCGGGGAAAAATGATCTCGACCAATCCGGAGCTTCAGGCGGTCTCGTTCATGTGGATGAATTACGGCGCGTTTATGAATAACCGGGACGGTTGGGGAGAAGGAACGTTCGCCGAAATTCCGCTCGATGATTTTATCCGGGAAAGCGTAAGGGTGTTTACTAAGGGGCTAGCTCCCTAGTTTTATCGGCCCGTTATATTAGTGGGGGCAAACATACAAAGCTTTAATTATTAACGAGATTAACCGAAGTATTCGGATATCATATGCATACTGGGGAGGCAAAAGCTGTGTCAACCGCTGTACAAAAAACAACCGGCGATAAAATTATGCGGGTTCTGGCGTTCACTCTGGTCATTTCGGTCATGAACGCCTCGATCTTCAACATCGTGCTGCCGCAAATCAGTGCGGAATTTCATCTGAATTCGGCCCAGGTCAGCTGGGTGGCTTCCATTTACATGCTGGTCTACGCCATCGGATCGGTCATTTACGGCAAGCTCGCGGATAAATATCCGTTAAAACGGCTGATCACGTTCGGGCTTACCGTTTTTGCGCTCGGCTCCGTCATCGGCCTGTCGGCCACCGCTTACTGGATGGTTATCCTGGCAAGGGGATTTCAGGCCGTGGGTTCCTCGGTAATCCCCGCGGCCGCGATGATTATCCCGATCCGGTTTTTCCCGCCGGAGACCCGCGGCAGAGCCCTGGGCATCTCGGCAATAGGGATGGCGCTCGGCAACGCGCTCGGACCGGTTCTCTCGGGCCTGATCATGAGCGTAGCGGACTGGCGCTGGCTGTTCTGCCTGTCTCTGCTCACGCTGGTGACGCTGCCCTTCTACCGCAAATTGCTGGACGACAAGCCCGGTACGGCGGGCAAAATCGACGCGTGGGGCGGCGCCCTTCTGGCGGGAACCGTCAGCCTGCTGCTGCTGAGCATTACGAACGGCGGCTGGATCACCGTAATCAGCGGAATCGTGCTGCTCGGACTTTTTATTCTCCGCATCTTGAAGGCGGAGGAGCCTTTTATCCAGCCCCGGCTGTTTTTGAACAAACATTACGTAACGGGCCTGGTCGTTTCCCTGATCATTGTAGGCCTCGGTTTTTCCTTATCGTTCCTGATCCCTCAGCTTATGTCGCACGTGAACCATATAGAGCCCGGCATGATTGGCTTTATGATGGTGCCGGGAGCGGCCGCATCCGCAATGATGGGTCTCAGAGGCGGCAGACTGGCGGATGAGAAGGGCAATTCCTTTCTCGTGTACCTCGCGTCGGCTCTGCTGTTTATCAGCTTTGTCCTGCTTTCTTCCTTGTCAGGCACTCTGCCCGCGCTCGTGTCGGCTCTGCTCATCTTCGGCAACGTAGGTATGACGTTCATGCAGATTGCGCTGTCCAACACCATTTCGCGGTCTCTGGCCAGAGACCAGGTCGGCGTGGGAATGGGGCTGATGGCCATGATGAATTTTATCGGAATCGCGTCTTCATCGGCTATTTACAGCAAGCTTCTGGACAACGGGGCGACGGTGACGTGGAATCCCTTCAATCTTTACGAGGGAGCTTCCGTGTACAGCAACATTTACTTGGGGCTTGCCGTCCTCGTCCTCGCGGCGGCCGGTATTTATTTCTACCGGTTCGGCAGAGCTCCGGAAGCGGCCGGTACGGCTCCTAGAAAAGCGGAAGCTTAAGCTCGGCGGCAATGCCAAAGAACCCGGAAAGAGTCCTCCCGAGAGGACCGCTTCCGGGTTCTTTTTACGTATTCGCTCACTCTGTCCAGGTTCAGAAAAAACAGTTGAACTTGTTTTTTAGCTGACCTTGTCTTTACGGGAAACGGTATAGTGGAGGGAGCAGCATTCTCATGCAAAGCCACGCCCATCACTTTTATATAGGAGGTTCCCCTATGTCTTATACGTTTGAGGAATTTGTACTTCCGGATAAGGATTCAGGTCCGTACGGTTTGACGGTCGGCAAGGACGGGGCCATCTGGTTTACCGAGCAGAAAGGCAACCGGATCGGCCGTATGGCACCGGATGGGACGATAACGGAATACCCGGTAACCGCCGAAGAAGCCGGTCTCTCCGTGATTGCATCGGCAGCGGACGGCGCGTTATGGTTCAGCGGGTATAAAGCCGGTATAGTCGGGCGGATCGACCTGTCCGGCGAAATTACGGGATTCCCGCTGCCCGCGGCGGATTCCGGGCCGTTCGGCCTTGCCGAGGGACCGGATGGGGCCGTGTGGTTCACGGAAATGACGGGAAATAAAATCGGCCGGATCACGGCGGACGGGACGATTACGGAATACGGGCTTCCCCTGCCCGGGGCTTTTCCTTCCTTTATCGCACGAGGCCCGGACGGGGCGATGTGGTTCACGGAAAATCAGGGCAACCGGATCGGACGCATCACTCCTGCGGGGGAGATAACGGGATACCCGCTCCCGATGGGACAGGCTGGCCCGGTGGGTATCACGGCAGGCCCGGACGGCGCCTTATGGTTTGCCGAGATTAACGGCAACCGGATCGGGCGGATCTCGACTACGGGCGGGATCACCGAATACTCTCTTCCGGAGCCGGGGGCAAGGCCTCATGCGATTGCCGCAGGCACGCAGGGGGATTTGTGGTTTACGGAATGGGGAAGCAACAAGATCGGCCGAATCACTACTACCGGTGAAATATCGGAATATGCGATCCCAAGAGAGAAGGCGGAGCCGCACGGGCTTGCCGTCGGTCCTGACGGCGCCGTCTGGTTTGCACAGGAGAGCGGCCAGATCGGCCGGTTAACGGTCCGGTCGTTCTAAATTCGTTAGAACGAAACGCTCGGATACAGGAGATCACTGCGCGTAAGCGGGGGTCTCTTTTTTGTTGCGGAAAGAAGGGTCTAAAGTTCCTAAGTTCAGGTTGATTAGGGCTGGATTTTTTTATAAAAAGGTTTTGTGTTATGGAATTTTTTTACTGCAATTGTGCTTGTGTCCTATGGTTTAATGAAGAGAGATGACAAAATGAGCCTTTTTCTCACATTCGGCCCCTGATCTGGAAAAGAACCAGGTACAGAGGGCCCATCCAACATTTGCGGAGGATTATTATGAAAAAGATATGGGTACGCAATCTGCTTGCGTTCTCCCTTTTGACCGGAATCGCCCATACATCGTTTATGACCCAAGAAGCTGCGGCAGAGTCTTCCCGGACTTCGGCCGTTCAGGGCTACACCGTACAGTCAGGCACGATAAGGGAAGCGGGCGGGATGACTGCGGCGGCGCCTTTGTTGGCGGACGGTATGTTTGTGGCGGTCTCCGATAAGGATGAGAACGTGAATCATATTGGGCTGAAGGAACTCGGGATTTTTGCGGGTATCATTTTCGTTATCTATCAATCGTTTCGTATTTTCCGGCAGCGGAAAAGGAAGGAAAAGCTGCTCGGGGAAGCGCAGGCTTATTCCACGGATCTCTACCGGGACAGCGAGCGGCTAGGGCTGTTGGCCGATCTGTACAAAGGGCCTTCGGCCGAAAAGCGGATCCGCCCCGTAGAAGCCGAATTGAAAGATGTTTCTTCCATTCTGGATGAGATGACGGCGATGATCTCGGGCATCAAGATTTCTTTTATCGGCAATGTCAAAACGATGGAAGAAACGATGGGAGAATGCCGGGTTCTTTTGAGGCAGTATCAAGGGGTATACGGCAGTTTGAAAGCGAGCATAGACAAGCTCTGTGAGCTGGAGAAGCAGAACGACAAAGTCGTATCGGAGCTTCAGGCGAAAATCGAATCCCTTCTGGCCCGAGCAAAGGACCGTTCGGCCGCTTACCGGGTGGATGATCTGGAAGAGGAACTGCTCAGTCTGCAAAAGCGGATCGGGATCATCGACCGGGAGCAGATGAGCGATTTTATTGACGTGCAGGAGCATCTTGCGCCGGAACGCGAGCAGCTCGCCGAGATCGAACGGCTGCTTGCGGAGCTGCCTGAGCTGCATAACCGGCAGCAGAAATTCAAAGGTCAGATCGAGAGCGCCCGGGATGACGTGAACCGCTCCATACGCGAGCACGGGCTGGACTCCTCGGATCTGACTTCCTTTGCGAGTCTGGATCGTGCGGAGGCGCTCTCGGCCGCGATGCTGGAGGCGCTTAACGCAGGCCGAATCCGGGAAGCCGCGCGCATTTCCTCGGACGTGACGGGCCTGATCAAACACTCGGTCATCGCGGCGGGAGAACTGGCAGAGTTGAGGGAAAGCTTGACCAAAACGCTCCGGCTTCTGAAAAGCGGCCTGCGGGAGCTGGATTATCCCGAATCGGCCTTTAAGGAAGAACTGAAACGAGTAAAAGAGTATTTCGCGGAATCCGTCTGGTCTTTTATGCGCGGTGAATTCGATCAGTTTACGGCCTTGGTGCGCGAAATTACTCCAAAACTTCCCGAAGTGGAAAATATGCTGGCGGAAGGGCGTTTTAACGAAGGCGGCAAAAAACTCATCGCTCTGATGGAGAAATACGAGCTGGCCGAAAAGAAATATGTCCGTCTTCAGGTATATGAAGCGGCCAATAAGGAATTGAACGGTCTGAGGGAGCGCGTGCACGCTTGCTGGATGGATTTTCAGGAGACGGTGTCGTTTATTTCGTCGGAAGGTCTGGAAGAAGCGCTGCACTCCCGCGATCTCGGCGATTTGAAATACAAAATTCATGACCGGAAAGAAATGATCGACCGCCGGATGAGCAGTCCTCCTATCCAGCTTGATCGGCTTAGACGGGATGCGGAAGCGATGTCTGCCGATATCCAGGCTTACCGCGCGCGCGTCGAGCAAATCGCCGACCAGCAGGAGGAATACGAGGACGAAGAGGAAAGTAAAAGCGTTGTGATCAACGTGAATTTTAAATAGTTCTTGCCGGCGGTTGAGGGCTTGAAGGCGGCAGAAAAAGCCCGTATCAATCCGAGCCCATTTCCGCGCACGGGAACGGCGGTTGCAAAGTCGATGCCGGAGCAGAAAGGAAGTAAAATGTCTATTATAGGTAAAATTTTGTTCTGGGCGTTTGCCGTTATGGTCATTTTTTTAACCATGGGTGTTATTTTGCTCGTATTCGATAAACGAAAATTAACACAAAAAGCGAATGAACTTGAAGGCGAACTCTTTCATATGGAGGCGAAGATCCTGCCTCTTACGGAGTTATATAAAGGCCGCGCAACGGAAAAAAATCTGAGTCCGGTTAAAGGCGAATTACAGGCAGCCTGGGAAGAGCTCGAAGACCTGAGAAAACGAATAGCAACCATTTTTACGCAAAAAGATAGTTCCAATCGTATAAAAGTGATTTTAGAAGACATGGCTGCCTTAGAAAAAAGCTGTGGCTCCCTTAAAAAGAAGATAGAGAAGCTGATTGCCATGGAACACGAGAATGAAAGCATCCTTTTACAGCTCCAGACCAAGGGAAAACAGCTAATGAAACGTCTTGAAGCATTGTCGGGCAGCCATCAACTTGCAGAGGTCCAGAAAGGACTGGCCGCCCAAATGGCATTAATCGAAGCCATCGACGATAAACAGCTAACCGATCTTATCAACGTCCATGATACGCTTATGCCGATCCGTGCACAAATGGACGAAATCGAAAATCTTCTCGATTCCCTTCCTCTCAATTACGAATTGGGGCAGGTAAAGCAGGGAGAAGAGATCGAAGATCAGGTCGAAGTGGTGCGAGCTCAGATGGAACAAGCAATGCGGGCGTCCGGGCTGAAAAAGGAAGAGAAGCCCCAAGACAACAAAAATGACGCGCAAACCTCTTCGGTACACGTAACAAGGCAAGCTTCTGCGGAGTCAATCGATCTGGATGAAGTAAAAAGACTGATGGACCAGGGGCTTGTGTTCGATGCCATTCATCGTATGGCGGCAAGTCTTGATCCAACCGTTAAAACCCGGCACGATGTTCAAGTGAAGGTGGTAGTTAACTCGCCGCACCCGGAACAGCAGGAATCCAAGAAGCAAAAACGGGGCAAGAAAAGCGGCTAGGAGAAGCGCGGGGATGGCTAAATCCGAAAGGAAGCCCAAAGTAGGGGGCGGGAAAATCGGAGCAGGCAGTTGGCTGCCCTCTTCTCGCAACCGCTAATAAATGCTAATAAATGCTAATAAATGCTAATAAATGCTGAAAAACCGTTCCGTCCCGGAACGGTTTATTAGTTTGCCCGCAGGTCGACGGAAGATCATTGACTTTTTATCAGTTTAGTAATAAACTTATAATCATCAACGGAAGCGAGGTGAGCCGATGGAAAAGAATAAGAAGGAGTCATTCCTCTCCAAACAGGAGGAAAAGCTTGGGGTGCTGATCTGGTTCCGGCTGTCTCGCGTGTACAATCAGAGCATCCGGCAGTCCAACCAGCATTTGAAGGCCTGGAACTTATCGGCCGCGCAGTTTGACGTGCTGGTCCAGGTGGGCTCGCACGAGCGGCTGACTCAGCAGGAATTGGCGGACAAGCTGCTGGTCACCAAGGGAAATATTACGCAGCTGCTGGGTAAAATGGAGGAACTGGGCTGGATCAGACGCGAGCAGGAATGGAAGACCAAATATATTTCATTGACGGCGGAAGGACAAGCTTTGTTTGACGAGGTCGTTCCGCAGCAGGAACAGTTTCAGGCTTCCCAATTTGACGGCTTGGACCGGGAAGAGAAGAAGCAGCTTCTGGAGCTGCTGAAAAAAGTCCAGAAACAATCCTGACAACATAACCGGGGAGGGCATCATCATGGAACTTAAAGGTATTCACCACGTATCGGCCATCACGGCGCAGGCACCGGAAAATTTCGAGTTTTACACAAAAGTTCTGGGGCTTCGTCTGGTGAAGAAGACCGTCAATCAGGACGATATCAGCGTGTATCACTTGTTTTACGGGGATGAGAAGGGCAATCCGGGAACGGAATTGACGTTCTTCGAAATTCCCATGGCCGCAAGGAACCGCGAGGGGGTCAGCAGCATTTCGGCCGCATCCCTGCGGGTTGCCGGCGATGAAGCTTTGAGCTGGTGGAAAAAGCGGTTCACCGAATTCGGCGTCGATCACGACGAAATTCAAGACCGTGCGGGACGCGCGACGCTGGCTTTCCGCGATTTCGAAGGGCAGCGCCTGATCCTGGTGTCGGACGAGAACAACATGGGAGTTCAGGGAGGCATACCTTGGGACAGAAGCCCGGTTCCCGCCGAATACGGCATCCTCGGACTCGGTCCCGTCAAATTGACGGTACAGGACCCGGAACCGACGGTGATTGTGCTGACGGAGCTTTTGGGCTTCCGGGAAAAAGGCCGCTACGCGGCGGACGTTCCGGGTCAGCCGGATATCGTCGTGTACGAAACCGGCGAAGGCGGCAGCGGGGCCGAGGTTCATATCGAGGAGAGAAATGATCTTTCCCGTGAACAGCTCGGCCGCGGCGGCGTCCACCACGTCGCTTTCCGTGTGGATAACGAGGAAGAGCTGCGCGCCTGGATCAACCGGGTCCGGCAGGTCCGGTTTCCGAATTCCGGCTTCGTGGACCGGTTTTATTTCCGGTCCTTGTACTTCCGCGAACCGAACGGGATTCTGTTCGAGCTTGCAACGGACGGCCCGGGCTTCGATACGGACGAGGATATCCGTCATCTGGGAGAATCGCTGGCGCTGCCGCCATTCCTCGAATCCAAGCGCCCGCAGATTGAAGCGGGGTTGAAGCCGCTCAACACGAAAGCGGACTAAGCCCGCCGGTTTGATATCGTAGCGAATGAACGCCCGGCTTGCGTGAGCCTCTCTTTGAACCGAAAGGTTCATGGGGAGGCTTTTTTTTAGTTCAGTCGGTTGGTACGCGCTCTGTCGTTTATAACCGAGGAGGCGCGATGTAATAGCACGGCATTTGAAATGAATTTTTCATGTCTTGCAAACTCCGCGGCCCTTACAACCATTCTTCTGCAGCTAGATGCGATTTTGCCGTTTACAAACTTAACCAGGGGCACCGTGATTGACGAAAAAACGTAAACGAGCTATAGTATCAATATACCTATACGGGTATATGTATATATCAAAACTCGCTCCGGCGATAAAAAGTCCCGATTGAACCCGGGGAGGACAAAACGGCGGAGGTTATGCCGCCGCGGAATAACATCAGGGAGGTACTCGACGTTATGAATATTCAAACTCATCAAATACTCGACGCCAAAGGGCTGGCCTGCCCGATGCCGATCGTACGCACGAAGAAGGCTCTGGAGCAGATGGCTTCCGGCCAGGTGCTGGAGATTCAGGCCACGGACAAAGGTTCCTTGGCCGATATCCGGAGCTGGGCCAAAACGACGGGCCACCAGTACCTGGGCTCCACCGAAGAAGGGGAGGTGCTGCGCCATTTTATCCGCAAATCCGATCCTTCCGAGGTCAAAGAAGAGCGGCAATTTCCGCATGCCGCAACTAACGATGAGCTGGAGCGGTGCCTGCGGGAAAAGCCGCAAACGAACGTTCTCGATGTACGCGAACCTGCGGAATACGTATTCGGGCACATACCGGGGGCGGTATCCATTCCCTTGGGCGAGCTGGAGCAGCGGATCGGCGAGCTGAATGCGCATGAAGAGCTGTATATCGTCTGCCGGACGGGCAGCCGCAGCGATATGGCCGCGCAGCTGCTGGAGCGCCAAGGCTTTAAGCGCATCCGCAACGTGCTTCCGGGCATGTCCGCTTGGACGGGGCCGCTGGAGAAGTCGGCGGGCATTTGAGCCCGGGACGCGGGAAGCCTTTTACAACCTGAAATTTTAACGGGTTTAAATCCAACATCTTAGAAGAAATTTATCAAAATCACCCATAAGAGATAGGGAGGATACACGGATGAATACGAGCAATCGCGAAGAAGGGCGGCTTAGAGGATTAACGGCCGCCGCGCTGGCGGAGAAGGTTCTGAGCAATAAGCCCCTTTTTATATTGGATGTGCGCAATGAAAGCGACTTTGCCGATTGGAAAATCGAAGGCAATCGGGTCGATATGCTGAACGTGCCTTATTTCGAGCTGCTGGACGGGGTGGAGGCCGTAACGGATAAAATCCCGACGGACCGCGAAGTGCTGGTCGTATGCGCCAAAGAAGGCTCGTCGAAATTCGTGGGCGAGCAGCTTGTGGAGGCCGGTTTCTCCGATGTTTCGTACCTGGTCGGCGGAATGAAATCATGGAGCGAGCACCTGGAGCCCGTGAAGGTGGGCGATTTGAAAGACGGAGGAGCCGTCTACCAATTCGTCCGGATCGGCAAAGGCTGTCTGTCCTACATGGTGATCTCGGGCGGGGAAGCCGCGGTGATTGATGCGGTACGGATGACCGGGGTGTTCACCGCTTTTGCCGGGGAAAAGCAGGCCGTGATCAAGCATGTGCTGGATACGCACCTTCATGCCGATCATATATCCGGTGGCCGCAAGCTGGCTGCAGAAACGGGAGCGGCTTACTGGCTGCCGCCGAAGGATGCGGAAGAAGTGGTGTTCGGCTACTCGGAGCTGGAAGAAGGTGCCGATATGACGGTCGGCTCCACTCGGATCGCGATCCAGCCGATGTATTCTCCGGGCCACACGATCGGAAGCACGTCGTTTGTGGTGGATGACCGCTACCTGCTGACGGGAGACATCCTGTTCGTCGCTTCCATCGGGCGTCCCGATCTGGCCGGTAAGGCGGAGGACTGGGCGGGGGATCTGCGCGCCACTTTGTATGATCGCTACAAGAAGCTGTCCGAAGAGCTGATCGTGCTCCCGGCGCACTTCGGGCGGTTTGCCGAGCTGGGCGAAGGCGGAAGAGTGTCCGCCAGACTGGGCGATCTGTTCGCCAACAATCCCGGGTTGAATATCGGGGACGAAGGCGAGTTTAGAAAAACCGTATCGGAGAATCTGCCTCCCCAGCCCAACGCCTATCAGGAAATCCGGCAAACCAATATGGGTAAAATAACGCCGACGGAAGAGGAGCAGCGCGAAATGGAGATCGGTCCGAACCGCTGTGCCGTACACGATCAATAATACGATTCTTTACAAGAGCAATCCTTAACGGGATAAACGATAGAGGAGGATAACAAGATGGAAGTGAACGTAACGGTTGATACGAAGGGAATGGCATGTCCGATGCCGATCGTCAAAGCCAAGAAGGCACTCGATTCGCTGGAATCCGGAGGCATTATGCAGGTACTGTCCACGGACAAAGGCTCGCTGAACGATTTTCAGGCTTGGGTCAAGCAGACCGGGCACGAGCTGATCAAGCATGAGGAAGATAACGGCGTATATACATTCTACGTGAGAAAAAAATAAGGCGTGTGGTAGACCGCCGTCATGTGACGCCGAGTGCGGGAGCGTTGGCATAGACTGCCTGAAAACGCGATTCTCCGGGCTTTTTCGCAACACTCGTCTCAGTTATCGGTATAAACAACACGGACACCCAGATGGCCGTAGCTCTCTTCGGTGTAATGACCGCCGGGGCATACTTTGATCACGCAGTGCGCGGTAGCCTCATCGGTTTGGAGGGGCTGCCCGCAATGTGGACATACGGAAACAAATAACCGTTTGAGTTGTTGAATCATACTCCAAAACCCCCTTTTCCAACTAAAATACTTGGTATTAATTTATTATAGCCGGATCGGCGGCGCAAGTATAGGGCTTTTTCCTTTTAATTTATGCCGCCGCCGGAATGCTGTGCTAAGATTAGCATCAGGTGAGACAAGGAGGATGTTATGGATGTTTTGTTAGCGGTCATCATGCTGGCGCTGGGGTTAGCCGGGTCTTTTTTCTCGGGCCTGCTGGGAATCGGGGGAGCCATTATTAATTATCCCCTCCTGTTGTTCGTCCCTCCTCTGTTCGGGGAAGCCGCTTTTACGGCCCAGGAAGTTTCCGCGATCTCGATGTTCCAAGTATTCTTCGCCTCCTTGTCCGGTGTTCTGTTCCGAAGACGCGGAAAAAACGGACCTTCTCTCGTTCATAAGGAGCTTGTCCTGTATATGGGCGGCGGCGTGCTTGCAGGCAGCCTGATCGGCGGATTGGCTTCGAAATATATGCCGGGCGACACGATTAATGTGATATACGGCGTGCTGGCGATAATGGCGGTGGTGCTGATGCTGATCCCGGTCAAGGGCAAGCGGCAGGAGGAAGGGAGCGGTCTTGCTTTCAACAAGCCGCTTGCCGTACTTTCCGCACTGGCAGTGGGCCTGGTGTCCGGGATCGTCGGCGCGGGCGGGGCGTTTATTCTTATCCCGATCATGCTGACCCTGCTGAAAATTCCTACCCGCACCACGATCGCTTCTTCGCTGGCCATTGTGTTTATTTCGGCGGTCGGCGGGGTTGTCGGGAAAATCGGGGCGGGGCATATTCCGCTGCTTCCGGTTATTTTTACGGTCATCGGCAGTCTGCTCGGAGCGCCGCTCGGTTCCCGGCTGTCGGCCCGGATCAACGTGAAGTACCTGCGGTACGCATTGATTGTTCTCATTGCCGCCACGGCGTTTAAAATATGGCTGCCTATTTTATTGTAGAAAGCTGATCCGCTGCGGATCGGCTAAAATTTTCGCGGCTTGGATACCTATAGGTGTATATGTATAAAGGAGTGACATGATGGTGGAACAAAAAGAAGGAACGACGATTGTCTTGTTCAGCGGGGAAATGGATAAAGCCATCGCCGCTTTTATCATAGCGAACGGCGCGGCCGCTTACGATCACGAGGTGACGATCTTTTTCACCTTCTGGGGACTGAACGCGCTGCGCAAAGATGAGCCGGTCAAGCTCAAGAAGGGCTGGCTGGAAAAGATGTTCGGCCGCATGATGCCAAGAGGGCCGAAGAAGCTGGGCCTGTCCAAGATGAACTATATGGGCATGGGCCCGAAAATGATTCAGCACGTGCTGAAGAAACACAATGCGCTGACGCTTCCGCAGCTCATCGAGCTGGCGCAGGAGCAGGGCATTAAGCTCGTCGCCTGCACGATGACCATGGATCTGCTCGGCCTGCAGAAGGAAGAACTGCTGGACGGGATCGAGTACGCGGGCGTAGCCGCTTACCTGGGCGATGCCTCGCAGGCGAAGGTGAATCTGTTCATTTGACGTTGATGGCGGGGGAAAAAAAGCGAAGCTGCCGGGCGGAGGCTGAATACCGTCCGGCGTAGCCGCATCGCTCGCCGAGAGCAGGCGATGCGGCGTGAAACACGGCGGCAGGACGGCGCCGAAAAGGGAAGGAGCCAGACTCCTTCCCTTTTTTTTGCGTGCGGCGTGCGTCATCGTCATGCGGCAGTGTACTGTACGCGGGGGCACCTGACGGTACGTCTGCGCTGTGTACGGGCACGAAGCTCGCCGGTGCAAAGCGAGACTGCGGCAGTCTGACCGGCGCACCTGATCGGCGTGCTCAACCAGACACCGTTGCCCGCCGGAAGACTGCGCACAGACGCTCCCTGTGCTGCCGCCGCTGCCTGCCGGAAGCTGCCCACATACGCTGCCCGCTGCGCCATCCGCCGTATGCTATCGGCGTCAGGGCCACACTATTCGGCGGATGCTATCTCTTCGCTGCCGAGCAGCGACCATACGATATTGCCGTGGAGATCTTTGGACTGACGCAGATGCGAGACATGAATATCCCCGTTGGCCCGCTGCCAGACGACCTTGGCTTCCGTTTTGTTGCCCTTCAGAAGCAGCGCATACATAAGATCGCCGGGTTTAAGCCCGCGAGTCGTCGTGATAAAGACTTCATTGAAAGAGGAAGCTTCGTTCCTACTGAGCTTGCTTTCGAATTCAGCTTCAATATCGGGACCCGCAATCAAGTTCCACTGCTCTTGCGCGAACGCGGCCGGCTGTTTGGTGTCTTGATTTGCTTCCTTGGAAGCCTTGGTATGAAGCGCCTGAACGGCTTTAGTCCAGGAGCTTTCTAATTTCGAATACACCCTAGAGTCTGAAAACTCCTTATAAGGAACGGGTTTAGAGGAGGCCTCCGGGGCAACCGCGTCCGTATATTTTTCGGTAAAAGAACGTGCCGTATCGGTGGGGACCGATACGGTTGTCGTATTCGCCGCGTACACAACGGTACTTGATATGACGACAGCAGCAAGCGCAGCAATTCCAGTGATCGTTTTCTTAGTCATCTTATCCTCCTGTTACATATTTAGCCGCTCGGCGTCCGGGTGCGGACGGCAAGCCGTATGAACGAAAAACACTTACGGCCGACTCCCCAAGGGGACATTTTCTCTAGTGTAACGGCTGTCGTTCCAATTGGCAATTAAAGTAAAAAATAGGTTCGGCTGTCTCTCCGAAAAACTTTTTTCAAAAAATAGTGATCCAAACTTCATTCCCCTGCGTTGCACCCTATGTAGAGACAAAACAAGAATAAGCGGTACCAAGAAACGGAAACGCGAAAAACACATAGACCAAGGGAGTGAACGTCCATGCAAATGAAAAAATTACTTCTTCCGGCACTAAGCTTGTCCATCCTCATGCCAACGGTGGCAGCTAACGCCGCTGCAGTGGTTAATACGCCGAAACCTACCGTAAACACACCGGCCGCCGATCTGAGGGCCAGCCTGGATCACCTGCTCTCCGAACACTTCGCGCTGGCAGTCACAGCTATGACGAAAGCGTACGACGGCTCCGCAGATGCGGCCGAAGCGTACAAGGCGCTGGATCAGAACGCGCTGGATATGACGCCGGCGATCGCTTCCCTTTACGGGAAAGAAGGAGCGGCCGAGTTCGAGCGGATTTTCCGGGCTCATAACAAGTACACGGACGATCTCGTGAAAGCGACCAAGATGAACAACCAGGAAGCCCGCAAGAAAGCGGAAGAGCAGGTGCAGGGCTTCGTGGACGAATTTTCGGCCTTCCTGGACAAAGCGACCGCAGGCAAGCTTCCGAAGCAGGCTGCCGCACAGGCGATCCGTCTTCACGAAGATCAGGTTCAGGAAACGTTCGACGACTATATCGCGGGCGATTATCAGGGAGCGTATGCGGCTTATCGTGAAGGCTTCAAGGAAATGTTCACGATCAGCAAAGCGCTTTCCACGGCTATCACCACGCAAATGCCGGAGAAGTTCGGCAACACGAAGGCGGATACGCCGGCGGCTGATTTGCGGTCGGCCCTGAACAATCTCGCGGCCGAACATCTGTCCCTGTCTACATTGCAAATGCAGAAGCAGTACGACGGCAGCAAGGACTCCGACGCGCTGATCAAAGCGGAAAGCGGAAATACGGCCGATTTTAAAGCTGCGATCAGCTCGATTTACGGCGCCGAAGGCGGCATGGCCTTCGAGAAAATATGGGTCACGAACCACGTGAACGCCCAAAGTGACTATGTGACCGCCGTCAAAAATAAAGATCAAGCGGCAAAAGCCGCCGTTGAGAAGAGAATCGACGGGTTTACGACCGAGTTTGCGAATTTCCTCGGCACGGCTACTGCCGGCAATCTTCCGGCCGCTGCGGCCCAGGATGTGCTCCGCCAGCACGAAGGTCAGGTGCAGAAAGTGCTGAATGAATATGCGGCGGGCAACTACGAGGCTTCTTATAAAACGGACCGCGAAGGCTTCAAGCTGATGTTCGGCGTAGGCCAGGCGCTCGGAAATGCCATCGTTACGCAGTACGGCGAGAAGTTCCAGGAGAAGACGGACCCGTCCATGACCACGGTCTGGATGCAAATCGGAAGCCATGACTTGAACATCAACGGGACTGTAACGAAGATGGACACGACTCCGTTCATCTGGAATGACATGAGCTACATCCCGCTGCGTTACCTGGCGGAAGGAATCGGCGCGGAAGTGACTTGGGACAATGAGGCCCAGTCCGTCTGGGTAAAGGCCGGCAATGACAAGATGCAGTTCTGGATCGGCAAAGACTTCATGGAACTTAACGGCATGAAGAAAAACGTCGGTTCCAAAGTATTCGTCAATACGGATGGAAGAACCGTGTTGCCGCTGCGTTTTATTACGGAACTGCTCGGCTGGGACGTTAAATGGGGCCAGCAGGACAGATCCATTACCTTGACGAAATCCATGTAATACCGGCACTGTGGACCGGCAAGGAAGGTTAACGGCCTTAACATTTGCCGCAATCAACTTTCTGGCTTCATTGGAAAGACGCGTAAACCGCATTAAAAGGACTGCCCTTCGAGGCGGTCCTTTTCTTTTTTCTCCATATAAGTCCGGGACTTCGCGCCACTGAACTGACAAAGGCGGTTAGGTTGTATAGGCGGCGGCATGCTATAATCGAGACGGATAAACGTTCAGGGAGGGCAGACCGCATGGGTGTCAGGAGAATCTACCGCAACTATTTGAAAAACAACTTGTTTCTGAAAATGATCCTGATGTTTTCCCTGATCACGATCCTGACCATCATTACGCTTTCGTATTTGATGTTTTCTTTCATGTCCCAATCCATCGTGCAGCGGGAGCTGGCCAACCAGAAAAAAGCGATGGAAGGCGTCAGCTCGTACGTTAACGGCAAATTCGAGTGGATGCAGTCACTGCTCACCGACATTTACCAGAACGACGCCCTGTCGGCCAATATGTCGTATTTTCTCCAGCATCCTTATCAGGAATATGCCGAGCACCGGCTGGATCAATTTTATAAAGATACGAATTTCTCGACGGATGTTCTGAAATATTTGCAGAACAAGCTGGACGTGGACCCGGATATCCAGAATCTCATGCTCTACAGCGCGGAGGAGCAGTATCTCTACACGTACAATTCCAACCGGCTGAGCAAGCTGATTTCAACGAACGCGTCGCGATCCTACATTCCGGACATTATGGCGCAGGAGACCCGTACGATTGCCCTGCCGAATATCTGGATGCGCAAGACGCTGAACCAGTGGGACCCCAGGCTGTATTCCATCCGCGTCCCGGTGAACGATAAATATTCGCTCAAAAATATCGGGCAGCTGCTTCTTTATTTCAATTCGGACGGGATAGTCCGGGCTCTCGAAAGCTATAAGCCGGATTTAAAAGGGACAATCTTCGTTATGACCCCTGACGGGGATGTGATGTTTGATTCCTCCGGGCAATACTATGGGAAGAAGTTCCCTTATACCGACAGGATCAACAGCTTGTACGATACGGGCACGCTGCAAAACGGCATGTATTTGACGAAGCTGACACAGAGCCGGGGCGGTTTTATCGTCATGGGGGCCGCGCCCAAGGAAGAGATCGCGGCTTCCTACCGGGGCTTGCGCAATACGATCCTGCTCGTCAGTGCCATTGCTATTCTGTTCGCGATCCTCATTCCGTCGCTGTTCATTATGAACTTCGCGAAGCGGACGAACCGGATCATCCAGTTCACGCGGCGGGTGAAGCGGGGGGACCTGAAAGCCCGGATCCGCGATACGCGGGAGGATGAGCTTGGGCAGATTTCCAAAAGCTTTAACGATATGCTGGACGAGCTGAACAACTACATCGACCGGGTGTACAAGGCGGAGATCAAGCAGAAGCATACCGAGCTGACCGCGCTTCAGGCCCGGATCAATCCGCACTTCCTCTATAACACGCTGGAAGTGATCCGGATGAGGGCGCTCTCGCAAGGGGCGAGCGATGTGGGCGAGATGATCTACAGCTTGTCCGTGCTGTTCAAAAGCTTCGTGCAGCAGAAGACGATCTATACGATGAAGGACGAAGTCGAGGCGTGCCGGATGTATTTGGAGCTTTTCCGTATCCGGTACAAGGACCGTTTCTCGTACGAAATCGTGTGGGAGCGGGACTTGGCGCACGTTCAGATTTTGAAAATGTCCCTGCAGCCGATTATCGAGAACTACGTCGTTCACGGAATCCGCAGCGACCGCAAGGATAATCGCCTGACGATTACGATCGGCGAAGAGGGCGGATTCGTCCGGGTCCGGGTGCAGGATAACGGCAACGGCATGACGGAAGAGAAGCTGGCCGAGATCACGAAGAAGCTGGACCGGGAGGAAACGGAAGGCGAATCGTTCGGCCTGAGGAGCGTTCATGAGAGGCTGAAGCTGCAGTACGGGAGCGAGTACGGGATTGAACTTCACAGCGAGCCGGGACAAGGCACGACGGTAATCGTGCGTTATCCCGGCGCAGAGGGACAGGAGGCGGCCCATGTATAGAGTATTTCTGGTGGATGACGAGCCGTTTATTATCGAAGGGCTTTACGACATTATAGACTGGTCCTCGTTCGGGCTCGAAATTGTGGGCCAGGCCGAGAACGGCCGGGAGGCGCTGGAGGCGCTGAAGAAGACGCCGGTGGATCTTCTGATCACGGACATTTCGATGCCGGTTATGAACGGGCTTGATCTGATCCGCGGGGCGCGTGAGTTTCATCCCGACCTGAAGGTGGTGGTCCTCAGCGGGTTTAACGATTTTGTGTATCTGAAAGAATGTATCCGGCTCGGCATCGAAAATTATTTGCTGAAGCCGATTAATCTGGACGAGCTGAAAGCGACGCTGGATAATACGGTGGAGAAGCTGAACGCTTCAAAATCGGAACGCCTGTTCAACGAATACGGCGTGCAGATTTTGAAGGATAACATGATGCACCGCTGGCTGACGGAGCAGATTGCGTCCGGCGAGTACAGGGAGCGGGCCGATCTGCTCGGCATCGAGATGGACAAGCCGTTCATGGCCGCCGCGGTGATGCGGCTGGAAGAGAACTTCGTCCAGGTGTTCGAGCTGATTTCGCGGCAGATGAAATACAACGAGTCGATCATCCCGTTCCGGGATGTGGACGGAGACCTCGTGATCCTTTTCGTCATGGACGATCCCGAAGAAGGCAAGCGCGAGATGATCGGCACTATCGAGGAGCTGCTGGACCGGCTTACGACGTACCAGCCCATCCGCACTTCCATTGGAAGCGTGCAGCCGCTCCCCGATCAGGCCCCGCTCAGCTACCGGCACGCGAAGAAGGCGCAGGAATATTTCCTGCTGTACCCGGAGCACGGCCTCATCGACTACAGCGACCTGCCTTCGGGTAAAGATGCGGGGAAAGCGACGTTCCCGATTGACTGGAGCGAATATACGAAGCTGATCATGGCCAAAGACCGGGAGAAGCTTCTCCTGCGCATCGAAGAAGATTTCGAGGAGATGCAGACGCTGGAGGGTGTCACCCCCGGGGACATTCAGGATATCGCCATGGAAGTGATTATTCTTTTCAAAATGGCGCTCAAAGAGATCAAGCACGTGGAGGAAACCGAGCTGTACAAGGAAGGTTTCGAGAAAGTGCGGCAGGCGGGCACCCTGCGTGAGCTGATCAAGGCCGTCCAGGACGTGGCGGGGCTTACGGTCGATTCGCTGATCCGGGATATCAAGAGCCCGGTCGTCCAGCAGGTGCTCAATTACATCGACGAATCGTATGCCGAAGAGCTTTCGCTGAAAGCGCTGGGCGCGCTGTACAATATCCATCCCGTCTATCTGGGCCAGTTGTTTCACAGGGAGACAGGCGAAACTTTTACGGAATATATCAACAAATACCGGATCGAGAAGGCGAAGGAACAGCTGAAAACGACGCATCTGAAAGTGCATGAAATCGCCCGGAATGTGGGCTACTGGGAAACGGGTTACTTTTACAAACAATTTAAGAAATATGTGGGAATCTCACCTACGGATTTCAAGGGACTGCTCTAGCGGATGGCCGCGGGCAGTCTCTTTTCTTTATTTTAGACACGATAACTTTAATTTCTCTTCTATTTGAAACTGCTTTCATCACGTACAGTAAAGATAGTCCTCGAAGCAAGCGGACAGCGGCCTAAAGCCCCATGCATAGGGCATTTCCCGGTTCCGCACAATGAATAGAGCAGAAGATCGCGTAGAAAAGCCGTCTGCCCTGTTCGTGCAGAGATGGCGGATTTATTTCAAGGGGAGGATACACACATGAAAAGAAGCAAGAAAAGTTTGGCTGTCGTACTTGCCATGCTGCTTACGTTTACTCTGGTGCTCAGCGCCTGCGGCGGCAAAGACGGCAAGCAAGCCGAAGGTACATCCGATAAGCCGGTTGAACTGATCTGGTACACGATCGGGACTCCGCAGAAAGACACGGACCGTGTCATGGAAGAAGTCAGCAAGTACACGAAAGAGAAAATCGGCGTTACCGTCAAAATGAGACAAATCGATTTCGGCGACTACTCGCAGAAGATGCAAGTGATGGCCGCTTCCGGTGAGCCGATCGATATCATGTTTACCTCTTCGTGGGCATTCGATTATGTCCAGAATGCAAGAAAAGGCGCATTCCTGGCGATCGACGACCTCTTGAATAAACAAGGCAAAGGCATTAAAGACGCTCTCGACCCGGCGTTCCTCGAAGGCTCCAAAGTAGACGGACACAACTACGGTATTCCGGCTAACAAAGAGCTTCCGGCACAGGAAGTATGGCGCTTCAACAAGCAACTGCTCGACAAGTACAACCTGGATATCTCCAACGTGAACTCGCTGGAAAGCCTGGAGCCGCTGCTTAAGACGATCAAGGAAAAAGAACCGAACGTATTCCCGCTGGCGGCGGACAAAAACTTCGGCCTGTACGTTCCTTACGACTATGTCATCGAAAAAATGCCGATGGCCGTCAAGCTCGACAGCACGGACCTGAAAGTCGTTAACGTTTTTGATACACCTGAAATGAAACAAGCGCTTCAAACGATGAACAAGTACTATAAAGCCGGCTACATCCCGACTGAAGCGGCTACACTGAACTCGCTGAGCGACGTTCAAGCAACGGGCAAATGGTTCGCGGACAAAGCGACCAACCAGCCTTTCGCCGACAACCAATGGTCCGCAAGCTACGGCTATCCGGTTGTATCGACTCCGGCCGGTCCGTCCACTATCTTCAACTGGTCCGTAATGGGTTCCATGCAGGCGATTTCCGCCAACTCCAAGTATCCGGAGAAAGCGATGGAATTCCTGAACCTGCTGAATACCGATCCGAAGCTCCGCAACATGGTGGATTCCGGTATCGAAGGCGTGCACTACAAGAAAATCGGCGACAACGTGATGGAAAACCTTCCGGATGCGAAGAACTACGACATGCCGACGTTCTCGCTCGGCAGCGTCATTATCACGTACCTGAACAAAGAAGACCCTGCTAACAAGTGGGACGAGTTCAAGAAGTTCAATGATGCGGGCAAACCGGCTCCGCTGCTCGGCTTTAACTTCGACACTTCGAAAGTGACAACTGAAATCGCCGCCGTACAGAACGTGAAGGAAGCTTTCTGGACTTCACTGATGACCGGTACGGTAGATCCGAATCAATACCTTCCGCAGGCTAACGAGAAAATGAAAGCCGCGGGTCTGGATAAAATTATGGCCGAAGCTCAGCGTCAAATCGACGAGTGGAAAGCTTCCAAGAAGTAAGAGAATCAGAATCGGATTAGGCGAATGTTTCCCGCATTCGCCTGATTTTTTATGCTCGCAAGCGTTACCGGCTTCGAATTATTTCTCAAAAGGGGTGATAGGGTGTGACAAGGATTACGAATTTCTTCAAAGACATCAACAAAAACAAAGCACTCCTTCTCATGGTACTGCCAGGCACGATCTGGTTCCTGTTCTTCTCCTATCTGCCGATGGCAGGTATGGTCGTTGCGTTCAAACAATACCGGTACAGCCGGGACGGCTTCTGGGCCAGCATAGTCGAGAGCAAGTGGGTCGGCCTGCAAAACTTCAAGTTCCTGTTCAGTACGAACGACGCTTACATCATTACGCGCAATACTTTGCTTTATAACTCCGTGTTTATTATCGTCGGTCTGGTCCTTGCGGTCCTGCTGGCTATCGTACTATCCGAAATCGTAAATAAACGGCTCGCCAAAATATATCAGACCGGCATGTTCCTCCCGTACTTTCTGTCCTGGGTCATCGTCGGCTATTTCGTATTCAGCTTCCTCAGCTTCGACAAAGGTCTCGTGAATAAAGTCGGCGCCATGTTCGGCGTAGATCCTACCCAGTGGTACAACAACCCGACCTACTGGCCGCTGATTATCATCCTGGTGTTCCTGTGGAAATCCGTCGGCTACAACAGCGTCGTTTACTTGGCCGCCATTATGGGGATCGACAAATCCCTGTACGAAGCAGCCATGATCGACGGCGCAAGCAAATGGCAGCAGATCATCCACATTACGATCCCGATGCTGAAGCCGCTGATGACGATTCTGACGCTGCTGGCGATCGGCCGCATTTTCTATGCCGACTTCGGTCTCTTCTATCAGGTTCCGAGAGATTCGGGCACGCTCTACTCCGTGACGAACGTTATCGACACGTATGTATACCGCGGCCTCAAAACGACCGGTGAAATCGGCATGAGCACTGCCGCAGGTCTGTACCAGTCCCTAGTCGGATTTATTCTCGTCATTACCTCGAACTACATCGTACGCAAATTCAACAAAGAGAATGCCTTGTTCTAACAGATCAGCATGTGAAAGGGGGAATTGGCTGTGCAAGCCCAAACGAGAAAAAAAAGCCGCGATTTTCATCAGCTCCCGACCGTCTGGAACGTTGTCTTTAACCTGATTGCAGCCTTGTTCGCTTTTGCCTGCGTCTTTCCGTTCCTGTTCGTTACGATCATCTCCTTCACGGATGAAACGACACTGGCCGCCAACGGCTATCAGCTTATCCCGGAAAAATGGAGCCTGGAGGCTTACCGTTATTTGTTCAAAGCGGGCGATCAGCTTCTCCGCTCGTACGGCGTCACGATTCTCGTCACGATTGTCGGGACCGTTATCTCCGTCATCATGACGGCGCTGTTCGCTTATGCCATTTCGCGTAAAACGTTCAAATACCGCAATTTCTTCGGATTTTTCGCTTTCTTCACGATGCTGTTCAACGGCGGTATGGTACCGACGTACATCGTCGTAACCCAACTGCTCGGCATGAAAGATTCGCTGTGGGCACTCATTCTGCCCTTGGCGGGGAACGCCTTCTACATCATGATTATGCGGACGTTCTTCAGCACCTCGGTGCCGGACGCGATTGTCGAATCCGGTAAAATCGACGGCGCGGGCGAATTCCAGATCTTCTACAAGCTCGTCATGCCGCTGGCTCTGCCCGGTATGGCGACGATCGGCCTGTTCAGTACGCTGGGCTACTGGAACGACTGGTTCAACGCGCTTCTGTACATCGACGATCCGAAGCTGGTTCCGCTCCAATCGATGCTGATGCGGATCGAGAACAGCATGCAGTTTCTGCTGCAGAACACGAACAACCCGTCGCTCGGGATGGGCGTGCTGCAGTCGCTGCCGCAGGATACGTCGCGGATGGCGATGGTCGTCTTGGCGACCGGACCGATTATTCTCGCGTATCCGTTCTTCCAGCGTTACTTCATTCAAGGCCTGACGATCGGCGCCGTAAAAGAATAGGCCGAACGCAGTGCACAGGCGGCCCTGCAGCATGCGGGGCCGCTCCTGCATAGAGGGCGAAACGACCGCCCGATGCCGCTTTTCGCAGCATAAGAGCAGAAGCGACATACCGGGTCAAAACCTACACATATAAGAAACGTGATAAATCGAGTAAACTAGCAGACAAACTGGGAAATTATTGGAGGAACCGAAGCCATGGAACAATTCAGACTGCCCAAAATTCCGATGCCTAAGCTGGAGCTCCCGCAGGCCATCCAGGAAGTATTAAAGGAAGCCGAAGAAAAGCTGGCGCACCGCCCGAAACTTCTTCAGCTGTTCAAGAACTGTTTCCCGAACACACTGGAAACGACGACGAAACTGCTGGATGACGGCACCACCTTCGTCATTACCGGAGACATCCCGGCCTCCTGGCTGCGTGATTCGGTCGAGCAGGTGATCCAATATGTGCCTTTTGCCAAAGAAGACAAGGATCTGCAGCGTATTATCGGCGGCCTGATCAAGCGCCATATCGCTTACATCCACATCGACCCGTACGCGAACGCGTTCAACGAATCCGCCAACGACTGGCACTGGAACACCACCGACATTACGGACATGTCCCCGTGGGTGTGGGAGCGCAAATTCGAGCTTGATTCGCTCTGCTTCTCGATGCGTCTGGCCTACGCGTACTGGAAGGAAACCGAACTGACGGACATTTTCGATGCGGGCTTTAAAAGCGCGATGCGTAAAATCGTCGAGCTGTTCAAAACCGAGCAGTGCCACTTCGAACAGTCTCCTTACCGCTTCACGCGCGACAACGGCATTCCGACCGATTCGCTCCGCAACAGCGGCCTGGGGATGCCGGTCAATTATACGGGCATGGTCTGGTCCGGCTTCCGTTCCAGCGACGATGCCTGCGACTTCCATTACAACATTCCGGCCAATATGTTCGCCGTAGTGGCGCTTCGCCATATGGAGGAATTCGCCGAGTGGGTTTTCCGCGATATGGAGTTCCTGAAAGAGCTGAAAGACCTTGAAGCCGATATCGACCACGGAATTCAACTGTACGGCATTTACCGCCACCCCGAATTCGGGCCGATCTACGCGTACGAGACGGACGGCTTCGGCAACTACTGCCTGATGGACGATGCGGGTACGCCGGGACTCATGTCCATTCCGTACCTCGGGTATGTGAATGCGGACGATCCTATCTACCAGAACACGAGACGCTTCGCCCTCAGCAAAGAGAATCCGTTCTACTACGAAGGGACCGCGGCAAAAGGAATCGGCAGCCCGCACACGCCGCCGGGCTATATCTGGCACATGGCTTTGTCCATGCAGGGACTGACCGCCACGACGGCGGAGGAGAAGCTGGAGATGATCGCGATGCTGGAAGCGACTGACGCGGATACGGGCTTTATGCACGAGGGCTTCCATGCCGACGATCCGAACACGTTCACGAGAACCTGGTTCGCGTGGTCGAACAGCCTGTTCTCCCAGCTCGTTTACCGGGCGATGAAGGACGGGCTGCTATGAGCGTAAATCAGCCGGTCGTTGTTTTCTATGATCCGTCGTTTCCGATAAGCACAGCAGACCAGACAGCCGTGAAAACAGGCCGGCAGGCCGTGCCGGTCTTGAAGGAAGAGGTTCGGCAGCCGGACTCCGCCGCAGGCTTAACGGACGCTGCCGGCGCCGCACTCCAGACCGATACCCTGGCGGGTATAGGGAACTTCGTCAGCGCCGACGGCTTGGCCGAAGCCCTGAACGAAGCGGCCGGCGGCTGCTTCGTGAACCTGCACGCGCCGTATTTCCCGAAGGCGGCGTGGCCGGCTATTCTCGGCTTCCTGTCGAGAGGAGGAAGCCTGATCTCCGTCGGCGGCGCGCCGTTCAAGCATCCGGTACGCCGCGAGGGCGGCGAATGGCACGTGGAAGCCGAGCAGACGGCTTACCACCAGGAGCTGCACATCCACGAGGCGCTTCGCGTGGACGCTTCTTCCGCGGCGGAACTGTCCGCCTCGGACACAGTCCCGCTGCTGGCGGGGCAAGAATCGCTGTTTAGCGTAGCGGACACGTGGAATCTCGTGCCGCACGTGACCAAAACAAGCGATCTCCCGCACCAGATGGGCTCCGCCGGACCGATGAGCACGCAGATTTATCCGCTGCTCAAAGGGACTACCGCGGAAGGCCGCGAAGTGTCGGCTCCCGTCGTGCTCTGGGAAAACTCGCGCGGCAAGTTCGAAGGCTCGCGCTGGCTGTTCGTGAACCAGCCTCTCCGCGCGCAGTTCTGGGAGCAGGGCGGCGCCGCGGCGCTCAAGCAGTGGACGGAATTTTGCGCGGCCGGCGTGACCGAGCTGTGGCTGAAGCCGAATTACGCTTCCTACGAAGCGGGCGAGCGCCCGCAGCTTACCCTGCAGACCCAGCGGATGACGCGCGTAAACGGTGCCGGCCGCGTGAAGAAGGCGGAGAACTGGACGTTCTCCATCACCGTGGAGCACGAGAGCACCTCCGATCGGTGGACGTGTGAGCTTCAGCAGGAGGTAACCGGCGAATTCGGCCTCGTCCGCATCCCGGTTCCGCTCGACATTCGAAGCGGCTTGTACCGGGTGGAGTGTCGTGCCGAATCCGCGAGCGGCGAGATCCGCAACCTGCGCCAGGGCTTCTGGGGCCTGGACGCCGGGCTCTTGGCGGAAGGCCGACCGATCGGCCGGGACCGCGACTACTTCATCCAAGACGGCAGGCCGCTGCCGGTTGTCGGCATGACCTACATGACTTCCGACGTGGCCCGCAAGTTCCTGTTCCTGCCTAACGCGGCGGTATGGGACCGCGATATGGCCCAGATGGCCCGCGCGGGCATCAATTGGATCCGCACAGGCATCTGGACCGCTTACCGTAACATTATGCAGGTGGACGGCCATGTGTCGGAAGATGTGCTCCGGGCGATCGACGCGTTCCTGATGACGGCCAAAAAGCACGGCTTGCAGGTTACGTTTACGTTTTTCTCCTTCACGCCGGAAACGTGGGAAGGGGTCAATCCTTACCTCGATCCTCAGAGCGTGGAAGCGCAGAAGCGGTTTATCCGCTCCATCGTTTCGCGCCACCGGAACACGAAGAACGTGGATTGGGATCTGATCAACGAGCCGTCCATGTTCGAGCCGGAAAAAATCTTCTCCGACGGCCCGCGCTCCTGCCGCGATCCTTTTGAGAAAGCGGCCTTTATAGAGTGGCTCCGTGAGCGCCACGGCTCTGTCGAAGCGCTGCAGGAACGCTGGAACATGTCCCCTGAGCAGCTTCCGGATTTTGCGGCGGCCGTCGTACCGGAAGCCGAGGAAATCAACTTCGACGTGCAGGATATGCACCGCGGCAAGAAAGGGACCCGCTGGCTGGACTACTGCCTGTTCTCCATGGACATGCACAACCGCTGGGCCAAGGAACTTTACGAGACGATCAAGGAACAGTGTCCGGATCATCTCGTGACGGTCGGGCAGGACGAAGCGCTCGGAGCCCAGAGACCGTCGCCGTTCTTCTACGAAGAAGCCGTCGACTATACGACCGTTCACTCCTGGTGGCTGAACGATCAGCTTCTCTGGGACGGCATTTTCGCCAAAACGGCGGATAAGCCGAATCTCGTCCAGGAAACCGGCATCATGTACGTGGAAACACCGGACGGCCGGGCCAAACGGACCGAGACGGAGCTGCGGAACCTGCTGGAACGCAAGTACGCCTACGCGTTCGCGACAGGCGGAGCGGGGGCGGTTCACTGGATCTGGAACACGAACTTCTATATGGATAACGCTAACGAATCGCATATCGGGGCTCTCCGGGCAGACGGCACGGAGAAGCCGGAAGCGGACGTTTCCTATGACTTCGGAACGTTTATGGCCGGTATCCGCGATTTGTTCCGGGAACGGAAACTGGAAGATATCGTCGCCGTTTTCCCGTATTCGAACGATTTTTCGAACCGGAAACTGGCCTTCGATGCGACGACCCGGCTGACGCGTGTGCTGGCTTACCAGCTTAACCAGCCTTTCCGCGCGGCATCGGAGTACCATCTGGATGCGCTGGAGCAGGGGCCGGTCAAGCTGATTCTGCTGCCGAGCGCTCATAACGTGGACGATCAAGCGATGGCGGAGCTCGTGGAGTTTGTAAAACGTACGGGAGCCGTGCTGCTTGCGACAGGTCCGCTGGGTATCGACGCTTACTGGAGAGAGACGGCCCGCCTGGACGATGTGCTTGGCAGCGGAAAGCTCGCCAACGTGCGCCGGGAAGAAATGCTGAGCATCGGCGGTTCCCTCCAGCCGGTTTCATTCGGACAGAGACGCATTGCGGAAACCGTCAAGGAAATCCGCCTGAACGATGCCGGAAAAGAAGGCCGCATCGGAGCGGGAGCCGCAACCGGAGCCGCAACCGGTGTAACGGGACAAGAAGCTAGCAGCCCGCAAGGCGACGCTGTTGTGGATATACCGCTCGGCAAGGGCCGCCTGATCTGGAGCCCGCTGCCTGTCGAGCTTAACGAGAGAACCGAAGCCGTTGCCGAACTCTACCGGTACGCCCTTGAGGCGGCAGGCTGCGAGAGCGGTCTGGAATGGCGCCGCGGGGGTAATCTGCCGGGCGTGTACGGTCGCAAAATCAGCTTCAAGGAAGGCTCGCTCTTCGTATTCGTGTCTGAATTCGCCTGGGACGCCCCGGTAGAAGTGAAGGACACGGAGACCGGAACGGTCTACTCCTTCCTGCTGGAGAAAGAGCGTTCCGTCCTGTTCGCCACTGATTCGGCAGGCAAGCTTCTCGCGGTTTACCGGCCGGACGAGGTTCAAATCGGCGTAGGCAGCGAGTAAGACGGGAGGGAGCGTAAGGGTACGTTTGCACGTACCTGCGTTATCCTTAACCCGTCAGGCAGACCCTTGTTTTTAACTAACGACAATTCAAGCTGGAGAACACGCCGCCCTGACGCGACGCTCTCCGGCCCTTTTTTCAAATAGAAGATCTCACAAAGCATCACCACAAAGAAGGGGAGGCGAACGATCATGAGCAAAAAAAGAACGGCGCACATTATTTCCCACACGCACTGGGACCGCGAATGGTATCTGCCTTACGAAAAGCACCACGTCCGGCTCGTGAAGCTGGTCGATACGCTGCTGGATAAACTGGATGCGGGCCCGGATTATAAAAGCTTTTATCTCGACGGCCAGACCATCATTCTTGAAGATTACCTGCAGGTTCGTCCGGAGCAGAAAGAGCGTCTGGAGAAATACATCCGCGAAGGCCGTATTTTTATCGGTCCCTGGTACATTCTGCAGGATGCTTTTCTGACCAGCCCCGAGGCGAACGTGCGGAACATGCAAATCGGGCACCAGGATGCCAAAAAGTACGGACAAATATCCAAAATCGGGTATTTCCCGGATACGTTCGGCATCTACGGGCAGGCGCCCCAGATTTTGCAGCAGGCGGGCATCCGCAACGCGTTCTTCGGTCGCGGCGTGAAGCCGACGGGCTTTAACAACACCGTATCGGACTCCGGATACGAATCGTCGTTCTCGGAGCTGATCTGGGAAGGAACGGACGGCTCCAAGGTGCTGGGCGTCCTGTTCGCGAACTGGTACTCCAACGGCAACGAAGTGCCGGCCGGAGAAGAGGAAGCGAAGGAATACTGGGCCCGCAAGCTTGCGGACGCCGAGAAGTACGCGTCTACGGGCGAGCTGCTGTTTATGAACGGCTGCGACCATCAGCCGATCCAGCTCGACCTGCCGGAAGCGATCGAAACGGCGCGGAAGCTGTACCCGGACACGGAGTTCGTCCATTCGAACTTCGCGGCGTATCTGGAGGCGCTGGGCGACAGCGTGGAGCGTGAGCTGTCCTCCGTCAAAGGCGAGCTGCGCAGCCAGCGTACGGACGGCTGGTCTACGCTCGTCAACACGGCGTCGGCCCGCGTCTACTTGAAGCAGATGAACCAGGAAGGCCAGGCACTGCTTGAAAAAGTAGCCGAGCCGCTCGCTTCCTTCGCGCATTTGCTCGGAGAGCAGTACCCGCATCATCTGTTTACGTATGCTTGGAAAACGCTGATGCAGAACCACCCGCACGACAGCATCTGCGGCTGCAGCGTGGACGAAGTGCACCGCGAAATGGTGACGCGGTTCGAGAAGAGCCGCCACGTGGCGGAATCCATCGTGGACGACAGCAAGCGTGCCATCGCCGAAGCGATCGACACGAGCGCGTTCGCGGGATTCGGCGAGGATGCTCTTCCGGTCGTCGTGTTCAACACGACAGGCTGGGAACGCACCGGCACCGTCTCCATCGAGCTTGATGCGGCGCGTCTGTACTTCCGGGAAGGCTATTCCCTGGAAGAAACGGCAAGCCGCATGAAGAACGTGGACCTGTCGGGCCGCGTGCTTGTCGACGCGGAAGGCAAGGTTATCCCGTGCACGGTGGAGGACCTTGGACTCCTGTTCGGCTACGACTTGCCGGACGACAAGTTCCGCCAGCCGTATTCGTGCCGCAAGGTGAAACTGACGTTCGAAGCGCGGAACGTTCCGGCGCTCGGACTCCAGACCTACGCGTGGGTGCGCAGCGATAAGGCGCCGTCCGCGCCTGCTTCCCTGTTCGCAGGCGAACGCGTGCTGGAGAACGAGAGCCTCAAAGTCGAGATCGCGCAGGACGGATCGTTTGCGCTGACCGACAAGGCAAACGGACGGACGTACCGTGATCTCGGCGTGTACGAGAACACCGGAGACATCGGCAACGAGTATATGTACAAGCAGCCGGAAGGCGAAACCGCGCTGACTACGAAAGGTCTTCCCGCACAGGTTCGCGTGCTGGAAGACACGGCTTTCCGCGCTTCCGTGGAAATCGTCCACGAGTGGGAGATTCCCGTGTCCGCCGACGAGACGCTGGACCGGGAGCAGCGGGAAATCGTGTATTTCCCGCACCGCAAAGCCCAGCGTTCCACCGAGACGGTGCCGATGGTCATCCGCACCGTCGTCAGCCTGGACCGCGGAGGCAAGGGCGTGGAGCTGTCCGTCTCCTTCAACAATCAGGCGAAGGATCACCGCATCCGCGCGCTGTTCCCGACGGACCTTCAGGCAAGCTCTCATGCGGCCGATTCCGTTTTCGAAATCGCCCGCCGGGACAACGAGCCTGCGGCTGAGTGGGAAAACCCGAGCAACACGCAGCATCAGCAGGCGTTTGTCGATGTGAGCGAGGCTCAGGCCGGTCTGACGGTCGCCAACCTCGGCCTAAGCGAGTACGAAGTGCTGCGCGACGGGCGCAACACCATCGCCGTGACGCTGCTCCGTGCGGTCGGAGAGCTCGGCGACTGGGGACTGTTCCCGACACCGGAGGCACAGTGCCTGGGCGAACATACGGTACGCCTGATGCTGATTCCGCACAGCGGAGACGGCATCTCTTCCGGCGCTTATGCGCAGGCGTACCAGTTCCAGATCCCGTGGACCCTCTGCCAGACCGGCGTGCATACAGGCGCTGTTCAGCCTGTCTATGCGCCTGTCCAATGGAAGGGCCGGGAGCTGGCCTTCTCCTCGCTCAAGATGAACGAGGAGTCGGGAGACATCCTGCTGCGCTGGTTCAACATGAGTTCGGAGCAGGCAGAGCTGCCTGTCCGCACCTCGCTGCCTCACAGCGGCTTCTACAAGAGCAGCATCATGGAGGAAGCAGGGGAGGCGATCCCTGCGGAGAGCGGCGCTATTCGCGCCCAGGTCGCGCCTCATGAGATCGTGACCATCGGGCTTCGCCGATAGAAGATCAATCAAATAAATCGGGCAGACTACGGCTTTTAAGGCCGGAGTCTGCCCGATTTTATTTTTGTCCTTAAAGAAGGGGCTGTTATGGAGCCTGTTCCCTTAATGGAGGATGTCTGCGGATATATGGTTTTTATTCGGCAGCCATTGCATCTGCTTTCGTTCTATGGATCGTGCTGAACGGATGCTGAGGCGGCGCATAAATAGAATATAGTTTAAGCGGTGTACGGCCCGTATTGGTTACATTGTGCCATTTACCGGCGGGTACCATGATCGCGTATTCATCATAAACTCTTTTTTGAACATTTAAATGATCCTTAGTATCCCCCATCTGAACGAGACCTTGACCCTGTTCAACACGCAAGAATTGGTCCGTTGTCGGATGAACTTCTAAACCGATGTCTTCTCCGGGGTTGAGGCTCATCACCGTGACTTGTAAATGATCTCCTGTCCATATGGCAGTGCGATAAGTATTGTTTTGCTTTGCGGCCTCGTTAATATTCACGACAAACGGTGTTTTTCCATAATCTTTTAACTCGGTCTTGCCATTTGCGTTCGAGGGGTGCCGATGACCGAATCGGTCTGTATTCTTTAATTGATGTGGAATGCCCCGATACACAGGTTGTCTGGCATAGTTATACACAGGCGCGTGAACGTAGTATGGATATGGAAACGTATTTCTGGTGTAATACATGGAGTTTCCTCATTCCCTTCACAGAAGTATAGAATAGGGTATTCATGTGGCTTGGGCATGGGTACTCTTAAAAATACACCCCAAACGGTTGACAGAACAGGGGGGGACCTCATGAGATCGTGACCATCGGGCTTCGCCGATAGAATAATAAAATGATTAAAGCCGGAGCGCTCTGCTCCGGCTTGTTCTTTTTCCATCTCGTCAAATTATTTCTTGTTTTTCATCTACATTCCAGCTCTTTTGTAGCTTCCGAATATAACAGATTTGACCAATGTGATATGCATTATGAGTTGATAAATTTCCAAGTAACTCCCACCACTTGGCAGCCACTGGAAACCCGATTACATCACTTTCGACTTTTTCTTCAGTAAGTAGATCTTGCCATTTTAGAAGCACATCTAATAATTGATCTTTTAAATCAGTGAATTTTTTGTCCTTAGGAATTATAAAACTTTTATTATTATTTCCTATGGAAGGCACGGTATTGACATCAGATTTTTGGTACCTGGTTTGCCATGTTTCATTCCAATAAAGTAAATGCTGCACAATTTCAGCGATACTATAACTATCTTCACTAGGTTTCCAAAAAGCTGCTTCCTCGGACAAATTTTCGACTGCAGCTGAAAATGGTAGGTACCAACTAGGGTCATTAGCATTTGCTAATAACTGATCGGATAAAATATCTTTTACATGAACCATACTTTCCACACTCCTTCTTACTAATATGCGGCGACCTGCTAGTATTCATATTGAACCAACGTTCACCGTTAATTCAATGGCAAAATTCTATTCTAGTATTATTTTCCCATTGAACTTTTTATAATCTTTAAACACTTTTTGGTGATGTTTTGCAAAAAGTTCATTTGAGGCTTCTGGAAGGCTATCCAATGAGTAAAATGCAGCATCAACACTTTCGTCTGAATCTTTTTCTATTAAAGAACGTATGCGGGTAGCATGTAGTGCTTAAACAGGGGACTTATCTTAACCTAAGCACTAAGAAAATACTTTATTTCCTTTGAACATCTCAGGCACTTGAAACTCAATTAGTAAATCGATATTTGAAAGAAGAAAAAAATAAATATGGAATATACCTGGTAGGATGGTTTGAAAGTCAGATATGGGATAGAGAGGACCCACGTTATAAGAAAGCAAATACTATAAAAAAACATGAGCTTGAAGCGATACTTTCCGAGCAAACCCGAAAATGCAGGGCATCTACATTTATCAGCGCGTCTTTGGTAATTAATTTCTGAATGTCTTCTTTGTATAGTCCTACTCTTAAAAATACCTCCAACCGGTTGACACCACAGGGGGAGATGTTATAATACTCTACGAACCCAAATGATAATGAATCTCATTATTAATGAGAAACATTCTTACTACAAAGCTACATAACCAAATTACCCGCCCAAAGGACAGCTTATGAAAAAGAGATATCTGGTGATCGCGCTTATCGTTTTATCCGTCGCATCGATCTTTATCGGGGTTAAAGATATCAGCCCGTTGGATCTGTTCAACCTGAGCGACGATAAAGTCCATATCCTGCTTGTCAGCAGACTCCCCCGGTTGATCAGCATCCTGATCGCAGGCATGAGCATGAGTGTCATCGGCCTGATCATGCAGCAGCTGAGCCGCAATAAATTCGTGTCGCCGACTACGGCCGGTACGATGGATTCCGCAAGATTCGGAATTCTGGTCTCGATGATGCTGTTCACTTCGGCCGGTCCGCTGGAGAAGATGCTGATAGCCTTCGTATTCGCCTTGCTGGGAACGTTCATCTTTATGAAGATTCTCGACCGCGTGAAATACAAGGATACGATTTTCATCCCGCTGGTGGGTCTGATGTTCGGCAACATCGTAAGCTCTATCACCACCTTTTTCGCTTACAAAAACAATCTCATTCAGAACATGTCCTCGTGGCTGCAGGGAGATTTTTCGATGGTGATGAAGGGCCGGTACGAAATCATGTACATTTCGATCCCGGTGCTCGTTATCGCGTATTTGTACGCCAACCGTTTTACCATTGCCGGCATGGGGGAGGAGTTCTCCACCAACCTGGGGCTGAAATACAAGCAGGTGGTCAACATCGGGCTCGTTATCGTGGCCCTGGTATCCTCCGTGGTCATTCTGACGGTAGGTACGCTGCCGTTCCTGGGGCTGATTATCCCGAACATCGTCACGCTCTATATGGGAGACAATCTGAAGCGGGCGCTGCCCCACACCGCCTTGCTCGGAGCCGTGTTCGTCCTTTTCTGCGACATTCTGGGACGGATTATCATTTTCCCGTATGAGATTTCGATCGGGCTTACGGTCGGGGTAATCGGAAGCGGCATCTTCCTTTACATGCTGCTGGCAAGGAGAAAGGCCTTATGAATTCACAAGCAAAAGTTAAAATCAGCATCCTTGCCGTACTCGCTCTTGTGCTTATCGCGGTCTTTCTCCTGATTGACGCCTCCGGCAACTGGGATTACGTGCTTCCCCGCAGGGGCAAGAAGATCCTGGCGATTGTCATAACGGGCGGCGCGATTGCCTTCTCGACGATGGTGTTCCAGACCATCACGAACAACCGGATTTTGACGCCGAGCATTATCGGTCTCGATTCGCTCTACATGCTGTTTCAGACCGCGATTGTGTTCCTGGTCGGCTCCGCGAGCTTCCTGATGAATAAGAATGTGAATTTTCTTATCTCCGTCGGCTTGATGGTAGCCTTCACCGGCGTGTTATATAAGCTGCTTTTCAAGAAACAGGGGCAGAACTTGTACTTCCTCCTGCTGGTGGGACTGATCTTCGGGACGTTTTTCCAGAGCATCTCTTCCTTTATGGAAGTGCTGATCGATCCCAACGAATTTCTGATCGTGCAGGACAAAATGTTCGCCAGCTTCAACAACGTCAATACGGACCTGCTTGTTATTTCGGTCGTGATGCTTGCTCTGGTGGGTGTTTATTTTGCAAGATTCACGAAATATCTGGACGTCCTGGCGCTGGGCAGAGAGCACGCCGTCAACCTCGGCATCGATTACGATTATGTGGTTAAAAGGCTGCTCGTCGTTGTCGCCATTCTGATCTCGATCGCTACCGCTCTGGTCGGTCCGATAACGTTCCTGGGCCTGCTTGTCGCGAACGTGTCGCACGAATTTCTCAAGACGTTCCGGCACAAGGTGCTGATCACCGGCTCCATTCTTATCTCCATTATCGCTTTAGTAGGAGGCCAGCTGATTGTAGAGCGGGTATTCACCTTCTCGACAACTTTGAGCGTGATCATTAACTTCATCGGTGGTGTCTACTTTATCTATCTTCTATTAAAGGAGAAAAAATCGTGGTAGAAGTCAAGGGCGTATCCAAACTATACGGCAGCAAACATGTGGTCGAGAACGTATCGGTCCAGATCGGCAAAGGCAAAATCACTTCCTTCATCGGTCCCAACGGCGCCGGCAAAAGTACGCTGCTGTCCATGGTGAGCCGCTTGATCGACAAAGATCAGGGAGAAGTGCTCATTGAGGGCAAGGAAATCGGCCAGTGGCAGAGCAATGATCTTGCCAAGAAGATCTCCATTCTAAAGCAGTCCAATCACATCAACATTCGTCTGACGATCCGTGATCTGGTCGGCTTCGGACGGTTTCCATACTCGCAGGGCCGGCTCACCGCAGAGGATAAGAAGTATATCGACGAGGCCATCCAGTACATGGATCTGGGTGATATCCAGGACAAATATCTGGACGAGCTGAGCGGCGGCCAGCGGCAGAGAGCTTATCTCGCCATGGTGCTTGCCCAGGATACCGAATACATCCTGCTTGATGAGCCGCTCAATAACCTGGACATGAAGCATTCCGTCCAGATCATGAAAGTGCTTCGCAGGCTGGTGAACGAGCTGGGCAAGACGATCGTCATCGTCATTCACGATATTAATTTCGCGTCGTGCCACTCGGACTATATCGTCGCTTTGAAGAACGGACGTGTCGTGAAAGAAGGCACAACGGACGAAATCATCGACTCCGCCGTTTTGAAAGAGATTTACGATATGGACATCGAGATTCACAACCTAAACGGCAACCGGATTTGCACGTACTTCACTTAGGGAACAAGTTCCCGCCAACCGCTTTATTTACAAATGGTAACCAATTAGACGGATGATGCCGATCGGTGTCATGCCCGCTAACTAAAAACCCAATTAAACCTATAGGAGTGATTGTAATGAGTAAGAAACTTTCCCTGCTTCTCATGACCCTCGTACTGGCCGTTATGGCAGCCGCGTGCGGCAATAAAGAGGCGGCTACCACGTCTTCCAAAGAAGGAACGGCTCCAACGGCCGCGGCTTCCAAGGAACTGACTATTAAGCACCAACTAGGCGAAACAAAAGTGAAAACGAACCCTGCCAAAGTAGTCGTATTCGATATGGGCGTCCTGGATTCCCTGGATAAACTGGGCGTAGAAGTAGCCGGCGTACCGTATGACGGCTTGCCGAACTACCTCAAGAAATACAAAGAAGCCAAGTACACGAACGTCGGCGGTCTGAAAGAACCGTCTTTCGAAGTGATCAACAAGCTGAAACCGGACCTGATTATTATTTCCGGCAGACAGCAGGACGCTTACAAAGAATTGAGCAGCATTGCCCCGACTATTTTCATGGGCGTAGACGCGAAGAGATACATGGAGTCCTTTAAAGAAAACGCGAAGCAGCTCGGCCAAATTTTCGGTAAAGAAGCTCAAGTGGATCAAGAGCTTGCCAAAGTCGACGAAGCGATCAAAGGTATCAAAGATAAAGTGGGCGCGGGCAGCAAAAACGGCCTGATCACTCTCGTGAACGGCGGTAAAATCAGCGCTTACGGTCCAGGCTCCCGTTTCGGCATCATTCACGACGTATTCGGCGTTCCGGCCGTAGACAAAACGATCGAAGTATCCACGCACGGTCAAAGCATTTCCAACGAATTTATCGTAGAGAAAAACCCGGATTACCTGTTCGTTATCGACCGTGACTCCGCAGTCGGTACGGAAAGCGCCGGCGCTAAGAAAGTCATCGAGAACGAGCTCGTAAAAACGACGAAAGCGTTCAAAGAAGGCAATATCATTTACCTGAACCCGGACTACTGGTACCTGTCCGGCGGCGGACTTGCATCCGTAGCCGAGATGGTTAAAGAAGTCAGCGCAGGAATTAAGTAAGTTTGCAGCGGTTAACGGCCTTACGGGGCCGTAGGGCACTCTCTCCCGAGCCTCGGGAGGAAGATGTCAAAAGGCCTCCAGTCACACCCGCAGGGGTGGAACTGGAGGCCTTTTTTGGCGTGGTGCGGCAGTTGCTTTCTTCGGCGCAGTATCGCGGGAAGCTTGGCCCCCGCCAGCGTCGCTGTTCAGCATCGGCAGGAGCCGGTTGTCGCTGACGCCTGCCTAAACATCAGCGGGAGCGGATCTCCCTAATGCGAAGCGGGCCCGTGCTGCTGGTTCGGGTCCAGCTTCTCCCGGCTCATCGCAATGGCGCATACGAGCGCCAGCGCCGCGGGCAGCACCGTCCATGCGAACGTATGGACGATGGAGGAGGACAGCGCCTGCGTGATCTTATCGAGCACCGGAGCGGGGATAAGCGCCCGTTTGGCGGGATCGAGCAGACTGCGCGCATCGCTCGTATCTAGCCCCTGAGGCGCCTGGGCCTGTCCGGCGAACGATTCCGTGAGCTTGCGGGTGAACGCGTGGCTCTGGATGATGCCGAAGATCGTAATGCCCAGCGTCATGCCGAGCGAGCGGAGGAAGTTCAGCGTACTGCTCGCGGAGCCGCGCTGGCGCGCATCGAACAGATGAATCGCGGCATTGCTCAGCACGGAGAAGGAAGCTCCGATTCCGAGGCCGACGATCACCATGTAGATCGTGACCAGCCACCGGGGAGAATCCGCGTTCAGCGTGGTGAGCAGGAGAGTCCCCGCCACGAGAATGGCGGTAGTCGGAATCATGATGGTGCGGTAGCTCACCTTGTTCATGAGGAAACCGCCTCCCGTGGCCGTCACGACGGAGCCCAGCATCATCGGCAGCAGAACCATGCCGGAATTCGTGGCCGAGCCGCCGAGTACGCCCTGGATGAAGATCGGGATATAGACGGACGCCGTAATAAAAGCGGCTCCGCTGAAAATCGCGGTCGCGTTGCTCGTGGCGTAGAGCCGGTTCTTGAACATGCCGAACGAAATAATCGGTTCGGCTACCCGTGTTTCGATGAACAGAAACAGAACGGCCAGGACGGCGAAACCGGCGAACAAGCCCAGAATAATCGCGGAATCCCAGGCATATTCTTTGCCTCCGAGCTCCAAAGCGAACATCAGGCAGATAATGGCCCCGACCAGGGTGACCGCGCCCAGCCAGTCGATTTTTTGCTTGGAATGCTCGTGCGATTCTTTGTAGAAGGCCGCGATAAAGACCAGGGCGATTAATCCAAGTGGAAGGTTGATGTAGAAAATCCACTCCCAGTGGATGTAGTCCGTAATATAAGCACCCAGGAGCGGCCCGAAAATGCTGGACATGCCGAACACGGCGCCGAACAGTCCGCCGAGCTTGCCGCGCTGCTCCACGGGAACCGTATCGAACATGATCGTGAACGCGATAGGAACGAGAGCTCCGCCGCCGATTCCTTGAATCGCGCGGTAGACGCTGAGCTGGACGATCGAAGTCGCCGTTCCGCACAGGATGGAGCCGATCATAAAGACGATAATGCCGAATACAAAAAACCTCTTGCGGCCGTACATATCCGACAATTTGCCGAAAATCGGCATGCCGGCCATTTCCGCTACCATGTAAGCGGAAGTAACCCATACGAATTTGTCGAGTCCGCCGAGCTCCCCGACAATCGTTCCCATGGCCGTCGAGACGATCGTATTGTCCATGGAGGCCATCAGAATGCCGAGCAGGAGCCCCGCAATGACGATGCCCAGATGTTTGGTTTTAGCAGGTGCCATAAAGCTTGTTTCCTCCGATTCAATGAAATGATTTGCAGGATCGTGACACGACCCCGGTTCGCTTTGTGTCCTTTAAGAACAAGCCTTTCTTATAGAAGCAGGTCCAGGATAGGTCTGGCTGTTTCCCGGTTGTTCTTGTTCCTAGCTTGAGAATAGCGGTATCCATGTCTCCTTCGTATCAAGTTTGAAGTTAACTTGCTGTCTTTATCCACAAGAACCTCGTTTCCCGTATTACAATATAAACAGATGCACTTTGCTTGTCAAAGCAATTTAAGTGTCTGAATCCCGCAAAAATTTCCCTATTTTATACCGTCGGTTTTCCTAAAAAAGGTGCGCAGCCGCAGCCTCGGCATCGTACTGCCGAAGATTGGGCAAAAAGTCAGGAACGTGACCCCTCTCAAATCTCCCCGATTGAAACTTTATCCCCGCGGCCCTAGAATGGACATGTCCGGAATTGAGCATCGAGGTGATGGAACATGTCCAAAGCGGATAACATGCTTGCCGTGCTGTGGCACTTGAAATCGGGGAGGAAAATGACTGCCCGCGAACTGGCCGAGACGCTTGAAATCAACATCCGGACCGTGTACCGGTACATAGATGCGCTTTGCGCCAGCGGAGTGCCGATCCTCGCGGATTCCGGACATAACGGCGGCTACAGTCTGCTGCCGAATTTCCGGGAGGCGCCGCTGTTCTTTAATGCCGCCGAGCAGAAAGCCCTCGTTCATGCCGCCATATTCGCGGAAGAAGCAGGCTACCCGTTCGGGGACGCGCTGAACAGCGCCGTGGGGAAGCTCAAGCAGTATACGAACCCCGAGCAGCTCAGATTCATCGAGCGGCACGAAGCAGGCTTCGATGTCATTCACCCTCCGACCGATTCTTCGCTGGAGGGTTATCTGCAGATGCTGGAGATAGCCGTGGCCGACGGGTATACCGTCCGCATGGAGTACAGCAAGGGGTATGCGGCGCCCGTCCAGAGCCGGGACGTCGATCCGTACGGGCTCGTTCACTGGAGGAGCAAATGGTACCTGGTGGCATTTTGCCGCCTTCGGGGCGAGCTGCGGAGCTTCCGCGTCGACCGCATTCGGGTGTTGTCGCAGACGGAAGACAGGTTTGACAGGCCGCAGGGCTTTTGGGCCCGCCATTTTTTTATGAACAATCTTCTGCCCGACACGAGTCAAGAGGATCAGCTCGTCTCCGTCCGGATCAGCGGCTCCCCCGAATCGATAGCCGAGCTCTGCGATCACTGGCTGTTCGGCCGCGCTATTGTGGAGCGTACGACTGATCAGGTCCATATGAAGATGGAGGAAAAGGCGATCCGAAGCTACGTTCCGTATTTTCTGATGATCCACGGGCGGTCGATCCGGATTCTTGAGCCTCCTCTGCTGAAGGAGCAGCTGATCGCGGCGACATCGGGACTGCTTGAATTTTATAAACAGCTATAGCTTCACTGACCGGAATTGTCAGTTAACCTGAGTTATCCTAAGAAGGCAAGCGAGCTTACGGCAAAAGAAGAGGCCTGGTCCGCGGGCAGTACCCGGGGCACAGGATCGTCTTTATGATGACGTCGCAGGATGGCGGTTACCCGCAAGCGATTATCCGGCTTCGCACGCAATTATGCGCAAGCCGTAAAAGCAAGACCCCAACATATCCACAGGAACAGGGAGGAAGCGGAATGGCAACGGATTCGCAACTACAGGAGCGGGAAAAAGCCGCTTTATTAAGCGGTTACGCGGAGCAGCAGTACGACTACCATGTGTGGGCAAACGGGAAGGTTTTCGCAGGTCTCGAGGCACTGCCGGAGGAGCTTTCCTTCGAGCAGATTCAGAGCATTTTTCCGTCCGTCGCGGACGCTTTGAACCATATCTACATGATGGACGAAATGTGGCTGGTCATTATGAAAGGGGGCGGCTATGAAGAAGCCAGAAAAGTCGTAACGGACCTTTACGCGCAGGGACGGGGAGATTCGCTGGACGAATTGCGGAAGAGATTCGCTCTTGCCGAGGAGAAGTACCGGGCTTTCTTCGCCGAGGGAGAGGGGGCGGCCGCCGAAACGGCTCCGTCGCATCCTCAGTTCGGCCGGCTGGAAACCCATGTCTACGCGTTGGTTCAGCATGTGGTGAATCACGGGACGTATCATCGCGGCAACATATCGGCTATGCTTCGTCAGCTCGGGCATCCCGGCACACCGACGGATTATATCGGGTTTTTGTTCGAACGCGGTCTTCGCTGACCGCTGCCGTCTTAAGAGATGCAGCGATGGTGTCCTTAGGCAGCGGGGAGAAAATACTTTGGCAAGAACTCCGTTTTCGGAGTTCTTTTCTTTTATTTTGGACAGGATGATGGTAAGATATAAAACCCGCCGTTAAGCGGGGAGGAACATATACACAGGGTTATACACAAATCAACAGTTCAAAATCGCAGGCTGTGCATAAGTTTTAAATTTTTATAAACATATCCACAGATGAAATTGTCCACAGTTTTTTACGCGGACTAGTCTGTAATTTTTATGTTGACAGTTAGGGTTTTAAAACCTATCATAGGAGTATACCCATACGGGTATATAATTCGGGTATATTATTCAGGATGATAACGACTAGACGATATAGGAGAACTGGAATGGCCTTTCAAATACCTAAGAGCTGTACCTCGCAGGACCTGGCGCGGCGCATTCACGACGGAGAGGATCTATATATCCTGGATGTCAGGGAAGATGAGGAATGGGCGGATGGGCATATCGAGCAGGCCGTTCATATCCCGTTGGGACAATTGATGCAGAGACTCGGCGAACTGGACCGGGATCGGGAAATTACGGTTGTGTGCCGCAGCGGCAACCGGAGCGGGTTGGCTTGCGAACTGCTGACGGAGCAAAACTTCGACGTCGTTAATATGACCGGCGGTATGAATAACTGGACGGACCGTATTTCGTTCGGACGTTAGAACGAGAGCCGAGGAGACGGCGGATAGACAGGCAACCGATTTATAGCTGTCAACAGCGTGAATAGGGAGGAATTGTCGAATGATTATGTGGGAGATCATTGCGGGAATGATGATCTTGGTGCTTGTGCTGAGCTGGCTTCCGGTTAGGGGCCTGTCGTATCTCAGCCAAGAGAAGGCGAGAGAGCTTATGGCTTCCAGAGAAGAAGGACGGATTAAGGTGCTGGACGTGCGGGACGCCTCGGATTATGAAGAGGCGGCTGGCTTTCCTTCCATTAATATGTCTATCGGCCGTCTCCCTTACTTGTGGAAGGACGAATTTTCCCCGGAGGACCGTGTTCTGCTGGTCGGGGATTCTAACCGCCACATCAAGAAAGCGGCCCGTTTTCTGAAAAGGCGCGGATTCAAGGGACTCTACGCCATGCAGCTTCGTTCCGAACTTCGCGCTTTGGGAACTTGTCGCGAGAAGACCTGCGGGGCAGGCTGTCCTTAACATGGAAGCAATCAGCAGCATACGGAAAGGAAGATCGCGATGAACTACGACGAGAGCATAGTCCGTCGGCTGAAGCGGGTGGAAGGCCAGGTACGCGGCATCCTCAAAATGATGGAAGAAGAAAAAGACTGCAAAGACGTCGTCGCTCAGCTTTCCGCTGTCCGAAGCGCGGCCGATAAGGCGATGGCTTATATCGTGGCCACCAATCTCGAGCACTGCATTCGGCAGGAGGAAGAGAAGGGCAAGGACACCGGCAAACTTGTGCAGGAAGCTGTCGAGCTTCTTATCAAAAGCCGCTGACCGGAGCTTTTCGGGCATCCGCCAAGGTATTGAATAACAGGAGCTTTCCAATGATCTCTTATGGGATTAATGGAAAGCTCCTTTTTGCTTGACAAGGGCAAATTTTTAACAATTTATTAAAATATGGTATGATCAAGGCTGTTCCCGATCTCTTTGTTCAGGACCAGGAATTAGTGAAGAAAGGAAGACTTATTATCGCAATGAACACGAAATTAAACGTTTTGCTGACCCGTTCTTTTCTCGTTTGTCTCTTACTGGCCGTATGCTTCGGTACGGTGGCGCTGCTTGTCAGCCGCCGGCAGATTGCCTGGTTTGACGAGACGATCATTTCGTTCGTGCAAGGGGCGGAAAGTCCCGGCTTAACCGCGGCTGCCGGTCTGCTGTCCGAAATCGGTTCCTCCGCCGTCGTCCCGTTTATAACGATCGCCGCAGCTCTGTATTTATATTTCGTGCTGAAGCACCGGGCGGAAGTCATTCTGCTCATTGCCGCTATCGGCGGCTCCGCTATTTTGAATACGATTCTTAAAAAGATCTTCCAGCGGGATCGTCCGGCCATCCACATTATTATGGAAGAAACCGGATTCAGCTTCCCCAGCGGACATTCCATGGCCGTGGTCGGTTTGTACGGAATTCTGGTCTACTTGCTGTGGAAGCATATTTCCAGTGCGGCGGGAAGAGCCGTTCTCGTTACGCTGGCTACCGCAATGATTGTGGCGATGGGACTCGCCCGGATCTATCTCGGTGTGCATTATCCCAGCGACGTGCTGGGCGGTTATCTGGCCAGCGGTTTCTGGCTGGGCGTATGCATATGGACGTACCGGAGCTACCGGAGCAGGCGGCAATCGGCCGTGAGGTAGCCCGCGGATGCGGATGTGACAGGAAGCCGCATCCATCCTGCGGCTAGCGATAATTTGAACGCTGCGGATGAGCCGCGGGAACCGTTCCGGCCGCACGGCCCTGACGTGCATGCCCCGCGCCGATAGAACGGGTGTGCCGCCGCGACCCGCGCAAGCGGGCGGAGGCCGCATGAGGCGCACAGCGCTGCCCGTGCATTCCGGCGGCCTCCGGCATGCATGTCGCCGCCGGCGCTAACACGCACGCGTGCCTGCGCCGCAGGCGCAAATAAGCAAAAGCCCTTCGCACGTGCGAAGGGCTTTTGCTTTAGGGCTGTTCGACCTTCAGGCGGTCGAACAGCAGCTTTGCGGCGCCGAACATGCCTGCCGTGCCGCCGAGCTCGGCCGGCACGATCGGGACAGGCGCCGCCGTGTAGGCCGGCATGGTCATGTCCAGGACATGCCGGCGGATCAGATCGAACAGGAAGTCCCCCTGTTCGGTGACGGCTCCGCCCACGACGATGGCGGGCGGGTTGAACGCGTGGATGAGACCGCTGAGCCCTGTGGCGACGTACTCGGCGTACAGCCGCACGATGCCCATCGCGGTCTCATCCCCGGCGCGGGCGCGCGCGAACAGCTCCGGGGGAGACGCTTCTTCCAGCGTCTGCCCGCCCCGTTCGCGTATAAGGCGCTTCAGCGCGGTCACGGACGCGTACTGCTCCCAGCAGCCGCGGTGGCCGCATGTGCAGGGCTCGCCGCCGAAAGCCACGACCATGTGGCCGTAGGCTCCCGCGAAGCCGTCCCGCCCGTGCAGCGGGCTGCCCTCGCGGATATAGCAGCCGCCCACCCCGGTGCCCAGCGCTACGCACAGGAACGTGTCCCAGCCGCTTCCCGCGCCAAGCCACTGCTCGCCGAGGGCGATGACGTTGACGTCGTTATCGACGGCAGCGGGCAGGCCGGACAGCTTCTCGATGTCCGCACGCAGCGTCGTTCCGCTCCAGCCGGGCAAATTATCGGTCGCGAAAGCTACGGTTCCTTCGCGGTTAATGTAGCCGGCGCTGCCGATTCCCGTTCCGGCGAGCTTCACGCCTGCGGCAGCGGCCTCTTCTGAATACGTTTGCAGAAGTCCTGCGAGCTTAGCCATGAGACCGGCTTTACCGGCGGACGCTTCCGTCTCGGTTTTGTGGGAGGCGAGAACTTTCCCGTCCGGAAGGATGAGTCCGCTTTTAATGTGGGTGCCCCCAATGTCGATGCCGATCGCTGCGTAAGAAGACATGAACCTTTTCCCCCGCTTCGTAATTTTGGAAGAATTAATCTTCCCTAATTAATAACAATAAAAGAAATTTTACTTCTTTATTATAGGAGAAGCCAGCTGCCCTGTAAATGAAAAACCGGCGATCCCCCGTGGCGCCTGCAGCTTTGTAAAATATAGAAGCCGCCTTTATTCATGCCTCATGGTCTAATGTGTCTTCAAATTCACCGGCGTTTCCCGGGATTTCCGCCTTTTTACCAGACCCCGCACGCTTCCTTTAAAACCCGAAAAAATCTTTTTGAAAAAAATCGAAAACCCTGTTTCAAGTTTAACGGAAGCGGGTATAAAAGCGCATCAGCGTGCCATAATGTCGAAAAATGTTTCGAAGCCGGATTTTTTACCGGAAATTGTTGCTGTGACAATTTTTTTACAAAAAGAAACTATCTTCACATGAGGACGTATCTACAAAGGACGTGTAAGGACCAAAGGGAACAAACCTGTCATTTGAGCGGAAAAGGGGGATAAACCGACGGTATGTAAGCGGTAACGGAGCGGGGGCAGGCTTTCACTAAAAGGGTTCCCGCATGCGAAGAAGTTACAAATTTCCTCTACTTGCTATTGTATTCGGTTTTTAGAAACACTACTATTAAAGTTAACATAATTCGAAATTTTCGATTCTTTTTCTATTTATATACAAATTCGGAGGAAAAGCCGTATGTCGGAACAAGAACAGAGATCCAATGATTCCCTAGATGTTTTGGACGAAAAACAGTTGCTTCAGGTGTTGCTGGCTTTTAAGAAAGGCGACTTTTCCGTACGTATGCCCTATGACCTGAACGGAATGCCGGGCAAAATCGCCGATACGCTGAACGATATTCTCGATATGCAGGAGAACGTGGTGCAGGAAGTGCAGACGGTCGAGCGAGTTGTCGGCAAGGAAGGCAATACGAACCGCCGCTTTATGTGCCGGAGCACGGGCGGAAGCTGGAACGCGTTCAACGATTCCCTGAACAATCTGATCAGTGATCTGATTCAGCCTACAAGCGAGATGGTACGGGTTATCAACGCCGTGGCGCAGGGCGATCTTTCGCAGAAAGTGGAACTTGAATTTGAAGGGCGCGCACTTACGGGCGAATTTTTGCGCACCGCTAACAATATCAACCGCATGGTCAACCAACTGGGCACGTTTGCGGCCGAGGTTACCCGCGTGGCGCGTGAAGTGGGAACGGAAGGCATTTTGGGCGGACAAGCCGAAGTGACGGATGTATCTGGTACGTGGCGCGATTTGACGGAGAGCGTCAATAACATGGCGAGCAACCTGACGGATCAGGTGCGGAATATCGCGGATGTGACGACGGCTGTCGCGAAAGGCGATTTGTCCCGCAAGATTACCGTTAACGCGAAGGGCGAGTTTCTGGAGCTCAAAAATACGATTAACACGATGGTGGATCAGCTTAGCACGTTTGCTTCCGAGGTTACCCGTGTAGCCCGTGAAGTAGGAACGGAAGGCAAGCTGGGCGGGCAGGCCGACGTTAAGGGCGTATCCGGTACGTGGTACGATTTGACGGAGAGCGTGAACGACATGGCGAGCAACCTGACGAACCAGGTGCGCAACATCGCGGTCGTTACGACGGCCGTTGCGAACGGCGATCTGTCCAAGAAAATCACGGAAGAAGCGCAGGGCGAAATTCTGGAGCTGAAGAACACGATCAACACGATGGTGGATCAGCTCAGCACGTTCGGTTCCGAGGTTACGCGTGTGGCGCGCGAGGTCGGAACGGAAGGGATACTGGGCGGTCAGGCCGACGTTAAAGGCGTATCGGGCACATGGCGCGATCTGACGGAAAGCGTTAATTACATGGCGACCAACCTGACGAATCAGGTGCGGAATATCGCCGAGGTCACGACGGCGGTTGCAACCGGCGACCTGTCGAAGAAAATCGCCGTAGACGCCAAGGGCGAGATTCTGCAGCTGAAAAGCACGATCAACACGATGGTGGATCAGCTCAGCACGTTCGCGTCCGAGGTTACCCGGGTAGCCCGCGAAGTAAGTAACGACGGCAAGCTGGGCGGCCGGGCCGACGTTAAAGGCGTATCCGGCACCTGGAAGGACTTGACCGACAGCGTGAACTACATGGCGAGTACGCTGACCGATCAGGTGCGCAACATTGCCGAAGTCACGACCGCCGTCGCGAAGGGCGACTTGTCCAAGCAGATCACGGTTAACGCGACCGGCGAGATTCTGGAGTTGAAGAACACGATCAACACGATGGTGGATCAGCTCAGCACCTTCGCGTCCGAGGTTACCCGTGTGGCCCGTGAAGTAGGAACGGAAGGCAAGCTGGGCGGCCAAGCCAACGTGAAGGGCGTATCCGGAACGTGGAAGGATCTGACGGAGAGCGTAAACGACATGGCGAGCAACCTGACGAACCAGGTGCGGAACATCGCGGTCGTCACGACGGCCGTCGCGAACGGCGATCTGTCCAAGAAAATCACGGAAGACGTACAGGGCGAGATTCTGGAGCTGAAAAACACGATCAACACGATGGTGGATCAGCTCAGCACGTTCGCGTCCGAGGTTACCCGCGTGGCGCGTGAAGTAGGAACGGACGGACGCCTTGGCGGACAAGCCCAGGTTAAAGGCGTTGCCGGAACGTGGAAGGACCTCACGGAAAGCGTAAACGACATGGCGAGCAACCTGACCGACCAGGTACGGAATATCGCCGACGTGACGACGGCGGTTGCGAAGGGCGATCTGTCCCTCAAGATTACCGTTGACGTTAAAGGCGAGATGCTGCAGCTCAAGAGCACGATCAATACGATGGTGGATCAGCTCAGCAACTTCGCTTCCGAGGTGACACGCGTGGCGCGCGAGGTCGGAACGGAAGGGAAGCTCGGCGGTCAGGCGGATGTAAAAGGGGTTTCCGGAACGTGGAAGGATCTTACCGACACGGTGAACTACATGACCGGCAACTTGACCAGCCAGGTGCGGAACATCGCGGCCGTTACGACCGCCGTCGCCAACGGCGATTTGTCGAAGAAGATTACGATCGACGTTAAAGGCGAGCTCCTGGAGCTCAAAGAAACGATCAACACGATGGTGGATCAGCTCAGTTCGTTCGCCTCGGAGGTTACTCGCGTAGCCCGCGAGGTAGGAACGGACGGCAAGCTGGGCGGCCAGGCGCATGTGAACGGGGTCGGCGGAATCTGGAAAGACTTGACCGACAACGTTAACATTATGGCGACGAACCTGACCAACCAGGTGCGAGGCATCGCGAAGGTCGTGACGGCCGTCGCCAACGGTAACTTGAAGCAGAAGCTGATGGTGGATGCGGCGGGCGAGATCTATGATCTGAGCGAAACGATCAATAACATGATCGACACGCTCGATACGTTTGCCGACCAGGTTACGACCGTGGCCCGCGAAGTAGGGGCCGAAGGAAAGCTGGGCGGCCAGGCGCATGTGCCGGGGGCTGCCGGAACGTGGCGTGACTTAACCGATAACGTAAACTATATGGCGTCCACGCTGACGACTCAGGTGCGCCAGATTACAAACGTCGCGACTGCGGTGACGAAGGGCGACTTGTCGCGGACTATCGATGTCATCGCGGCGGGCGAAGTCGGAACACTCAAAGACAACATCAACGAGATGATCCGCAACCTCAAGGAAACGACGCGGATCAATACCGAGCAGGATTGGCTCAAGACCAACCTGGCCCGGTTCAGCCGTCTTCTCCAGGGTCAGCGCGACCTGTACGAAGTGTGCCGCATGATTATGTCGGAGCTGGCTCCGCTTGTTTCCATGCAGCACGGCGTGTTCTACATGAACGAAGCGAACGGCGAGGAGCAGGTGCTGCGCATGTTCTCCAGCTATGCTTATCAGCAGCGCAAGCACTTGTCCAACGAGTTCCGTATGGGCGAGGGCCTGGTTGGCCAGTGCCTCATCGAGAAGCAGCGGATTCTGCTGACGAACGTACCGGAGGATTACGTGATGATCGGCTCGGGGCTCGGCGAAGCCGCGCCGCTTAACATCGTGCTGCTGCCGATTATGTTCGAGGATCAGGTGCTGGCCGTGATGGAGCTGGCTTCCTTCCGCCGGTTTACCGAAATCGACATCGCGTTCCTCGACCAGTTGACCGAGAGTATCGGAATCGTGCTGAACACGATGCAGGCAAACATGAGAACCGAAGAGCTGTTGTCGCAGTCGCAGTCTCTCGCGGAAGAGCTCAAGAAGCAGCAGGAAGAGCTGCAGCATACCAACGACGAACTGGAAGACAAAGCGAAGCTGCTTGTCATTCAGAAAGCGGAAGTCGAAAGCAAGAACAACGAAGTCGAGCAGGCGAAACGCTTCCTCGAAGAGAAAGCGGAGCAGCTTGCGCTGACGTCCCGGTACAAATCGGAGTTCCTGGCGAATATGTCTCACGAGCTGCGGACACCGCTGAACAGCCTGCTTCTGCTGGCCGAGCAGCTTTCCGAGAATCCGGACCACAACCTGACCGACGATCAGGTGAAATTCGCGCGTACCATCCATGATTCGGGTCTTGACCTGCTCAACTTGATTAACGACATTCTCGATTTGAGCAAAATCGAATCCGGTACGATTACACCGGACTTTACCGAAATGAAACTTACCGAAATTACCGATAATATGGAGCGGACTTTCCGCCATATCGCTCAAGATAAGAAGATTGATTTCAAAATCAAAGCGGAAAAAGCGCTGCCGGAATCCATTATTTCCGATTCCAAGCGTCTTCAGCAGATCTTGAAAAACCTGCTCTCCAACGCCTTCAAGTTCACCGAGAAAGGCGAAGTCGTTCTCCTCATGCGCCGGGCGAGCAGCGGCTGGAGCCAGGATAACGAATTGCTGAACCGCGCCCGTATGGTGCTGGCCTTCTCCGTCGGAGACACGGGGATCGGCATCTCCGAGGACAAGCAGCAGATTATTTTCGAAGCGTTCCAGCAGGCGGACGGCAGCACGAACCGCGAATACGGCGGAACGGGCCTGGGCCTTGCCATTTCCCGCGAAATCGCGGGCATGCTCGGCGGGGAGATTACGCTGTTCAGCGTAGTCAACGTCGGCAGCACCTTCACGCTCTTCCTGCCGGTCGATCTCGATCCGGCTATGCTGGAAGCGGCCGCCGCTTATGTGCCGGAAGTGATCGACGTACCGGCTGCGCAGCCTAAAAAGTACGAATACGACCGGTTCGATACGACACAGCTCGTAGATGATCGGGCGAACATTGAAGCGGGCGACCGTGTATTCCTGATCGTGGAAGACGATATGAAATTCAATGAGATTCTGCTGGATATGCTTCACAGGAAAGGCTTGAAGGCGATTATTACGCCGAAAGGCAACAAGGCGGTCGCCCTCGCCAAGAGGTACAATCCGGTTGCGATTACGCTTGACCTGCGTCTGGAGGACATGAACGGGTCCTCCGTTCTGGATCAGCTGAAGGACGACATCGAGCTGCGTCATATCCCCGTAACGGTGATGACGATCGAAGACGATGCGACCGAGCTTCTGCAGAAGGGTGTGTTCGATTTCCTCTGCAAGCCGATCAAGAACGAAGATCTGGAGAACGCGATCGACAAGCTGAATGCTTTCGGCACTAAGCCGTTCCAGCAGCTTCTGGTCGGCATGTCCGATTCGGAGCGCCGCAGACAGACGGTGGATCTCGTGAAGAACAGCGACATTAAGGTCAGCGCGACCGATACCGGCCGCAAAGCGTTGAACCAATTGAAATCCAAGGACTTCGACTGTGTACTCGTCGATACGGATCTGCCGGACATGGGCCCGGCCCAGTTCGTGAGAGAAATGCAGAAGAACGCCAAAAACAAATACAAGCCGGTTCTGATCAACCGGACCGAGAAACTGACCAAAGAGGAAGAGGACGACCTGGAGGAGCTGCGTTCCATCGCGGTCATCAAGGAAGTGAAATCTCCGATTCAGATTGTGGACGAAACGATGCTGTTCCTTCACCGCAAGCTGGAAAACCTCAATGACAGCCAGAGAGATATTCTGATTAAAAAGCACCAGTCCAACGAGATGATCGATTCGAAAAAGGTGCTTATCGTTGACGACGATATCCGTAACATTTTTGCTCTGACGACCATTCTGGAGCGTCAGAACATGAAGGTTATATCCGCCGAGAACGGCCATGACGCCATCGAGATTCTTGAACAAATGCCGGACATTAATATCGTTCTGATGGATATTATGATGCCGGTTATGGACGGATACGCAACGATGCGGGAAATCCGCCGCAGACCCCAGTTCCAAGACCTGCCGATCATTGCGCTTACGGCGAAAGCGATGAAAGGGGACCGCGAACAGTGCTTGGAGGCGGGAGCCTCGGATTACATCACCAAGCCGGTGAACAGCGCCCAGCTTCTCGCGATGCTGCGGGACTGGTTCCTGGCCCAGGACGGACTTCAGCCGAGTCCGGCCGAGCTTCCGGGATCCGAACCTTTCGGATGGATGAAAGGGCAATAACGTCATTTTTAAGCCTTGTGCGTAAGCACAGGCTTTTTTTTATGGCCGAGACACTTCACGATGGGGCCCTGTATAAAGCAGCTTCTTAACCAGAGCGGAAAGTCAAAAAAATGCGGAATATGTAACTTCTTGTTGGAAATATGTGTCTATAAAAGTGAACAGGTATAGAGCCGGGAGTACGGAGTGGAATCACAGAGAACTTAAAATAAAGAAAATTTACTCCAAAATTGTGTTGAATTACGGATAATTACTTCATATAATAAAGTGACGGGTTCTTTTTGAAATGCCGGCAGCGGTGCCGGACGGTTATAACTAACGGAGGTACAACTATGGAAAAACACAGCCTATTGGAAGCAGTCAAGGGAGGAATTATCGTGTCCTGCCAGGCATTGCCGGATGAACCTTTGTTCGGAAGCGAGATGATGGTCAGGATGGCGCTGGCCGCGGAGGCCGGAGGAGCAGTCGGCATAAGGGCCAATACGCCGGTCGATATCGCCGCGATTAAGTCGAGAGTAAAGCTGCCGCTTGTCGGGCTCTGGAAACGTGACTATGAAGGCAGCGATGTATATATCACTCCTACCTTGGAAGAGGTAGAAGCCGTTTGGCGGGCGGGAGCCGATATAATCGCGCTGGATGCGACGATGCGGCCGCGTCCGAAAGGAGAAACGCTGAAGGAAATCGTGTCCGAAATCAAAAAGCGGGCCGGCGTTCTCCTCATGGCGGATATCTCTACCGTCGAAGAAGGGCTCCATGCCCAGGAAGCCGGCTTCGATATCCTGTCTACGACGATGTCCGGGTATACGCCGTACAGTCCTCAGCAGGAAGGGCCGGATTTCACGCTGATCCGCGAGATGGCGGCGCGGGCCGATATCCCGGTATTCGCCGAAGGGCGTATTCATACCCGGGAAGATGCGATTGAATGCTTCCGCAGCGGTGCGCATACCGTCGTTATCGGGGGCGCTATCACAAGGCCTCAGCAGATTACCAAACGTTTTGTCGACTTCGTGCGTATACACGTTTAAACCGGCGCCTGCCGGACGATTGGCGCAATTATCACTTTTTCTGATCAGGGGAGATCAATGGGATGACGAAAATCGTATTTGTACCGCTCGACGAGCGGCCGTGTAATCTGGAATATCCGCAGCGCCTGGCCGAGATGACCGATTTGGAGCTTACCGCTCCGCCTATGTCCATCTTGGGCCGCAAGAAAACTCCGGGGGATACGGAGGCTCTTGGTAACTGGCTGCTGCGGGAAGCGCAAGGGGCGGACTATGCTCTGGTGTCGCTGGATATGCTCGTTTACGGAGGCATCGTACCTTCCCGGCTGCACTATTTGACCCGTGAGGATGCGCTTAAGCGCCTTGAAGTGCTGCGCGAACTCAAAAGGAATAAACCGGACCTGCGGATCCACGCGTTTAATCTGATTATGAGGGTGCCCGCCTATTCCAGCAGCGAAGAGGAGCCGGATTATTACGCGGATTACGGCCGCGAGCTGTTCTTGTACGGCTGGTATACGGATAAGAAGGAACAGGAAGCGCTGACGGACGAAGAAGAGCGGATTTTCGCCGGCATTCTGGACAAAATTCCGCAGGATGTGCTGGAAGACTTCACCGGACGGCGCGAAATCAACGCTTTTATCAACCGGACGGCGCTGGAGCTTGCGGAAGAAGGCGTTATCGACTATTTGATCATTCCGCTCGACGATAATTCCCAGTACGGCTTCTCCCCGCTGGAGCAGAGAGCGCTTGCGATTCTCTCGGAGGAGCTGGACTTGACGGACCGCGTTGCGATATACCCGGGGGCGGACGAAATCGGCTGTACGTTGTTTGCCCGGATTTTCTGCGAGAGCAAAGGATACCTTCCGAAGCTGTTCGTCCGGTATTCCTCCACGAGGGGACCTTTCTGCATTCCGAAGTACGAGGACCGCAGCTTGAACGAGAGCATCAAGGCGCACCTGACGAGTGCAGGCGCTTTTATGGCGGACAGCTCGCAGGGGGCAGACGCCGTGCTGATGGTCAATTCGCCGGCCGCGGGCGAATCGGACATGGCGGAAACGTCGCAGGCGTGGAGCCAGCGGCACCGGTCCTACTTCTCCGAGGTGAATTTGCGCGAGTTCGCCCAGGCGATGCGCGTGTACCTCGGAGAAGGACGGACCGTAGCCCTGGCCGACGTGGCAGTCTGCAACGGCGGCGACACGGTGCTGCTCAAGCTGCTTGCCCGCCAGGGCCAGCTTAAAGGGCTGTCCGCGTATGCCGGGTGGAACACCTCCGGCAATACGCTGGGCACCGTCATCGCGCACGCCGTCATCGAGGCGTACTACGCGGGCGCGCGGAAATCCGCCGGCGGCACCGGGGCTGAAGCGGAGCCGGAAGGCCGCTTGCGGAGCGAAGCCCAGAAGCGGAGCAGCAGGGCCTTCTACTTCTACCGGCTCGTAGAAGACTGGGGCTACCAGGCCCTCGTCCGCAAGGATGTGAAGGCGAACGTGCTTCCGGCGTTCGGAGCGGGGTATTTTGAGCTGGCCGGCAAGCAGCCTGAAATCGAAGCCGTTATCGCGGAGAAGCTGCGCTCGTTTGCCAGTGAACGCCTCGCCGGGCTGACGTCCGGGCAGATCCGGATCGCCAACGTTCATCTGCCGTGGAACCGGATGTTCGAGGTCGGTTTTGATCTGGATCTGGTCGATGGTAGCAGTCCTCAGCCCTGAACCCTGAACCGTCTCGCGAAAGTAAAGAGACCGCCCGGAGCTGATCGGGATCGGACTTGTTTTTGCAGATATATCGGTGTATTACATACCGGATTCGAGCATGGGACCTCGAGTTGACGCAAGCGCCTCGGCCTTATGGGCCGGGGCGTTTTTTTGTACAAGGGAAAGCGAGGAGGGGGCGCGATAAGCTTTGCAAAAGGATAGCCGTCCGGCGGCCTCATTCTCGAGAGAATGCGGTTCATCTGCCTATGAGGACTGTACGCCGTCCGGTTGATGGCCTGACCCACCGGCGACAACGCCCCGCCCTTCAAGCCGCTTCCTAATTGGACCGAGAAATTTAGCGGATTTCGTTCATTTCCGGGGTAAGCCGGAATTGGGTGTCCTTTTTTCCGGAAAGGTCCCATACACTATAACGGAGGCTAAATTAGCGCATCCAGCGGGAAACGGGTATAATGGGGGTATTATAAAAGTCAGATTGTGCCCATGCAATCTTAACATCAAGGAGGTACCCTATGTCCGGATTTATCGGGAAGATTAAACAGGGCGCAGCCGAAGCGGGGAAAAAAGCGCAGCAGACGATCGAAGTTAACCGGCTGAAGCTGCAAATTGCGGCGAAGCAGAGAGATATGCAGAAACTGTACACGCAGATCGGCGAATTCGTCTACGAAGCGGGCAAGCAGAAGCAGCCTTACCCGGAGACGCAGGTCGCGGCCGTAACGGCTGAGCTTCAAGCCATCGAGGATGAAATCAAGGCGATGCAGAACCGGATCTACAGCCTGTACGACGAGAAATCGTGCGAATGCGGTCACGTGGTCGCGGTGGATACCCGGTTTTGTCCGAACTGCGGGCGGAAATTCGAGCCGATTCAGGAGCAGGCGGATTTTACGGCCATCATGGAATTGAAGCCTTTCTGCCCCCAGTGCAAAGAAGACATAGAACCCGGTATGCAGTTCTGCACGACCTGCGGCTACAGGCTGACGGAAGAAGAAAGCTAGACTGCGGCCAACCTGCGGAAGGCATTATACATGCCATAGGATAAAGACGATTATACGGGCGACATGCCAAAAAGGATGAAGGGATTCTTCGCGAATGCCCCATCCTTTTTTTGTGCCCCGCTACTTCTCGTCTTCGCAATCGTCAGCGGGTTCCTTCGGTTGAGCGTTTCCCGTCCTACGGGTATCCGAACTGTTGCCGTATTCTTCTACCGTCTTCCAGGCGTCCGTATCATCGATTTCGGTGCGGCCCCTATCGTCATCGTTCGGAGACTCAAGAATAGGTTCGAGAATTTCTTCTTCTACCGGCCGGTCTACGGAATCGTCCTCTGTACGTGTCTGCGAATGTTCAACGCAGGTAGAAGCCCACGGAATCGCCTCCAGGCGCTCGAACGGAATCGGCTCCTTGCATACTTCGCATACGCCGTAAGAACCGGATTCAAGCCGGCCGATCGCATGTTTAACGTCTGTAAGCTGTTGTTCCATATTATCATCCACCGCCTGATCCCGGCCTCGTTCGAACGCTTCGGTTGCGATGTCGGCAGGGTGATTGTCGTATGAGGATAGCTCTCCGGTAGAGTCTCTCAGGGAATCTTCTTCCCGGTCGGACTCAAGCACGTGCTCCAGCTCGCCTTTTTCCTTGTAAAGCCGCTGCTCCAGCTTGTTTCTTTCTTCTTCGGTCAGCGCTGCCATCGGACATTCCTCCCCTTCGGATACGTGGTTGGGACGGTTTCTCCTGAAGAGAGGAGCACCGCCCGATTCGTATTTTTTTATTACCCGAAGATCCCTTTCTTTGACGCAAAAGCGAAGAATGGAAACATACGGAAGCGGGTATTTAGAGCTTGACGGAAGTAGACGAATTCGGTTCCGGCCGCATTTTACGGGAAAATTTAGCTTGTAATTGGAAAAAGGATAAGGTAAGGTTAAGATAACCTTATATGTTTCGGGAGCTGGATGAAGTCCGGCTGAGAGTGTGACCGCGAATGTCACTAACCGTATCTGATCTGGGTAATGCCAGCGTAGAGAGAATAACCCTGCCGACCAAGGCCGCACGGTATATTCCGTCCGGTCTTTTTTAGTTCACTGCAAGCCTGAGGCCCCTGCCGGTTGTTCCGGGAAATCGTCTCCTCTTACGAACCGCCCGGCGGCCGTAGGTGCGAGAAGACCGGAATTGGAGAATTGCCGGTACGGTCGGTCGTTTCCGCCAATCGGCGGAGCGGCGTCCAGGCTCGCGTGCAACGGTGTACGGGAAAACCACTTTCTGCGGAAAGTGGTTTTTTTGCGTTTATTGCCGTCTCGTCCGTCAGAAAGCGGGTTCTGCCCGAGGATAGATTGTAAGCCGCTCTATACAAACCGAGAGGAGAAGAACGAGATGATCCCTTATCCCGCCGGACCGGAGCTTCACGCCATCTCAACCGGAAAGCAGAAACCCGAGGAGCTTATACGGATTGCCACCGCCATCCATCCTTACGTAACGGCCATTCATGTGCGTGAAAAAAAGCAGTCCCCGCGGGAGCTGTGGACGCTGCTCTCGGAGCTTGCCGCCTGCGGGGTCCCACCGGGCAAGCTTGTCGTCAACGATCGCGCCGATGCGGCCCGGCTGTCCGGAGCGGCCGGAGTGCAGCTTCCGGGAAGCGGTCTGCCTGCCTCCGCCGTGAAAAAAGGGTTTCCCGGCCTGCGCGTAGGCGTCTCCGTTCACGGGCCGGAGGAAGGTGGCCGTGCCGCGAAGGAGGGGGCCGATTATGTGATATTCGGCCATGTATTCGCCACAGGCTCCAAACCCGGAGCGGCCCCGCGCGGCGCGGAAGCGCTGCAGGAGACGGTGCTGGCCTGCGGAGGCCTTCCGGTTATCGCGATCGGAGGGATTCTTCCGGAGAACTGCGCCGAGGTAATCCGCGCGGGAGCGGCGGGCGTGGCCGTAATGAGCGGCATATGGGAAGCGGAGAATCCCGCGGAGGCTGCGGAGCATTACCGGCACGAATTGGAACTTGCCCTGCAGCCGGAGAAAACAGGAGGAGAACTGAGATGAATCGGGATACGGATATTGTCGTGATCGGAGGAGGCGTCATCGGCTGCTCGATCGCCTATCAACTGGCGAAGCGGGGAGTCCGTGTGACTCTGCTGGAAAAGGACCGTATTGCCGGGCAGGCGTCCGGAGCGGCAGCCGGGATGCTCGGGGCCCAGTCCGAAATGCACGAGGCGGGGCCGATGTTTGATTTTGCCCGCAGGAGCCGGGATTTGTTCCCGGATTTGGCGGAAGAGCTCAAGGAGCTGACGGGTCTGGACATCGGCCTGACCCACCGGGGGATGCTTAAAGCCGCTTGGACCGATGCCGAAGCGGCGGCGCTCAGAGCGGACGGCCGTTTCCATCAGGAGGCCGGCGGCCGGGCCGAATGGCTCAGTCCGTGCGAGACAGGCTGGCTGGAGCCCGGGCTGAGCAAGGAGCTCCGCGGGGCGCTTCACCTGCCTGACGAGGGGCACGTGCTGGCGCCGGAGCTGTCGGCCGCTCTGGCCGCCGGCGCTGCGCGGCTTGGCGCGCGGATCATGGAGCACGCCGACGTGACCGGACTCCTGACGGAGTCGGGCCGGGTGATCGGCGTGCAGACCCGCGAAGGGAAGATCCGCTCCGCCGGTACGGTGCTGGCGTCTTCGCTTTGGAGCGCCCAGATTTTGGCGCCTCTGGGCGTGGAGCTGCCCGTGTATCCGGTGAAGGGAGAATGCTTCTCCCTCACCGTACGGCAGCCTCTTCTCGCGAGGACGATCGCTTCGGACGGCTGCTACATCGTGCCGAAGCCGGGCGGGCGGATCATCGTGGGAGCCACGGCTCAGCCCGGCTCCTTCGACCGCAGTCCGCGTCTTGGCAGCCTGCTTTCGCTGGCCGCGCAGGCGCAGCGGCTCGTCCCGGCGCTTGCGGAGGCCGAGTGGGAGCGCGCCTGGGCGGGGCTGCGGCCTCAGACGCCCGACGGGATGCCTTACATCGGCGAGATAACCGCCTGCAAGGGGCTTTTCGCGGCCCTCGGGCATTACCGCAACGGCATTTTGCTGTCGCAGGCGACCGGTGTGCTTGCCGCTTCGGTGCTCACGGGCGGGGCCGCGGCTGCCGAAGCGGCTCTGCCGGGGGCGGGGGAGCTGCTCGAAGCGTTCCGGCCGGACAGAAAGGCGGCAGCCGCGGCTGTAAGGCAGTAGGCTCCGCTAGCTGGGAGCATCGCTCTGAGCAGCAGCCCGGAGGCTGCATTTTGCAAGTGAAGGAGGCATTTGACGAAAATGAAGCTGCATGTAAACGGAGACGACATTACGGTACCGGAAACGGTACATACCGTAGAAGGGCTGATCCGGCACCTTGGATTAAAACGCAATCTGCTTATCGTGGAGACCAACGGGCATATTTTGCAGGCGGAAGAGCATGCGGATGCCCCGGTTGCGGACGGCGACCGGATCGAAATCGTTCATTTTGTAGGAGGAGGCTGACCCTATGCTGAAAATCGGACCTTACGAATTCAACTCCAGGCTGCTGCTGGGGACGGGGAAATTCCCGGATTTTACGATTCAGAAAAAGGCGGTCGAGGTTTCCGAGGCGCAGATTTTAACTTTTGCCGTGCGGCGGATGAATATTTATGACCCCGAACAGCCGAACTTTTTGTCCATGCTGGATGTAAGCAAGTTCAAGCTGCTGCCGAATACGGCGGGAGCCAAAACGGCGGATGAAGCGGTCCGCATCGCCAAGCTGGCGAAAGCATCGGGACTCTGCGACATGATCAAGGTGGAAGTGATCGGCTGTGACAAGACCTTGCTGCCCGATCCGGTAGAAACGCTGAAGGCCACCGAAATGCTGCTGGCCGAAGGATTTCTTGTCCTTCCGTATACGTCGGATGATGTGGTGCTGGCGCGCCGTTTGCAGGAGATGGGCGTTCATGCGATCATGCCGGGGGCATCGCCGATCGGTACCGGTCAGGGCATTATCAACCCGCTGAATCTCAGCTTCATTATCGAAGAAGCGCGCGTACCCGTCATCGTGGACGCAGGCATCGGGGCTCCTTCGGACGCCGCGCTGGCCATGGAAATGGGAGCGGACGGAGTGCTGCTGAACACGGCGGTTTCCGGCGCAGCCGATCCTGTGCGGATGGCGTATGCCATGAAACTGGCTTTGGAGGCCGGAAGGGCCGGGTATGAAGCCGGACGAATCCCGCGTAAGCGTTATGCGACCGCGAGCAGCCCTTTGGAGGGAGTCAGCGTAGGTTGACGGAGGTGGGGGAGGCGGGAACTAGCCTTAAGGGCAACGAGTAAGAGTGAGCTGAACAGGCGAGAATTACGCAACCCCATCGAAAGCCCGAGATCAAACGCAACAGTCTGCTTCAAGAATTTTAGAACCTGCTGCTGACTGTGTGACTAACTGTATCTTTATAGTCGTGTAGACCTATGCGAAAAAGAGGAATTATGTCGGCCACTGCAAGTTAATGGAGGTGCCACCTGATGAACATATCCTTAAACAAACAGCAGCATCCGCCGGAGCCTTCCCGTCAAGCCCCGCTCGTTCCTGCGGCGGCCACGATTGCCGGTTCCGACAGCGGAGGAGGGGCGGGCATCCAGGCCGATCTCAAAACGTTCCAGGAGCTCGGCGTATTCGGAGCAAGCGCTTTGACGGCCGTGACGGCACAGAATACGCTTGGCGTTCACGGAGTTCATCCGATCCCTCCTTCTATGGTGACGGCTCAGATCGACGCGGTTGCCGAAGATATCGGGCCCGCCGCCTGGAAGACGGGCATGCTTTTCAGCGCGGAGATCATTGAAGCCGTAGCGGACCGCGCGTCTTTCTACAAATGGTCCCGTCTGGTCGTGGACCCCGTCATGATCGCCAAAGGCGGAGCAAGCCTGCTGCAGGAGAATGCCGTGCAGGCGCTTAGGAGCCTGCTGCTTCCGCTGGCGCAAGTCGTGACGCCGAATATCCCGGAGGCGGAGGCGCTGACGGGAATGAGGATCGAAGCTATGGCGGACCGCAAAGAAGCCGCCCGCCGGATTCATGCTTGGGGAGTGAAATACGTGGTGCTGAAAGGCGGCCACGGAGGGAACCGCGCCCAATCGCTGGACCTGCTGTACGACGGCCGCGTGTTTACGGAATTTGCGGCTCCCTGGATAGAGACGCGGCATACGCACGGCACCGGCTGCACCTTCGCCGCCGCTTTGACGGCGGGGCTTGCCTCCGGACTTCCTATGGACGAAGGAGTACTGCTCGCCAAACGCTTTATCCAAGCGGCTCTCACGAACCCTTTGAACCTGGGAGCGGGGCATGGTCCGACCAATCATTGGGGGTACAACAGGCAGGGGACGGCAGGCGTTTTCTTCCAAACGGCGCCGGCCGCGGCCGGAGAAGGCGAGGGATGGCTGCGATGACCAAAACGGCTGCCGAAGCCCGGTATACCGGCAATCTCAGGGAAATGTTGAAAGTTTATCTCGTGATGGGGAGCCCCAACTGCGGGGGCAGAGACCCCGCTGCCGTATTGCAGGCGGCCATAGAAGGCGGCGTCACGCTGTTCCAGTTCAGGGAGAAGGGCCCCGGAGCCCTGCAGGGCCAGGAACGGACGGAGCTGGGGAACCGGCTCCTCGGCGTCTGCCGTCAGGCGGGAATCCCTTTCATCGTGAACGACGATCTCCGCCTGGCGGAAGAGCTGGAGGCCGACGGAATTCACGTCGGCCAGGAAGATCTGGCGCAGTGGGACCGGGAGGGACTGCGCCAAAGATTTAAAGGGCGGATTCTCGGTATATCCGCCCATGACCCCGCCGAGGCGCGGGAGGCGGTCCGCTGCGGCGCCGATTACCTCGGCGCGGGCCCGATGTACGCCACGGCGACGAAGCCGGATGCCCGTGCCGTGCAGGGCCCGGGCATGATTGCCGCCATGCGGGCGGGCGGCATTTCGCTGCCGCTGGTGGGCATCGGCGGGATCACGCCGGAGGGCGCGGCCTCCGTATTGGCGGCCGGAGCCGACGGCGTGGCGGTCATCTCGGCCATCAGCGGTGCCGACGACCCTCGCGAAGCGGCCCGGCGGTTCTCCCGCCCGTTTCGGAGATAAGCCGGCTCGGCAGTTATTTTACCGGTTGGCTGTAAGCAGTCTATCGGCGAGTTCATAAACGCGTTCGAAAAGGTGTGTCAAACCGCCGTTTAAGCCATAAAGGTCCATTAATTCGGCTTTCAAAACGAGCCAATAAAGTTCGGGAGGGATTTTTAAAATGTCCAAGAGTACAGAAATCCAAGAGCCTAACGTATCCGCTTTTCCGGGAAGCCGCAAAGTTTATGTGGAGGGCTCCCGTCCTGACGTGCGTGTAGCGATGAGGGAAATTCAATTGAGCCCGTCTTCCGGGCGTTTTGGCGAAGAAGAGAACGCCCCGGTCCGTGTCTACGACACGAGCGGTTTGTATACCGATACCGAAGAGGCAACCGATATCCGCCGGGGTCTGCCTGCGAACCGGTACGGCTGGATTGCGGAGCGGGGCGACGTGGAGGCTTACGAAGGCCGCACGGTGAAACCGGAGGACAACGGGCTCCGCAGCGAGGAAGCGCTGGCGAATACGGAGGTGTTTCCTGGCCTTAACCGGAAACCGTTTCGTGCCAAGCCGGGCGGCAATGTGACCCAGATGCACTATGCGCGCAAGGGGATCGTTACGCCGGAGATGGAGTACATCGCCATCCGCGAAAATGTGGCGCCCGAGTATGTCCGCGATGAAGTGGCCCGGGGCCGTGCCGTTATTCCTTCGAATATCAATCACCCCGAAAGCGAGCCGATGATTATCGGGCGCAATTTCCTGGTGAAGGTGAATGCGAACATCGGCAACTCGGCCGTAGCTTCTTCGATTGAGGAAGAGGTGGAGAAAATGACTTGGGCGACCCGTTGGGGAGCCGATACGGTCATGGATCTGTCCACGGGCAAAAACATCCACACGACGCGCGAATGGATTGTGCGGAACTCACCAGTGCCGATCGGAACGGTGCCGATTTATCAGGCGCTGGAAAAAGTGGGAGGCAAGGCCGAGGAACTCACGTGGGAGATCTACCGCGATACGCTTATTGAACAGGCCGAACAAGGGGTCGATTACTTCACGATTCACGCGGGCGTGCTTCTCCGCTATATTCCTTTGACGGCCAAAAGAACGACGGGAATCGTTTCCCGCGGAGGTTCGATTATGGCTGCCTGGTGCCTGGCGCATCATCAGGAAAACTTCCTCTACACCCATTTCGAAGATATCTGCGAAATTATGAAAGCTTACGATATTTCGTTCTCGCTCGGAGACGGCCTGCGTCCCGGTTCGATTGCGGATGCGAACGACGAAGCGCAGTTCGCCGAACTGGATACGCTCGGAGAGCTGACCCGGATTGCCTGGAAGCATGACGTCCAGGTCATCATTGAAGGCCCCGGCCACGTTCCGATGCATCTCATCAAGGAGAACGTCGACCGGCAAATGGAAGTTTGCCAGGAGGCGCCGTTCTACACCCTCGGTCCGCTGACAACGGACATTGCGCCGGGTTACGATCATATTACGTCCGCGATCGGTGCGGCGATGATCGGCTCGTTCGGCACGGCGATGCTCTGCTATGTAACGCCGAAGGAACACTTGGGTCTGCCGAATAAAAACGACGTGCGCGAAGGCGTAATCGCCTATAAAATCGCTGCGCATGCGGCAGACCTGGCCAAAGGCCATCCGGGAGCCCAGGACCGGGATAACGCCCTTTCCAAAGCGCGATTCGAGTTCCGCTGGCGCGATCAGTTCAACCTTTCGCTTGATCCGGAACGGGCGATGGAGTACCACGACGAAACGCTCCCTGCGGAAGGGGCCAAAACCGCTCATTTCTGCTCCATGTGCGGTCCGAAGTTCTGCTCCATGAGGATTACGCAGGATATCCGCGAATATGCCCGCGAGAACGGCCTCGGCGAACAGGAAGCGGCGGAAGCGGGCATGGCCGATAAAGCCGCCGAATTCCGGCGTGAAGGCAGCGTGATTTATAAGTAGGCCTGCGCTTAACAGCGAATGACGGTGCATGAGAGTGCGTGACAGTGCGCGAAAGCGAATGACGGTGTATGAGAAGTGCCGTGACAGTGCATGACAGCCTGTCCGTTTGTCCGCAAAGCTTGCAGTGCAATGTGCGGCCGTTAAAACAAAAAACCGTATTCCTCCTGTTCATTGGAGGAATACGGTTTTTCTTTTGAGCGAAATCTTGAGAGAATGATCATGCTGCGGGCAGCCCCGCAACCCGTCCGAAGCGGGCCGACACGATCAAGCGAGCGCTAGCCGTTCGGCTGCTTCTGCTCCGAAGCGGCTTCCGAACCGGCACGCAATTGAACAGGCTGCCGGCTGTGTATTCCATCCGTTCGGGCGCTACCTACTTCCGCAGTCGCCCATTCTTTGACGGAGGCGCTGTCCGGTCCCGGTTCCGCCATCCACTCATGATGGGCTGGGGACGTGTGCTCTTCCTCTTCGTAATCAAAGGATGACACGCCGTATTGGTCCCGGGCACCTTGGATACTTTTTATGAAAACGGTTACAACTAAAAAGCCGAAAATGAGCAATGTTAATGTTCCCCATAAGGCTGTCATTTTTGAGCTGCCTCCTTGAACGTACGAATCGACTGCGGAAGAAAAGAGCCTTCCTACCATATGTACGCGTAAGATCCGTAGAAGTTTCTGCTCACACGCAGGAAATATATAGTTTTTTTTGGGCATATTTGAGTACAGGAAAAAAAGAATGAAATAATGACGCTAATTATATGTCATGTATATGATTATTTAAAGTTTTTATATCGAAAAAGGCTGCGGACCGCATGACGTCGGCCAGCTTTCCTACAAAACTCTCTGCGGCCTCGCCGAAAACAGAAAAAGCCTCCTCCGTTCGGGGAAGAGGCTTTTTCCGTTTTTCGTTAGTTCGTGTTTTGCGAGATTCCGAGATCCTACATCGTATAGTGCTGCTGTGCTTGTCCCGCCTGATTATAAGAAGGCTGTATGTAAGAGTAGCCTTGGTGCGGGCCTCCGAAGGACAGGTAGGGAGCAACGAGCTGCTGGGTTTGTTGTCCTGATTGCTGGGAATGCTGAATTTGTTTGTCGATATCCTGACGCAGAGCGGGAGAGGGAGGGGAGTACATGTTATTTTGTTTCATAAACGTGTACAGTTCCCCTTGCAGGTGCAGGGTATCCAGCGTGAGCTGGTTAAACAACTGGCGGATCGCCGGGCAGTTGGATTCCGTCGCAGCCGTTGCATATTCTCTGATCACGCGCTTATGATCGGCAAGGGTTGTGGAGAGGAGATCCTTGTCGCTCAGGATCGAGCCGCTTTGGAGGTTCTGCTGCTGGTTCTGCTGTTGATTTTGCTGGAAACCTTGGGAGTACGGATATGCGGACTGCTGCTGGAAAAGCTGCTCCAGCTGCTGTTGGCGCTGGTCATGTTGTTGCTGCTGCTGGTAGGACAGCTGCCGGTTTTGGTTGTTCGGTTGCTGGTTCACAGGAATCCCTCCTTTTGTCGGGTTTAAATCAAGTTATTGCTGCTGCGGTTGATTCGGGGCAAGCTGAGCGTGCTGCTGAAGAGCGGACAAAATTTGTGTGTAATGCTGTTGATGACTCTGGATCAGATGCTCCGCGATCTGCCGGATAGCCGGGTTTTGAGCATGGGCGATGGCATTTGCCGCCTGTTTGATCAGCAGATCCTCATTGGTCAGGGAATCGGCCAGGTAGTCCAATTCTTTACTGGTTATCGGTTGCATGGAAAATCCTCCTTTCCGTTCCTTAGTAATGTAACCCGATTTTATGGAATTATTCGGAAAAATGTTTGGCGGAAATTGCGGAATGAGCAGCCGGTCCCGCGCAGCAAAAAAAAGAACCCCGCTTCTATGAAGGGGGCCGGGGAAGTATGAATGTTTACTTGCGCGGAGGCCGTTTGGCGATTTCCTCCGTCACCACAAAGGCAAGCTCTTCATTGCCGAACATGGATAGCACGCCGAGAAGAGTGTCGTCAGGGATTTCTCCGGCTTCCTCCTTGGAAACCGTAAGCTCCAGCGCCTGCTGAAGCTCCGTGTTGTTCCCCTGCTGGGGATAGGCCTGCGCATACAGGCCGGCCGGGTCCAGTCCGTGATTGATGCACCACTGGGCAAAAATCAGAATCATCATTCGTTCGTCGCGCTGATAGTTCTCGATGATGCGTTGTTCCATTTCCTGCTGATTCCTGTTCATAACGTAATGCCTGCTCCCTTCGATCGTGTGAATTAAGGTATTTGAAGTTTAAAAGCTGCCGGGGAGTCTCATCGCCCGGTTATGTGATTTGCCGAGAAGCAGCAGGGAAAGGGCGGCGCCGATCAGAGCGCACATCATGTCCCACTGGGTGTCCCACACATCGCCTTGAGTGCCTAGGAAAGATTCCGCTGCCGTACCGGTCAGCTTGGCAACAGTGAACTCCAGGAGTTCATAGAAAGCGCTGAATCCCAAGCAAACGCTCAGTGTCAGAAAAACAAGCCAGCCTCCGGGCTGTAAGGGAATTTTGCGGATTAAAATTTCGCGCGTGAGTATGGCGGGTACAAAACCCTGCATAAAATGACCGAGCCGGTCGTAATAATTCCGCTCCAGATCGAAGGTATCCCGAAGCCAGTTGAAGAGGGGAACCTCCGCATACGTGTAGTGCCCGCCTACAAACAAAAGGATGACGTGAGCCCACACCAGCGTATACGTGAGAAGGGTAAGCGGAGTCCGTCGGTAAATGCCGATTAATACGGCTATCAGAATCAGACCCGGCGTCACTTCCAGCAGCCAGGTGAAATAATCGTGAGGCCGTATGCCGGACCAGATGAAGACGGCCGCCAGGCTGCCCAGCAGAGCGTAATAGCTCCGGACGGGAACACGGGAAGATTTCATGGGATGGAAGAACCTCCTGTAATTATTGTGCGCGCTTCCTGCGTTTCGTCCAAACTTTGCGTCTGAATTCATGCGGCATCCCTATGCGGAACCGGAGCGGTAAGCTATACTGACTCTATCCTACCATGAAAGCGGGAAAGGGAGGTAGACCATGTCATCTGTGAACCGAAAAATACGCTGGGGCATCCTTGGATGTGCTTCCATCGCGCTCCGGGCAATCGTGCCTGCCATTCAGGCCTCGTCTACGGGGGAGCTTGCCGCTATTGCCAGCCGCGATGGTTCCAAAGCACGGGAAGCGGCCCGGCGTCACGGAATACCGGCCGCCTACGGAAGCTATGAAGAATTGCTCGCCGATCCGACCCTGGAAGCGGTGTATATTCCGCTTCCGAATCATCTGCACTTCGAATGGACGATTAAGGCCGCAAGAGCGGGAAAGCACGTGCTCTGCGAAAAGCCGCTTGCCCTTACGGCCGCCCAGGCGCAAGAAATGGTCGCGGCATGCAGGGAAGCGGGCGTCCTCCTTGCGGAAGCCTTTATGTACCGGCACCATCCCCGGTACGACCGAATCCGCGAGATTCTGGCGGCCGGGGAGCTGGGCGTTATCCGCGCGATGCGCGCCTCCTTCACGTTCGACAACTCCGCGGATACGGGAAATGTCCGCTGCCGCAAAGAGTGGGGCGGCGGTTCGCTTTACGATATCGGCTGCTATACGCTCAACGCGGCCCGTTATTTGCTTGGCGGAGAGCCGGAAGCCGTTACAGTGCAAGCTTTTTTCTCGCCCGGGCACGGTGGTGTAGATATGATGGCGTCGGGGCTTGTGGAGTTTCCGGGCGGCGTCGCCTTGACGTTCGACTGCGGCATGTGGGCAGCCTCCCGCAATACGATCGAAATCGTCGGGACGGCGGGCACGATTGAAGTGCCGAGCGCTTTTGTCGCACCGGAGGGAAGAGGAGCCGACTTTACCGTCACGTTAAACGGCACATGCCGGAAGGAGCCCACGCCCCCCGTAAACCAGTACGCCGTGCAGATCGACGACTTCGGGCGGGCCGTTTTGGGCCGGGAGCCCTACCGTTTTCCGGCCGAAGATGCCATTAACGGCATGAAGGTCCTGGAGGCCTGCCTTCTTTCTGCGGAAACCCGGGCAAGAATAAGCCTCTAGCTAGCAAAAAAAGGATGGCGCCCGGAAACGTTTTGTACTATGATGGTACTAACAGGGACTTGGAGACTAGTCGTCTAGTCTTACCTCCCGAAAACCAAGCCAGGCGCCTATCTTCGGAATAGCGGCGCACAGTGGAGCGAGGAAGTCACATGGGGTCTGTGGCCGCGACACTGCTATGAGCTTGGTTTTTTTGCGTTTTTTTGCGCGCGGGGGCTACTGCTCGTACAATAGGAGATAAAGGAAAATCGAGCGGCCGAATCGCTGGGCTGCGGGCAATCGGAGGAGGAGCATGCGATGAACAGGAAAAGATATACGAACATGGACCCCGCCGCGGGTCTGAGCACATTCTCGGATCTCCGCAAATGGCGTAAGGAAAGAAGCGGCAAAGTGAAGGATCTTTCCTTCGTTGTAAAAACAAGTCCGGATAAAGATCCCGGCTACTTGAAGGCCAACCGGAGCGAGACGACGATCACGTGGATCGGCCATTCCACCTTTCTGCTTCAGAAAAACGGCATAAACCTGGTCACGGACCCGGTATGGGCGAGCCGTATGGGGTTCGACAAACGGCTGGCGGAACCTGGACTTGCGCTCGGCGAACTGCCCCCGGTGGATGCGGTTCTGCTCTCGCACGGGCACTACGACCACCTTCATATCGGCTCCTTGCGCGCCCTTCCCGGAAATCCCAAGCTGCTGGTCCCGGAAGGGCTTGGAAAGACGCTTCGGCGCAAGGGCTTTAAGGATATAGAGGAGCTTTCCTGGTGGGGAAGCTATGAGTTCGCCGGCCTGCGTTTTCATTTCGTTCCTGCACAGCACTGGACCCGCCGTTCGCTGACGGATACGAACACCTCCCATTGGGGAGGCTGGATCGTAGAGGATGCCGGCAAACCGGGGACGGACCCGGACAGTCTCTATTTCGCTGGCGACAGCGGGTATTTCCAAGGCTTTCGGATGATCGGGGAACGATTTCGCATCGGCTGCGCCCTGATGCCTATAGGTGCTTACGAGCCCGAGTGGTTTATGTCCACTCAGCACGTTTCCCCGGAAGAAGCGGTGCAGGCTTTTCTGGACACTCAAGCGGAGATCTTCGTGCCTATGCATTACGGCGCGTTCCGCCTTGCCGACGATACACCCCAGGAAGCGCTGGACAGACTGCGGCTGAATTGGGAACATCGGAAACTCGATCCTCAGCGTCTGCAAGTGCTGCTGCACGGACAAACACTGAAGACCGCCTCAGGCGGCACAGCCAATAAAATTTCCCGCTGAATAAGGACAAACCCGTCTTTTTCCGCTTCCGGACGGCATATACATCATGAAGGACCTGCAGACACGATGCGGTCCGAACGAATACCGAGGAAGCGGGGGAGGAAGATGAAGAACTGGAAAGTCGTGCTGATCCTCGGCTTTGCCGTTTATGCGGCTGCGGTAGGATTTTATTTCGGCAGGGGGGACATCTACAGTCTGCCGTCAGGTTCGGCGGGCACTAGCATAGATCCGCACACATTTATGAGCGAAGGAGAGATCGGCCGGGCAGAAGTATTGTCGCGCATCCGCTCGATTGTGTACTTTTTGCAGACTCCCTTACAGCTTGTTCTGCTGATTTTGCTTGTGGGCACGGCTATCCGGTTCAGAGACCGCATTGAAGGCTGGACCCGGCGCTATCTGCTGCGGACAGGCTTGTTTGTTTTTCTGTTCCTGCTGGTCGTGTATGTCCTTATGCTGCCGTTCGACTACTTTATGCTTCGTGTGGAGAGACACTACGGAGTTTCCAATGTCAGCTTAGGTACCTGGCTGGTTGACCATGCGAAGAACCTCGGGATCGAATGGCTGACCACGACGTTCGTTCTCCTGCTTGTCCTTGCCTTGATGAAACGAAGCCCCCGGAAATGGTGGCTGTGGCTGTGGACTTTTTCCGTACCGCTCCTGCTGTTTCTCCAGTTTATCCAGCCGGTGATTATCGAACCCCTATACAATGAATTTGCGCCGCTGCGGGCGGGGGAACTGAAAAAAGAACTGCTGCATCTGGCCTCGCAGGCCGGAATCGCGGCGGATGACGTATACGAGGTCAACATGTCCGAGAGGACGAATCAGCTCAACGCCTACGTGTCCGGAATCGGGTCCAATGCCAGAGTCGTTCTGTGGGATACGCTTCTGCAAAAAATGGATACCCGTGAAATTCTGGTCGTCATGGCGCACGAGATGGGGCATTATGCGGAGCGGCACGTCTTCTGGGGGAGCGGCCTGGGGCTTGTCATGAGCTTCGGCCTCCTTTGGGGCGGGAGCCGGATTTACGAGATAGCGGTGCGCAATTGGGGCAGAGCGAAAGGACTTCGCGGTCCGCGGGATATGGCCGGACTGCCGCTGCTGCTCGCCATTGTCACTCTGCTGACCCTTGCGGTAACTCCTATAAACAACGCCGCTTCACGGCTGATGGAAACCAGGGCCGATTCGTATGCGATGAAAATGACCGGAGACGGCCAGGCGGGCGTGAGCGCTTTTCAGAAACTCGCCGCAGCGAATTTGAGTCCGGTCACGCAGCCGGCGCTTCTGCAGTGGTTTCTCGGTTCCCATCCGACCATAGAGGAACGGATCCGGTATTTCGGCGAGTTTGCTGCGCAAAAAGCCCGTTAAACTAAAAAAGCGTGCCGTTTTCCGCTTCGCAAACAAGTTTTGCGAAGAGCGGAAAGGCACGCTTTTTTCATATAGGGAAGAGCTATAGGGCCCCCGCGTCCAAGCAGGGTGATCTTCACAATGGGTTAAGAGACCGCTTTAGTCCTGCTTAGGCGCGTCGGTTCCCTGGCGGCTGCGTGTCATTTGCTGCCAAACCGAGCCTTCCGCGGCATGTCCGCCTTCGATACGGGCAATCGCCATCTGGACCTGCATGCTGATCTCGAATTCGGGATCGTCTACCGCTTCGCGCAAAGCCTCCAGGCAGGAATCGTCACCGACTTCGTACAGAAAACGGGCGGCACGCCAACGGACCAGCTTGTTGGAATCTTTCAAGGCTTTCGACATGGCCGGAACGGCTGCCGGATCGCCGAGATCAGACAACGTGTCTCCCGCGGTACGACGGACGGCCGGGGTACGGTCCTCCAGAGCTTGGAACAGATAAGGAAGCACTTCCGGCTCTTTGATATCGCCGAGATAAACCGTCGCAAGTCTGCGGACGGACGTTTTCTCATCTCCGAGCGCTTTGGCGAGCAGAGGCAGCGTCTGGGGAGTGGCTTTGACGCTTTGCAAAGCGGCATACCGTTTTTTCCAATCGGGATCGTCCAGGAGCCGGCCGATTTCTTCTTCGGTCAATTCGGCCGGACGCTGGGCTTCCGTATAGTCCGCCTCCGACAGTCCCTTAGCGGCCTGTTCCGTCAGAAGGTTCAGTCTATTATCGTCGTAAGACGCATCCACTTCCTGCACAACCTCGTTCAGCACATCCTGAAGCTCTCCGTATCGGACATCCAGTTCTTGCAGTTTCCGCTCTTTGAGCAGGTGAGGAGAATTTTCGGTCGCTTTCATCGCAGCTTGTGTAAAACGTTCCGGCAGAGCGGCACGCGCTTCTTCGCCGCCTGCGTTTACCCGGATCTGCATGGGGATGCCCCGGAAAGTCTGGAGCAGCACCTTAACCCCGCCGAAACCGGACCCCGCTTCGTCTTCGCTGGGAAGAGAGGCTTGAGAGCCGCCGCTGCCCAGCAGTTCCCGGGCCTGTGTAAGAATCTGCTTCCAGTCTCCTTTGGGGGAGCGGTCAAGCGCGATAAAATCGGCTACCTGAAAAACGCTAGTTACTCCGGGGATATCCAGGAGCTGTTGAATATAACCGGGAGCATTGTCGCGCTGTTTCCGGGTAAAAGTCAGGCTGCGGCCCTTAGGCAGCGCCTTATCTAAGTTAAGCTTCATAGTATTGGGACTCGGGGTTGGTTCAATCGATACTAAATTCACTGGATCACCCTCCTTTGTTCCTCTTTATGATACCACATTTTTGCTAAAAGACCTTTCGGGCCAAATTTCTGTGAGGAAAGTCACTGCGTGCAGATGGAAATTACCTATAATTAACTAAAATGGAATTTCAGACATCTCCGCTTCGTTGAGTTTCTTCTATATAATAAGCTGCTTCCGAACCCCGATGAATTCAGGTAAAAAAAGAAAACCGGAACATGAAGTTCCGGTTCATCGCAAAACATTTCCGATCAGCCTCTTTCCGCAAGGCGGAGGGTCTATCCGAGGCGAAACTTAAAACGTTAGGTAGTCTGCCGTTAGCCAGCCGCCGATAAAAATGCCGGCTCAACGCGTGTCGCTGACTACCTGCCGCGCTTGGAACCGCCCCGCGGACCAGGTCCGCCGCTTCGCGAACCGCCGCCGCGCGGGCCTGCTCCGCGGCCGTTAGAGCCGCCGCCGCGTGATCCGCGTCCGGCGCCGCCGCTTCGCGAGCCGCCGAAGTC
>NZ_BBJT01000015.1 GCF_000739915.1 Paenibacillus chitinolyticus NBRC 15660 | reverse complement strand
GGGGAGCGCAGCGGCCGCCGCCGCAGACGCGCCGCCGCACGCCGCGGCATCGGCCTCCCGGCCGTCGGCCGAGGATGCTTCCGCTCCGGCGAAGGCCAAGTCTCCGACGATCCGCGTGAGCGTCGAGCGGCTGGAACACCTGATGAACCTGGTCGGAGAACTCGTGATCGACCAGACCCGCATTCATCAGGTGGAGCGGACGCAGCGGCGGCGTTTCGCCGATGAGACCGTCGATGAGCTGGGCCACATAGCCGATCATCTGTCGCGGATAATCGGCGATCTGCAGGAAAGCGTCATGAAGACGCGAATGCTGCCGATCGAACAGCTTTTCAACCGCTTTCCCCGCATGATCCGGGATCTTTCCCGCATGCTGGGCAAGGAGATCGAGCTTGTCCTCGAAGGAAAGGATACCGAACTGGACCGGACGCTCATCGAGGAAATCGCCGACCCGCTGATCCATCTGATCCGCAATGCGGTGGATCACGGGATCGAGAAGCCGGAAGTCCGCACGCTTTCGGGCAAAACCGCGGGAGGCGTCCTCACCATCCGGGCCGCTCACGAAGACAACCAGGTCGTCATCTACGTCCAGGACGACGGAGCGGGGATTGATCCCGCCCGGATGATCCGTTCGGCGCTGCAGAAGGGCGTCATCACTCAGGAAGAGGCCGGACAGCTCAGCGAGCGGGAAGCCGTGGAGCTTATTTTCCGCCCGGGCTTTTCAACGGCAAGCACAGTAAGTGACGTATCCGGCAGAGGTGTCGGAATGGATATCGTCCGCAGCCACATTGAGAAGTTGAACGGGTTGATCGACATTGAAACCCGCCTCGGACAAGGAACCTGCTTCAAAATCAAGCTTCCCCTGACGCTGGCCATTATCGTGGGCCTCCAGGTCAAACTCGGCGGGCGGACCTTCATCGTCCCGATGAGCAACATAGCGGAGATCGTCCGCGTGAACCCGGATGAGATCCGCAGCATCCAGGGACAGTCGGTCATCGTGCTGCGCAATCAGGTCATTCCGGTTGCCCGGCTTCACGATTACTTCCAGATCCCGTACACGGCGAATACGGGCAGCCACATTCCGCTCGTTATCGTGGGATCGGCCGAGAAACGCCTCGCTCTGGCGGTCGACGAACTGATCGGCAACCAGGAGATCGTCATCAAGTCGCTGGGACCTTATATCGGAAAAGTCGACGGCATCGCCGGGGCGACCATTCTGGGCGACGGAAACGTGGCCCTTATCCTGGAGATCGCCTCCATCATCGGCCGGACCGGCGGCCGTCCGCATTAGATTCTCGTTTCTCCCGATCCTTCTTATTCAATAGTCCTTGCCGGCAGCCTGCCGGTTGAAGGACTATTTGTGCTTCCTTTTATCGTCCCCTATAAAAACGTATACCTCCCCCGAGTAAAAATTTGTATAATAAAAGGATAGCTGTATCGGAAGAGCGTACGAAGGCAGGTTCCTTTGACGTTCTTTTCCTGCATCGGGGTCTGCGTGGGATTCTGAAACGTGCCGAAACAGATGACGTATGAAGCCGTGTTTCATTTTAGCGGATTCAGGTATACTTGCTTACTGGCAGAGGACAGAACAGAGGGAGGGAAGGCCGTGAAGCTTTTTAACGGCTATTATATAAAAAAAGGCAGACAGTACATAAAAGAAGGAAATTTCGCGAAAGCGCTCCAGTATTACGAAAAAGTCGATTACGGCAAGCTGGACACCGCCGAAAAGATTCGAGTCGCGGAGGTGTATCACGAGTGCGGGCGTACGGAACACGCGCTGTCTCTCCTGGGAGATATTATCGGGAGGGTGAGTTCGGATCAGGCTCATGAGCGGCGTGCGCATATTTTGCAGGAAATCGGCCGGGAAGAGGAGGCCATGCGGGATCTGGACGAGGCCATCCGGCTCAATCCCGAACCGTACATGTACTGGTATACGAGGGGAATATGGCGCAAAGATTTTCAGGATTACGAGGCGGCGGCCGCCGATCTGGAGGAATGCGTCAAGCGCGAGCCCGAAGATTCCGTCGTATCGAGCTATTACGAGCTGGGCATGTGCTACTGGCGGATGGAAGATTACGGGCGGGCGGAGCAAACGTTCCGTAAAGTGCTGTCGTATCCCGACCGGGACATTCCCATTTTCCATTACAGGCTTGGAAAAACGCTGGAGAATCTGGGCCGGCTGGAAGAAGCCGCCGCTTCTATGCGCAAAGCCGTCGATCAGGTGATCGAATGGGAATACATATCGGATAAGGGGCAGCGGCTCGTGCTCACCCGGACCGGCTACGGCGCGGGAGCTTTCCGGATTTTCATGGAAGAGGCGGAGCGTACCTGCGGGTTCCGCAAGGATTTGGCGGGTCTTTACGCCGGGCTGAAACGGTACGGGGAGGCTTTGGAAGAAATCAACCGTGCTCTTGAAACCTACCCGGACAACGACGGTTTGTACCTGCAGCGTGTGGCGGTCTACCGCAGCTCGGGGCGCTGGGAGGACGCGGAGCGCGAATTGGATGTTCTGGAAAAGGAGCGGGACGTGGAAGAGCGCGTCCTATGGATGGAAAGAGTTCTTCTCTACCGGGCGCAGAACCGGGACTCCGAAGCGGTCCCCCTGCTTCACAAGCTCTACGAGCAGGATTCCGGCAATCCGATCGTCTGCTACTGGCTGGCGGACGCTTACCTGGATCTGGGCCAGACCGGGAAAGCGCTGGAATTCAACAAGCGCCTGCTGGAACTGGAAGACAACGATCCTCTCAACGAGCAGCAGCGGGGGCTGATTCTGGAAGAGACCGGCGCTTACGGGCAGGCGGCGTCCGCTTACGGCAGAGCGATCGCGATGCAGGACCGGGCGGATTTCCGCATGAAGCGCAGCTATGCTTATTTCATGGACTCCCGCTTTGACGAGGCCCTGATGGATCTGCATCATGCGGCGGAGCTGGAGCCCGGCATTTCCGAAGGTGCCGGCTACCATCATGCGATGGGCCGGGTGCTTGAGGAGATGGGCCATCTTGATATGGCCATCGCTTCGTTTACGAAAGCGATCGACATTCAGCCGGAACATGCGGCCTATTACGAGAGCCGGGCGAAATGCTACCTCACTCTGCGCGAGCTGGAGAAAGCGGAGCTGGACTGCATCGTCGGCTACGATAAGGATGCCTCCTACACGGATCTGATCAGTCTGCGGGGCAATGTGCTGTACCTCAAAAAAGAGTACGCCGAATCACGCAACCTCGCCAGCCAGTTTTCGCGACTTCATCCGGACAGTCCTTCGGCTTTTTTCAATCTGGGTCTCGTCTGTTTCAAGCTGGAAGGGGAAGAGGATGCGGCACGCAACGCGTTCGACCAGGCTTTGGCCCTGGACCCGTCATACGGAGCCTGTTATATTTACAAGGCTTATCTGGATTACGGCCGGCTGGATTTCCGGGAGGCAATCGAGAATCTGGCCAACTGGAGCCTATTCACGTTCCCGGAGCTTTCGCTGGAGGAAAGGCTGGAACATCTGGAGGAGCTGGACGGACTGAACGAAACGGTGCTGGAAGGAGCGGCACGGCGCATTACCGAGCTGTATCAGGGACACGTCTACCTGTCTTAAATGCGTCCGTGTGTTTCAACTCGCGCGAGGCTTGTTATATAACGGATAGAGGATAAATTAGGGGGGATTGTTTTTGCAGCCGGTTCATCAGCCTAATGATTTGATCATTTATCCGAGTACCAAGAAAACGATAGGGCTTGTTTTGGCCGCACTCGTTTTTGTTGTTCTGGGCATCGTATTTATAGGAGCGGGACAGTCGGAGGAGGAGCGTTCCCTGGCGCTTGTAGCGATCGGGGGAGTCAGCGTCGTCTTTTTCGGAGCGTGTCTGGTGTATCTGGTTTACCGGCTCTTCAACCGGAAGCCGTCCCTTATCGTGAACGACGAGGGGGTTGTGGACCATTCGTCGGCTATCGGCGGGGGCGAGCTGAAGTGGGCGGATATCGAGGAAATGATGCTGTACGACTATATGGGCCAGCGGTTTATCGGCATCCGTCTTCACGACGCGGAAACGTATCTGGCCCGGCAGAGCGGGTTCAAGAAAGCGCTCATGAAAGCGAATCAGGGGCTGGTGCAGGCTACGGTCAACATTACGCAGACTGCCGTGAAGATGCCTTTGGAAGAACTGTACGCGCTGATGATGGAAAAATGGGAGCGCGACCGCGCCGGTGCCTAAAAAGGCCGGCCGCACCCGTGACGATACATAGGGCACCGGACGACGGCAGGCAGGCGCGCCGTACGTCCGGCAAACGCCGAAAGGGCGCTCTCCACGAAAATGGAGAGCGCCCTTTGTTCGATCAGCCGCGCAGGAGCGACTCTGCGCCGTCGACGTAGATTTCCGTCCCCGTGACATGGGAAGACTCGTCGGAAGCAAGGAAGAGCACGAGATCGGCCACCTGCTCGGGCTTTCCCGGCGCACCCTTGAGCGGGTGATCGCCTTCCGGGAATTCGACCGGAATTTGAACTTCCTTCAAATCGTCGGTCGGATACGTGTTGTCGTCGATATTCGTGTCGATTGCGCCCGGACAGATGGCATTTACCCGGATTTTGTACCGGGCAAGCTCCAGGGCCGCCATTTTCATAAAGGCTACCTGACCGGCCTTGGTCGTGGCATAAGTAGAAAAGCCGATATTGGAAAAGACGCGGTTGCCGTTAATGGAGCTCGTAATAATCACGCTCCCGCCCTTTTCTTTCAAGTGAGGAATCGCGTATTTGACGGTAGCGAACGTTCCGCGCAGATTGATGTTAATCGTCTGCTCCCATTCGTCGATTTCCAGCGTTTCGATCGGAGCTTTGGTTCCATTGATGCCCGCATTGGCGAACACGATATCGATTCCGCCGAATCGGGCGACCGCCTGTCCCAAGCCCTGTTCGATCATCTCCGGCTTGGAAATGTCGCACTCGATCACAAGAGCCTCTCCGCCGGCGCTTTCGATGTCTTTTTTCGTTTTCTCCGCATTTTCGGGAGTGCGGTCAAGCATGACGACCTTAGCCCCCTGCTGGGCCAAACGGATGGCCGAAGCTTTGCCGATTCCGGAGCCGCCGCCGGAGACGACGGCCACTTTACCTTCCAAACGTTTATCCGGCATGTGTATGCCCTCCTTATCAGCGTGAGTTCCGCCTGTTCGCAAGATCCGAACGGGATAGCAGAACGGGATAAATCTTTTAAGGAATTACCCTCACGCCGGGCGGAGTGAACCAGCTAATGGTTCAGGGCCTCGCGGATGCCGTTCAGGTAGACGATGCCGAGGGCGCGGTCGTAAAGCCCGTAGCCGGGTTTTCCCGTTTCGCCCCAGATCATACGGCCGTGGTCGGGCCGCAGAGGACCCTCGAAGCCGACTTCTTTGAGAGCCTTCATCACTTCCACCATGTCGACGGAGCCGTGCTCGGAGAGGTGGGAAGTCTCGCAGAAGCTTTTGTCCCCGATCCGCTTGATATTGCGGGCATGAACGAAGTGAATGCGCTTCTGGTGGCCGAAATGACGGAGCATGGCCGGGAAATCGTTGTCTTTATGGGCGCCCAGCGAACCGCTGCACATGCACAGTCCGTGATTCGGGCTGTCATAGAGTCCGAGGAAACGGTCGAGGTTCTCCCGGTTCGTAATGATGCGGGGAAGCCCGAAGATCGGCCACGGCGGATCGTCCGGATGAATGGCCATTTTGATGCCTTCCTCGTCTGCGACCGGTATGATTTCCCGGATGAAATAAGCGAGGTTCGTCCAGAGCTTCTCTTCGTCGACTTTTTTATAATGGTCGAAAAGTGTTTTCAACTGGTCGTCCGTATAGCTCGTATCCCAGCCGGGAAGTTTCAGTTCGCCTGTAAGCGGATTCATTTTCTGCGCGACTTCTTCCTCGTAGATGAGGGCGTTGGAGCCGTCTTCCAGCTCATAGTTGAGCGAGGTGCGGGTCCAGTCGAAGATCGGCATGAAATTATAGCAAACGGTATCGATGCCGGCTTTGGCCAGATTTCGCAGTGTCGTTTTGTAGTTGTCGATATAAGCTTGGCGAGAAGGAAGGCCCAGCTTGATATCCTCGTGAATGGGGACGCTTTCAATTACGTCCAGACGGAGACCGTGATCTTCGATCGTCTGCTTCAGGCGGGTAATTTTGTCGAGCGGCCATGCTTCTCCGACGGGAACATCGTAGATAGCCGATACGATTCCGGTCACGCCGGGGATTTGACGGATGTTCGTTAAGGTTACGGGGTCGTTCTCGCCGAACCAGCGAAAGGTCATCTTCAAGGTAATCATCCTCCCAATTAAGTTTAGAGGCCGGGGCCCCGGTGCTGCGGATGAAGGAAGCCGGTGAAAATAAGCTCCGTGACGAAGTACTTCAACGCCCTGCCCTTGTATGCTCAAGGGGCAAGGCATTCCGAAGTCTTCCGCTTGAGTCTTCAGTCGATAAAATAGTCGGGAAACTGCTCCCGGAGCTGTGGAATCTCATAACTCAGGCTGCCGAGATGCTGTTCCAGCAGTTGAACGGTACTTGCTTCGTCCCGCTTTTTCAAACTGTCGAACAGCTCCAGGTGCTCTTCGACCAGTTTCGGGGTCAGCCCCAGTTCTTTCATGGCCAGGTATCTGAGACGGTTCAGATGGCCCCGCATATGGTAAACCACTTCCAGCAGTGTCGCATTGCCGGTCAGCTCCAGGACGCACTTGTGAAAAGCTTCGTCCAACTGCAGAAACTGAACCACATCCTGATGCTCCGCCGCCTCGCTCTGTTCCCGGAGGATACGGCTGATCTGTCTCTCGGCCTGCACAAACTTCTCGGAACTGTCCCAGCTTCCGGCCGCGAGCCTGAAGGCGCTGCTCTCCAGGCTGAGCCGGACAAAGCTGCTTTCCTTCACTTTGGATTCCGAAATGCGGGCGATCTTCTTATGCCTTTGGGGAAGCACCTCGATCAGATGCTCCATTACAAGAAGCTGGAACGCGTCGCGGATCGGAGTGCGGCTGATCCGGAACGTATCGGCGATTTCACTTTCGAAAATCGTTTGCCCGGGTTCCAGCTTTAAGGTGATGATGGAGTCCCGCAAGGCTTCATACGCTTGTCCGCCCAACGACTTGCCGCTCGTGATGAAAGGAATTTGCCGGGTAGACGCCATAGAACTCACCTCCTTTATAGGATAATCGGATTAAAATAAGTATACGTGTATACACGTATACGCGTCAATGAAAAACGCTCCAGATGCTGGAAGGCTGCTGCGGGCTCTCCAGCGGATGCCGAAGTGAGAGCGGGCAATGCCGAAGAGAAGAGCGGGCGCTCAAACCCGGCGCCAGGCCCTGAAGCGGACATGCCGCGTGTCTGAGCCGCTTGGCGGGATCGGACTCCGGCTGCGTCTGACCTGCCCGGGAGCCTCGCCCCATCCTGCATCCGCCACAAAAAAAAGCAGGGTACTCCGTTATCCGTCCGCATGCTCTGCGGGCGGATAACGTGAGGCCTGCTTCTCAGGCCGGGCTCCCGGCGCTTCTCTACTGCGCCTCGCGGGCCCACTCGGCCAAATAGCGCCTGTGCTCCTGCTGCTGCCGCTCGCTGACTTCATGGCCGGAGAAAGGATGCACGTCGATGTGCTTATCCCCTTCGATCCGGTTGTAGGCGGCGAAGATGGCCTCCGGCCAGCACACCATATCCTTGAGCCCGACGGTCATTCGGACAGGCACCCGGATGCGGTGGGCCAGGTTCATCATATCGAAGTGGGCGAGCGTTTCGAATACCGGTTCCAGCCGGTCCGGGTTCCGCTTGATAAAATCGGCGGCTTCCTTCAGGGAACCGACCGAGTTCAGCACGCCGAAATCCATATGGCACATGTTCGGAATGTCCGCAACGATCAGCGACACTTTCTCGTGAAGAGCGCCCGTGATCAGGGAGAGGCCGCCGCCTTGGCTGCCGCCCACCACCGCGATTTTGGACGCCCGCACTTCCGGCCGTCCGGCGGCCCACTCGACCGCTTTGTACGCGTCCAGCGTAACCGCCATGTAATAGCAGCGGTCCTTGTCGAGGATGTTCTGCGTCATCCAGCCGGTGCTGGTTCCCGCATCGTAGTCGAGCCGGTTGCCGGTTTCGCCTCCCTGGCCCCTCACATCGACGGCAAAAACGGCAAAACCCTGCAGCAGCCAAGCCGCATACCGTTCCGGCAGGCCTTTGTCGGCCGTATATCCCGGGAACATAACGAGACAGGGGTAGCTTTTCTTTTGCATAAAAGAGGGGACCAGAAACCAGCCGTGGATGGGGGTCTCGTCAAATCCCTCATAGGTAACGTGATAAGTATCGACGCCGTTCATCAGCGAATCTCTCTGCTCGACGCGGGCGTTGAGGGGCTTGTTTTTGAAAAGGTCCAACTTCTTGTCCCAGAAATGATCGGCGGCGGACGGGTCCAGCGTCAGTGCGGGCTTGTACTGATGAAGAGTATGAATTCTTTTCTCGACGGCATTCATTTCCTAATCCTCCAGTCAACTATGAAGTTTTATTCCATTTATTATAAACTCGGCAAGTTGAAAATACACGATGTTTTTGTGTGCGGAAGGACAGGAGGAAACGGACCGATTCGCAAAATAAGGTTGTAACCGGAGTCTGCCGTAACTAAAATGATAGGAAAGCATACATCCTATACCTGCGCTATGAAGGAGAACGCCTGCCATGACTACGGATTCGGTCAGCATCAGACCCGCAACGGCGGAAGATACCCGCCAGCTTCACGATCTCATGATCCAATATATCGTCGACTTTTACAAAAGGCCTCGTCCGGATGAACGCGAGCTGGATAAGCTCATCGGCCATCTCCGTGAAAATCCGTCCGCCGGTTTGCAGTTTGTTGCGGAAAAAGACGGTACGCTCGTCGGCTTCGCGACGCTGTATTTTTCGTTCAGCACGCTTCAAGTCAAACGGACGGCCGTGCTGAACGATCTTTTCGTCGATGCTTCGGCCCGTGGACATAAAGTCGGAGAGCGGTTGTTCCGCTCGTGTCTGGCCTATATCCGGGAGCAGGGCTTTGCTTACATGACGTGGGAAACGGCCAAAGATAATACGGCCGCCCAGTCGTTATACAACAAAATGGGCGGACATGTCTCTACGGACTGGCTCGTATATGAGATCGAGTAAAACGGACGGCAGCCCGTCCGTGATGGACAGGCTGCTTCAAGAGGCCGGTTAAGGCGTATATACCGCCGGTGTGTCGTACCGGATAGGCCGGAACGTGCCCGACGCTGCGGATTCGCGGGCTTGGACGCACATCAAAGCGCTTAACAGGCCGTCGTCCATCGTAGCGACCGATGAAGCGGCGCCCCGCATCAGCCCGGCGAAATTGGCCGCAAGGGCGGAGTCGCCGCCGAAATGGTTGTCGCCCGCCCCGATCTCGTAAGTCTCCACACGTGGTGTGTGGTGCATGAACACTTGGACCCGGTTCGTGTAGAAATCGAACTCGACGGTACCTTTGTACCCGAGGAAACGTGCTCCTCTGGAAGCGGCCCCCCGGCGGGCGAAGAAATTTTGCGAATACGAAACATGCATGCCCGATTCGTAGCGGATCAGCGCGCTGCCGGAATCCTCGTTGCCGGTGTCTTCGGCGTATAAGCAGTATTCCCACGTCTGCGGGATATCCTTGGAGGGAAACGCCGTGCTGTCCGGGCAGGTCCGCTTCTCTTCGCAGTCGGCGCATTTCAAGCCCGCAGGCTTCGTCCCTTTGAAAATTTGCTTGGACGTCATGGCAGCTACATCCGTCGGAGCGATGCGAAGAACCGAATTGATATAGTCGAAGTCATGTGTCGCCTTCTGGAGGAAAAGTCCGCCTGTTTCGGCTTCGTCCCGGTACCAGTTCTGGTAATACACCGCTCCGTACGGCACGTTATTGACGGCCTGCACGTGCTCGACGGTGCCGATTTTACCGGAGTCGATGATTTCCCGGACGAAATCGACGATGGACGTGACCCGCAGGGGAAACGAGACTACGACCGGTGAACGGGACGCCTCGTAGCCCTGTTTCAGCCGGAGCAGATCTTCCATCGTTGTCGCGACAGGCTTTTCCAGATACAGCGGCAGATGGCGGGAAAGCACCTTGAGCGCCATGGGCGTATGCAGGGAACAGCGCGTTCCGATCAGAACGCCGTCCAGCGGCTCGTTACCCAGCATCTCGTCGGCGGATGTGTAGAAGGAGATATCCTCCCGTCCTTTTTCACGGAACTGTTCCCGAAGTTCCCCGAGGCGGATATCCGTGATGGCGGTTATTTTACAGTCCGGGTCCTGCTTCATGATCTCCGACGCAACGTGGCTGATGCGGTCGCCGTAGCCGATTATTCCCAGGTTCATAGAAGCTCCTCTTTTCTGAATCGCATTTGGTAAAAGAATAAAATCCATTACGTTCAGTATAAAAAGGGAAGCCTTCTTTTTCTTTGTCCGAAGGGCCGGATTTTTTGTCCCTTTTAGTTGAGAACGGTGAGGGAGGCGAGAGAGTGGAGGAGAAGGAGTTGGGCGAAAAACCCGTTGCCCGGGAAATTCAGGCAGTCGCGGAAAAGCAGGCAAGCCGTGAAACAAGTGAAAACCGGGAGCAGGAGCGCGAAGATCGGGAGGCGCGAAAAGGGTTGAAGGAAGCCCAAGAAGCTCAAGAAGCTCAAGAAGCTCAAGAGGTTCAAGAGGTTCAAGAAGCCCAGGAAGCTCAAGAAGCCCAGGAAGCTCAAGAAGCCCGTGCCTTGGAGTTTCAAGAAGTTCCCGCGAGTGGAGAAACCCGGGAAGCCCGGCTTAACCGGATGCAGAGGACGCACCTGGAGCAGGTGATCCGGATCGGCAGCATCATCACGATGTATTATTTCGAGCACGGGAAGGACTACGTGTTCCGGGGAGAGCGGCATAACTTCTGGGAGTTTCTGTACGTGGACAAGGGAGAGATCGAGGTCGTGACGGACGACGCCGGGCATGTTCTCAAGCAGGGCATGGCTATCTTCCACGAGCCGAACGAATTTCACAGCTTCCGGGCCGCGCCCGGCAGGGCTCCCAATGTGATCGTGCTGACCTTTGATTGCGATTCTCCCGCTATGAACGCTTTTGCGAGAGGTGTGCTGAGGCTGGAGGACGAAGAGAGGGATCTGTTGGCCCGGATTATCCGGGAAGGGGAGAACGCGTTCGAATTTCCGTTCGAGTATCCGCTGAAGCGAAGAGAGAGGGCCCTGCCCGGTTCCGAGCAGCTGCTGCGCTGCTATCTGGAAGCGTTCCTGATCCGGCTTCTGCGTCAAGCGCCGTTTGACGAGAATGCCTCTTCCGCCCAGTTGTCATCTCCGGCAAGACAGAAGAATCAGGAGGAGCTGGCGGCGAAAGTGATTGCGTTTATGGAAGCGAATGTGGAATCTCCCGTCACGCTGGATGAAATTTCGCGGCATTTTCATATCGGAAAAACGCTGCTCAAAGAGAGCTTCAAAGCGCAGACCGGCACAACCATTATGAAATATTGGGGCCGGATCAAGATCGGACAGGCTAAGCTCCTGATACGGGAAGAGACGTGCAATTTTACGGAAATCGCCGGACGGCTCGGATTCGGGAGCGTGCACCATTTTTCCAAAACGTTCAAGAAAGCGTCCGGCATGAGTCCGTCCGAGTATGCCCGTTCCGTGAAAGCGAGAATGGGGACGGGGGACTCCCGGGCGTAAGAACGATTCAAACACAGCAGGGAGGCTGAGCGATGGGTACACAAGCCAAAACAAACGCTTGCCGGATGCTCGATAAGCTCGGTATCGCGTATACTCTTCACGAATACGAGTGGGACGAAGATCAACTTGATGCGGGAACCGTGGCGGGTAAAGTAGGGATCGGAATCGACAGCATGTATAAAACCCTCGTTTTGCGCGGGGACAAAACCGGGGTTCTGCTGGCCTGCATTCCGGGAGGCAAAGAACTTCACCTGAAGGCGCTCGCTTCGGTAAGCGGTAACAAGAAGGTGGACATGGTCCCGGTGAAGGAGCTGCAGGCGCTGACCGGCTATATACGGGGCGGGGTATCTCCGCTCGGTATGAAAAAGAACTATCCGCTGTATCTGGAGCGCACGGCGCTTGCGACCGAGCCGGTCAGCATTTCGGCCGGCCGCCGGGGGCTGCAGATTTTCCTCGGCGGGAAGGACCTTGCGGCGGCGGCGGACGCCATCCCGGCCGACATCACGCACTGAAGAGCGCGATGAGCTCGGTGAGCGCGGTGCGACAGGACCTTCGCCGGCGATATCCCCGCACGCAAAAAAGCCCGCCAGCTTGAATTGCTGGCGGGCCTTTCCGGCCGGCGCGCATGGTGCCGTTCCGGACCGGCTTCCGGTTACCGAGAGCGGCGGCCTGCGGCTGCTTACTTAATCGTTTTCGGCTCGGGATAGTCGACTCCGAGCGTATCCACCGTGACCTTCTTCATCGCCGGCGGAGTTTTGGGACGGTCGTTGGCTTCCGTAGGCTGGTTGACGATCTCGTCGACCGCCTCCATGCCTTCGGTTACTTTACCGAAGGAAGCGTACTGGCCGTCGAGATGCGGAGAGTCCGCTACCATGACGAAGAACTGGGAGCCGGCGGAGTCCGGATCCTGGGCGCGGGCCATCGAGAGGACGCCGCGGGTGTGCTTCAGCTCGTTCTTGAAGCCGTTGGAGGTGAACTCGCCTTTGATGCCGTAGCCCGGACCGCCGGCGCCGGTTCCATCCGGGTCGCCGCCCTGGATCATGAAACCGGGGATGACCCGGTGAAAGATTTTGCCGTCGTAAAATCCTTTTTTGATGAGCGAAATGAAGTTGTTCACCGTATTCGGAGCGACCTCGGGATAAAGCTCCGCTTTGATGATTTTGCCGTTGTCCATTTCAATGGTCACGACGGGGTTTTTGCCGTCCGTCTTCGGCGGTTCCGAACCGCCCGCGGAACCGGTTGCCGTCGGGGACGGCGTCGGAGCCGGAGTTGCCGTGCCGCTTCCGTCCGTCTTCGCTTTACCGCATCCTGCGGCGATGACCAGAAGGGCCATCATAAGAAGCAGAAGACCTGTAAAACTTTTGCGCTTGCCTGTCATGTCATTCATTCCACCTTATCTTCATGTTTTCGTTTCTATCATACCGCTTTTGGATGCCGGATGGAAATTTTGGGAACCGCGAGACGTGCAGACCTGAGTTTTTGACTTGGTTCTCCGACTGTGCTACATTTGAAATGCACATAAATTGTGAACAATTTAATTTTTGTAAATCGAATAAAAGCGGGTACCTGTACCACCTCCGGGCAGCCGCCCCTGTAGTGCGGGACCGCAAGAACATGGAGGAAGTTGACGATGAGCGTATACCCTTATTCAGCCAGAAACATTCGCGGAGCGGAAACGAAGCTCGAAGATTATAAAGGCAAGGTGCTGGTGATCGTCAATACGGCGAGCCAATGCGGATTTACGTCTCAATATGCCGATCTGCAGAAGCTGTACGAGAAATACCGGGACCAGGGACTCGTCGTCCTCGGATTTCCGTGCAACCAGTTCGGCGGGCAGGAGCCGGGCACGAACGAGGAAGTCAACACCTTCTGCCAGCTCAATTACGGCGTTACGTTCCCGCTGTTCGAGAAAATCGACGTGCGCGGTGAAGAGAAGCACCCGCTTTTCGCTTACTTGACCGAACAAGCGCCCTTCGAAGGCTTTGACCTGAACCATCCGAGCGGGAAAATGCTGAATGCGTTTCTGTCCGAAAAGCAGCCGCATCTGCTCCAGGGCAATGATGTGAAATGGAATTTCACCAAATTTCTCATCGACCGCGAGGGCAGCGTCGTGAAGCGCTTCGAATCCGGCGTCGATCCTCTGGATATGCAGTCTGCTGTCGAAGCCGTCCTATAGAGCCGGCGGACGCGGGCAGCACCGCCGGCTGCCGAACCGGCCCAAAACAAAAGGAACCTACGACGTAGGTTCCTTTTGTGCGAACAGGGCCAGCTTTTCGAACGGGTTGTTCGTGAAGCTGTCGCCGGTTTTGTACACGACCTCCGTCGTATACAGGGGAAGATCCCCGGCCTGGTTCCGCTCCAGCACGAGCCGGTCGTGCAGATGGATGAATAGCTTAGCGGTATTCATCGCATCGTCCAGGGCCCGGTGATGGGAGCCGTCGAACGGGATATTCCAGTATTCGAGGGCGGTCTTGAGGCCCATCTGCTGCTGCTTCTCCTGCTGGACGAGTCCGGCCATAAGCTTTTGCAGGTTGTTGTGGTTGCAGATCCAGTCGGTTTTGACGCCGTGCATCCGGCAGTCGCTTCCAAGCTGGATCAGGTCGTCGGGGCCCCACGCGCACAGGTAGTAGTCTCCGTCTCCGATCCATTCCAGCAGACGTTCCAGCACGAGCGGCCAAGGTTCCGCCGATTGCAGCTCACTTTGCTTAATACCGGTCAGGGCCTGGGTGGAAGCGGAAATAACCGGGGACCGGTCGGGTTTTACGAAGGATTGGAACGTGCCGGTAACCACAGGTTTGCCATCCGTGAATTCAACGGCCGCCGCTCCGATTTCGATAATTTCCGAAACGTGGATCTTTTTGCGGGTTACGGTCATCTCCAGATCATACACAATTACTTTCAAAGAAATTCACCTCCTAGAGAGAAACCCTCATCATATCGTGTGCCAGCAACACGCCCGGTGTGCCGGTTTTTTTATATTGGGCTAAAACCTCATCGTAAGGCTCGTCATCCGTGAGATGAATCGCAATCACTTGAGGAATCCGGTCGACCGGATAGAAGGTCAGGATGCCTTCCAGGCTGGTATGGATGCTCATGTCGCCTCGGGCCTGCGTCGCTTCGTGGATCAGAACGTCTATCCGTGGCTGGCTGCGTATCCATTCGCTCGGTGCCGTGTCCGCTGAATAGACGAGCACCTTGTCTCCGCACGCGACCCGGATGCCCGATGTGGAGCCGGCATGCAGGCTCGTGAAGACGGAAACCGTCATATCGCCCTGCACGAACAAGGTTCCGGGCTCTGCGCAGTCGAACGGCTGCACCTTGATCTCGAAGCCGATGGGCCATTCGTCGGTCCGGTACGCGCGGAGAATATCGCCGAGCTGGTCCTGATGATCCTGCGGGCAGCAGATGATAAGCGGCTCTTTTCTTTTGCCGAGCCACATGCCCCAGAGCAAAGAAGGGAGACCGAAAATATGGTCGATGTGGAAATGAGTAAGAATGACCCCTTTGATGGAATGCAGCGGGATTTCAGCCTGCTTCAGCTTGCCGAGCGGATTGCCGCCTACGTCTATCATCCAGCTGCCTTCATCATGCTGAAGAAGCAGGTAAGTGTTGTCCCTTTCCCTGCTGCCCGAAGCACTGGCACTTCCTAATATAAGAACGTCCACGATGTTTTCCTCCGATCTGTTTGTCCCAAGTACTTATAAATGTATCGGCAATCGGCGTAATGTGCAAGAAAATCCTTAAAGGACGCCGTCTCGGCAGTTCAGTCCTCCTAACGGCTTTTAAGGGAGATAAATTGTGCGCTTTGTGGCGTCAGGTAGTTTTGGCGCCTCTTTCAAAATGGTAAGCTTAGGACAAACGGAACGCAAAGACGGAGGACTGCGTATGACCATTTATAACAAACTCGTTCGGGATAAAATACCGGAAATCATCCGGGAGAACGGACAAAACTGCCGTACGCGCTTGCTCGGCGAAGAGGAATACAAACTGGAACTGCGGCGGAAGCTCGTGGAAGAGTTGAACGAATATATGGAAGCCCGGGACGACGTCCAGGCCGTGGAAGAGCTGGCCGATCTGCTGGAGCTTCTGCATGCGCTGACAGATCTGCACGGTTCTTCCCCGGAAGAATTGGAATCTGTGCGCGAGCGGAAAGCGGACAAGCGCGGCGGGTTCAGGGACAGAATTTACCTGCTTGAAACGGAAGACGCGGGGAAATAGGAGGCATACGGCGATGATTGTCGAATAAAATCGCGCCTTGTCATTTATTTTTCCAAATAGGAAGGAAATTTAAGTGTATTTGGCGAATTTTGTCATCTTAGGTATTCCGACACAAGACTACCCTTTTCTATCCTTCTTTAGAGGTGCATACATAATGACCAAATCAAGAGTAACGGAGTTCCTGGCGTCCGTGTTTACCGGGATCGTACTGCTTACTTTGTTGTTCGTGCCGGCCACGGCGCGGGGGCAATCTCCCTTAGATACGATTAAGATTACCGAATGGGCATACAAATGGGACAGTCAGGGGACTAGCTTTGACGGGACACAGGCTCCTGTCGGCGCTGACGGATGGATACCCGCCAACGAGAAGGGAGACATGCCGGTCAAGCCGGAGGGCGTTTCCGCACTCTGGGTGAAAATCGAGCTGCCTCGGCTGGATTGGGACGAGCCCGGTATGCTGATCGGCAAATTGTACGGCCACCGCATTGAAATTTTTACGGATGAACGTAAAATTTATAAAGCGGGACATACGTACGTGTACGATAAGAACCGGCTGCTGATTCCGCTCAGTGCCAAAGAATCGGGCAAAACGGTTTATATTCATATCGAAACGGACAGCGACCGGATCGGGCTCCAGAAAAACGTGAACATCGGAGACTATCAGGCGCTGCTTCCCGGCTATGTCAAATCGAATCTGACCGATATTTTGCTGGGCTTCTCCTTCGTGTTCATTGCCCTCCTGATGCTGATCTGCACCGTATTTCTGAACCGAGTGCAGCTTGCCAAATGGATTTCGCTCAGTCTGGTCATTTTGGCGATCGGGATGCTCATGATCGGGTCTTCCCAGTTTACGTATACGTTTTTTGAAGATCAGGGCAAGTGGATCGAAAGTTTATTCGATCTGGCGCTGCTTGTGTTTTTGCCGACTCTGACGGTGTATTTCGAACAAATATTGGGTCATGGGGCCTGGTCGCTGTTGACCAAATACCGCTGGTTCCAGATCGGCTTCTCGGTTCTCTGCGTTCTGTTCCAACTGGTGAACCACCTAGCCTCTTACCGGTACGACAAAGCTTATTATTTCATGACGGTGACGATGCTGGGGCTTACGATGCTGATCCAATTTGTGCTGCTGATCGGAATGGCCGCCACCCATGCGCTCAAAGGCAGCAAGGACGGGGTCACTTTAACGACGGGAATCGGCCTTTTCGCCGCTTCGGGTATCGTCGATCTGCTCGTGTTCTATGCCAAAAACGAACAGTATGAGTTTATTTACTGGAAGTTTGGGATCGTTTGCTTCGTGACTTCGCTGATCATTATTCTTGGCAGGGGATTTGCCCGCGATCACGAGAAAATCGTGAAGTATTCCAAGGAACTGGTGATGTACAACAATGAGCTGCAGCGAGCGGAAAAAATGGAGATCATAAGCGACCTCGCCGCCTCCGTGGCTCATGAGGTGCGCAACCCTCTGCAGGTGACGAGAGGTTTTCTCCAATTGGCCGCAGAGAAGCTGGACCAGAAGGAAAAAGGGTACATGAACATGGCGATCGAGGAACTCGACCGGGCTTCCAACATCATTACGGACTTCCTTACGTTCGCGAAGCCGCAATTGGAACATATCACGTCACTGAACATCTGCCAGGAATTGAAGCAAATCGAAGGCATTCTGGTTCCGCTGGCCAATCTTCAAGGCGGCGAAATTACGCTGGAGGTGCCGGAGGATCTGTACATCGAGGGCAATTCTTCGAAGTTCAAACAGGCGTTTATTAACATCATTAAGAATAGTATCGAGGCATTGGACGGGCAGGGACAGATCCAGATCTGGGCGTACAAACAGAAGACTGAGGTGTGGATTCATATCCGGGATAACGGAGAGGGAATGGAAACAAAAGAGCTCTCCAAACTTGGAGAGCCGTACTTTTCAACCAAAACCAAGGGGACTGGGCTGGGTCTTATGGTCACCTTCCGAATCATTGAGGTTATGCATGGCCGTCTGGAATTTAAGAGCGAGAAAGGTGTCGGCACTGAAGCGATCGTCCGGTTTCCTTCGATACCCGGCTAGTCGTTTTGTAGGGGATTACCAGACGCTGTTCACGTTGGATTTGGCGCTGAGCACTTCAGCCGGATTCGGAGGAATCACAAGAAAGTACTGACCGGGAGCTTCATCCAGAACTTTTACGTCCGCCGATTCCGGCAACTCGATGTCAAAGGCTTGCTTTAGGGCGCTTTTGGGGTCGTTCAGCAACGCTTTCTTGAATTCCGGGTCTGCCCAAGCTTTCTCAATGATCTGGTTTTTCAAAATCTCTTCTGCTGGCACAAGGCTCATCCTTTCAAAGTAAAGGGATCGTATTCCGCCCTGAGTATAGCATGGGTATAGGTCTAATGTCATTAGGATTTGTTTCTTTTTGACAGTAGGTGGGTAAATCCGCCTAGTCCCAAAAGTCCCCTTTCTTTGTCAATGTGCGAAGCTTCCGCCAGGAGGTCGTTCAATAGGGATTGATGAAAGGCGTCCATATGGGGGGCATGGAACAAGCCGGTCCGGGCATCGGTGGAGCAGGCCGCTGCGGCCTCGGCATAATCGCGCAGGCAGCCGTGAATGAACACGGCTTGTTTGACGTTGTCCTCCGAAAGCGGCTCCTCCGGCTTCAAGCCTCTTCGCGACCGGATCAGTGAGAGGAGGCAGTTGTAGCTGCCCGTATCCAGGTCTTCCCGCCAGTCGGCCCAGTCATCGGCCATCTGCAGGGCCAGGAGAGTATGATCCGTCTCACGCGAGAACGCCTCGATCAGCTCCTCCTGACCGCTTAACAGCAGGGCCCCCGTACTTGCCAGCTTAACGGGAGCGGCTTTATACGCGATGCGGACCGGGTCTTGGCGGAAATAATCCGCTTCGTTCTCCTTGGCCACGCATTCCGCCCACTGCCGCAGGTAGGTGTCCGCGTATGCCCAGAACGGGGAGTCCGCAGGGAAATACTCCCGGTAGAGGCGGGAATATTCCGCTTGAAACAGATTCGAGAGGGGCAGCATCAGCCGGCGCTCGTCCGCTCCCGTATCCGTGTCCATGAAATCGTCCTGGACGAAAAAATGAAGCATGACGAACACATTGGCTACTGAAAGCGTTCTGTACGTATCGGCAGGGAGCCGGGTCTGCTCCTTCAGCCAGAACGGCAGCAGATAGCAGATGTAGTTTTTCGTGCTGTCTTTTTTCAGGGGATGAAACCTGTCCAGATAGTCCATACCGGCTGTGTGCAGCGGGGCTGGAAATGCGGCAACCCGGCGCACCGCTTCTTCGAACACAAGCTCCAGTTCTTCTTTATAGTCCGTAAACCACTTCATGGGGCACCTGCCTCTTTTTTATTCTTTTTCAAGTATAGGTCACAGGTACTAGACCGGCAAGATAAGCAGGCATCTCTTTTGTGCAAAAAATGAACTCAACTCTTTCCCGGTTTCCACCGATAAATAATAAGCTGACATATATAACAGGAGGAAAAGCAGATGAATCAGGTGTGGAAGAAAATGAAGCTGAATAATTCCCTAAAAACCAAGCTGATCGCCGCTTTTCTACTGCTTTCGCTTGTGCCGCTGGTCGTGACATCCGTCGTTCTTCTGAATATGGCGAAAACCAACACGGAGAATGAGATTGCCCACAACATGAAAAACCTGGCGAAGTCCAATGCCGATAGCGTAGATTACTGGGTGCGACAGAGAATATCAATGGTCGAAGAGATGATAAAGAAGCATCCCGAGATGGCTAAAGGGGAAAAGACCCAAATTTTGAACATGCTCAAGACGGTGGGAGAAATCGATAAAGAATTCGAGTACTTTGCCTACGTGGAGAAGGACGGTACTAGTACAAACACCGAGGGCCTCGTGTCGAAAGTCGGGGAACGCGAGTTTTTCAAGAAAATGGTCGAAACGAAAAAAACAGTCGTCAGCGACATGATTATCAATTCCAAAACGGGAAAACCGGTCATTGTCATCGCCGTGCCGATCATGCAGGGAAGCGAGTTCCTCGGGGCCATCGATGCGGTTATTAACCCCGAGATTCTTCAAAAGCTCATAGAAGGAGTCAAGGTGGGCGAGAGCGGTTTCGGTTACTTGATCTCCGGTGAGGGCACCTACATGACTCATCCGGATAAAGAACGGATCGGGAAGAAGCTTGATGAAGTGATGCAGCCGAGCGAGCTGAAAAAATTCAAAGAGCAGGTACTCGCGAACAATGATGGAGAAGTCGATTACAAGTCGGAAGAAAATATAGACCGGACAGCCTCCTATTATACCGTATCGGCTACCGGCTGGAAGATGGTTGTCTTGACCAATGACTCGGAGATTCTGGGGGCGCTCCAGAAATTCGTCCGGACGACATTCCTCATCATTCTGATCGTGTGCATCCTGGTTCTGCTCATTTCCTGGCAGATCGGCAGGGTGGCCGTTGCGCCTATGCTGCATCTTTCGGAAGTGCTGAAGAAGGTTGCGGGAGGAGACCTGACCCCCCGTTTGAAGGTAACTTCGAAAGACGAGATCGGGGAAATCGCCCAAAATACGAACAAGATGCTCGAATCAATGAGTACGATCATCGGGGACGTGAGCCTCATGGCGGAGCAGGTTGCCGCTTCCTCGGAAGAGCTGACGGCTTCGTCGGCCGAATCGGTCGAAGCGTCCAAGCACGTGGGCCAGTCGATCGAGGAAATCGTTCGCGGCTCGGAAACGCAGGTGCAGAGCGCCGAGCAGAGCTCGAAGGCGATGGAGGAGATGGCCGGAGGCATCCAGCGGATCGCGGAGTCTTCGTCGACGGTTGCCGATACTACCAACCGGACGGCCGCCGAGGCGAAGCAGGGGAACAACGCCATCCAGATGGCGGTCCGGCAGATGGATTCTATCCGCGATTCCGTAACCGCCACCTCGGGAGAGCTTAAAACGCTCGGCGAGCATTCGCGGCAAATCGGCGACATTGTCGATGCCATCACGCAAATTGCGAGCCAGACCCAGATGCTTTCGCTCAACGCCTCCATCGAGGCGGCCAGAGCGGGTGAGCATGGGCGCGGTTTTGCCGTCGTAGCGGGCGAGGTGAAGAAGCTCGCGGAGCAGTCCGCGAAATCGGCCGCGCATATTACGGAGCTGATCGCGCACATCCGCACGTCCACGGATAATGCCATGACGACGATGGACCGCGGCGTTGCGGAAGTCGGCAAGGGTGCGGAAATCATCCATATTGCCGGTATTGTCTTCCAGGATATCTACACAGCCGTTCAGAACGTTTCGGATCAGATCCGCGAAGTTTCCGCGGCAACGGAACAAATGTCTGCCGGTTCCCAGGAAGTGAGCGCTTCGATGATGGAAATGCTGCAAATTTCCCAGGGCTCGTCGGACAGTGCCCAGATGATTTCAGCGGCATCCGAGCAGCAGCTTGCTTCTATGGAGGAAGTTTCCTCCGCGAGCGAATCTTTGAGCCGGATGGCCCAAAGTTTGCAGGAGAGCCTCTCCAAATTTAAAATCTGACCTCATATAGAATGAGACCTGCTTCTTCCTCCGGGGAGGAGCGGGTCTTTTCCTTTTGGAGAGAGCCAAATTAACCGGACCCGATGGATTTGGTTACATAACTGTGTTAATTTTAAATAGAGATTATTAACGAGAGGATACACATTCATGTTCGGTCTTGAACACCTTCAGTTGGACACATCTTTCCTTGCTTTGGAGGGGGAATGCCCGGTATCGCAAGCCAAGGCTCTGCTGGAACAGGTCCGTTTTGTGATCGTGGATACGGCCCCCGGCGCAGCTTATATCATTTCCTATCAGGAAGCCAAATTTCTGGATGCTTTTCATCCGGATCTGACTATAGATGAGTGGGTCCGCCGTACAGGCTGGCCCTGCTCGGCCGTTCTTCCGATGTCGAGGCTGGGAGACCTTCAAACCGACTGGCAGAAGCCTGTTCTGGTTCTCGGCGAAGATTCGGGGAAGCTGGGTATCGTTACGGCCGAAGCGATGATGAATTGTCTGCAGCAGGAGAAAAGACAGCTGGTGTCCTACCTGGACACCCTCGTGGAAACCGTCAACGACGCGGTGACGGCCGTAGACCGGGAGGGCCGCGTGATTTACTGGAACCGGACGGCGGAGCAAGTGTACGGGATCGGCAAGCAGGACATTATCGGCCGGACGATCGGCGAGCATTTTGAGAAAGAATCGATCATGCTTCATCAAATATTGGACGAAGGCCGGACCATCCGCCAAGTCTATCATCAACCCGCCCCGGACACCCATGTCCTGATCAGCGCTTCTCCAATCGTGGAGAACAATCAGATTATCGGCGGAATTGCCACGGAACAGGATATCACACGGATCGTGCGTCTAAACGAAGAGCTGTATTCGGCCATTCCGCTGCGGATCGAGCAGGACAAGCCTTTCTCGTCAATTATCGGAATGGGCCACGATATTAAACGCTCCCTGGAAGTCGCCCGTAAATTCGCCCGATTCAGCACCCCCGTGCTGCTTGTCGGGGAACCGGGCTCCGGCAAGGAGATGCTTGCCCAGGCTATTCATTACAGCAGCGAGCGCAAAGACGCCGCTTTCGTTTCTCTGCACTGCGGAGCCATTCCGGGCGGTCTGCTCGAAACGGAACTTTTCGGCTACCAGGGAGGCGCTTTTACAAGCGGCGAAGACCAGGGCAAGGAAGGGAAGCTGGAGTTTGCCGACGGCGGCACTCTATTTCTGGAGGAAGTGGGCGAGATGCCCCTGGATATCCAGCTCAAGCTTTCACAGTATTTAAGGGACAAGTCGTTCCATCGTGCGGGCGGGGAAGAAAGCATCCGTACGGATGCGAGGATTATCGCCACGACGCATACTTCGCTGCAGCCGCTTATGGAGCAGGGGCTTTTTCTGGAGGATTTGTTTTATCAGCTCAACGTGATGAGCATCGAAATCCCGCCCCTGCGCGAGCGGAGAGAAGATATCCCCGAGCTGGTGCAGGCTTTTATCCGGGAATTTACGGAGCATTATCACAAGCCCGTTCCCAAGGTTGATGCGGACGTGCTGAACGTACTTATGAATCATGACTGGCCCGGAAACATCCGGGAGTTGAGGAATGTCATGGAGCGCGCCGTCATTCTTTGCGAGGGAGATACGATTACGGGTGTCCACCTGCCACCGGGTCTTTCCTCCAAAATGCAGCATGACGAGTTTTTCGCGGACAGACAGGAAACGGGAGCGGCGAAGCCTCATTCCGCCTTTCAGCAGGAGGACCATCTGATCGAAGAAGCTTTGCGGAGGGCGTACGGCAACAAAAGCGCGGCCGCCAAACTGCTCGGCATTTCCCGCGGGACCCTCTATAAGAAAATGAGGGAGTACGATATTCACACGGAATAGCGGCAGATCTCCGCGTAACAAGGTCAGCAAGTACAATTTATATGCACCTTTGGACAAAGAAATTGTTCAGAGGTGTTTTTTTTATTGGCTGAAAATAGAAGAAAGTGTATACAAGTGATGAACATTATTGTATTATTGGACATATATTAAACATATGTGTTCATTTTGGTGAACACAATATTCAATAATTTGGAATATGGAGGCATCTTTATGGAAGCCATCATGAGAAATATGTTCCAAGCGCTGGGCAAAAGCCATTCGGCGAACAAAATGGCCAAAAGGTTCGGTCTCCGATTTGGAGCCGCAAGGTTTGTGGCGGGGGAATCCATTCAGCAGGCAATTGAAGCTGTCCGCGGACTGAACAGTGACGGCCGTCTCGCTACGCTGGATCATTTGGGCGAATTTGTGTTCAGCGAGGAAGAGGCCAACGAATCGGCCGAGATGTGTATCAATACTTTGGAAGCGATTGCAGCGTCCGGTGTCAACTCGAACCTTTCGCTCAAAATGACTTCGCTGGGTCTGGATATCAGCAAGGATCTGTGCCTGCAGAACATGCGCCGGATTCTGGACTGCGCCAAGAAGCACGGGAACTTCGTCCGCATCGATATGGAGGATTACGAGCACTGCCAGATCACGCTCGATATTCTGCACGAGCTGCGCGACGAATACGATAATGTCGGCACCGTTATTCAGGCATACCTGTACCGCTCGGAGCAGGATATCCGCGATCTGAACGGCATTCACGCGAATCTGCGTCTGGTCAAAGGCGCCTACAAGGAGTCGCCGAAGGTTGCTTTTCCCGAGAAGAAAGACGTGGATGACAATTATAAAAAAATCATTAAACAGCACTTATTAAACGGCAATTATGCCGCAATCGCCAGTCACGACGAAGCGGTCATTAACGAGATGAAAGCTTTTATCCGCGATATGAAAATTTCGGGGGATCAATTCGAGTTCCAAATGCTTTACGGAATCCGGGAGGATCTTCAAAAGCAGCTGGTTGCGGAAGGATACCGGGTGCGCGCTTACGTACCTTACGGAATCGACTGGTTCGGGTATTTTATGAGGCGGCTTGCCGAGCGCCCGGCCAACGTCTGGTTTGTTTTGAAGAACTTTTTTAAATAAACATACATTTTCATTTAGGGAGAGATGGCCATTATGACAACGAACCAAACGACAATTGCCCCGTTCAAAAACGAGCCGTTTACGGATTTCACGCAAGAGGATAACAAAAAAGCGATGCAGGAGGCTCTGGCCAAAGTTAAACAGGAGCTCGGCAAGGAGTATCCCCTTCATATCGGGGCGGATAAAGTAACGACCGAGGACAAAATTGTCTCGATCAATCCCGGGAACATCGACCAAGTAATCGGCCGAGTCAGCAAAGCCACTCAAGAGCTTGCCGAGCGCGCCATCCAGACGGCTCTGTCCACCTTCGAGACATGGAAAAGGGTACCTTCGCGCGAACGCGCCGAGTATTTGCTGAAAGCGGCGGAGCTGATGAGACAGCGCAAGCATGAATTTTCGGCCTGGATGATCCTGGAGTCCGGGAAGAACTGGGCGGAAGCCGATGCGGATACGGCGGAAGCGATCGACTTCATGGAATTTTACGCGAGGGAAGCGATCCGTCTAAGCGAGACGAATACGCATCAGCCGCTTACGAAGCTTGACGGCGAAGATAACCGCCTGACTTACATCCCGCTGGGAGTAGGCGTGGTGATTCCGCCGTGGAACTTCCCGCTGGCGATTTGCGCTGGTATGGCTACTGCGGCTGTCGTTTCAGGCAACACGGTGCTTGTGAAGCCGGCGTCCACTACCCCCGTCATCGCTCACAAGTTCGTGGCTCTTATGGAAGAAGTCGGTTTGCCGGCCGGCGTAATCAATTACATTCCGGGCAGCGGAGCCGAAGTCGGCGATTACTTGACGACGCATCCGAAAACCCGTTTCGTCAGCTTCACCGGTTCCAAAGAAATCGGTCTCCGTATTAACCGTCTCGCTGCCGAAACGGCGGAAGGCCAGATCTGGATCAAGCGCGTTATCGCCGAAATGGGCGGCAAGGACGGAATCGTCGTCGACGAAACCGCCGATCTCGATGCGGCTGCCGCAGCTATTACCGCTTCAGCATTTGGCTTCCAGGGACAGAAATGCTCGGCCGGTTCCCGCGCCGTTATTGTGGAATCCGTCTATGACGAGATTGTGGAGAAGGTTGCAGAGTTGACCAAAAAGCTGGAAATCGGTCTCCAGGATGAAAACTACGCCGCAGGTCCCGTGATCGACGAAAACTCTTATAATAAAATCCTTGAATATATTGAAATCGGCAAAAAAGAAGGCCGTCTCGTTACGGGCGGCGGCAAAGCCGAAGGAAACGGCTATTACATCCAGCCGACTGTATTTGCGGATGTGGACGGCAAGGCACGCGTCATGCAGGAGGAAATTTTCGGCCCCGTCCTGGCCATCGCGAAAGCGAAAGACTGGAAAGAAGCAATCGCCATGTACAACGATACCGAATTCGGTTTGACCGGCGCTTTCTTCTCCAAAGACGAAAGCCGCATCGAAACGGCTCTCCAAGACATGCACTGCGGCAATCTTTACATTAACCGCAAATGTACGGGCGCGTTAGTCGGCGTTCATCCTTTCGGAGGCTTTAACATGTCCGGTACGGATTCCAAAGCGGGCGGTTACGATTATCTGCTTCTGTTCACGCAGGCTAAGCTGACTTCCAGAAAACTGTAAGGCGGTCACGAAAAGCTTACGCGCAGCAAACGGTTATTTGCAGCTGTACCGCGAAGACCGCAGGACTCTTCAGGAAAGGCTGCTTTAACTATAGGAGACGGGAAGGAACGGAAGTTCCTTTCTGTCTTTTTGTCTTTTATCGGGTGAATTAAATCTTTCCCCTTTGGGTTAAACATCATATGATTGCTATAACGACTATCTTGTTTTCACAGGAAGAGAGGATCTAATCATGCTTACTTCACTAAAAGCGATCGAAGAATACCGTCGAGGCGCAGAACCTCCGGTTCCTGCTTATACGTGGCTCCGGTTTCTCGTTTCGGCGGAAGAGCGGATCGTCAATCTGGAACGGATCCGGTCCATTCATGAGTTGGCGGATGCGAACCCCGTACTGGATTATGTGGAAAGAACGCTGCGCATTCTGGACGGGTTGAAGCTTTCTTTCTGGGTGAAAGAAATTTTGGAAACCGTGCTCGTCTGGTCCGAAACGGCCAAAGGCGGAACGGTCCGCCAGCGGATGCAGTGGCAGGCCGACGGGGTTAATTTGTTCGTTCATAATATAGGGTCCGCGCAGCTTTTTGACCGCTTTAACGAAATGGGCGAGACGGGGACGGACAAGCTTCTCGTGATCCGTACCTTGATCGAAACGCACGGCTTGCTCGGGCAGTATATACGGGGCGAGGTCCCTTTTGAAGGAAATGAACCTTTGACGGAGATCGTCAAGCGGGGGCTCCTGACTCCCGAAGAACTCCAAAGCCTGCTGATTCCTCTGAACCACTGCATCATCGGCGCTGTTTCGCCCGAACTGTGGAGCACGGTGCGAAGCGAAGTGGAGGAACTGACCGCGCATATCTCCAGCGGAGAGCAGCCCGGGGTATGGTCGGTCCGTGAGCGGCTGCGCAAACTGAGAAGCGGCTCCATCCGCCAAGGGGAGAACTTCGAAGCCGAATACGAGAAAGTAGCGGAAGCGCTGGAGGCGACTGAACGCGTCCGGGTGGACAAAGCGGGAGAAGGGATGCCGCAGGGCGGGCAAGTATTTGTCGGCGAAGCGCTTGACGGGGGGACGAGGCAGGCCAGACAACCCGCACGTACCAAGCAAGCCGAGCACATTAGTCAAGCCGGATACTCCGGACTTGCGCTCGAAAGAGCGCTGCAACCTCTAGCGGGAAAAACGCTGTGGTATGTGGAATCCGCGCTTCAGGAATTTAGCCTGGAGGAAGTCGTAAAGGTGTTTATGCTCGCCTTGCAAACGGGAGCAACCACCGACTCGGCCATGACTATGACGGATGAACCCGTCCATCATATCAGCTTCGAGCGGTTGATGAACGCCATGTATTACGATTACAAGGGCGTGAAGAAAATCAATGTGTACAAAAAACGCATCATTGAAAAGTTTCTTCGCGAGCTTGCTTTTGAACATATAGGGTCGAGCGGGGCGCCTGTGAACCCGCACCTGGCCTACAAGGTGGAACGCAGCCCGTCGGCTGCGGACACGGTGTTCTTCACCTTCGAATTTTCCGCTGCCGCCGAAAAACTAATTGAGTTTTGCATGGAAGCGGAGAAATCGCCTCTTTATGAGAAGGCGGTATTGCTCTTGTTCGACCTTTTCGAACTGAGACGTGACGCCTACGACCGGTTTCATAACGAGGAAGAGTATTTGGAGACGATGAACCGGACAGCCGATTATAAGAGCGTGATGCTGGAGTTCATTACGGGGGAAAAGGTGCTTGATATCGGACCGGGCGGCGGCGTTATGCTGGATCTGATCGAGCAAAGGCTGCCGGATAAGCAGCCGGTCGGAATTGACATCTCCACCAATGTCATTGAAGCCTTAAACCGCAAGAAACAGCTTGAAGGACACCGCTGGGAGGTTCTGAAAGGTGACGCGCTTAATCTGAAAGATTACGTGCATCCGGGCACTGTCGGAACCGTTATTTTTTCGTCCATCCTGCATGAACTGTACTCTTACATCGAATGGAACGGTTCAAGGTTCAACCTGGACACGGTGGCAGCTGCTCTGCGCAGTGCTTTCGATGTACTGGCCGCAGGAGGGAGAATTATTATCCGTGACGGCATAATGACGGAACCCGCAGAGATGAAACGGCGTATTCGTTTTCTGGCCCACGAGGACAAAGAGTGGCTGCTGCGGTATACGGGTGATTTTGCCGGTAGGCAGATACAAGTCGAGTATGCGGAAAACGGCGATGCGGTGATGCCTGTGAACGATGCCATGGAGTTTCTCTACACGTACACGTGGGGGGAGGAAGCTTACGTTCACGAAGTGCAGGAGCAGTTCGGTTACTTTACGCCCTCCGGATATGCCGATTTCATCGGAAAGGTGCTGGGGCCGGAAGCCGTTATTGTGGAGTTCCGGCACTTCCTGCAAGAGGGTTATACAGACGCGCTTGCGGGCAAAGTCGTTTTCATGGATGAAAAGGGAGCGCCCGTTCCGCTTCCGGACAGCACTTGTTTGATTGTTATAGAAAAAAGAGGAGAAACACACCTTGACAATTAGTTTTAATATGTCATAATGATAATATCAAATTGATGTTATATACTTGTTCTCTAAGAAACGGCAGGTGCAGACATGAACCCGAATTTGGCGGAAGAGAATTACTCGGCGGGCAAATACAGAACCCCGGACGGCGCTCCCGCGGATATCGTGATTTTTACGATCACTTCGACCGAGCGCGGCACGGTCAAAAAATCTTTGCCCCACCGGGAGCTGCAAGTTCTGCTCATCCAGCGCAAAGGCTGGCCGTTCGCCGGCCAATGGGCTCTTCCCGGAGGCTTCTGCAAGGAGACGGAGACCGTGTACGATTGCGCAAAGCGCGAGCTGAGAGAAGAAACCGGAGTCGGGGAGGTGCATATTGAATACTTCAATGTGTACAGCACGCCCGGCCGGGATCCGCGGGGCTGGATCATCTCGCATGCTTTCTTCGCGCTGGTGCATGAACAGTATCTGGCAGGGCGTCAGGCAGCGGACGACGCAGCCGATGTTAAGCTTTTCTCCGTGGAAGAGGCGCTCGGGATGGAGTTGGCGTTCGATCATAAGCAGATCCTTCAAGACGCTCTGGATCAAGTCCGCAGGCAGATGCTAACGACGATTATCGCCAAGGAATTTCTTCCCGAAGAATTCACGATCAGCGAGCTCTACCAAGTTATCCGGACGCTGGTCCCGGAATTTGAGGAGAAAAATTTTATCCGCAAAATCACCTCCACCCAAAGCCGCAAAGGAATTATAGAGGAAGCGAGGGATTCCCGGGGCGAGCGCAAAGTCTCCAACCGCTATTCACAGCGTGCGGCTCAGCTTTACCGGTTTACCGGAGATGTGCCTCAGTTGTCATTGTACAGCTAGGCTTTTCTTTTAGTTTTTGATATTGTCAATTTAATATTATTAAATTAATTATTTGGAGGGAATGGAATGAAAAAAACAGGAACCATGATTGTGCTGCTAGCCGCGATGCTGACGATTGCCTGGTTGACTTCGTCGTCTGCTTTTGAAATCGCAGCAACGACGACGGGACTGCTTTGCGTCTGGCTGACGGCCAGAGAAAACATATGGTCGTGGCCGATTTCGCTGGTTAATGTGGCCTGTTTCTTCTATATGTTCTGGGAGGTAAAGCTCTACGCGGATATGGCGCTCCAAGTGTTCTTTTTCCTGTTGAGTATTTATGGCTGGATCGTCTGGCTCACAAAAAGGGAAGGGGCGGGCGTGCGTCCGACGAGGAAAATAGCGCCGTGGCTGATCCTTCCTCTGGTTCTGTTTCTGATTGGCGCGACGACGGGCTGGGGATATGTTCTGCACAAGTATACCGACGCCTCCATCCCTTATGCGGATGCGTTTATCGCTACGCTTAGCATCATTGCCCAACTGCTCTTGTCTGCTAAGATTCTGGAAAATTGGACGGTGTGGATTGCGGTGGATGTGCTGTCGATCGGCATGTACGCCTACAAGGGACTGGATGCGATTGCGTTCTTGTATTTGATCTACTTGGGCATCGCGATAGCCGGACTGATTACGTGGAAAAGAAACTATGCCGCCGCGGGTCAGGAAGGGTTCAGTCTTACACCGGAGCCTGCGGGCAACCCTCATAGCACGGAAAGAGGTGCATGGAAATGAATACGGAAAATAGGAACATACAGGATACGGAGTTGAAAAAAGAAGTAGTAACCACCGGACTTACTCTGGGCAAATTCGCTCCGCTTCATAGAGGGCACCAATTGATGATCGAGACGGCGATAGAGGAAAACGACGACGTGATCGTGCTCATCTATGACAGCCCGGATGTCACGGATGTCCCGCTCCCGGTAAGGGCCGCATGGATACGGACGCTGTATCCCGGCGTTGAAGTGATTGAAGCCTGGGACGGACCGGCAGAGAAAGGGTATACGCCCGAGATTCAGAGGATGCACGAGGAACACATTCTCGCCATGCTTGGCGGCAGAAAGATTACGCGTTTCTATTCCAGCGAAAAATACGGAGACCATGTAAGCGCCGCGCTGGGTGCGTATAACAGGCAGATAGATCCCGATCGTCTGAAGGTACCGGTCTCCGGCACACGGGTTCGCCACGACCCGTACGGCCAGCGCCGTTATGTAGATCCTGTCGTCTATCGGGATTTGATTACGAAGGTTGTGTTTCTGGGGGCTCCGTCGACCGGAAAAACAACGCTCGCCAGTTACTTGGCGAATCTTCACGGAACGCAATGGATGCCCGAGTACGGGAGGGAATATTGGGCGGAGCACCAGATCGGCCGCCGTTTGTCAAAAGAGCAGCTCCTGGAAATCGCGGAGGGTCACGTGGGAAGAGAGGAGAAACTGACGGAAGAAGCCGATAAGTATGTATTCGTCGATACCGATGCCCGCACAACGCTGAGGTTCTCGATGTATTATCACGGCGGGGCGCTGCCGAAGCTTCATGAATTGGCGGAAGCTGCCGCTGCCCGCTACGATTTGGTCTTCGTCTGCGGCACCGATATCCCTTACGACGACACGTGGGACCGGTCGGGCGACGCGCAGCGGAATCTGTTCCAGAAACAGATTCTGGCGGATCTGAACATGCGTCGTATCCCTTATTTTGTGCTCAGCGGCACGCTGGAGGAACGGGCTGCCCGGGTTAATGCCGTATTGGCCAAATACCGGAAATACCGCAGCCTCGTCGAAGTGCTGGCATAATCCGCAGCCATGGAAGAGGGAGAGTCCTGTCGGGACTCTCTTTTGTTGTCCGCCAAGCCAAACGAATCAAAGAAGGCAACCCGCTAAACGTCGGGAGCAACCACTTCGACCTTGATCCGGTCCGGGTCTTCGAAATAAACGGCATAATGCCGGGGGCCGCCCGCGTGCGGATGCTGTTCCCGGTACAAGACGCGGACGCCTCTTGCCGCTAACGCCTCCGTCAGCCCGTCCACCTGCTCTCTGGATTTCGCGTGAAAGGCGAGATGGTTCAAACCGGTACGCCGCCTATGGTAAGGAAGGTCCAGGAAGCGCTCTTCGGTCTGAACAAAAACCAAATACGTATCTCCGCACTTCCAACTGATTCCTTTCTCCCAGCGCTGGAACGTCTCGTAACCCAGTTGGCTCAGCAGCCATTCCCAGAAAGGGGCCGATTCATTCAAATCGGACACATTGATTTCGACGTGATGAAGCATAAAAACCTCCTGGAATCTCTTGTAAACAGTATAAACAGGAACACGTGTTCTTGTCAATTTTTTAAAAAAAGCTTAACTGAATAGAATGTAAAAAACGAGCGATTTACCAAAAAAAGATATTGATAACGATTCTCATTGTTGATATACTCGTCTTGGGAATTTGTGATGAACGGACATGAAAAAACATGCTTTATCATCCTGTTTTCAGCCAAAAGAACTTGAGGAGTTGTCTCTATGAAGATTCGTTATGTCGCGCTTTTTGCAGCCTGCACGGTGCTTTTTACAGGATGTGGTACCAAAAACAATGAAAACTCGGGTGCTTCCGCAACACCGGATGCCAAAGCGACTCCGTCAGCGGCAGCGGCAACTCCGGCTCCGGCAGGCGATGAATCGTGGAAACCGATTCTCGACGCTTACCGCACGTACGCCACGGAACAATCCGATCTGTTCGTCAAAGAGACGGAAAAGTTCGTGAAGGCCGTTAAATCCGGAAATGTTGAAGAGGCCAAAAAACTGTATGCGCCGACCCGGATGTATTATGAAAGAATCGAACCGATCGCCGAAGCTCTCGGTGACTTGGACCCGAATATCGATGCCCGCGAGAACGATGTGGAAGAGAAAGACTGGCGCGGATTTCACCGCATCGAACAGGCGCTTTGGCAGAAAAACACGACGAAGGGCCAGGAAGAGCATGCGGACCGTCTTTTGAACGATGCGAAGCAGCTTCGAGCCCTGATCGAAACGGTCGAAGTGGATTCGGGCCTGCTTGTAACGGGTGCGGTTGAGCTTCTGAACGAAGTATCCGCCTCCAAAGTGACGGGGGAAGAGGAGCGTTATTCGCATACCGATTTGTATGATTTCGTGGCGAATGTCGAGGGGGCGAAGAAGATTTACACCCTCCTGCAGCCTAAGCTCAAGAGCAAGGACGCGTCGCTCGAAGAAACGATCGGAGCGAAGTTCAAAGACCTGGAACAGGCGCTTGCTACCTACAAAGAAGGGGACGGGTATGTCTCTTACGAGAAATTGAAGCAGGATGATACGAAGAAATTGAGCCGCCTGCTGGATGCGCTGGCCGAGCCCCTTTCTCAAATGGGGACGATTTTGGGAGCGGCTGCGAAATGAGCGGGAACGATAACGATCAGAAAAAAGGATTTTTCGATAAACCGATCAGCCGCAGAGATATTCTGAAGCTGGCCGGAGTTGGCGGCGCCGGGCTATTGCTTGGCGCCGGCGGCGCCAGCGCCCTCGTAGCGGCGCAGGCATCCAAAACGGAAAAGGCGTTTTCCGCCTCGGGAGCCGAAACCGATCCCCAGGGCGCGGTGCCTTTCTACGGCGGCCACCAGGCGGGGATCGTTACGCCCGTCCAGGATTTCATCTGCTTTGCGGCGTTCGATGTGACGGCTTCTTCCCTCGCGGAAGTACGGAAGCTCTTCCAGGCATGGACGGCCGCAGCGGCTAACATGGCTCAGGGCATAATGGTCGGCCAGGACGACGGCAACGAGCTGCTTCCTCCCTCCGATACGGGTGAAGCGGCGGGGCTCACACCGTCCCGGACGACGATAACCTTCGGAGCCGGGACGTCGTTCTTCGACGGCCGTTTCGGTCTCGCGGGCAAGAAGCCCGAGGCCCTTCAGGATCTGCCGGCGTTCGGCGGCGACGAGCTGCGGCCGGAATGGTGCGGCGGCGACCTGTGCGTGCAGGTGTGCGCCAACGATATGCAGATCGCGTTCCACGCGATACGCAATCTGGCGCGCATCGCACGGGGCAAGGCCGTCCTCCGCTGGACGCAGGAAGGGTTCCAGCGGACGGGATATTCGGACCCGGCCAAAGCGACACCGCGCAACCTGATGGGCTTCAAGGACGGCACCGGCAATCCGGATGTGAAGGATGAGCAGGAGATGAAGAAGGTCGTGTGGGCGGACAGCGCGGACGGAAGCGGCTGGATACACGGCGGAAGCTATATGGTCGTCCGCCGGATCCGGATGCGGATCGAGGTCTGGGACCGGTCGACGCTGGCGGATCAGGAGGCCACCTTCGGCCGCCACAGGAACAGCGGCGCTCCGCTTGGCGCATCGGGCGAGTTCGATGCGCCGGATATGGAGAAGAAGGACGCCTCCGGTAAGCCGGTCATTCCGGCTACGTCGCACTTCAAGCTGGCCCGCGGAGACGGTTCCGCCAAAATTTTGCGCAGATCTTACTCCTATTCAACCGGAATAGACCACAAAACAGGCCAGCTGGATGCAGGTCTCTTGTTCGTTTGCTACCAGCGCGATCCGCGCAAGCAGTTTGTTCCCATTCAGAAAGCGCTGGGCAAGAGCGATAAACTCAATGAATATATCGTACACATCGGCAGTGCGGTCTTTGCCTGCTTTCCCGGCGTGAAGGAGGGCGGATACATTGGCGACACCCTTTTTTAAACGAAAAAAACGCAGCCTCTCTGTAGCCGCCGGCCGGAGCGTTTTCAAAATCGGTCTGGCCGCGCTTCTGTTGCTGATCAGCGTAACCGCGGCCGGGACCGGATACTCTCCCGCTTTTGCGGCTGGCGAAAGCAAGGCGTCGGGCGCGGACGGAATGCTTCCCGTAGTCGGAGGCGCGCTCGTTGAAGCCGGGCAGGGAAGCTGGGCGAAAGCCGCCGAGCATCTGGCGGAAGCCGATAAGCTTTGGCAGGCTAACGCCGCCAAGTCCTCCGCTGCGGCAGCGGACGTCAACTCGGCTTTGGCGCACGCAAAGAGAACGGTCGCTGAGGGGGATAAGGACCCCAAGGCCGCAACCGCGGCTCTGTCGGAACTGGCCAAGGCCGTGAACAAGTATGCGAAGGAAGGCCGGCAGGACGCCCAAACGGGCCAGTCCGGGCAGGATACGGCGGTAAGTCTGCTCCCCGTCATGAAACAGCTCGCTGCGAGCATCCAGTCGGGCGACTTAACTCAGGCCTATAACGATTATAAAACCTTAAATAACGGATGGCTCAAAGTCGAGCAGGCTATCCGAAGCGATAATTTTACCGTATACAGCGGAATGGAGACGCAAATGAGCATGATCCGCGTGGCTCTGCAGGCCGAGCCTAAGCAGCCCGAGCAGGCTGCAAGCGAAACCGCGGCTCTTATTCAACTCGTGAACGACTATACGGCCGGCAAGATCGTATCCAAAGCCCCGGAACCCGCGGACATGTCCGTTGCGGAGCTGATCGGGATTCTCGACCAGGCTTCTTCGGACATTGCGGCGGGACATCATACGGAAGCGGCGGGGCAGATGCAGGCTTTTATTCAAAAGTGGCCTTCGGCCGAAGGGCAGGTCAGAATCCGTTCCGCGGCCGTCTATACGCAGATCGAAAATCAGATGACGGAAGCTTCGCGTTATCTCATGTCGGTTCCGCCTGCGGGAGATAAGGCGAAGGAAGTCATCGCGGCCATGCGGGAACAACTGCAGCCGATGACGGGCGAGAAGCGGTACACGGCCGTAGACGCCGGGCTTATTCTGCTGCGCGAGGGCCTCGAAGCGATTCTCGTCATCTCGGCGCTGCTCGCTTATTTGAAGCGTACCGGCAACGGGGATAAGCGCAGGTGGATCTGGTCCGGGGTCGGAAGCGGTCTGCTTCTGAGCGGGGCGATGGCGTTCCTGCTTTCCTATATGATTTCCCAGGCTGCCTCGGGCAGTACACGGGAGTTCATTGAAGGCGGAACGGGGCTCCTTTCCGTCGTTCTCATGCTGACCGTAGGCAATTGGCTGCACGCCAAATCCAATGTGAAAGCGTGGAACAGCTACATTGACCGGCAGATGGGCAGCGCTCTGGCCGGCGGAAGCTTATGGTCGCTGTTCGCGGTCTCTCTGCTCGCGATTCTGCGCGAAGGGGCGGAAACGACGATCTTTTACGTGGGTATGGCGCCTTCGATTGCGCCTTATCAGCTGTTCCTCGGTATCGGAGTAACGCTCCTACTGCTGATCGGCATTGGTTTTGCCATAATCCGGCTGAGTGCCAAACTGCCGATCCGGCCGTTTTTCATTACCGCGTCGGCGCTTATCTACTATCTCGTTTTCCGCTTCCTCGGGGAAAGTATTCACTCCCTGCAGGTCGCGTCGGTTGTACCTGCCCATTCCGCATCCGGACTTCCGTCCGTGGATTGGCTGGGAATTTATCCGACGTGGGAAACGCTGCTCCCTCAGTTGGCGCTGCTCGCTTACATAGCGGCGAAGCTGCTTAGAAGCAGATCCGGTAAGGCGTCTTCGGAGCCTGCTTTGACTAAGCGTTAACCTTTCGTAAAGAACCTTGTTCCATTTTTAATGGGGAAGGTTCTTTTTTTCGTCCATTCACATTCATTTATGTCAATGAAGTATAAATACGTTCCGTATACGCAGTAATGGTTTCATCGTAATCGGGATACGTATAGTCGAGACTTTCTGCCACAGCCTTTGAGCATTTTCTAAATAACTCGTAACAAGTCAATAAAGACTGCCACATCTCCGGATACCCGTTCTCGGAATAGGTCGATAATAAGGATTCCCAATCTTCATTTGGAAGGTAACGATTTATAAATTTATAGTTCTTCCCCACACTAAAGGTATATCCCTGTTCGGATCCGATTTGCCAAGCCATCATTCTCAATAAATTAGGTCTTGCAATCTCGTTTAAATGATCAATAGCAAATAGGATTTCTTTTCTCGCCAATCCTTTTACTACGTAAGTTGAAACCATCCAAAATTCATTGCAGCAATCATCGAATTCTCTTGCGGTCGGCTTTTTAATCCAATATTGGCGATCGTCTGCAATCACCTCATTCTTGATGAGAGTATCCTTATCCAACAAGACCTCAACTAAGCCATCGCTATTGGTGAAATAATCCTCTGCCTCGTTAATCGGAATCAGTGTCAGATCTACTTTATTCCCATCCCCAAAAAGAATTAAATAGGAAAACCAATTCCCTAATTCTGACGGAAAAAGCTCCATATCCTCCGGTTTTTGCAGCATAACGCGTTTCCCGAAAGTTTCAAGCCATTGATCATTTTCCTTGAAGGAATCCATATCTGTTACAAAGTAAGAAATGTCATAATCTTGGTATGTATCAGGGGGAATATTTTTGTTGGTACGTGACCCTTCCAAAGTTGCCAACCGGATTCTATCATCATTCCTAGCGAAATCTACCAGGATATTCATCATTTCTTGTTCACTTCTCATTCTAATCATCCTCCGTTCCAACCTTTATCGTGAAAAGACCTTGGATCAAAAGTTAATCATTTCCAATCCAAGGTGTTAACTAAATTATAGAGCAAATTTTCTTATTTATAAAATTTACCAGGAAAGCGGAAAGCAAGGGCGGCCGAGCGTGCGGCAGTCTCCGGTTTCCCCCTCTTACATAGGAGACAAAAAAACTCCCCCGTAAACGGGCCGTTTTAAGGCGGCGTTCGTATATAGGGGAGTTACTGGGCAAGACCTTGGAAGGTACGGCATATAGGTTTACGGGAAAAGCATTAAAAAGTTCGGACTTTACTCGGCCTACAGCTTATCCGCGTACTTCACCAAATCGTCCAGCATCAGGTTGGCGGCTTTTATTCCGCCTGAAGTGTTCCAAATGATTTCATCGATTTGAAAAGCATTGTTGGTTTTGGCCGCGTTAAGATTTTTGTAGAGCGGGTCCGACATCCATTCCTGCTGGGTTTTCGTGCCGCCTTTGGAATCGTCGTAGTCGGAATTGAAGTAGAAGAGGATATCCCCGTCCATATCGACCATACGCTCCTTCGTAATGACCTCCATGAAGGCGTTCTTATCCTGAGCCGCCGGCCGGGCGAAGCCCAGATCCTTAAGGATGACGCCGGAGAACGTATCGTTCTGATAAATACGGACGGCTCCCGGGAGGAAGCGGACGATGGACACTTTGGACGATGTCTTGGAGCCGAATTTCGCTTTCACATCCGCCACATGCTTGTCGTAAGCGGCGAGAGCTTTTTCACCCTCGGTTTTTTTATTTAAGGCTTCGGCATAGAGCTTGAAGTTTTCTTTCCACTGTCCGGTTAACGTTTCGGCAAAAACCGTCGGAGCGATCTTCTGCAGTTGGCCGTAGATTTTCTCGTGCCGGACTTTGTTTCCGATAATGAGATCGGGCTTGAGAGTAACGATCAGTTCCAGGTTCGGCTGGACTTCCTCTCCCAGATCCGTGACGCCCTGCATCGCATCTTTGATGTGCGGGTACCACGTTTTGCCGACACCGGATTTAACGGCTCCGACAGGTTTGACGCCAAGCTCCAGAAGAGCCTCGGTTCCTTCGTTGGTCAGAATCACGACGCGCTGCGGAGTGCCTTTGATTTCGGTCTCTCCCATCACGTGTTTCACTTTACGTGCGGTATCGGCTTCGGCCGCCGGTGATGCCGTGTTCAGAGTCGTTGAAGCGGCGGGAGCAGTGCCCGGTTTGCCGCACCCGGATACAACCAAGGCGAAAATCGTAAAAATTAAAAGAGCCAGTGTAGACAAGGACCGTTTAGGACGGTTCATTTCGTAGTTCCCCCTTAAGGATTATGTAGGAATAGAGAATGGGTTATTTATTTAAAATTGATTATGATTATCATTCTCATTCGTTATTAAATAGTATATTTCATTTGCTGTCAATACTTTCCTTGATAATTTCCGTTTGTTGCCGTTTATAAATGAAGCGGGTTTTAACAAAACTTTAATACCCTCCGTGATTTCCCCTAATATTCCGTCTTCATAATAAAGATAGAAGCTTATTCGGGTAAAACCGGGAGGACCTTAACGATGAAACTGTTCAAAAGTTTTAGCGTACTGCTGATCGCCGCAAGTTTTTACAGCCAGGCTGCCTGGGCTTCGGTCGAGGAAGGTTATGAACCGCTGAGGGATATGCTGGAGCAGGCAGGAGCCCGCGTGACGTGGAATCAAAGCACGCTGACGGCTGATTTTGCTCTGCAGAGCGGTCTGGAAGGTTCGGTCACTATCGGGAATGACGGATATAAGCTAAACGGAACGGACGGAAAATTGAACGGACACGTGAAACTGATCGGGGATAAAACGTACGTGCCGCCAGGCTTCGTCGAGCTGGTTCTCAGCAAACTGCGCAGCGGCGGCGGGGATCAGACGGCTGTCGGGGAGGCGCTCGCCCGGGTAACGGCGGACGGTGAGACGGAAGCGGTCGACACAGGGGAAGACGCGGCCGATGACCCTGCCGTTTGGGTGCATCCGGATGATCCGGCCAAGAGCAAGCTGCTCGCGACCAACAAGGGCGGCGGAATTCTGGTCTATAACCTGGACGGCAAGCAGGTCCAGTCCTACAAGCTCGGCAAAATGAACAACATCGACGTGCGCTACGGATACGAGCTTAACGGTAAGAGGATGGACATCGCGGCGGCGACGAACCGGACGAGTAATACGGTCGACGTGTTCTCCATCAACCCGGAAACGGGGGCGCTGACCAATATTGCGGCCAAGCCGATTAAGTCGGACATGGGCGAGGTGTACGGCTTCAGCCTTTATCACAGCCTTAAAACCGGCAAGTACTATGCGCTTGTACTCGGCAAAGAAGGGGAATTCGAACAGATCGAACTGATACCCGGACCGGCCGGTGTGGAAGGCAAGCTTGTACGCCACTTCAAACTGGCGTCCCAATCGGAAGGAATTGTCGCGGACGACGAGTACGGAACGATCTACATTGCGGAAGAGGATGCGGCCATATGGAAGATCGGCGCCGAGCCGGACAGCGGCCTGAAGCCTTACGCCAAGGTGGATGAGGCGGGCAAAGGGCATTTAACCGCGGATATCGAAGGATTAGCGCTGTATTACGGGGCGGACGGCAAAGGCTACCTGATGGCTTCCAGCCAGGGAAGCAGCACCTACGCGGTTTACAACCGCCAGGGGACAAACCGGTACTTGGGCAGCTTCGCCGTCCAGGACGGTCTGATCGACGGGACAACGGGGACGGACGGAATCGATGTCGTCGGATTCGGCCTGGGACCGGCCTATCCTAACGGGATTTTCGTGGCGCAGGACGATGAAAATACGGATAACGGAAAGAAACGCAATCAGAACTTCAAAATCGTGTCGTGGGATAAACTGGCGAAGTCGTTCCATGCCCCTCTTCGTATCGACAACGACATCGATCCCCGCAAGCTCAGTTCGCGTAAAAACGGTTGACGTTTTAGGCAGACAGGTTCGGAAGGCTCAGACAAGAATGGGCCGACCGGAGCTGTCTGTTTTTTTACGGCCCGTATAGTCCGTACCTAGGATCATCCTAACTTTCTCCCGCTTCTCCGTCCGGTTTCAACCCCCTGATTCTGAAAAGGCGGCCTTTGCTTTCTGGCGGTTAATCTTTTATCATGAAAACTAATTTAGTTTACTGTTCTGTTCCCGTATGCGCGGGTGCGGTTATATAAAAGGAGTGTATAGGAATGTATTTGCCGTCTTTTCAACTGAAAGGTAAAACGGCTCTGGTGACCGGAGCGGGGAGAGGGATCGGCAGAGCACTGGCTATCGGTCTTGCGGAAGCGGGAGCGGATGTCGTGCTTCTTTCGCGGACGCAGAGCGATCTGGACGCCGTGGCGGCGGAAATTGCCGAAGCGACCGGGCGCAAAGCTTACGCCATTGCGGCGGATGCGGGAACGCGCGAAGGCGTGACGGAGGCCGTCGACCGAGCTGTGCGCGAAGCGGGACGCCTTGATATTCTCGTCAATAACGCGGGCATGAACATCCGTACGCCTGCGCTCGAAGTAACGGATGAGGAGTGGGACGCGATCGTGCAGACGAATCTCAAGTCGGCTTTTCTGATGTCGCAGACGGTCGGGCGCCACATGAAAGAGCACGGGGGAGGGCGGATCGTGAATGTCGCCTCCGTTGCGGGCCATATGGCGCTGCGCACGGGAGTCGTGTACGGCTCGACCAAGGCGGCACTCATTCAAATGACGAAGATCCTGGCGCTGGAATGGGCGAAATACGGCATCCTGGTCAACGCCATCGGCCCCTGGTATTTCCCTACGCCGCTTACGGAGAAGCTGCTGGCCGACGAGTCCTTCGTGGCCGAAGTGACGGGCCGCACGCCGCTGAAGCGGGTGGGCCGGTTGGAGGAGCTGGTCGGACCGGTCGTGTTCCTCTCGTCGGATGCGGCGAGCTATGTGACGGGACAGACGCTTTATGTGGACGGCGGTATGACCATTTATGGATTCTGACGACAGACGCGAAGGAGGAAGACCAATGAAACCGTTGCCGCTGCGTCTCAGCGTGTTGGATCTCGTGCCGGTCATGCAAAAAGCGGATTCCCATACGGCGCTGGGACAAGCCGTCACGCTGGCGCGGACAGCCGAGAAGCTCGGCTATACGCGCTACTGGGTGTCCGAGCACCACGACATGAAGCAGCTCGCCTCCGCGTGCCCGGAAGTGCTCCTGGCCCATATCGGGGCCCATACGGAGCATATCCGGATCGGATCGGGCGCCGTTCTGCTGCCGCATTACCAGCCGGTTAAAGTCGCGGAGGCGTTTCACCTCCTGGCGACGCTGCATCCCGGGCGCATCGATCTGGGCATTGGCCGGGCTCCCGGCGGTTCCGCGCATGTCACGCTTGCCCTGTCCGGCAATTTCCTGGACAATGTGCGGAAAATGCCGGACAAAATCCGCGATCTGACCGCGCTGATCGAAGGCGAATTTACCGTGGAAGGGGAGCGGGTCACGGCCCGCCCGGTTCCGCCCGATTCGCCGGAGCTGTGGCTGCTCGGCACGAACGCCAAAAGCGCCGCTTACGCGGCCGAATACGGCACCGGCTACGTATTCGGCCGGTTCATGAGCGACAACGATGGCGCCGCCGTGCTCGAAGAGTACCGCAGCGCTTTCCGGCCTTCCCGCCTGCTGGCGGAGCCGAAAGCCATCGTCGCCGTCGGCGCGGTCTGCGCCGAGACGGAGGAGCTGGCCCGCGAGCTGGCCGCCGAGGGAGCGGGCTGGCTTCGCTCCGCGATTCCGGCCGCGGAGGAGGCTGCCGGGAGCGAAGCCGTGCAGGCGCAGGTCCGGCATCGGCCGCAGGGTGCGTCTTCGGCGGCGGATGAGGCGGCCGGAGGCAGGCAGCCGGAGAAAGCGGACGCGCAAGGCAGGCGCACGCTGATCGGCACGGCCGGCCAGATCAAGGAGCAACTGCACGAGCTGCAGAAACTATACGGCGCGGACGAGTTCCTCATCGTGACCCAAGTGGCGGATTACGCGCAGCGTCTGAAATCTTACGAACTGCTCGCATCCTGCATCATCGGTGCGGGGCGGCGGTAAGGATGAGACACCGTCCCGGCTAATTTGGATCTCGCGCGGTGGACATTTTTCACGCTATACTCGCATGAAACCTCCGCTCTATCCCGCGGACGATTCTTCCTGTACAATATAAACCAGCGCATGCCGACAAGCCATTTTAAAGCAAAAACTAATTTAAGCAGGTGACATAATGGGTGAAATGGACGGACAAACGATTCAGGTACTGAACGCGAGCATGATTCACGACGTGGAAAACGGATATATCGGCAAAGTGGAATTTAAACTGGCGGAAGGCAAAACCGCTTACGAGGTGGCCCTTTTCAGCAAAAAGGGGAAAGAATGGATGTACAGCTTGAACTTCACCGCCGCATCCGGCACGGAAGAAGAGATTGTCGCCATCGAGCAGCAGCTTGAGGAAGACGACGATCTGTTTGATTTTCTCGTGAACACGGCGCTCAGCCGAATGGAAGGGGATTCTTCCGGGGACGTGGAGGGGGAGTAGTCTCCTTCATGCAGGCCGAGTTTCCGCCGCATTTTCAAGCGATGCCCGCAATTCCGGTTGCGGGTATTTTTGCTGGGCGAATTCGCCGTGAAACTTGCCATCGCGGCGGGAGCCGTGCTATTTTAAGGCCATGCGGCACGTTTTTTTAACCTGGACGTTTAGGAGGGCGACATATATGACAGAGACCGAAAAACAGGGAGCCACTTACGAGCTGGCTACCTTTGCGGGAGGCTGCTTCTGGTGCATGGTGACTCCTTTTGAGGAACTGCCGGGCATTCACGGTATCGTATCGGGGTATACGGGCGGCAGCGAGGTGAATCCGACCTACGAGCAGGTGAAGGCGGGAGAGACCGGTCATGCGGAAGCGGTGCAAATCCGGTTCGATCCTGACGTTTTTCCTTATGAAAAGCTGCTGGAGCTGTTCTGGCAGCAGGTCGACCCGACGGATGCTTTCGGGCAGTTTCAGGATCGGGGGCTTTCGTACCGGGCGGCTATTTTTACTCACACGGAAAAACAGAGGGAGCTTGCGGAGCAGTCCAAGCGGGAGCTGGCGCAAAGCGGCCGGTTCGACAAGCCGATCGTGACGGAGATTGTTCCGGCGGGGCCGTTCTATGAGGCGGAGGAGTACCACCAGAATTATCATCGCAAAAATCCGAAGCACTATAAAGAAGACCGCGCCCAATCCGGGCGGGACGAATTTATCGGCAGCCACTGGAAATAAAATCGGCGGCATGCAGTGAAAATGAGGCCGGAAGCCGGTGCGGCGAACATGCCCGGTTCCGGCCGGATAATCGACAAATGCGGAATTTTGAGAGGAGCTAATGAATCATGAGTGTACATATCGGAGCGAAGGAAAACGAAATCGCGGAACGTATTTTGCTGCCGGGAGACCCGCTGCGGGCGAAGTTTATCGCCGAGAATTTCTTGGAGGATGCCGTCTGCTATAACGAAGTGCGCGGGATGTACGGATTTACCGGAACCTATAAAGGCCAGCGCGTATCGGTTCAAGGGACGGGCATGGGTGTGCCGACCATTTCGATCTACGCGCACGAGCTGCTGGAAAGTTACGGCGTGAAGACGCTGGTGCGCGTCGGTACATGCGGAGCCTTCCATGAGGACGTGAAGGTGCGCGATCTTGTGCTCGCGATGACTTCCCACACGGATTCCGCGGTTAACCGCATCCGCTTCAACGGGCTGGATTTTGCCCCGGCCGCCGATTTCGGCCTGCTGAAGAGCGCCTATGAAGCCGCCGAATCCGCAGGCATGCCCGTACATGTGGGCAGCGTCTTCACAAGCGACACGTTCTACCGCGACGACGAGGGCGCGACAGCGGCCTTGCTGACGAAGTACGGCACTTTGGCGGTAGAAATGGAGACCACCGCGCTGTATACGCTGGCCGCCAAGCACAAAGCCCGGGCGCTGTCCATTCTTACCGTCAGCGATCACCTCGTGACCGGTGAGGAAACGACGGCGGAAGAGCGCCAGACGACGTTCCGCCAGATGATCGAAGTCGCGCTCGATACGGTGATCCAGTATTAAGGGGAAGAGGAATCACAAACCAAATCTGAAATTGTGTACTCTTACTTAAAAATTAAAGTACAACTGATCAGAAGCGCGTTTTCGGCTCTCTGAAAGATTGTCCCTTTATAATTGGCTATAAAATTTAGCTTAGCGAGCTGCTGCAGCTCGCTTTTTTTTATATCCGATATTGCCGGCTGCTTGCAGGATCAGAATATGTTAAAGCCCCGGCCTGCGGAGTAGTCTTTCATTCCATGGATGACTAATTATTAAACGAGAGCTGCATGATAGGATGCGCTTCGTCTCGGGCATGCAGGTATTGGCCGCTGGTAGACGCAGACCCGGGTATCCGTTAGAATACGGGGATACGAGTCAAACCGCAGCAAGGAAGGGATTTCGATGAATTCATCCGCAGACGGCCGCTCTGTGCCGTCTTTTGTATACAGTTTTGCCTGCCACGAGGACGAAAAGGAGCTCTGCATGCTGGAGCTGCGCACTCTGCTAGGCGTCCGGCCGCAGGACGGCTGGGCCGAGAGCCCGCTGGAGCTGGACCCGAGCCGGAGCCCGTTTATTCGGCACCGGTTGGAGGTCCGGCTCCAGGCGGCCAGCCTGGACGAGCTGGCCGAAAGGGCCAAAACGCTCGACTTGAACGGGGACACGTTCAAGCTGCTCTACGTGGAGGCCGAAGGGAAGGCCTCCTACGACGAGCGGCGCGCCATCGAGCGCCGGATCGGCCAGCATGTCCGGGGCAAAGCGGACATGAAGCAGCCCCGGCACCTGCTCGGCGCGGCTTACGCCGGCGGCCGCTGGGTGCTGGGCCCGTGCCGCCGGAGCGAAGCCGTCTGGCTGGCGCACAACAGCAAGCCGCGGCAGTACTCCACGGCGCTGAGCACGCGCGTGGCCCGGGCCGCGGTCAACATCGCGGTGCCGGACCCGGCCGGCATCCGCGCGGTCGATCCGTGCTGCGGCATCGGCACGGTGCTGGTGGAGGCCTTGTCGATGGGCATCGACATCGTCGGCCGCGACCTCAACCCGCTTGCCGTCCGCGGCGCGCGGGAGAATCTCGCCCACTTCGGGTATCCCGATGTGGTGAAGATCAGCGACATCCGTGATCTGGATGGCGCTTATGATGCGCTGCTTCTCGACATGCCGTACAATCTGTGCTCGGTTATCAGCACAGAGGAGCAGCTCGAGATGCTGCGCAGCGCCCGCAGGCTGTCTCCGCGGGCGGTCGTCATCTCGGCAGAGCCGGTTGACGCCGCTCTGGAGCGGGCGGGCTTCGCCGTGAAGGACCGCTGTGTCGTCCGCAAAGGGAGCTTCGAGCGGCAGATTATCGTGTGCGAGCGGCTTCGGTAAAAAATCTTTAAACCACCATAATAAAAAGTGATAGATCCTACCTTGACGGAGGGGCTATCACTTTTTATTTACTTTACGCTAACAACAATTAGGCACCAAAAATGCCGCTGGCGGAAAAATCCTGAAATAACGTGCTTACGCCCCAGCCCGGGGATTAATGGGAACCGTCAGCCTAGCCATGTTCCAAACAGGTCGCTCGTTTGAGGCTCACCCGTTGGTCCAGCACCTATTTTCAGTTTTGAGGGGAATTCTTCAGCTTATCTCTTGTTATTCGCAAGCCGATGTTTTATATTGACATAATAGTAGGTCAAAAACAAAAGAGGTGAAGGGTCGATATGACTCCACGCACGAAGGAACAAAACGAAGAGATCCGGCTGAGGCGTCTGGCGCAAATCCGGAAAGCCGCTGCCGATGTGTTTTTGAATAAAGGGCCTTTACTGGAAATCCGCGATGTGGCCGCGCAGGCGGGACTCGGCTATGGTACGGTATACCATTATTACAGCAATAAGGGCGATTTGCTCCATGATCTGCTGTGGGACGCGTTGGAGCGGGCCGGGGGATGGCTGGAGGCCCCGCTAGAGGCCCTGCCGAAGGCTCCGCCGGAGGTCTCGCTGGAGGTCCCGCGCGCTTCGGCTTCGGGGAAGGCGCCGGTTGGCGGGCATCTCGGCTTGGCAGCCGCGGCGGACACCGGGAACTCGGCTGCCGCGGATTCCCGAAGCGGAAGCCGCGAAACGGCCGCTGCCGCAGAGTTTGGCCCCGTCGCCGCCGCCGGCGTCCGGCTGCTGCAGCTTTGGGCGGAGGCCCCCGCCCTGTACCTGCTGCATAAGCAGGCCGGTGAAGGCTTTGCCTCGCTGCCTGAAGCGCGCTCGGCCCCGCTTTCGGCCGCCTTTCGCCGGGAGGTGCTCGCTCCGCTTGCCGCACTGCTGGAAACCGGGCGTGCGGCGGACGGGGCCGCCGCTTCCGGCGAAAACGCGGCGGAGCCGCCGTATCGGCTGCAGCGTGCGGAAATGCTGCTGGCCGCCTTGGTCGGCTGCGCCTCGCTTTCGCTTCGCCGGGGAAAGCTGTACGAGGAAGCCGGGGATATCGCCCGGTTTTTAAAATTATAGAATGAATAAGGAGCGAATACACAAAGATGATCATTTTAAAATCACCTAGGGAAATCGAAGAGATGAAACCGGCGAGCCAAATCATTGCGGACTGCTACCGCGAGGTGGCCAAACTGATCGAACCTGGGATCACTACCCTGGAAATCAACGACTTTGTTGCCAGACACATCACCAAGCTGGGCGGCAAGCAGTTTACGAAAGGGTACAACGGTTTCCCCGCCGAAACCTGCACTTCGGTCAACGATGTGGTGGCCCACGGCATTCCTTCGAACCGGGCGCTTATGGACGGTGACTTGCTGAAGCTTGACATTGTCGTCGAATACGGGGGATGGTTCGGCGATTCGTGCCATTCCTTTGCGGTGGGCAATATCCGGCCGGAGGCGCAAAAATTAATGAAGGTGGCAAAGGAATGCTTGGATCTGGGGATCGCCCGGGCGATCCCCGGGGGCCGGCTCGGAGACATAACGTCGGCGATTCAACAGCATGCGGAAGCGAACGGGTATTCGCTCGTACGCGATCTGCTGGCGCACGGGATCGGGCGGAGCCTGCACGAGGAGCCGAGCTACGAGCATATCGGCGTTGCCGGCAAAGGCATTCGGTTAAAGGAAGGCATGGTGTTTACGATTGAACCGATGCTCAACGAAGGTACGTATCGTATCACGATCGACGACGATCAGTGGACGGCTAGAACGGCCGACGGCAAGTTGTCGGCGCAGTATGAGCATACGATCGCAGTCACGTCGGACGGACCGCTGATTTTAACGGCCCTGTAAGAATAAAGGCGAACGGACGGGAATGCGTCATTTTAGGAAATAAGCCGCCAACCCGGCCTGCTTGGCCCGACGAAAGTCCGTAATCCGAAACGACGAAAAAGCGTTTGGCCCAACCTGGGACCAAGGCGCTTTTTTATATGGTTTGTAACTTTACCGATTTACCAAAAACCGCGTTGTTATGCGCTTTATTTATTCGCTGAAGCATTTCACGATCCGCATCCCCTATATGATGGAGACTTTGGGTGGAGAAAGGTGCAAAGTCAAGAAGGAGAACAGGGAATCCCTGTTCTCCTTCTTTGTTCTGGCGTGGAGGTTACTCCCGGCCCGAGGATGATCTGTTTCTATTTCTGGCCCGACTGCTTATCATTGTCGCCCATTCCTTCACCGGCTTTGTTGCCTAATGCAGCGCCCGCAACCCCGCCTGCCAATGTACCCAACGGGCCTAGGATGGAGCCTACGGCAGCGCCTGCCGCAGCACCTCCGACGGTTCCCACAGCTTCACCGGCATTAATGCCGTTTTTGCCATCGCGGTTGCGGCTCTGTTTATCGTTATTCTCGGACATGTTGTTTCCCTCCTTGTACGTGGTATGGAAGCACAGCTGTTTGGATCAGCGCCGGTCCCGAACTTAGTGTACCCATCCTTGAGGAAAGACATTTCTTGATTTCTGTTACGGTTTGCCTTAATCAGATGAACGGGTCAAGGTTCATAGACTTAAGCTAAGTTTTATCTCGATAAAAGCAGGCAGAGCGGGCAGCGCCTCCAAGCTTGCTTTTTTGTGTTTTGTTGAACGAACTGCAAGGCAGGTCGTACTTTTAAGACGTCAAACAGGAAATGGTTCCCTTATAAAAAAAGGCGTTGAAATATATGTAACTCTTAGTTATAATACAAAGCATAACAAATAATAAAACGCTTTCATTGAGAGAGGGTGAAGCAATGAACCTAGCCGGAATGAACATTACGTACAAGCATTTTCCCTTCGAGCACTTCCTGGATTCCATGTCGGAGCTCGGCATCGGTCATATCGAACTGTGGGCGGGTGAACCTCATTTGTATGTCTACCGTAATGTTCTCGGTAACTTAAGGCAGATCAGGCGGCAGCTGAAGTCAAGAGAGATGCAGGTTGTCTGTTACACGCCGGAGCAGTGCGTTTATCCGTTCAACATCGCGGCCTCAGACGCACATTTGCGGCAGAAGAGTGTCGAATATTTCATCGATAATCTGTACGCCGCGCTGAAGCTGGGGACCGATATGATGCTTATGACTTCGGGAATCGGGGACTTCCCGGTATCCCGGGAGGAATCGTGGAAATATGCAACCGATTCGATCTACCAGGTATCGCGGGTGGCTGAGAAGGAGGGGGTGACGCTTGCGCTGGAGCCTCTGACCCGGTTCGAATCGAATCTTCTGATCGACGTGGAAGGAATTCTGAGGGTGATGAGGGACGTCAATTCCCCTTCGTTAAAAGGAATGATCGATACCGTAGCGATGCAGCTTGCAGGAGAGACGCCGGAGGATTACTTTACGAAACTGTCTGAGCTCTGCCATTTCCATCTGATTGACGGAGACGGCTCGTCCGATGCGCATCTGGCTTTAGATGACGGGGTGCTGAATTGGAGAGAATATATAACAACCCTTCAAAGCCGCGGTTATAAAGGAGCTTGCACCTTAGAGATTATGGGATCCGGTTATTACCAGAGTCCGCATGAGGCACTTAAGAAATCAATCAGGAAAATAAGGGATTCGGAAGTCTACTCATCTTGATTTGGAGGAACTCGCTATGAGTAATGGCACACTTACACGAAAACTGGGTTTCTGGTCGGCCCTGGCTATCGCAGTCGGAACTACGGTAGGTTCCGGCATATTTGTCTCTTCCGGTGATGTGGCAAAAGCGGCGGGTCTTCCCTCGATTTCAATCCTGGCCTGGATTATCGGCGGGGTCATCGCAATTCCGCAGGTCATGGTGCTGGCTGAATTATCAACGGCTTATCCGCAAAATGGAAGCGGTTACGTTTACCTGAATAAAGCGGGCTGGAGACCCCTGGCGTTCCTGTATGGCTGGGCGACATTCTGGGCGCTCGATCCGCCGTCCATTTCAATTATGGCTTTGGCCATCGTGGCTTACTTGGCAAGCTTCTTCCCGTTCTTTGCCGGATTCGCCGGCAAGCTGCTCGGGGTGGCGATTATTCTGATCATCACCTCCATCCATTACCGCAGCGTTAAGGGAGGCGGAAGCTTTCAGGTCATTATTACCGCTGTTAAAATCATTCCTTTCCTCATTGTTATTGTGCTCGGACTTATGTATATGAATTTTGACAACTTCGCTTACACCCCAGCGGCGGGAGCCGGAAGCTCAAGTCTTATCGGAGGCGTATCCGCTACGACCTGGGCGTACACGGGAATGGCAGCCATCTGTTTTATGGCGGGAGAATTCAAAAATCCAGGGAAAGTTCTGCCTAGGGCATTAATCAGTTCTGTGCTGATTATACTTGGCCTGTATACACTGCTTGCGGTGTGTGTCACCGGCTTGATGCCGTTCGACAAGCTTATGGGTTCCAGCTCTGCTGTATCCGACGCCGTGAAATACATTCCGGGATTATCCGGCATTGCCTCGTCTTTTGTGGCCGTTACGGCAATCATTGTTATTCTGGGTTCCTTAAGCTCGTGCATCATGTTTCAGCCGCGCCTGGAGTATGCCATGGCGAAGGACGGACTGTTCTTCCAACGCTTCGGGAAAGTCCATCCCAAATTCGAAACACCCAGCTTCTCGATTATCGCTCAGGTTACATTTGCCTGTATTCTTGTGTTCTTCAGCAATCTAACGGAATTGCTCGGTTATTTTACACTCATTCAGCTGGTTATTAACATCCTCGACTTTGCCGCCGTCTATAAATGCCGGAAGAGAGACGATTATAACCCCATTTACCGGATGCCAATGTGGAGAGTAACGACCATCCTGGCGATCGCCGGGGCGGCATGGCTGGCATGGGGAACCTTCACGTGGGCCCCGATTCAAGGCATGATTGCGGCTGCAATTGTTATCGCGACAGGCCTGCCCGTGTACTATTACTGGGAGAAGAAATATGGCTCCAAAAAGTCCGGGGACAGCCCGATCGTTGCTTAGTAAAAAAATATTGTTTAAATTGTAATGTTAATTTATAATACAAGGCATAACAAATATAATTGGGTCATATTGGAGATCGCCTTCAATATGGGGAGGGAACGAACATGTTGAACTTTGATGAACAGTTATTCCTTAAGCTTGTGGAACAAGAGGGCCTTGCCTTTAGAGGGCAGATTGAAGAGATTGTGGACGGAATTTGCAAGAAAGGGTACAGCAACATCTTTCTGATCGGTGCGGGTGGTACGATCGCCATGATGTATCCTTATGAATATATTTTGAAATCGAACTCGACGATTGACGTGCATGCGGAGATCGCCGCTGAGTTCATGGTGATGAACAACCGCCATTTCAGCAAAGATTCCGTATGTATCTTCACCTCGGTATCCGGGACAACTCAGGAGACTGTGGCCGCAGCCGAGTTCTGTAAGGAACGCGGAGCAACTACCATCGCGCTTGTGGCTGAACCGGACACGCCGCTGACGAAGATTGTGGATCACTGCATCACCACTGGCTCGGAGAAACATTCCTTCGATACGTTTTTCATGCTGCTGCACATGGTCGTGTTCCGCTTCATGTATAACAATAACGAGTTCCCTCAATACGATCAGTTCGTCAAGGAAGTCTCCCTGCTGCCGCGTGCGATTCTGGATGCGGTCAAGACCTTCGATCCGAAAGCGGAAGCCTTCGCGAAAGAGCATAAGGAAACTGGCTACCACATGATGGTGGGCTCCGGAAATCTATGGGGGAATACGTACTCATACGCGATGTGTATTCTGGAAGAGATGCAGTGGATTCACGCGAAATCGATCCATGCGGCGGAGTTCTTCCACGGCACACTTGAGCTGGTGGTTGAGGATACTAGCGTGATTTTGCTAAAAGGTGAAGACGAAACCCGGCCGCTGATGGACCGCGTGGAACGTTTTGCCGAGAAGATCACGAAGAAACTGACTCTTATTGATACCAAGGAATTCAAAATGGAAGGCATCGGCGAAGAGTTCAGAAAACATTTCTCCGTCAATATCAACTGGTCCGTACTCAGCCGCATCAGCGTCCACCTGGAGCGCGAGAGAAATCATCCGTTAACGCTTAGAAGATACTATCGTCAAATGGAATATTAAAATGTCGTGAGCACTACTTTGTAGTGCTCCTCTTTTAATCGCAGGGAAGGCGGGAACAAGATGAGAATCGTTACAATCGGAGATAATTGCATGGATGTTTATCAGGCCAGCGGCAAAGCCTACCCGGGAGGCAATCCGGTGAATGTGGCCGTTTATTTAACGGAACTAGGTGCACAGACCGCTTATATTGGCTGGGTAGGCACGGACATGTATGGGGAGATTATGATCCGGGCTATTAAGGATAAGGGCGTGGATACTTCCCGAATATCCAAAAAGGCAGGAAAAACAGCGGTAACCCAGGTTGAGATGATCGGCAATGATCGCAAGTTCGGCGATTATGACGAAGGGGTTATGGCGCAGTTTTCTCTTACTCCGGAGGAAATTAGCTTTGCCGGAAATTATCAGCTTGTACATTCGGGCATATGGGGGCATGCCGATAAGTATTTTGCCGCGTTTAAGGAAAAGGGTCTGGTGACCTCTTTTGATTTCTCGGACCAGCTTGGCGACGAGCTCGTACAAACCTTAACGCCCCATGTGGATTATCCGTTCTTCTCCTACACCCGGGACGATGACTATATCCGGAGGCTTCTGACCGAAGTGAAACAGAGAGGATCTCAAATCGCCGTCGCTACCCTGGGAGAGAACGGTTCACTGGCCTATGACGGGGAGCGGTTCTATACGTGCGGCGTCGGTAAGGTGAATGTGGCGGATACGATGGGCGCGGGGGATTCGTTTATTGCGGGGTTCATCCACGGCAGATTGAACGGGCTTCGGGTCGAGGCCTGCCTGGAACAGGGCGCGTCGACGGCGGCGAAGACCATAGGATATTTCGGGGCATGGTGACTGGAGTAGGCCATCAATGTATAATATGAAGTATATAATCATTGATGGATAAGGATGAATGAACGATGAATTTAAATCCTTCAACCCCCCAGCCGCTGTATATGCAGATCCGGCAAATGTTGAAGAATGATATCCAGCAAGGAAGATATAAACCGGATGAACAGATACCAACCGAGGCGGAGCTCTGTGATACTTATAATGTAAGCCGGATTACGATCAGGAAAGCGATCGAGGAGTTGGTGCGGGACGGCACACTGACGCGGATTCCCCGCAGAGGCACCTTTGTGGCCTCGAACAAGTTCCACAATGAGCTATTATCTGTAAGCGGATTCTCGGAGTTTAGCCATCAACTCGGCATGATCCCGAATTCCCGGATTCTCCGGAGTGAGGTCATTCAGGCCTCGGAGGACGTAGCCGGGCATCTTCAGATTGAGGAAGGCAGTCCCGTGCTGGAGCTTGAGCGGCTGATGTACGTGGATGACCGCCCTCTTTTCTATGATATTGCCCATTATTCACTCACCCGGTTTCCCGATCTGGAGAAGAAGATTGCGATGAACGAATCGACCTACAAGATTCTGTCAGAGGACTATCAGACCGAAATTGTAAGCAATGATAAGATCATCGATGTCATTGGGGCGACCAAAGATTACGCGAAGCTGCTTGAATGTGATATCGGGGCGAATCTGTTCCGGATCTTAAAAATTGCTTTCGACGCGAACGATGAGCCGGTTCACCTCTCCACCTTCATGTGTGAGACCAACCGGGTCAACTTGACCGTTCACCGGGCCAAATAAAGTCATGCCTAGCGGCATGAAGACCCCAAAAGAAGGGGTCTTTTGTTTATCCAGGAGTACGGAACTACTCCAGTCTAAACCCCTGTTTCTCCAGAAACGGCTTCAAATGAGCGCGTACCGGTTGACGGTACTTGTCCGCCATACTCCGGGACCAGGTGATGCTCTGCTTGCCTCCGGTCCGTTCCTCGTAGTATTTCCGCGTCGTCTCATCGTACCGGCGGACTCCTTCGTCCGAGCGGTCGCTCTGATAGCCGTTCTCGTGCAGAACGGCCGTCTGGGGAAGCCGGGGACGGAGGGAAGGCTCCTGGTCCGGCACGCCTACGCACATTCCGAACACCGGGTAGACGAGCTCGGGGAGCTTCAGCGCTTCGGCGACGCCGTCCGGGTTGTTGCGGATGCCTCCGATGTAGCAGATGCCCAGGCCGAGGGATTCGGCCGCGATTGCGGCATTCTGCGCGGCCAGCGCTGCGTCCATCGAGGCAACGAGGAAGCTTTCGGTGTTCTGGTGGAACACTTCGCCGGACTGCTCGGTTGCTTTGCGGAGCCGGTTCAGGTCGGCGCAGAACACGAGAAAGAGTCCGCACTGCTCGACGTAGGCCTGATTGCCGGCGAGCCGGGCCAGTTCTTTTTTCAGCGCGGGATCGGTGGCGGCAATGATGGTGTAGGCCTGAACGCTACTTGAAGTCGAGGCCATCTGTGCGGAAGCGATAATCGCTTGCAGTTGATCCCCGGGAATCGGATCGGGTTTGAACTTGCGGATAGAGCGGTGCCGGGTAAGCAGATCGATAACGGAATTCATGGGCGTAATCTCCTTTTTATCAGAGCATAAGATAAATGTTGATCGGACTGTTACAGTTAGTTCTATTATAAGCGAAAACTTGGTAAGATCGTACTGATAGCCGGAAAGAGATGAAAGGATAAAAACCGCTGAGAGCCGCTGAGAGCCGCTTAGAGCTGCTCAGAGCTGCTCAGAGCCGTCAAGGGACGGAGAAGTCCGGGAGGCAAAGAGCGGATGGGCCTGAAGTTATAAGACGCAAGGAGGGGCCGCTATATGCAGGAAGGGATCGAACGGGACTTTAACCCGCCAATTTCCAAGAGCAATTCGAACAAAATGCGGGCTTTTATACGGCGGAGCGTTTTTGTGCTGCCGCTTGTCGCGGCGCTGTCCGCATGTAGTGTGACCCACAGCGTGGAAACGGATACCATCCGGGTTGCCGCCAAGTCCATGAAGAAGAACCTCAAAGGGTACAAAGGGCTCTACTGTACGTTTACCCGGCCTGATGTAACCTGCAGAGTGGACTGGAAAGGGGAGCCGGACCCGGAAACGCATGCTGCCGTACTGGCCGCCGTGAAGGCGTTCGTCACGCCCGAGCATATGCGGGAAATTGCCCGCAGTGTGAAATGGAATTTGGAAATTTCCGAGTTCCATTTACTCCTCAATACGGATGACAATAAGGCGGACGCGGAGCATGCCTATTCCGCCCGTTATTACAAAACGTCGGATGCAAGCGACGATTCCGAAGCCAATATAGATGCCTACAAGACCTGGACGGAAGACGGGGCGCAACCCGTTCCTCTTGAAAACGGATCTGACTGAAACGGCTGCCTCCCGGCGGCTTTTTTTGCGGTTCAGCGGATAGGGGTCAAGCATGGGACGGTCAAGTGTATATGGATGACGACCGTTACGCGATGTCACATCAGGCTCTTTAAAGCGGCGCGGGCCCGAACGAATAGAACTTTTTCAAAAAAACTTTCCGGAGCGGGAACGGTTCCGCGGTTTCTGTTGTCTAATGGGTGGGGGTGAAGGCGTTGGGGGTTCAGCAGAGAAACGAAGAGGGAAAACCGGCAAAAGAACATTTTCGGGCGATGATGCTGGATTACGGACAGGACGTGTGGAACTACGCCTTCTTTCTGACCGGACGCAGGGAAATGGCGGATGATATTTCGCAGGATGTTTTTTTGAGCGTTTTCCGCCATCTGAATACGTTCGAAGGGAAAGCTTCCGTCAAAACGTGGCTGTTCGCGATCACCCGGAATACGGCGCGCAATCATATGCGGACGGCTTTCATGCGCAGGGTGATTCTGGTCGGCCGGGCACGGCCAAACAGCAGCCATCCGTCGGCGGAGAGTGAAGTGATGGAGGCGGCTTTCACGGACGAGATCTGGGAAATCGTGATGAAGCTTCCCGCAAAATTCAGGGAAGTGCTCGTACTGGATGCCAAATACGACATGACGATGGGAGAAATCGCCCTGGTGCTCGGCGTGTCGGAGGGAACCGTGAAATCACGGCTGTCGCGCGCACGCAGAAAAATGTCGGAAGCCTGGAAGGAGGAGTCTGCTTATGAACGGGCCTAAGCCGGAATGGTACGACAAGCTGAAATCGGGACCTTTTACAAGAAAAACCTTCACGATGGACGATATATACCGCATCGAGCAAAAGACGGCGGAATCCGCGCCGGGCGGCCGTGTGCGTAAGCTGACCATTCCCAAAAGAAGAAGGACGCTGCCCGTATTGGCGGCTGTGTTCTTGTGCGTGGCGGCAGCCGCGTTCCTGTTCCGGGGGGAACTGGAGCCCGCCGTAACCAAGGCATGGTCCGGGTTCGTGAAGCCGACGGAGCCGCCGCAGGCGACTGTGCCTCCTTTGCAGCAGGAGACGGGGACGTTCTATCTCAAAGGAGACGCGGCAGTCGTGTCCGAGCCAAAAGCTTTTGGCGATGAGGAAACGGAGACGACGGTAAATTCCGAGAACGCCGTTACGGTTCTGGAGAAGCGGAACGGGTTCGTAAAAATCGGTGAGAAGCGCTGGATTCCGGAATGGTACCTGAACAAAGACGCGGAGAAGCGGCTTAAGGAAGTGCGGCTGAGCCAGTTTTTGAGGGAAAGGCCCGTCGTGACGATGACGGCTCCCTATTACGGCGTTATTATGCAGGATGTCAACTTTTCGCTGTATCCCGGAGAACCGAAGCCTTCCGGCGGCGTTTTGAAGTACGGCAGAGTGGTTGAAGTCATAAGAGACTACAGGGATTGGGTTTGCGTAAATGTGTTCTCCTATGACGGCCGCAAATATGTGGGGGATAAGTGGGTGCCCAAAGAGAACGTGGGAGTCTACGATTCTTCCGTTGCACAAGAAGGATTGCTCAAAGAAAGGGTCGAGGCTTTGTCCCCTTCCGGTACGCCGGCCTACCTGCACCCGGGCGCAAGAATTGTGATCGAAGGGGAAGCGGACGGGTTTTACAGGATCCGTTCTCAAAGCACTTATACGGCAAAAATCAATAAATCGGATTTTCTCCCGAATCCGTTTCTGGGGCTGGAACGTAAGGAAGACACAGACCCTCAGTGGTATTTCACCCAGGAGGAAATGTTGAACCGCTACGAAGACTTCACCAAAACCCGAACGGACGACCGGCTCAAAGGGCTGGAGCCGATTGATATTTTCCGCTATTACGTGATGGCTTCGGAAAAAGGGGACTGGGAAACGGTCTATGCCCTTCTGATTAAGGGCAGCGATTACGCGACGCCCGGCCGGGAAGAATACCTGAGCGATATCGGCAGGGAACCGGATGCGGATAAACAGGCGAAACAGAAATGGGACGTCTTGCGGAAGGACTACACGCTGTACCAGGAAATCAGCGGGGATTCCGCGTACATTGTCATGACGAAGCGGGGGTCCGGTTCACCTTCACCGGAGGACAAACAAGCGTTCAGTCTGACCCGCAACAAAGCAGGCATTTGGAAAGTAAGCTGGCTGCCCATGCAGTAAAGCCGAATAAAAAGGAAAGAGCCAACTTTGCGTGGTCGGGGCAAAGTTGGCTTTTTAGCGTGCGGGGACCTGTGTAGGTGATGCCCTGTATGATGAAAGCTCGATCAGTCCGTGAAGACGTGGTTTCCGATCACGGCCGTTTTCGGACGCGATTTGCTCCAGGACGAAGTGGCAACGTCCGGATTGTAGTAAAACAGCGCGCCCCCGGTCGGATCGGAGCCGTTCAGAGCGGCGCGTGCCGCTTTGTAAGCCGTTTCGTTAGGCTTCAGCCAGTACTGGCCGTCCCGGACGGCGGAAAATTGCCCCGGCTGGTGAATGACGCCCGGAATGGAATCCGGGAACTGGTTGGATTGCACGCGGTTGATGACGACGGCGCCGATCGCAACCTGTCCCTGGTAGGACTCGCCGCGGGCCTCGGAATAAATGATGCGCGCCATCTGCTCCAGGGCGTTCTGCTTCGGCACGGCCGCTTTCTCCAGCTTGCCGAGGGTCTTCGAGTCGGCTTCGCCGTCGATGGGAAGACCGTAAGCGCGCTGGAATTTTTTCACGGACTCCGCGGTTTTCATTCCGTAGTAGCCGGTGACGCCCGCGTCAAAGTAACCGAGCGCGTCAAGCCGCTCCTGCAGGTCCAGAACGTGCTCGCTCTGGGTTCCCTTGGCCAAGGACATGGCCGAGGCCGAAGGGGCCGTGCTGACAAGGCCGATGGCGCATGCGGCGGCAGATAAAAGTATAGGCATTTTTTTCATGGTTGAAGGAAAACCTCCTCTTGTTTTTATGACCACGTTTTGTGTACGTGCGATAGGGACTTTAGGGCCTACGATGGTCATCAAAAGCGTCCGCCCACGCTTATCGGCGGCTGCAGGGGAGTGACAGGGGCCGGCTTGATTCCGGCCCGTCTTTTATACTGTTCGGGGAGTTTGGCCGAATTGTTTCCGTAGGAACGAAAAAAATGGATAGGCGATCCAATTTTGAAAAGAAAGAGACCCGCAGCAACGGGCCGCGGGTCTTAAGATTTATTTATTAAAAGGGGGTCGAGTTTTAGTATAGGGCTTTTATATTAAAGGAAGATGAAAACTGGATTGCAGTTATGTTACAAATTGTTATCGGAGTGTATTCTCATCGCCCGGGGAGTGGTATAGTTCTAGGGTGAGCTTTGCGGCAATGCTTGCACAGAGCAGCTTAGAGGACAAAAAAGACAGAATTTGAAGGTGAACGGTTTTGAGTCAGGCCCCTTTTTACACCGTGCCTCCGGGTACGGGACACACGAACATTCCGCAAGCCGTCATGGCTTCCGCACATACAAGCAGAGAACTGGTCCCGGACGGAGAACGGGACGCTTTTTACTTCCGCCGCCTGGAGGCGCAGGGCATCGCCCTGAACGAGCCTCAGATCCGGGCGGTGAGACACTTCGAAGGACCGCTGCTCACGCTGGCGGGCGCCGGTTCGGGCAAGACGTCCGTGCTCGTCTGCCAGACGGGTTATCTGCTCGCGGTGCGTGGGATCCGGGCGGCGAGCATTTTGCTTGTCACGTTTTCCAGCAAAGCCGCCGCCGAAATGAGAGAACGCATCGCCGCACTGCCGGGAATAACGGCCCAGGAAGCTTCCCGGCTTCAAGCGCGGACGTTTCACTCTTTTTTTCTGCGGGTCATAAGGAGCCAAGGCGTCCAAGAAGAGATTTTTAACGAGACGCGCAGGCAGCACATCCTGCTCAAGCAGATTATGCGGGAGCTGGGCATTCCCGATACGTATCAGCCCGAGACGCTTCTGACGCTGCTTTCCTCTTATAAAATGAACCGTACGGAGCTGCAGGGTCTCCCGCAGCAGACGAAGGAAGAGAAGGAAATCCGCAGCATCCTGATCCGCTATGAAGAGTGGAAGCGGGCCAACGCCAAAATCGACTTCGACGACGTGCTTCTCCGGGCGTACCGGATGCTGAAGGAGAACGAGAGCCTGCTGCGCTCGCTGCAAAACCGTTTCCAGTATGTCATGGTGGACGAGTTCCAGGACACGAACGGCATCCAGTACGAGCTGATCCGCATGATTGCGTCGCCGCAGAATCATTTGATGGTGGTGGGGGATGACGATCAGACGATTTATTCGTTTAACGGGGCGCGGAGTGAATTTATTCTTCATTTCGAAAAGGAGTTCCCGTCCGCCAAGGTGATCACGCTGGCGATTAATTACCGCTCGGGGGCATCCATCGTCGGGCTCGGGAACGAAATCATCCGGCACAACAAGATGCGGCGGGTGAAGACGCTGAAAGCCGCGAACGCAGGCAGTGCCCGGCCCCAGTACATCCGCCCGCTAACGACTGACGAGGAGGCGGAAATCGTCCTCACCCGTATCCGGCAGGATGTGGAGCGGGGGAAACGGAGTTACGGGGATTACGCCGTGCTTTATCGCTCCGCAAGTAACAATCGGGCTCTGCTGGAGCAGCTCGTTCTGCGCGAAATCCCCTATATCGATTACGGGGACGGGCAGCTGCTGTACGAGCATTGGCTGATTAAGCCCGTTCTCGATCATATGCGTCTGTCTCTGAACCGCCGCGACTTCGAGGCGATGGAGGGAGTACTGCCATCCCTGTACATCAACCGCGAGCACGGGATGGCGTATATCCGCCAGCAGGAGGCGCGGCAGCCGAAGAAAGGGCCGCTGGTTCATCTGCTGTCCATGCCGGACAAGAAGGACTTCCAGATAGAGAAGATCCAGACTAGGCTGGAACTGATCCGGGAGCTGAAGAAGCTGAAGCCCATAGACGCGATCCGCAAAATGCGCGTGCATTTCTACGACGCCTATGTCGAGACGGATGGGCGGAAGCAACCGACCCAGCACAAGGAAATGCTCAAGGAGATGCTGGACGAACTGGAAACGTCGGCGGAACGGTTTCGCACCACGGCCGAGTTCGTCTTATTCGTGGACGATGTGCTGTCCCGGAGCAGGCAGAGCGGCCGCCATCTCTCCGAGGAACAGGGCAACCGGGTCGCGTTGATGACCATTCACCGTTCCAAAGGATTGGAGTTTCCGGTGGTCGTCCTGATCGGTGCCTGCGAGGGCAGCCTGCCCCACAGCTCCGTACTTGACCCGAAAGCGGTGGACGGCGCCGCCGATCTCGAAGAGGAACGGCGCCTCGCCTACGTGGCCGTGACCCGGGCCCGCGAGGAGCTCATCGTAAGCTCGCCTTCCCTGTACAGGGGAAGAAAGGCGGGCGTCTCGCGGTTCGTGTTGTCCGCTTTTACGGGGCGGAGCGGCGATACGCCGGCTTCCGGCCGGCGCGCGCAGCCGTCCTCCGGCAAGCGGACCGTCACGGCGGTGAGCCGCACCGCGGCGGCGTCCGGCCGGGCACCGGAGCGAAGCGCACCGGCCGCGCCGGTACGCACGGAGACGGTGCCCGCGTGGCTCTGCACCGGGCCGGGCTGCAACGCCTGGGTGCGGATCGCCGCCGGCGAACCCGCAGCGGGCAAGGCCTCCGGTGCGCCGGTCAAGGCCTGCCCGCTGTGCGGGGCGCCGATGACGGCGGGCCGCCGGGAAACGGCCGTGCGCACGGCCGGCCGTTGAGGGCGCCGGAGTGGGGCCCGCTGCCGGGCCGAGCTGCCGGCGAAGGCTTGCCCGCTGACCGGCGGGCCGTCCCGGGGCGGCCCGGACCCGATGCGGAGGCCGAAGCCTGCCCGCTCTGCGGCCACCGCCTAAGCCGCTCGTACTCCGGCGGGAATAGCTGCCGGAGCAACGTCAGCGCGTCGCTAACGGCGTCTACGGCACTCCCGCAATCCGACCGGAATCGCTCATGCGCATAGAATCTCATAAAAAGAACGGACCGGCATCTCCATACCCGGTCCGTTCTTTTTATTTCCACAAGCGGAGGACCGGCCCCTCCTCACCGAAAACCGGATCGGTGTCTGGCACGGGAACGCTGCGGATTTTTTCCCGGATGGCGGGGGTTGCGCTCTCTTTGTGAAGGTCGGGCTCCATGCCGTCCGGATAGGCCCCTACGATCTTGAAGTCGGGGCTGCCCGACAACTTTTTGTGCCCGGTTCCGGCAGGCAGCACGACCACATCGCCGGTCCTCAGCTCTACCGACTCTCCATGCTCGCCGCCGAGCCGGACTACCGCGCTTCCGCTAATGACGCCCAGTACCTCGTGCGCGTTGCTGTGGTAATGATGGTAATCGAACACGCCGTTGGTCCAGCTGTTCAGCCAGTTATGCCGGTTAAACAGCCTCTCCGTCTGCTCTGCGTTCTCCGAGAAAACCCCGCTGTACAGAAGCACGGGCAAATGGGGATGGTTCGGAATGTCGCCGTCTTCTTTGAAAAAGAATGTTTTCACGTCCACGTCCGCTGCGCTCATGTAAAGCTCCCTCCCTAAATCGACTGTCAAAATAAACTCTTGAAATTTTGGGGACTAAGTTATTGACCCTATATGTAGTTAACCTTCCCGCTATTTTTTTAATACGAGAAAATCAACCAAAAGACCTCCTCCGTTTTGGAACGGAAGAGGTCTTGTTGCGGTTTCCGTTTTTTGGGGCTGCCCGGCCGAACTTCCGGAAAAGCCTTAAAACCGGCCGTTACTGCGGATTGGTTGTCCAGATTCCGGCGGTCTTGATGAATACACGCGGAGGAAGCTTCAGCGTGGTAGTAATCAGCTCCGCTACGTCTTCCGGCTGCATCATCCGGTCTTCGTCGCCGATTTTAAGGCCCGCATTGCTCGCCAAATCGGTATTGACGGTGCTTGGCGTAAGCGCCGTTACACGGATGTTGGATTTGCGGACTTCCTGCATAAGCGCTTCGGTCAGACCGAGAACTCCGAATTTGGAGGCGCAGTAAGCCGATCCGGTTGCAAAACCGCGTTCTCCGGCCGTAGAGGCCACATTAATGATATTTCCGCTGTTTTGCTGGATCATACCCGGCAGGACTGCACGCGTCACATAGTAGGTTCCCATGAGGTTGACCTGAATAATGCGCTCCCACTGCTCGGGGTCCATATCCGCCACCGTGCCGAATTGGGCGATTCCCGCATTGTTGATCAAAATATCGACATGGCCGAGCTCTCCGGTCAGGGAGGAGATGGCCTGCTGCACTTCAGATGGTTTCGAAATATCGGCGGAAGCATAGAAAACGTTGACTCCGTATGTACCGGAAAGCTCTTTCTGAAGGGCTTCCAGATCCGCTGTGCTTCTGGCCAGAAGCCCGAGGTTAACGCCTTCTTTGGCAAGAGCGGCCGCGGCCGCTTTGCCGATTCCTTTGCCGGCCCCGGTAATGATAGCCGTTTTGTTCTTAAGCTCCATGAATGTCTCTCCTTTATTCCCTTGAGGGATCTTTGCTCTCTTAGCTAAGTTACCATAATGGTTACAGTTTATCAAAACCGGCCGAAACTATTTCCGGGTTAAAAAGAGGGTTAAAGAGGGCTTCTTTTCGGAAGTTTTTTTGTACGAAAGTTTGTTTTTCTCAAGACCCAAACTGTCTCTTATCCGCGCACATATTCTAGCAGGGATCCGAAAAAGGAGTGAGAGAATGGGAGCTTTGACTTCGATTATTATATTGACCCGGAACGGGCTCAAGCATACCCGGGCTTGTGTGGAAAGCGTACAAAAGTACACGTCTTTGCCGTACGAATTTATTTTTGTGGATAACGGATCGACCGACGGGACTTTGGCTTATTTATCAACGGTCCGGAATGCGACCGTGCTTGCCAACTCTGTGAATAAAGGCTTTGCCGGGGGCTGCAACCAGGGAATCCGGGCGGCTAAGGGAGACTATCTGCTGCTCCTGAACAACGACGTCGTCGTTACGGAAAATTGGCTGGAAGGGCTGCGCGGCTGGCTCGGTTGGGACCGGACCATCGGCATCGTCGGACCTGTTTCCTGCAATGTGGCGCCTATTCAGCGGATTCAGCCGGACCCTTATCAGACCATGGACGAGATGCAGCGGTTTGCGCGCAAGTGGAGAGAGCAAAACATCGGAATCGGCTTTTATCCGCATCGGCTGATCGGTTTTTGCATGCTTTTTCATAAAAAACTGATTGAAACCATCGGAGGCTTCGATGAGCGTTTTTACCCCGGCGGGTATGAAGATGACGATTTTTGCCTTCGTGCCCGGCTTAGCGGAAAAATTTTGTGGGCTGCCTGCGACGTTTACGTCCATCATCACGGTCACGCGACTTTTACGGCCAATGGACTCGCCTGGAACGAACAAGGCCTCTACAATGCGGAAATATTCCGAAATAAATGGAATTTGGAAGTTTCTGCGGTCGAACTGGAAAAAACGGGCTACAATCCGAGCCTCATCGTCGAGAAGGTTAAAACCTTTTGCCCCGAAAAGCATTTCGTGCATCTAGGAGAAGAAGAGGGCTTGACGTGAGCCCGAATTTTTTTGCACAGGGTAACTCTACAAACCGAATACGTCCGCAGTTAATAGATTAATAGTGGAGGTGAGGTAATGACCGTTTTATTTAACAATTTGATTCAAAACGGTGGCTTCGAGCTGGGAAGCACGGATGCCTGGGGAGTCTATAATGCCGTTGCGGTGAGTACAAATCCCAAGGTTGGCGCATATGCTTGCCTGCTGACGGGTGGAAATGTAGGAGCGGGGATCGTTCAGGCGGTTTTTGCTTTGCCGGGAGAAAGCTACTCGATTTCGGCCTCTTTCGCGAAAACCGGAACCGGAACGAGTCCGCAAGTTAACGTAGCGCTGGCTTACTATGATTCCTCGTATTTGTTCATTTCGTACGGAATAGCCAGCACGATCCAGCAGGGAACCCTTCCCGATGTGGCAACCGGATCCTGGAAAATGCTATATGAGGTAACCGGTGAGGTCCCTGCGAATGCGGCCTATGCCTCTTTTCTGGTGACTCTTTCGCCTTTGCAAAATTCATCGAACGTATTGATGGACGAAGTCTTTGTCGTGAATGCAAGTGCAAGCGCATCGGGCGTTACGGGTGCGACAGGGGCAACGGGCCCCGCAGGTCCGACCGGCCCGTCCGGCCCGGCTGGAAGTACGGGAGCCACGGGAGCTGATGGGGCAACAGGTGCAAATGGAGCCGATGGAGCAACGGGTGCTACTGGGGCTGATGGAGCTACAGGCGCTACTGGAGCCGATGGAGCGACAGGAGCAACAGGTGCCACCGGAGCGGCCGGAGTGACTGGTGCGACCGGAGCCACGGGGGCCGATGGAGCAACAGGCGCTACTGGGGCTGATGGAGCGACAGGTGCCACAGGGGCTGATGGAGCAACAGGAGCCACGGGAGCCGATGGAGCGACAGGTGCCACGGGAGCTGATGGGGCAACAGGTGCAACTGGAGCTGATGGAGCGACAGGTGCCACGGGAGCCGATGGAGCAACGGGTGCTACTGGGGCTGATGGAGCGACAGGAGCCACGGGAGCCGATGGAGCGACAGGAGCCACGGGAGCCGACGGAGCAACAGGTGCGACCGGGCCGACAGGAGCGACAGGAGCCACGGGAGCTGAAGGAGCGACAGGAGCCACGGGAGCTGACGGAGCGACAGGAGCAACGGGAGCCGATGGAGCGACAGGAGCGACCGGAGCCGATGGAGCGACAGGTGCAACGGGAGCCGATGGAGCAACAGGTGCGACCGGGCCGACAGGAGCGACAGGAGCAACGGGAGCTGACGGAGCGACAGGAGCAACTGGAGCTGACGGAGCGACAGGAGCAACTGGAGCTGACGGAGCGACAGGAGCAACCGGGTCGACAGGAGCGACAGGTGCAACTGGAGCCGATGGAGCGACAGGAGCAACGGGAGCTGATGGAGCGACAGGTGCAACGGGAGCCGATGGAGCGACAGGTGCAACCGGTTCTGACGGAGTGACAGGAGCAACTGGGGCAGATGGAGCAACAGGTGCGACTGGAGCTGATGGAGCGACAGGCGCGACCGGTGCTGATGGAGCGACAGGCGCGACCGGTGCTGATGGAGGGACAGGTGCCACGGGAGCTGACGGAACGATAGGTGCGACCGGGCCGACTGGAGCGACAGGTGCGACCGGAGCTGATGGAGTGACAGGAGCAACCGGAGCTGACGGAGCGACAGGTGCTACTGGGGCTGACGGAGCGACGGGTGCTACTGGAGCCGATGGAGCGACAGGCGCTACTGGGGCTGATGGAGCGACCGGAGCCAAGGGAGCCGATGGAGCGACGGGTGCAGCTGGGGCTGATGGAGCGACGGGTGCAGCTGGGGCTGATGGAGCGACGGGTGCAGCTGGGGCTGATGGAGCGACAGGAGCCACGGGAGCCGACGGAGTCACAGGGGCAACCGGGGCCGACGGGGCGACAGGTGTAACCGGAGCTGACGGAGCGACTGGTGTGACGGGAGTTGATGGAGCGACAGGAGCAACAGGTGCAACCGGGCCGACAGGAGCGACAGGTGCGACCGGAGCTGATGGAGCGACAGGAGCGACCGGAGCCGACGGAGTCACAGGTGCCACGGGAGCCGATGGAGCAAGAGGTGCGACCGGAGCTGATGGAGCGACAGGAGCCACGGGATCCGATGGAGCGACAGGTGCCACGGGGGCTGATGGAGCGACAGGTGCTACGGGGGCTGATGGAGCGACAGGTGCTACTGGGGCTGATGGAGCGACAGGAGCCACGGGAGCCGATGGAGCGACAGGTGCCACGGGGGCTGATGGAGCGACAGGTGTAACCGGAGCTGACGGAGCGACAGGAGCGACGGGGGCAGATGGAGCGACAGGTGAGACCGGAGCTGACGGAGTGACTGGTGCGACCGGGGCCGATGGAGCAACAGGTGCGACCGGGCCGACTGGAGCGACAGGAGTAACTGGAGCTGACGGAGCGACAGGAGTAACTGGAGCTGACGGAGCGACAGGTGCGACCGGAGCTGACGGAGTGATAGGAGCGACGGGGGCAGATGGAGCGACAGGAGCGACGGGGGTTGACGGAGCGACAGGTGCAACTGGAGCTGACGGAGCGACAGGTGCGACCGGTGCTGACGGAGCGACGGGTGCAACGGGAGTTGATGGAGCGACAGGTGCAACGGGAGCCGATGGAGCGACAGGAGCAACGGGAGCCGATGGAGTGACAGGAGCAACGGGAGCCGATGGGGCCACAGGAGCAACTGGGACCGACGGAGCGACAGGAGCAACGGGGGCTGATGGAGCGACAGGTGCCACGGGTGCTGATGGAACGACAGGTGCCACGGGAGCTGATGGAACGACAGGTGCCACGGGTGCTGATGGAACGACAGGTGCCACGGGTGCTGATGGAGCGACAGGTGCGACCGGGCCGACTGGAGCGACAGGAGCAACTGGGAACGACGGAGCGACAGGAGCAACGGGAGCCGACGGAGTCACAGGAGCAACGGGAGCCGACGGAGTCACAGGTGCCACGGGAGCCGATGGAGTGACAGGAGCCACGGGAGCTGATGGAGCGACTGGAGCAACTGGAGCCGATGGAGCGACAGGAGCAACGGGAGCCGACGGAGCAACGGGTGCGACCGGAGCTGATGGAGCGACAGGAGCGACCGGAGCTGACGGAGTGACAGGAGCCACGGGAGCCGACGGAGCAACGGGTGCGACCGGTGCTGACGGAGTGACAGGAGCAACCGGGCCGACTGGAGTGACAGGAGCCACGGGAGCCGACGGAGTGACAGGTGCGACCGGAGCTGACGGAGCGACAGGTGTCACGGGAGCCGATGGAGCAACAGGACCTACCGGACCGACAGGAGCCACAGGCGCCGACGGTACTGCGGGAACCGGTCTCACCTCGTTTGCCAGCCGGGGAAATACGGGAGGGACATCGGTCGCCGCAGGGGGACTGGTTCCGTTCAATACGGCCGGCGTCCAATACGGGACGGCTATTACGTTCAGTCCAACTGAGCCGACGACGACTTTTCTGATCAACGAACTGGGCTATTACCGGGTAAGTTTTCTCATCTATACGGAAACGCTCAGCCTGCTGTCTTCGGTAGCCGCAAGTTTCAGCGGGACGGCAGTGCCGCAGCCGAGTGACTCGGTATTTTCACTGGCATTGGCGGGAGGCGTATTGACAGGCGATCTGCTCTTCCAAGCGGAAACGACGGGAAGCCTTACGGTTTCCGTGTCCGGGTTGACGTTAACGCTCAGCGGCACGGGAACGAACGCCCAGATCACGATAGAAAAACTGGATTAACCCGCGTTCGTGATTTTTTCCGGGCTCTCTGTCTTGCGGCAGAGAGTTTTTTTTCGCACAAAAAAAACCCTCGGAAAGAGAATCGGCTCGCCGCCTTTTCTCTTTCCGAGGGTTTTGTTTTCACAGATAGACTGAGTGTGTACGGATGTCTTTTTACTTATATTCTCCGATCAAATAGTTGTAAAAAGGCTCGTCGACCCAGAACCGGTAAGACTCAACTTTGGTAGCCGGGCTGATTTTGCGGATGCCCTCGGCAATGGCTTCAGGTTTGTCGGCCAGGGAAAAGGTTTGGGCATAGTAGTGGCCTTTAGTGATTTTATTGTTGGCAATGACTTTGTAATCCGGCAGCTCGGTTCGGGAATAATAAAGCGGCTGCCACCAAGAATGAGCAATAAGGCCGCTTTGGTCTTCGCTGTTCTTCTTGGCGTATTTCAGGACGATTTCCTGGAACCGGTCTTTTTGCTGGGCTGTGGCGAACTCGAATGAAAGGTCATACTCCTTGGCATAGGCTATGTAGTTCCCGTTGTCGATCTTCACAACTTTGTAATCGTCGGTTTGAACCGGCTCTCCCCATTCTTTCAAGTAAATAAAAGCGGAGGTTTTCGGCTCCAACTGGACGCGGGCATCAATATTTTCACTGCGCAGGAGACCGATCAGCTGAAGGGCGTGGTCGATTTCGCTGTGTCCGTATGTAAGGGAACGCGCGCTGTCAAAGCGGGGCGTGTACCGGTCGTCTTTTACGTTGTAGCCGGTAATCAGATCGGCTTGCAGTGCTTGGTCCACGATGTTTTGCAGATCGGGCTGCTGGATCAGGTTCTGCACATTCCATGCGTCGCGTACCTGGCGGAGAATGTCCGGATCGGAGACACGGCCCAGCTCATGCTTGTACAGGCCCTGCAATTCCAGCACGCGTCCGAGCAAAATTTCCGCGTAAGAGGCGGAAGCAGGCTCATTACGCTGAAAAGCTTCGTGCAGCCCGGCAGGCAGAAGCTCCGTATCCGCGGCTGCGGCGAGTTCCTGGGCGGCCTGCGGCGTCAACTGCGAGATTTCATCGTCCGTATGAAGCTTGGCGAGCGAACGTGCCGCTTTCTCGGCGGGATAGGTATAGGCGAGCTCTTTTAAACCGGCTGCTTTCACGGCGATGTACACGGCCGTACTCTGGGTGAGGGGCTGATCGCCATCGAGCCTGTCTTGGGTGAGGATTCCTTTTTCGTACAACGCCAGAGCGGATTTGTAATAGGGACTGCTTTCCTTAATGTCCTGAAAAGGATTCGGTTTGCCTGACGGCTCCAGGTTAAGAACAGCGGCCAGAGCTTTAACAAAGTCGCCCTTTGTCGGTACGGACGGCAGCGTATAGCCGAACTGGTCTTTCAAGAACTGCCGGTATTCCTCCGACAAAAGAGTGGTTTGCTCTGCCGTCAGCGGGGCTGCTGCCCTAGCACCTGCTCCCTGCCCGTGGGCTTGGCCGGACCACAATGTCAGAAGCAGAGCGCCAGCGGCAAGGGCGGAGCCGAACCGGGTGGCGTTAAGTCGTGTAGCTGCGTACATGGAATGAACCCCTTCCTTGAAATTATTTATTCCAATCAGAAAAGTAGGAATTTATCAGGATGGTATCACCCTTTAAATAAGCTGTCAATACAAGGAAAGAACTTTGCCCGCTCCCGGCTTGACTTCGCCGTTTTCATTCGGGTAAGCTAAATTTATTAACGGCAGTCAAAAGTGAGGCGGTAATAACGTGAGCGAAGTAAAATCCGGATTGTTATACTCCAAAGAACACGAATGGGTCGAAGTGCTATCCGATACGAAAATCCGTGTAGGCATGACCCCTTTTGCACAAGAGCAACTCGGCGACATCGTATTCGTCGAACTACCGAAAACGGGCGCTTCCGTCAAGGCCGACGATATGCTGGGCAGTGTGGAATCGGTCAAAACGGTCTCCGACCTGATTAGTCCCGTTATCGGAACGGTCGCCCGAATCAACGACACTCTGGAAGAATCCCCGGAGCTGGTGAATACGGACCCGTACGGCGCAGGCTGGGTCGCCGAAATCGACATTTCCGGCAAAGAAGCCTTGGACGGGCTTATGACCGCCGATCAGTATCAGGCTTATATCGTTTCGGAGCAGTAATCGTTTGCCGCTCCGAGCTGGGCACCCTGCCGGAAACTTCCGGCAGGGTGCTTTTTTTTCGAGACGAGTAAATTCATCTCTCAAAAAAGACGTTCCCGGGTCGCTTCCGATCCGGGAACGTCTTTTTGCTGTTGCGCCAGGCGATTTTTGCCTGGGCTCACCTGATGCCTTAAAGGCTCCTACACGCACCCTCCGTTTACACGCGCCGTACTAGCCTCAACGCCGCCGTTTGGAGGCGATCGTCTTCTCGATGGCATTTTTCATCGCGTGTCCGGCACGCGCCCATGTCCACCGGCTCATATCCCTGCGCCCCCGGAGTCCCTTCTGCCTGCACAGCGCGGGATGCTCGTAAGCGTGTCTCATCTGTTTTTTAAGAGAGTCGAGATCCGGCTCCGCCCAAAGCTGCCCCTTCTGCGCAAACAAGTGGCGGAAGGAGCGGGAGATCGCTTTCTTCATACCGGCTGCGGGCGGTTTCAGCTTATACGGGACGAGAAAGGAATTGGCCCTTGTCACAAAGTCCATGTGACCGCCCCAGCCTGTCGCGATGACCGGAGTTCCGCTGGCCAGCGATTCTAGGAACGGCAGGCCGACGCCTTCTCCGCGCGTAGGAAGCACGAACGCATCGCCTGCGGTATAGACTCCCCGCACCGTACGGGGGCTGGCAGAGCCGGTCAGGAGATGAAGGGGGGCCGTCTTGTGCCGGATTCCCAGCTCTTTTTTGTAGGCCGCGATGCGGCCGCGGATCCATGCGCCCGATTCTTTCGAGCTGAATCCGCTCGTTTTGATCAGCAGCGCCGCGCGGTCCCGGGCGGAAAATTCCTCCCAGAAAGCCCTGAGCAGGGTTTCGGGATTTTTGCGGTGCTGGAAGGTGAAGACGGAGACGAACAGGAAGGCGCCCTTTTTTGTCACGGCCAGCTTCTTGTTCCGGGGATTAAACGCGCGGGAATCCACTCCATGCGGAACGATGTATACGGGGACGCGGACCCCGCTTCTTCTCATGGCGATTCTGTTCTGCACGGACGGCACGCAAACGGCGTCGAACCGGTTGATGTTCGGGAGCCAGTTCCGGGGGATTTTCGTCGTCTCCCAGACCGCATTCAAGATGAGATAGTCGTACTTTTTTCTCGCTTGCGCGATATTCAGAGTATGCGGCAGGCGATGGTAAACCAGCACCTTCGGCTTCTTCCGGACCAGAGGCCTGCGGGCCAAGGCAAGCATGAGCCTTTTGGATGGGGTGGAGAGGGACGAACGCCTGCGCGCGGGGGTTACTTTGACATGAACGCCCAACCGGTGCAGCGCAAGCACATATTCACGGCCGGCAGTTCCGATTCCGTTGTCGCCCAGCACGGGCCCGTTCCATATGACTTGATAATGACTCACCGTTATCCATCCTTTTTCACAGATTGGCAAAAAATTTCTTCATACATTCTCTCTTTCTATAGAGGAGTTCCGCTTCGCTGTCACACCTGAAAAACATTACTTTAGTTTACGGAAGCCGTTCAGGCTTTGAAACGGATAAGAAACTATTTTGCCCTATCGCTTGAAGGCTCTTTCCCGATCTTTGAAAAATAGGGCCGGTTGCACAGCGGCCGCTAGAACAGACGCCTTTTCCATCCGGTACCCGCTCTCATATATATAAAGGAGCGGTCTATGAAAGAAAGTCTATCCAGATCGGAAAGGTGGCCGAAAGCATGGCGGTTCCCGCGAGGTCTAACAAGTGGTCCAAATACAAGTTTATGAGAAATGCCGCCGGGCTTGTTCCTCATCTGCCGGCAACGAGTCCGATGTCGGAACGTTCCTTCCGGGAAATGTCGGAGCGGTACGGCCGGGTCGTTGTCAAACCCGTTGGCGGGATGCAGGGGCAGGGCATTTTCCATGTGTCGTGCCTGCCCGACGGCCGGTACGAAGTGCAGCATGAAAACCGCAAGATCAAGCTGGCGGGCAGGAGGGAAACTTACGCTTTTCTGAGGAAGCAAATCGGCTCTCAAGGCTATATCGTCCAGCAGAGCATCGACCGGGCGACGGTCGGGGAGAGGGCTTTCGATCTGCGTATTATCGTTCAGCGGAAAAAAAATTCGCGCCGCTGGGTTGTTACCGGGCGAGTGGCGAAAGTCGTGGGCAGCGGCTATTTCGTTTCGAACACATCCAGAAAGGGCCAGCTCCTGCTTCTGGACGAAGCGCTCGGCCGCTCTTCGCTTCACAGGCTGTCCCGGAAAGCGCTGCAGGAACGGATCGATGGGGTCGCACTTGCATGCGCGAAGACGCTGACGGAACATTTTCCGAGGCAGGTCATCTACGGCATTGATATCGGGCTGGACAAGCGCGGAAATGCATGGATTTTCGAAGGGAATTTATATCCGGCCCTGTCTCATTTCGTGAAGCTCAAAGACAAAACGATGTACCGCCGTATCAAGGCTTACGGCGAAGGCCAGTAAAGAACGAGGAAAGGGGACGCGCGGCATGTTCAGAACGATGATGAAATCCAAGCTCCACCGGGCCACCGTTACGGAGGCCAATCTGAACTATGTAGGAAGCATCACGATCGACGAAGATCTGATGGAGCTTGCGGACCTCCTGCCCAATGAAAAGGTTCAGATCGTGAACCTTAACAACGGATCTCGGATGGAGACGTATACGATAACGGGTCCCAGGGGATCGGGATGCGTCTGTCTGAACGGAGCGGCGGCAAGGCTTGTGCAGCCGGGCGATGTCGTCATCATTATTTCCTACGCGTTGATGAGTGAGGAAACGGCGGCGAACCACGTGCCCAAAGTGGTTATTTTGGAAGAAGGCAACAAAGTTGCGCACGATCGTTACGAGGAAAAGCACTCCACCGTGCCGGAACCTTCCTGACAGGTCCTCACGGCGGCGCAGTTGAAAAAGATCCCGAGGACCCTTCCGGAGCAGCTTGGCCGGAAGGGTCTTCGGGTTAGCCGTTAGAGGCCTGCGGAGCGCTGGAGGCGCCGGGCGATTTTCATGAAATCTTCCATTGAAATTCCAGGCGGCGAATATAAAATGCCGGGTATTCCGGTTGTCGACGACATCCCGCATGGGGGTAAGTATAGGGAGCGTTACGGTTAGGCATGTGTGGAACAGCTTGGGCGTGGCTAATATGCTCCGTACTTGGCTGCGCATTGACACCATCTCAAGCAGGATGCTAACGTCAAGGTAATGAAGAGCAAGGAAGGAGATACCGCCATGCGCACCCGTTACGACGTGATCATTATCGGAGCCGGTTCGATGGGCCTGAGCGCGGGTTATCAGCTCGCATCAAGCGGCGTGCGGACGCTGCTCCTCGATGCGGGCAATCCCCCGCACGAGGAGGGCAGTCATCACGGGGAAACGAGGCTCATCCGCCATGCCTACGGCGGAGCCTCCGCGTACGTGCCCCTTGCGCTGCGCGCCCAGAAGCTGTGGGAAGAGCTGGAGCGCCTATCCGGCGAGACGCTGCTGCGGACTACGGGCGTGCTGAACGTGAGCCGCGAAGAGACGGCCAACCACCGGAGCAAGATCGCCAACGCGCGGCGGTACGGCGTTCCGCTGGAGGAGCTCGATGCCGCCGACATCCACCGGCGGTGGCCGGGCTTCTCTCTGCCGGAGGGCTGGAGCGGCCTCTACGAGCCGGACGGCGGGGTGCTGCTCAGCGAAGCCTGCCTGCGCGTCTACCGGAGACTGGCGCTGGAAGCGGGCGCGGAGCTGCTGACGGATACGCCTGTCCGGTCCGTGCGGCTCGACGGAGGCGAAGCGGCCGTGACGACACCGGCCGGAACCTTCGCGTCCGGCCGTCTGATCGTCACGGCCGGAGCCGCGGCCGCGGGCATCCTGCCGGGCCGGCCGCTTCCCGTGACGGCGATCCGCAAAACAGTGGCTTGGTTCCGTGCCGGCAGCGGGCTTTACCGGTCCCCCGGCTTTCCGGGCTTTACCGTCCATACGGGGCTGGGGGAATATTACGGCTTCCCCGACTTCGACGGTTCGGGAGTCAAGGTAGGCCGGCACGACGAGGGGATTCCCGTGAGTCCCGGAGAGCCGAAGCATCCGTTCGGACGAACGGCCGCGGACGAGGAGGAGCTTCGCGCCTTTATGGAAGCGTACCTCCCGGGCGCCTCGGGTGTGCTGCTGAAAGGCAAGGTCTGCCTGTACGAACGTACGCCGGACGAGGATTTTATCATCGGACGGCTGCCCGGGCATCCGCATGTGAGCGTGGCGGCGGGCTTTTCCGGACACGGGTTCAAATTCGCGAGTGTCGTGGGCGAAATTTTGCGGGATCTGACCGTTAATGGAAGGTCCTCTCTGGATCTGACTCCTTTTTCACCGGAGCGGTTCAATTGATTTTAACCGGCGAATGACCGGTTTTCCGTTTCGGAATCTCTCATCCGGGTAAGTAATAGACGTAGGCGGCAGTTAAACAAGACTTCCTAAAAAGCCTGCAAATTTACCGTTTGAGGAGTGGATCATCATGGCTGACAAAATGTCTCGAGAAGAAGCAGGACGCAAAGGCGGAGAAGAAACCGCACGCACGCACGACAAAGATTTCTACCAGGAAATCGGACGTAAAGGCGGCGAATCCCGCGGAAACGACAGCGGCAGAAGCGACGGCAAGATGAGCCGCGAGGAAGCGGGAAGAAAAGGCGGACGCAGTTAAGACGATGAACGTGATCTCGACATATAACTCGACATATAAAAGGACTTGCAGCCCCCGGTTGTAAGTCCTTTTACTATGCGGATTAAGCCGGCCCCGCGCCGGATTGTTCACGGAATCGTTACAAATAGGGCCCAGATGAGCTATCCCTCTTTTGCAGGCATCCCGGTATAATAGGTTTAATTGATGGGAAAAGATGAAAGCAGCCGTAAAGGCGGCATGCCATGCAGTTTAGGGGGATTGAACATAAATGAATGCGCATAAACAGGAAAATTCCGCCGGTCCTTCCGGTTTGAAGTTAACATTCAGGCGCAGGAGATTCGGCACGGCCGTTCTTCTGCTGGTGCTGACAGCGGCGCTTGCCGGCTGCGGTTCGGGAGGCGGCGGACATGAAGGACATGGCGGTCAAGGCGCGGGCCAAGGGACAATCGACACGCTGAATCCGATCATGGCCAAAGTAAAGCTGCCGGCGGAACCGGTCAAACAAGGGACGGAAGCGGCGGTTGAAGTCACCGTCACCCAGGACGGCAAACCGGTGGACGATGCGGACGAGGTTCTTTTCGAAGTATGGAAAGAAGGCGCCCCGGACGACAAGCACGAGAAGATTAAAGGAACCCACGGCAAGGACGGCTTGTATACCTTAAAAAAGAAATTTGACGAGCCGGGAACGTATCTGATTATTTCCCACGTCACGGCCAGAACGATGCACACGATGCCGCAGGTGAAACTCCAGGTGGAATAGCCCGGCGTCGGATATCGTTATGATTCACGATGTAAGTGGGCGGGTCCGGATGGAAATCATCCGGGCTTTTTTGCGATAAGAAGCCCGGCGTTGCCGTGCTAACCGGGCCGCGCTATACTCAAGTCAGGCAAGCCGCAGAGACTGAGGAGGATAAGTACGCCATGACATTCAAATGGGACGGTCATACGCACACGAAGTTTTGCTATCACGGAAATCCCGCCGAGGAACCGGCATACTTGGACCGGGCGATTGAGCTCGGCTTCGAGCGCTATACCATAAGCGAGCATCCGCCGCTGCCGGATAAGTGGGTCGACAATCCGCGGCTCATGGCGGAATTGGCCATGCCGATGGAGGAGCTGCCGGACTATTTGGCTTATGCCGAAGAGATGAAAGCGAGATATGCCGGCAGGATCGAAGTGACCGTGGGCCTCGAGATGGATTACCTGTACGGCAGGGAAGACTTCTCCGACGCGCTGCTGGATCGGTACGGAAGCCGGCTCGAGGACGTCGTCGTATCCGTCCATTATCTTCCCGGAGCGGGCGGCATGCGCTGCATCGACTTCACCGCGGACGACTTCCGGGAAGGTTTGCTCGCCCATTACGGGAGTATGGACGCGGTAGCGGAAGAGTACTACAACCACGTCGAGAAAGCGATCGACTGGGCGGCCGGGCTGCCTATGCGCAAGCGCCTCGGCCACGTGCAGCTGATCGAGAAGTTCCGTGAGGCGCTTCCGCCGATCAGCCCGGAACTGATCGAGCGCAGGCTGACCGCACTGCTGCCCAAGCTCCAGGAGACTGGCGTCGGCATCGACGTGAACGTCGCCGGTCTGCGGGTGCCGACCTGCGGGCAGACCTACGTGCCGCGGTGGTTTCTCGCCGCCTGCGTGAGCCGGGGCATTCCGCTGATTTACGGCTCCGATACGCATAAGCCGGAGCACGTGGGAGCGGACTGGGCCTGGTTTGAGACCGCTTTCGGCACGAGCCGCGCGGAAAGCTGAGAGAAGCGGCCCTGTGAAGAGGCGCTTGGAGCAGCCGCTCCACAGGGCCGCGTGAAGCACCGGAGGCCGTAAGGGAAGTTCTCCCTTACGGCCTCAAATCCGCGGCGGGAAGCCGCCGGAGCCGGAAAGCACCGCCAAGGAGGCGGCCGCGTCAAGCGGGCCGTTTCCTGAAGCGGTGCTTTTTGTGCAGCGGGCGGCTTTTGGGCGCTGTAAGGACGCGGAGAGGAATACCCGCGTCCGCCGCTGAACTCTTGTTCTACATCAATAGAACAAGAGTCAGCAGATCGAACAGGGCCAGCGTGAGGATCGTCTCGTTGCTCGGACCGGGATATCCCGGGAAACCCGGATACCCCGGAAAACCGGGAGCAGGGGGAAAGAATCCCCTTTCCTCGGATTCATCAAGCGGCTGCCCGTATGGTCCTGTTCTTCCATATCCGTTAACATGGCCGGCAATATACCCCTGCCCGTATCCCATGTCAGGTCCATAACCATACCCCTGGCCCTGCCCGCCGGATACTTTCAGCCGGACATAATTCGGGTCCACTCCCATAATCATCCCGTCATAAGTGCGGCCCGATTTGGTCTGCACCCGGACGTGACGGTTCATATACGATTTGCACAAACAATAAAAATCCTCTTTGTACATGGCTGGTGTCCTCCGTTTTCCGTTCTCTTCCCTCCAGCTTATGTGCGGATGCCCTGCCGGGCGTGGGCATCCGGCTGTTTTGGGCGCTCCGCCCGCGGCGGCGGGTACACCCGGAAGGCGAAAAGAGGTTTTGGGCGTGATCAAAACCAATTCCGAACAAACGAGGCTGCTTGCTCGTTTACTGCGGGCGGAAGTCGAGGCTTTTTTTCTTGACAAGAAGTGGTAGAGCCCTTGGCGATACCCCATGCCCATCAAGTTACGTACCCGATTCTTGGGGAAAACATGGCCTATTCAAAAGTGCTCATGGTATATTAATCTCAACGATTTATTACGTCATGGTGTATGGCAATCATTCAGTCGGCAGAGGTGAACAAAATGAAGAATAGCAGGCGAAAGAACAGGGGGACTTTGCAGTATCACATCTCAATGAAGGATCAGGAATTTCAGCTTGAGCCTTACTCGAAACGTTTGTTTGATGTGATCAAGATGGGGCTGCTTTTTGCAGCAGCTCTTTATGTCGTGCTGCTTGTGTTCGAGCTGCTTACCTTGATCGGCTCTTGGAGCAGCAGTTCTTTTCTCGGAATGCAGCGTCTCAATGCATGGATTTGCGGCGGCGTGTTTGTCCTAACCATTGTTGGCGCCTTTCCACGCCTTGCCAAACGTTCTGAGCATAAGCCGGAGCAACTGCGTTTTGAGGATGGATCGCTTTGTTTTCGTCTCAACGGCAACGATGTTGCATGGAGGAGCAGCGACATTCTGGGAGTGAACCAGCACTACCGCCGCAATAACTTGATCACTTCGTGGATGTTCGTATACGATGTACGCACTGCCAAAGGGATATACCGGCTCGATTTGGAAGACTATGCGCGTGAGGTGGTTGTGGCAAATTACTTGCTAGACTGCAACCGGGAGCGCAATGCGGAGAAGGTACGCAAATGGCAGTCAGCTAAACAAGCGTTTCGTACGTCGCATCGGGTGACGTTCGGTACGAAGCGGAGGCTTGTTGTCTTCGAACAGCAGCCCCCTTGTATGACAATTGGACATAAGCGGCTGGAACTATCGTCCGTTCGTCGGATTGTCGTCGATCCGACGGTGGAAGGACGCGGGAGATTGAACATTCATGTGGCGGTTATACAGCAGAACGGCAAGGAAGTGGCCCTATCGTCACTGCGTTACCGTGCCATCGAAGATGACTGGGATTCGTTTTTACATCATCTGTTTGCAATCGCAAGAAGGGCCAATGTCCCTGTGGAGTTGAAGACGGAAAACCGTCGTGATGTGTCGCTTGGCCCGTCACGAAACAAAACATATCCAATATGGAATGGAAAGGAAGGAAGCAGCGAATGACTAGAGTCATAGAAGTAGCGAATAAGTCGTCAGAAAAAGGTTAAATCGACCCTATCTAGACGCTATTTTGACTGTGACTTGACGCTAATTACAAGTGCACTTCAACCTGACATAGGACTACAACCATAAGGTTGGCAAGCATTTTAACTGGACATATCGGAGCTTAGCGTGCATTATTTTCCTTTTCATGAGCTGACCCTTTTAGGTGTCGTCTACGAAAGTATCATATCTAGAAAACAAGCAGCATAGATCATTTTCTTGAAAATGGCCAGTTCATTGTTTCTTTATTGTACCTATTTTTAGGATGCGGAAATCCATGATCATCAAAATTTACTAAAATGCTTGAAGATACCGTGCGTTCATCTAAAGCCAATAGCTTAACTTGATGGGTATGTGGCGATACCCCAAGAAGGGCGATTGAAGAAAACTGGACACCGGAAACAATGCCGGAAAAAGTTAATCGTCACATTCAATATATCGAAGAAAATTTTTACGTACGTAAAGGCTATTCAATTGACGAAGCACGCGAGATCGTTCAAAGGAACCGGGATAAGGAAATTAACTCTTGGGGGGCAAAAAGATGATTACTGTAAAGGACATTATTGAATTTGTGAGTGATGGAGAAAAATTCAATTTTTGTTGTTCCGCGTTTCTGGATTCATTTTATGCTGCCGTCGATCAGCAGCGAATCGAAATGATTAAAGACGAACCGGAGGCATTTCCTGATGTCGAACACTTTTATTATTGTCACGTTGCCGCTATGACTCACAAGCTGGCAAATGATTTTAAGCTGATCGTTCCCGAATGGGTTCATAAAGAAAAATACATTTTGACCGAACCGCATTACGACGTCTTCGACAAAAATAACGAGATTTTAAAAAAATACTTGGAGGATGTCAGTCCGTATGAATTTAAAATTAGAAACATTTTTGTAAAAGAAAATGCACTTGATCGCGTTTAAGGGGACGGTGTAGTTAATAGAGAACTTCAAACTTGAGAAAAGCGAAATGATAAAGCAGAACTTTCGATATTTCCTCGGTGTCTTTTTGTATGGCCTGATGTAAGAGTGGCATGTAGTCTCCCGCACCTGAAACATAGTAGAAGAACACAGTAAGATTCCAATTAACTGACCATATAAATGGCACTGCAAGCGTTTCAGCTTCATTTTCTTACATTTTTGAATTTGAAAAAATGATTTCCACGTCTTAAACAAGATCTCCGCTTACCAACGTAACGAATATAGTTCATGTAAATGAGCGCCTGGTACGACTTGTGATGTGATATTGATGATGTAGAAGTTCATCGCGCTGAGCTTCTTGCTTTTCTCGGAATACGTTAGCCCCTTTTTCTTTTCACGTACGGCCTGATCCTTCTCTCTTTTTCTCATTTGAATCTCGGTCAGACGATACACGACTAAGCGTGCAGGCAATTTCTGATACATCCCAATATACACATCTGAAATCTCCCTTGTTTCTCCTGGCTCAAGCTGTTCCATAATCGATTCTATCGAAAGCTGGATGTACTCAGAATGCTTTTTTACAGTTCCATTACCAAAGGTCTCAGGATGTTCATTTTTCTGATAGACTCTCGTATTTAGCTTTAAACGTAAACCGTAATACGCCTTATTTTCATCAATTGTATGTAAGCCGTTTAAATCAAAGTAACCTAAATCGCGGATAAATAAGTCTTTGGGTAGAATCGAATTCAAACACTCTGTCCCATATGTTTTATCATTTTCTTTCCCATGCCCCGTGTAGAGATTTAAAAATCCTCCGCTTTGAAGTTCATATTCCAGTTGAATTTTAACCCCTGCTGTGTGACTGCTGCCGCCGGATCCTGCATAATGCTCGGAAAAGATGTCGGGAAGTTGAAAAATGGTGGAGTCTAAGATCCGAATACGTGAAAAGTTGCGTGCATATTCGCTATGTATAGATGCTGCCCCCAACAGTTTTTGCTGCAACAAAAGGTAAAGAATCTGCTGATGAAAGGTTACGGCTGCCGAGTTAAATCGTTGATTGAGTCCTTCTGGACTGATCAAGATACCAGTCGAAGCCTCTAATTTACTGCATAGCTGGTTAAGCGATGTTGCTCCAACTTTTTGACTTAGCCAAACGCATAATGATACTAAGTCTTGGGCTCTAAATTTACTTGATCGAGTGACGAAACCTATTGTTTTTGCCAGATCGGAAAGAGAAGAAGGGGACAAATGTCGCGTTAGTTCTTGTGAAAATAATTGAAGTTCCTCTTTAATGCCTAAACTATCCTTTCGTGGTTGATTCTACAAAAAAAAGAATAGTTTATTTCGTTGTGTATGGGTAGTATTTCCATAGTTTGATGGGCATGCGGCGGTACCCCTCTATGAGCTGCTTTGGCTTCGATTCTATCAGTGAAATAGCAGACTATTATTGGGAGCGCATAAATGCTGAGATTAAAATCGTATTATTAGTTAAGTTTATCGATGTTCAAACTCATGACATTCACTTTGAAATCCGAAATATACACAATACAATATGAATGAGTCAGAAAAACTTGCTGACGATGTTGCTAAAGTAGTGGGCACAAATCTAAAAGTAAATAGGGTCAGGAGGAGTTGCATGAAAAACGCCGAGCTTTATGCCGACGAGTGGTCCAAGCTTGCGACAGATCGGAAGAAAGAAAAAATCGAATCGCTGCTGGCTGAATTGACTTTACCATTCATTTTCTCTGGAATGGAGACGTTTTCGCTAAACGGCGTCACAACCGAAACCATAGTGCTCAACTGCGAGGGTCGCAGCTTTGTCTTCGTACCTGGATGCAAGCGAGCGATACTTGGGTGGGACCGTGGCATTGAAGGACTGTATGAGAGCGCATTGGAGGATATCGCATCCAGTTTCGAATCGGTGCTTGACCCGTTGACTTGGTGGAGAAGGCAGCTTGCACTTGCCGTGGACGCACAGGATGGCAATTTGCCTTACTTTGAGGAGCAGGTCATGGAGTTGGAACAGAATCCACCGGAAAAGCCAGATGATGATCTTAAAGCTTTTTATAGTTTTCAGGGACTGGAAACGTATGTCAACGAAAACACTTCTCCTGTGCGGACGGCCGATCTTCCGCCGATGATCGTAGAACGCGGCTTGAGCGAGGCAGGTCTTATCCATCTGGGGCAGGTTAACCGGCGGACGAACGAGCATTGGGTGACGTCCGAGCATTTCGACCGCGTGAAGGATTACTTGTATAAATTCAATACAGAGTTGACAACAGCGGTATATTCAAGATGCTGCCGCTTCGAGCGTACAAAAGACGATCCTGCTCTTTATGACGTCTATCTCTATGAGCGCTTGACATACAAAGATCTCATTTCCCAGCTTGACGCCGAAGGGTTTGCATTGCCGACTGAAGACCAGTGGGAATATCTATGCGGGGCGGGCCGGAGATTGCTCTTTCAGTTCGGCAATCAATTCGACGAGGATTACCGTTACTCTCATATGTGCGAGGAAGGCGAAAATATTTTGGAAAAACCCAATATGTTCGGCTTGTCCATTGCTTATGATCCATATAAATATGAGCTGGTGACTGGACCTTGTCAGGTGAAGGGAGGGGATGGCGGAGCTGCGCTCTGCGGCGGCGAACCATTCATCTATACTATGCTTCCACTGTCAGCGTATTGGCGTGAAACGCCGGACAAAACCGTGCCCGAAGACGGAGAACTGGAAAATGGTTACTACTTCTATCGCCGTGTTTTGATCATCGAATAAAAGTTTAAACTAACATTTAATCAAGCGAATTATCAGTTTGCCTGGATTTCTTCTGTATTTATTCGTTTGTAAAATCAAGTTCTTGTCAATCGACCGATATCGGAGGATAGCAAGCATCATCTTTCCATGGTGCTTTTCTTATACTCGGGATACGTTTTTTTATTACTTTTTCTAATGGGATAATATGTGTTAAATAACTTATATTTATAGACGAATCGATGATTTTTCATTATGGGGTCCTGACGCGTGCCCATCAAGTTAAGAAATTCAATGTTCCCCAAAACGAAAAAAATGAACCGTACTCTCATATGACTACGATAAAAAGTTAAAATTGTTGTTATGGGAGGTTCTCAAAATCTTAGCTTGATGGGCATGTGGTAGAGCCCCTAAAGTAGATAAAAATTTACAGGAGGGACGCCGAGATGAGAATATGTCAGGTCGACGAGGAAATCAGTCTGGAATTATTGGAGCTTAAGCATGCGGAAGCCTTGTTCCGCCTGACGGACGAGAACCGGGAGCAGCTCGGACAGTGGCTGTTCTGGGCATACGACACGAAAGAAGTCGGGGATTCCGTCGCATTTATCCAGTCTACATTGCATGCGTTCGCAGAAGGCAAATCGCTGGCCGCAGCCATCATGGTCCGGGGAGAACTGGCCGGAGTCATTGATTATCATGCGATGGTTCCCGCTCACGGAAGGGCCGAAATCGGGTATTGGCTCGGTAAAGCTCATCAAGGCCGGGGAATTATGACCCGCGCGTGCCGGGCGTTCATTGGATACGGGTGGTCCGAAAAGAACCTCAACCGGATAGTCATTATGGCGGATGTCGAGAACGCGGCAAGCCGGGCTATACCGCAGCGGCTCGGTTTTACGCTCGAAGGCGTGATGAGAGAATGGGAGGTTAAGGAGAGCGGCAAGCGCGACATGGCTCTTTATTCCATCCTCCGCAGGGAATGGACGGAGAATTGAATTTTTTGGATAAAAGGAAGAATCCGGGCCGTTCCCATGATAAAATAAGAGTCGACCGGCGCTTTTGCGCCCGATGACCAGAACGGATCAGGAGGAGATTGTAATGTTATTGGAAGTGATCGCAACAACAGTCGGCGACGCAATCGCGGCCGAACAGGCAGGAGCGGACAGGCTGGAGCTGGTGACCGGCATGAAAGAGGGCGGATTGACTCCGAGCGCGGGCCTTATCGAGGGCACGGTGCGGAGCGTGAAAATTCCTTCCGCCGTCATGGTGCGGCCTCACAGCAAATCGTTTGTTTACGACGCGGACGATGTGCGCGCTATGCGGAGAGATATCCGGCTCATCCGCGAAACCGGCGCAGCCGGAATCGTGATCGGTACGCTTACCCCGCAGAACGAGATCGACGTTCCGGTGCTGGAAGCGCTGCTGGAGGAAGCCGGCGGACTTGAAGTGGTGTTTCACCGGGCGTTCGACGCCGTGCCGGATCAGATTGCGGCCTTCCGGCAGCTCTCCGGCTACAAGCAGATCACCCGCATTCTGACATCCGGCGGCAAACCTAGCGCGCTGGATGCCGTTGACCGGATGAAGGAACTGGTGGAGCTCAGCCGCGATTCCCACATCACGATATTGGCCGGCAGCGGACTGAATGCGGAATCGCTGGAATCTTTCGTAAAAGACACCGGCGTGACGGAAGTCCATTTCGGCGGTGCCGTCCGCGGTCCTAAAGGCGTGGAAGACGATATCGCCGCCGAGAAAATCCGGGAGATCCGCGACATACTGGCGCGTTGCTAGCGGACAGGCAGACAGCCGGACAGGCTCTACGATACGGATCGGGCGCCAGGCTGAAGGGGATGGGGCGGCTTCCCGGAGATGACAACGAACGGCCGGGACCGCCGGCCAGCAGTCTCAGCCGCGCGTTTTTCCCCGGCTCTTGAAGCGGCCCCTGCAAACAGGCCGGTTTTTCCTTCGCGGGAGAGACCGGCCTGATTGCATGGCGCGGCCGCCGGACTGTCCCTGAGAGTCAATCGCCGGGTACACGGGTTTGACTCTCCTTCGCGAAGCGACGCCCAAGCGGGCCCGGGATTTGCGCGCCAGTTGGCCGGACTTCTTCCGCTACCCATACGCCACCCGTAGTTCGGGCAAGCAAAAAAGGCTGTCTCACGGAAGGTGAGGCAGCCTTTTTTGCATATTCGATCATGAGGGGTACGAACTGTGGTTAAGACGGGCAGCTGTTGCAGGAAGACCGAATCGTCGTCTTTATCCCGCTTTTCCTATTACGGCTGGATGTTTGTGTAAGCCGTAAGCAGACTGACCGTAAGGAGCAGCGCGCCAAAGGCGTACTTGTACATTTTTGTCGGCACAGTGGACATGGAAGACTCTCCTCCTCGTTTTTTATTCCTCTTCATTATACAATAAACAAAATGCTTCAGTTGTAAACATTCTGTAATGGTTTCCTTCACAATTGATCTTTATTTCATTTTTTTAAGGTCGCTCAACGAATAAAACGTCCCGCGCCAGTAGACGCCGCCTTGTTTGAGCGTCAGTCCCACGGACCGGACAAGCACGTAGACAAGCAGAGCCGCACTCGCCGGAACGGCGAGGGTATCGAGGCCCGGTGAACCTGCCATCATCCGGATCTGCTTCCGGTAAAGGGCCGTCATGATAAGCACGCTGGCCAGATGGACGAGACTGCGCCAATCGCCGTAGAGCAGCATGCCGAGCCAGGGAAACGTAAACAGCAGGAGCTGGCCCGCTCCGGCCGCTGCCGCCACAGAAACTTTGTAGCCGAAGCCGGAGAACAGATTTTTCTCCAGTCCCCGGACGGCCGCTCTCATGCTCGGATACCATTCGACCTGCAGCCTGCTCCGCCCCGATGCGAGGCGCTGGCGGAGACCGGCCAGCTTCACCCGCGCGCCGAGCTGGAGGTCGTCGTCCGGCCGGAGGGCGATCGCTTCGTGCGTCCCGATCGCTTCATAGGCCCGCCGGTGAATGAGATTGAACGCGCCGATGCCCATGCCGCCTTTCCGCTCCCCGTCCAGATTCGCGCGCCAAGGGCGCGTGAACAGGCTTAGCGAGAAGAGGAAGTGGCGGATGAAGCTGCGCAGCCAGAACGTGGGCGCCGTCATGTGGGGCGTGAGCGTCAGATGATCCGCATGCTCGCTCAGCGCAAAGCCGACCGCTTCCCGGACCGTGTCCGGGTGAAAGCGGATATCGGCGTCGGTAAAGAGCAGCCACTGACCGCGGGCCTGCCGGTAGCCCTGGTACAGGGCGTGGTTTTTGCCGAGCCAACCGCCCGGCAGGCGCGTCACGTGGATCACCCGCATGGGGATGCGGATATCCCCGCGCTCCTCCTCGGACCACCGTTTGAGCTCGTCCAGCGTGCGTCCGGTCCCGTCCTGCGAACGGTCGTTTACGACAATCAGCTCCAGCCGGGGGTAAGTTTGCGCGAGCAGATGCCGCACCGTATCGCGAATTGTCGTCTCTTCCTCTTTGGCGGCGATAATAACCGAGACGAGAGGCGTGGGATCGGGCAGCGGACCGGAAGGGGGCAGTTCGCGAAACAGCCTTGCGCCCCGCAGGTGATCCGCCAGCATGGCCAGCCAGTAGAGCAGGATAAGCAGAGCCAATATTCCGGCTATGGACATGAACGGCCTCCTTGTGGAACAATAATAGGGAACTAGGGGGAAGAGAGCTGCCCGTGATGGGATAAACAGGACTCCTCCTAGGAAAGTGGAAAATAACCGGTTGCACGCAGAAAGAACGGCAGGAAAAACGGGGTTTTCATGCCGGCTGTCCGGCCGTTTTATCCGGGTGAGAACAGCACCGTGTACTTGCATGTACATCAAATCGGTACGTTATAGAACCGGAACATAGCAGCTAGTCTTAACGATTTGTCAAAACAGCGCATCAAAGAAAGGAGGCTCCCGCATGGACATTTCCCGGAACGAAGGGGAAGCCGCAAGCCTTGCCAAACCACCGGCCAGCAAAGCTTCCAAAGCCTCCAAAGACGGCTACTGGAAAAAAGTATCCGGAAGACAGCTTCCCGCCTTCTTTTCGGAAATCCGGGAAGAAGCGGGCGCCGCACTTCCGTGCGTGTTCGTGTGTATCGGCACCGACCGCTCGACGGGAGACGCCCTCGGCCCGCTCGTCGGCTCCATGCTGGCCGAAGCCGGCTACAGCGTCATCGGCACCCTGGAGCATCCCTGCGATGCGAGCAATCTTGTGCAGCGCCTCGCGGAAATCCCGGCGGAAGTCCCGGTCGTCGGCATCGACGCGTGTCTCGGACAGCCGTCTTCCGTCGGGCTGTACCAGGTGTCGAACCGGCCGATTTTCCCGGGCAAATCGCTCGGCAAGAACCTCCCGCTCGTCGGCGACTACACCGTCGCCGCGATCGTGAACGCCGACGGCCCCCGGCAGTACGCCGTCTTGCAGACGACCTCGCTGAACCGGGTGATCGGCATGGCGAGGGAAATCGCCGCCGCCGTTCAAGCGGCGTTCCCGCCGGTCCGCGCTTAGGCCGTCCGTTCGGCGGCGGATCGCTGCGCGAACTCTCGCACCCGCGGGACGCCGCACACCGGGGCCCTGCCTAAGCGACGGCCGTGCGGCGCTTTAGCGCCCGCGCAGGTCCTGCGTGCCCGGCGGAACGGCAGCCGCTCCCAGGGAGCCCGCAGTGCATAGTCTCCGGCGGGAGACCGCTTAAGTATGCTCTTATTATACATTTGCTTCCGCAATGTTGCGAAGCCTGCGTCCCTGAGTCCGCCCGATGAAACACGCGGACAACCAGCCGCAGGCTTGTATGCTTTTGTAAACTTTTTTACCCGCACACACGAATAAAACAGGGAGATGAACCATACACATGAGAAACGGATTTGGCGGAGGGCTGGGCGAACGAAACGGGGGAAAAATGCCCAAAGCGACCCTCAAAGATGTATCCCTGCGCCGCATTTTGGGACTGTTCCGGCTTTACCGGGGACAACTGACCGTGATCGTCCTGCTGGCTCTCGGAGGAGCCGTACTCGGCCTCGTTCCTCCGCTTGTCATGAAAGAAATCATAGACACCGCCATCCCGCAACAAAGCTTTCGGCTCCTTGCCGTCTTCGCCGTTCTGCTCGTGGCTCTGCCGCTGCTCAGCGGCATGCTCGGAGTGGCGCAGAACCACTTGAACACCAAAGTCGCCCAAGGCGTCATGCGCGACCTGCGGATGACCCTTTTCCGCAATCTCCAGCGGCAGTCCATGTCCTTCTTTACCGCAGCCCGGGCCGGCGAAGTGGTCCAGAGGCTGACGGAGGACATCCAGGCGGTCCAGACTGTCGTCACCAGCCTCGTCGTGTCGTCGATTACCCAGATCGTCATCGTCATCACGACCGTCGGCATCCTCTTCGCCCTCGACTGGCGCCTGGCCATCGTGGCGCTCATCATCCTGCCCGCTTTCATTTTGCCGGTACGCAAAGTCTCCGGCGTCCGCAAGCGCCTGCGCGGAGAAACGCAAAAAGTCCGCGCCGATATGTCGGCGCAGCTCGGCGAGATTTTCGGTGTCTCCGGCGCTATGCTCACCCGGATTTTCACGCGCGAGAAAGAGCAGGAAGAGCGTTTCGGCGGGATGAACCAGCAGGTGATGGATCTGGAGCTCCGTCTCAATCTGATCGGACGCTGGTATATGATGTTTCTCGGGGTGCTGGGCCCGCTCGGCACCGCGGTCATTTATATGTACGGAGGATACTCCGTCATTCAAGGAAGTATGAGCATAGGCGGGATCGTAGCCTTCGCGGCCTATCTCGGACGGCTGTACAGTCCTGTCGGGACCCTGCTTAACCTGCATGTGGAGGTGGCGACCGCGCTGGGCGTCTTCCAGCGTATTTTCGATTACCAGGACATGAAGGCCGAAGTGGAGGAGGCGGAAGGAGCGGCCGAACTCCCTCCGGTGAGCGGAAGTATATCGGTGCGTGATGTTTCATTTGCTTACTCGCCGGGTAATACGGTTCTATCCGATATTTCCTTCCAAGCGGAAGCGGGTGAAGTTGTCGCGCTGGTCGGTCCAAGCGGAGCGGGTAAATCGACCCTTATCAGTCTGATGGCAAGGCTCCATGATCCGTCGGAGGGCACCGTAGAGATAGACGGATTCGATGTGAAAAAGGTTAGTCTGTCGTCGCTCCGCCGTCAGATTGCCTACGTTACGCAGGAATCGTTCCTCTTTCACGCCACCGTGAGGGAAAATCTGCTCTTCGCCAAAGAAGACGCTACGGAAGAAGAGCTGGCAGATGCCTGCCGCCAGGCGTACATTTACGACTTTGTGCAGTCTCTGCCGCAGGGATTCGACACCATGGTCGGTGAACGCGGACACCGTCTTTCGGGCGGAGAGCGGCAGCGCTTGGCAATCGCCAGAGCCCTGCTCAAAAATCCGCGCATTCTGATCCTGGACGAAGCGACTTCTCACCTGGATTCGGAATCCGAGGCTTTCGTTCAGGCTGCTTTGGAGCAGCTGATGAAAGGCCGGACGACGCTGGTTATTGCGCATCGCCTCTCGACTATTCTTCATGCGGACCGCATTCTGGTTCTGCAGAAAGGAAGAATAGTGGAGTCCGGCACCCACAAGGAAATGATGGAAGTTGACGGTCTCTACGCACGTCTGTACCGGACACAATTTAAACGGGCAGACGGATGACACAACGGCCCCTTGAATCCAAACAAAGAACACCGATGGTTCCAATCGGATATTTCGGAGTACGGCGGGAGATGCGTACTGTAACGAATTCAAAGGAGGAATTTCCAATGAAGGAGTTCAGTAAGACGCTGGCAACGATGACGAGGCCCTTTTCCTTTGTTCACAAGACGTTAAGCGAGTTTGGTTTCGTGCGTCCCAAGACCCATGAGAACCAACTATATGTTACCACCTTTGCGGATTCCATTACGCAGCGTGTATATACCCTGGCCGTACCGACCCGGCTTCTGGAAAACGGGCATACGGAAGTGTATCTCGGCCACACCCGTTTCGATACGGAGGAGGAGCCGCCTTCCCGTGTCGTCGAAGCGGCCATTTGCCGGATGAAAGAGCTTGCCGATTATTTGAACCAGCCGAACAAACGCCCTCATACCGTCGAGACGGCAAGCAACGGGTATATGGCGACGGATTCTTACGATATCCGCAGGCTGGGCAACGAAATGAAAAAAATGAAAACCAACAGCGAGTTGAAGCAAACCGGACTGATTCCCGATCCCATTCAGTAGCTCTCATAGAAAGGGTCAGGAGGCCCCGCTGCGGCGCGGGTCTTTTCTGGTTCCGCTTTTCCGGTAGCTTCGGCTCCGCTGTTCCCATATACGAACAAAAGGAGTGTTGACGATGACACCGATTCATCATATAAACTACCGGAACGAACATAATGAGGTGTACTGCTGTCTGAGAAATAAAGTCGTGGAGCTGGATGACCGGCAGAAGAGCGATTTTTGCAGCGGCTGCCAGATGTTTGCGGGCTTTGCGGGAGGCAAAGGCGTGGAATGCGAGTGGGAGGACATGAGGGACGTGCCGAACCCGATGCGGGTGACCGACCCCATGAAGGAGTTTATGAGCAACCAGATCCGCAAGATCGAACTGGACGATCCGGCCGTTCTGGCGCATGGAAATTAAGCCCTATAAAGTGTGTATGCCGACTAGGCATATACACTTTTTTTATTTTTTCACCCATAAATATCCAGTACATTCCTTATAATCTTGTATGTTTATGCAACAATTGTGCATGATTTACGTCTAAAAAGAAGTAAGTCACTTTCATCACATACAGAAGGGAAAGAACAGCATGAACAATGGAATGAAAAAAGGACTGGCCGTTCTGGCCGTATCCATGGCTATGACCACGGGGGCGGCATACGCTTCGCCGGCTGCCGTAACGAAAGCGGACAACCTCGTCCCGATTAGCGCGGAAGTGTCGCAGTCCGTACAAGTGACCGTTAACAATCAAGTTCTGGAAGCCGAAGGATATATGAAAGCGGGAGCCAAGGAGGCGATGATTCCTCTTCGCGCCGTGGCGGAAGCGATCGGCATGGAACTGAAATGGAACCAGGAGGATTACTCCGTCGAACTGTCCAAGGACCGTATCTGGACGCTCGTTAAAACCGGCGAAGACCGTTATGTGCTGAACAAAATGTACAAGCCGCTCGGAACGGCTCCGGAGCTTGTGGACAGCAAGCTGTATGTACCGGCTTCGTTTGCCAGCGAAATTCTTCACGGAACGGTAAACGCTCAGGGCAGCGCCGTGTCCATCTCATTCAACGAGAAGAAGGAGAACGTCGTGACGAAAGGTGTTGTAACTTCCGTTCGCAGCGCGGACGGCTATAAAGCGGTGCAAATTCAAGGTTTCGGCACGGCCGGACTCGTTCTCAACGTGGGCGACGACACGGTATTTGTCACCGACAAGGGAGACAAGCTTACGTTCGACCAGCTTGCGCTCGGTCAAATCGTCGAAGCGGAGCACTCCATGGTCATGACCATGAGTCTGCCGCCTCAAACGCCTACATACAAGATTACCGTGTCCGGTTACTCGGCGGATGCCGAGAAGCTGCTCGGAACCTCCGGCACCGTGGAAGAAGTGCGCACGGATGATAACGGCAGCCAAAGCGTGACCATCAAAGGTCAAGGGCTAACCGAGCAGTCTCAGAGCGAAATTGTGCTGCGTCTTTCCGATGCGACGGAAGTCGTTGATAAAGAAGGCGCCAAAGCCGACAAAAAAGCGCTCGTTAAAGGCGCGAAAGTCATCGGCTTCTACAACGGCGTCATGACGAAAAGCCTGCCTCCTATCGGCGGAGCGGTGAAGATCGTCGTAGACGTCGAGCCGGAAGCGGCTGCAGCCCAAGCGGAGTAAGAGAAGCCGGGAGGACTCCGGCTGCGCAAGGGCCGTCCGAACGGCCGGCCACGCATCGGCATTAAGAAAGGCAGTTCCCGTTTTAGAACGGGGGCTGCTTTTTTATTATATTCAGGTATAATCTTTCTTTTTATGCTTATGAAAAGGAGTTATTTTTTAAAAATAATTGAAACTATTTCCCGATTCTGGTATCTATAGGATAAGAATATCCTTTTAAGTTTACGGGATTAACCGCTAACGCCGTTGAAAACTTGGCTTGTTTCATAAATTACGCAAGGGGGAGGCTCCGCTGATGACAATCGCGATCTATACAGATGACCCGGATATGGCCCACGTGCTTTCATATTTTTTTAACGAGACGGTTTGTTCCGTTCACGCGAGATCTGAACTCGGCGGCCTCCCGGAACCGGGCGGCGGGCAGGCGATACTGGCTGTGGGCAGCCCGGACGAGAAAGACTGGTTTCGGCTTAAACGTTCCGTAAAACAGGGAACAACGACCTATTTGATGATCCGTGAACCTATGACTCCGCTGGAAACGGTCTATGCCAAAGAAATCGGCGTGAGAGAAATATTGATGGACCCCGTTACTCGTCTTAGAAGCAAGGCCGCCGAAACGCCGGATAAGCTGATCTCTGTCCTGGTCTGCCCGGGTCTGTACGAAGCGGCGGCGGGTTCCGAGCTGGTCTACATCGGGGAAGGGACCTACTTTCATCCGAAACAGTTCTGTATCAAATACGGCAGTACAAGGATCGAGCTTTCGGAGAAAGAAGCGGCGCTGCTTTCGTTCTTTGTGGAGAACGAAGGGATTGTCGTGACCAAGCATACCATTGCGGAAAAGCTCTGGGGCGGGTACATCCAGCCGGACGGAATCTCCAAGGTGATCGCCAGAATGAAGAACAAGCTGGGGCCCGCCCGCGTATTGATTTCCTCCCGGCAATTGGGGGGATTTATGTATGTCAAAGAGCGGGAGGCGGCGGAGTACGCCGTTACCCGGCGCCTAAAATAAAACCCCTGTCCCGCTTGTGTACGGGATAGGGGTTGGTGTCGGCCGACCGCCGCCGACTGTTCACCTCGGGTACGGTACTTATTTTAAATACGTGGATTTAATATAGTAGAACTCATACTCCGAAGTGGAGAAGTTGGCGAAGGATGCTTTAAGTCTGTCATTGGTGTGAGCGCTGAACTGCATCGTGACCGTATCGTTGGCTACCACGAACATAACGTGCGAGTATTTTAAGGCGCTGATGAAGCCGCCTGCGGGAGTCGTCGTTTTGGTAGTCTTGTAGAAATAACCTTTCGTATCCACCATATACTGCTTCAAACCGTTGGAGATGTTACGGCCTGTATTGACCCAGGCGAGGCTTTCCGGTTTCCAGGTGCTGTCCGTCGGGATGCCGCCGGTGTAAATCGCTTGAGAAACGTAGTTGGCGCAGTCGACACCGCCGTTTTCGGTATGTTTGGCATACTTCGGGTTCCATTTGCTCGTGTCGTAGCCGGACGCGTTCGTTGTGTTCGAAGTCCATTTGTTGGCATAATCCCTGGCGGCAATCCTGTCGTAGGTGACGGCGGCAAGCGGCTGGACCATCGAAGCTTCCGCCGCGCTCTTGACGAGGAAGTTTTTGTTGGTCGTTACCGCTTCCGTCACAAACTCTTCGCCGTTTTCGATCATGCTGGACTCATTGGAAGGAATAAAATAATCCGCGGGAATCCAGTCGACCAGTCCGTTAAGAAATTCCAGATTGGCGTTCTTGAGGTCCGGGCTGCCGTTCACGATCGGAGCCGTAATCCGGAACGAATCGTTCTGGTCCGTGGAAGTCCCGATATATTCTTGCAGATCTTTCATCCGGTCGTTGACGACCTGTTCCGCATCCGTGGAACTTGTGTCTTTGCGCAGCTTCAAGACGTTAAGCTTGCTTTTCAATCCTTTCACGTAGGGCAGCTCATCGACCGATTTCGCCTTGAGCGTTTTATTCAAGGAAATGTTTACGCGGGCCGTCAACTGATTGTCTTTAACCGAGTAATCCGAAGTGGATAATTGAATGGAGTTAATCGTGTAATAGGGCGTGTAGGCTTTTTTGACAAAGTTTTCGACTTCCTTTTGAACGGCCTTCTGATAAAGGTCGTCTTTGACGCCTGCGGGGGATGTTTGGGCAAAAGCCGAAGTCGTTGTAAAAGCGGAAATCAACACCAGAGAAGTGACCATTTTTTTAAGCTTCATAAATAAATTCCCTCCTAAATTAAGTGGATTTAATGGCGGCATGTTCCGACAGAATAATAAAGCGCTTTCGGTTTTGTGCGTTTGTATGTTCTGTACGTTCACCTCCGCTTGAGTCGGAAACCTCCGTAAATCCTTTACACTATAAAAGATATACCGGGCGGAATATTCGGGCTATAGCCAGAACGGGGATACCGGACCGGCATTATGGGGACAAAGCGGGGGCATACCGCGGACACGGTCCCGGTTTCGGGATAGAAAAAAGGCAGCTCCCGTCCTCGAACGGGAACTGCCTTTTGATGAATCCGCGCCGCGCCGTGAACACAGCCGCAGGCTACTTGCTCTTGTCCGGATCTTCCGGCCGGTCGGGCTTACGGAGGGAATCCTCCTCCGTAAGAGGTGCGCGGCCGGTTCCGGACTCGGAAGCGGGAGCCGCCTCGGAGCGGGAATGCTCAGGCTCCCGCGTCGGGTCCGCCGGAGCTTCGGCGCCGGACAGCATGCGCACCACCGGGCGCCCGCTTTCGCCGGCAGGCTGCTGCGCCGCCGTCTCCGCCGAAGGCCCGGGAGCGGGATCCGCGTCCTGCGCCGTCGCATCGGCCGCGGACCCGGCGCTTCCGGCTGCCGTCAGCTCGGCCGCTCTCGCTTCGGCGGCCTGCGCCTCTGCGGCTTGCTCGGCGGCCGCTTTCTTTTTCTTGCCGCGGAGGAACCGCCACAAGGCAGCGAGGGCGGCGACAAGAATGACGCCGAACTTTTTCAGGAAGACGAGCAGCAGGCCGATCAGACCGACCTTTTTGGCGACCGCAAGGCCCGCGCCCCCGAGAATCAAGCCCGACAGACCGTATTCGGCCAGCTTGTCCGTTTTGGAGTTGTATTCTTCGTACCGTTCTCCGGCCTTAACCTGCAGCTTCGGCAGGATGGAGGAGGTCAGCACCTTACGGTCCGCGGCGAGATTTTTCGGGTCGGTCACGAGAACGACGGAAATCACGCCCTTCCGGGTAAGTACGTTGACGTTATAGTTGACGAATTTTTCATCCTTGGAATCGTGTCCCAGCAGGGACCAGGAAAGGCTATGTATGTCGTTATCGTAAAAAGGTTTTACATCCCAGCCGTCGACGAACAAGCGGTTGGATACATCCCCTCTTTTATTCGCTTCTTCCGTTCCGGTTTTGTAACTTTCAAGGAGCTTGTCTGCATCGATTTTGTCCTTCTCGTCGTCCTTGACGTGGCCGGTTTCCTCATATTCGAAAATAACCGCCCAGTTCTGCTTTTCGTCTTTCGGGAAAACGGAACCGATTTCTCGGTTGTTTACGTGGGAACCGTTTTGCTGCTCAAACTTTTTGGTATCGGTATCATTCAGAAACACAAAATCTTTGCCCAGATCCAGCTCGGCGATTTGTCCGAGTTCCACTTTTTTCGGACCTTCCACCCAGTTCAAGGTTTCTTCGGCCGAGGCCGGGGCCGTCCATAAAGAGACGCAGAGGGCTGCGCCGGTTACCAGGGTAATTAACTTGGGAAGCTTCAAAATTTTCTCTCCTTTGTTTATAAATGATTAATAATTAAATATTGATCATTATATAATTTATTAATTATTTTACAAGACAAATAATGGTTATAATCTTTGTTTATTTGTTTCTCCGCTCTCAATGGTCTACACTATACATAAGGTTTCGTACTCTAATTAAGAAATGAGGATGTCCAGGATGTACATTGCCGTAAATACCATTGAAGTTCCCAATCCACCGCAAATGGTCGAAATGTTCCGCAAGCAGGCGCCTAACATGAAAGAACTCCAAGGCTTTCTCGGACTGGAAGTCTGGACCGACGAACAGGCAATTAAAGTGATCACGAAGTGGGAAAATAAAGAAGCGTTCGAGGCGTATACCCAAAGCGAGGTTTTCAAACGTTCTCACGGCGGCCATGGAGGCCAGGAGATGAAGCCGAAAGCGCGTCTTTCGTATTTCGAAGGCGAGACGCTCATCTAGGGAAAGCTTCCGAAACTTTAACGTACATTCATTCGTTTATAGGATAACGGCCCCGCTTCGGGGCTGTTTATATTTGTAGAGGCGCCGTTTGCTTAATTCCCGTGTCTAACGTGTCTAAAGGGATGAAACCGCCAAACGGCAAAATCCACATGTGCTTAACCCGTTTTTACGTTTTTAAACCAGGAGTGCTGCTTAATGAAAAAAACTGCCATAATAGCCGGCGCGTCGGGACTGGTAGGCAGAGAGTTGATCTCTGTCCTTATCGCCGATCCCGGTTACGAGAAAATTATCGTCTTGGTCCGCACGCGAATCGAGGGACGGGACAGTGAAAGCAAGTTTCATCAAATCGTGACGGATTGGAACCCGGAGCAGCTGGAGCAAGCTTTGCGCGGAGAATTGAAACAGGCGGATGTGTTTTGCGCGCTGGGCACCACGATCAAGAAAGCCGGGACACAGGAACAGTTCCGTGAAGTCGATTATGAATACCCGATGATTCTGGGCAACCTGGCGAAGAAGTACGGGGCCCGCCAATTTCTTGTCGTTTCCGCCATGGGAGCGAAGCGGGATTCGAAATTTTTTTACAGCCGGGTCAAAGGAGATCTGGAACACGGTTTATCCAAACTGGGACTTCGTACACTGCGAATATTCAGACCTTCCCTCCTGCTGGGAGACAGAGAAGAAGAATTCCGTTTCGGCGAGAAAGCGGGAGCCATTGCCGCGAAGGCCTTCTCTTTCCTGATGGCGGGGGGTCTTCGTAAATATAGGCCGATACCGGCTCAGCGGGTCGCTGCGGGGATGGCGCAGGCCGCCAAGCAGAAACCCGAAAGTATCCGCATCTACGAATCGCATCAGATTTAACGCGAAAGAGCCTGACCGTTCACGATTGAACGGTCAGGCTCTTTTTGTTTGCTTGCATGCTGCACGGAAGCGGCGTCAGGACATGATCAGCGTCCATAACTGTTTGCCGATCAGCACTGTGGTCATGATCAGAAAAAGCGGCTTGACGAAGGAAGCGCCTTTGCGGATGGCGAAACGGGTTCCCGCCAGCGCGCCTCCGATCATGGCGATCCCCATCGGAATTCCGTACGCGAGACTTACGGAATCCAGCAGGAAGAAGGTGACCAGCGCACCGATATTGCTGGCGAAATTAAGCACCTTCGAATTGGCGGATGCTCCCACGAAATCAAAACCGAGCAGCAGAAACAGAAAAATAAGGAACGAGCCCGCTCCGGGCCCGAAGAAGCCGTCGTAAAAGCCGATAACGAAAGCTCCGGCCGCCAGCCAGAACCTGCTCCGGGACGTAAGGCCGCTGAAAGTGGACGCCGCTCCCCAGTTTTTTTTGAGCAGCGTGTAGACCGTCACGGCAATGAGCAGCACCACGACCAGCGGTTTAAGAAACTCGGACGGTATCCGGTGTACCAGCAGCGCGCCGAGCATCGAACCGGCCAGGGACAGCGGAAAAAGCGCCGCCGCCAGCCGGAAATGGATTTTTCCGGAAAGCAGGAACGAAGTCATGCTGGTCAGCGAGCACATCGTTCCCGCCAGCTTGTTGGTTCCGAGAACGAGCGCCGGCGGAAGCCCCGTAAACAGCAGGGCCGGAACGGTAATAAGACCGCCCCCGCCGACAATCGAATCCACGAAAGCGGCCAAAAACCCGGTCACAATCAGAAAAAGCAGCAGTTCCCAGCTTAAAGCTTCCATTATGTGCAGCCACCGTCCTCCAACCTGTGATACCTTTTCCCAATTGTACATCGGAAGAAGGAAGGAGGACAGATGAAATTGCGGGCCCGCTTATTTCGTTTTGGAACCGGAAGGTTTGCTTACTCCGCTGGTTGATCCGCGCAGTTTCAGAAGCTCCGATACCGTGACGAAATGATAACCCCGCTTCGACAGCTCCGGCAAAATTTTACGGATCGCATCGACCGTATTCATAGAGCCCAGGACATGATCGTGGAACAGGACAATGTCACCTTCGCGGGCGTTGTTCAGCACCTTGTTCACGACCCGGTTCACACCTGGAGCTTTCCAGTCCTCCGTGTCCTGGTGCCAGGACCATAGAATAGGCAGACACCCTTCCGCCAGAGAGACATGGACGAGCCTTTCATGGTAATAGCCGCCAGGCGGGCGGAACAGGACGGGTGCCGTTCCGTTTATGGATTTGATCACCTTCTGTGTCGCCGCGATTTCGCTGCGGATGCTTTCCGTGGAACGGTTGTTGGTCAGAAAAGGGTGGCTGTACGTATGATTGCCGATCTCGTGCCCCTCGGCCGCCTCTCGTTTGATCAGTTCGGGAAACCTCTCGGCCCTTTTTCCGACTACGAAAAACGTGGCTTTCGCCCCGTACTTTTTCAGCTCGTCCAAAATTTGCGCCGTCTGTACCGGGTCCGGTCCGTCGTCGAACGTCAGTGCAATCACTTTGCCTGCGGACGGGACCTCCCAGACGATTTCTCCGCGCTGTTCGTAATAATCCCGATCCCGGGGTTTGGCGGCAGCGGCGTGCGGATCTTTCTCCGCCGATATCGGCGAAGCCGGTGAAGCGGTTGAACGGAGCCGCAGCCCGTTCACGTCTTCCGCCCGGGGTGCGGAAACGGTTGGCCCGCTTGAGGCGTGAAGCCCGCCGGATGCGAGCGCGGGAGCGGGTGCGAGGGTGAAGAAGACGCAAACGGCGCAGGCCGCAGCCGTCCGCCGCAAGGGGGCCTTGACAGACCCGGAATTCTTACTCATGCTGACTGATCCTCCTGTCGGTTTGCATGTCGGATAAGGGTTAGCCTGCCCTTACATCTCCATTTCATCCGGCTTTCCGAAGGCTGTTAGGCAAAAAAAGCCGGTTCCGCAAGCGCGGTCCGGCGTTCATTCTTATCCCCCGTAAGCGCTGCGGAACGCTTTGGACAGCGTATCGGCGTTCACGTCCCACAGGACGGCTATCTCTGGAGCGACATGTTCCTCCCACCAGTCCGCCTGGACTTTGCGGTTATCCGAATGCTCCACGATGAACGCGATGTTCTGGGCCACTTTCCGGGTATATAATTTCTCCGCTTCTTCGATTTTTTCCGGAGAGACGTACACCTTCAGCCGTTTGACGGTTCGGTAAAGCTCGCGGCTGCACGAACGGCGTATTCCCCTGGCGTTAGGAATTTGCGGCTTATGCTTCTCGTTGGTTTTATTCTTCAACCGGATCGCCTCCTTACTCTGTTTCAGTGTATGCGGCTGACCTGCCGGAAGTGAGGAGGAAAGGGAGGGGAAACCTGAGAGCGCCGCGATAAACAATAAAAAAAGGAAGCCTGAGGCTTCCTGTCAGTCGATGACATTGATATAGGCGATCATCGGGCCGCTGTGGGCGATATCCGTGTGAGTCATGCAGATGAGCCGGTAGGTTCCCGTTTTTTCCGCTTTGAAGTTGACGACTGTTTCTTTGCCTTTTTTTACTTCGCCCTTGATATTCAGACCCTCGATAATAAAAGGATGGCTCGCTCCGTTGACTCCGTAAATGCTGAGCCGGATATTCTCGCCTTTGCGCACGACAATCGTGCCGGGGTCCCAACGGTAAGCTTCGATTTCTTTGCCGTTCTCCAGCTTCGTGGAAAATTCTCCGGTAACGAGCTGGATCGTCCGTTCCGAAGCCGTGGCCGGCTCCGCCGCCGTAGACAGGATTTGCGGATTCCGGAAAAACAGGACTGCCGCGAACGCTACGCACAGAAACCCGAGGAACATGACGAAGTGATATTTTTTGAGCACAAAAGATTTGAACATGAACTTTCCCCCCCAGACCAGTTTGTACACTATATGCGCGGGCTTTTCAGCTCATGATGAAAATAACGGGACAAGTAAAAGTTGTCCGCGGGGTCGGTCTGTTGATCCGTTCGCCGGCACTTCGCCTACCCTGGATTTCGCCTGGCCCGGAAGAGGCCCGCGGCTGTATCGGCTATCTGCGTAAGCTTCTTTATCGTCTCCTTTACGGCCCGGCCGTATTGTTAAGTGGTTGGCGGCCTTTCTCTATGGTAGAATAGGGGAGATTCTACTAGAAGAAGGCGCGGGAAGACCCGCGAATCGACAATCATGCTGGGGAAAGTAGGTTGGAGATGGGAGAGTTTATTCATTCGCTTTTGGTATTTTTTGAAGGCCTCGGGTACTGGGGGGTCATGCTCGGGCTGATGATCGAAGTTATTCCGAGTGAGATCGTCCTTTCGTATGCGGGCTATCTGGTAGCCAAAGGCGAGATCGGTTTTGCAGGCGCCGTCTTTTTCGGCACCGTGGGTGGAGTCATCGCCCAGATTTTCGTCTACTGGGTCGGCCGTTACGGCGGACGTCCTATTTTGGAAAGGTACGGCAAGTACATATTCATTAGTAAGCACCACATCGACGTTGCGGAGACCTGGTTCAACAAATACGGAACAGGCGTTATTTTTACGGCCCGTTTCATACCGGTCGTCCGGCATGCGATCTCGGTACCGGCGGGGCTTGCCAAAATGCCTCTGGGACTCTTTACGTTCTATACGACGCTGGCGGTTATTCCGTGGTCCATGCTGTTCGTCTATCTCGGGATGACCCTGAAAGACAATTGGGAGAACATCGACGACATTGCAGGCAAATACACAGTTCCGATTCTAATCGCAGCTATCGGTCTTATGATCATTTATCTGGTAGCCAAAAAAATGCGGGCAAAGCGTAAATAACGCAGTTTGCCGCCAAAGAAGGGATGGATTTTATGAGCACCAACTTATCCGCCGTCATCGGCAAAGGCTTAACGCCGCAGCAGTTCATCGACAGCATGCAGCGCAACCAGGAAGCGTTTCTTGACTGGTACGGGAAGTTTCAGTGGGAGACAGAGGACGACCGGGAATTTTTCGAATCCCTGAACAACCGTGACGACCTGCGCTGCGTCATCATTGCGGCTGAGTGGTGCGGCGACGTCGTGCGCAACATTCCGGTCGTATTCAAGGCGCTGGAAAACAGCGGAATGCCGGTAGAAGTCCTCATTATGGAGGAACATACCGACGTTATGGACCAGTTTCTGACTTTCGGCGGACGCTCCATTCCGGTCGTTATTTTCACGGATACGGGCGGCCACGTGCTTGGTAAATGGGGTCCCCGTCCTGAACGGGTACAGGCTGTCATGAAAGCCTTCAAAGAAGGAAATCCGGACCGCGAAGCACCTGATTACAACGATAAAATCCAGGCGGTACGCGCGGAAATGCTCCGCCAGTACGGCGAAGGTGTCGGCTATCAGTCCGTCATCGTAAGCGAGCTCCGCGAGCTGCTTTCCACGTTCTGACAGGAGGGGTACGCATGATCCGCATCGAAACATTTAAGCTCGGTCCCATGGAGACGAACGCTTACCTGCTGACCGACGAAAGCGGGCAGAAGGGCGTTGTCATCGACCCCGGCATGAAGCCGGGACCGCTGCTCAAGCGCATTAAGGACATGGAGATCGAAGCCATTCTGCTTACGCATGCGCATCTCGATCATATCGGAGGCGTGCAGGAGCTCCGGGAACTGAAGAAGTGCCCGGTCTATCTCCACGATGCCGAGAGCGACTGGCTGGGCAGCCCTAAGCTGAACGGCTCCGCGCGCTGGCCGGACGTTACGGACCCGATAGTGGTCGAGCCGGCGGAATACGCGCTTGATGAGGGACAGGTGCTCGAATTTCTCGGCGCCAAGATCAAGGTGTTTCACACCCCGGGCCATTCGCCGGGCAGCGTCAGCTTCCTGTTCGACAACCATCTGATCGGCGGGGATGTGCTGTTCCGTCTGTCCGTGGGCCGTACGGACCTTTCCGGCGGCGATTGGAACACGCTGCTCGACTCCATTCACGGAAAGCTTTTCGAGCTTGACGACGACGTAACGGTTTACCCGGGCCACGGTCCGAAGACTACGATCGGTTACGAAAAACAAAACAATCCGTATATTTAAGGGCAGTAATCCTTTACCGCCCCAAAAAGCCTCCGGAATGCAAGCCGGGCGAACTCCTTTTTGCTGACAACGGATCCTTCGGGACATCGGCGTCAGCGGACGGGCATTCGCCGGGGCACGGCATCCGGAGGCTTTTTTTTCATGCGAAAGCCTAATTTCAAGGGGCTGGGTGTATACCGTGTTCCGGGTGGGAACAAACCCATAGACTGTTGGTGTAAGGCTGTAAGCCTACTTTCCGCGCAAGGCAATTAAATACGGATTGATAACATACAGGAGGGAATACCAATGGAACATGTTAAAAAACCATACACTGGTCCCGTCTACACCCCCAAACAAACGGGTCCTATGCCTCAAGCCGTAGCGCCCATGCCCATGCCAATGCCCATGCCGCTTCCGGCACCGATGCCCATGCCACTGCCTTATCCCGGACCGCTGCCGTCCCCGGTCATTCATACGCCGCCGCCTATGCCTATCGTCAAACCGGTGATTGTAGTAAGCTGCAAACCGCATTATCCCGTCTGTCATCCGATCAAACCGATCGCGAAGAAATGCCGGCCCGACAATTCCGCCAGTATCCTCGTCCTTTTCATTCTTCTCGTTATCATTTCAAGCGGTTTCGGTTACGCCAAACGGTGTTAGTTCGGAGGTTTTCCGCAAGGAACGTCTGATTAAGAGCAATCCTTCAGAATCCGAATGCGAAAGCGTGCGGGTTCTTTTTTTTTGGCGGAATATATCCGCACGAAGCGTCGGCTAAGAAGGAATACCGGACTGACTTGCGATAAAAAGCTTGCCTGCACCGTAAAAATGTGATATTTTGGAAAAAGAAGACACGAAACGAATAGATTTGTTTGCGAAGAACGCAAACTTTCGGCAGAAGCCGCGAGTTTGCGTTTTTTAGTTTCGTTTTGTGAATTTCATAACCCTCATGCTTCAAAAAGCCCGCTTGAAGCGGTGTTTCGGGCAGATTCCCCGTTTTAACCCCGCCAGTCGCTTCATTCCCTCGCTGCATAATGCGCTTCATCGGTTCGGTTTAAAGGCTGCATGACTTCATTTCTGCAGCCCCGGACCAGCCCCGCGTCATTCCCGAACGAACGGGAACGAACTTAGAATTCCTCCCGATCGTTCTAGACTTGGACCTTCGGCCGCATACAAGATTCAAAAACATTGAACCTTCCGTACGTTCAGCCGTGGAGTAAAGTCAACCCAAAGCCCGTTGCCCGTCAGCGGGTTTTTGCCCCGCGTCCATCATTTCCCCCTCGATTGTCCCGTGTGCGTTTTGCCGCTCGAAATCTGTTTGCGCCTCCTCGCCGGAGCGGGGTATGATGACGGTATAAGAACCGTAAGAAGGGATGGATATTAATGAACAAAACGGATCATCCGTACGCGGAAAGGCAGCAGCGGCTGCAAAAGGCGATGCAGGCCGGCGGTATCGACGCCTTCCTGGTAAACCATCATGTGGACTTGTACTATTTTAACGGCTCCATGCAAAATGGCTATTTGTTCGTTCCCGCTGAAGGCAATCCGCTGTTCGTTGTGCGCCGCAGCATCACAAGAGCGCAGCAGGAGTCGCTCGCGGAGGTGGAGGAATTCGGCTCCCTCCGCACGCTTAAAGACCGGCTCGCCCAGCGCTACCCCGGCGTATTCGCTTCGGGGAAAGAGGCCGTCATCGCCACGGAGTTCGACGTGCTCCCCGTCCAGCAGTTCCAGCGGCTGGAAGGGGCTTTTCCCGGCGTGAAATGGAAAGACGGTTCGCTGCTCGTCAAAGAGCTGCGGATGATCAAGTCCGCCGATGAAATCGCGCTTATCCGCAAGGCCGCGGACGTTATCGACCGGACGCTGGAGAAGGCGCTCGCCGGTATCCGGGAAGGGATGCCCGAGTTCGAGCTGATGAGTCTCATCGAGCGGGAGAACCGCCTCCAAGGCCATCTCGGGCTCATGCGCATGCGCGCGTATAACTCCGAGCTCATTACCGGCTGCGTGGCGGCAGGGGCGGCTGCGGCCGAGCCGACTTATTTTGACGGTCCGGCGGGCGGCAGGGGACTCAGCCCGGCAAGTCCGCAAAGTGCGGGCAGCCGGCCCATCGGCCGCAACGAGCCTATTCTTATCGACATCGGCTGCAACATCGAAGGCTACGTGATCGATCAGACGCGTACCGCGGTGATCGGCGCTTTGCCGGATGAGCTTCAGCGCGCATACGAAATTTCGGAGAAAATTTTGAAGGAAGCCGAAGCGATGATGAAGCCGGGCACCGTTGCGGAGCATCTCTACCTGCAATCGCTGGATACGGCGTCTGCCGAAGGACTGGGCGGCCATTTTATGGGGTACGGGATTGATCAGGTTAAGTTTCTCGGACACGGAATCGGTCTGGAAATCGACGAGTTTCCGGTGTTGGCCAAAGGGTTTAAATACAAGCTCGAGCCCGGCATGGTCATCGCCGTGGAGCCGAAATTCACATTCCCTGGACTGGGTGTTGTCGGGATCGAGAATACATATGCCATTACGGAAACCGGATTCGAGAAGCTTACCGTATCCCGGGAGGGCGTCCTGGTTCTCTGACAATAGCCCGCATCCGCAGCGGGAGTTCAACCGGAGGTCAATAAAAACTCCCCCCAAACCGTCCGGAAAACAGGGAGACGTTTATGGACAGCGTACTCTTTTTTTAGTACGATGTTACTAATCCATGCTAGATTCGAAGGTAGAGTTTATGCTTTCCGCATCGCTTCAGGAGAATCGGGACAGGGCAGCTCAGCCCGCTCTGCATGGGAAAGGGGGAATCCGGATGCTGTCTTTGGGAGCTCGCGTGATCATTGTAGAGGACCGGCTCGAGCAGAATCTGCCGATCGGCGATTACGCCTACATCATCGCTTATGACCGCAACAACGACAATTTGTTCGACTATGTCATCCGAGTGCCGAAGCTGAATAAACATTTTTTCGTGCCCGCCTCAGATATCGAACTGGAAGAAGTCCTGCTTCGTCAGGAAGTCGACCGTTTGGAGAAGGAAGCCTTGATCGATTTCGCGCTGGCGACGCGCAACGAAGAACTGTTTAACCGAGTGATGAATGGCGAACCGGTTGAAATCGTTGCAGAGAAGAGCAAAGAAGTTCAAAGCGCCGAGGATTTCATCAAACAGGTGAACCTTCGCGCTTGGATATAGATGATCGTTTGAAGAGCTTCGGGGCTTGTTTCCCGTACAAAAGATTGCAAACAGAGCCTTTCCGACTTAGTTGACCCGGAGGGGCTCTTTTTGCGATCTGACTTTTGCATTCCCGCGGTTACCGAAAAACCGCAAAATTCCGCTTATTTCTGCGTTTTCGGCCGCGAATCAATTGAGATCAAAAAATAACTAGGCTATAATAGGTAGAATGAATTTGGCGTGTACATACAAAGAGAGGTGCGAATCGTCTGTGAGCATTACTATTAAGGATGTCGAACACGTGGCCAAGCTGGCCCGCCTTGATCTTTCTGCCGAAGAGAAGGAACAGTTTACGGAGCAGCTTAACGCTATTTTGAAATACGCCGAACAGCTTGGAAAGCTGGATACGGAACATGTGGAGCCGACGAGTCATGCCATGTCCGTCAAGAACGTGACGCGGGAGGATGAAGTCCGTCCGTCCCTGCCTTTGGACAAAGTGATGCTGAACGCTCCGGAAGAAGAAGACGGGCAGTTCAAAGTGCCCGCCGTTATGGAGTAATACGAACGTTTAACCAGACCTTGGAGTTTGCACGGTTGTCTGTTATTTGAAGGGAGGCACCTTACGTTGTCGCTATTTGAGTTGAGATTACAAGAATTACATACACAGCTTCTGGATAAAAAAGTATCCGTCACGGAGCTGGTCGATCAGTCTTACAAGCGGATCGCCGAAGTGGACGGCAAAGTAAAAGCGTTCCTCAAGCTTGACGAGGAGAATGCCCGCCGCTCTGCCAAGACGCTGGACGAGCAGATTGCCGCGGGAGAATCCCGTGGGATCCTGTTCGGTCTGCCTGCAGGCATCAAGGATAACATCGTGACCGAAGGCGTCACGACCACGTGCGCGAGCAAGTTCCTGTCGAACTATACGCCCGTGTACGACGCGACTGTGATGCGCAAACTGAAGGAAGCCCAGGCGCTTCCCGTCGGCAAGCTGAACATGGACGAGTTTGCCATGGGCGGCTCCAACGAGAACTCCGCGTTCCACGCGACACGCAATCCGTGGGATCTCGACCGCGTACCCGGCGGTTCCAGCGGTGGCTCTGCGGCTTCCGTGGCTGCCGGCGAGGTGTATTTCTCGCTGGGCTCCGACACCGGCGGTTCGATCCGCCAGCCGGCCGCCTACTGCGGCGTGGTCGGCCTGAAGCCGACCTACGGGCTCGTGTCCCGGTTCGGACTTGTCGCGTTCGCCTCTTCGCTGGACCAGATCGGTCCGCTCACGAAGAACGTCGAAGACTCCGCTTACGTCCTGCAGTCGATTGCGGGCCACGATCCGCAGGACTCCACGTCGGCGAACGTGGAGATTCCCGATTACGTCTCCGCATTGACCGGCGACGTCAAAGGGCTCCGCATCGCGGTGCCGAAGGAATACCTGGGTGCCGGTGTCGACCCTCAGGTGAAGGAGAAGATTCAGGATGCGCTCCGCGTGCTGGAAGGGCTGGGAGCGGTGGTCGAGGAAGTTTCCCTGCCGCATTCCGAGTATGCCGTCGCGGCGTACTATCTGCTCGCTTCATCGGAAGCGTCCTCTAACCTCGCGCGTTACGACGGCGTCCGTTACGGCATCCGTACGGACAACGCGAACAACCTGCTGGAAATGTATCATATGTCCAGAAGCGAAGGTTTCGGTCCGGAAGTGAAGCGCCGGATTATGCTCGGGACTTACGCGCTCAGCTCCGGTTATTATGACGCCTATTATCTGAAGGCGCAGAAAGTCCGCACGCTGATCAAGCAGGATTTCGATCAAGTTTTCGCAAACTACGATGTCGTGATCGGCCCTACGGCTCCTACGACGGCGTTCCGTCTCGGAGAGCAGGTAGGCGACCCGCTTACGATGTATTTGAACGATATTTTGACCATCCCGGTCAACCTGGCAGGTATTCCGGCCATCAGCGTACCGTGTGGTCTGGCCTCTGGCCTGCCTGTAGGACTGCAGATCATCGGGAAGGCGCTGGACGAGTCCACCGTGCTGCGCGTAGCTCACGCTTTCGAGCAGAACACCGATTTTCACAAGCAGCGTCCGCAGCTATAACGCGTAACAGGAGGGATCTTTTTGTCAGCGACTGAAACGAAATACGAAACCGTGATCGGGCTTGAAGTTCACGTTGAACTGCATACAAATTCCAAAATCTTCTGCGGCTGCTCCACCTCGTTCGGCGCGCCTCCGAACACGCATACGTGCCCGGTCTGTCTCGGGCATCCGGGCGTTCTGCCGGTACTTAACCGGCAGGCTGTCGAATATGCGATGAAAGCCGCCATGGCTTTGAACTGCGAGATCGCGGACGTGACGAAATTCGACCGCAAAAACTATTTCTATCCGGATTCGCCCAAGGCGTACCAGATTTCCCAGTTCGACAAGCCGATCGGCGAGAACGGCTGGATCGACATTGAAGTGGGCGGGGAGACGAAACGTATCGGCATCACCCGGCTGCATCTGGAAGAAGATGCGGGCAAGCTGACTCACGTCGACGGCGGTTACGCTTCGCTCGTTGACTTCAACCGGGTCGGAACGCCGCTGGTCGAGATCGTCTCCGAGCCGGATCTCCGCTCTCCGGAAGAGGCTCGCGCGTATCTGGAGAAACTTCGCGCCATCATGCTTTACTGCGACGTTTCGGACGTCAAGATGGAAGAAGGTTCTCTGCGCTGCGACGCCAACATCTCTATCCGTCCGGTAGGCCAGGAGAAATTCGGCACACGCGCGGAGCTTAAGAACATGAACTCCTTCCGCGGCGTACAGCGCGGTCTCGAATATGAAGAAATCCGCCAGGCGGAAGTGCTGGACGGCGGAGGCGAGGTCGTCCAGGAAACACGGCGCTGGGACGAAGGCCAAGGCAAGACGATTTCCATGCGGGGCAAGGAAGAATCGCATGATTACCGCTATTTCCCGGATCCGGATCTCGTGAACCTGCATATCGATGCCGCTTGGAAAGAGCGCGTAAAATCGTCGATTCCGGAGCTTCCGGATGCCCGTAAAGCACGCTACGTAAGCAAGTACGGACTTCCGGGCTACGATGCCGAGGTGATTACCGCTTCCATGAAGATGGCCGATTTCTTCGAGGAAAGCTTGAAATATACGTCCGACGCGAAGGTTGTTTCCAACTGGATCATGGGCGACCTTCTCGGGTATCTCAATGCCGGCGGACTGGATTTCGGCGAGATCCGAATAACTGGTCAAGGACTCGGTGAAATGATCGGTCTGATCGAAAAAGGTACCATTTCCAACAAAATCGCGAAAACCGTTTTTAAAGAAATGATCGAAAGCGGCAAAGCGCCGCAGCAGATTGTCGAAGAGAAGGGTCTCGTTCAGATCAGTGACGAAGGCGCCATCAAATCCGTAGTCGAGCAGGTTGTGGCAGGCAACCCGCAATCCGTAGCCGATTATAAAGCGGGCAAAGAGAAGGCGGTCGGCTTCCTCGTCGGCCAGGTTATGAAAGAAACGAAAGGCAAAGCCAATCCCGGCTTGGTCAACAAGCTCATCGTGGAGACTTTGCAGGCGCAATAAGCCGAACAGCGAAAGAGTTTTAGGCACATCGAACGGCAAGTCCATCAGGATATGCCGTTTTTTTACAACATGAAGGGCGTAAAACGGGCATGAGGAGATGAAAACGATGATGAGACAAATCCCCCTGGACGATGTTCAAGCCGTGCTGGAGCTGCTTGCTCTGCAGACAACCGCTTATCTCGTAGAGGCCGGATTAATCGGGTACAAAGACATTCCGCCTCTTAGGGATAGCCCGTTAACCCTGCGGTGTTCCAAAGAGACGTTTACGGGGTATTATGTCAATGACCGGGAGGAGGGGCGGGAAGAACTCGCGGGCGCAATCGCTTGGGAAGAAAAAGGAACGGAGCTGACGATTACGCGGATGATGGTTCACTCCCGTCATTTCCGCCAGGGAATTGCCTCCGCATTGATTCGGCATGCGCTCACGACCAACCCGCAGGCGGGCCGATTTGTCGTGTCTACGGGAGAAGCGAACCTGCCCGCCGTCCGTCTTTACGAGAAATTCGGTTTTCACCGTACCGGCAAACGCACGATTGCCCCTTCTATCGCTTTGGTGACATTTGAAAAAATTCGGGGCATCCAATGAAACAGAAACAGGGGCATGTTGCGAAAAGTTAAGGAGCGTGGGAACGAAGTTGAATGATCCTTGGGTAATCGGGCAGTTCGATTTGACGATTAGACTGATTTTGGCTTTGGTGCTTGGAGGATTGATCGGCTTCGAACGGGAGCTGAGCAACCAGGCGGCCGGATTCCGGACGCATATCCTGGTCTGTGTCGGTTCCGCTTTGATCATGCTGCTCTCCATCTACGGATTCAGCGCGTTTTCCAAAGAATTGAATGTGCGTATGGACCCTTCCCGGCTTGCGGCGCAAGTAGTCAGCGGCATCGGTTTCCTTGGCGCCGGAACGATCATACGCAACGGCTTTTCCGTTTCCGGACTTACGACGGCAGCCTCGCTTTGGGTCGTTGCGGCAATCGGCCTCGCTGCGGGAGCCGGGTTTTATTACGCGGCCATCCTATCCACGATCATGGTCGTCCTTTCTCTGTGGATTTTAAATAAAATCGAGCACAAATATTTCGGCGCCAAGAAACGCCATCTGATCCGGGTTCATGCACTGGACCGGCCCGGCAATCTCGGTAAAATCTCCGACATCCTCGAAAAGAATAAAGTGCAGATACGCAAATTCGGCGTGGATGAAGAAGAAAGAGATGAGCGGCAGACGGTTATGATCTATCTGAATGTCATCATACCGGATTACCATCTGGTTCCTCTGCTGCTGGATGATATCCGTCATCTGGACGGCGTGGTGGGAGTAACCATGGAATAATCGGAAACGTCAAGCGGGGCGAATCGGCCCTGCTTTTTCTTTTTTATCCGATTTGAAGGGGGAATCTTTTTAGTATCGTCAAAAGATATGTAAATCGGATGTTAAGCACGTTATAGTAAAGAGGGCACAAGAGAAAGGGCGGTGAAGCAATGGAGCACCTGACAGACGAACAGCTGGTGGAGCAGATTAACCGGGGTCAAGCGGAAGCTTATCGCGTATTGGTTGATCGGCACAAAAGCTATGTGTATACGCTGATTTACCGCATGGTGAACCATCGCGAAACCGCCGAAGACTTGTCCCAGGAAGTGTTTCTGAAGCTGTACCGCTCTTTATCCCATTTCAGAGGGGAGAGCAAGTTCACGACATGGCTGTACCGGATGACCGTTAACCTCGTTACCGATTACCGCCGCGCCCAGCGCAGGCGTCCTGTCGTTCCGCTGCTCGACAAGCTTAAGACCTGGTTGGCCGACCGCAGGACCGAGCCCGAACAGCAGGCGATCCGTCATGAAGAGAGCGACTCCCTCCACCGGATGATCGCTCAAATGCCGGAGAAATACAAACTGGTGATGTATCTTTATCACTTCAAACAATTGTCGTACCAGGAAATATCGGATGTGACCGATCTTCCCCTAAAGACAATCGAGACGCGCTTATACCGCGGCAAAGCCATGCTTAAAGAAAAATGGTTGGAGGTGTATCCAGATGCCCGAACAAACGCCCAGACGTCCCAGTCAGCCCCGGCTTCACGCGCTTCACAATAGCCCGGAACTTCCGCCCGCACTCCAAGCCGAACTAAACGGCATGAAGTTGCTCCAACCTTCCGCCAATTTCACCGACCGGGTGATGAAGGATGTCGCCGCGGGGAATACCGTGCCTGGATTTCGGCCCGTAGCGCCGAAGAAACGAAGGCATTCGGAACTCGTCAATCTTTTTGTCGCCACAGCGGCTACTTATATATTTATCAACTCCGGTCTTTTGAAACTTTTGAATTCGCATGTGGCCGACTGGTCCGAATTCGTCCAACATTTGTCCAACAGAATAGGATAACGTGCATGAACGATCATGCAGCAAGGAGGTACGGAATGTCACAACAATTCTCTTACACCCCAGGAGGCTCGCCCGAGATGGATGACTTGAAAGATCCGCACTTTTACGAGGAGCAGCGGCGGAACTATCCGCCTGGCTCCCCTTACGGCGCGCCGTCATATCCCCCGTATTTTCAACAGCCGCCCAAGAAGAAATGGCTGGCCATGCTCCTTTCCCTGATGATGCCGGGAACCGGCCAATTTTATGTGGGGATGATGCAGCGCGGATTGTTTATCATGATGCTCGTCATTATGGATATTTTCGCGATTGTGCTTTTCGCAACACGGGATGAAGGAACGAACGTGGCCATGATCACGCTGTTTTCGCTCATTCTGCCGGTTATTTACTTCTACAACGTATTTGAAGCTTTGCAGCTTACGGATATCGTAAACCGCCGCCGTTTTTACGGAGAATCCGAGGAATTGACCGATCCTCTGCAAAAGCTGGCTAAAGGCGGAAACTTGGGTATCCTGCTGATTGCGGCGGGCGGATTCCTTTTTCTGGCCAGCAGCAAACCGGTTTGGCTGGAATCTTTCTTTAAGCTGTTCGGTTCTTATTTCGGAGCCATCGTTTTGATTATCGGCGGAATTGCTCTCTTTGTCTGGGAAACGAAAAGAAAACAATAGATCGGGTGATCGGATTGATTAAAGCGGGCAGATTTACGGCAGCGGTGCTGTTTGTCACTGTTGGCGTATCCATGCTTCTGGACCGGGCCGCAGGCACCCATATGGTGGGGCAACTGATACGCTGGTGGCCCTTTTTGTTTGTGGCCGCAGGGCTGGAATTGATAGTGCTGCAATTTCTGTCGAAGTCCCGGGAAACGGCCGTCAAACTGGACCCGGTGGCTATTTTTTTCTCGGTGATAATCTGTGCCGTTGTCGTCGGCTCCCAGGGATTCAGCCAGGGGCTGCTGTCCGGGCTTAACTTCAATGTCGATGCGGTGCAGGGCCGTAGCTTTGACAAGGAACCGACGGAGCTTACCCTGACTCCCGCGGTAACCCGAATTCACGCAATCAACACGAACGGCCGCATTGAGCTGGCTGCTGAAGACGGGGATGCCGTCCGGATTCAGGCAACGGTCTGGGTGAATGACGACGACGAGCAAGAAGCCCGCAAAATCGCGGATGCTTCACATGTCGAGCAGAGCATTCAAGGGGCTGAATTAACGCTTAAAGCGGTCGGGGAAGAATATACGAAGGCCTGGTTAGTCAAAAATAAAGCGAGGATAGATATTACCGTTACGCTGCCGCGAACGGCGTCTCTCGATTATTTGGCCGAAACGGAAAATGGCTCCATTCGCGCGGCAGGCCTTCGGACCCCAAACCTGTTTTCCGCACATACGAGTAACGGATCGATGGAATTAACCGATATTCAGGGAAACGTAGAAGCGGTTACGGAGAACGGCAAAATCAGTGCAGGTTCCATCTCGGGAGCCGTTAAAGCGCAATCTGTCAACGGCGAGATCGTTGTGCGGGACACGGGAGCGGGGGTTAACGTTGCCGCCTCCAATGGTAAAGTCAGCCTTTCCTCCGTTAAAGGGGACGCGGTGGCTCGTACCGACAACGGCAGTATAACTATCAAAAATGTCTTCGGCCGCGTCGAAGCGCATACCGAGAACGGAGCGGTACGGCTCGAATCCGCCGAAATGGCCGGAGATTGGCAGGCCAGCACCGATAACGGCCGGATTACGATCCGCCTCCCCGGTGGAGCGGGCTTTAAGGTTCAAGGGTCCGCGAGGGTGCTTCATACGGGGCTCCCGATCCGGCTGGAGGAGGAGAAACTGAGCGGTACTGTGGGAAGCGGCGAACATATCCTTGCGATCCGGACGGATGGCGAGATTTCCCTGGAAACCGTAAATTAAACGAATCCCGCCTGCATCAGGCGTTGACAAGTGCAATTTCTCACACGTACAATAGAAGAAAGGTTGTATCTGTGTCCACCGAGTACACAGTACTGCCCCTTACTAACAGGTGGTGAGAATCATGTCCGAACATTTGGAAGAAGCGCTTGCCAAACTTAAAACGACAGGTGTTCGCATGACTCCGCAGCGGTACGCGATTTTGACGTACTTGTTCGACTCCTTCAACCACCCTACGGCTGATGAGATTTACAAGGCGTTGGAATCCAAATTTCCGAATATGAGCGTGGCCACGGTTTACAACAACCTGAAAGTGTTCATAGACGCGGGGTTAGTACGGGAATTAACCTACGGGGACGATTCCAGCCGTTTCGATGCCGATTTGTCCGATCATTATCATGCCCGTTGCCAGGTCTGCGGCAAGATATCCGATTTTGATTACTCGCCGATCGTTGATGTTGAGCACGTTGCCGCTCAGCAAACCGGCTTTAGGGTAGGCGGGCACCGGCTTGAAGTCGTCGGACTTTGTCCGGATTGTGTAGGCAAGGCGACGCATTGATTTGTCGTTTTCAAACTTCCATACACGTAATTACGCGAACGTATTAGCCGCTCTTCGTTATCGGGCGTGCCGATACGTTTTTCTTTTTCTGAAAGGATGTGCAGAAGCTTTTGAAACAGCCCTACATGCACGGCTCGAAACGCAAAAAGAGCCGGTTCCGTTCTTTTATTCTTTTGCTTATCGTACTGGCGGCCATCGCTTACCTGGTCATGAACCGGCTGCCCAATAACAATCATATAACGCCTTTTTACGCTAAACTGGACAAGCCAGTGTTCTATCAGGGGGAAGCTTACGAAAGCTCCGCCTTGGGGTCCCAAGAGGCCATGAAACTCCCTTTGGGACTCATAACCAAGTGGATCGATCCGGCTGTCCGCAGCGAGGCTTCCGGCAATTCCGTTATTTTGACAACGGAACAGGCCGTACTGCGGCTTCAGGCCGACAAGGTCTCCGCGTCCCGGAACCTCAAAGAAATCCCCCTTGTATCGCCCATGACAAAACAGGGAAAAGAGTTCTACGTACCCGTTTCCGTTCTTAAGGAGCTGTACGGGATACAAGTCAGGGAGGATGCGGTAACCGGCGCCGTATCGCTTTTTAATCCCGGGGAGAAGATCCGCTGGGGAACTTTTCGCGGAAAAGAAGGAGGCGAACTGCGCAGCGGCAGCTCGATTCGTGATCCGATCACGGGCAGCTTGGTGGATGGCGAGCGTGTCATGATTTGGGGCGAACAGAACGGCTGGTACAAAGTTCAGCAGACCGGCGGACGTGCCGGTTTCGTTAAGGCCTCTCATGTGACGGGAGAAAAAGGGGAGGAGATTCCCGAATTTCAGCCTCCTGCCGCGAAGCCGCGATGGAAACCCCAAGGCAAGCTCAACATGACATGGGAACATGTCGTCACGGCAACGCCCAAAACGGCCTCCATTCCTGAGATGCCCGGCCTCAATGTCGTGAGTCCTACCTGGTTTCATCTCGCTGACGAGAAGGGGACCATCAAGAATCAGGCCGACTCCGATTACATCAAATGGGCGCACGGCCGCAATTACCAGATCTGGGCCCTTTTCGACAACTCTTTTGAACCGAAAATGACGGGCAAAGCGCTGGAAAGTTACGAAACCCGGCTGAACATGATCAACCAGCTTCTGTCTTTTACAAAGCAGTATAATTTGCAGGGCATCAACATTGATTTTGAGAATATGAACAAATCGGACGGGCCTAATCTGGTCCAGTTCGTGAGAGAAATGGCTCCGCTGCTCCATGAGCGGGGACTGATTCTGTCCATCGACGTAACGGCAAAATCGAGCAGCGATGCCTGGAGCCGCGTATATGATCGGCCGGCTCTGTCCGCTGCCGTGGACTACATGATGCTCATGGCCTATGACGAGCACTGGGCATCGAGTCCGAAGTCGGGCTCAGTCGCGTCTCTCCCATGGGTGGAGCGTTCTCTTAAGCAGATTCTCGACGAAGACAAAGTACCGCCTTCCAAGCTTGTGTTGGGCATTCCTTTTTATACGCGCATATGGACCGAAGAACAGAAGGATGACGGTAGTACGAAAGTCAGCTCGAAGGCTGTATTTATGGAGAAGCCCCGCAAGATTATACAGGAGAAGGGCCTGACTCCCGAATTTCATGAAGACATCGGACAAAATTACGTCGAGTACAAAGAAGACGAAAAACTCAACCGGATCTGGCTGGAGGACGAAACGTCTGTGAAAGCTCGTCTGGAGATTGTGAATAAATACAAATTGGCGGGGGTCGCTTCCTGGCGGCGCGGTTTTGAAGAACCGGCTATATGGAAGGTCATGGCCGATGCCCTCCAGTAGAAATAGACCATGGGTCCTTATCCTGGGAAAGATTGAATCCGGGCAAGTTTAAAAATTCCACTCGCTGGCCGAACCGCTCGTAATCATTAAATTCCTACAAAAAAAAGCTGTCATCCGTAATGGAAGGCAGCTTTTTTACATTAATTTTTAGATGAGTCGATTGCGGTCGTGGCAGAGCCGGTTTCCGGCTGGCGGATATTTCCTTCATCCGAGATTTCGGCTTCCGCGGGTGCCATCGAAGGGTCGACCGTCAAAATCGTTTTGCAGAACATGCACCGGTCCGTTTTACCGATCATCTTCGTTCTTTTGCCGCACTCAGGGCAATCGAGCGCCACGGCGGAGGTTGACATCATGCCCGCCCAGAAGTAAATGGCCATACTTCCAAGCATACTGATCATCCCGAGAATCAAGAAGATAACGGCAATAATTCGCCCGACGGCGCCCCAGTCGAACACGACCCCGGCCAAGCCGATGATCATAATAAGCATGCCGCCCATGGTCAGCAGCAGACCCCATAAGCGGAATTCATTGATTTTACTTGATTTTAAAAGCAACGGTGTTCCCCTCTTTTCTACAGGCATTTTCGGAATTAAAACACAATTCGTTCTCATGTAAGCAGGAAACGGCTAAGGAAAGTAGAATTACTTTTCTAACGAACGAATGATGGCTTCGGAGTCTCTGCGAATACTTTTGTGGGGATGTTATCTATCTTAGCGCGTATTTCCCGGACTCCGTTACAGCGTGGTAATTCGTATCGCTATCCGCAGCAGGTTGCTTTCATCACAGAAGGATGTGCGATCCTTCTGCTGGTTTACTACCAATCATCCGGACACTTACAACTCCATACATCATTATATAGAAGACATTCATCGTATACAAGGAAGATGGTTGAATTCGTCCGTATTTGAACAGGGCTGCTGCAGCGATTAGATCGAATTTCGTTAACGGTCTTTGAAAGGGGAGATCCAATTGGATCGTCAATTGTATTTGGAAGACTCTCGGGAGCGTACGCCTTCTCTGCCGGAAGAGCTGCGCGACCGCCAGCTGCTGTCGGAATTCTCGCTTTTTCTGAACAAGTATTTGAAGAGCAAATCCTACATACTCGAGGAACATCTGCTCGACGCTTACCAGAACGTGCTGGAAGCTTTGCAACACTGGGCGCGCATTGTCATCATCGAAGAAGGGGAAACTGTTCAGGAAGCGGTCTGGAATCAGGTCCGTTCAATAAACAGCGGCGTATACAAATTGTATGAAGAGCTGACCACGAGCAAGGAAACGTTGAAACAAAGAATCCAGCTTGTTCTTCTGGCATGCGAATTTTCGGTCATGTCCAAAATGGAGCGCTGCTGCAAGCCGCTCATCCAGCGTCTGGACTCAAGGCCCGAGCCGTGGAGTGCGGATGAACTTCTGGAACAGCCCGAGATTCAAATTTTGGGCAACAATCTTCATCAGCTTCTTAATAAACTCGTCAAAAAAACATTAGTCAAAGAAGTGGCTGTTCCTGCGGACGCGGAATGTTCACAGCTCTTGCTGCGGTATACGCTATTCAAAAATTAACTTCAACCGAAACGGGTTGAGGAAGTCAGGCGGCCCTTACAGGCTGCTTTTTCTTTTTTTGATGCTCCAAAAACCTTGATAAATAAGGCCTTAGGGGCAGTCATGTTTTTCCAATACGCAAAAGGGTTGACTTCATAATAGGTTTCATGGTAAATTAATTTTCGCCCCTTCGGAAGGCAAGTTGCTAACAAAGGACAAGCCGCTAACAACGAAAGGAGCGCTTGAAAAAAAGTGCTTGCATTACTAAGTCCAAATGTGGTATAGTAGTCAAGTCGCCGCTAAACGAGGCAAAGCGACAAAGTGCGACAGCAACTTACAAATTGTCCTTTGAAAACTGAACAACGAGTGATTGAAGCGTCTCGAGAAATCGAGACAATTAATGA
>NZ_BBJT01000016.1 GCF_000739915.1 Paenibacillus chitinolyticus NBRC 15660 | reverse complement strand
GCAAATGAGAGTCCTTTTGAACGTAACCGTTCAAAAGGACTCTTTTTGTTGTACCCGACTTTTTACTAATTAAAGGTCCCTTTTCTTACTAAGATCTCTACCTAATGAATGCGTGATGAGCTTTAGTTAAAACGGACGTTCTTGTAAACAGAGAGTTTAAGCCATTTGTTGAATGAAGTCGAATGAAATAAGAAATTGTTTTCGCAAGATCAAGGTCTTATAAAAAAAGCGTATATTAAAGAGCAGTATCCTGTGAATTTAAGGATAAACAAGCATGCTTTTTCACTAAACTGTTTAAGGAAAACGGTTTTGAACAGCCTTTCGGAAGGCATTTAAGAACAGAAAGCGAACTTTACTTCTTTTTTACGAATTGAATGTTCGTATTTCGTTTGACAGTCAAAAAGGTAACTGGTACACTAGAGGAGCGACAATACCTGACAAAGCACGTGAATATAGATGTTTACAATCTCGTATAATCATCGGGGATATGGCCCGAAAGTTTCTACCCAAAAGCCGTAAAGTTTTGGACTACGAGAGCGAAGCGAGGGGATCCCAGAAGGGGGGTTCCTTATGTTTGTGTCTCTTGCAGTCCGGCAGATAGAAGGAAGTAATCTATCTCTGGGCTTTTTTTGCGTCGGGAGATGAAAAGCTGAGGCTTGGGACTTTCTATTTAAAGTGGTTACCAATATGATAGTAAAGGCGGGTTACGGAGATGTCAGCACGAGTTGGAGTCATTATGGGAAGTAAATCGGATTGGGAAACGATGAAGCATGCTTGCGATGTGCTGGACGAATTCGGCATCCCTTATGAGAAGAAAGTCGTGTCGGCACACCGTACACCGGACTTGATGTTCCAATATGCCGAGCAGGCTGCTGAACGCGGACTGCGGATCATTATCGCGGGAGCAGGAGGCGCCGCTCACCTGCCGGGCATGGTGGCAGCGAAGACGGAGCTGCCCGTTATCGGGGTTCCCGTTAAAAGCAGAGCGCTGAACGGGCTGGATTCCCTTCTCTCGATCGTACAGATGCCGGCGGGTATTCCCGTGGCTACCGTAGCGATCGGAGAGGCAGGAGCTGCGAATGCCGGACTGCTGGCGGCGCAAATTCTTGGAGCATTCGAGCCCGAGCTTCAAAATAAAGTGCGTGAGCGCCGCGAACGCATCAAAGCACAAGTGTTGGAAGCGAGTGAGCTTGAATGACGGCGAAGAACAGCGGAGAAGAAACAGCAAAGGATAAGCTGAATGTAGGATCAGGCTCTGCGCAAGCACGAGAGACTAAGCCTCAGCAGGAAAGCAATGCCGCGGTTATGGCAATGTCCATGGAGAAGGCCGCCGCGCATGCGACACCGGAGCAGCACAAAGTCATCCCGCCCGGAAGCACCATCGGTGTTCTGGGCGGAGGCCAGCTCGGCCGCATGCTGGCGCTTGCGGGCCGAAACATGGGCTACCGGTTCGTTACACTTGAACCGGGTGCAGATTCGCCGTGCGGACAAGTGGCCGACCGGCAGATCCAGGCTTCGTACGGAGACGTGGACGCGGCGCGCGAGCTTGCGAGAGTGTCCGACGTAATCACGTACGAATTTGAGAACGTCGACGCCGCCGTGACGAAGTTGCTGACGCAGGAAGCCCACGTCCCGCAGGGCAGCGCCCTCCTGTACACGACGCAGCACAGGCTTCGCGAGAAGCGTGCGATCGAGGCAGCCGGCGTGAGGGTGGCCCCATATGCCGAGATTACAAGCGAAGAGGATCTTCGCGCGGCTGTCGGCAAATTCGGAACCCCCTGCGTGCTGAAGACCGCAACCGGCGGATACGACGGCAAAGGCCAGTGGGTCATCCGCTCGGCGGATGAGATTCCCGACGCTTTTGCCGAACTTAGCCGGGCCGGAACGGATCTGGTGCTCGAACAGTTTATCCGGTTCGAGAAGGAGATCTCGGTAATCGCGGCGCGGAGTCCCCGCGGAGAGGTGAAAGCTTTTCCGGCAGCGGAAAATATTCATGTCGAGAATATTTTGCATATGTCGATCGTGCCGGCCCGGATCAGCGCCTCCGTTCAAGAAGAGGCCGAACGTCTGGCGATTCGCATCGCGGAGTCGATGAAAGCGGTCGGGTTGATCGCCGTAGAGATGTTTTTGACAAAGGACGGGGAGCTGTTCGTGAATGAGCTCGCACCAAGGCCGCATAACTCGGGGCATTATACTATGGAAGCCTGCCTGACTTCGCAGTTTGAGCAGCACGTACGGGCTGTCTGCAATCTGCCTCTCGGTCCTACGGAACTGCTGACACCGGTAGTGATGGTGAATGTGCTCGGAGAGCATATGGAACCTCTGCTGAAATGGTTCTGTTCCGAGGAAAGCGAGGCCTCCGATTCGGGGGTAACGCCCAAGCTTCATTTGTATGGAAAAGACGAAGCGAAGACGAAGCGCAAGATGGGGCACATTAACCTTCTAACGAGCGATACGGCGAAAGCCGCCGAATGGATGGAACGTACCGGTATCTGGGATTCTATAAGTTAGGTCAAAGAGTTTTGAGACCGGTAAGGCGACAAGATGCGGGCAATTCCAGCGGAGATGCAGTACAATCACGGATGAGCCGGTCCATTGAACATGAGCAACAACAGAAGTTCGAGGCACATAAAAGGGTTCCAACTCAATCGAAACACAGATGGAGGGTTAACGATGATCGAAAGATACAGCCGGCCAGAAATGGTCAACATTTGGACGGAAGAAAACAAATTCAAGGCATGGCTTGAAGTTGAAATTCTCTCCTGCGAGGCTTGGTCAGAGCTTGGCGTCATTCCTAAGGAAGACGTGAAAGAACTGCGCGCCAAAGCGGATTTTGATATGGACCGCATTTATGAAATCGAGCAGGAAACCCGTCATGACGTGATTGCCTTCACGCGCGCGGTATCCGAGAAGCTTGGTCCCGAGCGCAAATGGGTGCACTATGGCCTGACTTCCACGGACGTTGTGGATACGGCTCTGGGCTATCTTTTGAAGCAGGCGAACGAAATTCTTGAAAAAGATCTTCTCAACTTCATCGGAATTCTTAAAAACAAAGCGATCGAGCACAAACATACCGCTATGATGGGACGCACGCACGGCGTTCATGCCGAGCCGACTACCTTCGGTCTGAAAATGGCCCTGTGGTATGAAGAAATGAAACGGAACCTGGAGCGTTTCCGTTTTGCGGCGGACGGTGTGCAGTACGGTAAGATTTCCGGCGCTGTGGGCACTTACGCGAACATCGATCCTTTCGTGGAGCGCTACGTGTGTGAGCGTTTGGGTACGAACCCGGCTCCGATTTCGACACAGACCCTTCAGCGCGACCGTCATGCGGAATATATGGCCACTCTCGCCCTGATCGCCACGTCTTTGGACAAGTTCGCGACAGAGGTACGCGCTCTTCAGAAGAGTGAGTTCCGCGAAGTGGAAGAAGCTTTTGCCAAAGGACAAAAAGGTTCGTCGGCAATGCCTCACAAACGGAATCCGATCGGATCGGAGAATATTTCCGGTTTGTCCCGCGTCATCCGCGGTCACATGGTTTCCGCTTATGAGAACGTCACGCTGTGGCACGAGCGCGATATTTCGCACTCCTCCGTCGAGCGCATTATTTTGCCGGATGCGACGATCCTGCTCAACTATATGCTCAATCGTTTCGGCAACATCGTAAAGAACTTGACGGTGTTCCCTGAAAATATGAAGCGCAACATGCAGAGCACGTACGGCGTACCTTTCTCCGGCCGTGTTATGACGAAGCTGATCGACAAGGGTTTCAGCCGCGAGCAGGCCTACGATACGGTACAGCCTCGCGCCATGCAGGCCTGGGAAGAGCAGCGTTCGTTCCGCGAAATCGTGGAAAACACCGCTGCCATCACCGAGCTGTTGAGTGCGGAGGAAATCGAAGACTGCTTCAACCCAAGCTGGCACCTGAAGCATGTGGATACGATTTTTGACCGTCTGGGCTTAAAATAATTCAGAACTACTGCTTGGGAGGACGCAAACATGGGCGCATCCGTCGCATTGTCGACCGCCGAACATCTCATTAAAGCCCCTTTGGTATACAAAGGCAAAGTCCGTGAATTGTACGACTTGGGCGAGCATTTCCTGATCGTCGTCACGGACCGCATCTCCGCTTTCGACTATGTGCTGGACCCGGCTGTGCCGGATAAGGGCAACGTGCTCAACACGCTGAGCAAGTTCTGGTTTGAGCTGACGACGCCTTTTATGGAAAATCACGTGGTGCACTGCGACGTCGAGCTCCTGGGGGATCTTGTAACGGAGCCGGCGCTTTTGAAAGACCGTGTAATGGTCACCAAAAAAGCGACCCGCATTCCGGTTGAATGCGTCGTACGCGGCTATATTACGGGCGGAGGCTGGCGCCAGTACCAGGAAACCGGTATGATCAACGGCATCAGGCTTCCGGAGGGGCTGCGCAAGAACCAGGTGCTGGAGCACCCGATCTTCACTCCGGCCGCGAAGAACGATGTCGGTCACGACGAGGACATCACCTACGATCAAATGTGCGAGCTGGTCGGCGAGAAGGTAACGGAGCAGTTGATGACCAAGAGCGTCATGCTTTATACCCTCGCTCATACGTATTGCGAGCACCGCGGAATCATTTTGGCGGATACAAAGTTCGAATTCGGATTTATCGGCAACGAGCTGATTCTGATCGACGAAATTTTCACGCCGGATTCTTCGCGCTACTGGGCCAAGGATAAGTACGAGCTGGATACGGAAATCGATTCGATGGACAAAGAACCTGTCCGCACGTATCTGGCGAACTCCGGCTGGGATAAGAACAGCGCACCGGACCCGCTTCCGGATTCCGTGGTGGAGGAAACTTCCCGCAGATACCGCGAGATTCTACAGCGTTTAACGGAAGAAACCGAGTAAGAGAGAAGCTGCACCGGGTTTGGCCGCGTAAGGCAGAGCCCGGTCCAAGCTTTCGGAGCACGGTCCGTTATCCGGGAGAGATGTGCATGCGCCGCCTAGCCGACAGGGCGGGTTGGGTGTAAATGTATCGGTTCGTTAACTATCCTTGTCATGAAAGATAGACGGAACAGACGGTTAACCGCCTTTACAGCACAGCGATTATAAGAATAAAACGGTCTAATTTTTCAGGAGATTAACTTTTCCAAGGGTAAAGAGTCAGAAGATTGAAAAAACAAGATGCCAAGAACGGTCAGACAGCCGCATGGAAGCACACGGCGATCGTGATACCAAGGGAGGACAAACCGTAATGAAAGCAACCGTCTATGTGACGATTAAGCAAAGTGTATTGGATCCGCAGGGAAATGCCGTTCAAGGCGCACTGCACTCGATGGGATTTGAAGAAGTCGGCAAAGTACGCGTCGGCAAGTATTTGGAGCTGGAACTGGATACGACGGACCGCGCGGAAGCGGAAGAGCGTTTGAAAGCAATGTGCGAGAAACTGCTGGCGAATACGGTCATTGAAGACTACCGCTTCGAGCTGAACTAACGGATCAGGAGGACATTCCCATGAAATTTGCGGTACTGGTATATCCCGGTTCGAACTGTGACATCGATTGCTACAAGGCGGTCGAGGACACGGTAGGCGAACCCGTCGATTACGTGTGGCATACGGCCACGGACTTGTCCGAATACGACTGCATTCTCGTACCGGGCGGCTTTTCTTACGGCGACTATCTGCGCTGCGGCGCGATTGCCCGTTTTGCTTCGGTAACTCAGGCTCTGGTGAAAGCGGCGGAGCAGGGCAAATATATTCTTGGCATTTGCAACGGTTTTCAAGTCCTGACGGAAGCGGGCCTGCTGCCCGGCGCGCTGCTGCGCAACCGCTCGCTTAAATTCCGTTGTCATTCCACTTTGCTTAAAGTGGTGAATAACGCGACTCCGTTCACTTCCGATTATGCGGAAGGCGAAGTGATCAACATCCCGATCGCGCACGGGGAAGGCAATTACTACTGCGACGAAGAGACGCTGCGCGAGCTTCAGCAGAACAATCAGATTGTTTTCCGTTATGAAACGGACACGAACCCGAACGGTTCGGTTGACGATATCGCGGGAATTTGCAGCAAAGAAGGCAACATCGTGGGCATGATGCCCCATCCGGAACGGGCCGTGGACGAGCTTCTCGGTTCGGTTGATGGCAAACGGATGTTTACGTCGATTTTAAACGCTTGGAGGGAACAACATGGCACAGCAGTTAGCCGCTAAGGAACCGAACGCGGAGCAGATCGCCGAGCAGAAAATCTATAAGCAGATGGGCGTAACCGATGCGGAATACGATCAAATCTGCGGATTTCTCGGACGCAAGCCGAACTACGTGGAAATCGGCGTCTTCAGTGTAATGTGGTCGGAGCACTGCTCCTACAAAAATTCCAAGCCGCTTCTCCGCCGTTTTCCTACGACCGGCGAACGCGTATTGATGGGTCCCGGCGAGGGCGCGGGTATCGTGGATATCGGCGACAACCAGGCTGTCGTGTTCAAAATCGAAAGTCATAACCATCCGTCTGCGATAGAGCCGTACCAGGGCGCGGCAACGGGAGTCGGCGGCATTATCCGTGATATTTTCTCGATGGGTGCACGGCCGGTGGCGCTTCTGAACTCCTTGCGTTTCGGACGTCTCCAGAACGACCGCGTTAAATATTTGTTCGAGCACGTTGTTTCCGGTATTGCCGGCTACGGCAACTGTATCGGAATCCCGACGGTGGGCGGCGAAGTTACCTTTGACGAAAGCTATGAAGGCAACCCGCTCGTCAACGCCATGTGCGTCGGTCTGATCGACCATGACAAAATCCAGCGCGGCGTAGCCAAAGGCGTGGGCAACCCGGTTTATTACGTCGGCCCGGCAACAGGCCGCGACGGTATTCACGGCGCGACTTTCGCGTCCGAAGAGCTGACGAGCGAATCCGAAGCGAAACGTCCTGCCGTACAGGTGGGCGATCCGTTCATGGAGAAGCTCGTGATGGAGTCCTGTCTGGAACTGATCGACACGGGCATCGTGCTCGGCATTCAAGACATGGGCGCCGCAGGTCTTACTTGCTCCAGTGCGGAAATGGCGAGCAAGGCGGGCAACGGTCTGGAGCTGTATCTGGACGAAGTGCCGCAGCGCGAGGAAGGCATGACGCCTTACGAAATGATGCTGTCGGAATCCCAGGAGCGTATGCTGTTCGTTATCGATCCGAAGGATGAAGCGCAGGCTCTCGAAATTTTCGAGCGCTGGGGCGTCATTTGCGCCAAAGTCGGCAAAGTGACCGACGACGGCCGTCTGAAGCTTTTCCATCAAGGTCAAATCGTGGGCGATATGCCGGTAACGGCACTTGTCGACGAGTGCCCGGTTTACAACAAGCCGTCCGCTGTTCCCGCTTACTACAACGAGCAGGCTAACACGGATACAACCCGTTACAATGAAGTGACCGATCTGAACGGGGCGCTGAAAAGCATCCTGGGCTCTCCTACTGTGGCGAGCAAAGAGTGGGTCTATAACCAATACGATTACATGGTACGCACAAGCACGGCCGTACAGCCGGGCTCGGATGCGGCGGTTGTCACGATCCGCGGCACCCGCAAAGCGCTTGCCATGACAACGGACTGCAACAGCCGTTACGTGTATCTCGATCCGGAAGTAGGCGGACGTATCGCGGTCAGCGAAGCGGCTCGCAACATTGTCTGCTCGGGCGGAGAGCCTCTGGCCGTGACGGACAACCTGAACTTCGGAAGCCCGGAGAAGCCGGAAATTTTCTGGCAGCTTGAAAAAGCGGTCGACGGCATGGCGGAAGCCTGCCGCGAGCTGAGCACGCCGGTTATCGGCGGAAACGTGTCGCTGTATAACGAGAACGCGAAGGGCGCGATTTACCCGACGCCGGTTGTCGGTATGGTCGGTCTGATCCAGGACACGGATCATATTACGACCCAAGGCTTCAAGAACGAAGGCGACGTTATCGTTCTGCTGGGCGAAACGAAAGCCGAGCTCGGCGGAAGCGAGTTCCAGAAGGTCGTGCACGGCGTGGTCGAAGGCCGTCCGCCGCAGTTGGACCTGGAGACCGAGAAACGCCTGCACGCAGGCGTACTGACCGCGATCCGCGAAGGTCTGGTCGCTTCGGCGCATGACCTCTCCGAAGGCGGCCTGGCGGCTGCCGTAGCGGAAAGCAGCATCTCCGGCGGACTTGGCGCCGACGTGGACTTCCGCACGGAGCTGCGCGCGGATCATGCGCTCTTCAGCGAGAGCCAGTCCCGCATCCTGCTCAGCTGCCGTCCGGAGAAGCGCGAAGCGCTGATCGCCTTGCTCCAAGAGAAGAACGTACAGGCGGAAGTTATCGGAACGGTAACCGGAACGAACGTGAAGGTCGACATAAACGGAAAACCTGCCGTTCAAGCCTCTATATCGGAGCTGCGGCAGGTATGGAAGGACGCGATACCATGTCTGATGCAGTAACGTCGGGTAAGGGGCTGTGGACCGGTTCTTACTATAATGAAGGTCACGGCGGACATGACGGTCTGTTCGACAAGCTAAAAGAGGAATGCGGCGTGTTCGGTGTCTTCGGACATCCGGACGCGGCTTCCTTGTCCTATTACGGGCTGCACGCGCTGCAGCACCGGGGACAGGAGAGCGCCGGCATTTGTACGGCGGACGCCGATAATTTTCACTACTTCCGGGGCATGGGCCTTGTTAAGGAAGTGTTCGACCAGTCGAACCTGCCTACACTCGTCGGCACGTCGGCCATCGCCCACGTGCGTTACTCGACGGCAGGGGAGAGCAAACTGGCGAACGCTCAGCCTTTGGTGTTCAAATACCGCGAAGGCGATCTCGCCGTTGCGACGAACGGCAACCTGGTGAACGCCGGCGAAATCCGCCAGCAGCTCGAAAAGCAGGGCTCGATCTTCCAGACGACGAGCGACACCGAAGTGGTCGCGCACCTTATCGCGCGCTCCAAGCACGATGACATTGTCGACGCGGTCAAAGACGCCCTGCAGCAGGTGATCGGCGCCTACGCGTTCCTCATCCTGACGAAGGACAAGCTGATCGCGGCGCTCGACCCGAACGGGCTGCGGCCTTTTGCGATGGGCAAGCTCGGCGACGCGTATCTGTTCGCGTCGGAGTCCTGCGCCTTCGACATCGTCGGCGGCACATACATGCGTGATCTTCTGCCGGGCGAGCTGCTGGTCCTGGACCGCAACGGGCTCACGGAAGACCGTTTCACGGAAAGTCAGACACGCGCTACATGCGCGATGGAATATATCTATTTCGCCCGTCCCGACAGCGACATCGATGCGATTAACGTCCACTCCGCCCGCAAGCGGATGGGCAAACGCCTCGCGTCGGAAGCGTTCGTGGACGCGGATCTGGTGACCGGCGTGCCGGATTCCAGCACGTCGGCCGCCATCGGTTTTGCCGAGCAGACCGGGATTCCTTACGAGCTTGGACTGATCAAAAACCGCTACACGGGCCGGACTTTCATCCAGCCGAGCCAGGAGCTGCGGGAGCAGGGCGTGAAGATGAAACTGAGCGCCGTGCGCAAGGTTGTGGAAGGCAAGCGCGTCGTCATGATCGACGATTCGATTGTCCGGGGTACGACTTCGCTGCGCATCGTGAACCTGCTCCGGGAAGCGGGAGCGACGGAAGTGCACGTGCGCATCTCTTCGCCGCCGTTCCAGAACCCGTGCTTCTACGGAATCGATACGCCGAGCCGCAAAGACCTGATCGCGGCGCAGAAGACGATCGAAGAGATCCGCCAGGCGATCAATGCGGACTCGCTGTACTTCCTCACCCAAGAAGGGCTGATCGACTCCATCGGCCGCAAGGACGGCGTGGAGAACGGCGGCTTCTGCACGGGCTGTTTCGATAATCGTTATGTGACTTACGTGAACGATAGCGAAAATGCGGTGGGCTGCGGCTGTTAAACCGCGGTGCTGCCGATACGTTTAACGATAGATTCAACATGTACGAATCAAAAGACAATCAAGCATGGAAGGTATCACCGTGTTTTAGCGGTGTGCTTTTCAAACCATTAGGGAGTGAGACAAGTGTCGGAGGCATATAAAAAAGCGGGCGTCGACATCGCGGCCGGTAACGAAGCCGTTGAACGGATGAAGAAACATGTGCAGAGAACATTCCGTCCGGAAGTGCTGACGGGACTCGGCGGATTCGGCTCGTTGTTCAGCCTGAACAAGGACAAATACGAAGAGCCGGTACTCGTATCGGGCACCGACGGCGTCGGAACGAAGCTCAAAATCGCGTTTGCGATGGACAAGCACGATACGATCGGGATCGATGCGGTGGCGATGTGCGTCAACGATATCGTGGTGCAGGGTGCGGAGCCGCTCTTTTTCCTGGACTATCTGGCCTGCGACCGTGTCATTCCCGAGAAGATCGAAGCGATTGTAAAAGGAATTGCCGACGGCTGCGCGGAGTCCGGCTGTTCGCTGATCGGCGGAGAAACGGCGGAAATGCCGGGGATGTATACCGAAGGGGAGTATGACATTGCCGGTTTTACCGTAGGAATCGTGGATAAGAAAAAAATCATCGACGGCTCCACCGTCCGCCCCGGCGACGCCGTGATCGGTCTTGCTTCGAGCGGCGTGCACAGCAACGGCTTCTCGCTGGTGCGCAAACTGCTTCTGGAAGAGAAGGGACACAACCTGACGGACACGATCGACGAGCTTGGCGGAGTCCTCGGCGACGTGCTGCTGGAGCCGACGAAGCTGTATGTGAAGCCGGTTCTCGGCATTCTGGAGCAGGTGGGCATCAAAGGCGCTGCGCACATTACGGGCGGAGGCTTCCTGGAAAACATCCCGCGTACACTGCCGGAAGGCGTGAACGTGAACATTCAGTACGGTTCTTGGCCGATTCTGCCGATCTTCTCTCTCATGCAGCGCGAAGGAAACATCACGAACAATGATATGTTCCGTACGTTCAACATGGGAATCGGCATGGTTATTATCGTGGCTCAGGAAGATGCGGAGAAGGCGCTGGAGATTGCCGCATCGTACGGTCATGACGCATACCGGATCGGGGAAGTGACGGAAGGCGGCAAAATCGTGACGTTCGAAGGCGCGGAGGTCTAGAATGGGACAACTGCGGATCGCCGTGTTTGCCTCGGGAAGCGGGTCGAATTTTCAAGCGGTCGCGGACGCCGTGCGCGGCGGCAGACTTGAAGCAGAGCTCGCGCTGCTCGTCAGCGACCGGCCGCAGTCGAAAGTGGTGGAACGGGCAAAACAGGCGGAAGTGCCTGTTTTCGCTTTTTCTCCCAAAGCGTACGACAGCCGGGAAGCTTACGAGACCGAAATCCTGCAGCTTCTGCGGGAGAAGGAAATTGATCTGATCGTGCTCGCCGGTTACATGCGTATCTTGACGCCGGTGCTGGTGGAGCCGTTTTACGGCCGGATGATTAATGTGCATCCGTCTCTGCTTCCGGCTTTTCCGGGAATCAAAGGGATTGCCCAGGCGCTGGAATACGGCGTTAAAGTGACCGGCGTTACGGTGCATTATGTTGACGGCGGGCTCGATTCGGGACCGATTATCGCCCAGCGTGCTCTTGAAATCCGGGAGGACGATACGGTCGAGAGCTTGACGGAGCGCGTGCATGCGGCGGAGCATGAGCTGCTTCCTCTTGCGATCGGCTGGATCGCGGAAGACCGCGTGACGCTGGAAGGCCGGCTTGTGCGTATTTCGGAACCGCAGACCGCCAAGGCAGCGGAGTAATAGAACAAGCTTTTTGTACAGGGCGAGATTTAATCGCATTTAGTATACAAAGGTTCAAATTAGACTTTCCAACCCATAGGAGGAGAAATCGTGGCAATCAAAAGAGCGTTAATCAGCGTATCGGACAAAACGGGCATTGTGGAATTCGCGTCGGAGCTGGCAAAGCTGGGCGTCGAGCTTATTTCGACGGGGGGAACGAAGACCCTTCTGGAAAAAGAGGGAGTGCCGGTCATCGGAATTTCCGACGTGACGGGATTTCCGGAAATTCTCGACGGGCGCGTAAAAACACTGCATCCCGCCGTACACAGCGGTCTTCTGGCCATCCGTGACGATGCGGAGCACCGCAAAGTGATGGAAGAGCTGGGCCTCGGGTATATCGACCTTGTGATCGTCAACCTGTACCCGTTCGCGCAAACGATCGCAAAGCCGGATGTGGAGTATGCGGATGCGGTGGAAAACATCGACATCGGCGGACCTACGATGCTGCGCTCGGCAGCGAAGAACCATGCTTTCGTCTCGGTCGTGGTGGATGCGGCCGATTATGACACGGTACTTACCGAAGTCCGTGAAAATGCCGATACGACACTCGAAACGCGCAAACGCCTGGCGGCGAAAGTTTTCCGTCATACGGCGGCTTACGATTCCCTGATCTCCGAATATTTGTCCGGACAAGTGGGCGAAGAATTCCCGGAACGCTATACGGTTACGTATGAGAAGGTCCAGGACCTGCGCTACGGGGAAAATCCCCATCAGAAAGCGGCGTTCTACCGCAAACCGCTTGCCGGTGAAGGAAGCATCGCGACAGCGGAGCAGATCCACGGCAAAGAGCTTTCTTATAATAACATCAACGATGCGAACGCAGCCCTGCAAATCGTGAAAGAATTTACAGAGCCCGCTGTCGTCGCCGTGAAGCATATGAACCCTTGCGGCGTCGGAATCGGCACGTCGGTGAAGGAAGCGTACGAGAAAGCATACGCGGCCGACCCTACGTCCATTTTCGGCGGAATTATCGCGGCCAACCGTCCGATCGACGGGGAAACGGCGCAACTGCTGCACGAAATCTTCCTGGAAATCGTCATCGCGCCTGACTTTACGGCGGAAGCATTGGAAATTCTTCAGAAGAAGAAAAACATCCGTTTGCTGAAACTGGGCAACTTTACCGAAGGACAGCGCAAGGCGCTGCATCTGGTCACTTCCGTAGAAGGCGGCATGCTCGTACAAGAGAGCGATGTTCACGCGATTTCCGAGGGCGATCTTAAGACGGCTACCGACCGCGAGCCGACGGAAGCCGAACTGAAGCAATTGCTGCTGGCCTGGAAAGTCGTCAAGCATGTAAAATCCAACGCGATCGTACTGGTGACCGAGGACATGACGATCGGAATCGGCGCGGGCCAGATGAACCGTGTAGGCGCCGCCAAGATTGCCATCGAGCAGGCGGGCGAGAAAGCCAAGGGTGCGGTACTCGCCTCCGACGCGTTCTTCCCGATGGGCGATACGCTGGAAATTGCCGCTGCAGCGGGGATTACGGCGGTCATTCAGCCGGGCGGTTCGATTAAAGACGAAGAATCGATTAAAGTGGCAAACGACAAAGGCATCGCCATGGTGATGACCGGCGTTCGTCATTTCAAACACTAGAAGCGGGAGGCGGGACACTATGCGCATATTGGTTATCGGCCGGGGAGGCCGGGAGCATGCGATCGTCTGGTCGCTTCGCAAAAGCCCGAAGGTGACGGCTCTGTTCTGCGCACCGGGCAACGGAGGCATTGCCGAATTGGCGGAATGTGTGCCGATTACGGAGTTCCAGTTTGCCGAGATCGCGGAATTCGTCCGTCAGAACGCCATTGATCTGGTCGTCGTGGGACCGGACGATCCGCTCTACGAAGGCATCGTGGATTACCTGGAAGAACACGGCATCCGCGCATACGGGCCGAACCGGGCGGCGGCGGAGATTGAAGGAAGCAAAGTATTTATGAAGCATTTGCTGAAAAAATACGAGATTCCTACGGCCGCTTATGAAGCGTTCGAGGACTATGAGGCTGCGCTGGCTTACCTGCGCAAGCTCGGAGCGCCGATCGTCATCAAAGCGGACGGACTGGCCGCGGGCAAAGGCGTGATCGTGGCGTCGACGCTGGAGGAAGCGGAGAAGGCGTTGAAGGAAATTATGGTCGAGAAGCAGTTCGGCGCTTCCGGCAACCGCGTCGTCATCGAAGAATTCCTGCAAGGACAGGAAATGTCCCTGCTCGCGTTCGTTGACGGCAATGTCGTGAAGCCGATGGTGCCTTCCCAGGACCATAAGCCGGTTTTCGACGGGGACAAGGGACCCAACACCGGCGGCATGGGCACTTATTCGCCGGTGCCGCACATCCCGCAGGAGATCGTGCAGCAGGCGCTGGACACCATCGTGAAGCCGGCGGCAGAAGCGATGGTGAAGGAAGGGCGCCCGTTCCGCGGCGTACTCTACGCGGGACTGATGATCACCGCGGACGGACCGAAGACGATCGAGTTCAACGCTCGCTTCGGCGATCCGGAGACGCAGGTCATTCTGCCCCGGCTGAAAACCGACCTGCTGGAGATCATTCTGGCGACACTCGAAGGCCGCCTTGCGGACCTTGCCATCGAGTGGAGCGAAGAAGCGGCCGTATGCGTGATCCTCGCATCCGGCGGCTATCCCGGCTCGTACCCGAAAGGACTGCCCATCGAGGGCCTGGACGCCGTAGGCGGCGCCCTCGTGTTCCATGCGGGTACGGCGCTTGAAGACGGCCGGCTGGTCACCAGCGGCGGCCGTGTGCTTGGCGTCACGGCGCTGGGCCGTGACATTGCCGATGCGCGCGAGAAGGCGTACGCCGCCGCGGACCGCATCTCCTTCGAAGGGAAGCAGAACCGGACGGATATCGCGTTGAAGGCACTGAACGCGATGAAGTAAGGGCAGGCGGATGCGGGCATCCGCCGCGTCGGTGGGGTTGCTTCTACTATAAGGTAAGTTTGCTTTGAAGTTCAGGGTTAACCGAAAAAACGCACGTGGCTTCCTTACCAGGAAGTTCCGTGCGTTTTTTTGTGATTTTGGCCGACTACAAAGGCAGTGTGCTCCATGTCGTAAGCAGAGTCGCCGCAGAGAGCGCATCATTTACGATCTGCGCTTTCTCGCTTCCCTTTTGTTCAACCAGTAGAGCTGAAGCTCGTTTCTTTTGCTATATACCACGTAAATGGCGATCAGGCAGCCCAAAATCATCACGATCGAAATCCAGTGCCCGCATATAAATGTCCAGATAGTGCCCATATACGAAACCCTCCAATATGCCGTAATACTTTGAAAAATTGTTTCTTATTATTTAAATAAAAGAACACAACCGCCCGGTATTTTGATCACGGAAAATGCTAGAATACTGGTTTTCAAAGACGCAAGAGCAGAGCTATCCGGCTTAGTATGGCCTTAAACGGCAAGGATATTCACAAGGTGGATAGGCCAAGCAGGGGTGCTAATCTACTTTAGAAACATTTTGTATCAATAATTCAAATAACCTATTTACAAGTTACATTATGTATCGTAAAGTAGAACAGAAAAGATTTGTATCTGGGAGGGTGAGAAATGAGAAAGTTAGTTTACGGATTGACTATGATGCTGGCTTTGTTCCTGCTTCCGCTTGCGGCTTCCGCAGCCTCTGGAACGCAGTTACAAGTCAACGACAAGGCAATCGGACTGTCGGCAGAACCGCAAATTTCCGGTGATACGGCTTATGTAGATTTGGCACCGGTTCTTGGCAGTCTCGGCTACACTGTGCAGCAAAGCGTGTACGGTACAGGCTGGACCGTGTCCAAAGACGGTTCCAAAATCGAGCTGGTGTCCGGCTCAAGCTCTTTTGTAGTGAATGGGGAAAGTGTAAAAGCAGGGGCCGCCGTTATTCAAGGCGGGAACAAGCTTAACCTGCAAGCCTTCGCAGACCTGACAGGACGCAAGCTGAAGGTGGACGGGGAAAAAGGACTTATTTCATTAAACGATACACTTCAAACGAGTGTGCTGGAGACCCTTTACACAGGTAAGCTGACGAGTTCCGCACAAGCTCCAAAAGCGCTGACTCAAGGTAACCAAGGTTATACCGGTTACATCAAGATCTTTTATCCGAACGGCAAAGTGTTCTACGACGGGTATATGGTGAACAGCAAGTTTGAGGGCAAAGGAAAGTATTACGACTCGAACGGTGTGCTCCGCTATGACGGAAACTGGAAAGATAACAAATTCCACGGACAAGGCAAATCGTATTACGCCGATAAGCACCTGGAGTACGACGGTATGTGGAAAGCGGGCCTGAAGCAGGGATACGGCACCTACTACTGGGCGTGGGAACCTTGCGGCGAACCGCCGGGCAGCATAACGGGTTATAACAAGTATGTCGGTTTCTTCGATAAAGACGAGTTCGATGGCGTCGGCAAAATCGACTGGGCTGACGGAAGCAAGTTCGAAGGCTTTTTCTCCAAAGGTCAAATTAAATGTGCCGGAGTTTTCTACTGGACGGACGGCTGGAAATATGTCGGCATGTACAAAGACGGCAAGCGTGACGGCTTCGGAACGGAATACAACGAGAAGGGAACCGTCATCTATGAGGGCGGATTCCGCCAAAACTGTGCTGAAGGCTACGGACGTCTGTACGATGCCAACGGAAACCTTTTGTTCGAAGGTGAATTCGTAAACGGACATCCGAAGAGCGAAGCTACAGCGCGTACGCTGACGGGCTTCCAAGCCCAGTCCAATCAAAAATCTTCGGAAGCTCAGCTTCAAACGCATGAACAAAACCAAATGGAAGCTACGTTCCAATAAGGCTGTAAAAGAAAATAACCGGCGTCTCGCGATGAGATGCCGGTTATTTGTTTTTGCGGGGAGCGGGGCGGTTAGTCCAGAAACCGCCGGCGCAGCTCCGGCGTGGGGACCATGCACACGTCCCGCTGCCCGAACCAGCGGTAGCGGTTGCGCGCGATCCAGCGGTACACCGCATCGCGGATCGGCTTCGGCACCGCCACGAAGCCGTACAGCAGCGGCCACGGGTACCGCAGCCGGCGCAGCACACGCAGTCCGGCGGACGACTGCGTGTAGACGCGGCCTCCTTCGATGAGCACGAAGGAATCGAAGGAGGCCGCAGGCAGGCCGTGCCGGGCAAGCAGCCGCTGCCCGGCTTCCGACTGCAGCGCCGCGAACCGGACTTGTCCGGCCGGGTCGCGGCGCACGGTGAACCGGACGGCGGCATTGCACAGGTTGCAGACGCCGTCGAACAAGACCACAGGCCCGGAGATGGCTTCCGGGCCGCCGGTTGGAGCCTTCATAGGGATCACCCGCCCGTCCTAGTGAGTATACGTCAAGTATATCACAGGGGAGGGGCGGGAGGCGGGGATGAAGGCGGCTGTGGCTGAGGGCCTTGGCCCGCTGAAACGCTTAAAAGAGGCGCTGTGGCTTGCCTCACAGTCAACAGCTCCGTACCATGCGAAAGTAGTGAGCGGTGCCCGATGTTTTTTAGACGGGAAATCTAAAGCGGATCGGATGTTGTTCAAATATTTTTCTGTTTATTTTATGTAAATGGAGGAGAATTCTATATATTTTTTGTACCGAAACCGATATAGTTCATGATTGTGGAAGAAACGCTGGGTTGTGGCTCATGCTGTGCGGCGGCTCAAAAGGAAACGTTGTTTGCAGAACATGTGTCAGTGCGAAGGCAGGCCGGTTGTCTGACAACGGGAAACTGTCGGCCGCGAACTGCGGACTGGGGACTGCCAACTCAACTGACTGCCAAATGCGGATTGTTCCAATCAGCGCGTTTCGCCGTTATGTTAATGGCCCGGCATAAAAAACCGGGTCCTGCTGGGGACCCGGTCTTACTCAGCTACTTGCGCGAGGACTGTTTACGGCTCTTGGTTGTTTTGACTTTGCGCTTGGTCTGCGTGGATTTTCTTTTCTTTTTGCGTTTGGCGGAAGGTTTGGTATTAGCGCGCTTGGTGGCGGCCTTGGCTCCGAAGCCGCTGAACATCAACTTGAGCATGGGAGCAAACTGCTGGACGGAGCCGACGATTTTCTGCACTTTGCCCATGGTCCCGATGACGCCTTCAATTCCGCCCATGCGGTCAATGAAGCCTTTGATCTGATTGATGTTCATGCCGCCTAAAAGGCCGCCGGCTCCTCCCCCTCCTGAACTCCCGGCTGCAGCGGCCGGTGCGGCGGATGGTGCGGCGGAATTAACGGGTACGGGCAGATTCTGGCCGAATCCGGAAAATCCCGGGCCGCCCTGAGGGAAGCCTCCACCTCCGGGGAACCCGCCTCCCGAAAAGCCTCCCCCCGGGAACCCGCCGCCTGAAAAGCCTCCTCCGGGGAACCCGCCGTCAGAAAAACCCCCGCCGGGAACTCCGCCGCCCTGGAAAGGAACTCCGCCCTGACCTCCTGCCGGACCCGGCGAGAATAAGCTTCTGGTTTGCACCTCCGGCTGTCGGCCGTGTTTTGGATAACGATAGCTCACTTGAATTCACGATCCTTTGCAAAGGATTTACTGCTCCATCCTATGTGATAGGCAATCGTTTGGACTGGACGGATATCACGGGCATGTGGAAAATGTCACGGGAACCGGAACGGCTCAAATGTACACTACCAGGAGAAGGTTGCGATTTAGAGCGGTAACGCTTAAAAATTTTACTGTTTTGCAATTGTAAAGGAAGGAGATTATAATAAACCTGTCGAAATAGAAATTATTGTTCTACCGATTGTCCAGAAATACAAGATGAAATGGAATGCTAGGGGTTGAAGATATGCAGTTGAAAAAACTAAATGATAAAGCGATTGACCAGCTTTTCGAGGCGATTCTTACATTGAACAGCTTAGAGGAATGCTATACATTTTTTGACGATCTTTGTACAGTGAACGAGATCCAGTCGCTATCCCAGCGTCTGGAAGTGGCGCGCATGCTGCGCAAAGGCTGCACGTACAATCAGATCGAAGCCGAGACGGGCGCGAGCACGGCGACGATTTCGCGCGTAAAACGCTGCCTGAACTACGGAAACGACGGCTACGTGCTGACTCTGGATCGTCTGAACCGCTAGATCGTCAGGGACGGCGTCACCGGATATTGCTTTCTGATCGGGAAGCGGAACGGGCAAACGCGAAGCCGTTATATACGGCAAGAGGCAGATAGGCGGGGAACTTGGAAAAGGATCGTTGCGAGTTCGTAAAGGGTGTTCTTGGCCGCTTTCTTGTCGCTTCGATACAGATTCCGAAGGGCTGAATCAGACGCCTGGAGAGATCCGTTGATAGGGCAGCTTGCCGGTATGGCTGTGATGTCCACTGACAGCGTAATCCAAGGTTGTCCACTGGCAGTGTACATTTGATCTTTCATACGGAACACAGATGCTACTCGGTTGACTCCTTTTCTGTCATAAAGAACCAGTTAGCAGAAGTTGATTCGGCCGTTACTGTGCCGCGTCAAGGCGCCGATCATTTCTGGCCGATACCCCGCAGGCATGAGGGCTGACCGTCAGGGATGCAGCTTTTCCTTTTCGGGTCTGGCCAGTAGAAGGCGCCCACGGCAAGCTTCGGAAAGGAAGATGGCTAGATCGTCTGTCCGGACTGTGGGGCCCTGAGTTTCTTTGCGCAGCAGGTTCGGTAAGATGGATCGGGCTATCAGGCTATTAAAATGCTGCGGAGCCTCTTTTATAATGGTAGGATTATTCGCAGGCTTACAAACGATCGTTCCTCACAACAGCAGACCGCGTAAGGCTTAAAATCCCCCTCTTTACACCCGTAAATGGGGATTTTTCCTGTTTATTGACATAAGGGGCTAGTTTAGATAGCATGAAAGCAGGATGAACGGAAGCGGAGTGAAAGCCATGCGTACGTATGGGATTTTGGTGATCAGCCACGGCTCGCGGAGCCGGGAATGGGTGCAGCTGGTGGATGAGGCCGTTGAGGGGATGCGTGTCCCGGACGGCGTTCCGGTGTTCGGTTCGTTCCTGGAGCTTGTGGACGGACGGCTGATTCAAGACGGGATTACCTGGTTAGAAAACCGTGGTGTGACTGATCTGATCGTCATCCCGCTTTTTGTTTCCAAAGGAAGCACGCATCTCGACGAGATCGCGTACGCGCTGGGCCTGAAGCCCGAACCGCTTTTGCCGACGGATCTGGAACCGTTCGAAATCAAAGCGAGCGTGCATATGACACCGCCTATGGATGAAGATGCCGAGCTGCTGGCCGAAATGGTCTACGAGAAAATCCGCAATCTTTCGAAGGACCCGGAGCGGGAGATCGTGCTGCTTGTGGGACACGGCAGCGTCGAGCAGTTGTTCCATCTGGCGTGGCGAGGCAGTCTGGAGCGGATTGCCCAGGCTTTGAAAAAGACCGGCGGATTCGGAACGACGGACGTGGCGATGCTGTTGCCGGATCAGACGAAGCGGAAGCTGGAGTGGTGGCAGGAGCGGAAGCCCGGACATGCAGTTATCATTGCGCCGCTTTTTTTAAGCGAGGGCTATTTTACAAGAGAAGTGATCCCTTCCAGGCTGGAAGGGTTTGACTACCGATATAACGGGCAATCTATACTGCCGAGTCCGAAGGTCAGCGAGTGGCTGGAGCGGCAGGTTGCCTCTTTTTTTAACCGGGACCATTATGAGCAAAAAAGGTGATAAAGAGAAATGGCCAAACGTGCTAGATTGATCTATAACCCGACTTCGGGGCGGGAAGAAATGCGCAAGCGCCTGCCGGAAGTTCTGCAGCGTCTGGAGAGGGGCGGTTATGAAACGTCCACCCATGCGACAATCGGCGAGGGAGACGCGATGTTGGCGGCCTCTCAGGCCGTTGACCGCGGGTTCGACCTTATCATTGCGGCGGGCGGAGACGGAACGCTGTACGAAGTCGTAAACGGGATGGGCGAGAAGCCGAACCGGCCTCCGGTGGGCATTTTGCCGCTCGGAACGACCAACGATTTTGCCCGTGCCCTGAACATTCCGCGCGACTGGGAAGACGCCGTGGATCTTATCGTCCGCGGGTATACGAGACCGATCGATGTCGGTAAAGTGAACCAGAAATATTTTATCAACATTGCGGGCGGGGGCTCCATGACGGAGCTGACGTACGAAGTGCCCAGCAAGCTCAAAACCATGATCGGGCAGCTTGCCTACTATGTAAAAGGACTCGAAATGCTGCCGCGCCTGCGGCCGATTCACATGCATTTAAAGTCCGATGAAATGGAAATGAACGAGGAAGTTATGCTGTTCCTCATTACGAATAGTAATTCCGTCGGAGGCTTTGAAAAGCTGGCCGTCGACGCGAGCCTGAATGATGGGCTTTTTGACGTCATCGTGCTCAAGAAGTGCAACCTGCCGGAGTTTATCAAAATCGCCACCATGGCGCTCAAAGGCGAGCACACGAACGATCCGAACGTCGTCTATTTCCAGACGAGAAAGCTTGAAATTTCGTCCCCGGACTACGTGCAGATCAACCTGGACGGCGAACTCGGCGGCACATTGCCGGCGGTTTTCACCAACCTGCAGTCTCACATCGAGATCATTGTGGACGAATCCGGTCTATCCACATATAAACATCAACGCAGATTAGGGAGTTAAATGATATGAGTAAAAATAAACGGCGGGGCGGCGCGTCCGCGGGGAAGCCGCAGGGCGGGGCTCTGTCGGGGCAAAAGCGTGGCGGAATGTCGGCGGGGAGGCGGCAGGGTGAGGCTTCGCGGGGGCAAAACCTTGGTGAATCCGAACGACAAGGTGCAGCATCGCTGGGACAGAACCGGGACGGTACATCCATGGGGAAAACGCAGGGCGGGCCGGGTGACCGCCGTGGCACGCTCCGAGATGAGAACGCCACTAAAGCAGGCTTTACGGCTGACGGACGGAGCGAAGTGAATAGAACGCACACTGGGCAGGGCCGTGGAGGCGCTGCTCAGCGGGCGTTTGGCGGGCGCGGCGAAGCTGGCCGTGTGAAGCCTTACGGCGAGGCTGAGGCGGCGCGTGGCGAGAGAGCTGGCAGCCGTGAAAGCGGCGGCAGAGCTCGGGCCGAGAGGACATCCGCGCCTCAAGCCGGGAGCAAACGCTCCGCTGCACTGGCTGCTTTGCCCGTGGAGAAGAACGGCGAGTATACCGCCGAGATCATCGGAATCGGACATGACGGAGAAGGTGTGGGTCGCGTCGAAGGCTTCACCCTTTTTGTTCCCGGTGCCCTGCCGGGTGAGCGGGTACGCCTTAAGGTGCTCAAACTCAAAAAGCAGTACGGCTACGCCAAACTGCTTGAGGTGCTGGAATCAAGCCCGGACCGTGTTGGCGCGCCATGTCCGATCTATGATAAGTGCGGCGGCTGCCAGCTCCAGCATTTGGACTATGCGGCCCAACTGAAGGTAAAGCGCCAGCTCGTCGTGGACAACCTGGAGCGGATCGGGAAGCTTAGGGTGGCTAAAGAAGCGGATGCCGAAGCAGGAAATGCTGTCGGAGATGCCTCTGTATTAAGAGCCGATACGGTTGGTGGCAATACGACTCGACCGAGTGAGGGTTTTAAGCCGGCAGATGAAGAAATCACTGTTCCCGAAGATAAAGTGATCAACGACGAAGCGTTGGAATCAAAAGAAGACGCAGACGATACTATAAGCGGAAGCGGGCTCCAGCCTTTGATGGATACGGAGTTTGTGGACGCTTCTGATTTGTTGGAAGATGAGAGTGATGGAAATTTAGCAGGTGACTCGTCTGCACAGGCGCAAACTAATGATAGCGAGAACATCACGTGGGACAACACGACTGGAGATAACACCATTGGGGGGAACGCTGCTCTTGGAATAGGTGCCGCTACAGGAACAAGCCCCATCTATGATGTCAGTGAAGATATCGGTGAAAGTACTCTTGCAGCCGGTGTAAAGAGCACAAACCTGCGCCGCGGCGAATCGACGGAGCCGCTGAAGCAAGAGAGAGTGTGTGCTTCCGAGGCGGACGGCATCGTCGTGTATCCGACCATTGGCATGAGCGATCCGTGGAGATATCGGAACAAAGCTCAGGTTCCTTTTGGAGAGGAGCAGGGCGGGCTCGTCGGTGGTTTTTACGCGCAGGGCAGTCACCGGATTATCGACATGGAAACCTGTCTGATCCAGCATGCGAATAACGATGAAGTCATCGCTAAGGTCAAAGAAATCGGCCGCGGACTGGGCATTCGCGCTTACCAGGAAGAAACACACGAAGGGCTGCTTCGGCATGTCGTCGTAAAAGTTGGCTTCCGCACGGGCGAGATCATGGTTGTACTCGTTACAAATGGCAAAGAAGTCCCGCATGTCGCGGAATGGATAGAACAGATCCGCGCCGCGATACCGGGCGTGGCAAGCATTTGCCAGAACGTCAACACCGGACGGACCAACGTCATCTTCGGAGCGACGACGCGCGTTCTCTGGGGCCGGGAAGTCATCTACGATTACATCGGCGACGTTAAGTTTGCCATCTCGGCCCGCTCGTTCTTCCAGGTCAATCCGGTTCAAACCGAGGCGCTTTACGGTAAAGCGCTCGAATACGCCGGGCTGACGGGCAGCGAAACCGTGGTCGATGCGTACTGCGGCATCGGCACCATTTCGCTCTTTTTGGCGAAGCACGCCAAGAAGGTTTATGGCGTCGAGATCGTGCCGGAGGCGATCGAAGACGCGAAGCGCAACGCGGAGCTGAACGGCATCCGCAACGCGGAATTCGCCGTGGGAGGAGCGGAGGACGTCCTCCCCGAGTGGCAGCGCGCGGGCATCCGTCCCGACGTGATCGTCGTCGATCCGCCCCGCAAGGGTTGCGACGAACGGCTGCTCGACACGATCCTCCAGCTCCGTCCGGAGCGGGTTGTCTACGTGTCGTGCAACGCCTCGACCCTCGCGCGCGATTTGCGCGTGCTCGAGAATGGCGGGTACCGCACCGTCTGCGTTCAGCCGGTGGATATGTTCCCGCATACGGTACATGTGGAGAGTGTAGCTTTGATGTCCAGGGTTGAGAAATAAAAACTACTTAAAACTAGGATGATGTATATATAGGATTTTCGATTGGGTTTTCCTCGGAAATCCTTATTTTTATTGTCCAAGGTATACATCCACTCCTCCTTACAGATAAAATGAAAATGAACCACAGGTGAAAGGTGAGAGCATACATAAGGAATGATCCCCTATGTCTGCATGTGGTTTGCTTTAATAGTTTTAGTGTCACATCTATGGTTATCAAGTTTTGGAAAGGGAGCTATAAAAGTCCGATATTAAGCTGTTCTATATAACGGGAGAAGTTAAAGAATTACCAGCCAGTTCTGTTATACTCGAGAGAGAATTGCAATTATTAATTGAAAAGAATATGCCTATTTTTTTGGAATAACTTTTCTGAAAAGCGAATATATCACATCAAACGGTGGTAGAATAGACAGCTTAGGATTGGATGAAAACAACTGTCCTGTTATATTTGAATATAAAAGAACCAGTAACGAGAACGTCATCAACCAAGGGTTATTTTATCTCGACTGGCTACTTGATCATACACAGAATTTGAGTTGTTAGTGATGAAGACTCTAGGGAAAGAATGTTCGGAAAAGTTAGATTGGAGCATGCCCAGACTTATTTGTGTAGCAGGAGATTTTACAAAATATGATGAATATGCAGTTAAACAGATCAATAGAAACATTGATCTTATACGTTATAAAAAGTTTGGGGCAGATTTACTTATGCTGGAACTTGTGAATTCAAGTACGGTGAAATCCTTCAATATCCAAGAACAGGGGGATAAATGGATTAAGCCATCCTCAGACAAGACTTTTCAAGAACGGCTCCAGTCAACAACGCCCATGCTTAGAGAACTGTATTATTCATTTAGAGACTATATTCTTGCATACGGTGATGACGTTACAGAAAATCAGCTCAAGTTGTACACAGCGTTCAAAAAAAATAAAACCATAATTTGCGTAGAAGTTTACCAGAAACAAATACTATGGCATATAAGACTATATCCTGATGATATTGAACTTGAGGAAGGATTTACTAGAGATATGCGTAATGTAGGGCATTTTGGAACGGGTGATTTGCAAATTATAATTAAATCCCCTGAAGATATTGAAAAGGCAAAACCTTTAATCGATAAAGCCTATAATTCAAACTAGATCATAAGATGAATAGCCTAGCGCTTGAGCCCAACAATAGAAAAAGTGAGGAACGTGTATAATGGCAGATTTAAACACTAGATTATTTAGTGCGGCAGACAACTTGCGAAGTAAAATGGATGCATCCGAATATAAAAACTACTTATTAGGCTTGATCTTCTACAAGTACTTATCCGATAAGTTGTTAGAAAAGGTAGTTGAAATAGCTGATGAGTCTTTAGAGGAATATTCTACACAAGAGAATCAAACTCAATTGTATAGAAACTTATTAGCCGACGAAGAGATCAAGAGTGACTTAATCGAGACTTTAGTAGATACACTCGGTTATGATATTGAACCAGATTATTTATTCAGTGTATTAGCCAATCAAGCGAAACAAAACACATTTCAGTTAAATGATCTAAGTGCAGCCTTTACTAATTTGTCTTCAAAATATGATCAATTTAATGGCTTGTTTGATGATGTCGATTTGAGATCAAAGAAGTTGGGATCAGACGATCAACAGCGCAACATTACGATTACAGAAGTTCTGAAAAAACTAAATGATATAGATGTGATTAGACATGATGGCGATGTCATTGGCGATGCATATGAGTTCTTGATTAGCCAATTTGCTTCAGAAGCGGGTAAGAAAGCCGGAGAGTTTTATACGCCTCATCAAGTATCCGTTATGATGGCTCGTATTGTCGCAATGGGGCAAGAAGATAAAAAACTGTTCAGTGTATATGATCCAACGATGGGTTCTGGTTCCTTGATGCTAAATGTTCGAAACTATATTAACCATCCAGACAGTGTAAAGTATCATGGACAAGAACTAAACACAACGACCTTTAACTTAGCTAAAATGAATTTGATCCTGCACGGTGTTGATAAAGAAGATATGCGTTTACGTAACGGGGATACATTGAACAAAGACTGGCCGACAGATGAGCCTTATACCTTTGATTCAGTTCTAATGAATCCACCTTACTCTGCAAAATGGTCTTCAGATGATACATTTTTAGATGATTCTCGGTTTAATCGTTATGGGAAATTAGCGCCGAAATCTAAAGCGGATTTTGCCTTTCTTTTACACGGGTTTTATCACTTGAAAGAGACGGGAACCATGGCCATCGTCTTACCGCATGGGGTGCTGTTCCGTGGAGCAGCGGAAGGTGTGATTCGTAAGAAGCTACTGGAAGATGGCAGTATTTATGCCGTGATTGGCATGCCAGCTAACTTATTCTTTGGGACGTCAATTCCGACAACGGTCATAATCCTGAAGAAAAATCGCAATATGCGTGATGTGTTGTTCATTGATGCCAGTAAAGAGTTTGTTAAAGGGAAAAACCAAAACAAACTATCAGATGAAAACATTGATAAGATTGTCGAAACGTATATGAAGCGTGAAAATGTAGGGCAATATGCTTATTTGGCTTCATTCGATGACATTAAAGAAAATGATTTTAATTTGAACATCCCTCGTTACGTAGATACTTTTGAGGAAGAAGAGTCTGTGGATATGGCTATAATTGGCTCAACGATTAAAAATATTAGAAAACAAAAAGCAGAACTAGAATCCAGTCTTTATGACATTATTTCTTCGCTGCAATATGATGAAGAAAATGCAGAATGGATCCAGGGTGCGTTAGAGGTGTTTAATCGTGGGAAATAAAAGTAAACCGGAGATTCAGTTTCCAGGATTTATAGAAGAATGGGAAAAGCGTGAGTTGAGAGGGTTCGTGCAAGATTATATTGAGAGAACCGTAGTTCAAAATCAATACCCTGTATTAACTTCTTCTCAAAAGCGAGGGATAATATACCAGGAAGAGTATTTCGCAGACAGACAAATAACAACTCAAGAAAATATAGGGTATTTTGTTTTGCCAAGAGGATACTTTACTTTTAGGTCAAGAAGTGATAATGGTGTATTTAAGTTTAACCGAAATGATCTTGTTGATAAAGGGATTATTAGTTACTTTTATCCTGTATTTAAAATAATTAATGGTAACAGTGATTTCTTTTTGAATATGCTCAATTCGACTATAAAAAAACAAGTTGCCTTAGAAGCCGAAGGAACAGGGCAAAAAGTTCTATCATTGAATAAATTCAAGAATATTAATGTGGTTATCCCAGAAATTCAAGAACAAACCCAAATTGGAAACTTTTTTAAACAGTTAGATGACACTATCACTTTTTATGAGCAAGAACTCACCACCCTCCAACAAACAAAACAAGGATTCTTGCAAAAAATGTTTCCAAAAGAAGGGGAGTCCGTGCCGGAAGTTCGATTCCCAGGATTTGCTGGAGATTGGGAACAACGTAGTCTTAAAGAAGTGACAAAAAAAATAGGCAGTGGTAAAACTCCTAAGGGCGGAAGTTCAAATTATAAATTACAGGGAATTCCACTGTTGCGATCCCAAAATATTTTTAACGATAAAGTCAATTTATTAGATGTTGTTTATATATCTGAAGAAGTTGATGAAGATATGGCTAATAGTCGAGTACAACAAAATGATGTGTTATTAAATATTACTGGTGCATCTATTGGAAGAAGTGCTGTGTATGAATTTGAAACATCTGCAAATGTTAATCAACATGTTTCTATAATTAGACCATATGAAAATGTAAATCCATATTTCATTCAATTAAATCTTACATCGGGGAATGGTCAGAACCAAATTGAACTTAACCAAGCAGGAGGAGGCAGAGAAGGATTGAATTTTCAACAAATTTCAAAGATGAAATTTTATTTTCCGAATTTAAAGGAGCAAGTGAGAATTGCGGGGTTTTTCAAAAAACTTGACCAGGTCATTTCCATTCATCAACGTGAACTAGAACTCTTAAAACAAACCCAAAAAGCATTCCTACAAAAGATGTTTGTCTAAACATACAGAAGAGAGGAAGACACATGACGAAGGTAAAACATAACACTGAAGCGGAAGTGGAACGTCGCTTAATTGAAGTATTAGGCCAAGGACATAACCAGTGGCAATATCGTCCGGATTTAAAATCAGAAGACGATCTATGGAAGAACTTACGTCAGAAAATAACACAAAACAACTTATCCGAAATTGGGGATCACCCCATTTCTGATAAAGAGTTTGATACGATTAAAACAGAGCTACTGTTGAAAACACAGACTCCTTTTGATGCAGCAAAATGGCTCAAAGGAGAGAATGGAATTGCTCGCATTACAATTGATCGAGAAGATGTATTTTTAGGTTCAATGTCCCTGGTGTTATATTCAAATCAAAGCATTGGTGGCGGAATTTCTACATATGAAGTAGTTCATCAGATTGCGAAACAAAAGGCAAACCTGAACGATCGGGATCGTCGCTTCGACGTGACCCTTTTAATCAACGGATTGCCCATCGTTCAGATTGAATTAAAGCAAGTAAGTGCCAAAGATGGTGTATTCCAAGCCTTTAATCAAATTAAAAAATACGCAGAAGAAGGCATGTTTAGAAATAATATCTTCTCAACTCTTCAGCTATTTGTCATTTCCAACGAACAAACCACTCGTTATTTTGCCAATGCGATGCCTAAAGACATGCATAAAAAGTTGATCTTTAGTTGGCGCACCACGGAAAATCGTAAAGTAGAAAATCTCTATGAATTCGTAAAACAAGTCTTAAATATTCCAGACGTTCATCGCCTGATTGCCAACTATACTATTGTAAGCGAGGATCAAGACAATAAAGCTTTAATTGTATTAAAACCGTATCAAGTTCATGCCATTCAGGCCTTGTTTAAATCTGCAATGAAACATGAATCTGGATATGTGTGGCATGCGACCGGTTCAGGAAAAACGTTGACTAGCTTTGTTGCGACAAAATTATTAGCTCGCAAAACAGGCGTTGATCGTACCATCATGCTTATTGACCGTAAAGACTTAGATAATCAAACGACGGCCGAATTCACTAAATTTGCTTCTGAATTTAATACAGGTATTTCATCTGGTAACGCGAAGTCAAATAGTTTGATTGTCGGAACAGGGAGTGCAAAAGAGCTAAGTCAAACTCTACTCTCTGATGCTAATTCGAATACAGTAATCATTACAACTCGTCAAAAGTTAGAAGCTGCTTTACGCTATACCAAAAAACAAGAGGACCCCAAAGCCAAGCAGCGTTTTGATAAACTTCTGGGACAACACATTGTATTTGTGGTGGATGAATGTCACCGCGCACTTAGTTCTGAAGGAATGAAAGAGATCAAGAACTTCTTTCCAAATTCTACGTGGTTCGGATTTACAGGTACCCCGATATTTGAAGAGAATAAGAAGCAAGCCAAGGGCGAATTAGCTCGTACGACTCGAGATCAATATGGGGAGCGCTTGCATACGTATACGATAAAAAATGCGTTAGATGACGGGGCTGTTTTAGGATTTCAAGTTGAGCATGAAAATACAATCGAATCAATATCGTTAAATAACACTATTTTCAAACAACTTCGTGCTAGTGAAAAATACACCGCCCTTAGTAATGACGAAATTAATGCTATGATTGATGAGATGGATGAGATCGAAAAGGAAGATTATCTTGAGCTATCTACTTTCGAACAGGATGATCATATTCAAAAGGTTATTCATAAGATATTCAAGCCGGATAATGCTTATATCAAATTTGATTTTCAAAATGGTCGCCCGCAAAAATCGGCTATATTAACAACAAGTTCTATTGGTATGGCGAAGCGGTATTACAACGCAATTAAGGAAATGACTAATGATCCTGAATGGCTAAAAAATGAATTTGCTGGTCATCCCATTCGAGCGGGAAGAACGATAGATGATCCAGATTTTCCTCGGATTGCAATCACTTATTCCATACAAGAGAACGAAGAAAATTCTAAACAAGTTCATGAAGAAATGAAAGACGTTATCAAGGAGTATAACGAATACTATCACACAGCTTGGTCAATTGAAGATATCGAGCGTTATAACGGAGATATTAACAATCGTTTAGCTCGTAAGAAAGCAGAATTTAAACAATACGGGAATCATATTGACCTTGTTATTGTTGTAGATCGCTTATTGACTGGTTTCGATGCACCAACCATTCAAACGTTATTTGTCGATCGAAATTTAAGTTATGCCAATTTGATTCAGGCCTTTTCTCGGACGAACCGTACGTATTCTGGGAAGAAAAAAGGATTAATTGTAACGTTCCGTAAACCTGCGACAATGGAACGAAATGTACAAGTTGCGACGAAGTTATATTCCCATGAACAGGAAGAAACAAATCTAGTTTATCCAACCTATAAAGAGACGAAGAAACGTTTTACAAAAGCCCATAATAAATTGACAACATTAGTGCCAGATCCAATCGAAATTAACGAGCACTCTCCGCTTGAGACTAGAATCGAATTTGTAAAAGCTTTTCAAGAGCTGAATAATGCTTACGAAGCGTTAGCTACGTATGATGATTACAACGATGAAATGGGAAAATCTAAAAATCTGCAAGAACAGGTTAAAGCTTTAGAAGAATACATTGGCGTGTATAACACCATTAAAGGATCACTAATAGAACCAAAGGATCCAGATAATGAGCCAGAACCTGACTTCTCAGACATTGAGTTTTATGGAGAAAATGCAGTAAAGATCTATGATATTGATTCAACATATATTGATAGACTATTAGAAACGTACTCAGCCAATAACCAGAATACCCGTGAAGAGATAGAAAAAGCCCTTCAAAAACTGAAGAAATCAGAAAATGTCAAAGACGTATACCGGGCAATGCTAAACGCAATTGATACCGGAGAGGTCGACTCATGGGAAGATATTCTAGTAGTCAAACGACGTTTCTTTACAGAAACTGTGAATGAAGCCGTTCAAAAGTTTGCAGATACTTGGTTTGTAGACGAGAGTGAGCTGCATTCATCTGCTATTCAGTATGTGATTGGAGCAGACCCAATTCCGAACATTGGGAATATTATCAATAGCAAAGATTTTGATAAGTATAAAGCCGCGAATCCAGGTGCAAAACCATTGAAATACGGACCCGAAATGAAACGCCAGTGGAGAAAGACACTAGATGAAGTCATTGTGCCTTTGAATGATGAATTACGTTAGAGGTTATAGATGAAATCAATGGATCATCAAGTTAGTATTGGGGGAATGATTTATGATCAAAGAGGAGGGTCAAGAAAAGGTTAATAGAAAGAATATAGTTATTGTTGGAAACGGATTCGATATTAGCCTTGGTCTCAAGAGTTCATATCAGAATTTTGTTGAATATATTCAGAGTAGAAAAAAAATCACTAAAGATTATGAATTATACAACTACAATAGGCTTTTTTTAAGAAAGTATGCAAATTTCCATTTGAATTGGTCTGATTTTGAAAGCTTATATGAAGAAACGGTAAGAAAAATAAATAATCGATCTCTAAAAAATGAAGAACCACAAGACATTTTTGACATAGTGTCCGTAAACGATTCTATTAAAAGATTAGAAGAAGATTTTCATGAATATCTTTCTGATGAATATCCGAAGTGGATTGAACAAAAGACGATTTTGAATGCTGCTGGTTTTAAAGGATTCACAGAAAAAGTAAACCCTTTTTTTGGAAAATTGGTCAAAGATGAAAACACATACTTTATTAATTTTAATTACACAAATTCCATCGAGGACTTATGTGAAAGTGTACTTTATGATGCTAATAATATATCCAAATCTAGTTTAGAAGTGAAGAAAGCGAAAGAAAGAGTTTTCCATATACATGGAAGTTTAGAAGAAGGAAACATTTTATTCGGAGGCGGATTTACTGATAGTGAAGATATTAAAAAGATTCATTATTCTCAATCACTAATTAACGATAAAATTTTTAGAATTAAAGAAAACGAGTCATTGAATGCAACAAGAATAAAAATGATGTCCGATATTGATTTGGATAATAACAATACGAATATTGATTTGTTTATTATAGGGCACTCCCTTCAAGGAAGTGACTTTCTATTCTTATCAAAATTTATTCAAAAAGCAAACAAGATTTATATATTTTATTATGAAGATGATTATATTCTGAAAATGGAAGAAGTATTGAGAAAACTTGGATCTTCGGTTGCCGAGAAAATTGTCCTGGTTCCTTTTTTAGAAATATTATTACAGGATAAATTGTTCATATCTAGTTATGAGGAATACCAGACTATAGATCCTTTTTTGAAAAATAAATTTCCAAGAGAGGATATATTATCTGAATTATCATTAACTATAAATCATTTTACTTTTCGTAATATTAATGAATTGAGAATAACCACGAGTAATCTAGAGAAAGTGCTTCAATTGTCGAGGAATTTTGTAGTCAATAAAAATGCTTCTAGAATCTCTCGTGTTTATTTTGATGAAAAGATGGATGCAGTTGAATTTACTAAGCTTAGTAATTCTAGAGATTTTCTGATGGTGCTTAAATTGGTTGAAAAAGTTATCTTTTCTGATACAGAAATAGAAAGTGTATTTTTTAATCAACTTTTGAAATATGGTAATAGTCTGATATATGTTAAAATGGAAAAATGTACATTTATGGTGAAGGAAGGAAATGACTCACATGCAAATATATCTGCATGTGAGTCATTGAGAAGGTTTGAGCTGATTGATTGTTCTTGCAATTATTATAAATCTAATTCATCGGAAATAAGAGAAGGCATTTTCTGTTTTAAGTCTGATACACAAAATAATATAGAAAAATTAAAAGTATTAAAAAACACAAATCTTGTAATTGAGAATAATGTTTTTGAAAAATCAACAAATTTAATAGATCTTGATATTTCAATAACCGAAGATGTTTATCAAGAAGAGATTCACTTGAAAAATTTAGAGTCATTACAAATCGAAAATTTTGTTGGTTTTGTTCCTAACATAACAGTAGGAAACAAAATTAAGGAGATTATTTTAATAGGGTATTCAGTAGAATTTATTAAGCTCTCATCGATTATGAGAAGTAATGAAGAGTCGATAGGTTTCCCTAATTTTAGACTTTTTCATATGAAATCCCCAGATCAAATGACTTCATGTCAAAATCTCATTGTTGATGTTATTTTAGATTTTTTTTCAAATAATACTAAATTTATTGTAGATGAAGATATTAAATCGATTAAAGAATATTATTTGGAATGTAGAGAGTCCTATCTTGAGTTTTTTAATCCTTTCGAGGGATTAGCAGATAAAAGTATCTTATTAAAAATTAAAAACTTGTTTGAAAAATCAAAAGTAACAGATCAATCAATTATTGAAGAAGTTTTAGAAGAAGTGAGTAGTAAACTAGAGTTTAAAATTCAAACTATCAAGCAGATGGGACAGGATGTAGAACAAAAGGATGCAAATGGTTCAAATGGTTCAAATCAAAACAATGAAAATGATTTAGAGAGAAAATTTAATAATAATGATTATATATATACAACAATTGATGGTTTGTTGAATGATTACGCAACAAGAAATATAACATTGCAAGAACTTTCAGATGCCTTACAGCAAGAAAGTAAAGCCGAAATCCTTAAGGAAATCTATAGTGGAATATTGAATGATATTAAGCATTTAAAATTTGATTCAAAAAAAGATGTGCTAAATCTGAAACATAAATTTTTTACACAAGCTCGAGATAAAGTCATTCGCGATTTTTCTGAAAAATGGTTTGTTTCGAAGGATGAGCTTTATCTATCGGCTATACAGTATTATGTAGGTATTGATAGAATTCCGAATATTAGTGGGATTATTGATAGCAAAGATTATGAGAGCTACAAAGTTAAACATTCGGAAACCAACCCACTTAAGTATGCCCAAGCAATGAAAAAGGATTGGAAAAGAGAGTTGGATGAAAAAGTAATGTGGTTGAATAATGAGTTGCATAATAGTGAGGTTTTAGCTAATAATAAAATTTAAAGTTAGTTGGACAGAAAAATAAGGGCTAGTGGAATGAAACAATAGTAATTGAAGCGGGTCACTACTATGTCAAGTAAACAGACGTGTATTACAGCAGAATTCAAGAAATAGATGATTCAGACATATGAAAATGGAAATCCAAAAAAGTCCATTGTGAAAGGGTATGAACTTAGCGCGTTCGCAGACGACAAGATCATCCTGTTATTAGGCGAAGAGCGCAGTAGCGGCAATTGAGAAGATTGGCATTACAGAAGGTGTAGGAGCAAATCTATTCAAACCCGATGCAAAAACGAACAGAGCGGGAGCAGTAACCGTTCTATTGAGGATGTTGGAGCAACAGACTAAGTAGGTTAACAAATAGAGGGTAGCCCTGAAGCTGGTTAAACAAACGGCTGTAGGGTTACCCTTTCTCCTTTTCAATGAGTGTACGGCAACTAGGGTTAGGCATCCCCAAAGTTGTATTATGATTTATGTTGACTCTACTTACCCGACACAAAGACGTATCAGATCTTATTTCAAGAAAAATAAAAGCGCCTAAAGGCGCTCAGCATACTTGATACAATATTGGTAAATGTGGCTCAAATAAGCTATTTCCTGATAATCAGCGCGCAGCACTCCACATGCCAGGAGAAATCGGATCGACAGGGCTATTTAGCCATTGTGTGTATAGACAGTAACAGTAGGGAGACTCAAGTAGACGTGCGCTACAATTGACGTTGACAGCCGTAAATATAAAATGTACCCTGTAATTAAACAATTAAAAGGAAGGTTATGGTGATATTTATGGAGGGGAACCCGTTTAAAAGATTTTTGGCGAGGAATGTGTTATTAACCCATGAAGTTGCTGAAAAATTAAATGTATCACGTCAGCGAATTTCCATTTTACATAAAGAGGGTGAGTTGGTACCCATTAAAAGCACGGCGAATGGTTCAGTATATCTTTTGCAGGATGTTTTACGATTCATGGAGAAGAAGGGGATGCTCCCTCGCTATGAAAATCCGACTCCTCCAAAGTATGCTTGTGAGACTTCGGGTACCCATGAAAACATAGCATATGCTAATAAACATATTGGTCAATTAAACTCAATTGAACGGGTATCAATTTTTTTCGAGCAAATTGATGCTGCTGTTGAAAATTACTTTCTCCCACTTGAGAAATATAGATACGGTGACCTGATCAGCTTATCAATTCCACACATGGTTATTCGTGATTCCGATGGTAACGAGATGTGGCTACCAGGGTGTAATTGTGGTTATGGCGGAACCGGACCTCATGGAAGTGAAAAGGTACTTCAACTTATAGGTGTACCGAAAGCTTTAAGGGAAAACGTATTTTACCACCCTGTAGTAAAGTACGTGAAAAATGAAAATGGTAATTGGGAAGTTAATGTTAGGAAGAGCGAATTTGATTTTCGCTCAATATCCAGTATTGATGATTTAGAGGCTGCTCAAGCCAATATGTATTGGCACCAAGGGAGATTAACTTTGTTGCAAGATAAGCGATATAGTAGAAGCAAGCCCCAACATGTACTAGAGAAATATTGGGCGTTCATTCCCCACCCAATTGAATACATTTTGTTTTCTGAAGATGAGCAAGCAATTGATAATGGCTTTTTTGATCCATCCAATCAGTATGGCCATAAGCATGGCGCATATAGGCTGATCATTCGGGACTACTCTGGAAGGCAGCTATGGTTAGACCCTTATATTGCGAAGAACAAGTCACTGGTAAAACAACCTGAGTTGAAAGACATTCTTGAGGTGTGTGGTTTTGATATTGGGAAGGAAAAATCAGATCAAAAACTCTCTCGCTGGTTAGAACTTCTTTTGAAGAAGGTAGAGCCAAGTGAGCCAATTGTGGGTCGAAGACATCCTTTTTAAAACAATATAAGGTATTTGTACTCTAACCTAAAATCTTTAGCATCAGGTGGGGATGGATCTCAAAAATACAAACTTAGTTAGTTTTCCTTTTTCGAGGAGGCAGGCCATGTCTATGTTTAATTTTTTCAAAAAGAAGCGTGTAGTTGAAAGCAAACCAACTGCTTAATCTGTACAGGATGTTCCCTTAAAATATTTCAAAACGAAGGTTGTATTGTGTCAAATGAGATCATTCATTGGAAGCAGGTTACATCGTACTAGAAACAGCAAGGGCAAAAACAGCGATTTCGAGTATACAAAGGCGGAACCATACTTTGTGATCGACATGACGACACTGTTTTTGTGCAACACAATGGAGCGGGTTCATACTATGCCTCAAGGGGATTCACGGCTCTCTAAATAGAGGAGTGGAAAACTCCTCTTTTTCGTATACAACAAGAGAACCTACCTGACAGGTAGGTTCTCTTAACTATCATGGCTTAAGTAATTGTAACACGGCTTGTGGATTCTGATTTGCTTGGGCCAATATCGTTTGGGCCGCTTGCGTTAGCATATTGGATGTTATCAAATTCGAAATTCCTTGGCCATGTCTGCATCACGAATACGTGATTCGCCTGTCATTTTATTTTTAGCTGGATTATTCACGTTGTTTAATGTGTGTTCCATACGGTTTTGCAATGCACCATACATCGCTCGATAGTGCATAACTTTTCAATGGTTCCATCTGCTTTGGCTAATGCTTGCTCAGGTATGGAGGGTGGGAGCAGCCCTAAATCCTTAATGCCCAATCCCTGTATGCCCACATTGAACAGGGGGATAACAATGGTCTCGCCTTTGTTAGCTCCTGCTTGAATGGTAAGATGATATTGAATTGTTTTGCAAATAGTCACAGGTTTAGATCTTCATCTCCCATTATAACTAAACATTCTCTAACGTTTGATTCATTATACTAGCTATAATTGTTATAACCGCAGCCCGTAGGTGACCAGTATAAAAATAAGTGTGGCGGGAGGAGATAAATGCACATTCAAAAGTTTCGCTACGAATTAACCCGCGGGTTAGGAAGCATTATTCTCTATCTGAAGGAGAACCCCGCGCTTACTTATCGGCATCTTGACGCTATAGCGGATGCTTGTATTCGGAATACTGCGTATGATCCTCAATGTGATGGAAGCAGAGAGGCCTATCTATGGGAGGTCATTCAGCTCTCCAAGGCTTCCCCTATTTTGCAGGAACTAATTCTCAATGCTTTGGGAGGCACAGTGAACGGGTGGGACCTTCTGCAAGTGTACCGATTAGCGAAAATCTTTGCTTCTCACGGCAATCCGACAGCGGTAGATGCTATGAAAAGGGGATTCCGTTACGATGAAGAATGGAATTGTTTCATAGGCGGGGAAGAGATTATTGAGGCCGCGGGAGCAAACGGTTTTTTGTTTGTGGCAAAGGAGATCGGCAAGCGGATAATGTCTTCCGGCTATGAAGGGGATACTTTCGTATGGGAATCTGCCAAGGAGTTTCTAGGCGAGGAAAAGGTAGCGGCTCTCTTGGAAGAGTCCGTGAAGGACGAAAAGATTCAGGCTTTTTATCAATCAGTGCTCGGGAACGAGGATGATTACTCTTTGTTAAACGGCCGAAAGGCTCTTTCCTATGAGGAATTTAAATCTTCCATTGAAACGGGTGAAAAAGCCCGGTACCCTTACATTGTTTGGGGCATGCGCGCGTCTAAGGAAGACTTGTTTAAAGCTGCCGATGACTTATTGAAAGAAGAGAATCCCAAGAAGCTGGAAGCTTATTTGTCTATATTCGTTAAACCGTCTTTTCCACTTGATCCGCAAAAAATTATAGAGCTGGCACAATCCCAAAATAAACGTCTTCGTTCAGCGGCCATTCGTGCGCTTCGCAATTTGAAGGACGAGCGTGTCCATCGGCTAGCAGTCCAACTGATCTGTCAACGGGAGACAGAGGTAGAGGCACTGGAACTATTCACTTTTAATTATGAGGAAAATGATCTGCCTTTATTGGAACGTGTCGCTTTTAAGAAGCATAACAAGCACTCGTTTCATAACATGGAGTTGGATATGGTCAACATTTTTGAAAAACATCCTACAGCATCGTGCCAAAAGATTATGATCGAACTGTACCACAAAGGGCTTTGCTCCCCTTGCAGACGGCGGGCTGTAGAAATTATGTTGGCCAATGATATTCTGCCTGCCTCTTTGCGGGATGAAATCCGGTATGACTGCAATCCGGATATCCGTGAACTTTGGATGAAAAGCGCAAGCGCCGGGCTTCCCTAGCCGACGCCTGCGCTTATTTTCTTCTATAGAACTTTTCCCAATCGTTTATAACTTCCGCGTGAGTCAATAATTGTTCTCTCAGCCACTGGAATGTTTTCCATTCATGTACCGCCTGCTGTTTTGTTTTGTAAAAGCGATAGTCGCAAATATTCCAGGGGCAGTATAATTTCCGGTACCATTTCCCGTTTTGAACGTCGCCTTTGAAGCGGCGTACCGCTTTGCCGGCCTGCCGTTTGGTCCAGCCGGTGCTTAGGTGCTGTTGGTCTTTAAATACCGGCGACTTTTTTACACTTCTGCTCATTTGGTTCTCTAGTCCCTCCTTTTGGGAAGCTAGAGACCGTCTAATATTTTCATAGTTCACCCCGTCGTTTGAGTTATTCAATCCGTAGATATAAACGGAATCCATACAGAAAAAGTTACTTTTAAAGGAAAAGTAATAATAAATACGTATATAATTAGGAGGATTTATAATATGGAGTTAAGACGACTAACGGATCGTGTTTTTTATACGATGTTCAGCAAAGAGTCCGATAGGCCGGTTCTCGGTTATATAAATGGGCAAACGCGTTCTTTAATGGTGGACTCGGGCAATTCCAAATTTCATGCAGCATTGTTTAATGAAGCTTTACGTAAGGAAGGATTAAGAAAACCGGAAATCGTTGCGATTACGCATTGGCACTGGGATCATACTTTTGGGATGCATGCGGTGGAGGGGATTACCATTGCCCATGAAAAAACGAATGATAAACTAGCGGAACAAGCTAAGTGGGAATGGACAGATATTGAAATGAAAAAGAGATTAGCGGCAGGAGTTGAGATTGAATTTGCGGATACCTGCATTCGGAATGAGTACCCTTCGCTATCGGAGATACAAGTGGTGACTTCTGATATCTCTTTCAGCGGAACTATGGAAATCGATCTGGGAGGTATTACGGTAGAATTACATCATGTAACCTCTCCGCATAGTGACGATTCCGTCTGCATATTTGTGCCTCAAGAAAGAGTATTATTTATTGGCGATGCTGTTGGAGTGGATTATTACAATGATTGCCACTTAGATAAAGATAAATTGCGTTCTTTACTTACAGCGATTGAAGGATTTGATTTTGATATGTGTGTAGTAGGACATGCTGAACCGGTAAGTAAACTAAAAACTGTTGCTGTCATGAATTCTCTTCTGGAACGTTAAAAAGTTTAAGGGGAGCGGCAAACTTATTGGAATGTAGGCACTTTTGCCGGATTTCTCCATGCTAACCTAAACACATCCCGGTACTTTTCAATAAACCTTATAAACCGAGGTGACAAATTGGACAAAATCGAAACCGTACTCACTAAACAGGGAAAAACCTTTAAAACCTATTACCATTTGATGCTTACGGAAACAACACAGGTTTGTATCGTTAATATCGTTAAGGGCCGGTTATATGCCGACAAGAAAACGGCGAATCCTAAATATGAGCCATATCCCACTAAGGGGGAAGCAATCAAGCGGATGGAGGAGCTGGCCGGTGAACTGAAAAGCAAAGGGTTCGTCGAGGAGCCGAGGGACGTTTTATTTCAAATTCCGGAAAAAGAAATCGTCGTGTTCGATAAAGCGAAGTGGCATTATGAGGGCGATTTTCCGTCCGAGCTGGATGTCATTCAGGCCTACGTGCCGACGGGGATGTTCATTGCCTGGCTGATTAAAAACGATCTCACCAACAAAAGAAGCCGCAAAGAAGATGCGCCGGAGATCGAGCTAGTCAAACGGGATGAGATGACGGGCGCCGAGTTTTATCGTACCAACTGGGACGGTGTGCTCAGCTCGAAAGAATTGTCGGAGGAAGCGGAGGCGTTTGCCCGCGAATACCTCGATATCCAAAACGATGTTTATACGGCCGTGGATTTCACAAACGTTCTGGCCGCAGGCTTGCCGACGATTTACCATGTGGAGGACTCGCTTGAGAACTACCGGATCATCGAGCCGATTATTTCGGAGCGTTACCGGGACTGGAAGTCCCGTCAGGGAAACCTTGCTTGAAGCGGGACGATTGTGTGATTTACTTTTACCGTGTTACTTTTTCTCAGCCAAATCCTTCAAAACCTGTGCCGCAAAACCGATATAAAAGGAGCACTTGTAAAAAAAGGAGAGTACTGGGATGTCTAAACGCAGCAAAATTGGTTTTTTGATCGGAATGGCCGTTGTCCTGCTGTTTGTAATGTCGGGGTGTGGAAGCAAGGAAAAGACCGCAGATGTAAAGCCGACGGAGACGGCTAAGAGTTCGCCTGCAAGCACTGCCAATCCGGCGAATGCTTCAGCTAAGCCGAAAGAGCCGGCCCCTGAGTCTAAACTAAGTGAGATCAGCAACTTTATGATTTCGTCTTTTTGGAACGAAGGATTTGTGGACATCACTTGGTACGTCAGCAATGGAACGGGCAACACAGGGAAGAAGCTGGACATTGATTTCACAATGGAGCGCCTGGGCAAAGCCATGGAGAAAAAGGCGGAATACGATATGTACATTCAGGGTCTGGATGCGAAGTATGATAATGTGAAGCAAGTATGGACCAAGCTTTCGAAAGAAACCGACAATCTGTATAAGCAGCTTAAGGAAAATACACCGAAGGCCAACGACAAGAGTTATAAGTTCGATACGGGATTATTCGAGCAGTACAGCGATGCTTTTAGAGATGATGTACGGGCTTTGAATAAGAAGCAATAAGCGTGTGAAGTCACCAACTACGAAACCTGACCGCTGAAAAGGCGTGGAGTACGGCTCCAGGCCTTTTTTTGTTGCTGGCTATCCAATCCGTTAAATAAGTTTTCTCATTGCCCTGATACTCTCCGCCAGTTCACCATCTATCAAATTTCCGTCAACCGCTCCTAATAAATCCCGTAGTTCTCCTACTTTACCCCTCATGATACGTCAACGAACGTATTTCCCACAATAAATCCCGGACACCTCCGCGTAAGCGGAAATCAGAATCTTTTTCGCACAAAAAAAGGTAAACTTTTCTCCGGTCGTAATACTTTCGCCATGTTCGCGGAACCGAAAATGAGCGAAGATAGGTACAGAAGGCAGGCACGTTAAACGGTCGGCCCAATAAAATCACCGAGGCGCCTGGACGGGTTACTTCGACTTTTAATCGGCTGGTCGTTGGTTCGAGTCCAACTTCCTCCATGGGGAGGAATAGCTCAGATGGTAGAGCAGCATGTACCTGTCCGACCTATTTCCTCGGTGGTTTCTACAAATGAAAATGCGGAGCGAGGCGCCAGAAAGGGTTTCTTCGACTTATTAGGGTTAAGTATGACGGTGTCCGACGGATGCCGTGAACCTTTTCAACCACTTTCCTCGCTCCGCTTCTATCCCAAAAAAATGAATATCCGGCGAGGCGCAGGAACGGGTTCCTTCGAGCTTATCGACCAATGGCAATACCCCGGGCAGTACGGCAGGTTCGACTCCTGCAGCAGACCTGTTCCGCTTTTTCTTCGCCGGAGTTTTTTTGAAAAAAGGAGTGTGTGAATCATGAGTATGGCGAAAAAGTTGTTCGGCGCTCTCAGACCGGACGCCTACAATAAAGACAATTATCCCGCGTACACGCGGTCTGCGGAGGAGCGGTATGTGCAGACGCTGATGACGAATACGATGGGGAACACGTACTACGCGGATCAGCAGGAGCTGGTCGGCGATGCGGCACAGCTTCATCACGAGATGGCCGAAGCCAATCCGCATTTCATGGCACGGGCGATTGTGTTTGCCCGAAACGCGGGTTTTATGCGGCTTCAGCCCTTGTTCGGGCTCGCGATCCTTTCCATGTACCGTCCGGATCTGTTTGCGAAGGTTTTCCGGCAGGTGGTGCGGATTCCTTCGGATTTGTCCGATTTTCTGACCATTCTGAACGGGCTCGGACGCGGAGAGGGCGGCCGTGCCGTGAAACGGCAGGTGAACCGATTCTTGTCCGAGGTGTCCGAATACTGGGCGATGAAGTACAACGGTCGCGGTCGCGGATACAGCCTGGGCGACGCCATAGCGACGGCGCATCCGAAGCCGAAGGATCTACAGCAGCAAGCGTTGTTCCGCTACTTGCGGGGAATGGAGGCCAATCTGGCGCTGCTGCCGCAGGTCGAGGCGTTGGAGAACTTGAAGCTGGCCGCAACCGAGGAAGAGCAGATTCGCTGGATCGAACGCGGCAAGCTGCCTTACGAAACGGTAACGGGAGCGATCAAGCCGTCGAAGGCGGTCTGGGAGGCACTGCTGTACCAGATGCCGACGTTTGCGCTGCTCCGTCATTTGAACGCGATGCAGCGGGCGGGTGTGCTCGAAGATGCGCGGCACGTGGAGTACATCGTACAGCGGTTGACCGATCCCCAGGCGCTGAGCAAAGCCAAGATCCTTCCGTTCCGGCTGGCGACGGCTTTCCGGCAGGTGGAGCATCCGGAGCTTAGAGACGCTTTGCGAGAAGCGGCGGAGCTTACGTTCGACAACCTGCCGGAGCTGGGCGATCAAACGGCGATTTTCCTCGATATCTCGGGCTCGATGAACGGGCAGTACCTGGAGATCGGCTCCGTTTTTGCCCTCGCGCTGTATAAAAAGACCCGCGGCAGCTCCCTGTTCTGGCTGTTCGACACGGAGGTTGCGGATGCGAAGCCTTCCCGTAAAGACAGCATTTTGACCCAGGCGGCGCAGATTCATGCTCGTGGAGGCACGGATACGGGGGCGCCCGTCCGCAAGCTTATCCGGGAGCGGAAGAAGGTGGACCAGATCGTGATAATCACGGATGAGCAGCAGAACAGCGGCAGTCCGTTCTACGAGGAGCTGAAACGGTACCGTTCCAAGGTGAACCGCGACGTAAAGGCGTTCATCATCGACATTGCGCCTTACCGCCATGCGATGGTTCCCGTCCAGGACCCTCATACCTACTACATTTACGGCTGGAGCGACACGGTGCTGTCCTACATTGCCCAGACCGTGCAAGGGTATTCTGGCTTGACCGAACAGGTAGCCACGCTGGATTTGGATCATTTGCAATAAGACGGCGGTAAACGAAAAACGTGCGGAGGCAGCCGGTTGACGAACCGTATTACTTGCGCTACAGCGTGTGGATTCTTCTCTTGCCTAATGGCGGGAAGAGGCCCGGACGCTGTATTTTTTTATGCACGCGTGGACTTTGCGGGTCGGCGCGTTGCGTTCCCGGTAGAGATAACCCTGGCTGATGACGATGTTTTTTCGAATTGTTGTAGCTTCAAAGCAGAAGAATGCTGAAAGCAGCTCCATCCTATTTAGGTATTGACAGCAACCCGGCCTGCCTATAGAATGGTTAACATATTGATAATGATTATCATTATCGTTAAAATGAATGTCCTCTCAACTCACTCGCGATTGGATTATTCATAGATACATAGCAAATTGATGAGGGAGAGAATCGTTTTATGAAAAAGTTTATTCCGTTATCCCTGTTCCTTATCCTTCTTCTGAGCGCCTGCGGCGGTAACCAAACAGGCACCAAGAGCGGGAACAGTGCCTCCACTGAGCCTGCCGGGACGGCATCGGCAGCCACGAAATCAGGGACGTTTACCTACCAATCCGAGACCGGGCCGGTCGAGGTTCCTTCGAATCCGCAGCGCGTCGTTGTGCTTACGCGAACTTTAACGGGGAATGTGATGGCACTCGGGGTGCCTCTGGTCGGTGTGGACGAGATGTCCAAGGAAAACCCGAATTTCGAAGAGAAGCTGAAAAACGTAGAGTCGGTTTCGGACGAGAGCTTGGAGAAGATCATCGAGCTGAAGCCGGATCTTATTATCGGGCCTTCCGAAATCAAGAACATCGATAAGTTCAAGAAAATCGCTCCGACGGTCACTTATACGTACGGGAAAGTCGATTACTTAAAGCAGCAGCTGGAAGTCGGCAAATTGCTGAACAAAGAAAAGGAAGCGCAAGCTTGGGTTGACGATTTCACAGCCCGCACCAAAAAAGCCGGAGATGAAATTAAGGCGAAGATCGGTGCAGACGCAACGGTCTCCGTTATCGAGACGTTCAACAAGCAGCTCTATGTCTATGGCGATAACTTCGGACGCGGCACCGAAATTCTCTACCAGGCGTTCGGACTGCGCATGCCGGATAAAGTCAAAGAAGCGACAAAGAAAGAAGGTTACTTGGCCCTGTCCACGGAAGTGTTAAAGGATTACATGGGCGACTATGTCATTTTCAGTAAGAACGCGGAGGAAGACAACTCTTTCCAGAAAACCGAAACCTACAAGAGTATCCCCGCTGTCCAAAATAATCGAGTCTTCGAGGCTAACGCGAAGGCGTTCTATTTTAACGATCCGCTGAGCATGGAATATCAATTGAAATTTTTCACGGAACACTTTCTCGGCAAATAAGCGCATTTAGCGGGAGATATCGTATCGCTGTAAGGGAACTGTCAATCGGGTGCGCGTGAGAATAAAAACGGCCAGGGGCTTAGGTCCATGGCTGTTTTTTTGATTGAAAGAAATGGAGTGAACCCTTCCAACAAATGCCTGCATTTCCGCAGTTGTATTTGCCAATATTCTGTCATACAATTTTTTGTAACGTTGAGGAAGCAGTTGCAGAATTACAAGGCTGTGCTGCCGTTTTAACCAGATTGCATCACACTAAGTTGGGGGGAACGGTGTTACGAACTGAAGATGGGCAGTAAAGTATGAAAAGCAGATCACGTATATACGAAGGGGAGCGTTCTTTTGGAAGCCAAATCATTATCCAGAGGACTGAAGCCCCGGCATATTGAGCTGATTGCGCTCGGGGGGACGATTGGCGTCGGGCTGTTTATGGGATCGGCCAGTACGATCAAATGGGCCGGCCCTTCCGTGCTGCTGGCTTATCTTTTGGCCGGGGTTATTATGTTTTTTGTCATGCGGATTATGGGAGAAATGCTGCTGCTCGAGCCGGTTACGGGTTCCTTCGCCACGTTTGCCCACCGATACATCGGCCCGCTCGCCGGTTATGTGACCGCCTGGAGCTATTGGTTCCTATGGGTGACGGTCGGCATGGCGGAGGTTACCGCAATCGGGATTTACGTGGGCTACTGGTTCCCGGACATTCCCCAGTGGATTCCGGCCTTGATCGGCGTGGGAATCATTGCGGCGGCCAACCTGGCGGCGGTGAAATTTTACGGGGAGTTCGAGTTCTGGTTTGCCATGATTAAGGTTGTCGCTATCGTGTTTATGCTGGTGATCGGCACGGCCATGATTTTCTTCGGGCTCGGCAACGGCGGGGAGCCTATCGGGCTCTCTCATCTGTACAGCCACGGCGGCTTTTTTGCGGGAGGGTTAAAAGGATTCCTGTTTGCGCTCTGCATTGTAACGGCTGCTTATCAGGGGATCGAAATGGTCGGAATTACGGCGGGGGAAGCGGAGAATCCGAAGCATACGCTGCGCAAAGCGATTAAAAACATCATCTGGCGCATTCTGATTTTTTATGTAGGCGCTATATTCGTGATCGTTACGCTTTATCCGTGGAACCAGGTCGGCGAAATCGGCAGTCCCTTCGTGATGACCTTTGCCAAAGTGGGCATTGTCGCCGCAGCGGGCATTATCAATTTCGTCGTGCTTACAGCGGCGATGTCGGGCTGCAATAGTGGGATTTACAGTGCGGGCAGAATGCTGTACACGCTGGCGCAGAACGGGCAGGCCCCCAAATTTTTCGGGAAGGTGTCCAAAAGCGGTGTCCCGAGAAACAGCATCATCACCACGATTTCTTTGCTGCTGATCGGCGTGCTTTTCAATTACTTGGCGCCGGATTCGAAGCTGTTCCTGTACATTTACAGCGCCAGCGTTCTTCCGGGGATGATTCCCTGGTTTGCGCTCGCTTTCAGCCAGTTTAAATTCCGGAGAAAGTGGAAGCACGAGATGGCGGATCATCCGTTCAAGTCCCGGTTTTTCCCGGTCAGCAACTATATTACCATCGTGTTCTTGTTCCTCGTCATTATCGGAATGTGGTTCAACCCGGATACACGCGTCTCATTGATCGTTGGAGCCGTGTTCATTGCGGTCGTTATCGTGGGGTACTTCGTTTTTGGTATCGGGAAGCGGCAGAAGACCGGGGAGAACGAGGAAGGGTAACATTCGGCTAAAAGCCGGGCGAATTCAGGCGGGAGCCTGGATTTGGCCCGGTTTTTGGTTTTTAAAAGTTCATTCAGATCACACGTGTTTATTATTCTCTGAATGGTCTCTACAAAATGAATATAGTGGATTTTGTGTTACAAATATGGTATATTATAGTAGTTTATTTATAAATAAACCAAATAAATTAAATGGAGGATGATCAACTGTGTTCAAATTGAAGAAAATTGTCCCGGCCTTAGTTGTAACCGCATCTCTATTATTGTCGTCCCAGTCTGCGTTTGCCGTTTCCGGGTTAGCGGATACAAGAAGCGAGGCCCTAAATGTTTACCCAAATACAGACTATACATGGACGCTGGATACGGCGGCGGATGAAGATTGGTTTTATTGGACCAATTCCACCAGCAGCACTCAATATTTATCCGGCTCCTTGCTCTCTCCTGCCGGCAAAAATTATAATTTGCAGCTCGTGCTTGTTACAGCAGGAGGCTGGGAGTACGTCTTGAACACAAACGATAACGGTCCGGGACAACACGACGGCTTTAATTCGACTCTTCAACCTGGAGATAAGATCTATTTCAAAATTAGACCGAGCGGATTCGATTACGACAAGTCTAACCCGTATAAATTTAATTTTAAAGTAAGCTGATCTTGTAAATATTTTTTCGGTGTTAATAGTTTAGAGGGGCTTAGGGCCCCTCTTTTTCTTTTTGAAAAACACGCGACGGATGCGGGTTTGCCAACAACTGCTGAGCGGTACATCGTTCGTGAAACCGTCTAAAAAATTTACACTACAACTGAACATAACGAATAGCGCACGCGCCCGATCTTTGGATGCATGCTGTTTAATTTTGGAATACATATTGAAAAACGACATGAATGTCGTTTATAATTCAACTAGCACCCTATACATTGTTTTTGATCGGAGTAAAAAAGATGTCTCCCAAAGTGAACGAGGAATACAAAAAGCAAAAGAAAATCGATTTGCTGCAGAAGGCCAAACAGGTGTTTATCCGCAAAGGGTATAACGGAGCGACCATGCAGGACATCATGGAGGCGGCCGGGGTGTCGAGGGGAGCTTTGTACGCCTATTTCGATAACATTGAGCATGTCTATCTGGAGCTGTTGCGGCACGAGGACCGGAAGCATGAGATTTATTTTCGCAGTGACGACACGAAGAACAGTTGGCAGCAGATAAAGAATTGGCTTAATAAGCAGCAGGCCGAAATCGGTAGCATGGAGGAGACTTTAGTGCTGGCGAACTCGCAGTTTTTCTCATCGGCCCAATACCGGAACAACAAGGAGATCTATCCTTACATCGCGACACGTTATGAAGGGACCATGGAAGTGCTGACCGGATTTTTTGAAAAAGGGGCAGCCCAGGGCGAGTTTGCACTCCGGCTTCCGGCCGAAACCATTGCCCGATATCTGATTTCGTTCATGGATGGACTAATCATGGATACGGCCCATATGGGTCCTGAGAAAACGAAGGTGAATGAGCAGCTGGATGCTCTGCTTTTTACCTTGGAAGCTATGCTCGGTCCGGTTGGAAACAAGACGGAGACAACGGAAAAGGAGAACAAAGAGGATGTTATTTGAATCTTCGAGAGTATCATTTCGAAAAACGACGGAAGAGGATGCAGCCGTTTACCACACATGGAGAAACGATATGGAAGTGATGAGAACGACCAATCCTTCCTTGGATTTGTTTACTTATGCGGAAACCCGGCAATTTGTGGAGCAGGTGATTTTGGGTTCGGGCACGTCCAAAAGCTATATGATCCTGGATAAGCTGTCTGAGCGGCCTATTGGAATCACCTCATTGATTCAACTCGATTTTAAAAACCGCAGCGCAGAGTGTATCCTCGACATCGGCGAGAAAGAATTTTGGGGCAAAGGCTACGGAAACGAATCCTTAAGACTGCTGCTTAATTACGCTTTTCATGAATTGAATCTGCACCGGGTATCCTTGCGGGTGTTCGCTTTTAACGATAAAGCCGTTGCTTTGTACGAAAAAATCGGGTTCAAACGGGAGGGAATCTCCCGGCAGGCGCTATTCAGGGAAGGGCAGTGGCACGACCTCCTACATATGGGGATTCTTCAAGAGGAATATAAGGCTGGCTGACGGGATAGGGGGGCCGGAGGGTTGCTAGCTCTGCTGAAGTATCGGGTCCGATATGAATAAAAGGTGATGCATCATAAAAAGAGAAAAAATCATTGAACGCTTAATGCTTTTGTATACGATGGATTTGTCCAGACCTTTTCCCTATAAAGATCTTGAGCGGATAAAGCAAGACTTTGAGCTTGAACTTTCCTTACTTTCAGAGGAAGCTTGTTTAAATGCCGACTTCAATGATTATTGTGTGACTGTCGCAGGAACGATTAGTTATGTCTTGAGCGGCAGTGAAGAAAATATCCCATCACGACAAATGCAGTTAATGAAGATGAACTTTTTTGAAAGATTCCCCTCTTATAAGTTTTTTGAAAATAAGGTCTCTCACTACCCGGCCTTTCAGAAGGAACTCAACAGTTTTGAAGAAGCAAGAGTGCTGGTGCTGCGGTATTTTATAAGGTGAGTGGTGTAGGATGGGAGCAAGATCAATAAATTTGCCAAGCGGTGGTCTAAATGAAGAGAATTCATATTATCGGATCGGTCGGGAGCGGCAAAACGACTTTGGCCAGAAGGCTGTCATCGGAGCTGGGGCTTCCTTTCTATGAGCTGGATAACGTGGTCTGGAAAAGAACCCCGGCGGGAGACGTAAGACGAACGGAAGAGGAACGAGATGCCTGTCTGGCTGGAATCATTGGGGCCGACGACTGGATTACGGAAGGAGCTCATCAAGCCGGCTGGATCGGACCTTGTCTGGAACATGCGGAACGGATCGTTTTTCTGGATACGCCGTATTTCACACGACTTAGGCGCATCATCAGCCGGTTTATCCGGCAGAAGACCGGACAGGAGCAGGCGAACTATAAGCCGACGTGGACCATCCTGTGGAAGATGTTTTGCTGGAATCACCAGTTCCAGAGGGAAGGCAGGCTTAAAGCGATGGAGCTGCTAAAGACGTACGGGGATAAAGTGCTGGTTTTGAAAGACAACCGTCTGCCGCATGCGTCGATTTTAGCCGATGCCAGGGAGGGCAAGCAGATCGGCGCTCAGACAGACGTTCTTCCATGACGCACCCTCTATAAAAATCAATCAAACAAAGGAGAAATGAACATGAATATCACCGTCGACCAGCGGCCGCATTCGAAAGTCGCCGTCATCTCAAGCGAGGACGTGGTCATTAGCAGCGTAAACGATGCGCTCGACTTGATGGCCGACATTCGTTATAACCACGAATGCGATAAAGTGCTTCTCAGAAAGGAACAGCTTACGGAGGATTTTTTTGAGCTGAAAACGAAACTGGCCGGGGACATTTTGCAGAAATATATCAACTACCAGTTAAAGATTGCTATCGTCGGGGATTTCAGCGGGTACAACAGCAAGAGCCTGAACGATTTTATTTACGAGTGCAACCATGGGAGCAACGTGTTTTTCAAAGGGACCGAGGCGGAGGCGCTGGATGCGCTGCATGGGGCATGATCGATTTTCTGAAAATAAAAAACAGTAAGGCATACGCCGAGATTATGGAGATAGCGGAGCGGCCGGGTGTGCTCTTCTCAAATGATCCGCTCCAGATGGAAGCGGAAGCCCATTACAACATGCGCACCATCGAGCGGCTGAACAAAATCATCAAGCATGATAGATTGTCTCTTCATGAACTGGATAACCTATTCGCTTTTCTGGAAGACGCGTGGGCTTCTTATTTGCAAAAATTTTACGCTGGAAAAACATTTATTTTCTACCTGTGGGGAGATTATCAGATCCCGGCGATTCGTTTTTCCGTCATTTCTTATGAGGAGGGGCTGGGTCTGCCCTTCGCGTGCAAGGTGAACCAGGTCAGCGATCGTAAAGAAGTTTTGCTGGCCTACCGGGAGAAGGCTTGTTTCGACGGCATACAAATTTTGCGGCATAAAGAAGATTCGGGCACGACCAACGAAGAGGAAGAAGAAGCTGCGTATACAGCCACGGTGTACTCCAGAATTATCGAGTGTTAAGGTGATTTCATGAAAAAAAGAATTCGAAAAAAACTGCATAAGCGGTATTTAGTAGAGCTTGTTTATCAAATTAGCACATCCGTGCACTGGAGGCAGAAGCTCATGGGAGATTCAGAGACGAGAATGCTCGTAAACAGTAGCACGTTGAAAACTCCCTGTGAGTTGAGCAGCTTAATTAGACGGTATAATTTAAACTATTATGTTTCAACCGTTCCGCACTCCAAGACAATCGGATGGGAAGATTGGGGACGAGATTTCATTTATTTTAAATTCGCGGCATCCGAATTTCCTTCTGTTCAGTCCTACTCGGTTAATAACCGGGGAACATAACGGGTCTTTGAAAAGAATCCGCCCACGCGGGTTCTTTTTTTGCAAGCTAAAAAAGAAAACTTAAAACCTACTTGACAGGTATGATTAATTGGTTTAATCTTACTTCAAGATTACTAAATGAATTCTAATCAAATGAATATTCATTAAGCGAGCATTCATTATTTTACAACTAAATCAATGAGGACAGCCGATTGGACCGCCAAAGGCTCCTGTTATCTCTTACCGACATACGGAGGAGATTTCGGGAGCTTTTTTGTTTCTACGGGCCTCATGACGAAAGGACTGGCATGCACGAAAAAGACGGGGCGTTATACGAAGAGGCCGACTGGCTCTTCCGCAGACTGGTACGCAAATTTGTAAAGGAACGCGACAAAATTTCCGTCGAAGGCATCGCCTTGCCGGGCATGCTCATCCTGAATTCAATTCATAGCCAAGGAGAGCAGCGGCTGGGCGAGCTGGCGGAGCAGTTGGATTTTACATCCGGTGCCGTAACTGCACTGTGCGACAAGCTGGAGGCGGGTGGTTACGCGGTCCGCAAACGAAGCGAGTCCGACCGCAGGTCCGTGGCGCTGGACATTACGGACAAGGGCCGGGAGCTGCTTCGGCGCAACGGCGGGCTCAGCGCGCATATGATCGGCATCTTGTTCGGCGGGTTCACGCCCGAGGAGCTGGAGCGCCAGATCGTATTTTCCCGGAGGCTGCTGGAAAAGCTGGACGGCTTCGCGGAAGCGGTGCTGGCTTATCCGGGAGAAGACGGGGAAGCAGCGGCAAACTCGTCGATCAAGACGACGAAGAGAACCGCGGACGACCGGGCATCGACACCCGTATCCTTTCCCGCGTCGGAGGAGGAAAGCCCGGCTGCCGTTTTTAAAAACGATACCGCATCTCATCCGTCATCGGAATTAAGGCCGGAAACGTCCTCACAACCGCTGGCGGATCAGCCACCTACTCCAAAATCAAGCAAGACCACGCGCAAGAAAAATTTCATTTCTTATTAGAGGCGATACCGCATAGGGGCGCCGGCGTTTTTTCGCAAACCAAATCCAACAAAAGAGAGGACGTTACACATATGGGACATCCGACGATTTATCCGACGGGAACGACGGTTTACAAACCGGGCAAAAGCTGGAGCGGCTACACGCTGTATCAGGCGGCGGAAACGGGGGCGCTGCTGATCGACATGAACGGGCGGGAGGTTCATTTGTGGAAAGGCCTGCGGGGGTTCCCGAACAAGCTGCTCCCGGGCGGGTACGTATTCGGCAGTACGGCGGAGCGCGATCCGAAGTATGGGTTTCAGGATGAGGTAAATCTGGTGCAGGTCGACTGGGACGGCAATATCGTGTGGAAGTTTGACCGCTACCAGCACATCGAGGACCCCGGGCATGAGCCCCAGTGGATGGCTCGCCAGCATCACGACTACCAGCGCGAAGGAAATCCGGTCGGGTACTACGTGCCGGGGCAGGAGCCGAAAGTCCACTCGGGGAACACAATCATACTCGCACACAAAAACGTGAAGCGTCCTGAAATATCCGACAAAGAGCTGCTGGACGATACCATCTTAGAAGTGGATTGGGAAGGAAATGTCGTCTGGGAATGGACAACGAGCGACCATTTCGAGGAGCTGGGCTTCGACGAAGATGCCCGGGAGGCGCTGTACAACGATCCGAACACCCGGTTTTTCGGTGCCAATGCCGGCGACTGGATGCACATCAACTCCGCTTCGGTCCTCGGGCCGAATAAGCATTACGATGCGGGGGATGAAAGATTCCACCCGGACAACATCATCTGGGACGCGCGGGAGACAAACATCATTGCCATCACGGACAAAAAGACCGGCAAAATCGTCTGGAAGCTCGGCCCCAACTATAATACCGAAGAGACGAAGCATATCGGCTGGATCATCGGCCAGCACCACGCGCACCTTATTCCGAGAGGTTTGCCGGGAGAGGGTAACATTCTGATTTTCGACAACGGCGGCTGGGGCGGCTACGGCGCACCGAATCCGGAGTCCCCGGATGGGCTCAAAAACGCCCGCCGCGATCACTCCCGCATCCTGGAGATCAACCCGGTCACGCTCGAAATCGAGTGGCAGTACACGCCGACGGAAGCGGGCTTTCAGGCTCCGCTCGATTCGTACCGGTTTTACAGCCCGTATATCAGCTCCGCCCAGCGCCTGCCGAACGGCAACACGCTGATTACCGAAGGCGCGGACGGCCGGATTTTTGAAGTGACGCGTGAGCATGAGCTGGTGTGGGAGTACATATCCCCTTACAAAAACAAACGCAACTCCAACATGGTCTACCGCGCCTACCGCGTGCCTTACGAGTGGGTGCCGCAGTTGGAGCTGCCGGAGGAAGTCGAGATCGCGCCGATCGACGTGGCGGACTTCCGTCTGCCAGGGGCGGCTGCCCGCGGAGCGGTCACGACAGTGGAAGTGGAAGGTACCGTCTCCTACGGCGAGGGCGCGCTGTGCGTGGCACGGACGGACGAAGCACAGCCGGAACCGGGGAAGGGGTAGGTGAGGATAATGAGAGAAGCTGAGGAAAAAGGTAAAAAGGCCGCAGGCCACGTTGGCCTCCGCCAAACATCCCGTCCCCACCGCTACACCCGCACGTTGCTCGCGCTGGTGCTCACCGCCGCGATGCTGGCCGTACTGGCCGGCTGCGGCAAAGCGGCCGCCGACCCTAAACAAGGTGGCGCGGCCAAGCTGAAGCTGAAAATCGCGGATATTTCTACCAACTCGATTTTCCGCGTCGCCAAAAGCAAAGGCATCTTCGACAAACACGGCATCGACGCAGAGCTCGTCTCGTTCGCCACACCGGCCGAAGGCGTCAACTCCTTGTTTATCAAACAGGTGGACGTCGCGTTCGGCGCGGATTTTCCTCTGCTGAACGCCGTGAGCAAAGGCGATTACTCCATTTTCGCCTCGTCGGGTACGGCAACGGATCTGAGCGCCAGCGAGTGGAAGCTGTTCGTCCGCAAGGACATCAAAAGCGCGGCCGACCTCAAGGGCAAGAAGCTGAGCTTTTCCCGCGGCACTTTTGTCCCTTACCTGTGGGATGTGTATCTGGGTCAGAACGGCGTCAAATTGTCCGAGGTGAAGCTGATCGGCCAAGGCGGCTTCGATGAAGCGTATGTCGCCCTCAAAAAAGGCGAGATCGACGGCGCGTGGGTATACGGCGCGGTGCTCAATGAAAAATTCGGCGCTCTGGCCGAAGCCCACGAGCTGACCGACATGTCCAAAACGCCGGTGCGCCTCGGCAACGGCCTCATCGCTCCCACCGAGCTGCTCAAAGCCAACAAAGCCGGTTTCGTCAACTTCCTGAAGGCGATCGACGAGGCTTCGGCCTACGCACAGGCGCACCAAGAGGAAACCGCGGACATCATGTACAAAGAAGTCAAGCAGCCGAAAGAGGCGACCCTCAAGGACCTGCCCAAAAACCCGTGGAAAATCGGGTTCACCGATAAAGCGTACAACGGCTACAAAGAGCAGAAAAAATACATGGTCGACAACGCCATCATTGAGAAGGATTTCGACCTGAAAAGCAAGCTGTACCTGGACATTTTGCGGGAAGCTTTCCCGGACCGGGTCATTGAAGTGAAGTAGTACGAATATCGGAAAAACGGCAGCATGGGCCGGGCCGACCACCACGCAACATTGCAGCACGCGCCCGGCAGCGGTCGACCGGACCGCCGTCTTGCACCGGAATACCGATCGCTGTTATGCAGCGGAACACCGATAGCTACTTATGCAGCAATGCACCAACTGCTGTCATGCAGCGAAATATGGCAAGAAAAACGCAACTAAGCTGAACAGGGGGATGAAGTATGGTTACTGAGGCAGCGCCGAAACGCAACGAAATCCACATCGAACGCCTGGACAAAAGCTACACGCAGCCTTCCGCGGGCGAGCTGCACTACATCATTCAGGACGTGAATCTGGCGGTCCGGGGCGGCGAGTTCTTCGTCCTGCTGGGACCGAGCGGCTGCGGCAAATCGACGCTGCTCAGTCTCATCGCGGGCTTCGTCTCCAAGACGTCCGGCCAGGTGCGCGTCGGTGACCGCGAGGTCGACCGGCCCGGCCAGGACCGCGCCGTCGTCTTCCAGCAGGCCGATTCGTCCCTGTTCCCCTGGCTTACGGTCAGGGAAAACGTGGAGTTCGGCCTGCGCATGAAGCGTGTCCCGGCGGCCGAGCGCCGCAGCATTTCCGACCAGTATATCGAACTGGTTGGTCTCAAGGGACACGAGAGCAAGTTCCCGCGCGAGCTGTCCGGGGGCATGAAGCAGCGCGTGCAGTTGGCCCGCGTGCTGTCGAATGATCCGGCCATCCTGCTCATGGATGAGCCGTTCGGCGCGCTCGACGCGATGACGCGCCGCACCATGCAGAAGGAGCTTCAGCGGATTTGGCAGGAAACCGACAAAACCGTCATTTTTGTCACCCACGACATCCAGGAAGCGCTGCTGCTCGGTGGCCGCATCGGCATTATGTCCGCCGGGCCGTCGTCCAACATCTCGCATATCTACGACGTGCCCCTCGCGTATCCACGGGACCTGGGGTCGCCGGAGTTTTACGAGCTGTACAACCGCATCCAGGCGCATTTCGACGAATAGGGAGGGGAAGCCGACATGAACACGAACGCCATTACGGCAAAAAAACCAATCACGACCAAGCCGCCCATTACGGCTGCTTCCGTCCGGAAACCGCTTATCCGCAAGCCTTGGTTCAAAAAAACGCTGCTCACCCTCGTCTTCTGGATCGCGGGACTGCTTCTGTGGCACGGGCTGTCGCTCGTCTACGGTCCGGAAATCCTGCCCGGCCCGATCCTGACCGCCGAGGGCGGATACGAGCTGCTCGCCGAAGGCACCCTGCTGCAGTACATCGGCATCAGCTCATACCGCGTCCTGCTCGGCTGGACCCTCGGCAGCCTGATCGCCATCCCGGTCGGCCTCGTCATCGGCAAAGTCGGCGCCATCCGCGCTTTTGCGGAGCCGTTCCTGAACTTCATCCGCTTCATTCCGCCGATCGCGTTTATTACACTTTTCCTCGTCTGGTTTGGCATCGGGGAGACATCGAAAGTCGTGCTCATCCTGTACGCCACTTTCTTCATCGTCGTGCTCAACACCTTGACCGGCGTGCTTGCCGTGGAGGAGGACAAAATCCGCTCCGCCCGCAGCATGGGCGCCTCCGAATGGCAGATCGTCCTGCACGTCATCATCCCGGCAACCGTGCCGTACATGTTCACAGGCATCCGCCTCGCCATGGGCACCTCCTTTATGGCCATCATTGGCGCCGAAATGATCGCCTCCAACGAGGGCGTCGGCTATCTCATCTGGAACTCGCGACTGTTCTTCCGTACGGACTGGATTTTCGTGGGGCTGATCTGCCTGGGACTGATGGGTTTCATAACGGATCGCGCCGTGGCGCTGCTGGGGCGTAAGCTTTTGGCTCGGTATGGGGTTGTGGGGGCGGTGGGGGGACGGCGGTAGGGGAAGAGACAGTACACAAATGAGAGTATAAAAGATTAAACTTTATTTAATAGGTCCATCGTTATTGATGGATCTATTTGTATGTCATGAAAATTAAAGGTTCTTAAATACAGGCCAACATTACATAATATGAACAATATTCCTGTTAAACTCTTCAAAATTATGTTAAAATTTAAATGTAAATAGTTCTTATTAACCATTTTAAAAAGATGGGAAGGATAATATATGAGTGATAATAAATTGAATGAGGATTTTAAAGAAGAAGATAATGAGTTACTCAAGGAAAGCGCAACGTTGGATGAAGAAGAAGATATTCAGGATACAATTGCTAGTCTATTATATGGTAACAGATTAAGAGATTTAGTTAGAAGTGTTGCTAAGCATGAGGGTCAAAATGTTATGATTGGTAAAAAGGGTATTAATGGAATGCAAAATGCTATGAAGTTTTTAACTGTTATGCTTAGTTACGAAATTTTAGAAGTTCTTAAAAATAAAAATAAAACAGTAATATCGCCTGTAATAACCAGCGAGGCATTGAATAATATGGTAGGAAAATCAGATTCTTTAAACAGAGTTTTGTTGGAGTTAGAAGAGCTGAAAGGTCGGTTACACTTATTAAGTGGGAGCACTTCAATTTCTAAGGCAACTGATTACGTGAATTTATTTGAAAGAGAGATAATTAATGAACATGAAGTAACAGATTCTACTGATTAATTAGGCAAAAATTAAAAGGAGACAAACTTCATGAGTATGAAAGAACGTAAACTTTTCTTCACTAGAAATGGTGAATATACAGTATGGGAAATGTTGAATGCTCTAACCGACACATATCTTGAAGAGTTATACGAATTTGCTCTGACAAAAAGATGGACAGAGTTATATCCAAAATCTAATGATGAATTTCCATCCTTTCTTTTTAATATCTTTGAGGAATTAGATGAATTGAATAATAATAACTTCCTTACTCAAATTCAAGATAGGTTTTATATGGTTCCTCCTCCTAGAAGTGATTTCAATGCTATTGTGTTTCACTATTACGGTACTTCTTTAGATCTCGGTTCAGTAGAAGTAAAACTTGATGAACTAAAAAGAAATTTGGTTACATTTGGTATTGATGGATTGCAACTTGAATTCTTCATCTATAGTGAGATTAATGGTCATAAAAACGTCGTTGACTTACGATTTACTAGTGAAAAAAGTTCTTATTATAAAAAGAACGAAAATATTCAGTTTTTAAATACCGAAATTCGAATTTATCTTAATTCTAAGATCGCTCTACTCACTAACTTTTCTCAATACACTCATTCAGATAAGGATAAATACAATTTTATAAACAACATTATTAGGAATGTTTCTAGTTATTCTGGAACAGATCTTAAACCTATTCATTTAAGTGATCAATCGTTAAGAGAACTATTATTGCTGGAAGATACACAAATTCCATCTAGACTAAAATTTGAGGTAGAGGGACGTCTTAAAGTAAATATTGATATAAATCAAAAAGCTGCTCTACAAGATTTAATTTATCAAGATGAAATTAAGTACTTTTATGATAAATTTCCCTTGTCAACCATTAAGGTAAATATATCTGATACTGAAATAAAACCTATGACTGTTGATGGACTTGAAGGGAAAATAATGACTAGGGTAAGTAACGTTGAAGTTCTTGATATTGATAATTTTATTAAGAAGCTTAGTATACTGCTAGAGTATGATTATTTAAACCAGAACTACCAAAAAAATATACAAGATTTTGCTGATAATAGACTGACGACTACAAAATCACAAAAAGATATTATTGTCCAAACTTGTTATGCTGAAGTTGAAAGAGTTATAAAAAAACATTATGAGGATGTAACAGGGGTATTTGTAAAGGTTATACAAAATGCTTTCTTCTTTTGTTTGAAATCAAAAATTAAATTAGTGCCAACAAGTGTTATTAAAATAGAAATGGATGATAAAGCAGTTAAATATCTTGCTATCATAACTGATTTTAATCCACCAGAAGTGATTAATGTACTAGGTGCGTTACTAGAGTTATACAGTCTCCATAATACTGATATTAAAAGTTTAATGATAGAAATTGATAAATCGCTAAATCTTAATCAGAGGATGATTCCAAATGCTTCTGGGCTCTGAATATGAATGGTTATCTAGAATTGCAGGGGTATACAATAGACATATCACTACTGGACAATTTCAATTCACTGAAAATGACTACAAACTGAAGTTTTCTTACGATTCTTCATTATTAGAATTAGAAAAATTAATTTATAAAGGCTATGTTATTAGACGGGATAATCTAATAATATTGGATTCGATACAGTGGATTAATACATTTCTTGATGGAATTAACAAAAGCCTTATTAAATATAATAACAAATTGAAGTGTGAATATGATCTTCAAGAAAATAAAGTTTTTATCTATGAAAATAATGAAAAAATAAAGGGTTATTCACTTAATTTTTCGAAAATGGCAACACCTGAGGATGAAGTAATTAATTTTGTACGCTTGGCTAGTTTCGATTTTTATATTTATTGGCTTGATTTATTAAACGATAATGAATTATTTGAAATGTTCTATTATCATTTAACAAACAAGCTAAGTAAATTCAAATATGATAAAAGAATTATCTTTGATTTTTTAGATGATCTAGAGACTTCAGAATTTAATGAAATTTATGAAACAACTCTTAAGGAATACTTTAAAAACAAAGAAATGGATATTAGGGAATTGACCAATGATCAAGGACAAGTTTTAAAAAAGTTTTTGTTGAGTGATATTTTTAATGCGTATTCAGTAAGCATTCATAGCTGTATTATTTTTGTTGTAAAAAAGGATAAGAAAATTGAATTTATTAGTTACGAGACTAGCGAAATTTACGATGAATCTGTAATCGGTGAGATTGAGGTATTACGCAATAAATTATTAAAAAAAGTTACACTATATAGAAGTTTGAATAGGTTCAATAAAAATAAAGTTGGCGAAAATACTCAAAAAACTATACAAATAGCCTCTCTTTTAATTACACCAATCAATATTTTGCTTCTATTTGGAATTTCAAAAAATATTTCATGGATAAAGGATTTAGTTAATAATTATTATTTGTATATTGTAATAGTTGGTGTATTAATTATCTCCCTAATAGGAGCTTTTTTATGGGTTATTATACCATCAATAAGATTGTCAATATTTAAATGGAAATTGCCTATGAAAGATTAAATTACGTGTAGACCTTAAGCAATAAATGCTTTTGGTTTTTTTTTGAAGATATCGATAATTTTAATGAATAGTGCAAGGGTGGTAGGAACAATGATTATCTACAGTAGTAATGCTTTAAAATTTCGAGAATCTGTAGACAATAACCAAATTACAAAGCAGATTGAGAGCGCATTTGTTAAACGAATGGGCAAGAAACCTAGCCAAGGTGAAAAGAGGGCATGGAACAACTCTATGCAATTTATGGAGAGGATTATTCGAAACTCCCATATCGCAGATGATTGTGGAATTTTGATTGAGTACAATATTCCTTCTACGAGTAAACGAATTGATTTTATTGTAGCGGGTAAGGATGATAACGATAATGATAATTTTATTATTGTTGAATTGAAACAATGGGACTCCGCACAAGCTACTGATCGTGAAGATGTAGTTAAAGCTTTTATTGGTGGTAACACCAGGGAGACACCGCATCCATCTTATCAAGCATGGTCTTACCGACAATTTCTTAATGACATGAATGAAGCTATCTTTACAAACGAAATTAACGGTTATTCTTGCGCGTATTTACATAACTATCCGACTATAAATCCGGATCCTCTTCAATCCAGTCAGTATGAGGACATTATTCGTGAAGCTCCATTATTTTTGGCAAACGACTCAATAAAGCTGCAAGAATTTTTGCGTAAACATGTAGGAAAGGGAAATGGACTAAATCTACTCTATCTTATTGAGAATGGAAGAATCCGACCTTCAAAAAAATTAATCGATCATGTAGATGGCTTATTTGCAGGGAATTCAGAGTTTGTTTTGTTAGATGAACAGAAAGTCGCCTACGAAACGATTATGAGTCTTGCAAAAGAGACAGAGACTAAAAAGACAATTATTATTCAGGGGGGGCCTGGGACTGGAAAATCGGTTATTTCGATGAACGCTCTTGGAGGTTTGTTGAAGCATAAGCTTAATGCTAAATTTGTTGCTCCGAATGCTTCTTTCAGAACTGTAATGGTAGAGACTTTAACAAAACAGAAGGCGAGGAACAAAACACGCACAAAAATGTTGTTTGCAGGATCAGGGCAATTCTATGACACTCCTGAAAATTTTTATGACGTCCTAATCGTAGATGAAGCTCATCGTTTGAAGGGAAAAGGGGCTTTTCAATATAGGGGAGACAACCAAATCGAGGATATCATAAAATCGTCTAAAGTAAATGTATTTTTTATTGATGATTTTCAGCGTATCCGTCCTGATGATATTGGTTCAATTGCTGAAATTAGAAGAATAGCTGAAGAGAATCATTCTGAAGTTCATAAATATTCACTTTCTGCACAATTCCGCTGCTCAGGGGCAGAAGGATTTATTAACTGGGTGGATGATGTTTTTCAAATTCGGCCAACCGCAAATTATGATGGATGGGACCACCGCTCATTTGAATTTGATATTGTGGACTCACCAAATAAGCTGTACGAGATAATTAAGAGCAAGAACGAGGCGGGTTTTAAAGCACGATTGCTTGCAGGCTTTGCTTGGAATTGGACCGCAGAAGCAGATGGTAACGGAAACGGGGAAGTAACAGATGTTATAATCGAAGAACATAATTTTCAAATGCCATGGAATGCACGTTCTATATCGAATACATGGGCAATTCACGAAAATGGAATAAACCAAATTGGATGTGTTCATACATCTCAAGGGTTAGAATTTGACTATGTGGGAGTTATTATAGGAAATGATTTGAAGTTTGACCTAGAACAATTGAAATTATATGCAGATTATGATGAATACAAAGATAGGGTAGGTAAGAGAGGCCTTAAGTATGATAATGAGAAGTTAAGCATCCTAGTGAAAAACATATATAAGGTTTTGATATCTAGGGGAATAAAAGGTTGTTTTCTATACTGTCGTAATAAAGAATTACAGGAATATCTGTGTCAAAGACTTAATATTGTAGGACAACGATAATTTTTAAGAATCCTTTCATCCATAATGTTATTTTTTAAAACAATTTATTTATCGTCTATATAATCCAAATCAATAATCTCCCGTATATCGCTGATGCCAAGTGCGTCGGCGATTCTTTCTATGTGGCTAAAATTAATGTTGGTGCGCTTGCCGTTGGAAAGTTCGCTCAGTGCGGCATGTCTTATATCAGATAAACGGGACAGTTCTCGTAAAGAGATGCCTCTTTTTTTGATGAGTTCAGGAATCTTTATCACAATTTTCTTAGACATAAAAATCTCTCCTTAAAGCCTTGCTATACGCAAAAACGTAACATATAATAAAAATTGAACTGGTACGCTATTGCGTATAAATTGAGCTGCTGGAGGTAATTTTATTCATGTCCTCACTTCACTGGCGTAACAACTCTCTAATTCACCGTTTCGATAAGCTTGCGGATGAGGCCGATACCTCAATGGTTTTTCAACCTATGACGGAGCAGCTTAGTATCTTAGAAATAGAATTGATGCAATCTCTTGAACCCGATCAGCAAATTCTTTTCCGGGAGTGGCAGGACAAGGAACTGGCCCTAGAGTACATGAAAAAAGAATGGATTTACGTTAGAGGCGTGCAGGACGGCATCAAGATTTTATCCCAGCTTTACAGCGAGTGAATTTTCGATTCAATCTTTGTCAGTAGTCTCAACCAAATCAATAATTTCCCGTATATCGCTGATGCCAAGTGCGTCGGCGATTCTTTCTATGTGACTGAAGTTAATGTTGGTACGTTTGCCGTTGGAAAGTTCACTTAGCGCGGCATGTCTTACATCGGACAAACGAGACAGTTCTCGTAAAGAGATGCCCCTCTTCTTGGTGAGTGAGCCAATTTTGATTACAACTTTCTTAGACATAAAAAATCCTCCTTAAAGCCTTTCTATACGCAAAAACGTAACATATAATAAATCTTTATCTGGCACGCTATTGCGTATAGTTTGAGGTGCAGAAGGTAATTTATTCATGATCTGCTTACGAAACAGCTCCAAATTGAACAATAAGCTTGCAGACGAGGCCGACGACTCAAGGGCTATAGTCAAGCCTTGTCTCCTTACCATATAGGTATCGAGACCTAGGCTTTTTTTGTTTTGTGCTCTCCATTAAAGGGAATGGATGGAATTTCGGCGAAAGTAATCCTGTATAGGTTTAAAAAGAGGAGATAGGTATGCTTACTGACTTCGGGAACTAATTTCCGTTCTTAAGCAAAGAACCTTAGCGTTCGTTACACGAGAGGCTGCATTTTACAAACGGGGGGATATAAAGATGACCAAATGGTGGATGGTACGCGCAGGAGATAACAACGAGTTAATTCCGGAGTGGCAGGCGAATAAAATTGCTTCGATCGGCTGGCCGCAGTTAGGAGATCCCAGGAAGTTTGCATCCAGAGAGAAGTTTGTTGAACACGCTCATTCGGTTTATGTCGATCAGAAGCCAGGGACGCGGCTCTCATGGGCGGGACAGGTTTGGAGATATTACAATGAGGTTGCCCTGAATGATCGGGTGATTACCTATTCCAGAGAAACCCGGGAGTATTTGCTCGGAACGGTGACCAAGGCGCCGGAATACAGGACGGATATCAATGCTTTGTATCCCAATGTGATTTCCGTGGCTTGGGAATCCAAACGAATTCCCCGCGATTTGTTTTCGCAAAGAGCCAAGTACTCTTTAGGCAGCACATTGACGGTTTTCCGGATAGACGATTGGCAGGAGGAGATTCTGGCTTTATTTCACCAAACGCCAGCTGCACCTGTGAATGTCACCGTTCAAGATGAAGAAGCGGCAGAGTTTAACACGGAAGAGTTTGAGGGACGGGCCAAGTCGCTGATCGAAGATCGGGTTGACAAGCTCGATCCGTGGGAGATGCAGGAGCTGGTCGCAGGACTGCTTCAAGCGATGGGCTACCAGACGAAGGTAAGCCCGAAAGGTCCCGACGGGGGAGTGGATGTGCTGGCTCACCGGGATGCGTTCGGGTTCGAGAAGCCGATTATCAAGGTGCAGGTCAAGCATAGACGGGCCACCAGTGGAGGGCCTGAGGTGCAGCAGCTCGTAGGAGCAAGTCCTCATGGAGCGAGCTGTTTGTTCGTGTCCACAGGAGGTTTTACGGCGGCAGCCAGGACCGCGGCGCAGCATAATGGCGTCAAGCTGCTGGATTTGGCAGGCATCGTCGAGCTGATAAACGAGTGGTATGACAAGATGCCGGCGGAGAAGCAGGCGTTGATTCCGTTGAAAAGAATTTATGTGCCTATGTAGGTTGAGGAAGAGAAGTAGGCACACAAAGACAGGAAGGAAGTATACATGTGGAAAGATATAGCTGCTTTGTTTGGCAGCAATCCGTTAGTGACCCTATTAATTGTGGTGGTGGGCACTTCTACTTTGTGGATGTACAAAGAATTTAAAGAAATATTGAATCGAAATAACATAGCCAAACTAAATCTCATAAATGAACGTTTAAAAACTTTCGGGAAGTTGGAAGCCGCTATTGCTTTAGCATTGAAGAAACCTGAAGATGAGAACATTTTAGTAAAACTATACGATATTCTTGGAGAAAGTAGCGCTCTATTCACGAAGGAAATGAGGGAAGTGACTCGTACCTTTTACACGCAAGGACATCCTCATATCTTGTCGGCCTTGCAAATTTTTATTGATAATCAAATTAATACTTCTAGGGAGGAAAAAGCAGAGCTTTCTAAATACGAGAATTCTACAGACGTTATAGATAAGATTGGGAGAATGATAAAGCCTTTTGTTCCTATTGTATTTATATGGGCTTTTGTTTTACTGCTTGTCTCCTATGTTTCGGTTTTAATTCACCAGCAGGATATGTCCGCTAAAATTCATTGGACCATGTATTTTTTCTCTGTATTAATTTCCTTTATGTTTGTTTGTGTCTTACTATCGGTTGACTTTGATAATAAGTTAGGTAAACAAGGGCACTATCGCTGGTTGCTTCTCTCTACTATTATGATCACTCCGTTTGTTTTTTTGCTATATACAGGATTGTGGTGGGTCAGCATCAGTATTCAGGTGATTGCTTTCATACTGCTTATTAAAAAACAGAAAAAAGCCAAAAACTCTTTGATCTTGCTTAAGTAAACTAGTCTTATATTTGGAGGAACCAACATGACTTTACTAAGTGAGTTATCCTCAATTTTTCGTCATAAACAAAAGTCCTATAAAATGGTCCTCATTCTCTCTATGTTAGAGGAGTACCGAAATTCTCAACAACAACTCCTATCGTTTGGCCAGGTGGCTGAACGGTTTTTGAGCTATTACCGAATGAACGAAGACACTGGGAATAAGGTAGATATTCCGCCTGGCGGTTCTGCCGCAAGATGGAGTACATTTTCGCTGACCCAGACGAAGTCTCTGTTGAATACACCTTTGAATGCTCTATCTGCCATCCTAGATTTTAATAACGATCAACAGACGATCACGTTCAAGGAATCGATCTGGAATCAGCTAAACGAGCAAGAGCTGGCGGAGCTTAAGCAATATGCGGAACAAGAACTTGAACAGTATAACCTTCAGCTGCGGACAGTTTTTTCGCTAAGACAAGCTTTGGAGGATACGTTTAACACCTACACATCAGCTAAAAACGAACCTTTCGCAAATCATGCTCTAGGGACTTTGTTTAGGCAAGCAATTCCGGAGTATTTTAGAAGTCAGCCGTTTATCAACGAGAACTATAAGGTACAAGGTTCGATCGGTCAGGGGAATTGGGCGACGATTCCATGGATTGCTGTTTTAGATAGACGAATTACGGAAACGACACAACATGGGGAGTATGTGGTCTACTTATTTTCAGAGGATATGAGTTCAGTATATCTGACTTTGAACCAGGGAGTTACCGTGCCGTTAAGAGAGCGTGGTAGAAGAGACGGGCATCACTATTTAATGCAAAAAGTACAAGAGATGAGGGAGCTGCTGCCTCTAAACGGTATGCAAAAGGACGATAATATCTTGCTGACGACGAGCGGGTTGGGACGGGATTACCAGGTTTCAACCGTGGCCTATATTCGCTACGACAAAGACCATTTACCCGAAGAGGATCAACTGTTAGCCGATCTAGAAAATGTTATGAACAACTATAAGCTATACGTCGATCAAGTCGTCGGGCAGACGGCCGAGGGGGATGAAGAATTAGTGGAAGAGATTGAACGGCCGATCCCTACGGATACGCTTACAGTTCTTGAGAGAATCCAGCAGATCAAAGCTTACATTGAGCAGGAAGGCTTCCACTACCCAGGAGCGCTCATAGAGAATTTGTATTTGTCTTTTAAAACAAAACCGTTCGTTATCCTGGCAGGGGTATCGGGGACAGGGAAGACGAAGCTCGTTAAGTTATTCGCAGAGGCGATCGGGGCTACAAGCGAGAACGACCAGTTCACGTTGATCCCGGTACGACCGGATTGGAGCGATCCTTCAGACCTGCTGGGGTATAAAGATTTGTCTGGAGTTTTCCGGCCGGGGCGTCTGGCGGAGGTGCTGGTAGAGGCTTCGACGGCGGAGAATCGACACAAACCGTACTTCGTCTGCCTGGATGAGATGAATCTGGCTCGGGTGGAGCATTATTTCAGCGACCTGCTCAGTATCATCGAGACGCAGAAGTGGCAGGAGGAGCGGATTGTCACTTCGCCTCTGATCCACGCGAAGGCGTTGAACCCGGAGGATCGGTCTATATACGGCGGCTTGGCTCTGCCGGATAATGTGTATCTGGTCGGGACGGTGAATATGGATGAGACGACGCATCCTTTTAGCAAAAAGGTGCTAGACCGCGCCAACACGATCGAATTTAACTACATTAATTTGATGCAGTATCCAGGTTACGAGGAGCCGAGTGAAGGGACGGCAGTTGTGCCAGCTTCGAATGGTTTTCTACGGGCGGATTATTTGCAGTTGGTAGATGCCTATCCGAATTATCTGGAACTGATCCAGAGGACTACGGAGAAACTGGTAACCATAAATGAAATTCTGGAAGACATTCATTCGCATGTTGGATTCAGGATCCGAGATGCCGTGTGTTTTTATATGGTCTATAATCAACGGTTTGAATTGCTTTCTGAGAATGAAGCGTTCGATTGGCAGCTTTTACAAAAGATTCTGCCTCGGGTGCAGGGAAGTAGCTCATCAGTGAAACGAGCGCTACTGGGCCTCATGCAGGTGGCGGTAGGTAAGCCGCTGAACATGGGGGCGCTGATGGACGACGCGTCGGAGTTGACCCGCAAGTGGGGCTCGAGGCAGTCGACGGAAGTGGCACCCTATCCGCAAAGCGCGCGGAAGATCGCTTTTATGATCAGGAGGTTAGAGGAAGATGGCTTTACCTCCTTCTGGCTCTCTTAATCAAGGCACGGTGCTGCTGCGTGTGGAGACGAATTGGTTTAATTTCTATATCCGAGGGAAGCCGTTTCATCCAACGGTGGAATCGCTCCAATTGCACCGAGAAGGGCAGGGGGTGAACGCGCACCTCCTGGTGTCCGCATTGGGTTCATCTGTGACGGTTGAAAAGGCGTCTGTGTTTGACCCCGAGACGGGAGAGCTAGCGGAATGGCAGCCGGGAGAGTGGAGAAATCCCTTATTCTATGAAACTCAGGCTTACCAAGTCGTGGTGGAAAAGAAAGAGGATCTTGCCCTGACATTTCATCATGAGAATGTGCATTTGCGTCAGGCAGTGGAGCCACTGGGACAAATGATTTTGGCGGGAGAACTGAACTTTCAGAATGAAGTCGGTTTGACGGAACTTCAGCTTAGGTTACACGGTGAACCGATTTTCCAGATACAGCTGGAAATCTTTCCAGCCAAAATGGATTACCAGAACGACTACCGACAAATTCTTCATGATGTGAATCAGCAAATTTATAATCTGTCTTTTGATTTTCTGCGGAAGACGTATCACATGACGGGGCTCAGGGAGACGGGGAGCCAGAGCTTGACGGAGTTTTTTACGATTCTGCAAGTGGTATTTGGGCAGCTTGTGCAGGCTGTCGAGCGGATTCAGGCGTCGCCCCATGCCAGCATGAGGGTGGAGAATCGCGTCGTGGAGGCAGCTCGGGTACGGAAAGCAGGCAGAGAGACGGCCGCGTACTTGACCAAGCGCCCACATCTGCTAGTGGAGGATAAGAAGCAGGGTTTTATCTCGATGAACGGGAGGATGTACACACCGCGCCATGCGCTGGAGGCGAGACGGCAGGTGGATTACAACACCCAGGAGAATCGTTTTGTCCGGTGGGTGCTGGTACGTGTATCGAAAAAGCTAAGCGAGCTGAAAACCCGTCTGACGCAGGGCGGCCGAATGCAGGATCCGCTTCTTGCGAAGCGGATTCAAGGAATGCAGGGGCAGTTGCAGCGGCTGCTGGGACTTGATTTTTTGCAGGTGGGGGAGATGAGGCAACTCACAGTGACATTGGTGCTCCAAATGGCACCGGGTTACCGGGAGGTGCACCGCCATTATTTGATGCTGATGAAGGGCCTGTCGGTTCAGAGCGATCTGTTCAAGCTGTCGATGAAGGACGTGGCGCAGCTGTACGAGTACTGGTGTTTCCTAAAAATTCACGAGCTGCTTCGTCGCAAATACGAATTGGTGTCGCAGGACCTGGTACGGGTGAACCGGACCGGGCTGTTCGTGACACTGGATCGGACACAGAAAGCGAAAATGAGTTACCGGAATCCGGTCAGCGGCGAAGTGTTTTCGCTCTACTACAACGCGCTGCCGCCCCGTGATCACAGCAAGACGCTCGGGCAGAAGCCGGATAACGTACTGACACTCAAGAAGAACGACTCGCCCGTGGAGTACAAATATATTTTTGACGCCAAATATCGGATGAACCCGGCTGTAGAAGGCACGCCTTACTACAATATCTACAAGTCTCCGGGGCCGGTCGAGGACGATATTAACACGATGCACCGCTATCGAGACGCCATAGTGTATGCAGAGGGATCGGGGCATGAACTGGAGCGAGAGTACGAGCGGAGCATGTTCGGCGCTTATGTGCTTTTCCCATACGGAGACGAGGAGAAGTTTCGCGAGCACAAGTTCTACCGGAGTATCGGGCTAGTCAACGTTGGGGCGTTTCCTTTCTTGCCTAATGCGACTTCGCTGATGGAAGCGTTCTTGGACGAGATCATTCTGGATAGTCCAGAAAAAGCCTACGAGCGTTCTATCCGCCCTCGTGGTACAAAGGATTATTACCGCAACAAGCTGGAGGGCAAGAATGTAGTTGTCGGGTCCATGAGAAGCGGACCTGTCCAATTGGAAGCCGCGTTAAAGCACGGTTTTTACCACTTGCCTCTTAAGAATTTGACGGAGCAAAAAATATTGACGCAGCTGGAGTATGTCGCACTTTACCAATCGATCAAAGGGTTTGGCAAGAATGGGGAAGTAGGTGTGCATTGGTACGGCCGTATTTCGGACTGGAAGGTGGTGCGACGTCGTGAAATTACAGAAATTCCTTATAGACCGGGTACAGCGGATGACCTCTACGTTAAGCTTGCCGTCGAAGAGTGGAAGCGGATGGAGCGGCCTGTTATGCCTGGCGGTCGGGGAATTCACACCTTATTGCTCACATCAAAATACATGTTGGATCGTGCAGTAGAGATTGCCGAGCTTAAATTAGAGTCGGAAGCAGATCTTGCGCAATGGAGAGAGAAACGGCGGCAGGGCTCTGTGAAGGTAGTACTGGATCACCAGGAAGTGGATTTGGCAAGACAGGTGTTGGGGGTCGAGGTTCGGTGAGTATGTTAATAAATATAATGCAGCTTAAAAAAGCACTCCTGAAGGAGTGCTTTTTTAAGTTTTTAGACATCTGCAAGACTTAATTTGCATCTAAAAATCAAGTAAATATAAGAAAAGTTTACAGTATATGTCATAATATGATAGGCTTTTAGTTGTACTTATCTTTTCCGATTTGATAAGCTGGCCAGCTTTCAAATACAACCATTTGTTGAAGGGATAGATGACGATGAATACTAAGAAAATGGTACCTCTAGCATTATCCGTTGGAATTATTCTTGGCAGTGTAGCTCCAAGTGCCCTCCATGCACAATCTACAGATGCAAATGGCGCTATTGGCGGATGGAGTGAGAAAGACGGATATTTTAGTATTACGGCCGTTTCATCCTTTATCGGTATAGCATCCACAGCAAAACATACAGGATATGTAGAAGACATAGACCGTGGCAATGTCTTATTTTCGCGGGCGGTTGGCAATACTTCATGGCCAGGTGTATACCACTATACACGAGCCAGATTTGAAGGACACATTACGGGCAATATATTAGGAGATAGCGGGAGAGTGTGGGGAACGAACGCCACCGAGGCGAAAAGTGACTGGGTGGACAGATACGCAAGCGATTGGGTTGGAAAAACATACTACGGTAACGAGTAATAAGGAGTCCATGAGAGAGATAAGGTTATCCTGTCTCTCTCTATAAATAAATCATGAAACCTACATATATCCGCTCTGCCTCAGACTATTTGTATTACTTGATCATGTTTCTGGCTACTTTTATATGCGTGGCCGCTTTTTGGTTTATATCCTATTTGGATTATGTGAATATGCTAAACAATGGGTACAAAGATCAGAAAGCTATCTTTTTTAAAATGGAAGCGTTAGATGTTCCTGTTCACTTGAATGCGGGTAAATTCATTTTATTTCAATACGATGATGATAGTCCTGCCCTTAAACATGTTTGGGTAAATGGAGAACTGAAACTTCCTCCTATTAAAAGAACCGATGAAGGTGCAGAAACAGATAAAATAGCCGTCGTGGGAACTAATGCAGAAGTGAAAAATATTCCGAACGACTATAAACTAATCGGCTATTTCAATACTCCCTATTCGTATAAATTAAATTCGGAAATTTGGCTGCTGTCTAAAAATCCGCAAATAGAGCTAATGGATGGAAAGCAGTTTGTATTTATTTCGCCGAGCCGCGATGTAAAATCAGTTTTTGATCAATTTATTAACGGAAATAACGTGGAAATCATCAACGCGGAAACCAATGGATCTTATATTCTTAAATCAAATCAAGTAGTAGGAATGATCTCTTATATAACCATTCTTTTTATGACCACAATATTTTGCGTATCAACTATGATTTGGATAAAACGAAAAAATCACTTGCTGTCCGTATTATATATATTCGGATACTCCTATCGTGCGATCTATAGAATCATTCTGAGATATTACGCCTTGCCCTACATTCTTTTTTCTTCCATCCTATTTGTGATTTTCATGTTGATTTCATATTATGCCGTTCCTTTATGGGATGTATCATGGATGCTGTATTCCGTAAATTTGATTTTGTTACATCTTGCCATAGTAATTATCTTCGTTTTCTACTTAACATTTATTTACACGGTGAAAAAAGGCGGTAAAAGATTTTGAGAATGATTCTTCTATTTATAAAACAGAACAAGTTATTAAATATGACGATTTTTCTGATCTCGCTGATTTTTTGTAGTTTGCTTCTGGTACTTACGTTAAACATCAACCAAACCCGTATTGAAATAGAGGCAACTCGGAACTTTAAAGACAAAAATATCTATCAAATTTCCGATAATTTATACAAGGAAAAAGAAAAGCAATTTTTTTCAAAACCCGACAGTTTTGAAATCCTCAATAACTTTAGTAATCAGGTACATGCAAATGAGTCTTACAAGTATTATAACGCCGTCTGGCAGCCAATTGAGATATCAGACTTTAAAGGCGATATTATTTATGATGCCTACTACGAAACGGGAAACAATCAACCGTCTTATATGATACAAAATAAATCCTATCGAGCGATAAAATCCGTACAGATGAACCAGGCTGTATTTGATTTTAATCATCTTCAGTTAGAAACTGGAGTGGGTTTCAAGGCTGATGATTATGTTTTTAAACAAGAAGATGATCGTTTACCTATCATTCTTGGCTCCGAGTATAGCTCTGTTTATAAAACAGGCGATACGTTAGATATTTTATACTATCAAAGAAAATTTACTGCTGTGGTTGTGGGGATACTGGAGCCTTCCCAAAAAATCATGACAGTTAGGGAGCCGGAGCTTTTATTAAATCGATATATCATTTTGCCGCTGCTTGATTTTGAACAATCTCCTCCGAAAATGGAAGGTATTTTTCTGAAAGCATTATTGTTGAGTAAAATAAACGGGAACATCATTACCGACTTAGAACCTTTGCAAATACGTACTATGCTGAATGAAATATCCGCAAAGACGGGTTTTAAAGAGTTTAGTGTTATAGGAGCAAACAGTCTGGCAGTCAACTCTATTGTTAATATGACGGAGATCAATAGAAATACCTTGTTTGTTATTTCAGTGGCTTTATTCATCACGTTAATTGCCCTTTTTATTATCATTATGAGGATAATCATTAAGAAAAATATTGATTTCTATAAAGTGCTGCTAATCAGCGGAGTAAGCATGAACCAGATTTATAGGAGCATAAACTATCAATTACCTTTGTTAAATCTAATTGGATGTATGTTGCCCTTGGTATTTATTATGGTTACCCTTAACAATCCGCTATCCTTATTAGTGAATTATTTGATAGTAGTTGGAATTTCAAGCCTGATAATTGCGATTGCGGTTAACCGGTACACAAGGAAATACTTTGAGAAGGTGGATATTGTTCAGCAACTGAAAGGATGAGAGCTTTTGGCACAAGTCTTATTGACCGATATAGCGAAACGGTTTAAGGATAAAACAATATTTGAACATATAGATTTAACGGTAGCGAAGGGAAGAACAATAGCTGTAAAAGGAAGAAGCGGGAGTGGAAAAAGCACCTTACTCAATATCATAGCAGGCTTGGAAAAGCCTACCTCAGGGGAATATTTTTTGGATGGGGAAGATATGAGTCAGCTAAACTTGAACCGTCTAAGCGAGATTCGTAAACATAAAATAGGCTATATCTCGCAGCATAGTCCTGTGATTCCCAAACTGACTGCATTAGAAAATATTATGGTTCCCTTTTGGTTTGAAAAAAAGCGAGAGAACAGCAAGATCATACAAAAGCAAGTAGAAAGATTGGGCCGGCTATTTGAAATTCACCATTTGTTAAATGATAGGGTTGAGAAATTATCCGGGGGCGAAATACAACGAGTAGGCATCATTCGCGCCCTAATTAAAGATCCCGAATTAATTGTTGCAGATGAACCGACAGGAGCATTGGATGACGAGACGGCGTTAAAGATTTTAGCTTGTTTAGATGAGTTAAAAGTCAACGGTGTTTCTGTCATAATCGCCACTCATAGTGGAATGGTTGCGGAGAAGTGCGATGAACGATATCAATTAACGAATCAGGGATTGATTAAAGAAGTTCAGTAATCATTACAAGCGCAGGCCTATGCTTGTGCTTTTTGATTTACTATCGAACGAAGATGCAGGGTATGAGGTAGATATTCTCTCCATAATTTGGAGGGATCGAGAGGAACAAGAAAGTTTCGGCAAGCCAGTCCCGTTCGTTGGAGCGGCTTTTAAGCGGGGAGACGAACTGAAGCGGCGACGCCAAAGACGTCGCTTTCTTCTACGACAAATTGCGGGCAGCGCCGTATCAGGACGGGAAATAAGCCCCAGTTCAGCCGCTGCCCGCGATCCTTCAATATACACACTCAAAGCGGTGGCGTTACTCCTAACTGCACCCAGCCTTCCTTGGAAGGACCGTAAACCGCAGGGATAGGCAGCTCCGCTTGACGCATGAGGACCGTAACCTGACCCCGATGATGAACGATGTGTTTGATTAATCCCATGAAGATCGTCGCGTTGGATTCCATTCTTCCGAACGCATTTTGGACGTGCTTCAACGAATCGTCCGTCCACTGCTCTTGTAAAGCTTGGACTACACGAGAGCTGATCTTATTAAAGGTCTCCGCGATCTCCTTTGCGGACGGCACTTCGTTCGGATTCGGCACTTTCTCTACCAAGACTCCGAATTCGGTTAAATAATCCGGGATATTCGTGACAAAATGCCACACAATCCTTCCCAAGGTACGCCCCCCGGGATATACCTGTTGCCCGAGCGCATGATCGGTCAACCCGTCCAATACCTTTTGGGTTAATACCGCCTCATTTTTCCATTCTACGATTAAATCCTGTACGGTAGCGTACATCTTCTCATTCCTTTCCTGGGTGAAAATAGTTCCTCATGACCGAACCGTTCTCGCGGGATTCATCATCCCGTTTTCTCTCCCGTTTATATAAAAGTTTGTCTAGCTCGAATCCATCATAAACGTTAATAGTGACAGCTATTGTCATTAATTATTTTTTTTCAACCGCTGTCAGGCAAATCACGGATCTCAAGCTTTCGCTGCTGCTGTCCATACAAACCGGCGAACGCCGCTGCAATTGCCATAAAGATTGCGCTGGATGCCACGCCGAATTGCAAGCCGTACCGTTCGACCGCCACGCCTCCAACGATGGGACCGATAATCTGTCCTGCGGCAAAAAAGGCAGTGGCTATGCTAAGACAGGCCGCATACGCGTGGTGAGGGACATGACGACGAAGAAGCGCAGTTGTCATCAGCGGCGGAGTAATAAAGGAAACCAGCCCGATCATGGCGGCTCCGAGCACAGTAAATAACATACTATTAGTGATTACCCCGCACACACCGATCGTCCCCAAGGTTAACCCCGACGCAAGCGTATACCCGCTCGGCCATCGGTCAATGGCTTTGCCTCCGATCCATCCGTTAAACAAACCCGCGAATCCGATTCCGGACCATATCAACCCGGCATAGAGGGATGGAATGCCTTTGCTCACCAGATAGGGAATCAAATACGTGAAATAGATGATATATCCCCATCCGAAGAAGAAATAAGAAGCGATTAAGAACAAGAGCTTCTTCGGGTTCAACAGAAGACGGTACACATTTTCGTTTTCTTTGTCCCGTGACTTCGATTCGGTCTGCGAGGGCATTTTTTCGGCTTCTCTTTTTCTGGTGACGAACTCGAAACCGAACGCGGCAATGACTCCGAATATGCCCATGATCACCCAAGCATACCGCCACCCCTGCAAGTGTGAAGGGTCTATGGTAAAGGGGGCGAACAAGCCCGTCACTAGTATGCCGGCAGATCCGCCCAGCCATATAAGACCCGATGCCGCTCCTCGTTCTGCCGGTCGAACGGCATCCATGGCAATGGACAGGACTAACACTGTAGCGAAAGCCGATAACAATCCAATCGCGAACCGCCAAAGCCCAAGCCCGGTGAAATGATCGCTGAATGCCGAGCCGATCAAAGTCAATCCGAGCAATAAGCACGTTATCCGATTAATGACATGTTTGCGGTCCGGAAAGCGCGAGATCAAAGGAGGAAGACACAAGGTCCCGACCAAATAACCGATAAAGTTGACTGTGCCGAGTATACCCAACTGTCCGTAGCTCCCCCCGATCACCCTTTGTATTCCAGGCAGGAACATGCCGTAGGAGAGCCGGGAAAAACCGAGTATGACGACAAACAAAAACGATGCCCACAGAGTAATCCGATTAAATGCGGATTTTGTGCCCATATAACTCATCTTCCCCCAAAATAACAAGTTGACCCTATTGTAAAATTCCGGGAATGTTTTGTAAAATTGAATTATATGAATAAATGATTCAAATAACTTAAACAAAGGTGATGACTATGGATCTTCGAGCTTTAAAGACTTTCGAGGCTTGCGTGCGTCTAGGACATTTTCTGAAAGCCGCCGAGGAACTCCAATACGCTCCCTCTACGGTAACCCTTCAGATTCAGCGTCTCGAAGCGGACCTGGGCGTTTCTTTATTCGTGCGCGACGGAAAACGCGTGATCGTGACCGAAGCCGGCCGGTGGCTCCATAATGAGGCCTCGGCTTTACTGAAGTCGATCGGAACGATGAGGCAGACCGTTTCGGATATTGCTGCGGGAGATACCGGCTCGGTGCGTTTTGCCGCTATCGAGCCCGTCGCGAGCCAGCAGTTAGCGACCGTTATAGCTGACTTTTGCAAGACTCGACCGAAAGTGGAGTTAACCATGGAAGTAAGCGGCAGCAGAACGATCGCGGAGAGGGTTCGAGCCGGCGAACTGGAATTCGGCGTTTGCTCGGCTCCATCTTCGAAGCTCATGCTGGAGTTTGAGCCGCTGATCGAGGAAAGATTAGGGATCATGTTAAATAGGAATCACCCGTTAGCCGATCAAGATAGCATCACGGCTAGCGATCTCGCGGGGCTAACCGTTCTGGTCAAAGAACCGACTTGTATCTACCGAGAGCTTTGGGAAACGGCGATTGATGGGGCTGGGCGCAACCCCTTCTCTTGTATGGAGGTTGGAAGTTTCTTTGTCATTCAACAAATGGTTAAGGCAGAGTTCGGCATCGGGATTGTTCCGATTTACAGCGGTCTGGAACAGGAAGGCTCCTTGGTCATAAGACCCATAGCCGATTTGAATCCTGTCGTCACGATAGGCATCGCTTATAAAGACAAAAACTACCTGGGCAAGGCAGCGCTCTTGTTAATGGAAGCAATAAGGGGCATCCGTGAACCCAACCCTACGCGACCAAGTGCATGATTGAGGATGCTCGCCATGATTATTGACCTTATGGATGATTTGTTTTCAGAAAAAGACCATTCAACCCAAAACCGTCGTGGAAAATATCGACATAGACATTGCTGGCCGCAAGGATTCTTTCCGTTCGTTTGAGTGGGATACTTCTTATGAAGAAGTCAAAGCTGAAAGCTGTCAACTGAAAGAATCAGACGACACATGTGGGGTGCTCAATATGGATAGTTCTAAGAAATAACTGAGATGTGACGGTATTGCTCAAATACATTGATTTTTAGGTAGGGGAAAAGCTAAATTGAAAGTGAAGAAGAAGTTATCTGTATTTACCGTAAAGGTGTATTTGATTGTTTATAAAGTAATCCCCAAGAAAGGATGGAGCGACTCCACGGCTTTAACAAAGGAGGACTTCAAGCCCCTGTCGCGCATATGCCATGCTGTTACGTACTTATATTCCACAAGCTCCATTATCCGTTTTTGTCGATTTTTTCTGGTACTTCGAATGTTATAGTCCGCCTCATTCGAGGGAGCTCACGCTACCTGATGGTTCGATTGAACTTGTGTTCAACCTGAGTGAAGATAGGACTAAATGGATTGACCAAGATTATAATGGCTTGTTTCAGAAGTATGGCAGTTCTGTCATTAGCGGGCCGCATTCACGATCTTTCATCATTGATACTCCCGTAGAGAGTGCGATTTTGGGAGTACACTTCAAACCAGGCGGTATCTATCCATTTCTTAAAATGCCAGTGTATGAACTACATAATATTCATGTATCCTTAGATACACTGTGGGGAGCAAGAGCCCATGATCTGCATGAGGTTCTGCTTCTATCCAAAACGGTAGATGACAAGTTTCGAAAACTTGAAGAAAGTCTTATAAAGCTGGCCTCCCGACCTCTGATACGACATCCGGTAGTAAGCTTCGCACTAAATGAATTTCTGGGTTTGCCGCATAAAAGCCCCCTTTCGGATGTGATCGGACAAATCGGTTTAAGCCAAAGGAGATTTATCCAGATTTTTAAAGAAGAAGTGGGATTGACTCCCAAGCTCTTCTGTCGTCTTCGCCGCTTTCAGGAGGTATTGAGTAGAATTGAACACGCTAAGAGTGTCAATTGGTTGGATGTCGCTATCGCTTGCGGTTATTATGATCAGATGCATTTTATTAAAGATTTTCAGGCTTTCTCCAGTCTTAATCCTACTGATTATTTCTCGAGGCAAGGCAGGCATCACAATCATGTTGCGATCCATAATTAAAGCCTTATTCAAATACGGAAAAGGTAATTATTGAATGATCCATTTTAAATAAAGGGTCATTTTTTTACTATACGCTCGTTAGAGGGGCGATTAGAATATTTATATGAGGCAGGAACAGTCAGCTTAATCGCAACTAGCGATACGGCATGTGACTCATTCTATTTCGGAAGAGAGAGGTGGATTTAAATGGATAAAGCAACCCCGTTTCTATGGATCAAGAATACTGCTGAGGGGATAGAGTTCTATAAGAAGGCTTTCGATGCGGTGGAGAAATACCGCTTGACGGAGCCTGGAGGCAAAGTGGCTCATGCTGAAATTACAATCGGGGGAGCCAAGATATCAATCGCAGGTGAATATCCCGAATATGGCATTCTGGGACCAGAAACCATTGGAAATACAACGGTTGGTATCCAACTGCAGGTCGACGATGCGGATAAGTTGTTCCAGCAGGCGATTGCGGCTGGAGCGACAATGGTTAATCCGATGGAGGATCAATTCTACGGAGATCGAGCGGGAAGTGTGAAGGATCCGTTCGGACATTATTGGATGATCTCAACCACTATTAAAACCGTGGATCCGGAGGAAATGCAAAAGAGATTCCTCGCCTTGTATGGGAGTTAACCTGTTCTGTGTTGATTACGTTGCCATCGATAGGAACGAAGTTGTTTACACACTAAGGCAACCGTAGCCACTAGGTGATTTCGCAGTTGAGCTTTTCTATGAAATTGATTGAGATTAATCAATATTAAGCACTCCACACATGTGGAGTGCTGTGTATCGACGCATTTACCTTTCATTAAAACGGATAGAGCCTAGGCTGAGTCAGCGCCTGGGCTTTTCTTATGCGATAATTTAGAAAAATTAATACCAAAATATGAAGATTTTAGTATATAAGTAAAATTTATTCGTTTACAATGAAGGCACGGCATGTCAACTTGCATAGAAAAAGACGATTCCCGGCGAAGCGTACGGATGATGATTTAAGCTTCGTCGAATTCGCGGTGTTCCGTCAAGCTAACGGGAATCGATTCCAAGACCGCCGTACGGCCGACTAAACACATCTAGCCGGCTTTTACGCCAAGCTTCAGTCATAATCGAATTCCGGCAACAAGTGGGCTGCTGCAAGCACAACGGGTGCGGAAGCCCAGTGACGACGGGTCCGGCTTTGACGGACCACGCTGCGGAGGGACGATGATGGAACAGTATCTAACGTTAATCGACATTTTTCAAGACAGAAGGGGGCAGGCGGAGAAAGGCATCACTTATATTTCGGGGGACCGGGACGAGCTTTACGAATCGTATGGCGAGTTATTCGAACATGCGCTTCAGGCGCTGCATTATTTGCAGTCGCGCGGAATGGAGCCCGGGGATGAACTGCTGATGCAAATTGACGAGAACCGTACGTTTTTGCATGTCTTCTGGGGATGTCTGCTGGGCGGCATCGTGCCGGTTCCGGTAACGGTCGGCAGCAACGACGAACATAAGATGAAGCTGTTCAAAATTTGGGACACGCTGCGCCGCCCTTATTTGATCAGCGATGCCAAAGTGCTGGGAAGCTTGGAAAAGTACGCGCGGCAGCAGGGGCTTGAGCAAGCCTTTGGTGTATTGGCGCAGAAGGCATTGCCAACGGAAAGCCTGGATTATGGCTCGGAGGCCAAAGGAATTATTTATCCGGTTGAGCCGGATCGCCTGGCTTTCATCCAGTTTTCTTCCGGATCGACGGGAGACCCGAAAGGTGTCATGCTGACTCATGAAAACTTGGTGCACAACATACGCGACGCTGCTGCCGAATCGGAATTGGACGACAACGACGCTTACCTCGGCTGGATGCCCCTTACCCACGACTTGGGATTGATTGCCTTTCATCTTACGTGCGTGATCGGCAATGTCAATCAATTTATTATGCCTACCGCGCTTTTTATCCGGCGCCCTTCGCTTTGGCTCAAAAAAGCGTCGGAGCATCGGGTGACGTTAATTTGCTCTCCCAACTTTGGATATAAGTTTTTTTTGGATCAATACAAACCGGAAGCCGCCAAGGACTGGGATTTATCCCGGATCCGTATCATTTATAACGGGGCCGAGCCGATTTCGACCGAGGTGTGCGACCGGTTTTTGAGCGCAATGGCGGTCCATGGACTGCGCCGATCCGCGATGTTCTGCGTGTATGGAATGGCTGAGGCCTGCGTAGGCGTTGCCCATCCCCCGTTAAATGAGGGCATCAAGGCGGTTCATCTGAACCGGGAACACCTGACCATCGGCGAAGCGGTTGTGCCCGTTGCACCCGAGGAACGCTGCTGCGTGACCTTTGTCGATGTCGGCTATCCGATGGCAAGCTGCGATTTCCGGATTTGTGACGATAACCATCTTCCTTTGCCTGACGATGTCATTGGGCATATTCAGATTTGCGGCAAAAATGTGACGTCCGGCTACTACAACAACCCGCAGGCGACGGCCAAAGCGATGACGAAGGACGGTTGGCTTGTAACCGGCGATTTGGGTTTTATGCGCAGCGGCCGGCTCATTATTACCGGACGTGCGAAAGATATTATTTTCGTGAACGGGCAAAATGTATACCCGCATGATATGGAGCGTGTCGCGGAGGAAGTGGACGGGGTCGAGCTTGGTAAGGTGGCCGTCTGCGGCGTGCGCGACCCGGGGACAGGACAAGACCGGATTGTTTTATTTGTCATCTACACGAAAAAGCCGGAAAACTTTGTGCCGCTAATTGTTAAGCTGCGTCATCATTTGAACGAACGGGGCGGCTGGGAGGTTAGGGATGTAGTGCCGGTGCGCCGTCTGCCCAAAACGACGAGCGGCAAGGTGCAGCGCTACAAGCTGGCGCAGCAATACATGGCCGGGGAATTTGACGAAGTGTCCGGCCGACTGGCCGGTCTGCTGCTGGCGGCGCGCGCAGCGAAGCCGAAAGCTCTGGCCCGCAGCGAAGCGGAGCAGAAGCTGCTCGCTTTATGCAAACGGGTGCTGCAAACGGAGGAAATCGGCACGGACGAAAGTTACTTTGAACTCGGTGCCAATTCGCTGCAGCTGACGCAGTTGGCCGAAGCGCTCGAAGGCGAGTTCGGAAAGCCTATTCCGGTGACGGATTTCTTCTCCTACCCGACCATTGCCAAGCTGGCCGCCCATCTTGCGGCGGACCCGGCGCAGAAAGCGCCGGTTAAGCTTGAGGCGGGACCGATGGATGATCCGGGCGACCGGGATATCGCGATTATCGGCATGGCCGGCAAATTTCCGCAGGCGGACACGTTGGAGCAGTTTTGGGAGCATGCCGCGCAGGGGTACGACGCCATCGGTCCGTATGGCGATGCCAGGAAGCGGGACGCGGATGTGTTTATGGCAAAGCTGCAGCGTGAACCGGGGCAGTGGGAGGCGGTGGAAGGCGGCTATTTGGATGAGATCGATACGTTCGACTATGCTTTTTTCAAGCTGACGCCAAGAGAAGCATCGCTGATGGACCCGAATCAGCGCTTGTTTTTGCAAACGGCGTGGAGCGCGCTGGAGGATGCCGGTTATGGCGGCGCCAAGATGGCCGGAGCCCGGACGGGCGTTTACGTCGGTTTTTCCAAAACCAGCTTCGATTACGAGCGTCTGCTCACGGAAGCGGAACCCGAGGCGCTGCCCCGGTTTATTATCGGCAATTTACCCTCGGTCATTTCGAGCCGAATCGCGTATTTGCTGGATTTAAAGGGTCCGGCGGTTACGGTCGATACGGCCTGCTCGTCTTCGCTGTCGGCGGTGCATTTGGCCTGCCGGGCTTTAATGAACGGGGATTGCGACATGGCCGTGGCGGGCGGCGTCAAAACCATTTTACTGCCGATTCGGGCGGGCATCGGCATGGAATCGGCCGACGGCCGTGCGCGGGCTTTTGACCGGGAGTCGGACGGCACCGGCGCGGGCGAAGGCGTCGGCGCCGTGATTCTGAAGCCGCTGCGCCGGGCGGTGCAGGACGGCGACCGTATCGTCGCCGTCATCAAGGGCAGCGCCATGAACCAGGATGGCAGCACGATAGGCATCTCCGCGCCCAATGCGCTGGCGCAGGCGGATGTCATCGCGCAGGCATGGCGGAACGCGCGCGTAGACCCCGAGACGATTACATATATCGAAGCGCACGGAACAGGAACGCAGCTCGGCGATCCCGTGGAGATTGAGGGCATTTCGCAAGCGTTTGGCCGGTATACGGAGCGCAAACAGTTTTGTGCGGTAAGTACGGTCAAAACGAATATCGGTCATTTGTACGAAGCGGCCGGTATCGCCGGTTTGATCAAAGCAGTGCTCTCGCTCCGGCATCGGCAAATCGCGCCGCTCGTTCACTTCCGCGCGCCTAACCGTCAAATTCGTTTTGAGGATTCGCCGGTTTATCCCAATGTATCGCTGACCGATTGGGAACCGCAGGGATTCCCGAGACGCTGCGGAGTCAGCTCGTTTGGATTCAGCGGTACGAACTGCCATGTGGTGCTTGAAGAATACAAACCGCGGGAGGAAGCGGCGGAGGCCGGCGCGGGCGGCACTGCGCCGGACGGTGCGCTGCTGCTCGTTTTGTCCGCGCGCACCGACAGCGCCTTGAAAGCGTTAATCGGACGTTATGCCGAACGTTTTGAACGTTCACCGGATCTCGACATGCACAGCGTTTGCTTCACGGCGAGCACCGGGCGCAGTACGTTTGTGCACCGTCTCGCCATAGCGGCTGCTAACCCGGGAGCGCTGCGCGACAGCCTTCTCCGCCTGCACCGCGAGGGCATTGCGGACGAAGGCGTGTTTTCCGGACAGATCGGGACGGTGTCCGGATATGGTGAACCGGCCAGGGAGGTGCCGGGCGGTCCGGAGGCTGCCGGGCCATTTTCCGCAGGGGAAGGCGGAGCAGCACCGACGCTGGAAACGGCTGAAGAGGCGGCTCGACTGGCCGAAGCCTTTGTGCGAGGGGAACCTATCGATTGGGAGCAATTGTACGCACAGGGGCAACGTCAGCGGGTATCGCTCCCGTCATACCCTTTTGAAGGCAAGCGCTGCTGGATTCAAATCGCCGAGACGCCGCAGCGGCGGAGGGAAGAAACAGGCAGTTTGACGATGGAGGAAGGTCAGGTGAACGGAGTGAGCACTTTGCATGAACAGTTGTCGCATGCCGGGGCAGCGGCGGATTCCGCTCGTCATTCGGAGGTTGCGCAAACGCTGGCTCAAATGATAAGCGACGTTTCGCATCTTGAAATGAATGAGCTTCATCCGCGTACCCATTTTTTGGAGTTGGGGCTCGATTCGATCAACTTGACCCAAGTGAGGCAAGGCATCAAGGATGTGTTTGGTCTCGATATTCCGATGAGCCGTTTTTTTGAAAACCTGACCAGTTTGGAGCAGGTGGCCGAGTACATTGTGCATCATTTGCCGGATAACGCTTCGTCCGGTACGCAGAACGGGATCGACCGTTCCGGACGGCCAACCGGGGATGCCGTGCCGCATAGGGCCGACGTGCTTTCCGCCGCCGCTGGGCAAAGCGGGACAACCGAAGGACTGCCCGCTTTCCTGCCGATTTCTGCAGCGCCCCGTCAAGACGGGCAAGCTGCGCACGATATTCATGCCGGCTTGGCGGCAGTTTCAAGCCTGGGACAAGCCGCTGCCGCTGCGAACACCCGAAGCGGACGGACGCCTGCGGACGCAGAGCGCAGCGGCGGCGCAGAGGCGCAGCCAGGTTGGAACGGGCCGCCAAGCGCAGAGGCGCTCCGGCAGACTGCGCCCGAGCCGACGGGCGGCTGGCATCACCCGCCAAGCGTCGCATTCGTTCATGCGCTTCGGCCGATTATGGAACAGCAGCTGCACATTATCGCCCGGCAGTTGGATGTGCTGCAGCCGCCTTCCTTTGTCGCGCCGGAATCCCCCGAGTACGCGGCAGGGACGGAGCCTCCAGCCTTCCCGGCGGCCGTTCCTCACGCGCATTCTGTCGATGCGCGCAGCGAAGCAGCCGCTGCCGGCGGCTCGCCGTACGTTGCGGCGCCGTCCACGGTATCCGGCGGCGATCACGGCACAGACGGCGATTCATCGGAGCCGGCGCGCGCAGCGACGGCGGATAGCGAAGGCGGGCAGCCGTTTCGGCCTTATCGTCCGATCGATGTGAAAGCCCGTGAAACGCTTCCGCTCCGTCAAGAGCAGCATTTGCGCGACTTGATCGACCGCTATACGGCACGCACCGGGCAGACCAAAGCATATACGCAGAAATACCGCGCTGTATATGCCAATAATCGCAATGTGGCGGGTTTTCGGCTTGTGCTTAAAGAGATGGTGTACCAGCTCGTAGCGGAAAGGGCCGAGGGTTCCAAGATATGGGATTTGGATGGCAACGAATACATTGATTTGACGATGGGTTTCGGCGTGAATTTGTTCGGCCACGACCCGGCGTTTATTCGTGAACATATTGACAAGGCGCTGCGCAGCGGGATGTGCCTCGGACCGATGTCGAACCTGGCCGGCCAAGTGGCTGAAGGAATTTGCCGCATGACGGGCGTAGAGCGAATAGCCCTCTTCAACTCCGGCACGGAAGCGGTTATGGTGGCTTTACGGTTGGCCCGGGCCGCTACAGGGCGGAGCAAGGTGGTTCTATTTGCCGGTTCGTACCACGGCACGTTTGACGGCGTGCTTGCGCTTGCCCGCCCTGGCGGGGACCGGGAGCGGTCGATGCCTTTGGCACCGGGAGTACCTGCCGGGATGGTAGATGACATCGTTGTGCTTCCTTACGGTACCGAGACGGCGCTTGCCTATATTCGCGAACACGCCCATGAATTGGCGGCGGTGCTGGTGGAGCCGGTGCAAAGCCGCAGACCGGATTTGCAGCCGAGGCCGTTTTTGGCGGCGGTTCGGGAGGCGACCGAACAAGCGGGCGCCGCTCTTATTTTCGATGAGGTGATTACCGGTTTCCGGCTTCATCCCGGCGGGGCGCAGGCGTGGTTCGGCATTGAGGCGGATTTGGTCACCTACGGCAAAGTGATCGGAGGCGGGCTGCCGATCGGCATCGTGGGAGGCCGTGCGGCTTTTATGGACGGCATCGATGGAGGCATGTGGGATTTCGGCGACGGCTCGTATCCGCAGAATGAGGAACGGCGCACATTTGTTGCGGGTACCTTTTGCCACCATCCGCTCGCCATGGCGGCATCGCTTGCCGTGTTGGAACGGCTGGAGCGCGACGGGGAAAAGCTGCAGGTGGAGCTGAATGCGCGAACCGCCGATTTGGCGGAGACCTTAAACCGCTTCTTTACCGAGGAAAAGGTGCCGATCCGGATCGATTATTTCGGTTCTTTGTTCCGGTTTGTGCTTAAGGGCGATCTGGAGCTGTTTTACTACCACATGCTGGATCAAGGCATCTATATTTGGGAAGGGCGCAATTGCTTTTTGTCGACGGCGCACACGGAGACCGATATAGCCTGCATTGTGCAGGCGGTCAAGAACAGCGTAGCGGCGCTGCGACACGGCGGATTTTTGCCCGATTCGCCTCCGGACGGCCCGGACCCCGGCAAACTTCCGCTGCCCGAGCGGCCCGTGCACGATCAGGATATTGTCATTCCCTTGACGCCCGAGCAAAAACAGCTTTGGTTTGCGTCGGCTTCCAGCCGTGAGAATCCGCACGTTTTACATGAATCGGCGCTGATTCGGCTTCGCGGGCCGCTGCACTTGCAAGCGTGGAGCGAATCGGTTCATACGCTGATGCACCGTCACGAAGCGCTGCGTACGTACATGGGCGTGGACGGAGAAACGCAGGTGATCGCTTCGTCGCTGAAGGCGCAGATCAAGCTGCTGGATGTCAGCGGGGACGATGATTTATCGCGCGAACGGCAAAAGAGCGCCTGGCTGAAACAGGGCATTGAGACCCCGTTCCGGTTATCGGAAAGCGAACCTTTATTCCGCATCCGTTTCTTAAAGCTGGAGGAAGAGGAGCACTTGGCTCTTTTCACTTTTCACCACCTGATCGCGGACGGATGGTCCATTGTCGTATTCATGCGGGAGCTGGCGTCAATTTACAGCGCGCTTGTCCGGAAGGAACGGTACCGGCTCCCGGAGGCTGCGGTTTTCCAAGATTACGCGGCATGGCAGCGACTGCGCATGGCCGAATCGCGCAGCGCGGAAGCGTCGGCATTTTGGACCGGCGAGCTCTCCGGCCCGCTTTCCGTATTGGAGCTGCCGTCTCCGCTGCGGGGAGTAACTGTGCCGGGCCTCGAAGGGGGGCGGTATACGGCCGTGCTGGAAGGCGGGCTCGTTCAATCGCTCAAAACGCTCAGCATCCGGCTGGGCAGCAGTTTATTTGTTACGCTGCTCTCTGGCTTTAAAATCTTGCTGCACCGATTGACAGGCGACTCCAGGCTGACTGTCGGCGTGCCGACGGCCGGTCAAGCACAGATGGACGCTTTTTCGCTGATGGGACATTGCGTCAATGTGCTTCCGGTGGTTAGCCGGATTCAACACGAGACGACATTTGAGGACTTTGCCGGCGCGGTCAAGGAAAGCATGCGCCGGCTCGAAGCTTACCAGGCTTACAGTTTTGCGGCGTTGGCCGAGCAAGGGCTTCGGCATTTGCCTGTCATAAACGTCGTATTCAATATGGACCGGCCCTTGCCCAAGCTGCGGTTTCACGAGCTGGACACGGAGCTGCTCCCCAGCCCGGTCACGGCCAGCAAGTACGAGCTGTTTGTCAATGTGACTGAAGCGAATAAAGAGCTACGGGTGGATTTTGATTACAACGCGGGATTGTTCGAACCGGATGTCATTGCCCACTGGTTCCGTTACTGGGTGAAGATTTTGAATGAAATTACAAAAAGGTCCAGCCAACCTCTTGCGGAAATATCGCTGTTGGACATGGACGAAACCCGTCAAATCTACAAACACTGGTCGTCGCTTGCCGATCGGGACGGCGGCTGTCCTTGCGTGCTTGACGCTTTTGGACGGACGGCTCCCGCCGGGACGGCGGGGGAGCTGCATATCGCGGCGCAGGGTTTGCTTAACCCGCAGAGCATGCGCGAGGCTGCACGTACGGGCGAGTGGGTATATCACGCGCCGGGCGGAGAACTGAAACGCATCGGGCCGATCTCGGCTTTTGCCCGTATTCGGGGGCGCCTAATCAACTTACGGCAGCTTGAGACGCATTTGCTGCGCGTCTGCAATTTGGAAGCCTGCGTCATCCGCGTGTGGGAGGATAGCGCTGCAGGCGGCGCCGCGACGCTTACGGCGTATGTAGTCCCGGACCCGTCCGCGCCTTGGGAGGAGGAGGCGCTTAAACGGCGGTGGAGCGAGGCGCTTCCGGATTATGCGCAGCCCGGCCAAGTGATGCTCATGAAGGCGCTGCCGCTGCTTGCGGACGGCGAGCCGGATTGGGAGCGGCTGCCGGCTCCGTCAATGCCAGGCGCAGACCTTATGCCAGAGATGGGCGAAGGGCCGGATGACGGCGTAGAAGCCGAATTGATTCGGATGTGGCAAGAGGTGCTGGGTGTTTCGACAGTCCGTGCGCACGATCCGTTTTTTCAGCTCGGCGGCGATTCTTTGACGGCCACGGTTCTTTTATCCCGGATTCGCAAAACGTTTGGCGTGCAGATCCCGCTCGGCGAGCTGTTTCATCGGCAGACGGTGGACGCGCTGGCCCAGTACATTCGGGGCGGCGAGAAGCAAGCTTTTAGCCCTATCGAGCCTGTCGAGGCACATCCGCATTATCCCGCCTCGCCCGGCCAGCGGCGAATGTACTTGCTCCAGCAGCAGGAGGGCGGCACGACATATAACGTTTCGGGCTGTCTGCATCTCGAAGGAGATTTGCGCGTGCCGAGCTTCATTGAAGCGCTCCACGAGGCCGCCGGGCGGCATGAGTCGCTGCGTACATGCTTGAAGCTGGAAGGCGGCGAGGTCGTACAGGTGATCCAGCCTGAGCTTGTGCTTCATGTTCCGGTGACGCAAGCCGAGGCGAGTGAGCTGGAGGCGATTTCCCGCCGGTTTATCCGCCCGTTCCGATTGGAGGAAGCGCCCTTAATACGCGCAGAGCTGCTTGATTTCGGGAATCGGCGTTATGCGCTTTTGGTTGATGTACACCATGCGGCTGCGGATGGTTTTTCGATGGCAGCGCTGCTGGACGAAGTGCTGCAAGCCTATCAGGGACGCCAATTGAAACCCGTGCGTGTGCAGTACAAAGATTTTGCGGCATGGCAGCGGCGGCAGCTTGCCCAAGGAACGTACCGAGAGCAGGAGGCGTACTGGCTGCAAACGCTGGGCGGCGAGCTGCCGGTGCTTGATATGCCTGCGGACTTCTCGAGGACTCAGACGCAAAGCTTTGAAGGCGGCGCAGTGTCTTTGACGCTGACGCCCCAGCTCACAGACGCGCTGCGGCAACTGGCGGCAAACAGCGGCACAACGCTTTATATGGTGCTGCTTGCCGCTTATTTTGCGCTGTTGTCCCAGTATACCGGACAGGACGAGATTATCGTCGGCACGCCGGTATCCGGACGCAGACATGCGGATACCGAAACGGCGGTCGGGATGTTCGTCAACACGCTGGCCTTGCGCGGACGGCTGCAGGCATCCCAGTCGTTTGGGGAGCTGCTGCAGCACGTAAAGGCACTTGCTCTTGCGGCATTCGAGCGCCAAGATTATCCGTTCGACGAGCTGCTGGATAAGCTGAATCCGGTACGCGATTTAAGCCGGAACCCTGTTTTCGATACGATGTTTATGTTCCAAAATGAAGCGGTGCAGCCATCTCGCGCCGGCGCCTTGACCTATAAGGTTGAAGAAATCAATCCGGGCATTTCCAAGTTCGATTTCTCCCTGCAAGTGACAAAGGACCCTACTGACGGGGAAACGCTGCAATGTACTTGGGAGTACGCCGTTCGGCTGTTTGTGCCGGAGACAATCCGTCTGCTGGCGAAGCGTTACATCCGCATCTTGGAAGTCGTTTCCGCCGATCCTGCGGTACGTTTAACGGGGATCGACCTGCTAACGGATGCGGAGAAAGAGCGGCTGCTGGATGCAGGGAACGGAGCGGATTGTCCGGCAGTGCCCGAGTTTACCGTGCAGGGTTTATTTGAAAAACAAGCCTTCGCAACGCCGGACAGGGCGGCGGTTGTGTTCGATGGACAAACGGTGTCCTACGGCGAACTGAACCGCCAAGCCAATCGGCTGGCCCACAAGCTGCAGGCGCTGGGCGCCGGTCCGAACACGTTGATTGGCATATGCTTGGACCGCAGTCCGTCTTTGCCGGCGGCACTGCTTGCCGTGTTGAAATCCGGCGGCGCCTATGTCCCGCTCGACCCGTCGCTGCCGGATGAACGGCTCCGCTATATGACGGAGCGGGCGGAACTTCGCGTGCTGGTCACTGTGCAGGCTTACGCTGAGCGATTCGGCGGGCTGCGCGACTTGTCGGTCGTGTGTCTGGATACGGAGGCGGGGGCCTTGCTGTCGCAGTCTGACGCCAATCCGCGCAGCGAGGCGGACGGCGAGCATCTCATGTATGTGATTTATACGTCAGGATCGACGGGCATGCCGAAGGGGGCGAGCGTTTACCGCTCGGGCTTTGCGTCATTGATGCGCTGGTACACCGGGGAATTCGGGATGTCGGCAGCGGATAAGCTGCTCGTGATCACCTCGCCAAGCTTCGACCTGACGCAAAAAAATATATTTGCGCCGCTTCTGACCGGCGGGCAGCTAATTTTGCCTCCGGCAGGTCCTTATGACGCGCGGCAGATTGTGTCGCTTATCGAGCGGCATGGCATTACGCTGCTGAACGGGACGCCCAGCGCGTTTTATCCTTTGCTGGATGTGTCGGCTCCCGCGCAATTCGCGCCATTGGCAACGCTGCGGCACCTGTTTTTGGGCGGCGAACCGATTGCCGCCGACAGGCTTGCGCCTTGGTTGAAATCGGACGCGTGCCTTGCGGAAGTCGTTAACACCTACGGGCCGACGGAATGCACAGACGTGACTGTGTTCGCACGCTTGCCGGCAATTACCGCTTTGGCAGGCAAGCGAGTGCCGATCGGCCGACCCGTGCCGGGCACGCGCGTCTATATTTTAAACGCGGAGCTGGGGCTGGTGCCTGCCGGTACCCCGGGCGAGCTTTGCATCGCCGGTGCGCAGGTAGGCGGCGGCTATGTGGGCGACCCGCAGCAAACGGCTGCCAAATTCGTGCCCAACCCGTACGGCGGAGAGCAATGTCCGGTCATTTACCGGACGGGCGATCTGGCCCGGTTTTTGCCGGACGGAACGATCGATTATCTCGGGCGGATCGATCATCAAGTGAAGGTTCGGGGCTACCGGATCGAACCCGGTGAAATTGAAGCCGTCTTGCGGCACGACATCGGCGCGGCGGATGCCGTCGTCTTGGCTCGGGAAGTCCGGCCCGGCGATCGTCAGCTGATCGCTTACGCGGTGCCGAGGGTTTCTTCCAAAGAAGCGGCCATGCCGCCCAAGGCGCTTGCCGCTTTGTGGAGAAGCGAATTGCGCCGCCGCTTGCCGGAGTATATGGTTCCTTGGCCGCTCGTCATAATGGACGCGTTTCCGCTGACGCCGAACGGGAAAATCGACCGGAGCGCGCTGCCCGCGCCTGACGTTGATCTCGCGGAGCGGTCGGGCGAA
>NZ_BBJT01000017.1 GCF_000739915.1 Paenibacillus chitinolyticus NBRC 15660 | reverse complement strand
TTACTTGAGACGCTTCAATCACTCGTTGTTCAGTTTTCAAAGGACAATCTCGTAAGACCTTGTGGCCTTCGTCGTTAGCGCTTGTCTCAGCGACAACTTTTACACTATAACATAGTCGCGCTCAGTTATGCAAGCTTTTTTTTGAAGTTCTTTTTTCGCGGCGTGTTTCATTGTTGCCGGCAAGAAGTAACTTTACCAGCATCCGACACCTTTTGCAACAACCATTTTGTGGAAGTAGAAAAGAGCCATGAATCCAGACTCTTTTCTCTCCCTCTGTTGGCTGGCAAGTGCACACCTTAATGTCTAATGAGTACCGTTAGAGCTGAAATCATCGTAGCTTGAAAGGTCTCCATGATAAAAAACGACGTCCCCGTCCATCACCGGGAATGATTGTCCCTTGGTGCCGGTAACGCTCCCTACGCCACCCTCCTTCTGCCACTGGTTATTCAAGGGCCCATGGATATATTGCAAATATGGCTTGTTCACGTCTCCTCCCCGAATGCTTTCAATATTGAAATTCACGACGATGTAGCCGTTCCGCAAAAAAACGGGAGACTGATCATCGAGCGTTTGTTTCCGGCCATAGACGGCGAGATCGGTTCCTTTCGGTACGGCATAGACCGCAGCAGGCAGGCTGTACTCCCCGTACCATTTTTGATCGGAAGCGAGGGCCCTGGCTCTATCAACTCCAGCCGGAATGTTTTGCGTCTCCCCAATAAAAGTCCGCACTTGCCGGGACAAAATGAGCCAATGATAAGTCCCGACCCAGGTCGGCTTGGCCGCTTTCTTTATATAATCGGCCGTGAATTCCGCCCGGTTCGTGAAGGAACCCGGATCCTGATCGAAGAGATACCCCGCCGTCTGTTCAAGCTCCAGCGCGCTCAAATTGCGAAGCCGGTCGTTTAAAACGACAAAACGCTTTTCCTGGTCCTGCGGTGAACCGATACGGACAAAAGGTTTGTTATCGGCATGATAATACAAATCAACGGGCTGTCTTTTGCCGCCTTCATTAGAGACGAAATAGAACGCAGGCGTAATCCGCACACCATCGTCGAAACCGAACATATTGCCCTTGGTCTTAAGATCAAATTTGATATGATAGCCTGTTTTAACCGAAATGTTCTTATATCCCGCTTCGGGGTGGCTGCCCGGATGAATCGGAAGGATGAAAGGATAGCCTGTCGGCCGCGGATGACCGTCGATGTCTTTTTCCCCTATCCAATATTTCGTTCCGGTGTGTGCCGCACTGCCTTTAGCTGTACGAAATACGTTCTCCCAATTGAAATCTGCGATGTCCGTCACTTTAAAATCGTAAAGCCGTCCGATCACATCGACCGGAACCGTATCAGTGGCAACATGATTGGACAAGGTTAGGTTAGCCTGCGGTTCTGTCGTAAACGACGCCGGGGCGTTCTCCGAAATGGAGCGAAAAAGAACGCTATAAGGGCCTTCGTCAACCCATACAGGCATATAAAACGTCGTGGACAGCTGTCCTACCGGTATGTCGATCCACGTACGCTTCGGTATGAATTTCATAGCTGCGTCGTAAGTGTCAAACGGGAACCACACTTGTTTCTGCCTCGTGTACTTGGCATAATCACGAATTCCGTAACCCGGAATGCCGCGGTGCGGACCTGTTGTAGGTACGGTTACGCTAAAAGGACGGTCAAGAATAAGCGCTGAGCGGTCATACGCAGGCGTCGTTTTCTGATTATGCGCCTGATCGTCGGAAACCGATGGCACCATAATGACCGGCGTGTGAACCGTGACGGGGTTGATTCCGGGGATGTCGAAGGTTTTGTTCACTCCTCCTTTAATATTTCCCGGAAGAAGCGTGTACGCGATTGTTCCGGTTGTGGGCTGGGCCTGCCGGTTGGCCAGTGTTTTGCTGATTATGTAGCCGGTCCCGTAAAAAATATCCGGACCAATCCTCGCAGGCTCTGGAATAGGCTTAGGCACTGGAGCCGCGGCGTCGTGAATCCGGTTGTCCATAAGCGTGTTCCCGTTAAACACCAGAAGATCGTTGCTCACTTTGTTAGCGCCGACCGCGGCTTCCGCGGCAGCTTGAAACACGCCGGTTTCGTTCATAGGCGGACCTCCGCCGGTACCCAAGTTTACGGAATTGCAGTTCGAAGGTTGTACGTGAGAGGATACGTCATCTTTATTTGTGCTTGTTATAACGGGAGGCGTGTAATTTTTAGCATCCAAAGTAACCGAACCGCCGTACCCGCCAAGAGCATAGTTGCTGAGTCGCGCCTGCTCGGGCCGGTAAATTTCCAAATTATCGATTTGCCAGTAGCCGTAAGGACGCTTGACGGTCATCGTTTGAGTAACTGTCTGACTCATGGGGATCGGAACGCCGGGCGGAGGAACGGGAACGGTCCATACATATGTTTTGGTGACGGGGACGCTGTAAGTGACCTCTCCGGTCATGTTGGTGAATTTGTTTTGAAAGAGGTAGTGGAGGCTTTGTACATTGGCGTAAAGGCTTTCGGAAGTGGGAATTCCTTCGAGGACGTTAAAGGTTTCGGCACCGCGCCTGTCGGCACGTAGCATTCCGCTTGCTTGGGGATCCATGAAGTAGCCGCTTTGCATGAGGCCTTTAGACGGCGGATTGATCACCGGGTTGCACCCATTGGTTCCTCCCGGTGGTTGAGGATTTCCCGTACCGGGGTTTCCCCCGCCTGATGAGCCACAATCCTTGATCGTTAAAGTCACCGATTTCTTCTCGTCCAGATGCTGAAGATCATCTTTGAAATGAGCCGTAATTTCCGTTGTTCCTATTACTGCTTTTAGGGTGATTTTGCCGGTTTGATCAATGGTTGCAATGGAGGGGTTGGAACTGGTCCAAGTAAGTTTATCGTGTTTTTGGAGGGGCCAGGAGGTACCGTCCGGTTTAGTGAGCACGGCTTCTGCCTGCTGTATAGAGGAGTCGGAGGTGCAAAATTCGGGCTTCGGGAGATTGATGACAAGGCCGGGGTCTGTCGTGACCGTAATTTCAGCGGCATCCGAAATCCGGTAATCGCCGTTATCCCAAATGGCTCTTACCTTAACCTTGCCGGCCTTCTTTCCTAGGACTTGTCCGGAGGCATTCACAGTCGCGATGGTTTCGTCCTCGGATTTCCACGTGGTTTCGGTTGTTCGGGTGGCAACGTCATAGTCTTTTCCCCAGTCACTCGCCCCCCAGTCTTTTGTTTTGACGTTTGCCTGGAGCTGGATTTTTTGACCTACGGAAATGGACGAGTCGGGTATTACGGTGATTTCTTTTTCCTCGTAGATGTCTCCTGCCCAAGTGATGTCGACTGGGGTTTCGTACATAACGACAACCTTCGGGCAGCCATTCGGCCTTTTCATGAATTCTTTGTAGTCGGATTCGATATAATCCATGCCCGTATAAGTATTTAACAAGGCGTAACTATCATTGATGATATCAGGCTTTGATCCTGGAATGACGGGCTCATATGAAAATGCATCATGATATGTAACTTCATACAATCGAACCTTATCAACTTTATCCCTTGGGATCGTCCTGCCATTATACTCCCAGTCCTGAGGTTTCCAACTGGATAAGTTCACGTCATCTTCCATACTTGATTTAACGGGAAACGGATTATCACAAACTTTATTCCATTCAACATCTTTTTGCTTCTGACCGCTAGAATAATCAGCACGAAACTTTCCATTATCTATTTGGTACCAATAAACTCCAGGCTTAGCCATAACAACATCTGAAATTATTTCTTTCGATGTTGAATTTCTTTGTGATTTAGGTGGTTCATTAGCCTTAATTGATGTAGGCAAAAATACTAACACAAAAAATAATTGCACACATAATAGAATAAGAGGCAACACGTGTCTTCTTTTCATATATGCTATATTTCCCTCTTCATTTATTTAAGATTATTCTAACAAGATCATCATTTTGTGCTTTTATACTAAAAGAAAGTTTTGGATAGTTTTCAGGCACAGTTTTAGGAATAACTTCAGAAACCCAAAAAAATTCATCATTTCCGCTATTGAGAAGTTCATTGTTATTTCGGTTGGACAAAGTCTTTAACCCAAATCGAATAACATTGTCTCCAAGTAATCTTGTGGATGAAGTAATACCATTTCCCATCGAATTCCCTAATTCTAAATTCGTTAAATTTTTAACACTGGATTGTACAGCAATTTCACTGAAAACCACATATTTATTTTTCTGATACTTCTCTACATTTTCAAGGAACATAGGCTTATAAATGCTGACGTTGCTGTCATTATCGGAATCCACAGCGATTACACGGTTGATTTTCATCGTCCCGATTCCGTCTCGGAGAGAAATACTTATGCCTCGTATAAAAGAAAAATCACGAACTACACCGTTATAATCCATCCCATACTTATACTTCGTTATAGTCGTCAAATTAGACCCCGTCAGTCCAACCTCCCTCAGCTCGTTAAGCCCCTTGTATTGTTCGGCTTTGTTGCCTTCCACCTCCATAAAACGCATCAAAATGGCGGAGACCTCCGCCCTTGTGGTCGCTTGGGCTAGCCGGAACGTGCCGTCTTCAAAACCGTCCACGATGCCCGTGCCTTTTACAAGGGCGACGGAAGGAATTTGCTCGCTGGAAATGCCTCCTTTGTAAGTTTCGGGTGTCGGCAGCAGGGTCCCCTCCGTATCCTCCAACGCCTGTTTAAAGCTTGGTTCCGATTGGGCGAGGCCCGATGAAATCCATTTGATCATCTCGTAGCGCGTCAATTCTAGATCCGGGGAAAAACCGGTCTTATAGTCGCTTTGATCGATAAAACCGAGAGCGGCAAGCTTGTTGACCTCCGCTTGGCTCCAGTGGTTTTGCAAGCCGGAAAGGGGGTTCTCTGCCCCCGCAGTATCCGTTTTCTGCTTTGTTGCCCGGTTCAGCATAGCCGCGAATTCGGCACGCGTAATTTTGCCGTCCGGGTGAAAAGTACCGTCGCTGTAACCTTGTACCAGGTTAAGGTCGGCTGCCTTGCGGATGACCGTTTCAGCCCAGTGCCCTCCTACATCGCTAAAAGACTGGACCGGAACAGCGGCGGCAAGCTCTGTCGTAAGGCCAACTGCTTTTGCATCATTGTGCAGGAGTATAGCGGCCGTCCCAAATAAAATGGCAGCTCCCCAAAACCTTTTGTTTTTTCTGAGAAAAACCATTAAAAAACCCCTTTTCACACGTTAAATAGTAGAAGCAGGCATAGCAAATACAAACATAGAAAGTAACCCAAAAAGCTTTAACCGGTACAGCAGTGGAAGAGTTAGAAAATGACACGAAAAGGAGGTAGAGGGACGAGCGGGAGGCGGATGAGGAAAAACAAAGGCACAAAACCTAGTATAAACGATCTATCAAATTTTGGAAATAGAGAAAATAAAATCAAGTAAGTAACCACAAAAAAAACCGGCCAATCGGATTTAATCCGAGGCCGGTCTGAGACTTCTTAAACCATTAACCGCTCACGCCGATAAACACGTAGCGCGCGATAACGAGGACGAACAATACCCACATGAGCCAGTGAATGCTGTGTTTCTTTTCAACGCGGCTGCTCAGCCGAGAAATAACCGCCAGAATGACATAACCTACGATACCAAGAGAAATACCGTTGGCAATGCTGTAAGTGAAAGGCATGAACGTGATGGTCAGGAACGCCGGAATCCCGATCACGAGATCCTGGAAGTCGATGTCACGCACCGCCTGCATCATCAGAACGCCTACGACGATCAAGGCCGCGCCTGTCGCGGAACCCGGAATCAAAGCGATAATCGGAGCGAAGAACAGAGCAAGAATGAACAGGATACCCGTTGTGAGCGAAGTCAGGCCGGTACGGCCGCCTTCCGCAACACCTGCGGAGCTTTCCACATAAGCGGTTACGGTGCTGGTACCCAGCATGGCGCCGCCGCTCACCGCAAAAGCATCGACGAACATCGCTTTACCGACGCGTTTGTTGCCTTCTTCTTTGTTTTTCATGATGCCGGCACGGTTAGCCGTACCTACAAGCGTACCGAACGTATCGAACATTTCGACGAAGGTAAAGGTTACGATAACCGATACGATGCCGACGCCCATAATACCGGCAAAATCAAACTCCCAGAAGTTAAGCTGGCCGAGGTCCGGAATCCAAGGCGTCTGAGGATTGTTAAGCGAGCTTAGGTCAACGTATCCCATCAGAAGAGCGATAATCGTCGTGCCCAAAATACCGAACAAAATCGCACCGCGTACACGGAGCACCATCAGAATGGAAATCAGGACAAGGCCTATTAAAGCCATAATCACGTCCGGGCTTTTGAAGCTTCCCAGTTCAATAACGGTTTCGAAGCCCTTAAGCGGTGTAAACTGGCCTTTCGGAATATCGTTAACGGTTTCAGCCGCAATTGTCATAAGGCCGGTATTTTTCAACCCTACGATGGTGATAAAAAGACCGATCCCCACAGTAATCGCGTGCTTGATTCCGTCCGGAATCGCAACGAGCAGCATCTGCCGCAGTCTTGTAATGGTCAGAATGATAAAAATGATCCCCGAGATAAAGACGGCGGTCAGAGCCATCTGCCAAGTGATCGGGTTGTTGGTGGAAGCGGTGGATACCACGACAGTCGCAAAGTACGCGTTAAGTCCCATACCCGGCGCCAGTGCGACCGGAAAGTTCACGAACAGACCCATGGCGATGGTAAAAATACCGGCGGCCAGAGCCGTCGCGAGAAACACGGGATACCACTCCATGCCTGTTTTGCCGAAAGCGGTCAAGATGTTCGGGTTAATCACCAGCACGTAAGCCATAGCCATAAACGTGGTGATGCCCGCCATAATTTCGGTCCGTACGTTAGAGCCGTTTTCCTTTAATCTAAAAAAACGATCCATTGCAACGAAATCCCCCTTAAATTGGATGAGAACAACAAAAAGCCCGGGCGACGTTTTATCACCTGGGCCGGTTGCAAGAAAGAGCGGCTCCCCCGGTCATCGGTCGCTTCCTTTGGAAATAAACTTCCCTAATTTGCCGGAGCAAATTCGCGATCGTCCATTTCAAAAAGAGGCGCCAAAGGCCGCTGGGCTGCACGTTCTTTTCGTAGCCAGATCATTACGGTGACCTCGTAGAAACTTCCGGGCCGATTCCCGGAATTATACGAAAAGCATTCAATTTTGTTATTCCTCTTCATTCTAGTAAGCGAATCGGATCTTGTCAATACGTAATAACGAATATTTAACTGACAAAAAAGAGTTAATGTTCGGGATTTTTTCCATGTAAGGCGAAGAGGAATGGAGGCGATAAAAAAGGCCGGAGCCCTTTCGGAAGGGTCCGGCCTTGCTCTTTTTATGCTATTCCCACTCGATAGTTGCAGGCGGTTTCGACGTCACGTCGTAAACGATACGGTTGACGTTTTCCACTTCGTTGACGATCCGTACGGAGATTTTCTCCAGAACGTCCCAAGGAATACGCGCCCAGTCGGCTGTCATGCCGTCGATGGAAGTGACTGCACGGATACCTACAGTGTAAGAGTATGTCCGGGCATCGCCCATAACACCCACGCTCTTCATGTTAGGAAGAGCCGTGAAGTACTGCCAGATCTCGCGGTCGAGGCCTGCTTTAGCGATCTCATCGCGGAGGATCGCGTCGGAATCGCGGACGATTTTCAGCTTCTCTTCCGTTACTTCGCCGAGAACACGGATCGCAAGACCCGGGCCCGGGAACGGCTGACGCCATACGATGGCGCCCGGAAGGCCGCATTCTTCGCCGACTTTGCGCACTTCGTCCTTGAAGAGCGCCTTAAGAGGCTCTACAAGCTGGAACTTCATGTCTTCAGGAAGTCCGCCTACGTTATGGTGAGATTTGATTGTGTGAGCCGTTGCCGTGCCGCTCTCGACGATATCCGTGTACAGTGTACCTTGAGCGAGGAAAGCGAAATCGCCCAGCTGTGCGGATTCTTCTTCGAAGACGCGGATAAACTCGTTGCCGATAATTTTGCGTTTCTGCTCCGGATCGCTTACTCCAGCCAGTTTGCCGAGGAAACGATCGCGCGCGTCGATTTTGACAACGTGCATATCGAATTTGCCTACAAAGGTCTCCATCACGCTCTCGGCTTCGTCCTTACGGAGCAGGCCGTGGTCGATAAACATGCAGGTCAATTGATCGCCGATCGCTTTGTGGATCAAAATGGCCACAACGGAAGAATCTACGCCGCCGCTCAGTGCGCACAGCACTTTACGGTCGCCGACTTGTTCGCGGATATCGCGGATCGTGTCTTCGATGAAGCTTTCCATGCTCCAGTCGCCCGTACAGTCGCAAATATCGAAGATGAAGTTGCGGATCATTTCGTTGCCTTGCGCCGAGTGGCGGACTTCCGGGTGGAACTGTACGGCCACGATGTTTTTATCCGGGTGGCTCATTGCCGCGATCGGACAAGTTTCCGTGCTTGCGTCAAGAACGAAGCCTTCCGGCAGATCGCAGACGTGGTCGCCGTGGCTCATCCATACCACTTGCTTGGAATCCAGGTTCTTCGCAAGACGGCTGTGAGACTGGAATTGAACTTCCGATTTGCCGTATTCGCGCGTAGCGGCGCGTTCCACTTTACCGTTCAACTGGTGTGCGATCATCTGCATGCCGTAGCAAATGCCCATGATCGGAATACCGAGGTCATACACGGCAGGGTCTACGACCGGAGAACCTTCCCCGTATACGCTAACCGGTCCGCCCGAGAAAACGATCCCTTTCGGGTTCAGTTCGCGGATTTTGTCCGCCGAAGTATTGTAAGGGAGCAATTCGCTGTAAACGCCAAGGTCGCGAATGCGTCTGGCGATCAGCTGATTGTACTGCCCGCCGAAGTCTAAAACGACAATCAATTCGTGTGTTTTTTGGATATCCATGGTCCGCCTCCTAGTATAATCTTGATCATTATATATAACAAAGGCGGATGAATCAAGGCATACCCTAGCCTTCGATCCGCTTCCAAAGCTCCAAAATGCGCCCCTTGCCGATAATTCCGGCTCCGCTGCGGTCATAGCGGACTTCCTCATACAAAACGGCAAATTCCTCCAGCGCACGTCGCCGGCCGGGATCAAGACCGGCGAGTCCGGCGACGTACTCACGCAGCGTCTGCTGCGGGGCTAGGCGGCCGTGGCTGCGGAACACTTTCAGCCACAGCCGCTCCATCAGCGCCGTGCTGCCCGTACCGCGGCGGAGCGCCGCGCTCCTGCGCAGCGGCGCCTGGGATGCGCGGCGCGGGACAAGGCGCCGCAGCAGCCAGGCCGCGCCCAGCAGGGCGAGCAGCACGGCCGAACCCCGGGCGGCCGGGGAATCGGCCGCCCGGGCAAGTGCGGGCAGCAGCTGCGCTGCCCAAGGGCTAGCCGTGTCCGCGGCGGCTGTCTCCTCTTCCGGCGAGGAGACGGCTGCGGGCACGGCCTCGGCTCCGGCGCCGGACGGAGCCGCGAAGCCGGGCGTCGGCTCGAACGCGAGCCAGCCGGCGCCCGGGATGTACGCTTCGGCCCACGAGTGAGCGTCGCGGCTGCGGACGGTAACCGCCAGGCTGCCGTCCGGGCCGCGCTCGCCCGCTTCGCCGGGGGCGAAGCCTTTGACCCAGCGGGCGGGAATCCCCGCCGCGCGCAGCATCACGACCATGGCCGACGAGAAATGGTCACAGTACCCCAGCTTGTCGACGAACAGGAAGTGGTCGACAAAATCTTCGCCGGCGGCGGGGAGCGTCGGCTTGTCCATGCTGTAGCGATACCTCGTTCGGAGGTACCGCTCCAGGGCGAGCGCCGCCGCGAGGCGATCCTGCCCGCTGCCGGCGGTCACGCGCTCCGTAAGGTCGCGGACGCGCTGCGGCAGCCCCTCCGGGAGCTGGAGGTACCCGGCGAGCTCGCCAGGCTCCGGCTCGGCGGGCGCGGCTGGGACCTGCGTGTTCCGCTCGGGATTTCCGGCTTCCGCGCCCACGACGGTTTCACTGCGGCTGCCGTTGCCTCCGGCAGCGGAAGTACGGCTATCAGCCGCCGCATTTACTTCGCTGCTGTCAGCTGTGCCGGAGCGTTCGCCCACGCTTCCCGTACCATTCACGCTGCTGCGCAGCCCGCTTCTGATCTCGGCGTCGCTCACCGGCGTAAACGCGGACGCTTGCGGGCCCGGATCGGGCATGGACCAGCCGCTACCGAATGAAAACGGTTTAACCGTCACTCGGTAGGATTTCAGCGGATCATCCGTCGCGGGAAGGGCAACTTTCCCGCTTTCGTTGTTCAGCCAAAAGGTCTCCGGCTTAACGGATTGGCCGGAAGTATTTGTGGCTTCTTCCAGCTTCAACACTTCGCCTCCGGCAAAAAGCTGCATCCCCAGCTGCCCCGAAATCCTTGTAACCTCCTGGGTGTAGGGGCCTTTCACGGCTGCTGCATCAGGGGCTTTACGAACGACCGAAGTCGTAATGCTCCCCTCAGCAGACTGTCCGTTACCGGCGGACGATCCGGTTTTAGCTTCTGCGGGCAACGCGCCGTCCGTAGAAAACTCCGCCGACTCCGCCTGCCCCGACAAAGCCGGGAATGCCGGACGGAGCGTGCCGGAAGGCTGAGACCAGCCGCGCCCGTCATAGACGCTTTTGGCTTCTCCGCGCCAATACGCGAGAACCGGTGTCCGGGCGGTAAACACAACCCGGCTGTCGGAAATCAGCGCACCGCCCAGCACGGAATCATCGGCTCCGTATCCTGAAATTCTCAAAGATGAGCCGTTAGCCTGTCCGGTGCCTGAGCCCTTGTGCCCGCGCGTGAACGCAGCCCATTTGTCTGCGACGGCGGACAAGCTCAAGGGCTTCATTTTTGCCGCAGATCCGGCTTCGCCCGCTGCCCAGGTACCTGCCGCATAGAAAACCGCTGCGGCAAGGACACTGATGCCCATCCACGGCAAAGACCCGCCGCGGCCGGTTGCGGAGACGCCGAATTGTCTCCGCAGACGGGGAACCGTCAGGCCCGCAAGCAGGAGCAGTCCGAGTGCCCCGGTGCGGATCAACCCGGGCGTTGTGTCGATGCCAAGGCCGACCTGGAGGAGCAGCAAGTAACCGCCGGTTGCGGCTGCAAACCAGGCCCCGTTTTGCCGGTGCAGCAGCAGTTGATGGGAGGCCGAAATAAAAGCGGCCGCACCGAACAAAAACAGCAGCGATTCGGTCAATCCGCTGAGTGCACCAAGTTGACCGGATGCCATATGGTCGAGGTCAGTCAAAAACGTTTCCCAAAGCCGGACCGGCCAAGGGCCGAAAGGAAACAGCTCTTTTTGAAACTGATAGCCCGAAACGGCGGCAATCCCGGCCAGCTTAAGTGTCCATAACAACGCAAAGGAACGCACGCCGGCTGAAATCAGCAGAAAATATCCGAACATGACCGCATAAGGTGCGATGCCGAGAGGCTGGAATTCGGCAGCTCCGAGAGCAAGCGGACTCAGCCATTCGAGTAGAAGCATATACCAGATCACAGTTAGCACGGCGTCTCGGGTCCGGGAGGTTTCTCCTTGATTTTCCTTCTCAACGAGGCGTCTGTCGGCTTGGTTCCTTCCTGAAAAAGTCCCAGAATTCGCTGTTTTATAGGGTGAAACAAGCGGATTTTTAACCGATTGCATCTTCCGTCCCTCCCTCTTGCGGCTTCTCTTTATCTCCCGCGATGCTGTGAGGGACAGACGAATGCTCATTAAAAAAATCATCGCTGCCGGATGACCGGGACACGTTCCCCGAATAAGTGTTTCGGCTGGCCTTCTCCATCTCTTGAATGCCCGCGGAATATTCGGCGGAGGCAGGAACTTTCATTCGTTTTGCTTTATGTTTTTTTATGAAAAATGTTCGTTTATTGACATCGGAACCGGAGTTTTCCGCCCTCTGTCCGTACCCCGCGACAGGCGCTTCGGCGGATCTATCTTCTGCGGCGGCAAAACAAGCCGTCTCCACCCCGGCTTCACGCAGCACGGAGAGCCGTTTTTGCTCCTGAGACGTAAGCATGTGCGATTGTGAAACGTATACAATCTGCAAAGGCCGTCTTGCCGCAAGCAGCTCCATGGCACAAACAATCAGAGCTTCATCCAAACATGAAGTCAGATAGAGCAGCGTAACGCCCGGGCCTTGGGAAGCATGCTCCTTGCGCAGCATGTGAACCCCTTTGCCTGTCTCGCCCCGGACAGCCGCCAGCAGTTCCAGAGACGCGTTTGCAAATGGAACCGGAGCGCCGTCATCCGGGTCGAACGAGGACGCACCCTGGAACCCGGGAAAGCTGTACGGCTGCGCCGATTGAGCAAGTACAGCCCTTTCCCGGAAGGAGGTCCCCGTAACGATCCCGCCGGTTCCCGTATCCGGTTCAAGGACGGCATAGGCGGCAAGACGGATCCGTTTCTCCAGCATGGCCTGTCCCAGGCCACATGGGCCGGATGCCGCGTGCTTGCCGCGGATATGTCTGCTTTTGCCGAAAGCAAGTCGGCGGTTTGCCCGCGGATGTTCATCCGTTCCATCTAGGTAGTTCCGGTTTGCCGAATTTGGAACTAATGTCCAGGCCGGACTGCCGGACTTCTCACCCCAGGCGTTTTCCCGGGATCTATCGCTTTTCCTGCTGATACCGCTTCGGTCTTCGCTTCCGTTCCGGCCTTTTTTTGCGCTTCTTGCACTCTTCCGGCCTTCCCCGCCCTTGCCCGCCGAATGCACGCATTCGCACCCGGTGTCCACTCCCCCGCAGCCCGGGTCCGTGTCGAGCACGATAATCCGGGACGGCTTAACGGCCCCGGAACGCACCTGCGTCTGCAGCGAGCCTCTACGGGCGGTCGCTTTCCAGTCGATCCATGACAGAGGATCTCCCGCGGCATAGGCTCGTACGCCGGCCGACACGCCGGTTGTACGGAGGAGCCGGGACGGCTTTCCCCGGCTTTCGCTTTCCGCACCCGGCACTCCACGCAGCCCGAATGATTCAGGCGCCGGGTAGACCGTAAAGGCGGCTTCCGCTTTCACGACGCGCCTTTTGGTAAACAGCCCGAACAAATCCCCGCAAAGCAGCTCTGTCCGTTCCAAAACATATTGTCCCCGCCCTACATCGTCCAAGCTGTATGAAAGTGAGACAGTCGACGCGGTCCATGGAAAACAAAGCAGCGATTTACAGCTGCTCACCCCCTGCCCTTCCTGCACCCAGTACTCACGGACAACCATCCAGCATACGGGCAGCAGAGAGCGCTGGGTCACTTCAAGCTTCACTTCCGCGTTCCGACCGGCAAAAATCCGGGGCGCCCCGAGCCTGCGGGAAACCTCGGCCCCGTTAAGCGTGAAGAAAAGGACGGAAGCGCCGGAGACCGCATTCGCCCAGAGCAGGCACTCGATGATCAGGGGAGCCAGTCCCCCGGCAGCGAGGTAAAGAACGTGCGCCCCTACCGCTCCCGCGACGGTTCCCGCCAGATTCAGCCAAGATTTCATCATGGCGTCCTCCTAGCGGACAGCCGCAAAACGCAGCACGGGAATCGGCACGGAAGCGACAGCCGCTTCCACCGCAGCCTGCGGGGTCCTGCCGCCGATAAGCGCGTCGGTCGAGGGCAGCAGCCGATGGGCGAAAACGGGCACGGCCAGGCATTTGATGTCGTCGGGCACGACGTAGCGCCGGCCCTGCATCAGCGCTCTGGCCTGAGCGGCCCGCATCAAGGCCGCCGATGCACGTGGACTGGCCCCGAGCCGCAGATCGGGATGCCTCCGCGTGGCCCCGGCGAGGCTTACGATATACTCGCGCAGGGACTCGTCGACGTTGACCGTGGCGGCCTCGTTCTGCAGCTGCACCCATTCTTCCTGCAGCAAAACAGGCCTCAAGCTGTCCGGTGAACGCCGCTGAAGCTGCTGCTCCAGCATGCCGACTTCGTCCCCGTGCTCCGGATAGCCCAGCGACAGCTTCATCAGGAACCTGTCCAATTGCGCTTCAGGAATGGGGTACGTCCCTTCATGATCGAGCGGATTTTGCGTGGCCAGCAGCAGGAAGGGCTTCGGAAGCTCGTAGGTGACACCGTCCACGGTTACGCTGCGCTCCTCCATCGCTTCCAGGAAAGCCGCCTGTGTCCTGGGCAGCGCGCGGTTCAGTTCATCGGCCAGAACGACCGGATTCATAATCGGCCCCGGTCTGAATTCGAATGCGGCGGTTTGCGGCTGGAATACGGAAACTCCCGTAATATCCGACGGCATTAAATCCGGCGTGCATTGAATTCTTTTACAGCCGCAGCCTATAGTGGCCGCCAGACTGCGCACAAGCAGCGTTTTGCCTACGCCCGGCACATCTTCCAGAAGAACATGGCCTCCGCACAGCATGGCAATGACGCTTTTCTCGATGGCATCCCGTTTGCCGACAACGACTTTGGCGACTTGATCGACTACTTTTTGAAGAAGAGTATGGGGCTGGTCAAATAAGAACGTCCGATTGGAAATCACGGGGAAAGCCTCCTAGTGAAATGATATATTCCCAGTGTTCCCCGTTCTCTATGGAAATAGACTTACAGTTTGCTAGAAAAAAGAGCGGTCCCGCCGGAAATCGTCACTTCTCTCCCACTTTTGTCCGCGTGATAGTCTAGTATGTCGCCGCCCAGCAGCTCTACGGTCTTCCTCAAAGGGACATAGAGACTCCCTTCGAGAAGACGCATATTGGGCAGATGATAGACCGCCGTGATCCTGGCCCATAGGTGCACCGACAAGGTGTAGTCGCGCAGATTGTAGTCCAGCCGGGTGAACCCATAGTCGACGCTAGCCGTCAAAGCCGCCTGGTCCCAGCTGACCCTGGCCCCAATCTGCTGCGCAAGCACCCGCAGCGGCACCTCGAGCCGCTCCTCCCGGAAAAGAGCCAGCTCGGGGGGAAGCACCGTTCTTCTACCGTCTACGATCAGCGTCAGAGGAAGCCGGGGTTCCGTCTGCCGGTGCCGGACGGAGCCCGCCCCCACGGCCGTTTCTTCACCGGACGGAACCGGCGTTCGGCCGCCGGAAACGGAAGCGGAAGCGGCCCAGTCTCTCATCGCCGCGGCCGTCCGGGCGAATTCCGCTTCGCCGGGTGCGCTCCGGTGCCACCGCCCGGCTTTGCGAACGGGGAACTGCGCGGGCTTTACCCGATCGTCCAGCTTCGCGAAAGCGTAGCCCTTGTCCCTGAAGTACCGGATAACTTCCGGGAGCGCTTTTACCGTTTCCTTGTGCCCGGTCCCATCATGAAACAAAACCGTCAGCTCATGCTTGAGCGGAGCTTTACGGATCGAACGGATAATTTCCGCCGCGGGAACGCCAGTCCGTTTGGAGTCCTCACTGTCGATATCCCAATCGTATAGCGTGTAGCCCGCTTCCTTCATGTAGTAAAAGTAGAAGGCATCGAAATTCTCGGCGGTTCCGCCGGGCGCCCGCATCAAACCGGTCCGGAAACCGGCCGCTTTCTCGATAGCCCGGTCGGTCTGCTCGACCTGCTTCCAGAAGCCTTTGTAATCCGAGTACAGCTTCTTGTAGGTATGATCATAGCTGTGGTTGCCAAGCGCGTGGCCTTCGGAGACAATCCGCTTGACCAGCTTCGGATTTTCCTCCACATGCTCACCGACGACAAAAAATGTGGCGGGGATTTCTTCTTTTCGCAAAATATCCAGCACTTCCGGTGTATATTTGCTCGGTCCGTCGTCGAACGTCAAATAGACCGTTGGTTTATCGGGAGCAGCGTAGGTCCGGTCCGAGGCGACCTTATCGCCGCTTATAAGCGCTTCGTAAATACTCTCTGCCGGGCCGCTGTCCGCATTGGCCGCATAAGCTCTGTGCGCAGGCTGTATGGACGGGAATACAACGATAATAAGGAGAAGGATGAGTGCGATCCGGGTGAAGCGAAAGTGGGAGAACTTCGTTTTCAGCATGACAATCCCTCCGCATTTTTCAATCATTTGGCTGCTGATAGAGTATATGAGAGAGTTGCCGGTGGTATGCTTTTTGCGCGCAAAAAAGAGCCCGGCTGACGCCAAGCTCTTGTGAATAAGCGCTATGCGGATTCGTAAAATCTAGCAGTTTATTTCCAGACGAGAGTTAAATAACGGCGGTATACATCGTCAAGCAGGGGCGTCGGGTCCGCCAGCTCCGCCTTGCTTGCCGCGGCCACCTGGGTCAGATGTTCGATCTCTTTGCCGATGAATGCGTGAATCTCCTCGACCCTCGCTTCCAGGTCCAGCTCATCCCCGGCTATTTTTCTCCTTAAAAGCTCATTGATCTGATCTCTCAACCCGGATTCGGGCAGAAGCCTATCTACCAGCTCCTGAAAAAGAATAGGCGGGTTCGTATCGTTTTCCTCGATCCATTTGCAGGCCAGAATCGGACGGAGCACGTAGAAATATTTTTTGATCCGGACCTGGTCCCTCTGGAGATATTCCCGGAAATTGCCCTTCGCCATGCTCAGGTAATGATGAAGGGACGCCTTGGGCGAGAACACTTCACTGCGGAGGCGCAGCATCTCTTCCTTGAAACCGTATGCTTCCTGATAAACGATATCCGAAATCAGCCATTCCATAAGGGGCGGATTCGATTTGCGGAACAGCTTCAACGCCTTCCGGATGTCCCAGCCGTTTATATCGAGCATATCGTTGATCGGCACTTCGATCACGTCTCTTTTGTCGTCGATGGAAAGGTACCACTCCGGTCTGCGGACATAAACAAACCGCACGTCATAGTCGCTGTCCTTGGAAGGAAACCCCCAGGCGCGGCTTCCCGACTCTACGGCAAACAAGACTTTTACCTGCTCGTTCTCTTCGATTTCTTTTAATTTTTCACGTATGACCGCTTCCATAAAAGTCCTCCGGTTTCCGAAATTTTTCAGTTCATCAATCAATCCGGCGCTTTTTGGGGTAAAAGCAGATTAAAAGCTTAATCTGTAACCTGTCGCCTGTTCCAGGGAGCTAAACATTAGCGCAGTTAACCGCAAACCAGATGAATACCAGACTAATTAACGAGGTGAAACGAATGGGAGATATTAAAGTCGGCGTGATCGGGACCGGATTCTCGGCCATGGCCCATATCGAGGCCCTCCAGCGGGTGCCTTCGGTTCAAGTCGTCGCGGTTGCTTCTTCCAGACTGTCGCATGCGGAGGAAGCGGCGGCCCGCTACCGGATTCCCATGTATTACGGGGATGCGATGGAGCTTATCCATGATCCGGATATCGACGTTGTACACAACTGCACGCCCAATCATCTGCACTACACGTTCAATAAGGCGGCTCTGCTTGCCGGCAAACATGTCTTGTCCGAAAAGCCGCTCTCCGTTACCGTCGAGGAGTCGGATGAACTGCAGAAGCTTGCGCGGGAAAAAGGTCTCGTCGCCGGCGTGGCGTTCATCTACCGCCACTATCCCCTCGTCGAGGAAATCAAACAGCAGATCGCTTCCCGGACATACGGCAAGCCGCACTATGTGCTGGGCGGCTACCTCCAGGACTGGCTCCTGTACGAGACGGATTATAACTGGCGCATGGACTCGCGCCTGAACGGGCCTTCGCGGGCGGTGGCGGACATCGGCTCCCATTGGTGCGATACCGTCCAGTACGTGCTGGGCACCCGGATCGTGTCGGTGTTCGCGGACCTCGGAATCGTCCATCCCGTACGGTTTAAGCCCAAGGACGAGCAGGCCACGTTCACGAACGCGGCGCCCAAGCCGGAGGATTGCGAACGCGTTGAGGTGGACACGGAGGATTTCGGGTCCATTCTGGTCCGGTTCGAGGACGGCACCAAAGGCGTCTTCTGCATCTCCCAGGTCAGTCCCGGCCGCAAAAACAAGCTGTATTTCGAAATTTCCGCCGAAAAAGGCGCCCTGCGTTGGGATCAGGAGGAAGCGAACCGGCTGTGGATCGGCTCCCGTGATGTGCCCAATCAGATCCAGATGCGCGATGCCAGCCTGATGAGCTCCCAGGCCGCCTCCATCACCCATTATCCCGGGGGGCATGAAGAAGGCTGGCCCGATGCGCTTAAAAACCTGCTGCTCGACTACTACTCTCTCATCGGCAAACGCAAAGCGCGGAAGACGGACGAAACCAGTTCGAAGTTCGCTACCTTCAATCAGGCCTGCGGTGTCATGAGAATCGTCGAAGCGGTTCTGCAAAGCCATGAGCGCCAGCGGTGGGTGGACGTGTAAATTTCCGTCCTTTTCTCCGCTCCCGCTGTCTAAGTATATAAGCGGGTTTCTTCAAAACCGCCTTAGTGTTCCTTCAGATAAGTCAGCGCTTCCTCAATATGACCTTTGACTTTGACCTTGCGCCATTCTTTGACAAGGACGCCTTCTTCGTCGATGAGAAACGTCGAGCGTTCGATACCCATAAACGTCTTGCCGTACATGCTCTTCTCTTTCCAGACCCCGTAGATCTCGGATACCGCGTGGTCTTCATCGGCCAGCAGCAGGAAAGGCAGACTGTACTTGTCGATAAATTTCTCGTGCCGTTTCAGGGAATCCGTGCTGACGCCCAGAATAACGGCGTTTAAAGACTCGAATTCCGGATGCTTGTCCCGGAAATCGCAAGCCTGGGTCGTGCAGGCCGGCGTCATGTCCTTCGGATAGAAATACAAGACCACTTTTTTTTCTTTAAAATCGGACAATTTCACTTGCTGCCCGTTGTTCGCCGGCAGTTCGAAATCCGGTGCTTGCTGTCCCGTGTTTATACTCATCTCGTGCGCCTCCTTCGGTTCATCTTTTTTGCATTAGTTACCATTATACTCATCCAGCGGATTCATTGGAAATCGAGTTCTAGCCTGTTACGCAAAAAGACCGGCAGCGTTGTCCGCTGCCGGTCTTTCTTTCATTCCCTGCCTGCCGCAGTATCCTATACTGCCGTTCTTACTCGGCCTGCTCCGTTTGGGCTTGTTTCTGATCTTTCTTCTGAGGCTTATCGCCCTTCTTCGCATCGATAAATTTCTCCAGCGAAGGAGTCAGCTCCGTTTTCAGCTTTTCGAGCAGCTGCTCTCTGGTGATACCTTTGGCGGCCGCAATCTCGGCGACGGTTTTACCGGCTTCCTGCTGCGTTTTCAGCTCTTCCTTGGTTATGCCGAGAATAGCCGCCAGCTTCTCCGGGTTTACAAAGCCGCCTTCACGGCCGTGTTTGCCGCCTTTGAAGTTCTGCATGCCGGTAACCGTAACGGCTTTCTCGATGCGTTTCTCAAGGTTGGCTTTCAGTTCGGCTGCCTTTGTGCTGTCGATTTTGCCTTCGGTTACTTTGGCGTCAATCTCTTTCGTGGAGGCTTCCACCAGCTTCTTCACCAAATCCGCTTGGCTGATGCCTTTGGCTTCGGCAAGCTGAGCCAGGGACTTGCCCGCTTTCAGCTCGGTGATCAAGGCCTTCTCCTCAAGACCGAGAACCGTTGCCGCGTCTTTCAGGTAAGATCCCGGGCCGCCGAATTGTCCGAAGGACTTACGGTCCCTGCCGTCATGCTTGGACGGAGCCGATTGCTGTGTCGACGTTTGACCCGAATCCGTGCTGTCGGCAGCGAATACCTGACTGGAAAGAGCCGCTCCTCCGCCGAGCAGAAGTGCTGCGGCCAACGTGGATACCATCAATTTGCTGCGGGTTTTATTCATTCCTATTTCCACCTTTCAAATGGGGGCTTGTTTATGCTACATCCCAAGTATAGGCAGAAGTTATGACGGAACTTTTACGCGAAGCTTAGCGGAACCTAAAACTTTGCTGAAAGCAACCTGAAAATTATGGGGGCTTCTTTTCACCAGGCGAATCAGGACCCTGCCCCCCGGTAGCGCTTGACCCCGATGTTCCACACGCTTAGGCCGATCGTAATGAAAACAATGCCCACAACCGGTGTCAGCAGGGCAACACCCTTCCAGTTGAGCGGGTCCAGGAAATAAGCCGCCGGATAAAAGCCGACGAAAGCGAACGGCAAGATCCAGGTCAGAATACCGCGCAGCAGCTTGTTGTAAATCGTAACTGGATACCGCCCGTAGTTCTGGATGTTCCAGATCAGAGGCATGATGCCTGTCGGCGAATCGGAAAAGAACGCAAGCGCGCTCAGCGAGACGTAAATGCCGCCGTAAATCAGCACGCCGGACACAACCATCATCAGCATCACTAACGGATCGCTCCAGTGAACGGGCAGATCGAGCTGGACCCACGAGTAGATCATCACAACCAGTCCGGCGAGAGCGCTGAACAGGGATGCCGGGTCCATGTTCTCCAGCATAACCTGCCACAGACTGTGGGCCGGGCGGGTCAGAATACGGTCCATTTCCCCTTTGACGATATAGCGTTCGCTGAAATTCCACAGGTTGAAAATCGTGGAGAATAATCCGTAAGGGATCATAAAGAAGCCGTATATGAACAAAATCTGATCGCGGTTCCAGTCTCCGAGAAGCGCGGTCTGCTGGAAAACGACGAGAATAAACACGAGGTTCAACCCGTTGAACAGCAAATCCGAAACGACCTCGATCCAGAAATCCGAACGGTAGGTCAGCCTGGTTTTCAAATAATTTTTCAAGTAATCCAGAATAAGCGATAAATAGAACATGCGTTAACCCCCCTGCACGAACAGCCGGGTTCTTGCTTTATGCCACATGAAGGCAATCGGCACAAGAAGCGCGACGAACCAGATGACTTGAATCGAAACCGCCTGCCATACGGCGCTTCCGGTCATTTTGCCGGTAATCACCGAACCGGGCAAATACGTAATGGCTTGGAACGGCAGCCATTCCAGAAGCTTCGCCGTCCAGCCGGGGAACATGGTGATCGGCAGAATCAGCCCGGAGAACAGATCGACGGCCACCCGCTTCATCCGCATCATACCCTCACTGTTTTCCAGGAAAAACGCAGACAATCCCGTCATAATATTAATCTGGGAATTGATTAAGAAAGCAAACAGCAGCATGAGCAGATAGACGAGCCACAAGGAAATATCCGTCGGCAGCTCGACCGGGAACAAAAGTGAGACAATCACAAGACCCGGCGTCGTAAACAGAAGAAGCCGGAACAAGCCTTCTCCGAGGCCCTGCATCATTTTGTACACGACATAATTGTAAGGACGGATAAACTGGATCGCGACGCTCCCGTCCCGGATTTCATTCGCGATTTCCCGGTCCAAGTTATTGAAGTAAAAAGCGCGGCTCATCCAGGACACCACGATATACGTCGTCATCTGTCCCAGTGTCTGTCCGCCAAGCGTTTCCTGACTGCCGTAGATCGCCTTCCACAGGAAGTAGTAGGAACCGATGTTGAGCGCGTATACTAGAATGCCGCTGTAATAGTTCACCCGGTAGGCGAGCATGGTTATGAATCGGATGCGGATCAGCTCCACATAAGCCTTATACATGCGGCACCGCTCCTTTATCCTCTTCGGCCCCGCTGCCCGGCTTCCCCGCTTCCGGCACGGACGGCTTCCGGGCTTCGGCCGAACCGGATTTGTAAATCTCGCGGACGATATCGTCGGTATTCGTCTCCAGGATGCGTATATCCGCAATCTGGACGACACCGACGATCCGCGCCAGAACGTCGGACACGTTCGCGCTCCGCTGCGGGATAAGCACACGGGCGTCCAGCGCGCTGTCCTGCTCCCAGGTCACATCCAGGCCTTCCGTGAGCAGCTTCAGATTTTCCAGCGGCACCGGGTCGTTGAACTGCAGCACCACTTCCTTGCCTTTGCCCCACGTTTCCTTCAGCTGATCGAGCCCGCCGTCGTATATGATGCGCCCGTCATCCAGCATAATGACCCGCGAGCAAAGAGCTTCGATATCTTGAAGATCGTGCGTTGTAAGCAGGATGGTCGTCCCGTAGCGCTGGTTCAGCGATTTCAGGAACTCGCGGATCTCGGTTTTCACGACGATATCGAGCCCGATCGTAGGCTCGTCCAGGAAAACGATCGCGGGGTTGTGCAGCAGCGAAGCCGCAAGCTCGCAGCGCATCCGCTGACCGAGACTCAGCTTCCGGACCGGCCGGCTGAGCAGCTCGCCGAGCTGGAGCCGGTCGGACAGCTCGTCCAGCCGCGCTTTAAAGTCGTTTTCCGGAACCCGGTATACTTTCTTAAGCAACTGGAACGATTCGATGACGCCGATATCCCACCACAGTTGGCTCCTCTGGCCGAAAACGACCCCGATGCCTTTGACGAAAGCTTCTCGGTCCTTGTAAGGGATATATCCGTTCACCTGAAGATGGCCCGAAGTGGGAACGAGAATGCCCGTGAGCATTTTGATCGTCGTAGATTTGCCGGCGCCGTTCTCTCCGATATATCCGCAAATCTCTCCCTCGGGGATTTCAAAACTGATATCTTTAACGGCCGTAACCTGGTTATATTCACGGTCGAACAGATCGCGAAACGCTCCTTTGAGCCCGCTTCTGCTTTTCTGCACGCGAAACTCTTTGCGGAGATCTTTCACTTCGATAGCTGGCATGTTTTCCTCCTGCTGTTTAGTTAGACTGGGAAAGTTTGAAAGCCCTGTGAATTCATGTGTAACTTGCGGCGGAGAAGAAGTTGCCCCTATAATGAAATACATGAGTTCGCCGTTCCCCACCCCTCATCATACAACAAATGAGCTTTTTGTAAACACACCCGGGCGCCGTCAGGATACAAAAAAGCGGGAATCGGAAAGCGTTGTTTCAGCAGCCGGATATCCAGTTAATCATGTACAGATAACGCCTACTTTTATTTAAGGAAAGGGAAGGAACTCACATGCCAAAGGCCAAAAAAAGACGGGTCAGACCGTGGCGGATGCTCTTTGTCGGCATCCTGTTCGCCCTGATCTGCACCGCAGGCTATTTTGCTTACAGCATATACAGCTTCGCCGATAACATTAACAATAAAGACACAATCCAAGGATTCGATAAGAAGTACCAGGGGGACGACTATAAGCCTCCGGTCTGGGAGGGAACCGGGCGTGTGAACGTGCTTCTGCTCGGCGCGGACTCCAGGGGCGTAGAGAACGGGGAGCCGCCGCGCTCCGATACGCTCATGATCGCCTCCATCGATCCCGTGACCAAAAAGGCCTCCCTGATGTCGATCCTCCGGGATACCTGGGTCAAGATCCCCGGCAACGACGAAGGGCGCATTAACTCGGCCTTTACTATCGGGGGGCCCAATCTGGCGATGAAAACCGTCAGCGAGCTGACCGGGATTCCGATCCAGTACTACTTGTACACGGATTTCAAAGGGTTTATCGCCCTAGTGGACGCCGTCGGCGGAATCGACCTCGAAGTCGAGAAGGACATGAAGTATACGGATGCCGCGGACGGACACGTATTCGATATTAATTTGAAAAAGGGCATGCAGCATCTGGACGGCCAGACCGCTCTGCAGTATGTCAGGTTCCGCCACGACGCCCAGTCGGACTACGCCCGTACGGAACGCCAGCGCAAATTTTTGACGGCCGTAGCCGATAAGATGCAGAGCACGCAGTCCATTCTTAAACTACCTTCTATTTTGAAGAGCATGGAGCCTTACATCAATACGAACATGTCGTTCGGAGATATGGTCAAACTCGGCGGGCTTGCCTTCGACGCGAGAGCCAAAGGTATTCAGAGCATCCAGCTGCCGCCGGAAAACCTGGTCGTCGAACGCAGAATCAACGGGGCACAGGTCCTCTCCGTCGACAAGACGAAGCTCAAGCGCTACATTGACGATGTATTCGAGGGCATGACGGACGCTCCCGCAGCAGGCACAGTCACAGGAACCGGCACCGGCTCGGGCTCGGGAAGCAGCTCGTCTTCCGGAACTGCCGGAACCTCCGGCACCAGCAAGAACACCAGGCAGTAAAGCTTTCTAACGTGACCGTCTCCTCCCGGGAGACGGCACGTTATTTTTCTTCCCGGCCCCCGCCATTCGGTGATAGGCTATAGAAGACACGATCTAACTACATAAACAAAGGAGTTACAAAGCCATGAATCATACACGTTCCGAACAGCTCCACGAAGAAGCGCTCCAGCACATTGTCGGCGGAGTCAACAGCCCTTCCCGTTCGTTCAAAGCGGTCGGAGGCGGCGCTCCCGTATTTATGAAGCGTGCGGAAGGCGCCTACTTCTGGGACGAGGACGATAACCGATACATCGACTATCTCGCCGCTTACGGACCGATTATTACGGGACACGCCCATCCGCACGTCACCGAAGCGATCATCCGCGCCGCCCGCAGCGGTACGCTGTACGGCACTCCAACGGAGCTCGAAATCACCTTCGCCCGCATGCTGAAAGAAGCCATCCCGTCGCTGGACAAAGTCCGCTTCGTCAACTCCGGCACGGAAGCCGTCATGACGACCATCCGCGTGGCGAGGGCTTACACCGGCCGCACGAAGATCATCAAATTCGCCGGCTGTTACCACGGCCATTCCGATCTCGTGCTCGTCGCGGCGGGCTCCGGCCCGTCCACGCTGGGCACGCCCGACAGCGCCGGCGTGCCCGCTTCCATCGCGCAGGAGGTCATCACCGTGCCGTTCAACGACATTCCGGCACTGGAAGAAGCCCTGACGCGCTGGGGCGACGACATCGCCGCGGTGATGGTCGAGCCCATCGTCGGCAACTTCGGCATGGTGATGCCGAAGCCGGGCTTCCTTGAAGGGCTCTGCGCCGCCGCGCACGCAAACGGCTCCCTCGTCATCTACGACGAGGTGATTACCGCGTTCCGTTTCCATTACGGAACGGCGCAAACCTACGCGGGCCTGAACAGCCGGCCCGAGGAGATCGAGCCCGACCTTACGGCGCTCGGCAAAATCATCGGCGGCGGGCTGCCGATCGGCGCTTACGGCGGCCGTAAGGAAGTGATGGAGCAGGTCGCTCCGCTAGGACCTGCGTATCAGGCCGGCACGATGGCGGGCAACCCCGCCTCCATCTCCGCCGGCATCGCCTGCCTCGAGGTGCTGAGACAGCCCGGCACGTACGAGCGCCTCGAGCAGCTCGGCGCGAAGCTGGCGGACGGCCTCCGCGAATCGGCCTCCCGCCACGGCGTCGCGCTGACCGTGAACCGCATCGCGGGGGCGATCTCGACGCACTTCTGCGACCATCCGGTCACGAACTACGACGAGGCGCAGGACACGGACGGCGAGCGGTTCGGCCGCTTCTTCCGGCTCATGCTGGAGCGCGGCATCAATCTTGCGCCGTCGAAGTACGAAGCGTGGTTCCTGACCACCGCGCACACCGACGAAGACGTGGCCCGCACGCTGCAGGCGGCCGACGAGGCCTTCCGCCTGCTGGGCTGATGCTCCGGGGCAGAAGGGGCGTTCTTACGGCGTCTCCTCGCAGTCCTGGCCCGTCTCTTGTCCGTCGCATTGCCGGCGGAGGCCGGAGTTTCGTATCCGCGTGCACGAAAAGCCGGACATCGGCTCAAGTGACCGCTCCATCCTCGCCGTAAGCGCCGCCTTACGCCTACTGCGGTGCGCACCGCAGCGAGAGGCCCAGCCTCTGTCCGCCCTTGATACAAACGGACACGTGAACCGACGTGCGAAGTCAGCCTCTGCCGCTCATAGAGGCCGCTTTGCTTGCGCTGCCTGCCCCTATACCAAAAGCTCCCGCTCTGCTTATGCAGGACGGGAGCTTTTTTAGCAAGGTTACTCTCGGTTCTTCTTGTGCTTGTAGGTCGGTATGCGCAGCAGCACGGCGGTACCGATTCCGGGCCGGCTGGCCAGCGAGACGCCGTACTTTTTGCCGAAATGAAGCTTGATCCGCTGGTCCACATTGCGGATGCCGTAGCCGGATTCCACCTCGTCCAGCGGATCGAAAAGCTTGCGGAATCGGTCCTGCGGGATACCGTTGCCGTCATCGATGATTTTCAGATGAATGTCGCCGCCGATGATTTCCCCGCTGATCCGGATGTGAATATGATCGCCGCACCAGGCATGCTGAAGCGCATTCTCGATAAAAGGCTGCACGATGAGCTTCACCGTATCGTACCGGTTTACTTCCGGCTGGATATCGAAGAGAACTTCCATGCGGTCGCCGTACTTGATCGACTGAATGTCCACATAAGCCTGGACCTGCTCCAGCTCCTTGCTCAGCGGGATGAAGGTGCGTCCGTCGTTGAGCGTCAGCCGGTAAAACTTCGCCAGTCCGATCACCATCCGGTGAAGCTTGTCGATATCGCCGAACCGGGCCAGACGGCTGATCGACGACAAGGTGTTGTACAGAAAGTGCGGGTTGATCTGCGCCTGCAGCGATTCCAGCTCCGCCTCTTTTTTCTGAAGATTCGTGAGATAGACTTCGCGGATGAGTCCCTCCGTGTGCTGTCCCATATCGTTCAGCGCGGCAGCGATCTGAGCGAATTCGTCCCGCCCTTCGTATGCCATCCGCTTCCGGAATTCCCCTTCCCTGAACGCATGCAGGACGGAGACGATTTTGGTCACCCTTTTGGAGAAAAACCTCGAAAACATCCAGCCTACGAAAAAAATAACCAGCACGGAAATCAGGCACACGATCGCCGTCAGCATCCGCACTTTGTCCGCATCCTTTTCCATGATCGCCGTCGGAACGAGCGAAACCACGCTCCAGTCCAGACCTTCGAGGGGCTGGCGCAGCACGAGATGATTCCGGGTCCACGATTCATTCCATGTCTTGCCCGTCATGTTTGGATCGGCCGCCGACGAATAAAGGATGTCACCCTGGGGACCGACGATGTAAATGGCGCTGCCTTCCCCGACTTTCGTGTAATCCACACTTTCAAAAAGATCCTGCAGATGGGCGGACACCCGGATAAAGCCGATCTCTCTCAGCTCCACCCCGTTCGTCGTGTCCACGATCCGGCGCAGCAAAGAAAGCCGGCTAAACTTGGCATCGTCCTCAATCTGCCGCCACTGCATCGTCGTGCCGTAGCGCTCGGGCGCGAAGCTCTTGTACCAGTCCGCATCCTTGATCCGTTTCATATGATAGAGCTCGTAAAGTTTTCCCACCGTCATTAAAGGGTCGATATTGTCGTGGTTATAGTACACTTCCCGCAGGGTCTCGTTGTGCAGATAAACCGAAAGCCACAGCCGAAGGCTGCTCGATTGAATGGTCTGCATCATTTTGGGAAGCAGGTAGCCGGTCGTCGCTTCGTAGCTGACCCAGCCTTCGTCGTAATGTTTCAAATGCTTGGCCAACGTCGTATCCCCGTAGAGCATATCCGTCAGCCGTCTCATATCCTCGATTTTGTACTGGATATTGTCCCTGATCTGCCTCATCGTGCCCTGCACGCTGCTCTCGGCCTGTTCGCGCACGGATTTGACCAGCGTAGACACCGCAAAAGAGCCTACAATAATCACCGGCACGAGAATGCAGAGCGCGTACGAGAGCATCAGCTTGTAGCCGAACGGAACGAACCGCCGGCGCTCTTCCGGTTTCATTCGTTCCGGCTCCTTTCCTGCATCCGGGGATTCGTCCCCAACGCGGGCTTAATGGTTTCTTCTGAACTGCATGGGGGTCATACCGAACGTTTCCTTAAACTGCCGGCTAAAATAGGGAAGATACCGGTAACCGATCCGGTCCGCCACTTCATAAATTTTAAGCGTGGGATCTCCCAGAAGCTCCTTGGCTTTCTCCATACGCAGAGCAATCACGTAATCGCTGAAATTTTGGCCGGTTTCTTCTTTGAACACATGGCCGAGGTAATTTGGGGAGAAAGAAAAGCGGTCCGCCACATCGCGCAGCGTCACGTTCTCGTGAAGCCGTTCCTTGATGTACTCCATCATATCGCGGATCAGCTTGCGGTTTTTGCTTTGATTCCCCATGTTCAGCTTCTCGGAAATTTCGAACAGCATGCGCCGCATCCAGCTTCTGATATCCTCGATGGTTTCGAATTGCAGCAAAATATCGAGGTTTTGCAGCTCCATCCCCAGCAGCGTGAACAACTGCTCGTTTCTCGTCTGGAGATAGCCGTCCAGCTTGACGATCAGGTACGTGGCGAAGTTATGGATCGTAAAACGCGATCGCAGACAAACCGCCACGTTAAACAGCCGGTCGATTTCATCATGGATACCGACCAGGTCATACTGGACCATCGCGTTGAACAAGGCGTCAAGCCGGAACTCCAGCTGCTTGGCATCGGCGATTTCTTCCTGCGGAATTTCGCGGGTCTCGATGATTTTCGCTTTGCCGTAGAACATCTTGGCATCAAGCGCCGCAAGCGCTTCGCGGTAAGACTCCTGCAGAGCCGACGGATCTTCAGCCGGGTTGCCGAGCCCGATTGTGATTGTAAAAGGAAAATGCTCCTTCACGTAAGCGATCACTTCCTGAAGCTCTTTGATCCCTTTCTCATCGGCCGTAACCAGCAGGCCCAGGCGCTGCTTCGTGATCCGGCACATATGCGTGATTCCGCGCGGCCGGCACAAATCCATAATTTGTCCGCCGAAATCGTTGAGCATATCCTGGCGTTCCTTCGCCGTATAAGGATTCAGCTTCCACGACAGATCGTCGGTTTCCAAAACCGCGGCCCGGATGGGATACCGGATCGGTTCCAAGCCTTCCTCGGTCAACAGGTCATCGAGTTCCTGCCGGCCTGCCGTACCTTCCAGCAAACGAAACACATATTCATTGTGCACAATCGGTCTCATCTGCTCGAAGGCCCGTTCCGTTTTGCGGCGCTTCTGCTCCCGGTTAAGATCGCCTATAATCGTTTCCAGCGATTGGATCAGTTCGTTATCATCCATGGGCTTTAGCACATAGCTGCACGCTTTCAGGGAAAGCGCTTCCTTAACATAGCCGAAATCCTGGTGCCCGCTCAAGAAAATAACCCGCAGTCCCGTATGCCTCTCCAGCGACTTACGGGCCAGCTCCAGACCGGTCATGCTCGGCATCCGTACGTCCGTCACGAGGATATCGACCTTCTCCTGTTCCATAACCCTTACGGCGTCGAAACCGTTATTGACAGCCCCGACCACATGAAGGCCGAGACGCTCCCAGGGGATAAAAGTCTGCATGCCCTCCAGGTCCAATATTTCATCATCTGCCAGCAGCACGTTATACATGTTGTTCTCCTTTCCCGGCGAATAGCAAAAGAGGTATACCCCAAGTATACCTCTTCTGCCCGCCTAGGCGGCATTAAATTTCCAATCAACTTCTTATTTGCCGATTTTCTTCTTGTTTTCCTGCCAGCGGTCCGTTTGGTATTTCAGCAGCTTGGCGTATCCGGCAGCCTGAGCATCTTTTTCCGCTTTGTCCAGGATGGATGTCACTTCCGCGTCGCTTTTCGCGAAGAGAGCTTTGGCGCGGGATTCAGTGAAGATATCCTTAATGCGCTGCTGCACCATACCTTCTTCCGTGTTGGAAGGCGGGTCGAGGTTTACGAACTCCGTACGGTTAAATACGGTTTTCCATGCCACTTGCGTCTGGTTGCGCGTTTCCCAGCTTTGTTTTTCAGCAGGAAGCTTAAGCTCGATGTCCGTTTTCGCCGTATCGATGTACGTCGTATTGCCCACCCATTGCAGGTTGACGAGGGAATCCATCAGCTTCGCGCGTCCAGTTGCGTCGCTGTAGTATTTATCTGTAAATTTAGGTGTGCCTTTGTCGTCGGTGCCCTGCCAGTACTCGCCTTCAGGCCCCCAGAACATAACGCGCTGTCCTTCTTCTCCGGTCATCCAGTCAAGGAAAGCGAAGATCGCTTCCGGATTTTTGGCGCTCTTCGTAATAACGTTTACGTTCCAGCCAAGTGTTGCGTAGTGGCCAGGGAATACTTTGGTTTTGTCCACGCCTTCTTTATGAATCGGCCAGATCATTTGGTAGCCCGGGTGGCTCGGATCTTTCGATTGAAGAGCTGTCGTGCCTTTCGAACCGAATTCCGTCACGCTGGAAGCCGCCATAACCGCAACTTTGCCGTTGTTTACTTTCTCGTCGATCTGGTCTTTCGTTTGAGTCAATACGTCTTGAGTAATCAATTTCTCGCGGAAAAGCTTGCTTGAGTAAGTCAGAGACTCCCGGTAAACGGGATCCGCGAAGATCGATTTCAGTTCGTTGCCTTCCGGAACGGCACGCATGTTGATGTTCGTGACCGGGTGATCGTTGGCGAAGCCCGGGTACATGATTTCAACGTTTTGAGCCTGCACGCCGGAATCAAACGGAGTCACTTCCGGGTACTTGGCTTTTACTTGTTTCAGATAAGCATACAGATCATCGTAGGTTTCGAGCTTCGGTTCGCCCAGCTCTTTGTAAATTTTCAGGTTGATCATATAACCCGCGTTGCCTGCAGGACGCTGCGTATACCAGTTCGGGAACTGATAGAGCTTGCCGTCGCTGGAGCGCAGCATGTTGAGGGTCGCTTCTCCCGCCCACTTCTTGAGGTTAGGATATTTGTCGAGGTATTCGTCGAAAGACACCAGCATGCCTGCCGCACGCAGTTTCTCTACCTGGGCTCCACGCTCCAGCCAGATGACATCCGGCAGCTCTTTAGAAGCCATCAGCGTATTGAACTTCTGCTCGGAGTTCCCGCCGTTAGGTACGCCCGTTACGTTGACTTTCTTGTTTTCTTTTACCCATTTTGTAGCGAGATCCTGGCCCCACACCGGCATAGTGAACCAGTCGTAGTTGCCGTAGAAGCTGATATCCAGCTGCTGCTCGCCGAACTTGACCCCGGTCGTTTGAGCGGTTCCTTGTTTGCCGGTATCCGTAGCGTTCGGCTTGCTGTCACTGCTGCAGCCGCTGAGTACCGCGATGGAAGACAGCACGGTAATAAGCGTGAGCGAGACCCCTTTTTTCCATTTTGCCATTTGTGACACTCCCCTTAATCGATATTATAATCTATGTGGTCAATCGTGTTGCATGTGGTTGCGCTTACATTCCGTTTGAAAAGCGAAGATCTACTCCTTGAGGGAGCCGATCATAACGCCTTTCGAAAAATATTTCTGAACAAACGGATAGATGAGCATGACTGGCAGAGTGGAAACGACCATTGTGGCCATCGACAACGATTTGGTCGTAATCGACTGCATCTTGGACAGTTGGGTCAAAGCCGCAGAGTCCAGATTGGCAAGCTGCTCCGACATAATATTCGAGTTCAAAATCTGTCTCAGCAGCGTTTGTACCGGGTACAAATCGGTGTTGTTCAGGTAGATGCTGGGCAGGAACCACTCGTTCCAGTGCTGAACCGCCGTGAACAGCCCCAGCGTGGCGATAACGGGCCCGGACAAAGGAAGCACGATCCGGAAAAACACCGACCAGGTTCCACAACCGTCCAGTTTAGCCGCTTCTTCAAGCCCTGCCGGAATACTCCGGAAGAACGTCATGAAGATAATCATGTTCCAAACGTTGATCATAACCGGCAGGATCATGACCCAGAACGTATCCATCAGGCCGAGTCCGCGGATTAACAGGAAGTTCGGGATCAGGCCACCGGTGAAATACATCGTGACCACGGCCATCACCATATAATACTTGCGGAAGATAAGCCCGCGTCTGGACAACCCGTAGGCAAAGAGAGAAGTCGCCAGAATGCCTACAACGGTTCCTATCACGGTACGGCTGACCGTAATCAGAAAGCCTTGGATGATCCTCTTGTCTTCGAAAACGACGTTGTAGTTTTCCAGTGTAAACTCACGAGGCCAGAAGGTGATTCCGCCCAGCATCGTGTCTTTGCCGCTGTTGAACGAAATGACGACCGAATTCCAGAACGGATACAGCGTAATGAAGGCCAGAAATATCAGCAGTGTATAGATGACGACCGTCATGAACCGGTCCCCGAAGTTTGCTCTCAACATGTTGTTTCCGCCTTTCTTTCTCCAGCTACCATAGACTTTGCCCCGTTCTGCGGGCAAGGAGGTTGGCGCCGCTCAGCAGAACAATACTCATGACCGCTTTAAACAATCCGACTGCCGTCGCGTATGAGAACAGCTGGTTCTGAATACCGGTCCGATATACGAACGTATCGAGGACATCCGAGTATTCCCTGAGAACCGGATTCGCACTGAGCAGGAGAATATCTTCGTAGCCGCCGTTGGCACCCGCGTTCATCAGACTTCCGATCTGCAGAATGAGGAAAATGATGATGACCGGGAAAATGCAAGGCAATGTGATCAGATAAATTTGTTTAAACCGCGACGCTCCGTCGATCGAGGCGGATTCGTATAAAGCCGGATCGATTCCCGCGATAGCCGCGAGGTATACGATCGAACCGAACCCGATATCTTTCCATATCCCCGTGGAGATCAGGATCGTCCAGAAATATTCCGGAATCGCCAGGAAGTTGATCGGCTCGTCGATCATGCTCAGCTTCTGCATAGCGATGTTCAAACTTCCGTTGTCCGTAGACAGGAAGGATGTCACGAATCCCGCCACGACAACCCAGGACAAGAAGTGGGGCAGGTACGTGACCGTTTGTACGACGTTTTTGAAAAGCTTGTTCCGGACCTCGTTCAGCATGAGGGCCAGTATAATAGGCGCCGGGAATGCGATCAGAAGCTTGAACAAGCTGATCATGATCGTGTTCCTCATGACCCTCGGGAAATCAGGAGACTCGAAAAACATTTTGAAGTGCTTGAGTCCTACCCAAGGACTTCCGAAAAAACCGTTGAAAAGATCATAATCCTTAAATGCGGTCAACACTCCGTACATCGGAATGTAATGGAAGATAAGAAGAAAAACAATCCCTGGAATTACCATGAGCTGAATATCCCACTGTTTAAAAAAACGCTTCCATATCGACGGGCTTTTCGCCTCTTTACTTACGCTGGTTTCTACTGCAACTTGTGCCATTGTCTCCCCTCCTTTCCGGCCTTAAGCCGTTAGACTAATTGTATCCGCTTTCGCTTTGTCCGCCCATTTGACGGAACAACGAAAATTAATACTTTTCAATGCAATTCGCGTTGGTTCGTATAAAAATGCAAAAAAAGAGCAGAAGGTCCTCTGCTCTTTTTCTTCTGTTTTTTCGATGCGACAGTCCGCTTAAAAGGCCGCCTACAAGGCGCACAGTTCAATCTCGAAGCCGAGATCTTCCAGCATCCGGTGGTCATCGCCGGCTTCCTGGCCTTCCGTAGTCAGATAATCTCCCAGGAAAATGGAATTGGCCGCATACAGGCCTAGCGGCTGCAGCGATTTCAGATTCACTTCCCGGCCGCCGGCGATACGGATTTCCTTGGACGGGCAAATCAGCCGCATGAGCGCGAGAATTTTGAGGCACTGCCGCGGATTCAGGCTCCGCTGTTCCGCCAGCGGCGTGCCGGGAATCGGGTTCAGGAAGTTGACGGGAATGGAATCGGCATCCAGCTCCCGCAGCGCGAAAGCCATCTCCGCCAGTTCCTCTTCCGACTCGCCCATTCCCGCAATAATTCCGGAACAGGGCGACATTCCCGCCCGCTTCGCCTGATCTACCGTCCGGACCCGGTCATCGTATGTGTGCGTGGACGTAATTTTGGCGAAATGGGAAGCGCTCGTGTTGAGATTGTGGTTGTAGCGGTCCACCCCGGCTTCTTTCAGGCGCACAGCCTGCTCGTCCGATAAGATGCCCAGACAGGCGCAGATTTTCAGGGGCATTTCCCCTTTAATCGTCTGCACGGCTTCAATCACCTGATCCAGCTCACGGTTAGTCGGTCCTCTGCCGCTGGCCACGATGCAGTAGGTGCCCACTTTCATCTCCAGCGCTTTCCGCGCCCCCTCGATCAGAACATCCTTCTCCAGAAGCGGGTACTTGGTAATGGGAGCCTTGGACACGATGGATTGAGAGCAGTAGCCGCAGTCCTCAGGGCACAGTCCGCTTTTCGCGTTAATAATAAGATTGAGCTTAACTTTGCGTCCGTAGTAATGCTTACGTACACGGAAAGCCGCCTGCATAAGAGGCAGCAGCTCATCGTCGTCGGCCCGGAGTACGGTCAGCGCCTCTTCCATCTCAAGCTTGTCACCCCGAAGCGCCTTGTCCGCGTAATGATCCCATCTGGACAGGGTTTCTGTCCGGCCATCCGTTTGTTGTTCCGTATGCATGCTCAGCACGTCCTTTCTTGCCAAAAAAAGTAAACCATCATCCGGATTTTCGGTTTGTAAGTTCCGTTTGCTCATCAATTGTTAACCATATAAATTAATTTAAGGTTTACAATTAAATTTATTGTAACAGGATTTCGCCCACACGGGAAGTTATTTCCGGGGCGGGTATTCGTAAAGGCAGCCCCTTCCCTTTAATGCTCACAAAAAAAAGAGCATCTCCCCGAAGGGAAATGCTCTTCCTGACCGCCGGAACCCCGGCGGGTTAAATGCTTACCGATAGTTTTGGCGCAGCCATTCCCTGCTTGCGGCAATACTTTCAAACGGCGGATTCTGGCACTCGTCCTGCTCGACGATGAACCACTTCGTACCGATTTCTTCGGCGGCTTCCAGTACCGGCTTCAGGTCGACTTCGCCCGTGCCCAGCTCAACCGTGAGCAGCTTGCCTTCTTCCCTGCGCAGGTCTTTCACGTGAAGAAGCGGCGTTCTGCCCGCATACTGCTTCATAACCCCGATCGGATCGAGGCCGGCGTTATGAGCCCAGCACACATCCAATTCCACAAACAGCTCATTCTCGGGAAGCGCGGAGAAAAATGCGTCAAACATCGTCTGATCGCCGATTTTCTCTTCAAACTCGAACGAATGGTTGTGATACCCGAAAGCGATTCCGTGTTCCGCGAAACGGCGGCTGCTCTCCTTGAGAATCTCCACGACTTCACGGAAGCCTTCCTCCGTACGTTCAGGCGGGAACCAGCCCGGGCAGGCGACATACTTGCTGCCGATGGCCACGTTCATTTCGATTTCTTCGTCCAGGTTTTCCTGAAGACGGTGAATGCCTACATGACTGCCGACGGAAGTCAGGTTCAGTTCTTTCAGAAGTTCACTCAATTCACGGGGAGAAAGTCCTCCGTAACCGGCAAATTCTACCCCTTCATACCCAAGCTCCGCCACTTTTTTCAAAGAGCCTCTGAAGTCCTTCTCCGTTTCCGAACGCAGGGTGTATAACTGCACGCCAATTCCGATCTTTGTCATCTACGATCACCTTTCCTCTGTCCTGGGTTGTGGGATGTCGGAAGGGAAACGCTTCCCTTCGCCAAAAAACCTCTCCTTCTATTGATACCATACCTCGTTTATAATGAGAATGAATGATCCACGCAGAACATGAACTATTTTGCTAAATTATCAAAAAGGAACGATGCCTCGTGACAGGAATTCAGGACCCGGCGTCAGCCGTTAAAGATGAGGTCCATATTTTGTCCGCCGGTTATTCGGTGCACCGCAAGCCTTTCGTCTCCAATCAGCGGGACGGAATCCAATACTATTTGCTGCGTCTTCAAACGGAAGGCACCTGCCAGGTTTGGCAGGAAGGCCGCTACGTGACCGCAGAGCCGGGCGATCTGCTGCTGTACCGTCCCGGAGACGCCTACGAGCTGCGCATCGGCAGCCAGCACGAGACTTTACCGCCGGACGCCGATACCGTGTACAGCGGCGATTATTACCTGATGTGCAGCGGAAGCTGGATGGACGCCTGGTGGGAGCGTTTCAAGAGGCCCGGCATTATCCGGGTCGGCCTGGACGACAGCTGGCTGAATATCTGGCGGGAAATTTTCCGCGAACGCCGCCGCCTGCACGATAACCTTCAGGAAATCGGCGATTATCTCGTTCGCGTGCTCTGCTTGTCGCTGGACCGCGTCATCGGCGATCTCGCGGATCTGGGATCGTTTCCCCAGAAACCGCGCTTCTCTTACATGGTCCAGCGGATGAAAACGTACATCGAGCAGAATGCCTCGGAGGCCTTCACGCTCCAGGATCTGGCCGACCATGTCGGACTCAGCACCTCACGCGCGGGTCACCTGTTCCGTGAGACGTTCGGCCAGTCCGTCATGGATTACGCCATCGAGGTCCGGATCTCGATGGCGTGCGAGCGCATCCGCTTCGGCGCGATGACGCTGGAACAGGCCGCGGAATCTTGCGGCTTCCACAGCTATTCGTATTTCCACCGCACCTTCCGGGCGCGGATGGGCCTCTCTCCCCGCGAGTACCGCGACGGCAAGCTCGGCAGCCTGGAGGAGCCTCAAGTACACGGCGTGACTTGAAGCGGGACGGCAGCGCACGGGGATTTGGCCCGGCGGAGGCGCGATGCGGGCCTGCTTTGTGCCACGCAGGCGAAATCGGGCCGCATAAGCTGGCGGGCCCAGCCTTGCGCCGTGCGGCAAGATGCGGCAGCGGAGACGCTGATGCGGCTACGGCGTCAGCGCTGCTACGACGTTGGCGCAGCCACTCCGCCAGCGCAGCTACGCATAGCCGCTTCGGCTGCGCGGTACCGGCCAAAACAGCGGCCAAACAAAAACAGCCCTTGTCCTCTCCCGGACAAGGGCTGTTTTTCCTGCTGCGCCGTATCTTTTGACGCTGCTATCCGAAGCTCCGTGCATCAAGTCGAAGCGCCACATACAGAGGGCGCCCCGTGCTTGCTCGTGGCAGATGCACCGTCGAGCCGCTCATTCCGTTCTGCTCATAAGCGGCGCGAACCCGCCTGCCTTCCCCTCGCACGGCTCCGCCGACAGCTAAGGAGTGACTTTCACCGCTTTGACCCAGCTGACGTCTTTGCCCCATTTTTTCTCATGGTACGAGAAAAGGATATAGGTGCGCCCGTCATTCGCATCCGCGCCTGAACCCGCTCCCGCTTCCTTGGCGTAATAGCGCACTTTCGCCGGGAAAGTCTCGCCGCTGTAAACGAACCCGCCGGACATGCCCGCCTTCTTCGCTTCTTCTTCGTTCGTCGATGCGCCCGTAAGCCGCTCGATCATCTCCAGCGCACGCGGCATCGTCACGGCATCGGGGCCGAAGGTGTAGCTCTCCGGCTTCTGGCCCTTGCCGAGCGCGTCAGGCGCGGGCTCCCAAGCGGCCACGGTGCCGTTCTGAACGTAAGGATACACCTTGTAGCTGTATCCTTCTTGTTTCAGCGCTTTACCGCCGGTGCTCTCCAGCTCTACCTCGACCACCGTCGCGTACGCTGCGGATGCCTGGGACGGCACCTCCGCCGGCTTCTCCGCCGCAGGCACAATCCGGGCACGGAGTTTAACGTCCTCGGGCGCCAGCGTCGGATCTATGTTGAAACGGATCACCGCATATATTCCGGCAGCCAGACACAACAAAATGAGCCCGATCAGCCACTTTTTTCTATTCATCCGTTCCCCCTCCGTTTCTCTCTTTGTCCATGTTACTTCCTCCGCGCAAAAAAAACAAACCCCGAAGTATCCTTCGGGGCCTTTGGCCTAAGCCTTCGCATTTCCTTGCGTCCAGGTACCTAAGCGGGTTCCGGCGGCGCCTCACGCCAACAAGTTCGAAAAACCTATAACCCGGTAGCGCCGGCCTGCTGAAGCTCGTTTTGCAGCTCCTCGTGAATGAGACCGTTTGTCGCCATCACATTGCGTACGCCAAGCGTATAAGGCTGTCCCGCCGTATCGGTGACACGGCCGCCCGACTCCTGGACGAGCAGCGCGCCCGCCGCTATATCCCAGGCATTCAGCCCGATTTCGTAGAAGCCCGACAGACGGCCCGCCGCCACGTAAGCCAGATGCAGCGCCGCCGAACCCGCATTGCGGAGATTGCGCACCTTCGGCATGAGAGCGTTGATACCGGCCAGGTTGATCGGAAGAGCTCCTTCGCGGTCGGCGGGGAAACCCGTTCCGACCAGGCTTTCGGACAGCGCCGACTCACCCGATACGCCAAGCTTGGCGGCTTTCAGGTAAGCGCCCTTGCCTTTTTCCGCCACAAACAGCTCGTCGCGCATGGGATCGTAGACCACGCCCACAATCACTTCGCCTTTGTAAGCAAGCGCAATGGACACGCTGAAGAACGGAAATCCATGTATAAAATTCGTCGTACCGTCGATCGGATCGACGATCCATAAGTATTCGGCATCGCTCACGTTCTCCAGGGCTGCCGCCGATGCCTCGGGCCCCGGCTCCACACCTTCCTCGCCAAGAAACGCATGATGGGGGAAATGCGTCAGAATCAGATTGCGGATCATTTTCTCCGATCCCTTGTCCACTTCCGTCACAAGATCGTGGGAGGAATACTTCACATCCACCCGGCGGATTTCACCCACCCGGCTCTTAATCCATTCGCCCGCCTTCGCGGCGGTATTGATAGCGACGGCCGTAAAGCTTTTGCCGCCGACACGGTAAGGTTCCTGATTTACAGTCGTCATTGGATATCACTCTTTTCTCTCGCAATCTAGTATAGTTCTAGTATAGTAAATGAAACGAATTCCGTGCCACATCGTTTCACCCAAATTTCCTCGTAGGATCTGCCAAAAAAGTAAAGCCGCACGCGCGGCGCATTCATCCGCCGGTCAATTTCTCTGTCCGCGGAGCCTCCTCGCAACCCGCGAAGCTAGACGGAACCCCCGCGAAAGTGCCGGAAAAGCCGTCATAATCCGGCCCCAGATCCGGAAGCCGGGCGACAGCCTCGACGATACGCGGCCGTCCCGGCTTATCGTCTCCAGCCGGGCCAGCACCTTCGCGGCGGGCACAAGCGGGTCGAAGCCGATGTTCGCGTCGCCCTTGCAGAGCAGCGGAGCCTGCGGGCCTTCTTCTCCGCGCCGGATCAGGCGGTGGGCGATAAGCCCGCCCTCTTCGCCTTCGAAGAGGACGATATCGCCTCTGCGGAGATCCGCGGCCGCCACCGGCACGAACGCGCAGACGCTGCCCTCGCGGATCAGCGGCCGCATGCTCGTGCCGCGCGACGGAATCTCCACGCGCCCTTTAAGCTCCAGGGCGCGCCGCACGACAAGCGCCTCGGCGCCGAACCCCCCGCTGCCGAGGCGGCTATGGGCCTCTCCGCCCATCAGACGCCGGCCTTGCGGGGAGCAATGACATCCCAGAAGAGATCGTTCTTCTGGAAGAAAAGCTCCTGCACCGGTACCCGCTCGAGGAAGCGCATACACAACTGCATCACAGCGCGTGTCTCCTCTGCCCCCGTCGTCCAGAAGAAGACCTGGCTCATGACGATCGGCAGGGCGTCCGCCGCTTTCATCGGCTCCGTCCGGACTTCCTCCGATTGCCTGAGCACGTACATTCCCTCCAGCGGAGCAGCCGGGATGCCCTCGCCGATATCCCAGCGCGAATCGCTGCGGAAAGGCGAGTTGTGCGCCAGCGCCAGCGATTCCGCTCCGTCGCCGGGTCCCGCTTCGGGGAGGGCAATCACCGTCGCCTCGTCGCTGAGCAGGACACGCGGTCTGGACAGCAGCGCGGCCGTCGATTTGCCTGCTCCGGACGGCCCGGCGAACAAGTAGCCCCTGCCGTCCTGAACGGCGCACGAAGAGTGCATCAGCAGGCCCAGACCGTTGCGGATGAGAAAAGCGCTGTAGACGTTCATCAGCGCATGCTTCAGCGCGAATTCGTCCTGAACCGCTACGGAAGCCGCCCTAAGGTCCTCGTCCGCTTCGATCCGGTAATCGGCCCGGGTATAGATAACCTTGCCGCCGCGCTTCTCCGCGGCAACGTCGAAATCGACAAACGGCACGCCGAAGCCGCCTTTTATATTCAGCCGCAGACGCGGTTCTTCCCCGTCGTCCCCGAAGCCTCTGTCAAATGATTCTCTCAACCACTCACCGAGTACCGGAGAGTCCGTTTCAATGCCGATCCGCTCATTTCCGATCCGGGTTATAAAACGCGTCATGGAGGGTCCTCTCTTTTTGCAATATAAGCTTGATTTTCATAAATTTTACCTGATATCGGACCTCTTCACAACAACAAAAAACACAAAAACCCCCGCAAACGGCGCGCACCTTCCCATTCTCTCAAGGTGTAACCGCCCAAAGGGGTTCTCGTGTATGTATGGAGTTGCAAATTTTCGGAAGGACTATTCCTTGCAGGCCGCGCGGTTTTACGCGCCTACGATGTTGTAACCGCCGTCTACGTGAATAATTTCGCCGGTAATGCCGCGCGACAGATGGCTCATCAGGAACATGGCCGTATCGCCGACTTCCGCCGTTTCCGTCGTTTTGCGCAGCGGCGCTTTTTCTTCCACCTGATGCAGGATGGAGTTGAAATCTTTAATGCCTTTGGCGGCGAGGGTACGAATCGGACCGGCCGAAATGCCGTTCACACGGATACCGTGCTGGCCAAGATCGGCAGCCAGGTAACGTACGCTTGCTTCCAGCGCCGCTTTAGCCACGCCCATCACGTTGTAGTTGCGCATAACGCGTTCCGCGCCGAGGTAGGTCATCGTCATGATGCTGCCGCCCTCCGTCATCAGCGGATACATGTGCTTCGACACCGCAACCAGCGAGAATGCGCTGATGTCTTGTGCCAGAGCGTAGCCGTCGCGGGACGTATCCACGAACATGCCTTCCAGCTCCTCCGTACGTGCGAACGCGATGCTGTGCACCACTCCGTGCAGAACGCCGAACTCGCCTTTGAGCGTATCAGCCAGGCGTACGAGATCTTCATCTACCGTTACGTTGCAGGGCAAAATAAGCGAATCCGGAATATTACCGGCCAATTTGCGTACACGCTCTTCCACACGCTCGCTCTCGTAAGTAAATGCGAGGCGCGCGCCTTGAGCCGCCAAAGATTGCGCAATCGCCCATGCGATGCTGCGGTCGTTGGCAACCCCCATAACCAGAATGTTCTTGCCGTTCAATAAACCCGATGTCGTCATTCGACAATCTCCTCTCGGTTCGAATTGGACAATCCTTCACTTTAACAAGGTACCCCATTTGACCCGCAAAGACAAGAAGAACACGGCAAAAACATGCAGCTTTACCGGATTAACACGGTATTCCGGAGATTTTTACATGTTTAAGCGGAAAAACACGGCCTATGTGGGCCATCATCTCGCAGAGTCCGATTCCCTTGCCTTCATCGCTTCCGGCATGAACCTACGGAACGTTTATTTGCACGGAAGCCTCTGTCAGTATGTCTACGCCTTTTTCCGGTTCCAGATCCTTCATCAGACGAAACAGGGCGGCGTCCTTCATTTTGGCTTCAATCATAACGTCGAGCCGCGGAGTGATCCCGGCAATGCCTCTGAAAAATTCCAGCAAAGGACCGGCGTCCACATAATCCGCATGGCTCCGGATGTCTTTATCGTTCTTGGGGCTCGACACATGGATTTTGGGCGGCAGCGGCTGATCCGCGCTATCCGGAAGCGAGACGCAGAGCTGCCCTTTCCACGTCGCCTGGATCCGGGGCCACAGCTCCAGAATATCCTCTCCCTCGTTATTCACTTGATGATGGTGGACATCGAGCACCATGGGCACTCCGACCTTCTCGCAGATTTCCAGCGTTTCGCGGGCGGTGAACGTTTTGTCGTCGTTTTCCAGAGTGAGACGGCGCCGGGCGCTTTCGTTCAGATCGGCAAAATGGGCCACGAACCGCTTGGCCGCTTTCGGTTTGTCTCCGTAAGTTCCGCCTACGTGGATGTTGAGCTTGGCGTCCTCTCCGAGTCCCATTGCCTCCAGCATCGCGGCATGCCGCTCTAGGTCCGCATAAGACTTGAGCAAGACATCTTTGCGGGGGGTGCTGAGAACCGTAAAGTGATCGGGATGGAAGCTCGTCCGCATTCCGTGCAGCTTGGCGTAATCTCCCACCTCTTTAAATTCCGCGGCAAGAGCCGGGATCGGATCCCAGCCTTCCAGCATGTCATGGCCCAGCAGGGGAATCAGTTTGGACGAGTAGCGGTACACCTTGATATCGTAAGCGCGGTTATGCCTAAGCAACCGGAGCGTATTGTGAAGGTTCTCGGCTCCTATTCTCTCCAGCTTGCGGACAGCGGCTTCCCGGTCATTCAACTGGCTGAACAGCGTTGCCGTCATCGTCTTGGACGGGGACGCATTCTTCACTTCCGTGGACATCGCCACATACCCCAGGCGTACGATCATGGCCGTTGGTCACATCCTTGCTCCTGATTGGTCTTTAATGATAAGATGCCCAGAATAAAAGGCGCTACTATATTTATGGAGGCAAAATTTTAACGATCCGAAATTTCAGCGGCCCAAAACAAAAAGCAGCCGTTTTCTCAACCGGAGCCGAGATCAAAGCTGCTTCTCATATGAATAATATAAAACGAAACGAATTGTCCGAAATGCCACTTCTTACTTGCTTCCTTGTTCGCCGAAAAACATCTCGTCGGCCAGCGCCGTCTGCACGCGCGCCTCTTCCTCGGTCAGCTTGCGCACCAGATCCATCTCCACGAGGGTAACTTCATCCCCCTGAAAAGTGATTTCCGCGATGGACGCGCTGATCTTTACGATAGCCACCGCCTCGTTGGCAGGTGAATATGCGATTACTTTCTGGCCGGTCGGATACACGCGGAACCCGCTTTTGCGCATTTTACAGCGTCCGTATTCCAACAGCTCGTACAGTTCCTGCTCGGATTTGAATTTGCATACGGAATTAAATTCGGTTTGAAAGCCCATAGCGCCCTCCCGGCTGATCGAAATAAGTAGTCGTTGCTAAAAGCACATGCGAGAAAGCCGCTCTCCGGCATCATCGCCAGCCTCCGGTTTTCAGGGCCCGCGGTGTTGTACCTGCGGACGGCACCTGCTCCCCTGCATGCGAAATCGGTGTCCGGCAAAGCCGTTACTCCACCGTATATTTGATTTGCTGTTTGGCCGTGTGGCGTTCCAGCGCAAGCCGGATGAGATCGTCCAGAAGCTCCGCGTAAGGTTTGCCGGTTTCCTTCCAAAGAAGGGGATACATGCTGAACGGGGTAAAGCCCGGCATGGTGTTGATCTCATTGATATAAATCTGGCCGTCCGTCCGGGTCAGGAAGAAATCGACCCGCGACAGGCCCGATCCGTCGATGGACTGGAACGCCTGGATGGCGAGTTCCCGAATCTGCGCGGCGGTTTCTTCCGGCAGCTCCGCCGGAATGACCATCGTCGATTTGCCGTCGACATATTTGGCCTTGTAGTCGTAAAACTCGCTGGAAGACACGATCTCGCCCGGAACGGAGGCCAGAGGCTCTTCGTTGCCCAGGATGGCAACTTCAATCTCCCGCGCGTCCACGAATTCCTCCACAATCACCTTCCGGTCGAACTGGAAGGCATACTCCACCGCTTCAATCAGCTCCTGCCGGTTGCGGGCTTTGGAAATACCTACGCTCGAACCCAGGTTGGCCGGCTTGATGAAGCACGGATAGCCGATGGAAATTTCGGTTTCCATCAGGAAGAACGGCTGGTCTTTCTCCCACTGGGAGCGGGTGAAATGCCGGTACACGCACTGCGGGAGTCCCTCCTGCGCGAACATTTTCTTCATGGCGACTTTGTCCATTCCGACGGCCGAGGCGAGCACGCCCGCTCCCACGTACGGAATGTTCGCCATCTCAAGCAGCCCCTGGATGGTGCCGTCCTCTCCGAAGGTACCGTGCAGCAGCGGCAGCACGACATCGACGGCTTCCTCCCGGGCGGCTTCGCCCGCAGCGGCCACTTCGGCCAGTACCCCGCCCGCCTGGCTCGTAAGACCGGAGAAGAAAGGAGCCAGAGCCGCACCCGCCGCTTCGCCCTCGGAAGCGTCGAAAGCGAGCAGCTCCTTGCGCTCCACCCGGCCGTTTAGAGCCGCTCCCCGGCGCCATTCTCCCTGTTTTGTAATATAGAAAGGAGTAATTTCATACTTCGATACGTCCAATGCTCCAATGACGGCATGCGCGGTTTGCAAAGATACCTCATGCTCCCCGGATTTACCGCCATAGATCAGTCCTATCCGTAATTTCCGGCTCATGTTTCCCCTCCGCCTGATTCCATAATCTTTATTTATCCATCCATTTCATCCGAAACACGGACAAAGGCATACCGGGTTTTATCCGTCCACGCGTACGAGTCCTTGTAATCCCAGTAGCGGTGCTTGCTGCTGACGGTATGCGCGTTAACGAGCGGCATGCCGCCCGCATCCAGTGCGGTCACGAACGTATTGTGCTGAAAACGTCCGTCCCCGTCCCAGTCATAGCTGATAAAATCGCCGGGCCTTAGTTCGGCGGCCGAGGAAACAAGCGTTCCCGTCAGGCCTCTGCGGGAAGCGGGCACGTAAAGCTGCAGAGCCTGGGCGACCGCCCAGCTGTAGCTCCAAAGCTCCCGGCTGCCCTGCTTGCCCGAGTACCACCAGCCGGCGCCTCTTTTCCCAGTATAGTTCATCGGTGATCCCCCTGCAAAGAGACATTGGGAGACGTAGCTCGTGCAATCCACTTCGAATTCAATAAAAGCCGGGTTGTACCCGTTCCACCAGGTGTCCGCATATTTGACCGCTCTCGCGCGATCGTAAAGCTTCTTCCGGGTTTCGGGGTAAGTTCCGACATGGTTCAGTATACTATAATTCAGGTAGGGCTGCGACGAGGAGATTTCGCCTTCGGGCGTGTAAATTCCTTCCTCCGCCAGCCAGGAGTACGGTTGTTTCGTTTTTTCCCTCTCACTTTCCCGGGCCGAAATTTGCGCGATTCTCCAGCGCGATCCCTTACGGATCAAGCCGACCCGTTCCCGGATGACGATGCATTCCTTTCGCTCCCTGCCCCCTTGTTCGTAAAAAAACTGCCGCCCGCACTCGACATCCGCGGTAACGCCTTCCTCGTGTTCGCGCACATGCTGAAGCTTAAGCCGCATTTCTCCGCGCAGTGCCTTGACTCCGCGTTCTTTGCGGCTTTCGATCAGCCGGCGATACCGGGCGTCGGTTTCCCGGTTGAACCGTTCGTCTTCCACAACGTTTGCCAGCACTCCGGCCGACGCTTCCGTTTCCGCCGTATTGCGTGCGTGCAGATAATCGTACAGCGCTGTTTTCCAGGACATGCCTTTCCCTCCCAAGAGCCTACAGTCCGCTGCGGGGACCGGCCTTATACGCATGGATAATACGCGTGGATATTCGCTTAAATATATGAAAAATTTCAAATAAAAATGAGTCATTTTATTCTTTACGCGGCAGGGGGAACACGGTATACTAAGGATATAGCGAAATATGAAATTGAGTTTCATCAGATGAAACATCACCAACCAATCAAACGTAAGACCCGGACAAATTTCAATTCGCCATTTCAAAGATCATAAGGGAGGCTTTGCAATGCCGCAAAAAGACGCTTTTAACGTACGCAAGCAGTTGACGGTAGGCGGTAAATCTTACCACTACTACAGCCTGCAGGATCTTCAGCAGCAGTTCGCCGGAATTTCCAAACTGCCTTTCTCCATTAAAGTTCTCCTTGAAGCCGCGATCCGCCAATACGACGGCCGCGCCATCACGGACGAACACGTGAAGCAAATCGCAACTTGGGGCGACGAGAACGCCGACCACAATAAAGAAATTCCTTTCATTCCCGCCCGTATCGTTCTTCAGGACTTTACCGGCGTACCGGTCGTAGTTGACCTCGCGGCAATGAGAGACACCGTTGCACGCGCAGGCGGAGACCCTAAACGCATTAACCCGCTCGTACCCGTTGACCTCGTAATCGACCACTCCGTTATGGTCGACGCTTACGGTAACGGTATGGCGCTTGAAACCAACATGGAGCTTGAATTCGAGCGTAACGAAGAGCGCTACCGCTTCCTGCGCTGGGCGCAAACCGCATTCGATAACTTCCGTGCCGTACCTCCGGCAACCGGTATCGTTCACCAGGTAAACCTGGAGTATCTCGCTTCCGTTGCGGCTACCAAAACCGTAGACGGTGAAACAACCGTATATCCGGATTCCCTGGTAGGTACCGACTCCCACACCACCATGATCAACGGTCTCGGTATCGTAGGCTGGGGCGTTGGCGGTATCGAAGCCGAAGCCGGTATGCTCGGACAGCCGCTGTACTTCGTAACGCCTGAAGTTATCGGCTTCAAACTGACCGGACGTCTTGCCGAAGGCGCAACGGCGACCGACCTTGCCCTCACCGTCACTCAAACTCTTCGCAAGAAGGGCGTTGTCGGTAAATTTGTCGAGTTCTTTGGTCCCGGCCTTGAGGACCTCGTCTTGTCCGACCGTGCGACGGTTGCCAACATGGCTCCTGAGTACGGCGCAACCGTCGGTTTCTTCCCGGTTGACAACAGCACGCTGGAATACCTGAGAAACACGGGCCGCAGCGAAGAGCAGATCGCTCTCGTTGAAGCTTACTATAAAGCGCAAGGCATGTTCCGTACGAAAGACATGGAAGATCCGATCTACTCCGATGTAATCGAAATCGACTTGTCCACCGTTGTACCGAGCCTTGCAGGTCCTAAACGTCCTCAAGACCGCGTCGAGCTGACGGCGATGAAAGAATCTTTCAACGACATCCTGCGTACGCCTGTAGACAAAGGCGGATACGGTCTGTCCGACGAGAAAATCGCCGAAGAAGTCGAAGTGAAATACGCGGATGGCAGAACAACCAAAATGAGCACGGGCGCCGTTGTAATTGCAGCGATCACGAGCTGTACAAATACATCCAACCCGAACGTTATGCTCGGTGCGGGCCTTCTCGCGAAGAAAGCCGTCGAGCGCGGCCTGAAAACGCCGGCTTACGTGAAAACTTCCCTGACTCCGGGTTCCCTGGTCGTTACCGACTATCTGGAGAAAGCTAACTTGCTTAAACCTCTTGAAGAGCTCGGCTTCTTCGTAGCGGGTTACGGCTGCGCAACTTGTATCGGTAACTCCGGTCCGCTTCCGGACGAAGTGAGCCAAGCCGTTGCCGACAACGACATGACGGTCGCTGCCGTTCTGTCCGGTAACCGTAACTTCGAAGGCCGCGTTCACGCACAGGTTAAAGCGAACTACCTCGCTTCCCCGCCGCTGGTTGTCGCTTACGCGCTGGCAGGCAACGTGAACATCGACCTGACGAAAGATCCGATCGGCTACGGCACGAACAACGAGCCTGTCTACCTGAAAGACATCTGGCCGAGCAACAAAGAAATCGAGGAAGCTGTCGCAACCGCCGTTACGGCCGAAGCTTTCCGCGAGAAATATAAAGACGTGTTCCGTGCCAACGAGCGTTGGAACCAAATCGCGGTACCGGAAGGCGAACTGTACGAGTGGGACAAAAACTCCACTTACATTCAAGAGCCTCCGTTCTTCCAAAACCTTGGCCAGTCCCTGGACGACATCAAAGACGTCCGCGGCGCCAAAACGCTTGCGCTTCTTGCCGACTCCGTTACGACGGACCACATCTCTCCTGCCGGTAACATCAAGGTAGACAGCCCTGCGGGCAAATACCTGATCGAGCATGGCGTGGACAAAAAAGACTTTAACTCTTACGGTTCCCGCCGCGGTAACCACGAAGTCATGATGCGCGGTACGTTCGCGAACATCCGCATCCGTAACCAAGTGGCTCCGGGCACCGAGGGCGGCGTAACGACTTACCTGCCGACAGGCGAAGTAATGTCGATTTACGATGCTTCGATGAACTATCAGGATAAAAATACTTCCCTCGTCGTTATCGCGGGTAAAGAGTACGGAACCGGAAGCTCCCGTGACTGGGCGGCCAAAGGTACGCTTCTGCTGGGCGTCAAAGCCGTTATCGCAGAAAGCTTCGAACGTATTCACCGCAGCAACCTGGTAGGTATGGGCGTGCTTCCGCTTCAATTCCTGGAAGGTCAAGGATGGAAAACGCTTGGTCTGACCGGCCGCGAAACAATCGAAATTTCCGGCTTGTCCAATGATGTGCAGCCAGGCGAGCAAATAACCGTAACGGCTACCCGTGAAGACGGCACGTCGTTCGACTTCAAAGCTATCGTCCGTCTGGACAGCATGGTGGACGTGGATTACTACCGTAACGGCGGTATCCTGCAAACCGTACTCCGTCAAATGATGTACAACGCTTAATAGAAGCATGTAACAAAAGAGAGCCCCTCGGGGGCTCTCTTTTTTCTGTTTAAAGTGCGGGTTCTTTCCCTATAAAGCGTTTCTTTTCCTGTAAAGCTCGATAATCAAGAACCGTATCTATCTCTCACGCTTCCCATCTCGCTCTTCTTAGCCCAGTGGACAAGCTGCCGCTGCAGTTAACGGCGTGCGCGGTCTCCGCACCAGTTCTCCCGAACAGTTAGGACAGATGTGACCCCTCTCTTCCGTGCAATTTTTACAGAATGTGCATTCATGCACGCAAATGTAAGCTTCCGACTGAGCGTCAAGCGTGTGCCCGCAAATCTGGCAATCCTTTTTCATGGCAAGACCCATACCCATATCCCCTTCAACATGAATTCGATCCTCGGTGCGATGATCTAACTTCAGTGTATAAAAGAAAACCCGGCACATACAGACATCTTCTAAACCTTTAAGGGCGCAACGATCCTATAAATTTTAGTAAAAGACCGTACAAAACTTAATTTTTAAAATCAAGCTCCGGCGTTCATAAGCTCCTCTTTGTATGGCATAGAAAAAGACGGCCCTTCCTTCCGCAGGAAAGCCGCCTTCGTTATTTTTCACTTTTTTCCGTCACCCAGGTTAGCCCCCGCTTTTTACATGAGTGATTCCGGGGCCGGCATCCGGGTTGAGCTCCTCATCCGGGTACCAAGGATTCAGATGCACAAGCACCTCGTCCACTTCGGGATGCTTGGCCCGGATCGCTTCCTTGATGCTGCGCCCGATATCGTGCCCCTGCTGAATCGTTAACGTTCCCATGATACCGATCCGCGCGTCCACGAGTATGTAATGGCCGTGTTCGCGGGCACGCAGCCGATCGATGCGTTTGACGTCGGGGAACGACTCAATGATCTCTTTATACTGCTGCAGCTTAACGTCTTCAACGTTCGTTTCCATCAGAATATTGACGGCTTCTATCCCCATCGTATATGCGAGCTTGATGACGAGGAAAGAGACGATAATTCCGGCAGCCGGATCCCCGTAGGCCAAGAAAGGAACATCGAAGTAATCCCCCGCCAGGGCCAGTGCGATCCCCGCAGATGCCGCAATAGAAGCATAAACGTCAGCCAAATGATCGTAAGCCGTGGCAATAAGGCCTTTGCTGTTCACGGCCCTGCCCAGCCTCATCGTATATACGTACAACCATTGCTTCCAGACCAGGGAAATAATCGCTGCGATCAGAGCGAGGACATGAGCTTCGCCCGGCGGCTCCAAAAGCGCCATAACCGCATGATACCCCATATAGATTGCCGCGGCGCCCAGTAAAAGCGCGACGGCCCCCGAACCGAGCACCTCCGCTTTGCCGTGCCCGTAAGGATGATCGTGGTCGGCCGGGCGGTTGGAAATCCGCATGGAACTGTAAGCCGTTGCCGTGGCAATCACGTCTCCGGCATTATGTATTCCGTCTGCAATCAGAACCTGGCTGCCGAACAACCAGCCGACGACCAGCTTGATGCCCGTCAGGACGACATTGCTAATCAGGCTAATCCAGATCGCAATCATCGACTTGCGCTGTTCCATCAACCCTTCCCCTTCCGTATGTTCCGATCTAGTATTGCCCCCAAGGTGGAAAAAAATGCCTGCATGCATCTTCCTCAATCGAATATTGGGGAAAACGGCATCGCGGAAAGGGAGCATCCTTATGTTTGTTCCTCTTCCCGCGCGGGCAAGCGAAGGCCAGCTGGCGAGGGCTCAGCTGGCCTTATCTATTGATACGCTTCCGCGGAAGATTTAAAACAACAAACCGGCCGCGGTCCTAATCCGCACCGGATGCCGGACAGGGGGCGTTCCGGCTGAAGAACGCCTCCGGCAGTCGGTTGTCCTGTTGGACGGCTGTTCTTCGGTAGCCTCCCGGCCCTTCTCCGGTACTGGTACTCATCTCTGATGCTTCTCCGGCAGTCCTCCAGCCATCCTTCCCCGGATTGCCTCATAGGCCCGCACATCCCCATGCCGCGCTATCTCAGCATGGTGCCCATCCGCCGGGCCGCCTCGATCACGACCGGAGCCTGCTCCAGCATGGCCTCCAGCGTGAGCCGGTTGGACGGCCCCGACACCGCCAGCGCGGCCACGAGCTTGCCCGCCCGGTTAAACACCGGAGCGGCAAGCGCCGCCGCTCCCGGTTCGCGCTCCTCGACGCTGGTGGCGTAACCCGCCTTCCGCGTCTCGTGAAGCTGCTGCAGGAACGGTTCCCGCAGGATGCCCGCAAGCTCGGCCTCCAGCATCGCCTGTTCCTGCACCTCCGCCTCGCCGAAGGCGAGAAGGATCTTGCTCGATGCCCCGACGAACAGGGGCATTCTCGCACCGATCGGCGCGACCCGCCGGATCGCGTGGTTGCTCTGCACGGCCTGGACGCGCACGCGTTCCCGGCCGTCTCGCACGTACAGCGAGATCGTCTCGTTCACCTGATCGCGCAAGCGTTCCATCTCCGGCAGCAGGATCATGCCGGGGTCGTCGCTCTGGGACATGTGCGCGGCAAGTTCCCAGATGCTGAAACCGAGCCTATATTTGTCTCCGTCGGACTCCCTCACAAGGAATCCCTTCGCCTCCAGGGACGCAAGGAGACGGTAAACCGTGCTTTTATGCAAAGAGACTTTGGATGAAATCTCCGTTAACGTCAGTTCGGTTGCGTCGGTATAACACAGGAGTACATCCAGTGCCCGTTCCACGGCGCGGACGGTCGATTTTGCTTCCTCCATCGGGTTTCACCACCGCCTATTTTTGTTTCACATAGTGAAACTCTGTTTCTTTTATTATACTTGATGAACCCTCGAAAGGCAAAGGAAAAAACCGCTCGAAAGCCTTGTATTACAGCGAGATTACAAGACAATTAACATTGTGTTGCACATATTGACGAAGCGTGTAAGTTGACATAATATTAGAGTACCACGAGGTCCTTTTCAGAATATTTAGTTAATTATAAACCTTCTGATTATTCAGGTTCCTACTAACTAAATTCTCCTAACAAAGACCCATTCTCCAAAGGAGGGAACCTATATGAGCATGAATCCCATTAACTCGACTCCCCTACAACCCGCACCGCTGGATCATATTCCGGTTAAATCGATTTCTCGGCGCAAGAAGGTTGTCCTGCTTTCTCTTCTCTGCTTCTTCGTGCTCTGTTCCAGTCTGATCCTCGGCTTCCACGGTTTTATCGCCTGGACGCTGGCCCGGCCTACCATTGCGCCTTTAAGCTCGAACCCTGCGAAAGCGGTCGGTCTGCCTTATCAGAACGTTACGTTTCCCAGCTCGAACGGCAGCAGCACGCTGAGCGGCTGGTACATTCCGACGGCACAAGCTTCCTCCCAGACGGTCATTTTCTCGCACGGGTACGGCGGCAACCGCGAAGAACTGTGGGTCCCCATCTATTCTCTTGCCAAAAAGCTTCATGACAGCGGATACAACGTGCTGATGTTCGATTACGGCTACGTTCATCCCGAAAACGATCGGATCGTTACGGCCGGTATCCAGGAATCCAAAGAACTTCTTGGGGCCGTCAATTATATTAAAGAAAAAGGCTCCGAGCGCGTCTATGTATGGGGCTTCTCAATGGGAGCGGGCACAGCCCTCCAGGCCGCCCTGCAGACCAAAGATATCGACGGCATGATTCTGGACAGCACATTCCTGCTCAATCCCGATACGCTTTATCATAATATGAAACAGTATGTAAATATTCCTAAATTCCCTTCGCTCCCTCTTGTCCGTGTATTTTTCCCGCTTCTTAACGGGGTTAACATGAATCAGATTCCGTATCAGGCCGTCACGACTCATGAATATCCGATGCCGATTTATTTCATTCACGGCGATGAAGATGAACGGGCCCCCCATGAAATTGCCGAAGGGGTCTATAAAAATCAGCACAACGTGTTCAGCAACTACTGGATGCTTCCTACCGGCAAACACGAACTGATCTACTCGGCGAAACCCGACGAATACATCACCCGCACCTTCGGGTTCCTGAAAACGATCTCCCGGCCTCAGCTTCCAGAATCCGGTTTTGTTGAAATGTAAGTAGAATAGGCCAATCCCTCCCTTGAATAAAGATAGGAATAACGTTGATTCCGGGGAGGTTAGTCCTGATGCTTTCGGTCTACGGCAGCTTGATGCCGCTTAGGATTTTAGAAGAAATCCGTTTCTGGAAAACCCAGGAGAAGGAGCACACCGTCGTTATCCGCGAGCTGGTCCCTACGCTGGAGCCTGTTTATGTACAGGCGCTCAAGGAGTGGGAGGAAGTTTTCGCCAAGACGGAGGCGGCAGCCGTTCAATGGGTGGAATGGGCGATCCGCACGCAAAATCCCAACGATCCCTTCCTTCAGCTGCAGTTGCGGCAGCTCATTGATGTCTCCACCAAACAATCGGTTCAATTCATCGAATTTCTGCGGATTATCGAAAAAGAAAGCAAACCCGTCAGCTCGAATCCCGTTGTCAAAACGGTCATCGAGCATATTATCCGCGAGTCGGAATATTTTCTCGGCACGCTCAAAGGCCTGGAAACCGCCCAGAAGGGCAGCCCCTACGGAACGGGAGGCTGGGGCTTCGGCGTACCGGGCCATTGGCCGCCGGGCGCTCATTCCGGCCTAGACGGCTACGCAGGCCAAGCCGGGGACGGTGGTCTGGGCACTTTCGGGGCGCCCGGAGCTCCTGGTGCTCCGGGCGCTCCTGGTGCCCCAGGAGCTCCGGGAGCGTGGGGAGCGCCCGGCTATTACGGCCCCGGCGGCATAATCTTGCCCGGGGCGGGCTTCGGCGGCGGGCCGGGCTACAGCCTCGGCGGCGCCGGCTCGCCGAGCACATCCATCGGCGGCGCCGGCAGCTTGCTGGAAGGCGTCAGCACGCCGATGACAGCCGGCGGAGGGACCGGGCCCGGACAGTACGGGCTTTACAGCGTCCCCGTTCCCGGTCACGATTCCGACGGTCCCGCGCCCGTACTACCGGGATATTCCTCCGGCAGTACGGGCTACGCCGTCCCGCAGACGGGCGCAGGACCCGGCACGGGCGTGCCTCCCGGCTTCGGCGTCGGGGCGCCCGGTCCTCCGGCGAGCTACACGCCGGGGCCGTCCGCCTATCCCGGCGCGGGAATCGGGCCTGTCGGGCCGCAGGGCCCCTGGGACACGCGCACGGAAGGCGACCGTCCGCCCCTAAGCGATATGGCGGCGCAGAGCGGTGTAGCCCCGCCTCCGGCCCACGCTTCCGGGCACACTTCGGGGCAGGGACAGACCGCTCCGGCTCTATCGCCTTATAAGCCCGTGCCGATAGGCGGGCACAAGCTTCCTCCCCTGCCGTATGCCTACAACGCTCTGGAGCCTCATATCGACGAGGCGACCATGCGCGAGCATCACGACAAGCATCACAAAGCCTATGTCGACGATCTCAACAAAGCCGAGCAGATGCTTGCGAAAGCCCGCGACAGCGGAGACTTCGCTCTCGTCAAGCACTGGGAACGTGAGCTGGCTTTCAACGGCGCGGGCCATTACTTGCACACGATTTTCTGGAACATCATGAAACCGAACGGCGGCGGGAAAGCCTATGGTCCCATTGCCGCTGAAATCAACAAATCGTTCGGCAGCTACGACCGGTTCAAGAAGCAGTTCACCGAAGCCGCCAAGAAAGTGGAAGGCGGCGGATGGGCTATTCTGGTCTGGAGCCCGCGTAGTCACCGGCTTGAAATTTTACAGGCGGAAAAACACCAGAATCTGTCCCAATGGGACGTCATTCCCTTGCTGGTGCTAGACGTGTGGGAACACGCTTATTACCTCAAACATAAAAGCAACCGGGCCAAATACATCGAAGACTGGTGGAAAGTCGTCAACTGGGATCATGTCAACGAACGGTTCGAGCCGGCCAGCAAACTCACCTGGCTTCCTTATTAAAAAAAAGATCTCATCTCCACCTTGCGGTGGGTTTGAGATCTTTTCGTTTTCCATTGGAGATACCGCCATGCTACGTGCGAACACTTTTTGGAACAGGACCTTCTTAAGAAGGGGGACGGCCAACAGAGCCAGCCTCCCTTAATCCTGCCATGTAGTTGATCACCGTCATACGACGCCTAACACCGCGCGCCGTCCTGGCGGGTTATTCCGCTACAATCCACTTCGTGTCTATCGCCTCGAAATCTCCGTTCCACTCGGGCGGATGCTCCGCATCGCAAATAACCGCTTGGATTTCCTTCAGTTCCGAAATTTTGTAGAAATGCGTCTTGCCGTTCTTCGTATGGTCCATCAGCGCGACTGTCTGGGCCGCATGCTCCATAAACTTCCGGACGAGAAGCCCCCGCTCGGCATCGTAGCTCGTTAACCCGCTTTGTGGGTGAAGCCCGTCGACGGCGATGAACGCTTTGTCCACGTAGAAGGATTCCATCATGCTCTCGGCTACCGAGCCCGATGCACGGTAATGCTTCGCGTTGATTTTGCCCCCGATAAAATAAATGTCCCCGGAGAACATATCTTTGTTCTTGTATTCGATAAGCAGAGACAAGGCAGGCACCGACGGCGTCAGAACGGTCAGATTCCGCGTATTCGCCAAGTAATTGATCATCTGCAGGGTCGTCGTTCCGTCGTCGATGACGATCACGTCGTTGTCCCGGACCATGGCGGCGGCCGCCCGGCCGATCCTCTTCTTCTCCTCCGCTTTCGTGACTTCCCGGTTAAAGGGGGAAGGCTCTTCCCTCATCAGGTCAAACTTGACCGCCCCGCCGTACACGCGCTTGAGCTTGTTTTCCTGCTCCAGCTCCTCCAGATAGCGCCGGATCGTTTCCGAGGAAACCTCGAAATGCTCCACCAGTTCGTGTGTCCGGACTTTATTGTGAAGATTGAGCAAGTGGAGGATGTGTTCCTTGCGTTCTTCCCCTACTAGAGACACATGCCCGCCTCCGTTCTTTCGGTTCTGTGATAGCTTCCGGATTCATTATACCCAACCTTGCGGAAGGGCGACAGCCTTTTATGGATACGGCAGCAACGATGAATTTCAGACGAATAAATCAATACGATCAGCCGCTTGATTATCGGAACTGCGCAGCCGAGCAGAACGGGGCGGAAAGATATGGCTGCGCTCATGCCTGGACCGGCTCCCGTTCCGTCAACACTTCCGTGTCCTGATGGATGCGGATGCCCCGCTTCTCCAGCTCGGCGAAGACCGCCTGCGGCTCGAAGGCTTCTTCCGGCGTCAGGATGCCCGCGCCGTTGACCCGGCCTTCCGCGATCATGACGGTCGCAATGGCCATCGGGATGCCCACGTTGCGGGTGTAGGCGCGAAGCCCTTCCCAGCCCCGCACGGAACCGTCGGAGGCCGGATGTGTATGCGTAAGCGTCAGCCGCATCGGCACGCCGTTTCGGACGCCGGTGACTTCGATATGCAGCGCGTAGCCGTACAGCTCCGTCTCCGAACCTTCGCGGGAGTGGTACAAATATTCGCTGATGCAGTCCATGATGCCGACTTCCGAGCCGTTAACCCGGATCCTGTCGTTGCGCATAAACCCGTACTCATAGAGAGCCTGGACGAGTCTCATATTCGGCTGCGGCCATGTACCGCGGACTTCGATCAGACGCACGCCTTTGCCGGCCAGAGCCTTCGCCAGCGTTTTTGTTTCGGCATGCGGGATGATATATTGAACCGACGTGCCGTAAGGCTCGGGGAGCCGGATTTCACGGGGACGCGCAAACGGCGGCACCTGGATGAACGCCCCGTTTTCGTACACGACCCGGCCCGGGAGGTTCGGATCGTACTCGTAGGTCGTCGTTTCCGTAATGGACCTGGAAAAGGCGATCGGCCGGTAAGACCCGTGGCTGACGCGGACGGTATCTACCGTATCGAGCTGTGAAGCGGCGTGCATCGCCATCATCTGGGTGACGCCCGGGGTCATGCCGAAGCCGGGTACGCAGGTTTTGCCGTGCCGCTCGAACAGAGCCGCCGAAGCGTCCTCGTCCCCGAAGCCGTTCAGGTTGATACCGTGACAGCCAGCTTCCGCTATGCACGCCGTTGACAAGCCGTTCAGCGTGATCGCCGTACCGTCCATGACGATATCGTAGCCCCGCATCTGCGCGACGGTCGCTTCTTTGTCATAGACGTTCGCTTTTATAAAATCCACACGCGGATCGTGCAGCTCCCGCACGACTTTGCGTCCTTCCTCTTCGTTAAAATCGGCGACCGTAATTTGCTCGAAACCGGAATATTGGACAAGATCCAGGATCGCTTCCCTGCAGATCCGGCCCGCTCCGCCCAGACAAAATACTTTCATGACGCAGTCCTCCTCGGCAAGTGATCATTCCGCTTGTCCCGTTCGCTTTAAATCCCAGCGCTCTCCCGCCTCAGTTCCGGGTAGCAGCCGCCGTTGCCGCAGTGCCTCCCGTAACGTCCGCTATTATGCGTACAAGACGCCGCATATCGGCCGGATGAATATCGCCGATCGAGCCGATGCGGAAAGTTTGGGCGGCGGATATTTTACCGGGATAAATGACGAACCCGTTCTTTTTCAATTCCTCGTAAAAGGCAAGGAACGTGAAGTCCGGCGAATCGGGATAGTAAAAAGAAGTGATAAAAGGAGACTGCACGGACGGGTCCAGCAGCGCCCGGAACCCGATCGCTTCCATCCCTTCGGACAGCGTGCGCTGGTTCTCGGTGTAACGTTCGAAGCGGGCCTTGATGCCGCCTTCGTCCTCCAGCTCTTTCAGCGCTTCGTGAAAAGCTCTGACCACGTGGGTGGGAGAGGTAAATCTCCACTTGCCCGACTGCCGTTCCATCGTGTCCCACTGGTCATACAGATCCAGCGACAGGGACCTTGCCTGCCCTTCGCAGCGCTTCAGTTCCTCCGTGCGGGCCAGCACAAAGCCGAAGCCCGGAACGCCCTGAATGCACTTATTGGCGCTGCTGATCAGGAAGTCGATATGGAGCCCGCTCATGTCCATTTCAATGCCGCCGAACGAACTCATGGCATCCACGATAAAGGTTTTGCCGTATTTCTTGGCTGCGGCGCCTACTTCGGCTATCGGATTCAGCATGCCTGTCGTCGTTTCCGAATGAACGACCGCCACATGGGTAATCGCCTCATCCCGCCGAAGCAGCTCCTCCAGCTCGCCGGGACTGACCGGGCTGAGCTCTCCCGAATCGAGAACAGCCGTCTCGATGCCGAGCACGCGCGCCATCTGGGCGATACGGTCGCCGTAAGCCCCGTTCGTCAGCACCGCCAGCTTGCCTCCCTGCGGGATAACGGAGCCGATAACGGACTCCACGCAGAACGTTCCGCTGCCCTGCATAAGCACGCAGGTGTAGCCTTCCGCACGCCCTGCCCCCAAAGTGACGAGGCGGGCGCGAATATCCTGGACCAGTCCGTTATAATCCCGGTCCCAGGTGCACCAGTCCCGCAGCATGGCCGCTTTGACGCGTTTCGTCGTCGTTAAAGGTCCGGGCGTCAGCAGCAGGTATTCGTTGTCCGGCATCGCCGAGTACATGGTGTCCGTCTGTGCCATTTCCGCTTCCCCCTTATACATGCCGCGCACCTTGCGGCACAGAGGCGGAAGCAGCCGCCCCCGCAGATACGCCTGCACCGGCCTTCAAACTCGCTTCAATCAATTCCAGCACCGCATCCAGCTTGCCTACGGATTCAATCACATAGTGGGCTCCGGCTTCATAAAATCTTCCGCGCACTTCTTCGCATCTGCGCTTCAATTCTTCCGGCGGGCAGGCGGATACCTCCGCTTCGCTCATTCCGAGCTCGCTGCTGCCGAGCACAACCCCGACCGTCCAGACGCCTGCATTCAGGCCTTCCCGGATGTCGCTCAAGGTATCCCCGACTTTCACGACATGATGCAGCGGGTACACTCCGAGACGGATGCAGTTCTCGTAGATCATCCATGGATACGGACGGCCGGCGGGCATCTCCGTAGGCGTCACGAGCACATCGGGACGGTAGCCTCTTCTGCCTGCCTCCTCCACAACGATGTCCATCATTTCTTCGGTATAGCCGGTTGTGGAGCCGATTTTGATCCCCCGTTCGCGAAGTCTTCCCATCAATTCCAGGACGCCCGGAACCGGCTCGCAATGATTGCGCAGCGAGGCGAACAAGAGCGGCTCGAAATCCGCATACAGGGCATCCACGTCGCGATCGTTCGGCCGGCTACCGAATTTTTGTTCCCAGAGGCCGGCCACGCGAGGCATTTTCGTAATTTCACGGATGTGATCCCACTTCAGAAGTCCCATCGGCTCACGCGCTTCCTTCTGCGTAATTTCAATGCCTTTGCGACGGAAAATTTCTATAAAAACGTTCAAGGGAGCGAAGCAGCCGTAATCTACAGTTGTGCCTGCCCAGTCCATAATGACGGCTTTGATCATGTGAAGTCTCCTCCTGGTAACGGGCCGTGGCGGCTCATCCGCCTATCCGGCTCCGCTTTCGGTTTGATGAAGTAAGAAGTAAGGACGTTTACAGTAGAGCGTGTTAACGGTCAATCCTGTTAAAAATCATTTCCGCTGCCAGGCGGAAGCCCGGTTTCTCATCACTTTCGTAAGCTGCTCATAGCCGATCCTTACGACAATGTTGGTCAGTAAAATAAGGACGGACATGGCGGCGGCCGGGGCGGTATCCCCCGCATCGTCCATATTGACAATGGCTACCGAAGCCAGCTTGAAATCGGCCGAGTACAGAAACACGACTGCCGACACGGTTACCATGGAATTCACAAAGTAATAAACGAACATTTCCAGAACAGCCGGCAGGGACATAGGGACCGTGACCCGTGCGAATGTCCGGTAGAACGGAACCCGCATCGATTCCGAAACCGTCTCGAACTCTTTGTCGAGTTTTTTGAGCGCCGCTGTCGCCGTAATAAAAGGAACGGCATAGAAGTGCACGATGTTGGCCAGTACGACGATCCAGATAGTGCCGTAAATCCCGCTAAGCGGATTGTCCGGCCGGTTGAAGAAGAAAATAAAGGCCAGCCCGATCACCATTCCCGGCAGCGCTAGCGGCAGAATGGATAAAAAATAAGCAAACTGCCGCAGAGCATGCCAGTGGCGAACTTTTTCAATAAGATAAGCGAAAACGAACGTAACCGCCGTACCGATCAAAGCGGTATAGAGAGCCGCCTGCATGCTGTTCCAGAACGGAGCCAGCCCTTCACCGGCCACGGATGTGAAATCGAAATGATTCCACGTAAACGACAATTCATAGGGCCACACCTTAATCACGGAAGCGAAAATGACTGCGCCGAGCAGGAGCAGGATGGCGCCCCCGATCAAGCTGCAAATCACGTAAAACACGGCGTTGCGCCAGCTTCCTTTCTGAATCCGATAGGGAACCGATTTGGACGAAACGAGCGTCTTCTGCCTGCGTTCCACGAAACGGTCCACCGCAAAGGCCAGAACAGCCGGCAATGTAAGCAGAATGCCTACGGCCGCCCCCATCGTCATGTTCTGCTGGCCGATCACCTGCTTGTAAATATCCGTAGCAAGCACATTGTAGTTGCCGCCGACGATTTTCGGGGCGCCGAAATCCGTAAAACTCATCGTAAAGCAGACGAACAAAGCGCTGATAACGCCGTATTTCACGCTGGGCAGCGTCACGCTCAGAAAGGTTCTCCACTTCCCTGCGCCAAGCGTTTCGGCCGCTTCGTACAGCCGGTTGTCGGTGACAGCCAGCGACACGAGCATGATCATCATCGCCTGGGGAAAAGTGTACGCCACTTCCGCCAGCACGATTCCGACCGGGCCGTACAGGCCGATATCCAGCCCGGCGGGCAGAAGACCGAACAAACCGGTCGTCACCAGCCCCTGGTTGCCGAACAAATAAATAAGGCCGATCCCGTGCATCATCGTCGGGGCAAAAAGCGGAAGCAGCGCGATATAGCGGAAAAGCGTCCTGCCTTTGATATCCGTGCGGGTCAGCGCATACGCATACAAGAACGCGAGACCGACTGAGATGACTGTAGTGAGTAAAGACACGTTCAGGGTATGAAGGAGCGAACGGAGAAGGGCCGGTGTCGTGAAATACACGACGAAGTTTTCCAGACCCGCGAACTGCCCCGTTTTATCGTAAAACGCTTTGGAAAATAACCCGATCAGGGGCAGCAGCACCGTAACGGCCAGTACCGCGATCATGAGGGCGATCAGAGCCTGCTGCATCCGCTCCTCTTTGCCGTGCCGGCGCCTGATCCTTCCTCTCGTTCCCGTAAGACCGGAACGAAGGTCTCTGGCCGCGCTCTGCACCCTGCGTACGATCATCATGACAAGGACTCCTTTCTCTTACTTCGCCGCGGCCTGGGGCTCGAAGGCGATCAGTCTTTCTTCCGGCAGGCGGAGCGACAGCTTCTTATTCTTCTCGAGGCCCAACTGCTGGTAATGCTGAGCGGACACGTGAATCGTCATCGGGCGTCCGAGCGGTTCCCCGCCGCTGCCCAGTACGTCCAGCATGACGTGATAGAAAGGTCCGCGGAATTCAATGCCGCGGACGACGGCCGGTATGCCGCCGCGCGAGCCGGGCTCTTCGGCGCCGATATGCTCGGGCCGGACCGCCATCATGCCGCCGGCGCCGCGCACTCCCCTTTCCTGGAGCTCGGCTCCGTCCAGGAAGTTGATTGCGCCGATGAAATCGGCTACGAACGGCGAAGCCGGCCGTTCGTAAACCTCTCTCGGCGTGCCGATCTGTGCGACCTCCGCATTGTTCATCACCACAATGCGGTCCGCCATCGTCAGCGCCTCTTCCTGGTCGTGCGTCACCATAATCGTCGTGACGCCGATCTTCTCCTGCAGCGCGCGGATTTCTCCGCGCAGCTTATGCCGCACCTTGGCGTCCAGCGCCGACAGCGGCTCATCCAGCAGCAGGAAGTCCGGGGATAGCGCGACGGCGCGCGCCAACGCGATACGCTGCTGCTGGCCTCCCGAGAGCTGGGACGGGTACTTATCCCTCATCTCCCAGAGGTCCACCAGGTCCAGCGATTCCCTCACCTTCTCGGCAACATCGCGTTTGCCGAGCTTCCTGCTCTTCAGGCCGAACGCGATGTTCTGTGCTGCCGTCATGTTCGGAAACAAGGCATACGACTGAAACATCATGCCGAAGTTCCGCTGAGCCGGAGGGAGAGCGGTAATGTCCCTTCCTCCTGCCGATACCGTGCCCGTGTCCGGGTGCTCCAGTCCGGCGATGATGCGGAGCAGCGTCGTTTTGCCGCAGCCGCTGGGGCCGAGCAGGCAGACGAATTCGTTTTTGCGGACATCCAGGTGAATGCTGTCCAAGGCCGTGAAAGAACCGAATGTTTTGCGGATGCCCCGGATCGATAAGTGAGCCTGATTCATGTGTGTTTCTCTCCTCCCGGCTGCCGGCTTGACGGTTCGGACTTGTTGCCGCAAGCGGGATTACCGCTTTATTTTAGGATTTGGGCTCGCTCTTGGCGTTGTAGCGTTTTTCCCACTCTTTCAAAATGCTGTCTCTATTCTTCGCCGCATCGTTCAGGTCATATTTGATGAGCTGGCTGAGCGGATCTTTGGAGTAGCCTTCCGGTATCGTGCCGGAGCCGTCGTTCACGCTGATGATCGCGTAGTTCTTGTTGTAGGCTTTCATCGCCTCGTCGCCGATCGCCCAGTCCAGGAACGCCTTCGCTTCCGGCTTGATCGTCGCTTTCTTCATCAAGGCGTTCGCTTCTACATCCCAGCCGGAGCCTTCCTGCGGGAATACGACCTCAACCGGCGCGCCTTTCTTCTTCTCCTGAATGCCGCGGTAACCGAACGAGATGCCGATCGGGTATTCTCCGGCAGCCGCCATCTTGGCCGGTTTGGAACCCGAGTGCGTGTAAACGGCGATATTGTCATGAAGTTTGTCCATGTACTCCCAAGACGGTCCTTTGCCGTAGAGCTGCTGCCAGCCCGTCACATCGAAAAACCCCGTTCCGGAGGAAGCCGGGTTAGGCATCACGATCATGCCTTTATACTCGGGCTTGATCAGATCCTGGTAAGTCTTCGGAACCGGAAGCTTCTTTTTCTCGAGTTCCTTCGTGTTGACGATAAAAGCCGTTTCCCAAGCGTCGATGCCGACCCATTTCGCAGGAGTGCCGGTGCTTTTGAACATCGGGGAAACCCGCTCGATTCCTTTAGGGGAGTAGCCTTCCACCATGCCGTTCTGATCAAGCACAAGCAGGCTTGTCGCCGCTAAGCCCCAGACGACGTCCGCTTGAGGGTTATCCTTCTCGGCCAGCAGCTTGGCCGTAATGATGCCCGTCGAATCCCGCACAATATTTACCTTTACATCCGGGTTCGTTTTTTTGAACGATTCGAGGTAAGCTTTAATCTGGTCGTCTTCCAGTGCGGTGTACACCGTCAGGTCGCCTTTCAGGGCAGCGTTTTGGGAAGTGCCCTCATTGCCTCCCGCCTTTTCCGGGGGTTTGGTCGCGGCGCCCGCTTCGCTGCCGCTTTTGCCGCAGCCTGCCAGAAGGGAAATCGCCATAAGAAGAGTCAGGCATAATGAAGCTGTTTTTTTCATGACCGTCGTTCATCCTCTCGAATTTGTAAAATGAAATAAGCTGCAATTGAATTCGTTTTTCTTACAGTTCTTATGGTAAATGAGTTTTGTAAACTCACGATTAAATACAAGTAAAGATTGTGTGTTTAATTTTATTTTGTTGTTTTTAGTTGTATTTTGTTTATGTAGGCACAAAAAAAAGACAGCCTTTATGGCTGTCTTTCACTTTGATTTCGTTGCAGTTGGTTTGGATCTCGGGTTCCGTAGATCGCTATCCTTCTAATTTCCCGATAGGTTGTGCTCCGAATTTACTTAATCAGCGACAAAAACTCCGCACGCAAAGCGGAATCCGTCCGGAACGAGCCGCGTACGGCCGACGTGACGGTTTTGCTGCCGGGCTTCTTCACGCCGCGGGAGCACATGCACAGATGCTCGCCTTCTACGACGACCATGACGCCGTGCGGTTCCAGCACCTCGTCCAGCGTGTTGGCGATCTGGGAAGTGATCCGCTCCTGCACCTGCAATTTGCGGGTGATGGCTTCCACCAAACGGGCGAATTTGCTTAAGCCCGCGATTTTGCCGCTCGGAATGTAGCCCACGTGGATTTTGCCGAAGAACGGCGCCATATGATGCTCGCACTGGCTGTAATAGACGATGTCCTTGATGATGACGAGTTCTTCGTGCTGCTCATCGAAGGTTACACCGAGTACGTCGTGAAAATCCGCCTCATATCCGGCGAAAATTTCCTCATACATACGGGCTACGCGCGCCGGAGTATCCAGCAGCCCCTCGCGTTCCGGGTTCTCGCCGATCAGGCGAAGTATTTCCCGGATATGCCCTTCAATCTCTTCACGGTTATCCGCGACCTTCGTGTTTTTGTATTCTTTAGCCGGCATGTTGCTCTCCTTCCCATCCGTTCCCTATGATATGTTTTACCAGCTTGCCGCCGTACTGCAGCGCGAAACTGCTGCGGTGCGCTTTGCCGAGAAGCATCCCGCCCTGCAGCAGTGCGGTCAGCGCAACGGCCGTTTCCCTGGCTTTCATGCCATGAAGGTTGATCTCTTGATTAGCTGCCCCTTCCTGCAGGCAGGCTTCGATTCTATGCTCTATGTCTTCGAGAAAATTCACCAGCAAGCGGCGCAGTTCTTCGTACCGGTCCCCCAATTCAACAACCAGGTTGCCGATGTAGCATCCCCTGCGGCAATCATGCTCTTCCGCCGAGACTTGCATGAGGCGGAACAGCCGTCCCAGCCTCTCTTTCGGCCCGAGCGTACGGTTGCCCAGCGACGGCCCGAATATCTGCTCCTCCATCAGCGCAATCTTCTGCTGAATGACTTGCCGGCCGAGCTCTTCCTTACTCTTAAAATGGTAATAAAAGTTGCTTTTCACCACGCCGCACCGGGAGAGAATTTCTTCCAGGCCCGTAGCCTGAAAGCCTTGCTCGTGAAAAAGTTCCATGGCAGCAGCGATAATCTTGTCTTTGTTGCTGGGCATAAGCCAACCACCTCTGGATAATACTGGTCCGTTCTACTCAAAGGGCCGAGCAACCTGTGAAACAGGATTCCCGGCCGCTTTCATGCGGATTTTTTATTTGGATCTTGCATTTTTATTCGGCTTTTTGTTGGTCAGGTTCTGGTTCTTCATCATGGTCTGCACTTTGTTCATCTGCTGCTTGTTCATGTTGTAGCCCATCTGCTTAGCCATCTTCTGGATCATTTCCGGATTGTTCTGCATCGATTCGAGCTGCTTACGGAGATAGAACACCCCGATAAAAAAGCCTCCGACCAGTCCCCCGATCAAGGTCAGAATCGGAATGATAATTTGCCACATCCTGCTTTTCCCCCTGCGTTCAAAGATTGTTTTCAGTCAAACTCATCATAGCATTATAAAGCCGAAAATCCAAGCTTCTCAGGCCAACACGTGTTCGATAAAAAGCGTCGTGTGTTTCGCCAGATCCATTTCCTTCACATCGTACTCTTTGCCGCCGTCCTGTTTGATGATACGGACCACCGGACGGCCCGGCAGGCCCCGGTGCTGGCCGACCACGACACCCGTTTCGCGGGTGGACAGACGAACGGAAATCCCCGTCGGATAGACCGATACGGTGCGCAGGAAGTGAATCAGGATGTCCCTGTCCAGCTTCGTGCCCGCCATAGCCATCATATGCTCGATCGCCACATGGGGAAGCAGCCCCGCGTTCAGACCGCTGCCTTGAAGCAGATTGTCGTAGGTATTGGCCGCACTGACAATCTTCGCGTACAGATGAATCTGCTCGCCCAGGAGTCTGCGCGGCTCGCCGAGCCCGTCGGGCGTTTCGTGGTGCTGGAACGCGACATGCGCGATGAGCAGGCTGTATTCCCGCTTGGCTTTAAGCGCCTCGAAGCCTCTCCACGTATGATGAAGCCGATCGTCCTTGGATTCGTCGTCCGTAATCGCGTCGAGCTTGCCTACGTCGTGAAGCAGCGCCCCTATAGCCAGCTCTTTCAACTGCTGGGGATTCAGATTCATATTGATCCCGATCAATGTGGAAATCATGCAGACGTTGAGGGCATGCAGATACATGTCATTGTCTTTCGTACGGATATCCGTCAACTGGATCAGAACGTCCTTGTTTTTTAAAATTTCGTCCAGCAGCGTATCCACGTTTTTGCTCATGTGGCGTGTATTGAAATCTTTACCGGACCGGATGGAATCGAAGGTGTCCAGCATCTGCCGGATGACGATCCGCTTCGTTTCCTCGCTGACGACTTCGGGAATTTCGATGTCGCTCGTCTCCTGATCTTGGATATAAAGCATGGAAACCCCGATGCGCCTCAGCGTATTAATCATATAAACGGTAAGCTGAACCCCCTCGGCCAGCATAACCGCCCCGGACGCCGTAAAGATCGTCTTTCCCAGATATTGTCCCGGTTCTATGGAATCAATAGGAACATATTTCATGCTTTCCACTCCCGATTCTTCGATGTATGCCGGACATCCGCCGGCGACCAGCCCTCCAGCTCAAGCAGGGCCGTCTTGACGGAAAGTCCGCCCCCGTATCCTACCAGCTGCCCGCCTGCGCCTATAATGCGGTGGCACGGAATGACGATCGGGACCGGATTGCGGTTATTGGCCCCGCCGACCGCCCTGACCGCCTGAGGCGATCCGATGGCGGCGGCGATATCTTTATAAGAAGCGGTAGCTCCGTACGGAACGGACAGCAGCGCCTTCCATACCCTGAGCTGAAACTCCGTCCCCCGCAGATCGAAAGCAAGGTCGAACGAACGTCTCTGTCCGCTGAAATACTCTTCAAGCTGTTCTCTGATTTCCCGGAGTCCTGCGGGACTCGGAACAACGGTGCCGCCCGGAATCCAGCGGTCCGTCCAATGTTCCAGCTTGCGGACCGCTTCCGGCCCGTTCCCGAATTCGATCGCGCAGAGTCCTCTCTCCGTCCTGGCGAGAAGCAAAGGGCCGATTGGAGAATCATCCAGCGTATCGGTTTCTATAAGAACAGGTTCCCCTGTCGTCGCGACCGTTCCTCTGCCGCTGTCGTCCATCAAGCATCCCTCCGCTTCTGGTAGTTGGCTGCCGGCACTTCCGGCAGCACGCCCCGGGCTTAACGCACAGCGGCTACTCCGCAGCCGGTGCCGCTCCGGCGCCGTCCGCCTGCGGTCCGCCGGCTTCTACCGCGGCCGCATCGCCGCCGCTTGGCGTAAGCCCGCCGAGCTTCCGCGCCGCATTGTCCAGCTCGGCGAGCACCGCTTCGTCGCGTTCGCTGCGCTGCGCCCGAAGCACGGCTTCCAGCGCCGCCTCGCCTCCGATCTTGCCGAGCGACCAGGCCGCCGTGGCCCGAAGCTCCGGACGCGGATCGTCCTTGAGCAGGGAAGCGAGCACCGGTACGGCCGACCGGTCCTTGAAATTGCCCAGCGCGAGCACCGCATTGCGCTGGATGGGCTTGCGCCCTCTCCAGGCTGCGGAGCTTCTTCCGAAGCGCTCCTTGAATTCCCGGTTGCCCATGGTGAGCAGCGGAATCAGCAGCGGCTTCACGACCTCGTGATCCGGCTGGAGATCCTCGTGGTGCGTCCAGTTCTTGCCCTTGTTCACCGGGCAGACGATCTGGCACGTATCGCATCCGTACAGCCGGTTCCCGATCTTCTCCTTGAACTCGTCCGGAATCATTCCCTTCGTTTGTGTCACGAAGGAGATGCACCGGCTGGAGTTCAGCTGCCCGGGCCCGACAAGAGCTCCCGTCGGGCAGGCGTCGATGCAGATCCGGCATTCCCCGCACTGGTCCATAATAGGAGTATCGGCGGGGAAAGGAAGATTTGTAAGCAATTCGCCGAGGTAAACCCAAGAACCCCACTCGGGGGTTATGACGGCGCAGTTTTTGCCGATCCAGCCGATGCCCGCACGCTCGGCCACAGCGCGGTCCACGAGTGCGCCCGTGTCGACCATGTCCATAAACCGGACCCCTTCGACGCGTTCCTCCAGAAATGCGCCCAGCCGCTTCAGTCGTTCCCGCAGAACCAGGTGGTAATCGTCGCCCCAGGCGGCTCGGGCGAGTATCCCCCGGTAAGCTCCCGCCTCAGAGCGGGGCGGGTTTACCAGCTTGGAGGGATAGGCGACCGCGATAGCAAGGATGGATTTGACTCCTTCGAAGCTGCGGTCCGGATGGACGCGCTTGTCGATATCCGGTTCTTCGAAACCGGATTCGTAACCCTTCTCACGATGCCGAAGAAGAATATCCTTCAACTCGTGAAAAGGCTCCGCGGAAGCGAATCCGATCTTATCGATTCCGAGCGACGGCGCCGCCTGGATGATTTCCTGCTTCAGCAGGAGCAGGTCTCTTTCGGAAGCATCCGCAAGTGTTATCCGCATGCCCTATCCCTCCTTCCGTATGATCTTGAGTTGAACCGTCCCAGTCAGCCCTGCCGACGGACAGTGTATCAAGGGCCTTTCTTCCTGCGCATGCGCCCTTTAAATGCCGGCTGCTTCTCTCAGCTTATTCGTGACCTCAAAGCCTCCCTAGAGACCTTTCAGAGCGTCTGGCGGCCATACTATCCATTCTGCCCGTCCGACCAGCGATCTAACGGCTATCGGACCGAAACTCCGGCTGTCCAGACTCGCTCCGGCGCGCCGGTTATCGCCCATGACGAAGCAGTAACCTTTTCCTACGGTAAAAGGACCGTAATCGCCGTCCTCGATCCTTTCGTCCGTATAGGGCTCCTTCAGTTCCTCCCCGTTTACAAATACCCGCCCGTCCGTAATTTCAACCCGGTCACCGGCCGCAGCCACGATTCTTTTGACCAGATAGGGGTGAATCTTCTCCGTACCCGTCCCATCCGGCTCTTTCAGGACTACGACGTCTCCCCGGCTGAAACTCCCGGTCCAAGCTGCCGTTTTATTCACAAAAAGCCGCTGCCCTTCATGCAGGGTCGGCTCCATCGATATTCCGCGGACGGCGGAAATGTTGAATCCGTACCGCTGAATAACGGCAGCAGCCAATATAATTACAACGAATGTCCCCAGCCTGCTCCAGTTTCTTCTCCCGGAAATGCGGCCGCCTCCCTCCACTCCGCCCGTCTCCGGTGCGGGTACGGAAGACGACCGGGGTTCCCGCCCGGAATCCGTCACCTCACGCCTCCGTTTCCCTGTCCTTCCACAGCTCATAGTATCGGCGGACGCTTTCGTCCCCGAAGGGGGCGTCCTGTTTGCCGATTCGCTTCACCAGGGCGTCCAGCCCCGCCTTTACTTTCGACTCGACCAGCGGGGTATACCGGTACAGCGCCTTATGATGCTCGTATTCCTCCCGGTCCACGACATGAACGTCGCCTCCGGCCATCCGGATCACATCCAGATCGTAGTCAATGTAGGTAATGACGTTGCCCGCCCGGTAAAACGGAGAGGCTACGTTGCAGTAGTAGCGCACGCCCCCCTCTTCGAGAAGAGCGACGATATTGTACCATTCCCCCGGTATAAAAAAAGAGACACCCGGAATCCGGCTTGTCCATTCCTTCCCGTCCGCTTCCTGGATTTTCGTCTGGTTGTTGATAAACACGTTCATGTTTTCTCTCTGATGTTCGGGATGGAGCTCGTGCTGGGGCACTTTCCAGTTCTCCAGCCACATCCGGTGCAGATGACCGTCGTGCTTAAAGCTCTTAATGACAAAATGCTCGAAAGATTCCATTAAAATTGCCCCTCTATATAGACCGTCTCATCCGGCTAATGCAGCTTATGCTCATGACTTCATTGTTATTGTCGGTTCATTCGAAATTCGATCAGGTTGAAACGAAATGACCGGAACCCGCGTAGAAAAACAAATACGCAGCGACTAAAAAAGCTCCCTACGGAGCCCGTTCTTCCCGGCATAAAAGAAGTGGTTACAATAAAAGCATACCTTCCTCCCGGGAGCGGAGCCTGTCCGCCAGCGACAAAAAGATATGCCTTCATTATACTATAATTGACCCCTACATGCTTGCTTTCTTTACAATGCTGAGCCGGTTTGCCGTTCTCGTAAAATCGGAGTGATTGTATCCCGCCGACTCGTAAACAGGCAGCACCAATTCATTGTGATGATCGACTGTGACTAGAATGCGTTTAACCTTGCGCTGCATAAAACGCTGCTTCATTCCTTCAATCAAAGCCTTGCCGATTCCCTTGCGGCGATGCCCGGGTGCAACTGCCAGACGGTAATAGTAGCCTTTGTTGTCATCAATGGTTCCGATTACCATACCAACCAGCTCATCCTGCTCTTCCGCAACCAACACTAATTCGCCGTCCCACGACAACTGCTTGGCAAACGCCTGCATCGTTTCCTTGTAACAAGGATCGCTTAGCGCTTCCTGTAGCAAACCGGAGATCAGGCTGTAATCAGACAATCGAAAAGAACGAACACGCATGAGGTCCACTCCCACAATATCAATTTTTCGGTGTAAAAATAATTTTACGACAAAAAACGCCGAAAATCCTCCCTTTTTTTCAAAAAACACTAGCTTTTCTTAATAAATCTCTTGAAAGCGCTTAATAGGAAGCGTTTACATGACTTTTTGTGCTTTTTTTCGCCTAAAAAGTCCTTCTTCTTCCAGCGGTTTCATAGGAACATGGGCCTGGAAGGAACCCTTTCAGACACCTTCTTCATTCAATCCTCCGGCAAGATCGCTGTCATGTATTGCCTGTGACCGCACAGGCGGAAACTTCCGATTCGCGCATACAAAAAAACCGCCGGGATATCCCGGCGGTTCGTTTTCGTTCCATTCCATCAGCGGAATTGTTTCTTCGATTGTCGATTTTTCTTTTACGCGGAAATGATTAGGGCCGTAAACCGTTAAACGTTCGAATGTTCCGCTGCGGGAAAGAAATTAGGCAGATAAGCGCGGTTCTGCTCCAGCATTTCATCCAGCATTTTTTCGGCCGTATTGACCGAGGAAATAAGCGGGTGATGGGCAAGCGCCTGAAGGGCGATGCTTCTGTCCCCCGTAACGGCCGCCTCGATCGCGAGGATCTCGTACGTTTTCACGGCTTGGATCAGGCCTTTAACAGCCTCCGGCACGCGAGTCACCGAAAGCGGGATCGGTCCCTGCCGGGTCACCACACAGTTTACCTCGATGCTCGACTCGTTCGGAAGGAAATCCAGAATGCCGTCGTTGCGCACGTTCAAGGTCTGGATATCCTTTGTGTCGTTGTAAAGGGAGCACATCAGGTTGACCGCCGCTTCGGAATAATAGGCTCCGCCGCGCTTCTCCAACTGTTTCGGCTTCTCTGCCAGATCCGGATCTTTGTACAGCTCGAAAAGCTCGTCTTCGACCCGCTTGACGACCTCGGCGCGCGTGCCGTCCTTCTTCGACGCCTCGATCTGCTCCTCCAGCATTTCATCCTTCAGGTAGAAATACTTGAGATAGTAGGAAGGCACCGCGCCCAGACCGCGGATAAAGCTTGCGTTCCATTCCATCTGGGGCACGTTCTTGGCGGAATATCCGCTGCCGCTGCCGACGAGCTCTTCCAGCTTCGACTCCCCGTCCACGGTGATCTGCGTGATCCAGTGAAGGTGATTAAGACCGACAAATTCGGTATAAATGCTCGACGCCGGAACGTCGTATTCTTTCATCAGCCATTTGTGCATGCCGATCGGAGCGTTACACAGGCCGATCGATTTGATGGAGCTGTGCTTGGAGATAGCTTCCGTCACCATGCCGGCCGGATTCGTGAAGTTAAGCAGCCAAGCGTCCGGGCACAGTTCTTCCATGTCGCGGCAGATGTCGAGCAGAACCGGTATCGTCCGGAATGCCTTCATCATGCCTCCCGGTCCCGTCGTTTCCTGGCCGATGACGCCGTATTTCAGCGGAATGGACTCGTCCCAGGCGCGGGCTTCCAGCATGCCGACACGCATTTGCGTCGAGACGAAGTCTGCGCCCGGCAGAGCTTCCCGGCGGTCCAGCGTCAGATGAACCTGGATCGGCAGGCCGGATTTCTCGACCATGCGCTTCGCCAGGCTTCCCACGATGTTCAGCTTCCATTCGCCCTGCGGAATGTCGACGAGCCAAATTTCGCGAATCGGCAGCTTGTCGTAATTCAGAATAAATCCTTCTACGATTTCCGGCGTATAAGAGGAACCTCCACCGATGACGACGATTTTCAAACTTTTGTCCATCTCTCTCACTCCCCGATTTGGTTTACATGCTTAACTGCTTCAGTTTCTCGCTCACTTCTTCGCTGACCGTCATGCCGCCGCGCTCCATCGCAAGCAGCACGGAGCCCACTACCGGCTCGGCGTCCAAACGGCGGATCGTGCTTGCCGGAGCCGCCTTCTTCGCCGCGTCTACGATATACTTCTCGATGTAGTCGCCGTTTCCGCGCATCAGCACGCTGCCGGCGAGCACGACATCGAACTCTTCTTCGGCCATGCCGAGCTTGTTCACGATCGCTTTGATCGAAAGGCCGATCTCCTCGCCCTGCTCCTTCAAAATATCGAGGGCAACCTGATCGCCCTGGCCTGCGGCCGTGAAGAGCAGCTTCGCGAGCTCCAGCGGAACGGACTTGTTATGGTCGAGAAAATCGTGGAACATGTCTCCGACCGTTTCGTAGCCGAGCTGCTCCAGAACCAGTCCCGTCAGCACGGTCTGCTCGCCCCGTCCGTCCCAGGCGCGGACGACCGAGCGGAACGCTTCGACGGCAAGGCCGCCTCCGCCGCCGAAGTCGCCGAACATGTAGGTAAAGCCGCCGCACTGGTAGGCTTCGCCCTGCCGGTTCATGCCCGAGCAGTTCACGCCGGTGCCGCAGATGGCGACGACGCCGTAAGGCTTCGTCGTGCCCGCCCGCATGGCGACGATGGTGTCGCAGGCGAGATCCCAGTTCGCGAAGCCGATCGGCTCCAGGAGCTTCCGCAGGATGCGGAAGTCGATCTCGCGGTCCGCACCCGCCAGCCCGAAGTAAGCGAAAGCGATATCGGCTTTCGTCAAGCCGGCTTCGCGAAGCGCCTCGTCCACGGCGCCCCCGATGCTCGCGGCCGCCCGGTCGTGATGAATTTGATGATTCCCCATGCCGCTTCTGCCGGTGCCGACCACCCGTCCGGTTTCATCGGCGATAACCGCGTAAGTTTTGCTGCCTCCTGCATCCATGCCCAAATAATAAGTCACAGTTCTCCATCTCCCGTTTCATGCAATTGTTCTTCTATTTCACAGCTCCTGTTTTATCTGTCTATTTCGAGTGTTCTGCCGTCCGGAGACGCCGTGGATTCGCGTACGATTAACTTCGGCTCCAGCTTCACCGAAGCATTCCGTTTCTGCGTGCCGTTCACGATCTTCAGCAGCAGCTTCACCGCTTCTTGCGCCATCCCCTCGGAAGGCTGACGAACGGTCGTCAGCCGGGGATGAATCGCCGACGAGAAAGCTTGGTCATCGTAACCGATGACGGACAGATCGCGCGGCACGTGAAGTCCCGCATCGCGGAAGGCCTCAATCACGCCGAGCGCGATAAAGTCGTCGGCGGCAAACACGGCCGTCGGCCTATCGCCCTCCGCCAGCCAGCTCTTGGCGATGTCGAAGCCGCTTCGGATATCGAAATCCGAATCCACCAAAAGAAACGGGGGATGCCCCGCTTCCGCCATGGCATCGATATAGCCCCGTTTCCGCTCCCTCGCGCTCCGATAAAGCTCGGGACCCGCGATATGCGCGATTTTGGTATGTCCGAGACTCAGCAGGTGACGCGTCGCCTCCAAACCGCCCATATAGTTATCGACGTTAACGACCGAGGCGCTCATGTCTTCCAGTTGGTTATCCACCAGAACAAATGGGATCTTTTTCCTTTTCAACTCCAGGACGTCGTTTTCCTCCTTGAGAGGGGAAAGTACGATAATTCCGTCCACCCTGTCTTCCTGGTACAGAAAGTTGCTGCCTTCTCCCCAATCGGAATCACTCGTGTCCGGTCCGATGGACAGGGCCAGGAAATAGCCGTGCTCCTTCAACGCATCGTTCACGCACTTGACGATCCCGTCGAACAGGGAATCCTGCAAAGTCGTAAGCGTAAGACCGATTACGCCCGTCTTCCCTCTGGCTAAACTCCTTGCGGCCGAATTGGGCCGGTAATCGAGCTCCTTGATAGCCTGGCGCACTTTCTGCCGGTTGTTTTCCCTCACCGTAGGCGAGTCGTTCAGAACGCGGGAGACGGTGACGACCGATACTCCCGCCCTTTTTGCAACATCAAATATGCTTATTTTCATCCAATCGAACTCCCAACGTCGGAATCCCACCATGCAGCGGGGCTGGTCAAGAGTCCGACTGTGTTATTTTTTCTGCCTTTTCGCCAAAACGTCGTTGATGTGCTTCTCAAGATCCGGCATGACTTCGTCGACCGATTTTTTGCCGTTCTCGATCGGCTCCATCTCGTTTTTGATGATCGTATTAAGCTCCGCATAGCCCGGGATCATGTGGTTCCACGATTCCACGCCGTACTTCAGGCCGCCTTCGTACACGTTCTTGAGATCTTTCGGATCGATATTCTGGAAGTAGCTGAAGTACTTCTCACCTGCCAGCGAATTCGCCGGCGGCGTGCCTCCGCTAAGTTCGACCGCCTTCTCCTGCGTTTCTTTGGAAAGCTGGAATTTAATCCACTCCAGCGCTTCTTTCGGATGCTTGGAGTCTTTGAGGATGAACAGGGGATCGACGAACAGCACGTCTCTCGCCTTCTCGTTCTTTCCGGCCGGGACGGCGGCTACGCCGACTTTAAAGCCGAAATCGTTGGAGCCGGCGAGAAGCCAGGCGCCGCCCACGGACATCGCGACTTTACCAGCGGCAAACGGATCTCCGCCTTCGCCCGCGACTGCTTTGGTCGTAACGGGATCGATCATGCTTTTGTCTTTGTGCATCATATCGAACATCGTCCGGTAAGCGTCTTTCACTTCAGGCGAATTGAACTTGGAAACCTCCGGGTTGCCGCCGTTCTTCGTAAACGTTTCTTCCGGATACGCACTGGCACCGAAATAAAGCGGTCTCATATCTCTCTCGGACCAGCCCCAATCGATGCCGTACTGGGTATCGTTCAGGTTTTTGGATATTTTGGTCAGCTTCTTGGCATATTCCTGCATCTTCTCGAACGTCCACGATTTGTCTTCATAATCGGACGGAGGGTACGGAATTCCTGCCTTGTCAAACATATCCTTATTATATACGAGAACAGATACGTAACTATAGACAGGAATTCCATAAGTTTTTCCATTGACTTTGTAGATATCCATCAAATGATCCGAAATTCCGTAATCGGAAGCTTTGAAATTGTCTTCTTTCAGAAGGTCCGTCATGTCGCGGACCAAGCCTTTGTTGTAGTATTCCGCGAAGCCCGCATCTCCCCAGTGGGAAGTGACGTCCGGCGAATTGCCGGCGGCTACCATGCTCTGCAGCTTCGATTCGAATTGCTCGTAAGGCGCTTTTACCACTTTGACCTTGATGTTGGGGAACTTTTTCTCGAATTCCGGAATGAGCTCCTCCACGTAGGCTTTGTCCGGCGCATCCTGGGTGTAGTGGGTGATCGTTACGGTGTCTCCCGATTTGCCGGAACCGCCCGTCCCCTCGGTCTTCTTGTCTCCCCCGGAACAGCCCGCCAGCGTTACCGACGCCGCCAATACGGCCGCGAGCGTCAAATGATACGGTTTTCTAGTCATCCACATTTAAGGTAGACCTCCTTATTGTTTCCCTCTCTTATTTCACACCCGTCAGCACGATGCTCTGTACGAAATAGCGCTGCGCAACGGAGAATAAAACCAGAATCGGTACCAGCGCCAGCAGAGATGCGGCCATAACGACGTTCCAGGAAGGAGGGCGCGTGGTCGATGACACCATGCCGGCCATGCCGATCGGCAGAGTGAACTTCTCGGTCGAGTTCAGATAAAGCACCTGCCCGAGCAGGTCGTTCCAGCTCCAGATGAAGGAGAAAATGGCGACGGTCGCCAGGGCCGGGCCCGACAGCGGAAGAGCGATGCTCCACCACTGGCGGAGTTCCGAGCAGCCGTCGACTTTGGCCGCTTCGAAAAGCTCGTTGCTCAGGGAGGTATAGAACTGCCTAAGCAGGAATATAAAATAGGCGGAGCCCAGGAATGCCGGAACGATCAGCGGCAGGAACGTATCGATCCAGCCCAGTTCCTTGAACAGGATGAACTGCGGGATCATGACGGCCGGATAAGGCAGCATCATCGTGGCCAGCAGAAAAGCGAACAGGGCGTCCTTGCCCTTCGCCCGGTACCGCGAAAAGCCGTAGGCGACCAGTGCGGAGGAAAGCACCGTGCCGATCACCGTCATAATGCCGATGAGCAGGCTGTTCTGATACCAGTTGAGAAAATCGAGCTCGAACAATTTTTTGAAGTTTTCCGTTACGAATTTCTCCGGTAAGATCGTCGGCGGGAATCTCAGCGATTCCGCCCGCGTTTTGAAAGCCGTGGACAGCATATGGACCGACGGCAGAATCATCAGAACCGACAGGACGATCAGCATGGCGAAGACGAACCAGTCGAACCATGTTCTGCGCCCAGCCTTCAGCCTGGAAGGTTTATAGGCCCTCGCGGGCTGTGTAGGAACCGTGCTGCTCAAACTCCGTCTCCCCCTTCGTAGTGAACGAATCGTTTAGAGCCTTTCATAATAAGCAGGGCAAGAACCATGACAACGATCAGCAGCAGCCAGGCCATCGCGGAAGCGTAACCCATTTTGAAGTTCTTGAAGGCGTTCTGATACAGGTAATACACATAGAACATCGTCGAATAGTTCGGTCCGCCCTTGGTCATGATGAACGCTTGGGTAAAGACCTGGAAAGACTCGATCAGCCCCATGATCAGTTGAAAAAGAAACACGGGCGAAATCATCGGCAGCGTAATGTGCCAGAACGAGCGAAGACGCGTTACACCGTCCAGTTCGGCCGCTTCGTACAGACTGGGCGGCACGCTTTGCAGACCCGCCAGGAAGATAACCATTCCGCCGCCTACCGTCCACAGGGACATGAGCACAAGAGCGAAGATGGCCCACTTCTCGTCAAACAGCCAAAGCGGCCCCGGCAGCCCCAGCAGGCTGAGTCCCTGGTTGAGCAGCCCGCTCTGCGGATTGAAAATCCACATCCAGATCAGTGCCATAGCCACACCAGATATCATGCTCGGGAAATACATGACCGTCCGGAAAAAACCTTTGAACGGGATTTTCTGATTGAGCAGGAGTGCGAAAAGAAGCGAAAGCCCCAATTGGATCGGAACGCTCAGCAGCGTATACCGCACGGTAGCCCAGATGGAAATCCAGAAGATATCATCGTGGAACAAATCGACGTAGTTCTGAAAGCCGACCCATTTCGGGGGATTTACGATGTCATACTCGGTAAAACTGTAATAAGCCGATGATACGATGGGATACAGGGCAAACAGAACAGCTCCGATCAGCCAAGGTGAAATGAAGATGTAAAACCAGAGCGTTTGGTGCCTTGCCGTTTTGGTTCTCATGGCATCCTTCCTTTCGAAAGTTAAAACGCTTTAATTTTAGTCTAAAAATAAAAGACATGATTTCCATATAAACCGATTCGGATTTCTGGATATTATGCCCATTTTTCAGCCTAAAACCTCTTAAACCACTTCAAATTCCTATTCTGTCATCCGTGTCAGCTTGTTCTCAAAATTAAAAGGGTTTAACTTTTATAAGTTTAAGATAAACGCTTTCATGTCGGGTGTCAATCCCTTATTTGCTTTCACAAGCAAATATGTACAGCGCTTACAAATCATGTGGTAAAGAAAATGTTGACCTTTCCGATCCTTCTATAACTAACCTCCGTCTTATTCACATCTTCCCCGCGCCTTCTTGCAGAAAATTTCTGATAATAACTCCGGTTTCCGGTCATTCTTATATAGGGAGGTGAAAAAATGGCACAGCAGGAAAGACGGCATCTGCACGAACTGAGTTCACTGGACGCTTCCGCCTGGGATGAAGAAGAATTGTCTTATCACCATTCGGTGATGAGCGAGTTGTCCCCCTGGCTCAACGCACAAGGTACGGCTATACATGCGCAGGTCATCCGGGAGATCGAAAAAAGGCGGGAAAACACGGTCCAGCCGACTTAATATACATAAATGTTGATTTACTATCAAAAATCGTCTTATAATAAACAGGTAAGTGTTAACATATCGCTTAGGAGGTATTCAAATCATGGCACATCAATTACCGGCTCTACCTTATCCGAATAACGCACTGGAACCGCACATCGACGCAACAACGATGGAAATTCACCACGATCGTCATCACAACACATACGTAACGAACCTGAACGCTGCACTTGAAGGCCATGCGGACCTTCAGAACAAATCCCTGGAAGACCTGATCAGCGATCTGAACAGCATTCCGGAAGCGATCCGCACTGCAGTACGCAACAACGGCGGCGGACACGCCAACCACTCCCTCTTCTGGGAAACCATCGCTCCTAACGCCGGCGGTCAGCCTACCGGCGCTCTGGCTCAAGCTATCGACAGCGAGCTGGGCGGTTTCGATAAATTCAAAGAAGATTTCGCCAAAGCGGCTACTACCCGTTTCGGCAGCGGCTGGGCATGGCTTGCGCTCGGCAAAGACGGCCAACTGAAAGTATACAGCCTTCCTAACCAAGACAGCCCGCTCTTCGAAGGCGACACTCCGCTTCTCGGACTGGACGTATGGGAGCACGCTTACTACCTGAAATACCAAAACAAACGTCCGGACTACATCTCCGCTTTCTGGAACGTTGTTAACTGGGATGCCGTTAACAAGCGTTACGAAGCCGCTAAGAAATAATTCCGGTATACGCAAGACGCCCTCCCCAGGCGATAAGTCTGGGAGGGCGTCTTTTTTTTATGTGGCTGTATTTTAGACGGCAGCGGGGGCGGCCGGGGTCTACTTCCCTTCGTCCCCGCCCATACCCCCTACTCCTCCGCGTACATCTTCAAAACGCGCAGGAAGACGTTCGGGAACGCGTAGCGCTCCAGCTCCTCCGGCGACATCCAGCGGTAACGGTAAGGAAGCTGCCCCGCGGGGGCGCCTCCCTGGCCGCCGAGCCGGCACCGGTACACCTTCATGTCCCAGTACAGATGGCTGAAGGTGTGGTTCGTGTCGGCGATCCAGCCCTGCGGGAGCACGTCCACGTGCTCCTCCTCGGCCAGAGCAATGCGCAACTGCTCCATGCTGTGCGCATCGCCCGGCCAAGCTGCGGGAGCCTCGCTGCCCGCAGCGGCGGCTTTGCCGCGGCGGCCCCGCTTCGCCGGCGCTTCCGGCCCGGCGGCCG
>NZ_BBJT01000018.1 GCF_000739915.1 Paenibacillus chitinolyticus NBRC 15660 | reverse complement strand
GCATCCGCACGGCCGCGGCCCCGGCCGCCCGAACCGCCGCGCGGTCCGTCGGCGCGGTGTTCCCAGCGGCCTTCGGAGCGTCCCGCTCCGTCGCCGCCGCGGGAGCGCCCGCCGCCTTTGCCCGCAGGCTTCGCTCTGTCGCTGCCGCCGAAGCTCCGCTCGCCGCGAGGACTGCGTCCTCCGCGCTCGCGGCGCTCGTCGGTCTCCTCGCCGCGTTCACGGCGTGGAGCGTCCTGCCGCCGGAGCTGCTGGCGGATGCCCTGCTCGATCTGGTCGACATAGACCTGATCGCGGGGGCTGGCGAACGTGACGGCGACACCGGTCTGGCCCGCCCGTCCCGTCCGTCCGATGCGGTGGATGTAGCTTTGCGCGTCGTGCGGGATGTCGTAGTTGAAGACGTGTGTTACGCCTTCCACGTCGATCCCGCGCGCAGCCACATCCGTGGCGACCAGCAGTTGGATGCTGGCGTCGCGGAACCGCTTCATGACCTGCTCGCGCTTGGCTTGAGACAGATCGCCGTGAAGCTCGTCCGACTTGTAGCCGCGCTCCTGCAGGTCGGCGTTCAAGGAAGCCGCTCTCCGTTTCGTGCGGCAGAATATCATCGCAAGGTAAGGCTTATCCGTATCGATGGCTCTGCACAAGGCGTCAAGCTTGCCGCGATCCGTTACGCGCACCACGGACTGGTCAATCTCGGTGAGTGTAACTTGCTTCGCTTTTACCCGGATTTCTTCCGGATTGACCATGTACCGCTTGGCCAGGTTCCGGATCGGGTCCGGCATCGTTGCGGAGAACAGCATCGTCTGCCGTCTCTGGGGAGTCTGGGCGATGATTTCCTCGACTTCATTCAAGAATCCCATATGAAGCATTTGATCGGCCTCGTCAAGGACCAGCATGGAAATCTTGTACAGAGCGACGGATCCTCTGCGCAGGTGATCGAGCAGGCGTCCAGGGGTCGCGACGATCAGATGGACACCGCCTGTCGAGGAAAGCTTGCGCAGCTGTTTCTCGACATCCTGTCCGCCGTATGCGGCCAGTACGTTAATGCCGAGTGCGGGCGCCAGCTTGGCGGCCTCCGCGGCGATCTGTATGGCAAGCTCCCGTGTGGGAGTCAGAATAAGCCCCTGCACTTCCGCGCGCGTGGGATTAGTCCGCTCCAGCATGGGAAGCAGGAAGGCGAGCGTCTTGCCGGTTCCGGTCTGTGCCTGAGCAATCACATCGCCGCCGCGGAAAACGACGGGCAGCGCCTGCTGCTGGATGGGAGTCGGTTCGGATACGCCGCTTCGAGCCAGCAGTTTGGACAGCTCCGGACGAACGCCGAGGTCTATAAATGGAAAAGACATATTGGTGTAAGCTCCTTCGAATGTAGGGATGCTTCCCATTCTACCCTAACGGCCGCACGATGGAAAGCTATGGCTTGGTTTCCTCTGTCTGCTTATTAATAGGAAGGGGGCTTCCGCATGACTTTCTTCCTATAAAAAGGAGTTTTTCCTGACATGAATCTCCTTTTACGGTTACGGCTGCGGTTTCGTCCCGAAAATCCGTGTCGCTCCTTGATTAAACTCGTTCACGTAAGGTTTAAGCGAGGCGCCTGACAGGGCATCCAGTTTATAATGGTTGAGCTGGTTAATGAATTCGCGGTTAGCCGAGATGTACACATCATGCACGGTCGGATCGAGCTGTCTGATTTTAAGGGCTATTTCCTGTTTAAAGGTATGGGATAAATTTTTATGATCCTGGACCGTCACGTAGCCGATAAAGTCCGAAGCGAGTTCGTTCGTATACAGGTTCTCGTAGTAAGGCTGGGGAATTTGGTTTTTCTTGTCCCCGGGTCCGTGCGTTTTCGTTTCGCTGCGCCCCGCTTTGGTTCCGGATGCGGAGTTGTCCACCATGACGGCGGCATAGGCATTTCGGTCTGTTCTCATCACGATGGCTCCCATCACCCCGTGCATGGCCGCCACTTGCGTGGACAGCTCATGATCGTACGCGAAGAAAGTATTGTTGTGGGAAACGGCGCTGACCTGCTGCTGGGTCTGATAAGCCCGGCTCTGGCCTTGTCCCTCAATCCGCTGTTTGGGGTGTCCGTAACTGGTTTCCTTCGGATACGTATTAGAGCATCCCGATACAGTTACAATAATGAAGCCGGCCGCGGAAAGGGCAGGGATGAAACGGCGCATGATCTTTTTCATGATTGCTCCTCCTTGTTGAAGACTGACGTAAATTTAGGATGAAGCGGGGAGGTGTGAATTATACGGGACACAATGATGCATCCTAATGCTAAAAACCGAGCAGGAAGGAAATCAATGCAAGACAAATCAACAAAAAAATCGCAAAATGTAACAGCTTTTAGAACAATTTGTGAACTTTCCAAGAAGAATTGACAAAAAAGTTTTACCTAATTATAGTTAATTAAGTGATAAGGTTGATTGACATAGGCCTGTCGTTCGTGGTAAAAATATTGGTTTACAAAGTGGGGTTGATAAGCAATGAGTCGATGGAAAAAGAATTGGCGTCTAGTCCCCCTATTTGCGGTGATGACGTTCCTCCTTGCGGGTTGTGGAGACCCGACGCTTTCCGCTTTGCGACCTAGAGGACCGGTGGCATCAGAACAGCTGTTTCTGATGAAGATCTCGATCGCCATCATGCTTCTGGTTGTAGTAGTGGTATTTGCATTGTATTTGTTCGTAATCATCCGTTTCCGTAAACGGAAGGGACAAGAAGGCATTCCGAAGCAAGTGGAAGGTAACCATGTGCTGGAGATTGTCTGGACGGTTATTCCGATTCTGCTGCTCATCGTGCTGGCCGTACCGACGGTTTACTATACGTTCAAGCACACTACGAACTATGTGCAGGATAAGGATGCTATCCACGTTAAAGTAACCGCTCACCAATTCTGGTGGCAGTTCGAGTATCCCGAGCTCGGCATTTCGACCGCTCAGGATCTTGTAATCCCTACAGGAAAGAACATCGCGCTTGAGCTTACCTCCGCGGATGTTACTCACTCCTTCTGGGTTCCGTCTCTCGGCGGTAAAATGGATACGAACACTAACATGACGAACGTGTACTATTTGAAAGCTGACGAAGTCGATGTCTTCAAAGGTAAATGTGCGGAGCTTTGCGGCGCGTCCCACTCCTTGATGGACTTTAAAGTGAAATCGCTCGCACAAGGTGATTTTGATGCTTGGGTGACGAATATGCAAACTCCTGCCGCTGTTCCTGCAGATGCGAAGCAAGGCGAAGAGCTGTTCAAACAGAAATGCCTGCAGTGCCATGCGATCGATCCGAAAGGACTCGGTTTCGGTCCTAACTTGAACGGTTATGCGGACCGTGAAATGCTCGCCGGTGTTCTGGAACACAACGACGAGAATTTGAAGAAATGGATCAAAGATCCGCAAGCCGAGAAGCCGGGAACTTTAATGCCTAAAGTACCGCTTGAGGATAATCAGGTTAACGAGATTGTTAAATATCTGAACAGCTTGAAGTAAGACTTCTCAGGAAAAAGGAGGTTAAAACGTTGGCACAAGCACACGCCCACGCGAATGCGCATGCACACCATCAAGTGAAGCGGTACACCGGCTTGATGGATTGGCTGACCACCGTGGATCATAAGAAGATCGGTATTTTGTACTACATGGCCGGCGGACTGTTCTTCCTGATCGGTGGACTGGAAGCCATTCTCATCCGGATTCAGCTCATGAATCCAGAGTTGAAAATTTTTATCGGTGATACGTTCAACCAGCTGACAACCATGCACGGTACGACGATGATCTTCTTCGCGGCCATGCCTATGATTTTCGGATTTATGAACGCGATAATCCCCTTGCAGATAGGGGCCCGAGACGTTGCGTTTCCGTTTCTTAACTCCCTTGGATTCTGGCTTTTCTTATTCGGGGGCATCCTTCTGAACCTGTCCTGGTTCATGGGAGGCGGAGCCAACGCCGGTTGGACGGCATACGCTCCACTTTCATCTATAGTAGATAGTACGAAAGCCATTACGGTTGGTGGCAATATTACCGGGGTCGATTTCTATGTTCTCGGTTTGCAGATTGCCGGTCTTGGAACCCTCCTCGGGGGGATTAACTTCCTCGTAACAATCATTAACATGCGTGCACCCGGCATGACCTACATGCGTATGCCGATGTTTACCTGGGCGTCCTTTATCACGTCCGCACTGATCTTGTTCGCTTTCCCTGCGATTACCGTAGGTTTGGTTGAACTGATGTTTGACCGTATCTTCGACGGAGCCTTCTTCGATCCGGCCCGCGGCGGCAGCACCGTCCTTTGGGAGCATCTCTTCTGGATCTTCGGGCACCCCGAAGTTTACATTCTGATTCTTCCTGCATTCGGTATCATTTCCGAGATCGTAAGTACCTTCTCCAGCAAGCGCCTTTTCGGTTACAGCTCGATGGTATTCGCGACGGCTCTGATCGGTTTCCTGGGCTTCATGGTTTGGGTTCACCATATGTTCACCGTAGGCTTGGGCCCAGTCGCCAACTCGATTTTCTCCATCGCAACGATGGCGATCGCCGTACCGACAGGGATCAAAATTTTCAACTGGCTGTTCACCCTTTGGGGCGGACAAATCCGCTTTACGACGTCCAGCCTTTTCGCAACGGCTTTCATTCCGACGTTCGTAATGGGCGGGGTAACCGGGGTTATGCTTTCCGTACCGGCTGCCGACTTCCAGTATCATGATACTTATTTCGTTGTCGCTCACTTCCACTACGTTATCGTAGGCGGTCTGATTCTTGGCTTGTTCGCCGGTTCTTACTACTGGTGGCCAAAAATGTTCGGCCGCGTGCTGAACGAAACTTTGGGTAAAATACATTTCTGGACCTTCTTTATCGGGTTCCACCTGACTTTCTTCCCGCAGCATTTCCTCGGTCTGATGGGTATGCCTCGCCGCGTATTCACTTACGATCCGGGCCTTACTGCAGGTAACCTTGTCAGTACGGTAGGCGCATTCCTGATGGGTATCGGTACTATCGTGTTCATCATCAACATGATCGCGACGAACAGAAAACCTCAAGATGCACCGGACGACCCGTGGGATGGCCGTACGCTGGAATGGACGATTCCTTCTCCGGCACCGGAATACAACTTTAAGCAAACTCCGCTTGTTCGCGGTCTTGACGCTCTGTGGAAAGAAAAAATGGCCGGCAACAAAGAGATGACTCCGGCTGAACCGGTTGGTTCGATTCATATGCCGTCTCCATCGATTTTGCCGCTGTTCATGGCTCTCGGGCTGTTTATCTCCGCATTCGGTTTCATGTACCATATCTATGTGATCTGTATCGTGGGTATCGGCATTACACTCCTTTGCATGCTGCTTCGTTCCGTCTTTGACGACCACGGTTGGCATATCGAACCGGAGGAGCTTAACGACAAGGGGGTTAAACGATGAGCACGCATACGCACGACACGGGTACGCTGCCACTGGAGCCCGAGAAGGCGACGCTGGAAGGCAAGAATAAGGTTCTTGGCTTCTGGCTCTTCCTTGGCGGCGAGATGGTTTTGTTCGGTACGCTGTTTGCCACCTATATCGCTCTCCGGAACCAGATTCCAGATGGTCCGACTCCGATGGAACTGTTTAAGCTTTCTACGGTCGCCTGGGCAACGTTCATCCTGTTGACGTCCAGTTTGACCAGTGTATTCGCCATCATGGCGATGCACAAAAACAACGTAAAAGGCTTGCTGTTTTGGTTAGCCATTACGGTATTGCTCGGTCTTGGCTTCCTTGGGCTTGAAGTGTATGAGTTCTACGAATATGTCCATGAAGGACACGGGTTTACGACCAGTGCGTTCTCAACCTCCTTCTATACGCTCGTAGGCTTCCACGGCGGCCACGTTGCTTTCGGGGTTCTGTGGATCACTCTACTGATCATCCAGGGAACACGCAAAGGTCTTACCGTCGTTACCGCACCAAAGTTCTATGTTGCCAGCTTGTACTGGCACTTTATCGACGTAGTATGGGTATTTATCTTTACGGTCGTTTATCTGATGGGGAAGGTAGGTCCTTAAGATGAGCACAAACGAAACGACTTCACCAAGTAAACGTTACAAGAAGGAAAGCCCGGCTAACCATTACTTTTCGTATATTGCTTCGATTCTCCTGACCATGATTGCTTTCGCGCTTGTCATGTACGGCGGATTGGATAAGTCTTTCCTGTACGCATTCCTTATCTTCATGGCGTTGATCCAAATAACTCTTCAACTTGCTTATTGGATGCACATGAAGGAAAAAGGCCACTTGTTCCCGATCGTGGGAATTATCTTTGGTGGCATAGTCGCCTTAACGGCCGTAGCCGCTGGGGTTTACTGGACCTGGTGGTAAGATAAAAAGAAGAAGAGCGGCTTCGTTGGCTATTGTTGCAACAGGCCGCTCCTTTTTTTCATCCGGGCAAGAAAATATAAGGTAAAGGAGCTGACACAGCGATGGGTTTTTTTGAGCTATGGAACCCTGTAATTCTGCTGTTCGTTGTCGTTGTCGGTCTCGTCTATCGCAGTTTGACCTCTCCTTCCAGGGCAGCGGCCGCGGGAGAAGAACCTGTAAGTTCCAAGGTCAAGCTCTCGTTCTACACCGGAATTGCTTTGTTCTACATCGGGCAGGGAAGCCCGATCAACTATTTGGGTCATCACTATCTGTTCAGCGTTCATATGCTGCAGCAGTCTCTCTTGTATCTGATCATGCCGATCTTTATCTTGAATGGGCTGCCAGCCTGGTTGATCCGTCCTCTTTTCAAAGGGACTGTCATGAACCGTCTGCTGCGTTTCTTCACCCATCCGCTGATTTCGGTTCTGGCGTTTAACCTGCTTTTCTCGATTTACCATCTGCCGCTTATTATGGATACCCTGATGGAAAACGAATGGATGCTGCTCGGTTATCACGGGGTTCTGCTGTTTACGGCTTTCGCCATGTGGTTCCCGGTCTTCACGCCGCTGCCGGAGCACGAAAAGCTGTCCAGCCTGATGAAATTGGCTTATATCGCGGTGAACGGAATTTTGCTCACTCCGGCCTGTGCGCTCATTATTTTCGCAAGCGAACCGATCTATGCGATGTATGCGAATGTCGTAATCCCGTTCAATGCGCTGCCTTTGCTTGACGACCAACAGCTTGGCGGAGTCCTGATGAAAGTTATTCAAGAAATTGTTTACGGTTCTGCCCTTGCTATGATTTTCTTCAAGTGGTATCGTACGGAGAGGGCACAAGAGGACGAATCGGACGACCTGCAGGAAAACAACGGTCTGACGACGGCTTAAGCATTTGGCCACTGACTCTGCGTCTTAATATAGGGAATGGATGGGATTTAAATCATGCATGTACTGCCGACGATCAGCACGATGTTCATCGTGATTAGCGCCATCTTCGTCGCTTTCGGTTGGTATCAGATTCGTAAGGGCAACCGGGAGACTCATACGAAATTGATGATTGCGGGGGCAATCTCAGCGCTGATCTTTTTCACCATTTATATGTCGCGTACCATCTTTCAAGGTAATACTTCATTTGACGGACCGGAAAGTCTTAAGCTTGCGTACCATATCTTTTTATTTTTCCATATTACGCTCGCTACGGTGGGAGCCGTGTTCGGTATCGTCACCTTGATTCTGGCTTTCAAAAAGAACTGGATACGCCACCGGAAAGTAGGCCCTATTACGGCAACCATCTGGATGTTCGTGGCACCTACGGGCGTAGTGGTTTACATTCTGCTCTACATTCTGTTTCCTGGCGGGGAGACGAAACCTCTTATCGATGCGATTTTTGGCTTGTAAAAGTGCTAGAGCTTTACACATAGCCGCGTAGGCGAGATTAAACAGCCTTTTGTTTTCTAATGAAAACAAGGGGCTGTTTTTTTGTTTTGTAACAAACAAGTGATAAGGAGGGAGTGAGTATGAAGAAGTGGGTATGAGAAGTGAGTAGGAGGCAATGAGCAGTGGGAATGGAGATGAGGCGGGCTTATAAGGCAAGGTAGTGAACAATAGGCGGGAGCAAGCCAGTATGTGGTGATGAATAGAGCTGAAGAAAAAAAGTGGAAAAAGGGGGTTGCGGGAGTGTGTGCTTACTGTTAATATAAATATACACAGTAATCACAGCAAGCACAGTGAGTACAGTAAACACGGTGAGGTGTTCGCATGAGCGTGTGGAGCAATGTATGGTGGCTAGCCAAACAAGATCTTAAGATGGTCCGTTATGGATATATCTGGAGCCTGCTTTATTATTTGAATGCAATGTTTGTGCTGTTTGTTTTCATGAAGCCGGAAATTTCGATGCATGGCGAAGTGAACGGGTTTTTGACAGTGGTGTTTAACCTGTTTGTACTATCGATCATTCAAGTGGTCGGGTACCCGATTGATACAAGAAATATGAATTATTGGAAAAACGACGCCTATACGAAGCGGATTCTGCAGTTGAAAATGCTGCCGGTCACAAACAAGGAAATCGTGACGAGCCGTTTTCTGGTTTACATTCTGTACTCAAGCTTTTTTATTCTGCTTCTGCATGTGGGAATCCGCGTGATGATGTCCTTACAATGGGTTGAACCGGTGGGGTGGGGGACGTGGCTGGGCATGATTTTCTTCTGGTGGGGAGCGGTGCTGGCCGTCGGTTCATTTTACCTTTATGGAGAATTGTCGATGCGCGGGAAAGTCTTCTTCCGTTTCAGTCTGCTGATGCTCTTGGCCACGCTGATCCTTTCCATTCTGCTCTGGTGGACCGGGAATTACATGGTATGGCCTCTTGCGATAAGCAGTATTGAACGATACGGGGTGATTGTGCCGGCCTGTTCGCTCATAATCGGTGCGACTGCGTTGGGGTTCTCCTGGAAGATTCTCGGGAGAAAGATCGGACACCGGGATTTGTTTGCATCATGAGTGACGTACCTTTTGCCGAAAATGACGAAAGCTTGAAAGCAGGTGATGCAGTTGCATATTCCGATCCAAATTTCACCGGATAATCCGGAGCCGTTATATCATCAGATTCAAGTTCAGCTCAAAGAACTGATCCTCAGCGGGCATTTGCCCGAAGGGACACTGCTGCCTTCAATCCGCGAATTTGCGAAAGATTTGTCCTGCAGCGTCATTACGATCCGGCGTGTATACCAGGACTTGGAGAACGAAGGGATTCTGAGGACCCGTCAGGGAACCGGCACTTTTGTCGCCAAAGTGGGAACAGTGACCCGAGAGCAATACCGGAAGGAAGCGGTGGTGGAAGCGATGAAAGATGCTCTGCGCAGCGGACTGCGTGTCGGCTGTACCATTGAGGAACTCAAGCAGTTGTTTGAAGAGGCTTTGCTGGAAATTACGAATGAGGGACAAGGAACACCGGTGAATCGTCAGCGGGGGACGGACAACCCGGAAATTAAAGGTTCAACTACGGAAGTCCCTGGTTTGGCCAAAGCTGCCGTCGAACCGGAAGAAGGGGGAAGCGGGAATGAATAGGGAGGCTGAGCGTTACGACGATTGTGCCATCCGGCTGTCCGGGGTGGAAAAGATGCTGGGCGATATGCGCCTCGGGCCGCTCGAACTGGAGGTGGAAACCGGAACAGTGGTGGCTCTGGTCGGGCAAAACGGCTCCGGTAAAAGCACGCTTTTCCGCTTGCTCATGAATTTGACCAAAGCGGACAGCGGTAAGGTGGAGCTGCTCGGCAGGCCTTACGGAGAGGACGATACTGAAGCCGACATCAAGAGACGTATCGGTTATGTGCCGGAGGAATCGAACTGGGAAGATCTCGGCTGCACGACGATCGGAGAGCTTCACGATTTCGTCTGCCGCTGGTATCCGACGTGGAACGAAACGCTCTATCGCAGCATGACGGAAGAGTTTGAGCTTAGCGGCAAGTTGAAGTTGAAGACGCTGTCCAAGGGAATGAAGCGCAAACTGAGCTACATTCTGGCAGCCGCCTACGAGCCTGAGCTGCTGCTGCTGGACGAAGCGACGTCCGGTCTGGATCCCTTCGCCACCAAGCGGATGATAGAGCATCTCGCCAAGTTTATGGAGCGGGAAGGCCGGAGCATTTTCTTCTCGACCCATGTGATGGAGGAGGTCCGGCGGCTTGCGGACTACATCGTGTATATCAACCGGGGCCGTCTTATCGGTGTCTATGAGAAGGATCAACTGCTGGATGACTGGAAGTGTGTATGGGTCCGCGAAACGCCGCAGCCGTCTTCAGGTCCCCTGCCCGGTGTAGTGTCGGTGGGCAACGGAGAGCACGGAGGGCTGATCCCGATTATATCCCGGTCCTCCAGCGCAACGGAAGCGGCGCTTGCCTCGCAGGGTAACGCACCGGTGCGGACGACCGCTATGGATCTTGAAGATATTTTGGAGCTTTTGGCTCAGGAGAAGATAGAGAAAAAGGCAGAAAACAAAGAGCGATAGAGAAAAATCAACCATTTGATCGAGAAGGGAGCAATCACTATGTTGCCGCTGGAACTGGAACACGTGACGAAACAATATGGAGAGAAAACGGCCGTCAACGGAATTTCTCTGCAAGTGAAGCCCGGAGAGATTTACGGCTTGCTCGGAGGAAACGGCGCGGGAAAAACGACGACGATGCGTATGTCGCTCGGACTTATCTATCCCGACGGAGGAACCATCCGCTGGAACGGCAAGGGGTACGGCGACGAGCTGCGCAGATTGATGGGGTATCTTCCCGAGGAACGGGGACTGTACCCGAAATATAAAGTATCGGAGCAGCTCATTTACCTGGCGGAACTCCGGGGCATTAAGCGGAAGGAGGCTGACCGGACGCTGAAGGAATGGCTGGCCAAATTCGAAGTGCCCGAATACTACGATAAGCGGGTAGAGGAGCTGTCCAAAGGAAACCAGCAGAAAATCCAGTTTATCGCGTCCGTTCTGCACGACCCGTCGATCATTATCATGGACGAAACGTTCAGCGGTCTGGACCCGGTTAACGTCGAGCTTCTGAAAGGAACGGTCAAAGAGCTTCGGGACAACGGAAAAGCGATTCTGTTTTCCAGCCATCGGATGGATCATGTCGAAGAGCTTTGCGAAAATATTTGCATCCTGCATAGATCCAACACGGTGCTGCAGGGCAACCTGCGCGAGATCAAGCAGTCGTTCCCGAAAGAGCGCGTTCTTCTGGAAACGAAGGAGGCGGTCCCCGGATTGGAGACGATCGAAGGAGTCACTTCCGTGGAAAAGCATCTGAACGGCTACGAGATCCGTATCCGGGAAGCCGGCGCCGCACAGCGTATTTTGGCCCACGCGGCCGCAGAGACGGATATTTACCGCTACCAGCTCATGGAGCCTACGTTGAACGAAATCTTTATCGCAAAGGTGGGATCGTCTCATGAATAGCATGCTGACCGTGATCCGGTTTACCCTCTTGAACCGGTTAAAAACGAAGTCGTTCAAAATTACGACGCTTATTTTTGTGCTGCTGATCTCGGCCGTCGTGAATCTCCCGGCTATCATCCAGCAATTTTCCAAAGAAGACGGCAAGGAAGCGGTCAAAATCGGGGTGATGGCTAACGGTACGGATATTCAGCAGAAGCTGACGGAGTATTTTGCCGCTGCCAAGGTAGGCGCCAGTACCATTGAAATTGTACCGCTGGAAAGCAAGGGCGGTGCGGAGGCGGATGCTACATTGATCCGTGAAAAACTGAAAAACAAGGATGTCAAAGGTGTACTGACCGCTAAACCGGCAGGCGCGGGAGAATTCCCGCAGCTTCTGTATCAAACGGGAGCAAGCGGATTCTCAATGAATCCGGGCACCGATGAGACGGCCGGCCTTCTGAAAGCGGCTCTCCAGACGATCAAGACGAACAGCGCGATTACTCAAGCAGGCATAGAGCCTGCCGTGCTGGCGAAGATCCAGGAGCCTGTCAATCTGACGACGGAAACGGTAGCCTTGAAGGAAGCGGAAACGCCGGCTAAATCCAAGGAGGAGCTTGGAATTGCTTTTATCCTGGTCTATGCTTTGCTGTTCCTGCTTTACATGAGCGTAATCGGCTACGGAAGCATGGTTTCCACCGAAATCACCGCGGAAAAAAGCTCGCGTGTGATGGAAATTCTGATCTCCAGCGGTTCGCCGCTTAAGCAGATGTTCGGCAAAATCATCGGCATCTGCCTGATGGGACTGCTGCAAAATGTGGTGTTCGGCGTAGTGGTAGCCGTGAACCTGATGCTTCCCTGGAACGGGGCGGCGCTGCAGTCGATGGATCTGGATTTATCCTTGATCCCGTATGGTTTGCTCGGTTACTTCCTTCTGTTTTACCTGGGCGGGTTCTTTATCTACGCGACTATTTTCGCGGCGATCGGTTCGCTTGTCAGCCGCAGCGAGGAAGTGCAGCAGGCCGTTATGCCGGTCACGCTGCTTATCATCATCGCCTTTATGACGGCTATGTTCGGGCTGCAGAATCCCGAAGCTCCGTTCGTCATCGCGATGTCGTATGTCCCGTTCTTCTCGCCGCTTATCATGTTCCTGCGTATCGGTCTCGGAAGCCCGGCTTGGTGGGAAATCGTGATCTCGATCGCGATCATGCTCGGTTCGATCTTCGTGCTGGGCTGGCTGTCGGCGAAAATTTACCGCACCGGCGTGTTGATGTACGGCAAACGCCCGTCCTGGAAGGAACTGCGGAAAGCGATGAAGGCTTTTCAGGCGTAAGACGCATCCGCACATCCGTTTCCGCAGGTAGCAGTAACGGGTTAACACCCGATTTGAAGCTATTTTTCTCATCTAAGTTTAGGAGGCATGTTTGAACATGAAAAGTCATCTATGGAGCAAGTGGAGCCGCAAGACGGCAGCCGGTTTATTAGGGGTTACGATTCTGCTTGGGGGAACAAATCTAACCGTAAGGGCAGAGCAACCTCCTGCTCCAACCCCATCCATCAGCACGTGGTCCCTCTCTACTCTTAACGAGGGAGAGAAATATGGGATTTACCCGGTAGGCTGGTACTATGACGGCAAGTTTCAAGAAGCGATTGACGCTGTAAAGGTTAAATCGTTAATCGAAAGCACGGGGGCCAAACTCGATCAGCTCGGTTTCAGTAAAAAAGATCTCCCTCTGCCGGTATTGGAAAATAAAGTGATCACCAGAGACACGGTTATGCGTGCCATGCACGGGTTACTGGCCCGCTACGAGCTGCCGGCCGCTTTCGGGATCGGGTCTTCTTCACCGATCGAATACCTTCAGCAGAAAGGCATCGTGCAGGGATCAAGCGAAGGACTGGAGCTCGATCAGCCTTGTACGGCCGAACAGGCCGCCGTACTCGCCTCGAGATTGGTGGAATTCAGTTACGATACGGCCGGACAGGGAGCGAAAGGCGTATTCTGGAAGGTGAAGCATAACAATAACACGCTGTACCTGCTTGGGTCGGTCCACCTGGGAATCCCCGAGATGTACCCGCTCCAGAAAAACATAAGAGAAGCCTTCGAAGCTTCGGATGATCTGTGGGTGGAAGCCGATACTTTATCCGGGGATATGAGCTATTTCGCCAATCTGATGGTGTATGACGACGGCTCGAAGATCGAGGATCATGTGTCGAAAGAAACGTACGAGAAGCTGCAAAAAGTAATTAAAAAAATGGAGATTCCGGAGCAGGCGCTCGACGGGTATAAGCCCTTTGCCGTCTCCAGCAACTTATCCATGCTTTCCCTGTTCGACCAGCCCGATCAAATTACAGCGGCATCCGCATCCGGCATTGATCATTATTTTCTCACTAAAGCGCTGCTGACGGGCAAACCGGTCCATGAACTGGAAGGAATCAAGCTGCAAGCGGACGTGTTCAACTCCTTAACTCCCGAAGCGCAGGAGAAGGATCTGAACAGCCTGCTGGATACTCTGCTTGCGGACGGAGGCAAGGAAGGGGCCGACTCCTTCAAACAGCTTCAACTGGATTGGAGTAAGGGCGATGCGAAAGGCGTAGCGGACGGACTTGTCCGGGGCGGCTTGATGGAAGGCGAGCTTAACAAGAAACTGATCGGCGAGCGCGACAAAAACATGGCCAAGAAGATTGCGGATCTTCTGGAGAAAGACGGGGAAAGGACCTCTTTCGTAGTCGTCGGCTCCGCGCATTATGTGGTGAAAGATATGGTCATCGACCAGTTGAAAGCGAAAGGTTATGACGTTCAGCCGGTTAAATAACGTTCAAGAGCCTTAGAGATCCATTTATTAAAAATGAAACCAGGCAGCGGTCCGCTGCCTGGTTTCTTCGCTATCTCGGTTTATTTAGTCTTCAAATCAATTTTGAATACATCGCCTGCATGACCGCCGAAAACGATCAGCCCGCCCTCAGGCAGTACGGCCGAATAATTTTTGCTTATCTTGGAGAAGTTCACAAGCTTTCCCTTCGCGTCATACACGGCGAATCCTCCGCTTGCCGGAGCTTTAACGGTCAACACCCGGCCGGCTGATTGTTTATCAATCTTATACCATGCGGCCTGACCATTGGATGATATGCTGCGAATTGCGGAGCTTCCTTGGGAGAAGGGCTGAACACCATCTTCATGGATATACGATTGTCCGGCGATGGTTAAATACTCTGTATGATTCTTTTTATAAAAATTCAAGTCAAAAGAGTCTCTACCGTTTATGAGTGGAATAGTCACTGCGTTGACGGCTTTATTCGGGTTCACAATTTTAGTGCCGGAGGCGTATCCGAGATCGGCATTAACGGTTATTTCTCTGGTTAAAAGCGCTTGGTTCCCATAACCGACGGAAGTTATTTTTTCATCCAAGGCGTAGTAACGCTTCCCGTTTCTTTGGTCCCAAGCCTTTCGGGTTGCAGGGTCCAGAGGGTTGCGGTCCAGCTTCTGATATTCATATGTAGCCATAACCATTTGACCTAATCCGGGAAAGCTCAGGTACCCGTTAAATTTCAAATACGTTTTTCCGTTCTTCGCCCGGTCAAAGCTTACGGTAAGATTCCCCTCTTTGTTTTTGAATTGTCCATTGCCCGTATAGACAAATTTTTGGGACGGAATTAATCCTCCTGCAGCGGATAAATCTATCTCCCCGTTCTTGATCTCCAGATTTATCATTTTATCGGTAGCGCCGTATAATCCGGAGTAAGCTTGCAGTTCCGAAGGCATATCCACTTTCACGGCCGGCGGAAATGTTTTTTCAGGCAAAATCTCTTTAATGATGCCTTTCGTTTTTATGTATTCCAATAAAATATTCGTTGCCGCCACACTATTGTAGGCTGAAGATCCTCCTGACGAAAGCACGGCTATAGAAATATCATGTTCCGGCAGGGCTGTCAAAGTCGCGTGATACGCTTGCGTGTCTCCGCCTTTGGATAGCGCCGTGATTCCGTAATCATCGAACGGAGCTAACTTGACGGCGTCCCAACCAAGACCATAGTTCAAGCTGTTGGTCTCTTCCGGTACCCACACCCCTTTTCTATACTCATGACTTTGCATAGCCTTGGCCGACTTCTCGGATAAAATATCCGTCCGGTTACCGATTAGGACATCGCCGAACTTGCTTACTTCTTCAGCTGTGGAGTAAATGCCTCCCGTCCCGATGAGATTGACATTTTCTACAGGCAAAGCCTGATCGATCTCAGGCGCATACGTTTTTGCAAGCTTGGTTCTATCAAATGTATCGCGCGGTGTTTTAGTAGAGTTTAAATCGAGAGGCTTGCTAAAATGGGTCTTAAGAAACTCGCTGTAACTTAATCCGCTTATACGTTCAACCAAGATTTCAAGCAGCTGAAAACCATCGTTGCAATAGACCGAAAATTCACCGGGATCTGCTTTTAAGTGTTCGGATCGTAATTTGGCCAATAATTCATCATGCGTTCTCGTATCATTGTCATCGAACAAAAAGCCGTTCTCATAGTGACTGCCGTAAAGGCCCGAAGAATGATTCATCAACATGCGGGGTGTAATCTTTTTGTACCGTTCGTCGGCCATCTTAAAGTCTTTCAAATACGTGGTCAGCGGTTTATCGAGTTCAATCCGATTGGTATCCGCGAGCTTCAACGCTGCCGCCGTTGCATACACTTTACTTATAGAACCTATTCCGAACATCGTGTCCTTCGTTACCGGGCTGTCGGCAGCTTTATCTTTTACACCCGCGCTGCCGGATAAAACAACGGAGCCGTGATCCCTGATCGCATACTGTATCCCGCTTACCCCATAGTCGGACACAATCTTCGAAGCCAGTATCTTTGCCTTTTCCTTAACTGGATCCTGAGTCGTTTGAGCAAATGCAGAGGCGACCGGTACCGTTAAAAGCATGGTGGTCATCCATACGGAAACCATCTTCTTCATGAATAATTCCTCCTTGCGGTTCAGTTTGAATTTACTTGCTGAATTAATCATATATGGAAAATGGTAGCAAGATGGGAAAAGGCCCTGAAACGAAAAAAACAATCCCTAAACAGCAGGTTGTCTAGGGATTGTTCGTTAAGAAGGGCAGGAGAACCATATTATTAAACTGTTTGTGTTTCGTTTCAAGCGTCATATGTCCGCCGTACTTGTCGCAAATTCTGGCGATATTGGTTAATCCGATCCCGTGAAATTCGGGGTTTGGTTTCTGGCTGTGCAAGCGGGCATCCTCCTTCTCCATATGATTCAAGATGTGAATGAGAAGGGCAGACTCGGTCGCATGTATTTTGATAAGAATATACCTGTCTTCCGCGATCTTGATATGTTTGGAAGCTTCAATCGCGTTATCCAGCATATTTCCCATAACGACACATAAATCGTAACGGTCTATAGGGATTTCATGCGAGCGCAGGTTAAGCCTGGTATCGATTCGGATCCCATTAGCTTGCCCGATATCAAGTGTATTGGTGACAAGGGCGTCAATCACCAGATTTCCCGTATTCACCCTATGATAGGCTCCCTCGACCTTGTTTAAGGTCGTTTTAATATGTTCCACTGCCGCCGCCGGCTCATTTCGCTTAATGCACTCTTCGATATATAAAAACTGCTGGTTCGTATCGTGAATGATTCGTTTGATAGATTTGAAGCTGTGAACGACTTTCTCGTAATTCGCATCCTGATAGTCCATTTGCTGCTGGAGCTGGGCGTTCTCGTGCATGAATTGAAATTTATCCATAATCGTATCAAAAATATAGATAATCATCACGTTTAAGAAAAGAAAGCCGATGGCGGAAAGGAAAGAATAGAAGCTCTTATACGTTAGAATATTCAGGTGATAGAAACTTAGGAGCGGAATTACCAGGAATAGGACGTAGTAACGATAAGGCAAAGAGAAGCTTCTGCGTTTGGCAATGAGCCGTATAACCTGAATGACGACGAACATGATCATGCAGCTGAGGAAAATAAGTTTCGTGTAGGAAGTTTGAGCGGCGGGCTGAGTGACAAGGTCAAGGGTGTCAAATTCAACATGATCCAGCGTGTATAAAATATAAAGGGAGATCGTATTGGAGATAGACATCAAAACGCCGTAAAGCATGGAAAAAATGAGCTTCATTCTAAATTCCACTTGATAAGAGAGCGCAATAGTAAAGATGAGAAACAAGGATACAAGCGAAGATAACGCAGGCGATAAGGGAGTAAGGAGGTACAGGTAATCGAGCAGCCCGAAAATAAGGAAGTAAATGAAACGGTTGCGTTTGTGCGTGGTTTTATCGAAAACCGAGTTGAAGAAAAAATTAATTTGGACGGCCATTACAACCACCATGCTAAAGAAAATGGGAAAATTAGTTTGACTCATAGCCATCGACCTTCATAATCATAAATTTGGTATATACATCTTTAACCTCTTTAACTTTAGAACGGCCTATGGGTAATTCCGTGCCATTGGACATGAGGACAACTCCCTTGGCAAACTTTCTCACATGCAGTAGGTTAATAATAATGGATCGGTGGATTTGCAGAAATTTATGATCTTTTAAGGCAAGCGCATAATCTGAAATCGTTCCTTTGCTTTCATAGGTTTGATTAACGGTCGTAAAATGGAGCTTGCTTTTGATCGTTAAGCTTTTGGCGGCTTCGATACTAATGAGGTCGTCGTATTTGATCACGACTTCGTCATAGGCCGACTTGATGACCATAAATTTTTTGTCAAGGGCTTGGAAGTACTGGCACAGCTTAATGATTTTCTCCTCCAAGACCGAGGGGGCGACGGGTTTGATCAGATACTGGAATGTCATGACGTCAAAACTTTCTACCATATATTCGGGGTAGCCGGTCAGAAAAATAATTTGTTCATCCAGGTTATTTAACTCTCTTATTTTCCGGGCGGTTTGAATGCCGTTAATCCCGCCCATTTCAACATCCAGCAGTAAAATATGGAACGGGGTTTCCCGGCGCTCATAATAGGCTGAGAGCTGCTCGCCCGAGCCGAATAATTCGATTTCAAATTCTATATTGGTTTTTATCGAGAGAGTGATCAGAATGTTTCTGACAAGCTCTCTTTGTTTTTCCTCGTCGTCGCAAATAGCCACTCTATACATAAGAATAACCCCTCAGTTTCATTCCATTAATTGGCACTCTATCTAAGCATGATATAATTTTTTGATTTTGCATAGATCCTTTTTGGATGAAACGCACTTTTGAATCCCTCAAATCCCTTTTGAAGGTGCGGCCGGTCCGGAATCGTTCTTTACGGTTTACTCGGCAGCGAAAACGATCGGGTACGCACGGGAATGGATATGCGACCCGCTTCTGCGGGAGCATTGCGACGAAATCGTCGGCGGCATCGGAAGCCGGTAGACCGAATCTACAGAGAGGAAGCCGGAGCGAAGTCGCAGCCTGACACGAAAAATCCGCCCGGGAAGCAGAGTTCCGGGCGGATCTTATATACGCTTATGGCAGCGCCCGATACAGGCGGCAGTCGAACGGACCTATCTGTTCTTTGCGTACTCCAATAGGGAGCGGGTATCCGTATAGACGCCGCCCGAGCTCGAATGAAGCACGACGCCGATAAATTTCTTGCCGTTCAAAGTTGCCGAGGATACGAGACAATAACCGGCCTCATCCGTAAAGCCCGTCTTCACCCCGTTTACACCCTGCACATAAAATTCGCTTCCTTCCTGAAGAAGCTGATTGCGGTTCACGTAAGTAAGGGAACCGGACGATACGGCGACGGCCTGCTTAGGTTCGCTGACGATGGAGCTGAACACTTTGTTCTTCATGGCTTCGCGGCTTAGTAGGGCCATATCGCCCGCAGTCGTATAATGTCCCGGATCGTGCAGCCCGTGCGGATTCGTAAAATGGCTCTTTTTGGCGCCGAGCTTGGACGCTTTCGCGTTCATCAGACCGGCAAAATAATCGATGCTCTTCTGCGCGGAGAGCTTGCGGCCGCTGTCTTTCTCCGCAATATAGCGGGCGACCGTTCTGGCCGCATCGTTGCCCGAGGGCAGCATCATGGCAACGATCAGGTCCCGGAGCGTAAGGGTTTGGCCCTCCTGCAAGCCCGCCGTGCTCTCTCCCTTAGTAGTTAAACGGACTTCATCACCGACGGTGACCGAGTCCTGGAGTCCGCCTTTTTCGAGAGCCACCAGCGCCGTTACGATTTTGGTCGTGCTTGCGGGATAGAGGCGGAGGTCTTTATTTTTGCCGAACAATAGTTTTCCGGTTTCGGCATCCATCAGAACGGCGGCTTCCCCTTCTATGGACTCGTTAACAAGCTGATTTTTTCCCGATTTGCCGGCAGCCGGTTCGGATATAACGGGTTCGGATACTGACGACTCTGGTACGGGGGATGCTAAACGATGCCGGGTAAGATCTAGGAAATTCCAGGCCATAACCAGTATAATAGCGGCGGCAGTTCCACCCAGCAGGATCGTTTTCAAGTTCATAAATAACGTTTCTCCTCTCAATTCTCACGAGGCTTCAGCTGTCTAGTATTATGAAGCCTAACAGTTAACTTCTTCCTAAGAAAAACTTTCGAAATTATTACGATTCTCTATGAATTCATCGCCGGGATAATAACAGCCTGTCCTTACCGGAAAAAATGAGTATGATAAAGGGACAGACAGATTGGAATAATCGTGGAATCGAAGGAGAGGATCGCATGAAGCGCATCACCATACTGATCGCCGATGATGAAGTGGAAATTGCGGATTTAATAGAGATGCATCTGAATAAAGAAGGATATGACTGCGTGAAAGCACATAACGGGCACGACGCTCTACAAGCGGTTCAGACCCATTCGATAGATTTGGCGATTTTGGATATTATGATGCCGAAAATGGACGGTTACGAAGTGACGCACCAAATCCGGGAGAAACACAATATGCCGATCATTTTTTTGAGCGCCAAAACGACGGACCTCGATAAAATTTCGGGTCTCGTCAGAGGCGCGGACGATTATATCACGAAGCCGTTTAACCCGATGGAACTGGTCGCCCGGGTGAATGCCCACCTGCGCCGGTTTCTGCAGATGAATCAGGCGGCTGCAGCAGACAAACCGATCCTGGAGTCGGGGGGATTGGTGATATATCCGGAGCAGCGTACCGTCAGCCTGTACGGAAATCTGATCGAGCTAACCCCGAAGGAATTCGATATTTTGTACCTTTTGGCGAGATATCCGAAGAAAGTGTTCAGCGTCGAAAACATCTTCCAGCAGGTATGGGGAGGCGCTTACTATGAAGGAGGGAACACGGTCATGGTTCATATCCGCACTCTCCGCAAAAAGCTCGGGGAAGATGTGAGTAAGAACAAATTGATTAAAACGATCTGGGGAGTAGGGTACACGTTCAATGCCTAACATGATACGGAGCTTCCGGACCAAAATGATTCTGCTGCTGGGGATAAGTATGCTTCTGGCCGGCCTTATTACTTATCTGATCTATAAAGTTCTTCAGATTTATTACCGTTCCCAGGTCAAATTTGAGGACCCGCTCGCTTATTTCCGCCTGTTTCTGCACAAGATCGGGGATATCAACTTTTTTCTGCTGTTTTTTATCCCTATGGTAATTTTGTTTTTCTTTTTCTTTACGAGATCCTACGCGGTCTATTTCCGGGAAATATCGGACGGAATCCATCGTCTTGCCAGCGGCGACTTCAACAGCCGGGTTCACGTGGCTTCCAACGATGAATTCGAAGATATCGCCAAAGACATTAATCTCGCAAGCGAGAAGCTGCAGGAAGCCGTAAACCGGGGCGATTTTGCGGAAAGCAGCAAAGATCAGCTGGTGCTCAATCTGGCGCACGATTTGCGTACTCCGCTTACTTCCGTGCTGGGCTATCTGGATTTTATACTGCGGGACAAGGAATTATCCTCCGAACAGGTCAGGCATTTTACCCAGATCGCGTTTACCAAGTCGCAGAGACTGGAGAAGCTTGTGGATGAACTGTTTGAAATTACCCGGATGAATTACGGCATGCTCAAGGTCGAGAGAAACCGGCTCGATCTCGGCGAGCTGCTTATCCAGCTGAACGAGGAATTGTACCCGATGTTTGAGAAAAATCAGCTCACGCTGAGATTAAACGCGGATCAGCCGCTGCATCTGTGGGGAGACGGGGAGCTGCTTGCCCGCGTGTTTGAAAACCTTCTGACAAACGCCATCCGCTACGGCAGCGACGGGCAGTATGTCGACGTTATCGCGGCGTCCGAAGGAGAAGAGGCGGTTGTTCGGGTCGTCAACTATGGGGACAGCATTCCGCCGGAGGAGCTACCGCGTATCTTCGATATGTTTTATACGGCGGATCAAGCGCGCAATCATCGGACGGGAAGTACGGGACTAGGCTTGTTCATCACGAAGAACATTGTGGAACGCCATAACGGTACGGTTTCGGTTCAAAGTAATCCGGTCCGGACGCTGTTCGAGGTTCGGCTGCCGAAAAATCATTCGGACAACGAGACGTCGGCACCTATTGAGCGAACGATTTAAGAAAAATTTTATTTTTACCCTACTTGTTACTTAAAGATTGTTCCCTATTCTGGAACTAGCAAGGAACAGTCCCTGCTCATCCGAAAAATAGGGAAAGGATCGGTCCATGTATGCAACCACGACAGTTCGTGTACCGGGTTGAAGCCGGGGATGTTTAGACGCGCCCGTACGGATACGGCGGCCGTTCTGATGTTCCTGGCGCCGAGCGCGCTGGGATTCATGATGTTCTATCTCATCCCGTTTGCCATGGGCGTGTATGATTCATTCGTGGAGAGTACGGCCGACAACCGGTTCGTCGGCTTCGAGCATTACCGCGAGCTTCTGTCGAGCGAATCGTTCCGCAAGGCTGCCCGGAATACCGCTTCTTTTACGCTGGTCAGTGTTCCGCTAATGATTCTTCTGTCGTTAAGCCTGGCGGTGCTGCTTAATCAAAACATCTATATCCGGAGATGGCTCCGGACCGCTTTCGTGCTGCCCCTAGTCGTTCCCGCGGCTTCCGTTGTTCTCGTCTGGCAGATTCTGCTGGACTGGAACGGATCGGTTAACGCTTGGCTGGGATATTTCGAGCGGGCGCGTGTGGATTGGATGAAGACGGATGCCGCCCGAAGCGTCGTGATCGCTGTCTATCTGTGGAAAAACATCGGTTATAACATGATTTTGTTCCTGGCGGGGCTTCAGCAAATCCCCAAAGATTATTACGAGACAGCCAGGATCGAAGGCGCGGGCCCGTTTCGCCAATTCCGCAGCATTACGCTGGTCTATTTAACCTCGACGCTATTTTTCGTCACGATTATGTCCGTCATCAACTCGTTCAAGGTGTTCCGGGAAACCTACCTGATAGCGGGAGATTATCCGCACGACAGCATCTACATGCTGCAGCATTATATGAACAACATGTTCATGTCCTTGGATATTCCCAAATTGACGGCAGCCGCAACGCTGATGACAGGCAGTATTTTGCTTCTGGTTTTAGTACTGTTTGCGCTGGAACGCCGTTTCCGGAGTTTTCTTGAATAGCGGGGGAGAGAAGATTGCAAGGGTTAAAGCTGCTGAAAAAAGGGGCGGTAACGGCCATGCTGGCGGTTATCGCGGGAATCATACTAATACCAATTGTGATAACTTTCACAAACTCTCTCATGACCGAACGGGAAATCGGGATCAACTATGGGCTCATCGGCAAAATGAACGATACGGCGGGCTCGGAAGCGAATGCGTTCGTTAATTTGAAGCTGCTGCCCGATCTCGTAACGCTGGGACAGTACGGCGAAGTGCTGATTCACAGTCCGAGATTTCTGATGATGTTCTGGAACTCGGTCTTCCTGGTAGTCCCCATTATTGCCGGTCAGACGGTCGTGGCCGCACTGGCAGCTTACGCATTCTCTAAGCTCCGTTTCCGGGGCAGGGAGACTTTGTTTCTCGTTTATGTTCTGACGATGCTAATGCCGTTCCAGGTGACGCTGGTGCCCAATTACATCATGGCGGATAAACTGGGGCTGCTCCACAGTCCCGGCGCCATCATACTGCCCGGAATTTTTGCGGCTTTCGGCGTGTTCATGCTCCGGCAGTACATGCTGCACATCCCGTACGCTTATATCGAAGCGGCCAAGATGGACGGAGCCGGACATTGGCGGATTTTCTCCACCATCATTATTCCGATGGTCAAACCGGGCGTATCCGCTCTGGCGGTCCTGTTGTTCGTCGATTACTGGAACATGGTGGAGCAGCCGCTTATTTTTCTGGATGATCCGTTCAAGCAGCCGCTCTCGGTTTATTTATCGAGGGTGAATCAGGGGGAGCAGGGGATCGCCTTCGCCGCATCCATGCTTTATATGACGCCGATGGTGCTGCTGTTTCTGTACGCGGAGACGAATTTTATTGAAGGCATTCAATTGTCCGGCATCAAAGGGTAGGTTCTGCAAGGGGAGGAAAGCTCGGGAATGGAGCAGGAAGCGAGTAAAGATCTTAAGCGCAAAAGAAATATCCGGATCATTGCCGGTTTGTTCATCGGGGGACTGATCCTTTTCACCTTATTCAGCAACACGCTGCAGGCGCTGACTTTACCCAAAGTGAGAACAGAGAGCGCGGTGTATGGAAGTCTGGTGCATACACTCGAAGGAACCGGGGTTCTGCGGCCGCTTGCGGAAGAGAAACTGAGCAATTCCGCGGGCTGGAAGGTCAAAGCGGTCCTCGTGAAAGAGGGAGACCGTGTGAAGAAAGGGCAGAAGCTGGTTAGCTATGACAGCAAGTCCGCCGAACGGGAGCTGCAGGACGAGACTACGCAGCTGGAAAAGCTGAAGATCGAGCTGCAAAACGCGCAGGACCAGTTCATTGCGGCGTCTACGGAGGGTGATGAACTGAAGGTCCGGAGCGTCACCCGGGAGATGGAGACGCGCAAGCTCGATATAAGCATGCAGGAGCGCAAAGTTACCGGCTTGCGGGAAGCGCTGGCAGATCAGAAGGATCTGGCCGCTCCCTTCGAGGGCGTGATCACGAAAGTGAATGCCAGCGCGGGAACCAAACCGGCGGGAGAGCCCGAGATCGTTATCGCGGACAGCGCCAAGGGGTACCGGTTCGAATTTGCGGCCGACGCCGCTCTGCTGACCAGCCTTGGAATTACCGCCGGGACGAAGATCGAGGTAGGGCTCGGCACGCCGGATCAGCAGCCCCGCCTCATCGAGGGCACCGTTGAAGAGACGGCGGAGGCCGAACCGCTTGCGGCCGGTTCCTCCGGTGCGGAGGCGGGGGAGAGCGGGGGCCGCACGGCTGCGCGGAAGTCGCTGCGCATTCAAGTGGAAGGCCCGGAGCTGAAAGGCGGCGACCGTGCCGTTGTCAAGCTCACGAAGCGTTCCGTGCAGCAAGGGTTTAAGGTTTCCAGCGACGCGGTTCATCAGGAGCGCGACGGCAAGTTCATTTATAAGATCGAAGAGCAGAAGGGCGCGCTGGGTAACGTTTTCGTAGTCCGCAGAGTCCCCGTCCGTTCCAGCGAAACCAATGAGTCGGAGACGGTGATTCAATCCGATAGCCTGAACGAAAAAGACCTCATTATTCTCAAAAGCAGCGAGCCTTTACAGGACAACAATAGGGTTCGTCTGCAGTAGCAAGGAATAGCTGCACAAAACGATCATGATAACGATAGACCATAATCGGTTGAGGAGAGGATTTCAAATGATGAGAAAACAGGTAGGAGTCGTGTTAATTTGTGCGGCGCTTGCAACCAGTGCTTGCGGAGCCGGGGAAAGCGGGAAAACCGGAGGGACTTCGAATAAAGAGAAACCGAAAAGCAAAGAAGGGAAAACCGTCGTGACCTTGTCCTTAAGAAATCCCGATCCGCTCTTCCAGGTGATCGAGAAGAAATTCGAGGAGAAGTACCCGGACATCGATTTACAGATTCAGTCCTATAAGCAGCCGGGCGAGCAATGGGGAGCCGGGGATTACGAGAAGTACGTGAAGACGACGAACACGGCCTTACTGTCGGGTAAGGGCCCGGATATTGTGGAATTAAGCGATCTGCCCGTCGATAAATATGTGCACAGCAAACTTCTCGTAAACCTGAACGAAATGTTCGACCAGGATAAATCCCTGAAGAAGGACGAAATGAACCTGAACATTCTGAACGGGTTGAAGAAAAAGGACGGCGGGTTATACACGATTCCCACCTCGTTCTACTTGAGAACCTACATAGGAGACGGCGATTCGATTAAGAAGGCGAATGTCACAATCGACGATGCCAACTGGACGTGGGATCAGTTTGGAGAAACGGCGAGAAAGGTGAGGGAGAAGGACGGGGGAGGGGGCAAAGCGAAGCGGCCCGTTTTCGCGGACGATCCGGGAGTAATCCTGCAGGAGATCATCATGGATCGTTACGGGGAGCTTGTCGATCCGGCCACTATGAAAGCGAAGTTCGATTCGAATTCCTTCACGGATTTGCTGAAGTCGGTCAAGAAAATGTACGACGACAAAGTAATGACAAGCGAAATTGCAGAAGGAGAAACCGCCTTATTTTATTCGGCCGCTTTTCTCACGCTTCAAGATTTGGTCGCGCAGCCGTACGTGCTTTTCTCCAATCCGAAGCTGCTTCAGAAGCCGCACGCGGAGGGCAAGGGAGGGATCCGGATTATTCCGACCGACGAGTTTGGGATACAGGCCAACTCCCCGGTTAAAGCGGAAGCGTGGACGTTCCTTTCCTTCCTCTACTCTAAAGACGTGCAATCTCTGCAGGATCTGAAAGGATTTTCCCTGCTTAAAGAAGTGAACGACAAAAAGCTCGATGAGATTCAGAAGCAGGTGAAAGCCGGAACGTTTAAGCTCCCGACAGGAAAAGCAGCGAACATATCCGATGAACAATTTAACTTGTATAAAAAGCTGATTCAAAAAGCCGACAGCTACTCCGCATTCGATATGAAAGTGCTGTCCGTTATCAATGAGGAGTCCCCGGCCTATTTCAGCGGGCAGAAGCCGGCGGAGGAAGTGGCCAAACTGATTCAGAATCGGGTGACGACTTATTTAAACGAGTAGATGAGCAGAGAGATGAGCAAGATTCATCTTTAAATCTGGTAAAGAAAGGCCGGTTTTTTTGAAAAAAATCATGGCAGCTGCAGTGCTCGGCTTATTGATGATTATGAGCATACTGGCTTACTCCTTGAGCTTCAGCCTGGACTTTCTCAGTTCCCAGAAATTCGTTGTAAACGGGAAGCAAGCCGAGTACTCGGTCATCGAATACAACGGGCACGTGTATGTTCCCCTGCGCTTTGTAGCCGAAAATATGGCTTCCGACGTCAAGTACCACGAGAACACGGGAATAACCAGCATAGACCAGCACAGTATAAGGTTCGATGATGCCGTGGCTGCTCCGAAGCCCGAAGTTGTCTACGAGAAAAGGCTCCGGAACGGGTCCATGTGGATGCAGGATATTCCCCTGCTGCAGGGGAATTCGTGCTGGGTAGAGTGCATCCAAGATTCCCGGTCCGACCTAACCCTGCTTAAGCAGGCGGAATATCCCGCGGTGGAGGTAAAACCCGAATCGTACATCGGCATCCGTTATACGAAAGGGATGGAGCCGCAGCAGTTGGAATGCTCCGTTATCACAAGCGCGGACGGGAAGGAATTATATACGGCAATAGAGATGGACCAAGGAAGAATACGTCTGCCGAGGGAGCCCGGAGTTTATTCGATTGTGCTGCGCTCCAACTGGGAGCAAGGCAATACGACTTATTTATTTGCCGTAAAGATCGTTTAAGGAGCATGGTCCGGCCGTCGGAAAGTTTGGCAAGTTCGGCAAGAATCATAGGTGAAATAAAGCGCATGAAAATCACATTGTTGCCTTATGATGATCCGGAAGCGGGCAAGCCTTTCGCCGCACTCGCTTCCGCACTTCAAGCCGGCGGGTATGAAGCGGGGGTAGTGGTACCGGCCGGTTCAATTCCTTATCCGGCACATTCCGGCACAGGCCGCGCCCTGATGCCCAGACGCGTCTGGAAACTTCCCGGGTTGAAGAAGGACGGGTTAGAAAAGGAGGGCGCCGGGGACGGATACGGAAATCTGCCGGAGGTTTGCGCAGAATCGGATTTGATCATTACCGATCTGCGCATGCTTGAAAGTGCCCTGGCCGTTTCGGATGAGCTTAACAGCAAACTTATAGCGGTTGTCTTGACTCCTCCATGCCCCGTATCCCGCAGTGCCGCGGTCGTTTCGGCCGCTCTTAAGAAGCTGCCCTTCTTCTATGGGGCAGTTAGGAAACGGGAGGCCGGGTACGCATGGCCGCTAACCTGCAAAGCGGTCCAAGACAAGCTGATTTTACGGGATATTCCCGTCCTTCACGCATACAGCGCATGCTTCCTGAAGAGACCCGGCGAATGGGGAGGGGCCGCCGGACGGATTGTAACGGGCGAGTGGATAACGACGATGGCGGGCACCGGTGATTTTATCTGTTCAAGCAAGTCCTGTGAGGATACAGAGCAATGGCTGAATGAGGGAGAGGCTCCTCTTTATTTCGGTTTTAGCGGATTACCCTTGCAGGCACAGGCGCATTGTATCGAAACCGCTTTGGACGCCGTGAGGGAGTTTTCCTGCAGAGCCGTCATCGAGGCCGACTGGGAGGCATTGGGCAGGCTTAGACATGAGCTGCCCGGATATGCGCTGCCTATTGAAGAGGCCGACTATGACCGGCTCTTTCCCCGCTGCAGGAGCATCGTACACCGGGGTTCTGCCGCTGCCGCGCATGCAAGCTTGAGAGCGGGAATTCCCGCTCTCGTTTGTCCGGCTGCCGCCGAGGAGAAGGTGTGGGGAAGGCTGACCGCAACAACCGGAGCGGGAAGCTGCCTGCCGCTAAACAAGGTAGCGCAAAAGAAACTGACGCAGGCGTTAAAGGTTCTTGAACACAAGCGAATGAAAAACAAAGCGGCCGAGCTTGGCATAGGCTTGAGGCGGGAGAACGGCATAGAGACGGCCATTTCGTTCATTGACCGGTATTTAAGCTGGACGCAGTACAGGAAGTTTTAAGTGCGCATCGGGATTTGCGAAGTCAAGAGTTTGAGCAGTCAGGAAAGACATGAATAATAGGGTTCATGGGACCGCGCAGGTCCTGCAATCACAACGAACTTATTTCAATCCGAACTTTTATAGGTCTAAAGAATCATAATATAGGCACGAAATGAAGGGAAATTGTGGAAGGGGGTCGAATCATTAGGAGACAACAGATAGAGAGGAGTTTCATCGAATGAAAACAAGTACAGGTTTACGCAAAAAAATGGCGGTCACGCTGCTCGCATGCACCGTGATGGCGCCCGCTCAACTATCTTGGGCCGCTTCGGCGTCCGCTGCAAGCGATATCTCGGGGCACTGGGCCGAGCAGCAGACAAAGCAGTGGGTAGACAAAGGATACATACAGGGCTACGCAGACGGCACGTTGAAGCCGGACAAGGCGGTAACCCGCGCGGAGTTCGTTTCGCTGGTTAACCGCTCGTTCAAGCTGGAAGCGCAGGGGACGGCTTCCTTCAAAGACGTCGCGGCATCCGACTGGATGTACGGCGAAGTCGCCAAAGCGGTCCAGGCCAAATATATCGAAGGGTACCCGGACGGCAGCTTCCGTCCTAACGCTTCGATTTCCCGGCAGGAAGCGGCCGTGATTGTCGCCCGGCTGCTGAATAAGACAGCGGCTCAGAGCGAAACAGCGGAGGCTTTCCGCGATCAGTCCGCCATTGCGTCGTGGGGAAGCTCGGCCGTTGCGGCCGTAGTCAGCTCCGGCGTGATGAGCGGCTATGCGGACCATTCCTTCAAGCCCGAAGCGCCGATCACCCGCGCCGAAACGATTGTCACGCTGCAGCGGGCAGCCGGTGAAACGACAGCTCCGACGGAGACCACGGGACCAGGCACGGAGGAGGGGGCTCAGCTAGCGGAGAGCACCATTGCCATTACCGGCCCGGATTCCGTGAAACTAACGGACGAGTCGGCCCAAAGCATTTCTTTTGAAGCGGCCGTTAAAAACAAGAACGGCGAGGCCGTCAAAGACGCCAAGGTTGTCTGGAGCCTGGAATTCGCAAATGATCACCAGAGATGGCAGGACGAGGCGGACGCCCCTTACGGCATTACAATCGACCCGGCTACGGGCAAGCTTAATGTCGGCTGGTATTCCTGGATTGAGGATTTCAAGGTCGTCGCCAAACTGGCATCCGACAAATCCGTCGTAGGTTCCAAAACCGTTCACGCCAGCCAGGGAAACATTAAAAATGTTCTAGCTTCTAACGGTAAGGTTCAATTCGTTTTCTTCGAAGAGCCGGAGGTGCTGGACGACGGCTACGGCGGGAAGTTCAGAGCGGACATTGATTCGATCTCCATCGCTCAGGAGGATTTGCAGGATCCGTCCCAATACAAAGAACTTGATATTACCAAAACAGACTATGACCCGGCGACCAAAACAGCGACCTTCCATTTCAATCCGATTGCCGCAGCGGCCGAGAAACAGGACATATATCTCTCCATCGGCTATATCGAAAGCACGTATATTTCAGGTGCGCACTTTGTGATACCGGCAAAATAGAACATTAAGAAAAGAGCTGTATCGAAATTCATCGCGGATGATTTTGGTACGGCTTTTTTTGTATAGAAGGCTGAGGCCGGATACGGGCCTTAAAAAGAAAAGGCATTACCATGAACATGTCCCGTAAAGGAACGCCCGGTGATAATGCCTCCATTGAATCGTTTCATTCCACACTAAAGTTTAGAATTAGTTATACTTATTTTTCTTTAAGAAGGTATTCGGAATTCTCAAGTTTCCATTGTCCAACTAAATCGGGAGCTTTTGCACTATTTAAGTACATATATGTTTTGATTTGATCTTCAGATAACTCTTTTTTCCAGATTCTTAAATTTGTGATCCCCCCTTTGAATAAATAATTTTTCTTGCCTGCTTCCAAGTACCCGCCCAGATATACATTTGTACTTGCTCTTCCCCCTCGGGTAAAAGGTCCCTTAAGTGTCTGCAGGGATTGGGGGAGCCCATTAATATATAATTTAACGTTATCTTTATCAGGAATACCATTATAGAAAACGGCGGCCACATGAACCCATTTATTTTTCAGATTATCTGAAGGAATACCTAAAACATCCGCATTAAAAGTGTTAAAACCGAAGTATCCGTCAGCAAGATATAGATCATAGCCCGAATCCCATGCAAACGGCATAACCGCATTCGTTCCATCCCAGAACATCCAGAATTCTACCGTATTTTTTTCTCCTTGGCCTGTATTTATATGGACGTTCGAAAGCTCAGAATACATATCTCCTTTGAAAATTTTGGGGTTAAGCGGATTGTCGCGAAGTCCCCATTCACCAACTAACCCGCTTTCATTCCCGTTTAACCGTTTGAATATATTACTTTGGATTTGTAACACATCTAGTTTCTTATTCCGAATTCGAAAGTTGGCAAGTTTGCCTTTGAAGTTATATAAGGTTTGATTATTCTCTTTATAACCGCCAATGTAAACTTTATCGCCTGCGCTCGCTCTAGATTTGTCCGAACCAAGGTGATTTTGGATATTTTGTTTAGTGCCGTATATATATAGTTCACAACTGTCTTTGGTGACATCCCCGTTCTTGAATATCGCTGAGACATGAACCCATCTATTTTTAAGAGGCAGGGAAGGTATGCCCAGCAAGTCGCTATTAAATGTATTAAAGCCGAAGTATCCATCCGCGAAATAAAGATCATACCTTGTATTCCAAGCAAATGGCATAACGGTGTTAGTGTCATCCCAGAACATCCAAAATTCGACCGTATTATAACCGCCTTCTTGTTTATTTATATCTAAATTGGACAGCTCAATAAACTTAGTTCCATTGAAGGATTTGGGATTAATAAGAGTTTTTTCATAAAACCATTCTCCGATCAAATTATCTTCTGTACCTTTTAAATTTTTGTACATATTCGTAACGATTTGTTTATTCTCTTGTTTGTTGTTCCAAATTCTCAGATTAGCTATCTTACCTTTAAACCGGTAGTCCGTTCCATTTTCATTTTTATACCCGCCAATATAAGCGCGGTTGCTTACCCCGATTCCCCCCATGTTTCTTTGCCTAATGCCTTTTGTAAGGTTTGCTTTACCCCGTTGATATATAGTTCAAGATTTCCAGAGTCAGGGTCACCGTTATAAAATACCGCAGCAACATGCACCCATTTATTTTTTAAGGTAGTCGAAGGAATTCCGAAGATATCCCCATTAAAATGATTAAACCCGAAATACCCGTCTGCAAAATACAGATCAAACTTTGAACTCCAGGCAAATGGCATTACAACTTCCTTGCCGTCCCAGAACATCCAAAATTCAACCGTAGTTTTGCTGCCAAAAGAAGTATCGACATTAAGATTAGGGATTTCATAAACATCTGTGCCGTTAAGGTCGACAGAAGAATCAGGTTCCATATTTGCAGGCTCTTTGCCTAATAAATTTCCGTTTCGATCATATTTGTATTTTATAAATTCGTTGGAAGGGAGGTGGGTGTAGTCCAACTGACCACCGCTTCCATATAGTTGTTTAGTTCCTGTCATAACAGTAGGAACAGCTTGAATTTTCCCGGCAAATGCCAGCAGCAATGACAAACAAATCATCGATACTAGACTATTAAGTCCTATTTTTCTATTCAAATTAAATTCCCCCTATGAAGCAGATAACAACCACAATAAATTTTTTCATAATAAAATACAATATTTTTTCTAAATAAGAAAATAATATTTTTATCAAAAGGAAAATTAAAGATATACATCGTATATAATCCTGTATTAGAGTGGGTTTGTATAGGAAGTTTTTAGATGGGGTGGATTTTATGAAAATTTTTGCAAGTACTCTGTTAGTAGTGTTTGGCTTATTGGTTTCTAATCTATCAGTATTTGCGGTTTCCTATCAGTACAGTGACAATGGTCAATTGGAGTATATGCAACTAGACTCAGATCTTGCCCGGGAATATTCATATGATAAGAACGGGAATTTATTGCAGGCCAAAGAGCATCAAACCGTTTATCCAGGTAGTTTGGTCAGAAATGGATCCTTCGAGGACGGAAAAGACGAGGGGGGGTGGACGAGCTGGCCGGGTGATTCTACTGTTCTGTTGGACAATGATTCTTTACGTGGAGACAAAAGTATAAAAATCGTTAATAAAAACAAAAGTTATTCCAATTGGGGACAGACAATAACGGGCTTTATCCCAGGACAAACGTATCTTATGGAAGGCTGGGTGAAAACGGATAACGTAACAGCTTTGCCTAACCACGGTGCATTTCTTTATGTAAGTTTTAAAAATGCGGAGAATAATGAATTAGCATACAAATGGATCGATCCTATAACGGGAACGAATCCCTGGAAACGCTTGGGCGCCGCTATTACGGTACCTGAAGGGACAGCTAGTATTTACATAAGTGCCATGCTTTACGGAGCTTCGGGAACAGCATGGTTTGATGAAATTAAAATAAATGAGGTTAATCCGAACTTGATTTTTAATGGAGGATTCGAGAAGGAGAGTGGTCGTGACGATAATCATTGGGGAAGCTGGTCACCCGAGACATCCAATATTAAAGCCGATAACGCAGGGCATACCGGGGCAAATTCACTGCTTTTACAAAACAAGGATATGGCGTACACCAACTGGGGGCAAACGATTAAAGATATAAAGAAAGGGCGTTATTATCTATTTGAGGGTTGGGTTAAAACCGAGAATGTCGATGCCCCCGAGAATTATGGAGCCTTTTTATACTATAGTATCCGAGATGCCGCCGGGAAAGAGGTTTCCAACGAATGGATACAACCGCAAACAGGTACACGGGATTGGACCCGGTTGAGTCGAATTATCAAGATTCCCCGTGAAGCTAAAGAAATATATATCAGTACGATGCTGTACGGAGCCTCGGGAAAAGCTTGGTTCGACGACATGAAGCTAATAGAAATGAATGACAAAGGAGATTTAATCCAAAACGGATCGTTTGAGTGGGAGTATGGGATTAAAGAAGGCGGTTGGTGGAGTTGGTCTACTACCGATAATATATCCCAAAGTGATCTGGCCCGGGATGGGAAAAAATCCGTTAAGCTGCAAAATCCAGGACAAGCTTATACGAACTGGGGCCAAACGATTACCGATTTTAAAGTGGGAGAGAAATACACATTGGAGGGCTGGGTAAAGGTAGAGAATGTACAAGCACCACCATTGTATGGAGCTTTTCTCTACTATAACTTCAAGGATGCGAACGGGAAAGAGATTGCTAATGAATGGGTAGAACCGCAAGTTGGAAGCAAAGACTGGACCAAGATAAGTAAGGATGTGATTGTGCCCGCCGGGACCAAGGAAATATTCGTAAGTACTATGCTGTACGGAGCATCGGGAACGGCATGGTTTGATTCTATCAAATTTTATCCGGCGTCTTCCCGGTAGGAGATACAGCATGATTAAAAAAACAATTATTTTATGTATGATATGGACTTTAGCAGCAATAAACTTCACTTGTACGATGCAGGCTAATGGGAATACTGCGGAATCGGATGCTTCCATTGTTTCGTACTTGATTCCATCCGTAATGGTTGTGGGGAAAACTTATCCTGTGTCTGTCACGGTAAAAAATGAAGGAAGAACTAGCTGGACTAGTAAAGATTTTTTTCGTCTTGGCGCGATAGACGATATGGATCCATTTTCAGAGGGACGGCAGTATTTGCCCGATGGAAAAATAAAAAAATCGGGCGAAGAATTCACCTTTCTTTTTTCTTTACAAGCTCCACAGACTCCCGGTTCTTATGTAACAGATTGGAAAATGGTACAAGAGTCGGTGAGTTGGTTTGGAGAAGCATTAATTAAAAAGGTCGAAGTCACAACTCAGCAAGAGCGGGGAGCTGTCATTTTATCAGAGTCTATTCCGACAAAAATGGGGCCGGGTACGAGCTATTCTGTATCTGTAACAGTTCGAAATGAGGGAACAACGACCTGGACAGACAATTATCGTTTAGGGGCGGTTGGAGATAGTGACGATTTTGCCAAAAAAAGCCGCTTATTTCATTCAGTCATTTTTTTAGTTGACGTGGTTTAAAACCCTGCCTGATCCAAAGCAGCCCATTGCGGCTGCTTTTTTTAACTCTCATTATATAGGTCTAAAGAATCAGTTGTTAGTCTTAAATTGAAGGAAAATTGTGGAACGTGGGCGAATTATTAATAGACAACAATTGGAAAGGGGCATTGTCGAATAGGTGGGGGCGATAACAAATTTGGTTTCATGTAGGAGAGAGAGAGGCACAATGAAAAAAACTATATCAATATTTTTAATATTACAAATGATAAGCGTGATTTCTATGTTTGGTGTCCATGCTCAAGAGATTGTTTCAAATGTGTATGATTCAAAGGGGAGGATATCCTATTCTTCATTTATATCTAACAATAAGTTTGTTGAATATAAATATGATAAGAATGGGAACACGATAAGGAAAAATCTGTGGGGAGACAATGCTTACAAAAAGATGTCGTCAATTATCGGGCGTAACGAAAGTTTTGAAACTGATAACAATCAAGATGGAATTGCTGATGACTGGCTTATTTCAGGTCAAGTTAAAGCAAGCATGAGTTCTGATAGCAAATACGGGAAATATAGTCAACGTTTAGAGACTATCGATGATGGGGGGGCTTTCAGGCAGGAACTGGGCAATTTAAGCGCAGGGAGACATTTTCTTGTAATGCTAGATTACAAGGCGAATGCCTCAAATACAGTGTCAATGCGGTTAAATGACACCCAAACAGATTGGGGTTTAAATCTTGGATACAATTATTTTATTACCGATAATACTTGGAGAACTGCATATGTAAAATTCACCTCGACAGGGAAGCCTATCAATTTAGTGGCCGCATATTTTGATCCGGGGAGCCATGTGGTTAATATAGATGGACTGCGTCTCTATGAGATTACAACAGCTGTATATGACCAAATTAATTCAAACCCAGAATATACTGGGGATTCTCTAATTGAGAAGTTTTCATATGGTGACTTGTTAGACTATAAAGGTGACTTTGAGCTGGACGACAATAATGATGGTAACGCAAACGGTTGGAATGTTGACGGCCATAGTGTTTCAAGTTTAAGCCATGAATCTGTCTATGGAAATACAAGTCAGCAACTAGAACTTGATGGGGAATGGGCTTCTTTGAATCAAGAACTAGGAACGTTAACTGAGGGTAGTTACTACTTATTTCTTGTTTCTTATAAAGCAACTTCATCCACTACAGTGTCCATGCGAGTAAATGATACCCAAACAAATTGGGGATTAAACTTAGGTTATAAGTATTTTAAAACGGATGATACTTGGAGAAGAGCACATATTAAATTTCAAGCAACAGGTAATCCGATTACGATTATTGGAGCATATCTTGATAGCGGCGTAAGTAAGGTGCAAGTTGATGGAGCTAGACTCTATAAAATATCAGAATCCATCTATAACAGGATTGATAATGAAGAAGGATACTCAGGTGATTTGCTTTATTTAAAGTATCCATATAATTCATTTAATGAGATATTAGGCGATACATAGTAGGGCATGTCATCAAACTTAATTTAACCATAAGAATATAGAAGCCACCAATAGAAAGGCCTATGGAACTGTTTTATGTACTATTACAAAGGAATGGTGAAACGACGGCATGAAGAAGAAAATTAATTACTTGGTTTTATTTTGCTTAGTGGTTCAAATGCTCGCTCCCTTATATGTAATTCATGCGAATGAGCAATCGGCAAGCAATCCGCAGCAAATATCCCAGTTATTAACGGTAGAAAGCCTGAGTAAAACTTACGGAGTACCGGAAACGGATTTATTGTCCGAACTTAACAAAGGATACTCGCTATCGGAGATTCAATCCGCCTTGCAAACAAGGCAGGACCCTTCCCAACCGCTTGGAGAAATCCTAAATCAAATGAATCCAACGATTGAAGAACAGTTGAAAAAGGAAGACTACTCGGCCGAACGATTCGCAGAGAAGCATCCTCAGCCCGGTCCGACGGCACCTACTGTTTCCGAACAAACTTATGGAACCTATGTGGAGCCGACCGGAGATTCGATTATACCCGACCCGTCATTGCTTTATCCACCTGGGGTAACGGATGCTACTTACGGAAGAGCGTCACTACTTTCGTCTAACAAATATCCTACAAGTTATGATGAGCTAGCGGTAAAACGCCTTGATATTAAAGCAGACCGGGCTCCTTCGGCTTCCTCAATTAGTGAAGATGTATCCACGGTAAATGGTTCTCTGCAAATACAAACGACAGATATGACCCTACCGGGGAGAAACGGACTTTCTTTTGAATTAAAGCGTAAGTATGACAGTTCGGACGCCTTATATTATGAAAAAGATATTTTAAATGGTTCTATTTATACGACACGATATTATCCGGAACTCACCAGCCAATTATATTTTAAATATTCTAACCAGCCGGTTACGGAAAACGGAAGCGCATCGGATTTCTACTTCGGGCCTGCGTATCAATCTTTTGTTCAATATATGGGTGAATACACCTATTGGTATTTTCCGGCTAATTACCCTGTCATAGAAGAGTTTAACAATGAGGTGTATGACTCTTTTAAAAAGGCTTGGCCCTACATGGATCCGAAAAATCCTAATACTCCTCCATTCATCGCGAAAGAGAACATTCGTCTGTTCGGACTGGATTTTTATGCGAAAGCCTATACGACAGGCAACGTTCGCCAGGATCCTATGATGGTACCGGAGTTCAGAGGAACGGCCTATGCCAACAAAACCAAACCGATTAAAAATGAAAACCGGTATCCAATCGGAAAGGGCTGGAGCTGGGATCTTCCTTACATCGAAAGTAAGGATAACGGTAAAACCTACATCCGACTTTTTGGCGGAGCAACTTACGAGCTGGATGGCAGAACTCTGAAAGGATACCCTTGGAAAGACCTAACAATGTATTATGATTCAAGTATTAAAGTGAATAATTTACCGTCTTCCTACAGGCTGGAATCCCTGGACGGAAAAAAGCAGTATTTCGCTTATAACGGAAAACTTATTCAAATAACGGATGCTTACCAAAACACGATTCAGTTTGAATATCAGGACGTTACTCCTTACGGACAAGTTCTTACAAAAATCAAGGATGCCATAGGAAATGAAATTTCCATTGCTTATACGGAAAAGGACGTGACGCTGACCTCTGGTGACCGTACCGTTAAATATGACAAGATAAAGGATCCGCAAGGTAATAAAGAGCTGCTGTCTCAGGTTACCGATCCGGCGGGGCGTAAAACACAATATGTATACAGCATTGAAGCGGCTCCATTTGATTTGGTACGTGCTTCAAGCATGAAAGACAATTACGTAGCTTTGTTGAAGCAAGTTTACCATCCCACTAAAGCTAAAACAGACTACACGTATGAGACTTTTACACGCAGTCTGGGCGTCTATGCCAAGGAAACTGTCCACCGGGTAAAAACCAGGGAAGATGTGGTGACTTTTGCAGATGGCACTGAGAGTCGGTCTAATCGTGTAGATTATGCCTATTCAGGTGACGGCGGGGCGGTTCAAGAAAGAAATACGTCATTCGCTACCACAATCAACAATGGCAGAACTCAGACCACGCACAACTATGACAAGGTTTATGTGGATGATAAAACACCTGAAATTTTCTATAACACGCAAATTAAGCAGGACGACGGTACTCAACAAACGATTCAAACCATGGAATATAACCGGGCCAACCGCTGGCCGTCCCCAATTAAGACCACGACGAAGACGGTACAAGGGTCCGCAAATTCGACTGAACAAGTCGTTCAGCGTACGTATGATGAGTATGGGAATGTATTAACGGAGACGGACCCGGCAAATGCCGTGACGACTTATCAGTATGATGCGTCCACCCATTTGGTTAGCAGCGTCACCAAACCTGTCCAAAGTGGGTTGAATAGTTACACCGAATTGGAACGGTATCCGACGACCAATGGAATTAAAGTCGTTCGAATCAAAGAAAACAATGCGGCAGGCGCTGTGAAGGCACAAACGAGCTATACCTATGATGCCTACGGAAATCCGGTGCAAATTTCAGTGAAAGACGATACAAAGGATACAATTGTGAACCAAATTTTTGGGGCGCAGTATCAGGGTGGATTTCTAACCGAGCAATCTGTAGAAGTTACCGACGCCGCCAAACAAAATTCAGTGATTACACAGCGATTCGAATACAATCCATCTACTGGCTCCATGACGAAATTTACGGACGGCAAAGGGTTCGATACCCGCTATGAGTACGATAAGCTCGGCCGTACGACTAAGGTAACTCAGCCCGACACCAGTTACAGTACGTACACCTATAATGATGAAGCAAATGAAATTACGACGGTAGATCCTACGGGAGTCACTGCTTTTGCTAAGTGGAACCCATTAGGATGGAAAATTAAAACGGGGATTGTCGGCAAACCGGCACAAGAATTTGGCTATGATTCATACGGCCGTCAGGTCTGGAGTCAGGATGGAGCGGGTAATCGCACTTCCTATGAATATGACAAAAGAGATCGTCTTGTTGCCACTACGTACCCGGGAGCAGAACAGGCTAAATCGACAATCGAATACGATGACGTAAACCGGATAGTGACGAGTAAAGACGGGGAAGGCAACAAAGTTAAAGAAAGCTTTGATCTGCTGGGACGACTCGCACAAAAAGAAGTCTACAGCTCAGCGGGAACTCTGACGGAATCCATTCGTTACAGTTATGATTCGGCAGGTAACTTAGCAACTGTAAATGATGGAACAGGCAATAATCCCGGGGACGTTCAAACTACCCAGTATGGTTACGATGTGATGAACAGACTGATATCCGTGACCGATCCGGAAACGAATACGACGCGTTACACCTATAGCCTGGCCAACAAGTTAACCCAGATTGAATATCCTGATCATAACAAAACACAAAAAGCGTATGACCAGATGGGAAGATTGATTCAAGAAACCGATCCCCTCGGTCAAACGGAAACCAGTTTTTACGATGCCGGCAATAATTTGATTAAAGCAATCGACCGGAAAGGGAATGCTCAAACCTTTACTTATAACTCTCTGAATCTGCAAACCACGAGTGTCACAGGGGATGAGAGCCTAACATTCCAGTATGATGCAGCCGGACGCAGACTATCGATGCAGGATCGTACCGGAACGACCAACTATCTTTATGAGCCGTCGACAGGATGGCTTAAACAGGTTCAATATCCGGATAAACGTACCTTGCAGTACGCGTATGATGGTCAGGGCAATCGTACGCAGATGACCGATCCTTTCGGCGTTGTAACGAATTACCAGTATGACGCTAGGAACCGGCTAAAAGCGGTCGGACAGGATCCGATGAACTGGGATACGGAGTACCAGTATAAGAACAATAATTTACCTGCCGTCATTCAAGGAAAAAATGGACTCGTTTCAGCGTATAATTACGAGGTTTCGAACCTGACTTCTATGACGCAAAATTTATCCGGTACAGGAATCAATTCTTTCGGTTACGGCTATGATCTTCATGGAAATCAGAAAACTAAAACCGAGAATGGAAAATCTAACGCCTATACGTATGACCTATTGAACCGGATTGCTACAGCTTCTGAGTTTAATGAGAATTACAGCTACGATAGCCGCGGGAACCGGCTCACTCTTCAAAGTGATAAGCCTATCACATCCGCCGACATGAGCTACAGTTACGATGAGCGTAACAGATTGTCTGAAGTGAAGGTTGGGGAAGGGACGGGCGTCCGTTACACGTATAACGGTGACGGGCTGCTTACGGAACGTACCGAGAACGGGGAAACAAGCCGTTATTATTACGATGGGGATCAAATCATCGCGGAAGCAACCATGACGAACGGTACAGTCGCCCACAAGGCAAGTTATATCCGTGGTATAGATTTGGCTACGCCTGCTGTTTATGAAGACAAAGAGGATGAAGGGAATGGCCAGGAATCGTCTTCAAACACAGATATTTGGGGACGGACCGTAATTGTTCAAACGGAAGGCAAACAATCCGGTGTAACGCACTTTAGTCAGCTCGTAGCCAAAGTGGACGTTCAGGGCAATAAGGCTTACTATGTTCATAATGGGCATGGGGACGTTATTGAATTACGGGATGCCGGTGGTGCCTTGCTTAACCAGTACACCTACGATCTTTGGGGCAATCCTACAATGGTCCAAGAAAAGGTGTCCAACCCGTTTGGTTATAGCGGAGAATACTGGGATAATACGGCCAAACTGCAGTATTTGCGTGCTCGCTGGTATGACCCCGGTATGGGAAGATTCCTGAATGAAGATACTTATCAAGGACAATTGAATTCACCTTTATCTTTAAATTTGTATACCTATGTTCTTAATAATCCACTTCGTTACATTGATCCAAGCGGTCATATGGATATGCAGGCAGGATCTGAATCTGTGTCTGCCGGAGGAAGGATTAACAGTGGTAGTGCTTTTCAAGGTGGCGGCGGCGGTGGCAGAATAGGCAGGTTGGCAAGTGAAAAGGACCTTCGTTCTCAAGGTAAGCCATATGAAAACCATACAACTGTAAAGAAAACCGATACGACGAGAAGTTTGCCTACTACTGGTAAACCGAATTCCTCAGTAGATTTTTATGATAACGGCAAACTAACACAAAGAAGGTATTACGACGAAAAAGGGCGAGCGAAACAAGACATTGATTATGAACATTCAAATGGAGATAACAGCCATGATTTCCCACATTCTCATACTTGGGATTGGAGTAGTGGTTCTCCAAAAAGAAGCAAATAGTACCTTGCTTTTCTATGTTAGGAGGTTGGAGAAAAATGCATAGTATTCATGACAATGAAATTATTTCCTATAAAGTTGATTTTCAAAAGTCTAGAATTACATTGCACACATTAGGTGGTAATGGAGATTCAGTTACCACCACTATCGAGTTTATTGATGTCCTGGCGCATATGTTTGAAACACAGCTACAGGGAAGTATTATTCTTGATATTAGCAAATACGAAGTAAGCCGATTTCTCAAACATAATAAAGAATTGTTAGAGAAACAGAAGAATTACGGGTGGCCGATGCATTATGAAAAGATTGAAGATTTGCTTGAGCGTTTACAAAATGAAAAGTATAACTATTATGTAATTTCATCTTCATATGGTCTTAATGGATGGGTGATTGCTAAAGAATATAATATTTATAATTGAAATTGAATAGTGATGTTAAACTTGGCCTTGGGGGCGGCAATCCTCAAGGTCTTTCTTTATAACACCCCACCCAGTGCCGAATGGATCGGCGATAAGTCCCGAAAGAACTTAACCCTCATCACCTCCGTATGATATATATTCGAAATAGCCTGTACGCACATGCGAAATGCTTGAGAATATAACCCTCTTTGACTTATCATTCATCCTCGACATAGCCTAAAATGGTCAGATACCACCGTATTTGAATTCTAAAACCTTACCTTCGCTTTCTCCCTGTTTATCCAGATATAATGCCATCCGCATCTTTATTACAACAAAGGCCGACTACAGATTGTAAGCACATTTTAGAAGTTGTTCGCAACGATCTAACAATATGCTCCGATGGTTATAACAGAACGTCAGTCTGGTGACGACCAGTTAACATAGAGCAGGTAAGGTAACGCTTAGGCTAGCCGCCTTCCTGACTTCAAAGCCGCCGTGCGGCGATACACCAATCGAAAAGGAAGGTACATCAAATGAAGACAAGAACACCTGAAATCTGGCTGATTAAAAGCGATAAAGCCGCAAATACGTATATGGATGAGGTATACAAAGAGAGTGCCTTTACAGGATGCCACAAGGGCTATACCATGGTGCCGCAAAAAAATCCATCGTTGCTATGGACTTAGTGAGTACGAGAAGATGATTCTAGTGGATATTATCACCTATATGAGCGATAAGAGTCAGTGCTGTCTTTCCATGGAAATGATTTCCTAAAATGTCGGATGTAGTTCCAAGACGGTAGAGCGTCACATTGGGAAGCTAGAGGACAAGAAGCTGATTCTGGTTAGTCAGGGCAAGAACAATACTTACTATCTGCCGAATTATCTGCATGTTCATCTATATCTACTCCTGCCGGAGAAGACTCATGAGTTCGTCGGTAGTGTAAAGAAGCAGGTTAACGAGAGAGACCTAACTCTGTGGATTCAGGAGATGGTCAAGAGCGAGGATTATAAGGCGTTTACCGCCCGACTTCAAAGACTTCATGAAAGACGCTTGCCGATGGACAAATTCGCTAAAACGGAAACATTGGCTAACTATGGTCAGTATCTAACAACGGCGTTTGCTAAGAGATTTCCACCAGATGTCAACGGAGCATAATCGAGAGTGTGTATTTCAGCGGACTCTCTGTCCAGATAGACGTCATACGGTCGGTTAACAGCCAAAATTTAAGGCTGTAGACTCTGTGTTCACGATTTCGACAGAGTGTCTGGGTTGTAGACACAGGGTCTGCTAAAAACCGACTGAAGTCTCACTAATAAGAATCATAAATAAGATTCAATAAGAACCAAGATAAGAATCACTTGAATAAGAAACAGTTAGACGCGCCGTGGGCGGTTTGCGATTTCGGGGGAGATTCTTGATTCTTAGATGGAGAGTAAAGATGGCGGATAACTCTTTTATCCGCAATGGTCTTGCTTGACACTCCTTCATGTACCAGTGTACTATTTAATTAATACACTAACACAAAGAACTGACCGAGGAGGAATACACTTTGAACGCTTGGTGGAATTTATTCAAAAAAGAAATCGGCATCCGGACAGCCGTAACCGGCTCTCAAAAGACTTGGGCAGCTTTTTCCGTCGGTATGATCGCTCTGATGACGTTTATGGCTTACCGCTACCAGTCGGGGATTGTCACTCCCTTGTGGCTGGGCATCATTTATCTGCATGTTTTTCTTCCGTCCGTTTACCTGCTGATCAGTTTCGGTAAAGAACGGGAGCGGGCACCGCTCTGGTTCCAACTGCCGCAGCCGGGCTGGAAGCTGATCGGGGCGAAATATGCGGCCGCGCTGACGGAGATGATCGGCGGTCTGCTCGTTTCGATCACGATGTTCCTGTGGATGTACAAGGTGGAGAAAACGGCGCTGATCGAACGTGCGGGAGACGATCTCTTTTATTTATCGGGACACGTCAGTTATTTCAGGGGTCTGCTTCACGGCTCGGGGCTTAAAGAAGTCTTTATCTTTTTCTTCATCGCATTTTTCATTGCCGCCTTGGCTGTCCTGGTGTACTTCACGGCTTTGGCACTAAGCAACCGGGTCGGCCGGCTGCGCTGGCTGGCGGCGATTATTCTGATCGGAGCGGCCATGCTCGTGGAATATACATTTGAAATGAGCCCGGTGTATCAATTTTTGTTCAAGTGGGGCTACGCCTTTGATTGGGACGGCGACCCTTTTTATTCGGGGGAAATGATTTGGTCCCTGGCCAATCTGGCCGTCATCGTGTATATACCGGCTTGGCTTTTGGATCGCAAAGTGGAGGTGTAAGTTCATGCCTGAACAGTTTTCGGGCTCGCAGCCGATTTACCTGCAGCTGGTCCAGCGGGTATGCCGGCAAATCATCCGCAAGGAATTTCCGCCGGGAGGCAAGCTGCCCTCGGTCCGGGAACTTGCCGTACAGTTCGGGGTTAATCCCAATACGGTCCAGAGAGTGAATATGGAGCTGGAGAGAATGGGCATAGTCGAAAGCCGGAGGGGACAGGGCATGTTTGTTACGGAAGACGAGTCGCTGCTAACGCGGCTCCGGGATGAGCTGAAAGAAGGGGAATTAAAAAGATTTGCCGAGGAAATGCGTGATTTGGGCTACTCCAACGAGCAGATTATAGAGAATGTACAGAAATTTCTCAAGCTGAATTAAGGGTCTTTCAGAGGAGAGGAAATGAAAATGGCAGAAACCTGGAACGGTACGGAGCCTATCGTCGCGTTCGATGGGGTAAGCAAGAGCTTTATCGGCAAAAGGGTGCTGAAGGACGTCAGCTTCCGCATACCGAGGGGACAGATTATCGGCATCATCGGCACGAACGGAAGCGGAAAATCGACCGTGCTGAAGCTGATGGCAGGTCTGCTGCAGCCTTCCAAAGGAAGGGTGGAGCTTGAAGGACAGCGGGTATCGCGGATCAGTTCGCGGCGGATCGCGTTCCTGCCGGAGCAGGACGTATTCTATCCGACCCATACCGTGGAGCGTACACTGCGTTTTTACACCGCGATGTACCAAGACTTTGACATTGCGAAGGCGCTGGAGCTGACCGAATCTTTCGGGCTGGATTTGAAGGAAAAGGTGGCCCGGCTGTCCAAAGGCAACCGCGCGCGTCTGAAAATCGTGCTCGTGCTCGCCAGACAGGTGCCGCTGATCGTGATGGACGAACCGTTGTCCGGCTTGGACCCGCTGGTGAGGGAATCGATCATCCGGACCGTGATTTCTTACGTGGATATGGAGGAACAGACGCTCGTCCTGTCCACCCACGAAGTCGACGAGATCGAGCCTCTGCTGGACCGCGTTATTCTGATCCGGGACGGTGAGGTCGTGCGGGACGAGGCGGTTGAACAGATTCAAAGCGAATACGGAATCGGACTTGTGAACTGGATGAAGCAGGCAGGCGGATAACGCCCGGCTGCTTTTTCTGTTCCCGGTAAAGAGGTTGACAAACCAATCTATAAACCAATATATTGGTTTTATGAAAACGAAACCAACCATTCAACGCATTAAACGCCAATCGTTCCGCGACGAGATTTACGAGGCGCTGCGGCAGGCGATCGTTTCGCTGGAGCTTGAGCCGGGCGCCAAGCTCAGCGACCAGGAGCTGGCCGAGCAATTCGGCGTAAGCCGCACGCCTGTCCGGGAGGCGCTCAAGCGCTTGGAGGACGAGGGGCTCGTCGAAGCGGTTCCCGGCTCCGCGACACGCGTCACGCCGCTGAAGCCCGAGGAAGGCAGGCACGCCTTCACTGTAGTGGCGGCACTCCATGCCTTGGCCGCCCGTCTGGCCGTGCCCTGTCTGGGCCCGGAGGAACATGAAGCGCTGGAACAGTCCAACAAGGCGCTGGAGGAGGCGCTCGGCCGGAACGACGTTCCGGCGGCGATCGAGGCGGACAACGCTTTCCACGCCGTTTTTCTGCAGGCGGCAGGCAACCCAGAAATCTTGTCCGCGCTGAAAGGCATCCTGCCCAAAGTGCAGCGGCTGGAAATTTCCCGATTCGCTTCCGTCCACGGGCTTCAATCCGTCGAGCAGCACCGCAGAATTGCGGATGCGTGCCGGAAGCGCGATGCGGCCGCCGCTGCCCGTCTGGTCGAAGAGAACTGGCTCACCTTGGGGGAACGGCTGGCCGGGAGCAATCAAGCAGAGAAAGGCTGATCCTTCATGAAACCGATACTGCTGGGCATTTTATCCGCCTTTTTCTTTGCCATTACGTTCGTGCTCAACCGTAAAATGGAGCTGGGAGGAGGGAGCTGGCTCTGGAGCGGCTCTCTGCGCTACCTGTTCATGGTCCCGTTCCTCCTGCTGATCGTTGCGGGCCGTCGCAACCTGCGGCCACTCTTCCGGGCGATGCGACTGCACCCGTGGAAATGGCTCCTGTGGAGCACGGTCGGCTTCGGGCTGTTTTACGCGCCCATGTGCTTCGCCGCGGCCTATTCCCCCGGCTGGCTGACCGCCGGAACGTGGCAGCTTACCATCATCTCGGGCTCCCTGCTCGCCCCGCTCTTCTGGGAGACGATCGCGACTCCGGCGGGGCCCGTGAAAGTCCGAAGCCGGATTCCGCTGCGCGGACTCGCGATGTCGCTCGTCATTCTGGCCGGCATCTTCCTGCTCCAGCTTGAGCAGGCCGGCTCGCTGACGGCGAAGGATCTGCTGCTCGGCGTCCTGCCGATCGTGGTCGCCTCCTTCGCTTACCCGCTCGGCAACCGCAAGATGATGGAGCTGTGCGGCGGCGGACTGGACGTGTTCCAGCGCGTGCTAGGCATGACGCTGGCCAGCCTGCCGTTCTGGCTGCTCCTCGCGGGTTGGGCTTACGCAAGCGCCGGGCTGCCGAGCACGGAGCAGACTTTCCAGTCGCTCATCGTCGCGCTGTCATCCGGCGTCATCGCCACGATACTCTTCTTCCGGGCCACGGACATGGTGCGGGAAGACGTGTCCAAGCTGGCCGCCGTGGAAGCGACGCAGTCGGGCGAAGTGCTTTTTGCCCTGGCGGGCGAGGTGCTGCTGTTGTCCGCCGATCTTCCTTCGGCGTTGTCCTGGCTCGGCATCGGGATCATTGTGGCCGGAATGGTGCTTCACAGCCATGTGTCCCATCGGCGGCCCAAGGCACAATTTTCTATGGAAAAGTAACCGCGAATTTCCGGTTATCCCCAGAAACCCTACTCCCAAACAGAGGTTTTTCTCTGCGAGGGAGGCGGTTTTTTTCGGTTTTAACACAGTTATTAACAAAGTTATCCCCATAATCTACACCTTTAAAAGCTTATTAGTGTATAGATCGGACTTTTATTATTAACATATCCACAATCGCGTTTATCCACAAGATTAATCTTTTTTAAAGGACGGGGAAAAGGACTTCCAAAAGGAAAAACCGAATGTATGTAAGAGATTCAATCGCTTATAGGCAAAAGCTTTCATAGAGAAGCGGCAGCCAGATGGAAAGGAGCGCGCGAGATGGAGAACCTTACTTTACAACAGGTGGATGCCAAACATCCGGATCTATGGTTGTTGATCGAAAAACTGGACGAGGAGCTGCTCCAGCGGTATCCGGCCGAGGACATTTTCGGTCTGGACCGTGACGATCCCCGTCTGGATCAATCTGTTTTTGTGGTCGCCTATGGCGGGGACCGGCCGGTCGGCTGCGGGGGCATCCGTCCGCTGGATGCGGAAAGCACCGAGCTGAAACGATTTTTTGTGGATAACGAGTATCGTAAAAGAGGAGTCGCCGACCGGATGCTGGCTTTTCTGGAGGAACGGGCAAGGGAGCGGAACTTCGTTTCCGTCAAACTGGAAACGGGCCCGGAACAGCCGGAATCCCTTTATTTCTATAAGAAGCACGGCTATGTGGAAATCGAAAAATACGGCGAATATATCGGCAGCGAAGCGAGTATCTGTTTTGAGAAACCTTTAGCGGCCAAGGGGGAGGGAATAACATGGCGGTAACGACTCTATATTTGACCCGGCACGGGCAGACCGAATGGAACGTGGCCAGAAAAATGCAGGGCCATCAGGATTCTCCGCTGACCTCTCTGGGCAAAACGCAAGCAGCCTGGCTGGGCGAAGCGCTGGCGGAGGTGCCGCTGGACCGCATCTACTCCAGTTCAAGCCCGCGGGCCGTCCGGACAGCCGAGATTATACGCGGCGGGCGGAAGCTGGACATTGCGGAGCGGGACAGCCTCAGAGAGATGAATCTCGGGGAATGGGAAGGGCAGAGCTTGACGGATATCGAGCAGCGTGAACCCGAACGGCATCATGCTTTCTGGAAAGCGCCCCATCAGTTCCGTGCGGGTACGGGCGAATCTTATGAGGAAGTGAAGGAGAGAGCGGTCGGGGAGGTTTTGAGAATCACGGAGGAGAACCCGGGGAAAAGCATGCTGATCGTGACTCACACGGTTGCGCTCAAGCTGATCATGGCGCACTTCGAAAGCCGCGATCTCCGCGACCTGTGGGAGCTCCCTTACATTCATCCGACCTGCCTGTGCAAGGTGGAGCTGACGGACGGCGTTCCGCGGATCGTTCTGCATGCCGATATCTCTCATTATAAAAATGAAATCGAAGGCGCGTTCTGAGCGGAAGTTATTGATTTTTTTCATAGAGTATGCAAAAATACCACAAAAGATCGCATTGGTTAATCATTCCGGTATAGATCTGTCGTAGAGAGTACAGCTGGCCCGTGACGGTATGTCCGCCTCTTGGGAGGCGATAAATCTGATCTTGTGAGGAGGGAGATAGGCGTTAGTCTATCGAACCGCGATGAAATTTGTTTGCGTTGAGTGCAGCAAGGTGTTTGCCGAATTCCGCTATACCTGTACGTGTAACGGAATGCTTGATATTTTCCAGGACTTCTCCGGTCTGGATGCCGAAGAGCTGAAGCGGCTTTTCCAGAGCCGGCTTTCGGACAGGCTTTCCCCTTATGCGAGCGGGGTATGGCGCTACAAGGAACTGATTTTTCCGGACGTGGAAGATTCGGCGATTGTGACCAAATACGAAGGAAACACGGGGCTGTACCGGAGCGATGCGGTTGCCTCTTATGCGGGGACGAGAAGCGTCTGGCTTAAGGCGCAGAGCGAGAATCCGAGCGGCTCTTTCAAGGACAACGGCATGACCGTTGCGGTTACGCACGGCCGATCGCTCGGTTACGACCGGTTTACCTGCACTTCTACGGGCAACACGTCTTCCTCTCTTGCGATGTACGCCTCTCTGGCGGGCCGCAAATCGTACGTGTTCGTACCGAACAAAAATATTTCCCTGAACAAAGTGCTGCAGACATTAGCTTACGGAGCTAATATTTTCTCCATTGAAGGAACTTACGACCACGGAATCAAGTTTCTGGAGGAGAACAGCGAGAAACTGGGTTTATATATTTGCAACTCGATCAACCCGTTCCGGATCGAAGGCCAGAAAAGCATCGTGTACGAGCTGGCTCAAGTGATGAGCTGGAAGCTGCCGGACTGGATCTTCGTACCCGGTGGCGCGCTCAGCAACGTGTCCGCCCTCGGCAAAGGACTTTCCGATCTCTATGCGCTCGGTCTGATCGACAAGCTGCCGCGCGTGGCGCTCGTACAGGCGGAGGGAGCGAGTCCCTTCTACAAGATGGTCGCAGAGGGCAAAACGGCGCTCGAAGCGGAGCCGAATCCGTACACGCGAGCATCGGCCCTCAACATCGGCGATCCGCCGAGCTGGCGCAAAGCGCAGCGCACCCTCCATGAGACGAACGGCGTTGCCGTGTCCGTCACGGACGAGGAGATCCTGAACGCGAAGGCCGTAATCGACGCGTCAGGCATCGGCTGCGAGCCGGCTTCCGCGGCTACGGTAGCGGGTCTGCGCAAGCTCGTATCCCAGCAGATTGTGGACAAGGACGAGACTGTGGCCTGCATTCTGACGGGGAATATGCTGAAAGACACCGATGCGCTCCGCGAGTACCACCTGGAGGACAACAAACCGTTCTCCAACAAGATCATTCCGTCCAGCCTGACTTACGACGACATCTTTGCCGTGATTAAATAAACGACAAGTACTGCCCCGTTTTTCCCGGAAGGGAGGACGGGGTTTTGCTTGCGGCGTATGGCAAAGAGCCGCCTTCTCGCGAAAGCGGCTCTTCATAAACCGGATTCCTTCTTCCGAAGGAGTCCGGTTTATTTTTTGCTCGTCATGATGCCGTAGGCGACCCGCAGGATCAGCCCCAGGAAGAGTCCGGTACCGGCTATGATGTAAATGATCGTGAAAATCTTGCCCAGCCCGGTTTGGGGAACAAAATCCGGATGTCCGACCGTGCTCAGCGTCGCCACGCAGAAATACAGCGAATCCAGGACGGAGAGTCCCTCCACCTGCGTGTAGAAAATCGTGCCGGACAGAAGGATCAGGAGAATCAGGACGAACAGCACCTGAAAATCTTTTTCTTTAAAAGCGTGCCAGAGGCCGCCGACGAGTCTTTTAAGTGTGAGTATAAACGATACCATGGTTCACTCCTGCTTCAGATGAAAGTACGGGCTGCCGTTACAGGCGAAGTGTCCGGTGTATTCGCGTTCTGTGTGCCGTATTCCGAAAGCGGCGGCTACCGCATGCAGGTCCCGGATCGCCCTAAGGCGCCCGCTTAGTGAAGTTGCAAAACGGGTCCGGCGGTCAGGCTTCCGGTTTGACGAGCGCTTTCTGGCTCTGTACCTCGTTGTTCAGCGCGAGCATCCGGGCGTCCAGCGAGGCAATCAGATCGGCGGTGTCCTTAAGCTCCTGACGGATCTCGGCCGGAACGCCTTCGTTGTATTTGTAGTAGATTTTGTGCTCCAGACTAGCCCAGAAATCCATGGCCACCGTGCGGATCTGAATTTCAACGGGCACATGCTCGATCCGGTTGGTCAGAAAGACGGGAATCTGAATAATAAGATGAAGACTCTGATAGCCGTTGGGCTTAGGATGCTTGATGTAATCCTTCGTCTGAACGACTTGCACATCGTTCTGGCTGCAGATCATGTCGTAGATCCGATAGATGTCGGTTGAGAACGAGCAGATGATGCGGATTCCGGCAATGTCCCGGATATAGGAGCGGGTGTTGTCCATCGTGATCTCGAGATTTTTGCGTTTGAGCTTGGCGGCGATACTCTCGGCCGATTTGATTCTCGTTTTCATATGCTCGATGGGGTTGTAGTCGTGAATAAACTGGAACTCCTCGTTCAGGATTTGCAGCTTCGTGCCGACTTCATCCAGGGCAAATTTGTAGGTGAGCAGAAAATGCGCCCAGCTTTTCATATTTTTTATGTCCAAAATCAAAATGAATCCTCCTAACCGGCCGGCCAGCCAGCCGGATTTTCGAAAGGTACGCTATAAATTTTACAGGCTGCGGACCGGGAACACAAATTCCTCCATATTTCGGCTTAAACGCAGCCGTTTCCGAATACTTATCCTTGCCCTGAAAAGCGGAAACATATCCCTGCTTTACGCCGGACACCCGAAACAAGGACGTTCTGCCGAACGCCCTTGTCAGGTTTCAGGTCAGCTCTCGACGATATGTCCGATAAGTTCCGAGACATCCTCCTGCCCGGCGAGCGGGGAGAGCGCTTTTCTGAAAAGCAGATAAGTGCCGGGTTCATGCTGTTCCAGCCATCTTAGAGACTTTTTGGGCCCCCAATACCAGCGGCCTTTGAGCTTAAAGTAAATTTCCAGACTGTCCGTGAGCATCCAGTGATACCTGAAATCGCCCTCGGCGTCGCCTTTTCCTGCCCGTTTCAACATTTTTTGAAGCCATGCCTTCTGAAAATCGGCCTCTTCCGGACCTGATTTTTCCGGTCCTTTCGCGAATATGGATTGAATCTTCTCCAGAAAAGGAGCAGCCAGCCCGCGGCTGTCGGTCACAATTACACCATCATGAATATGCAGAAAACGGGCCGGATCGTCCATGGATGATGTGGGATGAATCCAGGCATCGAGCAGCAGGCCGTCTATCCGGGAGGTGTCGTTTCTTTTGAAATTTAAATCCGAGAAGATCATAAGATCCAGATCGCTTTCGTCCGTATAATCCCCGTTCGCGTAGGAGCCGTAGAGGATAACCGAATGGCCTTCGTACTTGTCCGACAAATAGTCCGCTGCTTTTTTTATGTGTTCGTTATTCAATGATATCCCCCGCTATCTATAATGTTTGCGTTATTCCGCTATCTGTTAATGAAGCGGGGAGAGGATCAAATCGGTGTTATTCCGTATACCATGGACAATCCTCCTTCGGCAAAATGAAAATGACGTTCAAACTGGAGAAGTTTAAACGTCATTCAGGATAGGTTCCTTCGTTTTCGACATTTCATATCGTTCTCCGCCAGTCTTTAGACAGCTATTTTAGGAAATTTAGAGAAGTGCTTTGAGTTCCCGGCAAGCTTTATCGTACGCCTGCCACAGCTCTTTAAAGATGGTGCCCGATAGATGAACGGTTCCGTTCTTGGCCTGATTTTCGATTCTCTCGATCAGCTTCGAAAATTGATCGATCCCCAGACTAAGACTTGTCGATTTAAGGTCATGAGCGACATATTGGACGGCGGTCAAATCGCCTGCCCGCATTTTTTCTTCCAGCTGATTCAGCTTGGAAGGCGTCTGTTCCTGGTACATGCCGAGCAGCATGGCCAGCACGCCGGGAGAACCGGGTTCATCCAGCCCGTTGAGCTCCTGGATAACTTCCGGTATGAGCACATGCTCGCTCACGGGCTCGGGAGGACCGGCGGGAAGCCATTTGCGGATGACGGATTGGAGCTTCGACAGCTGGATCGGCTTCGTCAGGAAGTCATCCATCCCGGCTTCCAAGCAGCGTAAGCGGTCGCTCTGCATGGCGCTTGCCGTCAGCGCGACGATGGCACTCCGCGGATGCCGGCGGGCATTCTCCCATTCGCGGATAAGCTGAGTCGCTTGGAGTCCGTCCATGACGGGCATCTGCGAATCCATCAGCACGAGCGAATAATCTTTGCGGGAGCGCGCTTCCAGAGCTTCCTCGCCGTTGCTCGCCGTGTCGATGTGCATGAAGCCCAGCTTCTGGAGCTGGAGAAGAGCGACCTGACGGTTGATGGCGTTGTCTTCGACGAGCAGGAGAGGCTGACTTCGCTCTTCGTCCGTGAAGGCGGGGCCGATGCCGCTTCCGGTCGTCTGCAGCGCGGCCGCGGCCTCCTGACGGTACTCGGCTTCCGAAGGAATCGCGAGCTGCAGCTCGAACCAGAAGGAGGAGCCTGTGCCTACCTTGCTCGTCACGTCGATGCGTCCTTCCATCCATTCGACAAGGCGCTTGCAGATGGATAAACCGAGGCCGGTGCTCTTCTGGGCGTCTTCCCGCTGGGTATGGGCTTGGTAAAACGGCTCGAACACACGATTGACATGTTCTTCCGGGATGCCCACTCCCGTATCCGTCACCTCAAAGCGCAGAGTCTGAAAGGTGGCCGAGCTTTGCAGCAGGCGAATACGGATATGAACCTCGCCGCCGTCGGTAAATTTAATGGCATTTCCCGCTAAATTAATCAGAATTTGTCGGATTCTTCCTGCATCTCCGGTCAGAAATTGGCCGACGGATTCATCGACGGTACCCCTCAGCTTATTTCGCTTCCGGGAAGCATTCGGTTCAAGGAGCCTAAGGGAGTGGTTGAGGAGTTTCCGGACCTCGAAGGTTTCCGGCTCCGGCTGCATATGGCCGGCTTCGATTTTGGAAAGATCGAGAATATCGTTAATGATCGTCAGGAGAAGCGACGCGGATTCTTCGATAATGGCGATGGACTGTTTCTGTTCTTCGGTCTGCAGCGTGTCGGCGAGGAGTTCGGCCATACCGAGAATGCCGTTCATAGGTGTGCGGATTTCATGGCTCATGGTGGCAAGAAACATGCTTTTCGCCTCGTTGGCTCTTTCGGCTTCCGCCTTGGACCGTACCAGTTCTACATTTGTTTTGGAAAGCTGCCTCTGCAGCGTGATCAGCTCGTTGTTCAGGGAACTGAATTGGGTCAGGGCTTGTTCTTCGCGCTGTCTGGCCTGAATGAGCTGCTGGGAAAGTTTCTCGATCGTTTGGCGGTAATGAGTGATTTCCAGGCGTTCGTCCTCTGTTTTCATATTGGGATCCACGTAGAATCCTCCTTCCTCGGTAAACGAGCGGTCTCAATTGGACCGGGCTAATTCGTTTCCGATACGGTGGTGTTTCCAGTGGTCCGCCAGCCGAATGGCTTCCTGCGCGTCGTCCCCATAACCGTCGGCTCCAACCTTACGCCAGAGATCGCGGTCAATATTGAACGGCAGTCCGCCCACCAGAATGTGCACATATTGTCCTGCTTCACTGCTGCGGATTTCGGCAATTAGCTCTTCCACCAGATGCACGTGAAACGTCATAGTCGCCGAGATGGCGACTACTTGTGCTTTCTTCTCGACAAGGGTACGGATCAAACTGCGCGTAGGGACATTGGCGCCCAGATAGTAGGTGTCCCAACCGTTCAGTTCAAAGAGATCGGCGACCATGCGTAACCCGATTTCATGGAGCTCCTGTCCCACGCAGGCGGCCACCATCGTGTTACCGCTGCGCTCGGTTGCAAACAAGTGCGGATACAAGTGCGACATAATCATCTGTGTGGCAGCCGTACACAAGTGCTCCTGTGCGACGGTAATCTGATGGGTCTGCCACAGCCGGCCGATTTCACGTTGAGACGGTTGAAAGACATGGAGGTACAGGTCGGCTATAGCCATGCCTTCCTCCAGCTTCGTTAAAATGAGCTTTAACGCCTCGCGGCGGTCCGCCCGCAGGATAGCTTCGGTATAAGCGATCGCCGTTTCCGCGAAAGGCCGTTCTTCGGATAAGAATGTCTCCGAAGTCTGGGCGGATTGAATCTGATGGAGTCCGATTTCGAGGTATTCGCCGATCAATGCGCGATCCGCTTCCCCGAAATGAGCGTTAATCGCTTGTTCGATCATCCGAAAATTCAGCGCCAAGTCTTCCCTAGATACTTGGTAGCCGGACAGAAGCTCCGTCATCCAGGATGTGTAGTGATTGAACAAGTCGGGACTTTGCATGTATACGCTCTCGGCCAGATATTTAATGCTGTAACCGGAGTCTTGTATCGTCAGCAAACGTCCGCGTTCGCCGAACCGTTCCGTCAGTTCCGGCTGATATTTATATTGAAGCTGAGTCACATACTCCGCTAAATTCTCCGCCATTTGAAAAAGGCGTCTGCCCGTTTCCTCATGATTCATGATAGGGTGACCTCCTTTGCCGGCATCGCGAGGATGCCTTTTAGGGTAGACGGGAAACTCGGACGTTTCTACTATTATAACCTTTTTCGGCATAATTGGAAATTGTCTGGATCGGGAAAGGCTTAAAAAGTTAGGATGACGGACCGAAATGTATGTTAGGATGGTGCTATCTACCTATTTCGATATGATCTGAACACTTATTAAGCGGGGGATAGAAGATGAGGCGCTGGCTGGACCGTTCGCTGAAGCGGAAACTATCATTTCTGATGCTGGTATCCATAGGGATTCCGCTGTTGTCTTTCGGAATATTTTCCTATCAAATCGCTTCGTCGGTTACGGAAGAAAAGGCGAAGCAGTCCGGTTTCGGGCTTCTGACCCAGATGAGAACCAACATGGAGCTTATGGTTCAGGACGTAGAGAACATGTCGATCTTCCTGATCGGGCAGAGAGATGTGCAGCAGTATTTGTCCGATACCCAGTGGGATGCGCTCAGGCCTACCATTATTATAGGGTTTCTGACCAACCTGGCGTTCTCGAAACCTTATATTGCCGAAATCACCATAGAATCGGCGAGAGATCTTCCTTCCTTATCCAATACAAGCATTGTCAGCTCGGGCATGCCCGGCTGGCCGGGTCCCAAAGACACCGAGCCCGGAAACCGTCCGAAATGGTGGACGCCCTTGTATAAGAACCAGACCACTATAGGCGAGAAAGATGTGATTTCCCTGGTGCGGCCCATCCGCAGCGTGAATACGTTCGCCCATCTGGGCAGCCTGACGATCAGCCTGGACCAGAAAGTGATTGCCGATACCTTGCGGAAATCGAACATCAGCGAAGGCGGCAGCGTTCTGCTCGTGAACGAACAGGGCAACATTATCGCCGGCCCCGGAGTGGAATGGCTGAACCGCCCTCTGTCCGAATGGATGCCGGGAATGTCCGGTATTACGGGGACCTCGGGTTCTTTTAATGTAGGGCAGGGCGACGACAGAAACACGGTTTTGTACGATACGGTGCCCGGCGTGGACTGGAAGCTGGTCGGCATCATGCCGTATAAAAACTTCCGCGAGCAGAACCGTTACGTGCTGCTTCTCACTGCCGCGGCGGTCGCGATTGCGGTGGTTCTGGTCGCTTCGCTCGTGATTTTCTTCGTCCAGCGGGTGACGAAGCCGCTGCTTATGCTGACCCGGTTCCTCAAGGACACCGATCCGGAGGAACCTATGAAAGCCCTTCCGGTCACATCGGCCGACGAGGTCGGGCAGCTTATGCGCAGCTATAACCGGTTAAGCGACCGGATAGAACGCCTGACCGAGCAGGTAAAGCTGAATGAAGCGCGGAAGAAGGAGACTGACATGCTCGCTCTTCAAGCGCAGATTCATCCGCATTTTCTGTACAATACGCTCTCTTCGGTCCACTGGATGGCTCTGATGAGCCAGGATATGAAAATTGCCGAGATGGTCGGCCATCTCAGTGATTTTCTGCGGTTCAGCCTGAACAAGGGGGCGGAGTACTGCGAGGTGCAGCAGGAAGTCGCTCACGCGGAGCACTATGCCGCCATCCAAGCCGTCCGCTATCCCGATAAATTCGATATCGAGTTCGTCGTGGATCCGGATATCCGGCAGAAGCCCGTATTGAAGCTGCTTCTCCAGCCGCTCATCGAGAATGCGCTCATTCACGGCATCCAGAAGCAGCGCGAGAAGGGCAGCATCCGCGTCTACGCGCAGCGGATGGGTACGGAGCTGACCTTTATGGTGGAAGATACCGGGATAGGAATCGAACCCGACAAATTAAATGAAATCCGGGCGGCCTTATCGGCGGCGGACGAGCCTGTCGTGCCGGGCAGCTACGGCTTGCGCAACGTCCACCGGAGGCTGCAGCTGCATTACGGCAGCGAGGCGGGCCTGCATATCCGCAGCATCGTCGGAGAAGGCACGGTAATTACATTTATGATACCGATTGTAGAGAGGGCGGGGACGGCATGAATGTTCTGATTGTCGATGACGAAGTCATTATCCGCACCGGCTTAAGCACGGTCATTCAGTGGGAGGAGCTGGGCTTCCGCCTTCTTCCGGCCGCGGAGTCGGCGGAAGAAGCGCTGGAACGCGCCCCCGCCGAGCATCCCCATATCGTACTGACGGATATCCGGATGGGCGGAATGGACGGAATCACGATGGCCGAGAAGGTGAAGCAGATGCTTCCGGACAGCGAAATTATCGTGCTGACGGGCTACGACGATTTTGCTTACGTCCAGCAGGCGATCCGCGGCGGCATCGGCGATTATTTGCTGAAATCGAGCCGGCCGGAGGAAATTATCCGGGCCGTGATGAAAGCGAAGCAGCGCATTGTGAGCAAGTGGGATGCCCGCAAAGCGGACAATATGCAGCGCCGCGCCTTCCGCAGCAGGCTGCTGGAGCGTCTTGCGACCGAAGGCATCGACGATGCCGATTCGCTGGAGCAGGTGCCCCAGGTGCTGGCCAAGCTTGGCCTGCCTCACCTGCCCGAAGCGTCTGCGGGCGTGTGCCTGCAGGTGCTGCTGATCAGCGTGCAGGGCTGGGGCGACAGCCGCGCTGCGGGAAGCCTACTCCAGTTCGCCGTCGACAACATGCTCGGCGAGCTGCTGCCCTGCGAGACCCTGCGGCGCAGACACGACATCGTCGTCCTGCTCCGGGCGGAAGGCAGGGATGCGGGGGCTCTGCGCAGCAAGCTCGGCCGCATCTCGGACAAGCTCAAGTGCGTGCTGTTCACCGCCGCAGGCTCGCGGGTAACCGGGCTGGGGCAGGTGCCGCGCTCCTACCGGGAGGCGGTCTATACCGCATCGTTCCGAGGCTTCGCGGGAACGGAAACGCTGCTTGCCTACGAAGCGGTGGAGGGCCGCGAGGGCGGGCGCACGGTCTGCTCGAAGGAGGAAGAATCGGAACTGGCGATTCTGCTGAAGAACGGCAATCCGATCGAGCTGCGCCACTTCGTGCAGAAGGCGCTGGACGGCGAGATCGCCGACGCCGAGGCGACGCCCGTTTCGCTGAAAGCCTACTCGGATTCGCTCGTCGTTGCGGCCCATCGGTGGCTGGAACGTACCGCGGCGGCGCTCGGCATGCCGCAGCTTCCCCGTCTGCCCGAGCAGGATCCGGCCAAACGGGCGCAGGGAGATAAGCATCCGGGAGACGGCCCGGGCGCCGAAGGGCAGGGCGATCTCCAGGAGAACCTGTATCTGCGGCTGCGCGTCATTATGGAAACCTACTATCAATACGTGTCGGAAGACGGCGTTCTCTATATCAAGCGGGCGATAGCCTACATTCAGGATAATCTCGACCGGACCCTGACTCTCCAGCAGGTGGCGGGGCACGTTCATGTTCATCCGAATCATTTCAGTGAAGTTTTCAAACGGGAAACGGGCGTAAACTACATTGAGTTCGTTATGAGAGAACGTATCCGCCGGGCCGCCGAAATTTTAAGCGAAACCCCCGTGAAGGTCAGCGAGGTGGCCAAGAAGGTCGGCTACGAGGATATTAAATATTTCAGCCAACTGTTCAAAAAATACACGGGACAGACGCCGACGGAATTCCGTGCGGGACGCGAAGGCAAGCAGTAAAGCATGGGGCCCGGAGCCGGCCGGTTGGCCGGATACGTGCTTTTGAACGTGGATAACGCCTTGAAGCCGGAAAATTTCCGTCTCTCTATATTCGATAGATTCGGGCTCGCGAAGCCAGAAGGAAAGCAGGGCAACCCGGATAAGCACAGCCCTGCCGGGTGTTTAAAATGAAGACTCCATGGTGCTTGCCGGCATCATCGGGGCCTTTTTATTTTCCAGGTATTGGAGGAGGGGGCGAATAAAAAGGCTGAATTTACCCCACCCTATCCCCGAAATCACTCCCCTTTTGACAAGGGCTGTCCCCTTTTATACTAAAAAAGAATAGAGATAAGGAGGGGTTACACATGATGAAAAAAACGGCAAAAACAGGTATTGCGCTGATTCTGTCACTTTCATTGTTATCCGCATGCAGCAAAGAGCCGGCAACAACGAGCACGGGCGACGCCGGTAAAGGGACCGAGAAAGTAAAGCTTTCCCTGTGGCACAACTTTACGGGTGAAGACGCGCGCGCCAAAACGATGCGGGCTATCATCGAAGAATACAAAAAAGCGAACCCGAATGTAGAGCTTGAAGTACAGGCGATTCCGCCGGACGGTTACAAAACGCGTTTGAAAACGGTTGCAGCAGCAAACGAAATGCCGGATCTGTTCCAGATGTGGCCGGGCGCTATGACCAAAGAATTTGTAAGCGGTAACTTGCTTCAGCCTGTAGGCGATCTGCTCGACAAAAATGCGGAGTGGAAGAACGGTTTCCTCCCGAACTCTTTCGACGATTTTACGGTAGACGGCAAAGTGTACAGCATTCCGATGTCGTTGTCCCCGACCTCTATCCTTTACTACAACAAGAAAATGTTTGACGATAACGGCGTAACGGTACCTAAAACTTGGGACGAAATGATGAAAGCCGTCGAAACGTTCAAATCCAAGAAAATTACTCCGATCGCTCTCGGCAATAAAGCGGCATGGCTGGCCCAGTCCAGTATTCTCAGCTCTCTGGCAGACCGTTACACCGGTACGGAATGGTTTATGAAAGCGGCAGCACAAGACGGCGCCAAGTTCACGGATCCCGAATTCGTAGCTGCTCTGAAAGCGCTGCAGGATCTCGGCAAAGCGGGAGCTTTCCAGGAAGGCTTCAACTCCATCGACAACACGCAAATGGAGCAAATGTTTGCACAAGGCAAAGCGGCTATGATGATCGACGGCGGATGGGCCTTGACCAACCTGACCAACGGCGCGCAGCCGGAAGCACTGAACAACATCGAAGTCACGGTACTTCCTTCCGTTCCTAACGGCAAAGGCGATCCACAATCCCTCTCGGGCGTTGTAGGCATAGGCCTGGGCCTCAACAAGAAAGTGGAGGGCGCGAAGAAAGAAGCGGCTGACAAGCTGATCCAGGCGATGGCCGGACCGGATGCACAGAAGCGCACGCTGGAATCCAACCAGTTGGTCGCCTATAAAGTCGAGCTGGATAAGAGCAAGGTTTCCACTCTTTTCGCGAAAGTGAACGACCTGGTCGGCCAGGTAAAACGTACGCCGGTTTATGATTCCCAGCTTTCCTCGGCGGCTTCCGAAGTGATCAACAACGGCATTCAGGAGCTTCTGATGGGCGGCAAGCCGGAAGATATCGCGAAGAAACTGCAAGATGCACAAGCGAAAGCCCTCGGCAAATAACAAGAGGTAGTAGAAGAAGCGGGGCGCTGGTCGCCCCGTTTTTAACAAAGAGCATCGGAGAGAGCCTGAACGGCGGAGAAAGACCCGACGGAATAACGGGACGGCCGTGCAGCGGCGCGAACCGGGAACCGGCAGCTTTTTGACCGATTGAACTCATAAAAACAACGATCCCGGCGAGAAGCCGGGCACAACGGAATTCCCGGTATGAAAGCACGGCGGAAATACGCTCCGCAGTCTGCTCGCGTTATGCAGTCCGAAGCGGTTTCCGCACGCTGCTTCACCGGTGAATAACCATGCTTCCTGATAGGTTTAGTAGATATTTTTGAACAGCCTTGAAGGTATACACCAACAGGAGGGGAGAGACGCCATGACTTCCTCGTCAAGAAGGACCAACTTTATCGTGCTTGGTCTCCTGCCTGCGCTGCTTATTTACAGCGTATTTGTCATTATCCCGATTTTCTGGTCGGCGTATTACGGGTTTTTCGACTGGAAAGGGATTGGAGAAGCCAAGTTCAACGGATTTGATAACTATGTCGAAGCCCTGAAGGATCCGATCTTCTGGCTCGCGTTAAAAAATAACCTGATCGTGGTAGCGGCTTCCGTCTTCGGACAGGTGCCGATCGCCCTGGTGCTGGCCCTGGTACTGCGCAAGAGCAACTTCTTCCAGCGTTTTATCCGTTCGGCGGTATTTATGCCGATGGTGCTTTCGTCGGTCGTTGTCGGGATTATCTGGAGCTACATTTATCACCCGCAAATCGGGATTCTGAACTTCCTGCTGGAGGCGGTGGGGCTGGAATCGTGGAAGAAAGCCTGGCTTTCCGACAAATCGGTCTCCATGCTCGCGCTGACCGTTCCGATTATTTGGAACTATATCGGGCCTTATCTCATTATGTTTATCGCGGCGCTTCAAAATATTCCTTCGGATATTGACGATGCCGCCATGATCGACGGGGCGACGGGAAGCCGCAAGCTGTTCTCTGTTACGCTGCCGATGATCTGGGATACCGTGAAGGTCACGATCGTGCTTTGTATTTCGGGAAGCTTGAAAGCTTTCGACCTGATCTATGTCATGACCGGGGGCGGTCCTGCGCATTCAACGGAACTGCTCGCCTCCTATATGTACAACAACACGTTCTCCGTCTACCGCTTCGGTTACGGCAGCGCCATTTCCACGCTGATCATTATTATCAGCCTGGTGCTGATCGCCGGAAGCCAGCGTCTCATGAGACGGAATCAGGCTGTATGACGAAAGGAGGAGGGCTAGTATGCCACAGATGACCGGAACCGCCGTTCCTCCCGTGAAAGGGACGGGACCCGCCCGCAGAGAGAACGCTTTTGGCAAGCTTGCCAAAAGCTCGATTTCAAATATTTTGCTCGCGGTATATGCGCTCGTTACGCTATACCCGCTGATCTGGCTGTTTATCAGCGCATTCAAGACCAACGATGAATTTTTCGGCAAGCCGTTCGGCTTTCCGGCGGAATGGAAATGGAACAACTTCGTGCAGGCCTGGAAAGTGGCCGACATCGAGACGGCCGTTATCAACTCGGCGATCGTCACGCTGGTTGCGCTGGTGCTTACCCTGGCCATCGGCGCGCTGACCGCGTTCGTCCTCTCCCGCTTCTCGTTCCGCCTGCGCGGACCGTTGATGGGCTACTTCCTGCTCGGCATGCTCATTCCCGTGCACAGTACGCTTGTGCCGCTGTTCATCATGCTGAAAAAAATCGGCATGCTCGACACATACGGCGCGCTGATTCTGCCGTACGTCGCCTTTGAGCTGCCGGTAGCCATCTTCATCATCGCGGCCTACATGACGTCGGTGCCGAAGGAAATCGAGGAAGCCGCGCTGATCGACGGTACGGGCTACTGGGGCATTTTCACCAAAATGCTGCTGCCCCTGTCCGTTCCCGCGATGTCCACCGTCGGAATTCTCGCGTTCCTGCGTTACTGGAACGATTTCGCGTTCGCGCTCGTGTTTATCAATAAGCCGTCTCTCAAGACGCTTCCGCTCAGCTTGTCACAGTTCGCTACCGGTTTCGGCACGGACTACAGTCTGACGATGGCGGCCATGGCGATCTCGGTCATCCCGACCATTCTGATCTACCTGGCGTTCCAGGAGCAGATCATGAAGGGCATGGTTGCCGGCGCGGTTAAGGGTTAATAGAGTGAATGCAAAAAAGCCTCTCTGACCGGACACATAAACGTGTTCCTATTCAGGAGGCTTTTTTTGCCGGGCACGCGCAAGGGTAAAGGGAGAGGTATACTTACAGACTCACCGCTGTATACGCGAAAATCACGATGAAAATCAAGTAGGTTATGCTGACGTTTTTCATGTAAGCGTTAAAGCCTTTGTTTCTTTTGTAATCCAGGTACGCACATACGAAGGCGGCAGCGATAAGCAAGCACGCCGTAGTAAGTGTAACCGCGGGACTGAAGTTCATGAATCTTACGGTGAGCAATGCGGCAATGCTTAAGAATGAATAGAGAAGAGCAATCAAACCATCACCTCCGGGCAAAGAAACGACGCCAAAATTACGATTTTATTTGTATATTTTACCACATTTATCATGTCGGGAAAGCACTCGCCCTGCACTCAAGAAAGCATCAAAAAAATCCCTCCGAGCAGACGTTGTCTACTTAAGAGGGATTTTTTTCTGCTTCATTCTATGCAAACGTTCCGGCCTTGTGCAGCGCGCCTGACAGGCATGAACGGTGTGAGGGAATCAGCTGCCCGGGGGCAGTCAGGGCCGTTGTCCGTTTACTGGACGCGGCTCTGTTTTTTGCTTCTCATTTTTTCGAAGGCCATGTCAACGAGTTTCGGGAGCACCGCCACTAAAACTCCTGTCGCAACCTTTTGCATCAAGGAAGATTTCATGACTCATTCTCCTCTCTTGTTCTGTTGTAGTTCTTCTTAACCGGAGGGGAAAAGGATGAAACGGGAACGGGTCCGGTTAGCGCATTTTTCCATACGTGACTCTTCTCCTGCTCTTTTAAAAAAGAGTGGAAAAAGCCTGAATAAGTGTCTTATTTTAGGTTTTTGTAAACAAAACTTAATATTTATACAGGATTGTAAACATTGACAGCTTTTAACAGCAGGGGGATAATAATTGTAACTTATGGAAAAAGGAGGGGAGACAGCGAGCAGGTTATCGTTTGTACTGGAGTTTGTAAACGCAAGAACTCGGTTGCACCCACACACATTAACCCTTTAAAGGAGTGTAGTCATGTACGATAAAATCGTAGACATTTTGTGCGCTATCAAAGAAGATCAACCGGAACTCCGGCATTCCCTGTCCCCCTCAACGGACCTTAACAACGATATAGGCCTCGATTCACTGCAAATGATCCAGTTTATGCTGAAAGTCGAGGAACAGTTGAACGTCGCAATCGACTACGACCAATTCGATTACGAACATCTTGAGTCGATTGAAGCATTTATTTCTTTTTTGAAAAGCTGCCAGTCCCAAGCGCAGCCGCAGTATGAAGATGTCCAACAGTGAAGCCCGCGCGATTCCGAAAACCGTGATGGGAACCTTCGATCCCGAAACGCGCTGGAGGGATCCGGATCTAGCCCGGCTGCCGGCTATGCCCGATAAGGACCGGGAGTCCATTGTCCTCTGCATGGACGACCTGTTGTTTCCGTTCTGTGGACCGGAAGATATCCTTTACAGCCGCTGCAAGATCGATCCGGTGCTGCACGAGTACTTGGAAGGGTTAGGGTTTTCCTTTCGGAACCGTTATCTCTATGATTTGAACGACGAGCGGGCCACCCTGCCGGGACCGGACGATTTCAAGCGGTGTATGTTCCGGCTTGCGGCCGGCAAAGACAAGCTTGCCGATCCGGAGAAGAGGGTGCTGCAGGCCGCCGGTTCGGGTTATTCCGACGGTGCGGGGCTGCCGCAATCCTTTGCTCCGGTGAATGCCGATGGAGCTTCCGGGCAAGCGCAATCGGCGGAGGAAGCCGGAATCACCGGCGCAGCCGGCATTTTGTCCCCGTACGCCATTACGGCGGAGACGGAAGCGTACCTGCAGGCGGCCGGGCCGCTGGCGCCTCTGCCGGACCTGGAGACGGTTGTGCGCGTCAACTCCAAGATGTACTCCAACCGTCTCCTGGCCAGAATCGGCGAGAAGTGCTACGGCACGGAGGCAAGCAGTGCGGCAGAAGTGGAAGCGGCCGGGAATGCGCTTCTGAAGCAGGGGCCTTACCTGCTGAAAGATCCCTTCGGCGTTTCGGGCAAGGGAAATCTGCTCATCGACAGCGAAGCGATGCAGCGGAGGATTGCGGAGCACTTGCATAAACAGGAAGGAAGCGGACTGCGCTCTCATTTCCTGCTGGAGCCTTTGCTGAAGAAAGAAACGGATTTTAGTTCTCACTGGCTCATCCGGGAGAGCGGGGAAGTGGAATTCATCTCCGTTCAGCGTATGATCAACCACCAGCAAAATTATGGCGGGTCGATCAAAGCGGATGAATCGTTTATCCGCCTGCTGGAAAACGCCGGCTACTTCGGTGTGATGGAGAAAGCGCTCCGGCTTCTGGCGGAGGACGGCTACCACGGCTTCGTCTGCTTCGACTCTATGGTCCTGGAAGACGGGGAAGTCGTATCCATCGTGGAGATTAACGCCCGTAAGTCCATGGGACTCATTAACGCTTATCTCGATAAATGCTGGGAGAAGCACGGCCGTACGGGCTGGCTTACGTTCCTCTCCCTCGGGCTTCCGGAAGGCTTCGCGTTCGGCAGACTGCTGCATGCTCTGCGTGAGTCCGGTCTGCTGCTGACGGCCCCCGGCGGGTACGGGATCGTTCCTCTCTCATCGAATACCGTGATGGTGAACGAGATTTTGAGCCGCCGCCGCATGGCCGAGGGAACACTGAACAAACGCGGTATGCCGAAGGGACGGCTGTATGTATCGGTTGTCGGCCGTGACGACGAACACCGCAGCGAACTGATCGAAAGCTTGCGGCACGTTCTCGCCGACTTGTCCGTTAAAGTGTACAACTAAATTTGCAACTCGGGAGCTGCAACATGAATTCATCTTCGGTTACCTTGCTGGCGTCGGGGAATTCGCTCGGCGCATACATTCCCGCTATGCATCTGCACACGTACCTGCAGGGCAGGGGAGTCGGTTCGGATGTTCACGTTCTGGAGAACGTGTATCACGAAGAAGTCCGGGACAAGATCCGGGCCACCAAAAAAGCGTTCCATGCGGACTTCTCCGTGGCCCGTATGGGGCATAAGCTGGCCAGGCCCGTCGACACTTCCCTGAACGAGGAAGCGGTCCTGAGGCTGCTGGAGGACTGGATGCGGGCCGGCGTCACCCGGTTTGCGGTGTTCACCGGCTTCTGGCTGCCGATCCTGGAGCGCTACAAGGCGGCTGCCGGCAAACCCTTGGATATCCGGCTGATCCGGCTGGACGCGTGGGATACGCCGTCGTTTAAGGTACACAAGCAGCTGTATCCCGGCTATGACAACGTCTGGTTCTACGTACCTTCGGAGCTGTCCCCGGGCGCCTACATCGCTTCGGACGAAGCGGAGCCCTTGCCCTACGGGCAGCGTGCCGGACGCATCCTGATCCACGGAGGAGGCTGGGGGATCGGCACTTACGCCGAGACGATCCGCGAACTCCGTGGGCTCGGCCGCCGGCTCGATGTGATCGTCTACGATCCTTCCGAAGTGGAGGAGGACGACGGGGTTACGCGCTACTTCGGAACGGATGCCTCCTGGGATCCGTGGAGCCGGGACGCGCAGGGACGGCATACGTTCCCGCCGATGGTCCGCTATGTCCGTGAGCAGGGTGTTCTCCGGGAGTATCCGCTCCGAGATTACTCCGCATACACGGACCTGATGCGAGACTGCTCGGCTATCATCAGCAAGCCGGGAGGAGCTACCTTGAACGACTCGCTGTCGTTCGGGATCCCTTTTGTCATGCTGGAGCCGTTCGGCGACCATGAGCTTCATAATTCGGCCTACTGGGAATCCTGCGGTTTCGGTATCCGTTTTGCGGAGTGGCAAGCCCGGAATTTTTCGGAACATCTGTTGGAAGGGATTTGCACACGATTGCTGGAGCAGCGGTCAAAAATCAAGCATTTTGGGAGGATTACTTATGCAGCCGAAAACAGCAGTTACGTTTGACCAACTTACGTTCCGTAATATGAAAAGAACCCTGGTTCCGCTGGCGGAAACGGGAAGGAAGCGCAGGGAAGATCCGGCTTATGCGGCCCCCGTGCCTTACGAGATCGGAATCAAACTCAATAACGGCTGTAACCTGCGCTGCAAACACTGCTTCGAATGGAACCCGGACGGCTTCCATCACGGCTTTGCCAAAGAAGTGAAGAACGACGAAATCGAAATTCCCGTCGTGGAGAAGCTTCTGGCCGAAACGAGAGAACGCAAATCGCGCGTGTTCCTGTGGGGCGGTGAGCCGCTGTTCTATTCCAAGTTCGATGAACTGGCGGAATTGCTGGCCAAAGAAGACCGGTACACGACCATTTGCACGAATGCGATTCTCATTGAGCAGAAGCTGGATTCCATTCTGAAAATGTCGGAAAATCTCGTCATGCTGGTCAGCCTGGAAGGCTTCGAGAAGGAGAATGATGCGATCCGGGGCAAAGGCACGTTCAAGAAAGTGATTCACGCCGTCCAGCTCCTTCTGGATCTGCAAAAGCAGGGCGTGTACAAAGGCAAAGTGTCCGTAGCCTTGACCGTAAACGACCAGATGGTCAACCAGTTGTACAGCTTTATGGAATACTTCGAAGAAATGGGCGTCGATTCCGTCTATTTCTGCTTCCCTTGGTACATCCCCAACGATACGGCCGAGAAAATGGACACCTACTTCGATGCCCATTTCCCGCACCTCGCAGCCCGTTTCGAAGAAGGCCACAAGAACAGCTGGCATTCGTTCACGTTCCACATCTCGCCGGACAATTACGACACGCTGATCGATGAACTGAACCGCGTCAATTCCCGGGTATGGAATGTTCGTGTCCGCTACCAGCCCGCTTTGGAGCCCGAGGAAGTGGAAGACTTCATCCGGGGCGGCGAGAAACCGGCCATGAAACGGACGAAGTGCTTTTCGATCTCCAACCGGATGGACGTTATGCCGGACGGCAAAGTGAATCCGTGCAAATTTTTCCCGGAATTCAGCGTCGGCAACTTGAATGAAGAAAGCGTGGCGGATATTTTCCACGGTGAAGATCTCCGCAAGCAGCGCGAAGTTCTGGCCTGCGGTCTGATGCCGATTTGCTCCAAATGCGTGCTGCTTTACAATAACGGAATTTAAGCGTTTAAACTTTATGCCGCCCAATCAGGCAAAACAGGCAATCGTTCAGGAGGGGCAGGGATGGACTTCATCCGTGTGCGGGAGCTGCACAAATCGTTCGTGTATTACCGGAAAGAAGCCGGGCTTAAAAATTCGCTGAAAAATTTATTCGCCCGCAAGTCGCTGGTGAAGGAAGCGGTAAAATCCGTTTCCTTCGACATCGGCCCCGGCGAGTGCGTCGGATTCCTCGGACCCAACGGGGCGGGTAAAACCACGACGCTCAAAATGCTGTCGGGCATTCTGTATCCCACCGGTGGGGAAGCCGACGTGCTCGGCTATGTGCCGTGGGAGAGGAAAAACGAGTTCAAACGGCTGTTTTCCATAGTGATGGGCCAGAAAAACCAGCTTTGGTGGGATCTTCCCGCCAGCGAGTCGATTTATCTGAACAAATGTATCTATGACGTGGACGACGATCTTTACCGCCGGAGCCTCGCCGAGTTATCGGAAATGCTGGATGTTCAGGAGCTTCTGAACGTGCAGGTGCGCCGGCTATCCCTGGGTGAACGGATGAAAATGGAGCTGATCGCCGCTCTTATCCACCGGCCCCGGCTGCTTTACCTCGACGAGCCGACGATCGGCCTCGATTTTCCATCCCAGAAGAAGGTTAGGGAGTTTCTGAAATATTACAATGAACAGTTCGGCGCGACGATCCTGCTGACAAGCCACTACATGAAGGACGTGGAGGATCTGTGCAAGCGGACGATCATCATTAACGAAGGAAGCCTGCTGTATGACGGGGATCTCCATAAGATCAATGATCTTTTCGGCGAGCAGAAAATTATCCGGCTGCAGTTCTCCGAACCCGTTGCCGAGCATCGGCTGGCCAAGTTCGGCAAAATCGTCAGCGGAGACGGCTACAATGCCGTTCTGGAGCTGCCGAAGCACCGCTTGAAGGAAGTGTCGCGCGCCGTGCTCGATTCGTTTCCGATCGTCGACTGGACGATTGAAGACGTGCCGATCGAGGAAAGCATTTCGATGCTTTACCGTAAGGAATCCGCCGGATGAACAGACGCAAATTGTACATGGCGGTTTTTTCGATGGGCGTCCAGCATTCGATGGAATACCGGTTTCACTTCTTTCTCGGTCTGCTGGGAGCCGCTTTTCCGATCCTTGTCCAGTATTTTATCTGGACGGCGGTGTACCGGCATTCCGGCCAGGCGGCGCTGTTCTCGTACTCGTACGGCCAAATTATTTTGTACACCATTTTGGCGGGGCTGGTGTCCAAGCTGATCGCCACCCAGTTCGAGCACCAGATTGCCGACGATATCAAAAACGGCGGTCTTAACAAATACTTGATCAAACCGGTGAGCTATTTCGGTTACCGGCTGGTGTCCTTCTTCGGACAGAAGGCGATCTATTACGGAATTACGGCAATTCTGCTTATCGGGATTATCTGGATTTCGGCGGCTAGGGATGTGCTGGATGTGGAGGCCGTACGGCTGATCTTGTTTGCCTTCACGCTGCTGGGAGCGCTTCTGCTCAACTTCCTGATCGCCTACTGCATCTGCGCGAGCGCGTTTTACTTGCATGAAATCTCGTACTTTTTCGTCATTACAAGTCTGCTGGTCAATATTTTGAGCGGGGGCATGTTTCCTTTGGAAATTTTCGGTGAAACGGTTGTGAAGGCGCTTCAATACACGCCGTTCCCGTATACGATTTATTTTCCGGTCAATGTCCTCAGCGGCAAGACGGAAGCGGTGGCCATGTACCAGGGGATGTTGATCCAGTGCGGGTGGATCCTGCTGTTTTTCTGGCTTTCCCGCCTGACGTGGCGCGTATCCATGAAGAAATACTCGGCGGTTGGGGGGTAGCGGACGTTCCATATGTTTAAAATCATGAGAAAATACGCTCTTCTGTACGGCATGTTCATCAAAAATTGCCTCATTGCCCAGATGGAGTTCCGGGGCAATTTTATAATGAGCCTGCTGGTCGAATCCGTCTACCTGCTCGCCAAGCTGCTGTATGTGCTCGTCGTGTTCCGCACTGACCTTCACGTAGACGGGATACCGCCCGAAGGGCTGCTGCTTTTTATTGGCATGCATACTGTGGCGACCGGAATTTATGTCGGCCTGTTTTTTACAAATTTCATGAAAATTCCCGAGTATATCAAGGACGGTTCGCTTGATCTCATGCTGACGAAGCCGGTTTCCCTCCAGTTCATGGCTTCCCTGCGTTATGTGGATCTGGCGCTTCCGATCCCCGACATTCTGGTCGGGTTCGTCATGGTCGGTATCGGCTGGCACGCCATGGATATTCCGCTGACGTTCGTGCAGCTTGCGGGATTCGCGTTGCTGCTTGTCGTCTCCGTTGTCATCACGTACTGCCTGATGATTATTCCGGCGCTGCTTTCGTTCTGGTTCGTCCAGACGGGCTCCGTATCGGAAATCGCCCATTCTGTCTGGGACGCCAACAATTTTCCGATGGCCATTTACCCGGCCTGGGTCCGCCGGATCGGCACCTTCGTTATTCCCCTGTTCCTTGTTACCAATTTCGGCCCGATGTTCCTGCTCGGTCAGCTCAGCTGGCTTTATGCGGGACTGGCGCTGGCCGGTTCGCTGCTGCTTTTCGCTGTCGTGCGGCTGCTCTGGAAACAGGCCGTAAGAGGGTACAGCAGCGCGAGCAGCTAATTCAAGGAATTCTGGATTCCCATCCTATACTTAGAAAAGGAAGTGCCAAAACATGCCGGATGTTGCGATAAGCGGGGGGTACACCTCGTTAAACTGCGTATTTCAGGAGCCGGACCGGATCGAGCTTTTAGAGGAAAAGGTACCTGAGCCGGGACCGGGACAAATCTTATGTGCGGCCAAAAAGTCTCTGATCAGCACGGGAACGGAACTAGCCTGTCTGAAAGGGCGCTTCGACGAGGGGACGGTCTGGTCATCGTGGGTCCGCTACCCGTTCTATCCGGGATACTCCATGGCGGCGGAAGTGCTGAAGACGGGCAGTGGGGTGGAAGGAATCCGGGCCGGCGACAGGATCATCTGCCCTGCCGGACACCGCCAGTACTTCCTCGCCGATTACCGGGAAGCGGCGCTTATTCCCGATACGATCCGTGATGAAGAGGCGGTTTTTACGCAGATCGCTAAGGTCGCCCTGTTGGGTATCCTGCGCGCCGAACCCGCATTCGGCGAAAGAGTGGGTGTCGTCGGACTCGGTCTTATCGGCCAGCTCGTGGTCCAGTATCTGAATTCGAGCGGTGCGCGCCAAATTATCGCGATTGCGCCGGAGAGCCCCCGTCTGGATCAAGCCCGCCGAAACGGGGCGACCGATCTGCTGGATCTTCCGGTGGCTGATGCATACGGACAGGTCGAAGAACTCACCGGAGGAAGAATGCTTGACACGGTGTACGATATTACGGGCTCCTACGCGGTACTACCGTACTGTACCCAACTGACCCGGGATCTCGGAAAAGTGATTCTGCTGGGCGATTCGACGGAGCCCTCGAAGCAGACCATCGGGCCGAAAGTCGTCTTTAATTCGGTCAGCATACTGGGGATTCACGGGCGGATGATGGAAGGTTTTAAAGGGTGGACGGAACCGGACATGAACGGATTCATTTTCGAATCCATCCGTCGCGGAAAACTGGACGTCGAAAGTCTCATTAGCGAGAAAGTTAGCCCGCTCGAAGCCGTATCGGTGTATTCCCGGATCGCCGGGCGGAAGTCCGATTTCATGGGAGTTATGTTCGATTGGACGCAAATGTAACGGCAAAGGGGGCAACCGAATGAGAGCGTGCAGCGAGCTTACGTTGAAGGAAAAAATCGGCCAGCTTCTGATGGTAGGTTTCGAGGGCCTTACGCCCGATATGAATATCCGGGACCTTTTGGAGAACCATTTCGCCGGTGGCGTCGTGTTCTTTTCCCGCAATCTGGACAACCCCGGGCAGGCATTCGCTTTAACGGAGGAACTTCAGCGGATGGCTGTGGCCGCGACCGGCATCCCGCTGTGGATGGGGACGGACCAGGAGGGCGGCATGGTGGTCCGGGTAAGGCAGGGGATCGCGCAGCTGCCCGCGGCGATGGCGTTGGGAGCGGCGCGGAACCCCGGGCTGCTTTACGAAGCCGCCAAGGGGACGGCGGAAGAGCTCAAGGCGCTGGGCATCAATATGAATTTCGCGCCGGTGGTGGACATCAACGTCAATCCGCGAAATCCGATCATTGACGTCCGCTCGTTCGGAGACAGCGCCGAACTGGTCTCCGAGCTGGGGATCGCCGCCATGCTCGGCTTTCAGGACGGAGGGATCGCCTCCGTCATCAAGCATTTTCCCGGGCACGGCGATACGGAGACGGATTCTCATGCCGAGCTGCCGGTCGTGAGGCATTCCCTCGAACGGCTCCGGTCGGTGGAGCTTGTGCCGTTCCGTCGGGCAGCCCTGACCGGGGCCGAAGCCGTTATGACGGCCCATGTCGGAATTCCGCTGCTCAGCGGCGGAGAGCCTGTTCCCGCGACTCTCTCCCGGGAAGTCCTGACGGGACTGCTGCGGGAGGAGCTGGGCTTCGAGGGGCTCATCGTGACCGACTGCATGGAAATGGACGCGGTGACGCAGGGAATCGGCTTAGGCGAGGCCGTCGTCCGGGCCATGCTGGCCGGAGCGGATCTGCTGCTCGTCAGCCACACGTACGCAAGCCAGCTGGAGGCAGTGGCGGCTCTGGAGCGTGCCGTGGCGGACGGGCGCCTGCCGGAGGAGCGGATCGACGCTTCCGTGGAGCGTATTCTTCGCCTGAAGGAGCGCCGCATCGGAGAGCTGCGGGAGCGCAGCTGGGAAGAAGCACGGCTTCTGCTGGAGAATCCGCAGACGCTGCGGACGATTGAACGGCTCCGTGAGGAGAGTATTACGGCCGTCAACCGTGAACCGGATTTCTGCAGGCTGTCTCCGGACGTCGACACGCTGGTGCTCTGGCCGCAAATTTCGGCCGCCTGCAAATCCGAAGACGAGCCGATACACGATGCTACCCTGGCGGGATTCCTGCGCCCTTTTATCGGGGCGAACCTCACGGAGCGCGTGTACGGGACCAGCCCGAGTCCGGATGAGATTGCGGCCCTGGCTTCCGAAGCGCAGCGATACGGGCAGATCGTCGCCGGTATTTTCCACACGGCTTCTAATCCGGGACAGCCCGCATTGGTCCGCAAACTGCTGGAGGGAGGCGCCAAAGTCATCCCGGTCTCCCTGCGCAATCCCGTCGATCTTGCGGCATTCCCGGAGGCCGAAGGCTTCCTGGCCTGCTACGAACACCATCCGCATACCCTGCAGGCTCTGGCCCGTGTTCTGACGGGCAAGGCGGAGCCTGCCGGAACTCTGCCGGTCACGATTCCGGATACCACGACAGAAGGGGGAGAACCAGATGAACGCCGTTCAGCTTCCGTTATCGAATCCGCCACTTAAAGGATTTTTGCGGTGGGGCTATACACTTTCGATTACCAGCGGACATGCAGTAACGATTCCCTGGTTTTACAGCAATTTTATCCAGTTGTCCTGCACGAAGAAATTTCTCGAGGACGGCAGGCAGTGCTACGTCGATTTTTTCCGGGGCCAGCCCAATGAACTGAATTTCAACAATCCGTTCTTGCTCACATGCAACGTCAATTATACGTTTTTGGAAAATCTGGCGCTGGATGATTGGCCGAAATTTTTTGCGGATCAGATCCGTAACGGGTATTACTGTATCGTTTTTTTGGACGAATCCAAGCTGTCGCCGGCGGCCTGCTATCAGCAGGAGCCGTTCCCCCATCACCTTTTTCTGTATGGGTTTAACTTGGAAGAACGGGTCTTTTATGCCTCCATGTTCGACCATACGGGAGTATACCGCAATCTGGAGATATCTTTCGAAGAGTTTCTCGATGCCGTAAATTCCATGAAAAAGCTGCTGAAGGAGGGACAAACGTCAGATCACCATACGTATTTTTACAAATACGAGCCGGAATTCCACTATCCTTTCGACAAAGTCGCCGTGATCGACCAATTGCGCGATTATCTTAACGGGGAGACCCGCTTAAACCGGATCAATTACAATCCCGACGAGAATGAAGCTTTCGGAATCAGGGTATACGACTATTTGCAGATGTACTACGACGCCGTAGAGCAAAACGATCCCCGGCTGGGAATGCGCAACGATGTAAGGCACCTTCATCTTCTGTGGGAACACAAAAAAATGATGAGCGACCGGATCGAATATCTGGTGACTGAGGGGATCATTCCGTATGACGAAGAGCTTGCGGAAGGCTATAAAGATCTGGCTAAGAGAGCGATGAAACTGAGGGACCAGTACATCCGACATGAAATCCGCGAGGATAAGGAAGTGTTTGAACGGTTAAGGCTCCGGTTCAACCAATTCCGGGACGAAGAGCCTGTACTTCTGCAAAAGCTGATTGCCCTGCTCGAAGGTTGAAAAAAGCCCCAGGGAGAGAACCATCGGAACCGGATGCGGGGCATACCGGAAAGCCGGGTTTCCGCAAGGGGCCGGGATAGCGGTGCGATGTGAAAAAAGAAGCGGGCAAGAGAGGGCTTGGGCGAGGAGCGAAGGACAACGTTGTGGTTGACCACCGTCATGTGACGCCGAGCACCGCGTGCTGGAAGCTTCGCGCGGTGCGGAAGTTCTTCGGCAGGGCATGATGCTCAGGGTTCAGCCCGCCGCTTCTATTGCCGGAGCCGAATTTTTGATCTGCTCGGCCAGCCGGGCGATAGCCGCGTCAGGCTCGGTTACGTAATACAGGTAAGACGAGCGGCCGGTATCCAGCTTCCACCAGAGCCAGTGCAGCTTGGATTCATTGCGGAGCTCCGCTTTGGATACCGGCGTATAAATCCGGCCGTCCGCGTCGACGAGAATAACCCGGCCTTTGGAATTATCATAAGAAAGCCGGAGAGGCTCCTTGCCGGGAATAAAAGCGGAGGCGGCTTCTTCTTTCCGCAAAGCTTGTTTGGTAAGGGCCAGGCGGGTAAACGATTCAATGACACCCTGGTCACGGTAAGTAAAATTTTCATCAGGCAGATAAAAAGAGGCGGGCTGCGAGCGGGTCATCAGGTCGGCGTAAGTCATGGAACCCGGCACGAGCCTGTTTAGCAGCGCGCTTAACACCAGGGAGACAAGAACGGCCGTGAGGATCAGGCCTGCCGTTAATCTACGCCCGAAACCTTCCGGCAAACTCCATTTACCGAACCATTGAAAAAAACGCAGTGTCATTGTACCGCCTCCCGGATTATAATTGTAAGCGATTTCAATAAAAGTCGAAATTAAACCGTGAACGACCAGATGCCTGAGCAAGCGCCATTGATGAGGCTATGACTGCGAGCCGTTCGTGCATAAATTGTGCTTATGATTTTTGGCCGCCGCCGCGCACTTACTGCTTACCACTTGCCGGTAAGTTTATTTAAACGGATTCCGCTTGTTAGAAGCCGATTTTCGAAAAAAGTTTCTTCCGGTTTTGGATTTAAAGGGTCGGTGTGTAAAATGAGCCCCAGGCTGCACATACGATGCGATTCGGTAAAAGGCAAGCCGCATTTTATGCAGCTTGCCTGGCTTGCGTGGAGAAAGAAAGAAATTCAGTATTCGGTTGTAATGACCGGCGTGCCGATTGTGATACGCTGCAGTCCGCTTTCGGTTACCGTGTGAACCGCGGCCTGCAGGTTAACGCGTTTGCCGCCGCTGATTACCGAAGCTTGAAGCTTGGGTGCGCTCATCGTGATGCTGACGGTCTCCCCGTCGGCGTAACGCTCCAGAGGAGCGGCGCCGAGCCGCTTCGCGAGCAGCGCCTGAAGCCCGTCGGCCTGAGCCGCTGCGCCTGCCGAAGGCCGAGCTGCGGCTCCCTGCAGGACGACGTTGCAGTCCGCCTGCACGCCCGCCGCTTGCAGGGCGGCTTCCAGGCTTGCCCGGCGTGCTTCCAGCGCCGGGAGGCCGTCGGCTGCGCGCGCCTCCAGCCGGGCGATGACGAACGCGCTGCCGTCGTCAAGGCGGGCGAGCTGCAGCGACAGCCCG
>NZ_BBJT01000019.1 GCF_000739915.1 Paenibacillus chitinolyticus NBRC 15660 | reverse complement strand
CATAAATACGAAGTCAACAATTTTTAAACATACAATTTTAACCATGTGAAATATAAACGCTAGCAGCTTACACAAGCACGACTTTAAGAGCGGCCAGAAGCATCAATCCAGGTACTCCTAGAACGGATACGGTTCCTACCGTGTAGATGTTAATCGGCAGTTCGAACCGGGAATATCCGCTTAACAACTGTACACCATAAAGCAGAAATGCAGCCACTACAACATGTACACCGATGCTCGAAAAAATTTTGCGGGCGCCCGGCTGGCGAACCAACAAAACCAGCAGGGCTCCGGCCGACAAAGCAAGCATTCCCCATACGGCCGTTTTCATCCCCGCACCTCGGCAGTAATATGATAAGCGGACGTCACGTTCAGCTTTTTAGCTTGCCTGAGCAGCATTTCGTAGCGTTTTTCCGCCGCTTCTACCGCATAGATGGCATAATCAATCTCGTCTTTTTCCAATGCGTGCTCGAAATGGTGCTGCGCCGTTTTCCACTGCGAATGAGCCAATCTGATCTCGGCCAGCAGCTCCTGCTTGTCCTGTTCGGCTGTTTTTCGGGTCCCCCGCTGAAACGAGAATGCACTCTTCCTCAGGTCATTCATGCCTTTCCCCCCTGTACTCATAATCGCCATGAGCTGTCGCTTTTACTATCCTATGGAGAGGAGGGGCCTGATTAGAACCTGTCCGAAAACAAAAAAACCGCCTTCAAAAGAAGGGCGGCCAACTATTATTTTCAATCAAGAATGCAGTGCAAACCAAGAAGAGAGCTGCCTAAATCTCCCTGCGGCCTTCAAGCGCCTTGGTAAGCGTCACTTCATCCGCATACTCTAAATCTCCCCCGACAGGAAGACCATGCGCGATACGGGTCACCTTGAGGCCGAAACCTTTAACCAGCCTGGAAAGATACATGGCCGTAGCTTCTCCTTCTATATTGGGGTTGGTTGCCAGAATCATCTCTTTGACCTGCTCGTCTCCGAGCCGCTTCAATAGTTCGGCAATGTGAATCTGATCCGGTCCAATGCCCTCCATGGGAGAAATGGCGCCGTGCAGAACATGATAATAGCCGTCGAATTCTCTCGTCCGCTCCATCGCAACCAGATCCTTCGGCTCCTGAACCACACAGATAACGGATGCATCACGGCTCTTATCCTGACAGATGCGGCACGGATCGATATCTGTGATATTGCAGCAGACGGAACAGTAGTGCAGATTGCGTTTGACGTTCACGAGCGCCTTGGCAAAATCAAGCACGTCTTCTTCCTTCATTCGGAGAACGTGAAAAGCCAGACGTCCGGCTGTTTTGGGGCCGACGCCGGGCAAGCGTGTAAATGCGTCGATTAGTTTGGAAATCGGTTCTGGATAATGCAACGCCGGGTTTCTCCTTTTTGTAAATAAAGATGGAAAAAAGGCTTCTTACGAAGCCCTTTACCTTAAAACAGACCGGGAATATTCATTCCGCCCGTAAATTTGCCCATATCTTTGCCAGCCAGTTCTTCCGCTTTGTTAAGCGCATCGTTCACGGCTGTCAGAACAAGGTCTTGCAGCATTTCGACATCGTCCGGATCGACCGCTTCCGGCTTAATGGCGATTGCCGTCACTTTCTTATGCCCGTTCGCAGTGACCGTAACTACGCCGCCACCGGCCGTTCCTTCGACGGTTTTGCTCCCGAGTTCTTCTTGGACTTTCAGCATCTGTTCCTGCATTTTCTTCACTTGTTTCATCATTTGGTTCATGTTATTCATATTCCCAACTCCTTCGTCTTAATGGGGCTGATCCCTTATTCATCCTTAATGCTCACCAGGTCTTCGCCGAACAGCTTGATCGCCTCGTCCACCCACGGTTCTTTGTCCGGTTCCGAGTCTTCGGCTTGCAGCGTCATTTCTTCCCTGGCAGGCTCGGAGGCGCCTTCGCGGGCTTCCTTCCATTCTTTCTGCATGACGGTCGCCAGCTTAAGCGTTTCTCCGAGCGCTTCGGAAATCACTTGCTCAATCAGCTGCTTATTGGCCGGTTTCTCTGTCGTGTCACGGTGCATAGCGCTTTTGAAAGCCACCAGAACCGTGTCTCCGTGAATGGCGACGGGCTCTCCGTCCACCAGCCAGGCATGAACGGTGATCTTCCGTTCCTTGACCATAGCCAGAATCTGCGTCCACTTGCCGAGCAAGGCCCGGGTATGATGGCTTTCGACCGCGGACGTGAAATCGTCCAGCCGGACCGAAGCCTTGCGCACCGCAGCGTTAGACGAACGCGGCGCTACCGGAGACCGGGCCGGCTGCTGCGCTCCCGCAGCGGGGACTCCCCCTTGCATCAGCTTGGCAAGCTGCTCTTCCAGCTGCTGGATTCTGCGGGTGAGCTGGGACAGGGCTTCCGGTTCCGGCTCACCCGCCGAGCGCGAAGCCGGCGGAGCCTCAGCCGGGCGGCTCCCGCCTCCCGAAGCGATCGCTCCGCATGCTTTCATAACCGCGACTTCCAAGATCGTCTGCGGCTGCACGGAGTACTTCATCTCGCTTTGGTACTGATTCAGCACTTCGATGATCGCGATAAGCTGATCGGTCCCGAAACGGGACGCAACCTGATCCAGCCTGGCGACATCGAAAACGCGTTCCGTCAGCACGGACGAATCCGGAACGAGACGGATCATCAGAAGATCGCGGAAATAATGGATCAGGTTCTCCATACATTTATCCGCGCTCTTGCCTTCCTGCATAAACTGATCAATCAGTTCGAGTGCGGCGCCGATATCCTGCTCCTTCATGCTTCCGACCAGTTTCTCAAACTGATCCGATGCCAGACCGCCCGTCATGGCGACCACATCGCTTGCGGCAATGGTTCCCACGGCAAAAGAAGATGCCTGGTCCAGCAGGCTTAAGGCATCCCGCATCCCGCCTTCCGACAGGCGCGCAATATAGTGAAGAGCCTCTTCTTCGATAGCGATGTTCTCTTCACGGCACACGTAGGCAAGCCGCCCGACTTGTTCTTCCATCGACACGCGGCGGAAATCAAACCGCTGACAGCGGGAGATGATAGTAGCGGGAAGCTTGTGAGGTTCCGTCGTAGCCAAAATAAAGATAACGTGAGCCGGCGGCTCCTCCAACGTCTTGAGGAGGGCGTTGAAAGCTTCCGTGGTCAGCATATGGACTTCGTCGATGATATATACTTTGTACCGAACTTCCGTCGGTGCATATTTCACTTTGTCCCGGATGTCGCGAATCTCTTCCACACCGCGATTCGATGCGGCGTCGATTTCGACGACGTCCATGACTGAGCCCTGGGAGATCCGGATGCAGGCTTCACATTCATTGCACGGTTCTTCGGCAGGCCCGTGTACACAGTTAACGGCTTTGGCCAAAATCTTGGCCGCGCTCGTCTTCCCTGTACCGCGGGGACCGCTGAATAAATAAGCATGGGTAAATCTTTGTTCACGCAGAGAATTCTGCAGCGTCTGTACGATCGGCTTCTGGCCGACTAACTCCCGGAACGCTTGGGATCGCCAAGTCCGGTATAAAGCAATATGTGTCATAGGTTTACTCTCCAATAATTCGTTCTGAATTATTGAACCCATTATACTATAACCCGGGCGGGAATAAAACTCGGAAAGCGCGGGAATCAGGTACAGGGGATGCTGACAGTGAAGGTCGTTCCGTAGCCCTTGGACGATACGCGTATATGACCGCCCATATCGTGGATAATCCGTTGGCAGACCGATAGTCCGAGTCCCGTTCCTTCCTCTTTGGTCGTAAAGAAAGGATCGAATATTTTATCGATGACATAAACCGGGATTCCCGGGCCTGTATCGTGCACTTCGATATTCACGAATCTGCCGTCGGGATCGAGTCTTTCCACTATGGTCAAGGTGCCTCCATCCGTCAGCGCCTCAATGCCGTTTTTGCATATATTCAGAAAAACCTGCTTTAAAAGCTCCTGGTCGGCGATAACGGGCGGCAGTCCGCTGGATTCTTCGTAGTTCATGTGCACTTTATGTAGAATCGCCTCGTTGTTGATGATCGGCAGTATTCCTTTGATTACCGTGGAAACGTCGATTTTCTGCAGCAGAACGTTCTTCGGCTTGCCGAGGAGAAGAAATTCGTTAACCAGTTCGTTTACCCGGTTAATCTCATCCAGCATGACATCGATATAACCCTGCTCTTTGGCCATATCCTTGGATTCGAACGTTTTCTTAAGCACCTGCAAAAATCCCTTAATCGACGTTAACGGATTTCTGATTTCGTGAGCCGTACCCGCGGCAATCTGTCCGATCATGGCCAGGCGGTCGCTGCGCTGAACCTGGGCCTCGAGAGACCGCAGGTTGGTCACATCTTTAAAAATAATGTAAGCGCCAACGATTTGATCTTCATTGTCCCTCAGTAAGTTGGAATCCAGCAGCAGTTCGTACCGTTCTTGATTGTTCATCCAAGATACCGCATGATTCCTTACGATTCTGCCGTCCAGAAGACTTCTCTCAACAAGCCGGTGTTCCGGAGGGACTGAAGCAAAGATATCTTCTATTCTTTTGAACAGGATGGATTCTTTATGAAAGCCCAGCACCCGGCAGGCCATATCGCTAATATCCACGAGCCGGAATTCGGTATCTATGAGCAGAACGCCCAAATTGACATCCCTCAGAAAGGTACCCGAGAAACGCTGAAGCAAATTTTGTTCCGAGACTTCCTCCAGGTCGTCGAGCAGAAAGAGGTAATGAGGCTCACTGTTCACTTCCGCAAACAGCATGCTGCATTTCTGCAGCTGAATGAACCCCTGGCTGTCTTTGACGATCGCGATAGGATATTTGGCGTCCGTCTTGTCGCTGCCCATATCGAAATGCCGGCTATAAAAACAGTCAACCGGTTCAGGAAGTTGGATGACCTCCGAAAAAGGCGCCATTTTCATATCCTCCGCGGTATATCCGGTACGTTTCAAAAATGGCTCGTTTGCGTACACCATCTCATTGTGAGCATTGGCTACAATCAAACAGCCCTTGAACATTTCTTCCAATCTTACTCCCAGCTCAGCTGCGGAAATGAACACCCCTATATGATGAAGGCTGGCATCCAACATTTGTCCTTCCCCCTCTTTATAACAGCTTTAAGCCGAAAGACTGCGAATGTTTACCTATTCTCTCATTTTTAGCATTTTCCTTCTATTGGAAAACAAAAATCGACGAACTGTCATTTTTATGTAGAAAAAGAGAACGCAAAAAAGCCTTCCGTTGCCGGAAGGCTCGTTTTTTGTAATCTTATATAAGGCCGTGCACCTGTTATTGATAAAGCGATACGAGCGTACCTTTATCGTTAGCTCAAGTTAGGCAACCCCTCGGCACATGGGCGGTCCTGCTTACGGCTGCTTCCTTCCGGACCTGACCGGGTTCACTGGTGCTCATTGCGAAGGACCCGACTCTCAACACCACGTGTAAAGGCCAGACCTCACATCGACAGTACCTCTAACAGGGATTCAACCCCGCTACAGCGGATTGCGGGCAACAGGGCACCGCTACCTCCCCGTCTAGCACGGCAAAAATAAGTATAGCCCATTGTGAAGCAAAGTGCAACTCCGGGGAGAAACTTACCAAAAGACAGCGATATGATCCTGGAATAAAAGCGTTTTTCTACCGTTTAACGGTAACGATAAACCGGTATCTCGGCAATTGCGTGTGCAGGTCCTGTTCGGCCTGTGCCCGGATCGCGGCCGCTTTCTCCGGCGGAGTCCCCCGCGGGACGGAAAGCTTCACGTAACCGATCGGACCCTTAAACTGAAGTTGAGTGTCCACAACGCCTTTCAGCCGTCCCAATACCGACAGAGCGATGTCAGAGTCGACCTGGTAAGTGTGGTAGCCCGGGTTTAACGCCAGGTTCGGATTTGCGCTTGTCGTGCCCAAATATCCGTCACTGGAGTAATTGTACGCTTTCGGACCGGCGGGCTGACCCGGACTGCATCCGGTTATGGCTGCGGCCGTCACAAGAGCGGCCAATAAGCCTCCTGCGGACCGCTTGACAATAACGTTTCCCAAAGCAAAAACCCCCCTTGGTATCCTACTTCGTGCAAGGCACGCTATTAGGATGACCCGGGGGGATTGTGTTATGCAATCCGAATTGAGGAAAAGCCTCGAATTAGATACCGTATTTCTTCTTGAACTTGTCCACACGACCGCCGGCATCAATAAACTTCTGTTTGCCGGTGAAGAACGGATGGCAGTTGGAGCAAATCTCTACGCGAAGGTTCTCTCTAACAGAACCGCTCTCGAAAGTATTGCCGCATGCGCAAGTTACCGTTGTTTCGTGATAGTTGGGATGGATCCCTTGTTTCATTCCCATTCACCTCTTTCCGCCCTGGATCTATTCGTCGAACCAGAGTTATGATGACACATAAACTCATTATAGCATGAGTGTATCTTTTATTGCAATGGGGTTGTTCAAGCCCGCTGGGCACGGTCGAAGAAAGCCGGTATATGCGTGTACGAACCGATTACCACATCGGGCAGTTCCTCACGATAAATCTCCAGCATCTGCTTCATACCCAGAATGTCTCCTTGGGCTTTCGGAATCAGATTCAGATAGCTCTCGGGATCGATATTGAGATTTCTCATCTGGATCAGACGCAGTCCGGTTCGGCGCACAAATTCGATCATCGCTTCCACTTCTTCTTCGCGGTCGGTAACACCCGGGAAAATCAGATAGTTGATCGATGTGATGACGCCTTTGCTTGTAGCGTATTTCAGCGATTTTTCGACGTTGGCGAGCGTGTAGCCCCGCGGCTTGTAATACGCGTTATAGTGATCGTCGAGAGCGGAGATGGTGCTGACCCGCATGAGGTCAAGTCCCGCGTCTACAATTCCGCGGATATGGTCGCTTAAACCGGCGTTGGTATTGATATTGATATAGCCCATATCGGTACGGCTGCGCACTTCGCGCATCGCCTCGATAATGAGTTTGGCCTGAGTGGACGGCTCACCTTCGCAGCCTTGACCGAAGGAAATAATGCTGTCCGGCGTCTTAAGATGCTCCAGCATGACTTCGGCGAGTTCTTTAGCCTGCGGCTTGAAGTTCATCCGTGTCTGCGGAGCGGGAAAACCGCTGTCGTCGGGTTGTTCCGAGATGCAGCCGAAGCAGCCTGCGTTGCAGGAGAAAGAAACCGGCACCGCGCCTTCCCAGCGGTTCAGGAAGGTATTCGACGCGGTCAGGCATTCGTATTCCAGCGCGCATTTGGACAGATGCTCGTACAGGCGGTTCTCCGGATACCGGGCGCGCAGCTTTTCAACGCTGACCTCCAGCTCGTCCGGATCGCAGTTGCGCGGGTTCCACGGTTCCGGATCGTCGCACTGCTCCGCGGCGACGTAGAAGGCCCCGTCTTTCCACACGACGGCCGTATAACCGAATAGAGGAAACTTCTCCTCTTTATCGGTTTTCACGTAACCGGGCAGCATAAGTCGTGTAAAACCCTGGGGCAGAAGCGCGCCAACGGCCGCATACTCCCCGGGCAGGACTTCCATTTCGCCCGTTTCCGTGTTTATCCCGACCGCTCTCGTATGAGGCAGACTTACCAAAGTCGCCCCCTCCGGCAGCGGGATCAACTCTTCTTCCAATAGTTCCACAATCTGATCGGCGCTCCGTCCGAGCGCTTCGTAATCGGGATGATCGAATACATTGCCGGACGGGTCCGCATAAACCACATTCATTGTCAGGTACTCCTTTGAATGGGAGATGGAAGCGAATTTTTCAGCAACCTATACTTAGGAAGCGGAATTTTTCATTTTCCCTTTACCCAGCGTAACGTTCCCGTTGTTGGTCTCCAGGGAATCCAGAAATTCCTGATTCGTCTTCGTCTCACCCAGTTTCTTGATGAAAGCTTCCGTATATTCATAAGTATCGTTCATGCTCTTACGCAATCCCCATACCTTCTCAAGTTCTTCCTTGGTAAGCAGACTTTCTTCGCGGCGCGTGCCTGAACGGCGGATATCGATAGCCGGGAATGTACGGCGTTCCGCAAGTTTACGGTCCAAATGAAGTTCCATGTTCCCCGTGCCTTTAAATTCTTCATAAATGACGTCATCCATACGTGATCCCGTTTCGACGAGCGCGGTGGCCAGAATGGTCAGACTGCCGCCTTCTTCGATATTCCGGGCGGCACCGAAGAAACGCTTCGGACGATGGAACGCGCCTGGATCGATCCCCCCCGACAATGTGCGGCCGGACGGCGGAACAACGAGGTTGTAAGCTCGAGCCAAGCGGGTAATGCTGTCCAAAAGAATGACGACATCCTTCTTATGTTCCACAAGACGCTGCGCCCGTTCCAGAACAAGCTCCGCTACCTTGATGTGATTTTCCGGCAGCTCATCGAAAGTGGAAGCGACAACTTCCCCTTTAACGGAACGCTGCATATCGGTCACTTCTTCCGGACGTTCGTCGATCAGAAGAACGAATAGCTCAATCTCCGGATAATTCGTGGAAATGCTGTTCGCGATTTCTTTGAGAAGCAAGGTTTTCCCCGCTTTCGGAGGCGCAACGATCAGACCGCGCTGTCCGAGACCGACGGGTGCCATAAGGTCCATGATTCTCGTCGAGAGCTTCTCGGGAGACGTTTCGAGAACAACCTTCGTCTGGGGATACAGCGGCGTGAGAGCCGGGAAGTGCAGACGTTCGGAAGCCGTGTCGGGGCTTTCGCCATTGACGGCTTCCACATGCAGAAGTCCGAAATAACGCTCGTTCTCTTTCGGCGGACGACATTTTCCAGAGACAAGATCTCCTGAGCGGAGGTCGAATTTACGGATCTGGGAGGCAGAAATGTAGATGTCCTCCGTACTCGGAAGGTAGTTAATCGGACGCAGGAAACCAAAGCCCTCCTGCAGAACCTCCAGAACTCCTTCCATAAACATGAGGCCGCTTTCCGCCGCCTGGGCCCGCAGAATGGAAAAGATGAGCTCTTTTTTCTTAAGCTGCCCATAGTATGGGATCTGATATTTTTTGGCGAGCTTGTAAAGCTCCGTAAGCTTGAGTGCCTCCAACTGCGCGAGGTGCATATCCATTCTATTCAACCACCAAACTAGTAAGTTATTAATTCCACAAAACTAAAAAGCTAGTACCCAGTGTTGCCCTAAGGCCGCTTTCTTATTCCGGGCCTATTCTTCGCCGTTCTCGCGCCATACTTCCGCGCCAAGTAGAGTCAGGTTGGCAACAAGATTGTCATAACCGCGGTCAATATATTCCACGCCTGTAACCTCCGTAACATCGGACGGCACGGTAAGACCCGCAATAACCAAGGCTGCGCCTGCCCGCAGGTCGCTTGCTTTCACTTTCGCCGCACTTAGCGTACCACCCTCGATGATGGCTGTCCGGCCCTCTACTTTGATCTTGGCTCCCATGCGGACCAGTTCAGGCACATGCTTGAACCGGTTGCTGTAGACAAGGTCCGTCAGCATGCTCACACCGGTGGTCTGCGTAAGCAGACTCGTCATCGGGGATTGAAGATCCGTCGCAAAGCCGGGATAAACCAGCGCTTTTACATCTATACTGTCGTAAAGAGCACGACCCACCACGCGAATCGACTCATCCATCTCGTGAATTTCAACACCCATTTCCTGCAACTTGGCCGTCATGGCCTCCATGTGCTTCGGAATAATATTATCTACCGTTACGTCTCCTCGCGTTGCGGCTGCGGCAATCATGTAAGTCCCCGCCTGGATACGGTCAGGGATAATGGAGTGACGGCAGCCGTGCATCTCGTCTACCCCTTCGATGCGGATCGTTTCCGTACCGGCTCCTTTGATTTTCGCTCCCATGGAGTTGAGGAGTGTTGCTACATCTATAATTTCAGGCTCTTTGGCCGCATTTTCAATCAAAGTGAAGCCTTTGGCACGGGAGGCGGCAAGCATGATGTTGATGGTTGCGCCTACACTGACCATATCCAAATAAATTTTGGCTCCGCGGAGCTGTTTGGCCCGAATATGCAGCGAGCCGTTCTCATTCGAAATTTCGGCACCCAGCGCCTCGAACCCTTTGATATGCAAATCAATCGGACGCGGCTCGAAATTGCAGCCGCCCGGCAGACCGATTATGGCCTCGCCGAATCTTCCCAGCATGGCTCCCATAAGATAGTAGGAGGCTCTAAGCTTCTTTACGTTGCCGTTGGGCATCGGCTTGCTCTTCATGGCGCTCGGATCGATAATCATCTGCTCGTTGTTCCATTCGATGGAAGCCCCGAGTTCGCTAAGAATTTCTGTATAGATAGCCACATCGCTGAGGTGCGGCAAATTGTCCAAGGTAACCGTCGATTCGGCGAGTATCGCGGCGGGTATTAAAGCAACGGCACTGTTCTTGGCCCCGCTGATTGTTACTGTCCCTTTGAGCGGACGTCCGCCTGCGATCATTAATTTTTCCATAATGCGTTATCTTCCCCCTGCTTCCGGTAGATAGCTTAGCTGCTTAACTACAATTTGTAAAAATATCAAAAGTGAACTGCTGGAACAACTAGAAGCAGCTCGTGTTTGGCTGCATACAAAATAGAAGGCCGCCCGCTAAATCGGGGGCTGGCTCCTGGATAGAAATCAAGTGTACATATCTAAATAAAACGCAGTTTACGCGCGTTGTCAACTTTTAAGGGAGTATGGGTCGTCTGGGATGGATACGGAACCTAAAATAGAAGAGAGAAATGCATCCGTTAAGATGCATTTCCCGTCTCTGTCTCTATCTGAATCGGTATTAAGCTTGGTTAGCGCTGCCGAACAGTTGAATTTTGGATTTCACGACTTCAACCATCGCTTTGCGTGCTGGGGTGAGGTATTTGCGAGGATCGTATACTTTAGCGTCGGCACCGAGAACTTCACGGATAGCGGCTGTAGCGGCCACTTGGTTCTCCGTGTTCACGTTAACTTTGCCTGCGCCTGCTGCGATCGCTTTCTTGATCATTTCGTCCGGAACGCCGGATCCGCCGTGAAGAACGACAGGAATCGGGATCGCCTGCGAAACTTTCTCGATGATGTCAAAGTGAATGTTCGGCTCGCCTGCATACATGCCGTGTGCAGTTCCGACCGCGATTGCCACACAATCGACTCCGGTTTCTTCGTAGTAGCGGATCGCTTCTTCCGGCTTAGCCAGGTTAGCATCAGCTTCGTCTACGGAGATATCATCTTCAACGCCGCCGATCGTTCCAAGCTCGCCCTCAACGGAAACGCCCATTGCGTGCGCGGCTTTTACGACTTCTTTGGTCAGGCGTACGTTCTCTTCATAAGAGTAGTGGGAACCGTCGAACATAACGGAGCTGAAGCCGGCACGGATACACTTCATGGCCACTTCAAAAGAGCTGCCGTGGTCGAGGTGAAGAGCAATCGGAAGGCCGGACTGCTTGGCAGCCGCTTCCGCGATCGCTACCGTGTATTCGATCCCCATATACTTGAGCGCGCCTTCGCTGACACCGAAAATGAACGGAGAGTTCAGCTCCATAGCCGCTTCCGTGATCGCTTGGGCAAACTCCAGGTTGTTCATGTTGAACTGGCCTACCGCAAATTTGTTTGCTTTAGCCTTAGGTAAAAATTCATTCATTGAAACCAATGGCATGATTTCTTCCTCCTACTGTGTGTGTTGGCTTGATCGTTTTTAAGATGCGCTGCCGCTCTTTTTGTCATACGGTGTTATTATAGCACACTCCCTGACAAAACGTAACCGAGCCTGCCGGGTGACGTGAAAGTTTTCACAAAAAAAGGACCCCTTGCAATCAGGATCCCAGCGGTGTAGTTTCTATCAACTGCGTATGAACAGCCAGTCGCAATTCGTCGATATCGAACGGTTTTGTAAAGTGCATGATGGCCCCGAGCTCCGTGGCTTCTTTGATCATATCCAGCTCTCCGTAGGCGGTCATCATGATGACCTTGATGGAGGGATCGATACTTTTGACGTGCTTCAGAATATCTAAGCCGTCCATGCCTGGAATTTTCATATCCAGAAGGACCAGATCGGGAGAATGCGTTTTAACAATCTCCAAGGCGGTTTTGCCGTTAGGCGCTTGATAGGTCTCGTAACCCTCGTTACTGAACACTTCCATAAGAAGCATCCGGATTCCATTCTGATCGTCCACGATTAGGAATTTTTTACTCACGGGAAAGCCTCCTTCCACAAGCTTAAGGCTGAGTTCCGAATATGAACTTTGCAGCCGTGCGAACTCGAACTCCCCCCTACTTCGCTATTGACTTGCCGATTTCCTCCCTGCCATCCGGAAGAATAAACAAATAAGTAAAAAAAAAGAAAAATCCCGGCTATTACGCCCGGGATTCTTGCTTATAGGTAAAGGCTGCTTTCACGAACTCACGGAAGAGCGGCTGCGGACGGTTCGGACGGGACGTGAATTCCGGATGGAATTGAACGGCCAGGAACCAAGGGTGGTCCGGAAGCTCGACGATTTCGACCAGACGGCCGTCCGGGGAAGTACCGGAGATGCGCAGTCCTGCGGATTCGATCATTTCGCGGTATTCGTTGTTAAACTCGTACCGGTGACGGTGACGTTCGTACACCAGCTCGTCGTTGTAGCACTGCATGGCCAGGGAACCTTCCGCCAGTTTGCAAGGATAGAGTCCCAGACGCATCGTTCCGCCAAGGTTCTCGATATCCTTCTGCTCAGGCAGCAGGTCGATCACCGGGTACGGCGTGACCGGGTTGATCTCGGAGCTGTTGGCTCCTTCCAGGTTGGCAAGCGCGCGTGCATACTCGATCACCGCGACTTGCATGCCCAGGCAGATGCCGAAGAACGGAATCTTCTTCTCGCGCGCATGACGGATGGCGATAACCTTGCCCTCGATACCACGGTCTCCGAAACCGCCCGGAACGAGGATGCCGTCCACGCCGCCGAGAAGCTCGTCCACGTTGTGATCGTACACTTCTTCCGCGTTGACCCAGCGGATCTTCACTTCGGCTCCGTTGTCGATGCCGGCATGGCCCAGAGATTCCACGATGCTGAGGTAAGCGTCATGCAGGGCGACATACTTGCCCACGATGGCGATCTCGGTCGTTTCTTTCAAGCCTTTGACACGCTGGACGAGCTGTTCCCACTCGGTCATGTCCGGCTGCGCCGAGCCGCCGAGTTTCAGGTGGTTGACGACGATATCGTCAAGTCCCTGCTCTCTGAGCATCATCGGCACTTCGTACAAGGTCTCGGCGTCCAGGCATTCCACGACTGCCTCCGGGTCCGTGTCGCAGAATTGGGCGATCTTGCGCTTCATGTCTTCCGTAAGAGCATGCTCCGTACGGCAGACGATCACGTGCGGCTGGATACCGAGGCTGCGCAGTTCTTTTACGCTGTGCTGGGTCGGTTTCGTTTTGACTTCGCCCGCGGCTTTGATGTAAGGAATCAGGGTGACGTGAATGTACATCACGTTCTCGCGGCCAATGTCGCTCTTGATCTGCCGGATCGCTTCGAGGAACGGAAGGCTCTCGATATCGCCCACGGTTCCGCCGATTTCGGTGATCACTACATCCGAACCCGCTTCGCGGCCGGCACGGAACACGCGGTCCTTGATTTCATTTGTAATGTGAGGAATAACTTGTACCGTTCCGCCCAGGTATTCGCCTCTGCGCTCTTTGGTAATAACGGAAGAATACACTTTACCCGTCGTTACGTTGGAGTTCTTAGAGAGATTGATGTCAATAAACCGTTCGTAGTGACCCAGATCGAGGTCCGTCTCGGCGCCGTCGTCCGTTACGAAAACTTCCCCGTGCTGGTAAGGGCTCATCGTCCCCGGATCGATGTTAATGTAGGGGTCAAACTTCTGGATGGTCACTTTCAGACCCCGGTTTTTGAGCAAGCGGCCCAGAGAAGCCGCCGTGATGCCTTTACCGAGCGAGGAAACGACACCCCCGGTTACAAAAATATACTTAGTCATCTGAGAACTCCTTTCGAGCATATCTAAATTCTTGGGTGCATAAGGTTCGCCGTACAAAAGTGGGGGACCGAACGCCTGAGTGCCTGCCGCATATGCGGCAGTCCAAGAAAACGGCCGGTCCCTTCTAGGCTTCCACCAAAACCTCCGGGACATCAAATAATGTCCCTGAAAAAACAAAAAAAGTGACACCCGTGGTATACGGGGCACTTTTTATATGGCGTAAATTTGGTCGTTCTTTTTAAAGCCCATGCAATAGTTTACTAAGAACGACATCCTCTGTCAAGAACCGCCGCGATGAATTATTTATCCTTCTCGTCGTCGGCCTCGAAATCTTCATCGTCGTCGGAATCGTCTTCGGATTCTTCATCCACTTCTTCGTCGAGTTCGGCGTCTTCCAGTTCTTCGTCCAGCTCTTCTTCCTCGAAGAATTCGGATTCTTCCTCTTCCTCTTCCTCTTCTTCTTCTTCTTCGGCGTCATTCTTGTCAAACCCGTCCGCCGTGAAGGTATCGTACTCTTCTTCTTTGTATTCTTCTTCCTCGGAGTACGGATCCTCATCGAGATCGTCGTCCTCATCGTTGATGATGCGCGGACGCTTGGCGTTGCCTACGGCATCGTCCGATTTCTCGACCGGATACCAGCGCTTCAGACCCCACAGGTTTGTTCCGACGCAAGCAAAACGGCCATCGATATTAATCTCTGTATATAGTTGGGCAATGACATTCATCGTTTCGTCTTCAGCCAAGCCTTTGATTTTCGCGATTTCCTGCATCAGGTCGCGATAATAGAACGGCGTGTTGGCCGCTTTAAGCACCTCAAACGCCAGATCCACCATCGGCATTTCCGCGGCTTTTTCCGGCTTGATTTTCAGTGTGTACGGGCTACTCATTTGTGGCACTTCCCTTCACCGTATTAACAATACTTTAACTACCTTATCCCATTTCATCCTTAAGTAAAACCTATTTTATGTAAAAATGCAACTCCCGCCCGCCTGTCCTCCGAAACAAGAGTAAAAGCGAAGGTTTCCCTCCGCTTCCCGACTGTATCCTGCGATTACGAACGAATCGGCGATCCGCCCATCTCCGCCCCTTGAAACCGAGAGATCTTTCACCTCTCCCTTTATGTTATGTAGGCAGAAGCACGTTGACACGGCACTGAACCTATTTATTTGGAAAGAGGCCTTATTCTCAGTCGGGCCCCCCGACCTGTACATATAATATGCCAGAATCGCACCTTCGGTTTATGGGAGGAATGGGGCTTTGGACTCGAAACGATTGCTCATGATGCTGCATGAAGAAATCCAGGCATCGCAGGGGGAGCGCCGGCATATCATTCTTTTCCAGAGCGATCGGGATTACCGGCAGGTCACCGAGCTTATCCGCCTGCACAAAGATACGCATTCCAGCCTATCCTCCGTCTATGATCTGAGACTGATCCGGGGGATCTCTTGCCCTATCCGTAACCGCGCGGAATTGATTAAGCATCCCGCCGTTCTCTCTATTGAAGAGGACACGTCCATAAATATCCAGCTGCGGCCCAGAAAGACAGTAAAGACATCGGAAATCGTCGAAAAAACGTCCGAAGGCTCTCAGTTTATCCCCTGGGGCATCCAACAGATCAAAGCGCCGGACGTATGGAAAAACGCCAAAGGAAGCCGCATCACGATCGGTGTTATCGACACCGGCATCGACTACTACCACCCGGACTTGCAGGCCTCGGTCGCCCGGGGCATCAACCTGCTCAACCGCAGCCAGCCCCCCTATGACGACAACGGACACGGTACACATATAGCCGGAACCATCGCCGCGGCGGGACGGTTAGGTATTACCGGGGTGGCTCCAAAGGCCGTCATCCACCCGGTTAAAGCATTCGACATGAACGGGAGCGCGTTCGTTTCGGACATTGTGGCGGGTATCGACTGGTGTGTGCGCAGCGGCTTGGACATCATCAACATGAGCTTCGGGATGAAAACGTACAGCCGGGCGCTGGAGGAAGCGGTGATAAACGCCTATCAATCCGGCACCATCGTCGTCGCTTCATCCGGCAACGACGGCAAAGGGGCCGCGATTGACTATCCGGCGCGTTTTCCGAGTGTCTTCTCCGTAGGAGCGACGACCAAGGTCAACAAAGTCGCTCCCTTCAGCAACCGCGGCAAACGCATAGACATTTATGCGCCGGGAGAAAGCATCTATTCATGCTGGCTGCACGGCAAGTACAACGAGCTCAGCGGCACCTCGATGGCGACGGCGCATGTGAGCGGTGTCATCGCGCTTATGCTGTCGGTTAGGCCCTCCCTGCGGCCGCAGCAGATCAAGCAGATTCTCCGGCGAAGCGCAACGCCGCTTACGAAAGCGAAGCAGCCGGAAGGCACGGAAGCTCCCGGCCTCATCCATGCGAGGCGGGCCATAACCGCCCTGCTCAAAACAAACAAAACCTGACGCCGCTGAAAAGCGTCAGGCTTTGTTTGTTTTGGTGCACCCTCTGCACGCGGCCGCCGCCCCGCCCGCGGAAGCGCCGCGCGCAAGAAGCGGCTGCAAGCCATGTGCGGGGAAACCCCGCGGAGCAGGATGAGCGCATGCTTGCGGCCGCAGAGCGGACGATGCCGCCGCCGGAGCCTACATCCGGTCCGGAGCGGATACGCCTATGACCGCCAGCACGTTGGCGATAACGGTGCGCAGCGCGCCCAGCAGCGCCAGGCGGGCCTGTGTCTGCTCCGCATCCTCGGTGATCACGCGCTCCGCTCTGTAGTAGCTGTGGAACAGCCCGGCCAGATCGTACACGTAGCGGATCAGGCGGTGGGGCGCATACAGCTCGGCCGCGACGGCGACTTCCTGCGGAAGCTCGCCGATTTTGCGCAGCAGCTCGTACTCGGCTTCCGTAGAAAGCTGGGACAGGTCCACCTGCGCCAGCCCGCGCAGCTCCACTCCCTGCTCTTCCGCCTGCCGGAAGATGCTGCAAATCCGTGCGTGTGCATACTGCACGTAGAACACGGGATTCTCGTTGGACTTGGAGATCGCCAAATCCATGTCGAAATCAAGATGCGAGTCCATGCTGCGCATCGTGAAGAAGTAACGGATGGCGTCGACGCCGACTTCGTCCATCAGGTCTTCCATCGTGACCGCTTTGCCGGTACGCTTGGACATTTTCACTTTCTCGCCGTTCTGGAACAGGCTCACCATCTGGGCGATAAGCACCGTCAGACGGTTCGCATCGTAGCCGAGCGCCGTCATGGCCGCTTTCATACGCGGAATATAGCCGTGGTGGTCCGCTCCCCAAATATTGATAAGCTCGTCGTAGCCGCGCTGGAATTTGTTGCGGTGATAAGCCACGTCCGGCGTCAAATACGTGAAAGAACCGTCATTTTTGATCAGAACACGGTCCTTATCGTCACCAAGCTCTGTCGTGCGCAGCCAGGTTGCTCCGTCCAGCTCGTACACATAACCGGATTCGCGGAGTTTGCCGAGCACGTCGTCGATCAGGTTATTTTCATAAATCGAGGTCTCGGAAAACCATTCGTCAAACTTAACGCCGAACCGTTCGAGATCCCGCTTGATTTTATCGAGTTCTTTTTTCAGCCCGTACTCGCGGAAATAAGCCAAACGCTCGTCCTGTCCGAGTTTGGTGAGACGATCGCCCTCTTCGGCCGCCAGCTCGCCGGCGAATCCTTTAATATCTTCGCCGTGGTAGCCGTCCTCCGGCATTTCGGCATCCTGCCCGAGAGTCTGCAAATAGCGCGCTTCGATGGATTTGGCCAGGTTGTTGACCTGGTTGCCCGCATCGTTGATGTAATATTCACGCGTAACGTTGTAACCCGCAAGAGCCAGCACGTTGCACAGAGCGTCGCCTACCGCCGCGCCGCGGGCGTGTCCGAGATGCAGGGAACCGGTCGGGTTCGCACTGACGAACTCCATCTGAACCCTGCGCCCTTGCCCCACGTTCACTGCACCGTAGCGGTCCGCCTGTTCCGCCACTTGCGCAAGAATCGGATAGAGGTAGCTTTTGTCCATACGGAAATTGATAAACCCGGGGCCCGCGATTTGAACTTCCGCGATCTGGGCTTTCTCTTTGTCGAGTTTCTGGATCAATTGTTCCGCAATCGCGCGCGGGTTCTGCTTCGCGATCCGGGAAAGCTGCATGGCCAGGTTCGTTGCAAAATCACCGTGAGCCTTATCTTTCGGCACTTCCAGCACAATCTCGGGAAGCTCCGAAGCCTGTACGAGCCCCGCTGCGACCGCGGCCTCGCCTATCGTTACTTTAAGCGTTTCTTTTACCTGCTCGAGCACATTCATCTTACATCCTCCTGAATCGTTAACGATAATGTATATAAACCGGCACGTTCCTCGCCTACATACAGGTCGTAGCTCCAATCAATGACGCCGATGCCTTCCTGGAGATTCCGGACGTACGTCCGCGTGCGGGTTTCGATAGGGATAGAGCCCTCGGGCATCCGGTACCAGCCTGTCCGGGAATGACCCGCGACAAACGTCTGCTCGGATCCGATCTGCCCTTTTCGCGTGATCTTAAGCTCCTCGGGACCCGCTTTTACCATCGTCGAGGTGCTGCCCATTTCTTCGGATGTCTCCTGGTAGAGGACATATACTTTCCCCTCCCGGATGTACAGCTCTCCGCGGGCTTCCTGTATGATCGATTCTTGTCCGGCAACGCTTGTTATGCGGATACGGACGTTTTTCTTGTTGGACATGACCCGAACGCTCCGTTCTTTCTTGACTGCGCCCTGCCGCTTCCGGGAATTTATCGGCCAAAACCGTCTTCCCGCCCGTGCGGCCCGGCAAAAAGCAAAGTTAGCTCTAAGTGTATAGTATCATACGGGTATTTTCAATGGATCATTGCAGCCGCCGCCCAAAGCCTTTATTCGCCGGCACCGTCGCACGCGAAATCTCCGATGAGTAAAAATCCCCCAGACACAAGGCCTGGAGGACGGGATTACGCATCGTATGTTGTTGACGATTAAAAGTTATTTCACCAGACCCAGCAAAATCTCGCGGATCAGCTTGGCCGCTACGATCTGCGTCTGTTCGGACGGATCGTATACCGGGGCCACTTCAACCACGTCGGCGCCCACGATGTTCAGCTCGGAACCTGCGATAGCGTGAACAGCCGCAAGCAATTCTTTGCTTGTGATACCGCCCGCTTCGGCCGTGCCTGTGCCCGGCGCTGCGGACGGATCGAGCACGTCGATGTCAATCGTCAGGTAAACCGGACGGCCCGCAAGCTCCGGCAGCACCTTCTTGAGCGGCTCCAGAACTTCGAACGGGTACAGGTTCAAGTTCTTGCGCGCGTACTCGAACTCCTCGCGCATACCGGAACGGATGCCGAACTGGTACACGTTCTTGCCGCCGATAAGCTCGGCCGCTTTGCGGATCGGCGTCGAGTGAGACAGCGGCTCGCCTTCGTACTGCTCGCGAAGGTCGGCATGCGCGTCGATGTGAATGAGCGCCAAATCCGGGTACTTCGCGTACACTTCGCGGATGACCGGCCAGGACACGAGGTGCTCGCCGCCCATACCGAGCGGGAACTTGCCGTCGCTCAGAAGGCCGCGAACGTATTCGCCGATGACGTCGAGACTGCGTCCCGCGTTGCCGAAAGGCAGCATCAGGTCGCCGGCGTCGAAGTATTTCACTTCGTCGAGGCTCTTATCAAGATATGGGCTGTATTCTTCCAGCCCGATGGAAACCTCGCGGATACGGGCAGGGCCGAAACGGGAGCCCGGACGGAAGCTGACCGTGTAGTCCATGGGCATTCCGTAAAGTACGGCACGGGAGGACGCGTAGTCCTCAGAGGCGGCGATAAAAATGTTGCCGGAGTAAGCTTGGTCTAAACGCATGCGGTCATCGCACCTTTCTGTTCGGAAACGGTCCTTATTTTACGAGATCTTCAACGAATTTAGGCAGGGCAAACGCGGCCTTGTGGAGGCGCGGCGTGTAGTATTTCGTTTCGAATTCGGGAATCGAAGCTTCTTCGACTTGAAGCGGGTCGTATTTTTTGCTGCCCATGGTGAACGTCCAGAGACCGCTCGGGTAAGTCGGAATATTCGCGCCGTATACGCGGACGATCGGGAAGATTTCGCGAACGTCGCGGTTAACCGTTTGAATCAGGTCCGCTTTGAACCAAGGGTTGTCCGTTTGCGCCACGAAAATGCCGTCTTCTTTAAGCGCATCGTAGATGCCTTGGTAGAAGCCTTTCGTGAACAGTTCCACGGCCGGACCGACAGGCTCGGTGGAATCCACCATGATCACGTCGTATGTATTTTTGTGATCGTGGATATGCATGTAACCGTCGTTGACGATGACTTCGACACGAGGGTTGTCCAACTCGCCGGCAATCTCGGGAAGGTATTTCTTCGAATACTCGATTACTTTGCCGTCGATTTCAACCAGAACGGCTTTTTCCACTTTCGGATGCTTGAGCACTTCACGAATAACGCCGCCGTCGCCGCCGCCTACCACAAGAACGTTCTTAGGGTTCGGGTGGGTAACCAGGGCAGGATGCGCAACCATTTCATGATAGACGAATTCGTCTCTTACGGTCGTCATAACCATGCCGTCCAGAACGAGCATGCGGCCCCATTCAGCTGTGTCGATCATGGCCAGATCTTGAAAATCGGTTTTCTCGGTCACCAGCGTTTCTTTAATCTTGGCGGTGATGCCGAAGTCTTCCGTCTGTTTCTCGGTATACCAAAGTTCCATATTCCCAGCCTCTTTTCTTAAGTATAGTGATGTAAGGAGTGCATGCGGACAAGCCCGGAAATGAGACCGACCGCTCCATTATTTCGTACTGAATAGTATCCTCATCATTGTACCACAAGCGGGTAAATCCATGCGCGGAATGAGCCTTGCGCCTTGAGGGTTTGCACGCACAAATTGTATTATAGAGGATTGAACCCGAAATGCAAGAAATTTGCAGGACGGACGGGCCGTTTTACGAAATTTTAGGAAGCGGAAGGGATAATGCCTGAATAGGGGCCGGAAAGCTTTTCCATACTGTGTAATAAGCCGCTATTATTTATCCTAAGCTTGCGCTTGAATCCGTTAGGCCCGACAAGAAAGGAGAGTGAGTGACTCTTGGCCGACGACCAACAGAACGAACCCGAAAACAATGCCGCTCCCGACAAAAAGCCGCCAGGTCCAGCGGACAAGAACTGGCCTCGCCGTTTAAAACGGGGATTCACTTTCTCCTTTACGACGTTCCTGGTCCTGTGCGTACTGGGAGGGGTGTTCCTTCTCTACCTGCGCTCACAGGCGCTTCCGGTCACGAAGGTGCTCCAGACGTCCCAAATTTTTGACGTTAACGGAGCTTTAATCGATACGCTGGATTCCGGCCAGAACCGCAAGATCGTGCCGATCAGCGACATTTCCGTGTATGTGGTTAAAGCAACGCTCGCGATAGAAGATCAGAACTTCTACAGTCATCCGGGCTTTGATGTCAAAAGCATTGCGCGCGCAGCCATCGTCAATCTGAAAAGCATGTCCAAGGTGCAGGGGGCCGGGACGATTACCCAGCAGTTGGCACGGAACTTGTATCTGAATCATGACCGTACCTGGACGCGCAAAATCAAAGAAACGGTGTATGCCGTGCAGATGGAGATGCAGCTGACCAAGGATCAGATATTGGAAAGCTACCTGAATCAGATTTACTACGGCCATTCCACGTATGGAATCGAGGCGGCTTCCCAACTGTTCTTCGGCAAGCATGCCAAGGACTTGTCCCTGGCCCAGAGCGCGATGCTCGTAGGCGTTCCGAAAGGGCCGAAATTTTATTCGCCCTACTATAACATGGAGAATGCGATGGACCGGAAAAACGTCGTGCTCCAGACGATGGCGAAGGAAGGCTTCATTACCCAGCAGGAAGCGGACGCGGCCAAGCAGGAGAAGCTGACCGTTCAGCCGCTGGTGGAGAAGAAACCTTCCCAGGCCCCGTACTTCCGCGACTATATCAAAACGCTGGCCGTGCAGAAGCTCGGCATCACGGAAGATCAGTTCGAGCAGGGCGGCCTGAACATCTACACGACGCTGGATCTGAAAGCGCAAAAAATCGCGGAAGAGCAGATGGCCAAGCAGTTGCCCAAAGAAAGCGAGATTCAGGGCGCTCTGATCTCGCTCGATCCGCGGACCGGCTACGTTAAAGCGATGGTAGGCGGCAAGGATTACGGAGCGAATCAGTTCAACCGCGTGTTTGCGACGACCCGCCAGCCGGGCTCCTCCTTCAAGCCGTTCGTCTATCTGACGGCTCTGCAGAACGGCTTTACGCCGCTCAGCACGGTCCGGAGCGAACCGACCGTCTTCAAATACGACGAGGGCCGGCAGTCTTACACGCCCCGCAACTACAATGACCAGTACGAGAATGCGGACATCGACATGCGCCGGGCGATCGCGAAGTCGGACAATATTTTCGCGGTCGATACGATTCTGAAGGTCGGCCCCCAGAAGGTCATCGACAACGCTCGGAAATTCGGCATTACGGGCGATCTGAAGCCGCTGCCCTCCCTCGCGCTGGGCACTTATCCGGTCAGTCCGTACGAGATGGTGGCCGCCTTCTCGGCCCTGGCCAACCAGGGAGTCCGAGTCGAGCCGACGGCCATTATCAAGATCGAAGATATGGCCGGCAGCGTCCTCTACCAGGCTGCGCCGAAAAGCGAACGCGTCGCCGACGCCGCGCCCGCTTACGTGCTCACCCATATGATGGAGAGCGTATTCGAGGAGGGCGGTACCGGCAGCCGGGTGGCCGCCACGATCAAACGGCCCGTCGCGGGCAAGACGGGCACGACCGACACCGACGCGTGGATGGTCGGCTACACGCCCGAGCTGGCCACCGCCGTCTGGGTCGGCTACGACAAAGGGCGTGCGATCAACACGGCGGAATCGCATCTCGCTTCGCCGATCTTCGCCGGCTACACCGAAGCCGTCCTGGAGGCGATTCCGCCTAAGCTCTTCCCGGTGCCGGAGGGAGTCACGACCGTCTACATTGATCCGAAGAGCGGCAAGCTCGCCAATGAAGACTGTACGACCGGCGCGCGCAACGAGGCGTTCCTTTCCGGCACGGAGCCGAAGGAGTACTGCACGAACCGGGCTGCCAAAGGCAAAGGGTTCGGCAGCGGAGCGCGCTCCTGGTGGGAAGATATGAAGCGCTGGTGGAACGAGTAGCAGGAGCGGCAGCTCAGCGGCCGTGAGCCGGGCTGGAACACGCGCTCGGGAATTCGCTCGCGGACGTTGAGACAGCTCCCTGCGAAGGCCAGGCTGAGTATTTTCCGGTGATGCTGATCCTTTCCCGGTAAAACAACAAAAAAGCAGATGCAAGCCTAGCGCTCGCATCTGCTTTTTTTGTTTTCCAGCCGGATTAAAACCGGACGGTCAGGATTTGTGTTCAGCTTCTTTCGAGGCTTGAAGCGCCTTCTTTTATTGAAGTTTCTCCAAGCGACGAAAGCCCTTTTACAGGAAATAACCGGTCGAGCAGTTATTTATATCCAACGCAAAAAGGCAGAACTAAGCGTCCTTAGTCTGCCTTTTTGCTGTCCTAGTATATGAGTGTAACATACACTAGTGTTAGTATACCCGCTTCCCCTGGGTCTCACAATCCATGACACAATTTGTACACATTTAATGAGAGGCTAGGCAAGCGCCTGTTTAAGCTCCTCGGAAGAGTGGTTCCACCATTCCTCGTTATGTTCGATCAAAGCCTTGCGCAGCGCGGATTTTTCCGTTTCATCCAGACCTTCCACCATGATCTTGCGCTTCATTGCGGCGTCCATCCGGTTCACGTGATCGGCTAGGATTTTCCAGCCCTTGCGCGCTTCCGTATCGATCAGCATCTCGCAAGCCGTCACTCCGCCGTAGGAAGTTCCTTCCGGAGAGCGGTCCACGGCCACCCATACGATCCAGCAGCGGCGTCCGTCCGGGACGTCTTCTTTGTTCGTCGAGAATTTAATCCGCTTCTCCACCTGGCTCTTCGCGTGCAGCGCGCCCATGTCGAGATAAGCTTCGTCCCCGTCGAGGATAAGGCTGGATACGTTGCTCAGATCAATCGAACCCGCTCCGAATCCTTTGTGATTCACCTTCGTGCTGACGATATTCAGCGCCGCCGGTTTTTTCTTCGGTTCTTCTTTATGGGAATCCATGAAAGGCACCTACGCTTTCCTAGAAAAATAATTCTGCTCTTCTTCATTTATTTTAGCTAATAATCCCCGGAATGCAAACATATACATGCTGTAGATGCTTGTCAACGGGGTGAAAATCATGAAAGTAAAGATGGCCAACCGAAAAAAAGCCTGGCTCGTATCCACAGCCGCCGCGTTCCTGGGCGCAGCTTTCCTCGCCAACTCGCTCCTTTCTTCCCCTGAAGAAAGGACGGGCCAGACAAGCCGGGCCGTTCTGTCCGGAACCGCTCAGAATCCAGTCCCCCCGGTGAATGCGGAACCTTCTTCTTCAATCGGTCAGCCGCCGGCGACAGGAGAAGGTGTACACCAGCCTCTCAGCAAGCGCATCGTCGAATATCACATCAATGTGGAATACAGCCCGGAAAACCAGAAACTCCTCGGCCAGCAGACCGTCACCTGGAAAAACCCGGGCAGTCAGCCTGTACAGGAACTGTACATGCATCTTTATCCGAATGCCTTCGCTTCGGAAAAGACGACTTTTATGAAGGAATCCGGCGGCAAGCTGCGGAGAGACGAAGCCAAAAAGGGCAGCTTCGGAGATATGGAACTGCGCAGCATCAAAACCGAGGACGAAACCGACCTCAGCTCCGCGATGCAGTTCGTCCAGCCCGATGACGGAAACCCCGACGACCGGACGCTGATCAAGATTACGCTTCCGAAGCCTGTCGCCGCAGGAGCCGCCATTACGCTGCATACGGATTTTGCGGTCAAGCTTCCGCAAGTGTTCGCCCGCATGGGCATAACGAAAGATTTCGTTATGGCGGGCCAGTGGTTTCCCAAGCTTGCCGTGTACGAGCCTGCCGGCACCCGGGGACGGACCGCGGAAGGATGGAACCTGCACCAGTACCACGGCAATTCGGAGTTTTACGCGGACTTTGGCATTTTCGATGTCCGTGTGAAAGTCCCGGCGGATTACATCGTGGCCGCCACCGGTTTTCCGACCAAAAATCCGGTCGTCGAAGCCGGCAAGAAAACCTATCAGTTTTATGCGGATGACGTACACGATTTCGCCTGGTCCGCTTCGCCTAACTTCAAGGTGTTTGAAGAGCCCTATGCCGCTCCCAATTTGCCGGGGGTCAAGATCAAGCTGTACCTCGATCCCAAGCATGAACCGTACAAGTCCCGCTATATGATCGCCGCCAAAAAAGCGCTGAGCCGCTACTCCCAGTGGTATGGTACGTATCCGTACTCGACCTTATCCATTGTCGTGCCTCCGGAAGAGGCTAACGGGGCGGGCGGCATGGAATATCCCACGCTCGTTACCGCTTGGGGAGCCTCCGAGGGGACGCCCGATCTGGACCTTGAGCGGGTCGTCGTCCATGAGATCGGCCACCAGTTCTGGTACGGACTCGTTGCTACCAATGAGTTCGAGGAAGCTTGGCTGGACGAAGGATTCACTTCCTACACCGAGGATAAGCTGATGGAGCTGGAATACGGGTCGAAACCCAACCTTCCGGTCGAAGCGAGCTATATCACCTCTCCGGCCGCGCTGCAGAAAAATGCGTGGAGTTACCGCAGCCACAGCGAGTACGCCGACAACGTGTATACCCGCGCCAAGCTGGTCCTCAAGGAAATCGAGCACCGGGTCGGGCTGAACACGATGGACCGCATCATGAAAACATACTTCCAGCGTTGGAAATTCAAGCACCCGGGAACCCGCGATTTTCAAACGGTCGTGGAGGAAATCACCAAAACGAAATGGACGGAGTTTTTCGACCAATATGTATACGGCAGCATGATGACCGACTATGCGGTCGATAACATCCGCATCCGCCAGACGAACGAGTCGGGACAGTCGTTGTACGAAAGCAGCGTGCTGGTCCGCAAGTTCGGCGGCACTGTACCGGCTGTGCCGATCCGGTTCCATTTTGCCGACGGTTCGACGACAGAGAAGGTCTGGGACGGACAGGGCGAGCAGATCGAGTACAAGCTGACCCATAAATCGCCGGTGGATTGGGTTTCCCTGGATCCCAAATACACCATGAAGCTCGAAAACCGGCATATCAACAACTATATGAAAACCGAAGTCGACACCACGTGGAGAATCCGCTGGACCCTCGGCGTCGTCAAACTGCTGGAAACGCTGTTCGATACTGTAGCCTGGTGAGGTGATGAGATGCTCCGCTATCTACGACAAGGCTTGACGGCCGCCCTCAAGCAGCCGTTCGCCGTTTGCGTGCTGTATGTGTACCAGTTTGCCTGGGGGATTCTGCTTTATAAATGGGTCCAATCCATTATCGTCCCTCTGCTCCACCGTTATCCCGGCAGCGATCAACCTCAGAGCGCCGTTCATTTGTTCTTGGCGGAAAGCCAGTTCCGACTTGTAAAAACGGATCTCATCCAGCCGTATCTCGAATGGCTTCTCATCCTGCTGGCCGTCCGGATGCTGATCAGTCCCATGCTGAACGCCGGCGTGCTGTACTCTCTGGAACACCGGCAGATGAATGCGGGCTACCGATTTATGAAAGGAATCCGCGAGCTACTGCTGCCCTTCTTCCTCTATTATCTCCTTCAAACGGTCCTTATGCTTGCGCCGCTCTACTGGCTGGCTCCCAAAGCGCTTGCTTTGTTCAATAAAGCCTACAGCTTCGAGCCGCTTCTTCTGTCCGCGCTTCCCTGGGCGGCTCTCTATGCCGTGTACGCCCTGCTTATTCAGCTCCTGTTCCTGTTCCTGCAGTTCGGCCGGGCCTCCGAGGATCGACGGGGACTTCTCGCGGTGCTTCCGGTCGTGTTCCGCCAAGGCTTGCGGATCACGGGCAATGCCCTCCTGCTCGTCCTGCTCGGCTTCCTTCTTGCCGTCGCGGCGACTTATGCCTCCTATATATGGGCAGGCCTGACGGCGCTCATTATCCACCAGATCTACCCTTTGGTGCGCACCTTTGTCAAAATGTGGTCCATCGCCGCTCAGCGCGAAATCTGGGAAAGCTATCGCATCTAGAAAAGCTTGTTTCTCTGCCCGTAAGCCGGGCGGCAAGACAAACGAGTCACATTCGCCCCTCCCCTTCTTAACCGTCCTCTTTCCGGATTGTTCCGGCGCGATATCCGTCTCCCCCTGCCGTTCACTGGCCAGGGGGTTTTTAGTTTCCATTTGCGTTTTTTTCAGCTATCATGGAAAGATAGAAGATAAAAGGAGGCATTACCGATGATATCCCCACGGACAAGCACCGTCGTGGCGGCAGTAATTGGCCTTTGCGTCGCCGCCGGGTCGTTCTTTTACGGACAGTCCGACGTTAAAGCCAAAGAGGTTGTGGCGATCGGTCACGACGTCCGCATCTCCAACCAGGCATTCGACAAAATGAAAGCCGAAGTCGATCTGGCCTTTCAGATGCAGGGCGCTCAAAACAATTTGACCAACGATCAGCTTCTCGATCTGATGCTTAAGGACGAGCTCTTCGTCCGTTACGGCCAGAAGCGCGGAGTCAAAGTCAAGGAAGCCGAAGTGAAGCAGGCTATCGACCAGCAGCGCAAAGCGCTGGAAGCGGCCGGTCCCGAAGCGGCTCAGTTGAAGGAGATGCTTTACAAAAGCGCCGGCTTGACCGAGGCAACCTACTGGACCGATCCTAAAACCGTCAACCAGTACGCCAAATATCTCCTCCAGCAAAAGACAATCGAGTACCTCGTCAAAAAAGGCGAGCTGAAAACGCAGGAAGATCTCAACGCCCTGCAGGAAAAACTGCTCGCCGAAACGAAGCCGGGGCTGCGCGTAAAGTTTCCGGACCAGCCGAAGACTTAGCTCGGCTCTAAGCTGAAAGACATGGAAAACCCGCCCTTTTTATACAAGAAGGCGGGTTTTTTGATCTACTTTTTTCCCTGAAATCCGACTAAATAACTGCTTTTGAAACTTTTTTGTAACTATTTTTAGTTTTTTGGAAGGAATTTCTGGACCTATGGCGAATATTTAGTGTCGGAACAGAAAAAGATTGCCGAATTTCTTCTCAGACAAAAGGAAGAGAGCGGGGGATCCACTCTGGGTGAATTGATCTTGCAACACAGGGATCATAGGGGACCTTCTACCGAACCCTCCAGCTAACCTCGTAGGCACAGGAAGGAGCAACACAGTTGAAGAAAGTCTTGTTGTTTGTTTTGAGCTTGACCCTGTTTTTGAGTGTGGAAATCGGCAGCGCTTCCGCGAAGTCGACGCTCAGCTCCACGATTGACGGATTGGTAGGGACGCCTTACAAGTATTCGGGCACATCGACCAGCGGTTTTGATTGCTCGGGTTTCACGTCCTACGTATTTGACCGGTTCGGCATTGATCTGGCACGCACTTCAAAAGCACAGAACGGCCAAGGATCCTCGGTTGCGAAAAGCGATCTGAGACCGGGTGACCTTGTATTTTTTAACACCGACGGAAAAGGCATCTCCCATGTAGGTATTTACATCGGGAACAACAAGTTCGCCCACTCCGCCACGAACAAAGGTGTTACAAAGAGTGACTTGAGCGAATCTTACTATGCGAAACGATACGTTTCTGCACGCCGCGTTATCGGCGATGACCTTTTTAACAAGATCACTGCAGACTAGTAAGACGCACTCGTAATGGAACGCAGCATATACCCGAAAGGGAGCCCCGTAATCCAGGTTGCCGCCTGGCTTGCCGGGCTTCTTTTCATTTACGCCGGATTTCCTGTTACTATTGAAGTTAGACGAAAAAGCAAGGAGCGTCCCTTCATTATGATCCTTTTTATCCATCGCAAAGATCTGCGGATTGACGACCTGACTGCGTTTGATTACATTCACAGCTTGGGGCGTCCAAGCCTGCATGTCCTGATACTGGACCCTTTCCTGCTGCGCGACGGCCGGGACCGGGAACACAGCGGAATCAACTTCCTCCGTCACGTTTCCAGGCTTATCCGCGAATACCGGAAAGCGGGCGCTCATCTGGAAGTGCTTGCCGGTGAGCCTCATGTCGTGGTCGATCAACTGCTGGACGCGCTTCCGATTGAAGAAATCGTCCTGAACGGCGACATTACGCCCTACGCATTAGTACGCGACCGCAAACTGAAGGTTTCAGCTTCTGCGCGAGGCGTTCCGGTTACTACGCTGATCGACCACACTCTCGCCGATTTCGGGGATTTCCAGCATTTCGCGGAGCGCCGCACCCCTTACCAGGTATTTACCCCTTTTTATAAAAAATGGAACGCTTACATGCACCTTTTTTTCCGGCCGTCGTCGGCCGTCACCGTGCGCGATTTGCAGACACGGCCGCTGCCGGACCGCGAAGCCTGGTCCGCCCGGTTCCCGCTTCCGCTGGACCCGGAAGCGGCGGGCACGGCGCCTGATCCCGCTCAGACTCTGAGCGACTTTCTCGAAGGAGGCCTCCGCGCTTATGAAGCGCAAAGGGACCGGTACGCCTTCGAGACGACCAGCGGGATCAGCCGCCACCTGAACACCGGCGCGCTCTCCGTGCGCCGGGCGTATGAAGCCGCTCTCGGCAGCGAGCGGCACGAAGCCTGGACGCGCCAGCTGGCGTGGCGCGACTTCTACCTGTACCAGGCCGTCTATAACCCGGATTTCTTCGTCTACGAGAAGAAATTCGATTTCTCCGGCCTGGAGGACACGCTCTTCGAGCGGTGGTGCCGGGGGCAGACCGGCATTCCGGTCGTGGATGCGGCCATGGCGGAGCTGAACGCCACGGGGCACATGCCGAACCGGCTGCGGATGGTGACGGCCATGTTCTTGACCAAGAACCTGCGGTGTCCCTTCACGCTGGGTGAACGGTATTTCCGGCGCAAGCTCGCCGATTACGACAACGTGCTCAACCGGGGCGGCTGGCTGTGGAGCGCTTCGCTCGGCTTCGACGCGTCTCCGTACTTCCGCGTCATGAACCCCGTCACCCAGTCGGAGACGCATGATCCGACGGGTATGTATATCCGGCGGTGGCTTCCCCATCTCGCTCATCTGGGCGATAAGGAGATTCACAAACCGCAGGCTGACGCGATTGTCGATCTGAAGAGCTCACGCGCCGCAGCGATCGAGATTTACAAGCACATGCTGGCGGAGGCTAAACCTGACGCCGGTGCGGGCCCCGCCGGATTTTCACCCGACGGCTTTCCCCCTGTTTAAAGCTTCGTTCTTCGGGTAAATAGAAGTACGAGGTGATAAACATGGAAAATCCAATGGTGAAATGCAGCATTGCCAACTGCGAATACTGGGAGCAGGGCAATAACTGCAGCGCGGAAGTTATTATGATCGAAGTAAACGCTCATTCGAACAAGCCGCAACCGCAGGAGCGGGACGGTCTGCCTTACGATTCCGGACATCAGGATTCCGCCGAGGGCATCACCGACACCTGCTGTCAAACTTTCGAGGAACGTCATCATCACTAATTCAATCGAACTTTTCATTAGAAAATGAAAATGCCGACAGCAGAGGAACCTTATCGCTCCCCTGTTGTCGGCTTACAAAATAATCCCGCTGAGATCAGCGGCGGGTTAAAGACCGGACAGTCTCCATTCTGTCCGGCTTTTTTCATGCCGAAACGCTCCGCCTACTTCTGCAGCCATATTTCGTATGGCTTCCGCCCTTTTACCCCTTACCAGCCGAGATCCAGCTTCTTTCCGGTTTCCACGAATGTTTTTATGGCGCTCAGCAGCATCCACCATGCGGGGTCCGCTTTTTCGTAGGAAGGATGATTATCGACCCACTGATCGTTGATCAGAGTCAGCTTGGTGCAGCCGGCGAACGGCTCCAGCTTAATGGTTACACGCGTAGTGATATCCGCATGATTCGGATAGTACGTAGGACCGGGGTGTTCAATGTAACTAAGGATACGGTTCGGCTCGTATTCCAGCACTTCTCCGTAGATATGAACGGTCTGCTCGCCGTCATTGCCGGGTCCGATGAACCGGATAGATTCACCGGGGACATAAGAAGAATCGATCACACAGTCGAAAAAGATTTTACGGGTTTTTTCCGGCGTCACGAAAACCTCCCAGACCTGCTCCGGGCTGCCGTCGATATAAAAATGATAACTGAGATCCATTGAATTTTCCTCCCTAACCTAGTGTCGGCGTCTTGAGATAGCTTGGCCGTTTTGCTACCATCAACATTACAGGACCACGGCGCAAACCGATTGTAAAAAAGCGTCATCTCCCCTGAGACTTCATCTGGAACGGAGGCGGCTCCGCATGAAACCCGAAGAGAATCCGGCCGTCGTCAACAAAGGCATTTTAAATTACGAGGAAGGCCGTCAAAGGTTCACCATTTCCCGACGATTGCCGGCTCCGGAGCTGGCCTTTTTTATCCGGCATTACTGGCTGATTCATTGGGACTTGAGAGGACTTCCTTCTCATACCCAGGAGGTGCTCCAGCCTCCCTGCTTTAATCTGGTTTTCGAAAAAGACAACACGCGGGTCTACGGAACGAATACAGGGAAAATGTCGCAGCTTCTTGAGGGCAAAGGAGAAGTATTCGGCGTTTTGTTCCGGCCAGGCGGGTTTTATCCGTTTTACCGGCAGCCGGCTTCGGAGCTGGTCAACCGCAGCTTGGCTTTCCGGAAGGTTTTCGGCATAAGCAGCCTTCCGCTGGATGACGCTCTGTTCTCTCATTCCGATGAAGACACGAAAGTCCGTTATGTGGATGATTTTTTCAAAAAAGAACGGCCGTCAAAAGACAAGCAAATCGAAACCGTCAACTCGGTTATCGACTACATTGCGGAACACAGGGAAATCAACCGGGTCGAGGACGTCGGGGTCAAGTTCGGCATCTCCGTCAGAACGATGCAGCGGATGTTCAGCCAATATGTCGGCGTCAGTCCGAAATGGGTTATCAAGAGATACCGGCTCCAGGATGCGGCCGTATCGGCGGATGCGGGAGAATCGCCGGACTGGTCGAAGCTCGCGGTAGATCTGGGCTATTACGACCAGGCTCATCTGATTAAAGATTTCAAAACGGTTATCGGCAAATCACCGGAGGAGTACGTGCGCAGTAAACAAGGTTAGATCGGCAGAACCAGAGTCCCCTAAAAAAACGGAACGGCCCGCCGATTTAGCGCTTGGAAGCACGCTGCAATTCAGTGAGGCCGCTTTGTGAAATTAGTCTTTAGTCCGCTTTCCGCAAAGACGGGATTTTAACGATCAGCCAGAAGGTAAAGGCAAGCAGGATAAGAGCGCCGCCCATTACAATGTTCTGTATTCCCACGCCAACGCTGAGAAGCAGTGAAGTCAAACCGTATGAAATTGGCGTAAGTCCCATGGAAGACATCGTCTGAATACTCATCACACGACCGATATACGCTTTGTCGGTATGATTCTGGATCACGGAAATGGCGCAGATGTTTGAGATTCCCATCGAGATTCCCATACAGGCGGCGAACACGGCTCCAGTCCACAGTGTGACGGCCATGCTCAACGCGAGAAAGCTGAACGACAGGCCTAACTGGGCCAGTACGCTGATCAAGCCTCTTCGGCGTTTCAAGTTGAGAAAGCCCAGCACAATCGAGCTGATCAGCATTCCTCCCGCCAGGAAGGATTGCAGCATGCTGAAATCGAGTGTCTCCCCTTGCAGAACGTGTTTGACGAAAATCGGGATGCCGATGGCAAAGGGACCGGTAAAAAACAGATTCAAGAACAGCGTCTTCAGCACAAACGCCTTCAACACGGGCGCCTGACGGACGTAGCCGATCCCTTCTTTGACGCTGGTCAGCATCGGAATCCGGTCCGCTTTCGTGTCCGGCGATGGGGATTTCCGCACGCGGACAAGCAGCGCGAATAGGGCGCCCAGCGCCAGCAGCACGGTAATCAGGCCGAAGATTCCTTCATACCGGAGAGCGACGATGACAAAACCGCTGATCATCGGCCCGAATATCGAGGTGGACTGATTCGTCGTCTGGATAATGGAGTTGGCCCTCGTCAGCCCCTCTTTGGAAACGATGGACGGGACGATCGAACCCGAAGCGGGCCAAAAGAACGCGTCCAGTATGCCGAACAGCAGCGCGAAAGCGGTCAATGCGCCCAGTCCGATTCCCCCGCCCTCAACCAGAACCAGAACCAAGACGGCGAGCAGCGCCGATTTGGTTATCGTCGACACGAACATGATCTTCGACGGGCTGATCCGGTCCGCCAGCACGCCCCCGATCACCATGAACAAGACGCGGGGCAGCGTCCCGATCATATAAATAACGCCGAGGGAAGCTTCCATGTTCAAGACGTTCACCACGTACCAGGCTTCCGCGAAATAGAACATGTTTAGGGCGAGGCCCGAGAAAATCGTAGACAGCCACAGCATCGCGAACGCTCTTTCCCGGAAGAGCGACGATGCCGGACCGGGCATCCGCTCCGCCTGGATTCGGGCTTCCAAGCTACTCATCTTCCTTCTCCCCTTTGAAATACGGCTCGTCGATCTGGAATGCTACCGTCATCAGATAAAAAGTTTCCATCTCCTCTTCCGAAACCTCTTCTTCCGCCATCCGGTTCAGCTCCTGGATCAGCTCGTGATACTTCGCGACCCATTTCTTAAACTTTTCCTTTGGAATGTTCACTTCAGTCTGACTCGCTATGCGGTGCCATTTCCTGTGATCTTCGGAATCCGTCAGGAAGGCGCTCTCCGGGGCCGCCAGGGCACGGCTCTTGGCCCGGTCCAGAGTGGATATCGTCATCAGCCGTCGGCTCTCCCCGTATTCATGGTGGAAGGATAGCAGTTCCGTAGACGGAATAAAGCTTTTCGCCACGGCCCGATACAGCTTCTGGGTCATGTTCCCTTTGCGATTTTCCTCCACCAGCCGAATCAAGCCGTTCTTCTCCAGATCCTGCAGGTGGTAGTGGACTTTCGATCGCGATTCCCCCATCTGCTGAGAAAGCTGCTGCCCCGACCGAGCCTCCTCTACCAGCAGGCACAAGATTTCAATCCGCAGCGGATCGCTCAATGATTTCAACTGTTCGAGATGCGTTAGCACCATAATGTCATTTTGTTTTTCCATACATGTCAGCTCCATTTGACTTGTCAGTTTTTATTGACAACAAAAACTTACCAAATAATCTTCACTCCTGTCAAGATAGATTTAGTAAAAGGAAAAGGCCGCATGAGGTACTTTGCATACCTCATGCAGCCTTTTAGAGAGGAGCCTCTCAAGACTCGGATCGGGACACGCCCGGCTACCGATTAATTTTTGTGCAGCTTGCCGTGCCAGTTAATAAAATTGTTCACGACCACATTCAGGAACTCAATAGTAGGCTCGTGGTGCAGGTTGCCGTCTTTATCGATTTTTTCATGGACAAGGCCTACGTACACTTCGTTGCCGGGAAGAAGCACGGAAGAAACTCCCGGCGAGAACAAAATATCGCGCAAATGCTCTTGCGCCCGTACAGTGCCAAGAAGCCCCATCGAAGCGCCCATGATCCAGGATGGCTTGCCGATCATTACGCGGTCCCCGCGTGACAGCCAGTCCAGGGCATTTTTCAGCACGCCGGGGATCGAGTAGTTATACTCGGGCGTAACCCAAAGCACGGCGTCGGCGCCTGCAATTTTGCCGCGGAAATCCAGCACCGACTGGTCCGGAGTCAGCTCGATATCTTCGTTGTAAAACGGCAGATCGTTTACGCGGACGATTTCCACGTCGAGCCGATCTTTAAAAGTCTTCTGCACATATTCCGCAAGCTTCAGGTTATATGAATTTTTGCGGTTGCTTCCGATAACTGCTGCGATTTTCATAAGCAAACCCTCCGATGTGTAGTTTTAGTTGCTATATCAACCAAATGATAAACAAGAGCGAGCGGCGGGCTACCGCTTACGCACATTCTCGCGGACCTTTGTAAGAAGCCTCTTCAGCTCGGCCGCCTCTTCAGCCGTAAAGCCTGCTCTGAGATGCTGTCTCATATGGCTGCTGATCTCTTCCACGGTTGCTTTTAGCGCCCGTCCCTCATCGGTCAAATACACTTCAACCGAGCGGCGGTCGCCGGCGCTGGGGGTACGGCGTATAAAGCCCTTGTTCTCCAGACTGGCAAGCATTCGCGTAATGCCGGATTTGTCTTTGCTAAGGCGTTCCGCGATCTCGTTCTGCGACAAGCCCTCCTGCCTCAGTAAGAGCGCAATCACCAGATGCTGTTCCGGAGCAAGCTGTATGGGAGCCAGCCATTTCTTCAAGTAGCTGGTAATCTCCAAATCCGCCATATGGATCATCAAACCGATATGCTCTTCCATGTCCCGTTCCATTCGTTCACCCTGTTCATATTAGTTGATATAACAACAATATCATTTTTATTATCTTAAAAGTTTGGAGGAATGTCAAGGGAAGCGGGATTGTTGCAGATTGGTTTCGGATAAATTGAATAAGTCTAAACTCAACCTTGATACTGGAGAAAAATTGTTCGACGATGGTTTCTGGGGGAGCAGATCATCCGCACACTTAACAGCTTCAAATCCCCACTATCGATTTGAAGGAGTGATGTTGTTTGAATAGGGGCAAAAACACAAAGAGCCCAAACAGTGACGAGTATATGAATCGCTTTGGCTCACCGGAATGGGATGATCGGCCTACAGATCAGCTGACGGGAACAAGTGAGGAAATAGATGAAAATGAACGGTACCAGCCAACCGTCGAACTCAAACCTATTGATGAGAACAACTGGTATGAATGCACCAAGCTTGAAGTTTCGGACGAGCAAAAGAACGTATTTCCTGTTCCGGCTGTGTATTGGCTTGCGGAGTCGGCTTATTGCGGATTTACTCCTTTGGCCGTGTATACCGGTGAAGAATTAATCGGATTTGCGGTCTACGCCGTCGACCCTGACGATGGAAGCTACTGGATCATGGCCTATATGATCGATCACAAGTTCCAGCATAAAGGATTGGGCCGATCCGGCATGGAGGAGCTGGTACGTTATATCCACGACAAGCACGGCTGCGACAAAATCGTACTCGGGCATCGGGCCGAAAACGAACGGGCTTCCCGTTTATATGCTTCGTTAGGTTTCGAAGAAGTAGGCCGGGACGGCATCGAAATTATACGGGAATTGACCCTTTCGAAAGCAAGATGATGAACGTTCGAGACTTAAGAGCCGCAAGATTTGCGGCTCCTTTTTATTTTCCCCCGAGACCCGGCGGGCTGCGCTTGGGTTGTGAGTGTATTTGCCTCAAATCAAAGCAGATTAAAGAATTGCCCAATCTTTCTCCGCTTGCCCAGAATATATTACAGATATCAATCAAGAGGAGTTGATATTTTGGTACGTATTCTCGATAAAGCTGCCGTTCAGCCGCTCCGCAGATTCAACTTAGCAAACTCATTTACAATCCGACGTTCACCGGCAAGATCTCGTCTTGCAACAATCACTATAGTTATTCCAAGGAATTCTCAACCTAATCGGGTAGATTTGGTAGCAACCGTCGGTGTTCGAGGTGTCACGGGCATTGCCCAAATATTATTTAGAATCTTCCGCGATGGAAAAGAGATTTTCAACACACAACAAGGTATCGAATCTATTGGTTCTGAGCAAAATTATGCAGTTACGTTCCAGGCGGAAGATAGAAATGTAAAAACGGGCACCCATGTTTATACAGTCACAGCAGAAAACCGTACTGCAAATACAAGAGCAGATGTTGTCGGGCCTATATCGTTCAGTGGGCTTGCCGTTAAAACGAGAACATAAAACCCATTTGCATTTTTCAGCACCTGAATAGAGAGACCTGCAAATGTCTCGTTTTGGAGAATGGTGTAGATGAAAAAGTAAAAGCAGCTCGTTCCTTATCAGAGGGTGGGCTGCTTTGCTCTAGTACTAGCCCTTCGGCGGAGGGGATTCTGCCGTGGATTGGGCTAACGAGATGGAAAAGCTGGCGCGAGAAGTTATCGTCGTTCACAGACGGTCCGAATTTACCGCCCATGAGCAGCCAGTTGCACAGATGCGATCTTTTGCCAAAGTCATGACGCCATATACCATCTCCAGCCTGCATGGCACCGCTGATCGAATCGAACGGGTCATGCTTGCTCATGCGGGAACCGGGGCGTCGGATGTGACTGAAGTCGATGAAGTCGTCGTAAGTCACGGATATGATCGTGATTCCGGAAACCTCGTGAAATTGGGGACTGGAACGTGCAGAGTACGGAATCATCGTCGATGCGAAAATGCGGACGAGCCAGCCGGGCATCTTCGGCGCGGGTGACTTCATCACCTACGGCAGCGGCCAGGCACTGAACGAATCGTCTTCGATCAGCAGCCTGGCTTGTTGTTTTAAAAAGGACCTTCGACAGGAAGCAACGATGTTTAGCCTTCTCGCAAAAGGGATTGAGGGGTTGTGGTTCGGTCAAGACTCAGCTGTTTGCAGACTGTTGATGATCGTTTGCGGCTTCAAGGAACGAAAACAACTGTCGATTCATTTCATCGGCACCTGTTCCAAGCCAAATCAAGTGTCCCCATAAGTCAAGCTCGCAAAGTCGGGAGTTCGGTATTAGTCGACTAGCATGCCGAGCATGATCCACACTTACGGATGCATCATGAATACTATGCATAATTAGAGTAGGGCACTTGATGGCAGCAAGTGCTGAAGTCGCATCTTTACCGGTATGAACCAAATCTATCAGAAAGCCGTGTCCTGACCGCTGTTGAGCTATAATGCTTTTAAATTTCCTACGATCGGCATCATTGATTTGCGGTAATACCTCCTCCTTCGGCAGTTTGCTAAAAGAGGGAATCATATTGCTCAACAGAAAGGACGGAAATAGCTTATTCAAAAGTCGAATAATAGTCCAAACGTATTTTTCTATAGGAGGCCGAAACAAGAATTGGGAAAATTTATACAGCTTGTCGTCAGGATTTAACCAGCATTGGGTTACGGCGGATTGCAAGACAAGGCTTCTTACTCGATTTGGAAATCTGGATGCCAAATGAATTCCGCTCGGGCCTCCGGCGGACATAGCAATAACATTGACCTGCGGAATTTGCAACTCATCAAGCAGCTCGATATATGAATCACATGCGACAATAAGCGATTCTCCAAGTTCCTTGGATGTTCTGCCGTAACCTGGCCTCGAAGGAGTAATGACAGAGAAGTGACGAGCCGTGAGTTCGTTTCTGCCTAATTCTCCATAGCAACTCGAATGGCCCCCGTGCAGAACCAAAACCGGTTCTCCTTGGCCGACAATGCTGTACTCTAAGATAAATCCGTCTTTTGTCTGGTGTTGACGAATAGACTTATTCATTTACACCCTCCATAAATGAACTTAAATTCGTTATTGAAGCAAAAATCGTAATCCTTTTTAAAGAATAGCTTGCAGACCTTGAAACCAAACCAATAAATATTGGCGAACCATTCTTTTGCAATCTTCGGTTCCTTCATGGAGCCTAATAATTTCAAAATATCCTTGTAGAAATGCGACAGAAACAGGCCACGCGACTTGCGGCTTCAAACCCTCCCCGCCCTTATTGCTGTAATCCGCTAAATGCATAGCTACATTATCCGCCATCATTTGGTGAAATTTCTGAACGGCGTTTTCGTTCCGGGTGCCTCTAGCACCATCGATTAAAATCAAGAGTGGTGTACGGTATTCAACGACGATATTCGTTAAAGCTTCAACGATAAGTTCAAAGATATTCCCTTGACCGTGTGGTTGAGCATGATGATTGCTTATCAGCGTTTCCAGCTCATGGTACACAGGCGATATAACGGAATTAAACAAGTCTTCTTTATCCTTATAATATCTGTACAAGTTCCCAACGGAGATACCTGTCTGGGCCGCAATTCTTTTCATGGATGCCCCCGCATATCCGAATTGAGCAAACTCAACTTGAGCACTCTTGATAACCGCTTGCCTCAATTCCTCTTTCAAAACTTGAACCATAAATGAACCTCCGTTCATTATTGATTATAGAAAAAAATTTCCATAAACACAAGTTGTTTGTTTACGCTGGCGCCGCTGCTTGCGCGTCTGGCTGCAAATGAAATAATCAATCGGGAATCAAGAAGCGAATTAGTCCCTTGTCGACTCTCCCGTTTTAAGGACCACACGAGGGATGACCCCGCTGTTTCTCGCGCATGAGGTTGTGAATCAAGTGGAATCGCATGCACGTGCAAATTGACCTCGATACTCCTGGACACAAAGCAAAGGAGTACATCGTCACATGAGCGACGGCGTACTCCGTGTTACAACCTGTATAACTGCTTACGCCTTCTCCTCTTCCCCCACCGCAATCGGATTCTACCCTAATGTCGATTCAAAACGAGTTAAGTTGCGAAACCAATTATAAAGTTAAATTGTCGATACAAACTCCATGGCTAATCGTTCTTTCTCCGCAATGTCGACTAGAAGCTCGGATGCAAGTCTTAGCTCCTGTTGATTTCCGGTTCTTCCCGCATTATCAATCGATGCCGAAACACCGTTCCACATCGGCGCGATTTCCGTAAACAGAAAGTATGCCTGCTCTAATTTAGAATCACCGAACAAATCCACACATTCTTTTAGAAAATCTCTATACAGGTTTCGAAATAAGGCGCCGCCGGTCCCCGCTCTTTCCATCAATAAAGCGGTCAAACACAGATCTTTCTCTAAATCCTTGCTTCTAGAAGGCCAATTCAGGATTTCACCGCTCATTTTTTTGATTCCTTTATTGCCCATATTGCGGATAGGCGGATTCAAATAGTCATGAGCATTGTTGATAAGGGATGATCGTATGGCGGGTGCAAGCGGCGGAAGGGTTTCCGTTGGCTCGATCGTAAAGGAGCGATTCCTGGAGCTCATGGGCCCCTTTGCGTTTCTTGCCATAGTCAAATTCGACAATCGCGTTGTCACGAGTCCGCCTTGTTGGCTTGTGTCTGCCATATAGGCATATTCGTCATCCATGCCATATATCACCGCATAGTGGGCTGCAAAGTGTATCTTGTTTGTAAAGTAATCTAAATAATACGAATCTAATTTAAGTCCCACAGGAATTCCACGGTCTATGCAGCTTTGCACGTTCTGCCATGCTTTTGTAACAGACGAGGTTTCTTGCACCCTGATATTCAAATTGAGCCGCGATGCTATGCAAGCAGACAGTTCATCAGGCTTTACTCTACCCCCAATAAAAGGAAAGTCCATTCCCTTCGAATCCCAATAAATGAATCCCAAACCTTGCCCTATACCGAATAACATCGGCTCCGATAATCGAACACCTTTATGTTGAAGGAGATGGCCCATCGCTGTCGTCTCGCAGTGTTCTCCCTGAAAAAGAGCAAAACCTTCAATCAACATGGGCATGTCCCTCCAGTTCCCCTGTTAGTTCACTGATCAGATTTGCGACAAATGTCTTTTCAGTCTCAATGAGACTCATCGGGTGACGGAAAAGAGCCCTAACGTGCAATGGCAATCGATAGCCGCCTTGCGATTCATATTTCTGACCTAAGTTCCTCAATGTCTCCTCTAGAAAGTTCTGCCGTTTCCGCAAAGCTTCCACGGCTTCATTTTTCCCTATAAAAGGGAGAGCCGCGAGTCCGAGATCGAAACGGTTATCCCGTTCCCGCGTAGAAGCTAGGCTTACGATGATTTCATTCCTTAATGTTTCTATCCCCGCTTCCATCATGACATACGTAGACGGCACAGGTCCTTTGCCAGACTTATGAACGGAATCTTCGGATCGGATCAGTCGTTTGTCTTTCAGTTTCTGCAATCCGACGTAAATAGAAGTAGTACCTATATTCGCCCATTCCCTGTAGCCTCTAAGCTCTATTAACTTATTGATTTGGTACCCCGACGCTTGTTTGGATTCCGCAATAATTTGCAGCAACATAAATTCCACGTTGGAAAGAGAATTCATTGTTTTTCTCCTTTGTTATATTACATATATGTAATATAACACTAGTGAAATATAAGATCAAGAAGAGCTACCCTAGCATGACGGTCGGACTCTTGCTCCCAAGCCAAAGACACCGCGCACGTTTGTGGATGGATATACTGGACGAGCTTTTCAACAGTAACCTGTCTCAATTGTTGAACCGTGGCTGGTTCTGGGCCTGCTGCAACTGTTTTCTCCGGCTTCTTGTTTGCAAGCTGTTCAACGGAAAGCCCAAAAAAGGCTGCAACAGGTCACTTGTTCACAACCTGTCGCAGCCCCCAAACCCGCGTCCGACGCGGCCTCTCGGCTCTTACTCTTCTCCCGTCGCCACCGGGTTGTCCGCATAGCTGACCCAATCGCTCCAGCTTCCCGCGTACAGCTTCACGCCCGGGATGCCGGCTTCCTCCAGCGCGAGCACGTTCGGACAGGCGGTGACGCCGGAGCCGCAGTACACGATCAGCTCTTCCGCGTTCTCCAGCCCGCTGAACCTCTCCTTCTGCTCCTCCGCGCTCCGCCAGGAGCCTTCCGCGTCGAGCGCGTCCTTCCAGAAGCGGTTCCGAGCGCCCGGGATGTGTCCCGCCACCGGATCGATCGCTTCCTGCTCGCCGCGGTAGCGGACTCCCTCGCGCGAATCGATCAGGACGGTACCCTTCTCGCCCAGCTTCGCCTTCACCTCGTCCATACTCGCCAGCATGTGCCGCTGAACCTTCGGCGAGAAGGTCGCCGGGCTTGCTTGCGGAGCTTCAGCCGTTACCGGGTAACCGGCCGCCTTCCACTGCGAATAGCCGCGGTCAAGCACGTAGACGCGCTCATGACCGAGAAAGCGCAGCATCCACCACAGCCTCGCTGCCATCGCTCCGCCCTGGTCGTCATAAGCGACGACTGTCTTGGAGGCGTCGACTCCGATCGCGCTCGCGCGCATGGAGAAAGCGCCCAGATCCGGCAGAGGATGGCGGCCGCCGTGCTCCCGCTTCTCGCCGGACATGTCTTCCTCCAGATCCACATAGAAAGCACCGGGGATATGGTCGATGCTGTAGTCCTGGCGGCCGCTCCACGGCTCACCCAGCGCAAACCGGCAGTCCGCGATCAGAAGATCGGGGTCCTGCAGGTGTTCGTAAAGCCATTCCAAACTGACAATATTCCGCATCCGAGTCAAAGTCCTCCCCGCCCTTACAGGCTGCATATTGAGTTTAAAACCGCATGGCGGAGCAGGAAGAACCGGCCCTTCTCCGACGGAAGCGCAAGCGTCCCGGCTATAGAACCGTCCGGCCGCCTAGTCTCCTACACCGATGACAGGTTTGATGGAGTAAGGGTACCATTCTTCGCGTTCTCCGCCCATTTTCTCATAAAATTTCTGAGCATTCTCATTGGCCTTGGACGTTTCCCAAAGCATGGCCACATAGCCATTATAAGCGGCATACTGGTTGCATGCACGGAACAATTTGGTACCGACGCCTTGAATCCGGCATTTCTCCGTCACGAACAGGTCGTTCATAATAACGACTTTGCCCGTGCGGAGCGTGCTATATGTAAAATATAAGGTGGCGAAACCGACTAACTCCCCGTCGTACACGGCGACGAATTGCGTGCCTGCTTTCTTTTCCATCAAGACATCCAGCAGGTTCTCCAACTTTTCCTCTTCCGGACGCGGATAGTGATAAAAATCGTAAATATAAGTGTTCATTAACCCACGGAGAGCATCACGGTCGTTCAGCTCCGCCTCGCGTATTTCAACACGGCTCATACACAACCTCCTCTTCTAACCCTTAGTATTCCTTAATTTCCCATTCCTGTCACTTGATTTTTATCGACAAAAAATGTGGGATTTCTTTTTGCCCTTATAGACAAGGTATTTTATAATAGAGATAATAAACGGGGGTAAGTATAAGTTTACCATATGGAACCCTATAAGAAAAATATCTATAGCGGTATATGATTTAGATCTAAATATTTCTTTAGAATCTTATGCCCGGTAAAGGAGATGGATCATGCCCGATCAGGGTTATCTTGAGATGGAAAAGTCCTTCAGACAGCTCTTGAGGAAATTGTCCAATGAATGGACGAAGTACGTCGACCGCTCTTTTTCCAAATCGCAGTTTCTTATTCTGGAAACGCTGGTCAAAGAAGGACCCCAGAAAGTATCGAGCCTGGCGGAAGCGTTGTTTATTACGGCGGGAGCTATCACAGGAATGTCGGACAAACTGATTGCCGGGGGCTATGCGGAACGGATACGGACGGAAGAAGATCGCCGTGTCGTGTTCCTGGCTGTTACTGAGAAAGGCCGCGAGATGGTAAAAGTGATGAGTGAGTATCGGCTCGGCATTATCAAGCGCATGATGCAGGGCTTAACCGACGAGGACATGACCAATATGTCGCGTATTTTCGCTCATATGATCGACAACCTCGATAAAGGAGAGGAAGCGGCAGACTAGCTTGACGATAGCTGTCCCTCCTGCGCAAGCGGTACCACATCCGAATATTGTACACACAATAACGGCCTATTCCTTCATGAAAATTACCGGGGATAAGGGGCCGTTTTTACTTTTCGGCGGATTATTCCGGAATCACCCCGCTTCACCATAGCATTCGTTCCATGCGGCTGTTCTTAGTCTGTATAGGGTTAACTTCACCTGTTCTAATACAGAATTCTGTTCTATAATAGACCCAATCCTATTTTAACCAAAGGCGGACAAAACATGACTCTTGCAACCTCATGGCGCGTGCGCCCTTTTACCGAAACCGATGGCAAGGCCATCTGTACCTGGTCCTATCCCGCCCCCTACAGCGTATACAACTGGCCCTCCTGGGAAGAGCTTTCAGCGAGAGCGGAAGAATTCGCCGATCCCGATATCCGTGAAAAACAGTATGCGGCCATTGTCGACGAGCGGGACGAGTTGTGCGGGTTTGTGCAGTTTTTCCCTCTGACGGGCGTGACCCGCCTCGGACTCGGAATCCGGCCGGATCTGTGCGGGCAGGGGCTCGGGCCTTCATACGTGGAATGCCTGGTTGCCGAAGCGCGCAGACGGAATCCCGGCAACGAAATTGACTTGGAAGTGCTCGTACGCAACGAGCGTGCCATAAAAGCTTACATCCGGGCGGGTTTTGCCGTCACGGATACGTACGAGCGGATGACCCCAACCGGTATGGCCATGATGCACTGCATGGTTCACGGAGCGGAGCCCGCGTAAAGCTTTCCGGCTGCGCCTTTGGCTATCTTCTCTGCGGTCTTTCTTTCGGCAAGGGCTTGCGCCACCTTGTTTTGATAACGCTTACAACTAAACGAAGTGCTTTGCCCCCTACCGGACATAGAGACCGTGCATACGGAAACGATCTGCAATCGGATGTCCGACAAGACAAGGGAGGGGCCAAGCCTTTCCCCTTCCCCTTGTTTGGAACGGCGCGGCTCGCAAAGTCCCAAGCCGCATTAAACGCCCTTTTTCAGCCGGGAAGCGGGAACCCAGGCGTCTTTGTCATACCCCCGCACTTCCCAGTACCCGATATGCTCATCGCGGATCAGCTCGATGCTCTGAAGCCACTTGACCGATTTGTAGGCGTACATACTCGGGACGATAAGGCGGACAGGCCCTCCGAGCTTTTGCGGGATGGGTTTGCCGTCCATGAGCAGCGCGACGAGCACTTCATCCATGCGCGCCTGCTCCAGGCTGAGGCAGTCCGTATAAACCCCGTCCCCGGAGATGAACTTCACGAAGCCCGCTCCGGGCCGTACCCCTGCCTGGCGGAGCAGCTCGGACAGCCGGATGCCCTCCCAGGTCACGCTGTTCACCGACCAGCCCGTAACGCAGTGAAAGTCGCTGACCTGGACGAGGCGTTCCACCTGCTGCAGCTCCTCCCAGGTGAACCGGAGCGGCTTGTCGACCATCCCCGACACGCTGAACGCCCAGTTGTCGGAAGAGAACGCGGGGATTTCCGTGACCGTATAGATCCGGAAATCCCCCTTCGCCCCGCCGCCGACGGGAGGCGACGATTCCGCCAGCGGCACGGGGGCCGGAAGCATGCGGTTCGCATCCGCGCGCACCGCCTCTTCCAGCCCTCCCCCGCCGAAGAGATTGCCGCGGGCCCACCTGACGAACGATGGGCCGATGACGACCGCGAGCGCCGCCGCCGCGCCCAGCTTCAGGAAGGCGCCCCGTGTCATGCGCCTTCCCAGCGAGTCGCTCCAGGCGCTCGGCTGTTCCGCCGCTCCGCCGGCATCCCGCGTCTCGTCGCGGAAGATGGCGCCCGTATCCGCGCGCAGGATAGGCTGCGGCGCATCCGCCTGTGGACGTGCGGCTTCGGCTGCCCGTGCAGGCGGACTCGGCGCTGAGGCGGAGGCGGGCCGCCCCGCGCTGCGCTTCTTCACCCAGCGGCTTCGGGTGATGGAGTGGTAGAGCAAATACGGCACGCCCACCCACGTAAAGGCATCGTGGACGAACAGGGCCGTATTGCTCCACACCGGCGGCAGGCTGCGGAACTGCCACAGGATGACGCCGCTGACAATCCAGCCGGCCGTAAACACTAGCACGCCGGCGAGATTGCCCTGCTGCCCGGCTTTCCTGCGCTTGCGCAGTTGCCCCAGATGCTTGGGCAGCAGCGGCACGTACAGCGCCAGCAGGAAGATGGAGAGCACGCCGAGCCAGATGTGCCCCTGCTTCAGCGCCACACGCAGAGCCCCCAGGTCGCCCCGGATCCAGCCGATACTGAGTACGATGCCGGTCAGGGCCAGTGCAAGCGTGACCCAAGCATTCCAGGCGTGCAGACGGTTTAGTTTCTTGCCGAACCCGGCCGACAGCCAGTTATTCTTACGTTCCATACCGGTCTGCTCCTCCCGCTTCATCGTTAACGTGATTAACCTTTTTTCATGTGAATGGTTTTCTTTTATTTTAACAAACGGCCGTACCTTCTCACAAAAAGAGACCGCAAGACAGCGGTCCACTATCTATCATCCGGTTGAAGCCGGAGGCTAGGCTACAGGAAGCACACCATCGTATTGTACCGCCGAAGTAAAATCAAGGTCTGTGAGACCGCCCGCATCATGCGTGCTGAGCTGCATCGTTACCCGTCTATCGTCCACCTTGATAAAGGGATGATGATTTAGAGACTCTGCCACATCGGCCACGCGGCGGACAAAATCAATGGCCGTTTTGAAATCACGGCATTCATATGTTTTCTCGATGGTGCGTTCATCCCGCAAATTCCAGCCGTTCAAACCGGCCAGCTTCACAGCCACCTGATCGTAAGAAAGCTTATTTGCAGCAGCCATTGTGTTCCCTCCTTTCCCCTCTAAGCAGAAATACCCTCCAGGAATGGGATTCGAATCTCGATCTGTACACCTTTTCCACGTTCGGTATCCATGTAGAACTCACCGTTCATCAGCAGCACCCTTCCCTGCATCTGATCAAGCCCGATGCCCGCTCCCGAAATAATCCGGTTCTTGCGGTTCATCTCTTTTAACTGGCGATCGAACCCGATCCCGTCATCCTCATAAAACAGATTGATGCTGCTGTTCTCTTCCACCAGACGGATCGTGACATGCTCAGCCTGCGAGTGCTTCTTCGCATTATTGAGCAGCTCTTGAATGACCCGGAACAGGTGCTTCTTCCTTTCGACCTCAAGCAGCTCGATCTGCGCCGTACAGTCGGCGATAAAATTAACCTGAAATTCGCTGTAGGAACTCTCCACATCGACCAGTTTGCGGATACTGCCGATTAGTCCCGTCTTTTGCAGCACATAAGGATTCAGTTCGAAGCAGCTCTGCCGTAAGTTTTCATTAATCAAATCGATATGCGTTAGAATGCCCGTCAACTGTCCATACTCGTCCGTCATCTTGGGGAAACGCTGAAGAATCGGGTACAGCCTTCTTTTGAGCAGAAAAAGATCCTGCATCGTCGTATCGTGCAAGTCCATCGCAATGCGGATGCGTTCCTTCTCCTGAATGTCGTACATCGTTTTGCGGAGCCACACAAATTCCGGCGTTGCCTCTTCGTTCGGGATATTCGCCATCAGCTCGTACATTTTCAGTGTCAGCTTACGGATGAGGTATACATTCTCCAGGCTCGCGGACAGATAAGTCACGATTAAATTGATCCAGTGCCGGTCTTCCTGGCCGAGATGCGTGTTGGACTTTTTGCCGGTTACAACCAGGAAACTTCGATACTCTTCGTGCCGGTTGATTTCAAAAGCCGTATACTTGTCCCCTTTGTAGACTCCATTTTCCATAGAGGTTTTAACATCTTCCTCATCGATGTCACCCGCCGTAATAACTTGGATGCCGTCTTTTTCTACAAATACGATGGCTCCGCCGTGGATTTCGAGGGTAGTGACAATATCGTTGAGGATGATTTCCTTAAGTGCGTTAAAATTAGTGATCGTTCCAAGAGCTTTGGAAATTTTCTTAAGGGACTGCTGTAAAAAATACTTACGAGGAAACATGAATTTTTCGAGTTTGGTAGTGAAGTATTCCATGGAGTAAGCGAAGCTGGAGAAAATAAACAGGATGACTGTAAATATATAAGTGATTTCTATCCATGAAATATGCATATGAAAAATAAAGGTAATGCAAGATACCGTAATAACACTCGGCACAATTGAAATAGTTGCTGAAAACAAAATTCGGCGCATATATAAATCCAAATCGTAAAGTTTCTTAGATAAGATCAAATAAGCAAATGAAACCGGAAAAATAAAAACAAACCAGCTTGTGTAAAAAGAATGTACGAGTTCCCTTTGAATAATCAAAGCAGGAAGAAAAGAAAGCAGAGCAAACGGCGCAAAACTGATGAATAACGAATACCAAATCGTCTTCAGCAAAGAATTTAGTTCCCTGTTCCTTTTAACTTTTTTATTGACTTGGTGTAAAAGCCAGAAATTATTGAATAAACAGCACAAAAAACATGGAATAACTATCAGGTTAAACCATATATAAATATCATAAGCAAGAGGATCGATAAAATATAACATCCGGATAAGCGTGCAGAAAATAATGATGCTATACCAAAACCGTAAAGCACCCTCGGAGGGAATATTGATCCTCTTTTGTTTGAAGAAAAAGATTAAAAAATGCAAGAAAAAACAGGGGATCAGAACAATGAAAGTTGATATTAAGATCTTCGCCGAAATATCTCCCCTGTTGGAGGCTCCCAAAGCCATAAATGTTGCCCCGATAGCGAAAAAAACAAGGGCAAGATATTTCGCAGACATCTCTTGATTGTTGCCGTTTCCTTTACGATAAATGAAGCCGGCCAAAGAAAAGCAAACCATTTCAAAAAATAGCGCAATCAAATCATGTATCTGAATATTTACTTTTTGGTCAAAATGAATTTCCATTACTTCAGAACCCCTGGCAACAGTCAGCGCATCTGCCTTCTCTACATTTCGCCATAGTCTGAACTCCGTATGATCCATCGAATCCTTGCCGTTGATTTGTTGTATAACGTCTCCTTTTTTTAAATCATAATATTTACCCACACCTAGCGGATCGAACGAATCGACACTCCATTTTTTCTCGGAATTCTCCTTCAAATAGATCCCTAAGTAAGGATTCGTATAGATCAAATTGAGAAAGCGAGCCTGTAAACTTACAAATATTAAAAAACATAAAAAAATGATAAGATTTCGCTTAGTCAATATACTTCACCTCTACAAAAATGTTATAATTACTTATATTTTCCAACAATTAAAGGAGGTTTTGTCATGGATCAAACTCTTATTTTATGGTCGCCGGAATTGAAGAAAGAAATCAGGTCGGAAAAGTTGAAGAATGCAAATTCTACTGCACGCTTAAGTGTCGAAGAAATTTTAAAGCAACAACTGGAGAAAAATACAATCTATAAATTAGCATGGTGCTAACCATTTATTTTAACTAGATTAAAATTGGATACGTTTTCTTGAAAATAGCCTCTAGGTTTAGAGGCTATTTTCATTCGACATATTTACCATTTATATTATACAAAAGGTTATATATACCTGCTAATGATTCTGCTAAGAATCCTCAAATTTGAGTAAATGAATACAACCGACATGAATCAAGCCAAGCATGAACTTATGAGCAATGACTGTAAGAAGCATCCACTATTTTTATAAGCAAAAAAGGCATCCTTTAAGGAGTAGTGGAGTCGGTCCGAGCCGCTTCCAACATATCCCTCAAAGAATGCCTTATAAATGTTTATAACAATAAGTCCCTTGCCTCAAATCAAAACTCCCCTGCGTAAGCCTCCTGCTCCCGCACGTATTCCTGCAATAGCTCCAGGAAAGGAAGACCGTAATTGCGGAACTTCACCTCGCCGACGCCTTTGATCTTCAGCATCTGAGCCTCGGTCGTCGGGCAGCGCTCGCTCATTTCACGAAGCGTACTGTCGTTGAAAATAATGTACGGCGGCACTTTTTCCTTCGCGGCCATGTCCCGGCGCAGCAGACGCAGCTGCTCGAACAGCATGTTGTCCACGGCCGACTCCAGCGGCTGGCTCGGGGTTACCTTCTGGAACACCTGCACACGCCCCTGCAATACCTCTACGGCAGGCGCTTGGAGCCGGACGACAGGATATTGCCCCTCCGACAAACCCATGTACCCTTCCGCGATAAGCACGTTAATCAGATCGGCGATTTCTTTCTCGGTCCGGTCCTTCATAATGCCGTAGGTCGGCAGATTGTCGAACTTGTACTGAAGCACCTTCTTGTTCCGTGATCCTTTCAGGACGCCGGCAACCATCGAGATCCCGAACCGTTCCTGCATACGGCGCACACAGGAGAAGATTTTCTGCGCTTCCACCGTAATATCTACGGTTTCGCGGTCATCCTTACACGAGCTGCAATTCCCGCAGGGCACAAGCTCGCCTTCATCCCCGAAGTATTGCAAAATATAATTTTGCAGGCAGCGCGGTGTGTGGCAGTAGTCGATCATCGTCTGCAGCTTCTTGTACTCGTTGCTCTTGCGGTCCTGGGAAAGCTGATTCTGTTCGATAAGGAATTTCTGCGTCAGAATGTCCTGGGCGCTGAACAGCAGCATGCATTCGCTGGGATCCCCGTCACGGCCCGCACGGCCCGCTTCCTGGTAATACGCCTCCATGTTTTTCGGCATATTGTAATGAATCACGTACCGGACGTTGGACTTGTCGATCCCCATCCCGAATGCGTTCGTGGCGACCATCACCCGTACGTCGTCGTAGAGAAAGGCCTCCTGATTGCGGGCCCGCTCCTCGTCGGAAAGTCCGGCATGATAGTGTCCGGCGGCCAGGCCTTTGCGGCGCAGCTGCTCGTACAGCTCGTCCACCTCTTTACGCGTGGCCGCATAGACGATGCCGGGCTGGTGAGTGTGCGCCTTGGCGTAGTCGAAAACAAAGTCGCGTTTGTTGACGCCCCGCAGTACCGACAGCTCCAGATTGCTCCGGCCGAAGCCCGTTACCACGACCTCCGGGTCGTCGAGTTCCAGCAGCCGGGCAATATCCTGCGTAACCTCCGTGGTCGCCGTGGCGGTAAAAGCCGCAACGAGCGGACGGCTCGGAAGGTCCTGCACGAACGGAGCTATATTGACATAGCTGGGGCGGAAGTCATGCCCCCACTGAGAGACGCAGTGCGCCTCATCTATCGCAACGAATGAGATATTCATGGAATGCATCCACTGGCGGAACCAGTCGGATTCAAGCCGCTCGGGGGCAATATACAGCAGCTTGTACTTGCCCTGCATCGCCTCCCTAATCCGGCGTCCGGCTTCTCCCGCTTCCAGCGTGCTGTTCAGGAAGGTCGCCGGAATGCCGACCGTATGCAGCGCATCGACCTGGTCCTTCATCAGCGAGATGAGAGGCGAGACGACTAGCGTTACGCCCTCCATCATCAGCGCCGGGATCTGGTAGCAGATTGATTTCCCCCCGCCGGTCGGCATAATGCCGAGTGTATCCCTTCCCTCCAGCAGGGCGGAAATGATGCGTTTCTGACCTTCCCGGAATTCCGGGTATCCGTAATACTGCTGCAGAAGCTCTTGCGCTTTGGCTAGCATGTTAGATTGCACCTCTTGTTTCTTTTCCTGGGCGGACCGGCCTTCAAAGACCGGAACCTCTTTCGTATCCGTGCTTACGCGGATGTCAGCCGCACAATCGTGACAACCTGATCGTCATGGTCGATCTGAATCAGGTGTCTATCCTTCAAATAGCGTACCTTCGCGTCCGCAATCTGGAGCAGCGGCTCGGAACCGAGTCCGTAGAACACATCGTCGGCCAGCGTACGAAGGCATTCTTGACGGTCTTCCTCGGGAAGCTCATGCCAATCCGTCTCGCTCATTTCAAAAAATCCGTAAAACCCGTCCACATGCCCAAGCCCGTTCATCAAATCGCGGATGATGTCTTCGTACTCTCTGCCGAACTTGATCCCCATACGTTTCGAGTGCCTCCCTTAAGTGGAAAAAGCTCCTGCTCCGGAGCCTTGCTCTTGTGTTCCCAGTATAACACCGGGGTGTTTGAATTTCCAAACCTGCGTTCGTTTTTCATTATTTTAACCGAATTCCTGAATCAGCAGACGTATAGTGGTAAAATGGTAGGAAGGCTCCGGCAGCCTCGCCCTTTTTTCCCTGCCGGTTTATTCTTTTTATTACATGCCGGACCGTGCGCATGCGTGCTCCCGAGCGAGGACTGCCGCCTCCCGGCAGATGCGGTTTTTTTATAAGGCCGAGGCCCCTTTCACCTATCTTGACGGCACGTCTAAAAAATCCTCCATTAGCCAATCCTAAACCAATGGGCAAAACAGGAAAAAATCTGGTACTATGGAGAGATCAGGATACCCCGGAGGTTCAGACGGAATGCTCGAACTGCAAATACCCAAGAACAGAATGAACTACTTGATCAAGCAGATGCAGACCCACATGGACCCCGAGGATATGGAACGGGGTTGGTTGTTTCACCACAAAGGCCGCGTGAGCGGCGTGGAACTTGTGGGAGGAACGGTCGTGCATGCATCGGTACGGGGCAACGACCGTTACCATACCACGATCGATCTGGAAAGCTTCAGTGCGGGTGACTGCACCTGCTCGTTCGATAAACCGTGCAGACACATGGCAGCGGTTATCTTTGCCTTGTACGTTCCTCACGGCAGGCCTGAACTGCTTGTTCAGGAATTGAAGCGCGCGATGACGACGAAGCGGAAGTCCGCCAAGAACGCCGACCGCGAGTCCAAGCGCCGCACTTCCGAACCGGTGCCGGGAGGCTCTCCCGAAGATTGGCACCGCTTTTTTGAAGCGCAGTATCACGGTTTTTCGATTTCTCATCAGTATTCGTTCGATTTGTTTGTCACTTCCGCTTTCGAGCGGTTTCAAGCTTTTGCCTCCGGCTGGCCGGACGGCATCCGCCTTCTATACGACCTGCACGTGAACTTTTTTGTGATGCACCGCATGGAACAGTTTTTTGGAGATACGAAAAATTCCTACTTATCCGGCTACCATGAATCCAACGCCAAAACGGCCGCGGCCGACTGCCTGTCCCGTCTGGACCGGCTTCTGGCTTCGCCCGCGCTTCCGGTCTCGGTCAAAGAGCACCCCAAGCGCTGGACGGAAGCGCTGAACCGCCTGGCCTCTCTGGCCCTCCAGGGCAAAGAGGGACCGAACGACTGGCTGTATGCCTACCGGGCGGTATGGTGGGCTCTGCCGAAGAAAGCGGAATGGATCAAGCGCGAGAAAGAACGGCTGGATAAGCAGCTCCAGGAACGGGAGGAAAGCCGCCGGAACCGCAAGCAGGACGTTCTGCTTGTGGCCCGGGCTCATTTCGACCTCATGGAGAACAACGCGGACGCGGCGTTTCTTAGACTGGAGGCTCTGCATCAGCGCAGAGCAAGAGATTTTATCCTCTATATGAGACGCTGCCATGAACGCGCCGAATGGGACATCCTGCTGAGCTGGCTCCGCTGGCTCGCTCCGACTATGCAGTCTGCGGCACAGGACGATTTCCGCCTGCTCTGCCAGTATTGGACGGACGCCGCCAAGCATGCCGATGCGGACGACGAATGGGTTCGCATTATGGAGACGCTTCTTCCGCGTTCGTACTATGTTTACACCGGCTATTTGCTTCAAACGAAGCGCTACCGGCAGTGGGTGGATCTGCAAATCGCCAACCGGATCGGCCCCCAGAACCTGTATGCCCTGGAGCTGAGATCGGTAGAGGAATCCGATCCGTCCCTTCTTCTCCCCCTATACCATCAGGCCGTAGAACGATCTGTGCTGGAGAAGAACCGGACGTCTTATAAAACCGCTGTCCGCCTTCTGAAAAAACTTCACGGCTATTACACGACCCTCGGGCGGAAGCGTGAATGGGAGACATACATTAACCGGTTGTCGGATCACTTCGTCCGCCTCCGCGCGTTTCAGGAAGAACTGGAGAAAGGAAGCTGGCTGCCATGATAGAAACGAGTCCGCTGACGGTTCATGCCGTCTGGATGCCGTCCGGCGCCTTCTTCGTGTGGGGAACTCGGGAGAACGGCGGCATCTGGGACGCACAAGATCTGAAGGGCCTGCTTTTCGCCTGGCATGCCCCTTCCTTTTACGGAACCTTTATTGAGACGACCGAATGGGGACACCGTGAAGGCTTGTCCCTGCCCGCACTTACGGCGCTGGATTTTTTCGCCGATCCGCATACGGTGAAGCATCTTTCCATCCGATGGGATACGGACACCGCGAATCTCCGAAGACTCGCTCCCGAAGTTAAGGAAGCGCTTGCCGGAGGACGCTTCGTTCCCGATTACGAGCAGTGGAAGGCGGGCACCCTGAGCTGGAAGCTGCAGCTCGAAGGAGAGGCCGCCGCGTCCGTTACCTCGCAGGCGGAGCTGTGGCTCGACCAGCTCATCCCCGCCTGGATCGAAGCCGACGGCTCCCGCAAAGCGGCGCTCCGCCGGCTCGAAGAGGCGCATCCGCTGCTGCGGCTGGGTACACGTCCTGCCGATACTTGGCTGGACGAAGAGGACTGGCTCGTGTCGATCGGCTGGAAGCACGATCCGACGCCGTTCCGCTCCAGCCTCCAGCTCATGGAACCCGAGGGGGACCCGGACTGGAGGCTGCAAATCTTGCTGCAGGACCGATCCGACGACACGATCCTGCGCGCCGTAACTCCGGCGGGCGAGCCGCTGGAAGGCGAGCTGGCCCTGCCGGAGTCCTGGGCTGCGGACCTCGGACGCGTCCCGCGGGATGTCGGCAGATGGCTGCGCCTTCTGCCGTGGCTGAACGCGGCGGACGAAGGAGAGCCGCCGCAGCTCCGCACGCGCCTGAGCGACGAGGAGGCGTGGCGCTTCCTCGCGGAAGGCAGCGTGCGGCTCGTGGAGGCGGGCTTCGCCGTCATGCTGCCCGCCTGGTGGGAACGGGCGCGCAAGCTGCGCCCCAAGCTCCAGGCCAAGCTCAAAAATTCGCTTGGCGGCGGAGGCGGCGAGTCGATGTTCGGGCTTACCCAGCTTATGCAGTTTGACTGGCGCGTCGCCATCGACGATTTCGAGCTGAGCGAGGAAGAATTCCTCCAACTGCTCGAAGAGAAGCGCAAGCTCATCCGCATCCGCGGCCGCTGGGTCCAGCTCGACCCGCAGTTCCTGCGCCAAGCGGAGGAGCTGCTGGCCAGAGCGGACCGGCAGCAGGGACTTACGCTGCGCGAGGTGCTGGAGCTCCAGCTGCTGGGCGGCGGTACGGGCGGAGAGCCGGAGGGACCGGCGGACGAAGCCGCCGATCCCGACAACCGGCCGCCTGCGGTCGAGATCGAGCTGACCGGCCAGCTCCGCCGGCTGTTCCAGCAGCTCACGCGCACGGCAGAGCTGCCCCGCATCGATCCCCCGGCTTCTTTCCTGGGGACGCTGCGTCCTTATCAGTTGGAGGGCAGCACGTGGCTGCTCTTCCTGCGCCGCTTCGGCCTGGGGGCTTGTCTTGCTGACGACATGGGTCTCGGCAAGACCATCCAGTACATCACCTATCTTCTTCAGGTGAAGGAAACCGAAGCTCCGGAAGCGCCTTCCCTGCTCATCTGCCCAACCTCCGTAATCGGGAACTGGCAGATGGAGCTGCGCCGTTTTGCGCCGAACCTCCGCGTTCACGTTCATTACGGGCCGCAGCGCGCCAAAGGAAGCTTCTTCGCGGAATCCGTAGAAGGCGCGGACCTCGTCATCACATCGTATACGCTTTCCCACCTCGATGAGGAGGAACTGCGCGAGGTGTCCTGGAGCTGCATCTGTCTGGACGAAGCCCAGAATGTCAAGAATCCGTACACGAAGCAAGCGGCCGCGATCCGCAGTTTCTCGGGCCTCCACCGGATCGCCTTGACGGGTACACCGATGGAAAACAGGCTGACGGAGCTGTGGTCCATCTTCGATTTCCTCAATCCCGGCTATCTCGGCACGCTCACGCAGTTTACGCGGCGGTTCGTCACGCCGATCGAGAAATCCCGCGACAGCGGTCTGATCTCCGGCGTACAGCGCCTCGTGCGGCCTTTCCTGATGCGCCGCATCAAGAAAGACCCCGCCATCCAGCTCGATCTTCCGGAGAAGAACGAGTCCAAGACATTCGTGACGCTTACGGCCGAGCAGGGTACGCTCTACGAGCATTACATCCGTGACCTCTTCGAGAAAGTCGACGCGATGTCTCCGATGGAACGCAGAGGGCATATTCTTGCCGCTTTGACGAAGCTCAAGCAGATCTGCAACCATCCCGCGCTCATTATGCGCGAGGGACCCCGCACCGATTGGCGCAACCGCTCCGGTAAAGTGGAGCGTCTGCTGGACATGGTGCAGGAGCTGCGCCAGCAGGGCGACAAGTGCCTGATCTTCACTCAATTCGTGGAGACTGGCCATCTTCTCCAGGAAATTTTGCAAAGCGAGCTCGGCGAGTCCGTCTCCTTCCTGCACGGAGGCACTCCGCGGCAGACAAGGGATGCGATGATCGCCCGTTTTCAGAACGCAGAGCTTCCCCTGGAAGAGCAGTTCTCCGTCTTTCTGCTGTCGCTTAAAGCAGGCGGAACCGGTCTGAACCTGACGGCCGCCAATCACGTCTTTCATTTTGACCGCTGGTGGAATCCCGCCGTGGAGAACCAGGCGACGGACCGTGCTTTCCGGATCGGACAGACGCGGGACGTGCAGGTGCACAAATTCGTTACGCTCGGTACGCTGGAAGAGAAAATCGATGAAATGATCGAGAGAAAGCTCGGTCTGAGCGAGCAAATTGTGGGCAGCGGGGAGAATTGGATTACGGAGCTGTCTACGGACGAGCTGCGTGATCTGCTTGCTTTGCGGATGGAATGGATGAATGGGTGAAATGGTAAAAAATGCTATAACTTTTCCCACATTGGTGGTATACTAAAGTTACAATAGACTAGGCATTTTCAAGGGTGGTCGGCTAACCTTCTCGAGTAGGAGGTGATGCCCTGTGGAAGTTAAAGACGCTTTGACGCTGATGATCTCATTTGCGAGCTTAGTGGTTCTCATTCTTTCACAGAAGAAGAAATAGACCTCCCTTGGGCAACCGGCCTTGGAGGTCTATCTTCGTCACACCATATGCAGCTGATCACCCTTGAAGGGCGAGCTATTGAAAAAGACCGCAGATGCCCCCGCATCCGCGGTCTTTTTGGCATGGAGAACGGTATAGCTTATGCATAAAAATACAAAAGTGCCACGGCTGCACGCGCACACATAATCCATCTATACGTTAACTACCCGTATTTTAACACAGTGCATCAGCAAAACAAAATCAATTCTTTCTTAATTCCCTGAAATCAGGTCGGCATTACGGCTTGTCCTACTTCCATTTTACCCCATTTCGCTCTGGAGAACAATGACGAAAAGTACGCTCGTTTTATGCAGGATTTCGTCTTTTCATGTCGAATGTGGACTGTTGCTGGATTTTTCCAGAATTATTTTCAGAAACCAGGTGAACGCATGAAATTCAATCGCTCGCGCTTATCTCTTTCGTACGTGATTGCCATCGTTTTACTCCTTGCTCTCGTCGGAACGTCCAGTTACATCTCTTCATTGAATATGGAGCGGCAGAGCGATGCGGTTATTGAAAACGCTATTCCCGTCATATCGGCAGCCAACAATCTCCTTCAAGACCTGCTCAACCAGGAAACGGGCATACGCGGCTACCTGATCTCCAGCGATCCGAAATATCTGGAGCCTTACGAGAACGGCAAAGCGGCACTTCAGAAAGACCTGGAAGTCATTCGCACGCTTGAATCGGGTCATGACGATCTCCGCATACTCATACAGACACAAGTGAATCCGCATATTCAGAAAATGCTTACATTCTACACCTCCCAAATCGAACTTGTGCAGTCGGGTAAAGTACAGGAAGCCCAAGGGCGTATCAATATCGGCAAACAGTATATGGACCAGTACAGAACTCTGCACCTTAGCATCCTGGACGTGCTGAACAAAATCAGCGACTCTTCCCACGACTCCATTAAGAGAGCCGGGGCCGTCTCGCGGATGATCATTTTGAGCGGCGGCATTCTCGGTATCCTGATCGGAATCTGGTCGGGCCTGATCCAACTGCGTGCCAGCCGTGCCGAATCTCAGCTCCGCAAGAGCGAGGAAACCTACCGGTTCATGGCCGAAAGTCTCGAAGCCCAGAACGAGGAAATTGTCGCCCAGCAGGAAGAGCAGCAGATTACGCTGGCTAAGCTGTCCGACCGCGAACGGGAGCTCGAGCTGATCTCGAATTATCAGGAGAAGCTCACCGGCTTTACGGAGCTGAAGCAATTCCTGCAGCATTCGATTCCCGCCCTTCTCGATTCCGTCAGCTATGACGCGGCTCTTGTCGTTCTGAAGTGCAAGGAGGCCGAACACTATGAGGTGCTCTTCTCCAGCGGGTATCCCCGCAGTTTCGCCTCCAGAGCCCAGAGCGAGCTTTACGGCGCGTCTCAACGGGTGTTCGACGAAGGCTGCGCTTTTGTTCAGAAGCGGGAAGCGACCGAGGCGGAGCGGGGGTTTCATGACGGCATTTCCGTTGCCGTCGATCATTACTTCCCTTTGCAGGATGACCGGCAGCAGGTGATCGGCTTCCTGCTCCTGACCAACTTCCATGGCTTCGACCGGCATGAAGAGAAGGAGCGGCTGACGCTGGGTCTGATCCGTCAGTTCGATCTGGCGTTTTACGCCCAGATTATGAACGACGAGCGCCGCAAGCAGGCCGCACACCTGGAAGAGCTTAACGATCAGCTCGTCCTGGAGAAGCAGTATATCGAGTCCCAGCGCGATCTTATCGAAGGGATTCTGGAAGCGGCGCATGAAGGCATGATGATGTGCGACCGAAACGGCAAAATTCTGATCGCGAACAATCAGATGCATAAGTTCTTCCATCTGGATGAGCAGATCGGACACGACTTCGTGGATTCCTGCCAGGAAATCGCCGCGTCGTCAAGCGGATTCACCGGCGTTTCGCAGTCCATTAAAGCGCTGTTTGACGGCGATATCAACCAGCTTAACGAGCGCTTCACCTTTATGAACGGAGAAGAACCGCAGTTCACGGAGATTTACGCCACCTCGGTCGGCGAGAACGATAGCGATGAATCCGGTTATCTGTTCGTATTCCGCGACCGGACGGAGGAAGAGCGCATCGATGCCATGAAGAACGAGTTCGTCAGTATCGTGTCTCACGAGCTTCGTACGCCGCTGGCCAGCGTGCTCGGTTTCATCGAGATTCTCATCCACCGTGAGCTTCCACGCGAGAAGCAGCAGAAATACCTGGATACCATTTTTAAAGAAGCTACGCGTCTGGCCAATCTCATTAACGATTTTCTCGATCTCCAGCGAATGGAATCCGGCCGCCAGGTGTATCATTTTGCCCCGGTGGATATGAAGGAACTGGTTTACGACATCGTCGAGAAGTGGCAGGACAAACAAAACCATGACATTGGGATATCCGTCCTTTCGCCGGCAGAAGTTTGGGTCCGCGGGGATAGCGACCGGCTCCGCCAGGTCGTTCAGAACCTGCTCAGCAATGCGATCAAATATTCCCCGGGTGCGGAACGGATAGATCTCCAGATCCGCGAAAGCGGCGGTTCCGTTTTCATTGATGTGACCGACTACGGGCTCGGAATTCCGGAAGAGGCGAAAGAGCACCTTTTCTCCAAGTTCTACCGGGTAGATAACTCCGACCGCAGGCAAATCGGCGGCACCGGACTTGGGCTTGCTATCGTCAAAGAGATTGTGGAAGGCCATCAGGGTAAGCTCACCTTTCGTTCCCAGATGGGCAAAGGCTCTACCTTTACAGTCGAGCTGGTTCCGTTTGAAATGGTCTCGCTCAATAACAAAATCGTTATTTTCGAGGACGACGACAACCTCGCTAAACTGATCCAAGTCGCGCTTGCGAAGCTTCAGCTTCCTTCCGTTCAGCTCCGTTCCGCGGAGGAAGGCATTCTCTCCTTAAAGCGCAAAACGACGGAAGCGCCGCTGCTCTTCATCGTGGACATTCATCTGGAAGGCAGCCTGACGGGATGGGATTTCATTTCGGAACTCTACCACCATCCCGTTTATAACCGGACGCCTGTCATTGTCTCCACCGCTTTGGAGCCGCCTCTCGATTACCACGAGAAAGATATCGAGAAATTCATGCGGAAGCCGTTTACGATGGAAAGACTCATTCAAGTCGCTCAGGATCTTCTCAGCAACAGAGACAAGCCTTCCTATGTCTTTCCGTCGCAAGACCGCAATCTGATCACGTCCTCCTTGGAGCGTAACGGGATTAAAGTACATGATGTCAGAGTAAACGCCGACACCATTGAATTTGAAATCGAAACGGAAGATGAAGAGAAGTAATCCGGACCCTGTATTTTAAAAAGAAAACAACAAAGAAGCTATCCCGGTAATTCGGAGATAGCTTTTTTGTCGTTTGATCTGTCAGTCGTTGATTGTACGCAGGCTGCGTTCAGATCTATTTCCCCTACCAACCGGGACAAATCTTAAAGACTCATCTGTTTCGGATTTGCTCCCTTGATGCCTCACATTCACTGCGACTTTTCATTCGGCATGAAGAGTTCATACACTTAGCTGCCTTCTACCGACTTTGTGCTCTGCAGCTCTGCAGCTCAGTAGTTCCGTAAGGGCACATTTAAGCCACTGTATGCCCTTGTCGGGTACTTACCGCTTCAATCCTAATCCTGCCGGTAACACTCTATTTCTCTGTATTGCCCTTACCCGCTCTGCCTTTCTTGGCCCCTTTTATCGGCTTGTCCGGCTTCTGTCGTTTCTGTTTCGGCTGTTTGATCTTTTTGTTGCCGGCCTCTTTGTCCTCGGTTTCGTTGTCTTCGGCTGCGTTCCTCTCTACGGTAAACTTGCCGGACAGTTCCTGGAGCTCGGAAGCTAACCGGTTAAGCTCGGATGCGGAAATGACGATCTCTTTCATACCGGCGTGCTGCTCTTCCGTGGAACGCGACATGTCGTTCATTTTGCCAAGCGAATCTCTGGAAATTTGAACCGTTTCCTGCATGGAAGCCGCGACCTCTTCCGTACCGGCCGAAATTTGCTGTGTCGCCGCGGAAACTTCTTGGATTTGCCCGTTTATCGACGATACGGTCTCGAGAATATCCTCAAACACCCTATCCGTATTGCGCACCTGCTCTACGCCCCGATCCACTTCGGCTTTGCCGTGCGACATCGACGCGGCAGCCTGTTTGGTGGCCGACAGTACTTGTTTGATCGTGTCGTTGATTTGGACTGTCGCCCCGGAGGTTTGTTCCGCAAGATTTTTCACTTCCTGCGCAACCACGGCGAACCCTCTTCCGTGCTCGCCCGCGCGTGCCGCCTCGATAGAAGCGTTTAAAGCAAGCAAATTCGTCTGTTTGGCGATTTCGGATATAAACCCGACTACTTGATGAATACGGGCTGAGCTTTCCTCCAGCGCCTTTATAGTCAGGGAAGTTGCTTCCACTGCTTCGCTTGCCTGTTGGATTTGGTGAATCGCATCCTGCATGTCTCTTGAACCCTGGTTTACTCTTTGCACGGCTCCCTGTGCGACCTCCGACACCGTAGAGGCGGAATCCGCAATTTTGGTCACACCCGCCGCCATTTCATTCATGGCCTCCGTTGTTTGTTCAGCCGTTTCGAATTGGGTCTCCGCCCCTTTTACCATAACCAGGACAGTCTGATTCACATTCTGGGAAACATCCGCCGATTGGGTTGCAATAGCGCTTAACTGCTGGGACGATGCCGCCATATGCTCAATCGCCATGCTTAACTTCTGGAGAAGCGCAGAGAAGGAATTCAGCATCTCGTTGATGTTCTGCTGCACGTCTCCCATCTCATCCTGCGATTGTACCTTTAACCTTCTGGACAAGTCTCCTCCGGCGATCCGTTTCATCATAGCGGAAATACCGAGAAGAGGCTTCAAAATAAACGTAGACAGCCAGATTGCGGCAGCTACTACAACAATAGCGGAAACGAGAACGATTATCTTGGCGACGAAGTTTACCTGATCAACCTGGGAATAAATTTCGTCCGAGTTTCCTGTTACGACTATGCGCCAGCCAGGAACCTTGATTTCTTCGTAAACCGCGGCCTTATTCGTATTATCCTTTTCCTTATAAGCCACTTGCCCCTGCTCTTTAACAAGTACCGTCTTTTTGAAAAGCTCCAGTCTTTCCGGAGTCGCCATATCCGATAACGGCTTACCGATACGGTCAGTCTGAGGATGAACCATGTAGATGCCTTCTTTGGACATGAGATACGCATATCCGGTCTCGCCGATCTTTACCTTGTTGACCTGATTGATCATCCGGCTCGGATTTATCGAGGTTTGCAGCATACCTGCGAATTCTCCATTTGCCCCTATGACAGGCGCGCTGACTTTCAAAGAATATTGATTGGAGCTGGAGTCCTTAATAATATCGGACACAACCCTTTTCTTCGTATCTTTGACACTTTTAAACGTCTCGTCATTCGCGAGACTGCTTTTCTTGCCGTTCTGATCGACCGCCTGTCCGTCTTTATCCGCAAACAGAGCAATCTTCACCTCGGTATCGTTTTCCGACATTGTTTTAAGAATCGCGATTTTTTGGGCCTCCGTTTGAGTGCCCATTTCAGTATGGTTTTGGATTACACTCTGAACCGTAGATACTTTCTGAACAAGTGTCGAAGATATGTAATCGGCCGTATACGTCGTTATCTTCACTTGATTCTCCTCTATGCTTTTCCGGAGTACCGATGTGAATTGATTACTGAGAAAATATTCCGAGACAAGCAGCGGAACCAAAGCCAGAATTAATAAAAGAAGCGGAATCTTCACCTTTAGCGAGTTCCGGTTCAATCCTTTAAAGCTTTTCGTTAGCATTTCTTTTTTCATCTCTTTAATCCCCCTCTTTCTGTTTAAACGTCTATGTGTATTTACTTAAAAGAGATGACATCCATTTTCTATGTCCTAATCAATTATATCGGTTTAATGGGGTTAAAAGTTTTGAACAATGGTCAAAAAATACACATAAAATTTACATCAAATAACATAGAAAGTGAGGTATTTTATACAGAAAAACTTTAAAAATCCGATCAATAAATATATGATAACCCTTTCATTATTCGTTTTAAAAATATACAGCTCATCGCTTAAACTTAGGAAAAGAGGGCTCGGATTTGTGTAAAATCGTGTGTAAAAAAATCAAAAACATATGTTATTCTATGTCATTCTCAAACAACAAAAAACCGCCAAACCCTTGATGCACAAGGATTTAGACGGTTTTCACGGCATCTAATGTTAATTAGATTACGTCCCAGGAGGGATTCGAACCCCCGACACACGGCTTAGAAGGCCGTTGCTCTATCCAACTGAGCTACTGGGACAGACGTATCGGGACGACACGATTTGAACATGCGACCCCCTGGTCCCAAACCAGGTGCTCTACCAAGCTGAGCTACGTCCCGAAAGTAATAATGGCGTGCCCTGAGAGATTCGAACTCCCGGCCTTTTGATTCGTAGTCAAACGCTCTATCCAGCTGAGCTAAGGGCACGTATGAAATTATGGAGCGGAAGACGGGAATCGAACCCGCGACCCTCGCCTTGGCAAGGCGATGCTCTACCGCTGAGCCACTTCCGCATAAATCTGGTGCGCGTGGAGGGACTTGAACCCCCACGTCAAAGACGCTAGATCCTAAGTCTAGTGCGTCTGCCAATTCCGCCACACGCGCACATAAAACAATCATGGTGAGCCATGAAGGACTCGAACCTTCGACACCCTGATTAAAAGTCAGGTGCTCTACCAACTGAGCTAATGGCTCATAACTAAATGGCTGGGGGTATAGGATTTGAACCTATGCATGACGGAGTCAAAGTCCGTTGCCTTACCGCTTGGCTAACCCCCAATATTTAAAACTCATATCAAGGTAATGGGGCGGACGAGGGGAATTGAACCCCCGAATGTCGGATCCACAAACCGATGCGTTAACCACTTCGCCACGACCGCCACAAATACTAGCGTTGTTAAAAATGGCGGAGCTGACGGGATTCGAACCCGCGGTCTCCTGCGTGACAGGCAGGCATGTTAGGCCTCTACACCACAGCTCCATATAAATTGGTTGCGGGGGCAGGATTTGAACCTGCGGCCTTCGGGTTATGAGCCCGACGAGCTACCGGGCTGCTCCACCCCGCGTCAGTAAAAAGCATATATGGTGGACGCTGACGGGATCGAACCGCCGACCCTCTGCTTGTAAGGCAGATGCTCTCCCAGCTGAGCTAAGCGTCCATAATTGAATCTTGCTGTACTTCTTACCTTAAGAAAGGTAAATGACCCGTAGGGGATTCGAACCCCTGTTACCTCCGTGAAAGGGAGGTGTCTTAACCCCTTGACCAACGGGCCTTATGTATCTATAGCGGCGGAGGGGCTCGAACCCCCGACCTCACGGGTATGAACCGTACGCTCTAGCCAGCTGAGCTACGCCGCCTTAATACTGGCGGAGAGAGAGGGATTCGAACCCTCGAGACGCTTTTGGCGCCTACACGATTTCCAATCGTGCTCCTTCGGCCAGCTCGGACACCTCTCCATTGTGCATACGAGACAAAATCCCATAAAAAAACCCACAGTTGTGGGACTGC
>NZ_BBJT01000020.1 GCF_000739915.1 Paenibacillus chitinolyticus NBRC 15660 | reverse complement strand
GCACAAATAAAACCTTTTCGAATGACAGTTCGAAAAGGTTTTTTGTTGTTTAAAGATAAATTTAAGATAGTACGGGAAAAAGATCGGCCAAGGATAGAACCTCTGATCCGATCTTCTTTGTTGCCGTGCAGTTCCCGACCGGGTGTGATGTCGCAAGACGAAAGTCGTCCGCCTTATTTTTTTCCATTTCTATAATTTACAATTTCCATTTTTGAGATGCATTTTTACCAATTTCATTTCCAGGAATGTTAAGTCTGCAGGCACGATTTACTGTTTGTAACACGAAGTTTCATTAACACGGAGGCGCAGCCAGCCGACCTGATATTGTTTTCGGAACATCAAAAACATATAAAACCGCCCGCCTAAAATCCACAAATGCACAAATAAGATATTGGATATGGCTGCGGCGCTGAACCAAGGATACAGAAGCAATATACCGGCGAAGCCCGAGATCAGCAGGTGCAGGTGAAGACGGACGAATGACCGAAGCATCACATACTGCGCGGGAATATAGCCTGTCCAAAGATGAGCAAACCGGAAAGACCAGCCTTGAGACTCTGTTTTTCTGACAAAATGAAGATATCCGCGAATTGCCAGCATATGAAGAAGTTGAACGAAAATATAGCCGAGACACAAGGAGAGCAGGCTGCCTGTCAGCAAGGCCTTAACCGCCCATACCGCAGCAAATGCGTAATAAACGCCGAGCAGCAGGAGATGATGCGGAATTCGTCGAAGAAGGGTGTACGTGTAGATGATCGCATCGCTGGAAGTGTTTTTTTTCAAATTGGAAATCCTCCGTTTAAAACATCTGTTGTTCTAGTCAGTATCTCATAAGTAGGGTACTCTATCTATATCGGATTTTAGACCAGGTTTTTTAAAGATTAAAGGCGAGAAAGCTTGCTGCAATGAGAGCTTTGCACACAGGCAAATGTGTCAAATCCCATACAGACGTGGGGAGGAGTCGCCGTAACGTGCTTGAAACCTTTCTTTTGCGTCTAAAAGAATCGTAAACCGGACATACTGCTAATAGGAAAAAAAGTAGAGGTGATCCGTATGGAAGACCCGGTTCTGGTGAAATGTATCGTGTGCGGAGAAGAAAAGCAGGAAGGCATTCAGATTGCTTCGGAATTTATCTGCGATGCTTGTGAGGCTGAAATTGTGCGTACGGATGTAATGGATGTCAAATATTCTTTTTTTATCCGGCAGTTAAAGCAAATTTTTTATAAGCAAAACGCTTGATATCGGACGGCGGAAGTGTGTAAATACGCGAAAAATGCCTTGATTTTCGGGACGGCTGACAGGTATGCTTAATTTACTTCATGAATATAAGATTTCAAAGGATGCTTGGATATGCCAAATCGCGAAAACGCCCCCCTTTTCGAGAAAATGAGGGAGCATTATGAACGAAGACCGGCCAGTTTCCATGTGCCCGGTCATAAATCAGGCAGGGGAGCGGACCGTGAGGCCGCTCCTTTTTTTGGGCCGCTGATGGCGCTCGACTATACCGAGATCAGCGGCCTGGACGATCTCCACCAACCCGAAGAGGCGATCCGCGAGGCGCAGGCGCTCGCGGCGGATTGTTTCGGGGCGGAGGAGACGTTTTTTCTCGTTGGCGGCAGTACGGCCGGCAACCTGGCCATGATCATGTCGCTGTGCGGGCCCGGCGACATTCTTCTCGTGCAGCGCAACGCCCACAAATCCGTGCTTCACGGATTGATGCTGGCTGGCGCGCACGCGGTGTTTATTTCCCCGCAGACCGACGGGGAAAGCGGTATACCCGCCTCCGTGAGGCTGAGCGACGTCGAAGACGCGCTCTCCCGGTATCCGGAGGCGAAGGGGCTGCTGCTGACCAATCCGAACTATTACGGAATGGGAGTGAATTTGCGCCCCTATGCCGATCTGATGCACCGGCACGGCCTCCCGCTACTGGTGGATGAGGCCCACGGGGCGCATTACGGCTTTCATCCGGCGCTGCCGGAGTCCGCGCTTGCATGCGGAGCCGACGCCGTGGTCCAATCCACCCACAAGATGCTTACGGCGATGACGATGGGGGCGATGCTTCATCTCCGGCATGACCGGATAGACCGGGAGAGAATACGGATGCTGCTTGCGATGCTGCAAAGCTCCAGCCCGTCCTATCCGATCATGGCTTCTCTCGACTTAGCCAGGAGGCAGATGCACCTCCATGGGGAGAAGCTGGTCGCAGAAGGGTTGAAAGCCGTTCAAAGACTCCGTGACGGTCTGGAGAACATATACGGTTTCCGGCAGTTGAAACATCGTTCGGCACAAACCGCGTACGAGCATATGGATCCTTTCAAAGTGACGATATATGACGGGACGGGGACGTTGAGCGGCTCCGAGCTGCAAGGGTTTTTAGAAGAAGCCGGTTGTTTTGTGGAGCTTGCCGCGGATAAAGCCGTTCTGCTTCTTCTAACGCCCGCTTCGACAATTGAAGATGCGGAGAGAGCCTTGGGAGCCTGTGAAGCCATTTCCAAGGAATACTTGACAAATAAGCAGGAACTTCCGGGCATCAGCCCGAATAGTATGTATAAGCCTCTTCTTAACTCCGTTTCCAAACCCGTTCCCATGAACATACCCGTTACCCGAGACGTGAAGAACAGCATACAGGACTCTGTATGCGTCATGCCGATTGAGAGTTCCGCCGGAAAAAGATCCGCTGAAATGGTGATCCCTTATCCGCCCGGAATTCCTTTGCTGTATCCTGGAGAGCTTATTCAAGAGGATACGGCGGCAGAGCTTAAGCGGCTGGCCGAATCGGGAGCGAGATTTCACGGAAGCCGGGAGGCGGCGAAAGGCAGACTGAGGGTACTGACGGACACTCCGGAGGATACCTGTAACAGCAACATAGAATAACTTCCGGCCGGAAGGTTGGTTTCGTTTTTATTTTTAGGAGGGTAATGTGAAAGAACTATTTCTTACATTCGAGGGTCCTGACGGCTCGGGTAAAACGACGCAGCTGCGGAGACTGGCCGAATCGCTGCAGGCGCTCGGATATGATACAGTCGTAACACGGGAGCCGGGAGGCACACCGATCAGCGACCACATACGCAGTCTTGTTCTTACGCCGGATCATAAGGAGATGGCGGATCATACGGAGGTCCTGCTCTACGCCGCATCGCGTGCCCAGCACGTCCGGGAATTTATCGTACCGGCGCTGAAAGCGAACCGTATCGTGCTTTGCGACCGTTTTGTCGATGCCAGCCTGGCTTATCAGGCCTACGGACTTGGTATCAGCTTCGATGAGGTGGCGGCCATTAACCGTTTCGCGACAGGAGGACTGGAGCCTACACGCACCTATTTGCTGGATGTTCCGGTTGAAACGAGTCGTCAGAGGCTTTTGGCTAGGACGCAGTCAGCCGGCGGAGAGGGTCTTGACCGTATTGAACAGAAGGGCGAAGCCTATCACACTCGTGTGCGGGAAGGGTTTATGAAGATCCTGGAACAGAATCCCAAGCGGATTTGCCTGATTGACGCGGACCGCACCCAGGATGAAATCGCTCATGATATTTTGCAGGATTGTAAACAACTGTTAGATCGTGTCTTTTTTCCAAAGCCTGAGGTATAATGAAAGAGGGGGATCTGCGATGAAACTCGTAATCGCCGTTGTTCAAGACAAAGACAGCAATCGTCTTTCCAACGCTTTGATCAAGGAAGGGTTCCGTGCAACCAAGTTGGCCAGCACCGGCGGGTTTCTGCGTGCAGGCAATACGACGTTCATGATCGGTATCGAGGATGAGCGGGTTCCGGAAGTTTTCAAAGTGATCAAGGCGAACTGCAAAGTCCGTGATCAGCTTGTGACGCCGGTATCGCCGATGGGCGGTACGACAGATTCATATATTCCGTTCCCGGTTGAAGTACAGGTCGGCGGTGCCGCCGTATTCCTGCTTCCGGTCGAACGTTTTGAGCACTTCTAAATCGGCAGGGACCGACCGGCGGAACCCGCCAATACGCAACAAAAGGGGAGCATGAAGCTTGAAAATCAACCCGGGGTGGCAGCCGATCGGTAAAAACGTAAAGGTTCCGGAAACGGCGCCGACTCTTCAATCGCCTCCCAAAGACTTTTCCGCCTTTATGCTCAAGCATGACGAGAAGGTCACCACGGAGCAGCTTAACCGGATGCTTCAGCAGATCGGGCTCCAGGGTGACCGTCTTTCCAGATCCATGAAGCTGCGGGAACTCCGGCAGTACAAGCTGCTGATCAAGCAGTTTCTGGAGGAGACGGCCCGTCAGGGCGTCGGCTTGCGCGAAACTCGCGGATGGGACAGGAGAGGCCGGACGAAGAGGTACAAGCTGCTGGAGGAAGTAGACGGCGCTCTGCTCAGCATGGCGGACGATTTGCTTGAAACCGAGCAGGGACGGCTGGAGATTTTGCAGCGAATAGGCGAGATACGAGGCATGCTGATCCACTTTTTATTTTAAAGACAGTGGAGAATATACAAATGTCTTTTCAAACGATCCCAGGCCAGGAAACGGCCAAGCGCATATTGCAAAGCGGCTTGCGGCAGGATAGAATATCGCATGCTTATATATTTAGCGGTCCGGTAGGTACGGGGAGGAAGCAGACAGCCCGTATGCTTGCGAAAGCCATCTACTGCACGAACCTCAAGGATGACGCCTGCGGGGAATGTCTGGAATGCAGGAAGGTCGAGCATGGCAACCATCCGGATCTTTACCAAATTGAGCCCGATGGGGCTTCCATCAAGATCGACCAGATTCGCGAGCTGCAGAAGCAGTTTGCCTACCGCTCCGCAGGTTCCGGCACGAAGATTTATATTCTGAATCAAGCGGAGAAAATGACTGTCCAGGCTGCCAACAGCCTGCTTAAGTTTTTGGAAGAGCCGAACTCGAAAGTGGTTGCGGTACTCGTTACCGAGAATGGACATGCTCTGCTGCCGACTATTCAGTCGCGGTCTCAATGGATTTCTTTCACACCTATGCCTCGGGCCGAGATGGCGAGAGTACTGCTGGAAGAAGGCCACCCTGCTGCCCTGGTGCAGCCTGCCATTCATTTGACGGCGGGCATACAAGCGGCCAAAGAAATGATTCAGACAAATGGGTTTGCCGAAATCCGCAGCACAATGATACAATTGTTGAGGGAAACGCTGACACGCTACCCGTCTTCCTTTGTTACGCTGCAGCAGAAGTGGATCAAAGCCGGGCTGGCCGATCATACGGCTCTGCTTTTCGATCTCATGATTTTATGGTTGAAAGACATGGTTTCCCTGCGAATCGGTCGCAAGGAAAATTTCGTATATATCGACCAGATGGACTGGATGGGGCCACTGTCGTTTAAGAGGGAGACCGGGGAATGGGTGCGTTTGCTCGCCCGGGCGGTTGAACTTCAAAAACGGCTGCGTTTTAATGCCAATCCACAACTGGTTGTCGAGAAAATGCTAGTGGACATACAGGGGGTGTAACATGTATTCCGTCGTAGGTGTCCGCTTTAAGAAGGCGGGCAAGGTGTATTATTTTGATCCCATTGACCTTCCTGTGGAACAAGAGAATGCCGTAATCGTTGAGACCGCCAGAGGCATCGAATATGGTAGAGTGGTCATCGGAAAGAAAACCGTTCAAGAGAACGATGTGGTCCTTCCGCTCAAGAAAGTCATCCGGATTGCGAATCCGACCGATGCCCAGCTTGTTGAAGAGAACAAGAAAGCGGCCAAAGATGCTTTCGGGATTTGTTTGAATAAAATCAAGGATCATCAGCTCAAAATGAAGCTGGTGGACGTGGAATATACATTTGACCGGAATAAAATTATTTTTTATTTTACGGCTGAGGGAAGGGTTGACTTCCGGGAGCTGGTTAAGGACCTGGCGAGCATTTTCAGAACGCGTATCGAACTTCGTCAGATCGGGGTACGGGATGAAGCCAAAATGCTGGGCGGTATCGGACCGTGCGGCCGAATCTTATGCTGTTCTTCATTCTTGGGGGATTTCGAGCCGGTGTCGATCAAGATGGCCAAGGACCAGAACCTGTCCCTGAATCCGACCAAAATTTCCGGATTGTGCGGCCGGCTTATGTGCTGCTTGAAGTTCGAGCATGACAACTACGAAAGCGCCAAAGACAGCGTGCCTTCCGTAGGAACTTATGTGATTACCTCACTTGGCAACGGCAAAGTGCTTTCACTGAACATGAACGAAAAAACTTGCAAGGTTCAGCTGTATGATATCGGCAAAATAATGGATCTTCCTTTTGACGATGTAGCGGAGCAAGATTAGTTAACGGATGCAGGAAGCGTTACTTGAGGTGAGACAGTGGAGAAACATGAAATGTTTGCGCAAATCGACGGTTTGGAAGAGCAGATCGGAAAAGCATATGAGGAGCTTGGCGATTTGAAGAAAACCATCATTTCTTTGCTTGAGGATAACCAACGGCTGATGATGGAAAATCAACAGCTTCGCAAATTGCTGAAGCAGGGGGATGCCGAGGAGACGGATTCCGAACCGGAGAAAGGCATTGAGCCTGTCATCGGCGAGGGATACGACAACCTGGCCCGGCTGTATTATGAAGGCTTCCATATCTGCAATGTCTATTACGGACACCTGCGGACGGAAGGAGACTGTTTGTTCTGCCTGTCTTTCTTAAATAAATAACGTAAGCCGTAGGGAACTTTTCTCTACGGTTTTTTCCATATGAGAATTCCGGTTAAAATAAAGGAGGAATCCCCTTGCAGGTTGCACTGCATGAAACGGAGCGGATCGACGATCTGCTGACGCATGATTTGAAAATCATTCAAAGCGAAGAGGTATTTGCCTTTTCTTTGGATGCGGTTTTATTGGCGAGGTTCTGCACGGTGCCTCCACGGGGCAAAATTGTGGATCTGTGCTCGGGCAACGGAGTTATTCCCCTTCTGTTGTCTACAAGGACACCCGCAGCCGAGATCTGGGGCGTTGAAATCCAGGAGCGCTTGGCAGGTATGGGGAAACGCAATATCGAGCTGAACGGTTTGCAGGATAGGCTTCACATGGTGCATGCCGATCTCAAGCAGATTCACCGGACACTGGGAGCTTCCGGGTATGATCTGGTGACGGTCAACCCGCCCTATCTGCCGGTTCCTGCGGGTGAACAAAACCGCAACGAGCATGTGGCGGCCGCAAGACACGAGCTATTCTGTACCTTAGAGGACGTGGTAGCCTCTTCCGCTAAACTGCTGAAAACCGGGGGCAAGATGGCCATGGTACACCGGCCGAACCGGCTGGTTGATATCTGCACGTTAATGAGACAGTATCGCGTCGAGCCCAAAAGAGTCCGTTTCGTTCACCCGCGGCAGGGGGAAGAGGCGATGATGGTACTGATCGAAGGCATCCGTGACGGTAAAGCGGATATGCGAACTCTTCCGCCGCTCTTCGTGCATGAGGAGGGCGGACGGTACTGCGGCGAACTTCATGCCGTATTCTACGGGGAGAAGAGTGAACTGGAAGCAGGCGGGCAAAAGAGCCCGGAAAACGAAAGAAACAGAGGATAATTCGGCATGAATTTTAACATACAGCGAAGCTATATAATGAAGAAAGACGATCAGCGCATAACCGGGAAGGAGGGAGATGCGTCGGATACAGCGGCGTTAGAAGTGGAAGATTCACCGAACATGGAAAGACAGGCCGGTGCTGATGAGCTCCAAAAAGGTACCTACGGCCATGACGTTATCTCGCCGACGCCCGAACAGGTTCAAAGCAGAGTCCGCAGCCGTAAAACGGAAAAGTCGGCCGGCACGGGGATGCTTTATCTGGTCGGCACTCCGATCGGCAATCTCGAAGACATGACCTACCGGGCTGTCCGTATCTTGAAGGAAGCGGACCTTATCGCCGCCGAGGATACACGCCAGACTCGCAAGCTGCTGACTCACTTCGACATTTCCGGGAGACTCGTCAGCTATCACGAGCACAACAAGCAGGCGAGCGGCCCGGAGCTGGTCCGGCTCATGAGCGAGGGGCAGACCATCGCGCTCGTCAGCGATGCGGGGCTGCCGGCCATCTCCGATCCCGGGCACGATCTTGTCCGGCTGGCAATTGAAGCCGGGGTTACGGTTGTGCCGATCCCGGGAGCGAACGCGGCCTTGTCGGCCCTTATCGCCTCAGGGCTGCCTACCGATGAATTTACCTTCATCGGGTTCCTGCCGCGCGATAAGAAAGATCAGCAGCGGGAGTTGGCGAGGCTGGCGCCTGCGCAGGGCACGCTGCTGTTCTACGAATCCCCCCATAGGGTTGTCCGTACGCTCGAGCAGATGCTCGAATCATGGGGGGATCGGGAGATCTGCCTGGCGCGCGAATTGACGAAGCGCTATGAGGAATTCGGGCGCGGCCGGATCAGCGGGGCGCTGGCCCATCTCGGCGAGCATCCGCCGCAGGGCGAGTACGTCGTCCTCGTGGAGGGACGAAGCGCAGCCGAAACGGCGGAGGCGGAAGCCGCCTGGTGGAAGGAGCTTTCACTGGAGGCGCATGCCGCCCATTACATGGAACAGGGGCTGAGCAAGAAGGAAGCGATCAAAAAGACCGCTTCCGACCGGGGGCTGCCGAAGCGGGACGTCTACAACGAGCTGCTTCAGAATTAAGCTGCCGGTCCAAGTGAAATTATGTTGAGACTTGCGGGTATGATTGCAGAGGCTCCGGAATCGCCGGGCGGACTCGGGGGTGAACGCTTCCAAGCGGGGCCCGAGCGAGTGAACGCTCCCTGCTCGGCGGAGCCATTCTGTACGGAGACTCGCGTACACTTTCGGCGGCTCCTCTCAAGATTCGCATGTACGCTTGGTAGCTGTACCCTGCAGCAGCAAGCTCTCCCACGTCTATGGACAAAAAAATGTCCCTAATCCATGGCGGTGGTCCGCCGGGATCAGAGACGTAGAGGAGATATGAAAAAGGTTAGAATTACCAATGGGAACTTTGCTAGTTCTTATTATATACTATATTTCTTATTTTGTCACAGGTATTGGCATTTCATTTAAACATTCGTGACAAACAATTTTTCCTTTGAAATAAGTCACATTTTCAGCGTTGCCGCAGAAGATACAAGCAGGCTCATATTTCTTGAGCATGATGCGCTCGCCGTCTACATAAATCTCCAGCGCATCCTTTTCACCGATACCGAGTGTACGGCGAAGTTCGATTGGAATAACGACACGCCCCAATTCGTCGACTTTTCTTACAATTCCTGTGGATTTCATCATATATAAAAGCTCCTTCCAATCTACTGAAATAATTAATCGTCATTATTCAACATAGTTTTCGATATTCATGATACCAAGCATTCCCAAAATAGTCAACCCAAAATTGGTCTCTAATTGCAGTTTTTATATTTAATGAATTCTTTGTGAAATGCCGAATTCCTCCTTAGCCCTTAAAAATAAGTGAATCTTTTGCAGGTAACCGCTTTCCTTCAAACTGACAATTGTTTTATTTTTGTGACAAGTGTCACTTGGTTTGGAAAATGGCCAGAAACATTATTCGACAAATTCCTTGTTTAAATGATCAAATAGTCGGCTTTTATGTCGAAAAGGAGGCGGAAACATGATAGAAGAAAAAGTTTTTAAAGACCCTGTCCATAAATATATTTATGTGCAGGACCGTACGGTTTGGGACCTCATCAACACCAAGGAATTTCAGCGGCTGCGGCGTATCCGCCAACTGGGCACTTCATTCCTGACCTTTCACGGCGCGGAGCACAGTCGTTTTTCCCACTCGCTCGGCGTTTACGAGATTACGAGAAAGATTATTTCTCAGTTCGAAAGAAACTCATATGCCGACTGGCCGGAGGAGGAAAGGCTGCTTTGTTTATGCGCCGCCTTGCTGCATGATGTCGGTCACGGGCCATTTTCCCACTCTATTGAAAAAGTATTCGGAACGAATCACGAAAATTGGTCCTGTCGGATCATTTTGGGTGACACTGAAGTAAATCAGGTGCTTTCCAGAGTGTCGCCGACGTTTGCCCATGACGTTGCCGGCGTCATTTGCAAAACCTACCGCAAGGAAATAGTAACGAGTCTCGTCTCGTCCCAGCTCGATGCCGACCGGATGGATTATTTGCTGCGGGATGCGTATTTTACGGGTGTGAATTACGGAACTTTCGATTTGGAGCGCATTTTGAGGGTAGTCCGGCCTTATAAAGGGAAAATTGTCGTAAAAGAGAGCGGGATGCATGCCGTCGAAGATTACTTGATGTCCCGTTATCAGATGTACTGGCAGGTTTATTTTCATCCGGTTACCCGGAGCGCGGAGATTTTGCTGGGGAAAGTTCTGGAGTGCGCCAAAGCGCTGTTCGAAGACGGTTACCCGTTTACATTTATGCCGGAGCCGATCCTTCATCTTTTCCAAGGAAAATTGTCGCTGCAGGATTATTTCCTCCTGGACGAATCTTTGATGCAGACGGTTCTAATGTATTGGAGTTTGGAAAAAGACCCCGTGCTGGCTGATTTGTCCGGCCGATTTCTGCACCGCCGCTTGTTCAAATTCTCGGCCGTGGAAGAGTGGGACAAAGAACTCCTGACGGAATTCCGTGACGCTCTGGAGGAGGCGGGATTTGATGCGGATTATTACCTGGAGCTGGATTTCCCGTCAGACCAGTCGTACGATGTATACCGGCCCGATACCGGAAAGGAAGACAAACAACCCATTCTGCTGCTTGACGGCCAGGATAAACTGACGGAAATTTCAGCACGCTCCGAAATCGTTAAATCGATCTCGGGCATTCATATGGGGCAGCACCGTATCTATTATCCCGCCGAATTGTTTGAAAGGGGGGGCGGTAAAGCTGTGGCCCTCCAAAGGAAGCTATTCGACGCCTAATTCAAAAAACAGACGAACCAAAAGGAGTTCTCGTTATGCTGACCGATACTCATACTCATATGAACAATGAAGCTTTTGATGAAGACCGCGACGAAGCTATTCAAAGGGCGTGGGACAACGGAGTGACCCGGATCGTTAACGTAGGGTTCAATCGGGAAACCATCCCCTCCTCTATCGAGCTTGCGGAGAAGTACGATTTTATATGGACGACAGTAGGCTGGCACCCGACCGATGCGATCGATATGCGGCCCGGCGACCTTGAATGGATCGAGGAGCTGTGCAAGCACGAGAAAGTAGTGGCGATCGGGGAAATCGGGCTGGATTATCACTGGGATACGTCCCCGAAAGATGTGCAGGCGAGGGTGTTCCGCGAACAGATCCGCCTTGCACGCAAGGTCGGGCTTCCGATTGTGATCCATAACCGCGAGGCTCATCAAGATATCGTCGATATCCTGAAAGAAGAAAAAGCCGCCGAAGTCGGCGGCATTATGCACTGCTATTCCGGCAGTTGGGAAACGGCGAAGCAGTGTCTGGATATGAACTTCCATATTTCCTTCGGCGGTCCCATTACGTTCAAAAACGCCAAGCAGCCCAAGGAAGTCCTCAAGCAAGTGCCGCTTGACCGCCTGCTTATCGAAACGGATGCGCCTTATTTGACGCCTCATCCGTTCCGGGGTAAGCGCAACGAAACGTCTTACGTTCGTCTCGTTGCCGAAGCGGCGGCCGAGCTGCGCGGCATGAGCTTGGAGGAACTGGCCAAAGTGACGACGGACAATGCCGTGCGTTTACTCGGCCTCAAATGAAGCGGTAAATTTCCGCTTCATTACCGTAGCGCAAAGCGCGAGGCCGAGCGCGAGCCCCGCAAGCGGGGCGGCTGCGTAAACGCCCGTTCCGCTTAGCAGCATCAGCAGGGTAAGAACGATACCCTGCAGGGTGAAAGCGCCGCTGATGATCCGCACCACGGCGGCCACTTTCCGGCGCGGATCTACCGGATAAGTCTGCAGCCAGAACGTGTAGCGGTGCGACTGCTCCAGCGAGGTGAGCTGAACCAGCGAAATGAACATGGCTACGAGGCAGACTGCGGCTGCCACGGGCGCGGATTGAACGGCCGCGGCCGCGAGGCCGGCGACAAGCGTGATCCGGACGACGATGCCTAGCAGCTCGGAACGGACAAACGTCTTCGTGAAGAGATACAGGTACAGCGAGGAAGAGCGGAATGAGTACCGGTCCGTAATGCCCGCCAGCCATCGTCTCTGCTTCACTCGTACCGGGAGCTGCGGCACGTCGGCAAAGCCGCTGAAAAACAAGTACAGCCGGTACTGCTGTTTGCGGTCGTTGTCGATGAGGTAATCCCAAGCGACGCCCATTGTCCGTTGTCCGGGCCCCAGCTTGTATACGACCGCCCAGACGACAAGTCCCGCCAATAGAACGAACCCGCCCGGAAGCGGCCCCGTACCGAACAAGGCGAATACGACGGCTGCGCTTAAGACCCAGCGGTAACCTACTGAGATCAGACGCCATCCGGGGGATGAAAAACGGCCTTCCTGCCACGAGCCGAGCAGGTTGGCTGTTTTTATTAGAAGAACAAAAATCGCCATCAGCCACAAGGGCTGTCCCTCCGTACCCGTGCAGTGTTTGTACAGAGGCCATGCAATCAGCATCAGAATGATGGATCGTGCGGCTTGGATTCCTAAACTGTAGCGGAAAGCCGACCGGAAGAATACGTTCATAACGGGTTCCAGCGGAAGCAGAAACACCCGGTCCGCATTCTTCAGGAGTGTGCGCACAGAGCCGGCTGCGAGAGCCGGAACGAGGACGAGCAGAACGATCCAGATATAAGGAAAAGATGTCGGAAGCTGCTGAAGGATTTTTGCATAATAATAGGAAGAAACGATAAAAATCAGGAAAAGAAAACCGAAAAACTGGCTTCTTGCGACATAAGCCCAGTAGCGGGACGTTTCCTGCCGGTAATGGTCGAATCTGCGCTTCCACAGCTGACGGACAGCTCCGGCCGTGCCCTCTCTGTGAACGGCTGCTTCTTGGTTCATGCCGGATTCCTCCGCACCAGCTCATAGAACAGCTCGTCCAGCGTCGCATCGGACAGCCCGGTCTGTTGTCTCAACTCCTCCAGCGTGCCTTGGGCAAGAATCCGCCCTTGATGGAGAACGACGAACCGGTCGCAGTATCTTTCGATCGTGGCGAGGATGTGGGAGCAGATCAGGAAGCTGGCGCCCCTGCTCTTGAAATCCGCCATAATGTCGAGAAGAGAACGCATCGCCAGCGGGTCAAGGCCGAGGAACGGCTCGTCAATGACATAAAGCGCGGGCTCGACAAGAAACGCATTCATGATCATGACTTTCTGCTTCATCCCTTTGGACAGCTGGCCCGGAAAGCTTTTGCGCTTAGGCTCCATCTGGAACTCGCGCATCAGGCGGCCGGCACGTTCCTTGAACGCTTCCTTCGGAATATCGTAAGCCATCGCCGTCAGTTCCAAATGCTCTTCAATCGTCAGATCGTCGTACAATTCGGGAGACTCCGGTACGAAAGAATACGAGGACCGGTATCCCAGCGGGTCTTCCTCCAGGGTCCGGTTACGGATGCGGACGCTGCCTTCCTGCGGCTTCAGGAGCCCGAGAATGTGTTTGATGGTCGTGCTTTTTCCCGCTCCGTTGAGTCCGATCAGACCGACCATTTCACCTTGTCCGACTGTAATTTCGAGATCGCGGAGAATCGGTTTTCCGGGCAAATAGCCTCCGCTGAGACGGGAAATGTGAAGAATTGGATCCATGCCTTCACCTGCTTTTCTTCAATCGGTTATTGCGGCTTTCGGCCTTTTCGGGCGGATTGCCGTATCTTTTATTATAGTCAAAAAATGCCTGGAAGCCCAATGCCCAAGCGGAGCAGCGGAAATGGGGAAAACTAGAAGCGAGATAACGGGAGAAAAAAGGAGAACGACTGCAAGATAATTAGATAAATGCCATTGGTTTGGTTAAATTTGCTTATTTTTAGGGAATATGCCCCCTTTACAGGTTGGATATTTGAGCGTAATATACTTTCATGATAACTTAATAAACGCCAAGTTTTAACGCTGAGTTTCCGTAAAAGGAAAACGGGGGAACCGCTGTCAAGGTCGGAACAGCTTTGGGCCGATACAACAGGAAACAATTTGGGGTGAATCTCAATGGCAGGTGCAGGCAGCACCGCCGGCGAGTAGGGCAGCTCTCACGGCCCGAATCCGTCAGCTAACCTCGTAAGCGTACCGGGAGAGATAACAACTGTCGTGTCATTCTGTTTAGTCGCGCTCACACACAGGCCACCGGGAAGCTTTCTCTTTCCGATGGCTTTTTTTGTTCCATATCGGACGGGTATCCGACCCGCATACAGGTAAACATCAAACGGAGGTGATGCAGACCCCGTAGAGACTGAGAGCAACCGGTCAGCCCGGCGGGAAAGAAGCCAATTGCAAGGGTTCCGTTAGGAACCGCCAAATAAACCTAAGTCGCGTCCAAATCATCATGCGTATCACAGAGGCGAGGCTTTGAAGGAGGACCGAAGAAGTGGGCAATATCTCGCAATCAGAGACCCATGTTAAGCGATCATCCAGCATGTCCTTCGCATTGCGATGGAAGCATGAAAACTTGCGTATGATCATCCTTGCAGCTATCATTTCATTCGCTTTGACTTTCATGTTTTTGGTGTTGTTATACGGTACGGCTGGTAAAAGCGTATCATTGGTGGTAAACGGACGAGAAACCGTTGTGGAAACAAGACAATGGGTCCTACAGCGCCTACTGGATGAACAAGCCATTACAATCGGTGAGCACGATCAGGTATCTATGCCGCTTGACGGTAAGATTCAAGACGGTCAGAAGATTGTCATCGATCATGCATCACCCGTACAGCTAACTGCCGACGGGCAGACACAAACTGTGCATACCATAGCGAAAACGGTAGATCAAGTTCTGCAAGATTCAAATATTTTGCTGGGAGAGCACGACAAAGTGACTCCGGCCAAAGACACGGAGCTTTCAGCCAATGCGGCTATCGAAGTTGTCCGGGTGAAGAAAGAAACGGAAGAAATTTCGGAGCCCATCGCATTCAGTGTGGTCAAGAAATCCGATGAGGATCTGCTGAAAGGCAAAGAGCAGGTCGTACAGGAAGGCCAGGAAGGCGTATTGGTTAAAAAGAAAGAGAAGATTTTCGAAAACGGAAAACTCGTATCCGAGCAAGTTATCGATCAAGCAGTCAAAAACGCCAGTGTGGATAAGATTGTGGCTGTAGGCACAAAAAATCCGGTCGTTACGGTGGCAGCCGCATCCGAACCGGTTAAGCCTAAGCAGGTAACTAAAGCAGGTACCGACATAGACGCGAAGAAAATATTAAAGAACGTTACCTTGACCGCTTACTCTTCCGAAGAGCCGGGCGTAGGCAACCGGACCGCCAGCGGAACGAAGCCTGTTCAAGGCCAGACGATTGCCGTAGATCCATCCGTCGTGCCGTTAGGCTGGTGGGTGTACATTGAAGGCATCGGATACCGCCGTGCGGAAGATACGGGTGGTGCTATTAAAGGCCAGAAAATGGACGTTTATTTCGACAGCATGAATTATGCCAAGACTTTCGGTGTGAAACGGGGATATACCGTTTATGTCATCGGTCCGAATAAACCGACACAAGATTAGGATAACATGTTACCTGTAACGAAGATTTACAAACCGGTAACAAACCGTATGCGAAAAGAAGAGGGAAACCCTCTTCTTTTTGTGCGCTTAAGAGAGGATAAAAAACATGATCAAAGAAATCATTGTTGTCGAAGGAAAGGACGACACAACCGCCATCAAGCGGGCGGTTGAAGCGGATACGATCGAAACCGGCGGATCGGCAATCAACCGGGCAATTCTGGATCGCATCCGGCTGGCCCAGGAGCGCAGAGGGGTCATTGTCTTCACGGATCCGGATCACGCGGGGGAGCGCATCCGTAAAATCATTTCGGGCAAGGTGTCCGGCTGCAAGCACGCCTTTCTCCCCCAGGAACTTGCGGAGAAGCGAGGCGACATCGGAGTCGAGAACGCGACTCCGGACGCTATACGGTCCGCTCTGGCGAACGTAAAGACCGAATATGAGGGCGCCGTGTCTCTTTTGACATGGGAGGATCTGATCGCCGCCGGCCTCGTTGTTCATCCCGATGCAGCGGCCAGACGGCTGGAAGTAGGAAAAAAGCTCGGAATCGGGTATTGTAATGGTAAGCAGTTTTACAAGCGCTGCGCCGCTTTTCAAATTTCCCGGGAAGAGTTCGAAGCTGCCGTAGAGCAGTTGGACCGTCCGGATCAATAATTTACGCACAGGCAACTTTCGTCAGGGACGGAAGTTTGGAGGATGACTATGAAATTAAATGAACAAGGCAGCGGCCCGTCCTTTGCATCTGAAGATGTGGCAACGCCCAAACGGACCAAAGACATTCTAAACCGACACAATCTGGTGCTCAAAAAAAGTCTGGGACAGAACTTTCTCACGGACGGCAACGTTCTGCGCAACATCATCTCCGCGGCGGAGCTTACTCCCGAGAAGGGCGCGCTGGAGATCGGTCCCGGAATCGGCGCCCTGACCCAGCAGCTCGCTAAGGAAGCCGGCCGCGTCGTAGCGGTGGAGATCGACCAGCGCTTGCTCCCCATCCTGCGGGAGACGCTGTCGCCTTATCCGACCGCCGAGGTCGTTCACGGCGACGTATTGAAGCTCGATCTGAGGCAGCTGATCGAGGAAAAATTCTCCGGCTTGTCCGGAATCAGCGTCGTCGCCAACCTTCCGTATTACATCACGACGCCGATCATCATGAAGCTGCTCGAAGAGAAGCTTCCGCTCGAAAACATCGTCGTGATGATCCAGAAGGAAGTGGCGGACCGGATGGCGGCCAAGCCGGGCGGCAAGGAGTACGGCAGCCTCAGCATCGCCGTACAGTTCTATTGCGAGGCGGAACTGGTTACGATCGTTCCGCGCACCGTTTTCGTGCCGCAGCCGAACGTCGACTCGGCTGTGATCCGCCTGCGTCTGCGCAAAGGACCTCCCGTCGAAGTAGCGGACGAAGACTTCTTCTTCGAGGTGGTACAGGCCAGCTTTGCGCAGCGGCGCAAAACGATCTATAACAACCTCGGAGCCCGGTTCTTCTCCAAAGAGAACAAACGCGATTTGGAGGCTCTTCTGCTGGAGGCGGGCATCGAGCCGAGCCGCCGCGGCGAAACGCTCAGCATGGAGGAGTACGGCCGCGTGGCGGAAGCTCTGCGAAACTGCCCGACCTGCAACAAATAGAAGCGGGCTAATCACCAATTGCCCACCCCTGCCATACGATAGGCTTAGGAGGGGATGGCTTCATGAGGCAAGGCGATCTGGCGACCCGCAAATCCTACGGCAACGATATCATTTTTCGAATCCAGGAGATCGATACGACAAGGGCGATTCTTCGGGGCGTCGATTTTCGCCTGCTGGCGGACGCTCCCATTTCCGATCTATCCCGCGTAACGGCCGCCCGCGATTCGGATTTTCCCAGAGTGAATTTGCCGAGGGTAGGCGAGACAATCCGCAGCATCCGCCAGTTTCGTCAGGAGCTGTATCAGCTCAACGATAATCTGGTGCGTAATAAGCTGCCCGAGAATACGCAATATTTCGAGATGCCGGGTAAAATCCTGCATCTGGACGGTGATCCGAACTATCTGCGCAAAAGTATGAATCTGTACGGAGAGCTTCGCATCCCCGCGGAGGGCTTCTATGTGAACGAATCTCAGATGGCTGCCACCCTGCAGCGTCTTCTGCCGCAGGTGAAGCCCGATATCGTCGTTGTCACGGGACATGACGGTCTGCTAAAAAACAGAAAGAAGCTGGACGTACACCAGCTCGACAGTTATAAAAATTCGCTTCATTTCGTCAGGGCCGTCCAAGTCGCGCGGCAGTACCAGAACAACCGCGATGCGCTGACGATCGTGGCGGGTGCCTGTCAGTCCCACTTCGAGGCGCTGCTGCAGGCGGGGGCAAATTTCGCAAGCTCTCCCGCCCGGGTGCTCATTCATGCATTGGATCCCCTATGCATAGCCGCCAAAGCCTCCTACACATCGATTCGCGAAACCGTGTCCATGGCCGATCTGGCCGGGGTTACGGTAACGGGTCTGGACGGAGTCGGCGGCATTGAAACCAGGGGGAGCTACCGAATTGGTGTGCCCAGGCTCGTGAACTTGACCGCGGAAGCCACCATATAAGCTTCTGGCAGGGCGGCTGATGAGGCCGAGGACGTGAAGCGGGGCCCGGGGGCTTCGGAATAAAGGATGCGGCTTTAGAACCTGCTTGGCGTTTAAAGATAAGCGTACAGAACCATGTATCTTGGATACAAGGGGCTGTACGCTTTTTTATATGTTGCGGTTTAAGGGCGGAGAAATGGGCCTTTTATGAGCCGACGGATCTTAGGAAAAGGGAGCGGTGCATAATTCTGCAGGTTTTGACAAAAGCTAAGCCTATGAAAAGAAATAAAAATAGGATTTTATACCGTTGACAACGTATTTGTCCGGCTGATATAATATTTGGCTTGTTTGACAAACGCACTGTTTTAGGGTATAATTAACAGAGAAAGAGGTGGTAGATCACAATGGCTAAAAATGCGCTGTTGGAAATCAAACGCAGTCTTGAGCCTCATGTCGGACAGAAAATCATGTTGAAAGCAAATGGCGGCCGTCGGAAAACCATTGAGCGTTTCGGTGTTTTGGAAGAAACCTACCCTTCTGTTTTTATCGTAAAGCTAGACCAAGAACAACAATCATTTAAGCGGGTCTCGTACAGCTACGCGGATATTTTGACCGAATCCGTTGAAGTTACGGTTTGTGACGATGACGCAGCAGAAGAACTCCGCATCACGTATATACAGCATTAAGAACAGCGGCACTCCTTTGGGAGCTGCCGTTTTTTGCTTTTCCGGGGTGCTTTTGTGCAAGGATTGTAGGGGTACATGGGATACGTTCCTGTCCTGTCCCGGTACGAGTGAATGACATTCCGTTCCCGACGCATACTACTGGGGGAAACCTACCGCAATCGCACTTCAAAGGAGGAACTAAGATGAGCAGAAGAAGAGGAAGAAGGGGCGTCATGTCGGAGGATTTTAAGTATGAGCTTGCTAAAGACCTTGGCTTCTATGAGACTGTCGAGCGTGAAGGCTGGGGCGGGATACGGAGCAAGGATGCGGGAAATATGGTGAAAAGAGCTCTGCAAATCGCCGAGCAGACCCTAAAACGCCGTCCGTAAGCGGGAAAGCTGCCGCGGCGGTTAAACGGGGAAAGGGACAGAGGCTGAACTTCATCCGACAAGGTTAGCTTAAAAAGATGCGGGCACATTCATCGGAAGGGAGTTATCCGGTCTGCCCGGAAGTTCCGATCCGAAGTAAATGGCGGGTGGAGGATCTGCAGATTCATTCTCTTATGGAAGGTAAGATAGCACCGGATATCCGCCCTTAAATACAATTGTTAATAAATAAGTGAACAAATGGAAAATGCCCGCCCCACTTGTGTTTGAACCGTGCGGAAGCTTTAGCTTTTCTTAGAGGCATTTGCTATAATATGTGAAGCTATTATCGGCAAAGCGCCCAAAAGAAGGTGACCGTTGTGAAAATATACGAAAGAGCTTCGGCCAAAATCAACCTGTCCCTGGACGTGTTACGGAAACGGGAAGACGGCTACCACGAAGTGGAAATGGTTATGACGATGGTCGACCTGGCCGACCGGATTGAAATGCAGGAGCTTCCGCGGGATACGATCATCATTTCAAGTCAGGCCGGCTACATTCCGCTTGACGAGAAGAACCTCGCCTTCCAGGCCGCGAGGCTCATAAAAGATCGGTACGACGTCCGCAAGGGCGTCTATATACATTTGGATAAAAAAATTCCGGTGGCCGCAGGGCTCGCCGGAGGAAGCAGTGACGCCGCGGCTACGCTACGCGGGTTGAACCGGCTGTGGGGACTCGGCATCCCCACGGAGGAGCTGCAGAAGCTTGGCGGCGAGCTGGGCTCGGACGTTCCCTTCTGCGTAACGGGAGGAACTGCGCTCGCCACCGGGCGCGGAGAGATTCTTCACCCGGTGGACAACCCTCTGCAGTGCTGGGTCATTCTCGCCAAGCCGCCCATCAACGTGTCCACCTCCGAGGTGTACGGCAAGCTGAATGCTGCGGGAATCAACCATCACCCGGATACCAAGGGGGTATTGGAAGCCATCCGGCATAAACGGTTCGACGAGCTGTGCGGAAGTCTCGGCAACGTGCTCGAAGAGGTAACGCTCCAGCTCTATCCTCAAGTCCGGCAGATGAAAGAAGTGATGGAGAGGCTGGGAGCCGACGGTGTGCTTATGTCGGGCAGCGGTCCGACCGTATTCGGACTCGTATCGAAGGAAGCCAAGGTTGCCCGGATCTATAACGGGCTAAGAGGGTTCTGCAAGGACGTATACGCGGTGCGGATGCTCCCGTAAATGCATCGGGCATTCGAAATCCGTGCGATAGCTCCCGGTGAGGAGCTTTTTTTCTGCCCTGGAGGGGGAAGATTGTCCCGAATGTGACGATTTCCTTGTATAGGTTGTACAAAGACGGACAAAAATGGTATATTCTCTTTATAATATTCGGTTTTTATTAGGGGTGCGTCATGAAAAAATTGAAGCGAAGCGCTAGGTTGGTTGAGATGACGCAGTATTTGTTGTTTCGACCGCATACGCTTATACCGCTGACTACATTCGCTGAACGTTACAGTTCGGCCAAATCTTCGATCAGTGAGGATCTGGCGATTATAAAAGAGGTATTCGAGGACGAAGGACTCGGAGAACTCCATACACTTGCCGGCGCCGCAGGAGGCGTGAAATTTATTCCGAAGGTCGCCAAGGAAGCGTCGCTTTCGTTCGTGCAGGATTTGTGCAATCAGCTTGAGCAGCCGGAACGTGTGCTGCCGGGCGGATTTTTGTATATGGCCGATATTATGGGGCGGCCGCAAGTATTGAACGAAATCGGCAAAACGTTCGCTACCGCTTTCGCGGGCAGAGAGCTGGACGTTGTGATGACGGTGGAGACCAAAGGCATCCCGCTTGCTTACGCAACGGCATCCTTTATGAATCTGCCGGTCGTGACGGTGCGGCGCGACAGCAACGCTACGGAAGGGTCGGCCGTAAGCATCAATTATGTTTCGGGTTCCAGCAAACGCATACAAACGATGTCACTGGCCAGACGCACGCTCCAGGAAGGAGCGCGGGTCCTGATCATTGACGACTTCAAAAGAGCGGGCGGCACGATTCAAGGAATGGTGGACTTGCTGGGAGAATTCAAAGCAACCGTTGGCGGTGTGGGCGTGTTCATTGAATCGAACGAGGTCGAGGAGGAGCTTGTGAAAGATTATATCTCCCTCGCCAAGCTGACCGGCGTCGATTCCAAAACGAAACAGGTAACCGTTGTTCCTGGAAATTATTTCGATTCCGAATAAAGGAGAGATCTAAGTTATGCGTATCCTTTCAACGAATGAAGCACCGGCTGCCATTGGGCCGTATTCCCAGGCGGTACAGGTGGGCAATCTCGTTTTTACATCGGGACAAATTCCATTAAATGCCGAAGGCCAGCTCGTAGAGGGCGGCGTTACGGAGCAGACGCATCAGGTGTTCCGGAACCTTCAGGCGGTACTCAAAGAAGCGGGAGCGACTCTTCAGAACGTGGTAAAAGCGACCGTCTTCATCAAGGATATGAATCAGTTCGGAGCCATTAACGAAGTGTATGCTTCTTACTTCGGCGAACATAAGCCGGCGCGCTCTACCGTAGAAGTGGCAAGGCTTCCGAAAGACGTGCTTGTCGAAATCGAACTGATTGCGGCGATAGCTGTCGAAAACGTTTAAGAGCACATTTAATTTAAGGAAAATCTAAATTTTTCCTCTTTATCCAGAAGGAATTTGCACGAAAATGTGGAAGTATACACCAAGTCCTGCGAATGGAAAAAGGTGGTGAACACAGTGCAAATTACAGATGTCAGACTTCGCCGGGTGAATTCCGAAGGAAGAATGAAGGCGATTGCTTCCATTACCATCGATAACGAATTCGTCGTACACGATATTCGTGTTATTGACGGCAATAATGGAATGTTTGTTGCAATGCCTAGCAAACGGACTCCGGACGGGGAGTTCCGTGATATTGCCCATCCGATTTCATCCACAACCCGCGAGAAGATTCAAGCGGCGGTTTTGTCTGAGTACGACCGTGCGGCTGCGGAAGAGGAAGTTATTGAAGAAGGCGCATAATCAACGCCGGTTTTGGCAGAAGGAGTCCTGTTCTTGCAGGGCTCTCTTTTCTTTTTCCGGCAGATAAGATATAGTCATGGTTGAAACCCAGAGGAGAAGAAGGAGTGGATTGAAGTTGAAGCTGATGGCGATTGTACTGGCCGCGGGACAAGGGAAACGAATGAAATCCAAGCTGTACAAAGTGCTGCATTCCGTCTGCGGAAAACCGATGGTGGGACACGTACTGGATACACTTGAACATATACAAACGGAGAAAACGATCGTAATTGTAGGCCACGGGGCCGAAGCCGTTAAAGGCTATTTGGGAGACCGGGCGGAGTACGCCCTTCAGGAACAGCAGCTCGGAACGGGACATGCCGTTCTCCAGGCTAAAGATGTTATCGGAGCGGAAGACGGCGTTACCTTCGTCGTATGCGGAGATACGCCGCTGGTCCGTCCGGAGACGCTGGAGAAAATGCTCCTCCTGCATAAGGAAAAAGGCGCGGCGGGCACTATTCTGACGGCGGAAATGACGGATGCCACAGGCTACGGACGCATTATCCGCGGCGAAGGCGGCCGGGTGGACCGGATCGTCGAGCAGAAGGACTGCAGCCCGGAGGAAGCGGCTGTGCGGGAGATCAACACGGGCACCTACTGCTTCGATAACCACAAGCTGTTCGAAGCGCTGGAGAACGTGAAGAACGAGAACGCCCAGGGCGAGTATTACTTGACGGACGTCGTCGGGATTCTGAAAAATGCCGGCGAGATCGTCGAAGCCTACTGCACGCCGGACGAGGCGGAGGCCATTGGCGTTAACGACCGCATCGCCCTCTCGGAAGCGGAGACGCTGATGCGTCAGCGTATCAACCGCGGCCACATGGTGGGCGGGGTAACGTTCATCGACCCTTCTCAAACGTATATTGAGAAAGACGTCGTGATCGGGCCGGATACGATCCTGTATCCGGGGACTACTCTGCGGGGCAAAACGTTCATCGGATCGGAATGCGTGATCGGACCGAACACCGAGATTTGCGACAGTACGCTCGGCGACGAAGTCACCGTCAAACAATCGGTGCTTCAGGAAGCCAAAATCGGCAGCCACGCGAATGTGGGGCCGTTCGCTTACCTGCGTCCGGGAACGGATCTTGGCGAGCATGTCAAAATCGGCGATTTTGTGGAAATCAAAAACGCCAAGCTCGGCGAGGGATCGAAAGTGTCGCACCTCAGCTACGTGGGAGACGCCGTTATCGGTAAGAACGTCAATTTCGGCTGCGGCGCCATCACGGTCAATTACGACGGCTTCAACAAGAGCCTGACGGAGGTTGGCGACGATGCCTTTATTGGAAGCAACGTCAACCTGATCGCCCCTGTTAAAGTCGGCGACGGAGCCTATGTGGTGGCGGGCTCGACGATTACACACAACGTGGAAGACAACGATCTGGCCATCGCCCGCGAGCGTCAAACGAATAAAAAAGGCTACGCCGATCGCATTCGCAGCAAGATGAAAGCGAAGAAAGAAAACAAGCACTCGTAAAATTTTTTATAAATCATTGATTTAAACCTCCCCCGGATGGGTAATTTATGTTTAGCCATCTAAAAGGGAGGTTCTTTTTGTATGGGAGTAGCTCTTAAGGGAAATACCAGAACCAATGCCACCAAGTCGGAGGCCAAGCAGCTGCGCAGACAAGGCAAGGTGCCAGGCGTAGTTTACGGGAAAACCACGGACAGCCTGACGGTTGTTCTGGAGCGGAAGGAACTCGTGCCGCTGCTGAGAAGCCACCCGAATGCGGTGATTGATCTTAATATCGAAGGCGTGGGCAAGCGCCCCGTACTTATCAGTGGAGTTCAGAGAGACAGCCTGAGCCAGGATGTCATCCACATTGATTTCCATCAGATCAACATGAACGAGCCGGTTAAGGCTACGGTTGCCGTCGAGATCGTGGGAGAAGCGGCAGGCGTGAAGGAAGGCGGCATTCTCCAGGTGGAGACGGCACAGCTTGACGTCCGTTGTCTGCCTAGCGATCTGCCGGACTCCGTACAGGTGGATGTCAGCAATCTCGGCATCGGGGAGAATATCCTCGTATCGGATTTGAAGCTGCCTGAGAACGTCGAAGTGAAAACGGAAGCTCAGGATGTTGTGGTTACCGTGCTTCAACCGCAGAAGGAAGTCGAAGAAACGACTGCGGACGAGCCTGCAGCCGAAGCTGAGCCTGCGGCTGAAGAAGCTGCGGAGTCGAAAGAATAACACGGCCTTCGGGCAAAATGAGAGGCTGCTGCCGGTGATCCGGCAGCAGCCTTTTTAATCCTTAACCGCTGGACGAAAAAGTTGACAAGCTTTGTAAGCGCTTGCTAAATTGCGCCTAATAACCCGGTCTTGAAACGAATGTAAACATGCCGCGGTTGTAAAACGTGTTGTTGATCTTGATGAAGTGGGAAGAATAGAGATAAACGAAGCCTATATCTTTGTGGGCGTTAAGATAGTATACTTGGACAGGAACCTCCGCTTCCAAATGATCTTGAAAATGATCGTCCTGGTAAAGCTGCTGGCCGTTGTCGTACATAAGATTCATCACCTGCTACCCATATTTTTTTGAAGCGTAAATCATGCTGATTTGCGCCAATTTATGACTTTATCTTTGCGGCTGGGACCGGCAAATGAGCCAGGCGGCCGAAAAAACGCAGGCCTATGCCCGGAACCGCATAAATATGCCTGTATATAATAGACAAGTTTCGGCAGGGAATCGTTACGGTGTCTAGTTAAAAAAAGTAAAAAAATTTTGGGAGTGAATGAAACGTGAAATGTTTTGTCGGTTTAGGCAATCCAGGAAAACAGTACGAGCATACACGGCATAATATCGGCTTCATGGCGATCGACCGTTTTGCCGAGAAATGGGGCGTGTCGTCGTTCCAGAATAAGTGCAAAGGCCATTTGGCTGAAGTGCGTGTGAACGGTACAAAGGCCTACTTGCTGAAACCTATGACCTATATGAATTTGTCGGGGGAGTCGATTCGGGCTTTCATGGACTTTTATAAAGTCGACGTGTCGGATCTCGTCATTTTGTACGATGACATGGATACGCCATTCGGGAATATCAGGCTGCGTTACCAGGGGAGCGCCGGCGGCCATAACGGGATCAAATCCGTCATAGCCCATACGGGCACGTCCACGTTCAACCGCATTCGTATGGGGATCAATCGGCCTAATCCGGGCTATCCGATTGTCGACTATGTCTTGTCGAATTTCAGCAAAGCGGAAACGGGGGCGCTGCCGGCCGTTCTGGACAAAACGTGCGAAGCGATGGAGCACTGCCTGAGCGAGCCCTTCGAGAAAACGATGGCGGTTTTCAACGGAAGCGGGAGTTAGTCCGAAGACCCAGTGAATTGAACATGCCGTGTTGCAAATCGGGGCCGTTCCCCTGTTCCCTTTCTAAGGGAGATTGATCCGGGGAGGGGGCATCGGCCGCCCCAAGACACATTGTATGCCGTGCATAGGCCGGCAAATTACTTCCAGAGGTGGCTAGGATTTTAAAAACAGGGCCATACTAAGGAGTAATCGAAACCTGCAAGGAGGCATACATTGATGTCAGTAAAATATATTTGCCGTCATTGCCAATCGTCTATCGGGGAAATCAGCCGGGATCAAGTGAGCGAATACCAGCTTGGTTTCCATTTCTTGACCCCCGAAGAACGGAGCGATATAATAGCGTATAACATGGACGGGGGCGTTACGGTCAAGGTGGTTTGCGATTATTGCAAGCAGGCACTGGACGCCAATCCTGAGCTTAACCTGATCGGCAGCCCGCTGCAGTGACCGATTCCGGCCGCTGCCTGCGCGCTGCTTAGGGCGCTTATCCCGTACTCCGGACATGTGCAAAAATTGTGTCATGACAGCCTAGGCAAGCGCCGAGGCTTCTTTTTGTGAGAGGAGTGTACTTGATTTGCAAGCTTTAATACAGGCTTTTTCAACGGACCGCGATTTTCAAAGTGTGATTACGGGTATTCGTTCCGGCATGAAAGAGCAGTTGATCGCCGGATTAACCGGCTCCTCTCGTCAGGTGATGCTTGCCGCACTGATGCAGCAACTCGAGCGTCCGCTTCTCATCGTTACGCATAATATGTTCTCCGCCCAGAAGATCTTCGAGGATTTAAGCGAATGTCTTCCGGAAGACGGGGTTCTCTTATATCCCGCACAAGAGCTGCTTGCCGCCGAAGCGGCTATTGCCAGTCCCGAAATGCTGGCGCAGCGAATCGATGTGCTGACTAAACTGGCCGGCGGATACCGGGGAGCGGTCATTGTGCCGTATGCCGGATTCCGGCGTCTGCTTCCGACGAAGGAAACGTTCAAGGAAGCCCAGCTCACCGTACGTTTGGGGGATACAATTGACCTGGAGGAATTTCTGACCCGTCTGACCGAGCTGGGTTACGAGCGTGTGGAGCGGGTGGAAGCGAAGGGGGAAATGAGCGTCCGCGGAGGCATCGTGGATTTATTTCCGCTGACTTCTTCCACGGCCGTCCGGATCGAATTATTCGATGTGGATGTGGATTCTATCCGTACGTTCGACGTATCGGACCAGCGCTCTATCGAAAAGCTGGATTCGTTCGTGATCCAGCCGTGCCGGGAAGTTCTCTTAAATAGAAAGCGTTTTCAGAGCGCTGCTCAACATGCTTACGAACTTCTTCAGACCCAGCTTGCCAAAATGACGGACCGCCAGGCCAAGGACAGGCTGCTGGAAGGAATCGGACATGATATTGAACTGCTCCGAGAGGGGAACACCTTCCAGGGGCTGTTCAAGTATGTCTCGCTGCTCTATCCGGAGCGGCAGACTCTATCCGATTACATGCCGGAAGATACGGTGCTGCTCGTTGACGAGCCGGCCCGGCTCGTGGAAACCTCCAAGCAGCTGGAGCGGGAAGAGGCGGAGTGGGTGACGAGTTCCCTTCAGGACGGAAAGGCCCTTCCGGCCCTCACGCTTTCGAAGCAGCTCGAGACCCTTATGCAGCGCCGCACTTATCCGACGCTTTATATGTCGCTCTTCCTGCGCCAGGTCCCGCAGACCCAGCCGCAGAACATTGTCAATTTCATGTCCCGGGTCATGCAGAATTTCCACGGGCAGATGAACCTTCTGAAAGCGGAAATGGAACGCTGGAAAAAGACGGGCAGCCGCGTGATCATCCTAGCCAACGGTGAAGAGCGGATGGACCGCGTCCGCCGTGTGCTCGGGGATTATCAAATCGATGAACCCGAGATTATGAACGGAAACCTGCAGACCGGCTTCGAGCTGCCGTCCATTCATCTCGTTGTGATTACGGAAGGCGAGATGTTTACGCAGAAGCAGCGGAAAGCGCGCAAAGTAGACAAGAAAATCGAGAATGCCGAGAGAATCAAAAGCTACCAGGAGCTTAAAGTCGGAGACTACGTCGTTCACGTCAACCACGGGATCGGGAAGTATGTCGGGATCGGCACGCTTGAAGTCGGGGGCATTCATAAAGATTATTTGCATATTGTCTATGCGGGCGGCGACAAGCTGTCCGTCCCGATCGACCAGATCGATCTCATTCAGAAATATGTCGGTTCGGAAGAGAAAGAGCCGAAGATATACAAGCTGGGCGGGGCCGACTGGAACCGCGTCAAGAACAAAGTTCGGACCTCCGTCAAGGACATCGCCGACGATCTCATCAAGCTTTACGCGGACCGTCAAGCGACAACGGGATACGGCTTCAGCTCCGATTCCGCCTATCAGCAGGAATTCGAAAGCATGTTTCCGTATGACGAAACGACGGATCAACTCCGGGCAATTGGGGAAATTAAGAAGGATATGGAAAAACCGCGTCCGATGGACCGGCTTCTTTGCGGAGACGTCGGTTACGGCAAGACGGAAGTGGCTATCCGCGCCGCCTTCAAAGCGGCTATCGACGGCAAACAGGTCGCTGTCCTGGTGCCGACGACGATTTTGGCGCAGCAGCATTACGAGACATTCCGCGAGCGCTTCTCGGGATACCCGTTCAACATCCAGGTGTTGAGCCGGTTCCGTTCGAAGAAAGAGCAGAATGAAACGACCAAGGGCGTCAAGGCCGGTACCGTCGACATCGTCATCGGAACGCATCGCCTGCTGTCCCAGGATTTGAAGTTCAAAGACCTGGGGCTGCTCATCGTCGATGAGGAGCAGCGTTTCGGCGTCTCGCACAAAGAGAAGCTGAAGCGGCTGAAAACGAATGTCGACGTGCTGACGCTGACCGCAACGCCGATCCCGCGCACGCTCCACATGTCGATGCTGGGGGTTCGCGACCTGTCGGTTATCGAGACGCCGCCGGAGAACCGCTTCCCCGTACAGACCTACGTGCTGGAATACAGCACAACGCTCGTGCGGGAAGCGATCGAACGCGAGCTGGCGCGTGAAGGACAGGTGTATTTCCTGTTCAACCGCGTCCAGGGGATCAACCAGATGGCCGAGCAGATCTCCATGCTCGTCCCGGAAGCCCGCGTGACCGTTGCGCATGGGCAGATGTCGGAGCAGGAACTCGAGAAAACGATTCTCGACTTCCTGGACGGCGAGTTCGACGTGCTCGTAAGCACGAGCATCATCGAGACCGGCGTCGATATCCCGAACGTGAATACGCTGATCGTGCATGACGCCGACAAAATGGGCTTATCCCAGCTGTATCAGCTGCGGGGCCGGGTCGGCCGTTCCAACCGGATCGCTTACGCGTACTTTACTTATCAGCGCGACAAAGTGCTGAACGAAGTGGCGGAGAAGCGTCTCCAGGCAATTAAAGAATTTACAGAACTTGGATCTGGATTTAAAATTGCCATGAGGGACTTGTCTATCCGCGGAGCCGGTAATCTGCTCGGAGCCGAGCAGCACGGGTTTATCGCTTCCGTCGGGTTCGACCTGTATTCCCAGATGCTGAGCGAGGAAATCGCCAAGCGCAAGCTGGAGCTGGACGGAGAGCAGGCGGAGCCCGAGAAGGAATGGATCACGCAGCTTGACCTTCACCTGGATGCTTACCTGCCGTCGGATTACATTTACGACAGCATGCAGAAGATCGAGATTTACAAGAAAGTGGCGAATATCCGCTCCTTCGCGGAAGCGGAAGATCTGGATGAGGAATTGGTGGACCGGTTCGGCGATTTGCCGCCTGCCGTTTCCAATCTTTTGGCCGTAGCCAGATTGAAGGTGTATGGAGCCGAATATAAAATCGAATCCATCTCCCAGAAGGGCGACGATTATCAGATCAAGATTTCCCCGGACGAGACGGAAAGACTGGACGGTCAGAAGCTGTTTACGATTTCGAACGGCTTCGACGGGCGCGTCAAGCTGATTGCCGGGCCTCAGATTCATGTTCATATCCGCGGCAAAGGGCTGTCCCCCGAGGACACAATCGCATTGGTGGAGCGTTTTCTGTTACAATACAGGGAAGCCTTGAAAACGAAGGGAGAATTGCAGAATGCAACACAATAAATCAGGTTGGGCCAAAAGCAAGTGGCTGCTGCTTGCCGTATTAGTCCTTGTCTTGGCCGTGGCCAGCGGGTGCGGCAAGAAGGACGAAGGAAAAGCCGGCACGCCGGAAGAGGTTATCGCCACTTACAAAGACGGGGGTAAAGTGACCCGCGGAGAGTTTGACAAACTGCTTTCCTTCAACCGTCTCCTGTATCCGGAATACGCGCAGTTCGAAACGGACCCGGCTTACCAGCAAAGCATGCTGGAGCAGTTTATCATGCTGAAGGTCCTTTCCGGACGTGCGAGCGATGACGTGAAGAAAGAAGCGGACAAGCAGGTAACCGATCAAGTTACGCAGCTGAAAACTTTCGTGGGCGCGCAGGAAGGCGGCCTGGAGAAGAAGCTGAAGGACGCTAAACTGGAAGAGAAAGACATTGAGGACCTCTTGAGACTAAGCGTGTATTCCACGAGCTACTTGGAGAAGCAGGTCACCGACGACGAAATCAAAGCGGAATACGAAAAGGCCAAAAAAGCGGACCCGAACGCCTACGATGTAGCGACTGTCCGTCATATTCTCATCGGTCTTAACGATCCGAATACGAATAAAGAGCTCCGCACGAAAGAAGAAGCTCTGAAGCGCGCAAAAGAAGTGCAGCAGAAGCTGAAAAACGGCGGAGACTTCGACGCTCTTGCCAAAGAATACTCGGATGACCCGGGTTCGAAAGATAAAGGCGGCAAGTATGAGAACGCCAAAGTCGGCCAGTGGGTAGCCGGATTCAAAAAAGCGGCCCTTGAGCTGCCTTTGAATACGATCAGCGATCCCGTTGAGACCGATTACGGTTACCACGTCATGAAAGTGGAATCCCGTAAAACCGAAACCGTAGAAGACGCCAAGAAAGATCTGGCCTCTAACCTGGCGCAAGTGAAGATGCAGGAGTTCGTAACGAAGGAGCTTCCCGGCTTGATCGAAACGAACAAGCTTCCTAAGCCGACTCCGACTCCGGCTCCATCGGCCAATCCGAGCCCGGCACCTGGCGGAAGCACGGCACCGAGCGGAACGGAGGCTCCGACAGGCAGCCCGTCTCCGCAGACGACGCCGACCCCGGCGCCGACCGACGTGCCTGGAGCGACGCCTCCGGCCGCAAGCCCTTCGCCGGCGGCGAAGTAAGCGGATCTGCGAAGCCTGGCGGCAGATCATTTATTTAACATAAGCCATCTCGTCCATCCGGACGGGATGGCTTTTTATTTTACGTGGATGGAAAGAGGGAAATGTATAAGAATATGGGGGCGGATGAATACTATGGTCAGAATCGAATCGCTACACCCTTCTCTTTTAAATACACGCAGATCGGCGTCCAGTCGTATCCAAAACTTCAAGTGAAAGTGGGGCAACAAGAGTCATGAAAGCAACTGGAATCGTTCGTCGCATTGATGACCTGGGTAGGGTTGTCATTCCGAAGGAAATACGGCGCACACTGCGCATCCGGGAAGGCGACCCGCTCGAGATATTCGTCGATCGCGACGGTGAAGTTATCTTGAAGAAGTATTCCCCGATCGGCGAACTGGGGGATTTTGCCAAAGAATATGCCGAGTCTCTCTATGAGAGCACCAATCATATCACACTGATTACGGACCGGGATACGATTATCGCGGTAGCGGGCGGTTCGAAGAAAGAGTATATGGACAAGCAGATCGGGCAGATCGTGGAGACCACCATGGAAAACCGTAAACCGACGATCGAGAGCGGTTCGGGTACATACGAAATCTCCAAAGACAATCCCGAAACTTACAGCTCTTTCGTCATCGCTCCGATTGTGGCGGGCGGAGACCCGATCGGTTCGGTTATTCTGATGAGCAAGGACGAAGAAGTCACGATGGGCAACATGGAATCGAAAATGGTGGAGACGGCAGCCGGTTTTTTGGCGAAACAAATGGAACAGTAACCGAAAGCTTCCCTTACTTGGAAACCAATTCCGGAGGTAAGGGGGCTTTTTTTGTTTTATGAGGAAATTTATATATAATGGGAAGAGTCCTCTTTAATCCGTATTTTTCAAACATCCTAGTGTAAACCCCCAGAAGGAAAGCGAGGCTTTAAGCAGTATGAAAGCGACAGGTATAGTTAGACGCATAGACGATTTAGGACGGGTAGTCATTCCGAAAGAGATTCGGCGCACCATGCGCATCCGGGAAGGCGATCCCATGGAGATATTCGTGAACCCCGACGGCGAAGTCATTTTGCAGAAATATTCTCCGGTCGGTGAACTTGGAGATTTTGCGCTGGAATATGCGGAATCGTTAAACGAGAGCACCGGGTATCAGGCCGTTATAGCGGACCGGGAGACCTTCATCGCAGCGGCGGGCCGCGGACGTAAAGAATATGACGGCAAACCGGTGGGCGAGCAATTGGAGAACGCCTTGAACGGAAGACAGACCATCTTGCAAGAAGCGGCCGGCATTTTCGAACTGGTTAAGGATGCGGCAGATGCTTACGGTTCATTCGTCATTGCACCGATCATTCACAACGGAGATACCATCGGCGCCGTTCTGTTGGTCAGCAAGGAAAATGACGTGGTCATGGGAAAAACCGAGCGGATCATGGCCGAAACGGCCGCTTCCTTCTTGTCCAAGCAAATGGAAGTGTAGATACACACGGACACATTTAATCTTTTATCGCAGGAGAGACGTTCATGTCCACGGAAAAGGGAACGCAGGAACAGGCTGTGACGGTCGGAAGCTCCCGTCTCCTTAAGGGTGCCGCGTTACTGGCCGCCGCGGCGGTATTCTCCAAACTGCTCGGAACCCTCCAAAAAGTTCCGCTGCAGAATATAGCCGGAGACGGGGCTTTCGGCATTTATAACGCCGTCTACCCGCTGTACCTCCTGATTCTTTTCCTGGCGACGGCGGGTTTTCCGATCACGGTCGCAAAATTCGTCCAGGACCGGGCAGCCGCACGCGATCATGCGGGGGCTAGACGGGTGGCGGCGGCCTCCGCTCTGCTCCTGACAGGAACTGGCGTCCTTTGCTTTCTCTTGCTGTATTTCGGAGCCGATGTGCTGGCGGGCTGGATAGGAACAGCGGCTGCAGCGCCGGCCATCCGCAGCATTTCATACGCGCTTCTGCTGGTTCCTGTGCTCTCGGTTCTCCGCGGTTATTTTCAAGGCTATCAGAACATGATCCCCACCGCGGTGTCCCAGGCAGTCGAGCAGACGGTGCGCGTGCTTACGATGGTTCTTCTTCTGCTGTACTTGACCGAACAAGGTGCGGGAGACGGCGATATTGCCGCCGGAGCGACATTCGGTTCCGTAACGGGGGCAGCGGGGGCCTTACTTCTGCTTCTGTATTATTGGCAGAGAAGCAAAGATAGGAGAACCGGGAGGCGGCGGGCTGCCGCAAAGACGTCGGAAACGGGGGATCGTCCCGACTCCTGTAATGCCCCGCATAGCGCCGGGAACAGCCTTGATCGATCGGCTGTTGAGAGACCGGCAGCACCGGGAGAGGCTGCCCAAGCTGAAGCCGCCGGCCCTGTGGGGGCCAAAGAACCGCTTGGCCGGCTCATGGCCTCTATCGGCGCTTACGCTCTGCCGATCTGCCTCGGCTCGATCATGACGCCGATTCTCAATCTCATCGACGCCTTCACCATCCCCCGCCTGCTCCTTGGCGGGGGAGCGGACCCGGCTGAGGCGATGCGCCAGTTCGGCCTGTACAACCACGGCCTGCCCTTGGTTCAGGCCGTGACGATGGTCGCGTCCTCGCTGACGGCCGTGCTGGTGCCGGCAATCGCCGCAGCTAAGGCGGCGGACCCGGCGCAGCTGCAAATCCGCACGGAGCGGACCGTGCGGATGACGGGCCTGCTCGGCCTGGCTGCGGCCGCCGGCCTGGCCTCTCTCACCGTGCCGGTGAACGTGATGCTCTATCAGAGCGAAGAAGCGTCCGGCACGATGGCTCTGCTCGCGCTCACGGCGCTGTTCGGCACGCTCAACATCGTGCTTGCCGGAGTGCTGCAGGGCCTCGGCGCCGTGAATGCTCCCGCGCTGCATCTGCTCGCTGCCGCCGCCGTCAAGATCGGCGGCAGCCTGCTGCTCGTGCCGCGCTGGGGAATCGCCGGCGCAGCCGTGTCGGCGGTGCTCGCGTTCGCTGCCGCGTCCGCCCTGGGCCTTGCCGAGGTGCGGCGGCTGACCGGCGCTCCGCAGCGCCCGCGCTTCTCGGCCTTGGCGCCGCTTGCGGCCGCCGTGCTCATGTGCGCCGCTCTGGGCGCGCTCCAGCTCGTGGGCGGGCCGCTGCTTGGCGCCTTGGCGCCGGGCCTGGGCCCGCGCGGGCAGGCCAGCGTATTGGCGCTGGCCGGGGTGGCGCTCGGCGCGGCCGTGTACGCGTTCGCGCTGCTGCGCTTCGGCGCCGTGAACCGCGCGGAGCTGGAGCAGCTCCCCGGCGGCGGCAAGCTGGCTTCGGCGCTGACGAAGCTGCGCCTGTTCCCGCAGGGGGAGCGGCTCTAGGAGCGGGCCGCGCCTCGTGATAGACCGCGCCGTTTCGGCGTAAAATAGCTGCGAATCAACCGGCTCCGCTTAAGCGGGAACCGGAATACGCGTGGGAGGCAAGGACTATGACGCAAGGAATTACGGTTCTCGGACTCGGTTCCGGGGACGAAAACCAGCTCACGCTCGGCGTGCTGCGCCGTTTGCAGCAGGCTCCGAAGCTGATTCTCCGCACCGATCATCACCCGGTTGCCGCCTATCTCCGGGCGGAGGGGATCCGGTACGAGACCTTTGACGCGATTTACGAAGCGAAGGACCGCTTTGACGACACATATGAAGCGATAGCGGCCTCGCTGCTGGAGTCCGCCCGTTCGCAGGCTGTCGTGTACGCTGTTCCCGGACACCCTATGGTGGCCGAGTACACCGTGCAGCTGCTGAGGGCGAAATGTCCGGAAGCGGGCATTCCGCTGGAGATCGTTGGCGGGGAAAGCTTCCTCGACCAGGCGTTTCTCCGGTTTGGCTTTGACCCCATCGAAGGGATGCAGCTTCTGGATGCGACGGATCTGCGGCCCGGCATGCTGAACCCCCGCTTGCATACGGTTATCGGACAAGTGTACGATACATTTACGGCGTCGGATGTGAAGCTTACGCTGATGGAGCTTTATCCGGACGATTACACCGTCTTTGCGGGTCACTCCCTTGGCGTTGCGGGAGAAGAATCGGTTGTCCGGGTTCCTCTTTACGAGCTCGACCGGATCGAGGGCTACGGCAACCTCTCCCTTGTATGGGTGCCGCGCAGCGACCGGGACGAACTCCGCAACCGTACTTTGGAGCGGCTGCATGAAATTGTGGCGATTCTCCGCAGCCCGGAAGGCTGCCCGTGGGATCGCGAGCAAACGCATGCCAGCCTCCGCAAAAACCTCATCGAAGAAGCGTACGAGGTGCTGGAGACGATCGATGAGGACGACCCCGACCATATGTGCGAGGAGCTCGGTGACCTGCTGCTGCAGGTGATGCTCCATTCCCAGATGGAAGAGGAGACCGGCGCTTTTACCGTCTATGACGTAATCGCGGGCCTCAACGAGAAGCTGATCCGCCGTCATCCGCACGTTTTCGGTACGGAAGGAGCGGAAAATGCGGAGGAGGCTCTCGCCAACTGGCAGCAGATGAAGGACGAGGAGAAGCGCCGCAAAGGGATTGACCCTTCTAAGCAGTCTGCTTTGGCGGGAGTGCCCAAGGATCTGCCGGCTCTGATGAAAGCCCTGAAGCTTCAGAAGAAAGCGGCTGTCGTCGGTTTTGACTGGTCCGAGGTCGGAGAAGTGATCGCCAAAATCACCGAGGAACTCGGTGAAGTGCAGGAAGCGATGGAAAACGGTGCGGCGGCGGAGCGCCTGGACGAACTCGGGGATCTGCTTTTCGCCGTCGTCAATCTGTCACGCTTCCTGAAAATCGATCCGGAAGAGGCGCTGGCTTCGACTAACCGCAAGTTTGTACGCCGTTTTCAGTACATCGAAGAGCGCCTGGAAGCCCGGGGCAAGTCCCTGGCGGAGGCGGATTTGGCAGAGATGGAAGAATTGTGGCAGGAAGCAAAAAAACTTCAATCCACGTAGGTTTTTCAGCAGGATTTCCCAAGCTGAGCAAGAATACTTAGTTTCGGAAGAGGCTTTTCTGTTAGATTCAGAACCAGCTACACATTGTCATTCACTTTAGGAGGTATTCGAATCATGAACAAAACAGATCTGATCAACAACATTTCCACAAAGAGCGGACTCACCAAGAAAGACGTGGAAACCGTCCTCAACTCTTTCCTCGGTGAAATTACGGACGCGCTGTCCACAGGAGATAAAGTTCAGCTGATCGGCTTCGGTACATTCGAAACCCGCAAACGCTCCGGACGCACGGGCCGCAACCCGCAAACCGGTCAAGAAATTTCTATTCCGGAATCGAATGTTCCTGCTTTTAAAGCGGGCAACAAGCTTAAAGAAGCCGTAAAATAATGAGACTCGACAAGTTTTTAAAAGTATCCCGGCTGATCAAACGCCGTACGGTGGCCAAAGACGTCTCCGATCAGGGACGTGTCTGGATTAACGGGCGGGATGCGAAACCGAGCTCGACGGTGAAGGTAGGCGACGAACTTACCATTCAATTCGGGCAGAAGAAAGTGACCGTTCGCGTGGAACAGCTGACGGAGTCGACTCGTAAAGAGGATGCGGCTCATATGTACACGCTTCTGCGGGAAGAAGCGAATAACGGATAACCAAGAGGCTGAAAGGCGGATTACGCCGACTAGGCCTCTTTTTTACGTGTTTCCGGGTGTTCTAAAAACGGACATCCCCCCATATCGTAGTGGTAGGAAAAGCTGTAGGGGGGACTCGCCATGATGGAGGCCGGAAAGACCAAACGGCAGGAAGTGAAAATGCTCAACCGCAAGCTGCTCGAAATCTCCGGGGTGAAGAATGTGGAGAGCTTTGATAGTGAGGAATTTTTGCTGGAGACGGACTGTGGGTTTCTGCTCATTAAGGGACAGAATCTGCATATCAAGAATTTGAGTCTGGAGCAGGGACTGGTGGCGATAGAAGGATACGTCAACGCCTTGTCTTATGTGGACGCAAATTCCCCGGAGAAAAACAAGGGATTTCTGGGTAAGCTGTTCAAGTGACACTGAACGTCCAGTTTTTAACCTTGTGGTTCATGTTCGTCAGCGGGATGGGGCTGGGGATGCTCTACGACGCCTTCCGGGTGGTGTTCGTGCAGCTGCGGCTGCCGCGCTGGACTTTCCCGCTTGCGGATGTGGTTTACTGGATTACGGCGACCGTCTGCGTGTTCGGGACACTCGTGCACAGCAATCAGGGACAAGTCCGATTCTTCGTCTTTGTCGGGTTAATTATCGGCCTGCTGGTTTACATGATGACGCTGAGCCGTACCGTCCGTAAGGTTATTGCGGCCCTGATCCGGGCGGTTAAATGGCTTCTCCGCTTCTTCAAGCGAACGTTTACGCTGCTCTTTATCAAACCTGCGATCGGGTTATACAAGCTGGCCTGGGTGCTGCTGGGCTTTTTGACGGCGCTGGCTATGTTCCTGTTCCGAGTTGTGGTACAATTGGTTTACCCTGTGTGGAAACTGCTGCTTTGGCTGACAAGACCCCTGTACAAGCATTTACGGGTACCTGCCCGCGTGCTGCGGTGGTTAAATTTTTTAAAACAACTGTTTCAGAAGTGGTTTCGCAAGGGTAAGTAACCGGGCATGGGTCGAACTATATGATGGCCCTGCACGATCAGGAGGCTCAGAGATTAATGCCTGTTTCACCCAAATCAACGCAGACGCAACCTAAATCGAATAGCAAAGGCACGCGCCGCAGATTCCGTATTGCCGCCGTCATACTGCTCGGTTTTCTGACGTGGGCGGGAGTTACATTCTGGGGACAACATGGCAAGATCAGCGAGAAGCGTGCGGAAATGCAGCAGATCAAACAGGAATTTACCGATGAACAGAAGCGTAAAGCGGACCTTCAGCAGGAGATTGCCCGTCTGCACGACCCTGAGTATTTGGAGCAAGTTATCCGCAGCGAGTTGAATTATGCCCGCGAAGGAGAAACACGTTTTTTTATACCGACGTCCAAATCACAAAATCCGTAAAACCGGATTATTTGGGCTTTTCTCCATGTTGACCGTCTATTCAGCAATGGGGTATAATCGGCATAGCCATTCTTTTGAACAATTTAAGGGAGGAACATTGTATTTTATGGCAATAGAAGTGGGCAGCAAATTAGAAGGAAGAGTGACCGGTATCACTCACTTTGGGGCATTTGTCGAGCTTGAACAAGGTGTCACCGGATTGGTGCATATCTCGGAGATTGCCGACAACTACGTGAAGGATGTCAACGACCATCTCAAGCTGGAAGACAAGGTTCTGGTCAAGGTCATCAACGTGGACAAGGACGGGAAAATCGGCTTATCCATCAAGCAGACGATTGAAAAGCCCGCTGAACCTGCTCGCCCTGAAAGACAAGGCAATGGCAAGTTCGACTCCCCTCGTTCCGGAGATCGTGGCGGATTCGGTAACCGCGGAGACCGCGGCGGACGCGGTGGTGGCTTCCGTAACGCACCCGGCAAATTGTCTTTCGAAGACAAGATGAACCGTTTCCTCAAGGACAGTGAAGAGCGCATTTCTTCGCTGAAGAAGCAAGACTCCAAGCGTGGTGGGCGTGGCGGACGCCGCGACTAATTGTTCCTCGCTCTACTATTTACACAAATCTACAACCACATTCGATTTCGGCGGATGTGGTTTTTTTGCGTCGATTAACATGCGGTTATTCGGGGAATCGACACAACCTTACCGCATACGCATCCCTTTTACCGGTGACAAGCTCCCACCGCTTCGGAACGGTTGTTCGGAAGGGAGAAGCCGAGCCCCCATGGGGTAGGCATTTGCGTCGACCTGACAGGCCCCCCTTTTTTGTCGGAAATTTCTTGAACTCTAGTAACTCATTATGACAAATTCTATGATAGAACCCACCTATAATAAACTCCACTAAGAGAAATGGTGGTGTCTGAACATGGAAAAACGAAATGGTGCACTTTCCATCGGTCTGCAATGGGCAGGCGCGGTGCAGCGGACGAAGTCGGCAGCTCAGGGCAGAGTGGCGGAAAACAGACTCATTCAATCGTTTGTAGCCAAGAAATGGTCTATCCTGCTCCTGTTGATGGCCTTTTTGCTGGGGAGAGCCATGATCCTTGAGGAGCTCGCTCCGTTTTCGATAGCCTTTTTTGCGGTCATGTATTTCCAGCGCCGTGATTTGCTTCTATGGACAGGCGTATTTCTATTTGCCGGAAGTTTACTGGCCGTACAACCTCAGAGCGGGTTTATCCTGACCGAGATGGTCGTGTTTCTCCTCATCCAGAAAGGATTGGAAAAATACGAGCGCTCGGATATCTCGCTGGCGCCGGTACTCGTCTTCATTACAACGCTGCTCGTGCAGATGTTCGCTCACCTGGTCAGCTCGGACCTATCTTGGTACTCCTTGACGATGACGGGAGTGGAATCGGTGCTGAGTCTGGTGCTTACGCTTATTTTCGTACAAGCCGTCCCCGTCTTCACACTGACCCGCAAAAATTATCAGCTCAAGCATGAAGAGATCATTTGTCTGATCATTCTGCTGGCGTCCATGATGACCGGCACCGTGGGCTGGACGCTCGGACCGGTTACGGTTGAGCACGTTGTTTCCCGTTACCTGATTCTGTTATTCGCACTGGTGGGCGGAGCGCCGTTCGGAGCCTCGGTCGGTGTGGTGACGGGACTTATCTTAAGTCTCGCCAATACAAATGCGATTTACCAGATGAGTCTGCTGGCTTTTTCGGGCATGCTGGCGGGCATGCTGAAGGAAGGTAGACGAATGGCGGTAGCTTTCGGAATGCTGCTCGGTTCGTCGATCCTCTCCATTTATATCGGGACGCAGGGGGAAGTCATGAACTCCACCTGGGAATCTGTTGCGGCGGTAGCGCTTTTCCTGCTCACACCCAAGGGCGTTCTCCAGACGCTGGCCAAATACGTGCCGGGTACCCAGGAGAACCTCAAATCCCAGCAGGATTACGCCAAACGTGTCAGGGATATTACGGCCGGCCGCGTCGAGCAGTTTTCGCAGGTGTTTATGCAGTTGGCCCGGAGCTTCAAGCAGCTTACGGTCGAGAGCCAGCCGGTACCTAAGGAAGAGGAGATCAGCCATTTTATGGAGGCCGTTTCCTATCAGACCTGCCAGATGTGCCCGAAGCGGGTCCGGTGCTGGGACCAGCGTTTTTATCAAACGTATCAGTTTATGACGAGCATGATGACGGAAATCGAGCTTAATCCGAATTTCTCGCGGAAGCAGATTCCGATAGATTGGAAACAGGCCTGTACGAAGCCGGATCAGGTGCTGGATGTTATGAAAAACCAGTATGCGAAATATCAGAACGATATGCACTGGAAAAAGCAGATTTCGGACAGCCGGCAAATTGTGGCGGATCAATTAAGCGGCGTGTCCCAGGTCATGGAGGATTTGGCGAAGGAGATCAAGCGGGAGGGCCAGGAGCTCTTTCTGCAGGAGGAGCAGATTCGTCAGGCTCTGGAGGATCTCGGACTTTCCATACACAGCATTGATGTTATTTCGCTGGACGAAGGTAACGTGGAGATCGAGATCATCCACCAATATACAAAAGGCTTCGATGAGTGCCGCAAAATCATAGCGCCTCTGTTAAGTGAAATTCTCGGAGAACATATTGCGGTGAAAAATGAGGAAATGCTCCCGAGGGGTGAAGGCTACAGCACGGTATTGTTCGGCTCGGCCAAAGAATTCGAAGTGGAGACGGGAATCGCGGGAGCAGCCAAAGGCGGAGAACTGCTGTCCGGAGACAGCTTCTCCGTAGCGGAGCTGGGCAACGGCAAATTCGTCGTGGCGCTGAGCGACGGAATGGGCAACGGCGAGAGGGCCAGGGCGGAAAGCTCGGCTGCGCTGACTATACTGCAGCAGCTTCTCCAATCGGGCATGGATGAGAAAATCGCGATCAAATCGGTCAACTCCGTTCTGCTCCTGCGTTCTTCCGACGAAGTGTATGCGACGGTGGATATGGCTCTAATTGATTTATACAGCGCAGAGACGACCTTTATGAAAATCGGGTCCACACCGAGCTTTATTAAAAGAGGCAGCGAAGTCATTCCGGTGATGGCTAACAACCTGCCGGTCGGCATTTTGCAGGACATCGAAGTGGACCTGCTGTCGCGATCCCTACAGCACGGAGATCTGCTGATTATGATGACTGACGGCATTTACGACGCGCCCGGACATGCGGTCAACAAGGAAATGTGGATGAAGCGGGTGATCCAGGAAATCGACACGGACATTCCCCAAGATTTTGCCGATAGTCTGCTTGAACGCGTTATGCGCTGTCATCACGGAGAAATTATCGACGATATGACTGTGGTCGCGGCGCGTGTCGAGAAGCATCAGCCCGAATGGGCGACATTTCGCTGGCCCGGCGTCAACCGGATCGAGCGGCCGAAGGTGGTGAGCTGAGTGCCACAAAAGCGGTAGAACCGTGCCCTGCCGGTTTATAAATAGAAAGGAGGCCGAATGCTGAAATTCGACAAATGCAGCCGTGCAGCGGAGTATCCTAGCGGGTGCCCCGCTGCTTTTTTTTGAAAAAAGTTCCGCGCTAAGCCCGCCAGGCAGCCCCCTCCGGCCCGGCCGGCTGACCGGCGACTGATTTCTTCCGCCCCTATGATTAGAATCTCGCAGACTTGGCGAAACTAGTAAGAACATTCATAGGTTGGAGGCGGAAGAGATGAAACAGATCCTACTAATCACCGACGGCTGTTCGAACGTCGGAATCAGCCCGGCGGCCGCCGCGGCGGAAGCCCGCGCGGAAGGCATTACCGTCAACGTGATCGGTGTCGTTGACCAGGGTGAGCTCGGCCTGCTCGGCGCCGAGGAAATTCGCGAGATTGCGAAAGCCGGCGGGGGCATGAGCCGGATCGCAACCTCGCAGCAGCTGTCGCAGACCGTGCAGATGATGACGCGCAAGACCGTGACGCAGACGGTCCAGCAGGCGGTCAGCCGGGAGCTGCAGAGCATACTCGGCAGCGGCGATATGACCGAGCTGCCTCCTGCGCAGCGCTCCGAGGTCGTGCGCGTCATCGACGAGCTTGCGGAGAGCGGTTCTCTCCGCGTCGCGCTGCTGGTGGATGCCAGCGCCAGCATGAAGCCGAAGATGGCGGCGGTGCGCGAGGCCATCTCCGATCTGCTGCTGAGTCTCAAGGCGCGAAGCGGGACAAGTGAGCTGGCGGTTTTTCATTTTCCGGGACGGTATGACGGTGATCCTGATGTGGAAATGGATTCGGGCTGGACGTCAAATCTTGCAAATCTGGATAAGATGTTCTATAAATTAAACATGAAGGGCACCACCCCTACCGGACCTGCCATGCTGAAAGTGGCGGCGTACGTATCGGGTAAACCTATCTATTCAGACGATGAGGACGGGATGCTGCGTGACTACGTCGTATGAGCCCGCCCTGCCGCTCGGTACGACCCTCAAGGGGATCTGGAACGGCAGAACTTATACGGTTGTGCGCGGGCTGGGTTCGGGAGCGAACGGTCAAGTGCTGCTTGTACGCAGAGGCGAGCGCCGGTATGCGATGAAGATCGGATACGACCCTCTCGACCATCAGTTCGAAGTAAACGCCCTGCAGTCCCTTTCCAAGACGGACACGTCGTTCAGCAGATTTCTGCTGGATGCCGACGATGCGGAATTCGAGGGACGCCGCTTGTCGTTTTTTATCATGCCTTACATACAGGGCCTTTCTTTATCGAAATACATACGGACCTACGGCAAGGACTGGATTTACGTGATCGGATCGAATCTGCTTAAAAAGCTTACGGAGCTGCACCGCAGCGGGTTTATCTACGGAGATCTGAAATCCGACAATCTCGTTCTTAGGGAACATGGAAGCGTGGAGCTGATAGATTTCGGCGGCATGACGGCCAAGGGACGTGCGGTTAAGCAGTTTACGGAGATTTTTGACCGCGGCTACTGGTGTGCGGGTGAACGGGTTGCGGAGGAGAGCTACGATTTGTTTTCGTTCGCCGTTCTGATCATCAAAACACTGGATGAACGCGACGCGTTCCGCCCCGCCCTGCAGGAACTTCCTCAGAACCGGAATATCTCCATGCTTGAGGATATCGTCAAAAGCAGCGAGCGGATGAAAGGCTTGGCTCCTTTTTTGCTGAGGGCTCTGAATAACCGGTTTGCTTCTTCCGAAGAAGCGCTTGCCGTATGGAGGGAACAAGCCAAGAAGGCGCGCGGTATCAAAGTCCCGACCGAACGAAAGGATGCCCCCGGGATTGTTCTGTTTTTGACGATATCCTTGATTGTTTTGCTGGGAACGATCGTTTACTTTTATCTGGACTGAAAAAAGGTCAAGACTTCGGCCCTTTCGTTACAAGGGCCGATTAACAGGGGCTGCAGCAGCGGACGGAAAGCGGGGAAACAATCATGGAAGGGAAGCGGCAGCCCAAAGAGGCTAACCACAGTGAGCCCGGCAGCAAAGGATTGGACCCGGGATTCCGGGTCCGCGCGGCCGTTGAGAGCCGTATCGCCGAAGAGAAGCTGCTGGAACCGGGCGATACCGTCGTTGTAGCCGTGTCGGGAGGACCGGATTCGGTTGCGCTTCTTCATTTGCTGTACGGGCTGGCGGGTTCAAGGAATTGGCGGCTCATCGCAGCGCATGTCAATCACCGGTTCAGAGGGGAAGAGTCCGACCGTGAAGCGGCATTCGTCGCTTCCTTTGCGGAGCGTCTCGGATTGCCCTGCGAATCGGCTTTTATCGATGTGCCCGCTTATATAGAAGAAACTGCCTTGAACTCTCAGGTCGCGGCGCGGCAGAAACGGTACGAGTTCCTTTATGAGACGGCTCGCAAGTACGGCGCAAGTAAAATCGCGCTCGCCCATCACGCGGACGATCAGGCCGAGACGATTCTGATGCGGATTTTACGGGGCACCGGGCCCGGAGGATTAACGGGAATACCCGAGCGGCGAGCCGAAAAAAAAGTGGAACTCGTCCGGCCTATGCTTCGTATATACAAGAAAGAGGTAATTAGTTATTGTGAATTCCTGGGGCTCGCTTACTGCCGGGACAGCAGCAACGATTCGCGGAAGTATTTCCGGAACCGGATACGGCTGGATGCGATGCCCTATTTGCGCCAATATAACGATCAGCTTCCGGAGTCCTTGAACCGGCTGGGTGAAATCATGACGGCCGAGAACGATTATATGGAACACGAAGCTGACCGCGTGTATGCTTCCGTCGTCAAGGCCGAGGCGGGTGCAGTGAGCTTGGATCGGGGTGATTTTGTTCACTTGCACGTCGCTTTACAAAGGCGTGTGATTAAACTAATATTAAATTATCTCGCTTTTCAAGAGGAAAACGTCGATTATGCAAGATTAGAGGCGATTCGTACGGCAATTGTACAGGATAGTCCCTCCAATCTCACATGGCCAATCGACGGACGTATTGCCTTGATTCGTGAGTACGAACGTATCTGCTTTCGATCCGAGACATCAGCCAGGTCGGGGGATGCGGCTTTTTTGCATCAAGTGGACTTGCAGCAGCCGTTTCTGCCTATTCCGGAAGCCGGAATGACCTTTGGTTTTACGGCCGCGGAGCGGGATGGAATCGGCGTCGCCGATATTCCGGTAACCTGCCCCGACGAAGCTTGGTTTGACCTTGATGCCCTTCGGATGCCGTTGTCGGTGAGAAACCGGCAAGCCGGGGACCGTTTGGACGTGTTTGGTTTAAACGGCACCAAAAAAGTAAAAGATATTCTCATGGATGCCAAAATACCGCCCAGCCGCAGAGACCGGCTTCCGCTGCTTATGGATGCAGAAGGAAGGGTTCTGTGGATACCGGGCGTTCGTCGTTCCCGCCATGCGCTTGTCGGACCGGGAACCGTACGTTGGCTGCACATCCGGATTGAGCCCCCGGTGACTGAGGGAAACGGCCTTGGAGAATGATTTTTCACAGTTTTCATATTATTAAGTAGGGGGAGCATCCTTGTTTAACGACATTCAAGAAGTTTTTTACTCGGAGGAACAAATTCAAGCTAAGGTACAGGAGCTTGGAACCCAGATATCCAAAGACTTCGAAGGCCGCAATCCGCTTGTGATTTGTGTGCTTAAAGGGGCTTTTATTTTCATGGCGGACCTCGTGAAGCAGGTTACGATTCCGCTTGAGCTTGATTTTATGGCGGTATCCAGCTACGGACAATCGACCAAGTCGTCGGGCGTCGTCAAAATCATTAAAGATTTGGACGTATCCGTAGAAGGACGTCACGTGCTGATCGTCGAAGATATTATCGACAGCGGTTTGACCCTGAGCTACCTCATTGACGTGCTTGAGAGAAGAAGTGCCCAGTCCGTGTCTGTGGTTACTCTGTTCAACAAACCTGCCAGACGGTCCGTCGATCTGCAGCCCGATTATGCCGGTTTTGAAATTCCGGATGCGTTTATCGTAGGCTACGGGCTCGATTATGCCGAGAAATACCGCAATCTTCCTTACATCGGTGTTCTGAAACCAGAGATTTATTCTTCTTAAGAACACCCGGGTATGTCCCACGGCCGGCTTTGTTGTGATGCTAAGACATGCTGTGGTAAAATATAAAAAGTGTGTCGTTTGAGAGGAGGTAGCGGATGAATCGCTTTATCCGGAATACCGGTTTTTATTTATTGATTTTCCTGGTAACAGTCGGTATTGTGCATTTCATTAGTACGCAGAACGATCAAAAAGAAGCGATTACCTACAACCAGTTCCGGCAGGAATTAACGTCCAAGAACGTCGAGAAGCTTCAAATTAAAGTCGACGGGGGCACGTACCTGATCAACGGGCAATACAAGAATCCTAAGGCGGCGGATAAATCTGCATTCGTTACCCGTGGTCCCTTTGATTCACGTGTAGTAGAGCTGATCGAAACAGCGGGGGTTCAAGAAGAGTATCTGAAAATGGAAGGCGACAGCGTTTGGATTTCATTCCTGACGTCCATCATTCCGTTTGTGATCATCTTCGTCCTGTTCTTCTTCCTGATGAACCAGGCTCAGGGCGGCGGCGGCAAAGTCATGAATTTCGGCAAGAGCCGCGCACGCTTATATAATGAAGAGAAAAAGCGCGTCACGTTCGAAGACGTTGCCGGCGCGGATGAAGAGAAACAGGAATTAATCGAAGTCGTCGAATTCCTTAAAGATCCGCGTAAATTCTCTGCAGTAGGAGCCCGCATTCCAAAAGGCGTGCTTCTCAACGGTCCGCCGGGAACCGGTAAAACCCTGCTTGCCCGTGCAGTTGCGGGTGAAGCCGGAGTTCCGTTCTTCTCCATCTCCGGTTCCGACTTCGTGGAAATGTTCGTCGGTGTCGGTGCTTCCCGTGTACGGGATCTCTTCGAGAATGCGAAGAAGAACGCGCCTTGTATTATCTTTATCGACGAGATCGATGCCGTCGGCCGTCAGCGGGGCGCAGGCCTCGGAGGCGGACACGACGAGCGCGAGCAGACGCTCAACCAATTGCTCGTCGAGATGGACGGTTTCGGAGCGAATGAGGGAATCATTATCGTCGCGGCTACCAACCGTCCGGACATTCTGGACCCGGCGCTTCTTCGTCCGGGACGTTTCGACCGTCAGATTACGGTTGACCGTCCGGATGTGAAAGGCCGCGAAGCGGTTCTCAAGGTTCACGCGCGCAATAAGCCGCTGGCCAAGGACGTAAGATTGGACTCCATCGCGCGTTACACCACCGGTTTTACGGGTGCCGACTTGGAGAACCTGCTTAACGAAGCGGCGCTAATCGCAGCGCGCCGCAACCGCAAAGATATCTCGATGGCCGAGATCGAAGAAGCTTTCGACCGTGTTATCGTAGGTACGCAGAAGAAAAGCCGCGTAATCAGCGAGCGCGAGAAGCGTACGGTAGCTTACCATGAATCCGGTCACGCCATCATCGGTTACTATGCCGAGAATGCGGACATGGTTCATAAGGTAACGATCGTTCCCCGCGGCCGTGCAGGCGGCTACGTGATGATGCTTCCTAAAGAAGGCGAAGACCGGATGATGCAGACCAAGAACGAGCTGCTCGATAAGGTCACCGGACTTCTTGGCGGTCGTGTTGCCGAAGAAATCTTCATCGGCGAGATCGCGACAGGAGCATACAGCGACTTCCAGAAAGCGACCGGAATCGTTCGCAAGATGGTCATGGAATTCGGTATGAGCGACAAGCTCGGCCCGATGCAGTTCGGCAGCAGCCAAGGCCAAGTATTCCTGGGCCGCGATATCGGTCATGAGCAGAACTACAGCGATGCGATCGCTTATGAAATCGATCAGGAAATGCAGCTCATCATCCGGGAGTGCTACGACCGGGCGAAGCAGATCCTGAATACTCATAAGGACAAAGTTCACCTTGTCGCTCAAACGCTTCTCGAAAGAGAAACGCTCGATAAGGAACAGATCGTGGAGCTTCTTGAGAAAGGTCACATTTCGGGCAATGAGGATATAAAAGTGACGATCCAGGGACAAGATGACAGCGTTAAGCCGGAACCTGCACCTGAAATCGAACTGAAAACCGAAACGCCTGAACGGACCAAACTGAATCCGGATAAACCGGATGATGAAGGCAACAACCAGGCATAACCGAAAGAACCGAGCATACAACCGGATGTCCCCGCGGACGTCCGGTTTTTTCATTTTAGCGGCCGGATTTGCGGATTGACACGTTTAAGCATGTTGTGTAAATTTAGTTGTGATACTTGAATTGCCTTTTACAAAGAGTTCACAAGGGTGAGAAGGCGATCGCCATAGCTATTGAACATAGGGCGTGCCGCTTCATATAAGGAGGATGCATTCATGGAGGCATTGGCTCTCGAAAGAAAAGCCGAGCAGAACAGACTGCTGAAAGAGCGAATTTTAGAGCTTAAGAAAGAACGCAATGCCATTATTCTCGCTCATTACTACCAGCGTGACGAGATTCAGGAAGTCGCCGATTTCCGCGGGGATTCATTTCTTCTGGCTCAGAAAGCCGCTGAAACCGATGCAGATGTTATCGTTTTTTGCGGAGTACACTTTATGGGGGAAAGCGCTAAAATTCTCGCTCCTACCAAGACGGTGATTATTCCCGACGAACGGGCCGGCTGCCCAATGGCCGACATGGTGAACGTGGAAGGGTTGCGGGCTTTGAAGAAAGAGCACCCCAATGCGAAGGTTGTCGCCTACATCAACACGTCAGCGGAAGTGAAGTCCGAAACGGATATCTGCTGCACCTCCGCGAATGCAAGAAAAGTCATCGAATCGATCGATGCCGAGGAGATTATCTGGGTACCGGATAAAAATTTAGGCGACTATGTATCAAAATTCACAAACAAAAAAATGATCATCTGGGAAGGCTACTGCAACACCCACGATATGCTAACCGTCAAAGATGTCGAGGAAATGAAGGCGGCTCATCCCAACGCTCAATTCGTGGTTCACCCGGAATGTCGTCCTGAGGTTGTAAAGCTCGGAGATTTTGTAGGCAGCACGACGGCCATCATCAAATACTGCCGTGAATCCGATTGCCAGGAGTTTATCGTCGGAACGGAAGACGGAACAGGCTATCAGCTTCGTTTGGACAGCCCTAATAAAACCTTTCATTTTGCCACGAAATATCTGGTGTGCCCGAATATGAAAGTAAACAACTTGAAAAAAGTCGTCCGGTGTCTGGAAACCATGCAGCCTGAAATTTATGTAGCACCGGAAGTGGCTGAAAAAGCAAAGCTTTCCTTAGAGCGCATGTTACAAGTTAAGTAGCATGCGCTACTCTCTTTGTTGAAGGCACGGGTGAACTTCCATGATACCTAGATACTTAACGGATACGGATTTGACCGCCATTCCGCACTATAAAACCGACGTAATCATTATCGGTGCAGGAATTGCCGGTTTATTCACGGCGCTGCAGGCCAGCGCTTCTCAGCGCGTGCTATTGATTACAAAGAAATCGCTTCTGGACAGCAACACCCGGTATGCCCAAGGTGGAATTGCCGCGGTAATTTCCGATGAAGATTCGCCTGAGTATCATCTGCAGGATACGCTTGTCGCCGGCGCGGGCTTGTGCTCGCGAGATGCTGTGGACGTACTGGTTCATGAAGGACCGCAGGGCGTGCAGGACCTGATCCGGATGGGGACGCAGTTTGATTTGGAAAACGGGGAAATCGCCTTGACCAAAGAAGGCGCTCACAGCCAGCGAAGAATTCTTCATGCGAATGGGGATGCGACCGGCGCTGAGATTGTTAGGGCGCTTTCCGAAAATACCAAGAACAACCCGTCCATTGAAATTTGGGATGATCATATTGTGATTGATCTGATTACGGTTGATGGGGAATGCTGTGGTGCCCTAGTTCAAAAGCCCGATGGCCAGCGTGTATATGTCCAAGGCAACGCGACCGTGCTTTGTACAGGCGGTGCGGGTCAGTTGTTCCGCTATACGACTAATCCGGACGTTGCGACCGGAGACGGGGTGGCGATCGCTTACCGTGCCGGCGCGGATATACGTGATATGGAGTTTATCCAGTTTCATCCGACCGTGCTTGTTTACCCGGGAGCACCGCGTTTTCTAATTTCGGAGGCGGTCCGCGGTGAGGGCGCTTATTTGCGCAACATCAAAGGGGAGCGGTTTATGGAGAAATATCATCCGCAGCTCGAGCTTGCTCCCCGGGATGTAGTAGCCCGCGCGATCGTCAGCGAAATCGAAGAAACGGGTTCAAGTTTCATCTACCTGGATATAACCCATGAGCCGGAACAGATGATCCGGCACCGGTTCCCTACCATCTATGAAACTTGTCTGTCATTCGGTCTGGACTTGACAAGCGACTGGATTCCCGTCGCCCCTGCCGCCCATTATATGATGGGAGGGGTAAAGACCGACTTGCATGGGGAAACCAACATTAAGAGGCTGTTCGCCTGCGGGGAAGTGTCCTCAACGGGTGTACACGGAGCCAACCGGCTCGCGAGCAATTCGTTATCCGAAGCGATTGTGTTCGGGCGCCGGATTATAGATCGTATCCGGACACTCGCTCCGCTTCCGAACGGGGTGCCCCAGGCAGGGGAGGGAACCTCCGCCCGTACGGAGCTGCCGAAACAGGCAATGGTAGAGAAAAAATTGAAGCTGCAGAAGGTTATGGTTCGTTATGCGGGAGTCCGCCGAGATGCGGCCGGGCTTCAGCGGGGACTCGACGAACTTAAACGGCATCTGCCGTCCTTCGACTCATGCCTTACCCGCAGGGAAGATTACGAGTTCGCTAATTTGCTGACCTGTGCGCTGCTGACAGCCGAAGCCGCACTTCGCCGTGAAGAAAGCCGCGGCGGGCATTACCGGGAAGATTTTCCGCAGCGCAGAGACGAGCAGTGGCTTAAACATACCGTATTAAACCGTGAATGTGGTCTGACGGAGGAGTGGATACTTAATGATGGAATTAAACTTTAAACAAATACGGCAAAACATCAAGTTATGGCTCGACGAGGATATCGGAACGGGTGATGTGACCACGATGTACACCATCCCCGCGGACCAGCAGAGCAAAGGGATCATTCATCTGAAAGAATCCGGAATTGTGGCGGGGCTGCGCGTAGCGCAGGAAGTATTCACGGAAGTGGACGAGAACTTGGTATTTTCGCCGCAGGTAAAAGAAGGGGAATTTGTTTCCAAAGGGACGGTAATAGCTATCGTCACAGGAAACACTCGGAGCATCCTGAAGGGAGAACGGCTTGCTCTCAATCTTCTTCAACGGATGTCCGGTATCGCCACGCGTACGCGCCAATATGTGAACGCGCTGGAGGGTCTTCCTACCCGGCTCGTCGATACACGGAAAACGACACCCGGGCACCGGATGCTTGAGAAATACGCCGTACGAGTCGGCGGTGGTTTCAATCACCGCTACGGCCTGTACGATGCCGTCATGATCAAAGATAATCATATCAAAGGCGCAGGCAGCATTACGGCGGCAGTCCGTGCGGCTCGTTCGAGAATCCCTCATACGATGAAAATTGAAGTAGAAGTGGAGAACTTCGAGCAACTGGATGAAGCCATTGCCGTTGGCGCGGATATTATTATGCTGGACAATATGAAAGCGGCCGACATGGCCAAAGCCGTTTCCATCGTTAAAAGCCAGGCTCCGCATGTGCTGATAGAGGGTTCCGGTTCCGTTACCCTGGAAACGATCAAGTCGCTGGCGGAAACAGGGGTACATGTGATTTCCGTCGGAAGACTGACCTACTCCGTGTCTGCGCTTGATATCAGTCTGGATCTTAACGAGCAGAAAGGAGTTTCCTTGTGATTTTAGTCGTAGACGTTGGCAACACCAATATAGTCCTGGGCATTTATCAGGGCACCGAATTGCTTCATCACTGGCGGCTCGGAACGAATCGCTCGGCGACCGTGGACGAGTACGGGATGATGTTTCATAACCTCTTTCAATATGCCGGCATTGATATCCAGCAGATTGAAGGGGTCATTATTTCATCCGTCGTACCGCCTCTGATGTTTGCGCTGGAACACCTTTGTTTAAAATATGTGAAGAGAACGCCGCTTATTGTCGGTCCCGGCATCAAAACGGGACTCAACATCCGGGTCGATAATCCGAAGGAAGTGGGGGCGGACCGGATCGTCAATGCCGTGGCTGCGCTCGAGCTGTATGGCTCTCCGTGCATCATTGTTGATTTCGGTACGGCGACCACGTACGATTATATAGACAAGGCCGGGCAGCTTATCGGCTGCGCGATTGCACCCGGCATTGGAATTTCAACCGAGGCTTTGTATCAGCGGGCGGCCAAATTGCCGCGTATCGAACTGATCAAGCCCAAAAGCGTTGTAGGACGTAATACGATATCGGCCATGCAGGCCGGAATCATTTTCGGCTATGTCGGCCAGGTAGACGGCATCGTGGACCGGGTCAAACAGGAATTCGGCATCGCCCCTAAGGTTATCGCGACCGGAGGACATGCCGAGCTGATCGCAAGTGAATCCCGTACGATCGATGTCGTCGATCCGATGCTGACGTTGGAGGGCCTGCGCTTCATTTATGCCAAAAATGCGAAGCAGGAATAGCTTACAAGAAACGGGGTAACGTGATGAGTGATTATTTAATCCGGGGAACTGCGCTGGAAGGAAGAGTCCGGGCGTTTGCCGTCCTGACGACCTCCATTACGGAAGAACTCCGCCAACGGCACCAGACAACGCCGACAGCCACGGCCGCCCTGGGAAGAACGGCAGCAGCCGGTCTTATGATGGGTGCTATGCTGAAGGGCGAAGAGAAGCTGACCCTGCAGGTTAAGGGCGGCGGACCTATCGGTTCTATCGTCGTTGACGCGAATTCCAAGGGCGAGGTGCGCGGATATGTAGACGATCCGAATGTAGATCTGCCATTGAACGCCAAAGGTAAATTGGATGTGGCGGGCGCGGTCGGAACGGACGGTTTTTTATATGTAACGAAAGATCTCGGGCTTAAAGAAAATTACCGCGGCAGCATCCCGATCGTTTCCGGTGAACTGGCCGAAGACTTTACCTACTATTTCGCCAAATCCGAACAGACGCCTTCGGCTGTAGCTCTTGGTGTACTTGTGGACGTTGACCGGACGGTCAAAGTCTCCGGGGGGTTCATTATTCAGCTTCTGCCGGGCCTGACGGACGATGAAATCACCGAAATCGAAAAGACGCTGGCACAGATCCCGCCGATTACAACCTTGCTGGATCGCGGCGCGTCGCTTGAAGAGGTGCTGAAAGAAGTTCTGCCGTCTGTGGAGATTATGGAACGGTCGGCCGTATCTTTCCAATGCAAATGTTCCCGTGAAAGAGTGGAGCAGACCATTATCAGCCTGGGCCGGGATGAACTGCAATCCTTAATCGATGAAGACGGACGCGCGGAAGTCGTCTGCCATTTCTGTAACGAGGCTTACCAGTTTGAACGTGAAGAGCTGCAGACTATGTTGGATTCCATCAACAAGTAACAAATCGAGGGAGAGAGCATGCACAATGTAAAAGTGTTGTGGGGAGCTATCCTCGCTTTGTCGATAGGAGTCATTGTTCTCTTGTCGCTCTATTTGTCGGATACGGGATTAGGGAAGAAGCCGGAGGCAGGTGGACGTTCCGGGGATACTCCTGCCGACGGTCACATTGTGGCCCGGATCACGGGTCGTGAAATTACACAAGGCGAATTGACGGAAATGTTGACCAAACACTACGGTGCCGAAATGCTCAATCAAATGCTGGACCGCGAGACACTCCGGCTGGAAGCCAAGGAACAGGGAGTGGACATCGGCGAAGCGGAAATCAGCCGCGAGCTGAAGCGGATGCAGCAGGGGTACGAAAACGAACAAAACTTTTACGACTCGATGAAAGAACAGCTCGGAATGAGCAAAGAGGATGTCAAAGAAGACGTGCTCTATAAACTTTTGCTCGAAAAGCTTGCGACGCATGACGTTGAGATAGCAGACGACCGGATTACGAAATACATACAGGGGCATCCGGAAGAGTTCAAGCAGACCTCTCAAATTCACCTTCACAAAATGGTCGTGTCCACTCTGGATCAGGCTAAAAAGGCGACGGCCGCCTACCGGGGCGGGGAGAGCTTCACAACTCTGGCAAGGGACCGTTCTTTGGACGATTCCGGGAGCCAGGGGGGAGATCTGGGCTGGATGGAGGAGGACGATCCGTTCCAGCCGGCGGAAATCATGAAGGCGGCCCGTAAATTAGGGGTCGGTCAATTGAGCGCACCCGTCAAGACCGCGGGGGGATATGCCCTTATTTTAATCACGGAGAAAAGAATGAATACCGGTCCCGACGAAGCGGCTATCCGGGAGAGTGTGCGGAAACAGCTTGCCCTGCAGGAAGCGCCTCCTCTTAACGATTATTTGCTGTCCCTCCGCCAAAAATGGAAAGCGACCATTGCCGACCCGGGATTAAACCCGAATTCTTAGGGAAATTGTAAGGTGTTGACAAGGGTCTTAGGCACTGATAATATAGGATTATAATACCAACCTAATAACTCGGATATAAATCCTTTTTTTCCAAACCTGGGAGGGTGACACGAATGGCTAAATTGGTGCAAAGCATTACACAGTTAATCGGGAATACTCCGCTTGTAAAATTAAACCGGATCGTTCCGGAAGATAGCGCGGAAATTTACGTAAAGCTCGAGTTCCAGAACCCGGGTGCAAGTGTAAAAGACCGGATTGCCATCAGCATGATCGAAACCGCTGAACAGGAAGGCAAGCTGAAGCCGGGCGACACGATCGTAGAGCCGACTAGCGGCAACACGGGGATCGGTCTGGCCATGGTAGCGGCGGCGAAAGGATACCGTGCCATTCTGGTTATGCCGGAAACGATGAGTATGGAACGCCGCAATCTGCTGCGCGCTTACGGTGCCGAGCTTGTTCTGACACCTGGAGCCGAGGGCATGAAGGGCGCTATCCGCAAAGCGGAAGAGCTTCAAGCGGAGAACCCTGACTATTTTATTCCTCAGCAGTTTAAAAACCAGGCCAACGTTAAAATTCACCGTGAAACGACAGGTCCGGAAATTGTCGAAGCCATCAAAGGCCACGACGGCAAGCTGGATGCTTTTATCGCCGGTATCGGAACTGGCGGAACGATCACCGGTACGGGCGAGGTGCTGCGCGAGAACTTCCCGGGCATCAAAATCGTAGCGGTAGAGCCAAGCGCTTCGCCGGTTCTGTCGGGAGGCAAGCCGGGCCCGCATAAGATCCAAGGGATCGGCGCCGGTTTTGTGCCGGACATTTTGAACACGGAAATCTACGATCAGATTATCCCGGTCGACAACGAGGATGCTTTCGAAACTTCGCGCAGCGTTGCTCGTCAAGAAGGGATTCTGGGCGGTATTTCTTCCGGTGCGGCGATCTTCGCTGCCCTTAAAGTTGCCAAAGAACTCGGGCCCGGCAAACGTGTTATTGCCGTCATTCCGAGCAACGGTGAGCGTTACTTGAGCACCCCGCTTTACCAATTCGACGAATAGAGCCGGATAAGAAACGGAACGCTCCGAAAGTCTTCAGCAGATCGTGCTGGAGGCTTTTTATTTTGAGCCAATTCAAGTATACTAAGGGACAAATCCGACGCAAACCCCGGTTTTCGAACAGGAAAATCGCGGCGTGCAGCTTACGGAATTTGTCAAATAAACACAATTCATGCCGTTTCGATTAACTAACCTATCTTACCTTACCGCATGAGTATAGAGCGGAATGAGGAGCTGGCTGCATGTCTGCGACAACAATAACGTTAACTACCTTGGCTGACTGGACGGAATGGGCGGAAGCAGGCGCCTATACTTCCGTTCCTTATATAACAAGTATCCCGTGGACACAAGATATCAGCACCTGGGAGCATGCATGGAGAGCGGCGGGCACACACGCATTCGTACTGGAGAGCGGCAGAGGAGGCCGATATACCTTCCTCGGGCTGCACCCGGTGGCGGCCATATGCGGCAGTGCGGCATCGGCGGAAGCCGCGGAACAGGACGGAGCCGTCCCGGACGGCTGGCGTTCCGTTCCTATGCAAGGCGCTCCGCTGGAAACCGTCAAGCGGTGGATGGCTCCTTGGCGTTCCCCGGATGTAGCGGGGGCCCCAAAATTCACAGGCGGCTGCGTAGGATTCTGGAGCTACGATGTCGTGCGGAGCATGGAGAAGCTTCCGGAGCTGGCGGAAGACGACCTTCCGCTGCCGGAATACAGCTTCGCCCGCTACGACGAGGTCTGGGTCTTCGACCGCGAGGAGGGCCGGCTTTACGCGGCTGTGCATACCCCGCTGCCGTCGGAGCATTCCGTCTCCGACCTCTCCCGGCTCTACCAGGCCGCCGTTCAGCGCTCGGAGAGCATGCTCCGGCTCTGGCACAGGCTGGCCGGGGACACCGAGGCCGGCGCCCAGCGGCTCCAGCGCGAAGCGGAGTGGCAGGCGCTTGTGAGCGCCGGCGAAGACACCACGCTGGAGGCGGAAGCGGCGGAAGGTGCCAGCCGGGCCTTTCCGCGGGAATCTTTCATCCGCGCCGTCGAGCGGATTCAGGCTTACATCGGGCAGGGGGATGTTTTCCAGGTGAATTTGTCGGTCCGCCAGAGCAGACCGCTTCAAACATCGCCCGAACAGATCTACGAAGCGCTGCGCATTGTGAACCCGTCGCCCTACATGGGGCTGATGAGGTTCCCCGGCTTCGCGCTTGTGTCGGGATCGCCCGAGCTGCTGGTCCAGCTTGAGGGCAGGCACCTGCGCACCCGGCCTATCGCGGGTACGCGCCCCAGAGGTCGCACGCCGGAAGAGGATGCCCGGCTTGCGGATGAGCTTCTCTCCAACGAGAAGGAACGTGCGGAGCACGTGATGCTCGTGGATCTGGAGCGCAACGACCTTGGACGTATCGCCCGGTACGGCTCCGTCAAGGTCGATGAGTTTTTCGTGATCGAGCGGTACTCTCACGTGATGCACCTCGTCTCGGAAGTAACCGGCGAGCTGCGGGAGGGCCTGGACGCGTTCGACGTCATTGCGGCCGCATTCCCGGGAGGGACGATAACCGGGGCGCCGAAAATCCGGACGATGGAGATCATTGAAGAATTGGAGCCGGTCCGGCGCGGCCCTTATACAGGATCGATGGGGTGGATTGACTACAACGGCAATATGGAATTTAATATACTTATACGAACGCTCGTAGCGGTCGGAGGCAGCGGTTATATTCAGGCGGGTGCGGGAATCGTGATCGACTCCGTGCCGGACCGTGAATACGAAGAGGCCCTGAACAAAGCGAGAGCGTTATGGAAAGCGATTCAGTTTAGCGAGCACAGCATGAGCCGAGCAGGGACAGAGGTCCTGTAGAAGAGTAGAGGAGGAAGACAAGCATGATTCTTGTCATTGATAATTACGATTCGTTTACGTACAATCTGGTTCAATATCTGGGTGAATTGGGACAGGACATCGTCGTGAAACGCAACGATGCCATTGATCTGTCCGGTATTGAGGAGTTTTCCCCGGACCATATTCTGATTTCTCCGGGACCTTGCACCCCGAATGAAGCCGGCATCAGTCTTGACGTGATTCGACATTTCAAAGGCCGCATCCCCATTCTCGGCGTCTGTCTCGGTCACCAGGCCATCGGTCAGGCATTTGGCGGAGACGTTGTCCGGGCAGGCAAATTGATGCACGGAAAAACCTCGCCGATTTATCATGACGGCAAAACGATTTTCGAAGACATTCCTTCTCCCTACACGGCAACGCGCTACCACTCCCTGATCGTCCGCAAAGAAACGCTGCCGGATTGTCTGGAAATCAGCGCTACTTCGGACGAAGGAGAGATCATGGGACTCCGTCATAAAGAGTACCCGATCGAGGGTGTGCAGTTCCATCCGGAGTCTATCATTACGGACCACGGCCTGACTTTGCTCCGCAATTTCCTGGGGCGTACCGTACCGGCGGGAACCGGGGCTTGAAATGAAGATTTGGATGAACGGAAATCTGGTAGAAGAAAAAGAAGCGGTCGTCTCCGTTTACGACCACGGATTTTTATATGGCATGGGGCTGTTCGAGACGTTTCGCACGTACAACGGACACCCTTTTTTACTTAAGGAGCATATGGAACGAATCCGCGAGGGCTGTGCGGAGCTGGGCATTCCGTTTCATACGGACGAAACCGGAATGAGGGCCAGAGTGGAGGAGCTTCTTCGGGCTAACGGACTGGAGGACGCCTATTTCCGGTATGCCGTCTCGGCCGGAGTGGACATGCTCGGTTTGCCGGGCGGCGCTTTTTATGAGAATCCCAGCGAGATTATTTACGTCAAAAGCCTTCCGCCACGGAACGCGGATCAGCCTGCCTCACGTCCCCTTCAGCTGCTGAATCTGCGGAGAAATACGCCCGAAAGCGGACGCAGGCATAAGTCGTTCCATTACATGAACAATATCCTTGCCAAAAGAGAAATGATGAACTATCCGTGGGCGCATGGGGCGGAAGGACTTTTTCTTACGGATAACGGCGGATATGTAGCGGAAGGAATCGTCAGCAATATTTTCTGGATCAAAGGAGTCGTCTGCTTCACTCCTTCTTTGACAACGGGCATTCTTCCCGGTATTACACGCGCTTTTGTCCTTAAGCTTGCAGAAGAGGAAGGCTTGGAAATAAGCGAGGGATTATTTCCCTGGAGCGAGCTGTGTGAGGCAGACGAAATTTTTGTGACGAATTCGGTACAGGAAATTGTTTCTATAAATGAACTGTTTGATGAGCGTGGCGGTTCGATAACCGTCTCACGGGGAATGGCCGGACCTGTTACGAGCCGCCTGGCTCAGTTGTATCGGGAATGCACGAGATTACTCTAGCCTTAGGAAGTGACTTTTGGAATGATTCGAACGTTTGCAGCAGGAGAGACAAGCTTTGAACTCGGACGCCGGACTCTCATTATGGGAATTCTGAACGTCACGCCGGATTCTTTCTCCGACGGAGGCTCTTACACTACCGTGGAGCATGCGGTAAAACACGCGCTGAGCATGGTGGAAGAAGGAGCCGATATGATCGACATCGGCGGAGAGTCGACCCGTCCGGGACACGCGCCTGTTTCGCTCCGGGAGGAGTTGGAACGAGTCGTACCTGTTATCCGGGAACTGGTCCGGCACGTTCGGGTTCCGATTTCGGTGGATACTTACAAAGCGGAGGTCGCGAGGCAGGCGATCGAAGCGGGTGCCCATATCATCAACGATGTATGGGGATTCAAAGCGGACCCGGACATAGCCGGCGTGGCGGCTCAAGCCGGCTGTCCGGTTATTCTCATGCATAACCGCCCGGAGGCCGTATATACGGATTTTCTGCCGGAAGTTCTGCAGGATCTCCGGGAAAGTATTGATCTCGCTTTGAGCGCGGGAGTGAAGAAGACGAATATCATCCTCGACCCCGGTATCGGTTTCGCCAAAAGCTACGAGCAGAATTTGTGGCTGATGAACCGGCTGGAGGCTATTGCGGAGCTTGGGTATCCCGTCCTGCTCGGCACTTCCCGCAAAAGTATGATCCGCACGACGCTCGGACTGCCGCCCGATGACGTCATTGAAGGAACGGCGGCTACAACGGCGCTCGGAATTGCGCAGGGCTGCGATATCATCCGTGTACACGATGTGCACGCAATGAAGCGGGTAGCCGTCATGACGGACGCAATCGTTCGCGGACCCGGGAGTATGTAGAACCTGAATCTGCCCCGATAGTCTTCTGGATTTCGGACCGGCAGTTTTGCGCTTATTCTGATTTTGAGGCTTGAGGAGGAAGATGTGTAATGGACAAACTTATACTGACACGTATGGAGTTTTACGGGTATCATGGCGTTTTTGCCGAAGAAAATAAATTGGGACAGCGTTTTTATGTGGATGTCGAGCTGCACATGCCGCTGGACAAACCCGGCCGTACCGATAACATAGAAGATTCCATCAACTACGCGGAGGCGTATGCCGTTATTAAAGAGGTCGTGGAGAAAAGAACCTTTAAATTGATCGAGGCTCTGGCGGAGCAGGTTGCATCCTCCCTTCTTGAAACTTATACTAGTATCGAAGAAGTGACGGTGCGGGTAATCAAACCACATCCGCCTTTCGATATTCATTTTGCAGGCGTGACCGTTGAGATAAGCCGGAAGCGGGCGCAATCATGAGCCCTGCCGACATCACGACCGCATATATCGCGCTTGGTTCCAACATAGGAGACCGGGAGCGGTATTTGGCCGAAGCGCTTAAGAAGCTGGACGAACACCCGCACGTTCAAGTGCTGGCCTGTTCGTCCATTTATGAGACGGATCCGGTCGGGTATGTGGACCAGGATGCCTTTTTAAACATGGCCGCAGCCGTTCATACGAGCCTTTCTCCGGAAGGGCTGCTTGCAGTCATGCAGAACATCGAGCAAGTGCTGGGCAGAGTCCGAGACATTCGCTTCGGTCCCCGAACGATTGACTTGGATTTGCTGCTTTACGGGGAGCGGGAGATCCGCACGCCGGATTTGATTGTCCCGCATCCCCGTATGCAGGAGCGAGCGTTTGTGTTAGTCCCCTTGGCAGATCTTTTTTCACATATACCGAACACATCGTTTGCATCCATAGAGAAACAGTTGGCTAAACTGGATGGAAAGGAAGGCGTTATGTTGTGGAAAAAAATGCAGTGGCCCAGCGAATCCGGGCATTCCGCAAGCTGAAAGGATACACCCAGAACCAACTCGCCGAACTGCTTGGCGTTTCAATAGCCGTTCTCGGTTCCGTCGAACGGGGAACACGTAAACCGGACACCCGGATGATTCAGAAAATATCCAATGCCCTGGGCATTGAACCGGAGGAGCTTCTTCCGCCCTCCGGCAAATAGGAGGAGAACACATGTTAAAAATAGGCGACGTCGTCGCCCCGAATAACGTTGTACTGGCACCGATGGCCGGCGTATGCAACCCCGCTTTCCGTCTGATCGCCAGAGAATTCGGATGCGGCCTGGTCTGCGCTGAGATGGTCAGCGACAAAGCGATTGTGCACGGCAACTCCCGTACGATGGAGATGCTCTACGTGGACGAACGCGAGAAGCCCCTTAGCCTGCAAATTTTCGGCGGTGATACGGAGACGCTCGTGCAAGCCGCTAAATATGTCGACGCCAATACGAATGCCGATATTATTGATATCAATATGGGCTGCCCCGTACCCAAAATCACGAAATGCGATGCGGGGGCGCGCTGGCTGCTCGACCCTTCGAGAATCGAAGAAATGGTACGGACGGTAGTGGGCTCCGTGAATAAACCCGTTACGGTCAAAATGCGGATAGGCTGGGACTCCGAGCATATTTACGCAATCGAGAACGCCCAGGCGGTCGAGCGCGGCGGCGGTTCCGCCGTTAGCGTACATGGCCGTACGCGGGAACAGCTCTATACCGGCAAAGCGGACTGGAACATCATCCGCGACGTCAAGCAGGCCGTCTCCATTCCGGTTATCGGGAACGGGGACGTCGTTACGCCGGAAGACGCCAAACGGATGATCGATGAAACCGGTGTAGACGGCGTCATGATCGGCCGCGGCGCGCTGGGCAACCCTTGGATGCTGTATCGCACTGTACAGTATCTGACCAAAGGCGAACTGCCCCCGGAGCCGGAAGCCGAAGAGAAAATGCGTATCGCGACCCTTCATATGGACCGATTGATCAAGCTCAAAGGCGAGAACGTGGCCATCAAGGAAATGCGCAAGCATATGGCGTGGTACCTCAAAGGCATGAAAGGCGCCGCCCGCCTGAAGGACGCCATCATGGAACAGACGACCCGCGACGGCATGGTCCGCATCCTGGACGAATATGCGAGTTCTTTCGACAATATGTCCGATAATCAGGAAGAACAGCCTGCTTTGCACTAAGTAAAGGGGGCACTGGGTTACATTGACAATTGTAATTGGTTGCCCTATAATCAGGCAATAAGTTGCAGCTTTACGTTAAGTTTTTTGAATAAATGAGTGAATTCGTATAGCATTTCCTTGAATTTACACGACGGGAGATAGGTTTGTATGAGTGAAAAAGAAGTGCTCCTTACCCAGGAAGGCCTCAAGAAACTTGAGGAAGAACTCGAACATTTGAAATCGGTTAAACGCCGCGAGGTGGCCGAGCGGATTAAAGTAGCCATCGGCTACGGGGATATCAGTGAGAACTCCGAGTACGAGGATGCGAAGAACGAGCAGGCTTTTATTGAAGGCCGCGTCATTACCCTGGAGAAAATGCTTCGTAACGCCCGTATCGTCAATCTGGACGAAGTTGACATCAATACCGTCAGCGTGGGCTCTATCGTGACGCTCAAAGATCTCGAATTCGGCGATCTTGTCGAGTATACGATTGTCGGTACAGCCGAGTCCGATCCTTTCCTGAACAAAATTTCCAACGAAAGTCCTGTCGGCAAAGCGATCCTTGGCAAGCAGAAGGGCGCTAAAGTCGATGTGACGGTTCCAGCCGGCGTTATCCAATACGAAATCATGGACATCAAAAAATAAAACCGCGCTATTGGATGAACATCCGAAGCGGGGAATGCAGGAAAAGCTTCCTTTGGAAGCTTTTTTCGCGTAGAATAGACCGTATAATTACGGGCAGCCCGCATAATAAGCGCTGCTTTTCTCCTCTTGGGAGCATCATCGGGAGCGGGAAGGGCATGCTAAAAGCTTCGCAATCCGGAGCTATAACATATAGGAGTTGAAAGCATGAGTCAGGAACTCGAATTAAACGAATTGTTACAAATTCGCCGCGACAAACTGGACGAGTTGCGCGGTCTGGGTGTAGATCCGTTCGGCGACAAATATGTACGGACGCACACGGCCAAACAAATTTTGGATGCCTATGAAGAAACGCCTAAAGAAGAGCTGGAGCAGCAGACCGTTGAAGTCAGCATTGCCGGACGTATCATGCAGAAGCGTGCTATGGGGAAAGCAAGCTTCGCCCATCTTCAGGACATTACGGGCAAAATTCAAATATACGTTCGTCAGGATGCTCTTGGCGATACGAAGTACAGCGCTTTTGATCTGCTGGATATCGGCGATATGGTAGGTGTGAAAGGTACCGTTTTCAAAACGAAGACCGGGGAAACCTCCATTAAGGTACAAGAACTGGAAGTGCTGACTAAATCGCTGCTTCCTCTGCCCGAGAAATACCACGGCCTCAAGGATGTCGAAACCCGTTACCGCCAGCGCTATGTCGATCTGATCATGAACCAGGAAGTGAAGGAGACCTTTATTCTGCGTTCAAGAATCATTCAATCCATGCGCCGTTATCTGGATGGCCTCGGCTATCTGGAAGTGGAAACCCCGACTCTGCACGCTATTGCCGGAGGCGCGGCCGCACGGCCTTTTATAACGCATCACAATGCGCTTGATATGCAGCTTTACATGCGTATTGCTATTGAGCTGCACCTGAAACGCCTGATTGTAGGCGGCTTGGAGAAAGTGTACGAAATCGGGCGCGTTTACCGTAACGAAGGGATTTCCACCCGTCATAACCCCGAATTCACCATGATTGAGCTGTATGAGGCTTATGCGGATTACAAAGATATTATGGCGCTCACGGAGAATATGGTCGCTCATATCGCACAGGAGGTATTGGGAACGACTACGGTTCAGTATCAAGGACATGAAGTAAACCTTGCGCCTTCTTGGAAACGGATCTCCATGGTAGATGCGATTAAAGAAGTGGTTGGCGTTGATTTCAGCGTACACATGAGCAATGAAGAGGCTCAGCGTCTGGCAAAAGAACACAAGGTTCCGGTCGAGCCTCATATGACTTTCGGCCACATCGTGAACCAATTCTTCGAAACGTTTGTGGAAGAAACGCTTATTCAGCCTACGTTTATCTATGGGCATCCGCTTGAAATTTCGCCGCTTGCGAAGAAGAATCCGGAAGATCCGCGTTTCACGGACCGTTTCGAGCTCTTTATCGTAGCGCGTGAACACGCTAATGCCTTCACGGAGCTCAACGATCCGATCGACCAGCGTCAGCGTTTCGAAGCGCAGCTGCTTGAGCGTGAACACGGCAACGACGAGGCCCATGAAATGGATGATGACTTCATTCGTGCGCTTGAATACGGCATGCCGCCTACAGGCGGACTTGGTATCGGGATTGACCGTCTGGTTATGCTGCTTACCAACGCTCCGTCTATCCGCGACGTGTTGTTGTTCCCTCATATGCGCGAGCAGCGTCAGGGAGAATAGATTTGTACGTAAAAAGGCGCCGATTTGGCGCCTTTTTAATTTTTTTGGGCTTGTCCAAAATTTGGGCTTGCATTCTGTTTGTCAG
>NZ_BBJT01000021.1 GCF_000739915.1 Paenibacillus chitinolyticus NBRC 15660 | reverse complement strand
CCGGCGCGCTCCACGCAGGGCCTGCCGTGCCTGCCGCGTCCGGCGCCGCGCTTTCTCCGGCGCCCGCAGCGCTGCCCGCTGCACGCTCTGCGGCCCCGGCTCCGCTTACCGCGGCTTCCTCTTGCGCAAGCGGCTCCACCACGGCCCGCTCGACCTCCATCAGGCCGTCCGCGAATGCCTGCAGTTCCTCCCGAGACTGATTTCCTGCATACAGGAAAAGCAGGTCCCCGGGACCCTCCTCGTTCAGACCTTCCGGTTCCGGATCGGCCAATAACACGTCGCCGTACTCATTCAGCGCCGAATGAATAACGTACGCCCGGGCTCCGCGGATCAGGCATTCGGAAGCAATCCGGATGTCCACCCAGAACAGCTTTTGACCGAGTTCCATCCGTTCCTGCACCCTTAACCGCAAATCGAGCGATAGAGACGGTTTACCGCGATGAGCGGGCATTTCCTCCGCATCCGGCCTATCTCCGTCCAGGTCCTGATCTTCACCGAAGTTCCTCAGCGCCCGGACACAGTCCGAAATATCTGCGGATGACGACTCCCCGCCCACGATGTCGTGCTTAAGCTGCTTAAGAATATCCAGCGCGGTAAACAGAAGATCGATCAAAGCGCCGGATACGGCAAGCTGACCGCTTCTAACCCGGTCCAGCAAATGTTCCATCTCGTGGGTTAACTGCTTCATCTCCTCGAAGCCCATCGCCGCCGACGATCCTTTGATCGTATGAGCGGCCCGGAACAGGCTTTGAATGACGATCCCGGACTCACCGGACTGCTCCAGCTTCAGAATCTCCCCGTCCATGACCTGAAGCTGTTCCTCCAGCTCCTCCAGAAAGATCTCCTTATACTCGGACAACATACCCGTCAACTCCTATTCGTGAAGCAGAACTTCGTCCAGTTTCAATATCCCGGCCAGGCCGCTGTCCGCAAGACCGATTCCCGTAAAAAATCCGCCCTGCACACCGCCCACGCGCTCCGGAGGAGGCTGAATGTCCGTGAAGGTCGTCACTTTGCTCACATAATCCACCATAATCCCGACGGTATCCTCCAGATGATGAACCACAACAATACGGGACGCCTTCGTCGGCTCCGCTTCTTCCATTCCGAACAAGGTCCGAAGGGAGATGACTGGGACGATCCGCCCTCTCAGATTGATCACCCCTTTTACATAGGGCTTTACATTAGGGATGGCCGTTACGGCCTGCATTTTAATAATTTCGTGAATATCGTAAATCCGGATGGCGTACTGCTCCCGGTTGATGCCGAACGCCACATATTGCTCTTGCCCGCTTCCCTGCATAAAAAGGTCCTCCCTGTCGTTCATACGGAATCCGGCTCCCGCCGTTGAAAGAATAACCCCAATCAGGCTGACTGGGGTCCCTGCCTCGCTAGGCGGATTTGCTGATTTTAAACACCGCTACCGTCCGGTTAAGCTCTTCCGCCAATCCGGCGAGCGACTGAGCCGTCGAGGCCGTCTCTTCGCTGCTTGCCGCCGACTGCTCGGTTACGGCGGAGATGCTCTCGATCGACGACATAACCTCGGTGGACTGCGCCGCCTGCTGCTCGCTTGCCGCGGCAATCTCCATCACCTTGTTGGCCGACTCGTTCACCATGCCGATAATATGATGGAACGATTCGCCCGTCTGGCGGGACAGGACCACACCGTCGCCGACCGCTTTGACGCTCTGGCGCGTGTTCTCCTGCATGCCTTTGATGATCGCGGTTATCTGCTTCGTCGCTTCCCCGCTCCGCTCGGCGAGTTTCCGTACTTCATCCGCGACGACCGCGAACCCGCGTCCCTGGTCCCCTGCACGCGCCGCTTCGATGGCCGCATTCAAGGCAAGCAGATTGGTCTGCTCGGCGATATCGTCAATCACTTCGATAATCTCTCCGATTTTGTTGGAATCCTCTTCGAGTCTGGACACCTGCTCATTGACCTGGTTCATACTCTCGATGGACGAGTTCACGATCTTGCCGCCCTGCTGGGCGATATTCAGCGCATCCGACGATACCCCCGAGGCTTGTTCGGCGCTGGTCGCAACCGACGTAATCGCGGTCGACAGCTCCTTGAACAGCTCGTGGATGGTTTGTGCGGCGCCCGCCTGGCTGACGCTTCCGCTCGCGATTTCCTGCGTGCTCGCCGAAATCTGCTCGGCCGCCGCCGACACGCTCTCGGCCGACGCCAGAATGCCGCCTACGGTGCTTCGCAGGCTGTAAACCATTTCGTTCACGGATTTGGCCAACTGCCCGATTTCGTCGCGGGTGTCGATGTCCGTGACTTCGGTCAAATCGCCTGCCGATACTTTACCGACCAGACCGACCACCTGATTAAGCGGCCGGGAAATAATCCGCGCGATCGCATACCCCAGTCCGATGGAGATCAGGAAGGCCGCGATCATCACCCCGAAGGTCACGTTGCTGGAGCTTTTGTACAAGGCGGCGCCTTCGGCATTACGCTCTTCCGCCAGCTTCACGTTAATCTCGAACATGTCATCGAAAAACTTCATGACCTCATCGCCTTTGGTCTTGAAGCTTCCGCTCGCGAGCAGGGCTTTAAATGCTTCCCGGTCATCGCCGTAATCGACTTTGACGGCTTCATCCAGCTGCTTCTGGTAGCTCTCCCATACGGAATGAAAAGACTGGAGCAAATCTTTTTCCTTCTGAGTTATATCGGTTTTCTCGTAAACTGCTATTTTTTCACTGATTTTCTTCACGTTCTCGTCGATTTTTTTCTTGTACTCGTCTTTCTGAGCCGGTGTTTCCGCCAAATCGTTCATATCCCGGAGGTCCGTTCTTATCAATTGATAGTAAAAGGAAGCGTCCGAAACGACCCGGAGCGGAACCAGGTTATTCTCATACATGCTGCTTAGGCTGTTGTTAAGTTTGCTCATATTAAAAAGTCCGAAAAAACCCGTAAATACAAGCAGAATCGCGATGAACACAAATGCCGAAACCAGCTTTGCCGAGGTTTTCAGATTGCGGTACCATTTCATCGTCCATACCTCCTGCCTTTGCGTCCTTCAATCACTTTGAGCTCGGCCTCCAGATCGTTCAGAATGTCGTCTATTTCTTCGCTCGTCAATTTTCCCTCGTTTCGTTCTGGATTGTAATCGGTTCTTCTTCTGGAATTGTCCCACAACGCTCGTATAGCTCTCGTTTTTTCCACGCGTTTCCCCACCTTATATTCTTGATTAGTTGCTTATATCCTTAAGCGGCTTCGGTTTTCTGCAGAAGAAGGATCATATGGATGGTTCCGACTTCCTGGAGGGAAACCGCTATTGAAATCCCCTTCTCAAATCCGTAAAGCTGCATTTGACCTACCATGACCGTGGGCGGGGTAATATCGATTTTGTGCCCTTTCTGATAAACGATGGCCGATGTATTTCCGGCAATCATATTCGCCATTTCACCTACAAAACTATGGAGCATTTCACCTTCAAGAGGCATGCCAAACATGGATTGTCCCAGTTTACCGAACGTTTGCATATCTCCTTCGATCACCAGTCTCCCTTCGACATCACCGACAATCCCGATCAACACCCCGATCTCGCCCTGGATGACCGCATTTTGCACCAAACTGGGCGGCTTCGTGTCGATGGGGATGGGAAAAACCTGGCTCATCGATGCAATGGTACTGTTCAGTAAATCTTGAATTCCGTTTGGATTCTGCACTTCAATCATCCACCCTTTATGTGTATAAAATGATCTGGGACCGGGACCCTCGCTGTGAAACGCCCGCGGCCCGCAGTTAGAGACGGGCACTTACCCGCAAACTCGCATTCTCCACCCTAGGGGAGCGCTAAAAATTTGAGCAATCCGGCATAGGTTAAAAGACCTAAAAGATGCTTTAATCATAAACCGCAAAAGAACGATGGTAACCGAAAAAACTTTGCGGGAACCCGCAAAAATATTGCGGAAACTTGTAAATTCCTGTCGGTTTAATGGTAATAAACAGACAAAAAAACCGTACCACGGCTGTGTACGGATGAGTTTATGTCGAACTTGATAAATTTTTTATCAGGCCATTTTCGGAAAATCTTCGTCGGACAGGAGACCCAACTGCTTCGCTTTCATGGCCGCTTCGATCCGTGATTTCACGTTAAGCTTGTGAAACAGGTTCGTCAAACAGTACTCCAGCGAGCGCTGGCTCATCAGGACGGAGGCGGCGATTTCCTTGTTGCTTCTTCCTCTCGCAATCTCTTTCAAGATCTCGTATTCCTTGGAGCTGACCGCCTGCGTTTCCGGATTGCCGCTTGCCGATTCCGCAAACTGGCTGCCCGTCGTCCGCCTCAAGTGTTTGACCAGGGACAAAGGCAGCACCGCTTCACCCCTGAGAGCGCACCTCACAGCCGTTACGAGCTGTTCCTTGTTTGCCGTTTTGAGGACAAAACCGGAAATCCCGGCTTCAATCATCAGATTGAAATGATTGTTGAATTCAAAGCCGGTGTAAATGAGGATGACGGCGTCCGGAATAAGGTTGAGAATTTGTTTGGCCAGATCGATTCCGTTCATCGTAGGCATGTGCAGATCGATCAGCATCACATCGAAACGCCGGGCAACCGCCAGTTCCATCGCTTCTTTGGCCGTATAGGCCAAGGAGACTTTCATATTGGTATCCTGCTCCAGCAGCATTTTCGTCCCTTCCATGACGGAAGGGTGGTCGTCGACCAATAAGATTTCAATCATCGTTATCCCTAACACTCCAATTTCTGATTTCGAATTTCTGATTCTGTTTCACCGGTACGTTAATGAAAACGGCGAGCCCATTGTTCGGGGAGGAGTAAAACTCAACGTCGCCATCCATGCTGCGAACCCTTTCTTTAATACCGTAAACTCCCATACTGTTAAAGGACTCCACCATTCCGCTAACATCCATACCGATTCCGTTATCCTCATAACTCAAATGAATCCGGTCGGAGTGAGCCGACAACTTGAATTGAACTTTCGCTGCGTTAGAATGTTTCGTCGCGTTGGCCAGAAGCTCCTGTACAATTCGATACAACCCAATCAGCAAATCGTCGTCGTGCAGGGAGCCGTGAAAAGCCGTGTAGTCAAAAGCAATCGAATAGTCGCTCCGCAATTGAGTAAATTCGAACAGGGCCTCCAGAGAAGCCACGAGCCCCTCTTCCTTGAGCATCGGCGGCCTCAATTCGTTGCACGTGATGCGGATCTGATAAATAACGTCGAGCAGCCCCTGTGTAATCTGAGCCAGCTTCTCGCGCAGGACCGGCGGAACCTCGTCGTCCGACGAGATCTCGTCCAGCTTGCGGTACCAGATGATCTGCTCCTGCAAAGCCCCGTCGTGCAAATCCTGGGAAAGACGCTTGCTTTCATTCTCGGACAAATTGAACAAAAGCCGGATCAGCCAGGAAGGCGTCTTTTGGCGGGTCGCCAGCTCGCGAAGCTCCTGAGTCAGATCTTCGATGACTCTGAAATTGTCGTACAGGACACTCGCGTAGCGGGCAATCGTTTTGATCCATACCCTTTTGGATTGAAACCCGAGTGAAGGGGGTTTTTCCCCGATGCAGAGCAGATAGCTTTTCCCTTTTATTTCCCCGATGCGGATCAAATGGCCGTCCGGCGTGTCGATAATTTCGCAGACTGGCAGCGGGTCGGAACAGCCTTCGACTATCTCCTCCCAGACGTGCTGGGGAATGTCCGGGCTGCCGTTTTTGACCGTAATCTTGTTCTGCTTGTCCACCTCAACGAGACTGATCTTCTCCGTGCGGATCATTTCCCGCACTTCCTGAATGAGCCTCCGGTCCAGCTCCTGTACATTCATAAGCCCGAATAAATCGCTTGAGAAGCGGTCCAGACTCGTTTGCAGCATATAATAGCGGTCCTTGCTCTCGCGGACAATCTGTTCCGCATATTCCCGGTCCATTTCCGCCTTCTTCTGTTCGCTTATATCCCGGATGACCGTCATGGCGACATCTCTGCCGATATACGGGATGGGAATGGAAACCATCTCGGCGTCGATGATCCGTCCGTCCAGACGGATCATTTTGTTCTCCGTAATGCGGGTGGCTTCCTTGCTCTCGTAAACCGTATGCAAGCGGGCCCGCACCTTGTCTCTATAATCCGGGTGGACGGTATCGTAAATCGGGCGGCCCAAGAGGCTGCAGCTCGTTCCCGCTCCGAACAGATCCAGCCCTGCCGGATTCACGTATTCGAATTTGTGGTCCCGGGTCAGAATCGTCGGAATCGGCGACAGCTCCACCAGATTGCGGCTGAGCCGCTCGCTTTCCTCCAAGGCCGTTTCGGCCTGCTTGCGCACCGTAATATCCTCGAAGAAAACGAGGAACGCTTCCGACCGGGCATCGTAAATGGCGGTCGCCAGCATATCGACCACCTTGCCGTCGCGCCGGGTAATCGCCAGGTCGATAGGATCGTTGACTCCGAATTCGCGGATAACATCTTCTCTCACGACAGGCGAGCCCGGCTGAATCCAGTCCTGCGGCGTCGTGCCTATGATCTCCTCCGGACATTCCGCCCCCAGTACCCGGACCGCAGCCGGATTCGCATAGATGACCTGCCCGTCTTTATAAAGCGCGATCGAAACCGGGGACATCTCCACAAGGCTGCGGTAGCGCTCTTCGCTGTCCCGGAGCGCCCGCTCCATCTCCTTGCGCGCGGTAATATCCGTATGTACATGCAAGGACGAGTTCGTGAGGCCGTCGTAGATGCCCGTCACTTCCACATCGATGACCCCGCCGTCCAGCCGGACCATCTTGTACTCCAGCGCCGGGCCATATTTCTTCTGCGCCATCGCCACCGCGCGTCCGCGGGCCTGCTCCACATAATCCGGATGCATGAACTCGTAAATGCTCCGGCCGATAACCTCGCAGGGCTGCACGGCGCCGAATAACTCCAGCCCGGCGGGATTCGTATAGATAAACCGCTCGTCGCGGATCATCGTCAAGGGCTGGGGCAGCAGCTCGATCAGATGCCTGTAGCGCTCTTCGCTCTCCACCAGCTCCCGTTCGATCCGGACTCTCTCCGTAATGTCCCGGGACACGACAATGACGCTCTCGACTTCGCCGCCGGCTCCTTGGACAGGGTTCGCCACACAGTCGAAATGCAGCTCGGAACCGTTCCTATGAATAAGCCGGCAGCGCGCCGTCCATACGCAAGCCGATTCCGGCATTTCTTCCAGCTTAAGCCGGAGAATCTTCTCGTCTTCGGGATGCATGATATCGCACAGCGACAAACCCGCTTCGGTCGCACCGTCCAAACCTAGCCGCGCTTTGTAGGAAGGTGACGTATAGCGGAACTTTCCGTCCGTACCGATTACGGCCACGAGGTCCGTCATGTTTTCCGCGATCAGACGGTACAAAGCTTCGCTCTCTTTTAACGACTGCTCCGTCCGTTTCTGCGAAGTGATGTCCCGGCACAGCACAAAAATTCCCGTAACCGCGCCGTTTACATACACGGGCACCATTTTTATATCCCAGTGGTACATACGGTCTTCTTTATGGTAAGAAGTCATTTCAAACGTCTGGGTCGTTCCCTGCACCACCTGCTCGAAATACACCGATATTCGCTTCAGGCTGTCCAAACCGAACAATTCGATAAGCGACAGCGGGTTCGCGATATTGCGCCCGTTCCCCGTAATTTCCAGGGCGGCCGAATTGATATCCAGAACCTTCCCGTGCAGATCCAGCTCCACAATCACATCCGAATGATGTTCGAATAGAGAACGGTAGCGCTGCTCGCTTCTCAGCAGTGCTTCCTCCGCCGCTTTACGGGCCGTAATATCCAGCACCACACCGTCCAAACGGACAAACCGGCCGCCCGTTTCATCCAGCGTCGGAATCATTCGCACCTGTACCCACCGGATCTCGCCGGTCGCGTGAACGATCCGGTACTCGCTGTAATCGGAAATCCCCTGCCTGACGTTAGCGCACGCTACCTTGTACCGCTGAAAATCGTCCGGATGGATAATTCTTTCCCACGCTTGCTGGGTAGCAAAATATTCAGGCCGATAGCCGGTAATTTTGAGTAGAGCTTCCGATGTGAAAGGAACGCGCCGGGACGAGTAATCGTACGACCAAGTGCCGACATCCACGGTATGCATAATTTTCAATAGCAGGCCGTACTTTTTGACAAGCTCTTCATGATGTTTCCATTTTTCCAGATTTCTTTTGTAAAGGATAAGAAGGATTTGGACGGTCAGAAGAAGGATGCATACAACAGCGCCGATGATAAATTCATTCAAGATGTGTGTCTCCTTTATGCGTTGAAGAGTAAGCTTGGGGATGATGTGCGGCAGATGCGGCTGCCATGGAACAAGAAAGATACGAATTGGATTCAACTAGCTATTAGTTCGGAAAAACCACGTTCCAGTCCTTCACGATCCGCGCGTAAATGCGGATAAATTTGGTAACGGGGAAAATTTGTTTAGCGCTAAAGTTTTTATACCGCGAAGCATTGGTTTATAATATAGCTTATCCGGATCAGCATTTAAAGGAGATCTTGCAAATGAGCCCTGATTTTTATTCGGCCTCTTCCCCGCTTCCTGCCGGAGGAACGCCTCACATCAAGCGCGTCCTGATCATGACGCCCGTGGAAGCCGAGCGGGACGCCGTGCTCCGCGGTCTGGCCGGAGCGCCCGGCTTCCGGGTGGAGCTCGCGGGCGTCGGGCCCGTGGCCGCGGCTGTCTCCACAACGGCGGCGCTCGCCGCCGCCGAATACGACCTCGTCATAACCGCCGGAATCGCAGGCGGCTTTGAGGGCCGGGCCGCGGTGGGCTCGCTCGTCGTATCGAGCGAGATTCTCGCCGCCGATCTGGGCGCCGAGACGCCCGGGGGTTTCCTCAGCCTGGACGAGCTCGGCTTCGGCTCGGCCCGCGTGCCCGTCGACGCGGCGCTTGCCGGCCGCGTCGCCGAAGCCCTGGCGGCCGCCGGGCTGTCCGTAAGCACAGGTCCTGTGCTTACCGTCTCCACCGTGACGGGCACGGCGGAGCACGCCCTGAAACTTGCCGGGCGGGTGCCCGGCGCCGCCGCCGAGGGCATGGAGGGCTTCGGCGCGGCAAGCGCCGCCCTCGCCCGCGGCATCCCGTGCCTGGAGCTCCGCTCGGTCTCCAACGCGGTGGGGCCGCGCAACAAAGCGGCATGGCGAATTCCCGAAGCGCTCGCCATGCTGGAGAAAGCCAGTTCAGTCTTACCGGAGGTGCTGTTATGAAAATCGCGTTTTCCCCGTGTCCGAACGACACGTTCGTCTTTCACGCCTGGGTGCACGGACTCGTTCCGGGCGCACCCGAGCTCGATGTCCTGTATGCCGACATCGATATTACCAACGGCCTGGCCGCTAGGCCCGGCGGACCCGAAGTGATGAAAATCTCTTACGCGGCCCTGCCCTGGGTCCTCTCGGACTACGCCCTGCTTCCTTGCGGCGGCGCTCTCGGCAGAGGCTGCGGACCGCTCGTGCTGTCCCGGGACTCCGCCGATCCCGCGTCCCTCTCCGGCAAGCGCGTGGCCGTCCCGAGCGAACGCTCGACCGCGTACCTGCTGTTCCGGCTATGGGCCGCCCAGCAGGTTCCGGGCGGCGTCGGCGAGATCGTCGTGATGCCTTTCCACGAGATCATGCCGGCCGTGCGGGACGGGAAGATCGACGCGGGCCTCGTCATTCACGAGGCGCGCTTCACTTACCCGTCCTACGGTCTCAGTCTGCTGGCCGATCTCGGCAGCTGGTGGGAGTCCGACACGGGACTCCCGATTCCGCTCGGCGCCATCATCGCGAAACGTTCGATGGATCTGCAGGCGGTGGCGGGATGGATCCGCTCTTCCGTGGAGTACGCGTGGGCTCATCCGGAAGCGTCTCAGGCTTATGTGCTCCAGCATGCGCAGGAAATGTCTCCCGAGGTCGCCAAGGCGCATATCGACCTGTACGTGAATTCATTCACGGCGGATCTCGGCGAAGACGGCTACGGAGCGATCGAAGCGCTGCTCGGTCGGGCCGCGCAGGAAGGGCTGGTGCCCGAGTTCGATCTGAAGATGCTTCGCGGGTAACGGGGCCCTGACGGAAGTGATGCGGCTATTGTTTGGTTGCTGTTTGGCGCTTTTAGCGCTACCTAGCGCTGTGTAGATGCGGCCTACTGTAGGGGTCTCCATAGCTTGTTGGCCTTACCCTCGTGAGAAGCGTCGTCCCGGCAGCCTTGTTCTGCAACCGTCAGCACTGGAAGTGCCCCGGAGTTCCTCAACGGACAACGGACGGGTTCCTGTTATAAACAACCGGAATTCCCGCTGCTTTTATTCGTTTACTGAATCGCCGGAATCCGGCGGTCTTTCATTTTATTTTTTTACTACCGTGGAAAAGCATAAAAAGAAGAAGCCCGCGTATAGCGTGGCTTCTTCTTTTTATGTCTATGGTTTCCGTTCGCGTATGTCTATGGTTTCCGCTCACGCCAGCCGCATCTCAGCCGGCCTAGTCGCTTAAACCACAGGGAACCAGCCCGGTGTATTTATGATCGCGTTCCACAGCGGGTCGGGAATGACCAGACGCTCCTGATCGTCTTTCGTCAGCGTCGTCTTGATCTCCGACTCGTGTCCGTCCGCGACTTTTCCGACCCAGTCCGGTTCCACGATCAGCTCGCGGCCCAGGGCGATCAGAGGCACGCCGGTCTCCAGCGCTTTCAGTGCGTCGTCCGCCGTATGAATGGAGCCTACGCCCATCACGGGCGTTCTGCCGCCGACGGTTTCGAGGATAATCTCGATCCGCGGACGGTTATCGTCCATCGTTCTCGAAGCCGACCAGAAATCCATCAGGGAAACATGGATATAATCCAAACCTTTGTCGGCCAGCGTATTTACGAGCTGAATGGAATCATCCATGGAGATTCCGGGTGTCTCGGCTTCTTCCGGCGAGAAGCGGTAACCGACGGCAAACGGTTGTTTCGCATGCTCGGCCACGATACGCTTCACTTCGTCCACGATTGCAAGCGGGAATGTCATCCGCTTGTTCACGTCTCCGCCCCAGCGGTCGTCGCGGCGGTTCGAGTGCGGGGAGAAGAATTGATGAATGAGATAGCCGTTCGCTCCGTGAATTTCGACGCCGTCATAGCCCGCTTCGATAGCGCGGCGGGTCGTTTCGCCGAAGTCGCGGATAATGCCTTCGATCTCGGCATCCGTCAGCGCTCTGGGCACGACACTGCCTTCCTTCTCTTCCGCCACGGCGCTTGCGCTTACGATCTCGCCGTTCGGCACCAGCTCCGGCGGACAGCTGCGGCCGCCGTGGAAAATTTGCAGGATGGCTTTGGCGCCCTGCCCTTTGATTGCCGAAGCGAGACGGGTCAGGCTCGGGATCATCTCATCGCGGTCGCCGGCGAACTCGCCGGGAAACCCTTTGCCGTTAGGCGTTACGTACGTGCAAGCCGTAATGACGAGACCCGCTCCATTGGATCTGCGCTCATAGTAGGCGATCTCCGCATCCGAGACGGTTCCGTCCTCGTGGGACGAAAAGTTCGTCATCGGAGCCAGCACGATCCGATTATCCAGCTCCACACCGCTGGAGAGAGAAAAACTCTCGAATAAAGGTTTGAATTTACTGTTCATCTGGTTTTTTCCTCCTCTATATCCAAACGAAGTTACAGGTTAGCTTTCTCTATGTCTTTTGGAAATATATAAATCCGGCAGGGAAACATCGGCGCTATGCCGATTCCACCGAATACCTCACCGGAGATTTTTGGAAAGCCAAAGCTTGCTAGGATTGTTTCCTGACTGTTATTTTATTGATAACAGTTTATGTTGTCAAGGGGCGTTTTGCCGCTTGTTTTTCCTTCGCACCTTTTATCTGTCTATTCCGCCTGTTTCGATTGGATTTAGAAGGAATGAATGGCGGCTTGCTTTCGGGCAAAACTGTAACTATAATGATTACATGAACCACTGCAAATAACTCCCTGTTTGCTTCGTGCGAACAGTCAGAGATAGAAATTTGGAGGTTTTCCTACTATGAAAATTGAAATCTGGTCCGATTTTGCGTGTCCGTTCTGTTATATCGGCAAACGCCGGTTCGAGCAGGCACTTGAACAAATTCCATTCAAGAACGAGCTTGAAGTGGTTTACCGCAGTTTCGAGCTGGACCCGAACTCCCCCCGGGACATCGGCCACAGCGTCCATGACATGCTTTCCAAGAAATACGGGATGAGCGTCGAGCAGGCGAAAACGATGAATGCCAACGTGGTCGCGCAGGCGGAATCCGTCGGGCTCACCTACCGCATGGACACGATCGTCCTGACGAACACGTTCGACGCGCACCGTCTGGCTCATTTCGCGAACGCCCACGGCAAAATGCACGAGATGACCGAACGGCTGCTGAAAGCCTACTTCACGGATTCCCTCCATCTCGGTGATCGTGCCGTGCTGGCTTCCCTTGCCGAGGAAGTGGGACTCGACAAGGCCGCGGCCGAGCAAATGCTGGCGGGCGACCAGTATGCAAGCGAAGTGCGCGCCGACGAGCAGGAAGGCGCCGAGCTGGGCATCACCGGCGTTCCGTTCTTCGTGATCGACCGCAAATACGGCATTTCGGGCGCCCAGCCTCTTGAAGTTTTCGTGCAGGCTCTGGAGAAAGCGTACGGCGAATCCAAGCCTCTCACGATTTTGGGCGACGAAGGCGGCGCGGCTGACGGAGCCTGCGCCGACGGCGTGTGTACGCCTCCCGCGCGGGACAAGTAACATTGCCCCGCTTCCCGGCGAAAGCACGTAAACCGCACAACAAAGACACGGGATCTCCAGGTCCCGTGTCTTATTTTTTTCGCCTCATGCGTATGCGTCAGACTTCACTTGTCCCCGCCTTCTACATCTTCAAGCGTCGCGGCATAAATATTTTTGCCGTAGAAGATTTCGTCCATCTCCAGCGTCAGGCTTTCCGTTATTTCCTCCTGCTCCCCGGCAGTCAGCTTGTCCTTCGTGTAGCCGAACAAATAGTTGTTAAGATCGAATTCACGCAGTTTACATTTCGTGTGGAAAATATTTTCCTGGTATACGTTCACGTCGATCATATGATACTTATCCTTAATGGACTGCGGAATATAGTTCTGGATGGAGCTGATTTCGTGGTCGATAAACAATTTATGGCCGTTAATGTCCCGCGTAAAACCGCGGACCCGGTAATCCATCGTAAAAATATCCGTGTCGAACGAATGGATCATATAGTTCAGCGCCTTCAGCGGAGAAATTTCGCCGCAAGTGGAGACGTCGATATCCGCACGGAACGTGGAAATGCCTTCGTCAGGATGATATTCCGGATACGTATGGACCGTGATGTGGCTTTTATCGAGATGAGCCACAACGGCTTCCGGCAGGGGCCCCGGGGATTCCTCGAACGATTCCGTGGGAGCGGTATCGACCGGTCCTTCCGATACGAGCATCGTCACGCTGGAGCCCTGCGGCTCGTAATCCTGCTTGGCGATATTCAGAACGTGGGCGCCGATGATGTCGGACACGGTATTTAAAATTTTCGTCAGCCTCTCCGCATTGTACTGCTCGTCGATATATTCGAGATACGCCTGCCGCTCTTCCCGGGTACGGGTATAACAAATATCGTACATATTAAAACTCAATGACTTTGTAAGGTTATTAAAGCCATGAAGGGTGATCCGCTGCTCGGGTGTCAGTGCCATCCTTGGTTTCCCCCTATCCTCATTCAGGTTAAAAAAGATTCTTTTTATTTTTACCCACTCTGCCCAATAAAAAACATGTCGAAAAAAGGGAGGAGCCGTCCCGTTCGCAAATACAAAAAGACCGCCCTTGCGGGCAGCCTCTGTCATGCGCTTTATCCGGTCTTACTTAAATCCGGGAAGTCCCCGTTCCTTCAACCATTTTTCTTCGTAATAATCAAACACGTTGTTCTGCACAAGCGCTTTGCGTTGTGCCGCATATTCGCGGCCGAGCTCCACGGATCGTTTGAGGACGGCCTCGACTTTAAGCCGGGTGATCGGCTCCGTAACCCCATGCTCCTGGACAAAAGCGTACAAGGATTCCGCTTCATCCTGCCTGCCCGCCAGACTCCAGCCCATCGCTTCCTCGCATAAAATGTGGGAAACGATCATTTTGTTGTGTCTACTCCCGGATTCATCGCGGAGAGCATCCATCAGAAACGGCATAAAATCAATGGCATGGATTCGTTCTCTGCCGATCACCTGGCTGAAATATTTCGAATAATACAGCACAAACAGATCTGTAAACTTCTCCGTGATTCCCTTCTTGTTGCCGATATATTTATCGAACAGGTACGTTTCCGATTTCAGCAGCAAAAATTTGAGGCTCTCTTCCTTCACATGCGGAATGGTAAATAAGATATTCCAATAATAATAAAGCGATTCGTACGGATCGGAAATCGTTTTGGCAAGCCTGCCGTCCGAGAAGATCAGCGTACCCAGGCCCATCGCCAGCGATAAAATACCGAACAGCGTCACGACCAGATGGTCGAAGCTGTTTTTAAGCAGCGTCAAGGCCAGAATACCCGTCACCAGGCTCATAATAGGCCCAAGAATGAATATGACCGACTGTTTCTTGTTATTCCGCTCATAAGAAGCTTCATCCTTGAAATCGGCCACATCCACCAGCACATTGCCGACATAATAAAAGTTCTTCCAAGAAAAAATGATCTTTTTCTGCGGAATGGACAAGGTAATGGGCCCCAGACTGAATTTGATTACTTTTCTGCCCGTAATAAACGCCCCCAGAACATGACCCAGTTCGTGCACAAAAAGGGCGGCTCCGCCCGCGGCCGCGAAAGACAAGAGGAAAACGACGATATTCAGAGCCATGCCGGGGCTCGCAACGGCAATTGCCGCAAGAACAACTAAACAGCCGATCAAAAACTTTACTTTTCCCTTCATTTCTCTCTCCTTTGAAGACCGGCAGAGCTTTGCGCCAACGCTTCCTGCCGTTTTGTTAAAAAGCTGTGTCAGGTTTATTTTACCTCATAAAATAAAAAGTTAAAAACACAAAGAGGCACATCCGCCTGAACGAATGTGCCTGACATGCCGGAACCCCTCTATTTATCCGGTGCCGCGTCGTAGTCTTCTTTTAAAATCGCGTAGATTTCCAGATCGACAATTCCTTTGCCCGACCATAATGCGGCCTGCCGAAGCGTTCCTTCTTTGCGGAAGCCGTTCTTGATCAGCACCTTCTTGGAAACATCGTTCGCCGGCATCACCTCGGCCTGAATCCGGTTTACCTCCGCTTCCGTAAACAGATAGGCGGTCAGCAGCCGGACGGCTTCGGTGGCGATTCCCATGCCCCAGCAATCTTCCGCCAGGAAATAGCCGATCGTCACCATATCGACTTTCTGGTTGAAATCGAAAGCCTCCGCGATTCCCGTCATTCTGCCGTCCTCTTTCCGGAAGATCCCCCATTTGATTCTCGACTTTTTGCCGAAATCTCTCTCGAAATGGCCGATCATCGAACGGACCGTCTCTTTGTTATGCTTGGGGATAATGCCGCAGTGCCGGAATACTTCCTCGTTGTCGTATATGTCGAACACCTCGTCGAGGTTGTCTTCTCCGATTTTTTTCAGCACCAGCCTGGAGGATTCCAGAACAGGAAGCTGCGCAAATACAGTTTGAATGTTCATGCCACACCTTCTCACAGCGGAATAAGTTCATCTTTGGGCCGTACGGGAATATACAGATCCACCTTCGCTTTGCCTTCCGGGTCCCGGAGCGGGTCGTTCATACAGAACTCCAGGGCGTACCTGTCGTCCGCTTCGTACCCGCTTCCCGGCAGCCAGTTTCCGTACAAGTTTGCGTAAGCGAGGGCAAGCTTGTCCACGGTATCGTAAAAAGCGTACCGGCCGTACGAGCCGCCCTCCAGCTTTTTAAAGCTCACCCCGGTGTGGCCTTCCCGCTCGAAATCGGGCGGCAGCGTGACGCAGGCATCGTAGCGGCAGGTAAATTCGTCCACGAGAGACGGATCGTCCAGCGAAATTCCGATGAACTGCTGGCGCTCCGGGGTGAGTCCGTTCCGGCCGGCCCAGCTCCCGAGCGTCTCCCAGGCCCGCCCCGTCTCCAGGTAGCTTCCCGTATGGCGAACGAAGGCCACTTCCAAATCCGACAGTTCTTTCAGCGTAACATTCATACTCCAAATCCTCCTCAGAAAGTGATTTACGTTACCGGCACTTTCATCATACTCGTAAGAGGAGGAGGGCTCTTCCCGCTTCTTGCGGTCTCCTAACGAAAAATTGCGGTCTTGGAGTTCTCTGCGGAGTTCACTCGGAGATTTCCCGTGCCGCCTTTTGAACACGCCGTTAAAAGTCGATAAAGATTCAAACCCGCAGGAATGCGCGATATCCAGCACCGTCCTGTCGGTATCCTTCAGAAGCCGGACGGCGTTCTCCAGCCGCTTGCGGGTCACGTAAGCGGCCGGAGTTACGCCTGTCACGGCGGCAAAAATGCGGGAGAAATGGTATTTGGAAAAATTCGATACGCCCGCCAGTGCGTCCAGATCGAGTTTGCGCGAGCTGTTTTCCTCGATGTAGGCGATCACTTTGCCGATGCGGTCGGCATATTCGTGCTTCATGGTATTCTTCGTCCTTTCGGGCGGAATCTTGCCACGGCCGGTTCGGACCGTACAGTCTCGCCGGGAATCGGCAGACGTTCCGCCGTAACGACCAGATCCATATTGATGCTTCCCGCGACCGCAATTTTGGCCGGTCTGTTCATGTTGAAGCTTCCCCTTTCGTACATCGCCAGTACTAACCGCCGTTAGTAAACCCACTATTAAACATAGTGTATCACGCCTGCGGGGAGGTTTGCTTGACGGCATTCTTACGTGGTTTGCCGCCGATCCTGCAAGAACCTAAGTCAGCCCTCTTTACAGATAGTTGCCCCCGATGCAAAATATGGATATGGGTGATCCAAGCCTAAAATCCTTGTAGGAGTGATCCAATGTCCAAAAAGATCCTGATCATTACAGGCGATGCAGTCGAAGCTTTAGAGGTGTATTATCCGTACTATCGCGTGCTGGAAGAGGGCTATGAAGCGGTTCTCGCGTCTCCCCAGCAGAAAGTGCTTAAAACCGTCATCCACGACTTCGAGGGCTGGGACACCTACACGGAAAAGCCCGGCTACCTTCTCGAATCCCACGTTTCGTTCGGTGAGGTCAATCCGGCCGAGTTCGACGCTCTGATCATCCCCGGCGGCCGTGCGCCCGAATATATCCGGCTTGATCCGAACATTCCCCGCATCGTGGGCCACTTCTTCGAAGAAGGCAAGCCGGTCGGGGCTATCTGTCATGCCGCTCTCGTGCTTGCGGCTCTAAAAAACAACAAATATTTCGAGGGGCGCACCCTGACCGCCTACACAGCCTGCCGGTTCGATGTGGAGAGCCTCGGGGCGAATTACACGGAAGAAACGCTGCACGTGGACGGAAACCTCGTCTCCGGGCATGCCTGGCCGGATCTGCCCGGTTTTATGCGCGAATTTCTGAAGCTCGTGAAAAGCTGACCGGACTTATTAACATCCTTTATCATTTATGCGATAAAAAAAAACCTGTCGAAGCTTCAGCTCCGGCAGGTTTTTTTACGTAATCAAGTCCATTCACATAGAAGGCGGACGAAAAGCAGCGTCGATTCGGCAGTCCTCGCCTATTTCCCCAGCAGACCCGCCCCCATCAAATAATCCTTCGCGGTCTGTTCCGCCGACACTCCCTGAACGTTCACCTTGTAGTTCATTTCGCGCATCTCGTCGTCGCCGATTTTCCCGCCCAGCTTGTTCAGAACCCCGCGCAGTTCCGGGTGCTCTTCCAGCGTCTTCGTGAGCAGTACGGGCGCGCCCTGATACGGCGGGAACAAATGCTTATCGTCCTCCAGCATCGTCAGATTATACTGCTTCAGTTCACTGTCGGTGGAGTACGCGTCCACAAGATTGATATCGCCGGACTGTACGGCCTGGTAGCGGATTTTGGGCTCCATCTTCTTGACGTCCGCGAACTGGAGACCGTACAGCTTCTGAATGCCCCGGTATCCGTCTTCCCGGTCGGAAAATTCCAGCGTAAAGCCGGGCTTAATCGTCTGCCGCACGTTTTGCAGATCGGATATGGTCTTCAGCCCTTGCTCTTCCGCAAGCTGTGTGGGCACAGCCAGCGCATAGGTGTTGTTGTACGCCATCGGCGTCAGCATTTCCATGCCGAATTTGCTCAGCATGCCGGCTTTCGCCTGTTCGTACACCTGCTTACGGTCGGTGCTGACCGGTGTTTCCTTCAAAAACTCGGAGATGGCGGTTCCCGTAAACTCCGGGTAAATGTCGATTTCGCCGGCCTTCAGCGCGTTGAAAACAAACGACGTTTTCCCTAAGCCCGGCTTAAGCTCGACCTTCAAATCCGTGTCCTGCTCGATGAGCTGCTTATACATCTGGATGAGAATCTCCGGTTCGGAGCCGAGCTTGCCAGCGATCACGAGATTCTTGTCCTTGCCGCCCGTGAAGTACGGGATCAGCAGCAGCAGAAGCACGACCAGGACGGCCGCCCCGGCTGCCGGCACGAAGCGCCGGAACGACATGCGCTCGAACGCTCTCAGCAGCAGGTCGAACAAGATGGCGAGCAGCGCCGCCGGAATCGCGCCGAGGATGATGAGAGCGGAATCGTTGCGGTCTATGCCGAGCAGGATGAGATCGCCGAGACCGCCCGCTCCGATGAGGGCGGCCAGCGTCGCCGTGCTGATGATGAGCACGGTCGCCGTCCGGATGCCGGCCAGAATGACGGGAAGCGCGAGCGGCAGCTCCACTTTGAACAAGCGCCTGCGGCTGTTCATCCCCATCGCTCTGGACGCTTCGATCAGCGAGGCGTCCACCTCTTTGATTCCCGTATACGTGTTGCGGAGAATGGGAAGCAGCGCGTATATAACGAGCGCAATGACCGCCGGCACCCGTCCGATTCCGAACAGCGGAATAAGCATGCCGAGCAGCGCCAGCGACGGAATCGTCTGCAGAACGGCCGCGATGCCGATAATGCCTTCCGCTCCGCGGGTTTTCCGGGTGAGGTAAATGCCGAGCGGAACCGATAGGAGGACGGCGAAGAACAAGGCGATGACGGACAGCAGAATATGGTCCGCCACGGCGCCGAGAAGCTGAGACTGCCTCTCGCGGAAAATCTCGGCCAACGTATTCATGTCCGTGCCCCCTCCTTCAGCCGCCCGGCCATGAACTTCAGCAGCGCCTGCCGCGAAACGGAGCCTACGATCACGCCGGCCTTCTCGACGGCGAGCACCTCTTCATCGGCAAGCAGCTGCAGAGCCGCTTCCAGCGGCACTTCCGCCTTCGCGATAGCCGCGGGATGGGTCGGGAAATCGGACGGACCGATTTCCAGCAGCACATCTTCCAGCGTCAGCCGGCTGCCGAAGAGCGGTTTCTGCCCGCCGACGAATTGCTCGACAAACGCGTTCGCGGGAGTTTGTAAAAATCCCTGCGGGGTGTCCAGCTGGACGATCTCGCCTTCGTTCATGAGGCAAATCCGGTCACCCAGCTTCATCGCTTCCTGCATATCGTGCGTGACGAACACGATCGTCTTCTTGATCCGCTGCTGAAGCTCCAGCAGCTCGTTCTGAAGCTTCTCCCGGCTGAGCGGATCCAATGCGCTGAACGGTTCGTCCATCAGCACGATCTGCGGGTCCGCGGCCAGGGCGCGGACGACTCCCACCCGCTGCTGCTGTCCCCCGGACAGCTCCTTCGGCTTGCGGGAGCGGTAGATCTCAGGCTCGAGTCCCACCATATCGAGCAGCTCGTCTACGCGGGCGCGTATTTTCGCGCGGTCCCATTTGCGCATTTCCGGCACGATGGCGATATTCTCTTCGATCGTCATATGCGGAAACAGCGCGATCTGCTGAAGCACATAACCGATGTTCCAGCGCAGCTCGTGGACGTCGTATTCGCTCACTTTGCGCCCGTTGATCCACAGCGTTCCCCCGGACAGCGGGATAAGCCGGTTGATCATTTTCAGCGTCGTCGTTTTCCCGCACCCGCTGGGCCCGATAAACACGAAAAATTCCCCTTCGTTAATTTCCAGATTCAGATCGTTTACGGCTACCGTATCGTCCGCGTAACGTTTAGAGACGTTCTCAAAAAGGATCATAGTTTTCTCCTCCGCGGCACTGACTTTAGTTGGCCCCTGTGTACCTGTCTCTATTTATAATAGCCTTCCGGGCAAAAAATGAATCTGCGAAAAAAACCTTGATAGGCATATAGGCCCGTCAAGGTTTTGAGGAAGTTATCCGGCATGCGGGTAAGACTGCACGTCTTGCCCTTCTAAGCTTTCCCGTACATCAGCAGCTTGTAAAGTTAGATCCGTCCGGTCCTGCTTGATCCGCCCGAACATCCGGTGCAGTCGGTTGTCGTTGAAAATGATAGAGCCTTTCTGACCGAAAGCCACCCCGTTCACTAGATGCGAAGCTGCTTCCGTGATCCGCTTTTATATTCTCTCTGTCTTAAACAGACACGTATTCCGACAGGCCATGCTCCAGCAGCTCATCCTCCGAGATCACTTTGAAACCTTCTTTGCGGAGCAAAGCCGCCGTGACTCCCTCGCCGGAAATTTTGGTTCCGTTAAAAGCCCCGTTGTAGATGGCCCGGCTGCCGCAGGAAGGGCTATTTTCTTTGAGCACGACTACGGTCGCGCCGACCTTGCGGGCAAGCTCCAATGTTTTAAAAGCTCCGCTCGCGTAAAGCCCCGTTACATCGTTCCCGGACCGGTCGACCACCTTCGCCCCGCCGGCCAGCACATCCTCGCCCGTGCCTCCGATAATTTCAGCCGGTTCGCGCGGAGTCGTGAACCCGCCCAGCAGCTCCGGACAGACCATCGTGGCCTTGCCTTCGCCGACTAATTCGGAAATCTTCTCCACCAGACTGTGTGTCGCGTTATACCGGCATTCCAGTCCGGCCAAGCAGGAACTGACAAGTATCATTCAGACTGACATCCTTTACCCGTAAAGTTTGTAAACCGCTACGGAAAGTGTAGCACCGCCGATTTCGTCTGACAACCATACGCACTCGCAAGCCTACGGACGATTTCTACACGGGAAGAAGCACAGTGAAGACCGTTCCCTTGCCGGATTCGCTTTGCACCCCGATGCTCCCGCCGTGCAGCAGAATGTTCTGCTCCGCGATGGCAAGACCGAGACCTGTGCCTCCGCTCGGGCGGGTCCGGGAATGGTCGGCGCGGTAGAACCGGTTAAAGATGTGCGGAAGATCTTCGGACGCGATTCCGCTTCCGTTGTCTTCGACGGTCAGAAGGACAACAAGCCGTCCCTCCCGCACCGCCGTCCCGGCCCCGATTTTAACCGTACCGCCGGCGGGGGTGTAGTGCAGGGCGTTGATCAGAATATTGTACAGCGCCTGAAGAATCCGATGCTTCTCCACGGGCGCATAGATATCTTCTTCCGGCGTCCGGAGCCGGACGCGAATGTTTTTATCCTCCGCGATATACCGCGTTTTTTCGATTAGGCCTTGAAGAAGCGCCCCGATATTTTCCGGTTCCCGGCGCAGCTCCGCCCTCCCCGCCTCCATTCTGGACAGCTCCAGCACATCGTGGACCAGGCGGTTCAAGCGGAGCACTTCATCCAGCAGGGAAGAAACTTTCTCCTGTTTCAGGGGTTCGTCTATTTCCTGAGCGAGCTCCAGCTCTCCCTGCATAATCATCAGGGGCGTTTTCAGCTCATGCGCCACATCGGACAACATCTGCTTGCGGGAACGCTCCAGGCTCGCGAGACTGTCGTTCATCTCCTGCAGAGCCCTTGCGATGGCGCCGAATTCGTCTTTGCGGGCAACGGGAAGCTTGACGTCCCCGCCGCTGCCTTTTTTTATGGAATCGATGCCCTGTAAAAGCTTGCGTATGGGAGAGGTGAATCTCCTGGACAAAAAAAAGCTGATGACAAGAGCCGCGACGAAGGTGAACAGCAGCGATACCCGGACCACGACCGGAAAAATCCCGTACCACATGGATTTGAACTCGTACGTTTTGTACTGCTTGGCGTCCATGACGAACAGCGTGCCGATTTTGCCCTCCGCATCCGTCAGAAAGAGCGGAAATCCCTCGTCCTGGAGCGTCCTCAGAGGAAGCTGGCCTTTGTGCACGACCAGGCTGCCTCCGGAGACAAGCGCGATTTCGGGAAAAAAAGAGCCGCTGTCCATCTCTTCCGCCCGGACGCCGGCCCATGAGTTTCCGCCAGCCGCATAATGGCGCTGAAAGTTCTCTTTCAAGGCGGTAAAAGCGGGCTTCTCCCGCATGTATTCCAGATCGCGGATAATATAGAACTGGATGTGAGTAACCGCGAACAGGGAGAACAGGATAAACGCGATAAGAATGCCCATGGAAAGCATCAGCTTCGCTCTAATTTTCATGGCCCGCTCCGAACCGGTATCCGAAGCCGTACACAGTCCGGATATAAACCGGCTGCTCGGGATCGTCGCCGATCTTCTTCCTGAGCTTGCTGATATGCGAATCCACCGTGCGCTCGTCGATGACGAACTCCTCTTCGAAAGCATGCTGGAGCAGCTGCATCCGGCTGTAGACGCGCCCCGGCTTCGAGGCGAGCAGATGGAGCAGCCTGAACTCCGTCGGCGTCAGGCGGAGTTCCTGCCCGCCTTTGAACACCTGCAGGCTCTCCTCATGGATAGCCAGCTCTCCCCGGCGGAGCACGCTCTGCGGAGCGCTGCCCGGCAGGCGGTTCATCCGGCGCAGCAGAGAGCGGATTCGCGCCGCAAGCTCCCGCAGGCTGAACGGCTTCGTCAAGTAGTCGTCGGCGCCCATCTCCAGGCCCACGATCTTATCGGTCTCCTCCGTCTTCGCCGTCACCATAATGATGCCGGGCTCCCCCATCTCGCGGAAACGCCGGCAGGCGTCCAGACCGCTCATGCCCGGCAGCATCCAGTCCAGGACGATAAGATCCGGCCGGTGATCGGCATAAAGTCCGACGGCGGAGACACCGTCCCTTGCCGTATACAGGGTGTACCCTTCCGAACGGAGAAACGTCTCCATCAGCGCTAAAATCTTTTCCTCATCTTCCACGATCAGCAGTTTCACGGTCATGCCGGACGCGCCTCCCTTCGCTTTGCTCTTTTCCCCCATTATACAAGTCTTCCATCCACGGGAACGAAAAGAACACCGTCTCTGCGGAAGTTCTCCATAAGTTCGCAACATTTGCCCGGTAGCATCGGTTAAGAACGTTCTCATTTCTATCTATGGAGGCTGATTTCAATGTCTTACCGTTTATCTATGAAACAGAAAAATTGGGTGGTGGTCCTGCATGTGCTGTCTATCGTAGGATGGCTGGGAGGCGCGGTGTGCATGCTCCTCTTAAGCCGTCATATGCTGTATGCCGATCAGGGGGAACAACTGTATTACACGCTGGAAAACATGCACCTCATCGACAGCACGCTGATCCGGTACCCCGCGCTGATTGCACTCGTTACCGGCATTGTCCTCTCTCTGTGGACCCAGTGGGGGATTTTCAAATACTACTGGATTCTCATCAAGCTTGTGCTGACCGTCTCCCTCATCGTGTTCGGCATCACCTGCATGGGACAGTGGCTTTCGGAATTGTTCCGCACAGCGGACGAAATGAGGCTGGCCGCTTTGGGCGACGCCAAATTTCTCGACACCGCCTACCGGCTGCTCGGAGGAGCGGTCGCCAACATCGGGGCGCTCGTCTTCATGACGGCGATTTCCTATTTCAAGCCACTGGGCAAAATCCGTAAAACGGCGCGCAAAAGCTAACCCGGCCGCACTGAACTGCCGGCTCTCCGCCGGGCAATTCCGCGTGAAGAGCTTCCGCTCCGGGGAGGCGGCAATTTCCGCGCCCACGGCCCCCTTCGACATCTGCGGAAGGGGGCAGGGCGCCTGAAGCAGACGCCAGGCGCGGCTGCCGCGCTGCGCTGCCGCTCCTGGCGGCTTGCGGTGCCCGCCCGCCGTCAGCCGGGACCCGGATACTGCACGCTGAGTTCCGCGATGAGCTCCCGGATGGCGGCTACGAGAGCCGCCGGCTGCTCCACCCGTGCCTCCTTGCCGAAGCTCACAAAAAAGCGGGCGGTCCAAGGGATGAAGTCCGGCCGGATCATCCGGCTGATCGTTCCGGTCCCGTCCTCGTACACGGTTAACCCTTCGGCCATCCAGGTTTCCGTGCTGCACCGGCGGACGCCTTCCTTATCGAGCAAAACGTGCAAAGGAGAGGCTCCCTCCTCATCAGAGAGCGACAAGTATTCTTGGACGGTAAGCTTGTCATAGTTCCGCTTGCCGCTCTGATCCTCCACCGGCTCGATGGCGGTGATCCGGTCTACGCGGAACACACGGATCGCGGAGCGCTCGAAGCAGTAGGCCGGACAGTACCATAAGCCGTTCGTCGCATAGATGCCGATGGGCTGGATTTTTCTGGTGACGATATCCGTATTGGCGTCATACCGGATCCGGATGATCCGCTGCTCCACCGCCTGTTCCAGAAGTCCGGCCAGATGAGGCGCTTCCACATGGCGCTGGGGGGTCCAGAACGTGAAACGCGTCCGGAGTCCGTTAATCCGCTGCCGGGTCTCTTCGGGGAGATAGTGGGTAAACTTTTTCAACGCGGAGAGCGATTCCGGCTGAAAAGGCAGGTCGGCATAATCGCGCAGCGACTGGTAGGCGAAAAACATCGCGACCGCTTCATTTTCCGAAAATAAAATGGGCGGCAGCGTCTTCTCTTTCAACATCTGATATCCCCCGGCCGCTCCCGGCTCGGAATATAAGGGAAGACCCGCTTCGGTCAGCTCCTGCAGGTCCCGGAGGATGGTCCTTTTGGAAACACCGAACTCCCGGGCCAGTTCGCCTGCCGTAAACCTCCGCTTCGTATTGAGCGTAATCATCAGTTCGATCTGTCTTCGGGATTTGGACAATGGCCTGGGCTCCTTGCTTTTGATTTGGTTACAGACAGCTTCAAGAATTGCTTTTAGTATACCTCACAAACGTTGACAATCCTTGTCACCATTCCATGTTAAGTTGATTACAGGCCGTTGAATCAGGAAAGGGGCAAGTCATGGAACTGCTAAAAGATTTATATAGTCCATCTTTTTTCGACCGTTTTATTACCCTTGTTAAAGAAAAATATCCCTCATTTGACGGGGACCGCTTCCGCGGCTCCATTTATGACGGGAACTGGGATACGGAGGCATTCAAACAGCGGATGCGGCATATTGCATGCTCGCTTACCGAGACGCTCCCTTCCTCTTATCCCGAAGCGCTGGAAGTGCTGAAGGCCGTCGCGCCGCAGTGCAGGGGAGTCGAGTATTTGTTCTTCCCCGACTTCATCGAGCTTAACGGTCTCGGTTCGTACGAGCTGTCTATGGAATTTTTGCAAACATTCACTCCGTACTCCAGCTCCGAATTTGCCGTCCGTCCTTTTCTGCTGCGGGAACCGGTGCTCACTCTGGAACATATGAAGCAGTGGGCGCGCCACGAGAACGAACATATCCGGCGTCTGGCCAGCGAAGGGTGCAGACCCCGTCTGCCGTGGGCTTCCAATCTGCCCGCCCTGCGGGAAGACCCCCGTCCGATTCTTCCGATTCTCGAAACGCTGAAGGAGGACCCTTCGGAATACGTGAGGAAGAGCGTGGCCAACAATCTCAACGACATATCCAAGGACCACCCCGAACTCGTGCTGAAGCTTGCCAAGGACTGGTACGGGAAATCACCGGCCACCAATTGGATCGTGAAGCACGGCTGCCGCTCGCTGCTGAGAAAAGGCGATTCCCGTGCGCTCTCCCTATTCGGGTATGAAGAGATTCGAAGCATCTCGGTTCATGCCCTGGAGGTGAAAACCCGAAGCATAGCCGAGGGAGAGGATCTGGCGTTTACATTCCGGCTTGTGAACGAATCGGAAGACATACAGGCCCTGCGGGTGGATTATGAAATCGGGTACCGGAAGAAAAACGGGACGCTTGCGCCGAAACGTTTCAAGCTGACCGAGAAACCGTTCGGACCGGGCGCTCATCCCCTTGCCAAACGACACTCGTTCAAGCTTCTGACTACCCGCACGTATTACGCCGGTGAACACGAGGTCCGCATTCTCGTTAACGGAACCCCGATGGCCGCCGTGTCGTTTGAATTTACGGGGTAACGGTAATGCGGCAGCTTTCCGCCTGATGCGCCCGCAGTCCCCCGCATCTTTTCCGGCCGGTCTAAGCTGCGGCTTGCCAGTAGTTTAGACCGATTAGCAAAAGGCTCAGGCCGCCTCCCGAGGCAGCCTGAGCCTTTATTCCCGCTTTCCGTGCTGCGGAAAGCAAAAAACCTTTCCGCAGCGTCTGCGCCATTTTCACAGGACACGCGTTTGCGGAAAGGAAATATTGGTCCGGCACGGATCGAGCCGCTCCGGGATCGGACAAGGTCCGTTCCGGTTTATTTGAACCAGCCCTTCTCCTTGAAGCGGGTAATGGCTTCGATCCGGTTGCTCACGTCCAGCTTGTCGAGGATCACCGAGATGTAATTGCGGACCGTCCCGGTCGTAATGTACATCTGGCTGGCGATCTCCTTCGTATTCTTGCCGTCGGCGATCAGAAGCAGCACTTCCTTCTCCCGCTCCGTCAGCGGATTTTCCCCACTGTACGCTTCGTCCACCAGCTCCGAGGCGTAGAGCCTCCGGCCCGCCATTACGCTGCGGATGGAATCCGCCAGTTCTTCGCTGGGGCTATCCTTGAGCAGGTAGCCGTTCACGCCGGCCTTCATGGCGCGCTCGAAATAGCCGGAGCGGGCGAACGTCGTCAGGATGATGACCTTGCAGCCGGAGCCTTTCAGCTCCTCGGCCGCGTCCAGCCCGCTCTTCGCCGGCATTTCGATGTCCATGATGCAGACGTCCGGCTTGTGTTCCTGCACAAGCTTCAGCGCGTCTTCCCCGTTGCCCGCGACGCCGACAACGGTCATATCTTCTTCCAGATTAAGCAGGGAAGCAAGCGCGCCCAGCAGCATCCGCTGATCCTCGGCGATCACAATGCGAATCATTCCCCCGCCTCCTTTGCCGGTTGTTTCAAGACGATCGGAATTTTCATGACGACCGTGGTCCCTCCGTCGGAGACAATGTCCAGCGTGCCGTTAATAAATTCCAGACGTTCTTTCATCCCGCGCAGCCCGTTCCCGCGGAAATAATCGAACTGCTCCGCCCGGCCGTTCCCGTTGTCCTTCACCTTGACGACGAGGTCCGTCCGCGACGGTTCGATCACGATCGTGCAGGCCGTGGCACCGCTGTGCTTGACCACATTGGTGACCGCTTCTTTGAGGCACATGCTGACGACATTCTCCGTTATCAGCGAAGCGTCGATCTGCTTCGGGTCGCCTTCCAGCTTGAATGAAATCTGCGCCGCTTTCAGAATCTGCTTGACCCGAAACATTTCCTCGGCGACCCGCGTGCTGCGCATGTTGGTCACCATCTCGCGTACTTCTTTCAGCGCGCTCCGCGCCGTCTGCCGCACATCGTTAATCTCGGCCCGCGCCTGACTCGGATTCTTGGCGATAAGCTTCCCCGCCAGATCGCTCTTGAGTCCGATCAGAGAAAGCTTCTGCCCCAGCGTGTCGTGCAAATCCCGGGCGATCCGCTGGCGTTCCTCCAGCTTGACCAGCTCGTCAATCCGCTTGTTCGCATCCTCCAGCTGCTCCTGCAGCTTGTCCCGTTTGTTCTTGGTATACGTATTGACCGGAAGCAAGATCACCCCGATCAGGGAAATCAACACGAACGGCAGCTGCGTAATGAAGACCGGATTTTGCGTGACAAACCCGTAATTGATCGTAGCGATCGTACTTACCAGATGAATGGTATAGAAGGTGAAGAAGCCGATCTTGTTATGGATATTCCCGATAAAAAAAGCGAGAAACAGCGAGAAATACACATACCCGAACAGCACCGTCATCGAGATCGAAACGACGATCTGGACGCTCGTCCAGAAATACACAAGCCACCCCTTCGATACGACGGACAGCACATAGCAGCAGAAAAACACGATGATCATGCCGATGCCGAAGACGTTCTTGAGGGTGGAACCCGAACTGAATATGAAATAAAAAGGAAGGATGTAAAAGACTACCCACACATAAGGACTGAGACCGGTGTTTTTCTGAAAAATTCGAATCCAATTCTGCATGGTCTCTTCACCTTTTCTGTGGCGCCATTTTACATCCATTTTAGCATAAACCGTTAAGTTTGGGGTTATTCGCCCTGGAAACCCGGTTTCCGATTTTTCAGGACATCACTTGCGGCTCCCGGCGTGCGGAGCACATGTTTGACATCTTTAAAGCTTACGAACGTCTTGCCTTTTTCATCCCACAGACGGAAACGGAGAGACTGCAGGCTCGTGCGGAGCGTGATGGTCGTCGCTTTTTGTAGAGGGGGCGTGGAATTGTGCGCTTTTTCCAGGTGGTAATTCGGCACTCTCGGGCTCAGATGGTGAACGTGATGGTAGCCGATGTTGCCTGTGATCCACTGCAAAACTTTCGGAAGCTGGTAGTAAGAGCTGCCGTCAACGGCCGCTTTCACGTAGCTCCACTCGTCTTCCTTCTCGAAGTAGGAATCTTCGAACTGGTGCTGCACATAGAAGAGCCAGATGCCCAGCAGTCCCGAGACGAAGAAGACCGGCGCCTGCACGAGCACGAATGCCTCCCAGCCGATCAGCCAGCACATCAGCGCATACAGCAGCACGATCAAGATGTTGGTTACATACGTGTTGATGCGTTCCTTGCGCTTCGCTTTCTTGCGGTTGAAACGGTACTGGATCAGGAAGACGGCAATCGGCCCGAGGCCGAACATGACTAGCGGATTGCGGTAGATGCGGTAAGCGGCCTTGCGGAACCAAGGAGCCGCCGCGTATTCTTCCACGGTCAGCACCCACATGTCTCCGGTGCCGCGCTTGTCGAGATTGCTGCTGGTGGCGTGGTGCACGGAGTGGCTGTATTTCCACTGCTCGTACGGACAAAGCGTCAGAACGCCGGTAATCGTGCCGAGAATATCGTTCGCCCGGCGGCTTTTAAAGAAAGACTGATGACAGCAGTCGTGAAATATGATGAACGTCCGGATGACAAACCCGGCTGTGATTAAAGTTAGAGGAAGCGTGATCCAGTAGGAGACGGAAAGGCTTGCGTAAGCCGCATACCACAGCAGGAGGAGAGGCACAATCGTGTTGAAAATCTGCCGGATACTGGATTTTGTATCGGTTTTTTCGTAGGGGGCGACATCTTTTTTCAAATTCATAACTTTCGTCTGAGACATTCTTATGTGTCCTCCTCGTTCTGACGCGGGGTCAATCACCGGGCATCAGCGCGCTATTCTACCCCCATTATAGAGATAACCGCTTGCGCGCAGTAGTCATAAACGTCATGAGGGCACATGATAAATGTCATATAGGCCGGGATGCGGTCAGTAAAAATCCGCCCGGTTCTCTTCGTCCGCTATGTCCTGGATCTCTTCGGGCGTGATGATCATAACGGCGTATCCGTCTTCGTTCTGCTTCTTGAGGGCCCGCTCTTTCATAAAACGGGGACTCCCCTCGCCCGCTTCTTCGTCATAAAAAAGAAGAAGGCCGTCCGTTTTGCGCAGAAGAAGGTCGTCCCGTGCCTGAAGCTGCCACACGCCGGCATACGGCTGCTTGCTGACGGCTCCGTAGAAATCCACGTCCTTCAGGATGCCGCGGTAAAACTCCTGCTTGTCTTCCTTCCATTTCTCTTCCGGGTTGGCGTAGGCGGTCAGAATCGAAAGCTTCAGCTGGGGATACTCCTTCTTGAGTCCGATCACGACCTCGCATGCCCACAGATCGACCCCATATTGTCCCGGCGTGATCACCCATTCCAGCCCGTCTTCGATGAGCGGGACCAGCCGGCCTGCGATCGATTTTTTGATATATTCAATGCCTTCATGCTTTTCGTTAAAAATGTTCAGCTCATGCGCCCGGTAGCCGGTTACGAGAAGGTTTTTCAACTGCGGACACTCCTTAGGTGCGGGTGATAACGTACATCTTCCAATATACACGAAATGAAGGGATTCCGCCTGCGGAAGGACGGGCCTTGCTTGTCTGTGATTTAAACGACACCAAAACACTAGATCGTGTGCTAGATTAAACGAAAACATCTATATATAGTGTTTTAGGTCTAAGGAGATGAAAACTCTCAATCTGAATGGGAGACCTCTTACCGGTAATAATCTGCTGTTTTGGGAAGGGAGACATCTACATGTCGTTGTTAGACAGGACGGGCCTGGGCAACGCCGATGCCATGCTGGAGGAAATAAAACAATGGGGAGACGCCATTATGGAGGGCAGCGATGCCGATCTTCTGCGCGAGAATGCCAATCTGAACGGAGAGAGTTTCTCGGGGAAAATGAGCAAGTTCGGAAGCGAGTATGCCAGATGGTACGCCCGGCGTTTTACGATGCCTGCGATTCTGGTACAGGCTGTAGACGCCAATTATTTGTATGTGCACGATCTGGACCAGTACGTACTCGGAACGACCAACTGCATGTTTATTCCGTTCGCCAAACTGCTTCGGCGAGGATTTGATACAGGCAGCGGCAGCGTGCGGCCGCCAAACTCAATCTCGTCGGCGATGGCGCTCGTCGCCATCATCTTCCAATCGCAGCAGAACGCCCAGTACGGCGGTGTTTCCGCCAATAAGCTCGATCACGACCTTGCTCCTTATGTGGCCAAGTCGTTTGCCAAACATTTCAGGAAGGCGCTGCGATATTTCGGCGAGAACGAACCGGTAGACGACGAGCGGGGCATCTCGATGAGCCGGGCGGATTTGCGGGTATTATGCCCCGAATCTTATCGTTATGCGCTTGAAGAGACCGAAGAGGAGACGATGCAGGGCGCAGAGAGTCTGATTCATAACCTGAACACCATGTCCAGCCGCGCAGGCGGACAAATCCCGTTTACCAGCATCAATTACGGGACCTGTACTTCCCCCGAAGGGCAGTTGGTCATTCGGTCCATTTTAACAGCAACGATGAGAGGACTCGGGCACGGGGAGACACCGATTTTTCCTATTCAGATTTTCAAATGCAAGAAAGGCGTAAATCTGGAATCCGGGGACCCGAATTACACCCTGTTCCTGAAAGCGGCTGAATGTTCGTCGCGAAGGCTGTATCCGAACTTCGCCAATCTGGATGCCCCGCTCAACCTCGAACACTACGACCCGGCCGATCCCGATACGGAGTTCGCCACTATGGGCTGCCGTACCCGGGTTGTCGCCGACCGATTCGGCCGGAACCGTTTGTCCGGCAAAGGCAATCTGTCCTTCAATACGCTGAATCTGGTGAAGCCCGGCATAGAGTACGGCATCGTTTCGGGCCGTCGCAGTAAGGCGGATGAAGCGGGGTTTTACCGCAAACTCACTCGTTATCTCGAGATTGCTCTTGACGGATTGCTGCACCGTTTCGGCATTCAAGCCGCCCAGAAGACTAAAGCATCGGATTTCATGATGCGGGAAGGCGTCTGGGAAGGCGGGGAACAGCTTGATCCCGACGATACTGTAGGCGACCTGCTCAAACACGGCAGCCTGTCTATCGGATTCATCGGCCTAGCCGAATGCATGAAAGCGATGTACGGCTCTCACCACGGTGAAAGCCCGCAGGTGTACGCCAAAGCCATCGAGCTGATCCGTTATCTGCGTCATTTCTGCGATGCCAAAAGCGAGGAGCTGAACATCAACCTTACGCTATTCGCGACTCCTGCCGAAGGATTGTCCGGCAAGTTCACCAAGCGGGACCGGGAAGCTTACGGCTGCCTGCCCGGTGTCACTGACCGTGAATATTACACGAACTCTTTTCATATTCCCGTGTATCATCCGATGACATCGGCGGAAAAGATCCGTCTGGAAGCCCCGTTCCACGATTTATGCAACGCCGGAGCCATCACCTACGTGGAACTGAATGGGAATGCCCGCAACAACATGCCCGCCTTTGTCAAAATCATTAAGTTTGCGCTTTCCCGGCAGGTCAGCTATTTCAGCATCAATCATCCCATCGACCGCTGCAGTGCTTGCGGTTACGAAGGCATTATCGGTGCCGTTTGTCCTGCTTGCGGCAGTCATGAAAAGGACGTACATATCCGCCGCCTGCGTCGTGTGACCGGCTATCTGACCGGAGACTACCAGACTCGCTTTAACGGGGCCAAGCAGGCCGAGGTCAGAGACCGGGTGAAACACAGTCCATGAATATTTGCGGTTATGCACCCGAGACCATTGACGAAGGCGAGGGGCTGCGGACAGCTCTCTATATTAGCGGCTGCCGGCATTACTGCCGGGGGTGCTTCAGCCCCAGGACGTGGGACTTCGATTACGGCACGCCCATGGGAACTGACTGGGAAGAGCGGATTATCGCCGAAATTCAGAGCAACCCCCTACTCGACGGCATATCCATTCTGGGCGGCGATCCCTTCTTTTCCGCCGGTGAGGTGAGTTCATTTCTGGACCGTCTCCGGCAGAGAGCGGGCACCGTCAACGTCTGGATTTACAGCGGCTATACTTACGAAGAACTCGCCGCAAATCCGGAGAGCGTTGAATTCGGTCTGCTAAGCCGCTGCCAAGTGCTCGTAGACGGCCGGTATGTGGAGGAGCTCCGGGACCCGGCGCTTCTGTATAGGGGAAGCCGCAATCAGCGGCTAATCGATATCGGGTCAAGCCTACGTCACCGGAAGGCCGTTTTGTGGCAGTCCGCTTGGGACCGAGAGCCGCCGACGGCATAGCATCCGTACCCGCTTGGCTTTTGACAGGCAGGCGACAGCAGTCAACCGCACGCTGCTGGCGGCTCGGCTGCCCGAACCGCGGACAGTCCACACCAAAAACCGTCCTAACGAAAACGTCAGGACGGTTTATTTGCTCTACAGCCTCGGGTCGATCTCTTTCTCCTTCGCCACTTCAAACAGCACATTGGCCGCCGCTTTCTTATACGCCTCGTTGTCCGGCGATATATCGCTGTATTTCACGGCAAGCATTTCCTTGCTCAGACGATATTCGTTCAGCGAGGTCCGCAGCTTGAGCTTGATGTTCTTCTGCTTCATAAGTTTGCCGTACTTGTGCGGAAAACGGTAATCGTACCCGTAAACGAGGGTCAAATAATCCCCGTTGCGGACTTTCATGTAAGGCACGGTCTCGCTGCCGGGCAGTTCCGGTTTGATAACGACCCCTTCCATATGAAAATCGGTTGTCAGACTCTTGAAATAAGCCTCCGCCTTCTCATAGCTGTCCGGGTCTCCCAAATTCAGCAGAAGAAACTCATCCCCGGACAAAAATCCGTACGCCTCGGACGTCGTCATCTGCGGAAGCTGCTCTTCGCCGTTTTCGTATATCAACTTGAGGATCGCAAACGGCTTGTATTCCGGCTCGCCAGCCTCCCCGTAAAGCTCCAGCTGCCTTTTATACGTACGGTAGGCGGCCTCATGCTCTTCCAGCGGGACCCGCTTCTCCAGCAGACCGCGCATGTGCTTGTAGTTCTGGTAGACGCTCGCACCGTATTTTTCGCTTAAACGGGCCTTCGGCATCGTGAACTGATCTTTTTCGAAGCCGCTTGCCGTGTAAGCCTCCGCAAGTTTGCCGAACGCCTCCTCAAAGCCGTTCGCCTTCAGAAAGTCCAGCTCCGCTTCCAGCGCCTTCTCGATCGGCCTGAACTGGCGCTCGATAAGCCCCTCGCCCAGAGCGTGCCAAGGAAGCAGCTCGCCATCCAGCAGAAGCACGGCTATTTTGTTTTCTTCCATATAGGAATCGAATTTGTCCAGCAGGCTTCTAAAAATATCGCTTAAATCGGCTCCCTTGATCTTGTAGCCGTTCCGACTGACGCCATAGCAGTGATCGGGGTCGCGGTGCAAATAGATCTGGCATCGGGAGCCCATATATTTGGGCTGAAGCACGACTTGATGCACTCCATGATCCGCAAAGTAGCGCAGACCCTGCCTCAGTGATTCCAGTTCCCCGGCGGTCTCGTCTTTGTCTGCGGGAGACATGGTTCCCGAGATGGTGTTGACCCGGTTCCTCGAGCAGTAATGCAGCCTTCTCAGTTCCTCGGCGTCCAGGTCCTGGAGAGTCACTTTGCGCTCTTCCCGGAACAGAACCGGCAGATCTTCCGGCAGTACCGACGCCTCCGCGCTGCGCGATTTGAAAAACGGCTTGAACGACAGGCTGACCGCAGTCAGTTTGTTGCCGTTCACGCAGCCCGTATCCACGTGGATTTTGTTCCCGATCCGGAACGCGTTCTTCGCCGCAACGTGACCGAATACGTGATACGGATGATTCCTGACCGCTTCTTCCTTCACAAAAGCGAGCTGCTTTTCGAAAGATTCTTCCCGGTCCAGCCTGAAATTACGCTGATGACGCGCCGAATTCGCATCCAGCTTCCCGATATATTTATTGCGGCACGGCGAATGCGTCACGTAAAAAGAAGGCCCCCGGGTACCCACCTTCCGGTAAAACGGCTTCGAAATTTCGACGAGTTCGTTGAATTTCCGCAGCAGCTCGGCATCCTTCCTCAACGTCTCCACGGACGTGAAATACGAATGAAACAGTTCCTCCTCCACGCCGCCGATCTCGCCTTTCAAATATTTGAACACGAAGTTCTCATGGTTACCGAGGACAAACAAGAAGTGTTCACGGTTTTCGTAAAGGAACTCCACGACGGCTCTCGTACGATGGCCTTTATCGATCCAGTCTCCCGTCAGCACGATTTTCGTATGGCGCAGCTTCTCCGGCAGCTCCAATGAATTGCCGCTGAGCTTAAAGCCGTAGTCCAGCAGGAGTCCTTTCAGATCGTCCACACATTCGTGGACATCCCCGACGATGATGCAGTCGTACCCCTGCGGGAGCACAGCTGCAAGATACTCATCTAGATCGAGGATTTCGACCGTGTAGGCTCCATTCGCCTCCCCCGTATCCGGGGAATAGAAGTCCTTGGCCCGCACCTTGTGGATTTTCGTATACCCTTCGCGGGAGAGCGAACCCATCACGTCTTTTTTCAGCCGGTTGATATGCGATGTAATCAGCTTCTTGGACCGTTCGGACGCATAATAATCGTGCCGCTTCCGGTAATCGAAAAGGATGACTTCCAGGTTGTAGTTATTTTCCTTCGCCACAGCACGGACCTTCTCGCGGAAATCCTCGGCCAGTCCCGTCGTATCGACCACCACAAACTCGGCATTGACGGGAAAAGAAGTCGCCATCTTCAGCCGTTCGAACAAGAGATGAAAAGCCTGGCCGCTGGATTCCAGCATAATTTGATCGTATTTATCGTAATCGAATCCGAGAATTTCCTGCCGGATAAGGTCCGAGGACAAATATTGGACGTTCGCTTTCACCGCTTTATCGGAAGCCTCGAATTGAAGACCGGGAATGAGAACCTCCTTGGCGAAAGTCGTTTTGCCGCATTCGGTCGAACCGACCAGCATGAAAATCGTATGGACGCGGGTTTGAATGTTCACGGGTTACGCCTCCTTTTTCGTTAAAATAACGCCCTGTGTCGTGCGGATGGAGTTGACTCCGTCCCCGATGGCCGCCCGTTCGGCCCGGCAGCCTGCAGCCCCGATAAAACCGTCGATCCACTGCCCGAATTCTTTCTCGCCCATCTCCCATTTATGATCGGGATGCCTGAAGCCGTCCAGTTCATAGAAGGGATTGAAATCGGCATTAGGCGTCGTAATGATAAACCGGTCGAAGTCCACTTCCGCACAAACCTGTAAAATCAGTGCCTGGGCTTCCTCGGGACTCATGTGTTCAATGACCTCCGTCAGAATCACATCGACTTTTTCTCCGTTATACTGGTCGAGAAAATGCCTGATCGAAGGCAGGGGAACGAGATTATCCAGTTCCTTGGCCCGGGCCTTGCGGGTGACCGTTTCCAGCGCTGCTTCATCGATATCCACCGCGTAGTAAGTGTCTTCCAGTTTAGCCGCGAACGGGATGGCGTAAAAACCTTCCCCGCATCCGATATCGAGAACCGCTTTGTCAAAAGGAAGCTGCCCGCGGATGAAGGTCCGCCTCTGATGACCGGTTCCTCCGAAATCGAAATCGATTTCGTAGCGGTCCGTTTTTTCCAGCTCCCCCTTATACTTCTTAAAGCGCTCACGCGAATTGAGGAAATTCCTCACGAACAAACTGCGGATATAAAACGGCGCGTCGATCACCTGAACGCTGCGGATGTACTTCTCGAGCAGAAGCTCGGAAATGTCGATATATTCGTTGCCGAACGTGGACAAGAACAGGCAGAGCACGCTGACGGCATGCAGCAGGTGATACAGGCTAAGACCCGTCGTCACTGTCAGGGAGTAGGTTTTATGCGCCTGATGCGCGATTTCGAACGAAAAATCCGGCAGATGCTTTTCAAAAAAATGAATGTACCGAATCATTTCGATATGAATCATTGGAATCCGGACGGTATGCGTAAAGCCTTCCGAATCCCGTTCGTCCCGTATTTTAAGCGGAGCCGTAAAAAATTCGTTCCATGCGTTAAGCGGAAACAGCGGCGTATTGTAACGGGACACATTGAGGTATTCGAATTCTTCCTTGTCATGCTGTTTGTAGGAAATTTCGTTGTCCGCGTCCTTAAAATACACGTTAAAGGTGTTCTCGCCGGTGTACCAGCCGTAAGCTATGCCTTTGCGGACCGGTCGGAGCAGCATGCCGGATTCCGGATTTTTGCGGATAAGGTACGAAAACTGCGGATTTGTCGAGCTAAGCTGAACAATAGCCATAAGAAAGTTCTCCTTGTCTTTGTCATATCCCCATTATGACTCATCCGGCGGCGGCGGAACATGGCGAAAGTATTACGATGCCGGGAGAAAGTTTCCGTTTCCCCTATCACCGGCCTTTGATACAATGAAAAGATGACAGATTTTAGGGAATAAAAACAGGATGGGGGAGGACCATGGCCCGCGAAAGCTTCGATAAAGAAATCCAGTTCCTTCGTCTGCTTGTTCTGACGAGCGGCGCCTACAGCCGGCAGCAGTTTGCCGAGCGTCTGGGCATTTCCGTACATACGTTTGATAAAACGCTTCGCCGGCTCAAAGAAATAGCGAGCACCGTCTCTTATCCGCTGGCCGAAGAACAGGGCCGGGAATTCGCGGAGATGCTCCGTTTCAATTACTATGAATCGTCCGATCCTCTGCTCCTCTTCCTCTACCGGGCAAAGTCGATGAAGGAGTCCGAAAGCCGGCGTTTGCCCTTCCTGCTGGCGGTCATGCAGGAGCAGGACCAGGCCATGTCCGCCGGAGAATTGATCGACGCATGCTGTGGCGGAATGCCGGACGACGTCCCTCTGCCCGACGAGAAAACGATCCGCTCCGACCTCAAATATTTGGAGGAAGTCGGCGTGATCCGTAAAGAAGGGAGCGGCCGCCCCTACCGGTACCGGCTGCATAACGATCTGATCCGGCAGCTCAGCCGGGAGGAGCTTCTGGATCTGTACGATTTTGCGGACGTGATGGCGAATACCCGGCTTCCTTCCGTGCAGGGCTATCTCCTCCGGGATAGCCTCAAGAAAGCGATCCGGCAGCAGGGGCTGGAAACGGCGATCGCCGAGCCTTTTTTATACAAATATCACTATTACTCGCGCATTCTGGACGAAGCGCATCTGTTCCCCCTCTTTCAGGCGATCCGGCAGCGGAGGAAGCTCCGGTTTCTGTATTTTTCGCCGAAAACGCACAAAAGCTATGCCTCCCGCAATACGAATCCCCTGTTCGAACGGGAGACCAACGGGAAACAGGCGCATGTGCTTCCGCTGAAGGTCGTGTATGACCATCAGTACGGAAGATGGTATCTGCTCGCAAGCGACGCCAGGCAGGGGATCATGAAGTTCCGCATCGAAGGACTCACCCAGATCGAGGAGCAGAACCCGGTCCCGGAAGAAGAATTCCGGCGCAAGCTTGCGGAACTGGAAGAGAAAACGCGCTACAGTTGGCTCATTGATACATCCGGCCCCGTTAAGGTTCGCGCGCGTTTCTACAGGCCGCTGGATGCTCCGGCCGACTTTATCAAGGAGAGGGTGCTGCTGCAAGGGCAATGGGGAACGATCACCGAAGAGAACGAAGAATCGTTCGTCTACGAAATTACGGTCAACGGACTGACCGAGATCAAGCCATGGCTGCGCAGCTTCGGGTCCAGTTGTGAAGTGCTCGCTCCCCGGCAGCTTAGAAAGGAATTCATCGCGGAATGGAAGGAGATTCACGCCTACTATGAACCTGTTCGAGAAAATCTTTAACTACCAGATGATTTCCCGGCTGGAGGAGTCCGGCGTCGTGGCGCTGACTTCCCATGAGCGCACCTGGTTAAAATCCGTTCTTAAGCATCCCGCTGCGGAAGAGGCCTTTGCGGCCGAAACGCTGGCAAAGCTGCGCGGCCTTCTCGAAGAGGAGGCGGATCTGGAGACGGATTCCCTTGTCACGGAGAAGGCCAAAAGCCCCGACAAGCAGGTGTACCATCCGCTTCTGCGCCCCCTGCGCCGTTTTATGCGGGAACGGCAGGGAATCCGGCTCAGTTACCGGATCCGAAACGGCCGTACGATGGAGAGCCAGTCCGGCATCCCTTACAAACTGGAATACTCCATGGTGAAGAAAGAATGGTACCTGCTCTGGTACCACTTGCGGAACCGCATGTATATGGCGACCAAGCTCGGCAGCATCCTTGAGCTGGAGGCCGAGGCCCCGGCGGACGGTGTATACGAGGAGATTACCGCCAAGCTCGACCAGAGCGTCGGGCTTCGCAAAGAAAGCTCGGTCATCGAAGTCGTCCGCACTTATAACCGTGAGTTGTCGCGGATTTTGTACGCATTCTCCTGCTTTGAGAAGGAAGTCAGCTATGACGACGAGAACGATCTGTACCGGATCAGACTGACCTATATGAGGGAAGACGCGGAATACATTTTATCGAAAATCCGTTTTCTCGGAATGAGAGTAAAAGTCGTGGAAGGACGGCATCTGCGGTGGCGGATGGCCGATTCGTCGGCGCGGGCGCTCGCACGCTACGGGGATGAACCTGAAGAAAACGGCGGCACATCGCCTGATGCAGAGATGGAAAAGCACATAGAAACGCCAAAAGCGTCGGCTCCGGGGAGCTGACGCTTTTTTTGTGCGAATAGATAAAAGAAGTAAACTATTTTCAAACGATTGTAAGCAATAGATAAAACAAGGTATAATTTACCATAAAATACTAATGCCGATTCAATGGTAGGAGAAACGTTGACATGGCTGATATGATTCCCAGCGGAAAAGGAGTGGTGAGAAAAATGAACGAAACCGTGTATGACCCGGATTTTTTTAAGTCGCAGCAGGAGGGGTCCAGGAAATCGGCCTGCGAGATAGTTCCTATTCTCTTGGACCTTATTAACCCGGAATCCGTCATCGACATCGGGTGCGGCACGGGCGCCTGGCTTTCTGTTTTTAAAGACCTCGGAGTCCGGGAAATCCTGGGTGTGGACGGTGATTATGTGAATGAGGATATGCTCCAAATACCGAAAGAGAATTTCAGAAAACATGATCTTGCCGCGTTTTTTTCTTCCGGAAAGCAGTATGATCTGGTCGTTTCCCTGGAGGTCGGCGAACATCTGCCCCACGCTTCCGCCGAAACTTATGTAAATACCCTCGTCTCCCATGGGGATGCGGTTCTATTCTCGGCCGCCATTCCTTACCAAGGGGGGAAGAACCATATCAACGAGCAGTGGCCGGGCTACTGGGCGGAGCTTTTTAACAAAAAAGGATTTGTCGCCGTTGATTGTATCCGCAAGCAGGTCTGGGAAAATGCTCATGTCCAGTGGTGGTACGCACAAAACACCCTGCTTTATGTAAGAGAAGAAGCCCTGAGCCGTTATGCTTCCCTCAAGGATTATCAGCCTTCGGAATCGGATTCTTTATCGCTTGTTCATCCTCGCTTATATCTGCATCTGGCCAAAGATTTCTTTGGAGACGACGGCTATAAAGACGGCTATATTATCGGCAAGAAATTTACTCCCCGGATATAACCCGCCGTTCGGAAGCGTGCAATCCGGCTCCCGGATCAGTAAAAAAGGCCGCCTCCTGAGAGACAGCCCGGAGCCGTGCGCTTCTGAAGCGTCCGTTCCCTTTTCCTATTCGTTCAAATGATCCCCCAAATACTTCACAAGCCCGTCGTCCGCATCCTGGGAATATTCCCAGACCATGGCGCCGCCGAGATTGTTCGCCTTAATGTAGGCGATTTTTTCCCGGAGCGCTTCTTTATCTTCGTAAGAGATGAATGTTTCGCCGTCGTACAAATAAGCGGCTTTGGCTTTCTCGTCGAAATACCGTTTGAACCCGTTCTTGTCCATGTATTTCTTCTCGATGGTCTTGTAGCTGAGATCGGTCTTGTCGATGTCGATCGGCTTGCCCGGGGAGAACGCCCCGTCGCCGTCGCTTTTGACGTCCTCCCATCCGTACGAATACGCGGGAACCCCGAGCAGCAGCTTCGCCGGATCGATATGGTGATTGAGATACAGCTTCACGATACTGTCCACGCTGTCTATGGATTTGTTCTCCGCATCCTTGTACAGATTGGAGTTGAGCCCCGTCGTATCCGACCATTTGCCGGTCAGATCGTAGCTCATCACGTTGATGTAGTCGACGTATTTTTCCACTTTCTTAACCTCGACGTTCTTGAAGTACCAGTCCTGCGTCCCTGACGCGAAGGTCAGGATGTACTTCTTGTTCTTATGCGGAAGCTGGTTCAGCTTCTCTCTGAGCTCCTTCATCAGGAACGTGAAGTTCTGCGTGTCTTCGCTGCGGGATTTTTGCGTTCCCCACGCATCCGAGGCCGGATATTCCCAGTCGATATCGACCCCGTCCAGGCCGAGCTCTTTGACCAGAGCAATAATGTTGTCGGTAAACGTCCGCCGGTTCTCCTGCAGACTCGCGTCGGAAAAGCCGTCCGCCCCGTATCCCCCTACGGCGAGTACGATGCTCGTTTTGGGGTTGTTTTTTTTGAGCTTTTTGATATTCTCTTTGATTTCGGCATCCGCCGCTTCGTCTTGATGAAAGGATACCTTGTACTTGTCCCCTATCTGGGCGAAAGCCAAGAACGCGATATCGATCTTCTTCTCCTCGAAGTTGATCTCGTCCAGCTTGTCCCCGGTCGGGATGACGTAGACGGAATTGATTTTATGGTCTTTGGCCTGACTGGTGGTATAGAAGTAAAAGCCCATTCCGGAGATCAGCAGCGCCACGAACAGTTTCGTATACAGGTGTATTTTCATCGTTACCCTTTCCCGCCGAATAAGACATTCGTCACGATTTTGTTGAGATTGAGAATTTTCACGAGAATGTAGCTGACCACAAAAACCGCGCCGAGGTTAAACAGAAGCGTAATGGTCGTCTCGACCAGGCTTCCTTCGACCTCCGTCCTCCGGGAGACCATAATTTCGATAAGCAGGTGGATCAGGTAAATGCTGAAGCTCGCTTTGGAAATGGAGCCGACGAGCCGTTTGACTTTGTCGTTCACCTTGGCGCTGATCGCGGCATCCTTTTCTTTAAAGAGAATAAAGAGGCCGGCTGCCATGAAAAATGTCGTCACGGAGTAATTGCCGTAGAACATTTCGTCCAGCACCCCGCTGTACATGGAAGCGAAATACGTGGCCACCGGCGTCAGAAAGAAGGAGACGATCCCCAGATTGAACAGGACGTTCTTCAGCTTGGGCGATATTTCATAATGGAATAAATAATAACCCAGGATAAAATAACCGAGATACCCCATAAACAAAGGGATGTTCATGATGGGCACATACAGGCTTTCCGACGTAATCCGCAGCACGCAGTCCGTAATGAAGCGGTACGCGATGCTGACGGTAAACCAGAGCAGCAGGTAATACCGCAGCTCTTTCTCGGTGCATGCCTTGACCATTCGGCTGATGAGCGGCACCGTCAGGTAGATAGCAATGATCGCATACAGGAACCACAGGTGGATATAGTTGCGGTCCAGAATGAACTTGTAAGCGAAGCTGAGCAGGAACTCCCCCGCGCCCATGGTACTTTTCTGCAAATAATACTGGGTGAAAATGCTGTAGATCAGAGACCAGCTTACGAGCGAAACGAAAAGCGGCATGATGCGCTTCAGGAAGAACGTTTTGTAGGATTTGACTTCCGACCGCAGAATCATCGCCCCGCTGATCATAAAAAAGACGGGCACCGCGAAACGCGCGGCGGAATTGAACAGATTGCTCACCCACCAGGAGGCCGTGTTGAAATCGTTCGTGCTGGTCAGCAGGGTGGCGGTAATATGTAAAATGATCACGGCGAGAATCGAGAGAATCCGCAGGAGATCGATGTAAATGATCCGGTTCGTTTTGAGCACTGCGTTGTTCATAAAAGGTTTCCTCCGTTAGCTCTGGGATAGTGGGGAAGCGGGTGCGGAAGGCGGGGCGGTTACGCTCCGGGAGATGGATGCGATTCCTTTTCTCTCGACATACCCCCAACCTTCGTCGTTATCGAAATATTTGAATGTCCCCACAATATTGATATAGAGCAGCACATTCCGGTACGTCAGCAATTCCAGCTGGCTGAAAATAAACATGCGGATATAGTCTTTGAGCGTGTAGGTGCTCCCGTATTTCTTGCAGAGCGCGAGCGCAATGACAATCTGAATAGCGTTGATGAGCAGCGTGGCCGACAGGATAAGCAGCGCCATCCATATGCCGTCTCCCGCTAGCAGCAGCTGGAACAAATAGACGAAAGTCGTGAACGCCGTCAGCGTCCCCAGCACAAAGCCGTCAATGGCGAAAAACAGCCGGACGCCCAGATTGAACTTACGAGGCAGGTCCGACCAATAAATGAGGATGCAGTCGACAAAAGCCTTCTGCCAGCGGATCCGCTGTTTGTAGAAGTTCGGCATGTTCTCGGGGCATTCGGTGTAACAGACGGCCTCGGGGGCGTAGACGAGCTTTTTGGAAAGGTTGTTCGCTTTGATATATTCGTGGATTTTCAGCGTGATGTCGATATCCTCGCCGACCGTGCTCCGGAACCCGTCCACCTGGATGAGCACCTCTTTGTAAAAAGCGCCGAAAGCGCCGGAGATGACCACGATCGAATTAAGCGCCGATTGGGTCAGTTTTCTAACGTAGAAACCGTGAATATAGGAGATGATCTGACTCTTGATGAGGCCTTTGCCCGTAAATCTCTCTTGGATTTGCCCGTCCTTTCTTTCCGCGCCCTGGACAATCTTGACGGTACCGCCAAGCGCCATGACGTCGGGATCGTGAAAATACTGGTTCACATATTGAAGCGAGTGGGCTTCGAGCATCGAGTCGGCATCCAGCGTAATGACGATGTCCGAGAGGGCGTAATCGATTCCGGCGTTGAGGGAGTCGGCTTTGCCGCCGTTCTTTTTATCAATGACATAAATATGGGGATACTGCCGGGAGCGGTAAAAGGCTCTAACCGGCTGATAGGTTAGCTCCTTCATGACCTGCCGGTCGTCTTCCTGCAAATCCAGCAGCTCTTGGAGCCTCCGGAGAGTCGCGTCTTTCGATCCATCGTTGATAATGATGATTTCATGATTCCGGTATTTCAGGCCTTCCATCGCTTCGATACAATTGCGGATCGTCAGTTCCTCGTTGTAGGCCGGCACAAGAACGGAAATCGATTTTTCCTCCAAGTCTTCCTCCAGCTTCTTTACCTTGCTGAACAGCAGCGGAATAAAGGTATACAAGAGCTGGAACGCCAAAAAAACGATGGTCGTTACGTATAACAGGATCTGCATCTCTCTACTCCTCCTATCTTTTCTCTTTGTCTATAGGTCTCCTCCGGTTAAGGCACGCATTACAGCGTTAAAGGATTTATCCGATAATCTCCTTTCTTCTGGAAATGTAGTTCTTTTTATCTAATTTAGTCTAATCTACTAATAGTGTAAAACTCTTACATCATCCGATAAAGCGAATACATCACACCTTTACTAAAATTTTCCTCCGTTTTGCTCCGATTATCTAACCCTCGTAAGTGAATGTTTTGCATTTTTCGTTATTTGTGAAGAAAAAAAAGACTCAAAGCGTTTATTTTGAGTCTTTTAAGGTATTAATTGTATTTTTTAATAGGATTATTAAGAAAAATTAACTAATTTAGGCCGGAGTTAAAAAAATCTACATATTTCTCAGCTCTTCAAAGCGACCATCTGATAGACGAGGCGCGGCTTGGCATCCGATCCGCCGTAGGAGCCTTCGGCCACTTTATACTGCGAGGAGCCGCTTCCGTCCAGGAAAATGCCGTCCAACAGCGTTCCGGAGCCGATTTTCTCTTTGATCGCGGTACGGAAAGCGGCCGCTGTCGGCTTCGAATCGGTCACGATCAGCCAAATATTGTTCGCGTTGTTGTACACGAGGGCGGTCCGATTGGCCGCGCCGTCCGGGTTCTGGATATTCTCCGCGGCTGCCTGGGTTTTCCAGGCGGAATCGCTGCTTTTCAGCATCATGCTGATGCCGCCCTGCGCCCAGTAGTTGCTTTTGTTGGCCACCTGAATCTCGCTCATCTTCTGAACGACTTGAACGGAGAACCCCCCGCTTTGGTCGTCCCATACCAGCGTACCTCTGGCGTACTTCGCGTTTTCGCTGCCGTTGGGCGCCACCGCTACATTGTTGTTGACGGCAATCTGAAGCAGCGTACCGTCGTAAAAATACCCGCCGTTCACTCCGTAAGCCGTCTGTCCGACAACGCTCGATGCGCCGATGGATTTGATGGTAATGTTTTTGGGACTCGTTTTAATCGAGTAGAGCTTTACTCCGTTGGATGCGGTGACCGTTGAAAAGGTATAGGCCATTTATATTCACTCCCCTTTAAGTTTTCAGGGCGTCAGCCCTTCACTTTAAAGGTGGAAAAGGGCGTGCAAATACAACCGCTAAGGCCGGATTTTCTTCCTTTTTTTCCGGCTCTAACCGCGGCCAAGCGCTGGCGAATACCTCCACGGGACCCAAGCCATACTAATAAAATCTTTCCATACAGAGGAGGACCTCTTTTGTCCACGCAAAAATGGCGGATTCCCGCAACCGAAGGGCTCGGATTCCGGCTTGGCAAAGGCCAGACCGTGCGGATCACGGACGTGGAAGGCGAGCAGGTTGCCGATATCGTCGCCTACCGGGCGGACAATCCCACGGAGAAGTTCGACCCGACCGTCACGATGGATGCTCTGCGAAAAATGAAAGTAACCCCCGGGGACATCCTGTATTCCACCCGGTATACGCCGCTGCTCACCATTGTGGCCGACACGGTAGGCCAGCACGATTTTATCAACTCCGCCTGCCGGCCGGAAATGTACGAGTTCACGTACCGGAAGAAGGATCATGCATGCTGTTACCACAACTTGAACAAGGCCATCGCCCAGTTCGGCATCGAGCCCCCGGAACAGCACTATCCGTTCAATTTGTTTATGCACACGGTTATACAGCCGGACGGTTCCATCCGTGTCAAAAGACCGCTGTCCAAGGCCGGAGATTACGTGGACCTGCGTGCGGAAACGGATCTGCTGGTCGCGATGTCGGCTTGTCCGGCTTCGGAAAGCATCTGCAACGGCTACGTCTGCACCCCAATTGATATCCAAATTTTGTAAATTATTCTAAGCGGGACATCCTCTGAATACAATGACTTGTACGCTTGTACCTGTCATCCATCTCTAAGGGGAGTGTTGCTTTTTGAATGCCTTCTTAACCTATGTCGTGCTCGGCATCTCGTTATCCGCGCCCGTAGGCCCCGTCAATGCCGCCCAATTGGAAAAGGGTGTCCGCTTCGGCTTTCTTCACGCATGGCTGGTCGGAGTGGGCGCAATGATTGCCGATCTTTTTTACATGCTGCTGATTTATTTCGGCGTTGCCCATTTCCTCGATACCCCCTTTATGAAAACCTTCCTGTGGCTGTTCGGCTGCTTTGTTCTTCTATACACGGGAATCGTGACCCTGAAAAGTCTCAAGCTGAATGAAAGCGGCGAAATGCGGGAGTCTCCTTCCGAAATAAGCTCATTCCGGTTCGGCTTTTTTATGGCGCTGACGAGCCCCTTAACCATTCTCTTCTGGCTGGGTATATACGGCTCCATTCTTGCCCAAAGCCCTCAGAGCCACGACCCCGGCCAGGCGCTTTGGCACAGCCTCGGCATATTTGTCGGCCTTATGATCTGGGATATCGCGATGGCCCTCTTCGCAAGCTCTTTTCACCGGTTCGGCAACCCCCTGATTCTTCAGATCACTTCCCTGCTCGCCGGGATTTCGCTGATTCTGTTCGGACTCTACTTCGGCTATGAGGCTCTTCTGATGCTTGCGGGCTGACCCTCGTTTACCTCCGGTAACCCCCGGAATGCACGGGCATTCACCTATTCTAATCCGATCTCATACACTGCATGGTGTGGAGAGGGGTTGGAGAGATGGCGGAACTCCGCAGCAAGATATGGATCGAGGAGCACGGAATGGAGCTGCCGGAATGGCAGCGGACGGCTTTCGGGGAATTCGCCGCGATGATCGCGGGCCCTGAGAACAAGTACCCCTGCGTGCCCGGACATCAAGGGTACGTCACGAATAATCTCCGGTACGGCTTTGCGCCCGATCCCCGGACCGCCCAAGCCGTATCCGATACGGCCGAGCTTCTGAACGCCTATGGGAGCTGCTCGCGTGAAACGGGGAAATACGCCTCGCTTGTTATTTTTTTCGAAACCCCGGAGGACTTGAAAAAGCACGCGGACGTTCTTGAGTACGAAACCTTGTTCTGGTCCCTCCTCAAGCGGTTGCACGACAAAGACACGGCCCCCTGGCCCGAGAATATCCCGCAGGACCCGGCGAAGCCCGAGTGGGAATTTTGTTTCGCCGGTCAGGCTTATTTCGCCTTCTGTGCGACACCTGCGCACGGGCAGCGCAAAAGCCGGCACTTTTCTTCGTTCCTTGTGGCGTTCCAACCCCGCTGGGTTTTCAATGAGATCAATGATACGACTGCGTTCGGACGGAATATCAGCAAAATAATCCGCGATAAACTCGCGGACTATGATGACGTGCCGGTGCATCCTTCCTTAAAATGGTACGGACAACCGGACAATCAGGAATGGAAGCAGTATTTCCTGCGGGACGATGAAACAGCTCCTTCCCGGTGCCCGTTCATGGCGATGAAAAATCAGCTTCAAAAAAATGCACCATTCTGAAAAAAAGAAAACCCGGTATGGTTTTAACGCAAGCCATAACCGGGTTTGTTGTATGTTTACTGGTAGCGCGGAGCGAAATTCGCCGGAATGCCTTGATTGCCGATAGGCGATTGCGGGTAGCCCGGTGTTGGTACGAACGTGTTCAGCATGCTCTGCATATCGTTTTGTTGAAGCTGAGGCACTTGGTAGTACGCATGTTTGTTTTGGTACAGGAAAATCTCGTAAGCCAGCTCGATGAAATTCTGCACCTGGGAAGCAAGAACACGGCGGACAACCGGATTCGTGACTTCCGCGGCGGACATCGTCAGAAGAGACGCGTGCGTTTTGATCAGTCCGAGCATATGGCCGCTGATTCCCGCGTCCTTCACGTCCGCCAGAGACTGGTTCGGCTTCTTGGGCTGGCTCGGCTTGATGCCGTACTGAATGTTAGTCGGCTGCTGCATCATGTACGTGGACGTCTCATGGCTCGGCTTCCGGCCTGTCGCGAAACATTCCGCGGTGAGGTTGTATTGGGAAAGGATAAAGCTGTACTGGCGGTCGATGATGTCCAGAAGCTCCGGGTCTTTGACGAAAGTCCGGAACAGCATAAACTGGTCGAGCACGTTGATCGTGCCGGAAAGCACCTCGTGCATGTCAAAAAATTCGTGGCCGCCGTGGTTAAAGTTAGGCAATCCTTGCTGGTTCTGATTGTTGAAATAATTTTGCTGCTGCATGTGAAATCCCTCCGCTAGGTTGATGGTTAACAACTTGAATAGTTTAGGTTTTGAATCGTCTTTTTATGAGGAGGACTTTCTTTCTCCCCCTCGGGATTACAATGTCACGACAATCTCGTGAACCCGGTTATCGTCTGTCAGCGGAACGAACGGACCTTCGCCGGAGGAGAAATCTCCATCCGCCTCCTGTCCGTCGATCGTCAGACGCATACAACCGCTTGATTTCCGCGACGGATTAAGGACCGTGATCCGGTATTCGGATTTCCCGAAGCGGTATACCGCCGAGAACTCCGGCCATTCCGGAGGAATACAAGGACGGATGGACAGCTTCGCGCCCCGGCGTCTAATGCCGAGAATCCACTCCAGTCCCGCCTGGTACATCCATCCGGAGGCGCCGGTATACCAGGTCCAGCCCGCATGTCCCCTGTGAGGCGGCTCCGTGTATACATCGGCAGCCATGGCATAAGGCTCACCGACGTACTTCCGGACCTCCGCCGCTGTTTTGGTATGCATGATAGGGTTGAACATCTGGAACAGTTCAAGCGCCTTTTCCCCGTTCCCGAGACCGCACCAGGCCACAATACTCCAGATCACACCGTGCGTGTATTGGCCGCCGTTTTCCCGGATACCCGGAGGATACCCCTGGATATATCCCGGGCTCGGGTCGGTCTTGTCGAACGGAGGCGTCAGAATATGGGCGACGGACAAGCTGCGGTCGACAAGTTCCCGGTCGAAGGATTTCATGGCCTGGCGGGCTCTATCGTCCGGAGCCATGCCGGAGATGACCGACCATGACTGGGCGATGGAATCGATGCGGCACTCCGCATTGTGGATCGACCCGAGCCACTGACCGGCATCCGTGAAGGCACGGCGGTACCACTGGCCGTCCCAGGCGCTTTCGTTCAGCGCCGCGGCCAGCTTCTCCCGCTGGCTCCGGAAGCGCACCGCATGGTCTTGTTTACCTCGGATTTCGCAAAGTTCGGCCATGCCCTGGAGGACATCTCCAAGGAACCATCCCAGCCAGACGCTCTCTCCCCGCCCCTCGGGGCCGATCATACTCATGCCGTCGTTCCAGTCACCGATGCCGATCAGAGGCAGCCCGTGCTCCCCGAATTTCAGAGCGCGGTCTACCGCCCGCACACAGTGATCGAAGATCGTATCGCTATTGCCGGACAGGACCGTTTCCTCGTAGCGCTCGTGTTCATCCGCTTCAAGCGGTTTGCTCGTAAGGAACGGCGCCGTTTCGTCAAGGATGCTCCTGTCTTCCGTATGATCGATATACCGGGACACGGCGTAAGGGAGCCACAGCAGGTCATCCGAAAAACGGGTACGGATACCGCGGTGCGTCTCCTCGTGCCACCAGTGCTGGACATCCCCTTCTTCGTACTGATGAGAAGCGTGAAGCAGAATTTGGGCGCGGGTCAGGTCCGGACGGCTGTTCAGCAGTGCCAGCGAATCCTGGAGCTGATCCCGGAACCCATAGGCTCCCCCCGCCTGATAGAACGCGGTACGGGCCCACATACGGCAAGCCAGTGTCTGATAGAGGAGCCAGTGGTTCAGCATCATATCCATTTCCGGCACGGGAGTGGACACGGTCACGGTTCCAAGCAAGTCTTCCCAGAACGTACGGACAGCCTCATAAGCGGCCATGCAGGCATCAGATTCCCTGTACTTGCGGGCTATCCGCACCGCTTCTTCGCGGGAATCTCCGCAGCCCAGAAGAATATAGACCGTCCGCGCGGCGCCCGGTTCCAGTTCAAACTTCGTCCGCACGGCCCCGCATCCGTCATAAACGGGACCGGTCACGCCCGACAGGTCGGGCCGGCTCATCGCAGCCGGATCTTCAAACGTCCGGTTGCGACCGATAAATTCAAGCCTGTCGCCCGTCCAGGACAGGCTGCTTTCGTCGGCATGCACGGTTAAGAAGGCGGTGGCATCCCGGAAGTTTTCCTGATACGCGTTTCGGGCGATCAGGCTGTCCGCTTCGTCGTCCCAGTCGGTCATAATGAAGGAGGCATTCCCTTCCCGCTGGACGCCCAGCACCCATTCCGCATAGTAGGTAGCGGACAAAGATTTCTTGTGTGAAGTTGTGTTGCGCAGCTTCACTTCGACAATCTTGACGGGGTCCTCCAGCGGGACGAATACCGTCATTTCCTGCCGTATTCCCCGGCTTTCATGCTCGTAGCGCGAATATCCCCTGCCGTGAGCCACCCGGTAAACGGAAGGATCATCTTGCCGCCGGGAAGGCGCCATCTGCCAGAAATCCCCGTTTTCTTCATCGCGGATATAGAAAACTTCGCCCGGCGGGTCCAGGGCGGGATCGTTCGACCACGGGGTCAGCTTGCATTCCCGGCTGTTGCGCCACCACGTGTATCCCGTGTACAGCTCGGAGGCCAGACAGCCGAACCGCGGATTCGCCATCACGTTAATCCACGGAGCCGGGAGATGCTCCCCGTTTTTGAGCGTGATCCGGTACTCCCGGCCGTCCGGGGAAAAGCCTCCCCACCCGTTGAAAAATAAGGTGTCGGCGGCAGGAACTGCGCCGGCGGCCTCAACCCCGTTGATGCCCGAGACTCCGGTTGTGCCCGCTGCGCCAGAGGCCTCAGCCGCAGCCCCGGCCGTACCGGAGACGGCGGACGCATCCGGCCGGAGCGGAGACGGCGCTTCCCCTGCCGTAACCGGCAGCGGCACATCGCGGGCATCCTTCCGGGGCCAGATCTTCAGCTGCGCCCGCAGGCTGGGCCCGTCCGCACGCAGAACGACCCGCGCCGCCGCAAGCAGCAGCGCATGGTCCTCTTGCGGCATTGCGGAAGCGGGAACGACATGGATGCCTCCCTGCCCGGCGGCAACCGCATTCCCGGCTGCCTGCTCCGACAAGCGGACGAGCGCATCCCTCAGCTCCTGCTGATAGCCGCCCGGAGATTCGTTAAACAGCACGAGATCGAAAAACAGCCCGTGCCGCCGCAAATATTCGAAGCCTCCAAGCAGCTTCTGCACGAACGGCAGATTTGCGCTGTCGGCAACTCTCGCCAGCACGATGGGTCTGTCGCCGGAAACTCCGTAAGCCCAGAGGCCCTGCTGCCCTTTGCTATTGGCGGCGATGCTTTCCGCCTGCTCAGGCTTGAACGGCCCCCTATAAAGCACGCGGCCCGCCAACGCCCGGTAAACGGCTGCCTCCGCCGGCGTGATATGCAGATGCTGCAAATCGATCTGGCTGCGGGTCCAGGCGAGCTGGAAGGTTCTGTCGACCTGCTGCGCCTGAAAAAGCTGCCGGACCATGTTCAAGCTTTGCTCCTTCGAATCCGCGACGCCCGTAACCGCGCAGAGCCGGATGCTCTCGCCCGGTTTGAGGCTGATGCGGCGGCGCATGACGAAAGCCGGATCGGCTACGGAACCGACCGTACCCTCGAGGCGGGAAGCGAGTCCTTTCGGCCTCGCTAGGGAATGACCGCGGCCGATGAAAGCGGCCCGGTCGGTCTCGAATTCGGCCGGGCCGAGAACCGCGCCGAAGGCCGACAAGTTGTGAAAAGCCCAAATCGACTTCTCTCCCGCATTCCGCGGACGTTTCCGGGCAAGCAGGCAGCCCGTCTCCTCCTCAAACTGCGTTTCGACAAACAACTTCGTGAAAGCCGGATGAGCTTTGTCCGCATCGGGCAGCGCCAGAGCGATTTCCAGAAACGTCGTCACTTCGACGATGCGGGCCTCGCTGCTTTTGTTCTCCAGTGTCAGCCGCCGGACTTCCGCGTTCATTTCGGGCGAGACCGTAATTTCAAGCACGGTCTGTATGCCGTCATCCTCCCGGCGGAAAGTTGTCCGCTCCTGGGAGAAGAGTACGCTCTGAGAGTCCGAAGGAACGCGGCAGGGCTGGAAGGCGGGGGACCATACCTTCTCCCGGGTAACATCGCGGATGTACAGGTACACGCCCCACGGGTCTCCGACGGGATCTTCCCTCCAGCGGGAAACGGCCAGTCCGTTCCAGCGGATAAACCCGCTTCCGCTGTTGGTAACGGCCGTCGTAAACGTCCCGTTGGAGTGGACGCCCACTTCCGGAGCCGGCGTGTCGGCCGCTATGCTTTCCGGCGCTGAATAAGTGCGTTCCGCCTCCGGTTTTTGAATACGCGACTTTCCCGGCAATTCCCGGGTCAGCATCGACTCGCGAGGCGGAATGCGTTCGATCAGAAGCAGTTCGGCCGCCTGGACGCGTTTGTCGCTGTGAAAATAATCGTACATTTTAACGGGGAGAAGCAGGTTCGCGATTGTCAGCAAACTCATGCCCTGGTGGTGGGCCATAAAGCTGCGGATAATTTTGCAATCTTCCCCCTGCGGCATTCGGTCCGCCGTAAAATCAATCGCTTCGTAGAAGCCGTATTTCCCCCTTGCTCCAAGCTCCTCCATCCGGTTCAGGTCCTCCAGCCCTTCCCGGAGGGCAAACGGAAGCGCCATAACCGCCGCATAAGGCGCGATCACAAGATCTTCTTCCAGTCCCCGCTTGAATCCGAGGCCCGGCACACCGAATGCCCGGTACTGATAGTTCATCTGGTAATCGAACGCGTAATAGCCCGATTCCGAAATGCCGAACGGGACGCCCCGTTCATGCGCGTATTCCATCTGCCGCTTGACGACGCCCCGGTAAGTGCTGTCCCAGAGCGTATTGCGGTAAGTCCGCATGATGAGCCACGGCATCATATACTCAAACATCGTACCCGACCACGAAATCAGCGTGGTCTTGTTCCCCTGGAGTTTGACCGTGCGGCCCAGCGCCATCCAGTGGGATACGGACACCTGGCCCAGCGCGATCGCGACGAAGCTGGTCTGCCGCGCCTCGGACGCCAGCAGATCGTACAAAATGCGGTCCCGTTCCCCTGTCGCGCCGTGGTACCCGAGAACGAAGAGCTTGGCCTTATGATCGTAAAGCTGCGTAAAATCGGTCGCCGCGATAAGCGATTCGAGCCGCTGTACAAGCTGCTGCCCGCGGGTCAGCCAATCCGGAAGGTTCGACGGAGCCTCGTGACCCGCATGCTCGGGCCCGCTTCCTTCGGCCGTCAGGACTGCCGAACGCCCGCTGCCGCTTTTGGAGCCGCTTTTGGGGCCGATGTTCCGGCTGTTGTCAGGGTCCTCGCCTTTTCCCTCCGTATTTCCATCAATCCCGTTCAACGCGGATTCTCCGCGCGGGGTCTGATCCAAATCGACAGCAAATTCCACCCCGTAGGCCCCTGCCGGTGCCCGGTTAATCTCCATATAGCGGCCTTCCGTTCCCGCTTCTTGCCCCAGCCAGCTTGCCAGGCCCTGCTTGACCGTCATCAGACTTGCAACGAAGTTGCCCGAATCGACTGTGGACACATAGGCGGGCGGAAGAATCCCCAGCGTCAGCGTGTCGTACCAGTTGTATAAATGACCGTGCCATTTCTCCAGGTTTTCGACCGTCCCGATCGTATTTTCCAGCTTTTCAACCAGCGATGGAGTGTCGATAAAACCGAATTCGCGTGCCGCAAGCGCCGAAGTCAGCAAAAAGCCGATATTGGTCGGAGACGTCCTGTGAGCCACTCCGTTCGGCGGGTCTACCTGAACGTTATCCGGAGGCAGGTAATGATCCTTTGGACCGGCATAGTCTTCGTAAAAAGACCAGATTTGTCTCGCCAGCACCCGGAGTTTCTCCTGTTCCTCCGCTCCAAGCGGCGCTTCCTCCCGCTCCACTGGCCGGTCCAGCCATGAGACGGCCAGAGGGGCCAGCGCCCAGAACAAGCTTAGCGCGAGACCGGCCCACAACAGGGACGCCGAGGCCTGTACAGCCGAGGCGAGCGCAAACACGATAATGAGCACATACCCCCAGCCCGCTTGAAGAAGTGGTGTGCGCTGCTGTCCCCGGGTGCTTCGCTCGATATGCGACGAGCTGGTCCACTCCAGCAGCCGGCGCTTGCTGACGAACACCCGGTACAGCGTTCTGCCGATCGCATCCAGCAGCACAGCCGTTTGAAAAGGCAGCGTCCAGATCTGGATCATTACGTGCAGGGCTGTCGCCAGCAGACGTCTCGGCTGCTTGTAAATCCGGGGGAGGATGAACAACTGCCGGAGCAGCGGCAGAAACATCGTCGCCAGCAGCACGGCGGCCCAGCGCCAAGGCGATCCCGGCAAAACGGTCCAGGCGAGAACAAGCAGGACGAACACCGCAGGCGGAAGCAGACTCCGCCTCAGGTTGTCCAGCATCTGCCAGCGGGTCAGAAAAGATAAATCAATGGGCCGGAGCACTCCCCGCCGGTCGCAAATACGGGAAAAAAGCCAGCACACAAGCTGCCAGTCGCCGCGCACCCAACGATGAAGCCGCTTCTGGTAGGAAACAAACTTGGCCGGATGATCGTCGATCAGCTCGATATCGGACAACAGCGCGGCGCGCATAAAACCGCCTTCCAGCAAATCGTGGCTGAGTACGGTATTATCGGGAATCCGCTCGCACAGAAGTTCGGCAAACACATCCACATCGAAGATACCTTTCCCCGTAAAAATGCCCTGGCCCAGCGCATCCTGGTAAGGGTCCGAAGCCGCGAACGCATACGGGTCCATGCCCGGCTCGGACCAGAAATACGCCAGCCGCGAGCGCATCGCCGAATCGTGGCTGATCCCGATGCGCGGCTGAAGCACCCCGTAGCCTTCTACAACCCGTGTCCTCGCTTGGTTCAGGCGGGGGCGATTGTACGGCAGGTGCAGGGTTCCGATCATCCGCTGCGCACTGCCCATCGGCAGCTGCGTGTCCGCATCCAGCGTGATCAGATAGCGGATACGCGGCAGTACGGACGCATCGCCGAATTTCACCGCATAGCTGGTATCGCCGCTGCCTCTCAGCAGCTCCACGAATTCGACCAGCTTGCCGCGTTTGCGCTCCCAGCCCATGTACACGCCCTCATGAGGATTCCAAAGCCTGCGCCGCTGGTAAAAATGAAACGTTGTTCCGCCTGCCGCGGAGTACTTCTCGTTTAGCGCGCGAATTTTATCCTCGGCAAGACGGACCAACCGGTCATCTTCCGGAAGCTTTTCATCCGGCGCATCCGTAAAATCGCCTAAAAGCGCATAGTGGATGTTGGAATCGCGGTTGGCCAGATAGTGCACCTCCAGGCGGTCCGCAAGCTCCGCCACTTCGTCGGGCGAAGACCAGATCGCCGGTATAACCACCATCGTGCCGGCTTCCGCCGGAACACCTGCGGAGAAATCATACCGGAGCAGGGGACGCGGACGGCAAATCCGCTCAATGCCGAAATGCAGCCAGTTCATTCCCCATTCGCTCACGGGCAATAGTAAAGCTGCGAGGACGACTGCCCAGGCGAGAGCGGACAAACCATGCCCGATTCCGATCCATGCGGCCGCGATAAGCCAAAGCACGGCGAACAAGCCGAGCATCGAGGCGAAATAAGTACCGGCCCGGCGCCTGGAGATAGCGTTCTCGGGCATCGTCCGGGGAGAGCTGCACTTCCGCAGCGAGGCGATCAGCTTCTGTACACCTTCCGATTCGAGCAGATAATAGGAAGGAAACTGCTGCCGGGTGCGATCCCCCGCCGCCAGAGGCGCCGCAACTTCTCCATTCTCATGGAGAATAAGGACCTCGCTCCGGGCGGAAGCGTCCGCGTGACCGGAGGCCGCACCCGGGCTGCCGGAACCGGCGCGGGCGGCGTCCGCCCTCTCCGCCGCTTCCCTGGCTAGCGCCACCGCCTGTCCGGCAACCAGATTCTCGGGCACCCGCAGACGGCGGGCAAGCCGCTCCACTTCGGCGAGAATCTGGTTCCGGCTGTACGCGTCGAGCAGCGGGTACACGCCCGTATACTCCTGGCGGAGCGTCCGGTCCGGCAGACTGATCTGCTCGAAGAGATCGTTCCAGTCCCAGCGTTCGTTCTTGCGCAAGCTGGTGATTACGCTCCCCGCCCGGGCCTGATAAGCCGTCTGGAGCCGATGCTCGTAAGAAACGATGCGGTCGAGGTCCTCCGCCCCGTTCTCATAACTGCAAATCAGCCATTCCCGGACGGAAGCCGCGTCCCCGGCCCATTCCCGCAGATGGCTGATTAAATGGACGATCCACGGGCCAGGCAAAGGAAGCGTGAGGCCCGCTTTTTCCACCTGGAGATGGACCGTCTCGGGACTTAAAGCGGCAGGCTCGATCAAGGAAAGGATGCGCCCGACGTCTATGCAGACTTCGCGGCGCTCCCGGACGAAAGCCATCGTTTCCGCCAGCTTCTTCACCAGAACCAGACGCAGAATGAGCGGCACCGAACGGGCTTCGGTCAGCGTTAAGGCGCTCACTTCTTGGTAGGCCTGAATATAAGCAAGTATCGTTTCCTCGCTCAAAATTCCCTCGACGTGCGTCAAATAGTCTTCCATCATGGACTGAATGCGGAGAAGCCCGCTGCCGCGCAGTCTCGGCATGCGGTCCAATGCGTCCTGAAGGAGCAGAGCCCTGACTTCCTGGGCCTGCTCTTCGACAAATTCGGAATTGTCCAGCAGCCACTGCTCGGCCGGTTGCGTACAGCCGGCATGAACCGTCTGCAGGGAAAGAACAAAATCCCTTAAGCTTTCTATGTCCTTCTTAAAATGTTGTTCGATATAAGCGGGCCTTGTACGCGGCAAGGTCGTTACGTGCTGCAGTGCAAGTTCCCTCGCTTTTTGGCTGAGTTGTTCGTTCGTATAGGTCATCGGTTCCTCCGGAGATCAGTTAGTCAAAGGTGTACTGTTCGTCCGGTGTAACTAAACAGTCCGGGACAACTAAATTATTCCCAGCTTTGGCTGGTTTTATGAGCCGGAAAGCATCCTCCGCAGGATCGGCCTTGAACGAAGCCGTTTCGCCTTCATGCTTATGCTTGCGCTTGCCTGCGCAGTTCAGCTTTTCCCTAGCACGGACATGCAAGCACGGACATGCAAAAAAGGCCTCGTTCCGGAAGGAACGGGCCTTTTTGTCTGAACCGCCGGGCGGCTTAGACCATGATTTTGCAAATATTGTTCGTAAATTCGACCGGGTCGCTCACTTGGAGACCTTCGATCAGAAGAGCCTGATTGTACAGCAGGTTCGTGTACAGGTTCAGCTTGTCTTTATCGCTTGCATACGCTTCTTTAAGGGAGCAGAACACGTCGTGGTTGACGTTGATTTCCAGCACTTTGTCGGCCTGGACTTCCTGTCCGTTCGGCATGGCCTTCAAAATTTTCTCCATTTCGATCGTCAGCTCGCCTTCGGTAGACAGGCAGACCGGATGGGATTTCAGACGTTTGGACGCCTTGACGTTCTTCACTTTGTCCGACAGGATCGCTTTCATAGCTTCGAAGAGATCCTTACTGTCGTTTTCCTCTTCTTCCGTCTGCTTGTCCGCCGCGTCCGGCTCGATTCCGAGGTCGCCGCTGGACACGGATTTGAATTCTTTTTCCTTATAAGCCATCAGCATTTTAATGGCAAACTCGTCGACATCGTCGGTGAAGTACAGAATCTCGTAGCCTTTGTCGAGGACCATCTCCGTTTGCGGAAGTTTCTCGATGCGGTCGATAGACTCCCCGGACGCGTAGTAAATGTACTTCTGGTCTTCCGGCATGGCCGATACGTATTCATCGAGCGTGACCAGCTTTTTCTCTTTGGAAGAAGTGAACATGAGCAGGTCTTGAAGATCGTCCTTGTGGGTGCCGTAGTCGTTATAAACACCGAACTTAAGCTGACGCCCGAAAGACTTGTAAAACTGCTCGTATTTGTCTCTTTCGTCCTTGAGCATGCCTTGCAGTTGGCTCTTGATTTTGTTTTTGATATTTTTGGCGATCAGCGTCAGCTGGCGGTCATGCTGCAGCATTTCCCTGGAAATGTTCAGAGACAGATCCTCCGAATCGACCATACCTTTTACGAAACCGAAGTAATCCGGCAGCAGATCCCCGCACTTGTTCATGATCAGAACTCCGTTGGAATACAGCTCAAGACCTTTCTCGTATTCCTTCGTGTAATAATCGAACGGAGTACTTTCCGGGATGAACAGGATCGCTTTGTACACGACGGCGCCGTCCGCGCTGATATGGATATGTTTGAGCGGCTTGTCGAACCCGTACCGTTTTTCCGCATAAAAGTTTTCATAGTCTTCCGTCGTCAGCTCATTTTTGTTTTTGCGCCAGATCGGAACCATGCTGTTAATTGTCTGTTCTTCCTGGTATTCTTCGAATTCGTCGTCGCTGCCTTCTTTGGGTCTGCGTCCGGATACGTCCATCTTGATCGGATAACGGATAAAATCGGAGTATTTCTTAATAATCGCCTTCAGGCGGTATTCTTCCAAATACTCGTCGTAGTTGTCGTCCTCGGTGTTCTCTTTAATTTTCAAAATGATTTCGGTTCCGACCGTTTCTTTGTCGGCAGGCACAATCGTGTAACCGTCCGCGCCTTTGGACTCCCATTTGAACGCTTCCTCGCTGCCCAGCGCCCGGCTGATGACCGTAACGACGTCCGCCACCATGAAAGCCGAATAAAACCCGACGCCGAACTGCCCGATAATGTTGTGGCCCTCTTTGGCTTCGTTTTCCTTCTTGAAAGCGAGCGAACCGCTCTTGGCGATTACGCCCAGGTTGTTTTCAAGATCCTCTTTGGTCATACCGATTCCCGTATCGGAAAGCGTCAGCGTACGGCCGGCCCGGTCGGCTTTTAATTTAATGAAATAATTGTCGGCGTTGAACGCCAGGTTGTCGTCCGTCAGGGCTTTGTAGTAAATTTTGTCGATCGCATCGCTGGCATTCGAAATCAGCTCTCTTAAAAAGATTTCCCTCTGGGTGTAAATCGAATTAATCATCATTTCCAGCAAACGCTTGGATTCCGCTTTAAACTGCTTCTTGGCCATGAGTGAATCTCCTTCCGCAAGATCATAGTTAGCACTCCAATGTCCTGAGTGCTAATTCCTAGTTTTATAGTACCTATTCCATTTTTTGAAGTCAACCGCTCCGTTAAAAATATATGCGCTTGTTTTCTCTCTTTTTGCATGAAAAAAGAGTTATTCCCCAGCCGTTTGAAAGACCGCTGGAGAAATAACTCTTCTCTTCTTAAATCAGTTCGGATTTCTGAAGAAGTCTTTGCACGATGGCGGCGACTTCCGCTCTTGTAATCGACGCTTTCGGAGCCAGCTCCGTGGCGGTTCTACCCGCAAAGATTGCGCCCTGCAGGCAATCGGCCACGCCGCTTTTCGCCCATTCGGCAGTCGCTGCGGCATCCGCATAAGGAGCCAGCAATTCCGCCGCTTCTTTGGACGGCAACTTGTCTCGGAGGCCGGTAGTCTTCATCGCTTTTGCCATGATGACCATGGCTTGTTCGCGGGTGATTTTGTCGGACGGACGGAAAGTTCCGTCTTCAAAACCGCCGATGAGCTTATACGCGTAAGCGGTTTGAACCGCAGCGCTGTACCAATCCGACGCGTTCACGTCCGAGAAAGGCGCGGACGCTTTTTCCTGTTTAAGTCCTAGTGCTCGCACCATGATGGCCGCAAACTCCGCACGTGTGATCGCCGTATCGGGGTTAAACGTGCCGTTTTCGACTCCGCTTACGACCATGCGGGAGCCCATATCGTTGACCGCATTCTGAGCCCAGTGCCCGGCAACGTCCCGGAATTCGATCGGGTGCCAGATCACGGAGTAGGTGCTGTTCGTTAAACTGTTGATTTTCGCAAAATAGTGCCCGTTTACGTTTACGATCCGGGTCGGCACGTGACGGACGGTACCGTCCGCTTCCACGACAACGCCGGTTGTAATCTTGCCGGGATCCACGCCATCCGGGATGGCAATGGTGCGCTCTACGTAAGCGTTGAAACGGGACACTTCAACCGTTGCGCCGCCGTAAGTACCTTTCACCGTAAAGTTGAGCGCCGGAGCTACCAGCGTGAAATTCCCGGCGGCCGCCGAATTTTCGACGACTTTCAGCGTTTCCTTGGACGGAGCGGCTACTTCGATGCGCACTTTGATATCTTCCAGTGCAGACGGCTTGCCGAGCTGATCCGACAGCGCACTAACATTGATTTGTTCCGCAGGAATCGTGTACGTGACATCTCCGAAGGAGATTTTAACGACGGCCTGCTTCTGTTCCATGGATTTCACCATTTGACCCGTCAGTTCGCCGACGAGCACATCCGCTTTCTTATCTTTCGCAAGCGGGATGGTCACAACTGCATGTTGGCCTTCGGACGCCAGCTTCTCGGCCAGCTTCTTCGGATCCACCGTAACCGTCAGTACCGATTGACCGTTTACTTCGGTCGACTTCACGGTTCCGGCACGTTCCGTCTTCCCGTTAACGAGGATATCGGCTCCTTCGTTAGCCGGTACTTCCGTAACGGGCGGTGTGGTCGGCGTTGGCGTGCTCGGTTCTGAGGAACCTCCACCCCCGCCTCCGCCGCTTGACGGAGCATAAGGCGTGACGGAATTCGATGGAACCGAGGCCGCGCTTCCGCCCGCTGCGTTAAGAGCTTTAACGGTGAACGTGTACGCGGTGCCGTTCGCAAGCCCGGTTACCGTGATCGGGCTGGCCGTGCCGCTTACCACTTTATCGCCGGGCGAAGCAGTAACTTCGTAGCCGGTGATCGCGGTGCCTCCGTCGGAAACCGGAGCCGTGAAGGAGACGACCGCTTGGCCGTCACCGGCCGTGGCGGTAACGTTAGTAGGCTCGGAAGGTACGGTATACACCGTCAGAACCGCTTCCGTGGACGTAACCGGCTGGCCTACCGTACCTGACACGACGACACGGTATTTGTAACCGTTCATGCCCTGCGAAACCACCGGAATGTTCAGTGTGGCGTTCGTCTCGCCCTGCAGGTCTTGGAAGCCTGACCCGGTGTCTAACTGCCACTGATACGTCAATCCCGTTCCCGTGGCGATAACTGTAAAGGAAGCGGGAGCGCCTTCAAGCACCGGCGGCACGTTTTGCGGATGCGCCGTAATCGCCGGAGGGAACGTTGGAATCGGCGGCAGCACGTTCAGCACCGCCCCGTTCGACGTCACCTGTTGACCTCCCATGCCCGACACGACAACGCGGTAGGTGTACCCGTTCATGCCCATCGACACGGCCGGAATGGTCAGTGTGGCGTTCGTCTCGCCCAGCAAGTTTAGGAAACCTGATCCACTGTCTTCCTGCCACTGATACGTCAATCCCATTCCTGCAGCCATAACGCTGAAAGAAGCGGGGTTTCCTTCAACCACCGGCAGCGGGCTTTGCGGATGCAGCGTAATTACCGGAGGGAACGTTGGAATCGGCGACATCACGTTCAGAACCGCCCCGTTCGACGTT
>NZ_BBJT01000022.1 GCF_000739915.1 Paenibacillus chitinolyticus NBRC 15660 | reverse complement strand
CGGCTTTGTCAGCCTCGCCGTCGTTCGCTAAGTTTCAGCGGCGACTTAATTAATATATCACAGATTGACTATTCATTGCAAGCTTTTTTTTAATTTCTTTTTTGCTTGGCTTGTTAAATGAAAACTTTGTCGAATCAGCGAAATTTAATTTACCATGAAATTTCATCTTAAGTCAAGACTTTTTTTGATGCTGGACACGATTCCTCGCGTATTTAGAAATTTCCCTCGGTGAAGCAAGCCTGGCATACATCCGGAAGATAACCTTATATCGGGATTCTATAGCTTTCTTAATCTCCTCGTCCATTCTCTTATCGTTAAGATCGAAGAGCATTTCGTCTAATTCTTTTCTTAGCACATAGTCCAGTTCTCTGCATTCCCTGTCATTAAAAAGAAATCCAAGCATCAACTTATTCTAGCTCCCCTCAAAATCGACTCTGCATCCACAACAGCGAGAAGGCTCCTGCATCCAATCGGACGCAGGCAACCGTTCCGCTTTACTGTTATGCTCATGTTTTGTCATTTTTATGACGGGGTTCAAGAAAATTTTTACAATTGTTATCCTTTTAAAAGCCAAAGAGTCACTGTGCTTTCCACGACAGCTGCAAGGAGCAACGTTCCTACGACAAGTAATATTAACGGTCGGGTCAGTCTCATAACACGTTTAAATTCTGCCGCGGCGTTCCCGCTTCTTTTGGGAGAGAAGAGTCCCCCGATCATTTTGATAACAAGAATACCGAGTCGAAGTCCATAGGCGCATGCTACGATAATAGCCGGAATCTCCAATATTCCATGCGGCAGGATTCCTTTCAGAACATAAGCAAGGCTTTGCGCTTCCATCTGATATTGAATGACATACCCCAGCAGCATCCCGTTTACCAGGAGCACCATTAAGGGAAGAATACCGAAAAACAATCCTAGGTATACAAACATCAATGACTTGATCGCGTTGTTCAGGAAAATAACGATAAACAGCCAGAGGTTGAGATTTTCTTTGCCTTTAACCAGTCCTGAAATTTTCTCCAGGCCCTGCATCTGCTGGTCCAGAAAAGCCTGAAAGCGGTCCGGATACATAGTCCCCAGTACTAAACCGGCTGCGAAAACCAAAACGGAAGCAATCAGGTAATGCTTCATTTCTCCGAAATGCTTAAACAGCTCTCTCCACTTCAATTTCCTGTTCTCCTTTCTCTTTAACGCATAACTCGATGGTACGAGCATACATTTTACTAAGCCGGAATACAAGCCCAAGGAGAAGGAGGCTGGAGCAAGCGTGAGCCATTTTTACGTCTTTAACGGCAAGAAAATAAAACAAGCCGTCTTTATCGGTGTCGCCGTAGTTTTCGCCGCAGGTATCGTCTATTCCGAACGGGGGAATATGGCGGTTTTTTCAAGCGGGGGTCCCGCGGCAATTTACAATGTCAAAACGGAGAAGAAACAGATCGCGTTGACGTTCGACATCTCATGGGGGGAAACGCGTACGGCTCCGATCCTGGATGTGCTGGAGCAGAAAGGTATCAAAAACGCGACGTTCTTTCTTTCCTCGCCCTGGAGCAAAAGCCACCCCGATATTGTAAAACGAATTATCAAGAACGGATATGAAATCGGAAGTCACGGCCATAAGCATGTGAACTACAGCAGTCTGGGAGACGAAGAGATCCGCAAGCAAATACAGACCGCCGACGGAGTCCTAAAGGAGTTTACCGGCAAAAGTCCGAATCTGATCCGTATGCCTAACGGCGACTTCGACAAGCGGGTTCTCGGTATTGCGGACCAGTTAGGATATAAGGTTATTCAATGGGATACGGATTCACTGGATTGGAAAAATCCCGGAGTGGATACCATTATCAATCGCGTTGTAAGTAAAGCGCATCCTGGCGATATCGTCCTGCTCCATGCCAGTGATTCCTGCAAACAGACTCATGAAGCCCTTCCCGCCATTATCGACCAGCTTAAGAGCAAGGGGTATGAGTTCGTGACGGTAACGGAGCTGATGAAACAGGCGCAGACTGAAAATAAAGCCGTAGAAGAGCAGTCGTTTAAACAGGTTTACTGAACTCCCCGTAACCGTACATACATTCTTTTGAAACGGCCAAATCTAGCCAACTTTCTCAGCAATCAACCATGTCACTCCTTTATGAAAAGGCTCCCCCCCACACATACTAACGGTACTAATTTAGGGGAAAGGAGCTTGTGTGCACAATGAATCGGAAAACAGTGCGTTATGTTCCTGCCTTAGTTGCAGTTATTCTCTTGGCTTCCTGCAGTTCCAACAATTCTTCACAGGGGTCTTCATCATCCCAGGGCAATTATAAAGAAACCAAATCCATGGTGCTTGACATTCTAAAGTCGGACGAGGGCCGTGCGGCGATCGATAAAGCCTCCCGCTCAAGCTTATCTTCGGCAGGCTCGGGCAGTTCTTCGGTCAGCATGTTGACCGACGGTCAAAAATTGCAGATGCAAACGGCGGTCAAGGATGTTCTGACCAGTACGGAAAGCAGTAAATTCGTAAGGGATATGATGAAAGATCCCCGTTTTGCCGGTGATTTCGCCAAAGTGGTGAGTACGCAGAATAAACAGCTCCACAAGGATCTCATGAAAGATCCGGAGTATCAGAAACAACTTCTGCAAGTTATGAAAAACCCGGAATACCAGCAGCTCATGATGGAACTGACCAAGACGACCCAGTACCGTCAGCAGATGATGAATGTCATTCAGGAATCTTTCCAGAGCCCCTTGTTCCAAGCTCAGATGCTCACCATTATGAGAAAAGTAATGGAAGAGGGCATCGTACCCAAAGGTGCCGGCGGCCAAGGCGGTGGGCAGGGTGGCCAAGGCGGCGGTAAAGGCGGTAAAGGCGGCGGCCAAGGTGGAGAAGGTGGCCAGCAAGGCCAGGGAGACCAAAAAAACAAACAAGATCAAGGCCAAGGCCAGGAAAGCGATCAAGGAGATCAAGGCCAGGATGAGAAGGAATCCCCGAACAAAAAGGGTAAGAAGGATCAGGACTCCGAATATTAAAAAAAGGACTGATGCTTGTGCATCAGTCCTTTTGAGCGTGTTGAACGACACTCCGCGCCAGCTCCAAGTACAGTTGGCCGGTGTTGGAATCTTCTTTGTAAACCGACGGGGAATAATCCGGTTCGGAAATATGATTGTCCGGTGCACCCAATGGAATTTGGGCAAGCAATTGGGTATGCAGCTGTTCCGCCAGCATGCCTCCGCCGCCGCGGCCGAAGACGTAGTCTTTCTCTCCGCATTTGGAGCACTCGTAGTAAGCCATGTTCTCCACCACACCGATAATCTCATGTTTGGTATGCACGGCCATGGCGCCCGCTCTGGCTGCTACAAAAGCTGCAGTAGCATGAGGGGTCGTAACCAGGATCTCTTTGCTTTGCGGCAGAAGCTGATGAATATCCAGCGCGATGTCGCCCGTACCCGGAGGCAGATCGAGCAGCAGGTAGTCCAGTTCTCCCCAATCCACTTCGTGGAAGAAGTTATGGAGCATCTTACCCAACATAGGTCCACGCCAAATCACCGGCGAATTATCCTCCACAAAGAAACCCATGGAGATAACTTTAACGCCGAACTTTTCTACGGGGATAATCCGGTTATCAACAAGCTGAGGCTGCTCCTCTATTCCCATCATATCCGGAATACTGAAGCCGTAGATGTCCGCATCCATAATCCCCACTCTCTTACCGAGACGCGCCAATGCAACAGCAAGGTTCGCCGTTACGGTGGACTTCCCTACACCGCCCTTACCGCTTGCGACGGCAATAAAATTAACGGGGGACTCCGGATTCAGCAATGGAGCCGCTTCTTGTCCCGTTCCGGCATTAGAGCCCGCAGTATCCACGCTTCCCGCCTCAGATACATTCTCATAAGCGGAGAGCTGGTTTTTCTCATAATCCGTTATTTCACGAAAACGAATATGAACCCCTTCGGCTCCGATTTGGGACAAAGCGGATTCAATGCGTTCCTTTAGACTTGCTTTGTAGCTTTCATCCGTAACGGACAAAACACACGTAAGAGAAACGCGGTTCTCTTTAATGACCACGTCTTTAACGAAGTTCAGTTCTACGATAGAAGCTCCGTAAGTCGGATCTGTTATAGGCTCAAGCGATTGCCGGATAAGCTCTTTGGTCACCATCTGTTCCACCTCGGTAGGCTTATTTCTGTTCAGATCATTATAACATACCGATTAGGACGAACGCACTTTCTCCCCGGAGAAATAACGCAGAATCGCTTGATAAACGGACGCGGCGACTTTCTTTTGATACTTATCGTCGGCCAGGAGCCTCGATTCCTCCGGATTGGACAAAAACCCGACTTCGACGAGCGCACTCGGCATTTTCAACGTTTTCAGTAAATAAACGCCTGTATCGGCCTTCTTGGAGACACGCTCCGTATTTTCCAGATTTTTCTTGAGTTCGTTCTGGATGAGTGTGGACAAGGTTGCGTTGTCCGGGTGGTTCGGGTAGTAGAACGTTTGTGCGCCCCTCCACTTATCGGACGGAATGCTGTTCAAATGGATGCTGATAAACAAATCGGCTTTTTTGCTGTTTATGAATTCGGCGCGGCTTAACAAATCTTCTGTTTTACGGCGGCTGAGTCCCTTCGTTCCCTCCAGGGCCAAATCCGTATCCGTCTCCCTTGTCATCACCACCATAGCGCCGACCTGCTGCAAATAATCACGCAAATACAAAGTGATCGCGAGGTTGATATCCTTCTCTATTACGCCGGATTGGCTGACCGCCCCTCCGTCAGGGCCTCCGTGCCCGGCATCCAGAGCAATCGTCTTCCCTGAAAGAGGCATGGACCATTCGCTCCATGTTCGTGTCGAAGGCAGCTCGTAGGTGTACATAAAGGCCATCAGCATAACCAGCAGGCCCGCCATGATGATCTTAATGCCGCTGTCCCAGGTCAGCCATACGACAAACCTTTTTCTTGGTCTCCGCATGAAAAAATCCACCTCTGTTCCCCAATAGACTCCATTCATCTATATGGGACAGGGTGGACAATTATACCTACTGCGCGGACGTGCCTACAGGCTCTGACATGCCGTCTATGAGCACTTTCGCCACTTCCGGGCGTGTGAACTCCTGGGGCGGACATTGGCCGTCACGCAGCAAGGCGCGTACTTTCGTGCCCGACAGGTGCAGGTGGTCAGCTTTATCGTGCGGGCAAGTTTTGCTCGATGCCATATTCCCGCATTTCGTGCAGTAAAAGCTATGCTCGAAGAAAAGAGGCGTAATGCCGATTTCTTCCGGTGTAAAGTTACTGAAAATTTCCTGGGCTTCATAAGTACCGTAGTAGTCGCCTACACCCGCATGATCGCGGCCTACGATAAAATGGGTACAGCCGTAGTTTTTGCGGACCAAAGCATGGAAGATCGCTTCCCGCGGACCCGCATAACGCATGGCTGCCGGAAAAACACCGAGAAAAGCACGATCCGAAGGATAATAATTTTCAAGGAGAACGAGGTAGCTTTTCATCCGGACATCTGCTGAAATATCATCGGACTTGGTTTCGCCAACCAACGGATTCAGAAACAGGGCATCGACGATTTCCATGGCCGATTTTTGAATATATTCATGGGCCCGGTGGACCGGATTGCGGGTTTGAAACCCTACGATAGTCCGCCAGTTCTTCTCGTCAAAAATTCGGCGAGTCTCGGCCGGATCATAGTAAAAATCTTCGAATTTGGCCGGTTTCGGCCTGTTCAACACTTGGACGGGCCCTCCGACATAGGTGGATGGTTTCGTCAGCAGCTTTTGGACGCCTGGATGCTCCGTATCGTCCGTTTTAAAGACTTTACGGGCTTCGAGCTGCTGATCGGCCTTGTAAATGCTGGTCACGTCTATAAGACCGTATACGACGCCGTCCTCTTCTCCCACCAAAGCCGCTTGCTTACCAACGGCGAGCTCCTCCGCAACGGCTTCTTCAACCGCCAGGGTCACAGGTATGCTCCATACGGTGCCATCCGCCAAACGCATGCGTTCGACAACCGAAAGGTAATCTTCTTCATTCAGAAAACCGGTTAGCGGGGAAAATGCCCCTACTCCAATAAGATCAAGGTCGGATATAGCCCAATTGTTTATGCGAATTTGAGGCAGGTCGCCCGCCTTTGCAAGAAGTCGATCGCGTTCGCTTCCCGTAACCAGGCGATTAATCAAAGTGCCGCCGTGAGGCGCTATTGAAGATGGCATGGATGTCTCTCCTTTAGTCTTCTAATAATTTCAGTTTCTCGCTTACTTATGGAGTCCGCATTCCGTTTTGTCATTGCCTGCCCAGCGGCCCGCACGCGGATCTTCACCCGGAGTGACCGCTTTTGTGCAGTGGCTGCAGCCGATACTAGGGTAGTTCTGATCGTGAAGAGCATTATAAATAATACCATTGGAACGAATATACTCCCATACATCGTCCGAAGTCCAGCCAGCAAGCGGATTAAACTTAACCAGACCGAATTTCACATCGTATTCAACCTTCTTGGCATTTGCCCGGGTCGGAGCTTGATCTCTGCGAATTCCTGTAATCCATGCGTCATAGTTTTTTAAAATATCCGTCAAGGGATCCACCTTACGGATGTTACAGCATTCGTTCGGAGTGGACAGCCACAGTTCTGCGCCATACTGCGCCGCTTGCTCTTCCAATGTGAGCTTAGGGAGAACTTGAATAAAAGATTTTTGATAGTGGTCTTGTAAACGATCTCTTGTATCATACGTCTCCTGGAAATGCACATTAGTGTCCAGATAGAAAATGTCTGTTTCCGGGCTCACCTTTTGCAGCATATCCACCAGGACTACGTCTTCCGCACCGAAGCTGCAAGCGAGCGTAATACTTGGAAAAGTGTTAACCGCCCATCGAATAAGCTCTTCGGGTGACTGGTTCTCAAATTCTTCAGCGGCTTTGTTCACTAATACTTCCTTTTCGAACAAATTCATATTTGTACCCTCCCATTTTAATTCCGAGTATCCTAATCTGTTTTGTTATTTTATTTCATTATAAATCACAACTTAGTCTTGTCAATAGCCTAGAGACGATCTTTTTATCATATTGAACAAAAGATAGATAAGTTCGTGCGTTATAACGGAATTGTAGAGTGTTATGGCGAACAGATTGAGGGATCATTTGTCCGTAACGGTCAAAAGAATGTTAAAAGAACACAAAAAAACCCTTCCGGTACATTTCTGTACCCAGAAGGGTTTGCTTTGTATAACCGATCTTAACGTTTCGAGAACTGAGGTGCACGACGAGCTGCTTTCAAGCCGTACTTCTTACGTTCTTTCATACGAGGATCACGAGTCAAGAATCCAGCGCGTTTCAGAGAACCGCGGAATTCAGGATCTGCTTTAAGCAGTGCGCGGGAGATGCCATGGCGGATTGCGCCGGCTTGTCCGCTCATTCCGCCGCCGTTAGCCAGTACGAGTACATCGTACTTGCCAATTGTTTCGGTCAGCGTCAGAGGTTGTTTCACGATTAGTTTCAGCGTTTCCAGGCCGAAGTATTCGTTAAGGTCACGTTTGTTGATGATGATGCGTCCTTCGCCCGGTACTAGACGTACACGTGCTACCGAATGCTTACGACGACCGGTTCCGTAGTATTGAACTTGTGCCACAAGTCAGTCCTCCCTTTCAATTAACCCCGAAGTTCCCAAACTTCTGGTTGTTGTGCTTGGTGTGGATGTTCCGCGCCTGCATATACTTTCAGCTTCAGCTTCATGCTGTTTCCAAGACGTGTCTTAGGCAGCATGCCGTGAATAGCAAGTTCCAGTACACGCTCAGGCTTTTTGTTCAGCATATCTTGAGCTGTCGTAACTTTCAGACCACCTGGGTGCATCGAGTGACGGTAGTATTTCTTGTCTTGCAGTTTGTTGCCGGTCAGATGAATCTTCTCAGCGTTGATGATGATTACGAAATCTCCGGAATCCACGTGCGGGGTGAATTGCGGTTTGTGTTTGCCGCGGATAATGCTTGCAGCTTCACTAGCCAGACGTCCGAGCGTCTTGCCGGTAGCATCAATGATGTACCATTTGCGTTCAACTTCATTCGGCTTAGCCATATATGTGGTACGCATGCTCTGATCCTCCTAAAAATATATCTCCAAACTTTATTAACAAACATAGTCATAGGTTAAAATACGTCTTGAATCTTTGGGTGCTTTTGAAGTCGGGGCCGTGGGGTAGCCCTTCAAGAAACACCATCACATATTTTACAGCATAGTCCAGGGAATAGCAAGAATTAAATTACATTATTCCGCGTATTCTACATTCCACAGCATCAGCCCGTGGGCTTCGGCTGTCGGGCCCGCAAGCGCCCGGTTACGTCCCCTCAAAATCGCAGCCATTTCTTCGGCTGGGCGTTTGCCTTCCCCGATTTGTATCAATGTTCCCACGAGAATCCGGACCATGTTGTAGAGAAAACCGCTGCCGGTGAAATAAAAGCGAAGCTGACCCGGCTGGTTGGGCTCGACAGACATTTGATCCGTTTCTTCAACGATCCAAGCGTCATAAATCGTACGAATACGCGATTCGGCTACGGTTTTGACCGAACAGAACGAGGAGAAGTCGTGCGTGCCTAGGATCGCCGCTAGAGCGTCTCTCATGGCATCCACATCCAAAGGGTTGGGATGGTGGAATTGGTATCGGCGTTGAAAAGTATCCGGTATCCGCGCAGTACGGATCGTATAGGAATAGGTTTTTCTTTTTGCCGACTTGCGGGCATGAAAAGATAGGGGCACTTCATCCGCACGAAGCGCAACGATATCTTTCGGAAGCCTGGAATTAAGAGCAAGGCACCAGCGTTCTGCGGGGATCTGGGAGGCTGTAGTGAAGTTGATCACCTGAGCGCGGGCGTGAACGCCAGCGTCCGTCCGCCCTGATGAGGTGATCTTCACCGTCTCCCCGGACAGCATCCGAATGGCCCGTTCCAGATAATCCTGAACCGTATTGCCATGAGGCTGCGTCTGAAAACCCGAGTACGAGGTGCCGTCATAACTTACCGTTATTCTTATATTTCTCACGAAACCATACCCTCCGTATACCGAACGGACAGGTTGATCGGGAGGTGAGCACAATCCGGTCAGATTGCAAAAAAAGGGCTTCAGCAGAATCCAAAGATTCTGTCCACCCTTTCCCACCCTTCGTTACGCCCGGTCTACCAGTTCCAGATATACCATAGGAGCAGCATCTCCGCGACGAGGTCCCAGTTTCAGGATACGTGTGTATCCACCTGGACGCTCAGCATAGCGAGTTGCCAGCTCGGAGAACAACTTCTGGATTGCATCCTGGTCTCCTGCGGTTTCACGACGAACAAATGCAGCTACTTGACGACGAGCATGCAGATCTCCGCGTTTCGCTAATGTGATGAGCTTCTCGGCGATAGAGCGAACTTCTTTCGCTTTCGCTTCAGTTGTTTGAATGCGCTCGTTAATGAAAAGGTCCGTTACGAGGTCGCGGAACAATGCTTTCCGCGCACTGGAGTCACGGCCTAACTTTTGATATGCCATGTCTTAACCCTCCTTCTGAGGTGATTATTCTTCCGTACGCAGGCCAAGACCCAGCTCTTCGAGCTTCTCTTGAACTTCTTCAAGAGATTTACGGCCAAGGTTACGCACTTTCATCATATCTTCTTCGGTTTTGGTGATCAGCTCTTGCACGGTATTGATACCGGCACGCTTCAGGCAGTTGTAAGAACGAACGGAAAGATCCAGTTCCTCGATCGTCATCTCGAGAACTTTCTCTTTCTTATCTTCTTCTTTCTCTACCATGATCTCCGCATCTTTAGCTTCATCGGTTAATCCAACAAAGAGCATTAGGTGTTCCGTCAGAATCTTCGCACCAAGACTTACTGCTTCCTCAGGGCGAATACTTCCGTCCGACCACACTTCGAGGGTTAGTTTGTCGTAGTTCGTCACTTGGCCGACACGAGTGTTCTCTACCGTGTAGTTCACACGCGTGATCGGAGTGTAGATCGAGTCAACCGGAATGACGCCAATAAGCTGCTCATCCCGTTTGTTCTTATCAGCCGGCACATAACCGCGGCCTCTGTTCGCATGAATTCTCATATGAAGACGAGAATCAGACGATAGAGTCGCGATATGAAGATCCGGGTTCAAGATCTCCACATCACTATCTCCGCGAATATCAGCAGCTGTGATTCTACCTTCTCCTTCGGCATCGATCTCCAGTACTTTTTCTTCGTCTGAATGGATTTTCAAAGAAAGACCTTTCAGATTCAGAATAATCTCCGTTACGTCCTCCATAACTCCCGGAATAGTCGAGAATTCATGGAGAACTCCGTCGATTTGTACGGAGCTAACCGCAGCACCCGGTAGTGAAGACAGTAAGATACGACGTAGTGAGTTACCTAATGTGGTCCCGTATCCGCGTTCCAGCGGTTCTACGACGAATTTGCCGTAAGCTCCGTCTTCGCTTAAAGATACGGTCTCTATTTTTGGCTTTTCGATTTCGATCATGAAATTAACCCTCCTTCAAAACGTCGTTACCCTGGAACATTTCCATAAACGATGTAGTATGCCTATCCTTCAACATCATTATTCACATGTTTAGAATATTTATACCACATGCCGACTTGAAATTACACGCGACGACGTTTTGGAGGACGGCAACCGTTATGCGGAATTGGTGTTACGTCCTTAATCAGGTTGACTTCGAGACCAGCAGCCTGCAAAGAACGAATTGCTGCTTCACGGCCGGCACCAGGGCCTTTAACCATGACTTCAACAACTTTCAGACCATGTTCCATAGCGGCTCTAGCTGCAGATTCAGCAGCCATTTGCGCAGCAAACGGAGTACTTTTACGGGATCCTTTGAAGCCCAGGTTACCGGCACTTGCCCAGGAAAGCGCGTTTCCATGAGGATCCGTGATCGTTACGATCGTATTGTTGAATGTGGAACGGATGTGTGCCACACCGGATTCAATATTTTTACGGTCACGACGTTTCGTACGGACGACTTTTTTAGGTTTAGCCATTGTTCACTCTAACCCCCTTTATTATTTCTTCTTGTTAGCTACAGTCCGACGAGGACCTTTACGTGTACGAGCATTGGTTTTCGTGCGTTGACCACGAACAGGCAGGCCACGACGATGACGGATACCACGGTAGCATCCGATTTCAACCAGACGTTTGATGTTCAGAGCGATTTCGCGACGAAGGTCGCCTTCCACTTTGATCGTTTTGTCGATAACTTCACGAATTTTGCTTACTTCTTCTTCCGTAAGATCGCGAACACGAGTGGATGCGTCAACGCCAGTTTGGCTCAGAACTTTCTGAGAAGTCGTTTTACCGATACCAAAAATGTACGTCAATGCGATTTCAACGCGCTTGTCACGCGGTAAGTCTACACCAGCAATACGTGCCATTGTTGAACGTGCACCTCCTTTTAACCTTGTTTTTGTTTATGTTTCGGGTTTTCACAAATTACCATGACGTTGCCTTTGCGACGAATGACTTTGCATTTCTCGCAGATCGGCTTGACCGACGGTCTTACCTTCATGTTTATTACCTCCTGAGAGTTTGCCACCGCAAACTTGCTTCGTAAGGGTTGGCCGCTATGTCGGCTAAGACTGCGGCGTTGCAGCTATTTATTTGAACCGATAGGTTATACGACCTCTCGTCAAGTCATATGGGGATAATTCTACAGTAACCTTGTCTCCAGGTAAAATCCGAATGAAGTGCATTCTGATCTTTCCGGAAACATGGGCCAAAATTTTATGTCCGTTCTCAAGCTCTACCTTAAACATTGCGTTCGGAAGAGGTTCGATTACTGTACCTTCCACTTCAATTACATCTTCTTTAGCCACTGATTATTCTCCTTTCTCATCTGCCTCAGATTGTAGACTGTCGATAAACTTCTTCACCGCATGTCTTAACTTGGCATTCGTAACACGGCTGCTTTCCGTTAAACTTCTGGAAACTTCTCCGCTGATCTCGGGCTGAAGCTGAAGATGCTGAACATTCTTCTTCTTCGGCTGGTCGAATCTGCGTTTATCACCATCGGCAATCCAAACGAATCTGGAATCCTCCGCTCGAATGATAACCGCATATTGACCTTGATCTTTGCCTCGGAGAATTTTTGCGATTTGACCGGGCTGCGGCAGTTGTTCCTGACCTACCAATTCGCTCACCTAAGCCTTCAGCTGGGTTAATATTTCATAACCGTCTGCCGTAATGGCAATGGTATGTTCGAAATGTGCACATAAGGAATTATCTACGGTAACTACGGTCCAATCATCCTCGAGTGTCTTTACGAATCGCTGTCCGACGTTCACCATAGGCTCGATTGCAAGTACCATACCGGGTTTAAGCCGGGGGCCTTTATCCCGAATCCCATAGTTGGGAATCTGCGGATCTTCGTGAAGTTCCGTGCCGATCCCGTGACCGACATATTCACGAACAACCGAGAAACCCGCGTCTTCGATCACTTGCTGTATGGCGTGTGAGATCGTATACAGCCGGGCGTCCGGTTTGGCTTCCGCCAATCCGGCAAACAGCGAACGTTCAGTTACTTCCAGAAGTTTCTTTGCGGTTTCAGAAATTTCACCGACGCCATAAGTCCAGGCCGAATCACCATGATATCCTTTATATTGTGCCCCGATATCAATGCTGATAACGTCGCCTTCGACTAATTTGCGGCTGCCGGGAATGCCGTGCACCAATTCTTCATTAACTGAAGTGCAGATGCTGCCAGAGAAACCGTTGTAGCCTTTGAAAGAGGGTACGGCACCTTGACTGCGAATGTATTCCTCAGCGATTTTATCCAGGTCCTTAGTCGTAACGCCGGGACGAACCGATTCAGCCATCAACTTGTGGGTCTCGGCTACGATTCGACCTGCCTCACGCATAAGTTCCAACTCTACTTCGGACTTACAAATGATCATTCAGAATGACCTCGCAGCAATGAACTGATTTGGGAAGTTACATCTTCGATATCCTGCTCCCCATCAACCTCGCGCAATACGTTACGTTTCTGGTAGTACTCAAGAAGCGGTGCTGTCTTCGACGTGTATTCGTCCAAGCGGGTACCGACTTTCTCTTCCGTATCATCGGATCTCTGATACAATTCGCCGGAGCATTTGTCGCATACGCCTTCCTGCTTCGGAGGATTGAAAATCACGTGATACGTGGCGCCGCAGGATTTGCAGATACGGCGACCGGTCAGTCTGGCCAGCAGGAAGCTGCGATCCACTTTCAAGTTAATGACGTGATCGATTCGCTTACCAAGAGATTGCAGGATCTCGTCTAAAGCTTCCGCTTGAGCAATCGTACGCGGAAAACCATCGAGGAGAAATCCCTTATCGCAATCCGACTGCTGCAGACGTTCACGAACAATACCGTTAGTGATTTCGTCTGGAACAAGTTTGCCTTGATCGACATAGGACTTAGCTTCTATGCCGAGCGGCGTCCCTTGACTCATTGCCAATCTAAAGGCATCGCCGGTTGAAATGTGAGGAATCTGAAATTCACTAACAATTTTCTCCGCCTGAGTACCTTTACCCGCACCCGGAGGACCCATAAATAAAACGTTCACGTTTTCCCCTCCTTCGGCACTTAGTAGTACGAACAGCACAATAGGTGCCGATGCCGCAACAAAGTGCCTACATCAGAACCTATTGCTATTTGTTGATAAATCCTTTGTAATGACGTTTGATCAGTTGGCTTTCTACTGTTTTCAACGTCTCCAATGCCACACCCACGAGGATGAGAAGTGAAGTTCCGCCGATCCGAACCGAAGTTGGCAAACCTGCCAGAGCCCCGAAGATCATTGGGAGAATCGAGATGAAAGCCAGGAAGAAGGCGCCGGACAAAGTAATTCTCGACATTACTCTTGTCAGATAGCTGGAAGTTGGTTTTCCGGGACGAACGCCTGGAATATAACCGCCGTTCTTCTTCATTTGATCAGCCATTTGCACCGGATTAATCTGTACAAACGTGTAGAAATAGGTGAAACCGACAATCAGTAGTACATATAGAGCAAGCGCAATCGGCGCCGAATTGTTAATGCTTAGATTGCGGATAATCCAATCCGCAAATGGATTCCCCGCCCAGAAACCTGCAATAATCGTCGGGAATTGAAGCAGTGATACGGCAAAGATGACCGGAATTACTCCTGCAGCATTCACTTTCATGGGAATGTGCGTGCTCTGTCCGCCGTACATTTTCCTCCCTACAACACGCTTAGCATATTGCACGGGTATCTTCCGAACTCCCTGCTGAACGTAGATAACGCCAACGATAATGGCTACTACTACGATCAGAATGAGGACGACTTTCAAGATGTTCAGGAACAGGGCATCTCCTGCATTCGCAAACTGCGTCTGGTAAATCTGACTGATTCCTGTCGGAATAGCAGCTACGATTCCCGCGAAGATAATAATCGAAATCCCGTTTCCGATCCCTTTTTCAGTGATCTGCTCACCTAACCACATCAGGAACATCGTTCCTGCCGTCAAGACAATCGCTATCAGAGAGTAGGTAGCAAAGCTTGGATTGATCACAAGCCCCTGGAAGGAGTTGTTAAACATGATCGCATATCCATAAGCTTGAATCACGCCAAGCACAACCGTTAAATAGCGAGTAAGTTGGGCCGATTTCTTTCTCCCCACTTCTCCCTCTTTCGCCCACTGTGTAAGCCTAGGAACAACGTCCATGGACAGTAGTTGAACGATAATCGAAGCCGTAATGTACGGAAAGATCGACATCGAGAAGATGGAGAACTGGAAAAGCGCTCCGCCGGAGAAAGTATTCAGCAATCCGAACACGCTATTCTGGTTGGCCTGATCCTGCAGCTTCAGAAGCTCTGCATTGATATTGGGTACCGGAATGAAGGCACCGATTCTGTAGATGATTAACACGAGAAGCGTGAAAATGATTCTCTTACGCAAATCCTCTACTTTAAAGATGTTGGACAGGGTCCGGAACATTAAATCACCTCGGATTGACCGCCGGCAGCCTGGATTTTATCTACCGCAGATTGGGAAAACTTGTTCGCCTTAACTGTAAGCTTTACAGTGAGTTCGCCGTTTCCAAGAATCTTAATTCCATCTTTAGGTGATTTAACAACACCCGTTTCCATCAGAAGCTCAGGAGTTACTTCCGTACCAGCTTCGAACTTGTTCAGGTCTTCCAGGTTAACGATAGCAAATTCCTTACGCGTTGGGTTCACGAAACCACGCTTAGGGAGACGACGGTAAAGTGGGTTTTGTCCACCTTCAAAGCCTGGACGAACACCACCGCCGGAACGGGCGTTCTGACCTTTGTGACCGCGTCCGGATGTTTTTCCGAGTCCGCTACCTACACCGCGACCGAGACGCTTGCGAGTGTGGCGTGCGCCTTCTGCAGAGCTCAGCTCATGTAATTTCATAGTTGCACCTCCTCTTGATTGAATGTGTTACTTATGCTTGAATTTCTTTAACTTCGATAAGGTGGCTGACTTGATTAATCATACCACGGATTGCTTCATTGTCGCTTTGAACAACAGAATGGTTCAGCTTTCTGAGACCAAGAGCTTGAACCGTCTTCTTCTGTGTTTCTGGACGTCCGATCAGACTACGCTTAAGGGTAATTTGAAGTTTAGACATGTTTATCCTCCTTAACCCATCAACTCTTCAACGGTTTTGCCGCGAAGTTTGGCTACTTCTTCCGCTTTCTTCAGACGGGAAAGACCCTCTAAAGTAGCGTTCACCATGTTCATGGAGTTCGAAGAACCCAGGGATTTTGTTAAAATGTCGCCAACGCCAGCTAGTTCGAGTACTGCACGAACAGGGCCGCCAGCAATAACACCGGTACCTTCAGATGCTGGTTTCAGCAGCACACGTCCAGCGCCGAAATGACCAGTTACAAGGTGAGGAATCGTAGTTCCAACGATAGGAACGTGGACGAGGTTCTTCTTAGCATCTTCGATTCCTTTGCGGATTGCATCAGGAACTTCGGAAGCTTTACCGATACCAGCGCCGACATAGCCGTTACCATCGCCTACTACGACAAGAGCGCTAAAGCTAAAGCGACGTCCGCCCTTTACAACTTTAGCAACGCGATTAATATGAACAACTTTTTCAGTCAGCTCTAAAGTGTTAGGATCTACACGCAAGTCGTTTACCTCCTTATGAGATGTTTTCTTAGAATTCTAGACCAGCTTCACGAGCTGCTTCGGCCAGAGCCTGAACACGTCCGTGATAGAGATATCCGCCGCGGTCAAATACTACTTGGCTCACGCCTTTTTCTTTCGCACGATTCGCAACCAGTTCGCCGACTTTACGAGCAGCTTCGACGTTACCGCCGTTGCTAACCTCTTTAAGCTCTTTGTCCTGAGTGGATGCCGATGCCACTGTTACTCCGTTCACATCATCAATGATTTGCGCATAAATGTGCTTCTCAGAGCGGAAAATGTTCAAGCGAGGACGTGCTGTCGTCCCTTGAATTTTCTTACGAACACGCAGGTGTCTTTTCAGACGTGCTTTATTCTTATCGCCTTTAGTAATCATGGGTTGCACTCCTTTCATCTATATTCCGATGTCAGGCCGGCCTTAGGCCGCCTTACTTCTTCTTACCAGCTTTACCTTCTTTGCGGATAATACGTTCGCCTTCGTACTTAATACCTTTACCTTTATACGGCTCAGGTTCACGAACGGCACGGATTTTGGCAGCAGTTGCGCCAACGAGTTCTTTATCGATCCCTTTAACAATCACTTTCGTGTTGCTAGGTACGTCGAATTCGATTCCGCCTTCAGGGTTGATTTCAACCGGGTGAGAGTAACCTACGTTCAGGACGAGTTTGTTTCCGGTTTTGTTAGCACGGTAACCTACGCCAACAAGCTCCAGATTCTTCTCGAAACCTTGCGTTACTCCTGTAACCATGTTGTTCAATACGCTGCGAGTCGTGCCGTGCAGGGAACGATGCAGTTTATGATCAGAAGGTCTTTCAACCGTAATGACATTGTCTTGTACGGATACCTTCATATCTTTGTGAAGTTCGCGGGAAAGGGTTCCTTTCGGTCCTTTTACCGTGATTGTCGTGTTCTCAAGCTTTACGTCAACGCCACTTGGAACAGTAATTGGTTTGCGACCAATACGAGACATGTTTGCACCTCCATTCAATCGAGTCTAAATTACCAAACGTAGCAGAGAACCTCTCCGCCGGATTTTGCTTGACGAGCGTCTTTGTCCGTCATCACGCCACCGGAAGTGGAGATGATAGCGATACCCAGACCGCCAAGTACCCGAGGGATCTCTTGGGATTTTGTGTATACGCGCAGACCAGGTTTGCTGATACGTTTCAAACCGGTGATTACGCGCTCGTTATTCGGACCGTATTTCAGGAACAAGCGGATGATGCCTTGCTTGTTATCTTCTACGAATTCAGCGTCACGGATGAAACCTTCATTCTTGAGGATTTCAGCAATCTCTTTCTTGATCTTGGAGGCCGGAATTTCTACCGTCTCGTGACGAACAATGTTTGCATTACGAATGCGTGTAAGCATATCTGCAATTGGATCAGACATAACCATGGATGTGAACCTCCTTCCCGAAAATAAGTGGATTACCAGCTTGCTTTACGCACACCTGGAATCTGGCCTTTATATGCTAGTTCACGGAAACAAATTCTGCAAATTTTAAATTTGCGGAGAACGGAATGCGGGCGGCCGCAACGTTCGCAGCGAGTATACGCCTGCACTTTGAACTTAGGGGGACGTTGTTGCTTGATTTTCATCGAAGTTTTTGCCACTTAAATTACACCTCCTACAAGTTTTCGCCTGAAAACTCTCTCCGATCATTATCGGCAGGGGCTTCCTTCCGAAAGCTCCGTGATGATTTGTTCTTACTTCACAAACGGCATTCCGAGTTGGGTAAGCAGTTCACGAGCTTCTTCGTCCGTATTCGCAGTCGTTACGATTACGATGTCCATACCACGAACTTTATCAATTTGATCGTATTCGATCTCTGGGAAGATCAGTTGTTCTTTAAGACCAAGCGTGTAGTTACCGCGTCCGTCGAACGCTTTGGAGGAAACTCCACGGAAGTCACGTACGCGCGGAAGCGATACGTTGAACAATTTGTCCAGGAATTGATACATGCGTTGGCCGCGCAGTGTTACTTTAACGCCGATCGGCATGTTCTCACGAAGTTTGAAACCCGCGATGGATTTCTTCGCACGAGTGATTACCGGTTTTTGACCCGCAATTTTTTGCAGATCCTCTACGGCACTGTCGAGCACCTTGGAGTTCGAAACAGCCTCACCAACCCCCATGTTGATGACTACTTTCTCGATCTTAGGAACTTGCATAACAGTGGTGTAGTTGAACTTCTGCATCAGAGCAGGAGTAATTTCATTCAAGAAACGATCTTTCATTCTTGCTGCCATTCTGGTGCCTCCTTTCCGCACTTAGTCGATTAATCGATAGCTTCGCCGGATTTTTTCGCAATACGTACTTTAGTTCCGTTCTCAAGGACCTTGTAACCTACACGAGTCGGCTTGCCGCTCTTAGGATCCACGAGCATTACGTTGGAAGCGTGAATTGCAGCTTCTTGAGTAATGATTCCGCCTTGAGGGTTTTGCTGGGAAGGTTTCGCATGTTTCTTGATCATGTTCACGCCTTCAACCAGAACACGATTTTCACGCGGGTAAGCTGCGAGAACGCGACCTTTCTTACCTTTGTCTTTGCCGGAGATAACAAAAACTGTGTCGTCTTTCTTTACATGCAGTTTATGGTTATGAGACTCAAGTCTCTTTTTCGTTCTTGGCATGTTGATTACACCTCCTAAGCTTTCGTATGAAAGCTAACTTCGTAAGAGCTGCCGGACTTTCCAGAAGAAAGCCGCGCCGCAATTTAATTGAGCTGCCTGTGTTAGATAACCTCAGGAGCAAGAGAAACGATCTTCATGAAGTCTTTATCACGAAGTTCACGAGCAACTGGTCCGAAAATACGAGTTCCACGAGGGCTCTTATCATCTTTTACGATAACTGCCGCGTTCTCATCAAATGTGATGTAAGATCCGTCTTTACGACGAGCGCCGCTCTTAGTACGAACGATTACCGCTTTGACTACATCACCTTTTTTGACAACGCCCCCTGGTGTTGCTTCTTTCACAGAGCAGATGATCAAATCACCGATATTGCCTACACGACGACCAGTACCGCCAAGCACACGAATGCACATCAGCTGTTTCGCACCGGAGTTGTCCGCAACCTTCAAACGAGATAATGGTTGAATCATGTTAGTCCCTCCTTTCGGATTATACCTGTTGGTTAAACAATAACTGCTTTTTCAACGATCTCAACGAGACGGAAACGCTTGTCTTTAGACAATGGGCGAGTTTCCATGATTTTCACGGTGTCGCCAATTTGCGCTTCATTGTTCTCATCGTGAGCTTTAAACTTCTTCGTATATTTAATCCGCTTGTGGTACAAGTCGTGTTTTTTGTAAGTTTCCACGGCAACAACGATGGTTTTATCCATTTTGTCGCTGACCACTTTACCGGTTTGGACTTTACGTTCGTTACGCTCTGCCATATACGAGCCCTCCCTTCTGAATTTGCTTAACCAATCCCGAGTTCTCTTTCACGCAAAACTGTTTTCGCACGGGCGATTTCTTTGCGCAGCTTCTGAATTTGAACCGGGTTATCCAGTTGTCCGGTAGCTAGTTGAAAACGGAGGTTAAAAAGTTCTTCCTTGAAACCGTTAATTCTTTGTTCAATCTCAGCAGTGGTTAAGTTGCGGAATTCACTAGCCTTCATGTGCTTCACCACCCACTTCTTCTTTCTTCACGAACTTACATTTAACGGGAAGCTTGTGCATAGCAAGACGCATAGCTTCGCGAGCAACTTCTTCGCTAACACCGGCAAGTTCGAACATAACTTTACCTGGTTTTACTACGCTGACCCACTTCTCAACGTTACCTTTACCGCTACCCATCCGAACTTCAAGAGGCTTTTGGGTGATAGGCTTCGAAGGGAAGATTTTGATCCACACTTTACCGCCACGCTTGATGTAACGAGTCATGGCAATACGTGCTGCTTCGATCTGACGGTTTGTGATCCACGCAGGCTCAAGAGCCTGGAGGCCGTATTCGCCGAACACAACTTCAGTGCCGCCTTTAGCGCGACCTCTCATTTTACCGCGGTGTTCTTTGCGGTGTTTTACACGTTTAGGTACTAACATGATTAGTTGCCTCCTTCCGATTGAGCCTTTTTCTTAGCTGTCGGAAGTACCTCTCCACGATAGATCCATACTTTCACGCCGATCCGTCCGTAGGTCGTGTGCGCTTCAGCTGTACCATAATCGATATCCGCACGAAGCGTGTGGAGTGGAACTGTTCCTTCGCTGTATCCTTCCGTACGGGCAATCTCCGCTCCGCCCAGACGACCGCTGGTCGAAACTTTAATTCCTTTAGCTCCCGCTCTTTGCGTTCTTTGCATCGCTTGTTTCATAGCACGACGGAAAGATACGCGGCGCTCAAGCTGTTGTGCAATGCTTTCTGCAACGAGGACAGCGTCGAGCTCAGGGTTTTTCACTTCTGCAATGTTGATGTGTACTTTCTTACCTGTCATGTTGGAGATGTAGTTGCGGATGTTTTCAACTTCCGCTCCACCTTTACCGATAACCATACCAGGTTTAGCTGTATGAATCGTTACGTTAACGCGATTAGCCGCGCGCTCGATATCGATATGGGACACTGCAGAATCTTTCAGCTTGTTCTTCAGATATTCACGAATTTTAACGTCTTCCATCAGCAGGTCGCCGAAATCTTTCTCAGCATACCACTTGGATTCCCAATCGCGAATAATACCAATTCTAAGACCCACCGGGCTTACTTTTTGACCCACACGTTATCCCTCCTTATTTCTCAGATACCACAACAGTGATGTGGCTGGTACGTTTATTGATACGGCTTGCACGACCCATCGCACGAGGGCGGAATCTTTTCATGATTGGACCGTGGTTCACATAAACTTCACTAATAACAAGTTTGTTAGGATCCATCGAATAGTTGTGCTCAGCGTTGGCAATTGCGGAGTTCAGCACCTTCTCCACGATCGGAGAAGCTGACTTTGGAGTATGGCGAAGGATTGCAACCGCATCGCCTACTTGTTTGCCGCGAATCAAGTCAATTACCAGCTGCACTTTGCGAGGAGCGATCCGAACGAATTTAGCAGCAGCTTTAGCTTGCATAGTAGTACCTCCTCTCAGTAAAAATAACGATTAGCGTTTGCCTGTTTTCTTGTCGTCATCGTGACCTTTGTACGTACGAGTTGGTGCAAACTCACCGAGTTTGTGTCCGACCATATCTTCCGTTACGTATACAGGCACGTGTTTTCTTCCGTCATACACCGCGATTGTGTGGCCCACGAATTGCGGGAAAATCGTGGAACGACGAGACCAAGTTTTAACTACCGTTTTCTTGCTCGACTCATTCAGTTCTTCGACCTTTTTCATCAGGTGTCCGTCGATAAAAGGACCTTTTTTCAAGCTGCGACCCATTGAAGCCCCTCCCTTCTCTGAACCATAAGATATTCAGATGTGTATAAATTACTTCGTGCGACGACGTACAATGTACTTGTCAGAAGCCTTGCCTTTTTTACGAGTTTTATAACCGAGTGTCGGTTTGCCCCATGGGGACAACGGAGACTTACGTCCGATTGGAGCGCGGCCTTCACCACCACCGTGTGGGTGATCGTTCGGGTTCATTACTACCCCGCGGACTTCTGGTCTCTTACCGAGCCAACGATTACGTCCCGCTTTACCGATTTTCACAAGTTCGTGATCTTCGTTACCTACAGAACCGATTGTCGCGCGGCAGCCTTTAAGCACTTTGCGAACTTCGCCCGAGGAAAGACGAATTGTCACGTACACATCTTCTTTACCGAGAAGTTGAGCTTCCGTACCGGCAGCACGAACCAACTGTCCGCCTTTGCCTGGCTTCAACTCAATGTTGTGGATAACTGTACCGACCGGAATGTTTTCCAGAGCCAGCGCGTTACCTACTTTAATGTCGGAACCCAATCCGGATTGGATTTGATCGTCGACTTTCAGACCTTTAGGAGCGATGATGTATCTCTTCTCCCCGTCTGCATAGTGGATCAGAGCAATGTTAGCGGAACGGTTTGGATCGTATTCGATTGTAGCAACGCGACCCGGAATGCCGTCCTTATTGCGTTTGAAGTCGATGATGCGGTATTTACGCTTGTGTCCGCCACCGTGGTGACGAGTAGTGATTTTACCTTGGTTGTTACGACCAGCTTGTTTGCTCAGAGGAGCAAGCAGGGATTTCTCCGGTGTGGATGTCGTGATTTCTTCGAAAGAAGATACCGACATGGCACGTCTTGCTGGAGAGGTCGGTTTATACTTTTTAATTGGCACCTGTGTTACCTCCTTACTTTAGAGATATTGTTATACCGTTTCAAAGAACTCCAGCTCTTTGCTGTCTGCGCTAAGTGTCACGATGGCTTTCTTCCATTCGGAAGTGTAACCGGAGTGACGTCCTTGACGTTTCGGCTTCGCTGGCATTCTGAGTGTGTTTACGCTTGATACTTTTACTTTGAAAATTTGCTCGATCGCTTGCTTAATTTCCGTTTTGTTAGCGCGGATTTCAACTTCGAACACATATTTCTTGTCAGCCATCATTTCCGTAGAACGTTCCGTGATGACCGGGCGCTTGATAAGATCGCGTGGGTTCTTCATTGCGCAAGCACCTCCTCTACCTTCTGAACCGCATCCTTCGTAATGATCAATTTGTCATGAACCATTACGTCGAGTACGTTGATTCCATCAGCAACAACGAATTTAACTCCCGGAATGTTACGAGCGGAGAGTGCAACACTATCTTCGTAAGAAGCAGCAACCACGAGAGCTTTGCGCTCAACGTTGAGGTTTTTCAAAATAGCTACGAATTCTTTCGTCTTCGGAGCATTCATTTGAAGTTGATCCAGAACGATAATGTCGTTATCGATTACCTTCGAGGACAGAGCCGACTTGATCGCAAGACGACGAACCTTCTTAGGCAGTTTGTAACCATAGCTGCGAGGAGTCGGTCCGAATACGACACCGCCACCCTTCCATTGTGGAGCACGGATACTACCTTGACGAGCACGGCCAGTACCTTTTTGCTTCCACGGCTTACGTCCGCCGCCGCGTACTTCAGAACGTCCTTTAACCTTGTGAGTTCCTTGACGAACGGATGCTTGCTGGAGCAAAACAGCTTCATGCAGAGCGTGTACGTGAGGTTCGATACCGAACACTACATCAGACAGTTCTACTTCACCGACTTGTGTGCCGGATACATTATAAAGAGCTACTTTTGGCATCAGTCTTCCTCCTTTCTTACTTTTTCACCGCGGATTTCACGCTTACGTAGCTGTTTCTAGGACCAGGAATGGAACCTTTAACAAGGATTACGTTGCGTTCCGCATCAACTTTAATTACTTGCAGGTTTTGCAGGGTTACGGTTTCGCTACCCATATGTCCTGGCAATTTCTTGCCTTTCATTACACGGTTAGCTGCGATGGAACCCATCGAACCCGGTCCACGATGATATCGGGAGCCGTGAGACATTGGACCCGTATGCTGATTGTGTCTTTTGATAACGCCTTGGAATCCTTTACCCTTGGAAGTTCCAGATACGTCAACAAATTCACCCTCGCTGAACAGAGCAGCATTCAGCTCTTGGCCAACTTCGTACTCACCCAGTGCCACTCCACGAAATTCTTTAACGTAGCGCTTAGGAGCAGTGTTCGCCTTCTTGGCATGACCAATTTCAGGCTTAGTTGCATTTTTTTCTTTCTTGTCCGCGAAACCGATTTGGATCGATTCGTATCCGTCGTTATCCACATCTTTCTTCTGCAGAACCACGCAAGGTCCAGCTTGGATAACAGTGACAGGTACTACGTTTCCTTCCGGTGTAAACACTTGAGTCATTCCAAGTTTTTTACCTAAGATACCTTTCATCGTTGACACCTCTTTTCCTTTTCGTTTCTTCTATATATAGAAGCTTTACAGTTTAATTTCAATATCTACGCCGGACGGTAAGTCCAGTCTCATCAAAGCATCCACAGTTTGTGGTGTAGGATTCACGATATCGATCAGACGCTTGTGTGTACGCTGCTCGAATTGCTCACGAGAATCTTTGTATTTGTGTACCGCACGAAGAATCGTGATAATTTGCTTCTCAGTTGGAAGCGGAATCGGACCGGAAACACTTGCTCCGGAACGCTTGGCAGTCTCAACGATTTTCTCAGCCGATTGATCGATCACTCTGTGATCATAAGCTTTCAAACGGATACGAATTTTTTGCTTTGCCATATAAGTCCCTCCTTCTATCGCCCAATTTAGTATCGGACATACTCCGTGAAAATCTCCTGACAACCACTCCCATGGCAAAGGGGCCGGGTGTGCCAGCAACCTCTCACATCATCGCAACGTCACAGACCAACGCTCACTATTATATCGAATCCCAAAGATAAATGCAACATTTTTATACGACAAATATCTAGAAACGAAAAAGTTTCCGGAAATGTCGCTTTTATGTGCATAATCGTTCGTTTCTCTTTATAGATAGCGATGCTTGTTTTGTCTTTGACACCCGATGTGTCTGGCCGAACTTTATTGGGAGATTAATAAGCTTTCATGTAAAAAGGCCCCACCACCAAGGGCAGGGCCTTCGTCTTACTTCGTTACAGTACAGGGGTCTCGTTACAGTACGTGTTGCTTATGAAGATCGTCGTTAGACGATATTATTTGCTGATTGTTGCTACTGCGCCGGCACCAACAGTACGGCCGCCTTCACGGATCGCGAACTTAGTACCTTGCTCGATAGCGATTGGGTTGATCAGTTCTACCGTTACAGTGATGTTATCACCAGGCATAACCATTTCAGTTCCTTCTGGCAGGGCGATGATACCCGTTACGTCAGTTGTACGGAAGTAGAACTGAGGACGGTAACCTGTGAAGAAAGGCTTGTGACGGCCACCTTCTTCTTTAGTCAGAACGTAGATTTGTGCAGAGAAGTTAGTGTGCGGGTTAACGGAACCTGGTTTCGAAAGAACTTGTCCGCGCTCGATGTCTTTACGGTCTACACCACGAAGCAGTGCGCCGATGTTGTCACCAGCTTGAGCGGAATCAAGAAGTTTACGGAACATTTCCACGCCTGTAACTACGCATTTGCGAGTTTCTTCAGCGATACCAACGATTTCAACTTCGTCTTGTACTTTAACAGTACCACGCTCTACACGGCCTGTAGCAACTGTACCACGACCTGTGATGGAGAATACGTCCTCGACAGGCATAAGGAAAGGCTTGTCAGTTTCGCGTTCTGGAGTTGGGATGTAAGTATCAACTTGCTCGAAGAGCTCAATGATTTTGTCAGCCCATTCGCCATCTGGGTTTTGCAGAGCTTCACGAGCGGAACCACGAATGATCGGGGTGTCGTCGCCTGGGAACTCATACTCGGAAAGAAGATCACGGATCTCCATTTCAACCAGTTCAAGAAGCTCTTCGTCTTCAACCATGTCGCATTTGTTCATGAATACGACGATGTAAGGAACGCCTACTTGACGGGAAAGAAGGATGTGTTCGCGAGTTTGCGGCATAGGGCCGTCAGCTGCGGATACAACCAGGATCGCTCCGTCCATTTGAGCCGCGCCAGTGATCATGTTTTTAACATAGTCGGCGTGACCTGGGCAGTCTACGTGAGCGTAGTGACGGTTAGGAGTCTCGTACTCAACGTGTGCTGTGGAGATAGTGATACCACGCTCGCGCTCTTCTGGAGCTTTGTCGATTTGGTCGAATGCTACTGCAGATCCACCATATCTTTTGGACAGTACGTTAGTGATCGCAGCTGTCAGAGTTGTTTTACCGTGGTCGACGTGACCAATAGTACCGATATTAACGTGCGGTTTATTACGTTCGAATTTAGCCTTTGCCATGTTAAACAATTCCTCCTCGGGATAAAGTTTAAGCTTTATTTTATATTAAGCGCCTTTGTTTTTTGCAATGATTTCTTCTGCAATAGTTCTAGGCACTTCTTCATAATGCGAGATTTCCATGGAGTAAACACCGCGACCTTGCGTTCTGGAACGAAGTGTCGTGGAGTAACCGAACATTTCGGAGAGAGGCACCTTAGCACGAATGATTTGCGCACCCGAACGGTTATCCATACCCTCAATGCGTCCGCGGCGGGAGTTCAGGTCGCCCATTACGTCGCCCATATACTCTTCCGGAACCGTTACTTCTACTTTCATGATCGGCTCAAGCAGGGCCGGGCTACATTTGTCCTTAGCTGCTTTAAGAGCCATGGAACCAGCGATTTTAAACGCCATCTCATTGGAGTCAACATCATGGTAAGAACCGTCAACGACAGTTGCTTTGATGTCCACAACAGGGAAACCTGCGATTACGCCGTTCTTCATGGATTCTTCGATACCAGCTTGGATCGGAGCGATGTATTCTCTAGGAATAGCACCACCGACGATTTTGCTTTCGAATACGAAGCCGCTGCCCGGTTCAAGCGGTTGGAACTCAACCCAACAATGTCCGTATTGACCACGGCCACCGGATTGACGAACGAACTTACCTTCAACCTTGGCACCAGACTTGAACGTTTCGCGATAAGCAACCTGCGGTTTACCTACGTTAGTGTCCACTTTGAATTCGCGACGCATACGGTCAACGATGATTTCCAAGTGAAGCTCACCCATACCCGCGAGAATCGTTTGACCGGTTTCCTCGTTGGTACTAGCGCGCAATGTAGGATCTTCCTCGGTAAGCTTGGAAAGCGCAACGCCCATTTTGTCTTGGTCGGCTTTCGTTTTAGGCTCAACTGCGATTTCGATAACCGGATCAGGGAAGTTCATAGACTCCAAGATAACCGCGTTTTTCTCGTCGCAGAGAGTGTCGCCTGTGCCAGTATCTTTCAAACCTACAGCTGCCGCGATATCCCCTGCGTAAACTTCGGAGATTTCTTGACGGCTGTTCGCGTGCATTTGAAGAATACGGCCAACGCGCTCACGCTTGCCTTTGGTAGCATTCAGAACATAGGAGCCGGACTGCAGAACGCCGGAGTACACACGGAAGAACGTGAGTTTACCAACGTAAGGGTCGGTCATGATTTTGAATGCAAGCGCAGCAAAAGGTTCGCTATCGGAAGATTTGCGAATCGTTTCGGTACCATCTTCAAGAACACCTTGAATGTCCGGTACGTCAACTGGAGCCGGCAAATAATCGATAACAGCGTCCAGCATAGGCTGAACCCCTTTGTTACGGTAAGAAGAACCACAGATAACCGGGAAGATTTGAACGGATACTACGCCTTTGCGGAGAGCCGCTTTCAGTTCAGCAACCGTAATTTCCTCGCCTTCCAGGTATTTCATCGTGAGTTCTTCGTCAAGCTCGGCAACTTTCTCAACAAGCTCCATACGAAGTTCAGCGACTTTGTCTTTGTACTCCGCAGGAATCTCGATGTCTTCTACTTCTTTACCAAGGTCATCCTTGTAAAGAATAGCTTTTTCTTCGACGATGTCGATGATGCCGACAAAGTCGTTCTCAGCACCGATAGGAAGCTGAATAGCTACCGCATTGGCACCCAACTTGTCACGCATCGAATCAACTACTCCCAAGAAGTCAGCGCCGATGATGTCCATTTTGTTCACGTAAGCAATACGAGGAACGCTGTATTTGTCAGCCTGTCTCCAAACGGTTTCAGACTGAGGCTCTACGCCTTCCTTGGCACTGAATACGCCAACAGCTCCATCCAATACACGCAGGGAACGTTCAACCTCTACTGTGAAGTCAACGTGTCCCGGGGTATCAATGATATTGATGCGGTGATTCTTCCATGCAGCAGTGGTAGCGGCGGAAGTAATCGTAATTCCGCGCTCCTGTTCCTGCTCCATCCAGTCCATCGTAGCTGCACCTTCGTGCACCTCACCGATTTTATGGGTACGGCCTGTGTAGTACAGGATCCGTTCGGTTGTAGTCGTTTTACCCGCATCAATATGCGCCATGATCCCGATATTACGCGTATCTTTTAAGGAGAACTCTCTTGCCATGGTTTTGTCTCCTTCCTAATTCGAGGATCTGAATCCTACCAACGGTAGTGAGCAAACGCTTTGTTCGCTTCCGCCATCTTGTGTATATCTTCACGTTTCTTAACGGAAGAACCCGTGTTGTTGCTAGCGTCGATGATTTCGAAAGCCAGTCTCTCTTCCATGGTTTTCTCACCACGAAGACGAGAGTAGTTTACGAGCCAACGCAGACCAAGAGTCGTACGACGCTCAGGTTTAACTTCGATCGGAACTTGGTAGTTAGCACCGCCGACACGGCGAGATTTAACTTCCAGCACCGGCATGATGTTCTTGATGGCTTGTTCGAAAACTTCCATCGGCTCCTTACCGGTACGCTCTTGCACGAGTTCAAATGCGTTGTATAGAATCGATTGTGCTACCCCTCTTTTACCGTCGATCATGATGCGGTTAATCAAGCGAGTAACCAATTTGCTGTTGTAAATCGGATCTGGCAATACGTCTCTGCGTGTTACTGGACCTTTACGAGGCATAGTGATCCCCCTTTCCCCAAAAAATAAATGCTTGAAAAAATATTACTTCTTAACTTTAGGACGCTTCGTACCGTATTTGGAACGAGCTTGCATACGGTTGTTAACACCGGACGTATCCAGTGCACCGCGAACGATGTGGTAACGTACCCCCGGAAGGTCTTTAACCCTTCCGCCGCGAATCAGAACAACACTGTGCTCTTGCAGGTTGTGTCCGATACCCGGAATGTATGCAGTAACCTCTACACGGTTCGTCAAACGCACACGTGCGTATTTACGAAGTGCGGAGTTCGGTTTCTTAGGAGTCATTGTACCTACACGAGTACAAACACCACGTTTTTGTGGAGCGCTGATCTCCGTGGACTCTCTTTTCAGGGCGTTAAAACCTCTTTGGAGAGCTGGGGATTTCGATTTAACGACTTTAGCTTGACGTCCTTTACGAACTAGCTGGTTAATTGTTGGCATGCCGCCACCTCCTCTCTAGCATTTCTTACTTCCTTTATTGCAAGCCCACAGATCCAGGCGAGTCGTAAAAAAGCAAAGGAAAGTTTTTGTTTTTAGACTCAGCAAAAATAAGCTGGTTATTCTCACATGAAATCTAGAAACAAAAACACTCGACCTTACTATTTATCGACGATCGCAGCCACAGCGGCTCCCACTTCAATTCCACATGCTTTTCCAAGCAGCTTCATAGAATCTACGTAAGTAACCTCTACTCCTGACTTGCTGCAGAGATTAACAATCTTAGTAGTCAATCGCGGATCTGCATCTTTGGCAACAATAACTTCTAATGCCTGACCAAGCTCGACGCTTTTCGTTGCTTGCTTTGTGCCGACACTTAATTTCGAAGCCTGTTTCACTTTGTCATATGTCATAATCCCATATCCTCCAAAGAACAGGAAAGAATATTAATTTAGGCACACTACGATATCTTAGCACCTCGACGAGGTAGTGTCAAGAATATTACCCGTCTCTTTTGATTTTTTTTATAAACTCTCGGGAGACGGGCATTTTATTGCCGAATCAGCTCCGTTTATTCAACGGATACCGCTTCTTTTTCTGTGTTTTCTTCTTCAGACGGTTCCTGGTTCGGATCTACGACCCGAATGTTCCGGTAGCGGGTCATCCCCGTACCTGCAGGAATCAGCTTACCGATGATAACATTCTCTTTGAGGCCGAGCAACTGATCGACTTTGCCTTTAATCGCGGCATCCGTCAATACGCGAGTCGTCTCCTGGAACGATGCAGCGGAGAGGAAGGAATCCGTCTCCAGTGATGCTTTCGTAATCCCGAGAAGGATTGGCTTGGCTACTGCAGGCTCTTTATCCGCAAACAAGGCTACTCTGTTCGCTTCTTCATATTCATGCATGTCTACGAAGGAACCTGGCAGAAGCGTGGTGTCACCGGCGTCAACGATACGAATTTTGCGAAGCATTTGACGAATCATAACTTCGACGTGCTTATCGTTAATTTCTACACCCTGGTTCCGATAAACGCGTTGAACCTCTTGCAGGATGTAGTTTTGAACGCCGCGGATACCTTTGATACGAAGCATTTCCTTCGGATCGATCGAACCTTCGGTCAGCTCATCCCCGGCTTCGATCGTCTGCCCGACAACCGCTCTTACACGGGAACCGTATGGTACCGCGTATACACGGGACTCGGCTTCGCCCTGAACTTCAATCTCACGGCGATCCTTGGCTTCGCGGATCTCTTTAACAAGTCCGTCGACTTCGGAGATAATCGCTTGACCTTTCGGATTCCGGGCTTCGAAAAGCTCCTGAATACGCGGAAGACCTTGCGTGATATCGTCTCCTGCTACGCCCCCGGTATGGAACGTACGCATGGTAAGCTGGGTTCCCGGCTCACCGATGGATTGAGCCGCGATAATACCGACTGCTTCCCCGATTTCAACGTGCTGGCCAGTCGCCAAGTTACGTCCGTAACACTTCTTGCAGACCCCGTGACGGGACCGGCAGCTGAGGACGGAACGAATCTGAAGACGTTCAATATTCGCATCAATGATCGCATTTGCAATGTTGGCTTCAATTAGCTCATTGCGGTTCACGATAACTTCGCCCGTCTCCGGGTGACGAATGGTTTCAAACGCATAGCGGCCTTCAATACGGTCAAACAGGTCTTCGATAACCTCTTTGCCGTCTTGAATTTTGCTGACGATAAATCCTTTATCCGTTCCGCAATCGTCTTCACGGACGATAACGTCTTGGGCTACGTCAACGAGACGTCGAGTCAGGTAACCGGAATCCGCTGTACGAAGGGCCGTATCGGCAAGACCTTTACGGGCACCGTGCGTGGAAATAAAGTATTCCAAGACGGTAAGGCCTTCACGGAAGTTCGATTTAATCGGCAACTCGATGATTTTACCGGACGGGTTGGCCATCAGACCACGCATACCGCCCAGCTGGGTGATTTGCGATTTGTTACCCCGTGCTTTGGACTCAACCATCATGTTGATGGAGTTGTATTTGTCGAGGGATCTCATCAGGATATCCGTGATTTCATCCTTCGTTTTGCTCCAGATCGCGATAACACGGTCATAACGCTCGTCGTCGGTAATAAGACCGCGGCGGTATTGGTTCGTTACCGTGCGTACTTTCTCTTCGGAATCTTCAAGGATCTTCTTCTTCTCGTTAGGTACCACGACATCCGCCACGGCAACCGTAATACCGGCTTTAGTGGAGTATGTGAAGCCGAGTTCTTTGATCTTGTCGAGAATGACCGAAGTTCTGGTCGTATGGTAATTACGGAAGCACTCGGCAATAATCGAACCGAGGTAGTCTTTACCGACCGCTTTCGCTTCAGGCAGCTCTTCCATTCTCGCACGGATGTTGGAGCCTTTTTCAAACACGAAATAGTCATCGGACGGGCCGTTAAGCAGATTCGCTTTAGTCGCATCGTTGATGTACGGGAAGTCATCCGGGAAAATTTCGTTAAAGATAATTTTACCGATGGTCGTAATCAGATAAGCGTTCTGTTGGGCTTCCGTAAAGTTCTTCTTATTCAAAACCTTAGCAGGGATAGCTACGCGGGCATGAAGCTCGGCAGTCCCGTTCTGATAAGCGGAAACGGCTTCGTTAACGGAACGGAAGATCAAGTTCGCACCACGGCCGTGCTTGTTGTCCGTAGTCAGATAGAAGCTTCCCAGAACCATATCCTGCGATGGAGTTACAACCGGCTTGCCGTCTTTCGGGTTAAGAATGTTGCCTGCCGCAAGCATGAGAAGGCGTGCTTCAGCCTGCGCTTCAGCGGAAAGCGGCACGTGAACGGCCATTTGGTCACCGTCGAAGTCGGCATTATAGGCCGTACATACGAGCGGATGCAGCTTGATGGCGCGTCCTTCGACCAGAATCGGTTCGAACGCCTGGATGCCCAATCTATGCAGTGTGGGGGCACGGTTCAGAAGAACCGGGTGCTCCTTAATGACTTCTTCAAGGACATCCCAAACTTCGGGGCTAACGCGTTCTACTTTGCGTTTCGCGCTTTTGATGTTATGGGCAAGACCTTTGTTTACGAGCTCTTTCATAACGAAAGGTTTGAAAAGTTCCAATGCCATCTCTTTAGGCAGACCGCACTGGTACATTTTGAGGCTAGGACCTACAACGATAACGGAACGGCCGGAGTAGTCGACACGTTTACCGAGCAAGTTCTGGCGGAAACGGCCCTGCTTACCTTTCAGCATGTGGCTGAGAGATTTAAGCGGACGGTTACCGGGACCCGTTACCGGACGGCCGCGGCGGCCGTTATCGATCAGAGCGTCAACGGCTTCTTGAAGCATACGCTTCTCGTTCTGAACGATGATATCGGGAGCGCCCAGGTCGAGAAGACGCTTCAGACGGTTGTTACGGTTAATAACGCGACGATACAGATCATTAAGGTCGGAAGTCGCAAAACGTCCGCCGTCCAACTGAACCATCGGGCGAAGTTCCGGAGGAATAACCGGCAGCACATCAAGAACCATCCAGTCCGGACGGTTTTTCGAATTACGGAAAGCTTCCATAACTTCCAGACGCTTGATCGCCCGGTTGCGACGTTGGCCTTGAGCGGTTTTGAGTTCTTCTTTTAAGGATTCCACATCTTTGTCGATGTCGATATCCTGCAGAAGTTTCTTAACTGCCTCGGCGCCCATACCCGCTTGGAAAGCATAACCGTATTTCTCGCGGTAGCTGCGGTATTCTTTTTCGGAAAGAAGCTGCTTCTTCTCAAGAGGCGTGTCTCCAGGGTCCGTTACTACATAGGATGCAAAGTAGATAATCTCTTCAAGGGAACGAGGAGACATATCCAAAGCAAGACCCATGCGGCTAGGAATACCTTTGAAATACCAGATGTGGGATACGGGAGCGGCAAGCTCAATGTGTCCCATACGTTCGCGGCGAACTTTCTGACGTGTTACTTCAACGCCGCAACGGTCACAAACGACCCCTTTGTAACGCACACGCTTGTATTTACCGCAGTGACACTCCCAGTCTTTCGTCGGTCCGAAAATCTTCTCGCAGAACAAACCTTCTTTCTCCGGTTTCAAGGTTCTGTAGTTGATGGTTTCCGGTTTTTTAACTTCCCCACGGGACCACGAACGGATCTTCTCAGGTGAGGCCAATCCAATTTTCATAAATTCGAAGTTGTTTACGTCCAACAAGGAGCAACCCTCCTTAGAATGTGCTAGTTATGGGAAGGAGGCGGACTGCTATGTCCGCCTTTCCTCTATCAGTTGCAGCTATTCGACTCCAATTTCTGCCCCTTCAAGGTTCAGATTAAGCTTGTCACTGGTCGTATCTTCCTCATCATCGAGTTCTTTCATCTCGATTTCCTCTTCGTCGCCGGACAGGATTTTAACATCCATTCCCAAGCTTTGAAGCTCCTTGATCAATACTTTAAACGACTCCGGAACACCCGGCTCCGGCACGTTCTCGCCTTTGACGATGGATTCGTACGTTTTAACACGACCAACCACGTCATCGGACTTCACGGTCAGGATTTCCTGCAGCGTGTAAGCCGCGCCGTAGGCCTCTAGGGCCCACACTTCCATCTCCCCGAAACGCTGTCCGCCGAACTGAGCTTTACCGCCCAGAGGCTGCTGTGTAACGAGAGAGTACGGACCTGTGGAACGGGCATGGATTTTATCATCGACCATGTGCGCCAGTTTAATCATGTACATGACGCCAACGGTAACTTCGCGTTCAAAAGCGTCGCCTGTGCGGCCGTCATAAAGCTTGGTTTTACCGTTGCGCTGCATGCCGGCTTCTTCCATCGTATCGAACACGTCGTACTCGCGCGCTCCGTCGAATACCGGCGTGGCCACGTGGATACCGAGCGCTCTGGACGCCATACCCAAGTGAACTTCCAGTACTTGACCGATGTTCATACGCGAAGGTACGCCCAGCGGGTTCAGCACGACTTCTACAGGCGTTCCGTCCGGCATGAACGGCATATCTTCCTCAGGGAGGATACGCGCGATAACCCCTTTGTTACCGTGACGTCCGGCCATTTTATCACCCTCGGAGATTTTACGCTTCTGGGCAATGTAGACACGAACGAGCTGGTTAACGCCCGGAGGCAGTTCGTCGCCGTTCTCGCGTGTAAATACCTTCACGTCTACGACGATACCGTCGGTTCCGTGAGGAACACGCAAGGAGGTGTCTCTCACTTCACGCGCCTTCTCACCGAAGATCGCGTGCAGGAGACGCTCCTCTGCCGTCAGTTCCGTTACGCCTTTCGGCGTTACTTTACCGACGAGAATGTCGCCCGCGCCGATTTCGGCACCGACGCGGATAATTCCGCGCTCGTCGAGGTTCTTCAGAGCATCTTCGCCGACATTCGGAATGTCGCGAGTAATCTCTTCCGGACCGAGCTTCGTATCCCGGGCTTCGGACTCGTATTCCTCGATGTGAATGGATGTGTACACATCTTCTTTTACAAGTCGTTCGCTCAGAAGGATCGCATCCTCATAGTTGTAACCTTCCCACGTCATGAAGGCAACGACTACGTTACGGCCCAGAGCCAGTTCGCCCTGTTCCGTCGAAGGACCGTCGGCAAGGATGTCGCCGGCTTTAACAAGCTGGCCCTTTTGAACGATCGGACGCTGGTTGATACACGTACCTTGGTTGGAACGCATAAATTTGTGAAGCTTATGCTTGATGAGATTGCCGTTGACCAATTTACCGTCCACCAGTTCCTGGCGGCGCAGCCAAATTTCATTGCCGGCAACTTTTTCGATAATTCCGTCATGTTTGGCAACAATACAAACACCAGAGTCTTTAGCGGACTTATGTTCCATTCCCGTACCGACGAGCGGTGCCTTAGGAATAAGAAGCGGAACGGCTTGACGCTGCATGTTGGATCCCATGAGGGCACGGTTGGAGTCATCGTTTTCCAAAAACGGAATCAACGCCGTCGCAACCGATACGACCTGCTTAGGAGATACGTCCATGTAGTCGACGCGCTCTTTAGGCAGGGTCAAGATATCATCTTTATAACGAACGATAACACTGTCATTAACGAATGTTCCTTCTTCCGTAAGTTCAGCATTCGCTTGAGCAACGACGTAGTTATCCTCTTCATCCGCTGTCATATACACGATTTCTTCCGTGACCACACCGGTCTTCGGATCTACGTGGCGGTAAGGAGCCTCGATAAAGCCGTACTCGTTGATCCGCGCGAAGGTGGACAAGGAGTTGATCAATCCGATGTTCGGACCCTCCGGCGTTTCAATCGGACACATCCGGCCATAGTGAGAGTGATGGACGTCACGGACTTCAAAGCCCGCGCGTTCACGCGTCAAACCACCGGGACCCAATGCGGACAGACGACGTTTGTGCGTCAGTTCAGCCAACGGATTCGTCTGGTCCATAAACTGCGATAGTTGGGAGCTTCCGAAGAACTCTTTAATCGCGGCAATCACCGGACGTATGTTGATCAGAGCCTGTGGTGTAATAACGTTCGCATCCTGAATGGACATACGCTCGCGAACGACACGTTCCATACGGGACAAACCGATACGGAACTGGTTCTGAAGCAGTTCGCCAACCGAACGAAGACGACGGTTACCGAGATGATCGATATCATCCGTGTTTCCGATTCCGTGCAGAAGGTTTATAAAGTAGTTAATGGACGAAATGATATCGGCCGGTGTAATGTTCTTAACGGACTTGTCAATGACAGCGTTAGAAATTACTTTAACTACTTTCCCGTCTTCGAGCGGGGAGTATACATCAATGGTTTGAACCGGAATGATCTCTTCTCCGGCAACTCCGTTAGGAACGGAGTAATCCTTAAACCCGATCTTCTTCTCCAGGAACGGCAGCACTTCATCGAGCAGACGACGGTCAAGCAGTTGACCGGCTTCGGCCACGATTTCGCCCGTTTCCGGATCCGCAAGAGTTTCGGCAAGACGCTGGTTGAACAAACGGTTCTTGATATGAAGCTTCTTGTTGATTTTGTACCGGCCCACGTTGGCGAGGTCATAACGCTTCGGATCGAAGAAACGCGCTACAAGCAAGCTTCTTGCGTTATCCAAGGTCGGCGGCTCGCCCGGACGAAGACGCTCGTAAATTTCAATCAGCGCTTTATCCGTTGAATCGGTGTTGTCTTTGTCGAGTGTGTTGCGTATATATTCATTGTCGCCAAGAAGATCAAGAATCTCGGCATCGGTTCCGAATCCAAGTGCGCGCAGAAGAACGGTAACCGGAATTTTACGTGTGCGGTCGATTCTCACATAAATGATATCTTTCGCGTCCGTCTCTAATTCCAGCCAGGCTCCCCGGTTAGGAATAACCGTAGCCGTGTAAGTCTTTTTACCGTTCTTATCCACTTTAGTGCTATAATAGACGCTAGGAGAACGAACGAGCTGGGAGACAATTACACGTTCAGCACCGTTAATAATAAAGGTTCCGGTTTCGGTCATGATCGGGAAATCGCCCATGAACACTTCCTGTTCCTTTACTTCTCCGGTTTCCTTATTGATCAGACGTACCTTCACCCGAAGCGGTGCAGCGTAGGTTACGTCCCGCTCTTTGGATTCGTCCACGGAATACTTAGGCTCTCCTAAGCTGTAGTCAATAAACTCAAGCACTAGATTCCCCGTAAAATCCTGAATCGGTGAGATATCTAAAAACATCTCCCGCAATCCTTCATCCAAAAACCATTCGTATGATTTTTGCTGAATTTCAATCAGGTTGGGGATGTCCAGCACCTCATTAATTCGAGCATAAGTCCTGCGTTTGCGTCGTCCAAATTGAACAAGATGTCCCGCCAACTTCATTCACCCCTTAAGTCTACTCAGTTCATAAAAATAAATAAGAAAAACTTCTATCGACGTACACTTCAGGCGGCGCCGTCTTGTATGTTGGCACCCCCTTAAGGAAGGGCGTCTAAGCCGGGCGCACACTAAGGTTGGACATCTCCGATCTTGTCAGAGAGCCCGTCCGAAGAAGCGACTGCAATGGATGGAGGTTTTTCTTGTTGATCCGCATCGTTATGACTAGTACTACTATTTTGTTAGAATTTCCTAAAATTTCAACATTATACTCAACGTTTGAAATTTTATTCATTTCTCTCCAAAAAAAATGCTTGACATTTTCTTTAACGAAAGACATCAAGCCCATCTTAATACTGACATTTTTTAATGATACCATATCAGGATTGTCAAGTCAAACTTTTTTCTCAAACACTTGACTATTTCTTAAAGGCCCGTAATATACGGTAGCCTTTGTCTTTTGTAACTTCTTCAGCCTCTCCGAAAAGCTCTTCCATCTTAGCTAACGCCGACGGCGACCCTTGTTTCTTCTGGATAACCACCCATAAAGCGCCTCCGGGATTCAGGCATTCGTAAGCCTCTTCAAAAATGGCATGCACGGTTTGTTTACCTGCCCGTATTGGTGGATTTGTCAGTACGACGTCAAACTTTTCCGTCTTTACTGCTTCCAGCTTATCGCTTTGAAGAACCGAAACATTCCGGATCCCGTTGCGTTCCGCGTTTTGCCGCGACAGCTCCACAGCCCGTTCGTTGATATCTACCATCGTCACATGACCGGACGGATATTTAAAAGCCGCACTCAGTCCGATCGGTCCATATCCGCAGCCCACATCCAGAACACGAGCCTTAGCCGGCAGCACCATAGTTTCAATTAGCAGACGGCTGCCAAAATCAACCTCGTTTTTGGAAAAAACGCCGGCGTCCGTCATCAACCGGAGCTTGCGATCCCCCACTTGAAACTCTATTTCCCGCACATCGTGTTTCACTGTCGGTTTTTGCGTGTAGTAGTGATCCGTCATCGCCTACGCTCCTTTGTATTCAAGTCGCTATTCCTATCCTAGAATACCCGGAATTATGGAGCTCTACATAAACTGCATGCAAAAAGCTCTATAAATTCAAAAGAAACCTCTTGAAGCCAGGCTTCAAGAGGTTTCTCGTGTAAAGCAAAATTATTTCACTTCGATGGAAGCGCCAGCTTCTTCGAGTTTTGCTTTTACTGCTTCTGCTTCTTCTTTGCCTACTTTTTCTTTGATAGGCTTCGGTGCGTTGTCAACCAGGTCTTTTGCTTCTTTCAGACCAAGACCAGTGATTTCGCGAACGACTTTGATAACGTTGATTTTGGAAGCACCAGCGTTGTTCAGGATTACGTCGAACTCGGATTGCTCAGCAGCTTCAGCACCGCCAGCAGCGCCGCCCATTACTGCAACTGGAGCTGCAGCAGTGACGCCAAATTCTTCTTCAATTGCTTTAACCAGATCGTTCAGTTCAAGAACTGTCATGCCTTTAATGGCTTCCAAGATTTGCTCGTTACTCATGGTTAAACCTCCATTATATTCATTCGAATTATTTTTGGGTAAAAATTAAGCTTCCGCTCCGCTTTCTTGCTTTTCAGCCACAGCTTTAACCGCAAGAGCGAAGTTGCGTACAGGTGCTTGAAGCACGCTGAGGAGCATGGAGAGAAGACCTTCGCGGGAAGGCAGATCTGCCAGTGCTTTGATTTGAGTTACATCCACAACTTTACCTTCAACAACGCCCGCTTTAATGCTCAGGCTTTCGTTTTTCTTAGCAAAGTTGTTAAGGATTTTCGCTGCAGCGACAACGTCGTCTTTGCTGAACGCGATAGCAGTCGGACCTGTCAGATGTGCATCCAGTTCCGTCAGCTCAGCGTTAGCAGTTGCACGTCTTACCATCGAGTTCTTAAGAACTTGGAATTCTACGCCTGCTTCACGTAGTTGCTTACGAAGTTCCGTTACTTGCGCAACGTTAAGACCACGATAGTCGGTTACGATTGTGCAGGAGCTTGCACGTAGTTTTTCCGACAAGTCGGATACGATCTGCTCTTTTTCTGCTAAAATCTTTGCGTTTGCCATTGGTACACCTCACTTCTTGTCAATCTGGTTTTCACCGAATCTATTACAAGCATTTCCGCCGCCTAAGCATAAGAAATGCCTTCGTAGACTCTACGAAGGCATGACACTTCCGGTATAACCCGAACTTATATCATAACACCTCGGCAGGACATTAAGCTGTTTGGGATGTTCCCATCGGCACCTGCTGTCTACGGTCTATATATTCGTTTGTTAAACTAACGACCTCAGTTATATTATCACGTTCGACATAAGATGTCAACCGTAGAATAACTTATCTGAAGGATTGAAGGTTCACGCGAACGCTCGGGCCCATTGTGGAGGAAATTGCAACGCTTTTAAGGTATACACCTTTAGCAGCGGCAGGTTTCGCTCTGAGCAGTGCGTCGATCAGCGCTTTGAAGTTCTCGGAGAGCTTGTCAGCGTCGAAAGATACTTTGCCGAGTGGAGCATGAATTTGTCCTGCTTTATCCAGGCGGTATTCGATTTTACCAGCTTTGATCTCTTGAACAGCTTTGGTAACGTCGAAAGTTACGGTACCTGCTTTAGGGTTAGGCATAAGGCCTTTACCACCGAGCAGACGTCCGAGCTTACCAACTTCACTCATCATGTCAGGAGTAGCTACGCAAACATCGAATTCGAACCAACCTTGCTGGATTTTGTTGATCATATCCTGATCGCCTACAAAATCAGCGCCAGCTGCTTCTGCTTCTTTAGCTTTGTCGCCTTTCGCGAATACGAGGACGCGCTTAGTTTTACCAGTACCGTGCGGAAGTACAACTACGCCGCGGACAGCCTGGTCCTGTTTTCTTGGGTCAACGCCAAGACGAACAGCAATATCAACTGTTTCATCAAATTTCGCCGGAGCTGTTTTCTTAACAAGCTCAATCGCTTCAGCCGGCTCATAAAGTGCATCGGCAGTAACCTGCTTAGCCACTTCGTTATATTTCTTACCGTGTTTAGCCATTTGTATTCCTCCTCTGTGGTCGTAACGGATTGCCCTCCCACTGTTTTGCGGCTTCCGGGGGAAGCCTACGAATCGAATTAGTCTTCGATCGTGATGCCCATGCTGCGAGCAGTACCTTCAACCATAAGCATTGCAGCCTCTACGGTTGCAGCGTTAAGGTCAGGCATTTTCGTTTCAGCGATTTCGCGAACTTTCGCACGCTTAACCGTTGCAACTTTCTTCTTGTTCGGTTCGCCGGAACCTTTTTCGACACCAGCTGCGATACGAAGAAGTACGGCTGCCGGAGGCGTTTTCGTTTCGAATGTGAACGAACGGTCCTCGAATACAGTGATAACAACCGGAATGATCAGACCCGCTTGATCAGCAGTCTTAGCATTGAACTCCTTACAGAAAGCCATGATGTTCACGCCAGCTTGACCCAAAGCAGGACCGATTGGCGGAGCAGGATTCGCTTTCCCTGCAGGAACCTGCAGTTTCACCATTTTAATTACCTTTTTTGCCATGTGTGATGACACCTCCTTGCACGTAGTGTGGTTCGACGGGATCATTTCCCTCCCACCAGCAAAAGCCCATCCGCGAAAGAAACAGATCTGGCTAAGCTTTTCTTAAGGAACCAGCCAGAATCAGCAACCTGATTCCGCAAGAGAAACTTCCTCAATAGAGGGATTTGAATCGACGCAGTCTACAGTTTCTCCACTTGATGGAACTCAAGCTCCAGCGGAGTCTCTCGACCAAACATGTTGACATGAACCTTGAGCTTGCTCTTGTCTGCAATAATTTCTTCGACAGTGCCGACGAAATTCGCAAAAGGACCAACCTTCACGCGAACCGTTTCCTTCAGATCGAAGTCGATCTTCGGTTTCGGTTCTTCCATTCCCATATGCTTCAGAATAGATTCGACTTCTTCCGGAAGCAGCGGAGTCGGTTTAGAGCCGGAACCCGTCGAGCCTACAAAGCCGGTTACGCCGGGAGTGTTGCGAACAACATACCAGGAATCGTCGGTTTGAATCATCTCTACGAGCACGTATCCGGGGTAAACTTTACGCATGACGGTTTTCTTCTTGCCGTCTTTGTTTACCAGCTCTTCCTCCATGGGTACGAGTACGCGGAAGATCTTGTCCGCCATATCCATAGATTCAACGCGCTTCTCCAAATTGGCTTTGACTTTGTTCTCGTAACCTGAATAGGTATGAACGACATACCATCTTTTTTCCATATTTGCCACCTAGTTCCTGAATTTATTTGAAGACAAGCCGCAGCAACTCAGAGATCCCCAGGTCGAGCAAGAAAAAATAGACAGTCACGAAAGCCACCGTCACAAGGGTAACGGTCGTATAGCTGATCATTTCCTTGCGTGTTGGCCACTTGACCTTCTTCAGTTCGCTCCAGCTTTCACCAAAAAACGAGAACGAGGAGCCGAAACCCTGCTTCATTTTAGCTAAGAAAGCCACGCACTACACCTCCACAGACTATCTGGTTTCGCGATGAGCGGTATGTTCATTGCAATATTTGCAGAATTTCTTGAACTCCATACGGTCTGGATGGTTACGCTTGTTCTTGTTGGAAGTATAGTTCCGTTGCTTGCAGTTCGTGCAAGCTAGCGTCATAACAACTCGCATGTGTTACACCTCCCGTATCAGGATATACCCTTTTTTGCGCACAAAAAAAAAGCGATAGGGCTACCTGCAATACTTTAACATAACCGGTATGGGGTGTCAAGGATAACATCCTGCCCCGCGCACAGCAAAAAACCCTTTCTCGACCCGGGTTCTCTTCTCATTATCGACCAGCCGACATTCCCTTAAACGTACGTTAATTCCTTTATCATCCGGCGACAAAAATAAAAACACCCATTCACCGAAAGGGTGCCTCATCTATAAATCCCGTACTTCCAAGTAACGTTCCAACTTGCGTTTGACCCGCTGCAGCGCGTTGTCGATCGACTTCACGTGGCGGTCCAGATCTACCGCAATTTCCTGATAAGATCTGCCATCCAAATAGAGCATAAGCACACGGCGTTCCAGATCGCTCAGAATCTCGCCCATCTTGTCTTCGAGTCCGCTGAATTCTTCCTGATTGATAATCAGTTCTTCAGGGTCCGTAACCTTAGAGCCGCAAATAACGTCCAGCAGCGTACGGTCCGAATCCTCGTCGTAGATAGGCTTGTCCAGCGAAACGTAAGAGTTAAGCGGGATATGCTTCTGGCGGGTCGCCGTTTTAATAGCCGTTATGATCTGCCGCGTAATGCACAACTCTGCAAACGCTTTGAATGACGATAGCTTGTCTCCACGGAAATCACGAATCGATTTATATAAACCGATCATGCCTTCTTGCACGATATCTTCGCGGTCAGCACCGATGAGAAAATACGAACGGGCTTTAGCGCGTACAAAATTGCGATACTTGTTAATCAGATACTCCAGCGCGTCGCTGTTGCCGCAATGGACAGCGTCGACGATATCTTCGTCAGTCTTGAGATCGTAATCAGTCATTTTAAGCTCTTTGAGGTCGACACTCACCAACAATCCCTCCGGCCTGCAAAACTACCAAGTTTGCTAAAAAGGATAGGATAAGTATACATTATGTAATCTTACATCGTCAATGCAAACGGACATTCTTTTTCCAGACTTTTTCAGAAGTGTCTGATGTTACTTCCCCCGTCTCCATCTCTCGAAGATCTCCCTCATTTCCTCATTCAGCTTGCTGTCAAAGGTGTTTCGGCCGCTCTCGGCCTCTTCCCGGATACGTTTGCGGACCTCCGTGCGGCTCTGTTTAATTTTGACGAAAAGTTCGGAAGCCGGGAGACGGAGCGCCCCTTTGCCGAAAATCACATGCTGCTCGGTCATATCGGAGGTCGCCACGTAAATCTGGCGGCGCCGGCCGGTCAGCTCGGTAACGAGACGCTCGATCAGTTCGTCGGCCGTTTCCTTCTCTTTCGTATACAGAACGCTGAGTCTGCTCTGCACGTATGTTTTGCCCAGTCCCGGGACCTGGTACGCGTCAAAAACCAGATAAACCTTCACGCCGGAAAAAGACTGGTATTCCGCCAATATGGTGATGAGCCTGTCCCTCGCCTCTTCCAAACTGCGGTCGCGCAGCTGCTTCAGTTCGGGCCAGGCCCCGATAATATTGTAGCCGTCCACAATCAGGAATTCTTTCATACGAGGCTATCCCGTAGTACGTTGTCTGACTACCTCGTACATCAGTACTCCCGCGGCTACGGATGCATTGAGCGAATTCACGCGTCCATGCATCGGCAGCTTCACGAGAAAATCGCACGATTCTTTGATCAGGCGACCGACTCCTCGGCCTTCGTTGCCGATGACCAGAGCCAGCGGCATTTTAAAATTGCTGCGGTATACGTCGTCGGCCGCAGTCACGTCCGTGCCCGCTACCCAGACACCGCGTTCTTTCAGATCGCCGATAGTCTGGGAAATATTCGTCACGCGGGCTACGGGCACATACTCCACCGCTCCCGCGGATGTCTTCGAGACGGTTGCGGTCAAGCCGACGGAGCGCCGCTTAGGGATGATGACGCCGTGCACGCCGGTGCAGTCCGCTGTACGGAGAATGGATCCGAGATTATGCGGATCTTCGATTTCGTCGAGGATCAGAATGAACGGATCCTCTCCTTTGCGCTCGGCGCGCGCCAGGATGTCATCCACACTGGCGTAATCGTATGCCGCCACCTGGGCAACGACGCCTTGGTGCTGCAAATCCGGAGCAAGCTGATCGAGCTTGCGCTTGTCGGCTGTCTGCACGATGACGCCAAGCTTCTTGGCTTCCGCGGCAACGGGCTGGGCCAGCTGCTTCTGGGCGGACTCGCTCAGCCATATTTTGTGAATGGTGCGGCCGGAGCGCAGCGCTTCGAGCACCGAGTGTTTACCGCCGATGTATTCTTCCATGGTCGTGCCTCCTATAATGATTCTGCTTAAAGTTTGTGTGCATCGGACGGCGCTTCCGGATCTGCTCCGGCTGCCTCCGGCTCTTCGGAAGCGTCGGCTTGAACCCTTCCGGTGCCGGCATCCGTACCGCCCGGTTGATTCGAAGCGGGACCGGCTTCGGATTCCGAAGCCGCGAGAGCCGTAATTTTCTCCGGCGCCAGCGAGGCTTCCATGATATAGTTCAGGCGCTCGTATGCCTGCTTATAGTACAAATAGCCGATCAGGGATTCGAATGCGGTGCTGTGCCGGTATTCCAGCACATCCGCATTTTTGGCAGTCGAGCCTGATTTGGCGTTGCGTCCGCGCTTGACGATGTCCGTTTCTTCCTCCGTAAGAAGAGGCAGCAGCGCCAGCAAGGCCTTCGACTGCGCTTTGGCCGAAACGTAGCGCGTAGCGGTGCGGTGCAGGTGGTTGGGACGCTGGCTGGGCATGGAGATGACGTACTGACGGATAAACATTTCATAGACGGCATCCCCTACATAAGCAAGGACCAGCGGATTAAGCAGTTCCGGCTTCTGGGAAGGCGGGTACCGGAACAGCTGTGCATTCAACTTATCGGTAAGGTTCATTTCCGGCGCCAACGGATACCCTGCGGTGTATCTTCGAGGTAGATACCCTTCTCGGTAAGCAGGTCGCGGATTTCATCGGCGCGCGCCCAGTTTTTCGCCCGTCTCGCTTCGTTGCGCTCTTCAATCAGTCCCTCGATTTCTTCGTCGAGCAGTTCATCTTCTTCTCTTGCCAGAATGCCGAGTACGGAATCGAAGTTGCGGAAGCGTCCCATAATCAGTCTGAGTGTAGCCGCGGATACCCGCTCCTGCTGCAGCACACGATTAGCCTCCGTGACGAGATCGAAAACGGCGGTAATCGCATCCGGAGTGTTAAAATCGTCGTCCATTTTCGAAATAAACTGGGCTTCGATTTCTTTCACGCGCGCCTCAACCTGATCGTCCAACGCATCTTCCTGAGCGATGCCGAGACGGTGCTTCAGGTTGGTCACACAATTCTGGATACGGTCCAATCCGTTGCCCGCTTGCGTTAACCCGTCTTCGCTGAAATTAAGCGGATTCCGGTAATGGGAGGACAGCATGAAAAAGCGGAGCGTCTCCGGTTTGATCTTTTTGGCGATCTCTCTGATCAATACCCCGTTGCCGAGGGATTTGGACATTTTTTCGTTATCGATATTGAGGAATTCGTTGTGGAGCCAGTATTTCGCCATCGGCTTGCCCGTAATGGCTTCCGTCTGGGCAATCTCGCACTCATGATGCGGGAACGTGAGGTCTACGCCGCCGCCGTGAATGTCGATCGACTCTCCCAGGTACTTGTGCACCAGAGCGGAGCATTCGATGTGCCAACCCGGACGACCGTTGCCCCAGGGACTGGACCAGAACACCTCGCCCGGTTTCGCCGCTTTCCAAAGAACGAAATCCTGCGGATTTTCCTTGCGCTCATCCACTTCGATGCGGATTCCGTACTGAAGCTCATCCAGATTCTGATGAGACAGTTTTCCGTACTCTTTGAAACGGGAGGTCCGGTAATAGACGTCTCCGCCATTCTCGTAAGCAAAGCCCTGCTGCACCAGCGAATTAATGAAGGTGATGATGATCTCCATGTTGTCCGTTACCCGCGGATGAATCGTGGCCGGCTCGATGCGGAGGGTTTTCATATCTTCCATATAGGCGGCGATAAAACGGTCGGCCAGCTCCTGCACGGTTTCCCCTGTTTCTTCCGCTTTGCGGATCAGCTTATCGTCCACGTCGGTAAAGTTCACCACGTAGGTCACTTCGTAACCGACATAGGTTAAATAGCGGCGGACGACATCGAAGAAAATCGCCGGGCGTCCGTTGCCGATATGAATATAGTTATATACGGTCGGGCCGCACACATACATTTTCACCTTGCCCGGTTCAAGAGGTTTAAATTCTTCTTTTTCTCTTGTCATCGTATTAAACATTCTGAGTGTCATGCTCCCTAACGCCTCCATTCTTGATCTTCTCTTCTTCTAATTGTTCCCTTAATTCGTCGATTTGCACCTGTAAAGTGCGGCAAAGATCAAGTACCGGATCGGGCACGTTGCCGTGATCCAGCCGGTTAACCCGGATTCCGTCCCTTTTCACAATTTTTCCGGGAATGCCCACTACCGTAGAGTTCGCGGGAACTTCCTTAAGCACGACCGCATTCGCGCCGATCATCGCATTGTCTCCCACTTTGAAAGAACCCAGGATCTTGGCCCCGGAGGAGATAACCACCTTGCTGCCGATCGTCGGGTGCCGTTTGCCTTTCTCTTTTCCCGTTCCGCCGAGGGTGACTCCCTGATAAAGAATAACGTCATTGCCGATTTCGCACGTTTCGCCAATCACTACCCCCATCCCGTGATCAATAAACAGCCTTTCGCCGATTGTGGCTCCCGGGTGGATTTCGATGCCAGTCATAAAGCGGCTGAACTGCGAAATGATACGTGCCGCCGCAAACAGTTTGCGGGTATACAACCAGTGAGCAACCCGGTGCGCCCAAATGGCATGGAGCCCGGAATAAGTAAACACAACCTCGAACCAGCTTCGGGCGGCAGGATCATTGTCGAAGACGGCTTTTATATCAGAACGTATGGTTTTCCACAAGGTTCATCACCTTCTTATTCGTTTCTGGGATGTTTAGCTCCTACCAACTGCTCCTGGAAAAAATTAAAAAGCCTCCGCAGCCATAAGGCTGCAGAGGCGTATAATCGCGGTTCCACTCTGCTTGGTGACTGTGAAGTCTCCCAACTCTGCGTTGTTAACGGGTACGACCCGACTGAACCTACAGAGGCGTAAGCCATCATTCGGCGCAGCAGCTCACAGGTGCATTTCCTCATAAAGGGATCGGATAACTTTCAGCCCAGCGGGTTACCGCTCGGTTATCCTCTCTGGAGATTCCGTCTTATGGGTACTCTCCTGTTCGGCGCTGTTCATAAACGTATAAAGTTGGTATCAGTATAGCTCAAAAGAGACAGCTTTACAATAAGGCGCGAAGCCGTTCCTGCACTTTTTCGCGGCCCAGCAGATGGATGGTCATGTTCAGGTCTCTTCCGTGCATCTGTCCCGTCAAAGCTACACGGATGGACATAAAGAGCTGTTTGCCCTTATAGCCGGTTTCCGCTTGCACGGCTTTAAGCAGCTTCTGCACATTTTCCGGCGCCAGACTATCGGCCGCTTCCACCTGTTTCAAGAAGCTTTGCACCACGGCCGGCACATGCTCTTCGGCAAGCAGCGCGGCCGCTTCATCGTCGAAAGCCAGCTTTTCGCGGAAGAACAGCTCGGCGAGATCTACGATCTCCGCAGCGTAACGAAGCTGTTCCTGATACAAGCCGACGAGTTCGGTCGCCCAGCGCTGCTGGTCTTCCGAGAGTTCCGCCGGTATAAGCCCCGCTTTTTGAAGATGAGGAACAGCCAGTCCGGCGATTCTTTCGAGCGGTGCCTGTTTGATGTAATGATTGTTCATCCAGTTAAGCTTGTCCATATCGAAGACGGCCGGGCTTTTGGAAACACGGTCCAGATCGAACTGTTCCACAAGCTCTTCCAGTGTGAACATCTCCACTTCGCCTCCGGGAGACCAGCCCAGCAAAGCGATGAAATTCACGACCGCTTCCGGCAGATAACCCAATTCGCTGTATTGTTGTACGAATTGAATGATGGACTCGTCGCGCTTGCTCATTTTTTTGCGGTCCGGGTTGAGGATCAGCGAAAGATGCGCGAAATCCGGGACCGGCAGGCCGAGCGCCTCATACAGCATGATCTGACGCGGTGTATTCGTCAAATGCTCCTCGCCCCGGATGACGAGGGAGATTTTCATAAGGTGGTCATCCAGTACAACGGCAAAGTTGTAGGTCGGAATTCCGTCGGGACGGACGATGATAAAGTCGCCGATTCCGTTCGTTTCGAATTCGACTTCTTCACGTACTTTATCTTTAAATGCGATAATCTTATCCTTCGGTACATGGAACCGGACAGAAGGCTTGCGCCCTTCCGCTTCGAACTCCGCCTTCTGCTCGGCGGTCAGGTGGCGGCGGCATCTTCCCGAATACTGCGGAGTTTCTCCGCGCGCTTCCTGCTCTTCCCGTTCGCGCTCGAGCTCCTGCTCGGTGCAGTAGCAGGGATACGCGTTCCGCTCGCTCAGCAGCTGATCGATAAACGGCTGGTACAAGCCCAGACGTTCCATCTGACGGTAAGGGGCGTACGGCCCGCCGATATCGACGGATTCGTCCCAATTCAGCCCAAGCCAGCTTAAGCCGTCCAGCTGATTCTGTACACCGGACTCGACATGACGAGTCTGGTCTGTATCTTCGAAGCGGACCACGAATTGGCCGCCGTTTTTACGGGCAAGCAAATAATCGAATAAAGCGGTACGGGCTCCACCGATATGAAGATGTCCGGTCGGACTCGGTGCGTAACGTACGCGGAGTGGGGTACTCATGGTATTAGCCTCTCTTCCGTTTTCCCTTGCGGGATCCTTTGAAATAATAATTTATGATAGCACACCTTTTATCAAACAAACAACCGACTGCGCCGCGATTCCTTCGCCTCTTCCGGTAAAGCCGAGCTGCTCCGTAGTGGTCGCTTTTACGTTCACCTGCTCCAGTTCCGCATCCAGCGCCCGGGCAATAATTTCCGCCATTTGCGGAATATACGGGGCCATTTTGGGCTTCTGGGCGATGATGGTGGAATCCACGTTGCCGAGCCGGTACCCGCGTTCTTTGGCCAGGGCCCAGACCCGCTTCAACAGCACCAGGCTGTCCGCATCCTTGAATTCGGCAGCCGTATCCGGGAAATGCTTGCCGATATCGCCCAAACCCAGCGCCCCCAGTATGGCGTCGGTAATCGCGTGAAGCAGCACATCCGCATCCGAGTGCCCCAGCAGTCCCTTTTCATACGGAATCGTAACGCCTCCGATAATACACGGGCGGCCCTCCGCCAACTGATGCACATCAAATCCTTGTCCTACTCGAATCATCCGTCTATTCTCCTCTCCTGTTGCCTAACAACCATTCCGCCCATGGCAGATCTTCGGGGGTAGTGATTTTGATATTGGCATAATCCCCTTCGACGACATGCACCGTATGCCCCGCCCGTTCGACAAGCATGGCATCGTCTGTGCCAAGGAATCCGTCTCGGATTGCCTCCTCATGCGCTTCTTTTAAAAGAGAAAACCGAAAAGCCTGCGGCGTTTGGATCGCCCACAAGCTTTTGCGGTCGGGTGTGGACATGATCTGGCCATCCTCACTCACGACCTTGATCGTGTCTTTAACGGGAACGGCCAGCACGGCTGCACCCGTATCTATGGCTTTGTCCAGACAGGCGCCTACCTGCTCTTCGGTAACGAGCGGGCGGACGCCGTCATGGACAAGCACCCACTGCGTTTCCGCGCCAAGCGCCTCCAGTCCCGACCGGACGGAGTCCTGCCGTTCCGCACCGCCGGCTATGACCCGGCTGACTTTATGCAGCCCGTAGCGGGCGGCATACGATTCGCAGCGCGGGACGTCCGCTTCCCCGGTCACAAGCACGACGGAGTCGATACGGGCCATCTTCTCGAAGAGTTCCAGCGTATGTACCAAAATCGGCTTGCCCGCCAGCTCCAGATATTGTTTGCTTTCCGCCGTCCGCATTCGTGAACCTCTGCCTGCCGCAACGACGATGACGCCGACTTTATTCACCTGCATACCTCCGGTTACCACCGGGTTTTGCTGCTGCAGCCTTTTTCCTCTGCTTTAACGTGCCTAGCTGCAGCCCCAGCGAAATACTCTCCCTATGATAACCCTTTATTGCGCTTTTTCCAAGAGCTTGGGCTTCGCGAAGATCATTCGTCCCGCTGACGTTTGAAGGACACTGGTAACCATTACTTCAAGCAGGGAGCCGATAAAGTCCCGGCCGCCTTCAACGACGATCATGGTTCCGTCATCCAAATACGCTACTCCTTGTCCATGCTCTTTGCCGTCCTTGATGACCTGAACCAGAATCTCTTCACCGGGGAGTACCACCGGTTTCACGGCATTCGCCAAGTCGTTGATGTTCAGAACGGATACGCCCTGGAGTTCACAGACCTTGTTCAAGTTGTAATCGTTGGTGATCACTTTGCCTTGAAGCACCTTGGCGAGCCGGATAAGCTTGCTGTCCACCTCGGAAATTTCTTCGAAGTCGCCTTCATAGATAAGAACTTTCACGTCAAGTTCCTTCTGAATTTTATTTAAAATATCCAATCCGCGCCTGCCGCGATTACGTTTGAGCAAATCGGAAGAATCCGCGATATGCTGCAGCTCCTCAAGGACGAATTCCGGAATAACCAGCGTTCCTTCAATAAACCCCGTTTTGCAAATGTCCGCAATGCGTCCGTCTATGATCACGCTCGTATCGAGGATCTTGTGTTCTTCCGGCATTTTTCCTTTGCCGCTTCCCCCGTCTTTCCGGCTGCTCAGAAGTTCGAAGATTTCCTCGCTCTTGCCGTAGCCGATCCGCCCGCCCATGAAGGCCAGAAGAACGGTAGCCATACCCGCCAATACTACATGAACCCGTTCAAGCGCCGGGAATACCAGCACGGCTGCAAGCAGCCCCACGATCGTACCGAATGCGGCAGGAAGAAGATCGGAAGCGGGCATTTGCGATAAGCTGTTTTCTCCACGCTGCACCAGTCTTAAAATAAGGCCCATGCCTATCCATGACACGATAAACATCCCGATAAATCCCGCTCCAGCTGCCGTGTAATCCGCAACCGTTCCACCGTTGATTCCCGATAATTGAATAATGGCATCACTCCACCCGTAACCGAGCGCACCACCTAAGACGGCAATAATCCATTGAATCCATTTCATCTTACGGATTCACCTCCATCATCCAAAGTAAGAGGATCCTCTCCCCTGTTACAAGTATGTTCCAAATGTTGGATGTATAAACACGCAGCAGGTGTCAGATTGCCTCGCTAACCTAATTTCTATATAATGAGATGGAGACGAAACTAAAATGAGGTGCATGAGATGAGTGCCCTGTCCCTGAAAGATTTCCAGGAACAAGTTGGTGAACTGCTGCTTCGCCATCGCAGCCTGCTTGATGTATTGTCCAAATTCCAACAATCCAATGCCGGTGTGAACCGCTCTGTCATCAAATCGATTACCGAATGCGGCTGCGTTGAAGTCAATGCCAAGAAACAGGAGTATTCTCCCGAAATGACATTGGATCAGGCTAAAATCGAGCTGCAAACCCATTTGGAAGGCCAGTTGTGCGAGCACTGCATGGAGGCGATTTCCACTGAAATCGGTAAGCACCTTTTTTATCTTTCCGCTCTGAGCAATCTTCTTGATGTGAACTTGGAAAAAGTACTCGAAGACGAATCGAAAAAATGCTCGACACTCGGATTTTTCAATATGTCTTAGTATAGAAGAAAAAAGCATGTATTCTCCTCCGAAGCCCGGATGAAAATAGATGCTTTTTTTGTTCACCGAAACCCTGATTTAGCGGCAAAAAAAAGAACAGGAAGCTTATACTTCCTGCTCTTTTTTATAGATGAGTTTTTGAATTCGCCAGATCTTCGGTCGTTTCCATGGCTTTGTGCTTTCTGCGGCGAAGAACGAAGAGGCGATCAACGTTTTTTTTTAAGCCATAGAGCGCATAGATCACAAGCGGTATGAAAATCATTTTGGAAATGAACGATGGTTTGTTGATTCCGATAATAACCGCGATGATCACAATGATCGGTGTAATCCAGATAGCGGCTTTGGGAATTCCCGCTTTCTTAAAGTTCGGATATTTGACGTTACTCACCATCAGATAGGAAAGCAGCACTGTGCTGACCAGCAGAACATAGACGTTAAGCTCGTTGTGGAACAATGCCAGCGTTGCAAGTATGCCGCCTGCCGCCGGAATAGGTAGGCCGATAAAGTAACCCGGTGTACCTGCCACCACATTAAAACGTGCCAGACGAAGAGCTCCGCAAATCGGGAATATTGCCGTTACGACCCAAGCTGCCGCGGCAGGGCGGATATCGCCGAATGCGACAACGTACATAATGAATGCCGGTGCTACACCGAACGAAATGACATCCGACAAAGAATCCAGTTCTTTACCAAACTCACTCTGTGCGTTGAGCGCACGAGCAACTCGTCCATCCAGACCGTCGAGCAGCATAGCCACAATGACAAGTACGGCTGCCGTATCCGGTCTTTCATTAAACACGAGAATAATGGCCAGAACGCCTAAAAACAGATTCCCAACAGTAAACAAGCTAGGAAGCGATTTAGTTATCATATTAGTTTAGTCCACCTCTAAATATACTGTACCCCATTAAAACAACGTGATTCAACCCATATTTATACTTTATGATTGTATGCAATTTAAATATGCCTGTCAATTAATACTTGCTCCTGAATTCTGCGCAGCCCTTCCTTGATCGCTCTCGCCCGGACCTCTCCGATTCCGTCTACCTCATCCAGCTCTTCGATTGTCGCCACCGTGATATGAGGTAAGTGACCGAACTTTTCCACCAAATTACTGATAATGATAGAAGGAAGCCGCGGGATTTTATTGAGTACCCGGAACCCTCTCGGAGAAACAAGTTCCTCCGATACGGCGTTAGTGTGCGGATAGCCGAGCAGCCGGATAATATGATGCGGATCGAGCAATTCTTCGGAAGAGAGACGCTTGAGCCCCAGCAAAATATCTTTGATCTTCTCTTCGCTGAGTTCCCGGACATAATCCTTCAGAAGCAGACGTACTTCCAGCTCCGTATTACCGACCAGTTCTTCCAACTGCATGGAAATCAGGCGTCCTTCGGTTCCAAGCTCCGTGATATATCTGTTGAGCTCGTTCTTAATACGCAGCACCATTTCTACCCGCTGAATGGCATTGGTGACATCATGCAGAGTCACAAGCTCTTCGAACTCGGAAGCGCCCAGATTGATTAAGGACTGATCCAGCTCCGTCTTGTAACGTTCCATCGTCTGGATCGCCTGATTCGCCTTGGTCAGAATGACCCCGATATCCTTGAGGGAATACCGCAGGTTTCCTTGATACAAGGTAATAATGTTCCGGCGCTGGGAAATAGACACAACCAGTTTATTCGTCTGCTTGGCAACCCGCTCGGCCGTACGATGCCGGATTCCCGTCTCGGTCGATGGAATCGAAGAGTTCGGAATCAGTTGGGTATTCGCATATAAAATTTTCTTGGCATCTTCATTTAGAATGATGGCTCCGTCCATTTTGGCCAATTCATACAAATAGTTTGGCGTAAAATCGCAGTCGATGGAAAATCCGCCGTCCACGATTTCCATAACTTCCGGAGTACATCCGACGACAATCAAGGCTCCCGTTTTGGCACGAAGCACGTTCTCGAGCCCATCGCGGAAAGGCGTACCCGGAGCGACCAGCTGGAGCAGTTGGCTCATGACGTCTCGTTTAGTTTCTTCTTTGCTCATGTTAATCCTCCTGAAGCATTTCCGTTCTGTTAGCCGAGCGTGTTCCGCTATGCCTTGTTTTCAATAGATCCGTCTTGCGGGGCCGAACTAATCCGGCCGCATAAACTTTTAAACTAGTCCAATGCCGCTTTTAAAGCTTCGGACACCGTACTTACGCCGACCACTTCGATGCCCTTTGGAGGCGTCCAGCCCTTGAGGCTTTTCTCCGGCATAATGACGCGCCGGAAGCCGAGCTTCTGCGCTTCCTTGACCCGCTGGTCGATACGCGATACGCCGCGGACCTCTCCCGTGAGCCCGACCTCACCGAACACGGCGTCGTAAGCCTGCGTCGGCTGCTCTTTGAAGCTGGAGGCGATGCTTATCGCCACCGCCAGATCGACAGCCGGCTCATCGAGTTTGACTCCGCCGGCTACGTTCAAGTAAGCGTCCTGACTCTGAAGGAACAGGCCGACCCGTTTCTCCAAGACCGCCATAATGAGTGACAGCCGGTTATGGTCGATTCCCGTAGCCATTCTTCGCGGAGACGGGAAGTTGGTTGACGAGACAAGCGCCTGGATCTCAACCAGGACCGGTCTCGTTCCTTCCATGCTGGCGACGACTGTCGATCCGGCTACGCCAAGCGGGCGCTCGGACAAGAAAAGCTCCGACGGGTTGCTCACTTCGGCCAGCCCGGTTTCCCGCATTTCGAAGATGCCGATTTCGTTCGTTGAACCGAACCGGTTTTTAACCGCACGCAAAACGCGGTAGGTGTGATGCCGTTCCCCTTCAAAATAAAGCACACAGTCCACCATATGTTCAAGCAGGCGCGGTCCTGCAATGGCGCCTTCCTTGGTTACATGGCCGACAAGAACCGTCGCTATATTCTTAAGCTTAGCTATGCGCATGAAATGGCTTGTGCATTCACGTACTTGGGAAACGGTTCCCGGGGCGGAGGATACGCTTGGATGGTAGACGGTCTGAATCGAGTCGATGACCAGAAAATCCGGCTGAACCTCCTGGATCGCCTCTTCAACCACTTCCATATTCGTTTCGCAGAGCACGTATAGATTCGGCGAAACGGCATCCAGCCGATCCGCGCGAAGCTTCGTCTGACGAATCGATTCCTCGCCTGAGATATATAAAACCTTCCGCCCCTCTTTGGTCAGCGAGTGCGAGGTTTGCAGGAGCAGCGTCGATTTGCCTATGCCGGGGTCTCCCCCAACCAGAATGAGCGAGCCGGGGACGAACCCGCCGCCCAAAACGCGGTTGAGCTCTCCGTTATCCGTGAGCACACGCTGTTCAACACTGCTTTCTATGTTTATGATCGGAGTCGGTTTTTCTTTCGTCCGCAGGAAAGAAGAATTCATTCCCTGGGTCTTGACAACCGTCTCCACTTCTTCGGCAAAACTGTTCCACGCTCCGCAGCCGGGACATTTGCCGAGCCACTTCGGGGTTTCAACCCCGCACTGCTGGCAGATGAATTTCGTTTTTGTTTTACTCATGGCGCGAAGTTCCCCTTCTCTTTCTACGCCTAAAACGGGCAAACCGTTCCAGCGTCATTCAAAGTTTACCATTTTTGCGAATGCTATGAAAGTACTTGGCAAAAGAAAAAGCATTTTGCGGTACAACTGCATACCGCAAAATGCTTGATTTTATACCTTATTTGGTCTGCGTCATCGCTTCTTCGTTCCGAAGTACAACAAGTTCGCCGTCTTTTTCGTCTATAGTAAGGGAGTCGCCTTTGGAGATGCTTCCTTTGAGAAGCTCTTCGGAGAGACGGTCCTCAATGTGTTTCTGGATTGCCCTGCGAAGCGGCCTTGCTCCATAGCTTGGATCAAAGCCTTCCTTAGCCAGGAAGTTCTTCGCGTCATCGGTGAGGGTAAAGTCGACCTCCTGTTCTTTCAAGCGTTTGCGGAGCTCATCGGCCATGAGACTGACGATTTCAGCAATATGCTTCTGGTCGAGAGAGTGGAAGACGATAATTTCGTCGATCCGGTTCAGGAACTCCGGACGGAAACTTTTCTTCAGCTCGTTCATGACTTTGTCCTTCATGTTGTTGTAATCTTTGCCGGAGTCTTGGACAGCCGTAAAGCCGAGTGTCGAATTTTTCTTAATCGTATCGGCGCCCACATTGGACGTCATGATGATCAAGGTGTTGCGGAAGTCGACGGTACGGCCTTTGGAATCAGTAAGGCGCCCGTCTTCCAGCACTTGCAGAAGGATATTGAACACTTCCGGATGTGCTTTCTCGATCTCATCAAGCAGGACAACGGAGTAAGGCTTGCGGCGTACTTTTTCGGTCAATTGGCCGCCTTCTTCGTAGCCTACATAGCCCGGAGGCGCTCCTACGAGACGGGACGTGGAGTGTTTCTCCATATATTCGGACATATCAATGCGGATAACGGCATTTTCGTCTCCGAACAGGGATTCCGCCAAAGCGCGGGCAAGCTCGGTTTTACCTACACCGGTCGGACCCAGGAAGATAAAGGAGCCCATCGGACGCTTCGGATCTTTCAGACCCGCTCTTGCGCGGCGGATTGCGCGGCTAACAGCTTTAACCGCTTCTTCCTGGCCGATCACACGATTGTGAAGGATATCTTCCATTTTAAGAAGACGCTCCGTCTCCTCTTCGGCCAGTTTGCGTACCGGAATTCCGGTCCAGCTTGCAACCACCTGAGCGATGTCGTCCGGAGTCACTTCCGTGTCCATGCGTCCCTGCTTCTCTTTCCATTCGTTCTTCGTACTGTCGAGTTCTTCGCGAAGCTTTTGCTCGGTATCACGCAATGAAGCGGCTTTCTCGAACTCCTGGCTTTGAACAGCCGCGTCTTTCTCCTTGCGGATGTTTTCGAGCTTTTGCTCCAGCTCTTTCAAGCTAGGCGGTACCGTGTAAGAGTGAAGCCTTACTTTCGAGCTTGCTTCATCGATCAAGTCGATCGCTTTATCAGGCAGGAAGCGATCGGGGATATAGCGATCCGAGAGCTTGACTGCTTCTTCGATAGCTTCATCGGTGATTTTCACCCGGTGATGCGCCTCATAACGGTCACGCAGTCCGTGAAGGATTTGGATCGCTTCTTCCGGAGTCGGCTGATCCACCGTAATCGGCTGGAAGCGGCGCTCCAGAGCGGCATCCTTCTCGATGTATTTGCGGTACTCATCGAGAGTAGTAGCCCCGATGCACTGCAGTTCGCCGCGGGCCAAAGCCGGCTTCAGAATGTTGGAGGCATCAATCGCACCTTCTGCACCGCCGGCGCCGATCAAGGTATGCAGCTCATCGATGAAGAGAATGATGTTCCCCGCCTGGCGGATCTCATCCATGATCTTCTTCAGACGATCTTCAAATTCACCGCGATATTTGGTGCCTGCCACGACAGAACCCATATCGAGCGTCATGACACGCTTATCTTTTAACGTTTCCGGAATTTCATTGTTGATGATCTTTTGAGCGAGGCCCTCGGCGATAGCCGTTTTACCTACACCTGGCTCCCCGATCAGAACCGGGTTGTTTTTGGTGCGGCGGCTGAGAACCTGAATAACACGCTCGATTTCTTTGGAGCGTCCGATTACCGGATCGAGGTTGCCCTCTTTGGCAATAGCCGTCAAATCTCTCGCGAGACTGTCCAGTGTAGGCGTGTTGACATTGTTGCCGCTGCCGTGATTGCTCGAAACGACCTCACTGCTTCCAAGGAGCTGCAGGACTTGCTGGCGGGCTTTGTTCAAGGAAATGCCCAGGTTGTTCAGCACGCGTGCCGCAACCCCTTCGCCCTCGCGGATCAGACCGAGCAGAATATGCTCCGTACCTACGTACGTATGGCCAAGCTTTCTGGCTTCGTCCATCGAAAGTTCAATGACCTTTTTGGCACGCGGTGTGTAAGCGATATTGGAGGGTTGCTCTTGTCCGCGGCCGATTAATGATTCGACCTCATCTTGAATTTTTTCAAGTCCGAGTCCGAGAGCCACCAGCGCTTTGGCCGCAATGCCTTCGCCTTCGCGAATAAGACCCAGCAAGATATGCTCTGTACCTATATTGTTGTGACCCAAGCGTACTGCTTCTTCCTGTGCAAGGGAAAGAACTTTCTGTGCACGTTCCGTAAATCTTCCAAACATCATACTTAGCACCTCCATTGTAATTTCGAACGAAAGTCGTATAGTACCATTAAACGTTATGACACGGCTTGAATCTTTCCCTGATGATTTCGGCACGCCGGATATCCCGGTCGTCGGGAGATAATAGCTCCCCTGCTATTTGCTGCAAAAATCCTGGCTGTGTCATCACGAGAAGTTCGTTCATAGTGTGTGCGGGAACTTCCCCCACTAAATTAAGATCTATGCCAAGGCGGACATCGGATAGCCGCTGTGCCGCTTCCTTGGAATCGATAATCGAAGCGTGAGTCAAAATTCCGTATGACCGCATAACGCGGTCTGTTATACGTATTCTGGATTCCTGCATGAGTTGCCTTCTTGCGGCGCGCTCGTGTTCGATAATCTGTTTGGCTACGCTATATAGATTATCGATGATTTCATCTTCGGACTGGCCGAGCGTAATCTGATTGGAAATCTGAAATAAATTTCCTAACGCTTCGCTTCCTTCGCCATATAGGCCCCGGACTGTCAGGCCAACCTGTGAAACCGCCGATAGAATTCGATTGATTTGCTGGGTCAAAACAAGAGCGGGCAGATGCATCATGACCGAAGCCCGTATACCGGTTCCCACATTCGTAGGACAGCTGGTCAAGTAGCCGCGTCTTTCGTCAAAGCCGTAGTCTAACTGAGATTCGAAAATATCGTCAATCTGGTTCGCCAGATCCCAGGCCTCTTTAATTTGAAATCCGGGACACAGACATTGAATCCGCAGATGATCCTCTTCATTCACCATAATGCTGATAGATTCGTTATCATTAAGGATAACGGCTCCGTTCCGCGATTCGGTTGCCAGATTCGGGCTGATCAAATGCTTCTCCACCAGGATCCTCCGCTCCAGTTCATTCAATTCCGAGAGCGGTACAAGCGTGAAGTCGCTGATCGTTTTTAAATCCTCATTGCCCAGTACATCTGAAACTTTCTCAAGCACTTCCGCGGACTGCTGGTTCGCGGCCAACATAGGAAACGGATAATCTTGCAGATTCCGGGCTATCCGGATGCGGCTGCTGATCACAATATCCGAATCGGGACCGTCCCCTTTCATCCATTCGCTTAATGCTTCCTTGACAAAATGTCTCAAAGAGGAACCCTCCTTTTCTCCAAGTTCAAAGGCTTGAGGCGGGCGTCGAAGTTAACTGCTGCCGGCTGACTTCTTATCGAGGTCGCGAATACGGTCTCGCAGTTCAGCCGCTTGCTCGAATTCTTCCTGTTCGATGTACGTCTGAAGTTCTTTCTTGAGACGCTCCACCTCACGCTTCTGCTCGATCTCCTGTCCGGAGCGTTTCGGCACTTTGCCGACATGCTGCGTATTGCCGTGAACCCGTTTAAACAGGGGATCCAGCTTATCCTGAAAGCTTTCATAGCAGTGGCTGCAGCCGAAACGTCCCAGCTTGCTAAACTGTGAATACGTAAGTCCGCAGTGTTCGCATCTTATCGGACGCGCTTTGCTTGAGACCGTTCCGGAAGAAGGATCAAAGTCCAGCAGACCCGAAAGCAAATTATGAATGGAGAAACCTCCCGGCGTACCGGGAATCAGCTCGCCCTTCTCTTTGGCGCATGTTTCACAGAAGTGAAACTCTGTTTTCTCACCGTTAACAATTTTCGTAAAATGAAGCGTTGCGGGCCGTTTGCCGCATTCTTGACAAAGCACGTCAACCCCTCCTTATTTGCTCAGTAAGGATATCAGCATCGCCTTTAAAATCCGGGCACGGACTTCATCCCGCAAAGGAAGCTTAAACTGAAGCACATCCCGCGATATTGCCGCTTTAATGATGGCTGCTTCCCTCCGGCTGATCAACCGGCCTTCTTCCAGACGGTAAATCAACCCTTCGGCCGACGCTTGATCTATACTTTCACGAATGGTAGTCATGATGGTGTCCAGCAGTGAACCGTAGGCGTTGAGTTCAATCTTCTGAATCCGGATGTAACCCCCGCCCCCGCGTTTGCTTTCCACCACGTAGCCTTTTTCAAGGGTGAATCGTGTGCTGATGACATAATTAATCTGAGACGGCACACACTGAAATTGATCAGCGAGCTCATTCCGCTGGATCTCAATAGACCCTTCGGGGCTTTGCTGCAGTATATGCTTTAGATATTGCTCAATAATCTCGGAAACATTACGCATCAATTCAGCCTCCCGTTGTTGAGAAGTAAATTGACTTTGACTTTCTTTGACCTTAACTCAATTATAATCATTTCCATATCACTTTGCAAGTACCTGATAAACAGCTATGCGGAACTTCCTCTCTTTAGTTTTAACGCTATCCCGAAAAATATGCAAATACAGCAAAAAACCTCTATGAAAAAATTCATAGAGGTTTTCGTTA
>NZ_BBJT01000023.1 GCF_000739915.1 Paenibacillus chitinolyticus NBRC 15660 | reverse complement strand
CGGCTTTATCAGCCTCGTCGTTGTCCGCTTCGTTTCAGCGGCGACTTAATTAATATACCACATTCACCTAGTTGATTGCAAGCTTTTTTTCGATGAATTTTTTCAGGCTTTTTAATTTGTCGCTTCTTTCGGAAGGCGGAATACAAATATACCATTCACACTTTACTATGTCAACAAAAAATATCTTCCCTAGGGAAGATATTTTTCATCGAGCCTATTTGTCCTTAACGCGCTTCAATGACCTCTTGAATGTACAGATTTCTTTCCAATGTGAGGTTAACGATTGTTCCGTTGATGTTGACCCAAGGGCGCGTCGGGTACGACCGATCCGAGAAAACAATTTCGCCTACACGGTTATCGTTCAATTTTACAACGGTCCCGATATGAAACGAAGTCACTTTGTTGATGAACGTATTGACGATAGCCGGATCGACTTTACCAAAAGAATCTTTGCTGAGCTGCTCCAGAACCAGATAAGGGGATGTGGCTTCCTGATGATAACGAACGCTTGTCATGGCATGAAAGATATCGGCTACAGCAACCACTTTGGAATAGATGTGAATCTGATCGCTTTTAAGACCAAGCGGATAGCCGGAAGTGTCCTCCCGCTCATGATGCTGAAGAGAACAAAGCTTAACACCCTCGTTAAGGGCTGCTATCGGTTTTAGCACATTGTAACCGTAAAGGGTGTGCTTGCGCATTTCCTCAAGCTCTATAGGTGTTAACTTGGTCGGTTTAACGAGAAGAGCCTGATCGATTTTGGCATTCCCGATATCATGCAGGAGTCCGGCGAGGGCTATCTGCATCCAATCCTTCTGAGGAAGTCCGTGCCATTTAGCCAGAAGATAAGATGTCAGAGAAACCATGATGCTGTTGTGATGGACGAAATCCTGCAGCTGAAACTGCCTCGGTGTAAACGTAAGGACCTGGTATCCTTCTATATGCTCGATCAGCTTATGAAGCTCATTACGCATCTCCAGCACCGGCAGGGCAGAATTGCCCAACACAAGACCGAACGCTTTCTTAAGCAGTTGGAGCATTTTGTCGTAAGAAAGATCAAAGGACGAGATTTGCTTCGTATCTATATCCGCTGAAGCGACCGCACTGGCCGATTCTTGGCCTGAATTGCTTGTCCCGTTATCAATGGTTACGGTAGAGATCAGGAATGCCTTCAGAATCTCCGCATCTCGCTCTGTCAGGATTCTGCCCTTATAAAATAATGCATTGCCGAAACGGCTGTTTACAGCCTCCAGGAGCTTGTCGCCGGCTTTAATTTGTGACACAGAGACTGTCCGCAAGGTATTTCCCTCCGCTTTACCTAAGTTTGTCAATTTTATTGTAAAACAAAAAAGATGGGGATGTAAGTCCCCACCTTCGAAACTATTTATTAAATTTCAGTATCCTCTTCAGGATTATCCACCTGTGCATCCGTTTGTTCAGACGCCATTTGTTCCTGATCTTCTTCGTTGAACTCGTCATCCTGGCTTTCCTCGCTCTTGGCCACATGAGTGACAGTCGCCACCTCATCATCCTCGCGGATGTTGATTAGACGAACCCCCTGCGTGTTGCGTCCCATTTCAGAAATGCCGGAGATGCTTGTCCGAATAAGTGTTCCGCTCGCGGTAATGATCATGAGATCTTCTTCGTTGTTCACGACTTTAAGACCTACAACCGCACCGTTCTTGGTGGTAACGTTGAGCGTCTTGATGCCCTTACCGCCCCGTGATTGCACGCGGTATTCCGCTATAGGCGTCCGTTTGCCGAAACCTTTGGAGGTCACAATCAGAACGCTTGCGTCTTCATCCACCACGTCCATATCGATAACCGTATCTTCCGGTCCGATTTGAATGCCTTTGACACCCGTGGCGGAACGGCCCATGGATCTGACATCGTTTTCCGGGAATCGGATGGACATGCCGTCACGCGTACCCATGATAATATCACGCTTGCCATCCGTCAGTTTTACGCCGACAAGCGAATCATCGTCACGGAGATTGATTGCGATCAGACCGCCTTTGCGGATATTGATATAATCATCCAACGGAGTTTTTTTCACAATCCCCTGCTTTGTGGCAAAGAACAGATAATTGTCCGCACTAAATTCCTGAACCGGAATAACGGCACTTACGGTTTCGCCCTGTTCAATCTGAATCAGGTTGATAATCGGGGTTCCCCGCGCAGTCCGGCTAAGATCCGGAATCTCGTAGGCCTTAAGCTTGTACACTTTGCCTCTGTCCGTAAAGAAGAGAAGATAGTGATGCGTGTTGGTTACGAACAGATGGTTTACAAAGTCATCCGTCTTCGTATCCATACCGACGATTCCGCGGCCTCCGCGTTTCTGGCTTCGGTACGTGTTTACCGGAAGGCGTTTAATATAGCCCGTGTGGGTAATAGTAATGACAACATCCTCTTGAGGAATCAGGTCTTCGTCTTCGATGCTGTCTTCGCCTTTGGTAATTTCACTGCGTCTTTCGTCGCCGTAGCTTTGTTTGATTTCATTGAGCTCTTCGCTGATGATAGCGAGAATAAGCTGCTCATCGGCAAGAATAGCTTTTAATTCTGCGATCTTTTGAAGAAGCTCGGCGTACTCTTGTTCAATCTTCTCCCGCTCCAGACCTGTAAGGCGCTGCAAACGCATATCCAAAATGGCTTGCGCCTGATCGTGAGAAAGGTTGAAAGTTGTCATCAAGCCTTCACGCGCAGCTTCGGTTGTACGCGAAGAACGGATTAGGGCAATGACTTCATCCAGATTGTCGAGCGCGATACGCAGACCCTCGAGAATATGAGCACGAGCTTCGGCTTTACGCAGATCGTATTCGGTACGTCTGCGGATGATGACCTTCTGGTGCTCCAGGTAATAATAAATCATCTCCCTCAGGTTCAGAACCCTAGGTTCCCCATTTACGAGGGCGAGCATGATGATACCGAAATTGGACTGCAAAGCTGTATGCTTATACAAATTATTGAGAACGACATTCGGATTCACATCACGACGCAGCTCCATAACGATACGCATACCGTTACGGTCCGATTCATCGCGTAAGTCTGTAATGCCGTCGATTTTCTTGTCGCGGACGAGTTCGGCGATCTTTTCAATCAAACGTGCTTTGTTTACTTGATAAGGAATTTCATGCACGATAATCCGTGCTTTATTATTCACTTCTTCAATGTCGGCTTTCGCTCTCATGGTGACGGAGCCTCTGCCTGTGGCATAAGCCTGCCGAATTCCTTCGCGGCCGAGTATATACGCACCCGTCGGGAAGTCCGGGCCCTTGATTGACTGCATCAATTCCAACGGAGTTACATCCGGGTTCTCGATCATTTGCTGAATTCCGTCGATAACCTCTCCAAGATTATGCGGCGGAATATTGGTGGCCATACCTACGGCAATCCCGGAAGATCCGTTAACAAGGAGGTTAGGGAACCGTGCCGGCAGTACGACCGGCTCCTGTTCCTCTCCGTCATAGTTCGGAATGTAGTCGATGGTCTCTTTATTGATATCACGCAGCATCTCCATTGCGATCTTGGAGAGACGCGCCTCCGTGTAACGCATAGCTGCCGCCATGTCGCCGTCGACGGAACCGAAGTTTCCGTGCCCGTCAATGAGCATGTAACGCAGCGAGAAATCCTGAGCCATCCGGACCATCGTTTCATATACCGGAGAATCCCCGTGAGGATGGTATTTACCGATTACTTCGCCGACGATTCTGGCTGACTTTTTGTGCGGTTTATCTGAATACATGCCCAGCTCGGACATCGCGTATAAAATACGCCGGTGAACCGGTTTGAGGCCGTCCCGGACGTCGGGAAGCGCACGGCTGACGATGATACTCATGGCGTAATCTAAAAATGAGGTGCGCATTTCCGAACTAATATCAACCTCAACGACTTGCGAACGCATTTCTTCGGTCATGATTTATCCTCCTGAAACGTGCATCCTAGGCTGGAATAAATCCAGCCTTCTATCTCTTGAAGCCCTAAATATCCAAGTTCTTTACATACTTCGCGTGCTGATGAATGAAGTTACGTCTAGGTTCCACGTTGTCTCCCATCAGTGTATCGAAAATAGAATCGGCATCCATCGCATCTTGGATGGTGACTTGCAGCAGGGTGCGGGTTTCCGGATCCATGGTTGTATCCCACAATTGTTCCGCATCCATTTCCCCGAGACCTTTGTAACGCTGAACGTTGACTTTGGCTCCTTCGCCAAACTCTTTCATGATCTCATCCCGCTGCTTGTCGCTGTATGCATAGCGGGCCACTTTGCCCCGCTCCAGCTTATAAAGAGGCGGCTGCGCAATATACACATACCCCACTTCAATCAGCTTGCGCATATAACGATAGAAATACGTAAGCAGCAAGGTACGGATATGGGCTCCGTCGACGTCGGCATCCGTCATAATGATCAGCTTATGGTATCGAGCTTTGGTAATATCGAAATCATCGCTGATTCCTGTACCCATCGCCGTAATAATGGCACGGATCTCCAGGTTCGATAAAATTTTGTCCAAACGTGCTTTCTCGACGTTCAAAATTTTACCGCGGATCGGCAGAATGGCCTGGAAATGACGGTCACGGCCCTGTTTGGCCGATCCGCCGGCGGAGTCCCCTTCCACGATGTACAGCTCGCTGATGGACGCATCCTTGGACGAGCAGTCAGCCAGCTTGCCCGGAAGGGAGCTTACTTCCAGCACGCTCTTACGGCGGGTCAATTCTCTTGCTTTGCGGGCCGCTTCGCGCGCACGGGAAGCCTGGAGTCCTTTCTCCACGATCTTCTTCGCGATCGCCGGGTTTTCGTCCAGGAACTCGAGAAGCTTCTCGGCAAACAGAGAATCGACGATCCCGCGCACTTCGCTGTTGCCGAGCTTCGTCTTGGTCTGCCCTTCAAACTGAGGCTCGGGTATCTTAACCGAGATAATGGCGGCTAGGCCCTCACGAACGTCGTCACCGGACAGGTTAGACCCGCTTTCTTTGATCGCATTCGTTTTGCGCGCGTAGTCATTCAGAATCCGCGTCAATGCGCTTTTGAAACCGGACTCGTGAGTACCGCCTTCGTGTGTATTGATATTATTGGCAAACGAATAGATGTTCTCCGTATAGCTGTCGTTGTACTGAATAGCCACTTCAACCTGGATATTTTCCTTGCTGCCTTCGACATAAATCGGAGGTTGATGAAGGGCTTCTTTGTTCCGGTTCAAGTGCTCGACGAAGGATTTAATTCCTCCCTCGTACATAAAGCTTTCGGAAGTATCCGTACGTTCGTCGGTCAGATTAATCTCGATTCCTTTATTCAAAAACGCCAGCTCACGGATTCTGGATTGCAGAATCTCGTAATCATATTCGGTCGTCTCCGTAAAAATCTCCGGATCGGGCGTAAACGTAACCGTTGTTCCGGTTTCTTCCGTTTCGCCTATAATCCGAAGATCATATTGCGGTTTACCCTGGCGATATTCTTGTTCGTGGATTTTACCGTGCAGCTTGACTCGTACGTGAAGATGCGAGGACAGCGCGTTAACAACGGAAATACCTACCCCGTGAAGTCCGCCGGAAACTTTGTAGCCCGAATCGTCTCCGCCGAATTTACCGCCTGCATGGAGTACGGTGAGAACCACTTCTAGCGCGGGACGCTTCATCTTGGCATGTTCCCCTACGGGAATTCCGCGTCCGTTGTCAATTACGGTAATCCGGTTGTCTTTATGAACGATGACGTCGATACGGGTACAATAACCGGCCAGCGCTTCGTCGATGGAGTTATCGACAACTTCCCACACGAGATGGTGCAGGCCGCGGCTGCTGGTCGAGCCGATATACATGCCCGGTCTTTTACGAACGGCTTCCAGCCCTTCCAGTACCTGAATCTGATTCTCATCGTACGAATTTTGGTTCAAAGTCATACACCCTTCACCTGCTTTTACATAGTCAAATCGCTCAGTTCGTCAACAGCTGATTTGCGCGTTTCTTCAAAGTCATCGAGGAGATTGGGGAATAATACACTTTGCCTTGCGTCACGACAAGCGATTTGCATTCCTCTTCGCCAATGATCTCAATCTTCTTGCTGCGAGTAGCCTCCGCAATAAACTGCTTGGATATCTTCGAAGACTTCTCGATCGACAGATCGAAAATCGCGATGAGTTCCGAGGAACGAATAATCTTTTCGCCGCCTAAATGGATAAACACAATCTCTCAACTCCTGTCGATGACGCTGCCGCTCGAAACATGAAAAACGGCCGCATGGTCTAACTGGTCCAAATGGACGCTTTCGAGTCCGGTCGTTGTGATAAACGTTTGTACTTTCTTCTGGAACGTCTGGATGAGTTGGGTCTGTCTATATTCGTCAAGTTCGGAAAGAACATCGTCGAGGAGTAACACAGGGTACTCGCCGACCTCCTCCCGGATGAGTTCGATTTCGGCTAACTTTAAAGAAAGAGCAGTCGTTCTCTGCTGCCCTTGGGATCCGTACGTTTGTACGTCTTTGTCGTTAATGCAGAAAAGAAGGTCGTCCCGGTGCGGACCGATCAATGAGACGCCTCTTCGCATTTCCTGTTCTTTTATCTGTGATAACTTTATCATAAATCGGTCCAATAAAACAGATTCATCTTCAAAGTGCCCGTCCGCAAAGGAAGGAGCATACTCCACCCGGAGCATTTCCTTGCCGTTGGTGATTCCCTGATGAATCTGCTCCGCCCAGCTTTGGAGTTTCTTTATAAAGCTTTGACGTTTTTTCATAATTTTAACACCGAAGGCTGCAAGCTGTTCGTTCCATACATCCAGCATAGAGCTATTGGCCGCGGAAGGGGGGTAGGACTGCTTCAGCAAATTATTGCGCTGCACAAGCACCTTCTGGTATTGAGTGAGGTCGTAAAGGTAGCTGGGGTAGACCTGCCCGATCTCCATATCGAGAAACCTCCGGCGGATGCCGGGGCTTCCCTTGACGATCTCCAGGTCTTCGGGAGCGAACATCACCACATTAAGCGCCCCGACATACTGGCTCAGCTTTTTTTGCTCAAGCCCGTTTACTTTCGCTTTCTTGCCTTTGCCCGATATGGAAAGCTCGAGCGTACTCATTCCGTATTTCCGTTCCACCTCGCCAAAAAGTCTGGCATGGTCCTCCTGCCATTGAATCAATTCCTTCTCCTGATGGGTACGGTGGGACTTGGTCAGTGCAAGCACGTAGATGGATTCCAGCAAGTTGGTCTTCCCCTGCGCATTGGGACCTACAAAGATGTTAACATTCCGATCCGTCGAGATTTCCACATGTGGATAATTTCGATAATGTTCCAACAACAGCCGTTTGACAAACAATGGCGTTCCTCCTGTGCTTCCTCGGGCCTATTCCCGGGACACGACGAATTCCCCGCAGCCTTCTACGGCAACTTTGTCTCCGGAGTACAGCTTCCGCCCGCGGCGGTTTTCGTTTTCTCCGTTTACTTCGATATGGGCTTCCTGAAGGAAGGATTTGGCCTGTCCTCCGGTTTGAATGCAGTCCGCCAGTTTCAAAAATTGACCCAAGGTTATATATTCCGTACGAATGGTGACCTCTTTCATCGAGTCTCCTCCGTTTGTCTGATTTAATTGTCAGTCTGCTTAGTTTGTTGTGCGGTACGGGAGAATAAGCTGCAAAATATTTTGCTGTTCTTCCGGACGGATAATAATCGGCTGCATAGCGCCGGTGAATCCGATGTGAATGTGGTCGCTATCCATAACTTTAAGCGCATCGAGCATATATTTGGAGTTAAAGGAGATCCGCAGCAGTTCGCCGTTGATTTTCTGAAGCTGCAGTTGCTCCGTTACTTTGCCCAATTCGGTCGAACTTGAAGAAACCTCGATGGTTTCATCTTCTTTCATCACGAGTTTAACGATATTGGTCTTATCTTCTCTGGAAAGAAGGTAAGCACGGTCAATCGCATCGGCCAGTTCTTTGGTGCCCACAACGAGTTCTGTCTGGAACGACTGCGGAATAAGCTTGGATGTATCCGGATAAGTTCCGTCCAGAATGCGCGTATAGAACAAAATCGAGTTCATTTTGAACAAGACCTGATTGTCCGCGATAACGATATCGATCAAGGAATTCTGATCCGGCAAAATTTTGCTCAGCTCGTTAAGCGTACGTCCGGAAATAACAATCGGATGGAATTTTTGTCCCGGCTCCAGATCGAGGTTAATCTCACGGGAAGCCAGTCTGTGGCGGTCGCAAGCGATAAATTTCAGCTTATTGTCCGAAATCTGCCAGAGTACACCGGTCAGAATAGGCGTAGTTTCATTCGTCGAAACGGAAAAAGACGTCTGCTTGATCATCGTTTTGAGCAGATCGCTTGGAATCCGGATCGTACGGCTTTCTTCGATTTGGGGCAGAAGCGGATATTCTTCAGGGTCGAGACCCATAATTTGCACTTCGGAAGATCCCGAACGAATGGTGGTTTGAAAATGGTCCTTAACTTCGATCTCGATCGTTTGGGAGGGGAGCTTGCGGATCATTTCCATGAAAAATTTAGCGGGGAGCACGACGCTTCCCGGTTGAAAGAGCTCAATTACTTTCAGCTCAGCAGTTTCGGTTGGCATAAAGCTTTGGATGGAAATGTCGGTGTCACTGGCAGTCAGTGTTACACCTTCTGAAGTGGCGTCTATTTTGATTCCGGTCAAAATCGGAATAGTCGTTTTACTGGAGATGGCCTTGGAGACGTGCTGAATGGATTCATTAAGTTGATCTTTCAATATCGTTAATTTCATGTTTTCACTCCTGTGGTTCTAAATTCTAGCCGGACTGCATACCCTTATATAATACCTTTTTTTTATTAGTAATAGTAGTAGAGGCACTGGATATGTGGATATGTGGACGAAAGTCACAAAAAACAAGCCTATCCACATGTGCATAGTTTGTGCATAGGCTTGTAGTTATTAAGAGGACGGATTTTTGATTTTTTCCGTCAGGCTATGAATGATTTTGAAAAGTTCCTGATCTGTCTTCAGGGCCTCGCTAATTTTTTCGTGCGCGTGGATGACGGTCGTGTGATCGCGTCCGCCGAACGCCTCGCCGATCTTGGGAAGAGAGAAATCGGTCATTTCCCGGGATAAATACATGGCAACCTGCCTAGGAAAAGCAACGGCTTTGGTCCGTTTCCTCGCTTTGAAGTCCTCCATTTTCAACCCGTAGAACTCTCCGACTTTCTGCTGGATATCCTGCATCGTAATGACCCGCGGCCGGCTTGAAGGGATAATATCTTTCAGCGCTTCCGCAGCCAGATGAGTCGTAATATCCTGGTTGCTTAACGAGGAATAGGCGACGACCCTAATCAACGCACCTTCGAGTTCCCGAATGTTCGTATCGATCTGATTGGCGATATACACCATCGCTTCATTCGGAATTTCAAGATTCTCGGCCTTGGCTTTCTTGCGGAGAATGGCAATACGCGTCTCTAAGTCCGGCGGCTGAATATCCGTAATGAGCCCCCATTCGAAGCGCGAGCGCAGACGGTCTTCGAGCGTCGGGATCTCTTTGGGAGGCCGGTCGCTGGAAATGATGATCTGCTTGCCTTCTTCATGAAGGGCGTTGAAGGTGTGGAAAAATTCTTCCTGCGTCTGTTCTTTACCCGCAAGAAATTGAATATCGTCTATAAGAAGCACGTCGATGCTTCTGTATTTGTTGCGGAATCCTTCGCCGCGGTTGTCCCGGATCGCATTGATGAATTCGTTCGTAAATTTCTCGGAAGAGATGTAAAGAACGCGCGCCCGCGGATTATGTTCGAGTACATAATGCCCGATTGCGTGCATCAAGTGGGTTTTCCCGAGTCCTACGCCTCCGTATAGAAAAAGCGGATTGTATGCTTTGGCCGGGGCCTCCGCAACGGCAAGGGAAGCCGCATGGGCGAACCGGTTGCCGGCGCCGATAACGAACGTATCGAACGTATACCGCGAGTTCATCATATGATGAAAAGTTTCTTCTTGAACGGGAGCGGCAGGCTCCTTCGGAATTTCCGGGGGCGTGGTTTGTACCGCGACGGGCGATTTCTCGTCGGACTCGTTTACGAATTTGACCTCGACCTGTTTGCCGAGAAATTCATAGATCGTGGTCCCGATCATTTTCGCGTAGCGGCTTTCCAGCCATTCTTTCGCAAAATTGTTCGGTGCGCTGATGACGACAGTCGTATCCGTAAAGACGGTAGCTCTTGTGGATTTAAGCCAAGTATCGAAGCTCGGCTTGCTTAATTTTTTTTGTATGATAGACAGGACTTGCTGCCATGAGTCGGTCGTATGGCTATCCACAACAGTTCACTCCTTTAAACATAAAAAAGACTTGCGGAAAACGCCATGTCGCCTTGCTTCATGTCAATTACCACAAAATCTTGTCGATTCTTATCCACACGAGTCAGGTTATGCAGAAGAGACTTGCTCGAATAGAGGGAAAATTGTTCACAATGTTATCCACAGGCTGTTGATAAACGAAGGGTGTCAGGAGAATATCCACAACAGAAACAATACTATATTAGCAAATGAGAGAGGGATTATCAACGCAATGTTTTAATTTATCCACATATTCAACCCCTTGTGTAAAGTTAATATTAACACCACTAGATATTGTTGATAATTTGTTTGCTTTCGACAAGTTCTGCACAGAGGGTTGAAAAATTTGTACACAGGTTGTTCCAGCCGAGCTTCCACCTTGACTTTTAGGGTCTCTTTGTGCTTTAATTGAAAAAGACATTTTTGGGATTAGATAGATCCTCAGGGAGGTGCAAATAGATGCGTCCTACGTTTAACCCGAACACAAGAACACGGAAGAAGAACCACGGTTTCCGTAAAAGAATGAGCACGAAAAACGGCCGTAAAGTGCTGCAAGCACGCCGTCAAAAAGGTAGAAAAGTACTGAGTGCTTAATTGCCAGGCCACTTGATGTGGTCTTTTTTTCTGGGTTTTTATAGGCTTGTGAGGGTTTCGACCGATTAAACCGCCCGTTACCGGTGAAAACTAGAGAATGGGCGGTCAAAGAAGCGGTTTTGTTTGGAGTGCTTGCTTGTGGAAAAAAAGCTTAGGCTTGCAAAAAGAGAAGATTTTCAAAAGGTGTATCGCTACGGAAAATCGGCAGCGAACCACCAGTTTGTTCTATATTATATGCCTCGTCGTGAGAATGAACATTTCCGGCTGGGGATCTCGGCCAGCAAAAAGATTGGAAACGCCGTCATCCGCAACCGGCTGCGACGCGTTTTAAAGGAAATTATCCGGCTGAACGAGGAACGGTTTCCCGGTGGTTACGATTATATAGTCATCGTGAGAAAACCGGCCGTCGAAATGGATTTCCACGAGATGGAGAAGAGCATCTACCATGTTTTCAAACGAGCGGGGCTGCTGCGAAAAAACAGCTGATCCCGGCTCGATTTGGACATGCTTTATTTTCCAAGCAATTATTTCCTTGCCGGATTAAACTATGGTATAGTTTATGGTGGAATAGAAAACTGGGAGGACCTCAATTGATTCGTCGAACCTACAAATATGCACCGCTTCTTCTGCTGTTGTTCGTGCTAACGGGTTGCGGCACGTCGCCTACCTCGTATCCTCCATTGGATCCCGCGACAGCAGGGTTTTTCACCAAATACTTCATTATCCCTCTGTCTGATCTGCTCGATTTCTTTGCCAATTCGATTGGCAATTCGTACGGTATCTCTATCCTGATCGTGACTATCATTATCCGTGTGATCGTTCTGCCGCTGACGCTCAAGCAGTACAAGAGCTCCAAGCGTATGCAGGAGGTCCAGCCGGAAATGGCTAAAATCCGCGAGAAGTTTAAAGATAACCCGCAGAAGCAGCAGGAAGAGACAATGAAGCTTTTCCAGAAGCATGGTGTCAATCCGCTTGCCGGATGTTTCCCGATTCTGATTCAGATGCCGATCTTGCTGGCGCTTTATCAAGCGATCGTGCGGAATCCGCACATTTTTTCTCATCAATTTCTATGGATGGAACTCGGTAAACCCGATCCGTTCTATGTACTGCCGGTCCTAGCGGCGGCTACAACGTTCATTCAGCAAAAAGTGATGTCGGCTCAGAACCCGATGAACAAACAGATGCAGAGCATCATGTTTATTTTCCCGGTGATGATCTTCGTGATGTCGATGAGCTTCGCATCCGCTTTGCCGCTGTACTGGATTTACAGCAACGTCTTCACCATCGTTCAGACCTATTTCTTGTACGGTCGATCTCCTAAAACAAAAGGTGGACAGGCTGCATGAAAAAAGTGATTGCGACGGGAAAAACGATTGATGATGCAATAAAGGCCGGTCTTGCGCAGTTAAGCACTACGCAAGACCGGGTGCATGTCACCGTCCTGGAACAGCCGTCCAAAGGTTTTCTCGGATTGATCGGCACGAAGGAAGCGAAGGTGGAACTCGAGAAGATCCCGGATCCGATCGAAGAAGCCGTTGCTTTTCTGAAAGATCTGTTCGACACGATGGGGCTGGCTATCTCCATTGACCAGAAGCAAACGAAAGAAGGCCATTTGTTTAACTTAAGCGGATCCGAACTCGGAATATTGATCGGTAAAAGAGGACAAACTTTGGACGCGCTTCAATATTTGGTCAATATCGTCGCAAATCGGTTCTCGAATGCGCATGTCCGTATTCTGCTCGATGCCGAGCAGTTTAGAGACAGACGGAAGCAGACGCTGCAGGAACTGGCACACCGGCTTGCGGGCCGTGTCGTCCGTTCCCGGAAGGAATTGATTTTGGAGCCGATGAACGCTCAGGAGCGCAAAATCATTCATGCCGAGCTGCAATCGCATCCGTCGGTGAAAACATACAGCAAAGGCGACGAGCCGAATCGTCGCGTTGTAATTACGTTAAGATAACTGTCTGCAATGACCCTGTATTTTCTAGGCGTCATTGCTTTTTTCATAATTTGAGCGGTTACCGCTCCGCTTACGGGGTGTTTATTTTATGATTTCAGATACAATTGCCGCCATTGCCACCCCACTCGGGGAAGGCGGAATAGCGGTTGTGAGAGTCAGCGGCGACGAAGCCGTCAAGCTGGTGGAGCCGTTATTCCGGTCTAAAGTGAAATTGTCCGAGGCTCAGACACATACCATTCATTATGGGCATATCATTCATCCTTCATCGGGTGATAAAATAGAGGAAGTTCTTATCAGCGTCATGCGTGCACCGCGTTCTTTTACGACGGAAGATGTCGTTGAAATCAATTGTCACGGGGGAATTGTCTCCGTCAAACGGGTGATGGACCTCCTGCTGGAGCAGGGGATACGTGTTGCCGAACCCGGTGAGTTCACGAAGCGTGCTTTTCTGAACGGACGGATCGACCTGACTCAGGCGGAAGCGGTCATCGACCTGATCCGGTCCAAATCGGACCGTGCTTTTCAAATTGCGCTGAAGCAGGTGGACGGCAATTTATCCAAAGCGATAGGCGAGCTGCGCTACCAGTTGGTTGAGCTGATGGCTCATATTGAAGTGAACATTGATTATCCGGAGCATGACGTTGAGGAAATGACCAATGCGTTTATCCGCGAACGCTGCATTCAAGTGAGTTCCCGTATCGACGAGCTGTTAAGAACGGCCGAACACGGGAAGATTTTGCGTGAGGGGATTGTGACGGCGATTATCGGCAAGCCGAACGTCGGAAAGTCCTCGCTGCTCAATACACTGGCGCAAGAGAACCGTGCTATCGTCACCGATATTCCGGGGACAACCCGGGACGTGATCGAGGAATACGTCAATGTGGGTGGTATTCCGCTCAAGCTTCTTGATACGGCCGGTATCCGGGAAACGTCGGACCTTGTAGAGCAAATCGGGGTAGAGCGTTCCAGGACGGCCTTGTCCGAAGCGGATTTGATTCTCTTGGTGTTAAACAGCAGCGAACCGCTGCTGCCTGAAGAACTGGCCATGATAGAAGAACTGCGGCAGCGTCAAACTATCGTCATTTTGAATAAAACGGATCTTCCCTTACAAATAGATAAAGAGGAGATCGAAGCCAAATTCCCGCAAGGGCGAGTGGTTTCCCTATCTCTTCTGGAAGGAAGCGGCCTCGCGGAGCTGGAAAAAGCGATCTCGGCTATTTTCTTCGAAGGCAATTTGGAGTCCACGGATTTAACCTATGTCAGCAACGTCCGGCATATCGGGCTGCTGAAGCAGGCCAAAGGCTCGCTTCGCGAGGCAATGGAAGCCAATGATGCCTATGTGCCAATCGACATGATTCAGATTGATATCCGGGCTGCATGGGAGCATCTCGGTGAAATTATAGGAGATTCGGTTGCCGAATCGTTGATTGATCAAATTTTTTCACAGTTCTGTCTTGGAAAATAAGACGGTATAGGAGGTAGAAAGGATGGGCTATACAGCCGGAAACTACGAAGTTATCGTCATCGGAGCGGGCCATGCGGGCGTCGAATCGGCGCTGGCCGCAGCCAGGATGGGCTGCGAAACGCTTCTGCTGACAATCAACCTGGATATGGTTGCTTTCATGCCTTGCAATCCCTCTATCGGGGGGCCTGCAAAAGGGCATGTTGTCCGTGAAATCGACGCGCTTGGCGGAGAAATGGGACGCAATATCGACAAAACGTACATTCAAATGCGGATGTTGAACACGGGAAAAGGACCGGCCGTTCACGCGCTGCGTGCGCAAGCGGATAAGTTTCTGTATCAGCATATGATGAAAGAAACCATTGAAAGTACTCCAAACCTGACGTTACGTCAGGGGATGGTGGAAGAGCTGCTTGTGGAGGATGGCGTCTGCAAAGGCGTAGTAACGAAGACCGGGGCCGAATATTACGGCAAAGCGGTCGTTCTGACGACAGGTACTTATCTGCGCGGGAAAGTCATTATGGGTGAACTGATGTATGAAAGCGGCCCTAACAACCAGCAGCCTTCTGTCCGGTTGTCCCAATCTCTGCGTGATTTGGGTCTGGAACTCGTCCGTTTCAAAACGGGAACTCCGCCGCGTGTGCATAAGGACTCCATTGATTTTTCCAAAACGGAAATTCAGCCCGGGGACGAAAATCCAAGATTTTTCTCCTACGAAACGAAAGAAGGCACTCAAGATCAACTGCCTTGCTGGCTGACTTATACGACCGAGAATACTCACGAGATTATTAACGACAATCTGCATCGTGCACCGATGTTTTCGGGAGCCATTGAAGGAACGGGTCCCCGTTATTGTCCGTCTATCGAAGATAAAATCGTGCGTTTTTCCGATAAGCCGAAGCATCAGATTTTCCTTGAGCCGGAAGGACGTAATACGTCCGAGTACTATGTACAGGGACTGTCGACAAGCATGCCGGAAGATGTGCAGCTCAAAATTTTGCGCTCGATTACAGGCCTGGAGAAGGTTGAGATGATGCGTACCGGTTACGCGATCGAATACGATGCAGTTGTTCCGACGCAGCTGAAACCCACTCTTGAAACCAAACAGGTTGAGGGTTTGTTTACGGCAGGACAGATCAACGGCACATCGGGTTATGAAGAAGCGGCCGGTCAGGGCATCATGGCCGGTATTAATGCGGCCTGCAAGGTGCAGGGGAAAGACCCGGTCATTCTCGACCGTTCCGAAGGCTACATCGGCGTACTGATTGATGACCTGGTGACCAAGGGAACTCCGGAGCCTTACCGTTTGCTCACTTCGCGTGCGGAGTATCGTCTGCTGCTCCGTCATGATAACGCCGATCTTCGGCTCACTCCGATCGGTCATAAAATCGGGCTGATTCCGGAAGAGCGTTACCAGCGTTTTATGGCGAAGAAGGAACAGATCGAACAGGAACTTCATCGTCTCAAAACGACCAAGGTCCGTCCGGAACCTCACGTCCAGGCTATTCTCGAAGAAGCGGGCACTGTCCTGCTGAATAATGCCGTAGATCTTCTTACCCTGCTGAAACGCCCGGAGATCAACTACTCCCACATTGAGGGAATGATTCCTCTGCCGGCAGAGCTTTCCGATGAGGTAAAAGAGCAGGCTGAAATTCAAGTGAAATATGCGGGATATATCGAAAAACAACTGGCGCAGGTAGAACGGCTTAAAAAGATGGAAAAGAAAAAGATTCCGGACGATATCATCTATGAAGATATACACGGAATCGCCACGGAAGCGAAGCAGAAGCTCGCAAAAATTCGTCCCGTATCCATTGGACAGGCGAGCCGGATCTCCGGTGTAACACCGGCGGATATCTCCATCCTGCTCGTGTATCTGGAGCATTATAACCAAGTTATCGCTGCAAGGGGATAGAGGAATTTATGACCGATTTAATACAAGAGCAGTTTGTTAGTCATTTGCAGCCTCACCAGCTGTCTTTCTCCGATGAACAGCTCCAGCAGTTCGAGACGTATTACCGTTTGCTTGTGGAGTGGAATGAGAAAATCAATCTAACCGCAATCACAGAGCGCGACCAGGTTTATTTGAAGCATTTCTACGACTCACTTTCGCTTGCCTTTTATGTGGATATGGAAAAAGTAGAGACTATGGCGGATATCGGTTCTGGAGCCGGTTTTCCCAGTATCCCTCTGAAAATCGCTTTTCCGCATCTAAAAGTTACGATTGTGGATTCATTGAATAAACGGATCGTTTTTCTGAATGAGCTTGTAAAAGAGCTTGGTTTGAAAGATGTAACCTGTGTCCATGCCCGCGCGGAAGATGCAGCCCGGCTTCAGCAGCACCGTGACCAGTATGATCTGGTTACGGCGCGGGCAGTCGCTAGACTCAGCGTGCTAAACGAATTTTGTCTGCCTTTTGTGAAGGTAGGGGGATTGTTTGTTGCAATGAAGGCCGCGGATGCGGAAGAAGAGTTGAAAGAGGCTGCCTTTAGTATAGGTTTGCTCAAAGGCCAGCTTAAACAGGTAGATCGTTTAGAATTGCCAGTCGAGAAATCCGTACGACATTTTATTCAAATCAGCAAGATAGCACCTACACCCGGTAAATATCCTCGTAAAGCTGGATTGCCATTAAAACAGCCCTTAGTGAAATAGGATGTTTCACGTGGAACATCATTACCAGGAATTTCATGAATTCTTACCTTTATTGGCAGGAAAAAATGGGCAGTTGACGAATATCTTATATAGGGGATTTTTACGCGATTTAAAGATCTATGGATAGAATTGTCGTGACAGGGGAGTCTGCGACCCTTCTTTAATTCTTTGGTTTCAGATAAACGGGTTGGTAGAATGCCGAGGCTTTGCTTTCTCCTTCCTGTAAAATATCGGGGAAGAGTTGGGTGGTATTATATTCATGAAAGAGCAGCTATCAAAACTTTTTGGTTTTACGGAGCGAAGCAATATGGATGAAGTTAAAAACATTCCCGTACAAAACATCAATCCGAGTCCGTACCAGCCAAGAACGATTTTTGATGATGATCGCATTGATGAACTTTGCCAAACGATTCGTACACATGGCGTTATTCAGCCTATCGTTGTAAGGGTACGTAATAATACTTTTGAGTTAATAGCAGGGGAACGCAGATTAAGAGCGGTCAAAAAGCTCGGTCTGGAAACCATTCCTGCCATTGTGCGAGAATTCAACGATTCTCAAGCTGCGTCTATTGCTTTAATCGAAAATTTGCAGCGTGAAGGCTTGACGGCGATCGAAGAAGCAGCCGCTTATCAGCAGCTTATAGAGATGCATAATCTTACACAAGAAAGTCTGGCACAGCGTCTGGGAAAAAGTCAATCGACTATCGCCAACAAGATTCGTCTGCTGAATTTGAGCGAACCTGTTAAAATGGCGCTTATTGAACGGAAGATCACGGAGAGGCATGCGCGTGCGCTGCTTTCTTTGGATCAAGAAGAGCTCCAGGTTAAAATTCTTGATGAGGTTATCGCTAAAGAGCTTAACGTGAAGCAGACGGAAACACGCATTCAATTTTTGAAAGAAGCTACCCAGATTAAGAAAAGCAAACGTGTCTCTTTTTCGAAGGACGTACGCTTGGCGCTAAATACCATCAGACAGTCCGTTGAGATGGTGGCCAGTTCGGGACTCAATATTAATACGGCTGAGCAGGATCACGAAGATCACTACGAAATCATCATTAAAATTCCTAAGCAGCATTCGGCAAAATAATCAAAGGATTAAAGCATAATCCTCCTGTATGACAAAGGCAGTTTCCCGTAAAGGAAGCTGAATTTGTGGCAGGAGGTTTTTTTGTTTAGGAAGAACGGAATGTGGAGTTAATTGAGGGAGAGGAATGCCAGAAATTTATTTAAAATTTAAATGAAAAATTATCAGGAAGTTTGCAAACTTTTTAGGTGCGAGATACGTCATAGGTTTGTTCGTTATTTACGTATGCTTTCTGTGTGGGGAAGAGCCGCATGTAGCCGGTTTAATCGACACTTGGAAACCGATTTGAGACTATAGCCGAGCGATCCGCCAAATTTCTTCGTTTTGTTGTCGGAACCTGCATTTTTATTAGTTTCGCTCTCTTGATTATGGTAATATAGTAGTATTCTCTTTGTTAAGTTTTTAATGAGAGGTTTTAAGGTAGTGGGGTGAATGAATTGTCCAAGACAATCGCGATAACGAATCAAAAAGGCGGCGTAGGGAAGACAACGACATCTGTCAATCTGGGTGCTTGTTTGGCTTCGCTCGGCAAAAGGGTACTGCTGGTGGACATCGACCCTCAGGGTAATACGACGAGTGGAATTGGGGTCAATAAAGCAGATGTAGAATACTGTATTTATGACGTCCTAATTAATGATATTCACCCGAAAGACGCTACAGTTGCTACTAAAATTCCGAATTTGAACATTATTCCGGCTACGATCCAATTGGCTGGCGCCGAAATTGAATTGGTTCCAACGATATCGCGTGAAGTTCGGTTGAAGAAATCGCTTCAGCTTGTCGAGCATATGTACGATTATATCCTCATCGATTGTCCTCCGTCGTTAGGGATTTTGACCATTAACTCACTGACGGCTTCCGACTCCGTGATTATCCCGATTCAGTGCGAGTATTACGCGCTTGAAGGATTAAGCCAACTGTTGAATACAGTCAGACTTGTGCAGAAGCATTTAAACACATCACTGCAAATTGAAGGCGTTCTCTTAACGATGTTTGACGCCCGTACAAACCTAGGTATCCAGGTCATTGAAGAAGTGAAGAAATATTTTCAGCAAAAAGTGTATCAAACGATTATACCGCGTAATGTCCGACTCAGCGAAGCACCGAGCCATGGACAATCCATTATTACTTATGACCCGCGGTCTAAAGGTGCGGAAGTATACTTAGAGCTTGCAAAGGAAGTGATTAGTCTTGAGCAAACGACTAGGTAAAGGACTCGGAGCGCTTATTCCGGAGTTGGAGATCGGGGAAGAGGACAAGGTCATTGAAATTCCTTTGAATCAGCTGCGGGCGAATCCATACCAGCCTCGTAAACATTTTAACGAAGACGGTATTCAAGAGCTGGCTTCTTCCATCAAGGAACATGGCGTTATTCAGCCGATCATTGTGCGTACGGTTTTAAAAGGGTATGAGATTATTGCCGGGGAGAGAAGATTTCGCGCTTCTCAGGCAAGCGGTTTAGCGACCATTCCAGCGGTTGTGAAAAAACTTTCCGATCAGCAGGTTATGGAAATTGCATTGATCGAAAACGTTCAGCGTGAAGATTTGAATGCGATGGAGATTGCAATCGCTTATCAAGCCATCATAGACCAGTTTTCATTAACGCAGGAAGAGCTTTCCGTAAAAGTAGGGAAGAGCCGTTCTCATATCGCGAACTTCCTTCGTCTTCTTCACCTGCCTGAGTCCATTAAGCAATATGTTTCACGTGGAACACTGTCCATGGGACATGCCCGTGCGATTGTAGGGGTTAAGGATGACAAGGTGAAGAAAGAACTGACGGATGCTTGTATTGGAGGTCAATGGAGCGTTCGCCAGTTGGAGGAAGAGATTAAGCGGCGTGAAGAGCTTGGTTCGGAAGACAAGGAAAAACCGAAGGTGAAAGACAAGAAGAAAGATCCTTATCTTCATCAGGCGGAAGAGCAGCTTCAGGATCACTATCGTACGACGGTCCGGATCAAGCATCAAAATTATAAAGGACGGATCGAGCTGATGTATTACTCCAAAGATGATTTGGAAAGATTGCTGGAAATGCTTCAAGGGCAAATTTCCTGATTGTTTATCTAACTAAACCATACATAGCATACAAATCTTTGGCTTTCTGTCCGTAAAGAAAGTGAGAGAAGGTATGCTATCTTTGTGAGGAGGGACCGGCAGTGACGAAGCCACTTTTATATTTCGATAATGCCGCTTCCTCGTGGCCTAAACCGCCGCAGGTCGGAGAGGCTGTACTGCGATGTATCAATGAGTGTGCGGCTAATCCCGGCAGAGGCAGTCATGCCATGGCTGTACAGGCAAGCCGGGTTGTGTTCGAAGCACGCAAGCATGCTGCGAAGCTGTTTGGTTTTAAAAATCCCAATGATCTTGCGTTCGGTTCCAACACAACGGAGGCCCTCAATTTGGCTATCAAAGGCCATGTGAAAGAGGGAGAGCATGTTATCTGTACAGCAGTAGAGCATAACTCCGTCCGAAGACCCCTTGAATATTTGAGACGTACCAAAAATGTACAGGTCACCTATCTGGAAACCGATGAATTCGGGAGAATAAACATAGACGCCTTAAAGGAAAATATTCAAAGCAACACTTCGCTTGTCGTTATCAATCATAGCTCCAATTTGCTCGGAAGCATCCTGCCTGTCGCTGACATTGGGCAGCTCTGCAGAGATAAGGGGATATGCTTGCTCGTAGATGCCGCTCAGACGGCCGGAATCCTTCCTGTTCACGTGGAGCAGATGGGGATCGACATGTTGGCGTTTCCGGGCCATAAAGGCCTTCTGGGGCCTCAAGGGACGGGAGGACTGTATATCCATCCCCGGCTCGATCTGGAGCCTCTTATGCACGGCGGAACAGGCAGCCAGTCGGAAGCAATCGACCAGCCTTCCGTAAGGCCGGACAGGTACGAAGCGGGCACGCCGAATACCCCGGGATTAGCCGGGTTAAGCGAAGGCTTGAAGTTTGTCCTCCGAACGGGTGCGGAAAACATCCACGCGAAGGAGTGGGGGCAGACTCAGCGGATCATGGAAGCACTTCGGGATGTGCCGCATCTCCGGCTTCTCGGTCCCGCAATCGGCGAAGAACGGACGGGCATCGTGTCCTTCGTCCTGGAGCATATGGATGCGTCCGAGGTGGCGTTCATCCTGGACCAGCATTACGGCATCGCGGTCAGAGCCGGCTATCACTGCACGCCGCTTGCGCATGAAACCGCAGGCACAGGTAAAACCGGTGCCGTCCGGGCAAGCGTCAGCTATTTTACGACAGATGAAGAAGTGGATACTTTAATTGAAGCGGTCAAAGAAATAGCGGACTCCGTTATTTTATAAGCATGAATGCAGCCGACTGGAATGAACAAGAAACAGCGAGACAAGATAGCAGAGGGGAAGAAGGACATGGGTGAAAACAACATCGGGCTGCCGGTTGAACCGATTTTATCGGTTCTTTGTTTGCTTGTCTTGTTGCTGTTAATTGGAATGCTTGCGTTGTGGATTAAACTTAGCAAGCTTCGCAAACAATATAAGAAAGTCATGAATGGTGCCGGAGAGGTTAATATCGAACAGCTGCTTGTTCACATGCAGCAGCAGATTGAGGACCAGATCATCCTGCAGGGAGATACGACGGACCGGCTGAACCGGATCAGCCAATCCATGAAGCGGATGAAATCCAAGGTCGGCATTCACCGCTATAACGCCTTCTCGGACACGGGGAGTCTTATGAGCTTCACGGTGGCTATTCTGGACGAGTATGAAGACGGGATTCTCATCACCGGCATTCACAGCAGAGAAGATACATACATCTATGCCAAACCGGTCGAGAAGGGCGGTTCCCCATACTCGCTTTCTCCCGAGGAGAAAGAAGCGATCAGTCTGACGTTAGCGCAGAAGTAGGGGAAGACCGCCGGACGGAGTAAAGCGCGTGATGGAGGGAGCCGGCGATAACGTCGGCCATATTCATCACCAGATTGAGGCGGGTATTTTGAAGCACGAAATACTCCATAAAACCACCGACGTTTACAATACCGGTAACATGGATATCGCCAACCGACGGAAGTTCCTTATTTACGCCTGCTCCCGGCTTAAGCGGGCCATGCCCGACTTGAATAGAGCCGACACTGGATACCTGACCGAGACAAGCGTCGATCGCCACGATAAAGGGATAGCGGTGGGCTGTCTCGATGGACGCAATCGTATCCGACAAATTCATGGCGTGTACCGGCTCATCCAAGGTTCCGTACAGGGAGTAGGAAGCGCCGCTTCGTCTCTTTAAATTGCTGCCAACCAGGGGGCCTAGTGAATCGCCTGTGGAACGGTCCGTACCGACACAAACGATTACAATAGGTTGATAGGAGGGCAGCTTTTTTAGAATCTCGGAAAAGTATGCGGATAGAGCTGCAGGCGTGCCGCTTTCCGAATGGGAAAGTTTAATAGAAGCGGGCTGCTCGGCAGCCGGTTTCGCGGAAAAGCCGAATGGTTTCATTGAGGATCCCTCCGGGTTTGTCTTCTTAATCGTGGCAAAGTGCTTTCGGCAGGCAGTAGCTGGGCGCTTAGAAGTTTTTACTAGTATACGGAGAAAGCCGGGGAAATATACGTAGCCGATAGAGAAGAAACTAGAGTGAAAAGAGGGATGAAGAATGGGGGAATGGCTGCTCATTGCATTCGACTCTACCCAGCAGGCGCTGCGGGCTGAAATGCTGCTCGAATACGCGGACATCGAAATCGACCTGTGCCCGACTCCCAAAGGCGTAACGGCGGGCTGCGCGCTTTCCATTCAATTTCCGGCAGAGGACTATGCGGAAGTTCAGCGGATCATCGAGACGGAGCAGGTTGAAATCAGAGGCATTTATTTCAAAAAAGAATCCGAATATGTTAGGATGGAACAGTAAGGGCGGTGGAAAAATGACTAACATGGGGAACAGACTGGCTGCCATTACGGGACTGCAAAATCCTGAAGAAACGGTGACCCATTTCGTGGATGATATCAAAAAATATTTGCTGGATTCCCAACAGCTGATCAAGTACGGGGCGACGATCGTTGAAATTGTCGTCATATACGTACTCTCGCGTCTAATCATTAAAGTAGCCGACAAGCTTGTAACCCGGATGATGGAAACGAGGGAGAAGAGCCCTCTCAAATTCGATCCGAGGCGTACGGCTACAATCGGCAAGCTAATTCACAATATCATTTCTTATGTAGTCAACTTCATAACGATTCTTCTTATTCTGGCCCAAGTAGGCATTAATCTGGGACCTATTCTCGCCGGAGCGGGGGTTCTCGGACTTGCGATCGGTTTCGGAGCCCAAAGCTTGGTGAAGGATGTCATAACGGGATTCTTCATCATTTTCGAGGATCAGTTTGCCGTAGGGGACGTTATACAAATCGATGCGTTCCGGGGAACCGTAGAGCAAATCGGTATCCGGGTGACCCGGCTCCGCAGCTGGACGGGGGAAGTTCACTTTATCCCCAACGGGAACATCAAGCAGGTTACGAACTATTCCATCAACAATTCGCTGGCGATCGTCGATATTTCGATTGCTTATGAATCCGATATCGATAAGACGATTGGGGTTCTGCAGAACACGGTAGACCGCATGGCGGAAGGCAACGAGAACATCGTAAGCGAGCCGAAGGTGCTCGGTGTCCAGTCTATGGGACAGTCGGAGATTGTCCTGCGGATTACAGCGGAGTGCAAACCGAATATGCAAGTGGATGTGCAGCGTAAAATGTTCGCGGAAGTGAAAAAGCAGCTGGATGCGCACGGAATCGAGATTCCGTGTCCGAAAACCGTGACCTATTTCAAAGGGGAAAGGGGAGCCATGTAGCCCTATGGAGAAGAAACAGTACGAACTCGGGGATATCGTGCAGATGAAAAAACAGCATCCCTGCGGAACGAATGAGATGGAGATTATTCGTATGGGCATGGACATCCGGATCAAATGCGTAGGCTGTAAACACAGCGTGCTGGTGCCGCGCGCCAAGTTCGAAAGCAAACTGAAGAAGGTGCTCCGGTCCTCGGCAGATAAGGGAGCGGAAGTTTCGGAAAACGGAGTGTCAGGTTCTTGACGCTCCTTTTTTTCTTGCCGAATTTGCCTCTTGCAGACTAACCATAGCTTGTGCTACAATAAAAAATGTTCTCGATACGGAAAGGTACCCAAGAGGCCCAAGGGGGCTGACTCGAAATCAGCTAGGCGGCGCAAGCCGTGCGTGGGTTCGAATCCCACTCTTTCCGCCATAACTTTACCAATGATAACCTCCTGCTTCGTTATGAAGCAGGAGGTTTTTGCATACCATTGCGGTTCAAGCTTACATCGGCTCGCCGAAGCGGGCCAAAAGTTCGTTTTGCGAAGCGACGGACTTCGTCCGCTCTCAGGCTGCCCCGCCGGTACGTCCCTGCCGTTCTTTCCGCACAACGGAGAAACGGTCGATGACGTAACCGATAAGCGCCCAGGAAGCTACGGTAAGCACGTAGATCACGAACATTTTACCCATGGAGATCTCGTAGACATTCGTGAACATGGGAGCAAACCAGGCAGGAACGCTGAGGGAGTAGAAGAGCAGATACAGCGAGTCCTGGTTATGGCCGAAATAATGAATCAGACAGAGTAAAAGACCGAGCATCGTTCCGTACAGCGTGAAGGATTTCTTCATAAAGGCAGAGCTCCTTTTCAGTGGTACAGCCGTTTCCATTTGCGGTTGTGATTTTTGGTGTCGGGAAACGAGTCACCTTTCTTCAAGTGAACGATTTCCGGGTTGTTGATCCCCATATGAAAAGCATTCTCGCCGATTTCGATGTAGCGGCCTTCGTTGGGCGCCTTGTCGCCAGGCACGAACTGCGTTTTCTCACCCATTCTTTTCACCCCCAAGTTTTAATTACGGCGTTAGTATGTCCCTTGCTTAAGAAAGCATGTGCCGCGCAGGGAGCCCGCCGGTAAGCATACATTGGCAGTTCTGGCGGCTGGACAGGATATGACTTGTAAAGGGGAAAGCAATCTGCTATAGTATTTAGGTGCGAGTTTTGTAATACAACTAATTCTCGCTCCTTGCTCCCGATCAGAATTGGGAGCCGCTTAGTCCAAAAGGAGGTGACAAGCATGCGTAAATACGAAGTGATGTATATCATTCGTACAGACATTGAACAAGAACAAGTTCAATCTACTGTAGAAAAGTTCCAAGGCATTATCACCAACGGTGGTGGCGAAATTACGAAGCACGACCTGATGGGTAAACGTCGCCTTGCGTACGAGATCGAAAAGTTCCGTGACGGACACTATGTACTCGTACATTTCAACGCAGAACCTGCAGTTGTAGCAGAGCTTGATCGCGTAATGAAGATTTCCGACGAAATCATTCGCTACCTGATCGTTAAAGACGTAGCTTAATCAGCGTGTTAAGTAAGGAAGCATCGGAGGGATGAACGTTGTTAAACCGTGTAATTCTTATCGGCAGACTGACAAGAGATCCTGAGCTGCGTTACACACCTGCGGGTGTGGCCGTAACCCAATTTACACTGGCGGTGGATCGGCCGTTCGTAAGTTCGCAATCGAAGGAACGGGAAGCCGATTTCATACCTGTCGTAACTTGGAGACAGCTTGCGGAAACTTGCGCCAACTATCTTCGCAAAGGCCGTTTGGCGGCTGTGGAAGGACGCATGCAGGTACGCTCTTACGACAATAACGAGGGACGTAAAGTTTACGTAACCGAAGTCATTGCCGACAATGTGCGTTTCCTGGAATCTGCTAATTCCGCTAACCGTGAAGAGGGTTCTTACTCCGGCGGTTCAGGCGGTGGATATGGCGGCGGCGGAAGCGGCAGCGGCCGGAATACGCGGGATCAACAGCAGGATCCTTTCCTCGACGACGGGAAACCGATCGACATATCCGATGATGATTTGCCATTCTAAGTAGAAAGGACTGACTCAAATGAGCGAACAACAAACAAGCAGCCGTCCGCAACGTTCGGAAGGCGGTGATCGTCCGGAGCGTTCGGAGCGTAAATTCACTCCACGCCGCGGTAAAGGCGGTAAGCGCCGTAAAGTTTGCTACTTCACAGCAAACAAGATCACTCATATCGATTACAAAGATATCGAGACCCTTAAGAAATTTATCTCCGAAAGAGGTAAAATCTTGCCTCGTCGTGTAACAGGTACTTCCGCGAAGTATCAGCGTATGCTGACAACAGCAATCAAGCGCTCGCGCACAATTGCTTTGCTTCCATACACTACGGAGTAGTTTGTATAGAGAAGAAGACAGCCGGTTCTGCCGGCTGTCTTTTTTTTATCGCTAAAAAAGAAAGCTGAGCTGGAAGGCAGCGGCATAAACAAGAATTATTTAAGAAAAAAAGGATAAAACGAAGGAAACCGGAGAGAAATTTCCGGTTTTTTTTGCGTTCCCGAGGGGAGCAGAACTGTGGATAACCGCTGAAGTTAGACAGTCCACAGGAACTTTTATAGAATGGAGATAGGACTTGGGGACATGTGGAAAACACGGCGACTAAATCCGGACGAAAGGTTATGCACATGTGGATAAAATACGGACGCAAGTTATCTACAAAACGAGGAGTGGCGGATGATTTGAAAATCAGCAAACAAAACGCCGAGCATTACGTATGGGGAGACGGATGCGACGGCTGGTATCTCCACAAAGGAGACGAAACGATTATTCACGAACGAATGCCTCCGGGAACGAGCGAGGAGAGACATCTGCATGAGCGCGCGGCTCAATTCTTTTTCATTTTAACGGGACAGGTTGTGATGGAAACGGATGGCGAGTGGCTTGAGCTGGGGCCTCAAGAAGGGCTTCGGATCGCACCGGGAACTCCGCACTGTATTCATAACCGTTCGCATGATGCTGCGGAGTTTCTAGTTATCTCCAAACCGGGTACTAAAGGAGACCGAATCCCCCGGGAAGAACTCAAACCTGACTGAAATTTAACGTGCCCGAAGCCCGCTAAGCGCCAAGTTCAGGAAACACAGCTCAAGCTGTTTTGTGGTATAATCGTGTATAAAGCTTTGTAAGGGATAAGGGGAGGAGCGGGCATTGTCCAATCGGGAAGGAGAGGTTGATCTCGCGAAGCGGGTCAAGGTCATTGAATGGCTCAAAACCGAAGTTGTTGATCAGGTAGCGCATCTGTTGAAAGGGATATGGGAAGGCAATCAAGCTAAAATTATAGATGGCCTTGCCAGTCTGATTTCCAGCGTATATATACTTGGCCGCCGGCTTGGGGTCTCTTTTCGAAGTTTAGATGAAGCAATCATGGATAAAATGAAAAAGCATAGAGAAGAAGGTCACCAGCTCGAGGATTGGTATGGAGATATCTCGGCGCTGGAAGATCATCTTCGTAAGAGGTGAACGCGTTGACAAAGAAAAACTTGCAGTTCATCGGATGGGGTCTGCTGTATATACTCTTTCTGTTATCTTTTATGACGTCCTACTTGGTGATTACGGCCAGTTTTCTGATGATTCCGGTCTTGATTCTGTTCGTGAAGCTGGACGCCAAACGATTTACGGCTTTCTATCTGGGAATTCTCCTCATTGTGAATTTATTGCTGGGGTGGACGGGATTCGTCGTCTTGGCCATTTCACTATTCCTGCTGCCGCCGGTCATCGTAATCGGCACGCTTTATAAGAAGAAGGCCCCCGCACATCTGGTCATCACATACGGGACGCTTACTTTTCTGGCCGAAATGCTGCTTACGCTCGTGATCGGGTTCTTGTTCAAATTGAATTTCATTAAGAAATTCAAGACGATCATGCTGGATTACTTAAACAACATGCAGCCTGCTGTAAAGGGAATGCTGCCGACCCAGGGCGACATGCAGTGGTATGTGGATGTGCTCGTACAAATCATTCCGCTGGATATGATTCTGTTCTCGCTCTATTTTATCGGAGTTACTCATCTAATCGGACGCCGGCTGCTTAATCGCATGGGAGAGGATATCCCGGGCATGCCGCCTGTGAGAGAGTGGAAACTTCCGAGAGCTTTCGTCTGGATTTACCTCATCGCGTTCGCGGCGGATATGCTGTTCGTATCGGCAACCAATTCGCTGATGTCGGCGCTGCTTATCAATCTGCTGCCGCTGCTTATGTTCGCGTTCGCCATCCAAGCAATTTCGTTTCTTGCGTTCGTGGCCCATTATAAAGGTTGGGGTAAACTGCTGCCGGTGGCCGGCACGATTCTTCTGATCGTGTTTATGCCGTTTTTGCTTGTGCTCTACAGTTTACTCGGCGTGTTCGATGTGGCTTTTCCTTTGCGGGAAAGGCTCTTCAAATCTAGATAAGGGTCAGGGGAGAATAAATGCCGAAATTCTTGTCGAAACGATGGCATGGACAACATATGGTATGGACGTTTGCGCTGCTCGGCGCTTTAACGATTGTACTGTTTCTGTATGAATGGGTACTGGGTGTCGCTGCTCTGCTCGCCTCGGGACTTGTGCTGTATTTCTCGTGGAAAGCGGAGAGTGCTTTTCGTCACGATTTGAATGCTTATCTGGGCACCATCACACACCGGGTTAAAAAATCCGCCGGCGACGTGATATCGGAGCTGCCGATCGGCATGATTCTATATAATGAAGAAAAAGAAATCGAATGGCACAATCCGTTCGTCGCCAAGCTCGCCAAAAAGGACTCCGTGATCGGGGATTCCCTGGAGGACGTACTTCCAAGCTGGAAGCCGGGCAAGGAGAAGGAAAAAGAAGAGACGTATGAAGTCGAGCAGGACGGCCAGGTGTATAAAATATGGCATCGTGCCGAAGAACGTCTTCTGTATATCCGCGATGTGACGGATTACGTCCGGCTCGTTCAGAAGCATGACGAGGAAAAAATCGCGATCGGCATCGTTCTGATGGATAACCTGGACGAAGTCACCCAGGGAATGGACGATCAGACGCGGAGCATCATGCTCGCCCGGGTAACCGGTGAAATCACGGAGTGGGCTCACCGGTACGGAGTGTATCTGCGCAGGACCGCGTCCGACCGTTTTCTGATTCTGATGAATCAGAAGGCGCTGCGCGAGCTGGAGCAGAACCGCTTCGATATCCTCGATGAAGTGCGCGATCTCACGATGGAATACAAGCTGCCGCTTACGGTCAGCGTGGGGATCGCCTCCGGCATCGAGGAGCTCGAGGAGCTCGGCCGGGTCGCTCAGACGAGCCTGGACATGTCTCTGGGCCGCGGAGGCGACCAGGTGACCGTCAAGGCGGGTCAGCGCATCTCGTTCTACGGCGGGCGCACCAACGCCGTAGAGAAGCGCACACGGGTGCGTGCCCGCGTGATCTCGCACGCACTGAGAGATCTGATCAAGGAAAGCGATAAGATCATCATCATGGGACACCGCTTTCCGGATATGGACTCTATCGGCGCGGCGATCGGCCTGTTGAAGGCCGTGCAGATCAGCAACAAGGAAGGCTACATTGTGCTGGAAGGCATCAATCCTTCGATCGAGAAGCTGATGGCGATGATCGAAGAGGACGAGAAGCTGAACCGGTGGTTTATCACACCGGCGCAGGCGATGCAGATCACGACGCAGCGCACGCTGGCCGTCGTGCTGGATACTCACCGGGCTTCGATGGTCGCCGAGCCGAAGCTGTTCAACCTGACACACCGTGTCATGGTCGTGGATCATCACCGCCGCAGCGAAGAGTTTTTCCACGACGCCGTGCTCGTGTACATGGAGCCGTACGCATCTTCGACCTGCGAGCTGGTAACGGAGCTGCTCCAGTACTTCAACGAGAAGATGTCGCTGGATGCGCTGGAGGCCACCGTACTGCTTGCCGGGATCGTGGTCGACACGAAGCAGTTCAGTCTCCGTACGGGCTCCCGTACGTTCGAAGCGGCTTCTTTCCTGAGACGGAACGGAGCGGACCCGACTCTCATTCAGAAGATGCTGAAGGAAGATCTTCAAGCCTATATCGAGAAAGCCGAGATTATGAGGCATACGGAAATGATGTATGATCATATCGCTCTGGCGGTCGGCGAACAGAATCACAAATATTCTCAGTTGATGATTGCCCAGGTGGCTGATACCTTATTAAATATGACCGGCGTTTTCGCCTCCTTCGTCATCTGTGAACGGCCGGACGGTTTAACCGGCATCAGCGCACGCTCGCTCGGCGCGATGAACGTTCAAATCGTGATGGAACGGATGGGCGGCGGCGGCCACCTGACGAACGCAGCGACCCAGCTTGAGCTGACTCCGCGGGAAGCGGCGGCGAAGCTGAAACAAATATTGCAAGAGATAGAGGAAGAGGAGGGGCTTTTCGAATGAAAGTCGTATTTCTGAAGGACGTTAAGGGGCAAGGCAAAAAAGGGGAAATTAAAGAGGTATCCGAGGGCTACGCAACGAATTTCCTGATCCCCCGCGGACTGGCCGCGGCAGGAACGGATGGGGCGGTTAAGCAGGTTGACCAGCAGAAGAAAGCCGAACAGAAGCGTAAGGATCAGGAGAAAGAAGACGCGGAAGTTCTGGCGGGCAAGATGAACGAAACAACGGTGACCATCAAAACGAAAGCCGGCGAAGGCGGCCGTTTGTTCGGGGCGATCACAAGCAAGCAGATCGCGGAACAGCTGGAGAAAGCCGGCTATAAAATCGACAAGCGTAAAATTTTGCTGAACGATCCTATCCGCTCCCTGGGCGTAACGAAGGTGCCCGTCAAGCTGCATACGGAAGTAACGGCAACGATCAGCGTGCAAGTATCGGAAGAATAGACGGTGTTATTATTCCTTCTAAGTTTGGACAGGATAGAAACTAACAATAGAACAGGTGAAGCTTCATGAACGAAGAAATGTTCATGGGACGTGTTCTGCCGCAAAATATAGAAGCCGAACAGGCCGTTCTTGGCGCGATCCTGCTGGACAGCGACTCGCTGATCACGGCGATGGAGCGGATGAGTCCGGACGATTTCTACCGTCCGGCCCACCAGCACATCTTCGAAGCGATGATCGAGCTGGCGGAGGAAGACGAGCCGGTCGATCTCGTGACGCTGACCGCCCGGCTGCAGAACAAGCAGCAACTGGAGGAAATCGGCGGCGTCGCCTATTTGTCGGAGCTGGCCAATGCCGTACCGACGGCAGCGAATATCGACTACTACGGGCAAATCGTAGAAGAGAAATCGCTGCTCCGGAGGCTCATCCGGACCGCCTCGCAGATCGTATCGGACGGCTACGCGAGCGCCGACGATGTGGGCATGATGCTCAACGACGCGGAAGCCCGCATTCTCGAAATTTCGCAGCGCCGGGCTTCCAACGGCTTCATCTCCATCCGGGACGTTCTGATGGAAGTCTTCGAGCGGGTGGAGTTTCTTTATTCCCATAAAGGCGGCTCCACCGGGATTCCGTCGGGCTTCAACGATCTCGACAAAATGACGTCGGGCTTCCAGCGCTCCGATCTGATCATCGTGGCGGCCCGTCCTTCCGTAGGTAAGACGGCTTTCGCCCTTAACATCGCACAGAACGTCGGTGTCAGGGCGAAGGAAACCGTCGCGATCTTCTCGCTCGAGATGGGCGCCGCTCAGCTTGTGCAGCGTATGATCTGCGCGGAAGCCAACGTCGACGCCACCCGGCTCAGATCCGGCTTCCTCGAAGGCGACGACTGGGAGAAGCTGACGATGGCGATCGGTTCGCTTTCCGAAGCGGACATCTATATCGACGATTCGCCTTCCGTCACGGTAGCGGACATCCGGGCGAAGTGCCGCCGCCTCAAGCAGGAGAAGGGGCTCGGCATGATCCTGATCGACTACCTGCAGCTTATCCAGGGCAGGGGCAAGGGAGACAACCGTCAGCAGGAAGTCTCGGAGATCTCCCGTACGCTTAAACAGATTGCGCGTGAGCTGAACGTGCCGGTCATCGCGCTCTCCCAGCTCAGCCGGGGTGTGGAGCAGCGTCAGGACAAGCGTCCGATGATGTCCGACCTTCGGGAATCCGGTTCGATCGAGCAGGATGCCGACATCGTGGCGTTCCTATACCGGGACGATTACTACGACAAGGAATCCGAGAAAAAGAACATCATCGAGATCATTATCGCCAAGCAGCGTAACGGCCCGGTCGGCACGGTAGAACTGGCGTTTCTCAAAAACTTTAATAAATTCGTCAACATGGATCGCGCTCATCAGGAGATGCAGACAGGTTGACTGAAATATCCGAACAATCATACTAGAGATAGTATGATTGTTCGCGTTTTATTGACTTTGCTTCATGCAGTCTGCTACACTAAAGTGGTGTCTAAAAGAAGTAAGCAAAATGAGTGGCGATGCAATTCGCCTAACGGAGGTAATACAGAATGTCAACAGTGGTTGTAGTCGGAACCCAATGGGGAGACGAAGGGAAAGGGAAAATCACGGACTATTTGGCGGAGTCCGCGGAAGTGGTCGCCCGCTACCAAGGCGGCAACAATGCCGGCCACACCATTCTGATCGGAGGCAAGAAGTACAAGCTTACGATGATACCGTCCGGTATTTTCAATCACGATAAAATGTGTGTCATCGGAAACGGCATGGTCATCAACCCGGCTGCTCTGGTAGACGAACTTCAATATATTCGCGACAACGGATTCTCGGTAGACAACCTGAAAATCAGCGACCGCGCTCATGTGATTATGCCTTATCATCTGCTTCTGGACGAGCTGGAAGAAGACCGCAAAGGCGCTAACAAAATCGGCACGACCCGCAAAGGCATCGGCCCTTGCTACATGGATAAAGCGGCGCGCAACGGTATCCGCATCGCGGACCTGATGGACGCGCAAGAGTTCGAGCGCAAACTCCGCCATATCGTCGAAGACAAGAACACGCTGTTGAAGCAGGTGTACGGACGCGACGGACTGGATGCGGATGCGATTCTGAAAGAATACCTCGGTTACGCCGAGCAGCTCCGCATGTTTGTAACGGACACGTCCGTGGTCCTGAACGATGCGATTGACACCGGCAAGCGCGTTCTGTTCGAAGGCGCGCAGGGCGTTATGCTCGACATCGACCAAGGCACGTACCCGTTCGTGACGTCGTCCAATCCGACGGCCGGCGGCGTATGTATCGGTTCCGGCGTAGGCCCGACGAAGATCAACCAGATCATCGGCGTAGCGAAAGCCTACACGACCCGTGTCGGCGACGGTCCTTTCCCGACGGAGCTAAACGATGCCATCGGCGACCAAATCCGTGAGACGGGCCACGAATACGGCACCGTTACCGGACGTCCGCGCCGCGTCGGCTGGTTCGACAGCGTCGTGGTCCGTCACGCCCGCCGCGTGAGCGGCATCACCGGCCTGTCCCTGAACTCCATCGACGTGCTGACGGGCCTGGAGACCGTTAAGATTTGCACCGGTTACAAATACAAAGGCGAGATCATCGAGCACTATCCGGCGAGCCTCAACATGCTTTCCGAGTGCGAAGCGGTATACGAAGAGCTCCCGGGCTGGAGCGAAGATGTTTCCAACGCGAAGTCGCTCAGCGACCTGCCGGAAAATGCGCGTCATTACCTGGAGCGCGTTTCCCAGTTGACCGGCATTCCGCTTGCCATCTTCTCCGTCGGCCGCAACCGTGAGCAGACGAACCTGGTCCGTCCGGTTTACTCTTAATCGGTTCTTTAAAAAATTGTATGGAAAGGACGATTTCTTAATCATCGTCCCTAAGACCTCACGCAGCCGGATATGCTTCCGGCTGCGCGGGGTCTTTTTCATTGTCCGAAAGGAGTGACCGGCGGGGGCCGGGTGACCACCTTCATGCGAAGTCAACCCGAGCTGCGAGCCGCGGGCTGGAGTCTCCGGTCTTTTTTGGGGAACAGCGGGGTTGATCCGGTTCTAAACCGTCAATACTGGTTTTATAGAGAAACCAGAATAAACGAGAAGTTTCAAGGCGGTGGACGAACGAATGAAATGGTTGGGAAGGCTGGGCAGGTGGACGGCCGGTACGGTTGTGATGTCTTTTTTGTCCATATTTACGACGTATGTGATTGTGACTACGATGGTAGATGAAGTGCTTAAGCAGTTTCAGCTGCCGCCGATAGGGAACAAGCTTTCCTTCTCTCAGATTACGGGGAAGCTGGGTGAGCAGTTCGGTATAGGCGCGGTAGGCAAGGGAGGTTCGGTCAACGATCGGGTGGAGCGCATAGCGGCTTCCTCGTCGAAGCCCAGTCCAAGCCCGAGTCCAACCCCCACCTCAACCCCCGGAGGAGCGGAAAAGCCCGTGACGGGCAGTCTGGACGGCTCTGGGATGCCGTCACCGTCTTCTTCCCCGGTACAGGGAGGCGTCTCTTCGCCGGAGCCGAGCGGAATGCCGGATGCCGTAGCCGTAATGGGCGAGCTGAAGGAGGGGCAGGCAAGCCGTGATCCGAAGGATGCGCAGAAGCGGGACGTGGTCATGTCGACGGATGACTTTTCCAAGAAGAAGGACGCTCTGTCGAGCGGCGACAAACAGAAAATCTTCTCTATTCTCGTCGCGAAGCTGCCTGCGGAAGAAGTTCAGAAGCTTTCCGCGATGGTGGAAGACGGCATTACAGCCGAGGAGCTGAAGGAAGTGGACAGCAAGCTGAAAAAATACCTGAATTCGACCGAATATGAACAACTTTCGGGGATTTTGAAAAAATATGGGGGCTGATTAAGCCCTTTTGAACCCCTTTCAACCCTGATTTATGAGCTTCTTCCAGGCCGTTCCTAATAGTGGCAACCCCCCGTTTTCTTGAAACCGCAAGAGAAGGTGTGGTAAATTATTAAGGAAGTTTTATGCGGTGGTAGAGTTAGAGATGATCGGCAGGGCCTATCATTCTCGTGCCACGTAAAGAAACAAACGGATAAGGAGAAGGATATGAAAGGTTTTAAAGCGGTAGATTGGGCCAGGAAGTTGTGGAATCAAAGCCGGGCTCAGTGGCATAGCTTGACCGGGAATAAAGCGGAACCTTCCACCGAACTTGCGGCTGGTCCGGCAGGGCGGGGAAAAGGGTTCTTCCTATATAGCGTCAGTTCCATAGCAATAGTCGGATTTTTAACCGTTAGCGGTCAGCAGTATGTCAAAGCGAATCTCGCGGACATTTACCCGGTCAAAGTCGGTCAGGAGACACTCGGTTATATCAGTTCGAAAGAAGTCTTGCAGGAGTACAAACAAGAACGTGAAGAAAAGCTGGGGAAGCAGTATCCGGATGTACATATGGCATTACCCGACATCGAAGAACCCAAACCGGAGAAAGCTTTCATGAAGAAAACGGACGATGGGAAGGTGCTCGCGCTACTTGACGAGAAGCTGAAGCCTATCGCATCCGGTGTAGAACTGGTCATCGAAGGCAAAACGTATGCGATCGTCAAAGATCAAGCCACGGCCGACCGTGTGCTGGCGGAGATCAAGAAGCCTTTCGAGCAGAAGGAAAAGGAAAGCAAGGTCGCCGTTCTGTCGGCGGACGGCAGTCCGTCTGCGGCTCCGACCACGGTCGAGAAGGTGGAATTCGTGCAGCAGGTCAAAACGGAGGAAGCCGTCGATATCCAGCCTCAGGATGTGATGAAGCCCGAGGAGCTAATCGCCAAGATCAAGACGGGCGGCGTACAGCCGACGAAGTATACGGTGGTAGCCGGAGATTGTGTGGGCTGCATCGCCCAGAAGCTGAACATCCCGAAGCAGGTGATTTACGACAAGAATCCTTGGATTCATGACGATATGATCCGCGAAGGCGATGTGCTCGACCTTACGGTCATCCAGCCGGATCTGTCCGTCAAGACGGTCGAGAAGATGGTGGAGAACGAGGACGTCCACTTCGAAACCGAAGTCGAGACGGATCCGACGATGAAAGAAGGCATTGTGGAGACAATCTCTCCGGGCAAGAACGGATTGAAGCAGGTCACGTATGAGCTGACGAAGATCAACGGCCAACTGACGGACGAGAAAATCGTCGGAGAAGATATCGTTGAACAACCGGTAACGGAGAAAGTAAGAAAAGGCACCAAGGTTGTAAAAGGGGAAGGCACAGGGACATTCGCATGGCCGGTTCTTTCTCCATCCATCACCTCTACGTTCGGTACACGTTGGGGCAAGATGCACAAAGGCATCGACATTGTAGGCAATCACACGATCATGGCGGCGGACAACGGGAAAGTGGTATCGGCCGGGTATAAATCGGATTACGGCAATTATGTTCTTATCGATCATATGAACGGGTACGAAACGATGTATGCTCACATGAGCAAGGTAGAAACCACTGCCGGCACCATCGTGGAAAAAGGAGAGCAGATCGGTGTCATGGGGAGCACGGGCGACTCGACCGGCGTTCATCTTCACTTCGAGATCCACAAAGGCGGCGGCCTGGAAAATCCGCTGAAATATTTGAACCGGTAAATCGCGATGCGAATCGCCTATTCATAGACGCAAGTTTTAAGAGAGATGTGGCCTCCCGGGCGGGGGCTATGTCTCTTTTTGCGTACAGGTATGCTACAATAAAAGGGTATGGTTTTCTAGGTGAAGGACAGGTGATGAGAGAGACATGTTCGGCACAAATGGCAAAATACTCGTGGTCGACGACGAACAACCGATTGCAGATATATTGAAGTTTAATCTGGAAAAAGAGGGCTACCAGGTCGTCTGCGCTTATGACGGCGGAGCGGCGGTAGAGCTGGCTTTTTCGGAGCGGCCGGATCTTATTCTCCTCGATCTGATGCTGCCGGTCAAAGACGGGATGGACGTGTGCCGGGAAATCCGCGCCAGGCTGAATACGCCTATTATCATGTTGACGGCCAAGGACACGGAGCTGGATAAAGTGCTCGGTCTGGAGATGGGGGCGGACGACTATGTGACGAAGCCTTTCGGCAACCGGGAGCTGCTTGCCCGCGTCAAGGCACATTTACGCCGCCAAAGCAAAACCACGCCGCTCGGACAAGCGGAGCCGGAACCGGAAGAAGCCAACGGAATCCGGCTTCACGGGCTCTTTATCGACAGCGACATGTATGTCGTCTACCGGGATGGAGAACCGCTGGATTTGACCCACAGGGAGTTCGAGCTGATCCACTATATGGCGAAGCACCCCGGCAAGGTGATGACGCGCGAGCATCTGCTTCAGGCCGTGTGGGGCTATGACTATTACGGCGATGTCCGGACGGTGGACGTCACGATACGGCGTCTGCGCGAGAAGCTGGAGGCCGATCCGAGCAAACCGGAGTACATCGTGACCCGGCGGGGGCTCGGTTACATGATGCGGGGAACGAAAAACGGAGGCTTCTAAGATGAAGGTGATCCGGTTTTTCCAATCCATCCAGGCGAAGCTGATTATTATTTACGTTCTGCTGATCCTGATCGCCATGCAGCTGATCGCGGCTTATTTCTATCAGACGCTCGACAGCCATTATAAAAATGAATTTCGCGATTCCATCAACAGCCAGGCTACGCTGATCGCGGGGCTGGTGGAAAGCCAGTATTTGAACGAGCCGAAAAACAGCGATACGAAGAACTTGTCGGAAGAGCTGACCTACTTCGTTAACAGCCTGTTCGCGCCGGGAAATACAGAAATACAGATTATCGACGCCGGCGGGGTTGTGCTCAGCACGTCGTTGGAAGCGAATAAACAGATTGTGAATCAGAAAACGACGAAGACGGAAGTGACCCGCGCCCTTCAGGGAATCCGGGATAACGACCGCATGTTCACGGACGTGGACAATACGCGCAAGTTCGCGACGGCCAAGCCGATCGGCAGCGGCGTCCGGGTGCTGGGCGCGGTGTATATCGTCTCCTCGATGGAGGATCTGTACAAAACGATGTCCAGCATCAACCGGATTCTCATTGTGGCGACGCTGATCGCCCTTGCGTTCACGGCCGGGCTGGGCGTCATTCTGTCCGGTACGATCACGAAGCCGATCAAGGAAATTACCCAGCAGGCGACGGCCGCCGCCGAGGGGAATTTCGACCAGAGCGTAAAAGTCTACGGCAAAGACGAGATCAGCCAGCTCGGCCATACGTTCAACTTCATGATGAACCGGCTCAAGGAAGCCATCTTCATCAATGAGGAAGAGAAGGAGAAGCTGGCCTCGATTCTGACGAATATGAACGACGGGGTGGTCGCCACCGACGAAGCGGGGCAGATCATCCTCATGAACCGCCGGGCGATGCAGATTCTCCAGGTTAAGGAGGAGCAATCCGCACAGCGGCACATTTCGGAGCTGCTCGGCCTCACCCGCGAGGAGATCGACCAGTACGTGAACGGCGAGCGCAACACGACGCTGATCGATGTGCCTCTGCCGGATGACGAGGACGTGCAGACCGTGCGTGTGACGTTCACGACGATTCACCGCAGGGGCGACGGCGTAACCGGAGCGATTGCGGTGCTCCAGGACGTCACCGAGCAGGAGAAGCTCGAGCAGTCGCGCCGGGAGTTCGTCGCGAACGTGTCTCACGAGCTGCGGACGCCGCTTACGACGATCAAGAGCTACCTCGAGGCGCTGGAGGATGGCGCGATGGAAGATAAGCAGCTCGCTCCGCGCTTCTTGAGCGTGACGCGCAACGAGACCGAGCGGATGATCCGGCTCGTGACGGATCTGCTCCACTTGTCGCGCCTGGATTCGAAGCAGGCGCTGCTCACGAAGGAGCAGACCGATATCGCCGATATGCTGGAGGAGGTAGCGGACCGCTTCTCCTTCCAGCTGCGGCAGAAGAGCATCCGGATCCGCATCGTGGCGGAGCCGGGAATCCGTCCGGTGGCGCTGGATCGCGACAAGATCGACCAGGTGCTGGACAACCTGGTCTCCAACGCGATCAAATATACGCCGGACGAGGGAGCCATCACCATCTATGCCCGGATGGCGGAGGGGGGGCAGCTCGAAATCTCGGTGCAGGATACGGGCATCGGGATTCCGAAGAAGGATCAGCCGCGCATTTTCGACCGGTTCTACCGGGTCGATAAGGCGCGTTCCCGCAACATGGGCGGCACCGGCCTCGGGCTCTCGATTGCCCGGGAAATAGTAAAAGCCCATGGCGGCGCCATGTCTCTGGAGTCCGAGCCGGGGTCCGGCACGAAAGTCACCTTTATGCTGCCGGTCCTGCCGGAGGAGGAGAATGCGTCATGATAGAGAAGCTGAAGTCGGTCACGCTGACCGTACTGATTCTGCTGAGTCTGCTGCTCAGCTATCTGCTGGCGTACAGCACACCGAACTACGAGCCGCTGCCTCCTTCCGAATATATTTCCAGCGAACTGGAAGGGACGAAGGCGAAGCTGGAAGATCTGCTGTTCCCGGATCAGATTGTGCTGCATTTCGGCAATCAGCAGCATACCGTCCTTTATCCGGATTCCACTTCGTACTCGACCATTTTCGAAAGCGTCAAACAGCGGAAAATGGAACGTTTCCGTAAAGTTATCTTGAATCAGGAACGGACGAACTGGGACGAAATCCGCGAGAAGCAGGAAGGCGTCGAGGTCCGCTTCCGGGACGGTCTTCCGCTGAGCGTGCTGCAGAATACGTTTCAGATCAAAGGGGATATCCCGGACGACACGGAGCTGATTACCCGGATCTGGATTTTCGCGAGCAGCGATAAAAAATCCGCCGGGACGTACTTGTTCACGGACTCCTCGAATACGGCTTTCGAAGTGCTCGGGGCCGATTTTACGGCGAAGGATGTAGAGAACTTTACGGCTATTGCCGGCACCAACCCTCCTTACGTGGCGGCATCCGGCGGGGAGTATTATTTGCCGGTCAATCCGCTTCCGGCGGCTTCCTATGACTTCGGTTATAAGGAGTTTCCGACGGAGAAGCTGAAAAGCAGCCTTTTCGCAGACCCTTCCTTAACGAGGAACCTCAAAGACAGGGACGGCTCGCAGATCTACACGGACGCGAAGCGGGGGCTGCAGATCAACCAGGAAAAGAAGTGGATGAAATATACCGATCCGCTTGCGGTAACGGACAGCAAGAACAGCATCAAGGAAAACCTCGATGCGGGGGTACAGTTTATTAACCAGCACGGCGGCTGGAACGGGACGTATACGATCAGCAAGCCGCAGCAGCAGCACGCTTTTTCGAATCAGATGTTTGTGTTCCGGCAGGTATACGACGCGTTCCCGATTCTGACCGAGCAGAAGGAAGGATACGGGGCCATCCATATTACCCTGCAAAAAGGAGTCGTCTCCAACTATGAGCGCTCCGTGGTTTATTCCGATTTGAAACTCATCAACCAGCAGAAAAGCGAGCTGATCGGCGGCGAAGCCCTGAACGCGAAGATTACGAATCATCCGAAGCGCTACAGTATCGTGAACGTGTTCCCGGCTTACCGGCCGACGCTGGGCGTCAAGACCGTCAATCTGTCTCCCGTGTGGGCGATCGAATTTAAAGACGGGACATACGAATTTTTTCGCTGAGTGTACGAGGAGCTTTTTAGAAGCTCAAGAATCAAAACAAGCAGATGAGGCGTTCACGCGACACGAGTATCTACTATTTTTACGGGAAGGAGGCTGCGCAGTTGAACTGGGGAAGAGCCAAAACCATTCTGATTCTTTCGTTTTTCTTTCTGAATGTGGTGCTGGGGTATCTCGTATGGACGGGAAAAGCGAAGCAGACCGAGCTGGCGACGGATATGACGGGTGTGCTGGAGGAGACGAACAAGCTTTTGAAGGGAAAAAGCATTCAGCTCAGCCACGAGCTGCCCAAGGAAGCGCCGAAGCTCAAGGAAATCACGTTTAAGTTCGTGGAGTCTTACCAGCCGAACGTCATACTCAAGCTTCAGTACCCGTTCAAAATCGCCAGCCTCCTGAACCGGATTTCTCCGAAGGACGATTTGCCGAAAACCGACATTCCCAAACTGGACGCGTACAAGCACGACCCGATACTCAGTAAGAAAGGGATGTACGTGCTGAACCAGATGTACAACGATTATCCGATGTTCGATGTTCAATTAAAGCTCTATGAAACCGATGCACAAATTACCAGTTACCGGCAAGCGTATGTTGAAGTAGAATCAGGTGGAGAGGACAAGGAGCAGAAGGTGATTCCGGCTTATATTGCGGTGCGCAGTCTGGTTGAGAAGTTTCTGCTCGACGGTTCGGTAATTACGGATGTAAGGCTCGGTTACCACGGGCAATTGTTTGATTCCCAGACGCAATATATGGTGCCGAACTGGCGTGTCACGATTAATAACGGCGATATTTATTATGTGCATGCTTTTAACGGGGCGGTCGAAATGCAGACGGCCTCGACGGAAGATGCAGCCGCGGATACTAAAAAGTAATCCGGTCTTCCGGGACGGGATTTTACGATAGAGGAGTTAACGCTTATGGGTTTACGATTTACGGTGCTCTCCAGCGGTTCGACGGGCAATGCGACCGTTATCTGCGACGGGGAAACGAAGCTGCTGGTAGACGCGGGACTCAGCGCCCGGAGAGTCGAACAGCTTATGAAGGAACGGGAGGTCAGCGGGGATCAGATCGACGCGATTCTGGTGACCCACGAGCATTCGGATCATATTAAGGGCCTTGGGGCCATTGCGCGGAAATATGATCTTCCCGTCTATGCCAATACCAAGACTTGGGAAGCGCTTGATAAACATATCGGTACGATAGCGGAACCGAACCGCCGGATTATGGAGACGGGCACGGAAGAGTACTTCGGGAACATCCGCGTCGAGTCTTACGGCATTTCCCATGATGCTGCGGAGCCGGTCGGATATTGCTTTCACAGCGGAGGCCAAAAGCTCGCCATGGCGACGGATCTGGGCTATATGAGCACCAAGGTCAAGGATGTCATCGGGGATTCCGACGCCATTATTCTGGAAGCGAATCACGACATCGAGATGCTGCGGATGGGGCGTTACCCGTGGAACATCAAACGCCGGATTCTGAGCGATCTCGGCCACTTGTCCAACGAAGCGGCCGGAGAAGCGCTGCTGGATATTATGACGGCCCGTACGAGAGCCGTGTATATGGCGCATTTGAGCCAAAATCATAACCTGATGGATTTGGCCAGGCTTACGCTGAATAGTGTATTAGAAGACCGGGGCGTCTCCCTCAAGGAGCGCAATATCCGGCTGATGGACACGTATTTTGACCGTCCTACGAAATGGGAGGAGCTGGGTACGGACTGAAGCTGTTGTCGAGCTTGTCCATCCGGTTTTGAAGCTCCTGCGTGGTTATTACGCCTTTATCGATCAGAACGTCAATGAGAGCGGTAAGAATGAGCGAATTGCGGTAATGGTCTTCCTTGAGATCGGCGAGCTTGCCGATGAGCTGGACTTCATCCAGGTGGGTGCGGATACGGTTATTCATGGAGGGTAGCTCCTTTACGGATTAGTGGGCCGTCCTTGGTCTAGCATTCTTATAAAACCATTTACTATTATTGTAGGCTGTTTGGCCCAAAAACATTCCTGTTTTCTCCGTGTTTTCCCGAATGAAATGCAACATGTACAATAATCCGCCGATAGAGCGAGAGGTGTGATCGCGTGAGTTTGTTCGATGACGATTTCTATTCTACGAAGCAGCGCAAGGATCGGCGGAAGCAGGAGGAGGGGGGCTGGTCGAAGGGAAAGCCTTTCTCCTCGGCAAACAGCCCTCTGACGGGTCTGAGAGGGCTCACGGACCGCGGAAGCCGCACGGTATGGCTGGCAGGAGGCACGGGAGCCGTGATCATGCTGCTCGTCGTCCTGCTCGTGCAGGCGCTGGCCGGAACCGGCAGCGCGAAGCCGGTGGCCTTGTCTCCCAAGCAGATGGAGGACTCCTACAACAATGCTGTCGTTCAAGCCGCGGAACGGGTGAAGCTGGCCATCGTCAGCATCGTCAATCTGCAGCCGAACGACAAGAACGAACTCAAGCAGACGGGCATCGGGTCCGGCATTGTGTTCGAGAAGAACGGCTCGAAGGTAAGAATCGTCACGAACTACCACGTGGTAGACGGCGGCAAGCAGTTCGAGGTTTATACGGCGTCCGGCGAGAAGAAGAAAGCCGAGCTGCTCGGCAAGGACCAGATCACGGATCTGGCCGTGCTGGAGACGGACGCGTCGAACTTGACGTCCATCGCGGAATTCGGCGACTCCGGCAGCCTGAAAGCCGGAGAAACCGTCATCGCGCTGGGCAATCCGCTGGGGCTCGGCTTCTCGCCGACCGTCACCAAGGGCATCGTCTCGTCGCCCAAAAGGTCTATCCCGATCTCGTTCGCCATGGACGGCCAGTACGATTGGGAGATGGAGCTGATCCAGACGGACGCCTCCATTAACCAAGGCAACAGCGGCGGCGCGCTCGTTAACCTGAACGGTCAGGTCGTCGGCATCAATTCGCTGAAAATCTCCGATATGGGCGTGGAAGGTTTAGGCTTCGCCATCCCTATCAAGGATGCGGAACCTGTGATCCGGTCGCTGATCGACAACCACAAAGTCATCCGCCCGCTGATGGGCGTGTCGACCCAGGAGCTGCAGCTTTTCCAAGGGACGGAGGAGCTTAAGCTGCCTGCCGACGTGAAGAGGGGCCTGATCGTCATCGAAGCTTCGGGACCGGCAAAGATCGCGGGCCTCAAAAGCGAGGACGTCATCGTGGCGATCAACGGAAAGAAGATCGAGACGACCGTCCAGCTCCGCAAATTTTTGTATAACGAAAGCAAGATAGGGGATAAAATTGAAGTTGCGTATTACCGCGAAGGAAAGAAGCAGAAGACCGAGCTGACGCTTGCCGAAGCGGGAGAGAATTAAGGGAAGAAGGGGCCGAGCAATGTATTCCGTCTGTAAAGAGCACCTGGAGCTGGCCATTGATGTATTCGTGGACGAATACGAGGACGCACCGGACATCGTGGATTTGGGCAAAGTGAAGTTCGCCGAGTGGGAGCCTCCCGCTCATTGCGAGCACTGCAAGGAGAAACCGCAGTATCTGGTCGTTTGACGAGTTGAAAAAGAGGCCTCTGCACAAGGTTCGCTGGAAGCGAGCTTGGCGCAGAGGCCTTTTTGGTGTGGGGGAGTGTAAAATATAGCGATGTAATTTGAGAAAACTTTCGGCTTCCATTAATATAGTAAATGGAAAAAATTTCTTGTTGAAGGAGTGTTGGGTTGAAACCTTTCTTAGAAACTTATAAAACAATTATGGTTCCTTCTACTGCGTTTTTTATTTTCGTCCTTCTAGGGATGGGAATTTTATTTTTTAAGCAGGATGCTTCCACTGAGGCAAAACGAAGCGCAAATCGGTATTTGACGGCAGTTATCAAACATAATGCGGAGGTGGTTGAAGAGAACGTGGTTTATGATTTGACGCTTACTCCTAAGGAAAGGTCAGACTTTAAAAATTACATTTGGGCAAATGATATCAAAGACTTTGAAATAAAAGACGCTCTCTTGTCAGAACCCGGTAGGTATGAAATGAGAGTTCTTATCATGAAGGAGGCTAGTCAGGAAGAAAGCAGGATTACGGTTGTAAAGGTGGACAGCAAGTGGAAGGTATTAATAAAAAAGCCCGTTTAATAAACCAAGAGACCGTAAAGACAAAAGAAAATTGTCCTGTACGGTCTCTTTTAGTTTCTTTTGAAGCCTTTAGAGTAATGGCTTACTTGGTGGTCGTGCGGCGCTGGTACTCCGCGATAATCGAAAACTCCTGCTCCAGCTTGCGGTAGACGCGGTCATAGAGATAGTAGAGCTCGATGTACGTAGGCGAAATCTCGATGTTCGGCTCCTGGCGCTCGGTAATCGGGATGAGCTTGTTCACGTCCTCCAGACGCTCCAGCGCGCCTACGGCGTACATAGCGAGCACGACGGCGCCGAAGCTGGAGCTTTCATGGCTCTTCGGAATGTGAACCGGGTAGCCGAACATGTCGGACATGATCTGGCGCCATTCCGGGGAGCGGGCGAAGCCGCCGGACGCCCGGATTTCCGTCGCCGGACCGGCCAGGTCGCGCAGGGCGATGCCGATGCCGTAGACGGCGAAGAGGATGCCTTCGAGCACGGCGCGGATAAAGTGCGGCCGCTTATGGTGCAGGCCGATGCCGAAGAAGCTGCCGCGCGCGTCCGCGTTCCAGTACGGCGCTCTTTCGCCGGACAGGAACGGCAGGAAGAGCAGGCCTTCGGAGCCCGGTGCGACTTCCTTGGCCGCCGCGATCATGACGTCGTACGGGTCGCGGCCCGTACGACGCGCTTCCTCGACCTCCGGCCAAGAGAACTCGTCGCGGAACCAGCGGAGCATAAGGCCGCCGTTGCTTGTGGCCCCGCCGATGACCCAGTGATTCTCCGTGAGCGCGTAGCAGAACGTGCGCTCCTTGGAATCGGTCATTGGCTTGGGCACGACGGTGCGGACGGCGCCGCTTGTCCCGATCGTGAGCGCGACAACGCCGGGCTCAACCGCACCGACGCCCAGGTTGGCAAGCGCTCCGTCGGCCGCGCCGATGACGAAAGCCACCTCGGGATCAAGGCCGAGCAGGTCGGCGAACTCCCGGTTCATGCCGCGCATGATGTGGGTGGTCGGAACCAGCTCGCTGAGCTGATCCTCGCGAATACCGGCGATGCGCAGAGCGTCCGGGTCCCAGCTCAGGGTGTTCAGGTTGAAGAGGCAGGTGCCGCCTGCGACCGAATGATCGACCACGTAGCGGCCGAAAAATTTGTAGAGAACATATTCCTTGATCGATATGTATTTAACGGCTTTCTCGAAAATATCCGGACGCTCTTCCTTCAGCCACATGATCTTCGGAAGCGGGGTCATCGGATGGATCGGGATGCCGGTTTTATGATAAAGCATGCTGCTCAGATTCTCGTCTTTCAGGCGCTGTACTTGGGCCACACTGCGGTTATCCGCCCAAATGATGCTGTTCATCAGAGGACGTCCGTCGGCGTCCATCGGAATGACGCTGTGCATCGCCGTGCTGAAGCCGATCGCTTCGAGCTGCTTGCCGTCAATGCCTGCGCGCTGAATCGCTTCCTTGATGGATTGAAGCACGGCTTCAAACATCAGGTCCGAATCCTGCTCCGCCCAGGAAGGCTGCGGTACGGCCAGCGGATATCCGGCTTCCCCGGCTCCGAGGAGGGTTCCTTTTTCGTTCGTGATGATGGTCTTCGTGCTCGTCGTTCCAATGTCAAGTCCCATGAAATAGGTCAATTCTAGTTCACCTCTGCGTCGGTATGGTCGATCTCCTTGCCTCAATGGTCAGCATCTCTATCTTCATTATAAGGCTTATCGGGCAGACTTTCGAAAATGCAGCTCTATTTTCTCTGTTCGGTGGCTGCAAACCGCACTCCAAGAGGGTTTTTCCGCGGCAGGAGCCCTGCTGGAAATTACCCCCTACTGGCATCATACCTGCTTGGGGGGAAACGTCAAGTGTGTTTTTTTCGGATCGGGCGGCGTGAAAATACGGGAAATGGCCGGACGGGTGTTTTTCGGAATGGGACCGGTTGGATTCGGGTTGGATTCGGGTTGGATTTAGGTGGGATTTGGGGTACAGTAAGGGAAGATTAAGCCAATGATCGGTAAAAAAAGGAGCGACTTCGCTATGCACATCACGATTGCCTCTGTCGGCAAACTGAAAGAGAAATACCTCGTCAACGGGATTGACGAGTACGTTAAGCGCCTTGGCCCGTATGCCAAGGTGCAGCTTGTGGAGGTGCCGGACGAGAAGGCACCGGAAAGCATGAGCCCTGCGGAGGAGCAGCAGGTGCGGGCCAAAGAGGGCGAGCGGCTGCTGGCCAAGCTCGCCCCGGACGCTTACGTCGTGGCGCTGGCCATCGACGGCGAGATGTGGACGAGCGAGCAGCTGGCGGGCTCGCTCGATAAGTTGGCCACCTATGGGCGCAGCCAGGTGGCCTTCGTCATCGGCGGCTCGCTCGGATTGTCGAGCGAGGTGCTGCGCCGCGCCGACGCGAAGCTGTCGTTCGGGCGCATGACCTTGCCGCACCAGTTGATGCGGCTGGTGCTGGTGGAGCAGGTTTATCGGGCGTTTAAGATAAACCGCGGGGAACCGTATCATAAGTGACGGCGAAAAATTGGGTCTTAGAGGATGGTGAAGAGCCTATAGAAATGGTTGCGGAGATTCAGCATGGTCACCAAGTTCCAACACTGATCCAGGTTACATTTGAATCTGGAAAGGCAAACTCTATGGCTTCTTCCCAAAGGTCTACGATGACATCGCAGTGCTCCTCACTAACAATCCTGAATAACTAACTTTCCGGTCGTCAGATCCTCATTCACAAAAGCAAAAATCGTTGGCGAGGCTCCCACCAGCAAGCAGAAAGGCTTGAAATTCGCATGCAATTGCAGCAACAACCGCCAGTTACTATCATCCGGCCAGCCATCGCCTTGGAAAAAATAGGGCACACCCCCGATTTTATCGCCGTCAACTTCATCGCTATAGACTTTCTGCTCATCCTTACTGAGCAAGATGTAGGAGTCGGAATCGAGAAATTCGGGGTCTTGGGCTTCTTGCAGCTGAGGGATGCCTTCATAAGATTCACCATTGTCATCCCACAGCGTTGGTCCGTTAGCCAATGGGGCTGTATCGATCAGAGGCTCGCCTCCGGGCTGGATAATGATCGCATTTTCACCACCATCCGGGTCGATAATATCAGGATCAAAGAAGCCTTCCTCCATATTTTGCGCATGTGTAACAAAGAGATAGGCCATCAGGGGCTTAGGAACTTTTGAAGTGGGGAAAAGTTGCGGGTTCAGCTCTATCTGACCGATAAACATCATCGGGCGCTTGTCCCACCCGCTGCTAAGCGGCCATTGCGGTTCTGTTAGCCACACTGGCTGTCCTCCGAATTTCGTTATGGGAGTCCGGATCGGTTCACTGGCGCGGGTAAAACTGTCGATCTTGTATTTCTTCATTATTATCATATCCCTTCGTTCTGGCATAACATTATTATAATGGATTCACGCTATTATTGTTCTTCCATTGAATCGTAACAAGTTTGTTATCAATCAGGATTGGAAAGCAGGACGTGTTGAACATTCATCTGGCTTTACTTCGTGACCAAACTACCCTTGCAAAGGTCATTTCCAAAAATCAGGTAAAAAGTAGGTAGACTCAGGACAAACGATCACTATAATGGAAATAACAAACATACATAAGAAAGCGATTAGGCCATCTATGAAGCTCAAAAAGTTGTCATGTACGTAAGTAAAAGCAACGAGAACTGGATCAGCGTCCTCCACGATTATTTTGTATGGGGCACTACGGTAATGATCTGTGACCTCGTTCCGTTAAAGGGCAGAAAATTCGTTGGCAATGCTATTCTTCCAAGAAAGGGGAAATATATGGGTTTCGAACTATCTGTTCAACTAAAAGGGTTAAATGACAAAATTATACCAGCATGGTTAGCTGAAATAAGGAAATTTAATATGGATGTAGATATATATCCGAATTTTTCATTCAATAATCATTCAGGATTCCTTCCTTTTAAGATAGTTACCTATGATTGTCCAAACAGGAGTTTGAATAATATCGAATTGCTAACGGGTTATGAATTGTTCGTTAATCGTATTGAAGAATCGATTAAGAGGCAATCCCTTTTTACAAAGTTGTTCAGCGGACAAAAACAATTAAGCCCAATTGAGAAAAAGCTAAGTGAGGCAGACACTGAAGTTATTTTTAAAATTAGTGCCCGGGATAGTTTTGAATTCAGAATAGGATGGTATTCAGCGGCTTCGCTCGCTTTATTATGTGATGGCGTATTAACCGACTTATATGAAGGTGTTCAGTTGGAAGGGCAGGAAATGATCAGACGCGCACATGAAGTTGTCTTGGAGGATGAAAGACTAATTAAAGAAAATGAATGGAGAGTACATGAATTTAAAGAATGGTTGGGGTAAAACGCAGGCTCCTCCAATTATTAGCAGATACATCTGCCAAACTGAACTGGCAAATTATCGAAAAATAATAGATTCAATCTGTACGAAGGAGCATGCCGCGGCTGCTCCTTTCGTAATTTTCGCCGTTAGCCCCGTTAAGCTGAACCGTATCATAAGTGACGGCGAAAAATTTAGTGTGGCCCCCATTATGGCGTGGACACTGTAAACGGTATACACATGTAGTGATGTTAAGATTAATCTAAACTTGCGCCTTTGTTTGCTGATTCTGATAATCAGTAGTCGTCTGTGACAAAACAGCTTTAAGGCAGAGCCTTCAACACAACATTTTTAAATAAATTCTGAATGTCAAATGACATTCGTCAAGGTTGCCATAATTCAGGAGAAAAAAGCTTGGAAAAATGAAAGATTCTTCAAATACGATGATTTATAATGAAGAATTAGGGGTGATAGATTACAATGAACCAAGACAGTAAAATAGAAGTAAGAAAGAGTATTTTATATAATTCGTTGAATGAACTTTTACGTAAAAAAATGCCAGCAATTTGCAGAGATATAGAAAAAGCTATTTCTGACAGAAATTACACTGATGTGATGAATAATATTGTATGTTTGCTTGAAACACATATTTGGGGACAAGACACTCAATGGAGAGTTGAAGCGGAGGTCGAATGTTATCCTTGTCATGAAAGTGGAAGACCTTTTGCAATTGGTGGATTTGTCTTTCTTGAGGAAGTTGCGGGGCAAAAAATTATACATTTTAAGACACAAATGTATAATAGCTTTGATGAATCAACAATTAAGAAGAAAGATACAATAAAAATTAATTATGATAAAGTCAATGATTATGAATTTATACAACCATTTATTCAAGAGACGGAAGAATTTTTAGACCAATTTTATAATGTTTTTATGACAGGTTCAGATATTTTTGTTCGAGAATGGCGACTAGCAAAATCAGAACAGGAAAATTTGTAACAGAAAAAGACTCCATGAATAGCACTGCTAATAAGCATCTGAGATCATTTCCAAATGGGCAAATTCTTCTAAAGAAAAGGCTGTATTTATAAGAAGAATTGAATCAGGGGATGAGCCTTGTTTTGTGGGAGACAAAATTTACAGAAGAATTGAGGCTCAGACAGTCGAAGCGACAGGAAAAGATGTATTTCAAATCGGGAAATTATTTTAAACAGATAAAAGGCACCCGGAAGCACAGGTGTCTTTTGTTATCGTTACTGATAGTATTAGGACATATATTTTAGAAAATACATGCTTCAGCGTTGCATAAAACCTTAAGTCCGTCACGGCGTTCTCCTTTTCGTCACGAGTGATCTTCCATTGCCTCCCTTGCTACTTGCTGTGCATAGGCTTCACCAAGTAAAGAGCGATTTATTTTAGTAAGTGAATCAATTTCATAAATCGAAAGCCTTACTGGGCTTGAAATTTTAAGGCATAAAAAAAGGAGTACCTCCCCAAATCTCGAAGTGTTTAGTGCCACTACCACACACTAGAGAGAGAAAGGAAGAACTCCAGATGTATAGTATTCGACATTACAACCATGAACGCATTCATTCATCAATCGGATACAGCACGCCATCTGATTTTGAATGCCAGTACTACTTTAATACGTTAAATCATTAAATTTTGTGTCTGCTATCTTGACAGAGGTCCAAAGATAACAAAAGTAAATAAAACACGGATTTTATTAGATTGGAATGATAACATGAATTTAATGGAACTAAGAATACCACAAGGTTTCGCTATTTATTATAATAGGTTTTATGATGTTGAACCGATATCAGACCCCAATGAAGATGATTTCTTAACAAATTGGACATTCTTTACACAAGACCTACTTCAAATAAGTAAAATGGAACTTGAAAAAGGGAGTTGGAATGTACCTAAAGATGAAAATAGAAGGATACATATTCTTTTAGGGTGGCATCCAGATTCAAGAGCGAGCGGCGAGTATGGATTAGCAATCACTAATGGGAAATGGGATACGCTAATGGAAATTAGTTCAAGGGATAGGTTTGAGATAAAACAGACACTTGAAAAATGGTTAGAAAAGTTGAACGAAGATCAGAATTATTTAAAAAATGGTTGATGTTTAAGTTGACTTAAGCTTTATTTATCTTTAGAGGAAAAAAGGTTTAAGTCATTTAGAAGTACAAAGGCTCAAAAAGTAGCTGCTTAACTTCAATTTTCAAAACGATGTTTATATTCGGTTGAGCGGATCACTGAGAAAATGATTTATGAAATTGATTCACGTCAAAATTTTCTTCAGTATGTGTGGCGAATGCTCAACTAATGGAGACGTTTGCTCAAACATTGGATGCCGGCAATCGGCAGCCTTTCGCTTAAATAACGGTCAGGATAGCAAAAAATAGGACGAAATCCTCTTTTACATCATGTATCAATAATTGGTAAAATTGGCATATGAAATAGCATGGGAGCGGCATGTTGCTTGTACTTCTTCGCGTTTCTCTTAAATCCGGAAAATAGAACGGAATTCAGTTTAGTATGTTAGTATGACTCTAGCCAGAGGTGAAGCTGAATGATTGACATGCAGTATATAAACGGTCTTGAGACAGAGATGGATATAATGAAGCTTGTAGATAATTATAATGAAATAAAATCAATCCTGCAGCAGTACCCTCAGGAACAGTGGTCATATGAAATGATTTTAGCATATGCAAGGGCACTGAATTATCTGCAAGATTATTCTGAACAGACCAATCCATTTGAGCAAGCATACGGGCTGTTGCAAACTGTTTCTGATAAGGGAAATACGGACGCTGAATGGCATTTAATAATGGCTTCTGTTAGTTTTAATCTACAACTTTACGCTGAGGCAGTAAAACATGCTGAACAAGCAAATACTATTATAGCTGGCTGTGCTGATGATATGCTTGCGCTGTACTCACAATATGACTAGTAGAACGCTTCTGAAATAACGTTCATGTTCAACTATCGCTCCAACCCATGTTTCCATCGAGAAGGAACCCGAATTAAGAGACACGCTAATATATTTTTACTTGAGTCGAGAACGTTGGGAACCATAGGTATCATTGTTACTCCGCAATCGGCAGTATTTTGTTACGCTAACGGGTACGTTAGTTGAATCAAGTTTGCAAAGGCCGCCGATTTACTTCGGTGGCCTTCCGTGCTTATCAAGCAGATTTGATCAAAACCGTAGGCTGGGTAAAAGGTTGGCAATTATGCGCCGTTGCCCTTTTTTCGCCGATAGCCCCGTTAAGCTGAACCTTATCATAAGTAGGTAGTATATGGTGATTGTTAATGAATATCATCAAACTTAGCTTTGTTACCAAGGGTGGTATGTTTTATTGGATAAGACCAAAGTAATGGCTTGAGAAAAGCCTTGAGTAAGATGGGCATAAGTGTTAATGATGAAGTTAAGAACTTTGCTATAGGCTATAATTTTACTTTTGAATCTATCCAACTATTACATGAGTTTAATTTTGATGTTGTTGCTATTAGGGAGTTTCCTTGGACTGACGAAGGGTGCAAATCAATTAAGGGAAGCAACAGATGAAATGAAAGGAAACCATACATAAAAACCACTCCATTGTAAGGAGTGGCTTTGTTTTATATGCTAATGTATATCTTATTATCAAAATAAATTTTGTGCTTGGTGTCAGTACGGTGAACCTTATCATAAGTGACGATAAAAAATTGGGATTGTTGGTTAGTGACCTGAGTACCGACTCTGAAAGAAATATACAAAATGGATATATGGATATATTTGCCGGTTCAATAAGGAAAACATTCCTAAAGGTTTACCTAGAGTTACGGGTCTTTATAAAGATGAAATGGTATCAAAGGGCTGTATTCCCAATTATTTGCCGGAGTTCATTGCGATTGAAGTTAACAAACGAAATAATAATTAGTTACCCCTGGACAAAGGATCTGAAAGTAAGCTTCCAGATCCTTTTTGCTTGGAGGGCAATTTCAAAAGTTTCATCCGTAACAAGGTTTTCGTCTGTCGCAATTATCATGTAGTTTTCGATACTTTGAGATGATTAAAGAATTTCTCAGAGAGGAAAGTAAGGAACCCATGCTAGGTTGCCCAAATCCCGCTTAATCGCGAGACTAGTCCCGCCGCAGCGAGAACAACTCCCGCAGCGCATCCGTCGACAGCTCGGTAATCCAGCCCTCCGAGCTGGAGATGACGTTGTCGCTTAGCTGCTGCTTGTTCACCAGCATCTCGTCGATGCGCTCCTCGAGCGTGCCGAGCGAGATGAATTTATGCACCTGCACGTCGCGCGTCTGGCCCATCCGGTAGGCGCGGTCGGTCGCCTGGTTCTCGACGGCCGGGTTCCACCAGCGGTCGAAGTGGAAGACGTGGTTCGCCGCGGTCAAGTTAAGCCCGACGCCTCCCGCCTTGAGGGAGAGGATGAACACGTTCGGCTGCTCGGACGGCGGAAGGTCGCGGGACTGGAACCGTTCGACCATCCGGTCCCGCTGCGCCTTCGGCGTGCTGCCGTTCAGGTATAGCACGGGTTCGTCCAGCTCGCGCTGCAGCACATCCTGTATCATCTTGCCCATGCCGATGTATTGCGTGAAGATGAGGCAGCGCTCGTCCGCCTCGCGCAGCTCCTTGACCATGGCCAGCAGCCTCTCCAGCTTGGAGGAGCGGGCGACGATCGCCTCCGTATGTAGAGGGCCATCCTCCAGCTCCGTTCCCATATCCTCATCCAGTAGAGCTGGATGGTCGCAAGCCTGCTTGAGCCGCGTCAGCGCCCCGAGAATAGCGCCTTTGCGCTGGATGCCGTCGAGCTTCTTCAGCTTCTCTAGCAGTTCCTTAACGCAATTGTCGTACAGGGCGGCCTGCTCGGAGGTCAGTGGAACATACGTCTTCATCTCGTTTTTGTCCGGCAGGTCGAGCTGGATGGCGGGATCCTTCTTCTTGCGTCGCAGCATGAACGGTTTCACTAGCCGCTTTAGTTCAGCCGTGCGACGCCCGTCCTGCTCGCGCTCGATCGGAGAGGCGAACCGTTCCTGGAACGACTTGGCGGCCCCGAGATAGGTGGGCACGATAAAATCATAGATGGACCATAGCTCCGCCAACCGGTTCTCGATCGGCGTCCCGGTGAGCGCGATGCGATGGAGCGCGGGAAAGCTCTTGACCGCCGCGGCCTGCCTGGTCCCGGCATTCTTAATGTTCTGGGCCTCGTCCAAACAGACGGCGCCCCATTGGAATCCGGCGAGCGTCTCCTGGTCGAGCGAGGCGGTAGCAAAGGAGGTCAGTATGACGTCAACGCTGCGGGCCTCGTTCCGGAACGCGTCGCCGTTCTTACGCCCGGAGCCGTAATGCATGGCCACTCGCAGCGACGGGGCAAAGCGGGAGATCTCCTTCTGCCAGTTGCCGAGCACCGACGTGGGGCAGACGATAAGCGAAGGGAGCCCCATCCCCTCGTCCGCCTGTTCCTTGGCGTAGAGCAGGTAGGCAATCAACTGGACCGTCTTGCCGAGGCCCATGTCGTCCGCGAGACAGGCCCCGAGCCCGAAGCGGCGGAGAAAAGCCAGCCAGGTGAATCCGTCCTGCTGGTAGCTGCGCAGCTCGGCACGCAGACCGGCCGGCGGATCGAGCCGCGGCCATTCGCTCTGCTGATTAATCTTGGCGAATAGCCCGGTCAAATGCGCGTTGAGCTCGACATCGAGCTCAACGTGAGCAGCATCGGTCCCGAATGTCTCCGCGCCGGCATCCGTGGCCCCGCCATCCGCGCCGGCGTCCGTCTCGGCCTGCGAGAGCAAATGCAATTGCAGTACATCCTGGAAGCTCAATCCCTGGCTCTTGTCCATGCCTTCCATCATGCGGCGGATCTGGGCAATCAGCGCCGGGTCGAGCACGATCCAGCGGTCCCGGAACTTCACGAGACGCTCCCCTCGCGCGAGCAGCTCGTCGAACTCCTCCTCGTTCAGGTCGGCGCCGCCGATAGAGATGCGCCAGTTGAAGCTCAGAATCGCTTCCAGCCCGAATAAAGACTTGATGCCGCCACGCTCTTTGGACTCGTCCTCCGACTGCACCGCCGCGCGCAGCCGCGGTTTCTTGCGGCTGGCGGCTTCCCACCATGCGGGCAGCAGCACCTGCCAGCCGGCTTCGAGCAGCCGGCGGCTGTCCTCGTTCAGAAACCGCCAGGCCGCCTCGTCGTCAAGCGGCTTGCCGAGCACGTCCTCGCCGCGCGACAGCCGATCGTGCGGAAGGCTGGCTCGCAGCCGTTGCAGCCAACCGTCCGAGCGGCTGCGGATAGCCTCCGCCCATGCGTCAGGCCACTTGCCGACCGCCGAGCCGTCGTCGCCGAGCCGTACTCTGCGGAGCTTAGCCGGATCGCTCTTGTCCTGCAGCACGAACCGCAGCCGCCAGCGGGAGTGCTCGTCGCCCTCACATGGCTCCAATAGTTGCAGCAAGGGGCGGAACGGCGCGACATCCGCTTTCCAGCCAATCTGCACGAGCCAGCTCTCGTCGTCCAGTCCCGCCGTCGCGGCCGCCGCATTCTCGCGCGCGAACAGGGCCGGGAATTCGCGGCGCAGATCCGCCTCGTCCGGCTCCGTTCCGTAGAAGCGGCTCATGACGGCCGCCGAGAAGGCCGCCTTCAGCCCGTCGCGCGCCTCATCGCTCCAACTGCTGTTCTTCAGGTCCAGTTCGTCGCGGCGCGCCTGTCCGAAGGTCGCACCGACCGCCGCCGCATCCCAGCTCCAGCGCAGCGAGCCGCTGCGGTAAGCCGCAAGATCGGGCGCGTACAGCCGCTTCTCCAGGCATTCGGCCAGCAATGGCGCCAATTCGGCCAAGCGCGCGGCATCGTCTTCCCACTTCCACTCCATATGCGCCAGTAGAGGTCCAGATGCAAAGAAGGGGATGACCTCTTCGGCGGGCAGCACAATGGCTTCGAGCTCCCCGACCTTGACGAGCTCCAGCTCGGTGCCATAGAAGGACGGCTCGTGCCAGGCGAACAGGCGATGCTTCAGTTGAAGCCCGGTCCACTCCCGCAGCGAATCCGGGTCCGCGAAGAACAACGCGTCGCCATGCGACGTCAACACCATTCGAACCGCGATGGTATCCAGATTATCGATCGTCGTCGTCATGGAATCAGCTTTCCTTTCCGCAGCTCTTCCTGGAGGGCCCGCAGCCGGCTATGCCGGCTCACGAATGTCTCTATGTACACGTCCCACCGCTGCTCACGCTTTAGCTTCTTGTACAGCTTGGCCAGCCGTTTGAGCAGCTTCACCGCTCGCTTGTAGCCGTGGCGGTTTCTTAACAACACGTATTTCTCTGTGCCTTGGTGGTAGAACGGCAGCAGCGCCTCCGGGGCCTCCTTCTCGATGGGCTGCAGATCCTTCGCCCGGAAGTCGAGCGGATCGCTGCCGAGGCTAAGCTGATAATCAACCCACTGACGCCAACGGCCGAAGCGCATCAGGCTCTCCTCGTACAGGCTGCTGGAGTAGGGAAGCAGGCTCGTAATCGCGCTCCACATGTTCCTCTCGGCCTCCGGCAATTGTCCGACGACGGCTTCCCAGTAGCGTCCATATGTATCCAGGCTGCCGGGGCTGCGACCGACCCGCTCGGTGGCGCAATGGCTTAGCCAAGCCTCTAGCCGTATCCATTCGCCAGCCTCCTCCAGCACGCGCAGAAAGCGGAACACATGCCCGGGATTTAGCCGATGCCGCTCCGCTGCTTCGAGCAGCCGCCAAGCAGCTTGATCCTCTTGAAGCCAGAAGTGAATCCAAGCGCGGGCGACAAGCGGGAAGAGCTTATTTTCCTTGCCGAATCCATCGGCCAAATGGGACAGCTCCTCCTTAAAGAGGCGAGGGCTGTCCGCATCGGACGATACCAGGATCAACCACAGCTCCACATAGATATCCAAATAGGCTGGAGGGAACCACGCATTCGCCTTTACCGTTTCGCGGATGTAAACGGCCGTCTCCAGCAGTCGCCCTTGATGCTTGACCGCGATCTCCGGCGGCAAGCTGCTATTGAGGTGAGCCTCAATCGTATCTATCGTCTCGGATGCCGCCACCTGGGCGAAGTAGCCCGAGTGGCGGTCGGTCGATTGCTTGCGAAGCAAAAACAGCCCGATGTTCAGCTCGAGCAGCCAGGCCTCCTCGGGTGTCAATTCGGACAGAAAGAGACGCACTTTGGAGCGCACTTCGTTACCGTAGTTTATTTGAAACGGGCTGCTCGCCGCTCCCTCGGCGCAGCCTGCGATCAGGCCCTGACACTCTTCAATGCTCAGCTCGCTCAGTCGATTTGACTCGGTTATCGTCATAATGCCGGACATTCCTTTCTTGAGCTTTGGCCGCTCGTAAATCCCTCCCTTCATTATAACGATAAATGGTAAAGATGGCATACAGCCCAAAGACCATTGATCTAAGACCCAATTAACGTCGGCTTAAAAACGACCACCCGCCACAATGACAGCTAATCCGATAAGGACCACAAGGGATACAATGGGATTGAAGTTGGTTGTAAACAGTGTTACTCTAACAGCGGTAAATTCAAAATCTATGGTTTGCAATACATCTAATAGCCACTATTTTAGTGATAAAGAAAGGTAATACTATGATAAAAGTCGATAACTTATCCTTCTCGTTTCCGCAAAAAGAACTATTTAACAACATTTCATTTACGTTAGAAGAAGCACAACATTGCGCTTTTATCGGAACAAGCGGCAGTGGGAAAAGCACATTGATAGATATACTGATGGACCCGGAAAGATATCTTTTCGATGGTAAATTAGAGATGGACCCCGATTGTACAATTGGATACGTAAGTCAGTTCTCAGAACTAGACAACACGAAAGAAACAACCGTTTTTGAATATATAGGAGAACCATTTATAAAGCTTCAAAATGAAATTCAATCGATTTGTACGGAAATGGAGACCTCAACAGATATAGAGCCGTTACTGGAAAAGTATCAATTCGCTTTAGACGCATTGGATGCTATTGGTGGGGATGATTTTGAAAGCAACATTCATAAGCAGCTAAATGTAGCAAACCTTATGAAGCGAAGAGATAGTAAGGTAGCCGACCTGAGCGGCGGGGAATTCAAACTTATTCAAGTGATGAAGGAAATGCTTAATCGTCCCGACATATTGATTATGGACGAGCCTGATGTATTTCTAGACTTCGAAAACCTAAATGCGCTTAAAAAACTTATTCATTCGTACAAAGGCATACTACTGGTTGTTACGCACAACCGATATCTATTGAATCATTGTTTCAACAAAATTATACACCTTGAAAATAGGGAGATCCAGGAGTTTGATGGGCGATATATCGAGTATAACTTCTCATTGCTTCAGACAAAAATGGAGCTGCAAGAGCTCGCGGTCGCTGAACAAGAAGAGATGGAGAGAAACGATACGATCATCAACAATCTTAGAGTTATCGCAACTTACAATTCAGACGCTTCGAGAGGGAGAGCGTTAAAAGCTAGAGTTAGATTTCAAGAAAGACTGGAAGCGCGTCGAATTAAAGCGCCATTCGTTGAAATTAAACAACCGAATATCAGTTTTGGTGTGGATAATGAAATGGAAGACGCTATTGTTGTAAGTGTCCATCATTATAGTGTTGGCTTTGATGAGCTGCTGCTAGACAATGTTAACTTTGAGATAAAATCTACGGATAAAGTAGCTATTATCGGCGCAAACGGTACCGGGAAAACGACCTTACTTCGAGACATCTTTAAAAATAATCATGCTTCCATTGAAATCAATGCTGATGTTAAAGTAGCTTATTTGTCTCAGCTTCAAGGTGAAATGCTAAAGGACGCTAATACAATACTAGAAGAATTCATCGATGCAGGGTTCAAAACTTACGATGAGATCGGATTGTATCTTTTCAACTATGGCTTTGAAGGAGAGACCCTTAGTCAAAAGATAGAATCTCTATCTGGTGGAGAAAAAAATTTACTTCAATTGGCTAAGGTTTCCGCCAGTAAAGCAAACGTATTGCTTCTTGATGAACCGACAAGCCATTTAGATACCTATACACAACTAGCACTGGAGAAAGCCATTGAAAAATTTAAAGGCGCGATTCTCATGGTTTCCCATGATTTCTATTCTGTTGTAAATGGTATGGATTATGTTTTAATTATTGACGATAAGACGATTAGAAAAATGACTTTGCCAAAGTTTAGACAGATGATTTATGATAGTCATTTTGATAAAGATTATTTAGAAACGGAACAAAAGAAAAAATCAGTTGAAATGAAAATAGAATTGGCTTTAAAAAATACTGATTTTGAACTTGCAAAAGGATTGGTAGAGGAGCTGGAAGAGCTGATTAAATGGCTTTAAATGACAACCCTCGAAGTGAGGTCAGTTAGCAATAAAACATCATGATAGTGGAAAAATATCAATGATGTAACCCAAACAAACCACTCCATT
>NZ_BBJT01000024.1 GCF_000739915.1 Paenibacillus chitinolyticus NBRC 15660 | reverse complement strand
AGCGGCGGCGGCTTCATCCGCCGCCGCGAGAAGCAGCCCCGGCCCACCCGCTGGGCCGGGAGGTTCCGCTGCCGCGAGGGAGCCGCGGGCGCCGCCGGAGGCGGCTGCCCGCAGCTCTACGTGCGGCAGCTCCCACATGCGGGCGAGGAGGCCCTCCTGGGGCCGCTGACGGATAAGAATCCGTCCGGCGTTCTCGCCCTCGCCCTCGATCAGGGCCACAAGCCGCCGCTCCGGCTTCGGCGGCTTGGCCTTGCTCTTCACCGGCAGGGTCTCTTCCCTGCCGGCCAGCCTGCCCGAGCAGTGGTCCATGACCGGGCAGGTCAGGCACTGCGGCGAGCGCGGGGTGCAGACCATGGCGCCGAGTTCCATCAGCGCCTGGTTGAAATCCCCCGCGGAGCCTTCGGGGATGAGATCGCGGGCCAGCCGCTCCATCCCCACTCTTGCGGCGGGCTTCGCGATATCGTCCTCGATGAGGAAGTAGCGCGAAAGCACCCGCATGACGTTGCCGTCGACGGCGGGCTCCGGCTTGTTGTACGCGATGCTGAGAATCGCGCCCGACGTATACGGGCCTACCCCTCTGAGGGAGGAGATGTCCTCCTTCGTGTCCGGCACGATGCCCCCGTAGCGCTCGTGAACCTCGCGTACGGCCTGCTGGAGGTTTCTCGCGCGGGAATAGTAACCCAGCCCTTCCCACGCTTTCAGAACCTCATCCTCGGGGGCTTCGGCCAACGCCTCTACCGTCGGGAACAAATCGACGAACCGGTGGAAATACGGAATCACCGTGTCCACTCTCGTCTGCTGGAGCATTACTTCCGAAATCCAGATATAATACGGGTTGCGACTGCGTCTCCATGGGAGATCGCGGCGATGTATCAAATACCACGCCAACAAATTGGCGGAGAAAAATCGTTTTTGTTCCGTCGGGTATTCCACCGGCGGTGTTTTATCCGTTTTGGATGCCGATTTAGTTTTCTTCGGCTTTTCCGGAACTCGTCCTTCTTCAGCCGGTACCGGCTCATTGGGTTCCTGCTGCCGTTCAAGCTCTGCCACCTGGATTCCCTCTCCTCTCCGGGGCTCACGTTTTGAACACCCACAACCTTTTATTATAAAGCAAAAGAGGGGAGGATGGAACCGTGCGGCCTTTGCTTGTTTTTGCGGGCTGAATTGGGTATTCTTGTCGTATTCGGACTTTTTCGGATGATTGGATTCGGGAACGGAGGTTGTACAAAATGAAAGAAGCCCGAACGGCACCCGGCAGACCGGCCGTGATTCCTTCCGGCTTTCGCTGGCTTGCGCCTTATCTGGCTGTATGGGGCATTCAGGGAATCGTCGCGGCGGCGGTCGATTTCTTTCAGGAATGGATTGATTTAGATTGGCTCGCGCAGGGAATATTCGCGGCGGCCGTGCTTGCCAGCATTGTGATTTGGGTAAAAATGCGCCGCAAAGCCGGCGCCGCGCGCGAAGGTTCCATTTCCCTCGTTATGCTCGCCTTTCCCGCCGTTATGCTGATCGGCGCCGTAGCCGTGCTCGAATATGTGCAGGCGGTCGGCCCTTATTTCGTCGCGCTTCTGAGAGCGTTCCTGCTCTCGGTCGTTTTCGTTCTGCTCGGAGCGGCCGCCGACCGCCGGCTTTTCTGGCTCGGTCTGTGGCTCTTCGCGCTTACGATCGTGATGGCCCTCTGGTATTTGGGCTACTCCGTCGTCATTTTGCAGGGAATGAGCGGCCTCAGCCTGCTCGTTTGCGCCTGGTCCCTGACAAGGCCGCTGACGCCTGTGACGAGATAGCGCCGCAAGTTTTTGCGGCCGCCTGGCTCGTATGCCTTGCCTCACGTGCCGAACTGTCCGCTTGGCCGCAGGCCCGGCGCAGACGGCGCTCCTCTTCGAGGCGCGGCTCCCGGAGCGTGGTGCGGCGCTCGCCTCGCTTACGGCAGTCAACCGCACGGCCCTGTGGGCACAGAATCAGGCAGCTCGGACAGCTTCGGAAACGGGCTGTCTTTTTTTGCGTGGGGAGTTTACACAACGCCCTTACGTATCGCGCGGTGCTCGGCGTCACATGACGGTGGTCGCCTCTTGTACAGTGCTCCGTCGGCCCGCTATGGCAGCACACACGGACTGTAATCAGGAGAACGCCCGATTATGGCTCTCCGTTTCGCTTGCCGAGGCCCGCTAAGCCTCTCCTATGCCTTCATATACGCCCATTACCGTCAGTATCCCGCCTTCAACCTTTTCTCTGGCTAAGGCCGCTCGACAACCGCGTAGGCCGCCGCCATCGTATCCGTGTGCGTGATGCTCAAATGAACGACAACATCCTGTCCGAGCCCCAGACGCTGCCTGGCTCCCTCGGATAAGAAGCAATGAGGCTTGCCCGCCTCGTCCGGAAGGACGCTGACGTCATGAAAGCCCGCCTGGCGGCCGATTCCGCATCCCAGCGCCTTCACTACGGCCTCTTTCGCGGCAAAACGTCCTGCCGTAAACTCGGCCAGCCTGCCTCTTTTTCCGGCCGCAAGCTGCTGCTCTTCTTCGGTTAAAATCCTCCGCATGAACCGATCTCCGCTCTTTTCCCGCAGTAATCCCGCTACACGGGCGATGTCAACCATGTCCATTCCGACTCCGATAATCATGTGCACGCCTCCGTTACTCATTTTTTTCCGTTTCGTTCACCTTGCCTGATTGTGGCACGGCCATTCCGCAAGGTCAAGCCGGGACGCGGCCACTCGCATACGCCAAAGAAGCGAAAGAGCTCCGCTCCTCCGCTTCTTTATCTTTTCCCCGAAAAAGGACATGTCTCCAAACGAAACGAACATACCGGGCAAATTTCCGACTGAACGCGGATTTAGATGCCGGGAATGCGGCCGCGCTTATGTCTCGTTTTCATATAATGCTTCTCGAGTTTCTCCGCGGCGGCCGGATTGATCTCTTTGCCTTCCAGATAGTCGCTGTTGTCCTCGTAGCTGACTCCAAGCTCCTTCTCGTCCGTCTGCCCTTCCCACAGTCCTGCAGTCGGCGCTTTATGAAGGACGCTGTCCGGAACGCCCAGTTCGGCCGCCAGAGCGCGTACCTGACGCTTGTTGAGGGAGCTGAGCGGAGTGATATCGACGGCGCCGTCGCCCCACTTCGTAAAGAAACCCGTAATCGCCTCGGAAGCATGATCCGTACCCACGACGAGCAGGTTCATTTCGAAGGCGATGGCGTACTGGACGACCATCCGTGTTCTCGCCTTCACGTTACCTTTGCCTTCTTTGCTCATATGACGGGAGTCTCCCGCATTTTTCAGGCTGAATTCGACTTCGAGCGCGATCTCGTTCACCGTTTCTTCGATATTGGTTTCCATGCGGTATTTGAGATTGAACGCTTCTGCCGTCGCATAGCTGTCATGAATATCCTCTTGTGTGCCGTACGGCTGGAAGACGCCGACTGTCTTATACTCTTTGCCGCTCTCTTTCGTCAGCTCGTCCGTCGCTATTTTGCACAGGCCGGCGGCAACGGCGCTGTCGATGCCCCCGCTGATGGCAATCAGCAGACCGGATACGCCGGCCGATTTTACATACTGTTTCAGGAAATCTACGCGACTGCGGATTTCTTCCTGAACGTCGATCTGCGGTTTAACGCCAAGTTCCCGGATAATCTCCTGCTGCAGGCTCATTAAAAAAATCCTCCTTCTCCACACCTAAGGTTTGAACTTATCTTACCACAAAGAAAACCGCCCCAACCACCAAAAGGATGGCCGGGACGGTTTTTGATGTCAGATTACCTCACTTCAAAATCCGCAGCGGATTAGCTGCCTGTTACCACAATATTCGTCGGCTGGGCTTTGACAAGTCCCGCTCCTCCGAAAGTAACGGTAGCTCCGGGCTGAAGCGTGTTGTTCCAGCCTGCGCCTTTGATCACGAAATGGTTATTGGCGGAACTGACGATGGATGCATCCCAGACGGATGTGATGCTTCCCGTATAGTCGAATTCCAGCTTCCAGTTCGTGATCGGGGTCGTTCCCGTGTTCTTGATGGAGAAGCTGAAGTTGTAGCCCGTTCCCCAATCGCTCGTGACCGTGAAGGTCGGCTGAACCGGAGAGCCCGGGTTCGTCGCCGCGTCCGTCGTAACGGTTACGGAAGCCGGGGCAGATACGTTGCCCGCCGCATCCTTCGCTTTGACCGTGAACGTGTAGGCCGTGCTCGGCGTAAGGTCAGTCACGTTCAGGCTTGTCGCCGTCGTGGAGACGGTTTTCGTGCCGTAAGTGACATCATAGCCCGTAACGCCGATGTTATCCGTCGCGGCCGTCCAGCTCAGTGCCACGCTGGTCGATGTTTTGCCGGTGGAGACCAGATTCGTGACCGCTGTCGGAGCCTGGGTATCCGGGGTTGTCGTTCCGCCGTCCGTCGTGACGGTTACGGAGGCCGGGGCAGATACGTTGCCCGCCGCGTCTTTCGCTTTTACCGTGAACGTATAAGCGGTATTGGCCGTCAGGCCCGTAATGTTGGCGGTCGTTCCCGGCACGTTGACTTTCGTCGTGCCGTAGGACACTTCATAACCGGCAACGCCGACGTTATCCGTCGATGCGGTCCAGCTCAAGGTGACGCTCGTGGATGTTTTGCCCGTGGAGACCAGATTCGTAACCGCCGTCGGAGCCTGGGTGTCCGGTACGGCAGGGCTCATAAGGTCGGCCGCCACTTTGTCGAGAAGCTTTATCGTACAGGAGAACTTAGGGCTGGTACGGCAGTCGGAGCTGGTCTCCCAGAACATCGCGCCGGCCAGGCCTTTGCTTTTGATATAAGCCGTTTTGGCGGCAATGGATTGCGTATCTTCATAGGAGATGAACGTGCCGCTCGTCGGGTTGAACAGATACGGCGTTTTGGTCGTGTCGTTCCAGTAACGGGTGAAGCCGTTCTTGTTCACGTAATTGGCCATGATATCGCCGTAATCGAACGTGCCGCTGTTGCCGGACGCCCAGTCGTCCCATGTGCCGGTCGGCAGAACGTTACCGTCCCAGCCCCCTACGCAGGTCTGGTACTGGCCGTCATTGTTCGGTCCGGGAGGGCAGCCCTTCCAGCCCTTGCCGTAGAAAGGAAGACCGAGCACCAGCTTGTTGGCCGGGACGCCCGACTGGAAGTAAATATCGATCGCGTCGCTCGTGTTGTACTTCTTGATGTCACCCGTGGACGGATCGTTCGGGTCCGGGTAAAGCGCAGCGTTGTGATTGGTTGATTTTTCCCAGCCGCCGTGGAAATCATAGGTCATGATATTGATCCAGTCGACCGTTTTGGCGATTTCGGAAAGCTCCGTATTGTTGGCAAACTTCTGACTGGCGCCGGACGCGATGGTCAAGAGATATTTCTTGCCGTCCGCAGTTCCGGCCGCGTCCAGCTTCTCACGGACTTTTTTGAGCAGAAGTGTGTAGTTCTGCTTATCCGCAGGGCTGTACGTGTTGCCGGACAGGCCGCCCGCTACGGGATACTCCCAGTCCAAATCCACACCGTCAAAACCGTAGGTGCGGATAAATTCGACTGCGGAGTTGGCGAACGTTTCACGCGTGGCAGCGTTGGCCGCCACGTCGGAGAAACGGTTGGACCAGGTCCATCCGCCCACGGAGATGAGCGTTTTGAGCGACGGGTTCTTTTTCTTCAGGTCGCGCAGACCCGCAAAATTGCCGCAAAGCGCCTTCTGGTCGCACTCTTCGTACGAATAACCGCTGTACGGCGTGTTCACGTCCGCCCAAGGCTCTCCGAGCACGATCGTTCCGTTCGGAACGGACTTGGACTGGAGAGGCACGTGGGAATCCGTGCAGGACCAGGTCTGTTTGTTAGGGCTGTCGGTCGAGTTGTTGCCGTGCACGCCTCCCCAGCAAATGTCGGCGAAAGCATAATTCAAATGAGTCATTTTGGAGCCGTCGATATCCTTGACCTGATAATTGCGTCCGTATATTCCCCAAGAGGTGAAATACCCGACGATTTTGGCCGGTTCGGCCGCCGAAGCTGTGCCCGCGCCCGTATTGAACAAGGGGAGCAGCGCCAGAAGCAGCGCAAAGAAGCCCAGCCAGGTCATTTTTATTCTTTTGTTGCTTTTCATTTATTTCCCTTCTTTCTCGTTTTAGTGGACGATCTTTTTCGAATTTTAGTAAACGCTTTCAAAAAACCTCCTTTTGATTGCTTCGTCCTGAAGCTTTGTTAATCAGCGTCATCCCGCCGTTCGTACTTGCTCCGCTCATTCCGATTTTTATCCGCTCATTCACCTCCTCCGGGCCGCATGAAAAAAAATCATGCCACCTCCGGATTCAGGCTGTTCATTTTACACTCACGTCCACGGACGTTTCCCGATCCCCACATCTTGGAAACGCTCTCTTTATATTAAAACTTTACTCAATTCCTCCGGGCTGGGCTATAGTCTGATATGCTCAACGTGTTAGGGCCACATGACTAATTTAAGCCGTACGCCGCGCGAAGCCCTCCCTCGGACAAGAAAAAAGCCCCCGCTTCCGTCAAAAGACGGCCGCGGGAGCTTGCTCTATTCGGAACGAACCGGTTAACGGGTCCCGTTCTTATTTGCAGTACTTTTCGAAGGCATCCGTCAGATCGCCGGCAATCATGTCGGCGGAACGGTCTTCGATTTGGTGGCGCTGGATAAAGTGGACCAGCTGACCGTCTTTAAAAAGCGCGATCGAAGGCGACGAAGGCGGATAAGGCGCCAAATATTCGCGGGCTTTAGCCGTCGCTTCTTTCTCCTGACCGGCAAAAACCGTGTACAGGTGATCCGGCTTCACTTCGTTCTGCAGAGCTTTGGCAACGCCGGGACGGCACTGTCCAGCCGCGCAGCCGCAAACGGAGTTGATAACGAGCAGCAGTGTTCCTTCCGAATTCTCCAGCGCTTCCGCTGCCTGCTCGGGCGTCAAAAGCTCCTTTACGCCGATGCGGGTTAAATCCTCACGCATTGGTTGTACCATGTCTCTCATATATGAGTCAAAAGACATCACCATAATCGGTTCACTCCCCTGTGATCAATGTCATGGACATTTTCTTTTCCATTCCTATTATACAATCGGTGGAAAAGAAAGCAAAGGGGCTGGATAAGATCCATCGCATCCGCAAGGCTCTAAATGCCGCTAAGTCGCGGGAAAATTCGGCCCGCTTAGTTTTTTGTCGACACCGCCGGATTCGGACGGGGTGCTTTTGCGCTGCTTGTTTTCCTTTTCGTGAATATCCTGCTCTTTGGAATTGTTGGATTTAGCCATTCGAGGTTCATCTCCTTTCTTTTCCGTAGTATGCGCACCGCATTGGAGGGCAATTCGCTCTTATCGCCTGTGCGGAACCGCGTCGCATGATCGGTCAACCAACCAGGGAGCGGGCAGAAAAAAAGCCTCCGGAGTCCGATCTCCGAAGGCATGGCAGGTATAACTGTGCAAGAGGTGCCGCTTACTAGCGGTAAGAACCGGCCGGAGGCGGGCGGAATTCCTGCTCTGAATTCCGGCGCCTGCCGGTCAGTCATTAGGCTGTCGCGAAGCCGATTACTTCTCGGCTTTCGTACCGCCGATTTTGTTTTTCAACTGCTGGAGCTGCTCGTCGACTTTGGCCTGCTTGGCGGAATCGGACGGGTTGTAGCTGGACACGCTGCTGTAACCGGATGCCGGTACGTAAGGCTTGCGGGCGATTTCCGCTTCCACTTCCAGCTGGATGATTTTCTCCTCAATGCGCTGGAAGCCTCTGGAAGCATTGCCGCTTTCGATCACGCCGTTGTAGCTCACTTGCGCCATTTGCTTTTTCGCTTTGGCCAGCTGGGTGCGGGCCACAAGCTCGTTGCGCTTGTTGCGCAGCTTGTAATACTCGTCTTTCATGTCGTGAAGCTGTTGGGTCAGTTCAGACGCATGACCTTTGGAAGCTTCGTGAAGATCGGTATACTCGGCGATTTTCTCGTCGTGGTACAGTTTTTCTTCAAGCGCTTGGCGTGCCGCTTGCTCCTCGCCGTCTTTCAGCGCGGCTGCCGCTCTGCCTTCACGGTCGGCGGACAGGCGTACGCTTTCTTCCAGGCGCTGTTTCAGCTTGCGCTCGTTGGCGATTTGCTTCGCCACGGTCACTTCCGCTTTCGCGATTTCTTCTTCCATGTCGCGGATATACTGGTTGAGCATAACGACCGGATCTTCGACTTTATCCAATACCTCGTGAATAGACGCCTTAGTCATATCTTTAATTCTCGAAAAAACTCCCATGTTTATACATCTCCTTTGGAATCGTTATTAGTTGGTTTTTGATGCTTTTCCAGGCGGTCGAGTTTGCCGCGAAGCTCCTCGATTTCGCGCTGCATCGCTTTTTTCTCGATATCTTTCATCATTTCATCAATATTGTCAGCCTTAGGCGATCCGAAAGAGGAACCCGCGGCGGACTGCTGTCTGCCGTTTCTGGCTTCTTTGCCGTTCCAGCCGTTGTAAGCTTGGTTGCCGCCGTAAGAGCCGCCGTAGTTATTGTTGTTGTTGTTGCCGTAAGGGCCGTAGGAGTCTCCGCCGTACGGGCCCGGTCCGTAAGGACCGCGCGGTGGGTCGAAGCCCGGTTCCTTCGGAACGATAAAGCTGGCGATGAAGTAAAGCAGGATCAGCGAACCGCTGGTGATGAACACCGCGACGACTGTGAGCAGCCGCAGCAGGGTTGCATCGACGTTCAACACTTCCGCAAGTCCGCCGCAAAGTCCCGTTACTTTCTTGTCGGTACGCGAGCGGTATAGTTTTTTCATGTATTATGACTCCTCCCGGTTAATCTTGCGGCGCAGCGCCTCAAGCTCCTTCTCTAAAGCCGGATTCGAGTTCTGGGAGCCGCCCTCCCGGGTTGTACGGCGCAGGTCGCGAAGGACGTGTGCCTGCATCTCCATATCGGATACGTGCTCTTCCATCCGGTAAAACATGCGGGGCGACGAGGAACCGTCTCCGTAACCCGTGCGTGAGTTCAGCCGCTGCTGCAGTCTCGCCGACTCCATGCGGGCCATGTAGTAGCCCCGCTTGTCGAGCACTTCCTGATAATCGGCGCGCATGGCCTGAAGCTCTTCTTCCAGCTCGGCGGCCGACTGTCCGGCCTGCTCGTAGAGGCCGCGATACTGATCGCTGCGCTCTTCGGCCTGAAGCTTCTCGTGAAGGATCAGGCGGGCCATGTTCTCTTCGCCCGCTTTCAGGGCGAGTGCGGCCTGCTGCTCGCGTTTCTCTTTCGTTTCCAGTGCGCTTAAGTATTGTTGTCTCAGCGAGGAGGCATGCGCCGTACACTGCTGATACAAACGCTCGCTTTGCATGAGCTGTTCTCTCTTGGCGGAGAGATATTGGTCGATCAGGCGGATGGGATCTTCGCTTTCTTCCAGCCGCTCGTTCAGCGTTGCTACCGTTATATCACGAATTCGTTTCAGAATGCTCATTGTATTTACCACCTTCTTTTATCAGCGTCTTGGTCTTAGGAATTGGACGTGCCTTTCAGCATCGATACACCGAACGCGATCATGGCGACAGCGATCAGGATAATGAACAATGTCGTCATTTTGCCTAGAAGGGCGAAGATACCGAGGAGGGCGATTACCCAGCCCAGCTTGCTGCCTCTCTGAATCCCGAAGTAGCCGACCACGACCATTCCGATCGGAATCAGGTAACTCATAATCGGTCCCAGGTGAATACCCAGTTTGCCGAGAATCAGCCAGGCTCCGAATGCGATCAGCACGATCGCGAGGCCCATGTTAGGATTGCGTTTCATCTTTTGCGTCACCGCCTTTCGTTGTCGTTATCTTATGTCTTTATTCTAGTCGACAGCGGCATTCGCCAAAACGGACTCGCGGCGGTTTTTGGTCCTGGACCTAAGTCGGGGCCGTTATCCGACCTCAGGATAAGCGGGCTCCGGCCCGGGTCGTACGCATAAAAAACAGGCACCAAGGAACACTAGCCCAAATGACCCTGACTATGGAGACGGAGGTGTTGGGCCGTGAAACATTTTCAGCGTGCCGCCGCGGTTTTGCTGGCCTGCTGCACAGCCGTCTGCCTTCTGCCTCTGGGCCGGCAGACGATCCCTGCGGCAGAAGCTTTGCTTGCCGCAGCGCCACCGCAGGACTCCGGGCAGCAAACCGGAGCCGAAGCCGGTGCGGACGGCGGACGGACGGCTTCTCCGGAAGAGACGAACCGGGCGCTGCTGACGTTTTCCGTGCTGAGCGACATTCATATCGAGGCGCACGACAAGCTCTCGCAGGATCTCCTGCGGAAGGCTTTGCTGGATCATGCGGCTCTGGCGCCGGACAGCGGCATGATGGTGCTGAACGGCGACTTGACCGACGGCAATCCGGGGGATTATAACGCGCTGGCAGCAGTGCTGAACGCCATGCCCCATCCGCCCCTTCATGCGACAATGGGCAATCACGAGTATTACCGGATGTGGCGTACGCCGTTCGGCTCTGTCGATACGAGCCGGCTCAATCCGTTCTGGTCCACACGCGAGGCGGTCGGGCTGTTCACGCGCTGCTTCGGCTACGAGAAGCCCTACCATGCGGCGGAGATGGCCGGTTACACGTTCATCTTCCTCAGCGGGGAAGGCTACCGGGACGTCGTCAAAGATGCCCGGGAGGACGCTTACTTGTCGGCAGAGCAGATGAACTGGCTCGGCGGACGCTTGTCCGAGGCTTCCAGGACGCACCCCGGCAGGCCGGTCTTCGTCTTCCTGCACCAGCCGCTGGTCCATACGCTGAAAGGCTCCGGGCAGGAGCGGGGCGTAACGGACTATAAGGCTTTCCGCCGCGTATTGGCGGATTATCCGCAGGCCGTTCTTTTCTCCGGCCACTCCCATCTCGACTGGAGTCTGGGCGGCCAGGCGGTCCGGACCGACTTTCTTTCCGTCGGATCTTCCTCGGTACGGAGAGTGTTGAATTTCGATCAAAAGCCGGTAAATCCGGCTAAAAGCGAAAGTCTTCTTGTCCAGGTATATCCGGACAAGCTGGTCATCCGGGTCCGGGAGCATTACAGCCGGTCGTGGATCGGTACCTACGTTCACGAGCTGCGATGAAACATCTATGAACATGCGGCGGCGCTTTTGGCCGCCGCTTCGGCGCAGCCGCCGCCCGTTAATTAATCCTGCTCCATTTAATATGAAAGGAAGGAAATCCGCGTGGCCTCTTCGTTTACTCCCTTTCCCCGCCCCGGCTATTCGGAGTTGTACCAGGAACGATTAAGCCGCAGTCTCCCGTTTAATATTCTCCGGACGCGACAGGTTACGGGGGAGAGCGCGGACATCCAGCATCGCGAATTCCGGGCGGGGGCAGCCGGGCAAAACGGGATCAAGGCGGCTCTCTTCTATACGGAAGGCTTGGTGGAGAATCGGGCGATAGACCAGTTCGTCCTCCAGCCGATCATGATGCAGATGAAAAGCCTGGATACCGAAACCGGGCATGCGGCAGACCTCATGACGCTGCTGGAGGACTACTATATCCCCGCATCGGGCGTTCAGCGCGTCGAAAATATGGGACGCGTCATTGAACTGCTTAACAGCGGCAGCACCATCCTTTACCTGGACGGCGTCGATACGGCGCTGGCGGTCGATCTTACCGGCTGGAAAGAACGGGCCATCGAGGAACCGTCCAGCCAAGGAGTCATTCGCGGGCCGAAGGCCGGGTTCACGGAGTCCATCAAGACGAACCTGTCGCTCGTGCGCCGGAGAATCAACGACGCCAGCCTCCGGTACGACGGCCAGAAAATCGGCGAGATTACCAAGACGAGCATCGTTGTCGCTTATATCAACGGAATCGTGAACGAGGATGTTCTGGCGGAGCTGAAGCGCCGGCTGAGCCTGATCCAAACCGATTCGATCCTCGAAAGCGGATATGTGGAGGAATTCATCCAGGAAACGAGCTGGAGTCCGTTCCCTACTTTGTATTCAAGCGAGCGTCCTGATGTCGTCGCCGCACAACTGCTGGAGGGCCGGGTAGCCGTGTTTGTCGACGGCACTCCTTTTGTGCTGGTGGCGCCAGCTCTGTTCGGGGAATTCTTTCATTCCCCCGAAGATTATTATAACCGGGCGGATATCAGCTCGCTGCTTCGGCTGCTGCGGTTCGTCAGCTTTCTGATCGCTTTGCTGGGACCCTCCATATATATCGCCATTACGACCTTTCATCAGGAAATGCTGCCCACGGACCTGCTGTTTTCTCTGGCTTCCCAGAGAGAGGGAGTGCCGTTCCCCGCTCTGTTGGAGGCTTATTTAATGGAAATCACCTTCGAAATTATCCGCGAGGCCGGTATCCGCATGCCCCGGGCGATCGGACAAGCGGTTTCGATCGTCGGAACGCTCGTTATCGGCCAGGCCGCCGTAGATGCGGGAATCGTGTCGGCCGCCATGGTTATCGTCGTCTCTATCACGGCGATCTCAAGCTTCGTTATTCCCGCCTACAATTTATCGATTTCCGTGCGGATTCTGCGCTTTCTGTTCATGCTGCTCGCCGCTACCTTCGGGCTGTTCGGCGTTTCGACGGGACTGATTCTGCTCGCCCTTCATCTCTGCCATATGTCCTCCTTCGGAGTCCCTTATATGGCACCGTTCGCGCCTTTCCAGCTGAACGAGCAGAAGGACACGCTGATCCGGATGCCACAGTGGCTGCTGAACAAACGGCCGAGACTGCTCAGCCGCAATACGTGGCGGCAGCCCCCTCCCGATAAAAATCCCGCACCCCGCAAGTAAAGGAGGCTGCTCGCTATGCTTAAACGACTAACCGGTTTGCTTGCTCCGCTTCTGGCTTTGTGCATCGTGACCGGCTGCTGGAGCAAAAGGGAGATGAACGAGCTGGCCATCGTGGTCGGCATCGGCGTGGATAAGATCGATTCGCAGATTAAAGTCACCTTCCAGGTCGTCGATCCGGGCGAAGTCGCTCCCAAGAAGAGCTCAGGAGGCCGCTCTCCCATTACCGTTTATGAATCGAAGGGAGACACATACCTTGAGGCCATGCGAAAAATCACAACCAAGAGTCCGCGCCAGATGTATCCCTCGCATCTGCGTGTGCTGGTGATCGGAGAATCCATCGCCAGAGAGGGCCTCTCCGAAATACTCGATATTTTTACGAGAGACTGGGAGCACCGGTCCGACTTTATCGCTCTCGTGTCCAAAGGAAGCCCGGCCGGTGAAATATTAAAGGTCCTTACTCCGATCGATAAAATTCCGGCGAACGAGCTGTACAGCTCACTGGAAACGGCGGAGAAGAAGTGGGCTCCCGTGTCCGTCGTGACCCTGGATAAGCTGATTAACAACATGACGGAGACGGGCAAGGAGAGCGTCCTCTCGGCCGTTATATTGAAAGGTCCTGCCGATAAGGGGCAAGAGCGGAACAATATCGATCAAATCAAACCCGAAACTTATTTGCAGTACGCCGGCTTAAGCGTATTTAAAAAAGACAAACTGCTGGGGTGGATGAATGAGTCGGAGAGCAAAGGATATAATTACATAACAGATAACATACACAGCACCGTTCACAAAGCGGCCTGTCCAGGCGGTGGCATCGCCGTTCTCGATCTTATCCGCAGCAAGACCAACGTTAAAGCCCGGATGAAAAACGGAAAGCCCGTCATCCTGATTTCGCTCCGTTCCGAAGAGAACATAGGAGAAATGAGATGCGTCATAGATCTTCGTAAGAGAGAGAACATTCGATACCTCGAAAAATCCGTGGCCGACGATATCCGCAGACGAATGCAGGACTCCATCGGCAGGGCAAGGGATTTGGGGAGCGATATATTCGGCTTCGGCAAAAAAGTGTACCAGAAATACCCGGCCTACTGGAAACAGGCCAAAGAAGAATGGACGTCGGTCTTCCGGGAGCTTCCGATCGAGTATGACATCCAGGTGAATATCCGGCAGCTCGGACGGTCCAATAACTCGTTCATCAACCGGTTGGAGGATTAACAATGCTGGCCGTTACGATTATCTGGCTGGCGGGCATCGCGCTGGGGGCGTTCCAGGTCCCGACGCTTTGGAAACGAAGACTGCTGAAAGATTTGGCGGCGTTCGCCGTCCTGCTTCTGTCGGGACTGGTCCTGTCCACTTTCCTGGCCTTGTCCGTTCCTATTCCGAAGCCGCTGGATGTGGTTAACTTTCTGATCGGCCGCAAATAACCCCGTTCTTGCGCGATGGCCCGGGTTCCTTTACCGGCGTCTGACCCGCCCTTATTAACGCGAAACCGAAATTCAGCCCGAGATACGGCTGTAGCCGAGAGGAGCTGTGCCTATTGGACCGGCTGAATCCCAGACAACTGACCATGCTCGCGACCATGTATTATATAGGAAGCTCCATTTTGGTCAGCCCCGCCTATTTGGCGGAACGAGCCGGCAATGACGCATGGATTTCGGGTCTTCTCGGCCTGATGATCGGCTTCCTGCCGCTGCTGTTGATCTATGCGCTGGAAAAATCGTATCCCGGCAAGCACCTGGGCCAAATTTTCGAATCCGCGCTCGGCAAACTGACGGGCAGAATCATCGGGTTTGCGTATTTTTTAACCTACCCGATGGGAATCATTACGCTTTCTCTCCGGGACATCGGAGATTTTCTGACCACTTCGCTGCTTCGGGATACACCTCTTGAGGTTCTGATTTTATTTACGCTTGTCGTCATCAGCATCGCCGTACGCCTTGGCATCGGCACGATAAGCCGGACTGCGGAGCTTTTTTTTCCGTGGGTAATCCTGCTCATCCTGCTGCTGCTTGTGTTCGTCGCGCCCAAAGCCGATATCGAGAACATAGAGCCCGTTCTCGCTTCCGGCTGGCAGCCGGTCATGGCCGCCTCGCTGTCGCTGGCCGGTTTTCCTTTTATGGAACACTGTCTGTTTATGACGGTATTTGCGAATGTAAAAGGAAAGTCTTCCCTCGCGCTGCAACTGGGCAAAGGAACGCTTATATCGGGACTGCTCATCGTGCTCGTTGTATTCATGTGTCTGGCTGTGCTGAATCCCGGCAAAACGGCCACTTACGTGTTTCCGACTTACGAGCTCGGCAAGCTGATCGAATTCGGCCAGTTTGTCCGCCGTATTGAGGTTATCGTCGCTTTTATCTGGTTTTTTACGATCTTTTTCCGGGTCTCGTTTGTCCTTTATTCCATGGTGACGGGCCTTTCTTATCTGCTGAAGCTTCACGATTACCGCGTCATTACGTTCCCGGTGGCCGTTATTTCGGGCGCCCTGGCGCTCCTGTGGTACCCCAATATTACCGAGCTCAACAATTTTTCGAAAATGTGGACCTATATCACGCTTTTGTCCGGGCTCGGACTTCCGATCCTGCTGCTTGGGGGTTCCGCGGTTCAAAAAATGTTCCGGGGTCCGAAACCCCCGTGAAATTCGGTATAGAGTCCCTCCGGCGGAGCATCCCCTTCCGGTTTGAAAAGCGGACGATCCGTGATATGATCGAATAAAATTCGAAGGTTCAGGGAGTTAACAACTACATGATTTACGATGTCATTATTATCGGCGGCGGTTCGGCGGGCCTCATGGCCGGCGTTGCCGCAAGCGCGAACGGAGCCCGTGTGCTTCTACTGGACAAAGGCGACAAATTGGGCCGGAAGCTTGGCATTTCGGGCGGCGGACGGTGCAACGTCACGAACAATAAGGAAATGGACGAGCTGATCCGGCACATTCCCGGCAATGGCCGTTTTTTATACAGCGCCTTCTCTCATTTCAACAACCAAGATATTATCGCTTTCTTTGAAAATCTCGGCATCCGGCTGAAAGAGGAAGACAACGGGCGCATGTTCCCCGTTTCGGACAAAGCCAAAACGGTGGTCGATACGCTGATCCGCCAAGTGCGGAGCCAGGGCGTGACCATCCGCACCAACTGCTCCGTGGACCGCGTGCTTTACGAGGATGGCCGGACGACCGGCGTGCGGCTGCAGAACGGGGAGACGCTGCACGGCAAAAGCGTCATCGTCGCTTCCGGCGGCAAGTCCGTGCCGCACACAGGCTCGACGGGTGATGGCTACGCTTGGGCTGAGGCGGCCGGTCATACCATTACCGAGCTTTTTCCCACGGAAGTGCCTCTCACTTCGGCCGAGCCTTTTATCAAAAGCCGAGAGCTGCAAGGCTTGTCGCTGCGCAATGCGGCACTTACCGTATGGAATGCCAAGGGCAAGAAGCTGATTACTCATCAGGGCGATATGATTTTTACGCATTTCGGGATCTCCGGCCCCATTTCCCTGCGGTGCAGCCAGTTCGTCGTCAAGGAACTCCGGAAATCGCAAAAGGGCAGCGTCGGGCTGACTATAGACCTGTTTCCAGACCAGAGTACCGAGGAAGTGTACGAGCATACCCTGGCATTGGCCGCGGCCGAACCGAAACGCGCGATCAAGAACGTGCTGAAGGGCGCCGTCTCCGAGCGGCTCATTCCCCTTCTGCTTCGGAATGCGGGGCTGGACGAAAATCTTACCCACGCCAATCTACCCAAACAGGAGTGGATGGAGCTCAGCAAGCTCCTGAAAGCTTTTCTGATCCTCATCAACGGCACCTTATCCATCGAGGAGGCCTTCGTCACCGGCGGAGGCGTGAACCTGAAAGAAATCGATCCGCGGACGATGGAGTCCAAGCTGACGGAGGGCCTGTTTTTTTGCGGCGAGGTGCTTGACATTCACGGGTATACCGGCGGCTACAACATTACGGCGGCTTTCGCCACAGGCTATACGGCCGGCAAGCATGCGGCTATGCGGGCGGGGGAAGCGGCCGTTTAGAGGTACGAAGATAGATGTGAGAACAAAGAAAACGAGAAAACCAGCTCCTCTTTTCGGAGTGCTGGTTTTTTTGTTCTTCCTAATAACAGACGAAGGAAGCTTAACGAGAAACTTTTCATCAAGTCAGCGTGTACAATATGTGATTGATTCCCTGAGAATTACAAGAAAGAAAGGAGGGAGCGGTTTGAAAAAGCTGCTAGTTATTGGCGGAACGGGGCTAGTCTTTCTTGTACTTGTTATTTTGGTTGTCATACGTATAAATGAAAGAAGCTTAGCGAAAGAATTAAAAAACTACCTCATCCAAGAAAAACGATACCGGGAAGACGACATAGAACAAGTAAGCTCGAAATTTGGAAAGATGCCTCAATATGCCGTATTTGTTAGTTTTAAAGATGAGCCGGAAGTTACTTATTCTTATGTAAAAAAAGATAAATGGATTCAGTTGGGGCCCAGTGATGCTGAAATTCTATCCGGCAAAACATTTAAACATATAGATGATAGAGCACATTAACCCCAAGCCCTGTAAACCTACACGAAACGGACACCTGTAATGAAGTGAGTTATATAACCGCTGGAAAAAGTCAAAAAGCTGCCTCCATTAAAATATCGGAAGCAGCTTTTTGACTGGGCGGTTTTAGTCACCCGGAGTGGTATCGGCTGGCCAAGCTGCCGCCGACAGGCCCGGTTCCCCGCTAAGCCCGGCTGGGGGACAACGCGTTAACGAGACAAGTGATTGTCCCTTCTCGCAGCCTGCCCCGACTGCCGGTTCACGAGAGGCGCTGAGCGGACATCCCGAGCCCTCCACTTACAAATGAATCCCTGCCGAGAACTGGTCCAGGTCGTCCTCGGACGGATCAAACTGCCGCTGCGGCTCTTCGTACGAACCGTCGGCACCCGCAGCGCCCGCGGCTCCGGAATAAGCGTCATAGGCGGCGCCAAGTCCGTCCCCTCCGCCCGCGGCAGCCAGGGTGCCTTCAGACGCGTCCTCCTCCGGGTCCTGGATCAGGTGGGCGGGGATCCGGATCGTGTCGAGATCGTACGCCGCCGCATAAGCCTCCGGTTCGCTGCAGCCCACCGCGCCGGCAGGCGGCGCGTCGATCAGCTCCCCCGCATGGGCTTGAGCGATCTGCATCGCGGAAGCGAGGTCCTGCCCTTCCACATGAATGTGCAGCGTAGGCTTCCCTTCCGAAGCGCTGACGCCCGGCCGGTAACCCAGCTCAAACAGCGTGTCGTAAGCAAGCCGCATATCCCGTTCCTGCGTAAATTCGAAAAATATCGGTGTGTCGCTCATAAGGTTTCCTTTCCGGTGCTGTCAGATCCGCCGTGCGCCTTTCGTATCCATCGCGCACGCTGGCCGGTCGCCCTTAGTGTCCGCCAAAACCTGGCGTTTAATACCAGATGGTGACCAGAAAAGCGGCCGCATACGCGGCGGGCACGGAAAGCACAAGAGCGGCAATCCCCAGCGGCAGCGAGATGCTCCCGCCCGCGATAAGCCCGATCAGCGCAAGTCCGGGCACGGCCAGAGCGAACGACGCTTTGCGGAGCGCCTCCTGCTTGTTGATTTCGCTCCAGGCGAACATGCGGAAGAAGGAAGCGCCCAGCGTCTCCCGCGCGACCGACTTCATCCAGTAGGCCAGCACGAAAGCGGCGACGGCCCACAGGACGACGTGCATCGGACCGGGAAGCCGCCATGCGGCGAACGCGAGCACAGCCGTCAGCTGGGCGTACAGCTTCCACTGGCCGGGCCGGCGGAGGACCGACTTGACGAGCGAATCGGCCAGAACCGCCGAAGCGCCCGTCCCGCGGACCACCCGCTGCGAGCGGCCCAGCAGCAGCGGAACCCGGCGCTGGCGCGGCTTCTTGCCCTCGACGATGCCCCGGAGCATCAGCGAGGCGAGCTTCAGCCTCGCCTCCCGCTCCCGCTGCACGTCGGCGTGGAACGCGCCCGCCGCCCGCAGACGGCGGCGGCCAAGCGGAACCGCGGCCGCAAGCAGCAGCGGCCCGGCGAGATAGCCCGCGGCAGTATCCGCCAGTATCAACTGGACGCAGGCCCAGTAGATAAGAAAGCCTGCCGCGAACAACGCGATGGAAACGGCCACGCGCTTCCATCCCGCCCAGGCGAGCGCCGCAAGCTGGCGCAGCAGACCCAGGTTGACCTTGGCCGCGTAGACGGCCAGGAACAGGGCTGCAAGCTTCAGCGCGCCGCCCGAGCCTTCCGCGCGCAGCAGGGGCAGCAGAGCGCCGGCCAGCAGGGCCGTCGTCAGCGCCTGCAGCGCGAGCGAGTACAGGAGCCCGCGGCGCTTGATCGCGGGCATCCAGCCTTCGCTGCGGACGAGGAAGAGCTGGTCCGCTTCCTCGATGAAGAAGCGGACGGTGCCGGACCAGGCGAACAGATACAAGAAAACGGCGACCAGCGATGCCGGGATATAGCCGAACCATTCGGGCGGCGTCCGCAACCACGCCGAATAATAGATGGAGGCGAAGATCAGGGCCGGAACGATTAGATACACGGCCACCGTCCAGTCTACCGCCGTACGCAAAATACGATACTGGTAGGTCCAGTCATCGAGCAGCCGTCGTTTGAATAATTTTGCCGGTGTCATGTTCACCTTCTCCCCCTCCTCAGACCAGCGCATGGAAGCAGTCGAAGAGAGTGCCGTCCGGCAGCCCCGACTCCTGCCGCACTTCGTCCAGCGTCCCCTGCGCCACGATCCGCCCTTCGCTGAGCAGCAGGAAAGAGTCGCAAATGCGCTCCGCGGTATCGAGCACGTGAGTGCTCATCAGAATGCCCGCTCCCCTCTCCCGCTCTTTCCGCAGCAGCTCCAGGAAATCCTTCGTCGCCCTCGGATCCAGTCCGATGAACGGCTCGTCTACGATGTATAAGGAGGGCCGGTTAAGGAAGCCGATGATGAGCATCACCTTCTGCTGCATGCCTTTGGAGAAGGCCACCGGCAGCCGGTGCCGGTCAGCCGACAGCTTGAACTGGGCCAGCAGCGCCTCCGCCCGTTCCTCGAAAACCGGGCGCTCCAGCCCGTAGGCCGCCGCCGCAAGCTCCATGTGCTCCCACAGCGTGAGCTCCTCGTACAGCACCGGATGCTCCGGCACATAAGCCACTGAAGCCCGTCCGTCGGCAAATTCGATATTCCCCTCGACATCCTTCAACAGGCCGAGCATACTCTTGATGGTCGTGCTTTTGCCGGCGCCGTTGGGTCCGATCAGACCGATGAGCTGGCCCTCCAGGATACGGAAGTCGATATCCCTCAAAATCGCCCCGGAATCGCCGTATCCCGCCTTTTTTATATGAATCGAAGCTTTTTCCAAATAAATTCCTCCATTTCCGCATCCAGCCTGTGTCTATCCCTTTTCAAACGGGGTATGCATATTCTATAGTAGAAGTATAGCAGAAATTAATCCGGCTTCATGTTTTCGATTCTGAGTGTGAGGTGTCCGCGTATGCACAATCACAATTCCTCTGATATCGACAGCAACAAATCCGCCGCCATGTCCGCTTACCTGATTTTTTGTCTGCCGCTGATGGTTGCCAGGCATTCCAGATTCGCGATGTACCATGCGAACCAGGGGCTGCTGCTCCTGCTCTACGCGGTTTTCGCGCATCTGCTGCTCGTGCTGCTTCCGGGTGTGGAGAACTTGCTAATGCCTCCCCTGGACATCTCCGTCTTCGCGCTGGCTTTTATCGGGATACGGAACGCCCATGACGGCAGAATGAAACCACTTCCACTCATTGGTAAATTGGTTCTTGTCCGGTAAATCCGGACTTACAAAAGGCGATATGCGTGCCGGAACGTATAAAAAGGCGGAATCCCTTCAGGGAACCGCTTTTTTATTTGACCGTCTGTCAGTTCTTTCATTTGTCCGACAATTGCGCCGATTGATTGACATCCCTTATCAGATGCGTGATAATATAGCAAAATATGAGCCGGTATGCGGCTTTTGGAGGGTACCGAAATGAAACACGATCAGCATAAAATTCTCGATTGTACGATACGCGACGGAGGTCTCGTCAACAATTGGGATTTTAGCGTGGAATTTGTTCAGGATATGTATCGCGGCTTAAATGCAGCCGGCGTTGAATATATGGAGATCGGTTACAAAAACTCGGCTAAGCTCCTGAAAAGCGACAATGCGGGCCCTTGGCGCTTTCTGAATGAGGATTTCCTGCGTGAGGTTATCCCTACCAAGAACGATACGAAGCTTTCCGCGCTTGTGGATATCGGCCGCGTCGACGAGAACGACATTCTCCCCCGCGAGCAGAGCCAACTGGACCTGATCCGCGTAGCTTCTTACATCAAAGATGTGGACAAGGGTCTGCAGCTCGTACAAAAGTTCCACGACATGGGGTACGAAACGACGCTGAACATCATGGCGCTCTCCCACGTGATGGAAAACGAACTCAACGAAGCGTTCGAGCTCATCAACAGAAGCCCGGTCGACGTGGTATACGTCGTCGATTCGTACGGCAGCATGAACCATAAGGATATCGACTATATGGTCAATAAATTCCAGCGTCTTCTTCCCGAGAAGAAACTGGGCCTTCATATGCATAACAACATGCAGCTCGCATTCTCCAACACCGTAATCGGTGCCGAGAAAGGCGTCGAGTTCCTCGACACCTCCGTCTTCGGTATGGGACGCGCGGCAGGCAACTGCACCACCGAACTGCTCGTCAGCTACCTGAAAAACCCTCGTTACGACGTGCGTCCCGTCCTGGACCTGATCGAACGCCACATGGTCGCCATGCGCGAAAAAGTGGAATGGGGCTACATCATTCCTTACATGGTCGCCGGAACGCTCAACGAACATCCTCGCGTAGCCATGGCCGTCCGCAACACCGCGGACAAGGACAAGTACGTCGAGTTCTACGACAAGCTGACGACGCCGGAAACTATCGCCAACAATTAATAGCCTTAACAAGATCCTTTCCTCCGGGAAGGGATCTTTGTTTGTTTTCCGGCGCCGTGAATTTGAACTCATTTCCATTAACTTTTGTTAGTATCCTTAATAATTCCCCTTTGATATAGTGATCCGTGAATAAAGCAATCGATCCTAACATCTATTGGAGTGAGATTATGTCCGCCAAAACCAAACACGATGCTTTTGAGGAGTTTTATACGAGAGCATCCAATACCGGACCGGCTGCCGGTACGTTTTTCAACGATAAAGCTTATCTTTTTTACACGAACGGGAATCTGCTGGATCTCATTTGTATGGAAACTTACCTCGCCGACGATAAACAGGAAAAGATCAGACTCGCTAAGAGCCCCGGCAAAAAGAAAGGGCCGCTCGGGATCGAGTATTTGACCAAAGTGGCGTACGGAGGCGACGGAGTCTCCGGAGGGTATATACCGGCACTGGCCGCCTGCGCGCATGAAGGCGTCTTGTATTTGTTTTACGCGGATCAGCGGGGCACGCTGTATCAAATGACTTCCCCGGACGGAACCGAATGGTCATCGGCTCTTACCTTAAGCGAGCGCATGCGCCTTCGGACGGACTCCCGGTTCGCAGCCGTGTCGGCCGGAACCCGCTTGTATCTCATCGGCTCCGGTGCGGACAGCAAGCTGGCGCTGAACTGGACGGATGACGGAGGGCAGACGTGGGAGCGGACGGACGCCCGTGAGCAGCGCCCCGCGAAAGACGGCAAGACGGAGGAAGTCGGCATCGCGGACGTCACTCATACGGCGGCGTGCAGCTACCGGGAGCCCGGCGGCGAAGTGCGGATCATGGTCGGCTATATTCAAAGAAGCCCGGATAAGAAGGCGGTCATTCCCCGCAAAAAAGAAGCTTTAAAAACTTGGCTCCTGCACCACGAAGAAAACGCACCGCCCCGGAAAGTAAATGAACCGCACTCCATAGCGGAAGATGAAAACGTCAGCCACTTCGCGATCGTTCCGGGATCTATCGAGAACGGCTGCACAGGGAGCGTCCTTCAGATGTTCGTCAGCGGCAAAGCCGAGAAAAACATCAAAGCGAGGAGATACGAATACTCCGCCTCTTCGGGCCACTGGTCGCCCCCCATTCTCCGGAACTGGGGGCATATGTCGACGCCTACGGGACATCATGTCGACGCATTCCAGTTCTTCAAACCTACGGACGAGGGACATATCCGGTCGGAAATCTGGTTTACGCAGACGTTCGACGGCTCCGGTATGAAAAAACATCTCGGAATAGGCCGATACCGCTCCGACCGGCTTACCTTGACGGACACGTTGACGAACTGGGCCAACGATGACCATCTTACGTTTCTGGGCGTTGTGGAAAGCCCCCCTCCCCACGTGCTGAACGGCTCCGAGCTTACAGACTCCATCTGTTCCTTCCGGTTCAAGTGGTCGAAGGAAGAGCAGGCGGCGGTATCCGCGAAGTACAAATTCGGCGCTTCTCTCAACTTTAGCGGCAAAGTTCCGGTCGTGGGACTCGGAGGCGAAATGAAAATCGCTTATGAGCGGACGCGGTCCGTCACTTCGGAAATGAAGAGCATCAAGGAATTTTCGATCGAGCTGTATCCGTCTGCCACCAAAAAAACGGCTACGCATTTGTATATCCGGCCCAACATAACCAGGCATACCTACAAGCTGGCGGATTGGCAGGAGAACGACCTGGGCGTGCAGCTCAGTCTTTTCTCCGTATCGGATCTTAGCATCGAAGCCCGCAAAGGCAGATCCTTGAGCACGTTTCCGAAACAGCCCGATCCGAACCGCATCGAGAATTATGTGCAAAGGTTTACGGCGCTGCCCGATTATGCGGATAAACAGCTTTCGTTCAGTATGCCGGTGAATTGGTCGGAATCCATGAAAATCGAAGAAAATTTTATTAAAGTCAGCAAAACCGTCACCTCCGTTTCCAACAGCGTATCCGTTGAATGCGAGCCTGCGGGTGAGGCGCCCGGCGATATATTTTCGATCGGTGTAGGGTCCAGCTTCATGTACACGTATGAAGTGAACGTATCCACCCAATTTTCATCTCAAATGGGCTGTACGGTCCGTTACCCGAATCCCCGTCCGGGCGAAACCGATGATATCAGCGAAGTGAAGCTGCTCATGTATGTGTTTTACCCCGATAAAAATAAAACGGACCGCTGCTACTGGATTCCGCAGGAAACGAAAAACCAGTTCCCCTGGTGCGTAGCGTGGTCGGTGGATGAGCTGGTTAGGCAGGGCAGCAGTCAGTAAGCTTATTTGAGTGCACGATAGGGCTGGGTCTCCCTACTCAACGAATTGTTTGGGACATTCGGATACTTTAAAGCTGCATCTTTTTTGTATCATAAAATGGTTCACATGTACCATTTTTTACAATTATAGTTTACTATCCTTCCCTCATGTGATATAACTATTTTTGTAAATAAATGGGAGGTGTTTAGTATGAAAAAAACTTTGGTAAGTTCCGTATTGGCTGTCTCAATCGTTGCAGGAGCCCTAGCCGCACCAAGTGCTTCATTCGCATCAGCACTTAAAACGCCCCCTCTAGCGAACAGTGTCTCTACAACAGTAGCTCCTACAGCCGTGCAACCAGATGGATTAATTTCTAATATCATTAAAAAAGCAATCACAAGCGCACTTCGTTACGGGGGTTCTTATTTAGGCAAACTATTAGAAAAATTAAGTCCATCAGCAGGACAATGGTTAACAAAATACTCAGGCAAGATTGCTGATTTCTTAGACTCCATAACAAACTGGCAAGAAAATATTATTGCTACCGGACTTGTATCTCTTGGTATACCCCCTGCTGAAGCTTGGGAAATTGCAAAAGCAATAGTTTGGTTAGCGGGAATTTAATTTATAATAATATCAATAGAAATACGATTCTGCCCTCAAGACGAGCTTGGGGGTAGAGTCGTATTTATAGGCATGTACATATTAGGGAGGACCTGCATGAACAATTATGTATTACTCTTTGGACTGCTGCTGCTTTTGTTTTTTGGTTTGAACGTCCTGCTGAATTATTTATCGCACCGGGACCATGAACCTGCACCGTCATGGAAGACGAAAATATGGGCAATTCCGCTTTTGTCCTTGCTCATCATCGGGCCGGTAATCGGGTTTGCTTTCTTATATATGACATTCTTCCGGGGGATTGAACATACCAGCTCACTCATCAGTTTTACGGGCAAAGCGGATCTCTTCACTTTTTCCCTGGTCATTCTGCTGAGCTTCCTGTTCTTCGAGACCTTTATTCATCCTCTAACCCATGCACTGATTCGCTACGGTCTCAAAAGACCTCCCTCTATTTACAGCAGACAAATCATCACGATAATCGCAGACTGTCTTCTGATTTATGTTTTTGCTCATCTGATTCCCGGTGTGTACATCAAGGATTTTTTGTCCGCTCTCACTTTGTCTGTCGCTCTGCACGTGATCGAATGGGTACTTGCAGGCATAATGATCCTTTATAAAAAGAACAACAAAAAGAATTTAAACATGTAAAAAAGGATCCAGCTCCAACCTGAGGAGCTTGATCCTTTTTTTATTTTGATGCACATGAAAACCCCCGCTCAGCGCATGGAAATCAGCTTGGCTGCACGTCCCTGCACCGCCTGCAAACTTTGTCGAAATAAAAAGAACCCCAAATAAAATCTCGCCCGTTTATGGGCAGGTTATCACACCTTTTTCGCCTTTTATCTCGGTTTTTCTCCCCTTGTTGAGTCCTTACGCACTGTTGACAAACCACAATATATTGAGGTAAATTCATATCTATCACCTACATATTCACTATATATAGACTATATATGGATTGGACAGGTTTCCCGCCTACCAGGCGGGAATCAAAAGGGAAGTCCGGTGAGAATCCGGCGCGGTCCCGCCACTGTCAACGGGGAGCGCCCCACCCATACCGCCACTGACGAATGCCGTCGGGAAGGCCGCGGAGGGGCGTAATGAACCTGGAGCCAGGAGACCTGCCTGTCTGAAAGACACCGCTGAACCTACGGGAGATAGGGAGGTGTCCGGACGTTTTTCACATCCAGCCGCCCAGCCCGGCTGTCCCCCTCTTCCGCCTTCGGGCGGGGAGCCGGGCAGCCGGCTTTGTACGCGCGGCTTCAGCCAGCCTTTTTACAGAGCCGTCAGCGGCACGCGAAGAGGTTGGAAGCTGACTGTGAATTTAGAGCCGCTCTTTGTCACAAGGGGCGGCTTTCATCCGGGCGCGCCGACTACTTCCCGTGGTCGGCGCGCCCCGTATTTTTGGTAGAGTGGAAAGGAAGATGCCTCCATGCTGGTAGTTTACGATTCCCGTACGGGAAATGTTCAACGATTCATTAACAAGCTGAATTTGAAGGCCGTACGGATCGAAGAGGATTTGACGATCCAGGAGCCGTTCGTCCTTGTTACCTATACGACCGGATTCGGTCAAATTCCCGGCAAAGTGCTGGACTTTCTGAAACATCACTCTTCCCTTCTGCGCGGCGTAGCCGCAAGCGGCAATCAGAACTGGGGACAGTCCTTTGCCCTGAGCGCCGACCGCATTTCATCGGCATACGGTGTTCCGGTGCTTGCCAAATTCGAACTTTCCGGCACGTCTAGCGACGTGGAACGATTCCATAAAGGGGTGCGCCATCTTGAAGCATATTGAACTGAACAACGAACTCATGATACCGGGGGAAGACGGATTTTACCGTCTGGAGAAAGACCGCGAAGCGCTGGACGCCTTCCTTGAGGAAGTGCAAGGGCAGACCGTTCCTTTCGGCAGTATCAAAGAACGCTACGACTATCTGATCGGCGAAGATTTCTACGAGAACGTATACGAACACTACACGCTGGAGCAGATCGAAGCCATCCACGAAACCATCCGCGAAAGCGGCTTTAAGTTCCAGTCCTACATGGCCGCTTCGAAATTTTATAAAGATTACGCCCTGCGCACCAACGATAAAAAGCAAGTCCTCGAATCGTACGAGGACCGTGCCGCCATCGTCGCCCTCCACCTCGGTGAAGGCGACTTCGGCAAAGCCCAGCGGATCGCCAAGGCGATCATCGAGCAGCGCGTCCAGCCGGCAACGCCGACGTTCCTGAACGCCGGACGCAGCCGCCGGGGCGAAATGGTCTCCTGCTTCCTGCTGGAGATGGACGACTCCCTGAACTCCATTCAGTACGTCATCGGCACCTGCATGCAGCTGTCCAAAATCGGCGGCGGCGTAGCCGTGAACATGTCCAAGCTGCGCGGACGCGGCGAGCCGATCAAAGGCGTCGAAGGCGCCGCCAAGGGCATCATGCCCGTCATGAAGCTCCTTGAGGACGCCTTCTCCTATGCGGACCAGATGGGTCAGCGCCGGGGCTCCGGAGCGGTCTACTACTCCGTATTCGGCTGGGACATCATCGAATTCCTCGACTGCAAAAAGATCAACGCGGACGAGAAATCCCGCATCCAGACGCTGTCCATCGGCCTGATCGTGCCGCAGAAGTTTTACGAGCTGGCCGAGCAGAACAAGCCACTGCACGTGTTCGCCCCGTTCTCCGTCTACAAGGAGTACGGCCGTCACCTCGACGATATGAATATCGACGAGATGTACGAAGAACTGCTCGCCAACCCGAACGTGAAGAAGAAAGTCGTGATGAGCGCCCGCGACATGCTGACCAAAATTGCCGTTATCCAGTTGGAATCCGGCTATCCTTACATCATGAACCGTTCCAACGCGAACCGCGGACATGCTCTGAAAGACATCGGCAAAGTGAAAATGTCCAACCTGTGCACGGAAATTTTCCAGCTCCAGGAGACGACGGAGATCGGCGATTACGGCCAAGGCGATATTATCCGCCGGGACATTTCCTGCAACCTCGCGTCGCTTAACATCGTGAACGTGATGGAAACGAAGAGCATCCGCGATTCCGTCCACAGCGGCATCGAAGCGCTGACTTCCGTCAGCGACAACACGACGGTCGCGAACGCGCCGGGCGTTGTGAAAGCGAACAAGGAGCTTCATTCCGTCGGACTCGGCGCGATGAACCTGCACGGCTATCTGTCGAAGAACCGGATCGCTTACGAAAGCCCGGAAGCGAAAGAGTTTGCGCGCGCCTTCTTCATGGCCATCAACTTCTACTCGCTGGAAAAGAGCATGGAAATCGCACGCGATCGCGGTATCACTTTCGCCGATTTCGAACGCTCCGAATACGCGAAAGGCACCTATTTCGCCAAGTACGAAGAGAAGGACTACCGTCCGGAATCCGATAAAGTCAGTGCTCTCTTTGAGGGCATGGATCTTCCGTCGCCGGAAGACTGGAAAGCTTTGAAAGAACAAGTCATGAAGCACGGTCTGTACCATGCTTACCGCCTGGCCATCGCGCCGACGCAGAGCATCTCGTACGTGCAAAACGCGACTTCCAGCGTGATGCCGATCGTCGATCAGATCGAGACACGCACGTATGCGAACTCGACGACTTACTATCCGATGCCTTACCTGTCCAAGGAGAACATGTTCTTCTACAAGTCGGCTTACCGGATGGACCCGTTCAAGATCATTGATCTTATCGCGGAAATCCAGGAGCACGTGGATCAAGGAATTTCAACGGTGCTGCACGTAAACAGCGACATCTCGACCCGCGAGCTGGCCCGCAACTACCTGTACGCCGCCAAAAAAGGCCTGAAATCGCTCTACTACACCCGCACTAAGCGGTTGACCATGGAAGAATGCCTGAGCTGCTCCGTTTAAGAGAGGGCCAGGTTAAGTATAGATTCGTGTAAAAGAAACCGGCTGCGCGACAGGAGCGTAAAAACGCTCCGCGCAGGCCGCAAATCATCCGTATGGCGCTATCCCGATAAGCAGCTTTATGCAGGGCCGGAACTTGTCAGCCCCGTATAAAGCTGCCTATGGTTAGGCACGGCAGCGACTGATGCCGGATTTGCAGCGCGCCCCATCCAAAGGAGAGAAAACGATGAAAGCCGTCAATTGGAATAAACCCGACGATGATTACACCTGGTCGTTTTGGCAGCAGAACGTAATGCAGTTCTGGACCGAAGAAGAAATTCCCCTTTCCGACGATAAAATGGTCTGGATCGAGATGAGTCCGGACGAGCAGGACGTCTACAAGAAGGTTCTGGGCGGCCTGACGCTGCTGGATACCCTTCAAGGCGGAGTCGGCATGCCGAGACTCGTCGAGCACATGGACGGCCTCCAGCGCAAAGCCGTGCTGTCGTTCATGGGCATGATGGAGCAGATCCATGCGAAGTCCTACAGCAGCATTTTCACGACGCTGGCGAGCAACGAAGAGATCGACGGCATTTTCCGCTGGGTCGAAGAGAACGGACGCCTGCAGCAGAAAGCGGATCTCATTAACCGCTACTACAACAGCATCCAATCCGAGAAAGACCTGTATCTGGCGATGACGGCTTCCGTTTATCTCGAAAGCTACCTGTTCTACAGCGGCTTCTTCTACCCGCTCTATTTGGCGGGACAAGGCAAAATGACGAACAGCGGCGAGATCATTGACCTCATTCTGCGCGACGAAAGCATCCACGGCCTATACGTCGGCACGCTGGCGCAGGAGCTGTTCGCGTCTCTGAGCGAAGCGGATCAGCAGGAAGCCGCCGAGGAGCAGATCAAGCTGCTTCTGGAGCTGTACGAGATCGAGAAGCTCTATACGGAAGAGCTGTACACTCCGCTCGGCCTGCAGGACGATGTGCTGCGTTATGTGCGCTACAACGCCAACAAAGCGCTGATGAACCTCGGACGCGATCCTTATTTCCCGGAAGAGCCGGTTCATCCGGTCGTTCTGAACGGCATCCGGACACAGACGAAGCAGCATGACTTTTTCTCGAAAAAAGGCAACGGCTACGTCCGCGCCCTCCGCGTCGAACCGCTTAGCGACGACGATTTCAGCTTCGAAGGGCTGTAAGACCGCCGCCTCCGGCCTCCGGCATCCGGCCGAGCAGGACGGACCGCATAAGCGGCCGCCTAAACGAAAAAGACGTACAAAATTGGAGACAATTTTGTGCGTCTTTTTGCGTCCGGCTGCGGTTGTGCCGGATGAGGGCGCTCGCTGTTCGCAGCGTATGGCCGGTTAGAGGAACAGGCCCATTCCCGGAGCATCGGCCGGCCGCTCGCGAAATCCGTAGCGTTCATAGAAGCCCTGCTTCCCTTTCGCGCAGGCAAGCTGGACCCAGCGGATTCCTTTTGACTTGCAGTAGTCCAAAAGATGATCCATGATTTGGCTGCCGAGGCCCCGATTCCGATAATCCGGCAGCACCATCATTTCGCATAGGATACACTGAATAACTCCGTCCGAAACCATACGACCTGACGCTACCAGCCTGTCGCCCTTATAGACCGTAACGACGTACCAGCTGTTCCGGACCGCTTCGTGCAGCATGTCTTCCGTCCAGATTCCGTCCCCATCCCATCCTGTCGATTGGAACAGCTCGTAATAAGCGGCTTTCGCCGGCAGATCCGTGCGGATCTTAAAGGTCATCGCTCTCACCTCCGGTACTTGTATACATCCAACAGATTAATCATGCATTATAATGTATATTTATACAACTCCGATTTCCTCTGCTCGTATTTATCAATCGGGGGGCTCCAGAGCCCACAGTGGCTGAGCTCCGCTCCCGTCGGTGCGCCTGGAATGCTGCCGCTAAGATGAGGAAACCTGCCATGAGCGTCACGACGCTCGCAACCTGCAGCGTGGGAATGGCTCCGGTGGTAAAGGAGGCAGGGGTTTCGGAACCGCCAAATGGATGGCGGCGACAAGGTCCACGACCAAGATGGTACACGCCTACACGCAAGCCAGAACCAGGCCCTGCTGCCGTGACGGGTTCAGGGCAGCAGGCCTGGTTCTGTGGATCGCACCTTATTTCCCGGCTTCCTTGTACGCACCGGCCAAGATGTCATCAATTAGAGTCGGCCCGGCGGGCGCCCATTCGAGCAGTTCACGGGTGCGTTCGCTGGAGCCGTTCATGGATAGTTTGAAAAAACTGCCGACAAAACCGAAGTGCGCAACTGCATCCTCCGGCGCGATCGTCACCACCGGGATATCAAGAGCGCGTCCGATGGCTTCGGCGATCGCCCGGGTGGAGATGGTTTCCTCTGCGACGGCATGCAGGCGTGCTCCGGCCGGTGCTTTCTCGATTCCAAGCCGGATGAGCTTGGCGGCATCGGAACGGTGCACCGCGGACCATGCGTGGGAGCCGTCATCGATGTACCCGGACACGCCATGTTTGCGTGCAGCGCTCACCAGGAATTTGACAAAGCCCCAGTCTCCGGCCCCGTGAACCGTCGGTGCGAACCGGATGATCATAGTCCGCACTCCGCGATCAACGTAGTCGAGAGCGAGGTTCTCAGCACCGCCTCGGTGAGAGTCCGGGCTCACGTCAGGCGACGGGTCCGTCTCCAGTATCGGCCGCCCCTGATACAGGCCGGACAATCCAGTCGCGACCATGAAAGGCCGGTTGGTACCGACCAGCGCCTCAGCAAGGGTTTCGACTGCAGCCCGCTCAGCACGGTCAGACTCCGCCGGATTTGCAAAGTCGTGCTTGTTCGCCAGGTGAATGACAGCCTCCGCATCGGACGCCCCGCGGCGGAGGGAGTCGAGATCATCGAGGTCCCCGCGCAGAACCTTCGCGCCTTTCGCCTCGAGCGACGCAGCAGAGACGTCCGAACGGACCAACCCGACGACCTTGTGTCCAGCTTTCAGCAGCTCATCTACGGTGACCGATCCGATCCACCCTGTTGCTCCAGTGACAAATACATTCATTCGTGTTACCTCCTTGCAGCCCTTCTGTGGGCTGCGGCCTATTTTTTGCGGTAACTCGCATCCTCAGAATACGAGACGACATCCGTCCTCTTTAATTACGAGACATCGTGTGACTTAATTTACTATAAACGGTGCATGGTGTCCAGTAATTTTTTTTTGAAGAAAGTCTTGTGTGAATGCCGTCTTAGCGATAAGAGGGCTTACAGCTCCGGCGAACAGGGCCGCAGACGAGGTGAAGGCGACGGCTTTGGATTAGTCACATATAATCAGAAAATGGACAAGAAACAACGTCCCCTTGTATAATTGTGACATGAATAAAGAACATAATCCCGTCGGCCGTCCCCGAAACGAGCAAGCGAGGACGGCTATTCTAAATGCAGTTGACGACCTCTTGTTCGAGGTCGGGTATGCGGCAATGACGATGAAGGGCATTTCCGAGAGGGCCGGAGTGTCCAGACAGACCGTGTATCGATGGTGGTCACACAAAGCGGAGATCCTGTTTGAGGCCAGCGCAGCCGATGCAGAGGAGGAGCTTGCGATTAGTCTCTCGGGAGATCCTTTAGACGACATCACGGCCTACCTGGAAGCACTTCTGCGCTTCCTCGCGCACTCACTGGCCGGTGCCGCCTATCGGGCACTCCTGGGTGAAGCGCAGCATGACTCCGTCGTGGCGGAGCTGCTCTCCGCGAAAGACCCGCTCGGCGATAGCGCTCGTGTCGTGATCGAGCGCGCGCTCGGGAAGGATACGCTGCCAGTCCCGCTCGAACAGGCCACTGCCTTGCTGATCGGACCGAGCTTCTTCTGGATCTTGAGCGGACGCGATCCCGCTCAACTTGTCCCGCGGGAGCTGGCCGAGAATTTTATTCACGGCCTCCAGGCTCGACAGTCCCGGTGAACGAAGGCTCATCCCGGCGACGGCGCCTCCAAAATTTCATAGCCGAACGTTAAACGAAGAAAGACGCACGATGAGAGATCACTGCAAAACCCTTGTTTTTGGGTTAAACAGGGCTTCAGAGAACCGACTACATGAGTTTATAAATAAAATGCAGCGCGTATCCGTTAGGATGCGCGCTGCATTTTATTTATCAGCTGCCAATACAAAATAATGGAGCCGTATATTAATTTATGAGGGTTCTTTTGCTTTTTAAGGGTGAAATAAGTCAAAAACGCTTGATAATAATGCTCCCCTGTATTTGTAAAATAGAACGTTAACTCCAGGTTTTAACATGGGTCCTGATCAGAGTGATCATACTACGCATAGCGGGAGAGATCCATTTATCCTTGTGATAGACCAAGTAGGTGGACATGTTTGCATTAAGTTCATGGCTCACCCTTTCACCCTTTATTTTATTTCCTTCTATTTCTTCTCTTACAGAAAAGTAAGGAACCAATGAGCAGCCTAGACCACCAATGACACATTGTTTTATGGCCTCAATACTTTGAAATTTTAGAATTTGTTCTACCTCTATATGTTTACTTTCTAAATAGTTTTCGAATAAAGATTTGTAGCAGCAGCTTTCCTCTGTATAAAGAATTGTTTTTAAGTCTTCTTTATTTTCGAGAGAGCTAATCAAAACCATTTCTTCTCTTTTTAATTTTTCACAATGGAGCTCAGGCAGAGGCCAATCTTCCTTTTCTAAAATCAATGCCATATCAATATCTCCATTTTGCAGATTAGAACTAATATCACAGTGGTCAAGTGATTTAAGAGAAATATTAACTTTGGGGTACAATTTTTTGTATTCTAACAAAATGGAGGGAATACGTTGAACGGTCAACAATTCAGATATACCGATTTTAAGATTGCCGATAGGTTCTTCATCCATATTTAAAGCCTGAGTATGCAATTCGATAATTTTTATGGCATACGGAAGGAACTGCTGTCCATAGTGAGTCAAAATTACTTTTTTACCAATCCGATCAAATAGGGGTGCACCTACTTCATTTTCTAAGTCTTTAATATGAGTGGTTATAGAAGATTGAGCATATCCGAGATATTCAGCAGCCTTTTTAAACCCGCCTTTTTCTACAACAGTCTTGAATGTTAATAAATGACGTATTTCCATGTAGTCTACACTTCCTTATGATTCAATTATTTTGAATCAAATCTTCAATCATTTCAATTATACAAATATATATGGATCTACTACAATGGATATATGAAAAACAATGCAAGACAATTTTTTTTGTAAGGATAAAATTTAATTACTGTTAGGAAAGGAAGAAATAAAATGAATAAAAATATTATCATTGTAGGTGCAGGACAGGGAGTCGGACTTGAAACAGCTCGACGTTTCGGTAAAGAAGGGTACTCCGTAGGGTTAATTCGCAGAGGACAAGAACAAATTGAAGAAATGGCGGCTGAATTATCAGCTGAAGGAATAGATACTTATTTCGAACCCGCTGACGCATATGACCCCAAACAAATAGAGAGAGCAATTAAACTATTGGCCGATAAGATGTCAGGAATTGATGTGTTATTTTATAATGTCCCGGGACCGCTAGGCAAGGCATATGTACCTGCAACAGAGATTTCAACTGAACTTATAACGGAATTTCTAAATATGCGTGTAGTCAGTGCCTTGAAATCTGCTCAAGCTGCCCTTCCTTATGTTAAAGAATCAAAGGGATCTATTTTGTATACGAGTGGTCAGTCTGATAGATATCCGTTTCCTTATACGGCTGCTATTGGAGCTCCCCAGGCGGCCCTGAGACTTCTTTCCGAACATTTACACAATGAATTAAAGGGAAATGGTGTATTTGTTGGATATTTCCCTTTGCATAATCCTCCGTTGTATACGGATCTAGAAAAAGAGAAGGAGCGAACAGATCTTCCCGCAGGTTTCCATCTGGATGAAAGAGTTGTTGCGAGTGATGTAGCAGAAAAAATATACCAACTCAATATCACTAGAGATCGTTTTGAGTGTGCAGTCGCTGCAAGTAAAAATGTTAATGAAAATCAAGGTTGAGAGTTATTATTCGCAAGTGTAAAACAGACCGTTGACCATAACAGGATCAACGGTTTTTTTAATGTTGCTATCAAAAAAAGAGACCGATCCAAGGACCGGTCTCTCTTATTCATTCGCCTAATAATAAAGTCCATATACATTCAGTCTGCATAAACTTTCGAAATACAGGCCTTTTACGAGATAAATCCTCTATCCATCGCTTCGGCCTTGCGTACCAAGGCGAAGTATTTCAGTCTGGCTCCCTCCAGCGTGGTTTGAGCCTGTTGAAGTTTAAAAGAAAATTTATCGAAATCATGCTTGGAGACAAACCCGTTCTCGTAGCGGATTTTCATTTTGGCGACATCGGCCTGCGCGTCTTTCAGGTTGCGCTGCTCGTTCAGCACGATCTGATAAGCGTTCTCGGCATCGCTGTAAGTCGCGTAGATCTTTTTGACCAGCTCGGCTTTCGTCTGTTCCTGTTTCTGATAAGCGATTCCCGTGTTGACGCTCTGATACTGGCCGCCGTACGTATTCTTGGTCACGGTATTCTGCTGCTGCCAGATGGCTTCGTCGATGCCGTTGTGATCCATTTTCAGCTTAAAAGAATTGGCGAGCAGCGTTTCGGTATCTTTCTTCACAACCGGCTGCACATTTTCGGATACGGCGGCAGGCTCTTCGAGCAGCAGGTCCGGCGTGTATTCAACGCCGATATCGAAGCACAACTGCACGAGGCCTAGGCGGTAGTTGTTCTCCAGGGTTTGAATATCGTCACCGATTTTGTTCACCGCTTTGCGGGCGGTTTCCACGTCCTCGGGAGAAGCGAGACCCGCGTCGCTCAGCACCTGGGCGCGTTTCATCTCTTTCTCCGCCACACCTTTGTACTCGTGCATGAGGGCGATTTGCTTCTTGGAGCCGAGAAGCTGCACGTACTGCGCCGTCACCTGAAGCTTGATGCCTTCAATCGCTTCGTCGGTCTGGAGCAGGTTGTTCCACATGTCCGTGTCGAGCTGATGCGAGGTTGTTTTCATCTGTTCGCGCTGGGCCTGCAAAATCTGGTTAATGCCATTAACCATCTGCCCCTGCCCTTCGATGACTTTGTTCAGCACCGTGTTGGTTTCGACAACCGGACCGATCCAGAAGAAGCTGTCCGGAGTCGCTTTGGTCGGATCGATCTGGTATTTCTTCATCGCCTCTGGCGTCATGTAATCCTGCGGGGAAGCCGGAAGCTTGTAGCCTTCGAAGCTGCCTCCGTACAGGTTTTCGCTCTGATTCTTGAGATCGCTGCTTTTGCTGCCGAGCGCGGCTGTTTTCAGGTAGAGCAATTTCATATTGTAGGAGTTGTTAAGCGTCCATTCCAGCACGGTGTCCAGGGTCAGCTTGCTGACTTTCTCCAGCGCGGGCAGGCGTATCTCATCTTTATTGAGAGGCTTATCGGTTGTCGCGTGAAGTTGAACAAGGTTGCCGTCTTTGATTTCGTAGTAAGGCGAATGGGTATCCGCCGCCCATGCGGCCGGCATCATGCCGAATACAAAAGCGGACGCCGTCAGCGTAGCTATGATTTTTTTCATCGAAAATCCCTTCTTTTCCAAGGTATGATAAGAACTAAACGCAGGCTGAGGGACATGGGAACAAAAGCGCTGATGCTGATGACTGAAACTATGTAAACGGCGCGCTGGCACTGTACAAGCATGGCTTTCGCGCGCCGGTGAAACGCTGTTTGGCACTGTGTCGGTCGAACAGGGCTCTTACACCGTAAGGGAGGTGCTCTCCTGCTGGACAGCAGGCAGCCCGGCCGAAGCCGGCTCATCCGTCTGCTTGCGGAACATGGCGAACCGGGTGAGCAGGAATGCCGCAAAGTAAGTGATGAGTCCCGTCAGAACAAGCGCGATGCAGTCCTTGACGATGACGTCGTAGCCATTGCCTTTGACGAACACGTGGCGGACGCCCTCCAGGAAGTAAGTAAGCGGCAGCAGATGGCCGAGGATGCTCAACGCCTTCGGCATCGCTTCAAACGGCCATGTATAGCCGGACAGCATGAACGACGGCACCGCGATCAGCATCGCAATCTGAGTGGAGCCGAGCTGCGCGCTCGAGAACAGGGAGATGAAATACCCGATGCCGAGCACCGCAAAGTTGAAGCAGGCCGAGAGCAGCATGGCCATCAGAATTTGTCCGCGCATCGGAAGGTCGAAGCCGAACAGCATGATCGTGAACACCACGACCGCATTCAGCATGCCGATGATAAAATAGGGGACCGATTTCGCGTAAGCGAGGCGCCACGGCATCTTTTTCCACTCCGCAAAACGGCTCCAGATCCCTTTTTCCTTATCGCGGGTGATGGTCAAAGCGATGCCGAGCAGAAGCACCTGCTGTAAAATCGCGCCCGCCAGACCGAAAATCATAAAATCGCTGTAGTTGAACGTCGGATTGTAAAGCACCCGGTAGCGGAACGGGACGGCGGAGAACGTCGAGCTGACCTGTTCATCCTGAAGGCCCTGCTGCTGGAGCTTCTTGCCGCTGACGCCGTAGCTGTACGTGGTCACGATCTCATTGGCCGCGCGCGTCGCGGAGTTGGAGATCATCATGTTCGCGCCGTCGATCAGCGTCATGACCGGCTGCACATCGCCGTGTTTAATGCGGGCTTCGAATTCTTTCGGGATAATGACCCCGACCTTCGCTTCTCCGCGGGAGATGGCTTCCGTCACTTCCGCCTCCGAATGGTAGGCGTTCACGACCCGGAACGTTTCGCTCTGGTCGAACGCCTGCACGATCTGGCGGCTGAGCTGGCTGTTGTCCTCGTCGAAGACGACGGTCTGCATTTCGGTTACTTTATGCTGGATATAAATCGATCCGAATAAGGTTGTGTAAAGGATCGGCACGAGGAACAGAATCGCCATCAACCGGCGGTCCTTGAAAATTTGCCGCCATTCCTCGGCGATCACGCTTCCGACTTTAAGGGGCAACGGTATCACCCGCTTTTCCTTCCCATTGTACGGTCATTCCCGTCAGAACCGATTCCGGCAGTTGAGAAAGCTCGACTTTCACGCCGAACGAGCGGATATCGGTATCGGACGCGTTCTGCGTCGCTTTCTTCACGGCGAAGTCCGCGGCCGGAGCGACCGTGCTTACTTTGCCGGTCACGGCGGCGCCGTTAGCCGTCACTTTTACGGTCACGGTATCGCCCGTTTTCAGACCGGCCGCGTCCGTTTCTTTCAGATAGAAACGCGCCCATTTCGTGTCCGCGGAAGTTTCCATCGTGAACACCGGGAAGCCGGAGCCTACCATTTCGCCCAGTTGAGCGGATTGGGAAATGATGATGCCGTCGGAAGGAGCAAGCAGTTCGGTGTAGCTCAGGTAAGTCTCGGCTTCGCTTTGGGCCGCTTGGGCCTGCTGCTGTCCGGACTGGGCGGATTTGACGGCGCCCTGCGCCTGCTGGATCGACGCCTGAGCGGCGTTCACGTCACCTTGGCGGATCTTCACCTGATCCATGTTCGCCTTAGCCAGCTCGACGGCCGCTTTGGCCTGTTCCACCTGCGCCTCCGCGGCCTGGATTTCCTCCACGCGCGGCCCCTGCTGGGCAAGCGCGTACTGCTGCTGCGCCACTTCGTATTTGGCTTTGGCTTCTTCGTAGCTGACTTTCGCTTTATCCACGTCCGTCTGGGCGACGAGTCCCTCTTCCTTCATTTTTTTAACACGGTTGTAGCTTTCTTCCGCTGTCTGGAAAACCTCTTTGGTTGCGTTCAGCTGAATCTCCGCCTGCTTTTTCTCTTCCGGTCTCGCCCCGTTCTTCAAGGCGTCCACCTTCGTCTGCGCGGCTTTCACGACCGCTTCGGCCTGTTTCACTTGTTTCTCGGCCGTTTCCGCGGTAAGCGTCACCGCTTCCTGACCCTGCTGTTTTTTCGCCTGGGCTGTCGCTTCCGCGCCCTTCGCTTCGGCGATTTTCCCTTGGGAGAGCGCTACGGCCGCTTTGGCCTGGGCTACTTTCGCCTCGATTTCCTGGCTTTGAATCCGGGCCAGCACCTGGCCTTTCTTCACGGTGTCCCCTTCTTTGACGAGAATTTCAGTCACGCGGCCGCCGGCTTTAAAGCTCGCGGCCACCTGATTTGCTTCGATATAAGCGGTCGGCAGGTTTGCCGGACGGTTCTGGGTGCTGCTCAGGGCCTCTTTGGAAGACAGCAGGAAAGTTCCCCCGCCGATCAATCCGGCCATCACTACGTATACAACAGGTCTAACAAACTTCATCTAACATTTCCCTCCCAGGATACTTTCTCTAGTTCATAATTTAGGGTGTAAACGGACAAACCGCCCTTAGAGGGCGATTCCGTCCATCATATAAAGCTGGATTAGATCCGAAATCTGCTCGTTGGTAAGAGGCGGATGCTTTCTTTCCCAGTCGACGAGCAGGACCAGGTACATACGCACCAGCACGAACGCGGTAATCTCGGGATCGCACGGCTTGATGCTTCCGTTCGCGACGGCGATCTCCAGATGCTGCTTGATGTAGCCGATGACGCCTTCCTCGATCTCGCGCAGAGCGTGCTGAGACGCCGGCGTACCGAACTGGGCCACCTCCTGCGACAATTTCAGCAGCAGCTCGTGCTCCTTCCGGTAAACCAGAATGCTGTATGTAGCGGAATGCAGCTTCTCCATGATCGTGCCGCCCTTGGAAATGCTGGCGTCGGCCAGTTTTCTCATCTCGGCGATCAGGGATTTGACAATCTCGTTTAGCAAATCTTCTTTTGTCTCAAAATACAGGTACAGCGTTCCCTTCCCAACGCTGGCGATTTTGGCGATCTGATCGACCGTCGTTCCTTTGTATCCGAACAAAGCAAACGATTTTTTCGCCGCATCGAGAATGTTTTCGCGCCGCTGATCCATTCGGCACCTCCGTTTTGACCAAAATCCTATTTTAGTTCTGTAGTCAAAACAATATCATCTTTACGGGGCAAAATCAACGGGTCCCCCCGGCCAAACAGCCTTACATTTTAGCCCTTTTGTCTAAAAACGGGCCTCTTTTTTCAACCTTTGCCGGATTGCCGTTCAATTTTCATCTGTTCCGTATGGAAACCGCCCCCTCCACAAACACTATCTGTAAAAGCGGAGGTGCGGGATGAGCAGCAAAATTTTGTTGGTGGAAGACGAGAGTAAAATTGCACGCGTCCTGCAGCTGGAGCTGCAGCATGAGGGCTACGAGGTCAGCCTGGCCGAGGACGGGCGCAAGGGTCTCGACATGGCTCTGGCGGAGCCGTGGGATCTCATCCTGCTCGACATCATGCTCCCCGAGCTGAGCGGGCTGGAAGTGCTGCGCCGCCTGCGGCAGCAGTCCGCGGTCCCCGTCATCCTCCTGACCGCAAGGGACGCGGTGCCCGACAGAGTAAGCGGCCTGGACCAGGGAGCGAACGACTACGTGACGAAGCCGTTCGCCATCGAAGAGCTGCTCGCCCGCATTCGCAACCTGCTCCGGCTGACGACTCAGCAGAGCCAGGCGGAGAACGATCAGATTCTTCAGGCGGAAGATATTCTCATGAACCTGAAGAGCCGCGAGGTTACCCGCATGGGGAAATCCGTCGAACTTACTCCCAAGGAGTTCGATCTGCTCCAGTACCTGCTCCAGCACAAGGGGGAAGTGAAATCCCGGGAAGATATCATTTCCGATGTATGGGGCTACGATTTTGTAGGCGATACGAACATTGTGGACGTCTACATCCGTTATTTGCGGCAGAAGCTCGAAAAAAATTTCCCCGGCAAGCTGATCCATACGATCCGCGGCGTCGGTTATCTCATAAAAGGAAGTGGCCCCGATGAGTCTTAAGCTGCGGTTCGCTCTGCTTCAGACTTCCCTGCTCTTTCTGATTCTTCTGGGCGTCAACTTCTTCATTTACTATCTTTTTATCGAAAACAATTCGCGCAATGAAACTCAAAATATCGAACGCAAAGCGGCCAAGCTGCTGCTTCAAGAAAATGTGGTGCAGCATCCTGAATATTGGGAAAATCCTTTTCTGCTCAAAGACTTTCTCGTAGCCAACGAACTGATCCGGCTCATCGGACCGGACTCCACGGTGCAAAAAGAAATCTACACGGACGAAACGCTCCTCCAGCGTCCCGCCAAATTCATACCCGCGACAGGCACCGTCTCTAAGCTCGTTTCCACAGACAACGGCTTCTGTCTGTATGTGCAAGTGCCCGTTATGGAAAACGAGCGCCAGATCGCTTCGCTGGAAATCGCCCGCAAGCTGGTCACCCTGAACGATAACGTGCAGGTGCTGTTTCTCGCTCTTTTTTATACGACGCTCGGTGCGCTTGTCCTATCCGTTATCATCGGGTATATCTACGCGAGTCTGGTGTTCAACCCCATTCACAGGCTGGCCCAGACGATGGAAAGCATTGAACGGAGCGGAACATTCAGGCGGCTGGAAATCCAATCCACGCGCAAAAAAGACGAGATCGCTCAGCTCGGCCAGACTTTCAATGAAATGATCGGCCGGCTGGAGCAGCATTTCGAGCAGCAGAAACAGTTCCTGGCGGATGCTTCCCATGAACTGCGCACCCCGCTCACGATTATCGAGAGCTATGCGAGGCTGCTCAAGCGCTGGGCCAGCAACGATCCCCAGATTCGCGAAGAAGCCATCGAAGCGATTCTGAGCGAATCGGTCCGGCTGAGGGAAATGACGAAGAGCCTGCTCACTCTTGCGGATTCCGACGAACGGCAGCGGACCGAATGGCAGGAATTCGAGCTGCGCCCCCTGGTCCAGGCCACGGCCGCGTCCATTCAGCTGACGTTCGACCGCGAGGTGCGTCTGGATCTTCCCGAAGAAGACACCCCTCTGAAGATGAAAGGCGACCCCGAGAAAATCCGTCAGCTGCTGATCATTCTGCTCGACAACGCGATTAAGTACAGCCAGCTGCCGATCAACATCATCGTCCGGGAGCAGCCCCGTCACCTGCAGATCTCCGTCGTGGACAAAGGGATCGGCATCGAGAAGGACGACATCCCGCAGCTGTTCAACCGGTTTTACCGCGTCGATAAAGCGCGCAGCCGCAAGAACGGAGGCGTCGGACTGGGGCTCGCCATCGCCGAGAACATCGTCAAGCTCCATGCCGGAACCCTCAAGATCCAAAGCGAGCCGGATATCGGCACCGAAGTTCATGTCAGGCTGCCGAAGGATTAAGAAAGCCCGAGAGAGAACCGGGCCAACCGCTTTTGGACCATCGCCTAGAGACGCAAAACCAGTGGGACGGCCCCTTCTTTCTTCCGATCGCGAGCGGTACGTTTTCCGGCCAGCCCCTCTTGGGCGATCGCCCCTCCGCTTCTTTCGTTCCACCGCTTCCCGCCGGAAGACAAGAGTCCCGGTCTAAGGCACTCTCTCCAGCGCAATAAAAAGAAACCGGCCGCTGAAGGCCGGTTTCTTTTTCATTTCAATACTCGATATACGCTTCATGATAGTTGTCTTTATACTTGCGCCTGCGCACCTGTATTTGCAGAACGCCCTCCTTGTAAGTGGCCTTCGCCGTTTTCGGCAAAACCGGGCTGGGCAGTTTAATGAGTTTTCTCGGTTCATCCGTCAGCCCGAGAATTTTGACGTGGCTGGTTTTCACCATGACCTGCAGCGAACGCGGATCTTCGCTTTTCGGAATTTTTAACCGGACGAATACGTCCGTATGCGTTTCGAACGTATCGCCGTTCACGCTCTCCCTCGGCTGCTGGGACGATGTTTGCTGCTTGCCCTTCTGCTGGGACCTGGGCTGCGTCTGCTGAATGTCCGCGTTCATCTGGGGCGGCGGCATTGTACGGTCGAAAACGTCGCGCACGAACCCTTCGATCCATTTGATATTCTCAATGTATTTCTGGGGCTGATCGAGAAATTTTTCGACATGCTCCCATTTAAGCCATTTATTCATGTCCGGCTGATTCATCGCAGCTCCCCCCGCTTCTTCTGCATTATATGAACGGAGACCGCCCGGTGGTGAACATTCTTTGCGGAATCCGTTAAATCGGGGAAAGGAATATGAACATCTGGGCGCTACCCTACATAAGCTATAAAAGAAGACGCAGCAAAGGAGAACGCCTATGCCGGCCATCGTCGGAAACGTGAAAATACTGACCGTAGGCCCCAGCTCTGTCGTTCAATTCGGGGACTGCCTGGTCATATCGCCAAACAGCAGTTCAAAAAGCTATGCAGGAGCAGGTTCTTTTAATACAGGTGATTTGCCGCATGTATTTAATGCCGTCAGCGCCACGAATACGAACGACAGCGATGCCATCGAAGCCGAGGCAAATAAAACGGCGACGGCATGAACTGGACCATACACCAGACGATTACGATCCATCAGCTCCGGGTCGATGCCGTGTCCAACTCCTCCGTTCTGCAGGTCGGGAGCGCAGGCAGCATCCGTGCGCTCTCGAACCAGTACAACACGGGCGGCTTCACCGGCCCCGTTCCGGAAATCGGCAAAGGCCCCCTCGCCGGCTTCGGCGGGGCCGCAGGCGGGGGCCTGCCCGGGGCAGCGGAAGCCGGCGAGGCCGGTACGGCAGCCGGTTCAGCCGGGCAGGGCGCGCCCGGCAAGCCGGCGCCGGGTCCCGGCTCCATCGGCGCTGCGGAGGC
>NZ_BBJT01000025.1 GCF_000739915.1 Paenibacillus chitinolyticus NBRC 15660 | reverse complement strand
CTAAGCATGCTGACGCCGGAGGAACGCAGCGGGCTGTTGGATCATTTTGCTAACGCAGGGCTTGAGGCAGGACGGGGAATGGCGGGAGTTTTCCATGAGGCGTTTACCGCGCAGGCGGCACGTATTCCCGAGCAGACAGCCGTTGTTTACCGGGATGAACGGCTAAGTTACCGCGAGCTGGACGAACGGTCCAACCGGCTTGCCCGTAAACTGCAGGCATGCGGTGTAGGCCGAGAGACACTTGTCGGTATTTTGGCGGGGCGATCGCCGCTGCTGCTTGTCGCCGTGCTGGCGGTCTGGAAGGCCGGGGGCGCGTATGTGCCGCTTGACCCCGATTATCCGCCGGAACGTATCCGTTTTATGCTGGAGGATAGCGGAGCATCCGTCCTGCTGACGGAAGCGGCGCTTGAACCGCGGCTGGAAGTAATTTTGGCTGGTAACGAAGCCGGAACCGCGGTGCTCGCATTGGATGATGAAGCGATTTACGACGACCATGGTTCGGACGTTGCCGTTATCAATCGGCCCGGTGATCTTGCTTACCTGATCTATACATCGGGAACGACAGGACGTCCGAAGGGTGTGATGATCGAGCACCAAAGCTTGATGAATACGGCGGAAGGCTACCGCCGGGAGTACCGGCTTGACCAATTTCCGGTGCGGCTTTTACAGTTGGCCAGCTTTTCGTTCGACGTTTTTGTCGGTGATCTCGCGAGGGCGCTGTATAATGGCGGCATGATGGTCATTTGCCCCAAAGATGACCGGCTGGACCCAAATCGCTTGCATCACTGGATTCAAGCTTACGAGGTGAACGTGTTCGAATCGACGCCTGCGCTAATCGTGCCGTTTATGCAATATGTGGCGGACAGGGGGCTGGACCTAGGCGCTATGAAGCTGCTGATCACCAGCTCGGACAGCTGCAATGTTGCGGATTATCGTGCGCTGCAGGAACGGTTCGGCGCGCAAATCCGCATCATCAATGCGTATGGCGTGACCGAGGCGGCTATCGATTCCAGCTACTATGACCAGCCGCTGAAGCGGCTGCCGGACGCAGGGCATGTTCCTATCGGACGACCGCTGTTGAACGCGCGGTTTTATATTTTGGATTCGCAGCTTCGTCCGGTTCCCGTCGGGGTGCTGGGCGAGCTTTGTATCGGTGGAGCGGGCGTCGCGCGCGGATATTGGAACCTCCCTGACCTGACGGGCGAAAAGTTTGTGCCCAATCCTTTTGTTCCCGGAGAAAGGCTGTACCGTACGGGAGATTCGGCCCGCTGGCTGCCGGACGGAGATGTGGATTTTATAGGGCGTTTGGATGACCAGGTGAAAATTAGAGGACACCGGATCGAACTTGGCGAAGTGGAGGCGCGCCTCATGAAACAGAGTTCCATTCTGGAAGCTGTTGTTGCGGGGAAGGAAAGCATCCACGGGCAAAAACAGCTTTGTGCCTATATCGTCGCCAACGGGGTCATCTTCCCGGGTGCGCTCCGGAAAGAACTCGCCGAAGAGCTGCCGGATTATATGATTCCGTCGGCTTGGGTGCAATTGGACCGTCTACCGCTCACCCCGAATGGAAAAGTCGACCGCAAGGCGCTGCCTGCGCCAAATCGGGAGGAGAACCCGGACGCGGCCTACGCGGCTCCGCATACGAAACTGCAGCGAACGCTGACGGAGATCTGGCAAAAGCTGCTGGGCGCTGAAAAGATCGGGATAGACGATAATTTCTTTGAACGGGGAGGTCATTCGTTAACCGCCATCCAATTGATCGCTCAAGCGCAAGCGGCAGGAATACCGATAGGTATTCATCATATTTTCCAAGGGCAGACGATTCGCAAGCTGTCGGCACTGCTGGAGCAGCCGGCCGAAGTAAACCTTCAGCCTGCCGAAACGGTTCAGGAAAGCGAACGGCGATTGAAGCAGGCATTTGGCCTTCGCTCCCGGTTTGTGACGGAGGAAAGCGAAGACGGTCTTCGCGTGACGCTGAATATGGAGCCGTGCCATGGAGTAAAGGTGAGTGAGCTGCTCGCTTTTATTCGTGCCGAGCTTGCTCCGAATCTGCACCCGCACTATCTGACGACAGGCGAGTCTGCAGACGATTCGTTTGCGGAGGGGAGGGACGCCGCAATAGAGCAGCTCGTGCCGCTTGCTATCTCCGAAAAGTCCCCGGCCGAAATAAAACGGCGTGTTAAAAAGGAGCTTTCGCGGATACAGGTTCTCCATGAAGCTTTGCAGTCCGACATCAATGCGGGAGCTGTGGAATGCCGGTATGCGCTTGCTCCGGCTCAGGAGTACCACCTGGAGCGGCCGCAATGCTCGGGCACTGTGATAAGGCTTGATGTGCTTGGTCTCGAAGCCGATCGGTTATCCGAAGCTGTCCGCAGCCTGCTTGCTCGCCATAGCCTGCTGCGGAGTGTGCTGGTGCGCGGCGAACAGGACTGGATGTGGGAACAGCGCGCGGTCCCGGCACAGTTGACGCTGCCTGCCGTAGACCTATCCGATTGCAGCAAGGCGGATCAACGGGAACTACTCGGCCGTCTGCTGCCCAAGCTGTTTACCGAGCCCTACAGGTTAAGCGACCGTCTGCTATACCGCATGGCGCTTGTCCGTCTGAATTGGCGGGAGCATTGGCTGCTGCTTCCCTGCTCGCATTTGATCTATGATGAGACAAGCGGGTCAATTCTCGAAAGCGAGTTGCTCGAAGCTTATCGCCGTTTGGATAGCCGCTCGGAGGAGGATCTTACAGCTTGGCCTCAGCTCAGAACGCCGGGTGCGGAAACCGGTACAGCCGGCATGCCGGCGGACGGTTACCCGGCTTATGTAGCGCAAGTGAGGAAGGGCCCGCAGCATATCGGGGACGATGAATTGGTACAGCTTTTTCAACTTGAAGATTTTGACGCCGGGTTGGAATTGGTGAACGAGTCAATCCGGGCCCCGCTTGGCCAAGGTTACACCAAGGCTGAGTTACGCTGGGATATGTCGGAATTCGAGGAACTTGCGTCGGTTAACTGGGGAGTGTGGTCACTGCAGCTTGCCGGACGTTTTTTCCGCAGTTATTTGCAATTGGCCGCGGTTCCCGTGTGGATGACGCATTACGGCAGACATTACGAAAATAATGCGTTTTTCAAAACCGTCGGCGAGTGTATCGATCAGATCCCGCTGCTGCTGACCGGCACGGAGGCCGACTCCGAATCCGTTCGGGAAAAGATCCAAACGGCCGCAGCGCGCAATATCAACTTTTTGAATCTCGTTTATAATGAACAGACCGCCTCAAACTATCCGAAGTCCCGGCATTTGCTGCGAAAAGGATTAGACAGCATAGCGATCGTATACAACCATTTGGGCGAGTCGGAGGATGCGGCCTACTTATTTGAAGAAGCGGAAGCGGCCGGCGGCGAATCCCAAGCTCAGCAATCGCCCGTACTCCACTTTACGTCACAGCATCAAGGCAGCGTATGGCAAATTTCCGTCACACTGCCTTACCGTGAAGAGAAGGAGACGATCATGGAGGTGCTGGAAAAAGAGCTTCAAGCTTTGGTAGCTTCTTTGCACAGTGTTAAGGAGCCCGTATAAAGTGAGCGGCCTGCAAGCCGTTAGGAGACAATCAAACCGGGCTGGATGTCAGCACGCCTTGGGTGTGTCTGCAGTGCGGATTAACCAATAAAAGTCTACCCGATAGGGTGGTAGGGTAGTAGAAACTTTATCAGGAAACCTAAAGAACCCGCGTTGCCTTATGTGACGCGGGTTTTCGTTTGTTTTGGGCATAAAAAGAATGGAATCAAGCGGAGTACTCTGCGAGCATAGGCGTTTACGAGATTCTTAGTCGAACCTGAATCAAATCGTAGTAGTTGTTTGTGTTGTTGTGCTGTACTGGATAGATGTCTTCTATTTAACCGTTATCCTTCTTGCAAAACAATCTCCGCTTCGAAGCCCAGTTGTTCGCACATCTTGTGAATACGGCGCATGTCCTGTGTGCTGGTAATCCACTCGCAACCCAAGGCTGATGCCTCGTGAGCGGCCCATTGCAGGATAGATACCAAGGCATCCGCATGGGCTTCCTTCGTAGCGAAGTCCTCCAGCGCCAGCGTGCCGCCTCGGACCGAAGCATGCACGTATGCCCAGTGCTGGCCGGCAAAGCTGCGGGCGACAAAACGCGTTTGGCCATCCGACTGGAATGCCTTTGAAAGCATTTGCAGCCATTTGCTATACGCGCCGGACCCTGTCGGGGCTTTCGGGTTCCCCCATTCAAGTGAATCGGCGGCCAGGTTCCGCAATTCATCTTCCCCAGCTACGCGCTTCCACTGCTCACTATGGAAAGAACCTTGAAAAGTGGGTTTGAAACGGACTTGCCAAATGCGTTCGCCTGCCCGGATGCCGTCCGCATGAAGCAGTTCGGATACGGGAACCACGGCAAGGCCTTTGGCGTGAGCATGATATACAAGCGATTTAACGGCCTGCGGCGTCTCTTTGGCGATTTCATTGGCGTGAAACATAAAAATCGACCCATTGACCAGCTTAGGTATCACTCGCTCCACAAGCTCTGCGCTTGGCGGTCCCGACCAGTCGACGGTATCCTCCCCCTCGACGACCAGATAGTTCCACTCCCGGAGCCATTCCAAATTCTCCTCCCGATAAGAGGCGTACGGAAAACGCATGAAGGCCGGAACCGGCCTACCCGTCGCTTCTTGATAAGCGAGCTCAGCCAGTTTCAGCTCTTCGAAGAATACGGATTTGGTCACATCCGCCATCCTGCGGTGATGGTAGGTATGCGTTGTGAGCTCATGGCCCCTGGCCAGCATTTCTCTTGCTTTTGCCGGATACCGATCGAACCACTCACCCGTTAAGAAAAACGTCCCGCGCGCATCTCCCTGCTCCAAGGCATCCAGCCATGCGTCAATAGGAATCCGCATCGGACCGTCATCGAACGTAAAGGCACAGTGAGAAACCGCTGGATTGCCGCGAGTGATTACTATGTTTGTCATCATAAATCCCCCTTCTGTGGTATCTCTCCACCAACCGCTTGATCCTATTGTAAAATTTCGGGAATATTTTGTAAAATTGAATAATGTGAATAAATGATTCGAATAACTTAAACGAAAATGAAAATTATAACCCGTAAAATAACCCGGTTTAAAGGATGAGAATCACATGGTACTGACGACAATGTAGGCGGTCCTTGTTTTAAAGCCAGTCTATCTTATTGTATTTGTTGATTTACTTGTTGAAGCTGTTTTCATAATTGTGTGCGGTCAACCGACTTCACCCGCAAGGGTGATTTTTTTATCCCCAAAAACCGATATAATTAGTTAGTAGTTGCGAGGGAGCGTGAGAGAGTTGGTTCGATCTGTAAAAAGCAGTCCGGTCACAAAATGGCTGGCGCTTGTACTGGGCGCGTCGCTGGTCGCTGTGCCGGTAGGGCCGGTGAAGGCGAACGGGGCCAATCCGGTTTTTGAAAATGCGGTCGCTTACGAAGTGGGCGGCTGGGCTTACGACGTGACGACCGGAGATGTAAACGGGGACGGGCTGGATGATCTGGTGTCGCTGAATTTTCAAAAAAATCAGGTGGCTGTGCTTCTCGGCAGGGGGGACGGAACGTTTGGAGCGCCGGCAAGTTTTGCGGTAGGAAGCAATCCGAGGGCGGTTGTTATTGCGGATTTGGATGGGGATCATCATCCGGATTTGGCGGTTGCCAATTTTATGGACAACACGGTAAGTATCCTGAAAGGCAATGGAGACGGGACGTTCCTGACAGGGGGGAGCGTTGCGGGCGTCGGCCCGGAAGCCACCGGGATTGCGGCAGCGGATTTGAACGGCGACGGCTTTCCGGATTTGGCCGTAGTCAATAATGTATCCGGCTCGGTTTCGATTCTGTTTAACATCGGCGGGAGCGGGAATTTTGTGCTAGGGGCCTCCATCCCTGTCGGCGCGTACCCGAGAAGTCTTGCGGCATGGGATATGGATGGCGATGGAAAAACGGACCTGGCCGTCGCGAATTCGGGAAGCAACACGGTCAGTATATTGAAAAATGACGGCACCGGCACTCAATTTAGCCGGGCTGATTATGCGGCAGGCAAATCTCCCAACAGAATGAAAGCAGCCGATTTGAACGGGGACGGCCTGAAAGATCTGGTTTTTGCCGCCAACGGGGACAATGGGGTTGCGGTGCTGCTTGGTACGGCAGGCGGTGGTTTCGGGCCATCGGTGCTGTATCCTTCGGGGAATCTTCCGCTTGATGTTGCGCTTGGGGATTTTGACGGCGATGGACATACAGACATTCTCAGCCAAACGCAAACCCAGGATTTTGCTATTCTGATGGGCAACGGAGACGGGACGTTTCAACCTCCTATAACTTATCCTTATCCTCGCCCTGCGATTTATTTGGAGACCGGGGAGTTTAACGGAGACGGCCGGTCGGATATTGTTCTGGCGGGAGCTTCTTCTTCTAATACATCGGTATACGTTATAAACAGCAAAGCGCCAGGGGCCTTTTCTTTCGATTCGGACACGTCCGAATCGGCGGAAAACGGCGGAACCGCCAGCGTGACGATAAAACGGACAGGTTCCATGGCGGGCCAGACCGCTGTCCGAATCCGGACTACGGATGGAACGGCGGTGGCGGGAAAAGATTACGTGCCCGTCGACGAAGTTGTTGTGCTGCAGAACGGCGAAGCAAGCCGGGTCTATCCGATCACGGTCATGGACAATCAAATCTACGAAGGGGACAAGACCTTTACGGTCAAGCTGAGCGACCCGGCGAACGGATACCTAATCGGGGCGCCGAACGAAGCGGTCGTGACGATCCGGGAGGACGACGCGGTGCCGGATACGACACCGCCTGTCGTGGACATTTCCAAGTTCGGCAGCACGGACAATTACACAGGCACGCCGGATCGGCTGTATGGGGCGGCCGGGGCTGTAGGCGAAGCGGGAGCGGTGGTAAAAGCGTATCCGTGGACGGACACGGACAAGGACGGCATCGTGAGCGCAGGCGAACTGGGGACGCCGATAGCGCTGGGCAGCAGTGCAGCGGACGGATCCGTCCCTGCGGCGGACATCGGTGACCTTGCCCCGGGAAGCTACGCTTACGTGATCACGGCCACGGATGCGGCCGGGAACGAATCGGCGAAGGGAGCCTGGGCGGTCCTGACGGTTACGCTGGCGAAAGGAGCGTCGCCGGATACGGAAGCGCCCGTCTGGCCTGCGGGCGCGGCGCTAGTCTTCTCAGACGTCACGTCGGGCAGCGTGAATGTAGGCTGGCCGGAAGCGGCGGACAACAGAGCCGTTACGGGCTATGAGGTGTATAGAAACGGTGCGCTGCTGACGTCGGTCAGCGCGGACACGTACAGCTATAGGGCGGCAGGTTTGACGGGCGATATGCTGTACTCATTTTCCGTGAAGGCCAAAGATGAGGCGGGGAACGGCGCCACCGAGCTGGCCGGAACGGTCCGGACTCTCCCGGTGCCTTCCTCGGGAGGCTCGTCGGGATCTTCACCGTCGCTATCGGCGGAGAGCAGGCTGCAGGAGCTGCGTTTTATGGCGGGGGAAAAGGAAGCTGTGCTGACACCGAGCTTTCAGCCGGGAGTGAGCGACTATGCGGCCGAGACGGATGCGGACCGTGGCGTTATCCGGTTCAAAACGATGGATTCCGTTGCGAGAGCCGGGGTGAACGACGGGACCGTTAACACGTCCACCGGGGAATATGCCGCTGCGCTGAACGAGGGCGTCAATGTGTTTAAAATTGCCGTTCAGGCAGAAGACGGTTCCATCCGGGAGTACAAACTGACGGTTACACGGAAGGCGGCAGGGGGCGGAACAGGTCCCGGAACGAAGCCGGATTCCGGGCCCGGTACCGGCACGGGAACAACGCCGGTTCCGGGTACAAAGCCTGAGCCGGGCGCGGAACCTGGAACGGGCGGCGGGAGCCGATTTGCCGATATTTCCGGACACTGGTCGGAAGCGGATATCGGCCGGGCCGTTGCTCTCGGACTGGTTGACGGCTACGAGGACGGAGCGTTTCATCCGGACGCGACAATCAACCGGGCCGAATGGATCGTTATGCTGGAGCGGCTGTTGAAGAACGCGGATACGGCGGGTAAGACGTCCACGGATGCGGCGTCAAAAACGTCAGCCGGGAGCGGGGCGGAAACAGCGGGAACGGTAGCGGCAAACGCTGCGCCGCTTCCCTTCGCCGATGCAGGCGCCATCCCCGCCTGGGCTGTCCGGGCGGCAGCGGATGCAGCCGCCAACGGCATCGTGAGCGGCTACGACGACGGAACGTTCCGTCCGGGAGCGGCCGTCACGCGTGCGGAGCTGGCCGTGATGCTGGCCAAAGCCGTGAACGGCTCTGCGGTCGGAGGCGGAAAAGCCGCTGCTTTCGCGGATGAGGCCGATATCCCGGCGTGGGCCCGGCCTTACGTGCAGACGTCTGCAGAACGCGGCCTGATCGACGGCCGGAGCGGGAACCGCTTCGCTCCGAACGAGGAGGCAACACGGGCCGAAGCGGCCGTGCTGCTGGTACGCCTGGCGATGCTGCTGAGCTCATAGGCGGGCTGATGCAGCAGCTTGGCGCGTAGGTAGTCCGCCTAGCTGATGTGGCTGCCAGACATACAGCCAAGTCGTTCAACAGAGGAAAAAATGCTAAAGCTAAAAATGAACACAATAAACACAAAAAAGCAGCCTGTCCGATTGCCGGATTGGCTGCTTTTTAACGATTATGTCCATAGTGTTCCCTCCACCCGAGCGCCAAGACACCAACCTTCCAGCCGCAATGGCCTAGCCCTTAAACCCCCAAGTGAGCTCAACCGGATAGTGGTCGGAAGGATAAGCCCCGTCGAGCTGTTCGCGATCCACAGTGGTCCGGATCATCTCTATATCCTGCGTGGCGAAAATATAATCGATAGGCTCGCCATCGGTACCGCCCTTAAAATCGTGGAAGGTCCGGCCGACCGGTTCGTCCAGAAGCATGTAGGCATCCTGCAGCTGCTCACGCAGCAGCCCGATAGCGGGATTGTCCGGTTCGGCGTTGAGATCGCCCATAAGCAGCACCGGGGCGTTCTCTTCTTCACGGCATGCCCGGATACGCTCCAGAAGGAGCTTGGCGCTTTCTTCCCGCGCCTTTTGCCCCAAATGATCGAAATGCGTGTTAAACGCATAAAACCGGGAGCCCGGATGCTCCTTGCTCTCAAAGCAGCCCCACGTGCAGATACGCGGGTAGCTGCTGTCCCAGCCGAGACTTCCCTGTTCTTCGGGCGTCTCAGAGAGCCAGAATTGGCCCTGTTTGATTAGCGTTAGCGCTTCACGGTTGTAATAAATCGCGCAGTATTCATCTTGATGCAGCTTGGCTTCCGCTTCGCCGAGACGGCCGTTTCCGATTCGGCTGTAAGCGGGCAATTGGGCGTCCAAGTCTGCCAGCATACCGGCTGTGCCTTCCTGTGTTCCGATCAGATGAGCTCCCGACCCGAGGATGGAATCAGCTGCGAGATGTTTACGATGAGGCCATGCGTTGCTGCCGTCGGAGAGCACATTTACGCGTAAATTGAATGTCATGGCAGTCAAGTTTTTGCTATTCGTCATCTGTACAGGTAACAACTCCTTTGTCTTTCTCTTCCGCTTTCACACTCCACTATTAGTTTACACGAAATCGTACGGGTGGGGCCCTTTTTATGGCAGAAACTCCTGATCCACGTTGAACTAGAAGGTAGAGTCACACCTCATCTGCGTTTCCGTTTTATAGAAAATTCAATGGGGAATGCGACCAATGTTCACGCAACAAACGGTTATGGCCGGACGTAATACCTATATCATCCCATATCATAAAAGAGGGAAATAATGAAAAGAATACTTCTAATCTTCATGTGTTTTTCGTTAACGGTTCTCAATCTGATAGGATGTTCTAGCGGCAAAGACCCTGTGGATGTCGGCGAAATATTATTTTTATCAACCGCAGCCACAATCGAGCAAGACGCCGACTATAACAACCAATTTACCGGTGTGAGCTATAGCAAAGAAACCTTAGAAGCAATAAGCGAAACGGAGAGGAAAAAATTATTCGAGCGTGTGGCTCAAAGGTACAATGCGTCGGTTCAGCAACTCCCCGAAGATTTTATCTATGGGAGAAACGATCTGGCACTTGGCATTCGCCTTAGTAAAACAACCTCCGATAAAGTTACCGTGAATTCGACCAAAAGGATGAGTACGGGTATTTCGTACACGATTGAGCTAGTAAAAAATGAAGATGCTTGGAAAGTAGAGAAAGTGACAAAAACAAGTACAGGCAAGTAAAATAGGGTGCCGGATTTTCTTAATCTAATGTGCCCGACCCTTATTAAAAAAGGAGCTCCGCAATCTCAGAAAAATTGAAACTCCGGGCCCTTCCTTATAAGATATTTTATATTCGGGATAGAAGAGTTAACCTCTATATTATTTTGTAGTAAGTCGTTTTGGGCCATTTATTGGTTAAAAAACGGAGTCGCACCCCATACGGGTACGCGAAATGCAGGCTACGAAGAGCGGATGTCACTAGCAGAGGCCTGTCTTATCGAGAAATTCCTCCAGTACTGAGCCGCTTAACCAAAAAAGAGCTCCAGAGTCTCAGATAAACTGAAACTCCGAAGCTCTTTCTTTTTGTGCGGATTCTTTTATTTCTGAATCAGGGTAATGCGTGCGGTTTTGGCGCTGCGCGGAGGCGGGGGAGCGTCCGGGTTGTTAGTTGTGACTTGGGTCTCGACGTAAAGCTCCTTGTTCCCGCTAAACTGGTAAACCAGCATATAAGAGTCCTCCATCGGGTCCCAGCCTTCCTGCCAAGGTTTGCCCAGCCGGTCGATGACTTTTTGCAGGGTCATGGGCGTATTGAGCTCGATGGCTGAAATTTTATTTTGCTTCCCGACAAAAAAAGAACAATTGCAAGGCTTGTACAGGTAGCCTGCGCCGCCTTCCCGATGCTGGTCCTGTTTGACTTTGCCCCACTTGGCCTCGACGGCTTTGAAGTCCGTGCCAAGTCCGAATTCGATGCCGCCGAAATAGCCTTTTTTCATGCCGGCTATGGAAAGAGGCTCTTGGGCCTGCGCGGCCGGAGCTGCGGAACTTGGAACTGGCGACGGTTTCGGCACTGCCGATGGTGACGGTGCGGGCTTAGCGACGGCTGCGGGTGACGATGTCGACTTGTCTGTCGCTGGCGATGCCGGCTTTTCTGACGCGGAACCGTCTTTGCTTGCGGATGCTTCGGAGGAGCCCGCCGACGGACTCGACGCAGGTTCCTGCGCGGCCGTTTGGGTCTTCTGAGCGGGCGTCTCTTTTTTGGAAAAGTCGACTCCGAGTTTTTGCTGCATGGCGATGACCGTACCGACGGATTCAAGCAGCAGGGCGTCCGCTTGCTTAATGTGATCCCCGTAGGTTACGGCAGATCCGGCTTTGGTCGTGTTGATATAGTCCATCAGCGCATTCATGCCTTGGGCTTTATGGTCGTAAGCCTGGGCGTATTTTTCCCTGGATTTTTCAAGTTCGGTGGTTATATCCGGGTCCAGACCTGCCGGAACGGGAATTTTTCTGACTTTTTCCGCCACTTTCGAAAATTGATTATAGGCATTCAAAATGACCTTGGAATCCGGCATGATATTTTGATGCATCTGGCCGATTTCCCGATCGGCTTCTTTTTTGGCATCGCTGGCGGTCCGTTCGGCCGCATACAGGGCTTGCTCGAACGCAACCACAAGGCTGGCTTGATCTTCTTGTTTAGCGCCATTGGCTGCGGCGGAAGACTGAGTCTCCAAGGGCGGATTGGAGGCTGACGGTTTCTCTCCGGCTTTTATGCCTTGAGCTTTCTGGAAAAGCAGGTAGCCCAGTACGCCGATGAGGATGAGCAGGCCGATGATGACGGTGGAGCCCAGAACTGCGTTTTTATTCATGAATTGTCTCTCCCGGGGAGTTGTAGTATGTATTCCATATTTATCGGCAGAAGATTGGGAAAAATTGAGGGTTTGTCAGACATTTGATAGGTCCTAGGAACTATACGTATGAAAAAGAAGAAGCTGTCCCAAAGTCACGAAAGTGACTAAAGGACAGCCTTTTTGGTTTTGGATAGGTGAAGCCTGATGGGTTCGGCTTCGCTAACTGCGGGTCGGCAGCGGAGCATACTTCTATCGCTCCGCACACCTGCCGCTCGCACGACCGCCGCCAGCGTATGCACAGTTGCGGTTGGCTGCCGTCATGCGGCGCCCCTGCGCAACCCGGCGTGTTCGCAGCGCCCTCGCGGGCGGCCGCCTCATAAGGCGCCACGCCTTGCACGCGCATGTGTCGGGGCAGCCGCTCACTTCGCCTCCAGCATCCGCAGAAGCAGCGTGACCGCTTCCGCCCGGGTCGTGTAGCCCAGCGGAGCGAACGTGCCGGGACCGCGGCCCTGCACGAGCCCTTTCTGCTGGGCGGCGGCGATGTAGCCTGCGGCCCAGCCGGGGATCTCGTCCGCGTCCGCGTACAGCTCACGCAGCGCGCCAGCCGGAACCGGCTGCAGCTTGGCGGCCTTGGCCGCGAGGGTGAGCATCTCGGCGCGGGTGATCGGCGCACTCGGCCGGAACGTGCCGTCCTCGTAGCCGGTGGCGATGCCTGCGCCCTGCGCGAGCGCGACGGCTTCGGCGGCCCAGGCCGGGATGCCGGCGCTGTCTGCAAATCCCGCGGAAGGAGCCGGCTGTTCCTGCCGGATGGCCTCCGCGTATGCCCGCACCAGCATCACGGTGAACTGGGCGCGCGTGACCTGTTCCTGCGGCCGGAACGCGCCGTTTTCGAAGCCGCTGACAATACCGCAGTCCGCTGCGTGTGTGACTTCCTGCTCCGCCCAGTGGCCCTTCATATCCGTGAAGAACACTGGATGCGGGGAAGAGGCCGGAGAAGGACAGCCCGGTCCGCCGGGAACGTCCGGCTTGCCGGGTACCCCTGGCTCGCCCGGCTTGCCGGTGCCGCCGGGTTCTCCCGGATGCTGCGGCTGACCCGGATCTACGGGCGTCTTAGGCTCTTCCGTCGGAGCAGTTCCTCCGGGCGAAGTGCCTGGCGAATCCCCGCCAGAATCTTGCCGGGGCTGACGGGTGACCAGGACGGTATACGTTCTTACCGTCTGCCTGTCCGGCGCCGTTACGGTGACCCGGATTGGGTTGGCTCCGACACGCAGCGCGAGCGGTGCCGAAGGTTTTCCGCTCAGGAGCGGAACCCCGTTGACCGTTATTAACGCATCGGGATCGTAAACGGAAGCCGTTACGGTCGTCCGGTCGTTTTCGTAATCAACGGTCAATGCGTAATTCGATGTGTCTCCGTCGAAAGCGGGACTCAGCCGGCCCGCCGACAGTTCAAGTCCGGTCAAACCGGCATTCGAGCTAAGCTGACGGGTCACGTCCACTACGTAGGACTGAGTCGTGATCCCGTCCTGTGCCGTCACGACAACCGTGATCGGATTCAAGCCCGGCTGGAGCGCAAGCGGCACAGAAGGCTGTCCGCTGACAACCGGCCGGCCGTCGACGACGAGGGTTGCATTCGGCTCGTAGACGGAACCCGTTACGGTAAGGCTTGCCGTGTCAGGACCGACAACCGCCCGGTAATGGACCATCCCGCTTTCGAAAGCGGGATCGAGACTGCCCTCGGAGAGCGTCAGCCCGCTAAGCGTGACGTTGCTGCTCGGAGCCCGGCTTACTTCCAAATGGTAGCTCTGCGTCGTTACGCCATCCTGAGCGGTTACCGTGATGGTGACCGGATTGGAGCCGACATGGAGACTGAGCGGCAGAATTCCAGCATTTCCGCTGAAAACAGTGCCGTTGATCGCCAAGGTTGCCACGGAGCTGGAAGCTTTGGCTCCGACGGTCACGGCATAAACATCGTTCGTAACCGTGGATGAATATACCGTCGCGGCGCCGTCAAAACGGGGTGTGAGCTCCCCCGGCGTAACCGTTAATTCACTAAGGGTGACTTCGCTGGAAGCGGCCCTTGTTACGGTTACGGTATAAGGGGTTACCGTCATCCCGTCCTGTGCCGTGATCTCAACGGTAAATGTCTGGTCGCCGACCTCCAGCACAACCGGATTGGTCACCGGCTGCCCGTTTTGCAGTATGCGTACGGACGCCTGCGCATCTTCCGCTGTCGCTTGGATGGAAGTGACCGTTACCGAATACGGCACTTGAGCCGTGTAACGGTAAGTGGAGCCGGTGACCGTTTCGTTCAAGGCGGCTCCGCTGAGGCTCAGCGAATGAAGCGCGGCATTGGTCGAAACAACGGTAAATGCGGTTTCCTGAGATAAAGGACTTTCGTTGCCTGCGGCGTCAACCGCAAGAGCCGTGAGCCGATGATTCCCTGTGGATAAAGTCGCCCCGGGGGTGAAGCTCCAAATGCCGCCCGAACCGGCTGTCGTAATTCCGGCGGGGGCGCCGTCTACATATACGTTCACGGTCACGCTCGCTTCGGCCGTTCCTTTGATGAGAGGCCGGTTAATATTCGTGACAGTTCCCGGCGCAGGCTCCGTGATTCTCGGCGCGGCAGGCGCCGTAGTGTCGATGCGGAAGGCGGTCTCGGCCGAATAGCCGCCGATGTTGCCTGCGGCATCGGCCGCCGCCGCTTTCACGGCGTGCAGTCCGTCCGCAAGCGCGGAAGCCGGAATATACACCCAGCTGCCGTCAGGACCTGCGGTAACGGTTTGAACGCTTCCGCCGTCCAGCACTATGCGGACGACCGCGTTCGCTTCGGCGTGCCCTTCGATCCTGGGCGAACCCGTGTTCAAAAGCGCGTCCGCCAGCGGTTTCAGGATGACGGGAGCGTCAGGCGCCCGTGTATCCACGGTGAACGGCACCAAGTCGGAATCCGGGCTGATGTTGCCTGCCGTATCCTCGGCCCTTGCCCGGAGGGAATGAACCCCGTCGGCGAGGGGAGCGGCTGGGATGAAGGACCATTTCCCGCTCGCTTCGGCCGTCACCGGACCTGCCGCACTGCCGTCCAGTTCAATCCGGACGAGGGCGCGGGGTTCGCTTATGCCGCTGATAACCGGCTGGTTTCGGTTTGTGCTTGTTCCGCTGGCGGGGGTCAGCACGACAGGGGCCGGAGGCGGCGTCGTGTCGATCATCCAGATTACCGCCTTCGTCGAAGGGCTGTTATTGCCGGCTTTGTCGGATGCGTACGCCCGAATGTTGTGCTTGCCGTCCTGCAGTGCGGCGGGAATCGCATAGCTCCAGAGTCCGCCTCCGTCCGCCTGCGCGATTGTCTTCAGCGCCCCGTCCACGTAAAGATAAACGAACGAATGGGCTTCAGCCGTTCCGGAAACGACCGGTTTGGTGTCTTTACTCAGAGACCCTTCGGCAGGGGACAAAATTACAGGTTCGGCAGGGGCCGTCGTATCCAGAGTAAAGCTTACCGCGACGCTGGACGGGCTCGTATTGCCTGCCGCATCGGCTGCGACCGCCGTTACGGTATGCGTGCCGTCCGCCAACTGAGCAGGCAGGCTGAAGGAAAACCTGCCCCCGCTGTCCGCTTTTACGGCGGGATGGGCTTTCCCGTCGATGGTAACGACGACGGAGGAGGAAGGCTCCGCCGTTCCCGTAACGGCGGGAAGGCTTCTCAGCAGCGACTTGTCGGCCGGAGTTGTAATGGCGGGAGCGCCCGGAGGAGTCCGGACGATCTTGACCGTGGAGGAAGACACCGCCCCAACGTTGCCCGCATTATCGACCGTTCTGGCCTCGACAGTGGTCTGTCCTTCGGCTTTAACGGTCAGCCGCCCTGTATATACCGTCCAGCCGAGCGTCTCCGCGCCGGATAAGCTATACTCCGTGCGGTTCACGCCGGCGCCTCCGGTATCCGCGCCGGGCGTTATCTCTACGGAAACTTCCGGAGCGGAGGTCCAGCCTGCGGCAGCGGGTACGATTACCGGAGCGCCCGGAGGAGTGCGGTCGATGGAGACGGCGGCCGCCCCTGTTCCGCTGACATTTCCCGCCTGATCCGTCGTTCGGGCCGAGACTGTAGTCTGACCCGGCACCGTAATGGAGAAGGGCGCGGTGTAGGGGGTCCAGTCCTTGGTCATGGCTCCGGACAAGCTATATTCCGTTGACTTGACGCCCGAGCCCCCGGAGTCGGTTCCGGGTTGAACCGTTACCGGCACACTCGCTGCCGCTGTCCAGCCGGTTGTTCCCGGAGTGACGGCGGGAACGGAAGGGCTTGTTTTATCGATTTTGATAACCGTCTGCACTGGGGGACTTGTGTTGCCGGCCTCGTCCACGCTGCGCGCGCTGACGGTCGTCTGACCTTCGGCGCTTACCGTGACGGGGCCCGTGTAAACCGTCCAGCCGAGCGTCGTCGAACCGGACAAGCTGTATTCGGTCCGGTTTACGCCCGAACGGGCATCGGTGCCGGGGATGATCGTTACAGCGACGTTGTCCTTGCTCCAGCCGTTTACGGCAGGCTGAACGGAAGGAATGGTCGGCGAAGCTTTGTCGATGGAGACCACGGCCGTGCTTTCGGCGCTCACGTTGCCCACGTTGTCGATTGTCCGCGCATGTACCGTTGTAATTCCTTCCGTGCTGATCGGAAAAGTTCCCGTATAAGGCGTCCAGTCCTGCGTGGTGCCGCCGGTGAGCTTGTATTCCGACCGTTGCACGCCCGATCCGCCATTGTCCGTACCGGGTGTGAGCGTGATCGACGCGTTTTGGTTGGTCCAAGCGGAGTTCGCTCCTTTTATGACAGGGGAGGTCGGCGCCGTTTTATCTACCTTCACCACGGCGGTCGTCACGCTGCTCGCGTTGCCCGATTTGTCGATTGTTCGGGCGCTGATCGTGGTCTCTCCCGAATTCGAGACGGTGATCACATCGCCGCTGGCATAAGGCGTCCACCCAAGAACAGTCGCGCCGGATAAGCTGTATTCCGTCTGTTTGACGCCCGAATCCGCATCCGTTCCGGCCGTCAGGGTCGCGGTGACATCCGCAGGAGACCAGTCCGCCGAGGACGTTGTGATAACGGGAGCCGTAGGCGCCGTAAAATCAAACGACAGCTTGTAAACGGTCGTGTTAAGTTCGTAGTTCCTGTCGTACCCGCCTATAACGTATACATTGCTGCCGATAACCGTCATTTTGGCGTTTTGCATTCCTTTAACGGAAGGAGTGTCATAGATCCAAGTGTTGCTGACGGGATCGTACAAATAGAAATTGTAATTGCCCATTACCAGCACTTTGCCGTTAGGAAGCGTCACCTGGGCATGACGGTAGAAAAGGTCGCTATATTGATAAGGCAGATTGGCCGCTTTGGTCCAAATATCAGTGGCCGGGTCGTAAATATAAGCGGAAAAGGAATAAACGTATCCGCTCTGGCCCCCCGTTAACAGGATACGGCCGTCCGGCAGCGTACTTTGCGCTGCTCCGTAAATGCCGATCGGAAGCGGTGCTTTTTCCGTCCAGGTGTTGGCGGCGGGATCGTAGATGTACGTATTGTTGTACAGTGCGCTGGTGCTCGGAGAAAAGATAGAATCCGCTCCGCCGACACTGACGATTCTGCCGTCCGGCAGCGTGCTCTGCGAGTTCCCCAGCATATTTTTGGGCAAATTGGATGCTTGGGTCCAGGCGTTTGTATACGGGTTATAAATCCGCGTCAAATTGTTGTACACGAACCCGGTGCCGTTGAGAAAGGCGTCGCCGCCCGTGACGATGACTCTTCCGTCCTTCATCTCCGACTGGGTGTGGTAGGCCAAGTTCAGCGCAGGCGCATAAGTGGACCAGGTTTGGGTCGAAGGCGAGAAAGTGTACGAGTTTTTGGCGAACGAATTGTTCCGGTTATATTGACCGCCGGTTACAAGGAGGCTGCTGCCGTTCAGCACACCGCTTGCCGAAACTCCCGCCAGGTCTGAGGGCAAGTCGGCCGAAGCGGGAAGAGGTTCCATCATGACGGCCGCATTCGCCGTTTGGCACCATCCGGCCAGTATCCCTCCTATCAGGACAGTCGTCCCCCATATTTTGCGCAGCCTGTTAGACATGAAGATGTCATCACTCCTTTGAAAGTACGGTTGCAGCCGGTCAAGAAGGGGAGCCCTTATGCCCGACTCAAAGAGTTAGCAGGGTTCAGTCTAGCAAAAACGATAGGTATTGAGAATTAACTTTGGTTAACTGCATAAAATTTCGGCAGGCGAGGAAAGGGAGAGATGCGCTAGGCGAAGTAAGCTGGCTTTGTCTTCCCGTAGCAGTTGTTGGAAAGGATTGTTCTTCTAGGGCACTCAATAAAAAACATGATTTTACATTTTTGTAACTTTTTAATGTAAAAATGTGGTAGTATATATGTGTAAATAAATTCCAATAAGGAGTGTGTTTAATGAAAACTACTAAACTTCTACTCGTTTTTTTAGTTACTCTAGCTTTATTTTCAAATTCTTTGCCGGTATCAGCAACCAATTCAATAGAGTTAGAAGCGTCTACTGTTTACAACCTAGACTCAAAAGGAGCAAAACTTAGTCAATTGGATGCAAATTCAAAAGCTGTATTTAAAAATGTTGAAATTACTACTTCTAAACTTTTGTTGTCTGGTAATTTAGTAAACGGAAAATTGTTTGATTTGCAGGGGACTATTAAAAAATCTGAAAACTCCAATGCTGATTTATTAGTTGGTGATCTCAAAGATTCATTAAATAATTTTGAAGTCATTTATTTTGGAATTGATAGGGCTTCAAATTCTTCACTTACATTAAACAAAAACAAATTTAAAGGCGGGGAAGCTGTTCTTAAACTCTATCTGCTTGAGAAAGGAACAAGAAATCTTACGATAATTGAAACTACTGGCTTAAATAATTTGTTTAGCGCTGATTTACTTTTCTCCCAACAGGACTCTCTTGACATTATCGATCATGCGAATCAATTCTGGTATGCTAAAATACTACAAGGAACTGAGATTCCTAGTTTTGAACCACAAGGTGTTGTAAGTGGAAAAAGCGACAGACCGTACAACATTTCTTATTCTGTAGGTGGTGGAAACATATATGAAGAGATGGTTATACGTCATTATATTGAGGGCCCAACTTCTCTAGATACCAGTGGAGGAACATTTACCACAAAAATGTATGTACTTTCTCAGAGAACATGGTCATATGATTATTCAGGGTTAGATTCAAACAGCTCTAATTTTCAAGTGGGATACTTTACTGACACGAGAGTTGATTCATGGACAGATCCGGGCGATGCAATTAGACAAATTCAATGGGATGGCAGTTATCAAGTCGCCGGTGGTATAAAAACGCAATTTAAAATTGGATATTCTCTTAAATCGAAATATGTACCCCTGACTTCTTATGAAATTAACTATCAATTTGAAACCCCTTATACAGCAAAAACCCTTAAAGTGTTTGACAATAGCGGAAGTAATGTAACAAGGGCTGCTGGCACAAAATACTCCTCTGGCATGTACTTGAAAAATACTGGACAGACTTTTGACGTAACTTTTACAGTTGGACACTATGATACAAACAAGCAGAAAGAATTATACGTTACTTGGACTTATGATGTATATAATGGGCAATCTCCATATGCACCTGCAAACGGAACTAAAACAAGCAATATGTCGTTTTCCTATTATTCCAGTTAATTGAATAACTGTTTAAAATAAATTAAAATCAAGAATAGGTTAAACCTATTCTTGATTTTAATTAAGGGGGCTCTGAATTTGTTATTGTTTATAACGGGTATTTGTATAGTATTTTTATTAGTTATTATCTTTGTGAACGAGGAGAACCGCTTACGTAACCTTTGCTTTTCTTTGATGGTTTTGAGCATCCTTCTCGCACAGTTGACTCAATATTCGCTATCACTGAGTGATTCCATGCAAGTTAATTACCTTAGTTTTTTTGAACTGAATAGGCAGACGTTGGCGGACCTACATATATGGTTGTATTTTATATCTTGTCTTTCGTTGCTTGGTTATTTATATGCAATTAATAAGCGCAGTTAACCAGGTAACAGCAATCTGCTTACTTGGAAGAAATGCTTAACTTGTATAGGTCACCGGCTTGTACTTCCATCGCCGGGGGCCTTTTTTGACGATTCAAGGAAAGAATTGTGTTGCAGTAACGGAGAAAATCACGAAAACTTCATTCAATAAACATCACGCTCACAAACCGGCTGCGGCTGCAGCCCGGAAGCAAGGAGGACATCGGCATGAACACAGGGCAAGGACAGGGCCAAACGGCCCGTTTGATCCGGGATAACTTTATCGCGAAGGTTTCCCATCTGGCAAGTCGGGCAGAAGGTTGTACTCTCAAACAAACACCCGAATACATAAGAGCGGATAGCGGCCTCCCTTCGGATACGTTTAACGTGGCGGTTTTACTACAACCCCGCCTGGCAGCGGAGAACGAAGCTATCCTCGAAGAGACAGTTCATTATTTTACGGACAAAAAATACCCGATGGCGTTATGGTCCTGGGAAAGCAAAGACAGCGTCACCTTCGAGACGTTAAGACAGGCGGGTTTAAAAGAAGCGGAAACGAACATCGCGATGTATGCGGACTTGGATGCCCTCCATCCCGGAACCGAATGCCCGGCGGACTTTCAGATGAAAGAGATTGCATCCCCTGCGGAAGCGGAGCAATTCGGAGACGTGCTGGTTTCGTTGTTCGGAGAGTCGGAGGAAGGGGCTGCCGTGAGGGCTTTTTACCGGAAAATATCCCGTTTGCCGTTGTGGGGATCTTCACTTATGAAGCTGTATATCGGCTCGTACCGAGGTCGGCCGGTCAGCACCGGTACGCTTATGTTCACGGATGACAGCGTCGGCATCTACGATATCGCAACTCGCTCGGATTTCCGGGGACAAGGCTTCGGCTCCGCCATGTTTCGGTTCCTTGTCGGCGAAGCCAAGAAAGGAAAGCCCCGGCTTTGCGTTCTGCAGGCTTCGCCCGACGGAATCGGGATCTACAAACGGGCGGGATTTGAACCGGTCTGCGAAGTTACGGTATACGAGAACAGACACTTGGTTGAATAATACGAGAAACCGGCTTTTTTGTGTCTTTTGAGATGAGTAAATGCTCCCCTTCCGGACATGTTTAGTTTTTGTTCAGTTTGTTTTGATACATTGGAACAGACAGAAGGAGGGGGCGCTTTGAACGTACTGATTGTGGACGACGCCGCATTTATGAGAACGCTGGTCCGTATGTTTTTGGAGCAGATGGGACACACCGTGATCGGCGAAGCCCAAAACGGGAAGGAAGCGGTCGATCTTTACGGCCGATTGAAGCCTGACCTTGTGACGATGGATATTACGATGCCTGAAATGGACGGACTGGAAGCCGTTAAGCACATCAAATCCGCCAATCCGGACGCTAAAATCATTATGTGCTCCGCCATGGGGCAGCAGCAGGTTGTCATGGAAGCCATCCGCAGCGGGGCCAGCGATTTCGTGGTCAAACCGATCCAGAAGGAACGCTTGCAGGAGGCCGTCGAGAAACTTTTTGCCGGACAAGGGATGAAGATCGGCGTTATGTAGGTTGAATTGTCTCCATCAACATCACCGGAATGAATATAATAAAAGCTCCGTTATGCGACAAAATGAAAAAGATACCCGCACCGGCAGGTATCCTTTTTTTTTATGTCTTTTTTCATGCTTTCGTTTCGCAATTGGTGAACGCGGAATTTTCCTCAGGGCTCAAACCTCCGCTCCCTCTGCTTTTTCCCCGATAAATTCCAGAAGCTCCCGCATGGCGTAGGAGGCATACCGTTCCTTGTTCCACAGCACATACAGGTTCCACGGAATGCCCGGCGAGGTTTTGGGGATAACCCGGACATCCGGGTTCGCTATTTTGGAAGTGATCGGTTCCGGGATAAAAGAAACTCCGAGTCCCCCGGCGACCATCTCCACCAGCAGATCCCACTGCGAGCTTTCGTGGGCGATGGCCGGGTGAAAACCCGCGCTGTGGCAGGCGTCCAGGACGTGATGCCGCACGGCGAAGCCCTTGGCGAACAGCAGAAACGGCTCCCGGCTCAAATCGGCGAGAGAGACCGTTTCCCGTTCGGCCAGCGGATGCGTGCGATGCAGCACGAGGGAGACGTGCTGGCGGATGAACGGCAGCCGCCCCAGGCTGGAATCCTCGTCCGGCGAGATGACGACGCCCATGTCGATGGATCCGTCCAGGACGCGCTGCTCCACGGTTTTCGCGCCCTCCTCGATCATGACGAACTGAATCGCGGGATATTTCCGCTGAAACGGCGCGATCACGCGCGGAAAGAAAACGGTGCTGATCACCGGGGGCAGTCCGATGCGGATGGTGCCCGTTTTGAGCTGGGACACGTCGTCCAGCGTGGTGTAGAGGTCGTTCACGGACTGGAGGATGACCTGCATCCGCTGGATGGCGGCGGCGCCCGAGTCGGTGAGCTTGACGGTTTTGCCGCTGCGGTCGAACAGGGTGACGCCGAGCTCGTCCTCCATGCTTTTGACCAGCTTGCTTAAGGTCGGTTGAGTCATATGTAAAATTTCGGCGGCCTTCGTAAAATTCTGCTGTTTGGCGACCTCCAGAACGGAGGCGAGATTTCTTACATCCACGGTCGTTCATCCCCAGCCATAAAATTTTGGAATGGTAGCCATTCGATGTCTGAATTTTACCTTGCCTTACCTGCCGTGTAAACTAAAAGCGGACACAGAACGTTCAAATTTCAGGGGACGCCCCGGAATTTCATGGAGAGCAGTACGTAACTTAAAAGAATGTAAGGGCTTACAAGAGATCTTCTAACAGAAAAGAGGAGAAGGCGCATGGTGTTTGTTCAGGTCGTGGCGATTGTGCTCGCCTTGGGGCTGCTGATGTTTTTCGCTTACCGGGGGTATCCGGTGATCGTGTTTGCCCCGATCTTTACGCTGCTGGCCGTGGTCATTTCCGGGCTCGCGCTTATGCCGAGCTACACGGAGACTTATATGGCGAATGCGGCGAACTATATTAAAACGTACTTCCCGATCTTCCTGCTGGGAGCGATTTTCGGCAAGGTGATGGAGCTGAACGGAGCGGCCTCCTCGATTGCCCGGTCCATCGTCAAAGTGCTCGGCTCCAAACGCGCCATGCTGTCGGTCGTGCTGGCCTGCGCGGTGCTCACTTACGGCGGCGTCTCGCTGTTCGTGGTCGCTTTCGCCGTCTATCCTTTCGCGGTGGCGGTTTTCCGCGAAGCGGATATTCCGAAGCGGCTCATTCCCGGCACGATCGCGCTCGGCGCCTTTACCTTCACGATGGATGCGCTCCCCGGAACGCCGCAGGTGCAGAACATCATCCCGACCACGTATTTCGGAACGGACGCGTACGCGGCCCCGGTCGTGGGGATTGTGGGCGGAGTCATGGTGCTGGCGGCGGGCATGTTCTGGCTGGAGAAACGCCGCAAGCAAGCGGCAGCCGCAGGCGAAGGCTACGGAACCGGACACAAGAACGAGCCGGAAACCGCCGAAGGCCAGCGTTACCCGAACCTGTGGGTTTCGCTCGTCCCGCTCGTGCTGGTGCTGGTGTTCAACTACCTGCTGAGCCGGGGATTTTTGACGGTCAACACCTGGTACAGCCCGGAACTTCTCAAATCGTTTAACATCGCGAATGTGAAAACGGTTGCATCGTCATGGGCGCTTATTATCGCCCTGTTCATCGGCATCGCGGCGGCGCTCTGCATCAACGTCCGGCACGTTCAGAGCAAGCTGGCGGCAGGGCTGACGGCAGCCGCGATGGGATCGCTTCTGGCGATTTTCAACACCGCTTCCGAGGTCGGCTTCGGCAACGTGGTCAAGACGCTGCCCGGCTTCAAAGCGATCCAGAATTTCATCCTCAACATCAGTTCCCAGCCGCTTATCAATGAAGCGGTGTCGGTCAATATTTTGTCCGGGGTCACCGGATCGGCCTCCGGCGGGCTGTCCATCGCCCTCGAAGTCATGGGCAAACAGTACCTGGCAGCGGGCCAGGCGGCGGGAATCAGCCCGGAATGGCTGCACCGGATCGCTTCGATGGCTTCCGGGGGAATGGATACGCTGCCCCATAACGGAGCGGTCATTACGCTGCTCGCGATCACGGGCCTGACGCACCGGCAGTCTTACAAGGATATTTTCGCCATAACCGTCGTTAAAACACTCACAGTGCTTATTCTCGCCGCTGTTTTATCTTTCATGTAAAAGAGGCGGGGATGAAGCGGAGCCGTCCGGCGCCTATTTTAGACCGTTGACAGTTAAGGCCGTTCATAGGTAATCAGATGTTTTTTATTTCAGCATTCATTTTAATCCCATATAAAAAACTTTCGGAAGGAGTGGCGGTCATGACCCCATTTTTGGCTCAAAAAACAGCCCTGATCACCGGCGCGGCCAGCGGCATCGGCCTTGAAATCGCCCGTACATTCGCCCGCGAGGGGGCCAAGGTCGTTATTTCCGACATTCAGGAGGAAAAGGCGAAAACGGCGGCCCGGCGGCTGGCGGACGAAGGATACGAGGCCACCGGTCTCGCCTGCGACGTAACCGACGAAGGCCAGTTCGCCGGAGCGATCCGGACCACGCACGAAACCTACGGCCGGTTCGATATTCTGGTGAACAACGCGGGTTTGCAGCATGTCGCGCCTATCGAGGAATTCCCGGTGGAAAAGTTTGAATTCATGATCAAAGTGATGCTGACGGGGGCTTTTATCGGGATCAAGCATGCTCTGCCCATTATGAAGGAACAGCAGTACGGACGGATTATCAACATGGCTTCGATCAACGGCGTCATCGGTTTCGCGGGCAAAGCCGCTTACAACAGCGCGAAGCACGGACTCATCGGGCTGACGAAGGTAGCGGCCTTGGAAGGCGCGGCGCACGGCATTACGGTTAACGCGCTGTGCCCGGGCTACGTGGATACGCCGCTCGTACGCGGCCAACTGGAAGATCTGGCAAGAACGCGGGGCGTTCCCCTGGAAAGCGTGCTGGAGGAGGTCATCTACCCTCTGGTGCCGCAAAAAAGGCTCCTGTCGGTCGATGAAATCGCCGAATTCGCCATGCTGATCGCCAGCGACAAGCTGAAGGGCGTGACGGGAACGTCCATGCTGATCGACGGCGGATATACGGCGCAGTAGAGAGAGACATCAATCACGCGAGAGGAGAGGGGCAGACATGAGCAAGGTATTGAAATCAGCGGAGGAAGCCGTACATGTAATCGGGGAAGGATCGACCCTGATCGTGGGAGGCTTCGGCCTGTGCGGCATACCGGAGCATCTGATCGCCGCTCTGGAGCGGCAGGGTACGGGCGGACTTACCGTCGTCAGCAACAACTGCGGAGTCGATGATTGGGGGCTCGGGCTGCTGCTGGCGAACAAGCAGATCAAGAAGATGGTGTCCTCCTACGTCGGAGAAAACAAAACGTTCGAGAAGCAGTACTTAAGCGGCGAGCTGGAGGTTGAGCTGGTGCCTCAGGGCACGCTGGCGGAACGCATCCGGGCGGGCGGGGCGGGCATTCCCGCTTTTTACACGGCGACGGGCGTCGGGACGCTGGTAGCGGAAGGCAAAGAGGAGAAGCATTTCGGGGGCCGGCCGTATATTTTGGAAAAAGCGATCACCGGCGACTTCGCGCTGGTGAAAGCCTGGAAGGCCGACACGGCGGGGAACCTCGTGTTCCGCAAAACGTCCCGCAACTTCAATCCGCTGGCTGCGGCGGCGGGCAAGATTACTCTCGTGGAGGCCGAGGAGATTGTGGAGGCGGGAGAGCTGGACCCCGATGACATTCATACGCCGGGCATTTTTGTTCAGCATGTCGTACAGGGCGGGAGCTATCAGAAACGGATCGAGCGTCTGACGGTCCGCGAAGCGAAGGAGGAGACAGCATGAGCCATCCGCGCCAACGAATCGTGGAACGCGCCGTACAAGAAATCCGGGACGGTATGTACGTCAACCTGGGGATCGGCATGCCGACGCTCGTAGCCGACGAAATCCCCGCCGGTATTACCGTGATGCTCCAGTCCGAGAACGGGCTGCTGGGCATCGGTCCTTATCCGAAGCGGGGCGAGGAAGACCCGGATTTGATCAACGCGGGCAAGGAAACCGTCACGGCGGTGCCGGGCGCTTCCTATTTCGACAGTGCGGAATCGTTCGCCATGATCCGGGGCGGCCATATCGACCTGGCTATTCTGGGCGGCATGGAAGTATCCGGCGGCGGAGATCTCGCGAACTGGATGATTCCGGGCAAAATGGTCAAGGGCATGGGCGGCGCGATGGATTTGGTGAGCGGAGCCAAGCGCATCGTCGTCATCATGGAACACGTGAACAAATACGGGGAATCCAAGGTGAAAAAAGCCTGCACCCTCCCTTTGACAGGCAGAGGAGTGGTGAACAGGCTCATTACGGATCTGGCCGTATTCGATTTTACGCCGGAAGGCATGGTGCTGGCCGAATTGCTCGGAGAAGCGGAGCTGGACGAAGTCCGGGCCAAGACCGAAGCGGCGTTCACGCTGGGCCATCTTTTAAAAGAACGGCTCGAAGCCTGCGGACAGGAAGGGTGAACCGAAATGACCAGAGAAGCGGTTATTGTCAGCGCCGTGCGTACGGCGATCGGCAGCTTTCAGGGCTCCCTGGCCGGCGTGCCCGCGACGGAGCTCGGAAGCATCGTGATCCGGGAAGCGCTGGAACGGGCGCGACTGGAACAGGAGAACGTCCATGAGGTCATCATGGGCAACGTGCTCCAGGCGGGACTGGGGCAGAACCCGGCGAGACAGGCTTGGCTGAAAAGCGGGTTTTCCGACGGCGTTCCCGCCCTTACGGTGAACAAAGTATGCGGCTCCGGGCTCAAAGCCGTCATGCTGGCGGCCCAGTCGGTTATGCTCGGCGATTCCGACATTGTCGTGGCAGGAGGCATGGAAAATATGAGCGCGGCGCCGTATCTGCTGGAAGGCGCCCGCTCCGGCCTGCGCATGGGCGACGGCAAGCTCGTCGATTCCATGATCCGCGACGGCCTCTGGTGCGCCATGTGCGACATCCACATGGGCGAAACCGCGGAGAATGTCGCGGACCGGTACGGCCTCTCCCGCGAGGAGCAGGACGAGTTCGCTGCTTACAGCCAGCAGAAGGCGGAGCGGGCGGCCGCGGACGGACGCTTCCGAAGCGAGATCGTGCCGGTCCCCGTTCCGCGGAAGAAGCAGGACCCGCTGCCGTTCGACCGCGACGAGTTCCCGCGCGCGGGCACGACCGCGGAGACGCTCTCGCGGCTGCGCCCGGCGTTCCGCACGGGCGGGACCGTGACCGCCGGCAACGCCTCGGGCATCAACGACGGGGCGGCCGCCGTTGTCGTCATGTCGGCCGAGGAAGCCGGCCGGCGGGGGCTGAAACCCCTTGCCCGGATCAAGGGCTACGCCTCGGCGGCGCTCGATCCGGCCGTGATGGGCCTCGGGCCCGTAAGCGCCGTGCGGCGGCTGTTGAACCGGACGGGCGTGCCGATAGACGGCATCGACCTGTTCGAGTTCAACGAGGCCTTCGCGGCGCAGTCGCTTGCCGTGGGGCGCGAGCTCGGCGTACCGCCGGAGAAGCTCAACGTCAACGGCGGCGCGATCGCCCTCGGGCACCCCATCGGCGCCAGCGGCGCGCGCGTGCTCGTGACGCTGCTGCACGAGCTGGAGCGGCGCGGCGGCAAGCGCGGCCTGGCCTCGCTGTGCATCGGCGGCGGCCAGGGCGTGGCGCTGCTGGTGGAGCGCGATTAGAGCGGCGATCGTACCGATGACGATCGTTCATACGGCATTCGGGCAGATGAGTCTCTGATGTAATTAGAGGCTCATCTTTTTTTGGAAATGGAGACTTCACATGGATTGTCAATTATGTACTTCACGGTATATATTTGCATTAAAAATCCGAATGGAGATCCATCATGAAGAAGAATTTGATTTTGCTCGTGACAGTCTTGCTGTTAATGAGCTGCAGTGCCGCTAGAATTCCCTACGACGATAAAATAACGGACCGGTTAATGGCAAGTGTCCAAAAAATTGAAACCGGTCAAACCGTCGAGCCGGACAATTTCGAAGCATACGATTGGGTCTATATCATTCCGCCCTATTCGGGGGGAGAGGCGCTTGATAATTTAGAAGTGGATGAGCAAAGCAAAAAATACATCCAGCAGCAGGCTTCAATGAATGAAAATTATATCCTGGTCACCTCCAAGGAGGGAAAAGCCGTTTCTTACGCCACGCTGGATAAAAATTTTAGTACAGAGGGCGGGGAGATCTTGAAGTACAAAGGTTCCGATAAGTTGTTAGTCAGAAAGGGAGAAACGGGAGGGAGACCGTATCTGTTTTTGCCGAAATAACAGGGGAATTTTTTAAAAAGAACTCCTTTCCATCTTGTTCATCAGATAAGGCGGCAATGGAGGAACTTTCTATTTAATGAGATAAAAGCCGTCCGCTATAGCGGGCGGTTTTTGTTTTATCCGCTGCATAAGACCGAAGTATACCGAGGCGCTGCTGCTTACCCGTGGGGGAGAATGGGCACGGTTTATTTAAAAGAAACCTGGCGCGGGCTGTGGTACAATACAACAGCATATCAACTTTTTTCCGGCAGGTGACTAACAATGGGGACTTTATATCATAGAGGTGTACGGGGGCGCAATTTGTCTACGGTGTTGTACACGTGCGGCGGTCAGATGAGGTACAGGAGCTGTAGGCATGTGGTTGACCACCGTCATGTGACGCCAAGCACCTCGCGCTGGGAGCTTCGTGCGGTATGGAGAGACGGTTTACAGGGATTTTGCAAGCGATTTCACGGGCTGGGGACCGGCCTATGAAAAAACAAGCGCTGTTTTTTATACTCGGGGCCGCGCTTATTCTGCTGCTGCCGGTGTATTTGGTTCTTCAGCACGTCGTGTCGATCGAACGGAATCCCGATGCGGTCGACGGGACGCTGGATCTCAGAGCCTGGAACTTTGCGGACAAAGGGACGGTACGGCTGAGCGGCGAGTGGGAATTTTACAGGGGGAAGCTGCTCGTTCCGGGAGATTTTCATCCTTCCGCGGAAACGGGAAAGACGCCTCCCATGCCGACCGGTATGGCGCAAATTCCGGGCAAATGGAATGCGTATATGGGGGAGGAAGGCGACCCGGCCGCGGAAGGATATGCCACGTTCCGTCTCAACGTGCGGCTTAACGAGACGGACGGGGCCATTTACGGCATCCGCACCGGCAATATCCGCATGGCTAACCGGGTGTTCGTGAACGGCCTGGAGGTGGGAGCGAGCGGAACGCCGGGCCGTACGGCCGCGGAAGAAAATTCCGACAACGTTCCGTACACGGGATATACCTATCTGAAGGGCAGCGAAGCCGAGATTGTGGTTCAGGTTTCCAACCACAGTTATTCCTCCGGCGGCATATTCACTCCGATCTTGTTCGGAGACGAAAAGTCCGTCATGAAAAGCCGGGAAGCGGCATTATTTTCCGAGTGGATGACGATGGCGGGTTTCCTGATTCCCGGACTTTATTTTCTGGTTTTGTACAGGATGCGGAGGAATGATCCCGCCTCTCTTTATTTGGGGCTGTTTTGTTTGGTGGGGCTGCTGTTTGTGCTCACGCACGGGGAGAAGATGCTTGCCGCCGCCTGGCCGGGGTTTTCCTACACCTGGCTGCTCAAGGTGCAGCTCATGGTGTCTTCGTTCGTGTACTTTTTCTTGCTCCGTTATGTAGCCGTTGCCGTACCGGGCGGCGTTCATCCGCTTGCGCTGCGGGTGAGCTCCTTCGTGACGGCAGCCGGTCTGCTCGCGGGCCTGCTGCTGCCGCCGGTTGTTTTCTCCCGGCTGGAGGTGCTGATCCTGGCGATTTCCTTCCTCAGCATGTGCTATATGGCGTTCGTTCTGCTGCGGGACGTGCGCAAGCGCTCCGAGGACACCTTGCTCATGATCGCCGGTGTGATGAGCATTCTGATGGTCATAGCGGCGTACGTGCTCAACTTGGTCGGCTTGTACGAAGGGCTGCTGCTCGTTCCGGCGGAAATGCTGATGTTCGTGTTGACTCAGGCTATTCTGCTGGCGCAGCGGTTTAACCGGACCTTTGTGGAGGTGGACCAGCTTTCGCAAAGGCTGCTTTCCCTGGACGGGCTGAAGGATGAATTCATGGCGAACACGTCCCATGAACTCCGTACGCCTTTGCATGGAATGGTCAACATGGCCCAATCTATGCTGGAAGGCGCATCGGGTGCTTTGAACGTTAAGCAGAGGAACGATCTGGCGATGATTGTGTCGACGGGCCGGAGACTTACTCTTCTCATTAACGATATTCTGGATTTCAGCAAGCTTAAGAACGGCGAAATTGTGCTGAAACGACAGCCGGTCGATCTCAAAGCCGCAACGAATGCGGTGCTGGAAGTCATGACGCATGTCGCCCGGCACAAAGACATCCGTTTCGAGCAAGAATGGCCCGACCGGCTTCCTTGGCTTCTGACGGATGAAGACCGTCTTCAGCAAATTTTGTACAATTTGATCGGAAATGCCGTGAAATTCACTCCGGCGGGAACGGTCACGATCGGGGCGGTAACGAAGAACGGCCATGTGCTCGTCTTTGTTAAAGACACGGGGATCGGAATCGCGGAGAACCGAATGGAAGAAATATTCCATGCTTATGATCAGGGTGTCGACCCCGGGGATCGCGATTACGAAGGAACGGGCCTCGGACTGAGTATTACGAAGAAGCTGGTCGAGCTGGGTGAGGGAAAAATCGAAGCGGAATCCCGTCTCGGAGAAGGCTCCGTATTCCGGTTTACCGTTCCATCGACTACGGCGGCACCGGAAGCGGCACGGACCACAGGCGGGGGGTTCAGGGCTTCCGTTGCAAGAGACGAAACGGCCGCCGCCGTCCTGCCGGAAGGCCTGGAAGACCGGCGCGCCGGCAAAATCGACGCGACTGTCCTGCTGGTCGACGACGATCCGGTCAACCTGCAGGTGCTGTACAACCTGCTGTCGGTTGAAGGCTACCGGCTGATTGCGGTAGACGGCGGGGCCAAAGCGATGGCGCATATCGGCTCCGGGCTGTCCATCGACCTGGTCATTGCCGACTGGATGATGCCGGGCATGTCCGGTCTGGAATTGTGCCGGGCGATCCGCGACCGCATCTCGCTGGCCGAGCTGCCGGTCTTGCTGCTGACCGCACGGAGCCTGCCGGAGGATGTGCGCACCGGTTTCCAGGCGGGCGCCAACGATTTTCTTCGCAAACCGGTCGATGCCGACGAGCTGAGAGCCCGGGTGCGGACCCTGCTTGAGATGCGCAAGTCCGTCCGGAACGCGGTTTCGGCGGAGATGGCGTTTTTGCAGGCGCAGATCAAGCCGCATTTTTTGTACAATGCACTGAATACGATTATCGCGCTTCTGCCCTCCGACCCGGACAAAACGACGAAGCTGCTTCTGGAACTCAGCCGTTATCTTCGGGGCAGCTTCGATTTTCAGAATCGCGACCAGTTGGTACCTTTACAGAAGGAAATGGCTCTCGTTCAGTCGTATTTAGTTCTGGAGAAGGCACGTTTCGAAGAACGGCTGCAGGTGATATACGACATCCGGGCCGAGCCGAACCGTCTGATCCCTCCGCTCAGCATCCAGCCGATCGTTGAAAATGCGGTTCGCCACGGCATCATGAGACGTGCGGAAGGCGGAACGATCGGAATTTCCGTCGAGGAGAAGGAAGATGTTCTGCTCGTGGAAATTACGGATAACGGAGTCGGGATGGAACCGGGGCGCGCGGCATCCCTCTTGTCGGCAGAGGCCGGGGGAGGGGTCGGCCTGATCAACATCCATACCCGTCTGCTGACGATGTTTGGCGAAGGGCTCGATATCCGGACTGAGGCCGGACAGGGAACGACTGTCCAGTTCCGGGTGCCGAATAACGGGGGAACCCGGGGGAAACGGGAGGAGGTCAAAAGCAGTGAAGGCCATTCTGATTGACGACGAAAAGCCCGCCCTGATTCAGATGGAGCGTCTGCTCCGGACGGATGGGCGCATGGAGGTCACGGGCATGTATACGCAGGCCCGGCACGGGCTTGAACATATGACTGCCGAGAAGGCGGACATCGTCTTCCTGGACATCGAGATGCCCGAGATGAACGGCCTTGAAGCGGCGGAGAATCTGTACCGGCTGAACCCGGAGGCGCAGATCGTCTACGTAACCGCCTATAACGACTACGCGATCGAAGCGTTCGAGCTTGGCGCGATCGACTATCTGCTCAAGCCGGTCGATCCGGAACGGTTCGCCAAGACCGTCAGCCGCCTGGAGTCGCGTCTTAGCCAGCTCCAGGCCGTCCGACGGGAGGCGGCACCGTCCGGCGAACCGTCCGTGCTGTGCTTCAAGCAGTTGTCTCTGACGGGAGGCCCCGGTACAGGCGGCAGCTTGAGATGGCGCACGCAGAAAGCACAGGAGCTGTTCGCCTTCCTCGTTCATCACCGGAGCAAGCGGGTGGCCAAAGATGTCATTCTGGAGACGCTATGGCCGGAGCTTTCTCTGGATAAAGCGGTCACTCAGCTTCACACCTCCGTATACCAGGTGCGCAAAATGCTCAAAGCCTGGGGAATCGGAGCGGGCATCGATTACTCCCACGACAGCTACCGCTTCACGGGGGACGGTTTCCGCACCGATGTGGACCTGTTCCTGACCGCAGCCTCTTCCGGTGAGATTACGTCGCGGGAGCAGTGGCGGCGTTTGGACCAGGCACTGCAGCTGTACCGGGGGGATTACCTCGAGGAGCACGATTATTTCTGGGCCAAATCGTACCGGGCGCAGCTGCTCGGGCAGTATATTCAGGCCAGTCTTCTGGCTTCGGCTTACGAAGTGTCCGCGGGTCAGACCCATTCCGCTCTCCGGCGGCTGGAGCTGCTCCAAAAAAAGGAGCCGTTCTCGGAAGAAATTTGCCGGGCGGGAATGGAAGTCCATGCCGGTCTGGGTGACAAGCTGTCGCTGAAAAAGCATTATGAAGCGTTCGCAAGCGCCCTCCGCGAAGAGCTGGGATCAGAGCCCGGCCGCGAAACAACCAACCTGTATAGACACTTGATGCAGAGCATCTGAGCGATTCCGGTTATCCCGGACGAAGCCTTTGCCCCTCTTGAGCGGCTGGGCTTTTTTTATCGGGCTGAAAAACATTGGAGAGCAGCTTTGCGGATGCCGGTATCCGAAATATACCGTTTTGGCGAAAAATGACGAATTTTGTCCAGAATCCGTTCAGTGGCAGCTGATACAATTTTCCATGTTAAAAAAGGGGGGAAGGGGCTGGCCGAAGCTCAGATAAAGAGAGAAAAAATTTTCGTTGATAGTCGTTCTGTCAGTGCGTTAACAAGTTTTCTATAACTTATGAGGTGAATGTATGCATCAGAGAAAATCCTCTTTCCGATGGATTTCGGTTATGTTGATGAGCGTGATTGTGCTTAACGCCGTTTTGTTCGGCGCAGCGGGTCCGGTTAAGGCGGCGCCTCCCGGGGGACTTTCAGCTTATAACGCGGCGGTCACTGCTGCGGAAATGTATCAGGCCATTTTGGATTATCCTAACGATATTTTTGAAACCGTGCAGCAGAAGGATAGTTTTTACTGGAACAGAAAAGCGGATAACGACGCTATCGTGGATGACCTGATCGGCAAACGTCCTTTTGCGACGGTTACGGATCTTCGCGATGCTTACGGCAGCGCCCTGGATAACCGCAATTTCTTTTTGTTTCTACATGAAGCTACCGATAATTCCGGCGTAAGCGCCGCTTTGAGCTGGGTTAATGACGGAACTTTCCTCAATCCCGGATTGGATTTGAGTAAGTATTTCGCTTTGGATTACACGGAGCAAGCGGTTGTGGACCAAGCTATACTCGACGGCATTCCTGTCGATGGGTATGCCGCCGCATCCGAGATTCAAACCATCATAGATACGACGATCGGCCAGATTGTGTCCGGAGCTCTACAGGACGACAAAACGGCTCTGGAAATCGGCTATGCCGTCGGAGACAGCGACGCACATGTTACCCAGAACCTATACCTTCCGGATGCGGGTACGCATTTCACGCAAATTACTTGGACCGGAGGAAACGGGGTCATCGATCCCGCGACGGGCATAGTGACGCCTCCGGCCGGAGGAGATGTAACGGCCGCTCTTCAGGCGAAAATCAGCAGAAATAATGAAAGTGTGACCAAGGACTTCACCTTGACCGTTAAAAGCTCGGCGCCGCCTGCGACGCCTCCGGCGATTACGGCACATCCGCAAAGCGTGCCGCCGATACTGCCGGGAATGCCTGCTTCCTTTAGCGTGACGGCCACGGGAACGGGACTGACGTATCAGTGGCAGGTAAACACCGGGTCGGGCTTCGTAAACCTACCGGGCGATACGAACGCCACGCTGAGCATTCCGGCCGTTTCGCCGAGTATGAACGGCTACATGTACCGTGTCATCGTGTCGGGAACGGGCGGTCAGCCGGTGACGTCGAACGGGGCGGTGCTGAACGTGATGCCACCGATTCCAACGTTCCCTCCGGCGATTACGGCACAGCCGCAACACGTGCTGCCGCCGGTGCTTGAAGGAAATCCCGCTTCCTTTAGCGTTACGGCCACGGGAACGGGACTGACGTACCAGTGGCAGGTAAACACCGGATCAGGTTTCCTAAACTTGCAGGGCGAGACAAACGCCACGCTGAGCATTCCGGCCGTGTCGATGGGCATGAACGGCTACATGTACCGTGTTGTCGTGTCGGGTACGGGAGGCCAGCCGGTAACGTCGAACGGGGCGGTGCTGAACGTGATGCCGCCGATTCCAACGTT
>NZ_BBJT01000026.1 GCF_000739915.1 Paenibacillus chitinolyticus NBRC 15660 | reverse complement strand
GGCGCTTCTGCGGGCGGCGCAGCCTCCGCGGGCGGCACCGGCGACAAGCAGCCGGCGCCCGCAGCGGCGGGCACTGCCGCGACCGGTGCCGCCGGCGCGGACAACAAAGCCGCGGCCAACAGCAGCGCGGGCTTCGGGCTCATCGAGCCGTCCTACATGCCCAAGGGTGTCGCGCAGCAGGACATCCGGGACGTGAAGCTCGGCGAGAACACGGGCATCATGGTCCGCTACCAGGGGACCTACAACTACACGCTGCTTGAGGTAGCGCCGCAGACACAGACCGTATCCGTCCTGCCCGGCGATATCGTCGACCTGGGCTACACGCTCGGCGTGGTCACCGGCGACGAGAAGAAGACGCTGACATGGACGTACGAAGGCATCGAATTCCGCCTGGCGACCGCCGACTTGCCGCACGACGAGCTTGTCAAAATCGCCCAGTCCGTTGCCGAAGAAGCGGGCAAATAACCCGCAAAGCCCCATGGATTGGGGAATTTTGCCCGGAACAATGCATTGACTTCATCCAGCGGAGCCTTTAACATGGGTGTAACGGAGGACGGCGGAAGTGCCGGCCAATTAGGGAAGGGAGACCCTGTTTATTCGGGATCTCCCTTGTCCCGTGTACAGTTTTGAAGAAGGTGAACTTTGACGTGGATGCTTTTTACCGTCCGACTTACGTGGAAATTTCATTGGATGCGCTCCGCAGCAACCTGGAGACTTTCAGGCGCGTGCTGCCGGGAAGCGTACACATGATGGCGGTTCTGAAAGCCGATGCCTACGGCCATGGCGCCGTAGAGGTTTCGAAAGTGGCAATGGAATGCGGCGCGACCTATCTGGCCGTAGCTTTTCTCGACGAAGCGATGGAGCTGAGGAACGCCGGCATCACGGCGCCTATCCTGGTTCTGGGCTATACGCCGCCGGAAGGGATCGGACTTGCGCTGGAACACGACATTACGCTGACCGTTTATACGGAAGAACTGCTTGAAGCGGCTTCCGGGTACGCGCAGCGCGACGCCGCAGCGGGCGGGAACAAACCGCCGCTTAACATTCATATTAAAATCGACAGCGGCATGGGACGGCTCGGCCTGCACGACGAGGACGAAGCGGTCGCGTTTATCGCGAAAGCGCTGCAGACGCGGGGAATCCGGGTCGAGGGGCTGTTTACTCACTATGCCAATGCCGATGAAACCGACAAAGCTTATACGTACGAACAGCACGCGAAATTCGCCGGGATTGTCCGGAAGGCCGGTGAGCTGCCGGGAGCCCGTTTTCCTTTTGTTCACGCCGGCAACAGCGCGACTGCCATTGATCTGCCCGAACTTACTTACAACATGGTACGTCTAGGCATTGTAATGTATGGGCTGTATCCTTCCGAAGAGGTAAACAAAGAGCGGATCAGGTTGAAACCCGTACTGAGCCTCAAAACGGGGATCGTCCATCTGAAGACTCTTCCGTCCGGATCGGGCGTCAGTTACGGCACCATTTATCACACGCAAGGCGATGAACGGATCGCCACACTGCCGATCGGCTATGCCGACGGCTTCTCGCGTCTGTTGACAGGGAAGGCGGAAGGACTGGTCCGCGGCAGAAGAGCTCCGGTCGTAGGCAGGATCTGTATGGATCAATGTATGCTGAGTACGAGCGATATTCCGGGAGCGGCATTCGGAGACGAGGTCGTCCTGCTCGGCGAGCAGGGCGGAGAACGCATAACCGCGGAGGAAATCGCCGCTAAGCTGGGTACGATCAATTACGAAGTAACCTGCATGATCTCTCACCGGGTTCCCCGCGTTTACGTAAGCGGCGGCCGCAGAGTGAAGGCGGTCAACTCCCTGTTCAGACATCTTTTTTAACGGATCGACAGAACTTAATCAAAATTCCACAATTTTTCCCGAAGGAAAAACAGGATTTCAGGGTATGCCCTCGAATAGATTACAAGGGAGCTTGACGATGCGTATGGCATAAATGATATACCACGCGCATATATACTGAAGTAGTATAAATTTACTACTGCATCGACATAATGGTAGTAAAGTGTTTTCGGATGTTTCTTGGGGGTGCGAAATCGGTGAATAATGCTCATAACACGAAGAGGATCATGATCAGTTTGCCAGACAACCTATTACAGGAGGTCGACGGCATTGTGGAGAAGGAGAACTCCAACCGAAGCGAGTTTATTCGCCAGGCCATGAAGCTGTATTTGCTTGAACGCAAAAAACGCAGCCTTCGCGAATCCATGCAGAAAGGTTACATGGAGATGGCTAAAATCAACCTAACGATAGCGGACGAAGCTTTTCAAGCGGAGGAAGAGGCGGACAATACGCTGGTACGCTTAGTAAGCGGGGTGTAATAATTTGATTGTAAAACGTGGCGATGTGTACTTCGCAGATCTTTCACCGGTTGTCGGTTCCGAACAGGGCGGCGTCCGTCCGGTGCTGATTATCCAGAACGACATCGGCAATCGCTTCAGCCCGACGGTCATCGTCGCCGCAATTACGGCGCAGATTCAGAAAGCGAAGCTACCGACGCACGTGGAAATCGATGCGGAAACGCACGGTTTCGACCGGGACTCCGTCATTTTGCTGGAACAGATCCGTACGATCGACAAACAGCGGCTGACCGACAAAATTACGCATCTGGATGAAGAATCAATGCGCAAGGTGGACGAAGCGCTGCAGGTCAGCGTGGGACTGATTGATTTCTAGCGATGAAATGAGGAGCGAGGGGCCCTAACAGCCCTCGTTTTTTCGTTTCTTTGACAAAGGTCGGCACGAAAACGAGGTCCAGGCACGCGAAAGCGGCGGAGATCAAGAGGTTTTCGGAGGAAGGATCGGGCCGAGTATAACTATGCCCGGAAGAAAGCTACAAAACGCATGGGGGAATAACGATGGCAAACACGGATGTCCAGCACGCAGACAAGCAGCAAGCACCTAAGAGCTACGAACGGACCGAGGAAAAAACAGCGGCTACGGCTGCCCGGATCGTTAAACAAATCGCCGCCGAGCTTCAGCTCAAGGCTTCGCAAGTTCAAACGACCGTAAATCTCCTGGATGAAGGAAACACCATTCCGTTTATCGCGCGCTATCGCAAGGAAATGACGGGAGAACTCGACGAGAATTTCCTGCGGGATATCGAGGAGCGGCTGAATTACCTCCGCAATCTGGAAGACCGCAAGCTGGAAGTGCTGCGTCTTATCGACGAGCAGGACAAGCTCACCGGCGAGCTCCAGGCTTCCATTGAAAAAGCGGTAAAGCTCCAGGAGCTGGAGGATTTGTACCGTCCATACCGCCAGAAGCGCAAAACACGCGCGAGCGTCGCGAAGGAAAAAGGGCTGGAGCCGCTGGCGAAATTTATACTGAAACAGCCGCAGAAAGGCTCGCTCCAGGAAGAAGCCGCGAAGTACGTTCGCGAAGACAAAGGCGTCGCCACCGCCGAAGAAGCTCTTCAAGGCGCGCAGGATATCGTCGCCGAGCAGCTTGCGGACGATGCGAAAATTCGGGCCTGGGTCCGCAAATTTACGCACGACAACGGGATTCTGCGTACGGAAGCGAAGAAGCAGGAAGAAGAGTCCGTTTACGAGATGTATTACAGCTACCAGGAACCGCTGAAAAAAATGCCGCCGCACCGCACGCTGGCGATTAACCGCGGTGAGCGCGAGGACGTGCTGAAAGTGGCGCTCGACGTTCCCGTGGAGCGAATCCACGAATTCATCGGCCGCCAGGTCATCCAGGGGCCGTCCGTGACGCGCGACGCGCTGCAATCGGCTGTGGAAGACGCCTACAAGCGTCTGATCGCGCCATCCATCGAGCGGGAAGTCCGCGGAGAGCTGACGGAACGGGCGGAGACGCACGCGATTCAGATTTTCGCGGGCAATTTGCGGAATCTGCTTCTCCAGGCGCCCGTTAAGGGCCAAACCGTGCTCGGCGTCGATCCGGCTTACCGGACCGGCTGCAAGCTGGCCGTCGTGGACGAGACGGGCAAGATGCTGGAGGTCACGGTGACGTATCCGACGCCGCCGAACAACAAAGTCGCGGAAGCGAAGGCCGCTTTCAAGCGCCTGATCGACACGTACGATGTCAGCCTCATCGTCATCGGCAACGGTACCGCTTCGCGCGAAACCGAGCAGTTCGTGGCGGATCTGATCGCCGAACTTAAAGCGCGCAAGCTCCAGTACCTCATCGTGAACGAGGCCGGCGCAAGCGTGTACTCCGCATCGAAGCTTGCTCAGACGGAGTTCCCGGACCTCGACGTCGCGGAGCGCAGCGCCATCTCGATTGCGCGCCGCCTACAGGACCCGCTCGCGGAGCTTGTCAAAATCGAGCCGAAGGCGATCGGCGTCGGCCAATACCAGCATGACGTCTCGCAGAAGCATCTCGACGAGAGCCTCAAAGCGGTTGTCGAATCCGCGGTTAACCATGTCGGTGTCGACGTGAACACGGCATCGCCGTCTCTGCTTTCCTACGTCTCCGGAATCAACAGCACGATCGCGAAGAATATCGTGAAGTTCCGCGAGGAGAACGGGAAGTTCGGCAGCCGCAAAGAGCTGCAGAAAGTTCCCCGCCTCGGCGCGAAAACGTTCGAGCAGTGCATCGGCTTCCTCCGGGTACCCGGAAGCGGCAACCCGCTCGACAACACGCCGATCCACCCCGAGACATACGACGTGGTGGATAAGCTGCTGGCCGAGCTGAGAGTCGAGCTTGCCGGGATCGGATCCCAGCAGCTCAAGGAACTGCTTCAGCGCCAGGAGCCCGAAGAGCTTGCGCCCAAGCTCGGCATTGGCGTGCCTACGCTGCGCGATATCCTGGACAGCCTGCAGCGTCCGGGCCGCGATCCCCGCGAGGAACTCGGGACGCCGATCTTCCGGACGGACGTCCTTCAGATCGAAGATCTGAAGCCGGGGATGGAGCTTCAGGGTACCGTGCGCAACGTGATCGATTTCGGCGCATTTGTCGATATCGGCATCAAAAGCGACGGTCTCGTCCATATTTCCCAACTCAGCGACAAGTTCGTAAAACATCCGATGGATGTGGTATCTGTCGGTGACAACGTAACGGTTTGGGTATTGAACGTAGATACAAAGAAGGGCCGTGTCGGTCTGACGATGAAACAGCCGCAATAAACGGAACCGACCATAAAGAACCTCAAGATCCCAAAGAGCTTGAGGTTTTCTTTTTTACTCTGAAATTTCGCGCCTCAGTACCGTCCTGAAATCTCGTTCAGGCAAGGCAGGAATAACTCTTACTCGAATAGGCAAAAACAGAAAAGATAGCTGCCGCTGGAATCCGGCAGACGATCAGAGCGGAGGGAAGGTCCATGCTTCACACATGGTTACGCAAGGGAGGAACGCTGGCGCTTGCCGTTCTGCTGTTCATTTCGGCCGGCTGCAGCACATCGGGACCGCAGGCAGGTCCGGGCAAAAGTCAAAGCGGCGGCAAGGAGTCGCAGCCGAGTCCGACACCTACGGTCGACGACCCGTTGAAGGATCAGATTGCGAGGATGACGCTGGATCAGAAAATCGGTCAGATGGTCATCAGCGGAGTCGATGGCTTGGAGATGGACGAGCATGCGCGGCAGTTGATAGATACCTATAAGGTCGGAGGCTTCATTTTATTCAAGCCGAACGTAAAAAGCGCGGCGCAGGCGGTAGCTCTCCTGAATTCGCTGAAAGAAGAGAATGCCCTTACGGGCAGCAAAATACCGCTTATGCTGAGTGTCGACGAGGAAGGCGGACGCGTTAGCCGCATGCCGGACGAGTATATGAACGTACCCGCGAGCCGGGTAATCGGCAGTACGAAGAACCTGCGTTTCGCTGCGGAGATCGGGGATATTCTGGCCCGGGAAGTGACTTCCCTCGGATTTAACACGAATTTTGCTCCGGTGCTCGATATCAACAGCAACCCGAACAATCCGGTCATCGGGGACCGTTCTTTCGGATCGGCTCCCGAGCTTGTAGGCAATCTCGGCGTCGAGATGATGAAAGCCATCGCCGCGCAGAAGGTGATTCCCGTCGTGAAACATTTCCCGGGACATGGCGATACCTCGGTAGATTCTCATATCGGGCTGCCTGTCGTGGAGCATGATGCGAACCGTCTGCGTTCTTTTGAGCTCGTCCCTTTCGCCAAAGCCTTTCAGAGCGGGGCGGATGCGGTCATGGTTGCGCACATTCTGCTTCCGAAGCTGGATTCCACCTATCCGGCTTCCTTATCTTCGGCGGTCATTACCGATTTGCTGCGCAAAGAGCTGAATTTCGGCGGTGTCGTGTTCACGGACGATTTGACAATGGGCGCCATCGTCAAAAGCTACGGAATCGGCGAGGCGGCCGTTCAAGCCGTGAAAGCAGGCACGGACGTAGCCCTCGTCTGTCATGAATTCGACAACACGGTCCGTGTCGTAAAAGCGCTGAAGCAGGCCGCCGAAACCGGCGTTCTCTCGGAGCGGAGAATCGACGAGAGCGTTTACCGGATTCTGAAGCTTAAATACAAGTACACGTTAGCCGATCACCCGGTTCCGGAGCCGGACGTCGGTAAAATCAACGAGCAGATCGGCCGGGTCTTGGACGCCCGTCTTCCTTAAAGACTCGGAGCGTTACAAAAAAAGCAGGTAATTCCGCCTATGCGGAGCTACCTGCTTTTTTCAAAGGATCCCGACAGTTCGTCGGGTGATCTCCGTGTCCGGTAAAAAAACCAACTGTCGTTAAGTAAACGAATCTGCCGAGGGTTTTTGTTCTGGAACGCTCGCATCAGCTGGTTGCAGAGCCATTGCGGCATAACGCCATCCCCTTCCTGACTGACTACTTACAGCATATGGGGGAGAGGCATCCGGCGTGCAGGTCCTGCAGCTTTTTTTATCGGAAAAGCGGAGATTTACTGCTGCTCTTCCTCGTACTCTTCGTACCATTGCTCTAGCTGGGCCTGAAGGGCCCGGATTTCGGTGAGGAGCGATACGAGCGGGTAGGCGGATTCCTGAATGGAAGCGAAGGAAGCTTCGAGCTTATTGATATAGTCCAGACCTCCGGTTACCGCATACGCGGTACCCACCGGCTCCAGGTTGTCGCATTCGGCGATGACGACCGGCAGTTCAGGCACATTGTGTGCGGTCAGCTTCTCGATTTCTTTGTGCAGCCGGCCGTTCAGGGCCGTAAGCTGGTACATGTGCGTAGCGGGCATTTCGACAAATTCAAGCTGGTCTTTCAGTTTCAATACGGCATATTTCATAACGCTGGTCGGCATAGCGGCGGTGCTCCTCTCGCGCATCACGTTCTCGTTTTCTACTTGACAGTATAGCCCTTCATTAGGTACAAATTCAAGAGAGACTTATCCGCGGGAGCATACGGGAAATCCCGTGCCGAAGCGGGGAAAGGAGTCGCTTGCTATGGACGACGGGCAGCTTCAGGAGTGGGTGGAGCAGATTTCTCTGCAGGCGTTCGGATGGCCGTTTCGTCACCGTGCGCGGTTTAACCGCAGGCTTCGTGCCACGGGCGGTCGCTATTTTACGAAGTCCCACGATATCGAGATCAGCTGGCACCAATGGGAGACTTACGGCAGGGACGATGTCGAAAAAATCATTAAGCACGAGTTGTGCCACTATCATCTTCATTTGCAGAGAAGAGGCTATCAGCACCGGGATGCCGACTTTAAGCTTCTGCTCAAGCAAGTGGGCGGGACGCGATTTTGCCGGGCTTTGCCTCAACGCAAGGAACCGGCGTCCTACAAGTACAAGCTCAAGTGCGTGGCCTGCGGCACCGAATATTACCGGAAAAGAAAGATGGATGTGCGTAAATACTCGTGCGGAAAATGCCGGGGAAAGCTGGAGCTTTACATGCTTGACTTTCCCAAACGTTCATGATAAATTAATTATTGTCTTTCCCTGATAGCTCAGTTGGTAGAGCACTCGACTGTTAATCGAGTTGTCACAGGTTCGAGTCCTGTTCGGGGAGCCATATCTGGAGAGATACCCAAGTGGCTCAAGGGGACCCTCTGCTAAGGGGTTAGACTGCGTAAGTGGTGCGAGGGTTCGAATCCCTCTCTCTCCGCCATAAGTATTGTGAAGAAAGTCGCTTAGATACAGCGGCTTTTTTGCTTTTTACAGGCCTTGGTGCACACGGGCCGGTGCTGCCCGGAACGATTTTGTGCCAGAAAATTCATTCTAAATTAGGCTTGTCATTTTGAAGAGGTTAAGCTATAATAACACTTGTCGTCAAAAACGACATCATGTTCTAAGAGTTGACATGGCCCGTTGGTCAAGGGGTTAAGACACCTCCCTTTCACGGAGGTAACAGGGGTTCGAATCCCCTACGGGTCACCATGAGAGCCATTAGCTCAGTTGGTAGAGCACCTGACTTTTAATCAGGGTGTCGAAGGTTCGAGTCCTTCATGGCTCACATTCTTTACCTCACATGCGGTCGTGGTGGAACGGCAGACACGCTATCTTGAGGGGGTAGTGCCCAATGGGCGTGAGGGTTCAAATCCCTCCGACCGCATACCTCATTAAATAAGAGACCTTGCTGAATACAGCGGGGTCTTTTATTTTTTTAGAAATATTTCCCGAGAAATATCGAACCGTGAGACGGGTGTCTAATTGTGCGGGATGTTTCATCGACAAAGGTTCAAGAACATCATGCGGTTGTCGAAAGACCGGAAGCTTCGGAAATCAAGACAGATATACCGCCGACTGGTTACAGTATGGAGCCGATGTCGATGAGCAGTTCCTGTGTAAACATGAGAGGAAGTCTGAAAACGGAGATTTCTGTTGGTGTTAGTGGTTGGTCAATTAGGTTGGTCAGAGATGTTTTAGTCCGGAAATAATTCCGGGCTTTTTTTATTTTATTTTCTTAAAATTAACATCTAGCTAATGCCGAATTGTAATTTCTTCCATATAATGGAGGAGTAAGCAATTATCCAATTACAGGAGGGAATTAAATGATTCAAAAAGTTCGTGCCCGTATGATCCCCTTATTAGGCCTATCCGCCGTTCTTGCGTGTTCTTCGGTGGTCCAAGCCGCTCCGCCGCCGGCTCCGGCTCTGCATGACGACAATCCGTCCGGTCATTTCGGGGACTGGTACACGGGGGCGGTGCCGCCGCAGGCTTCCAATGACAAGCCCGTGATTCTTTTCGTCCAGGGTCTTCACTCGAATTATAACACCTGGCTCAAAACGGACGGATACTACGAGGCGGCTTATAAGGCCGGGTACCGCACGGCTTTTGTGCAGCTGAAAGATGCGGACGGCACGGGCGGTGACATGTGGACCAATGGTCCGAAGCTGGCCGAGGTCATCAAGAAGGTCGCCCAATATTATGGTGTCTCCCAAATTAATATCATCGCTCACTCCAAGGGCGGAATCGACACGCAAGCCGCACTCCTGCATTATGGGGCCGCGCCGTACGTGAACGTCGTTCATCAGCTTTCTACGCCGAATAAGGGCTCCGAGCTGGCTGACATGGCTTACAGCGACTGGACAAGCTGGCTGGCCGAAATTCTCGGCAAGAAAGACGATGCGGTCTATTCGCTGCAAACTTCCTACATGGCTAACTTCCGTACGCAGACAGACAGCAAGCCGGGTGTCTCTGCTACCAAGACTTACATGTCCGGAGGGGAAGGCGATGACGGCTGGTTTACCGCCTACTGGTTCGCTCATGCCATTCTTCCGGGCGAGGATGACGGTGCCGTCAGCGTAGCATCCGCGCTTGGATTGCCTTATGGCATTAAAAGCTTTACAAAAAACATCTCCCACAGCGCGATGACGACGGCTTCCCAGACTTGGAGCCTGGTTCAGCCCAAGCTGGCACTCGGCAAAAAGGCGGTTGCAGCGGCGGCGCTTCAAGAAGAGAACCTCTCTGCCGCCTCCCAAGCAGCTCCTGCGGTTTCCGAGAATTCTTCTTTCATTATGAAAGGAGGCAGTCTCGCCAAAGGAACCGCAAAAGAGATATTCCCGCTTGAAAGCGGTCTCGGTTCGATCTCACTGGATGTTTTGACGGCTAAAGAAACGACGCAAGTCACATTGACAAGCCCATCCGGCAAAAAGATCCCGCTTAACCCGGCCAAAAGTGCGGAAAAAGACGATGCCGTTCTGTTCTCCGATGCCGTTCATCATACGCTGACACTCGAGAACCCGGAGAAGGGGAACTGGACCCTGGAGTTGTCGGGAGAAGGGGATGCATACTTTATGCTGGCCCGTCCGGAAGGCCGTGTAAAAGGGCAAATCAAGAACGCCCGCAAACAATACAAACAAGGTGAGAATGCGCAGATTGCCGTTTCGTTCGACGGAGCGGGCAAGCTGGAAGACACCAAAGCGAAGAAGGCGAAGCTGACTCGTTCCGGAGGCAAAGGAAAGGTGAAGAGCCTCCAGCAAGCGGGAGAAGTTAATCTGCAAACCGCGAAGAACGAAGTTCTCTTAAACTTCAAAGCGCCGACGGAGCCCGGGGTTTATAATATCTCATTCGACATCAACGGAGTAAACGAGCGGCAGGAACCTTTTACGCGTTCCGTGAACTACAATTTCGCCGTGACCGATGAGGCGGGCAAAATCGAATAGAAACGCTTCGCCAAAGCGGCCCTGCATGTCGTTTGGGGCATCTTCTTTTCGGGTAAGCTAAATAGAGAAAGAGAAACGTGTTTACCCGAAAGGAGCTGGAGAGAGCATGTCGAATCTGTCTTTGGAACAGCAGATCGTAAGCGTTCTGGATAACAACGAGTTCTGCTCGTTCGGTACCGTTGAGAATGGGAAGCCGCGTGTACGCTACATGGCTTTATTTCACGATGAGCTGACGATTTATCTGGCGACAAACCGTAAAACCGATAAGGTGGAAGAGATACGAGACAATCCCCATGTACATATTCTTGTGGGTTTTGACGGTAAACCTTCTTCCGATATTCTTCAAATCGAAGCGACAGGCAGCGTGAGTACGGATGAAAGCTTGCGCGAAAAAGTATGGCGTGACGACTTTAAGGAGTGGTTTGACGGTCCGCACGATCCGGAATATGTCATTCTGAAAATTGTCCCGAGCCGTATCGAGTACTACAGCGGTAAATCCGAGCAACAGGTATGGCAGGCGAAATAACAAGCGCGAAGCCGAAAGAAGCCCGAACGGGCCCTTTCGGCTTTTTTGTTTTCAATGTAGAATCTTCATCGTTCATTACGTGGATGCGAACCGGTGTTCAAACGCGACGCGATTGTGCGAGTACGACGACAGATGGTTGCCGCTCCCCTAAAGCTCGGGAACGGTACAGCCGTTTCATGGGGCGGCGCCCGCGCCATTCCGACAAATAAAAGAACGCGGCGGCTGCATAGGCAGTCTTCCGCGTTCTTTTTATTTACACTACCGGCTTACGTGCATTCGCTTCTGCACCTGGCCGAGGACAAAATCCGTCAGCAGCGCGAGCAGCGCCGCCGGGATAGCTCCCGCATACAAGCGGGCGGAGTTGTCCATGTTGATGCCGGAATAAATCTCCCGGCCCAGGCCCCCGCCCCCGATCAGCGGAGCGATGGTAGCCACGCCGATGGCGATGACCGCCGCGACCCGGACGCCGGTCGCGATAAAAGGCAGCGACAGCGGAAGCTGTACCTTCCACATAAGCTGAAGCTGGCTCATGCCGACTCCCCGCCCGGCTTCCGTAATCGCCGGATTTACCTGAGTGAGCCCGACAAAGGTGTTGCGGATGATCGGCATCAGGGAATAGAGGAAGAGGCCGATAACCACGGTCTTGAAGCCGAGCCCGAATACAATCATCAGCAGCACGAGCAGCGCCAAACTCGGAAACACCTGAATGATGTTCGCGACCGTAAGAATGACGGAACCGAGGCGGCGGTAACGCGCGGCCAAAATGCCCAGCGGCACCCCGACGATAAGTGCCATAAGAATGGCAAGGAGAACCATTACGATATGATCGTAAGTCAATCCCAGCAAATCAAGCCAGTTTTCACTAATATATTGAAAGAAAAGCTCCATATTCATGTCCCCTTAGAAGGCCTGCAGGACCTTTATTTCAGCAGTCCGATTTGTTTTAAATAGTCTTCCGCGACTTTTTTCTCATTGCGTTTTTTCACGTCAACTTCATAGTTCAAATCAATCATGGTTTTGGCATCGATTTTCCCGATCAGCAGTCCGATGATATCGTTCAGCTCCGGATTATCGGCCAGCAGTTCTTTTTTCACTACCGGTGAGGCATCGTAAGGAGGGAAGAACTGTTTGTCGTCCTCCAGTGTCACCAGATTATATTCTTTTAACCGGGCGTCCGTTGAGTAGGCGAGTACGATATCCACTTTTTTGCTGGCTACGGCACTGTAGACGAGTGCGACTTCCATGGGAAGCGTATCCCCGAATTGAAGCCCGTAATGTTTGGCAAACGCCTTGTATCCGTCGCTTTCTCTTTCCAGCCAGGTCGTATCTACCCCGAGTTTGATGGAGCCGGCTTCCGGAATAATGTCCGAGATCTTCTTCCAGCCCTTCTCGTCCGCCAATTCTTTGCGCACCGTGAAGGCGTACGTATTTTCAAATCCGTAAGGATTAAACCATTTAAAGTTAAAATATTTATCGAAACCGGCCTGCGCTTCCGCAAGCACTTCTTCCCGGCTTCTTCTCTTGTCTTCGATCGGGAAATGCTTGTTAAGCAGTTCGCCGGTATAAAGGGTCGACATCTGGATGTCGCCCTTCTTCATGGCATCGATGATGACTCCGCTTGACGCAAGGTCCGGAAGTACATCCACCTTCAGGTCGGTGCGGTCCTCGATCAGCAGCTTGTACATTTGGGCCAAAATTTTCGGCTCCGAATAAGTCTGCGTCCCGATCAGAATGGTATCTCCCCGTCCGCAGCCGCTTGCTGACACAACAACCGCAGCGAGAAGGCTTGCTGCCAGTAAGCGTCTTCTCACACGTTTCATTCGAAATCCCCTTTAGACGGCCTTCACAGCGCGGCCGTTTTTTATAGTGATAAGCTTTTATTTAGCTCGTTGATAGTAGCCTTCAAAAAGATTAAGCCGTTTTAGCGCCCGATGTTTTGGTACGGGAGGTGAGCCATTTTTCTAAAGCCCCTAGCACGAAATCGGCGATCAGGGCCAAGATAACGGCCAGAATGGCGCCGGTAAAAATAAGTTCTTTCTTGTTCACACCCATCCCCGCTACAATCAGCTGGCCAAGACCCCCGGCTCCGATAAGGGTCGCCAGTGTAGCCCAACTGATGATATAGACCGTTGTCACACGGACGCCGGACATAATGTAAGGAAGAGCCAGCGGAAGCTGGATGCGCACTAACCGCTGGATGGAGCTGTAGCCCATGCCTCTTGCGGCCTCTATCAGATGCGGGTTGACCGCCTGGAAACCCGTGAACGTATTCCGCATGATAGGCATCAGGGAATACAGGAACAGGGCGATGATGGCCGGTTTCATACCGACCCCGATCAGCGGGATCAGGATAGCGAGCAGGGCGAGGCTGGGAACGGTCTGCAGCAGGTTCGATAAAGCAAAAACAAGCGAATTGATCCATTTAATCCGGTTTCCGGCCAAATAAACACCTATAGGGATGGCAACGAGACAGCCGAAAGCAATGGACAGGAACGAAATGATCAGATGCTCGCGGAAAGCGACCAGGATATCCGGCATTCGGTCGCTGAGAAATTGACCATAGCTTTTCAGGAAATCCATTTATGCACCTCCGCTGCTGACCGGAGTTTGCTTCCCGTCTTCCGCTGAAGCTGGAAGCTCCGTTTCGGCAAATTCGTCGGACTCGGCAGGTGTATATACATCCGCGATATGACGGACAACACTCCCTTTGGTAACGAGCCCGGCGAACGTGTTGTTCTCGCGGACAACCGGAATATAAGGAAGGTTATGCTCGTTCATAAGCTGGATTGCCACGGATAAGGAAGTGCCTGTTTCGACCGTATGATGAAAAGGCTTGGCGATATCGGCCAGCGTGATATTTTCCTGCCTATACTTGTCGAGCACCTGGAAGATGGACGTCGTACCGATAAGGCGGTTCTGCCTGTCCACGATCAAGAGAGAATCTACCCGGTTTTTCTCCATGATTTTAATGGCTTCGGCAAGGCCGCGTGTAGGATAGGCAGTAATCGGATGTTCGGCCATAACCTCATCGACGGTAGGAATTTCCTCGAATCCGGTGTCCGCCTGCAGCCTCTTTTTACCGACGAAAGACTTTACAAACTCATTGGCCGGATAACGGAGAATATGCTCCGGATTGCCGTGCTGAACGATCTCGCCGTCCTTCATAAGCACGATGTTGTCCGCGATTTTCACGGCCTCGTCCATGTCATGGGTAACGAAAATAATCGTCTTCTTCAAATCCTGCTGAAGCCTGACAAGCTCATCCTGCAGCTGTTCCCGGGAGATGGGATCGAGCGCGCTGAAAGGCTCATCCATCAAAATGATATCGGGTTCCGCGGCCAGAGCACGGATAACGCCGATACGCTGCTGCTGTCCTCCGCTAAGCTCGGATGGATAGCGGTTGCGGAACGTGTCCGGGTCAAGAGATACGAGGCGAAGAAGTTCATCGACCCGTGTATCTATGCGCTGCTGGTCCCATTTCAGAAGCTTTGGAACAACCGCTACATTTTTGGCGATCGTCATGTGGGGGAACAAGCCGATATTTTGTATCACATAGCCGATATTGCGTCTCAGCTCGACGGGGTCCATTTGGGAAATATCCTTCCCTTTAATGGTGACTTTCCCTTCGGAGGGATTGATCAAGCGGTTGATCAGTTTCATCGTGGTGGATTTACCGCATCCGCTTGGTCCGATCAGGACATGGAGCTGGCCTTCGGCGAACTCTAAATTAAGATTTTTCAGTGCGACGAATCCATCGTCGTATCTTTTGATAACACCTTCCAGACGAATCATTCTATGCAGCACCCCTTTTTTTTCTCTAAGTAACAGCGTGAAGTTTACTTATGTAACCTTTTATATAAACAGAAAGAGACAAAATGAATCACCAACCGGTTAAGGGTTTAGTCTCCTCGTCCAGAAACCGCCGCGGAAAAAACGCGGTTCATAAGAGATCACAAAAGCTTTCGGAGCGAGTTCATGAAGAGTGCTCAGAAGCTTTTTTTCCAGAGAACGCTTGGCGAGCACCTGCATGACCAGACGGGGACCGTCGCGTCCTTCCGCTATCCAGTGAGTGACTCCGTATCCTTTGGTCCGCAGCGTATCCGGCAGGGTCGTTTCCGTATAATCGACGACGATTTGCAGAGTGGTGTACCCGAGCGCAAGCCAGCCTTCAATGCGGATCCCCAGCCAGACGCCAGCCCCCCAACCAACGCAGTAAGCGATAATGTTGACAGGGTCGTCGATGTTCTTGAGCACAATATTAAGACCCATTAAATAGATGAAGATTTCCACCGTACTTATACTTGCGGCGAGCAGTCTTCTTGCCTTCATCACCAAAATCATACGGATCGTGGAGAGAGAGACATAAGCGATATTGATGACGATAATGGTAAGAATGGTTTGGGCGCTTATCATGCTGATGCTCCTTTCGATGTGAGTTTGGCGCTTTCAACTTATAAAAAGGTATTACCCACAAACGCCGAAGCCGAACAGGAGAGAGAAGGAGGAGAGAGCTGCAACCCGTCAAATATAAGGCTGGTATTAACACCACGGAAACAGGTTGACGGCGTCTTAATCTTAGCTTTGCTTTACGTTTAAGATTGCTGAATGAAGACCAAACTATACGGGGTTGTTATAAAGGAAGTTAATCGTTCAGACATGTAAAAATATACCTGTTGAATATTTCTTTGCAGGCGTGGTATATTGTTCTTCCGGCCGCTGAGAGGCAGTCGGAAATGGTTGAAAAAAAGATGTTGCAAGCTAACAACTAATGTGATATATTATAACTCGGCCGCAAGAAACGCGGTTGAATGAGAGATTCATGTTAGATAACTTGCTACAGAATGTTAAAAATAACACTTGCATTGCTAAGATGAATGTGTTAGAATGAAATTCCGGTCGCGAGAACGACTGGTACAAACGAGTAACACAT
>NZ_BBJT01000027.1 GCF_000739915.1 Paenibacillus chitinolyticus NBRC 15660 | reverse complement strand
GCAAGAGCCCACTTAACGGTGGGCTTTTCTTATCCTTTTATCGTGTTTCTACCTATTATATAGGTGTTACATACGGGCCCTTAGCTCAGCTGGTTAGAGCGCACCCCTGATAAGGGTGAGGTCGGTGGTTCGAGTCCACTAGGGCCCACCACTTACGAAATGGTCTCTTTAAAAAATGCTTGACGAATGTCGCAAGACAAGTTAAAATTTTTTCTGCAGCACCAAAATGGGGCCATAGCTCAGCTGGGAGAGCGCATCGCTGGCAGCGATGAGGTCAGGGGTTCGATCCCCCTTGGCTCCACCATATTATTCCCTGATAGCTCAGTTGGTAGAGCACTCGACTGTTAATCGAGTTGTCACAGGTTCGAGTCCTGTTCGGGGAGCCATACATACATTCAAGAGCCGAGAGGCTCTTTTTTTGATGTTTTCAAATGCAGTCACAGTCGAATTTTAATAGGAAATTACGCTCCTTGCGAGGGCTGATCGAATGGTAGAACAAGTCTCCGGGTGCCCATCGTCATGTGATGCCACATCGTGGGCTAAGAGTTGCGAGGAAGCGTCTGGTGTCTGGTTAAAACGGACGGAAGGCCGAGCAAGCCGGCCAGCTGCGCACTGTTCTCTATTTTCCCGATTTGTATTCCAGTACAGCATGTGGTTGATCTGCATATGCAGCCACGCACTGTTGGTGGTAAAAGAAGGCCCCGCGGGGTTGCAATATATGAAAAGTCAATTCGAACACAGCCGTGCTCGCACATCTCGTCCCTCTGTTATCTCCTTTTGCCCCTCCATACTTGTCCATTCTGAAGCAGTTGTTTCTCCGACTTATAGGGGAACGGCTTTTTAGTTTTCCGTGATAATAATAAATAAAAGTTCTTTTTAGCGGATTATTAAAATATAGTGAAATAAACCTTTTTGTAAGCGCTTATAAATTCCTGTCTGAAGCATCCAGGTGTATCCAAAAATAAGGAGGGCAAGCCATGGCAGACGGTGGAAGAAAGAAGTGGAGTGTCACGGCGGTTTTGTTAAGTTCGGCGTTGTTGTTCGGATGTTCCGGCCAAAGCGTAAAAACGACACCGGGACCGACCCAGACGGGAAAGGACGAGGGAAATTCCCCGGCCGCTAAAAAAACGATAACGATTACTTATAGAGACGATGGAATTGGCGAGCAAGGTGCTCTCTTTAAATGGATCAAGGAAGTGGCGGCCAGTTATCCGGATAAAAGCGTGGAAATTAAGCCGACCCCGATTCAGGCGTCGGAGGGAGATTATTTTGCCAAGATAGCCTTGGCACTGAAATCGAAGGATACGGCACCGGATATTGTGACGGAGGACACGTTCATTCTGAACTCGGATGCGAGTGCGGGATACCTGGAACCGTTGGATGACAGGTTGAAGGGGTGGGAAGATTGGACAAACGGCTCCTTTATCGAAGCTATGAAAAAAGGGGTGACCGCAAGCGACGGCAAGGTGTACGGGGTCCCTTACAACACGGATTCGAGAGGACTGTGGTATAACAAGGAGATTTTCAAAAAAGCCGGGCTTCCCGAGAACTGGCAGCCTAAAAACTGGGATGAGGTTTTGAACGCGGCAAGGACAATCAAGGAGAAAGCGCCGGACGTGGTTCCGATCTGGATGAATATGGGCAAGGCTACGGGAGAAGCAACTTCGATGCAGACTTACGAAATGCTTCTCTACGGTACCGGAGAGAGGTTGTACGACGATGCGAGCGGAAAATGGATTGTAAAGAGCCAGGGGATTCTGGACGCGCTTGGTTTTATCGAAAAGGTGACGAAGGAAAAGCTCGGACCGCCGCTGTCCAAAGTGCTGAACGGCCAGGCCGGAAACACGGCTACGCGTGAATATTTGCCGAAGGGCAAACTCGCGATCTCTCTCGACGGGTCCTGGATTACCGGCAATTATCTGGAGGGCGGAGCTGCACCTTGGCCGGCTTATAAAGATGTGCTCGGGTTTGCGCCTATGCCGACAAGCAAAGGTCAGGCCCCCGGTTCGATCACGCTAGCCGGAGGATGGGCCTTGTCGATCCCGAGTAATGCGCAGCATAAAGACGAGGCGTGGAATTTTATTAAATACGCGCTGAATAAAGAGAATACGCAGAAGCTCGTGATCGCTTCCGGCAATATAACGGTCCGGGCAGACGTAGCGAAAGATCCGGGATACACGAAAATGCCGTTTAATGAGCTAGCGACCGAATATTTGAAGAACGCCGAGTTTAGGCCCGCGCAGGATAAATATCCGGAAGTGTCCACTCAGATTCAAACGATGGTCGAATCGGTGGCAACGGGGACAGCGCCCGCGGCTGCTTTAAATAAATATACGCAGGATGTAACCCGGATTGCCGGTCCGGAGCATGTCACGGAAAAGTAAAACGTCAGTCAGGGTGCCTGCTCAGGCCCATGCGGAAGGCGGTAGGGAGGACGGTGAAAGAAGTGGGTGACTACCGTCATACGACGCCGCTCAGCGCGCCCGCTGCCTTGAACAAGCTTGAGCAGGTTTTTTGTACAGTTAAAGTGCGGGAGGGGGATGCGGATGAGTAGTATGGCGGTCCAAAACCTTTATAGGAAAAAACGAACCTCTTCGTGGTTTTATTTTTTGCTTCCTTCGATAGCGATTATGCTGGTGTTTTTTATTTATCCGATTTTGCTGACCTTTTATTATTCCTTTACGAATCTGGCGTTGACGGGGGAAGCCGCGAAAGAACTGAAGTTTACCGGATTCGATAACTATGTGCGGATGTTTCAAGATCCTACGGTCCGGATCAGCATCTGGAATACGCTCGTTTTTCTGATCGGATCGGCCGTTATCGGCCAGCAGGTGCTGGGCTTTCTGATTGCGCTTCTGATGAAGCACAAAAATAAGCATTTCCGCCGGGTGATCGGAACTATCGTGCTGGCAGGCTGGGTGACCCCCGAGATTGTGTGCGCTTTATGTTTGTACAGCTTTTTTGGGGATGAGGGGACTTTGAATGCCATCTTGGCGTTTTTCGGTATTCCGGTCGTAGCATGGCTGTATACCGTTCCGATGATTACGATTATTCTGGCTAACATCTGGCACGGCACGGCATTTTCCATGCTCGTCTTTCAAGCGGCGCTGGACGATGTGCCTGCGGAGATCGAAGAGGCGGCCGTTGTTGACGGTGCGTCCAGGTGGCAGATCTTGACGAGAATTATTTTGCCCCTTATAAAAGGAACCTTAACCACCAATATGATGCTGGTTACTTTGCAGACCTTGGGCGTATTCGGGCTCATCTATGCGATGACCGGAGGAGGACCGGGAACCTCGACGACGACCTTGCCTATTTTTATGTACAACCAGGCGTTCGTGAATTATCAGCTCGGGTACGGGACGGCCATATCGCTGCTCCTGCTGCTTCTCGGCATTATCCTCAGCCTGTTCTATATCCGTGCGATGAAAGAGTAAACTTACAAGGGAGAATATCGTATGAATACGAGCCAGCGTAAATGGATGTATCGCATCTTGCCTTATACGATTCTTGTTTTCATCGGCATCTGTTTTATTCTGCCCCTTTTGTGGGTTCTGGTGGCATCTGTCGATTCCAATGCGATGCAGTCGCTTAAAGTCCCCGAGCGGCTGACCGCGACGAATTATGCGGAGGTGATCGCCAATCCGGAAAATCAGCGCGCTTATATGATCGGATTGATCATGTCTCTGGGCCAAGCCGTACTCGTCGTTGTACTGGCCCTGCTTGCGGCCTACCCATTGTCCCGCTATCAATTAAAGTATAAAAAAACGTTTATGCTTACCGTGTTGTTCATGACTTCGCTTCCGATTACGGCGGTTATGGTTCCGGTGTATCAATTGTTCCTGACCGCCAAGCTGTATGACAATCTTTTTGGCGTCATCTTATTTTTCGCGGCTTCGTCCATGCCGTACGGCATCTGGATGTTGAAAAACTTCATGGATTCGGTGCCGAGCGAGCTGGAAGAAGCGGCTTGGATTGACGGAGCGTCCGTGTTTACAGGCATCCGCAAGGTGGTGGCGCCGTTAATGGTTCCGGGCATTTGTGCGGTAGCGATTTTTACGTTTTCGGGAAGCTGGGGGAACTTCTTCGTTCCGTATATCCTTCTGCAGTCTCCTGAAAACTTCCCGGTCTCCTTGAAGTTGTACCAGTTTTTCGGGCAATACGGGATGGCCGACTACGGCAAATTGGCGGCGTTTTCGGTGCTGTATGCCGTCCCGTCCGTCATTCTGTATGTACTGTCCCAGAGATTCATGTCGAAAGGCTTCGGGCTGCAGGGAGGAACAAAAGGATAAGAGGACCGGAGCAGCGGCCGCTAACAAGAAGGACCGGATCTTGCATTTAAAAGGTACCGTCGCAGAGGTTGATCACCTCCGGGCGGTTTTTTTATTTGGTAGGACTAAAGGGCAGCAGTGAACAAAAAGACGAATCTCCGCATACAAAATGACACCTTTGGAGCCTTCGGCTAAAAACCGCGGCACAGCAGGTGCAAAATGACACGAAGATACCAACAAGCGTCGGTGTGGGGATTCTCCTCTTTCCGGTACAATTTTATGTAAACGCTCTCTTCATGAGCGGGAACTACGAATCCAAGGAGCAACGGGGGGCTGCAACTATGAATTTCGATTTGTCTGTGGTGCCATTCAGCCGCTTTGGTTCCTATTTCGCCCTATCGAGACTGCCGCAAAGCGATAAACGCAGCGAAGGGCTTTACGTACGAATGATCCGCGGGGGCGACGAGCAGGCCGGTGTCCTGTTCGGCATCACCCCCATTGATCCGAAGAGCGGGGAAACGTTAGCTGATTACAGGGTGGAGGCTTCCCCCGTCAGAGTCCGACTCGAAAGCGGAGCCGGCTGGATGGAATGGTGCATACCGGAGCCGGACTGCATACGTGTCAGAGGCGAAGGGATCGGACTGAAGCTGACGGCGGAGCTCAGCGCCTACGACTACGCGCTGCCTTACCGGGAAAGAGGATGGGAGCTTAACAGCTTTTCGCGGGAGGTCCGGATCTTGCTCTCGCCGCTGCTCGGCCATTTCGAGCCGGATGTAGTCTGGGGCGGACTCCGTGCCAAGCATATTGCTTTCGTGATAGTTCCCGGCGGAGAAAGTCAGTCGTTCGATCTGTCTCTCGAAGAATACCGGACGGTCCCCGGACAGCGCGACGGATATTCTTACGAAGAGGCCGAAGCTATGGCGGGCCAGGACTGGGAACAGTGGCTCTCCCGCACGATACGAACGCCGGAGGATTGGGAAGAGGCCCGGACGCTGGCTGCCTATATTACGTGGTCCTGCGTCGTACGCGCGGACGGCTATTTATCCCGTCCCGCGATGTACATGTCCAAGAACTGGATGACGAACATCTGGAGCTGGGATCACTGCTTCAATGCGATGGCGCTGGCCGGGACGAACCCGGATTTAGCCTGGGATCAATTTGCTATATTTTTTGACCGGCAGGATGAAAGCGGGATGCTGCCGGACTTTTTAAACGATAAATATGCGCTCTGGAACTGCTGCAAACCGCCCATTCACGGGTGGACACTGAACTGGATGATGGAAAATTCGTCGGCGGTCACGGATGAGCGGCTTCGGGAAATATACGAACCGCTCGGCAAATGGACGACGTGGTGGTTCCGGTACCGCGATGACGACGGAGACGGAATTCCGCAGTACAATCACGGCAACGACAGCGGCTGGGACAACAGCACGGCGTTCCTGACGGATATTCCCGTGGAAAGCCCGGATCTTTCGGCGTTTCTGGTCATCCAGATGGAAGTGCTCGCCGCCGCGGCGCAGAGGCTCGGCCTGGATGAAGAGTCCGAGCGCTGGTCGGCCCGGGCAAACGAGCTGCTTCAAAAGCTGATCGGGCACTTCTGGGACGAGAAAGAGGGCCGCTTCACGGCCATGCGTTCCGGTTCGCACGAGCGTTCGGCCGGAGACAGCCTGCTGTCGTTCGTCCCGATCGTGCTGGGGAGCCGGCTCCCCGGCCCTATCCGCGAGAAGGTGATCGCGGATTTGAAGCAGCCGGACCGGTTCCTGACCGGCAACGGGCTGGCGACGGAGAGCACGTCCAGCCCGTACTATGCGGCGGACGGCTACTGGCGCGGCCCGATCTGGGCCCCTTCCACGATGCTGATCGTGGAAGGGCTTCGCGGAGCGGGCGACGAGGAGTTTGCCTCGGAGCTGGCCCGCAAGTTCTGCCGCATGGCGGCGAAGTCCGGTATGGCGGAGAATTTCGACGCCGTAACCGGTGAGGGGCTGCGCGACCGGGCGTTCACGTGGACGTCGAGCGTTTTTCTTCTGCTGGCCGGCAGATGCAGGGAAGAAGAGATGGTTTCCGGGGCGTCCGCGGGCAGTCCGGAGCAGTAAGAACGGCTGCCTCACGCCTTCGTGACAGTTAAAACGGGAACGGGAAGCGATACGGGCACGAAAACACGAGGCAAACAAAGTAAGATGCAAGCCAGGCAAGAAGCAAATCAGGAACGAAAACATACTAATCAAGAAGCAAACCAACCAAGCAAACCAACCAAGAAAACCAAGCAAACCAACCAAGAAAACCAAGCAAACCAACCAAGAAAACCAAGCAATAAAGCATAACAACCAAGAAAGCATAACAACCAAGAAAGCATACCAAGCAATAAAGCATTACAACCAATAAAGCAAACCAACCAAGAAAGCATACCAAGGGGGTAAATCGGATGACAACGAACACTTCACCGCTGGATTTAACCGGTAAGACGGCCCTGGTAACGGGAGCCGCTTCGGGAATCGGTCTTGTGGCCGCTCAAACACTGGCAGCTAACGGGGCCAAGGTGATGCTGCTGGACATGAACGAAACCGGCGGCCGCGAAGCCGAGCGTTTCCTTACAGAGCAGGGGCATTTCGCCCGCTATATTCGGTGCGACGTTACGCGATCGGAAGACTGCCAAGCGGCAGTCGAAGCGGCGGTCCGAGAGACGGGCCGGATCGATATCGTTTTCAACAATGCGGGCGTGATTCGGCGGAAAACCGTCGTGGAACTGACGGAAGAGCAGTGGGATCTCGTGATCGATGTTTCCTTGAAAGGGACCTTCCTTCTGTCCAAATACGCGATCCCGGTAATGGAGAAGAACGGCGGCGGAAGCATTATCAACACGGGATCGGGCTGGGGACTGAAAGGCGGCGACCAGGCGGCCGCTTACTGCGCGGCTAAGGCAGGGGTAGTGAATTTGACCCGCGGGATGGCGATTGACCATGGCCCGGCCGGAATCCGCGTAAATTGCGTATGTCCGGGGGATACGGATACGCCGCTTCTGCGCGACGAAGCCAAGCAACTGAGCCGGGACGAGGCAAGCTTCCTCGTAGCTTCCGCGGAGCGTCCGCTGAACAGGCTGGGGACGCCTCAGGACATCGCCAACGCGGTCCTGTTCTTGGCAAGCGGGATGTCCGCGTGGGTTACCGGCTCGGTTCTCGTGGTGGACGGCGGAGGATTGGCGTAAGTTTTTTGCGGTAATGAATTTGGGGGATTGAGCTTGAGAGCTTGGGCACTGACAGATCTGGGACAGCGATAAGCAGTAAGTCTGTGGCACGAACAGATCTGGACAGCGATAACCAGCTAAGTCTGTGGACCGGGCAAATCTGGACAGCGATAAGCAATAAGTCTGTAGCACGGGCAGATCCGAATAGCGATAAATAGTAAGTCTGTAACACGGGCAGAAGCCGGACGGCATTATTCCGGCAGTTTGCAGCATGGGCAGATGCTTGAACATCGACTGATCAGTACGATCTATGAAACCGGCATAGAAAAAAGGGCTTTTGCGATTAAACCTCGCACATGAACGATTTTTTACCAGCAAGTTACCCCGAACTTTTTCATCAGGATTCTACTATTCCATCATTCAGCAGATACAGGAGGGTTTACCGATGGCAACCAGGCAGTCTTCATCCCATCCATATATACCGAACACGGTATCCGACGTACAAAAGGACATGCTCCAAGTGATCGGAGCGGCTTCTATCGAAGAGCTGTACCGCATGGTACCGGAATCTTTGCGCTACCGTGACACGCTTCAAATCGGTCCGGCTTTAAACGAATACGAACTGCAGCGGCACATCGAAACGCTGCTGAACCGCAATCTTCACGCGCGGGAGCGCCTCAACTTCCTCGGAGCGGGCTGCTGGCAGCATTATGTGCCTGCGGTATGCGACGAGATCAGCCAGCGTTCGGAGTTCGTGACCGCATACGCGGGAGAGCCGTACGAGGACCACGGGCGCTTTCAGGCGCTGTTCGAGTATCAGAGCCTTCTGGCCGAGCTGGTCAACATGGACGTCGTCAACGTGCCGACGTTCGATTGGGCCCAGGCGGCTTCCACCGCTCTCCGCATGGCGTCGCGCATGAACGGCCGCAGCGAGGTGCTGCTGCCGGCGACGACCCATCCGGACCGGCTGCTTATCATCCGCAACTACCTGTCGCCGCAAATCCGCTGCACCCTTGTCGGCTGTGACCCCGCGACAGGATTGCTGGATCTGGGCGATCTGCAGAGCAAGCTGAGCTCGGACACCGCGGCCGTCTATATCGAAAACCCTTCCTACCTCGGACATATCGAGGTACAAGGGGAGGCCATCGGCAAGCTCGCGAAGGAAGCGGGTGCCGTATTTGCGGTCGGCGTGGACCCGATCTCGCTGGGCGTCCTGAAGCCGCCTTCCCGCTATGGCGCGGACCTTGTCTGCGGCGACCTGCAGCCTCTCGGTATCCGCATGAACTACGGCGGAGGCCATGCCGGTTTCATCGCTTCACGTGACGAGGAAGCTTACGTGATGGAATACCCGTCACGCCTGTTCGGCATAGCGCCGACTTCAGTGGAAGGCGAGTACGGCTTCGGGGACGTGGCGTATGAGCGGACTTCTTTTGCGAAGCGGGAAAAAGGGAAGGAGTCCGTCGGCACGCAGACTGCGCTGTGGGGGATCACGGCAGGCGTCTATCTGGCATTGATGGGGCCGCAGGGAATGCTTGAGGTGGGCCAGACCATCGTTCAGCAGGCGGAATACGCCAAGAAACGGCTGTCCGAAATCGAGGGAGTCAGCATGAAATTCAGTGCGTCCACGTTTAAGGAATTTGTCGTTGACTTTAATTCGACCGGCAAAAGCGTGGCGGAGATTAATAAGCTGCTGCTGGAAGAGAATATTTTCGGGGGCAAAGACTTGTCGGCCGAGTTCCCGGAATGGGGACAGTGCGCGCTCTACTGTGTAACGGAAATTCACACGAAGCAGGATATCGATACCCTCACGGAGGCACTGAAAAAAGTGCTGGGACGGGCCGGCAGGTAGAACCAAGCAATAGAACCGACTATTGAAACCGGTTAATAGAACCAATCAATAGAACCAAGCAATAAAACCAAGCAATAAAACCAAGCAATAAAACCAAGCAATAAAACCAAGCAATAGAACTAACCTATAGATTCAACCACCGATGAGAGGGGATACCGGCAACCATGATCAAACGAATCGAACGAAACAGCAAGGTCCGCAAGTTCCACCAGGCGAAATGGGATGAGCCTGTCCTATTCGAACTGCACCGTCCGGGCGAGCGGGGGATTCTGGTACCGGCGGCGGAGCCGGAGGTGGAAGCCGAGGTAGGCGACGGCCTGTCCGCCCTGCCGGCGTCCATGCGCAGAGAAACGGCCCCGGCCCTTCCCGAGATCGGCCAGGCCAAAGTGCTGCGGCATTACTTGCGCCTGTCACAGGAAACGCTGGGGTCCGATTTCAACGTCGAAATCGGTCAAGGCACCTGTACGATGAAGTACATTCCGCGAATCAACGAAATGCTTATTCGCAGCCCCAAAATGATGGACCTTCATCCGCTGCAGGATCCGGACACCGTACAGGGTATGCTCGAAATCTATCACGGCCTCGACTTGGCGATGAGGGAAATATCGGGCATGGACCGGTTCTCCTTTCAACCGAGCAGCGGCACACAGGCGCTGTTCGCCATGGCGTCCATCGTCCGTGCTTACCATGATGCGAACGGGGAAGGCGAGAAGCGCGACGAGATCATCACGACGATATTCTCGCATCCGTCCCAGGCCGCAACCGCCGCGGTAAAAGGGTACAAAATCATCACCTTGTACCCGGACAAGGACGGCTTCCCGGATCTGGAGGCGCTGAAGAATGCGGTGTCCGAAAGGACGGCAGGTTTTGTCGTGGCGAACCCCGAGGACACCGGAATCTTCAATCCCCGGATCCGCGAGTTTACGGACGTAGTGCATGAAGCGGGTGGAATCTGCTTCTACGATCAGGCCAACGCGAACGGGCTGCTCGGCATTGCGCGGGCGAAAGAAGCGGGCTTCGATATGTGCTTTTTCAACCTGCACAAGACGTTCGCGGCGCCTCATATGTGCGGGGGACCCGCAACCGGAGCGCTGGGCGTGACGGCGCAGCTGGCGCCGTTCCTGCCGGGCCCCGTCGTGGAATACGACGGCAGCCGCTACAGCCTGAGCGGGGAAACCCCGGAAAGCATCGGCAAAGTGCGGATGTTCCACGGCGTGGCTCAAACGGTGCTCCGCTCGTATGCCTGGATTCGCGCGCTGGGGCCGGAAGGGCTGCTGGACGTGGCCAAAACAGCCGTTCTCAACAACAACTATTTGTATGCGAACATTTTGAAAATCAGAGGCGCCAGCGCCCCGTATGTAGAAGGCGGACGCCTGGAGCAGGTACGCTACAGCTGGGAACAGCTGACGAAGGAGACGGGCGTGACGACCGAGGATGTTCAGCGCAGAATGTGCGATTTCGGGCTCCATTACTGGACCAGTCATCATCCGTATATCGTTCCGCAGCCGTTCACGTTGGAACCGACGGAATCGTACTCCAAAGAAGACCTTGACGAGTATCTGGATGCGCTGCGCCATATTTCGCAGGAAGCGTACGAAAATCCGGAGATCGTGAAAAGCGCTCCCCACAACAGCACCGTCCACCGCATCGACGAATCCAGCTTCGACGATCCCAAAGAGTGGTGCATTACGTGGCGGGCCTATCTCAAAAAGACACAGCCGGCCGGGGCCGCCCGCTAAAGGGTTCCGCCCATGGAAGCGGGGAACCGTTACTGACGACGCTTAGGCAGTGAGGGCGGCTGGGTTATATTTCAAATTCCATAGAGCGCGGGGAGGCATGTGCACACAGCCTTCCCGTGCTATAATCATTTTACGGAAGCGCTTACTTTACTGCATGCGGGGGAGATTATGTTGTTTAGACACCTGGGCCTACTGCCGATTCGTTTGCGCCGGAGCCTCCAGGGGAAGCTGGTGCTGCTGATTTTGCTGGTCGCCATTATCCCCCTGTTGTCTTTGGGCTACGTGCTGTATACCAAGTCTTCGCAGACGATAAACGAGCAGTTTGGGCGTTACGGGGAAAATACGGTATCCCAGCTGCAGGTGCAGATCGATTCGACGCTGGCTCAGATGAAATATACCGTCGGAGATATTTTGTCCTACCTGCTGGACCCTAACTTTACGGTTCTGCATGAGGAGATTCCGACGACTTATTTGGGCTTTAAAGAAGAGCAGCAGCTCGAACAGTATTTAAAAGCCCATAAAACGCTGGATACGAAAGGCATTTTTATTCTGACGAAGTCCGGCTATTATTACGGCGAGCGCATCGCCAATACGGATCTTGTGGAGGAAAGCCCCTGGTTCGGCGAGGAGCGCACGGGGTACCGGTTCAGCATTTACGAGCCCAAGCAGTACAGCGGCACTTCCAACGTTCCGGGCGAAAAAGTGATAGGCCTGCTTTTTCAGATTCACAATCAGGTCGGGGCGCTGGAGGATGCAAAGGTGCTGATCGAAGTAAAAGCCGAAAAGCTTTTGGATATGTTCCACGAGTACGAGCAGGATACGGGAGCTTTCCTGACCATATCGGATCAAGGGCGCATTCTGTATCAGACGGCGAAGGCCTATACAAAGCGTGACGACGATGTCGTCTGGACGAAGCAGTCGGAGGAGACCGATTGGAAAATCGAAGTGCGGACGCCGTACCACCAGTTTTACCAGTCTTCTCTGCTGATCCGGACATTTACGTTTACGGCCGTCAGCTTGTCCATTCTGTTGGCTTTCGTTCTGGCGTACTTCAGTTCGCTGCGTTTTCTGAGCCGGATTAAAAAAATGAAAGATTCCATCCGGGACGTCTCGCTCGGGCGACTGGATACCCGAATCGTCGTCGATTCCGAAGATGAAATCGGGCGTCTGGGCCGGAGCTTCAATCACATGGTTGTCCAGCTGCAGGATTTGTTCGGAGAGGTCAAACGTGTGGAGCGGCAGAAAAAAGAAGCGGAGCTCCGGGCGCTTCACCATCAGATCAATCCTCATCTGCTGATCAATACGCTCGCTTCCATTCAGTGGAAAGCACGGATTGCCGGCAACGCCGAGGTGCAGCAGATGATTCTGCATCTGACCAAGGTACTCGACGGTAACCTGAACTACACACGTGAGCTGGTAACCTTGAAGGAGGAGCTGGATGTGATTCATCATTACATGAATCTCCAGGAATACCGGTTCGGCCATGTGTTCAGCTACCGCATCGATACGGGGGAGATTCCCCTAGACCAGGTCCGCATTCCGCGGATGACTCTGCAGCCTTTGGTGGAAAACATTTTCTTTCATGCGTTCGAAGACGGGGCGGGCACGATCGAAATCAAAGTGCGTGAACAGGGAAAGGCGATCCGGCTGAGTGTGTGCGACGACGGCAAGGGAATGGAACCCGAGGCGGCCCGGCAGCTTCTGTCCGATCCGGGAGATGCGGTCGGCCGCAAGAAGCGCAGCATCGGCATCTATAATGTCGATCAGCGGATCAAGCTGCATTTCGGCGATAAATACGGGTTGGATGTAGAGTCGGAGCCGGGAAAAGGAACATGCATCGGGATTAAGCTTCCGAAGGAGGAGGAAACGGGATGAGCGATACGACTATACGCGTACTGATTGCCGACGATGAAGTGATTATCCGCAGGGGGCTGATCAGCACGGTGCCCTGGGAACGCTACGGGATGGAAGTTGTGGCGGATGCGCCGAACGGGACCCGGGCCTGGGAGGCTTTCTTGGAGCACGAGCCGGAGGTGGTCATTACGGACATCGTGATGCCCGGGATGACGGGAATCGAGCTGATCCGCAAGATCAAGGAGTACGCCCCTCAGACAAAAGCGCTGCTGCTCAGCTGCCATCGCGATTTCGAATACGCCAAGCAGGGCATTAAGTACGGCGCGTCCGGCTATCTGCTCAAAACCGATTTCAGCGACGAGGAGCTGGGAGACTACCTGGAAGGCTTCCGCAGCGAGCTCCGCAGGCCCGGACAGCAGGCGTCCGCACAGCCCGGGGGAGCCGAGGCATCCGCCACGGACAAATCCGCAGACGTGGAAGGAGCGATCCGCGAATGGCTGCACGGCATCCGGGACCGCTTTCCCGCCGAGCTGGAAAGGCTGCTCGAAGGGCAGTGGCGGTGGATGCGCGAGCCGACGGTGCCTTACCTGATCGGCTGCGGCGAGAGCGACAGCGGCGAAGGAAGCGCCCGGGCCGAGGCCGGCACAGTCATCGTCCCCGCTGGCGCCTACGGCTCAGGCGGAGCGGGCCCCGGGGGCGGAAGCGACCGCGGCGGAGCCTGCGCGGATGGCGGAGGCCTGGCGGACTCCGGTTCAAGAGCAGCCGGCGGAGCACAACGAGCAGCCGCGGGTACGCTTCGTGCGGACGCCAGCGCGGGGCCGGCAGCGGCAAGCGCAGTGCCCTCCGCGGCAGCCGGCAGCTTCGGCGGCCAAGGCTTGCGCACGGCTGACGGCGCGATGCCGGCCCACGCCTGCGGCGCCCCGGCGTCT
>NZ_BBJT01000028.1 GCF_000739915.1 Paenibacillus chitinolyticus NBRC 15660 | reverse complement strand
CGGGCGGCCTGCTCGGGCCGGGCCCCCACCTGCAGCCGCCATTCCCGCCGTGGATGCCGTGGCGGCCGCCGGCTTGCCGGGGGCCCTCCCGCGGCGGCTGACAGCACGCCGGGCCCCGCCGCTGCATGCGGCCTCCTACTTCCCGCCGGGGATGAGCCCCGGCGGCATTTTTGCGAAAGCGAAAGAGAGGTGAGCTTATGTACGGCTACGGACCGGGCGATCCCAATCTGTACGCCTATCAGCTTCAACAGATGTGGACGCACATTCAGCGGCAGGAGGCCCGCATTGCCAAGCTCGAAGAGACGACCGCAGCCATGCACGGCGAGATCGAAGAGCTGAAGCGGCAGCGCGGGATACATATCGACCGCATCGAATACAAATTCGATCAACTGAAAGTCGAACAGCTCGACGGCACATTGACGATCGGCGTCTCTCCCTCTACCGTGCACGAAATCGAAGATTTCGCCGTAAACGGAATGGACGCTTCCTTCCCGGATAGCGGGACTCCGCCTTCCGGCGGCTTCTCCCCGAATGAAAACAGGGAGCCCGAACAAGCCGGCGAAGGCCGCCCGGGCGCAGATGAAGGAGCCGCCAACCGGCACCTTCACGACTTTCTCGACCGCGAAGCCATGGAAGAGCTGATAGAGCTTGCGGCCAAGCGGCACTTGGACATCGGACCGGACGAAAGCAGACGGGTTATGGACGATTTGCGGCAGCAGATCGAATCCAGAGTCCGGCAGTATGCTTCCTCCCCCGATCTCCTGCATACGGGCGGACAAGAGCCGCCGGGGAACGCAACGTGGAAACTTATCGAAAAAACAAAAGCCGACATACGCGCCGGCATCCGTAATTATTTGGCTCAATATCAGGAAGGAAAAGGAGATGGACATCCGTGAAGGTAGATTTTTATGTGGAAAATAAATGTCTGCAGGTAGGCTCCGTCTATATCATCGGGGTATCCAGTTCTTCGACCTTCCTTATCGGGGACACCGATTCCATCACCGCATCGTCCATGTTCGACACCCCGCCGGAATCCGTCATAGTGGGACCGCTCGTTCCGCTGCCCCATACTTGAGCCATGTCCAGACGGCTGGTTTGGCTCACTCAGGCGAAAGTGCTTTCGGTCTCCAGCGCCGCCGTTTTCCAGATCGGCGACAACGGCGGGATTCACACCCGGTTCAGAGCTCTCGCCCTGCAGCGGGAAATTCCCGTCTTTCTGGGTGACGAAGGCTCGTTCGAAGCGTATTCCATTTTCGCCCGTCCTCATCCGGAAATACAGTTCCCGCCGGAAGCGGCAAAAACGACCCGCAACCTCGGCACCATCCAGGTAGGCCCGGTTAAGGTGCTCGGTGTGTCCGCCTCGTCGGTGATGCAGGTGGGCGGCAGCGGTCCGGTCAGCCTGCAGTCGCGGATCAAACATATCCGCCAGTTCCGTCCGATCGGTCCCTACACCAACCCGACGGGCACGATCGCCTACACCGGTTCCGGCGAAAACCTTGAGGCCGAAAGCGGGCCTCCGGAACCCGGGTCTTCCCCTTCGAACCCTTACGGCTTGAACCGGTAGCCCGCTCCCCAGATCGTCTCGATATAAGCGGGATCCGACGGGTTCGGCTCGATTTTCTCCCGGAGTTTGCGGATATGAACCGTCACGGTCGAAATATCGCCGATCGCGTCCATGCCCCACAGATGGTCGAACAGCTGATCTTTGCTGAACACACGGTTGGGGTTCATGGCAAGATGAGTCAGCAGATCGAATTCCTTGGTGGTGAAAGGAATTTCTTTGCCGTTGACGTATACCCTTCTGGAAGCACGGTTAATGACGAGTCCGCGGATACGGATTTCGTCCTTGTCCTGGTCCTGCTGCCCTTTCAGTCTCTCGTACCGGGACAGATGCGCCTTGACGCGCGCCACGAGTTCTCCCGGGCTGAACGGCTTGATGATATAATCGTCGGCTCCCAGGCTGAAGCCGCGGATTTTATCCAGGTCCTCCTTTTTGGCGGAAACCATCAGAATGGGAATATCCCGCTCCACGCGAATCCGCTCGCAGATGGCAAAGCCGTCGGTACCCGGCAGCATCACATCCAGCAAAATCAGGTCGTAGCGCTCTACAAGTGCACGCTGAAGGCCCGTTTCGCCGTGATGCTCCATATCGACCGTAAATCCGTCCAGTTCCAGATAATCGCGCTCCAGCTCGGCAATGCTTACATCGTCCTCGACGATCAGAATGCGTCCGCCTTCTTTCATGTTGCCATCCTTCCTTTCTCGTTCCGGTTTTTGCACACGGTAAATTGAATCGTCGTCCCTTCCCCGAACCGGCTGTTCGCCCAGATTGTGCCTCCGTGCTCTTCGACGATCTGTTTCGCGATGGCGAGCCCCAGCCCGCTCCCCCCGGTTCGCGAGCTACGGGACGGGTCTCCCCGGTAAAACCGGTCGAAAATATGCGGCAGCACATCGGACGGGATGCCCTGCCCGTTGTCGTGAACGCCGATCACCACGAATTCCGGCCGCTCCAGAACGAAGATACGGATATGCCCCTCCGGCTTATCCCGGTACTTCTGCGCATTTTCCGTAATATTCGTGAGTACCCTCCTCAGCTTGTCCCGGTCGATTACGACCCGAAGGGGCTCCTCCGAGGAAAGCTCAAGCGTAAGCCGGATTCCCTTTTTCTCCATATCGAACTGCATGTCTTCGACGCAATCCTTCAGATAGGCCGTTAAATCCGCCTCCTCGAACTGAAAAGGCAGCTTCCGCAAATCCAGCTTGGAGTACAGAAAAAGCTCGTCGATCATCCGGTCGATGTCGACCGTTTTGGAATAGACCGTCTGGAGATAGCGGTCAAATTTGGCCTGGGAGTTCGTAACGCCGTCCATAATTCCTTCGACGTATCCCTTAATGGCCGTCACCGGCGTTTTCAGATCATGGGAGATGTTCGAGATCAGCTGCTTCCGGTTTTCCTCGTACTGCATCTGAAGCTCGATGGACTGTTTGAGCCTGCGGCGCATCTCTTCGAAAGAAACGGCAAGCTCCCCGATCTCGTCGCTGGAAGCCGGACGCACTTCAATATCCAGCCGCCCTTCCTTGATGTGCTCCGCGGAACGCTGCAGGGCGCGGATCGGCGTAATCAGACTTCTCGACATCAGGTACGTCATCATTCCGTTCGTCAGCACGAGCACGGCGATCAGGACAGCGAGGAAGATCAGTCCGTATTTAAGAAAATATTTTTTGCCGATCGTATCGTGCGTCCCGATAAAAATACTGCCTTTTCCCCCATCGGGAAATGTAAAGTCATGATGCCTTAGCAGGTAATAATTGTTTTCCAGTTGGGAATCCGTAATGCCCGAATAGTAACTGAAAGCCGGCAGCGAATTCAGGACATCCGGGTGGTTCATGGTGGGCGAAATATACAGGATCTGCTCGTCCTTGCGGATAATAAGGCCCATATTCACACGTTCCACAAGAGCTTCCCACTGCTTCCACTGTCCCGGATCGCCGGCGTTTCCGGGTTCCATCGCGATGGAGCTGCGGATTTTGTTGTAATTGTCATCTTCCATCTGGGCGACTTCCTTGAGCGGGTTGCCGTGGGTAAGGTCGATGTGGTATTCCCTTTTGAGATCCTGGATGAGCATAAAATACAGCCCGGTTACAGTCAGTCCGACCAGAATAAGCGGGATGACCAGCATGGCTATGTAGGAAAGCAGCAGCCGGGTACGGATGGACATGAACGTATCTCCCTTGCTTTGAATTTCAATCGAGAACCGGCCGCCCGTTTAAACGCATGACCCGGGACGCCGCCGTAAAAGCGTATGTCCTCAATATACTACGCCGCAGGCCGCTCGGGAAGCTCGGTAACACACTCGGCAAATAAAAAAGGGTCCGCCGGGCTCACCCGGAACAGACCCTTACACCGAACAGCCGGCCTTTTGTAATACATACACGATTAGTTCAGTTTACCTGTAAAATGCCGATGACGCCGATTTCGTTCTCATCCGGATCCAGCAGACCGAACCGGTCCCGGTTGAATTCTCTGGTAAGCGCGGACAGCTTGATCCCGCCGGACCGCAGCGTCTCGAAGTCGTTCCGGGGGTCCGTCGACCCGATCGTAAACGCCATATGAGCCAAAGCGGAGAAGCGCGGGGTCTCAAACAGGCATACGTTTATATTAGCAAAGGAAACCGCTTCCACTTCCTTATCCAGGGCAGGCAGCTTGTAAGCGAACCGATGAAGAACAAGGGCGCCCAGCTTGCTTTCGTACCACTCGACGGAGCGCTGCAGATCACGGACGGGCAGGAACGCCCCGCCAAGCCGGATAGCTTCTTCGGTCCCGGCATAAGCTTCTTCTCTCCAGCCTACGATGCCGATGGGATTGCCGTCCGGATCGCTGATTTTGAAGCACTGCATATGATGAAAAGGAGCGAGCTCTTCCGCGATCTCCACTCCGCTTCCGATCATGCTCCGGTAGGCCTTCTCCGCATCGTAAACGTTCACGTTGAAGGGAGCCTCGTCGTACCGGTTAAGCTCTGTCTGCTGAACTAAGGTGAGACAGGTTCCTTCAAGGAAGGAGAGCCTGGCATGCCGGTCATCCCGGCCCAGTAAACGAAGGCCCAGCACCTGCTCGTACCAGGGCGCCGACCGCTTCAAATCGGTGACGGGCACGAATACATCCACCAGTTTGGTAAAAGTCATTGTAATTCCTCCTGAGCGTTGATGGAACTCCGGGCGCCCTTGTCTCGCTGCGCCCTCCAACCTGTCCCGAACGCCCGGAATTTCTCTAGATTCCTTCATCTATTGTACCTTGTTTTGTATCAATACACACGATGTACAATATCTTCGAAATCCGGCTCCTGCATATGTACGTCGGCAATTTCGCCCCATCCGCCGGCAAGCTGCAGGACCTCCATCGGGCCGATGTCCGTGCGGTTGAATTCCAGCACAAGCTTTTCTTTCTCCGCGGCAGTGACGCGGAACGGATACTCCTTGTCCGCCTCCCCGCCCGCAAACCCGCACGCTCCCCGGTACCGGATCGTCATAATCGTCGGCAGCCCGATCCGCTGCCGCATGCCTTCCACGGTGCCGTCGTAGCCGATCGTCCCGCCGTTGATGACGATCACACGCTCGCAAAGCTGCTCGATATCGTCCATATCGTGCGTGGTGAGCAGGATCGTTTTGTCCGCTTCCTTGTTCAGCTTATGTAGAAAGCCGCGGATGCTCTGCTTGGCCGCCACATCCAGGCCGATCGTGGGCTCGTCGAGGAAAAGGATATCCGGATCGTGCAGCATGGCTGCCGCCAGATCCGCTCTCATCCTCTGACCGAGCGAGAGCTTGCGGACCGGCGTATCCATAAATTCGCCGAGGCCGAGAAGTTCTCCGAGCTCCGCGAGCTTGCGCTTCAGGTCCTCCTCACGGACCCGGTACATAGCCGCCAGGATCTCGTAGGAATCCCGGACCGGCAGGTCCCACCAGAGCTGGCTTCGCTGGCCGAACACGACGCCCAGCTTGGCGACCACCCGTCTGCGGTCGCGCTGCGGGCTCAGGCCGGAGATCCGCACTTCGCCCGAAGTCGGATGCAGAATGCCCGTGAGCATTTTGATCGTCGTGGATTTCCCGGCCCCGTTAGGACCGATAAATCCTACGAAGTCTCCCCGGCCGATTGTGAAATTAACGTCATTCACCGCCGTTTTGGACCTGTATTCTCTGGACAGCAGGCTCCGCAGACCGGCCATCCGCCCTTGACGGACCACCGGCGTACGGAACGTTTTGTTTAAATTCGTCGCGGTAATCAAAGATTTTCCCCTCCTTCTGTTCACGCTCTCACTCAGCGCGTCATGTCTTTGATCCATTCCGTCAGACTCCGGCGTGTGCCGTAGCCGTAATTAAAAAGCTTGCGCGTTTCTTCGAACCGTTTCTCCGCCGTTTCCGTTCCCATCACGACAGAGACCAGCCTTTTGCCATCCCGGACCGCCGTTCCCGTAAAGCAGTACCCGGCCTGATCCGTAAACCCGGTCTTCAGCCCGTCGGCACCCTCATAGGAAAAGGAGTCTTTCGTATACGGCAGCATGCGGTTGGTCGTTTTCAGCGTCCCGAACCTGCCCGGCAGGGTATAGTCCGCCTTGGCGGTCAGCTCCAGAATGCCGGGATGCTCCCGGATGAGATAGGCCGCCAGCTTGGCCGCGTCTTTAGCCGTCATGAGCGTTTCTCCCGTGTTTTTCTTGGGAGCGAAAGGCCCCAGATCGGCGCGCGTCAGCCCGCTTGCGTTGGCGAATACCGTTTTACCCGAAAGGCCGATCTCTTTCGCTTTCGCGTTCATTTTCACCACGAATTCATCCTCGGTACCGCCGAGGTGTTCCGCTACCGCTACGGCGGCATCGTTGGCGGACACAATGGCCATCGCGGCCAGCATATCTTTAAGGGCAAGCTTCTCTCCGGTCTCGAGCCCGATCTGGGCACCGGTCACCTCGCTGGCATACGGACTCGTCGTCACCTGGTCCTCCCAGGAAGCGCGGCCCGCCTTCACTTCCTCGTAAACGATCAGTTCCGTCATCATCTTGGACATGGAAGCCGGAGGAAGGCTTTCCTCCGCGTTCCGCTCGTAAATCACACGGCCGCTCCCCGCTTCCATCAGCAAGGCGGACGTGGCTTTGATATCCGGCTCCGTATGCTTACTTTCAGTCCATAACCAGACACCGGCGGCCGCAAGGACGGCCAACAGCAGGACTTTCCGTTTGATCCTTTTCACGTCGTTCGCTCCGCTCCTTCGGTTCTTGTCTGTATCTCTCTATATAGAAAGACGAACCAAGGCCGTCAAAAGACTCGTCTCTTTCGTTAAGCCGGCCCCTCGATATCTTTAGGCGGAAGGGCGAATCTCATGCAGGCACCCGGCATCAGCCGCGTTGCCGGATCTGTACGAGTCCGCCGGGAACGAACGAACCAAGGCGCCCCGTAAGGCGGATTCCCCCTACGTTCCCGTACTCTGGTAACGTGAAATGCCCAGCTTCCACAGCCTCCCGGCCAGCAGGACGAAGACGAAGGCCATGACCGTTACCGCGGCCAAGGCCCATCCGCCGTACTCATGCCGGATGATGACGGAAGCCGGAACATAGTTGGCCAGCCCGACCGGAAGGAACGTCAGCAGAATGTAACGGAGCCAGCTGGGGTAAACGTCCAGCGGATACTGGGCGGCGGATCTTGCCGCGTCCTCCGTCACGTTCTGAAGTTCCTCGATCCGCGTCAGCCAAAAACCGGCTGAAGCCGTAGCCAGTCCGATCGCGAACAAGATAAGGGCTCCCGAGTAGATGGCGACAGCCGTCAGCGGGATAGCTTCCCAGCCGATCTGCCCGGCGCGCAGCATGTGAGTCATCGCATACACGAGAACGAGCAGGCCCTGTCCGAATTCTCCGACGAGCAGGCGGAAATTTTGAGTCATCAGGACGAAAAGCACCGGCAGGGGCCGGATCAGGAGAGCGTCCATATCCCCGCTCACCAGATATTTTTCCAGATGATGCACATCGGAGGCCAGAGACCGGTAGATCGTTTTGGACAGCAAGATCACCGCGTACAAATAAGCAACCTCATACAGCGACCAGCCTTTTACGCTTCCGAAGCGGTCCAGCACCAAAGCCACCATCAGAAACTCCGCCACATTCACGAGAGCCGCCATCAAAGAAGAGAAAATAAAATTAAACTTGTACTGCATCCGGCTTCGCAAAGATGCCCGGATCAGCAGCACATACATCCGCAGTCCGTTTCTCATCCTCCCTGCACCTCCAGCTTCTTGCGCATCGCGCCCGTCGCCAGCATGCATAATCCCGTAAAAAGAACGCACCAAAACAGCGCTGCCGGCAGTGCGGCAGGCGTCGTTCTTTCCGTGAACAGCGACACCGGAACGTACAGCAAATAGGGATACGGAGTCAGCCAGCTAAGCTGGCGAAGCCAGGCGGGAAGCCATTCCAGCGGGATGAAGAAGCCGGAAAGCAGCATAGAGAACGCATAGTTCACCCAGTAAAGCCAGCGGGATTCGGTCGTCCACATGGCAGCGGCGCCGATCAGGTAATTCATGCAGATGGAAATATAAGCGGCGAGCAGAAGCGACAGAGCGGTCCAGCCGTAAACGGAGAGCTTCCCGGGAACCGGGATCGAAAACAGAAAAAAATAGAGGATGTAGATCGGAAGAAATTTGTACACGAACTGATAGGCGATCTGGCCCCATTCCCGGTACATCTTATGCAAAAACAGAGGGACGGGACGCATCAGATCCAGGGCAATTTGCCCGGTGCGTACGGACTCCTCCATGCCGAGACCGTTCGTGATAAAAAGCACCAGCCATAAAGAGGCCTGGTTGAAGGCGATATACGCGGTCATTCCTTGGACCCCGTATTCTCCGAGCGAATGACTCTCGCCTATGCCCGCCCACAAGGACACGTACACAAATCCGAACATAAAACTGGACACGTTATGAATCATATGCGCGCCCCGGTACTGCAAATTCCGCGCGTAAGCTTTACGCGCCAAGACAGAAAAAAGCATCCAACACCTCCGGTTCATCAGTAGACGATCGTTTCAGCGTGAAATGCGTGTAGAGGGATTCCATATTACCAAATGCCGCCAATAAAAATCAACCCCGAAATAGATTCAATTTGCCGTCATTATCGCCGTTACCGCCTCCGTGCGGCCGGCCGATAAAGAAAAATGCCTGGAGAGCGGCATGCAGGATTTTACCTCCAAGCCGATTCTCTTCGATGAAGTGAACCGGGTATTCAGCCTTTGGGGGCGGAAGACCGATGGGCAAAGCCCCGATGGATAATCCCGCCCGGGCAGTGCGGTTCCGATTCATTCCAGACTCTGCCGGGTAACGATGGGTAATCCACTTTTTAAGGGAGGTTGCCTGTAATGACACGAAAAGCAAGAGGTGTTTTTCAATCGAGCCGGGAAGCCCATCGCGCTATCGAAGCGTTAAAAGAACATGGCTACAGGGACGAGGATATATCCGTTCTCGCCAAACATAGAGAAGAATTCGGACCTTACACGGAAAGACAGGAAATTGCGGGTAAAGAGGATACGAAGGCGGAAAAAGGCGCCATCGGCGGAGCTGCCATCGGGAGTGCGGCCGGGTTGATCGCGGGGATCGGCCTGATGGCCGTACCCGGCATCGGCCCTATTCTTGCCGCAGGACCGCTGGCGGCCGCTTTATCCGGTGCGGCGATCGGAGCCGGAGCGGGCGGTGTAACGGGCGCGCTTGTCGGTGCGGGCATACCGGAGGAAGAAATCGAGAATTATCACAGTCGCGTAGATCGCGGAGATATTCTCATCGTCGTCGATACGCCGGAAAACAAGTGGGAGCTGGTCAACGAGATTCTCCGGGAAAACCGCGACGACAATTTCACCGCCGATGAGCGTTCGAAGAGTGACGTGTATGAGGCGACCCCTCATGCCGTCCACGACGATCCGGATCTTCTAAGCAATCAAGAAGATGTCAATTTCCGCCGGTAACAAAGACCCGTGGGTCTTCACCGGATATATACCGGCAGCCTGCGGCGGTAATTCCGCGGGCGCAGCAGGGCTGGTTCTCAAGCGTGTTTTGCCGCTTGGGGGCCTGCCCTGCTTTTTTGCGTAAGAAAAGGAGCTGACCGAGGCAATAAGGGGATTTATAGCATTTACATGGGAGGACGTATAAAAGCGATCCGCTCCGGCAAGGCTGTTACTAGATTGCTAGATTCGAACGGGAAACGGAGCGATAAAAATGATGAGACACGCGATGATGAAGAGCACCCGGCAGCAGAGCCCGCTGACGCAGGTACATAGAGGCCGGACGCCGGACAGCGCCGCAGCGGGACATCCCGCTGCAACGCAGCAACGGCGCGGCGTCCCGGCTCGCGGGCTGCTCTGGGGCATCGCACTGCTGGCCGCGCTGCTGCTGGCCGGCTGGTCCGCCGCCGCGAAGCCTACGGCCGCGGATGCGGGCCGCTCCGACCTCGCCGCGCTGCTGGCTGC
>NZ_BBJT01000029.1:2500-5333 GCF_000739915.1 Paenibacillus chitinolyticus NBRC 15660 | reverse complement strand
GCGTTCATTGTCATGAACACGTGTGGTCAAGCCCTCGACCGATTAGTATTGGTCAGCTCCACACATTGCTGTGCTTCCACCTCCAACCTATCTACCTCGTCGTCTTCAAGGGGTCTTACATACTGGGAAATCTCATCTTGAGGGGGGCTTCACGCTTAGATGCTTTCAGCGCTTATCCCTTCCGTACATAGCTACCCAGCGATGCCTCTGGCGAGACAACTGGTACACCAGCGGTACGTCCATCCCGGTCCTCTCGTACTAAGGACAGCTCCTCTCAAATTTCCTGCGCCCGCGACAGATAGGGACCGAACTGTCTCACGACGTTCTGAACCCAGCTCGCGTACCGCTTTAATGGGCGAACAGCCCAACCCTTGGGACCTACTTCAGCCCCAGGATGCGATGAGCCGACATCGAGGTGCCAAACCTCCCCGTCGATGTGGACTCTTGGGGGAGATAAGCCTGTTATCCCCAGGGTAGCTTTTATCCGTTGAGCGATGGCCCTTCCATGCGGTACCACCGGATCACTAAGCCCGACTTTCGTCCCTGCTCGACCTGTATGTCTCGCAGTCAAGCTCCCTTATGCCTTTGCACTCTTCGAATGATTTCCAACCATTCTGAGGGAACCTTGGGGCGCCTCCGTTACTCTTTAGGAGGCGACCGCCCCAGTCAAACTGCCCACCTGACACGGTCCCTCTACCGGATCACGGTAGTAGGTTAGAACTCCGATACGATCAGGGTGGTATCCCAACGGCGCCTCCACCCAAGCTGGCGCTCAGGCTTCAAAGGCTCCCACCTATCCTGTACAGATCGTACCAAAGTCCAATATCAAGCTGCAGTAAAGCTCCATGGGGTCTTTCCGTCTTGTCGCGGGTAACCTGCATCTTCACAGGTATTAAAATTTCACCGGATCTCTCGTTGAGACAGCGCCCAAGTCGTTACGCCATTCGTGCGGGTCAGAATTTACCTGACAAGGAATTTCGCTACCTTAGGACCGTTATAGTTACGGCCGCCGTTTACTGGGGCTTCGGTTCACAGCTTCGGGTTACCCCTAACCGCTCCCCTTAACCTTCCAGCACCGGGCAGGCGTCAGCCCATATACTTCGCCTTGCGGCTTCGCATAGACCTGTGTTTTTGCTAAACAGTCGCTTGGGCCTTTTCACTGCGGCCCCCTCGTGCTATTCACACTACCGGGGCACCCCTTCTCCCGAAGTTACGGGGTCATTTTGCCGAGTTCCTTAACGAGAGTTCTTCCGCGCGCCTTAGAATTCTCTTCTCGCCCACCTGTGTCGGTTTGCGGTACGGGCACCTTCGCCTGGCTAGAAGCTTTTCTCGGCAGTGTGAGATCAAGACCTTCGCTACTGTAATTTTCGCTCCCCATCACAGCCCAGCCTTACGATGTGCGGATTTGCCTACACATCAGCCTCACTGCTTGGACGGACATCCATCAGTCCGCGTCCCTACCCTGCTGCGTCACTCCATTGCTCATAACGGCTTACGGTGGTACAGGAATTTCAACCTGTTGTCCTTCGACTACGCCTTTCGGCCTCGCCTTAGGTCCCGACTTACCCTGAGCGGACGAACCTTCCTCAGGAACCCTTAGGCTTTCGGCGGATCAGATTCTCACTGATCTTTTCGTTACTCATACCGGCATTCTCACTTCTGTACAGTCCAGCAGTCCTCACGATCTACCTTCACTCCGTACAGAACGCTCCCCTACCCATGCACACAAGGTGCAAGTCATAGCTTCGGTGGTGTGTTTAGCCCCGTTACATTTTCGGCGCAGAGTCACTCGACCAGTGAGCTATTACGCACTCTTTAAATGGTGGCTGCTTCTAAGCCAACATCCTGGTTGTCTGTGCAACTCCACATCCTTTCCCACTTAACACACACTTGGGGACCTTAGCTGATGATCTGGGCTGTTTCCCTCTTGACAATGGATCTTAGCACTCACTGTCTGACTCCCGGGGTAATGTCTGTGGCATTCAGAGTTTGACTGGACTTGGTAACCCTTGGCGGGCCCCGCACCCAATCAGTGCTTTACCTCCACGACACATCCCCCGAGGCTAGCCCTAAAGCTATTTCGGGGAGAACCAGCTATCTCCGAGTTCGATTGGAATTTCTCCGCTACCCCCACCTCATCCCCGAATTTTTCAACATTCGTGGGTTCGGGCCTCCAGTGCGTGTTACCGCACCTTCACCCTGGACAGGGGTAGATCACACGGTTTCGGGTCTACGCCTGCATACTATAGTCGCCCTATTCAGACTCGCTTTCGCTGCGGCTCCGCCTTTTCAGCTTAACCTCGCATGCAAACGTAACTCGCCGGTTCATTCTACAAAAGGCACGCCATCACCCATTAACGGGCTCTGACTTCTTGTAGGCACACGGTTTCAGGTTCTTTTTCACTCCCCTCCCGGGGTGCTTTTCACCTTTCCCTCACGGTACTGCTTCACTATCGGTCGCTAGGGAGTATTTAGCCTTGGCAGATGGTCCTGCCGGATTCCGACGGGGTTTCACGTGTCCCGCCGTACTCAGGATCCGTCTAGGCATACGTTCACTTTCGGCTACAGGGCTGTTACCTTTTGCAGCGGACCTTTCCAGATCACTTCACCTAATGAACTTTTGCCATGTTGACGTCCTACAACCCCAAGGAGCAAGCTCCTTGGTTTGGGCTAATCCGCGTTCGCTCGCCGCTACTGACGGAATCACTATTGTTTTCTTTTCCTCCAGGTACTTAGATGTTTCAGTTCCCTGGGTGTGCCTCCAATGCAGCTATGTATTCACTGCATGGTAACTGCGCATTACCACAGCTGGGTTCCCCCATTCGGACATCCC
>NZ_BBJT01000030.1 GCF_000739915.1 Paenibacillus chitinolyticus NBRC 15660 | reverse complement strand
TTAAGTATGCTGACGCCGGAGGAACGGACGCAGGTGCTGGAATCGTTTAACGACACGACCCGCGCCTATTCACCGGATGATAGCATGACAATTCACGGTCTCCTTGAACGTCAGGCGGCGCGCACGCCGGACCGCCCGGCCGTGGTGTCAGGAAAGCGGCAGTGGAGCTACCGCGAACTGAATGAACGGGCGAACCGGCTGGCGCGCACGCTTCAGGCCAAAGGTGTGGGCCGGGAGTCCCTAGTCGGCATATTGGCCGAGCGTTCACCGGAGATGATTGCCGCGGCGCTGGCCGTCATGAAGGCCGGGGGCGCATATGTGCCGATTGATCCCGATTACCCGGAAGCGCGTATCCGCTACATGTTGGAGGACGCCGGCGTTTCGCTGCTGCTCGCGCAGTCGCCCCTTCGGAACCGTGTGGCGTTTGGCGGCGAATGGCTGCTGCTGGACGATCCGCAAAGCTTCAGCGGCGACGGGTCAAATCTCGAAGGCTCCGTAGAACCCGGCGACTTGGCTTACGTCATTTATACGTCGGGTACGACGGGACAGCCCAAAGGGGTGCTGGTTGAACATGCGGGGGTATGCAACTACAAACTGTTTTACGATGAAGCGCTTAAGGTGTGCGAACAGGACCGCGTGCTTCTGTTTGCCAGTTTTTCATTCGATGCGGCCTGCTCGGAAATGACAATGAGTTTATTTGGCGGGGCGGCACTTTATGTGCCGGACGCTTCGGTGATCGCCGATTACCGGCTGCTGGAACAATACGTGCGGGACAACGGCATTACGGTCGCCACACTTCCGCCGACTTATGCCGCTTACTTGAACCCGGTGCACATGCCGAGCCTGACGCGGCTCATTACCGCAGGCTCCGCGTCTTCTCCCGTGCTGGCGCGCCGTTGGAGCGGGTTTGTCCGCTATTTTAACAATTACGGACCGACGGAGGATTCCATCTGCTCGACGGCATGGCCGTATTCGACTTTGGACGATACAGCTAAAACGGTGCCGATCGGGCGTCCCATCGCCAATCATCAAGTCTATATTTTGGGCGCGGATCAATCCATTATGCCGGTCGGCATACCCGGCGAATTGTGTGTCAGCGGAATCGGCCTGGCCCGGGGGTATTTAAACCGTCCCGAGCTGACTGCGGAAAAATTCGTTCCCGTTCCGTTTGCGCCCGAACGCCGGATGTACCGGACCGGGGACTTGGCCCGGTGGCTGCCCGACGGCAATTTGGAATATATGGGGCGCATCGACGACCAAGTTAAAATCCGCGGCTACCGCATCGAGCTTGGCGATGTTTTGACGCAGTTGAACCGGCTCCCTTCCGTGCGGGAAGCGCTGATCGTTGCTCATGCGGATAAGGCTGGCGCGGTGGAACTGTGCGCCTATTTCACCGCGGAAAAGACATGGAGCACCGGTGAACTGCGCCAAGCGCTGCTGCAAGAGCTGCCGGCCTATATGGTGCCGACTTATGCCGTGCAGCTCGCCGCATTTCCGCTGACGCCGAACGGAAAAATCGACCGGAGCGCGCTGCCCGCGCCGGACGTTGATCTCGCGGAGCGGTCGGGCGGA
>NZ_BBJT01000031.1 GCF_000739915.1 Paenibacillus chitinolyticus NBRC 15660 | reverse complement strand
CGCCGATAGCTTGGCCTGCGGATCAGCGAGCGCCGCATCGATCAGTTGCACGAAATGACCGGCCATCCGTTCGGCCGTCTTCCGCTCGTACAGCACGTCGCAGTATTCCAGTCGGAATAGCAGCTCATCCCCCTTGCTCCTCCGCATCCAGCGTCAGATCGAATTTCGCCGAGCGGTAATCCGCTTCGTCCGCGCTCGCCTTCAGCCCCGCCAGCTCCGGCACGGCTCCGCCTTCGCCCTGCCACGCGAACATCGTGTCAAACAGCGGATTGCGGCTCATATCCCGCCGCACGTTCAGCTTCTCCACCAGTTCTTCGAACGGGTAATCTTGATGCGCGTACGCTTCCAGCGCCAGCTCCTTCACTTCCCTCACGTACGCCTCAAACGGCTTGTCCGCCGACGGATACGTGCGCAGCGCCAGCGTGTTCACAAACATGCCCATCACCCGCTCCAGCTCCGCGTGCGGCCTTCCCGCTACCGGCGTCCCCACGATCACTTCCTCTTGTCCGCTGTACTTCGACAGCAGCGTGGAATAGGCCGCCAGCAGCACCATGTACAGCGTCGCTCCCGTGCGCAGCGCCATCCGCTTCAGCCCGGTTGTCCGTTCCGCTCCCAAGGTGAAGCGGACAACGCCTCCCGTGTAGCGGAACACGGCCGGCCGGGTCCGGTCTGCCGGCAAATCCAGCATCGGCAGCTCGCCCTTCAACCGCTCCAGCCAGTAAGCTTCCTGCGCGCGGACCCGCTCGCTTCCCGCCTCCGACTGCTGCCACACCGCATAGTCCTTGTACTGGATGCGCAGCTCCGGCAGCGCTTCGCCTTCGCCTTCGCCGTTATACAGCCGGGACAGCTCTTCCAGCAAAATCGCCGTCGACACCCCATCGGATACGATGTGATGCATGTCGACCAGCAATCGGTGGCGATTCGCGCCCTCATCCACCAGTGCGGCGCGCAGCAGAGGCGCCTGCTCCAAATCAAACGGGCGGATAAACGCCCGGGCCGCCTGCAGCGCTTCCTCTTCGCCTTGGACACGGATACGCGGCAGCGTAAATTCCGGCGGCGCTTCCTTCGGGGCAATCCGCTGCATTGGCACGCCGTCATGCAGCGTAAAAGCTGTCCGCAGCGCTTCATGACGCCGGATCAGCGCCCGGAACGCCTGCTCCAGCCGCGCCGCATCCGGCTCGCCTTCCAGGTGCAGGACGCCCGGCATGTTGTACCCGAAGCCGTCCGTCTCCAATTGGCTGAGCACATACAGCCGTTTTTGCGCCGACGAAACGGGATAGCTTTCCTGCTCGCCGGCAGCCGGAATACCGGCGTACGGATTGGGCTGCAGCTCTTCCATCGCCTGCGCCAGCGATTCGACGGTCGGATGCTCGAACACCATCCGCATCGGCACTTCCACCTGCAGCGCTTGGTGAATACGCGCCGTCAGCGCCGCCGCCCGCAGCGAATGGCCGCCGATTTCGAAGAAATGATCGCGGATACCGACGGCTTCCGCGCCAAGCACTTCCCGCCACAGTTCCGCCAGTCTCGCCTCCATCACCGTGCGCGGCGCTTCCGTTCC
>NZ_BBJT01000032.1 GCF_000739915.1 Paenibacillus chitinolyticus NBRC 15660 | reverse complement strand
TCGGAACTGACCCCCGTTTGTGAGACAGGGATCAAAAACACCTTGCAAGTTAAGCAGCCAGTTGTCGATAATCAATCGGTGACTGGTTGTTTAGTTTTGTTTGAATGCGAATTGAGTTATAGTAAGTAATGTAGTCTCGAACGACCTGTTCAACGATTGCTGTCGTTGTACTCGTTAAACCTTCGAGATAGAACGTTTCAGACTTTAGCGTGGAATGAAACGATTCGATGGGGGCATTATCAGCGGGCGTTCCCTTGCGGGACATGCTCATGGTAATGCCCTTTTCCTTTACAGCTTCCTGATACGCCTGGGAAGTGTAGACACTCCCCTGATCGCTGTGAAGTATCGTACCTGGTAGATTGGGCAGCTGACGGAGTGTGTCCAGTACGAACGCAGTGTCCTGCTTGTCAGCTATACTGTATGCCACAACTTCTCCGTTAAACAAGTCTAGGATACTTGATAGATACAACATTCTTCCTCCAAACGGTAAATACGTAATA